>OZ244565.1:0-5646166 GCA_965217745.1 Bryobacteraceae bacterium | reverse complement strand
CCGCGAAGGCTCCGCGATTTTCCGTCCGGATTCACATGGAATTCATGATCGTCTGGCAACACTAGACGCTTATGGTGCATGTGGGGAAAACGATTGCGGTTCTGATAGGTGTGTTGGGTCTGGCCAAGGTGGGGTGGGGGCAGTTCGATACCGCTGAAGTTCTAGGCACGGTTCGCGACGAGACCGGAGCGGTGGTTCGGAATGCGAACGTCACGCTGCACAACGAGGACACCGGGATAGATAAGAAGGCGGTCTCGGATGACAACGGACAGTACGACTTCTTCAATGTGAAGGTGGGCCGCTACGCGATCATGGTGAACGCTACCGGCTTTTCCACTTTCGAGACGAAAGACGTAGCCGTAAACGTGAACGCCAGGCAGCGGGTAGACGTGACCATGAGCGTTGGCAATGTAGCCGAATCGGTGACCGTGACCGGCGCGGCCACACAGCTGGAAACCGATTCCAGCGAGAAAGGGCAGGTGATTCACACCCAGCAGATCGTGCAGCTGCCTTTGAATGGCCGCAACTTCGCCGATCTGGCTTTGCTGTCGACGAATGTTCACCGCTCGCCGGCCGCTGCGGGATTGCAGTCCACGCCTCGCGAGGGCGCATTCAACGCCAATGGGATGCGCAGCACCTATAACAATTTCCTGCTGGATGGCCTGGATAACAATGCGTATTCCACCAGCAACCAGGGCTTTTCCAATCAAGTAGCGCAGCCTTCGCCGGATGCGATCGCCGAGTTTAAAGTGATCACCAGCAACTACAGCGCCGAATACGGGCGTGTGGGCGGCGCGGTGGTGAATTCGGTAATGCGGTCCGGCGGTAACGAGTTTCACGGAGTTGCTTACGACTTTCTGCGCAATACCAACTTGAACGCAATCGGCTATATCTTCGGGCAGCGTCCCGCTACTTTCCGTAAGCCGACGCTGCAGCGGAATCAGTTCGGGGGAACCATCGGGGGGCCAATGGTGAAGAACCGCCTGTTCTTTTTCGCCGATTATGAAGGCTATCGTTCCCTGCAGCGGAACATCAACTTCGACACCCTTCCCACAGTGACGGAGCGGCAGGGCATTCTGGCTTCGCCGGTCTACGATCCGCGGACTGCCACTTTGTATCCTGCCAACAACGCGCTGCCGGCGGCGGCCATCACGCCGTTTGCCCGCCAGGTGATCGATCTGCTGCCTGCGCCGAATCTTCCGGGACGCCCGAATAACTACCAGGCGTTGCTTCTGAATCGCGACTATTACGACAAGTACGACGCCAAGATCGATGGGCAGATCACCACCACCATGACTGGATTCCTGCGGTGGAGCCAGCGGAAGGATAACCAGTTCTTTCAGCCGGATCTGCCGGGAATTGCGGGTGGAAACGGCAACGGAAACGTGCGCATCTTGGATCAAGCCGCGGCGGCAGGGTACACGTGGGCTATCACGCCGACATCGGTGTTGGAAGCACGGCTGGGCTTTACGCACATACTCGGCGGGAAGTTCCCGGCGCTGCTGGGCGGCCCTAACATGCAGGCCTTGTTTGGAGTCACTGGATTGCCCACCTCGCCGGATATCGCGGGCGGACTTAGCACTCAGGTGGTGACGGGATATTCGACCTTCGGGCGGCAGGCGACCAATCCACAGTTTCAGAATCCGACGACCTGGAATCCGAAAGTGAATTACTCGAAGGTGTTGGGACGCCATGCGCTCAAGATGGGCTATGAATTTTCGGCCATTCGCACTGAAGTGATGGATATCAATCCGGTGTACGGATTGAACGTCTATGGCGGGCAATTCAGCCGGCCGGCGGGCGCAGCCGCAGATTCGAACACGTACAATCTGGCGGACTTTTATTTTGGATTGCCGAGTCAGGTGCAGTTAGCCAATTACCTGATTACCAACTACCGCCAGCATCAGCATTTCCTGTATGTGCAGGACGATTACCGGGTGACGCCGAAGCTCACGTTGAATCTCGGCCTGCGGTGGGAGTTCGCCACTCCGATGTGGGAACGCGACAACGTGCTGACCAATTTCGACCCGGCGACGAACTCGCTGATAAAGGCGACGGATGGAAGCCTGTTCAACAGGACGCGCGTCAATCCAGACTACAAAAATTTTGCGCCGCGGCTGGGCTTTGCTTACAACCCCGTCAGCAAGACCGTGATCCGGGGCGGTTACGGAATCAGCTATGTGCATATCAACCGGCTGGGCAGCGCGGATCTATTGGGCATCAACGGGCCGCAGGTGAACATCGCGACGGTGAATCAGCAGATACCGGCGGCAGCCGCCGTGCCGAACGGCTTTCTACGCGCGGGCACCTATCCAAGCAGCAGTCCCGCGGCTTTCAATCCAGTGAACGCGAATATCAGCTATATACCGGCGGATACGCGCTGGCCTTATGTGCAGGCCTGGTATTTCGGCGTGCAACAGAAGCTGTTTCAGAATACGGTGCTGGAGGTGGCTTACAACGGCAACCACAGTTCGCGCCTGCCGATTCTGGGGGACTTCAACCAGGCGTTTCCAAATCTGCCGGGCCAGGCACTGGGAGTGGGCGCGCGGCAGCCTAATCAGAGTTTCGGCGCCATCACCTGGGTCAATCCAGCAGGCATTTCGAGTTACAACGGGTTCTCGGCAAAGGTTGAACATCGCTTTGCGAACGGTCTTTACCTGCTGAATTCGTTTACCTGGTCAAAGGCTTTGGGCGATTCGGAGCAGTCGTTGGAAACCGCGCCGGGAATCGGACTCGCGAATCCGCAGAATATCCGTAATCTGGCAGCGGAGCGCGGGCCGTCTAGTTACGACGTGAAATTTATTAACGTTACCAGCATTGTTTATCAAATGCCGTTCGGCAAGGGACGCCAGTTCGGCAGCAATTGGAACCCGCTGGTGAACGCGCTGGCCGGAGGTTGGGACGTCAACACCATCAACAGTTGGAATACCGGCTTGCCGGTGAATGTCGTCTATTCTCCGAACTCAGCGGCTGACGTGACCGGTTCAATCCCGGATTTCCGGGGCGCCGCCGTTTTGCGGCCGAACTTAGTAGGCGATCCTACCGGCGCGAGTGGGGCGGATCAGTTAAATACCTACTTCAATAGGAGCGCCTTCGCGGTGCCGGCGGTGAGCTCGCCGTTCGGCAATCTGAGCCGCAACGCTTTCCGCACCCCGAACTTCGAGCAGTGGGATCTATCGGTAAATAAAAACTTTGCGCTGCCCTTCCGCGAAGGAATGGCGCTGCAGTTCCGGTCGGAGTTTTTTAACGTTCTGAACCATACTAACTTCGGCTATCCGAATCCGAATTTCTCGTCGACTGGTTTCGGAACCATCCGCACCACCTATCCGCCGCGGCAGATTCAATTCGCTTTGAAGTTTGTGTTTTAAGCAGTAGCTTGCAACGGAACTCCGCATGGCCGCTTGCTGGGGGGACGGCAGTAAGGGCCGGACTGTTCGTGCGCCATTCGAGATACTGAGCTGTGATGAATCACATGCTTGCGGTTGCCGCATTAGCAGCCGCGAACTTAGCCGCGCCCGCAGCCGGCGGCGATAGCGGCTGGCCGGCTTACGGCGGAGACGGCAACCGGCACTATTCGAAGCTCAGCCAAATCACGCAAGCAAATGTGGCTAAGCTCAAGGTCGCTTGGAAGTACGATTCTGGCGACGCTTTCCCAGGGTCGGAGATCGAGTGCAATCCCATCGTGGTGGATGGAACGCTGTACGCCACCACTCCCACCCTTAGGGCCTTCGCTCTGGATGCGGCATCAGGCAAGCTGAAGTGGTCGTTCGACCCGAACGAAGGCCGGCCAGTGAAGTCGAAAGCCCGAAATCGGGGTGTCAGTTTCTGGCGGGGAGAACCGGGCAGCAGTCCTCGCATTTTCTATACGGCGAGGCAGTATCTCTTTGCACTGGATGCGGCGACAGGCAAGCCGGCCAAAGACTTCGGCAAAGGCGGCAAGATAGATCTGCGGCAGAATCTCGGGCGCGATCCGGCTTCGCTATCAGTATCGGCGACGACGCCTCCGGCGATCTACAAGGATCTGGTAATCACAGGCAGCATCGTCAGCGAGAGCCTGCCTTCAGCGCCGGGCGATATCCGCGCCTACGATGCGAAAACAGGGCGGTTGCGGTGGGCTTTCCATACCATTCCGCATCCGGGCGAACCGGGTTACGAGACCTGGCCGAAGAATGCATGGACCTACTCGGGCGGAGCCAACAATTGGAATGGCATGGCGCTTGATGAAGAGACCGGCATCGTCTTCGTTCCTACCGGCTCGGCGGCCTTCGATTTCTACGGGGCTGACCGGCTGGGGAATAATTTGTATGCCGATTGCTTGCTGGCGCTAGACGCCAACACCGGGAAGCGTATCTGGCATTTTCAGGAAGTCCATCACGATATCTGGGACCGTGATTTGCCTGCGCCCCCGGCCTTAGTCACGGTGACCAGGAACGGAAAGCCGGTGCAGGCTTTAGCGCAGATCACCAAGTCAGGCTTGGTGTACCTGCTGAGGCGCGACAACGGCAAGCCCTTGTTCCCCGTGCGCGAAGAACACTTTCCGGCGAGCGATGTGGAAGGAGAAAAGACGTCGAAAACCCAGCCGATGCCGCTGCTGCCTGAGCCGTTCGCCAGGCAGCGGTTGACGGAAGATTTGTTGTCAGATCGCACACCCGAGATTCATCACGAGCTTGTCGATCGGTTTAAGAAGCTCAGAAGCAACGGCCAATTCGAACCGCCCAGCCTGGCCGGCACCATTATTTTTCCAGGCTTCGATGGTGGCGGCGAATGGGGCGGTCCAGCGTATGACAGCAAGACTGGTTTGCTGTATGTAAACGCGAATGAGATGGCTTGGGTTTTGCGGCTGGTTCCGAAGCAGTCGAGCGCAAAAGTGCAGGATGCGGGCGCGCTCTATCAGGCTGAATGCGCGAGCTGCCATCGCAAAGATCGGGGAGGAAGCCCGCCGGAGTTTCCGTCGCTCCGGGGCATTGGCCAGCGGTTGACCATCGACGAAGTGACGCGCACGATCCGCGGCGGCAGCGGCCGCATGCCAGCGTTCAGCCGGTTGGGAAACGCCAACATTCAGAGCCTGGCGCACTTCCTGATGACGGGAGAAAGCAAGTCTCTGTCGGGCGAAGTAGCCAAGACTGCCGGTCCGGAGTTGAAGTACGGCGTCGATGGCTATAACAAATTCCTGGATCGTGATGGGTACCCGGCAGTGAAGCCGCCGTGGGGAACTATGAATGCGATCGACTTGAACAGCGGAAAAATCGCCTGGAAGGTGCCGTTAGGAGAGTACCCGGAGCTTGCCGCAAAGGGATTGGCGAATACAGGGAGCGAGAACTACGGCGGCCCAATCGTGACCGAGAACGGGCTGCTGTTTGTCGCGGCAACGAGTTACGATCGCAAGATCCGGGCCTTCAATAAAGCGAATGGAAAGCTTCTGTGGGAGGCGCAGTTGCCATTTGCAGGAAATGCTACTCCGGCGCTTTATCAAGTGAACGGGCGGGAGTTTCTGGTGGTGGCTTGCGGCGGCGGGAAGTCGAAAGCACCCACGGGCAGTGTTTATCTGGCGTTTGCTTTGCCTCAATCGAAGTGATGGTAGTCAGCGAGCCCAGGCCGTGAGACCGCCATCGACGATCATAGACTGGCCTGTGATGTAGGAGGCCGCATCGCTGCAAAGCCAGAGAGCAGCTTGGGCAGCTTCCTCGGGTTTGCCAACCCTGCCTGCGGGAACGCGAGCTGTAAACGCCTTAAATGCGCCCTCAATCTTGTCAGGATCGCCCCCTACTGATTGGCTGACGGCCATTCGCAGCATCTCGGTATCGAATCCGCCGGCTACCAGTGCATTCACCCTGATCCCGTCCCCCGCGTATTCCTGGGCTGCCGTTTTGGTGAGCGCCAGAATTCCGGCCTTGGACATGGAATAGAGAGCTGCGAGCGGCGCTCCGCCCAGTCCATTAACGGATGAGGTATTCACGATCGCCCCACCGCGCGGTTCCTGCTTCTGCATCTGCTCCAGTTCGTATTTCATACAAAGCCAAACGCTCTTCAGGTTGGAGCTGACCTCGGCATCGAAACCGGTTTCGCTGAAATCTCCCGTGCGCGCCAGTTTGCCTAACACAGCGGCGTTGTTGAAAGCACAGTCGAGCCGCCCGAAGGTCTCTACGGTCCGCGCAACCAAAGCCTGAACTTGTTCAGCCTGAGAAACGTCAGCTTGGACGAAAAGAACCTTGCCGCCGGCGGTCCTGATTTCGTGTTCCGCCTGATTCCCGCGTTCAGCTCCGCGCGCAGCGATGACAACGCTCGCTCCGGCCCCAGCAAATAGCCGGGCCGCAGCTTTGCCAATGCCGGCACTGCCGCCTGTGATCAACGCGACCTTTCCCCTCATCGAACCATGCTCCACTTCAGCATAGAGTCCCGTCAATTTGCGTGGCTTTTCAGCGTCTTCAGAAGCGCTTCTTCTTCAGAGATGATTTCTCGATAGCCCAATGCGATTCGTATCCGGCTGGTGTCGTAAGCAATATTCTGAGTGAAATCGAATGGGCTCTTCACGTCCGGCTCAATTGTCGATTGTGGCAAACACGCTAGGCGTTCAGAAATTGTGGGTGTGTACGCTTCGCCAACGTTATAGACCCTTCCCGCGGCAGCAGGGTGTGTCGCCGCAAGTGCGACAGCGGCCGCAACGTTTTCGACGAAGCCGTGAGTCCAGCGCCAATCGGCATGATTGCGGTAACGATAAATTGTTGCGAGATCCTGGTTGCTGTCCGGTCCGTAAACTTTTGGAAGTCGGAGGACCGTTGCGGAGAGATTAGTAACACATAAAACGGTCCGTTCAGCAAGAATCTTTTCGTACCAGTATTGGAGTGCATGATCCGAGGAGGCGTGGACGCGATATGGGAATAGAGTGGTGCGCAGGGGCGCGTCTTCGGACAACAATCCGTCTTCGTTCGGTCCCGGCTCTATATTTAAGAAGCGTCCGTATGCGCGGTACACGTCGCCGCTGCTCAAGAGTACAAGCCGACCCGTATGACCGGCAAATACTGCCACCGCCGCGCGAGCATCTGCGTCTCCCATGGCAACGGTGTGAATTACAACGTCAGGCCCGAAGTCGAATACCTCGTTTGGAAATGTTTGAATTGGCATAACCGATCGAGGATCGAGAATTTGATGTACACAGTCCGGCAGACTCGCTTGCGTATGGCCGCGATGATATACGGCAATCTTGTGACCGTGGCTTATGAGGTGGCGTACGATGTGAGATCCGATGAACCCGGTACCGCCAATGACAAGAATCCTCATTGGTTTAAGGATAATTGGGCGTCTGCGATGACAGGCTTAGCATCTGCCATCGCTTATGGGGTCTGCGGAAGGCTATCGCGAGCGGCTTGGACGATATGGGCGGCATTCCCCTGCTTTCCTGTCGCATGACGATCACGGTTTCGGTTCCCGACGAGCTTCTGCAACGGGCGGCCGGTCAGGGCCTATCGGTCGAAGCCTTCGTCGAAAAACTGGCCGAACAGGCGGTTAATGAAGAGTCTGCAGATGCCGCATTCAGAGCAGAGGAACCGAGCAGGGCAGTCGACGGTCTTCTCGCCTTTCGGCGTACGCATCCGCTAACACTCGGACGTGATCGTGCAGTAGGCCTTTGTGCTCGACGCCTCCATGACGCTCAGCTGGTCATTCGAAGACGAAGCTACGCCGTTTACCGATCACATCCTGGCCTGCCTGAAAGAAACGTCGGCCCTTGCTCCGGCTTTACGGCCTTTCGAGGTCGCCAGTGTCCTTGCGACGGCGGAGCGCCAGGGCCGCATCCAAGCAGCTCAGCAGAGTGTTTTCTTGGAGTGGCTGCGGCGGCGGGAAGTCGAAAGCACCTACGGGCAGTTTTTATCCGGCGCTTGCTTTACCGCAAACGAATAGATGCGGGTTGGCGGATGACGCCTCAGGAAAGAACTGACTCGATCGCGTCGCAAGCGGATAGGAGTCCAGCTTCTGAGGCCACCTTCTCTCCCACTTCCGCTGCACGCGCGGAGAAGCGCGGGGTTTCGAGAAGACACTTGAGCGCCTTTGTCGCAGTCTCGACCGAGTAATCTCGGCGCGCGATATGGAGCCCGCTACCTAGCCGTTTTACCCGGGCCGCATTGTCGGGCTGATCCCAGCCATAAGGAACAATCAGCATAGGCCGGCCGGACCGTAGCGCTTCGCCGGTAGTTCCTGAACCGCCCTGATGCACATTGACGGCCGCATGAGGAAACACCTGCGAGTAAGGCGCA
This sequence comes from Bryobacteraceae bacterium, assembly GCA_965217745.1. Taxonomy (GTDB): domain Bacteria; phylum Acidobacteriota; class Terriglobia; order Bryobacterales; family Bryobacteraceae; genus Bog-105. The sequence continues at coordinate 5,637,917 of OZ244565.1, read as the reverse complement.
TACGGCAAAGCGAGAAAGTCCGGCGAATCGAATTCCGCCGTAATCTTGGCGCCGATCATCAATGCGCGGCGGCCCAATTGCTTTGCCGCAGCGGCACTTACTTTGTAGAAATCTCCTGGATTATGCACCGCCGCCGAGCCTTGCGTGAATACGATGGGAGCATCCCCCGCAACAAGAAAGTGCGAGAGTCGCGACCGCAGCGTGACGTCAACAGGTGGGCTGTCGAAGTAAACAAAGCCGGGTTGCAAGGTCTGCGAAGGCCAATCTGGCTGTGGCCGAGCGAGCGTGTATGAGAAGAGCGCCAATACGAGATGGGGAGAGAACTTGTCCCGGAACACAGGATCACATTTGTGCCGCAGGCCTTGCTCGCGTCGAAGGCTGCGCACGGGATTCGACCAGTGCCGCGTCGCCGTCCGCGCCAGGTTCAATCCTGCCCGGTAAGCTGACGGACCAGCTTTGCGCAAGTGCATCAGCGAAGGCGCATTGACCATCACCGAAGGATCGAAGGATGAGAAGAAGGAAAATGGCGACAGAATGATCGATACCCAAGGCAATGCAAGCTTCTCCGCCACTAGAGGCGCTGCGTAGACAAGCTCTCCCGCAATCATCAGATCCGCGTTTTTGGCGACAGAGAGTAGATCTTCGTAGGTGCCTCTCAGTTCCGGCAGCAGCATTTGGCGATAGAGCACTTCCGGACCCTTCTTCAAGTCCTCGCACTTTCGGATTAGCTCCGGATCGGTCGGATCCCAATCTGGGCGGATGGAGCGGAAATCGATGCCGAGCGATTCTACCTTCAGCTTGTAGTGCGGTGTCGTGGCGATCGTTATGCGATGACCACGGCGCACTAGTTCCAGCGCTAAAGCGAGGCAGGGGTGAAGATCGCCGAAAGATCCGATAGCTGCGAATACGATGCGCTTCGATTCAGGTCGGCGGATCACTATGCTTTTGGATATTCTGCTCTCGAGGCACCTAGCCTGCTACTGGCGCTGCAGCATCACCATAGTGCTGGCGTAATCTCCGGTCAGGCTCAGTTGCAGGCCCTGCTCCATCAGGAAAGCACCGCTAGCCGTCTCGGGGATCATCGCCTGCTTATCGAACGGTTCCAACCGGTAGACCGCTTTGGGATCCAGCCCTTGCAGGTAAATGATCGGTGGATCGGTTTTAAACTGCTGCGAGTGGCGGAAGGCAAACAGCACGGCCTTCGATTTGTCCTTGGAAACATATTGATTTGCAACCGTGTCATTGCCTCGCGGCGGCATCAGCCGGTAGAGACCGCCGGTCTGAACGGTTTTTCGAATGCGCTTGTCGAGCGCAACCATTTTGGTTGCAAGTTGCGCGTCGGCGTCGCTCATTTTGTTCAGGTTCGATCCGATTCCCAAAGCCCCTTGCATGGCGACTAAGAAGCGATATTGCAGCGGCGTGCTGCGGCCATTCATGTTGGGAACGTCGGTGACCCACGCGGACATGAAGCGCGGCGCATAGGCCTGGGAGAAGCCATCTTGAATCTTCAGCCGGTCGAAGGCTTCAGTGTTGTCGGAGGTCCAGAACTCCTCGACTCGGGGCAAAATCCCCAGGTCTACCCGGCCGCCGCCGCCGGAACACGACTCAATCTCCAAATCGGGGTGCTTGGCCCTCAGCCGGTCGAAGATCGAGTAAAGATTTGTAACGTACTTGACCCAGATCTCGCGCTGTTCGGCAGGAGATTGCTCCGGCCATCCTGGCTCAGAGAAAATGCGGTTCATATCCCATTTGAAGTACCTGATTTTATTTTCATTCAGCAGCCGGTCGAGCGCTTGGAACAAATAGTCGCGGACGTCGTCGCGCGCGAGATTTAAAACCAGTTGATTGCGCAGCTCGCTGCGAGGGCGGTTAGGAAAGTGCATGACCCAATCAGGATGAGCGCGATAGAGGTCGCTGTCCGGGTTCACCATTTCGGGTTCGACCCATAAGCCGAAATCCATACCGAGGGAGTTGACATGCTCGATCAAGGGTTTCAGTCCGTTCGGGAACTTGTTCTTATTCACAACCCAATCGCCGAGACCTGCATGATCGTTGTTACGTTTCCCGAACCACCCGTCGTCGACGACGAAGAGTTCTACTCCCAGTTTGGCCGCCTTATCGGCAAGCTGTATCTGTCCGGGTTCGTTGACGTCGAAGGTTGTCGCTTCCCACGAATTGTAAAGGACGGGACGCAGGCGCGCCTGCTCGCCATTAGGCTGAAGCTTCGACCTTTCGAAATTATGAAGCAGTCGCGAAGCTTCGCCAAAACCGGCATCGGTGTAGCCAGCGTAGAAGACCGGCGTGGAAAGATCTTCGCCGGGCTTTAGCGGGTACCTGAAGTCGAATGAGTTCATGCCGCCGGTGATGCGAACCTGGCGGTAGGGCGTCTGTTCGACAGCAATTTTCCAATTACCGCTCCAGGCTAACGCTCCGAACCAGACTCTTCCGGTTTCTTCTTCCGCCGTTCCGCGGTCGATGGCGAACCACGGATTCAGGTTGTGGCCGGTGTGGCCGAGGCGGCTTTCGAGAAGCTTGATGCCTTCGTGAATGGGTTCTCGATTCAGCTGAGTTTCTGCAGTCCAACGGCCGCTGAGATATGACAACCGGTATCCTTCGCCAGGAGGTAGATTCCAGGCCGCGGACTGCGCGCTTTCGACAGTGACAACTTGACCGGTTCGATTCTGTATGGTTGCGGAGCGGCCGAGGATACCGGTGGCTGGGTCCATATGGTAGTGAAGTTCGACTTGAACTTTGTCGCGGATGTCCTGCAAGCGGATATCGAGGCGGTCGTTTTTGATCTGATAGCTCTTATATTTCAGGACCAGATCGCGATTGCCGTTCGCCTCGGTGATCTTGACCGCTGGTTCATAGAAACGCTTGCCGCCCCAGCCGGGAAACTCTTCCCGGTCGAGCATCTCCGAAGGATCGAATGAAGAAATATCGCGGCGCGTCGGCGGGGTCTTAATGTCGTCCATGCGCCACAGGCGTCCGCCCCAGAACAGGTTCACCAGTTGTCCCTCCGGCCCAACGCCCAAAGCGTAGGAGGTTTTCGCACCCGACAGGAGCCAAATCTTCGCGGCTGGGTCGAAACGAACCGCCTGCCCGGAAGATTGCGTCTGCGAAAACGATGTTGAGGGAAAAAACAGAAGGGCGATTGGGAAAAGGGAGAGTCGCAACATTTCATGATTGTACGTGCAGCTAAGCTCTGCAAATTGAGGGCGATACGCTCGAGATAGAGGGTCTATCCCGTTCCAGTTATGGAGGGTCCCGTACCGGCAAACCGCGCTGGAACCGAAAATTCTCGGTATAGAAACAAAAACCTTTCGTAAACTGTAGTGAGGAGAACAATGGAGTCTTTCCGCGAGGAGAACAAGCGCGCCGTAATCGTTGGCGCCGGACCGGCCGGTCTGACGGCAGCATTCGAGTTGTTAACTCGAACGGATATCAAGCCGATCGTACTCGAGAAGAGTGACTATATAGGCGGTATTTCGAGGACCATTAATTACAAGGGCAATCGGATCGATATTGGCGGCCACCGATTTTTTTCAAAGTCGGACCGGGTCATGCAGTGGTGGCTGAACATCATGCCGATGCAAGCCACGAAGACCGCCACCACAATCACTTATCAACGGCAGAGCACGACCGTACCTGCCCAAGCCTTTTCTGCCGACGCTGAGAACGATGACACGGTGATGCTGGTGAGGAACCGCAAGTCGCGGATCTACTTCATGCGGCAGTTCTTTGCTTATCCCATTACGTTAAGCTTCGATACCCTGTCGAAGCTCGGCTTCGTGAAGACGGTCAAGATTGGCCTCAGCTATCTGCGCGCGCTTATCTTCCCCATCAAGAACGAAAGCAACCTCGAAGAATTTTTCATCAATCGATTCGGACGCGAGCTGTACCTGACTTTCTTTAAGTCCTATACAGAAAAGGTTTGGGGCATCGACTGCCGCGAGATCAGCGCAGAGTGGGGCGCGCAGCGCATCAAGGGATTGTCGATTCTTAAGACCATTACGCACATTTTGAAAAAGATGCTGCCGCAGAAGAAAGGCGACATATCGCAGAAGGATGTCGAGACTTCTCTAATTGAGCAGTTTCTCTATCCGAAGTTCGGGCCGGGCCAGATGTGGGAAGAGGTGGCCGACATTGTCCGCAAACTGGGCGGCGAGATTCATATGCATTGGTCGGCGGACGAGCTGCAGCATGAAAATGGGCATATTAAGGCCGTCGCGGCTCATAATGTTCAAACCGAAGAAAAACGCACTTTCGAGGGCGATCATTTCTTCTCCACAATGCCGGTGAAAGAGCTAATCAATAAGCTCAATCCTCCTGCGCCTGCCGCCGTAAAGGAAGTTTCAGATGGCCTGATTTACCGGGACTTCATCACCGTTGGAGTTCTTTGCAACAAGATCAAGCTGCGCGAGACCTCCGGAGAATTGGTGAAGGACAACTGGATCTACATCCAGGAACCTGATGTTTTAGTTGGCCGGCTGCAGATCTTTAACAATTGGAGCCCTGCCATGGTGGCGAGTCCCGAAAATATCTGGATCGGGCTGGAATACTTCTGCAACGAAGGCGACTCGCTCTGGAACCGGAGTGAAGCGGAACTGATTCAACTCGCCAAGGATGAGCTGGCCTCCATGAATATCCTCGAACCAGAGAACGTCATGGACGCTACCGTGATTCGTATGCCGAAGACCTATCCGGCGTATTTTGGGACTTACGATCGTTTCCCTGAAGTAATCTCGTACGTCAATAAGTTCGACAATCTGTTTCTGGTTGGCCGTAACGGCATGCATAAGTACAACAATCAGGATCATTCCATGTTGACTGCGATGACTGCCGTGGATAATATCATCGCCGGCGTGAGAAGCCGGGATAATCTATGGGCTCTGAATACCGAGCAGGAGTACCACGAGCAGAAGCAGGATCCGGAAACCTCGGTGGCTGAAACAAAGGAAGAGGTTACGGTCGCTTAGGGGCCGTAACCTTGCCTCCCGTAAACCTGCGTAATGCTTCAAAGAACAAAACGGTACTAAGCAGAACCAGGAGCCAGTCGATGGGATATCTCTGGCGCAATCCGACGTGGATGAGATAGCTGGGGGCAGGGTAGAGCAGCAAGATAAGGATTACTGCCGTCCCTGCCTCGAGGTTTGTCCATAGCAGGTAAACCGCTCCCAGCAAACCAAAAAGACCGGTTACATCCAGGAAAATTGTTTTTGGAACTGAAGTCTTATCCGTGTAGAACCAGAACTTTTCAATACGGCCGAGAGTCAAAGCGGCGAATCTCGCAGGGTGGTTCTTAATCCAGCTGTCCGTTTCCTGTTGGGCTTCGCGGTTGTATCTTACTTCTCCCAAGCGCCTGACCTTTTCGGCTTCGGCCCGATTTTGCAGCGGGTGATAACGGTCATAGACGCCGTGCTTGTAGTTTTCCAATTGGTCTGGAGAAGCCTGGTCGTTATTGGATACGTGAAGTTCGAGCCCCAGATTGCTGCGGGTTGCAATCGGAGAGCCAAGTGCGAAGTAGTTTCTTATCATCCACGGGCTGAGACATAAGAACACAATGCAGATTTGCACGGCCGAGAACCTGAGCGCCGCAGGCAAGCGATTACGCCTGAACCAGCAACCAGCCGCCACAAACGCCATAAAGACCGGGAGTAAAACAGAAGCAAACAGCAGCGCCATTCCCCAGAGCAGTCCGCTCTTCATGCCTTCCCGCATGGTGAGTGGTTCATCCGTCCAGAGTTTTACAGCACATAGGCAGACCACGATCAGAAACAGCGCCGTATAAGGGGTTTCCCAGTCTCCATCGACCTGGACCAGAAACTTCGCAGGGTAGATGGCGCAGACGAGGCCGGCGATCAATCCGGTCCACCGGCCGAGAGAGAACGCGGCAGCAACCAACGGGATCAGAGCGTACTGAATGGACGTTACAAGAGTGGCTAAGACTTCTTTTACAATCTCAGCCGGAATGCCCGCGCCGAAGATGCGGAAGATGGCTGCCAGGATCAGGGTGTACCCCGGAGAGACATGCGCCGTCGGTCCGGTTGGAACGGCATACGGGTTGCCGTAGACGCCCTGGAAAGCGAGGGAAAGCGCGGTTCGTTCCAGTTCATAGCGGCCCATTTCGCTATAGACATGGAAGGCGAATATCAGTGCGATCCGGATGGCGAAAGAGATGAGAAAGATCAGCAGGCAGAGCTGCCAGAGCGGAAGATCGAGGCGAGCCCAAGTTTTCTTTATGTTGGTCATCGAAATAGGTGAAGACGATTTAGCGGAAACGGTACGCGATCGGCAAACTAGCCGGGACGAGAGTAGCTTTTCACAAGTATGATAGGGAATGGCCGGCGAAAATTCTCTGGACTCAATGAAAAATTGATGATCTTGGAAAGCGGACTTGACAGGACGGTGCCGAAGCTCGAGGCTGCTGGCAGCTCGAGCCGGGAACGCCTGCTGGCTAATTATCAATTAGTGGGCGCTTTCATCGCTTTCCTGGCTGCAGTGGTGGTTTTGCAGGTTCTAAGTGGAGCTTATGGCAGTGAGTTTAGTAGTTATCCGGACGAACCGGCTCACTACGTGACGTCACTGATGGTCTGTGACTACATCCGGCATTTTCATTTCGAGTCTCCGCTGAAGTTTGCGCAGATCTATTACGATCACTATCCGAAAGTGGCGCTTGGGCACTGGCCGCCGGTGTTCTACATGGTGCAAGCGTTATGGATGCTGATCCTGGGTGACTCCAGGTCCTCGGTGCGGCTGGAAATTGCCTTTACGACGGCGGCTCTTGCGCTCTCTTTATTCAGCCTGTTGCGGCGGCAATTCGGCTGGAAACCGGCCATTCTGGGCGGCTTGCTGTGCGTGGCTCTGCCTCTGGTGCAGACCTACAGTTCGGAAGAGATGGCCGAGTCTATGCTGACGCTGTTTTGCTTCTGGAGCGCGGTTTTTTTTGCCCGCTACATCGACTCTGAAAAATGGCGGGATGCGCTGTGGTTTGGCGTTTTCTTTTCGCTTGCCGTCTTAACCAAAGGGAACGGTTGGCTGCTGGCGATGATTCCTCCCATGGCACTTATCTTGGCCAGAAGCAAGCGGCTTATTTCCAAGGCTTCCTCGTGGCTCCCCGTTCTTCTGGTCGCGATATTGTGTGTTCCCTGGCAAGTTATGACTATGGGAATGGCCGAGAGAGGCTGGGAAGGCGGAACCAGACCGTCTTTCGGATACACATTCAGCGCGCTATGGGAATTCCTGGTTCTCTTCCCGTCCATTCTGGGATGGGCTCTGTTGGCCGTTATGCTGGCTGGCATCTATGGCAGAATCGTCAGGCCTTTCTTCCGGAACGCGGTCACCTCCATCGATGCCGTGATGTGCGGCCTGATTGTTTCGGTCTGGGTCTTTCATTCGTTGGTGCCTGCCGGCGTGGAAGACCGTAAATTGATCATTGCCGTTCCCGCCATGATCTATTTCGCTGTGGCGGGTACGATGCAGATAGCCGGTTCCATTCCGGTGAAGCAGCCATGGCAAGCCTGGCGCTTGCCGGTCTTGAGCAGCATATTGGCGGCTTGCTTCCTGCTTCAGACTTTTTACATCCCTCGCGTAGATCACTATGGCTTCGACAAAGCCGCGGAATTCATAGCTGCGCATCCGAGCCTTGAGAACAGCCGCATCCTGGTGTCATCCGAGTCGGTGGGAGAGGGGCTGCTGGTGTCGGAGTTAGCTATGCTGCGCCCAGACCCGGTAGGCGAAGTCGTGCGCGCGACCAAGGCGCTGGCGACGGTTCAATGGAACGGCGCTAGTTACCGGTGTTTCTATAAAACTGCTCCCGATATCGTTCGTTATCTGCGCCAGGAGAAAATAGGCTTGGTAGTGCTCGATCGTTTCCCGCCGCAAGTGGAATTTGTTCACAATCGTCTTCTGCGGCAGGCCGTCAAGAACTCCAGCCAATTCGAGTTACTGGGTACGTTCTCCACCAAAGCGCACGACGTCCCCGGCGATATTCAGATTTACCGGTTTCGATCTTCATGATTCATAATTTTTCATGTTTCAGATGAGGGAAGTCGATGCGGATAAAAGTGCGGAGGCCGGGATTTCACTAGCTGACCGTCCGCGACGGGTGAAGACGGAGAAAGAACTGAGGCCCGGACAAAACGCGCTGATCCGGATCGCGTTTTGGACGATATTCGTATTCTTAGGCGCGGCTCAGACTTGGGCTGCCCGGCATGACATCTTCTCGGATGGCATTTCGTACATAGAGATAGCCAAAGCGTACGCTCGCGGAGATTGGAACATGGCGGTTAATCCTTACTGGAGTCCGCTTTACTCCTGGCTGCTGATGCTCGCCTACCAGATTCTGAGGCCCGCGCCTTATTGGGATGTGGCAGTGCTTCACCTGGTCAATTTCGTGGAATTCCTGCTGTGCCTGGGAGCCGCGGAATACTTTCTTTACGAAGTGCTGCAATTCCGGAGAGCCATGGCGCCGGATGCGAATTTCCTTCCTGACTACGCCATCAGGATCGCCGGTTACTGCACTGTTTTGTTTGCCGGTTTATCGATGGTCAACATCTGGTACTGTTCTCCTGACATGATTGCCATGGCGTTGATCCTGACGCTTAGCGCTCTCATCTTGAGGCTCGATTTGAACGGCCCGAGCACGGGTCTTTCCATCGGCATAGGGGTTGTGTGCGCTCTCTCCTTCCTGGCAAGAACCGCTTTTGCTCCGGTCTTTGTCCTCTGTTTAGCGATCTGTGCATTTCTGCTGTATCGCGCTCGCCGCCCGGTTTGGAGAACCATTGGGATTGTCGTAACTTGCATGGCGTTGTTGTGCGGGCCTTTTGTCGTCGCCATCAGCCGCCAAGCGGGCAAAGCCACCATGGGTGAAGCAGGCGCTTTAAATTATGGATGGGAAGTTGACGGCGCGGCACGCTACGCCCATTGGCAGGGAGAACCTTACGATATCGGACGGCCAAAACACCCCACCACGGAAGCGACCACCGATCCGCGAAGCTACACCTTTGCGGGACCGGTGCCGGGCACCTATCCCCCGTGGTTCAATCCGGCTTACTGGTACGACGGAATCCGGCCCAAGCTGAAGCTGAAGCCGCAGTTGGCGATTCTAATCGTCAATCTTTCCGTTCTCGCTAATCTAAGTGTCCGCTCCGCCATCGTCTTGTGTTTGGTTCCGCTTCTGCTTGTCGCGGGTTGGCGAAGTTGGCTGGCTCGTCTATTGCGGTATTGGCCTATTCTGATTCCGTCGCTCGCGGTCATCTCCATGTACTGCCTGGTCTACATTGAGAAGCGTTACATAGCCGGAAATCTCGTCGTCCTGTGGGTTGCTGCTTTAGCCAGCTTCAGTGTTCCTGCTCGCGGAATTGCGCGCTTCGCAACTTATTTTACGGTTGTGGTGTGTCTCCTCTACACGGGTGTATTTGTAGTGCGGCGTCAGACCATGAATGTGTGGGAAGCCGCCACTGATCTGGCCCATCGTCAGGAACGATTTCAGAATGTTCAGTTCCGGTTGGCCGAAAGGCTGCGGGCAATCGGTTTGCGCGCGGGCGATAAGGTCGCCTACATCGGGCCTGCTGTGGACGCCGATTGGGCCCGCCTGGATAAGGTGAAGATTGTCGGCGAAATACCTCTGTTCTATGAACGCAATCGCCGCTTATTGAACAATACGCTTATTGACAAAACGGATGACATCAAGAAATTCTGGACTGATCCAGGCCCGGGCCGTGCCGCGGTGCTCGAGGCGTTCCGGAAAGCTGGCGCCAGGATGGTCGTCACAGACGGCTTTTATGACCGTCAGTTTGCCGATGCCTGGAAAAGAGTTCTGCCTGCCCAATCGAAGCACTTCCGTGATGACGGTCCTCTGGTTCCCTCGCAATTGAATACCCGCTACCTCTGGCTCGATCCAAGCGCCGGTCAGTTCGCGGCCGGCGAAGGACGCCCGAAGGTGACCGCGCGCAGCCGCGAGAATTGAGCCGTGTATGAGGACTAAGTTTCCGGTGGTTAGTTTAGTAGTTCCCTGCTTTAACGAGGAAGAGGTTATTGAAGAGTGCCATCGGCGTCTTAGCGAAGTGCTTTCTGGGACGGGCGAGCTGTATGAAATCGTTTATGTGAACGATGGATCGAGAGATCGAACCTCGATTCTCTTGAGGGATCTGTTTGACGAAGACGATCATGTCGCGGTGGTGATGTTAAGCCGGAATTTCGGCCACCAAACAGCGGTCAGCGCCGGGCTGGGCAACGCTCGCGGAGATGCTGTCATCATCATCGATGCGGACCTGCAAGATCCTCCTGAGGTGATCCCCAGAATGCTGCAGGCCTGGCGTGAGGGTTATGACGTGGTCTATGGAGTCCGGGAAAAGCGGGAAGGGGAGTCCAGCTTTAAATTGTGGACGGCTGCCCTCTTCTACCGCGTCATCAGCCGCTTATCTGATGTAAGCATTCCAGAAGACGCCGGTGATTTCCGCTTGATGAGCCGCAGCGCGGTGAACGCATTGTTGTCGATGCCTGAAAGGCAGCGCCTGCTTCGTGCCATGTCGAGCTGGATCGGATTCCGGCAGTTAGCACTGCCTTACGAACGTGCGGCGCGCTTTGCCGGAACCACCAAATACCCTTTGAAAAAAATGGTCAATCTGGCTTTGGACGGAATCGTTTCGTTTTCCACCGTACCGCTTAGATTAGTTACCCTGATGGGCTTCGCCGCGGCAGCGGTGGCTTTTCTCGGCATTCTGTATTCGGTTGCGGTGCGCTTGTTCACCCACGAATGGGTGCGAGGCTGGTTCACTCTCTTCATCGGTATTCTGTTTCTGGGCGCTCTCCAGTTGATCAGCCTGGGCATTGTCGGTGAATACATTGGAAGAATCTACACCGAAGTTAAGCAGCGGCCGCTCTACCTTATCGGCGACTTACTTCAACATCGTTTAGCCCGGCACGAAGAAGATAACTTGAACCTCTCGAGCGTAAGCAGCGGATCGTCTCCCCTTGCCTGAAGAAGCGGGGACCCGGGTCGAACGCCAACCGGCTGAATCAGCTTTGGGAGGCATTGCCGCACTCCGCGGCAATCTGCTGTTTGTTGCTCTGGTTGCCCTATATTGCGCCTGGATCCTTTCCTTTCCTGTCTTTCCGACTCAGGACGGCCCCATCCATCTGTACTATGCCCAGGTGCTTTCGAAGCTGCATTCCGGCCCCAGCGTCTTCAATAACTATTTTGCTATTCGTTATCCCATACCTCCCTACGCCGTTCATTACCTGATTCTTCTAACTCTCTATCACTTTGTTACTGCGGTGATGGCGGAAAAGCTCGTCATCTGTTTGATCGTCGTTCTCACCTCTTATGGATTTCTGCACTTAGTCAGGAGTGTTTCGCATGCATCGTCACCGTTAGCGCTACTCGGCATTCCGTTGTCTTTGGGCTGGACAATCGGTATGGGCTTTCATAACTACGGTCTCTCGCTAGGACTCTCCCTTTTTGCCATCTCGTTTTGGATCCGGGCGCGTGACCGGGATAGCAACCGTTATCGGGTGATGTTTGTGGTGTTCACCATGGCGATGCTATTTACGCATCCTGTACCCCTGCTGATGACGCTGCTGGTCGCTTGGGCAGATTTCTTCATTGCGGCATGCTTCGCGTTTCGATCTGGAGAAGGATCTTCATTTTTCCGCACGCGGAGCCAGAAGGCCGGGCTCTGGTCGTTGTTCACGGCTTCGTTGACTCTGGTTTACATTGCACTGTTTGTAAGTGGCAGCCGCACTAGCGAAAATTTGCATCACCGGCTGCTTCAAGGTGGGATGCTGCGCGATCTCCTGCACGGCAGGCCCTTGCTGTTAGTTTCCGGGACGCTGGGAACCGGCCTTTATCTGCTTCTGCTGTTCTGCTTGGCCGGTGTGGGTATCTTTCTGGCCGCTCGGAATCTTAGAGAAGATTGGCGCACGAAAAACTCCAACGGAAGAACCAGTGTTGCCCTCGCGGCAATCGCGCTGGCAATCTTCTATCCGCTCATACCCCGCAGCATAAACGGCTCCGACTTTTTCGCTGATCGTCTGGTCGTCTACATTTGGTATTTTCTGATTGCAATCATGACGCCAGCCTTCTCGGCCGCAGCCCCCCGAGTGAAGACCCTTGCCGAGGTGCTCTCGGTCGCTCTTTCCCTGTGGGTTTTGCTGATTTACGATTCTGACGTTCGTAAAATCTCGATCGTCATGGACCGTCTGGAGCATGCAAGCTTGGCAGCGCCTGGGCCTCGCGGAGTTTTCATCGACCCGCCTGTCGTTCCCGTGTCCGGCCATCTCACTTACGATCCTTATATTTGGTCAGCCGCCAGGTATTTTCGAAATACGAATACGATCATGATGAACGCCCCGTGGCTGGATCTTCCTATCCTGCCGATAGAGGCGAAAAAGACGCTGCTGGCGGCGCGCTTCCCAGGCTCGGTCTTAACTTTCCCCGACCGCTTCGCTGGAAAGTTGATAAACGACGGAGCGGTCCGAACCAGGATCGCGAATCAGCTCGATTTTATGCTCTTTATGGGATTCAGCGGAGATAAGCCGGAATCCAGAGACCGGGTGATCGAGCAGAAATGGCCCTACTCCTGGACCTGCAGCCGGGAAGACTGGTTTGCTTTGTGCAAGCCGGTCCGGTAATTGCGATCAAGATGCTGACGTCCTTGTTTGCTTCGGCTGGGTTTGTTTTTGTAAGTGCTTCAGTAAAATGCAGAGGATCTGATGTCCGCCAGTTGACATTCTCGCCCGCGTCGGGCGAAATCATGCTAAGTGGGGTCGACTATATGCGTGGAATCGTCAAATGGGTTCACGGCGCGTTCGTCTACTGGACCGCGGGACAAACGTCGCCTACCTTTCTCGTATTAAGTCCGTAAGGAGAAAGAATTTCATTCTTTACACCGGATATTCCAGGATCTGTGCGTATCTTCGTAAATGACTTCGATCGGGCGTCCGATGGCTCTATTGTTTTCTCCGGATCTTTCTACGCCTCCGAAGGACAGCATGTGCCGTTTCTCTGCTGGATCTCAGCAGATGGTCAAAGCTCCCATGTTGTCCGGACGGCGCCCTACTTTCCTTACGCTCTCAGTGTCGCCCAGGATGGAACCGCGTGGACCTCAGGTTTTGAGATGATCAACGGCGACACCAATGCGCCTGGTGTGAATCCGGACGCCGGTGTGATCAGACATTTCAATCAGTCAGGCAATCTGCTCGACTCGATAGGATCTAGAAAAGACGTCAGGACAGATCGCCTTCGGAGCGGCTTTTTGGCCGCGACTGAGGATCGGATTGGTTGGTACGCTCAGGGATTGGATGACGTTAGTCAATACGTAGAAATCTCTTTTCCGGCTATGACTCTGCAGACATATCCCGGTCTGCCGAAGCAATCCGCACGGGAATTCCCCGGCATGGCGGAGCAATTTGTCTTGACCTCCGCGGGCCAGGCATTTGTCAATTTCGATCAGCATTATCCACATAACCGCCTTACTTATTTGTTTGATCGTGAAACGAAACAGTGGATACCGGTGAACGTACCGGCCATTGCCGGGGCAGCCCAGCCGCATCTGAAAGGAACGGACGGCGAACGGCTGGTTTTCACGGGCGAAAACTCAGCCGTGTTCTTTAAATTGGTATCGACTACACCCTAAGTGTCGTCTGCTTTTGCTTTGCCGCATGACGGGAAATCGGATTTCGATAACCCGCAGGAAGCAGGCAAACCGGAACAGCTAACGAAGAACAAAGTAGTTTTACTGATCGATCATCAAGGCGCAAATCATTCAAGAAAAAAGTATGGGAGTGCCACAATCAGTGCTACACTAACTCGCTAAATGAGGAAGTTTGTACTTGGTGTTCTGTTATCCGCGGTGTCTCTGTATGCGCAGGGAACCACGTCAAGAGCTTTAGGAACGGTTCTGGACGCGAGCGGCGCAACGGTGGCCAACGCGCAAGTGGACCTGACGAACCAGGGTACGCAGGCCACCTTCCACACAGTCACGGATAGCGCAGGCAACTACGTCTTCGATTCCGTTCAGGTGGGCCAATATACGCTCGCCGTGGCCTCCAGTGGGTTCAAGAAATACCAGTCCACCGGCAACGCCGTAACCATCGGCCAGCCGGCGACTATCAACGTCACGCTAGAGGTTGGATCATCCACCCAATCGGTTGAAGTCAGCGGCACCGCCGAACAGGTGCAAACCAGCACTTCGGGCAATCTTGGCAATCTGCTCACCGGGCGTAGCATTCGCGAATTGCCCATCGTAGGAACGCGCGGGCGCAACCCGCTAGATCTGGTGCTCATCCAACCAGGCGTCGTGAACGGTTCGAATACCGGCGGCGGCATCCACGTCAATGGCGCGCGCGACCGCTCCTGGAATTTCACCGTCGACGGCATCGATTCGAACGAAACCAGCGCGGGCGGCTCGAATTTCTCACCCGTCCGCTTGAATCCCGATGCTCTGTCCGAGTACCGCGCCATTACGAGTAACGCCACAGCCGACTACGGCCGGAACAGCGGCGGTCAGGTGTCGCTGATCACTTCTTCCGGAACCAACGAATTTCACGGCACCGGTTTCTGGTTCTATCGAACGCCCCGGCTGAATGCCGCCGACTATAACAACCTCATCAACGGAGTAGGGAAGCCGCAGTTCGTTCAGCACATTTACGGCGGCAGTCTCGGCGGACCTATCGTCCGGAACAAACTATTCTTCTTTACCAATGTGCAGGCGCTGGCAGCCAAAAACTCGTTTCAGATCACCAGAACTGTGTACACCGCCACCGCCCGGCAGGGTCTTCTCCGCTACGTGAATGGCGGGCGCAACCGGCCTTCGGGCGTGTCCGGCGCATCGGTGGATGCGGCAGGAAATCCTCTGCCGGGGCTCAACATCGGCTCTTACAACGTCATCACCAACGATCCGCAGCGCGCAGGACTCGATGCCGTTACACAGGGCCTGATTGCTCAAGCGCCTTTACCCAACAACTTCGCCGTGGGTGACGGGCTCAATACCGCGGGATTCAATTTCGCTCCTTCTCAACAGGAGCGGCAGCACGACGAAACCTTCAAAGTCGATTTTATTCTGAATCCGCAGAACACATTTTTCTTCCGCGGAAGCTGGGGCAGCCAGGATACAAATTGCGATAACGCCAACGGCGGCCTGCCGGTGTTTCCCGGCACTGGCTGCCTGGTCAACACGGTTCGCGAGCCGCGCAGTTTCGCGGCGAACTGGCGCTGGAACCCGTCTGCCAGAGTAACTAACGAATTGGTTGTGGGTCAGAACCACTTTGCTTTCCTGTTTCAGCAGCCGACAGCCGACTTAAACAGGATCACCATTCTGACTCCAGGTTCCTCGATCTACACCCCGGTAGATAACACCGCGCAGTACGATTTTTCTAACGTCCGCACCCTGAACACCAACCAGATTGTCGACAACCTCAGCTACACCACCGGCGCTCACACCATAAAGGTCGGAACCAATCTCCGCTACCAGCGGGAAGACGATCTGCGTGGTTCGGTCGGCGGGCGAAACTCGACCACTGAGGTCGATTTCAGCACCGGAACAAATCCGGTCGACACTCGCAGTTTCGGGCTACCGGCTGGCTTGAACACTGCGTTCGATCTGCCTGCTTTCCAGAGCAATATCAATTTTCTCCTGGGCCGTGTCGGAACCGCCACTCGCGGCTTCGTCGCTCAGGACGGACAGTTCGCAACCGGCCAGCTGCCGTTTCAATCCAAATGGCCGGAGTTCGACTTTTACGGGCAAGATACCTGGAAAGTGCGCCGGAATCTCACCATCGATGCCGGCCTCCGGTGGGAAATCAAAATGGCGCCGGGTTCCACCACCAACACCATCACGCGTCCAGACCAGGCAGTGGCCATCGGCGCGCCGCCCAATAATAATCTCACTTGGGTTCCCGGTCAGCTCTACAACAACTCCTGGCGAAACTTCGGCCCTTCCGTCGGTTTTGCCTGGGATCCCTTCAGCAGCGGCAAAACATCTATCCGCGCAAACTACCGCATTGCTTACGATCGTCTGAACACGTTTTCGCTTTCGTCTGCCGTTTTCGCGAATCTGCCTGGATCGGTCACCAGTACATCCAACCAGTCCTATGGAATCGCCGGCGGCCGATTCGCGGGTCTATCTCCGCTGGCTCCGCCGGCGTTAGCGCCTGGTCAACTGTTGACTCCGCCTACCTACAGCGCCAACACCATCACCACAGTCGATCCCAACGTGAAGATGCCGACCACCCACGAGTGGAGCTTCAGCGTGCAGCGGCAAATTAGCGCGAAGACGATTGTGGAAGTCGACTACATCGGACGCCGCGCTTATCACCTGTTCGGCGGCTATAACATCAACCAGGCGGACATCACCAACAACGGTTTTGTCGATGCCTTCAACACCGTCAAGGCGGGTGGAGACAGCCCTCTTATCAACTCGCTGACTTCGGCCGATAGCCGGAGGAACACCGGCGAGACCGGATCGCAAATGGTGCGCCGCCTGTTTTCTACTCAGCTCAGCAATAACTCTGTGGCTGGGCTGGCCGGCTCGCTGGCAAGCAGAATACAGGGGACGCCGGAGCGTTCGGTGGTTGCGCTCTCCGGCCAGGACCCGAACTTCTTCATCCCGTATAACCAGTTCAACGGTGGTTTCAACGTTCTCGACTCGAACGACTTCTCCACTTACCATGCGCTTCAAGTTCAACTCCAGCGCCGTCTCGCCGCGGGCCTGGAAGGCCAAGTCTCCTACTCTTTGTCGAAGTCGCTCGATACGCGCTCTTTCGATCCCACTTTCACTATCGTCAGTACAGGATCAGGGCAATCGGCAGCCAACACTCCGCTCGATATCTACAATCGCCGCGCTAACTATGCGTTGTCCGATTTCGATCGCCGGCATGTCATTCAGTCCTACTTTGTCTACGAAGTGCCGTTTGGCAAAGGGCAGCGCTTTTTCCCGAATGCCAATGCGTTCATCCAGCGGCTAGTCGGCGGATGGCAGGTAAGCGGCTTTCTCACGTGGGAATCCGGGCGGCCTTTCACCGCTTATTCGGGAAGCAACACGTTCTCGAACGTGCGGCAGACTGCTGCCAACTGCAGCGGCTGCTCCCGGCCCGATGGAGAGCTCTTCATCGATCCCGCCAGCAGCTTTTACGCCTACTTCGATGACGCCGAAAAGGCCAAGTTCAGCATTCCCACGGCCGGCAGCTTTTCAAACACAGGACGCAACTTTTTCCGCGGTCCTGGCTTCTTCGACCTCGATGCGACCTTCGCCAAGAACATCTACTTCACTGGCGATACCCGTTATCGGCTGCAAATTCGCGCCGATGTCGTGAATCTGACCAACCATCCCAACTTCGGATTTCCGACCGCTATCTTCACCAGTTCCACCTTTGGCCGCATTCGCGACACCATGGATGGCAACTATCAGCCGCGTAAAGTGCAGTTAGGACTGAAGTTCTTCTTCTGACAAGCGGCGCTTTTAGCGCTTTTATGCAGCGTGGCAACTTTGTCTATCTCCAGCGCGTCCAGCGGCATCTCAGAGTCTGAGATGCCGAACACAATAGCCGATCGATTTATCGAATCTCTGAACACTCTGGAAGCAGATCGCAATGCCCAACCAATCGCCGAACTCTTTACTGCTGAGGCGGAAGTTGGAAATGTAATCGCGCCGGAGAAGTTTCACGGAGTTGAAGGTGCTCGCGACTTCTGGACGAAATACCGCGATACCTTCGAAACCATGAAGTCAACGTTCCGCAACAAAATTATGGGCGATGGGCAAGTTGCCCTGGAATGGAATACCGAGGGAACATCCGCTCACGGTCACAAGTTCCAGTACAGCGGCGTCTCGATACTCGAAGTCGAAGGCGAGAAAATCAAGCGATTCCGAGCCTACTTCGATGCCGCTGCTTTAGGCCGCCAGATCGAAGACGGAAAGTCTTAGCTGTCTGCCGCGGAGTACTCCCTTCCGCCGTCGGCGTGCGGCGCTCTTTCTCAGGAATCAGACGATAAAGGATAGAGTTCAGCTTGCAACGTACCCGCCTGCTCGTCACTTATCCACTGTTCGCGCCCTTCCGTTTTAATGACCAGGCGCTGAAATGGAATGACTTCAGAACGGCCATCAGGGAAGAAGGCCGTCATCCCAACGAGAAAAAAGGGTTGAGGGAACCGCTCTCTTAAGTCAGAGAGCGCCGCGGCGAGGGTTGGACGAATCGCGAAGATGAACTCGCTTTTATCGACTGCGAAAGCGAAGGGAACGTTACTGGGGGTCATCTAAAGTTGGCTAGCCGCCTAGCTCTCTGAAGCTAGTCTTACCCCCGGCGGCCGCCATTCATCACTCTTAACAGGATATTCAGCGTCGCAATAAAGACGTTGAACACCCCGGCGAAGAGCATCAGCGCTCCAGGAATCGCGCTATCCGAATCAGCCGTTCGGAGCACAGCGCTGGTGGAATAGACAATCGTGAACACGCCCAGCGCGCCCACACCCAGGCTAATCAGAATTCCGATCAGCCCGATCTGAAGAAAACCGTTCAGAACCATCGCGCCCAGAAGAGAAAAGAAGAGCCCCACCATCAAGCCTCGCGGAGCCGAAAACTCGCGGCGTGTAGTCATCACATAAAACGTGATGCCGATAAAGATAAAAGCGGTGATGCCCAACGCGCTGAAGATTAGCGCCGGTGAAACGCTTCTGGCAATCCAGAGAATAGGCGAGATAGCAATGCCCGAAATAAAGCCGTCGAACACCAGCGCAGCAGTGCCCAGTTGAGGATTATGCCGGACTGAGATGGCAATCCGCGGAACGAGATTCAGCAGCAGGAGAGCAGCAATCCAGCCCAGCCAGCCCGAGAAGAATCGCGCGAGGGTCTCAGATGTGGCTCCGACATACCCTCCCGCCATCGCGCTGAATACCGCCAGCCCGAACAGCAGATAAGTCTGCTTCAGAACCGCCGCGCGCCGGTCACTTAAAGAGGTTGTGCCGCTGAGATTATCCCAAACCGAATTCTGGGTTCCATAGGTGTTCATCTTAATTGCCCTGTTACTAGTTTAGACGCGCCCTGGCGGTTTTCGGTCCGCCGTCCTTCCGGTTACGCGATTTTTCTCCCGGGTGTTCAGTCGAGTGTTTTCGGAACAAGTCGATGCCGAACTTCGGCTCTGACTTCGTGCCGGTGATCTTCACCGGAATACTGGCGCCTCCGGTCTGGTTCCGGAAAAACGGCGAGACAAAACGCAGGACTAAGCTCTTCCATCTAGACTTCACCATGTGCGGCAGCGTCGCCTCGGTGAGAACATTTCCATGGAATTCTATCTGCTGGCCATTCAGACGATAAGCGCCTTTCAGATTGAGCCGCGCGCCCGGCAGTACATACATCAATCGGCTGAAGTGCAGCGTACCGCGCCGCATCTGAAATACGCCGGTCATGCGCGAGTTCACATCTTCCGCCCCCGGTTTGGCCGACTTCGGGTCGCCCTCGGCGCGGAGGCTCAGCATGTCCACCTGGTCCTGCACTTTTGGATTCGTGAAGTGAATGCGGAGTAGGGTAAAGCCGCCCTCCAGGCTCAGTTTGCGCGAAACGCTCTCCGGTCCAGGCTGGATGCGCATTCTGGTTTTTGTGCTGACTAGTCCATTCATTACGGGATTCTTCGCCTTTACGGCCAGCTCCAGAAAGTCCCGGAGTTGGCCCTCCGCGATATCCACGTCCAGCTCGATTCGATGTCCGCGGCCTTTGACGTTGATGATCGCTCCGCTGGTGGTGAAACTCGAGTTCCTGAGCTTTGCTCTCACTGGCTGCAAATATGTGTCTCCACTGGTCCCATCCACAATGGCGTGGAACTCGGTGTGCAGCGGCACGCCATGGTTCGCCGTGTCCAGCGAGAAATCGGGTGTATCGGTGACCCCGTCCACGACGATCTTATTCAGCTGGCCCTGAAAGCCCCCAGTTGATGAAAGCATCCCGCCCAGCCCTTTAATGGTGTTCAAGTCGGCATGGTTAAAGGTGTAGTGGCCGGTGACAGACGAGTCTCCCGGGCTCTCGTTCTGCCACGGCCCAAAGCTTCCTTGCGACTGAATATCGCCGCGCGGAATTGCGTTCGTCAGCGTAGCTTCGAACTTCCAGGGAGCGTCAGGACCCACATCGTGCAACTCGATATGTTTCAGCTCGAAATCCTTCGGGTCCTTGTCCGGTTTCGAGGTGCCGATAATCAAACGCGAGTTGTCGCAGACAATCTCGTCCACCACAATCTTGATCTTGCCGTAATGCTGGTTGTTTTCTTGCGCCCTTCGCATTTCGCGCGGCGGAATGTTGATCTGCAGACCGTCCACCTGCACTTTCCCCACGTGCATGGGCTTAAAGAAGAGCCCTAACAGGCCCGAGTGAAAGGCGAAATGGTTGACTGCGATCAGCGGCTTGTCCGCGCCGGCGGCTACGACATTGTCGGGAGGGTAGATGGCCAGCCGGTCGCCTGAGACTTCGAGACCATGCACTACCGAGACATCCAGAGTCTCCAACTCCACCCGGCTCTCGAACCGCGCGCTCAACGTCTCCTTGATGCGGCCTTTAAGAATCGGGCCGGCGCGATGGATCATCACCTCCGCGATGATGAAGAGGGTTGCGGCGGAGATAGCGAGAGAAATTAGAACCCACTTCCACACCCGTCGGTGAGATGTATGCGTGTGGATTCCCATCTGCTAGTTCCGAGCTTACCGGAAGAACAAACCTGCCGCGAAGCTTTGGCCCTCCAGATGCTTTAGACGTACTCGGAAGGTCTAATCGTTCGGATGATTCAACTTACCCGGCTCAATAAAGCCCCTATCGTCATTAACTCCGACCTGATCGAGCACATCGATGTTACGCCCGACACCGTCATCGTCCTCACCTCGGGCGAAAAGTTCCTGGTGCTCGAAACCGCTCCGCAGGTGGTGGCCAAGGTGCTCGCATTCCGCCGTTCCATCATCGACGGACTGCCGTTATGCGCAATTTCCAGCGGAAAACCTGAAAATTCGCGCCTTACTACTGAAGTTTTGCCGAGCTAAGGTCGAAAGTCTCACATGACCCAATCTGCTGCTACAACTTCCCGCGGAAAACTCGATCTCGCCACTCTGACGGGCCTGCTGGTGGCCTTGTGCGGCATTCTCGGCGGATTGCTGCTGGAAGGCGGACGTCTCGCCGATATCGCGCAAATTACGGCCGCGCTAATCGTGCTTGGAGGTACCCTCGGCGCAGTCATGGTTACGACGCCGTCGCACATTCTCCTGGCGGCCGTCAGAAAGGTGCCGTCAATCTTCTGGCAGCCCGCTATTACGGCCGATGAAGCCATTAACCAGATCCTCCGGCTGGCCGCGCAAGCGCGCCGGACCGGAATCGTCGCCCTGGATAGCGAGATCTCGTCGATTACCGATCCCTTTCTGCGCAAAGCTCTGATGCTGGCCGTCGACGGTACCGATTTGAAAGTAATGCGTTCCATCATGGAACTCGAACTTCTCGCTGCGGAACAACGCGGTGAAGCGGAAGCTAGAGTCTTCGAATCGGCGGGTGGCTATGCTCCTACGGTTGGGATCATCGGCGCGGTCATGGGATTGATTCAGGTAATGAAGAACCTGAGCAATATCGATGCCTTGGGACACGGCATCGCGGTGGCTTTCGTTGCCACGGTCTACGGAATTTTCCTCGCCAACATTCTTTTCCTGCCCGCCGCCAATAAATTGAAAGCGCGCTTGCAGAGCGCCATGCTGATGAAGGAGCTCGCGCTCGAAGGCGTTGAAGCCATTGTCGAAGGTATGAATCCCATCCTGCTCGAGAACAAGCTCGAATCTTACCGGCGGCCGCTGGGCGAACCGGTTCGTAACCGCGCGGCTGGCAAAGCCAACAATCAGCCCGCGCCCGTACGGGGAACTCTGTGAGACGGCGGCGCACCGCCGCGTCAACGGAGAATACCGATCGCTGGCTGGTCTCTTATGCCGACTTTGTAACGCTGTTGTTCGCGTTCTTTGTGGTGATGTTCGCGGTGAGCCAGGCGGACAAGAACAATGCTCAGGCGGTCTCCGAGTCCATTAAAAAAGCGCTTAAGAATGGCGGCGTCACTGCCGCGCCTCGGGCCAAACCGGCTTTAGCGCCGGCCTTCGAGGCATTGAAGGAAGATCTGAAAACCGAAATCGCCGGCGGAGGCGTCCGGGTCTCGCTCGATCGCCGTGGTCTGGTCATCAGCCTGGAGGCGGGCTCCTTCTTTCCGTCCGCCGCGGCAGAGATTTCTCCGGATGCCTATCCGGCCGTCGCTAAGGTTGCTAATGTTCTCAATGCCCTCCCGAATGCGATCCGGCTGGAAGGGCACACTGACTCGCAGCCCATTAGCAACGGCCGTTTCCAGAGCAACTGGGAGCTTTCGGCCTCGCGCAGTATCGCCATGCTGCGCCTGCTGCATGAACGCTTCGGCATAGATATCAAGCGCATGAGCATCTCGGGCTATGCCGATAATCAATCCCTCGATTCCAACGACACCGAAACCGGCCGCGTCCACAACCGCCGCGTAGATATCGTCGTAATAAACACCTAATCTCCTTACTCCAGACCGGAGATTTCCATCGGATTTGGGCCAGTGTTCAGTCTGCGGAGGCTTCAGCCCGGCTCTGCCGGGCAGCGTGGAATGAGCTAGTAGAAGGCGGATGGAGGCAGTCACTTCGGATTTGTCCTAACTACATTACGGTCATGACAAAAGCAAGGGGTGAGGACCATTAACGTATTCGGCACGCTGGATGGATCTGGACTTCAATCTTTCTTTTAACTACGTTTCGAGGTTTTCGATATCCGGGACGGGATGCGCAGCGCAGCAGTGCTCTCCGTCGAAGATCGAATCACCAAAAGGGCGTCTTTTGCCAAGGGGTGACCGGGAATTAGTAGAGAAACAAAGGTCAGGGCCCGCGAGGACGTCCTGCCGAGTGAGTATTTAGAGAGGAAAGAAGACTTCCGGGGACACACGGAAGAATTGGCTTAGCTTCTGGATGTGAGCCTTCGATAATTCCCGCTGGCCGCTAAGGATCTCTGAGATGTGACTTTTGCTGCCGATCACACGCACGAGATCGGACTGTTTGAGGCCTCGATTGTCCATCAGAACTTTGAGCGAATCGATAGGCGAAAGGGAACGTTCGGGGCGATACCGCCGTTCCCAGCTCTCAATAAAGGCGGCAAGCATCTTGCAGTATTCCTTCTCCTCAGGAGTCTGGTCTTCGGCGAACGAGAGCGCTTCAAGCTCTTGGAGGTATGCTTCATTCTGCTCGTCGGATGTAATCTCGCGCGGACATTTTGCGGCAAGCAGATTGCGGTATTTCTTGGAATCGAAAGCTGTGTCGGCGGCACTCGTTTGGTTTTTCCTCTTTCCGCTTGAAGCTTCTCCTGTCTGATCTGCTCGTTCTCCAACCTTTCCTTCCATCTGTCCTTGTCGTATTCCTTGTGCGTCAGGAGATCCTTCACGAAGATTCTGCCGACTGCGTATTCGATCAGGACGATGAGTCGAAACTTGTTCCCGCATATATTAAAGACCGTGTATGTTCTGTTCTTGACGTGAACTGCTTCAGCCGACCGATAGTCCTGCTGCGTGTCGAGAAGTCGCTTCCACTGTGCCCGATCTGCAACGCTGAACCAGAGCGCCAACTCTCCTTTGGCTGAAGCGAACTTTCGCTGATGACCGCACTCCTGCAAGGTTTTCTGCTTAACAACATGCATGCACCTTACAGCATTATAGTTCCCATTCAGGGAACCCGTCAAGGGAGTGCCCGGCTTGCTGCGCCCGCTTAGCCGGGACAATAAAACTGTCTCGAAGCGCTCCAGTAAAGTGAGTGAGCATTCATCGATGAGGATTTAGATGCTTCTCCTCCGATCACTGAGGGCTGCGGAAGGCCTCCAGCGCCACGCCTAGGCCTGTTCCGGTCCCTGGATTGCGATCACGAGATTTAGCGTTCCGGAAATCTGTGGAGAACTTCAGCCCGGCTCTTCCCGATCGTCAACTTTCCGCCTCTCCGTCAAATATTTGAAGAATCTCTAGAAATCGGGTGTCAAGTTTCCGACATGTCTTTTGTAAGCGGAACACAGAGCCGCTAAACAAAATAAAAATCAGATCAGGGACAAAAGACAAATGATTTCCATCCGTACTAACGTTGATTCGCTCAACGCGCAAATGAACTTGCGGACGAACTCCGCTTTCCAGAGCAAAACCATTCAACAGTTGACCTCGGGCTACCGCATTAACCAGAGTGGTGACGATGCTGCCGGCCTCGCGATCGCGAACGGCTTCCGCAGCAACATCGCCGAGCTGCAGCAGGGTGTGGCGAACGCCAACGACGGCCTGGGCCAGCTCCAGATCATCGACGGCGGTTTGAACAACATCTCGAACCTGCTCGACCGGATGAAGACCCTGGCCACGCAGTCGGCTTCCGGCACCTTCACCGGGAACCGCGCGACGCTGAACCAGGAGTATCAGCAGCTGCAAACCGAAATCACGCGCCAGGCTTCGAACATCAACTTGAACAACGGCGGCAGCTTAAACACCAAGCTGAACGTCTACATCGGCGGCGCGAACAGCGCGAACGACGCCGGCATCAGTGTCGACCTGTCCGGACAGAACAATGCCGTGGATGCCACCAGCCTGAATTTGGCTGCGACGAACATCCTGGGCGGCGGCGTGAACTTCTCGAACGCCAACCGCGTTGATGCACCTGGAGCAAAGTTCGTGACAGGCGCTACGGATGACGTGTTCACCTTTAACGTCTACTCTGCCGGTGCTTCTGTGCAGAAAACGATCACCATCGCGGCATCTGCAACTGGAACGTCCTTGACCGGAACGGGTGGAGTTCTCGACCAGTTCAACTCTCAGCTGAACACCTTAGGTATTACCGCCGGGGTGGATGGCAACGGCAAATTGCAGTTCAGCGGTAGTGTGGCCTTTACAGCCAAGGCTGCTGGTGGTGCGACAAGTGGTCTCGTCAGCGCGGCTGGCACTGTGGAAAATACTACAAATCATGTCGTGAACGGAACGGCGGCAATTGGCGCGACAGCTGCAGGCGACACCTTGACCTTTCAAACTGGACAAGGCAGCGCGACGGTTACATTCGCCGCGACGGAAACTACAACGTCGGCCATCGCGAAAATCAATGCGCAGACTGCATCCAAGGGTGTCTATGCCGTCCTGAACTCCGCCGGTACCGGTATCGACTTCCAGAGCGCCGGCAGTTTCTCCGTCAACGCTTCCGCAGCAGGCGTCATCGGCGCAGGCTTGACCAACTCCACCGCTCCAACCGTCACCTCCGCTGACGTTGCCAAGAACGCTCAGGCCGCCATCAGCGCTTTGAACGCCGCCGTTCAATCGCTGGGCTTCGTCCAGGGACGCGTCGGTGCGGGCGAAAACAAACTGCAGTACGCCGTTAGCCTCGCTCAGTCGCAGATCTCCAGCTTCTCGGCCGCCGAAAGCCAGATCCGCGATGCCGATGTGGCTGCCCAGGCTGCCAACTTGACCAAGTCCCAGGTGCTGCAACAGACCTCGATCGCGGCTATGGCGCAAGCCAACCAGATCCCCCAGTCTGTCCTGAAGCTCCTCCAGTAAAACAGCCGTCAGTAGCTAACTGACCAAACCAGGGGCCGGGAGTGCGCAAAAGCACTTCCGGCCTTCAAATTGTTCGCCGGAGATCGTTTCGAGGGCGGAAAGGCGTACCCTCCCCTTCACGGAATAGAAATAGTCCAAAATTTACTTCTAGAGTAGTCCGTCCTGCCCCGATATGGGTTATGTGAGCGGCGGTTATCGGCCGCCCGAAAAAGTCAAACTCAGAACCAGGACGTACTACAACGATGATTTCCCTTCGCACCAACGTTGACTCCCTCAACGCTCAGATGAATCTGAAGAACAACTCCGCTTTTCAGAGCAAGACTATCAACCAGTTAACCTCGGGCTACCGGATCAACCAGAGCGGTGACGATGCTGCCGGCCTCGCAATTGCCAATGCCTTCCGCAGCAACATTGCCGAGTTGCAGCAGGGCGTCGCCAACGCTAACGACGGCGTCGGCCAGCTCCAGATTGTCGACGGCGGTCTCAACAACATCTCCAACCTGCTCGACCGCATGAAGACCCTGGCCACCCAGTCGGCCTCCGGAACCTTCACCGGCAACCGGGCGACCCTCAACCAGGAGTATTCGGCTCTGGTTAGCGAGATTACCCGCCAGGCTTCAAACATCAATCTGAACAATGGCGGCAAACTGAACACCTTGTTAAAGGTGTATATCGGCGGCGCGAGCACCGCCAGCAACGCTGGAATCGAGGTCGATTTAAGCGGTTCGAATAACGCGGTGGACGCCACCAGCCTGAATCTTGCGGCGACCAACATTCTGGGCGGCGGCGTAGCCTTCGCCAACGGCGTACGCGTCGATGCACCCGGGGCAACCTTTGTGAAGAACGCTAACGAAACCTTCACGTTTAACATCTATTCCGCCGGCGCTTCCGTCCAGAAGACCATTACGCTTGCGGCTTCGTCGACCGGAACGGCCCTGACCGGAGCCGGTGGCATCCTCGATCAGTTCAATTCTCAACTCGTTCCGTTAGGCATCACCGCGGGCGTAGACGGAAACGGCAAGCTGCAGTTCAGCGGCAGCGTTGCCTTCACGGCCAACGCGACCGGCAGCGCTACCCCCGCCGACGCCGATCTCATTTCTTCGGCAACCGATACGCTGCAGAATACAGTCAATTTCGTCGTCAACGGTGCTACTCCATACGTGGGCACCGCGGCCCAGAATCTGACCTTCCAGACCGCGCAAGGCAGCACGACTGTCAGTTTGGCAGCGGGTGATACCATCGCCACCGCGATATCAAAAATCAACGCCCAAACCGCGAGTAAGGGCGTAAGCGCAATCCTGAACGCGGCGGGAACCGGTATTGACTTCCAAAGCGCTGAAGGCTTCTCGGTAAATGCTTCGGCCGCTGGTGCTTTCACCGCCGCCGGATTAATCAATTCCACCGCACCCACCGTCACCGCGGCCGCTGCCACCAAGAACGCCGAGGCCGCCATCAGCGCCTTGAACGCCGCCGTGCAGACCCTCGGTCTCGTCCAGGGCCGGGTCGGCGCAGGCGAGAACAAGCTGCAGTACGCCATCAGCCTTGCGCAATCGCAGATCTCCAGCTTTTCGGCCGCGGAAAGCCAGATCCGTGATGCCGACGTAGCCGCCCAGGCTGCCAACCTGACCAAATCGCAAGTCCTGCAACAGACCTCTATCGCGGCCATGGCCCAGGCCAACCAGATCCCGCAGTCTGTCCTGAAGCTCCTGCAGTAAGTTAACCGCTAGACCAAGGGCCGGGAGTGTTCAACAGCACTCCCGGCCCTTAACTCACTCTCCATCCCTATCCCGGCTTACTCCTTAGAATTCGGCAGCACCAGAACCCCCCAGGGACCCGCGCCGACGTGGATTTTCTTCATCAGCTTCTGCCCATCCACATTCACAACCGAAACATTATCGGAAGGTCCATCGGCGGTAAACATCCGCATTCCGTCCGGCGACAACGCGATGCCCCACGGGCGAAGTCCAACCTCCATCGAGAAGGTCATCTGATTGGAAGCCGTATCGACGAAATAAACGCGCCCGGCGCGGCCGCCAGTTGCATACAACGTTTTCGCATCCGGCGAGAGCGCGAGGCCCATGGGGCGGGGTTCGTTGCCGGGATTTCCCAGGGAAACGGTCCCCACATTCGTGTTCTTGGACGTGTCGATTACAGCCAGCGTGCCGCTGCCTTCGGCTGAAACATACGCGCGCGGTGAATCGGGCATGAACTGCACGTTGCGGGGCCGTTTTCCCACCCCGATCCTGGTGACTAGCGCGCGCTTGTTGACATCTATGACCGCAACGGTGCCCCCTTCCTCCGACGTGACATAGATATTAGGCCGATTCGGGTCGATGGAAACGCCTTCTGGTTCTTCGCCGGTCCGGACGTTGGCAACCGGCTTTCCGGATGCGACATCGATCAGGCTGACTGTGCCGGCAGTCTCATTCGAGGCGTAAATTGTCTTGCCATCTTTGCTGACAGCGAAGTTTTCCGGATCGGAGCCAGCCTGAATCACCCGCGTCAGTTTGCCTTGCTTCACGTCGACAATCCCGATGCCATCCTTACTCGGATCGGCGGGGGGAAGCGTCTTGGGGTCGGTGCCGGGAGGGTTGGGCGGCGTGCCGCTGAGCGCGACATAAATCGTCTTGCCATCCGGACTGGCGTGAATACCGCGAGGACGCGAACCGAGCGGAATGGTGGAGACCACCGCCAGACTGGAACCGTCGATAATGCTCAGGTCCCCAGACGTCTCATTGGTGACGTAGACACGGTAGTCTGCTTCTGCGGCCGGCTCCGTTTTCGGTGTGCTGCAGGCCCAATTCAAGCACGCCAGGCTCAAACCCGCTGCCAGGCTGACGTAAGAAAGAGATCGTCCCATATTTCCTATAGAGTAGGCGGGAGTGATTTCGGTGTCGTGCCCATTGCTCCGCGAAGTCCCCGGAAGGGCCAACCGCCCTTCGCTCGAGACCACAGCAGGAAGATGCCGATCGCAATCACCAGGGCGATCCCTCCTACCAGGATGAACCGGCCTCCGCTCGAGACCAGAATGAAAATCCAACCCAAGAAGGCAATCAACACCGGCAGCGGATAAAGCCGCATGGCGAATGGGCGCGGTATGTCCGGCCGGTGATTGCGCAACAGGACCAGGCCCACGCATTGCGCTATAAACTGCGTCAGAATCTGAATTACCAGAAGCGATTTGATCAGCGCATCCAGCGAAATGAGGCACGCTGCGGCCGACGCCAGCCCCATGGAAAGAACCGAGAAAGAAGGGAAGTGCTTGGTCGCGTGTACTCTGGCGAAAATGGAGAAGAACTCGCCATCTCTGGCGGCCGCGTAGGGCACCCGCGAATAGCCGAGCAGTACGCTGTAAACGGACCCGAATGCGGCAACTAGAATCAGGACCGTCATCCATTTGGCCGCGCCGGGCCCCGCAATGCGCATTGCGAAGTCCGAAACAATCGCCCGCGACGCCATGGCTTGCCGCCAGGGAATCACCCCAATAATCGACAAGTTCATGGCTGCGTAGCAGAAGGCGAGAATGACTACCGAGAGCACGATGCAGCGCGGTATCACGCGCGCTGGCTGCTTCACTTCCGCGCCGATCAGGCAGACGTTGAAGTAACCGCTGAAGTCATACATCGCGATCAGGGTAGCCGCGCCCAGGCCAAGGAAGAATCCGCGGGAGAGTTGTAACGCATGCGGAGGAAAATCGAATGCGAGCGCGGGACTAAAATGCGGTGCCCCGGCGATGATAATCCATCCCATGGTGCAGATCATCACGGCGGTCAACGCCATCGAAATTTTGCCCACGTCCCGGATGTTGCGGTAAAGCAGAAAAGTTGCCAACAGGCAGACCGCCACCGCCAGAGTCCGGCCCTGCCAGTAAGTCAGCGAGGGGCGGAGATAGGCCGAGTATTCGGCAAATCCGACTGCGCCCGAAGCGGCGGTCAGCGGCGCAACTACGATGATTTGCGCCAGAAATAGAAAGCTCATCAACCGGCCCCATGATCGCCGCCCGTAGGCTTCCCGCAGGTAAACGTAGGGACCTCCCGAAAACGGCATGGCGGCTCCGAACTCCGCCCACACCAGGCCGTCGCACAAAGCGATCAGCGAGCCCACGGCCCAGCCCAGAATCGCCTGCGGGCCGGCCATGGCGCCGATCACAAGAGGAATCGTCAGGAAAGGACCGATTCCAACCATGTTCAGCAGGTTCGACGCGAGAGCGGGAATCAGTCCGATCTGTCCAGCCAGCGCCGGGGCGGAAGAAGTAGGTTGCGGCTGTCTGCTGTTCATCGTTCAATGTGGTCACCGATCACGATAGCGAACCAGCGCTATCGGCAAAACGCTGTTACGATTAGATTTCGTGCCGCTCGTCTCCAGTGCCCTGAATCTGCTCGTTCTGCTGGCGCTGTCCATCGCACCGGTTCAGTGCCTAAACTCGTGTGCTGGCAACGCTCATCAGTCGGCTTCCGTTCCGCCCTGCCACAAGCAATCGGAAAGCCCAAGCGAAGGCTGCCAGCGGCACTTAGACCTACAAGCCGTACCTAACGGCCACCAGGACCAGCAGTTCTCCACTACTCTGACCTCGCTGCCGCATTGGAGTTTACAGGCCGGACGCACGTTGACGCCGGTCCATGCGGCCTTCTGGTCTCCAGCCTTTCACTCGACCGATTACCAGCCGCCCCATAAATCCATACTGCGAATCTGATTTCTCCTTCCGGAACAACTTTCTAACCCAAGAAACCCAAAGGAGTCATTGTGTCTATTCAGCAGAGTACCCGTGTATGCGCTCTAACGCTTGCCTTGGCGTGCATGCATTCTGTTTCCGGGCAAGAGCCCCACCACCACCCATCCCAGCGGATGCAAGACCACATGGAAAAACCCATGGAAAACCCAATGGAAGGAATGGACATGAGTTCGCCGCCGCTCGATGTCCAATTGATGAGCCACGAACGCATGCCTGGCATGGGCAACATGGCGTCCATGAATTTAGCGGAACGCTTTCTCATGAATTTGTCGGCTGGAACGGCGTTGAATCCGTCGGCCTGGCCCATGCCCATGGTCATGAAGAGTTTCGGTTCATGGAACACCATGTTCATGGCTCAGGCGTTCCTCAACGGCACGCAGCAGTCAGGACCGCGCGGCGGCGATAAAGTGTATGCGCCCAACTGGCTCATGGGCAACGCGGCTCACCGGCTTGGCAGGAACGGTGCGTTCCAATTCCAATTGATGATGAGCCTCGATCCGGCTACCATTACCCAGCGCCGTTATCCGCTGCTGTTCCAAACCGGCGAAAGCGCTTTCGGAAAGCCTTTCGTCGACGGCCAGCACCCGCACGATCTGTTTATGGGAATCGCCT
This sequence comes from Bryobacteraceae bacterium, assembly GCA_965217745.1. Lineage (GTDB taxonomy): Bacteria > Acidobacteriota > Terriglobia > Bryobacterales > Bryobacteraceae > Bog-105. The sequence goes on along the minus strand of OZ244565.1, from coordinate 5,607,004 downwards.
TTCAATATGCGCGTTCGCTGGGTGAAAACGCCGTGCTCCAGATTGCTTACTCGCCGGTTGGTGATCCCGCGCTGGGGCCCATCGCGTTTCCTCATCGCGCTTCAGCGATGGAACTGCCGCAAGCGACCATTGCGCATCACTGGCAGGATTCGACCCATATCGCCAACAATGTCGTTACCGCCGGGCTGGCCTATAGAAAGTTCAAATTGGAGGCCAGCGGATTTTATGGCCGCGAGCCGGATGAGAACCGCTGGAATATCGACTATGGCCCCATGAACTCATGGACGGCGCGGTTGTGGTTCTTTCCAGGCGCGAATTGGGCGGCTCAGGCGTCAGTGGGCCGGCTTGCCAATCCCGAACCAACGCACCCCGGGGATGTGGTCCGCTCCACGGCTTCGCTTCACTATTCGAAACCCATGGGCGCGAACAGCTGGTCGTCGAGCATCATCTGGGGACGCAATCACAATGTCGCGGAACAAAGGAACACCAACTCTTACCTGGTCGAATCCGTGGTTCCCATTAAGCGCCGCAATTTCATCGCGGGACGCGCCGAGCTGGTAGACAAGGACGAACTGTTTGCCGATAGCCACGATCTCGAGCACGAAATCAGCGAACGTTATGGTTCTACATTTCGCGTCGGCGCTTACACCATGGGCTACACGCGCGACATTCCGCTGTTCCGCTACTTGCAGACAGGTATCGGCGCGAATATGGAATTCTACAGCTTCCCCAGCGCTTTGAAACCGTTTTACGGCAACCATCCGCTAGGCGGCAACGTCTTCCTGCGGGTGCGCCTAAAGTCGACTGAATAGCGCCCGCTCGAGCAGCTTGCGATATTGCCAGCTCTTGACATAATGTAATGAGCTCCGGAAATTATGAATTTTAAGTTTCTGCCCACCTTCGCGCTTGCCCTCTCGGTTGTTTGCCTGGCAGCTGGACCCGCGGCCGACACTCCCGCGCAGATGATCGACCAGATTGTCGCCAAGGTAAACGGCGACATTGTCAGCCAGGACGAACTGCTGCGTTTCAGCCGCGATTTGACCAAGGAAATGCGCGCGCAGGGAGCTCCCGACAGCCGCATCTCGCAGGAAATTGCCCGCCGTCAGAAAGATGTGCTGCGCGACCGCATCGACGAGCTTCTGCTAACTCAAAAAGCGAAGGAATTGAACATCAACGTCGATTCCGAGATGAGTAAATATCTCGCCAACTTACAGCGCCAATCGGGGATGACCGATCCTGAGAAATTCCACGACTACGTCCGGCAGCAGGCCGGCATGAACTTCGAGGATTTTCAGTCGGAGACCAAGAACCAACTCATGACCCGCGAGGTCATCGGGCAGGAAGTGGGAAGACGCATCAACATAACCGATAAGGAAGTGAAGGATTACTACGAAGCTCATCAAAAAGATTTCATTCGTGAGGAAAAAGTCTTTTTGAGCGAGATCCTGGTCTCCACCGAAGGCAAGTCTCCGGCGGCTTTGCTGGCCGCGGAACGCAAGGCCAAGCAGGTGGCCAACGACGCAACCCACGGCCAGAGGTTTTCAGACCTGGCGCGTGACAACTCCGACGCCGCCACCGCTAAAGACGGTGGCATGCTGGGCGGTTACAAGAAGGGCGAGTTACAGCCGGAAATTGAGCAGGCGGTTTGGAATCTGCCCAAGGGCGGCATCACGCCTCCCATCAAAATCGCTACCGGTTTCGAAATATTCAAAGTGGAAGATCACACCAAAGCCGGCTTGGCCTCACTCGTGGATGCCAGGCCGGAGATCGAAAATGCGCTGTATGGTCCGAAGATGCAGCCGAAAGTGCGTGAGTATCTTACCGATCTGCGGAAGCGCGCATTTCTGCAGATCAAGCCCGGTTATACGGATACCGGCGCGGCCAAGGGCATGGATACCAAATGGCAGGATCCAGCACAGCTGAAGCCCGAAACCGTCACCAAGGCGGAAGTCGAGGCCAAGGTCCGCCACAAGAGACTGCTGTGGTTCATCCCGATTCCCGGCACGGAAACTTCCGTCACCGGCAAGAGCAGTTCCCGCTAGATTTAGCGCCATTAGTTAGTTAAAGCATGAAATCTCCCTACGTCAGCGATCTGACGCCGAACGACATCGTTACTGCCCACTTTCTGGTGCTCAATAAAGAGATCCGCCAGAAGAAGACCGGAGAACCCTACCTCTCGATGCATCTCGCTGACAAGACCGGCGAAATCGAGGCCAAGATGTGGGACAACGTCACGGAGGTAATCGACGCCTTCGATCGTGACGACTTTGTCAAGGTGAAAGGCCTGATGCAGGTCTATCAGAAGCGATCCCAGTTCACTGTTCATAAGCTGCGGCGGTTGACCGACGAAGAGGTCGATTTCGCCGACTTCTTCCCCTGCGCCGACCGCAATGTGGACGAAATGTGGAGCGAGCTGACGGGCCTCGTCGGCAATCTGGGAAACGTTCACCTGCGCAACTTGCTGCAGTCCATCTTTGCGGATGAGGAGATCGCTGCCCGGTACCGCATGGCGCCCGCCGCCAAAACCATCCATCATGCCTGCCGCGGAGGCCTGCTGCAGCATGTTCTCTCGCTCTGCGCGTTGGCTCGTTCGGTCTCGCCGCACTATGGCAATATCGATCTCGATTTGCTGATAGCGGGCATCATTCTGCACGATCTCGGCAAGATTGAAGAGTTGACCTACGCGCGCAGTTTCAATTACAGCTCCGAAGGACAATTGCTGGGACACATAGTCATCGGGTTGCGAATGATGGGCGATAAGCTGCACCATTTGCCTGAGTTCCCGCCGCGTTTGCGGACGCTGCTGGAGCACATGGTTATCAGCCACCATGGCGAACTGGCGTTTGGCTCGCCCAAGGTTCCGGTATTCCCGGAAGCTTTGCTGCTGCATCATCTGGATAATCTCGATTCCAAGATGGAGGCCATGCGCGCCATGATCCAGCGGGATAGCGCATCCGACAACGAGTTCACTGGATGGGTACCGTCGCTTGAAAGAGTACTGCTGAAGAAGAGCCGCTACCTGGATCCGCCGCCGGTCTCTACGCCCGCTGTTCCGGCTCCGCTGGCGGTTGTTCCACCACCGGTTTCGCCTCCCATCGAGCCCGGAACAAGCCCTGCTAAAGCGCCGCCAAGCCCGCCGGCGTCAACCTCGGAAAACCGGCCGCCGTCACCTGTAGAAAGCCGGCCGGCTAGGCCGGGGACACCGACTTTATTCGGCGAAAAACTCCAGGCTGTCCTTACGCCTCGAAAGTAGCCCTGAATGCTACCATTGTGACTTGCCAGGCTCCGGGCTTCGTGCAATGGGCGGCTGCAAACCCCGCCAGGTCCGGAAGGAAGCAACGGTAGTGGTTTAGCCTGTGTGCCGCGGATCACCCGGGGTCTGGCATTTTCATTCCCGCCGCATTCTCCATGTACCAGGTCATCGCCAGGAAGTATCGTCCCCAGGGGTTTGCCGAGCTCATTGGTCAGGAGCACGTTCAAAAAACTCTCGCTAACGCCATCGAGAGCAACCGCATCGCTCACGGATATATCTTTTCAGGGCAGCGCGGCACCGGCAAAACCACGGTAGCCCGCATCCTCGCGCGCTGCTTGAACTGCGTTCAAGGTCCTACTGCGAAACCTTGCGGAGTCTGCTCTAGTTGCACCGAGATCAGCTCTGGCTCGTCCCCGGACGTCATTGAGATCGACGCGGCCTCCAATCGCGGCATCAACGAGATGCGCGAGATCCGGGAAAACGTGCGCTACCGGCCCGCCCGCGATCGGTTCAAGGTCTTCATTGTCGACGAAGCGCACCAGATCACTAAAGAGGCCTTCAATGCACTCTTGAAAACCCTGGAGGAGCCGCCTGATTGGGTGGTCTTCATCCTTTGCACCACTGAAGCAAACGAAATCCCGAACACGATTGCGTCGCGCTGTCAGCACTTCACCTTTCGTTCGGTCGACTTCGAGGAACTGATGGCGCGCATGCGCTTCATTGCGGGCGAAGAAGGCATTACCGCCGGCGATGAAGCCTTGTCTGTGCTGGCGCGGGCGGGCGAAGGAAGCGTGCGCGATGCGCTGTCGGCTCTCGACCAGGCCATTGCGTGCTGCGGCAACACTCTGGGCGTGGAACAGATCCGCGTGCTGTTGGGAGTGTTCGGCACGGACTCTCTCGAAGCCGTTGCCGAAGCCGTCAAGAGCAGTGACGGCGGCCGCATGCTCGAGATTGTTGCGGAACTCGAGAACTCCGGCCTTAGCCTGCAGCATTTCTCGCGCGAATTGTCGCGCTTCTGGCGGAATCTGCTGGTGGCGAAAATCTCCGGCAAGCCGACCCGCTTGATCGCCGCTTCAGACGAGGAGCAAGCCAGGCTGCTGCAAGCTGCGGAAGGTTTCAATGAAGAAGACCTGACGCGCTTTTTGAATCTGTCCCTGAAACTCTATAAGGACCTACAATCTTCGCTGCAGCCCCGCCTGCATCTGGAACTCGGGCTCATCAAGCTGGTGCATGCCGGACGCATGCAGTCGATCGAAGAGGCTCTGGCGGGCCTCGGACCTGCGCAGCCCAGGTCCGGCGAGCAAAGCCCTGCGCAGCCCAGGTCCGGCAAGTCAAGCTCTGGCGATAACAGCCCTCCGCCCCCCAAGCCTGGGGAAACCAAGACAGCAACCGCCCGGACCACGGCTCCGCGTCCTCCTGCTTTGCAGGCGCCGGCAGTCGCGGCAACCGTAGAATCGCCCGCGACGCTGGTGGTGGAAGAAGCCGAAGTAAAGCCGGCCAGCGATTTAAAATCGCAGCTCTTCCAGGCGCTGTCGCAGGCCGGATTGAAATATAGCGCCGATGCCATTGGCCACTCCGAGGTTGCCCTGAATGGCGGGGAACTAGCTATCCAGGCGCCCAAGGCCATGTTGCTGTCGCTGCGCGATGCGGCCACCCAAAAAGTGATGTTGCAGGCCATTGGGAAACCCGTGAAGGTGCGCCTGGAAGCGGGAGGCGGCGCAGCCTCCGGGCCTTCGGCTAATGCCCCTTCGGCGGAACCGCCGGAACAGATGGATGAAGTACGTCAGCGCGCCCTTGCTCACCCCAGCGTCAAGCAATTTCAGGAGCTGTTTCCCGGCGCTCAGGTGCGCAACGTGCGAAATTTGAGTGAGTAGGGAAGGAAACGAAAGAAAGCAGCCATGAAGATGCCCGGAAATATGCAGTCGATGATGAAGCAGGCGCAGCAGATGCAGCAGAAGCTCCAGGAGCAGATTGCCGCCATCCGCGTGGAAGCCTCGGCCGGCGGCGGCATGGTTAGCGTCAAGATGGATGGCAACAAGAACGTCCTGGGTGTCACTATCGATCCTGAAGTTGCCGGCGACGTCGAAATGTTGCAGGACATGGTTCTGGCTGCTGTAAATGAGGCCGCTAAAAAGGTCGACGAAGAGTCGCAGGGCAAGATGGGTGGCATGTTGGGCGGCATGGGCCTGCCTCCCGGTTTGCTCTAGCCCGCCGGATCTCCTCGCATGTCAGAGTTTGCAGAGCCGCTGGCTCGCTTGATCGGGGAGTGTAAGCGCCTTCCCGGAATCGGCCAGAAGTCGGCGCAGCGTATCGTTTTTCACCTGCTCCGCGCACCCCGGGAAGACGCCGCGAATCTGGCCCAAGCCATTCTCGACGTGAAGGACAAACTCGGGGTCTGCGCGGAGTGCAACAACATTAGCGACGGCGAGATCTGCAACTTCTGCCGCGATCCGCATCGCGACCGGCAGCAAATCTGCGTTGTGGAAGAACCGCATAACATCCTGGCCGTGGAAACCACCCGCGCTTTTCGCGGCCTTTACCACGTGCTGCATGGATCCATTTCTCCTCTCCGCGGCATCGGTCCCGAGCAATTGAAGATTAAGGGCCTGGTGGATCGCATCGGCCGCGACGAGACCTCCGAAATTATCTTGGCGACTAATCCGAACGTCGAAGGTGAGGCCACGGCGGTATATCTGGCCCGGCTCCTAAAACCGCTGGGGCCGCGCATCACGCGGATTGCCATGGGCGTTCCGGTTGGAAGCGATCTCGAGTTTGCCGACGAGGTGACCATGTCGCGTTCGCTCGAAAACCGCCGGGAAATGTAAGAGCCGATTATGAACCCTGAAATCGAGCCCATGCTCGATGACGCTTTAGCGTCCATCCAATCAGAAATCGATGGAGTAAGCCGGGTGGCGGTGGAGCCCGACTATGAATCGGAACTTTCCGCTGCCGACGTGCCGAGGATCAAGACCGAACTTGAACAGCTGATCGGCTCTACGCAAATTGTGCCGCAAGCGATCGCCTCACACGGCGGACAGGAAGTCAGCTTGCAAAATTATCCAGCTCTGTCCCGCTTTGTCAGAAAAGTTTCCTTGCATGAAGGCGCGCCGGAGAAGCCGTGGGTGCAGGTTATTCCGCCCGGCAACTGGATCTGATCAGGTCTCCGGCCGCACCGCGACGCCGGTGGGAACCCATTCGCAGAAAACTTCGCCAGACTTGCCGCAAGCTGCCGCATTCCGCATCACTTCATCGGTAAAGCTGTTGAGCTTCTTCGTTGTGGGAGCACTCACAACCGCCATGTTGTGATCGGCTTGGCTGACCCGCACAAGGTAGATCAGCCGGAGGTGCCCGGGTCGATCCGGCAGGCGAAACGGAAGCTCGGGCGCACTTGCACGCAGGAAAGCTTTCCCGTCGATCATCGTTTCACTCGAGACAAACCGTAGCTTCACCTTGCCCCGGTGGCCGCCGTCCGCCTGGTATTTAACGATTTGAAAACCAACTGGCTGAGAAGCGGAAAGTGTGATGCTTGCGCCATGTTGCTCGACGTTGCTCCATTCCGCCCCGGCGTCTTGCGCTTTCCGCAACGGCAGCACCACTCGCAGCCGGTCTCCTCGCTTCAAATCGAGATAGGACTGTTCCTTCGCGATTGTCGCGGCTGGCTTCGAAACCGGATGCCGTATGCAAGAGCCGAGGAACGCCATCGCGCCCAGCCCGATGGCTGTTACCAGCATCATGGGCCCCCGTTCAGGCCTATTCATAACCAGCGCTCACCATTCGACTATACTCAAAAAGCCCAAGATGTTTCCGCCGCAAACGTCTGGAAACAAGGAGTTTCAGCCTGCATGTGCCGGATTAATAAATTTGATTTGCAAGACCGCCTCAAATCGTTCTACAGTCTGATATGGCAACTGCTGTTTTAATGGAGCCCCACACTTCCCAGTTAACGCTTTTTCATCGCATCAGTAACATCGTCAGTTCCGAACTGTCGCTCGACGAGATGCTCGGCGAAATCGTCGGTCTCACAGTTCAAGTTACGGAATGCGATGCCTGTCTGGTTTATCTCATCGAGCGCGAAAGTAGTGAGATTGTTTTACGCGCCTCCCAGGTGCCGCACCAGGTGGATCTGGGCAATATCCGATTGAAGGTTGGCGAGGGCGTGACCGGATGGGTGGTGGAGCACCACTCCGTTGTCGCTCTGCCCCAAAATGCCTCTTCTGACCGGCGCTTCAAGCGCTTTCAAGCTCTTGTCGAGGATACCTACGACGCCTTTTTATCGGTTCCTCTCCTCAGCGGCGGCGAAGTCATCGGCGTCATCAACGTTCACCACCGGGATGCTCACTTCCATAGCAGCGATGAAATTTCCCTGCTTACCTTCGTCGGTGAGCAGATGGGCGGAGCCATCGCTAAATCGGTGCTTGCCGAAGAGAACGTGCGCCTGCAGGAAGAGACCGCGGAAATGCGCCGGCAGCTCGAAACCCGCAAGGTGGTGGAGCGAGCCAAGGGTATCCTCCAACATCGCCACAGCCTCACCGAGGAAGAAGCTTACTTGCGCCTGCGCAATGAAAGCCGCCGCCTCCGCCGCCCCATGCGTGATCTTGCTGAAGCCATCATCCTCTCAGAAGACCTAAGCCGCAAAAGCGATACCTTGCAATAACGGCCAGCATATTAGAATTCTGACTTGTACCCGGAATTTAAACCGCTTTTCCAGAATGCTCACTTAGCTACCATCGCGGGAAACTTCTGGCGTCGTGATCTCGATCTAAATCGTTTCCCGCTGCATCCCGTTCGCTACCAGATTGACGAAAATACTGCGGTCCTTTCGCTCGAACATCAGCCCGAAGCCCCGGCCCGGGCTCAGCTGGTCTGCTTGCATGGCTTGGAAGGTTCGGCTAATGCGGGCTACATCCAGAGCTTGGCTCAGGCGGCGTTAACCCGGGGAATTGGAGTTCACCGCCTCAATCTGCGGACGTGCGGCGGCACCGAAGACCTCTGCCAGACCATGTATCACTCGGGCCTGACCCAAGACACTTTCGTCGTTCTACAGAGGATTCGCGAGCGCTTCGAACAGCCTCTTTTCCTGGCCGGTTTTTCGCTGGGAGGAAATATCGCCCTGAAGCTCGCCGGTGAATACGACTGCTCCCAGCTACTATCCGGCGTTTGTTCGGTTTCAGCTCCCATCGATTTGGCCGCGTGTGTCAGAGCCATCGATAGGCCCGCAAACGTCCTTTACGCCAGGCGATTTTTAGAACGGCTGAAACGCCGCATCTCTCGCAAAAGCCGTCTTCACCCCGATCTCTATCGCGCCGATCAACTCTCTGAGGTGAGCTCAATTTGGAGTTTCGACGATCGCTTTACGGCTCCTCTATTTGGCTTCGGCACGGCGGCGAACTACTATGCGACGCAATCGGCCAAAAACTTTCTGGCCGGCATAGAAGTCGACGGTCTTCTAATCACCGCCCAGGACGATCCGTTGGTGCCGTTCTCCATCTATCAGGAGGATCCCTCGCTGCGTTCCAATCCCAATCTCCATCTGGTCGCTCCCGAAAAGGGAGGGCATGTCGGCTTCCTGTCCCGCCGCCGCCCCCGGTTCTGGGTAGACAGCGTTATCCTGAATTGGATCGAAAACGTGGCCGGCGAGTCAGTTCTGGGAACAGCCGGCAGAGATTTTTCGTCTGTATAGAGGACCCCCGTGGCCAAGCAGAATAAGTTTCGCCCTACCGCATCGTTTTGGGAGGCGGGCCGGATTGCGCTCGAATCGCTGGGGAAAAACAAGCTCCGCAGCTTTTTAACCCTGCTGGGCATAATCCTGGCGACAACTACCCTAATCTCCGTCACCGCTCTAATTCACGGGATGGACTTATACATAGCGGACAAAGTTTCCAACATGGGAGCGGATGGCTTTCGGGTTGTCAGAATGGTCTGGTTTGGAAATCGCGATCCGAAAAAATTGATGTTGATGGCGAAGCGCAACCCCAACATCAAGCGCGAAGAATACAATTTCGTCAAGGCCAACGCCACCATGCTGCAAGGATTGGGCATGTTTACGAACACCGCCGCGCGCATTGGCTTCGGGGGCTTAACGTCCGATGGAGTCAGCTTGCAGGGCGTCACGTCAAATATCCCTGCCTTGAACAATGTACAAATCGAAAGCGGCCGTACTCTTTCAGAGAACGAGGTTCAGCGGCATGCCCCGGTCGCCTTCATCGGATTCGACATTAAAACGAAATTCTTCGCTGGCCGCGATCCCATCGGCAAGAGTATTCAGGTGAATGGCCTGCCATTCGAGGTCGTGGGAGTCGCCAAGCAACTTGGCAGCGTATTCGGACAATCCCAGGACAATTTCGTGATGGTTCCCATCGAGAGCTACTGGAAGATGTTCGGAAAGCAGAAGGGAATGGCCTTGATTGCGAAAGCGGTGGATCAGGGACACTTGATGCAGGCTGAAGATGAAGTGACTATGCTTCTGCGGGCGTTCCGCCACATCCGGCCGGGGCAGGACAATACTTTCGGCATCATTTCGTCCGACTCCTTTGTAAGTCTCTGGCAGCGCCTTACCGCCGCGATCGCGGCGACTGCGGTTGGAATCGTTTCCGTGTTCATGGTTGTCGGCGGCATCGTCATCATGAACATCATGCTGGCCGCCGTTACAGAGCGAACGAGGGAGATCGGCATTCGCAAATCACTAGGCGCCCGGCGAGCGGACATTCTGAATCAATTTCTCGTCGAATCTGCCACGCTTGCATCCGCGGGCGGCTTGATCGGTGTCGTTATCGCCTGGCTGATGGCGACCATCATTCGGAACACTTCTTCCATCCCGATGGTGCTGCCGGTAACCTCAATCATAATCGGCGTGGGCCTTTCCACTGTGGTGGGCCTCTTCTTTGGTATTTATCCGGCTCGCCAGGCCTCTAAGCTGGACCCCATCGAAGCTCTCCGCTCGGAGTAATTATGAGTTGGCTTGGATTCTATAACGCTCTCTCGCTTGCGCTTCAGACCATCCGCGCTCACAAGACGCGAGCTATTCTAACGGTGCTCGGCGTGGTCATGGGGACCGGAACCATCATTGGAGTCGGCGCTATCCTTACCGGCTTCGATGCTTCGATAACGGCCGTACTCCGCAGCTTCGGACCCAATTCCATCATCATCTACAAGTTTCCGATCGGCCCCAGGACGGGAAATTTGACGGGTGAGGAGCGGACTCGCAAAGATCTGACCTACCAGAACTCTCTCAACATCAGAGCCAAATGCACTGCCTGCCAAGAGGTCTCGCCCATGCTCGTTATTGATCGATTTGAGATGAGCGCTAAGTACAAGGGAAACGAAATGTACAACGTCACCGTGATGGGCGTTGAAGAACAATATGCCGATGCGGGGCAAGTCGACATGCACTCCGGCCGTTTCTTTACCAATGAAGAGAACCGCCGAAGGGCGCCTGTCGCGGTCGTCGGCGCTGACCTCGTAAAGAGCCTCTACGCTAACCTCGACCCGGTAGGCAAGACAATTTCGGTGGCGGGGCGGGAGTTCGAGGTTATTGGCACCATGAACCGTCCCGCCGCTTCTTTCTTCGGTCAGGACGACTTGCGGGTCGTGATGCCGTTCTTTACGCTGCAGCGATTCTATCCGCAGATAAAAGACATCTCCATCGTTGTGAATGCCCAGGAAGGGCAGTTAGCCAAAGCTCTGGATCAAGCTCGCGTGTCACTGCGCATCGACCGCCGGGTCCCGTACTCCAAGCCTGACAATTTCTCGATGTCTACGGCCGAGCAGATGGTCAGCGATTTCCGCCAGATCACTTCCATGGTCGCGCTGGTTATGGTGGTCTTGAGTTCTGTTGGATTGCTGGTGGGCGGCATCGGCGTGATGAACATCATGCTGGTTTCGGTGACGGAACGCACCAAGGAAATCGGCATCCGGAAAGCCATCGGCGCTCGCAAATCCGACATCATTCTGCAGTTTCTGATGGAGGCCATGGTTCTCACCGGCATGGGCGGTCTGGCCGGCATAGTCTTCGGGTGGATGGTCGCTCTCATCAGCCGCCTTATCTTTACCACGCTGCCCACGCGTGTGCCTCTGTGGGCCGCCGTTCTGGGTATTATCGTTTCGGCCGGCACGGGCCTGTTCTTCGGAATCTGGCCCGCAAATAAAGCCGCCCGCCTCGATCCGGTCGACGCTCTGCGCTACGAGTAATAACCTGCGAACCCAGCCAGCAGCCGGGTCTAAGGCTTTTGAAACACGGCGCGCGGCATGCTGTTATCCGCAACCCAAACGCTTTCAACCTCAGAGAGTGGTAAAGTTTTCGTCGCGAGTTTGAAGCCTCCGGGTATCGCTGCCTGCATCAATTCGGCGATCGATTCCATAATTCTTCCCACCGGGATGCTGCCAATGCCGCTTCCCATTAGCGTGATAGCCGAAGAGCGAAGGACCGCGCTGGGAAGCGTAATATTCTGTGCGCTCACCGAACCAATATGCACGAACCGGATCGGTACCTCATCTTTTCCCGCCTTGGCCCCGGCAAGAAAAAGCCTTCCGGCACTTGCTCCCCCGATATAATCCAAAACAACATCGATTCCATCGCCGCCGAACTGCGCCTTTAACGCATCCTCAAACGCAGCGCCCCGTCGCCGAGAGGAATTATCACATCCGTCCCGATAGGGACAGTGCATGTAGGGCTTCCGGATTTCTGCCTGTCGCGACTACTTCTCTTGCGGCCATATATTTGGCGATTTGAACGGCCGAGCGGCCCGCCGTACCTGTCGCTCCATTGATCAGGACAGATCCGACCTTGCAGACTTCGATGGAGGAGAACTGACGCTGAACGAATGGCTGAAGAACCGTGCTTTAAAAAGCACCGGCCGAGGCAGACATCCCAGACCTGCTGCCGACCATGTTGCTTGGCCGACTGGCGGTTGATCGTCAGTGTCAAACCAAAGGGATTGGGCGAGGGCTTCTGCGCGATGCCATGATGAGGCAAAGCAGTTCTATCTCTCTTGCGGCGTCGTGGAATCGCCTACTGTACGTTATGTTGTTGTCGCGTCATTTCTCCTCTTCCGGATGTCTGCGCCGGTTGGAACTTTGAAATCAATCAGCCTTTTCACGAAGCGCTGTAAGTCGGCATCTTCAGCTTCCATGGAGGAATGCCGCTGCCTGAAGTCGGAATGGCAATTGAGATAGAACAGGTTCATGTTATCGCCAACAAGGTATTCGGGCGTCTCCTCTAAAAACCGCTCAAGGTCTTCGTCTGCCTTTAGCAGTTCGTCTGACCCACGTGCTCTAAAAATCCGTGACTGTATGACGGAAAATCTGAGGCTCTTGTCAAACCAGTACTTATCTTCGATTGCAATGGCTTCATCAATAGCCTTCTGTGCTTCCCGGTTCTGGTCTTCGATTCGGAATTGACGCTCTTGCCAGCGGGACTTTTCGTCTGAGCGTACCTTTGCCAGCGAGGTTAACCAATTGCTGACGATTGCCGTCACACTTCCGATGACCGTTCCGGCGAGACCTGCCCACAAGTCTTGTGCCATAGCTAGGGTTTTTCGGCCGGAAACTTCTTCAAAAGGTCTGGGATCAGCATTGCAGGCTCAATAACACCTGTTCCACCTAAGGGTACGTTTTGGGTGATCCGCAAAGGTAAATTTGATCCGGGAACTTGGAGATACAAATCAGTGTTTTGGCCGGGAGCTTTTGACACGATCCCTAATAGCTTCGCTCCTCCACCGACATTGAAAGTTCCCATCTTGTCAATTCCTGTTGGCAGCGATAAAACGGGACCGCCACTGTTCCCAGGATAAATATTTGAGTCGATGAAGAAAGGCTTGCCGAAAGGGTGTTCAGGATTGATCCAAGCAACAATTCCCCCTCGACTAAAAGCCCGGACAAGATACTCGTTACCAACAATCCCCGGATACCCTAAAACGAGAATGCTACCTCCTTCAAACAAATTGTCCGAGGTGGCTATATCTGCAAGACCTATCGCATGCGGCTGTACCGGTGTGTGGAGGTCAGCAATATTAATGGGCATTGCTGCGATATCCGCATCGTTATCAGCCGCTAACCATAATGGCTTTTGATTCAAATCCAGCAATTTCAGAGTGGTGCCGAGTTCTACATAAACAGAACTTCGTTCTTGCCAAGCAAACCTTAATCTGAGCTCTGACGGGTGCCATTGTTTTGTGGGGTCATCGAAAACGTGCTTTGCTGTAACGATGAAAGCTGTATGGGGATCTGTAGCAACCAGAAAACCTGTTCCAATGACTTCAAAAAAGTCACGGTTATTCTGCTTCTGAACTCTGCCAAAGGAGAAAGTAGAGAGTCGCCAATGCTCAAGCCAACCTGGTTGATTGGCAGGAACTCGTAAAGGTGTTTGCCCGGGCGATTGCATGGGCTGAAAAGTAATTAAGAGCAGAACAAGTACAAAAGTTTTCATAATCTCAACGATTCATCGTGAGTCGATTCCTCACTGTGCTGTCATACCACGACTTGCCGTGAGGCGTGCGGATATTCAGCCGTTCAGCTTGCCGCTAATCTCGCGCAAGCCCTTGCCCTTTCCATTCGCTCATGAGCTTCAACACCTCCGGCGCGGGCGGCCGAATTTTGTTCACAAAGTGATGACCGGATACGCGAATCCGTAATCACTGCCACAGGCAAAGAAAGGACAAACGGCATTGATGCAGCCCCGGAACGAATGGCGGCCTTAATGTTTGCGAACCGGAGCAAACACTATCTGAAAGACCTCTCCCAGCTGATGCGCCGGTTTGCAGATGAGCTTAAGTCCCTGCCGGCGCGCGAACGGTCGTAAGTCGTTCCCGAGTTTGCCATTACAAGGTAAATAACAGACCGGAGAAGCCGGCTATTGCTGGTTTCCCGGGTGGTAATTTGCGTAAGCTTCGTCCAGCACTTCCACCACGTGAGCCACTTTCTGGTCCGATCCAAAGAGCTTCACACCTGCCCGCAACTGCAGCATGCAGCCCGGGTTCGCCGTCGCGATCAGGCTCGCTTCGGTGCTCTTCACGTAGGCCATTTTCTTCTCTAGAATCTGAGTCGCCATCTCGTTCTGAACAACGTTGTACGTCCCGGCGCTGCCGCAACACAGATCCGCCATCGGCATTTCACGGAACTGCAACCCCGGAACAGCTTCCAGAAGCTTGCGCGGAGCACTCTTGATTTTCTGCCCGTGCGCCAGGTGGCAGGAATCCTGATATGTGGCCACCGACTTCACCTCGCCCATCAGCGGGTTCAGTTCAATTGAGCCGAGAAACTCGCAAATATCACGCACTTTCCGGCGGAACCCATCGGCCTTGCCGCGATAAGCTTCGTCGTGCGCCAGCAGGTGATCATACTCCTTCAATGTCGATCCGCAGCCGGCTGCATTCGTGATAATGGCATCGCACTCCACTTCAGCAAGCGCATCGATGTTCTGCCGGGCCAGCCGCATGGCGTCGCTGGCGAATCCCGAATGCAGATGCAGAGCCCCGCAACAAGTCTGGGCATCTGGAATCACCACTTCACAACCGTTGGCTTGCAGCACTCTTACCGTCGCCTCGTTCATGCGCGCAAACGCCACGTTAGCGATGCAGCCGGCCATGAAAACCACGCGATAGCGCCGCTCTCCCAGGGCCGGGAATGTCTTGCCGATCTGCGAAAAGAAAAACGGCTTCTCGGCGGATGGCGTCAATGCCTCCAGCGACTTCAGCCGCTTGAATCTCTTCGGTATGCCGTAGGCGCGAACTAGTCTTTGGAGTCCTGATGCACGGTACAAATACAGCAGGGTTCCTGCTATCTTCAATGCTCTCCGGGAGTGGATCAGGCGGCCGAATACCAGGCGCTGCAGCATGCCCGCAATCGGATTTACCTTGCGCTGGCTCCGGATGTGTGCCTTTGCGCCTTCGATAATTCTGCCGTAAGGCACGCCGGATGGGCAAGCCGTCTCGCAGCCGCGGCAGGCGAGGCACAAATCAATGTGCTGAAGATAGTTCTCGCTGATGGGCGCGCCGTTCGCCACCGCATTGATCAGATAGATGCGTCCGCGTGGAGAATCCATCTCCAGGCCCAGTTCGCGATAGGTCGGGCACGCATTCAGGCATAATCCGCAATGGACGCACTTGTCCAAGTCTGCTTGCGCCGGGCCTTCCGAAAGGGCCGGGGCGTTGTCGAGAATGCTAGATTCGGCCATAGAGTCGCGAAGGGTTGAGTAGCGCCGCCGGATCGAACAACGACTTGACTGTCTTCATGGTCGCAAACGTTTCTTGAGACCTGCTCCCGGATTGCGAGAGCCAGAGTTCATGCCGTTCCCGTTCGGCATCCGGCGCAGCTTCTACTACCGCCTGCCAGCGGTTCTGTTTTGCATGACTCCAGATAACTTCGCTCTGCTGCCAAGACTCCAGGTAAACGTTCGTAACGCCAGATCCGCAGCGATAGACCAATGGGCGATCTGCCGCTACTTCGAATAGCTGCTTCGCTTGACGCAGGTCTGCCGTCACTCGCACTATCACCGCCTCAGGCTGTCGCGCCAGGAAGCCGGGCCCGAACTCTCTTACTTTTTCCCATAGCGCGGCCTCGTCCGGCCCGCTGATCTTTTCGCTGGCCTGCAAGTCGCATTCATAGCGATCCATTACTTTCCGGGAACCCGCGCCCCGGACTGCCAGTATGTAGCCGTTCAAATCGATTAATCGTGACGCGGCTGGGTTCAGCAGGTCCATGGCGTAAGGCCGCAGTGTCGATCGCATAATCACGTCGCGTTTTGAGAAGGCATCCTCGAGATCTTCGCAACGAAACACGAAGGTCCTCCACTCTTCCGGAACCGGATGAACGCGCAAGTTCACGCTGACGATCACGGCGAGTGTTCCAAAGCTGCCGATCAGCACTTTGCCCATGTCCAAGCCGGCCACATTTTTCACCACATGGCCGCCGCTCGATATCAGTTTGCCCTCCAGCGTGGCGAACCTCATGCCAATCACCAGATCGCGGCAGGTTCCGAATCGATGCCGCATGGGCCCGCTGGAATTTGCCGAGAGAATGCCGCCCACCGTAGCGTTTGAAGCATACGGCGGATCGAGCGCAATCATCTGGCCGTTGGCTGCTAAGGTCGCCTGCAGTTCACTGAAACGCATTCCCGCTTCAACGCTCACCGTAAGATCGTTCCGCTCATATTCCAGCAGCTGGTTCAGGCCGCTCGTCTCCAAAGTGATCTGAGTGGGTTTTACAGGACCTCCCCAAAGCTTCTTCGTTCCGTTGCCGGCGATCGCCAGCGTATGCCTGGCTCCGCTTGCTTCGCGTAAAATTCCGGCAACTTCCTGTCCGTTAGCAGGTGTGACTACATTCATTTCGAATAAGTGTGAACTGAGCTCTGAACCAGGCATGGGTGCGGTGCTGGTTGCAGTGCTGGTTTCTAATGATACGATCGGTTCAGCTACTGCATTTGCCGGCCGCACTTCGCCTGCCGGTAGCCCCAAGTCTATGAACTTCGAGTTTACGGCAGAGCAGCTCGAGCTGAGAAAAGCTGTGAGAGAGTTCGCGGAAGCCGAGATCGCCCCGCATGTAATGGTCTGGGACGAAGAGCAGATCTTCCCTCTGGACGTCGTAAAGAAAGCCGGTCAAATGGGCCTGATGGGCTCCATCTTTCCGGAAGAACTTGGAGGCGCAGGTTACGGCTACATCGAGTACTCAATCATCATAGAAGAACTGGCCCGGGTCGACCCTAGTGTCGCGCTGATTGTCGCAGCCCATACTTCGCTCTGCACAAATCACATCTATCTGGCCGGAAACGAAGAACAGCGCGGTCGCTATATTCCGAAGCTGGCCACCGGCGAATGGATCGGGGCCTGGTCGCTGACCGAACCCGAAGCTGGATCCGATGCCGCGGGTACGCGCTCCACCGCCGTCCTGCGGGATGGCGAGTGGGTTCTAAACGGCGGCAAGACCTTCACCACCAACGCTCATTACGCCAATGTTTGCGTGGCTATGGCTGTCACTGACCGGCAGGCTTCTCAGCACGGAATATCAGCTTTCATTCTGGAGAAGGGCGTCCACGATTTCCGGGTCGGAAAGAAGGAGAATAAGCTGGGCATGCGCGCCAGCGCTACCGGCGAGGTGCTTTTCTCCGGCTGCCGGTTGCCCGAGACCCAATTGCTGGGGCAGCAGGGAAACGGTTTTGTCGATAGCCTTCGCGTTCTGGATGGCGGCCGCATCTCGATTGCCGCGCTTTCCATCGGTACCGCCCAGGGCGCTTACGAGCAGGCGCTGAAGTATTCGAAACAGCGGAAGCAGTTTGGCCGCTTCATCTCGGAATTCCAAAGCATTCAAGACAAGCTCGCCGACATGGCAACGGCAATCGAAGCCTCGCGCTGGCTTACCTATTGCGCGGGAGTCCGCAAAGATGCCGGCCAGCGGGTCACCAGGGAATCCGCCATGGCCAAGTTGTTCGCCTCTGAAACGGCCGTGTCCGTTGCCGATCAGGCCTTGCAAATTCACGGCGGCTACGGGTTCATCAAAGACTATCCCGTCGAAAAGTTCTATCGCGACGTCAAGCTCTGCACCATAGGCGAAGGCACCAGTGAGATTCAGAGATTGGTCATCGCCCGCCAGCTGCTGAAAGAGTAACTTGCGCGAATTCTCAGAAGCGCACAAGCAGGCCGGGACGGCTTTCTCAGAAGCCGGTTTGGCGGAATACGTAACAAAGGGCAATCAGCGGGCCCTAGCTCGTGCGGCGACGATGGTTGAACAGGGCGGTCCCGCTGGGCAGGCTCTAATCTCCCAACTGTTTCCTCTGGGTGGCCGCGCAAAAATCATCGGCGTCACGGGGCCGGCGGGATCCGGCAAAAGCACTCTGGTAAACGCCTGCGTCCGCGAATCGAGACTACGGCATCTGCGGGTTGGAGTCATTGCCATCGATCCCAGCAGTTCGCTTTCCCAGGGCGCGATTCTGGGAGACCGCATTCGCATGATGGAACACTACGCCGACGAAGGCGTCTTCATCCGCTCCGCTGCCAATCGCGGTCATCTCGGAGGCCTCGCAGCGGCTACTCTCGACCTCTGCATTCTGCTCGACGCCGCCGGTTTCGACCTCATTTTCGTGGAAACCGTCGGCGTGGGCCAGGACGAAGTAGAGATCGCCGGCCTTGCCCACATTTCCGTCGTGGTGCTGCCTCCGGCTTCAGGTGACGATATACAAGCCATCAAAGCCGGTATCATGGAAATCGCTGATCTCTTTGTCATAAACAAAGCGGATCTGCCGGGCGCCGGGCAATTGGCGGAAGAGATTGGATTTGTTCAAAGTTTGTCGCCAGAAGGCAAGCGAGCGCCCATTCTCCATGTGGTTTCTACCCGGAGTATCGGTGTGCCGGAGTTGATGGACGCGCTCCTATCGGCCTTTGAAGGCAGGGAAGCCGGGTTTCAGCCCGCACCGTATTGGAATAAGGCCCTGCAGCAAATTGTGAAGGATAAGTTGTTACACAAACTCAACGCTGCCGATCTGGCGCGCCACGCGGATCTGGTGAGCCGCCGGCTGGAAGATCCATATGCCGCGGCGAACAGCCTACTGGAAGAAATCTTGAGCAGGGACCAAGCGCACAAAGGACAAAACGCGTGAGTGTTGAAATCGACCATCTTGGCATCGCGGTTCGTTCGCTTGAAGAGAGCCTGCCTTTCTATCGGGATCTTGTCGGCATTCCCGTCGCAAGTACAGATACCGTCGCAGCCGAACGTGTGAAGGTCGCCTTGCTGCTGGCTGATGGCGCAGCTTCAGGCTCTCGGATCGAGCTGCTGGAACCCACCGATGCGCAGTCGCCCATAGCTCGCTTCCTGGACAGCCGGGGCCCCGGTCTGCATCACATTGCTCTCCGCGTTGACAACCTTACCGCAACGGCCGCCAGGCTGGCCGCCCACGGCTGCCAACTGCTGAACGAACCGCGCGCCGGCGCAGGGGGTCACAAGTACGTATTTGTCCATCCCAGGTCAGCGGGCGGCGTCTTACTCGAGTTAGTGCAAAAGGAAATCTGAGACTTTTAGAATTGAGGATAAGTTTAGTTTGAAAGCAGATATCGGCATTATCGGAGGAAGTGGGCTTTATGACATGCCTGGCTTCGAAGCGCAGGAAGAAATGCGGCTCGAGACCCCATTCGGAAGCCCTTCCGACGCTTACATCGTGGGAACTCTAGAAGGCGCTAAAGTTGCATTTTTGGCCCGTCACGGCCGCGGGCACCGCATCTCCCCCTCGGAGCTGAATTTCCGCGCCAACATCTACGGCATGAAGAGCCTGGGCGTGCAGCGCATTCTCTCTCTCAGCGCCGTAGGTTCTCTGAAAGAGGAGCATAAGCCCCTCGACTTCGTCATTCCGCAACAGTTCTTCGATCGCACCAGGGGTCGCATCTCCACTTTCTTCGGTGATGGCCTGGTGGCGCATATCGGATTCGCCGATCCAGTCTGCGGCGAGTTGTCTCAGCTCGTGCACGACGCCGCCGGCCCCCTTGGCATCAACAGCAAGCTTGGCGGAACGTATCTTTGTATGGAAGGTCCTGCGTTTTCTACCCGCGCCGAATCGAATGTCTATCGCAGTTGGGATATGGATGTCATCGGCATGACCAATCTGCAGGAGGCGAAGCTTGCCCGTGAAGCCGAAATCTGTTACGTCACCATCGCCATGGTGACCGACTACGACTGCTGGCATCAGGAGCACGATGCGGTCACCGTCGACCAGATCGTCGAAAATCTCGGCAAGAACGCGCAGAATGCGTGTGCCCTGGTTCGCAAGGTTGTTGGCGGCATGCCGGCTGAACGCTCTTGCAAATGCGGTTCGGCGCTGAAGCACGCTATTCTTACCGACCCCAAGGCTGTTCCAGCCGCGACCATGCAAAAGTTAGGACTGCTTCTTGGAACGTATCTCGGCTCATGATCTCGCCCGGGAAATCATCAGCGATTGTCTCGACTATGGTCACTGGCCCACCCGGACTCTCGATGCCCTGATAGAGCGGGCTCTCGACGAAGACGATCCGTTCTCCTCGGCCGCCGCCACGCGCGCCCTTTTCTCTGGCGTTGTCGAGCCTTTGGCCGACCTGTTCGATCCGCAGCTTTGCGAAATTTACGCCCGGCTGTTTACGCGCGTTATCGCCCGCGTTCTGCCGGATTACGACGCCAACGATCTGCTGCTGCGGTATGGGCGCATCCGCCAGCCCGAGCCTTTCATGGGCGGCGAAATTACCCGCGTCTTCGTGCTTTCCCGCGTGACCTTCGGCGCGGATGTAGCGGTCACCAGCGTGGCTTTGTCTGCCGCCAAGCAGCGCTTTCCGCAAGCTGAAATCTGTCTCGTCGGTCCGGAGAAGAATGCCGGACTTTTTGCAGCCGATCCCAATATCGTTCCTGTTCCAGTTGCCTACGGCCGTCGTTCCGTGCTCCGGGAACGGCTGCTGGCGGCGGTAGAATTGCGCAGTATCGTCGATCAGTCTGGCTCGATTGTGATCGACCCCGATTCGCGGTTGACTCAGCTGGGATTAATTCCAATCTGCGACGATTCCCGCTATTACTTTTTCGAGAGCCGGGCGTTCGGCGGTTCATCGGAAGCCGGCCTCCCGGAGTTGACGGCGCTCTGGGCGAACCAGGTCTTTGGTGTTGATCAGGCGGCCGCTTACTCGGCCCCAGTCAAGCAGCCCCGCATGGCCGATTGCTGCGTCAGTTGGGGAGTCGGCGAGAACGAGAACAAACGCATCGGCAACGGCTTCGAGCGCCAGGTTCTCTCGGATTTGTTGGCGCGCGGCCTTACGGTAGCCATCGACCGTGGCGCGGGAGGCGCTGAAGGCGAACGCGTAGACGCGCTGGTTAGAGATATAGACTCACCCTCGCTGAAGGTACACGACGGATCGTATGCCTCGTTCGCCAGCCAAATCCTGCAGAGCCGTTTGTATGTCGGCTACGACTCCGCCGGGCAACATGTCGCCGCCGCCGCGGGCGTACCGCTGGTGTCAATTTTTTCCGGCGCTCCAGACAGCCGGTTTTTTGGGCGGTGGAAGCCGAGAGGCCCTAAGGCTATCGTGCTCCGGCGAAGTGATCCGGAGGAATCGCAGGCGCTGCTGGCCGCCGCAAGAGCCGCAATTCAACAGCTGGCTTGATCTTCAGAGATTCGGCGGCGGTGGCGGTGGAACTGGCAGAGCAAATGGATTGTCCTTCTCCGGTGCTGCTGGCTGTTGTGCCGCCGGCTGCTCTTCCGTTTTGCTGGCAGGCAGCGGCTCAGGCGGAGGCGCATTAGGATTTGCATCGTATTGAATAACCGATTCAGTCCCAAACTTGCGATAACTCCGGAACTCGATTTCGTTCTTTGACTTCTGCCCGGCGGCGGTCATGTAGAGCCGCGCGATCAACGGGCAGACGTACTGTTGGCCGCTGATATCCACCAGATCGTAATCCAGAACCTCCATCGCCGCGGTCACCGGGAACGTCCGCGGAATATTTACCGCGACAAACTTAATGCGCGAAATTTCACCGGTATTCTCGTCGGCGTAGATCAAGCCGTTATACGCCGTGATGATGCGCTGGGTGTCTCCCGGCGCGGCGTTGTAGTCGATCGACCAGCTTGAATGCCCGCTATCGACGCTGTAACTGAATACGGCCATCCGGCGGCCCCGCAGAGTGCCCCAGTGATCCCACCCGAAATTGGCTGCGCTCTTGGCATCGAAGATCTGCTGCATCAGGCTGCCGAACTCTCCCGTCGATATCGCCCCGCCTCCAATTCCAGCCTTGTCTAAGCTCGTGTCTTGCAGCTTGCCATTCACCGAATAGACTTTGTAAGATTCCCGCCCTTCGTTGTAGCTAACCTTGGCGAGTACATTTCCCAGGCTGTGATACCGGTCGCTCGAGTCGAAATCAACAAAGCGGCGCATCACTTCCACACACACAAAGTTCGGCAGGCTCTGCGTGTAGTTCATCGCATACTGCTTGATCTGTTCAAGTATTTGCGACTGCCGGACCGAATCGGGAGGCGGAATGGGGGGCAGCTTGGAAGACAGCTTCACCGTTGCTGATGAATCGCCTTTCCCCTGATTACTAGTCATCTGCGGCGAATAGGTCGCATTCGGATCGCCCGCCTTCTTCTCCGCCGAACTGGCCGTCAGCTCGTTCAACGCATCCACGGTCTTCGGGCCCGCGCCCTGGGCCTCGAGATCCAGAACCGTCTTCTTGGTCAAGCGCTCGGTCAGTTTGATTTTTTTGACATACGAGGCTATCTGCTGATCGGTGTGCTGTTTCAGGGCCAGTTCGGAGCGGATAAACTGCGCCAGTTGATCCAGATTCATCTCCATCGGGGTCTGTCCCCAAACCAGGAGACTCAGGCACAGAAACACTGCGAAAAGGCGCAACCGCATATCTTTCATCATCACTCACTCTGCTGGCATCATGACGCACCCTGCCGGGCACCGGTTGCCTGCCACCGGCGGCGCGCACAAGCAGGCGCGTTGTTGAGGTTCAACGTCCTGCTAAGACTTGGGCGGCTTCTGGAGTTGCACCAGAACGTTTCCAATCGGGAACCCCAGTTGGAATCGCAGCTGCACCGGAAAATGACCCGCATCGTCTGAAACCCAGATGAAGAGACGTCCCTTGCGCTTGTAAAGCACGTTGTCGAACAAGAACGCTTCATAGCGCACAGTAGAGTATTTCTGGCCGTCGACCGAAATATCTTCTTTGGCCTGCGCCTCCACCCGGGCGTTTGCAAACTTCTTTCCGTCGGTAATCGCGACTGTACCGGATTTTCCGGGCGTTAGGCCCAGAGTTCTTAACGCCATCAGTGCGCTTAGAATCTCGCGGGTGCAGGGTGGAACGCTAAGCTCCTTTTCCGTATTCAGGCCCTTAACCAGGTCCTCCGAATCATATGCCACCTTGCCGCGTTTTGCGTCGAAGGTCAGGCGAGTCAGCTTGTGGCGCTTGCCTTCCTGCGAGTCCAGTACAGCGCTTAAGGGACACAGGTTGGCGTCGGTCTTGACACGGTAATCATCCAGAACTTTATACAGCCGGTTGACCGTTCCCGCGCTCTCGATATGAAAGTCAGCCTGCCAGCCCATTCCGGCGGGAGTCAGTTCCAAATGCGCGATTCCTGCCCTGATCAAATGCCATTCAATTTCATAGTCCAGTTTTGCTGATGTTGGCTTCTTCACCGGTGAAGCCGCGGGCTGCTCCGATCCGGCGATCGTCGAGCAAGCCAGCGCCAGGAATAACACCGGGCTGGCAATTCTGTAAGCGCTTACCGTCATGTATTGAGGAGGAAAAATCCACTTTGCCGCACCTTCGCATGCTGCCTCCGTGTACTTACTCAGTGTAACGGCGCTACTTGGAAGCGCACCGGGCAGCGCGCTCGATTCGGGGCATGCTGCTTAGAAATCGATGTCCGCGAGCACTTCCGACGGTTTACGTTCAAAAGCCCGGCACAGCGAAAGCAGACTCTCGACACTGGGTAGATTGGTTCCCCGTTCGATCGAGCTGATCTGCGAAACGCTCAACTTCGTAGCTGATGCTAAGTCCTTTAATGACCAGTCGCGTTCCACCCGCATCACTTTTATGCTGTGCCCCAGGCGTTTGCGAAGGCGTTCCTGCGGGGTTGCCCCTAAGCCGAATTCCGCTATCGCGTTTTGCAGAGTCTGGCGAAGCTGGCGCAGCGAAAAGGGCTTGGCGAGATAGTCGAATACCCGCAGCTTGAAGGTGGCCCGCATGCTTTCCAGCGATGGGTAACCGGTAACCACGATAATGCACAACTCGGGCCACCGTGTCAGCAATTGCTCCACTACCTTGTCGCCGCTGACGCTGCCCATCTTCATGTCCACCATCACAATGTCGGGCAGGCGGGTGGAAGCGGATGTGAACAGTGCGTTCGGTTCAGCAAAGGAACGCACTGAAAACTTTCCTTCGTCGTGCAGCAGGTCTTCAATATAGGTCCGGAAATCGAGATCGTCGTCCAGAACCGCAATGTCCACCAGACTCAATCCCAAATCGGTTTCGGTCATCGTCTCCGCCCCCAGGTCACGCTGCCGGCAGCAAAACTTCCAGCACCGCTCCTCCCGACTCTCGATTGCTGGCCGTAATGGTTCCGCCGTGCTGATTCACAATGCCTTCCGCCACCGTCAACCCCAGGCCCGTGCCTCGCGCATCCAGACGGCTGCTGACAAACGCTTCGAATACCGTACCCAACAAATGATCGGGAATGCCCGGGCCATTGTCCAGCACCCGGCACGATAGATATTTCTGCCCGGCATGGCAGACCGGTTTACTTTCGACACAGATTCCACCGCCCTCATCGACAGCCAGCAAAGCATTCCGCAAGAGATTAACAAACACCTGAATCAGCCGGTCGGCATTTCCCTCCACCTTGTCCTGTTCGCCGACATCGTTGCAAAACATCACTGCTGAAGCCTTCTCGTCGATCGCCACCAGGTTCCAGCTCTCCTCGACAATCGGTCTAAGCAGCACTGCCTCGGTCTGGTTGGTGCGGACTCGTGCGAAGTCTACCAGGCCTTCACTAATGCGCCGCAGCCGCTGTGTCACCCGCAGCATGCGCGCCAGGCGCTCCAGTGTAGTTGCATCGTGCGATGTCTCCATTAGCTTTTCGATGGAGCCCTGCAGCACCGCCAAAGGCGTATTCAACTCATGCGCCACGCTGGTGCTCAGCAACCCCAGGCTCACCAGCCGGTCCTGCTCTTCCAGTTTCCTCAGCGCCCGCGCCAGGCTGTCTTCCTGGTGCCGCAGCTGTGCCACGGTGGCGTTCCGCGAACTCATGATCTGCCCGATTTCGTCGCGCATGATGAACTGCGTGTCAATCAATTCGTGCTCGCGATCGTCCTCCTGCGTCGCCAGGTCCGCCTGCAGCATCAACGTTAACGGCTGATAGACATACTGGGGCATGATGATGAATTCGAGAATCAGAATGGACAAAAGATAAATCGTTCCTAGCACCAGGAACAGGCTGATGCGCGCTCGTCTCAGCGCGGATGCGTAAAAGCTCGACGACAAGCTCAGTTGTTCATAGCGCCCCGGCTCGCTGGAGGCCCGATAGAGCAGGGTAGGCGAAGCCGGCCAGGTGCTGCCAGCGCTTCCGGCCAGGCGCTCTACCGCGCGCCGGGGCAGTCCAAAGCCGGCCGCCGTGTTCTCTCTCAAGTGATAGATCACGGTGTCTTCCGGCGCGGACGACGGCCGTAGCAGGCCCGACGAAAACATTTGCGAATACAGCTGGAATTCGCGCTCCTGGGTCTTCTCTAGCTGCTGTGAGAACAGGGGAATCAGCGATAGGTAAACCGAAACCGCGAGTACGAAGAAAAAGATGTTGTGGAGAATCGCGAGTTTCTGGCGCACCTTCAAACGGCCAAACGCCCGCACTATCACTGTCGGCGGTTTGGTTGTCCGGAAGCTAACGGGGCGCGAACTCTTCTCTGCGCTCAAGCTCCTGCTCCTTGTACTGCAATTGATAGAGCTTCCAATACAGGCCGCGCTGTAAAAGCAATTCCTGGTGCGTGCCCATTTCCCGCAGCTGCGTCTTGTGCATCACCAGAATGCGGTCGGCTCTCTGGATCGTCGATAAACGGTGCGCGATAACTACCGAAGTCCGGTTTGAAATCAGGCGCGAAAGCGCTTCCCTCACTCTCAGCTCGGTTTCCGTATCCACGCTCGAGGTGGCTTCGTCCAGAATCAGTATCCCCGGATCGTGCGCCAGCGCTCTCGCGAAACTGATCAGCTGCTTCTGTCCTGTCGAAAAGCCGCTGCCGCGTTCTCTCACCGGCGTGTCGAAGCCTTCGGGCAAATCTTCAATAAAGTCGATGAGGTTCACCTGCTTCGAGGCCTCCACCATGGCCTGCCGCGTAATGGCCTCTGTGCCTAAGCGGATGTTGGAATCCACCGTGCCCGTGAACAGGTAGGGGTCCTGCAAGACGACCCCGAATCGCTGCCTCAGCTCGACCATCGCGTACCGGCGTATATCGATGCCATCGACATAGATCGTGCCTCGATTGACATCGTAGAACCGGAGCAGCAGGTTGGTTATGGTCGTCTTTCCCGCGCCTGTATGCCCCACGATAGCCACCGTTTCGCCAGGCGCAACCGAGAAAGAGAGGTCTCGCAGCACCCAATCCTCGCCGTTGTAGGCGAACCACACATTCTCGAATTCAATTGAAAGCGGCCCCTGCGGTACTGGCAGGGGATTCGCCGGGCTGCTAATCGATGCGCCGGTATCAAGCAGCTTGAAGATCCGCTCCGAAGCCGCCATGGCGCCCTGCAGGATGTTGTATTTCTCGCTCAGATCTTGAATGGGACGGAAGAACCGGAGTCCGTATTGAAAGAACGCCACCAGCACTCCCAACGTAAGCGCGCCTTGCCGGATTCGGAAGCCGCCGTAAGCCAGCAGCAGCGCTAACGCAAGCATCCCCAGAAACTCGACTACTGGATAAAACCATCCGTAGGCCGTAATCGAGTCTTTAAACGCCACCATGTGATCGCGATTGATCCGTTCGAATTCGTCCTTGCTGCGCGATTCGCGGTTGAATAGCTGAAGCACCACAATGCCTGCTACGTGTTCCTGCAAATAGCTATTGATGCGCGCCACCGCCACGCGTATGCGCCGGTAGCTACTCGCGGCCGTCCGCCGGAACTTGATGGTCACCATTACCACCAGAGGCATCACCGCCAGCATCAGCAGCGTCATTCCGGGACTTAGCTGAAACATCGCTAGCACCACAAACGACAGCATCAACAGGTCGCCGACGATGGTCACCAGGCCTGACGCGAACAGATCGTTCAAGACGTCAACATCTGTTGTCACGCGCGTCACCAGTCTGCCCACCGGGTTGCGATCGAAGAAGACGATATCCAGTTTCTGCAGGTGCGCCATCAACTGCCGCCGCAAGTCAAACATCGCTTTCTGGCCCGTCCACTGCATCAGGTACGTCTGCCCGAAATCGAATAGGAAACCAAGAACCACCACCCCCAGATAGAGGCTGGCGATCTGCGTCAATCCTGCCACAGCATCTTTCGAAAGCCAATTATCCAGCAGTGGAATGGTCTTGGGATTCGCCGGCACCAAGTAGCGGTCAACCGCTAATTTCGTCAGCAGCGGTCCGGTAATCTGGAGCAGTGAATCCACCAGCAATAGCACGAGAGATACCGCAACAATTCCCCGGTAAGGCTTCAAATAGGTAAACAGCCGTCTCATCAGACGGGAGTCGTAAGCTTTGCCTAATACCTCTTCTTCCAAACTCTTGTTGTGCCCCTCTGTTTCGGGCTGCCCTGCGGCTGCAGCCCTGACTATCAGCCTAATATAGGAGTTCTCACCACGCCTGCCGCGTACCTATGAATGGTCTGGTTTTAGTCGACAAGCCTGCGGGCTGCACCAGTCACGATATTGTGAGCCGCTGGCGCAAGCTGGCCGCCACCAGCCGCACCGGCCACCTGGGGACACTCGACCCCATGGCCACCGGACTGCTGCTGCTCGTCTCCGGCTCGGCTACCCGTCTCGCGCCCTATTTCAGCGGCGATGCCAAGACTTACGAAGCGGAGATCACCCTCGGCCTGGAATCAAACACTTACGATATCGAAGGCGAACTGCAGCACAATGCCAATGCGGTCTTGCCGGACCGGGCGGCGGTCGTCGATGCGCTCGATATTTTCCAGGGACGCTTTCTGCAGATGCCGCCGGCCGTCTCCGCGAAAAAAATTAGGGGGGTTCCCGCCTACAAACTGGCTCGCCAGAACAAACCGGTCGACCTGCAGCCGGTACCGGTAGAGGTGCATCGCCTCACTCTAGACAGCTTCAGCGGATCGAAGCTGGAGATTACCGTGCAGTGTTCCGCCGGAACCTATATCCGCAGCATCGCTCACGATTTAGGCAAATCACTCGGCTGCGGAGCGGTACTGAGCCGGCTGCGGCGCACTCATGTCGGCACCATGAGCGTGGAAAAAGCGTTGCCGCTCGATTCGCTGATTCGGCTCTCGGAAGAGGGGAACCTTGCCTCCGCCGTTATTCCTATAGAACTGATGCTGCCGGAGATTCCTATCGTCCGGGTCGACGATCTGACCGTGCGGCTCATCCGCAATGGACGCGAATTCCGAAGCTCGCCGTTCGTCGTCCCGCCCGGAGCACCGATAGTGCAGGTTTTATCCCGCTCCGGCGATCTGATAGCGCTAGGAGAACTTATCTACCCCAATGCTTATCATCCCAAGGTGGTTCTTTAGATCTTCCTGCGGTTGCTTTTCAGCGAAGGGCTCTGTATATACTGATATTGTATGTACGTGAGAAATGGCTGGCTTCGATTAGGATGACGGCAATGGAAAGCACATTGCGCGCCATCGCATCGCGCCGCACGAAGTGGAGGAAGTGTTTAGCCGTAACCCAATTTCTTCTAAGCTCGACGAGCCCGTTTGCGGCGAGGAGCGGTATGTCGCTTACGGCATAACGGTGACCGGCAGATTATTGACCGTCGTTTTTACTGTCCGCAACCAGAAGATTCGCCCCCTAACGGCCTGGGATATGAGCCGCCAGGAGATCAGAAAATATGCCCCGGAAATCCTCGGAAACCAGTAGAAAGAAGAACTTCAAAAACGAAAAAGAAGCAGACTCGCTGTCGAGCCCTGTTGGCCGGCGCTCTGTTTCTCGCAGCTTCCGCGCCGCAATGCAGAAGGGTGTGATTGAGAGCGAAGCTCGAACCTTCGACGAGCAATTAGCCGAACTCAAGAACTCCAGAGGCCGCGTGGTCCGCTTCAACCATGGGATGGACGTGAAACCGGCAGATCCGGCCGTTCTACAGAAGCTGTACGGCGAGGCCGTCGCTGGAATCACGAAACCGGTGTCCCTGCGGCTTCCGGTAAAAGATATCGCCGCCGCCAAAGCCCTTGCCGCAAAACAAGGCATCGGCTATCAAACCTTGCTCAAGCACCTCATCAGCGCTGGGCTGAGCAAAGCCTCGTAAACTCTTAATGAATCATTGCCGTCGACTGCGGCCCGCGGGTTTGAAGATTAGCGCGGCTACGCACCGGAAGTTACTCAAGCCTGCCGCTGCTCTCTTTCGAGCTAGCCTTTGCAGAGCGCCGCCGCTTCGCCCAGTCCGGCTTCTCCACTTGATGCGCTCGCCCGAGCGCCAGAGCATCTTGCGCCACGTCCTTCGTGATAGTGGAACCGGCTCCGATATAGGCTCCGTCCGCGACCGTTAGCGGCGCAATCAGCGTCGAATTGCTTCCGATGAATGCTCCTTCCCCAATCACCGTGGGATTCTTCTTCTGCCCGTCGTAGTTGCAGGTAATGGTTCCGGCGCCGATATTCGTATCCGGCCCGATGGTGGCGTCTCCCAGATACGTCAGGTGGCTCGCTTTTGATCCTCTCCCCAGGCGAGTCTTCTTCAGCTCGACGAAGTTGCCGATGTGCGTTCCAGCCTCCGCCTCGGCGTTCATCCGCAGCCGTGCGAAAGGCCCGGCGTCCGCGCCGGCGCCAAACTTTGATTGATCGGCCACGACATAGGGCAGAATCGTAACCCCATCGCCAAGCTCGCAATCGCGTAGTATCGATCCTGCGCCGATATGGCAATCCTGCCCAATGCGAGTCTTCCCTCGAAGCTGCACTCCGCTGGAAATGGTGCAGTCCTGCCCTACCTCCACGTCCGGGTCCACTGTAATGGTCTCAGGCGATTCCATAGTGACGCCCGCCAGCATTAGCTCCGTCGTTTTCCGTGTCCGCAGAATCCGGTCGGCAATCGCCAATTCCACTCGCGTGTTAATGCCCAGCAACTCGGTTTCATCCTCAACCAGCAGCGGGGAAACCGAAAGCCCGTCTTGCGTCATCAACGCAACCATGTCGGTCAGATAATACTCACCCGCCGGATTGTTAGGTGTGATCTGTTCGATGCGGTCCCAAAACGGCGCTGCGTCAAAGCAGTAAACACCGGGATTAATCTCCCGTATCCGCTGTTGATCTGCCGTTGCCGCCTTCTGCTCGACGATTGCCGCCACCATGCCGCGCTTGTCACGGACAATGCGCCCATAACCGGTGGGATCAGCCACCTTGGTCGTCACAATGCTCCCGCCTTTTGCTTCTCTGGCGCTTTCCAGCAGCAGCCGCAGCGTATTGGCGCGAAGCAGCGGCCCATCGCCGTTTAAGATCAGCAGCTTTCCTTCCCTGGGCCCGATCTCCGCTTTGGCGCACAACACCGCATGGCCCGTACCCTTCTGTTCGTTCTGCACCGCGAATCGAACTCCCGGGAAGGGAACACTCGCCCGCACCCGATCCGCCTGATGGCCCACCACAGCAATAATCTGGTCCGCCTTTACCACCTGTAGAGCAGCCCTGATTACGCAGTTGAGCAGCGTATCGCCCCCTGCCGCATGCAGCACTTTTGCCTGCTTCGATTTCATGCGCGTCCCCAGCCCGGCGGCGAGAATCACGACCGTTACGTCTTGGTTCATTTCACTTTTTTCAACTGTTTACCGGCCACAGCCGGAACCCAGCCCGCTTTCGATGCTAACGATTCCTTTCTCATCTGGTAGGTTCTGGAACGGCTTGCTAGGTCGATGACGACACGCGCAATTTCAGCAGCGTTGTGGCGGACCGTGCGCGTCGATTCATGCGATCCCAATAGATCCGCAGTAACCACTTTCACACCCGCCCGTTTCAAGACCTCGAAATCGTTCACTACCGGCTTCACATGCGCGCGCGCATACCGCCTTCGAAGTGCATCCGGAATCTCCGCGGTGTTCAATACCAGGCATTCCACCAAAGGTAATCCGGCATGGCTCTGTATCGCTTTCAAATGCTGAGACGCTGAGAAGTTGATGGTCTCGCCCGGCTGCCACATCAAGTTCACAAAGTAAACTTTCAACGCAGCCGATTTCTGGATGGCGGCGGGAATCCCGTCCACCAGCAGGTTCGGAATAATGCTGGTGTAAAGCGATCCGGGACCCAGTGTGATCAAGTCCGCTTTCGCAATCGCTTCCAAGGCTTCTGGCAGTGGCTTGCATCGTCCCGGCCGCAGCCGTATGCTGCGGATCGGCTGCTTGCTGCGGCTGATCTTGCTCTCGCCTCGCACCTGCGAGCCGTCTTCCAGCGTGGCTTCCAGACTGACATTCTCCGCCGTCGCCGGGAAAATTCGTCCCCGGATGGCTAGAATCTCCGAGCTGAGCTTCACCGCATGCGCAAAGTCTCCCGTCACTTGATGCATTGCTGCCAAGAAGAGATTTCCAAAGCTATGCCCCTTCAGTCCGCGCCCCGAAGAGAAGCGATGTTGAAAGAGTTGCGACAGCAGGTCCGTGTCTTCCGACAGAGCCGTCATGCAGTTGCGGATGTCTCCAGGCGGCAGAATGTCGAAATCCCGCCGCAGCCGGCCCGAACTGCCGCCGTCGTCGGTCACCGTCACGATGGCCGTGATCTCTGCATTGTGCTTTCTGGCCATCCGGTTTTTGACTCCCGGCGCATAATGCTTCAGTCCTGATAACAGTGTCGATAGCCCTGTGCCGCCGCCTACCGCGACAATGCGCAGTGGTGGCTCGAAGACGCTCTTCTCAGCAGGCGGGACGCGGCTCAAATCCACCCCAACGAAAGCGGCCCCCAAGAAAAACAATCCAACAAAGCCGCTTCAGCATCTCCATAGCTGCCGTCCCATGATTGCCCCGCTTGCGAGATTTTGCTTTTTCAAAACCACTGGCTAATGGCCTGATTCTGCTGTGCTCATCGGCGTTTTCGAGCTTTCTCTTCCTGCTCTTCTTCTTCGTAGACTGGAACCGAATCGAGATCCTCCGCCTCGTAAACTTGGCCGCAATCGAGGCAGCGGACATAATCGACGCCATCGCGCCGGTACAAGAATTCGGTTCGCTCGTGCTCACAACCCTGCATAGCGAAATATCCCCTATTCTAGACCGAGCGACTCTAGTGTCAAGTACATAGCACTTCTTTTCGCCGCTTTCATCTCCGCTTACGCTGTAAAATCTGTGAATGAAGGCTGCCCGGCCATCCACAAATTGTATTTGCTTAATCCCATCGAGATCGATCCTCTTAGCCCCGGCTTAATGCCGCTGCTGGCCAGTTTGCCGGCCGCTTATGGCGTTTACGCAATCCGTTCCAGCCAGAGAACGCTCCATCTCAGCTCCACCAGCAATCTGCGCCGCCGCCTGACCCGGCTCCTCGATCGCGATCGTCCTGCGGGAGCGCGGCTCACCCAAAAGATCGCTGAGCACTCCGCTTTTGTAGAGTGTTGGACCGCTGGCTCGAGCCTCGAAAACGCCTTGCAAATGTACGCGCTGGGCATGCGTCTCTTTCCCGCCGACTACCTCGAGCGCCTCCGCTTGCGCCTGCCCTGGTTCCTGAACGTTACCGAAGATGCTTTCCCGCGGCTGAACATCTCCAATCGCCTGGAGGCCGGCCATCCCACAGTATTAGGGCCATTTTCGAGTAGAGAACAAGCCGCGCGTTACGAAGAATCCGTGCTGCCTCTGTTCCAGATTCGCCGCTGTACCGAGACCTTGCACCCGCATCTCGAACACCCCGGTTGCGTCTATGGCGAAATGAACCTCTGCTTGCGGCCCTGCCAGCTCAATGTCAGTGCTGAAGAATATTCCGCTGAACTGGAGCGCGCTCGCCACTTCCTGACCTCCGGCCCCAGGACAACCCTGGCTAATCTTTCTCTGGCGCGGGATCGCGCTGCAAATCAACTCGAGTTCGAGTGGGCCAGCCAGCTTCATAAGCAGATGGAACGGGTAAGCGCCTGCGAAGGAGCCCGGCCGGATATCGTAACCGATCTTCAGGACTTCAACGGGGTTGCGCTGACTCCCGGCGTGGAGCCCAGTGCTTATTGCCTGCGTCTTCTGCTGCAGGGACTTTGGCAGGAATCGGTGACGCTTCGGCTATCGATTGAATCAGACCAGGAAATTTCGCTCGATACCCGCCTGCGCCAGCTTTTAGAGGATGAATCATCCCGCCATGTCTATCCGGGAAAGCGCGGCGAGCATCTCGCGCTTTTCCTCCGCTGGCACAACTCGCATTCTAAGACTGGAGAGTGGTTCCCCTTCGGCGCCCGCCATGGCCTGCCCTACCGCAAGCTGGCCCGAGGCGTCTCCCGCCTCTCCAAGCTTGAAGCTGAAACAGTGGCAAAGCCATAGACTAGCGCTGCCAAGGACTTCAGTCCGCCTCCTGCTAAGCAGCGAAATCAAGACCCTGGCAAACCGGTCTCTGAAGAGCGCCGGACAGCACTAACGGGACTTCGAAAAGAACAGGAGCTATTTGCCCGAATACTTAATCGGCCGTTGCCGTCCCTGATGCGTACGAATTTGCGCGACAAAGGTCTCCAGCGTAGCCTCGGGCAGGGAAGTGCTGACATGTACTTCATTTCCGGTCGTGCTCAGGCTTAGATTATCCAGCGCGGGTCCAACGAAAGCGGCGTTCGGGTCCTGGTCCTTCTTCACCTGCGCGGCGCTAGCAAGAAATCGAACCACATCCGCCAGAGCGTTCGCGTCCTTGTCCGTCTTTGTGACCGCATCCAATGAGAATTCGACGTTGCTGCCCAATTGAACGCCGCCACTTGACTGCACAATCGATTGCAGAAGCCGTGCGTTCTGGCCGGCGCCATGCGGACCACCCATGCCTCTGAGCTGACTCGCTGGATCAACCGAGGCGAACCAGATGTCGCGATTCCCGCCCGCTTTTGCGATTAACGCGTCCAGATCGGGATCCAGGCGCGTGGCATTTGTACGGCCGTCGATTACTTTCCGGACGCTCTCGGTGTCGCCCATCACCGCTACATCCAGCTCCAGGAAACTGAAGGCCTTACTCTGCCCTTTGCCTTCTGGAGTCAAGTACATGTCCAGCCCGGCCACGTTCTCTTTCGTGGCTCCGTGCTGCAAAGCGGCCGCCCCAATTTTCTGGGCGTCGAAGCTGCCGCGCGCAAGCGCGATGAAGCTGTTCTTCTGCTTTGCCTCTCCGGCCTGTGGACCGCCGCTCGACGCCAGCAGTAGTGTGACCAAATCTCTGCGCGGGTCGAAGCCAGTAGCAGTAATCATCTCCAGCAGCTTGCCGTTATCCCAGCGCATATCGCGCAGCAGATACTGCCCGAAATCTGAGCTCCTGGCCTCCTGCGCGTTGATATTCATCACGGTTTGGGTATTGGCAGGGAGTAAGGCGACCAGCCCGGGATCCACCGCACCCAAAGCCACAGAGCAAGCGGCCGAAGCCAGCACCAGCACCGAACAGACTCGAATCATAAATCCTCTGTTAAACAATACGCCCTGGAGCCCGGCTGGGTTCACAATAACTTTCTTCAAGCCCGGTTGCCCCTTTATCAGCGAACGGCTGCTTCAGAACCCAATGCTTGCATCGGGTTGCGCTTTACGGGCAATTCAAACCAGAACGTCGCGCCCGGGCCCGGCTGGTTGTTATGCATGCCGATCTTCCCGCCCATGATCTCCACCAGCTGTTTGCTGATGGCCAACCCTAATCCGGTTCCGCCATAGCGCCGCCTTGTCGTCCCATCGGCCTGGAAAAATGCTTCAAAGATCCGTTCCTGCACCGCTTCGTTCACTCCAATGCCGGTATCCCGCACCTCGCAGCGAACGCTGCCGCCGTCCGCCGTTAAGTCCAGTTTCGCGGCTACGCTGCCCTCTGCGGTGAACTTTACGGCGTTGCCCAGCAGGTTGGTCAGAATTTGCCGGAACCGGACGCTGTCGCCTTTTACCGACGCTGGAAGCGCCTTGTCGAGTTCGTAATGCAGCGCCAGCCCCTTTGCTGCCGCCTTCACGCTCAGCAGCTTTACCACTGACCTTACGCTCTCCTGCAGATTGACGTCATCCTGCGTGACCGCCATCTTCCGCGCCTCTATCTCCGACATATCCAGCAGGTCGTTGATAATCGTCAGCAGGTCGTTCGCGCAATCACTTACAACGCCCGCGTACTCGCGTTGGTCCTCATCCAGATTCGTGCTCTTCAGCAAATTCACCATGCCCATGATTCCGTTCATGGGCGTGCGCAGCTCATGCGAAGTATTGGCCAGAAACTGCTCTTTCAGCTGTGTCGCTTCCTGTGCCAGGCGCAGTGCCGTGCTCAGTTCCTCGTTCTTCCGCCTCAATTCCCGGGCCGATTCTTCCAGCCGCTGTTGCGCCAGCTTCCGCTCTGTCACGTCGCGGCCGATCCCTTGCACCGCCACGGGCCGTCCGCGCTTGTAGATAACGCGGGTGCTTACCTCCAGAAACCGCACGCTTCCCGATTTTGGAAGAATTGGCAGTTCATAATGCTGCGTCGCGCTGCCTCCCAGGTGGGCGCGTATGCTGTCCTGCAGCGCGTGGCGGGCCTCGGGCGCGACCATGATCTCGAATCGCTCGCCAATCACCTCCCTCCTCGCGTAACCCGTTAAGGATTCGGCCGCGCGATTCAGAGCGATGATCTCGCCGTTCAGATCATGTAAGAAGATCACATCGTTCGCGTTCTCGAAGAGTTCGCGATACCGTTCTTCACTGGTCCTGAGCGCCTCTTCTGCCGAATGCCTGCCGGTCTCGTCCTGCAGCATGGCTACCCGGGCACCGCGGCCGCGCATTTCCGCCGGTAGCGAGATAATTCTCACCATCAGCTCCAGATTCTGGCTGGTCCGATGCGCCACCGGACCCAGCACATTCACCTGCTTCTGAAGCTCCACTTCCCACTTAAGGCCCCTGGCCAGCGACTTTTCTGCGAAAAGTTCCCTCAGCGTCAGCCCCAGCATCTCCTGCCGTCCGTAGTGGTAGAGCTGCAGTGCGCTTTCGTTCGCTTCCAGAATCGCGAATGTCTGCCTGTCGTAAATCAGCGTGGGTACCAGGTTTTCCAGGTACACGTGCTCATACTCGGAGTAGCGGCCTTCCAATCGGCCCACCAACTCCTCCAGTTCACGCACTCGTGCCGCCAGAAGATCGCGCGACAGTTCTTGTAGAGACAAATCTGTTTCCAAAGCTGTTTTGGCCGGAACGGCGTCCCGGTTCCTGAACCTTTACTGCACTTCCACTTTAGTTGGTGGGTTTGCACACAGTTAATTCTTAATGAATCATCGCTTTTCTCAGATTATCTAAACCGGAAAGCCTGACTCGTAGTACCGGGAATGGCAGCAAAGAGATGGCTGCCACAACCCATTTGAGCCGGCGTTAAGGCCAGACGCCGCCGGTCCTGACATGTTAATTCTCTATGGGACGATTCACTACGGGACGGGCCGCCTCCGGGCTGCTGAGCCGCTCTCGGATTGCTCATCCGGCCGCCTCCCCGCTACTTAGAAAATCTCCTGGGCAGCAAAGGGCACGAAACGCTCCCCTTCAACCACCTGCATTTATCCAAGGCGCGCTCGCACTCCAAACACCACTTCGCCGTCAAAATCGATCGTACGCGGAGAGCAGGGGTCACGGGAAATTTCCTGCTTAAGAAAAGCAGCCAGTCCAGGTGAAACCGTCGACAGAATCTGTTTAAGTTGCTGCTGGTTGAAGTCGAGCGATAAAGCATGCGGCTGACCATCACGCGTTATCTCTACCATTGTCGAATATTGCCCGAAGTCAAGCACCCCCAGGCTGTAGAGTCGAAAGCCGGAAAAAAAGTGATCTGCGTTCCCGCCGACGCCAGCGTTCAAACATTTTGGCCATAGTCCGGTTTATAGGAATTGTCGGGCTTGTCAGTCATGTCTTCACCTCGTTGGAAAAATCTGTCGCCGCTGCAGATAAAAGCAGCTCGAAAGACCAGGTTTCCACTTAAGCTATCGACAGAAGCCATAATTTCCTTAAGATGCTTTTCTTATCGGGGAGGACTGTTTGTTGGCGGCGGAGTATCTTTTCCCCCATCGCCCGGGTCCCCAAAGTTAATCGTCGATCCGGCTTCGAATTTCTGGAAGCCCCCGAACGACAGTTCGTTGCGCACGCTCTTCGATCTGGTTAGCAGCAAAACCGTGGCACGCGATGGCATCAAATAGTCCTGCCCTCCAATCGAAACCCGCCGGTAATCGATGGTCGTGGCTATGCTTCTGGTATCTAATTGCTCGGGAATCTCGTTAGCTTCGCTGCTGATGCGCCATACCTCTCCATTGGCGGGATCGGCATACACGATGCCATGATAGGGCACTACTGCTTGCGCCAGGTCGCTCAAGCTTAGCTTGAGGGTGGAATGCTCACGGTCCATGCTGTAGGCAAAAGAAGCAATGTGTCTCCCGCCTAAGTTCTGCCAGCCCTGCCAGTGGAAGTCCGCGTTGCTTCCCGAACCGAGCACGTTGGCGAGCAGCACGCCGAACTCTCCTTCGGTAGTCAGCGGACGGCTTCTCAGACGGTGCATGCCTGGGCTGGGGGCGTGTCCGTTAACGGCCTCCAGAGTACGCTTCTCCCGGCCGTCGGCAAACACTAATCGCGAGTCGATGGTGTCTCCCTGTTTCCATTTCTCGCCCTTCTTGTTCCCTTGAAATTGCCCGGTTTTCTGAATGCAGATAAAGTCCGGCAATCTGGAAATGTAATTGTCGGCGTACTCGCTGGCCCGTGCCAGAATCTCTTCCTGCTGTGTCTGGTCCGGAGGAGCAGGCGGTTGCGAAACCTGCTGCGCCGCAAGTCCCGGGCCTAATATCTGCACCAAGACTGCGAGCACAACAGCATGTCTCGTTAAAGCTTTGGCCAGCATAAAATATGGCTGCCCTCGCAGTGCTTTGATTCGTCGACCGGCGGTCCGGACTACTGGCCCTTATTGTCCTTGATAAAGGCTGCAACATTATCTTTGTCGATCGTAAATGCTCCTGTGTCGACAAAGCTGGGGATCGGCGAACGCGGGTCCTCCGACCAATTGGCGCTTAGCGGGCTGGGTGGATGCACATGCACGTCGCCCAGCATCTTCGCCCCGAAATACCCCATCGTATAGGGCTTTTGAGCGATCGTGGCGGAGATCACGCCTTTTTGAATCCAATCGATCGTCCGCTGATCGGTATCCATCGCGATAATCTTCACCTTATCCTTCATGTTTTCGCGGCTCACAACCTCCCCAACCTCGGGGCATGAGATCGCTTCCAGGCAGACAAATGCATCTACTTTGTCCTTGCCGCGAATCAGCTGCTTGGTGGTGTCGAACGCGACAGTTGGATCGCCCTTCATGTCCACAACTTCTTGGATCTTGATGCCTGACTTCTCGCCCAGCGCTGCCTTGTAGCCGTTCATGCGCTCCTTCAGGTTCTGCTGGTTCGGAATCGTGAAGATCACGACATTACCTTTTCCGTTTAGAAGCTTCGTCGTCAACTCGCCGCCCTGTACTCCGGCTTTGTAGTTATCGGTTCCCACAAAGGACAACCGCTTGCTCTCCGGAGCGTCCGAATCCACCGTGATCACCGGAATGCCGCTGCTGATGGCGGCATCGATATCCGGACCCATAATGCTGGCGTCCGCCGCAGACACCATGATGCCGGCAGGCTTCAGCCCCACAATCCGTTGAAACTCATCGTGCTCGGCCTTGGGATCGTATGAATCCGGACCTGCTACCAGGGACTTCACCTTCATCTCGGTCGCAGCGTGTTCCAGGCCCGCTTGGACATCCTTCCAATACGGCAGTCTGGTGTTGGTAGCGACTAAGATGTAGGTCTCCTTTGGGTTATGCGGAAGAGGCGTGCAGCCGGTCATTAAGAGGGCAGCCGAAAGGCCGGCCCCGATAGAAGCCCATTTGGCGATTTGCATTCTGGTGTACCTAGCGCGGGAGTATATCACTGTGCAAAAGCCCCCATTCTGGGAGCCTAAGCGGGTATCATACCTCACCTGCCAGCCGGACTCCGCATCGCCGGACGCGTGTCTCGATTGCTATACTCAGTGGGTTCTTCTCATCGGGCTGGAGTGGCGGAACTGGCAGACGCACGGGACTCAAAATCCCGCGGGATTCACTTCTCATGTGGGTTCGACCCCCACCTCCAGTACCATCCCGACGCGGCTAAGTTCATAGGTTTACTCGCTGCCTCGCACAGCGCTTTCCATCTCGGCTCGCATCTCTCTCGCCCGCTCAGGTTCATTCAAAGCCGAGTACACCAGTGCCAGATACTCGCGTGTCTTTTGTAATCCTTTCTCGCCCGGTAATTTGATTTTTTTCCTGATCCGGTAAGCCGCTTCTAGATAATTCTTAGCTTCGGCATAGCGCCTCTGCGCTACCAATGCTTCGGCCAGATGCAGTTCTGCCACGCTGTTGTACACATGTTCGGGTCCCAAGGTCTGCCGGTACCTGCGCAACGCTTCGCGGTAGGTCCTCTCTGCGCGGGAATATTTTTTTTCGTCCAAATACACGTCCGCTAAATTGACCATGCTGACGGCCACCAGGTGGTGCTTGTCGCCGTACGCCGAGCGATAGATGTCCCGCTGCCGGGCGAAACAGCTCTCGGCCTTCTTATCCTGGTGGCGTCTCAATTCCAGGGTGCATAGTTCAGCTAGCGTGTTTGCAACGAATGGGTGCCGTGGTCCGTACGACCTTTCCCGAATCCGCAGCGCCCGGGTGAGAATAGCCTCTGCTTCATCGAAGCGCGATTGCCGTAGAACCTCCTTCCCCAATAGATATAGGACACCTCCGGCTTCGAGATGGTCTTTCCCATACCACCGTTCAAATGCCGGAAGGGCTTGGCGGTAATAGCGCTCACCGAGCGCCGGGTCTCCACGCTCGGACTTGAAGGCGCCTAGATTCACCAGATCGTCGGCGGTCTCGACGTGATCGGCTCCCAACAATTGGCGATGCAGCTTTAGCGCCCGATTCTGGTATTGTTCGGCCAGGTCATATTGGCCGGAATAGAAATACACCTCCGCTTGCTGCTTGTATGCGGCCGCCAGGTCGAGGCTTGCGGGCTGCGAAGCCAGCATCTCCTCCGCTTCCTTCAGCGGAACCAGGGCTTGTGCGTGTCTGCCTTCTTCTTTTAATGCGCGGCCCAGGCCAATCTTCAGCTCGGCCTCCATGTCCAGGTCCTCCGGGCGGGCTCGCTCATTGAGCGCCAAGCCGGTGCGAATGTCTTTCTCGGCTTCCGTGAGTTTGGCCTCGTCGATCCGCAGCAGACCGGCATCGAGCAGGCTCTCGACTCTATGCTTGCCGCTTCTTGTCGCTAGCGCGAGCGATTTTCCTATTAACTTATCGGCTTCACCGAACTCGCCGAGCTTCTGATAAAGCTTCCCGAGTGTGCGATACAAGTCCGATTGCGATTCCACGTCCTGGCTTAGAAGATCGGCTTGCTGCACACCCCGGCTCAGCAGCGCGGAAACGAGAAGGTCCTTGGCCGGCGATCCCGCTTTTTCGCCCCCGTCGAACAAATTTTGCGTAAACTCCTGCAACAGATGCGCGCGCGCGACGGCCGCCAGCGCGGCGTTGCGCGATGCCGATAGGCGCACTGTAAAGTAGCTCATCCCGGCGATTGCCAGCACCGTGATCACTGCCGATGCCAGCAGCCTGGTCCGGTTGCGGCTCGCAAACTTCCGGGCGCGATAGCCAAAGGAATCCGCCCGCGCCTCCAACGGTTCACCTGCCAGATAGTGCTCAATATCCCGCAGCAGTGCTTCCACTGACCGGTAGCGCCGCGCCGCATCGCTGCGAATCGCGGTGAGGCAGAGGACATCCAGATCCGCCCAATCCGCCTTGCCAGCGTCTAAGCCCGTTAACTCCCGCGATCGAGACGACGACGGGCGTTCAGCGTCTTCCTGGTCGACTGCTCCGCTTTCAAAGGGATGCCGGCCCGAAAGCAGCATGTAGAGAATCAGTCCCAGCGCATAGACGTCGGTAAAAGCGCCTGTTTCCCTCCCTGAACGCTGCTCGGGTGCGGCAAAAGCCGGCGTCATCATGCGGAACTCGGTCCTGGTCCGGTAAGCGGGCTGATCCAGCGTCTCCAGTTGCTTCGCAATGCCGAAATCGAGCAGCTTAGGACTCCCATCCGCGGTTACGAACACATTGGCCGGCTTAATATCCCGATGGATGACCGCGTGCTCGTGCGCGAACTGCGCGGCTTTGCAGACCTCCCGGAAAAGCTTCAGCCGTTCTGGAATGGAGAGTTTGCGGTCACGGCAAAAATCGGTGACCGACACACCGTCCACGTATTCCATGGCGAACCACGGAGTGCCTTCATCCGAAACTCCGGCATCGTAAAGCCGTGCGATCGCCGGATGGTTCAATTGCGACAGCATCCGCTGCTCGATCAGAAAGCGTTCCCGCCGGACGGGCG
This sequence comes from Bryobacteraceae bacterium, assembly GCA_965217745.1. Lineage (GTDB taxonomy): Bacteria > Acidobacteriota > Terriglobia > Bryobacterales > Bryobacteraceae > Bog-105. Next base: position 5,565,625 of record OZ244565.1, on the reverse strand, counting down.
ACAGCCAGGCATCACGCACTATCTTGATTGCTGCCACGCTGCCCAGGTCTTTGCGCCGACCCAGAAACACGGTGCCCATGCCGCCCACTCCCAGCAGGCGCTCCACATGATACGGCCCGAACATTCGATGCGCTTCTGGAGCCTCCTCAGGGCTCTCCAGCATGCGGAAAGCTGCTGCCGCCAGACCATCGTCCAGAACCGGATTGACGCCGCTGTCTTCTACGAGCAGCGCCAATACCTCAGCCATCACATCCGGATCTGCACTCTGGTCCTCCAGATAGCGCAGCCGATCGGGCTTTGGAAGGGCGGCCGCGTCATGAAACAGCTCGCGAATTGTTGTCCAGCTCTCGTAAGTCACGGTGACTCGGGTCTATTTGTGTTCGCTGATCCGCCGTCCCAACCAGGCCCGGGCTAAGCGCCAGTCGCGCAGCACCGTCGATTCCGATATATCCAGCAGGGCGGCAATCTCGTTTACTTCAAGCCCGCCAAAAAATCTCGCTTCTACTATGGCTGCCTGCCTTGAATCGAAAGTCGCCAACTCGTTCAGTGCCTCATCCAGCGCCATCATTTGCTCTTCGTGTGTGGCGGGATCCTCCGCCTGAATTTTGTCCCAGTCCGGCGGAAGCATTTCTGGCGGCGCGTGGCGTTTCTGCGTACCGCGGCGTCGCGCCGCCTCCACTAAGAGCTGCCGCATGGCCCGGGCCGCGATGCGCTTGAAATGCAGCGGCTCCAGCCGCCCTAACTCTGGCGACTTGGAAAGCTTAATCCAGGCCTCATTCACCAGTGCCGTAGGATTCAACGTTACCGATGGATCGCCTTGACGCACCAGGGCTGCCACGCGCTTCAGCTCTTCGTAAGTAACGCTGAAAAGATAGTTCAGCGCCTCCACTTCCTCCCCGGTCTGATTCGGGGAGTGACTGCCCGCCGCTTTCGCTTGTGCTCGCATTGTGACCGTTGGTACGTTTTTCGACGCAATAAAGGATGCGCGTTCCTCGCAATCCTAACACTCGATTTTTCAGTTAGAACAGCTAGCTGTAATTTTCTTCCCAGATGGTGACGGTTTTCTAAAGCCTGCACGCATGTTAAGTCAGACTGCTGGCTAAGTTACATGCCGCTAAGTCTATCTAATAGACCCGTGGAGGGAAAGTCATGCACCATACATTCACCGTTAGAGCTAATCCGTCAAAACGGTCAACCTTAGGACTGATTGTTCTGCTCGCGTGCTGCGGCAGCGCTCCCGTTGCCGCTGACACGACACCCGCCGTGGTGGCTTCCCAGAATCAGAGCCTGGTGCTCTCGGCCGACGGCAGCGTCTGTTCGGTGGGGCGTAACTCGGACGGACAACTCGGCGACGGCACGGCTGTTGACCGCTCCGTCCGGGTGGCTGCTTCTTACCTGGGCAATACCAGCTCACTGGCAGCCGGATACCTTCACGGCTTGGCCGCTAAGGCCGATGGCAGCGTCTGGAGCTGGGGCAGCAACGATGAAGGGGAACTCGGGGATGGCTCCACAATCGAGAAGCCCACGCCTAATCAAGTTCCGGGGCTGGCCGGTTTCACCGCCGTGGCGGCAGGTCGATTTCACAGCCTGGCTCTAAAAAACGACGGTACGGTATGGGCCTGGGGATTTAATTCCAACGGGCAAATTGGTGACGGTACAACTACCACGCGTCTGGCGCCCGTCCAGGTGATCAATCTAACGGGAGTGACAGCCATAGCTGCAGGCGAATTGGATAGTTATGCCTTGAAGAACGACGGTTCTGTGTGGTCCTGGGGCTACAACGGCGATGGCGAACTCGGCGACGGCACCTTTGTCCTGCGAACGAGTCCTGGACCCGTCGCCAATCTCGCGGGCGTGTTGCGCCTAGCCTCGACCTCCAGCCATGTTCTTGCATTGTTGAGCGACGGCACGGTCTGGAGTTGGGGATATAACCGGCAAGGGGAGCTCGGCGACGGCAGCTCTACCAATCGTCCTAATGCGGTCCGCGCTGGATCACTTACTGGAATCGTTGCTATTGCTGCGGGAGACGTGCATAGTCTTGCAGTCGATTCCAGCGGCAATGTCTGGTCGTGGGGTTCTAATTCAAATGGACAACTGGGGGATGGCACGACCGTCTCCCGTAATGTCCCGGCGCAGATCACCGGCTTCAGCGGTGCATCCTTGGCGGCGGCGAGTTTAACCTCGAGCTTCGTCCTTAAAAACGATGGCTCGCTTTGGACTTGGGGAAATAACACCTTCGGTCAACTTGGCATAGGGACAATGGCGCCCTCGCAACTGCCGGTTGCCGCTGCTGCCTGCATAGCCTATCCCGTGGCTCCGGGACCTCCGCGCAGTTCGCTCTCCGCTCGCCTGGCAGCCAACCAGAATTCCTCGGTAGGCTTGGCCAAAGACAATGCCGGTCGTGCATGGGGACAGAATCAGAGCGGGCAGCTTGGCGATGCCACTATCATCTCCCATAACTCGCCGGTTGCCATCTCGGGTCTTGCGAACGCCGCTTTCATAGCTCTAGGCTACGATCATGGGCTCGCCGTGAGGACGGATGGAACCGTCTCCGGTTGGGGCCAAAACTCCAATAGCCAACTCGGCGACAATACGACCGTTGATCGCACCACGCCGATTACCGTGCCGAACTTCGGCAGCGCTGTCGCGGTTGCAGCCGGAAGATTTCATAGCCTTGCTCTAAAGAACGATGGCACCGTGTGGGCGTGGGGCTTCAACGGCCAGGGCCAACTGGGAGATGGTACGACCACCCAGCGGGCCGCTCCCGTCCGCGTAATCAACTTGGACGGCGTTACCGCAGTTGCGGCCGGACTCACCAGTAGTTATGCACTCAAGGGCGATGGCACGGTTTGGAGCTGGGGTGAAAACAGCTCCGGGGAGCTGGGCGATTCTACCTTCACTCGCCGCAACAACGCCGTAAAAGTCGCGAACCTTTCTAATGTTGTAGCTATCGCCGCCGGAGTCTCCCATGCCCTTGCTTTGAAGAACGATGGTACTGTTTGGGGCTGGGGCTTCAACCGGCAGGGAGAGCTTGGCGACGGCGGCTCTGCGAACCGCCCGAATCTGGTGCGCGCCAGCGGCCTCACGAATGTTGTAGCGATAGCGGGTGGCGATAGTCATAGTCTTGCCGTCAAGAGTGACGGCACCGTCTGGGCCTGGGGCTTCAACAATTTCGGTCAATTGGGGGACGGCAGTTCCACTACTAGTTCTGTTCCCGTGCAAGTCACTGGCCTTAACTCCGCGCTGGCCGTTGCTGCCGGCCTTTCCTATAGTCTTGCTTTGCTAAAAGATGGAACGGTCTGGGCGTGGGGAAAGAATGACCTCGGCCAGTTCGGAGTCGCTTCGCCCGCTGCCAGCACCGTGCCCGTTCAAGGGCCCGGCGGTTTCGGACCTTTCTATAGAGTCAATCTCATGACTTCGGCGGCAGGGGCAAGCTCAGTTCGCTCGAATCCCGCATCCTCGGACAGCTACTTTGTCGATGGCACGAGAGCTTGTTTCTCGCCTGCGCCTGCGGTGGGCTGGATGTTCAGCAGTTGGACAGGAGCAATGCTCGACGCCTCCAACTGTCTCACCGTCTCCGCGAACAGCAGCTTGACGGCCAACTTCGCGGCAACTCCGCCGCTTCGGTTCGTCCCCGTCACCCCCTGCCGTCTTGCCGACACCCGCGGCGCGGCCGGTGCCTTTGGTGCTCCGCAGTTGGCCGGTAACGCAAAGCGTGACTTCGCTATCCCGCAAAGCGCCTGCGGCATTCCCGCCAATGCCAAAGCTTACTCGCTCAACTTCACCGTGGTTCCCCCCGGGCAACTGGTCTATCTGGCTGCCTGGCCCGCCGGCGTTCCGCAGCCCGAAGTCTCGATCCTCAACTCCTTCGACGGACGCGTGAAGGCCAACGCCGCTATCGTCCCTGCTGGAACCGATGGTGCAATCAGTGTCTTTGCCAGCGACAACACGCAGGCCATCATCGATATCAACGGCTACTTCGTTCCTTCCACGGACGCAACCGCGTATGCTTTCTATCCGGTGACACCCTGCCGGGTGGCTGATACTCGCGGTGCAGCCGGCCCGCTTGGCGCCCCTGCGCTGAGCGCCGGACAACCGCGCAACCTGCCCCTGCAGATGGGAGCTTGCAGCCTTCCCGCTTCCGCGCAGACTTACTCGCTGAATATCACCGCCGTGCCCAGAGGCCCGCTCGCTTACCTCACCGTCTGGCCTTCCGGGCAAGCGCAGCCGCTGGTGTCTACCTTGAACGCCACCACCGGAGCAGTTACCGCCAACGCAGCCATTGTTCCCGCGGGACAGGCCGGTGATATCAGCGTCTTCGCGGCCGGCGATAGCGACCTGATCGTGGATGTCAACGGCTACTTCGCCGCGCCCGGCGCTGCTGGCGCCCTGTCGCTCTACAACGTTACGCCCTGCCGCGTCGTGGACACCCGCAGCCCAGCCGGAGCTGCGCCCTTCTCGAACACCCGGAGCGTTAACGCCGCCGCTTCGGCTTGCAGCGTTCCCGCAGGCGCGCAGTCACTCGTTCTGAATGCCACGGTGGTGCCTCCAGCTCCGCTCACCTACCTCACGCTCTGGCCTTCTGGACAGACCCAGCCCGTGGTATCGACTCTTAACTCTTTCGATGCCACTGTGTCCTCGAATCTGGCGATCGTGCCGGACACCAACGGAGCAGTGGATGCCTTCGCCTCGGACGCAACCCACCTCATCCTGGACATCTCGGGTTACTTCGGAAATCCATAGTTAACCCGCGTCCTCGAACCGGCGTTGCTCAGCTATAGTCAGAGCCACGCCGGTTCGAGGACGGTCTCACAAGTGTGTCGTTGCGCAGGCAGTCGCTCCCATACTCCCAAAAAAAATACACCGGTATCGCGCTTACAGCGGAGAGCACTGCTTGAGTTCATATGCGGCCGGACTTGACAGCACTTTGGCCTGTCAACCAAGAGTCAATGACTGGGGAATCGCGTCTAAAATCGCATCCCGCCCATTTAGAGGCAGCGAAAGCGTCTGTCGGCTCCGGCAGCACTCTATTCCCCTTCCGCCGCGCGTGGGGAGCGGGGAACTGCTCGCCGGACTGCTGCTCATCATTTCCGCCACCAGTATGTTGGGAGCTTTGATCTGCCTTTTCGACATGATCGAGGTCTTCGCCCTAACCATGACTTACGATTTGTAGGTAAAGCTGTTCTCTTTCTATCTGTTGCTAATGGCCGCTTCTTTACTCATAGCTGAACGATCGCGTCAGGCGCGCTTCTGCTTGCCGTACTTCGCGATGACGCCATCTTCGGCGCATCGGCTCTTTGCTGGTCTCCGTGCCAATCGAAATGCCACCGCAACTCACTGGACGCCAGATAGGTGAGCATAAAACACACATACAAGTTAGGCTGAGCGATCGTCCTTATCCTTTCAATCGCTAGTCCGAAGCATGTTCAAAGCATTGACACATTGCATGCTCGCGTGGTCAAATGTTGTGAAACTAAACTAAATAGCGTCCGGATAACCCCGGACCTGCTGCATTCACCACAATTTTTTTGATCGGAGGTGCGCTTCGGTGCACAGATTTTTCCTGGCAAGCTTAGGCTTGCTGCTTTCGTGTAATGCCGCATTTGCGCAATTGGCGAACACCACCACGCTGCTGGGCAGCGTCAGCGATAGCGCTGGAGCAGCCATGGCCGGCGTCTCCGTCACGGCAGTAAATAACGGCACCCAGGAGAGCTACCGGAGCACCACCAATGGTGAGGGCCGCTTCACGGTTGAATTCCTGAAATCCGGCACGTACAACGTTACGGCCAGCTCGCCTGGATTTTCGACTTTGACAAAAAGCGATATTGTCGTCAACTCCAATCAGACCGTGCGCACCGATTTTACGCTTGCCGTTGGGCAGGTGACTGAGCAGATTGTGGTCTCGGGCGGCGTTCCTCCTATCTCCACCGATGATGCCGCGGTGAAGGAAGTCATCAGCTCGAAATCGGTGATTGAACTTCCGCTCAACGGCCGCGATCCGCTGCAATTGGCGACCACCGCGCCGGGCGTCATTCAAGGTCTCAAGGGAACTAATGGCGTACCGCCCGGCGAAGCCTTTATCGGCGCGGGAACTCGCGAGATCCAGAACAGCATTTCGCTGGATGGCATCTCGATCGTGAATAATCTGATCACGACCACGCCTTTTCATCCGTCGCCCGACGCTATTCAGGAACTGGAAGTGCAAAGCGGAACTTACTCGGCTCAGTATGGCGCCTATCTCGGGGTGCATTTGAATCTGATTACCAAGAGCGGCACTAACGGACTCCACGGCGCGGTTTGGGAGTTCTTTCGTAACGACAAGCTGGACGCGAAGAATTTTTTTCAAAGCGCGACCAGCAGAAAAGCTCCTCTGCGGCAGAACCAATTCGGATTCCAGATTGGCGGGCCGGTTTATATTCCCAAGCTGTACGATGGCCGCAACAAAACGTTCTTCATGGCCGATTATGAAGGGCTGCGCTCGGTCAGGAAGCAAACCGAACGCGCTACGGTTCTTACGCCGCTGATGCGGGCGGGAGATTTTTCTGAAGTTGCCAGGCAGCTCAATCCGGTGAACGGAACGGCGTTTCCAGGCAACCGGATTCCCACTAATTTGCTGTCGCAGCAGACCCAGCGGGTTCTGCAGTATATGCCGCTGCCCAACTTGACAGGCACCACGAATAACTACGAAGCGACTTACCCGTTTAACGATCGCTTCAATCAAACTATCGACCGGTTGGACCAGAACATCGGCGACAAAGTGCGCCTTTACTTCCGCTATGCGCTGAATAACGAGCTGTATCTGACCGGCGCGACCGGTCCTTTCAATTACACTTACGTTCCGGTTTCGACTAACAACTGGGTAGGAGGCTATACCCACACCATTACTCCGAACATCGTAAATGACTTCCGGGTGGGCCGGCAGAATCTGACGACCGATGCTCTGAACTACTGGTATCAAAACAACATCACCGGCGCGGGAACCGCTCTCGGTATTCCCGGGTTCAACAACGATACCGTCAACAACATTCCCGGAATTCCGACGTTCACCAACACAGGTCTGTTGTCGCTCGGCAATGGGGCGACCAACTGGTTTCAGTTCGACACCACCTGGCAGGGAACTGATTCGCTGACCTACACGCATGGAGCGCATACGCTGGTCTTCGGCGCGGAACTGCGGAAGCTGATTACATCCCGCGCCGCGGTGAACAGCCCGAACGGGCAGTTCGAATTCAACAGTAACAATCTGTATACCGGCTATGTTGGCGCCGACTTGATTCTGGGGCTGGCGCAGCGCGTGACGACCCCCGCGCCGCAGGTTCGAAATCAAGTGGCGGCCTGGCGCGATGGTTTCTTCATCGTCGACAACTGGCAAGCGTCGAAACGGCTGACTGTCAACCTCGGAATACGCTACGAACTGCCGACGGTTCCTTACACCGTAAACGGATTCGCGACGGTGCTCAATCCGGCGCAGAATGCTTTGATTCCGTCGACCGTGCCGCAGCCGGGATTTCACTTCATCAATCCCAATCATAAGAACTTCGCGCCGCGCATCGGGCTCGCTTACCGGGCCACCGACAAGACGGTGTTCCGGGCGGGTTACGGGATTTACTACAATCCGAACCAGACGAATACCTACACGTTTCTCAGCGCGAACCCTCCCTTCAGCGCCATCACGAGTTGCACGGCCTCGGCCAATGCGTTCATATCGCTGGACAATCCCACGCCAGCGTCGGCGTGCGGCGTGGCCAGTATTTTCAACATCATCTCGCCCAATCCAAATCTCCCGACTCCCTACATGAATCAGTGGAGCTTCGGCATTCAGCAGGGGCTTTGGAACAGCGGAGCTTTGGACGTGCAATATCTGGGTTCGCACAGCACACATCTCGATCGCAGTTACTACATCAACACCCCGCGGCCCGGGTCGAGGGCTTCGGTTTCGTCGCGGCGTCCGAATCCGCTGTTCGGCGATATCCGCATTATCCAGAACGACGAAATCGCGAACTACAACGGGCTGAGCGTTACGCTGCGCCAGCGGGTCAGCCATGGCGCAACTGCTCTCGTGTCTTACACCTGGTCTCATACCTTGGACGTCTCCACTGACTCCAACGGAGGCGGGTTTCCGCAGGATCCTTTCAATTGGGGTGCGGATTACGGCAACGCTAACTGGGACCTGCGGCACCGCTTTGTCGCCAGCTTCAGCTACGCCCTGCCTTTCTTCTCCAACTCCAGCAACGGGTTCCTGAAGCAAGGCCTGGGCGGATGGCAGACGAACGGCATTGTCACTCTTCAAAGCGGACTTCCTTTCAACGTTACTGTCCCCGGAGATCCGGCTAATACGGGCCGCTCCGGTGAACGTCCCAATCTGGTCGGGACTGCCAGTTCCTCCTGCGGCCGTGACGGCCTGGTGAACTGTATCGATCCGTCGGCATTTCAAACCGCCTCGCTGGCCTACGGCAACTTTGGCCGCAATGTGCTCTATGGTCCGGGGCTCTATAACGTCGACTTCTCCGTCTTCAAGAATTTCTCTATCGCCGAACGCGCTACCGTTCAGTTCCGCTCCGAATTCTTCAACTTGCTGAACACTCCAGCGCTGAATAATCCAAATGCGGTGTTTGGCACGACTAACTTCGGGAGCATCACGTCGACGCGGCGGGATAACCGCCAAATCCAGTTTGCGCTCAAGCTGTTATTTTGAGTACTTACCGATATGTCCCGTTCACTGTTCCAGAGATTTAGCCGGCGCGATGTGATTCGCGGCGGAGGCATGCTGGGCCTAGCTGGTGCTCTACCGGCGGCTAGCCGCGCCACACCTCCAGCGAGTTCCGCTGCGCGTACTGCCGCTACCAGCACGGCGCGTTATGAAGCGATCGGCGTACAGCCTCTGATTAACGCTCGCGGAACCTTCACCATCATCACGGGATCGCAAACGCTTCCAGCCGTAAAAGCGGCGATGGACGATGCTTCGCGTAGCTATGTACAAATGGACGAGCTGATGAATGGGGTCAGCAAGCGGCTGGCGGAAATCACGCAAGCGCCCTGGGGCATCGTCACGGCGGGCTGTTGCGCCGCTCTTACGAACTTCACCGCGGCCTGCATAGCAGGCACAAATCCCGAACGCATGCAACGCCTTCCTGATTTGGAGGGCCTGAAGAGCGAGGTCATCATCCCGCACTACTCCCGCAACGTCTACGACCATGCCATTCGCATGCTGGGAGTAAAGATTGTTGAAGTAGGCACGCCGGAAGAGTTGGAGAACGCATTCAACGAGCGGACCGCGCTGATCTATATTTACGCCGGACCGAACGACGACGGTCCATTGGGAACCAAGGTGGTTTCCGGCATTGCGAAACGCCACAACGTGCCGGTGATTGTGGATGCGGCGGCTGAGATTCTGACCATTCCGAACATTCACCTGGAACGCGGCGCTACTGCTGTGGCCTATAGCGGGGGCAAGTGCATTCGCGGCCCACAAGCCGCGGGGCTGCTGCTGGGCGATAAGGCGCTGCTGCAGGCGGCGTGGGCCAATAGTGCTCCTCATCATGCTTTTGGCCGGTCTTTGAAGGTGGGCAAGGAAGAAATCATGGGCATGCTGGCAGCGGTGGAGGCATGGCCGAAGCGCGATCACGAAGCCGAATGGAAAAGCTGGCAGTCGCAGTTGGCCCTGATCTCCGATCGTGTCACCAAGATACCCGGTGTCACTACGCAGGTCTCGATAGAGCGGAGCCTTTCGAATCGCACTCCGACTTTGCATATCGAATGGGATGGCGAACAGCTTGGCATCGTGGGGCCTGAGGTGGCAAAAATGCTGCTCGATTCCGAGCCGCGCATCGCTCTGGCCCGCGTCACCGGAGCCCGGCCCAATAAGATGAAGAGTTCGGTAGCGGTTACTCCGTGGATGATGATGCCGGGTAACGATGAAATTGTGGCGAGCCGCATCCACGGTGCTCTTACGAAGCATCCGAAGTTCGAGAATCCGCCTGTGCCGCAGGGCGAACTCGCCAACATCGCGGGCCAGTGGAAAACGACGCTGACGTTCGACATGGGCAGCGCGCAGCATATGCTGCTGTTCGAACAGGACGGCAGCGATCTGGTGGGCACGCACCAGGGCGAATATGTCACCGGCGATCTCACGGGAGAAATTACCGCCAATCAGGTTCATTTTCGAAGCTCCCAGAAAATTCAGGGACAGACCCTGTCTTACGAATTCGCCGGCACGGTGACTGGCGATGCCATGGCAGGCAATATCAACATGGGCGAATACGGTATGGCTAAATGGTCTGCCGAACGCCATCAATACAAGGACCCGTATGGAAAAGCTCGCGGGACCAAACGAGGATAAGAAAATGGCTAAATCGAATCGACGAAAATTCATGGGCGCCGGCGCGGTCGTGGCCGCTGGCGCAGCGGCAACAGCAGAGACAAGCAGCGCGGCCGCTGCCGAGCCTTCTGCGACAAAGAAGGTCTGGTGGAACGATGGCAAAGCGCCGGAGAAAACTCCTTTGTTCAGCCCGGCTGTCTCTTACGGCAACCTCTTGTTTCTATCGGGCGCCGGAGCTCACTTCGAAGGGGACGTGCAGGCGCATACGAAACATGTTCTGGATGAGATCGAAGCCAAGTTGAAGGCTTGCGGGTCGTCCATGGACAAGGTTTTGAAGGCACAAGTTTATCTGGCCGACTTGAAAGACTACAAAGCGATGAACGAAGTCTTCCAGGGGCGTTTTGGCTCGGAACCGCCTGTAAGAACAACAGTTTCCGTCGCTGGAGTACCGGGCAATTCTTTAGTCGAAATTGATGTGATCGCTTATATCTAAGTTCTTGTTTGCTCCTAAACAACAAGCTTTGCGGCTAATGCTGCGGGTTCGTTTGCCACGAGCGAAACGAACCCGCGTGATACCTGGCCGAACGCTTGCAAAGCGAAGGCGCTCTGGTAACCGCAGGGGCGACCTTCAATGTTCCTCCTGCTTGTGAGCGGGGTTCAGGCCATCCCAGCGGGGGTCGCCGATGGCGGTGTAGTTCTTAGGCAGTGACTTCCAATCGGGCCGGCTGATGCCATTCAAGTCATAGACAATCTTTCCGTTGAAGACCGTCATCTGGCACTCGAACTTGCGGTCGCCGTTCATGCGCGCGCCATACATATCGGTAAAGCCAAAGTTGCCTTTGTCGATGCTGAGCACCGCGACGTCGGCCGGTGAACCAACCGATAGGTTGCCCAATTCTTCGCGGTGAATTTCACGCGCAGGGTTCCATGTCGACCAGCGGATGATGTCGTCTTCTTTCTGGCCCATGGCGAGAAACTTACTCATCACGTTCAGCATGTCTTTCATGCCCGCGTTCATGCTTCCAATGTGCAGGTCGGTCGAGATGGAGTCGGGTTGGAAACCCTGCTTCACCATGGGGACGGCGACTCTCCAGGCGAAGCTTCCGCCGCCGTGGCCGACGTCGAAGATGACTCCTCGCTTGCGGCCGTCGATCATACCCTGGTTGACCTTCCCTTCAGGCGTCAATTCGTTGCGCAGTCCGGAGTAGCAATGGGTGTAGATGTCGCCGGGCCGCAATTTTTCGGTCAGCAATACCGTTATGGGCCGCTCCGGCCGGTTTGCGCCAAAATCAACCATTACGGGAATGCCGGCCGCTTTGCCGGCTTCTACTGCGTGTTCGACGGGGGTCCACTCCGGCCCGGAGTAGTGCGCGGTCTTGAAGCCGATGATAGTTTTGGGATATTTTTTTGCCATTTCCGCAGCCGGACCGGGCTCCATATCGGCTAGATTGTCTTCGAACTTCGGGCCTCTCATGCCTGCGCCGACAATGTTCAGAAAGGCAAGCACTCTAGTCTTCGAGCGGTCGATGATGTGCTGCTTGAAATCCTCGAAATTCTTATAACCGGAGGAGCCGGCATCGGCAACCGTAGTGACGCCGGTGCGGAAGGTGAAGTCGTCCGGCCAGCGGCTGTTATCGCCTGCGTAGGAACCTTTCTCTCCGGTGCTGGCGTAGGCATGCACGTGGATGTCGATCAATCCGGGAGTGACATACAGACCCTTCGCGTCCACCGCCTTCAGAGCCTGGGACGGGTCGATGTGCTCGCTGACCGCGGCGATCTTTCCGTCTTTGATGGCGACGTCCCGGATGGCGCTGACATTGCTCTTGGCGTCGACCACGTGCCCGTTCTGAATCAGCAGATCGTATTGCGCTTGTGTCTGGGCGTTCATCGACAGCAAGGCCGAGGAAGTAAGGGTGAGAAGTATGGTTTTAAGCAAGGTCGATGATATCGAAAGTTGATCTGCTGTCGCAACAAAATAGGCCGGCGGCTTGTCCGGCTGGCCGCAAGTACGATGTAATGGCACTTAACCAAGGTTTCGCTCCGCCATGAAAATTAAAGTCATTCTGTCCGCCGCCATTGTTCTGGTGATTGCCTTCAAGCTCCTTTCGGTAAATGCTTTGGCTGACGATAAGCCGGAGAGCATCAGCGACGGATTCCGTTTCGTGGAAGTGGCTTCAGTGGCCGATGCGACCGAGCAACTATACGGCCGGAAAGCGTACATGTTCCACGACATGCGGCCTCTAAACGCGGCCAAGTTTGCCGGACCCGCGGTGACGGTGCTGCTGAAGAAGGACGAGAACAAAGATGGGTCGAAGGCGCTGAGTCCCATGCTGGACGTAATCGACAAAGCGGCGCCGGGTTCGGTGTACGTCATGGTCTTAGAAGATGGCCTGGATTACGCCGGGCTGGGCGGCCTGATGGGAACGGCGATGAAGTATCGCAATCTCGCGGGTGCGGTGGTGGATGGCGGCATTCGCGATACGCCGCAGCTGACCAAGCTGCAGTTTCCGGTGTTCAGCCGCGGAATTGTTCCTTCCACCACCGTGAACCACTACCGGGTGAGCGGCGTGAATGTTCCCGTGAAGTGCGCCGGGGTTGAAGTCCGGCCGGGCGACTTTATTGCAGCCGATGCGGATGGCGTTGCCGTGGTGAAGAAGGAGCAAGCCGCAGAGGTGCTGGCCAAGGCCCGGCAGCTGGACGAAACCGAGCATGGCATGTTTGCTTTCATCGAGAAGTACCGGTCTATAAAAGAGGCTGTGAAAAAGTTCGGACGGCTTTAGAGTTCCATGGCGATCGTCATTGAGAAAGAGGATCCGCGTTACAAGGCGTTGGGCACCAGCCGGAACTTGCGCTGGCCTGCTTCGGCAGGAGAGATTGAACTCTGCGATAACGCCGGAGAAGCCGCCACTGCGCTGCAGAGAATTGTGGATGCAGGACGCCGGCCGACGGTGCGAAGCGGCGGCCACTGCTATGAGGATTTCGTAGTTAACAATCCGGATGGCTCGCTGCTGGATCTGAGTCTCCTGACGGCTTCCCATGTTCCCGGCGATCCCTACCGGTATCGCATCAGTCCCGGAAAGCAGTTGGGCGATGTGTACCTCGACCTTTACAAGAGATATGGCGTCACCATTCCGGCGGGAACCTGCTACTCGGTTGGTTCGGGAGGCCACATCGCGGGAGGCGGCTACGGGTTGCTTTCGCGCCTGCACGGGCTGACGGTGGACTGGCTTGCGGCGGTGGACATTCTGACTGTTGACGGGCAGGGAAAAGTGCTGCAGCGGCGCGTGGACCGCGCGCACGATCCCGACCTGTTTCGCGCTTGCCGGGGCGCGGGAGGGGGCAACTTCGGCGTGATTACCGGCTATGGATTCGATGAACTTCCTCCGGCTCCGCAAGAGGTAGCGACGGCGGGCATCTCGTTCGATTGGCAGACCATGACCGAAGCGCGGTTTGTCGAGATTGTAACCAAGTTCGGCAACTATTGGGAGAAACGGGGTAGAGACCGCGATACCTGGGGACTGTTCTCGGTGTTGGGGCTTTCGCATTCTTCTTCGAGACGGTTCGGGCTTTCTTTGCAGTTCTGCAACCCGGACGGCACGTGCCGTGACCTGTCGGTGGTGAACGAGTTTCTGGATATCTTCGAGAGCTGCCAACCGATTCCCGGCGCTCCGGCGATTCCGGGTGATCGAAAGATTCCGGCAGCCGAGATTGGCCGGAAGTCCTGTGCTGCGGGGCAGCACGCGATTAGCAAGCGGCCGTGGCTGGATGCAACCGTCGGACGAGGTTCGAGTTCCGGCAGCCGCATGCGCGCGAAGTACAAGTCGGCTTACATGAAGCGCAACTTTACGGAAGCGCAGGTGCGGTGCATCTATAAGCACTTGAGGCGCACACCGCAGGGTGCCGATCTGAGCGGTTCGGTGCTGGCGGTGGATTCTTACGGCGGCGCAGTGAACAAGGCAGCACTCGAACGGGAGACCTCTTCGTTTCAGCGGTCGTCGATTATGAAGCTGCAGTACCAATCGTATTGGGAGCGGCCGGAGGACGATGCGGGACGCCTGCAATGGATGAGCGAATTTTTCAACGATGTCTACTCCACGCCCGAGGTGGATGCCAAATTCGCGTCGACGCCTTATCCGGGCGAATGGTACGAGGGCTGTTACATCAACTATCCGGATTGCGACATGCTGGCGCATAAGTTTTGGCCGCAGTTGTATTACGGAACTGGTGAGCTGTATCCGTTTCTGCAGCAGGTGAAGCGGCGCTACGACCCCAACAATATTTTTCATCATGCGATGTCCATCAGGGCTTGAAGATTCGATATGAAAACACTCAGCCGACGCCAATTTGCCGCTATCGGTGCGATGACACCGTTGTTTGCCACGGAGCCGCAGAAGGCAAACGCGGCGCAGCGGGCTTACCTCAGTTTCGATTCCGGTATTCAAGTCTTCTCCCTTTCGGATGAGTCATGTGTTCGCATACAAACGGTTCCAAGCCGCAGGCCAGTTTCGCTTGCGCTGGATCGCCAGCAACGCCGGCTGTTCGCTGTTAACAGCGTGGATGAGCATGAGGGCCTTCCACGCGGAACGGTAGAAAGTTACGACATCGACGGGGCGACGGGGCGTCTCTCGCTTGCGGATCGAACTCCGCTGTCCCTTTCCGCGACGCGGCCGCTGCATCTGGCGCTTGCGCCGGGCGGCGATTACCTCGTGGTAGCGGCATACGGTGGAGGTCTCTACAATGTCCTTCCGGTGGACGCGACCAAGGGCCTTTCGGGTCCATCCCATATCTTCAAAGAAACCGGATGCGGGCGGCACCCTGACATGCAAGCCTCTGCGCATCCGTACTCTCTGGTGTTCGACAAAGCAGGACGTTTAATTGCCAGCGATATGGGCGCCGACCGGTTGAGTGTTTTCAACCTTGAAGGCGGCAAGCTGGTTCGCTGTTCAAGCATTTCCGCGCAGCCGGGCGATGGCCCCGGACCGCTTGCAATCGATCCATCCGGAAAATCCCTGTTAGTTGAGAACCTCCTCGATGCTTCTGTGTCGGTCTATCCGTACTACGGTTCCAGCGGTCAGATTGGCCGCGAAATACAGAGGCGGCCACTCCCGTCCGACGGTAGCCCGGCCGGCAGATTTGTCTGCAACACGAGTAATCTAAGCTTGCGGTTTCCAGAGCTGGCGAAAACTATCGACCCTCTCGGCCAAGCTCTCTGCTTTGTCTTCAAAACGTCTTAACCTCATGATGGATGAAAAACTGACCAGACGCGGAGCTATCGTCAGAGCTGTTACGGCAGCCGCGCTGCCAGATATTTTGCGATCCGAAGCCCTTTCCTCTCATCCACTGCTGCGCGTGGCCGGGATGCCCGATATGGCCGTCGCATTCAGCGAAGAAGAAGCGATTCTGCTGGCGCGCGAAGGCACGGCATTTCGAAGTGATGACATCGAACTGGCGGCTAAGCCAGGGAACAGCGGTGTCTCGCTGACGGTCAGTTCTCCCACCAGCAAGCTGCTTCGCATTCATGTCCGGTGGAAAGTGCGGATGCCGGCCGATCTGCTGTTTCTGGGCGATGCCTGGGAGCGTTCCTATGGCGATTTGGCCTGGCGCAGCATGGAGCCGGAACGCATTATGCCGTGGTATTTCCTGGCTTCTGGCGGCGGCGCTACGGTGGGGTGCGGCGTCAAAACCAACGCGGGGGCGCTATGTTTCTGGCAGGCTGACCCAGCGGGCGTGTCGCTGTGGCTGGATGTCAGGAATGGCGGCCGGGGACTTCAGCTTGGAAAGCGACGTCTTGAACTCGCTTCGGTGGTAAGCAAGGCCTGGGGCGGGGAGAAGCCCTTCGACGCTGCGTGCCAGTTCTGCCGCGCCATGAGCCCCGTGTGCAAGATGCCTGCTGCTCCGGTCTACGGGGGCAACAACTGGTATTACGCGTATGGCAAGAGCTCGGCTGAAGACATACGGGCAGACTCCGATCGCATGTCTTCGCTGGCTTCCTCGTCCACTAACCGGCCATTTATGGTGATCGATGACGGATGGGCTGAAAACGCTACGGCAGGTCCGTGGTCGCACGGCAACGCTAAGTTCCCTGACATGGCGAAACTGGCTTCCGAGATGGGGAAAATTGGAGTTCAACCGGGCTTGTGGATGAGGCCGTTGTTCACCGAAGAAGCCGTTCCGGAAAGCTGGCGCTTGCGCTCGCCGAATGCAGCGAAAGAGTACGCTGCGCGGCAGGCGTCTACGCTCGACCCCACGGTTCCCGAAGCCGCTGCGCAGATTAAAGCTGATATGCGCAGAGCGGTGGAGTGGGGTTATCGATTGATTAAACATGACTTCTCGACCTACGATTTGCTGGGCCGCTGGGGATTCAATATGAACGCCGTGGTGACTGACGCTAAGTGGAACTTTGCCGACCAGAGCTATACCAATGCCGAAATCATCAGCCATCTTTACCGGGCCTTGAGAGAAGCCGCTGGGAACGCGCTGGTGCTCGGCTGCAACACCGTGGGACATCTCGCCGCGGGCTTGTTCGAGATGGACCGCACGGGAGACGACACCAGCGGACGGGACTGGAACCGGACACGCAAGATGGGCGTGAACACGCTCGCCTTCCGTGCTCCGCAGCATGGGGCATTTTTTGCGATCGACGCCGATTGCGCCGGGATTACGCAACAGATTCCCTGGGCTCTGAATTCGCAATGGCTCGACCTGCTTTCCCGAAGCGGCACGCCGCTGTTTGTTTCGCTGGCGCCGGAGGCCGCAAAAGCGGCGGAGATCCGCAAAGCCTTGAAACAAGCGTTTGAAATCGCGGCGCGGCCTCTCGGGTTGGCGCAACCTCTCGATTGGATGAAGACTTCCGAGCCGCAGAACTGGGTGCTGGATGGAAAGCGGGTTTCGTACGACTGGTTCCGTTCGGAAAGCTTCGAATCTGACGGTGTTTCGCCCAGTTTCGGCTGATGTTCCATCTAAGAAATCGTTAGCGAGCGGCCTCCTGCGAGAGGGGGTCCGGGAGATTTTGCGGAACGAACCCAATTCCAAAGGAAAGGCTTGGGTTCACGGCAACCTCCGAAGCCGGTTTGTTGAAGTCTGGCTTAGCGGTTGCGATGGCCGCGGAGGTTTGCGGCTGTTTTTGCGATTCGAACCCAACTTCGCCGGCCGGGCGTGCTTTGCGGAGTTTCAAGAGGTCGGCCAGGCAGCGGTGGAAGGCGCGCTGGTTGGTGGTTTGATAGCGGATATAGAGAGCGAGCTTTTTTTCCATCTCGCGGTCGTCTAGATCGAGTTGGAAGCACGACTCCTGGAGACGCAGGGCGCGCTGAGCCAGCCAGTAGTGCCGGGCCATGTCGACTACCAGGAGCCGTTCAGTAGCGGTAGCGGGAGCGTGCTCCGCTAGCAAGCTGTCGCAGAGTCCGGTAAACAGTTCTTGGTTTTCGGACGGTAGGATGCAAAACGCTCCATGAAAGCCGTGGCTCAAATGGTTGCGGGAGGAGATGGCCTTACCTGCGGCAGTACGCGGTCCGGTTGAGAGTTTCGCATTCGAGCGGTTGGCTTCGAGCTTCGCTTGCGAAATAGGGGGTTGGCCGGCGGTGTTCTGGCCGATCTGGCGCTCGACTGGGGCCGACGCCTCGGCGGGCGGGTTTATGCCGTGGTCTTGGGCGGCAGCCTTACGGGCCAGCTTGCGTGCTTTGTGTTCTTGTGCGCGACGGAGTTGACGGGGTGTCATGCGCGTAGTTTCGGATGAAGGCAGTTTCCGGTGGGGAAGAAAGTGCGGATAAGTTGTTGAGTTTTCAGGGAAGAATATTTTTGCCCGATTTGTGACGGGATTATTCAAGACGCGACGAAAGGTTCAGACGATGGCAAATTAGCTGGTTAGAAACTTTTTTAGTTTGGTCGCAAGGCGGGCTTGGCTGCGGGTCTCACAGTCCCAGACAATTAAAACGCGGTAGCCAGCGGATCGCAGAGCCCGGAGGTTTTCGCGGTCGCGCTGCTGGTTGCGCTGCAGCTTGGGACGCCAATAGTCGAGGCGCGACTTGGGCATGTGCGAATCGAAACATCCTTCGTGCTGGTGCCAGAAACAGCCTCGCACGTCAACTATCTTTTTGAGGCGCGCGAAAACGAGATCAGGCTTGCCGGGCAGCTGCGGCACGTGGAGGCGGTAGCGGAATCCCATGGCGTGAACAATCCGGCGGACGGTGAGTTCCGGCGCGGTATTCTTAGCCCGGATGCGGCGCATATTTTCCGAGCGGCGATCGGGCGTGAGTGAATCAGTCAAATTGCAAGATCGAGCGGAAGATCGGATATATCTTTAAGGCGCTTGCCGTTTACCATAATGTTCAGCGCTTCCTCAGAATCTGGCAGCTCTAACTCTTTGATGGTTTCCTGCAATTCGGGAAGGGCGAAATGATAGACGCAATCGATGTCGCCGCCGCCGAGGGCGATGGATGAGAGACGGCTAGGCATCGGCTCCGCAGTAACGACGACAAACAATGTGCGGGAGCCGGCCGCGCCGGTTACGGATCAGGTTAAGAGCCTCCGAGCGGGAGTTCTGGGACCGGTCGCTGCGGATCGTGAGTTTGCACGAGATGCTGGCGTGGAGCAGGGGCGCTCCGCCGTTTGCCTCGCGAAGGCTGGAAAGTGAAGCCACAGATCCGTCTACGAGAGGTTTGGACAGATTAATTTGCTCGTCGCTGGCGAGCCCACGAAAGATAACAATATCAGGTTTGATGATGTAGTCGTGTCCCAGCGACGCCGCCAATTCGGGGTTCTCCCGGGCGGCTTTCGCGATGGCGATTAGATGGCGATACTGCTCGAAACGAGCGATGCTAATGAGCTTCCCGAAATCCTTCGCGAGTTCCTTTTTACGGGCCGGAGTCTTGCTGAAGCCTTGCTTTTCACCGATTTTGCGGACAGTCCAGGCGCCGGGCCGGAGATGTTCGAGCTGAAGGAACGTTTCGCGCACGAAGTGAGCTGTTGCGATCTCGAATTCATTTCCGGCCGTCTGTCCTTTGAGTTTTATGCCGGGTGTTTCGAGTCCAATTCTCTTCGCGATGCCCAGAGCGATGGCCCGGCTTGCCCGGTTTCCTTTGTCTGCATTGCTCAGAACGCCTTTTTCGAGCCGCAGGACTTTGTCCTTCAAAAGAGCATGGAAATCCCGCCTTGCAGTATTGAAGAGAGCTTCAGTGGGAACCTCTTTCAATTAGCGATCCGGATGAGAGCAGGGATGGAGAGACAGGCTTTAATCCTCTCAGCGACGGCCCGGGCGAATGGCGGAGGAAACGCGTTTCCCACCTGCCGGTATGAGGCAGTCTTGCCGCCGTGGAATTCCCACCCGTCCGGAAACCCTTGCAGCCTTGCGACCATGCGAACCGTTAATCTTGGCATTCCTGCATAATCAGGGCCGGGCGCCTGGTTTGCAATGCCCAAGCCGTCGACGCCGAGAGTTGCCCAAGCACGCCGCGCTCGCGTAGGCCCGAGGTCGGGACCGCCATGCTTGTGCGATCCGCCTACTACAGTGGGAGCAATCCCGTTAGCCGCTTTGCTCCATGGCTCCGCGCCTTGCCAGCCATTTGCAGCCATCAAATCGAACAAGACCTCCCCTACCGTTTTCGATCTGATCGCGGAGGGGCAGGGCCATGCAAAATGCTCGGAGTATTCGCTGCGCAAGGCTACAAATACAACCCTGGGCCGCAACTGAGGGACGCCAAAATCGGAAGCATTCATCAATTTCCAGCCGGGCACATAGCCAAGCTTTCTAAGCTGCGTACCAACGTGGTGGCGGTAGTCCTCGAAAACTGGATCCAAGATGCCGCGAACGTTCTCGATCATGACCGCACGCGGACGGATGTCATCCACCAACCGGAGCATGGCCGGGAACAGATTGCGCTCGTCTCCGGTGCCCAGTTTCTTTCCTGCAATGGAAAATGGCGGGCAGGGTAGGCCGCCTGAAATGATGTCTACACCCCTGAACTCTGAACCGCTGAAGGTATTCAAATCTTGTTCTATGACTTTCCAACCGGGACGGTTAAGGCGGAGCGTCGCGCAAGCGTGACGGTCGAGCTCGACCAACCCGGCGTGGCCGATTCCCGCCTGCTCGAAGCCCAGAGACTGGCCGCCCGCGCCTGCGCAGAGCTCGAGAGTGGTTAAGCCGGAATCCAGAGGAAAAACCGGGTCGTGACGCTTGCCGGATACCCGCCACGGATTGAAGCTCATTTCCGGGAAAAGTTTCAGCGCGTCGTCGAGGCGGGATTTTTTCACAGTAGTGGGTATCGGATTCCCTGATTTTCCGGGCACTTCTCCGCTCTCACAGGTTAAAACACTGCACGCTGCAGAGGTGGATGCCGGCATGGTTAGAGGCGCGTGTATGGCTGGATTGAAAAAAATTAAAGTACTCCACGTGCCGGAGCTTGGGCTGCGGTGAAATCCTGGTAACATTGCGAATAGATGACGTTAGATGAGCGCTTTGAGTGGATCAACAAGAACATCGAGTCGCTTCATAGCCAGCTTGGTTTGCTTGCTGATCTCACCGTGAAGAACACAGAGAACACCAGGGACGTCCTGGAGACCGCGCGGATTCAGAATCATTCCATCTCAGCGCTCGACAGCCGGCTAAGGCGACTGGAAGAGGGCCGGAACCCTTCGCAGGCAGGAGACTAGTTTCGCGGCGAGTTTAGTTTTTGTCCGGTTTGACCAGTCGGCCGTTGTGAAAGACCATTCGGATCTTTTCAGTGTTGTGGATATCTTCGGTGGGGTCGGCGTCGAGCACCAGCAGGTCGGCTTGCTTTCCTTTTTCGACGGTTCCTCTCAGGTCGGCTATGGACAGCATCTCGGCATTTACTTCCGTTGCGGAGTGTATCGCTTCCAGCGGCGTCATGCCGGCCTCCACCATTAACTGCAGTTCGCGGTGTTCGGCCCAACCCGGGATGCGGTAGGGGTTTGCGCCGGAATCGGTGCCCATTCCGATGAATGCGGTTGCGCCGTTCACGGCTTTGACGTTCTGCATGGCGATCTGAAAAGCTTTTCGATGGATCGCCGCAGTCTTGTCTTTGGACTGATCCTCGAGAAACGATGCGAGCTTTTCTCCCACGGCCTTGCGGAAGAAGGGGGAATTCATGAACGCGGGATTTTCGCCGAAGATGTAGAACGACTCTTCTAGCTGCAGGGTGGGAATGTAATAGATGCCTTTGCTCTTCATCTGGCTGAGCGTATCGGCATCAATATCTTTGTCACGCACGCTATGCGCGAGAATGTCGACGCCGGCCGCGATCAGTTTCCGGGCGTCTTCCAGGTAGTAGACGTGGGCCGCGACTTTTAGATCGGCGCGATGAGCTTCATCGATAACGGCGGTATAAATTTCTGGGCGCATTTTGGGAAGCTTGCCATGGTTGTCGTCGACCCAGATCTTAATCAGGTTGGGAGAGTGGGCGGCGGTTTCGCGCACAGCCGCGCGGGCTTCTTCCGCGATGGCGGGCCGGTAGAGCTGATCTTTACCGAGCTTCATGGGGGGCATGCCATTGGGAACGCCGATGCCGCGTCCGGCGGTGAGCAGCGTTGCGCCGGGTTCGTTCCCTTTTCCTTGTTCGGCGCGGATGGTGTAAACGTAATCTTTGTTGAGGCCGAGGGACACCATGGTGGTGACGCCGTAACTCTCGTATTGAACCAGCTGGCGCATGATGTTGACGCCGTTGTAGTTCGACGATGACACGCCTGTGCCGCTGACCAGGCCGAGATGCCCGTGAGCGTTGATGAGGCCGGGCATGACGGTCTTGCCGGAGAGATTCAAGGTGTGATTGGAGGCAGCACCGGTCTTGCCGGCGGTGATGGACGCAATCTTGCCATTGCGGATAACGATGGTGGAGTGGTTAACGGGCGCGTGTCCCGTGCCATCGATCAAGCGGACGTCTTGCAGCACATAACTGCTGCCGGCGGGAGTCTGGGCCAGCAACGGGACACAGATGGCCGGAAGAAAGGTGAATAGAAGTGATCTCATCGAAATTGGAAACGGTTTTAATCAGAGGAGCCTAGCGAAGGCGTCCGGCGGCGGTAGGCTCGAGTTCGGGAGCTACGTTCAACTTGCTGTGATGGCGGCTATAGAGGAAGTAGACCACCAGGCCGAGGATCATCCAGGCAAAGGCGGTCAGCTGCGTGAAGTGATCGAGAGCTACGATCATGCCGCCGCAGACGATCATGCCTAGGATGGGCACCAAAGGCACCAGGGGCGTGCGGAAGGGACGGTCGAGCTCAGGCTGAGCGCGGCGCATGATGATAATGCCCAGGCAGACCAGCACGAAAGCGAAGAGGGTTCCGATGGAAGTGAGATCGCCGGCAAGTGAGCCGGGAAGGAAGCCGGCGAACACACCAACGAACAGGAAGAGCACGATATTGCACTTGTAAGGCGTGCGGAACTTTGGGTGAACTTCCGAGAATAGTTTGGGCAGCAATCCATCGTTAGCCATGGAGAAGAAGACGCGGCTCTGGCCCAGCAGCATGACCAGAATGACCGAGGAGAATCCGGCCAGAATGGCGACCGTGATGCCGGTGGCCAGCCAACCATAGCCGGGCATGTAATTCTGGACCGCATAAGCGACGGACGCTTCCTTGCCGGCGACGGCGAACTCTTTCCAATTGCAGATGCCGGTTAGGACGTAGCCGAAGAGAACATAGAGGAGCGTGCACAGGGCCAGCGAGCCCAGAATGCCGATGGGCATATCGCGGCTGGGGTTCTTAGTTTCCTGCGCGGCGGTGGAAACGGCATCGAAACCGATAAAGGCGAAGAAGACGATTCCCGCGCCACCTAGAACGCCTCCCCAGCCATGCCGGAAGATTCCTTCGTGACCTGCGACGGAGGCCGGAATCATGTAGGGATGCTGGTTTGCCGGATTGATAAACTGCCAGCCGAGCGCGACGAAGAGCACCACGATGGAGAGCTTGATGACGACGATGACCATGTTGACGGTGGCGGATTCCTCGGTGCCTTTGATGAGCAGCAGAGTGAGCAGAAACAGGATGACGAGGGCAGGCGCGTTGAAGATGCCATGGGCCCCGGTTGCCGCGGACGTTTCAAGCGGGGAGTGGCACCACTGGTATGGAATACGGCCGCCGAGCAGATTATTGAGATACTCGCTCCAGCCGATGGAGACAGTGGCAGCGCCGAGCGCATATTCAAGAACCAGCGCCCATCCGATGACCCAGGCTACAAATTCGCCCATGGTGGTGTAAGCGTAGGTGTAAGCGCTTCCGGCGATGGGGATCATGGCGGCGAATTCGGAGTAGCACAATCCAGCGAACGCGCAGCCAATAGCGGCGACGACGAATGAGAGTGTAACGGCAGCCCCGGCGGCTTCGGCCGAGGCGGCGGCGGTGCGCACGAATAAGCCAGCGCCAATGACAGCCCCTACGCCGAGCGCGACCAGGTTTCTGGCATTCAAGGTGCGTTTCAGGCCGCTCTCCGACGCTTGTTCGAGCAAGGTCGCAAGCGACTTCTTACGGGTAAGGCTCATGGATACTCGCTAGGCTAACAGACTGCTTTTGCGCTCGCAATAGAGCCGCGATGAAGCCCCCAATTGGGCCACTAAAGGAGCATGGTTACAGGCGTGCCAGACTCTCGAGCCAGTTCGCGGCGTGTTCGCGAACCTGCTTCGCCGAGGGTTGCGGCCCGGGAAGCAGGCCGGAGATGATAGCGACGGAATCGGCTCCCGCTTTCAGGACTTCGGCAGAATTCGCCAGTGTCAGGCCGCCGATAGCGCAAAGCGGTTTGGTGGTGAGTGGGCGGAGCTGACGCAGGCCGTCGAGACCGACTACGGGATCGGGCTGGTGCTTCGAGACGGTGGCGAAGATGGGGCCAAGCGAGAGGTATTCGACCGGCTGGCGTTCCGCGAGGCGAAGCTGCGTGCCGTTATGGGTGGAGAAGCCGATGACTTCATCGTTGACCAGTTTGCGCGCGGCGGACGGGGGCAAGTCGTTCTGGCCGATGTGCAAAGCAGATTTCAGAAGCCGGGCATAGTCGGCGCGATCGTTCAGCACGAATAGGACACCCGCCTGCTCGCAGAGGCGGGCGATGGCGGAGGCTTCGTCGAAGTGGCTCTGCTGCCAGGTGTCCTTGTGGCGATACTGCAGAATTTTCGATCCGGCTTCGACCAGCGCTCGGGATAACTCCAGGGCGGAAAGTCCGCAGGAAGCCAGCAGCGAGGTATCGGCGATGGGGTAGAACCTCGGAAGACGGAAAGGCGGGGTAGTGTCAATGGTCACTGGGTTGGCGGTCGATGGTTTGACGGTCAATGGGTTGGCTTTCGAGCTGGCGATGGAAGAATTGGGCCATGCGGCCAAAGGCGTCCTGCAAAGTGCGGTCACGCAGATAGGCGTGACTCTCTTCCGGATAGAACGCTTCTTCGAAGAGCTTGCCTTCGTTAACCAGTTTCTCAGTCAATTGGACGGCTTCCTGGAACAAAACGTTGTCGTCGACGATGCCATGCAGGATGAGCAGGTGGTCTTCGAGTTGGCGGGTGAAATTGATGGGGGAGCTGCGTTGGTAAGCTTCGGGATTTTGAGCTGGCGTGGTGAGCCGTTGTTCGGTGTACCCGGCGTTGTAATTATTCCAGTCGTAGACGCCGGAGACGGCAGCGCCGGCCTTGAAAGTACCGGGAGCACGGAAGAGCGCCATAGCGGTCATAAAGCCGCCGTAGCTCCAACCCCAGATTCCGGTATTCTTCATATCGATATTGTGCAGGCCGCGCAGATATTCGACGCCTCCGAGCACATCGTCAAGATCGGGGCCGCCCATATCGAGGTAGACGCCAGTGCGCCAATCGCGGCCGTAGTTGGTGCTGCCGCGGTAATCCATTTCGAGAACCGGATAACCTTGCCGGGCCAGGAAATTGTTGAACACGAAACGCAGTTCCTGATAGCTGCCCCATTGTTTTAGAACGCTGGTAGCGGAGCCAGCGCCGTGGATGTAGATGACGGCCGGGCGCGGTTTCGCGTTGGGATCATCGGGATTGTAGCCGGGCGGGAGAAGCAGCCTGGCGGCAACCGGCTTCTTATCCTTCAACGAGGGGTAAACAAGGAAGCGGCTCTGGACCCAGGGGCCGCCCGCAAAGCCGGGTTGCGGCGAAGTGGTGACGCGCTTGCCATCGACGAAGAGATCGAACGGATTCTGTAGATCTGCTTGCATGATGGCGGTGGATGTTCCGTCGTCTGACAGCCAGCCAATGTTCAGGCCTTCATGATGGGAGAGCTGTTCGGGCTGGCTTGCGCCATCGGCATGGACGCGATAAAGCTGGCGCTGGGCAGTGCCGGCCGCGGTGGATGAATAGTAAAGATAAGCACCGATCCATTGC
Organism: Bryobacteraceae bacterium; assembly: GCA_965217745.1. Classification (GTDB taxonomy): domain Bacteria; phylum Acidobacteriota; class Terriglobia; order Bryobacterales; family Bryobacteraceae; genus Bog-105. The sequence goes on along the minus strand of OZ244565.1, from coordinate 5,539,984 downwards.
GGGCTGTGGGAGAACGGATCGTTGTGAATTTCCCAATTGCCCTTCGTGATTTGCTCGAGGCCGGAGCCATTGGGCGCGACGCTGTAGAGATGCTGAAAGCCGGAGCGATCGCTGGTGAACCACAAGTGTTTTGAAGTGGGGTCCCAGCCTAAGTCGGCGGCAGCGATCCAGCGATCGTCGTGCTGGTGAAAGACCACCGTCGACTTGCCGGTGTTGGCATCGACGACGCGAATTTCTTGCGTCTTGTAATCCTGAGTCTGCGTTGCCAGCGCCAGCATTTTCGAATCTTCAGACCACACGGGAGGACGGAAACCGAATCCCTTGCCGGTTTCCAGCTTGCGAGGGGGATTGTCTCCGGTGCGCTCGATTAGAAAATGTTGAACGGCGATGGGTTCATCGCCGGCAACGTCGCGGCGGAAAGTGGACGCAGTGACGAAGCGGCCTGAGTAGTTTGGCAGCGGCATGGTGCGGCCGGGCTTGGTGCGAACGGAATAAGAAAAGTACTTTCCATCGGGAGACCAGTGATAGCTGGTAAGGGCGGCTGGTGGATGGACATCGGTTCGCTGCTCGAGGGTGGCGTCGAGAAGGTTCTGAACGTAAAGCTGGCCGCCTTGCGTGAAGGCGATGAACTTACCATCTGTCGAGAACTGCGGGTTCGATTCGGCGGCTTTGGTTTTCGTCAAGCGGCGCAGTGTGCCGCCGCCCTGGGTAGACACCAGAAAGAGATCGCCGCGATAGGAGAACGCCGCTTGCGCGCCGTCTTCAGAGATGTCGAAATCAGTGAGCCCGGGCGGAGGGGGAACGAAATTCTTACGGCGCGGATCGGTCTCGGCAGGCGTGTTATTGATGGGATCTTTCAGCCCTTCCAGATCGGTCAGCCGGACCAGTTTTCGACTATCGGCGTCGTAGATGTAGAGATCACGAAATGTTCCGCCACGCTCGTTCCAAAGGAAGCCTAGCTTACGGGCATGTTTGGCCCAGGCAAGCTGCGAGGGAGTAGTTCCCCAGACAAAGGGCCTGGTGAATAATTTTTCGAGGGGCCACTCTTCAGCGTGAAGGTGAAAGGCTGCCAGGATCAGGAGAGCGCAGGTGCGATGCATTCAGTGTTTATTGCCGGAGGCCGGTTTGGCCAGGAGCCATGCTGAAATCCTCCAACCTATTGTGGAACAGCGGTCGGCTATTGAGTTAGCGCGGTATCGGACAGTTCCGGCGAGTGCATAGGTGGAATTTCGGTAACCCGGTTCAGGCCGTTTCGAAGAGCTTCCAGTGAGCCGATGGAAATCATGCGTCGGGAAAGCTTTAACAGTCCGCGGCGCTCTAGTTGATTCAGGACGGTGGAGGTAGTCTCGCGGGTTGCGCCTATGAGGTCCGCCAGTTCGAGCTGGGTGACAGGGATCTGATAGTCGGCTCCAGGCGCCGGGTCGGAAGCGATCGTGCACAGCTTGCCAACGTAGTGCAAAATCCGGTACTCCACGTCATGCAGGCAGAGCAGTTCGACTTTCTCCGCCAAGGTGTTACGGTTATCGACTAGATAAGCAAGCATCTCTGAGCATAGTTCCGTCTGAGTGCTTACTAAGCGATGAAGCGCCAGCTTGGGAATCCGGTAGGCCGATGCGGCAGAAATAACCTCGGCTTCGCTGGTCAACAGTTCGTTCTCGCGGCCTAGACTTTCCTCGCCCAGGAGTTCGCCGCGACCGCGTATCATCAGGATGATTCTGCCTTCGGCGTTATTCTTCCGCGTGAGCTTTACCAGGCCCGATTCGAGGAAGTAGAGCGAATCCGCCGGCTGCCCCTGCTTGAAAAGAACAGTCGAACGCTTCAGCTCCGGCAGATGAGTGACTTCTTCATCCGGGACGATGAATTTCTTAACCGCCGCTTCCAACGCGCTGACATCTGACATGATTGATCCTTTAGTCTCTGCGATTGAGCCGCACCTAGACGATTGTTTTATTGAAGCACAAAGCTGGATTGAAAGAACCTGCGAATAATGCTTGGTTAACTTTTGTCAAGGCCTTCACGAAGTTCCCGGGCAAAGCTGGCGGCTTTCTGAAATGCGTCCAGCGAGCAGCCGGTTTGGAGACTTACCTTGAGTGCCGCAAGCTGCCCTTCAAAGGCTTCGATGGCTTCCACGACGCGGTCGCGATTACTATCCAAAATACTGGCCCACAGTTCCCCCGAGCTGGCCGCCAGGCGGGTCATATCGAGCAGGCCGGAGCCGAAGACCTGGGGAACCGCCCCATTGGTCCCGGCCGCCAGGGTGTTCGCCAGCGTGGTGGAAAGCAGTTGCGGCAGGTGTGACGAATAGGCCACGGTGCGGTCATGGCTATCGGAGGTCATGGTCATGACAACCGCTCCGATGCGTTCCAGCCAATGCCGGAACCCGTGCTCCAGGGCCTCGGCGTGCGGACTGCGAACCGCAAAATCGGTGGTGAGTACGTAGGGCCGGTTGCGAAACAGATCGGCTTCGGCTTCCGAAACACCCCGCTTTTCCTTTCCTGCCATGGGATGCCCGCCGACGAAGTGCGCCCGTTCGACGACGCGATTGGCGCAATCCGAGATGGCCCGCTTGGTGCTTCCGGCATCGGTGATCAGGCAATAGGGGTTTGTGAGTGGACCGATCTGCTGCAGTGTCTGGATGATGCCGTCAACGGCCTGCGAGAGATAGATGAGTCCGGCGTGTTCGCAGATCTGTGGCAGCGATGCTTCCCGATCAATAGCGCCTCTATCGATGGCGGCTTTTGAGTAGGGAGGTTCGGAGAGGCCGAGAATCTCTCCTGTGAAGCCGGCTTTGCGCAGCGCCAATCCGAAAGATCCGCCGATAAGTCCGAGTCCGATGATGGCAACTGTCTTCATCCGTGCTACCGGGAAACCTCCAGACGAATATTTTAAGCGCTTCTGCCAATGGCGGCCGCAATCGCTTTAACCTGCGCCATCAAGTCTTCGAACTGAAGGGTGTTCAGGGTTTGAGCTCCATCGCTGGCGGCGTGATCGGGATCGGTATGCACCTCCACCAGTAAGCCATCCGCACCGGCGGCAACAGCGGCGCGCGCCATGGGCAGGACATACTCGCGCTTGCCGGTCCCATGGGAAGGGTCGGCCACAATGGGCAGATGCGTCAGCCTGCGCAGCACTGGAATGGCGGAGATGTCCATGGTGTTACGGGTGGCGGTTTCGAAGGTGCGGATTCCGCGCTCGCACAGAATCACCTGATAGTTGCCGCCCGACATAATGTACTCGGCGGAAAGCAGGAGTTCTTCGATGGTGGCGGCGATGCCTCGCTTCAGCAGAACGGGTTTGCGCGCATTGCCGAGTTCGCGCAGCAGATTGAAATTCTGCATATTGCGTGCGCCTACCTGCAAGATGTCCGAATATTGCAAGAGCAGGGGAATCTGCGACCGGTCCATGACTTCGCTGACGACCAGTAGACCTTGCCGGCTGGCGGCGGCGCGCATGATCTGCAAGCCTTCTTCGCCCATGCCTTGGAAACTGTAGGGGGAACTCCGGGGCTTGAAAGCCCCTCCGCGGATGATCTGCGCTCCGGACGACGCGACGTGAGCGGCGATGGCGCTAATCTGGTCACGGCTTTCGACGCTGCATGGGCCGGCCATGGTGATGACCTTCGGGCCGCCGATTTCCACGCCTTCAAGCTTGACGATGGTGCCGCCGGGATTGAAATTCCGGCTGGCCAGCTTATAGGGAGAGACGATGCGATGGCATTCTTTGACTCCATCCAAAACTTCTACGGAAGAAGGATCGAAATCGTACTGCGGTCCCACGCCGCCCAATACGGTGTGGGTAACGCCGGTGGAGCGGTGGACTGTAAAGCCCATTTCGACCATCCGGCTCAGTACGCCTTCAATCTGTGCCTCGGAGGCATTTTCCTGCATGACGACAAGCATGGCGGTTAGGGATTCTTCTCGAAAATTTTCAGTTTCTGTACAGTTCGCATTTCGTCGATGATCCGTTCAAAGATGCGGCGGACGGCCTCGTGCGGAAGCGGACCGTGGTTGTGATCGAGCACGTTCTGATAGACCTGCTCTTCGCGCTTCGGCTCATAGACCGCCATCTGCATCTGCTGCTTGGCGCGGCCGATGTCTTCGACTACGCTGGTGCGTTCGTTGAGTAGCTGCAGGAGTTCGACATCGATGCAGTCGATTCGCTCGCGGCACCTTATCAACTGGTCGAAGGGTGCGGCACTCATTGGGGCCTCAATGGCGCGGTGAGATGGCGGATAAAGTCCTCGAGCATGGCCGGAAGATTAGAATTCGCGGCGTGAGTTTCGATGAATTTGACGATCGCGCTGCCGACCACGACCGCATCTGCCATGGCGGCGACTTCCGCAACTTGCGCCGGAGTGCTGACGCCGAAGCCGACAGCCAGCGGCAGGTTAGTGAGTTCGCGCATCTTACCGGTGAGCGTGTGCGCCGCCGCTGCCACGGAACTCTGTTGGCCTGTCACGCCGGTCCGCGAGACCAGATAGACGAAGCCGGAACTTTGCTCCGCTACCAGTCGCAGCCTACGCTGGCTACTGGTAGGGGCGGCCAGAAAAACGGTGTCGAGCCCCTGGGAACGCAACTGCTGCACCGGAACCTTGGCTTCTTCAACGCACAAATCGGTGAGCAGTACGCCGTCGATGCCAGCCTCGACAGCATCGCCCGCGAGCCGTTCAAATCCGTATCGAAGCAGCGGATTCAGATAGCTGAACAGCAGCAGCGGTATTCCGGAGTGCCTGCGAATTTCCTTTACGGACTGCAGCAAGCGTGGCAGCGTCATGCCCGCTTGCAGGGCCCGATCGGAGGCGCGCTGAATCACGGGGCCATCGGCAATGGGATCAGAGAAGGGAACACCGAGTTCAATCAGGCTTGCGCCGCCGCGTTCGGCCGCCAGCACCAGATCTACCGTTGCTTCGGGCGTTGGATCGCCGGCCGTCAGGTAGGCGATGAAGGCTCTCGTGCCTTGCTTACGGGACTTTTCGAACAGCGAACCAATGCGCGTTTGGGTCTCCACAGCCATCAGCGAATCTCCGCATCCGGCTGGGGAGAATCCATTTCGGGCATGTTTTCGCGATAGAGGTCGATGTCTTTATCGCCGCGTCCCGACAGATTAATCACGAAAATCGATTCCGGCTCCAGGGGAGCGCGCCGGATGGCTTCGGCCACCGCGTGCGCCGATTCCAGCGCCGGAATAAGACCTTCCACGCGCGCCAGGGTCCTGGCAGCGGCCAGCGCATCGGCGTCGTTTACCGAAAGATATTCAGCGCGATCCTGGTCATGCAGGTAGGCGTGTTCGGGGCCAACGGATGCATAATCCAGGCCTGCTGAAACGGAATGGGTAAGCGCGATCTGGCCTTCAGCATCTTGCAGCAGATAGCTGTATGTGCCTTGCAGAACGCCAGGGGAGCCGCCCTCGAAGCGCGAGGCATGATCGCCCAGAGTGCGGCCGCGGCCGCCCGCTTCAACTCCAATGAGGCGCACACGATCGTCTTCAATAAACGGGTAGAACATCCCAATGGCATTGCTGCCTCCGCCGACGCAGGCGATGAGGGCGTCGGGAAGCCGGCCGATCTGTTCAAGGGCTTGGCCGCGGGTCTCCTCGCCGATGATTTTCTGGAAGTCACGGACCATCATGGGGTAAGGGTGCGCTCCCAAAGCCGAACCGAGCAGATAGTATGTGGTCTCGATGTTGGTCACCCAATCGCGCATGGCTTCGCTGATGGCGTCTTTCAAGGTGCGGCTGCCGTTGGTAACGCTGACCACTTCGGCTCCCAGTAGGCGCATGCGGAAGACGTTGAGACGCTGACGCCGCATGTCTTCCTCGCCCATGTAGATGACGCACTGGAGACCGAACAGCGCGCAGACGGTAGCGGTGGCGACGCCATGCTGCCCGGCCCCGGTCTCGGCGATAATGCGCTTTTTATTCATGCGGCGGGCTAGCAGAATTTGGCCCAGGCTGTTGTTGATTTTGTGAGCGCCGGTATGCAGCAGGTCTTCGCGCTTCAGCCAAATTTGCGCGCCGCCGAGAGACGCTGTCAGGCGCTCGGCAAAATATAGAGGCGTGGGGCGGCCGGCGTAGTGGTGCAGCAGGTTGTCGAGCTGATGATGGAACTCCGGGCTTTCGCGCGCTTCGGTATACGCCTGCTCCAATTCTTCCAGCGGCGACATCAGCACTTCGGGCACATAGCGGCCGCCGTAGGGGCCAAAGTGGCCCATCTCATCCGGCAGCGCGGCGATGGCGGCTGTGGCAATGTGTAGCGAACTCATATTGTGATCTCCGAGGGGACTGCCTCTAGCACTCCAGCTTTGAAAGCGGCGCGGACAAACTCGCGAACCAGCCGCGGATCCTTTTTGCCGGGGCTGGCTTCGAGGCGCGAGCACGCGTCCACTCCCCATGGCTTCGCTGCCGCGATCGCTTCCTCGACATTCCCGCCGTGGAGCCCGCCTGCGAGAATGGCCCGGCCGCGAAAACCAGATGCCAGATGCCAGGGGAAACTGGTACCCGTTCCTCCGAACTGTTCAGAAGGAGTATCCAATAGATAGGCTTCGGCGCGATGATGGGTGGCTTCCGGCTCTGGCGCGGGAGCCATGGCTTTCCACAGACGCAGGCCTGACGGCAAGTTGGGGGGTAGCTGGCCGTGAATTTGGATGACGTCCAAGGGAACGGAGCGCGCAGCTTTCACTATGTCCGCTAAAGAAGGATGGACGAAGACTCCCACACGGAGGTAGTTTCCCGGCAAGGCGTCTGCGATCTCGCTGGCTTCCTGAATGGTTAGGTAACGCGGGCTTTTGCGGTAGAAGTTAAACCCCAGGGCATTCGCGCCCGCTTCCAAGGCCAAGCGCGCGTCGTCCGCATTGGTAATGCCGCACACCTTTACCAGAAAGGCGATCTCGTGGCAGCTTTTCATGGGGTTCCCGCCATCTGCTTTAAGGTTGCGACAGCGTCTTGCGACCGCATCAAAGATTCGCCCACGAGGAAGGCTTTGAAGCCCGCGCCGGCCAGCAGATCGATATCGGCTTTGGAAGTGATGCCGCTCTCACTGACCCGCAAAACATGCTCGGGAATCAGATAGCTTAAGCGGATAGACGTATCGAGCGAAACTTCGAAGGTCTCCAGGTTGCGGTTGTTGACTCCGATGATGGTCGCGCCTGAATCGACCGCCCGGGTTACCTCTTCGGCGTCATGCACCTCTACCAAGACTGCCAAGCCGAGCGATTCGGCAAGCTCCCGCAACTCCTGAAGGGTCTCCCGATCGAGAATGGCGGCAATCAGCAGAACGGCGTCCGCGCCGTGGGCCGCCGCCTCGAAAACCTGCAGCCGGTCGACGGTGAAGTCTTTCCGCAGCACAGGAATGCTGACCGCCGCGCGGGCCGCCTCCAGATCGGCGAGTGAACCCTGGAAAAACTGACGATCGGTGAGAACTGAGAGGCAGCATGCTCCCCCTTCCTCATAGCGGTGCGCGATGAAGGCCGGGTGAAAATCAGGATCGAGCAAGCCCCGGCTGGGAGAAGCCTTCTTGACTTCCGAAATGATCGCCGGCTGGCGCGCCTCTAGCGCCTGGCGAAAGGGGCGGATGGGGGATTTGCGCTCCCGTCCCTCCTGCTCGATTAGAGCTGCGTCTTTGTAGAGTTCGGCGACTTCCTGCTGTTTAATTTCTATGATTTCAGCAAGTATGCCGGATGTGGCGCGAATGGGCATCCAATTCTGGCTTGGGAACCCTCATCGTAACAAGTTCAGACTTGCGCTTCCAGGCCTGGATGGGGCCCTGATGGGGCAGAGAAGCGCCGTGGCGGGAGTTTACTTTTTGCCAGCTCCGGTGGAGAACTCCAGCGCCTTGACTCTCGCCGTCAGGCTTTCGATCATCTCCTGCTGTATCTTAATCTGCTGCAGCAGCAAGGCGGGAAGTTCCTGGTAGCGGACGGTTTCGATCTGGCCGGCGGCATTCCGCTCCACTAAATTCGGATAGATCTTTTCCACTTCTTCAGCGATGAGACCGTATTGCAGAGGCTTGGTTCCGTCGGCAGCCGGCTTTTTGTAGCGGAACTGCACCGGATGGAGCCGCAGAATCCGCGCGCTATCGAATCCGATGCCGCGGATATCTTCTTTGTAGCGGCGTGAGGAGGATTGAATTCCCAGCATCCCGTTGGCGTCCACCATGACGTAAGTGCCGCCGCTAATGCCGCTGGTGTTGTCGCCGCGAATTCCAGCGATGTAGGTTCTGGTTTGGAGATTCTGCTTGCCGATCCGGATGGTCCGCGCGTCGCTTTGGTCGCCCTCGCTGCCGATTTCGATGTTGTCTCCATTATTCACGTTGTAGCCGGCTCTGTATCCGATGGCGATATTGTTCAGGCCGGCATTATTCGTAAACAGCGAATCGAAGCCGATAGCCGTATTTTTCTCGCCGGAGGCACTGGAGAACATGGATTGGAATCCGATGGCGACATTGCCGCCCATGAGCCGATTGTTCAGTAGCGAGTTCGTGCCAACAGCGACGTTGGCAGAACCCGACGCGTTATTGGCGAGAGCACCTAAACCGACAGCGACATTGTTGCCGCCGTCGACGTTGGAAGCCAGCGCCGCGGTACCGAAAGCGCTATTTCCGACGCCATTCGAAATGACGCCCAGCGCGTTCCAGCCGATGGCCGTATTCTGCGTTCCCAGGCTGGATGCCCCGGTTCCCAGAGCCACGCTTTGATAGCCGGCGCTGCTCTGCGCCAAGATGGTCGGGAGCGAGACGCTTTGCACAATCTGTTGGGTAATCTGCTGCACGGTGGTGGAGTTGACGATGGGCGAAATGTACTGCGTGTAGTATCCATTTACGTCGATCAGCACTTCGGTTTCGCCTTCCACGTAGATGGAGATGTCTCCCGCCTTGCCTGCCGGAACCACGGCCGCGTTAGCCGCTACCGCGCCGCTGTAGGAGTTCACAGTAGAAACCTCCGGCTGCGGCTGCCCGGCCGGCCAGACCGTCAAATAGGGCATGGGCCCATGGGGAATGACGGTGATGTTCAGGGAGTACGCTACCGCTGTTGAAGGGACGCGGCAGGGGCTTGCCAGAACCTTGAAATTGCGAGTGGTGTGCGCGGACATGAACGGCGGACCGAGTCCGTTAGCGCTGTATCGCGAGTCACGGGTATCCGCGATGCGGCACGGAGTAATAGTGACGAAGTTCGAGACGGTCTGCGCCCGGGCAGGGACAAGCGGCAGTGCGACCAAGACAACGAGGAGGCCGAGGCAGAGCCGGAACTGCTTGTGGGACAGCATGGAAGAACGCTACAAGATAAAGGTTGCCGGGGGCTTCGCGATTTCTCCTCGGATTATGGTGAGGGGGTATAGGCCGGCAGAGCTAAAGTCAGCCGGGTTTCGGGCCATCAAAATCGGCGTCAGCATGTCCTCGACGTACGGTACCGGGATGATCGCAAGCGGTTCCACTAAAAAGCGCCACTAAAAATCAGCGCCGCGGCGTAATCAAGCCTGACTGCGTTTACCGCGCGGAGATGTACCCTCCAGAAGGAGCAGGCTTCCGGGTTTCCTGGCTTTAACTGGCCAAATGGCGGGCGTTGACAGAGGGCCGGGGAATCTTCAGGCTTAGGAGCATGGACGTCGATCTCACGCCCGAACAGCAAACATTCGTGCAGCAGGCTATCCAAAGCAGCAGAATCCGCCGCGCAGAGGATGCGGCGAGGGAAGCCTTCAATCTTTGAGTGGAACGGGAACGGGCCCAGAAAAGCCAGCCTTGTGATCGGGCCAAAGCGCACGCCGCTGCCGAGATTATCCGAAAACTAGGGAAAGGCGTCACCCTGGGCCATCTGCCATGAAAGGTCTCACAGCCGAAGGGCGGAGTTGAGCCAGCACTTTCTCGATAATTCGCAAAGATCAAAAAACTTGCGAGTTGACGGTAGCCGCCTCTTTAACTAGCCCCATTCTCCCAAGGTCCCATCTCAAGCAGGACGAGTATCCAGCTGCCATCGCGCGGCGGTCTCCATCGGCCGAGGCGAGAATTGCGCAAGGCCCATCAGGTCGCGTCGTAACCGGGACTGGCCTTTCGCGTGAAAACATGGAATCCTAGGGGTGGGGAGGCCGCTATGGCTGAAGAGATTGTCGATTGGTCTGAATGCACGCTCGTCGAAATAAAGAACGACGTGCAGGGCGGCGCGCCTGTCTTGCGCGGGACGCGGATGCCGGCCGACGCTATCGTTGCCAATTTTGACTACGGCGTAAGCGTTGATGAAATCGCCGACCAGTTCGAGCTGACCCCCGACCGCATCGAAGCGATTGTTGCTTATGCGCAAAAACCCCGCGTTGCTCATCCTGTTCGATAAAAACGCACCAGTGGGTGTGCGGCGTTTGCTGCCGGGCCACGAAGTGCGCACCTTCCCCGAAACGCAATGGCGCCATCAGCTGGAGAATGGTGAGCTGCTACAGGCCGGAGAAGAGGCTGGATTTGAAGTCCTGGTGACGTCGGACCAGAACATCAAATATCAGCAAAATCTGTCCGGCCGCCGGTTGGCACTCGTCGTTCTTGGGTCCGACATTTGGCCTGTAGTCCGTGACCATCCGGCATCGATCAAAGCGGAAGTGGATGCCGCAACGCCCGGTAGCTACGCCTTCATTGAAATGCCAATTCCCCTTCGCCGTTAATCGTCTCTGAACCGGCTGTTTCTGCGCACAAGACTCCAGTCGGCCATAGGAAATAAGCGAAAAAGACTTTCAGTTTTAGGCCGCGTTCGCGTTGCACATCCTATTGATAAAAACGTGCCGGTCGGCTTGCGCCGCTTGCTCCCTGGTAAAACCCTCAGATGTATTATCAAGGACACGCCGCCCTTTTCACAGCGTCATGGCTACTCACTGCCACCTGCAATTAGGCCCAATCTTCGAGCTGAGATTCCTCCACCTTTTACGCTGGCCCATTTCAAGCTCTGTTGAGCGCTGGGGAATTGAATCTCCAAAACTTAGAGACCTAGTTTGGCTCGCCGGCTTGCTTTGTAGAAGATCTTGAAGGCTTGTTTTCAAGGCTAGGGGTTCTCATTTACGCGCAGCGGTATATAGCGATGCTGCTGCTGCAATCAGTGCCGCTATCAAGGTGAGGACCTTCGTAAAGCGATCCCATGAAAGGGTTGCGCGCGCCGTTCTCGCTTCTTCGATGCGTTTTTTAATTTCGGACTGAACCTCGTTTTTCAAAGAGCGTCCGCCAGGTATCAAGCGCCAATTATCTGGTTCGTTTTCGAATTCAAAGGTAAGTACGTTGAATTTTCTTGCCTTTGCAATGAGTTCTGAACACTCCAAGGAAAGAAGTTGCCCATTAGCAAATTCCTCTTCTGCGAACCATTGTTGGTATAGATTATTCGCTTCATTGCGCTCGCCTTTTTCTAAGGCTTTGTCAATTAGGGGCTCATATACCCATGCAGAGCGCTTGAGCTCACGTCGCAGCTCGCGGTGCCGTTGCCGTTTACGGACTAGAAAGACTTGATGGCCCCAGAGCAAATAAAGATCACGTGCCATCCTCTGCAAGAATAAAAAGCGTTGCCGCTTTGGCTTGTTGCTCGTGGGAAACTCCGTAAACGCCTTACATGATATTAACTATCGATTGGCCTGAAAATCGGGCGCTTGGCGCTAGTTCCGGGTGAGCAGGCTTCTAGGGCGGTCTTTAATCCGCGAAATCAGAGTCGTTCTCGCGCTGGCTGTTCCGGTCGCGCTGGCTGAGCTCGGATGGGTTGCCATGTCAGTTGTTGACACCGTCATGGTGGGCGATTTGGGACCTGCCGCTATCGGTGCGATTGCCATTGGCAGCAGCGCATTCTATGCCTTCGGCATTTTCGGACTGGGCCTGATGCTGGGCCTGGATACTCTGGTCGCGAGGGCTTTCGGCGCGGGCGATCGGCACGACTGTCATCGTTCGCTTTCCGCGGCTCTCTATCTGGCGCTGTTTCTAGCTCCGCTGCTGATGATGGTGTTCTGGGTGATGCCCACAACATTTGACGCCGCCGCTATTCAGCCCGAGGTGAGTGCTCCGGCGGCCGTCTATATCCGGGCCCTCAGCTTCAGTACACTGCCATTGCTGCTTTATGGTGCATTCCGGCGTTATCTGCAGGCGACCGGGCATGTTGGGCCTGTCACTTTCGTTCTGGTAAGCGCAAATGCGGTCAACTGGCTGTGCAATTGGATTTTGATCTACGGGAATTGGGGCTCTCCTGCGCTCGGGGTTCGCGGCTCTGCCATAGCCACGGTTATCGCCCGCTTGTATATGGCGGGTCTTCTCGGCGCTTGCATCTGGTTTTTTGAACGCCATTCGCGGCCGTCTTCCGCCCATATCCTGCGCCGGCCCGATTGGGTGCGGCTTTGGCAGTTGATCCGGATTGGATTGCCCGCGGCGACGCAGATCCTGCTGGAAGTCAGCGCGTTTGGCGCTACCGCGTTTCTGGCGGGAAGGCTCGCTCCGGCGGCGCTGGCCGCGCACCAGATCGCGATCAACGTCGCATCAGTGACGTACATGGTTCCGCTGGGCATTTCTTCCGCGGCAGCGGTGACGGTGGGCCACTCGCTGGGCAGAGCTAACGCCTCGCTTGCCCGCCATCATGGATTCATTGCCCTGGGCATTACGGTTGTATTCGAACTCTGTTCAGCGGCGGTGTTGCTGATCTTTCCCGGGCAGATCTTGCAGCTTTATACCGACGATGGAGGCGTGCTGGCGACCGGCGTCACCCTGTTGAGCCTGGCCGCTGCGTTCCAACTTTTTGACGGATTGCAGACGGTCGCCACCGGTGCCCTTCGAGGTCTGGGAGATACGCGGACAGCGATGCTGGTGAATCTTTGCGGCTACTGGGTGCTGGGTTTGCCGCTCGGGTACGTGCTCTGTTTCTACAGAGGATTGGGCGTTTACGGCCTGTGGTCCGGTCTTACAGTTGCGCTGATAGTAATTTCGGTGGTGCTGTGCTTCGCTTGGCAGCGCTCGAGCCGCACGGCAGTGGCTTAGCCAGCCCATAAATCTTCCGCCGGAGGGTTGGACGGCCGGTCTCCCCAGGCGAGGCGGAAAGCTTCCAGGTGGAACGTGCGGGCTCCGTCCGGGTCGTCGAAGAACAATCGTTTCAGGCCGGGAAATTGCGTGGCATGGGCGCGGAATGCAGCGGCTTTCTGCTCCGCCCATGGAGTGACGTCAATGATGAAATCGAAACCGGGCTCGTTCCGGATATCGCGCTCCGGGTGAAGCTTATAGATGAACGTGGGCGGCGTCCACAACAGCCGCCTGATCTGGTGAGCCGCTCCCAACTCCGGGAGCCAGCGGCGGTCTTGCGCAATCGCGATAGCGTCCGAAACAAAGCTGCTGATGGCGATGTGATCGGGATGCGCGTTCCCGCCATGAGGATCGAAAGTGATTACGATGTCCGGCCGCACACTCCGGATAGCACGGACCAGGTGCATGCGCATTTCATTGACAGGCGCGGCGGCCAGTTCACGATCGTGGTAGTCGAGCAGCGTAATGTCCTCTACGCCTACCTGTGACATTGCTGCGCGTAATTCAGCTTCGCGGACTTGCGGCATGTCTTCACGCGGGCATAAGTCTCCGGTCTTGCCCTTCTGTCCGCGGGTTGCGCAGAGGACCGCGATGTGATGCTTGGCGGCTGAATAACGGGCGAAAGTGCCTGCGGCAAAGAAGGTCTCATCGTCCGGATGCGCGCCGATAAAGAGGAGCCGTCCCACGTCTCCAGATTAGAATGCGGTTGCCGGCGGAGGTGGAACTCCGCCGGCAACCGCATGGCTCCGTTTTAAAACAGGAACTTCAGGCTTAGCTGAATGACTCGCGGGTCGAAGGCGGAGGTTACTTGTCCGAAGTTCGGGTTCGAGAAGTTGGTCTCCACAGCATTGAACTGCGTGTGATTGAAGGTGTTGTAGGTTTCGGCGCGGAACTGGATGTTGGATTGTTCGTTGAACGGCAGCGCGAAGGACTTGAACAGTGCAATGTTCCAGTTGTCGCGGCCAGGTCCTCTTAGGATGCCTCGTCCAGAGCTGCCGAAGGCCAGGGAAGCCGGCTGGGCGAAGGCGGAAGAGTTAAACCAGGCCAGCCGGTCTTGCGGGTAGGCGATACTGCCCACCAAGTCCGGCCGGCTGGTGGTTCCGCCACCCAGGCCCAGGTTGTCATAGCCCAAGGTGGGGGTTAAGGGAGTTCCACTCTGGAAGGAAGTTATTCCGGAGACCGTCCAGCCTCCTACCGTGGCGTGCAGTTTCGGGTGCGAAGCCGCATCTTTGAAGATCGGCAGCTCGTAGGTATAGCTGATGATGGCGATGTGGCGGCGGTCAAAATTCCCGCTGCCATAGTCGTAGCGCCGGTCGAATGGATTCGATACACCATTGAGATCGTTCGACACATAGTCGAGCGCATGGGAGAACGTGTAAGCGCCCTGAAGCGAAAGGCCAGAGCGATTCTGCCAACGGGTGCTGACCTGCAGCGAATTGTAATTGGAGCCGGTGGCGGCTTCGGTCATATTGATGCCGGCGAAACCGGGGTACTGCCGGTAAAGATTCGACTCCAGAGTGGAACCTTGGAAGGCTGGATCGCAATTTTTGCCGCAAATTCCCAGGCGGGTTGCAGGATCGGCATTAAGGGGCAGGGTATTGATATTGCGGCGGTCCGGTTGATGATAGTTGCTGGCTCCGACATAACTGACCTCCAGCGTCGCAGACTGGGTAAGCTGCCGTTGAATGCCAAAGCTGTACTGCATGCTGGTGGGCAGTTTGTAGTCGCCGTTAGCAAGCGTGGTCAAGCCGGCAGGAAAGACCGGCGTGGCCGCGGTGAGCCCGGTCTGCGAACTGACGTTCGGATTCGAGAAGAGAACATTATTCGCGCTGGGAGTGACAGAAAACGGGGGATTGCCGCCCAAATCATAGATGTCATTACCCTGCACTCGTTCATAGAACATCCCGAAGCCCGCTCGAATGACGGTCTTGCCTTCGCCCGTCACGTCATAGGCGAAGCCCACGCGCGGACCCCAGTTGTTCCAATAATTCTTGACTAAGCCGGCGGGAACACCATTTCGTCCGGCAATCGCCACGCCGTTCAGATAGAAAGCTTGGTCGGCAAGAGCAATGCCCGAAACCGTTCCGAAACCGGGTCCGGCAGGATCGAGACTGTTGTTGCTCCGGAAGACCGGCGCCAGTGCCGGATTATAGAGATTGGCTTGAAAGCTGCCCAGGCGGTTGTTGACATCGAAGGCGTGGGGCATTCCCTCCCAGCGCAGGCCGAGATTCAAAGTTAAGCGCTTGTTGACTCGCCAGTTGTCGACGGCATAGAAGGCAAAGTTGTTAAAGCGGGTGTCCTCGGCATCTTGTATGGCCAACTCCGAGTAAGAGTTGGCGTAACCCACAAGTAGATCGGCAAAGGCATTGCCGGTAGCATTGCCGTTGAAGCTAAAGGAGCCATTGGTGTTCCCGAAGATGTCCTGCTTCTTTTTGCCGCGCAAGTAGGTGCCGCCGAAAATCATATTGTGATTGCCGCGGGAGACAGAGACGTTATCGGTTATCTGATTGGCGCTGTAGACATTGCTCCAGGGCCATGAACCGGTGTTGTAGGCGATGTTATAGGGCTGGTTGACATTGATCACGGGCAGCCGGTTGAGGTTGTTTGCCGTGAAATACTCGGGAACGTTGAACCCGCTGGGTCTCTGGTAGGTGCCCGTGGGTACAATGTCGATCTTGTTGCCGTTGAAGTTGTAAGAGAGCTCGTTCACCACGGTGGGGCTCATGGTCCACGTCAACCGCACCACCGTGCTGTACGAGGGCGCATTCAGGGTGGTGCCGATAGTGGGATAGGTGCTGTCGTTCCAGAGGGTAGTCGCGTAATTGTTGGCGCTGGAATCCCAGATCAAGTGGCCCATCAGGCTCAGGCGGTCTGTAAATTGATGATCCACCCGGACAATCTCTTCGCGGAGGTAGGTTGGAACGGGAGCGGCTCGCGAATAGCGATTGCCGGCGGCATTGGGTCGCGGGAACGCTCCGGTGGCCAGGAACGCCGCTGCATTGGGGTCGATTACGCTGGCGGGAATTCGATTGCCGGGAAAAGGTGTCCCCGGGGTTAGGCCGGCAGCAGCAAACTTGCCGGTTGGATCGGTGTTCGGGACGGTTATGTTGCCAAGCCCGTTGAAATCGCCGGTGAACGCCGCGTCCGGGACGGCAGTGGCGAAGATCTGGCTGCCCTGAATGAGACGCCGCCATTCCATGTTGTAGAAGAACTGCGTCCGCGACCGGGACTTCGGATAAAGTTTTGGCACGAAGACTGGTCCGCCGATGTTAAATCCGAAAGCATTGTAACGAAGCTTCGGTTTGGCAGTGCCGGCGAGATTGGCAAAGAAGTTATTGGTGTTCAGCGCGTCGTTGCGGAAGAACTCCCAGGCGCCCCCATGGAAACTCTGGGTGCCGTTCTTGATCGCCATGGAAATAGTGCCGCCCGATGCGGAACCGAACTCGGCGCTGTAGTTGCTGGTTAGCACGCGGAACTCGGAAATTGCGTCAGGCGAAGGACTGACGATCATGCCGCCGCCGCTGCCGCGGTCGTACGATTCGCCGCCATCGATGCGCCAGATATTGTGATTTGGCCTTTGGCCGTTGAAGCTGATGTCGTTGTTAGAAGATAGCGCCGTGGGAGCGTTGAAATCAGGCAGGGAGCTAGCTGCGCCCGGCACCAGTGTCGCCAGCTGGACGGGATTGCGCCCGTTCGTATCCAGGTTAGTGATTTGCGTGCTGGTAATCATGGTGCTCTGTTCGCTAGTCGCCGACTGCACCTGGATGGCATTTGCTTCTACTGTTATAGTTTCCTGCGATTGGCCGATTTGCAGAGCCGCGTTCACTCTCAGGGTGGCATTGACGTTCAATGTGATGCCTGACTGTTCATAGCTTTTGAACCCGGCGCTTTCCACCTTTACCGAGTAGTTCCCGATGTTCAAGCTGGTGATGGTGAAGTTGCCTTCGGAGTTGGCAGTGGTGCTTCGTTCCTGGCCGGAAGCGCGATTTGTGATGGTCACTTTCGCGTTCGGGACCGAAGCGCCGGTTGGATCTGTGACGCTCCCGATTATGGTTCCGGTCTCCTGCGCAAACGCGCCGGAACAGAATATAGCCAGCAGCGCGGAGGAAAGCAGCAGCGAATGGCGGAGCATTCGCGGAAATTTGTTTAGTAACATTCGGTTAGAACCCCTGGACTGCCTAGATTATGTGCGCTCTGGCCGGTTCCTGGTAGTTAAAAAGGGTTATTTGAACGTTAAAAGCTGATTTTGGGGCATTTCAGTCACGTTACTTGGCTGCGTTTAACGTTGCGTTTCAGAAGTGCAGTGATAGTGATATAGTCATCTGGCAGACATGACGGAAATCGAAGAGGCCCGGTTAGCCTCCACTCTGGATGTCCAAAGGCTGGCATTGCAGCACGTTCTGGACTCGCCCTGCTTCCGCAGGAACCCGCGTCTGGCGGCACTGCTGAGCTACCTGTGCCGCCGCGCGGAAGAGGTCTCCGGCGAGCCGCCAAAAGAGTACAGCATCGCCACGGATGTCTTCGGGCGTTCCGGCGGGTTCGACAGTAGCACGGATTCCATTGTGCGTGTGGAGATGCACCGGCTCCGGAAAAAGCTGCGTGAGTTCTACCAGACTGAGGGCGTGGCGGAACCGCTGTGGATCGTTCTGGAGGCGGGTGTTTACCGGCCGCACTACATTCCGGCCAAACCGGCAGATCGTCCGGCGGAAGCTCCCCTGGTTGCGGAGACGAGTACACTCGAGCCGCTGCTGATTCCTTCCGCCTCTCAGAAGCCGCCTCGAGGCCGCTCTCGCCACAACCTTATCTATGGAGCGGTTTGCCTGGCTTTGCTGGGATTCCTGATTACGGGAGTGCAACTTGTCCGGCGTCCATCCGCCATCCTTCGCATGCCGCGAACGATTCCTGCTGCTGTCCGAGCTGCCGACGCTCGCGGTGAAATCCGCATTCTCGCTGGTACTGCTGAAGACCGATATTTTTCCGGCGGCACGGTTGTTCATCGCCCTGACGCCGTCGTGTTCAGGACCACGCATCCGGATATTTACAGGTCGGCGAGAACCGGAGATTTTAGCTACGACATTCCGCTCCCGCCGGGTCCTCATGAAATGCGGCTTCACTTTGCCGAGACCAGTCCGGATTCGGGAACACCACTGGAGGGAGGCGAGAATCGCAGGCTTTTCGGTGTGTTCGCGAACGGCAATCTACTGTTACAGGGCTTCGATATCGCTGCCGACGCCGGGCCCGATACTGCCGATATCAAAGTGTTCGAAGGTGTCGAGCGGGATGATGACGGTAAGCTGCACTTGTCGTTTGTTCATACACTGGGGGTGCCGCTGCTGAACGCGATCGAGATTTCTCCCCGTGCGCCAAATCAAATTGCGCCTATCCGCATCGCGACTCAGGAAGCCGGTTTCCGGGATGGCGAGGGCCGCTATTGGTCTCCGGACGACTTCTTTCTGAGAGGACGGATAAGCTACCATGTGCCTGCTCCGCAGCTGAAGGTCCCCGTGGACCGGATCTACCGGAAAGAACGGTATGGGCATTTCAGCTATGCGCTGCCGGTACCGGCCGGCCGCTACACGGTGATTCTGCATTTTCTGGAGGACTATTGGGGACCTTTCCGTCCCGGCGGCGGTGGCGCCGGCAGCCGGGTTTTCGATGTCTATTGCAATGGCCAGACACTGTTGAAGAATCTGGACGTCTTCCGCGAAGCTGGGGCTGAACATGCGTTGGTGAAATCTTCTTCCGGCATTGAGCCGAATGCCCAGGGCAAGATCCTGCTTTCGTTTGTCCCGGTGAAGAATTACGCCATGGTTTCGGCAATTGAAGTGATTGCGAGCCCGTCCCGTTGAGTTAGGCAGCATAGCGGCGAGGGCGCGCGGGACACGTGCGCCTGCAAACGGGAGAGTAAAGATGCCTGGTGTTCAGGAATCTCTTCATAGTGCGTCAATTGTCACCGGGATCTTCGAAGAAATGATCGGCGAGCGAAATTCGGCTGCGGTCTTCCCATCGCCCTATGCACGGCTGACCAGCCGCTGGCCCGAAGACTCATTGGCGATGCCGCTTATGAGTCCGACCCACTCGATGCCGGCTTGGCCCGGCTCGGTGTCGAGATGATTGCGCCTTAGCGGCGCAACCTAGAACCATCCCACGTTAGACGGAAGACCCTTGCAGCGTTACCGCAGCCGCTGGAAAATAGAGCGCCTTCTGCTTGGACGCAAAACTTGCGCGGCCAGGCAGACTCAAATTCGAGCTCGAGCTTTTCGCCCGGCTGCACGGCGAACCATTTCCGGAAGATTGCGGCCCGCAGGGTGCGGACATTCTGAATCTCAGCTTCAGTGAGTGCGCGTGAACTGAACTCGTTGAATTCTGCGGCGGTCCAGAGTGTACGGGATGCCTGCTCGGTCTGAAACAGTCCTACGATTTTCTCGACTTCAACGACTTCGGGAGGCAAAGCTCCCCTTCCGCCCTTCCCAATGGTGTCTTTCACATTCCAACCCGCGGCGATCAAACCAAAAAAGCCACCTCTGCAGCCAAGTACTGTCTCAACTGCGTAGTGCGTTAGATCGTGAACTGCAAAGAAGGAGGCGTGCTTGGATTGTTACTGCCATGTGACGGAACCCTCCGGTCGCGTACATCGGAGCACGCCTGTGCTATCCACCTGTTTAACGATCTCGATCCTTAGCACGTTATTGTGTTACCAGGCCGAAAACACCTGGGCTGTCTCAATAAGCAGATAGAGGCTTCAAAAAACCTAAGCGGCTTTTTGATCGGGAATTTCCGTCTCGATTTTCGCGACTTTAATTCCTTTGGCGATGCCCAGAAACTTCAGGATGTTGATCTGGATCCACGATGGATCGAACTCGTACCAGGCCAAGCCGTGGCGGGCAGAAGTAGGATGCGCATGGTGATTGTTGTGCCAGCCTTCGCCGAAAGTGAGCAGCGCGACCCACCAGGTGTTGCGGGAATCGTCGCGGGTGGCAAAGCGGCGCTTGCCCCACATGTGCGTCGCTGAATTCACCAGCCAGGTGGCATGTAAGCCGACGGTGATCCGGACGCAAGTGCCCCACAGCAGAAACGGCCATCCGCCAACAGCGTACAGGATCGCAGCAAGGGCAAGCACGGGAACCCAATGATAGTTGTTCAGCCAGACATAAAAACGGTCCTTGGCCAGATCTGGCGCGTAGCGGGACATCAGAGCCGTGTTGTTATGTTTGGCTTCTCCGAACAGAATCCATCCGGCATGCGCCCACCAGCCTCCGTCGTTGGGCGAGTGAGGATCCCCTTCTTTATCGGACTTCTGGTGATGAATGCGATGCGTCGCGACCCAGAAAATCGGTCCGCCTTCCAGCGTAAGCGCTCCGCAGATTGCAAAAAAATACTCCAGCGCGCGTGGGACCTTATAAGAACGATGGGTATGCAGGCGATGGTAGCCCATGCTGATGCCCAGGCAAATGGTCATCCAATAGAGGAATCCGGCAACAAACAACGCCTTCCAGGTAAAGAAAAAGAGCGCGGCAATCGCTCCCACATGGAACAATCCCATGACAATTGCCGTGGTCCAGTTCAGACCTTCGTGGTCGAAAACAGTTTGCGGCTGCCTAATCTCGGTTATCTCCATTACGTATTTAAACGTATCAAGCTTTGGCGCTTTGGAATGTAAGAGTTATGTAATTCCTGGAAGCGCGGCCGGAGCAAATTTAATGATCGGAAAGCGTTAAGCTCAATTGAAGTGGATATTCAGTGGAGTGGAATTCGGAGGCGCTTGGGTGTCTCCGGGAAGATCTTTGCCATTGGATTTCCGCTGCTGCTGCTCTTCCTGTGGACCGGCCACGGCACCCTTGCAACAGTAATGGCTGTGGTCTTGCTGCCGGTGGGTTTCTGGCTCCTGGTCCGCACTGTCCGCTACTTGAGGAGGCATTCGCTCTGGAGCTTGCGCAACCGGCTGCTGTTGGTATACGCTCTCCTGGGTCTGCTGCCGGTACTGCTGTTTGTGACTCTGGTGGGACTAGGATCGTGGGCTCTGATGAACGAACTCGCCATCTATTTGGCAAGTTCGGCTCTCGACCGGAAATTGGAGTGGGTGAACGAAGCCATTCAAGTGCTGCGCTCGTACCCTGTTGACAAACGCCCAGCTTATGCTCCCGAAGTGTATATTCCCTTCCGCGCCAGTACCCCGGGCTTCACGCTGCTTGTCCGCGACGCCAGCGGTGAACATCTTTATCCACCAGAGGGGTCGAAGCTGAACGTCGGGCCGGGCTGGGGAAACGTTCACGGACTGCTGGCGGCAAATCAGCACTTTTATGCCTTTTCGCACTACTCGGAAGCCGGCATGGAAATCCTAGCTGCGGCCCCTCTCAGTAATGAGACGGTCAAAAACCTGGTTCCAAACCTCGGTGACATCGCGCTGGTGGAACTCCCGGACAAGGACGAGGAGAAACGAGACAAAAACAACAAAGAGCTGGCTTTCGCCGGTTCGGCTACTATTACGCGTTCCGGAGGCGCTGGAGGACGGGACTTTCATATCAATTTAGGCGGCACAGGCAAATCCGGAGGGCAGCGCACCAGCAATCTCCCGGCGCCTCTGTTTCAGCTCGATCTCCCGGTGTTTATTCCCGCGACTATGCAGGTTTATCACCTGGACGCGCCGGGCCGGAAATTCCCCGGGATCTTGTGGGTCTATTCGCGGCCTTCGGCGGTCTTGCGCAACTTCTTCTCGGGCTCGGAGATGTTCCGGGACATACTCTTCGACATTCTGATCGCCATTGGCGTGATTTTTCTGTTGGTGGAAGCGATCGCCGTCTGGTTTGGAGTATCGTTGTCGCGGAAGATGACAGGGGCCGTGAATCAGCTTTACGAGGGCACGCGACGGGTGATCAGCGGCGACTTCCGGCATCGCATTGCGGCGACGGACAACGACCAACTCGGAGAACTGGCACTCTCCTTTAACCAAATGACCGGGAACCTCGAGCGGCTGCTTTCAGTGGAAAAAGAAAAGGAGCGTCTCGAGACTGAGCTCGAAATCGCCCGTGAGGTGCAGGGCCAGCTGTATCCGAAAGCCGCGCCTCCCATCTGCGGACTGCGGCTGACCGTCAGGTGCGATCCCGCGCGCATGGTGTCGGGCGATTACTACGACTATATGGAAATCGGTGTCGGGAAGATGGTCTTCGCTATTGGCGATGTGGCAGGCAAAGGAATCTCGGCTGCACTCCTGATGGCGACTTTGCAGGCGGCGCTGCGGGCCCAGATCACGAACTATTCGCCTCCCGCGCAATCGAATGAATGCACTGACCGGCCGCAAGTCGACGTCGCCAGCCTGGTGTCGCGGTTAAATAAGCAGATTTTCGCCCATACTGCACCGGAAAAATACGCCACTTTCTTTTTCGCCCAGTTCGATGAGCACTCCCAAACGCTGACCTACACCAACGCCGGGCATCTATCGCCCTTGCTGTTCCGCCAAAAGGAGGTATTGCCGCTCGATTCGAATGGCACCGTGGTGGGAGCCTTTTCGTTTGCAAAGTACGACGAAAGCTGCCTGGTTTTGGATCCAGGAGACTTGTTGGTGTGTTACACGGACGGAATTACCGAGCCCGAGAACGCATACGGCGAGATGTTCGGCGAAGAGCGTCTCATTGACTTGGTTCAGCGGCATGCGCACCAGGAGGATGGGCAGATTTTGGACATAATTCTGGAGGCGGTTCGCGAGTGGACCGGTCTGCCCGAATTGCAGGACGATATGACACTGCTGTTGGCAAGACAGATCAAACCTGCATGAAGATTCTTTCGGCCGCCGAGATGCGCGAGGTGGACCGGCGCACCATCGAAAGCGGGATTCCGGGTTTGATCCTGATGGAGAACGCGGCCGGCAGAGTGGTCGATTTCCTTCGCCAGATTTTCGTTCCCCTCGAAGAATACGGGGTAGTAGTCTTCTGTGGAAAGGGCAACAACGGAGGCGACGGATTGGCGATCGCCCGCCAGCTTTTTTCGCGGCAGTTAGCCAGGAGCCTACAGGTGTACGAACTGTTTCCGCCGGAAGACCTAAAGGGCGATGCGGCCCTGAACCGGAAGATGCTGCAGGCCAGCGGCTGCCCCGTACAGCGCTGGAAAGCCCCGCCAAACAGCCCTGAAAATGGGGACAGACCCCTTTTGGAGGCTTTCTTTGGGGCTTGGTTTGAAGCCTCGAAGACTGTGGTGGTGGACGCGATTCTGGGCACCGGGACTACCGGCGCTGCTCGCGGTATTGCGCTCTCGGCCATCCAATCGGTCAACCGGGACTACCCCGGCGCGATCAAGATTTGTGTCGATATCCCTTCCGGCTATCCCTCCGGCAATACTGAGGCTGAAGGGGAATTCGTAAAGGCGGACTACACCGTAACCTTCACGGCTCCCAAACGAAGCCAGGTCTTTTCGCCGTCTTACCAGCACATGGGCCACCTTTTGGTGCTCCCAATCGGCAGCCCTGCCGAATTTTGCGATTCGAATCCAAACTTGAAGCTGAACCTGACGGAAGTAAAGGATTTGTTCTCCTTGTTTTCGCCCAGGCCGCGAAACTCCAACAAAGGCCTCTATGGTCACGTGCTGGTGGTCGGCGGCTCCTTCGGGAAGAGCGGAGCGCCCACCATGACCGGTTTGGGTTCGTATCGCAGTGGAGCCGGTCTGGTCACAGTGGCAGTTCCGAAGAGCGCGTTAGTTCCGGTTGCGGCGGCGCGGCCCGAGCTGATGACGGAACCGCTGGAGGAAACCGGAACCGGGCACGTTGCGTTCGCCGAAGTGTCTAAGATCTTGAAACTGCTCGAAAAGATGACCGTTTTGGCGCTCGGCCCCGGACTCGGCACAGAAGAGGAGACGGCTCGGCTGGTCCATCGCTTATATGTAGATGCGCCGGTTCCGGCCGTTTTGGACGCTGACGCACTGAATGTGCTGGCGAAAGACTTTCCGGAGGCTCCTGGCCCTTTGCGTGTGCTGACCCCGCATCCCGGTGAAATGGGACGCTTGGCCGGACTCTCGACCAAAGACGTCCAGGCGGACCGTCTTGGAACTGCCCAGCAGTTTGCAGCGAAGCACGGAGTTGTCCTGGTTCTGAAAGGCGACCGGACGGTGATCGCTTTTCCGGACGGGGAAACCTGGATCAATCCGACTGGCTCGCCGTCCATGGCGACCGGCGGCACAGGCGACATTCTCACGGGAATGATCGCTGGATTACTGGCCCAGCACAACGATGATCCGAAGCGGGCCATCGTTGGCGCGGTCTGGCTGCACGGACGCTGCGGCGAATTGGTTTCGAATCGCATGGGAGAACAATCGACGCTCGCGTTGGACTTGCTGGATAGCCTTCCGGCCGCGATATCAGAGACCAGAAAAGGGGACAGACCCCATTTCTGAGGCGATCTGTACGTTGGATACCAGCTCGGATGAAGAGACTCTAGCGGCCGGGCGGAAGATTGCGGGGATGCTGCCCGGCAAGGCTGCCGTAATCTTAACCGGCGGCTTGGGAGCAGGGAAGACCACCCTCACAAAAGGCATTGCCGCAGGACGGCTGGCCGCAAGCCCGGACGAGGTCTCCAGCCCTACTTACACTCTGATTCACGAATACGGGGAGCCGGTTACGGTCTATCATGCCGATCTCTACCGGCTGGACACCTTGGAAGAAGCCAGCCGTCTGGGGCTCGACGAACTCTTTGAGCGTGAGGTCCTGGTGTTGGTGGAATGGGGCGAACGGTTTCCCGAACTGTTCCCCCCGGACGCTTGGACGATCCGGATTACTCAGCTTGCGGAGCCTGTGGAGCTTGCGGAAATGGAAAGGCGGCGGATCGAGCTTTTCGGGCCCGTCGCAACCCGAGCAAACCGGCCAAACCCAAAAGCGTCGCGAACCCTGTGACCGGTTCCGGTACCGCGACCAGACTGTCATAAGCCGAATTGGCAACCTGAGCATGCCCGGCCGTGGTGGGGTGCTGGATATCCCAGAACAAATAATTGTCCGGGTTTACGTTCGCCATACCTTGCGCCGGGAAAGTGATGTTTGAAAATCCGTAAGCCGATGGCTCGGCGGCAATTGAACTGAACAGCGAGTACGCATCTACGCCAACCACGTCGATCCCCATCCCGCGCAGCAGTTGAACGTCGGAAGCCCACTCCATATTGAAAGCGATGGTGGCGGAGGCAAGCGCCGCCACGTTGTTTCCCGCGACCGCACGGGGAGTATTGCCGAGCGGCGGCAGGTTGATCCACAAAAAGTTTTTAGCGCCTGCGGCGGCTAACGATTGAATATTCCCCAGGAGATTGTCAGCTGCCTCGGAGGGCGCGTTGGCCGCATTGAACAAGTCGTTGGCGCCTCCCCAAAACGTGTAGAGCGCGCTGGCATCTGCGCCGCCGGGGTGAGTAAGGGCGAATGCGCTCAGCTGATCGGAGATGTTGTAGAGCCCGTTAGATCCTGTGGTGGCGGATGCAAATGCATAATTCGTACCTCCGGTACCGGCAAGGTACGGCTGAGGATCGGGCAGCCCGAGACGGGCCGCCAGCTGGTCGACCCATAGTCCGGATGGTCCACTGCTCGCCGGATTGGTATTCGCACCGTTGGTAAAGCGGCCGCCGGCATAGTTTGGTCCTGGAAACAGGCCGCTGGTGGCGATTTCGACATTTCCCGCATCGGAAAGGCTGTCGCCGAAGGCGACGATCCCACTGAAACTGGCGGCTTGAAGGACCGGCAAGAGGAGCGCTGATAGGGTGACTCTGCCAAGAAAGTGGGCTATTCGCATGACTATTACATACCAGTAAAATCCGATATCCACAAGGTTGATCAGTTGGAGATATAATTCAGATGCGCAATCGCTGATCTTTACCGGTCGGTGAGCCCACTCCGTGTTCGAGGAAGCCTTATGCGTTGTGCCCCTTGTTGTGGCATGCTGCTCCTGTTAGCAGCACCTTTGTGTATCGCTGGTCCCGCCGCCGCCCTTCTAGTCTCGAAGGTGCAGCCGGTTACTGTTTTGCTCGAATACGACAAACCGGAGTCTCCGCTGGCTTCCCGTGCGCTCGAGTCGGAACTCTCCAGGATCTTCTCGGGATCGCAGATCCAGCTCAGCCTGAAGCTCAGGAAGCAACTTCCTGATTATGCCCAGTTCGATGACCCCATCGTGCTGTTCCGGATGAGGGGCGCCTGCACCATGATGGCGCTGCCGGTAGCGGCTCTTTCAGATGAACGCGGCCCGCTGGCGATGACGCACATGGTGAATGGGGAGATGCTGCCGTTCGGCGAAGTGGAATGCGACCGGGTGCGAACTTCCCTGCAGCGAAAGCTGGGTCGCAGCAAAGCGGCAAACCATGAAACGCAGATGGGGATTGCCCTCGCCCGCGTGATGGCGCACGAGGTTTATCACATGATGGCGCGTTCTACTACGCACACGAAAGACGGCTTGACCAAAGCGGCGCTGTCTTCTGAAGAGCTCTACCAGGGCGAACTCCCGCTTCCCAAACGGGCTAGCAGCAAACTCGATCGGCCTTAAACTATTACCAAAAGCTCATTGACAAGAAACTTTTCCGGTAACTTGCTTGTAAAGCAATTGAACTATAAGCTAAACTCAATCAAAAGTCACATGACCTCTTAAGAGTCTGTCAGGCTGCAAAGTCTGTCAGATCCCGTCTCTTATTTAGAGGCCGTCTCGTTCCGAGACCCCGCTCCTTGTGGAAGCGTTTGCAGCCCGGATGCTGTGTTGCGCAACGATCTGCGCGATTCGACCACAAAGGAGATCAGGGGTGTTTAGAACAGCAAGACAATACGGGCTTTTAACCTTTCTACTCAGTGCCGCGCTTTCGCTCGGCCAGAACTATCAGGGCAATCTACGTGGAATCGTAACCGACGAGCAGGGCGGAGCGGTGCCAAACGTCAAGGTCACCATGACCGACCAGGCGACCAACAACGAGCGCAGCACGCTGACAACCGCGTCGGGAGAGTATGTATTCTCTTCCATTCAGCCGGCGACTTACTCAATTGTGGCTGAGGCGCCGAGTTTCAAGAAGTACTTACGGCGCGACATTATCGTAGCTACCCAGGCCACCATTACCGCGGATGTGCGGCTCGAGGTGGGAACCCAGACGCAAACCGTGGAAGTAAACGAAGAAACGCCGGTGATCGACACCGCCGATGCTTCGAACGGGCAGGTGCTGGACTCGCAGAAAATGACAGACCTGCCGAATCTGGGACGCAATCCATTTCTGCTGGCTAAGTTATCCACCAACGTTGTTCCGGTTGGCGATCCTCGCTTCAACCGTTTTCAAGACCAGAGCGGATCTTCGCAAATCTCCATCGCGGGCGGCCCGGTGCGCGGCAATAACTATCTCATCGACGGCGTGCCGATTACCGACTCGGTAAATCGAGCGGTGATTATCCCCTCGATAGAAGGCACTCAGGAAATGAAGCTGCAGGAGAATACCTATGATGCGACCATGGGCCGCACGGGCGGCGGTGTTTTCAATACGCTACTGAAATCGGGCACCAATCAGGTGCATGGATCGGCATTAGGCTACACCCGGCAGACGGATTGGGTAGCCAACGATTTCTTCTCGAACGCAGCGGGACGCCCGAAACAAGATACACCGTTCTATAACTGGGGCGCTTCGTTCGGCGGCCCAGTCTACATACCGAAACTCTACGACGGGCGCAACAAAACGTTCTTCTATTTGACGACCGAGAGTTACCGGCAAAAATCGCCTTTGACCGACCAGTATGTGCTGCCGACGATGGCGGAACGGAATGGCGATTTCTCCGCGAGTAACCGGATTCTCTACAACCCGCTTTCCTCGCGCGCCTGCACCGCGGCGGATGCCTGCCCTTCTGGCGTCAATACGGTCCGGACTCCGTTTGCAGGAAACATCATTAGCCCAACCTTGATAAATCCAGTCGGCGCAGCAATTTTGCGAACGCTACCAGATCCGCAGACCAACGTGGTCGATGGCATCAATTTCAACGGTGTCGATACACTGACCGATCGCGCGGACGAGTACATGGCTAAGGTCGATCAGCAAATCGGGACCTGGTGGAAGTTAAATGCATCCTACCTGCACTATAAGAGCCGAGAACCGGGCGGCAACACGCTGGGTTCGATTCTAGCCTCCAGCAACGCCAGCCCATTCCTTTTGTTCCGGAAGGTAGACGCGACTCAGGTGAATAGTGTATTTACGCCGGACGCCACCACGGTGGTAAGTCTGCGCTTCGGCTTCAATCGTTTCCCGAATGTGACGCAACCGCTGGTTTCGGGCATCAGTCCCTCGGTTCTGGGTTTCCCCTCAAGTTATGTAAATTCGCTGCAGGGAAATTACCTACCCGAGTTCGACTTCAACAACAATAGCTTAAGCAATGTCTCACCAAGTAACACGGTGTTTTACTCGCGCAGCTTTGTAGCCAGCGTTTCGAAGTTCCTTGGACGCCACAACATTTCTTTCGGCGGAGACTACCGGGCCATCCACACCGACTTTCTGAACTTGGGCAACACTGCTGGAACATTCGCCTTCAACGGAGTGTTTACGCAGCAGTATCCAACCAGGGTAAATGGGACCGGAATGGATTTCGCCGACGCATTGCTAGGTTATCCTTCGTTCGGCAGCGTCAACACTACGACCAAGCTCTATACAAAAGTGAATTACTGGTCGGGTTACATTCAGGATGACTTCCGTGTAACCAGCAAGCTGACTCTCAATCTTGGATTGCGCTATGAGTTCGAGACCGGAATCAAAGAGCGCAACGATCGTTGGGTAGTAGGCTTCGACCGCAATGCTCTGAATCCGCTGGCAGGCGGCGTATCCGGGGTGACACCGCGAGGCGTGCTCCAGTATGCACGTACTAACGGCAACGGCAGTTACTGTTGCAATCCTTCTGTGAATAAGTGGGGGCCGCGATTCGGCTTCGCCTATCAACTGAATCCGAAGACCACCATCCGCGGCGGCGCCGGAATTTTCTATGCCCCTATCCGGTTTTCTGACGACCAGACGCTGGCAGTTGGTTACACCGCTACGACCACTTACGTTGCCAGCAACGACGGTAACGCAACTCCCGCAAATTCGTTGAGCAATCCTTTTCCAAATGGCGTTCAACAGCCGGTGGGGAATTCTCAGCGTGGACTGACTAACATCGGATCCGGGTTCAGCTTTCTCGATCAAAACCGGAGTTCTGGTACGGTGTACCAGTATTCCATCGACATTCAGCGCGAGTTGTACAAAGGCGTAGTCATGGAGGTTGGTTACATCGGTTCGCGATCCACTCACCTGCAAACGAGTTCGACGGGCGCGGGCGGCTTCAACATTAATCAGGTTCCGGATCAGTACTTGCCTCTGGGTGCGGCTTTGGGTAACTCGGTCTCGAACCCATATTTTCCGCTGACGGCAGGCCAGGGCGCGATCGGCGCACCCACGGTCGCACAGGCTCAATTGCTGCGGCCTTACTCGGAATACGGCAACATCAACATTTTGACGAATCCGAGTTCAGCCCGTTATAACTCGATGATCGTAAAGGTGCAGAAGCGCATGTCGGCTGGTTTTACTTTCCTGTCGGCATTCACCTGGTCTAAGAACATGGATAACGAGTTTGCAAGCGGCAACTTCTTTAGCGCCGCTTCTTCAGCACCTCAGAATGCTTATAATCTGGGAGCGGAGTACAGCCTGGCTGCCGCGGATACGCCGCTGCGCTGGACGAATACTCTCACCTACGAGCTTCCATTCGGCAGAAACCGGATGTTTATGGCTCATGCCAATAAAGCTGTCGACCTGGCTCTGGGCGGATGGCAGATCAACTTCACCAACATCTACCAGACCGGCTTCCCCTTGGCTATCTCTCAGAACACTAACCTGAATGCCATTCTCGGAACGGGAGTGCAGAGGCCGAACGCCACCGGGATTGCGCCGAACCAATCTGGCCGGGTCCAGCAACGGCTGAATAACTACATAAACAAAGCGGCATTCTCCCAGGCGCCCGCCTATACTTTTGGAAACCTGGCGCGTACTATAGGTTATCGAGGGCCGGGCACCAAGAATTGGGATATCTCGCTGTTCAAGACTTTCGCAATCAAGGAAAGACTGAACGCTGAGTTCCGGGCGGAAGCGCTGAATGCGTTCAACACCCCACAATTTCCGAACCCCAACACCAAATTCGGAAATGCCAGTTTCGGAGTTATCAATAACCAGGTAAACTTCGCCCGGTTGATTCAATTGGGCTTCCGGGTTTCGTTTTAGATTCGTTTTCGATATGATGAACGGGACCATGTTCGTCTCCGTTTTGGTATAGGGCCAAACAAAAGTTGTGATCGCTAAAAGACTGTGATCAAGGAGAGAGGATATGTCAGAGATACTGACTCCCGAACAACGCGCTGACTTCTTACGGCGCGGATTTTCAAGAAGAAATTTCGGCCGCATCGCCACCGTTTTGACGGCCGGCGCAGCGTTACCGTTCTACAATGAACACGCGATGGCGCAGTTGTCGATGGTGCGGAACATGCCACCTGACGCTGTAAAGATCAATGCCAACGAGAACCCTATGGGCCCATGCCCGGAAGCTGCCGACGCGGTGCATAACGTCGTCAAGCAGAGTGGCCGGTACATGTACGAGCTGACGTACGATCTGGCCGAGACACTGGCTTCGCAGGAAGGCGTGAAGTTCAACTACAAGCCGGATGGCGCTTACGTTGATGTCTACGCCGGATCAAGCGCTCCGCTGCACCAGGCAGTGTTGGGATTCTGCTCCAAAGATCGTCCCTTCGTAAAGGCCGATCCCGGCTATGAGGCAGGCGAGCGGGCTGCCAAATTTATCGGCGCACGGGTAGTCAACGTGCCGCTAAAAAAGGGTACCTGGGACCACGACGTGAAAGCGATGCTGGCTGCAGAGCCGAATGGCGGCCTTTACTACATCTGCAACCCGAATAACCCGACCGGCACTCTAACCAAGAAGGCTGATATTGAGTGGCTGGTGGAGAATAAACCTAAAGGTGCCATCGTCCTTGTCGATGAGGCCTATATCCATATTTCTCCCAATGCCGTCTCTTGCTCTGACTTAGTCTCAAAAGACAAGGACGTCTTAGTGTTGCGGACCTTCTCGAAGCTTTATGGGATGGCTGGATTACGAGCTGGCGCCGCCATTGCGCGTCCGGACATTCTCGAGAAGGTTAAGCCTTACACAGCCGGGGCGATGCCGGTTACTGCAATGGTAGCCGCAAATTCGAGTCTAAAGGTGAAAACGCTGGTTCCCGAGCGCCGGAAGGTTATCGGCGACATCCGGAACGACACCTTCGACTTCCTGACATCGAAGAACGTGGATTTCATCCCGTCGGAAAGCAACTGCTTCATGATCAACGTGAAACGGCCCGGGAAGGAATTCTACGCTGCGATGGCCAAGCAGGACGTCTACATTGGACGGGTCTGGCCGGTCTGGCCGAACCATGTTCGCGTTACTGTCGGCAGCAAACAGGATATGGCTAAATTCAAAGACGCGTTCATGAAGGTCTACAACGCTTAAGTTAGCCGTGTAAGTTCCCAACCCGGGCCAGGCATCGCCGCCAGTCAAAATGCTGACCGTGATGCCAGACCCGGGCTTTTGATCTATTGAATCCAGCGTATCGACCTGGTCTGTTGGTACGGCTGAGCCTCGTCGCTAAAACTCCTGAACAAAGAGTTCGTGTCCGTCTGTTCCACTCGGACGTTTGCCTTAGTGGCTGAGGTTATCGTTGAAATTCGCTCGAATCCAGTACAGTTGGCGCACCCTAGCAGGAGACTTGTCAGGCGGCATGATAGCCGCCTTGATCGCATTGCCGTACGGCCTCGCGATGGCCAGCCTCATGGGGCTACCTCCGGTGCTTGGTTTAGTCACTTCCATCGCGACAGCTCCTATAACTGCTTTGCTGGGACGAAATCCAGTTCTGATTGGGGGCACCGCCAGCGCGACGGTGCCTTTCATCGCCCATGCCGTGAAGGAGCAGGGCACCGGAGGAGCAGCCAAGGTTTGCATGGCGGCATCGGTCTTCATGTTGATGTTCTCGGTTTTGCGGCTGGGCCGCTTCATTCAGAAAGTTCCCCAACCGGTGGTGACGGGCTTCTCCTGCGGCATCGGAGCCATGATGTTCTTGTCACAACTCGGCGTCATGCTGGGAGTTCGAGCCGTGGTCGATAGAACGTCGAATAACATGTTGTATCAGAGCTGGCAGGTGCTGTCGCACGCTTCGGAGTTACAGTTGAGCGCTGTTGTAATAAGCGTAGTGGTGATTTTGCTTGCCCTGATGGCCAGCAAAGTCATTCCGCGTGCGCCCGCGCCCTTAATCGGCGTATTGGGAGCGGTGCTCGTGGCGACGATTTTCGGTCTGCACCAGCGGGAAGTTGGACGCCTCCCGCTGGAACTTCCCAAGTTCGCCGGCTTTTTTTGGACTCCGGCGGATGTGCTGAGTGTAACTCCGGAAGCCTTCGGACTGGCGTTTGTAGCGTCGGTGAACATACTGTTAACATCCCGAGTGGTGGAGCACTTTCGCGGACGCCACAAGCACCTGAAGAAGGCGGATGCGGATGCCGAACTCGGCGCTTACGGAGTGGCAAACATGGTAGCCGGTGTCTTTGCCGCGCCGATGAGCGTGGGCATTCCAGCGCGCAGCCTGGCGAGCGTGCGTTCTGGCGGATCCACGCGGATGTCAAATCTCTTCCACGCCTGCTTCATCCTGGCGTTTATCGCGCTGGGATCCGAATACATTTCGCACATACCCATTCCGGCGCTGGCGGGAGTGACGGCTTACATCGGTATTTGCCTGCTGGAGTGGAGCACCTGGCGCCGGCTGCATCGCATGAGAAAGACAGATGCCATGGCCTTTCTGTCGACTGCGGTTGCCGTGCTGGTGGTAAATGCCGTGCTGGCGGTGGCGATCGGTTGCGCAATCTACGTGGCAAAGTATCTCTACGAGAGAGTGCGCAGACAGAAAGCCGGCCAGGATCAGATGGTGAAGATGGCTGTCAGCGCGCGCTAGAACACTGCTCCAGGAGCAATCACCGGTTGTCTATCACCTTGACACGTGATGCCGGGCCTGCAAAGAAAGTCTATAACAGCATCTTTGTCTGAATGTAGGCTTTCGATTTTGGTGCCTTAACTTGCCCCGGTCTACTAGTTCGGATTGACAGCAGGGCAACAATACTGCACCACCGCCCAGTCATCTCTGTACTGTACTATTCTCACGTTCTTGTAAAGACTTAAGTTGACGTTGTATTTCTTGCCGAACCGCCGGATCCTTCTCAGATTGAATAGCTTCCTTGAGTACTCTTCGCGATTCACTCCCGGCGATATTGCCGAGCGTTCGAGCAGCATACATACGAACATCAGGGTTTGCGCTTTCCATCAAGCCTCCGGTCAGTGCGGGTATTGCAGACGATCCGATCCGATGAAGCGCCTGCACTGCCGGGAAATGCCACTCGGACAACCCCTGCACCGAAGTCGTTTCCCAAAGATGGCGAACAAGAGCGTCGGCTGCCTCCACGGCTCGTAGCTCTCCTAATAAGTTGATACATAACAGCCGCGTCTCCCGCGACGCCTGCGGATCATCGAGCAACTGCACGACATCGGAAACAACAATCGCTCGGTATTCGGGCGCCTGATGAACTGTCGCTACTGAGTTTCGTACAGCCTGTGACTCTTGTGACCTTAGGCCTTCGATGTTGTCCTGCACAGATTGCGAGATTTGCTGGTTTGCGGCAAGAAGGAACGAACTAGCCCAAATAGCGCTGACATGTAGCGTAAACAGACCAAAAGAAAACATTTTCCGCATTGCCTAAAACCTTGTTGATATGAAACCAAAACCAGCTTGTATCTGGACCGCTACAGATGAGCCGAGTCGGCTCCGCTTTCAGAGTTGTCAATTTGACGCTCGGAACTTGTGGCGCTGCAGTCATAAACGGATTTTGTGAGGGTTTCAATTCACTTGTTAATCTCCTTTAATTCTTGTTCTACTTTGTTATTATCAGGATCTGGAGCCCGACCCTTGGGCTTTCCCAAGTCTTTCTTCATGCGTATTTGTAGAACTGCCCGTGTTCGCATATCGCCGGTAGATTGAGGAAGTGTTATCGGATTAGGGCACTCCACGACAAATGCACCGAGACCGACGCTTCCATCTTGTAATTCAGGACCGCATCTTATATTGAACGGAATTTTGCTAATCCCCGGCTTGATAATGGCATATTTCGGCGCGTCTTCAATCAGTATCCAGTCCTTTTTGTAAGGATCGAGACTTACAATATAGACCGTCACCTGCACTTTTGCGGTTGGTGGTGCATCGCCTTCCAGATCTACACTGACGACGACTGTTGTTTTATGGGAAGCAGAACCATCGCAAGCCAAGGGTTCAGTCGGAGCATGGAGGTTCTGCACAATTACAAACGGCGCATTGTCAGGCGCAGTCAATTCAGCTAGAAGCGTTGATGACAACAGCGGTAGTAAATTAAGGAGCTTCAATGCAATAGTGTGCTCAGCTTTGAGGACGTTTCACTGGTGGCCTATGCTCAGGATGATGAGACGTTGGTTTTGACCTGCCCGCGGAAACTGTACCAGTCATAACTGGGTTTTCCACGTATTCCCAAGCTCATTTGTAGCTTTCCTTCGCCGTCATATTAGTCGCCGTTCACACGACGGCGGGGCCGGGTCAAGGCCGAGCGTAGCGAGCCCGTTAGGGTTGCCTTGACCCGGTTTCGCTGTCGTGTTACTCAAAATCTCGATGGCGAAGGAAGCGCTGCTCCTGTTCGCAAACTCGTTCGGCGTCGCGTACCCCAGCGCGCTATGTGGTCGAAATTCGTTATAGTCTATCCTCCAACTTTCGATGTGAGTTCTGGCCTGGCGTAGACTTGTGAACCAATGCGTATTCAGGCATTCGTCTCGAAACTTCCCGTTAAAGCTCTCGATATGCCCATTCTGCATCGGCTTGCCAGGCGCAATGTAGTCCAACTGCAGTTTCTTCTGTTGGCACCAGTGGCGCACAGCGGCGCAAACGAATTCCGGACCGTTGTCCACCCGAACAGCTTCGGGTAACCCACGCTCCTCCGCCAGCCGTTCCAATACCCGTACCACCCGTGTTCCGGGGAGGCTCAGATCGACTTCAATCACGAGACACTCGCGCGTGTAGTGATCCACCACGGCCAATGCCCGGAAGCTGCGTCCGTCCGCTAAACCGTCGGTAACGAAGTCCATTCCCCAACGTTGATTCGGCCGCGTAATCGCTATCGGCGCTGGCGCAGCGGAGGCCATCCGTTTGCGCTTTCGCCGCGGCACTTGCAGCCGCAGCTCCTTCGCAATGCGATACACACGGCCGTGCCACACCGGTACGCCTTCCCGCTTGAGCAGTGCGGTCAGCCGTCGATAGCCAAAGCGAGGACGCTCTGCCGCCAGCTCGGCAATCCGCCGCCGCACCCCATCCTCCGCCTTCGTCTTGGCTCGATACCGTTGCGTGGATCGCGTCTGGCCTATCAGCCCGCAGGCGCGGCGCTCGCTGACGCCATGTACCTGCCGCACATGCGCGATCGCCGCTCTCTTGTCCTCCGGGCTTACCATTTTTTTCCAACCAGGTCCTTCAACATCGTGATATCCAGAGCTTGATCGGCCACAATCCGCTTCAGCTTTCCGTTCTCTTCCTCCAGCTGTTTCAGACGCTTGGCTTCGCTCACTTCCAGTCCACCGTACTTGCTGCGCCATCCATAAAATGTCGCCCTACTAATCCCCTGTTGCCGGCACAACTCGCCGGTCTTTGCTCCCGCTTCGCTCTGCTTTATTAAGGCGGCAATAAGTAAGTAGACGTAATCGAGCAGTCAAGAGGCAGCGTACCGGGTATCGGGAGTAAGGAAGAACATGCGTACAGTCCAGGGCAAGCGTTGCAGTGAGCGGAGACGCGCCAGCACAAAGCGGCGTAGATCCGAGGCGCTGCGCAGGAAGGCTTTGCCGACGCCGTGATGCTTTACATAGTTCCAGACCTGCTCGTCGGGATTGAGTTCCGGCGAGTACGGCGGAAGGAAGAACAGACGAAGCCGGCCTTGTTGGCCAGCCACAAAGTCGCGCACGGCGCGGCTTCGATGAATCGAGTGTCCGTCGAGAATGAGAAACACCGGATGCGCGGCGTTGTGCATGAGGCGGCGAAGAAACTCGGCAAAAATCGATCCGTTGACCCGGCCGTTCACGATCATAAAACGCAACTCGCCGCGAGCGCTCACCGTGGAGAGCATGTTGAGGGAGTGCCGACCGCCGGTGCGGGGGACGACCGGAGTTTTGCCTTTCACACCCCACGTGGTGCCCGCGTGATAGTCGCTCCGCACACCGGCTTCATCGCCGAACAAAATCGCCGCTCCGGTCTCGTTCGCCCACCGGCGAAGGGCCGGAAATTCCTCCTCGCGCCAGTGCCGAACCCGCTCTGGATCTTGCTCGATCGCCCGAAACAGCGGGCGTTGGCAGCTCAACCCCAATTGACCCAGTAATCGGCCCACGCTGGTGACACTCAACTGCAAAGAAAACTCCTCCCGCAACAACGTCCGAATCATTTCGCGAGTCCAAAGCGCGAACTCAAACCGAAATTGCAAAGGGTTCTTCCCTGTAATCGTTTCGTACAGCCACTTGATTTGCGCCGCCTGAATCCTCGCCGGCCGCCCCTGCAGCGCGCGAGCCTTCAACGCACTCCAGCCTCCACCCCGGTACAGGGCCAGCCACGTGTAAATGCAGCTACGGCTAAACCCCAGCGCCTTGATCACCACCTCCGGACTCTCTCCCGACTGCACCTGCTCGACGGCTCGAATCCGAATCTCTTCCAGGGTCTTGTGGTCTAGTTCACGGGCATCCCGGCGCGGCATTCCTTATTCTATCTAATGTCTACCTACTTATGCACTGATTAATAAAATCCCGATGATCTGCTCTTCACTAAATCGACTGTTCTTCACCTTTGCTCTCCTTCCGCAACTCTCGTTGCTTCGGAAAACCTAGTTTAGAGTGGCTCAGTTCCTTCGGGCAAGGTCAGTTTGCCTACCGTTTGAATCTCGACAAACTTGGAAGGGCCTACGTCAAAGGATAAGCCATCGCTAGCCCTAAGGATAGCGGCGGCGAATGTTTCACTTCCTGAGATTGTCCCAGGACTACAAGCAATCTTATATTTGACTAAAGCGGGAAGGCTTCGCAGACTCACCTTCTTTACGATTTGATCGATCTCAAGGCTGTTTCTTGGCAGGTTGGTTTGGAAAGCCAGATCCGTTATGGGAACGACAGGTAGATTCAGCTGAAAGGGACGCCACGTTCCGCCATCGTCGTAAGAAATGTATCCACTTAAAGAAACTGTGACAAACTTTTCAGCTCTGTCAATCGGGCCCATAACCTAATTCAATGGTCACAGAGGTACTAGTGGTCGTCTCGCCGCAGACGAGCCGGGATAAGCTTGCTTTCACGCCCGTTGTCTTTACCATAGAAACCGGCTGCGACATTACAGGTACCGCCACCAACGCCAATGCAAGCAAGGAAGGAATCAAATCGGTGTTCATGAGGTGTTCACAGTGCCTCCTCCTTCACTTTTCTAGCCGGATTACCGCTGAGGAGTTTTCGGCGATGGCTGGCCATTATCTCGCTCGGGCTGCTGCGATGTTGGTTTTGCGACCGACTCAATTACAATGAAGCTGAGATCATTGCTTTGATAAGAAATGCCCTCGCTGGCCCGAAGAATAGTGGCAGCAAACTTTTCACTTCCTGTTACGGTCTTAGGACCGCAAAAAGCCCGATATTTGACCAATGCCGAAGGGCGTTTTAGACTTACTCTTTGAATATTTTGATCTAAATAGATAGTATTCATGAATGGAATTGTCGAGTATCCTGCTAGAGATATAAGAGCACTTTTATCGGATAGATCTGTTTTTCCGGTGAAAGAAATCTTGATTGTTATATCGGTACTTGTATCTGGACCGCTACAAATAAGCCGAGTCGATTCCGCTTTCAGACTTGTCAATTTGACGCTCGGAGCTTGCTGCGCTGTAGCCTCCAGAGCCACAATGAGGCAGAAGATGAGCTGATGTTGAACGGGTTTCACTTCTTGTTATTCTCCTTCTTTTCTTGTTCTACTTTGTTGTCATCAGCTGCTTGATTCTCACCCTTGGGCTTTCCCAAGCTCTTCTTCGTGCGTACCTGTAGAACTGCCCGTGTTCGCATATCTGATATGGACTGCGGGAGTTCAATTGGTTGGGGGCTCTCAAGAACAAGAGACCCCAACGTAACGCTCCCATCTTGCAATTCGGAACCGCATCGGATGGTGAACGGAACTTTTGTGATGCCGGGTTTGACAGTTGTATATTTCGCGACATCGTCGATCAAAACCCAAGTTTTCTTGTAGGGATCGAGGCTGACAAGGTAAACTGAGAGCTTCACTCTTGCTTCGGCTGGCGCACCGCCTTCCAGATCTACACTGACGACGACTGTTGTTTTATGGGAAGCAGAACCATCGCAAGCCAAGGGTTCAGACGGAGCATGGAGGTTCTGCACAATTACAAACGGCGCATTGTCAGGTGCCGTCGATTTAGCTAGAAGCGTTGACGACAACAGCGGTAGTAAATAAAGGAGCTTCAATGCAATGGTCCTCACTAATTGTGCTCAGTTTTGAGGACGAGATGAGCTTGCTTTCACCCCCGTTATCTTTACCGTAGAAACCGGCTGCGATATTACAGGTACCGCGACCAACGCCAATGCGAGCACGGACAGAATCAAACCGATGTTCATTAGGTGTTCAAAGTTCCTCTTCTTATACTCCTGTTGGCGGATTACCGCTGAGGAGTTTTCGGCGGTGGCTGCTCCTCCTCTCGTTTCGGGTGCTGCGATGTTGGTTCGGCGACCGACTCAATCACGATGTAGCTGCGATCATCCCGGTCAAAGGAAATCCCCTCACTGGCCCGAAGTATAGTGGCAGCAAAAGTTTCACTTCCGGATACCGTGTTAGGACCACAAAAGGCATGGTATTTCACCAAGGTCAACGGACTTTTCAGGTTTATCCTTTGTATATTCTGGTCCAAATAGACTTGATTCCTGCCTGGAACCGTGACATACCCACTAAGATTGACAAGTGCGCTCTTATCAGCTAGATCTGCTTTTCCAGTGAAAGATATCTTAAGCGTGATATCGGTGCTTGCCTCGGGAGCGCCACAGATAAGCCGAGTCGATTCCGCTTTCAGACTTGTCAATTTGACGCTCGGAGCTTGCTGCGCTGTAGCCTCCAGAGCCACAATGAGGCAGAAAATAAGCTGATATTGGCCGGGTCTCATTCACTTGTTGTTCTCCTTCTTTGCTTGTTCTACTTTCTTCTTATCAGCATCTGTAGCGCCAATCTTGGGCTTTCCCAAGTCTTTCTTCATGCCTACCTGTAGAACTGCCCATGTCCGCATATCGCCAGTAGATTGAGGAAGTGTTATCGGGTTAGGGCATTCTAAGACACAGGCGCCCAAATCGGCGATCCCATTTTGTAACTCAGGCCCGCAACGGACGTTAAAAGCGAATGTGTTTTTGCCGCGCTTGACGAATACATATCTAGGTGTATCGTCAATCGAGACCCAATTACCCTTGTAAGGATCGAAGCTTACAAAGTAGACCGTTAGTTTGATCTTTGCTGGTTCGGGAGCGGCGCCTTCCAAATCTACTTCTACCGTCACGGTTGCTTTGTTAGAGGCAGAACCGTCACAGACTAAAGGTTCAGTGGGAGCATGAACTGCTTGTACCATCACAAATGGCTCATTGTCTGGTGCCGTCGGTTTAGCTAGAAGCGTTGACGACAACAGCGGTATTAAAGAAAGGAGCTTCAATGCAATCGTCC
Source organism: Bryobacteraceae bacterium (assembly GCA_965217745.1). GTDB lineage: Bacteria > Acidobacteriota > Terriglobia > Bryobacterales > Bryobacteraceae > Bog-105. The sequence continues at coordinate 5,500,168 of OZ244565.1, read as the reverse complement.
TCACTATTTGTGCTCAGCTTGAGGACGTTTCACTTCTGGCCTTGCTCGGCATGCTTCTCGGGTGTTGGTTTTGCGATCGTCTGAATCTCGCTAAATGTAAGCGGAAACGGATGAAAAGATAGGCCTTTGCTCGCGCCGATTATTGCGGCAGCAAACTTGTTGCTACCATTTACAGTCTGTGGGCCGCAGACGACGGTAAAGTTTGCGTAAGCCGGCAGGGTATTCAGGCTCACAGATCTCGTCGTTCGATTTAAGAGAACCCGGTTTTCAGAGGGGTCAAGTGTATACGCACCGAGAGATACAATCGCTATCTTATCGGACGTATTTGTTTCGCCGACTACAGATAGCTCTACTGTGAACGTCACGCTGCTCTCCGGCCCACCGCAGGTGAGTCGAGATGAGCTTGCTTTCACTCCCTTGATTTCTATTTTAGAAACCGGCTGCGACATCACAGGTATCGCCACTAAAGCCAATGCGAGCACGGAAGGGATCAAATCGGTGTTCATTAGGTGTTCACAATTCCTCTTCTCATACTCCTGTTGGCGGATTACCGCTGAGGAGGTTTTGGCGGCGGCTGCTCCTCCTCTCGTTTCGGGTGCTGCGATGTTGGTTCGGCAACCGACTCAATCACGATGTAGCTGCGATCGTCCCGGTCAAAGGAAATCCCCTCACTGGCCCAAAGGATAGTAGCAGCAAACTTTTCACTTCCTGTTACGGTCTCAGGACCACAAGAGGCATGATATTTCACCAAGGTCGATGGACGTTTCAGGTTTATCCTTTTTATGTTCTTGTCTAAATAGACCTGATTCCTGCCTGGAACCGTGACATACCCACTAAGATTGACAAGTGCGCTTTTATCAGCTAAATCTGCTTTGTCAGTGAGAGATATCTTTAGCGTGATATCGGTGCTTGCTTCGGGACCCCCACAGATAAGGCGAGTCGAATCCGCTTTCAAACTTGTAAGCTTCACGGCGGGTAACACTTCAGTGCCGTCATAGCCCAGAAAAAGGAGGGCAAACAAAATTCCCGTGATATCGATCTTCATACCAGCTATTTTCTCCAAAGTTATTTGTTAGTCGTGATCGTCGTGTTGTTAGCTGCCGCCGGTGGAGTGCCAGCGGGCAGTTTTACTGTAACTTTTTCATTATCAGGCCTCGCTACTGCTGAAACGACTACGTTTCCAGTAGCTGTTTGTGCGTCAGCAGATGCCGTAAAATAGACTGAAATTGGGCTTTTCGATAGATAAGTAAAATCGACAGACTTTTCGCCTTCGTAAGTTATGTTGTTACCTCCGGGAGTCGTTCTGTAAGACGCCAGACCCACAGTGATAGTGTGAGGATCGTTGCTTGTAGGCTTTCCTTCAAAATACAATTGAACTTCAATGGTTGTCGTATTCTTACTGGGTATTGACGCAAATATGGAGGTCGGATTAGCGGTTACACTGCTGATCTGTATCACCGGAAGCACAACGGCCGTTCCGTTCTGTGCCGCCTGGCAATACTGATTCGAAATCTGCCCTTGGCCGCCGGCGGTGCCGGGCAATTGTCCGAAGAAGAGTCCTCCGGCACTTGTTCCGGGGCCCGAAACGGGCGCTATGGATGGATTTTGGGAAGTCCACCTGTAAGAAGATCCGCCGCCTCTGCCGTAGCTATCTCCGTAGCAGGCCGTGGGGCTCCAAGCGGTACAAAGTCGCCCGTAGACCGGTCCTAAGGTTCCCGTATTGAAGTAATTAAAAGAGATGTCATAAGTGTAGAAGCCCGCTCCACAAAGCACAAGGTTGTAGCCGCAGCTGAAGTTCCTGGCAAGGCCGGTCGTCTTGGACGATATCAGCAGGCGGCCTACGCCTTGCACTGGGTCTGCCGTAAACCAACTCACGTCACCGCTGGTTGCGGTGGGCGGCAGGATCTCGTCATCTTCACCCTTTTCACGCTCACTAATTACTCTGTTGATGTTTATCGCCTTGGTCTCTTTCGCTGCAAGGGTATACAGTTTCTGCCAATGTTTCCCGGAAGCCCACATATTGACCGTGAAGACATGCGACTCCTGGGCGTGGTTGAAGAGGAGCAGCGTCGCGTCCTCTCCGTTCTCGATGGTCCATGGGTGCCCGCCACCGTTCTCACTGCGCTTGTCTTTGCCAATCAGTTGAAAGGCGCCGTAAGCTCCGCCTCTTGAAGTCAGATTGCAATCGACTACCGCCGGCGCCTGGTCGGAGCTGATGACAAAAGAGTTGCGGAGATCGAACGCACCCTGTTCCGCTTGGATCTTTACGCGCTTAGCTGAATAGGGCGGCACCGTGATGTCGGCGACGGTATTCGTTAGCGGTGTGTCTCCCACCATATAGGATTGCCTGATCTGCACGTGGGCCGGGCTACTGCCAAAGTTCGAGAGATACGCCTCAGGAGAAAAGACCGCCGATGGTAGCGAGTCGGCCGAACCAGCCGGTACACCCAGAAAAACCATCTCCGAAGACTTCAGAATGGAACTATCTTTGAAGTTCAGAGCCAACATGTCGTCTTGCTCGCCTCCAGACGCCATAGCCAAGCCATATGCCAGGACCTCTCCCGGCGGATCGTAAGTCGAAATATCTACTCCGACGGCTTGACTATCAGTGCCGCCCGCTTCAGAGCCTAGATCCTTTTCGGATTCGGGGAAAACGACACTTTTAGCGCCCTGGCTGCACGGCCGTATTAATCTGAATTCATTCGGGTTGAGCTCAATACTGGCGGTTGTCATTGCGCCAACACCTGACACGCACGTTAGTAAGCTTTTCCGTGATTGAGCGCCCGTATTCACCAGGGCAACGACCGGCGAGCCCGATTTGGACAATGTACTGGCCCGTAAATGCCTTAACTTCGGTTCCTCTTCGAAAGACTCCCGCATGCTGGAACTTCCGGACATTCCAGCCATGACGAACTCCTCTTCAAAGTAGGAGTCACGAGCTTGATTGTGAAGCGTTAGTGAAAGTTGGGCGGCAATCGCCATGGACGACAGCTTGCTGGCATCGGGTGTCAGCTTGATCCAGCCGGCGGCATGCGTTGAACCCGTCGCCAAGAGGTCTGAGATTTCCACGCTGCGCCGGGTATGTGGTCCGAAGTCGATGGTCTTGCTGGCAATTTCAACGCCTTCGGAAGAAAAGACTTGAAGCTGAGCGGAAATGGACTTTTCCACCTCGTTGATCATCGTAATGGCGCTTGAAATTCGTTCCGACTGCAGGAATAAAGGCGCAATCATCGGCATACTCATCGCATGCGGAGGAGCAGGCATAACTCCTCCGTGGAGAGCTTTGTTCAACTCCGTTGGCTCAGCGATATTGACCTCTTTGGGCCGTTTCTTTTCCGTTACCTTCTGGCCCATCTTCGAAGCCGGGCCTGACTCACCTGAGGATACATCGTTCGGCGCAGCCTGGTTTATCCCGGGAAGCGCGCTTAGTATGAGCGAACTACTTCCCAGGATTAGGCATAAAGGAACGAAACGCGCTAGCGAAATCTTTCTACCACAGCAGAGTGTCGGCATGAATGTCCTTTCAACGTTGCTTTAGGCCAATCGAAGATCAGAAATAATCGGTCCGGATTAAACGTCCTTGCTGTTCGAATGTACGTCTATTTCGCTATCGTGTACATACCCTGCGTAGGGTATTTCTCATTTCAATCTCGTGAAACAATGCCGGCGAGGACACCGTCCGCACGAATCTTAAACCTTCTCGAAGCTGCGAGCCGAGTCTACGAACACAATAGCCAAGAATCATCTGTAAGCCCTGTGCCCCTATTCCGGGGAACACACGCTAAAACGGTCCCGAAGTCAATCGCCCCGCCCAAAGAGCATAAGAGTTCTTTTACGGAGTCCCAGCTGTCCCCTTTGCGCTTCTGAGCAACCCTGTGTTGTTGCGAACATCATCCTGGTTAATGCGAACATCATCCTGGTTAACTAGACTGTGGTCCACGACAAGCAACCGCAACTCTTGGAGAGCATAAGTTTCTGGAGAGCCCGCGGAGGATTTCAGCCCGGCTTCGCTGCGCGAGTCCGCCGGAAAAGCCTGAAGATTTCAGATCGCCATAAATCTGTGATAGGCTAACTTTGCTCAGATCGAGCCCTAGTACTTTTGGGAGGATTTTTCGAAAATGCGTTTTGCGGAATCGGTCGGGCTTTACGGGGAAGGGATTGGCAGAGTCGACAGAAATCTCAGGTTTGTCGAGGTCAACACCGCGCTCGCAAAATACCACCGTCGAGCGCCCGAAGACTTCGCCGGAAAAAAGGTCGATGCCTTGCTGCCGCGGGAGATCTGGACTCTGGTCGCCCCCCTTTACGCGTACGTCCTGGAGACGCAACTTCCCGTAATTGGGATTGAATTCCATACGCGGGCCTTACGTCCGGAGATTACACTCTTGTGCCGTGCAAACTATTCAGCTCTGGCTGGAGTGGGCCTACTCGCACGCGTGTCGTATGAGGCTGTCAATCAAAGTGAAGGCAGCTGCAATCACAGGAATGAACCTTTAGCATACGATCAGCTTCTGAGCACCCTAAGTAGAGCCGAATTGCCGGTCTTGAACTTAATTGGAAGAGGTAAAGGCACGAAAGACATCGCTTCGGTGCTGCAAATTAGCTATCAGACCGTCGCCACCCACCGCAAGAACATTTGTAGAAAGCTCGCCGTGCACTCGACGGCTGAGTTAGTGAATTTCGCCACTCGCTGCCACGACGCCGGAATTCGGAACTAATCCCCCGACAGCGCCGCCTGCAGCCGCGGGCTTAACTGCCTCGTTCTCCCAAAGCGCATCTGCAATCTTGCCAAATAGAGATAAATGACCGGCGTCGTGTAAAGAGTCAAAATCTGGCTCAACAGTAATCCGCCTACAATCGTGATGCCCAACGGCCGCCGCAGTTCCGATCCGACTCCCGAGCCTAACGCCAGTGGCAATCCGCCCAGTAGCGCAGCCAGCGTCGTCATCATGATCGGCCGGAAGCGCAGCAAGCAAGCTTGGTAAATGGCATCTTTGGAACGCAGGCCGTCGCGCCGTTCGGCGTCGAGCGCGAAGTCGATCATCATGATCGCATTCTTTTTTACAATTCCAATCAGTAGAATAATGCCTATCAGCGCGATGACGGTCAGTTCGGTCCGGAAGAGCAGCAGCGCCAGCAGTGCCCCAACTCCCGCCGACGGCAGGGTGGACAGAATAGTGATGGGATGGACGTAGCTCTCGTAGAGCATGCCAAGTACGATGTAGACGGTAATCAGAGCGGCCAAAATCAGCAGCGGCTGAGTAGAAAGAGACTCCTGGAAGGCGCGCGCCGTTCCGGAGAATTCGCCGTGAATGCTCGCCGGCATCATGATGTCCTGCCCGGCTTGCGAAACCGCTTTTACCGCCTCGCCGAGTGCGACGCCGGGCGCAAGGGCAAAGGACACGGTGGTGGAGGGAAAGGGACCTTGATGATTTACTTCCAGGATGCTGTGGTCCGTCACCGTGCTAGTGAAGTCCGACATCGGAATCATCTTTCCATTAGTCGATCGGACGTAGATAGCTTTCAACGATTCCGGATGTTTCTGGAATTCCGGCAGCAGCTCCAAAACGACGTGATACTGATTGATGCCGGTGTACATGGTGGAAACCTGGCGCTGCCCGAACGAACTATAGAGCGCGGTGTCGATGGCCATGGGCGTTACTCCCAGGCGCGAGGCGGTGTCGCGATCGATGATTACGCGGGTTTCCAAGCCATGATTCTGCTGGTCGCTGTTCGCGTCTACGATCTCCGGCAGGGTCTTCATCTTTGCCAGCAGCTTCGGCGCCCATTGGTATAAGTCGTTCAGCTTATCCGATTGCAGGGTGTAATCGTACTGCGAGTTGCTGCCCCTGCCTCCCACCCGGATGTCTTGCGACGCCCGCATGTAGAGCGTTGCGCCGGGCACTTTCTTCAACTTGCCGCGCAACCGGTCAATTACCTGGTCGGCAGTTAGTTTGCGTTCGCCTAGAGGCTTCAACTGAGCCCACATGCGCGCTACATTCAGCTTGCCGCCGCCGGTGAATCCGTTGACATCGTGAATGGCCGGATCCTTCATGACAATCGCCATGAACTGGTGCAATTTTTCGCTCATGGCGTTGAACGAAATATCCTGATCGGCGACGATCGCGCCACCAATGCGCCCGTTATCCTGCTGCGGGAAAAAACCCTTGGGGACAATGACGTAGAGAAAAACGCTGACACCGCAGGCCGTCAAGGTGATCAGCAGCGTCAGCTGGGGATGCCGAAGCACTGCCGCTAAGCTCCGGGCGTAGGCGGCGTTGATGGTTTCAAAGATCCGCTCGCTCGCCATGTAAAGATAGCCGTGTTTGCGGTTGCGCTGCGCCCTCAGCAGTTTCGAGCACATCATGGGAGTGGTCGTCAGAGAGACCAGCAAGGAGATGCCGATGGAGACGGCCAGCGTAACCGCGAACTCGCGGAACAGACGTCCCACAATGCCGCCCATCAGCAGGATGGGGATGAACACGGCTACCAGAGAACAGCTCATGGAAACCACCGTAAAGCCGATTTCCTTAGCACCTTTGAGGGCGGCCTGCATAGGAGACATGCCGTCTTCCAGATAGCGGGTGATGTTTTCGATTACCACGATCGCGTCGTCAACAACAAATCCTGTCGAGATGGTGAGCGCCATGAGGGAAAGATTGTTCAGCGTGTATCCCAGCAGATACATGACGCCGAACGTACCGAGCAGTGACAGCGGCACGACAATGCCAGGGATGATCGTCGCCCAGACATTCCGGAGAAATATGAACACCACCAAAATGACCAGACAAACCGAGATCATCAGGGTGTACTCCACATCGTGAACCGAAGCGCGAATGGTGGTGGTTCTATCCTGCGAAAGCGCGAGATCGATGGACGGCGGCAGGGAAGCCTGCAGTTGCGGCAGCAGTTCTTTGATTTGGTCCACCGTATCGATAATGTTGGCCCCGGGCTGCCGCGAGATGGCCGCTATCACCATGGGCTTTCCATTATTCAGCCCCTCGTTACGCGTGTCCTCCACCGAATCGATCACGTCTCCCAAATTGTCTAAGCGTATGGGCGAGCCGTTCCGGTAAGCGACGATGAGAGGCGCATACTGGTAGGCCTTAAACAGTTGATCGTTGGCATTAATCTGCCAGCGGCGGTCGTCATTACTGACCAGGCCTTTCGCCTGATGGGCATTAGCATTGCGCAGCGTGGCCGCGATATCGGTGATACTAATGCCCATATTGTTCATTACAGTCGGGTTCACCTCCACCCGCACAGCCGGATGTGAACTGCCGAAGATATCGACTCCCCCAACGCCCTGAATCTGCGCGATCTTCTGCGCCAGCACCGAATCAGCGATGTCGTAGATTTGCGGACGAGTATAGACATCGGAGTGGAGGCTCAACATCAAGATAGGCGAATCTGCCGGATTCGATTTGTTGAACCTGGGATTGCTGGGAAGATCGGCTGGCAACTGGCCTCGGGCAGCATTGATAGCGGCCTGTACGTCACGGGCAGCGGCATCGATATTACGATCGAGATCGAATTGCAGGGTTATGCTGGCACTGCTGAGCTCGCTCGACGACGTCATCTCGGTAATGCCGGCGATTCTGCCGAACTGCCGCTCCAGCGGGGTAGCCACGGCGGAAGCCATGGTCTCCGGGCTGGCCCCCGGCAGACTCGCGCGCACCCGGATAGTAGGATAATCTAACTCCGGCAGAGGCGAGACACCTAGCAGCATGAATGCCAAGACGCCTGAAAGCGCGAGCGCCGCAGTGAGTAGCGAAGTAGCGACCGGCCGCCGGATGAATGGAGCTGAAATGTTCAACGGCTAGTCTCCATGCACCGGTTCAGGAACGTCAATTCGCACTGACTGCTCGGTACGGCTTTCGCGCCGCAAGCGGCTGGCGAGCCGCTCGAAGTAAAGATAAACCACGGGGGTCGTGTATAGGGTGAGTATCTGGCTGACAATCAGGCCGCCGACGATGGTGATGCCGAGAGGCCGGCGCAACTCAGATCCGGTTCCCGTCCCGAGCGCTAGCGGCAGACCTCCGAACAGTGCCGCCATCGTAGTCATCATGATGGGCCGGAAGCGCAACAGGCACGCTTCATAAATAGCGTCCAACGGACTCTTTCCACCGTGGCGCTCGGCGTCTAAAGCGAAATCGATCATCATGATAGCGTTCTTCTTCACGATGCCGATCAGAAGAATGATGCCGATTAAGGCCACAATGTTGAAATCCTGTTGGCAGACGTAGAGCGCGAGGATCGCTCCAACGCCGGCCGAGGGTAGCGTCGAAAGAATGGTGATCGGATGAATGTAACTTTCGTACAGCACACCCAGAACGATGTAGACCACAATCAGGGCGGCAATGATCAGGTAGACTTCATTCGCAAGTGAACTCTGGAAAGCGGCTGCCGTGCCCTGAAAACTGGTGCGAATGCTGAGAGGCAAGCCGATTTCCTCTTCAGCTTTGTTGATTGCCGTCACGGCATTTCCGAGCGATTCTCCATCGGGCAGGTTAAACGATAGCGTCACGACCGGAAACTGCGCCTGATGATTGACGGTCAGTGGAGCGCGATTTACCTGCAGCTCGCTGATGGTGCTGAGCGGAACCTGGGTTCCGGAGGCCGACTGAACGTAGATGTCTTTCATGGCTTGTGGATTGCCGCTGAAATCGGGGGCCGCTTCCAGAACCACATGATACTGGTTCAGCTGCGTGTACATGGTGGACACCTGGCGCTGTCCGAAAGCGTCGTACAGCGTGTCATCGATCTGCTGCATGTTGATTCCGAGGCGAGCCGCGCTGTTGCGATTGATCACCAGCGTGGTTTCGAGGCCGTTATTCTGCTGGTCTGACGCTACATCACGCAGCGACGGAATGCTCCGCAATTTATCTACCAGCCGGGTAGCCCAAACATTCAGTTCTTTGGGATCCACATCTTCCATCGTGTATTGATATTGCGTCCGGCTGACCCGGTCTTCGATGGTGAGATCCTGAACGGGCTGCATGAACAAATTGATACCCTGAACGGCCTCGATCTTCGGCTGCAAACGCCGGATAACGTCTGCCGCTGTGGCGTCCCGGGCCGAGCGATCCTTCAGGTTGATCTGAATACGCCCGCTGTTGATGGTAGTGTTCACTCCATCGATGCCGATGAAAGAAGACAGGCTCTCGACAGCCGGATCTTTCAGAATGACCTTCCCCAGCTCTTGCTGCCGCTTCGACATGGCAGTAAACGAGACGGTCTGCGGCGCTTCGGAAACACCCAGAATAACCCCGGTATCCTGCGGAGGAAAGAAGCCCTTGGGCACCGCAATGAAGAGCAGAATGGTGACAACCAAAGTGCCGACCGTGACGGCCAGCGTTAGGGGTTGATGCTTCAGCACCCATTGCAAGGTTCGTCCATACCAGGCGATGACGCCCTCGAAGACGGCTTCTGATTTGCGGAAAAACCATCCGCGCTGAGATTCCGGTTTATGGCGCAGGAGCTTGGCGCACATCATAGGAGTCAGAGTTAACGAAACGACTGCCGATACCAGGATCGTGATGGCGAGCGTGATAGCGAACTCGCGGAAGAGCCGTCCCACAATATCGCCCATGAAAAGCAGCGGGATCAACACTGCAATCAGCGAGACCGTTAACGAAACGATGGTGAAGCCGATCTGCTCCGACCCCTTCAGTGCGGCCTCCAGCGGCCGGTCGCCTTCTTCGAGGTAGCGCGAGATGTTCTCGATCATCACAATGGCGTCATCTACCACGAAACCGGTGGAGATTGTCAGCGCCATCAGGGTCAGATTGTTGAGGCTGTATCCAAGCAGATACATAACCCCAAAAGTTCCTACAATGGATAGCGGCACCGCCACGCTGGGAATGATGGTCGCGGCCAGATTGCGCAGGAAGACGAAGATTACAGCCACAACCAGGGCCACGGTCAGCATCAGTTCGAATTGAACATCTTCGACGGAGGCCCGGATCGTGGTGGTTCTATCGGTAACCACTTCGACCTTGACCGCCGATGGGATTGAGTTGCGCAGTTGAGGCAGCAGCGCCTTCACGCGATCCACCACTGAGATGATGTTGGCGCCGGGCTGGCGCTGGATATTCACAATCACTGCCGGCGTGGTGTTCATCCACGCGGCCTGCCGGTTGTTCTCCGCGCCGTCCACGATGGTGGAAACGTCTTGCAGGCGGACCGGAGCGCCATTTTTATAGGCAACGATGACGGTCTCGTAACCGCTTCTGGTCAGGATTTGATCGTTCGCCCCGATGGTGTAGGCCTGCCTGACTCCGTCGAAGTTACCCTTCGCCTGGTTTAGATTGGTTTGATCCAGTGCAGTCCGGAGATCTTCCATGCTCAGGCCGTAAGCAGCCAGGGTAGTGGGATTCACCTGGATCCGGATAGCCGGTTTTTGTCCTCCTCCAATGGTGACTAGTCCGACTCCGGAAAGCTGCGAGATCTTCTGTGCCATCGTCGTGTCGGCAAGGTCCTCTACTTTGGTCAGAGGCACAGTCGTGGACGTCAGCGCCAACGTCATGATGGGCGCGTCGGCAGGATTCACCTTGCTGTAGACGGGAGGATTAGGCAGGTCGGCGGGTAAGTAAGTGCCCGCGGCATTGATGGAAGCTTGCACCTGCTGCTCGGCGACGTCGATGTTTAGACTCAGGTCGAACTGCAGCGTGATGATGGAGCTGCCGAACGAACTCGTGGATGTCATCTGCTTCAAGCCGGGAACTTGCCCAAAGGTGCGCTCTAGCGGCGCAGTGACTGATGACGCGATTACTTCAGGGCTCGCCCCGGGATAGAAGGTAAGGCACTGAATGGTGGGATAGTCTACTTCGGGTAGCGCGGATACCGGAAGCTGCTTGTAAGCGATGGCTCCGGCAATCAGAATGCCTGCCATCAAAAGGGACGTAGCGACCGGCCGCAGAATAAACGGCCGCGATGGGCTCATCAGGTGCTCCGCTGCGGATCGCTTCCGCTGTTCTGGCTATTTTTGCTGTTCTGGCTGTTTTGATGGACAGTTACCTTCATTCCGTCGGTCAGCTTCTCGGCTCCGTCTACAACCACCCGGTCGCCGGTTTGAATCCCCTCGTTGATAATGACGTGATTGCCTTCGGAGATACCCAGCTTCACAGGACGCATTGAGACTTTCGAATCGCCGCCGACCCGGTACACGAAAGTGCCGTCAGGCCCACGCTGCACGGCGACCGTCGGAATGATTGTTTGATTCCGCTTGGTGTCGAGCGCGAGCCGGACATTCACAAACTGGTTCGGAAACAGTTTATTGTCTTCATTCGGGAACACCGCCTTTAAGCGGGAAGTTCCGGTTGTGGCGTCAATCTGATTGTCGACGGTCAGCAAAGTTCCGTCCGCGATTTTCTGGTTGCCGTTCCGGTCGAAAGCTTGAGTTTTCAGCTTGACGCCGGTCCTTAGCTTCTCGAGCACCGGTTGAAGCTGTTCCTCGGGAATCCCAAACAAGACCGCGATCGGCTGCAACTGGGTGATGATCGCTAGACCGGTTGGATCGGTAGCGCGGACGATATTTCCCACATCCACCATGCGGAATCCAATGCGTCCGCTGATAGGCGCCGTGACGTTGGAATATGCCAGGTTAAGTTTGGCGCTGCTGATTTCCGCCTGCGCGGTTTGAATCGCAGCCTGATCCGCTGCAATCGAACCCTTTGCCTGGCCGGCCGCGGCCAACTGAGTGTCTAGTTGCTGCTTGGCAACAATTTGGGCTTTGAATAATTCCTGATTGCGCTCTACATTAGCTTGGGCATCTTTAAGGATTGCCTGGTCTCGTGCTAGGGTCCCTTTTGCTTGAGCCAGCGAGCTCTCAGCCGATTGCAAAGCGACCTGGTAAGGCCGTGGATCGATCTGCGCCAGCAAATCTCCCTTGTGAACAAACTGCCCCTCGCGGAATGCGATATTTACCAGTTGGCCGTCAATGCGCGGCTTCACGGAAACAGTATTGAAGGCCGTCACCGTTCCCAAACCGGAGAGGTACACCGGGAGGTTCCCTGTTTGCGCGCTCGCAACCCCGACTGTAATTGTCTGATTGCGCATCGCGCTGCGCTTACTCGCCATCTCCTGCTTATTGCCGCTAGTAAAACGATAAAGCCGGTAGCAGCCGTATCCAATTAATGCAAAGATCACCCACCAGATCAACCAATGGCGCTTTCCGCGCTTCCCCTTTCCAGGGTCCAGCTCCGGATACTTGATAGTTCCGGCCGGCGCAGCGTGCAGCGACGTCTCTTCCGGCCGGTCGGTTATATGTGGTTCCAATGTGCCTGGTGACTTCATCCCCTAAATTTCCGATCCTTCAAAACAGTTAGACCAAACGTGCGCAATAACCCCGAATGTGTGCATCTCTGATCGAGAAGACGACAATTCTTCTGCGATAGTTACTGCCGCTCAAGCGATCTATCGCAGATCGCCGGAGATGTGATAAGGATTGCGCCTTTCTGTCCGATTGGATTGGCAAAGATATTCTATCGCGCTATAAAGTAGCCGCCCTATTCCGCCGATAGTTCAGGCGATGGCATATTCGAAACCGCAGTCGCGCCGGCCGGCTAATTCTGCCGCTCTTCAGTCCTCCTATCGCGTCACCGGAATGGCGGTTCTCTTCCTGTGCGTGGGCTTTGGCATTTGGCTGTCGATCCGCTATTCAAATTCAATCGCTTCGGATTGGGCGCTTCGAAACCCGTCTGTTGCGCCGGAAGTAGCTGCACGGAAAAGTCAGCCGGGTCTTGTTCTTCCTGACTCGCTGGGTGACCTTGCCATGCCGGCTCCGGGGAATTCCGACCCGCATCGGCCCATCGCGAAGTCGAATTTTTCTCTCGCCTATGCGCGGCTCGAACACGCATTACAGGCGCATGGTTCAGAGCCCGGATCTGAACTGGCGAATCGTTTGCTGGCGGCTGCGAATACGAAACATGCCTGTCCTATCACCTGGAGCGGCGGCGAGCCCTCCCTGCTGCTCGGAAATAAAGAAGGATCTGGATTGGCGCTGCCGGATGCTTTGAACCGGTGTGCTTCGGCAATCGAGCAACTACCCTGAGTCCTGTTTGGTTCAATGCGCAGGCTTGAGAATCAGCCTTTCCTCGGCGGCCGCTTCTACCGCTTTTCTGGTAAATGGCATGGGATGGTACTCGCCTTCCGCCCAAGGCTCCACCAGATCACTGTAGTGCCGGCTTCCCGGTACTCCCGATTCTCCCGGCACATTGGTCATCATCGAATGGTCCCAATTGCTGAGATCGATGATTTGCCGGTAGGATGCGCCGTACGCCTCTGTGAAGTTCGCTCCGCCACCGGTTGCGTTCACCGTATTCGCATCGCCCGGCCGGGGAACCGGAGGGATATTTAGAGATTCGACCAACCGTTCACGCGAAATCGCCGCGCCGTCTAGTCCAAATGTTGCGCCACCACCTGAGAATGGTGCTCGCTGCGCCGCCAGGTTGAGAGGGTGCCGGAAAATGACCCGGTGTATCTGGCCCCAGCTCCACTTCGACTGATCCGGGCCCAGCCGGCGCTCGATTTCAGTGATGGCCTCGTCGAGAGACTTTGAAAGGACATCGTTCAGCTGCGGGATGGTCTTCAGTTTGGACAGCACTAACCGGGGGTTGGTTCGCGGGAAGGGGAACAGTTTGGCGGTTAATTTCCCGCTCAACCGAGCCCGCCAAATTTCGTAAATTAATGCGAGTTTCGAATCGCGGGCGATATTAGCGTCCCAGCGTTCGAACTCGCGCTTTATATCGGCAGCTTCGGTGTCTGGGGCCGGATGCCAGTTCTCCAGCAGGCTCACAAAATCGCGTGCTACCAGCGACACTGTATCCTGCTGCAGCTGCTCGAAGTCTTCAACGCTGAACTTCTGGCTTCGGCCCAGAACCTCTACGATGCGCTGATAACGTTCCGGCGACGCCCAGTAGAAGGCCAACTGATGTTCGTAGCCGCGCGGCAGGATGTTGTTGTTCGCGGTAGCGATGTAATGCGCCGCCGGGTTGAAAACCGCCGGATGGTCGGCGCTGCTCAGATAGCCGTCCCACTCATACTCGCCGCTGTCGCCCGGCACGGGAAATAGCCCCTCCCAGCCTTTGCGGATAGGCGCCAGCCCGGAAGCAATCCACCCGATGTTGCCGCGGCGGTCCGCATAGACCAGGTTCTCCGAAGGCACCTTGTACATAGCCGCCGCCGTTTGGAACTGCTGCCAGTTGTGAGCGCGCGCCAGGCCCAGAGCCGCCAGGTAACCGGCCGTGCCGGGCAACTCGCCCACCCAACGGACAACGTAAGCTCTATGGCGGGCTGGATCTTCGTAAATTACCGGGCCATGATCCGTGAATTTAAGATCGACGTCCTCTGGAACGGATTGCCTGGGATCGCCGCCTCCGTTGCCCGTGCTGACCGGAATCGTCTCATGCTCCACCCGGAATTTGGTCCAGTGTCCGTGATCCAGGTATTCGTCCGGATTTTCAGGGTTTTCTTTCTCGACATAGAGATCCTGCTGATCGATTCCGACGATGGTGAAGCCAAAGGCGACATCCTGGTTGTGTCCTAAAGCGATCCCGGGCAGTGCCGGTTCTCCCGCACCGATCATGTCAATGCCGGGAGCTATCAGGTGAATGGTTTTGCGCAGTGAAGGTGCCTGCATGGCCCGGTGCGGATCGTTCGCCAGAATTGGTTTGCCGGTTTTAGACATCGTGCCATCCACCACCCAGTTATTGCTGCCTTGCTGGCCCGGGAAGCGGATGGGCCCGATGGCGGCAGTGTAGTCGCGCAGAATGGCACGGGAGATGTCGGACAGGTCGAGCCCATGCGGAACAACGAACGGCGCGGGAGGATCGGGCGGGGAAAGCAGCTTAATGGTCTCGAGACCCAGGCGCGCTACCTGTTGCGCCCGGTTCACCTCCTGCAGCATGTTACCCGTCATGCGCAGCCCGGGCAGGCGCGAGACCACATCCTCGGGAGTCCAGAAGCCGGGGTCGAATCCGGCCAGGCGGAACTCCTCCGGACGTTCATGGCCCAGCGACCGGATATAAGCGTTCACGCCCTTCACGAATGAAGCAACAATCTGCCTGGTGTCAGGCGAATAACTGCGCCACTCTTCATCCCAGTCGCCGCGGTATCGAACCAGGAGCGCGATCCGGTCCCGCGCCACGAAGTTAGGGCCGAAAACTTCTGCCAGCCGGCCGCTGCTGGCCCTGCGCCAGAGATCCAGCTGAAACAACCGATCCGTCGCGGCCATATACCCCTGCGCGAAGAAGACGTCGTTCTGGTTCTGAGCGTAAATATGCGGAACACCCCAGCGGTCGCGGATCACTTCCACCGGCGCATGCAGCCCTCCCACGGTCTTTACCTGCTTGTCCACCCCCGCTGAACCGGCCAACAGCCAAGCGGCGGAGCCCGTCAGGCAAAGCGCACTTATCGCTGTCATCACGCGCATGCTCAGAAGTTTAGATCATTGCTGTCAACTCACAGGGCAAGGCTGCGCGATTGACGCCGTGACTGTTTTGTGCGAGTTGTTAAAAACGTGCATAGACTGCACAGAAACAAAAAGAAGTGGCGAGCGCCCCGTCTTTGCAGGAGAATCGAGAGGAACCCTATCCATGCGCTCTTCTTCTCATCTCACTTTTCTCCTGGCCGCTTTGCTGCTAAGCGGCTTGCCTATGCTCCGCGCCTCGACCTTCACGCAGGCGGACTGTTCTCTCGAAGGCGTCGGCGCATCCTCCGGAGAAAGCTCCTGTTCCGCCATTTCTCCCATGCGCTACTTCAGTACCATGTCCGACGTTAGCGTGAACTTTTTCCTGGCGGCCGAACCCGCCGATTACAATGTCATGACATTCAACCAGCAGGCGGTTGCTGGTTCTTATACGGCAGACCAGGCAGGAGTCAGTCAGTTCTTTGCGGGCCGGGCCTCCTCTACGCTCAGTTTTGCTGCTAATTTCACAACCGCTGGCGTCCCGCGTCCCGGCTACATCCAGATCGGGGGATATGCCTTTGGAGAAAGCCGCTATCTGGTTTCTTCCTCTTACGACTTTGGAATCCCTGGATCGTTGGCGTTTTCAGGTAATCGATCTTTCACAGGCGGGGATGCAGGCGGCTTCGATCCCGCCGCCGCTCCGGTACCAATATGGCTGGGGACGCCGTTCTCCTTATTCGCGGCTAGTAACCTCCTGGTCGCCACAGATTCCTCCCTTCACGGGCCGAACTTCGGCTTTATCCAAGGTGATTTCGAATTCCGTTTCCTCGAGGCGGATGGTGCGACCCCGGTCACGGTCGTCGCAACACCCGAACCCGCCAGTTGGTGTCTGCTCGGCGCTTCCACCTTTATGCTGCTGCTGTTTAGGAGAGTGAGAGCCGGAAGACTGAAAATTCTTTACCGCAAACTGGGACAGGTGGTTGAATAAAGCTTGCCCGACAGATACGTTTTTCAAACTCCTGATCAGATGGCGGCCGAAGCTGCCAACTTCGCCGCCTTCTCGCTGAAACGGTTGCTCGCCCATCATGAGCAAGTCCGGCTGCTAGCGGCAACAGGCTCATCCCAGATGGCATTCCTGGGCCGCCTCGTTTTGGAATCCGGCATCGACTGGAGCCGCGTCGAACTCTTTCACTTAGATGAATACGTAGGTTTTGGCGAAGATCATCCCGCGAGTTTCGCGCGCTATATCCGCGAGCGCATTATTCAGCCCGCCGGCATCCAGAAGTTTCATTTGCTCGACGGCGCCGCCGATCCCGAAAGCGTGGTCCGCCAGATGTCGGAAGAGATTACCCGCGCCCCCATTCACCTCGCGTTTGCCGGCATCGGTGAAAATGGCCATCTCGCGTTCAACGACCCTCCTGCCGACTTCGATACCGGGCAAGCCTATTCCGTAGTTACGCTCGATACAAAGTGCCGCCAGCAGCAGGTGGGGGAGGGCTGGTTCAAGAGCTTGGCGGAGGTGCCGGAATCCGCCATCTCGATTACCGTTCCCGAACTTCTAAAATCGGAAGAAATTATCTGCGTGGTTCCCGATGGCCGCAAGGCCGAGGCCGTGCAAGCTGCGCTCCAGGGTCCGGTAACGCCGGACGTTCCCGCGTCTGCTCTGCAAGACCATGCCGCCGCCGCCATCTTTCTCGATAGCGCTTCGAGCCGCTTTCTGCAGAGCCATTAAAGCGGAGGAAAAGATGCGACTGAAAGCCGAGGGATCCGGCTGAAGCATCCCGGGTTCAGAGTACTTTCGGTGGGCGCGGTTATCTTAAACCCTTGATCATCTTCATCTCACTCTTGGTTCTCAATATAGGCTTTGATCGTGTCCTCGTCCACCGCACCCTCCGTCGCTCAAAACTATCCGCGCGCCCACAAATGCTGGCGCTAGTAGCGCTTCCGCAGGCTCGGAAATTATTCCTGCAGCCGGCGCGACGAACGCCCCTTGCTGTACTGCACCAGCTTGGATAGCGCCCTGTGAGCCGGTGCAAAAACCAGTATGTAAGTGTGCTCCGGCGACACCGATCCTCGAACGATTACAACTTCCCAGGCGTGGCAAATCTGCCGAAAGCAGACCGCGGGCACGCTCCGCTATCTCACCGCGCAATATCTTGCTAATGGTACTTCGTGATCCATACTAAGTGACACGTGAGATCGCACCTCGAGTACCCGCTAATTGATACTCGGCCATTCCCTGATTCTGGTAGAGAACCACGTAAAGCTGACCGCCTCAAAGGCGGTTGGGTTTCGACCGGGTGATCGAGGTTAGAACCGGTCTCATAAATTGCGAAGTAAGATGACGGCGCAAGCGAGATGAAGCATGCCGCGGAAGTTCTCGAAGTGATATTCGTAGCGGACAACGAGGCGACGGAAGTTTTGCAGCCAGGCAAAGAGGCGTTCGATTTTCCAGCCGCGGCGATCGCGCCGAAGCGGCCTTCCATCTTGCGTGGGGTTTTTCCGATTGGAATTGTGGGGGCATTAAGGTGACCCCGAGCAGAGCCAGTCTTCGGTCCATGGAATCGGATTCGTAAGCCGCATCGCCAATGAGTCGTTCGGGCCAGGTGGGAACGACGGTTTCGGCCAGTGTTGCTTCCACCAACGTCACTTCATGCGGCGCAGCACAAGCCGTGCATACCGCGATAGGAAGACCAGAGCGGTCTGCCACTGCCGTGATCTTGCTCCCCTTGCCGCGATTGGTTTTGCCCACTTGTAGCCCTCTTTTTGGGCGGGAGCAAAACTCCCGTCGATAAAGGCTTCTTGTAGATCGAGTTTTCCTCCTGCCTCCAAATCCAACGCCAAGGCTTCCAATACGCCGCGCATTAACCCGGGAACGCACCCATTGCTGGAAGCGTCGATCGCGCCATGGCCTGCCACGACCATCGGGTCTACGTTTGGGCTCAGGAATCGGCGGGTCCAGTATGCTCCATTGAACATCTGTCACAACGCCGGAGCCGGGGGAGGCCATTTCTGCTATTAAACATTACCGGGATTATTTGTTCTGAGTGATGAGACCACTTCTAAATCGATGGCCAAGTTCTCGATTCCGCTCCTCCTGGAGGGCAGTTAACCTGGAGGGAAGACGGGTTGGTTACTCAATTAGCGAATGGCAAACAAAGAAATCAGGCGGATTCTAGAGCTTTGGGATACGGTAAATTCCGCAGGCGGGGAAGCCATTCTGGCGACCGTCGTAAAAACCCAGGGCTCCTCATACCGTGTTCCGGGCGCGCGCATGCTGTTGACTCCAGACGGCCGCCGGGCTGGGTCGGTCAGCGGCGGCTGTCTGGAAGAAGAGCTCTCCCGGAAGGCTTGGTGGTTCACTCAGCAAGGCCCGGTTGTCAAGCGTTACGACACCACGGCTGAAGGTGAAATCGCAGGCCCATTTGGACTCGGTTGCAACGGCATCATTTATGTCGGCCTGGAGCGTGTGTCCCGTGAAAACTGTAGGATCTTCGATACTCTCCGACGGGTGGCCGAAAGCCGGCAACCGGCCCAGGTCACGCATGAGATCTCGCCCGATGGAGTGGATCGCTTTGTCGAAACGCTGCTGCCTCCGATGCGTCTGCTGATCTTTGGGGCGGGAGACGATGCCATTCCCGTCACCGAATTAGCAGCGCATATGGGATGGGAAACGCATGTGTTTGATGGCCGCGCGCACTACGCCCGGCAAGAAAAATTTCCGATGGCAGCCAGAGTCACGGTGCGCCCGACGGGCGCCGATTTGCCGATTCCGGTCGACCCCTGGACCGCGGCCGTCGTCATGAGCCACAGTTTGACGCAGGACCAGGCCAATTTGCAGGAATTAGCGGCGCTTCAACTCCCTTATCTGGGTGTGCTCGGACCGCGCAGCCGTACGGCAAAACTGCTGGAAGGGGTGTCTCCCCAGTCGCCTATCTTCAGCCCCATGGGACTCGACCTTGGAACGGATGGCCCCGAACAGGTCGCCCTCGCAGTAATCGCGGAAATTCAAAGCGTCATGAATGGACGGCTTGGCGGGCAGCTGAGACAGCTGGAAGGATCGATCCATCAGTGCGCTTGACTTGCGTTCTTGCATTCGCGTTGATCGGTATCGTCGCCGGTGCTTCCGCGGCGGACGTCGATCCGGGCAAACAGGTGATTGATCAGGCGCTGGCCGCCTTAGGCGGCGACAAGTTCCTGAATTTCCACAATCGCCTGGTCACCGGCCGGGTTTACTCTTTCTACCACAACGAAGTCAGCGGCTTCGACCGCGCCCAGATCTATACCGAATATGTTGCGCCGCCTCCCAAAGGCGATTTGGGGATCCGTGAACGCCAGCTGCTCGGCAAGAAGAAGGACTATTCGTTTCTCTACCTTCCTGACCAAGCCTGGGAAATCACCTTCCGGGGGGCCCGCCCGGTGGAAGACGCCATTTGGAAACGCTACCAGCGCACCACCGAAAACGATATCTTTTATATCCTCAAAGTTCGCCACAACGAGCCGGGAATGATCTATGATTACGTCGGCAGCCAGGTTTACCTCAGCCGCCACGTGGAGATTGTCGACATCACCGACGCCCAGCGCCGCACCGTCCGGGTCTATTTCGACCACAACTCGCATCTGCCTATCCGCCAAAGTTTCGAGTGGCGGGACGAGACCATTCAACAGCGCGACGACGAGATTAGCAATTACGACAAATTCCGCGATATTGGCGGCGGCATCTTCTTGCCTTACACCATAGAACGGACTCGCAATGGCTATAAAGTGTTCCAGGTGTTCGCGGATTCCGTGGAGGCCAACGTCGCGCCGCCGCCGCATACTTTCGATTTGCCGCCAGGAACCAAAATTGGGGTCACTACACCAAATCTAAAAATCTCACGATAAGAAAAGCGAAAGCGGATGACCTCAGATCTGAGCTGTCCCTCCATCCACGCACAGCTCGACCCCATTTACAAAGCTTGAGTCATCCGAAGCCAGGAACAAAGCCGCCGTAGCGATCTCCTCGGGTCGTCCCATCGTGCCTCGCGGAATTTGAGATACCAATTGCTCCTTACCCTCCGATCCGAACGGATCGAGAATAGCGGTGTCGATGGTGCCCGGGCTCAGCACATTGACGCGAATGTTACGGTCCTTCAAGTCTGTTACCCAACATCGAGCAAATGCGCGTAGCGCGGCCTTGCTTCCTGCGTACACGCTGAGGGAGGGAAATCCCTTCAGATGGGCAATCGAGCCGTTCAAGATTATCGAGCCGCCATTTGAGAACAAAGACAGAGCCTTTTGCACTGTGAACAGCGTGCCACGTGCGTTTAAGCCGAAACCCTTGTCGAACTGCTCTTCTGTGATCTCGCCAATCTTCCCGAACTCGCCTTGCCCGGCACTCGCAAACAGAATGTCGATCTTGCCCTTCTCCCGTTTCACAGTTTCGTATAGGCGGTCCAGATCGGCAAGCTTTGCCGCATCACCCTGCACCGCCGTAACGTTGCTTTCAATCGAAGCAATCGCTTCATCCAGCTTTTCCTGGCGCCGTCCTGTGATGAAGACGTATGCGCCCTCCGCCACGAACAACTTCGCAGTGGCCAGCGCCATTCCTGATGTTGCCCCTGTTATTACCGCAACCTTACCGTCCAGCTTTCCCATAGAGATCTCCTGTTTCAATTTGGTGTTTGTAAGCATCCTCAACGCATGAAGGGAAGAGGACCACTGAGAAAGTGATGATTGGGATTTCCAACAAGATTCTGAGTTCGGAACTAATGAACTATTGAACCACTTGGAAAGTATTCGGTAGACTTCAAGCAAGATCAGATGCGGCCCCTTCTCCATCCCGCGGTTGAGGACATCGCTGTCGAAACATTGCTGCACGCACTTGCCGATCCGGTGCGTGTAGCTATCTGTGCCGAACTCTCCAAGCCAAGATGCACGGCAAACTGCTCAGCATTTCGAGAGATCCTGAACGAACCCATTCCGAAATCCACGCTTTCCCTGCACTTTCGCATTTTGCGGGAAGCAGGACTCATCCGCGGCGAGCGTTGCGGAGTGGAAATGCTTAACTCTCCCCGATTCGAGGAAATCGACGCCCGGTTCCCGGGTCTGCTTGCGTCAATCGTGAACGCTTACAAACTTCAGATCGGAGAGAGGGATGCGCAGTCCAAGAAGAAAAAGCGCATAGACGTAAAGAAGTGAACTAGCGGATTGAGGCTAGCTGCCGGAAACCGCTTCGAACCAGAAGTAGATAAGCACAAACGCGACTCTCGGTAGCAGAGCTCGCTGACGCGAGACGGCCTCTCGGAAATACTAGATTGTTTTAATAGGACTTAAGGTCCTGCAACAGAAGTGCTGGTACTGCAGGCTAGCGAAACTTTATCGGGTGTTTATTACCTTGGCTTTCAACGTTAAAGAGCCCAATCCATGATCGCTGCGCATATTTCGTCAGGTGCATTCTCCTGGATGTAGTGCTTCGCTCCTGCGAGAACAACGACACGATGACTCGGAAAATGCTCCATGAGACGGAGCCGATCCGGCATTCGGAAAGCACCATCGGCCTCTCCCCAAACCACCAGGGCCGGTTTCTCTCTTAATTTCGACAGCCCGGCTTCTACCTCGGATAGGTAATCCCCGCTAGCAAGAATCTCGTGAGCGAAAATCCAAGTTGGAAGCCGCGAGCCGGCGGTGGAAAATGGACCCATATAAGCAGAGAGTTCCTGAGCCGTTAGCTTTCGATTGATCCCTGCAGGTATCAGCCATCTTGCCAGAGCGTTTTTTCGAGTAATAAGAAACCGGGCAATGTCACTACCAACGACCTTGGAAAACGTGGGCAGGCCTTTCGATCGTTGCGCTGGCCATGCAAAGGTGTTGCCCAAAATGACCGAATGAACCAGCTCAGGGCGTCGGCCCGCGAAGCCAAGACCGATTGGGCCACCCCAATCATGCACCATCATTCGTAGGTCCTCGAGCCCAAGATGATCGACGAACTTTTCGACAATGCCGGAGTGTTCGCGGGGCCGGAAAGTGTAGCCGGACTTCGCCCTACTCAGTCCGAATCCGGGATAGTCCAGAGCGATGCACCGGAAGTGCGGCGACAGCTTTTGAACAATGTGCCGGTAAAGAAAGGACCACGTCGGATTGCCGTGAAGCAACAGAAGGACCGGACCACTTCCCTCATCAATGTAGTGCACCGTATTACCATCAACGTCGAGAAATCGGCTTGTAAAGGGGAAGAGGCCGCGATCAAGCCAACTCGGTTGCAATGCTTCGCCTGTCAAACTGTATCTCCTCGCTTGCGCTGCCTGACCGCCTCATTAGGCGAGAAAAGCCGCATATAATGCGAACGGCCCGCCGCAAATCAGGCATCTCAGTTCTCTACCTCGCGGGCCATGGCAGGCGTTCGCAAGACGGTTGAGGGGCGTACGCCGCCGAGCCACTCGGTCAGGCGCAATGCTTCTGATTCCAGGGTACGACGTGCGCGAGCCGAGACTCGCTCCAGTAGCCGGAGCTGGACCACAGCCGCACCGTCCTGTACCCAGTAACCGACAACCCGGCCATCGACCCAGATTGTCGTGCCCGCGTTTCCCTGACGGTCGAACAGTTGGTCCCGGTGGCGGTCGAGGTAGAAGCGACGGGTCTGCCAACCCATGACCGTCGGGTCGAGCATGGGAAGGAGCGCCACCCATGAACCAGGGTCCGGTAATTCCTCGATGTCGTCGGGCAGCAGCCAACCACGGCCGCCACGGTCGAGGGTGACTTCGACGGCGGAGAGCTTGGCGAGTGCTGCACGCACCGTGGTCTTAGTGGCCCCCAGCCACCAGACGAGATCATCCTCCGTTCCCGGGCCAAATGTTCCCAGCCAACGGCGCACGAGCTCGCAATAGCCGTCGGCGGCATTGCACGGGTCAGGAACTTTGCTGAGCCAGTTTCGCGTCAGCGTCCACCGTGGACGTGAGGTTCGCCAGTGACCGACATTGGTGGCGCGCACGATATCGGAGCGAGCGCCAAGATAAGTTAGTACTTGCGATGCCGACCACGGATTACTTGCCGGCACGTTCACCTTAGCGCGCATCATCGGCGCCAGCTTACGAAGATCTACGGCAGAAAGGCCATCCGGGTGTTCGGCGAGGACGGAAAGCACCTGGGTGCGGACGCGATTGAGCCATTCTTCTCCATCCTTAGCAAGTCCGGCCCTGACGATCTCCTTTGCCATCCGGACTTGCTGGCTGTCCGCGACCCGTTCCGACGCGCTGCCCCATGCGGCCGAAAGCAGGTCGCGGGGAAAGACGAACAGGGTTCGGCGCATGGCGAGCTGCTTAACGAGGCTGCGCTCCTGGTAAAGCGCCCGGTCTAAGTGTGCAATCTCAGGGGACCTCCCACGCGCCCAGTACGAGAGATAGACCGTGGCCGGATCAGTCGCGTGGAGCACCGTCATCGCCCGCACAACGGCCTCAGGCGAACTGGCGTGGAAGGCCGGCGCCAGAGCATGCCGGATGGCTAGCCGGGCACGGCGTTCACCATCGGATATATGTCGCATTCGATCCATTGTTCCAGCCTTGCCGGTGGGTATCTAGCAAGCCCTTCGTCTAGAACTGAGTCGCTTGTGAGACATGCTCCGTAGCGTGAAAATAGGGCGAATGTGCGTTCTTGCGCGTGCGGATTCTCCGCGAATAAGTTCAAACGTCCTTCTGGTCACTTACGCCTGGGTCGTCGGCCGTCCGGAAGCAGCGTACGATTTCTGGCGTTTGGTGTCGTGAGCCCAAATCCTCCGTAAATGAAAGTAATTAGGCTTAGTCACTGATGCAGCCGATAGCTTCCGGTCGAGCCCTGCTACAATCTGTTCGCAAGCTCCTTCCAGGAAACTGTCTTAGGCATTCACGAATTTTATGGATCTCGATCAGCTGCACACTTTCCTGGAGATCGTCCGCCTGAAAAGCTTTTCGAAAGCCGCCCAGACCTGCTACCGGACCCAGCCCGCCATCAGCGCGCAAGTGCGACAGTTGGAACAGGAGATGAACACCACTCTTTTCGAGCGGCTGGGCACTAAAATTTCCCTGACTGTCGCGGGCCGTATCTTCGCCGAACATGCCGAACAGATACTGGCGCTCCGCCGCCGTGCTCAGGACACCATTAACGAGTTGGAACTAATGCCCCGCGGCGAGCTCCTGATCGCCGCCAATGAGGCTACCTGTATCTATGTCCTCCCGGGAGTCTTCGCCGAATTCAAAAAGCAATTTCCGAATGTGCAGCTGCTGGTTGATCGTTCCTACGGCAGCCGCGTTGTGCAAGCTGTACTCGATAATTTAGCCGATTTCGGCATCACTCAATTGCCCGTGCAGGAGAAACGGCTGCAGGTGGTAAAAATCTACTCCGACGAAATCAAATTGCTTGTTGCAACTGGCCATCCGTTGGCGTCTCATGATCGGATTATGCCCGCGGATCTGATCGGCGCTCAGTTGCTGCTTCCTAAAACCGGGACCACGCGCATGCGTTTGAACGCCTGGCTCGATCCCGTGCAGGAGGATCTGAGCGTTTCCATGGAACTGGATTCCACCGAGATGATCAAGCGCTTTGTCATGGCTAATTTAGGCGTCTCTTTTCTGGCCGCCTCGCACTGCCAGGAAGAGCTGGCTGCCGGAAGGCTTTCGGCAATTTCGTTGGGCCCCGAACCGATGATCCGCCGCGTCGGTCTTATTTATAGGCGTGACAAATCCCTCTCCAAGGCGGCGCTCGGATTCATTCAGGTGACGCTCGACAATGTAGGAAACGAGATTGGAATGCCGGCCGTGACCCGGCTGCGCGCTTAAGATTTATTCTAATGAGGGATCATGCCGCTGCTTACCGCTAAGAGTTCTACGATTTTCATCTGTACCGGTGGTGATACGAAGATTTATCACTCCGTCTGCGACATTCCGGTTCCTCTGCGCCACAGGCTCGAGAAAACAACTCAGAGCCAGAATTCCGCGACAATTTTGATTGCGGACCGCCGGGGCAGGGAAGAACTGGTGCGCGCCCTGCAAGGTGAACCGAGCAGCGTTCGATGCCGCTTGGCCGACGCCATTCGAACCCGCAAGACTGAATCGTTGGATCGGGAACGCCGCCAGAATTCGCTGCGGTCGATCCGGCGCTGGCTCGAGTTTCTGATTCCTATCGCACTCGGCGGTTCTCTCTGGTTCTTAATCGAATCGCGATTCTGATTCCATTTTCCCATTAAGTTTTTTGCGAGTCCTGCCGATTATCCAGGCATGACCAACTACTGCACCGATGATTTCCAACTAGCTGTTCTTCAACTTCCTGCCGGTTCGCTGGGCGAGCCCCGCCAGCTAGATTGCGTGTTCCAGGAAATGCGAGGCAGCCGCCTCAGTATCGAGTGCCCGGTTGGAGTACCTTGCTCCACGGCGGTGTCTTTGAAGTTTGAAGACGCCATGTACCTGGGCGAAGTTATGTCGTCGTCGGCGACGGCCGGCAGCTGGCAGGTCGAGATCCAGGTGGAGCAGGTCTTGAGCGGGCTCGGCAGCTTGATGGCTCTCCGCAAGCAGCTGATGTCGGAGCAAACCGTTAGCCCCCTGGCCGCAGTACCGGCCGGTGTTCGCAATTAGCCTGGCAGCAAAGCTGCAACGCGGCTAAAACCCTTTGGTCATCGGAGCGCCATAGTTTCAACCTGAAGCCAAAACTCGCGGTACAAAAACTTCGATACACAGAAGCCGGTGCGTCTCATTTGGTCAAGCACATTCAAAGGATCTGCGAGATACCGCTGTTTACAACTCTCTTAAACAGGCCTAAAGCCCCGGTCATCGTCAGGCCGAATGATCCAGCGGCGCGATTCGCGATCCTTTGGCATACATCGGAGCTTGCCGATGTATGGGAAAGCTCTCTTAAGACGGCAGAGCGATCAGAACTTCTTTGAATATCTAGCTATCAGATGGGCTTGCCCTATCGCGATCAGAAAGCGGAGCGGAGACTTTTAAATAAGGTCACGAACGCTGAAAGCACCCGGCACACTCCTGTAGTGCTTCAGTCTCCCGGTGCAACTCGGCTGGCTCGTAAGCGTGGAGATCGACATGCTGCGCAAGGAAATCCTCGGTTTCGACGCGGCCCAATCCGGGAAGCTGGCCGACCTGGATTTGAGTTAGCCTTTTGGCCGGTACCCTTCTAGGGCCAGCGCCTCGAGCGCACACCGGGAGAGATCGCTGTGGATTGCTAGATGCCGTCCGGTAGATTTAGCGTAACGGTCATGCGGCCAGACTATAAAGGCACCCGGAAAGCAGCGCGGTCGAGACCAGTTCGTCGCGAATGCTGTTTAGTAGAGTGGGCGTCGATGAGTCCCCGGTCTGGTGCGCTTACATTTTTGTTTTTAATTGCAATCCCTCTCGGGTGGGCGCAATTGCCCTTGCCCCGGAAACTCTCCCCGGAAGACGATCAGGAGTTCAACAAAGAGCTGACGCGCTTGCGAACCCTGCTTGCGGCGGCGAACGATAAATGCGCTGTTCATCTTCAAATCGCCAATACCTATGCCGCAGGTGGCCAATATGTCGAGGCAATTCACCGCCTTCGTGAGTTGGTCAACGCTGACCTTGGCATTGACCCCTCTCGCGATCCAGATTTTGCGAAACTGCGCGAAACCATCGAATTTCAAGCGATCATGAAAAAGGTCCGCCGTCAAACCCCGCCTGTTCTCGAAAGCAGGCTGATCGCGACCATTGACCAACGAGACATGTTTCCAGAAAACATCGCTTTCGATCCAACTCGGAAAGTATTTTTCTTAGGCAATACGGCAAGGGACGAGATCGTTCGCTGTTCTGCCGGCGCTGCATGCGTTCCCTTTTCGAAACCCCTTCGCAAACAGCCGGGCTATGTACTCGGACTTAAGATTGATAAGCGTTCGGGTGCACTCTGGACTACGAGCAATAGTTCGAGCAGAGCAAGTCTCAAGCGATATGATATCGAAACTGGAAAACTGGAACAAACCGTCCAGCTAGATGGTAAGCACGTCTTCAACGATCTCGCGGTCTCGTCCTCGGGCGTCGTTTACGTTAGTGACACCCGCGAAGGTTCTGTCTACGAGATGAACATCCGAACCAGCAAACTCCGCAAAGTAGCCGCGGAGCACCAGTTCACTGCTGCAAACGGAATCGCCCTATCTCCGGACGAAAAGATGCTCTATGTCTCGGCTTGGAAAGACGGCATTGACGTTATCGATCTCCAGTCTGAATCGGTAAAGGCGATCGTGCATCCGGCTAATGTTTGCCTCGCCTTCATCGATGGCCTTTATGAGACTGAAGGAAACCTGCTTGCAATCCAGAACGGCCCAGTGTCTCCTCGCATTGTTCAGTTCAGATTAGCCAAAAACGGCAGGGAAATCGTAGATATGGTCACACTCGAGCGCCGCAATCCATCATTCGATGGAATTACAACGGGAGCGTTGGTAAACAACTGGCTGTACTACGTCGCAAATCCACAAACCGACAAAAAGAATAGCCCTAAACTAAATCCTTTTCAGATCTTCGCTGTCGAAGTCCATCCTTGATCGAACTCCCGCCGGAAGAAATGCCCGTTCTTTCTTCGGCCTCGCGAGGTCTTTCGCAATTCATGGTCAGACGCTCAAACAGCATCGAAGCCATCGTCCACCAACCCCTCCACCGCAGGCATAAATCCTCCCGGCGCTAACTGTTCAACTAGTCCGCTATCCTGCAATGTGTGAGCCGGAAAGTCATCGTCTTTGGCAGCGGCGGACAGCTCGGAGTCGAGTTGTGCCGTGAATTCGAACGCCGTCACTGGACCGTAGCCCGTTTCGACAGGCAAGCCCTAGATGTAACCGACAGCGCAGCGGTCGAATCCACCATCGCGCAAGCCGATCCTCAAGTGGTTGTAAACGCTGCGGCCTATAACCAGGTCGATATCGCGGAAAAAGAACCAGCCGCGGCGTTTCAAGCCAATGCTCTTGCAGTCCGGAATCTGGCCCTAGCCTGCCGGCAGACCGGAGCGCAGTTGGTTCACTACTCTACCGACTACGTCTTCGATGGCAGGAAGGGCAGCTCCTACGTCGAGACCGACAGTACGCACCCGCTAGGCGCCTACGCGGTTTCAAAACTGGCGGGAGAGTTGTATGCTCAGGCCTATGTCGACGATCCTCTGATTCTGCGGGTGTCTGGTGTGTTCGGCCCTGGAGGAATGTTCACGCCGCGCGGAAATTTTCCGGAACTGATGCTTCGCCTCGCGAATAGCGGCAATCCTGTCCGGGTTGTTTCCGATCACTTTGCGTCTCCTACTTATGCGCCCGCCATCGCCGGCCGGACCGCCGACATGGTGGAGGGCGGAATCCGCGGATTGTTTCACATGGGGGGCGGAGAAGCTATCTCCTGGTATGAATACGCCAAGATGATCTTTGAAGGCGCCAACGTGCACCCCGAGCTCACCCCGACCGATGAACGCGAGTACCGGACCGCGGCGCGCCGTCCGAAATTTTCCGCTCTGAATAACGAGAAGCTGTACGCTGCCGGCGTAGAACCCATGCCTCCTCTGCGGGGAGCCATTTCCCAATATCTGGAGGCTCGGAAACACGTCACGGCGCATCGGCCGGTGTAGCGTAGTAGCCGTCGCGTGCCTGTACCCGATAGTCCTTGTTGTCGGTCTTGATCTGGATTTTGCGGAAAGATCCATCGCGCTTAGTATTCGTCGGTGAATAGCCGATCGAGTATTGATTGCGCAGCTCATCTTGAATCCGCTGAAAAATCTCGTTTAGCGGGTGCTTTCTGCTTACGTCGAACACCTGTCCGCCGGTCTCCTGCGACATCTTCTTTAGATCACCCGGATTGCCGCCGCCATATCCGCCCATGCTGCGGTAGAAGTACTGGTCAACGTAGTAAATGGAAAAGATAATCGCATCCGCCTTCTGCGCGGCTTCCACAGCCCCACGCCGGTCGTAGGTGCTTCCCTGGTCTGCTCCGTCCGTAATCAGAATCAGCGCTTTCCGGCCCACTTCGGCCTTTAGCTTCTCAGCGGAAGCCAGGTAGATGGCGTCGTAAAGCAGGGTCCCCTTCGCGCTCGTGTTCCCAATTGGGCCGGTGTTTACGTTCGGAATGGGACCACTGCCGAATGAGGGTGCGTAGCCATCCCCGCGCAGATCTTGCAGCGAGGAGGTCAATCGGCGGGACGAATTCGTGAAGTCCTGCAGCAGCTCAGTGTCTTTACCGAATGAAATCAGGAAAGCTTCGTCCTTGGGGCGGATGACGCTCGAAAAGAACTGCGATGCCGCCTGGCGTTCGATGTCGACCAACTGTTCCTGGCTGGCGCTGATGTCGATCAGCAGGCCCAGCGTCAAAGGCAGATCGGTCTCCCGCGAGAAACGTTGAATGGTTTGTTGCTTGCCGTCTTCAAAGACCTGAAAATTCTGCTTGTCCAGGGTCGGAATCAGCTCGCCTTTTTTCGTTTTTACGGTAAAGAAGAGATTCACCAGCTCGACATTGACCCGGATTGTGTCGTCCTGGATGGTGTCGGCCTGGAGGGCGGCCGGAAGCAAGCGGGCCGGTATCGCAGGAACCAGCAGGACAGCGGCGAGAACAGCGGCAAGAAAATAGAAAACAGAGCGGCGCATTTGGCTATGATTATTGTCTGACGAACCGGTAGGAATGGAATTAGCTACTCGGCACCTGCTGACCATGGACCCCGTGTTGGCGCAAATCATCGGGCGGGTCGGGCCCTGTACCTTCCTGAAGCGGGACCCCAACTTCGAGACGCTGGCACGCTCCATAACGTTCCAACAGCTCAGCGGCAAGGCGGCGGGCACTATCTTTGAACGCTTGCGGAAAGCGGTAGGGCGTCGTTTCACGGCTGCCGCTTTCTTGAAGCTCAGCGAGGCAGACCTGCGCGTGTGCGGCCTGTCGCGTCAAAAGATCGCATCGCTTACCGACCTGGCCGGACGCGTCGTAAGCCGGGAAATCAACTTCCGCAAGTTCCCCTCCATGCCCGACGAGGAGATCATCGAGCAGCTCTGCCGGGTTCGCGGCATCGGCGTATGGACCGTCCAGATGTTCCTGATGTTCGCCCTGGAGCGGCCGAACATTCTGCCCCTGTCCGATCTTGGGATTCGCAGTGCGGTTCGGAAGCCTACGGTTTGGCCGGCCTTCCCACACCGGCTGAACTCGCGTCCATCGCGGCCGGCTGGCATCCACACTGCACTGTGGCCAGTTGGTACCTGTGGCGCAGTTTAGATGGACCGGCCGGTATTTGAAAAGATCGATGACGCCAAGGAAAATTTGGGGAAACGTGTTTCAGTATCTGGCAGGATGCACAAGAACGCTAATGGAGACACCTTGCGGGTTACGGTCTCCGATATTAGAGCGGTAGAGATCGGCAAGCGTTTCGTACTGCCAGATATTGGTCACTTGGGCGAGCCAGACTTCACTTCTGCATCCTCCACGGCGGAGTACTTGAGGAGTATACGAGGTGGCTAAATACAAGCGTCCATGCTTTGACTCATCGACATTTTTTGGAGGGATCAACGATGAGATCATAAATGGCGTCAAGCGCGGTGTAGCATTCCGCTACTTGTGGCAGCGAGCAAAGGCAGGGGATTTCAAGGTTTTCATATCGGCGCTGACGCTCGCCGAGGTGTATAAGACGAAGCGGCATTCGACTCCTGGGCAGCCGGTTCTCGACGATTTCTAGAAAAGATCGATGAAAGGTTTGTGGAAGTGATCGAGACCGACCGGGAAATCGGCCTTGAAGCTCATGCATTGTGTCGGAGGTATGCTGCACAGAAACTTTTATCCCAGCGACGCATTCCATCTCGCATGTGCAGCGCGTGCCGGTTGCGATGTTCTACCGTAAGCGTAAGAGCAACCCCATCTATCTTGAACCTGGAAAGCATGATGAAGTGAGGGAATGGCAGATGGAAACAAGAGAGCACGTTCACCGCGGCTGAGCAGAGCAGATACCGGCAAAGTGGTGGCAGATTATGAAGCCAGCGGGTTAAGCCGCGAAGTGTTTTGCGCACAGCGCGGCATGGGGATAACAACGCTGGTCCGATACTTGCGGGTGGCGCAAGGAAGCGCAGGGTGCGGGGAAGGCAAAGTTCGTGGCGGTGCAGGTGACGCGGAAGAAGCGGCCAGCGATTGCCGGAGATGGCGCGCTGACAGTGGCGCTGGCCAATGGACGGCGGATCGAAGTAGGCAGCCGCTTCGATGGAGCGATGCTGGAGCAGTTGGTTCGCCTGCTGGAGCGCGCGTAAAGGTTCGGCCTGGGGCCGGCCACGCGCATTTATCTGGCGGCCGGAACAACCGACATGCGCAAGGGCTTCGAGGGCCTGCACGGCCTGGTGCGTGACCGCCTGCTGTGCGAGCCGTTAAGCGGACACATCTTTGTCTTCGCCAATGCCGGCCGCAACCGGCTGAAGCTTTTGTTCTGGGATGGCACCGGCTTGTGGGTTTGTTCGAAGCGTTTGGAGAAGGGGAGATTCCGCTGGCCTGAGGCAGACAGCGGCGCAGCGAAAGTGAAACTGAGCCATGAGGAACTGACGCTGCTGCTGGGTGGAATTGATCTCACACAGACCCGGCGGCGAGGCTGGCACCGGGTGGAAACTCCAGCAGAAAATAGTCAGCATCATTGGAGTTAGTAAGTGGAAGTAAGTGTAGCTATTACTCACTATCGACGGTAAAATATCTCTATACCGTCCGTGAGTTCATCCCCTTCGCCACAGTCAGAATCCACACAGGTTGAGCAGCTGCAAAAGCAACTGCGCTGGGCCGAGATGCGGATTCAATCGCTGGAAGAAATGCTGCGGCTGGCGCGCATTGCCAAGTATGGGCCTGGCAGCGAGAAGCTGAACAGCGCGCAACTGGAGCTTCTGGAGTTTGAGCCGGGCGTGAGCGGCAACGAGGTGGAAGCGGAGAGCAAACGAGAGCTGCTGGCAGCCGCCGCGCTACAAAAGGATCGCAAACAACATCCAGGCCGTCAAACCCTGCCCGCTGATCTGCCGCGCGTGGAACGCGTGCTGCCCAGCACACCCGAGCAATGCACCTGCCGGAGTTGCGGCGGCGGGACAGTGGTGATCGGCTATGAGCAGAGTGAGCAGTTAGACTGCCAGCCAGCCGAGTACTTCGTCTCAGCAGTCAAACGCGAGAAGCGCGCTTGCCAGGCGTGTGAAGAGGGCGGCGTGGTGACGGCGCCGCTGCCGGCGCGGATTATCGACAGGAGCCTGGTGAGCGATCAGGTGATCATCGGCACCATCATTTCCAAGTATTGCGATCATCTGCCGCTGTACCGCCAGAGCGCGATGCTGGAGCGCGAGACAGGAATCGAGATCAGCCGCGCGACGCTGGATGGCTGGGTGATGCGGGTGGGCGGGTTGCTGCTGCCGATTGTGGATGCGCTGGGCCGCGAGTTACGGGCTGAGAGTTATCTCCAGGCCGATGAGACACCGGTGGATGTGCAGAGCAAAGACAAGCGGGGGAAAAACCACCAGGCCTATCTGTGGCAATATGGGCGGCCTGGAGCAAGCGTGGTGTTCGACTTTCGCATGGGCCGTGGCCGCGCAGGGCCAAAACTCTTTCTGGGTCCGTCCGGAGGGATTTTGCAGACCGATGGCTACGCCGCTTACGGCAAGGTAGGCGGAGCCGGGATGGTGCATGCCGCTTGCTGGGCGCATTCCAGACGCAAGTTTTCCGATGCCCTGAAGCTGAATCCTGATGACCGGATAGCCGCGCTGATGGTGAAACAGATTGATGAGCTGTTTGGCATTGATGGCAAGGCGCGCGCGAACGGTCTCGATTATGCAGCACGGCACGCGCTGCGCCGTAAGCGCTCTGTTCCGCTGCTGGATCTGATTCGGAAACAAGTGGAAGCGGCGAAAGTCAGCGCATTGCCAGCCAGCACTCTGGGCAAGGCCGCCGCTTACACGCTAAACCTTTGGGGCAAGTTGACGCGCTTTCTGGAACATCCAGAACTGGAGTTGAGCAACAACCTGGCGGAGAACTCCATGCGGCCGCTGGTGCTGGGAAGAAAGAACTGGATTCATGTCGGCAGCCAGCAGGCTGGACCGAAAGTGGCGGCCATTCTCTCGGTTGTTGAAAGCTGCCGGCGGCTCAAGTTGTCGCTGCGCGATTACTTGTCGGCGGTGCTGCCAGGATTGTCTGATTTGCCCGTCAAGCAGGTCAGCCGACTGACCCCTTCTGCCTGGGCTGCGGCTCAATAGTTCAGCAAGAACATAACGCACCGGGATAGTCTAGGCTGCGGTTGCTCGGACGCTTACGTTCGAAGCTCACCTCATCAAACAACAAAAGGAAGCCGCTGCGCGGCAGCTTTCTTGATGAGTTTTCTCAGGCATCGGGAAATCTTTCGATCCGATGCGATTCGATCGGTCCGGGAACGGCTTTGCCGCCGCCCCCGGCCTCATCGTCTCGATGAGTTTCCAGTTGGTTATTCCTCGGCGGGTTGCTCTCCAGCAGAGCCCGCTTCCGCTTCGCCAACCGGTCACCATTCTGCGCTACAGTCGTCTTGCCGGTCGAGTTCTTTTCATCGAACCGTAAGCAGTGTCTTAACTGCTTGTCTCAACTCAGGGGGCCACCCCACTCTTGATACCTTGTCTCTAATTCCCTTGTAATTTCTGGTTGTCCGATGTGGCTCGTCAAGAAAGATCGAAGCAAACGAACGGACCACGTTTGCTTCAGTAATAACACGGACTTTTTCGATAGCCATCCGGTCATACTGACATGTTCGTCGTTCGTAATATAGCCGCCTCGATTCGTCATCAAATGAGCAAAAGTACTGTTCCAAGGTCTTTGGGAACTCCTGTAGAGCAAAAAATTGATCCTCCTTTACTTCAGTCTGGCGATTAGTGGCCCTTACGATAGAAGTTATAACCTTCTCATCATCAGTGCTGATGATCCTAACAGGGACCATTATCCTGTCGGTTAACAGGCCCCTGTTATCAAACAGAACGTGACTTGTTTGACATCCATTAACGACCTGAAAATCAGTTATACTCAGCCTTGTTCCCGACGGGATCAGCTTGCGGGCGATGAGGGTAATACCGTTGTTCATCAGGACAAACATGTCACTCGTTTCAGATTTCAAAGTATTTCGAATCTCTTTGTTAACCTCGTTGTATCCGTACCAGTCCCTGACGTTGCTATCGAATAGTCCGGGCAACATCTCTCCGTTATCCCTTGTAATAAGCTTGACGAACTCAGGAGAAGGCAAGAACCCGATGTACGCATACTTCACCCCAGCAACATCCCCAACAGGAATCTTACTGGGAAAATTGAACGTCTTAGTTACGGCATTGCGGGTTTGCCGATACATCGATTGAAGTGTTGGCGCGTCGATTGGCGTATACTCAACTGTCGAGAAAAGGATAGTATTCTTAAGATCGTCTTTTACAATCTCAAGTCTTGCCTGAAGAGTTTGGTCATCTAACCACTTACCGTTAGTTACATAGTACAACTTACAAGACGGGTTGCCCCTGTCAAACTTCGGACACATATCGTAAATTGCGGCCTGGATCTCCGCAGCCGCAGCAATCTTACTGTTTCTCTTTAGTCGTGGCTTCTCGCTAAAGAAGTCCATAACAGCCGTGCCAAACGTGCCGATCTTAGCTGCGTTAAAGCTCGATGATCGTTCGGCTTGGGTAAATATGAACTGCACGTCTAAGCAGGCACTTTCTCCCCCATAGAACGATAGAGCCTCTACGTCGGTCACAAGAGAGCCATTGACGATGATTGCAATACCGTCAATCCCGGTATCACTGCCTTTGCCGTCGTTTCCATTCTGATTGAAGTCGCCGTCTCCCGTTACCACATCTTCCGTATCGAAGTGAATATTGTGGTGCTGTTTTACGACAGCAAAGCAAGCGAGATGCTCGAAGCGCTTAGATTCTTCTAGGCCCATAAGCCCGTTTTCAGTAGAAAACTCTGTTAAATACCGTTCTGTGATGCGATCCATCGAAGTGCTACCCCCGCTTATTTCCAGCCGCGCATTGATCGAGGCAGGACGAGCCCATCATAAAACGCACCCGTTTGATGAGTCAAAGTAGGTCTTGGGAAAGCCTTCCCAATACGGAACATTTTCAGGCCCACACGCTTGAAATCGAATTCGCCGCCTGGATCGGAAGCAAAAGGTGCGTTGCCATAGGTGAGCGCCGTGGCAATCAGTATAGGCAGAACCATTCGGCCAGCCGGTAGTCAAGACTTGACCAATTTCGAATGGAAGCTCTCCGTGGCTGCAATTCACCAGGCATCAGAGGGTTTCTAATTAGCGCCAATAAGGTTGATCTATGCCGGAATGGAGAAGCGGAAGTTGCAGCCGTGGGCGCCGTCGCTTTCTACCCAGATGCGGCCCCCGTGCGCATGAACGATCTTACGGCTGATGGCCAGCCCCAGTCCGAAGCCGGGAATCTCGCTGCCGTGCAGCCGCTGGAAAGGAGTGAAGATTTTTTCGTGGAATTCGGCTTTGATTCCGCAGCCGTTATCCTGCACCGAAATGACGTGACCAGTATCAACTTCTTCGGCGCTGACGTGGACCTTGGGTTTCCCCGCGCCGCGATAAAGAATACTGTTTGTGAACAGCTGCTGGAACAGGGTTGCAAAAGTCGAATCGTCTATATCTACCGTAGGCAGGTCGCCGCAAGTGATTTCGGCTTCGGCTTCCGTCACGGTCTTTCCCATGCTCATCAAAGCCCACTGCACAATGGGCGAGAGCGAAACAATGGTCCGCCGCAAATTGGAAGCCACCCGCGAGTAGGTGAGCAGTCTTTCGATAAGCCCGTTCATCTCCACCGCGCCCTGGATGATGGCGGATGTAAACTCTTGCGTGCGCTCCCGGAGATCGGCCTGCCGTTCCAAAAGTTGAGCGCTGGTAAGCACGCCGCGCAGCGGTTGCCGCAGATCGTGGCTGACGGCGTAGACAAAGTGCTGCATCTCCTCGGCGGCGAGGCGGGCATTGTCCGACTGCCAGGCGGCATCTCGACGCGCGGCTGCGCCAGCGGCCGTGGCTTCTTCCAAAGCCTTTTCGAGTACCGCAATCTTCTCTTGCGCCTCCGTCAGCTGAAGGTTCCGCTGAATCGCAGGACCTTCTTCATTGTCATTCATGCATTCTCTTTTCAGGCAGCTGTCAAACCCAGACGTTCCAGCAGGGCGTCGGCATCCGGATCACGCCCCATAAAGTCCCGGTAGAGAAGCGAAGGATCTTCGCTGTTGCCGCGCTCGAGAATGGTGCGCCGGAACTCCTGCCCGGTGTGGGTGTTGAACACGCCTTCCCGCTGGAACCGGGTGAAAGCGTCAGCGTCGAGAACTTCTGCCCACTTGTACGAATAATATCCTGCCGCATACGCGACAGGACTCGAGAACAGATGGGTGAAGCTCGCAATCATGTTATAGCTGTCCGGCAGAGGCGCTGCCGTAAACGGCGTCAGAACATCGCGCGCGAACTTCATCGCGTCAGCCGGGCTATCGGGATCGAACTCGCGGTGGAGTTTTAAGTCGACGGTCCCGAACCCCAGCTGCCGCATCTGCATATTCGCGCTACGGAACGTGCGGGCACGATGCATTTTCCGGAATAAATCTTCCGGAATGGGCTCACCGGTTTCATAGTGCCGCGCAAAGGTATTCAGGGCCTCCTGTTCCATGCACCAGTTCTCCATGATCTGCGAAGGAAGCTCCACAAAATCCCACGGCACGCTTGTCCCTGCCAGATCGCGGACTGGAACGCGGCTCAGGACGTGGTGCAGCAAGTGGCCGAACTCGTGGAAGATGGTCTCCACTTCGCGATGTGTCAACAGCGACGGTTTGCCTTCCACGGGAGGCGTCAGATTGCCGCAGATAAGCCCGATGTGGGGCTTGCTCGCGTCCGGATTGCCGGTGACCAGCGCGTCCATCCACGCACCGCCGCGCTTATTTTCCCGGGGATACCAATCGGTATAGAAGCCGCCCAACAGCAGGCCTGACGAGGCGTCTTCCACCCGGAAATAACGCACCTCTGAATCCCATCCCTCTACACCCGGCTCAGGTACCATCTGAATGCCCAGAAGACGGCTGAAGATATCGAACATGCCGGCCATCACTTGCTCGAGAGGGAAATAAGGCCGCAGTTCCTCTTCGTCGAAATCGTAGAGCGCCAAGCGCTGCTTCTCAGCCAGATAGCCGACGTCCCAGGGCTTAATGCTGTCATAGCCGATAGTGCCAGCCCATTCCGCAAGCTCGCGGTTTTCGCGCTCGAAGTGACGCTGCGTTTTCGCTTGCAAGCTGTCCAGGAAACGTTGCGCATCCGTGCCGGTATGCGCCATGCGCTGCTCCAGCACGAGATCAGCAAAGTCGTTGAAGCCTAGCAACCGTGCCTTTTCACGGCGGAGGCGAAGAATTTCCTTTACGAGCGGCCGGTTATCCAGTACGCCGGAAGTAGCCCGATTGTTGTACGCTTCCCAGATCTGCTGGCGCGTGGCGCGATGGTCCAGATAGGTCATGGCCGCCACGTAGCTCGGCGACTGAAGAGTCAGCCGCCAGCCGTCTTTGTCCTTGCTTTTCGCGCTTTCGCGGGCCGCAAGCCGCGCGGATTCCGGCAGTCCCGCAAGCCCGGCTTCGTCAGTGATGAATAACTCGAAGGCGTTGGTCGAATCCAGAACGTTCTCGGTGAATTTGGTCGTAATCTTGGTCAGCTCGACGTTCAGCTCTTCCAGCCTGCGTTTGCCCTCCGGCGGCAAGTCCGCTCCGGAACGCACAAAGTCGCGGGCGGTTTTTTCCAGATGGCGGCGCTCAACCGGGGTGAGACGTTCCGCTTCACCGCTCGTGTTGACCGCTTTGATGGCCGACCACAATCCATCGTGCAAGGGAATCGAGGTGTAGAACGCGCTGACTGGGCCCTGAACCGCGTTGTGCGCGGCACGTAACTCCGGCGTAGTCACAACCGACTCGAGGTGGCGGACGATAGACATAGCGAAATCGAGCGGCTCGGTCTCGCGGTCAAGGCCGCCCAGGATTGCCTCATAGGTGCGCGGAGTTTCATCGGAACCTAGCTTCTCAATCCGCGCGTTCATCTGCGGCAGAAGGCTGGCGATCGCCGGCTCGACATGTTCGGCGCGAATGGCCGTAAACGGAACGGGAAGCTGTTCTAAGAGAAGCGGATTCGCTTCGTTGGTTTCTCGGGACATGAATTGATGTTTCGTTACCAGACGCGGCAGGCATTTACCGCCTGCATCTTGTCGCCGGCTTTGCAGCCGAAGGCCGAGCCGAACTGCGGCAGATTCTGTACCACTCCGTTGACCCGGAATTTGCCGGGCGCATGCGGATCTGTCTGCGCTCCTAAGCGGGCCTGCTCGGGGCGGACATTCTCACACCAGAGTTGGGCGAAACCCAGGAAAAACTGCTGCGGCCGGGTGTAGCCGTCTTTCTTTTCGTCTGGTGCTGAAGAATGCGCGGCGAGGCTGCTCAACAATGCTAGATAGGCCAGCCGCGTGCCCCCGTTATCGGCGGTGTTTTCTCCCAGCGTCAGTTTGCCGTTCAACTCCACTCCCGCGACCGGGCTGAACCCTCCGTACTCGTTTACGAAACACTGCGCCAGCTTCGTGAAATTTGCCTGGTCGGTTTTGGTCCACCAATCGCGCAGATTGCCGTCCGCGTCGAACTGCCGGCCCTGATCGTCGAAACCATGCGTCAGTTCGTGACCCACCACCACGCCGACCGCGCCGAAATTTACAGCGTCGCTGGCTGCATTCGAATAGAACGGAGGCTGCAGGATACCGGCAGGAAAATTAATGTTGTTCTGTGTGGGATCGTAATACGCGTTGACGGTGGGCGGCGACATCGACCACTCGCTGCGGTCCACCGGCTTTCCAATCTTGGCGAGTTGACGATGGCTCTCGAACTGATTGGCTCGATACCAATTGCCAAAATAATCCGTCGGCACGATCTTCACGCTGGAATAATCGCGCCACTGGTCCGGATAACCTATCTTGTTGGTCACGGCATGCAGCTTGGTTAAGGCGGCCTTCTTAGTGGCCGGACTGAGCCAGGACACCGACTGTATGTCGATTCCCATCTGCTTCTCAATAGCGTTGACCATCGCGAGCGTACGCGCCTTGCCCTGCTCTCCGAAAGTCTTCTCCACAAACTTCCGTCCCAGCGCTTCGCCTAGCTCGGAGTCAGTCGAAGCGACGCAGCGTTTCCATCGCGGCCGGCTCTGCTGTGCGCCGGATAAAGTCCTGCCGTAGAAGTCGAAGTTCTCGTCGACAAACGCTTTCGACAGCTTGGTTGCGCTGGCGCTCACATACTGCCACGCCAGATAGTCTTTCACGTCAGCGAGTTTTTCTTTCTCCACCAGGCCGCTCAGGGCGGTGAAAAATGGTGGAACCGTGACATTGAGTTGGCTGAACTCGGGCGCGCCGACGCTGGTGAAGTAGTCCTTGAAATCGAAGTGGCTCGAAAGCTTCTCGAGTTCACCTACCGGCATGGAATGAACCAGAAGCTGAGGATCGCGCCGCGCAGTCACATCCAGCGAAGCACGAGCGAGATCAGTCTCCATACGGATGATGGTCGAAGCCTTCCGCCCGGCATCGGCTTGAGGAACGCCAATCAGCTGAAAGATTTTGGCGATGTGCGCAACATATTTCTGCCGTAGTTGCTGGGACCGCTCATCGGTCCGGAAATAAAAGTCCTTCTCCGGCAGCCCGAGACCGCCCTGATCGACGTTTGCGATATTCATCCGGGCGTTCTTGGGATCGGGCATGGAGCCAAATTCGAAGAGGACACCAACCTGGCGGTCGTGCAGGCGAGCCACCTCCTGGTACAGGCTTCCCTTATCTTTGATTCTTTCGATGCGTTCGAGCTCAGCGCGAAGCGGTACCGCGCCCAATTTCTCGATGGCTGGCTCATTCATGCACGATGCATAGAAGCCGCCGATTTCCGCGTCGAGATCAGAGCGATCCTGGTGGCCGGCCGAATCCTCCAGAATCTGCCGGAGCACTTGCTGGTTGCCTTCATTCAAGAGGTCGAAAGTGCCCCAACTGGATTGGTCAGGAGGAATAGGATGCGTTTTCATCCAGGCGCCACAGGCATACTGATAGAAGTTCTGGCAAGGATCGGCGGACTTATCGATGGCCGGAAGATCTAACCCGCTGGCGGAAGAGGAAGGGGCGGGGGACTGTGCGGCAAGGGTTAGGGCAGCGAGGAGCGGCAGAGAAAAAAGCAGCAAGAAGCGCCGGAGGCTCATTGCTTCCAGTGTAATAGCCGGGTTGATTCTCCGTTGCTTCCCGGAATGCGCGGCCGGAGGAGCAGGCGAGATCGCGGATGGTTATAAGCGCAAAGACCGCGGCTGCGCACCACCAACCAGGAAGAAACTCGTTGGTTCTTTGGGTGGCGCGCTTGACACTGCGGCCGTTCTGCGCGAGTTCCTCAAAAAATCAGCTCTGACACCTTGCCGTCTACTTTGGAGCCGGTTTCCGGCTGGTAGATAACTGTAATGTCAAGCGGCTGCAACGGGCCGCAGTTCCATTCCAGCGGATCATGATTACGAACCATTATGTTGTCTGGCTTATTCATGGAAAACACCATCTCCCTGCTCCCGGCTTGCAGATGAAGGCGATAACTACCCGATCCGCATTCCAGGGCTTTGGTTTTACCTTGTGCCCGGGGCAATCCCTGGCTGCGAGCGAGAATGGGCGCATGCCCGGGCTGATTGGGCCGCGAAGAAGAGTCGCCATCTTCTGCCTGTGCGATTTGCCCTTCGGGCGCAGTGGGTGCCGCCGCCGGACGGCCGGATGCGTCCAGAGACTGCAGCAATCGCGTAATCTGGACGCGCTCGGAGGATGTTTTCGCATACTCCAGAGCCTTCTTGGCCAAGGTCCGGGCACCCTGCGGATCGCGCAAATTGGCATGGGTGTAGGCATTCACCGCGAATAGCCGGTATGCCAGTCTGGGCGGGACCGAGTGAATGGGCGCGGTAATGCCCAGCACCCGTCCGTACCGCTCGCGGCCGGCCTCGACTTCGGCCAGGAAGATCCGCGTCTCGGCGTCGTCAGGCTGCAGCTTGACAGCCTGCTCCAGGAGATCGACTGCCTTCTGTGGATCCACTCCGCTCTGCTGGGCGAACCCGGCATCTGCGACCATCAGCTTGACGTTCTTTGATCCATGCTGGACCGCGAGATCGAAATGCCGGCGCGTTTCAGGAAGATCATTCCGCCGCCATGCCAGATAACCCAGGGATTCCTCTACCTCGGCCGATTCCGGATTCTCCTTCTCCAGCGCCAGCAAACGATCCTGCGCCTCCTGCATGGTGCCGCTCCGTGACGCCAACAACTCGGCCAGCACCAGCCCGGTATCGAAGCTGGAAGGCTCAGAAACCTGGGGATCGAGATCGGTCTTTCCCATCGTGAAATCGAACAGCGCCACCTTCACCAAATTCTGATGCATGTATCGTTCGGCATCCTTGCCTACAGCGGTCACCGTTTTGCCATATACTTTCTGGAATGCTTCGGCCGACGTCATTCCACCTTTACTTCCGGCAGCTTCAATCCCGCCACCTCCAACCGCGGTCACGAATTGCGCGAACTTCGGATTATAGGCAGGACTCAGCGCCAGCATGTGGGTCAATAGCCAACTTTGCCCGTAGAAGATCGACATCTTATCGCGCTCGTTGTAATAGGGAGAACTGTGATCGACTGCCAGAAGCGCATCCCAATCCATCCATTTTCCTTGCAGCAGGCTGGCGATCCGGCCCGGCAAAGGACGCCCGACCATGGCCTGTTTCCCGCGCGGCTCTAGCGACGAATACAGATCCGCGATTCCTTCATTCAGCCAGAGCGGAAGATTCAGGTGAGCATGCTCGACAATCAGATGCGTATATTCGTGGATAGCAGACTGGGCGTGTTCGGGCTCGATGTCCTGCATAACGATGTAATCCCGCTGCCGGCTATCCAGGTAGTAAGCAAATGCTCCCTCGTTCAGGCGATACGGCTTGTATTCCTTTTCCGATGAGAACGCAATGATGCGAACCTGGCCTTCGGGCGCTTTTTTGTTGGTGCTCCGCTCTATGAAATAGCTGCGCACTTGTTCGAACGTTTGCAGCGCCCGTTCAGCCCGCTTCTGGCTGTCGGTGGTATACATCTCAAAATGCGGAGTGGTTACGCGGATCCAGTGCTGCGAAGCCCGTAGCGGTAAGCCCGCTAGCGCCGCCAGGCAGGATGATAGAAGCAATAGACGGAAAAAGGCTGCCACTCGATATGAGTGTAATCTCGTTTTCAGGCACAAGCTAGTTCAGGAAGTTCTTGTCCGCAGTACTACTTATCACTTACGGGAATAGTCGACGATTCGTAAGCTTACGACCGTTGAACCCTTCCTAATCGCGGCGCACAATGTCAACGAAATGTGCGAATCCTTCTGGAAATTTGAGAGCGCAGCGCCGATAGTATGCAGGAGACCTTTGAGGATTTATGCCGACGACTCACAGCAGCAGTTTCCAGAACCACTTCTTGTCTCTGCATTCTTCTCTATTGTCGAGCTCCGCTGCGCATGTGATATGATCCCGCTACTTCGAAATCGAAAGTAAGGGGAAACAGTTATGCGCAGAGATCTTCAGGCAATGCTGTTCGCTTTTGTGGTGGGCGTCACGGGTTTAGCGGCCCAGACCACAAATAACCAGACTCTTCTCGGCTCGGTCCAGGATTCCAGCGGGGCCGTAGTGCCGCTCGCAACTGTGGAGGTGAAAAGCAACGAGACGAATCTCACCCGTACTGCCATCTCCAATGAGAGCGGCACCTACATCATTTCGAATCTGCCGATTGGGACCTATGAGATTTCCGCCACCGCTCAGGGCTTCAAAAAGTTTGTCTTGACCAAAGTCGATGTGACGGTGGGCCAGCAGGTTACTGTGAATCCCACGCTACAGGTTGGAAACGTCAGCGAGTCTGTCACGGTACAGGCGGACGCGGTTCGCGTCGAATCGAGTTCTGGCGCGGTCAGTGATCTGATTACCGGCACCCAGGCAAGCCAGATTCAGCTGAATGGGCGTAACTTCCCTCAACTGCTGCAGCTATTGCCCGGAGTCTCCACGACTTATAGCAGCGGATTTGGATTGTTCGGCGGATACGGTGTTAACAACAGCGGACAATCCATCAACGGCAGCCGTACCGACACCTTCTCCTGGTACCTTGATGGAGCCGACAATAAGGACAACGGGGGCGGGGGTAACAATTTCATCAATATCAACCCGGACGCCATCGCTGAATTCCGTGTTCTGACATCGAATTACAGTGCCGAGTACGGTGGCAGCGCAGGCGCGGTGATCAGCATCGCTGTCAAAGCCGGGACGACTGATTTTCATGGAATCGGATACGAGTTTTTCCGCAAC
Source organism: Bryobacteraceae bacterium (assembly GCA_965217745.1). Lineage (GTDB taxonomy): Bacteria > Acidobacteriota > Terriglobia > Bryobacterales > Bryobacteraceae > Bog-105. Next base: position 5,456,451 of record OZ244565.1, on the reverse strand, counting down.
GACGCCATTCAAGCGCGGGCTTACAATGCCCTCACCATTCCTGAATTGCGCTTTAACAATTTTGGCTGGAATCTGGGCGGGCCTATTTTCATCCCGAAGCTCTTCAACAAAGATCGCAGTAAGTTGTTCTTCTTTGTGGGCGAAGACTTTAAGCGGCTTCGCCAGGGTTCTACGAACACCTGGACAGTGCCCACACTCGCTCAGCGCTCAGGAGATTTCTCAAACCTGCCTCTATCTCAGCAGCCGAAAGATCCCAGTACCGGCCTAGTCTTCCAAAACGGCCGTATTCCTTCTATCCGGTGGAGCCCGAATTCGGCAAGGCTCCTGGGGAATTATCCGGTTCCCAACTTTACCGGGACGGGAGGTAATTTCGTGTTTAATACGGTTGCGCCCCTGAACACTAATGAGTATCTCTTCAAAGTGGATTACAACATCAGCAACCGCAATCAGCTGTCTTTTCATTACTTCCGCGATTACTACACTTCTCAACAGAGCCAAAATGAGCTGGTTACTTACGATCGGAACATCCCGGGAACGAACGCGAGCTTGCAGTGGAGTTATGTGCCCAATCCCACAACCGTAAACATCGCCCAGTTCAGCTTTACCGGCAATGTAATTATTCAGAAGACCGGCATCGAACCCAACCCCATTTTCATCTCGGATTTTACGCGAACGGGCCAGGGCATCAACTATCCCACCATCTATGGTGCTTCGAATGTAATACCTTCCATCGCGGTCGGCGGACTCACCAATTTAACGGCCACGCCATTGCGCTTCAACAATTTCAATCGAATTTTCGATTGGAAGGACGATTTCTCGAAAATTCTCGGCAACCATAATCTGAAGCTTGGTGTTTTGATTATGCGAAGCCGCAAGAATCAGGACAACATCCCCACCATCAATGGATCGTTTAGCTTCAATCCCAGTGTCCGGCCGGTCGGCCCACTAGGCACCACCGGAAATGCGATCGGCGACGCGCTGCTTGGGAACTTTAATTCCTACACCGAAGCAAGTTCTTCGCGCGAAGGATGGTACCGCTTTTCACAGGTAGAGCCTTACATCCAGGACGATTGGAAGGTGAACGGCCGGCTGACCGTCAATCTAGGGCTGCGGTGGGCTTACATGCAGCCGCAGTATAGCGCTCTGAACAATACAACCGCATTTCTTCCGGAGTTTTTCGATCGCTCCCAGCAGGTGCGGATTGATCCCCGGACCGGAAGCGTAATCCCCAACAGCGGCAACATCTATAACGGCTTGGTGCTTGGCGGCGAAGGGTTCCCGCAGGATGCCATCGACAGATTTCCGGTCGTTACCAAGGATCCGGCGGTGCTCGGCTTATTTCATGGCTTGCCTAAAGGCACGGCAAACACTTACTGGAATACTTGGCAGCCCCGCATTGGCTTTGCCTATGATCTGACCGGGCGTCAATCGACGATTCTGCGGGGCGGCTACGGGATTTTCTATGAGCGCATCGAAGGAAACTTCATCTTTAGCGCGGTAAACAATCCACCATTCATTCAGCAAGCGTTGATTTACAACGGGAGTGTGGAGAACCCGTCAAGCGGCGCACTACAGAACTTTCCCAGCAGCATTGGCAATTCGCATTCCCTCGATATGACAGTTCCGCGCACCATGAACTGGAGCTTAGGCATTCAGCAGAAAATCGGCAGCAGTGCTTTACTCGATGTCCGGTACGTAGGCTCTAGCGCCGCCAATCTGTCCTATCAGAACGACATCAATCAACTCCGGGCAGGCACTCTACAGGCCAATCCGGGAGTGAATGTCAATGCGCTTCGTCCCTATCCGGGCTATGCGGACATCTTTCAATACATAACTGGCGCCAACTTCAGCTATAACTCCCTTCAGGTTCAATTCCGCAAACAGTTCAACCAGGGCGGGCTCATCAACGTTGCCTACACCTGGTCGAAAGCGCGCACGGATGCCAATGCGTTCAATTATCGTCCTCAGAATAGTTACGATTTGCGAGCAGATTGGGGGCCTGCCAGTTACAATCGAAACCATATCTTCGTATTCAGCTATGTCTATCCGCTGCCCTTCTGGCTGAACGGCAGCACGTGGTATCAGAAAGTGCTGGGCGGATGGCAGATCTCCGGTGTAACCACTATTCAGTCTGGCCTTCCGCTCAACGTGACCATTCAGAACGACCAAGCCGGCATTGGAATCAGCGGCAACCAGCGGCCGGACCTAGTCCTGGTTGATGCTCTGCAAACCAACAGCCGCAGGCAATTTCTGAACCCGGCGGCATTCGCGGTTCCCGCTGCCGGTACTTTCGGGAACCTCGGAGCTTACGCAATCTTCAGCCCGGTGTTTATCAATTGGGATTCTTCCCTGCAAAAGAAGTTTCCAATCGGTGAACGTGTTAGCGCAAGCTTGCGCGCCGAACTCTACAACGTTCCGAATCATCTCTCCTACACCGGCATTTCGACGGTCGTGGGTAACGCGAACTTCGGGCAAGTGACGGGCGCGACCGATCCGAGGACGCTGCAATTGGCGCTCCGTGTCAGTTTTTAGATCGGCCCGTCAAGCCGCTAGAATTCGTTTGCCAAAAACTGCGCAGCTGCTTCGCCGATTCCGCTGCTTGCAACTTGGTGGCGCCGCGAATTCAATGTTATAACATTGACCGGTAGCCCAGTTCACTCGCGGTCACCTCCCCGCACCTTCCACAAAATCTGCCGCAGTATTCCCAGCCATGCCGTGCTATCTGAAGCAGGCATGGAAAGCCGCCCCACCAGCCGCCGCAGTTTAATCTCACCCGATTCTGAAGTCCGTTCCTGAGTGTATCCGGATTTTGCCAGTATGCCGCTCAGCAACTCCGTAAAACGGTCATAGTCGAGAGCCGTTGCCGCTTCGGAGGCAGGGAATTGGAAGTGGCCCTCTTCTTCGCTGCGATGTAGTTCATAGAGGCAAATGGCGACTGCCTGGCCGAGATTCATCGAAGCATGAGCCGTGCGCGTCGGGATTCTCAGCATCCAATTGCAGTAACTCAGATCTTCATTCGACAGGCCGAACTTCTCCGACCCGAACAGTAGCGCCACCGGTTTTGCATGGGCCTGGATGATCTCGGCCGCCGCCTCCAGACGGTAAAGCGGGGCATGTAGATCGCGGCCACTCGCCGCTGTTGTACCCACCGTCAACCGGCAGTCCGCGATCGCTTCGGGAAGGGAATCGAAGACTTCCGCTTCCTGCAGAATGTATTCCGATCTGACCGCCGATCTTGCCTGCAGGAAAGCAACCTGGTAAGGGTTTACCAGCCGCAGGTGGCGTACCCCGAAGTTGCTCATGGCGCGCGCAGCTGCCCCGATATTAAGCGGATTCCGGGGCGAGACCAGCACGATCCGGAGCGGATCGTCCATTACTGCTCCAGATAGGTATAACCTTGCAGGCCCTCTTCGTAAAACCGCAGCAGCCGCCCAGCCTCTTCGTACCCAACTCGTTGTTCGCGCACCGCGACTTCTACATCCCGGCGGAACTCGTCGATCAGCGCTTGCGCACTATATTGAACGTAGTTCAGTACCTCGCGCACAGTGTCGCCCTGAACTACAGTTTCCAAAACCACGTCACCCTCATCGTTCAAATTGACATGCACAGCATTGGTGTCGCCGAACAGATTGTGCAGGTCTCCCAGAATCTCCTGGTACGCGCCCAGCAGAAAGGCACCCAATATGTAAGGCTCGCCGTTGAATGAATGAAGCGGCAGAGTCTTCTTCACGTCGCGACGGTCGATGAACTGATCTACCTTGCCGTCTGAATCGCAGGAAATATCGCCAAGCACCCCATGGCGTTCCGGAGCCTCATCCAGACGGTGAATCGGCATTACCGGAAACAATTGCTTCACCGCCCAGCTGTCGGGCATGCTCTGAAAGAGAGAGAAGTTGCAGAAGTATGTATCGGAAAGCAGGCTCTCGAGTCCTTCCAGCTCTTCCGGAAAATAATCCAGATCGCGGGCGAGATTAAGAATCTTCCGGCAGATCGACCAGTAGAAATTCTCCGCCAGGCTGCGCTGCTCCAGGCTGAGATACCCGAGATTAAAAAGGTTCAGGCCCGCATCCAAGGCCTGCTGAGCGTCATGATAGGTCTCCAGCAGATTCTTCTTCGTAATCGAGCGGTGGGTCTCGAATAGATCGATCAGCGGCTGCTCGCAATCATCTGGAAGCGCCGCCGGCAGCTCTTCCTCTCCGAAACCGCTCACCCCCACGACATTAAAGACCAGCAAACTGTGATACGCGGCAATCGCCCGGCCGCTTTCCGAAATGATGGTCGGATGCGGCACTTCCGCTTCATCGCAGATATTTTGCACATGGTAAACCACATCCCGCGCGTATTCCTCCAGCGTGTAATTGACGCTCGATTCGAAGTCGGTCTGCGAACCGTCGTAGTCGATCCCCAAACCGCCCCCCACGTCCAGAAACTTCAGCCCCGCGCCAGCCTTATTCAGCTCCACGTAAATGCGGGCAGCTTCAATTACCGCCGCTTTAATCTGCCGGATATTCGTGATCTGGCTGCCCAGATGAAAGTGGAGCAGCTGCAGCGAATCTTCCATGCCGCGCGCCTTCAGCTGTTCCACGGCTTGCAGGGCCTCACTCACTGTCAGCCCAAACTTCGAACGGTAACCGCCCGATGATTTCCAGCGGCCGGAACCGCGGCTGGCCAGCTTCACCCGGATGCCGATCGCCGGCTTCACGCCAACCTTTTCGGCATGTTTGACAATCATCTCCAGCTCTGTGAATTTCTCCACCACCGGAATGATCCGCCTGCCGATCTTCCTGGCGAGCATCACCATTTCTATGTATTCATCGTCTTTGAATCCATTGCAGATAATCGGCGTCTCGTTGTCGGCAATTGCCAGAACCGCCAGCAGTTCGGGTTTCGATCCGGCTTCCAGCCCGAACTTGTAAGCCCGGCCGAAATTGAAGACCTCTTCTACTACCTGCCGCTGCTGGTTGACCTTAATGGGATAAACGCAGCAATAGCCGCCCTGATATCCGTGTTCCCTAATCGACGATTCGAATGCCTGATGTATTTCGCCCAAGCGGTGCTTCAGGATGCCGGCAAAGCGGATCAGAATAGGAAGCGATATTCCTCGCCACTGCAGCGTGTCCACCAACTGCTTCAGATCGATGCTGCGTGCCTGCTCTTTGGTGGGGTGGACCAGCAGATTGCCATTCCCGGCAACCGAAAAATAGCCCTTGCCCCAACTTGCTACGTCATAGAGTTCGGACGCTTCAGTCGTGGTCCACCGGTCTGCGGGCTCACGCACTTGTGCTGACACAGCGAGTTTGGTGCTCATGGAAAGTACTCCTTCTGGGAAATGCCGGGGCGGTTAGGCGGGAACTAAACGAAGATGCCCTAACCCGCATTAGAGCATACTTTAGCCCAGGCGCCATCGCGACGGAAGCGCTTTGATATGAAAGCTGTTTAGCGGGAAAAGCGTGGGTCCGGCAAGCTCACGGTTTCCATCCAGAACGATTGAAAACCGCGCATGCACGACATCAATTCGTCCAGCGAGTTCGGCTTCCGGATGTAGGCGTTCGCATGCAAATCATATGCTCTCCGGATATCCGCCTCCAGGCGCGAGGACGTCAGGATAACCACCGGAATCAGCTGCTTCATCGTATCGCCTTTCAGCCTTTTTAGAACCTCGTGGCCGCTTACTTTCGGCAGATTCAAGTCCAGGATGATTACCGCCGGGCACCAATGGTCGGTATTTCTAAAGAGGATATCGAGAGCTTCGGCCCCGTCCCTGGCGACGCGCAGATCCATTCCCGCATTCATTTCCAGAAATGCCTCCCTGAGCAGCAGGACGTCCCCGGGGTTATCTTCCACCACCAGGACAGAGAGAGTTCGACTTCCGCTCGTAACGTTGATTTCAGTCACATCGCACAATCTTCAGAATCAGGACATTCTTGCATTTGGCGCATAGTGGCTGAAATCAATCCTTTTCATGTCGCAAACATCTGGATCTACTTGGGTCTCAAACTATAGTACTAAGAAAAGGTACTGGCTCGTAGTACTTTAATCGACCTTTCGTGGCATTCACCGGAAGACTTCTTCGCTGTTTGCCCCACTAAGTCACTGAAGCGGTTACCGGTAGAGCAATGTTTAATCCCCAGCCATCCGAATCAGAAAATAACGCCCAGAGCAGCCTCTCGCAGGCCTGCAGCGGTCCGGGCGGCGTCAAACGCAAGATCGTTATCGTCCACCACTTGGTGGCGAAGCGCGCTCTTCTCCGCACTATTCTCGGGAATACGCGCTGCCAATTGATCGAAGTTTCGAATACCACTGAGGCTTTGGCTGCTGTCTCGGTGGAGCATGCGGATCTCATCATCATCGACATGGCCACTCCGGAGCTTGGAGGAGTCGAATTCTGCCGCATTCTGAAGAAGGCCTCCGGAACCCGTTTTCTCCCCGTTTTTGTCACCAGCGCCCAAGACGACGTGGAAGCGGAAATCAGAGCTATCGATGCCGGCGCCGATGCTTACTTTCTCGAGCCGTACCGTCCCGGTCCCATGCAGGCCCGCATTCATTCGATTCTGCGGCACAAAGGCATGATAGAGTCACTGGACGATTCAGAAACTGTGCTGTTTTCCCTGGCTCAATCGGTGGAAGGCCGCGATCCCGGACTGGGGCAGCATTGCGAACGGCTGTCGCAAATGTGTTTAGCTATCGGTATGTCCATGGGGCTGTCTCCGCAGCAGTTAATGACGCTGCAGCGCGCTGGCTATCTTCACGATATCGGTAAGGTGGCCATTCCAGACCGCATTTTATTCAAGGAAGGCGCGCTGGATAACCATGAATGGAGCATTATGCGAAGCCACGCCGAAAGGGGCGAACGCATTTGCAGGAATATCCGGTCGCTGTCGGCGGTTCTGCCCGTCATCCGCCATCACCACGAGAAGTGGAACGGTACGGGATATCCTGACGGCCTGGCCGGAGAAGAGATCCCCCTGCTTGCCCGCATTCTCCAGACTGCCGACATCTACGACGCGCTGACCACCGAGCGGCCCTATAAACGGGCCTTCACTTCCGAAGAAGCCATTCAGATCATGCGCGCTGAAGCCGCCAAGGAATGGCGTGACCCAGTGATGACCGAGCACTTTGTAGACCTGCTGCCCAACGTTAGCTCGTCGAAAATGCTCGACATGTCCCAGGTATCGCTGCGCGCGCTATCGCAATCGTTACAGAGGAGCATGACCGGCGCGGAACGGCAGCTCATGCTGCAGGAATCCAAAGCCAGCTAGAAGGTCGCCATTTACAGTTTCAGATAGTAAACCGGCGCTATTGCTGCAAGAGCCGCGCCCGCTTGCAATGCGAGCACAAACAGCGCTTGTCTCGGCGCGCGCGGCAGCCATCGCACAGCGAAGAAGGCCAGGATCGGGATCTGCCCGGCCATGAGCAGCTGCCAAATATGGGCGACTGCCCCCTCGTCGCGCTCATGAACCACGCCATACATCGAGATGGTGACCAACACGATTGTCAATGCCGTAAGCGACATCGCCATGGGAAGAAACGCACTTGGTTTCCTCGCAACCGCTGCTAGCGAACCCGATCGGTCGTGTCCTCTCTCTACATAGCTGGCTATCACGCATCCGGCTGACCACCTCAGTGCTACCCAACCGCTTGCAATATGGTCCAGTTCATGTTTCATGGCTTCTCCCCATTCCGCACGCGCCGGCGGCAGCACACGAGACGCGTGAGTCATCAGGGCAAAGGCGATTTGTCTGAGAATCGAAACTGGTTTACTCATGTCATTGCTCCTGCGAATTTGCCACGCACAGGCTGAGATGATGCGTTTGACTTCTCTACAAGGCGCGCGAACGCCAAACCGGTGGCTGTCAGATGGTAGGCATGGCGAGCTGGCTTCCCCGGCCGCTCCGGTTCCTGCCACTTAGATTGCAGCAGGCCTTGATCGCTCAGGCGTATGAGTAGGGGATACAGTGTGCCCGATTTCAAACCGGTTTGTCTGGAGAGGTCGTATCCGTAATGCCAAGTGTGCGGCTGACGGAGCATTGCAGCAAGCAAATCTCGCGTCTGCGCCGAATCGTTCGGTCTTCGTGCCATATACCCAATATCAACATATGTAGAGTTTGTCTGTCAACCGATACCTGATAGCCGGTCCCGGATCGCCCAACAGAAGCGGGCCTGATGTTGTCTTAAACCCGTACCCTGCTCGGCATTCCCTCGCGTTGGGACCTCGATGGCTTTCTAAAGGAGCACAAGGTCGAGACCTACACCCTCAAAGAATGGGAGGAGGACTGGGCGGCCATTCAGGAGTTCCGTCAACAGCAGAAGCTTGATCGCCCGGCATGATCGTTGTGGCCGACGCGGGTCCCTTCTAATAGCTCGTACGCAGCGCTCAAGAAACTAGAGGAAAGAAACGTAATCCAGAATTAGTAGCTTGCACTTCTAGCTATACTGACCGTATAAATAGATAGAAGTGAAAGCTATAGCCGATCCCTCACCGAAATCCGATCTTCCCCAAGGTACGCTGGATCTCCTCATCTTGAAAGTTGTCGCCGTTCAGCCGGTGCATGGCTATGCCATCGCGCAGCGGCTGCAGCATATCTCACGCGACATTGTTCAGGTCCCAGGAGGTTCCCTCTATCCCGCCCTGCATCGAATAGAAAATCGTGGTTTAGTCGAATCCGACTGGAAGAAAACGGAAAGTGGGCGCGATGCGAAGTTCTACCGACTCACGAGCAAGGGACGAGTCCATTTGGAGACACAGACCGCGAGCTGGCGACGGCTAGCCGAAGCGGTTGGCCTGATTCTTAGCCTAGCCGAGGAGGGTGTGCGATGACGTGGTGGTCACGGCTCTGGCGGAGCAACAAACTCGAGCGGGATCTCAGCCGGGAACTCCAGTTTCACATCGCCGAAAGAATCTCAGCGCTAAGAGGCACTGGCTTAAGTGAGGACCAGGCGCGCCGGCGAGTGCGACAGGAGTTCGGAGGCATTGAGCAGGTAAAAGAGGAATGCCGCGATGCGCGTGGAACCCGATGGTTCCATGAGACTTGCGGTGATTTGCGATTTGCCCTTCGCACTCTACGCAGAGCGCCGGGATTTACCGCAATAGCGATTCTCACGCTTGCGCTCGGTGCTGGAGCGAACGCATTAATTTTTACTGTTATTGATTCGGTACTTCTGCGGCCTCTGCCGTATCCGGAATCGCAGCGGCTCCTATCTATTGATTCTGTCCAGCCCGACGGCAGTCGTGGTTCCACCTCTCTGCCGAACTTCCTAGATTTACGAAATCAGAACCGGTCTTTCTCGGAGATAGCCGCATACGAGGAAGAGAGTGCTTCGCTGCGGCTACCGGGCGGTGAAGCGGTTCACAGTGCCGGGGTGGTAGCGAGCACAAATCTTTTCGACGTCTTGGGTGTTCGTCCGATGCTTGGCCGGCCTTTTGGTCCCGGGCACGATTCCGGCAAGTCTTGTGCCGTGGTTGTGAGTGCGGAGTTCTGGCGGGAACATCTCTCCGGAGATCCTCGCGTTATGGGAAAGAGTCTCACCGTAGATGGAAAGGAGTGCAGCATTTCGGGCGTAATGCGAGATGGTTTTTCTTTTCCCTCGCGTGATGACGGATTTTGGATATCGCTGCAGCCCACGCCGGATGCCATGCATCGGGGTGCTGATTTCCTCGACGTCATCGGCAGGCTGAAATCGGATGTGAAGCTTGCCGTTGCACAAACGGAACTAAAAGTCATCGCCCGCGGCCTCGATCACGCTTATCCGGCTGAGGACAAAGGCGTAGCGTTCGAAGCAAAGTTATATCAGGATAGGGTCATTGGCGATGCTCGACCCGCTCTCTTCGCGCTCCTTGGTGCGGTTGCTGTTCTACTTCTTATTGCCTGCGCCAATATCGCGAACATGCAACTGGCACGTGCCCTCGGCCGCAAGCGGGAGATGGCGATCCGCGCGGCACTGGGCGCAGGCAGAATGCGGGTAGTCCGGCAACTCTTAAACGAGAGCATCGTCCTGGCGCTGATCGGGACAGGTGCCGGTCTGGCACTGGCCGCCAGCTCTTTGGGTTTATTGAAACGCTTAGCTGCCGGTTCGATTCCGCGCGTTCAAGAAATTCATCTGCGCCCGGAAGTCTGCGTTGCTATGTTCCTTCTGGCCGGTATTTCGGCGCTCTTTTTCGGATTGGCCCCCATTTGGCACGCGGTCCGTCAGAATATCGAGACTGCCTTGCGGGAGAGCGCTGGTGCCGTTGCAGGCGGCAGGAATCAACAGAAGCTCCGGGACGCGCTGGTCGTTTTGCAGCTGAGCCTAGCGATCATGCTGCTTGGTGGTTCGGGCCTCCTGCTTCGTACCCTGTACCACTTGCTGCATACGGACCACGGCTTTGTCGCGGAGCATGTATTGACGATGCAAACGGCACTCTCGGGAATAGAACCTCCAGAGAGAGATCTGGTGACAACGGTCTATGGGCCAGAACTGGACCAGATCGAAGAGATACCGGCAGTGAAAGCCGCAGGTTTTGTCACGTTCCTGCCGCTGAGCAATGGAAGTGCTTCGGCAACATTCATCATCAGAGGCCGCCCGAACTCGAGCACCAAGAAGAGCCAGCCGCGCGCGTTACTGAACGCGACGAGCGAAAACTTCTTCAGCGCTCTACAGATCCCGCTCTTGAAAGGCCGATTTTTCAAGAAAACTGACACGCTGGAGCGGCCCCGCGTAGCAATTGTGAACGACGTTTTGGTCCGGCGCTATTTCGTGGGAGAGGACCCGATCGGCAAGCAAATCGCTTTTGATGATACCGTCTTCAGAGCACATCCAATCACGATTGTTGGTGTTGTGAGAAGTACCCGGCAAAGAGGACTTGCAAAACCGCCGGAGGCGCAACTATATCTCGATTTTCGACAAGTGCCGCCGGCGACGCTATGGTCGCAGTTTCTACTAAAACAGATCATGACCTATATCGTGCGTGTTTCAAACCGAGATCCCGCTGCATTAAATAGGGAGATCCAGCAGGTAATCAATCGGGTAGACCCCGGTCAGACGGTATTCCATGTCGCGACCATGCAGGAGATTGTTTCAGCCTCAGTACAGAGCCGGCGGCTAGGAGCGATCCTGCTTAGCGTGTTTGCTGGGTTGGCGCTGGTCGTTGCAGTAGCGGGACTATATGGCGTTCTGTCGTATGTCGTCCTGCAAAGGAAGCGCGACATCGCTGTCCGTATGGCGCTCGGCGCGAACCGGAAAGACGTCGTAGGAATGATTATCGCCCGCGCTCTCGTCTTGTACGCCATTGGCGTTGCTGCAGGTCTCGTAGGAGTGATTTGGATCGGGCATTTGTTATCGAGCTTGCTTGTGGGAGTTCAGCCGTGGGACCCGGTTGCGATGGGCCTCACCACCTTGGTGGTGCTCCTGTCCGCCTTCGGCGCGGCTTGGTTCCCAGCGCGGCGCGCAGCTTCGATTGACCCATACCAAGCGCTGCGCAGCGAATAAGTAATTGCGGCAAATGCAAATCGAGCTACGGTCAATATCTTCACTGGAAGCGTGGTGAGAAACAGATCGCCATGCGTGTTTCCAGCGTTGCGAAAACGAACTCTACGGACTTATGAAAAAGACTCCCACCATCCTTTTGGCTGCCACGGCCTTCTTGTCGACCGTGGCATCTGCCGCTGATTATAATTTGGGAAAACTCGCCAGATCTAACAAGATCGAAGTGTTCAACCGCACCCTCGATCAAAATCAGGCCAGTACGCCAGGGGTTGTGTTCTTGAACGCCGGCGACGATTACGGTCTCGCGTGGATCACCGGCGTTGAATTCTCCAACGGAACTATCGAGCTTGAACTCAAAGGCCGGAAGCAGCCTGGCCAGAGTTTCGTTGGAATTGCCGTTCACGGTCAGGACAACAAAATATTCGATGCAGTCTATCTGCGGCCCTTCAATTTCCAAGCTGCGGAAGCGGAACACCGAAGCCACTCCATTCAATACATCTCATTGCCCGGGCACGACTGGAGTGATCTTCGGAAGAATCACCCCGGCAAATATGAATCCGCATTGAATCCAGCGCCGATGCCGGACTCGTGGGTGAAATTACGGCTACTAGTCGAAGGGAAGAGAGTATCCGCCTTCGTCAATGGGGCGGGCAAACCGGCGCTGAGTGTTGAATTGCTGGACGACCGGCTCAAGGGAAAGTTGGGTTTGTGGGTGGGAAACGGCTCTGATGGCTGGTTCAGAAATCTTAAGATCATGCCGGCAGCTAAATGAGCAGCTTGGTAATCTTTGTCCTTGGGTTTTTCTGGCATTTCTTTCAATGCCAAAGCGCATCTGCCCTGCAGGGTGAGGCGTAAGAAGTCAGAGGCCACCGGCCCATCAGCCAATCACGCCCCAACTTGGAACTGCTGCCATAATAATCTTGAATTGAAGCATGCCAACGGCGAATCTCTGCAGCTCCTGAATCAACAGATCATCGGCTGCTCGAACTGCAGCCGCCTGGTGGCTCACCGGGAAGAGATCGGCATCGTAAGGCGGCGAGCTTACCGGACGGAAACCTATTGGAGCAAGCCTGTTCCCGGATTTGGAGACCCCGAAGCCCGGCTTCTCATCATCGGCTTAGCTCCTGGCGCACACGGCGCGAATCGCACCGGAAGAATGTTTACTGGCGACCGTTCCGGAGATTGTCTCTATCGGGCCTTGTTTGAGAGCGGCTTCGCCAGCCAACCAATAAGCAATAGCCGTGATGACAAACTCCGGCTGCAGGATGCGTACATTACCGCTTCCGCCCGTTGTGCGCCTCCCGATAACAAGCCCACCCCGCAAGAGCTCGCGGCCTGCCGTCCTTACCTGCTTCGTGAACTGGAACTGCTCGGGCGCGTTCAGGTGGTGGTTACCTTGGGCGGTATCGCCACCGCCGGTTACCTCTCGGTGCTGCACGGAAAGGGGCTGATTCGCCCGCGGTCGTCCTTCAAGTTTGGCCATGGTCTCGAGTACCAGACTCACCCGGGCGGTCCCTTGCTGCTTACCTGCTACCATCCCAGCCAGCAAAACACCTCTACGAGAAAGCTTACGGGCGGAATGCTGCGGGAGATCTTTGAGCGAGCGCGCTGCTTTGTGCGCTGAAAGCTACCTGGCCCTCGTCTCCCAAAAGAACCCACAAGCCGTAAACTCCGACGGCCGTTCCCAAAGGCACGTGCAACAAATGAAACACCGATAAGACGATCACCAGCACTCTGGCCCACGGCCGGTAGTTTATTAGTCCCCATCCGCCGATGATGGCCGGCAGGCCGAGCAAGATCAGAAAAGCCCCAATCACTAAACCTGCCAGCGCAACAATGGGAACGGCAATGGCGGCGTCGCCCGAATGTTCCGCGGGAGCTGCTATGCCGATCGCGCCCGCGACTCCTCCCAGCACGATCAGCACTATCAATCCGCCCAGCGCGCTCAAACCCCCCAGAACAATGTTCAGGATGCCCAGAATCTTGATGTGTTCTCTCATTGCTTTACTTGCCTCCGTTTTCTGAAAATAATACGTTAGTCATCTTTCGAAGGTTCAAACCATCGAGCTTGGCCGGTAGAGTTGGTCTGCTAAGTTCGTTTACATGTTTAGGGCTTCATATGTCTAGGATGGACGAGGAGATTCGCGAGCAGCCGGCTGCGATCGAACGAACCTTGCGGGAAGAGTGGTCTCACGCCGGGCGATTGCGAAAGTACTTCGCTGAACACCCCGTAGACCTGATCGTACTGGCAGCGCGGGGAACTTCCGATAATGCCGCCCAATTCGGAAGGTATCTTCTCGAGATCACCACCGGAATCCCGGTCTCCTTAGGCGCGCCTTCCATCCAGACGCTATACAAATCCAGCGTCAGCTACCGCAACGCGGTAGTCGTGGCTATTTCCCAATCCGGGGAATCGACCGATACCAATATCGTGCTCGAACGGGCTAAAGAAGGTGGTGCTTTCACCATCGGCATCACCAACGAAAGTGAAAGCCACCTGGCCCGGCTGGCTCACCATACCTTTCTGGTTCGAGCTGGCAAGGAGAAGAGTGTGGCTGCCACCAAGACCTATACCGGACAGCTGGCCTGCTTGTACCTGATAGCGTACGCCTTGGGTGCGGCGATTTCCTTCGACGATCTGATAGAGCTGCCTCAATTTGCAGCCGCCGCGCTCTCCACCGAAAAACGTGTCCAGGAACGCGCCGAAAGATACCGCTTCATGAGGCATGCTGTTTGCATCGGGAGAGGGTTGAACTACAGCAACTCCTTCGAGTTTTCCCTGAAGCTAATGGAAACCTGCTACGTGGTTGCTGAGAGATTTTCCTCCGCCGATTTACTGCACGGACCCATCGCCATGCTGGAGGATTCATTCCCAGCATTCCTGTTCTGCCCGGCGGGGGTCACCTGGAAGCCGATGTGCGAAATGATAGAAAAGCTGTCCGGCCTGGGAGCGGATATCCTGACGATCAGCGATGAGAGCACACCGGTAGATCAGAATACTAAGTCGCCTTCTAGCCGCAATATAGTCATTCCAGGCAGGCTTTCGGACGGCGGAAATCGCCTCCCGGAAGACATCTGGACCCCGATTCCTTACATCATTCCGGGCCAGATGCTGGCCGCGAATCTCGCGAAAGTAAAAGGGTTGAACCCCGACCACCCGCGCACCATAAGTAAGGTAACGCAGACGATATGAGGAATAATGCTAATGTGCTGGTCTACTTGCGAGACCCGCGCGTGGTGCCCTTCAAAGCAGATTGCCTGCGCTTGCTATCTTTGCGCTTGGGCTTAATGATTTTAAAAGTTCCACTGCCCAGATATTCCGCTTCGTAAATATTGGACTTCTGCTCGATTAACGGCGAGCTGGCATGGGCAGCCTTTTTCGGCTGATTCGATTGTGTTTCTGGCATCCTGACTCCTGTTCGGTTGAATCTTCAGTCTAACGGATGGACCAGAAAGCACGCCGCGCAATGCACCTTGCAATTGCTGGACGCGAGGCCGCAAAGTTGGGTTCTGAAAAGCCTTGACGCCAGTTCCGGGAATTCAGCGTCCTATCTTCTTATGTCTAATTCGCTCCGAAAATTGGGAGATTCCGATTTGCAAGTGGCTCCCATCATGCTCGGAGGCAACGTCTTCGGTTGGACTGCGGATGAGGAGACCTCTTTCCGGATCCTGGACGCCTTCGTCGATGCGGGCTTCAACTTTATCGACACGGCGGATGTTTACTCCACTTGGATTCCGGGGCACTCCGGTGGTGAATCGGAAACCGTCATCGGCCGGTGGTTTGCCCGGAGCAACAAGCGGCAACAAGTCATCCTTGCCACCAAAGTTGGAATGCAGTTGCCCAATCTCGGCGAAGGCCTATCCAAGCAGCGCATCACGCAATGCGTGGAAGATTCCTTGCGCAGGCTGCAAACCGATTGCATCGACTTGTACCAATCGCACAAAGACGACGAAAAGACTCCCATGATCGAAACGCTCGAAGCTTTTCATCAGCTCATCAAGGACGGCAAAGTGCGGTTTATCGGAGCCTCTAACTACGGAGTCGAACGCCTGAAAGAGGCCCTTCGTATCAGCGAGCAGTCCGCGCTTCCAGCTTACGTCTCACTGCAGCCTCTCTACAATCTTTACGACCGGTCAGAATACGAGACCGATTTAGAAGGCTTCATCAAGGAGACCGGCATGGGCGTCGTACCATACAGCTCCCTGGCTTCGGGATTCTTAACGGGCAAATACCGTTCCGAAAACGATCTGGAAGGCCGGGCTCGCGGTGCGAAAGTAAAAAAATATCTGAATAAAAAGGGCTTCCGCATTCTGGAAGTCTTAGACGGAATAGCGAAGCGTTTAGGAGCTACTCCAACCCAGGTGTCCCTGTCCTGGCTGATGGCGCGGCCCGGCATCACCGCTCCCATAGCAAGTGCCACCAGCGTCGAACAGCTGTCGGAAGTCTTGGCGTCCGCAAACGTCGCACTGGAGCAATCCGACATTGTCGAGCTCGACAGTGCCAGCAGCGAGACCGCCTCGCAAGCCGAGATCTGGAAACTGCAAAACTAGCTCGCTTGCAAGAGCTCCGAAACGGTCTCGAAACGGTAGCCCCGGTCTTTCAATTCCGGAACGATTGCCTTAAGAGCGCTTATCATTTCGCTGACGTCGGGATTGGCTTGAATGTCGCGGCCATCGTGAAGGCAAATGATTCCGCCCTGGGAGGCGCGTTCGATAACCCGTTCGGCTATCGCGCCCGAGGCCAATTCCCAATCCCGCCCGATCACGGTCCACATAACGCCCAGCATGCCCAATCGTCTCTGCACTTTGCGGAATCCAAACCACCGCAAGCCGTAAGGAGCTCGCAGCAACCTGGGTCTAACTCCCACCTCCGCTTCAATAATCTGTTGTGCTCGCGAGAACTGCCAGTCGATGAAAGACGGCGAGTGCCAGTTCACTTGCCGTCCCAGTTGAGGGCAAAGCCGCGGATGGGAATACGTATGGTTTCCGATTTCGTGTCCCGCTGCATAGATCTGCCGGGCTATATCCGGATGGCGGAGTACGTTCAAGCCGCATTGGAAGAAGGTCGCCGGAACGTTCTGTTGCTCTAAATACTCCAACAGCTTGAGGCTATCCGGACTCGGCCCATCGTCGAAAGTCAAAGCCAGCCTCCGGCTACTCGTAGACCCCTTATAAACCGACGGCCCGAAAACCTGCGAGGAACGGCCGCGAACCGCGTAGGCCAGCATCGCTCCTGTCATCGCAGCAGCGCCAACTCCCGCGGCACTTGCGCGCAAAATTCCCTTGTCATCACCCACGCGACCAGAGTAATCTCCGGCAACAGGCAAATTCAACTCGCCCTGGAGTATTACTTTAAGAGAGCGTTTAAAAGTGAACTTGAAAGGGATGCACACACGATGATGAAGTCAAAAGGGCGTAGGGAATTCTTTCGCACTGGCAGCGCAATGATGGCGGCCGCAGGTTTGGCGTCGCGCTCCGCTCTTGGAGAAGAGTTACCCGGTGCCGGGAATTCACCGGCGTCTGCGGACTACTACGAAAAGCTCGGCGTCACTAAAATCATCAACGCCGCTGGAACCTATACTGCCTTAACCGCCTCCACCATGCCGCCCCAGGTACAACAGGCCGTGGCGGAAGCGGCAAAGCACCCGGTCCGGCTCCACGAACTGCAGACCAAGGCCGGTGAATACCTGGCACAGAAACTGAAGTGCGAAGCGGCGCTAGTCTCCGCTGGTGCATCGTCGGGCCTGACGCTCGGAACCGCTGCTTGCCTATCCGCGGCCAACAGCTGCGGTATCCGCGACATTCCCCAGCAGGTGATGCACATGAAAAATCTGGTGCTTATCCAGAAAGCCCATCGTTATGGCTACGATCAGGCTCTGATCGCGTGCGGAGCCGATTTCGTCGAAGTAGAGACTCTCGACCAATACGAGAAGGCGTTTACAGAGAAAACCGCCATGGCGCACTTCTTCAACGCGGCGGACGGCGGAGCGATTAGCCGTGAAGACTGGATCCGCGTAGCCCATCGCCATGGCGTGCCTTGCTTCAACGATGCAGCCGCCGACATGCCGCCCATCGAGAACCTTTGGAACTACACCCAAATGGGATTCGATCTGGTCACTTTCTCCGGCGGCAAAGGCATCCGCGGACCCCAGAACGCCGGACTCCTGCTCGGGAAAAAAGCCCTCATCGAGGAAGCCGCCAAGCATAATAATCCTTACGACGGA
Source organism: Bryobacteraceae bacterium (assembly GCA_965217745.1). Taxonomy (GTDB): domain Bacteria; phylum Acidobacteriota; class Terriglobia; order Bryobacterales; family Bryobacteraceae; genus Bog-105. Next base: position 5,438,764 of record OZ244565.1, on the reverse strand, counting down.
GTGGCCCGCGGGCAGAAAGTAGCGAAAGAACAGATCGTCGGGATGGTAGCCGCCATCGACTGGTTGCTGGACCAGACCGACGAAGGCATGCAAAAAGAGTTTCAGGATCGCGCCGAGCGCGTCATTACCGAACTCAAAGGCGTGCCCAGCATAGAGGCCCGCATCTTCGTCCCGCCGCTCGCCAACCACGTGCCCCACCTGCTGGTGCGATACGATCAGGCCCAGCTCAAAATCTCTTCTAAAGAAGTATTGACGAAGTTGAGGGCAGGGGATCCTTCCATCGAACTAAATCCTGCCTCCGGAGCCACCCACGGAGGCTCAGCCGGTCTTCCTGTCGACGCCAACACCCTGGTCGTCGGAGTCTGGATGCTGCAGCCGGGAGAAGATCGCATTGTCGGCAGAAGATTGAAAGAAATCCTGAACAACGCCCGCTCTTAGCTTATCGGGGGGCTGCCCCCGCAGTCTCATCTGTCCCGAGGTTTGGAGCGCGCCTCTGTCTGTTCCATCCGCAAACGCCGCTCAAAGTTCTGCTGTGCTTCAGCTACCGTCCTGCGATAGCCATCCGGGTCGATCCACACTGCCGGGCTTCCGTCGTGGCGTCGAGCCAGCTTGTCTTGCATATCGAAATACTGGCCATGCGCGCCCAAAAAAATATCGCAAGGCAACCTGGCAAGCACCGCGAAGGTGTGCTCGAAGTCTTTGGCAATGCCGGGATACGATGCCGGCTCGCCTGGCGCGTCCACCAGACGGTAACTGTCCAGCGCAGAGAGGCCGCCCAAAATAACCACATTCAGCTTGCGGCCGGCATGCGAAACTCTCATCGTATAAGCTGTGCAGCCGCGCGTGTGGCCCGGCGTTTTCACCGCTGTGATGACAACGCCACCCAGCTCAACCAGGTCGCCGTCGTGAAGCGTGCGGTCGACATGGGCTGGAGGAAAGCGCGGCAGTTTTGCGAAATCGTCAGTCCCACCCGACTCGGCAACGCTCACATCGCCATCCATCACCCTTAGCTTTGCGCCCGTCTGCTTGAGTATCGCGGCTGCGCCGGCGATATGGTCGTAGTGAGCCTGGCTGCTTAACAGAATCTTCGTATCGCTCCAGCGAAAACCAAGCGTCTCCACGCTTTTCCGGATCAGCGGCGGCGAAGATTCCAGGTTCGCGTTGATGAGAATGTTGCCCGCCGGAGTTGTGACAAGGAAGCAGGCAAGATCACGGCTGCCGACGTAATACAGGTTCTCAACAATGCGAAAGGGCTCCTGCGGCGTCGTCCAGGCCGGATCCGTTTGCGCATCACTCGCGTAAGGCAGGCCCAGTATCAGCGTCAGAATGATCGCCTGCCAGAATGGTCGTATCGGTTTCGAGATCACATCTCTTAATCTACCCGGCTGCGGCCGATTTCCGGTGGCTCACAAACATGTGCCGCTATACAATTCTCAATGAGCATGATCGCCATTATCGGGACCCTTGACCTGCACCCTGAAGACGCTCAGGCAGCAGCAGGTTTAATGCTGACAATGATGAACGAAACGGCAAAGGAACAAGGCTGCCTCCACTACGCATTCTCACGCGACTTGTCGGCTCCCCATCGCTTCCAACTCAGCGAGCTATGGGACAACAATGACTCCTTGGCCGCCCATTTCCGCGCCGGTCACATGGCCGTATATCGCGCCGGCATGAGCAAGCTGCGCGTTCAAAGCAGAATTGTCAGGCGCTACGACGCAACCAACAGCCAGGATTTATAGCCCGTTCCTACAAAACTGAACGAAGGCCCAGGTGCTCGACGAACGGAACGAAATCCCTGTCGTTGTGCAACAGGTCATAATTGCTCTCGATGCAGCGGGTGGCGATGATACAGTCTACGGTCTTGCGAACTGTAATGCCCATCCCGCGCAAAGTCCGGAGATTTCGCGCTGCTTGAATCGCTATCTCCTGGCCCACCAAGTCCACAACCGTCAGCATGGTCAAGAGTTTCCTCGCCTCCTCAAAATCGCGTTCTCCGGAAAAACCCTGCAGAACCTCCGCGAGAACCAGATCCCCTATGGCCAGGGGTTCCGCCGCCAGCAGCGCGTGCAGTTGCTCAGTCTGTGGTGTAACCAAACCTCTGAAGTAATCGATCCACACGCTGGAGTCGACCAGAATCAACGGTCGGTCCTCATCGCTTCCAGATCACCCTGCCAGTTCAATTTGCCGCGCAACTGCCGGATCTCCTCCTGCTTTTGCAAGCGGCATAGCGTCCGCAAGCCCATTTCGACAGCTTCCCGCTTGGTCCCTAGACCAGTAGCCCGCAGCGTATCCTGCATCAATTTATCGTCGATAACAATATTTGTCCGCATCGTCTGAATCCTCCCCATGTGTATTCCCCCATCCATCCATACACATCGTACCTCATTCTAACCCCCTCCACAACTCCCTCCACTTACCCTCTGACAAGAAAGGAAAACCATGCTCCGGCAGGAAAAAGGCGCATCTTCGCCATGTCGTCAGACGCCCTCGGCATGCAGCACTTGGCGTAGCTGCGCTCACGCGGGGTTTGATTCCGAAGACAAACTTTCAAAATTCTCATCAAACGATTAGCGGCGACCTTTCCGCCCTTCCCTTATCTGTATCGGCAGCCCAAGGAGGCATGGCTTCTGCGATAGCGGCCGGCTGCTCTGGAAAAAAGCGCGGGAAGCGCGTCCTTCAATATTGAGATAGACACACGATCACCGAACTGGGCCTCGCATCTGATTCCAGGATTGCTTCTGTATAAACAGGTCGTACTCGGCAATCATCTGGAGCAAGGGAATCCTCCCGCAGGCCCAGGAATCCCGCAACCCGCTTTTCTTTGCTCCGTCGTGTTGCATACTCAGCGTCGCTGGGTACCAACCGTGTAGTCATATACTGGCGTCGTGGTTCGGACCGAAGAATCCTTTCCGTGACGCAGCCAAGCGCTCCGGCTTCGGCGCTTCGGGATTTCCGACGATAAATTGAGTCTTCTCAACGTCCTCCGGTACCTTCGAAGCCTCTGCTGTAGCGAGAACAACTGCCTTCACGAGGTCCGGATGATCTGTAGTGAGGACAAGAGCCAGGACATTCCCGGATGTACATAGCGACATCGTCCGCCAAGTAATGGAGGCTAAACGCTTCTATAGGGCCTTTCGACCCGCAAAATACCGCGCGGTTGCGGGCGCTCTACCTTTCACTGCTGTTCTACCACCGCTAGGTAACGTGTGCCCGTGCCCAGCGCAATCAGCGTGAACATGTTTAAATTCCACGCTAGGAAACTTGAAGTCTTGATCGATAGCCAGCCCCGCTTGATGAACGGCCAACCTCCCCACCAGACCACTGGCGTGGCCAGCCTGAAATGCACCCATCCGGCCGCGTGTTTCCATCAGGTGCCCGCCGTATCCAAGGACATTTGCCGGCATCATCCAGCAGCGGTGCAGTCCGCGCCGCCGAAATCCAGAACCGGCGATTCATCTGCTCCAGTTCCGGGTTTTCGTCACTCATCGAGACTCCGTTGGGCTCCAGAGCCATGCCGCACTTGGGGCAAATTCCCGGTCCCATTTGCCTCACCTCCAGGTGCATGGGACAGCTGTCCTACACGTTTTCCGCTCCTGCGGGGCGGCGGAGTCTCTTCTTGTTTGTTCAGGTAGCGCTCAGGTTCGGCATCAAACCTGCGCTTGCAACCCACACCGCAGAAATAAGACGTGTGTCCGCGGTAAACGCTATCACCCGGCTGCATTAAAGTGTTTTACGCTCATTCCGCACACCGGGTCCCGCTCCGTCTTTTCTGTCTGATCTTCGATGATGTTGAATGCGTTCATGGCTATCTAGCCAGCATACCCCCCACCCCTATAAGAAAACCAAGGACCCCCGCAATTGGAAAAGCCGGAAAAGAGCAGATCGCTCTCGTTCCGGCTATCTCGAGTAAATTGTGGTTGCGCTATTTCTTGCTGGAAGGCGGAACCATTCCCTTGATTCGCAGATAAGTGACCAGGTTTCCGTAATGCTCATCATTGTGGGCGCTGCTGAAATTCAAGACTGCCAATTTTGGCATCTCTCTATTGAAAAATTTCACCATTTCCACCGCATGGGCATCTGTCATCTTGCTGAAAGCTCCATCGCAATAGCCAAACGCAGTCTTCAGCCCGGTGATAATCTCCGCCTTGGTTGTGGCACTCTTTTCCACGCTGGGGTGTTCCTTGCTGTCCTCCAGCACCGGTGAGCAGAACTCATACTGGGCGTCGGCAACATGCGCCAGAATTTGTCCATAAGTACGGACAGAATCCACCGGCTTGAACGAATAGCCGCTCTCCGGCATCTCTTCCGCTGACTTCATAATGTTGCTCTTGGTCATCGTGTAGAGGGCTTTAGCAGACATGCTCAGCGGATTGTCCGTCGATGTGGAACTCTTATCCTGCGCTGCAAGCAGGCTAAAACAACAAACCGGTAATAAGGCAAAACCAATCAATTTATACATTTCGTCTCCTTCGCCGGAATGGTATCACCTCGAACTGTAACGTTGTTAGGTATCAATTTTGGTGGTCCCTATTTTGGTAGCGCGCGCCCGGCAGACTTATAGATGCCGCTCATTAACTGCATGTCCCGCAGCCCCTCTTGCCCATCGCTTTTCGGCTCTTTGTTCTCGAAGACGCAACTAGCAAAGTAATCGGCCTGGGTAACGAACTGCGACGGGTCCTTAGCGGGGTTCGGCTCATCAATTTTCTCTCCCCCTTTGATATCTGCCTTCAAGTGCTGGCCTTCATAGCCGAAAGCCGGTTCTACGTGCAGCGTACCCTTTGATCCATGCACCCGGTAATAGCCGCCCATGCTCGCGCCGTATGTAGTGTTGCAACTGGCCAGAATCCCCGAAGGAAATTTCATCGTCCAGCTGACGTTCTCTTCTACTTCTTTGAATCGTCCGTCCTTATCGATGACGGAAGCATAGCCTTCCACATGCTCGGGCTCCTCTCCTGTCAGATACCGGCAGGCATTCAAGGAATAGACGCCGACGTCCATCAAAGGTCCGCCACCCGCCAATTCCCTATTCAATCTCCACTCGCCCGCTGAGATGTCGAATCCGTTCGCGCTTTCAATGGCTTGCACCGTGCCCAGCTTGCCATCCCGGATGATCTGAATGGCACGTAGGTTTGTGGGTTCGTATTGGCAGCGGTAGGCGATCATCAACTTCTTGTTTGCCGCGCGGCAGGCGTTGATCATCGACTGGCTGTCCTTCACAGAAGTGGCCATCGGCTTTTCGCAAAGCGCGTGCTTGCCGGCGTTAGCCGCTCGAATCGTATATTCGGCATGCATGCTGTTCGGCAGCGCGATGTAAACTGCATCGATGTCGGAATTGTCCCTGATGGAATCGTAGTTCTCGTAACTGTAGATATTCTTTTCCGCAACGCCATATTGTTTGGCCTGCTCTTCCGCTTTCTCCCGATGTCCGCTCACGAGAGCCGTCACCTGCGAGTGCTTCGCTTCCTTGCAGGCAGGCATGAAATGCTTCATCGAAATGCGGCCGAGACCGACAATGCAATAGCGCAGGCGGCGTCCCTCGCTACCCTCTGTCTGTGCGGCCGTGGGCCGGCCAACTAGGGGCAGTACAGCCGCCGATCCCAGGGAAGCAGCAAACATTCTCCGGCTTAGTTTCATATCGAGCATCTTATACGCTTCGGATTGCTTTTCCAACTGCCGGTTCAAGCTGCTGCCTTGGCTGCTCGCGCCCGTTTCATCGGAGCTAATAGCGCCAGCACCATCTGCTCGTATTGATAAGCGCTGCGGCTATCCCGGAAGCGCTCCGCCACGCGCGTCAGCGTTCCGCCGGAAAAGCTCTCGAGAAGCCTCGGATGAATGTAATATTTCTTGCAAGTTGCAGGCTTGTTGCCCAGTTTGCAAGCGACATTCTTCACCACGTCTATAAGCGCTTTTTTGATGTGTCTTACCGTAGGCCGGTCGTCGCCCATTTGTTCCAGCTGACACAACAAAAAGTTGGCTGCCAGGCAAGTGCCGCCCCAGGTCCGGAAGTCTTTAGCTGTAAACTCACCGCCGCTAATCTCGCCGATGTAGTCGTTTACGTCGCCCGACTCCAGACCCTGAGGCACTCCATCCTCGTCAACGTATTCGAATAACGCGCTGCCCGGAATGTCTTTGCAGCGACGCACGATCTTAGCCAGCCGCTTATCTTCCAGCTTGATCTCGTGGTTCTGGCCACTCTTGCCGCGGAAAGTAAACTTCAGCTTCCCGCCCAGCACTTCCACGTGCTTGTTGCGGAACGTGGTCAAGCCGAACGAGCCGTTTTCTTCGGCATACTCTTCGTTCCCGACTCGAATATAAGTCGTTTCCAGCAATTTCACAACCGCGGCTAATACTTTCCGCTTTGGCATTCCCCGCCTGCCTAAGTCGCGGTTGATCGTACGCCGGATACGCGGCAGCGCTTTACCGAACGCCAGCATCCGGTCAAATTTCACCAAGTCTCGCGCAGCCCGGTAATCAGGATGATACCGGTATTGTTTCCGCCCTTTCACGTCCCAACCCACCGCCTGAATATGGCCGTTCGCGGCCGGGCTGATCCAGACAGAGGTCCACGCCGGAGGAATTACCAGCGACTTAATGCGCGCAAGAGTCGCTTCATCCTCAACTGTTTGCTTACCGGCATCCACATAGCTGAAGCCTGCCCCATTCCGCTTGCGCGCGATGCCTTTTCCGCCGGGAATAACATACCGCAAGCCGGCCTGCTTGGCCGACTGCACCTCGTCCGGCGGCTGGGCTTCTAACTTCGATCCGGCTTCTCTTAAACCGCCGGATCGTGTTGAACTGGATGCTGCATTCGAGGCGCTTGGGTCTGACTGTGGCATGAAGCTACTTATCAGATGCAAATTGCGTCAGCTTTATCACTAAAGTTGGGGCAGATAGAAGCAGTCCACGCCGGGAGATACTCCGATCGCCGGAGAGTTTCCCGAAGAGCTTTGAATAACCGAAACCATCATCATCGATCGGGACTGATCCGGATTAATCGATTTGCGCGTGTCTAGCCAAACCAAACACGCATGCCCGCTTGCTGCGAGCGGGCTCTGCCGGCAGCCTCGGCTTTATCTCCCGTGCGCTTGGCCCGCTGCCGGCCGTTGCGTTTTTTTAGATGGCCGGCGTGGTGCTGTCTTCTGGGGATTGCCTTGATTCGGACGCCAGCTGATGATCCAACTGCTCCCTCCGGAACATAGCTGGCGACATGCCGAACCAGCGGCGAAAATAGCGGTGCAGGACACTCGGCTCCGAGAAACCGAGCAGGAAAGATATATCTGTAATGGAATGGCGGCTCTCCGCCAGATACGCGGCGGCCAGATCCTTGCGCAGATCGTCGACCACCATGCGGAATGTCGTCCCTTCCGTCTGCAGGTTACGCTGCATCGCGCGCTCACTAACACCTAGCGACACCGCTATGGTCTTCAAATTCGGCACCTCCGCGCGCAAGCGGCGCGCCACTTCCAGCCTCACTCGACCTTGTAGCGTCACCGGTTCCTGTTGCACCCGTCGCCGCATCTGTTCCTCCAGAGCGTCCACTAGCAACGGGTTGGCATAACGTAACGGCCGGCGCATCACTTCCGCCGGAAAGGTTATCGTATTGAGCCCGGCCCCGAACCGAGGCTTGCGACCGAAGATTCTGACATGTTCGCGAACGTCCCCAGGCGGCGGATATTCGCTCGCGACGTCCAGCACAGGGAAAGGCTGACCCAGCATAACCTGGATCAACGAAAGACACGCACTCAACGACGATTCAACCGGATGACGATTTTCGAGCAGGAAATTGCCCGGAATATCTATCACCCGCAGTTCCAGGATTGCAGTGTCTTCGCTGGCAGAAAGCTCAATCTGTGTGGCGTTGCTCATCAGATCCCAGTATCGGATGAGTTTCCGCAGAGCCGATTGCAGGGTGTCGCAACTCATCATGGCCATCCCAACGATTCCAATATCGGCTGGTTGGACCCCTTCCCCCAAATGTATGCCGAAGTTCGCGTCCTCGGTTTCCTGAACCGCCGCCTGCCAGACCCGATTCATTAATGGGGCGCCAACTCTCGCGTCCGGCTCGGATAGCAAGTGGCGCGGGACAACGGCTATCTGGCAGAGGCGCTCTACATCGACGCCGCGCGACGCCGCGTAGTAGGCGATGTTCTTGACAAAAGCGATGTCGAAATGCAGCCGGATTGGCATTGCAAGTATCCATCGTCGCAGAAATCCGTCGCGCTGGCGCGAATGGTCAACGAACTTGCGCCCGCGGTCATTCGAGATTCGCCGTTCCGCTGGGATTCTGAACATGCGCCGTTGAGAAGCAAAGCGCGACATCCCAAAAAAGAGAGAAACCCATGATGGTCAAACGACTGATCTCCACTCGAGTGCAGCTCGCGCTCCTGCCCCTCGCCCTTATCACCGCGAGCGCCGCGTCGGCGCAGAGCACCCGCCCAGCAGGGCCGGAAAAAGCCAACGCCTCCTTTGCCGTGGAAGCTGACGCCGCGGCCTACGCTCTGAAAGGCTACTCGGGCATTGGCCGTGTCACCCTTCGCAATGGATTGAATATCGCGTTGGGAGCGGGCCGCTACAATGTGCCAGGCTTCATTCTGCGGGGCGACGCGAACTACGAGGACGCGAAATGGAAAGCCACGGCCGAATCCATTCAGGTTTTTCGCATAGGCTATCGCTTCGGCGGCGCGATGAAAAACGGCGCAGTCATTGACGCGATCGTCATCAACCAGAACTGTCGGCTGCGCGCCAGTAACCTTGTCGGCGAAACCAAATTCAAGCAGATCGGTGCTGGCGTCTCCGGGGGCTATTACATCCACATCGGCAAGCACTTCTACGTCTATCCGACCGCCTCCTTAACCCGCAACACCGTGTATTCGGGAGGAACCAGTATCGGCAACTTTCAGTACAGAGTCCGGCCCGTGCAATTTAACGGATCTGTGCACGTCGGCTGGGAGTGGGGTATCTGACTTACCCTTGACCCCATTTAGGGCGCTGGTGACCACAGGTTTGCTATCCGGCCGGTAAGACGTGTTACCGGCTGCGTTCGGCATCGGATGGACTCGCGACCCGGCTGACCGCCCGCTGAAGTGATGACTTAGGCTAAAGCCGCTGCATTTCGATCAATCGAAATGGACAATTACCAGGAGAACCCCCTGTGTTCCTCCGATGAAGGACTTTTATCCGTTCAGAACCTAACCACTTCTCTAGCTAGATCTGGACGGCACGTTTCTCGACTCCGTGGACCTGCATGCTCTAGGCTGGCAAAAGCTTTCCGGGAGTTCGTTGGGGACATCGAGTTGTCCGAATACGCTATCCGATCGGCAAGCGCGGCGACCAGATCCTGCCTCTCTTCTTCTCGCCGGCAGCGACACTCTGGCGTAAACAGAAAGTCGTCCGCGGACGCGGATCGTTTCAGGCCGGATCCCGGCATCTTTCAAGCTGCTCTGGAGCGGCTGGGCCCGGTCTTTTTCTCGCACGATCAGATTATCGTCGTCGGCGACCCCGCCCAGCGGCGAAGTGTGGAGGGTTTTCCGAGACAGACATGTGGCTTTCCGGCTGCATAGCGGTCTACGCAGGTCCGCAAGAATTGCTCGAGCGCTACGATGACACGCCGCTCGCCCGGAATTGGGACGGAAAGCCTTCTAGTAAATCGCACTCGACAGCCGTGATATAGCTGCTAGGCTGCCGAAAAGAAAGAAGACCGGATCGTTATTCCAGAAGAAGAATGCCGTAAGCAGGCACAGAATAGCGAGTTGGGACCGCGGGTCCAACGACCAATCGAACATAGGCTTTCAGACCTCATGGTGCCAGAGCACCCTCGATAATCTCTAGTTATGCAGAGTAATATTTTCGAGAATTCCGCCGCGCGGGAATCCCTCGTCCCAGGCGCTCTGCTCCTGCGCGATTTTCTCGGCGGGCAAACTGGTGAGATCATGTCCGCTATCGGCGAGGTGGCGAATGCCGCGCCCTTCCGCCACATGAGTACTCCCGGCGGCTTCCGTATGTCGGTCGCCATGACCAATTGCGGGCCGCTAGGCTGGGTGACCGATCGCAAGGGATATCGCTACTCACCCATCGACCCGGAAAGCGGCCGCGGTTGGCCGCCCATGCCTGCTTTATTCGAAACCCTCGCGAATCGGGCAGCTGCACTGGCCAACTATCTCTCCTTTCAGCCCGACGCCTGCCTGATTAATCGCTATGCGCCGTCCTCCCGGATGACTTTGCATCAGGATAGGGACGAGACCGATATGACGGCGCCGATCGTGTCGTTCTCGCTGGGCCTTCCTGCAACTTTTCTGTTCGGGGGGCTGACCCGGAAAGAACGCCCGATACGTTACAACCTTCTCAGCGGGGATGTTGTGGTGTGGGGAGGACCGTCGCGTTTAAACTTTCACGGTGTCGCTGCCCTCAAGCCTGGCGAGCACCCCTTGACAGGACAATTCCGCTATAACCTGACCTTCCGGAAGGCGCTCGGGTAAAGCCCACCACATCCCGCCGTTTTATAAGAGATTCGCGCGAAGCGGACCCGGTGTCAGCAGCCTCATCCACAGAGTGCGGGACTGCGTTGTCTGAAGGCCGGAGCGCAGCCGTGCCCTTTCCGCTTCTCAATCGATGTTTAAACCTCTTGCGGTGAATTGTCAGTGGCCCGTTCTGGTGGCTCGTGCTTCCGTGAAATTGTGCGTATAGGAAATCGCCGCTCCCGAGTCTCAAGAGTAGGAGAAGTGAATCATGATCGATCCTAAATTGAATGTCACTCCGAAAGAACCGTCGAGTTCCTCTTCCGGTACGCCGAAAAGTAAGGAAGATGCTGCCCGTCTTCAGAAAGTAAGCTCGAGCTTGAGCGTGAACGATACCGTGGCTGGTAGCGCTAACCTGTCCACGGGCGCGGGAGGCGTGGACACTTCTGGCGTATCGTCTGGAGCGGGAGCAGGGAAAGGAATGACCAAGCTGAATTCTGATCGTTCTTCGGTGACGGAAACCGTACCCGGAGCTCGTGGTTCCGGAACAACTGATCTCAGTGGCAGTACTGTTCAGGCAACTGAGGCGAACTTCCCCGGTGAAGCAAACGAATCTACTTCTGAGCTGGAAGAGATGGCCCATCAAGCCTGGTGCGATAGGGGTTGTCCGGTGGGGTCACCGGAAGTAGATTGGCAGACTGCGGTAGAGCGGCAGAGATCTAAGCGCGGTAAGGCTGTTGGAGCCTAAATAGGATGTGTTGGCGGTTGGGTCATTGTTATGATTCCAGCCGCTTGTCTTATGAGACTGTAGTTCGCCAAGTCCACCGGTTAGCTCGCCTGGGCGATGACCAGTTCCGCCCGATCATCGATATCCGTCCGAAACATTTTGACAATTTTAGAGTCCCAGTAAACTTCGACAAATTGTGAGTTCGACGGGTCTGGGCCTGCAATTGATATCACATCACCTGCAGGTACGTAGAAGCACTCCTGGTGTCCAAGGCGCGACGAGTAGATGGATAAAATTGGATGGTAAAGACAATACCGGTTGCCTAACATAAACGAATCCCTCGATTAATAAACTGTCAGTAGCAGGTAGTCGCCGCCCGGGCGGCCATCGGCTTAACCGCACGGATCGGAGTTTTCAAGCGCTTGGCCGTGAACGCTTCCAGCTTCTGCTTACTTCTACTCTTGTTTAATCGGAATTGCGTCTCGGTCAAACCCATCTCTTCGCAGATGATTTCCGGATCCTCGCCCTTGAGATAGAAGCGAGTCAGAATTTCTCTTTCTTGCGGCTTCAGGCTCTTTAATCCTTCCCGCAAAATCTGGGCGCGCTCTTCCAGTTCCAGCATTCTCTGCGGGTTATTGCGATCGTCCGACCTGGTCTGAACAACAGTGGTAAATACTTCGTCGTTTGCGCCCAGGCGTTCAGCTTCCAGTTTCTTGTTCCAGGCGGTCCGTTTTAGCACAATATTCAGGTAACCGGGAAGCGCCGCCGCCGTTTTCAGCTGACCCTGCCGGATCTGCCGGGTGACTGCCAGAATCGTATCGTGAGCGCAGTCGTCGGCGTGCTCTGGACAGTGCTTCGCCGCTAAAAATCGTAGGCCCCGGGAAAAGGTCGAATACAGCAATTCTTCCCCTTGGGGGTCGCCTGCAAGAATCAGGTTGACAATCGATTCACAAGCTTCTGAAGTGTTTGATGTGGAAACGGTGGACAAAAGACGCCTCTCTTGCTTCTCTCCAAGCGCTGGCTCTTCTCGTGTTCTTTGTACCGGCGGCGGTTAGAGCCCCGCATAAGTTCCAGTACTGAAACACTCGAATTATTTATAAAGTACCAGAGTATTCTTGCTGTGTACAGCAATATTTACACATTTTTTTAAACTTCTTGAAGAATTTACTTAATCCACGGATATTCCTGATTTATTCTTCCGGCTTCAAGTCGTGGATGATTTTCAGGCAAGCCGTTTACAATCAGGTGTTTGATTACAAAATTAGGGAGGTTCCAGGTGCCGCTATCCGCCAGATCCAGGTTTCACTCGCTGCCACAATGGGCTTTAGGTTTAGTGCTTCTCATGCCCATAGTTCTCTCAGCTTCAAATGACGAATTTACCGGAAAAGCGGATGGAATAGATCCCTCGCCTCCCATGGCTGCCCGCAAAGACCATCGCGAGATTCGCCAGGGAGCGACCGTGATCGATCCCTACTTCTGGCTGAGAGAAAAGAAAAACCCCGAGGTGGCGGGTTACCTGAATGCGGAGAATGCCTACACCGCCGCCGTCACGGCCGGACTGAAACCCTTCAGCAACCGCCTCTATGAGGAGATGCTCGGTCGAATCAAGCAGACCGACCTCAGCGTCCCGGTCCGCCGCGGAGACTATCTTTACTACTCCCGCACCGAGAAGGGCAAGCAGTACCCGATTCAATGCCGACGCAAGAGCGAATCTGATCCGGAGCAGATCATCCTCGATCTCAATGCGCTGGCGATCGGCTACAACTTTGCCGGCATCGGCGCATCTGCCGTGAGCGACGACGGCAATCTTCTCGCCTACACCATCGATCACAGCGGTTTCCGCCAATACAGCCTGCAAGTCAAAGACTTGCGAACCGGGCACATCTATCCCGACACCGCTTCGCGCGTCACGTCGATTGCCTGGGCCTCCGACAATGCCACCCTGCTGCTAACCACCGAAGATGAAGTCACCAAACGCTCCCATCTTCTGCTCCGCCACAAGCTCGGCGAGTTCGACTCCCATACCCTCTACGACGAAAGAGACGAACTCTACGACATCGAATGCACCAAAACTCGCGACCAGCGGTTCATTCTCCTCACAATTAACAGCAAAGACACTTCGGAAGAACGGTTCCTGGACGCCCGTCAGCCGGAAGCGCCGCTGCAGGTCTTTCTTCCGCGCGAAAAAGGCCACCGGTATTATCTTGACCACCGCGGAAATCTTTTCTATATCCGAACCAATCGCGGCGGTAAAGCGAAAGACTTCGAAGTGGCAACGGCTACTCTCGATGCTCGCGCTCCTTCGGAATGGAAGCCCTTTGTTCCGCACCATGCCGGTACTCTGATCGAAGACATTGATCTCTTCCAGAAATTTGCGGTCATAGTGGAGAAATCAGAGGCGCTCGATCGTCTTCGCTTCTACCATTTCGCTAGTGGCAAGTGGTCTACTGCCTCTTTCGGCGAGCCGGTTTTCAGCGTGCGTACTATATCCACACCGGAGTTCGCTTCGAATACCTACCGCTACTCGTACCAAAGCTTCGTGACGCCGCCCAGTGTCTTCGATTACGACATCGACAGTGACACCAGCCATCTGCTCAAGCGTCAGGAAGTGTTGGGGGGCTACCGTCCCAACGATTATGAATCCGAGCGCCTGTGGGCCACCGCCCGCAACGGCGTGAAGATCCCGATCTCCATTGTTTACAAAAAAGGGTTCAAACGCGACGGTCAACAGCCGCTCTTTCTTTATGCTTACGGCTCTTACGGCATCAGCACGTCAGCCAGTTTTTCGAGCAATCGTTTCAGCCTGTTGGATCGCGGCATGGCTTACGCGATCGCTCATGTTCGTGGCGGCAGCGAAATGGGCGAGTTGTGGCGCGAAGACGGCATGCTGATGAAGAAGAAAAACACCTTCAACGATTTCGTGGATAGCGCTCAGTACCTCGTCGATGGTAAATGGACCGATTCTTCCAAACTGGTGATCGAAGGCGGCAGTGCCGGCGGTCTTTTAATGGGTGCAGTAGTGAACCAGCATCCCGATCTCTTCCGCGCGGTTCATCTCGCTGTGCCTTTCGTGGATGTAATGAACACCATGTCTGATGCCTCGCTGCCCCTCACCGTCGGCGAATATCTCGAATGGGGCAATCCCAACCAGAAGCCTGCCTTCGACTATATGAAGAGCTACAGCCCCTATGACAATTTAGAGAAGGGAGACTACCCGGCCATGCTGGTCACCACCAGCTTTAACGACAGCCAGGTGATGTATTGGGAGCCAGCCAAGTACGTCGCCCGCCTACGCACTCTGAAAACTGACTCCCATCCGCTCCTCCTGAAAGTGAAAATGGATCCGGCCGGTCACGGCGGCGCTTCGGGACGTTACGATCGCTTGCATGACACCGCTTTTGAGTACGCCTGGATGTTGAGCGAAGTGGGAATTACGCAGTAGCTTTTGTCGCCGTACTACCCTGAAATTGGTACTCGCTTGCCCTTACATTAAGGTATGAGGTAAGGTGCATTGACCTCATCGTTTTCTCCATATTGCGGCTAATACGGAAAAATCCACACTGCTTTAGGCGGCACTAAGGCGTTCGGGCTACGGTGCCGCTAGGTTGCTTCTCAAGCTTTCAGAACCCACCTTATCCGTATTACGGATAGCACGCCTGGGTCTTGTCCGAAGTTCGATTTTCCGGTGAAATGGCATCACGGCCAGCAAATAAATGTTGGCTTATTTGTTGAAAATCTCGGAGGAAAAAATGAACTTTGGAAAAAAATTGATGTTGACCGCAGTCGCTGTTCTGGCGCCGGTCGTTATGAACGCCGCAACTGTATCGAGCCATCCCGCTCTGTCGGTCGGCGGACTGTCGTTTAATGACTTTACTTGCAGTGTGACGAAAGGTGGCTTTGGCGCGCAGCCTGCGAACTGTGGACAGATTAATGTCAATACCATCACGCAGCCGGGCGTCGGAATCGAATTCAGCAGCGGTTTTACGGCGTACCCGCTTTCGTTCGATGATGCCCTGATCCATTACAACGTGAGTTCGTCAGATGGGGGCATCTCCTCCATCGGACTTGGCTTCAACGGAAACTTTTACGGTTTAGCCATCGCATCTGTGACGGAAAGCGTTTACGCTGGAGAGAAGCTGGTAGGCTTTGCGGACGTTGCCTGCAGTGTCATAGGTTGCAATCGAACTGAGAATATCCTGCTCGACGGCGTTTACAACAATCTGCACGTCATCAAAGACATCAAGGTTTCGGGACTCGCCGGATTCTCGGACATCAGCCACGTCGACCAAACTTTCACGACTACGCCGGAGCCTTCCACCACGGCTCTTCTCGGCCTCGGTCTGGTGTCAGCGAGCTTCTTTGCCCGCCGCCGTGCTGCCAAGAAAGCCGCATCCGCTGTCGCGTAGTGTCAGCAAGTCTCCCTGACTGAGTCGTCCCGTTTGCCGACACGTCCGATGGCCTGAAATGGCCATCGGACGACTTATTGTTTGTGGTGAGAAATTTCGTGTTAAGCCAATCGAAGCTGCTGAATGATGGCAAACATCTGCTTGCCCTGGTCAGTCGTAAAGTCCGGCGAAAGCTTAGTGGCAATCGAAACAACGGATGTCGTAATCGCGCCTGCCGCTTCTATCTGCCGGAACGCTGCCGCCTCAGTCGCCTCGGATATCCCCCCGCCGCATGCGTCTACGGGAACCAGCACCTGGTAGCCCTGCTTAAGTGCATCCAGAGCGGCATGCAGCACTACTGCTTCGGTAGCGAATCCGGCGATGATGAGAACCTTCCGCTTAGCACTGGCAAGCGTCTGGACGGTCGGCTCGTCAAGGAAAGGGCTGACCGGCAAACGCAGCTTCTCCTGAGCGCCGCTGTTCTGCAACTCCTGAATAAGTTCCGGCGGTCTCTCCTGCTCCGGTACAACGCTCAATGTCGTAGGCAGGGAAAACAGCTTCGCCAATTGCATCAGCACGCTCGCAGACTTCTGCAGCGCCTTCGGTTCAGTCGTCTTGCTGCGAGCGACGAGTTGCTTTTGCAGATCGCAAATCAGCACTTGCGCTGTTTGGCTGGAAAGCTGGTCCCAGGCGGTGGTCTCGTTAGGCATGTGTCGCCTCCTGGTTTTTTGCCTTCGGTTTAGCCTGCGTTGAATCGGCCTCCAGCCACTTGTCACAGAATTTTGCCAGCTTGGGAACGGATTTATCCGTGCCGGTGAAGGCGATGTATCCATCCGGCCGCACCAGGATGATGGAGGGAGAGCTGCCGAACAGCTTCTTGAAGGTGTCGCCTGCTGTCTCTGGCGGAGCGATCTGATGGCCGCGCATCAGGTAATGCCATTCGCCAATCGCGGTTTGAATTTCCGGGTGCGTCTTGGCCGGGTTCTCGATATGGCTGTAAAAGAGCGTGAATGCCGATGGATCCATCAGCTCGAAGATGGTCGAGGGTTGCGGCTGCTGGCCGGCGAAACCCTCCCGATTCAGGAGCGTCACCGGCAGGTCCGGCATGCGATCGCCCCCGTGCAGGCTGCCTGCATGCCCGTCTGAAACTGACAGGGGACTGTCGCGGTAATTGTTCGCCAGTTGACTCATATGTTCGGTGCTGTTGTGCTCCACTGACTCGATGCTCACAATCCATGGCGCGAGATGGTTGAAAACAGAGCGGAATAGCGTGCTTTCCGAACCGATCGTATCCGTCAGGTTCTCGGTTTTTGTCAGCACATTTTCAATCACCGGCACCCTGTCGGCGTTGTATGTTTCCAGCAGCTCCGGCTTCGCGTGGCCTTTCATCACCATCGCCAGCTTCCAGGAAAGATTGATCATGTCCTGCATGCCTGTATTCATTCCTTGGCCTCCAGCGGGGCTGTGAATGTGAGCGGAGTCTCCTCCAAGAAAGACTCGTCCCACGCTCAATTTATGAATCATGCGGCTGTTGATGCGGAACCAGGAACTCCAGCTCATGTCGTGAAAGCGGGCTGGAATATGTGAACGCTGGTCGTAAATTTTCTGCAGCTCGTCTAGAGAAGGCTTTGTATTCTTGGAAGGCTTGCTGATGGGATTACTTGCGATGATCCGGAAGCGTTCGTTGCCCAGCGGGAACTTGCCCATGAAGCCGAACTCTGACGAGAAGATGTGCAGGTCAGTCGGGGGAAGATCGCCCTCGACATGTAAATCGCCCAGCGCGTAGTTGTCTTCCAGCGACTTTCCCTTAAATTGCAGTCCCAGGGTGGCACGCGCGACGCTATGCGCGCCCTCCGCATCGATCATGTACGCGCAGCTAAATTGTTCCAGCTTTCCATCGCCATGCTGAAGGACGGCGCTGACTCCGGTGTCCCGCTCCTCCTGCGAGAAAGCCATCATGGTAACGTTCCGCTCGGTTTTCACGCCCGCCTTACCAAGCGCCTCCCGCAGGACTTTTTCGGTATCAGCCTGCGAGACGTACAGGGTGTAATTGAATTTGCTGTCGATGCCTTGGTAGTCGAGCCGGAAGACGCGCTTGCCGCCGCCATAAATGCTGGCGTACGGGCCTTTGTTTCCCAACTCGACCAGCGGCGCAGCGATACCTCGCTGTTCGAACAGCTCCAACGTGCGCGCCTGCACGCTAATCGCGCGAGAAGTGGTTGCCGGCTCTGCGGTCTTTTCGATCAGCCGCACCGGGATGCCGAATCGTGAAAGCTCCAGCGCTGCCACCATGCCGGCAGGTCCCGCGCCAACCACCAGCACTGTTCCTGGTGTTTCGTTCATAGTTATGAATTCTCCATTTGTGATATTTCGTTTTTGCTCTGCAGCTAAGAACTTTTCATCGTAAGGCTTTAACTCTCTTCTGTGAGCCTTGAGCGTGCACAGCTACGGCGATGATTCTGTCGCCTGGTTTCAGCCAGCATCCGCCCTGCTCTCCCGCCGGCCTGGATGGTGATCCGGTAAACCGGATGTCTCCGGGATGTATGGTGAGTAAGTCGGTGAACACGCTGAGTTGCTCGTCGATCTGAGAAAGCATTTCGCAGGTGGGGGCGTCCATCATCTTCTAGCGGTTTATTGAAAGCCGGAAGCGCGGGTTATTCACGTCGGGAACAGTCGTCGCGGGCATCAATGGGGGGACCGCACGGCGCAAAGTCTCTCGCGCCTTGCCGCGCAACAGGTCCATGGCAGCAGCCGCTCCTCTCTTGTTGGCATTCTTCAGCGGCTCCGGCACGAAAACTGCCAGCGCGCACTCCCAGTCGATGTGCTTCGTACTTTTTAGTACTTGCACCGCTTTTGCAGGGCTGACAATAGTGGGTTTTAGAACGGCGAATAAAGAGGGACATAGAGGCCCACGCTCCCACTCCTAGCAAGTTGCGGGGATCCATTATTGGTATCAGTAGTTAAGCGCTTCCCGCCGCGACGCCGGACCATTGCTTCGCGCCCGCTACTGGATTTCAGCCGCCGGCTATTTGTCAATTCGTCTCCAGTTTGACTTCAGCAGGAAGAGCACAGCGGGAGTATTAAGACTGTGGTTCCGGTCTCTGCCTCTCGATCGCGCGAAGGCTGGCACCATTTCAGCCTAGACAGTTTGCAGCAGCGCTGTCTTGCAAGATCTGCGGGATATCAAGATTCTGAAAAGTCTCCGTCCGCCAGCGCCCAGGGGACAAGCCGGCCCGGCGATGGAACGCGCTGGTGAAGTGGCTCTGGCTATGAAAGCCGAGATCCAAAGCGATATTGGCAATAGAAAGGCTAGGATCCCGGAGCAAATGCTTTGCGCGATCGATGCGCCGGTTGATAAACCATGCATAGGGAGCCTGCCGCGTTCTTAAATGAAAACGCCGCGCAAAATCTGTCGCGGTCATCCCGAGTACATTTGCCCAAGAGTCCAGGTTCAGGCGCTTCTCAATCATCGAGTCCGCATAGTCGACACAGCGCTGAAATTCGGCATCGCTCAATTCCCGACCTTGTCGCAGGTTTCGACTGTTTTGTCTGCGACTGTGAGCGCCTAGCAGAGTTGCCAGTAGAGCACGTGCCAATCCGTCGATGAACAGTTGCCGATGTTCCCGATCAAGGTCCGGCAAGGAAAGCAGCGACGCGCAAAGCCGCTCTACCTCAAAAATCGGCTGCAGCAATGGGTCTACGTAAGTAAAGTTATTCGGACGATGGCGGTACTCCTGGCTGTCGAAGACCTTGCGCAGTTCGGCGCCAGGAATGAACAGTACGGCCGCTCGCGAAGGTGATCTAACGAGTGTGCGCACGCGTTCTCCTGGAGAAGCAAGGCGCAACATCCCGGGACGAACTTCCCCATCGTGAATGATGCAGCCGTCAATTTCGATCCTGGCGCATCCACGGCATAGCGGTGAAGAGAGTACATAGAGGTCTTCTTTGATTTCGCTTTCACTCATGGACGGGAACACATCCGAACTGTGGTAAGCAAAGCGAATCCGATTGCAGCGATCGGCGGAGCTCATGCGGTTTATAACCCTTGGGCCGGAGTCTTGACCAGCTAATGATAGGTTAACGGATGAAAGCGAGTACCATGCCCGGCAAACACAGAAGAGACTTTCTTCGCACCCTCACGCGGACGGCCTCGGCGAGCGCAATCACCATGACGGCCGCCTCGTATTCCCGCGTTCTCGGAGCGAACGACGCCGTCAACCTGGGAGTCATCGGCACCGGCAATCGGGGCAGCAGCGACATGGGTGTTTTTATGCACGACCCGTCGGTGCGTGTGCAGGCCCTTTGCGATGTCTATGGCGGAAACCTGAACGCTGCTAAGCAAAAAGCCCCGGACGCCAAAACCTTTGTCGATCACCGCAAGCTGCTCGAGTTGAAGGATCTCGACGCCATTCTGATCGCCACGCCCGACCACTGGCACACGACTATCGCTGTGGACGCGCTTAACTCGGGCCGGGATGTCTATGTAGAAAAGCCGCTGACGCGCACCATCGACGAGGGACCACTCATCGTCAAAGCTGCCCGCGAGAGCAACCGTATTTGCCAGGTGGGCATGCAACAACGCTCCGGCAAGCACTACCTGAAGGCGAAAGAGAAATATTTCGATACCAAGAAGCTCGGCGCCGTCACACTTGCCCGGACTTGGTGGTATGGCAACAGTTGGCATCTCCGCCGCGCCCCCGCGTCGCTCCAAACCAAGCCGCAGGATCTCGATTGGGACCGCTTCCTGGGTCCGGTGAACTGGCGCGATTACGATCCGCAACAGTTCTACAATTGGCGCGCTTACCTCGATTTCGGGGGTGGCCAAGTCACCGATCTATTTACTCACTGGATCGACGTGGTCCACATGTTCATGGGCCAGGACATACCCTCGGCCGCCAGCGCCATCGGCGGCGTCTATCAGTATCGCGACGGCCGCACTGCGCCGGATACCATCAACGTGCTTCTGCAATACGCAGGCCGGAATGAATTCACCGCCACCTTTGAAGCTACTCTCGTGCCGGGCATCACGGGTGAGGCGATCGAAATGTGCGGAACGGAAGGCCGGCTTTGGATCGACCGATCACGCTACGAATACTATCCGCTGAAAGCGAAGGAGCCAGCAGAGGTGGTCAAAGCCGAAAAAATAGAGGGCGTTCGCGACTCGCTGACTCACGACCACGTTCAAAATTTCCTGGCCTGCATGCGTTCCCGCCAGAGACCCAATGGAGATGTCCTAATCGGTCACCGCTCCGCACAAGCCTCGCACCTTGGGAACCTGGCCTACGAGCAAAAACGCCGCATCGATTTCGATCCAGTCCTGGAAGAAATCCTGCCGCTGTGAAACCGGGGAAAAGGGATTTTACCGGGACGAAGCCATTGTCTTGATCCAAGCGGCCGCGGCTAGTGTCATGGGGTCCACACTCCCGGGAGGAGCGAGTTTCGTTTCCTTAGGCAACTCCGCGTCCGGCGTGATTCCATCCGGATAAACATGGCCGGTCCGGTCTGCCTCGAGGCCGGTGGTCAGAACTATCTTCGCTCCATCGGGCAGAGCAAAGCCCTGGTTCGAAGTTGACTGCCCGTGCGTGTGACGTCCGAACGATCGCGACAGCGGCCGGCCTTCAAAAGCGATGGCGATTGCCTCTCCCGAACTGGCAGTGCCACGATCGATCAACACCGCAACAATCTGGGGAGCCCTGAAGTGTACTTTTCTTGGAGGAGGAGTCCAGCACAGAATCTGCCGCTTGCCGTCGTGCGTAAGAACCCCGGAACCGTCGGATGCGTAAAACCAAGTCTCTTTCTTTCCGTCGGCATCAATGAAGAAGCCTAAGGGACCATCTCCCGCCAACGAACCAAGGCCTGCCAGCATGGGCCACATATTACCCCCGAGATTTCCACGAAGATCGATAATCCATCCCGCCGGCTTCTCATTCGCCAGATCCGCCATAGCCTTTTGAAGCTTATCCGCATAAGCGTGCATGGCGCCGTCGTCTGATTGTTTAAAGGCCGGAACTACCAGCGTTGCCACTTGCAAGCCGTCCACCAGATGCAGAGTTCCGCGAGGGGAATGCCTACTGATGTAAGGCGAAGGGGGCCACTCTTCTCCTTGGGCATCTGGAACGGCCTTATTTTTTTCTTTAGCTTGAAGTTCCGGCGATAGCTGCAGAAAACTGTGATGGTCGTTAAGGCGTTGTAGAGCGAATCGAATGGCTCCATAGGTGTCAACAGCGTTTTTAGCGCCAGCGGCATAACGAATGGTTGTTTCGCGCAGTGATGGCCAGTCGACCGTCTTCTTATTAATCGAATTCTGCTGCATCAAGTCCAGTGCCTGATTCAGGTAAGTCAGCGCGGACTCAGAAACCTGCGGAACTTTGCCGGGCGCAACCAAAGCAACGAGTAAGATCCAACTAAACATCTCGACAGCACACAACCAATCACGCCGTCGCTGGCGCCATCTCTCGAAGATTTTCCACTCCTACCCGGTGGCAGAAATCTCCGAATGCTTCCTGCGGCTGGCGCTGTTCCTTAAAACGTTCGATGACCGGACGCAGTTTCGACGGAATCTGAGCCCGCTTCACATTCTGGGCGAAAACGCCGCCCATCCTGGTTCCCAGCGGAGAAGCGCCCAGGTAAAGCGTGTACATATCGACGCTGGCGCCGACGATGCCGATTTCGGCTGTGTAAGGCCGAGAACAGCCATTCGGGCATCCGCTAGTTCGCAAGTCGATCGTCTGCTCCGCTAATCCGGCGGCGTTGAGCTCCGCTTGGATTTCTTTCACTACGGCCGGCATGATTCGCTCCGATTCGGTAATCGCCTGACCACAGGTGGGCAGTGCCGGGCAGGCCATGGCGTGCCTGAGAATGGGAGGCAGGGTCTCGTGCGCTATTAAACCACATGCTTGAAGGGAGGCGGCAATGGCCTCTTTGTCTTCCGTTTTGATTCCGCTCAAGTATAAGTTCTGCTGGCAGGTCAGCCGGACTTCGGTTCCGTATTTGCGTACGATAGCGCGCAGTCCGGATCGAAACTGGTGGCGTTCGTCGAAATCTCGAATCCTTCCGCTAATGACCCGGACTCCCACAAACCAGTGATCCGCGTCCTGCTGATGCCAGCCGAGATAATCTGCGGAACGAACCCAATTCAGCGGTTTCGGCGCATCGAGTGGGCGGCCAACCCGCTGTTCCAGTTCGGCCTTGAATTTGTCCACCCCCCAAGCGTCAAGCACATACTTCAATCTTGCCAGTTTGCGGTTCGTGCGATTGCCGAAGTCCCTATGTATTGTTACGATTGCAGAGCATACTTCAAGTAGCTCCTGCGGATCTGGACCAATCGAGCAGATTGGGTCGGCCAAGCGGGGATGCGAGGCTTTCACTCCTGCGCTCTGCCCCATGCCCCCTCCGGCCAGAATGGTGTAACCCATTAAACGGCCTTCTGTGAAGTGAGGAACAATTCCTATGTCGTTAGCGTAAACATCGATGGTGTTGTCGCCCTCGAAAGTAAAGCCGATCTTAAATTTGCGGGGCAGATAAGTCGGCCCGTACAGCGGTTCCTCCGGATTTGGGTTCGAATCGTCATTTGCGCTAATAGCCCTCTCCCCGTCCATCCAAATTTCGTAGTAAGCCGTTGTTTTTGGCTTCAGGCTCTTCGAGATAAAGTTGACCGTCTCCTGGATGTTCTGCCGTTGAGCGTTCTCGAACGGCGCCGGACAGGATATGACATTGCGAACCACGTCCCCACAGGCCGCTAAGGTCGAGAGATAGCTTTCATTCAGCCCCTGGATTAACTCGCGGAGCTTGGTCTTCGGGATGTAGTGATATTGAATATCCTGGCGGGTGGTAATCCGGAGCGAACCGTCCCCCAAGCTAGCCAAGCGGTCCAGTGTCAGATACTGCCCGGCCGAAAGTACACCCCCCGGCACGCCGACGCGCACCATATCAGAGAACTCTTTCTTGCCCTGCTTGCGGAGGTCGCGGTCGTCCTGCTGATAGATACCGTGGAATTTCAGAACCCCAATCGAGGGCTTCGAAAACTCCGGGGAAGCAGTTTCCAGCTCGTCCGAAAGTGTTCCGCGCAGGTAATTTGCATTTACCTTCGCTTGCTCTGCGGGAGGTATGGCCGTATTGTCCATCTATTTATAAGAGTACCGTGTTTACAGGCAGGATTCGGGCAACCGTAAGCTGACGGCATGATAGGGTCTCATTGAGCGGCATAAGGGTACATGGGCGCAGCGCCACAGGAAAATCCGGAGGGTCAGCGGGGATTTCCGTTCCAGCGGACGATCCTGGGGGCGGGCAGTGCGGAAGAGATCAAGCTAACGGTTGAGTCTGAAGCCGGCGCGCTTTTGTCCGTCCGGAACGACTCGCCCTTCGAGCTGGGGCCTTCTGGAGCCTTGCCGATTGGAAGCCTCCAATTTGACTGGACTGCCGGTGGTCCCATAAGATTCGCTATGCCGGCCGGCGTTCTGGGTGGTCTCGAAGTTTCCGCCGGAGGAAAAAGCGGCGGCGGTGTCTATCGCGATCTGGGGGATGCTTTCAAAGCGGCCGGTCTGAGGCAACCGGTTCAGATTCCGCCGGTCTCGACTGCCGAGTATCTCGTGCTCTCGTCGGGGTACGCTGTCCAGGGCGCTGTGTCGTCCGTCCACCCCGTCGGCGTACTGGCAAGCGCCGGTGCGGAATGGGGCGGCAGCCGCGCAGGAACCGCCAGTGTGATCGTCCGGATTCCCGAAACCAGCGGCGCTAAGACTGCGCTGGCTTCGGCGGTGGCCCGGTGGCGTCTTCCGCGGCAGGTGCGGCAGGCCAGCGATCTGCCGCCGGGAACTTGGATCGCGGCGCAGGCGAGCGGTTCTCTTTCCCTCCAGATCCTGGCCCAGATCGGATACGATCTCAATTTTCTGCGGGAGCTGAACCTGCTCGGCATAAGCCACTCATTGAGCGTCAGAGTGGCCGACGGGCTGGAGGCAACGGTAGGGCTGCAACTCAACAGCGAATACGTTGTACTGGTCGGCCGCGAAAACGAGAGCTCTAACGTCCGGCTTCGCGTATTCCGAGCCGCCGAAACTCGGAAAAACGTAGGCGTAGATTTGTCGCTGCAGATCACCGGTAAGAAGCCCGCCGAAAGCAGCAGCAGCTTGGTGAAGCTGGTGCTGGGAATTCACGGTCTCCAGGTTCTCGGCGATCTAAACCTGCTGAAGCAATGGAAGCTAGAAGCTGGCGATCTAGCGAAAACTCCAGCGCGCTTAGACCGCCAAACCGGCCTGGACTTGCTCACCTTCGCCAGCGGGATCGACGCGCGAGAGGATTTCGACGCTGCACAAAAAGTGGTGGGAGACGAATTGGACCTCTGGAACGCTCTTCCGCCGGCCGTCGCGGCGGAGCTTTGGCGCGATCTGAATAGTCCGGCACAGGATCAACTTTTTGCATTTCTCCAGAGGCTTTCCCATTCGGATTCGGTTGGGATGGCGCAGGCTATGGAAGGAGCTTTCGAAGATGACCCGATGCAGCTATCGCCTCGGCTTCGATGGCTTGCCGCTATTGCCGGGGATGCGGGAGTGCTGTCGCTTCTGAGCCGGCCAGAAGGCGTACGTGAGCTGGCTGCCGTGTGCTCCAAGATCATCGAAAACGGAGTCATCGCGAAGATGCACCAATTTATCGGGAAGAGTTCTGATCTCGATGCGCTCGTGACGGCAAATGGGCGAGCCGAATTCGAAAAGCTGAATCCCTGGCTGTTAGCACGAGTGGGCGATTTTCTCGATCGCGGAATTCAGGTGGGAGATCTGGGAGACATCCAGCTGGCGATAGCGGCCATTCGACAGGCAGAACCGCAACTCGAGGAAAAGACACAATCTGCTTTTGGCCAGCTGTTCCGTTCCAATGTGGCAGCTAGTTTCGAGCGCCTGAGCGCGGACACGGCGCTGCTCGACGCCGGGTTTGACCTCGCCAACGAGTTTGCTGCCCAGGCGTTTTACGACGTGATGGAAAACGGTGCTGTCGATAAGTTGCTGACGAAGCAGGTGCCGGGCGTGACGCTGCACCGGGCGCTGCTGACTCACGGCCTGACCAGGACGGCGGAAGTGCAGCTTCACTTTCCGTTCTTCGATTCGAAAGCGCAACATGTAAACCAGACTCTGGCGGCGCTGCAGATAGAAGAGAACGCCGGGCGCGTCCTGCTCTATGGATTCGACAGCAAAGACAAGGTAAGCGCCAGCGGCCGGTTCAGGAGCGAACTCGCCCTGATGAGCAAAGTGACCGTGGTGGACGGCGGGTTGAACTTT
Organism: Bryobacteraceae bacterium; assembly: GCA_965217745.1. Lineage (GTDB taxonomy): Bacteria > Acidobacteriota > Terriglobia > Bryobacterales > Bryobacteraceae > Bog-105. The sequence continues at coordinate 5,412,930 of OZ244565.1, read as the reverse complement.
GATGCATTAGCGGAATCCGCGGTGTCGTACCGGTCGCGGCAGGTGCGGCCGGGTATCTCCCTTACAGAATTGAAATTCCGCACGGAATCATTCCTGTCGGAAATGATCGAAACGCCAGTTCTCAATGATCTTTATTCCGCGATCCAGGCAACCGCCGGGTACGGTAATCCCGGTTTGGGAGACGTGGCGCTTGACTTTCAGGTGGCGCTGCCTGGTTCCATCCTCGGATTGTGGCTGAAGCCGCGTACGAAAGACGAGCGCCGGGATGCCGCGTTAGCAATGTCCCGGACCTTGCAGCGGCGGTTGAAAGAGCTGGTTCCGTCCCTCTATCTAGCGGATCTGTCGCAGCTGCGTCAAAATGCTGCCGCTGCGGCTCTGCTGGTGTGGTCGGCCATCCCTCCGTCGACGGCCATTGCGTTTGATGGGCGGACAATTAAGTCTTGGGATTCAGCGCGCGATGTCTTCTGGGATTGGATCTCGCCAACCCTGCGAAATGCGGCGATCCGCGACAAGCGAACCTTAGCGGCGCTCTTGAAACACCTGGCTGCGGCGAGCGAACGCTGGAACGCTGCTGGAGACCAGCGCCAGGCAAGCTTCTTTGTTCCCGGGCAAGCGGGAGTTTTTCTTCAGCTTGCGACCACGGGGCAGGGAAGCGAGTTGCTTCAGTCGCTGCTGTATACCGAAGCCGAGCTAGTGTTCGGTGCCCAGAAGGCTTTGGATAAATTGAAAGATTGCTGGCAGGATGCGGCAACTGCGCCGGCAAAAACGCTGCGCACATTAGCTGACTTCGGGGCCAGAATGTCGCATACCTTCAACCGCAAACTATCGGCCTACAGCAGTGCTGAGACTCTGCGCACCTTCAATTCGTTTCTGCTCGCAGAGGCCAGCCGGGCTCTAGCGCCCGCAGGCTTCGAGGTCACCCAACGCGCCGCTTTGACCATTTTCTTTCTGAAAGATCAGCACGCTTTCCCGCTCGCCGATTTCCTGGCGGGAAGCGTTCCGCCCAGCGGCGATATCCGGTTTGCACGGGTGGTCACCAACTTCAGAAGCACCGATTAAGCAGCGGAAACATTTCTGCATTCTCAGGCTGCGGGCTTACGTATTAGCTGGTGAGAGACGTGACGGACGAATCGAACGACATGCTGGCGCGGGCAAAATGCGGAGATAAGGCTGCGTTCGGTCGCCTTGTCGGGGAAAACGAAGCTCTGGTCTACAGCGCCGCTTTGCATTTTTTCCGGAATCGCGCCTGGGCCGAGGACATCGCGCAGGATGTTTTCCTGGACCTATATCGAAGTTTAAACACCATTGAATGTGTGGAGCATCTGCGAGCATGGCTGCGGCGGACTACCATGAACCGGTGCATCGATCGGAGCCGCAAGAAAGCCTACCGAATGGAGATGCCGGCGTCCGATTCGCTGGAGAGTGGCAGAGAGGATTACCAGCCTGATTTCCTGGCGTTCGAGCAGATTCGCAAGCAGGTCGCGAGCCTGCCGGGCGAGCAGCGAGCGATTGTCATCCTCCGCTACCAGGAGGAAATGCTGCCTGCCGAGATTGCGGACACGCTCTCGCTTCCGGTGAATACCGTGAAGAGCCGCTTGCACCGGGCGCTTGCCAGTTTGAGAAATAAGTTGGAGCTCAGGAAGGGGCAGTGTACATGAATGAAGAAGTGGATGAACTGCTGAGAGCTGCCCTGGCCAAAACGCAGCCCCCGGCAGGGCTTACAGATCGAGTAATGGTGCGGATGGAGCGCGAACGGGTCCGCCAAAGTACGTGGAAAGTATTCGCTGCTCTCGCCGCGACGATCGTGCTGCTGTTGTCGGGGTATGCCGGTTACCGGCGGCACGAGGCATCCCAGGCAAGGCACCAGCTGCGAGCGGGCCGGCAATTGGTTTTTGCTCTGCAGCTGGTTTCGGAGAAGATCTCCGCGGTGGACCAGCGTTTGAAAAGAAGTTCAGCGCAGCTGAGCGTTAGCGAAGAGCATTTCGAAAGGAAGAATGGAAATTTATGAAGAGAGCTATCAGTCTGTTGTTGCTATCCGGATGGTGCGCCGCGGCGCAGCAAATCGATTTGCCGAAACTCGATTTCTCGAGTCTCGACAAATTGGCCGCCAAGGCAACCGAGGTGAATCGAGTGTCGCTTGATCGTGACCAGTTGAAAGCGGCGCTGTCGTTGCTTTCCGGCGTGGATCAGCAGAGTAAAGCCAACTTGAATCAACTAGGCGAATTGGTAAAGAATCTGACCGGTATCGAAGTGCGCAGTTACGAGTTTGACAAGCCCGGCCAGTATCGTGACTCCGATCTAGCGCCGATTCGCCAGCAGTTCGGCAAGCTGAAAGATTGGGCAAAGATAGTGGATACGAAAGAGGACGGCGAGCGTTCCGAGATATTCATGTGGACCGAGGATGGAAAGACCAAAGGCCTGGCGGTGATTGCTGCCGAAGAGACGGAGGTCAGTGTGGTTTTCCTGAAAGGAGCTCAGAGCTTAAAAGACCTGGGTGCTTTAGGGGGAATTATGGGATTGCCGACCTTGAAGATGGGGCCGCGCGACCAGGGCAAAAAGTGAATCCAGATCGCTCGAGCTCTGCTCTGGAGAACATCCCAATCCTGACGAGTGATGAAGGCCAAATAACCGACATACATTGTCAGGCTAAAGAAGCGGATCGACATTAGTGCGTCGATACCGGAGTGCAACGCCAAACCCGACAGGAGCGCCAGCCAACGTGTTTGCCGGCAGAACACCAGCACCGGGAAGCCGAGTTCCATCAGCAGCGTGAAGTAAGTGAGGCTCGCCATTAACGCATGGTGATGCAGGATCGGCGATTCGCTCTTCCCTTTCAATACACTCCCCACGTGCATGGCATAGTAGACCGCGGAGCCATCCTGCCACGGAGTGGTTTGGATCTTTTTCAATCCAGTGACGATATAGATCAGGGCGATTTGAAGTTGAATCGCTTTGATGGGCCAGTTTTCGATTTCGACAATTGCGTCAGTTCGACGAGGCTTTGCCAATAGCCCGTCGATAGACCACTTCCGGCCGCAATTGGAGAACAGCAGCAAAATCCCGATGCAGTTGAGCACGAGATCCGCGCCGAAGGTGATGTAAGGGCCTCGCTCGCGGAACAGCAGCATTGAGAGGAATGTGGCTGCAACTGACAGCCGCGACTTGAATCCAGCAATTCCGCAGCTTGCAGCCAGCACCGACAACCAGAACCAAGCCTCGAGCGCAGGCGGTGAATCGTAAGCAAACAGCAGGTAGCGCCAGCCGTGGAGTGAATACGCCAGTGGTTCCATGGTGCCGAACAAACCTCGCCGGCCGAACAGCAGCGGCATTACCGGATAGAAATCGCATAGCATTAGCAGATACGTTGCGCAAAAAGCGATGCGAACAGCTGCGGCGCTGCGCGCATCTTCCCGCTGGAAAAACCAATCGGATAATTGAGTCCACATACGTTATCTCACTTCGCAACTGCGTTCATACAGAGCTTCGATACTGTCGAAATCTTTGGCCTTGGGCAGCGGATGCCCTTGATTGTCCAGGCGAAAGAACGGCTCAATCCCTTTAGTCACCGAATAGAACCGGATCTTCTCCAAATGTGGAACCTTGCCGTCGCCGAAGCAGAAGAAGGCGGACGTGGCCTGAAAGTATTGAAAGTAGAACAGCTCGTCTTTCAGGCGTTTCTTCTGAAAGATCGGATGACGGAAGTGATTAGCCAGGCGTAAGTATCCTCGGGGCAGGAACGTGCGGCCCGTTCCTTGCTCGACAAGAAAGCCGTCGAGCGGAATCAACGGTGTCCAACCCCCGTTTAGTTGCATAGAAAATTGAACCTCGTCGGAGGTCTGCGAAGGCGGCGCGAACATCCTCCAGGTTTGCGCCAGATCGAGGTTTTGGTAAGCAGCGATAAACGTTGCCAAGGCCGGCACTTCCAGCAGCGCGCAGGGCGGTTGAAGAAAGCAGAGAATGCCGGTGGCAAAGTGGATAATCATCGCGCCCGCGATCACAGGCCGGCGGATACGGCTCCAAGTGCGCTCTAATGAGCGGTGGTTTCTTTCGAAAGTTGAGATATGAATCATACGACCTCCGATCGCGCGTTTGCTGGATTGCCTACTGTGGGTTAGCGGTTTGGGCGCCGCGGAGGGCGATACCCCGCAGCGTTGCCGGTAGTATTTGTTTTCCGCCCCAATCCACCTTCAGATTGTTTTGCATTTTCTGTTCGTGATAATTGTTTCCTTTGTCGTACCAGCCGACTATGCTGTCCGCTGCTAGTCTGCCCTTGTCGACGACTCCGGGACGATCAGAGGGATAGGCTTTTGTGAGATCAGACATTTTAATCTGCCGGGCGACGCTAGTCATGTAAACACCAACATAGGCGTCTTGATGTGCCAGAGCCTGCTTGGTGGACACTGTTGTGCCGGCTTTAGCGGTTACGGGTTTATCTGCCTGCTGGCCGGAAGCGTAGGATACGATTCCGGCGACTGATACAAAACAGATGGAGAGAGCAATTGAAATGGCCTTCATAAGGCCTCCTTGCCGGATTCACTTGCACTTTCATAGCCGCCTGGGTATGGCGGACAAGCTTCAGGGCTTGGAGACTTTAAAGGGATCTCCTAAGCGCATCTCGAGCAAGTCCAAATCCCTCTCGAGCTGGCGCAGCACCTCATCGTTTATGCGCTTCTGATCCCTCAGACTAACTGCGGTTTCACGCTCTATGCGCCAGAGCTCTCGAGTCGTGTTCTTGTAGCGGTGCAGATGCTCAGGACCGCCGCCATCTATTTGATCGTTTTGTCCAGTGAGGGCAAGCAGTCTGTGCCGGTAGTGGCTCGCTATGTGTTCATACACCGAGGCGAACTCGGGCGTATCCGCCTCCTGCAGGGAGCGTAGATGTTGTAGGGCTTTCTCCAGCACAATCTGGCGCGCTTCCTGCTCTTCGCAGTCCGGGCCGTCGGCGCCGGCGAGTCCCAAGCGCCGGATGATGGGCGGCAACGTTAGACCCTGCAGCACCAGCGTCACAAGAATTACGATGAACGTGAGAAATATTATGCTGCTTCTCTGCGTGAAGGGATGGCCGCCCGGCAGCGTCTTGGGAAGGGAGAGCGCAGCTGCAAGAGCAACCACTCCGCGCATGCCGGTCCACCCGACGATGAAGATTTGCTTCACCGGTGGAAACGGCTCGTTCTGGTGCAGTAAGCGACGCCGGATAAGATAGGCCAGGCTCGCCCCTGGGAAAGTCCACAACAGCCGTAGGGCAATTAGTAAGCCACTGAAGACGACTCCGTAGAGGATCGCGTCGCGCAATGGAAAAGACCCCAGGCCGGCAAGCACTTCAGGCAACTGGAGTCCGATGAGCACAAACACAAATCCATTCAGCAGAAAGGTCATCCCGTTCCAAACGGAATAGATCTGAATGCGCACGGCCGGCGAAAACAAAGTAGCGCTTCGCCTGCTTAGATACAGTCCAGCGACGACTACTGCAATGATTCCCGAGGCATGAGCCGCTTCAGCTCCCAAGTAAACCGCGTAGGGTACCAGTATGCTGATTCCCATCTCCACCGGTCCGTCATCGATGAATCGCTCCAGGCGATCGACCAGAAGGGCGATTATGAAACCAATTCCGCCGCCCGCCGCGACCAGATAGGTCAAGCGCCACATCGTAAACCCAAGCGTTGGAACGTGACCGCCGGCAATGATCGCAAGTCCGAACTCGAGAGCCAGCAATCCGCTGGCATCGTTAACCAGACTTTCGCCTTCCAGCATGTCGATGATTTGCTTGGAAGGCCCAGACTACGGCCAACGGAGGTTGCGGCAACCGCATCGGTGGTGGCAACAACGGCGCCCAGAACAAAAGCCGACTGCCAGTCGAACCCAGGCAGCAGATGAGGTCCGGCAGCCGCTACGCCGAAGACGGTGAATGCAACCAGTCCGAACGCGAGCAGAAGAATGCCGGGCAGGTTGCGGGAAAAGTCTCTCCAGGAAGTCAACCAAGCTGCGGCGTAGAGCAGCGGCGGCAAAAAAATCAGAAAAATGATTTCAGGATCGAGAGGCACAGGCGGCGCACCAGGAACCAGCCCGAGCAGCAGTCCCGCAAGCACCAGAACGATGGGATAGGGTGTATCGAGCTTCTTTGCGACTATTGCAAAGAGAACAATGAACGCCAACAAAACCAGAAGAATGAGCTCTGCATTACCTATCGCGCTGCCGTGTTCCATAAACCCTATATGGGACCACACCCCTGCCTTGATTCAGAGGCCGTTTATTTTAGGGTAAGTTCACGACCAATGGCGGCACAGTGTTCATCACGTTGCCGAAGGTGACTAAGATTCAGATCGACCGCTTCGTGCAGTTGAGGCGAGCAGAAAAGTCTTCAGCGCTGTGCCCTACTGTAGTAGGATCCTTTGTATGCCACGCGGCGATCCATCACCTAAGCTAGCGATTACGATAGACCCTCAAGTTCACCAGGGCGTTCTTGCGGCGGCTGCCCGCGAAGGGTTGAGTGTCTCGGCCTGGATAACCGGCGCGGCCCGCGAAGCACTGCGGCGGCGGGCTGGTTTGGCGGCCGTCGCCGAGTGGGAAAAGCAGCATGGAGCCTTCAGCGCAGAAGAGATGGATGAGGCTCGCAGCAGAGTGCAGGCGCAACTGCGAACAGCGCGAACGGTACGGCGTCCGGCGTGAGCGCCATTCTCTACGACGCTGCCGTTCTCGTGGCGGCTGATAAGAATGATCGCCGGGTATGGGCAGAACACAAGGCGCGTTTGGAATTCGGGGTTGTTCCTTCGGTTCCTGCGCCGGTTGTCGCCCAGGTCAGCCGTTCGACACAACAAGCGCAACTCCGGCGTTTCTTGGCAGGATGTCTGGTCGTTTCCCTCGGCGAAAGCGAGGCGCACGAAGCAGGATGGCTGCTGGGCAAGACCAGAACTACGGATGTTGCCGACGCCGTTGTAGTAGTGACGATGGCCCTTCGCCTGAGAGCAACAATTCTGACAAGCGATCCGGACGGCATAAGACGGCTTGTCAGAGCTTCTGGCCGTGAGGTGGCTGTTGTCCCCGTCTGAACTGATCGGAAACGCGGCCGGACGGGCCCGCCAGGTATTTAGCCCATATCGAAGACTAAGGCTGTAAGAATGGCCGCCGATTCTGCAACCCGGAATGGAGGCAAATTCGTCAGGTGAGAAAGCTGCGAGGCAGCTTAGGTATTTGTCAATTCCGATGCTTTAATTAGGTTTCGATTTGAGGAGCATAATGGCGGCTCCGCTCCAGGTTTCCCGTTCAGCCTTCGGTGGCGCCTGGCCGAGCATCGGCACTATGCCGATGTTGGCATGGCGAACATGGAAGTGCGTTTCCAGGTACTCACGGACCAATTGCGCGCGGCGTCTCGACAAACGATATTGCTGGTCTGGAGAGCCTAGTAGGGAGTACCCTTCCACCACCAGCAGCCTATCGGTCAGGGAACCAACTACCGGAGACACAGCGCTATCGATTTGGCTGCGTCCGGCCTCCGACAACTGCTCCAGGCCGCTCGGATCAGTGGAGACTAACGAAGAAGCCTGCAGCCACAGCCGCGGGCCGGCCTCATCTTTGTTATGTTTCAAGGCTTTCAGATAGTCTTCGCGCGTCAGTTGATCGAGATTGTAGAAGCCGCGATCTTTGAAAAAGCCGCGAAAGAAGAAATTGTGCTTCAGGGCTTCGGTGTCCTGCGCCAGGTTTGCCGAAGTGCGATTGAGATTGGATAAGGTCCGGCGCAGATTAGAGGCGCCGTCCTCGCCCATATCATCTTTCGCCAGAGCTTCGGTGAGAGTGTTGTCCAGCTTTGCGGTCATCGATTGGGCATTCGCGAGAGTTGCTTGCGTTTTCGCGGCTAAATCGCGAGTTTGAAAGTCGGCAAGCAGTTTGTTGGCGTGTTCCGACGCCTGATCGACTTTAACGGTGATCTGTTTGACGTTCTGCAAAGTGGCCTGCAATTGCTGCTTCGTTTTCTCGTCTTTCAGAAGCATCCCTGCAGGACCTTCACCGGCATTCAGGCCCGTGACGAGACTATCGATCTTTCCAGTTATCTGCTTGCCATCGCTAGTGATCTTCAGCACGTCCGGCTTCACGTTGGTGATCAGTCCGTCGGTGTGATTCACAGTCCTGGTAATGGAATCGAGCGCGCCATCCACGCGCCCCCGGATATCGCTTATGCTGCCATGTACATCATTTAAGAGCCCGGAGCCCTTTTCGAGAAGGGCGCTCATCTCAAACGGTTCCTTGCTGGGAAGCGTTGAACCTTTTGGGGCTTCTTCCGATTGATCGGAGCCCATCTTAATGGAAACGTACTTGTCGCCTACGACGCCTTCAGTAGCGATGGACACGACCGAATCTTTGCGGATCATGGCATGCGTCTTTTGCTCTACCTGGAGATGCAGCCGGAATTTGCCAGAGGGAGTCTTGGGCAGCTCAATTTCTTTTAATTCTCCGGAATCGAATCCGGAAACACGAACTTTAGCACCGCTCGTTAAGCCATCTACATTAGTGAATTCCGTATACAGATCCAGGTTATGACTGAAAAGCTTCTGCCGGCTCCCGATTAGAAAGAGGATACCGGTAAGGCAGGCAAAACCAACCAAGATAAAAAGACCAATGGCCCAGGGTCGCGTTTTCATGATGAATCCCCTTCTGAAACTAATGCTCTGACCAGTTCATTTTCGTCGTGCTCTAACTCTTCAGCCTTGCCGATGGCGACGAGTTTACCTTGATCTAAGACCGCGAGGCGGTCGCCTACATGGCGAGCGCCTCGCACATCATGGGTAACAATCACCATGGTGGTTTGGCACTTCTTTTTCCGTTGTAGCAGCAAGTGATCGATTTCCGAAGAAGTGACGCGATCAAGGCCGCTGCTGGGTTCATCAATCAGCAGGATGCTTGGGTTCAGCACGATCGCTCTCGCGAGACCGGCTCGTTTGCGCATGCCCCCAGAGAGTTCAACCGGCATTTTCTTGCGGTCTTCACCCAGGCCGACGTCGTCAAGAGTCTGTTGGATCATCGAATCGATCTCTTCTTTCGACTTCCCGGAAAAGCGCTGGAGCGGAAGCCATAGATTGTCGTTGAGAGAGAAGGAGTCGAACAAGGCGGCGCTTTGAAAGAGAAAACCCATTTTCCTCCTGACTTGGGACAATTCATCCTCTTCCATACCGACGATATTTTGGTCTTCGATTTCGATAACGCCGCCCTCGTCCGGCTGCAATAATCCGATCATCAGCTTCAGAGTCACGCTTTTCCCGGTTCCGCTGCGGCCGAGAATGCATAAAGCTTCACCGCACGGAATTTCGAAGGACACCTGATCCAGGACGCGGTTTCCCCGAAACGTTTTAGATACGTTTGCGAACGAAACCGCGATTTGGGGAGACTCGCTCAAACTGCCGTATCCGGATAGAGGAAAAAGATGGATTTCACAAGCAGCACGTCGGCCAGAATGATAAGCAGGGAGGAAACCACGACGCTGTTGGTAGCGGCACGGCCGACGCCGCTGGAGCCTTCGTTGGTAGTGTAACCGTAATAGGAAGAAACCAGACCGATGATAAAGCCGAAGACGGTGGTTTTCATCGTGGGAGGAAGAAATACCGCCCAACTTACGTCGTCGAAAGCACGGTTAAGATAGAGCTGCAACGAGAGATGCGAGATCCCGCTTTCGACGATATAGCCTCCCGCGAGACCGGCAACATCCATAAACACCGTCAGAATGGGGAGAGCTATCATGCAGGCGATTATACGGGGTATGACAAAGAGCTTGAAGGTATCGATCGAGAGTGCTTCTACCGCGTCAATCTGTTCTGTAACCCGCATGTTGGCCAGTTCGGCGCCTATTCCCGCACCCACCCGGCCCGCAACTAAAAGGCCGACGACCAATGGCCCCAGTTCGTTGAAGAAGGAGAGCGACTGCACGGTGGGTATCATGGCCTGCGCTCCAAAGCGAATCAAAGAGCTGCGGGTATGAAAGGTGAGCACCAACCCAAGCGCAAAGCCGGAAGCAAGCACCAAAGGCAGCGACTTCCAACCGACTTCGTCAATCTGATTCCAGATCATCTTCATTTCGTATGGCGGCAGGAAAGCTCGCCGGGCCGCGAGCCAAGCGAACAATCCCAGTTGCCCGGTGAAATCCAGAACTTTTTGAATGCCTGGCATTCAGCCCTCCGCTGGCCGTTCGACGCCGTAATATTTCTTAACGATAAAGCTGATGGCCTGGTAAGGCATGTCTAAAGTTTGTACGGTCGAGCGAAATTGTGCAATACAAGCTACCGCAGATCAGGTAAAAATTCCGGTGCGCTGCCGACCCTGTCAAAACGCGCCATCGTCACCGCCTAAGTGTAGCCCTGCAGAATCGAGAGCCCATTAGAGAAAGCGAACGGCCGCTTCGATCCGACGGATCTGATATCGATGATGACTCAGGTGAGCGGAGAGAAAGGCCAAGGCATTCGGAATCGCCATCCATCCGCCTACGGGGTGCCGGAACAGTCCGCACCGGAGTTGTTCCGGTTGAAGAGATTGCAATAAGGAGCCGATGTCGCTTCTTACAAGGCTCCATCGCGCGGCCATGCCGGATGGATCGGCTTCTCGATCAGGAAGAACCATTTTCAATGCGGCTGGAACCTTAACGCGCAGCGGAGACTTCATTAGTGAGATGACGAGGATGGTCTGGAGGCGTCCCCTGGTTGTGATGGGGTGCCCATTGGGAAGATGTTCCCGGACACTCCGGAGGAAGGCAATCTCGACTTTTATGAGATGGTCGAGCACATCGAGGGCAGACCACTCGGTGGGTCCCGGACGTAAGCTGATGCGTTCCATCGGCCATGCCGTTAATTCGGAAAGCATGGCCTGTTTCTCCCGCTCCAGCTTTGCAAATAGGTCCTGGGATCTCAAGCTCAAAGAGAATCCTCACGTTCACTACCGCATTACCGCGATTTATGGCCTAGATGTCAAAATCAGCGGCCGTCCGGCTAGTTGACAATGGCATTGGCGAGACAGGCAGGCTGAAGAAAAAATGTGAGCCTTTACCGGGCTCTGATTGGGCCCAGATGTCTCCGCCGTGGTGTTCGACGATGCGCTTGCAGATGGCGAGCCCAAGTCCGGTTCCGGGTGTGTCTCCTTTGCGCAAACGCTTAAAGAGCCCAAAAACATGATGCGCGTAGCTTTGATCGAACCCGAGACCGTTATCGCGAACACAGATGATGCACTTGCCCGGGTTGTTGCCGGATGCGTTTGTAACGGTGATGCAGGGTGCAGCGGAACCGCGGTATTTCAATGAGTTGCTGATCAGGTTCTGCAGAACCAGGAAGAGTTGCTTGCCGTTGCCGGGCACCGCGGGAAGCGGACCAGCGGTGACGCTGGCGTTATTCTGCTCGATCTGCGAACGGAAGAGGAAGACGACCTGATCGAAGACAGCATTGAGATCGACGAGTTCGCTGGAACGCTGGCCGCCGGGTATGCGCGTGTAAGAGAGCAGATCTTCCAGAAGTGCGCTCATGTGCCGGGCTGCGGATTCGATGTAGTCGAGGTACTCGTCAGCTTGCGAGTCGAATCGCGACCGGTAGCGCTTGCTTAAGAGGCTGGAGAAGATGGAGATGGTGCGGAGCGGCTCCTGCAGGTCGTGACTGGCTGCGTAGGCAAACTGCTCCAGATCGGCATTCAGGGCTTGCAGTTCTTGCGCTTTCCGGGACAGCTCTTCCTGAGCGCGCTTGCGTTGCTGGCGTTCGGCGGTTTCCACCAGCGCGCGCCGTACAGCCGGAGCCAGCCGGTGGATGTGCTGCTTCAGCAGGTAGTCGGTTGCGCCCTGCTTGAGCGATTCCACAGCGATCTCTTCGCCGGCCGCCCCAGAAAGAACAATAAAGGGGACGTCGGGGCAGGCCTCTTGCGCGATAGCGAGCGCCGCATAGTCCATCGAAAGAAGGCAGCGCATAGTCGGAGAGAATGATGTCGAAGCAATGCTCCCGGACAGCTTTCTCGAAGGCGGCACGATCTTCCACCCGGTGGTGACGGTAAGCGATCTGTGCGCGGTCGAGCTGGGCCAGCGTGAGTTCGGCGTCCAAAGCGCTATCTTCGAGCAAGAGGAGCGATATCGCCCGGGCGGGCTCGAGCTTGCTCATCTGAGTGGCCGGATGCTTCCCGGCGGCGGTTCGTTCAAGACAGCCCAGAAGCCGCCCAGTTCCTGTACAGCGCGTACAAACTCGCCGAAGCTGACGGGTTTAACAACATAGGCGTTGACGCCGATCTCGTAGCTGCGCTCCAGATCAGGCTCTTCGCGGGAACTGGTCAGCATCACTACCGGAACCTTTCGAAGCTCGGGATCCTTCTTGATATATTCCAGAACTTCGAGGCCACTGAGCTTAGGGAGCTTGATATCTAGCAGGATGACCGCGGGATTGCCTTTTTCGCGAAGCTCCCATTTCCCGCTGCAGCAGAGATATTCCAAGGCTTCCGCGCCATCTCGCAACGTAATGACTTCATTCGCCAGGCGAGCGCGCTCGAGTGCGACCAGCGTGAGCTCGAGGTCGTTGGGATTGTCTTCGACGAGAACGATCGGCTTTAATTGCTCATTCATTAGATTGAATCTGATTCGGAAGCGAAAAATAGAACGTAGCGCCCTCGCCGATTTTTCCTGTAGCCCAGGTCCGGCCGCCGTGCTTAGCCACGATACGGCGGACATTGGCGAGCCCGACTCCCGTACCTTCGTAGTCCTCCATTTTGTGCAAGCGCTGGAAAACTCCGAACATTTTGTCCGCATACGCATCGTCGAAGCCAACGCCGTTATCGTTGACCGAAAAAATAATTTCCTCGCCGCCCGGCTCGGATCCAACCTTGATGGTGGCCACCGGACGGACCCGGGTGTACTTGATGGCATTTTGCAGGATATTTTGAAAGACTAGCCGCAGCAGGATGACATCGCCATGCACGTGGGGAAGGCGTCCGATCTCCCAGGCGATGCGGCGATCGCCGACCTCCGCATCGAGATCTTTGCGGACCTCCTCCACCAGTTGATTCATGTCGATCCGCTGGAGGTTGAGTTTAGCCCGCCCAACTTGAGAGAAGTGAAGCAGTTTGTCTACCAGGCTGCCGGCGAAGTATGCCGAATTAACAATGACATTTAGATAGCGGTCATCGTCCGGTTCGAGATGGACCGTGGGCGATTGCTTCAGGAGTTCCGCGTAGCCGAGAATGTGGCGGAAGGGAGCGCGCAGGTCGTGGGAGACGGAGTAGCTGAAAGCCTCCAGCTCTTTGTTGGACCGCTGCAGTTCAGCAGATAATTCGGCGAGCTCTTCGGCCTTCCGGAGAACCACACCGATGATGCTGTTGCGCAAAGTGCCGGCTGCTTCTATCTCAGCGGGGCGCCAGGGCAGCGATCGCTCGCGAACGGTCTGTTTCCAGGCTTCGAAGGAGTGGCGGGGATGGAGACGCTGCGCGCCGGAGTCAATTGCTTTGTTCGGATCGCCGGCCCACTGCACAGTCTGAACTCTTTCGGGGCGGAACCACAAAACGTAGGACCGATGAAGTTTCGAGATGGAGATCGCCAAAAGACCGCTGGCGCAGCGACGGTATCGTTCGCCATTTGGAATTTCGCGGGAGAGACAGTTGGTGGAGAACAACTCTTTCCGGCCTTCGCTCACCAGCCAATCGACGAGATGCCAGACGTCGTCTTCGCCGGGACAATCGCCGAGGCGGTCGCACTTTCCATCGAAGACGACGGCCGCGCCCGAGGCATTGGCGAAAGAGAGTAGTTCATGCGGCTCGGCGATTAAAGCGTCGACCAAATTATCACGCTGCGCCATGACGCCGAGCAGCCGCGTGGCTCCGGTTTGTAGTTGAAGACGGCGTTCGTAAGCTTCGCGCTGTTCGGCGACCTCGATCTGAACGGAGAGCGATTGGCCCAGCAGTTCGCAAGCCGTTCGCACGTCAAACGGCAGCATGCGTTTATTGGTGTCGTGGCAGGCGATCAGCCCCCAGAGGCGGCAGTCATCAGTGATGAGCGAGATAGACATGGAACTGCCCACGCCCATGTTGCGAAGGTACTCGAGGTGAACCGGAGACACGCTGCGCAAGGTGGAATAGCTCATGTCGAGAGGACGCCCGGTTTGCGGGTTCGCCGCAGGCAGCACGGGGACTGGCTGATAGGAGGCGTCGGCGATGAGGCGGATGCGATGTGAGGTGTAGAGATCGCGAGCCTGCTTCGGGATATCGGAAGCGGGAAACCACAGGTCGAGGAACGACTGATAGGATTCTTCACGCGATTCGGCGATCACGTGGCCGTCCCAATTGGCGTCGAAGCGATAGATCAGGACCCGGCCGAAGCCCGTGAGACAGCGAATCTCGCGGGCGGCGATTTGCGCCAGCTCGACGGTGGAAGAGATAGTCTTGAGCTGGCCCATGAACGAGCGGACCAGCGGATAGAGATTTTCAAAGCTGATGGGTTGCGCGAGATGAGTTGGCTCGAGCTCTAGAAAGAGCACATCCTCATGCCGGTGGGCGATGGCGTAGAAGGCGCGATGATTGTGGCGGCTGGTGACGGTAGAGACATAGAGTGGATTGCCATCCAGATCCGCACGAGAGAGGCCCGATACGAGATGATTCCAAGACTGGGCAATAAGCAGGGACTTGAGTGGGCGGCCAATTACCTGTTCCGGATCGATGCCCAGCAGAGCGGCTGTGTTGGCGCTGCTTTGCAGAACAATTAGTTCGGGTTGCGCGAGTGTGAATAGGACGCCATGCGGCTGAATGCTGCCAGGAATGTGAATGGGTTCCCGGTCGCAGGTCGCGATAGGAGCAGATGGGGTAATGGAGTTGGCGCGTTCTGCGTGATCGGTGTTCAAACAGCGGCCGCCTTAGCTCGGCAGAGCCAATCATGCATGGCGCTGAAGGTTTGATTTGCCCCTTCCACGATCTGTGCGTCGAGCGCTGGTGACGAGTATTCGAGAAGGTGAGCGCGGAAATCCTTCCACATTGCTCCCACGTGCTTGCCATAACTGCTGAAGAACGCGTAGCCTTGTCCATCTCTTAAACCGAGGCTGGCTTCGAGGTGACGCGAAATGATTTGTCCTCCGAGAGTGGCGCCCTCGGTGACATAAGCAGCGCCAAGCAGCGCCGGGAGATTGTCGAGCTTAGGAAATTTAGCGCAAAGGATTACGGCTTCGGGAGCGATCCCGAAGAAGCGGAGATCGCGCGCGATCTTCGGGGCTTTGCGCCGATGAGCGAAGACGGGAGCAAGAGCGTCAGGAAGCAATGAGTAGGCGCGCTCTTCAAAGGGCTGGTAGAAGCCGTAGAAAGCTCCCAAAGTTTGGCAGTAAGTAGCGGACGAGAGGCGATCTCCCAAAAGGTCGAGGTCCTTTTCCAAGCGTTGATGGATCGGACGGGTTTCGATCTTCAATCGATCGAGAAGAGAAGACGATGCCCCGGACAGGGGCGGCACGTCTCTAAGTAGAAGTTCTGGCACTCGCTAATTTGAAATTGCTTTCAATTCCCAGCAATTTATGAAGAAAGTATAGCCGAGGAAAGACTCCGATTCGGCGATGATTTAGATGCGTTCCAGGTATTGTGGCTTGGGTTTGATTATTGTACGTAATCGCCTGCTGGCGCGTTATGGCAATGCGGCTCGCATGGACATTCAAGTGAATGGTCCGCGATATCAGGTGACCTTAGATCTGCCCTGCCATGCGGAGCGGCGATGAGCATTCGAGCCCCGGTGGTGGACGACGAGGAACTGGCGCGCCGCATCATTTGCGAATATCTGCGCGAGGAACCCGGCATTGAAGTAGTGGCCGAGTGCAACAACGGCTTCGATGCGGTAAAGGCGGTAAACCAGCAGCAACCAGACCTGGTGTTTCTGGACGTGCAACTGCCCAAGCTGAACGGATTCGAGGTCTTGGAGTTGATCGGGCGCGACGTGGTGGTGGTGTTCGTAACCGCTTACGACCAGTACGCCATGAAAGCGTTCGACGCGGCGGCTGTCGACTACCTGCTGAAGCCGTTCGACATCCTCCGCTTCCGGGATGCGCTGCGGCGCGTGCGGCTTCGGTTACGGCAGACTACGCCCGGGCCGGATGGAACCGAACTGGGGCGCCTGGCGCGTCCGTCGGAACAGTTTCTGAGCCGGATTGTGATCCGGGACGGGGCACTGGTGCACATCGTCACGGTGGACCAACTCGAGTATGTGGAGGCGCAGGATGACTATGTGGCGTTGCGGAGCGCGGGAAAAACTCTGTTGAAGCAGCAGACGATCAGCAGCCTGGAGCAATCGCTCGATCCGTTGCACTTCGTCCGGGTGCATCGGTCGTTTCTGTTGAATCTGAACTGTATCTTGAAATTGGAGCTGATTACCAAAGACACCCGGCTGGCGCGGCTGAAGTCGGGCGCGGAGATTCCGGTGAGCCGGGCGGGCTATCTGAGATTGAAGGAACTGATGGAGAAGGGATAGCCAGAACCGGAGGCCCGACTTCGGTATAACAGTTTGGACATGGCAAATGCGAATTGCGACATCGGACTGATCGGCTTGGCGGTAATGGGCCAGAACCTGGTTTTGAATATGAACGATTGCGGCTATAAAGTAGCCGTTTTCAATCGAACCACCTCGAAGGTGGACGATTTTCTGGCAAACGAAGCCAAGGGAACGCAGGTGGCCGGTTCGCATTCCGTAGAAGAGTTTGTCAAGCTGCTGAAACGGCCCCGTCGCGTGATGCTAATGGTGAAAGCCGGTCCCACGGTCGACGAGATGATCGAGCACCTAATTCCCCACCTGGAGAAAGGCGACATCATCATCGACGGAGGCAACTCGCATTTCCCCGATAGCCAGCGGCGTTGGAAAGCTCTGAAAGAAAAAGGGCTGTTATTCATCGGCACCGGCGTGTCTGGCGGTGAAGAAGGGGCGCGCAAAGGTCCCTCGATTATGCCCGGCGGCGATCCGGAAGCATGGCCCCACGTCAAAGATATTTTCCAAGCCATCGCGGCCAAAGTGGAAGACGGGACTCCCTGCTGCGACTGGGTGGGCGAAGGCGGGGCCGGGCACTACGTGAAGATGGTCCACAACGGCATCGAATATGGCGACATGCAGCTGATTTGCGAAGCGTATCAGCTATTGAAAGACGGCATGGGGCTGAGCGCCGACGAGCTGCACGAAATCTTCACCGAATGGAATAAAGGCGAGCTGGACAGCTTCCTCATCGAGATTACAGCGCAGATTCTCGGGAAAAAAGACGAGGACGGCGAGCCTATGGTGGACAAGATTCTGGATACCGCCGGGCAGAAAGGGACCGGTAAATGGACCGCCATCAGCGCGCTGGATTTAGGAATGCCGGTGACCCTGATTGGCGAAGCGGTGTTCGCGCGCTGCCTTTCCGCACTGAAAGAGGAGCGGGGAGAGGCGTCGAAGTTGCTGACTGGACCGAAGCATACGGTGGAGCACGTCGATCGCAAGATCTTCATTGAAGATGTGCGGCGCGCGCTCTATTGTTCGAAGCTGATTTCATATGCGCAGGGATACATGCTGCTGCGCGAGGCAGGAAAGGCCGAGAAATGGAATCTGAACATGGGCGGAATCGCGTTGATGTGGCGCGGCGGCTGCATCATCCGCTCGGCGTTCTTAAGTAAAATAAAGGACGCCTACGACAAGAAGCCCGGGCTGGAAAATCTTCTGTTCGACGGCTTCTTTAAAGATGTTCTGAACAATTACCAGCAGGCGTGGCGGCATGCGGTGATTCACGCAATCGGGTTTGGCGTTCCCACCCCGGCATTCGCTACGGCTCTATCGTTCTATGACGGGTACCGGACCGAGCGGCTTCCCGCCAACCTGCTGCAAGCTCAGCGCGACTTCTTTGGGGCGCATACCTATGAACGAGTGGATAAACCGCGCGGCGAGTTCTTTCATACCAATTGGACGGGCCGCGGCGGACGTGTTTCGTCGGGCACCTACAATGCATGAGGGAGTAATGCTTTTGCTTCCGGCATATCTAACTGAGTTGGAGAATTTATGAGTTATGGAATAGAGATTAAGAAGGAAGGCGCGCTCGATTTCGTCTCCATTGGCGGGTTGATCAATCGCCTAGATCCGGGAATTATCCCTTTCCACAAAGCTGCGGAGTGCAAAATCCATGTAAGCGGCGGAGAGTTTAACGTCGCGGCAAATCTGTCAGATTGCTTTGGACTGAAGACGGGCATCGCGACCGCGATGGTTGATTACCCGATTGGCGCCCTGGTAGCGGAGCGGGTCCGCGCCATGGGCGTCACTCCTTTCTATAAAAATTTCAAACACGATGGCGTGTCTGGACCCAACATCGCTACGGTGTATAGCGATCGCGGGCAAGGACCCCGCGCACCCGTGGTTTTTTACAACCGGGCGAATGAAGCGGCAGCGCAACTAAAGCCAGGTGATTTCGATTGGAAGAAGATTTTCGGCGGCGGTGTGCGCTGGTTTCATAGCGGTGGCATCTTCGCGGCACTCTCGTCGAACACCTCCGAGCTGATTGTCGAGGCCATGACTGCCGCCAAAGAGGCGGGTGCGATTACTTCATTTGATTTAAATTACCGCGCCAAGCTATGGAGTGTGCAGGGCGGCCACGACAAGGCTGTGGAGATGATCAACAAGATTGTCCAGCATGTAGATGTTCTGGTAGGTAACGAAGAAGATCTGCAGATGGGGCTGGGCATCAAAGGGCCGGAAGTAGCGGCCAAATCTAAGCTCGACCCGAGCGCGTTCTTCGGGATGATGGACAACGTGCGTCAGAAGCATCCGCAGGTGAAGATTGTGGCGACTACGCTGCGTGAAGTGCATTCCACAAACCGGCACAGCTGGAGCGCAGTGGCGTGGATCAACGGCCAGACTTATCAGGCGCCAACAATCGAATTGGATGTCTACGACCGGGTAGGCGGAGGTGATGGCTACGCCGCCGGATTCTTCTATGGGTTGTTGACAGGACTGCCGGAAGAGGAAGCTGTGCGGATGGGATGGGCGCATGGCGCGCTGCTCACTTCGTTTCCAGGCGACACCACCATGGCCAGACTCGAGCAGGTGCAGCAAATCGCGAAGGGCGGCTCGGCGCGTATCCAGCGTTAGCCGGAATACGACCCACCTCTGCGGTAAGACCATAGGCCAGAGGATTATCGAGGGTGATTTTCACCCTCGGAATCCGGTGCTATGATCGAGGCAGAAAGCGTAGGTCTCATGCGGGCGCACCAGTTGTCGCGCGATTTACTTAAGGACGCCCGGCGTTACTTTTTACGATCCGGAGTGCTTTGTTTAGGCATTATTGTAAGCGCCGCATCGATGTTGCAGGCGTTTCCCGCAGCAGCTCAGGAGCAATCGAGTAAGGCGATGGCCCCATCGGGCTCGACAGCCGATGTTCCGGACGTCCGCAGGAGCTCTGCTTCCAACGATCGTTCGGTTGACTTGCGAGTTAACAAGACGCTGGTCTTGATTAACGTTACTGTTACCGACCCGCTGAACCGTTTTGTAACCGGACTCGACAAGGAACACTTCCGGCTATACGAAGATAAAGTGGAGCAGCAGATCAGCCAGTTTTCCAGTGAAGACGCTCCTATCTCGATAGGGTTGGTCTTCGATACCAGCGGAAGCATGGGCCCAAAACTGCAGAAGTCGCGTCAGGCGGCCAATGAATTCTTCAAGAGCTCAAATCCCGCAGACGAGTTTTTTCTGGTGCAGTTTAATGATCGTCCGGAACTTTCCGTTGCTTTCACTACCGACACCGACAAGATTCAGAGTGCGCTGACATTTACCCAGTCGAAAGGCCGGACGGCCCTGCTGGACAGCGTATATCTGGCGATGCATGAGATGAAGAAAGCGCGGAATCCCCGGAAAGCCTTGCTGATTATTTCCGATGGCGGCGACAACAGCAGCCGCTACACGGAAACAGAAATCAAGAATGCTGTGAGGGAAGCTGATGTTCAAATATTTGCCATCGGAATCTTTGAAATGATGGGCGGCCGCGGCCGGACGCCGGAAGAGGCCTCGGGTCCCGGGTTGCTGAACGATTTGGCGGAGCAGACGGGAGGCCGTGAATATGCGGTGGAGAATGTTACCGAGCTGCCTGATATTGCGGCCAAGATCGGCATCGAACTGCGAAACGAATATATCTTAGGTTACTCGCCTAAGAATCGGGAGCGTGACGGAAAATACCGGCGCGTGCAAGTGAAATTGAATCAGCCGAGGGGACTTCCTCCTCTGAAAGCATTCTTCCGGCTGGGATACTATGCTCCGACGCAATAATCAGAATATTATGCGCAAGCATCGGTTCGGCGTACTGCTGCTCAGTGCTGTGTCTTGCCTGGGAATCGGCACTGCGGTGGCGCAGTTTCGCGCAGACACCCGGCTGGTGGTATTGCACGCGAGCGTCAACGACAAAAAAGGCAAGCTGCTGACTAACCTGAAGCAAGGCGAATTCGAAGTCTTTGAGAACAATCAGCCGCAGGAAATCAAGATCTTCCGGCGGGAAGACGTTCCGGTATCGCTTGGCCTGCTGGTGGATGACAGTGGCAGCATGATGAGTAAGCGAAGCCGCGTGGAAGCTGCTGCTCTTGCGATGGTAAAGGAATCCAATCCGCAAGATGAAGTCTTCATTGTGAACTTCAACGACGAGGCTTTTTTGGATGTTCCGTTTACGAGTGATGTCAAGAAGTTGGAAACCGGGCTGGCGCGCATCGATTCGCGCGGTGGCACTGCCATGCGGGACGCCATCAGCATGTCTTTGGACTATGTGAAAAAAGAAGCTAAGAAGGATAAGAAAGTGCTTCTGGTGATTACCGACGGCAACGACAACGCCAGTGGAGCGTCACTCGAAAAAATCGTGAATCGCGCAAACCAGAGCGACGTTTTGATTTACGCTATCGGTCTATTCACAGACGAAGAAAAGCGGGACGCATCCAAGGCGAAACGGGCGCTGAAGGAGTTGACGAAAACCACCGGGGGCTTGGCTTTCTATCCCAAAGAAGTGTCGGAAGTCGGTCCGCTGGCAGTGGAAGTGGCCCGCGATATTCGCAACCAGTACACCATTGCCTACACGCCGACCGTTCAAGCGCTGGATGGCAGCTACCGGCAGATCAAAGTGACGGTTGATGCTCCGGGCAAGCCTACTGTGCGAACCAGGTCAGGTTACTTTGCAACGCCCGACGCCAGCAACGGCAACACTGGTAAAGAAACCTCAGAGGCGGACGCGACAGGCGGAACCGCCAGCGGGACAACCATTCAGTAACCGTGGCACCTATGCTGCAATTCCTGTGGGTGGCGAGCCGGGGATACCGGCTGCAGCCGTGGAATTCCCCCTACCTGAAATGGCGTATCGAGACGTACTCCGGCATTCCGGCGAACACGGTGACTCGCTCTGTTTTCTTTCAATTTCTGTGGCAGGAGCGCCGGTCTTTGATGCAGTACTTAGGCTGGGTGGGTCGCATGCGGCGGCTTCTTAAGAATTAGCTTTATCCCACCGGATCGAGATCGTTTGCTGCAGGCAATCACCTGGACTTGCTCGCCAAAGAGATTGAAAAATCTGGTGGCGAGCATGGCTAACTTCAGTCTTGTATCAAGCTATAAACGAATTTGCGAGGGCCACTTCAGCCCTCGCGCGTCGTCTGGATCAATGTGTCAATGGATAACAGTGTGGCAATCAGAGTTGGGGAGGCTCGGGAGTCCCAGCAGGGGGAGCGCCTCGGCCGTGGCGCCCACGTGAACCGCGGTGATCCTTCGCATCGGTCACCGTATATTCGGATGGCACCTGGAAGAGGGACGGCGAAGGTTCGGCTCGCTGAATGTTGGTTATGGAAAAAGTGGACTGACCGAAGCGGGGATCGTTCCGTTTAGCCAGCAAAATAATTTGCAGATCCGGTGAATACCATGTCTCGCTGGTGGAGACCAAAGGCAGAGAATTACCCATGGCTTCAGCGGGAACGGTGTGGGTTATGCTTTTGCCGGTGGCCTGAACGCCGTTTATGGATTGAGTTCCAAGATCGCTTGTGACGAAATTTGGATTATCGCGCCGCCTCTCTCCGCGCAGCATCCGGTTACCATAGTCGACACCCTCGGGGGGCGTCCTAAGTGCACGGCGCATCGCGGTCTTCTTTTCTGCATTCAACATGTATGAGTAGCCTGCTACAGGATCAGTGATGAAGGTAATGGTCACTGGACCTTTGGAACCAAACGGCCCACCGGTCATAGTGTCCTGGGAATAAGTTCTTCCCTGGCCGTCGCGCGAGACATGCCCCTCGGTGGTCCGGCTGATGTTGTTTCCATCGGCCAGAGTTTGCGTGGATTGATTGCTAACGTCGGCCGAGTACGGAGCACCAGTCACAACCTTTCCGTGGGGGATGCCGAGACCCGCCATGGGTCCAAAACCGGGTCCATGTCCAGGTCCACCGTATCCTCTTCCGTGAGGTCCGCCTTGGGCAAGCAGTGTTGCCATAGCTGAAACGAGAGCGAGGACACTAATCCTCAATGGTTGTTGCATAGTTGATCTCCTAACAAGAAATGAAAAAATTAAACGGTTCAGACAAATAACTAATCACTACTCAGCACGTGGACGCCAACCGGCTGTCCATCGAGCCCGAGAAGCACATCGGCGAGCACGGCGCGATCAGGCGTGGCGGCGCGGCTCGAGACTGGTGTGACGATGATGCCCGCATCGGCCAGAGAAGCGACGGGAACTTCCATCTCGACAATCCGAGGAGCGGCTACGGGGAGGTTGGGATTGGAATAAGGAAGCGCCCAGAATTTTTCGCCGTCAATGTCGAAGCTGTCTACGTCAGCGATCGCCGAAGCAGCACCTTCGGTTTCAGAAGAGCTGGTTGTGGCAACACGATGCGCTGCTGCAAAGTAAACTCCTATTGCCAGACAAGCCGCCAGACCCGCCGCCCACGACACCATGCCGAACACCGATCGAGCCGATTGACCCACTCTCCGGCTTGCCTCGGCATCTACAGGCCGGAGAGCTGCTCGATTCAGTGTCAACGCTCGAGCTAAATCATCCCGTTCATCCTCTATTTGAGAGGGCTGAAGCAAGAGAAACAATTCGTCCATCGACTTTGCAGCTTCGCGGAGCCGGCGCAATTGCGCTTTACACTCCTTGCAGCTTGCCAAGTGAGGCTCCACGAAAAGAACTTCAGCCGCGGAGAGTTCGTCGTCCATGTACCGGACCAGCAGATCGTCAGTTAAATGCTCCATCACTTTTTCCAGCAGGTCCTTTCCAATCGATACTCAAAATTCAAAGAATCTTCCGTAACTGTGCCAGCCCGCGCTGAATGTTTTCCCCCACGCTCGAAGTCGACACCTCGAGCACCTGGGCGATTTCTCGGTATTTGAGGCCGCTGCTCCGAAGCAGCAGACACTCCCGTTGGGCAGGAGGCAAATTCGCTAACTCCTTATGAAAACGGCGCTGACGCTCGTCTTGCAGCAGTTTTTCTTCAACCGGCTCGTCGGCCGCTACCAAATCCTTCGTCCGCACGAGATCGGAAAGAAGGTCCGTTTTCGTAGCGCGATGCGCCACCTGATGGTTGCGCGCCAGATTATGGACCACGCGGAAAAGCCAGGCTCGCAAGTTCTTTCGATCGCCGTCGCCGAGCAGATGCTGGTGAAGCTTTAAAAAGGCCTCCTGCAGCAGATCGCGTCCCGTTTCGCTGTCGACTCCAAGAAATGCCAGATACCGGCGAAGAGCAATGTGCTCGGCATCGTAAAGGTCGAGAACTACGAGACGGGGCCCAGTATCTTCCAAATAGCCCGGCTCCCAGCTTGCGTTCCGCAGCACCAGTGCATCGGTCCGATTCATCCACTTAAATCCTACAAGCGAGAGTCACAAGAGAGCCTCTGGGGAATGCACTTGGGTTTGGGTTCGACTCTCTTGCGACTGGCTGTCTCGCATGCCTATGAAACAGCTGGAGCGAAGGTTTTTCCGGTCGAGCCAGAAAAGTTTTTGAAAATTAACATACTGCGCGAGAGAACGTGCGGATTGGTACGATGAACTCGCACATTCATGCCCGATTTACAGACCGAGAAGTCGAACGACTTGAGATATCCCGTGGGGCGATTTCAATCGCCTCAGGAGATTACAGCGACACAGCGCGACGAATGGATTGCAACGCTGGAAGCGCTGCCGGGAAAGCTGCGGGACGCCACTTCGGGCTTGTCGGAGGAGCAGATAGATACGCCGTACCGGTCCGGTGGGTGGACCGTGCGGCAGGTAATTCATCACCTGGCGGACAGCCATTCGAATGCTTCTCTCCGCATGCGCCTGGCTCTGACCGAAGATGTTCCCGTAATAAAGCCCTACTTCGAGGCGAAGTGGGCGGAATTGCCGGACGCGAAATCCGCTGACGTGGCTGTTTCACTGCAGCTGTTAGAGGCCCTCCACCAGCGCCTGGTCACTTTGCTGAGGGGCCTTACGGAGGAACAATTTGCCCGCCAATACCGGCATCCGGAGATGGGCGAGATGGCAATGGACCAGGTGCTGGGGCTCTACGCCTGGCACTCGCGACATCACTTGGCGCATATCACGGGACTGCGCGAGCGCTCGGGCTGGTGACACCCGACCTTCAAAAGCTCACAAGCCGCCAAAAGCTCACAAGCTGCCGGCGCGCCAAACGAAAGAGCAACTCAGCGGACTTGCCGTGGATAGAGAGTCTGTTGTGCGCTATTCATTCAAAAGAAAAGATGTCCGGCAGTGGGACCTGAATGTCACCGGCGGTTAGCAACCCCTGCCCGTTATCGAGCTGGTAGGCTCCGTTGGGATTATCCCCGGAAATGATCGTGGCTGTCATCTCTTTCGGATCGATGACCCACACAAACGAAACACCCCAACGGAAATACCGCTTAGCCTTTACGAACATTTCCTCATGCGTTTGTCCTTCGGAAAGTATTTCCACCGCCAGAATGGCAGGAGGAATACAGTGGCCATTCTTTGCGGTATTTTGCGGAGCGGCCACCAGCGTGTCCGGAGTCATCCAGTTATGCCGAGGTTGGTCGTTTTCGTCCAGTGTCCATTCCTGCCTGGCGGAGAGGCCCAGACGTTTCACACTTCGCTTCAACAACACAGTGACAGCAAACTGCATATCTGAATGAATAGCGTTAGGCAAAGGTCGTTCGAGAAGCTGCCCGTCAACACATTCATAACGGCTGGTGTCGAACAGCGTTTGATCAACCGGTAGAATCTGGGTGGCCATCGGGAGCTCTTCTCTCTGTATTCTGTCATGACCTGACTGCTCGAAAGGCTGATGCCGGCTGCTGTAACGCGGCAATAAAATCGATCCAGCAGCCTGCCCGCGAATCAGAACAACTACCATGTCATTTGGTTTGCGAGTGCCGGGCAGGGAAGCCGCCCGGCTCAGTTTGATTGTGTTTTTGATTGCGGCCGGTCACCATGCCGCTTGGGGCGCAGGCGTCGAACAGCCGGATCGTAGGCGTGGTGACCGACGGCAGCGGCGCGACAGTTAAAGATGCCAAGGTCGAAGTAACCGATGCCGGAAAAAACTCGACCAGAATCACGAGGTCAGCTGAAGACGGAACTTATCAGGTGTTGCAGCTCCCGGCTGGCCAGTACTCCATCACGGTGGAGCACGAAGGCTTTCAGAAAGCCGTAACAGCAACACAGTCCCTAAATCTCAACCAATCTATAAAGGTTGACGTTGCCTTGCAGGTTGGACAGGTAAATCAGACCGTTGAAGTGAATACTCAGGCTTCCGGTGTCGAAACCGTAAACTCCACTCTAGGGGCTTCCGTAACCAGCCGTCCGCTGGTCGATCTTCCTTTGAATGGGCGGAATGCGCTCGATCTGGCGTTGCTGCAGCCGGGAGTAACTCCGACAAACGAAGGATCATTCTACAGCACGACCACCGGAAACACCAACAGCACAGGCGGGTTCAGCATCTCGGGTGGCCGGAATGACTCGATTACTTATTTGCTGGACGGTGGAGTGAATAACAGTCTTCTTTACAACGACATCGTCTATAATCCGAATCCGGATACGATTCAGGAATTCCGCATCCTGACTAGCAATTACAATGCCGAGTACGGAAGGAATGCGGGAGGTGTAGTCAGCATCATCACCAAGTCCGGCACCAACGGGCTGCATGGCAGTATCTTCGAATTTCTCCGTAACAACGCCCTGAACGCTAATTCTTTCTTCTCGAACGAGCAGGGGCAGCCGAGAGAGATTCTGAAACGCAATCAATTCGGTTTCTCCGCAGGAGGCCCGGTGGTTATTCCGAAGTTGGTAAACGGGCGCAACCGGCTGTTCTTCTTTGGCAGCTATCAGGGACAGCGGCAGGTGCAAACTGCGCGATCCGGTCAAGTGGCGGTTTTTACGCCCGCCGAGATAAGGGGAGACTTTTCACGCTCGAACGATGCCGCAACTGGGCCGCCTCCATCGTTAACTCAATTCCTGCAGAGCCATCCTATTTACCAACCCAATTCCGCGCTGGCGGCCAGAGGGATCATCGAGCCATCGCGGATCGATCCCGTTGCCGCAAACTATATCCGCAGCGGACTAATCCCTTCCGCGGCAAGCGGGTTCGTTTTCCCGAGGGCCAACGGCCGCGATAACCAGGACGAAGCAACCGGGAAGGTCGATGTCGTCGCTTCGGCGTCCGAGCGTTTATCGGTCACGCTTGGCGCGGCGCACAACCCGCAAACCATCCCATTTGACGGAGCAAATGTCGCTGGCTTTCCGTCTAACTCGAATCTGCGCCGGTACTTCGCGAACGTGGCTCTGATTTCGGTGCTGTCTCCCGCCCTGCTGAATGAAGCCCGAGTGACAGTGCAGCGGCAGAACCGGCTGCGTTCCGCGCCTGGCGCTACGGCGCCACTAGCATCCGGCCTCGGAGTGAACATAACACCCGACAATCCCACCGGACCGCCCATTCTGACATTCAGCAGTGGGCTGAATTTAGGTTTCAGCGGCTACGGGCCCAGCCAGGTGGTAAACAACACCTTTCAATACTCCGACACTCTAAGTTGGACCCGCGGCCGCCACACATTCAAAGGCGGATTCTACTTTTCGCCCTTTCAAGACAACACTATATTTGACTTTTTCGTTAACGGTCAGTTTACTTTCGCGGGAACGAACGGCCAAGCCGTCAGAACCGGCAGCGACCGGGCCGACTTCCTGCTGGGATTGCCGGATACTTTCTTTCAATATTCGGAAGCGCCGTCAAACATTCGAACGGCATCCTACGCAGGCTTCTTCCAAGACGAATGGAGGGTGAAATCTCGACTGGTGCTAACGCTTGGACTGCGGTATGACTATGACACCCCGCGCCGCGATACGGAAGGCCGGTCTTTCTCGCTGGTCTATGGCAGGCAGTCGCAGAGGTTTCCTGGAGCGCCTCCGGGCCTCTTATTTCCGGGCGACCCGGGTGCTCCCACGGGGGCAAACTTCCCGGACCGCAATAATGTAAGCCCTCGATTCGGGTTTGCATGGGACCCAGCGGGCGATGGGCGGACCAGCCTTCGCGGAGGCTTCGGAATGTTCTACGACATTTTGAAGGGCGACGATCTGTATCAATACAATGGCATTGCGCCATTTGCCGGATCCAGCTATTTGACGTTCAATCCTCCCGATGCAGGAGCAGCGGCAACTTCCAGCCCTTTCGCTCAGCCCTATTCAGTTTCGGGCCAGCCGAATCCGTTTCCGTCACGGCCACCTGCGCGTAATCTAGACTTCTATTCGGCTTTCGGTCCATTTAATGGCTATAGCGTAGACCCGGACTTGAAGACGCCTTACACCATGCAATACAATCTGAGTCTCCAGCGCCAGCTGGGCCAGAACTTTATTGCGGAAGTGGATTACGTCGGGAATTTATCCCGGAAGCAGAAAGCACTGGTCGACCCGAATCCATTCGTTCGCGGCGCCGGTTTGCGATTGTTGAATACCCAGCCCGGCAGCCGTCCGGATAGTTACGCGCTGCCAACGCAATTTATCAATGGCGTGAATGCCAGTTATAACAGCCTTCAGACAGGATTGCAGAAGCGCTACTCGACCCTGCGGTATTTCGGAGGCGTGTCGTTCCAGCTTTCCTATACCTGGGCCCACAACATCGACGATGCAAGTGGATTCGAGCAAGTGAGCAGCCGCGTTCCTTACTACAATCATCATGCATTCCACGCGTCGTCAGACCAGGACATCAGGCAATACTTTGCACTTAGTGGTTTGTGGGATCTGCCTTTCGGCAAATGGTTAGGCGCTAACCGGCTGACGCAAGGCTGGAGCGCTAATCCGATATTCACCTATCGCAGCGGCCAGCCTTTGGACGTGAATGCCGGCTTGGGCCTGGCCGCCGATCAGCCGGGTCCATCGGGCGCAGGAGACGCGAATCTCGTCCGGCCCAATCTCATGACTCCAGTGACCTATCTGGATGCCCGTCAGAACAGCCATCTCTGGTTTAATCCAGCATCCTTCTCCGCGGACGGGCTAGAGACGGCGGGGAATTATGGCACTCTCGGCCGCAATGTCTTACGCGGTCCGGGGCGGGTGAATTTGGATCTGCGAGTGTCGAAATCGACGTTCCTCTATGCCGAGCGCATTCGGGCGGAGGTCATCGGAGAACTGTTCAATGTGTTTAATCACGCACAGCTG
This sequence comes from Bryobacteraceae bacterium, assembly GCA_965217745.1. Taxonomy (GTDB): domain Bacteria; phylum Acidobacteriota; class Terriglobia; order Bryobacterales; family Bryobacteraceae; genus Bog-105. The sequence continues at coordinate 5,384,356 of OZ244565.1, read as the reverse complement.
CGTAATCCGGATCTAGGTTTTAACAGCGGCACGTTCGGGGTCATCTCGCAGACCTATAATCCGCGCATCATTCAGTTAGCTTTGAAGCTCTATTTCTGAGTTCAGATACTACCGGATTTCTTTCTGAGTAACGCAGCGAGAGCGTTGACAATTTTTCTCGATGCAAAGCCATCGCCGAATACATCGGTGGCCTGGGACATGCGCTGATAGGCCTCAGTATCAGAGAGCAATCTGCCGGCTGCGGATAGGATGGCTTGCCGATCGGTCCCCACCAGCATGGCGTTGCCGGCAGCAATCGCTTCTGAGCGTTCGGTATTACTGCGCAGCACGAGCGTAGGTTTCCCCAGTGCAGCGGCTTCCTCCTGGACGCCGCCGGAATCGGTGAGAATTAAGTCGCACTCGAGCATGTGGCGAACGAACTCTTCGTACCGGAGCGGTTCCAGCAGACGGATGCGGCTATGGCTCGTAAGCCAGCGGGAAACCGGATCGCGGACATTCGGGTTCAGGTGTACGGGAAAAACGATCTCGACGGCGGGATTGCGATCGGCAAGATCGCGGATGGCACGGCAGATTTCTTCGAACGGAGAACCGAAGCTTTCGCGCCGATGCGCGGTGACCAGGATGTGTTGAGGCTGCGAGTTCCGGCTGTTTCGCGGTTTCAGGTTCAGACGTTCGCGCGTCAGGCGAAGAGCGTCAATCACCGTGTTGCCCACCGTAAAGATGCTTGCTGCCGGGACGTTTTCGCGAAGGAGGGCTTCTGCGGCGCTCGGCGTCGGAGTGAAGTGAAAGCTGGTAAGCAGCGTCGTGAAACGCCGGTTCATCTCCTCGGGGAAGGGAGAGTGAAGGTTGCCCGAGCGCAGGCCTGCTTCAACGTGCGCGACTGGGATGCGAGCATAGAAAGCGGCCAGCGAGGCGGCCATCCCGGAAGTAGTGTCGCCTTGCACCAGCAACGCGTCCGGCTTTACCTGTCGGACCACTCGACTTAGGCCATCCAGCGTTCGCGAGGTAAGCGAAGAGAGTGTCTGGTCCGCCTGCATAAGATCGAGATCGTGGGCGGGCCTTATGTTGAACCATTCCAGAACCTGTGCAAGCATCTCGCGGTGCTGTCCGGTGGTGCAGACGACAGGGCTCAGCCGGGAATCGTCGCGCTGCATTTCAAGAATCAACGGCGCAAGCTTGATTGCCTCCGGACGCGTTCCGAAGGCAATCATGACAGTTGGTCGAGGCATTTATCGCGAGCGAACCTATTCTACGATTAGCAGTAAATGTTTCTGCCTCACGGTTAGCACATGGGATCCATTTAGTCTTATCTGTGTTGAGCCAGATCCCCGATTGAGTCTGTCGCTATTGTGGCGTTTTTTCCCGGGGCATTAGGCTGAGGTTCTCGCTCTCGTCATTGCTCCCTTTAGGGTTTTCCTCGCCGACGAGAAGATGTTCTTTGGCTGAGTATCGGCCAATGCTCTTACCCGCAAGGGACGCTCCTGAAGGATCAAGTCGCTTGCTTGCACTAGCGGCTCGGCATGAAACCATCTCTGGAAGGGCGAATCGTGCAGCACGTTGCAGATTGCCGCCAGGCTCATCCCCTGATGATGGGCCATCCAACACTTCACCAGCTCATACTTCCGGCTTCCAAACCACCGGGGACGGCTCATCGAATAATCCGCCGACTCAAAGAACCCGTAATCACTCAGCCATTTGTACTTTGTCATCCGCAGCAGATTTTCCACCGCCGTGACCGGGTCTACCATCAGCGCCAGGCAGCTTGAGTAAGGAGAAATAACCAGCGAATCCTCCCGCGCCACGCTCAAGGCCAAACCGTTGAGCCCGAACGCATGGTACTGATAGTTCCCATCGGCATCCCGCTTACTGAACGCCGCCTCCGAGATGCCCCACGGCACGCGTTGGTGATTACCGTAAGCCCGGTGCGCCCGTACCGCCGATTGCGTCGCCCGATCCAAAAGCGTGTTCGGATGCGACCGCTCCCAGATCATCGGCATTAAGTATTCGAACATGGTGCCAGTCCAGGAGATTAGAACGCTCTCGCCTTCGCACAGGGTATGCGTGCGCCCCAACCGGAACCAGCTATCCTGCAGGGTCTCGCCCTTGGCGACCGCAATGAACGTCGCTGTTCGCGATTCCGACGCCAGTAGATCGTAGCAGCTCTTGTTCAGCTCGCCTTTGCTGACATCCCAGCCGATCGAGAGCAAACGCCGATCCTGATCCACCAACATGACGAAGTCCATCTCGTTGGCCGTGCGTTCGGCCAGCGCCGCCAACCCTGATATAGCGCTTGCTAATTGAGTGAGCCGGATCTGGCACTTGGGAATCCGCCGCAACAGTTGACCGGCCTGCTTCTGAGCTTCTTCAGAGCCGGTGAAGTTCTTCAACTGGCTTTCGACGTTCGCGTACGCCGTCTCCGCTTTTGCCGGTGTAAGCGAAACGGTTCGCAGCCATACATCACCCTTCACAGCACTGCGCAAAGCCTGAAACTCCGGCAACATCCACGGCGCGAAGGCTTCAGCTTCTGCTCTTAATGCCTGCAACCTCTCCGCTGCCGGACCGTCTAGTGCGGTGCTCAACAAATCCGGCAGCCAATTGTCGATTTCACTGCCAGCCCGCAGCCGCTTCCGTATTTGCGCGCAGGAACTGTCCCGAGATAGATGATCTTCCAGTCCTGCTCGAAAACTATCTTTAAAAATGGGTTCTCGCAGCAGCTCCAGGCAGCCCTGCTTCAGGCTCCATAAAGAAGCAATTAAATTCCCGCTGTCCACGCTGGAAATGAAGCGCGGCTCTAATGGCTGCCGGGTCAGATTGTCATACCAATTCAGGAAGTGCCCATGGTGACGTTCCAAACCAAGCGCGGATTGGAGACTCTTCCCGGTCAGATCGACGAACTCCGAGAGCGTGATGTATCCGAACTGCAAAGCTGCCTGCCGCGAGGCCAACAGCAGGCCGTAATTGGTTGGAGACAGCCGGTCCGCAATACGATAAGGCTCCACCTGCACGTTGTCCGGAATCAGCCATCCATTACTCTCGTTACTGAAGTCTTTGAAGTAGCGCCACGTCCGCAGCGCCAGATCGCGCAGGAAGAGAATCTCCTCTTTCCTCAAATCGGACGACTCCGGATGCGGCGGACGATTCAGCCAGTTGGATATTAGCTTCGAGAAAAACCAAGCCGCAATGAAAGGCAAAGCATAGGGCGCGGCTTCAGGCTTCAGAAAGAGGCAAAAACCGATGGCCATTGCCAGTAATGGAATCCAATCCAGATAAGCATCCACCGGCGTCCGCTTGCGCAGACCCAACTCAGCTTCATGAGCGGTTTCCCATTCCAGCAGCCGCGAGTGCGTGATGGTGCTTCGGATAATGGTGCGGATGATGGCGTCCAGCGAGACCAAGGTCTGGTGCGCCAGAAAAGCGATATTCAGAAAAATACTGAAGTGCGAACTCAAAAAATCGAGGAACGATTCGCGCGCCTCCATCCAGCGTTTACTGAAAGCTGCTCTTAACAGGGAGAAAACCAGGCGGAAGTAGATAGGAGCGAAGAGCAGTGCAACGGTGGTGAGAGTCCAGAAGCGGGCCCCCCCTGGAAGCCAGAACCAGCCCGCTACCAGCAGCGCGAAGGTTGCCGGTTCCACCAGACTGCGACGCAGATTGTCGACGATCTTCCACTTTGAAACCAGCGATATGGGATTCCGAACCAGCTTGCCCGACTCATCCGGAACCTTGCGGAAAACCCAGCGAGCAATCTGCCAATCGCCTCGCAGCCAGCGATGCTTGCGACGGTTGGAAGCGCTGTAGTGTGATGGATAATCGTCGATTACCTCGATATCCGAAACTAAACCCGCGCGAGCGTAAGCGCCTTCGATCAGATCGTGGCTCAAAAGCGCATTACGAGGGAACCGCTGTTCCAAGACCTGCCGCAGCGCATCCACATCGTAGATGCCCTTACCGGTGAATATGCCTTCGCCGTATAAATCCTGGTAAACGTCGGAAACTGCTCGCGAATAAATGTCGAAGCCGGTCTGGCCCGAGTAGATGCTCGCCAATCGTGACCGGGTAGCTGAATGCACGCTGATGCCGACGCGAGGCTGCAGGATGCCATAGCCCCGGGTAACAATGTTCAGCTCGGGGTCGACTAGCGCGCGATTCAGGGGGTGAGCGATAGCCCCGATCAGCCGCTGCGCTGAACCTCTGGGAAGCTGCGTATCGGAATCGAGCGTCAACACATACCGGATGAAGGGAAGCCGTGACATGTCACCGGCTTTCACAGGAAACGGGTCGAAGGCCTTTCGCAGCATCTGATTCAGGTCGAGGAGCTTGCCGCGCTTCCGTTCCCAACCCATCCAAGTGCCTTCGCGCGGGTTGTAAATCCGATGGCGGTGGAAAAGATAGAAGCCGCCGTAACCCTCTCCTGAATATTTTTCGTTCAGATTATCGATAAGCTGCAATGCCAGATCGATGCGGGGATCGTGTTCGCCGGCGGGTTCCGCGCTGTCGGGCAGATCGGTCAGCAGCGCAAAACAGATATGCCGATCGCGGTTCACGAGATAACGCACCTCCAGATCGTCAACCAATTGATGAATCTGTTTGTCGTTGATCAGCAGTGTCGGAATGGCCACCATGGTCGAAAAAACCGGATCGACTCCCTTGCTGAAATCGAATTTGGCAAGCGGCCGCGGCGTTAGAACGGAAGTGGCGAAGTAATTCATCAGCTCGACCGCCGCCTGGGCCGCGGGTATGATCAGCAACAGCGCGCCCCAGATGAGCCCCAGCGGGCTGTGGTCCCGGACCAGGCTCATGATCAAGCCCACCACTGTCACCAGCGTCACCACTTCAATGCCGATGATGTAAACCTCGTCGGGAAAACGATGGAAAAGCAGTTCGACTGCCTTTGGAATTGCCGGACGGTACCCAATGCTGTTGAGGAACTCGCGGCCCCCGTTTTCGTCGATCAAGTAGTAACCCACGTGCCGGAGTCTGTCAGCTAAGGCCGCTGACGTGCCGAGTTCTATCTTTACGTCGCGAGCCGTGCTGATCAGGCGGTGGGTCAGTTCGATTTCGCTGACATCCGACCTTCTGGCGATTTTTTCAACGGCCTGCCGGTATTTCTCGCGGCTGTCGTAATCCATGCGGCCATAGACTCCGGCCGGGTCGCGGAGGAGAATTCGATGCACGAACGAGAGCGATTCGATGGTCCGCTTCCAATCAAGATCGCTGATGAGCCTGAGACCCAGCCCCAGTTTGTCGATGGAGCGCGGCCGCAAGGGATCGTTGGGCTCCCCTGCGAGAGCCGCTTTGCCCGCGTGCGTGATGCGTTCGAACAGCACCAGCCGCAGCGCCGGGAGCATGCCCCACAATTCGCCAAGCTGCAGCGGCTGAATGCTTTGCACCGCCTCGACGAAGCAGGCGAACTTCCCTACCGTCACCTCATCGTTGGCGGCGCTCACCAAAGCGCGAGCCAGCACAACAACGCGGGGCACAGCCTCTTCCTCTCCGGCCCGGACTTGCGGCAGCTTCGAAACGAACTTCAACGAATCCTGCAAGTCGGTGATGGCAGAGTGGATCAGCCGTATATTGTCGTGCAGCGTTCGCAGCTCTTCGGGCGAATCATCACTAATTTCGCGCCGCACTTGCAGTTCAACCTTCTGGAACTCGGCGGCTGAAGTGTTTAGGATCTGCCGTGGCCGGGTGGAGCGTTTCTTGCTCGGCAGCACTCCCGCCGAACGGGCTGTCATGATGGCCGCCGCCTGCAACTCCTTCTGTTCCGGATCAGTCAGGTCGCGTAGATCCAGATCCAGAGGGGAAACGGTCGCTTTGGTGTACGTATCTGGCATGAAAGAGCAGTAAACCTATCGGTAGCTTGCGGCTTGTAATTCAAACATCTCGGCGTATCGCCCATTCAGGGCCACTAATTGATCGTGATTGCCTTCTTCGGCGATCGCGCCATCCTCCAACACGATGATGCGCTCAGCCATGCGTACGGTCGAGAAGCGGTGAGAGATAAACAGTGCCATCTTGCCCACTGTAAGCTCGTTAAAGCGCTGGAACACTTCGTACTCTGCGCGGGCGTCCAGCGCCGCCGTTGGTTCATCCAGAATCAGCACCTGGGCGTCTCGCAGATAGGCACGCGCCAGCGCCAATTTCTGCCACTCGCCACCCGACAAGTCCACTCCGCCTTCGAAGCGCCGGCCCAGCATTTGCTCGTAATTTCCGGCGAGCTTGGCAATCACGTCATCGGCCAGACTTTTTTCCGCTGCGGAAACGATACGCGGCTTATTCTCCAGGTATTCGATGCGGCCAACCGCGATATTTTCGCGCGCCGTCATTTCATAGCGCATGAAGTCCTGGAAGATGACACCAATCTGACGGCACAGGCTCTCGATGTTGTAGTCTCTCAGATCGACACCATCCAGCAGAATCTGTCCCGCCGAGGGGTCGTACAAGCGGGACATCAGCTTCACGATGGTCGTCTTGCCTTGCCCATTTTGGCCGATAAGCGCGATTCGCTCACCCGGTTCTAAGCGGAAGTTCAAATCTCGCAGGATCTCGCGCTTGGTGCCCGGATAATGAAAGGAGACATCGCGGAACTCGAAACCCGAACGGATGGAACGAGGTGCCATGAGAGCGTCCGGTTTTGAGTTGACCGTAGGGCTCATTTCGAAAAATGCCAGCAGATCAGTCAGGAACAGCGCCTGGTCGGCAATGCCCGAAAGCGTGGAGAAGATCTGAGAGATATTGTTTGCCGCATTCATGATGGTCGTTGTGAGGAAGACCAAAGTTCCAAGTTTTAAGTTCCCGATTACGGTCTGGTAAATAACCCAAACGTAGGCGCCATAATACCCGCCTGTGCTCACGAACGAGAGCAGGGAGGCGGCAATCAGGCGCTTTCGCGCCAGCCCCAGGTTCTGGTCCAGAATCTCGTTCGATAAGCGCGTGAAGCGCTCCGTGAGAAAGCTGTTCAGGCTGAAAAGCTTTAGTTCTTTGGCCGCTTCTTTGCTGCCGCCTACCTGCCGCAGGTAATCGAGTTCCCGCTTGACGGGAGTCTGCCGGAAGTTCAGAGCGTAGTTCAGAAAGGCAAAGTGACTCTCCCCCAGGAATGCCGGAATCAGGCAGACGACTAACAGCACCAATAGCCAGGGCGAGTAAAACAGGATGGCCGCCGAGAGAGTTGCTGTGGTAACGACTTGCTGGAACAGCCGCCCAATCGCCTGAATCATTCCCAGGCGGTCCGTGGCCTGTACTCGTGCTCGCTCCAGCCGGTCGTAAAAGACAGGATTTTCATAAGCCTGCAGATCGAGCGACGAGGCATGCTCCATCACCTGAATGCTGACGTGGCGCGTATACCGGTCAGCCAGCACGCGGTCGAAGTAGTCAATGGCGCGGCTGAAGATGTTGCTTGCCATAACTAGGCAGAACTCGGCCCCGGCCAGCCACCAGAGCTTGTCCGAAGGTCCGGAATCGGCCCGTAGAGATGCGGTTATGTTATCGACAATCAGTCCCGCCACCCAAGGGGCCACCGTCGAAGTAAGAGCAATCAGAACGCGGAACACCAGCCCAAATCCAACCACCCACGGTCCGGAATCCCAGACAATCTTCAGGACCGGAGGAATGTTCTTTAGGGCCTGAACTCGCTCTCGCCAGGCGGAAGGATTTGTTTTAGTTTGGTTCACGCGTTCAAACGGTTTTTCAGGGTCTCTTCAGAGATCCATCGTAGACTGGGTTTGACATTAGAGTCTCACGTCCATTGTTACTGCTGGCAGTCTTCGGTTTGTTCTCCCCATTTGCTTGCGGGCAGCTAAGGCTGTCTCTCGAGAGTGCGTTGCAACAGGCTCTGCAGGCGAACCCAGCTCTCGCTGTCTCGGAGGGTCGCGTAGCGGAAGCTCGAGGACAGCGCCTACAGGCCGGCTTACGGCCGAATCCGCGCGTGGCAGTGCAAAGCGAAGATGTTCCTTTCGTAAATGGCCCTCCCAACTACTCGTTTGCGAGATCAACCGAGGAGTATCTCTACTTCGCCCAAATTATCGAGACCGGAGGAAAGCGGAAGCGGCGAATTGGGTATGCGGATGCAGGTATACAGATGACTGAGATAGAACGATCAATGGCCCGCCGCGATATTGAACTGAGGGTCAGTTCCGCATACTGGACGGCGTCCAGTGCCAGGCGAACGCGCGACTTGCTTGCAGAAAATCTCCGCGCCTGGGATGAGGACGTTCGCTACGGGATGAACCGCTTGAAAGAAGGAGTAATGGCGGAGGCGGACGTCATTCGCCTGCAACTGGAGCGGGACCGCGCCAGGGCGGACCTGATGCTGGCAGAGCGCGACGTGACGCAAACCACCATCAATCTCTACCGCGCTATGGCCCGGACCGATTTCCCCAAGACGGAGCTAGTGGATTCCCTCGAGAACCTTCCGCTGGATGTGATGCCCAGCGATCCTCTGGTGTTCCGGGAGCGCCCCGAGTTTCGCCTGGCCGAAAAGACGCTTAGCCAGGCTGAAGCAGATTCCCGGCTGCAGCGCGCTAATGGAAGACCCGACCCGGAAGCCTTTCTAGGGTACAAACGCAACACCGGTTACGATACGCTTTACGCGGCCGTTCAGATAGATATTCCCATCCACAATCGCAACCAGGGTAATATCGCCAGCGCGCAAGCCCGGGTGCGAATCGCGCAATCGAACCTGCATCTTGTGGAAATCAACTTAAAAGCCGATCTCGAGGGCGCTGTCCAGCAATATCGGGATCAGCAGCGACTGGTGCAGACGCTGCCTGTGGCCGTATCCCTGGCGCGGGAAACTGAAAACCTCGCTCGCGCGGCTTTCCGCGAAGGGGCGGTAGAAATTTTACGAGTACTCGACGCCATTCGCAGCCGGATCCAGACTGAGACTACTTATTACCGGGCTCTCGCCGATCTGCACCAGGCGGCGATAAATCTTCGTCTTGCGGAAGGCGCTTCTTTCTCCGGGCCGGGCAACTCCGGAGCGGGAAGCGCTGCACCGGTGGTCCCGCCTCCTCCGGCGTCCTCACCCAAGCCTCCTCCATCGAGACTTCTTCAGTAAGACCATGAAACGTTACTGCATTGTAATTGCCGCCGCGCTTGCGCTGCTGATCTCATGCGGCAAAAGCGGAGATAACAGCGGCGGCCAGAAAAGCGATTCTTCGTCTAACGGTCAACAGGATCAGAATGGCGGGGCGGGGAAGAAGGACGCAAGCGATCAGGAAGAAACCGTCACTTTCGACCAGAGCGCCCGGGAACAAGCGGGAATCAAGACAATAAATGTTTCCACACGGAAAGTTGAAGAATATTTGGTTGCCGCAGGTCAAATTGCTCTGAATGAGGACCGGACTGCCAACATCGGAACCTATACCGCCGGCCGGGTTTCAGATGTGTTTGCGCAGGTTGGCGACGTTGTGCGCCGGGGGCAGATTCTAGCGCGCATGCACAGCCACGATGTTCATGAAGTGCGCGCAGCTTATCAAACCGCCCTCGAAAGCACCATCCGGCAGGAAGACGTGCTCGCTTACCGGCAGCGGATGCGCGATCGCATGCTGCGGCTATACCAGCTGAAATCCGCCTCGAAACAAGAAGTGGAGAGATCGGAAACCGAGCTGCAGAGCGCCCGTACGGAGCTGGCGAACTCGAAGATTGCAGTCAATCGAGAGGTGGCTCATCTTACCGATATTCTTCATCTGCCGGAATCCGCTCTAAAGAACATAAACGAGACCACCGAGGAGGTGCCCGCTATCGCATCCCTAACTGGAACCGTGATCAGCCGCATGATTACTCCTGGCGCAGTCGTTGAACCGGGACAGGCTTTGTTTACGATCTCAGACGTGGGCAGCGTGTGGATGATGGCTTCGGTTTACGAACCCGACATCGCGAAGGTCAGCGTGGGGAAGCAGGCCCGCATCGTTAGCGCCGCATACCCGAATGAAGTCTTTCCGGGAACTGTTACGCGTCTCGGCACGGAACTCGATCCCAAGACCCGCACGCTTCAAGTTCGCATCGTCGTACCCAACCCCGAACGTAAACTCCGCATCGGCATGTACGTCAATGCGCGTGTCCTTCAGCAATCGGTTCGCCACGCCATCTTCATACCCGAAACCGCCATTCAGGAAGTGAACGGAGGTTCTGTCGCTTTTGTCCACACCGGAGCGAATAAATTTGAAATGCGGCCGCTGGAAATTGCGCATCGACTAAATGGAGAAGCGGAAATTGGCGCTGGACTTAAACCCGGTGAGAGCGTGGTAACGCAGGGGAGCTTTATCGTGAAATCAGAGATGCTGAAGAGTCAAATCGCTCAGTAGCGTGCCCGCATGCTTGAATTTGCTCTGAAGAACCGCTGGCTGGTTCTAGCCGCCCTGCTGGGGCTGATAGTCGCCGGCGTTTACACGATGCTCCATCTGAACATCGAAGCTTATCCTGACCTAACCAACGTTCAAGTATTGGTCACTACCGAAGCTCCTGGGATGTCGCCGGTGGAGGTTGAGCAGCTGGTCACCTTTCCGATTGAATCCACCTTAATCGGGATGCCCAAGACGGAGACGGTGCGCTCTGTTTCAAAGCTGGGCCTCTCCATGATTACGGTGGTCTTCGATGACTCCATGGATATCTATCTGGCACGCCAGATTGTCAGCGAGCGGCTGGGGCAGGTGCGTTCGCGGATTCCGACGGGACTGGAGCCGCAACTGGGCCCCTTGGCAACTGTTTTCGGCGAGGTGTTCCAATTCACTCTCCAGGGCGGTGACGCTAACCTGATGGAGCGGAAAACACTTCTGGATTGGGTGGTGCGCTATGACCTGCGGACCATCACCGGAATTAGCGAAATCAACACTTGGGGCGGGTTCACCAAGCAATACACCATCGAAGTGGACCCGCTCGCGCTCCGGCGCTACGGCATGACCGTGCATGATGTGGTGCAGCAGGTGTCCGGCAACAACGCAAACTTCGGCGGCGGGTTCATTGAGCACAACGAAGAGCAATACACCATCAGAGGAATCGGCCGGGCCAACAACATCGCAGACCTGGGAAAGATCGTCCTGCGGTCGGAAAATGGCGTACCCGTGCTCCTCAGCAACGTTGCAAATATCAGGGCACTGCCATATCCGCGGCAAGGGGCAGTCCTGCAGGATACGACGGGCGAAACGGTTTGCGGCATGGTGATCACCACCATGGGCACCAACAGCCGCCAATTGATCAGGGAAGTGAAGAACAGAATTCCGCAGATTAAGCTCCCCAAAGGCGTAAAGGTCATTCCGTTTTACGACCAGAGCACCGTCATCGATGGCACTATTAAAACCGTCGAACACAATCTGCTGGAAGGCAGCGTCCTGGTCATAGCAGTTTTGCTGGTATTCCTCGGCAATTGGCGCGCGGCGCTGGTGGTTGCGTCGGTCATTCCATTAGCCATGCTGTTCGGGTTTATGGGGATGGCGGTGTTCGGAATATCCGCCAATCTGATGAGCCTGGGGGCGGTCGACTTCGGCATGATTGTCGACGGTTCGGTGGTGATGGTCGAGAACTCGGTGCGGCGTTTGGAGGAAGGCAGCGAGGACTCGAGTGCGCGCGAAACCATCCGGACGGCTGCCAGGGAAGTTGCTCGTCCTATCACGTTTGGCGTGGCTATCATCATTGCCGTCTATCTGCCGATATTCACTCTGCAGGGCCTGGAAGGCCGCATGTTCCGGCCCATGGCGATAACAGTTTGTTCCGCTCTAGTAGGATCGTTAATCCTCGCCCTGTTCGCGATTCCGACGGTCAGCAGCTTTGTTTTAAAGAATGTCAAGCGGAAGAATCATTCCGAGAAGCACTGGTTCACCTGGCTGCGTGATCACTATGTCCATTCACTGCAGTGGGTGCTTGGTCACCGCTGGCCGGTGCTGGTTTCAGCGGGCGTGCTGGTTACGGTAGCTGTGATTTCCCTGAAATTTATCGGCACTGAATTCATGCCGAAGCTTGACGAAGGCTCAATTGTCGTAACCACCAAGAAGCTGCCCGGCATTTCTCTTTCCGAGTCCATTTACTTAGGGAAGCAGATCAACAAGGTGCTCCACGGCATTCCGGAAGTCAAAAGCGTAGTGACCAAGATGGGGCGGCCCGATAAGGCGACTGAAGCTATGGGCATTGAAGAATCGGACTCCTATCTGAATTTGAAGCCTAAGGATCAGTGGTCCGCCGGCTCTAAAGACGAATTGATCGAGAAGATATCGAAGGCTCTGGATAAGGTTCCAGGCGCTGCATTTGTCTTCACCCAGCCGATGGAGATGCGGATGGATGAACAGGTGACCGGCATCCGCGGGGATTTAGCGCTGAAGATTTTCGGCGAGAATTTGGAAACACTGAATAGCCTGGCTTCCAAGGCTGTATCGCTGATCGCGACCGTTCCTGGTTCAGCCGAAGTGCAGAAGGACATCACTATGAGCATCCCGGAGTTGCGGGTGATCGTCGACCGGTCCCAAATGGATCGATATGGCATAAGCGTCTCGAATGTCCGCGAGTTGGTTGAGACCTTGCTTGGCGGCAAGCAAATTTCGGAAATGGTGGAAGGCGAGCGCCGCTTCAGCATCGCAGTGCGTCTGCCGAACAGCTACCGGTACAACATCGACGCACTGGACGGTTTGTACCTGACCGCTCCCAACGGCGAGCACGTTCAACTGCGTCAAATAGCAGATTTGCGGGTGGTCCGCGGTCCGGAAATGGTCAATCGAGAGCATGCCCGCCGGCGCGCCGCGGTGCAAGCCAGTGTCATCGGCCGCGACTTAGGCAGCTTCGTAAAAGATGCCCAGGCTAAAATTTCGCAGGGCATGAAAATACCAGCGGGCTACAGCCTCGACTGGGGCGGCCAGTTCGCCAATCAGGAGCGCGCGAATCGGCGTTTATTGATCGTTTTGCCGGTCTCCGTTTTGATTATCTTTGCGCTGCTGTATGCGACTTTTCAATCGACTAAAAAGGCGCTGCTCATTCTCTGCATTGTGCCCTTCGCCCTGGTGGGCGGCGTTGCCGGACTATGGATTCGAGGTCTGAATTTGAGCTTGTCGGCCTCCATTGGTTTCATCGCTCTGTTCGGTGTGGCGGTGCTGAACGGCGTGGTGATGGTGAGCCATATCGATTTATTACGCAAGCAGGGAAAGAAAGTCGTGGACGCGGTGCGCGAAGGAGCGCAGGATCGCCTGCGGCCCGTGCTGATGACCGCGCTGGTAGCGAGTTTGGGATTCATTCCCATGGCGCTGTCGACTTCGCGAGGCGCCGAGGTGCAGAGACCGCTGGCAGTGGTCGTCATCGGGGGCCTGTTCACCGCGACGATTCTGACGCTTTACCTGCTTCCCATGCTCTACCCCTGGTTCGCCAGCAAAGATTCGCCTGAGGCGGAGAAAAACAAAGATCGGAAACAGGGCGCGCAAGACCAGAGTTACGATGAGGTCGAAACGCCAACCGCTGTTTAGCGATATTTGCGTTTTACACGATTCTGATTATTTGCGTAAGCCGACGCACGTTCTTCCTGCCTCCTTCAAATTAACTTGAAGCTCCTATGCACGTTTCGGAGTCGTTCGAATAGAGATTCCATAGCAGGACTTGGTTCCCAAGTAGCCAGCCCTGCATTCCCGGATCGAGGTTTTCAATGAAGGAGGAGTTTAGTTTGTGCAGATTGCAATTGTCGGCTTAGGGCGCATGGGCGCGAACATGGTGCGCCGCCTACAGAAGGGCGGCCACGAATGCGTGGTGTTCGACCAGGCGGAGAAAGCCGTGAAGGACATAGTGAACGAAGGCGCCACCGGTTCCTCGTCGCTGAAAGACATGGTTTCGAAGTTGAAGAAACCACGGGCGGTCTGGCTGATGGTCCCCGCAGGAGTGGTGGACAAGGCTTTGGACGAGTTGCTTCCGAATCTGGAAGCGAAGGACATGATTATCGACGGAGGCAATTCCTATTACGTCGACGATCTGCGGCATGGCAAGAAGGCCTCCGAAAGCGGCGTGTTCTGGGTTGACGCGGGAACTAGCGGCGGCGTCTTCGGACTTGAACGCGGTTATTGCCTGATGATCGGCGGCGAAGATGAACCGGTGAAGCATCTGGATCCAATCTTCAAGACCTTGGCGCCCGGAAGAGGTTCCATTGAACGGACGCCAGGACGCGATAAAGCGAATGCGAGCACGGCAGAAGACGGATATCTGCACTGCGGGCCCGTCGGCGCGGGTCATTTCGTCAAGATGGTTCACAACGGAATCGAGTACGGAATTATGGGAGCCTACGCCGAGGGATTGAATATCCTGAAGCATGCCAACATTGGTAAGACGGAGGAAGCGTTTGATGCAGAAACTGCGCCGCTGCGTGAGCCGGAGCATTATCAATACGACATCCCCGTCGCTGAGGTGGCTGAAGTCTGGCGCCGTGGCAGTGTTATTTCCTCCTGGCTGCTTGACCTGGCGGCAGCGGCCTTGCTGAAGTCGCCCGATCTGAAAGAGTTCAGCGGACGCGTATCGGATTCCGGAGAAGGCCGCTGGACGTCGATTGCTGCGATTGACGAAGGTGTTCCGGCCGACGTATTGAGCGCGGCGCTCTTCTCGCGGTTCACATCACAGGAAAAAGCGGTCTTCGCGGACCAGGTGCTGTCGGCCATGCGTTTTCAGTTCGGCGGCCACGAGGAGAAAAAAGAAAAGTAATCTATGGCCAACTTGTCGCAATCTCTCCCTGCTTGCCTGCTGACCATCTTTGGCGCTAGCGGCGATTTGACCAAACGGCTTTTGCTTCCTTCGCTCTACAATCTGGCGGAATCAAAGGCGCTGGATGACGGCTTTAGATTGATGGGAGTCGCCCGCGAAGACTGGGACGATAAGAGATTTCAGGATTACATCGCGAAAAGCCTGAAGGAGTTCTGGGGTTCGGGTGTCAAGAGCGAAACAGTGGAGTGGCTCGCTAAACGGGCTACCTACAAAAGCGGGGATTTCAACGATTCCGGATTGTTCGATTCTCTGAAGAACGCAATCGGGAAAATGGAACCGGACCAGACCGGAGGCAACCGGATTTTCTATCTAGCAGTCGCGCCGAGTTTCATTTCGCCGATTGCCGCCAAACTATCGCAGGCTGGATTGCTGAATGAGGACGGCAAGCGCTGGAGCCGGCTGGTTATCGAGAAGCCGTTCGGTCACGATGTGGCATCCGCCAAAGCCTTGACGTCGGAGTTGCAGGGAAGCTTACGAGAAGACCAGATCTACCGGATCGATCACTTTGCCGGCAAAGACTCGGTGCGGGATCTTACGGTGTTCCGTTTCTCGAATACCATCTTCGAGACCTTCTGGAATCGATCGTTTATCGATAACGTGCAAATCACCGCCGCAGAGACGATAGGCGTAGAAGGGCGCGCCGAGTTCTATGAAAAGTCAGGGGCGTTGCGAGACATGGTTCCGAATCACCTGGCGGAGATGCTTTCCCTGGTGGCGATGGAACCGCCAGTGTCTTTCAACGCGGTGCATTTGCGCGAGCAGCAGGCGAATGTGCTGGAGTCGGTTCGTCCCATCAGCCCGGAAGACGTCTCGAAGTACGCGGTTCGCGGACAGTATGCGAAGGGCAAAATCGATGGCAAAGATGCGGTTTCATACCGATCTGAGCCCGGGGTGGATGCCAAGTCGAATGTCGAGACTTATGCCGCGCTGGAAGTCCATCTGGACAACTGGCGCTGGTCTGGGGTGCCGTTCTACCTGAGGACGGGCAAACATTTGTCCCGGTCGGTCACCGAGATCGCAATCACCTTGAAAGAAGCGCCAGCAAATCTTTTCGCTTACGGGGGCGGTGAAGAGAAGATGCCGAACCAGCTGCTTTTCAACTTGGAACCTAAGCCGGGCATCACTATGCAGTTCCGTACGCAAGCGCCTGGATTGGAAACAGTGGTGGAGAACAGCGAATTGCGGTTTGAGTTTCCTCAAGGGCCATTCGGAAGCCACGGCACGGGATACGAGCGTTTGCTGCACGACTTAATGCTGGGTGATGGCACACTGTTTCCGGGCGCTGATTTCGAAACCGCAAGTTGGAGCATGGTGCAGCCGCTTCTGGACGCCTGGAGCGAAACTCCGAAAGAGCAATTCCCGAACTACGCGGCGGGTTCGAATGGACCGAATGCTGCTGACGATCTTCTCGCGCGTTCGGGACGCCGCTGGCACTCCCTGGAGAAAAATTGAACACCCTGGCCATCGATATCGGGGGATCACATATAAAACTGTGTTCCCAGCGGCAACCCGATCCTGTGAAAATGAAATCGGGACCAAAGATGACGCCGGGCAGGATGATGACCTTCATCGAAAGGGAAACGGGGGATTGGAAATATGACCGCGTTTCCATTGGTTATCCCGGTCCCGTCATACAAGACAAACCGATACTCGACCCGCAGAACCTGGGAAAAGGCTGGGTGAGCTTTCCCTTCCGGACGGCTTTCTGCGGCAAGCCGCTTCGCATTGTCAACGATGCCGCGATCCAGGCTCTGGGCAGTTACAACGGTGGACGGATGCTCTACCTCGGCGTAGGAACAGGACTTGGCGCGGCTATGGTCGCCGACGGTTTGGTGCAAGCCATGGAACTAGCTCACATGCCCTGTAAACACGGGAAGACTTATGAACACTATCTGGGCAAAGCTGCGCTGAAGAAGCATGGCCGTAAAAAATGGGAAAAACATGTTTTGCTGGTAATTGAGCAGTTGAGTGAAGCCCTGGAAAGTGACTATGTAGTGCTGGGCGGCGGCAATGCCTCGTTAATCAGGCAGCTGCCTGAGAAAGTCGTTTTAGGAAAGAACGAAAATGCGTTTAAAGGCGCATTTATGCTTTGGGAGACTGGCCATAAGGCCTCCCGGTAATTATTACTTGCGGCTTTCCAGCGCGTCATTTAAGCAGAGAGCGGCGCCGATTAAAGAAAGATGTGACAGCGCCTGCGGGAAGTTCCCGAGATGTTCTCCGCTCGGACCTAATTCCTCGGAATAAAGACCCAGATGATTAGCGTAAGACAGCATCTTCTCGAACAGTAGGCGGGCTTTATCCAGCTGATGGGCGCGAGCAAGGCATTCTACGTACCAGAAAGAACAGGCCGTGAAGGTGCCTTCTTTCCCGCTTAATCCATCGGAACTGTTCAGGCTGCTGTCGTAGCGATAGACAAGCGTATCTTCCGCAAGAACTTCCTCTATTTTTTTCAAAGTCGATAGCCAGCGGGGATCGACTGAACTAATGATGCCCGCTATCGGCATGAGAAGTGCCGAGGCGTCCGTCCAATCCCCGTGTTCCGTTGCGGTGAAGGCTTTCAAATCAGGGTTCCAGAAATTCTGGAAAATGTCTTCATAGATGTCAGATCTGAGCTTTTCCCAATGCTCCCGGGGAGCGGGAAGCGAGAACAATTGAGAGAGCCGGAGCGCGCGATCTATGGCCACCCAACACCTCAATCGGGAATGAAGAAAGTTCTGAGGGCCGCCGCGGACCTCCCAGATTCCCTGGTCCGGGCGCATCCAGTTTTCGCCCACCCACTCCACTAAGTCATGGATCAATTTCCAACGGTCATACGGAATGCCATCCCGCGTTTTATAAGCCATGTAGATGGCGTTAAGCATCTCGCCGTAGATATCCAATTGGAATTGCGTTCCGGCACCATTTCCGATGCGCACTGGCTTAGATTCTCTATATCCTTGCAGGTGGTCTAAAGAGAATTCATCCAAGTCTTTCTTCCCGCTGATTCGATACATGATCTGAAGAGGAGAGGGCGAGCTGCTGTCGTGTCCGGCGAGCCGGTCTTGCATCCACATGCCGAATGCTTCTCCTTCGGAGCGGAAGCCCAGGCTAAGAAAAGCGTCAAAGGTGAATGCGGCGTCCCGAATCCAGGTGTAGCGGTAATCCCAATTACGTTCGCCTCCCACCTGCTCCGGCAAACCGAAAGTAGGCGCCGCCACAATGGACCCGTATTTCCGGCTGATCAACAGCTTCAGGACCAGCGCGGACCGGTTTACGATGTGACGCCATCGGCCTGAAAAGGTGCACTGCGAGATCCAGTTACGCCAGAAGTCCGCAGTTTTATCGAAATGATCTCTAACAGCCTCTGGGCGTGCTTCGAAATGCCTTTCATCTGATCCGCCGCAGCTCAGCACAAAAGCGGCGGTTTGCCCGGTTTCGAGGCAAAATTCGGCAGCTCCATCCTGGCCATCGATACTCAACGGAACGCTTGCCGACAGCCTTAACAAAGGATCGGACGAGTTCTCAGATTTGAACTCCAGATTACAGCCGTCCACCTGTCTGGCACTATGTGGAGTTCTGGCGTAGTCGAAACGCGGAAGGCAAGCCAACTTAAATGCAGCTGTCCCTTTGACGATTCGGACCATTCTGATCAGGGCTGGATCTCTCTCTTCGCTGCCAATGGGCATAAAATCGATCAGCTCGACGATGGCTTCATCCGCCAGAAATCGCGTCATCAGGATATTCGTATCCGGCAGATACATCTGCTTCAGGCGGCAATCCGGCAATTGAGGAGTGATGGAGAACCGGCCTCCTTTCTCGTGATCTAGCAATGCCGCGAAAACGCTGGGCGAATCGAAATCCGGAAGACACAGGAAGTCGAGTGATCCGTCCATCGCGATCAGGGCAACCGTATTCAGATCGCCCACGATACCGTAATCGTGAATGGATTTATATTGTTCCGGCATGTGTATAGGATGCTGCGGCCTCATCGAAAACCTAGCACAGGAAAAGGAAGCCGCTATCCTGCTAGTGTGATCCGCCTTCTCTTATTAACCCTGCTTCTGGGCGCCCAGACCGGCACTCTCACTCCCAACGAGAAGGATTTCATCGAGTTTGCAGGTGAATTCAATCTCACTCTGATTCGTTTGGGACAGATGGCGCAAGAGGAGGCGGCATCTACAAAGGTGAAAGAGTTCGGTCGAATGATGCAGCAGGCGCACCAGGCGGATCTGGAAACACTTGCGGCGCTCGCGCAGAAAGATGGTGGAGTCACGCCTCAGACGCTCGACTCTGTTCATGCTGGCGAGGTGAAGCGTTTGCAAGCGGGGAAGGGCCCGTCATTCGATCGCGAATTTCTAAAGGCTGTTGTAAACGATCATCAGTCCGCGCTTACTGCCTTCCGGCGTGAAGCTAGTAGCGGGATTAACAAGAACTTGAAATCCTATGCAGCGGCTGCGGTTCCAGTTCTCCAGCAGCATTTAAAGCAAGCCAAGGCACTCTCTGCATCATCCAAGTAATCCGATTTTCCGCATTGGCAAGTCGGCATCGGCCTACTTCGTACTCCCGTCTGCGAGAATCTCTATCATCTCCGCCGGCAAAGTCTGTCCCGCTTTCTGAAGAAGTAAAGACACTTGCCACATCTCGGTCTGATTCAAAATGTGGTCGAACGCAGGCATGCCGCTCAAACGGACACCGTTAACCACGAACCAATGCACTTTCCCGGGCTTGTCGTCGCTGACGCCCACGATCCCACGTCTGTTCTTCTTCCAAAGTTGAGGGCTGCCGGGAAACATCGATTTTGATATCGGGCTATCGTGACCCGGCGTTCCATGGCAGATGGCGCAATGGTCCATGTAAATGTGAGCGCCCGATTTCAAATCGTCGTCACTAGCAGCAAAAGGTGGCGCCACCATCTCGCGATCAATCCGCGCATTCAGGGCAATATGAGTAATTTGACGCTCGAGCGGCAAACTTTGGTCAGCTGTCGCCACTGGCGGATGCCCGAACTTCAAATATAGGTATCCAGCAACAAGTGAAAGAACCAATGCGAAAACAATACCGCCGAGGAACATACCGATAGATTTACCAGCGCGACTTGAAGATGCCATATGCAGTTTTAGTTGACAGCCTTTTAGATTAGGTTCGCTTCGCCAGATCTCATTTTCTTCGATCAACGGCTGTTTCCAGTGTCTCGAATTGCTCTTAAGAAGGCTCCAATTCACTTGCGGAGATAAACAATGAAAGCTGCTGTTTGAAAGCCTTCGGATCGCCCCTCTCCATTGAGACCTTGCTGGACCCTCGAGCCGGGGCCGGAGAAGTAGTGGTTGATATCGTTGCTGCGCCAGTCCTCTCCTATGCTGCCGAGGTCTTCAGCGGGACAAGGCAGTACCCATTGCAGTTGCCCATGGCAGTTGGGGCGGGGGCAATCGGGCGTGTTCGCGCAGCAGGGCCGGATGCAACCCGCCTCGTCACAGGCGACTGGGTGTTTTGTGATCCGACCGTGCGTTCGCGTGACGATGCAACTACGCCTGACGTCATGCTGCAGGGCTTAATCGCTCCCAGCGAAGGCGCAAAACGCTTGCAATCCCACTTCCATCACGGACCGTTTGCCGAGCAGATGTTGCTGCCCATGGAAAATGCAGTCCTTATCGGCGAGCTTGATGGGATAGACGCGGAAGGCTGGTGTTTCCTGAATGCGCTCGCTATTCCATACGGCGGCTTGCTCGCAGCGGACCTGCAAGCCGGAGAGACCGTTGTGATTAGCGGAGCCACCGGATTCTTCGGTAGCGCCGGAGTCGCAGCAGCACTGGCAATGGGTGCGGGCTGTGTCGTCGCGCCCGGACGCAATCAGGCGGCTCTTCAAGACTTGGTCCGCCGCTTCGGTTCCAGAGTTAAAACCGCTGTGCTTACCGGCGATCCGGAGAAGGATAGGGAACTGATGCAACAAGCCGCACCGGGACCCATCGATAAGGTTGTCGATATATTGCCTCCTCTGCCGGATTCAGCTCCAGTTCGAGCCGCAGTTATGACCTTGCGTCCTCACGGTATCGCCGTACTCATGGGCGGGCTTCGCGTCGGCTTGGAGTTGCCCTATGCGCATCTGATGCGCAACTGCATAACTGTGCGCGGCCAATATATGTACCCCCGTGATGCGCCGGCGCGGCTGATCTCTCTCATCCGATCAGGGCTTCTTTCATTGGCCGATTTGCAGGTGACCAGCTTCGCTCTCGATCAAGCCAACGATGCAGTGGCGCATGCTGCCGCGAATAGCGGCCCGTTCCGGTATGCGGTCATCAAGCCGTGACTAGCACACGTGCGAAACCCCTCTGCGATCGCCTACTGCCGAACCGGCACTGAGCACATCGTTTCTGGCAACCGCTCCGCGCGCCACGCATTCAACTAAGATGGATTTTCGACTTTGACAGATGGACCATGATCCTCCAGCGCGTCTCGCCCATTCATCTCGAGACCAGTGGTATACAGGTTTACCGGTTTTCATTCACCGGGCGGCAAAGTAAAGCTCCATCGCGGTCTGCGAGATGTTCCGGTCATACCAGCGGAGCTGAAAGAGCAAGGGAATGGGAGCGGTTCGACTAGCAAAACGAATTATGTCGAAGACCGGCACAGCATTTTGTGCGCTGTTTGCAAGTAACCCATTAGAACGAACGGCCTGACAATTAAAGCAAGGCGAATAGGAACACCCAGACCCAGCTTACCCTTCCCGGAGCGTGAAACCAATTAAAGCGCCCGCGATCGAAAGTGATGCAAGACCGTCTTCACCGCAAACGCCGCCAGAATGATAAGCGCCAGCGCCAGAACCTTCCCGCGCAGAGTAAAAGCCGCAAACACCGCTAGCAGCGAGTAAGCCAGTAACGCCGACCGGAATCCGATCAAGTGAGCGCGCCTTCCATCGCTTACTGAGCCGGCATGTTGTAGCTGAAGGTGAATGCCAGGCGCACCTGGAAACCTTTATAGTCATCAGGGAGAGGCGGCAGAGGATTCGACATGGTAAGCCCGGCGCCGGCGGCGCGGTCCAGCGGGTCCGATCCTGATGGGCTGGCGATCACCAGCTTCGGAATCTCTCCGTCGCGATTGATGATGAATTCTACAGTGGTCCGGCCCCGCACCGCGCCCATGCGAGCGCTCTCCGGAATCACCCTTTTCCAATTGCCTCGAACAATAGCCAGAATGCGAGTCAGATACGCCTTGAAGTCCGCTCCTCGGGGATCGCTCTGCAGTTCCACCGCGGTATGCGGACCATTCGATCCGCCGTCGCTGCCCAGCGTTCCGGGCGCTGGCGCAACGGGATTGTCGTCGCTAACCACCAGATTCTGCCCTGCATTTTGCTTCGCCAGTCCTTTGATGGCGCTCTGCACATCCGTCCGCGGCTTTAGTGGCGCGTTGGGATTTTCCGGCGTTGCGCCACCGATATTTTGAAACGGACTTTCCACTGGCTTGGGCGGGGCCGCCGTCGCGAGCGGTCCCAGGGTTCCAGGTGGAATGCTTGGCTGAGTCGAGGAGGGAACGGGCGGCGGCTCAGGCAAAATGGCTGGGGGCGCGGCTTTCGCCTGCGTGCGATCAGAGGTTTTCGGTAGCTCGTAGCGCTTCTTCGAAGGCGCAGGAGCACTCCGGCGGGCCTGCTCTTTCTGAGTAGCGAGCAGATCGGCGATATCGATGTTTTTCTTAACCTGGCTGCGGTTCGGCGCGCGCTGCGTTAGCAGGTCAGGCGGCATATAGAGCGGCGTTTTATGGACAATTACCCTTCGATCCGGTTCGGCCGGCAGGGTAAAGCTCGGCAGATGGACGGCCGCAAAGAATAAGAGCAGGTGGAGAGCCACCGAGCAAAGCAGAGTTAGAACGATGAGCCGGCGCGGCCGTTCTGCCGGAAGACCACGAAGAAGATCGAGATCCTTCTCTTGTCCTGCTACTGCCTCGATCATTTGGTCAGGCGCCGGGTAGTTTGTTCCACCAACTCGGCGTGTTGCTCGATTTTAACAAGGATCTGTTCGGCTAAACGAAGAACGGCGGCCGCACGGTAGCCATCCACCACCGGCTCCGTACGGCTACGGACAGCGCTAAAGAATGATTGCAATTCCAGCAGCAGGGGCTCCGCTTTCTCGACAGCAAGCTGTTGAAAATTCACTTTGGCCGGAACAGGCGATTCGCCGGCTTGGTTTACCGATAACCGCGCGGTCTCCTGGCGGCTGAAATCGAGCGATATATATTCGCCTGGCTGGAACAGGCGCAGCTTGCGAACTTGCTCGGTGGAAACCCGGCTGGCGGTTAAATTGGCGACGCACCCCGAGGGAAACGCAAGCCGCACGTTGGCGATATCGACCTTCGGGGACAGTACCGAAATGCCGGCAGCGTTAACCTCCAACGGCTCTTCACCCGTGAACTGCAGCACGATGTCGAGATCGTGAATCATCAGGTCAAGCACCACGTCGATATCCAAACTGCGCGGAGTAAAGATGCTGAGCCTGTGAACTTCGAAGAAAAGCGGGATGGTGAGCGTCTTTTCGAGAGCCGTAACCGCGGGATTAAAACGCTCCAGATGGCCTACCTGCAAAATGCGATGGTTCGACGCAGCAAGATCCGCCAGACGCATGCCCGCCTGCGAAGTAGGGGCGATGGGCTTCTCCACCAGCACGTCGACCCCGGAAAGCAGCAGCCGAGTAGCGATTTCCTCGTGAACGCGAGTGGGAGCCGCAACAACAGCCGCATCGATATTGCCGATCACCTCATCGAGGTCCGCGAAGGCTGCCGATCCAAACTCGGCGGCTACTCGAGCGCCACGCTCCCGGTCGGGGTCCACGATCCCTTGCAGATGTATATCCGGAATGGAGCTAATCGCGCGTGCATGGTTGCGACCGAAAGCGCCCGCCCCGACTACGGCCACCCGCAAGCCCTTCATTGCTCTTCATTCTCCACGGCCGGATAGGCTGCGATGGCAATGCCGGCTTCATTGGCGCGCTCAATCAAATGGTCTTTATCCAGCAGCAGAGTCCGCCCCGCATCTATGGCCAGGGCAGTGGTTTTCGTCTCAATCATCGTCTCCACCGTCGCGGGCCCGATCACGGGCACATCAAACAGAAGATGCGCACGTCCGCGCGAAGCTTTCACCAGCCGCAGCGGCTTTCCACCGGTAAGAGCCGCAGCACGGTGCAGCATGGCGTCTGTTCCTTCCATGGCCTCCGCTGCCACGCACGCTTTCTCGCTGATAGCGACGCTCTGCCCAATGTCCGCATTCGCGAGAATGGAGGCCATCCGCCGGCCATACTTCAGGTCGGGCAATTCTTCGCTGTCCGGCTTGCGTTTTGTCAGGCTGCCTTCTGGTGCGAGCAGGTGTTTCAGCAGGCGCGTCGAATCCACCAACTGAATGCCTTCTTCCGCCAGAACTTTGCCAATGCCCCCAATCAGAGCCGCGGTATTTTTAGCTTTCAACGAAAGCAGCAGCTTCAGCAACTGCCAGTCAGGTTTTACGGAAGAGAACAGGCTGACGTGCTTCACCTGGCCGGTCATCATAACCTCGCTGACGCCTTCGCTCTTCAGGATTTGAATCAACTTCGCAAGTTGGCCGATGTTGATCCAGTGGATCGCACTGGCCAGTGGGGCAATTTCTGCGGCAGCCTCGTTTTCAATCGCCACAACCACGACCTCGTGGCCCTCGCGTTTAGCTGCTTCCAGCGCGAGTATGGGAAAGCGCCCATTCCCCGCGATCATTCCATAGCGATTCGAGTTGGCCATAGCGAACCTGACCCGGGCGTTATTTGAGGAAGCCGCGCTGCGACTCGCGGATGAAGGCAATTAGACTCCTGATCTCATCCGTGCCGGGCAGTTCCTCTTCAATCCGGGCCAGCGCCTGCGTCGTATTCAGTCCCGCGCGTGTCAGCAATCGTATCGCGTTCTGCAGCGCCTCGATGCTCTCGTTGGAATAGCCCGTCCGCTCCAGCCCCACGCGATTTGCGCCAAATACCTCAGCTTCATGCGTAGCCGCTGTAATCGAGTAGGGCAGGACGTCCTGCTTGATCACGCTGCGGCTACCGATCAGCGCGTGGCGTCCTATGCGGCAGAAGTGGTGAATCGCGGTCAGCCCGCTGATGTTGGCGTAATCTTCCACGGTAATGTGCCCGGCGAAGGTGACTCCGTTTCCGATAATGGTCCGGTTGCGAATCAGTACGTCGTGAGCTACATGCACATAAGCCATTAGCAGGTTACCGTCGCCTATGGAAGTAATCATGCCGCCGCCTTCGGTTCCGCGATTAATGGTGACGAATTCGCGGATGGTATTCGCATCGCCGATAATGGTTTCGGATGGTTCGCCCCGGTATTTTTTGTCTTGCGGCGTTACCCCGCAAGAGCAATACGGGTAGAAAACATTGTCCTTGCCCACGGTAAGCTTGCCTTCCATGTAGACATGTGCGATCAGCCGCGTACGGGCCGCAATGGAGACGCCGCTACCGATGATGCAATAAGGACCGATCTCCGCTACCCGCGAAATGTCAGCATCCGGATCGACGATTGCCGTGGGATGAATGGCCATCAGGCAGGTTCAGGTGAAGTGGGATTCGAGAACGACTGTTCGGTGAGTTTGCACATGAGCATAGCTTCCGCTACTACCTGGCCTTCAACCGTTGCAACGCCTTGAAGTTTGGCTACACTCGACTTCAGGCGCAGCAGTTTCATCTCTAGCTTCAGCTGATCGCCCGGCTTAACCGGACGCCGGAATTTAGCTTCCTCCACGGACGCCAGGAACATAATCTTCCCCCTGGTATGCGGAGCTTTTTGGGCAACCAGGATGCCAGCCACTTGGGCCATGGCTTCGATGATTAGAACCCCCGGCATTACTTTCAAGGTGGGAAAATGACCCGTAAAATAAGGCTCGTTTACGGTAACGTTCTTGACTCCAGTAATCGAGTCATCGCTGTACTCCAAAATGCGATCGACCATCAACATGGGGTAGCGATGCGGCAGAATGGCCGCAATCTCTTCAACGTCCATCGATGTCATTGGAAGCACTATGATAACAGCCGATGCACCCTTTCCTGCGTTACACGAACCAGAACCTGGAGCAAGTTGTCCGCGACATCCAGCGCCTGGTCGAGATGGAGTCGCCAACCGGCTGCGCTGAAGGCATCGGCCGCGTGGTGGAATGCCTCGTTCAATTGACTAGCGAAACGGCCACCTCGCAGCAGATCAATTCGCACCTCGTCCTCGACTTCGATCTGCCAGGCCCGAAAATCGGCGGTCGCATCTTGGGGTTGGGGCATTCGGATACCGTTTGGCCCGTGGGAACCATCGAAACCATGCCGTTCCGTGCGGCCGACGAGCGTTTGTGGGGTCCCGGCGTTTACGATATGAAGTCCGGCATCGTATTTTTTCTTTGGGCAATCCGGTTACTGCGGGAGTTGTCGATCGAGGTGAGCCGCCCCATCTCGCTGCTGGTCGTTGCCGACGAAGAAACCGGCAGCCGGGAATCGCGGCCCTTGACCGAACAAGAAGCCAGGATCAGCGATATAGTTCTGGTGCTGGAGCCTGGCGCGGGTCTCGAGGGCAAACTGAAAACCGCTCGAAAAGGCATCGCCCGCTACACCTTGGCTGTGGAGGGCGATGCCGCGCATGCGGGTGTCGACTTCGCCAACGGGGCCAGCGCCATTGTCGAGGTAGCCGGTCAAATAGAACGCATCGCACTCTTCACCAGCCTCGATCGCGGCATGACCGTCAATCCGGGCGTTGTTGCGGGCGGAACCACTTCGAACGTCGTGGCTGCTCGAGCGGAAGTACAAATCGACGTGCGAGGTTGGACTGCCCGCGATCTCGATGAGCTCGACCGGAAACTCCGGGATCTAAAGCCAATCGACCAGCGCTGCCGGCTGCGGCTGAGCGGCGGAATCAATCGGCCGCCCATGGAGCGGACTGCTCCAGTGGTTAATCTCTTCGAGAAGTCGAAGCAGATCGGGTCGAAGCTCGGTCTGGAACTCGAAGAATCCTCGACCGGCGGCGGCTCCGATGGAAACTTCACAGCTGCGCTTGGAGTTCCCACTTTGGATGGCCTCGGCGCCATCGGCGAAGGCGCTCACGCCCTCCACGAGAGTATCTTGATAGATTGCATTCCGAAGCGCATAGCGCTGCTGGCAGGCCTGCTCGCCGAATTGTAATGATTTGCTAACCCAGTCCTGTCGCTCAGAAAATTATTGTAGAAAAAGACCTGCTGAACGGCACTAATATCATCATGAGCAGCAAACTCACGAGTTTTGTGCTTCTCGGCTTTGCCTTCGGCGTAGGGGCGATGACCACGGAAGGGCCTGCCATCTCCGCTGGAGCTTACGCGGAAAGCGCCGCCGTCACGCTGGTAGTGACTCTCCTGCTGGCCTGCGGTGTTTACGGCTGGTACCGGATCGTAAAAGAAGCATCGGAGCAGAACGGCTGGAAAGCCCGTGAGTGGCAGCTCGCGCAGCGAACCCAGTCCGCATCCGCCCCTCCCGCACCGCTGACTATCAGGTGAAGTTTAAAACCCTGGCGACTTCCCGTGAGAAAATGAAGGCTTGCGGATTGTTCCTGACGGCATCTATTACGCTGGCGCGCTCGCTATAGCTGGCTGTCTATCCGCTTACTTCTTCTGGCCCTGGCTCGCGCTTCCTTTCCTCATATTGACGTGTTTTTGCCTGTACTTTTTCCGCGATCCTGAACGTGCCGCCCCGTCCGATGAAGCCTTGGTCGCTCCAGCCGATGGAAGAGTCGTTGCTGTCCGCCATTTGGAATCCGGCGAGACCCGCATCAGCATCTTTCTGAATATCTTCAACGTTCACGTAAATCGCACTCCGGTCCCGGGCAAGGTGCGGGAGGTGCTGTATCGCAAAGGCAAATTTCTAGTTGCCAGCCACGAGGCGGCATCGCTCGAGAACGAGCAGAATACCCTGGTGATTCAGTCGGCGCGCGGTCTCGTGGTGTGCCGGCAAATTGCCGGTCTCATCGCCCGGCGGATTGTCTGCTACAAGCAGGCCGGAGATACCGTTATGGCAGGAGAGCGTATCGGGTATATCAAATTCGGTTCACGGGTAGATGTTATCTTCGGCCCTCAATGGCATGCCAATGTCAAAGTAGGAGATACAGTGAAAGCCGGAGTGAGTGTCTTGGCAACCCCTTCCCCAATTGAAGTATTTTCATCCGGCGAGGATGAGGTGATGGCTTGAACGAAAACGTCGCCAAGCCGGCGCGGCCGCCAACCCACCATCCCCGCAGGGCGGCTTACGCTCTGCCGACCCTGTTCACCAGCGGCAACATTCTCCTCGGCTGCGTAGCCATTCTGCAGTCGTTTCAAGGAGCCTTGCAAGCACAAAGCGGAGACTCGGGTATGAACCTCCACTATGCGATCGCGGCCAAAGCGCTGGGGTTTGCGGTCTTCTTTGACGGCCTGGATGGGCGCATCGCGCGGATGACCAATACCGTAAGCGAGTTCGGCCGTGAAATGGATTCTCTGGCGGATGTCATCACTTTCGGGATTGCGCCTGCCGTGCTCGCTTTTGTCTGGGGTGTCCGGTTCGTTTCCACCGATGCTCTGGATGGACAGCTGGACAGCCATCTAATCAGAGCTGGGTACCTGATTGTCTTTTTCTATCTGCTCTGCGGTGCGGTTCGCCTGGCGCGCTTTAATGTGCAGACTAATCCGACGCCGAAAAATCCAGGCCGCCCAGATCGTAAATACTTTGTCGGAATGCCCATTCCAGCAGCAGCCGGCGTCATCGCCGCCATTGTTTTCTTCTCCTCGGGTCCCATCCGTTCGGCAATGTTCTCCATCGTTTGGCTGATCGCCGTGGGCCTGATATCGCTTCTCATGGTCAGTTCGTGGCGCTATCCCAGCTTCAAGCAGATCAGCTTTTCGAAACCGCACACCACTGTCAGCACTCTTGTCGTCGGGCTGGTTGCGGTCCTGATCTGGGGCTGGCCGCAGCCCGTGTTGCTGGTCTTTGCAATTTCTTATCTATCCAGCGGCATTGCGATTCGCCTGGGTGGCCTGGCGAAACGGCGTAAGCGAACACGCCCGGCGGCAGCATTGCCCGAACAGCAACCTAACTGAGCAACAAATCAACTGAGTAGGATCTTGGCGAAAAAATTAACCCCCACCGTCGTCGCTCTTGTCGGCGAAGACACCATGCTTGGCCGCGAACTAAAAGAAGTGCTGGAAGCCCGGGCTCCCTATCTGGAAATCGAACCTTACGCGGCCAGCGGCGAGGGCATCTTCACCGAGCGGGATGGCGAAAGTATTTATGTAAAGCCTCTGGATAGCGGCTCTGCTAACGGCAAAGCCGCTATCCTCGTGGCTGGTTCCCCCGAAGGAGCGGCCAAAGCGTACGAGACAGTGAAGCAAGCCGGTGGAACGCCGCTGGTCATCGACTGCACCGGCGTGCTGGAGAACCGTCCCGAAGCGCGCGTTCTCGCGCCTCTGCTCGAGGAGCCCAGGACGCCTGAGACCTGGCTGCTGGTTACGGCTCATCCGGCGGCCATCGCTTTATCCCTCGTCATGGCGCGTCTCTCGAAATATCGCGACATGCGGAGTCTCGTGATCAACATCTTCGAGCCCGCTAGCGAGCGAGGCAAGCCCGGTTTGACCGAACTGCATCAACAGACAGCCGGCCTGCTCGCATTCAAGTCTCTCGATAAGGACGTCTTCGATGCGCAACTGGCCTTCAACCTCTTGCCTCGCTATGGGGAAGACGCACCCGTATCTTTGGGCCAGGTGGAGCAAAGGATCGAACGCGAAGTCGCCACCCTGCTGAGCCGCCAGACCACCGGCATTTCCATTCCGCTGCCTTCCATCCGTTTAGTGCAGGCTCCTGTATTTCACGGCTACAGCCTCTCGCTCTGGGTCGAATTCAATTCCGATATCAAAGTTCAGGAAATTGAGGAAGCACTGGCTACTGCTCAAATCGAAGTGCGCAGAAGCAACGAGACTGCGCCGGATAACGCGGGTGTCGCCGGTCAGAGCGGCATGACCGCCGGCGATATTCGGCTCGATCGGAACAACTCTCGCGCAGTTTGGATATGGGTCGCGCTGGACAACCTCCGTCTCGTCGCAGACGGAGCCATCGATGTTCTCCGCAGCCTGATGACGGAAGCGAAGTGACCCGGAAGAATTTTACTTTCTTTCTATGTTTCAGCGCGCTGGCAGCGGCGTCTGTAAGCTGCGGCTACCATGCCGGCGGTAAGGCGGAAACCATTCCGGTCGCCATCAAAACCATCGCCATTCCTGCATTCACAACGCTGTCAACCCGCTACCGGCTCATCGATCTTCTGCCGCAGGAAGTCGGCCGCGAGTTTAATACTCGGACCAGATTCCGGGTCGTCAACGATCCCACCGAAGCCGATGCGGTGTTGCGGGGAACCATTAACAACGCTACCGCTGGACCGGTGGTATTCGATCCGCTCTCCGGTAAAGCCACCATTGTCGGGGTCACCGTCGTCGTCAGCATTAGTCTCGACGAACGCGCCACCGGGCGAGTGCTGTTTGATAGTCCTAACCTCGCGTTCCGGCAGAATTACAGCATCGCCGTCGACCCCCATCAGTTCTTCGATGAAAGCGGGCCCGCATTCGACCGCGTCAGCCGCGATCTGGCTCGCGACATAGTCAGCGCTGTAATGTCCGATTTTTAGGCTTTCGCATGACTCCGGAACAATTCATCCAGCGCATTCAGAAAGTTCCGCCCGCGCCTGCCTATCTGTTCTTAGGGCAGGAGGGCTACGGCAGGCGGCTGTGCAAAGAAGCGCTGCTGAAGAAAGTGCTCCCCAATGGTCCTGCGGAAGAGGGTCTTTCCCGGTTCGATCTCGAAAACACATCGCTCTCTGAAGTTCTCGACGATGCTCGATCGCTTTCTCTCTTTGCGTCCGATCGCGTCATCTGGGTCAGCAGCGCAGAGTTAGCTCTTCCCAGAAGATTGTCCAGCGGCGGCGGCGATGAGGAAGGTAGAGATGGCCGCAAGGGCAGCGATTTGGCGGAGTACCTGAAGCGACCCAGCATCGGAATCGTGCTGGTTTTGGAGTGTAGCCGCTACGATTTTTCCGGGGATGACCGGGCCAGAATCGAACGCGTGCAGAAATACTACTCCGGCGTGTCCGCCACGGTCGAATTCCGCCACTATACGCCGGAATCAATCCGATCGCTGGCTCAGCAAATGGCTCGCGAGCGCAACCTAAAAATTTCCGGCGCGGAATTGCCCATCCTGCTCGATGCGGTGGCTGGCGATTTAAACCGCCTGGCGTCTGAAATAGAGAAGCTGGCTCTGTATGTCGAAGAGGGCAGGCCGGTGACCGGAGACGATCTCCGGGCACTAGTTCCCGACGCGGCGCAGAGCACTATCTTTCTGCTGGTGAATGCGCTCGGAAAAGGAGACCGGTCCGCGGCGCTTCGTTCCCTGGACGTGCTGATCAGAGAGGGTGAATATCTGCCCCTGGCGCTTACGTTCCTGAGTACGCAGTTCCGGCTGGCGTTAACCGCCAAAGAGGCAAAATTGAACTCGGCAGGACAGGCGCAAGCCTACTTCACCAAAATTGGTGTGCGGATTTGGCGCGAGCGCGCCGAGCAAGTGGTCGCCACCGCCAGTGCCTTTACTCGGGCCCGTCTGGCGAAGGCCTTAGCCCTGATCTACGAAACCGACAAAAAATTTCGCGAAGGCTATCGCGACGACCGGGTGGTAATGGAAACCCTGGTATTCGCCCTCACCGCCCCCGACCGATGACGGATGTGGATATTACGGCGATCCCGGGCCGCGCTTTAGCTTGAGGCCGCCCGCTCGAGCGCTTCAATGTCGAACTTTTTCATTTCGAGGAACGCCCGGGTTACCCGCCCGGCGCGCTCTTTGTCGTTCCCGCCCAGAAGTTTCTGCATGACAACGGGAGTGATCTGCCAGGAGAGGCCGTATTTGTCCTTGAGCCAGCCACACTGCTCGGCTTTCGGATCAGCGGAGAGTTTCTCCCAGAAATGATCAATCTCTTCCTGCTTGTCGCAAGAGACGATGAAGGATATCGCTTCGTTGAAGGCGAACTTGTGCCCGCGAGCAGAATCCATGGCGCCGAACTCATTCCCGAGAAGCGAGAAGTGCGCGTAGCGCACGGTACCCTCCTTGTCCGGTTCCTCGCCCCGGCTATAGCGGGCAACGACATTCGCTTTGGTCTCTCCGGCCGTCTCGCCATCGGGCGCGCTTGCGAAGACGGACGCATAGAAGTTGATTGCCTCTTCGGCCTTGCCGGATACATCGCCCACGAACATGAGCACGGGAACGAGCTTCTGACCTTCCGGGGCCCGGCCGGCATGAATCACCTGCCAGGACACGCCGTATCTGTCTTCCAGCCATCCGTACCGCTCGCTGAAGGGGTAGCTGTCGAGGGGCATAAGGATTTTTGCGCCCGGTGACAGTTGTTCCCAGATCGCATCGACTTCGCCTTTCGTGGCGCATTTGATGTGGAACGACACGGACGGGTTGAATTTGAAAAGAGGTCCCGCGCTAATTGCCATGAAAGGCTGCCTCGCCAGTTCGAATGATACGAGATCGCAATCACCCGAAGGCGTGCCGGATAGAGTCGTTACATTTGTGATCTTGGATCCCGGGATTAACGCGACATAAAATTCGGCCGCTTCCCGGGCCTGCTTATCAAACCACAGATGGGGAATGATTTGCTGCATAGTCTTTTTCGCCTTCGTTAGTCTATCGAGACCTGATGTAAACCAAGACCGGCATTGCCAAGACCGGCATTGCCAAGACCGGCTTTGATAGTCCAGCTGTAGTCTGGCAGGTCAACTCCCCTAAGTTTTCATTTCCTGTAGTTTAATCGCAGGCCGCACAATTTACAGGTTGAAAGCGCTTTTCGGGTAGATTCTTCCGATCATGACCACGACAGGTCTGTAGTTATTTCTTCGTAAAAATCTGAGGTGAAAAGCTCTGCAATCTTCCCGGATTGCGGGTCACTCTGCCATTGAGGACAAGGATGGACTTATTCGAAAAACTAGGAAAGATCATTGCCGAAGAGTTTGTGCTGCAAGCGCAAAACCAGATTGCGGATCGAATGCTGAGATCCGCCCGGAAGGACGCGCCGGTACTGGCGCCATATGGTTCCCGTAAGGCAAAGGCAGCTAGCGCCACCGGAGCTAAATACTAATGGCCCAGGCAACAGGAATAGCGAAAGAGCGCGAAGCTTCGCAAGCACATTGGGACTTGGTTGACTCGATCCATTTAGGGCTTAGCAGTGAGGAGGATTTCAATCGACTCATCGAACGTTACTGTCCGTTAGAAAGCCTGAGTGCAGACGAAAAATGAAGCCTGGCTTTCGCTTATTGCGGAGATGGCACTTTAAGGCTTAAAGGGAATGGTTCGCCGCCGCCACTCAAAGAGCACCACTCCGGCCGCCACCGAAACATTGAGGGATGACACCGCGCCCGCCATGGGAATGCGCACCAGGACGTCACAATGTTTCTGCACGTTTTGAGACAGCCCTTTGCCCTCTCCACCAAGAACAATTACTGTCGGCGTGGCGTAATCAATCTGGTCGTAGAGCTCCGTGCCGCGCTCGTCCAGGCCGTAGATCCAGAAGCCTTTCTCCTTCAAGCGCTCCAGACTCTGCGAAGTGTTCGTAACGCGCGCAACTCGTAGGTGCTCTAAAGCTCCCGACGAGGCCCGGTCAACTGTCTCGGTCAGGGGTGAAGCGCGGCGCTCTGGAACCACTACGGCGTCGGCCCCGGCCGCGTGAGCGGTTCGAATAATCGCCCCCAGGTTGTGCGGATCTTCAACTCCATCCAGCACCAGCAGCAGGCGGGACTCCGCCATCACGTCGGCAAGTTCCAGATAGCGCCGGGTGGCCCCGAAAGCTGCTACATTCTGATGGGACACTCCCCTGGCTGCCCGATCGAGACTCTGCTTGGGTTCGAACCGCACGGGCGTTCCGTTGGCCCTGCAGAGTTCCACCACTTCCTGGATACGCGGGCTGGATACCCCTTTCGCGATAATCACCTTTTCCAGTGGCTGTCGCGCGCGCAGAGCTTCCCGTACCGGATTGATTCCTAGAATAATCCTGCTCACAATGCGAAGGCTACCGCGCTATTGATAGATTTGGAAGACATAGAGATAGTGCTTCAAAGCAGGGAAGAGATCTGACATGAATCTTAGCGGAATCGCCGCCATGTCTCGTATGAATTCCGGTCTGATATTTCCAACGTCCGCGGCAACCTTTCGGATCGCCGTCGATACACGGCTGGTGAGATGATTCGTCCCCGGACCTTCGCGCTAATTGTTTTTCCGTTCCTGCTTGCGCCCGCCCTCGTCTTCTCGCAAACAAAGCGCACGGCCTGGAGGCCCGCTACTGAAGCGGAGTTAAAGCTCGTGATTCCGCCGCGCGCTCCGGTGGAGAAAGAGCGCATTGAAACCGAGTTGCGAACTGCTTCGGGCATCACCGATGGCAAATCCTTTGTTGCGGGCGTCGTGCTGATTACCGCGGGCTATTCGGCGGATGGAAAGTATTCGCATTTTCTGCTGACGCAAACGCCGGTCAAGATCGGCAACATGAAGCTGGAGCCCGGGAATTACGTGTTCGGATGGCAGAAGAATGTTGACTCGCTGAGCGTGAAATTTTTTGCTGCGCAGACGGGAAAATTTCTGGGCACAGTTTCCGCGGTTCGCAACAGCCGGATTGGCAGAATCGAGTCGTTTCATATCTATCCACCGGACGATAAATCGAGTTTTCAAATTGGCCGTTTCGCTTTTCCCTACAGCCTGCCGGCAGTAAGATGATACGCTTGCTCAAAAATGACTAAGCCGGTTTCGCTGCGTTCGATTTTGCTAGCTTTCTGCCTCCCCCTATTCTGCGCATGTCTGGTCGCGCAGAGTAAATCTCCGGTTCCTATCATTTTCGATACCGACATGGGGAACGACATCGACGATACTTTGGCGCTCGCCATGCTGCATGCGCTGGAGTCGCGCGGCGAAGCCAAGCTGCTTGCGGTGACAACGACGAAAGACAATCCGCAAGTGGCGCCTGCCGTCGATGCGCTGGATACGTTTTACCGCCGTCCCGGCATTCTGATCGGGGTCGTAAAGAATGGCAAAACACCGAAGGGAAGTCCCATGCTCAGTGTTCCACTGGGCGAAAAGAATGCTGATGGATCGCCGGTCTACCCACACGATTTGATGAGCGGGAAAGAGGCTCCGGATGCGGTCGACGTGTTGCGGAAAACTCTCGCTGCACAGCCGGATGCCAGTGTCACTATCGTGCAGGTGGGCTTCAGTACGAACCTGGCGCGACTGCTTCAGACAGACGAGGATCTGATTCGCCGGAAAGTGAAGCTGCTGGTGGCAATGGCGGGAAACTTCGCGAAAAGCGAGCCTGAATACAACGTGAAGACAGATATTCCGGCTGCCCGTAGGGTTTTCGAAAATTGGCCAACTCCGGTTGTGTGCAGTGGTTACGAGGTAGGTGAAAAGATTCTTTATCCGGCGAAGAGCATCGAAGAAGATTTCAATTATGTGCCACATCACCCGGTGGCGGATGCTTACCGCGCCTATAAAAAGATGCCATACGATCGCCCCACCTGGGACTTGACGGCGGCGATTTATGCGGTCCGGCCAGAGGAGCAGTATTTTGCGCTTACCGATTCCGGCCGCATTGCGATAGACAGTAACGGCAACACCCGCTTCACTCGCGGCAGCGGCGGGAATGCCCGCTACCTTCTTTTGGAAAACGATACAGAGCGAAAGCGGGTGCTGGCAGTCTTCCGGGAACTGGCTTCGCAGCCGCCGGGAGTTCGATAGGAAGGGTTAGGTGATGATACGTGGCTTTTAAATGCCGGTGGCTGCCGGCTGGACTTTTTCTACTGTTTGCGCCTGCATCTCTCTGGTGCCAGAAAGAAAACGCATCGGGCCTGGACGCGGAGCGCCTGGCCTTGCTGCGCCCAAGAATGCAGCAACTGGCAGACGAAGGAATAATTCCGGGAGCGGTAGCCTTGGTTTCGCGGCACGGAAAAACGGCTGTACTGGAGGCGGTGGGCTGGAGCGACATTGAAGCGCGAAAGCGCATGCAGACGGATTCAATCTTCCAGATTATGTCGATGACCAAGAACTTTACCGGTGTCGCGGCCATGATGCTGGTGGAGGAAGGGAAACTGGAACTGCGGCGCAAGGTGGAAGATTATCTGCCAGAGTTTCAGGGCATCGAGGTTGAGGAACTGGGTAAGGGATTGCATGCACCGGCACATGCGCCCACGGTCTGGCAGTTGATGTGCCACACGTCGGGACTAGCCGGAAACCCTGACGGAGATTTGAAAGACAACCCGGTGACGATGCGTGCGACGTTGGCCGAAGCTGTGCGGTTTTACGCAAAAGAACGCTTGATGTTCGAACCAGGGACG
The DNA here is from genome assembly GCA_965217745.1 of Bryobacteraceae bacterium. Classification (GTDB taxonomy): domain Bacteria; phylum Acidobacteriota; class Terriglobia; order Bryobacterales; family Bryobacteraceae; genus Bog-105. Next base: position 5,348,274 of record OZ244565.1, on the reverse strand, counting down.
CGCTGGCATTACAGCAACATGGGGATAGCAGTTCTGGGCCGCATTGTTGAAGTGGTCTCGGGCGACGATTATGTACATTTCGTGCAGTCGCGGATTTTGGAGCCGCTGGGCATGAAGGATACGTTCTTCTTTCCACCTCCCGAAAAGACCTCGCGCATCTGCATGGTTTACAAGCGCGGCGGAGGAAAGCTGGTCCGGTCGGGCGCGGACATCCTGGCGGGCGATCCGGCCAAGTTTCGCGCCAATGCCAAGTATCCGGCTCCCGAGTTCGGCTTGTACTCGACCGCTCCCGATCTGCTGCGGTTTTATCAGATGCTGTTGAATGGCGGAACTTACAACGCTAAGCGCTATCTGGCGCGGCAGTCGATAGAGATCATGACGCGCACCTTCACCCCTGATGTGGAGCCGGCGGGCCATCTGGGCGGAACTACTTACGGACTTACTTTTGAGCTAATTACGAAACCGGCGGCAACGCTGCTGCTGCATTCGCCCGGAACATTCGGACACGGCGGAGCCTTCGGAACGGAAGGCTGGATCGATCCGCATAACGACCTGATCCGGATTGCGATGACGCAGATTTCAGACGGCACTTCAGGGCCGTTGCGCGCGGCGGTGATGCAGATTGGCGAGGCTGCGGTTCGGGATGAAGTCAGGTAAGTCAGCCAATTGATTTAAGCCAGCTTAACGTGCGGAACGCGGTCTGCAACCGGCGGCAGAGCAGGGAACGCCGTGTACGGCTCGGATTGATACCAATAGCCAACAGAGTAGAAGCAATCGCCTCGATTGTTGGCATGTCCGTGCTCGATGGTGTGTCTAAGATACTTGCGGAACGTGATGGGATTGTCGGCGTGCCATCGATAGACGCAGTACCGGCCGCCGGTTCTCTCGGGCATGACAACGAAATGGGCTCCGTTGTACAGATGGGCGAAAGGCTGGGCGCCGTCTTCGCCGCCGAAGTTCCATGCTCCGCAGATGTAGTCTTCCGTACCGGTTCCGGTAATGACTGGTAAGGCTTCATTGTCCACGAAGATCATTTCGTCGCCTTCTCCCATCCAGCGATCTGTGTTTTGTAGCACGCCCAACGTCACGCCCATAAGATGCCCGCGGCCACGTGTCTCCAGAAAAACATAGTTGTTTTTGCCGTCAATGTTCTCGGCTGCCTGATTCGGGTATTCCACAGCTTTGTTTGGTACCGCCTGCCGGTACTGCGCATGGAAGTATAAACAGTCCGCGGGAAGCGAAGACAACATCTGATAATCGATGTTGGAATAGAAGGCTGGAACCTTTTGGCTGCCCTCGTTTGTGACCGCGATACGCGCCCCCTTGCGGAATGGCATAGCAAAGTAGCTATTCAGGGCGCGCTTGGACGAGCAATTCAGGAAAGCAGATTGGTAGACGTTGTACTCTGCCGTGTTCAGGCCGAAGAAATCCCCGATCGGGGTTTCGACGCTGGGTTTCGAGTTGCCATCCCAGTAGATCCGGAGGACGATCTCTTTTAAATGAAAACGGCTGGGAGCGGCAATGGTGAACCAGATGTGGGTGATGACGCCCGGACCATCCGATTGAAATACGTCGCGCGATTCGCTGGGAGCCAGACTCCAGCGATCCGCGTTGCCGCCCGTGGTATCAAAGCTGGACTGTTTCAGCGAGCGGTAATCCTGCTGTAAGGCATAGGATGGGAGGCGGAAGTTGGTCTGGCTGGAGCTTTGCTGAGAAGTGCCGGCCTGACCGGCAACAGCGAGCGGCGCAGCGCCCATTCCGAGAAGACCGCCCAGAAAACGGCGGCGCATGCCAGGCTTAGAGGAGGATGTTGGCAGTCGAAATTGCACGATAGCCATTCCATCACATTCGCCCCTCGGGATGAGGAGAATACAATCCAGGTAACGCCACTTAGGAGATCGGCGATGGACTCGCCGTTTTTGCCATGGCACTTCGCCGTAGTCCGATCCTGATTATATAAACTCAAAAGGCACCCCGGAGAATAAAGGTTGAAGCTGAAAAAGAGAATCACCGCGGCCCGTTTGACAATGGCGGCCTTATCAATTGCCATAGCGTCCACCAGCGGAGTTCCGGCTCAGGCAATGCAGTTGCCCGATGCGGCCGGGCGGGATGTGATGAAGAAGGTCTGTTCAGGCTGCCATCCCGCGGAAATAGTGCTGGGCAGGGGCATGTCGCGCGACCAATGGGGAAATACCGTTTCCAACATGATCAGCCGGGGCGCGAAAGCCTCTGATGCGGATTTTGCAACCATCATCGACTATCTGGCTGCAAATTTTTCAGAGAAGTCGACAGCTGCGAAGGCCAGCCCCCGGAAGAAGCAGGGAGGCGGAGGGTTACTTTCGCAAGCCGGATCCGCCGATAAACACATCGTCGATGAAGAATCAGCAGATCGCGGCAAGAAGATCTACATAGCGCAATGCATTACCTGTCACGGTCCTAGAGCTAGAGGCGTTGGATCGGGCTCGGATTTGGTGCGATCGGTAGTGGTGTTGCGGGATCGCTATGGCAGCACGCTGGGGCCCTTGCTGAAGAAAGGGCATCCCATGCAGGGAGGCATCGCCAGTGCCAGCCTCAGCAAAGCGCAGATTGAGGATCTTTCCAATTTCCTGCACCAGAAAGTGGAAGACACACTTCGAACGGGACCTTATAACAATGTTCTGAATGTTCTCACCGGCGATACCAAGGCCGGAGAGATCTATTTCAATGGAGCGGGAAAGTGTTCGACTTGCCACTCCACTACGGGTGACCTGGCGGGAATTGCCAGTAAGTACCGGCCGGCCGTGCTTCAGTTGAAGATGGTATTTCCGCAGACGGTGGCATTTGGCCGCGGGCGAACCTCTGGGGGCAAGAAGGAGGTTACGGTTACGGTGCATCCGAAATCTGGCCAACCAGTCACTGGAACGCTCGAGCACATGGACGACTTCGATGTGTCGCTACGCACGGCCGATGGTGAATTTATGACATTCCGCAGGACGCCGGATCTGAAAGTGGAAAAACACGATCCGTATGCTGCCCACATTGCATTGCTGGACAAATATACCGATCCAGACATCCATAACTTAGTAGCTTATTTGGAGACCCTGAAGTGAATCGATCTTTACTGCCTCTAGCGCTTACATTCCTTCTGTTTAGCAGCTCGCCTGGCATATCTGGAGCTGGACTTAATCCTAAAACGTTGGACGGGCCGCTTGCGGATTCCTGGCCGACCTACAATGGCGACTATTCGGGGCGGCGTTTCAGCAAACTGACGAAGATTAACGAGGGAAACATCAAAGACCTGAGCCTGGCGTGGACCTACGCGATCGATGCCGGCGGGGACCGGTTTGGGGGATCGATAAAGGCGACGCCTTTAGTTGTCGACGGAGTGATGTATTTCACCATTCCAGATAAGGTCTGGGCCATCGACGCTCGAACGGGACGCGAAATCTGGAATTACACCTGGACTTCAAAGGGTGGAATTCATCTCGGCAATCGCGGGGTTGGAATCTATGGCAATTGGATCTACTTTGAAACGCCGGATTGCAATCTCGTCTCGCTCGATTTGAAGGACGGAAAAAAGCGCTGGAGCAAGTCCATTTGCGACCTTGACCAGATGTACTATGCTTCCGGAGCGCCGGTGATTGTGAAGAATCACGTAATTGCGGGCGTAAGCGGGGACGATTTGGACCGGCCCGGTTATCTGGAGTCGCGCGACCCGGAAACGGGCGATCTGCAGTGGCGCTGGTCGACGGTGCCGAAGCCTGGCGAGCCTGGATCGGAAACCTGGCCGAACGCGGATGCTATGGCGCACGGCGGCGGCATGACGTGGCTGCCGAGTACTTACGACCCGGAATTAAACCTGCTGTATCTAGGCACGGGAAATCCGCAGCCCGTGATAAACGGAAAAGGCCGCAAGGGCGACAATCTCTTCACTGAATCGATAGTCGCTTTGAACGTTGATACGGGGAAACTGGTGTGGCACTTCCAGCCTTCACCGCACGACACGCACGATTGGGATGCTGTGCAGACGCCAGTTTTGTTTGACGGAGAGATCGATGGCAAGCCGCACAAACTGCTGGCGCAAGCCAGCCGCAATGGATGGTTCTTCGTGCTGGACCGGAAAACGGGTAAGAATTATGTGTCTTCTGAATATGTAAAAACAAATTGGGCAAAAGGGGTTGATGCAAAGGGCCAACCCATTCCGAATCCCGCGAAAGAGCCGCAGACCGATGGCGCGCTGGTGTCACCGAACCAAAGCGGGGCTGCGAATTGGCCGCCGCCGAGTTTTAGTCCACAGACTGGGCTCTTCTATGTGAATGCCACGCGAGCCTTTAGCATCTATTACATCTACGACGATTATGAAAAGCCTGAAGGATGGGGCGGAAACGATCAAGGCGGCTGGGGTGAATCGATGCTCCAGGCGATCAATTACAAAACCGGCAAGCTGGCGTGGAGCCATAAATGGGAAGGATCGGGAGTCCGCTCTGGTGTTCTCAGCACAGCGGGTAATTTAGTATTCGCCGGCGATACCTCTAACAACTTCATTGCTCTGAATGCAGCAACCGGAAAGCCGCTCTGGCACGCCAACCTCGGTAAAGCGATGTCGAATGGTGCGATTACTTTCGAACTCGACGGATTGCAGTATGTGGCTGTTGGAGCCGGCGACCGGATGTTTACATTCGTCATGCACTCCGATTCTCCTGCAACAGAATGAAGGCGAATAGCAGCGTAGAACAGCGCTTAAGAGAACTTGGAGTTACTCTGCCGGATGCGCCAACGCCGATGGCAAATTATGTTCCGGCGGTGCGCACGGGCAATTTGCTGTACCTGTCAGGACAGGGACCGCGATTGGCCGATGGTCAATTCAAGACTGGCCGGGTTGGCGCGGACGTAAGTTCGGAGCAAGCATATCAGGATGCGCGACTGGTTGGCATACAACTCTTAGCTGCTGCTAAAGAGGCCCTGGGTGGGGATCTATCGCGGGTGAAGCGCGTTGTTAAATTGTTGGGCTTAGTAAATGCCGCGTCTGATTTTCACAGCCATCCGCAAGTAATCAACGGATGTTCTGATCTGCTAGTCGAAGTTTTCGGAGATGCCGGGCGGCATGCGCGCTCTGCTATCGGAGCTCACCTGCCGAACAGCATCACTGTCGAAATCGAAGCGATTCTCGAAGTGGAGTAGAATCCACTTCGGTCCGATTCGGCATAGAAGCGATGGCTCCATGCCTGGTTACCGAAATCGCCGCAGCCAAGCAAGCGAACTCTACGGCCGTCTTTAACGGCAGATTCTCGCTTCGGGCCGTCGCAAGCGCTCCGTTGAAAGTATCGCCCGCGGCGGTCGTATCAACGGCTTCGGTTGGAATGGCTGGAACCGCGTAGCACTTGCCATTCTCGACGACCGCGCAGCCCAGCTCTCCCATTTTCACGATGACGGTCGATGTCCCAAGTTTTTGCAGTGCTCGAGCAGCTTCGAGCGCGTCGGCTATTGTCGATATCTTTCGATCGGAGCCGAGCAGGAACGCAGCCTCTACCTGATTAGGAGTGAGGATACTCACTTGTTTCAGCAAGCCAGAGTGCAAAGCTACCGCGGGAGCCGGATCGAGAATCGTGGTTACGCCCTTTGAGAACGCGGTATGCAGAGCGGCTTCTACCGAGGTGAGTGGAACCTCCAATTGACAGAGAAGAAGATCACCCGCTTCCAGCTGGCCAGCTGCTTCGGCAGCAAACTCAGCCGAGAGATCAGCGTTAGCCCCCGGTGAGAGCACGATGCAATTGTCGCCATTCGGCAGCACCAGGATGGTGGCTGCGCCGGTGGGGTTATGGCTCCTGGAAATCATCGATGTGTCGACGCCGGCTTGCTTCAGGTCATGCAGAATTTGCCCTGCAAAGCTATCGTCTCCCAGCAATCCCGCGATGGCTGCGTTCCCGCCAAGAAGTGCCGCGGCGCAAGCCTGGTTGGCGCCTTTACCGCCCGAGAAGATCTGGAGGGATTTTGCGCTAAGGGTTTCTCCAGGAGCCGGGAGGCGTGGAACTCGCTGCACCAGGTCAGCATTCAAACTGCCTACAACAAGAATCCTTGGCTGATGATTTCCGCGGCTGTTCAGCGGCAATCCGGGCATTTCAGGCTACAGGCCACTCGTGACAGGCTGCGTATGCCTCGGAGGCGCTTTCCCTGTGATGGGTAGAGAGAAGTGGAAGCTGGCGCCGTCGCGCTGCTGAGACTCCGCCCAGATCTTTCCGCCATGGCCTTCCACAATCCGCTGGCAGATGGCCAGCCCGACTCCAGTGCCTGGGTACTCCGAGTGGTTATGCAAGCGTTTGAATGGCGTGAAGATTTCTTTAGAGAATTTCTGATCGAAGCCAATCCCGTTATCTCTAACTGTAATAACCCAATCGGGACCTTGCTGGTTTGCGGAGACATGAATGGCCGGCGGTATATCGGGCTTCCGGTATTTCAATGCGTTACCCACCAAATTTTGAAAGAGGCGGACCATCTGCCCTTGATCTGCTTGCATATTAGGGAGCGGATCATGAGTGATTACTGCTCCGGTTTCTTCTATCAGCTTTTGAAGTTGGGTCAGTGCCGTTTCCAAATCCTGGTCCATCGAATAGGAAGAAGGCCGGTCTATTTCGGTCCGCACTTTCGCAAAAGACAAGAGATCTTGCACCAACGTACTCATTCGCTTAGCGCCCGCTACGATTAGATCGAGAAACTCTCCGCCTTCGATATCCAGCCGGTCTTTGTAGCGGCGCGCAAGCAGTTCGGCGTATGCGCTTAAGGTCCGTAGCGGCTCCTGCAAGTCGTGGCTTGCGACATGTGCGAATTGCTCGAGCGCCATGTTCGATTCCGTAAGGGAATCCTGAAGTTGCTTGTTTCTGGTCTCGTCGGATAAGATTTTCGAGAATCCCGCCAAGCTTCCGTCATCCGCTCGGATAGCAGTCATTAATCCGTGGGCGAACAACTCGCTACCGTCTTTCCGCAGATGCCATCGAATGTCAGTGGCTACACCCTTTTCTGTGGCGAGCTTCATCTCCGATTCACAAACCTCACGTGCCTGATCCGCAGGTGAGAAGACGAGCGAGGCATGCCGTCCAATCCATTCGTTCTCGCTGTAACCCAGAAGCTCCTGAACTCCCGCGTTCCACGACAACAGGTATCCCTTACGGTCGAGCGTGAACATCGCGTACTGAGTTGCTTCCCTGACCTGGAGGCGGTAAAGATTGCTATCAGATGTCCAATCCGGCGCCGCTTTGGTGACGGCTTCTTTGCTGGGTATCACCACACTCATTGTAAAGTCAGCGGCCCCTCGAGATTTCTGCACGAACGCCTTAAGGAGCTAGTCTGTTAGAGGGGAAGACTGATTGAAGACCGTCATTGCCATTGTTTTGCTTAGTGCCGGAGTAATCTATGGAGCGCCAGAACGCACTGCTCTGGAAGGCACGCAGTGGCGGCTCGTGAACCTGGAAGAGAAGACCCCGCTGGCAGCTTCAACAGCGACACTTACCTTGAACGCCGATAGGAAGCGGATCTCCGGGTCGACCGGATGTAATCGGCTTACTGGCGGCTACACAGCGTCCGGGCAGTCGCTGCGATTTACTCCGGTAGGACTCACGCGCATGGCTTGCCCCGAGCCGTTGATGCGCCAGGAGCAGCTTTTTAGTGATGCTCTGCGAGCGACGAGAAGTTACAGGATTACCGGCGGAAAGCTCGAGTTGCTGGATGATGGCCGAACACTCGCCACCTTTACCAAACAGGACGCAAGTCCGCCCACAGATAAGTGGCTTGGTAAATGGATCGGACCGGAAGGAACGTCTCTCGTTCTGTCGAAAAATGGGAATGGATACGGCGTCAGGATCCGGTCGCTGGACGGTGTGGAAACGTTCAAAGGCGAGCCGCGGGGAGATGGGATTTCATTCAAGCGAAACGGTGAAACCGAATCGATTCGCGCAGGCGCTGGGAAGGCGACCGGGATGAAGTGGCTGCTAAACAAAAAGAACTGCCTGATCATTCGAACCGGCGAAGGGTTTTGCCGCGAGTAGCAGCGCGGGTGAACCGCTTCCGGCTGATAAACTATAGATTCTACTGGAGGTTCTCGTAGTCAGCATGTCAGCCTTATCGCGACGGAAGTCGATCGCAGTCAACGTCGGAGGCATTATGGTGGGAGGTTCGAATCCCGTCGTGGTGCAGTCCATGACTAACACGGACACCGCGGATAGCGCAGCTACGGTAAATCAGATTATGAACCTGGCGCGCGCCGGATCTGAACTGGTGCGAGTTACGGTGAACACGGATGAAGCGGCGCGGGCGGTTCCGCGTATCTTCGACACGCTGCAGACCTTCGGGGTGACGGTGCCCATTGTGGGGGACTTCCACTACAACGGTCATCTGCTGTTGAAAAAGTATCCGGAGTGCGCACGGGCGCTGGCGAAGTATCGCATCAATCCCGGTAACGTCAACATCGGCCGCAAACAGGACGACAATTTCCGGATCATGATTGAAGCTGCCGTGGAATACGGCAAACCGGTGCGCATCGGGGTCAACTGGGGGTCGCTGGATGGCGCGCTGCTGACCAGGATGATGGACGAAAATTCCCGCCTGGCCGAGCCGCTGGATGCAATGGATGTCACAAAGCTCGCCATCGTTGAAAGCGCGATCCGGAGTGCGGCAAATGCGGAGAGCTATGGGCTCGGCCGCGACCGCATTATTTTGAGCGCTAAGGTGTCGAACGTGCAGGATCTGATCGATGTGTACCAGATGCTGGCGAATCGCTGCGACTATGCATTGCATGTCGGTTTAACGGAAGCAGGTTTAGGATCGAAGGGCATCGTGGCAACCACGGCGGCCTTGTCGGTGCTGCTGCAGCAGGGAATCGGCGACACGATTCGCGCCTCCTTAACGCCCCTGCCGAACGGCGACCGCACCGAAGAAGTAGTTGTTTGCCAACAGGTTTTGCAAGCCCTCGGCTTGCGGAGTTTCACTCCGCAAGTGGCCGCCTGCCCGGGATGCGGGCGCACGACAAGCACCTTCTTTCAAGACATGGCCGACCAAATTCAGACATATCTGCGCGAGCAGATGCCGGTGTGGCGTGATACCTACTCGGGTGTGGAAGGGATGAAGGTGGCCGTCATGGGCTGCGTGGTGAATGGCCCTGGCGAATCGAAGCATGCCAACATCGGCATCTCGCTTCCCGGCACATTTGAGACTCCGGTCGCTCCAGTGTATGTGGACGGGAAGCTTTCCACCACCTTGCGGGGGGACCATATCGTAGCCGAGTTCCGTAGCATCCTGGACGAGTACGTCGCACGGCGCTATGGAGTCCTGGAACCCGAATCTGTCCTCTCCTGAAGAGCTGGTAGAACTCCGCGCGCAAGTAGCGGCGCTCACCAGGCGCGTGGCTGCGTTAGAGCAACGCCTGGGCACATTTTCCAAGGTCGAGCCATCTCCGGCTCTGCGGTCAGCCGCATCATCTTCGTCGTCTGAAATTGCCGAAAAGCGAACCGGCTTGACAGCCGTAAACGGCATCGGGGCTGTCACTCTCGCGCTTGGGATCCTTTTCTTCTTCAAGTACGCCGCCGATAATCACTGGATCGGCCCCATTGGACGCCTAATCGCCGGCGTTGTTGCAGGACTATGCTTTCTCGGATTCGGCGAGCGCCTGCTCCGTCGCGGACAGGGCGTTCTCGCCGTCGGAATAACTGGTTGCGGCTTCGCTATTCTCTACATCACCGCTTACGCTTCCTCGGCTTTTTATAAGCTGCTGCTGGAGGGCGCAAGCTTCTTCTTGATGCTATGCGCTAGCGCTCTGGCCGTAGCGCTCGCAATTCGGGCGAAAAGTCAAACGCTGGCGGCTACCGGTTTTGCCGGCGCATTTCTTATCACGGTCCTACTGCACGAAAATCCGCATAGCACTCTGGACCTGTTCTATCTGTTGGGTGTCGCACTCGCAGGCATTATTGCCGCCGTGACGCAGCGTTGGCCCTTGATGTTAGTTGTAAACGCACTGCTGGCTTTGCTCTGCGCGTTTGCGGTCGAAACGAGCGCAAACGTTTTTGCGTTATTCTGTCTGGCGATGGCAGCGCTCCATTGGGCGGCACGGATGCGGACACGAGAGCCGGAGTTTCTCCGCGACACGCTCTATATTTCCGGACACGCCATGTTACTCCTGGCAGGGTTGCGCTTGATTAGCGGTTGGACTTCGCAGACATCGATTGCGCTGACTCTCGCGTCTATTCTCATCGGGCTCTACGGAACTGCGTTACTGTCTGTGGGAGTAGCCCGGCAGTCGAATGTAAATCGATTGACTGGTCTGACGCTCATTGGACTGGTGGTTGCGAAGCTTTATCTCTATGACATCTGGCAGTTAAGCTATGGGTTTCGGATCACTGCCTTTGTTGTGCTCGGCGCTTTGCTGCTGGGGGCTTCCTTTATCTACAGCAGGTGGAAAGCCAAGCGATAGAGTTTTCAATTCAAGAGAATACGCCTTCATCTGTCTGGATAAGCATCTTCTTTCTACTAACGCCCCGCTTATTTCTGCAAGAGCCGCTGGATTTCATCCAGTTCCTTACCTGCGTCGGCCCACTTACCCTCGGAACTAAGTTGGCGGTAGCGATTGAGATGATTGCGAATTTGCTCAATGGTCTCGTTCGAATCGGAAACAATCGGTGGCAACGCGAGCCGGGGCGCTATCGCGGCCGTCGCAGCTTTTTCTAAAGCCGCGGAGGGAGCTTCCGCTCCTCCAGACGCTTGAATCAGCTGCGAGAGAGCCTGCTCGTAGGTGTCGGCATAAGCCAGCAGGTTTCCCATGCCGAGAGCGACCTTTTTCAACTGCGGCATGCTGGCCTGCGAAGACTGAATGTAGATAGGCGCGACAAACAGAAAGCTGTTTTCCACCGGCAGCACCAGCGTTTGGCCGCGCAGTACCTGTGAACCCTGCTGATTCCATAACGACAAATCCTTCGAGATGGTCTGGTCCTGGTTAATCCGCGCATCAATCTGCATGGGGCCGAAAATGATGTTCTGTTTCCCCAACTGCTCGAAAACCAGTTCGCCGAGGTGTTCGCCGTCGCACCGCGCTGCCATGTAGCCGATGAGGTTGTCCTTATTGGCGGGTGTAAACGGAGTAATTAACATGAACTCGGGTTTCGATTCGCCGGGGAGCGTAGCAACTACATAGGTAGGCTGCACCGGGGTGGCTACCGTTTCGCCCTGGTGGGTGATGGTGCGGGCCAGGTCCCACAGGTCGGCTCGATTGTAGAATGATTCGGCCTCGCGCATGTGGAAAGTGCGATAGATTTCAGCCTGAGTCCGGAAGAGCATTTCCGCGTAGCGAGTATGGGAGCGCAGGTCCGACGGCATAGCCGAGGCTGGCTTAAAAAGCTTGGGCAGAAGCTTTGCATAGGCCTGCACGAGCAAGTCGTTGGGATCGAAAACATAGAGATTTGTTTCGCCGCTGTAGGCATCGATGGTGGCCTTGACAGAGTTGCGCAAATAGTTAGCGGATTGACCGTCGGGTAGTCCCACGGACCGCGAATAGGGATGGGCGTCGGAGGTCAGATAGCCGTCCACGATCCAGACCAGACGGCCGGCTTCGTTCACGACCAGATATGGGTCCTGATCCCAATCGATAAACCCAGCCAGCGTGGCTAGCCGCTCGCGAATGGTGCGATGGATCATGATGCGGCTGTTGCCGGTGAGATAGCTGGTGATCAGAATATTAGGGTCGCCATAGGAAATGGTTGCCGCAATGCGAGTCAGAAAAGAAAGATCAAATCCGCCGGTGCCCTTGTAAGTAGTGCTGACGGGTTGTTGAGAACCGGTAGGGTAATTGAACTCCTGCTGGCGCGTGTCGACGAAGACCGGCTCGTGAGTGACTTCGCTGAAGTAGATTTCGGGCTTGGTGAACTGGAGACTCTTAGTAGTGACCACCGGCGGCGCGTCTTTAATGAAGAGCACCGGGAGACCATCGGGAGTAATTTTGTTCGCTTCCGCCATAACCATCCCGTAGCCATGCGTGTAGATGAGATGCGGATTGATCCAGCGGCTGCGCGCGTCACCGAGTTGGCGAAGATCAAGCTCGCGGGGAGATATCAGGACCTGCCGCAGGAAGCCATCGATGGTGTAGCGGTCCACGTCGGTGTCGCTGTAAACGTAAGGGCGCAACGGCTGGATCTGCGAAACGGTATCGTGAAAGGCGCGCCAATCCCACAAACGTACATTGTCGAGAGTGGCTTTGTTGCGGGCGTAATTAATTGGGATTTCCGCCTTCGCATCGAGGCTGTTTTCTTTCGTCCGGAGATTCAAACCGTAAGCGGCGCGAGTCGCCTGGATATGGTGCTGAATGTAGGGCCGTTCCAGCGCGAGTTCGTTGGGGCGAACGTAAATGCCCGCAACCAGTGGCGGCACAACGTAGCGGAGCGGAAGAATTAACAGCAGGAGAAGAGCAAACCTGGATCGCCGGGTAAGAACCAGGACCGCTGCTGCCAGACAGCCCAGAATAAGAAGCCACTGCAGTGGGAGAGTGACGTGATCGGCAACCCAATCGATGCCCGTCAGATAAGAGCCGTGGTCTTCCAGCAACATGGCATAGCGCGCCAGGAAGAAATGCAAGGCCAGGCCCGCGAGGAAAAAAGCCGCGATTGCGCGTACGAAGGCGGAATCGACGAGATCGGCGAAGGAAAGCCGTTCGAAGTCAAAGTTGATGTTTGCGCCAGCGGCAGGGATGCTCTTGCTCAGCGCCTCGATATTGGATGTCACCCAATAGATGAGGAAGCTGATGACCGCGGCGGCCAGCAGCACCCGGAGAATTGTCGAATACAAGGGCAAATCGAAGAAATAGAAGTGGAGTGGTTTGCCGAAGATGGGGTCGACAAACTCGTTTGGGGAAGCGGCCAGGCGCAAGCTGCCGAAGAAACGCACGACGGTCCAGCTGTTTACGGTGGCGTTCGCGATGCCCAGCGAAAAGAGAGCAAGAAATGCACCGGCCACCCGGACCGCAAGAGGCGAGCGAAGGAAACGCGAGGATTCGGTCTTGATCTTGCGCTCGGTTCCCAGATAATAAGCAGTGGCGAAGAGGGCGAAGAAGAAAAGCGCCGCAAAGAGCACTGGTCCGGTACCGTAGAGAATCAGGCTGAACCAGGTGTCGGTTTGGTGGATTTCCTTCCACCAGTCGTAATCGATGAGGGTGGACGCGATATAGCGGGCTCCGAAGAGCAGCACTATCGCAATGGCGGCAAAGACGATAAGCCCACCCCGGCGGCGGTTGGTGGAGCCTTCGGAACTACGCTCGACGGTGTATGGAGAAGGCATGGATAAGTAGATGTTCTTAAGGGAGTTCGTGAATTTTTATGTTGCGGAACCAGGCAACATCGCCATGGTTCTGCAGGGTAATTGGGCACTGTTTTTTCGGCTGTGCGGTCAGCAGCCTCAGCGTTTCCGAGCCGGGTCTCCAGCGCTTGAGAAGAGCCTTCTCGAGCAAGGCAGGAGCAGCGCTTACATCGACGACCTTTTTCCCGTTTAGCCAGTGCTGAAAATGATTGCCGTCAACGACGAGGCGAGACCGGTTCCATTGTCCGGCGGAGTTTGTGGCGGCGTTCTTTGATGGGGGAACGATGCCGTAGAGCGCGCCGGTCTGGTAAAGGCTTCCGTGCTTTGCGTCAGCGTGACGGGCATTGTCAATCATCTGGTACTCGAAGCCGACAACGTAGATCTGAGCTCTACCACTGGCGCCGATCAGCGAACGGTCAAATGATTTTTGGCGGAGTGCGTTGTCAACCTGATCCTCGAATTTTGCCGCAGTCCGGTCTCTAGTGGCGGCAGTCAAAATCGGGAAAGACTGCACCCGGTACTTAACGCCCGAGTTCCCGCCTTCTGCAATCTTCCATTCCCAGGCGAGCTCGAAATCACTGTAGGCCTGGGTGGAGACTAGATCTTCCGTTATGCGTGGATGGCTGGTGGTTTTTAGAGCGCCGTCTTCTAGGGTCCAGGAATCGCCTGCCGGGTTCATCTTTCGGGGATCGTTCCAATGATCCATCGTCTTACCATCGAAGAGCGGGACCCAGCCTCTTGACTCGCGGCTGGACTGCCCGGACAAAGCTGCCGAGGCAAGAAGAATCGACGCAACGCCGCCGGCGATCACAAAAGATCGGAAGAGAGTTGGCGGCGAGTTGTCCGGCAGCAAGCTGTTCGGCGGCAAGGTGTTCGATAGACCCACCGCGAGTATATCGCCGGAGAGTCTCACCTTGCGAGAACAATTACTAGCGGGGGAGTCCGGGCCCGCCGGAATTGAATCATTTCGGCTCGAGAATCGAAAGGATATTGCCGGCCGGATCTTTGAACCAGGCGATGACCGGTCCTTCGCCACGGGAGATTCCCTGTTCGTCGGTTTGCAGATCGGGCCGGTTGTAGATCCCGAAACGGACACCTCGCGCAGCGAGTTTAATCACCATTTCGCCAACGTCGTCCACCGGAAAGTTCAGCACGGTGAAGGTTGCCGGCAGATGATTGGGCTTGGGATAAATGACGGCCGTCCTATCTCCGGCAAGCCGCAACATCAGCAGGCCATTATCTTCGGAAACGTCCAATCCGAGCGTTTCGCCGTAAAATTCTTTCGCCTTTTGGATGTCGTCAACCGAAAATCCACTGAACGCCTTGCTGTTCTGTAACATTTAGTATTCTCCTCTGGCCGAATGATGAGCTTGCAATCCAAATTTATGCCCCCGCGATCGCCACTGCTTAGAGCCTATCGAAGAGACAGCTCGATTGGCTGTTTGTGATGTGGTCTTACCTTTCAATGTTTCAATCTCGCGACTAATGTTTCGTTGACAACCTGTAGAGGAACCGCAATACTCTAACGGTAATCGTTATCGTGTGTCGAGACATAAAGCGTATGGCAAGAAGCTTACGGCGGACCGGGATTTGTACTCGCGATTAAGAGGACTCCACGTCCTGCGCAATGCGGCTAAAATTCCCGTGTTCGGTTTGGGCATCGTCGCTGTGGCAGCCTTTGCACAACAGTCCGGCAAGCCAGAGAGTTTTAGTCTTTCTCTTGCCCAAGTTGTCGAGAAGTCTCTGACGAATTATCCCTCCATTCGAGTTTCGCAGGAGCAGATTGGCGCTGCTGCCGCGGCGATCCAGCTGGCACGAACCGCCTACCTGCCGCGAGTGGACGCAATCGCGCAATTCAATCGCGCGACTCGGAACAACGTCTTCGGCCTCCTGCTGCCGCAAAGCACCATCCCCAACATTTCCGGTCCGGTGATCGGCTCTAACAACCTTGGATCGGCATGGGGCAGCGCAGTCGGTGGACTTGTTACTTGGGAGCCCTTCGATTTCGGCTTGCGCCACGCGAATGTCTCGGTTGCCGAAGCAGCGCGAGCGCAGTCGGAAGCGGCGCTGAAGAGAACACAATTCGACGTCGCTGTAGCTGCTGCCGATTCTTACCTGACGCTGGTGGCCGCTCGAGAGACCGTTCGCGCCGCTCGAGCTGGAGTGGACCGGGCGCAAGCCGTCGTGAAGACGATTACCGCACAGGTGGAGGCGCAACTACGGGCCGGAGCCGACCAGTCACGCGCGGAAGCAGAGATTGCCGCTGCTCGAACTCAGCTCATCCAGGCCGAACAAGCGGTAGAAGTATCCCGTGCCACGCTATCCCAGTTCACTGGTGCGGATCCATCGCAAATTTCGGTAGTAGCGGGCAGCCTGCTCAAACTGCCTCCCGAGCAGGCTCCAGACAATTTGAATACTGCGGCGAATCCTTTAGCCGTGGAGCAGAACGCTGCAGTGGAGCAAGCGCTAGCCCAACTACATGCCTTGCGGCGAACGTATTTTCCAAAATTCTATTTGCAAGGTGCGGCATATGCCCGCGGCGCCGGAGCGGAGATCAACGGTAACCGCATGGGCGGATTGAGTGGCCTGGCTCCGAACGTGCAGAACTATGCGCTTGGTATCACCGTGACTTTCCCAATTCTCGATCTGCCTGGCCTGCGCGCCCGGCAAGCAGCGCAGAACGCCACCATTCGGTCGCAGACTGCTCGTGCAGAGCAGATCGCCACGGATCTCAAAGCCCAGTGGAACAGGGCAGTGGCTACTTTAAATGGCGCGCGCCGTGTTGCCGCGAATACTCCCGTGCAGGTTTCTGCCGCGCAAGCCGCAACAAAACAGGCAACCGCCCGCTATCAGGCTGGCTTGTCGAACGTCGACGCAGTAGCCGAGGCGCAGCGCCTGCTCACCCAGGCTGAAATCGATGATGTTCTCGCCCGGCTTACCGTATGGCGAGGGCTGTTGGGCATTGCGGCGGCGGCTGGAGACATCCGGCCTTTCGTTGCGGAGGCGACGCGGTGAGCTCTTGTGATTACAAAGGCAGACTACGATGCGCTTAGTATTAGCTTCGCTGTCGCGCCCCTTAACAGTCGTAGTGGCTCTAATCGCTGTGTTGCTGTGCGGAGTGCTCGCGCTCCGGCGCATGCCCGTCGATATCTTCCCTCAGGTCGGCGATCCGGCCATTTACGTAGCCCAGCCTTACGCCGGAATGGACCCTGCGCAGATGGAAGGTTACCTGACGTTTTATTTCGAGTACCACTTCCTCTACATCACCGGCATCGATCACGTCGAAAGCAAGAGTATCCAAGGCGCAGCGCTGATGAAGCTGGTCTTCCACCAGGGAACCAACATGGCGCAGGCGATGGCGGAGACCATCGGCTACGTTAATCGCGCCCGCGCCTTCATGCCTCCGGGAACTGTTCCGCCGTTCGTCACTCGTTTCGATGCGGGCAGCGTCGCGGTTGGCCAGTTGATTTTCAGCAGCTCCGCGCGCTCGCAGGGCGAACTGCAGGATTTTGCCATCAACCGGGTCCGTCCCCTTTTCGCCACGCTTCCTGGTGTTTCGGCCCCTCCGCCGTTCGGGGGAAATCAGCGGACTATCGTCATTACACTCAATCCCGACAAGCTGCAGCAGTATCGCATCTCGCCGGACGAAGCGATTGCCGCGGTTAGTAAATCGACTCTGGTGATGCCCTCCGGCAACATGTACACCGGCAAAGTGGGGCGTATCGCTCGCACGAATGCCGCGCTGGGCGGCAATCTATCGGAGCTTCTGAGCACGCCCATCCGTCCGGGTTCCGGACCTAGCATTTATCTGAGGGACATAGGAACCATCGAGAGCGGAACAGACATCATTACCGCCTATGCGCACGTGAACGGGAAACGGACGGTCTACATTCCGGTTACTAAGCGGTCGGACGCTTCGACTCTGGACGTTATCGATGCGGTTAAGGCCGCAATTCCAACCTTCAAGAAAGCGGTGCCAGATGACGTAGATGTCCGTCTGGAATTTGATCAATCGCCGTTCGTTACCAACTCGATTCGAGGGCTTGTCTTCGAAGCCGTGCTGGGCGCGCTGCTTACCGGCCTGATGGTTCTGCTCTTCCTGCGTGATTGGCGCAGCGCCCTGATCGTAGTAATGAATATTCCGTTCGCGCTGCTTGCCGGAGTGGTGTTGTTGTGGGCCACGGGTCAAAGCATCAACATCATGACGCTGGGCGGGCTTGCGCTCGCGGTGGGCGTGCTGGTTGATGAGGCCACGGTAGAGATCGAGAACATCCATTCCCGGATGCTACCCGGCGTATCCCGCGCCCGGGCGGTTTTGGAAGCGTGCAGCCGCACGGCATTAGCGCGGCTGCTTTCCATGCTCTGTATTCTCGCCGTGTTCGTTCCCGCGTTTTTCATGGTGGGCGCTGGCCGGCAGTTGTTCATTCCGCTATCGCTCGCGGTTGCGTTCTCCATGGTCGCGTCTTATCTTCTCTCCAGCAGCCTGGTTCCAGTCTTCTCCATCTGGCTGATGAAGCAGGGGCGCCGCGGCGAGGAGCATGAAGGATTCTTCGGGCGCATTCGTTCGTTCTATCAGCGCGCGCTGAACAGCACGCTGCGTTTTCGCATCCCTCTAGTCGCGTGCTATCTGGTTGCAACTATCGCGCTCGTGTGGATTCTTCTTCCGGTCCTTGGGAGCGAAATCTTTCCAAATGCCAATACTGGTCTGCTGCGCATCCGCTTGCGGGCGCCTACCGGTACTCGTATCGAAGAGACCGAACGCATCGTTCTCCGGGCACTGGACGTAATCAATCAGCAGGCCGGGGCTGGCAATATCTCTATCACCAGCGATTTCGTCGGCGTGGTGCCGTCCAGCTATCCCGTGAACTTGATTCATCTCTTCACCAGCGGTCCCCAGGAAGCAATCATTCAGATAGCGCTGAAACCAGGCGTGCCGGGCGGGGAAGCGCTTCGCGAGAAGCTGCGCGAAGGCTTCAAGCAGCAGCTGCCGGAGACCCGCATTTCTTTCGAAGCCGGAGACATCGTTTCCCAGGTGATGAGTTTCGGTTCGCCCACGCCCATTGAGGTTGCCGTGCAAGGCGCCAGCCTTCAGGAAGACTATAAGTACGCGCAGAAAATACAGGAGCAGCTTGCGCAGCTGCCGTTCTTGCGTGACTTGCAGTTCGCCCAAGCGCAGGATTTTCCAACGCTAGATATCGACATCAATCGTGATCGCGCCGGACAGCTGGGTCTCACCATGGCGGATGTTGTGCGCTCGGTAGTGCCGGCGACATCCTCTTCCCGCTTTACGCAGCCGAATTACTGGCGCGATCCAAAATCTGGAAATGCTTTTCAAATACAGTTGCAGATTCCACAGAACCGCATGCAAAGCGTGAAAAGTGTTGGTGAAATTCCGGTGATGCAGAGCGATGCACGCCCCACCCGCCTGACCGATGTGGCGGGCTTCAAACTGGGCACCATGCCGGGACTGATCGAACGGTTCAACGGACAGCACGTGGTCAGCTTGACAGCGAACATCCACGGGTTAACCCTGGGCGAAGCGGCCGGCAGAGTAGACAAAGCGCTTTCTAAGGTAGCAGCGCCGCCGCGCGGAGTCAGTGTCGTTCTACGCGGCGAGATTCCGCCCTTACAGCAAACACTCTCGGGATTGCGAATCGGCTTGCTGCTGGCGGTGCTGGTGATCTTCCTTCTGCTCTCCGCGAGTTTCCAGTCGGTGCGCCTGGCTTTAGCGATTGTACTGACTATTCCTGCCACACTCTGCGGCGTGCTGTCGATGCTGCTGATCACCGGGACGACGTTAAACGTGCAATCGTTTATGGGCGCGATCATGGCTGTCGGTATCGCGGTGGCGAACTCCATCGTGCTGGTTACATTCTCTGAACGGGCAAGGCACGACGGAAGCGATACTCTTGAGGCCGCTCAGGAGGGTGCTGTTTCGCGTCTACGGGCAGTACTGATGACGGCTGCCGCGATGATCTTCGGCATGGTTCCGATGGCCGCCGGGTTCGGGGAAGGCGGCTCACAGACCGCACCGCTCGGACGGGCAGTCATCGGCGGCCTCATCGCCTCTACGCTCACCACGCTAATCGTTCTGCCCTCTATTTACGCCATTCTGCGACGGAAGGCATCCTCCACCTCAGCGTCCCTGAATCCTATGGATCCCGAGAGCCAATACTATGAAGCACCCTAGGCATCTTCTTCCCGCTTATCTACTGGCGGCGCTCGCGGTGGGGTGGTCGCAAAATCTCGAACTCGTTCCCGTGGTCTCGAAGACGCTCTCTGAGACCATCGAACTGCCGGGCGAAATCCAGCCTTACCAGAGCGTTGACATTCATGCGAAGGTGCGCGGGTATGTCGATCGGGTGTTGGTGGACCGCGGCAGCATCGTCAAGCAAGGGCAGCTGCTGGTGCAACTTTCCGCGCCTGAGATGAAAGCGCAAATTGCCGAAGCCGAATCTAAAATCCAGGCTGCCGGGTCGGAACGGTTGCGAGCGGAAGCGCAACTCGCGGCCGCGCAGAGTACGTATGACCGTTTGAAGAAAGCAGGAACAACGCCCGGAGCGATCGCTGGCAACGAATTGATTCAAGCGCAAAAGCAGGTGCAAGCAGCGGAGGCACTGGTGCAATCGAAGCAGCAAGCGGTCTCGGCGGTCGAGTCCACAAAACAGGCGCAAAAAGATCTGCAATCGTATCTACGCATCACCTCGCCTTTTGATGGCGTGGTGACGGACCGGCTGATCCATCCCGGCGCTCTGGCCGGCCCGGGTGCCGATCCCGTAATGCTGATCGTGCAGCAGATCTCGCGTTTGCGGCTTGTCGTAGCCGTGCCTGAACAGGATGTCGGTGGCATCGTGAAAGGCGTGCGAATCGAGTTTCAAGTCCCAGCTTATCCGCAAAAAACGTATTCCGGAACGTTAGCGCGGGTCTCTCACGTGCTGGACGAGATGACGCGGACCATGGCGGTGGAGTTGGATGTCGCTAACCGCGACCGTTCGCTTGCGCCCGGCATGTATCCGTCTGTGAAGTGGCCGGTCCACCGGTCGAAGCCTTCTCTAATGGTGCCGAGGACAAGTGTCGTTACAACATCGGAGCGGACCTTTGTCGTGCGCGACAAAGGTGGACGCGCCGAATGGGTAAGTGTTGTAAAGGGTGCGTCGGATGGCGACCTGATTGTGGTCTCCGGTAATCTGCAGGCCGGCGATAAGGTCGTACGCCGCGCTACCGACGAGCTCAGGGAAGGCACTTCAATGTAAGTTTTTGAATAGCATATAATCCCTCCGATGCGTTTGCTATTGCAGTAAGCGCGTTCCTAGAAGGAGAAAGCTTGAGTTCACGGGCCGGCAGTTTCAGCCATCCAGCGCTTTGCGCGATCTATAGCGCTGCAATTTTCTTTGTACTCAGTTTGCGATTTTGCCACGCTCAGGGCCTGAACGGAACCATCGTGGGCACGCTGACCGATCAGGCCGGGGCTAGTGTTCCAAATACGGCCATTACGCTGTCGAACGACGCCACCGGATTTCGCCGCGAAGCCGTCTCGAACGCTAACGGACAGTACGTTGCGTACTCGCTTCCAACGGGTGTCTACACCCTCACCGTTGCGCAGCCTGGATTCGAGACGCTGATCCGGAAAGGCGTGGAAGTTACGGCGGCCGCAACCGTGACGGTTGATCTCAGGCTCGCACTAGGGGACGTAAAGCAGACGCTGGAAGTAAACGCCGTCGCGCCTTTGGTGCAAGATCAGAGCGCAACGGTTTCGTCTCTAATCACCAACCGGCAGATTCTCGAGATGCCGTTGAACGGCCGGACCTTTACCTCGCTGATTTTGCTTTCGCCGGGGGCGTATGCCGGTTCCGCCAATAACCTAACGACTTCGCCGTACGCAATGCGCGGAAGCACGAACATTAGCGTCAATGGATCGAGTCCGCAGAACAATAGCTATCTCATCGACGGCATTTTCAATCGCAATCTGTGGCTCAGCACTCTCATCATGGTTCCCACCGTCGATTCCATTCAAGAGTTCCGCGTGCTTACCAGTAATTATTCGGCCGAGTACGGGAATGCTGCCGGAGCCATAACGGTTGTTCAAACGAAATCGGGCACGAACGCATATCACGGCAGCGCTTACGAGTTTCTGCGCAATAGCAAGCTCGACGCCAACACTTTTTTCAACAACCGTCAGGGTGTCGCGAAGCCTGGGTTCCGCCGCAACGAGTTTGGCGGGACGGTAGGTGGACCGATTCGAAAAGATAAAACCTTCTTCTTCGCTGATTACCAGGGGATCAGGCTGCGCCAGCCGCAAAGCATTACCTCTACGATTCCCACTGTGGCTCTGCGCGATATGTTCACTACCGGGAACTTCAACGCGCTCGGCACTGCGATTTACGACCCCATCACGCTACAACGCGGTCCCAACGGAAACCTGATTCGAAGTCAATTCGCCGGCAACCGGATCCCATTGACGCGTCTCGACCCTGCGGCCGTGCGGTTAATTAACTTGCTGCCGCTGCCAACCTCTAACCGGAGCACTCAGAATTTTGTCTTCAATCCCTCGTTGGCGCAGGACACCGATCAGTTCGATGTACGAGTCGATCAGAATCTGGGTCTCGGCGATCACCTGTTTGGGAAATATAGTTTTGATAACTCCAATCTGACGTCGCCCGGTCTGCTGCCTTCCCCTGCTAGTCCCGGTGTTGCCATTGGGCCGTACGTTTCCGCCGACGGCGCCGCGACCGCATCCGCTGTCCCGCTTCGAAATCAGTCCGGCACGTTCAATTACACGCACGTCTTCGGCCCGGCTACAGTCAATGAAGCCCGCGTTGGAGTGGTCCGTTGGAACCAGCGTATTGAGCCGTTAGGTAACTCGTTTAACACCGCAACGGAGTTGGGTATTCCGGGCATCAACATAAACAATCAATCAGGAGGTCTGCCCGCCTTTTCGATTACCGGATATCAGGTGATCGGAGATAACTCGACGTTCCCGGAGACGAGCCAATCCACTTCTTTCCAGTACGAAGATGTGCTCACTTTGACCCGCGGGTCGCACACCCTGAAAGCCGGCGGATACTTCATCCGGCATCGTTTTAATATCTTCTCGGCGTTCCCGACTCGCGGCCAATTTGGATTCAATGGCCAGTTCACCCGTCAGATCGGGTCGTCTAGCGCGCAGACGGCTCTGGCTGACTTTGCTTTGGGCGCAACCAGCTCAGTGACTAGAAATGTCCTTACCGGGCCGGTGGGATTGCGCTTTTCGAATGTTGCGGGTTTTATCGATGACTCATGGCGTATCAACAACCGGTTGACTTGGAATTTCGGGCTGCGCTACGAACTGCTTACTCCACCATATGAGGTTAATGACCGCTGGTCGAACTTTAACCTTTCGACGGCTCAGCTTGTCATCGCGGGCAGAAACGGCAATGGGCGCAGATTGAGGAATGTGGACACCAATAACTTCGCGCCGAGAATGGGCATCACCTACGCCTTGACTTCCGACCGCAAAACGATTTTCCGCAGCGGTTTCGGAATTTCCTACGTGGAAGCGGGACAGGGCGGCGGCCAGCTCTACAAGAATCTTCCCTTCTACTTCAGCCAGGTGGTTGCAACCGATCAGAACGGGACACCGCCCGTGTTGATTAGCGACGGTCTGCCCATCCCGGTCGCTCCGAGTCCGGATGACTCTCAGGCGCTGTCGGGGGGGAATCCGAATGCCTGGGATTTCGATCTGCAATCAACCAGAGTGACGCAATGGAGCGCGGGAATTGAACGGCAGCTTGCTTCGACGCTGCTGCTCGATGTTGCCTATGTGGGCACTCGCACAGCCGGACTGATTTCCAGTTATAACTTTAATCAGTCGTTCCCGGGTCCGGGTGCTCAGGGGCCGCGTAGACCTTTTTACCCAATCAATCCCGATGTAACGAACGTCAGCTATCGGACTAACTACGCTGGAGCGAAATATCACTCGTTACAGGTTAAGGTGGAGAAAAGATATTCTGCCGGGTTGACCGGCACAATCGCGTACACGTATTCGAAGTATATGGCGAATGGCGGCAACATCAACGGGGGAGGGAATGGTCCTCCGCAAAATGCCCGATGCTTTTCGTGCGAGTGGGGCTCCATGCCCGAAGATCTTCGTCACATCGTGGTAGTGAATCATGTGTATGAATTGCCCTTCGGTCCTCAGCGCAAATATCTGACGCGAGGCTGGCTCTCGCATCTTGCCGGCAATTGGAATGTGACGGGCATTTGGACGATGACCACGGGAGACCATTTCACGCCTACATTAGGGACGTCAGTCTCCAACTCAGCGGGAGGCAGCGGAGACCGGCCGGACCGCATAGACGATGGAAATATGCCCGTCGATCAGCGATCCATCGACAACTGGTTTAATCTGGCCGCTTTCCGTTCAGCGGCGCAGTACACCTTCGGCAATGCCGGGCGCGGCATTCTGGTTGGCCCGGGAAATTTCAACGTCGACCTGGGAGTTCATCGCAATTTCTCCATCCGCGAACGCTTTCGTTTAACCTATCGTTGGGAGATGTTTAATGCGTTTAATCGTGCGAATTTCAACGATCCCAATGCGGTGATAGGCAGTGTGCAGGCTGGGCAAATCAGCGGTACGGCTCCTGCGCGCACCATGCAGATGGCCCTGAAGCTCATTTTCTAACGTGATGACGAGAAGAGATGTAATCGCAACGGGATTGGGAAGCCTCGCAGCAGCTTCGACGAGCCGAATCTCTCGCGCCCAAAGCCAGACGAAGCGCAAGAAGAACGTGTTGATCCTGATGTCCGATCAACACAAGCCGGACTGTCTGGGCATTGCAGGCCATCCCGTGGCCAAGACGCCCCATTTGGATCAGCTTGCCCTTAGCGGAACGCGCTTCAGCAGCGCTTACTGCACCAACCCGGTCTGCACTCCATCACGTGCCTCCATTCTGACGGGCCTTTACACGCATCATCATCAAGCCTTCAACAACTCGACGCCATGGCCCTTCCAGCACAAAACCATTGCAGATTACTTCGGCGCTGCTGGCTACATGTCGGCCCTAATCGGAAAGATGCACTTCGTCGATGCGCAAACGCATGGCTTCGATTACCGGCTGGACTTCAACGACTGGTTTCAGTACCTCGGTCCGAAAACAAGGTTATACGCGGACGAACTCGGCAAGCCCAACTCTGGCTCTGGCTTACCGCAAATCGACGACCTTTGGCGCGATGAGGGCGACCCGTGGAAGGGGTTCCGCGATTTAGACGACCGCGAGGGCCCAGTAGCGGTGGGACGCGTCTCGAAGATACCGGAGACCGATCAGTTCGAAAGCTTTGTCGCGCGCGAGAGCATCCGGTTCCTAAAGAATCATTCCAAAGACCAGCCCTTCTTTCTCATATCTTCTTTCCTGAAGCCGCACGATCCCTTTATGCCTGCCCAACGTTTCGCCGGAATGTTCCGTGCGGAAGATATGAGGCTGCCGGATACATGGGGCAAGGTAAAACTTGACGAAGTTCCTGCACCGGTGCGCCGCGCAATCGAGCACAATCCTTATACGCCTGAGGTCGACAACCTGGATGCGGCGCGCCGCCGGATGGCTTTGTACTACGCCAACCTTGCCCAAATGGATGACCGCGCCGGAGCCATTCTGCAGGCATTGCGTGACTTGGATCTGGAGAAGGAAACGATCGTGGTTTACACTTCAGACCACGGCGAAATGCTGGGCGAGCATGGCCTGTGGCAAAAGTTCGAGTTCTACGAATCTTCTTGCGGCGTGCCTCTCATCGTCAGGGCGCCCGGCCTCACTCCCGAAAATAGACAGTGCTCGAGTCCGGTCAGTCTGGTGTCTCTCTTGCCCACCATCACGGAGTTATGCAATGTTCCGGTCCCGTCTACCCTCGATGGCGGCAGCCTTGTTCCACAACTCCGGCAGCCTGATCTCGCAACGGATTCACCTGTTTTTGCCGAATACGATCTGCGCACTCCGAAAGCAAAGTACATGATCCGCGATGGAGATCTCAAGTACACGTTCTGGACGCATGCCATGCCGGAACTTTACGATCTGAGTAACGATCCGGAAGAGATGCACAACCTCGCTTTGAAGCCTCAGTATCGCTCCCGAGTGAACGAGTTAAAATCCAAACTGTTTGCCTGGTATAAACCTCCAGAGATAAATTTGCCCGCTCCATCGCGGCCTTCGAAATAACATGCCCATTGATACATCTCATCCAGACCGCCGCGATCTCTTGAAGGGTATCGCTGCTGGCGCGGCTCTCTTGCCCGCTGCAAGCGCGAAAGGGCAGACGTCCCCTTTGGCCAAGCCGCCAAACATTCTCTACATCCATTCGCACGATACGGGACGGCAGATCGAACCCTACGGTCAATCTGTGCCCACTCCCAATCTGATGAAGCTGGCGAAGCAAGGCATTGTCTTCCGTAACGCGCACAGCGCCGCTCCCACTTGTTCGCCGAGCCGAGCCAGCCTTCTCAGCGGACAGTGTCCACATTCGAACGGAATGCTCGGCTTGGCGCACCGCGGCTTCTCGATGAACGACTACAAACAGCACGTGCTTCACACCCTGCGCCCCGCCGGCTATACATCGATCCTCGGAGGTCTTCAGCACATTGCGAAAGATCCAAAGGTCATCGGCTACGATCGCATCCTGCACACTGGCGGCTATCACGTCGCCCAGGTTGTGCCCCACGTGCTGCGTTTCCTGAAGGATTCGCCTAAGCAGCCCTTCTTTCTCGATGTCGGCTTTTTCGAGACCCACCGGCCCTATCCGGAGCCCGGCCCGCAAGAGGATGCGCGATATTCCGATTACGCCGCGCCGCTGCCCGATCTGCCTGCGACTCGGAGAGACATGTCCGCTTTCCAAGCAAGCGCAAGAATTCTCGACGCAGGCGTTGGAGAAGTTCTTGCCGCCTTCGAAGCGGCTGGACTTGCGGACAACACGCTGGTGATCAGCACCACCGACCACGGCATTGCTTTTCCGGCTATGAAGTGCAATCTCACGAAGTTTGGAACCGGGGTTTCCCTCATCATGCGCGGACCGGGCGGCTTCAGCGGAGGTAGAGTGTCGGACGCTCTGGTTTCACACATCGATGTCTTTCCGACGCTCTGCGAGTTGCTCGATATACCGCCGCCGCAATGGCTGCAGGGACGATCGTTGCTGCCGGTAGTGCAAGGCAAAGCGCGTGAAGTGAACGACCAGACTTTTTCCGAGGTGACCTATCACGCCGCTTACGAGCCTAAGCGCAGCGTTCGCACTCAGCGTTGGAATTACATCCGCCACTTCGGAGACCGGGATAAGCCAGTGCTGCCGAACTGTGACGACGGTCTCTCGAAGGACGTATGGCTTGAGTATGGCTGGCGCGATCGCCCGGTGGCGCCTGAACAGCTTTACGACCTGATCTTCGATCCCAATGAAACGAACAATCTGGCGTCCGACCCGGCCTTCAGCGAGGCGCGGAAAGAGATGGGCCAGAAGCTGGAATCTTGGATGAAGAAAACGAACGATCCTATATTGAAGGGAGCCATTCCAGCTCCGCATGGATCTGAAGTCAACGACCCGAACGGCACTTCTCCAAAGGAGCCGCCACGGCAGGTGAGCTAGAGAAGAGCTTCACGGACCTGGCTTGGTCGCGGCAATCTCCGCTACTGGCCTCTTGTGCTCCGCGTCTCTAGAATCTCCTTCGTAGGTGTGGGTTTTGGTCCACTGCGGAAAATAGCCTGCTAATTCTCCTAAACGCAGCCGGTGATCCGTGGGCTGTTCGTCTCCAACAACTGTGTGGACAATCACGATCGCCATGCCACCTGGTTTCAACCCGTCCTTGATCGCCCCAAACAGCTTGCGGTCGAGATAGTAAGAAACTAAAATCAGGTCCCATGCTTCGAGTTCGATGTAGAAGTTTGGATCGGTTAGATCTGCCGTTCGCGCATCTATCGGCAATCCCGCAACTTCCACCTGCTCTTTTAGGTTTTCGATGGCGGAAGGTGCGCCATCGATCGCAGCTACCTGCCAACCGCGTTTCGCCAGCCAGAGCGCGTTGCGTCCAGTTCCGCACGCTAGATCGAGAGCCCGTCCCGGATTCATCCCAGCGGCCTGCTCGGCCACCAGCCTGGCAGGCGCCTGCTCCAGGTCTTGCGGCTTCAATGCGCTCTTGTAGCGCGATTCCCAACCAGCTATGTCCATAAAGATTTTGACGGTCCGCGGCGCGGCTTAATCCGTCAGAAAGGCGGTCGTTTTCACGCCCGATATGTCGAATGTTCTGCGGCAACGAACGTTCTTGCATGCTGCTTTGTCGTCCAGCAGCACCATGTAACTCTGCGCCTTGCTGAACTTTGCACGGTCGCGTTCGTCGGCTTGTCTGGGCAGCCGGTCCGCCTTGCGCCGGACCAGCCACTTCAATTCGTAAGTCTCGGAGGTCTTGCAGTAGGGGCAGTTCAGAGTCGCCGGTTTGGTAGCCTGCGACTCACGATAAAAGGCTCGTTCGTCCACTCTTGCATCATAGGCGTTCCAGGAAAAATTGGTGAAGTTCTCAGCGGACTGTGAACCGGAAGTTCGCAATTGCCACTTCGTCGCTTCCAGGCAGATACATACCCATCTTGTCTTGTGTCAGGTCGCGGCTAACACCCGCGATCGCCGGTAACTCCTTCCAGCCGCCCGCCGGAGTCTTGACGCGGGTGACAATCGAACCGCGCTTAACCGACATGTCGACTTGAATCCAATCGTCGTTATCAAATTCAAATGGGATTTTTCCCACTTCGGTCGAGCGGCCGTTCTTTACTTCCTTTACCGAGGCGCGCTTTCCGTCCAACGAGTAGAGGATGTAATTGTTCGGGTCGGCATAGCCCGCGTACCATTGCACTTTGCCGTGCCTGAAGATGCCGCTCTTTCTCGATTGCGCTTGAAAGGAATAACGGCCTGCCGTTTTGGGGACGTTGTAGGTGACAAAACCACCACCCTTCCGCACCTGCTGTCCCTCGATCACGACCGAATGCGGATTTGTTCCGGCATCGGCAGCATCCGAGGTTCCGGCGCCGCTATCCTCTGGCGTGGCAGCAGCAGCCGGCTTGTTTTCGACCACCACTTTGTCTAGCGCGGTGTCTGGCCCGGAAAGCACCACCATGCCGCCATTCTGAAAGGTGCGCTCAAACTTTTTCGGAAGCGCCTGATCGCGCCGCAGCTCGATGGTGTGATTGCCCGGCTTAACATTCGTGATGTTGGCCGATCCGTCGTTTCCGATCGCCGCTGCCACGTTCTTGTCGACGTAGACCATCGTGCCCGGCGGCGCACCAGTCACCCGCAGCGTGGCAATCTGCGGTACCGGTTCCAGCTTGAAATCGAGCGGCGACTCTTCCCCTTTTTTAACCTGCACCTTCTGCGGCGGAGGATCGATAAATCCGGCTTTATGAACCCGGATCGTATATTCACCCACCTTCATCGGTATCCGGACCTGCCCGTGATCGGTCCGTCGCCGGTACAGCTTATCGTTAAAGTAAACGTCGGCTTCGTCCTGCCCGGCATTTACCACTACGGTCCCGGCACTGGGATCCGCCTTCACATAGAGAGTTAAGGCCGGAGCCGCCGTATAGGTAAGAACAAAGCGCTGCCGGTCTTTGTTCTCCGTCACCTGCAAATCGTGGTCTGTCTTGCCGAGGTCGCCAAGGCTGACCCCGCTGGTATCCGATTCCCCCACAGGGTTCCCGTCTAACAATACGTCAGGATGATCGGCGTTGGTAATCAGGTTTCCTTTTCCGTCTTCCGTAGACACTGCTACGGCCATAACGTTCGACGCTTCCGGCTGCCCTACAACGCGGGGGGCTGAGTTGGCTGCAACGTCAAAGCTGATGGCTGCATTGCTCGATTTCGCCGTTACTTTAACCGAGTGCCGTCCGGGTTCCAGGTTATCGACAATCAGCTCGCCGTCGGTCAGCTCCTGCGGTTCTTTGTCGTCAATCGACAAACTCGCCGGAACGAGATCGGTATAAATCCGCAACGTTGGAGTAGGCGAAGGAGCGGACGTCTTATTCTCCGCCGCAGTTCCTGCTTTAGCCTCTTCACCAAGTTCAGGAAGCGGTCTCTGCGTGCCCGCAGTCTGTGGGAAGTTTAAACGCCGGGCGGTCTGCACCAGATAAAAGAACGCAAAGAACAGCAGCAGTGCAAAGAACAAAGCCAGGTAAGTGGCACGCTGCCAAGTTTTAGCGTCTAGCCGCTGCACAGCGCCCGTGTCCGCTAGTTCAGAATCGTCATCTTGCGGCCGCTCCACCAGGATTGGATCTACGCCTGGGCGCGGCGCCTCCGACAAGAACCCCGGTTTTGCAGGAACGGCTTCCCGCAACTGCCGCCCGCGCTCGATCACTTGATCGTGCGTTTCAGCAATCGACATTTGAAGATCGAAATCTTCTGCGTGCGTGCGGCGCAGTATTTGCACCCGATCGAAATAAAAACGAAGATCGTCCAGGGTGCGGGTACGGCGTACTTCGGCCTGGATCTGCCTCAACTCGTCGAGAACAGAGGATGTTTGACGAGACCAATCCACCAGTAAGCTTGCTCTTAGTGGATTATAGCGAGGACTTTAAGATCAAATCTCGCGCCCTGCGTAATTGAGCTCATAGTAGTTCCTATAGTCGCCGCTTTTCACCCGCGCCATCCAATCCACGTTTTCCCGGTACCAGCTGACCGTCGACTCCAGCCCCTGGTCGAAATCCACTTGCGGCTGCCAACCGGTTTTCGCCGATAACTTATCATTTGTCAGCGCATAGCGGCGATCGTGCCCTGGACGGTCGGCCACCCTGGAGATTAGCGATTCCGGCTTGCCGGTGGCCTTTAGAATGCGATGCACCACCTCGATATTCGGCAGGGAACAGTTTCCCCCGATATTGTAAATCTCACCCGCTTCGCCACCTTCCAGGACCGCCTTGATCGCCCGGCAATGATCTTCAACATACAACCAGTCCCTGATCTGCTGCCCGTCCCCATAGACCGGCAGCGGCTTATCTTCCAACGCATTCGAAATCATCAGGGGAATCAATTTCTCCGGGAATTGATAGGGCCCATAATTGTTTGAAGCGCGGGTTACCGAAACGTTCAGATTGTAAGTCAAGAAGTAAGAAAGCGCCAGCAAATCTGACCCCGCTTTAGACGCTGAATATGGGCTGCTGGTCTTCACCGGGTAGTTCTCGTCGGCATCGTGCGGCGCCTCGATGCTGCCGTAGACTTCATCGGTGGAGACGTGGACAAACCGGGCGATCTTATGCCGCCGGGCAGCCTCCAGCAACGAGAAGGTACCGTTGATGTTTGTCTGAATTACCGGGGCAGGGGAGAGAATGCTGCGATCGACGTGCGATTCCGCCGCGAAATGCACCACTGCATCCGGTGCCTCGTCTTCGAATAGGCGCTCCATGGCGGCACCGTCGCAGATGTCCGCCTGCACGAACTGATAGCCCGGATGTTTCGTTACTGGGGTTAGATTATCGAGATTCCCGGCATACGTGAGCTTGTCCAAATTCACCACCTGCTCCATCCAGCCTTCGCTGAGCGCCAGGCGGACAAAACACGAGCCGATGAAGCCTGCTCCCCCGGTTACAATGGCCTTCACTTGTGCTGCAGCTCCCAGTCGTACGCGATACTCGTGTCGTCGTAAGCGATGCGCCCCTCGTCGCTGGGGTCGTAAGTGCGGTTCGTTACGTAGATCAACATCGAAGGCGCTTCACCAATCACTTTGTAGCCGTGTGCAACCCCTGGCGGAATTAGTATCTGCCAGGGTCGCAGTGATCCAACATATAAAGTATTCTTCACTCCATAGCTGCGCGAGTTCAATCGGAGATCTGCCAGCGTCACCTGCAAGAGCCCGCTAGCCGGGACCCAGAAATCGGTCTGCAGCTTGTGATAGTGGAACGCCTTGATAATGCCCGGGTAATTCAGTGCCGCGGAAACCTGGGTAGTCTCCGCCGGAAACCCGGCTACCAATCCCTGCTGCAGCCGCGCCACTTCCAGAAAATAGCCGCGATCGTCAGGCCAGAGTGGAAAGGGTTTGATTTCCACGTCAGCGATCAAATCGCTAGTGGTGGGCGACAAAATCACCTTGCCGATACCCGGTTCGCAGGTGGGCACTGCAATCTCCACGCCGGATTCCAACATGCCGAGCGCCCCTGCGCTCATGCCTCTGTCACTCCTGCCGCTGGTACTCCGGCATGAGAGGCCCGCAGCATGATCGGCGAACTCTGTTCGCCCTTCAGCAGGGTATCGTTCACCATGTTTGCGGCGCGCAGCAGCGATTCGAAAGTTCCTGCATCGGTCCACCACCCTTCCAGATAATTGAAAGTCATCGTGCCCTCGTTAATGTATGCGTTGTTCACGTCAGTTATTTCGAGTTCGCCGCGGGCGGACGGCTTCAAGGTTTTGGTCTTGTCGAACACGCTCTCGTCGTACATGTAAATGCCGGTTACCGCGTAATTCGATTTCGGCTTCAACGGCTTCTCTTCAATGCCGGCGATGCGATCGCCATTTATCTCAGCCACTCCGAAGCGCTCTGCGTCCGGCACTTGCTTCAGCAGAATTCTGGCACCGCGCTCTTGTTTCTCGAAGTCTCGAACCGCATCCTTGATAGAGCCCTCGATGATGTTGTCACCCAGAATGACGCAAATCCGGCTACCCTCCGCAAAGTGTTCCGCTAGCGCCAAAGCTTCCGCAATGCCTCCTTCGCCTTCCTGATAGGTGTAATTAATGTGCTTCAGGCCAAACTCTTTTCCATTGGCCAGTAGACGCAGAAAGTCACCCGAATTGCGTCCGCCGGTAACAATCAGCAGATCGGTGATGCCTGCCTCCACCAGCGTTTGGATCGGGTAGTAAATCATCGGCTTGTCGTAAACGGGAAGCAGATGTTTGTTGGTGATTTTGGTTAACGGGAATAGACGGCTGCCGGTGCCGCCGGCAAGAACAATGCCTTTCATAAACAACCGATGGTAGCAAGCGCTTAAGTGGTTTTCGCTACTCGTCCAAGTTCAGGCGCGATTGTGGGTCGGGCTCGGCGGCTTTCGACTTTTGACCTTTTCTGCGCCGCGTCACCATTCTCAAAACCACCAGAAAGACTACCGCCACGATCGCAGTCCGGGAGTAGTAGCGGAACGGAGCCGCATAACTCAGTCCCAGAACGACGAGCACGACCATTACCAGCGTCACGGCTAGTGACAGCAAATTCAGATTGCCCTTCATCTGAGACGCGCGCCTTTCGTTTCCGTGCCGGTTTCCGGAGTTCATATCACTTCTCTAAACTTCTTGCCCGATTCAGAGCTTATTCATCAAGATGTAACACTATTGTCATGCCTGCTCGGTTACTCTGGCGTTGAGAACGGTTACAAACGGAGCGCAAAAATGAAAAAAATAGCCCTAATTGAAGATGATGCTGACCTGTATGCTTTGGTTAAGTACAATCTTGAAAAAGAAGGATTCGGAGTTGTCGGCTCGCCAACCGGACGCGGCGCTGTAGATCTCTTCCGCCGCGAACGGCCCGACCTGATCCTTCTCGACATCATGCTGCCCGATTCCGACGGACTCGAACTTTGTAAGTCCGTCCGGCAGCACTCGGAGCTGGCGCATGTCCCAATTATCTTCCTGACCGCCCGCGCCTCTGAAACCGATCGTATTGTGGGCCTGGAGTTGGGCGCCAACGACTATATCGTTAAGCCGTTCTTTGTCCGTGAACTCATTGCTCGGGTCAAAATTCAATTCCGGGGCCACGCGACTCCCAATCGTGTTCTGAAGGCGGCTGCGCTAGAGCTCGATCGCACCCGCTGCGAAGCTCGCCTGGGCGGCAATCTGCTTACCTTGACGGCCACCGAGTTTCGCTTGCTCGAGTTCTTAATGAGCCGTCCGGGCGTAGTCTTCAGCCGCGAGCAGCTGCTGGATGCTGTCTGGGGCCATGATCGCGCTGTCACAGACCGCACCGTCGACGTTTACATTTTGCGTTTACGCCAGAAAATTGAAGCCGATCCGGCCAACCCTCTCCTGATCCGCTCTGTGCGCGGGTTCGGCTACAGCTTTAACAACTCTTCTCCCGCAGCCGCACAACCGGAAGCCGCCGCGGTTGAATTAGCTGCCGCCGCAAACGTCTAACGAATCGAAAATCCTGAAGCTGTCTCTGGCGTCGCGTCCTGCTGTTCCACACCCCGTACGTCGGCCATCCGGGGGCCCGCATGCAGCGCGGCGGCTAGATCTTCCAGCCGGTCTTCTGTACCGGTGGCATACACTTCCACTTGCCCGTCATCTGTGTTCCGGGCCCATCCCTCCAACCCCAGCGCAGTAGCTTTGTGCTGGACGAAAATACGAAAGCCAACCCCCTGCACCCGTCCGGAGATGAACCACTTTCTTGCTTTAGCTTCGGCACTCATAACCTTTTTTGCAGTTTGACCCTACCGGGCGCTCCTTGCATTCTAAAACGGATCAGGTATCGGTAGATCTGGCTGTAACCGTTCAGACAACGGCTAATCCGTTCCGGTTGCACGGTGAATGTCGGCGAACAGCGGGCCGTATTTTTGCGAAATCGAGGCTGACACAGAGACAAGAATGGACTGGCTTACGGCATATCTGGAGCATGCCGACTCCGTAGAACGCCAGCGAGTAGAGATGGCTTTGGCGGTCCAGAGGGCCCGGCTCAAGTTTCTCGACGGCCAAGTCGTTCGACCCCGGCGATCAGGAGCCAGAGACAGATTCCGATTTCCCCCAAACCAGCGGGTAGCGTATCGAAATCCGCCATCGGGAGCTGACCGTAACCAGGGATCAGTACTTGACCAAAAACGGTGAGCAGGTAACCGCAACCCCCCACCATCAGGAGGACCCCCAAGATCCTTGGCAGAAATTTCGATTTGAACACCAGATAGCCAAACGGGATCAGCCAAAGCCCCGCGAAGATTTCGCCGATCAGCATTCCGTGGTTGTAGGCGTCCAGCGAGCGCATAACCTGAACCGGGACCTGATCGGATGAAATCGCCGGTTCATGACTAAGCCGGTCTAAGAGTGACAGAATGTCGAGCTTTGCGGCGATGCTGAGCAGGGCAATCGGGACATTCATCATCGCGAACACAACCATCAGCGCCGCCGCGTTTCGGCTGACCGGGCTGAGCAGTCGGTGCAACAGCAGCGGCACCACCAGGAAGACCGTGTAGCAGACAAGGCACGCCGCGATGCCGAGGCGGTAAAGTGGCTGCGAGGCGGTGATATTAGCAATGGTAGCCGCTGGATCGCCCGGTACGCTGATCTGCGAGGGCACGTACATCAAGCCGAATATGCCGGTCACAACGGTGACCAGATAGAGCAGGCCAGCGAGGCGTGCGGTCTTGTTCACGTCTCTGGTCCTCCCTCGCCAATCCGCAGCGCTGTTTCAATCATGCTTTCGCTGATCATGCCAGAGAAGCCGCGCGATTCAATCTTCTCGAGCTCCTCAGCCGTACCCCATTTGTTGTGTTGCCATGTGAATACAGCGAATCGTGATGGCAGCGATCACGCAATCAATTGGGCTGCTTGCCGGGCGAAATACGTGAGGATAAAATCCGCCCCGGCACGCCTTATACACGTCAGCGATTCGACAATCGCGCGATCCAAATCCAGCCAGCCATTCCGGGCCGCCGCTACCATCATGCTGAACTCCCCGCTCACCTGATATCCGCCCATCGGCACATCGAATTGCATCCGGGCCTCGCGAAGAATATCCAGATAGGGCATCGCTGGCTTTACCAGAATCATATCCGCGCCTTCGTCCAGATCCAGCTGAATCTCGCGCATCGCCTCGCGCGCATTCGCCGGGTCCATCTGGTAAGTACGCCTGTCGCCAAACTGCGGCGTTGATTCCGCTGCCTCGCGGAAAGGCCCATAGAACACAGAAGCATACTTCGCCGCATAAGACAGGATCGGTGTATTCTCGTATCCGTTCTTATCGAGAGCACTGCGAATAGCACCCACGCGCCCATCCATCATGTCACTGGGAGCTACCACATCAGCTCCGGCCTCGGCATGCGAAACGGCGGTCTTAGCGAGCCACTCCAGCGTCGCGTCGTTCTCGACCTGTCCCGTCTTGTCATCGGGCTTTAGATATCCGCAATGTCCGTGACTGGTGTATTCGCAATTGCAGACGTCGGTCATCACCAACAATCCGGGTTCTTCGGCCTTCAACGCCCGCAGGGCGCTCTGCACGATTCCGTCCGAAGCGTATGCTCCCGATGCGGTCTCGTCTTTCAATGCCGGAATCCCGAAAAGCATCAACCCGCCGATGCCCTCCCTCCGGCACTCCGCCGCTTCTTTAACCAGTTGGTCGATGGAAAGCTGGGCGTTGCCCGGCATGGAGCTAATCGGATTGCGAACGCCTTCGCCCGGACAGACAAACAGGGGAAGAATGAATTGCGAGGGTTCCAGCCGTGTCTCGCGCACCAGGCGGCGCATCGATTCGCTTGATCGCAGCCGGCGCGGCCGCTGGATAGGAAAAGCCATAGGTCTGGATTCGTTTTGAACCTCCAGTGTCCCAAACCAAGAGGCTGCGCTCTCCGGTAGAGGCTTCGCTACCGGTTGCTGATCGGATGCCCTACCATCGTGCCCATTGTGTCTTCTCGCGCCGGACCGGCTCGCGCTTTACTTTCTCCTGCACTGAGACCGAGACCAGGACGCCCATCTCCTTCAGCTTATTCATTAGCCACGGCTTTGGTTTGCCGTTCTCTTTGTACTCGAGAATCGTGTCACTCAACGCCACTGCGCTGCCTTTGGACAGGCTTACGATACGGAGCGCGGTCTCGCGATCCGGGCAGCGGATCAGCGTGGCGGATTCAACGGATACTTTCCTGCATTGTGCGAACCATCCTTGGATCTCCCGGCGCACATTTCCGGGAACTTCTCGCGAGCACACCCGTTCCAGGGTTTCGAGAACACTTTCCGAAGTCATATCCGCCGCGCTTGCAGCGAAAATCGACTTCTTCGTAATCTGAAACAGCGCTCCCATTTGCCTGCCGCGCCGCTCGGCGAAACGTCCGATTTCGGCCTCGACAGCAGGCGCTTCGCCGAGGAACGTGACCTCGAAGTTCGGTTGCACGATCACCTGGGAATCTGTGGTTTCCGTCCACTCCCACCGCTTTGTCTGCCCGAGAAGATACCGCCCGGCTTGCGTCATCGCGATCGAAAGGCCATCTTTACCGAGCCCGAGGCGGACACAGCCAAGCGGGAACAAGAGCGAGGGTACCAACAGGATGATTACGTCTCTCCAAAGCTGCTGCAATTGCTCGGCGGTCGGACTGTCCAGATATCGGGAGTTAAAGGAGAAGTACGCATATTTGTCGCGTCGCAGAATGGCAAGCAGCGGGTTGTCCTTTAGCGAGAAGGTTGCGATCTCTTCGATTGGAAAGAATTCATCGTTTGGCAGTTCCCGGAACGGCCTCATAGACTCGATCTTCAGGTTGGGGGGCGATTTCATCGTTGTAGTGACGTACACCGGTGACGCGAGCAAGCCCATTTGTGCATCCTCGAACTCCTGGGAGCCACCCATTTCGGGTTTGCTGCCGATCGCGCCGTCCAACAGCGCTTTCAAACGATTACCCCGGTCGAGGTTCAACCAACGCCGTCCTTGCTCGCCGATCGCCATCTGCGCGGACTGGGATGCGATGCGTTCTTCCACTAATTCGAATGCGCGGACAAAAGCTGTCGCAGTGATTATTCGTATTTCAGAATCCATGCCGAAAGCTTTTTCCGCCCATTCCGGCAGAGGAAGAAGAGCATGCGACAAATCCTTTATTGCTTTGGCATACAGTTCGCCGTCGTTGGCTTTTAAACGCAATGGCTCCGTGGCGCAGGCAATCAGCAGCGCGGTCATGTCTTCCATCAGAAACGGAGCATTCCAACTTTGGGTGGGAACTACATTCCGGGGAGGGAGCTGAGACGCCAAGGCCCGATGAGCCGCGATGGATGGCCACACGCCCAGAGTCACGTTCAGAGTGCCAGGGTCGAGTTCAATAAACAGGAGCGCATAGCGCAATGCCGCATGCAGCGCCTGACTCGACAGCTCCGCATTCTGCTGGAGAGCTGGAATGTCGTGCATCGCGACCGGACTTTGGCGCTCGAGTAGCCATCCAACTAGACGTTGAGTCGCTCGCAGAACTTCTGGGCTGGAAAACAAAGCCCGGGTCCCCAGGGTGATGTAAGGCTTTTCCCAGTCTTTGCCCTTCGCGCTCAAAAAATCCTCTAGCCAATCCGGTGCCGTCACTTGGCGGAACAATGCATGGTTCCGCTCGAAATAGCGGGAAAGGCCGCTCCGGAATGCATCCCGTTCCACTGCGGTAAGAAGATCGCTTATGTATTCAGAGAATTGTGGCTCTTTCGGCGTCCGCAGTACCGAATAGCTGCGGATTGCGCGTAATACGCGGATAAAGTCCTGCCGGGAAGGAGCGACGAAGCAGCGCCCCGGATTGTTGGGCGAAAGCAGAAAGCCTGCCTCGATCAAAGCTTCGGCAGAGCCGCCGAGAGCGCCGCTAGAGCAGCCCTGGGCCGGGCGCTCAATGGAAGTGAGAGCCCGCCGGGCTGTGTCCGGCAAGCGCTCGTAGTCCGGCAGAGCGGAAAGGAATGCGCGCAGATTCTCGGCGGTAATTCTCATAGCGATGCCGGAAGGGACGGCCCATCCTCATCGATAATCGAGTAGGAATACCCCTGCTCACAAAGAAAGAGCTGCCGCCTCAGTGCGAAATCCTGCTCCACTGTATCGGCGCTGACAACCGAATAGAAATGCGCCTGATTGCCGTTCCGCTTCGGCCGCAAAATTCGCCCTAACCGCTGCGCCTCTTCCTGGCGGGATCCGAAAGTGCCGGAGATCTGAATGGCTACCGATGCCTCCGGCAGATCCACGGCGAAGTTCGCCACCTTCGAGACTCCCAGCACACGAATCTCCCCTTGCTTGAAGCGAGCGAATAGTTCGTCGCGCTTGCGCTGCGAAGTGGTCCCGCTCAGCACCGGCACACCCAGCGCGGCGGTCATTTTCTCCAGTTGATCCACATACGTCCCAATTACCAGCACCGGCTCGTCCGGATGCTTCTCCAGAAGATTCCGCACGACTCCGAGTTTTCCAGGATTCTCGGCTGCTATCCGGAATTGCTGCCGGGAGTCTGCAATCGCATAGTCCATGCGCAACTGCTCCGGCATGGCCAAACGGACCTCGGTGCAGTGGGCGGTAGCGATCCAGTTTTGGCTCTCGAGCACTTTCCACGGCACGTCGGCTTTCTTGGGGCCAATCAGCGCAAACACATCCTCTTCCCGGCCGTCTTCGCGGACCAGGGTCGCCGTCAGTCCCAGCCGGCGGCGGGCCTGCAATCCGGCCGTGACGCGAAAGACCGGGGCGGGCAGCAGATGCACCTCG
Organism: Bryobacteraceae bacterium; assembly: GCA_965217745.1. GTDB lineage: Bacteria > Acidobacteriota > Terriglobia > Bryobacterales > Bryobacteraceae > Bog-105. The sequence goes on along the minus strand of OZ244565.1, from coordinate 5,309,606 downwards.
TCATAAACAATTAACCCCCAGTTGCGGCTCTCGAAGAGTTCCAGGTGTGGGAAGTCGGCCTCTTTGCCGGGACGCCAGGTCACAATCTGATACGTGGCGACGGTTACTTCCCGAACCTGCTTCAAATCTCCGCTGTATTCGGCAATCTGATTCTCTTCAAGCGACGTCTTGTCCAGAAGTTCAGCGATCCACTGCCGGGCGGCGGTGACGCTGGTCGTAAGAATCAGAGTCGAGGTTTGGAGGCGCTCCATGCAGGCCATGGCAACAATGGTTTTTCCTGCTCCGCATGGCAGAGTCACTACGCCCGAGCCTCCGCGCGCAGCGCCCGCCGCATGGAAGGCTGCGGCTGCTTCCTGCTGGTAAGGGCGCAGCGAAAAAGGTTGTCCGGTTCGCGTCTCCGTTCGAAGCGCCATCGGCAGTGCGTCACCTAAGTTGTACCCGGCCAGATCTTCCGCTGGAAACCCCGTCTTAATGAGTGCCTGTTTGATATCGCCGCGCGCGTTCGGTACAACGCCGAATTCTAATTCCGAATAGCGCCTCCCCAGAAATGGCGAGACGTGCTTGTTGCGCGACATTTGTTCGGCCAAAGCCTCCTCGGTAGCGGCAAGGACCAGTCCCCGGTCGTCGCGCAGCAGCTTCACTCTTCCATAACGCGAAGCGTAGTCGTGGATCTCGAAGAGGACGTTGTTGGGCACCGGGTACTTCGAAAATTGAACCAGCGTCTCGGTTATCTCCTCAGGACTGACGCCGGACGCGCAGGCGTTCCAGATGGAGAGCGGCGTCACCCGGTAGGTGTGAACGTGCTCCGGCGCTTTCACCAGTTCGGCAAAACGTGCCAGCCCGTCGCGGGCCGCGGAGTAATGCGGGCTCGCGACGTCGGCAAGAATGGTGTGATCCCCCTGCACAATCAGCGGATTTTCAGTCTTGGAACTGAGAGAGTTCGAAGGAAACGCATTACGGCTGCCGGCATTGCTGTGTCTGTGGACTGCCATGGGTTTGCTGGACAACTTCCAGTGTGCCAAACTGAGCCAGTGCCTGCGGCCAATTCGCTCTTCCTCGTCTTGGCTCTTTGTTTGTCTTCCGCGAGGCCCGGGATTCAGTCTTTGAATCGTCTCCCGGAGGACCAGCTTTTAGAAAAGATCAGAGCACTTCATGCGGCGTTCTTCGATGCTTACAACAATTGCGACTTGGTGAAGTTAGCGTCCTTCCTCGCCGGCGATGTGGAGTTCTATCACGACCAGGGAGGCGTGACCTTGGGAAGAGAAGACCTAACCGACAGCGTGAAGAAAAATGTCTGCGGCAAAGTGAAGCGCCTTCTTCCAAGCAATCTGCAGGTCTTTCGCATGAAAGGTTATGGAGCTCTCGAGATGGGCTCTCATCGCTTTCACGACGTGCGCGACTCCCCGGAGTCTATGAGCGAGGCGAAATTCACTATGTTGTGGCAGGATAAAGGCGGCGTTTGGAAGCTCACGCGAATCGGAAGCTACGACCATCACGTTGTACCCAAATGAAAGGTAAGGCGATCGGTTCTCCCCGTCCGCGACGCGAAGAACCACTTCGATGCGTGTTAAGGTTTTACCCGCGGCAACAATCAGCAACTTAGTGAATTAAGTTGAGATTCGAAATGATCCGGCTGAACAAGACTAACCAATCGCTAGAAGCAGTCTGGGGTGGCGCCCTGAGTTGAGACAAGCAGTTAAGACACTGCTTACGGTTCGATGAAAAGAACTCGACCGGCAAGACGACTGTAGCGCAGAATGGTGACCGGTTGGCGAAGCGGAAGCGGGCTCTGCTGGAGAGCAACCCGCCGAGGAATAACCAACTGGAAACTCATCGAGACGATGAGGCCGGGGGCGGCGGCAAAGCCGTTCCCGGACCGATCGAATCGCATCGGATCGAAAGATTTCCCGATGCCTGAGAAAACTCATCAAGAAAGCTGCCGCGCAGCGGCTTCCTTTTGTTGTTTGATGAGGTGAGCTTCGAACTCCGCCGGTGGCACATAACCGAGCGCGGAGTGAAGCCGTTTCTGATTGTAGAGGTTGTCGAGAAACCCGCCGATCAGGGAGCGTGCTTCCGCCAGATCCCGGTATTCGTTACGGTGCACCTCCTCGTACTTCAGGGTTTTCATGAACGATTCGCAGGCCGCGTTATCCCACGGATTGCCTTTCCGCGACATGCTGATGGCTATGCCGTTTTCCTTAAGCAGATCCGTGTAATCGCCGCTGGCATATTGCGAGCCGCGGCCGGAATGATGGACCAGGTCAGGCCCCACCACGCGCCGCGACAACGCCATGCGTAACGCGCCCAACGTGAGAGCGTCCTCCATCGTCCGGTCCAGCGCCCATCCAATCACCCGGCGCGAGTAGGCATCCAGGATCACGGCCACGAATACAAATTCCTCTCGCAGCCGGACGTAGGTAATATCCGCTCGCCAGAGTTGGTCCATGCCGGTCAGCATCATCGTTGCCGCCAAGTTCGGGTAGACTTTCCGGCCGTGATTGGAATCGGTGGTCACGACGAACTTGCGCTTCCGGACGCAGAGTAGATTGTCTTCACTCATTAATCGGTAAACCCGTTTTGGGTTCACCGTCCAGCCCTGCCGCCGCAACTCCGCCGTGATGCGCCGCCGTCCATAGCTGGGCCATTCGAGAGCGATTCGTTGAATGGCATCCCGCAAGTCCATGTCCGGATCGTGATCGCTTTCCGCGTTCTCGTCGAAGCGATAGAAGCTGGCACGGCTCACATGCGCCAGCTTCAACATCCGCTTCACGGTCAGTCCGCTCCCGGCCTTCACTTCTTCCTTAACCTTCCGGAAGATGGCGGATTCCCGGCCAGTGCTTGAAGCATCCGCTGTTCCTCGATGCGCTGCAAGCACCCCTTCAAAAAATCGATCTCAAGGGTCTGCTGACCGACCTTCCGTTCCAGTTCCGCCACCCGCCCATCGGACCAGCGCTGCTTCCCATGGCCAGGAAACACGTTGCCTGGACCCTCGCGCATCTCCCGGCGCCACCGGTGCAGCACGTTCGGGTTGACCTCCAATCCCCGCGCCACCTCCGCAATCGATACTCCTTGTTCCAGCCGCCGGACAGCGGCCACTTTAAACTCCTTCGTGAACAGCCTGCGTGACAACCCCATGACTCAATTCTCCGTTCAATGGATTTTGAGTCTTAACCACTTGTCTCAAAAATGGGGACCACTCCAGAGAGCGACTCCCGAACGGTATCACCTAAAGAAGATTGTGCTCCCATGTATTGGGACGGTCAAAAATCTCCAGCTGTCGAAACGCCAATCGGAGATTTTTTCGGGTTGGGTTTAGGCGAGTACTTCGTTTATGAGTCTGGCCCTATTTCGGTTGGCTCTCAGAAAGCGCTGAACTCCTATTTCGCAATGCCATTCCGCAATTCTGCTCGCATCACCATAACCAAAGAGGGGAATGAGCCGATTTCAGCGTTCTATTACAACCTGGATTGGGAACAGCACAAAAGCCTACCGGACAGCACCGCCCACTTTTATGCGGAGTATCGCCAAGCAACGCCAAACAAAGGCGTCACGAACGATTGGAACGCAAACGGCGATAAGAAGGCCAATGACGCCCCAAACCTGACTGGCAAGGATAACTACGTCCTGTTTGAAACCGAGGGGCGAGGTCAATATGTAGGTGTAACGCTCAGCATCTTGCAAAATCAGGGTGACTGGTGGGGAGAAGGCGACGAGATGATGTTCATCGACGACAGCGATACGCCCTCCGTTACGGGAACCGGATCGGAAGATTACTTTCTAGGTGCCTGGTGCTACGGGAATTGCGGAATTTCCCCGTTCGGTTCATCCCACCCAACGTTCGCTTTTCAACGTTTCGGCAACCCGCTGAATGGCGGCGACGATCGGGGCGCAAAGTGGATGGTGTACCGGTATCACACCGAGTCGCCGATTCCGTTCGAAAAGTATTTCAAGATGACGATCGAACACGGACACGCGAACCACCGCTCGGACAATTTCTATTCGGTCGCGTATTGGTACCAGCAGGGTTCACAAAATCCAGGCCCCCTTTGCCGCCGGTCGCCGAACGTTTACCAAAAATGTTCAACGTTGGCGGCCCGACGATGGGAAAGCCTTAAGAAGTAAGCCGAAGAAGGCGTTCCGTTGTCGTTGGCGGCTAGCGCCCAACTCCCCACAAGACGGACGAACTCATGATCGTAATGGCGCGGTGGATTTCCGGATGCGAAGAGTGGCTTTGAGGAGCACGACCTGATTTTCGATGACGGAGGAATCGGGTTCTTTCCGAATTTTCTTGAGCAATATTTCGAGGGCGAGCTTTCCAATGTCATAAGCAGGCTGCGCGACGGAGGTTAGCGGCGGGTCGAAGAATTCATTCCAAATCTGATCGTCGAATCCGACGATGCTGACTTGCTCCGGGCAGCGGATACGGAGTTCGCGCATGGCGCGCAATAGGCCCAATAGCATTTTGCTGCTACTAGAGACTATAGCGGTAGGAGGAGACTGCAGTTGCAGCAAATGCAGTCCGTTCTGGTAGCCGCTTTCAATTTGTAGATTACCCATGCGCAGATAATTTTGATTTACAGATAGATTGGCTTCCTCCATTGCCTTACGAAAGCCTTCGAGCCGCCTAGCGTGCGGCGATAGTGAAAGATTACCGGCCAGAAAGGCAATGTCGCGATGGCGATGGTCGATTAGATGGCGCGTGGCCCGATAGCTCGCTTCAAGATTGTCGGTGCCAACAGCGTCCTGGTGACGAGTCTCGGGAATGCGATCGAAGAAGACGATGGGGAAGCGCCGGTTGAGCATGCGGTCATAGGCGGCGGCGTTGTTGGTGCAGGCAAGGAGAACGCCATCGACGCGACGGGCGGAAAGCATGTTGAGGTGGCGTTCTTCCTGAGCAGGATCTTCGTTCGAGTTGCATAGGATAACCGAGTAATTGTGCAGTCGTGCGCCGTCCTCGACGCCGCGGATGACTTCGGGGAAGAAGGCGTTTGTTACATCAGGGATGACCATGCCGATAACACTAGTTCGGCCCATCTTGAGGCTGCGGGCGATCTGATCGGGGTAGTAGTCGATCGCAGCCATAGCTTCGCGAACACGGGCGGCGCGATTGGGGCTGACTACTGCTGTGCCGTTGATGACCGCCGACACGGTGGCAATAGAAACGTCGGCGAGGCGCGCGACATCCTGCATAGTGTACTTGCGCTTGTGCTGTTTCATGCCGATAGGCGTGGCTAGTTCATCCATAAGCCGCCACCGCTGCCGCCCTGATTGACCGCAGTGACGCCAATGCCGAGCGCGATTAGTTCCTTGGAGAGAGCTTTGGTCGTGGCGGGCACCGCACCTTCGGCTGAAGCATTTTGGATAACACACAAATCTTCTCCATTGCGGGCTGCAATGGAACCGACGAGTGTGCCTGCGGATTCCGGCTGTAAATAGGTGATCCCGGAAGGCAACTGCCTCGCCTCCCGCCCACGATCTTTGCTCCACGACCTGAGCGACAGCCACTCGTATTCCGGTTCTGGCACCAGTAACAAGGCTTGCACAATTGGAAGGGAAGCCGGGCATTGCGTCAAATTGAGGGTTCGATATTGCATTATGCAGAATAACCTACGAACCCCATCCGTGAAAGATCAAAACGTTTCAAAATAGTCCCATCTACAAGAATGCCCGCTATTTGGTTGGCAATAAACTCAGGTTCGAAACGTTTCGATAATGTCAACGCAAAATAGAAATGTCCTATTTTCTGCCAAATAGAAATGTCCGGTTTTGAAGCGGCAGGGGAGAGTTCAGGTTTAAAGTGAGATTGATTCTCGGCGGGGTCGCGCCCGTTGAGAAGAGGCAAGGCCGAAGCGATGGAGTTGGCTCCGGAGTAAACGGCAGCAGGCCCTCGGTTCAGGAAATCCAGTGAGGTTTCCGCCGAGGGTTTTGTTTTTGGAAGCGGATTTATTCTGGTGAAACTTCGGAGCGGAGGCCTTGCATAAAGTGAACGCGAAGACGGCTGGGCTGGTTTTGCCCAGCCTACCTTAAGGAGGTTTTGCCGCGGGTATCGTTCTTGCCCAAACGAAAATTCTTCATCCATCCGCTTTTGCGCGGCGCTACTTTGCGAGGACGCGGCTTGGCTTTGACCGGAACCACCTTGGGGCGAGGTAAACATTCGTTCACCGCTAGATAACGATCCCGGAATCGTACCGCCAGCGTGCCATCGAGGCGTTTTTCCACGCGTACCGTGCCGCCACGCAAGCCGGCTCGGATATCTGCGCGCTGCACCTGATAGAGCTTGTTTTCGAAACGGAGTGTGTAGTCGTTGGCGACCTGCCGGGTTTCGACATGGCTGAGACTGGCCGGAAGCGAATGCTCTGGGCCCAACGGACGATGCGCATTGTCGGCCACCGCCGGCACGACGCCGATCGTCTGGTTCCACCACGGCAAGAACTCGTTTTCCAGGTACGCATTGGCCTGGACGAGCGTCTTGGCCTTGGCTACTCGCAAGCCCTTCACTAAGCGATCTTGCGCTGTGCCAAATCCACGCTCGACGCGTCCTTTCGCTTGCGGCGAATGCGCGCCGATCCACTCGATATTCAGTTCTTTCAAGGCGCGCCCAATCTGAGTGGGCGGCAGCTCCGGACGATCCTTGCCGACCACCTCGCCGCGCCTGGTTTTCGGCAGGTTGGCGAACAAAGTGGCCTTGTCGGTATAGAAGCTCAGCGGCCTTCCGTTCTGGTTCAGATAGCTCTCCAGTAACCGCATGTTCTCTTCGGTCGAGTCGTGGGTTACAAAGTGCGCCAGCAAGCGGCTGGTCGCATCGTCGATCATGCCGATCAAGTACAGCTTCGGGCCACGGCCCTCCAGCCAATCGTGTTCGCTGGTATCCCACTGCACCAGTTCCCCCAAACGGCTGCGGCGCGCCCGCCAAGTGTGCACCCTCTCTACGCGCTTCCGCTTCGCCCGCCACAGCCCGCTGGCCATCATCCAGCCACGCACTGTCTCGCGGCTCACCGCGATGTCGTGCTTCTGCTCCAGATACTCGCACGCCAACGCCGGACCGAAGCCTCGGTACACGTCCTGACTCAGAATCTGGATGGCCTTCTTCTCTAGCTCGCCGGCTAGCTTGCGGTTGGAGCGCCGTCCTCGCCCCGCGTGCACGACCGACTTGTCGCCGCGCTCTTGCAAGCCCTGCAGCATACGCCGCACTTGCCGCTCGCTTACTCCGATCTCGCTCGCTGCCTCCTTCTGCGTGCTCAGTCCCTTCTTGGCTTTCTTCAGCGCAACCAGCCGATCGCGCTCCTTCTGTGTCATCAGGAGTTGGTCCGTTTCCAACTCCCCAGCGTGCCTCTGTCATTAGGACATTTCTATTTGGCACCAGTAGGACATTATCACTTTGCTGCGACACGAAACGTTTCGATACTTGACAACCGGGTGTCTCAGATATAGACTTTAGCCTGCTTGGCTATGCAAACTCTCCGTGTCATGTTTTGCGGGCTGCTGTTGATGTTGACGTCCATCGGCGCGGAGCTGCAGGCCGTTCCAACTGGCCTTGACGCTTACCGGATGTGGGACAAGTGGCCTCGACAGCGCATCGGTGTTCGAGCCTACATGCGCAGCACATACGACCGGCGAGGCAGAAATGAGAGTGCGGACGCCAGCCACTTCCTTTACCAGTTAGCGCCCGATCAAAACGTGACGCTCGATGTGCTGGGATCGGGCATTTTGTATTTTGTCCGCTATAACCATTGGCACGGCAGCCCATGGCACTATGACGTCGATGGCAATGCTACGACGGTCACAGAAACGACGACCAGCGATCCGCTGCATCCGGCGCCGGACTCGGCTTTTCTTCCGGCGGCAGCATTCCCGCCGCCTCTGACCTTTACATGGTCGGACACGAAGGGCGCTGATTTATCTTGGGTGCCGATTGGGTTTACGAAATCGTTCCGTATGGCGTACTCACGGACCTTCTACGGGACCGGCTATTACATCTTTCATCAGTTTGTCGAAGGCACAAAGCTTTCGCAACCGATTCGTACGTGGACTCCCGAGAGCAAGCCCGATGAGAGTGTGCTGAAGCTGATCGGTCGCGCGGGAACGGATTTATTGGCTGGTGAATCGATACCTGGCTTGCGGGAAGAGTCAGGCCAGGTTCCATTGAGACCGGAGAACTGGTCGCCAGTGTGGATAAAGCGGCGGCATGCTTCTACGATTCGAGGCCTTGAGTTTTCTGTCCCAAAGGATCGGGCACTGGCCTTTTCGCGTGCGAGGCTTCGTATCACCTGGGATAACCGCGCACAGCCTTCGATCGATGCACCGATCTCGCTGTTTTATGGCACGGGCAGTTTTTACAATCGCGACAGCCGCGAGTATCTGGTGAAGAGCTTTCCAATGGTGGTGCGTTATGGGGAGGACCGACTGCATCTCTCCTGCTTCTTGCCGATGCCTTTCTTCAAGGAAGCGAAGATTGAGTTGCGGGGCGGCAAGGAACTGGCTGAAACCGTGGTGGCCTGGAAAGTCCGGTATGCGCCGCTGCAGGACAGACCGGAACAGACCAGCTATCTGCACGCAACGTACCGCGACCATCCATTACCCGAACTCGGCAAAGATTTAGTGCTACTCGACACAAGAGACGCCGAGGGCGGTGGAGACTGGTCGGGGCAGATGGTAGGAACGTCGTTCATCTTTTCTCATGCGGCGGATTTGCGAACTCTCGAAGGCGACCCGAGATTCTTCTTCGATGACAGCCTTACGCCGCAAGCACAAGGAACGGGAACAGAAGAATGGGGCGGTGGAGGTGACTATTGGGGCGGCTTGAATATGACGCTTCCGTTCGCGGGCCATCCCGTGGGCGCGAAGAGCGCAGCTACGGCCGTAAGCGAAGAGGACCGGGTAGAATCCGCCTATCGGTTCCTCCTCGCTGACCTGATGCCCTTCGGTAAGAACGCGGTGATTCGTCTGGAGCACGGCGGCGTGAACGAATCGACCCAGCATTATGAGACGGTTACCTACTGGTACGGTCTGCCAGCGGCGTCCTTGGTGAAAACCGACGAATTATCGATAGGAGACGAGGCCAGCGAGAAGGCGCATTCGTATTATTCGCCGGAAGCGTCGGCGCCCTACGAAATCAGATCGCGGTACGAGTGGGGTCCGGACTCATTGGAAGGACAAGAGATTTACCCGGTAACGGTCGATCACGGGAGAAGTACGAAAACCACTTCCGAGTTTGTGCTGCGCGTGAATCCGCGAAATGCCGGTGTGATGCTGAGGCGGAAGCTGGACTACGCATTCCCGAATCAGCGTGCGGAAATCTATGTCAGCGCGGGAAAAACTTCCCGGTCTGCTTGGAAATTGGCTGGCACCTGGTATTTGGCAGGGTCGAATACCTGCGTGTATTCCGATCCGCGCGACGAGGGCAAACAAGGCGAACTGGGCGCGACGCGGCACGTGGTGGAGACTTCAAACCGGCGATTTCGCGACGATGAGTTTTTAATTCCGAAGGCACTTACCAAGGGCCAGAGTTCGATTCGCGTGCGCGTCAAGTTCGATCCTGTGAACGTCCCGCTCTTTCCGGGATACGCGGGAGCGGACGAGCAGTGGAGTGAAATTCGCTACACCGCATACAGCTTTGTAGTTCCAAAATTCAAGGTTAGATAGCAACGCGAAGAGCCGCTTAACGATCTTCCGAAGCCTTGCTTTTTCAAACGGTTAGATATTTTGCGAGGAGGGGTTTCTATGCTTCATCCGAATCGTCTTATGACTGCGGTGTTGTTGCTTTGCATGGCAGGAGTTAAAGCATTTCCGCAGGCGGCCGCGGTGGTTCAAATCTCCGGAGTCGCCGACGATCCAAATGGCGCCGCAGTTGCAGATGCGGACATAAAGGCTATACAGACTTCGACTAATCTTGTGCGGACGGCGAAAACCGGCGCGGACGGTGCTTACGTGCTGAGTTCGCTCCCAATCGGTCCCTACGAGATCGAGGTTTCCGTTGCCGGATTTAAGACCTTCCGGCAGCAAGGCATCGTATTACAGGTGAATGATAACCCCGTCATTAACATCAAACTCGAACTCGGGTCCGTGACCCAACAGATTGAGGTGGTGGCAAACGCGAGCATGGTGGAGGCGCAAACAACATCGGTATCGCAGGTGATAGATCAGCGCCGAGTGGTGGATTTGCCTTTGAACGGGCGTCAGCCAACACAACTTGTTTTGTTGTCGGGGGCTGCCGTGACTGCTCCTCCCAGCGACTTGGCGAGCAGTAAGAATTACTCCTCATCGACGACGATTTCGGTGGCGGGTGGACAAGCAAACGGGACGTATTACCTGCTGGATGGCGGCGATCACAATGATGCCTTCGGTGCTATCAACCTGCCCCTGCCGTTTCCCGATGTCCTGCAAGAGTTCAGCGTACAGACCAATGCCGTGCCAGCGGCTTATGGAGTCCGGGCTGGAGCGGTAGTCAACGCGGTCACCAAATCGGGCACGAACCAGTTGCATGGCGATTTATTCGAGTTTCTGCGCACGGGTGCTACCAACGCGCGTAACTTCTTCGCGCCTACCGTGGATGCCCTGAAGCGAAATCAGTTTGGCGGTGTAGTGGGCGCACCGATTGTCAACAATAAGCTCTTTTTTTTTGGCGGGTACCAGGGAACACGTATCCGGACAGCGCCTCCGACGAATACTGTCTTTGTTCCTACCGCAGCTGCGCTGGCCGGGGATTTCAGCACGTTGAACTCGCCGCAGTGTGGCACTACACGTACGCTGATCGATCCTCGCGGGGGCACTTTCCCCGGTAATCGCGTGGATGTTTCGCGGTTCAACCCGCAGGCGCTCGCCTTCTTGAAATACATTCCCACCAGCAGCGACCCTTGCGGCCGTCTGCAGCTGGGAATACCCAACAATTCCGACGAGGATCAACTACTGGCACGAGGCGACTGGAATCAGTCAGACCGGCACAGCATTTTCGGCCGATACTTCTTCACTGATCTTCGTAACCCGGCAGTTTTCAACGACAACAATCTGTTGCTAACCACGCGGCCTGGTGTTCTCGATCGGGTGCAAAGTCTGGTACTCGGCGACACCTACAGCTTGACGCCGCGAGCCATCAACAGTATTCATGGAACCTGGAGTCGAGAACACGTCACGCGAGGGCCGGCCTCGAATCTGCCTACTTCTTCCGATATCGGCTTGAATGTCGCACCGTCGCCGGGTAATTTCCCGCAGATTTTTGTGAGCTCGAAGTTCAACACTTTTTGCGGAACCTGTTCGCTCGCGCATGTGTTTAGTACCAGCTTTCAGATTGCTGACGATTTTGAAATGAGCCTGGGGAACCACCAGATTTCTCTCGGTGCCGATTGGATCCATCGAAGACTCGATTTCCAGGTGTCGACACAACAGAACCCCGAATTCGATTTCACAGGACAGGTAACTAACGATCCTTTGCTCGACTTGTTGCTGGGGACACCGGCAAATTTCATTCAGGGCAATCTCACGCGGGTGAACTCGTTCCAGAATTACTTCGGCTTCTATGGGAGCGATAAGTGGCGAATGAATCGCCGGCTCACGCTGACGCTTGGCTTGCGATTCGAGCCATTTCTTGCTCCTTACGATAAAGACGGCCGTGCCACGCATTTCGATCTCGCGGCGTACTTAGCTGGACAACGGACGGCGAAATTCCAGAATGCTCCGCCGGGACTATTTTTCCCGGGTGACCCGGGCGTCCCTGCCGCTGGAACCAACAACCGGATCGCCAATTTCGCCCCGCGAGCCGGGCTGGCGTGGGATCCGTCGGGCGACAATCGCACTTCGGTGAGAGCGTCATACGGGATTCTCTATGACACTCCGCCATTGCAGTACTTCGACCGTTTTGGATTTGGACCGCCATGGGCGAGCGCCATCACTATCACATCGCCGCAAGGCGGCTTTGCCAATCCGTATCTCGGATTCTCAGGCGGAAATCCGTTTCCGCTGCCAACACCTCCGCCCGCAAATGCAGCTTTTCCGGCAGGCGGCCAATACGCTAATTTGCCGTTAAGCATCCGGCTGCCTTACATGCAGCAGTGGAATCTGAGTGTGCAGCGCCAAGTGGGATCGGACTGGTTGATATCGGCAAACTATCTGGGCAACAAGAGCTCACACCGCTGGCTTACCTCGCAACAGAATTATGCGGTCTACATTCCAGGCACGTGCGGCAGCGCGCCATGCTCCACCATTGCAAACACGGCGAGCCGCCGCATCCTGACGCGATTGAATCCACAGGCCGGTAGGGCCTTCAGTTCGCTCTCGCAAGTGGATGACGGCGCCAATGCATCTTACAATGCGTTGTTGCTATCGGCAAATCACCGGCTGAGCAAGAACTTTAGTGTTCTGGTGAACTACACGTGGTCGCACTGCATCAGCGATGGCGATGTGGCGATTGGGAGCTCTCGTCAATTGTCACCAAGCGTTCCGGCTTTTCATTTACACCGTTGGCGGGACGGGACAATTCGCTGAGTGCAATTGGGGCTGACCGTTTGAATGTGGTGGGAGATCCGCACAGCCTCGAGCCATCCATCTCGCAATGGTTCAATACGGCGGCGTACGCGGCAAATCCCGCAGGCACGTTTGGGAATGCGGGCCGCAACTCGTTGGAGGGCCCAGGTGCATTTAATTTCGATGCGGCGCTGATACGGAGAATTCGAATCTGGGAAGCGACCAATTTGCAGATTCGTATCGAGGCTTTCAATCTGCTGAATCATCCGACCTTCGGGAACCCAAGGAGTTCGTTGAGCGATTCGAATTTTGGGCGCATTCTGACTGCGAACGATCCCCGGATCATGCAGTTTGCTTTGAAATACGTGTTTTGATGCCACTGTTGACCAGGTGCCGCAGAAAGTCTACAGGCGTAGTCTTTCTGCCGCACATGTTCTTGCGGGAGAGGTCGATGCCATGGCGTTCAAAGATCTTCTCCTGCCTGCGGGAAGCAGGCAAGCGAGTCGCGCGTGGGAATCGCACCCCGGAGCGCTTGCGCCAAAGAAACAATCTAATTGCCGTAAAGCAGATAGCCAATTCGCCGACGAAGGAAGTCTTGCAAGTTGGCCTTATAGTTTTGCTCGATAGTCGCTGGGTCCTTGCCTGCTTCGAGGGCACTTACAACCGCCTTGTTGCCGATTAGCCATCGATTTATGGCGATATCGATTCTGCCCGGGTATAACTGCTGTAGCGCGTAGATAATCGTCAGACCGAGGCGTACACTATCGAACGTGTAACGGTGCCTAAGACATCAGCTGTGTTCACTTGCGTACACACCACTGCTGGGAAAAAAACAGAACGATCAGGTATGCACAACAGCGCTTTTGGAATTGATTCAGGTTGGTTCTGTCGGGATTGGCTTCGGGCTTCAACAGGAAATTTGACTCCATGAAGGGACTCCAGTGTGTCAGCATTGTAGCACAAAACTGCGCAATGACACCGATTGCAAGAGGGGCTGTTCCCAATCCGGAGCCTGCTTTTATTTATGTGCCTTTCTGAGTTAACTGTCGATTCCCCTTTTCGTGAGCAACGAGAATGTCCGGACGATAGAAGACCGGCTGGCCGATTAGCTGATCTTTCCACGCATGGTGCGCTCTTAGCCAGAGTTGGGCAGTCAAACTCAAGCCGCTGGTAAAGGGTGCTGCACCGTAAGCGTAAGAGCAACCCCATCTATCTTGAACCTGGAAAGCATGATGAAGTGAGGGAATGGCAGATGGAAACAAGAGAGCACGTTCACCGCGGCTGAGCAGAGCAGATACCGGCAAAGTGGTGGCAGATTATGAAGCCAGCGGGTTAAGCCGCGAAGTGTTTTGCGCACAGCGCGGCATGGGGATAACAACGCTGGTCCGATACTTGCGGGTGGCGCAAGGAAGCGCAGGGTGCGGGGAAGGCAAAGTTCGTGGCGGTGCAGGTGACGCGGAAGAAGCGGCCAGCGATTGCCGGAGATGGCGCGCTGACAGTGGCGCTGGCCAATGGACGGCGGATCGAAGTAGGCAGCCGCTTCGATGGAGCGATGCTGGAGCAGTTGGTTCGCCTGCTGGAGCGCGCGTAAAGGTTCGGCCTGGGGCCGGCCACGCGCATTTATCTGGCGGCCGGAACAACCGACATGCGCAAGGGCTTCGAGGGCCTGCACGGCCTGGTGCGTGACCGCCTGCTGTGCGAGCCGTTAAGCGGACACATCTTTGTCTTCGCCAATGCCGGCCGCAACCGGCTGAAGCTTTTGTTCTGGGATGGCACCGGCTTGTGGGTTTGTTCGAAGCGTTTGGAGAAGGGGAGATTCCGCTGGCCTGAGGCAGACAGCGGCGCAGCGAAAGTGAAACTGAGCCATGAGGAACTGACGCTGCTGCTGGGTGGAATTGATCTCACACAGACCCGGCGGCGAGGCTGGCACCGGGTGGAAACTCCAGCAGAAAATAGTCAGCATCATTGGAGTTAGTAAGTGGAAGTAAGTGTAGCTATTACTCACTATCGACGGTAAAATATCTCTATACCGTCCGTGAGTTCATCCCCTTCGCCACAGTCAGAATCCACACAGGTTGAGCAGCTGCAAAAGCAACTGCGCTGGGCCGAGATGCGGATTCAATCGCTGGAAGAAATGCTGCGGCTGGCGCGCATTGCCAAGTATGGGCCTGGCAGCGAGAAGCTGAACAGCGCGCAACTGGAGCTTCTGGAGTTTGAGCCGGGCGTGAGCGGCAACGAGGTGGAAGCGGAGAGCAAACGAGAGCTGCTGGCAGCCGCCGCGCTACAAAAGGATCGCAAACAACATCCAGGCCGTCAAACCCTGCCCGCTGATCTGCCGCGCGTGGAACGCGTGCTGCCCAGCACACCCGAGCAATGCACCTGCCGGAGTTGCGGCGGCGGGACAGTGGTGATCGGCTATGAGCAGAGTGAGCAGTTAGACTGCCAGCCAGCCGAGTACTTCGTCTCAGTAGTCAAACGCGAGAAGCGCGCTTGCCAGGCGTGTGAAGAGGGCGGCGTGGTGACGGCGCCGCTGCCGGCGCGGATTATCGACAGGAGCCTGGTGAGCGATCAGGTGATCATCGGCACCATCATTTCCAAGTATTGCGATCATCTGCCGCTGTACCGCCAGAGCGCGATGCTGGAGCGCGAGACAGGAATCGAGATCAGCCGCGCGACGCTGGATGGCTGGGTGATGCGGGTGGGCGGGTTGCTGCTGCCGATTGTGGATGCGCTGGGCCGCGAGTTACGGGCTGAGAGTTATCTCCAGGCCGATGAGACACCGGTGGATGTGCAGAGCAAAGACAAGCGGGGGAAAAACCACCAGGCCTATCTGTGGCAATATGGGCGGCCTGGAGCAAGCGTGGTGTTCGACTTTCGCATGGGCCGTGGCCGCGCAGGGCCAAAACTCTTTCTGGGTCCGTCCGGAGGGATTTTGCAGACCGATGGCTACGCCGCTTACGGCAAGGTAGGCGGAGCCGGGATGGTGCATGCCGCTTGCTGGGCGCATTCCAGACGCAAGTTTTCCGATGCCCTGAAGCTGAATCCTGATGACCGGATAGCCGCGCTGATGGTGAAACAGATTGATGAGCTGTTTGGCATTGATGGCAAGGCGCGCGCGAACGGTCTCGATTATGCAGCACGGCACGCGCTGCGCCGTGAGCGCTCTGTTCCGCTGCTGGATCTGATTCGGAACCAAGTGGAAGCGGCGAAAGTCAGCGCATTGCCAGCCAGCACTCTGGGCAAGGCCGCCGCTTACACGCTGAACCTTTGGGGCAAGTTGACGCGCTTTCTGGAACATCCAGAACTGGAGTTGAGCAACAACCTGGCGGAGAACTCCATGCGGCCGCTGGTGCTGGGAAGAAAGAACTGGATTCATGTCGGCAGCCAGCAGGCTGGACCGAAAGTGGCGGCCATTCTCTCGGTTGTTGAAAGCTGCCGGCGGCTCAAGTTGTCACTGCGCGATTACTTGTCGGCGGTGCTGCCAGGATTGTCTGATTTGCCCATCAAGCAGGTCAGCCGACTGACCCCTTCTGCCTGGGCTGCGGCTCAATAGTTCAGCAAGAACATAACGCACCGGGATAGTCTAGGCTGCGGTTGCTCGGACGCTTACGTTCTACTGGCGTGGGATGGTCCGTTCGCCGCTATTGGCCAGTACAAATCTGTCAGTATTGAAGCTCCACAAATTCTGGAGCCGAATTTATTTACTGAGAGCGAACTGGCTACTGAAGAGGAAATAAGGTCCTACGATTTAAGAACTAGCAAACTCACGAAGTCCCCAACGACAATTGGAAAGGAGCAAGGTGGCGAACAACCGAAAGTTAACTGATTCAGCGGATCGGCTTCGCCCATTGTCACTTCACCCGCTGAGCTTTGACGAGGCAGTAACGGATATTCTAAATGTGAAGCCAGAGCCGAAATCGGCAAATAATAAAACCGTGAAAGACGAGGTGAAGAAGTCGACGAAGCCTTAGTTCTCTATTTTTCCGGTACGAGCATCTTTTAGCACTCCGAGCAGTTGGCGTGCGAGCAACGTGTCCAACAATGCTTCAAGCTGGTAGACGTCTACAGTTCCGGCCTCCCAAGATCGATCTGCCGTCTCGAGCGCTTCATAGTAGGGCTGCTTATTAGCTGCCATTTGTGCCGGAACGCTGTTTGAACCATATAGTGGATACCCAAGTTTCAAAGCAAGAACCAGATATGAAGTCGCACGGGCTGTTCTACCGTTACCATCGGTGAACGGATGAATCCAGTTGAGCCTCCGCAGTACGTATGCTGACAAATGCATCGGAGAGGCAGAGGACCAGTGATCATTCACGTAATCACACATTTCCTCCAGCTTTTCAGGGACTAGATAAGCCCCGACCGGCTCATGAACGCTGCCGCCTATTTGGATGCCTGCGGGCCTGTGCAGCCCTGCGTAAGAGCTAATTCCTTCGAGTGCAATTCGGTGAAGGGTGTAAATTACTGAAGGCCGCAGCTTAAACGAAAGCCGATTACCGATATAGTACTCGACGATTTCAACAACCTTATCGATCTGCCGAAGGCCATTGCGGCCTTCGGCCACTGCCTTTTCTTCCGGCTCCTCTATTAAATCGGCTTCAAAGGCTTGACTATGCCTTGTGTCCGCCGATTCCGTAGATTCGTTAGGCACGACGCGCTTCTTCGTGGGAACGTTCTTGATCTAAGCGGTCAGCTTCCCGGTCTATTAGCTCGCGGGTGATGCGTGAATTTTCGATCTTCGTGTTTCCAAACGCAAAGCTGCGACGATGCTCCTCTTTATCCGCCGCGCTAAATTCGTGCAAACGCGCGGCGTCGAGTAATTCTTGGAGTTCTTTTGACATTGGGCTTGTCCTCTCGAAGTATAGATCAGAACAATTTAAACAATTTAACACGGTTCTGTTTTTACTGTGGCCGATACTCGATCAGGGTCTCGAACCATACTCGGGAATTCCTAACCGTCATACAAGCCATTGGTTTGTGAAGTATACAATTCCGAATTCCTTGGCCCGATTACGATGAGTGCCGCGGAAACGTTTACCCTCGCGCTAGTGGATAGGACGCCGCATGTCACGCGCATTGGCGAAAATACCCAAGGCGTGTTTTGCGATTCGCTGGAACGCCACTTGCCCAACGGCTGGACCTTTGAATTGCCTAACGCGGTGTACCGCAGCTCGAACGGTAAGCCTTTGACGTGTCGGGCATTCCGCCAGACTTGGCTGTGCCGGTCTTGCCGATGATGACATCACGGCCGTCCGCGATCCGGTAGTAGCTTCCGCTCTGCGGCTGCTTTCCTCCCGGGAGTAGAAGAATCGAAATGACCTAGCCCGGATGTCGCGTGAGGCGATGCGCTCTGCCGCTATTAAGTCTCACGTTCGCAACTAGATACACCGTCAGAAACAAGTAAGCCAGAAATCTGCTGACCGGCTGCAATTTCAAACGTAGGTTCTTCCGTACGAGGAGGAATCAATGAGACTGACAATCGGTTTACTAGCAGCCAATGCACTGCTCAACGTTACCTGCGCGCTGGCCTCGCAGCCTGCTGCGATCACCCGCGCGATAGCCGCAAACAGCAATGCCAATGCGGAGGAGGCAATCAAACGCGGCGACTTGGTTGCAGCTGAACGTCTTCTGCAAGCAGCCCTCGCAGGAGTCGATTCCAGCTCTGTTGCCGCTATTCACCTGATCAACCAGATCGGAAATGTGCACCAGGCAAAGGCGCAGTTTGAATTGGCGGAAGCCGCCTACCGCCGGGCGCAAAAGCTGAATCTCGGGCTTCCGCGGCCTGCAATGGCGGAGCAGGCGATCTCTTGGAACAACCTGGGATCTCTGCGGGCCGCCCAAGGGCGTAATGCGGAGGCAAAACCGCATCTTGAAAAAGCTTTGAGTCTGCTTGCGGCTTCAAATGCCTCGGATTCAGAAACGGGAGGTATTGTGCTTGCCAATCTTTCCCTATGTCTGGCCAGGCTGGGCCAATCCCGCGAAGCCCAGCCACTCGTTGAACACGCCTTGCGAATTCTGCATGATACGACCGGTGAGCTTACTGCCGGCTTTGCTCGCACGCTGACCAACTCGGCCGTTATCAGCCTGGAACAGGGGCACTATCGGCAGGCTCTGGCCCGGGAGCGGAAAGCACTTTTCATTCAACGGCAGCTGCCCTTTGTCGCGGCCTCTGACCGGATCTTCCTGCTCGACAATCTCGGCGTGACCTTGATGAACTTGGGGAAGTTCGATGAAGCCCGGAGATTTTCCTTGGAGGCAATGGCCATGGAACGAGGTGCATCTCGGGACGGTGCTTCCAAACTGGCGGAGACAGTGACCAATCTCGGGCTGCTCGAGTTGAAGGCCGGGCGTCTCGCCGAGGCGGAGAAATACGAAACCGAAGCTCTAACCCAGTCCGCGCATTTCCTGGGAAATCGCGAAATCTTAAAGGCCACCATCCTGAACAATCTGGGTATGATCGCCGAAGAGCGCAACCACTATCGCGCTGCGCGGAAACACTATCAGGCTGCACTTTCCATCTGGCAGAAATATGCCGGCGAACACGACTCCAGGTTTGCGGCGACGCTCGCTAACATGGCTGGGCTCGAAGGCGTCAACGGGCATCATAAGAGATCCCAGGCAATGTATGAGAAAGCGCTCGCGATTGACCGGGAATGTCTCGGGCCCGATCATCCTACGGTTGCATCACTCATGAGCAACATCGCCGTTCAACTCTACCGGCAGAAAAAATCAGCCCAGGCCCTTCCCCTGCTCGCGCATGCCTTGCACGTTCAAGAGACCACCTTTGGACCGGACCATGTCGAGGTGGCGCGTACCTTGCGAAATCTTGCGATTGCTTTCATCAGCGCTAAGCAGCTGCCCGCCGCCGCCGACGCCTACGGGCGCGCCGTCCAAATTCTGGAGTCGTCCAGAGGCAGTGATAGCCCGGATCTCTCTATCTGGCTGCATGAGTATTCGCTGCTCCTGAAGGGACTTTCGCGATGGAGTGAAGCGGAACAGTTGGAAGTGAAATCCACTGGCATTCAAGTTCGCAACACTCTTCACCGTTCGCTTGTGCAGTGAATGATTCCGAGCGCAAATGCGCGCTGCTGGGGAACTATGTCCGTCTAGTGCTCGTATAGCTATCGAACGCAATGGGAATGGACCGCACATCAGACCGGAAGAGTGCTTCGCATATCGGGTATTCATACTTCCAACCGCCTTCTGCTTTTAACTGCCGGCAGCCAGCCCTAGTTTGTTTTGGCTTTTTCAAATTTCAGCCGGACACTTTGCAACTCTTCAAACATGGCGTCAGGGTAAAGCTGCAATTGAAACCGGCTCAATTGCTCCGGGCTTTGGTTTCGGAGCCTGGTGAACTTGTTACCCGTGAAATGCTGCGGGCGAAGCTTTGGCCCCCGGGCACTTTTGTTGACTTTGAGGGAAGCCTGAATACGGCCGTGAACCGCCTCCGCGCCACTCTCAATGACCCCCCGGATGACCCTGTTTATATAGAGACCGTTCCCAGGCTCGGCTACCGCTTTATCTTTCCCGCTGCGCGAGAACACAATTACACTTCTAGGGCTGATGAAATTCTACTCCGGCACCCGGAGCATGATCCGGTTCCGCGTAGAACCTCGAAGGCTTCTTTTCCAGAAATCAGGAAACGCACTGGGCTTTTTCTAGCGGCTTGCGGGGCTGTGGCGGCTCTGGCGATCTTTTTCGCGGCCCGGGTTGCGCCTGCGTCTGAAAACCCGCCAGGCTAGTCGAGTTATTCAGCTTTGCAATTATCTGATCGGTTGAAAACCACCGGGCGACAACTAACCTCTCAACGGTTGAGTGCTCATGGCGTAGACCAGTACACTAACCAAGAGCACTAAAACCAGATAGAACCAGGCATTTCGCGTTGTATGCGTTTTGTCGAACGGGGCAGCATGTCGCATACCGGAACATTTAGCAAGTTTGGGGCCACTTCCACGCCGCATCTGGAAACACGTGATCCGCGAGTTGAAGTAGGGCATTCCGATGGCGAACAGCGGTCGCCTCTGGCCACCACTCGCAATGCCGCGATAGATGCTTACCGCGGCTTGGTCATGCTGCTGATGATGGCCGAAGTTCTACGGCTGGCATACGTTGCGCAATCCTTCCCCGGCAGTGTCATTTGGCAATGGCTAGCCTTCAACCAGAGCCACGTACCCTGGGCCGGCTGTTCGCTGCACGACGTCATTCAGCCATCGTTCTCCTTTTTGGTGGGAGTCGCGCTTCCATATTCCATAGCCAGCCGGATGCGTCGAGGCGCTGCGTTTCCCGGGATGCTAGCGCATGCAGTGTGGCGCGCGCTCTTGCTTGTCGTCCTGGGCATATTCCTGCGCTCGCTCGGAGGCCCGCAAACCAACTTCACCTTTGAAGACACACTGACCCAGATCGGCCTTGGCTATGTATTCCTCTTCCTGCTGGGCTTTCGCGGCGAACGTGTGCTCTGGGTGGCGTTCGCCGTAATCCTGTTCGCCTATTGGCTGGCCTGGGCCGTCTACCCGGTACAACCTCCGGCCGCATGGCCGCACCATTTCACCGGATTCGCCGCGCATTGGAACAAAAATGCGAATCTCGGCGCCAATTTCGATAGCTGGTTCCTGAACCTCTTCCCCAGGCCCAGACCCTTCCTCGCGAACGAAGGCGGCTATTTGACGCTCAGCTTTATTCCCACCCTCGCGACCATGATCCTGGGACTGATCGCGGGCCGCTGGATGCGCCAATCCGCCCCTCGCCTGCCGCTCCGGCGTTTGGCCATAACCGGCGTCCTGGCGATAGCGGCCGCACTGCTGCTCCATCTTCTGGGCATCTGCCCGATTGTGAAACGCATCTGGACCCCAAGTTGGACGCTCTTCAGCGGCGGCATCTGTTTCCTCCTCTTAGCTGCGTTCAGCTATGTCATCGAGGCGAAAGGTTATCGCCGCTGGGCTTTCCCGCTGGTAGTCATTGGCATGAATTCCATGGCCGCCTATCTCATCGCGCACCTCTGCGACGCTTTCGTCACCAGCTCGTTCGCGATTCATCTTGGACTCGCGCCCTTCCGCATCCTCGGGACTGCTTTGCAGCCGCTGCTGCTTGGCGCAGCCACGCTGCTGACATTCTGGTGCATGCTGTTTTGGTTGTACCGCCGAAAAGTATTCTTAAGGATCTGATTTGCCGAACCATAAAGTAGCCATCGTCACCGGCGCAGGCAGCGGCATCGGGCGTGCTGTTTCAATCGCGCTCGCTTCTGCCGGTTTTCACGTTGCCGTGGCTGCCCGCACACAAGCGGATATTGACCGCACCGCCCAGGACTGCTCTAGCGCCGGCCCGCGAGCCATAGCGGTTTCTACCGATGTAAGCAAATCCGGGTCCGTTGCTTCTTTATTCGCCAAAACGGTCGAGGAGTTTGGGCGTCTCGACATGCTCTTCAACAACGCCGGGACGAATGTGCCGCCGGTTCCCGTCGAGGAAGTCACGATCGAGCAATGGAACTCCATCGTGGCCGTGAATCTCACTGGGGCATTCTTGTGCGCGCAGCAGGCCGTGCGCATTATGAAAGAGCAGCATCCGCAGGGCGGCCGGATTATCAACAACGGGTCTATCTCGGCCCACGCTCCGCGGCCGAATTCTGCGCCCTACACGGCAACCAAGCACGCCATTACGGGGCTGACAAAGTCGCTGTCCCTGGATGGACGGCCGTTCAATATCGCCTGCGGCCAAATTGACATCGGCAACGCCGCCACAGAAATGACTAAACGCATGGCCAGCGGCGTTCTCCAAGCCAATGGCAGCGTGATGCCGGAGCCCTTAATGGACGTGCGGCATGTGGCCGATGCAGTCCTCTATATGGCAAATCTGCCGCTTAGCGCGAACGTGCAGTTCCTCACCGTCATGGCCACCACGATGCCATATATCGGACGCGGATAGTTCGCGGAAGCCGTGTTATCGGGCTCGCCTCTAAGCTGCGCGAATATCCAACTCCCCCTGGAATGCGTCCGCAAAGTCTTCCTCTTCTTCCTTGGCATGGCCCGCGTAAGCCGCGTTTCCGGTCGCCTGCTCGATCAATTTCAAAAGCCGCCTCTGCCGGTCTTCCATGAATGCCTGGAAGTTATCGGAGCGCAGCAGCGAGGGATCAATGAGATGAGACTCCAAATACTGGTCGAGCCGGCCGCGCGGAATGGGCGGTGTCGCGTCATTGCCTTGCTCCAGCTTGGCGAGATATTCCGACGGCGCCGCGCCGCCAATGATCCGGTTGGTGCGGAAAGATAGGGGCGTTTTGTTGATGATGGAATCGAACACACCCGCGTTGATTCCCTGCCGCTTGCACCAGTCCTGGGGAAAGATGTGATGGATATCCACGTTCTCGCCGAAGAATACGGCATGATCGAATCTCTGGCCGGAGCGGAAGTCGCGCCCGCCCTCCATCATCAGGAGCGCGTTCATTCCCTTGTAAGCTGCCGAGAGGCGGATCTTCATGGTTTTCAGCCTGTCGGCCCGGAACACCGTTTCGCGGACAGTCGATGGTTCAGGTCCGCCCTTTAGCCACACAGGGACTTCGATGAAATGGCGCGCAACACGGGTTTCGACGGCCGAACCATAGAGTTCGCCAAAAACGCCGTTCCAATACCAGCGGACTAGTTTTGCCCGGTTCGCCTCATCCTCCCAGGCATCCCCAATTTCAGCGAGGACCGGCCAGAGGCACCAGCTGCGACTGATAGGGGAGATCGAAGATGCGATAGATGTGCAGCATGTGCAGAAACTTCGCTGCGCGCACAAATCCGTTTTCCACCTGCTCTTCATATCGCTTGTAAGCTTCCAGCGGCAAGTTCAACAGTGCTTGCCGGTTGCCGGTCACCGCGGGCAATTCCTTGCCTTGCTTTCCGGCCTGCTCGGCTGCGCGCCGCCGTTCGCGAGTGTAAAACAGAGAGATCGCCTGCAGAAAGTCCGTGTTGGAAACGGCCGCAATGATGCCGGTCTCCTGGTCCGCCGGTCGATAGGTTTCAGCGAAGCGGTAACGCCGGCCGTTTTGCCCGCCGTCTCCATACCAATCCTTACGCAATTCGTGACCTGCGGCGGCGTACATGGCTGTCACGAGTTCAAAAGCGTCCAGGGCCTTTCCTCCCGTATTCACTTTTTCGAAGACAACGCAGACTGCCTCTTTGGACGTAGACCGGTCAAGCGCAATCACCGGTACGCTGTAGTACTTGAAGTTCTCCAGCACCTCGTGCCTGAACAATTTAAACTCTTTGTACAGGCGCTCGTGTTGCTCACCGCGCCAATACTCGTAGAAACCGTCCTGCCACTCGTCCCACTCGAAGACCTGGGAAGCCGGATACATCAGCTCGGCGTATTCGCGTTCGGGCGAAGAGAGATCCAATGCTACTTCGAGTTCCTCCGGATGATCCGGTCCTCCGGCACGCCGATGATGGCGTCATCGCGATTCGCTGACGCGTCCATCGCTTTCCTGATATCGATGTAGAACCAGCGCCGCACGCTTTTGTTCTTCGGCGTGACAGTCTCCACCGCCTGGCCTCGCCGCGTGACCTGGTAGAGCGATGTCATGCGCTGCTGACCGTCGAGCAGCAGCGACTGTGGCGTAGCTTGCTTTACTTGCACCGGCGCGCCTTCAACTGGTCTCGGTTTGAAACTTACCGGCCCGCCCGTTTCCAGAGTCATCAAGGCCCCCACCGGAAAGGCGCGTGAGACAGAGGCGATCAGGCTTTTGATGCGATCTTCATCCCAGACCCAGCTGCATTGAAAGTCCGGAAGTTGCAGAAGGCCGCGGTCGCAGTTGTCCAGAAGTTCGCGTAAGCTGATCGGGTTGGTTTTGAATGTGGATAAGGCCATGAATCCGGTCTGCTCCTTTGGCCGCGGTTGTGTGCGGCAAGTTTGCCGTAAAAGTAGTAGGCACTACCGAGTGAAGATTTCACTTTTTTTGGTCAGCAGTCCTATGGTATGGTCACCGGTATGGCAACCGTCAAAGTTACAGTCACGCTTCAGCGCAGCCAAGTCGAGGAAATTCGCGCGCTGGTGGCGGCGGGAGAAGCTGCCAACATATCCGCCTTCGTGACAAATGCTGTCGGAATTGCTCTCCACGATGCGGCCGGTTGGGGAGAAATGCTGGAAGCCGCAATGGAGGAAACCGGCGGTCCGCTGACGGACAAGGAGCGCGCGTGGGCCGACGCGCTTCTCTCTGAAAAGCAAAAAAAGAAAAGCGCCAGGAAGAGAACGGCCGCGTGAGCGGCTTTACTTTCGATGCGGGTGGCCTGATCGCGCTGGACCGGAAGAATCGCCGCGTCCTTTCGCTCCTCTCCCGTGCTAGAGAACGCAAAATGCGAATCACCGTCCCTGCTACTGCATTGGCCCAGGCGATTCGGAATCCCGCCAGGCAGGTGCTTCTATCGCGTTTGATTCGCCAGGCCGGGACGGACCTGATCCCGCTCGACGGACCGGCCGCAACGGCAGCCGGACGTTTGTTGGCGCGAACCGCGACATCCGATATAGTCGATGCTCACGTCGCGATCTGTGCGGAGCGCGCCGGGCAGGTTGTGGTTACCAGTGACCCAGCCGACCTCAGGCGGCTCGCTCCCGGACTGCAACTCCTCGTCATTTGAGGTCGCTCTCGCCCTGAAAATCACCGCTCTGTTCTTTCCACCACTGACGGTCGCCGGATCCGGCTACGTTCGATCACCGAGCTCACGGAGGAGCACGCCCTGCAGATTTCTATGGCGCAGCTTCGCTTGAGAAAATCAAGTATCGATTTACCGGTGATTTGAAAGGGCGGAAAGACGTCTGGCGGAGAGTAGGATTCGAACACGTTTTGGTATTGTAGTATCTGTAAGCTTCAGATAACAGGCTGCTGTGGTTCCCAAACATGCCAGCATTTCCCGGCTGCATTACAGCAAATTACACGACAACGGTCCATTCTCGGAGCGAAGTCGTGCCCCTGCACTACGTCGCAAGGGTTTTTACTAATTTGACGCAGGCTGCCAGAAAGGTCAGCAATACGGCGCCTACTATCAACGCATTCTTTACCGGCTCAGGTAGTTGATTTAAGAGGACCACGATCTGTTCGGCAGTCGATCTCACATGAGCCGGGATCGTCATCGCCATTCTGCCTAACTCCACAGCCGGAGGCACCAATAACAGAAACCGGAACGGCCGCAAACTCCACTGGCAGATGTATTCCCACAATGCGCACAGTCCTATCACTAAGATCGCAACCACACACCATGCCCGAAATCGCTCATCGGCGTCGAGGAACGGATTAGCCACCCTGGCGATGGAACCCACTACTGCACTTCCCGCCAAGCTGACGAATGCGGGGCGTAGCAAGTCGTCTTCGTCTGCCAACAAACTCCAGACCGCCATCGCTAGGCTAATCAAGATGAGAGTGTATGTAGTGCCTATGAGCCATGGGGGAACAGCCGTCATTGTCGGATGCTCCATTTGGGAAAGAATAGAAGAAAGGTCGGTCTTAATTCATAAACATGTCCCACTAATCCTATTTTAACATTTTCTTTGCGCATTTTGGGGTTTGCCTTAACCCGATGCATAACCAGGAAACGCCAACGACATTCCTGCAAGACTCAAGAACAAGAAGAAGTTAAGCTATGCCGCGCTAGTTGCCGCAGGAGTTGAAGGTCCGGAGAATATTGGCCAAGGACTCGTCGGAATCCACTGCAGGTTCCTTCTTGCTCACAGGTCGCCAGCATTCGAGGACGATTTTTCTCCTCTTCCGCGCTTTGGGGTTTCGGCCGCGGGGGTCTCGGCATGTTGCTGATGCACCAAGCCTACGACTCGCGAGTTGCCGCACGTTGTGTTGCGTGTTTTGCTCTTTGGATTGACGCCAAGTCGGGTTTATGTGTTCTTGGGCAATGGCCTGAAGTCTACACAAAATTCTTGGCCTTGAAATAGCTTGCCCGTGGCTGCCTTGCCATTGATGTAATCTCTAAAGTTAGCGGAAGGAGTCTATTTGCTCCATTCGTTCTATCTCCGGCGAAAAGTAGGTTGGGCGGTAATTACAAATCCGAGGCTCGATTCGCGCAATTCATTCTTCGACAAGCAGGGCTGCAAGATCATGGAACGCGTGTTTTCGTTTCTCGGCGGCCTCGTTCGCCTTGCAAGTGTCACAGGTCGTTGGAAACGTTGCAGCGCCGTGCGAGACATCTTTGATCTGGTCGCAACGGACACAGTTGTCATATTGCGGAGCGCCAGCGGCGAAGTCTGGAGGCACCCTAGCAGAATGGTTCTCGCTCTCAATAAAAAAATCACGCAACAATTCTCTGCTAATTCGATTGCCGCCGTGGAGAGGAGGGAGTCTTGCATGAGGTTCACCCCAGTGCACAACGTCCTCTCTGTCCATCCCTAACCAACTAGTTACAAGCGACCAAAATTGGCGGAGAGGGGGGGATTCGAACCCCCGGTAGACTTTAAAGGCCTACGACGGTTTAGCAAACCGCTGCTTTCGACCACTCAGCCACCTCTCCTTCTGCGGGCTGGTCTTTAAAAAGCGTAGCATGTAAATACCCTCGTCATTGGCAACGGCAGGCGTTGCCGGCGAGTCTAATGCGTATGTCTGCCGCCCCTCCCACTGCTCCTGCTTCCGCGATCGAACGCCACGGACTGTTCATCAACGGACAAACTGTGCCTTCGGAGACTTACGACGAAGTTCGCCTGCCGTTTGATGGATCGGTAGTCGCTCAGGTTGCGCACGCCGAGCCCGCTCAATTGCAGCAAGCCATCGATGCCGCCGCTGCTGCAGCCCCGGTGATGGCTGAATGGACAAACAGCCAGCGCGCTGACCTGTTGACTCGCATCGCCGCCCTGGTTCTCGAGGATGCCGATATGCTGGCGCACCTCATCACTATCGAATCCGGCAAGCCCATTAAAGAAGGACGGCTGGAAGCGCAGCGGGCGGTCGATACTTTGATCGCGGCTGCGCATGAGGCGCGCGCCTTGCACGGGGAAGTCGTTCCCATGGATTTCGCTGCCAGCGGCAAAGGCCGTATGGCCCTGACGGTGCGCGAACCGGTCGGAGTGGTCGCTGCGATTACGCCCTTTAATTTTCCGTTGAACTTGGCGCTTCATAAGATCGCTCCGGCATTCGCCGCCGGCAACACTGTGGTTCATAAGCCAGCGGAGCGCACGCCGTTATCCGCGCTGCGTCTCGCCGAACTGATTGCGCAAACCGATGCGCCTCCCGGAGCTTACAACGTAGTGACCGGCAATGGTCCGCAGTTGGCAAATCTGTTGCTCGAATCGCCGCAGGTCGCCATGTTGACTTTCACCGGGAGCCGCAAAGTAGGCGGCGAGCTTCGGGCGAAGGCTGGTTGGAAGAAGATTACTCTCGAACTCGGAAACAATTCCGCCGTAATTGTAGAGCCCGATGCCGATCTGGAGCTTGCGGTCCAGCGCTGCGTTGCCGGCGGCTTCACCCACAGCGGACAGGTTTGCATATCGGTACAACGTGTATTCGTTCACGCCGATGTGATAGATCAGTTTGCTCGCGGCATGGTGGAAAGCACCGGAAAGCTGCGCATTGGCCACCCGCTGGAAGAGGCAACCGGCGTTTCTTCTTTGATCGACGAGGCGGCAGCAAAACGAGTGGAGCAATGGATTGGGGAAGGCGTCTCGACTGGAGCGCAGTTGCTCTGCGGTGGTGAGCGCCACAATACTACCGTCGACCCGGCCGTTCTGCTGAATGTCTCGCCTGAAGCCCGCATTTCCTGCGAAGAAGTATTCGGGCCGGTGGTCGCGCTCTATCCTTATCAGTCTCTAGATGAAGCAATTCAGCGGGCCAACAGCACCGCCTACGGTCTGCAGGCTGGAATCTTCACGCGCGATATTGGCCGCGCTTTCTCGACGGCGCGGCGTTTGCGCTTCGGAGGAGTGATGATCAACGAAGTGTCTGCTTATCGCATGGATCATATGCCATATGGCGGGATGAAAGAGAGCGGGATGGGACGCGAAGGTCCGCGCTATGCGATCGAGGAGATGACCGATCTGAAGCTGATCTGCTGGAAAACCGAATGAACAGCCGGACTGAACTCCTTTGATATCCTCGAAAGTTAGGAACATCTGAGGTTTTTGCATGTCTGGACACAGTAAATGGGCCACCATCAAGCACAAGAAGGCGGCCACTGACGCGAAGCGCGGCAAGGCGTTTACGCGGCTCATAAAAGAAATTCAAATTGCGGCGAGAAGCGGAGGCGATCCCGATATGAATCCCCGTCTCCGCACCGCCGTCACCGCCGCCAAAGCAGTTAGTATGCCGGCCGATAACATCAAGCGCGCGATAATGCGCGGCACCGGTGAACTCGATGGCGGACAAATCGACGAAATCATGTTCGAGGGCTACGGGCCCGGTGGCGCGGCGGTCCTGGTAAACGTTGCGACCGATAATCGCAACCGCACGGTGGCGGAAGTTCGTCACTTGTTCTCCAAAATGGGCGGCAACATGGGTGAGCAGGGAAGCGTTGCCTGGATGTTCGAACGCAAGAGCCAGATTATTATCGATGGCGAAAAGGCCACCGAAGATCAATTGATGGCGCTGGCGCTGGATGCCGGAGCCGATGATATCCGGGATGCGGGTGGAGCATGGGAAGTGCTTTCGCCTCCTGAATCCCATGAAGCTGTGCAGCAAGCGCTGGAGAAGGCCAATGTGGCTACAGAGTCCGCTGAAATTGCCATGATTCCGAAGAATACG
The DNA here is from genome assembly GCA_965217745.1 of Bryobacteraceae bacterium. Classification (GTDB taxonomy): domain Bacteria; phylum Acidobacteriota; class Terriglobia; order Bryobacterales; family Bryobacteraceae; genus Bog-105. The sequence continues at coordinate 5,280,451 of OZ244565.1, read as the reverse complement.
GTGAAACTCGAAGGCAAGAATGCGGCGAATATGCTGAAGCTCTACGATAATCTCGACGAGCACGACGATGTGCAAAGCGTCTACGGCAATTACGAAGTGGACGAAGCGGAAGTCGAAGCGCTCGCCCAATAGCTATTCGCCTGATCAGAGCCAAAAGATGCGAATCGTCGGCATAGATTGCGGAACCGAGAAGACCGGTTTCGGTGTGATCGATTCCGACGGGCGCACGCATCGAATGATTGCCGCTGATGTCATTCGGACCAAGCCGGCTTATCCGCTGGAACTCCGGCTGGCGCATATTGCGCGCGGATTGCGCGACGTGATGGCCGCTTCGAGTCCGCAGGCGGTGGCGGTAGAAGGAATATTTCACTCGGTAAATGCGAAGTCCGCGCTTAAGCTGGCGCATGTCCGCGGAGTAGCGCTGCTCGTGGCGGCAGAAGCGGGTGTGCCAGTCTCGGAATATTCGCCTCTGGAGGTGAAGATCAGCGTGGTTGGTTATGGAAGAGCGGAAAAGCATCAGGTGGAGATGATGGTGCACTCGCTGCTCGGGATCGACCGGCAGTTCAGCTCTTATGACGCGACGGATGCGCTCGCGGTGGCGATCTGCCACGGGGCTCGTCTCAATTTTCCTGCCGCTGCCGGGGCCGGAAGGTGAAGCTGCTGGCGCTGGCTTTGTTGGCCGCTGGGGGCTTCGCTGAGCCGCGGCTGGTGATGACAAAGAGCTTTCCGGGCAGCACTCCTGCTTTTGCGTCCGTAACGCTCGGTCGCGATGGAACGCTGGAATACAAAGAAGCTCCGCAGGACGAGCAGGCTCTGAAGGCGAGGCTGAGCGATGCCGAGACGGCATCGCTGTTCGCGTTAGCGAAGAAACTCGACTATTTCAAACTGCCGCTGGAATCCGGGCTGAAAGTGGCGAATACTGGAAAGAAAACGTTCCGGTATGAACCGGAAACAGGCGAGCCCACGGAGTGCGTCTTCAACTATTCGTTGAACTTGGATGCCCAGCAGCTGCTCGACCGGTTCGAACAGATCAGCTCGAGCGAGCGAGCATACATTGACTTGGATCGAACGGTTCACTTCGACAGGCTGGGAGTGAACGACGCATTGGCGCAACTCGAGGCATTGTGGCTGCGCAAGCAACTGGCAGCGCCGCAGCAGTTCGTCCCATTGCTGACCCGCATTGCAAACCACTCCGCGTTTATGCATCTGGTGCGGGAACGGGCCGCGCGATTGAAAGAGCAGTTTACGGGAACAGTGCCCGCAGTTGCCGAAACCAGCAGTTCCGGCACGCACGGACCGTAAATTCACGGAAGTCTTTTGCCACAACCCTCGTTTAAACGAATCGTCTGGATCGTGCTCGATAGCGTAGGTATTGGCGCAATGCCGGATGCCACCGCTTACGGTGACGATGAGGGCAGCGATACGATCGGCAATATCGCAAAGCAGCGTAGATTGCGACTGCCGTTTCTGGAGTCGCTAGGGCTCGGCAACATCCGGCAACTGACCGGGATTGCGGCGGCCAAGGAACCGCGGGGATCGTTTGGAAAGTGCGCTCTGGCGTCGCCGGGTAAAGACACGACTACGGGCCACTGGGAAATGTGTGGCATCGTTCTGGACAAGCCATTTCCGCTCTATCCGCATGGCTTTCCAAAAGAGATGATGGCGGAGTTCGAAGGGAAGATCGGGCGGGGCACGCTCGGCAATAAACACGCGTCAGGAACGGAGATTATCCAGGAGCTTGGTGAAGAGCACGTGCGGACGGGTAAGCCGATTGTCTATACGTCGGCCGACAGCGTGTTTCAAATTGCGGCTCATGAGAAAGTAATTCCGGTGCCCGAGTTGTACCAGATCTGTGAGACTGCGCGAGAGATTCTGCGCGGGCCGCATGAGGTTGGGCGCGTGATTGCCCGGCCATTCGAAGGCCAGCCAGGGTTCTTTACCAGAACGGCGAACCGGCATGACTATGCTGTTCCACCGCCGCAAGGAATGTTGCTTGACAAGCTGCAGTCGCGCGATGTTGCGGTGTATGCGATCGGTAAGATTTCCGATGTGTTCCTGGGGCGCGGAATTACGAATAGCGTCAAGAGCAAGAACAACCGCGATGGGATGGAAAAGACATCACAGGCGATGCAGAGCGAAGCTTCCGGCCTGATCTTCGTAAACCTGGTGGATTTCGATCAGCAGTATGGCCATCGGAACGATGTCGAAGGCTATGCGGCGGCGCTCGAAGCAGTGGACGGGTGGCTGCCAGAGTTGCGGGTCGAAGAAGACGACTTGGTGATTTTGACGGCGGACCATGGATGCGATCCGACGACGCCTTCGACAGACCACTCGCGTGAATATACGCCGCTGCTGGTTTACGGACCGCGCGTGGAGGCAGGCGTAAACCTGGGAACGCGTGCGACGCTGGCCGACATCGGGCAGACAATCGCGCAGAACTTCAACACACAAATTGCGGCGGGAACCAGCTTCCTGCAGGACCTACAGAAACAGTAATGACCACTCCTCAGCGTACGAGAAGACGCATTATGGCGGCCAATTGGAAGATGTATAAAACCGCCGAGAATACCTCTGAATTCATCCAGCTGTTCAAGCCTCTGGTGAAGGGCATTGAGCATTGCGAGATCGTGCTGTTTCCGCCCAGCCTTTCCCTGATAACGGCGGTAGGCGAGGCGGCGGGAACTAACATCGCGATTGGCGGCCAGAACATGTTCTGGGAGCGCGAAGGCGCTTACACCGGCGAGGTGTCGACCCAGATGCTGGTGGCGGCGGGAGCGGCTTACGTGCTGATCGGGCACAGCGAACGCCGCCAATACTTCTGTGAGACGGATGCTGAGGTCTTGAAGAAGGCGTGCTCGGCAATCGCGGGCGGGTTGAAGCCCATCATCTGCATCGGCGAGCGGCAGGAAGAACATAAATCGGGTCAAACGGCCGAAGTGCTGGTTAGGCAATTCGCAGCGGGCATTGCGGGACTGACGGAAGAACAGTTCGGACAGATCGCGATCGCTTACGAGCCGATTTGGGCGATCGGGACAGGGCAGACTGCCACACCCCAGATTGCTTCACATGCCCATGGCCTCATTCGATCCGAAGCAGACAAGCGCTATGGCGAAAGCGCCGCTCAAAAATTGCCGATCCTGTATGGCGGGAGCGTCAAGCCGGACAACATCGCGGGGCTGATGGCAGAAGATGAAATTGACGGCGCACTGGTGGGCGGCGCGAGTCTAGATCCGGAGTCTTTCGCCAAGATCGTTCAGGGAGCTTAACAACGTTTAGATGGGCTGGGAGCCTTTGGTTTGCGGGGGCGTAATGCTGTTGTCCTTTTTTTCCCAAGGTTTTGGTTGCTGGCCGCTGTCGCGCTTGTTGACTCGATCGTACATGTGCTTGCGCGACGTGGTGCCCAGCGAGGTGTTGTAAAGGTTGGTTAGGCCGATTGCTTCTTTTACGTCGTCTTCAAATTGATGGAGCGCACGCAGCTGTTCGGCTTGTGCCGGAAAGCGCTTGCCGCTAGGAGTTTCGAGCAGCATCTGATAGCCAACGTTTAAGAGAGTCGCAATCTCGCCGCCGGCCAGGATGCCCGCTTTCGCAATTTCCGTATCTCCCTTACCTTTGTCTCCGATTAAAGCGGCCACGCCGTGCTTGGTGACTTTCACGCGGCTATCGCCTACCGTTTCGGCGGTGAAGCCAGCCTGCTTCAGAAGGTCGATGCGGTCATGAAAGGTATAAACTTTGGGCTTCGCGCGGCGGAAGAACATTCCCCTCCAATATATCGTTCCGCAATGGGAGTAAACTCATGCAGATGGGTGACCACGAATCACGCAGCACCGCGCTGGAGGCTGCGCGTAAAGGATTGGAAGACTCCCTCATCGTCATGGCACACCTGGAGACGAGACAAAGCAACCTCATCAAGCTGCAGGCCGACGCGACCGGCAGGATCCGCAAAGAGATGGAAGAACACCGTCAAATGAACCTTGAGACCGATGCGCGTATCGCCAAACTGGCAAGCGCAATTGGCGGGCTCAGCTCTCGCATGCCGCCGCCTGCCTTGTAGAGCCATACCGGCGGGGCGCGGGCTCCATAATGTAAAGGTGCCTATGACCCCGAAGATCCCGATTGCGGCGATTACAGACGAGTTCTCTCCTACACTGTCGGAGGCCATTCCCTTGATGCGGGAGATTGGCATGACTGGAGCCGAGCTTCGAGTAGTGAACGGCAAGAACATCATGGATCTAACTGAGGCCGAGCTGAAGGACGCGCGAGCCATGCTGAAGGCGGCCGGGCTGCCGGTGATCTCCATCGCTTCGCCGCTGCTGAAGTGTACTTTGCCTGGCGGCCCGGAGATCGACAGCCGGTTTCAGCATGACGTGTTCGCCTCGAAGCATACGTATGACGATCAGCCGAGGCTGGCCGAACATGCGTTTAAGCTGGCTTCTTTCTTTGACGCCCGGATAATCCGAGTGTTCTCGTTCTGGCGCACTGTCGATCCGAACGCCTGCATCCCGGCGATCATTGATAGCCTTACAAAACTGAGCGAGGCAGCTGCGAAACAGAATCTGATTATTGGGCTGGAGAACGAGCATGCCTGTAACATCGGGACCGCGGAGGAATCGGCTGGCATTCTGAAGGCGATTCCTTCAAACAATCTAAAGCTGGTTTGGGATCCGGCGAATGCGCTGGTGGGTGGTGAAGAGCCGATGCCTTCGGGGTACGGGAAGCTTCCGAAGGACCGGATTGTCCACGTTCATGCGAAGGACTGCCACATGGACGGGCATACGCCTATCTGGGGGCCGTTGGGAACGCGCTCGGTGCGATGGAAGGAACAGATCGCGGCTTTGCTGGATGACGGGTATGAGGGTTATATCAGCCTGGAGACACACTGGCCGGGACCGGGCGGCAATAAGCTGGAGGCGAGCCGTATCTGCGGCTGGAACTTGCGGGGTCTGGCGGCCGCGTGATAGAAACTCTGTAGATGGTGACTGTTGCCGACTCTCAGCTGGCGCACAGCAGCCCTGACCAATCCTTTGAGTATTGGAAGGGACAGGCAATCCCCAAAGCGATGCCGAATTCGACACATGGCGCTCTGCAGATGGTGTTAGGCGACCTGCTGCGGGACGCCGGTTATAGGCGGGGATCAGAGGTCGAGCTCAGAATTGTTCCCGGTTATCATCCGAAGCCCGATGTTATTGCCACGCGCGGCCATCTGGAGCGGCCTTATCCGACTCAGCCTTTAGACGTAGTAGTAGAAATCCTGTCCGCTGAGGACGCGATGATCTTCCTGCTCGAGAAGTGCGCAACTTACAAGCAGTGGGGCTTCGGTTCGGTGTACGTAGCAGACGGAGAAGCACGCGTTATCTATGAATGGACCGACAGAGGGCTCCTGCGGACGGCCGAGTTGGCTTCTATTCCGGTCGATGAGATATGGTCGGCTCTCGATCGTGAGTTCTCCTAGTAGCTTTAAGGTTCGTCGCCCAAGTGGCTGCCGGGACCGGGCGGCGATAAGCTGGCGGCAAGCCGCATCTGCGGATGGAATTTGCGCGGGCTGACGGCTGCATGATAGAACCTAAATATGGCCGCTACCGTCCAGAATTTGTCTTTTGCCGAGTTTCAGCTGGCCTATGGTGGGCTCGACCAAAGCTTCGAGTATTGGGACGGCCAGGCGGTGTCAAAAGCTATGCCTTCGTGGGTCCATGGTGTTCTGCAGGCTACATTGGCCGGTCTGCTGCGGCGCGCCGACTACAAGTCGGGCTCAGAGGTCGAGCTCAGAATTGTTTCCAAATATTACCCCAAGCCAGACGTTATTGCCACTCGCGGCAGAATAGAAAGCCCATATCCGACCGAGCCGTTTGACGTTGCAGTCGAGATACTGTCGCCCGAGGACTCGATGTCCTTCCTGCTGGAGAAGTGTTCGGCTTATTCGGAATGGGGAATCGGATTGGTATACGTGGTTGATCCGGATACGCGTGTCGTGTACGAGTGGACCGAACGTGGGCTCAATCGGACGGCCGAGTTGGCTGCTATTCCGGTTCGCGAGATATGGTTGGCTCTCGATTATGAGCTTTCCTAGCAGCATTAAGGGCATCCACCGAAAGGACGATTGACGTTTTCGGCGCTCACGTGACGGAACGGCAAGCTCCTCCGTCAGATAGCCCGTTCTCTAGCATATCCCGCGTGGGCGGCTGATGACGTGCTTGCCGCATTTTACCGGTTCTGATCCGCCCAAGGCTGCTCTGATAAGCTCCGTTTCATGTCGTTGAGAGGCTTCTATTCCTGTCGGCGAGATATGGTCGGCTCTCGATCGTGAACTCTTCTATAAGCATTAGGTTCGTCGCCCAGGTGGCGGCCGGGGATCAGGTAGTTGACAACGTAGTCGCGGACAGCGTCGGCTAGCGGGGTCATCGGCCTGTCGTAGCCGACAGATCTCAGCTTGTCGATCTTGGCGCAGGTGAAGTATTGATATTTGTCCTGCAGGGCCTCCGGCATTTCGATGAACTTGATCTTCACTGGCTGGCCTAGTGAGGTGAAGATGGCGCTGGTCAGTGATAGCCAGGTGTTGGCTTCGCCGGAGCCGACGTTGAAGAGTCCGCCACCTTCCACGTGCTCCGCCAGGTAGATGGTGGCGTCCACTGCATCCTTAACGTAGAGGAAGTCGCGGCGCTGCTCTCCGTCGCGGAATTCGGGGCGATAGCTCTTGAACAGCGACACGCAAGCCGACTCCAGGATTTGCGCATAGGACTTGTGGACCACGCTGCGCATGTCGCCCTTATGGTCTTCATTAGGCCCGAAGATGTTGAAGTACTTCAGGCCGGTGATCAGTGGAAGAATGCCGTTGCGCTCGGCCCAACAGTCGAAGAGGTGCTTCGAGTAGCCGTACATGTTGAGGGGGCGAAGCCGTTCGAGCGGAACGGCTTCCGAGACTTGCTCTTCCAGAGACCCATAAGTAGCGGCGGACGAAGCATAGACGAAACGGCATTCGCGGTCGAGAGCGAATTGCGCCAACGCTTTGGTGTACTCGAAGTTGTTGCGAATGAGGTAGGCGGCATCGGTTTCCGTCGTGGAAGAACAGGCTCCGAGATGGAGAATGCAGCGCACGTCTTCAAACTGCTGCGGCGAGACATCCAGGCGCAGCAGCAGATCGTCGCCTTCGATGTAGTCGACGAACTGCAGCGGCACCAGATGCTTCCATTTGGTGTCTTCCCCGAGCATGTCGGCGACGAGAATATTGCGAAAGCCGCGGCGGTTCAATTCCCAAATGAGCGCGCTACCGATGAAGCCAGCGCCGCCGGTGACGAGAATGCGTCCTGCTGCTAAATCCATGCTGGTCTCCGGCTTAGTGGCTGTTGACAATCAGCAGCGGGACTTTGATGCGATGGCGCACGGCGTTGATGGTGGTGCCGAAGACGAGGTCTTTCCAGCCCCGGTGCCCGTGAGAGGCCATGACGACCAAATCGGGCTGAAGATCGGCGACAACGGCGGCGATTTCACGAGCCGGGCTGGTTCCGTAGCGAACCGCCACTTCGACAGAGACGTCTTGTTGACGCAGAGACTTCAGAATATTCGACAAATAAGCTTGACCTTCGGCGACCTCCGCCGTGGAAGACAGAGATCCGAACAACTGACTGTTCACTCCTTCTTCGACGTGAAAAAGCACCAATTGTGCATCATGCATTTTCGCGAGAGCCAGCGCATTTCCCAAGGCCTCCTGGTCGGCGTAGCTGTGGTCGAGCGGCACGAGAATCTTCGAGTATTTTTTCTGTGGCCAGACGGGCGCGGTTTCCGGGACAGTAACGGCAATGGGTTTGGGAGCAAGCTCTTTCGGCCAGCGGGTCCGGAATTTGGGCCAGCCGGTGATGATGACGAGAAAAGCAGTAAAAGCCAGGCCAGAGAGGGCGACGGCGAGCAGCACCCAGGGACGGTAAGCGCCGCTTCCGGTGATCCAATCGCGCGCGTTCTCGATCAACAGCCAGATATTCAAAACAAGAATGACGGCCGTGGAAAACCAGGCGGCCATGCGGAGCCAAGGTCCATTCGCGAATGCTCCCATGCGCTTGCGGGAATTGGTGAGTTGGACCAGCGGAATGACGGCAAAGGGCAGCTGCAGACTTAGAATCACCTGGCTGAGGATGAGGAGTTTATAGGTGCCCTGTTCGCCGGCGAAGTAGATGGTGCCCGCCGCCGGCACAATGGCGAGCAGGCGGGTGACGGCGCGGCGCAGCCATGGCTGCATTCGAAAGCGGAGAAAGCCTTCCATGACAATCTGGCCGGCCATGGTCCCGGTGAGGGTGGAGGATTGCCCGGCACAGAGCAGGGCGAGTCCGAAGAGGATGCTGGCGGCGGTGGTGCCGAGCAGAGGAGTCAAGAGTTGGTGGGCCTGCTGAATCTCGGTGACCACGATTCCGCGCTTAAAGAAGATGGCAGCGGACATGATGAGGATAGCGGCATTGACGAAAAGGGCGCTGTTGAGGGCGATGGTTAAATCGATCAGGTTGAACTTGCAAGCCTGGTGCTTTTCGCTTTCGGTGGTTCCAATGCGCCGGGTTTGAACCAGGGCGGAGTGCAGATAGAGGTTGTGCGGCATGACCGTCGCGCCGAAGATTCCGACAGCGATGTAGAGGCTGCTGGAGTCGATGCGGGGGATGAGGCCGGAGAAGACCTCGGCGGCGTTGGGATGGGCGAAGAATATTTCAAAGGCGAAGCATACGGCGATGATGGCAATGAGAGCGAGGACGAAGGCTTCAATGAAGCGGATGCCAAGGCGGGTGAACCACAGGATGAGCAGCGTATCGGCGGCAGTGAGCAGAACGCCGGTGAGCAGCGGAATGTGGAAGAGCAGATTGAGGCCGATGGCCGCGCCGAGCACTTCCGCCAAGTCGCAGGCGATGATGGCGATTTCGCCTAGAATCCAAAGGATATATGAGACCGCGGCGGGATACTCGTCGCGGCAGGCTTGGGCGAGGTCGAGACGCGTGACAATGCCGAGGCGCGATGAGAGCGTTTGAAGCAGCAGCGCCATGAGGTTGGAGGCGACCAGCACCCAGAGGAGCTTGTAGCCGAAGCGCGCGCCGCCTTCGAGATCGGTGGCCCAGTTGCCTGGGTCCATGTAGCCGACGCTGACGAGATAGGCGGGGCCGGCGAAGGCGAGGAGACGTCTCCAGCGGTTGGCGTGGGTTATGCCCACCGATTCGTGGACTTCGGGTAGCGAGTAGGCCCGGTCGTCGAATTGAGAATTAGGAGACACTAATTATTCATGATACGAGTGAAGCCAAAAAGAGAAGGCCGGGTGGACTCTGGTGAGTCCGGCCCGGCCTTATGAGTAGATACGATCTTCGTTTTAGAAGAAGAAGTGAATGCCTAACCGGATATCGCGCGGACTTTGGTAGGCGTTGGGCTTGCCGTAGCGAGGATCCTGAACGATGCCTTGCTGCGAGGCGAGCGCTATGGGATCGAAGCCGTTGAAGAAGTCGGCCTGATTGGCGAAGCTGATTTGGGAGCCGTAGTTCGGGTGAACGTACGAGCTGTAGTAGTTGAGTACATTGGACTGATTCAACAGATTCAGCGCATTGAACTCGACCCGCAGACGCATGCCTTCCCGGGCTTTGGGGAGGGGAATGTCGTGATAGACGAGCAGGTCAACTTGCGAGAAGACCGGGGTGCGGCCGAGATCGCCGCGTCCATAGACGTTGACGGGAACACCGAGAACGTTGAAGTCGGTAGTGTTCGGAGTACCGCTATAGGCCACATATTGAGGCGCGATAACGGTGGAGCCGAGAATGGATTTCAGAGTGTAGGAGCCGAAGAATTTGAAGGTGTGCGGACGGTCGGTACCCAAGCGGCCGTACACCAGTTGACCGTTGTCGTCATACATAGACCAGGGCAGATCGAAGGCGCGGGAAACGTTGGGATCGGTGCGTCCGTCGGCGGTACCGTCAGTCGCAGGCTCATCGCTGTTAGCCAAGCCGTTGTAGTTGCCGTAGAGACGGCTGAGGGTATACGATGCGCGGAGGAAGTACTTCGAGAAGCGATGCGTAATGGCCAAATCCATGGCATCGTAGTCGCGTTGGGCTTTCGGCGTGGTGGGAATGCCCGGCTTGAAGTTTGCGGGATTGGCGGTAATTCCAAAACCAGGATTAGCGATGAAATACTGTTCGCCGGCATTGGTCAGCACGCCGACGTCTTCGATGGCGCGAAGTAAATTCTGATGCGAATAGCGGGCGGTGAACAGCCAGCCATTGGTGATAGACAGATCATACGCAACATCGATCTTGTTGACCTTCATAGGTTTCAAATTCGGCTCGATTAGATTGTTGGCAGGATCGTTCGAGGGAATGCGGCGATCGAGCGACTCGATCTTGGTGCCGGGGAAGTTGCCGGTGGTGCCGAAGAGATTTCCAGGCGTGGGCTGAATGGCGAGGATATTGGGGTCGTTCAATTCGTAATAAGTATCGACCCAATAGTCGCCGCCAAAAGAGCCGCGGGGCAAAGAGTACTTCAGGGTGTCGTAATACCAGCCCCAATCGCCATAGAGTTTCATGCGTCCAGTGCCGGTTATGTCCCAGGCGGCTCCGATGCGAGGGGCAACTTTTTGGCCGAAGCCAAAATTGAGCACGGTGGAAGGAATGTCGGTCCGGTTTGAGAAGGAAGGAATGACTTCATGGTCGAAGCGAATTCCGAGGTTCAGCGTCAGGCGTTTCGAGACGCGCCAATCGTCTTGAATGAAGATGCCTTGATTGTTTGAATTGACATTGCCCTGGGTAACGAAGGGACGGCTTGCGTAGTAGCCATAGGGGCCGCGGAAGGATCCAGTTCTGGTAACGGCATTATAGGGGCGATCCCAGTAAACGTAGACGCGGCCGTCAGGAAAGGCATCAGCTTGCGGACTATTAGAAAGACGGTAAAGTTCCCAACCGCCTTTTAGCCGGTGTTCGCCATGAAAGTTGGCGATGTAATTGGCGATAAGACTGACGCTGTTGCGGGTGTAAACATCCTGCAAAGTTTGTTGATTATTGGGGGTGAAATCACCGATAGAAGATTGGAGAGCGGGTGGAACGCCAGCGAGTCCGCGGCTGGAAGCGGTGTAGCGATAGTAGGTTCCGCTGGGGACGCCGTAGTCTTTGTAGTTGTTGTACCAGTAGCCTCCGAACCCTTCCAGAACAAAGCGGCTGTTAGCAGTCCAGCTGCCGTGATAAGTGGCCTGGGTTTGCGGAGAGCGGTTACCTCGGTCGGCCCAGGGATTCGCAAAAGAATCAGTTCCTCGCTGAGTCGGCAGCAGGCCGTTGACCTTGTAAGGCGAGTAGTAGTAGTTGCCGTAGAAGCGCAGAGTCTGGGTGGGGGCATAATCGAGGCGGTTCATCCAGAAGTCCTGGCGGGTGTTCTGGTTGTAAACGCCATTCTGGCCCGACGTAAAGTTCACATTGCGGTTTCTTCTCTCCAGAATTGGAATGTAGCTGGAGTAGAACCAGATGCGATCTTTCCATATGGGACCGCCGAGTTCATAGCCAGGATTGAGACTGCGATAACCGTCCTTTTTAAAAGTGAAGTATTCACCGATGAGGTCGTCGTTGGGATTCAGGCGTAGATAAGGCCTATCCTGGACGGGTTCAAAGGCGCTCCATTTGGCGTAGAGCAGCGCCTGGCCGTGAAATTCGTTCGAGCCGCTTTTTGTGACAGCATCGACGACAGCTCCGGTGGCGCTGCGTTCCTGCGCATCTGCGCCGGAGGTTTTGACGGCAGTTTCGCCGATCCACTCGATGGGCGCTTGAGACTGCCGAGCGAGCGTTCCATCGCGGATCGAATTTACTTCGACGCCATCGAGCGAGAAGGTGTTCTCGGATCCTGACGCGCCATCGCCGGTATAGCCGCCACTTTTAGGGTCGTCACGAACGCCGGGAGCCAGGGCCAGGAGAGTATCGAAACTGCGTCCTTTTGGCAAAAGATCATAAGTGTTGGCGCTGATGGAGGTCTGGACGGTGCTGGTGGTGGTGTCGACAAGAGCCGCCGCGCCGCTGACTTCCACGGTCTGGGTGACGGCTCCGATGGTCAGGGACAGGTCGACGCGAGCCACTTTCGAGACTTCGACATGAACATCGGGTTGACGAGATGTTGAGAAGCCCTGCGCGCCTACCGAGACGGTGTAATTACCGGGCGGAACGGCAGTGACGGAAAAGAAGCCTTTGTTGTTCGTCACAACCGTAATAGGTTGAACTAGGGAACCGCCGGAGATTTCAACGTTGGCTTGGGGGAGAGCAGCGCCGGACGCATCAGTGATAGTGCCTTGGACGCCTCCGCTAACGGACTGGCCGAGGCCAGCGCCTGCTGTAAAGCAAAGGATGAGAATTGCGAAAAGCGAAAGAAAGGAAAATCTGTGCAGGGGTTGCCCGCACATGGGAAATCGGTGTGGTTTCAAGATACTACCCCTTAAAGCTTTGAACTTGTGCAATATACTTTGAAGCCGGTCGGACTGGGCCCAAGCTTACAGAGTCACAATGGATAGCGCGATATTAGCATGTTTCAATCAGATTGAGAAAAGAAATATTGCTAAAAATCCTCATGAAAGCAGATTTGGCCTGTGAGATGGAATACGTTTTCAGGCTTTGCTATTTTTGCGCCGGCGTTTTTGCGATTCGAGCCAAATGGATTGTCAGAGTTGGTCATGCGGCGGCTGGTTGATGTTGTTGCGGCGGCGTTGAAGCGGCGTTTTGCGATTCGAAGCCAATTTCTTTGTAAGTAGTTGACGGCGTGGGGTTTGACTGGGCCTTTGCGGCTTGACGCCCGGCGTATTTAGCTTTCGCTTCGGCTTCTTTGATCTTCAGGATCTCGGCTTTCGAGGACTCGATCGACTGGCGGTAGCACTGCGAGGCGATCTTGGCGTTGAAGACTCCGTACTCGTCGTCGCGGCGTTCTTTCTGCAGTCGCTTTAATTCGGCCAGGGCTTTGTTGAAGACGCGCTCCTGCTGCGCTTGATAGCGCATGAACAGCGAAAGCTGCTTTTCGACGGTGATGAAATTGTCCTGCTGCATGCTGCCGGACTGGTAGTCGAGCGCGCGCTGGATCAGCCAGTGGGATTGCGCCAATTTCAGGACCAGAAGCTCTTCGGTTTCGGTGGCGGGCTGGTGTTCTTCAGTGAGGCGATGGAAGAGAGCTTTGTATTGTTCCTTGTCCTCGCTGGGGAGCACGATGAAACTGCCGGTGAAGCCGTGGGTGGTGCGATTAGCGCTGGAAGCTTCTTTGCCGGCTTCGGTTTTGGGACCGGTGGAGTGTTGGGAATTGGCCTGATTGGCGGCGACCTGCGCAGGACTGGCAGATTTCGCGAAGGAAGAGGGATGATTATTCATCGCGAAGACACGATAGCATGCGGAAAAAAGCTTTTGACGTTAAGTCGTTGATAGGAAAAAGCAAATAGGTTGTGATTGGCTCTATCGCCTGCGTAATTCTTAAGCCGTGTTGGAAAAGAAGAAAAAGACTTGACGAATTAAAACAGTCGTTTTAAACTGCTGTTTATGGAGAGCAGGAGCCGCGCGCTCCCTCGGCGGCAAGACAAGATCGAGACAGACACCGCGACGCGTCTGCTGGAAGCGGCTGCGGGAATTTTTGCGGCGCAAGGATATGAAAACGCCAGTGTTCGCGATATCTGCGCGGCGGCCCGAGTGAATGTCGCTGCCGTCAATTATCACTTTGGTGACAAGCTCGGCCTCTACACCGCGGTATTGAAGAACGCGATGCTGGCAAACACGGACACAACGCTGCTGAACGAATTTGAGCATGGCGCTTCACCCGAAACGTTGCTCCGGTTGCAGATTAGCGGCATGCTGCGGGAAGCTTACGGGCGGAGCGCGGCGTCGGTGCATATTCGCTTGATGATGCAAGAGCTGGCGAATCCCAGCACGGCGCTCGACCGGGTGGTGGACGAGGTCATCCGCCCACGTTATGCGCTTCTCCGGCAGAGCATTGGCGCGCTGGTTCATTTGCCGCCTGAGCATGACAAGGTGCGGCTCTGCGCGCACAGCATCATCGGGCAGGTAGTCCACTATGTTCACGCGATGCCGGTGATTTCCAGGATCTGGCCCGGTCTCGAGCTGACTCCAGAGCGGATCGAGGAAATTTCCGGACACATCACCGAATTCTCTCTATGCGGGCTACGCACGGTAGCAGCGAATCAGGACTTGAAACAGACGAAGACGAAGCGATCCCGAGGGAATTAAACAATGAGCGATCTTCAAACCGCGCCACAAGAATCGAAGAATCAAACGGCAGAGCAAAGACCCCGGCCTCAAGCTGAAAGGCCAACCGAAGGGAAGGGGTCGAGCGTGGGCCGCCGCATCATCCCGCTGGTGATCCTGCTGGTGCTGGCCATCGCGGGGGCGGCCATTTGGCTGATCTTCTTCGCTACTCCGGATGTTCCTGCCAGCATTGTCGCTCTGAGCGGACGCATCGAGGGCGACGACTCGGCTGTGTCTCCTAAAACCGCTGGCCGGATTACCTCGATCCAGTTTCGCGAAGGCGACCTTGTGAAAGCGGGCGAGGTGATTGCCGTGCTCGACGATCAGCAAGTGCGTGCTCGCGAGCAGCAAGCGGAGTCGTCAGTGACACAGGCGGATGCGCAGGTTCGGTCGGCCCGCCAGCAGATCGACGTTTTGGAGCAACAGTTGCAGCAATCCCGGCTGCAAACCACTCAATCAAAGTTGGAGGCGGAAGGGCAAGTCCGGCAAGCGGAAGCGGAACTCGCCGCCGCCGAGGCGGAGTACAAGCAGCAGCAGGCTTCTTTGCAACTCGCTTCGTTCGACAAGGAAGCTTACAGCCGCCTGGCGAAGTCGGGCGCGGTATCGGAGCGGCAAGGAAAGCAGGCGGCAACAACGGCTGAAACGCAAGAGGCCGTCACGGCAGCAGCGCAGCGCCGGGTGGAAGCCGCGCGTGGTGCTTTAAATGTTGCCAGATCCAGCTTGTCGAATCCGGAGATTCGTAGCGCCGGCTCTGCTGCGATACAGAGGCAGATGGCTCAGCAACGGGCAACCATCGCCAGCGCCAATGCGGACGCCGTGCACGCGCGAGCCCAATTACTCGAGGCGCAAGCCAATCGCGACGACCTTAAAGTAGTCGCGCCCTTCGATGGAACGGTAGTAACGCGCACGGCGGAACCGGGCGAGGTGGTTCAGGCGGGCACGCCGATTGTGACGCTGCTCGATCTGAGTAAGGTTTATCTGCGTGGCTTTGTTCCGGAAGGGCAGATCGGCAGGGTGAAGGTAGGCCAGCCGGCGCGCGTCTATCTGGATTCCAATCCTTCGCGGCCGCTCGATGCTCAGGTCTCGCGCATAGATCCGCAGGCGACGTTCACCCCCGAGAATACTTACTTTCGTGACGATCGCGTGAAGCAGGTGGTGGGCGTAAAGCTGCAATTGAAAGCCGGCAAGGGTTATGCCAAGCCGGGAATGCCGTCCGATGGCGAGATTCTGGTCGACGGTGAGCAGTGGCCGGAATGGAAGCGCAAGTGATAGCTCCCGCGCCGGTTGCTTCATTCGATTCGACCGCTGCTGGCCGGGCGGAGAGCAGGCCTGCGATACGAGTGCAGGATCTGCGCAAAAACTATGGGCCGATTGAAGCGGTTCGGGGAGTCTCGCTTCAGATCGGGAAAGGTGAAATCTTTGGTCTGATCGGACCCGATGGCGCGGGCAAAACCTCGACATTCCAAATTCTGGGCGGCGTGATGGAGGCCACTTCGGGCAGGGTGGAGATTTTCGGCAGGCCGGCGCGCGAGGCGCGTTCACAGGCGGGTTACCTGACGCAATCCTTTAGCTTGTACCCGGACTTGACGGTCGCCGAGAACATTCAATATGTGGGCAATTTGCGGCGGGTGGAGGACGCGCAGATTCAGGAGCGCGGCCACCGCTATCTGGAAATGTTCGACATGGACCGCTTTGGCGATCGTCTGGCGGGAAGGTTAAGCGGCGGCATGAAACAGAAGCTGGCATTAGCATGCGCGTTGGTCGCGCAGCCTAACGTTCTGCTGCTCGACGAGCCAACCACAGGCGTCGATCCGGTTTCGCGCCGGGAGTTCTGGGATACTTTGGCGCATCTGGCAGCAGACGGACTGACGATTGTGGTAGCAACGCCCTATCTGGACGAAGCGGAGCGCTGCGGACGCGTGGCATTGATGCACCTGGGTGAAATACGCGCTGCGGGAACGCCTGCGGAATTGCGCCGGAAGCTTGGCGCCAAGCGTCTGGAAGTGCGAACTCAAAATCTGGGAAAGGCCGAGGAAGTTCTGGCGGCTGCCGCCGCGGACGGTGAACAGATCCGCGATGTGCAGCGCTTCGGCGATCGTCTGGACGTGATTTCACCCGACGCAGAGAAGGGTAAGCAGGCTATTCAAGACAAACTCGAGAGCGCCGGCCTCAAAGTGGAGAGCTTCCGGGTAGACGAACCGACACTCGAGAACACGTTTGTGGCAACGCTGCGCTCGATCGGCCAGGAGATGAAAGCGCCGCATTTTCCGGGTGAACACCCGCATCGCGATCGCCGCGATCAGGTTGCTATCGGCGCGAAACGACTGGGCAAGCGCTTCGGTGCGTTCGATGCCGTGAAGAATGTGAACATTCAGGTTCGCTATGGCGAGATATATGGGCTGCTGGGCGCGAACGGCGCAGGGAAGACCACTACGATCAAGATGCTCTGCGGGCTGCTCGAGCCATCGGCTGGAGAGATGGAGTTGGCGGGTGAGAGCGGCCGTCTGCGATCCGCAGCCGTGCGCGAGCGGATCGGCTACATGTCGCAAAAGTTTTCGCTTTACGACGATCTCAGCATTGAAGAGAATCTGGATTTCTTCGCCGGTGTTTATGGAGTTCCCGAGGAGGAACGCGAAGAGAAGAAGCGCTGGGTGCTCGAATTTTCGGGTCTGGAAGGCAAAGGCGGCCAGATCACCGGCAGTCTTCCAGGCGGATGGAAGCAGCGCGTGGCTTTCGGGAGCGCGATCATGCACGAGCCGAGCGTGCTGTTTCTGGATGAACCTACTTCTGGAGTGGATCCGCTGGCGCGCCGAGCTTTCTGGCGCATGATCAATCAGCTTGCCGATGCCGGGACCGCAATACTGGTCACCACTCATTATCTGGAGGAAGCGGAGCAGTGCAATCGCCTGGGCTTCATGGTGGCGGGTGAATTGGTAGTGGAAGGAACTCCGAGTAGCGTCAAAGCAGACCAGGGCGGACATCTATTCGAGTTCATGGTGGATCAACCGCAGCGCGCAGCCGATTTCTTGAAAACGAAGGAAGAGCGCTGGCGGGTTTCTCTTTTCGGTGATCGCCTGCATGTCATCAGCGATGAAGCAGCCGGCATGCAGCAGGTGAAAGAGCGGCTGAACAGCGCAGGGATCGAAGTGCGCGATGCGCACGAAGGAGAGTATTCGCTGGAGGATGTTTTCATCGTCGTGGTGGAGAAGGCGAAGCAGGCCGGCAAAGTGGCATCGGAGGACCGGCCATGAGGCGGATTGTGGCGCAATGCCGCAAAGAACTGACGCAGATTATGCGCGATCGTTTGGCGCTGGCACTCGCCCTGGTGCTGCCGCTGATTCTGCTCTTACTTTTGGGAACGGCGATCTCGTTAACGGTGAGCGACCTGCCGGTGGTGGTACAAGATTTCGACGGGTCTCCGGCTTCGCGCAAGTTGGTGGATGCCTTCCGTGCTTCGGTTACTTTCCACGTGGTAGCGTGGCCGGTCGATCGCGAGCCCGAGCAGGCTTTCATCGCAAACCGTGCGCGCGCGGCTTTGATCATCCCGAGACATTTCGGGCGAGACCTGGCGCGCGGCAAGAACACTCCGGTGCAACTGCTGGTGGATGCCACGGATGCCAATACGGCGCGACTGGTGCAAGGCTACGCCGGGCAAATAGCCAATGCCTACAACGAACGGAATGCCGGCGGCGCGGCGCGCATGACTCCGGTGCATGCCCAGGTGCGGCTCTGGTTCAACCCCGGCCGCGATTCTAAGAAGTTCTACGGACCGGGAATTTTCGTTCTGGGCATCTCGATGTTTCCTCCGCTGCTGGCGGCTTTGGCCATGGCGAAAGAGGGCGAGCAGAAAACCATTTTGCAGGTGTATGTTTCGAGCATCTCTGCCCACGAGTTTCTGCTGGGCAAGATCTTTGCGTTTGCGCTGATTGCCCTGGCTGAATGGGTGCTCTCGCTAGCTCTGCTGTTTACTTATTTCGGCTTGCACTTCGCCGGCGATCCAACGCCGCTGATTGCCGCAACGCTGCTGTATGCCTTCTGCGTGGCATCGTTCGGCACTTTGGTAGGCGCGGCGATTCCGAGCCAGGCTGCCGCCATTCAAGCGGTTGCGCTGGGCGGATTCCTGCTGGTGTTTCTGCTTTCCGGGCTGATCTTCCCGGTGGCAAACATTCCCGCCGGACTGCGCTGGGTATCGGCGGTGGTGTGGGGACGCTTCTACATCGAGATTGTGCGGGATGCGCTGTTGGTAGGCGGCGGCTGGCCGGCCATGTGGACCCGTGTGCTGGCCATCGGCATTATCGGCGCAATCTTCTATCTGATTGCCTGGCGCAAGATGCGCCGCATGCAATTGAGCATATGAAGGACGAAGTTCAGTACCGCACTTCGTTCCGGTCGCGGCTGGGAGCGCTTATGCGGAAAGAGTTTTCGCAAATACGGCGCGACCGGCGGCTGGCGTTGGCGCTGATCGTGCCGCCGACGCTGCAACTTCTGCTCTTCGGTTTCGCCTTGAATTCAACTGTATCCGATCTCCGGCTAGGGGTAATCGACGACAGCCGGACTCCGGAGAGCCGTGAACTGCGCGCCGTGATGACGGAAAGCAAGAGCTTCCGGCTGGCAGGCAATTTCGCTTCTATCGGCCGGCTGAGCGCAGCCATCTCGCAGGGCAAGGTGGATGCCGGTCTGGTGATTCCCTATGAGTTTGCGCGCAAGCTGCAGCGCGGGCGGCAAACCGATGTGCAGGTGCTGCTGAATGCGGTGAATGCCAATGTCGCCGCCATCGGGCAAGGGTACGCCGAAGGCATTATCAGCACCTACAACCGGGACCTTCTGCAAGGAAGCGCAATACAGGCCCGGTTCAGCCGGATCCCGGCGGTGAACCAGAGCCGCAGCGGGCAAGTCACCTTGCAGCCGGCATTTCTCTTTAATCCGGGATTGGTGAATTCCTGGTTTATTGTGACGGGCACTTTCGGAGTGCTCCTGATCTTGAACGGTTCGCTGGTGGCCTCGACGGCCATGATCAAGGAGCGCGAGGCGGGCACAGTGGAGCAGCTTTTGATGACGCCATCCGGCACGGCGGAGATTATCATCGCCAAGATCGCTCCGCTGTTCGGTCTGCTGCTGCTGATGGTGGCGTTAGCCACTTTGCTGATGAAGGTTGTCTTTGCCGTGCCGTTCCGCGGCAGCCTCGTGCTGGTGTTTTTTGGCGCCTCCTTGTGTGTGCTGTGCGGTATCGGAATCGGCACGTTCATTGCGACGTTTACCAAGTCGGCGCAGCAGTCGCAACTGATGAGCTTCTTTGTGAATCCGCCGCTCGCGTCTCTTTCAGGAGCGCTGACACCGGTGGAAGCGATGCCGCACTGGATGCAGCCACTGACGGTGTTAAACCCGATCTGCCACTTCAGTATCGTAACGCGCGG
Organism: Bryobacteraceae bacterium; assembly: GCA_965217745.1. Lineage (GTDB taxonomy): Bacteria > Acidobacteriota > Terriglobia > Bryobacterales > Bryobacteraceae > Bog-105. The sequence continues at coordinate 5,260,824 of OZ244565.1, read as the reverse complement.
CGCACTGCTGAAAGGGAGCGGGATCCAGGAACTATGGCCGAATCTGCTGGCGCTACTACTTTTTACCGCCGTGATGTTGTCGCTTAGCATCTGGCGGTTCCGGAAACAATTGGGATAGAAGACGAAATGGCAAGACAAGTCACGATTGCGCGCAAACTATTGATGGGCGCTACGATGTTCGCGATCAACATCGCGGCGCAGGCGCCTGGACAGGCGAATTCCGGCGGCCCGGAAACGCGGGCGCAGCAGATTCCGTTGTCGGGACGCACCGCTCAAACGGGGTCGGTGAATGCAACCCAAACTCCTGTCCCAGGGACTACCAGCAGCGTCAATACTCTGAATACAACCATTCAAGCGCAAGGTCCCTATTCCGGTAGCGCAAGCAGCGTTGCCAGCATGCCTTTCTCCGGCAAGCTCAGCCTGAAAGAAGCCGTGGCTCGCGGTGTTGCCTTCAATTTGGGAACTGCCGGTTTGACGCATGCAGTCCGCCAGGCGCACGGGCAGGAACGGGTGGCGCGGAGTACACTTTTACCAAACCTCAGCAGCGGCCTGCGGGCGGTGGAGCAACAATCTAATCTGCGCGCCTTCGGTATTCAAGTGCCATTCATCCCGGCAACGGTTGGGCCCTTCAATTATTTCGACTTGCGTGCAACGCTAACGCAAAATCTGGCCGACTTTACCGCCATAAACAACTACCGTTCGGCGCGGGAAGCACGCCGAGCAAACGAGTTGTACTTGAAGGACGCACGTGACCTGGTGGTGCTCGGCGTAGCGGGCGCGTATCTGCAAGCAATGGCGGCGCAGGGCCGGTTGAATGCGGAGCGAGCGCAATTTGAGAGCGCCAAAGCGCTCTACGACCAGACGAAGCAGCGCCGGCAGGTAGGGCTGGCCGCGCAATATGAGGAGAACCAAAGCCTGGTCCAAGTGCAAAGGCAACAGCAGCGGCTAACTACGCTGGAGAATGATTTGGCGAAGCAGAAGATCAATCTGGCGCGCGTAACGGGACTGCCGCCTAGCAACAATTATCAGCTGAGTGACACAATTCCGTATGCCGATGCGCCCGAACTTGCGGCCGATGACGCAGTGAGGCAAGCGCTCGAGAACCGGTCAGATTTGAAGGCCGCGGGCAAACAGATGCTAGCGGCGGAGAAGGCGCGGGCTGCTGCACGCGCGGAACGGTATCCATCGCTGTCCGTCAATGCGGATTACGGCGTCATCGGATTGCGACCCACCGAATCGCATGGCACCTTCTCCGTAACGGGGACACTGCGCATTCCCATCTGGGCCGGCGGAAGAGTCGCAGGCGAAGTAGAGCAGGCGCAGGCCGCATTGGACCAGCGCCATGACGAACTGGAAGATACGCGGAGCCGTATCGAGAGCGAGGTCCGCAATGCGCTGCTCGATCTGAAAGCCACCCGAAGCCAGGTTGAAGTAGCCCGCAACAATCGGGAAGTCTCGCGCAAAACACTGGAGCTAGCGAAACAGCGATTCGAGGCAGGCATCGCCAACGCTGTGGAAGTGGTTCAGTCGCAGGGCGAAGTCGCTTCAGCTAATCTCGACTACATCACCAGCCTGTTCGCCCATAACTTGGCGAAGGTGAGCCTGGCGCGCGCCCTGGGCAATACCGAGGCACGCCTGCCGGAGTATCTCAAGCTGCAGTGAGTTGATGGATTCAATAAGCCTAGCGGATCATGGTCGAAACCGCTTTCTAGAAGCTTACGACTCCTAAGAATGCCGTCTGTCATTGCGCGCACCACGCACGATGGCTGGGAGTTCACGTGTGGAGGCGTGCAGCGATCCACTGCATTGGACGGGAAATTGCAGACGCTCGTCGATCTTCATGATGTGCTTGCTTTCAATTGATACTTGCCAGAAAGCGAACGAGCAGCGCTAGCGGCTACTTTGAATGGGCCAGCAGCTTTTGGATGCGGCTGGCGATGACGTCTTCTTTCATGGATTCGGGGTCGCCGAGGCGGGGAGTCTGATAGTGGATTTTGCCGGTGCGGTCAATCAGGACGAGTTGCGGGACCAGCGGCCGCTGCGTGAAGCCCATGTACGCCATCATCTGATCGAGAGAGGTCCAACCGGCGGGGAAGCTCAATTGAAAATCCCTGGCGAAGTTCTCGACGAGTGAACCGGCATCGGGGTCGAGCGCTACGTCGAGAGCCTGAAAGCCTTTCGCTCCATAACGCTTCTGCATTTTGTTCATCACTTTAGAGGCTGCCTGGCAGTGGGGGCAGGTGGTCAGGATAAATTCCAGGGCCACGACTTTCCCGCGGTATTGGCTGAGAAGTTTCTGGCCCTGACCGGGAAGCCTGAAGGCCAATTCGGGCGATTTGCGAAGCGCTGTTTGACTGGAGGCTTGGAGGACAACGGTGGCGGCGGCCAGGAGAAGAATGGCGATAAAAGCTTTCATGGAATTGGGTTGAAAAGTCTTCCCGCGCGGAAGCGAGTACATTCGAATTAATGATGACATTGCACTTGGCCGGATTGCGGTCTCAGGTGAACAGACGCCGCCGACGTCTGACTGAGTATTACTTAAGGTGGACTGCCGGGACGGCCGGCGTTTTCCGGAAACTTTGACATATGGATTTGCCTTTGCAGGGGAAAGTTGCGCTGGTCACCGGAGCTTCACGGGGGATCGGGGCGGCGACCGCAATTAAGCTGGCTGCGTTGGGAGCGGACTTGGCGGTGAACTACCGGAGCAAGAGCGCCCGGGCCGAAGAAGTCGCCCGGGAGATTACGGACCTGGGCAGGCGCGCGATTTGCGTACAGGCAGACGTAACAATTGAATCTGAACTGGAAGCCATGATGGCTGCTATTCAGCGGACATTTCATCGTCTCGACCTACTTGTCCTGAACGCCAGCGGAGGGTTGGAGAAGGGAAAAGCGGAAGACTATGCAATGGCCTTGAACCATGACGCGCAACTGCGGGCTGCCAAGCTTGCGAGCAGGATTATGCCGCGCGTGGGGGGCAGAATCGTGTTCGTGACGAGCCATTGGGCTCATTTTTACGGACAGAAGCCGGTAATTCCTGAATATGAAATGGTGGCTAAGAGCAAACATGCGGGAGAGCAGGCGCTTCGCGAGTACATTTTCAAATCGGGTGAATTGGGTGTATCGCTGGTAGTTGTTAGCGGCGATGCCATCGAGGGGACGATTACTTTACGTTTATTGGAGCGTAGACGCCGCGGGTTTATGGATTCCCGCCGGGGAGACGAGCAGACGGCGACGACCGTGGACGAGTTCGCCGGGGTGATCTCGGCTGCGGCATTGGACGAGAGCTTGCCCTCTGGCCGGACGATATTTGTTGGTTCGACCGAATATTGAGCGTGGCTTCAGATCGGCGACGTTGGGCGGCAGGGATTTCGGATTTTCAGGCCTTCGATGTTCTGGCCATGATGAAGATCTTCAGAGTAGAGGATAGTGCAGGACGAATGGAGAGCTGTCACCTGAAAAATCGCAGATGAGGATGTTGGTACCGAAGAAAAAATTATCGCCTGTGGGCTTATTCACGGTCGAACGCGAAACCGGGAGGAAGAGGACGAGCCAGGCGGCGGATGGAGTCAAGAGCGCGTTCTTTTTTACGATCCCTGGCGATTACCACGACAGAAGGGAGGCGGGCTGCCAAGCTGTTACCCATTTCGACTCTCGCATAACTGGATAGATTAGCACGCACATCTTTTATGGCTGGCGGGGCTGAATTTCTATTTTCAGGCCGGTGGGGGGCGGGGTGACGGCTCCGATCTTGACGGGTTGGGATTTGGGCAGGTAGGGGGCGATGGCTTTGGGGTCTCGGTATTCGAGATCGCGGGCGTTCTCGATGGCCAGAAGGCGGTAGTCGCCGGGCGGGATCTGGCTGAGGCTGAAGGAGCCGTCGAAGTCGCTTTGGTCGCGGCGGATCTGGTCGGTGGATCCGGATTGGACGGGGAGCAGGAGCACCATGGCTTCGGCTTGCGGTTTGCCGTTGCGCAGCGCGATGCCTTCGAGCGGCAGCTTGAAATTACTGAACGGGGCCATGAGCAGCGAGAGCTGCACGGTCGCATCCGGCGGGAGATCGACTTGCCCGCCGGATACGTCAGCGCCTTTGGCGGCGATGGACTTCAGGAAGAACGAGCGACTGTTGGGGAGAAAAATCCGGTAGCGGCCGGGTGCGATTCCATCAGGGAACGTAAAGGTAAAGTCTTTGGCGGTCTGGGTGCGGAGCGGGGGACCTCCGGAGACTGGCGCCAGCATGATCAGCACGGGGTTGGCCGGTTTTCCGGCTGAGCCTTGAATAGACATCGTGCCGGCGACTGAAGCCTGGCCCACGGTTTCGAGTGGCAAAGGCCCGTCGTTGGTAATGTCGACGGGCTTCGACATTTTCATGGAGTATTCGCCGTTTCTCATTCCGCCTTGCGTTAAGCGATAGCGGCCGGGAGCGATTCCTGGTGAAAACCCAGGTCCCCCATTGACGACGTGAGTAACGATAGGCATGTTATCCGGCCCGATGGCGGCGAGTTGCACGTACTGCTGCGGCGGGATGGGGCCTGCGTTGGGCTGGTTTACAGGGGTCGGCAGGTCAAAAGAGGGATGAATGGCGGGAACAGATCGCAGCGGGATCTGGATCTTGGAAGAGCTGCCTTCACTGACAGGGATGGCCCCAGCATCGGAAGGTTCCGCGGTTCCGGGATAGTAGGTGAACGGGTACGCCACGTCGAGTTCCGCGGCCGGTTGGGTAGGTAGCGGCCGGCCGCCTGTTGCAAGCCCCCTATTTGAAAACCAGGGCGTGGCGGCGACAGCAACAAGGTAATTTCCAGCTATGAGATGGCCGAGGTGGAAGAGGCCGTCTCCGTGAGTGTTAGTTTGCCCGGCGCGCACGTATTGCAGGCGGCCGTCGATAGTGTCGTGCCGGAAGACGTATATCTGGGCGTTGCGGACCGGCTCGCCATTTTCGTCGATTACCGTGCCGTCGATTCTGCCTGGGGCACGGTAGGGGAACACGAGATGAGCGGTATCGAGATGTGGTCCGGTGACGATCGCGGTAGAAAACTGGTCGCCTGCGCCAAGGAAGAACTGCGGGCGATCGTTGGGCTTGGCGGCGCTGAGTTGGTATTTGCCTGCGGGCACGTTCAGGAAGGCGAAGCGGCCATCGTCTCCGGTGATGGCTAAGCGGGAGTTCGAACTGTGAGCATCGAAGGCGGCCTGCGTGAGATTGATGCGGACGAGAGCTTTAGGAATTGGCGTTTTGTTAAGGGCATTGACGACTGTGCCAGCGATCACGTAGGCGGAAGCTTGGTCCGGTTGAGCGCGGAGGATGCCTGCCGCGCAAACTAGCGCGAGTAGAAAGCGTTTCATGGATTGGAGCTTCCGGAAGTTTTCAGCAGTTTCACTTGCACGGTGGCTTTCTCGCCGGGCCCGATGGTGACTTGCTGGGCTTCGAAGTTTTTCAGCGCTTCGGGGTTGCCGTATTCGATGTTGGAGATATGGTCGAAGGCATAGAGCTTATAGTCGCCGGGCGCGAGATTGGAAAGATTGGTGTTGCTGCCTACCATAGCCATTTGCATGCGCGGCGACTGCGCTCCTCCGAGCATCACGATGGATGCGTAGGTGTTGGCTTCACCGCCTTCCAGATGCACTTCGAGCGAGCCGCAATCGGTTCTAAGAGCGACGGCGATGGGCGGAGAAGGCGAATCGGGCGAGATGACCAAGTCTTCTTTCGTCAAATCAGTGCTACCGGAGGTGACGGAAGCGACACAGGAGTTCCCGAGGCCCATGGCGCTGACGTGGTAAGAACCGGGCTCAGGATTCTGAATGATCAACTGCTGCTCGCCGTTTTCGCCAGGGCGCGTTTTCACAAAGGTTCCGCCTCCGCGGAACATGGGCGACGAGAAGAGATCCTTCGGCGAGAGAGAGAACTGGACGCCGGGGCCATTGAGATCGGCGGGCTGACCGGAAATGACGATCGGGATATCGGGCAGAGGGCCGTTCAGCGGGATTTGTATTCCCGAGATATCGGAAGAGGGTATATTGACGTCGATTTCTCCGGAGGCCTTACTCGCGCCCCGGCCGAACACGCGGGCGACCAGACTGCAGGGTCCGGAGGGGACGCCTGTAATGGTGAACGCTCCGGTGCGGGGGTTGTTCTGTGCTCCGCCAGAGATCATTTCGCCGCTGCTGTTCTGGCAGAAGACGCTCGCGCGCGATGCTCCGGCGACAGTACCGGAGATGGAGTAGCCGGGAACGGCAGTAAGCGTGAAATCGGCTTCAGCTTGGGTGCCGGGGGCGAGTTTGATGGGCTGGGCGGAGTCGCGATCGGGCGCGTTAGGGTAATAAGTCGAGGGATAGAGTTCGGGGAAGTGCTGGTCGTTGATGACGAGATCGGGGGACTGGCTGTAGAGCCGGTGAAGGCGCGTCTGAACGATGTAAGTCTCGCCCATTTGATCTTCAAACAGGTAAGCGCCGCTTTCGTCGGTGACTGCACTTCCGGCTGGACGCCACCGATAGAGGCCATTCGCCATCATTCGCGTAAAGAGCTGCACCTGCATTCCTTCAATCGGTTCGCCGTTATTGTCGAGGACGCGGCCGTGAATCTCAGCCGCAGGACTCAATTTGACTTGTACGGTGGTGTTGTTGGCGTCGATGAGCGTGGGTTTGGAAGGGCGGCCGAAAGAAAGGGAAGCGCCCGGATTGAAGAAGCCAGGCCGCTGCGCGGAAAAATTGGCCGGGCCTTCGGGGACACCGGAGGCTTCAAATTTGCCGTCGGGTCCAGTGAATCCGTGGACTCCGGGCCCGGTGACGAGAGCTTTGGGAATGGGCTCGCCGGTGAGCGCGTTGACCACGGTTCCGGTAACCTTATAGCGATTCCCGGAGGGTGGCTGATTCGGAGCGCCCGTTACAGAGGATATCTGTGCCGGGGCAAATTGGAGAGAAAGAAATAGGAAAACGAGTGAGCGGAGCGGCATGCAGTCCCGTATTAGTTTAGAAGCCGGAAACAGGGGTGTGAGTTCCCAAATTCTACCGGGGCGGAGGCTCTTTTGCGCTCTTCTAGCGAGGGCGCTCGGGGGGGCGGCGCGGGATGCTGTGGTGCTGCTTCTGCGGATGGCGGACAACAATATCACCATTCTGAAACAGGGGCGCGGGGATGAAAAGCGGAGGGCGGCTCCGGGATCGGTTTTGAAGCCGCTGGTGGTGACGGCGCTGATGGACCGGGGGCGGCTTAGGGCGGGTGAGACATACCTGTGTCCGGGGAGGCTAACGGTAAGGGGGCGGCAACTCAATTGCGTGCATCCAAGAACGGCTCTGCCCATGGATGTGCCGCGGGCGCTGGCATATTCCTGCAATTGCGCGGTGGCGCACTGGGCGGAACGGTTCTGGGCGGGAGAACTGCAGGAATCTCTGGGGCGGTATGGGTTGCGAACCGAGGGTGAGGTTCGGGATGTACGGCTGCTGGCTTTGGGGGAGGAGAATATTCGCTTGCCGGCGGAAGAGCTGCTGCGGGCGTACCGGCGGCTGCGGATTTCAGACGCGGTGCGAGCCGGAATGTGCGGAGCGGTGTCGTTCGGTACGGCGCAGCGAGCGGCGCTGCCGCAAGTTTCCGTGGCGGGTAAAACGGGCAGCGGGGGAACCATGGGCGACGGCGGACGGGTGGCTTGGTTTGCGGGATTCGCTCCCAGCCAGCGGCCGGAAGTGATGGTGGTGGTGATGGCGGCGGGCGGATCGGGAGGATCGGATGCGGCTCCGCTGGCGCGAGAAGCGATGGTCCAGTATTTCGGGGCTCGGGCTTGAGACTTCTGCTGGTAATGGTGGTAGCGGTAGCCGCGTTCGGGCAGCAGACCTATAAAGTGCAGCTTCCGGACCGTCGCGTGGTAGAGATGAGTGCCGAAGAGTACGTGACCGCGGTGGTGGCAGGCGAAGCGGGCGTGTTGCAAAGCGGGGAAGTGCGTAAGGCAATGGCGGTGGCGGCCCGGACTTATGGATTCCGGATGCGGGGGCGGCATGCGGCGCAGGGATTCGATTTCTGCTCCACGACACATTGTCAGAGGGTGCTGGGCCAGAGAGTATTGGCGGGAACTCCGAATGACACGGCGAAAGCAGCTGCGACTGCCACTGCGGGCGAGATGCTTTGGTTCCAGGGACGGCTGGCATTCGCGGTGTATTCGCAGGATTGCGGCGGACGGACGGAGGCGGCTGCGGCGGTGTGGCCGGATATGGCGGCGGAGTATCTGGCCGTACGCGAAGACCCGTATTGCGTGCGGCGCGGGCGCGCTGGTTGGAGCTGGGAGCACCTGAACTACGAGGAAATCAGGCAGGCGCTGACGGCCGAAGGGCTGCGGTGTCCGGAGCCGTTAGTACGGGTGGAGATTGCAACGAGAACAGGATCGGGACGGGCTAAGACGCTGGCGCTGATGGGGACGCAGGAGCGGATTGCGGTGAGTGCGAGCTCATTCCGCTTCGCGATGGGCCGGCATTTGGGATGGAACGAGCTGCGCAGCGATTGGTATGAGATGAGCGGGGACCGGGTGGTGGGCCATGGGCGGGGACATGGCGTGGGACTGTGCCAGAAGGGCGCGGACGAGATGGGCGCGGAGGGAATGGATTACAGGGCCATTCTGCGGTTTTACTATCCCGGGACGACGGTAAATCGAGCGGCGGCGGGATTCGAATGGACCCGGCTGGGCGGAGAGCGCGTGACGGTGCTGACGACGAGGCCAAATAGGGACAGACCCGCGGTTGGCGTGGCGGAAGAGGCGCTGCGCTGGGCGGAGAGCCGGACGGGGCGGCGGTTGGAGGGCGTGATGGAAGTGCGAATTTATGCGGACGTGGCGGCGTTCCGGGATGCGACGGGCGAGCCGGGATGGGTAGCGGCGCGGACGCGCGGATTACGGATGGATGTTCAGCCGCAGACGGATTTGCGAGGTACGCTACGGCACGAGATGCTGCATGGGGTGCTGGAGCAGCGATGCGCGATGGGACTGCCAGCGTGGTTCCGCGAGGGCCTGGTGGCGGTGCTTAGCACACATGACCAGGGAGCGATTGCCGGCGGCGACGTGCGGGACCGGGCGGACGAGCAGACTGCGCGGGCCGGATACCGGGAGGCCGCGATGAGAGTAAGAACGCTGATGGAGCGTTATGGGGAAGCGACCGTAATGCGATGGGTGGAGCGCGGCTTGCCGGCAGAGGTCAAGTATTCTAGCGCGAGGAGTCCGGCAGCGAAGAGCAGATAGGCGAGTAAGAAACGGACCAGAAAGCTGATGAACTCCGCGCCGAATCCGGGGACGTGCGGGATCCAGTTGATGATCTTCCAGGGAAGGTAGAGGGCGAGAAAGAGCAGCACTGCGACTTGCACCCAGTAGCGCCAACGGAAACTGCGGCGGAAGGACTTCGGTGAGAATCCGTGCCATCCTCTATTGGCGACACCAGCCCCGAGCGGCAGGAGCAGAACGGGCACAACCAGCCATTGCAGGATAGCGATGAGGACGTGATAGGTCCTCAGGATGGCGGAGGGCGCGACCGGTTTGCGGGTTTTCAGAGTGGCGTAGGAGCCGATGACAAAGGCCTGATGTTGGAATCGATCGCCCAAATCAGAAAGCAGCCAATAGAGGGCGAGGCCAAATAAGGTGAGCACGAAGAGCGGCAAAAGATGACGGGCCGAGAGGAACGGTGCGTCAGACCTGCGGCGGAAAAAGACCAGCGCCCCTCCATGCAGCCAGACAGCGGCCGCAATTCCGAAGAGCAAAACAGCGGCGCTCCAGAGAACCAGCGTGCCGGACGATTCGCCGAGGCCGAGCCAATAGTAGCCGAGCAGCAGGAGTAAGGCGTTGCCCAAAAGATGGGCGGCGGCGAGACTTTTGAATCCCGTCTTCATGGGGCGGCCTGCTGGTTCGCCTGGAGGGTGCGCGATTCGGTGGTGGCCTCGGTTCCGGGCTGATACATGGGTTCGACGCGCGCGGGGCTGACGTGGAAGAGGCCGGGATTGACCACCTTGAGGAGGTAGAAGTATTGCTGCTGGCCCTCATCAAAGTAAGTTTGGAAGATTGCCATCCGGTTGTCGTGGAGTTCGCGGCGCGTGAATGAGTAGGCCCACCACGGCGGCCGGTTGCGGATCTCGTAGAGATTGTCCTTTTCGATGAATTCGGTTCCGGCTGGAATGGGATCTTCGGCCAGCAGATAGCGCCAGGTGGAGCCGGTGACGGTAAGGCGGACGGCCAAGGTGTCGCCGATGGCAACCGGGCCATTCAGCGGATTGAGATCGTAGACGATGCGGCCGTTTTGCTTAGAGGGCGACAGGCGGTAGTAGTCGCGCAAGACGTTTAATGAGACAGCGCCCTGTTTTTCAGCGCGGGCGTTATTGGAGTAGTGCTCGGCGGAAAGTGAGTAGTAGAGGCGGCCTGCGCCGGACATGGAGACTTCCACGCGATTGCCGGCAGCGGCGAGTTTTTCTTCGGGCACGGTGACGGCGAGATCCTGCAGCACTCCGGTGGATTGGAAGGAGTGAGTAAGGGCAGGCTGCCCGTTGACCTTGACCGTAGCAGTGAAATCGGGCTGCAGTTCGCGGCTGGATTTGAGGTAGTCAATAAGGCCATAGATGACCATGGCGGTTTGCTTGGAACTGCTCCACCAATAGCCTTCGTTGCGGTGGTTGACGAGCCAGAGAGCGGCTTTGGGAATGCGGGGATCGTCAGGCCGCTGGCGGCTGAGCAGCTTGGTGACGAAGGCGGTGGCTTCGGGCGTGACGTCGGCTTCGAAGTCGAGCATTTCGTCGCGCTGGGCGGGCCACCAGGCTTCGGGGCCGGAAGTCATAACCGTGGACGCGAGCGCATCGGCCAGAGTTTTGGCGCGGCCGTCCTGTTCCGCATCGAAGGCGAGGCCGAGCAGAGCCAGGCCATACGGCGAGAGCTGGGAGCGCGATCCATAGACGGTGTTTTCAACGGCGTGATCGGGATGGCCGGAAAGCGCCAGGGCATAGAGCATATAGGCGCGGGAGTCCGGCTCGAGAGTGGTGTCATTGGCCAGGCGCGCGGTGAGCCACTGAGCGCCGCGCGTGAGGCGGTCCGCTTCGATGGCGGTGCCGAGGCGTTTGGCTTCGGAGAATCCGGCGACGACATAGGCGGTCATAAACGGATGGCTGTCATCGGTCTGCCACCAGCCCCAGCCGCCGTCATCGTGCTGAAAGCTGTAGAGGCGATCGAGTCCGGCTTGCGTTTTTGCGGCAAGGCCGGCCGGATCGCTGGGGGCTTTGATTTTCAGTTCATCGACGGCTTTGGTGACCATGAGATTGGGCAGGAAACTCGACATGGTTTGTTCGACGCAGCCATAAGGAAAGGATGTGAGGTAATCGAGAGCTCCGAAGATGGACCCGGCGATGGAGGGGGAAAGCCGGATGGAGAGAGAGCGCGATCCGGCGACGGCATCGGTAGGAAAGTTGAAGGCGAAGCCGGCAGTGTTGGAACCGGATATGGTGCCGCCCTGGGCCTGATGGACGGGAATACCGGGCGGATTGACGGGCAGCGAGATTTCGAGGGCGTCGGACTCTTCGTCCGTGATGGCCTGCGCAGTCAGGGTGGCCTGACGGGTGGTGTCTTGGGCCTGCACGCGCCATTCGACAGTGGCTTCGGCACGGCTGGGAATGTTGACCTCTGCTGCGGCGTTGGAACTGAGGAGATCGAGGCCGGCGATTTTCAGATTGATTTTCGCCTGTTTGGCGGTGGCGAGATAGTTGTGGACGATGCCGGAGATGACCACCTGATCGCCCTGGACGAAGAAGCGCGGGGTGGCCATCCGGAGAATGAGATTTTTGCGGACGATGGTTTTGGCAGTGGACGATCCGAAGCGATTCTGGTCGACGCCGCGCACGGTGGCGCGCCAGGTGGTGAGGGAATCAGGGAAGGGAACGTCGGCTTCCACGCGGCCGTCCGCGCCGGTGGTGAGATCGGCGGCCCAGAAGGCGGTGTCGGGGAAGTACTTGCGGACCTTGGGCTGGGGCGGACGGTCGGGCTTGAGCTGGGCCAGGGACGATTCGGAACGCAGCAGGGCCAGCTGCATGCGGCGCGTTCCGGCTTCGCCGCTGAAGAAATAGGATAGGGAGGAATCGGTGTAGACGCTATCGTATTCGCGGCCGTAGAAGAACTGGAGCAGGTCGGGAGTGGCATCTCGGCGGATGGCGTAGATGGCTTCGTCGACGACTCCAAGGCTGAGGTCGGTATTGGCGGCGGGCTTGCCGTCATAGGTGAGCGCGGCGATCTGGTAGTGCGCAGTCTGACCCGGGAGATAGGTTTTCTTATCGGTGGTGATTTGGAAGTCGAGCTGGTGTTCCTGGGGTGGAATCTTGACGAGCTTGGAGCCGGAGTAGAGCTTGCCCTGGCGGATGAATTGGGCGCTGACGTAAAAGCCGGGTTCGTCGTCCGCAGTGACGACGTATTCGAAGAGAGCAGTTGCACCGGTGGAACGGAGCAGCTTGTGAGAACGGATATCGCGGCCTTCGACAGAGACCAGCACGGGGGTGTTGGGCTGTCCGGCGAGGATCAGGATGCGCGCAGTTTCACCGGGTCGATAGGTTTTCTTATCGGGGACTATCTGGATGGTCTGGGTGGGTTCGCCATAGAGGTCGCCTCCGGAACTCTCGACCCAAATGGAGGTGTATGACTCGATGGTGCGGCCTTCGGGTGTGCGCGCGCTGACCACGGCGCGGTAGCTGAGACCGCCGGACGGGATTTGCAGATCAACATTCTGAGCGCCATCCGGGCCGGTAGCGCCATCGGCAGAGGAAACCAGCTGAGTCGCTTCGCGGGTCCGCCAGTTCCAGGTTTCCAGGGTTACGTGAACCGCGACGGAAACGGGATGATTGTCGTAATCGCGGGCCTCTACTTTGAAGCTGCCGGTGGTGTTTGGTTCAAAGAAATAACGGCTGGGCTGGATGTGAACGGCGAAGCTGCCGTAGGTGGCGGCAAGATATCCAGTGCCGGAAATTTCGCGGCCTGCGGCATCGGTAACGCGGGCTTCTAAACGGTAAGTGGAATCCTCCTTAGTAGAGGAGACGGCGGTGGGAATGTTGACGGTTAGTTTTCCATCTGAGTCCAGCGTGCCTTCGCCCTGGCTGATCTCGTCACCGGCGCTGCCTTCGCCTGCAGAATCGGCGCTGGTGGAATCGTCTTCGTCGCGATACCAGATGGAGTTCCAATAGGTGTCGCGGTAGATGGAATACTTGACCTTGGCTCCGTTCACCGGCTCTCCGAAGTAGTAGCGGGCGTCTATGATGGCGGGAACCGTTGCGCCCTGAAGGACACGGGACTGGGAGACCGCGACACGCACTTCGTACTCGGGTTTCTTGTATTCCTGGACCTCGAAGCTGCCGCTGACGCTGCTCTCGCCGGATTTGGCTTCGACGTAGTAGTTGCCCAGGGGCGCGTCTTTCGGAAGCGCGATTTCGTCGTGCAGGATTCCGTTCGTGTTGGTGGTGAGCTCTTTCTGGTAGACGGGTTTGCCATCGGGATCGGTGATCTGAACGGAGGCAGACTGGCTGGCGGGCGTGGAATAGCCGACCGCTTCGCGCAGGCGCAGAATGCCGCGGAAATGAGCGGTATCGCCGGGGCGGTAAACCGGACGATCGGAATAGATGACCCCGATTAGGTTGCGCCGGCGGCTGGAGAAATTCCAACTGGCGATGCTGGAGAGGGCGACATCTTCGCCGCGGTGGGCGATTATTTTTACGTCTTCGGGCTGCTCGAGATTGGTAGAGAGATCAGCGATGCCGTCCGCGCCGGTGGTGTGGATTTCAGGGCTGCCGTTGCGAACGATTGTGGAGATGGGGCTGTTGGCAATGGGCTCTCCGGTGGCGCGATCGGCGAAGAAGCCGAGGGTGTGATCGTGGCCGGTTTTAGTGATGAGAACCGCGTCGGAGACCATGAGCACGGTGTAGGCGCGGAGATTTCCCTCGACGGCTTCTATCAGGTAAAGCCCTTTGGCCTTGACGGGCACCGAAACCTGCTGGGAGCTCCAGCGATTTTTGGTGGAAAGGGATTGCGTGAAGGACAGGACCAACTGCTCCTTATTGAGCACGGGAATCTCTGCGAACCGGGTGGCGGAGGGGGCAGCGGCGGGTTTCGGCTTAGGCTTGCCGATGAGATGAGCGCGGGGAGATCCAGTGAACTGGCCGCGGAGACCGAGACGGATATTGCGGCGCAGCGCGCGTTTCCAGTTATGGATGCGTTCAATGAAGGTGGGCTTTCCGGTGCGGCGCGGGGGCTGTGAACCGAAGGAGTGGAGGTCCTCCATTTTGCGCACAAATTCGACAGGATCGTTGACGCGGTAGGCGCGGATCTGGACGGCCTTAACGCCCGAACCGCTGAGCATGATTTGAGGGTCTTCGGCAGACCCGAAGGTGCGGCTGCTGGAGAGAGAAAAATAGGGCTGCGCTTCGTTCTGGCCGATGATAGGGGCGGCAAGCGCCAGGACGAAGACGGTCCGCAGAAGCGCTAAAAAGAATCGCTGCGGAGAATGTTCCAGCGGAAGACTCCGCGGAAAAACGGATTGGCGGATCGTGGCTGCCATTGTGTATCGGGGTACTGCAACAACTCGTCGAGAGTGCGTCTACGGACTTCGCCTGGCTGGGTTTCGCTCCCCTGTATTCTGCCATGGATAGTAGCATCGGGGCCGGTATCGTAGATCACGAAGGAGGCAGAGGACGGTTGAATCTGGCTGCGGCCGATAAAGATCATGCTGTGGGAGGGACTCGACCGTCCGGGACGGAAATAAAAGAGCAGGTCCCCCGGCCGGGCGCGTGAAACATCACGACTGACAAAAAAGGTGTTGTAACGGCGAAGCGTTTCGGCGCTGGCGAATTGGGCGAAGGCTCCGTTGTGGAGATCTTCGGGCGTGAATAGGCCGGGGCGAAGACGAAAGAGACTGGGACCAAGCGGAGTGTGCGGATAAGCGTATTGCTGAACCGAGGGCAGGGCAGGCACCAGAGGCAGATTAGCGGCGGCGGCCCAGCGCGCGTCGTGGGACCGCAGAGCTTCGCGATAAGCAAAGCGCAGAAGCGAGGAACAGTCGGTGATTTCCCGGGGCCGGTTCGCGGGAGCGGTGAAGTACTCAACTTCAGCGAGAAAGATGAACCAGCGGCGGAAGGCATCGCGGTCGGCGGGATCGTGAAGGTGCAGGAAGTCAGGCGTCCCGTCGCGGTATGTAGCAGAAAGCGCAAAGGACGATGCAGCCTGCGTTTGCCAAAGCATAGCTGCGGCGAGCAGCAGTACTATTAGCGCGGACTTCATTATTTCGAGAGTACCTGAGAACCGGTTCCGTGGGAGAATCGCAGGCGTGTCTCCAGAGAATGATAATGGCCAGGAGGTTAAGCAGAAGGTGAGAGTTCTGATCGTGGAGAACGATGCGGCTACCGCCCGGCTTACGAAAGAAGCGTTCCGCGAAGTAGGGTTCACGGAGGGCGTGCGTTCGGTGCCGGATGGAGAAGACGCGTTGGCGCTGCTGCGGCGCGAAGGGAAGTTCGCAGAGGAACCGCGGCCCGATCTGATCTTCTTGGATTTGCACTTGCCGGAGAAATCGGGAATGGAAGTGCTGCGGGAAATTAAGCTGAATCCACGTTTAAAGACGACGCCGGTGGTGGTGCTATCCGGATCGAATGATCCGAAGGAAATTCAAGAAGCTTATGAACTGCATGCCAGCTGTTACATACGAAAGCCGGACGACTTACATCAGTTTCTGAAATTTATTAGTGTGTGTTACGAATTCTGGGGCAGTGTGGTTACTTTCGCGGAGTAGGATTCCGGCAATGGGATAAAAATGGACCCGGCGTTTTTCGCTACCGCGGCGGAGTGGCGCGCCTGGCTGGAGAAGCATCATGCGGGCGAGCGAGAGTTGCTCGCCGGGTTCTATAAGAAAGGTTCAGGCCGGCCGAGTATGCGTGGCCAGAGTCGGTGGATGCGGCGCTGTGTTTCGGATGGATTGATGGGGTGCGGCGCAGCATTGATGACGCGAGTTACTGCATCTGATTCACACCGCGCAAGGCTCGCAGTTTCTGGAGCGCTGTGAACATCAAGCGCGTGGCGGAACTGAGCGAACAAGGGCTGATGCGTCCGTCTGGGCTGAAGGCATTTGAAGCTCGTGCCGGTGAACGCTCTGGAGTTTATGCCTACGAACAAGAGACTGTTGTCTTCGATAGCGCACAGGAGACGCAGTTCCGCGCGCGTGAGGCAGCCTGGGAGTTTTTTCAAAAGCAGGCTGCGTGGTACCGCCGGACGGCAACCTGGTGGGTGATCAGCGCGAAGCGGGCGGAGACGCGGGAGAAGCGTCTGGCAACACTTATTGGGGATTCTGAGAATGGGAAGACGATTGCGCAATTGACGAGGGAGAGGCCGGTGCGGCGGAAGAATTTGTAGAGTGTATCGCTAATGAAATAGCCGCCGCTATACTTTTTGGCGTCAATCCGCCCGCAGTGATTCCATAGGGTCCACCATCGAGGCTCGACGGGCGGGTATGTAGCTGGCCACCAGTGCCGCCGCAGAAACGATGAAAGCTGACGCTACGTACGTGGCAGGGTCGATCGGTGTTATATCAAACAGAATTGATGAGATCCATCGCGAAAGTCCCATGGCTGCTACCAGGCCGACGACGCTACCTACGCCTGTCAGCAAGAGGCCTCTCTGGATAAACAGCTTTTTGACTTGATTCGGCTGAGCTCCAAGCGCGACTCGAATACTCACTTCCCGTCGCCGCCGTTCCACCGCATAGGCCAGAACGCCATAAACGCCGACAAGCGCCAAGGTCAAAGCCATCGCTCCTGCAACGCCCAGTAGGACGAGCGTGAATGCGGTTCGCGCCATCGAGTGCCGGTAAACATCGTCGAGTGTCCGCACTTGTGCCAGCGGCAAGTTGGCGTCGACCGAATGAATAGCAGCGCCGATTTCCCGCAGGAAGCTTTCGGTACCTGTTCTGCTACTCCGAATCGCCAGGGTCATCCCGCGACGGACGGATGGACCCTTTCCCGGCTGGCCGGAATCATAGACGCCAGCCCGAAAGTACACTGTCGGCGGAGCTGGCTTGTTGGCCCCATCATCATGGACATCCTCAACAACTCCGACTACCTGAAACCAGGTGTTTCCAAGCGCGCCCTGGCGAAGCCTCTTGCCGAGCGCGGCTTTTGGTCCACCCCAGGATTCGCGAGCCATGTTCTCCGACACAATGGCCACCAATCTTCTTTTTGATACATCCTCCCAGGTAAAATCGCGCCCGGCCAACCGGCGAGTTCCTAATGTGGCAAACAAGCCAGGAGAGACAAACTTCACATCCCGATTGGGCGGAATCTCTCCGGGCACGATATGACCTTCCACCGATATGATCATTCCGTTGCGATAGTCCGCCTGCATTGGCAAGGCATCTTCAAACGCAGCCGCCTCGACGCTTGGTAGACGCGAAATCTTATCGGTGAGTTCGGTTTGCATAAGCGCCACTTGTTCGGGGTCCGGCGCCTGGGTATCGGGGATCGCAATGCGCACCGTTTGAATCCGCTTCAGCTCAGTGAATCCGAGGTGTACTTCATGAAGCGCGACAAAGCTCCGAATCAACAACCCACTGGCTACTAGCAGAACCAAAGCAGCGGCAACCTGCGCAACCACCAACACGTTCTGCGCCCGCATCTGCCCCAGATCCATGCTTGCGCCACGCGCGTTGAGAAGCCTGCCGGGGATGCCAAACTTCAAAACGGCGATGAGCCCGAAGAACAGACTTCCCACCACCGAACATGCCAAGCCAAATGCCAAAGTCGCCGCGTCCATGGAAACCTCCGCCAGCCTGGGAATAGCGGCGAGATCCTGAGCTTTCAGGATCAGCAGCGATCCATAAGCAACTCCTATTCCACACACACCTCCCATCAGCCCGAGAGTCAGGCTTTCCACCAACAATTGGCGCGCTATTCTTCCCCGTCCGGCGCCTAGAGCTGCGCGAAGGGCAAATTCCTGGGTTCGGGCCTGTGCCCTGACCAGCACTAGATTGGTCACATTAGCGCAGACCAGCAGGAATACCAACCAGAGCGCTCCCATCAGAATGCCGAGTGTGGCGCCGATGTCGCCCGTAACGTCGCGCTTCAGCGGGCGCAAGTTCGGTTTGAAATGCGACTGCTCCACGAAGTGGCGGATATTTTCCGGAATGATCGCATTGAGAACGCGGGCGGTATCTTGATTTGCCTGCTGAATGGTTATCCCGGGCTTCAGCCTCGCAATCCCGGAATAGGAAAACGGCTCGAATCGCAAGTCCTTGCCGGCAAAGCGCTGTGGGAGCAGAACGTCGGGCGCACGATCGAGAAAGCGAAAATCCCGGGGCATCACACCGATCACGCGGCGCGGAACGAAATCGATCGTCACCTCACGGCCGAGGACTTGCTCATCGCCCCCAAACCGCCGCTTCCAATAAGAGTAGGAAAGAATGACTGTCTCCGGTGTCCCAGGCGTGTCATCGGGAATAGAGAAATCGCGCCCAAGAAATGGCTGAACGCCTAAAGCCGGTAACAGCCCTTGCGTCATCCGAACAACCTTGATTTGAGTGGGATCGCCCGCTCCTGTCACGGTCGCTGTGCCGGAGGACCAGACACCGGATTCCCGAAACGTCGACGAGTGCTCCTTCAGAGCTGCGTACATTCCGGGCCCGAGGCCCATGTCATTGAAGGTCTCGCCTTGGATCGTGCCGGAGTTAAAGACGCCAACCAACGAATCGGAGTTTGGATAGGACAGCGGACGAATGAGCACCGCATTCACGATGCTGAAGATGGTTGTGTTGGCGCCGATGCCAAGAGCAAGCGACAGGATTGCCGCGGCGCTGAAACCGGGGTTCAGTCGAAGCATCCTCGCGGCGTGGCGCGCGTCCCGCAACAAGCCTTCCAGGAATTCTAGTGTGTTCATTCGATAAACCTCCTCGCGGATCAAAGTCTGATTCCCCAGCTTTTTGCGGGCAGCCTCTCGCGCGAATTCGGGGTGCATTCCGCGCGCAATGTTTTCGCGGGTGGTGACGTCCAGGTAGAATTCCAATTCATCGCGCTGTTCGGCATCCGCCCTATCGCGATGGAAGAAGCGACGCCAATTCACGACGGCCGCTCCCCTCCGGCCGGATGCAAGATGCGACCGATGGCCCTGACCATTTGCTCCCAGCGGGACGCCTGCGCCCTCAACTGCCTTTTCCCTTCCGGAGTTAGCCGGTAGTATTTTGCCTTGCGATTGTTCTCGGACGTTCCCCAGAATGCAGCGATCCAGCCTCGGTTTTCCAGGCGGTGCAGCGCAGGATATAGCGAACCATGCTCCACCTGGAGGACTTCTTCCGACCCTCTTTCAATCGCGTGGGCGATGGTCTGCCCGTGCGCCGGGCCCATGATCAATGTCTGTAGGATCAGCATGTCCAGAGTTCCCTGGACCATCTCGGATTGAAGAGGAGAGTGTCGTTTTGGCATTGTTCCTGTCGGTGATCGACTAATATATAGGAACATAATATGCACTAAAAAGCTGGATGTTCCGTTTGTTTGGGAAGATTACCGTCATGTAACCCTCTTTTAAGGACAGCGGGATTGGGCCGGACTCGGATTTGGCGGGGGAACTAGATTTGGCTCGTTGTAGTCGTTAAGATTACCCTGGATTACGCCAGCGCGGGCCGGCTCAGGCCAGGTCCCATGCTAGATGCTGAGCCGTCGGCGCTAGCCCGTGACAAGGTGCGGCTCCCGATGCAAATCATGCCGGTAAGATGGTGCAGAGCTGCTTCAGCTGGGAAGACACGCATTTGATAGCAACAGTGGCAATTTCATGCAAATCGTATCATTTCCGCAGCCTTTGGATTTGGATGCATTGATTTATGATCTTTGGGACCTCGGAACCGTGGGAGTGATCGAATCCTCCAGCTATGTTCAAGCGTATTTCCCAGAGCTGGCAGACCTTTCGCTGCTGGAAGCGAAGTACCCTTGTTTGCGCAAATCGGCGTCCGGCGCAGGCACTATTCCGGACCAGCTTCGGAGCTATCCAACCGATCCGGTGGAGATCGGAGCGCATTTTGTTGTTACGGACCAGCTTGATACCGGGATGGTAGGGGAGTCTAGCCGGCACGTCCTAAGAATCAATTCAACCGCCGCTTTCGGAAGCGGCCGTCACGAGAGCACGCAGTTGGTGGTGAAAGCGCTAGAGCTGATCTCTCCCGCCGGAGCAGTGGTATTGGACGCCGGTTGCGGCACTGCAATCACATCGGAGGCCGCGCGGCAGCTGGGTGCTCGTCAGGTGTTTGCCTGTGACATCGATCTGGGCGCCTTGATGACGGCCCGGCGGAATTTTCCGGCTACTGAATTGTTTCTGGGAAGCGTGGATGCAATCGCTTCGCAATCCTTAGACATCGTGATTGCAAACATCAGCGCCAGAGTTATCGATAGCCTGACGCCGGAATTGTGCAGAGTCTGTAAGCCCTCCGGCATGCTAATTCTTGGCGGCTTCATCACGGAAAGAACCCCGGCGAATTTCACGCCAGCTAAGGAGATTAGAAAAGGCGATTGGATTTGCTGGATTTGCCGACCGGGAGATGCGAAACACTCAGACGTTTCTACAGCATCGGTTCAACCGTTCGACGCACATTGGTGGTAACAGGTATTTGGTTGTTTGCTTGAAGCCGCTACGCGAGATTTCTTCGCTGCATGGCCTTCTGAGCCTCTTGCCGGGAGACCGCGTTACCCTTGGCGGTCATCTGCCGGAGATGATCGACCAGGACGGGGCTGGCATCTTTGGGGGAACCGGAGTGGAACGGCGGATTCGGATCGTACTCCATTACCAGCTGCATCATTTTGGCGTAATCGTCATTGCGGAGACGCGAAGTGATGGTGAGGCCGAAATCGATGCCAGCGGTAACACCGCCTCCGGTCATACGATTTCGATCCTCTACCACGCGCTGCGCAGTAGGGATGGCTCCGAAAATGGGAAGCAGGTCCATAGCCGCCCAGTGCGTGGCGGCTTTATAGCCGCGCAGTAGGCCAGCCGCACCCAGAACCAGAGCGCCGGTGCAAACACTGGTCACATATTTGGCGCGCGATCCGCGATCCGCCACGAAGTCGAGCACTCTGTCATCCCGCATGAGCGGATTAACCCCGGAGGCGCCACCCGGCACGAAGTTCCTAGTGCGGCGAATAGCCGGAGCGTGCGCCGGAATGAACCTGCAGTTCACTGGGGATAAAAGAGCCGCGGGAAAGTAGAGAGCGACTCCATCCTGACTCTGAGTCTGGCAGACGTCGTCGCGAGGTCGGAAAAATCGATCCTGAATGCAGGGTTGTCTTCTTAGGACGGCTCGCGCCAAACAGCTTGCAGGTCTTACGCCAGATACGGTGCAAAAGTGACAGCGGAGTGGTCACCGCCTAGCGCCGAAGATTACTTTCCTGCCGCTTGGTAAGGTTATCTCAATACCGTGGGCTAGACGAGCAGTCTTCAACTCTTCAGCGATTTGGGGAGAGGCAGCTGCCAGTTCGTCAGTTGCCTTCGAGCCAATTTTGGGCAAATAGACAGTTACGGTGATCTCTTCATTCATATTCAATGTGCCCGCTGGTGAAGGCGCAAATACCCATCCTGCTGATCGGAGTGCGACCATGCTGTTACCCACGACAACCCACTTCTGCTTTCCACTTTTTTCTTTCGTCTCAAGAACGATCCAAAATGGAGTGTTCTGAGCAAACCACATTCTGGTCAGTGTTCCGGTAAGGGTAAGAGTTTTTTTCGTGTCGTATTTATCTGCTAAGCGCTCCTGAGCAGCTACAAGTGGTGGAACTAGGAGAAGTCCAAATGTCAGGATCAGAATCGTGAAACTTTTAGTTTTCATAAGATGTCTTTCTTGTCTGTCACTCATAACGCAGCGAAATAACTGGATCGACCTTCGTGGCTCGATTTGCAGGGATATATGATGCAGCGATCGCGATCATGGCAAACATTCCAGATACCGTGGCGAATGTTCGAAAGTCCAGCGGGGTAACGCCGAACAACATGCTTTCGAGATAGCGCGTGACGATTGCCGAACCTGTTACGCCAAACAAAAACCCAAAACTGGCAAGCCGAACTCCCTGACCAAGGACGAGCAGTAGAGTCTGAGCACGGCTAGCTCCGAGAGCCAACCGTATTCCAATCTCTCGAGTTCGCTGGTTCACAGCATAAGCAATCACACCGTAAAGCCCAATTGCGGCTAATCCGATTGCAACGCTGGAAAAGGTGCCGACTAGCACCGCGTAAAATTCAGGAGCAACGATTGTGTTTGAAACCACATCTCCCAACGACAATGTGTTGTTGATCACAGCGGTTTTATCCAACTGACTGATCATTTGCCGAATGCTGGGGACTAGATCTGAAGGCTGGCCAGTCGTTCGCAGCGCGAAATACATGTGGGTACTGTAGAGCCGATCAAGGCCGGTATTCCACCCCGGGTTTGCGTGCTGCATTTGCCGGTATTCCAAGAAGAACTGCGGTTCAGGGCGTGACCTAAGTCCTTGTTGCCGGACATCAGCGACCACTCCGACTATTTCCCATGGAGCGCTCCCTAGAGAAGATACTGTTCTCCCCACTGGGTTCTGGTCTCCAAAGTAATAACGACTAAATGCTTGATTAACGAGCATTACTTGGCGTCGTCCGGGACCGTCTTGCGCTTTGAACCACCGGCCGCTGAGTAGTCGCATTCCAATAGCTTGAAAGTAATTCCAGCTCCCTTCGAGAGTGCGAGGCTGTATGGCTAGCGTGCTGTTGACTTTGGATGTGCCATCAACCTTTAATGGCCGAATCAGCATGCTGTCTAGCTCCAAAGGCAGAAGCTCACCGTAACCTGCGGCCTGAACGCCTGGGAGCGCTCTGAGCCTCTCGGCTAATTTCGCGTTGAACACATTGCGTGATGTGTTAGGCGGTGATGCTACCTGGAATGTCAACACGCCTTTGGTATCGAACCCCGGATCGACACTTGAGAGTTTGAGAAAACTTCGAATTAGCAGTCCTGCCGCTATCAGCAGCACAAATGCTAATCCGGTCTCCGCAATCACTAAGGTCCCCAATCCGTGATTGCCACGACGAAGTCGCAGCCCCGAGAAGGAAAGTGCGGTACCTCTCTTAATTGACTCCATGTAGTCCGTCCGATAAATACGGAGTGCAGACGGCACCCCCAGCGAAATACCGGCGAGGATCGACAGCGCAAAGGTGAACAAGAGAGTCGGAATGCCGAAACTTAGTTGATCAAGTCTCGGCAGATTTTCGGCGGGACCGATATTACCCGACCAATGGAGCAGCAGACCTCGAGTCACAGCCAACGTCAGCGGAATTCCTGCAAGACCACCCATAGCTCCCAAAAAGACGCCTTCTGTAAGACACTGACGGATCAAACGACCGCCCCCAGCTCCGAGCGATGCGCGGATCGCAATCTCGCGTTGCCGACTTGCCGTTCTTGCGAGTAGGAGGTTAGAGACGTTAGCGTAAGCAATCAGCAATACAAACCCAACCGCTACAGCCAAGACTGTCAGCGCTGGCCGGGAAATAACTGATTGAGCGTCCTGCAAAGTCTGGATCTCGATTCTCTGAAGACCAGGGTCTTTGCGATCAGGCTGCATTGCCCCTCGGGTTTGTCCAAATATTTTATTTACTTCCGCCGAAACAGCCGATAAGGGGAATTTGGCGTTAATCCGAGCTAGGACCGGAAAGACCGCAAGTTGCCCAGTGCTAGCCGTAATCGGAACCAGAGGTTTCCAAAAAAGCGTCTTGGAGTCCGGAAACTGAAAATTCCGGGGCATGACACCTATTACTGAATATCGGATATCGTCTAAAACAACCGAGCGTCCCAAGACGTTGGAGGCAGCGTCGAAGTACCTTACCCATGCGCCGTAGCTAAGAAGAACAGTGCGGTCGGCTGCAGGTTTATCTTCGCCCGCTCTGAATGTCCTTCCCAATAGCGGCTGCACGCCTAGCATAGGTAGCAACTGCGGCGATACCTTTGTTACCTGCACAACTTGTGCTGATGCCGGCCTTGTCAGTACCATTGAGCTTGGAAAATACAACGCGATCATTGAGATAGCTTTAGAGTCGTTTCTCAACTCAGTCACAGCTTCCTGACTCATGGCGGGTAAGCGGAAAGCCCTGCCGGTGAAACTCTCAGCAGCGGGCACGTTCTCGATCATTCGCACAAGCTGATCAGGATTGCGATACGGCAGCGGTTTTAAGAGAGTGTTGTCGATGACGTTGAAAATCGCGGTATTGGCTCCAATTCCAAGTGCGAGCGTGAATACTGAGGTTATAGTAAATCCGGGATTTTTAGTGAGGGTTCGACTGGAGAATCGGATATCTTGCCAGGCTTGTTCGAGCCACAGAAAAGATCTTTCTTCGCGATGTAACTCCTTGGTCTGCTCGATGCCTCCGTAAGCTCGTCTGGCTGCTAAGCGAGCCTCTTCGATCTCCATACCTCGTCGTCTGAAGTCGTCTTCTAGCAGCGTGAGATGAGAAGTGATTTCGCGTGCGAGTTCCGATTCTGCACGACCTGGTTTCAGAAAATTACCAAGCTTCCAAAAAAAGCGTCTCCCAGCAAGCATCGCGCTATTGACCCTCCAAAACAACTTTCTCCACTAGTCCGGACGACTGTCGCCACCGTTTCACTTCCTTCGCAAGCGCCTGTTTTCCGGTTTTGGTCAGACGGCAGCACGTAGCGCCTCGATTGCCTTCTGTGTTTTGCCGTTTAGCAGCAATCCACCCGTTTTGCTCCAGCCGAATAAGAGCCGGGTATAACTTTCCCTGATTCCAATACACCGAATCTTGCGAGACTTGCCCAGACGCAGGGCGATACCGTGGAAGTTGTGCGCTCCGATTGTGCCGCAAATGCGCAGGACAATCAGGTCCAGAGATTCCTGGAGGATCTCGACAGGTTGCTTTTCTTTACCCGACATCCAAGTGAATGGCATCTCTATAGTCTACTAGACAATCCAGTGAGGTCGGTATATTGCTTAGAAACGTTGGATCGTGATTACCGGGTTGTGATTGGGCCAGACCTGTCGCTCGACATTGCCGCGTGCGAAAACCAACTTTTCGCACGTTTTCGGCGTCTCGCACGGAAGCCCCCGGTCTGGTAACTGTAAGTTGTTCTCTGAATGCACCCAGCTGGACCATCATGGTCCCTGCAGGAGTCGTTCTGTCGATTGCCTTCGTTAAGCTGCAGAATCGGGCCTTTCCTCGGCGAGTGTCTCCACGATTCCGAGCTTTCGAGCACATCATCTTTCCTGAGCTGATCCAAAATATTGTGCAGCTCAGGTCGATGCCATCGGCCGCCAAGACGGCTTTTCTGGGAAGATGCGCTTGCAGTCGGCCGCCTTCAGCGCTTTTGCCTAAACGCTCGTTTCCTGATCATTAGTGGAAACCCGGCACATCCGATGAGCATTGCAAGAATGCATCGCTAAAGGGGAGAGCGCAAACCGTGGTTTGGGCAAAGCGGGATTGATCCGGACCCGGTTTTCACGGCGAAGTAGATTTGGCCAGTTGCATTCAACAGGATCACGCTGAGGGTGCGACAGCGCGGAGCATTCGCAGTCTGCGCTAGTCAGTGACGAAGGTTCGGCTGCCGATGAAAATCATATCGGTATCGACGCGCGGCGGCTTTCCCTGCGAACCGAACGCGAAGAAATTGCGCTCGATGCGGCCATCGGGATAGCGGAGCGTGAGCGTAAAATTGTCGAGCTGGTAAGCACCGGGCGCTGGCATCCGCCGGTCGGAACCGGTCGCCGAGCTGACGCCGGTTTGGCCGCCCGAATTCAGGGCGCCTACGTTTGTGCCGCCGCTAAACTGCCCGTCGGGCGTAAACTGCATGCTGCTGGAGACGGCCACCATGACATCGCCGCCTAGGGCGCTATTGCCGCCGCCGGAGATGCGCTTGTAACGGCTGGCGAGCTTGTTCCCGGCTGCGTCTGCTTTAAACGCCTTGAATAAACCGCCGTCTTCCAACTTGTAGTCTTCTGTATGGCCATTGCTCGCACTGAGAGAGTAGGTACTGCCGGCCTGACGCCACCGTCCCCACCTCTTCGGATGGCTTTGCTTCTGCGACGCCAGATCCACGTCCTCCAGGGCAGTCTTATCGATCTCGTAGTAAGAACCATCCTTGAAGAAGACGAGCGGCTCATAATCAGGCAGCGGCATGCCGCCGACGCCGCTGATGTAGGTGATCCGGAAATCCACGCCTTCAACGGCAGCCCAGTTTCCGGGGTGCTTGGGCGGCTCCGCTCCAGCTACCGGGGAAGGGGGTACGGGAGCCGCTTTGGTGAATCCCCGGTGCGGCGTCTCCTTGGCGGCTGGGGCGCGCTTAAATTCTTCGCTACACGCCTTTACTGCTGTTACTAAGGATTGACGGCTATTTTTGCTGGCTGGCGCTTCCACATGGCAGATGGCGCTGGATTGCGCAGACGTAACAAAGGCATGCAAGTGCGCCCGGTCGCGGGCAAAAAGCCTGGTGCAAAAGGCGAACGTGCCACCCGGCCCACTGCGCACCGCTGGGTCCGCAGACTGGCCAGTAGCGGGACCGAGTTTGGTTTCGTAAAGCGAAACAATCTGCAGGAGACGGCCGCTAGGATCGTCGCCCGGTCCGCCCTCGTTTTCAACGGTGACACGTACACCGGGCGCTTCGGGAACAGAGATCTCGCGCGGTAGGGACTGAGCTTGCAGAAACTGAGCGTGGAAAGTGATGACAAGAAAACCAAAGAGCAGACCGGTGAGACAAAAACGCACCCGTTAAGGATAGCGAGCGGCGAACGCGGAAAGACGGGGGAAAACCTCAGAATCTAATCAGGGTCGAACCGTGGAGCGGCCGGCTGAGTAGCAATCTCATCTGATGCCGCATAAGCCAGTGAAATTACCTTGGCGATTTTTGGATAGTTCAGCCGGTCCATGGCGTCCGAAGGTTCGTGATATCCGGGATGAAAGCCGCCGAACAGCCAGACCGCTGGAATATGAGCGATCAGGAATGGCAGATGGTCGCAGCGAAATAGAGCGTTCAGGGTGTGATCGGCGTCGTATTTGGTGTCCAGAGTCAGGCCGATACCATGATTTGCGGTGATCAGGGCGGAACGCAAATCGGGGCTGTAGAAAGTGCCTACCAGGTTGATCAGATTGCTGGTATTGGCGGGAATTTGCAGGGTTCCTTCATCCTGCGCTATGTGCGCTTCATCCCTTCCGATCATGTCCAGGTTGATGACGGCGCGCGTGGTGGGTAACGGCCGCAGCGGATGTGCCTGGTAGTAAAACGAACCCATCATCAGCTGCTCTTCGGAGCCGAAGACGATGAACAGGATGCTGCGCCTGGGACGGCTGCTGGATCGGCCAAACAAACGGGCCAGTTCCATCACTGCAGCGGTGCCCGATGCATTGTCATTCGCGCCCGGGTATAAGTGGCCTTTCTGGGTTCCCAAGTGATCGTAGTGGGCAGTCAGCATCACAGTTTCGGCTTTCAGCGCGGGATCGCTGCCTTCCAGCAATCCGGCCACGTTGAGTGAAATTCCTCGATGCTGTTTCTGGTTGCGGCTTTTGATCTCTAGCGTGGTGTCCGGCAATAAAGTGGAAGCGCTGTGCAGATTTGCATCGATCGATTGCTCTAAATTCAGAGGCGAAGACGTGATCGGCTTTAGCAATTCCTGGAAGGCGGCTGCGGTGATATGGAATGCGG
The DNA here is from genome assembly GCA_965217745.1 of Bryobacteraceae bacterium. Lineage (GTDB taxonomy): Bacteria > Acidobacteriota > Terriglobia > Bryobacterales > Bryobacteraceae > Bog-105. The sequence goes on along the minus strand of OZ244565.1, from coordinate 5,233,170 downwards.
GGATCTGATCTGGATCTTCCAGGGACTGCGAGGGAGCACTGGCTCGCAGCGCCGGACGCGGTTGCGGCGGGAGATTGCTTTGATGATTCGCAGAATCCGGCGCAATCAGGATCGCGATGGCGCCATGACGCCGGGCATTACTGGTCTTCATCCAGCGCCCGGCATGCAGCGTGTGGCCCTTGCCATTGAAGACCGACGCGGCATCGTTTTCCTGCGGCTCATGATCGAAGACGATGACGATCTTGCCCTTTGCGTCGACGCCCGCATAGTCGTCATATCCGTACTCGGGCGCGGTGATGCCATATCCGGCAAACAAGAGGGGCGCGGTGATGTCGATATCCCGGTTGAAGCCGCCAATCAGGGTGGGAGAAGCCATGAAGTGAGTTTCTCCACCGTGTTTCACGATTAGGCGGCGAGCCTTCCAATCGGAGGTATAGGCGATCAGCGGGAATTTCTGCAAGTAAGAGCTTCCATTGGCCGGCTTCAGACCCGCTTCACGGAAGGCTCGCTCGATGTAGTGCGCGGCCAAATCAGCGCCAGGCGAAAGAGAAGCCCTGCCGGCTAAGGCGCTGGATGTCAGGTATTTGAGATCGGTTCGAACGCGATTCAAGTCTGGCTGTGGGGCAGTGGCATTTTGGGCGATCAGGGTGAAACTGAGGAGGAGCAAGGCCGAGGCTTTGGACATGGATCAGATCTGGGGTCGGAGGTCGTACCAGGATGACAGACATAATCGCAGCAGGAGCGGTGCGAGTTTCCCTGGGTCTGTTGGAGGACATGCCAAGTTCTGGAAGGAGGCAAGGCTTCCTTTTTTGACGCAGGGTTGTTTCTAGATCTGTATGTCAAAATACAGGTGGTAAGAAATAAGCATCTAATGAAATCAACAATGTAAGTAGGGACAGACCCCTTTTTCGCGATTTTGATGCGTTTTTGGGTAGAGACTGCAGCAGGGGTGCGACGTGAGTTGCCACAAATTTTCGATAAATCTGCTGAGTACCGGTCTGAGGAATGCGCTCCGAATTAAGCCATCATGACCTCTGGTCTGTACGCCACCAACATGTGTTTAAAAACCAGCAATCAATAGAATCAACAATTTAAATAGCGACAGACTCGTTTTTCCGTCCTTTTCCGCTGTTTGGATTCATCGTTCCTTTTTAGCATCGACTGCAGCAGGAGGAAGGCGCGACTTTGCCAAATTTCGGACGGAGGCAAGGCTGCCTTCACATGGCACAGGGGGCTTCGCAACTGTATCCTAAAATACATATGCTGATAACCGAAAATCTATTCGAATCAGTAGTTTAAATAGGGACAGACCCGGTTTTGTGGGGTGTTGATGCTTTGCGGGGGTATCGACTGCAGCAGGGGGGCGAAGCTACGTACCGCGCGGGTCCAAGAAATTCGGCTTCGGAAGTAGGCGAAGGTTGGATTCTGCATTTGTAGGTCAGAATACAGATGCTAAAAAGCCGCATCCAATAGAATCAACAATTTAAATAGGGACAGACCCGTTTTCCTAATTCGTTTTTCTATTGGTCTTTGGCCGGTTCAGTGCTGAGGCGGTGTTGTCTGCCGTGCTGCCGGCAGTGGTCAGCTGTTTAATCAGCTTCAGAGTTTCATCGATGATCGCGATCGATGCCGGATTGGCGTGCCGACGCCGGTAGACTAGCGGTTCCAGTGTCTCAGCACCGAACGGCAATCCGGCCTTAAAGTTTGCGGGTCCCACTTCCTTAACCGTACGCGAGCGGGAGAGGCCGGGAGAACTAGGCGAATGCCTAATCGAGGGCGGCAAATGGCCTAGTGAAACGGCGGACTATCGAACAATCGGGAAAACTTCCGCTTCAGTGGAAATGTAGGCCGGCATCTCGAGCTCGGGCATGGGTTTTGCCTGGAATAAGCGACGGCAAGGTATGGCAATTAAACGAGACATGCGGTTGGCGCGGTTCTTGCGGGCGCTGTCGGTGCTGATGCCGGTTTTGGCGTACATCTGCCGGTAAAGCTTGGAGATGAACAGAAACGCCAGCCGGGCTCGTAGCGAAGTTGCGCAACGAGAGCGCTCCCAAATCGAGGTCCAGCTGTAGAAGCGGTCCCATACAGTTTGCGTTCGCTCCCGCATTTCTTCCGAGCTCATAGTGGGATGAGGGGTAAACATCTTAGGGCGCTTATGCGCAGGAATCAGCCAATAGCGGGTAACCGGCGTTCCGTCGACGAGGACCGGGTTCTGCTGTTGCTCCCGCTCCCAGCGCTCGAAGTCAACGGTGCCCGGAAAGGGGGTCATCATCACGAATTGGGCGAAGGTGACTCCCGATTTCTGCGCGAGGGCAGCAGTGGCATCGAAGGTGCTGGGCTTGTCGGTCGGCAAGCCGAAGATGAAAGATCCCAGGACATGTACGCCGCGTTCGCGAAAAATTTGCAGGCGCTGCACCAGATTGTCGCCGGACAGATTAAAGTCTTTGTAAACGGCTTTCAAGCCTTCAGCGGTGACGGCCTCGATTCCCACTAACGCGCCTTTGATATGGGCTCGCTTCATGGCGTCGAGGAACTCGACATCTTCCGCTGCCTCCATGGTGATCTGGGTGAAGAACACCAAGTCCCCGGGCAATTGCGCAAGCCGCTCCATCAGAGTGAAGCGCTCGGCGCGAATTGCCTTCAGAGTCTCGAGCCGGGCGACGTTGTTCTGGCGTTCGGCCAGCTTGATGTCGGTGAGCGTAACCGGATAGAAGTTATCGTCAGCCAAGGCGATGAAGCGGAATCCCAGACGACGAAGTTCAACGATCTCCTGAATGACGCCATCGGAAGCACGCTGGCGGGGGCGCTGGCCGTCGGTCCGCCAGACTGAGCAGAAGGAACAGTGCTTGGCGCAGCCGCGCACCGTCTGCACGGACGCCCACATATATTTGCCGGGCGGGATCAAGTCCCAGCGAGCAGGCAGGAACTGTTCAGGTTCAATGCGTCCGCCATCATAGAGTGGCAACGGATGTTGGTTTACGCAATCTGTGACCGCCTGACCCCAAATTACATCGCCATCGCCTTTCACAACGGAATGGGCGCTTCCGCGTTCCATGACTTCCTCGGGGAAGAGGGTGGCGTGAATGCCGCCATAGATCACCCAGGCACCCCGTTCCCGGGCTATCCGGCCTAACTCGTAACCACGCAAAGCGTTTCCGGTGTGAATACCAATACCAACTACATCCCCGGCCTGGATGGTTTCGGGGTCGATCTGTTCGAGCGTTTCGTCACAGATGCGCGGATTTCCATAGCGCTTCGGCGTGGCCGCAGCCAGAACATACAGCCAGCGGGGAGTGATAACGGCAATGCCAAACGCCATGTCGCTTGGATTGATAAGGTGCACGGTCATAGGTTGAGTTCCATTTTAAGGCTCCCTCCATTTTTAAACCTGAATTTAGGGATAGGCGCAGAAATGCGAACAATTACTAGAGACGCATGCGGCGGGCAATAGCTAAGCTAGGCAACTGCCTAGTTAACTGTATACAGACCCCTAGTCCTAGTACTAGAAAACTTTGTACGAACGGTAGTTTGAGGAAGAGAAAAAAGAAATGTAGAGCCAGTCCCGGGGGCCGATTCGACCCAAATAAGACCTCCATGGCGTTCCACTATTCTTTTGCATACTGCCAGCCCGATTCCGCTGCCTGAGATCTGCGGTCCATGAAGACGAGTCAGGGGAAGGAAGATCTTAGCGGAGTGAACTGGATCGATGCCGATACCGTTGTCGCGAACCGAAATGGTCCACCGGCCGCTTGTGTCTTCGGCCGAGACGTGAATGCACGGGGAGTCTTCGCCGCGGTACTTCAAGGCATTCGCAATCAGGTTCTGAAAAAGTTCGAGCAGCAAAACGGAATCGCCCCGGACGGAGGGGAGAAGATCGTGAGTCACGATAGCGGCATTCTCGCGGATTTCAAGCTCGAGAATGGCAAGGGTTTCTTGGAGCACTTCCTCCAAATCGACTTCGGCCGAAGCCAATGGAACGTTATCCGCCTGGGCGTACTTAAGCAGGGAGGTAATGAGGCTATCCATATGGCCGATGCCCTGCAGAACATGGGTCATGCACTCGCGGGAGGTTCCATCTAGCCGCCCGGACAGCTCGCTATCCAGGAGTTGAACGTAGCTTCCGACCATGCGAAGCGGGGCGCGCAGATCGTGAGCCACCGCTTGGCCGAAGCGGGTGAGGTCTTCGTTCGATTGTTGCAGCGATGTGGCGTCTGAAGCGCATTGGTCGTCCCTGGCTTTGAGCGCGGTGACGTCCTGGAGCAGGACGGACACTCCGAGAGGAGCGCCCGATGGCTCGCGCACGACGGTGAAAACACAAGAAGTGTAAATATAGCAGCCATCTTTGCGCCTCTGCCAGCTCGCGTGGGTTGTTGCGCTGCCGTCCTCAATCGCGGTTTGAATCTCGTTGTCCGGAACACCGTTTCTTTGTTCGTCATCGGAGAAGAGAGAGGCCAGGCGGAGGCCCACGAAATCCTCCTCGTTATAACCCAGGATGGTTTCAACACCGGCATTCCAGGTGACAATTTTTCCCGCGAGATCAACGAGGAAGAGCGCCGTCTGGGTGAGCTGTTTGACCATCAGCCGGTGCAAGCGGGCATCGGGAGTATCGAACGGCGTGACAGCGGCGTGGGTGTTCCGCTGCGGAAGGCTGGCGCAGATAAGCGTTCCCGCCGACTTGCGGGACAGAATCTGAAACACCCCGCCAGCATGCTCGGCGCTTTTCCGCATGGTGACCAAGCCGCAGCCCTTCCGGACAGCGATGATTTCCGATTCAAAGCCTCTGCCGAAATCGCGAACCAGCAGGGTTAGATGACGCCGCCGGTAGGCCAGCGAGACGCGTACCTGAGTAGCGCCGGCGTGATTAGCGATGTTCTGTAAGGCCTCCTGGGCAATACCGTAGAGGCAGAGAGCCGTGTCAGGGGAGACGGTTTTCGGGAGAAGCCCAGAAACAAAAACGACCGGCAGCGACTCCCGTATCCCAAAGTCATTTACGAGTGTCCGGAGGGCCTCCTCCAATCCCAGTTGGGAGCATGGCGACGCGGCGTTTGCCAGCGTCTTGACGGATGTAGAAGACATATTTCAGTCTTGGAGAAACGCGCACCCTTGTTTCTGTTCGGCCGCTGCGACTTGGATTTGGCGCGCACAACGGCGTTGTCGAACGGCCGCGAACAGACGAACGCGGCGCAGTGACTTAAGCGAACTCGCACTTCTACCAAAACCTTCTCTGTTTTCCACTTAACTGCAAATTATCAAGGATTTTGAAGTGTTACTACTAGGCAAATGCCTAATATAAAGAGAGAAGCAGCCTTGCCTGCGGGCGCGAGGAAAGCAGTGTGGAATTTGGCGTGGTCGGGTTGTTGGTAAGCAACAGATGAATTGGGAATAGATGGTCGATTGCGCTTCCAGGCTGGGCTCTGCAGCTGGCAGCGCTCTGCGCTTCCGGTATCGACCCGCTGCCAAGATTCTGGTGAGAAGCACGCAATCCGGAGACGAACGAGACTTTCTTGTTCTTCCCCATCGTATTGCTCTATCGTCATCACGTTGAACGCGCGCCTAAAGGGCTTAGTTACGAGTGCGATAACGCATCAGGATGGGACAAGACGCAGGTTGGACCTCTTATCCCAAAACAGCGTGACCAGTTGATCAGGAAAAAAAGCTCATTCACCGAAGATTCTCCGGGAGCAGGCGCGGCCGACCCTGGTAAGCCTAGCTAAACGTCATTGCGGATGAGTGAACAGCCTGTATTTGGTAACAGGCCCGGTCTTGCGAGAGGCTTGGCGCGGCTGGAAATGCCGATTAAGGGGGGTCAGCGCACGGACGAAATCATGCCGTGCTGGATGGCGTAGCGGGTAAAATCAGCGGTGGTTTCCAATCCTAGATCGCGCATGAGGGCGGCTTTGTGAAACTCGACGGTTTTTACCGAGATGTTCAAGATTCCGGCTATCTCCTTACGGGCGCGGCCTTCCGCCACAAGCTGGAGGACTTCGCGCTGCCGGTCCGTGAGATCGTCTGAATGCTTGCTCCCGGGCTTCGGGGACATCCATGCTTCCATAGCATCCCGCGTAACCAGGGGACTGACGTATCGATTACCGTTGAGCGTCTCCCGTATGGCGGTGAGCAGTTCGGAAGCGGCAGCGCGCTTCAGAATATACCCGGAAGCGCCGGCTTGGAATGCTTCTGTAACGTAGTCGGAGTCGGCGTGCATGGTGACGAAGATGAGTTTTGCCGACGGCAGAGTTTTAGAAAGCTGGCGTGCGGCGTCGATTCCGTTCAGCAGCGGCATGGAGATATCGAGTAAGATAATGTCCGGCTTTAGCTTCTGCGAGGCGGAGAGGAGCGCCTGCCCATCTTCGACGCTTGCCACCAGTTCGAACTCGGGCTCCAGCATGAGCCGGTAACCCTCGAGCAGTAGATTGTGATCGTCGGCGATTAAGATTCTGGGACGCATTAGAGCGCCTCCGGGCGCGAGGTTTCTGAATGCAAGGGGACGCGAACAGAAATATGAACGCCCTGGCCGGGTTTAGTGTCCAGCGAGAATTGCCCCTGAACCAGGCGAACGCGTTCCTGCATGCTGATGAGGCCCAAGCCGCCGCTTTCGCGCGCAAGCTGCGAGTCGAAGCCATCTCCATCATCGCGGATGGAGAGATCTAAGGCCTGAGGGCCTCCGGAAACCGAGATTTCGACCGTGGCATCAGGCGCGTGCTTGCCCACATTGCGGAGCGCTTCCTGCACAATCCGGTAGAGGCAACTTGCAACGTCGAGGGAAATATCGCGGGGCACGCCGCTGCTGGCGAATCGCACCGGAATGGCGGTGGAGCGGGAGAACTCTTCGGCATACGATCGCAGCGCAACGGGCAGCCCCAGGTGATCGAGGCTGGAAGGATGCAGTCCACGGGCGACGCGCCGCAGATCGTCAGCCAGGGAACCGGCCTGGTCTCCTAGGTGGCGGAACATCTGCCTGGCTCGATCGACGTCGGGAAAAGGAGCCTTTTGCTCGAGGGTTTCGATATCAAACTGCAGCTTCGCCACCTTCTGGCTAAGGTCGTCGTGCAGTTCCCGCGAGATGCGCCTCCGCTCCTCCTCCTGTGCGTTCAGGAGATTGGCCGCCAATCCGCGCAATTCGCCGCGGCTCCGGAGCAGGGCGGACTCGGTTTCGCGGAGAGCCACCGTCCCTTCCTCGACGCGGGATTTCAGCTGTTCCTGCCGGGCGACCAGAATGCTCGCGGCGTTCTTCTGAGCGGTAAGATCTTCTAGCGCCACCAGAATGAGCGCCTCGCCATCGGGCTGAACTCGACGCATATAGATGCACACGGTCTTTTTTCCGAGGCCGGCAAACTCGCTTTCGAACTCGAGCTCGCTGGCCGTGCCAGGGTTTTGCAGAGCCTCGGATAAGGCGGAGCGCAGCCCGGGCAGATCCCATTGCTGACGCTCGAGTTCGAGCAGCGATTGATTCTCGACTTCCGTAGGCTGCAAGTTATAGTCGCTGTAAAAGGCGCGATTGGCCAACCGGATGCGTAGATCGGCCCGCAGCACGAGCAGGGGCGCTTTTACCGCTTCGATGACCGATTCGGCGAATTCGCGGGCCCTTGCCGCCTGCTGGTTTGCCTGCCGCAACTGGTGGATGTCGATGAGAGTCAGCACCACGCCGGCGATGCGATTATCGGCTGTCCGGTAGGGCCGCAGCCGCAACTCACGCCAGTGGTTCTCGCGATCCTGCAGCTCGAGTTGTATGGGCTGAAGAGTCGCCAGAACTTCCCGCGCGGGAGATTCGATATCTTCTACGCTGAGCCGCAGGCGAAAATCGCCGATGGGGCGGCCGAGATCACCCGGCCGGATACCGAGCAAGCTTTCGGCGGTTGGAGTCATGCGCCGGATACGCAAGTCGTTATCGAGCAGCAAAATCGGGATGGTAGTGCTGCTCATCAGATTCGACAAATCGTCGCTGAGGCGGCTCAGTTCCTGATTCCGGTTTTGCAATTCTTCGTTGAGCGTGCTGAGCTCCTCGTTGCTCGATTGCAGCTCTTCTTTCGCGGTTTCCAGCTCCTCGTTGATGCTCCGCAGTTCCTCGTTGCTGGATTGAATCTCCTCGTTGGCGGATGTCAGCTCATGGTTGGCGGCATCGCGTTCGTCGATGATGGCCTGCAGCCTTTGACTGGTGAGCGCTAGCTCGTCACGCAGCAACTCCATTTCGGGCGATTGGGCGGAGGGGACGGACTGAATGGCCCCCAACCCGGCCTGTTGGTGAGAGTCGCCGGTGGCACGGTCGACACCTATTCCCGCAAGCTCAGTTCGCTCCGGCGCGGGAGCGAAGGTCACCAGGAAGCATACGGCTTTTGAACCCTGATCGGGAAGGCGCCGGACTCCCAAAACGATGCTCCGGATTTCGCCATCGCTGATCTCCCGGACGGTGCTCGAAAGGGCTATAAGATTTCCGGTTGCGGCTTCGGTTAAGAGCTTCCGCAGTTCGCCGCGGAGACCCTCCCGGGCCATCTTCAGCAGATTGAAGCTGGGCGCACCGGTTGGCAGCTGCAAATAAACACCGGTGTGGCCCCGGGAGTGAAGGATCTCGAAGTTGCCATTTACCATCACCCAGGGCGGACCGTACTCGCGGAGAACGATGCGCTCGGCCAGTCCCTGAAAATCGACACTCTGTGACTGCGGGCTGGAAAGGCCAGCTGTGGCCGGAACAGCAGACGATCGTTCCCTGGCGAATCCCCGTCCCACCATTTCGGAACTGGCGTGCCCGCCCGCGGTTCGCTTGAAAAACTTGTGATGCTTGTCGACGGTGGAGAACAACTCGGGAAAGCCGCGGAGGGTCTCCGACCTGCCAAGCATCAGGTAGCCTCCCGGATTTAGAGCGGACTGCAGGGTGGCTACTACGTGGCGCTGGGGCTCGGAGGCCAGATAGATCAGCAGGTTGCGGCAGCTGACCAGGTCCAATCTCGAAAAGGGCGGATCCACGCAGACGTTTTGCCGGGCGAAGACACAGAGCTCCCGGATCGATTTCACGACTTGGAACCCATTTTGCACCGGCATGAAAAACTTCCGACGGCGCTCCTCCGGGATTTCGGCTAGCTGGTTTTCCTGATAGATGCCGGCGCGGGCTTTCGCTAACACCTGATCGCTGAGGTCGGTGCCGAACAGTTGGATGGGTATCGGAGAGGGGACATTTGAAATCGCTTCCACAAGGCAAATCGCGATGGAGTAGACCTCCTGGCCAGTGGAACATCCCGGAACCCAAACCCGCAAAGGAGCGCCCGGCGACCTGCCGGCGAGCAGTTCCGGCAGAACCTGGTTCTGGAGCGCCAGGAAGGTATCGGGATCACGAAAGAAGCCGGTGACGTTGATCAGGACGTCCTCGTAGAGCGCCATCGCTTCCGCGGTATTCGCCTCCAGATGGGCGGTGTATGCAGCGAGATTCGCATGCCGGTGGAGGAGCATACGGCGCTGGATGCGGCGGTCGATGGTGGCCCGCTTGTAATCGCGGAAGTCGATTCCGGCCTGCTTCTGAAGCAGCGCAAGAACGGCATTAAGATGGTGCTCGTCAGGACTATCTACGGGCCCCGGTTTTTTCGGGCTGCCCGCTTCAGCCGGCGAGAATAGCGAGCGATTGCCTGCGATGCGGCCCAGTTCGCTAGCAATCTCTTCAGGCGGCAGAATCAGATCGACCGGGCCTGCCAAGGCGGCGTGGTGCGGCATTGCGGAAAACTTGGCTGATTCTTCGCTTTGGACGACGGCGATGCCGCCTTCTTCGCGGATTGACTGCAGACCCAATGCGCCATCGGAATCGCTGCCGGAAAGCACCACGCCGATGGCTCCGCCTCGCTGGTCTCGAGCCAGAGAACGGAAGAAGTGGTCAATGGGCATGGGTACGCGCGTGCCATCTTCGCGGGGCGTAAGTTCCAGCACGCCGCGGGAGATATTCATGACCTTATTCGGAGGGATGACGAAGACCTGATTGGGCTTGACGGTGACGCCGTGTTCTACTTCGGTTACCGGCATGGAGGTGGCCTGTGCCAGCAGCGATGGCAATTGGCTGGCATGCTGCGGGGAAAGGTGCTGAATCAGGACAAACGCCATCCCGGTGTCGCTGGGAAGGCTTTGTAGGATGAGCCGGAATGCCTCCAGGCCTCCCGCGGAAGCTCCGAGGGCAACAACCTGGAACCCCCCTCCGGCGCCGGTTTCCTGTTCCTCCGCAGTCACGATCGCCGAGGCTTCCGTGCGGTCGCGGATCGAATTGTGATCTGGTTCAAGCAATCGGGATCTCTTAATCATATGCAAAAATACCGGGACGCCGCATGCCGATCTGCCGGCTAGAGTGCATTGACCCTGAGCGTAGGCAGGTACAAGGTAGGCTTATTAAAGATGGTGAAGAACGTATTGGGCACCGCCCTCCAGACCTGCTGTACCGATCCGCTGACCGGCTTCTATCGCGACGGCAAATGCAACACAGGACCGGACGACCGGGGAAAGCACACCATTTGCGTTGAGGTGAACGACGAATTTTTGCGGCATCAGACTTCGATCGGAAACGACCTGATTACGCCTCGCACCGATTACGGCTTTCCTGGGTTGAAGGCCGGCGACCACTGGTGCGTATGCGTCGAACTATGGAAGCATGCTTATGATGCCGGAATCGTCGCTCCTGTCCGGCTAGAGGCGACGCATGAGAATGCGCTTGCAGTGGTTCCGATGGAGATCCTTCTGGAAAGCGCACGCCTCGATTCCAAGCCCGCCAACTAGCCCGTCTTCTCGAGCGAGGCCGTCCGGTTGAAACGGTTCCAACTGGTGCATTTCAACCACACCGATAGCGGCATTGCGGTTGCATCTGGTTCAAAGCAAAGACCATTTCGTTTGGCTCCCAAAATGTACTTAAAGTTTGGGAAACCGGATCGCGATGTGGATGAAACTCATCAGGACAGGAACAAGCGCTTGCCTCGCATGGTTTCTGCTGTTTGCCACGGCGGCGCATCTGCCAGGCCAGTTTAAGCGCGTAAGCCCATCGCAGCAAGATCGCCAGGACAATTATCCGGCGCAGAACACGTTCGATCTGTCTGCTGACCCGGCTGCCGGAGAACAGTTCGATGCAGCAGATGCGCAGCATGGCGTGGCAAGGTTGAGCCTGGCCATAGGGGAAGTGAACGTGCAGCGCACCGGTTCGGCGGGCGTGGTGGCAGCGGCGATCAACGCGCCACTGTTCGCCAACGATCGGGTACAGACAGGAGAGCGTTCGAGCGCCGAAATTCAACTGGATGCAGCTACCGTGATCCGCCTGGCTGAAGATACAGATCTGGGATTCGGAATCTTCGAGGCGGGGCGTTTTCAGGCGCAGATAGGCGCGGGGACGGTCATCTACCGGGTTCTGGGTCCTAACCAGCTGGCGGGTGAATTGGATACGCCGAACATCGCCATTCGCCCTTTGGGAGCAGCCGAGCTGCGCGTCTCCGTTTTAGGCGGTGGGACTACGCGGATCGATGTGCGCTCGGGGGATGCGGAGATCGCGGGTCCGGCGGGCACGGAGCATTTGGCGGCCGGCCACGCCTATGAAGTGCGCGGAGGCGCGGCGGATCCGGAGTTTCAGGAGACCGAGCCGGCTTCCGTAGATGGCTTCGAGAATTGGAGCGCTAACCGTGACCAGGAGCTATCCAGTTCGCAAAGCGCGCAATATTTGGGACCGGACGTACCCGGGGCAGCCGACCTGGATGCCAATGGAAGTTGGGTTCCGTCTTCCGAATACGGTCAGGTATGGGAGCCATCGGGAGTGGCAGCAAATTGGACGCCGTACAGCGATGGGCAGTGGGCTTATCAAGACTATTACGGATGGACTTGGGTGGACCGTGCCTCGTGGGGATGGACGCCCTATCACTATGGGCGCTGGTTTAACAATGGATCTTATGGCTGGTGCTGGTGGCCTGGCGACAGGTTGGCGGCGCATTCCTGGAGACCGGCCGTGGTTGGCTTCTTCGGGTGGGGCGGCGGGTATCGCGGCCTCGGATGGGCTCCCCTGGCTCCTGGTGAGCCGTTCCGGCCGTGGTGGGGCAACCGGGCACGAGCGTTTGGATACAACGGCAGGAGTATCCTGGCGACTTATCGCAACGCCGGTTTCCGGGGCGGAGCTGTGTTTGCAAGCTACAACAATTTCGCGGGACCGGGACAGAGATTCTCTCATCTGTCCCGGCAGCAACTAAGGGGCGCAGCGGTTCTGGGAGGCCGCGTTCCGTTGGTTCCCACGCGCGGCAGCTACCGGTTCTCGGAACGGCAGGCTTTTTCGATCGGGCGATCTGCAAATTACGGCCGCCAGTCTTTTGTGTCGAGCGAACGGGTGGGGGGCTTCTCATCGAGGCCGCGAGATGCCGGCGGATCCAGCGGCTGGTCCCGGATGGGATCGTATTCGCGGCAAAGCCTCTCCGCGACGCCGCGCCAGAGCACTCCGGCACGGGACAGCGGTTCGAGGTGGCAGCGTTTTGGTGATCCGGGCGGCTCGTTCAACAGTTCCGGCGCTTACCGGCAAAGATCGGGCGGAAACAGCTACACGGAAAACGATAGTAGCGGCTGGCATCAGTTTGGCCGTCCGGTTCCACCAGCTGCGTCCAGACAGCGGGATAATTCGCCGAGCAGCGGACGGCAGCAGCAGCGGACGCCCCGGGATAATGCTCCGCGGCGTTTCTCCGCACCGTCAGGTGCAGGAAGGCAAAGGCAGGGCGGCCAAGGCGGAGGCGGTAACCGTGGCAGCGGCAATCGTGGAGGCGGCCGCGGGCACGGAAATCGTTAGACAACTGTCAAGAAAGAGTTCCCTCAGCCGCTTCGGGCTCCCTGACAGTTTCCCGAAGCGGCATTTTTTTTGCCGTGTCTGGAAGCTTTCAGGGGATACTCAGCAGGGCATTTTCCTGGCGTCTAAAGCCGCTCCATACAGAAGATCGCGTCAGGTGCCGAAAGCGGTGTCACTTCTTCATTTGAGCGATACGTTATGACGCTGGCGTACATACCTGCTTTGGGCTCGCGGTGAACGTTGATTACCCAATATTCTAAGATCCCGGCCCGAGCGTAGAGTTTGGCTTTAATCTTTAAATCGAAGCGAACGTTTGAATCAGAAATTTCTGCAACCAGCAGAATGTCTTCCGGTTGAGGATTCGAGGAATATGCCTTCGAAGCTTTCCGAAGTACTTTCAGATCTGGCTCAGGTTCACTGAGAGTGTTGTCCTCCTTCGCCACGTCTGTAGGAGACTCCGATTCGACCCTGGCAGCACCGAAGGCATTGCTAAGCCACTGATGGACTTGGTTCTGCCAAACCACGTGCGGCCGCTTCTTCCCCATCCTGTTAATCAACTCTCCATTTACGAGCTCCAGCTTCTCCGCATTCGGGATTCCCGCATCTACCAGAGCATGAGCTTCCTCTCGCGTCCAGACCTTACGCGGGATTTCGACTTCTGTTTCGACAGAATCTGCCGCAGCTTGCATGTGGTCATTTTAGATCAGTCTGAGGTTGTTCCAGTTAGCTCCGCTGCGGACTCCCTTACAGTTTCCGAAGCGGCTTTTTGCGCCAGTGTCTGTGATTGCGTGCTTTGGCTCCTCTTGTAAAATCTAGGTTGTAGATTACCGGCGCGCATGGACCGCAATCACATCATCGCTACTTTGCGCGAGCACGAGCAGGAACTTAAAAAGGCGGGTATCGCTCGCCTGTCGGTGTTCGGCTCCGTCGCGCGGGGCGATTCGGGGCAGAATTCCGATGTCGATATCGCGGTGCGTTTGGACAAGAGTTTTTCCAGCGGCGGTTTAGACTATTTCTGGCAGTTAGACCAACTACAGAAACGCCTGTCACGGCTGCTTGACTGCAAGGTGGATGTCGTGGCGGAACCTGCACGTAAGGAGCCGCTTCAACAAGAGATAGACCGCGACCGCGCGCTTGCCTTCTAGTAAAGCTCCTCGCCGGTTGCAAGATATCATCGACAACGCGCAAGCGATTATCAGCTATGCCGATGGTACGACTACGGCAGACTTTGAGAAAAACCGCCTGGTATACGACGCGGTGGAGCGCTGTTTGGAACGCATTTCCGAGGCTCTGGCAAAGCTAGGCGATCTGGCGCCCGTCCTAATGCCCGATCAGCCCTGGTACAAGATCAGGGCTTTGGGCAATGTGCTGCGGCACGAATACGACCATATTGAAGAAGCGCAGCTGTTCGAGTTCGTGAAGACAGACTTGCCGTCGCTGCTTACCGCTGCTAAGGAAGCGTTGCGCCGATGGGAATCGTTCCGGCTCCCGTGACTCGCGCCGCCCGATACTATGGCGTTGTGAAAACGGCGCTGATGAGACTGCTTTGTGTTTTCGTCTTACTCCAACCCGCGCCGGCCTTCGCGCAGGATATCTCTGATTACGACGTCGTCTGGAACACGCAGAGCCGGAACTCTTCCGAATCGATGCCTTGCGGCGGGGGCGATATTGGCCTGAACGTCTGGGTGGAGAACGGCGAGGTGCTGTTTTATCTCTCACGCAGCGGCACCTTCGACGAGAACAATCAGATGCTGAAACTCGGCCGCATCCGTCTGAAGCTTTCTCCTGATCCCTTCGCGGGAAGGGACTTTAAGCAGGAGTTGCTCCTGAAACAAGGCCAGGTGCGGATCTCGGGCGGCTGGGCGAGCGTAACGCTCTGGGTGGATGTCTTTCGTCCGGTAGTGCATGCGCAGGTGGAGAGCCGCCTTCCGGTATCGGTATCGGCGTCATACGAATCGTGGCGTTATGCAGACCGTGTTCCCACTGGCGACGAGCTGTGGGCTACTTCCTATCGCAAGCCGCAGGCGTTTCCGATCAAAACCTATCGGGATGAAATCTCGCTTGACGCCGATGTGGTTTCCTTCCATCACCGGAATCGCGACGGAGTCGAGAATGTCTTCGATCGCACCGTAGCTTTCGAGGGGATGAATGCAGTGAAGGCCCAGATGTTCAATCCAGTCAAGGACCGGACATTTGGAGGAGCCATGCGGGCGGACGGCATGATTAGAGACGGCAGTGGGCAGGGTTCCTACAGCAATGTTCCCTTCCGTTCTTACACGCTCCGGAGCAAGACGCCAACCACGAACCAGGAGATCGAGATCGCGTTACACGTCGCGCAGACCGCCACACTAGACGATTGGCGCGCCGGTTTGCAGAAGATCTGGAAAGAGGCGGAACGGCATCGCGCCTCGGCCCGCACCGATAGCGCTAGATGGTGGGCGCAGTTCTGGGATCGAAGCTACATCTTTTTGAGCGGCGCTGACCCAAAGCTCTGGCAAGCCGGCCGCAATTACCAGCTCTTCCGTTACATGCTCGCGGCCAATGCTTATGGCGAGTTTCCCACGAAATTCAATGGCGGCTTATTCACCTTTGACCCGGTTTATGTAGATAGAAAATCGGCTTACACGCCGGATTTCAGAAGATGGGGCGGGGGAGTGATGACCGCGCAGAATCAGCGGCTGGTTTACTATCCGATGTTCCGGAGCGGCGACTTCGACATGCTGAAGCCGCAGTTCGATTTCTATCTGCGGGCGCAGCGCAACGCCGAGCTGCGCAGCCAGGTCTACTGGAAACACGGTGGAGCCAGCTTTACCGAACAGGTGGAGGACTTTGGCCTGCCGGAGATCTTTGAATGGGGTCTCGACCGTCCGGCTAACTACGTCAAAGGTATGCAATACAACCCATATCTGGAATATCTCTGGGATACCGTGCTGGAGTTTTGTTCGATGATGCTCGACACTTACACCTATGACGGAAGGGATGTTAGCGAGTATGTGCCTTTTGTTGAAAGCTGCTTGCAGTTCTTCGATGAACACTACCTCTATTTAGCTGCCCAGCGCGGGATGAAGCCGCTGGATGAAGAGGGGCATTATGTGCTTTACCCGGGTTCGGCTGCCGAGACTTTCAAGATGACCTATAATTCGGCGTCTACTATTGCGGCGCTGCGCTCGGTTACGGCGAAGCTGCTCGATCTGCCGGCGCGCTTTCTGCCGGAAGGCGAACGCGCACTGTGGCAGGAAATGGCCCGGAAGATTCCGCCGATTCCTTTCCGCCAAGTGGAGGGCCACCGGACCATCGCTCCGGCTTTGGTTTGGCAGCGCGTGCAGAACTCGGAAGCGCCCCAACTCTATCCTGTCTTTCCCTGGGGTCTGTTTGGAATTGGCAAGCCGGATCTCGATGTGGCTCTGAATACGTACCTCTACGACCCGTATGTTGTGAAGTTCCGAAGTTATGTGGGCTGGAAGCAGTACAACATCTTTGCGGCGCGGCTCGGCCTGACTCAAGATGCGGCGGCTTACACCTTGAAAAAGTTAGCCAATGGGCCACATCGTTTTCCGGCATTCTGGGGGCCCGGCTTCGACTGGACGCCGGACCATAACTGGGGCGGAACGGCCGCTTTAGGATTACAGGAGATGCTGATGCAGACGGATGGCGAAAAGATTTACCTGCTGCCCGCCTGGCCCAAAACTTGGAATGCCAAGTTTAAGCTGCATGCGCCACGGCAGACTGTGGTCGAGGGAACTGTGGAAGCGGGAGAATTGCGGAACCTTCACGTCACGCCGCAGAGCCGGGCGAAAGACGTCGTCGGCTGGGTTCAATAGCTTGTACACTACTTCTTCAGCAGTTCGACCATATAGCGGCTGGTTTCTTCCGAAGGCATCATGGAAAGCTGCTGGATGATCTCCGCTTTGGTTGGCGGGTCTTTCGAAGCGCGGGCCAGGCTCACTAGCCCTTTGGCATCACCCTGCATGAAGAGCGCTTGGAGGATGGCGGTTCGCAGTTTGGGGTCCGGTTCGCGCTGGAACAGTTCCATGAGCTCCGCGGCGTGCCCGTTTTCTTTACCCATCATTCCCAAAGACTGGATAGCAGCCAGGCGCAAGACCTGGTCTTTGCCGTTGCGTGCAACGCTGAGTAAACGGCCGCCGTTGCCGCTCATGAACAGGGCATCGAGAATGGCACGTTTCTCCTCGGCTGAAGAGCTGCTTTCGTAGAGCTTCCAGGCGTCGTTGCCACCGCCCGACAACAACAACTGCGAAATGGCTTCCTTGCGCAGATCGTTATTTGGATCGCTCCTGGCAATCTGCATCAGGAAATTGTGTGAGCCAGACCGGGCCAAGCCCTGCAGGACTTCTTTTTTTATGAGCGGGTTGGCCGCTGTCTTGTAAATGGAAGCCAGTTCAGTTTGCGCTTCCGGTCCGCCCAGCATGCCCATATATTGAACGGCTCGACTTTGGAGTTTGAGGTTGCTGCCGCCGCGAGCGATGCGGGTTACCAATTGGCGTGCCTCAGGCGCGGGGCTCTGCGTCAGGACAAACAAAGCGCGCTCTTTCAGGGCCGGCGAACCATCACCGTCCAAAACGCCGCGGAGAGCGGGCACCGCAACTTCGGGTTTGGAAAGCAGCAAGCTGTTGATGGCCAGCAGCTTCAGGTTATTGTCGGGCTGGGCCATCAAAGCCACCGGACGCGGTAGTGCGATTGCGTGCAGTTCCACCTGCAGCGCCTCCGCATCGCGAGCCCAACGGCTCCCGGGCGATTGAGAGCGCAACGCCGCAATCGTTTCCAAGGCAGCCGACCGGTTGCCGCCGCGGCTTTCCGCGTAGGCCTTCCAATATAAGGCTGCGTCGGTGGCTGAACCATTCCGTTTCACGACGCTCGAGAATGCGGCTTCGGCCGCCTTCCAGTTCCGGGCGTCAAGTGCCCGCAAGCCCTCCTCGAAATCAGTTTTCTCCGCACCGTCAGCTGCTTCGGAACCCGAACCCGAACCCGAAAAGGAGCGTGCCCATGGCTGCGGTGAACCAGGGTAATAAATGCCCTGGGCCATAGCTGGCGAGCAGAGCAGCACCGATGCTGCAAGAGCAGAGAGAATACGAATGCGAATCATAACGGCCTCCTAAGCTCAGCGAGCAAACCATTTTCGTGGAGCCGCTGCTGCAGCGCCAACAATTCGGAACGGGACATCTCTGGAGGAGAATTCGCGACGGTCAACAGGGTCCGTCCCAGATCGTCGAGAACCGCCGCCCGACTGGTTTCCCCTCGCTGCAGAGCAGCCGCCCGCAAGAGGCGATTTTCTTCCAGTAAGTCACGTGCGCGGCTGCGTTCGTCCTGGAAAATCGCTTTCGCCGGGAAGGCAGCTTTGGCGGGCCGCAGTTGTTCGAGCTCGGTTAGCAAGTGATGCGATCGCTCCAGATGATCGGTCAAGACGAACCGCAGCACGCGATCTCCACCGGCCTCCCTGTCCTGTTTGGAAGTCTCTGCCGGATGACCGGCGAACAGGATCGCCAGGGTTGCCGCCGCCGCGCTCAGGCCAGCTAATGATGCCGGCAGCACCCATCGATTAGGGGTGGAAACTCGCTGCGGCAAAGCTGCCTGAATGCCGGACCACAGGCGCTGTTCGAAGCCGTTTCCCGGTTCGGGTCCGGGATCCTGCGCCTCGACATCGCGCAATTCATCGAGCCAGGCGCTGAGCTGCTGAAACTCGCTGCGGCAGAGAGAGCACTCTGTCACATGCGATGCCGCTGCCGAATCCTGCTGATAGTAGTGCTCCAACAGTTGCTGGGGTGTCAGATGCTTCATCGTGCTGTCCCCAAGGCCGGTTCGAGGGCTTTCCGGAGCTTCTGCACGGCGCGGAAGACGGTCTGTTTCGCGGCGTTCCCCTGTACCCCGAGAGCGCTGGCGATAGATGGAATGTCGCACCCCTCGAAGTGCCGGAGGACAAAAGCCGCCCTTTCCATTTCGGTCAGTTCCCGCATCGCCGGCTCAAACAAGTCTCTCAATTGTCCGCTGAGGGTGAGACGTTCCGGTGAAGCCTCGGGTGACGCCGCCATAGCCGGCCAGTCAGTTTGCTCGCGGCGGTTTTTGCGGGCCCGGATGCAATCGAACGAGCAGTTCGCGCAGATGCGATGCAGCCAGGTGGGAAACGCCGCCCGCCCGTCGAAGCGGTTTAACTGCTTGTAAGCTCTGAGAAAAGTTTCCTGCGCCACGTCTTCGGCATCCTGTTCATTGCCCGTCATACGGTAAGCCAAGCGGAAAACGGCGCGCCCGTGCCGCTCCACCAGCACGCGAAAGGCGTCTACGTCACCCGTTCGCGCTCGCTCGGCCGCTTCCTGGTCGCTCCAATCCATCCGGTTGCTTCATTAGACTAATTGCGGTTCCTGCGGTTAGGGCGCTCTTATTGACTTATTTAAGTCATGACGCTACAATCATTCTATGCAGGTGGATTCCATTCGAACCAGCCTTGACTTGCCTCGTGATCTGCACCGGCGGTTGCACGAGTTAGCGGCCCTTCGGGGCTGCTCGGCACGGCAACTGATTCTTCAGAGTATCGAGAGTGCGGTCGCGTCTTCCGGGCAGCAACGGCCCAAACGGCGGCTCGATTTGGACAGCCCGCTGATTCCTCTTACGGGCAAGCCCATCGTATTAACTGACGATCAAATCTATGGCGGGATTGAGTTTCCCTGACGTCAATGTCTGGATGGCGGCGCTTCTTACCGAGCACATCCACCACGCGGTTGCTAAATCCTGGTGGGACTCCGAGGAATTCGAAACGATTTGTTTCATTCGCATCACGCAGATAAGCGTTCTCCGCTTGCTCACTACCGCAACTGTTATGAACGGCAGGCCACTCACTATGAAGGCGGCTTGGAAGGCATACGACCGGCTCTTCGAGGACGATCGAGTGGCATACATGCCGGAAGGCCCTGATGCTGGTCGTTATTTCCGGCAATACACGGCAGACAACCTTCCGTCGCCGAAGGTCTGGGCTGACTCTTGGCTGCTTGCTATGGCAGAAAGCCACGCTGGAACAATCATTACCTTAGACGCCCGGCTGGCTTTTAGAGGTGATTCAGATGGCAGGGAACGCTGCGTCCTGTTGGCCTAATTTCCCTTCAAGTCAGCGGGTAATCGCCCGTAAACGTTAACAGCGTTGTCGTAGTTGGGAACATAGACTTTGCCTGAAACCACCATTGGGGGCACGAACTTGACCAGGGTGCCTAAGCGATCGCGTTTCGAGACTTGCTCGCTGTTCCAGATTTCTTGAAGCGTCTCCGCGTTGAAGGCATGTAGCACGCCGGGTGCGTTGCCATGATCGGCGCTGCGGCCTTTGGTTGCGGTGGCCCAGAGAACGCCAGTGCCGCTTTGCGCCCCATCGGATGACACGGTGAGAGCGCCTCCCGGCGATCCATGCGACGCGACAGTCCCTTTGGCGAAGGGGGTTTGATCTATCAACCTGCCGTCGAAATGAAAGGCTTTCGGAACGTCGGTTTCACACCAGACCAGGACTGTCGTACCCTTAGGAGCCTTCCAGTACGACGGCCCGGCCAGGAGACGTCCTCCGTTTATGGGAAGGGACTGGATGATGCCGCGGTCTTCGGGCGTGAGATGGCCAAGTGCGTTGGAGTCCAATAAGAACAGCCTGCCAAGTTTGTCGCCGCAAAGCAGCAGCGTGGTCCCCGGAATCAGCATAGGGCCGCTGGAGCCCAAGTCGGCATCCCGTTTATTCAAGTCTTCATAGTCGTGCGGCGTGAAATAGTCTTCCACCGCAAGGCCGTTTGCGCCGACGCGAAGCTTGATCACTGAATTGCCGAAATTTCGCCGCCCATCCCAACCACCGTTGCCGATTTCAAAGTAAGCCGCGCCGCTGGCATCGATTGCCGGCGGCCGGCCGGACTGCCAGACTCCGCCGTCGGCAGTATCGGGCGTGGTGCATAACGCCCCCGTCTGCCGTAGAGTTTGCGAGTCGTAGCTCATGATCCAGCCATGGTAAGGCCGGAGATCCTCGTGAGAGGCCCAGGCGATGAGAACCTGCCCATTGGCGAGAGCCAGAGCCGGGCGCTGGTTCCCCGCTCGCGGATCGAAATGCACAAGCCCGTCGACGGCATCCCGGGCTGCCCCCCTGACACTAGCTTCGATCGTCACTGGCGACGCCTGGTCCGTGCCATCGGCGAGATTCAGCCGGTGCAAATGTTGCTGGTAGCGGCCATTGTCTTTCGAGCGGCTTACAAAATAGAGTGAATTCGCGGCAAAGTCGATGACCGGAGTACCCTCGATGCCGATGTTGCCCACCAGGTTCAGATTGTTGTTATTGGTGATGTCAGTTACAGGGACCGGCGTCAGCCCTGCGCTTTCGTGAGTGAAGTCGCGCATCCAAAGCGGCGGGCCGGGATGGTCCGCGTCGAACGCATACATCTTGTCGTTCATAGTGGCAACAAACAAGACATTTCGGGAAGCTTTTCCGGCAGTTTTCAGGCCCGCAACGTAGAGTGGCTGTGCATAGACAGCACCGTCAACGTAATAGTTATAAAGCTTCCCAAAGCTGGCCGATGCGACGTTGCTGGAGTTTAGTGCCTTTTCCCGGGTGTTCGCTCCGGAGGGGAACCGGTCGTAGCGGCTTTGGACCACGTTTGAAGGCCCGCCTGCCGAGCCTGTTAACACGAACAGCAAAGCCAGGCTGGCCAGATGAAGCCTCATTGCGGTAATCTCTTTTCGTCCGGCGTTTCTCGTGCCGCTTGCATATTCACTACCTTATCCGGCGGCGCTCCCTCATCCTTCTGTAACACTGCGGCGCTAGAGTGTCTCCGTGACTGGCATCTCCCGTCGACTATTTCTGCTGCACAGCGCAGCCTTCGGCACGGCTCTCTTTGCCGCTCCGAAATTTCAACGGTATCCCTTTTCTCTGGGTGTTTCCTCGGGAGATCCGCTGCCGGATGGCTTTGTTCTTTGGACGAGGCTGGCTCCCGATCCGCTGAATGGCGGAGGCATGGATAACCTGCCGGTCGAGGTCGATTGGCGGGTAGCCGAGGACGAGAAGATGACCCGCGTGGTGAAGTCTGGCAAAACGGTCGCCGCGCCTGCGCTGGCGCATTCGGTTCACGTGGAGGTGCAGGGGCTGCGGTCGAAGCGCCCTTACTGGTATCAGTTCAGAGCCGGACCGGAGGTCAGCCCGATCGGGCGCGCCATCACAACGCCTAAGCTCGGCGAGAATCAGGGTCCGTTCAAGTTTGCGTTTGCCTCGTGCCAGCACTGGGAAGCCGGCTATTGGACCGCCTATGATTGCGACGCCACAACAGCGCGGAGATCGTCACGCTGATGGACTACCGGAACCGCCATGCGCGCTACAAAACCGATCCCGCCATTCAGAAGATGCATGCGCACTGTCCCTGGATTGTGACCTGGGACGACCATGAGGTAGACAACAACTACGCGGGATCGACGCCGGAAGATCAGCAGCCGCGCGCCGCTTTCCTGGAACGCCGGGCCAACGCCTACTCCAGGCAAAATTGCGGCCGAGACGGACCAATTCCTTCCAGCGAACCGTCCGGGTGCGCGTTCTGAACTGTCTAAGCGGCCGGAGGATTTTCGAATAGATCGCCCGATCGGCCCAATGCTGGAAGCCGATGCGCGGAAGAATCTGGCGCGTGATAGCGCCTCCGCCCGTGACCAAACCTAAATGAGTAAGGGAAAGCAGCCGTTTCAGAAGGGAAATGCCAACTCCCGGATGCCGCTTGCGGGAAGCCCAATCACAGAACCCGATTCCGGAACGTAAACAGCTGCTGATCCGGATCTGGAAAGACCAGACCGCGGCATGAGCAACCAGCCGCTTTCCCTGCCGCAGAGCATAACTGCGCGAGCCCTGCCACTCAGGACCGTCTTCATAGTATTTCCACTTCAGGGAAGAGCGATCGAGCAAAGGGTTATCTGGACTCACGCCAAATGACTGTTGGAGTAAGGCGGCGACATCTTCCAGATCCGCCGGTTCTGTAGCGGCGAACTCCCACACTAGAAGCTTTCCTTGCGTGTCAGGCGCGCCGCGAAACGGGACCAGGCGGGAAACCGGCTCGAGGGTCTAGGACGATAGATTTGCCCGTCGATGACTTCAATTCCAGAGCCGCTGTTGAAGGTGTGGGTGCCGATCAGTCCAGGCACCCAATCCGGCTCTATGCGCTCAATGGGTCTTTCGTGATAACAGTCAGGCGAGAGCACGTCGACTTCGTTCAATTGGCATGCGTAGCCGTACCGTACCGAACAATCCTGCGATGGCCGGATTAGTTTACCGGCTCGCTTGAACAGGCGTCCTGCGCTCCGGCTACGGCGCACGTCTGAGCAGATAGGATTTTGCGGATGAGGCTGCCATTCACCCGTGAGGCTATCCGAATAGAAAAGGTGAAGAGTCTCGTTGACCGGGATTCCCGGCTGTCCAGTACTGGTGAAAAAGTAAAAGATGCCGTTGTCTATCCAGACGGTCGTATCGGCACCCGCAAGATTGTCCTTCAGCACTTGAACAAATTCCCACTCTAGCGGGCTTCCTTTGGAGCGATACAACTCTATTCGACCCGCGAAGAAAGTTTCCGGGATCATGTAGAGCGTGCCTTCATGTTCAAAGGTGAAAGGGTAGGAGAGATGATACGGGCGCTCGAGAGCCTGTCCCAACCATTCCAGTTCACCGTTGTCACTCAATTTCAGAGCCGAGATCACTCCTTTGCGTGAGCTGTCAACATAGTCTTCGACGAGCACGTAAACCTCTCCCTTCCAGGGCACGATGAAGGGGTCGGCAAAGAAGTGGCCCGGCGGCGCCTTCACGGGACGATATACCGGACCTGGGTTCAAAATGCTATCTGCTTGCAACGGACCCTGGACGGTTCGATAGGCAATAAACCAGGATGGCTCGAGGCTTGAATAAATCAGCCTCCGCTCCAGGGTTCTGACCGCGTTCCGAAAGAGGAACCGCAGCATTTGGCCATTACCGGGCGCGATCCGGGATGATTCCAAAGCACTCTTGCCGCTTGCAGAAGTCCCGGCAGGCGGTGGCTCCTCACTCTCAGACTCAGATAGCCGGGACTCATATAAATGGCGGAAGCTTTTTAGAATAAGCGCTGACGCCTTCCAAAATGGAGCACTATCTCTACTGAGAGACCAGCCGATGATAGTTGACGTGTTTGACTCGCTTATTAGCGTAGGAGAAGAGTTTGCGGAGTTCGACCTTTCCAGAACAGACTTGCTCACCGGGTTGCGATTGTAAAGATTACGGAAGTAGGCCGCTCTGGAGCTCAACGAAGAGCTCTCGCCATGCCTGTAACGGTAAACCCCAAACCTGCTGTTTTTGTAAATGGCATCGTCAGGCTGCTCAGCGCTGAACCACATGACCGCATCGTACGGCCGTTCTGATATTCGTGAAATGCCTCGAACCGCACTCGAGGCAAGGGGCGGTTCGCATAGATCTCCATTCAGCTGAGTGGGCCGGAACGGATCGAGTCCGGCAGATTGCGGAGGCTTGTCCCATTCGAGGTAACGCCGGAACAGAGCACTTGACGGCTCCAACTCTGTATCGCCTTGCCTTTCGGACGCCACTCGCGCTAAGAAGACGGAGACCCTAAGGAAAGAGGCGCGCTGAAACTCGTCGATGACGCTGGCAATCCATGCAGGGGGCGCATTGGAATCGACCGCCACGCCTATCCGCAAGGGCGAACGGGCAGGCTCGGGAAGAATGGCGGAAAGGGCAGGAGAGGAAGCCATGGTTAAAGACAAACAGTAGTTAGGATGTTAGTTCGAGCGCACCGCCAAAACTTAGCCATTCCAGCGCTAAGGTCCCTCCGGAAAGCCGAGGAACGGCCACTTCACCAACGTGGCGCCCCATGACAGTCCGACGCCGAAACCCACCAGCATTACCAATTGACCGGGTTTGAGCTGTCCTGATTCCAGGGCGGATTCGAGGGCCAGGGGAATAGTGGACGACACGGTATTTCCGCACTCGGCAAATGAGACCACGAATTTCTCTTCCGGGATATTCAGCTTGCGGCGGAGATGATCAAGCATGTACCGGTTGGCTTGATGAAACACAAAGAGGTCGATATCTTCCATCGACTTTCCCGTTTTATCCAGCAGCCGGGAAATGCAGGGAGGAACCGTCTTAATCGCGAACGTAAAGACTTCCGGCCCATCCATGCGGAGAAAGTTGGCGTTCTGGACGTCTCCATCCTCACGGCGTGTTCCGCTCCCCTTGAAAATCAGATGCCCGGCGCCCGCGCCATCCGTTCCATAAACATAGGGAGCCCCCGCTAGCCCATCCTCGGCGGGTACCGAGCCCACGAGGGTCGCCGAAGCTCCGTCGCCGAAGATGGTAACGGAGCTTCGATCTTCCGGGTTTAGAAATTTACTATACGTATCGGCTGTCAGCAGCAGGATCCGCGATGCCTGGCCGGTGGCGATCAGCCCCTGAGCAAGCCCCAGCCCGTAGATATATCCAGAGCAGCCCAGATTGAAGTCGATGGCTGCGGCAGTCTGGGGAACACCGAGGCGATCTTGAAGCAGGCATGCGGTTGTTGGAAGCAGATAGTCGGGACTCTGCGTGCAGAGCATCACGTAGTCGATCTCGTCCGGCGAGCAGCACTTGGAAAACAGGCATTCGGCTGCATGCACCGCAAGGTCCGAAGCGTATTCGTTTTTTCCTGCAATGCGGCGTTGATTGATCCCCGTCTTGTTGGAAATGCGATCTATTGACCAGTCCGGAAAGTCCCGGGCTAAATCGGCGTTCGTGACAGACTTTTCCGGAAGATAACTGCTTAATCCGAGTACCGCGGCTTGTATCATGCAGCAGCCGGAGAGTTACGAAGCGTGCTCAAACGTGAGGCTCGCCAGGTCATCTACGGTTTTGCAACCCGCGATGTCGGCAGCCTGCACATCGCTTCGATAGTCGCTGTCCGCGAGCACAATGAATTCCAGAATGGTTAAAGAATCCCAGCTTTTGAGGGAATTCAGTGTCTGTGAACCTTGCACCGAACCCGGTGCAATATTCAAAAGATCGTCCATCTTGCGGTAGAACTCTTCACGATTTGCAACAGCAGTATTAGTTGGCATAATTTAACAACTCCGGATTTATAATTTAATGACTAATTGAAATTACTTACTAAGTGAGATAGGGAAAATTCGGGTCGTACACAAAGCTGGCATCGTCTTCGAGCATACCCAGCAGCGGAACCGGGCTTCCAGTCAAGGTCTTCCCGGGATCGAAAACCACCATCGGCCGGCTATCCCGGTTCTGAAAACCATTTGCCTCCAGAGCTTTATCAAGGTAAGCCACCGAGCCGAAAGCCATCACCTCCGAGACGGTTCGATCCTTTTTGAACGTCTGCAAGATCGCTGCCACTGCGCCGGACCAACTTTCGTCATCCTCGGAATCAATGTTCAGGTCCGCAACACGTCCCTGGCCGCCTACAGAGCTGGTGACACAGTACCCCCGTAACTCGCCGCTCCTCCGCAGGACTAAGAATTGAAAACGAGCAATAGGACAGCTGAGAAGAAACGTCAGGAATCCCGAGTTATAGACCGATTCCATCCGGTTCTTCGAGGAGGACAAGATTTCCTCATTAGGCATCGCCGGTTCCGCAGTCCACCCCTGTAAAGAACTGGCTGATTTCAGACTCCAGCCGGCATTGCGGCCCAGCCGGGCTACCTCCTTCCAGAGAACCGTGCGCTTTCTCGTCCTGAATTGCCGGACGGGACGCATGATTTTCGAATAAATGGCGCGATCTGCCCAATGCTCGAAACCCATGCGCGGAAGAATTCGCCGGGTGATGTCGCCGCCGCCAGTCACCAGAGTCATCGGAGCAAGCGCAATCAGCCGTTTCAACAGCGTAAGGCCAATGCCTGGGTATTGCTTATCGGATACCCAATCGCCGAAACCGATTCCCGAGAGTAAACGATTGTTCACCCGGGTCTGAAAAGGCCATACTGCGGCGTGAGCCACGATGCGCTCTCCGTCTCGTAGCGCATAACTGCGTGAACCTTCCCACCGCGGTCCAGGCTGATAGTACTTCCACTCGAGGTACGAACGGTCGAGGATAGGAGCGTCCGGACCCACGCCAAACGAGTCCTGAAGCAAAGCCGTGATAGCGCCCAGGTCCGGCGGCTGTGTCGCGGCAAACTCCAGAGACACTATATAGTCTCCTTACGCATGGCCGATTCAATCCCCCGGGATAAAGGAAAAAATAATGGGAGAAGGTAGCGTAGACCAGCAGATGGTGAGGCCATAAGTCTTTCACGGGCGACGGTCAAAGTGACGAGCTCAATTGCAATGCGCTCAAATCTTGATACGAAATTAAACGCTGGGAAGATTTATTTCAAGTCTGAACAGTTTGGTACTAGAAACACTCGCAAAGTCAGATGTTTCTTACTAAAGGGTCAAGATTCTTGACAAAATCCGCACGCCGTTGTCAGAGCTTCACGCCAACGTCTGAATATGCAAGTGCAAGACCCGGCTTTTCAGTCAGTGCACTGCGGGCCCACTAATCTTCTGCACCAAATCTTCTTCCTTCTGACGGTGCATCGTGGCTACTTTGCGCAGTTCCACCGCGGCCTTGCCGGATTCTCCGGTATTTTTATAAATCTGCGCCAGCCGGTAGTGCGGCTCGGGCCGCTCCGGCGAGAGCTTTGCTGCCTCCAATAGTTGCCTCACCGCGCCAGCCCATTCTTGCTTGCCTGACGCGATCAGGCCCAAATCCAAATACGTCAACCAGAGCCTGCTTCCGGCGGCGGCAGCCTTGTGCAGAGTGGCCTCTGCTTCCGCCTTCGCACTGCGCTTCAACAGCACGTCACCCAAATACGACAGGGCCTGCGTGTGTTTTCCATCGAGCGTGATCTCTTTCCGGAACTCAGCTTCAGCTTCCTCGTAGGAGCGGTCTTTCCACAGTAAATAGCCCAACCCGAAATGCAGGTCCGGTAAGCGATTATCGGCCGCAATGGCCAAACGGAACTGCTCGATTGCTTTGTCCGAGCGCCCGTTGGCATCTTCGGCTTCGCCCAGGAACATGTGCGTGCTGGCCGAATCCGGATTCAGGCGCAGCAGTACGGTCAACTCGGTTGTCGCCTGTTCATACTCTTTGGTTCTCAAATAACATTGCGCCAGCACTTGCCGGAATTCCGCGGTTTGCGCCTGGCCTTCGGTCCGCGATCGCTCTAGCGTGGTAGCGGCCTCCCGGAAATGCCCCGTGCCGTAGAGACTCATGCCAAGAAGAAGATCGATTTGCGGATGGTCCGGCATCACTTCGGAGGCGGTGCGAAGAGGCGCAATGGCATCGTTCAGGCGGTTGGTTTTGAAGTACGCTAAACCCAGATTAAAGTTGGTCTGCGGATCTCTCGGCGCGATGGCGATCGCTTTCCGATATGCGGCAATGGCGTCGGGAAAGCGCTCCTGATGGGCCAGCGCAATGCCAAGGCTGGTCCAGAGCCGGTAATCGCTCGGCGCCTCCTGCGCTTGAGCCCGCCAAATCTGGGCGGCGCCGGCCCAGTCGCCACTGGATTCTTTGCGTTGAGCGTCCACAATGCTCTGGCCTGGAATGCTACTCCATACCAGGAACAAATACAGGAACAGAAACAGCTTTAGGCCCATAAGTACTAGAACTACAGCGACTTGCTCGCCTACTGACGACTTCTTTCAGTCTCAATGTAGCTTATGCCGCCAAAACTCCCGCGTTCGTGCAAATTATTCCTGTCTGGCAGACATTTTCAAATCCGGGCGGTGTGTGCTTCTGAAATGCAAATAACTAATTTCAGGTGACTTAGCGTCTTTTAGTGGAAATCCGTGACCTCGATCTGCTCTGGCCAGAGAGTTGCTTAAAAATGGACCGGAGGAGAACAATTTTTATGCTCTGGTATGCCTGGGTGTTTCTTGTGGTGGCGATCGTCGCGGCCATTTTCGGATTCGGGGGGATTGCGGCAGGTGCGGCGAGCATCGCCAAAATCTTGTTTGTCGTGTTCCTGATCCTGTTTCTGGTCAGTATTTTGGCCGGGCGGCGCAGCGCTTTATAGCAATAAGATCACGTAGAGAACCAATCTACAGCGAGCCAATCTATTTAGATTGGTTTATCTTAAGATTGGTTTATCTTAGATTGGTTTATCTTAGATTGGTTCATCCCAAATTCCCCGTCAGGACTCAGTCCGCGGGGAATTTCTTTTTTGGCAGTATCTATCGGAGAAAACCGATGGATGGATGCGCCCGGAGCACTCCCAGTATTCGATAGACTAGTTGGACTGGGAAAGCCATGTTTCTGCTAACTTCTGCGATGGACCGCTGGGTGTCCCTGGGCATCGTGTTTCTTGCCTGCTTTGCTACTCCGTCTCAATCCTCTGCCGCGGAACCGGTTAATTTCGATAGCGATATTCTTCCCATCTTCAAAAGCTCGTGCGCAGAGTGCCACTTGGGCGGTACCGCGATGGGTAGGTTGCGGCTCGATTCAGCAGCCGCAGTGCTGCAGGGCGGCGCCTCCGGGCCAGCCATTCTTGAGGGCAAGAGCAGCGATAGCAATCTAATCAAGCGGGTATTAGGTTCTACCGATGCGCCACGCATGCCGATGGGCGGAAAGCCTCTGGCGGCTCCAGCAATTACTAAGCTTCGAGCGTGGATCGATCAGCTGATGCCGGGCGAGATCGCCCATGCTTCCGGAGGGGCGGTCGCGCACTCCGAGAAACCAGTAATACCGGCCGGCAATTCGCCGCTTTTCGCGGCGACGGTGCGACCCATTCTGGCTTCACGCTGCTACTCGTGCCACGGCCCTTCGATGCAGCAGAACGGACTGCGCCTGGATTCATTGGCGGCCGTTTTGAAGGGTTCAGACACCGGTAAAATCGTCTTGGCGGGAAAATCGCAAAGCAGCCGCCTGATGCGGCGCTTACTTGCCGAGGAGCGTCCGCGGATGCCTTACGATGGCCCAGCGCTTTCATCTGTCGAGATCGACTCCATCCGCAAGTGGATCGACGCGGGCGCGCCGGGGCCTGATTCTACTGCGCCGATGGAGGTGGCGAAAGCGCCGAAGCACTGGTCCTATGTAGCGCCGGTGCGGCCAGGAGTACCGGAGGTTAGCAACCCGGAGTGGCCGAAGAATCCGATTGACAATTTCGTTCTGGCGAAGCTTGCGGCGGAGGGTTTGAAGCCGTCGCCGGAGGCGGATAAGAGGACCCTGATCCGGCGCGTCTATCTCGATCTGGTAGGTCTGCCTCCTACGCCTACGGAAGTGGATGCGTTTGTAGCCGATCAGAGTCCGGACGCCTATGAAAAGGTAGTTGACGAGTTGCTGGCGTCGCCGCGCTATGGCGAACGCTGGGCCCGGCCGTGGCTGGACTTGGCCCGATATGCGGACAGCAATGGCTATGAGAAAGACCGTCAGCGAACCGCCTGGGAGTATCGCGATTGGGTAATTCGCGCGCTGAATCAGGACATGCCGTTCAGCGACTTCACCATCGAACAAATTGCCGGCGACATGCTGCCGCATCCCACCAAAGACCAGCTGATCGCGACGGGATTCAACCGAAATTCCATGCTGAACCAGGAAGGCGGAATCGATATCAACGAATACTACTGGTATAGCCTGGTGGACCGCACCAACACGACCGCATCGGTCTGGCTGGGTTCCACGCTCGGTTGCGCGCAGTGCCATAACCACAAGTTCGATCCGTTTCCGCAGAAGGATTACTATCGCTTTCTCGCCTTCTTTAACAATTCCGAACATTTTGCGGAAGGCACGGGCGATCGCTGGATGATGGAGCCGAACTTGCCGCTGCCGGATGCCGCGCAGGAAAAGGCAAGCCAGGCCATCCAGGCCAAAATCGATCAACTGCAAGCCGCACTGAAGACGCAGACGCCATCACTTGATGCCGAGCAGCAGGCTTGGGAACGGCAGATGGCCGCAGCGGATGCCCAATGGTCAGCGGTGCAGATCACGCGGGCCGTGTCGGCAGGTGGAGCAACCTTGAAAGTGCTGCCGGATGCTTCGGTATTGGCGTCGGATAAAAACCCCGAGGCTGATTCCTACACTCTAACGGCGCACACGGACCTGACGAAAGTGTCGGCGGTGCGTATCGAAGTGCTGCCAGATGCAAGCTTGCCCAAAGGCGGACCGGGACGCGATGCAGAGGGGAACTTTTTTCTCAGCGATTTTGACTTCGAGATGGCTTCTCCCGGGAACGATAAGCCGCAGAAGGTAGCGTGGAAATCGGCGCAGGCGGATGAATCGCAATCCGGTTATGAGGCGAAGAACATCGTCGGCAAGAAAGAGGATAAACTGGTCGGCTGGGCCATCGAATCGGGCGAAAAGCGCGGCTGGAAGCGCCAGATTGTGTTTGTGCCGAAGCAGCCCCTTGAGGTTCCGGCGGGCGCTACCTTGACGTTTCACCTGGCGCATCAGATGCGGCATGCATCGCGTAACGTAGGCCGGTTCCGTGTTTCCCTAACATCCGCTGACGATCCTCAATTTGTGGTGCGCATGCCTGCTGGAATGCGCCCGCTGTTGGCGAAGCCAGAGGATCAGCGGACCTCAGAGCAGCGCGGGCAATTATCGGCGGCATTCCGCAGCGTGGCTCCCTCGCTCGATCCATCCCGCGCCCAGATGGCAAGTTTAAAAAAAGAACTGGCAAAGCTGGAAATCCCCACAGCGATGATCTTGCGCGAACTGCCGGGGACAAAACACCCATCGGCCTACCTTCGTGAGCGCGGAACATTCACCAGCCCGGGCGAGCTGGTGCATGCGGACGTGCCGGCCGCATTTAATCCGCTTCCTGAAGATTTCCCGCCGAACCGGCTTGGGTTGGCGCGATGGCTGGTGAGCAAAGACAACCCCTTGACAGCGCGTGTCACGGTGAATCATTTCTGGCAGACGATCTTCGGGCGCGGTCTGGTGGAGACCAGCGAGGACTTTGGATCACAAGGCGACCTGCCGACGCATCCAAAACTGCTCGATTGGCTGGCCACTGAGTTCATGCAAAACGGCTGGAGCATGAAGCACGTGCAGAAGTTGATGGTGATGTCGGCCACTTACCGGCAGGATTCGCACGTGACGCCCGATCTGGTGGAACGCGATCCATACAACCATCTCTATGCACGAGGCCCGCGGTTCCGCGTGGAATCGGAGATGGTGCATGACGTGGTGCTGGCAGAAAGCGGCCTGCTGAGCTCGAAGATGTATGGTCCTAGCGTCTTCCCCTATCAGCCGGAGGGCGTTTGGGACATTCCCTATAGTAAAGACAAGTGGGTCGAGAGCAAAGGCGAAGACCGGTACCGGCGCAGCGTTTACACCTTCATGCGCCGCAGCGCGCCGTATCCGAGCCTGGTTACTTACGATGCCCCCAGCCGCGAATTGTGCACTGTGCGCCGGGTGCGGACGAACACGCCGTTGCAGGCGCTGACCAGCTTAAACGACCCGTTTTTTGTAGATGCCGCGCGAGCGATGGCGCGACGCATGGCCACCGAAGGCGGCGATGCTGTTTCCGACCGCATTCAGTATGGCTACCAGCTGGTGGTTTCTCGCGCGCCTTCGAAGACTGAAATGGACCGGGTGCTGGCTTTTTACAACGAGCAACTCGCGAACTACCGCAAAGATGAGCCTGCGGCTTCGAAGCTGCTGGCTGTGAACGGTGCGGCGTCCGCCGCCGATGCGCCGGAAATGGCCGCTCTTACGATGGTGGCCAATGTCCTTATGAATATGGACCAATCTGTCACCAAGGAATGACTCGTATGCCATCTGAACATGACTTCTCGACCGAATTTTTGAAGGCGTCCACAAGGCGTCATTTCTTCAAACAGTCGGGCTTTGGAATTGGAGCCGCGGCCTTGGGGGGACTGCTGCGCGCCGATGCGCCAACCGACGCAAAAGGGCCGATGTTTCCCGCTAAGGCCAAGAGCATCATCTATCTATTCATGGCGGGTGCGCCATCACAAGTGGATCTACTCGACTCCAAGCCCACGCTGCAGAAGTACGATGGACAGAACATTCCCGATGAATTTGTAAAGGGCGAACGGTTTGCGTTTATCAAGGGTAAACCCCGTCTGCTTGGATCGCCATTCGAGTTCACGCGCTGCGGCGATTCGGGTGCGGAGATTTCAGAACTGCTGCCGCGCCTGAAGACCGTGGCGGACCAAATCACCATCGTCAAATCGATGCATACGACGCAGTTTAATCATGCCCCGGCGCAGATCTTCATGAATACGGGCTTCCAGATTGTAGGCCGCCCGAGCATGGGTTCGTGGATGACCTACGGGCTGGGCAGCGAGTGCAAAGATCTGCCGGGTTTTGTGGTGCTAGTCTCCGGCGAGAATCAGCCGGATGGCGGCAAAGCGTGCTGGGGAAGTGGTTTTCTGCCGTCGGTTTATCAGGGCGTGGAGTTTCGATCGCAGGGCGATCCCGTTCTCTTCCTTACCAACCCGGAAGGCATGTCAGACAATGCGCGGTGTGCCTCGCTCGATCTGCTAAAGCAGTTGAATGAAGAGCATCTGGCTTCCTCCGGCGACCCGGAAATCGCGACTCGTATCGCTTCCTACGAGATGGCTTACAAGATGCAATCGAGTGTCCCGGATCTGGTGGACATTCGTCACGAGCCGGATTCCATCCATGAGCTGTATGGCACCCAGCCTGGGAAGAAGTCGTTTGCGAACAACTGCCTGCTGGCGCGGCGTCTGGTCGAGCGCGGCGTTCGTTTCGTGCAGCTCTATCATCGCGGCTGGGATAACCACGGTACCTCCAGCAATAACGACATTGTGAACCGGCTGCCGGACCTGTGCCGCGAAACCGATCGCGCGGCAGCGGCTCTGGTGCAGGACCTGAAGCAGCGTGGATTGCTGGATTCGACCATTGTGGTGTGGGGCGGTGAGTTCGGGCGCACGCCCATGAACGAAGCGCGCAACGCATCCAAGTTCTTAGGGCGCGATCATCATCCCCGGGCGTTTACGATGTGGGTTGCAGGCGGCGGCTTTAAGCCCGGCGTCACCTTCGGCCAGACGGATGAGCTGGGTTACAACGTCTCAGAAGATCCGGTGGACGTGCATGATCTGCACGCCACCATCCTTAATCAGATGGGGATTGATCACACCAAGCTGACCTACCGTTTCCAAGGCCGCGACTTCCGCCTCACTGATGTGGCGGGAAACGTCGTTCGGAAACTGCTGGTGTGACCCAGCTGGTGTAATCCAAAAAGACTCGCGAGATGCCGGCATCCATTGTTTCGCAGTCGAGTATAGCAAGGCGCCAGCTTACAAGTCCAAGGGAGGACGTTGATGGTTCTCAGTAGCTCTTCCACCCGGCTAGCAATACGAGTTGCATTCGGATTTTTCTCCAACCCATAACGCAACTCTGCTTCGGTAATGGCGGAGATGGCAATTCGATGCGGCGCAATTACTTTAAATCGTTCGCGCATCCCGGGCCCGTCTTTCACAGGGTCGCTACTCGTGTTGGTATCCCCTAAGTAGAAGTTCAAAACAGATCTCGCTCAGGGGCCGGAGAATCGATTCGATCTTCTAGGAAGTCATGAGCATGTGACCTTGCCCGAAGGAACTGAGCCACTCTAAACTAGGTTTTCCGAAGCAACGAGAGTTGCGGAAGGAGAGCAAAGGTGAAGAACAGTCGATTTAGTGAAGAGCAGATCATCGGGATTTTAAAGCAGAGCGAAGCGGGAGCAAAGACCGGCGAGTTGTGCCGGCAACAGGGGATTAGTAGGGCGACATTTTATGGATGGCGCAGCAAGTACGGTGGACTGGAAGTGAGCGAAGCCAAGCGTCTGAAACAGCTGGAGGAAGAGAACGGAAAGCTGAAGCGGATTGTGGTGATTGTGATGCTCCGGCGTGGCCCACTTGTGATGGGCAGATTTGGCCCACCTGGGTAGTTTCTAGTTTGCCCCATTTCCAACCAGAGTTGTTGATGACCGCTCCGGTGGGAGTGGAGCTTGGCGACGCCCGGGAGGGCGGCGCGTTTCAAGCGGAACGGACGCCGGGGCGGTCATCATGCGGCGACCCGGCAGCTCTCATCTCTTTTTCCTCCCTTCCATAGTTCGCTTGAACCGGAACGATTCGGTGCCGGTTTCGATGATGTGAGCGCGGTCCGTCACTCGGTCCAGCAGCGCCTTGCAGAGCCGTGGATTGGGAAACACCGTGGTCCATTCGGAAAATGGCAGATTCGTGGTGACGATTAAGGCTGCGCGTTCGGCCCGGTCTGAGATTACCTGGAATAGGAACTCAGCGCCGATATCGGCCAGCGGGACGTAGCCCACTTCGTCCAACGCGATGAGGTCGTATCTCATCCATCGCATCATCAGCCGTTTCACTTGGCCGTTCTGTTTGGCTTCGATAAGCTCATTCACCAATGCCGCGGCAGTGATGAATCGAACACGCCGTTTCTGATGGCATGCAGCTAAGCAGAGCCCGGTGGCCAAGTGGCTTTTACCCGTTCCACAATCGCCAATCAAAACGATGGGTTCACTGCGTTCGATGTAACCGCCCTGCGCTAAATCGCGGATCTTTGCGGCTGGGATCTGGGGCGCTTTCGCAAAGTCGAACTCATCCAGCGTCTTCAAGCGTGGCAACTGCGCGTCCCGGATACGGTTAGCAATGGCATGACGGTCGCGCTCTTCACACTCTATTGCCAGCAGCGCTTCCAGGTAGCGCACATGGCTGTGCTGTTCTTTGACGGCCTGTCCGGCTAGGGGAATAAAGTTGGCCGCGATGGCCGGTGTGCGCACGATTTTGCAATACTGCCGGATGCTGGCCTGTTCCAACGCCTCTGTCTGGAGATTCATTGAATCACCTCTTGGGAGGGCATCGGCAGATGACTTAGCAACGAGTCGTATTCATCCATCACCGGCATCGGCCTTTCAAACTGCCTCAGATCTTCGGCGAGCGCCAGCGCGTAGCGCTGACGTTCGTGAGCGTCGGGCATGTGCAGAATATGCAGCACCGCGGCCGCATCGCTTACGCCGATGCGCAGTGCTTCTTCCACTGCTGTGATCAAGCGCGGCCACGCATTGCCGGCCGTCCCGGCACGCACCAGCATAATCATCTCGCGCGTACCTTTGGCCTTGCCGTGGCGGCTTTCCAGTTGCTGCCAGAGCGTATCCAGACACCCCGGCCAGCGCCCCGCCGCACGCCACTGCTGCAACGGCGTCGAACTCTTCATCGCACCAGGCTTCTTCTCCAGCACATCCAGATAATGTTCCAGGTTCAGAATGTGATGCCCGCGTCCATAACAACGCTCGTGCCGCGCTGCAAACTCACCATCACGCCACACCTCGATGTGTGTAGGCCACACCCGCGCCGTTACCCGGGAGCCCGGATAAAGCGGCGTCGAATACCAGTTGGCTCTTACTTTCACGCGACCGTGTCCATCCACCGTGACCGGATAGATGGTCTCTGCGATGGCAAACCGCTCCGCTACTAACGGCAGCAAGTGCGATTGCTCGTCCCGCATGGCATTGCCGACGGCGGCTTCGCGACCGCTGATGATATGTTGCTGCGCTTCTCCGCAACGGCTCAGAAGCCAAGCGTTGAAGCTCTCCAGATCGTCCGCTTCCGGCACCGGTACCAACCAGTTGCGCCGGAACCAACCCAACTCCATCTCCACGCCGCCCTTCTCGTTACCGCGTGCCGGCTGGCAGTACTCGCTGGCAAAACCCCAGTGCGAGCGAAAAGCGATCATGCGTTCGGTTTCTTCGCGCCGGTAGCCACGCAAAATCTTCTTTACGGCACTGGCCAGGTTGTCGTAACGAAGCGTTCGAAAGACACCGCCAAAGTAAGCAAAC
This sequence comes from Bryobacteraceae bacterium, assembly GCA_965217745.1. Lineage (GTDB taxonomy): Bacteria > Acidobacteriota > Terriglobia > Bryobacterales > Bryobacteraceae > Bog-105. The sequence continues at coordinate 5,196,635 of OZ244565.1, read as the reverse complement.
GCATGCTCGTGCGCTTCCAGAAAAGCTTGTTGCGTCGCGTTAGTATAGGCACGGTGAAACGCCCCGCCGCTGTTCATACTGCGCATCGCGAAGAACTGCAGCTTCCGCGCTTCGCCACCCAGCTTTACCTGTGCTTCGAACCAATCCACTTGCGCTTCCTGGCCCGGTGCATAACTCTGCGGCACGAAGACACCGCGATGGGCTAACCCCAGGGCGCGCTTCCGTCCACGCACGGTGGACTCGGCCACCGGATGCTGTGAATGTTCCATGCACAACCGAGTCCAGATACGCCGCGCGGTATGCCGCTGTTTGCGCGGGGCCTCACCGTCCAGCTCCAGAAGGCTGTCGATGAACTGCTTTACCGGCCCTAGTTTCGGCAGCACCCGCTCTTGCTTTTTCCGCTCCGGCGGCACCGCGCTCGCCAGTGCCTGCCGCACCATGCGCCGATGCACCTGATACTTCTGGGCGAGTGCAAGAATCGTCTCTCCTGCCGCATACCCTCGCCGGATCTCTTCAAATAACTCCACCTTGGCTCTCCTGTCCATCCCCGGAATCTTGTCATCCAGGGTTGTCCAGGTGGGCCAAATCACTCCATCACGCTGGGCCAGATCTGAGCATCGAAATCATGTGGCCGATCAAGCTCTGGATATCACGATGTTGAAGGACCTGGTTGGAAAAAAATGGTAAGCCCGGAGGACAAGAGAGCGGCGATCGCGCATGTGCGGCAGGTACATGGCGTCAGCGAGCGCCGCGCCTGCGGGCTGATAGGCCAGACGCGATCCACGCAACGGTATCGAGCCAAGACGAAGGCGGAGGATGGGGTGCGGCGGCGGATTGCCGAGCTGGCGGCAGAGCGTCCTCGCTTTGGCTATCGACGGCTGACCGCACTGCTCAAGCGTAAGCGTAAGCGTAAGAGCAACCCCATCTATCTTGAACCTGGAAAGCATGATGAAGTGAGGGAATGGCAGATGGAAACAAGAGAGCACGTTCACCGCGGCTGAGCAGAGCAGATACCGGCAAAGTGGTGGCAGATTATGAAGCCAGCGGGTTAAGCCGCGAAGTGTTTTGCGCACAGCGCGGCATGGGGATAACAACGCTGGTCCGATACTTGCGGGTGGCGCAAGGAAGCGCAGGGTGCGGGGAAGGCAAAGTTCGTGGCGGTGCAGGTGACGCGGAAGAAGCGGCCAGCGATTGCCGGAGATGGCGCGCTGACAGTGGCGCTGGCCAATGGACGGCGGATCGAAGTAGGCAGCCGCTTCGATGGAGCGATGCTGGAGCAGTTGGTTCGCCTGCTGGAGCGCGCGTAAAGGTTCGGCCTGGGGCCGGCCACGCGCATTTATCTGGCGGCCGGAACAACCGACATGCGCAAGGGCTTCGAGGGCCTGCACGGCCTGGTGCGTGACCGCCTGCTGTGCGAGCCGTTAAGCGGACACATCTTTGTCTTCGCCAATGCCGGCCGCAACCGGCTGAAGCTTTTGTTCTGGGATGGCACCGGCTTGTGGGTTTGTTCGAAGCGTTTGGAGAAGGGGAGATTCCGCTGGCCTGAGGCAGACAGCGGCGCAGCGAAAGTGAAACTGAGCCATGAGGAACTGACGCTGCTGCTGGGTGGAATTGATCTCACACAGACCCGGCGGCGAGGCTGGCACCGGGTGGAAACTCCAGCAGAAAATAGTCAGCATCATTGGAGTTAGTAAGTGGAAGTAAGTGTAGCTATTACTCACTATCGACGGTAAAATATCTCTATACCGTCCGTGAGTTCATCCCCTTCGCCACAGTCAGAATCCACACAGGTTGAGCAGCTGCAAAAGCAACTGCGCTGGGCCGAGATGCGGATTCAATCGCTGGAAGAAATGCTGCGGCTGGCGCGCATTGCCAAGTATGGGCCTGGCAGCGAGAAGCTGAACAGCGCGCAACTGGAGCTTCTGGAGTTTGAGCCGGGCGTGAGCGGCAACGAGGTGGAAGCGGAGAGCAAACGAGAGCTGCTGGCAGCCGCCGCGCTACAAAAGGATCGCAAACAACATCCAGGCCGTCAAACCCTGCCCGCTGATCTGCCGCGCGTGGAACGCGTGCTGCCCAGCACACCCGAGCAATGCACCTGCCGGAGTTGCGGCGGCGGGACAGTGGTGATCGGCTATGAGCAGAGTGAGCAGTTAGACTGCCAGCCAGCCGAGTACTTCGTCTCAGCAGTCAAACGCGAGAAGCGCGCTTGCCAGGCGTGTGAAGAGGGCGGCGTGGTGACGGCGCCGCTGCCGGCGCGGATTATCGACAGGAGCCTGGTGAGCGATCAGGTGATCATCGGCACCATCATTTCCAAGTATTGCGATCATCTGCCGCTGTACCGCCAGAGCGCGATGCTGGAGCGCGAGACAGGAATCGAGATCAGCCGCGCGACGCTGGATGGCTGGGTGATGCGGGTGGGCGGGTTGCTGCTGCCGATTGTGGATGCGCTGGGCCGCGAGTTACGGGCTGAGAGTTATCTCCAGGCCGATGAGACACCGGTGGATGTGCAGAGCAAAGACAAGCGGGGGAAAAACCACCAGGCCTATCTGTGGCAATATGGGCGGCCTGGAGCAAGCGTGGTGTTCGACTTTCGCATGGGCCGTGGCCGCGCAGGGCCAAAACTCTTTCTGGGTCCGTCCGGAGGGATTTTGCAGACCGATGGCTACGCCGCTTACGGCAAGGTAGGCGGAGCCGGGATGGTGCATGCCGCTTGCTGGGCGCATTCCAGACGCAAGTTTTCCGATGCCCTGAAGCTGAATCCTGATGACCGGATAGCCGCGCTGATGGTGAAACAGATTGATGAGCTGTTTGGCATTGATGGCAAGGCGCGCGCGAACGGTCTCGATTATGCAGCACGGCACGCGCTGCGCCGTAAGCGCTCTGTTCCGCTGCTGGATCTGATTCGGAAACAAGTGGAAGCGGCGAAAGTCAGCGCATTGCCAGCCAGCACTCTGGGCAAGGCCGCCGCTTACACGCTAAACCTTTGGGGCAAGTTGACGCGCTTTCTGGAACATCCAGAACTGGAGTTGAGCAACAACCTGGCGGAGAACTCCATGCGGCCGCTGGTGCTGGGAAGAAAGAACTGGATTCATGTCGGCAGCCAGCAGGCTGGACCGAAAGTGGCGGCCATTCTCTCGGTTGTTGAAAGCTGCCGGCGGCTCAAGTTGTCGCTGCGCGATTACTTGTCGGCGGTGCTGCCAGGATTGTCTGATTTGCCCGTCAAGCAGGTCAGCCGACTGACCCCTTCTGCCTGGGCTGCGGCTCAATAGTTCAGCAAGAACATAACGCACCGGGATAGTCTAGGCTGCGGTTGCTCGGACGCTTACGCTGCATTTACAATCCTCGCTTCAATCATGCAATCCTGCACAGTCGAAGGTGGGGGCGATTGCATAGATCGCCTTGCAATCGACTCCCAACTGATCATTCCCTTTACGTCACGAGCACCTTGCATCACGGCCAGTTGAGAGTAATTCTCAAATAACATTAATGTTGTAGCCGTGTCGAGCTTGTCGTTGACAGAAACGCTGACAACTCCTCTGTTAGCAGCGGCGAGGCTCGCGACTCGTACGATAGGATCCACGGAGGAGGTCACCCGCGGGTCCGTCGCTTCGGGAGTAGCCTTCTCCAAAGGAGCATTCAACGGCTCGGCAACTGCTTCGGCTGCCAAAGGTGACTGGTTCTGATCACTGAACGCGGGGTCGACGATTGATTCGTCAGACGATGCCTGCTCTTCGACAGGTCCATCCAGGCTTGCCTCAGGTGACCCTGGTGCGTCGCCATCTACGGCAAGCCGGATTTGTACAAGACCATCTATCCAGGCGAGCTCGAAATCAGGAGTCGTCACCAGTCCTTGGGAGCCGAGAGCTTTCCGAATCTTCCGGACTATGACGTAGCCACGTCTTTCCGAACCCGCCAGTTCTAGAAGACGGCGCACTCTGACGCGGTAGAGTGGCTTGCCTTCTTTAAGCCTACTTTCCCAATATGCAGCAGCCTCTCCGATGTTCATGTCCCGACGATTGTTGCACATGAGCGAGCAATCAGAATCGGACTAACCGCCAACTGCGCTGGTCCTGAGTTGTTCCCGAATCGGCAACCCGGAAATGAATGGGTTCGCTGTCAAGTTGACGAGAAACGCGCTTTGCTTCGGCGGAGCGGGCGTAGGCTTTCGACCAGCTGCAATGGAGGCAGCTGGAATGAGCAAACGAGCCACGCGGAAATCCACCATCTCAAAGCGACCGAAAACAAAACTCGGCCTTCCGGACCTAGACCATAGCAAAGCGGCCGTACTTGATAGCCTACGCTCGCCAGAGTCTAAAAGGGGTTATCGCCATGCGATCGATGAGTTCATCAGCTGGTACTGTTCTGAACCAGGGCTTTCCTTCAACAAAGTAGTCGTCACCCGCTTCCGGATCTTCCTAGAGAATCGTGGGCTTGCGGCGTCCACGATTAACTGCCGACTTGCAGCTGTTCGCCGGCTAGCGTACTAAGCTGCGGATGCGGATTCGCTCAGCCCAGAGTCGGCAGCCAGCATTCGGCGAGTGAAGGGCCCAAAAAAATTGGGTGTGAGGCTCGGCAATCGGCTCAGCGCAGACGAAGCTCGCCGCTTCTGGCAAAGCGCTGATCCGGAGACCTTGAAAGGCAAGCGGGCCCGCGCGATTCTCGCAACCTTGCTTGGTTGCGGTCTTCGACGTCGCGAATTGGCCGATTTAGACTTCAAACATCTTCAGCAACGGGAAGAGCATTGGGCCATTGTCGATATTGTGGGCAAAGGCGGGCACATTCGAACGGTTCCCGTGCCGGAGTGGGTCAAGACCATTTTGGATGAGTGGGTCGAGGCGGCTGAACTTCATTCGGGAAGAATCTTCCGTTGTGTCTGCAGAGCCGGCAAATGTTGGGGTAGCGGTGTAACGGAGCGCGTCGTTTGGCACGTAGTCAAGTTGTATGCCGCAAAGTCAGGCTTCGGTACTCTCGCTCCTCACGATCTGAGGCGTTCGTGCGCGAAGCTCTGTCACTCGGCAGGAGGAGAGTTGGAACAGATTCAGTTTCTGCTCGGACATGTCTCCGTACAAACCACTGAGCGCTATCTCGGCTGCAAGCAGCGTATTCGTGGCGCCGTCAATGATCGCATCGGTATCGAACCGTAGGGCTTGGCTCCTCCAAAGGAGCGCCGTTGCACCTAATTCTCTGTTAGCCTGAGACGTGATTGGAGATCAGTTTTCGAGCCTCGCCCTCTTGACAATCGCAGGCCACGGCGATGCCAGAGAACGCGGCGTTTGGCCTGAGGTTGCCAAGGATCTTTCGAGTTATGAGACATTTTGGCGCGAGCTCATTGTCCTACTGACCAACCGCATCGTGCCCAACGTTGCTGACGGTTCGGAATGGATCCGCCTGCGGCCAGAGATCCCCTCCCGTTTATGAGCAACTAGCGATGCACAATTACTCTCTGTTCTACTATGTGGCGATTGCACGACGGTCGATCGAGGAAGATCGCAGCCGTCTCGCCGCGAAAAGCTACCCGCGCCCTGAACAGATCTTCACCGCCATGCAGTCCAGTATCGAGCAAGCAAAGCCGTTGCAAGCCCTAGCACGTAAAATTCTCCGCGACATCGGCGTTAAGCCCTGGAAGTTTCCGAAGCATCCGGAAAGCTTATACAGGAAGATCGGCGCATATCAAAATGCCTTCGCGAATGATCCGGTCCTTGGTCGCACCCTCGATCAGGGCCGCGAATTGCTGCCGCCGCCGGATCGGTTAATAAGGTACGGTAATCCACTCCTGTGGCGCGATGCCGCGGCCATCCCGGCTTCGAAAATGATCGACGGGATCAAGCTGGAGAATGATCTCTGGCGCGAACTTTCCGGATTCTTGCAATTACAGTGGCAATCCCTGACGGAAGCGTTCATCGAGGCGCGAAAACACGACAAATTTTTAACCGCCCTAAGACTCCATGAGCTGATTCCGATCCGGTGTACACCGGTTGCTATGTCGATAGCGGCGTCCGGCACTGCTATTGTTCGCAGCGATGCGCACGATCATCATGTTGGTAAGTTCGGCACTGACAGTTGCTCCTGCCCTTCCAGAGATAGCTGACGCAAAGCTAGCGCCGCAAAGCGTCCCGTGGCCGGGAGCCTTTCCGCCTGTCCGGCGACCGCGGGCCGTATCGGAACTATGCGTCCAGGCGGATCAGAGAGGCTAGGAGCGTCTTTTCGCTCCTCACCTCGTATCTAAATCGGCCGAATATGAACACAGTCAAAGCCGCCCGTTGGCGGCCTACCTTCAGCGGGGGCGGTTTTTTCTACTGGGCTGGTGGTGAACTCCTCCTGACGATTGAATCAAGGGCTTGGGCTAGTCGAGAACCATGGCTTGGCTGTTGGCATCAAGCGTGCGCCAGACGTTTTCTGCCCGGTGATCTAACGGAGGATATTGACCGAGCGCGGCTTTACCAATTTGTAGAAATGGAGCCGTTTTCTTGCGAATGAGCAAGCGGGCGAATGGTTTCCATCCGGCCGACAGAAGATTGCCATTCAAGGCGCGGCAAAGCGTCGTGGAGGCAATGTCTGCAAGTTGCAGTCCGAGATTGTTCCTGGAATCTTCAAACGATCGTTTCTCGGTTAACAGCTTCTTGGCGTCAATGCCGGTCAAAGGGTCCGTCCGTCGTGTCGAGGACGGAAGCGTTTCTCGCATCCATTTCAAATGTCGCGCCATTTTTTCTCTGCTGTCGTCTCGTCAACTACATATTTTTCGAAATGTGTGTAGTCGAAACCGTCCACCCAAGCATGAGGGCGCAAAGAGCTTCGTGACTCTCCGACCGAGAGCATTAGCATGGGACCATAACTGTTCCATTTGTGTGACGGTGCGGTCTTTTCGGTCGATTGTCCAAACGAATTCCGCGAGTTCTTCGGGACGACGCTGCGCATAGTAATTGACTGCCACATCTACCATCTCGAGGGTCAGGTCGATTGATAGAAAGGCCTGTACAAAGAGTGGATTCGACATGCGGCGAATGCCTTCCGCATCTTCGTGCATTCCCTGGACGACCGCCTCGGAGTGTTCATGTCTTAGGTTGGCAGTAATTGCGGTTGCTTGTCGCAACTTGAATTCGTCGACAATGTCCTCAGGATGCAACGACATATCTATTGCTACATATTCCGCAATCACGTTATGTGCGGCGAGCAGTTCTAGCACCCGTGCGGTTTGTTGCTCGTTTAATTTGCTTCCCTTGATCTCAATAGCTTGCTCCGGACATCCGTCGCGAAGCCGAAGAAATTGATAGAAGAGCTCGGCTTGTGTCGCCGTCGAACTGGGTTGCTAGCTCGCGCGCGGCGGCTGTGCTGACTTCTTTAGAAAGAGTTCGCGGGTGTTTCAGCCAAGCTTGGAAGTTATTAGGTGAGGTTTCCACCACCAGCGCTGGCTGAAAACCTGCTACCCGCATGTCCCGAAGGGAGCTTGCCTTAAGATCGTCTATGAGCGTCAAATTGTGCTCGCCTGCAGGTCGGATGTAAATATTCCGGCCATTAAAGTTTTGCAGGCGCATCCAAGCGATGGAACTCAAGACATGTTCGGCGTCCCAAGTCCGAGGAATCATCACGCATTCCTTGCTGGCTTCCGCCTCAGGTTTGAACAACCCGACCTCAAATATCTGCGAGGACATCGCCCTGATTTGCCGTGATACATGTAAATGAACCCCACCATCGGATATCCTTGCTCGTCGCTGGGGAAGTCGACGTGAAGTGTTTGAGCGGCTGCCGCTGGCCTTAACGTTCTGGCGTGCATCGTGCTGAGTCTGAATGGTTGCCCGATCACGCAGCAAGCTGCTCCTAGGATTGGCGCATGCCAGTTTTCACGTCGTCGGCCGCTGCCCATGAAACCTCTTGATCGTAGATAGACGCCATAGCATGAATTTCGGCGGAATACGCGGGTCCTGGCGTGACGATAAAGCCCCCTGTCAGCAGACCCTCCTTCAAGCACGAGGGCAAACGCATTTGCGCTGAAATCAAGTCGAACCAAGGATCCATCTCACTTATTCTCCGCCCGGCTGAAGATCACCCTAGCATCTCGCAGCCGAATCGACTGCTTTCAGGTGCTTGTCACCGATGCGTGATTCTCTGACCTTCTGATTAGTGGAAAACTTTATGACTACCGCGCCCGAAAACCCGTATCTCAACGCGCGCCGAGAATGGGACGAACGATACGGAAACCTAATCACCAGAGAACGACAGTGGCGGATTATGGCTCTGGTCAGCGCTATTGCGGCCTTGTTCGCGATCGGAGGTCTGGTAGTACTTTCGACGCGCTCGCGCATTGTTCCGTTTGTGGTTGCTATGGACTCGCTCGGGCGTCCTATGGCGATGGGGCCCGCAGAGCAGACCTCAACCGCAGATGATCGCGTAAAGAGGGCGGCGCTGTATACGTGGATACAAGATATTCGGCTTGTGACGACCGATGGAACCGCGCAGCGCAAGTCAATCGACCGCGTCTATGCGTTCGTCGCGAGCGGCTCGCAAGCGCAGGCGTTTGTCAGCGAGTTTTACCGTGGCGATCCGCCCCAGAAACGCGCGCAAACCGGCACTGTGACGGCAGACGTTCAGTCTATTCTTCCGACCAGCGACCGCACTTTTGAGGTCGAATGGATCGAGACAACTCGGGATTCGTTCGGGGCAATCACACAAAGGTCTCGCTGGAAAAGCGCACTAATGATTTCCATCAACTCGCCAACCGACGAGTCGTCTGCGCGAGTCAATCCACTGGGCATCTATGTTGCCCACGCGAGCTGGAACAAGCTTCTTTAAGGATCAAACAACTTATGCATACCTGTACCGACAAAATGGTTTTGACCACATTCGTGGTCGGCTCTCTCCTCCTCAACGTACAAGCCTTGGCGCAGGAACCGGCTGTAGCAAAGCGGCTCGCGCCGGAGAAAGAGGCAGCTCAACCCGACGATAATGCCGCGCAACAGGCGCTTGAGCGAGAACTGGCTAAGCAATTGCAAAGCGCAACTGCAACGGCCAATCTGCAACCGGCGGCTGGCAGCACTGTCATCACAGCACCAGCCGGCTACAAGCCAAGGCTGGATATTCATCTGGGGCAAACAGCGCAAGAAGCAGTGCAGATGAGTGAAAAGTGGACAGCAGAACACAACCAGCCGACAGTCGGCCAGGACGGTCGAGTCCTGTACACGTTTGGAGCGGGTCTTCCCACTATGGTCTGCGCTCCCCTTCGCGTCTGCATCATCGAACTACAACCGGCGAAAAGCTGGTGGGTGAGCCGCACATCGGTGATTCCGTTCGCTGGAATATTTCCCCTGCGGCTTTTGGCAGTGCGGATTGGTCAACCGCAGTCATCGTACTGAAGCCGCAGTCTTCCGGTCTGGACACGAACCTGCTGGTGACAACCGATCGCAGGGCATACTATTTGCGCCTTTTGTCGAAGCCGGAAGATTACGTCTCGAGAGTCGCCTTCGCTTACCCGGATGACGAGAACAAAGCGGCTAAGTGGCATGTGGAGCTCGCAAATCAAAAAGCCGAGGAACGGAAGGCTTCCACCACAGACTTGGCCGGAACAAGCATTGATTCGCTGAATTTCGAGTATCGAATCAAGAGCAAGGACGAAAAGGCCAAACCGGTTCGGGTGTTTGACGATGGGCAAAAAACCTATCTTCAGATCAGTCGCGAGACACAGCGGAGGGAAGCGCCGGTACTCGTCGTCATCGGTCGTGACGGAAAACAGGAGATGGTGAACTATCGCGTCAAAGGCGACATGTACATCGTTGATCGACTCTTCGATCGTGCTCAGCTTGTTCTCGGCACGGGTAAGAAGGCGGAAAAGGTGGAGATCAGTCGTGAAAAACGAATCTGAGGATGGAACAAACCAGGCTTCGGCTTGGAGTTCGCCCGACGGACTTGATCTTGAACCTCGGCATCCTGAGGTCGTTCGCATCAGTCGAAGAACCTCAGTCGCTCTGATTGCCCTGGTAGTCGTCCTCCTTGGCCTCTTTGCCTACGGCGGCTGGAAGCGCCGCCAGAAGCAGATAGAGTCCTTTGCCGATGCGGGCGCGCCCAAGGGGGCTGCACCAGCAACATCGTCAGCGGCTGACATTGAGAAGGACGTACCCGCCGGCAACATCGCCGCAGCCCGCCCTCCCGTCACTCTTCCTGCAAGGGCAGGCAATTTGATAGTGCCAGAAGACCTTCAAACGCCCGATCTTCGCCGGGGCGCGCCGAGCACGGCCTACTCCCCACAAGTTGCTCAGCCGTACGCGGTCGCTCCTAGTCAAGTCCAACAGGTGAAGGAACCAACACCGGAGGAGAGACGCATTCAAGCCGCCTACGATGCGGAACAGCGAGCAATAGCAGCGCCAACCACGGCCGGCAATATGGTTTCGACGTCAACCATGAGCGCATCAGCGCCGGGCGAAACCGTTGGAGCCACAGGTGTTGCTCTTGACCGACAATTGCAGCCACCTACTCAGCTAGAGGGTCGTGAGATTTCCGACAACAAAGCTGATTTCCTGACAAGAGCGCGGTCAGCGTCGAATAGTGACTACTCTCAAGTTACTCGAACAGAACCGCTGTCGAAATTCGAAATCAAGGCTGGGTGGGAGATTCCGGCTGTGATGGAGCAAGGACTCGATTCTGACCTTCCCGGCGAGCTCAAAGCCCTTGTCACGTCAAATGTGTACGATACTGCCTCTGGTCGCTACATCCTGATCCCGCAAGGCTCGCGGCTGGTCGGCGAATACAACTCGCAACTCGGGTACGGTCAGGACGGAGTTCAGGTCGTCTGGAATCGTGTGATCTATCCAGACGGCTCGTCGCTTGATCTAAATGGCATGATCGGCCAGGATATGGCCGGCTTCTCCGGTTTTCGCGACAAGATCGATCACCATTACAAGCGCCTGGTTGGATTTGCGGTACTGACCAGCATGTTCGCGGCCGCATCCGGTATCGCGCAGAATCGCAACCGCTCCGTCCTTACATATCCAAGTCCGGGCGATGTCGCCGCGAGTTCCGTTGGCCAGCAGGTCTCAGATCTTGGTTCGCAGATCACGCGGAGAAACCTGAGCGTACAGCCGACAATCACAATTCCGGCCGGTTACCGTCTCAACGTGCGCGTGAACCGGGATATTCTCTTTGAGGAAGCTTACAAGCAGTAGCGACAATAGCGAACTCCTACTCGTAACGCAGAGCGACAAGTGGATCAACTCGCGATGCTCGAAGCGCCGGCAGCAAAGCCGCAAGCAATGCCACAATGGCCAGTAAACCGACCGCTGAGATAAGGGCCACTGGATCAGTTGATGACAGGCCGTAGAGCCGACTATGGAGAACCTGGATAGCTGCAACTGACAAGGCCGAACCGGCACCGAAACCGATTGCGAGCAGCCAACCTGTTTCGCGCAGAATCATCAGGATGACTGCTCCCTCCGGTGCTCCCAGCGCTTTCCGTATTGCCATCTCGCCCGTGCGCCGCGCTACCGCATACGAGAGCACGCCATAAAGTCCGATGGCTGCTAACACGAGGCCGACAATTCCAAAAACAGTAGACAGGCGGCCTAGGATGCGATCCTGCGCAATCCGCCGATTGATGATGACAGGCAATGGACTGACGTTCGTCATCGTTAGGTTAGAGTTCCAGGAAAGGATGCTCTTGCGCACGGCGGTCACAGCTCTGAGCGGATCTCCGACCGTCCTGACCTCAAAAACCGCTGAGTCGAGCGGAAACGTGGGCTGAGCGGCTGGTACGTAGAATCTCGTCTCCACGTCTCCGCGCAGGTTGTTCTTCCGCGAGTTCTGGACAACGCCGACAATCTCAAACGTGTTGCGATCATTAGCGAATTTTTGAGTGACATGGAGACCGAGCGGGTTTCGCCCTCGGAAAAAAGTCTTCGCAAATGCCTCGTTGATGACACAGACTTTGGGACCTGACATCGTGTCCCGATCGCTGATCTCGCGGCCTAAGCGGATGGGAATACCAAGAGCCGAAAAGAAATTGGGGCCGACATGCTCGTACCGGGAACGCCGGTCGTCTTTGCCCTTCGGAACGTAGCCTTCGACATCGATGGAGTCGCGGGCGTCATTTCCTGTGAAGAGTCCGTTATTCGAGAAGCTAGCCGCACGCACACCGGGCACGGATCGAACCTGATTCTGCACGTCCGAGAACAGTCTGAACTGCTGCGCTCCCGAAAGGCCGAGGGTCAGCGCATCGATTTGGAAAGTCAAAACGTGCTCCTTCTCGAAACCGATGTTAGCCTCTTGTAGGTTGTAGAAGGTTCGCAGGAGAAGTCCTGCCCCTACAAGCAGAGGCAAGGTTAAAGCGAGTTGACCGGCTACGATCGATCTTCCCGCTCGTAGCCATGCGGCTGATCCCGTCAGACCCCGGCCTTGTTCCCTCAGTCCGGTAGCTACCTCAAAGCCGAAAGTACTAAATATTGGCATCAGTCCAACCGCAATACCTGCAAGCGACGTAAGGCAGAACGCGAAGACAAGAACGTGAAGGTCTGGCAAGGCCGGCAGTCGAACGGAATCAGAGAAGAGTCGCAGCAATCCCACACTCAAAAACCATGCCAACAACAAGCTTGCAAAGCCACCCAAGGCTGCAATGACCAGACTTTCCGTCGCGACTTGCCGAATGATTTGCCGGCGGCTCGCGCCGAGTGCTATCCGTACTGCCAGCTCGCGCGTTCGTGCGGTCTGACGAGCTAACAACAGGTTCCCCAGGTTTGCGCAGGCAATCAGGAGCACCAGTCCCGAGGCAGCGAGCAGAAGTTTCAGCGGACCGGCGGCCTGCGTGCGAAGAATGGACGCTCCAGTGGCGGCGCGACGCAGCACGAGCCGTTGATTCAGGAAACCTTTCGCTTTCTCAGGCGCGAGCCTGGCGGCATAGAACGACTGCAGCTCCTGTTTGAACACCAGATTGGCAGCTGCTTGCGCCTTCTCGATCGTGACCCCCGGTTTTAAACGTCCGAACACATGCAGCCACATATCTTTTGAAGGATCTTGCGGCTTGTCGTGCAGATAATCGCGGCCGGGAAGAATCGCCGGTTGCATTCCCAACGGCAGCCACACATCCGGGCGTTCACCCACTGTTTCTCCGAAGAACGAAGGTGGCATTACGCCGATGATGCTGAACACTCCGCTATGTATTGTGATGGTCCGTCCGACAGCTTCCATCCTGCCGCCGAAACGGCGCTCCCAGAAGTCATAGCTGATCACCGCGTACGGCGCACGAAGCTCGTCGGCAGGTCGCAGGGTTCGCCCGATAAGAGCGGGTGTGCCGAGTGTTTCGAAATACGCGTTCGAAACCATGCGCGAACGAACCTCTTCCGGCTGACTCGAGTCAACCCGCGCCTGGATGCGATCCAGTTCGCTCTGACTGGCCATCAAAGTCGAGAAAACTCCAGTGCGATCGCGCAATTGCTCAAATTCGGTATACGTCAGCAGGGTTCGATCGCCACCTTGTGAACCGCTGCCCAAGCCGCTGCTTGCCGGATCTGTCAGCATCATGAGAGTTTTCGGATCGCGAACAGGAAGCGAGCTCAGCAGAATGCTGTTAAGCAGGCTGAAGATGGCGATGTTGGCACCGATCCCAAGAGCGAGGGATAAGACAGCCACGGTGGTAAAGCCGGGTTGCGAAATGAGAGCACGCATCGTATAACGAATGTCAAGTCGGGTCACGTGAAAATGCTCCTTGGATGCTGTGAAGAGAAGATCTACAATCGTTCGGAGTTGGATAAGAGCTGCGGCCCAACGTCCCCCTTGCTGGTTGGCCTCGCGCACTTCCTCCGCAAAGGCGGCGAGCATCTCCGAACCATATTCCTGCCGAAACGGTGCTGGATAACACCGAAGCAGTACGCGATAGAGGGCAACCGCCATCATCCTTAAAGCCTTTTCGGGATGAGTCCAGTTGCGCGCGCTTGGTCGAGCAACTCACTCAGACGCTGCGCTTCCGCCAGTGCAACGCGGCGGCCCCATTTTTTGATCCTGTAATAACGGCGGCGCTCATCGCTACTCGCCGGGTCCGGGCTTTCCCGAAGTTCTTCCACCAACCCTTGCTCCAGCATTCGATGAATGGAGCTATAGAGCGTTCCCGCGCTTAGACGGACCTTTCCGCCAGTTCTGGCCGAAACGTCTTGCATGATCGAATATCCATGGCGATCGCGGTCAGCTAAGGCGACCAGGATATGAAACGCGCCAGTAGGCAATGGAAGCATGGCGTCCACATCTGGTTCTTTAGGGGGCATAGATCTCTAACGGTCACGAGTATATCAGGTGCCGGTATACAAGGAAAGTGATTTGAGCACCGAGATCACCGGAATTACGTTGGCTTTTCTCCGCCTGCGGCGTGCGGTACGCCCCATCGGCTTTTCCACAACCGGCTTGCCCGACTATCGGAGTTTGGTAGAAGACATATAGGAATTATTTGCCCCGAGAATGCCGGAAGGCCGCCCCCACAATGCCGACGATTCATCACGGAAAGCGCCCCGAGAATGCCGAAGGAGATCGGATTTGTGGCAAACAAACCAATCAAGAATGTCACATCGCGCCTGTCCTAATGCTTTCCGGTCGCAGGGAATGGATAAGCATGGCGAGGAGCGGTAGCAAATGGCCTTCGAGATAAGTTCCGACAATATCGCTGAAGCAGTCGTCCTGCGACTTCGGGACCTTGCCGTGCTTCCCCCGAGGCTCCTAACGCTCGCTCAAGCGGCAACGTATCTTGGTCTTACGCCCGATGCCCTCAAAGCTAAAGTGCATATGGGCGAAGTGCCAACCGTCGACATCGACAGTAAGCTTCGCTTTGATCGGCTGGATCTTGATCGCATCATCGATCAGAATAAGAGGCTCATGTAAAGTGCTGCGTCAACGAATCCGCCGTGGGCAGGGCACGATATATCAGCGAGACAAGGTCTGGTGGTGTGCGTACTCAGTCGATGGTGTTCGAAAACGAGAATCCTGTCAGACGAGCCTGCGGGAAGAGGCGCTCGCCTACCTTCATCGCAAGCAAGGTCGGCTCGCTTCCGGTGAACGGTTAACTCCGGACCGCGTGACCGTCCGTGATCTTTTCAATCTCCTGCTCGAAGATTACGATACCCGGCAAGTTGCGCAGGCTTACATCGCCACCCTGAAGATCAAATCAATCCTGCTACCCAAACTTGGTGACGTGAAAGCTGCTCGGCTGGGTAGCGCTCGGATCAAAGAATATATGGAAGCGCGGCTGAAGGAAGTCAAGTCGGCAACCGTCAATCGGGAACTCGGAATGTTGCACCGCGCGTTTCAGCTCGGGTACAACCAAGATCCTCCGCTTGTTGCACGAGTGCCCTATCTGCCGCGGCTGACGGAAGACGAGCCGCGAAAAAGGTTTTTAAGGCCGCAGACCTATCACAAGTTGCTCGCCGAACTGCCAAGCGAGCTGCAATTGCTTTTTGTGATTGCCTATCACGTGGGTCTACGACGTGGCGCTCTGCTTCGCATCAGATGGTCGCAAGTTGACCTCGCTGCCAACACAATTTGGATGGAGGGACGCCGCCAAAATCGAAAGCCGGAGCCCATAGCCGTCCCAATCTACGGCGATGTGGCGAAATTTATTTCGGCTCAGCCTCGGACTAGTGACTTTCTTTTCGCGAGGGGAGCGAAACCGATCCTGGATTTCTGCGAGAGTTGGGATTTTGCTTGTCAACGGGCCGGTGTACCGGACCTTCTGTTTCACGATTTACGCAGGACCGCTGTTCGGAATCTACGCCGTGCCGGTATTCCAGAGTCGGTGATCATGAAAATCACCGGCCGCCGCACGCGGAGCGTATTCGAGCGCTACAACATCACGAACCATTCCGGACACGCTCGAAGCTGGCACGCGGGTCGGCGAGTTTTTGGCTCGCGAACAGGAGGAGGATAAGTCTTTTTGTTTTGTGTGTGGTGCGGAGAGGGGGACTTGAACCCCCACGATGTTACTCGCTAGCACCTCAAGCTAGTGCGTCTGCCAATTCCGCCATCTCCGCGCGGGTTGTAACGGCTGATTACTTCTTTTTCGGGGCCGTCGTCGTTGAAGTTGTCGGCGCCGAGGTCTTTGGTTTGGTTGTTGTTTTGGGGGCCGTGGCGGGAACCTTCCGGTTTTCCAATACGCTGCCGCTAGATGGGCTGCCGCGCTCGGACGCGATGGTCAGGGTCAGGGACGTCAACATAAAAAGAATCGCCGCGATTGTGGTTGCTTTGGAAAGAACGGTCGCCGTTCCGCGGGGCCCGAAAACCGTCTGCGAGCCCATGCCGCCGAAAGCGCCTGCTAAATCGGCTGCCTTGCCACTTTGCAGCAGCACCACGATGATCAGGAAGAAGCAGATGATGACGTGCAGAGCCGTGAAAACATACACCATACCGCCCTTGAGTATACCAATGCCAAACTAGAGGTGATGAGCGCCCTTGTACTCGAAGACCTACGCGAGGAGTATCGCCAAGGAGCCCTCGATGAGCAGAATTGCGATTCGAACCCAATCGCGCAGTTCCGTGTCTGGATGGAACAGGCTCGGGGGGCGAAGCTGAAAGAACCGAACGCGATGACGCTGGCCACCGCGACCGCTTACGGAAAACCATCGGGGCGGATTGTTCTGCTGAAAGAGTTGACCGACCAGGGCTTTATCTTCTATACCAACTACACGAGCCGCAAGGGCCAGGAATGCGATTCGAACCCAAACGTCGCTTTAACCTTCTTCTGGGCGGAACTGGAGCGTCAAGTCCGGGTGGAGGGAACTATCGAGCGCGTACCCCAGGAAAAATCTGAGGCTTACTTTCGGGGCCGTCCGAAGGGCAGCCGCTTGGGGGCGCTGGCCTCGCATCAGAGCGAAATCGTGCCCGGCCGTGCTTCACTAGAGAATCGGCTTTCGGAGTTGGAACGTAAGTATGCTAACACTGATGATGTACCCACGCCCGAGTGGTGGGGCGGGTACTTCGTCTTTCCGAAGGCGATCGAATTCTGGCAGGGAAGGCCTAACCGCCTACATGACCGCCTGCTATACCGGGTAGACGAGAACTTTTCGTGGACCATCGACCGGCTCTCGCCTTAGCCATACACGTGCGGAGCAGATGCAGCGTCTTACCAAAGTGATTGCCGCAGCCGCCCTTTGTTTTTTGGGCGCGACGCTGGGGCGGGCGGGCCAAACTGCCGATAGTCTTATCAAGAAGGTAGAAAGCCGGTATAACCGGGCCAAGACGTTGTCAGTGGAATTCGTCGAACACTACAGCATTCTGGGCCGGAGCCGGCCGCCAGAAGCGGGCCACCTGACACTACGAAAGCAGGGCAAGATGCGCTGGGATTACACCCGGCCAGCCGGGAAAGTATTCGTTTCGGATGGAAAGACGGTCTTTTTGTATACAGCGGCAGACAACCGGGTAGAGAAGATTCCGATGAAAGAGACCGAGGACATGCGCGCGCCGCTGGCATTTCTGCTGGGCCACCTGGACATGAGCAAGGAGTTCCGGAATTTCGAGACTCGGGCGGACCGTCGCGGGGAGTGGTTGACGGCGCAGGCCAAAAACGATCGAGTGCCTTACAAAAACATAGATATGCTGATCGGGACCGGCGGGGAGATAGAGGAGCTGAGGGTGATAGGACGGGACGAATCGACGCTGTGGTTCTCGTTCAGCAATGAACGCCTGAACCCGCCTGCACCCAATGACCTGTTTAAATTCTCGATTCCGCCCGGGGCTGAGGTGGTGGATGTGATCCCGTCGCAAGTGGAGGCTCCTGAGTAGCCATGGCAGAATTTCTGCTGCGATACGCCGACGGGCGCGGCCAAATGCACGAGCAGTTAACAGATGCTGCTAGCGAGCGGGAAGCGCGGGAGCGTTATTCGGCGCAAGGCTATCTGGTGTACTCGGTCCGGGCCAAGGATCTGGGCGCGCGGTTCGGGAATCTGACCCGGGCGAACAAGACCGTCAACTTAGAAAAGTTTCTAATCTTCAATCAGCAATTCATGACGTTGACCAAGGCGGGTCTTCCAATTCTGCAAAGCCTCGATCTGCTGGCCGACCGGCTGACCGACGAGAAGCTGGGGCGGCACATTCAAGCAGTCCGGGAGGAAGTAAGAACCGGGATAACGCTTTCGGAAGCCTTCGCGCGCCAGAAAGTATTCCCCGCAATCTACGTCACGTCGGTTTTGGCGGGAGAGAAAAGCGGATCTCTGGTCGAGGTTCTGGAGCGGTACGTCACTTATCAGAAGTTGAGCCTGGCTCTGCGGAAGAAGCTAATGACCTCGCTGCTGTATCCGGCGGTGCTGATCGTGCTGGTGATCTGCCTGATCGTATTCCTCGTAACCTATGTAGTGCCGAATTTCGCGGCGCTCTATACGAGCATGGACGCGAAACTGCCGCTTGCGACTACGGTGCTGATCGCGATCGGGACAACGGCAAGGAATTATGTTCTGGCGGGCTTCGGCTTGCTGGTGCTGGGGATAGGAGGCGGATACCTGTGGTCGCGGAGACCGGCTTCGCAGGAGACGCTGGACCGTATCAAAATGTCTTTTCCGTTGGTCGGCGAGGTTTGGACCAAGTACCAGGTGGCCCAGTTAGCGCGGGTCTTGGGAACGCTGCTGCTGGGCGGAATTCCGCTGGTGCAGGCGTTGGAGACGGCGGGCCGGTCGCTGGGCAGCGTGCTGCTGAAGAAGGCTTTGGACCGCACATCTCACATGGTGCGGGAGGGCCGGGCTTTGTCGAAGTCGCTGCAATCGACTGGGGTCATTCCCGGCCTAGCGGTAGACATGATGGAAGTGGGCGAATCGACGGGAGCGCTGCCGCAGATGTTGAACAGCGTCGCGGAGTTCTACGAGGACGACGTGGCCACGCGCATGACGGCGCTGCTCTCGTTGATCGAACCGGTGATTATGATCTTTATGGGAATTTTCGTGGCGTTTGTTCTAGTGGCGTTATACCTGCCGATCTTTTCACTTGCGGACAGTATTCACTAGAAATGGAAACGGCGCTTTAGCTTATGGCCACAGACATTATCCAACCGACCACGCAAATCGGGATCACGACGCAGGAGGCGGAAGACGCGCAGTCCATAGCGCGACGCTATTGCTGTGATTTTGTAAATCTGAAAACTTCAAAGATCGACCACGAACTGTTCCGCGCGATTCCGGTAGACCTGATGTTCCGGTATCACTTCGTTCCACTGCACCTGTATGACGGGACGCTGGAGATCGCGTTGGCGGACCCGCGGCAGATCGTTCTGATCGACGAACTGGCCGTGCTGCTCGGCAAGAAGCTGAAGATCAAAGTTGCGACGAGATCTCAGATTTCCGACCTGCTGAAGAAGACGGAGCAGTCGCAGCGTGTTCTGGAAGAGGTCACAGAAGGCTTCACGCTGAACATCGTGGGTGACGACGAGACTTCGGACGAGAATCTCTCGATTGACCGGCTGACCTCGGAAGAAAGCAATCTCGCGCCGGTGATCAAGCTGGTGGACACCACGATCTTCAATGCGCTGGAGCGGCGCGCGAGCGACATACACGTAGAGACTCGCGATCAGCAACTCGCGCTGAAATACCGGATCGATGGCGTGTTGCAATATGCCATGAGCCCGATCAACAAAGAATGGTCTTCCGCGGTGATCTCGCGTATCAAGGTGATGAGCGAACTCGATATCGCCGAACGCCGCGTGCCGCAGGACGGGCGCTTTCGAGTGCGTTACAAGGGCCGCCTGATCGATTTCCGCGTGTCGATCATGCCGACCATTCATGGCGAAGATGCGGTGCTGCGCGTCCTCGACAAAGAGTCGATGAGCGAAAAGTTTTCGCATTTGAGCCTGGATGTAGTCGGGTTTTCGGAGAGCGATATCGCGAAGTTCCGGCGGTATATCAAAGAGCCTTACGGCATGGTGCTGGTGACGGGCCCCACGGGTTCGGGTAAGACCACGACCCTATACGCAGCGTTGAGCGAGATCAAGAATGATGAAGACAAGATCATTACCATTGAAGATCCGGTGGAGTATCAGATTCGGGGCATAACGCAGATACCGATCAACGAGAAGAAAGGCCTGACGTTCGCTCGCGGCTTGCGCTCTATTTTGCGGCACGATCCCGATAAGATTCTGGTTGGCGAGATTCGCGATAATGAAACCGCGCAGATTGCAATCAATGCGGCTTTGACCGGCCATCTGGTGTTTACAACGGTACACGCCAACAATGTTCTGGATGTGCTGGGACGGTTTCTAAATATGGGCGTTGAGCCCTATAACTTCGTTTCCGCCTTGAACTGCATTCTGGCGCAGCGGCTGGTGCGGGTGATCTGCCCGCATTGCAGCCAGCCCGTAACCTATGACGACGATTATCTGGTGGAGAGCGGGTTGAATGTGGACCAGTGGCGGAGCTTCCCGTTCAGCGAAGGCCGCGGCTGCATGGAGTGCAGCGGAACAGGTTTCCGGGGGCGTACGGCCATTCACGAACTGCTGGATTTGACCGAGAAGATCCGGGAGATGATCATGGAACGGCGTCCTACATCCGAAATCAAACGAGTGGCGCGGGATGAAGGTATGACCTTTCTACGCCAGTCTGCACTCGACCGGGTAAGGGAAGGTCTCACCACCCTGAAAGAAGCCAACAAAGTGACATTCATCGAATAAGAGGTAGGCTCCCGGATTTGTCGGCTTTTCAACGTATTCAAAACTTAATTCTCGAACCTCCGCCCGATTACCTGTTTGAAATAACGGAAAACTCCCTGTCGGCGGCTTCGCCATCTGACCCAGCTAAGCAGAGGCAAGAAATTCTCAGCGAGCGGGCGGCGTTCGCTTCGCCGTCTGCGCCCAACATGCGTCAGCCGCAAGTTTACCGGGAAGCACTGGCGCGCATTGCAGCTGCGGGCAAGAACCAGAAGCGCGTAGCGGCGGCGCTGGTAATTCCGGATTACGCGGTGCGCATGGGCGTGCTGGAGTTCGAAGCGTTTCCTGCGCCTGAGACGGAGCGGCTGGCGCTGCTGCGATTCCGGCTGCGCAAGACCGTGCCTTTTCCTATTGACGAGGCGCAGCTTTCGTATTCCATTCAGCGGAAAGATACCAAGCAGGTGGAAGTGTTGGCGGTGTCGATTGCGCGGCCCATTCTGAACGAGTATGAGGAACTGCTTTCTGAGGCGGGATACCGGGTGGGCGTGGTGCTGCCTTCTTCGCTGGCGGCCTTGCGCTTATGTCCCGACGCGGAACGCGGGTTGACTATTCTCGCGAAGATAGCGGGCTCTACCCTATCGGTTCTTTTGATCGATGCGGGGCATGTGCGCATTGTTCGCTGCATTGACCTGGCGGGCGAAGCGGGAAGTCTGGTGGAGCGGGATGAACATTCGGTAATGCCCTTGCTACAACAGACTATGGCTTATTCGGAAGACCAGTTGGGGCAGCCGGCGACACGCCTGCTGTTAGCGGGGTTCGGTCCGGATACGGAGCTGCTGGGGTCGAGAGCGGAACGGGAATTGGGCATCGGCTATGCGCCCTTGCGATCGAAGTATGGAACCGCATCGCAAGTGAATGCGGGCTTGCTCGGTTTGCTGGAGCGGTACGCGGCATGAACGGGGCCTCGATCTTCGATGTCAATCTGGCCTCACAGCCGTTCAAGCGGGAACGGGCCCGGAATGCGGGTTGGGGCATCGCTTGCGCGGCCTTGATGGTGCTGCTGCTGATTCTAGCCGCGGCGATTTTGCGTGCTCGCGTGCAAGCGGCCGATTTCCGCCGCTCCAACAATGCGCAGCGTACTACTCTCGCTCGGCTGAATCGCGAGAGCAGCCAGTTTTCGACCGTGCTGGCGAAGCCGAAGAATTCTGATGTTTTCTCGCGCAGTGTCTTTCTGAATGAAGTGATCGCGCGGCGGGCAGTCAGCTGGACGCTGGTGTTCCGCGATCTGGAACGTTTGCTGCCAGCCAATGTGCGTTTGATTGGAGTGCGGTTGCCACAAGTGACTGGCGAAGGCGCCTTGGAGGGAGCAGCGCCGGGCACGAATCGCGTGCAACTGGACATGCTGCTGGGCACCGACCGGCCAGAGGCGGTGAGTGAGCTGCTGAACCGGCTCTCGGCGTCGGAGCAGTTCGGATCGGCCAAGATGCTGGCGCAGACGCCTCCTAATCAAAATGACCCACTCTATAAGTTTCGGGTAACGGTGCCTTATGCCCAGAAGCTTTAATCTGAAGCTGGGAGGGGGAGGCCTGGATCGAGGACCGGGATTCTGGCTGCCGATTGTGGCGGGCTCGCTGGGCTTGCTCAATGTGATCGCGCTTGGCCTGTTGCTTTGGCCGCCGGGAGGTAGCCGCAGCGATCTCGAAGCCGAAGGAGCGCGGCTGCGGCAGCAGATTGCGTCGGTTCGCAGCCAGTCGTCGCGCCTGCGGCAGGTGGCGGCAGAGGTGCAGACCGGCGGAGAACAGGCGGCTAACTTCGAAGACAAATACATCCTGCCGAAGCGCACGGCGTATGAGCGGCTGTTTGCCGAGTTGCGCCGGATTACGAAAGCCTCGGGCATGCAGGACCGGGACGCGGTTTACAGCGAGGAGCCAATCGAGGGCACGGCGGACTTAACCCTGCTCAGCAGTTCCGCGAACTACGAGGGGACTTATCAGAACTTGCGGCGTTTTCTGCTGGAGCTGGATCATTCGCCGGTGCTGGTAATGCTTGAAAACCTGCAAGCCGCTCCGCAGCAGAAGGGAAACCGAATCAACGCTTCTATGCGTTTCCAGACGATCCTGCGCGAACCTGCCACTGCAGCGGCGGCGGAACGGGGGCAACCGTGAGCGCGGCCAACGCTACCAAGATTTTCGGGATGCGCGTAAGCTTAGACCCGAAGATTTTGATCGGAGGTCTGATTGCTCTGGCAGTTTTCTTGTATTGGTATAACTCACGCACGGACGATATCGAAGTAGGAACGAACGGGGCTAATCCTGTAGCGGCTACTCCGGCCGCTGGAGGCCAGAGCGCCAGCAAAGCGCTTCCGCCGCGGCGATCCGGCCTTTCGAACGACCGAGGCGTATTGCGCATGAAGCCAGTGGACGCGACGAAGGGAGATGTCGATCCTACACTACATCTTGGTCTGCTGAGCCGCCTAGGGCAAGTGAAAGAGGGCAGAATCGGGCGCAGTGTTTTCGAGCTCGGACCCACGCCGCAGGAGGCGGCGGCAGCGCTGGCGATAAAAGCACCCAAGATCGCGGTTGCTCCGCTTCCGCCAACCACCGGACCGGTAGTGAGTATACCGCGTGAAGTGAACATTCCGCTGAAGTATTACGGGTATGCGAAACCAGAGGAGAAGACCGAGGCAAACCGCGGGCTGTTTTTGGATGATGCCGGAGACGTCGTGGTCGCCAGCGAAGGTCAAACCGTGAAGGGGCATTATCTAGTGGTGGAGCTTACGCCTAAAAGCGCGCGGGTGGAGGATACGCAAGTACGCCAGGGAAAGAATCTGCCTGTGATGCCGATGGCGCAACCCCAATGAGGAGAAAGTAATGAGGCGAGCGCGATGAAGAGCCCGGAGATGAGAGGGCGCACAGGCGAACGCGGATCGGCACTGCTGATTGTTTTTGTTCTAGCTGCGATCGTCGCGATCATGCTCTACAAGGAAATGCCGATTGTGGTGTTTGAAGCACAGCGGCAGAAAGAGGAGTTGCTGATCGATCGCGGCGGCGAATACGCGCACGCGGTGAAGTTATACGTGCGGGCCATCAAGCAATATCCGCCCAACATGGAAGCGCTGGAGAACACCAACCGCATGCGGTTTCTGCGGAACAGGTATGTGGATCCGTTTACGGGCAAGGACGACTGGCGGTTGCTGCATGCCGGCCCGAACGGGGTGATCATCGATTCCAAGGTTAAGTCTCTGAATGCCGGCCTGGGGAAGGCGGGCGGTAACGGAACAAGCCAGAATAACGGAATCGGCAGCACCGGAATGGGGACCTTCGGAGGCGGCGATACCAACGCAACGCTGGGCAATAGCGTGACTTCCAGCGCGAACGCGAGCTTTTCCGGCTTTAATGCTCCGGCGGGTTCCAGTAATAGCCAGCTAGGAAATCTGGAGCAGGGCGGCTTGAGTAAAACGAACCGGGGCAACAACACTACCGGCAACGCTCCGTCGAGCAGAGCGAATGCCAACAGTCATCAATCCGGCTTCAGCGGGTTTTTCTCGCAGCCCGCTTCGACGAATGCAACAGGCACGGATGGCAATAAATCCGACAATCCGATATCCGCGGCGGCGCAGCGTGCTCCGGCCATTGCCGCGAATGGAGGAAACGCACCCGCCGGAGCGGCAGGTGCAGGCGGAGAGGCGGGGCAAGCAGAAAGCGATGGCTCAGAGTCCAGCCAGTCGCCTGCTTACATTCCACGGAGCCGTCGGCCAAACGCTGCTGAATTAGCGTCGAATGCAACTGGCCAGAGCCCAGTCGATCCGAATGCGAGCGATAACGAGAACGAGACACAGGGCACCGGCTTCGGTTCTTCGCAGAATAGCGGTCTGAATCCCGGAGGCTCGGGAGCAGATTCGGTGAATACCGGATTGGGGAACAGCGGAGCAGTGAACCGGGGAGCTTCGGGCTTCGGCGGTAACAAGACCGGCAGCGCTTTCGGCAATACTTCGCGGAATGGGGTAATTCAAAACCCCGGGCTCGCGGGCGTGGCGAGTAAGGCGGCGGGCCAAAGCATCAAGTTAGTGAACGACCAAGACAACTATGCGCTCTGGGAGTTTTATTACGATCCGACGAAAGATCCGATGAGGGGCGCGATGGGTCCGCAGGGTGGCGGAGTCAATGCCGGAATTGGCCAGACAGGAATCGGGAATACGGCCGCGGGTTCAAATACGAATAGCCCATTCGGAAATAAGGGCGGGAACAGCGGATTCGGCGCGGGGAGCGGAAACTCGTTCGGGAATAATCAGAACCGGGGATTCGGAAGTAATTCGTCCGGATTTGGGAATAGTGGCGGATTCGGAAACAGCGGATTCTCGAATGGCACGACCGCGACCAGCAGCCAGCTGCCGCCTCCGAGTAGCAAGCCGGCGAACAGGACGATGTCGACTGGTTCTATCGTGCAGTAGGCGACGTATTAAAGCGCGAAAAACCGAATCTTACTTGAATAGCATTTTGCGCCTGGCAATCGTCCGAATAAGTGAATCTTCGGACCCATATAGCGAGTACGGGTTACCGTTCATAGAGTCCAATCGCATGAGTGCTTGCTTTCGCTCGCTTGCTGGAATGACCATCTTCACGATAAGATCCCCTATTCCTGCCTGAGTTCAGGACGTCGTCATGCGCGGGCTATCGCCTGTTTGCGCAGGATGGAGTCGCACAAAGAGGGAATACCTACTCTGCTGCATATCGTGTCTTGGGTAAGTTCGCAAGTAAGGCCCGGGAAGTCTGCTTATAGACCCTAGTCTCATTTCATTTTCATGCTCGCAAAGTTCAATGTGCGACGTAACGCGCCGGTCGCCTTTCGGTGGTGTCAACACTTTTGTGTAAACGCGATTATTTACTCAATGAAAGGTTTTGACTTTCAAGCGGCCCGCGATTGCTCGATCCGTTCTGGCCAGCGGATGGTAAATTGCCGAAGCGCCTCGCGCCAACCCTGCACCGTATGCCACTTCTTCGATACGTTGCGCAGTGCCAGATAAATCAGTTTGATCGCCGCTTCCTTGCTGGGGAATGAGCCGCGATTCTTGGTCACCTTGCGGAGCGTCATGTGCAGCGACTCCACCGCATTGGTGGTGTAGATGATCTTGCGGATCTCCTCGGGAAACTCGAAAAACGGGATCACGCGTTGCCAGTTCCGCTCCCAGACATCGGCCACCACCTGGTGCTTGGATACTTGTCCCGGAAGGCTTGCAGCGCTTGCGCGGCGGTCTCGGCGCTGACCGCCCGGTAGATCGTTTTCAAGTCCGCGGCCACGGCCTTTCGCTCTTTCCAACTCACGAAGTTCAGACTGGCCCGGATGAGATGCACGATGCAGGTCTGCACAAGCGTACTCGGAAAGACCGCTTCAATCGCATCCGGAAAGCCTTTCAGCCCATCGGTGCAGATGATAAACGCATCTTTCATTCCCTGGTTCTTCAAGTTCATCAGAACCGACAGCCAGAACTTCGCTCCTTCGGTGGCATTGACCTACAGGCCCAGCACTGACTTCTCGCCTTCCATGTTGATGCCAATCGCGGTAAACACGGCCCGGTTGTCCACCTTGCCGTCCTGCCGCATTTTCACCATCAAGGCATCCAGGTAAACAATCGGATACAAGGCTTCCAGCGGCCGGTCCTGCCACGCCTTCACCTCTTCCAGCATGCTATCGGTCACCTCCGAAATCAACGTGGCGCTCACGTCCACTCCATACAGGTCGCGCAGATGACCCTGGATATCCCGCACCGTCATGCCCAGTGCATACATCGAGATGATCTTCGCATCGAATCCTTCAAAGCGGGTCTGGTGCTTTTCGATAATCTGCGGCTCGAAGGTGCCTTGCCGATCCCGGGGCACTTGAATGGTGACTTCTCCCGACTCGGTTTTGAGAGTCTTCCTGCTCTTTCCGGTGCGCGTGTTGCCGCTCCCATAGCCGGCCACCTCATGCTTCTCGTAGCCCAGATGATGATTTAGCTCCCCGGCCATCATCCGCTCCACCAGCGCCTTCATCAGCTCCTTCGACAGCCCATCCGGACCGATTAGGGGACCATCGCTGGTCGCCATCAACTCGTCGATTAACTCTTTCTTAATTGCCATTCGGTTCTCCTTTATTCTTACTTCCGGAAAACCGCGTTTACACAATCTTTTTTACACCCTCCTCCTTTCCGCAGAAACCTTACACCCCGAGCAAATGATCACAGCCCTAATCGTTAGCCCTCCAGATCCGACTTCCACCACAGGTCGACCATATTTCCCGTCTTGCTACCAAGCTCCACGTACTGCTTCAACAAAACCCCCTGGATTCCTTCCAAAAGTCTCCTCCAAGCGGCATGCCGCGCAAATCGAACCACGCGTTTTCGCTCCCTCTCAACCCGCAACTCCACCACCTTAGCCCAGGTCCCGCCTTCCGCAGGGTGCCCGTCCCATGCGCATGAATAAACCGCACCCGGTCCACTTCTGTCAGCACCGCCGAATCCAAAAACTTATCCACCTGCTCGACCGCCGCTTCCGCCCAATCTGACGTTGCGCGCAAACCAAGAATCGTGCCAGTGCAAACGCTTGTGAAGCGAAACGCGACGCTCACATCCGACAGCCGAAGCAACATTTCTCCGCAGTGGGAAAGCACTGTTCTGCCTGATCTCTTGCAGGACTTACGACCGCTTCTCACGCACTTCATCGAGTTCCAAAGAATTCCGATTATCCAGCGCCGATGTTTCTACAATAAGTACGATCGACTGGAAGAAGGCTTGCGCTTAGGCGTCGAGATCTACAAACGCGCAGAAATTGTTCAGATCGGATGCTTGAGAACAAGCGCAGACGCGAATTTCGCACCAGTGTTGCTGAGCGGCGATGCCGAATCACGGTGACGGAACAAACCCGCCCTTCGCCGTTGATCGGTCGTCCGCCTTTCGTGTGTCTGGATAGAAGCCACGGGTATATGTCGGGGAGGAACGCCTGGAAGCCAGGTCGAAGGCCGGCAGTGACTTGGTCGTACTGTCGGACGCGGGCACCGTTCAAAATGTCTTGGATCCTACCCTAGCTGTCTGGCCAGCGAAAAAGGCCAATGACTATTTGGCAAAGGTAGTCCAGCAAAACCCCCAGCGTTGAACGGGGTTTGAGGCCGTTTTACTTGAGGACCCAAAGGCAGGAGCCAACGCGCGTGAGCGAGTGATTGCTCAACTTGGGTTCAAGGGTGCTGGTTCCTACGGCCACCTATGAGGATGCCCGCAAATCACTGCAGTCCTATGAAGTTGGACGGCCGAGACCGCCGCCCATCTTCTACGCCTGATATTTAACGCCGCGCTTACAAAGTATCCGAACGTCAAATTGATTCTCGGTCACATTGGGGGAGACTTTGCCCCTTCTGTGGTGGCGTAGCGATCGCCGGAGCAAGGAATACGCAGCCGGGCAGTGGCCAAAGCCGTTCTCTCGATTTTGTCGGATGTTCTTAGGACCTCATGGTGTCGCGGGAGTAGATCACCTCGACTCATCGCAAACGCCGCCCTATGCCGACTGTCTCAAAGTAATTGACGCTTAGCGAAATGCAAGAACGGGATCGCTATTCTCAAACAGGCAGCGCTAATGTACGGAAGGCTTCCGCTGCGCCCAGAGCGCCACTTTTTCTGCTGAGCAGGATCAATGTTGTCGGTTCGCTGAAGCCACTTATTTCCCGGAAAACCAGATTGGGCATATTTACGGCCATCAAAGGTGCCGGCGCCAGCGCTAATCCGACGCCGGCAGCCGCCATCGCTAAACCAGTCAAGGTGTTCGTGAAACGATGCGCGATCCGCGGTTCAGAGCCAATCAGACGCCACAGCGTTGAGAAGTGCCCGGCGTCCTCGCCGGAAGCAGCATACAAAACAAAGGGCTCGTTGACCAGATCCTCACGCCGGACCTTATCTTTGGCTGCTAAGGAATGATCTTCCGCCATCGCGATCACCCATGGCCAGGAATCCAGCACGTCTGACGCAAGCTCGGTCTCGAAGAGAGAACCAAAGGACGAACAGTAACCGAGATCAAGCTGCCCAGCGTAGATTGCCTCGGCTTGATGCAAAGGCATCAGCTCGCGCACTTGGACTTCTACTTGAGGATACTGTGTACGAAAGCGCTTCAGATCGCCCGATAGCTTCCCGGAGACGGCGGCATTTCCAACGAAGCCGATTCGAACACTTCCGGCTTCTCCACGCGCCGCTTTTCCCACCATTTCCTTGGCCCGGTCCGCCTGGGCGATCGTACGCTCGGCTTCGATGCTGAATAAAACACCGGCTTCCGTTAATTCGGTGTTCCGGCCCCCTCGTCTAAAGAGTTGAGCGCCAAGCTCTTCTTCAAGATCACGTATTTGCATGCTCAGTGCGGACTGCACGACGTGCAAGCGTTCAGCGGCTCGACTGAAGTTTTTCTCCTCGGCGACCGCTAGAACGTATCGAAAGTGGACGTAGCTCCACTGGAGGCGAAGATAACATTTGCAAGACATCATTTGGAAGCTATCACTTTTAGTGATAGGTCGATCAGATCAATGTATGGCAGATGAGTGAAACGGCCATGTTCCGCTCGAATCAGACTTGCGAGACTGCAAACGAAAACATGAGTATCCCAAATACTAAATCGAACAACGGCGATTTTTACATCGACGTTCATGCCCATGTCTTTCCCGGCTTTTATAAGGCTGCGATGAAAGAGGTGGGAATAAAGGATATCGACGGATGGCAAGATCCTGAGTGGAGCGTCGAGGCGATGCTCAAGGCAGCCGATGAGCACAAGATCGCCGCGCAGGTGCTCTCGCTCTCATCACCCGGTATTACATTCGTCAATGGAAAAGCGGCGGCCGACCTGGCGCGCCGCCTCAACGAATACATGGCTGGATTGGTGAAAGAGCACTCGCCGCAGTTCGGTTCCATGGCAGTACTCCCTCTGCCCGATGTCGAAGCTTCACTAGGCGAGATTGCCTATGGCTTGGACACGCTCGGGATGGACGGAGTTTGTCTACTGAGCAACTATCACGGCGTCTATCTCGGCGACCCGAAGTTCGAGCCCGTCTTCGCGGAACTTAACCGACGCAAGGCGATGGTGTTCGTGCATCCGACTATCCCGCCGCACTGGGACACATTTGCCATCGGCTTGGCGGCTCCTGTGATGGAGTACACCTTCGACAGCTCTCGTATGGCGATGAACCTGGTGAACGGCGGGCAAAAGGTGAAATATCCCGACGTCGGAATTATCGTCGCCCACGCGGGCGGCACCCTGCCGTTCAACTACCAACGGGTGGTCAAGTATTGGATGAATGGCAAGAACGACGTTTTCAACACCTTCTTTTATGAACTCACCGCGACCACCGAACCTGAGCAGATTCGGGCTTTGATGGCTCTCGCCAAGCCCGATCAATGCATGATGGGCTTTGACTTCCCGTTCATGAAGCCAGCTTGGTATGACCCGCTGCAAAAGAGCCTGGAAGCTTACGGCTTTCCGCCCGGTGTACTCCGCTCGGTGCAAAACGGGAACGCTGCGCGGTTGTTCCCCAAAGTCGCGGAGCGGCTGCGTCAAACCGGAAACTTCATTAGCCTCTCCGATGACCCCAAGAAAACATAATGTGCAACTCCTGTCGAAGCATCTCTAATTAAAGCTCCATTCCTAACTCCGGAGAAAACACCACATGAAAGTTCAGAAAAACGGCTCCCATCCTTCCAAACAGGGTCCGGAAAAGTACTTCACCGGCATGGTCCGCTTCGATGCTCCCTACAAAGCAGAATCGCCAGGCCGGGCCGAGGGCGCTTGCGTCACCTTTGAACCCGGCGCGCGCCTCATTTGGCACACCCACCCATTGGGAGAAACCCTTATTGTGACGGCAGGGCTTGGCTGGGCGCAAAGCGAGGGCGGCCCGGTAGAGGAAATCTGTCCCGGCGACGTGATCTGGTTCGCCGCAGGCGAAAAACACTGGCACGGAGCTGCGGCCACCACCGGGATGACGCATATCGCCATTGTGGAAAGTCTCGACGGCAAGAACACCGATTGGCTGGAAAAGGTCAGCGATGAGCATTACCGCCATTGATCATCAGCACCGAGCAACATCCATTAGGGGCGGCGTGGAGAAGCGGAAAAGATCGCACGCTGAGTTCTTGGGTGCGCTAGCTTCAGATCACGATGATCGCAGTGGGCGATCAACATGGGGTTACGGCATCTGCGGTATTTCACAACAATTGTGGAATGCAAGGGATACCGCGAAGCTTCACGTCATTTGCACGTCTGCCGAACGTTTGCGGAGCTACGGGCGAAGTTTTCTGCTACCCTCTTTGTTACCCAATTGCTATGTCTTGGCTCATCGTGCTATCTCTGCTTTCAGCGGTGCAGATTAATGCCGCAGTGTCTCCGCGCAGTGCTCTCGGCGAGCCGGCGATCTCTCCTGACAGGTCGGAGATCGCATTTGTTTCCGGAGGCGATATCTGGACCGTTCCGGCGAAGGGAGGCGAAGCGCGGCTGCTGGTTTCGCATCCGGCCACCGAGTCGCGCCCGCTGTATTCTCCCGATGGCAAGCAGTTGGCCTTTATCTCGACGCGCACGGGGGCGGGCGATATCTATGTCTTAACCATCGGAACCGGCGAGACCAAACGCCTGACGCACAGCGACACCCCGGACATGCTGGATGCCTGGTCGCCGGACGGCAAGTGGCTCTACTTCGAATCGACTGCGCACGACATTAACGCGTCCGCCGATATCTGGCGTGTGAGTGTCGACGGGGGAACGCCGCTCGAAGTGGCACATGACCGGTTCTACAGCGAGTTCCGTGGCGCGCCTTCACCCGATGGAACGCAACTGGCGTTTGTCGCCAAGGGATTTAGCCGGATCCAGTGGTGGCGGCATGGGCATAGTCACTTGGACGAATCTGAGATCTGGCTGAAGGGAATTGCAGAAGGCTCGCCTTACAATCGCCTGGTCAGCGAGGATGCCAAGCAGGCTTGGCCCATGTGGTCGTCCGATGGGAACACCATCTTCTATACATCGGACCGGACCGGAGCCGAGAATGTTTTCCGGCAGAGTGTGGATGGAGGCCCGGCGAAGCAAATGACACACTTCGCGGCCGGCCGTCTGTTGTGGCCGTCGATCAGCTGCGACGGGCGAGAGATGGTTTTCGAACGTGACTTCGGCATCTGGAAGATGGATATGAAATCCGGGAAGGCCGAGCAGGTGCCGGTTGAGTTGCGGGGCAGTGCCGCAACGCCGGGAGTGACGCATCGAGTTCTAAACAAGTTCGAACATCTGGAGACTTCTCCCGATGGCAAAAAGATGGCGGTGATTGCTCACGGCGAAGTGTTCGCTGCATCGACGGCTGAAGGCGGCGACGCGCAGCGCCTGACGCGGACTTCGGCGCCGGAAAGCAACCTCCGCTGGTCGCCGGATAGCAATCGCGTGGTTTACGTTTCGAGACGGAATGGCCGCGGCCAAATCTTTCAATACGACTTGACCAAGAATGCGGAGGAGCAGCTAACTACTTCAGAACAGGAAGACGACCAGCCGGTATTTTCGCCCGATGGCAAGAGCCTCGCTTTCGTGCGAGGCGAACGGGAGTTGCATGTGCTGACGCTGGCCGGCAAAGGCGACAAGGTGATGGCGAATGGCGACCTGAACGATCCTGAGATGGCGTGGTCGCCGGATGGAAAGTTCCTGGTTTATACGGAGGTCGGCGCTAAGTCGTTCCGCAATTTGATGGTGGTTACGGCGGCAGGGGGGAAGAGCCAGCCGGTAAGTTTTCTGGCGAATGGCGAGACCGCGAATGGCATCGCATGGTCGCCCGACGGGAAGTATCTCTTATTCGACACC
The DNA here is from genome assembly GCA_965217745.1 of Bryobacteraceae bacterium. GTDB lineage: Bacteria > Acidobacteriota > Terriglobia > Bryobacterales > Bryobacteraceae > Bog-105. Next base: position 5,164,229 of record OZ244565.1, on the reverse strand, counting down.
GCTCAGCGCAGCGAGCCATCGCAGATTGCGCGCGTAGATTTGATCCCGCACCTTCCGCAATTTAAAGAGGACGAGTTTCGCGATCTGTTCAAGAATAAAGAGCCTTCGCCGGAAGTGAAGACTCCTGCGCCGCCGGCGAATTCCAGACCAGAGACGCCGGAAACGAAAGCAGCTGAGAAAGACGCGAAAGAGAAGAAGCCGGAACCAACCAAGGTGGTGTTCGAAGGGATTCGCGATCGGCTTTCGTTTCTCCCCATTGGCCTGGATGCGGGGCCGCCAATTATTAGTCCCGATGGCAAGGTGCTGGTGTTTGCCGCCACAGCCGCCAATCAACAGAACCTTTACTCGTTCGAGCTGGATGAGCTGGCGAAGGAGCCGCCGTCAGCACGCCAGATGACGTCAACGGCTGGAAAGAAAATCGATTACCGTTTCAGTGCGGATTCGAAGACGGTTTATTTTCTGGATAACGGAAAAGCCTCGTCGGTGAAGGTCGACAGCCGCTCTATAAAACCGATTGGGGTGAACGCCACGATGGACATCGACTTCGACTCCGACAAGCTGGCTGCGTTTGAAGAAGGATGGGGCATTTTAAATCGCCGCTTCTACGACTCCAAGTTTCACGGGCAGAATTGGGGGAAGTTGCGGGAAGAATTTCTGCCTTACATCGCAGGAAGCCGCACGCCGGATGATATGCGGAGGGCCATGAGCTTAATGATCGGCGAGCTAAATGCATCGCATTCGGGTGTCGGCGCGGACCGGGACGAGAATTCCCCATTTACTCCCAAGCCGACGAAGGTGGGCCGGCTGGGTTTGCACTTCGAGCGCGAGCCTTATGAAGCGGGACAGGGATTGCGGGTGAAAGAAGTCATTCCGTTGGGACCGGCTGCGGTAGAAGGCACCATCAAGCCGGGTGAAACACTGTTCGCTTTGGATGGCGAACCGATCGGGCCGCATGTAGACCTCGACGCACTATTAGAGGACAAGGTGGGCCATCGCACGGTTTTGCAAGTGGGCACGGCAGCGAACAAGCGGGATGTGGTGGTGCAGCCGGTATCGGCTTCGACCGAGAATGGGCTGCTCTACCGTTCGTGGGTGGAAGCGAATCGCGCTTACGTGGAAAAGAAGAGCGGCGGCAAGTTGGGGTATGTTCACATTGCCGACATGTCGGAGCGTTCGCTGAACCAGCTCTATATCGATCTTGACGCGCAGAACCAAAGCAAGCAGGGTGTGGTAATCGATGTTCGTGACAATAATGGCGGCTTTGTGAACGAGTATGTGCTGGATGTCTTCACGCGGAAGAATTATCTGACGATGACTCCGCGGGGCAGCGCGCCTGCTCCGGCACGGCCGTTTCTGGGGCAGCGGGCGCTCGGATTGCCGACGGTGCTGGTAACGAATCAAGGCTCGCTGTCGGATGCGGAAGACTTCACGGAAGGCTATCGGGCATTAAAGCTGGGCAAGGTGGTGGGTGAACCAACCGCGGGTTGGATTATCTACACGGGCGGCGAGAGATTAGTGGACGGCTCGACCATCCGCGTGCCGTTTATTCGAGTGCAGGATGCGGAGGGCAAAGACATGGAGATGCATCCGCGCCCGGTGGATGTGCCGGTAGAGCGCATGGCAGGGGAATGGCTGGCGGGCAAGGACACGCAACTGGATAAGGCGATGCAGGTGCTGCTGGCGGGCGGGCAAAACTGAGCTGCGGAAGTTGTCTGCCAGTCGATCATCATCGGCACCTGATCTAAGTTCTCCCTCTACGAGCCAAACATCGGCGGCGGAATTGAAAGCCTTTCCATCAAATCAAATTGCAACCTCAGCGCAGGCCGCGGAGGTAAAGCAAGATCTTTGTAGTTAAGTTGTAGTGGTCGATTCTCTGCTACTTGAGGTGGTAGAATTTCTGCTACATGAGCGCATCGGAAAAGCTTGACCTTCTACAAGGGACTCTCGACCTCCTCATTCTGCGGACATTGCAATGGGGTCCTCAGCATGGCCATGGCATTGGACAGATGATCCGAGCCAAATCGGACGATCTCCTTCACGTTGAACACGGCAGCCTCTATCCCGCGCTCCATCGGCTGCAGCGTGCCGGCTGGATCGATTCCGAATGGGGAGTCACCCAGAACAAACAACGAGCAAAGTTTTACCGGCTTACAGCGAAAGGCAAGAAGCAACTCGTGCGGGAAGAGACCAAGTGGTCGCTCTTCGTCAAGGCTGTAGCACGAATCACCCGAGGGCAGGAGTGAACGATGGAACACTCGATTTGGAAACGTCTTCTTAGACGACAGCAGGAAAGCGATCTCTCGGAGGAACTCCGCGCTCATCTGGCGATCGAAGCACGGCAGCGAATGGAAGACGGTGAGTCTCCCGAAGAAGCAGCGCGTGACGCCAGTCGCGTCTTCGGAAATTTGACCAAAATTCGCGAAGATGTTCGGGAGACCTGGAGATGGGCCGGACTCGAAAAGTCACGTCAAGACATCCGCTTCGGCCTTCGCATGCTGCGCAAGACGCCGGTTTGGACCGCCGCCATTTCCCTGACGCTGGCATTCGGAGTGGGCTTGAGCACCGCCATCTTCAGCGTCGTCTATAGCGTGCTTTTGCAACCTTTGCCTTATCCTAATGCGGACCGGCTTGTGGCCGTATGGCTCTCCATGCCGCGGAGTCCTGATGAGCGTTTGCACGTTGGTGCTGCGCTGTGGCTGGATTGGCGCAAGAACTCAACCCTGCTTGAAGATATTGCACTTACCAGGCCAGTCGCTAACTTCAACCTCACCGGGGAGGGCAGACCTGAACGGCTACAGGGCGCGCGAACGTCATTCAATCTTCCCCTTGTCCTGCAAGTGAAACCTCTCCTCGGGAGAACGTTCACCGAAGACGAACAGCGCACCGACGCAAGAGTAGCCATGCTCAGCTATGCCTTCTGGAAGCGGCGCTTCGGAAGCGACTCTACGATCATTGGCCGCAAGATCCAGCTCAATGGTGAGCCTTTCAAGGTCGTCGGCATCATGCCGCCCGAATATCAGTATCCGAGCGCGGAATTCGAACTCTGGACCCCTCTTTACATTCCATCGGATGAGATCGCCGACGGCCTGAATTACCAGTACCTGTGCTTAGGGCGCCTGAAATCCGGCGTGACCGTGAAACAAGCGCAGGCTGAGTTCTCGCGCATGACGCGGCGTCTGGCCGAAGAACATCCGGTCATCTATGGATCGGGTAACGATCGCGTCACCGCGCTCGTCGAACCGCTATCCACGAGCGATGCTTTCGAGGTGCGGAATACCTTGTACTCCTTGCTTGGAGCGGTCGGATATCTTCTGCTGATCGGGTGCATGAATTTGGCGGTGTTGCTGTTTGCCAGGGCCACTGCGCGAGCACGGGAAATGGCGGTACGCATCGCCTTGGGCGCGACCACGGCCCGGCTGCGACGCCAGTTGCTTGCGGAAGTGTTGCCGCTCGGTGTAGCCGGCATCGCGGGCGGACTGCTGTTAGCCTGGACAATCTTGCGGGTCTTGATTCCGTACTTGCCCGCGACCGTGCCTCATGCTACTTCAATCGGCCTGCATGCTCCCGTTGTGATTTTTGCCGCGCTTATATCGCTGCTAGTCGTGTTGCTGGCCGGTTTGCTGCCTGCGCGAGCCGCAGCGAAAAATCGTCCCGGGCATGCGCTGCGGCAAGCTTCGAGATCCGTCACCGGCAGCGGACAAGCGCGCAGTCTTCTGGTAATGGCCCAGATCGCTCTGACAGTCGTTCTCCTGCTTGCGGGATTGCTGTTTGCCCGCAGTTTCTCGGCCTTGCTCCAAGTGCGGCCCGGGTTTTCCACTCAAGGCGTTCTGACAATGCACTTGGCCGTTACTCGCGCGAAGTATCGCGAAGATGCACGGGTTGCCGCTTACTACCGCCGCATTGTCGACCGGGTTCGTTCCATTCCCGGCGTGATCGCCGCTGGCATTGTCAATCGCCTCCCCCTCAGCGGGCAGCCACAAACCGGAGGAGTCGAATTCGAAGGCCGGTCGGGGCATTACGATTCCGATTGGCGCTCTGCTACGCCCGGCTACTTCGCGGCAATCGGCATTCCTTTGAAAACGGGGCGGGTATTTCAGCCTTCAGATCGTGCTCAGTCGCCCCCGGTCGGTTTGATCGACGAGCGAATGGCCCGCCGCGTTTTCGGCGCGGAAACCCCGGTCGGTAAACGCTTCCGCCGCTATTTGCCCGGGTTCGCTCCCCAGGACCAAGATCGATGGACGTCGATTGTCGGCGTGGTTGGCCACGTCCTGAACGACAACCTGGAGCAAGATCCCCGGCCGCAAGTCTATTGGCCCGAGACTCAGCGCACTCAGGACCGCGGTGTGTTGGTCGTAAGAACGGTTGGTAATCCCGAGGCCTCTATAAAGGCCGTAGTTGAACAAATCCGTAAGGAAGATCGCGATCAGCCGGTCTATGACGTTCGTACAATGCGGCAGTGGGTCGAGCGCACGCTCCAGCGGCGAACCTTATTGACCGGGATGGTGGCTCTGTTCGGCGGCGCATCCCTGCTGCTGGCGCGCATCGGTCTCTACGGCGCGGTATCGTATACGGCGAATTTGCGTCGTCGGGAATTTGCTGTTCGGATGGCAGTGGGCGCCGGCTCCGGCAATGTTTGCGCTCTGGTATTCCGCCATTCCGGTAAACTCGCTTTGTGGGGTTGCATGGCAGGCCTGGCGCTCGCGTGGCCTACCGCTCGTGCTCTACAAAGCTTTCTGTTCGGCATCACGAGCGGAGATCTATTCTCTTGGTTACTCGCACCGGCTTTGCTGATTGCAGTCGCCTTGCTCGCCAGCATCGCGCCTGCCCTGGAAGCAGCAAAGACCGATCCGGCAGTTGCGCTCCGCGCGGAATGAAAGCCACGATAATTGATGACCTCAAGGATGGGCGATGACCAGCAGCGCGTTCGTGTTCGCCAGGGAGTGTTCGAGAGCCGTTTTCATGGTGTCCGGGTCTAGAGCTCCGAAGCTCTCGTCGAGGATGGTGAGATCGGCATTCTGCAAGAGAGCCCGCGCCAAGAAGATGCGGCTGCGTTCGCCGTGGGACAATTGCCAGCCACTTTCACCCACCATTTGCATCAGGCCTGAAGGCATCCGGTCGAGCAGGTCGCCTAATCCTAACCGGCGGCAGATATCTTCGGCGGCTTCGAGGTCCGCGCGATAGGGCGGCCAGGGCCGGCCCAACAGCAAATTGAACGCTAAGGTCTCCGAGAAGATATAGTTGTCGTGGAACTGGGGAGCGTTTGCGACGCGTTTGCGCCAGCCCTGTTCGCCGAGCGTGAAGCGGTCGAGACCTCCAGCGAGAATGAGTCCCGATGAGGGCCGCCGAAGCCCCGAGATCAGAGCCGACAAAGTGCTTTTGCCGCCGCCCGAGGGGCCTTCGAGCAGCAAGCGTTCGCCCTGCCGGATGCTGAGGTTGACGGGCTGCAAGGCCAATTTTGAGGTAGATTCGTAGGCAAAGGTGACGCGTTCGACTTCAACTAAGTTGGATCGGCTGGATGAAGTTGGTTGCGGAGGAATCTGGCCGGCGATCTCTCTTCTACCGCCGGCCTTGAAGAGCGGCCCGATGCGTTCAGCCGCCACGCAAGTGCCGACTATGTCGACGGCTGCGCCCATTAGTCGCTGCAGGGCACTGAAAGCGAGCAAGACTCCGCCCAGCCTAAGGGCGACCGTTGAACTGGATTCAAGACCCGAAAGCGCGGAGGGTGCGAGCGCCACGAGAGCCGCCAGCAGCCATCCGCGGGGAACTGCGGAAATAAGCCAGGCGCCATATCTATCGATGCGTTGCGATCGATCGAGATAAGTATCCAGCTGCACATCTTCGTCGCGGTGCCACTCTCCGGCGCCCTGCTGTGCAACGCGCGTGCGGTGGCCCACCATCGATTCGATTAGGTTTCCGCTGAGCTGCATGCGGGTGGAAGTCCAGTTTCGATAAGCCTTCCCGAAGCGCCAGACAAGGAGGCCGGTAGCAATCAGCACGCATAACAGCAGCAGGCTCAGTGAGCCCAGAACGAAGGCGGCAACGACCAGCTCCATGGCGGCGAGCACGCCGGCGATACCGCCGCTCAGGGCTAAATTTTCAAAGGCCTCGGATTCGAAGACCTGGCTGAGTATGCTGCCAATTCCTTGCCCTTTGACCTCCTGCGGGTGGAGGCGCATAGCCCCTAAGAGCAAATGGCGCTTAAGCACCGCGCCTACGGCGATAGCCAGCACGCCTTGAGCGTAGGTGCTGAAAACGCGCAGCGGAATGAGCGTGAAGAGCAGCAGCGCCCAGGCGATCAGCCAGCCCTGATCCATCTGACCACGCAGCGATAGGCGGCCGAGAATGAACCACGACGCCAGCCAGAGCAGATACTGCAAAAAGTGCGCAGCGAAGAGGAGAGCCGCGTTGCGGCCAGCGCCGCTGTCGCGGAGCAATCCCCGGATTCCAGGCCGCGGTTGGGGACGGAAACTCCAGCCCACGCGGCAGGCTTGGCCGGCGATGTTTTGGCGCAGCAGGCTTTCGAGAAGATGAGAACGATTTGCGAGTCCGGCTGCCTCGACCATCTGGGAGGCAGAAGGCAGTGCGGCTTCGCGGGCAGTTTGCAATAACGCAGTGCAGATTTCGGAGAACGGGATGGTCCGGATTTGGCTCTCCGGGGTCAGCACGGCCGCCTCTCCTTTTTGCACTTTGAGGACCGGCAAGTAGCCTCCCGAGTGAAGCGCGAGAAGAACGGGACAGAGGCGGGGAAGACGAGATTCAATGTGGCCGAGAGTCATCTCGACCGGGTCGGCCATGCAATCGGAAACTTTGGCTTGCCATTCGACAAGTTCAGTGGGAGCGACTGGCGAAGTACCGGGATTTTTCAATGGCTCCGCGGCCTTTGCCGAGGCGATGCCACACCCCCGCAGCAGCGCACAGACTGCTTCCGCGAGCTGTGAGGACGGCCAGACGGCATCAGCTAATGGGATGGCGCGCATGACGGTCAAGCCACCTCGGATTCAGGCGCGAGTTCGAACGGCGGCCGCGACGGTAAGTCCTCTGTAATGCGTCCGGACTGGATCTTAATCCGCCTCCAATGCCGCGGATTCCATAATCCATCCCGGAGGTTTTCTTCCGATTCGAGCATGCGCCGGTATCGGCTATCGGCGGATTTCAGCAGTTCGGCGGGAGACCCCTGCTCGACAATCCGGCCGCCCTCAAAAACCAGCACGCGATCGAAGGTGCGGGTCTCGGCAAGATCGTGGGTTACACAGAGCAAAGTGCTGTTGATCCACCGATGGCGGGCTTCGGTAAGTAACTGTTCGCGCAGCTCGCGATCGAGACCCCGGAAGGGTTCGTCGAGCAGAACCAGCGCCGCATCTTTCCGGAGAATCGCTCGCGCCAGGCGGACTCTCTGGCCTTCGCCCCCCGAGAGACGCCCTCCGCCCTCGCCCAGCAGCGTTTGCAGTCCGTCCGGAAGCTCTTGAAGGACGGTGCGCAGATGAGCAGCGTCGACGGCTTCTCCGGATTCCTCGGCATTGGAGGCTGTACCGAAAGTCAAATTTGCGTAAAGTGATCGATTCCAGATTTGGATGGCGGGATCGACCCAAGCTGCGGATTGGCGCACCTGGGCCGGGTTGAGCGGCGCACCGCCGATGGAGATTTTGCCTTCCCTGGGAGGCAGCCATCCCAGCAGCATGCCGATCAAGCTGGACTTGCCCGCGCCTGAAGCGCCAACCACGGCTACGTGGGAGCCGGCTTCTATCTCCAGGTCGATTTCAGAAAGGATAGTGTGTCCACCCGCCTCTGCGGAAACCTTCAGGAACTGAATGGCGGGAGCAGTGGTCAGCGGCGCGGCCGGCAAGCTAGTTTCTTCCGCGGAATCGATGGGATCGCACAAACGCAGGATCAGACTGCGATAGCTGGGAAGTTGACGGGCTAACAAGCCGATCCTCTGACCGCAGACGGGCAGGTTGAGCGCCCAATAAGCAACCAGCAGGAGCCGCCCGGCGTTCGGTCCCTGCAGCGGGTGAGCGAGAAACATGAAGGCGATGGCGCCAAAGATAGCGGTGACCTGGATGCTCTCGAAAGTCACGACCGTACGCTGCATGCGGAGCGCCGCGGCGGTCCACTTTTCTAGTAGTCCGGCATGGGCCCTCCGCAGATTGTCTTCCGCGCCATGGGCGCGAACGGCGGAGAGTCCCAGCATGGCGTCAAGGTAAAAGCGGGTTAGCGCGCCTGCATGTGTACGCACCCGCAAATCGCTTTCGTTCAGCAGGGCGCGGCCGAATAGGGCCGGGAGCAAAGCGGCGGCCACCGCGAACAGGACAAACGGCGCAGTCGCAGGCTCGAGCCACAAGACGCCGGCGGCTGTCGCCAAAAGTTCGAGGACGGACGAGAGAAGGCCGCGGAACAGGGGAGGGACGTTGCGCAGGCGATACGCGGCGTGGCTGCGTTCTCCCATGTCGGACTGCAGCCGGCTTTGGAAGTAGCGGTCCGGCAGCAGGGGCACTTTGCGCAGAAAGGCCATGCGAAAAGTAATTTCGAGCCTGCGGCCAAGCCGGGTTGTGCCGGTGAAGGTGAATACTTCCAGCAGGAAAACGATGAGGCTGAACAGCGCCAGCGCCGCGACTGCCGCGATGCGCTGTCCGGGAATGTGCAATTGGCTGGCGAAATCGAAGAGACCACGGAAGAGCAGGGCTTCGACGAACATTCCCGCGGCTGCGGCCGCGACTGCCAGACCTAGATAGGCAGGAGTCAAAACACCGCAGCCTCGCAGGAATCGGAAAGCCTGAAGAAATGCCGATGGAGAAGCCTCGGCTGCAGCCGAGGCAAGCTCTTCTGAAGGGATGGACTGCTGCGCGGGTCTGGCCCGCTTGCGCAGCGCCCGGACCAGCACCGCGCCCTGCATCCACAGTTGATCTTCTTCCGGTTCCGCGTCGAGCGGAGAGACGGAGCCGGGAGTAGACTGTTCGGCCAGCCGCACGGACCAGTAAGCAGCGGGAATCGACTGTGGTTGACTGGCAAGGGAGCGCAGTACCCTTTCGGCTTCAGCCGGGGATTGAGGTTGAGCGATCTGAATGGCGGCTAACGCGCGGCAGGCCGCATCGAGCGCAGCAAAGGACTGCCAGCCATGGTCTTCGGCAGCCTTAGCGATCAATTCGCCAGCGGCCTTGCGACCGATACGGACGGCTTTTAACCGGCAGGAAAGGGCGCAGCGGAAGTCATCGGACCCGGCAAAATCACGCCAGCCCGATGCAGGCACCTGCAGGCGATGCCGGTAGATTTCACGCGAAAATTCTTCGGCTCGAACCCAGCGGCGGCCCACGGCGGGATCCATAAGTTGGAGAAAAGAACCGTGGCGACGCCAGATTACGACAAAATGGCTGAGGCCGTTCGGCAGAGTCACGACCACGATGGCCGGCAAGGCATTTACTTCCGGAATAAGGAGATGATCGACCGGAAGCAGCAATTGCTCCGCCTCCAGCCCCAGCGTGTTTGCGACTAACTCAATGGTGTCGATGGAGGTTCCATCTAGGGCGGTCTGGCAGGCTTCGCGCAGCCCGCTGTAACTGGCGCGTATGCCGAAGCCGGAGAGCAGGCTCTTCAGGGCGGCAGGTCCGCAATCGAGAGCGGAGGTCTGTACGACCTCCGGCGCAAATAGACGCCTCACCGGACGCCCACGAGCTGCCCGGCGGAGCGAAGTACGAGAGCAGCCGGAGTGAGACGTTCCACTTCGATTTCGAGCGAACCGGGCAAGCCATGCTGGGAGGGAACGCGGGCGGGAAGGGGAGAGACGACTGCTAACTCCACACGGACTTTGCCGTCCCGGATCTCACTGGCGACGCGTGAGACACGAGTGTTCACCACGCCGTACTGGGCCCATGGGAAGCCCTGGAGACGCAAGACGCCAGCCTGGCCTGGCCGGACTTTGCCGAGCGCCGCGGAGGGGGCGAACTCCGCAACAACCTGTAGTTTTCCGTCCGGAAGAATTACGCCCAAACGATCGGCCGCGGCCACATGCGATCCGCGGCGCAGCACCGCACACTCGCCTAAACGGCCAGAGGCAGCGGCGCGGATTCTGCGACGCTCGATTTCGTATTCGAGGCGCGTGACTTCAGCGGCTGCGGCAGCCGCGTCGGCTTGCAGCTTCGAGATGTCCGCCATGGTTCGTTCTCTTTGAATTTCGCGGTCGCGTTCACGCACCTGGAGTTCAGGAAGCAGCCGGGAGGCCGCGAGCCGCAGGTTTTCGACCGCGGCCTGTTTGCTTTGGGCCGAGGCTTTGGCTCGCTGCGCTTCAGCAACCGATACGATGCCTTCGCGGTGCAATTGGTTGGCGCGCTGCCACTCTTGTTCTGCGAGCAATGCCTGCGCGTTCGCTTCTTCGTATTGAGCTTGCGCGGCGCTCTGCGATACTTTCAGAACCTGGTGCTCGTCCTGCTGCCCTGCCGCCTGGGAATTCATCTGGGTGCGCAGCGCGGCTAGCTGTGGAGCAATCGCGGCGAGTCTGGTACGCTCTTCAGCCAGGCTGAGGCGTTCTCCCTCGCTGTCGAGTTCAAGCAGGAGGTCGCCTCTTTTTACTTCGCGGCCCAGGGCGAGATACGACGCCGACAGCTTTCCCGAAACTCCAGCCTGAATAGGGAATAATGCTGAATCAATCTCCAGCCGGGCTTTGTCGGAAACCTCATAATGCATGAGATGAGCACTGAATGCCCACGCCAGCCAGGCAGCTCCCAGAACTAAGGCCAACGTCAAAAACAGATTGGATTGAAGAGCGCGATCAGCGCGCAAGGCCTCATCGACTCTGGGAAAGATGGATCTCATGTGCTGTATTGCCGGATGGATATTTCGAACCAAAATAAATCAGACCGCCGTACTGCAAAGCACGGCGGCCCGATAACTTACAAAAAGGAATCAGTCGAGGGGGAATTACGCACCCCACATAGCTCGCTCGCCTGCTTTAACGTTGCTCTTAACCTTCATTTTTCTCCTCCTTTCCTGCGTGTTTAAGCAGATCTTTTGAGAGAGCTGCCTGAACCACTTTTCAGCAGGTTACGGTTCGTTGCCCACAAGGCCAACGACGGATAAATGTTGCCGTCCTCACCGGCTTCATTTGCCCCCGAAACTTACTGTTCCTCAAAAGCGGTACAAGACATTTATAATCAAGATTCCGCAGAAAACAAAGGGAAATCATCTACATTACGGGTTAGGAATTGCCCTCCCGGAAATCCCAAATCAGGACGCCGGCAGCTTTTTCGAAAAGGCGGCTTTGCAGCTTCGAAAAGGCAAGGGCAAACGCGAACAATCGATCGAGTGGTTTTAAATTGCCGGGTGGGAAGTTTACAAAGTCAAATAACTCGGGCCGCCGTACGGCAAAGCACGGCGGCCCGATAACTTACAAAAAGGAATCAGTCGAGGGGGAATTACGCACCCCACATAGCTCGCTCGCCTGCTTTAACGTTGCTCTTAACCTTCATTTTTCTCCTCCTTTCCTGCGTGTTTAAGCAGTTCTTCTGAAAGAGCTGCCTGAACCACTTTTCAGCAGGTTACGGTTCGTTGCCCACAAGGCCAACGACGGATAAATGTTGCCGTCCTCACCGGCTTCATTTGCCCCCGAAACTTACTGTTCCTCAAAAGCGGTACAAGACATTTATAACCAAAAGTCGGGATAAAACAAAGGGAAATCATCTATATTACGGGCTAGGAATTGCCCTCCCGAAAATCCCAAATCAGGACGCCGGCGGCTTTTCTGAAAAGGCGGCTTTGCAGCTTCCAAAACCAGGGTAAACTTGAGAAAAACAGATTGGACAGAAGAACCCGATGACCGCGCAAGGCGTGGTCGATCGTGGGAAACGTAGATCGAATGTTCTGGATTGCCTGGAGGAAAGTTTGCGAACCAACATCGATCAGAGCGCCGTCGCACTCTCAGCGCCGAGGTTTAGTAAACGTTCAGGCAATCCGCCGAACAGCTGGCCTGAAATGTAGGTTGGCATCGGCTTTGACGCTAGGCACTTAGTTGCTGCGTTCAGCGCTTGCATTTTCCTGTTGGAACTCATGGATAGTGCGCTCGACGTACGATTCCTTGACACCAAGCTTTTGCGCCTGCTGCTTTCCATAAGCAAAAGTTTTTGCCCGTCGTTAGTCTTGCAGGCGGCGCTTTGGGCATCTTGTACCCATTCCTCCACCGTCATCTGCTTTGCGGTGGCGGCCTATTCTGCTTCAGTCAGCAAGACCGGTGAAATGATCGCGTCAAAAGTCCTCTGGAAACATCGATCGAGTGATTCTGGGATTGCAGGGTGGGAAGTTCACAAATCCAAATAACTCGGGCCGCCTCGCTGCGAAAGCACGGCGGCCCGAGTACTTACAAAAAGGAATCAGTCGAGGGGGAAATTACGCACCCCACATCGCACGACCTGCTTTAACGTTGCTCTTAACCTTCATTTTGCTCCTCCTTCCCTGTGTGTTTTTAGCAGATCTTTTGAAAGAGCTGCCTGAACCACTTTTCAGCGGGCCGCGGTTCGTTGCACACAAGGCCAACGATGGATAAATGCTGCCGTCCTCACCGGCTTCATTTGCCCCCGAAACTTACTGTTCCTCAAAAGCGGTACAAGACATTTATAACCAAGATTCCGCAGAAAACAGAGGGAAATCATCTCCATTACGGGGTAGGAATTACCTTCCCGGAAATCCAAACTGGGATAGGCGCCACCACTCTAAAGTTGAAAGGCGTGAGCGTGCGTCGTATCATCCGCCTAGTGAGCACCGAGCATCAAGAAGAGTCTTTATCGGACGACGGGGAGAGCCAGATCCCGCTTACGAAGAGCAGTCTCCAGGCCCACTACGCATCCTTTCCCGTAGCTCTAGCCGAGCCGAAGCAAACCTACGAGGGGCCGCTGCGATTGATCGTTGTGTTACTCCTGATATCGCTCGCGATCATGCTCTATGCCGTCTCGGTGAGCTTCGTGTGGGACGAAGGCTTTCATCTGCTGGCAGCGCAGTTGATGAACCAGGGCAAAATGGTGTATCTCGACTTCTGTTTTCCGCAAACGCCGCTGAATGCCTTCTGGAATGCAGCCTGGCTGGGTTGGACGAACGGCGGATGGCGGGTAACGCACGTGATTGCCACGGCAGCTTGTGTCTCCGCTATGGCGTTGATTACGCAGTTCGCCTATTCACGGTTTTCAGGACTGCGATGGCAGTTGTCGGCAGCCTTTATCGCGGCGTTGGGAACAGGCTTGAACAGCACGCTGTGGAAGTTTGGAACTTGCGCGCAAGCTTATGGTCTCGGCACGTTTCTCTCAGTGGCAGCTTTCCGGATGGCGCTGGTGACGGCCGGCGCATCTGCTCTCTGGCCAGTATTCGTAACGGGCGCGCTGACAGGCGGGGCGGCAGCGAGCACGCTCTTAACCGCACCGTTGACGCCTGCAATCCTGATTTGGCTTCTGTGGCAGTGCCGGCCGGGCAGCCGTTTAGCTAACTCTCTCGGATTTGCAGCAGGTTATTGCGTGCCATTCATTCCGGTCTTCGTTCTATTTGCGAAAGCTCCCCAGCAAACATGGTTCAACATTTTGCAATATCAGGCGATTTTCCGGCGGGTGAACTGGCTAAGCGGCGCTGATTCCCAAACCACCCTTAATTCTCACGATTTCGACGTCCTGTCAGCGTGGCTCAACGACTCCACAACCTTCTGGTTGGGTGCGCTTGCACTGATGGGCGTTTTCGCGATTCGCCGGTTTCCCAGTTGGAGCAGGAATCGCCGCGCAGAATTTTATCTCACCGGTTGGATAGCACTTGGTTTTATCGTGTTTATAGCTTCCGCGCGTCCGACTTTTCAGCGGTATTTCGTATTCGCGGTTCCGTTTGTAGCCGCGCTTGCTGCGGTGGGTGCAGTCTCGCTGTTTTCGCGCCTGGGCTTTTCCAGCCGTCCAAAGTGGCCCACGCTGGCTTTGATCGGCCTGCTGGCGCTGGCTCTAGGCAAGGACATTTTTGATGACCGGGATGCCGCAACGTGGGCTACTTACCAGAAGATAACGGAAAAGATTCAGCAGGTGACTCCGAAGGGAGGACTTATCTATGCGGACGAACAGGTCTACTTCCTGCTGAACCTGACGCCGCCTTCCGGTATGGAGTTCTCTTATTCCCACAAACTCGACCTCCCGCCAGCCGAGGAACGGGGATACCACATTGTCTCGGAAAAAGAACTCAATACACAGGTGCGGGCTGGCCGCTTCGCAACGGTGGAGACTTGCCGGGACGAGCGCATCGACGACATGCACCTGCAGGAGCTTTTTCCACACCAGGATGACGTGGGGGATTGCAGTATCTTTTCAGGGAAGATGCATATGCCGTCTAAGTAACCCGGGCAAAACGGATCCGGTGTAAGCGGCCCGCCCAATTTGCGAACTAGTTCTCTCCCGAGTGGCGGCGCTCACTGGGTATTTGAGACTCATTTGCATCTAGTGTGGACAAAGAACTATCGCAAAGCGGTGCTGACGGGAGAAGTGGCGCTGCGATTTCGAGAGTCGATCCGGGGCGTATTCGGACAGCACGAGGTAAAGATTATGAAAGGGCATGTCAGCAAGGACCACTTGCATCTGTAACCATCAGCCGATTAGTGCAGTGGTTGAAAGGGAAGACCGCGAATCGAGTGATGATCGAGTTCGAACATTGTGCACGGCGTTTTGGGGACGGCATCTCTGGGCCCGGGGCTACTTCTGCTACAGGAGGCCGCTATGCGTGGCAATCGTTTGGCCGACCTCAGGCCGGAACGGGGCTTCCAGCCCGTTACCGGAAGCCATCGCCTTCAGGCGATTGAACATTTACTCAGTGCGTCATGGCGTAGACGATGTAATTAACGCCTAGCCGCATCGCCAGCGCCGAGTATTTTTCGGGATAAGCCGGTTCGTCCGCCCATTCCCAGGCATCTCCGATGTCCGAATTGAACGAGGTAGCGACCATCAGCCGGTGCTTGTCGTCGTAAATACCGCGCCAGCGCGCCACGTATCCATCTTTCTTATGGCCGTCGGCCAGATGCTCGGCGCCAACAATCTGGTAACGGTCGTCCAAATCGTAGACAGTATGAAATGCGGGATCGCTGTCTGGAATGTCTACGATGGGACGCTCGGGGAAGACGCGCTTCATGCTTGCTTCGAAGACCTGCCATTCCTCGGTGCCGTGCAGGTCGTCAGCCATAAAGAATCCGCCGCGCAGCAGGTAATCGCGAAGTTTCTGTGCTTGGGCGTCGGTAATGCCCCACTCGCCTACCTGAACGGCGTACACCCAGGGCCAGTTGTAGATGTCGTCGCCATCGTCGAGGTTGACGCTCTGTTCGACGGAGCGGACACTGACTCGCGTCAGACGGCGCACGGCTTGCGAGAAGTGCCGGTCGGCGCGCGGAAAATCCTGCGTCCACAAGGATGTGCCTTCCCACCAATTGGGATTGTCACGCCCGGCATAGCCGTTGTTCGCGCCGGGCGGGAACATCAGGCGTGCGAAGGTCCACTCGGTTTGCTGGTTGTAGTCGGGCGGAAGCGGGATGGAGCCCACGCGATATTCCATTCCGGGGTACTCACGAAATGGCGTGGGAAGCGTAGGATCCGCCGCATAGGCAGCGCAGACGCAGGCAATTGCGCAGAACACTACGGACAAAACTAACGACCGTTTCACCTGCCGACCTCGCTCCGAGAATAACATCGCAAAACGAGAGCGGAAGATGGCTATTGAGACAGGCCGTTCAGGTGAGGACCACAAGCGTTCTTGGGCTGGCGATGGCCGCAATATGCTCCTGTAAATCGTCCCATCGACGATAAGCCAGCAATTGCTCTGAGGTAAGCGTCATGAGACCGATGCTTGGTCTCATGACTGAGGTTGCTTTCTGACTCGCGGCCATGCTTCACCAAATGCTAGAAGACTCCCGCATAGATCTCAGGCAGCGATAGCTCGGCATTCAACTCAGGCAGAGTGATTGAGGAGGCGGTATCTTGCGCATCTTCATACCCCCACTTCTTGTCTTCAGAGGCTCGTGCCCAATGCCCCACTTTGATCTTGTCCGGCCAAATCAGCAGAATATGGCGCAAAGAACGCAACCGTCGATAGTAGAAGGCTTTGTCTCCTATGTCATAGTCTCGCGTGCTTGGCGATAAGATCTCGACCACCAGCGTAGGATTCAGCAGCACATCCTTCACGTCATCCAGGTATTCCGGCGCTTCACACGTGACCGTCAGGTCCGGGTAGCAAAACCGTTCCATATCCGGTCTGAAGTAGACCTTGAAATTCGAGCTAACCTTTCGACACGCACCTAAGCGCCGCAGTGGAAAAGCATCAGAGATATTGTTTTGAAGTTGGTCGTGAAGCTCAGTAGCTCCTGCCATGGCAAACACTTCACCGTTCGCATATTCGCTGCGGAAGCTTGCCGCCCGTTCAGTCCGCAGGTACTCTTCGGGACTGATGAAATGCGTTATTTGTGACGCCATGCATTGACTCTCCTAAATCCGATCTGAATTCAAAGACCGCGGCTCTGCCCCCAGTCGATGATGCCTCACGACGGGAGCTGGTAAGTATCGTGCGTAAGGCCGGAGTACTTTCTGCCGGCCTTACGTGAATGCTGCCCTTTAGCGACGCCAGTAACCAGGATAGTAGTATCCGCGGTGATAGCGCGGTGCGATCCAGTTAGCCCGCGGATGAGGGCGTTGCGCCCAATAGCCGGGACGCCACGTCCATCGAGGTCCTGCGGGAGAGTAGTAGCCGTTAATCCAGGAATATCCAGGTCCGGGGGCGGGAGCAACATACGCCACCCGAGGAGGCGGAGGTGGCGGCGCATAGTGTCTTTGACCTCCGCCAAATCCAAATCCTACAAAAACCCGGGGTCCAGCAAAGGCCGAACTTCCCGCCAACAGCAGTAAACCTAAGAGTTTCGATTTCATCTGTTTATTACCTCCAAGCTCGCCGTCTTCCTCTGACGCCCTGTGCGCTTTTGCGGCGATGCACTACCGAGATATGCAAGCGGCTTTCCAAAAGGTAAGGCGTGCAAAATGCGGGACTTATCGGTGATGCCTGAATGGAGCGGAATGGAGCGATGGTGGTTTTACACCAATACGGCGGCGTTTTCGGCCAGAACGCCAGTAGCGAGGCCGAACTCATCCGCAACCAAGCGGTAAGAGTGCCGCCGGGCTTCGGCATCGTAGAGTATGTTCACTAGCAGGATCTCGTCAGGAGAGCCGTATTCGGCCGATAAGTCTTCAAGCCCGGCGCGGACTGTTTTGGGCGAGCCATAAATCAACCGGCGGCCGGAAGGCATGAAGTCCGCGGGAACGCCTTCCCGCTGGAGAAACTGTTCGGCCTTGGAGACCGATGGAACCGGAATCAGCTCACCCCGGTAGAGCAAATTCATGAGCATGCGCGTGCTCGAGGAAAGCCTGAGCGCTTCCGGATCGGAATCCGCGCAGATGGCCCAAGAGGCGACAAGCAGGCGTGGCTCGGACAATATTGCTGAGGGGCGGAAGGCGCGGCGGTAGTAATCGGTGATCTCCGCGCCATCGGCGTTAATGAAATCCGCGAAGACATACGGCAGGCCTAATTCAGCCGCCCAGATGGCGCTTTGGGGAGATGAGCCAAGCAGGAAAATGCCGGGACTCACGAAAGGCGGCAGCATGGCCTTTACTTTCAGGAGACTGGCAGCATCTGCGTTGCCGTTGTTCGAGTTTGGGTTCGAACTGAAAAGCGCCAGTAATTCGTCCAGTTGATCACGGAAATCGTCTGGCAGCCGCTGACGCCGGTCTCGCTGCAGCGCGTAGGCGATGGCGGGACTAGTGCCGGCCGCGCGGCCAATGCCAAGATCGATCCGTCCCGGAAAGGTATCAGCCAGCATGCTGAAAGTTTCGGCCACCTTTAAAGCGCTGTAGTGTGGGAGCATGATGCCACCGCTGCCCACGTGAATCCGTGACGTTGCGGCCGCTATGGTTCCGATAAATGCTTCGGGGCTGGCGCAAGCTAACGCAGGTGTTCCGTGATGTTCGGCGAGCCAGAATCTCTCAAACCCGCTGCTTTCGGAAAGACGTGCTAACTCCAGAGTGTTTCGAAGCGCATCTCCGGACGTCGAACCCTCCGCAATAGGGGATTGGTCGAGAACGCCGAGTTTTGGGAAGTTGCGGTAGCTCATAACGGTGCCTGTTTGATGCTGGCCACGGCAGAGAGGTCTCTAAGGCCACTCGTTTACAGCCGCGACGACACCGTCGATCTCCGCTCCTACCAGATAGGGATGAATCGGCAGGCTTACTTCGCTCGAGCACAGGCGCCGCGCCGTTTCACAAGCGTCGGCCATCTCGAAAGGCGCTTCGCGAAGCGCCGCCTGGTCGGGAATTGCAGCCGGGTAATGATTTCCCAGGGACACTTGCCTGTTGGCCATGTGGGTTGTGAAGTCTTCCCGGCGTTCCGGATCGATCCAGACGGGAAACAGATGCCAGGAAGGCTCCGAGTCTTTCGTCGGCTGGGGCAGCCGGAGAGCGGGATTTTTGATTCGCCGCCGGTACTGCCCGGCAATCTCCCGGCGGCGGGAATTCCACTTAGCCAGGCGAGGAAGGCAAGCGCGGCGCAGGAAGGCAGCCTGGATTTCGTCGAGCCGGCTGTTGTATCCAATGGCATCGTGGCGGTACTTAGAGGTCTGGCCATAGTCGCGCAAGATACGCACCCGGGAAGCCAGTCCGGCATCGTTCGTAAGCAGGGCTCCACCGTCACCCATGGCGCCCAGATTCTTGGTCGGGTAAAAACTTGCGACGGCAAATTGCCCCGCCGTGCCTGCCGCTTCTCCCCGGAAGCTTGCGCCGATCGACTGTGCACAGTCTTCAACCATCAGCAGGTTATGCTCTTCCCGAAGTCTTCGCAATTTGGAAAGGTCCAAAACGAACCCGTAAAGATGCACCGGGACAAAGAAGCGGATATCACTCCCGCGGCTGAGTACCTCGCTACAGCGCTCCAGATCGATCAAGCCCTGCTCATCGGTATCGGCGAAAACCGGGACTGCTCCCAGCTTGAGGATGGCGAGCGTGGTCGCAAAAGCGGAAACCGGGGTTGTCAGGACGCGGTCTCCCGGGCCGCAGCCGAGCGCTCGCAGCCCGATCTCGATGGCATCAAGACCGCTGGCTAGGCCGGCGGCGTGCGCAACTCCCCAGAGATTTGCCAGGGCGGCTTCAAAGGCGCGCACCTCTTCTCCAAGCACATACCAGCCGCCGGCTCCTACGGCGTCGAAAGCTGCCAGGGCATCGTCCCGCAGATCGTTCCACTGCCGCCGGAAATCATTTGCCTGAATCATGAATCATGCCGGGTACCAGGACTTAGCAGATAGTAACAAGGTATGTAACCCGATATAGTAATGTGTTATTGAACTTGGGTTGGTCTGTTGCGGCGTTTGGGTTCGACGTAACAGGCATGAATTAAAAGGGGAATTTGCAACAATCTTGGCCTCCGCTGCGGGAGATGGACGAGTGCGTCCGTTTCCCGAAGAGTCTTACTGTTTTTTTTCCGGCTTATAATGATGCCGCTTCGCTGCCGCCTCTGCTGGCTCGCACCATGCCGGTATTGCGCCGGGCCGCCAGTGACTTCGAAGTCATCGTAGTCAACGATGGCAGCACCGACGCGACTGCGGAGACCCTGGCAGCATTGCAGCGCCAGTATGCGCCTGCGCTTCGCGTTATCACGCACCAGCGCAATGGCGGCTACGGGGCAGCTCTGCGCACTGGATTTGCATCCGCGACGAAGGAATTCGTTTTCTATACCGATGGAGACGGGCAATATGATCCGGCCGGGATCCAATCACTCCTGAATGCCGTAACAGAGAGTACCGGATTGGTAAATGGCTACAAGGTGGATCGCAGGGATCCCTGGCATCGCGTCGCTATCGGGTGGCTCTATAACCGGTTCGCCCGCTGGCTTTTCCGCATCCGGCTGCGGGATATCGACTGCGATTTCCGGCTTATCCGGAAGAGTGTTCTCGATGAAGCGTCCCTGCTCTCGACGGGAGGCGCTATCTGCATTGAATTGGTCCGCCAACTCGAGCGCAGCGGCTGGAAAGTTATCGAACTGCCCGTTCATCATTACCCCAGGGAACACGGCTCTTCGCAATTCTTCAAAGTGCGCTCTCTAGCCAAGACCTTCATGGAACTGTGTTTTCTGTTCATCCGCTTCAACCTGGCGGCGGTGCTTCCGAAACGTGCGATCAGCGCCGGAGAGCGTCTCTGAATGCTGACGGAATACCGCGGCAAGTCTGTGCTGGTCACGGGCGGCTTGGGCTTCATTGGCAGCAATCTGGCGGTCGAGCTCGTACGAGCCGGAGCGCTGGTTACCGTGGTCGACGATCTGGTTCCCGGGTGCGGAGGGAATCGCTACAATCTCTCTCCTGTCCAGCGTGACGTGCGGGTAATTGTCTCCGATATTGCAAATACGAAAACTCTGGGCGAAGTTCTGCCGGGCGTCGACATTGTGTTCAACGTTGCCGGCGAGATCAGCCACTCTCGGAGCATGGCGGATCCGGAGCGGGATTTGGTTTTGAACACTATTTCTCATCTGCGCTTTCTGCTCGCCTGCCGTGAGCACTGTCCAGGAGCACGGGTGGTGTACGCCTGCACCCGTCAGGTTTACGGCCAGCATGAACAGCTGCCGGTAAATGAGTGCCATCCGATAGCGCCGGTGGACTTCAATGGAATTCACAAAGATGCGGCCAGCAAATATCATCTTTTGCTATCCCGGCGCGGCGAATTAGATTGCATCGTGCTGCGGCTGAGCAATGTTTTTGGCCCCCGCATGGCGCTTCATCTGCCGCACCAGGGTTTTCTGGGCGTCTACTTCCGCATGGCTTTGGAAGGAAAGCCCCTGTTGATTTACGGCGAGGGAGACCAGTTGAGGGATCCCGTACACGTTGACGACGTGGTGAATGCCTTTCTGCGCGCCGGGGTCGCGCAGCGGACGCCGCATAGGATTTTCAACATAGGCGGATTCCAGGCTCTCAGCGTTCGTGAGATTGCCAGGACCATGGCGTCGGCATCAGGCCGGGTGCCGCCGGTCCGGCACGTTCCGTTCCCCGAAAAACTCAAAGCGACCGACATTGGCAGCTATTTCTCAGACAACAGCCGCGCTCAGCGAGAGCTCGGTTGGACGCCTAAGATCTCCTTCGAAAGCGGCGTAAGCGGCACGCTTCGATACTTCCGTGAGCACCAGCAGCCTTACCTGGAATTGGCAGCGGCAGAAGAAAACCCGCCTCTCGAAAAGGCAGTGGCAAGCGTCGCCTCGTGAATCCGGCGGAATTCGCAACTCTCGAGCATTCAGAGCGGAACCTGTGGTGGTTTCGAGGGATGCGCAAAATTCTTTTCCGGCTGCTCGATCCTATTGCAGCAAGCCGTTCCATCACCCGAGTCCTCGAGGCCGGATCGGGAACCGGATACAACGCGAGCCTGCTGGCAGATCGTTACCAATGGCAGATGTTTGCCGCCGATCTCACTTGGGAGGGAATCTCGAAAACTCCAAGGCGCGCGCGCATACATCCTGTCCAGGCGAACATCGAGACCATTCCGTTTGGGGAAGACTCGTTCGATGCCCTTATTTCCCTGGATGTTCTGGTTCATTTCCCGCGTGGAGAAGAGCTAAAGGCGGTTCGGGAATTCGCACGGGTCCTGCGTCCACACGGCCTTCTGATTATCAGAGTCTCCGCGCATGAGGTGCTCCGAAGCCGGCATGCCGGCTTCGTTGGAGAGCGCCAGCGCTTTAGCAGGAAGAGGCTTGTCGAGGCCGCCTCCAGCAGCGGATTTCGAGTCATCCGCTGCACCTATTTGAACTCTTTCCTGGTTTTGGTCGCCCTGATTCGATTTCGTATTTGGGAACCGGTGCGCCGGCGGCCCGTAGCAAGCGGAACCGGACCTGTTCCTGGCTGGTTAGATCGCTTGCTCTATAGCTGTCTGGCGGCGGAAGCGTTCCCGCTTGCAAAGGGAATTAATTTCCCGGCAGGGCAGAGTTTACTGCTGTTGGCCGAGAAGAAGGGTGCGGGGTAGCCGCGATCTCTCGCACAGAATTGTCACCGCCGTGATACTCGAACACCAACGCGCCTGCTTCTTCGGATAAATTCTCTAGAGACTGCTGTAATTGCCGCACCACCACTGGAACCGGGTATTGCTGCTGAATTGCGGCATCGAGACCAGTGGGGAAGACATTGGCTCTTCTGTAAGTGACCGGGATGCCGGTAAACACGAGCACCGTTCCCGGCGGAAGAACCGGATGAAGTTTCCGAACCGCCTGTGGAATGCTATGGGCTATTTCGCCGGCTGTGGTCCACTCCTTTATGATCCGGCGATCTTCGACGGCATACCAGGAACATAAGGCCACGCCAGCGCAGGCAATTACGGCCCGGTGTAAGTGCCGATGGTTTTCACTGCTGCTCCGGCAACAGAGTGCCAGCAGAATCGCCATCCCCAGGGCACTGATGTAGCCGAAGCGGGAATCGAACCCCCGGGTGAAGCAGTAGGGGATAAATGCGATGAATACGAACGCAACGGCAAGCACCGTCATTTTCCAGCGGGCTCTCAGATATCTATATGACAAGCCCAGCAGGATGAGGTAGAGGGCCGCGATACCCGGCAGCTTCCATCCTTGAAACAGGGCGGCCCACAAGCGTGTATAGTTCCGCAAGATGGCAATAGGACTTAGCGACAGGTCGTAGGCTCCGATTTTGCCGGAGAAGACAATCTGCCACAGGCATAAATAGGCCGCGGTCACAGCCGCAAACCAGGCGATGTGCTTCAAAGACGAAGCGGTTCTGCTGCGCAGCGGGCCCGCGGCCAGGAAGAGACATTCGATCGCGTACAGCAGCAGGAAGAGGATAATCGCACCTTCATAAGCCAGCAATGCACATGTGGCGGAGAGAACAGCGAAAATATGCAGAGGTTGGCTGTTCCGCTTCCGGGAAAGGATGTACAGCCAGACAGCGCCTAGCAGGAACACCGCGCAGACAGAGCCGTCGCGCGCGGTAATCCAATTTATCCGCGCATGGTCGATCGGGTGAATCACGAAAATGCCGGCCGCGAATAGCGAGAAGAAGAACTCGGCACTCAAGGCGTAAAGTGCAAGAAAGAAGAGCCCAGATGCGAGTGCATGCAGAACCAGATTGGTCAGATGGTAGCCTGCCGGATTTCCCTGCCATAACCACTGATCCACGCCGTAAGACATCGCCGTCAATGGCCGGTATTCGTTTCTGCCGAAGCCGAGCGTCTCATGAAAATATCTGAGAGCACCGTCAAAGCTCAGGTGGCCCACCAGGATAAAATCGTCCGCCACCAGCCGCTCGCGAAGAGCTGGATAGTAAACCGCGAAAGCCAGCGCAAAGATAACAATCAGGCCTAGCGCCTGAGAGAGCCCCTCACAAAGCCATGGATTGCGAAGACCGGGAACGGCATCTTGGAGATAATCCTGCTGCTGTCCGCTCATCTGATTTCGATCAGAGCTGTTCGTTAACCCGGTGTCCAAGGTGTATTTTCCCGGTAAAGCTCACTGAGGTTAGCACAGCAGGCTGAAGCAGCTGTGCGAGCGCTGCCACAATGAAACATGCAAGCCAGCCGAGGTTGGTTCTTGTGCGGTAACCAGATACATGTCAAGTACAACCACCGCGCCGTCCGCGACCCGGCGCTACGCACCTGCTCTTTCTATCCTGTTCGTCATCAGCACCTGCCATCTGCTGAATGACATGGTGCAGTCTCTCATCACTGCGGTGTACCCCATTCTGAAAGACTCGCTGCAGTTGAGCTTCGCGCAACTCGGCCTGGTGACGCTCACTTTTCAGGTGACAGCTTCGCTGCTGCAGCCCTTTGTAGGACTATTTACCGATCGTAAGCCGATGCCTTACTCGCTGGTGGCGGGCATGGCGTTTTCGGGGGCCGGAATTCTGCTGCTGTCGATTGCGCCTACGCTGGGCGTGCTGCTGATTGCGGCGGCCCTGGTGGGAGTGGGATCGTCGGTTTTTCACCCGGAATCGTCGCGTGTGGCGCGGCTGGCTTCCGGAGGGCAGCATGGTCTGGCCCAATCGATATTTCAAGTTGGCGGCAATGCCGGTTCAGCAGTGGGTCCTTTGCTGGCGGCCCTGGTGGTGGTGCCGCGAGGGCAGGGCAGCATCGCCTGGTTTTCCGCCGCCATCGCGTTAGCAATGGCTTTGCTCGCGCGGGTTGGTTTCTGGTATAAGGAGCACCTGACCGGACGCCGTTCAGCTTCGAATCACGATACTGTTCTCACTGGATTGTCGCGTAAGAAGGTCCGGTTCTCCCTCTGCGTGCTGGTGGCGCTCGTCTTCTCGAAATACTTCTATCTAGCCAGCTTGACCAGCTACTACACGTTCTACCTGATAGATAAATTTCACCTGAGCGTTCGCGACTCCCAATTCCATTTGTTTCTGTTCCTGGGTGCCGTTGCCGTGGGTACCTTCGCGGGAGGTCCGGTAGGCGACCGCGTCGGCCGCAAGCAGGTGATCTGGATTTCGATTCTGGGCGTGCTTCCGTTTACGTGCTTGCTTCCGTACGCGAACCTCTTTTGGACCCGCATTCTCAGTGTGATTATTGGCGTAGTTTTGGCATCGGCCTTCTCGGCCATTCTGGTTTATGCGCAGGAGCTGATTCCCGGTCGCGTGGGAACCGTTTCGGGTTTGTTCTTCGGGCTTGCTTTCGGCATGGGCGGGATTGGAGCGGCACTGCTGGGTGTGCTGGCCGATCACACCAGCATTCGTACCGTCTACCAGATCTGTTCGTTTCTGCCCGCCATCGGACTCGCCACAGCGCTGCTGCCGGATATCCGCACGCCAATCCAGGCCCAGCCTTAGTCTCAGTTCCGGGCTACAGCCTGGCCACCGCCTTCCCGCGGAAGACGGTGTTTCATAATGTATGACTCGGCGGAAAAGCGGTCCTCGAATACGCCGCATATGCCGCTGCTTCGGGTGCGAGCAACCAGAAAAACGTCGTCTCTCTCGCATTCAATCGCCTCGAGCACTCCGTGCTTCAGCAGAACGACCACCCGCCTGGAGGATTGATTTACTGACAAGCTCCCACAGCCAACTTATTTATTTAATATTATCGCTTACTCACTTCTAATTAATCGAAAAAGTGCCGGAATTAAGCGGATTATCCCCGCAAATAGCTGTCTTCCCGTTCCAGCCAATCGCGGCGCGGCGGGGCAAAAAAATCGATATCCACGGTGTCCTCCAGAGCCAAGGCGCTGTGCGGAACATCCGGCGGAATCAGCAACACCTCTCCGGCCCGCAAGACGGTTTCTTTGCCGCCAATGGTGAATTGCATGGCTCCCGATTCGACGTACGCGATTTGCTCGTTGGCGTGACTGTGCTCCGGAACGGTACACCCTTTTCGCAAGAAAATGCGAGCGACCATGCTCTTTTCTCCCGAGACGAACTGCCTGTCGAGCATTGAATTCATCTGTTCCACCGGCAAATCCTGCCAGCGCACATGCTGCGCTTCACGCTTTTCGATTGCTTCGGCAAATTGCTGTGCCATTTTAGACTCCTTTGTACATTCCGCCATCCACTACTAAGGTCTGCCCCGTGATGAACGCCGCGCGTTCCGAGGCAAGCCAGACTACCGCGTCGGCAACTTCTTCCGGTTGGGCGAGCCGGCCGGCGGGTATGCCGGCGACCCAAGCTGCTTCCACCTCTGCTACCGTCTTCCCCGAGGAAGCGGCCAGCTTCGAGGAGAGTTCCTTAAGTCTTCCCGTTGCGGTGTAGCCGGGCGCAACGTTATTTATGGTGATGCCGTACTGTGCAAAATCGTTTGAGAGCGTTCGATAGAGACCCAGCAAACCGGTGCGGAGGGTATTCGAGAGCACCAATTGCGGCAGCGGTTGCCGGACCGTCATCGACGTGATGGTGACAATACGTCCCCACTTGCGTTCTTGCATGTGCGGCAGCACCGACTGGCAGAACGTTACCGTGCTGAGGAGATTCGTGTCGAAAGCCCTTTGCCAATCCGCATCGGTTGTCTCGAGGAAATCTTTCGCAGGAGGGCCGCCGGCATTCGGGATACACACGTCAATACGCTGAAACAGGTTGGCCATTTCTCCGACAAAGTGGCGGACTGCTTGTGAATTGCTGACGTCTACCGAGCGGGTTTCCACGCGAACTCCGTGGGTTTCGCGGATCTGACGCGCAGTTTCCTCCAGCTTTTCCATACCGCGAGCACATAGAGCCAGCGATGCTCCTTCCTCCGCGAACGCCTCTGCGGCAGCTTTCCCCAAACCGGAGCTAGCGCCCGCAATCAGAGCCACTCGATCTTTCAGCCCCGTTATCATTGCTTATCGTTTCCTGGTGACTTATCGCTTCCCGATGCATTGCGCATTTCGGAGCGGCGCATCGGCATGGAATCGACCTTGCTAAACAGGGAAGCAACATCCACAACGCCGGATTTCTTCAGTTTGCTTCCGCCATCCTTGCCGATCAGCACAACCGTAAACCGGTCTGGTTTCACGCCAAACCGCGATCGAAGCCCGGCTGCGCCAGCTTGGCCGCCCACGATCTCGAATACTTTCATGTCACGTTCATGTAAGCCCGCCGCCTCCGCATCGAGCTTTACTTGCTGCTCCGCCAATTCGCGGCTGCCGGCCTCAGGCGAAAACAGGAGCAGCACACGGTTTTTCCAATGCAAGGAATCCAGGTCGGGGATTGCTGCCAGGGCGGACGCCGCAACGAGCATTACCGGAAGTACTACTGATAAGTACGGAAACACCACGCTGGTTAGATGCAGTCAGATTGGCTACGTCTACTGCCAAACTTCTGGCGTGCGCGCTAAGCCATTCATTTACGCTTCTAAAAAGCGAAAAGGGAGCTTTATCAGCTCCCTTTGGTCGCGTCGATCGGTATTGACCCTAGAGTTGTAACTAAGTAGTCCCCTTGAAAACGGGGCAGCTCTAATTATAGCTTCTGTGCAATCGATTTGGCTTGAACGAAAAGGAGCAGATAATCGGGCCCGCCTGCCTTGGAGTCGGTGCCGGACATATTGAAGCCTCCAAAGGGGTGAGCTCCCACCATGGCGCCTGTGCATTTGCGGTTGATGTAAAGGTTCCCGACGAAGAATTGGCGGCGGGCCTTCTCGATTTTTTCGGGATTCGAGGTAAACACTGCGCCCGTCAGCCCGTATTGGGAATCGTTGGCTAGTTCCAGCGCATGGTCGAAGTCTTTCGCCTTCGCCACAGCCAGCACCGGACCGAAAATCTCTTCCTGAAACAACCGGGCTTTCCCATCTATGTCCGCGAACACAGTGGGACGAATGAAATAACCCTCGCCGGGAAGCGCTTCGCCTCCCGTAATCAGGCGTCCTTCCTGCTTGCCCACTTCAATGTAATTCAGAATGGATTCTTTAGCGCGGCTGTTAATTACCGGCCCCATATAGTTGCCGAGGTCCTCGGGAGGGCCGATCGGGAGGGCTTCGGTTTTGGCCTTCAGCTTCTCCAGAAATTCATCGTAGATAGCCTCGTCGACAATCGCCCGGGAGCAGGCCGAACATTTCTGGCCCTGGAAGCCAAACGCGGAATAGAGAACGCCCAGCACGGCATCTTCGACATCGGCCTCGCGATCGACCACGATGGCGTCTTTGCCGCCCATCTCGGCTATGACGCGCTTAATCCAAACCTGCCCCTTGGGCGTCTTCGCCGCCAGCTCGTTAATATGCAAGCCAACGTCCCGCGAGCCGGTAAACGAGATGAACCGGGTCTTGGGATGCGAAACTAGAACTTCACCGATCGCCGCGCCGCTGCCGGTTAGCAGCGAGAAACTCTCCGGCGGGAATCCGGCCTCCAGCAGCACTTCGCTAAACTTCGCGGCAATGGTAGGTGTATCGCTGGAGGGCTTTATCACTACGGTGTTGCCCGTGACCAGGGCGGCCGTGGTCATACCCACCAGAATGGCCAGCGGAAAATTCCAGGGCGGGATCACAACCCCGGCGCCGAGCGGGAGGTAGACCATCTCGTCATGTTCGCCTTCGAGTTGCAGCACCGGCTCCGGATGAGCGAGTTTCAGCGCCTGCCGGGCATAGTAGTCGCAGAAATCGATCGCTTCGGAGACGTCGGCTTCGGCTTCGCCCCAGGTCTTGCCCGATTCCACCACCAGCCAGGCATCGAATTCCAGATTGCGCCGCCGCAGGATTCCGGCTGCCCGGAACAGCGCCGCCGCGCGTTCTTCGGCCGGCTTCGCGGCCCACGTGGGGAAATAGGCCGCCGCTCGTTCCACTGCATCCCGGGCGTCACTTTCTGACGCCATCTGATGCACGCCCACTACTTCGTCAGGGCGCGACGGATTCACCGAGCAAAGCTTTTCACTGGAGCGGCGTCGTTCTCCGGCAATTATTAGCTCGTACTCCCGGCCGAGTTCAGATCGTACTGTGGCGAGGGCGGCCTGAGCCGCCTCGGCGTTCTCATGATTCCCAAAATTGGTGTACGGTTCGTTTGCGAAGGGCTCGCGTTCGGCGGCAGGGGCTGCGTTAACAGGCATGGTGACTAGCTAGAAGCGCTCCTCGAATTTCTTCTCCGCGATGTTAACGTTTTTCTCGAGCGCTTCCGCGGCTTGCTCGGCAATTTCACGTCCCCGCTCGAAAAGTTCCCGCCCTTTCTCGAATATCTCCTGGCCGGATTCCAGCAGCGATTTGCCGCCTTTGTCGGCCGATTTGCGCAGCAGCTTTCTAGTCTTCTTGCCGGTCTGCGGAGCGATCAACAGGGCGATCGACGCTCCCAGAGCGACCCCCCCAATCAGCCATCCTGCGAAACCTGCGGAATTTGAGTTTTTCAAGTGTTCTTTCGTTTCCTTTCCCGCTTTCATTCTATGCGGCAGGGCTGCGGCCTATACGAATTAGTTGTTACAGGAGAGTTTCGTCAAACACCGCCACTATTTCTGTAGCGTGGAAAGCGGGATCGCCTTTTTGAAGCTGCCGGTGAGCCGGAAAGTCGCGGTGCTCTCGAGCGGCTTTATGCTCCTGGTTGCGGCGCTGTTCATCTTGCCCCGGATGATTCCTTCATTGGCGCCGAAGCTCTCGCGGTTTTCCGATCGGGTTCTAAACGCAGACAGCCTGTTAAGAAAGACCGTTCGCGGCCAGGTGACATATTTCGATCCCGAGCGCGGGTTGCTGTTCGTTCAGAACGAGAGCGAGGCTTGGCGGATTGAGACTTCCGAGCTTCACCCACTGAAGCTGGGGCAGTTCATCGAAGCCACCGGCATGCTGAGTCTGGGCTCCGGTCCGCTGTGCCTGCAGTCTGCCGCCCTCCGGCCTTTAGGAGATGGAACCAGGCCGTCACCTCTTCGCGTGACCCCGGAGCAGCTGTCGGGAACTACATTAGCGAACAAATTCGTTGTGTTGGGCGGCGCCGTATCCAGAGGGGCATTCGGACACTTTGGCCAAATCAGTCTTTCGCTTAAGAGCGGCGGCCGTGTCATTGACGTCCGTATCACCGACTACACGGGTCCTAGTCCGGCAGGGTTGGAAGGCGCCAGCACCCGGGCGGAGGGCGTACTGAATCTGGTCCCCGATGCCGAGGGCCGGTTCAGCCGTTTGAATCTGCTCTTAAACAGCTCGGCTGATCTGCATGTGGACAGTGTGCCCAGATCGCTTACGCAAGCTCCCCAGTCCAGGGAAACACAGAATCGAAATCTGCCGGTCCTGACCCGCGTAGCGGATCTGCACCAGCTGACTTTCGAGCAGGCAGAGCGGCAATATCCCCTGTCGTTGACCGGAGTTGTTACGTTCGCCGATACAGCGAGTTTTCAGTTCTTTATTCAGGATGAATCGGGAGGTGTTTTCGTCGACGCGGCGAACGTGTCGCTGAGCGGCCTCCGAGCCGGCCAAAAGGTCGCTCTCACTGGAGTCAGCGGGCCGGGGCTGTTCGCTCCCATTGTGACTTCGCCTCGCATCCACATCATTAGTGAAAACGAGCCTCTGCCCGGAGCTTCGAAACCGGGCATGTCCCGTCTGCTGTCGGGCGTGGAGGACAGCAATTGGGTGGAAGTCGAAGCCGTCATTCGCTCCGTGCGGCTCGATAGGCGTCATGTGGCGGTGCTGGATGCCGAGCACAACGGTACGCGTTTTCCAGTTATGGTTTCCGGCGTTACCAGCCTGCCTCGCCACCTGATTGATGCCTCAGTCCGCATTCAAGGCGTTTGCGGCACCGAATTCAACCGCTTCAGACAGCTGATGGGCTTTCATATCCTCACCCCGTCAATGGACTTCGTCCAGGTAGCAACGCCGCAACCCCCGGCCGGAGAGTTGCCTCTTCGCCCCATCTCTGAACTCGGGGCCTTCTCGGCTGAAAACAGATATGGGCATCGCCAGCGGGTTCAGGGCAAGATCACCTTCCGCTCGCCGCAGGGATTGGTTTACATACAGGACCGGACCGGCGCTCTTCAGATACAAAGCGAATCCTCCAGCAACGATTTGAAAGTAGGCGATTGGGTGGAAGCCTTAGGCTTTCCAAAGGCGAGCTTTCTGGGGATCAGAATGGTGAGTGCCGAACTTCAAAGAATCCGCCCCGGTTCGCCTCCCCAGCCCCGCCGCGTCAGTGCGGACCAGATTGTGAACGAGGGCGCGGAAGGGCAGTGGATTGAACTGGATGCCACGTTGATACAGCAGTACCCGTCAGAAGGCGGGGAAGTCTTTCTGATGCATTCGGGAAACAGCGTGTTTACAGCCCAATTCCCCAACCAGAACGGGCTGGTCGCACGGAAAGGAAGCCTCTTGCGGCTCCATGGCATCTGCGTGCTCCGGTACCGGCCCACCAGCCCATCGGTGCCCTCTGGCTTCAGCCTGCTTATACCCTCGCCGCTTTCCATCCAGGTGCTGCGCGAGGCTCCCTGGTGGACGGCGCGATCGATTCTCTGGATCCTTGGCCTAGTCGCGTTCTCCTCGATCCTGATCTCGGTATGGGCATTCGTTCTGCGCCGCCAGGTGCGCCGGCAGACCAGCGTCATCAGCACGCAGTTGGAAGAAGCGCAAAAACTCAAGACCGAAGCCGAGTCCGCAGCGCGCGTGAAAAGCGCGTTTCTAGCCAACATGAGTCATGAAATCCGTACTCCTCTGAACGGCGTGCTGGGAATGACACAGCTGGCTATGACGGAGGACATTACGCCAACCGTTCGCGACTATCTCGAGACCGCCGAAGCCTCGGGGCTCAGCCTGCTGCAGATTATCAATGATGTTCTCGATCTCAGCAAGATCGAAGCCGGCCGCATGAGCCTGGAATCAGTCGCGTTCAACCTGGAAGACACCGTCACGATGGCGGCAGCCATCTTAAGGCCGCAGGCTGCGTCTAAAAACATTAATCTCGAGATTCATTACCCGATGGCGGCCCCGAGATGGTTTAGCGGAGATCCGTTGCGGATCAGGCAAATCATCCTGAATCTGTTGTCGAATGCCGTCAAGTTCACCGCGAAGGGTGGCGCGACGGTGGAAGTCACGTGCCGGCCGGCTCCCGACGAAGCAGCGCTTGTCAGGGTAACGGTCGTGGACACCGGAATCGGCATTCCGCTGGAACAACAATCCCGGCTGTTCCAGAGCTTTACGCAAGCTGATGCTTCCACCACCCGGAAGTATGGCGGAACTGGACTTGGCCTGGCCATTTCGAAGCAAATTGCTTTAATGATGAACGGCTCCATCGGCTTCGAAAGCCAGGCGGGGCAGGGAAGCACCTTCTGGTTTGAAATTCATTTGCCGCTGTGCGACGCCTCGGTCTCTTCCGAAACTGTTTCTGCGGCGAATTGCCTTCAGCCATTCGCTCCCGTGCATCTGGCCGGAGCATTCGCGCCGGGACGCATTCTGCTGGCGGAAGACAATCTGGTAAATCAAAAAGTCGCCAGCCGCCTCCTGGAAAAAATGGGATTTGAAGTGGACATCGCCGGAGATGGAGTGCAAGCTGCCGACAGCGTCAAAACCACGGAGTATTGCGCTATTTTGATGGACTGCCAAATGCCTCTTTGCGACGGCTATGAGGCCACGGAGCGCATCCGCTTGTGGGAGCAAAACGAAGGTCGGCCGCGCACGCCGATCATCGCGTTGACGGCCCACGCTCTGGCCGGAGACCGCGAGCGCTGCCAGGCCAGCGGCATGGACGAGTACCTGACCAAACCCCTGCGCATCGATGACCTGCGCGCTGCCCTGGAGCAGTGGATCGGCCGGGCTACGGCTTAGGCTCGCCTCTGTGGTTCGCTTTTGTGGTTCACTTCTATGGTTCGGCGGTTATCACAACTCGCTGCCCCATGCGGTCAGTGGACAGGAAACTGAAGGTCCGCGGCCATCAAAGCACGCGAAGGCGCCGGAAAATTTGGTGTCCGTTGTGTATGCCGTCAGCGCCTCGCCGGTCTCCGCGCTGTAGGAGACAAACAGGTCGGGGACCGGCTCTTCGTTCTTGTTTGCGACATACTGCACCAGCAGTTGCCCATCTAAGACTTGCAGATCAATCGAACGGTAGCCCTCTGGTACCGCTATGTCGAATTGCTTAGTCACTTCGCTGGACGGGGAAATGCAAAATACTTTCAGGCCCTTGGTTTCCATGGCGAAGTAAACGCCATCTGGACCGTTGGCCGAGATAGCCAGATCTAGCGAACGAAAGTTAGCGGCTTGGTCGTGGGCCGGATCATTCCAGTTGAGCTTTTCGTTCCTGAATTCCACCGGGTTGATAAAACGGCCGTCCCCGCTGTAGAGTTCCATTGCAGGAGAAAATTTGTACTTGTGCGAATCCTTGTCTATCAGTAAAGTGCGTGATCCAATAATGAGAAGCTGTCCGGTTGGCATAATCGCAATCTTGGAACCATTGAGATATCCATCGGTAGATTTCGGTGCTGCCTTGCTGTCGTCGAGAATGATTTCACTGGCGACGCTCTGGTCCGCTGTCGAGTACCGCAGGATATGCGTTTTGTAATCAGCGGTCTGAAGCAGCACCAGCAGATTCGAGTCTCGGACGGTAAAATCGACAACCGAGAAGGTCTTCAACTTCGGTGCTGCCGGACCGGGCAATTCGAAAACATGGGAGCGGGACCCGCCTTTTTCGATCTCGATGACCATGCCCTTGTCGATGTAAGGCCCATGCGTCTGCCGGAACGCGATATTGCCGGACGAATCACAACGGATCTGTCCAAGTATCACGTTGCTGCCGGGAACTCCACCGATTACCGTCGTCTTCGTTGAATGCAGTTGCTGGGGAGGCGTCTGGGCCAGCGCAGAAAAACAGCACAGAAGATAGGCCGCGGCACATCGGAGATTCACATGAACAAGATATCGCGAGGCGTCTGTAACATGGAGTCTCTGGTATTCCCCATGAGAACCATCCTGCTACCCCTGCTTCTGTCGCTGTCCACCATCGGCGCTGCTGCCGGGAACGGACAAATGCTGCTGCGCCACCCGGCGCTCGGCAAAAACAAAATCGTGTTCACGTATGCAGGAGACCTCTGGTCAGTCGGCCGCGAAGGCGGCGAGGCAATCCGCCTGACTACCGGAAGAGGGCAGGAAAGCGACGCCATCTTCTCGCCGGACGGAACAAGTGTCGCCTTCAGCGGTGAATACGAAGGCAATACCGATGTTTACACCGTGAACGTGGATGGCGGAGTACCCAAACGCATCACTTATCATCCGGCAGCGGAAACCCCGGTCGCGTTTTCTCCGGACGGCCACAACATCCTGTTCCGGTCCACTGCGGAAAGCTACTCCCGTTTCCCGAAATTGTTTTCGGTACCGATGGACGGCGGCTTGCCCGAGAGCCTTCCTCTTCCCTCCGGATTCACCGGCTCTTACGCTAACGATGGCGCGCATCTGGCATACATGCCGATCACTCCGGCATTCGAGATCTGGAAGCGCTATCGCGGCGGCCGGACCACGCCCATTTGGATCGCTTCTCTTTCTGATTCCAAAGTACAGAAAATTCCGCGCGAAAATTCGAACGACATCAATCCGCTGTGGTTGGGAAAAGAAATCTTCTTTCTTTCCGATCGAAGCGGTCCGGTAACCCTGTTCAGCTTCGATCCATCCAACGGCAAGGTTCGTGAACGCCTGCCCAATCGCGGTCTCGATCTCAAGTACGCCAGCGCGTTTGGCGGCGTCATCGCTTACGAACAGTTCGGCGCGATCTATCTCTTCGACACCGCATCGAACAAATCGCACCGGGTGGATGTGCACCTTAGCGCTGATCTGCTTGACGTGCGTCCCGAGTTCACAAAAGTCGAGGGCCGGATCGCGGAAGGCCGCATCTCCCCAACCGGTGCGCGCGCCGTCTTCGAAGCTCGCGGCGATATCTTCACTGTTCCCGGAAAGAAAGGCGACATTCGAAATCTAACCGCGTCTTCGGGCGCAGCGGACCGGGATCCGGCCTGGTCGCCCGACGGTAAGCAGATCGCCTACTTTTCCGACCGGACGGGAGAATACAAGCTCTACTTAAGCGCGCAAAATGGCCTCACTCCGCCAGTTGAAATCGGGTTAGGCGAGAAGCCGGCATTCTTCTACCAGCCGGTTTGGTCGCCCGATAGCAAGAAGATTGCCTATACGGATAACCGGCTGAACGTCTGGTACATAGATCTCGAGAAAAAAGCGCCGGTGAAAATTGATACCGATACCTATCAAACGCCGTTTCGCGAACTGAGTCCCACCTGGTCTCCCGACAGCAAGTGGATCGCCTATAACAAAATCCTCAAGAACCACCTGCGCGCCGTGTTTCTTTACTCGCTCGACAGCGGCGCAGCGAAACAAATTACAGACGGGCTCAGCGATGCGAAATACGCGCAGTGGGATCGCGATGGCAAGTACCTCTACTTCACCGCCAGCACCGACCGGGGGCTTTCAACCGCGTGGCTAGATATGTCGAGCATTGGCCGCCGCACTACCAGCGGCCCCTATATTGTTGTTCTGAGTAAGGCCGATGCGTCTCCGCTCGCGCCCGAGAGCGATGAAGAAGAGGGCGTTGCCGCCAAGCCAGACGAACCGGCCAAGAAGGCCGAAGCGAGCGCCAAGACTCCGCCACCTGTCCGCGTGGACTTCGACGATATCAGTCAGCGCATTCTCGCCTTACCTATGTCCGCGCGCACTTACACCGGTCTAGCGGCAGGCAAACCTGGTCTGCTCTACCTTGCTGATACTTCCGAAGGAGAGGACGCCTTCCGGGACCGGCCCACCATGACGCTGCACAAGTTCGATCTGAAATCGCGCAAGGAAGAGAAGATGGCCGACCGCGTCACCGATTTCGATCTCTCATCCGATGGCGAAAAGTTGCTGTTGAAACAGAACGGGAAATGGGCCATCACTTCCGCCACCGCCGTTGTAAAGCCCGGTGACGGTGTTTTGAAGACCGAGTTGATGGAGGCCCGCATCGATCCACGTGCCGAATGGCAGCAGATGTACAACGAGGTGTGGCGCATCGAACGCGACTTCTTCTACGATCCCGGCGAACATGGCTTGAATCTGAATGCTGCCGCTGCAAAGTACCGGCCGTATCTAGACTCCATCAGCAATCGCGACGACCTCAATTATCTTTTTGACGAGATGCTGGGAGAGTTGAGCGTAGGCCACCTCTTCGTGCGCGGCGGCGCGATGCCCGATGTGAAGAAGGTGCCCGGCGGGCTGCTGGGAGCGGATTACAAAATTGAGAACGGCCGCTACCAGGTCTCCCGTGTCTACTATGGCGAGAACTGGAATCCTGAATTGAAAGCGCCACTCACTGCGCCGGGCGTCAACGTCCATGCCGGCGATTATCTGTTTTCCGTGAACGGCCGCGAGCTGCGCGACAGCGACAATATCTTCTCGTTTTTCGAAGCGACCGCAGGGAAAAGCGTGGTGCTTCGCGTGGGCAGCGACCCTTCCGGCAACAATGCGCGCCAGGTAACCGTCGTTCCTATCGCGGATGAAGGCAATCTGCGCAATCGGGCCTGGATGGACAACAACCGCAAGCTGGTTGACAAAATGAGCAACGGAAGGCTCGCCTATGTCTATCTTCCGAACACCGCAGGCGGAGGATACACCAACTTCAATCGCTATTACTTTGCGCAAATCGGCAAAGAAGGCGCTGTTATTGATGAGCGCTTCAACAGCGGCGGCGATATCGCCGATTACATCATCGACTATTTGAAGCGGCCGCTCACGAACTTCTTCTCTACCCGTTATGGCGACGACTTCCCCACGCCTCAGAATCAGATCTTCGGTCCAAAGGCCATGGTGATTAACGAGTACGCCGGCTCAGGCGGTGATGCCATGCCGTGGCTGTTCCGCCAGCGGCAGGTCGGCAAATTGGTTGGCAAACGTACCTGGGGAGGGCTAGTCGGCATCTTTGGCTTTCCCGCGCTGATCGACGGCGGAACCATTACCGCTCCCAATCTGGCTTTCTATAATTTGACGGCCGAGTGGGACGTGGAGAATCACGGTGTGCCGCCCGATGTGGAGGTCGACTTAGACCCGGCAATGGTCCGGGCAGGCCACGATCCGCAGCTTGAAAAAGCGGTGAACATAGTGCTGGAGGAATTGAAACAGCACCCGCTGCCGAAATACCGCAAGCCGCCCTACCCGAACTATCACAAGCAGCAACCGTAAGCGTCGGTAAACGACGTCTTGCTGGAGTACGGTCCTTTTCGCGATGCTCAAGAGAGCAATGTTCAATGAGTCGGTCGCGAAACGCGTCCGACAGTCTAAGCAAGAACGACGCTTGGTTGTGGAGGAACTTTGGACCGGTGTGACTGGTGCCGGTGCAGCCTGCCAGGATTGTCACAACTGGATGTGAACGCTCTTAAAAGGGGTTAGCTGCGCTGTTTTGCAGGGCTTTTTATCTTAATGAACTTACCCTCCAAAACGTTGCAAGCAAACCCACGCGGAAGGTGCGTGCGATCCTGCCATTTTCCTGGAAATCTTGCGAGCAGCTTTCGGGTATCAATCTTGCCAGATGGGCTGCCCCAGTGGTGACGTGTGTTCGGACGAAGAACAGCCTGCTCCGTTTCTATTTAGCATTTGCGTTGCACACGGGCGGGAGAGCCGGTAGGGCGCCGTTCCGGCGCGGCAATGGGCCGTGGAGGGCGAAGAATAAGTCTTGCTGCAGAAACAGCGGTCCTTCAAACAAAGTCGTTAGTAGGTCTTTACTCGGGAAGTCTTCCCTCGCGAAGCTTGTCTGGTTGCTGTGAATCGTACCACCCATGATGAAGATGTCATTATGACCCGTATTGCCCGGAGTCGGATAGGAAAACCAGGAGTATTTAGGTAGGTTTGTATAAACTGTTTCACAACTCAAGATCGGAGAGTTACGGTACACCTTGGCGCCAATTTGACTGGGCAATTGGACGCTAAGCTGTGGCCAGTAATCGACTGAGTAGGCCGCCACGAGTGACTGCAGGTAGAAATAGCGTTTAGTACTATTAGCGATATTGCCGGTGACTGTGACCAGATCTGTATTGTTGGGGAAATACCAGCCGCCCGAGTTAGTATTGCCCGTTTTTGCGCTAAGTGCGCTCAGCTTGCCCCAGTCGCTATAGCTATTGTCGATCACTATGTCAAAGCCGGTGCTGAGACTCGTTACGAATTGATTTTCTTGTGTGTAGATGTTGCTTACGGTTGACTCATACTGAGCGAAGGCACTCGCCAAATTCGCGCCGTTGACGCCGGGTGGAGTGATGCTGCTGGCAACGGTACTTAAAATACCACTCATGACGCTTGCTACCGGATCCGCCTCACCAGCTGCAGAGATAACACTGCCTGTCAGTTTCACCCACTTGGCAGTATTCGCGTCCGCTTTGGCTTCCGCCGCACCGGCAATAGCGGTACTGTTGCTGACGGCTGAGACTGCACTAAACATATTGGCAAGAATTCCTGAACTAGCCGCAAAGAATGCACCCCGTATGCCACCGCCGGTCGAAGCTCCATCGAAGAAGGACACGGATGAGTTTAAATCTTTAAACTCCTTCGTAAGTTGGCTCTGGACGGCAGTGCAGGCTTCATGGTTGATGGTATAAATTTTATTGCTATCCAGCGGATTGGTAAAAGCTAACGTATTGCCATCACTAGGGCAAGGAACCGTTCCCGGATTTCCGTGCAGCACAGCGTCAAGTAGACTGCCGGAGTAGTAGAACCGGACGTCGTCAAGATAATTTCCCTGCGCATTGCCGATGCTTTCCGTGACGAGCTGGTAGCTGAGATACCTGTAAGCTTCAACGCTACCCTGGGTGTCCATGTAGGGCCAAGTTACAGGCGGCGCCCAGAAGAGCGAATAGCCGCTGAAATCTCGCATGTCGGGTGTGTCGATCGTGGTCTGCGACTCCTGTGATGACGCCACCGGCCGGAACAGTCCGTGGTTGTCACGCCCCATCACTCCGTGAACAAAGCCGGTTTGCTGATTGCCGCTTAGTCCCGGGATTTGATCAACGTTGTTGGACACGACAGCGGAATCCGTGAAGGTTTTTTGAAATCCGGTGTCGTTGCTGGATACCAGGGTGTAGATGGGAGAGCTGATGCTAGGCACCCGTCCCAGGGTGTAGCCGGAGGCGCCAAGATTATCGATCGCGGATGCGAGAGGTGAATATACGATTGCGTCCCCGAGGCTGATTATGGGAGTGCCCACAGAAAGCAAGAAGATAAGTTGGCTTTTTCCAGCGCCGCTCAGCGCCTCGGCAAGCTTAATTTGTTCGGTTATTGCAATGGAAAGATCAATGTTACCGGTGTTGTAGAAGGTTCCACAATTCTCATACAGAAGAGGATTCGTAGGGTTATTACAGGGCGTTTGGCTGTAAAGGTTACGCCGATCCAGAAGCAGCAACCAGAAGCCGTTCATGCCTGTGGGCGGTGTGTACTTGATTTCCCCGGTGCTAATCGAGGCAGACTTGGTGGGTATTGTTGAATCGCTCGGGCGCACCGAAAACTCTACATAGTCTGACGAGTGGAAATCGTACATGTTATTCGGATTTATTGTCAGAACTCCGTTGGCCCGGGCGAAGTTAGAAGGGTCGTTATGTCCTGACTCCAAAGTGCTGGCGTTCTCGTAGGCTTGTCCCGGAGGCGCACCCTGAACGCCCACGACGATATAGCCGTATGGATAGTCGGCTGCCGCTGTGTTTGCATAGTTAGTCCCTCCAATAGGGGTTGTATCAAGATTAGGTAGAGCGTTCTTTGAATAAGACGTGCCGGCGATCACGATCTGGCCCGGCAACTTCTTCAAAGCAGCAGTTAGATCTGCGTCGGTGTTGTAGCAGTTGTAGCTCGAGAACTCCAGAGTCTGGCGCTTAAGCGCAAGCACCTGGTAGGCGGTCGTGCAGGCTTCCGTTTTAGAGCTAGGATAAGTGGTTGTGGTTCCGGAACCTGCATTATTGAATATGCTGATCCAGGGATAGTCGCCGCCCGGTGTGGCCGTGGTGAAGCCGATAGCAGGTGAGTTGTAGGGGTATAACTCGCTCCCCAATTGACCGCTTGGCGCCCATGCAAAAACCGTTCGCCAAGGCTTCAGAACTCCGGTTGCATCGTTTAATCCGACCCTCAGCCGATTCATGTCGGTCCGTAGACCGTCGAGCTCTATAAGGGTTCCGTGATAGGGGCATCCTTGCGCTCCGCAGTGTCCACTCCGCTTGAATTGAGCACTGACGTCCATCCCGTTCAGGGTTACTTGTAGCGGCATTCCTACCATCGCCGGGTCGATTTGAACTGTTACAGACACGGCAGAGGGTGTCTTGACGCTCTCGCCATAGGCAGGGGAAACGACCGAAACAGGAGAGGGTGCGGCCTCCGCTGTGCCTACTCCCAAAAGAAGGAGCGTGAACGCGCCCCCGAACATCAGCAGATAGCGCTCGTAAGGCGCGCGTTTCCTCCGAAATCTGCCAGCGGCTGCAACACTCGCCGCTAAGGCCATACCGGCAAGCAACAACGCAACACTGGCAGGTTCGGGAACAGCCTGCGCTGCATCGACCTCCACTCTCATTTTCATCGGTTCGCTTGCTTGCGTAAACCAAGTCAAACCGGCGTCGTCCGTCACGCCCCAACTGGGTATGAAGCCAACGCCAGAGCCGGTGTTGCTATCGGTAAAAGCCCAAGCGAATTGGCCGCTAACGGGATAAAGCACCAGCCAATACGGGGTCGCTCCCGTAAGCGCGAGATTATTACCGGTAAAGAGGGTGTATGACAGCTGCGCAGAGTAGGAGGTCGGCGATGTAAGGCGGCCAATCAACGTTGCCGGTTGTGTCGTTCCCTGGTAAAGGCCAAGTTCGGCAGTTCCGGATACGGAGTTGGCGAGCAGAAGAGTTACGCTCGCCAGTGTCGCGGCCCCGTCACTTCGGAACGGCGCACCGACCCAGGTTTGACCCTGCACGGTTTCCGTATACGCCGTAGGCGCGGCGAGATTATCGGAGAGAACAATGGAATCCGCCCGGACTAGACGAGATGAAAGTCCAATGGATAAGAAACATCCGACTAGCGCCAATCTTGCACTTAAGGAAAGGACGAATCCTATTCTGCCATTGGATCGAATCGAACTGGATACGGATAGTTGGAACGACTTTAAGTTCTTAAACATGTTTACAGATTTCTTTCAGTTTTGACAGATGCCTCAGCCCTGCCGGTTTAGGAGATCGGAGCTAAATAAGTGGCGCTTTCAGTGACAACAGAATCCTGAACTTCCCGGTATCGTCCCGTGACATTCAGTTGAGCTCCATTCTTAACGCAATGGATCTTCTATAGCCATGGCGAATGCGTGATGTTTTCTGCTTTTCGTATGCTCTTCTAAGTGATTAAAACCAAACGTGTTATGCCAGCCCGTTCGCGTCATATCAGGGTAGGAGGTTTGAAGATGATGGAATTTACCGCACCAAAACAGGCCGTAAGCAGGTTTCCTCTAATCACGCAAAGCGAAATATAATACGGAGAAGCTTCTCATGTTCTCCGTTCCTCTCCGTCGACGGTCAGCTCAGCTAGGTAGTTGACGGTGCAACAATCTCCTACTGCCGTGTTCCGCTTTGGCCCGTTCGAGTTTTCCCCAACTTTAGGAGAACTCAGAAAGTCTGGAACATTGCTCAAGTTGCAGCCACAACCCGCTCGCCTGCTTCTTTTGCTGGTTAGCAATCCCGGCGAGATCGTCAGGAGAGAGCAAATCCAGCAAGCAGTCTGGGGGAATGCGATTATCGTTGATTACGATTTAGGCGTTAACCGTTGCATCCGGCAGATTCGGTCCGTGCTGCCGGACAATCCTGAATCCCCGCGTTACATCAAGACAATTCCCCGGCAAGGTTATAGTTTCATTGCTCCTGTCGAGCAGATAGCGCACGCCAAAGGTAATCGCTCCATCGCACCAGTCGAGGTGTGGGAGGTTCCGGGTGACTTTGGCAGGCAGGCTACTGGAGAAAAATCTGCAGCCGAACTGACGGTGAACTCTGTCCCTGCGACCGTAACGGATAATCTCCAGCCGCTTTCAGAACCTGAATCGGTCGACACAGTGCCCTGCGCTACAAACACCGGAACAGGACAGCTCAATCCGCCTTTCAAGGCAGGGCTCGCGGGGAAATCGACCCAATGGCTCCTCGGGTCACTCGCCTTTATCCTCATCGCTACCGCCGTTTTTTTGTGGGTCCGCTCGCTTAAGCACAATCGTTCGCAAGACTTTCCTATAAGGTCATTGGCGATTATGCCTCTTCAGAACCTCTCGAACGATCCTTCCCAGGAATATTTTGCAGATGGCATGACGGAAGCATTGACCACCCAATTGGCTCAGGACAGTTTGTTGCGCGTGATTTCGCGAACGTCCGTCATGCGTTACAAAAATACTTCTCGAACGCTGCCCGAGATCGCGAAGGAATTAAATGTCGATGGCATTATCGAGGGATCGGTACTACGCTCAGAAAATAAAATTCGGATCACCGTTCAGCTACTGAATGCGCCTCGCGATCAACATTTATGGGCGAACAGCTTCGAACGCGATTATCAGGACGTCATCCGGCTGCAAGACGAGGTAAGCCGGGAGATCGCAGCCCAGATTAAAAGCACTCTTGCTGTGGAGTCTCTGCATCCCGAGCTGAAGCAAATTTCCATTTCACTCGAAGCTTACGAAGCATATACAAAGGGCCGCTATCTGTGGAATCAAGGAACGCCCGATGCTGTCAAAAGAAGCTTGGCTTACTTTAAGCAGGCCGTCAGGAAGCAACCCAACTATGCATTCGCATATTCGGGTTTGGCCGATGCTTACTTAAAATTAGGTAAGTTTGGGTTCATTTCTCAGCGTGAATCCTACAGTCTGGGTTCGGATGCTGCTTTGAAAAGTTTAGAGCTAGACAGCTCGTTGTCGCAGCCCCACGTTGTCTTGGGGCAGCGCAAAGCAGGGCAGGATTGGGATTGGGCTGGCGCGGAAAAAGAGTATAGGCAAGCGTTACTCCTGGAGCCGAATAATGCAAGCGCCCATTATCTGCTTAGTTCACTACTTTCCATTCTCAAGCGGCACGATGAGGCCATCTCAGAAACACAAAAAGCCATACAGCTCGATCCGCTTTCGCCCTCGGTCGGCTTGCAAGGTGGAATCGCCTACTATTTGGCCGGTCGCTTGAACGAAGCCATTGACGCGTTCCGCAAGACACTCGAATTGAATGATACATCGATCGGCACGCACGTATGGCTAGGGTTGGTATATCTTCACCAGAAGCAATCTCAGGCAGCATTGGCAGAGCTCCAGCGCGCCGTTGAGATCTCCAACCTTGATCCCAGCAAGAATACTTCTTGGTTTATGCCGCGCCTCGCAGAAGTCTATGCGGCTACAGGCAAGCAAGAGCAGGCCGAGGCGATACTGAGACAAATGGAACTGCTACCTGCCAGGGAGCAATCCGCTCCTGCTTTTGCTCTCATCTGCATAGCACTGGGAAAGCGCGAGGAGGCATTTCAATGGCTTGCCACAGGCTTGCAGAATCGCGATATGGATATAACGCTTCTTGCTGTGGAACCCGGATACAAGCCCATACGCTCCGAGCCACGCTTCCGGCGTCTCCTGCAAAAGATGAAGTTTCCTGAATAGACAGGGGTAATACTGATCTACGAGGCGGACCTTCGCTCGCCTAAGCTGGCCTTTATTCTGTAGACCTACACCGACCAGCGGCGGTCATGCGGTCACTCCAAATTTGCCACCCGAATCGGCATGATTGCTTGCAATATGGAGTAAGTCCGTCGCCGTTTAAGCGTAGCCGATGCGCGAATTTTGCGCCCTCGATCGGATGTGCCGCCATGCTTCCGGCTTACAATGTGATCGACCAGACGGGACAGCAAGTGATTTCGATGCTCAGATCTGGCCCAGCGTGATGGAGTGATTTGGCCCACCTGGACAACCCTGGATGACAAGATTCCGGGGATGGACAGGAGAGCCAAGGTGGAGCTATTTGAAGAGATCCGGCGAGGATATGCGGCAGGAGAGACGATTCTTGCACTCGCCCAGAAGTATCAGGTGCATCGGCGCATGGTGCGGCAGGCACTGGCGAGCGCGGTGCCGCCGGAGCGGAAAAAGCAAGAGCGGGTGCTGCCGAAACTAGGGCCGGTAAAGCAGTTCATCGACAGCCTTCTGGAGCTGGACGGTGAGGCCCCGCGCAAACAGCGGCATACCGCGCGGCGTATCTGGACTCGGTTGTGCATGGAACATTCACAGCATCCGGTGGCCGAGTCCACCGTGCGTGAATACGTGCGTGGACGGAAGCGCGCCCTGGGGTTAGCCCATCGCGGTGTCTTCGTGCCGCAGAGTTATGCA
Organism: Bryobacteraceae bacterium; assembly: GCA_965217745.1. Classification (GTDB taxonomy): domain Bacteria; phylum Acidobacteriota; class Terriglobia; order Bryobacterales; family Bryobacteraceae; genus Bog-105. The sequence goes on along the minus strand of OZ244565.1, from coordinate 5,120,537 downwards.
CCGGGCCAGGAAGCGCAAGTGGATTGGTTCGAAGCACAGGTAAAGCTGGGTGGCGAAGCGCGGAAGCTGCAGTTCTTCGCGATGCGCAGTATGAACAGCGGCGGGGCGTTTCACCGTGCCTATACTAACGCGACGCAACAAGCTTTTCTGGAAGCGCACGAGCATGCGTTTGCTTACTTTGGCGGTGTCTTTCGAACGCTTCGTTACGACAACCTGGCCAGTGCCGTAAAGAAGATTTTGCGTGGCTACCGGCGCGAAGAAACCGAACGCATGATCGCTTTTCGCTCGCACTGGGGTTTTGCCAGCGAGTACTGCCAGCCGGCACGCGGTAACGAGAAGGGCGGCGTGGAGATGGAGTTGGGTTGGTTCCGGCGCAACTGGTTGGTACCGGTGCCGGAAGCGGACGATCTGGAGAGCTTCAACGCTTGGCTTCTGAGCCGTTGCGGAGAAGCGCAGCAACATATCATCAGCGGTCGCGAAGCCGCCGTCGGCAATGCCATGCGGGACGAGCAATCGCACTTGCTGCCGTTAGTAGCGGAGCGGTTTGCCATCGCAGAGACCATCTATCCGGTCACGGTGGATGGACACGGTCGCGTGAAAGTAAGAGCCAACTGGTATTCGACGCCGCTTTATCCGGGCTCCCGGGTAACGGCGCGGGTGTGGCCTACACACATCGAGGTGTGGCGTGATGGTGAGTTTGCAGCGCGGCACGAGCGTTGTTATGGACGCGGGCATCACATTCTGAACCTGGAACATTATCTGGATGTGCTGGAGAAGAAGCCTGGTGCGATGAAGAGTTCGACGCCGTTGCAGCAGTGGCGTGCGGCGGGGCGCTGGCCGGGGTGTCTGGATACGCTCTGGCAGCAACTGGAAAGCCGCCACGGCAAGGCCAAAGGTACGCGCGAGATGATTATGCTGGTGCGTGCCGGGACGGCCGGCAATGCGTGGCCGCGCTTGATCACAGCAGTGGAAGAAGCGCTGCGCATCGGCGTAAGCGATGCTGCCGCCGTGCTGCATATTTTGCACATGCCCGACGCCCATGATCGTCAGCGGTACGCTTTGGCACTCGCCGAAGATCTGAGACAGTTTGAAAGGCCAATGCCGGTAATGGATGAATATGACTCGTTGTTAAGTCATGCGCCGATGCTCCACGAGGTGATTCAATGAATCTCCAGACAGAGGCGTTGGAACAGGCCAGCATCCGGCAGTATTGCAAAATCGTGCGCACACCGGCCATCGCGGCCAACTTTATTCCGCTAGCCGGACAGGCCGTCAAAGAACAGCACAGCCATGTGCGCTACCTGGAAGCGCTGCTGGCAATAGAGTGTGAAGAGCGCGACCGTCATGCCATTGCTAACCGTATCCGGGACGCGCAGTTGCCACGCTTGAAGACGCTGGATGAGTTCGACTTTGCGAAAGCGCCCCAGATCCCAGCCGCAAAGATCCGCGATTTAGCGCAGGGCGGTTACATCGAACGCAGTGAACCCATCGTTTTGATTGGCGATTGTGGAACGGGTAAAAGCCACTTGGCCACCGGGCTCTGCTTAGCTGCATGCCATCAGAAACGGCGTGTTCGATTCATCACTGCCGCGGCATTGGTGAATGAGCTTATCGAAGCCAAACAGAACGGCCAAGTGAAACGGCTGATGATGCGATGGATGAGATACGACCTCATCGCGTTGGACGAAGTGGGCTACGTCCCGCTGGCCGATATCGGCGCTGAGTTCCTATTCCAGGTAATCTCAGACCGGGCTGAACGAGCCGCATTGATCGTCACTACGAATCTGCCATTTTCCGAATGGACCACGGTGTTTCCCAATCCACGGCTCTGCAAGGCGCTGCTGGACCGAGTGACGGACCGCGCTCACATCATCGAAACCGGCACCGAATCGTTCCGGTTCAAGCGAACTATGGAAGGGAGGAAAAAGAGATGAGAGCTGCCGGGTCGCCGCATGATGACCGCCCCGGCGTCCGTTCCGCTTGAAACGCGCCGCCCTCCCGGGCGTCGCCAAGCTCCACTCCCACCGGAGCGGTCATCAACAACTCTGGTTGGAAATGGGGCAAACTAGAAACTACCCAGGTGGGCCAAATCTGCCCATCACAAGTGGGCCACGCCGGAGCATCACAATCAAGCAAGGACTCTTCAGCCGGATAAAGGCAGTATTCACAACAATTCTTCGCCCGAGAGACTACCTCTTTCCGGATGATCTCAGATATTTCACCGGGCACGCGCTAAGATCTGTCTCGCTCGTGCTTTAGTCATCCGAAAGATGTGTTCGAGTTCAAATAAATGATCCAACTCCGCTTTTTCTTCTGGAGAAAGCTCTCCGTCTTTCTCCCGGGCGATTAGCTCTTCAACTTGCTCCTGTGCGGCAGGCGAGAGACGAAATGCGATGATCTGTTCCGGCGTAGTGCCCGCCGCGATAAAATCGATGAACTCGAGATAGGCAGGCTGAATGGCGATCATCGGCTGTTCTTAGAGTAAACCTTTTCAGGCCCTCTTCTAATGAAAGCTGGTGAGTTGAACCCGCCGGCCGTCTGTGACAAAGCTTGAGAGCCCCTGCAAATCGGTCCGGTACATCTGCACATGATGTTCGTTCAGCCTCTCGACGACTGTTGGATGCGGATGGTGGAATGAATTCTTAAAGCCGTCCGAGATGAACGCAAAGCGGGGTTGTAGCGCGGCTAGAAAATCCTCGGTGGAAGACGTCTTGCTGCCGTGATGGCCGACTTTCAGCAGGGTAACGGGCCGCAAAATCTGGTCTGCCACCAACTCGCTTTCAACCGGAGCTTCGGCATCGCCGGTAAGCAGAACCCGGTGCTGCCCATAAGTGACTTCAAGCACCAGCGAGTCGTCATTGCTGGGCGCGGCGTCGGGCAGGTAGTCGGGGGCCGGCGAGAGAACGCGCACCCGTGCGCCGCCGAAATTGATATCGGGGAGACCGCGGCGCAGCGAGACGACCTTGACGCCATCGGCTTTCGCGCGTGCTCGCACCTTGTCCCACTCGTCTGTTTCGGGCTCGGCGCCCACCCAGAGGGCGCGCGGCCGGAAGTTGTCCAGAATAGCCGGTAGGCCGCCCATGTGGTCGGAATGCCCGTGGGTGAGGACCGCGTAATCCAGATGGCGTATGTGGCGTTCCCAGAGGTAGGGAGAAACGACATCTTCTCCGATGTCCATCTGCGGCTTGTGTTTCATGTTGCCGTATCCAGGGAACCCGCCGGCATCCACCAGCATGGTTGTTCCGTTCGGAAACGATAAAAAGAGGCTATCGCCCTGGCCCACGTCGATAGCCGTCACCTCTAGCGATCCCAGCTTTAGCTGCGCGTCCCACGGCTGCCAGCACAAGATACCGAACATGACCAGCGACGCGGCTAAGGGATAGATGGTAAATTGCCGCGCCTTCCGCGCGGTGCAGGCCAAGAGCACCAGGGTTCCCGCGAACGCCAGGGCCACTCCCAGGGGAATCGCCGCGATGCGATAGGAAGGCTCGAAGCGGGCATGCCAGGTGGCGATGGCTTCTGCCCAATGCAGCGGGATGCGGGTCAGCATCGCAATCGGCGCCCAGCCGGTGGCAATCGCGAGAAAACCCAATGGCACTACGGCGGAAAGCAAAGGAATCACCACGATATTGGCCGAGAGTCCGGTTATGGAAAGACGATGAAAGTAACTGATCATCGGCAGCGCCAGCCCGAATTGTACGCACGCCGAAACCGCAATCGCTTCCAGCGCGAACGTGACTACGTACACAGCTGGCGGAAACGTCCGGTCGGTCCAAAGTCTGCTGATTCCGGTCCATTGGCGAAACGTTGCGGCGAGCAAATGGAGCTCTACGCGCCACTGCGCGGCGGCGGGTTCCAATTGCGCCGCATAGGCTTGTTGATCAAAGCGTTTCACGGAAGCGCGCAGCGGAGCGGTGGTGCTCTCCATCAGCGGAATGGCGAAAGCGGCGATAGCTGCGGCGGAAAGAAACGAGAGCTGGAAGCTGGGATCGAAAAGCTGGTGCGGCATCAGAATCAGATACACCAGCGCCACCAGCGCGAGCACGTTAAGCACGCGCAGCCGGCGGAAACAATAACTGGCGATCAGAAACAACGTGAAAGCTCCCGCGGCGCGGACCACTGGGGCCGTAAAGCCGGAGATGAAGGCATACATCCAGCAGGCAACCACCGCCAGGCCGAGCGCCTGCAGCCGGCGGAAACGCAGGATCCGTAGCAGCAAGAGCAGCGTAGTGGCCAATACGGAAACGTGCTGGCCGGAGATGACCAGCGCATGGTAAGTGCCAGTGACGCGGAAATCGCTGGTCCAGCGCTTCTCTACTCCGCTGGTCTCGCCCAGCAGGGTGGCCGCCAGCAGCGCTGCAGTGTGCGGATCTTTGGGATACAGCCCTCGCAGGCGGGCCAGAGACCAGGTCCGGACGTCGAACAGCGCGCGCACCATCGGCGAGCCGCAGTGCCCGGGAAGTCTGTGCAGGTCCTGCAGGCTCGAGACCGAACCAGTCCAGTAAATGTGTTGCGCCGCGAGATAGCCCGCATAATCGAATGCGCCCGGGTTGCCGAAGTTCCGGGGCGTCCGCATCTTTGCAGTTGCCTCTACTTTGTCGCCGTATCGCAGGGGAAGAGTGGCGTCATCACGAAGCCTGACCGAAATCCTCGCCGATGCGGTTGGTGAAAGGTCGAGCGTGAACTGTTCCCGGTCGGGCGAAAACACCGGCGGATTCGAGACGCACCCCGAAACCAGCAGAACCTCGCCGTCTTCCGCATTCAGCTGCGGCCGCCGGGTCTGATGATGTTGTTTTTCGGTCGCCAATCCAGCCAGCAGGCACGCCGCAAGAAGCGCCGCCAGGCTCGAGCGCCGGAAGCTGGCGATGGATGCGCATAGCCGGAAAGCCGGCAGCAGAAAAAGGATGCCCGCCGCAATCCAGAGAACTGCTGTAGGCGGCATCAGGCCGGGGCGCAGATGGGCGAACAGAATGCCTAAGGCCAGCGCCAGTGCGGGAAGGAAAAGAGGCTCACGTCGCATGGAAGCGGTATCGTCCTCTTAATAGGTGGTTTCGCCTCTCGTCCTTTTCTCCCGGAAAATGAAATCAGGTTTCTAAGCGAGCGCCTGGGCCAAAAACGGCAAACCGCGCGCTCCGTGAAAAACGTGCTTGCCCTCGAAGATCTCCTGCTGGGCCCGATCGGGAGCTCCGAACACTTCGTAGACTTTCTTCACCCGGGCAAAACTCTCGCGCGTGGCTTCGACGGGAAAGATAGGATCGTGATTCCCGCCCTCTGAGAAAAACGGCCGGGGCGCGATCAATCCGGCTACATCGTAATTCTCGGCCCAATTCAAAATTCCCGGGACGTAATTATCAATGCAGTGAGAGATGCTCATGATGCTGTCACGAAACGTGTTCAGGTAGCCGCTCACCAGAACTGCCTTAATCCGCGGATCTAGCGCCGCGGCGAATTGTGTGCAAGTGCCTCCTCCTGAAATTCCCATGCATCCAATTCGTGCTTTATCCAGTTCCGGCCGGGTCTCCATCCAGTCAACAGCGCGCATCACATCCCAGACCCGCCAGCCGATCATGGTTTCGCCTAACAGCAGTGCCGAACCGGCGGCAGGCTGGCACGCGGTAGCGTTTGCGCCCTTGGCTTTGGTCTTGGAATCTCTTCGATATCCGAATGCCATCGGCTCGATAGCGACCACCGCCAGCCCTTGTTCCACCGCCTGAAGAGCGAAGTCATGCTGATAACCGGGCTTGCCGCTTCGCTCGGTGCCTTGCTCATCGATGCCCACGATGTCGTTCACGCCCCGGCCATGGCCAGGTATGGCAATGACTGAGGCAAGCGGCCGCTTCGGTGCTTTGGGAAGCAGAAGATAAGCCAGCACGGCCAAACCAGGCCGGCTATAGAAGATCACTTGCTCACGGCGATAGCTTGGAAATTCTGAGGTCGAGATAACGCGAGGGTTGAGAGCGCTTCTTTGCGGAAACCCGCCCAGTAAGCCGGTCAACTTGGCGCGGAGTTCCTGCTGCCATCGTTCTGCTTCCGCTCGATTGGTGGCCTCAAAAGTAAGCCGAAGAGGCGCTGACTCGTAGCGTTCCAGAGTCCAACGCACCGGATCGAGATCCGCATCAGGAAGGTCATTCACCTTCGAGTGATTCTCTTCGCCCGGCCTTTCATTCGTCCGCGTTTGAGCTGATGCTGCTATCGCGCTTGCCGATAAACTGAACTGCCGTCGAGTAACACGTCTTCCCATCGCTGCATTATATGGCGGCGCACCGGCCGGACCGCGATTTTAAAAAAGCCCGAAGATTAAAAGTTGCGCTGGTGGAGAAAAAAGAATAAGGGCAAGCCAAGCATGAAAAATCGGACTCATGTTGCGGCTAAGACTTGTAACTTCTAAGCGAACGATCACCGTAAGCGTTTCCAACCTATGGCGAGGGCCGATGCGACTAGCACCAAAGTCGAAGGCTCAGGCGTCTCGGTCGGCACGGAAGTATAGCCTGGACTAAACAGCAGCGAATAGCCGGATGCGAATTCCGGATCTACGAAAAAAGCGGGATTGCCAAGAGAGATCGACGCGGTTCCTAAAGAATTTGGGCTGGTTCCGCCCGAGGCAATAGCCGTTAGCTGTACATAAATCGGGATTTCGGGAGTGAGCAGAAGCGGAATGCCGAACTCGGGCGAGTCCGAACAATCAATATTCAATGTTTCGGAGCCAGCCCTGATGCGCAAGCCAGAGGAAGTTCCCGTTTGGCAAGAGCTTGTCGTAATGGCTTTGAACAAAACTGGAATCTGGCGCGGCGGCGAAGCGGCGCCATCTGACGAGATCGCCATCACCTGGAAGCTGGTTCCGACGGCAGCTGCGATGATTGATCCGGCCGTCGGCGGGCTGGTGACGTTCCAGGGCGGAACCGCTATGCTAGCGGACGCGCCTGACGAGCTGGCCCGCAACGAGACGTCGATAACAGTTGGCCCGGCAGCTACAGCAGTATCCAAAGCAATCGGCTGTGTGGTGGCGAAAGTGATCGGGGAATTGCCAGGTCCGTAGGCGGCAGAATAAATGACAGGCTGCAGCATCGGAGCCGAGTGGGCGGCCAAAGGCAAAGACAGGCAGCAACATGTGGTTCTTAACAGCTGGAAAACGCGGCTAAATCTCATTGAGTACCCGGGTTATTAAAACCACGGATCTCTGAAAGAAAAAACTGATTTCAGCGCAGGTGAATCCATCGAAGTTCTAGTACTTTAAAACCATAACTTTCGAACTAGTACTGAATTCAGCAATAATTTCGTTATTGGGATTGCAATTTCCTCAATTCCAGTTTAAGTTCTGAACTACTAGCAGCACGTTTAGCAGAACTAAGGAGAGTTAAAGTGATATTTCCAATATCGATGCGGCAATTAATCGTGGTGTTCGTGCTTGGTGCCGGAGCTCTTTACTCCCAAACCCTCACAATTAATAACGCGGATCGACCGAGTCTAACGCCTAACTTCTACATAGGCGACCACTATCGTTACGAAATCACCAACGGCCCTCCTAACCAACCTGTGAGCGACTACGTTTGCCGCCTGGGAGTATTTTGCACCTGGCAAGACTTTGGAATACGAATGCAAACGGATACGCCATCGTCGAGGGCTATGATGAGCCACAGAACCAAGGAGACTACGAGCAGACTTGGTACGTGGGAGGATTGCAGGTCGGGCCAGCGCTCCATTTCTGGGTTCGACCGATCACCGCTGGCGGAGTTACCGTCCTGGTAAATGGCTCATTCGATGACAGTCCGGATTGGGTTCATCCCAATTCTGACATTTCCGCCGCAATACGTTCGGAACTCAGCCAATTACCTATAGCTGGAATCTGACCTGCCCGCGGAAACTGTACCAGTCATAACTGGGTTTTCCACGTATTCCCAAGCTCATTTGTAGCTTTCCTTCGCCGTCATATTAGTCGCCGTTCACACGACGGCGGGGCCGGGTCAAGGCCGAGCGTAGCGAGCCCGTTAGGGTTGCCTTGACCCGGTTTCGCTGTCGTGTTACTCAAAATCTCGATGGCGAAGGAAGCGCTGCTCCTGTTCGCAAACTCGTTCGGCGTCGCGTACCCCAGCGCGCTATGTGGTCGAAATTCGTTATAGTCTATCCTCCAACTTTCGATGTGAGTTCTGGCCTGGCGTAGACTTGTGAACCAATGCGTATTCAGGCATTCGTCTCGAAACTTCCCGTTAAAGCTCTCGATATGCCCATTCTGCATCGGCTTGCCAGGCGCAATGTAGTCCAACTGCAGTTTCTTCTGTTGGCACCAGTGGCGCACAGCGGCGCAAACGAATTCCGGACCGTTGTCCACCCGAACAGCTTCGGGTAACCCACGCTCCTCCGCCAGCCGTTCCAATACCCGTACCACCCGTGTTCCGGGGAGGCTCAGATCGACTTCAATCACGAGACACTCGCGCGTGTAGTGATCCACCACGGCCAATGCCCGGAAGCTGCGTCCGTCCGCTAAACCGTCGGTAACGAAGTCCATTCCCCAACGTTGATTCGGCCGCGTAATCGCTATCGGCGCTGGCGCAGCGGAGGCCATCCGTTTGCGCTTTCGCCGCGGCACTTGCAGCCGCAGCTCCTTCGCAATGCGATACACACGGCCGTGCCACACCGGTACGCCTTCCCGCTTGAGCAGTGCGGTCAGCCGTCGATAGCCAAAGCGAGGACGCTCTGCCGCCAGCTCGGCAATCCGCCGCCGCACCCCATCCTCCGCCTTCGTCTTGGCTCGATACCGTTGCGTGGATCGCGTCTGGCCTATCAGCCCGCAGGCGCGGCGCTCGCTGACGCCATGTACCTGCCGCACATGCGCGATCGCCGCTCTCTTGTCCTCCGGGCTTACCATTTTTTTCCAACCAGGTCCTTCAACATCGTGATATCCAGAGCTTGATCGGCCACAATCCGCTTCAGCTTTCCGTTCTCTTCCTCCAGCTGTTTCAGACGCTTGGCTTCGCTCACTTCCAGTCCACCGTACTTGCTGCGCCATCCATAAAATGTCGCCCTACTAATCCCCTGTTGCCGGCACAACTCGCCGGTCTTTGCTCCCGCTTCGCTCTGCTTTAAAATCCCGATGATCTGCTCTTCACTAAATCGACTGTTCTTCACCTTTGCTCTCCTTCCGCAACTCTCGTTGCTTCGGAAAACCTAGTTTAGAGTGGCTCAGTTCCTTCGGGCAAGGTCAAATCCAAATGCCTTCGTCGTCTTTCCCTATGTGTATATCTTTGGAGGGGGCGGCGACTTTCAGAATTTTATAAATGGACTGAATCTCGATCCGGCGATTCCGCTTTCCATTGTTGCTCACAGTCACGGCGGAAATGTAGTGAAACTTGCATCCTATGGAATAAATCGCCCGATCAACTAACTTGTCAACTTGAGGACGCCCCAGAATTGGGATCTGCCTGACATAAACCCCTTTATTTTTTACAACTACTGTCAAGTTTCTTCCTTTGAAGATTATGTCCAATTTCTTGGCGCGGGACTCTATCAAATCGACAGTTGGAGCTATGATCAGTGCTCCACCAGCATTTGGCTGGAGCAGGAGGCCATCGATCTGTACAACAATTTTTGGGACGACGCAGCATATGATGCGGCACAAGTGGCTTTTTACGAGGCGGACGCTTCCTTTTGGTGGTTCAGCGCAAAGTTAGCCTATTACGCCACGAATGTCATGCTGGGGTCGGAAAGCCATTCCGATTTGCACACAGTGCCTGTGTGGAATAACAGCATCAAGACCGGTTGCGGCCTTCCGCAGTAAGACGGCTGATTCTACGAAGGAGCAGGCATGCGAAACCAGAGGCTGGCAGGACTTGGAGCCATGGCGATCTGGCTGGCATGGTCTCTTTATTCTCAAGATGGACCGGTATTCCGCGCCGAAACGGCATTAGTCCATCTCGAGGCAGAGGTGACCGCCGGGAATGGCCGGATTCTGGGAGGACTGCGAAGAGAGGATTTCACGATCTTTCGAGACGGGGAAAAGCACGAAATAGATTTGTTCTTCTCGGAGGAACAATCTCTCGATTTGCTTCTCTTACTAGATACGAGTGGAAGCATGCGGCGAAGACTTCAACAGGTCAGTGCTGCGGCAAACAAGACATTCGGGTTGCTCAGGGCCAGGGATCGAGTCTCCATCATGATTTTCGACGACGATTCCCAACTTGTGCTCTGGCCTACAGAGGATCTAATTTCAGTCGAGCAATGTCTGAAGCGTATCGTGTCGCGGCCGTTCAACGGGGGCACGCGCATCCAAGCCGCGGTTGTCAACGCAGCCAAACATCTTCGTTGGCCTGAAACGGAAGACCGCCGTCGCCGAGCGGTGCTCATCGTTACCGATAATTTTGGCCGTCCCAGCCATCAGGAAAAGGCCGCTATCCAGGAATTGAGAGAACAGGATGCCTCTCTGAATGGCATCGTCGTAAGCAAACGGTCTAGCCTTGCACAACTACTGGGCGGTGCTGGAGGAGGAATCAAGAACATAGTCGAGAAGACCGGCGGCGACTGGATCCGCTCGACCGACCTTCAAACAGATCTGCCACTCATATTGCAGCGGATCCGTAGCCGGTACAGTCTTTATTACAAGCTGCCCGAAGGCGCATCGGACCAGGCACAGATCAATCGCGTCGAGCTAGGCTCCGAAGCGCAGAAACATTATCCCGGAGCTCAGGTTGCAACTGCAGGCGGCTACGCGAGTCATGTCCGCGATAGCCACGGTTTCATAGTTAGGTAAAAAGTCCGTCAAGGTTTATTTGATCTCAGAAAGGAACATATGTTTAAGCTCCATTCGATTTTCTTGCCGCTTCTCTTGATGGCTGGTGCTTCTCTGGGGAACGCTGCCGACCTATCACGGCCCCCGGTTGGAATTCACGATGGGCGGCCGGCTATGCCTCCCGTACCGCCGATTAATGCCGAGATTACTGTGACAACGACCATCGCCGGCGTCGAAAAAGTCCAAGCAGGACATTACTATCGTAGCCGGGATGGAAAAATCCGCGAGGATATGGGCCCTATCTCGGTCATCATCGATCCGGGGGCTGGCGTGATCACTTCTTTGAATCGACAGTAAAAGGAAAAAAGCATCCGTCAGATCGAGAGGCCGGCCAGGCCCGCGGTAGCGCGGCAGGTGCCGCGCAGTGCGGACAGGCCAGTTGCAGGTGGGGGTTACAAGGCCTCTCAAAGTTCAGCGGGCAGTTTCGAAGGTCATCCGATTCAGAAGCTGACCATCTCTCCGCCGCCAGGATCGAATGCGAGGCTTCAGGGTGTAGAGGTGTGGATGGCTCCCGACATCCGTTTGCAAGTATTCTCAGAGAGCAAAGGCCCGGACCACACAACCCGCAGGGCGTTTAGCAAAATCACTGTGACCGATCCGGATCCGGGCATTTTCGCTGTTCCGGCCGACTACAATCTTGTAAACGAAAAAATTCCAATCTCCCCGAACTAGAACCTGCGATGGCGTCCTAACGTGGGAAGTTAGCCAAGCCGATCCAGCCAGGTTTCTTTCCCTCTGTTTGAGGAAAAAACGTTTGAGCAGCGATGCACTTCCCGGATCGTCGAAGCCCAATTGCTGATAACCGGGCTTTCCGCTTCGGTGCTTTGGGGAAGCAGAAGATAAGCCAGCACGGCCAAACCGGGCCGGCTATAGAAGATCCTTGCTCGCGGCGATAGCTTGGAAATTCTGCCGTCGAGATAACGCTAGAGTTGAGAGCGCTTCTTTGCGGAAACCCGCCCAGTAAGCCGGTCAACTTGGCGCGGAGTTCCTGCTGCCATCGTTCTGCTTCCGCTCGATTTGTGGTTTCAAAAGTAAGCCGAAGAGGCGCTGACTTGTAGCGTTCCAGAATCCAACGCACCGGATCGAGATCCGCATCAGGAAGGCGGGTGTCCATGGGGTGATTCTCTTCGCCCGGCCTTTCATTTGTCCGCGTTTGAGGTGACGCTGCTATCGCGCTTGCCGATAAACTGAACTGCCGTCGTGTAACACGTCTTCCCATCGCTGCATTAAATGGCGGCGCACGGCCCAGACCCAGCTTGCACAGCCTAATCCACTGATCGTCGATAGGCGTCTGCCGTAAAGTGTTGCTTCCGCTCACGACCCGTTCCCAGCCGCCGGCCCCTCTCCCCGGCCCACACTCCCCTCAGGGAATTCTTATATAACCCGGGCGCAAGAAATCCCCACCTTCTCCAACTACTAATGCGAGGACCTCCCAACAGGCCCTCACCCTGTTACCCAGAGAAACCGATGAGGGAAATGCCCGAAACCCAAGCACCCGACGACATCTTTGCGCTCTTTTCGCAGTTCGATTTGGATATCTCGCAATACCGCGTCTTCCAGCGCGAAAATCTTGCGCTCGAAAGCTCCGCCGACCTGCTGGATAGCGATCAGATCGAAAACGCCCCTGTCAGCGAGGCGGAAGTCGAAATCTCCGCCACGTTTCTGCCTGAGCCGGAGCCGGCGCGCCCCATGTTGACACACCCCAGATTAATGTCCCGCCCGGACACATCGTTAAGAACCCCTCCGCCTTCGGCTCTGAACAGCCTCGGGCGCACTCTCCGGGCCTCTCGCGAGAATTCCACCGGCAACGTCAGCCGCGCGGTTGCGGTCAGCATCGTGGGAGCCGCCGGCGGCGTTGGCGTCACCACCATCGCCGCCACCCTGGCTCGCCAGTTGACGAAGGACGGCGGCCGCTGCGGCCTTTACGACACCGCGCCCGATTCGCTCCTTCCGGTCTACTTCGGCAACCAGCAGATTGCCACCAATCAACATCGGTTCGCTGGATTGCATTCCGTCCTCCAGCCCTCCATCCGCTTTCTGTCCCCCGACGCCTGCGCCAATCTCGAATCCATCGTTTCCGCCGAAGCGCTGAGCCCGCTCGAAAAGCTCGCCCGGCATTTTGCTCATGAGTTCGAGCACGTCATTTTTGACTCGGCGCGCGAAGATCTGCGCCAAACCGAAGGCGTAAAGATTTACGTGGCCATCCCGGATGTCGGCTCAGTCATCGGTATTCAGCGCCTGATGGCGCAATGGACCGGCGCTCAGACCGAGGCCGGCGCCATCTGTGTTCTAAACCGTTTCGACAACAGCTTGGCGCTTCATCAGGAGCTGCGCTGCTGGTATGAAGAGCGTTTCACCGAGGTCGTTACCATCGACAACTGCTACTCAGTGCCGGAAGCGCTCGCCGAAGGCGCAACTGTGGTCGATTGGGCGCCGCACTCCGACGCGGCCGGAGACTTCATGCGGCTTGCCGGCTGCGTCCGCCGTTTCGCGCAAAACTCCAGCTCCAACTCCGCCAGCCTTGCCCACCAAACTCAGTCTGAAGGATTAGCTCTGTGCTCTTAAGTCCCGGTATCCCGAAATCTCCCCTTTCTCGACGTCTGGCTTGGTCAGCCGTTCTGCTGCCCTTGCTGGTGGCCCTGGTGTTCCTCATCCGCATGCCGCTGTCGTGGATCGATCAGGCAATTTTCAGCGGGTTAATCATTGCGTGCTGCGTCACCATCGGCCGCTTCAGCTCGTCCCGCTACGTCACGTCAGTGTTGACCATCATCTCCGTCTTTTGCACCATGCGCTACGCCATCTGGCGTTGGTCCAGTTCCATCACTTATCTGAATAACTCCGGCTGGCACGTCGATCTCATCGGCCTCATCTTCGCTTTGATGCTGTTGTCCGCCGAAACCTATTCGGTTATCATCCTGCTGCTCGGCTACTTTCAAAGCTCGCGTCCGCTCCGCCGCAAGCCTGTTCCCATGCCCGCGGATATTGATACCTGGCCGTCCGTCGACGTCTTCATTCCCACATACAATGAATCCCTCGAAGTGGTCCGGCCCACCGTCCTCGCCGCCATGGAAATGGACTGGCCGCATGACCGCGTCAACCTCTTCATTCTCGACGACGGACGCCGCGAAGAGTTCCGGCGCTTCGCCGAAGAGTGCGGCGCAGGCTATCTTACCCGCACCGACAACGCGCACGCGAAAGCCGGCAACATCAACGCCGCTCTCAAAAAGACTTCCGGTGAATACATCGCCATCTTCGATTGCGACCACATCGCCACCCGCTCATTTCTGCAGCTCACCATGGGCTGGTTCGGAAAAGATCCGAAGCTCGCCCTGGTGCAGACGCCTCACCACTTCTACTCGCCCGATCCCTTCGAGCGCAACCTGAACCTGTTCCGCAAAATCCCCAACGAAGGCGCGCTGTTCTACGGCATCGTGCAGGATGGCAACGATCTCTGGAATGCCACCTTCTTCTGCGGCTCCTGCGCGGTCATCAAGCGTGATGCGCTGGAACAGATTGGCGGCATTGCCGTCGAAACAGTTACCGAAGACGCCCACACCGCGCTTCGTCTCCAGCGTCTCGGCTGGAACACTGCCTATATCGGAATTCCCCAGGCCGCCGGTCTCGCTACCGGAAGCCTTGCGGCGCACGTTGGGCAACGCATCCGTTGGGCCCGCGGCATGGTGCAAATCCTGCGTACCGAATGCCCCTTATTCGTTTCCGGCCTCAACTTATCGCAGCGCATCTGCTACCTCAATTGCGTTCTCCACTACCTGTACGCCATCCCGCGGCTTATCTTCGTCAGCGCTCCGCTGGTTTACCTGCTGCTGGGCCGAAGCAATCTCTATGGATTCATCTGGGAAATTCTCGCCTATGCCGCGCCTCACCTGGTGCTCTCCAATATGGTGAACTCCCGCTCCCAGGGCGACCACCGGCACTCCTTCTGGAACGAAGTCTACGAAATGGTGCTGGCGCCCTACATTCTCCTGCCCACCACCTTCGCCCTGATCAATCCCAAGTGGGGCAAGTTCAACGTGACAGCCAAGAGCAGCGTGGTCGACGAAAGCTACTTCGATTGGAAAATCGCCCGGCCCTACGTCTTCCTGATCGCGCTGAATGTCATCGCCATCTTCTCGGCCATCCCGCGGTACTTCACCTCCGGAGACCCCTCGGGAGTGCTGCTCATCAACGTCATCTGGGCCGGCATCAACACTCTTATGCTCGGCGCATGCACCGCCGTTTCGTTCGAGAACAAGCAGCAGCGTTCCGCCGCCCGTGTCGAAGCCAGCCTGAATGCCATCTTGTCGCTTAACGGCGGCATCGAGCAGGCTTGCAGCGTCATCGACCTCTCTGAAGGCGGTGTAGCTCTCCGTGGAGAGTCCGCTATGTCTTCCGCCAGTGGCCGCCGCGGACTGGTCAAGATTGTTGCCGGAGTTGAAGAATTCCGGTTCGCCGTCGAGACTGTCCGGACCAATCAGAATCGCATTCACCTACGCTTTCTCTCCAGTACCCTCAAGCACCAGCGCGACATCACCAAACTGGTCTACGCCCGCGCCGATTCCTGGATCGATTGGAACAAAGACCAGCGTCGCGACCGCATCCTCAGCAGCTTGTTCCATGTCTTCAGCATCGGCGCGCACGGCGTCTGGATGCTGCCCAGTTCGCTCATCAAGCGCGAATCCAAAGTTTCAAAAGGCAAGGGCAATACCAAGAGCAACACTCTGCCCAAGGCCGCTTTGCCGGTCCTGCTCCTGGCTGCCTTGCTCGGCTCTTCATCCCATCTTCAGGCCCAACCCGGGCTTCCTGAGAAGCCCGCCGCCCGCAAGACTTCTGAAGCCACCTTCAGCGAACGCCAGACCTTAATCGATCTCGGTGTCCGTGCCCCTATCACGCTGAATGCCGAGCACTCTAAAGCGGCCCTCAACTTCACACTTTTGGGCACCAAAATCGTCGAGTCTTCCGACCTCGCCATCACCTATCGAAGCGGTGAAGTCCGCACCAACGAAAGCCTGGAACTCGCGGTCTCGCTCAACAACGTCGAGATCGCGGCCGTGCCGGTCGCCAAATCCGCTTCCACCGCTGCCCCCGCGCATGTGGTGATTCCGTCTGACCTGCTGGTGCACGACAATTCTCTAGCGTTCGAATTCCGGCGTCAATGTCCCACGCCTTGCGAAAAGCCAGGCAAGCCTATTTCGGAATGGATCCGCATCGAGCCTATCAGCGAGCTCCAAACCTCGGGCCTGGTCCTGAGTCTTCCCAACCGGCTCTCCATGCTGCCCTCGCCGTTCTTCGATCCTTCGCTGCAGCGCTCCGTGGAACTGCCCTTTGTCTTTGAAGCGCAGCCTGACCTTCCCACCTTGAAGGCCGCAGGCGTGGTGGCCTCCTGGTACGGCTCCCTCACCGCCCATCGCGGCAGCCACTACATCACTTCTTTTGGCCAGTTCCCGAAAGGCAACGTTATCTTCATCGCTCATTCGGATACGCCTCTGGCCGCCAGCCTCGGTCTAACCACCGGAGTTTCGCAGGTCGCCATCTGTGACAATCCGTCCGATCGCTTTGGCAAGGTTCTGGCAATCGTCGCTCCTTCTAGCGATGCTCTTCCGAAACTCGCATCCCTGCTCTCTGGTACCCGTCTCCATACCGATGCCGACCGGCTGGTCGTCAACGCCGACATGCTCGCCGACGAGACTCCCGCGGTAGTCCAGAAGGCAAAATGGGCGGATGCCAGCCAGCCTATACGGCTGATGCAGAACGTCACCGACAACCTGCTTCATTCGCGTCTCGGCGCGCCTGGAAAGCTGTATTTCCGCATCGCCCCCGATCTCGACTACGGCAGCGCCATCACGGTGCCGCTGCACCTGGCCTTCCGGCTCTCCGGTCTCGCCCTCGACGACCGCCTCTGGGTTTCCATTCGCTTGAACAACGTCTTCGTAACCAAGCGCAAATTGACTGCCGCCGACACCGGAAGCGCGCGCGAACAGAGTTTCGCCATTCCCGTCGCGCTGCTCTATTCCAGCAACACCCTCGAGGTAGAATTGTCCACCGATCGTTCCGACACCGTTGTCAGCGATCCGCGCGCGGTCGATTTCCAGGTGCTTTCCGGAACCAATCTCGATCTCGGCAATCCCACTCATTTCGTGCAGATGCCCCGGCTCGACTTGTTTGCCGCTTCCGGCTTCCCGTTCACCGCCCGGCCCGATCTGGCGGAGACCACCGTGGTGCTGCCCGACTATCCCACCGGCGCGCAGATCGGTCTTTATCTGGATGCCGTCAGCTTCCTGAGCGCGCAATCCCAGGTCATTGGAACCCGCTTCAGCCTGGTCAACGTAAAGAACCTGCGCGCCGGTACTAGCAACAATATCCTGGTCATCGCGGGCGCCGACGATGACGAGACTGTCCGGCCCTTCCAGCGCTCCATGGTCGTGTTCCCCACCAACGGCAAGTTCGAACTCGGCGAACTTTCGCTGTCCCCACGGGAATGGATTTCACGCGCCTGGCTCGGCCGCCGCGAAGAAATTGCCCAGCTCAATCAGCTGATGGAGCGCGAATCCTCGCTGCACTTCATGATCGAGCAGTTCAAGAGCCCTTACCGCTCCGATCGTTCGGTGGTGGTTGTCGCTACCCGCTCAGAAACGGATAACGAAGCCTACTTCGATGCCTTAACCAAGGCCTCGCGTGAAGGCGCAATTAACGGCGGCATCACTTTCAGCGATAGCGAACATTTTAAATCGCTGAAGCTGTCACCCGCCTCATACGCGCTCGGGAATCTCGCCTCGCGAGCCGCTGTTTACGGCTGGCTGCGCTTCCATCTCTGGATTCTTCCCTTGTTCCTGATTTTTGCCGCCGTCTTCCTCGCTCAATGGTGGGAAGCACTGCTTGAACGTCAAGCGGAAGGAAGGCTTAAGGCCTCGGCTTAGCTGTTTACACCCGGATTACTTTTATGCGACCTTCATATCTTCATCAAATCTTTCGTACCGCTCTCGCGGCAGCCTTCCTCGGCGGACAGATCCTTCCGGCGGCAGCGGCCGGAGCTTCGCCATCCCCAGTCGAATTGCTCACCCAGAAAGCCCAGTCGCTGGAAGCCCGCGACCGCGAAGATCTGGCTGCCCAGGTCTGGCAGCAAGTCCTGGTCGCTGATCCCGGCCAGCCCACCGCGCTTGCTCACCTGGCGCGATGGGCCAAGCGCAATAACCGCACCGACGAGGCCAACAGCTATCTCGAGCGCTTACGAAGGGTTGCCCCCGGCACAGCGGAGCTTTCCGCGAAGAATCCGTCCGACCTCTCCATGCAGAAGAAGGCCCGGCTCGACGAAGCCGCCCGCTTGTCCGGCGAGCAGCGCTTCGACGAATCCATGCGCATCTATCGCGATGTATTCGGCGCGGCCCCTCCTCCGGGACGCTGGGCGGTTTCCTACTATGAAACCCTCGCCGGCACGCCCGGTGGCGTCGACTCCGCCATCGGTGCTCTTGGCGAATTAGCCGCCAGATATCCCAACGTTCCCGATTACCGCGTCGCCGAAGGCCGCCTGCTCACCTACAAGCCGGCCACCCGGCAGGAGGGCGTCACCATGCTCTCCACTGTCACCGGCTCTACCGCCGCAGCCCAGAAAGCGAAGATCGCCTGGCGTCAAGCGCTCGTCTGGGAACGCGAAAACGCTGCCTTCGCACCGGCCGTTCAAAACTATCTGAGCCGCTACCCCGATCCCGAACTGGAATCCGCTACCGTCACAATGCGCTCGCAAGCCGCTGCACGCAATGTTTCCGCCGCGCCCGGCAGCAGGGAAGAGCAGGCCGGCTATGTGGCGCTGAAAGCCGGCAATCTCCCCGCGGCCGAGCGCCATTTTCAATCCGCTGTAAGTATTGGAAACAGCAGCCGCGCTCATGCCGGTCTCGGCTACGTCGCTATGAAGAAGGAGGACTTCGACGCTGCGGTTCACGAATTTGAAGCTGCCTCCCATCTGCCGTCCGTGGGAGCCGATGTGAAGAGCGCCCTTCATGACGCCAGCTTCTTCCGCGCTATGCGCCAGGCCGATGCTGCCGCTCAATCCCGTGATTGGGCGCATGCTGCGGAACTCTACCGCTCTGCTCTGGCCCTGAACCCGAATAATCCCGATGCTCTCAATGGCGTCGGCGGCGCACTCCTCGGCGCGCAGCAGCCCGCCCAGGCCATGCCGTTCTTCAAAAAGCTGGTCGCGCAAAAACCAACCTCCGAAAGCGGTTGGACCAATCTCGTCAAAGCGTCGCTCGATTCCGGCGATTCGAAAGCCGCTCTCCAAACCATTTCGTCGATGCCTGAAGCTGTTTCCCGGAAGCTCGCTCCTCAGGTAGAGTGGAAAGCTCTTCAGGCGCTCGTCTACCAGGCCGACGGCGCAACCAGCCAGGCGCTCACTCTCTATCGTGAAGTCATTTCCGCCGATACTTCGCATCTTCCTGCTGCTGCCCAGATCCAACTGGCGACTCTGGCGCTCGATTTCGATCAGCCCAGCCAGGCCGTCATCTATGCCCAGCGCGCAACCGGAATGGCGCCTCTGGACACGGCCGCCATGGAACTGCTGGTCTCTTCGCTGGTCTCTTCGAAACGCTACGCCGAAGCGCAGCATGCCTACGACAGCATGACCCCGAAAGCGAAAAACATCGCGTCTGCTCACTCCGGTTTCCAGCAGTCGCTCGCATCGCTGAAGGAAGCCAACGGTGATCTGGAAGAAGCACACTCGCTCCTGCAAACCCTGTTAACCAGCGAGCCCAGCCCCACCGGAACCGCGCGTACCGGACTGCGTTTGCATCTCGCCGCCCTAAACGCCAAACTCGGGAACACCGCCGAAGCCGAGGCCACTCTGGCCGAACTCGCCGAAGCCCAGCCCAACGATGTCGCTATCTGGCGCTCGCGCCTGCTGCTCTTGAATCAGATGCATAAGTCTGCCGCCATTGTGTCGGTGGCTTCCCGCATCCCGCAATCGGCCGCCGTGCGTCTCGGACAGGAAGCCGATATTGTCACCATTCTTGCCAGCGCGCACGCTGCCACCGGCCAGTCCAGCTATGCTGCCCGCCTCCTCGAAACCTATATATCCCGGAATAGCTCGTCGGCGGCTCTGGGCCAGAAGCTTCAGCTCGGCTGGCTCCTTCTCGATACCCCGAATGCCAGCAGCCGTCTCTATCGCCTGCTCGAAGACGTCGACAGCCAGCCCGATATGTCGCCGGAAAATCGCAAGCAGCTCTCTGACCTGTGGTCCACCTGGATTCTGCGTGCCGCCGACGCCGCGCATACCGCTGGCGACGATGCTCGCGCGGTTGCGCTGCTCGAAGAGGGTGTCCGCGCCAACCGCGGCAATCCCGATCTGCAGCGTGCCCTCGCCGGCCGGTTGCTGGCCTCCGGTAACTCCAAGCGGGCTCTCAATGTCTACTCCAATTGGGGACTCGCCGGTGCTCAGCCCGATGATTATGCCGGCGCGATCGGCGCGGCTCTCTCGGAACATAATGTCCAATACGCAGGCGCTTGGGTCGACGACGCCATGCGAAAGTGGCCTAACAACCCCAAAATTCTGACCCTTGCAGGAGAGTTGGCCCAGGCTCGCGGCGACCTCAAGCACGCCCGTCTCTTCTGGAAAGAAGCTGTGGCGCAAAAGAAGGTGCAAGGCGAACAGACCGTCGCCGAAGCTCCCTCGTCGAATTCGTTGAAGTCGCTGCTGGTAGGCGGCAACGCGCCGGCCCCGGCTTTTGAACCTACGGCTCCCCCGGCCACTCGCGAAAATGCTTCTGCCTTCTTCGGTGAAGCGCCCGTCGAAGTGCATCTTTCGCGCTACGACTCGCGCCCCTCGGGCAATGCCTTTGTTCCCGCCTCTGACCCGGCCCCCATGCGCCCTCCGGCTCCGGAGGCATTCTCCACCGTGGCTTCGTCCCGCATATTCACGGGCGCCAACCCGATGGTGAACTCGGTGGTGAGCCGCCCGGCTGCGGACAGCGTGGAAGACAAACTCGCCTCTATTGAGAGCCGCAACACGCCCTACCTCAGTTCGCGCATGTCCGTCTGGGGACGCGGTGGTCAGTCCGGCTTTAACCGCTTGATCGTCGAGCAGGCCGAATTCGAAGCCAGCACCACCATCGCCGACACACTGCGCGCTTCTCTTATCGCCAGGCCGACTTACCTCTCGGGAGGAACGCCAAACGGTTCCGGTGAAGCTCTCTTCGGCACGCAGGCCAAGCCCGCCGGGTTCGGCCCGCAATCGGCCAGCGGTCTTGGAGCGGAAGCGCAGCTCTCCACTAACTCCGTCGGCCTTCGCATCGGCGCAACGCCTTACGGCTTCCTCACCAACAGCTGGGTCGGCGGCTTCCGGCTCCAGCCCTTCAGCGGCCCCATCACCCTTTTAATTGAGCGTGATAATGTTCGCGACACCATGCTCTCCTATGCCGGTGTCCGTGACCCTGTGTCGAATCAGATCATGGGCGGTGTCATGTCGAATTCCGCTTCGCTTCAGGCCCACTGGGGTAACGCCACTTCCGGCATCTATGCCTCTGGCGGATACCAATCTCTGCGTGGCCGCAACGTCGCCAGGAACTCCGGTTTCAACGGCAACGCCGGCGCCTGGTGGAAGGTCTCCAGCGTCAAAGAAGGTGACCTTACCACGGGCATGAACTTCTCGGGCATGGGCTACGACCGCAACCTGCGCTACTTCACCTCCGGCCAGGGCGGATACTTCAGTCCCCAGCAGTATTTCCTCTTCAACGTGCCCGTTCGCTGGACCGGCACTCACGACCGCCTGCAGTACACCCTCGGCGGAAGCCTCGGCCTGCAGCACTTCACCGAAGACGCATCGGACTTCTATCCAACCAACCCGGCTCTTCAAGCGGTTAGCCTCAAGCAGTACCCGGCCATGGTCAGCACCGGAGCCAACTTCGGTTTCGACAGCCGCGTCGCTTACCAACTGGCCCCGCATTGGATGCTCGGAGCATTCGTAACGGCGAGCAACGCCCGCAACTACACCGCAGCTTCCGGCGGCCTCTTCATGAAGTACACCTTTGAAGAGCGTCCCATGAGCTTCGTCGAAACCGCGGCCCCGTCCATCCCCGACTGGCGCGGCCAGCAGTCCTTCCCCTTCTAATCGCAGCGTAAGCACAAGCTGCGCCCCTTGCCGGAGCAATCCAGCAAGGGGCGCAGTCACGTCCGATTAGCTCCCAGAGATCTTCCGGCAGGAGTCTTTCCAATCGCGGCTTATCATTGACTCGCATGCCAACGGAAGCCGAAGAAGAAGACGAATCCCGGAAGAATCAGGGCGGAACGGCCGTTCCGCGCCTGACCAGACAGCAGCACAGGGAAACCCAGGAGCTCACTTCCGTCAGCGCCATCGTAGTTCACGAAGCGGTTCGCCGCGACGGTGAAGAAGAACTTAAGCGCTCGGTTTCAGCGCTCGCCTGGTCCGGTCTCGCCGCCGGCCTCTCTATGGGGTTTTCTTTCGTCGCTGAGGGGCTGCTTCGCGCTCACCTGGCCGCAACGCCCTGGCGAGCGTTGATCGTCAATCTCGGGTACTCAGTCGGCTTTCTCCTGGTAGTCATCGGACGGCAGCAGCTCTTCACCGAGAACACCTTAACCGCCATCATCCCCCTGATGGCCCGCCGTGATCTAAAGACGCTCATCGCAGTCATCCGCCTCTGGACAGTGGTTCTGGTTGCAAATCTCGTGGGGGCTCACATCTTCGCCTGGGGCGCCGCCGATACTACATTCCTGAAACCCGAGGTCCAGCAAGCGCTCGCTGAGTTGGCACGTGAAACTACCCGCTTGCCCTTCAGCACCGCACTCTGGCGCGGGGTCTTTGCCGGATGGCTCATCGCCATGATGGTCTGGATGAACGCCGCCACAAATGGCAGCCGCGTGCCCATCGTCGTCGTCCTCACCTATATCGTCAGCCTGGGCGAACTCACCCACGTCATCGCCGGATCCATCGAAGTTATCTATCTGGTGTTCCTCGGCGACCTTTCCTGGTTTTCATATTTCAGCGGCTACCTGATCCCCACGCTCATCGGCAACATCTTAGGTGGCGTAGCGCTTGTCTCCGCCGTCAACCACGCGCAAGTTGTTGCCGGCTCGCCAAAAAATAACGGATCGACCTAATAACGGTTCTGCAGGCAGCTAGCCGGATTTACCGAGGCACCCCTGTCTTAGTAATGCCAGTACTGCCGACCCCATCCGCTAGAGAATCAATAGCGTAGTATTCTTGTGAGGGCATCTAGAAGTTATAGTGGCCCAGATAGTGAATGAGCGTAACGGCGAACGACACCGAATTATCGGAGCAGTTACGAAACCGCGATCCTGAGGCGGTGGCCGCACTCTATGATCGCTTCTCGCCGCTAGTCTATTCGCTTTTTCTCCGGATTACCCGCGACACTTCTACCGCTGAGGATCTAGTCCAGGAATTGTTTATCCGTATTTGGAACCGTGCCGGGGACTTCGATCCGGCGCGTGGCACTTTAGCTGTGTGGATCATCTCTATCGCTCGCAACATGGGTATAGATTATGTCCGCTCGGCACACGCCCGCTTTAGCCATCGCCTGGCGCCCATGGAATCGGCCGATAAGGTGGCTCACGCCGGTCATGGACAGGAAGCGCTTATCGATCAGGGCCGGGCCGTCCAAGCGGCTTTTGCGGTGCTGAACGACAAGCAAAAAAAGGTTCTCGAACTCGCTTACTTCGAGGGTTTTTCCCAAACTGAAATCGCAGATCGCCTGCACGAGCCTCTGGGAACTGTCAAGAGTTGGACCCGCTCCGCTCTCCAGAATCTTCGTTCCGCCATCCAGGGAGGAGGTGCGGCAAAATGACGCACACCGAAATGGACGAGCTCTACGAACTTTACGTGCTCAATCTGCTCGAGCCGGAACTCGCAGCGGAAATCGACCGTCATCTCGCCGAGGGCTGCGATTACTGCCCCTCCCATGTCAAAGATGCGTTCGCGTTAACTGCCGCACTGGCTGGTGTCGCGCCTCTCGAACAGCCGCCCGCCGCCCTCCGCGATCGCGTCCTGGCCAGCATCCCCGAAACCCGCAGCAAGATCGTGGCCATGCCGCCGCCTGTCGCTCCGGAACGGAAATCTCCCGGCGCACTCTATGCCTTAAGCGCCGCCTGTGCTGCTCTCCTTTTAGGCTGCATCTGGCTGGGCTATCAGAACGGCCAAATGCGCACGGACCTAACCGTAGCAAACCGCAATCGCACAGCTCTCGAAGCTACTCTGAAGAATCTCGCTCGTACCGGCACCCAGTCGGTCGCTTTCGGTAAAGCCGATGCCCCGCATGGCCGCGTCTTTGTCAATCGCGGTACCGGCGTCGTGTTCGTCGGTTCTGATTTGCCGAAGATCGCTTCCGACCGTACTTTCCAACTCTGGCTGATTCCCGCCTCTGGTGGGCCGCAATCCGCCGGCACCTTCAAGTCGGACGCGCAAGGCAGTTCGGTGCAGGTCTCGCCTGTCACGGTCGAGCCTGGAACTAAGGCAGTGGCCGTTTCCGTCGAGCCGCAAAGCGGATCAGCGGCACCCACCACCACGCCCATTATCATTGTGCCCTTGGCTGCCGAATAGCGTTCAGCGTTTCGTCAGAGCAGCCATTTGGCAATCAATACGGAGCGCAGCGTCCAAGCCACGGTCCGGACCCAGTTTCCTCTCACCAGTCTTTCCACAGCTTTCTGATCCAGACCCTTCGCAAGCTGCGTGTGCAAGGGAATCTGCAATAAAGCTGTCGACACCCATATGACTATCACCAGGAGAATCCCTGCCAATGTGCTTTGAAATGTAATCTGAGGAAGACGGCATGCCGGTACCAGCAGCGCCAGGGAAGTCATCAGCTCCGCCACCATCAGCGGACCTACCAGCCAGCTCGTTCTGCGCTGGTGCTCCTGCGCATATTGCACGTGAACGCTACCTGGAATTAGCGCGAACAGCGGATAATGGACCAACTGAACGAACCAGATCAAGCCCGTCATCATCAGTGTCGAGACTGCCTGAACGAGAAAAACAAGACCGGCCAAGCGATTACGGCCTTCAGGCTTACAGCTTAGAGTTTTGGAGCCGCACCAGCGGGTGCAGGATTGTGCTGCGAAGGAGCCGCGCCGTCTTCGGGCAGCTTCACCAGCATCTGGTCTTTCCGGTAGATCAAAGTTGAGGTGTTATAGCTCGCCAATTCGAAGCCATGGCCGTGAGTAATCGCGTCCGTCGGGCAGGCTTCCACGCAAAAGCCGCAGAAGATGCAGCGGTTGTAATCGATGTTGTACACCTGCGCATACCGCTCGCCGCCGCTGATTCGCTGCTGGTCGGTATTCTCGGCCGCTTCGATGTAAATGCACTCCGCCGGGCAGGCTGCCGCGCAAAGGAAGCAGGCGACGCACTTCTCCAGCCCATTCTCATCCCGCTGCAAAACGTGCGCGCCGCGAAAACGTTCCTGCAGCACCGCCGGAGCATCCGGGTAATCTTCCGTAATCGAAGGCGTCATCAGCTCTTTGAACGTGATGCCCATGCCCTTCGCAATGGCCGCCGCGCCGCTGAAGATTTCACCGATATTTGCCATGAATACCTTCAGGTTATCGCAAGCCGTACGAGGCGCTATCTTGTCTGAAGGCCATGAATATCACTTCTCCAGCAGTGTGGCATTGCGCCTTCAGATTGGGAACCACCCGGCGCAGATCAAGAAGGCGAGAAACCGGTACACCCTTCCTTAATGCCGATAGAAGCTTTATGATTTGAATTATGGACGTTCAGGTAGACTTCGGTTTCGGCAAACTCACCCCGGAAGAGATGCTCGCCCTTCGGCCATCAGAGGAATCCCAAGACTACGTCGAAATCCTGATCGAGAAGTCTAAAGTCGATGCCCTGACGGAAGCCGAACAAGCTGAACTGGATTACTTCGTTCAGTACGATCACATGCTCCGCTTGATGCAGAATCACGCCGCCAAAGTTGTAGCCGCCAGCCGTGCCGCTTGAATCGGGCGCGAGGGCGAGCCTTCGCCGGACTGCCGCCTTCGACTCACCACTTTATACCAAGTCGATCACATCATCAGACGAAAGCTAGGGGAACGAATGATGTCGAGAATCTGGAGTGCATCTGCACCCCCTGCAATCTGAATAAGGGAGCACTCATTTCGGATCTTGACGAAGCAGGTAAAGACGTTCGCCGCTTCCATCCAAGGACGCAGTGCTGGCAGGACTATTTCCGGTTTGACGGGCGTGAGATCGCCGGTTTAACTCCTACAGGAGAGGTAACAATCAAGGTCCTCAATATGAACGCACCGGAACGCATCGAAGAGAGGACCTGAGCCGCTTGATGTCGATCAGCTAAGGATCTTCGCTGCCTATGGCAGTCTAGTTTCCAGATGCCTTCCCGGTCGGATCAATTGATTCCAATCAAGCTCGATCTGCACCCGGGGCCAGGAAACCTCCTCCAGTCGGCTTCTTCAAGCGATTGCGTTCGACATAGCTAGGCATACTTCCAGCTAGAGCTGCAACGACTCGACTAGCTTGTGTGCAAAAGCTGATCCTTGCTCGGGGAAAGAACTCTTTACCCAAGCGCTGGCGTGCTAAAACCACTTCACTTGCAGCTCGAATTGTCTCTTAGACCTAAAAACCAAAGGAAGCCAGACTTGGTAGTGCAACTTGGTAGTTTTCCTTCGCATCTCTTTCAGTAGACAGCATGCATCAGCAGCGCAACAATCCCCAGGCCGCGGGTGCCTTGGCTCTGGCTGGGGAACTACGCGTTCTAATCGGCAAACTCAGCCGGCAGTTGCGCGAACAATCACAGCCCGGAGATTTCACATGGTCTCAAAAATCGGCTCTCCTGCGTTTGGAACGCGACGGTCCCGCCACCTTGACAACTCTTGCTAAGGCGGAGGGCGTCCGTACTCAATCCATGGGAGCTACCGTTTCCGCTCTCGAAGAGGCTGGTTTCGTCACTGGAGCGCCCGACCCTGCCGACGGACGGCAGACCATTTTGTCTCTTACTAGCGCCTGCCGGAAAATGCTCGCCGCCGGCCGGGCTGCGCGGGAGGACTGGTTATTCCGTGCCATCCAAGCCAAAATCGCTCCGCCTGAACAGAAGGAACTCGCGGCCGCCATCAAGCTTCTCAAGCGCTTGATCGAAACATGAGCAGTCCTGCCAGCACTCTAGCCACCGGCACCTTCCGATCGCTTCGAGCCTTCAACTACCGGATGTGGGCGGCCGGCGCGATCGTGTCGAATGTCGGAACTTGGATGCAGCGCACCGCTCAGGATTGGATCGTCCTCACCCAGCTCACCCACCACAATGCAACCTCCCTTGGTGTGGTGACGTCGCTCCAGTTCGGTCCGCAACTTCTTCTGCTGCCTCTCACCGGTCTGGCGGCCGATCGTTTCGATCGCAGAAAAATTCTGTTCGCCACTCAGGCGGCTATGGGAATCCTGGCCCTGCTGCTGGGCATCCTTACCGTCACTGGCGCAGTCCAGTTATGGCATGTCTACGTGTTCGCCTTTCTGCTCGGATCCGTCTCTGCATTCGATGCTCCCGCACGCCAGACCTTTGTCTCGGAATTAGTAGTTGAATCCGACCTCTCGAACGCCGTGGCGCTGAATTCCACTTCGTTCAACGCAGCGCGGATGATCGGTCCGGCCATTGCCGGTGTGCTCATCGCCAGCATCGGCTCCGGGCCGGTTTTTCTAATCAACGCAGCGTCGTTTGCGGCTGTACTCGGCTCGCTGCTGCTGCTTCGTCCTTCTGAACTTCACCGGGAGAGCCGGGCTGCCCGGACGCGCGGAAGTTTTGTCCAAGGCATCCGCTATGTCTGGCATCGGCCCGACCTGAAAGCTGTTCTCGGAATGCTCTTCCTGATCGGTACCTTTGGGCTCAACTTTCCTATCTTCATTTCCACCATGTCCGTAACCGTCTTCCACGCCGGAGCCAGCCAGTACGGGCTCTTGACGTCAATCATGGCCGTTGGATCTATTGCCGGAGCGCTTCTTGCCGCCAGACGCGAAAAACCTCGCGTCACGATTCTCTTCACCGCTGCCTCGGTCTTCGGGTTCGGCTTCGCGTTAGCGGCGGTCATGCCTAACTACTGGCTCTTCGGAGCGGCTCTCAGCATCATTGGCTTGTCTGCACAGACTTTCACAACCACTGTGGTCAGCACCGTACAACTATCCACCGAGTCCGCTATGCGCGGCAGAGTCATGGCAATTCTGCTCGCCATAGCAATGGGCGGCACCCCTCTCGGCGGGCCCATTATCGGCTGGGTAGCTGACGCATTCGGCGCACGGTGGGCCGTAGCCATAGGCGCAGCTTCGGGTTTCGCCGCGGCTCTCATCGGCCTCCGTTATCTCATAAAATATGGTCACCTCCGCCTGCGTGCCGCCGGGAAAGCCGCTGCCTCACCACTGCGGCAGTCTGGCCGGTAGCGCTCTTTCAAGGCAATTCTCTCTGGCGCCGAGGCTCGAGAGACGGCCTCGGGTGCCTGAGGGCCATTGATGTGAGTTAACCCATTTCGGGCGAGTCTCAAAGGTCCAAGAGACCGCTTTCCGGTGTGGTACGTTAGCCCTGAATGGATGCTGAGTTTGCGCAGATCGAGCTCCATCGACCGGCGTTGGCAGGCCACTGCTACCGGATGCTCGGCTCAGTAGTCGATGCCGATGACGCGGCGCAAGAGACCCTGATCCGTGCCTGGAAGAGCCTGGACCAATTTGATGGCCGCGCGACGCTGCGGACCTGGCTTTACCGGATCGCGACGAACGTTTGTGTGGATGAGCTCGCTCATCGAAAGAGACGGGAGCGTCCGATGGAGCGGGGTGCTCCGTCTTCCGGTAGACCACCACTCGAGGCGTTGATTCAGCGGGAACGTGAGCACTGGATTGAGCCCATTGCGGACGCTCGTGCTATCCCGTCCGATGCGGACCCGGCAGAACGTGCGATTTTGCGGCAGAGCATTCGGCTTGCCTTCGTCGCGGCTCTTCAGAATCTCGCGCCTAAGCAGCGGGCCGTGCTTCTCCTGATGGAAGTGCTCGGATGGCCGGCGGCCGAGGTTGCTGAAACTTTGGGAACTTCCGTCGCCGGTGTGAATAGCGCACTGCAGCGGGCGAGAGCTACGCTGGCTCATCGCCGCGACAGCGATCCCGCCGCACTCTCCGCTTCCCAAGAGCAAATACTCCAGCGTTATGTCGAGGCATTCGAGCGCTACGACGTTGACCAACTCGCAACGCTTCTGCGGGAAGATGCGACGCTATCGATGCCGCCCTACGCGCTCTGGATTCGGGGCGCAGAGGCGATTCGAGCTTGGATGCTGGGCTTGGGTTGCGGATGTCGCGGCTCCCGGCTGATCCCAACGGCGGCTTGCGGCCTGCCCGCCTTTGGCCAATACCGTCCCAGCCCTCAGGGCGGGCACACACCGTGGGCGCTGATCGTGCTGGAACTTTCCGGAGACCGGGTCGCGGGCGTCAATTCATTCCTCGATACCGCAACGCTTTTTCCGCGTTTTGACCTTCCGATGGAATTCCCCGCTTAGATTCTTAAGCTGTGTCCCGGTGAAATTCTTTCTCCGGGCACCGATGAGTTTTGCTGCCGGGCCCGGTCTAAACATTTGAAGGCAGCGATTATGGCAGGCCACTCCAGCCAAGAACTGCTACCGGGCCATCCGGTCAGCTGGACGCTCTGCGATGGATGCCTTCCTATCCAAACAAGGAGAATGAAAACCTTTATGACTACGCACGCAATTTCAGGCGAAGGTCTTCTGGAGGTAAATACCATGTTGTCGACCCAATCGGCGATCTCGAATCAGCGGCTCTGGGCGAGCCGCCTGATGAGCGGCTTGCCCGCGCTGTTTCTGCTGGTAGATGGTGGCATGAAGCTCTTCCAGCCGCCCGCAGTGGTTGAAGCGACGTTGCAGTTGGGATATCCCGAGTCCGCCATTTCCGGTATCGGCGTAGTGCTGCTCATCAGCACAGTCCTCTATCTGATCCCACGCACAGCCATCCTTGGCGCAATTCTGCTCACGGGTTATCTCGGAGGCGCTGCCGCGACACATGTGCGTGTCGGCGCCCCGCTGTTCAATATCATATTCCCGGTGGGCTTTGGCGCTCTGCTTTGGTGCGCCGTCTGGCTCAGGGATCGCCGGCTGCAAAGTCTCCTGCTCCTGCGGGCTCAGTAACCCCGGCCCGGCCTCGAGAATAGAGATACTGCCATGAATGCCAACAAAACCAAGACTGCGGTGGAGGGCCGCGACCTAATCCTCACCAGAATCATCGAGGCTCCCTGTGAGAAAGTCTTCCAGGCCTGGACCGACCCGGCGCTTCTCACTCAATGGTTCGCGCCACTCCCCTGGACTACGCCACAGGTTGAAACCGACGTTCGCCCCGGCGGGTCTAGTCTCTTCGTAATGCGCGGGCCGGATGGTACGGAGTTTCCGAATCGCGGCGTGTATCTCGAAGTCGTCCAGAACGAGAAACTGGTCTTCACCGATGCTTTCACGCAAGCCTGGATGCCTTCGGAAAAACCGTTCATGACGGTTGTCTTGACTTTTGAAAATCAAGCCGGAGAAACGAAGTATACGGCCCGGGTGCGGCACTGGACTATTGCTGACCGTGAGGCTCACGAAAAAATGGGCTTCCATGCGGGCTGGGCGATATGCACTGAACAACTCGCCACCCTCGTAACGAAAGCCTGAGTTAAAGGGGCGAGCAATTCAGCAAGTGATTCGCCTCTCCCTGAACCCCCATCTGCTTAAGTGCGGCCGCTGCAGCAGCTTCGGTTCGGATCCAATGGCCGGGTCATGCGACAACGACATTTATGCAATCAGGTTTAGTCTCGAGATTCTTCTTGAGGAGCCTACTTGGGCTGCGTCATTTTCACCATTTGCTTCAACATGAAATGCGGCGCTATCCGGCTCATCACCTGAAGAACGCTGCTTAGGCCTGGACGGACTTCAGACCTTCCAGCTTCAATTCCTGCGATCGCTTTACTCACCAGAGTTGTCACGTTCATCCCCTTCTGTCCCTTCATCTCAGCCTCGAACTCGCGCCGCAAGAGAGGCGTTTCCGTTCCCGGAGGGGCTAGCTCGACTACCGTCACCTTGCTGCCTTCGAGCTGTACTCGCAAGGATTGTGTGAAGGAATGCATGGCCGCTTTCGTTGCGCTGTATACCGGCGACGCAGGCATCGGGATGAACGCGAGACCTGAGGAGAGATTGACGATTAGAGCCTCCTCCATGGCCTTTAGGTGAGTAAGAAATTGCTGAACCATTCGCACAGGGCCACTCAGATTGATGTCAATCTCGCGCGTGACATCGTCCAGGCCTCGTTCTTGGTCCAGTCTGATGTTCCGCATGATTCCGGCGTTGTTAATGAGTACGTTGAGGGAAGGAAAATTAGCGACTACAGTACCGTACAAGGTGGCGATGGATTGAGAGTCGCTCACATCGCTCGCAAGAGTGTGAAGATTGGGCAGCGATCTCTTCGTCTCATCCAGCTTGCTTTGCTCGCGCCCGGTCACGATAACCTCATTTCCGCGCGAAAGCAGCTGTTTGGCGAACTCGAGACCGATGCCGCTGGTGCCACCTGTTATGAGAACAGTCTTGTTGCTGAGCTTCATATAAGTTCCTTAGGAAGTAAATGTGGACACACCGGGCAGTACAGCGAAAACCATGGCAAGACCGCGAGGTTGAAAAGATTCGAGGAAAGGGACATACCGGCAGACCAGCCATCCGCCGCTTTGAAACCAAGTGCCAGTTCCGGCCAGTGCCCCGAAGCAAAGGCTTCCGCTACGAAGGACCAGCAGCGCAAGTAGCCCGTCGGCGCTTGGCCTAGAGCGCGCGCAGTATTCAAATCATAGAAGAGTGTGGCCTCAGGCTCTGGAGCACGCTTATCTTGCAGATACTGCGCAACGAGGTGCAAGCGCAAATGCACCGCGCCGCTTACCGGCAGCCATCCGTAAGCCGCATACAGCACTTTGCTGCGTATGTGTTCCACGTCTGCGAGTATAAGAGCAGTGCTCTCTTCTTGCAAGAAGGCACTTTTTCCTTCTATAGGCACCGGAAAGAGAGTGAAGTATATGGCCCGGAAACAGCAATTCTCTCAGGAGCAAATCGCCGGCTTCACGGCGTTTGCTGCATGCGAACAGCCCGCTATCACTAACTCTCGCGTGGAGATGCTGGTTACGGATCTGATCGGCCGGGTGGCGGACAAGTGGACGATGTTGGTGCTGGAAACTCTCGTCGAGGAGGGCGAGCTGCGTTTCACGCGCTTAGCCAAGCTGATCCCCGGTGTGAGCCAGAAGATGCTAACTCAAACGCTCCGTGCCATGGAACGCGATGGTCTTCTGACACGCACAGTGCACCCGGTGATCCCACCTAAGGTCGAATACCGGCTTACGGAACTTGGGTTGAGTTTGAGCGCGGCCTTCTGCGGCGTATGGATGTGGGCGGAAAAGCACCTGGAACATGTCGAAGCCGCAAGATCCGAGTTCGATTCCGTGAAGAAGGCTGCAGTCCGTTGTTCGTGAACGCACGGTCACCCGCTATGCCGGGCACGACCACAACAGTCGAATGAGTATGCGGCGGTCGTCGGGAGGTTGACAAGAGAGCGTTTCGTGCTTCGATAGCATAAACTCGCGTGTGGCAGATTACAAAAAGGCTGAACCGTCCAAAATCGAGCCAAGGACGTGCCTGATGAACGCCCCTAAGCGAGGGTGTACAACATTTTCTTGGATGGGTTGCTTGCGAGGCAAAGGGACCGAGGAGATCGCCGGTCAGCATGCCTGCGCCCTGTGATGGAGGCGTATGCTCCCTCCATCACAAACTCCCGGCAATCGCGAGAAATCTCCCGCGATCATTAAATGAGCGACATCTTGTTCCGAGCACAGCTCTCGTTCGGCCAATTCTGGAACAGATAGTAGATAAGTGGTCGATCATGATCCTGATCTTCCTTGCGAAAAGCCGCAGCGCGGCAGAACACCAACCTGAAATAGATAAGGCGAACGCTGCCTATGATCAGCGGGACTGATGCTCTGTCCAGACACGGGAGCCGATGATTCGCGGCTGACCCTTCCCAAGACACGAGAGCCCTCTCTTCTGCTAGCGAAGTTTTTCACTTTTCCCAATCACAACCTATTTGCTTTTTCCTATCAACAACTTAACGTCAAAACCTTTTCTCCGCATGCTATCGTGTCTTCGCGATGAAAAATCATCCCTCTTCTTTCGCGAAGTCTGCCAGTCCTGCGCAGGTCGCCGCCAATCAGGCCAATTCCCAACTCTCCACCGGACCCAAAACCGAGGCCGGCAAAGAAGCCTCTAGCGCTAACCGCACCAACCACGGCTTCACCGGCAGTTTCATCGTGCTCCCCAGCGAGGACAAGGAACAATACAAAGCTCTCTTCCATCGCCTCACTGAAGAACATCGGCCCGCCACCGAAACCGAAGAGCTTCTGGTCCTGAAATTGGCGCAATCCCACTGGCTGATCCAGCGCGCGCTCGACTACCAGTCCGGCAGCATGCAGCAGGACAACTTCATCACCGTCGAAAAGCAGCTTTCGCTGTTCATGCGCTATCAATCGCAGCAGGAGCGAGTCTTCAACAAAGCCCTGGCCGAATTGAAGCGGCTGCAGAAAGAGCGCCGCGACGACGAGTACGGAGTCTTCAACGCCAAGATCGCCTCGCAGTGCTACCGCCAGTCGATCGAGTCCTCGAAAGCCGAGATCCTGAAGATCAAAGAAGCCGAAGCGAAAGCCAGATACGCCGGGCGCCAAGCCGCGAAGATGGAGTCAAACCCAACGCCGCCAACTACTTACAGAGAAATTGGCTTCGAATCGCAAAACGCCGCTCCAGCGCCTCCAGAACGGCACCAACCAGCCGCCGCGTGATCCTAAAACCGCTGTAAACCGAGAAGCAGACAGCAAAAATTTGGCTTCGAATCGCAAAATGCTGCCAGCGGTCTCGGAACTGCAGCTAACATGCCACGATCCGGGCGTACACTGAGGGCGTGCGGCTCGGACTACTGTTTCTACTCGGCGTCGGATTACTGTTCGGCGAGACATTTAAGCTTTACCTGAAGTCCGGCGAGTATCAAATGGTGCGCGAATACCAAGTCCAAAGCGACCGCATTCGCTACTACAGCACTGAGCGCGGCGAATGGGAAGAAATCCCGAAAGAGCTGGTTGATCTCGCTAAAACCGATTCGGAGAAGAAGAGGAAGGATGAGTCCATCACGCGCGAGGCCCGGGCCGAGGATGAGGAGGAAAAAGCAGAACGGGCACAGCGCAAGGAAATCGCTGACATCCCTATGGAATCCGGAGCATATTTCAAACTATCCGAACAGATCGAGGCTCTTCCTCAGGCCGATTACCAGGTGATTACCAGCAAGACTCGCAAAGCTTTGCAGATGATCTCTCCCGTGCCGCTCATTCCAGGCAAGGCGGCGGTTGTCATCAAAGGCGAGCATGCAGCGTTCCAGATTCACGAAGATCGTCCTAACTTCTTCCTCCGGTTGGCTAAGGAGGAGAAGTTTGGCATCATTCGTCTAACGCCTCGCAAAGGTCAGCGTGTTGTAGAGAACATCTCCATCATTCCAGTGGGCAATCAGGCAATTGAAGACCGCAAACAGATGGAGACCTTCGAGCAGCAGCTAATGTGGAATCTTTACCGCGTCTGGCCGGAAAAGCCGTTGGATCCGGGTGAGTATGCTCTTATGGAGTACTCCGAATCCAACGACACCGACGATCTGCGGCTCATGATCTGGGACTTCGCTGTAAATTAGCCCCTAGCTCTACTGTTTCTTCTTGCCAAAGCCTTTGAGGATTCCCTTGATGGCGTCTTCGGGCTTCGGCTTCTCTTCCTGCTGCTGTTGCTGTTTACCATTTTCGTCTGCCTTCTTATCACCACCAGCAAGACCGCCCAGAATTGACTTCACCGCACCGCCTCCGCCCCCCTTGTTTTCGAGGATCGAACCGACAACACCCGAAGTCGGATTACTAACCGAAGGAAGCAGATTCTTAACTTTCATCTGCGCCATGGCTGCAGCATCAGGTGCGAAGGAAGGCTTCTGAAGCGTGCCGCCAATCTTAACGGGTACCACCAACTCGCCTTGGTTGTTGGCCAGCGCAGTATTTAAAAATCCTCCCACGTTTGTTCCGCCCACTGACTTTGTCAGGCCGCTTTTTAGAACCGCGGTCGCATCCAAATTCAAGGCTTGCGTCGCCAGGTTAATAATCCCTTTCGCGGAAACCGAACCGGCGTCAATAGCGGCGACTAGATCATCGGTATGCGCCGCGCCATCTTTAATATCCATGCTGCCCGAGAGTTTGGTCAGCTTGGTGTCGTTACCCGAAGTGTTCGCCTGCCCCGGGTTCAAGAACTTGGCAATCTTCGAAATCTCGTTCATCACGTTCACGTGCTTCAACTCGCCATTGGCAACGTTAAAGCTCATCGTTCCGTTCAAGGTGTTCGGAAGTTCGTTGCCGGGAAGCAGCGCAAAACTTACATCTGATGTAGCGCCTAGGCTTCCGTACAAGGTGTCTTTCGCCGCGCTGACAGCGCTCAGCAGAGCATTGGAATCTACCCCGTTCAGCTTTGCCTTCACGGCCACCTGCGCGTTGGCTGGACGCGTGTCCAGCGTTATTGTTCCAGCTTCCTTACCGCCATAGATATCGGCGGTCAAGGGGGAGAGGGTGATCAGCCCTTTGTTCAGCTTTACATTTGTCTTAACGTTGGTAAGCGTAAAGTCGTTCGCCACAATTGTGCCCGCGCTGAGACTTCCGCCGCCGGTAGTCTTGGTCAACAGTGATGGTTCCTTGTCCTTAGCAGCCGCTGGCGTCGAGTCTTCTTTCTTGGGAACAGCCGTTAGTTGTTGCAGTTCCGCGCTGTTAATCTTGTCGGCTGCCAGTTGGAACGTCACGTCGGGAGCCGTAAAGTTCTTGGCGCTCAAGTTGCCCTTCATGGAAGTGCTGCCCACCGACATCGCAAGATCGCTGACGGAGGCCGAGTTTTGGGCGAACTTCAGATTGGCTGACGACACTGAGACCGGCTTGGTCAGCACGGCAGGCGCATTCACGGTCGCCCCGGAAATCGATCCATTGCCCGCGTAGTTCAGCTTGTTGGTCGGACCTTGTACCTGTACATCCAGCGACAACTTACCTGACCCGCTCATCCCGTTGGCTGCGTCCACGCCATACGCCTTTGCCATGTTCACCAACTCTGCGATATCCGCGTTTTGCGTCTTCAGGGATCCGTCGACGTTCATAACCTTGCTGGTGTAATTCGTGACCTTGGCTTTCGCATCCACTTTTGTCGAGCCGGACACTGCGGTGAACGGACTTGTCGTAATCGAATCCGGCGTCAGGTCCAGATCGATGGAAGCGACTTGCACCGGTTGCTTGATCTCGCCTCCCGAAACCGACACGTCGCGGCCTTCAATTTTGCCCGCCAGTTGCGGTTTTGTAGAAGGCCCTTTCGCCGTGATGTCGGCCGTAATTTGGCCCTTCGCCTGGTAGGAAGGATTGAAGGCTACTCCGAACGAACCGGCGAGCTTCGCAAGATCGGTTATCGAAGCATTCTTAGTGCTAAGCTTCACGTCCAGGATCGCCGGCTTTTGCGAGCTGTCGATCGTCCCTGACATCGAGAACGGGGTAGACCCCAGCTTCAGATCGGCGGACTTGATGTCGATGCGATCGGTCTTCCGGTTATCGCTCACATTAAAGGTGGTCTCAATCGGATACTCAATTTTCGAGCCCTTAATTGTCGTATCGACTAGCTTCAGATGCCCGTCTGCCGCCAGGGTTTCGTTGCTCGACTTGAGATCGACTTCCCCGGAAACAGTGCCGTCCGTCTTGGGCGGCAGCGCTCCTGACGCGAACTTATTGAATCCTGCTAGCGTTACTTCCTCTAACGACACCTTCCCGTCCACCGGAGTCGCGGCATACGAACCGTCCTGCGGCAGCGGGCCAACTTGGCTCTTCAGAGAGAGTAGCTGTTTTCCAGGCCCTGGTAGATGGGCGCTTACATTTACGTCGAACGGTTTCGTAGCGGAAGTGCCGCTCAGGTCCATGTCGATGTGATCGTAGACTGTCCGCGGAATGTCTCTGACGGCGTCGGTATAGGCGACTTGACCGTCCTCGATCTCCACATTGCTGATGGTCACGTTTGTCTTGGAGTTGTCCTTCTTCTCCGGTACCATGGTCGCGAAGTTCCACTTGCCTTGAGCATTACGGATCAGCTCGACTTGAGGATTCTTCAGGTGAATTGTCCTGACTTCCGGGGACCCTTTCAATAAAGAGAAAAAGCCGACACCTGCGGAGACGTCGTTGGCCGTCGCAAAAGGCCGGTTAGAGACGAAGTTCGGGTCTTCGCTGATCGTAAGCTTATCGATTTTTGCGCCCAGCGGAAAGAACGACAAGCTCATTTTGCCCAGCGTCACGTTCCGGTGAATGGCCTTTTCCACCTGAGCTTGGATTTGCGGCCGGTACTTGTTGACATTAATAAGAGATACGGCCAAAACCAAACCTACGATAATGACCACTACGGCAATGCCGATTCCAATTAGGAGACGTCGCATAGCTTATAGATGCAGTTTGCTGGCGGTTCTGTACCGAAAACTACTACTCGTATCGCAACGCTTCTGCCGGGGCAATCCGCGCCGCTGTCCAACTGGGCTGCAAGGTGGCGATGAAGCTGGTGAATAATGCCAGTGCCGAAACCCAAATCCCGTCAGTCCAGTGAACCTCGAACGGCACATAGCTGATGGCGTAGATTTGGTCGTCAAGCCGGAAGGGATGATAATGCTGGCCCAAAACCGCTACCGTATAACCCACAGTGAGGCCGATCACGCAGCCGAGAATCCCGATAATCAGGCCCTGGAGCACGAAAATCCGCTGGATCTGGCCTGGCCTGCAGCCCATGGAGCGCAAGATGGCAATATCGCGCTGCTTCTCCATCACCAACATCACCAGAACAACTAGTATGTTCAGGGAAGCAACAATTTCAATCAGGCTCACCGTAATAATACTGACGGTCTTTTCAAGAGTAAGAGCATTCAAAAGTGCCCGGTTCTGATCCATCCAGGTACTCGCAATCAAAGCCGGTCCGGTGATTTTCTCCACCGCCCGGGCAACCTCCGGGGCTTTAAAGATGTTGTCCAGCCGCAGCTCGATCGTGTTCACTACATCGCTTAGGTCTAGCACCCGCTGCGCTGCCGGTAGCGAGACGAAGGCCCAGGAAGAATCCAGTTCATAGAGACCTGATTCGAAAGTCCCGGCGACCCGGAACTTGAACAAGCTCGGCACCACTCCCATCGGCGTCAATCGGCCCTGATAGCTGAACACCGAAACCATATTTCCGGTATGCACTCCCAGGTCTTTCGCCAAACCCGCGCCCAGGATAATCCCCGATCCGTGCACGCCCCGCAATAAACCCTGAATCGAGCCATCCTTCATCCGGCGCAGCAGTTCCGGAACCGGGTATTTGCCGCCGATAGAGACTCCTTTCAGCACCGCGCCCGACCCCACCAGCGGCCCTTTAATCGCCACCTGCCCGTACAAGCCCGGACTCGCGGAAACCACGTGCGGAACTTTCCGGATACTCGCGATTACCTGCTGCCAGTGTTCGATTCCATAGGCCGGGTTCCGTTCCAAAACGTTCACATGGGCCGTGGCGCTGAGTAGGCTGCTCTGCAGGGCGTTTTGAAAGCCGTTATTGATAGCGAGAGCCAGAATCAGAGCCGCGACGCCGGCCGCGACGCCCAGAACCGAGATCACGGTGATGACGGAAATGACGGTCTGCTTG
The DNA here is from genome assembly GCA_965217745.1 of Bryobacteraceae bacterium. Taxonomy (GTDB): domain Bacteria; phylum Acidobacteriota; class Terriglobia; order Bryobacterales; family Bryobacteraceae; genus Bog-105. Next base: position 5,082,010 of record OZ244565.1, on the reverse strand, counting down.
CGTTTCGCTCTGAGATAACGAAGCGCAACCAGCCATTCGAATCGGGACATTTTGCCGCAGGCTAAGTGTCCAGCTCACGCAGCCGCGCCACCAGCCCGATATTGGTTTCCGGCCGCAGCAGTGGGAAAAAGATCACGTCGCGCAGCGACCGGGAGTTGGTTAGAATCATGGTCAGGCGATCGATTCCGATACCCTCGCCTCCCGCCGGCGGCATTCCATAGCTGAGGGCGCGAACATAATCCTCGTCCATCAGGTGCGCTTCCTCGTCGCCCCCGGCCTTGCGCGCCAGCTGCCCTTCGAAGCGGCGGCGTTGTTCCTGCGGATCGTTGAGCTCAGTAAATGCATTCGCCAGCTCCATCCCGCCAATGTAAAGCTCGAAGCGTTCCACGAATTCCGGATCATCCGGCTTGTTCTTTGCCAGCGGGGAGACCTCCGCCGGAAAGTCGTAGATGAAGGTCGGCTGAATCAGATGCTCTTCGGCATGTTCTTCGAACAGCTCCATCAAGGCGTTGCCTGGCGTCTGGCTATGTGAATGCGCCAGCAGCCACTGCGGATCGCTGACCTGCTCCATGGACGGCTTCTCCGTCTCCGGCCAGAACTCGATCACCGCTTCGCGCATGGAGTATGCGTGGAAAGTCCCGAAGTCAATTTGGTGCTCGCCATACGTGACCTTCTCCGATTCCGTAGCATCGATCGCCAACTGGCGCAGCAGGCGTTTAGTCAACTCCATCATGCCCTTGTAATCCGTGTAAGCCTGATAGAACTCGAGCATGGTGAATTCAGGATTGTGGCGGACCGAGATGCCTTCGTTGCGGAAGTTGCGATTGATCTCATAGACCCGCTCGATGCCCCCAACCACCAGCCGCTTCAGATACAGCTCGGGTGCAATGCGCAGATAGAGATCCAGGTCGAGCGTGTTGTGATGCGTCACGAAAGGGCGCGCAGCCGCTCCGCCATAAATCGTCTGCATCATCGGGGTTTCCACTTCCAGAAATCCCTCGCCGTCCAGCTGCCGGCGGATTGACCGGATGATCTTCGATCGAGTCACGAACACCGGCCGCACTTCCGGATTCGCGATTAGGTCGACATACCGCTGCCGGTATCGGAGTTCGATGTCTTCAAGGCCATGCCATTTCTCGGGCAGAGTAAGCAAGATCTTCGAGAGAAAGGTAAGCTTCTCGACGTTAACACTTAATTCGCCGGTCTTGGTACGGAACAGATAGCCATCGGAGCCGACAATGTCGCCCACGTCCAGGCCTTCGAAGAGCGCAAAACTCTTCTCGTCTGTGGCATCCTGCCGGATATAGATCTGCAGCTTCTCGCCGTCTTGCTGAAGATTTACGAAGCCTGCTTTCTTGCCCATGCGACGGATGGATTGCACCCGCCCCGCAATGCGCACCCGCACCGCTTCGCCCAGTTCTTCAGCGGCCTTATTCCCAAACTCGCTGACGATTGCCGGAATAGTGTGGGTGAACTCGAACGCCTGGCCGTAGGGGTCGACGCCAAGCTCGCGAAGCTGCGCCAACCGGTCGTGACGCTGGCGCAATAAATCATCTTCTAGTGACAATAAACCAATTGTAGAGGGCGCTTCGCTTCGAGCGTTTACGGTCGCCATCTGGGAGGGTTGAAGCGGCGCGCACTCGGTGTTTGAGATCCATTTGCTTCTAGTGTGGACAACGAAGTACCGGAAGCCATCGCCTTAGGGTGATGGAGCATTCACTTCAGAAAGCCGCTGGCCTTTTGCTCCCCGGCGCTCAGTTCATCGTTTAGCGGATCGTCCAGAGCCAAAAGTGCGCGCATTTGTAGAGAGAGATGCGCTTGCGTCTCCGGCCTGAGCATCCGCTTCTGATACTGCTGCTGGGGTTTGTCATTCCGGCAGTAGAAGGCGTGCAGCGCGCGCCGGTGGGACGCGGTTCGATTCGCCGTTCCGCCATGCCAGGCGTGCGTGTTCATCACCACGACACTTCCGGCCGGACCCAGCACCAGCATTTCTTCGGGATGCGGTGCAACCGGGTCGGGCAGCACATCTTGAGGCAGTTGACGCCATCTCTGCGAGCCGGGAATCACTCGCGTCGCGCCGTTCTCTCGTGTAAAATCGTCCAGCAGCCAGATCGTGTTGCACACCCAAAAACCGGCCTCGTCCGGCACTGCGGCAGCATCGCAGTGCAGCGGCTGCGCTTCTGTTGAAAACGGATTGGCGGACCGGGCATTGAAGCTGCTGAGCTTGAATTCCGGTCCCACTACGTGAGCGACAAGCTTCAAGATCGTCTCGTTTGCCACCAGGCGCTCGAAGATGGAACCTTTGTCGACCAGGTTGGCTAACCGGCGTGCTCCTGCTTCCTTCCGGAACTCCGCACCTGCGTTCTCGCCTTCACTTTCGTAGAGTTCTTCGACCCGGTCGCGCACCTCTTGAAGCGCGGCGCGATCCAGTACGTTTTCGATCAGCACGTATCCCTGTTCGTCGAGTTGTTTCACTGCGACGAATTATGACAAAGTAGAGGCTGCCATGCGACGTCGAGATGCCTTGAAAAGCCTAATAGCTATGCCCGCCATAGCCTCCGCTGCCTCTTCCGGGCGCGGCGTGCGACTGGGCGGTCCCATCTTTCTAAAAACCTCGGATCCGATGGAACAGGCACGTGAACATAAGCGCCTGGGCTACAGCGCGGCTTACTGCCCTCCGAATCTGAAGGCTGGAGACACCGCGTCGATTGCGGCAGCGAAAAAAGCCTTTGCAGCCGAAGACATTGTGATTGCCGAAGTGGGAGCGTGGGTCAACATGCTCGACCCGGACACAGCTAAGCGCAAGAAGAACATGGAGTACGTCCTCGAGCGTTTGGCGCTCGCCGACGAAATAGAAGCGCGCTGCTGTGTGAACATCGGCGGTTCATACAATCCCAAGTTATGGGATGGCCCTGATCCTAAGAACCTGACAACCGCTTACTTGAATGCAACGGTGGAGAACTGCCGCTATCTGATCGATCACGTGAAGCCCACACGCACAAAATTCAGTATCGAGATGATGGGTTGGAGTTTGCCCAACACGGCAGACAGCTATCTGCAGCTGATTAAGGCCGTAGACCGCAAGCCGTTCGGCGCGCACGTGGATGTCTGCAACGCAATCGACAGTCCGCAACGCTACTATTCGAACGCTGCAATTACCGCCGGGATCTTCACAAAACTCGGCCCCTTTGTTCTTTCCTGCCACGCCAAAGACGTCGGTCCGCGCGCCGCTCATCTGGCGGAAACCATTCCGGGGCGGGGCGGCATTGATTACGCAGCCTATCTTCGCGCCATCGCTGGTTTGCATGCCGAGACTCCCTTGATGCTGGAACATCTTAAGACCGCCGAAGAATACGAAGAGGGCCGTACCTATATCCAGAGCGTCGCGAAGCAGAGTGGCATTGCGCTCTGAGTAGACAGGTTAAAACTCAGGAGGGCCGGACACACCCGATTCTCCCTCCACATCCGCCCCGCTGCGAAAGTGCAGCGTTCCTTTAGAAACTCAGCCGCAATCCAAATTGCAACTGTCGCGCAGAGGTGAGCGTTGAGGTGATCAGTCCCGCGCTGGCCACGGGCCCTGTGCTTGAGAACACGGTTCGTTGGCCCGGTATAGCGAAATTGGGATGGTTCAGCGAATTAAACATCTCGGCACGAAATTGCAACGCAAGCTGCTCGCGTAAGCGGAAGGTGCGATGAATGGAGGTGTCGAGACTTATCAAGCCCGGTCCGATTAGCGTGTTGCGCCCCAGATTGCCGAAAAAACCGGCATCGGGCAACGCAAACGCATTCGGGTCGAAATAGCGCGAGGGAGAACCCAGGATGGGATTGTTAGAGTAGCCTGGCAGCAAATTCGGCCGCTCTGGTGCAGTACCCGCCTGCGGGCGAGCACGCGCTCGATCGTAGCCCACAGTGGCGGAAAACGGATTCCCCGAGGCAAGAATCGAAATCGCATCTATCTCCCAACCGCCGGTAAGCCATCTTGGTCCTCCCCAATAAGGGACGGCCGCGCTGACGTAGGTGACGAAGTAATGACGCAGATCGAAATTGGAAAGTCCGCGCTCCGCTTTACGGCTGTCCGGATCCTGCGGCAGATCGTTGTCTCCGCCTTGCGTTGTAACAATGGATCCGTCGTCAATGGCTTTTGAATACGTATAAGCGGCGCGCAATTGAATTGAGTCTCGCGGACGCCACGAGACAATTACCTGCGCGGCATTATAGATGGATTGCCCGTCGGTCGCCTTGAAACGAATGCCAGTAAACGCCGGGTTTCGAACTACTGAGTTGACCGGGAAAAACTTCCTACCGTTTGGAAGGATCTGTGGAATGGCCTGGTTGGCGTCGATGGCGCGAACGTTATGCACGCCGCGAACGCCCGAATACGCGAGCGTGACGGTTACTGCGTGCGTGACTTCGCGCTGCAGAGAAAAGTTGTACTGCATCGAATAGGGACTCGCTGGCTGAAATGCCACAACGTCAAGCCGGCCCAACACGAAGTTCGGATTTCCAGAAACAGCTTGTGCGTTAGGGAACACCGGATTGCGGACGCTGCCGACGGTGTAATACGGAGGTGTCCGGTTAGCGGCGTTGGCATAGAAATCTGTCCACAGCGGGTCGAAGTAGATGCCGAAAGCGCTGCGAACGCTGGTTCGCCCATCGCCCCATGGATCCCATGCCACGCCGAAGCGCGGCGCCAGGTTGAGCGCGGACGGATTCTTGTAAAGAACTCCTGGCGTTACTGCGGAATCGCGCAGGGGATTGACCAGGTTTGCAATGAGATTGTCGCGTTCAGAAGGCACACTGACGTACTCGTAGCGTAAACCGGCGTCGATGGTAAGCCGCGGCGCAGCACGCCACGTATCGGCGATGTAAGCTGCCGTCATCGTCTGACGCCAGTTGCGCACCGGCTTTGAACCGGGCAGGGCCAATTCGACTGAGAAGGGATTGCCGCGCAGCAGATCGGCGATGGAGTTGAACTGATAAAAGCCGTATAGCGATTGCGGGCGGCTGGTCGGAAACAGAATGGCGGTCTGGTCTACGCCGATTTTCAACACGTGCCGGCCGGCAACCAACGAGAAATCGTCGGCGCCTTCAAAAAGGTTCTGCACCGAGAATAACGGATAAAAACGGCTGGGACCAAGCGCGGTAAGCCCTGTGACGCTGATCTGTCCCAGCGGCTCGCCCGGAAGAAATGACAGATCTGAGGGGATGTTTTGCAAGTAATCGATCCCCTGCACATTGCGCGAGCGGTTAAACGCGATTCGAGCAGAGTTGACCGACCTTTCGTTTACCGTTTGGTTCAGCTGGATGGTGGCGTACTGGTTCCGCGATTGATTCGCCGATTGCGTAAGGCGCAGCCGGTCGGGAACACTGACTGAGGCTCCATCGTTCCAATAGCGGGCGAAGAGCGACGTGCGCTCGGAAAAGTTGTGATCAATCCGGAAGGCGATAAAGTCTTCGTCAGTGGCATTTGAGGCTTGCGATATAAATTGCCCGGCGCCATCTGAAAAAATCCGGCCATTAGGTCTTGGAAAAAGATTTAGATAGCGACCGATCTGCTGCGGCACGGCGATAGGAGCCTGTCCCGGCAGCGTGCCATTGCGAGCATCGAGCGTGGGAACAATCGCTGTGTTGGTGATACCCAGGCGCTGGCGAACTCCCTCATAGCTGAACAAGAAAAATGTGCGATCGTGAATAATTGGTCCGCTGACAACGCCTCCAAACTGATTGCGCTTGAAGGGCGGAATTGCCTCGGTCTTTGAATCGAAGTAGTTTTTCGCATCAAGAGAACTGTTGCGCAAGAACTCGAACAACGCACCATGGAATTGATTGCCGCCCGCGCGCGTGACGGCGCTCACTACGCCTCCAGCGCTGCGTCCGAACTCGGCGCCATAGCCGTTTGTGTAAACGCGGAACTCCTGCAGGGTATCGACGCCGAGCAAGGTGCCCGAAACGCTGCCCGGCGTATTGTTGTTAGCGTCATTGATGTCTGTTCCGTCGAGCCGGAAACTGATCTGGTTGGGCCGGCGGCCCGCGATGGTGAGCTGTGTGCCATTTCCCGCCGAATCTGCCGTACGGCGGGACGGCTCGACGCCCGGTTCGAGCAGCGCCAACTGGATTACATCGCGCCCGTTCAGAGGCAGCTCGCGCATCGGCCTTTCGCCCATGGTGCTGGATAGAGCAGCGCTTTCAAGCTCGACCGCGGAGGCGAAGCCGGAAACCACCGAAGTCGACCTAACACCGCTAAGCGCAAGCGTGACGTCGAGGCGCAGCGAGTCGCCGACCGTCAACTGAATGTCTGGTTTCGCGAGAGTGTCGAAACCGCCGTGCTTCCATGCCAGCTGGTATCTGCCTGGCGCCAGTTGCGGAAACGAATAGAATCCGCCGCCGTTAGACTCGGTTTCACGAAGCGTCCCGGTTGCGTTGCTGGTGGCGCTCACCACAGCGTGCGGGACTAGCGCGCCGCTCTCATCGGTCACTACGCCCGAGATGGCGGCAGTGCTCTGCTGTGCGGAGGTGGAGCTTGCGCCCAATATGCACGCGAATGCCAACCACAAGCGTTTACTCGTCATGCCTGCACCTCAGCGGGAGGAAGGCCCAGCCACAATCGCAGCGGTTCGATGCGACGGAAAACAAAACGTTCGAGGAGTAAGACACCGAGCGCGGAGACACCGAGCAGCGGAAGATACACGCAGAGACAAATCGAGGTGACCAGGAACGCCGCCGAAGGGCGATAAGAATGAGCAGCGGAAGCGGGTGCGCCGAGCACGCCGGAAGGACGCCGCAGCCACCACAATCGCAGCGCACTAACGCTAAGCAAGATAAGCCCCGACGTGGTGAACAGGCCAAGCGCCTGATTAGGCCATCCGAATAGTTGTCCTTCGTGCGCAGCAACTCCGGTGCCCACCGCCCGGTCGATCCAAGGTCTCTCGCGAAAGTCCTGCCTGGAGATCAACGCGCCGCTGTTAGGATCGAGCGAGACATTTGCCCGCAGCGTGCGATTTTGCGCATCCGAACGTGCAGTCCACGCGCCGCCGTGAGTCGTGGGAGGCGATATCAACACCGGGTTGGCAAGGTGCAATGCCGCCACCACCGGCGCGCTTTTATCGAGTACGCGCAATTCATCGGCATGCAAGGCGCGCATTCCGTGATGCCGCATGTGGCCGGCGTGTTCACCGCCACCTGCCGCAGCTAATGCCATGCCGGCGCGCGTTCGCGCCATTCGTCCCGCGGCTTCTGAGGAGCTGCCGGTGGACCAATCCTGAGCGGCCACCTGTTGCTTGCCGGATACCTGTCGCAGCTGTTTCAGAAGACCGCCCCAGCTCTTGCTCCAGGGCAGTCCGGAGAACAGCAGAAACAGAGCGAACAGTGAGATCCAAAAACCAGTCACTGCATGCAGGTCGCGCCAGAAAATGCGTTTGCCGGCGCGAAGCCTGGGAAAGGCGACTCCACCGATCGAGCGCATCTGCCGGGGAAACCATAGAAAGAGACCGGTGATAATCATGACAATGGCCCAAGAGGCGGCAAGCTCCATCAACATCGATCCTCGATCGCCCATCAACAACTCGCCGTGCAGGTGAAAGATCAAGCGCATCGGCCGGTGCTCTTCGTTCGCTACAGAAAGTACGCGCAGGTTGCCTGGATGCACGTAGGCCCGGTATTCGTCCGCGCCTTTGCCAATCAGAACGCGAGCGGCAGATGTGCTGGTTGCCGGCAGTTCATAAGCGTGAAATGCCGAACCCGGCAACGCCGCCAGCGCCGCCTCGACCATTTCCGAAGGGCTGTGACGCTGCGCGCCAATCGCCAGGTGATTGTAGGGCTGCTCGAGCCAAGCTTCGATCTGCGGCTTAAATAGATAAATGGAGCCGGTAACAGATAGCCACAGGATGAACGGAATGGAAAAAATGCCAGCGTAGAAGTGCCAGCGCCACAGGGTGCGATAGCCCGGCCACTTCGATTGCGATTGCGGCGTGTGCCCTGCGGCAGCAGCACTAGGGGCTACGGTTGCGGTCATAGTCTCCTCGCGCACTTTTCCTTCAGGACAGACTGGATCTCGGACGAGCAACAGCCGCCAAGGCCTGATAAAACTGCGCAGACACGTGATGTTCGTGCCTCAGTTTGTAGATCGCTAGCGAATGCGGAAGACGCGAACGCAGCAGGAAGTGAACACGCGAACGCGCGCCAATTCATAAATAAATTCCTTTCTTTCGTCTAAAAGCAAGACACACAGGCGCAACGGTAAATCGATACCGTCGCGCAAACGCTTAGGCGATAAGAAAGGAAGGTGGGCCGCGCTTCTGGCGTGCGCGGAATTGCGAAACTCGATAGCCCGTCTGCACCTCTGCGATGAGCGACGGCAAGGTAGCGGGTACAAATACGCTCTGCCGTGATGGAGGCATCAATCCCACATTCCGTGCCGCGGGAGTTACGCCGAACGGCATGCAAGGGCATTTTTGTTCGAGGCGAGCGACAGCGACGCCACCGGTTTCGCGCATCATAGCGCGCATCGCGCAGTGGTGTTCCCCGTCTTTACGGCAGCAGGCCGGCAGTCGCGAACTGGAATTTGCCAGGAAGGAAACAGGCAGAGAAGTGGAGTGTAGCGCGATAAGCAGAAGAATGGACAGAAAACGCTGCACCCTGAGTGTGAGTCTAGCGCATCGCTGCCGTCCTCCCGCTTCGACGCAAGCACGTCGGGCGTCAGCAAATCAGATTCGAGCTTCGGGCTGGCGCAGATATCTTTTAACGAATGTGGATCTGGGATGTCAACCAACGGCGAAATATTGCGGCTATCCGAGCTGCAAGATGGAGATCGACTGGTTCGTACCATCCAATTCTTGCCCTACAGCCACTCCGCGGCACAACGCGCTTACTTCGTGACGATCACTTCGCGCAAATGGTCGCGTGTCAGGAAGAACTTCACCGAGCCGGCCTGCGCAAAGACCTTTTCCAGCATTCGACTGTTGAAGTATTGCGGCCTCTGCGGCACGCTGCCGGCGCGGGGACTCTGCAGCAGCGTTTTGCGGTCTTGGATGCGGTAGCTGTAGACCGGGATCGCTTTGGCTTTTTCGTCTGAATTGAAGAAAACCAACATCGCTCCTCCCGGACGCACAAGCCGCAGCAGGCGGCTAACGACCTGGTCTAGAAGGGGCGGCGCCAGAAACTGAAGGGCGTCCCAAACGAGAATGGCGTCGAAAGAATCGTCAGGAAAAGTCAGAGCCGCATCGAGAAAATACTGCGCACTGCTGGCAGCCCTCTGGCTGGATAGAAAATCGTTCCCGAAGTGTTCCGCCATGGTGCCGATAATGTCGTCCGACGACATGCGGTGGCCGAAACCGGTGATGAAGGTGATGTTGGCCTGGCTCGCTCCCGACATGTCGAGGACGGAGAGCTCGTCGCGCGCCTGCAGAAAAGAGCAGAACTGATCGAGCCCGCTGCTGCTGCGCGGCAACGGAGCACTCCTTTCGACTGTCGCGGGGGACCGTCCAAACAATCCTTTGCCGACGCCGAATTTCATGTTTGGGAACCCTTTCGCGAATGAAGGGGTGAGTGGTAAAACATCCGGAAAATAGAATGCGGCCCAGGCGCGAGAGCCAAGGCCGCAAAAAAAGAGCTAACGAAGCGTCTTTACTTTACGCTCACCGGGGTATTGCTGCCTGCTGGCGGCGTAGATTGCGCGGTAGGCGTGGATTGCGCGGTAGACGAAGCGGGTGAGGAAGCGGGCATGATCTTCGCGGCAGCGGCTTTCGAAATGTCGATGCTGCCTTTGAAGTACGCTCCGTCTTCAATTACAATGCGGCTGGTTTTGATATCTCCCACCAGCTTCGCTTCTTTCTTGATGTCGATTTTGTCGGTGGCATCGACATTGCCTTGAATGGAGCCATGAATGACAATCTCGCGCGCCTTCAGGCCGGCTTGGACGCGGGCATTAGGCCCGATGGTCAGGCGATGTTCCTGGCATTCGACTGTGCCTTCTACTTCGCCGTCGATAGTCAGATCTTCGCGCGCGAAAATCTGTCCTTTAATGGTCACGTTCTTGCCAAGGGCGGCGGGGCCGGTGCCTCTGGGGGAGACAGGATCGGAGTCAAAAGCTCTGGATGGTGATGACATGGTGTTAGGTTCTCTCCTCGGGGTCTCTGGAGCCGGGGCCGAGGCGCCGGGAGCGCCTGCGGGCCTTTCCGGCCGCTGCGGTGTTTCGTCTGTTCGTTTACTCCACATGTGGGAAAAGGCGTCTCCTCGAAGTCGCTCCATCCAATCGTACTCCACCCGGCCCCCCGGTTTGCGCACGAATCCTCGCGGCCTCCTGATGGGTGCTTCCGAGGTCACAAGACCGCCTGAAGGTGCGATAATACCCACGGTGTCAAAGACACGCGATCTGGAAGCCAAACTGGACAGGGCAGAAGGGCAACTTCGGCTTTTTCAGAGGGTCAGCAGGATGATGACCCGGGAAATGGCGGTGGAAGACACGCTCCACGAAATCGTCAGCATGGTGCGCGATTTTCTTGATTGCGATTCGTGCCTCATCTATCTGGTGGATGAAGGCGAACTAGTGCTGCATGCATCCAGCGATGCGCAGCTAAAACAAATGAGCCGTGTGCGGCTGCAGCTCACTGAAGGACTCACCGGCTGGGTGGCGCGCGAACGCCGCTTGCTGGCCATCTCTCGCGAAGCTTACAGCGACCCTCGTTTCAAGTTCTTCAAAGATCTGCCGCAGGACACTTTCGAGGCCTTCCTGTCGGTGCCGATCATCTCTCAAAATCAGGTTGTCGGCGTGATTAACGTGCAGGACCGCAATTCGAGGATCCACTCCGGAAACGATATCGAGATGCTCAGCACAATTGGCGAGCAAGTGGGTTGCCTGCTGGTGCTTTCGCACCAGAAGACTGCTGCCTCGGTGACTTAAGGGTTCGTTCCCGGTCTGAGATTCAGCGTCTCTAGAACAGGTTTCAGGCTGCTCTACGCGAATAGCGAGATCGGTTGAGTATCGACGTCGTCGCAGGCACACGATGTGCGAAATCGAGTATCACTTGGTGTAGATCACAAACAACGTTCTTACAGAGAATGCGCGGAGAGATTGCGGACCCAATTTGCGAAAGCGCTCTATTAGCCCGTGGGTTTTAGCGTTCGCGGCGCCCTGCAACATCGGCCACAGCCTGTCCCCGGAAACTCACGAAGTTATAGCGGCAGCCATTGCAGCGGTAGCGATGCGCGCCCAGAGTCATGAGAACTTTTTTCCAGCGAGGGATCCGGTAGTGCTTGGTATCCCAGGTTGACAACCGCATCTGCAGGCACTTGGGACACTTTGCCACAAAAAATTTAGACAGCAGCAGGATATTCAGCGACGATCGCTGTCCGCAGGCGGTGCAGCGGACCGGATAGCGGCCTAGCAACGAGCCCGCGTACTCGGCAAATGATTTGCGCTGGGATCTCCGAAGATTGCGGCTGCCGCAGTGTTCGCACTCAAACGTCGAAGCTTTCATGCGGCAACGATGCCGCTTGCCGTGCGCTCTCGCGAAACATACGACTGGCGGTACTGAATGAAAGCATCGCGCAGAGCAGAGAAGCGATCTGCGGCCTGTTCCACCGGGTCGCCGTCGATGCGAATCACCGGCAGCAAATCTCTGGTGGAAGACGTGATGAAAAGTCCGTCGCTTTCCTCGAGCTCCGAGGGAGCTAATTGGCGCTCAGAGATGCGCAGCCCGGCAACTGTAATTTCTTCCAGCAGCAGTGCACGCGTAATTCCCGGTAGGCAGCCGGATGTGGAAAGCGGCGGCGTCCAGACATTGCCGCCCTTGATGGCGAATATATTCGCTGAAGTACACTCACTCACCTGACCCATTTCGTTCAGAAGAATGTATTCGTCGAAGCCCATCTGATGAGCCGTCTCGTACATCGTGAGATTCTCCGCCCAGGCGGTGTGCTTTGTTCCGGCGAACGGGGAAGCGCCGAACCGGCCATGAGGACGGTAGCCGAGATGCACTCCTTCGCCCCAGGAATTCAGGTCGGCAGTGAAGGCGATCAACTCAGCCGGCCGCTGCAGGCCAGGAGCTTCGAACAGCCCGCCGTGGTTCCGCACAACGGCGAGGCGCAAGGTGGAGTTCCCGGCGCCGTTGGCCTTCACCAATGAGAGCAGCAGGCGCTTCAACTCATCGCTTGTGTACTCGAATGGAACATGGATGCGGGCGGCATCGCGAGCCATGCGGGCATAGTGCCGTTCATAAGCGAACAGAACCCCATCGGCCACGCGCAAAGTGCTGAAGATGCCCCATCCATTCATGAAGCCGACCTGTCCGGGCGAGAGCAGAGCTTCGGTGGTGAGGTGAATGGACGAGTTGTGAAGCAAATGGCGATGCACGATATGATTTTATCTTGGAGAGGCTCTTATAGAACTCTGCCGAGACGCTCAAAGATGGCGCGAAGCGCTGTTCCGCGGGCACTGACGCGCAGCTTTTCCGCATCGCTTAGTTCGCCGAAACTCCGTCCGGAAGGAGGGTGGAAGAACAGCGGATCGTAGCCGAAACCTTCCTTGCCGCGAGCTGCTTTGAGAATAGTTCCTTCGACAATGCCGCGCGCTCTGGCGATGGTGTGGCCGTGCTGCGCTACCGCGATGACCGAGACGAAGCGCGCCTGCCGGCGGGACACTTCAGCCAGGTTTTGCAGCAGCAACCGGCTGTTCTCGCCGCTGGTGGCCTGCGGACCGGCATAGCGGGCGGAGAAGACCCCAGGCGCACCATCGAGAGCATCCACTTCCAAACCGGAATCGTCAGCCAGGACCAGAGAGCCGGTAAAGCTGGAGTAATAAGCAGCTTTCAGCTCCGCATTCTCTTCGAAGGTGACGCCCACTTCTTCCGGAGGTTCAATGGCTTCGAGGCCAGGCAGCACTTGCACGTTGAACTTGCTGTCCTTCGCAAACAAGGAAAATTCCCGCAGCTTGCCTGGGTTCGTGGAGCACAGAAAGAGGGGTTGAATTAGATCCTGCCCGCGAGCGCCTCTTCTTGAATGGCGCGCAACTGCTGAACGCCGGTTTTGCCCAGGTTGAGCATTCCAGCAAGCAATTCGTCGTCGAACGGAGTCCGCTCGGAGGTGGCCTGCAACTCGATGAATTTACCGGAGCCGGTCATAACGATGTTCATGTCCACGTCGGCCTGCGAATCTTCTTCATAGCAGAGATCGACCAGAGGAACGCCCGCAATGATGCCCACGCTGGTTGCGGCGATGGCGTCGACAATGGGAGACTTCTGCAGCACTTTGTATTTCACCAGCGTTCCGAGCGCGATAGCCAAGGCCACGTAAGCGCCGGTTATTGCCGCCGTCCGCGTGCCACCATCGGCCTGTAGAACATCGCAATCGATGATAATGCTGCGTTCTCCCAGTGCCTTCAAGTCCACGGCCGCCCGCAGCGAGCGCCCGATCAGCCGCTGAATTTCGTGCGTGCGTCCCGAGGGCCGTCCCTTTATAATCTCCCGCTGTGTCCGGGTTGCAGTCGCCCTGGGCAGCATGGAATACTCGGCTGTAATCCAGCCCTTCCCGGAGTTCCGCAAGAAGGCCGGGGTCGAGTCTTCAACCGTGGCAGTGCAGAGGACGCGCGTATTACCGGTCTCGATCAGCACCGAGCCTTCGGCCGTCATGAGGTAGTCAGTGGTGATGCGAGTCGTCCGGAGTTGTTCCGCTGATCGTCCGTCGTAACGCTTCAAAGTTGGTGTAGTCCGATCTGGCTGTGTATGATGTGGAGCATTATCCAGAGACATGAAAGCTGGCGAAGAAGAAGAAAGCGATGATAATCAGACCGGTCACGATCAAAACCAGGCATGGAATGGCTTGCTGCCTGGGTAGCGGAGATGTCTTGGTCTGAGTAGATTTCTTTTTGATCCGGGTAGAGGCCAAAAGCTTTACTTCTTAAACAGGCTATCGAACGCCGCCCTGGCTGCGCTGGCGTCACGAGGTCCGGATGGATGAATGCCATTTACGCCGGATCGCGGAAGGGAATTCATCCCCGGCGCCGCATCGCGAGCGACCGTCACCCGGGGCGCAAAAGAAGCGCAATCGTTAGCTTGATCTTTTAGTGGAATTCTAACTGGAATGGGCTTCAGGCACTGGAACCGGGTAGAAGAATCGAAATTGACGCATTGCTTGCAGCAGTGCAGCGAAACACCGCACTTAGGGCAGTTGCTTTTAAAGTCCCAATTCGGCGGAAGGGTTGTCGTGCAGCTGAAACAACGGGCTGCGGCGATGTTCTGCACCAGCCGCGGAAGTTTGGGGCCAGTTATATCGACGGGCAATCTCTGCCCATTTTGCTTAGGTCGCTCGGGTTTGAAACTACTGGATCCACGTTCTGAATCCTGATAGCCGTTCTGCCTATATTTGCGATCTCCGTTCATACGTTGATCGACTCCTTGAAGGTGCCTGGCGCGGGAATGCGGATACCGAAGTGAGATTTCACGCGCTAGAGCTTATATCGAGTGCGATTCCAGGGTTCACGAAATACGTCTGCTCGGTGCAAAGAAGTTACGCCGGAACAATCTGGAAGGGGCAGAGATCGCTTTGTAACGCTAGTGATCAGCAATCTTTGCCTGCACCTGTCTAACTATGTACCACGGTTCTCATTCCAGCGCCAGCCCCCAAGCAAGAAATTAACGAGTTAACGCAGAGTTCTCGTCAGAGACCCACTTGAGAAGTGCGTTACATGGACGAGTAAGCGGCATATCGAAGTGGTTCGGACTGATGCGCACGGAATAGCCTACACGCCCGGTTTGCTGAACCGTGAACTCGTTGGCGAACTCCACTGCCTTGCTCTTTTCCTCTCTTGGCTTTGCCTCTTGCGCATTTAGAGGAAGCACGAAGGTGTTTTGCAGTTGCCCATTGCCGCCGATCTGTCCGATGATGGCCTCTACCCGGACCTCAGACGGCTTCAGGCCAGCCAGATCGACGGATACCCGCACGGGCACCGAAGACCCGCTCATCACCTGGTCCTCTTCAGTCTTTTTGCCCAGCTCGATGAAGCGGATGGAATCCCAGGCTTTCCTAACGTGCTCGTCCCACACCGTTTTCTGACGCGCCGCCTCGAAATTGTTCTTTGAGATCCCGGTCCACAAACGGTGCGCCGGTTGGTAGAGTTCGCCCATGTATTCCCCCAGCATGCGGCCGCAGCTGAACTGCGGCGTGATGTTCGCGATGCAGGTCTTCATGCGCTTCACCCATTCGCCGGGAATGTCCTGCTCCGCGGCATGATAGTAAAGCGGAACAATCTCGTTTTCGAGAGTGGAGTAAATGGCTGTCGCGTGAATTTCGGTCTGGTCTTCAGTAAAACTCTCGCGACCGCCGATGGCCCAGCCTCCCGAGATATCGACGGCTTCGTCGAACCAGCCATCGAGCACGCTGAAGTTCAGGACTCCGTTCATGGCCGCTTTCATGCCGCTGGTGCCGCAGGCTTCTTCGCCGCGGCGAGGATTATTCAGCCACAGATCCACGCCCTGCACCAGCTCGCGCGCCACCTGAATGCTGTAATCTTCCACAAAGATCAGACGTTTCGTCAGCTCCGGATCGCGCGAGAGCGATACGATCTCGCGGATCAGCGTTTTCCCCTCGTTGTCTCTAGGGTGCGCTTTGCCGGCGATGACAATCTGCACGGGCATCTTAGGATTATTTAAAAGCTTCTTCAGCCGGTTCACATCACGGAAGATCAAAGTGGCGCGCTTGTAGGTAGCGAAGCGGCGGGCAAAGCCGATAGTGAAGACATCGGGATCGAGCACCTCCTGCAGACGCCGGACCTCGGCTAGTGAAGCTTTGCGGCCAACCGCGGAAGCCACCACCCGCTCACGCACGTAAGACACCATGCGGCGCTTGCGTTTCCGGTGCATCTCCCAGAGTTCCTGGCTGGGAATCTCGCTCACTAGCTCCCACATCTTCTGGTCTTCCAGGCGATCGCGCCAATCCGACTGCAGATACTGGTCGTAGAGAATGGCCAGGTCGCCGTTGATCCAGCTAGGGGAATGCACGCCATTGGTGACGGATGTGATGGGCACTTCCTCCACCGGGAGCCGCGGCCACAAGTCCTGAAACATCTCCTGCGAGACCAGGCGATGCAGTACGCTCACCGCATTCCGGAAGGCCGACGTCTTCAGGGCGAAGACAGCCATGGAGAACCGCTCGGCTTGATCGTCCGGGTTCTTGCGTCCCAGCGCGAGCACTTTCTCGAACGGGATCTGCGAGCTTTCGCAGTAGTTGCGAAGATAATCGTAAACCAGCCCGGCATCGAACAGATCGATACCGGCAGGCACGGAAGTGTGCGTGGTGAATACGTTGCTCAGGCGGGTCGCTTCCAGCGCCTGTTCGAAGGTTAGTTGGTTCTCCGCCATCAGCAGCCGGATACGCTCCAGCGCCTGGAATCCGGAGTGCCCCTCGTTCATGTGATAGACGGTGGGTTTCACGCCCATTTTTTGCAGCGCGCGCGAACCTCCGATACCGAGGACTATTTCCTGCCGGATACGTTTGTGAACATCGCCGCCATATAACTGGTCAGTGATGTCGCGATCGGACTGGGAGGCATTCTGGGGAATGTTGGTGTCGAGCAGGTAGAGCTTGACGCGGCCAACATCGATGCTCCAGATCTTCATGAAGACTTCACCGTTGGGCAGCGGCACACTAACGATGACATCCTTGCCATCGGGCCCTTCGCAGGAACGCACCGGCAGGGTATAGAAGTCGTGATTCGGCAACCGCTCCTGCTGCCAGCCATCGGGATTAAGCGCCTGCTGGAAATAGCCGCGCTGGTAGGCCAGGCCGATTCCGGTCAAGGCGAAATCGCAATCGCTGGCGGCCTTCAGATGGTCGCCCGACAGCAATCCGAGGCCGCCGGAGTAGATCTGCATGCAATCGAGGAGTCCATACTCCATGGAAAAATAAGCAATCCGGGGAGTCTCTTCCGTAAGCGGACGGCTATGAAGATAGCTGTCATGCCGTTCGCAGGAGCGCCGGTACAGAGAAACGAATCGCGGGTCGGCCGCCGCTTTATCCAGCTTCTCCTGATCCACCCTTCCCAGCAGGGCGATGGGATTGTGATTGACCTCTTTCCAGAGACCGGGATCGAGGCGGCGGAAGAGCGCGCGGAGATTGTGGTCCCAGCTCCACACCAGGTTGTAACCGAGTTCCAGAAGCCGGCTCAGGTTTTGGGGAAGGGCTGGACGGACAAGAAATTCGCGTAAGGGTTGTATGTGATAAGGCATCGCTAAAACAGTGCGAAACTGGGACCAGTATCCCACGTGAGACACGTTTTTCCAGGAGATCTACTTACTGCCGTATCTTGAATTCGATCGCGTTAGTTACGCTTATGGCGAACGGAACATACTCGATTCGGTAAGCTTCACGCTGGAGCGGGGAGAAACACTGGTCCTGCTGGGACGCAGTGGTTCGGGAAAGACCACGGCGCTCCGGCTCATCAACCGGCTGTTGAAGCCTACTTCCGGGACCATTCGATTGGACGGCGAGAATGTAGAGGCAGCGGATGAGATTGGGTTGCGCCGCCGCATTGGTTACGTGATACAGGAATTCGGGCTGCTTCCCCATTGGACCGTGGCGGAGAACGTCGCCTTGGTTTTGCGGCTGCTCGATTGGCCCAAAGAGAAACAACAGCAGCGTGCGGAGGAGTTGCTGGGGCAAGTGGGACTGGATCCGGCCGCGCTAGGTGCGCGGAAGCCCCGGGAACTCTCCGGAGGGCAGCGCCAGCGGGTGGGAGTAGCGCGCGCCCTGGCCGCATCGCCCGGCTTGCTGCTCTTCGACGAGCCCTTTGGCGCTTTGGACCCGGTTACCCGTCATGAGATGCAACTGCAATTCATGACGCTGCGTAATGAATATCGAGTGGCCTCGATTTTCGTGACCCACGATTTGCAGGAAGCGCTGACGCTGGGAACGCGAATCGCCGTTCTGGACCAGGGGCGCATCGAGGCCATAGCCGAGCCGCGCGATTTCCTGCGCCTTGAAACGCCAACAGCCAGGGCTTTCGTGGAAACGCTGCCGTATCAGAATGGCCGGCCAGCGGGAGGCGACGGGTCTTAAACCCATATGGCGTGCGTTGTTTCTTTGATTGTGCTGCTGCTGGTAACAGAGGCTCCCGATTCGCAGCCTCTTCCGGATGCATCACAACTGCGCCAGAAAGCGCTGGCGAATATGCGGGCCTCATCGAAAGCGCTGGAGCGGTATGCGTGTTCCGTCCGGATGCAATGGCAGCAGGTGGGTGGCGACGGGAAGATAAAGAAGACCGAGAGCAAAGAAGTGGAGCGCTTCTTTGTGAACGGCATGCAGATCGACCATGTGCTGGCGAACGACGGCCGGCAGTTGAAAGGCGGCGAGGCCGAAAAGGAGCAGAAGCGCGTGGATAAGCAGGTAAAGAAATTCACTGATCCAAAGCAGGTACAGAAGGTAGAAGAGCGGCGCGAGAAGCAGTTCGAGATGTTCCTGAGGGCGCAGCGGCTAAGGAATGGGCACCGGGAGCAGCGGAATGGACGCAGCACCTTGACTTACGATCTGGTTCCCGATGAAAAATTCCGGCCGAAGAGTTTGGAAGAGCGGTTTGCCAAGGCGGTGGACGGCCGCATCGCGCTGGATGAGGAGAGCGGCGCCCCCGTCGAACTGAAAATTGAGACCACTCGCGACGTAAAGGTCGCCGGAGGGTTGCTCGCGAACTTGCACAAGGGTTTCAATCTGCATCTCACGCTGGCCCGGCAGCCTGATGGCGTTTGGCTGACCAAGCTAATTGAAGGGAACGCCGACGTGCGCGCGGGCATCTTCTTCCATCCTCGATTCCGTTTCCGCGAGCAGACCTCCAGCTGTCGACTCTTTTCGGTTGATTCGACGGATGTTGATCACAGTTCTGACAGCCCCAGTTTCGACAGTCCTTCCCGTTAGGCCGCTATTCATTTGGACCCCATTGTTCTCAAAATCCTGGCGCGCGACGTTGTCCGGCTGACGGCGCAGCACCTTTTTTTAGTAGGAGTCTCCTCCGGCATCGCTATCGTGATCGGCGTTGGGGTGGGTATTCTGGGTACGCGCAATCCGCGGCTGCAGCGCATTTCGCTGGTGGTCGCCAACGTGCTGCAAACCATACCGAGTCTGGCCTTGTTCGGCTTCCTGCTGCCGGTGCCCTTCATCGGAGGCATTGGCCAGCATACTGCCATCCTGTGCCTGGTGCTCTATTCGCTGCTCCCGATTCTGCGTAATACGATTGTCGGCATTACGGGTGTCGACCGGCCGGTGCGCGAGGCCGCGGTTGCGATGGGAATGACGGACAGCCAACTGCTCCGGCTGGTGGAACTTCCCCTCGCCGCGCCCGCTATTCTGGCCGGCATCCGGATCGCGCTGGTGACGAATATCGGCACGGCTGTGATTGCCGCCATCATCGGCGGGGGCGGCCTGGGCGAACTCATCTTCCGCGGAGTTGCTTCGGTAAACACGCTCGAGATTCTGGCGGGCGCGGTCCCTGCCGCTCTGCTGGCGTTGCTGGCGGACGGGATAATGTCGATGATCGAACGCAGGATTACCACGTCATGACCGGAGATCTATTACAAACGGCCGGCCTCAAACCGTTAGGCCTTTTGCTGCTGCTCTGCCTGTGGGGCTGCGGCGGCCGCGATTCAATTGTGGTGGCCTCGAAGAATTTCACGGAGCAGCTGATTCTTGGGGAAATTGCAGCGCAGCAAATCGAACGTAAGACGCAATTGACGGTAGAGCGTAAACTCAACCTGGGCGGCACGCTCCTGGCCCACGAAGCAATTAAACACGGCAACATCGATATCTATCCTGAATACACGGGCACCGCGCTTACCGTGGTCTTGAAGGCTGACCCGCCGCGCGACCCGGCCCGCAGCTATGAAGAGGTGAAGGCGGAATACCTGCGGCGTTTCCAATTGGTTTGGCTTCCGCCGCTGGGGTTCAATGACACTTTTGCCATGGTGGTCCGCTCTGGAGATGCCAAACAGCTTGCTGCACCCAAACTTTCTAGCGCCGGCAGCCGCGAATGGAGGCTGGGTATCGGCTACGAGTTTCTGACTCGCACAGACGGTCTGCAGGCGCTGAATAAGACCTACCGGCTGCAATGGGAAGGGACTCCGCTGAGCATGGATTTAGGACTGCTCTATCAGGCGCTGGCGCAGGGGCGTGTCGATATGGCGGCCGCGAACTCGACGGATGCAAAGCTGATGGACTCCCGGTTTATGGTGCTTAAAGACGATCGCCGTGCCTTTCCGCCTTACAACGCCTGCTACGTTATCCGGAAGGAGCTGGCTGAACAGAGGCCAGCGGTTGTGCTGGCGCTAAGCATGTTGTCGAACCACATCAATGAGGACACCATGCGGCGGCTGAATCGCCGCGTGGATGTAGAGCATCAACCGGTGCAGCTGGTGGCCAGAGATTTTCTGGCGCAGCAGCCCTGACGTTTTTTAAGGTCATAACATGGAACATTTTTCAAGGAATGATTAACAAGCTCGTTATCGAAAATCTAAAGCATCGCTGGGTGCGAACTTTTTTGTGCGCACTTGTAGTGGGCGTGCAGGTGATGTCGATCCTCACCCTGATTGGACTCAGCCGCGGCTTGCTGCAGGATTCGGCCAAACGCGCGGAGGGCACGGGGGCGGACATTTGGATGAAGGCGGGAGCGAGCTTTTCCATGTCCACCGGGCAGGTGCTGGAGAAATGGGTGCCTTTTATCCGGAAGCAGCCGCACGTGGAGAAGGTAACGGGAATGCTGATTCAATCACTGGGCGGCACCGATATTCTGAGCTCGGTAAACGGCGTAAACTTCCAAACTTTCAATGCATTCAATGGCGGCTTTCATTACCTGGAGGGCGGAGAACCGAAGCAGCCGGACAACATTCTGGTGGACCAATATTACGCTAAGCAGCATAAAGTGAAGGTTGGCCAGAGCATCAACATTCTGAACCATCAGTGGCAGGTCAGCGGCATTATTCAAAGCGGAATGCTAGGACGTTTGGTGACGCCGCTCAGCCGGTTGCAGGAGCTGACCAACAACACGGGGAAGATCTCGCAGGTTCTGGTGAAGCTCGACGACCAGAAGAATACGGTTGAAGCGGTCCGGCAGCTGAACAAGGTGCTGGATGGAAACCTGATTGCTATCTCGTTCAAAGATTTCATCGGCCAGTTCAGCATCAACAGCATTCCGCAACTTCAGACTTTTATCTGGGTCATTACGGGTCTCGCCGTTGTAGTGGGCTTTCTGGTGGTGTTTCTATCCATGTACACAGCGGTAGTGGAACGCACGCGCGAAATCGGCATTCTGAAGGCGCTAGGCGCGAAACCAATGCGGGTAGTGGATATTCTGGTTCGTGAAGCAATTGTGCTCGCAATCGTGGGCTGTGTGCTCGGCATCGTTCTGGCCTCGATAATCAAGTCAGTGATTCTGACGATAGCTCCGGCTTCTCTGCCGATTATCTCGGTGCCGGACTGGTGGTGGAAGGCGGCGATTATCGCGCTGGGCGGCGCTCTGCTGGGCGCGATTTATCCCGGGTTGAAAGCCGCGCGGCAGGATGCTATCGAGGCGCTTGCCTATGAGTAGCCAGACGTTGCCATCCGATGCAGGGGAAATGACAGTGAGCGAAGATGCAATTATTCACGTCAAAGATCTTCGTAAAACCTTCCGCGCCGGCGAAGTCGACATACCGGTGCTTCGCGGATTGAATCTGAGCGTAAAGCGCGGTGAATTCCTGGCAGTGGTGGGGCCATCCGGGTCGGGCAAATCGACCCTGTTCCACATACTTGGCGGCTTGGCGCCGCCCACTTCGGGCGAGGTCTGGATCGACGGTGCAGATCTGCGCAGCATGAGCGAAAACGAAAGAACCGAACTGCGCCAGCGCAAGGTCGGGTTTGTTTTTCAAAAATACAATCTGTTGCCGACGCTGACGGCGCGCGACAACATCGCGATGGCGCAGTCGTTAGCTGGCGTTACGCAGCGGCCGGAAAACTTCGCGGAGACCTTGCGCTTGCTGGGCATCGGTCACAGGCTGGATCACAAGCCGCGCGCTTTGTCGGGCGGGGAACAGCAGCGGGTGGCTATTGCCCGGGCGCTGGTGAATCGACCGGCGATTTTGCTGGCGGATGAACCGACTGGAAACCTGGACAGCGAAAATTCGGAAGCGGTTCTGAATATCATACGGGATTTGAACCGGGGTTCCGGGCAGACGATTTTGATGATTACCCACAATTTGGAAGCAGCGGCCTTCGCTGACCGGGTTGTGACAATGCGCGACGGCATCATTATTTGATGGAAGCGAGGCCGGGGAGAAACTGGCTCCTGCTGATCCGGAAGACCAGGCACTCCCGCTTACTGTCATCCCGGATGCGGCGCTTCGTTTCCAGAAAGCCAACCTTTTTCAGGACCGCCAACGACGCTCCGTTTTCCGGGCGTGCATAGGCAAACAGATAGGGCTCTCTTAAGTTACGTAGGGTATAACTAGCCACCGTCCGGACCGCTTCAGTCGCGTATCCATGGTTCCAGAATTCCGGCGCGAATTGATAGCCGACGCTCAGGTAATCGTTGCGCGTGGTCCTGAACCTGGCGAGTTCCACCCATCCCAACCGCACGCCATCTCCCCGGGTCTTGACTATCCATTTGCCCCAGCGCCGCCGCCACGGCTGCGGTCTTATGGCGCTTTCCACTTGCAAGCTGCCCCATCGCAGCGCTCCTTGTTCACTGAGCGGGCCCTTATGAATGTGGCTCATCACCAGTTCATCGGTATCCAGCCTGGCTAGAAAGATTTCATCGCCGGGCTGCAGGCTGGTGAGCCGGATACGCTTCGACCATAAGCCAGGCAAGGAACTGTTCTTCCAAGATTCCTCTTCGGTGATCAAGACTGCGGTTCCATCTGGACGCGAGGCTGCGCGAGAGCAATGTCTGTAAACAGGCGGCTTACTAAATTTGCTAAGGGCCAGTTAGTAAATCGCTGGAGGCCGGCATTTCAGGTAAGGGCACGTAGTAAATGGGATAAAAGAGGGTATTCAGCAGGAACACAGGAAGGGCGCGGCGGTTGGGAGGAGTAATCTGATTTTGCATTTTGAAGGAACCAATCAGAGAACTTGAAGCGCCATGACAGTCATGTCATCGTGTTGCGGCGCATCTTCCGCAAAGGCTTGTGCTGCTGACATGACACGATTGACTATCTCCTCAGCAGGTGAACAAACGCCTTGCGCCATGGCGATCAGGTTTTCTTCGCCCCATTCTTCATCGGCTTGGTTCATGGATTCGGAGATGTCGTCTGTGAAGAGCACCATCCGGTCACCGGGTTGCAGGGTAAAGACGTCGCCTTCGTACTGCGCATTCGGGAGAAGTCCGACGGGAGGGCCTCCGGCAGTCAGGCGAAAAAGCCCGGGACCGGCACCTGACGAGCGCAAAATGACGTGCGGGTTGTGACCGGCATTGACATAGGAAAGCTGAAGCGTGGTGGGGTCAAATTCACTGTAGAAGAAGGTGGCGTAGCGATTCGCGGAGGATGCTTCATGAACGAGGTTGTTCACCGTTGCTACGAGATGCGGAAGGCTTTCGGCGGTAGGCGCTTGACCTCGCAGGGAAGCGCAGAGACTGGCCATCATCAGGGAGGCCCCGATACCTTTGCCGGATACAATTCCGATGGCGATGCCGAGTTTGCCTCCCGGCAGTTCCAGGAAATCGTAGTAGTCTCCGCCGACTTCGCGAGCTGGGCGGCAGAGGGCATGGTAGTCTAACCCGGGGATGACGGGGAGGCGCTGCGGGAAGAGGTGCTCCTGGACCTCGCGGGCGATTTCAAGTTCGCGATTCAGGCGCTCGCGCGATGCGATTTCCTGCCCTATAGCGGTGGTGAGGCGCGCCACTTCGAGAGCCAGGCCGGTTTGCGCGCCGACGGAACGCAACAGGCGAAGATCCGTGCTGGAGAAAGGCGCTTCCGAGAGTTTTTGACCCAAGCTCATGAAGCCCAGCAGTTCGTTTTTGGCGGAGAGAGGAAGCAGCAGTTCGGGCTCGAGCAGCGATAGCTGCTTGTGTTCGTCGTCCGTTACGCCTGGACGGTTGAGCCAAGAGTTGGGATCGCCGGCGTAGACACGCGTAGGCTGCTTCTCGCTTTTCAGAAGTTGGACGATTGCGGCATCCGGAGGCAGAGCGACTTCAGGAACTTGTTCGAAGCCGACTGCATGGCAGGGCCGGTAGAATTCGTTCTCTTGGAGAAGCACGGCCAGTTTTGTGACGTGGAGAGAGCTGGCGATGCGGTCTGCTACGACCTTCAGTAACGGTCCGATCTCGACGATAGTGCGGACCTGGTCGGAGAGGTCGCTCAGAATCTGTTCGGCATTGTAAGCATCGCGAAAGAACCGGCGGTCGATCCAGAGAGCGAGACGTTTTCTTCCAGCTTGAAGCAGGACGATGCCTGCTATTCCGGCGGCGATCGTCGCCGCGGTTAAGGCTGTACTAACGGAATGAGAGGTCGCGAGTTCCCATATGAGCCAGAAGAGCGCAGCGCTGAACAGCAATTGCAGAATGATGATGCCGCGCGAGGCCAGCGCGTACTGAAGGCCTTGGCGCAAAGCGACCCGGACATCGAGAGCGCGCTGCACGACGATCACGTAGGCAAAAGTGATGGGAAGCAGAAGGAGGGTAATGTAAACAGGTATAGCGACCCAATTAGGGAAGAACTGCTCTGTGACGCCTTTCACTTGTTCGATTGTGAAGAGGACCGCGATAGGCAAAAGGCTCAGGGCGGCCCCTGCATAGAGTACGCGCAGGCGACGCTTCACGTCCCGTGAGGAAGCAGTCCGGTATTTCACTGCGATGCATGGCAAGAAGCTCACAGCCAACACAACCCATACGAGATGGCCCGATGAGAGTTCGCTTCGCGCTAGAAAAGCGTTGAAGGGTATGGCCGCTGTGACGCTGTAAAATTTGATGACGAAGCTAACGAGATCGGCAAACAGGAAGATTGCCCAGAGCGGCAGTACAATCGAAGCCAACCATTTCCACCAGGGCCAGCGCGAAGTTCGAGGAAACGCTTCGGGGAAGTAGATGCCAAGCAGGAAGAGACAGCTTATTCCGCCTGAGTCGAAAAGCTTCCGATAGACACAGCCGAAAAGCCTCCAACCGGGGCCCCAGAGATCGGGCAAACTATTGAACGCTGTTGCGAAGCTGAGCAGGACGATCAAAAGAAGCCAGGCACGAAGATCATGCAAACGGATACCGACGACCCAGAATCCAAGGGCGAGACAGAATAGAGGGAGGACAACGTAAAACACTACCAATACGGCATAGGCGTGTGGGTCCGTTGGCTGAAGCAAGAGTGTGGCGCTGCGGTCGCTCGATTGATCTCTTCGATACAGCACTCTCCAGGCGGAGCCCGGTTTTGAGCTCGAAAGCAAGTCTGCGAACGTCGATCTCGACTGAACGGGAACACCGTTGATTGCTATCAATTCATTTCCTTCTTGCAAACCGGCGTTCCGGGCATTCTCGCGCAGGAATTGGAGAAGGAAGTGCGGCTTGTCCTCAGCATCAAGAATGAACGGCCATTCAGATCGTGTAATGCCGAACCATTGAGGGAATATCTGCTCCAGAGAGCGGAAATGAAAGAGGACGCTGGCCAGCGCAACCATGCCCAGCAGGAGATAAAGCCAGGGAGAGTTGCGACGCCGGATTACCATGTGCTGCTGACCGTACCGCATTACAAGTTATCAGAAGCTCGGATTCCGGCTTGGGAGTCTGGAGCACTTAAGCTGCTCGAATCAGCGCTCAGTAACCCGCTGCCGTATGCCATCCACCCGCCTCAGTATCGAAGAGTACCGCAAGCAATACGCCCACACCAAGGGCGCTGAGTACTGGTTAGCGAATTCGAAACTTCAACCGATCGGTGGCATCAAGTTCTTCAACGGTGCGCCGCCGCCGTCTTCTTCGGGCATTTTTGGGCGGGAACTAGACGGGCGACTTGTTTTGCGGCGGGAAAAAAATCGATTGGCTCTAAAGCACTCGTTCTTATCGAGATCAGCTGCTTGTATGCGGATCCGCGAAGCTCAAAATCCCTGGCATACGGCGAGAGGAGAAGTAGAGTGTTATTCGCATCTGGCTAGATCCCTGGCTAGCATGGATAAAAAATGACATATAGTGTCACAGAGGCAAAAAATCGCTTACCAGAGCTGGTTAGAGAAGCAGAGAACGGTAACCAGGTGATCATCACAAAGCGGGGCATTCCGGTGGTGGAGATCGTCCGCCGAGAAGACGCACCCTAACGCAAGCGCATACTTGGCGGTCTGGATGACGAGATCGTCATTCATAATCCCGATTGGGCGCGCCCGCAGAACGATCTGAAAGCGTGGCTGCTTGGGGAAGTGTAGGTGAGGCGTTGTCTCTTGGATACGCAGCGCTTGATCTACCTTGCACAAACTCGAGAGCTAAGGAAGATTGGCAAGAAAGCCAGACGGGTGATCGAAGATTCAAACTCTAGGTTGCTCCTCAGTTCCATCAGCATAGTCGAGATCATCATTAAAAACAGAACGGGCGATTTGAGCGTTCCAGTGTCTACGATTAACAAACTGCTCGACCGGCTGGGGATCGAAGTAGTCGACTACTCGAAGGAACAGGCCGAGATGCTGGAGCAATTACCGATCACTGGGCATTCCGATCCTTTCGATCGGATGATCATATCCTGTGCGATGGCGCTCGATGTTCCGCTAATTGGAGGCGGCCAAGAGTTCGAATCCTACAAGAGCTTGCGCGTGATCTGGTCATGAGGCATGGCCAAGCAATCTGAAGGTCTTGGAATTGAGGGGACAGTTGCATTTGAGAGAATGCCATCCACTCGCCTCAGTTTTCCTAAGTTCTACGTCGACTATGCGCTGAACGATGAACTACCACTGCGCTGCCGGCGAATCCGGCTATTGCAGGTGCGCAGTCGTTCGCCTTTCAGCGCGGTAATGCAGCATCCGAAATGGAGTTGATTCCGCATAGGTTACGCATTGCGCTTCTCGATTGCTTTTGGCGAAGCGGCTCGACGGAGCTGAACGTTGATAGAATGGCCGCGATGAAAGATCCGGCCAATATCCTTACTCGTCCCGCTACGAGACGCTTCTTCCTTGGCGCCGCTACCGCTGCGGCGGCTACGCGCGTGTGGGGCGCTAACGACCGCGTTAACGTCGTCATTGTCGGCCTCGGGGGCCGCGGGTCGAATCACCTCAGCATCTACTCGAAGCTTCCGGAGGCCCGCGTCTCCGGGCTGTGCGATGTGAATCAACCGGCTCGCGAGCGCGCGCAGGCTACGCTGCTGAAGAACACGGGAGAGAAAGCCAAAGAGTACGTGGATATGCGCGAAGCGTTCGCCGATCCGCAGGTGGAGGCGGTCTCGATCGCCACTCCGAATCACTGGCATGCCCTGGCTTCTATCTGGGCAATGAAAGCCGGCAAAGATGTCTATTGCGAGAAACCCGCCTGCTACAACATTTACGAAGGCCAGCGGATGCTGCAGGTAGCCCGTGAGACAAACAAAATGCTGCAGATCGGCTCGCAGCATCGCAGTACGCCGTTCAAGATGAAGGCCATGGAAGCTATCCAGGGCGGTCTCATCGGCGATATCTACTTATCGAAAGGCCTGTGCTTCAAGCGGCGGGCATCGATTGGGCATAAAGAGGATTCGCCTACTCCTCCCGGTCTCAATTGGGATTTGTTTCTCGGTCCTGCTCCCATGCGGCCCTTCAACGAATTGCGCTTTAAATACAACTGGCACTGGTTCTGGGACACCGGCAACGGCGATATCGGGAATCAGGGTGTTCATGAAATCGGAATCGCGCGCTGGGCTCTGGGCGACCCGGACTTTCCCAGAACGGCTTACGCCCAGGGCGGAAAATACGCATACACCGATGATCAGGAAACGCCGAACACTTTGCTGGCGAGCTATAACTACGGCCCTAAAGAGTTAGTGTTCGAAGTGCGCGGCTTGCTGACTGGCGCCGAGGGATTTCCCGTGAAGCGATCCGGAAAGGCTCCTGCGGCAGGAGCCATGGCGCCACCTTCGTCGGCGGCTCCTGAAGCCACAACGCCCAAAGCTGGACCTCCTCTTCACATCATGGTAGGCAACCTGTTCTATGGAACAGAAGGATGGGCTGCCATGAGTGACGAAGGCTTCCAGGCATTCAAAGGTGAAAGCAACGAGTTGGTAACGGACATTCGCCCGGAGAAGGGAACGAACACCACCGGCTTGCATATGCAGAACTTCCTGGCGGCATGCCACTCGCGCAACAGCAAAGAGCTGCACGACGAAATAGGCAATGCCTACCTGAGCGCTTCCATGTGCCATCTAGCAAACATCAGCTATCGAACCGGCAGGCAGTTAACCATTGCCGCCGGCCCGAAATTCGTCGATGACGAAGAAGCAAACAAAATGCTTACGCGCCCGGTCTACCGAGAACCTTATATCGTCTGAGCAGAGGCGCAACGGACAGGACAGAGCTAGCTTCGGAGTCAGCTCTTTTTGGCTTCATGGCTTGGTTTCGGCTTTAGCTTTCACTTCGTGTCCACGACCGGCGTCCGCCTTGCTTCCGCCGTGTGCTTTCGCGCTGCCTTTGTCTTTCGTTTCCGCCTCGGCTGCCGGCTCTTCGTCGCGCGGATAAGCCACGATTAATGAGATGCGCCGGTTCTTCGGATCGTTCGGCCGCGACGGAAAGCGCAGTTGCTGATCAGCGAAGCCGCGGACCTGCTTAATTCGCCCCGGGAGCAGCCCGCCGTCCCGCAAGATACGCCGCGCCGAGTTTGCCCGGTCTGTTGAAAGCTCCCAATTGGTGTAGACGTCGGTTCCGTACTTTAGAGAGTCGGTATGGCCTTCCACCAGAATGGGATTGTTCAGTTTAGCCAGTTCCACCGCCAGCTTGGTAACAAGCTCTTTTCCAATGGCGGTCGGCTTGGCGTCGCCGCTTTCGAAGAACATGCCTTTCTCGTTTTCGATCAACTCGATGCGCAGACCTTCGGCGGTAACCGTCATCTCGATGTTGTCTTTCAGCTTTTCAAATTTCGGAGACTTCCGGATGGCTGCTTCCAGCTTCTCTTTCAGTTTGCCCAGGTCCTCCGGGGTGATGTTTATGCCATCACCGACTCCCGCGACACCGGTTCCTTTCTGCGAATTGAAGCCCTGCGGGTCTTTGAAATATCCGCTGACGGACTTCTTCACGTCGGGATTGGCGTTCATCAGCCAGAGCACGATGAAGAGCGCCATCATGGCAGTTACAAAGTCGGCGTAGGCCACTTTCCAGGCGCCGCCATGATGCCCGCCGTGCCCGTTGACTTTCTTCTTGATGATGATAATGGGCTGAACCGGCGCGGGCATGGCTTAGGCCGCCGCCTTCTCGCCGCGGCAGGCTTCTTCCATCTCTTTAAAGCTAGGCCGCACTTCGGCGGGGATCGAGCGGCGCGAGAATTCTACGGCCAGAATGGGTGCTGCGCCGCGAACATACGCAATCATGCCGGAGCGGAGGCAATGGTAATATTGCGACTCGGATTCATTCGCGTGGGTCATGTTCGCGGCCAAGGGAGAAAGAAATCCATAACACATGAGAATGCCGAGGAAGGTGCCGACCAGCGCCGCCGCCACTTTATGTCCAATCTCCTCAGGCGGACCGCCCAGTGAACCCATGGTGATGACAACTCCCAGAACGGCGGCCACAATGCCGAGTCCCGGCAGCGCATCGGCGACGGTGGAAAGCGCGCTTACCGGCTTGCTGACCTCTTTGTGATGAACGTCGAGATCGAGTTCCACCATGGCGTCCAGATCATGGTGCGAGACGGTTCCACTCAGAGCCATGCGCAGCGTGTCGCAGATAAACTCCAGCGCGTGATGGTCTTTCAGGATGAACTCGTGCTTCTTGAACAGATCGCTGTTTTCCGGCTCTTCCACGTGGCTCTCCAGGCTCACCATCCCGCCCTTGCGGCCCTGGGAAAATACGTCGTTGAGCATCACCAGCGTGCTCAGGTACTTGGGCTTGCCATATTTGCCACCCGAAAGCACTCCCAGAAGACCCTTGATGATCTTCATTATTACCGGCAGGGGATTGCCGATCAGCAGCGTTCCCAGCGCGGCTCCGCCAATAATCACCAGCTCGGCTGGCTGTAACAGCACCATTAGATTGCCGTGCTCCATCAAATACCCTCCGACGACGGCGCCTAGAACGACAACGATTCCAATAATTGAGAACATGCCTATGCTTAATCCTGTTCTTTGTTCTTATCGAGCGTGAAGCGAGTGAATTTTACGGAGACTTATAAAAGAGCCTGAATTTCAAGACCGGAAAAATCTGTTCCCGGGGGCCACCGCAAATTTCTAAAATCTGCTCGCGTTCACCGATATAGTGCTGAGGAGACGCGAATTGTTTGAACAAAATTCCTATCAAGCGTATGAAGAGGCGAGCTTGGTTGGATCGAACCCCGTCCGTCTGGTGACAGCGCTCTACAAAGGCGCCATCGATGCCACCGTGCAGGCGCAGCGATGCTTCGAGACGGGCGACATCATGGGCCGTTCCCGCGCAATTAGCAAAGTGGTCAATATTCTGACGGAGCTTATCACTTCGCTAGACCATCAGGCGGGCGGCGAAATCAGCGCTAATCTCAAGCGCCTCTACAGCTACATGCAGCAGTGCCTGCTGGCAGCTCACTCCGAGAAGCGCCCGGAGCTGTTGGCTGAGGTATTGAAGCTGCTGCGGGAGATGATCGAGGCCTGGTACAAAGTAGCCGCCAGCCACGGTCAGCCTTGCGCCGACCTGGGCGAAGGCGAACTCATCCGCGAGGAGTCTTCCGGATGCGAAGTTTCGGCGAGTCTGCCCTATGGCAGCTACTACGACGAGACGCCGGATACGGTTTTAGGGCGAACGTTTTCTTTCTGAAAGCAAGGCTGGGAGTACTTACAGCAATGGGCGTAACAAGCGAGTAGCTCGGCGCTCATCGCTTTGAGTGCATAATATTCGTTCTCGCAGGTAAGTGAGTTTCAGCCGCCGACCTTTTCCTATCGGGGAGACATTGTTGACCACGCGGCCCCTGATTATTGCTCTAGAATGACAGTCATCGGGCTTTGGATCCGAGGGACGGACCGCTCGACGTGTCATTCGAGGTCCCTGGAAGTCGTCAGCCTCCGCCGGATGCAAAAGCGGCCGAGATAATCAGGAGTCTTTTGAGGAGGTATGAAGAACGCGGCTTTCCCGGACGCTACAGTCTGAACACGGAAGATTACATTGGGAATGCGACCCGATTTGAATGCCCAATAATGCAAAGATTACATCTGCAGAGAAGCTGAAAGGGAGCGCCCAAGATGTTGTTGATGCGGCAGCTACACCGGCGCTCGGAAGCAAGTGCGTCAACTCTTAGTTGCCGGGTGCGGCGCAGCAGGCGAAATGCTCTTCTCGATCATGCGCGCGAGCCCCAATCCGCCATTCTTAGCCAGCGCGTTTGCAAACTGCGCCTGAGCCATCTCCATGGTGGAGTCAGCGCCGGAATCGCCCTCGCCGCCCAGCCATCCCGACGACGAGCTTTCTTTCACTGTCTTCAACATTTCGTTGATCATCAGCGATTCGAATTGCTGTGCCGCCTCGTGGATCTTGCTGGGCTTTCCCGATGCCTTCGCATTGTGATTCGCAGCCGCGCTTGAAATAGCAGTTGGATCTGCCGGTAACTTCGTAATATTCATGGTTTCGTTCGGCCTTGCTTAGATAACGTCGAGTTCTGCTTCCAGGGCGCCCGCGGCCCGCAGGTTTTGCAGAATGGCAATTACGTCGCGCGTGGTGGAACCGATGGCGGCGAGCGCCTTCACCAGATCTTCTACCGTTGCTCCCTCTTTCAGTCTCACGTTCTTCGATTTTTCATCCTGGGCTGCGACAGAAGTCTGTGGCAGCACCACGGGCGGAGTATCGGAGAAGGGAACTGGCTGCGTTGCCGTAAAGGTTGTCTGCACCTCCACGGTCAGGTTTCCGTGCATGATCGCGACAGGAGCGATGCGGACGTCCTTGCCCAGGACCACCGTGCCGGTGCGTTCGTTTACCACCACGCGCGCAATTTGGTCGGGCTGCACCGAGAGCCGCTCCAACTCGGAAATGAACTCGATAGAACGCGAAGCGAACTGCGGCGGAACATTGATGGAAACGAGTGCCGAGTTGTCCGCATGCGCCAGCCCGGAGCCGGCAAAATGCCTGTTAACGGCTTCTGCAATGCGGGCGGCGGTGGTGAAGTCCGCGTCCTTTAATTGCAGCTTTATGGTGCTGCCAATCGCCGGCGCCGGAGCCATGCGTTCTACGCTGACACCTGTAGGTACACGGCCCACAGTTGGATGGTTTACCGTCTGCCGGTTCGCCGCGCCGCGTCCCGCCACAAAGCCGCCGGTCACCACCGGGCCTTGTGCCATGGCGTAGACTTGGCCGTTTACGCCGCGGAGAGTTGTCAAAACCAATAAGCCGCCCTGCAAATTCGAAGCATCGCCGATTGCGGCCACGGTCGCATCTAACTGGGCTCCCGGTTGCGCGAAAGCGGGCAGCGTTGCTGTCACCAGCACGGCCGCCGTGTTCTTTACCGTGATGGCCGCGGGCGGAGTAGTTACGCCCATGCGCTGCAACAGGTTGGTCAAGCTCTGTACGGAAAATTGAGTCTGCTGGCGATCGCCGGTCCCGTTCAACCCCACCACGAGGCCATAGCCGATGAGCTGGTTGGTGCGGACGCCTTCGATCGACACCAGGTCTTTCAGCCGCACACCGTGATCGCGCACGTTAGGCAGTTGCGGCTCGTCCGCGCCCAGCGCCAGCAATGGCAGAACGAGCGAAAGTAAGATACCACGTAATTTCATGTAAGTGTTTTAGAAGGGGAGAATCCCAAGCAGCAGGCGATAGAGAAAATTCGGACGGCGGATGGAGTCGTTCACCACGCCCTTGCCGTTGATCTTCAATTCCATCTGCGCGACGGCGGCAGAGCTCACGGTATTTGCGCGGGAAAGATCGTTGGGCCGCACGACGCCGCGCAGCGTCACCACCTGATTCTCGGAATTCACCAGCACGTTGCGCGATCCTTCGATTACCAGGAAGCCGTTCGGCAGCACGTCCACTACTCGCGCCGATAGGGTAGTGGTCAGCACGGTGCTTCGGGTCGTCGTGCCCTGGCCATTCAGAGACTGGCTTCCATTGGCAGTGATGATATTGCCCAGCCGTCCTGGAATTTCGAATTTACCGGCTGCCGAACTGAAGCCTGCGGAAGCATTGCTCGCCCGCTGCGTCTTGGTCACGCCGGTTGAAACTGCATTGGCGCTCTCGTCCACGAAGATCGTTACGATGTCGTTCACATATCGCGCCTTCACGTCCGACGACAGATCGGCCAGTACATCCATGCCGGTAAACAGGGACCCCGGATCTTCGACTTCGGCCTGCCGGGCAGCGGCGTGCGCCTGCTGCACATAGATATCCAGCGGTGTCAGGACCGGTTCCTTTTCTTTCTTTTCCTTCTTCGCGGCCAACACGGATGCTGCGGACAGCAGGGTCAGGATCAATAATTTAGAAGCGCGCATTACGATTTGGAATCCTCTGTTACCAGGCCGGCCAAGCCGGTGGGCAGCACCAGCACCTGATCTTTGTCTTGCACACGGGCCCGGAATTTGCGGCCGGTCTTTGGATTGCGAACTGTTACAAAGCTGCCGCGAATTCCGTCATCTTCGGCTATTCCCTGCGCCTCGATGCGCGTCTGGGCCACCTGCACGATTACTTGCACGGTGTCTCCGCGCTCGACATCGTTCGCCGGCCTCAGCAGCAATTCTGAAAGCGCTGTTCCTGGCGAGACTGTGTTCTTCGGCATTAGCCCAATTACTTGTTGGGGATCGGAGTAGTTCGTCTCTCTTTGAAATGGACCAGTGTAATCTTCCGTGCCCAGATCAAGAGGCGTGATTCTCTGCCCCGGCCGCAGAGTGTTGGCCGCGATTACATGCCGCTCATGCACCGTGACCCGGACACGCGCCCAAATAGCGAGGGTGCGGCCGGGCGCATAGCTCACGGTCCCGCGCCACACCACGGGCGCTTGCGAAGAACCGCTTAAACCCGACAGAGGAAAGTTCAACACGCCCTGCGGAATTGGATTGGTGGGCGCATCCACTATCTCCACATCGCCGTGCAGTTCTTTCAGGCTTGCACGCATCGCCGCCAGCACGTCTTCGCGCTTCGGAATCGAACGCGCCCATTCGAAACAAACTTCCTCGTTGATCCGTGCAGCGACCGCGCGTGCCTTCGCAATGCGCGTCAGTTCGTTCGACCGGAAGACGCGCCGCTGCCCGGGGATGGGCGAAAAGCTGATCTCTTCGGCCGGCGGTAGCGAACTTAGAGCCGGCACCGCGGCCGCCAAGTCGCGGCCGTAGATGTGTTCCGCTCGAATCGGATGGCAGCTTGCCATCTGCGCGGCCGCCAATGCTAGTTCGAGAAACATAAGAGCGATTGCTGGTTCCGGTGCTACGTCGTGATCTGATTTACCTGCTGATACATTTCGTCAGCCGCTTTCATCACGCGGGAATTCGCTTCGTATGCGCGCTGGCTTTGGATCAGGTTGACAAACTCTTCCACTACGTTGACGTTCGATTGTTCGCTGTAGCCCTGCATCAGCGTGCCTAAGCCCTCACTTCCGCCGGGGCTGCCCACCTGCGGATCGCCTGACGCTTCTGTCGGAATGAAGAGCGAATTTCCCACGCTGTTCAAGCCCGCTGGATTTGGGAAGTTCGCGAGCTGGATCTGGCCCCCTCTGGTTGCCTGATTCTGTCCGGGAAGCGTGTAGCTCACCGTGCCATCCTGCCCGATAGTGATCGATTGCGCTTGCGCGGGGATTGTAATTTGCGGCTCCAGGGCATCTCCCTCTGCGGTTACCATGTTGCCGTTGCGATCGAGTTGGAACAGCCCGGCTCGGGTGTAAGCGAGTTCCCCGGTTGGCTTTCGAATCTGAAAGAAGCCTTTGCCTTGGATCGCCAGGTCGAGCGGATTGTCGGTCTGCGACAGATTGCCCTGATTGAACAGAATTTCATTGGCGACGGTGCGCGTTCCCAGACCAATCTGCAGGCCGGCCGGAACGGTCGTCTGCTGGCTGGCGGAAGCGCCTGGCTGAATCATGTTCTGATACAGCAGATCTTGAAACTGCGCCCGCCGCGCCTTGTAGCCCGCGGTGCTGGAGTTCGCAAGGTTGTGCGCGATGCTGTCAACGTTGGTCTGCTGCGCGGTCATGCCGCTGGCGGCGCTGTATAGAGCTCTAATCATTTTTCTTCCTCTTCCCGTTTTTCACAACGCTCAAACGCGGGCTACTTCTTCCACCGCATGGCGGTTCATCTCAGTACCGAGTTTGATGGCGTGCTGTAACATCTCGAAATTTCGCAAAATAGTTACCATGCGAGCTGCCGATTCCGCGGGAGCAGAGTTCGATTGCTCGGTCTTTCCCTGCTGCACCTCTGCCGTGGACAACTTATCGGGACCATCCTTCGGGCTCGGTGCTTCGAAGTAAGTGCTGCCAACTTTGTTTAACTTATGCGGCTCGGCAAAATCCGCTAGTTGTAACTGACCGAGCACCGCGCCTCCCTGGGAGATAGTGCCGTCCTTGCCCACATCGATCGGCGCCGGGCCTTCGACGGTCAGCTTTTGATTGCCTACTAACCGGACAGGATAGCCTTCGTTGGTGATCAGCGTTCCTTTGGTGTCTAAGTGGAAGCCGCCGTTGCGCGTATACAGCGTTCCATGCGGTCCCGCTACGGTGAAAAAGCCGCTGCCGGATAGGGCAAGATCCGTCGCATTGCCCGTGGGCGTGATGGAGCCTTGTCCAAAGTCGGTCCAGTGGCGCTCCGTCATGGGGGTTTCGCCCACGATTGGGTCGCTCTCCCCTGCTAACCGGGGCGAAAGATAGCTGCCGTAGAATTCGCGGTCGGCTTTAAAGCCGCTGCTGCCGGTGTTGGCGAGATTGTTCGCTAACATATCCAAGGCGTCGAGCCGGACTTGTAAACCGCTCGCGGCTGCAGTTGTTATGGGATCCATGTCGGCATGTTCTATGCACGAACAATGCCAAGCTAAACCTCACGAAAAGCGTCAAAATCATGACAGCTGTTGACCCGGCCGGTAAAAAATCTCTGTCGGGATTTTGACAATGTTCACTTCGTTTCTGGGCAGTTTTCTGACGCTTTCCCGGAAGAAACTGCAGATTGTCATGCAGGGGAGCGAAGCAGGAAGTTGGAGCGCAACGTGCTTAGCAGCCTGCGTGATGCTTTCTCAGATCTCCGCTGGCCCGCCACTGGATCGGCAGCCGCAGTCGCCGGCTGTTTCGCGCCGGGATGCCAAGTCGTTCCAAAAGGCATTGAGCGAAACCGGGCAAAACGATGGCGGGGAAGACCAGCCGAACCAGCTCTTATCGAACTCGCAAAACACCGATGCAACCAGCACTGAGCAGAGCCTTCGAAAGGCGGATCGTCCCGCCAAGAACGCAAGCAAGAAGGATGATTCCGATCGTTCAGACGCCGCTGCTTTAGCTGCAACTCCCGTTGACCAATCAAAACCGGCGTCACTTACAGGGCTATTGAACTTAGTTAGTTACCAGCCCGCCGATCGGTCTTCCTCCGCAGCCGGGAAGACGGATGCCGCGGACATTAGCGGCGCACTTAGCGCCAATGCTGATGAGAACAAGGCCGCGCCTGCCGCCGATGCATCAGGCGGGACGGCTGCTGCGATGTCTAAGACTTCGAAAATGAATTCTCCCTCTACCGCTTCCACGGTCGCGGCGGCAACACTGGTAGTGGCGCCCATTGCGGTGTCCGAGCAAAATAGAGAAGCGGCGAAAAAGCTGTCTTCTTTTGTTAGAGACGCCGAACCTTCTGAGAGCACCAAAAGTAAGGCTGCCGATCGCGGCCAGAGTATGACTGTCCCGCTCGCTTACTATCCAATCTTGCTGTCGGGGCCCGGTTATCCGGCTGGGAAATCTGCGCCTATGTCCGATAGTTCGTCTATTGCCATGAGCGGCGTCACTGGCAAAACCAGCTCTCCTAACAGTGCCTTGGCCGCGCCATCCGTCCAAGCTGGAGGAAAATCCGAACCACTGCTTCTCGCCGAACCCACCACTGCGGAGGCGCTAGCGCCCGCTCTTTCTGCCAAGACTTTAGCGTTCGCGATGCGGCTGGGAAGCATGGTATCGCAAGCAACAGCTGCCGGCCCGGAAGCCGTAATAAGTTCTCCAAGTCTCAGCGGATTGCTCGAGAACCACATCGCCAACATAGTGAATAATCCGGAAGAGCACGGCGAGAAGCGGCAGTCCAACGATAGCCCAGCTGGCAATGGCAGCGCTTTCGGCTCATCCTACGTAGACTCTTCAGCTGGCCTGCGGCCAGCTGCCGATAAAGCATCCTTCGGCGATGCTGCGTCACAGGCGAATAGTACTCACGGTGAGGAACTTCCCGGGCCAGCGGCCAACACCGACCCGGTGCGCAACGTTCTTCTGCAATTGAAAGCGGACGACAATCGCCGGGTAGACGTGCGCTTAGTCGAACGTGGCGGTGAGCTTCACGTTAGCGTTAAATCGGCTGATCCGGTCCTTACCCAGCATTTGCAGGATCATATGCCGGAGCTTACCTCCCGTCTAGACGAAGAGCGTCTGAATCACGCCGTGTGGATGCCCAGACTCGCTGAAACCAACAGAAGCGAGAGTCGCAGCAATAGCAGCAACAGTTTTACAAGCGGCAACAGTGGTGGCGGCAGCTCGGAGAATGGCGATGCGGGAC
The DNA here is from genome assembly GCA_965217745.1 of Bryobacteraceae bacterium. Taxonomy (GTDB): domain Bacteria; phylum Acidobacteriota; class Terriglobia; order Bryobacterales; family Bryobacteraceae; genus Bog-105. The sequence goes on along the minus strand of OZ244565.1, from coordinate 5,044,274 downwards.
GCCGTCAAAACGGAAACGGGCACAGTCGGCCAGATTGGGTTGACTTACTCGAGAATCAACTTAGTTAGTTAATCGGAAAGGACCTCTTACTTTATGTCAACAGTCTCTGGTGTCAACTCTGGAAGCCAAACAGCTGATCCGGCCTCCGCTAATTCGAAACAGGCAGGCATCGATAGCCTCGCAAACAGCCAAACCTTTATGACGCTGCTGGTCGCGCAGCTGAAAAACCAGGATCCGACGCAGCCGCAGGACGGCATGCAGTTTGTCACCCAGCTCGCGCAGTTCAGCAATCTGGAGCAGAGCGTGGCGATGCGGACCGACATCGGCAGCATTAAAGAAAAGTATGTAAATGCCGGCGCCGCCGCGACGCCGGCATCCGGATCGAGCGCCGCCTAAAGCTCGCAGTCAGATCGAAAGAAAATCAGGAGAATCGAATATGAACGGTGCTTTTTCCATCGCACTCTCTTCCCTTCAGGGAAATCAAGACGCAATTAGCGCCACCGGCCAGAATCTGGCCAACTTGAACACCACTGGATACAAAGGCAATGCTGTCGAGTTCCGGGACCTGGTCGCGCAATCGGCCAGCGCTACACCCGGCAGTCAGCAAGGCCTGGGCATTAGCAAGCCGATTGTGCAGACGTTCTTTTCGGACGGGGCGACGCAGGCGAGCACCTCTCCCTTCGCTGCCGCCATCCAAGGTGACGGCTTTTTTTCGGTTCGCAGTGCTGCTGATGGCCGCCAGCTCTTCACCCGCGATGGGAATTTTGTGCTCGATAAGGATGGATATCTTAAGACTCTCTCTGGCGAAGTGGTGCAGGGCTGGAAAGAGAATAACGGCGTATTGGACACCACCAGCAGCGGTCCCAGCAACATTAAACTATCCGCGAACACCACTTCGGCTCCGATCGCGACAACCGCCATGTCTTTCACGGCCAACCTGAATGCGGCATCCTCCACGGCGGCGGGTGATCCCGAAATAGCCGTTCCGATTACGGCTGTCGACTCGCTCGGCGCGAGCCACAGCGTTCAAGTCATGTTCAGTAAAACGGCCACCACAGGCAGCTGGGACTATTCGGTCAGCATTCCCGGCGAGGATCTTACTGCCGGAACCCCGGGTGTCCCCAGCGTTCTGCAGACTGGCTCAGTCAGCTTCAATTCCGATGGAACTCTGCTTTCACATACCGAAGGCGGCGTAACTTCACCTGCATCGACGCCGGTTGCATTCAGCGCCACGGGTCTCAAGAATGGCGCGAATGATTTGAATGTCAATTGGTCGCTGGTTGGCGCAGATGCTGCGCGGACACCATTGCTTTCTCAGTTTGCCGATAAATCACAATACGACAAGCCTTCGCAGGATGGCATTCCGTCCGGGCAAATCACTAAAGTCGGCATGGCGGCCGGAGGTCAAATCGTAGCTACGTTCTCGAATGGTCAAACCCGCGCGGTGGCCCAACTCGGACTGGCGAAGTTCGTGAACAACGACGCGCTGATCCCGGTGGGTAACAATAACTTCTCGGCCTCCGCGTTCAGTTCTGAAGTAAGTATCGGGACAGCCGGAACAAAAGGTCTTGGCGAGGTCATTTCCAATGCTCTCGAAAGTTCTAACGTCGATGTTGCAACGCAATTCACAAACTTGATTACTTATCAGCGTGGCTATCAAGCCAGCTCGAAAGTCATCACCACGGCCGACCAAATGTTACAAGATGTGATGGCTATCATCCGTTAGAACGCGCCAAAAACACCAATATCAAAGCCGGAACAGTAATGTTCCGGCTTTGGTGTTTAGCAGGATGCTGAAAAACGAAGGCTGACTGCGGATATTCTCTTTTTCGAGGCTTTTTGCAGAGCTCAGTCGAGGGTCTCTACCGAGGAAGTGTCGCCAAACGCCCTTTTTTTTGCGGCGTCTAGACGCACTTCTCCCCGGCGTTATGCGGAAGGAACTGGCCTGTAGACCAGATTCCGCATTCGAACAAGGTTGTAAGCGGCGGCCGCAAAGGTGAACACCCATCCGACCTTGTGCAATCCCCGATGCCGGGTCTTGCGGAGCATCCCCACCGTCTTCAGCCAGCCGAATACTTCCTCGATCCGTTTCCGCTTGACTTGGCTGATTTTGTACCCGGACTGCCGCGTGGTGCGACCATCAATAGCGCTGCCGCCGCGGCGCTTATCGTTCTGCGCAACATGCGGCGTAAAATTTATGCCCCGCATCTCATGCACAAAATCTTTGGTGTCGTAGCCTTTATCGGCGGCCATCGTCACCCGCTGGCCCCCTTCAATCCGTTCGGCCATCAGCAGCGCTGCATCTCGTTCCGCAGTGCCATGGGCCTGCAGCAACTCCGCGTCTACCACCAAGCCGTTCCGGTTCTCAATCAGAATGTTGCCGCAATAGGCTAGCTTGGCCTCGTGCCCGCTGCTTTTGCGCGCCTGCCGCGCATCGCCATCCGTGGTCGACTCGTGTGTGTCATTGCTGCGCATCTCTCCGCGAAAGTCTATCGTCGGGTTACCAGGATCGTCCGGCTCCGGTCTCGCCTTGCCGTCCTTGCGCTGAAAGCTCTTCTGGCTTGCCCAGGCTTCAATCAACGTACCGTCCACACTGAAGTGGTCGTCGCTCAGCAGATCCGCCGACCGCGCCTGCGCCAGCACGCCGGCAAAGAACAAGCTGGCGATCTCGCCTTCCAGCAATCGATCCCGATTCTTGGTGAACACCGTCGCCACCCACACCGGTTCATCCAGGTTCAGCCCCACAAACCAGCGGAACAGCAAATTATATTGCAATTGCTCCATCAGCAGACGCTCGCTGCGCACCGTGTACAGAATCTGCAGCAGCAGCGCCCGCAACAGCTTCTCCGGTGCGATCGAAGGCCGGCCGGTGCTCGCGTACAACTCGCCGCACTTTGCCGGCAGCCCTTTCAGTAACTCGTCTGTCATCCGCCGCATCGATCGCAAAGGATGCTTCTCCGGCACCCGTTCTTCCGGCGATAGATAACTGAATATTCCGCTCTGTTGTGTGTCTGTTCCCCGCATGGCTCATAAAACCTGGAGACGCTGCTCTGTTTTATTCGGTAACTCGTTAATCTACTTTTTCAGCATCCTGCTAATTCTGCTGCATTCCTTTACACTGCCATTATGGTTCTGCGTCCGCAGTTGGCAGAAGAGATCCTCTCTTTAATCGACAAATATCCGAGACTGACGGCTACTCAGGTAGTTGTGTTGAAATTGGCAGCTTCGCTTCTGGCCGAGGATGAGATGGGTTGGGAAGAGTTCGAGAAAGCTGGCGATGCGAGGATCAAAGTTAGCGGAGACGACTTCGACTTACTTCCGGGCTCGATTGAAGTCTTCGCAGGTCTTATGACACCGAAGCATTGGCATACGCCCAACCGGTTGGCTAGAGCGGCCGAGGAGCGGAACTTATAAGAGCTGCCAGGGTGCAGGTCGCTTGTTACGAGTGGTGCTTGCCGTTCTGTAGCGCGAAAGCCGGAAGCGCCAATCAGTGGCCGATGGTAGCTGACACTCGCAGGCTCAGTTTGCGGTTCGGTGGGTCGATGTTGTGGTGGATTCGACAAACAAGTAGGAGATGACCATTCCAAAGAGGAAGTTCGATACACCGACTTCTATCGAGTTAGCAAACCGAACCTCCGGAGGCATGTAAGGATTTCGCAGGAGCAGCGGCGCGATTCCGCCGAGCACGGAGTAGCACAAGCCCAGAATCACTCCCGCTTGGAGCCGCTTCCCGGCCATTCTTTTGATAAACGGCAGAGCTATGCCTATGTAGAGAAAGCCTCGGCAGAATTGGATAGCAATCAATTGGCCGAGGGATGGCAGCCACCGGACCGCGTAGAACTTTTTGATGATGGGTGGACACCTGCCCCGGCAACCAAATACAAGATGCAGTAGAGCAAAGACCCGGCAACCAATTTCCACAACCAATTGAGTGGCGAGCGCGGTATTGAATCGGAATCTGGCGGACTGTTTTGAACCTGCATCCGGTTCACGGAGAGCGCTAAGAGGACGGCAACGGTGAATGCCGTAGTCGCCCCATGTGCCAGAGGCTGGGCCGCCACCGCGGGAGACATCACCTGAGACAGCACCGCTTCATCGAGCGTGTTGACATACGAAATTCCGAAGTACATCAGGAACAGCATCCAAATCAGCGTCCAGCCAGCAGCTTCCGTCGCCAGAACGGTTGCCGTTAGAACAGCCAAGCTCAACGCGCTAGCAGCCCGTGTCTAAACGCAAAAACATCTTTACGCAGAAATGTTGTGAATTATAAGATGGATGCATGGCGATGGGCACACGGAAGAAGAGGGAGCGGCAGGAGTCATTGTGGTACGGGGGCGAGTTGCCGACGGCCCCTGGACATCCTTTCTACAACCGCCTGAATGAAGTTCTCGACAAAGCTGGTTTTGACAGGTTCTGCGAGGATAGCTGCGCAGCCTTTTATCACGCCAAGCTGGGCCGTCCCTCTTTGGCTCCGGGAATGTACTTTCGCGTGATGATGATCGGTTTCTTCGAAGGGCTGGACAGCGAGCGAGGCATTGCCTGGCGTCTGGCCGATTCGCTCACGTTGCGCCAGTTTCTCTCGCTGGGGCTGGACGAGAACACGCCGGACCATGTGACGATTTCGCGTACTAGACGGTTGATCGGTGAAGAGACGCATCAACGGATCTTCACCTGGGTTCTGGAACAACTGGCATGGGAAGGGTTGATTAAGGGCAAGACCATTGGAGTGGATTCGACCACGCTGGAAGCGAATGCGGCGATGAAGTCGATCGTGCGCCGGGATACGGGCGAGAGCTATAACGCATATCTGAAGCGGTTGGCCGAAGCCGAAGGGGTGGATGCCCCAGAGGCGGCCGCACTGCGGCGCATGGACCGCAAGCGCAAAAAGAAGACCTCCAACGAAGACTGGGAGAGCCCGAGCGACGGCGCAGCGGAGATCACGAAGCTGAAAGACGGACGTACGGCGCTGGCTTACAAAGCGGAGAATGCGGTGGATATGGAGACAGGCGCCATTGTGGCGGTAACCACGCATGGGGGCAGTGCCGCCGACACGGCAACGGTGGAAACGACGGTGATAGAAGCCGGGGTAGCGGTAGCGGAACTGATTCCGGCAAGCCCGCCGCAAGGAAGCAAGTGTGCAGTGCATCCCGGTGGAGTGCAAGAAGTAGTAGCCGACAAGGGTTACCACAGCAACCAGGTAGCAGTCGGGTTGAGCGAACTGGAAGTCAGAACTTACATTGCGGAGCCGGACAGGGGTGCGCGCAACTGGGATGGCAAGCAGGCGGAAAAGAAAGCGGTGTGCGCCAACCGGCGGCGCATTCGGGGCCGCCGGGGAAAGCGACTGCAGCGGCAGCGCGGCGAGAAAATCGAACGTAACTTCGCGCATCAGTTTGATACGGGCGGCATGGACCGCCTGTATGTTCGCGGCATGGAGAATGTCCACAAGAAACTACTCATCCAGGCGGCGGCGTGCAATCTTGCACTACTGATGCGGTCCATGTACGGAGCGGGCAAGCCGAGAGCCGCTCACGATTGGGTAATCGAAGCTCCTTTTGCGATTCTGGCGTTCATGAGGGCTATAGAAAGTCTCGCGGAGCTACGGTGGGCGAACTCCGGCAGGGGACGTCTCTCGCTCATCCGTTCGCTCATGGTCTTGTGATTTACTGGTTGCCCCCGAAATCGGGTGGTTTAGACACGGGCTGCTAGACAAAGCCGTATTCCACGAGAATCCGGAGTAAGCTGCGGTCACGAGAAATAAGACCGCCCATACAGGCAGCACCCGCCTTGTAGTGTTCAATCCGATCTAGCCCCGGAGGATAAGTATATCGACCCGAACCCGGTTACTCCGTTCTAAGCGAAATTGCCGGGTCCACGCGAGCGGCGCGGAGCGATGGCCGCCACGAAGCTATGCCGGCTGCAACGATTAGCGCTCCCACGGCGACGACAATAGCCGCAGGGTCGGCGCTCGATACTCCGAACAGCAATCCTCGAATGAAGCGCTGTGCCAAAAGTTCCGCGAGCAGGCCCACCGCCATTCCGAAGATAACCCAGCGGGAGATCATTTTCTGGATTAAGAACACGATGTCTCGCGGGGTCGCGCCCAACGCCATCCGCAAGCCCATTTCGCGCGTCCGGCTTGTCACCAGAAACGACACCACACCGTAGAGCCCGACACCTGCAAGTGTTAATGCCGCGGCGGCGAAGACGCCCATCACCATCGCTAAAAAACGCGGCCGGTCGTCCAACGTATGGACTTTCTCGGAAAGAACCTCCATTTTCACCGGCACCGTCGAATCGATGGCCGCAACCTGCTGCTGCACCCAGCGCCCGAGCGAGGCTGGTTTCAGGCTGGTGCGGAAGATAGCGGTCGAGCTATGGCCAAGCTGGAATCCGTTGCGCAGTCGCAGCCGATAGTATTCGGGATCGGGAGCCGTATCCAGCCCACCATTCTTTACATCCGCTACCACTCCGATAACGATCAGCCACGGCGATCCCGGACTACCGAGCGCAAGCCGTTGCCCCAGGGGATTCTCCTGCCCAAACAGCTTCTTCGCCAGCGTTGCGCTGAGAACGATGGAAGACTCCTGGCCCGTGCGATTCGCATCGTGAAACGTCGTTCCCGATAGAACCGGAATCCCCATGGTTTTAAAGTAGCTGGGTGTAATGTAGCGAAACGCTGCCAATCCTCCGTTTTGAGGAACCGAGTGGCCCGCCACAAGAATGTTCGAGAGAGGCCGCGAATGCATGGGTCCCCAAGGCGGAAGTGAATCGCTCACAGCAAATTCAGCCACTCCCGGCAGTTGGCGAAGCCGCCTTTCGAACTCGTTGTGGAAAGCCGCGAGGCGTTCCGGTTGCTGATAGCGCGCGCGATTTACCGTGACTGTCGCCGCCACCAGATGTTCCGGCCGAAACCCGATTGCCTGCGATTCCAGATTCAGCAGGCTGCGCGTAAAGAGAAGAGCACCCGTTAACAGCAACAACGAGAAAGCGATCTGAATAGAAACCAGCGAGTGCCGCAGCCAGCTCTTGCGGCCGCTCACATTGCGCCAGGTCCGTACCACTTGAAGCCGGTTCCCGTGCAGCGCCGGAATACTGCCGAACATCAAGGCACAGCAGATGGAGGCTGCCAGCGTGAACAGCATCACGCGGGCATCTAAGCGCACTGTCTCCAGCCGCATAAACCCACCTTCTGCCATGTGCTTTAGCGTCTGCAGCATGACGGCGGCTAAAACCGTCCCGAGCACCGCACCCATCAGCCCGAACAGCAGGCTTTCCGTTAACGCCTGACGCAGCAAGCGGATACGGCTCGCGCCCAAGGCTGCGCGCATGGCAAACTCTTCCCGGCGCGCTTCCGACCTCGCCAACAGCAGGTTCATTACGTTAACGCAGGCCATGCCAAGCAGCAGCAACACCGCGATCAGCAGCAACCAGGAAGCCGCCTTCGCGCGGGTGATTTGCCTGTCGCGCAGCGATTGCAAGACAAACCGCACCTCGCTTCGCAACTGCGCTGGAACGCTCTTCAGTGCATCCCGGTACAGCGGCATCATCCTGCTTCTGGCTTCATTCAGGGACAGACCCGGTTTCAGCCGGGCAAAGGCTCGCAGGAAGATTGTCGAGCCCGGAGCTCTGGCCTGAATCTCGTCTATTTGCGCGGGCATCATGACGTCTGCTTCCCCTAGCTGCGGCATGACGAAATCTTTCGAGAGGATGCCGATGATCCTCCCCTTCCGGCCATCGACATCTACCACGCTGCCAAGCGCACTCGCTTTCCCGCCAAGATTAGAACGCCAGAATCGATCGGATACCAGGACCGACAGCGGCGCGCCCTGCAAGTCTTCCTCCTTCGTAAAGTCCCGTCCCAGAGCCGGTGCGACTTCGAGTGTTCTAAGAAAGTTCCAAACAACCGCAACACAAGGCACTCGCACGGTTCTGATCTGGTTGACGTCACACTCGCCTCCCGGCCGCATTGCGGTTAAGGACGTGAAGGCCGTCTGGTGGTCTCTCCAGTCGAGATAAATGCCTCCCAGCAGGAATTCATTCGTGTCAATTGGCCCACTCAGTCCGATGGAAGTCAACTGCTCGCCATGCGGGTAGGGAAGCGGACGGAACAGCAACGGGTCGACCAGACTAAAGATGGCCGTAGCCGCCCCGACTCCGACCGCCATGGTTGCCAGAACCGCGAAGAAGAATCCCGGAGAGCGCCGCCAGCCCCGAATAGCGTATTTCACATCGTGGAACAGGTCATCGAACCAGCGCGCCCAATATAGATCGCGGACCGCTTCGAGGACTCGCGTTGTGCTTCCAAATTTCTTCCGGGCTTCGGCATTCGCTTGCTCGTGCGGCAAGCCTCTGGTTTTCTGGTTCCACTCGCCTCTCATTGCAAGGTGCGAGTCCACTTCTTCCCGCCACTCTTCTTCCGGAAGGAACTTTTCCGCAGCTGGCTGAGCAGCCGTTTCATGCAAACCTCAGCACTTTCTGCACGCCTTTAGCTGTAATAGTCCAATGTGCTTCGATTTCCGCCAGCCGCTTCGTTCCCGCGCCGGTTAGCTTGTAAGTCTTGGCTCTGCGCCCGTTTTCAGTGACGCACCACGATCCCAGGATCAGCTTCTCCCGCTCCATGCGATGCAGCGCCGGATATAACGAGCCTTCTTCGATGGTCAACAGACCGTCAGAAGCCGTTTCGATATGAAGAGTAATGCCGAATCCGTGATTCGGAGAGTGTGCGAGTGCTTTTAGGACCAGCAACTCCAGTGTGCCTGCGAGCGTGTCGGTTCGTCTGCCCATGAGGCATCTTTACATAGGAGACTACCCTTGTCAACTACGGTTAGGAACCGGCCAATGATGCCAGAGAAAGTCTTTTCATTCCCCGCAATTTTGTGAGCTCGGCTTCCAGCCGCTTATCGGGTTTCCGATCGCTTTTGTCCGCCTCGGCCTCAGTTGGTTCGGCGTAATACGCCAAAATGTCTTCCCGCAGGCTTTCTGGAATCCCGTCTTCCGGACGCTTCGACAGGTGCTCTAGCAATTTGGCATAGGTTTCATCGGTGAGCGCATACTTTCCGCGCTTGGTCATCTCACCGGTGTCGAGATCGCGATTCGGCAGCAGCGCGGCATCCATATTCTGGTTCCGCAGCTTAGTCAGGACTTGGTCGAATGCTTCAGCTGAGCGGTTCACGCTCCTGATATAGAGATCTTCCGTCCGTTTGTTCGGGATGCAAATCGCCGTGTTCGATAGCGGCCCAATCTTTGGCAAAATGCGAATCAGGAACGCGATGCTGTAAGTCTTGAATCCCGCTTTGCCCCGATACCGGCTCCATACTTTCTGGAAATCCGCCTTTTCCAGACGCTGCAGGTAGACCTGTAGGGGTTCGCCTTCTGTATCCTCCAAAAATTCACTCCGGTGCAGCACCGTTTCCGCGTAGGAGATCCGCGGCAGAAAGCTCCTCACCGACCAGCGATAGGTTTTGAAACTCGGACGCCGCCCCAGCCCCAGCATTTCGTTTAAAGGCAGCCCATAGGTTTCGAGAAACGCGCGTTCGAGAAGCGCATGAGAGACCAGCAATCCAATGTGCCGCAAGTACGATGCCGGGGCTAGACGATGCTTGCTCAATTGCTCGACGTCGAATGCGAATTCCGTCCTCACATGGGCATGATGATTCTCTCCGTACGTAACCACCGGGCCAAACTTCTTCGCGAGCCTCGGAAAACCGATCGCCGTCGCCGGATTGATCGCATAGCGGTGTCCGATGTTGTCACCTAAGTAATGGGAGAGCGCACCCAGTGCAAATGCATACTCGTCGGACGTCCGGGCATTGCGCAAGAGGCTGCTAATGAAATCGCCGGAGCGCACGTAGTGCGTCAGATCACTGAAAAATTCATTGCCGAAGGGATAGTAGCCGAGATCCTGAATTACGCACCCGCCGTAAGCGAAGGCGTGCGCCCGATCTAGCGCTTGTTCGCTGGTTCCGGGAAATCGCGCCATTAAGAGAGGTTTGATCGAAGTATTCCAGGAAAGATCGATCAGCTGCTCATGCGTAAGAACCGAATAGCCGTAGCTGTGCACCGTCGCTGCGCCCAGCAGCAAAATAGCCAGTGGTAATCGCTTGAGTTTTGAAAGCATAATTTGGCTGTCCGCTTGCGTAAAAGCCGCCGATTTTCTTAAGGCGCAAAGTATCCGGAGATGTCCAGGATGAAATGGGTCCAGTCCGTGGCGAACACATCGATCAGTCCGCCGTTGCCCGCCGGAACGATAGCCAGATTGCTGGTTACCTGCCCGTCGACGGCATTCAAGGTGGAAACGAGAGGCTGCTGCTGGCCTTCCGGATAGAGCGTTAAATAAGAAAGCGAAGCGGGGCCGCCTTGAACGGCTTGCGGAACAACCGTTGCATTCGTTACGTAGGCGCTAGCGTCATGCGCAACATCGCACCAGCCGCCGCTGAAGCGAATACCGAGAGTGCCTCGCATCCCAAGGGACCGCTGGTCGTCGCGAGTATCTTTCACCCGGCACGGTTGCGTGTTGTATAGCGATAGTCCACCCGCGGACTGTGACGCGAAGTATCCGTTAACGTCGATAATGACTTCCGTATCGTCGCTCGCAAACACTGATATGTCGCCGTTCGAGCTCGCCGGAACAATGGCTCCGTTCGCCGTAGTCGCTCCAGTCGAAGCGTTGAGCGTCGAGACTAGCGGCTGTGCCTGTCCCGTAGGCCAAGTCGTCAGATAGGCCAGCGGCCGATGTGGAACGACCGTAAAGTTCAGCGAGTAAGCCTTGGAGTCAGTAGGAAGAGCACAATTGCTGGAAAGGACCGGAAAACTGCGGCTCTGCCCGGCCGTTAGAAACGGCGCGCCCAGCGGCCCTCCGGGGCTGCGCGTGTCAGCGATCCGGCAGGGGGCGACGGGATAAAACGTCAGGCCAGGGTTTTCGGATGCCCGGACGAAATAGCCGGAAATATCTAAAATGACATTCGTATTGTCTGTCGCGAAAACGCTCACGCCGCCTCGCTCACCAGCAGGAACAATCGCGGCGTTCGCTTTCACGCGCCCGTCAGCCGAATTCAAAGTGGATACGAAAGGCCGCGCTTGTCCTTTCGGCCAGATCGTCAGCCAGCCCAAAGTCTTCTCCGGAACTGCCGTAACATTCAGCGCATAGGCCTGCGCGTTTGCCGGTATGTTGCAGCCGCTCTCGGGCACGATGAAGTCGCGCGTGCTTTGCCCGGCTATCCAGGGTGCGCCAAACGGACCTGCTGCCTCGCGAGTATCGGCGATGCGGCACGGAGTCACCGGAACGAACCGCAAGGACACGCCTCCAATCGATGACTGAATACCGGCAAGCGCCCGCTGCTTTAATGCATTCGAAAAAATGGGTTGGTAAGTTTTGAGCAGTAAACCGTAATCGTCTTCGCCATTGATAGCCCAGTAAGTCCAGCCGATCTCGCGATGCGTCCGCAAATACCCGATCATCGTCTGGAACCATTGACCCTGCGAACCGGCCACAACGTTGTCAATGTCGATGTTTTTGTTGGAAGTGCCGAATTCTCCGACCCAAACCGGCGCTCTCTCCTGCTCGCTGATATAGCCCCAGAAATGGGAGAAGCGAGATCCTAAAGACTCGACTGTCGTATTTGAGTCAAACCATGGCTGCTGCGACAGCGTCGGCCCATATTCATGCGCCGAATACACCAACCGGTTGGGAACGTCCAGGACGACTGGATGGTCTTGCACGCCGGCCAGATTTCCACCCCACCAGGTACATTCGTCGCGGTAGCAGTCTGTTCCTTCCACGAAGATGAGCAAGTCGGAATTGATTCTCAGGACGGCGTTTCCACCTCTCTGCGCTCCCAGCTGCCAATCGTTGGACCCGCCGCACCCCCAGCAAACACCAGCGGTGGTGCTGCCTTCCGGATTGTGTGGTTCGTTTCTTAAGTCGACTCCCACTACGGTTGGATCGTGAAGATATCGCCTGACTAATTTTTTCCAGTCTTCAATCCATATGCCCTCGGGATAGTTGTTGTCATACCAGAGATAGCTGTATTTCTCGGTTCCACCATCACCCGCGGTGGATCGGTGATTGTCCAGAATTATCTTCAGGCCAATCTGTCCGGCGTACCCGATTACTTTGTCCATCACCTGCAGCGACGTCAGTCCCATAAGGTCAGTGTTGATGGGCGCGCCATTGACGCTGAACTGGATGTTGTCTGGAACGAAGGAATCGCCTTCTTCCACCATCTGGTTCGAAAACGGCAGCCGGATGGTGTTGTAGCCATTGTTTTTTATGGCGTTCAGCACCACGCGGTAATCCTGAGCCCACAAACCCTGCACTACCTGATGCTGGTTCTCGAATCCGTACCAGTTCACGCCGGCAATGCGCACCGGCTGATTATTCGCATCCAGGATTTGGTTGCCGCTGGTATGCCACCACCCGGCGCTTGCCGCCCTTGATGAAACAGGCAGAAATGCCGCCAGCACAAGCGCAAACCAAAAGATCCGTCCTATAAAAGTTGAAAACATAACGGTCGTCTCTGAAGTTATCGGCTGGACTCGGCCGCACCTTTAGCACTAACGTCCTGTTCTCGTCACGGATTATTCTGTAACTCCTCACGAAAATCTGAGACATTACGCCACCCCTCGGTACCTTCTAATGTCCGGGAAAGGTGATCCTCCTCGCCACCCCGGTTTGGACGTTTCGTATCAGCATGTTAAGGCAAACCTTAGCCGTATTCTTCGTCCTGGCGCTGCTGCTGGTCCTTCTCTGGTTCCTCCGCCGGAAAGGACTGGCAACAGTGAATATGGCAATCGCCAACCGGCGTTCAAAGGTCAAACTAATGCAAGTAGTCGAGCGGGTTCCGCTTACCGCAAATCATTCGCTTCACCTGGTGCGCGTGCAAGACCGCGTCATCCTGATTGGCGTTTCGCCTTCGGGGTGCAGCCAAATCGATTCCTTTCCTCCGTCGGGCTTTCCTTCTGAAGCTGGAGGCGCGGCATGAAGATTATTCGTATTTCGTTCCTGATGCTTCTGGCATCGGGTATTGCTCTAGCCGCTCGCGGGCATGGGGGCGGAATGGGGGCAGGGAACGCCGCTATCGGCAGTTTCGGCCTCACCGCGACTTCCGCCGCCGGAAAGGGCCTGACCCTCAGCGCGCCCATGCAGATCGCGCTGGGCCTCACGCTGCTGACGCTTTTACCGGCCGCCATCATGTGCATTACGCCGTTTTTGCGCATCACCGTGGTGCTCCATTTTCTGCGTCAGGCGCTCGGTACCCAGACCTCGCCCTCGAATCAGGTTCTCGTCGGCTTGTCGCTCTTTCTATCGCTGCTGGTGGTTCAGCCGATGTTCGGCGAAATCTATGCCAAAGCGTGGCAGCCGCTCGAAGCCGGCAAGATTACCAAGGAACAAGCCCTCGACCAAGGTTCCGAGCCGCTGCGCAAATTCCTCCTGCGGTTCGCCCGCGAGCAGGACATCAAGCTATTCGTCGAAATCAGCAAAACACCCGCGCCTCGCAACGCCAACGATGTCAGCTTGAAGGTCCTGATTCCGGCGTACATTCTCTCGGAGCTCAAAGCGGGCTTCCAGATCGGCGCCATGCTCTTCCTGCCGTTTCTGGTTATTGACATCGTAGTTGCCTCGGTCACGCTATCCATCGGCATGATGCAGCTTCCGCCGGCCATGATCTCCGCTCCGTTTAAAATTCTGCTCTTCGTCCTGGTCGACGGCTGGAATCTGGTCATCGGCTCACTCATGAAGACCTTCTTTCAGTAAACATTTTAGTTACTCCCCATGAACCCGCAATTTGTTATTCACATCGTCGGACAGGCCCTGATGGCGGCCTTCTGGATCTGTGCGCCGCTGCTCATCATCTCGTTCGTCCTCAGCGTCGTCATCAATCTGATCCAGATCGCCACCTCCATGCAGGACCCGGTCTTCAGCACCGTTCCGCGCCTGGGAGCATGCCTGGCGGGCTTCATTATCCTGATGCCGTGGATGCTACACCGCGCGTCCGAATACGCCTCCTCCATCTTTAGAGACTTCGGCCAGTATGCAAAATGAGCTGGCCCTTCCGGTCGGGACCATCCTCGGCTTTGCCTTGGTGGTCTCCCGCATCGCAGGGGTCTTTATCTTTGTGCCGCTTCCCAGTCAGGATTCCGGTCCCGCGCCGGCCCGGATCGCTCTGGCGCTCGCCGCTGCCATTGCGCTCTTTCCGCGCTGGCCCATGGTGGACGCCGCGCACTTCGAACTCAGCACCATGGTGCTCTGGATGTTCTCGGAACTCGCTCTCGGCACCTGTATTGGCCTGGCTGTAAGCTTCATTTCGGAAGCGCTCATCTTTGGCGCTCAGGTCCTTGGCCTCCAAGCCGGGTACGGATACGCTTCCGTCATCGATCCCATGACCAATGCCGATTCCAACGTGCTTCCGGTGATGGCTCAACTCACCGCCGGACTGCTCTTCTTCACCACTGGCCTCCACCGTCTCGTCATTGCGGCGTTCGCTTCCAGCCTCGATGCATTTCCTCCCGGCAACTTTGTGGTTCCGCAGCAACTGGCGCAGGCTGTACTCCGTCTCGGCTCCAGCATCTTCACCGTCGGCTTCCGCCTGGCACTGCCCATTGTCGGGTTGCTATTGATGACTGACATCACCCTGGCGCTCCTGGGCCGCATCAACTCGCAATTGCAACTCGGAATGCACGCCTTCCCGGCCAAGATGCTGCTGACGATCTCCATGCTGGCCGTGATCCTCGTCGTTGCTCCGAATCTCTATAGCGGATATGCCATCGAGGTCTTCCGCACTCTGCGCATCGCAATCCCGCGTTGACCAGCCTCTGAGGTCGTATGGCATCCGGCGGTGAAAAGTCAGAAAAACCCACTCTTCAGCGGCTCAAGAAAGCGCGCGAGCAGGGCCAGTTTCTATCGGCTCGCGAAATGCTTGCCGCCGCCCAATTCATCGCGGCCATTATCCTTCTCAGCAAGATGGTTCCGGAGTGGATCGCGAGCATGCGCGGCCTAACCATCGAACTGCTGGAGCACGCCCTTTCCGGCGAAAGCATGAACGATACGCAATGGCTCCACCTGCTGCACAGCCTTCTCATCCGCGGTGTGATGCCGGTTCTATTCGTCGGTGGAGCGTTGTTCGCCGTCTGCGTCAGCGGCCATCTGGCGATCACGCAAATGGGCTTCAGCCTTAAGAAGCTGACGCCCGATCTGAAGCGCTTCAATCCCATGTCACGCCTGAAAGACATGCCCGGCCAGAACTTCAAAGGCGTGGTGGAAGGCCTGCTGTTGATAGTTGCACTGACGCTGGCCATCAATGCCTATTACCAGGCAAATGAGGAAACGCTGCTTCGTTTGCCTTTCCAGCCGGTGACGCATGGGTCGATGGAAATCGGCGTTATGCTGCAGAGCCTGCTGTGGAAAGCTTCCGGACTCTTCGTCATCTTCGGTGCGGTGGATCTCTTCCGCAACTATCGCAAGCACATGTCTTCGCTCAAAATGAGCAAGGAAGAGATCAAGCAGGAGTACAAACAGAGCGAAGGCGATCCGCAAGTCCGCGGCCGCATCAAGAGGCTGCGCCGCGATCTGCTGCGCCGCCAGATGATGAAGGAAGTGCCCACCGCAACCGCGGTCATCGTCAACCCTACTCACTACGCGGTGGCGATCAAGTACGATGCCGAAACTATGCCGTGCCCGGTGGTGGTTGCGAAGGGAAAGAACTGGCTAGCGCTGCGCATTCGCCAGGTGGCGACCCAACACGAGGTTCCGATTATCGAGAACCCGCCGCTGGCCCGTGGGCTTTACAGTGCTATTGACGTGGGCCGCGCCGTGCCGCCCGAGTTCTACCGCGCCATGGCCGAGATTCTGGCGTACATCTATAAGCTGATGGGCCGGAATATTCCGGGATCGGCTCGTTAGTCACAGGTCGGGAATGAAACCGTCGTCGAGACACTGAAACAGACGCTCGACACTGAAGTGAATCTCTCCCGCCGCGATTCTGTCAGTGACCGGGAGCGGCTCGGATCCAGGGTCGAACTGCCACGCGATTCTGGCTTCCGGATCGAAGATCCAGCAGTGCAAAACGCCCCAATCGTGGTACTGGCGGCACTTCGTGAATATTTTGGCTGGAGTGTCTTCCTCAGAAAGGATCTCAATGCAAAGGTGGGGCGGGGTGAAGGCGTAAACTTCTCCGCGCTTGCTCCGCGAATCGACTATGATGTCCGGTAATCGCCAGCGATCTTCCTTCAGCCGTGTTGGGCATTCAGCCCGCCGAGCGTCGGAGTGTTAGTCACGTTGTGAGCTTCGAGCAGAAACTGCAGGCGCTTACTTTCGGTGAACTGCACATTCTTAAATAAGCTGCCGTCGAGATTCTCGATGCCGGGTGTACGGTAGTTCAGAGTGCAGAGGGCGGTTCCGAAACTATGGGCTGCCGGACGCGAGAATATCGTCAATCCCACTCACTACGTGGTCGCGATCAAGTACGAGGCCGAGACCATGCCGTGTCCGGTCGTGATTGAGAAGGGAAGAACTGGCTAGCGTTGCGCGTTCGCCAGGTGGCGCTGAAGTTCTGGCGTACATCTACAAGCTGATGGGTCGTAACATACCGGGATCGGCTCGCTAGTTAAAGGTCGGGAATGAAACCGTCGTCGAGACACTGAAACAGACGCTCGACACCAAAGTGAATCTCTCCCGCCGCGATTCTGTCAGTGACCGGCAGCGGCTCAGATCCACGCTCGAACTGCCACGCGATTCTGGCTTCCGGATCGAAGATCCAGCAATGCGGGACGCCCCAATCATGGTATTGGCGGCACTTCGTGAAGATTTTTTCTGGAGTGTCGTCGTCCGAAAGAACCTCGATGCAGAGGTGGGGAGGCGTGTAGGCATAAACCTCTCCGCGCTTGCTCCGCTCATCGACTATGATGTCCGGTAGTCGCCAGCGGTTTTCCTTCAGCCGGGATCGGACCTCCGCTGCAGCCCGGTAGTGCGGGAAAACTTTGAGAATCAGCGCGGCTATCCAAGTGCATAGGTCTCCGTGCTTCCAATTCGGCATGGGTTTTTCAGTTACCACTCCGGCTTCGTACTCGAACCGCTTGTATTGCGCCGATTCCAGGTATTCGGAAAGGCTTACCAGCTGTGTGGTCGGCATTGCTGTCTATAATTTTGCAACATTACGCAGCATTAGTGCGGAACGCATTGTGTTCGCAGTTTGCCCTCTAATAGTAGAATTTCACGGCAACCTGCAACTCACGCGGTCCCCTTCCGCCGGCATAGCCAGCGATGACGCCAAAACTGGAAGATCCATATTGGAGTGGTCCCCATTTTTGAGACAAGTGGTTAAGACTCAAAATCCATTGAACGGAGAATTGAGTCATGGGGTTGTCACGCAGGCTGTTCACGAAGGAGTTTAAAGTGGCCGCTGTCCGGCGGCTGGAACAAGGAGTATCGATTGCGGAGGTGGCGCGGGGATTGGAGGTCAACCCGAACGTGCTGCACCGGTGGCGCCGGGAGATGCGCGAGGGTCCAGGCAACGTGTTTCCTGGCCATGGGAAGCAGCGCTGGTCCGATGGGCGGGTGGCGGAACTGGAACGGAAGGTCGGTCAGCAGACCCTTGGGATCGATTTTTTGAAGGGGTGCTTGCAGCGCATCGAGGAACAGCGGATGCTTCAAGCACTGGCCGGGAATCCGCCATCTTCCGGAAGGTTAAGGAAGAAGTGAAGGCCGGGAGCGGACTGACCGTGAAGCGGATGTTGAAGCTGGCGCATGTGAGCCGTGCCAGCTTCTATCGCTTCGACGAGAACGCGGAAAGCGATCACGATCCGGACATGGACTTGCGGGATGCCATTCAACGAATCGCTCTCGAATGGCCCAGCTATGGACGGCGGCGCATCACGGCGGAGTTGCGGCGGCAGGGCTGGACGGTGAACCCAAAACGGGTTTACCGATTAATGAGTGAAGACAATCTACTCTGCGTCCGGAAGCGCAAGTTCGTCGTGACCACCGATTCCAATCACGGCCGGAAAGTCTACCCGAACTTGGCGGCAACGATGATGCTGACCGGCATGGACCAACTCTGGCGAGCGGATATTACCTACGTCCGGCTGCGAGAGGAATTTGTATTCGTGGCCGTGATCCTGGATGCCTACTCGCGCCGGGTGATTGGATGGGCGCTGGACCGGACGATGGAGGACGCTCTCACGTTGGGCGCGTTACGCATGGCGTTGTCGCGGCGCGTGGTGGGGCCTGACCTGGTCCATCATTCCGGCCGCGGCTCGCAATATGCCAGCGGCGATTACACGGATCTGCTTAAGGAAAACGGCATAGCCATCAGCATGTCGCGGAAAGGCAATCCGTGGGATAACGCGGCCTGCGAATCGTTCATGAAAACCCTGAAGTACGAGGAGGTGCACCGTAACGAATACCGGGATCTGGCGGAAGCACGCTCCCTGATCGGCGGGTTTCTCGACAACCTCTACAATCAGAAACGGCTTCACTCCGCGCTCGGTTATGTGCCACCGGCGGAGTTCGAAGCTCACCTCATCAAACAACAAAAGGAAGCCGCTGCGCGGCAGCTTTCTTGATGAGTTTTCTCAGGCATCGGGAAATCTTTCGATCCGATGCGATTCGATCGGTCCGGGAACGGCTTTGCCGCCGCCCCCGGCCTCATCGTCTCGATGAGTTTCCAGTTGGTTATTCCTCGGCGGGTTGCTCTCCAGCAGAGCCCGCTTCCGCTTCGCCAACCGGTCACCATTCTGCGCTACAGTCGTCTTGCCGGTCGAGTTCTTTTCATCGAACCGTAAGCAGTGTCTTAACTGCTTGTCTCAACTCAGGGCGCCACCCCAGGTCCCCCGAAAGCGTCTGTTTTATTAAGTACGCATCCAAGGGTATGTTCTAGTAATAGGTTTGATCGGAGTGTCTTCAGGGTTAGGAGGAGAATATGAGACTGCTACTCTCCGTGATTTTGGCTACCGCTTTACTCGGTAGCACAGAGTTCGATGACAAAATCCAAACAGCCAGAACGCAGATTGAAAACAAGGAGTTCGATTTAGCTAGCACCACAATTATTGGGCTCCGAAATGGAATACAAGATCGCCGTTCCAGGCCCACGAATGTGAAAGGTCTGGAGCAAAAAGTCGCAAGCGCGTCAGTCCCTGGCTTGCTCCGTTTACTCGACCAGGCACAAGCTCGACATAATATGAGCGACACCGGAGGCACGGTGGAGGCGCTCGATCTCGCGGGGCTGTACGCCACAGCGCTCCATACGCATCAGCCGCCTGCTGAACGGCTAACTCTCGTAGAAGCTAGAGTTTCTGAGGAGTCTTCTCAATCCGATTCGGGTGAGGCGTCTTTATTAACCCTGGTTCGAGCAAGTCGAGAGGCGTACCAAGCCGGAGATTATTCAGCAACTCAGAACTACGCCAATCGAGCATTGAAGGTGTTGGCGAACAATCCCAGAGAAGACGGACAACTTGTAAATTGGGAACACACTTTGCTGGGCTTATCTTACTTAGCGCAAGGCGACGAAGCAACTGCAGTTCATGAACTGTCGCAGCAAAGTGATAATGTCCTACTGGTGCCAAATAGAAATGTCCTAATGACAGAGGCACGCTGGGGAGTTGGAAACGGACCAACTCCTGATGACACAGAAGGAGCGCGATCGGCTGGTTGCGCTGAAGAAAGCCAAGAAGGGACTGAGCACGCAGAAGGAGGCAGCGAGCGAGATCGGAGTAAGCGAGCGGCAAGTGCGGCGTATGCTGCAGGGCTTGCAAGAGCGCGGCGACAAGTCGGTCGTGCACGCGGGGCGAGGACGGCGCTCCAACCGCAAGCTAGCCGGCGAGCTAGAGAAGAAGGCCATCCAGATTCTGAGTCAGGACGTGTACCGAGGCTTCGGTCCGGCGTTGGCGTGCGAGTATCTGGAGCAGAAGCACGACATCGCGGTGAGCCGCGAGACAGTGCGTGGCTGGATGATGGCCAGCGGGCTGTGGCGGGCGAAGCGGAAGCGCGTAGAGAGGGTGCACACTTGGCGGGCGCGCCGCAGCCGTTTGGGGGAACTGGTGCAGTGGGATACCAGCGAACACGATTGGCTGGAGGGCCGTGGCCCGAAGCTGTACTTGATCGGCATGATCGACGATGCGACCAGCCGCTTGCTGGCGCACTTTGTAACCCACGACTCGACCGAAGAGAACATGCGGTTACTGGAGAGCTATCTGAACCAGAACGGAAGGCCGCTGAGCTTCTATACCGACAAGGCCACTTTGTTCGCCAACCTGCCGAAAACCAGGCGCGGCGAGGTGGTCGGCAAGGATCGTCCGGAGCTGCCGCCCACTCAGATTGGGCGCGCCTTGAAAGAACTGAATATCGAGTGGATCGGCGCGCATTCGCCGCAAGCGAAAGGACGCGTCGAGCGTGGATTTGGCACAGCGCAAGATCGCTTAGTGAAGGGCTTGCGAGTAGCCAAGGCCAAGACGCTCGTCCAGGCCAATGCGTACCTGGAAAACGAGTTCTTGCCGTGGTGGAACCAGACGATCGGCGTCGTGCCGGCGGTGGCCGACAATGCGCATCGTCCGTTGGGCCCAGAGCATTCGCTTCCGGCCAGTCTCAGCCATGTCGAAACCCGGCAGGTCGCCAACGACTACACACTCCGTTTCGAAAACAAGCTCTATCAGGTGCAGCGCGCAGATATCCGAGCCGGCTTGCGTGGCGGCACGGTACGCGTGGAAAAACGCCTCGATGGCACGCTGGCGGTACGATTCCGGGATCGTTATCTAGCGGTGAACGAATGTTTACCTCGCCCCAAGGTGGTTCCGGTCAAAGCCAAGCCGCGTCCTCGCAAAGTAGCGCCGCGCAAAAGCGGATGGATGAAGAATTTTCGCTTGGGCAAGAACGATACCCGCGGCAAAACCTCCTTAAGGTAGGCTGGGCAAAACCAGCCCAGCCGTCTTCGCGTTCACTTTATGCAAGGCCTCCGCTCCGAAGTTTCACCAGAATAAATCCGCTTCCAAAAACAAAACCCTCGGCGGAAACCTCACTGGATTTCCTGAACCGAGGGCCTGCTGCCGTTTACTCCGGAGCCAACTCCATCGCTTCGGCCTTGCCTCTTCTCAACGGGCGCGACCCCGCCGAGAATCAATCTCACTTTAAACCTGAACTCTCCCCTGCCGCTTCAAAACCGGACATTTCTATTTGGCAGAAAATAGGACATTTCTATTTTGCGTTGACAGCTCTATTTTGAAAGAAAGCAGAGCTTTATTTGTAAATGAGATTAAGAAAGCGTCTTATTAGCGGTTTTCATGGCCCCTGTCGATGAAAGAGTTGCAGTCAAGCCCGGAGTTCTATCGCGCCATGGCCGAAACTCTGGCGTACATCGCAGGGCAAAATCAACTCGCGTCGCTGATCTGACGAATGACACGGCATGGATTCCCAGCGGCAAACACTCCGTCCGGAATGTCACGCGTGACAACGCTCCCCGCTCCGATCACGGCCTTCGAACCAATGCGCACTCCCGCCAGGATGAGTGCTCCTCCGCCAACCCAAACGTCCGACCCGATATCGATAGGGTTTGCCGTACTCCTGCCTTCGCCGCAGTTCGGCCTCCAAGGGATGCACGGGGGGTCAGGATTTGAACCCCTGGCCCAAACAGCGTGAAATCTCCGATGCGTATCCGGCATACGTCAAGTACCACGCAGTTGAAATTGAAGAATACACGCTCTCCGAGCTCGATGTTCCAGCCGTAGTCGCAATAGAAGGGCGGTTGCATCCAGACCGTGTCGCCGCCTTTTGGAAAGAGCTGCTTTAAGAGATTCCGCCGGACATTCTGTTCAGCCTCGCGTGTGGCATTCAGAGTCTGACAAAGGTCGCGCGCCCGGTCCCGGCCGGCGACCAGTTCGGGGTCGAGCGCATCGTAAAGCTCTCCAGCCAACATCTTTTCCTGTTCACTAGGCAATTCTGATTCCTCCAGGTAATTGCTTGCACGGCCGGTCCACTAATTCGGGATGAGCGCTGCTCACTCTACTCCTGCCGCAGCGCCGACATCGGGTCCAGCCGCGAAGCCTTTAACGCCGGCCTGACACAAGCTAACAGTCCAATCACAAACACAATCGCGATCACGGCAATAAACGAAAGCGGATCGAACGGCGAAACGCCCCAAATCATGGTGCTGATTACTTTGCTCAAGCTGATACTCGCAACTAAACCCGCGGCCGTCCCGATCGCGAGCAACTTAGCCCCAGACTTGATCACCATATTATGAATGTCCGGCCGCTGCGCTCCGAGCGCCATACGCAGACCGATCTCCTGAGTCTTGCGTATCACCGTGTAATTCATTACCGCATATACACCCAGCGCCGAAAGCGTCAGTCCGAGAAAAGCAAAGACCCCAAACAGGAACACACTGAATCGCGGCTCGGAGTAGCCCCACGCATCCAGCAGTTGACGCAGCGTCCTCACTTCCATCGCCGGCTGATCGGGATCCAGCGCATGAAGCTGTTCCTCCAGTGGCCTGGCAAGGCTGGTCGCGGGCACCGTGCCGCTCGCCAACAGAGTAGCCGAAAGATTCAAATAGCCGGTAACCGTAAACGGGATGTAAACCTCCGGCATCACCTCTCTTTGCAAGCCCATGTTGGGGAGATCGCTGGCTACGCCGGCAATTTCGAATGTGTCGTTCGCTACTTGGGCCGGCGGCATCAGCAAGTTCGACAGCTTCACGCTCTCGCCCACCGGCGACTTTCCGGCGAAATAGAACTTCGCGAACTTTTCGTTTACAAGCGCCACGTGCTTCGCCGCACTCACATCGTCCGGCACAAGGAATCGTCCTTGCAGCAGATGCAAGTTCGCCAGCCTCGGGTATTCGCTGCTGATCTGGCTGACCATCACCCTGGTCTTCCCGCGCACCGCGCTGCCCGGCACAGTAGCGCCGATCCTGAAGTAGATGAATGGATGCACGGACTGGTTCACCGCCACGGTTTCTAAACCAGGAATCCTATGTGCCCGCTCCAGCAGCTTCCGGAAGAACTCGCTGCGCGACTCGCGGGTCGGATAGCGCCGTTCAGGTAGCGGAATGCTCATCGTCAATACGCGTTCCGGCTGCAAACCTACCTGCACTTGCTCAGTTTTCAGAAGCGTCCTCAGCACCAGGCTCGCCGCCACCAGCAGAATAATCGCCAGGCCGACCTGGGCCACCACGAATGCATTCCTCAACCGTCCTTCGCGGAACGCGCCGCTCATCCCTCGCCCCGAACTCTTCAGCGCTCGGGAAAGATCCGTGCGCGCCGTCTGCCACGCCGGCGCGATCCCGAACAGAAAAGCAGTCAGTAGCGAGATCCCCAGCGTAAAGACCAGCACCGGCAAATTCAGACTGACCTCCGACTCATCCGGAATCGTATTGGGTGGAACAATCGCCAGAATCGCCTTCAGGCCGGCATAGGCCAGCAGCGAACCGGCGATGCCCGCGGCAATTCCGATCAGAGTGCTCTCCGTCAGTAATTGCCGCATTAGTCGCAGCTGGCCCGCGCCCAGTGAAGCTCGTATCCCCATCTCTCGCGCTCGCGCCGCCGCCCGTGCCAGCAGCAAGCTCGAAACATTCGTGCAGGCGATTAACAGCAAAATAGTAACCGCGCCGAACAGAATCAACAACGACCGTCTAATCCCGCTCGGGAAAGTATCGTATAAATCGTCCAGCACGACGAGGAACTTCGTCACGTGCTCGCCCGTCTCGCGCGTCATCATCTCAGAGAGCAGCGGGTGCAGCGCCGTCTTAGCCTCCGCTTGGCTCACGCCGGGTTTCAAGCGCCCCATGATGAACAGATTCCGCACGCCTTCCACCGCCTGGCCGCGCCGGATGACGACGGGAAGATACACGTCCGCACCGCGCCACATAAAGCGCCGCGGCATCACTCCCACCACGGTCCGCACTTTGTCGTTCAGCCGCATTTCACGGCCGATCACGTTCCGGTCGCCTCCGAATTGGCGAAGCCAGAACTTATAGCCCAGCACCGTGACCGCGGGCGCATCGGGCTGGCCATCGCGTTCTGTAATGTAGCGGCCCACCAACGGCTTCACGTCCATCACCCGGAACGTGTTCACCGTGACGAAATTCCCGCGCAGCCGCAGCGGTTCGCCCGCGCCCGTCAGGAATACATCGCTAATAGTGGATGCGATCAGATCCGAGAAAACCCGGTTGTGCTCGGCTAAATCTGCAAAGTCATCGGGGCCATAAGGATAGAAGCGCGAGCCGCGATCCGGCATGCTGCCATAAAAGCTGTACAGGCTTTCGGGATGCGCATACGGAAACGGATCCAAAATCACGCCGTAGATGACACTGAAGATCGCCGTCGTGGCGCCTATCCCTAAAGCCAGCGATAGAATCGCGGAACAGGCGAATGCAGGCGCATTCCTGATGTTCCGGAATCCAAAGCGAAGATCCTGTATCAGCTGCTCTGTCCAAGTGAATGCCGGCATCCGGGCCTCCTCCAAGTCAGTCAGAAACTATCTTAACGACCAACTTTTTTGCCATGTGGCATTCCGATCTGGGAAGCGCGCTATCGATCCATGCAAGAGGCAGCGGAAAACGGCCGCGAATCTCACCGGCTTTCAGAAAGTGCGCCGTCCCAGTGCGGGGATCGCTCTCCAGATGTTTTGTCGCTCCGAGATGTAGCGTTGGTGAACTGGAACTTGATCGAGAAAGACAGCCAGTGACGCTTGAGGGCTTCGATTTGGTCCGCTTCATCGGATCGGGACTGGTCTCAAGCCCCGCTTCGTTTTTCGTTCCGCCGGCGAAGCGCTAGAAGCTTCAGTAAAGCTCCACATCAGTGGAGTGCAATGGGTGGCAAGCCTTTGCACTGCCGTTCGTGAAGTCCCGGAGATCCATCGTCGCCCCTGAAGCGTGGAATGTTAACCTATCGCCGTGCAGCGTTTACTCGATGCGCTTCGTGACGAACGCTCGGATACCCCGCTCGACATCGCTGCCCTGGAGATGGCATCGGTCGAGTTTCCCGGCATCGATATCGAAGCCTCGCTATTCCGGCTTGACAACTTGGCCGATCAGATTCGATCTCAGCTGAGCGGTGAAGCATCCGGGCTCGACTTCATACAAGCCGCCAACGACCTCTTATTTGATGTCCTGCAGTTTCGCGGTAATGAAAAGGACTACTTCGACCCGCGCAACAGCTGTCTCAATTCCGTGCTGATGAGGCGGCTTGGGATTCCCATTACGCTGTCCGTGATTTACATGGAAGTGGCGCGCCGTTTAGAACGGACGGTCTACGGTGTCGGGTTGCCCGGGCATTTTATTGTTGCGTACGAGGATCGCGAGGCCCGCTATTGGGTCGACCCTTTCCATGGCGGGCGGATACTGAGCTTTGCTGACTGCCTGGCTTTGGCGAAGCAAACCGCGAACGTCGATCTGCGAACCAATCCGGCGCTGCTGGCGGCCGTGAATAAGCGGCAGATTCTGGTGCGAATGCTGAGCAACCTGAAAGCTATTTACTTGCGGGGAGAGGTTTTCGATAAGGCGAAGGAAGTCCTCGATCTGCTGATCGAGGCTGCGCCGGAATATGCGGAAGAATACCGGCACCGCGGCTTGGTAAATTTCCAGCTGAAAAATCACCGCGCCGCTAAAGAAGATCTGGAGACTTACCTGCGCCTGGAGCCAAACGCCCCAGAACGGGAGCAGGTCCAAAAGCAGATTATCCTGATTGAACGTTACAAAGCTGGAATGAATTAGCGGCGGCCGGGGACCGCGCCATGCCGTCCCCAGCCGAGCCAAACCTACGATGCGGAGTTCCTATGCAGAGGTCCGCAGCAGTAGAGTCGCCAGTGTGTTCGCAGCAGTCAACGGCTTGCCGTTGCTGATGTCCTGCAGGTAAAGCATCTGGCCGTCGACTACCCATGCGTTGGTTGTCATCTGACCGGACGGGCGATTGGTGGTGAAGAGCGGGCCATTCGGACTGCCGACGTGAATCTCGATGAACGCGGTGGGAGCAGGAGCTCTCCAGATGATATTCGTCGTGCCGTACTGTGCCCCATTGAGCGGAACCGGGTTAGAGTTCGCGTAGAACAGAACGCCGTTGTTGACCGCCATGGATGCGGATGCAGTGTTCAGGGGTCCATTTACGCCGGAGGGGAAGAAGCCTCCTGCGGTGGCGCTGCCCATTCCGCCATAGGCGAGGAACAGAACCTGTCCCGGGGTCCGGGTAAAGGTAATCGCATTCTCGTCGGTCGAGAAGAACTGGCTGCTGTCGGGCGGAGCAAGCAGATCCAAGCCGTCGAGAGGGGGCGTGCTGTTGATGTTGTAGCGTGCCAATAACGACCGGATCGCGCCGGTGTGTTCAGCTTCCGTGGCGAGAATCCGGGCCGCGTAATCGATGACGGTTTTGTTGGTCAGCAAAGACGCAGCGCCGCCGTAAGCGGTAACCCCGATCTCTTCAAAAATGCGGGATAATCTCAGGAACTCAGCCTGGCTTCCAAAGCCGAAGCCGAGCGCGCCCAAATTGATGGCCGGCTTTGCGATAGGCGAACCGCCGAGAGCCGAAATAGAATTTCTTAGCAGCGAGACGTGGGTCCGCTCATCCATGGCAAGTTCTTCCGCATACTGGCGTACGGTTGGGTCCATGGTGTCGAACGCGACCTGATTGCCGCCGGTGGTCTGACCGGAACTTCCGGTGCCGGAAACGCCAACCCCGAGAGAGGTGATGGTTTGGCCGGTGGTGGCGACCGTGTAGAACTCGGCCTCGAGATATTCGAGGTTCAGAGCAAAGTTAAGAATGTCAAAGTCGGATGGCCCCGACTGTGCACTCGCTAGGGATGGATCGACGACCGAAGCGACGCCGGCTGCTGCGCTGATCAGCCCCAGATTTCTGACGAAATGACGGCGATTCGACCTGGATTTTTCTAACTGCTCTAATTCTTCAGACATTTGTACTGGTTCTTTTCCTTTTGACAAAAGCATTTCACTTTTGGCGTATGTTGACCGCTTGCATGTATGCTAAGGAGCCGGGAAACGCCGGCACTGTACGCTTGTCCAGATTCACTGGCATAGCAGATACGTGAAACGAATCACTAACGGACTCAGGATACAGCGATTTACACCCAAAAGGAAATCAAAATCTGCTAACAGGGTAAGTTTTTTCGGAATAGCTCCGCTTTTCGACGGGCCGGAGCCGTTCCACTTCGCGGGTGTAAGTAGCTGCCAGGCGATCGGACGCGGCTCGTGAGTCCCAATGCTCTTCGACCCTGCGTCGAGCACGTTCCGCAAGTTCCGTTCCATATCTGCTGTCGCCGAGAAGCCGGATGACCGAAGCCGCAAACTCGCGGGGAGAGTCGGCAATTTCGCAGATTGGCGGCCCTTTCCGGGCAGACTTTTTGGGAGCCAATCCTTCCGCCCCGATCGATGTAGAGACCGCGGGAATGCCGCTGGCGAATGCCTCCAGCAGCTTTACGCGAACGCCCGATCCACTCTGGATAGGACAGAGAAAGACCGCGAATTGCTGTAACGGGACTGTCACATCCGGCACGGAACCAAGCAGGCGTATGTTCGGGTGGTCGATCCACTCTGCCGATTGCGGCCAATCCGAGCCGACAACGAACAGCGTCGTTTGAGGGCGGACCGCCAGGACGGCAGGAAGCACTTCCGATCTAAACCATTTGAAAGCGTCGATGTTTGGGGAGTGGCGGAAGCTGCCGATAAACAGCAGGGTGTCCGGTTCACGCCCCGAGGTGGTGAATCGATAACGGCCCACGTCGATTCCGGCACGCACGTTAGCGTCGACCCGCCCGCGCACGGCGCTTGCCAAACGGAGCAGTGATTTCGAATTCTCTTCGCTGCAGACCTGCACGCGGGTAAATCGCTTCAGAAGGCGAGGCTCATAAATGCGCATCCGGACATATTCCAAAACCAGATCCCAATCGAAGCGGCTTACTCGTACGCGCCGCCGCAAGGACTGCGAAGAGATATCGTGTTCGAACAGCATGCAGGGGATGCGGCAGTAGCCGGAGGCATATTGCCCGAGGATGGTGTATTCCAGCTGCAGCAGATCGATGTTTTCCAGCAGTATGGTCCGGTGGATCACCCAGGCAAAATCGCGGACGCCAAACTCCCGCACGGCGTTAGGTGTCAGGGTCCACTGGTCTTCCAGAGAAACATGCGGCCGCACCATGAAAGATGTGGATTTGCACAGGCTCCGGAGACATTCTTGCGCCGGCATCTGTTCCGCAGTGTCGAGGAACGAGACCAAATGTACATCGGCGTGCTTTTGCAGGCCGGCGATGGCTTCCCGCATGAAGACCGCCCCGCCATGGACCGGCGGACAGATAGGATAAGGCGCCGCAAACAGAACCTTCAGGCGTTCCGGCACAGCCTCTTGCCCGGCTTGGAAGCGATCGCGGTAGTATCCGGCCAGTGGACGACGGAAGGCTTCGCGATCACTAACTGCTCGCCGGGTTTTCGCTTTCCACCGGGAGCCGAGCAGTTCTGGCAGGTGGCGGAAAATGGCGCGCGCATCCTCACCCGCGAACATCGCGTCCGGCGGGATTTTTGATTTTCCTGTCAGCAGCGCCCAGAAACACAAGCCGAAGTTCGGCAGCAGCAAGCGCCAGTCGGCAAAGTTCTTTAAGCCATACAGCACGGAATTCCGGCGCACGATGCTGGCGATCGATGCCGGGCTATAGTGTTTTGCAATCGTGGCTCGATGCTCATGATGAACCACGCTGGCGGGGACATACAACACCTTCCAGCCGCGTGTCCAAGCCATGCGGCCTAGATCGGTGTCTTCGTAATAGAAAGGATGAAACAGCGGATCCATGCCGCCGAGCTCGAGGAATTTACGGCGGTCGAAGGCGCTTGATCCGCCCCCGGGGTAAGCGCATGGAAACGGCCGCGTTATTGTGGAGTCATCGCGGTGGCCTACGCGCAGGCGTCCGGATTCCCACCACACTTCCGTTAAGCCTGTTTCCTCCCGGCGCTTGCTTGGGTCGCCGAAGAAGATTTGCGACGAGGCGGCAAACACCAGCGGATCCGCGAATACGGGCAGCAGCTCAGAAAGAAATTCAGGCTCCACCCGCATGTCATTGTTCAAAAGAACAATGACCTCGTTGCTGGCCAGCCCAGCTCCTTTATTAGCTGCCTGGGCGAATCCAACGTTGCTGGCTAGGGAGACTATCCGCACATCCGGAAATTGCGATCGGAGAAGCTCGACGCTGCCGTCGGTAGAGGCGTTGTCTACCACGATAATTTCGCTGCCCGGGTGACGGCTTGCTGTCGCCAAAACAGACGGCAGAAAGCGGGTCAGAAGATCGCTGCCGTTCCATGTCGGAATGATGATGGAGGCTGCCTCGTGGCGCGGCGACCTCGCTGGCGGCAAACGGCGCCTTCCGAAAAACGCAAAACAGAGATCGTGAAATAGCAGAGCAGCCGCTGTGATGAGTATCGAAAGCAGCGCGCCGGAATAGAGCAGCCATCCATTCAAATAGAGCAGCCACTGCCTGACGTAGGCCAGTCCACGTTCGCCTCTGGCGCGCCAGGCGTCCGCCACTCTCCGGAGCTCCGCTTTCCGGGTGGCGTAAGGCCCTATTCCAAGGAGCTGTCCCAGGCGCAGCCATCGGGAACTCCTGACTAAATGCAACTGATTTTGCAACTCCGCCAGGCGTTGATCAGTTGTCCCGGAAGTGTCTACTTCGGAATCGGCGAATGGCTGATGCCTGTCGCTGGCCGTCTTCGCCGGAGTCTGCTTGCTGTCGTTAACAGCGGCAGCGTATGCCTGTAACTCCATCTCCGCCGCCTGCAATTGAGCTTGCAGTTTCGAACCCCACTCGGTGCGCTCTGCCAGGACGCGGTGCAATTCGTTATGGAAATCCAGCAATTTAAGATGTTGTTCGTGTGTCTCCCGGACATCCTCCTTCAGCAGCCCAATGTACTGCTCGCGCTCTCGCAGTAAATTGCCGCTATTCGAAACGAATGTGAAGTTCGGAATCTCTATGGGCTGATGGGAGCAGACCGCCAGGAAAAAATGAGACGTGGGAAGTGCTTCCACTGGTGAGATCCAAGCGTTTGCCGCGCGGGTACTTGCTTCGGCCGTTCCGTCACTAGCGCCTGCAAAGACGATGGCCTCGGACTGATTTTGAGCGAGAATAGAGACGCACGCGAAATGTTCGCGCAAGCGATTCTCCAGCTCT
The DNA here is from genome assembly GCA_965217745.1 of Bryobacteraceae bacterium. Classification (GTDB taxonomy): domain Bacteria; phylum Acidobacteriota; class Terriglobia; order Bryobacterales; family Bryobacteraceae; genus Bog-105. The sequence continues at coordinate 5,014,132 of OZ244565.1, read as the reverse complement.
TCCAATTCGAACTCATGGACATGGAAGGGATTCGGACCGGCATCTCGGCGAGCTTCCGCATAGTAATGTTTGTTAGGCGTCGAGACCAGAAACGCGCCATCGGGCGTGAGCGCGCGCGCTGCCTCGGTAAGCAAATCAGGCCAGCGATGGATGTGTTCAATCACCTCGAAAGCCGTAATCAAACCGCAAGAGTCAGATTCTATAGGGAAGGCGTCAGCGGATCCGAGCAGGAAACAAGGACCCGGATAATTCTCCCGTGCATAGTCGATCGCTTCGGGCGCGACGTCGAATCCGACCGCCTGGCGGGCTTCAGAGGCCAGCAGGCCGACGCCGTAGCCCGTGCCGCATCCTACATCGAGGACGCGCTTGCCGGGCGCAAACAGCCGGGCAAAGTGATAACGGGAGACATGCTCATTCCAGAGCTGGCTTTCAACCGCGTGCGGAACAACGCGCTCGCCGGTAAACGCAATGGCTGTAGCAGCACTGCTGGAACCAGTCACTCAGACGGACCTCATTAGAAAACTTCACTTCAGAGTAACTATAACGGCATGACGGGAAATATTTGAATGGCGGGGCATTACTGCACGTTCAATCTAACTTGCCCGGCCCAGATTTTCGATCCGGGTGGCGATCAATTCCAAATCGCGTACGAACAACGCGTACTCTTCATCCGCGCGTTCTTGCGCTCGCAGGATCGCCGAAGGGTGAATGGTGGCTACCAGCTCTTTTCCCCAGCGATGTGGAAAAAACTTGCCCCGGTCGGCGGTGATCCGGAACTCCCGGCCCATCAAAGCCTGCGCCGCAGTTGCCCCTAAACAGACGATCAACTCCGGTTCGAGGGCGGACAATTCCGCTTCGAGCCATGGCCGGCAGGCGGAGATTTCGATTCCAGTCGGCTTGGCATGGATGCGTCGCTTGCCTCGCTCGATGAATTTGAAATGCTTCACGGCATTCGTAACGTAGATCTTTTCGCGATCAAGGCCGGTCTCGTGCATGGCCTTGCTCAGCAGCCTTCCGGCAGGTCCGATAAAGGGACGACCCTTGGTGTCCTCTTCGTCGCCCGGCTGCTCCCCGATCATGACGACCTTGGCGTCCGCCGGACCTTCTCCAAAAACCACCTGAGTCGCATGTTCATAGAGCGTGCATCCCTTGCATCCTGGAGCAGCCGATTGCAATTCCGCCAGGCTTCGTGTTGCAGGTAGATACGGTGCTGCTGAACTCTTCTGTTCTTTTGACATTTCGATAACCCTGGTACCGGCTTTCATAAGCAAATTCGGGATCAGCTGCGCTTCGGGAAGCGTCGCCCAGTGCCGCACCGGCATCTCGGTCTTCATGGCTTTTACTTTTACTCGCGCCGGATTAAAAATGGAAGCATAATAATCCCGCCACAAATCCTCGAGAGCATCTTCCGTAGGCGCTTCCGATCGCGGTACGCCGGCCGTATAGGTTAGTTCGCTTAGGTCCCAGTGAACACTGCGATCTGGCGTGAGTATCGACCAGCGCATGGCTCCGAACCGGGACTCGAACCAGGGGCCTACGTTTTCGACAATACGGTGGTCCGGCCGGTGCCAGGCGACAAAGTGTTCAGGATCGGAACCCGGTATCCGGCGGAAACGCACAAAGGCGTGCATCTTGTGAATGTCGCGGCGAACCGCTTTTTCCATTAGCTGCAGCTTTCGTACGTCATCATCGATGTCGATCTTCAACAGGTTCCGCTCGCCATGCGTAATGCGATACAAAACCCGGTATAAGAGCTGCCAGCGGCCTTCGTCCCGATGCAGCGACACAACTCTAGCCAGGTCCAGAAAAGCTTTTGGTACTGTCCCCGCCGGAGTGCCACCATCTTGCTCCGTACCGTCTAGTTCTTCCAGGCCGCCAAAGAGTCCCAGACCCCAGACAATCTCTTCCGGGCGGATATCTCTCGCCAGCAAGTTCCGGGAGGCGAGACGCCAGGACGGAAAATCGTGAGCGCCAGCGGAGATCAAAGCTCTCCGGTTCGCGCCGTTTCGGCGGTTTCGAAAAGGGTCAACTGCTGCTGCGGAACCAGGATCTTCTCGGGAAGCTGGGCACGATCGAGATGTCTAGTAGAAGGATTATGGTCAGCAGTTACAACAAAATACCGGGTTTTCTTCAACGAAACTTTCAACTTTCCCAGATCTGCGAGCGTTAAGGCGCGATACCGCCGGACCTTCAAAATCCGGCTGACATTCCGGACTCCCAAGCCAGGAACGCGCAGCAGCGCGGATTTCCCGGCCTTGTTAACGTCGATAGGGAAGAACTCTCGGTGCCGCAGCGCCCAGTCAAGCTTTGGATCGCGGTCAAGGGGCAGATTGCGATCATTCCCGGTGGTCAGCTCGTCCGCTGAAAATCCGTAGAAGCGCATCAGCCAGTCGGCCTGATAGAGCCTGTGTTCTCGAATCAGCGGAATTTTCTTCAGCGGAAGAGTGGGATCTGCATGCGGAATGGGACTGAAGGCCGAGTAATAAGAACGGCGAAGGCCGTACGTCTTATAGAGCGCCGCGGATTTCTCCAGAACAAGCGCGTCTGGAGAGGCTGTGGCCCCAACAATGAACTGTGTGCTTTGACCTGCCGGAGCGAAGCGGGGAGCTGGTCGTCCCGTCATACTCCGGTCTTTAGACTCCAGAATGCCAGTCGCGATCTGCCGCATAGACTGTTCAATTTCGCGGTGAGTTTTCGCGGGAGCCAGTTGTGCCAGATCGCTATCCTGCGCCAATTCTACGTTGGCGCTGAGGCGATCCGCCCACGCCCCGGCCTGCCGCATTAGCTCTTCAGAAGCTCCTGGCACGGCTTTCAGGTGAATATATCCGCCGAACCCATGGTCGAGCCGCAGAAGCCTCGCCACTTCGACTAACTGCTCCATGGTGTAGTCCGGGCTTTGGATGATTCCGGAGCTGAGAAACAGGCCCTCGATGTAGTTGCGCTTGTAGAACTCGATGGTGAGATAAACCACCTCTTGCGGTGTAAATCGCGCTCGCCGAGTATCGCTCGAGATGCGATTTACGCAATAGCTGCAGTCATATATGCAGTAGTTGGTAAGGAGAAGCTTTAACAATGAGACGCAGCGGCCGTCTGGCGTGTAGCTGTGGCAAATGCCGACCCCGTCAGTGTTTCCAAGGCCACCCTCTACCCGCGCTCGTTTCGATCCGCTGCTGGCGCAAGAGGCATCATACTTCGCCGCATCCGCCAGCACCCGCAGCTTTTGTTGAATTTCCACCGTCTGCAGTTAGATGTCTGGCGGTCTCTTCTCGTTTTATTCGGTTCTGCGGAAAGCGCGGTTCTATCCGCGAACTATTTCACGGCCGGAGTTCATTTCCTGCCCTGCCTCTTCGAAATCTTCGCCTTCAGAATCATTTCCCCGGCCCGAGTGGAAGTCGAGCAGGTCGCCAGAGGCGCTCAGAGGAGCTTCGAAAGGCTCAGACACAACGGTAACGTTGGAAGCGAGACTGGGGACCAAATTCTCGCTGACGGCAAATTGAGTGAGTTCTAAAGTGTTGCGGATCCGGCAGTAGGTTACCTCGTTCAGATCGATCTTGCCTACGGTGGGCGCCAGGCGGGAAAGAGCTTCCGAATCGCTGGGGAAATGAATCGGGGAGCGGATCGCCGCCGGTGTGGAGGCCGTCAGCGAGTTGATGTAAGTCGGCTTCCAGTCCACTCCCTGTAGCAGGGTGTCATGGACCGCGTCAGCCAGACCAACCCCGACGGCGCTGTGGTAAGTCAACTCGCTCAATCCGTGTACGTAAATGCGGTGTACAAAAGGAACCTCCGGAAAGGGATTGTACTCGCCCGTGACGCTCCGGTTAACGACTTTAGTATCCATGCCCGCGCCACTGATGTTCTTGCCGATTTCGTCGAGGATGAGAATGTCAATCTCGGGTGCCGGAAGTTTGGACATCCAACTCTTCACCTCGGCCAGCAGTTTCTCTTCCTGGGCCATCATCGAAGCGCAACCTTGCGCTCCATTCACCAGCACCAGGCCCGCGGTTTCGTGATGCGCGCCTTCCTGGATGGCCAGTCCGCCCAGAATCTTGCCGCTGGCGAAGACTTTTGCTCCCGCGCTGCGGATCACCCGCTCGAGTCCCAGTTTGTAAGCGAAAGTATGGTACTGCCTGGCGCCGGCGAATTTTCCCAGCCCGATCGCCATCATTTTGAAGAGGCCACTTTCGAGAGGCCCTGTAAAATCTGTGTGCCACTTTACCCGGCCAATCAGGAAAACAGCATCGGCGTTAAAGGCGTTCTGGTCTAGGAACGTTTCAATGCCTTCCTCAGTTTTCCCGAGCGAAACCACGTCCAATGAGCTGATCACTGGTGCGCCCATGGTGGCCTCGTGGATGCCATAGTGTGCCAGCACATCCGCTTGGCCTTCCGCGGTGGCCGCGCCATGACTGCCCATGGCGGGGAAAAGAAAAGGCTTCGCGCCGCGCTCCTTCCAGAAATCCACCACCGATCGCACGATGGTCGCAATATTGGAGATGCCGCGGCTGCCCACTCCTATCGCTATCCGGGAGCCCGGACGGATGTGCCCGCCAAAGTCCCCGGAACTAAGCTTCTGGCGGATATGCTCCGGGATGTTTGCGATTTTCCGGTCAGGAAAGTGCTGCTCTGCGAGGACGAATCGAGGTAGATTCATCACACCAGATTACTTGAATAGGAAAATCGATGTGACGATTTATTCGGGTTTGTCGGCCCAGCTCTTCTCGAGCATCAAAGTATATTCACCGGAAGCATACAGTTCGAAGGTAAACTCGTTGGCCTCCGCGCGATCGAAGACGCGCTCGCGCAGCCGGAATTCGTACCAGTGGTCGAGATGGCGATGATACCGCCGTAGGAAGTCCGGCGAAAGGTCCTGGACTGCAGGGAGTTTCGAGAAAACAGTGTGGAGACCCAGCGAGCGGCGGAAAAGCGCTGTAAAATCGACCACTCCCCAGCGTTCCAGTTTGACCCGGACGTGGTGCGGAATATGCTGTACCAGGACTAGGGCGAAGGTCTCAGGCCGCATTCTGCGTCCAAAGAAGCTTCCCGATGCCTCGACGCTTTCCGAGCACTGGTCCATCCAGCGGAGCACGTCTTTGCCGATGTAGTACAACATTTTCAGTTCGGCGAAGCGCCCCTTCAGAAGCTGTTCGTCGAGTTCCGCCGGTGTCCTGGCGGGCTTGGGTAAAAAGCCTTCCAGAGTCAGGTTTGCTTTGGTGCTTTCCATCAACGTTGAAGCGTCGTCGGGCGCTGAGAATGGATGTAAGATCAGCGGCGGCAGCCGAAAAGGTTCTAATCCTGCAAGATTCATGGTTAATTCCGCTAGTGCTTCCAACTGGTCCGCCTTGGTTTGATTTATCGTGGAACAAAGTTTTCAGCTTCGTTCACCTTTTCTATCGGCACCTTACTCCCGGAACTTAAGTGCGGATTTTACGCCGCCGGTTTGCCGCCTATCCTTAACGGAATAGGGGTTTTCAGAGAGCGAGATTCGTAGTTGCACCTGTAGCAAGAATAGTTCCAATCAGGGCCCGGTTGCTATAGGCCCAGGTACTTGTGGGGGTCTATTCAGTTCCAGCTGAATCACAGCTTGCAGCGATTCCCAGGGGAGCGCACCCGAAACCAGTCGCCCATTGATAAAGAAGCTGGGTGTTTGCTGAACGCCCAAAGACTGCCCGGCCTGCTCGTCTTTCTTCACGCTGGAGGCCTTCACACGCGTATCCATGCAAGTTTTTAAGCGCCCGTTATCCAAGTTGTGAGCTTTTGCATACTCCAGCACTTTACCCTCCAAATTTTCACTGTTCAGTTCGCCCTGATGTTCAAAGATCCAATCGTGAAAGGGCCAGAACGCGTTGGAATCGAGAGACGCCACGCAAGCGCCCGCTTCCGCGCCTGCCACTGCCCACTTGTGAATCGACGCGATCGGAAAATTCTGAAAGACCACGCGAACGTCCTTGCCATATTTCGCGGGTAGCTTATCGCGCAGGGTCTTAGCGAACTCGCGGCAGTACGGGCATTCGAAATCGCTAAAGACCACCAACTGCACTTTGGCGCTGGCCGGTCCGAACGCCGGGCCATCCGCCGGCAGATGGGTCAGGTTGTCGATAAAGGGAGAGCTCTTTAAACTCCATAAGGTTCCATTCACAACCCGCTCTCCATCGCCGGTGACGAAGTAAACCTTATCGATGTTCTGCGGGCCTAGAACAAGATGGACCACTACCCGCGAAAAGCCCTTGAATTCACTCCCGGTGGGATCCTCTATCGTCATCTTTACCATTGGCGTATAGCCTTCGGCATAGCGGATGAACGCCTCGAGTTTCGATTTGTCGAACGGCTGGTTCGGGGCTGCCTGGAGCGGAAACACGGACGCGGCCGCCAGCCAGATCAGGGCTGCGGCTGCGCATCGAAGAGCAGGGAAAAACATGGCTTCAGTGTAGAGGACGGTCTTTCCAGGGTCTTTCGGGGTGTCTTTTGGGGTCCGTCCCTACTGATTGCTGCCAGGTTCCGTTCCAGCAAAAGCCGGACGCCAGCGCGTCACTATACTAAAAATTGAATCGTAGCTTCTACTTGCCCCTGGTGGCGCTCGCGATCGGGATTGCATCGCTCTACCTGTTCCAACTGGACGGCGTGGGGATTTTAGGCCCAGACGAGCCCCGGTACGCTGCGATTGGCCGCGCCATGGCCTCGACTCACGACTTTGTCACGCCGCGTCTGTGGGGAAAACCCTGGTTTGAAAAACCGCCGCTGCTGTATTGGATGACTGCGGCCGGTACGGCCTTTCGTCTTGGCCCCGAAATGAGCGGAAGGCTGCCAGTGGCGCTGCTCAGTCTCCTTTATCTCGGCGTCTCCAGCTTCGTCCTAAGCCGGGAGTTTGGTTGGCGGGCCGCGGTTTCCGCAAGTGCTCTGCTGGCAACCAGCGCCGGTTGGATCGCTTACAGCAGTCTGTGCTTGACCGACCTGCCGCTGGCGGTCTGCTTTTCGGCTGCAATCCTGGCGGCTCTACCGCTGCTGCGGGAGGATGAAGCTCAGCCAGATGCGCGGAAGCAGATGGCTCTCATCGGCGCCTTCATCGGTTTGGGGGTGCTGGCTAAAGGGCTGGTCCCGATCGCTCTCGCAGTCCCGTTCGCCTGGTTTCTGCGCCGGCACCGGAAGCACTGGTGGATTGCTATAGCGACCTGCCTCGTGATTGCCGGCCCTTGGTACGAGTTGGTCTATGCCCGCAACGGATTCCCTTTCATCCAGGATTTCTTTATGAAGCACCACCTTGAGAGGCTCTATTCCGCCGCTCTGCTGCACGTACAGCCACCTTATTATTATGTGCCGGTAATGCTGGGAGCTTTGTTCCCCTGGACGCCTCTGCTGGCCTTGCTGCTTGTGAAAGCCAAGCCCTGGGACCGCCGCTGCCGCTTTCTTGCCACAGTGGTGGTGTTTGGATTCGTTTTTTTCAGCATTTCGCGCAACAAGCTGCCGGGCTACCTGCTGCCCCTTCTTCCTAGCGCTTTTGTGCTAATCGCTTCGGTTCTCGAGGGGCGCAAGCTGACTGAGCTCGATAAGCGGTGGCTCTGGGCCCCTGCTCTCTGCATCGCTTGCATTCCCTTGCTGGCTTCGATTCTTCCCGAGAGTTTGATGATGGGCCGGATAACTAGCAGCGACATAGTGCTCTTAACGCCCACGGGCCTTTTCTTTGTTGCCCTGCCGCTTGGCGTCGTGGCTCTGGCAAAACGGTCATCGGCGGCAATCCTGATGGTGTTATGTGTCGCTGCCAGCGGCATTTATTTAAAAGCCAAGGTTTACCCTGCCATCGACTTGGCTGTGTCGCCTCGCACACTCTGGAGAGCGACTCGAAGTACATCTGGCGAGACTTGCGATGGTGGAACCAATCGCGACTGGATCTTCGGACTCAGCTTTTACCGCGGCCGGGAGTATTCGCCCTGCACGGGCGCCGGTTTCCGTTATGCATTCAGGACCCACGAGCGCGGCGCACCTGCCTTGGAACCGTTACCGCATCATTAAAAAAGGTCGAGGCCGGGTTGGTTCTTAAATTGCTTAAAATTCGATGCGGATCTTAGGTTTTGTCTGAAATTAGGACAGGACTGCTTATTCCCAGGAGTTTCCGCGGGAGGCGCTTTGGCGTCCAGGGATATGTTATCCCTAAATTCTAAGCTCTCGATGCTATTTAAATCTGGAGCAGTTGTTTGGAGGCGCGTTGTCTAAATCGGCACTGATCACCGGAATAACGGGACAAGATGGATCTTATCTCAGCGAATTGCTGCTAGCAAAAGGCTATACCGTACACGGAATCGTGAGAAGAAGTTCAAGCTTTAATACGGCTCGAATTAACCATATTTATGAAGATCCGCATGAACAAGGCCGACGCTTGATTCTGCATTATGCGGATTTGTCTGATTCTACCGGACTTCGAAGGGTGGTGGAAGCAGCTGCGCCGGACGAGATTTACAATCTCGGGGCACAATCGCACGTAAAGGTCTCGTTCGAGAATCCTGAATATACTGCAGATGCCGACGGCATGGGTACGCTGCGACTGCTGGATTGCATGCGCGATCATGTGCATCATTCCGGGCGAAAGGTGCGTTTTTACCAGGCTGGGTCGTCGGAAATGTTTGGAGCGGCCAAGCCCCCGCAGAGCGAGGCGACGCCGTTCTATCCGCGCAGCCCTTACGCGGTCTCGAAAGTGGCGGCGCATTGGTACGGCATCAATTACCGCGAAGCTTACGGCTTGTTTATTACCAACGGTATCTTGTTCAATCACGAGTCGCCGAGGCGCGGCGAAACTTTTGTCACGCGCAAAATTACCCGGGCGGTGGGTCGCATCAAAGCTGGACTGCAGAATAAGCTGTTCTTAGGCAATCTGGATGCCAAGCGCGACTGGGGTTTTGCCGGAGACTATGTCGAAGCCATGTGGCGCATGCTGCAGCACGACGAACCCGGCGACTTTGTGGTCGCCACCGGCGAGGCGTTTTCCGTCCGCGAGTTCCTGGAAGAGGCTTTTGGGCACGCCGGTCTCGATTGGGAGAGGTATGTGGAGATCGATCCGCAGTATTTCCGTCCCACGGAAGTCGATTACCTCCTGGGTGACTCCAGCAAAGCGCGTACCGCGCTGAAATGGGCCCCTAAGACATCATTCAAACAGCTGGTGAGAATGATGGTGGATTCCGATCTCGGCCTGGCGGAGGACGAACGGCTGGTTCACGAAAAGAAGTACGCGCTGGCGGACTTGCCGAGGGCTTAATGGAAAAGCAGAGTCGAATCTTTATCGCCGGAAGCTATGGGTTGGTCGGATCGGCTATCGTCCGCCGTTTGCGGGAGGCGGGCTATGGCAACTTGATCTTGCGATCGCGACAGGAGACGGACCTCACCTCGCGCGAGGCCGTCGACCAATTGTTTGAAGCCGAGCGGCCGGAATATATATTCTTCGCTGCCGCCAAAGTAGGAGGAATTCTAGCGAATTCCTCCTATCCGGCCGACTTCATACGCGACAACTTATCCATTCAGTTGAATGTCATTGATGCGGCGTGGCGCTTCGGGGCCAAGAAACTGGAGTTCCTCGGATCTTCCTGTATTTACCCCAAGTATGCGCCGCAGCCGATGAAAGAGGAGTATCTGCTGACCGGCGAGTTGGAGCCCACGAACGAGTGGTACGCCATCGCCAAGATTGCAGGAATAAAGCTTTGCCAGGCCTACCTCAAGCAGTACGGGTTCAATGCCATTAGCCTGATGCCCACAAATCTCTACGGTCCGGGCGATAACTTTGATCTCTCCAGCTCCCACGTATTGCCCGCTTTGATCCGGAAATTCCACGAAGCCAAGGAGGAAAGCCGCCGGGAAGTGGTTGTCTGGGGGACGGGAAGCCCGAAACGGGAGTTCCTCCATGTCGACGACTTAGCCGCTGCCGCGGTTTATTTGATGGAAAAGTACGAGGGGCCAGACATCGTCAATGTTGGCACTGGCGAAGACGTCACCATTAAACAACTCGCCGGGCTGGTATCAGATGCCGTGGGCTTTGAAGGAAAATTAGTATTCGACACCTCAAAACCCGATGGAACGCCTCGCAAGTTGCTGGATGTAACCCGTCTACATGGCCTCGGGTGGAAGCACCGGATCCAACTTGCCGAGGGCATTCGCTCGACTTACGATTGGTTTCTCCAGCATTCCGGGTCGGTTCGCCAGCTAACAGCCCATTAGCAGCTCCGAAATCCCATACGGTTTAGTACTAACTATCAATTTCACGTGCGGTACTACCGGAACCGGCATTTGCGCCGGTTCCGGAAGACTTTTGTCTCTCGGTTGCGATAAATTTAGTTAACGGGATGCGGTTCTAAAGGGGAATGGGTGTCGGCACTGACTACGAATGATTCATTTTGCGCCGATTCGAAGCGCGGTGTGCTTCAGATAGCGAAATCGGTAGGTCTATTCAAAGCGGGATTTGCAGTGCAGCGGCGCGTCAACCCACTGCTCATTCTGTGCTACCACGGTGTCAGCAAACAGGCCGAGCACCTTTGGAACCCTGAGCTTTACATGCCGCAGCAACTGTTCCGGCGGCGCATGCAAGCGATCCGCGATTCCGGATACCAGGTTTTGCCACTCGGTCTGGCCGTTCAGCAGTCGACCGAAGGAGCTTTAGAGCAGCCAACCGTCGCGATCACTTTCGACGACGGGTGGCACGATCTTTATACCCACGCCTGGCCGGTTCTCCAGGAGTTTCAGTATCCGGCTACCGTCTACCAGACGACTTTCTACACCAATTACAACCGCCCGATCTTCGATCCGGCGGTTGCTTATCTCCTTTGGATGGGCAAAGGCCGGATCCTGGATGATTCTGAGCTGACAGGCATTTCGCAGCCTTTAGAGCTGAATTCAGACATTTCGATCCGTAAAGCCGACGTCTTAATCAAGGCGCGAGCCCGGCAACTCGGTTACCGCGCCGAACAGAAGGATGACATGCTGATGCGTCTGGCCTCGGCACTCGATATCGACTTTGCCCGTCTTTTGCGCGCGAGGACTCTGCACCTGATGAACCCAAGTGAGGTGGCTGAAGTTTCGAGTTCGGGAATAGACATTCAGTTGCATACCCATAGCCATTGGATGCCAAGAGACCGTAACCGTTTTCTGAGCGAGATCGAACGCAATCGGTTTTTCATCGAAATGACAACTGGAAAGCCGGCGGTGCATTTCTGCTACCCCAATGGGTGGCACCGTCCTGAACTAGGAAAATGGTTGAAGGAAGCCAATGTCCAAACCGCCACTACCTGCGACCCTGGCATGGTGACAACCTCACCCGACTTGATGTATCTGCCGAGGCTGACAGACTCATGCTGCGTATCTGATGTTCGTTTTGAATCCTGGCTGGCTGGAGTCGGACTCCTGGGCGCTTCCTGCAAGCGCTGGCTTGGAGCAGACTCGTCATGGCCGAGTAAGAGCCCGGAAGCGCGGGCTGCCTTCGCCGAAATGCCTCCACCGGAACCGGAGGAGCACCAATTGCCGGCCGGAGAGCCGGCTGCAGCAAAAGCAGCGGCCGGCCGAGGTTGATCTCACCCGCTTTTGGTCTTGCCTTACTGGACGCTTTCCATTAAAGCGAAGAACCCTTCAGCCAGCGTCGGGTGAATGTAAATCGCGCCTTTCAGCAGCGTGTAGGGCTGTTTTGCCAGCATCAGAGTACTCAGAATTTGCACCGTCTCACCGCCTTCAACCGAGAGAATGGCGGCGCCCAGAACAGCATCGTTGTCCGCGTCAACAATAATCTTCATCATCCCAGCGGTCTCGGAACGCTCTATCGCGCGGGCCACGCTAGTCATCTCGACCGTACCTGTCTTGATCTTCTTGCCACTTGCGCGAGCCTCTTTTTCCGTCATGCCCACCCGGCCCAGCTGCGGGTCGGTAAAGACCGCATAAGGAATGAGGCGATCGCTGACACGAAGCGACCTGCCATCGTAGACATTGCCATAAACGATTTGATAGTCGTTATAGGAGATGTGCGTAAAAGCCGGGCCGCCCTTAACGTCTCCGAGCGCCCAGACATTTTCTGCGCTCGTCTCCAGTCGATCGTTGACGCGAATGTAACCTTTGCGGTCGACCTCTATACCAGCATTATCAAGTCCTAGATCGGGAGTATTCGGCGTGCGGCCGGCCGCTAAGAGCAGGTGGGATCCCTGATGCGTCCCGCCGCCGGAATCTGTAACGGAAACGGCGGAGTCCTTTTCGTAGGAAACCGCAGTCACTTTCGTGTTTAGTTGAAAGCGAACTCCTTCCGCTTCGAGCGCCTTCTGCAGTGAATCGGCGACATCTTCATCTTCGTGTGCCAGCACCTGGCCGGCATTTCCAATAATCGTGACTTCGCTTCCGAAGCGCCGGAACATTTGCCCGAACTCCAGCCCAATGTAGCCCGCGCCAATCACCACCAGGTGCTGGGGCAATTCGGTTAATTCAAGCAGCGATTCATTAGTGAGATAAGGTCCGTCAGCTAAACCCTCTATTTCCGGAACAGCCGATTTCGTTCCGGTGTCAATGAAAACCCGGTTACCCGTGATTTTCTCTCCGTCGACTTCCAGCGTCTTTGGTCCGGTGAAACGGGCCGACCCGCGAAAAAGGTCCACCTTATCGTTGTTCTCGAACTTTTTTCCCCAACTGCCGCGGGATTTGTGAACGTACTCATCTTTACGCTTCAGGACCGCCGGCAGATCGACGGAAACCGGACCGGATTGAATTCCCCAGCGCGTAGAATTTCGCGCGTAATGCGCTACCTGCGCACTGGCAACATACATTTTTGTAGGCGTGCAGCCGGTATTGATGCAGGTGCCTCCCAGATCCTTGCGCTCGATTAAGGCTACGCGTTCTCCGTCTTTACCAAGCTGCTGGGCCAGAGGATTTCCGCCTTGCCCGGAGCCGATGACTATTGAATCGTATTTCTCCATATCCTTTTCCATCTTCGATTAGAACAGGAGTGTCACCGGCTCGAGGCTTATCTTACGGATAGAAGTTGCGGGACTCGGCCGGCGGTATAACTAATCAGCCCTTACGGAAGGCATGGCGACAAGATGCTCCGCGACAAACCAAACCTGAGCTTCATTCGTCCGGATAACATCGCTGACCAGAACATCGTTGGTGCCGTCATCGCCGGCATCTCCAGCGCTTTTCGCGTACTCGTGAGACTCTTTCAGAATCAGTTCGTGCGCTTCCAGCAGCCGGGAAAGCTGGACCGGCACTTCCTCTCGATGAATCGGCGCTCGTTCAATGCGCGTCTGTTCAGCTATATCGTGAGGAAGGGCTAAGGCAATCCCTCCCAGAGCCTGAATGCGTTCCGCAAGTGTATCCACCAGCTCACTTTGCTCTTCGTAGTGCTTGTCCAGCAGCAGGTGCAGCTGATAAAAGGTGTGTCCCGACACTTGCCAGTGATGCTTCTTATACATGTCGCGGATCATCATAGTATCCGCTAGCACCTGGTTGAGCTTGTGAACGCTATCCTTCCGGATATCCGCTTCTAGGCCGGAAGGAAGATAAACGACGGTCCCAAATTCCTGGACGATTTTTCCACGCTGCCCAAGCAGGGGATTCGCTTCATCGGAACTGGATTTCGCTACAGAATGGGTCGCAGGAGTTTCGGTTTTAGTCTTTGCCATAGTCTCTGCTGAATTAGACGCGACTATTGCCGAAGAGGGATCATGCGATGTTTACGTACGAGTTAGCCGCCTACTTTTCGCCAAACCAGTTTCTCTTTGTTGGTCCCGGTAGGATTCTTGATCTCGATAACTTCGGTGGCTGTCTTCCCATCGCGAGAAAGCGTCATGTGGATGACCTCTCGGTAAGCTCCATTATCCGAAGCGCGTTCGTTTACGAGCATACTATCTTCCCACTTGGTCACTGAGTAGCCAGGAACGGGTTTGGCAGTGTCATGCCGCTTGCCGTCCAGATACCAGGTGAATTCGGTTGAATGGCTGTCCTGCTCTGTGTAGGTGGTTTGGACGGAGTGCATTTCCTTGCCGCTGACGGAGGATTCTATCGTCATGCGCGAAGGTTTGGGAACACTCCCAAAATCCGATTTGTCGACGGCAAGTTCCCATTTGCCGCTAAAATCGGGCTTATCGGCACAGTAGCCGGGAGCCGCGAATAAAGGCAAAATGAAAGCGCAAGTGCGAAGCCGGCGATAACCCATGTAACGAACTATAGACAAAAACCGGGGAATTTCATTACCGGAAGTCGAGGCTGATCAACCTCCAGCCAGTCTAAATTGCTGCCTACTTAAACTCGAGAATCTCTTTCTCTTTTGCCTTGGCTACCTGATCGAGCTTGGCAATTTGGCTGTCCGTCAATTTTTGGACGCTATCGAGAGCTTGGCGCTCCTCGTCTTCGCTGATCGTTTTATCTTTGGTGAGTTTCTTTAAGTGGTCGTTGGCGTCGCGGCGGATATTCCGCAAGCCGACGCGCCGCTCTTCGGCAAAGTGGCTCAACTTCTTGGCTAAATCACGTCTACGCTCTTCCGTCAGCGGCGGCACGGGGATCCGCACGATCTTGCCGTCGTTGGAAGGATTCAGTCCTAGATCGGCTTGGCGAATGCCTTTTTCGATATCGCGGATGGTGGAGGCATCCCACGGCTGAACCGTGATCAAAGCTGGTTCTGGAACATGGAGTTGCGCCACCTGATTCAGGGGAACCGGAGAGCCGAAGTACTCCACTCTTACGCTGTCCAGAAGGTTTATAGATGCCCTCCCGGTCCTGAATTGCGCCATCTCTCCCTGAAGATCGCCAAGAATCTTCTCCATGCGCGACCGGGCATTTGACTCGATCTCTTTTGAAGTCGTGTAAGGACTGCTGCTGGAGGAAGACGTGGAGGAATCTTTGTCGTTTTTCATGGGGTATCCCGGTGTCAAGAAGGGTTCGGTGCAAGGTTCGAGTCGCCGATGATGGTGCCAATCGGTTCTCCGCTTGCCATTCGCATTATATTGCCCGCTACCTTCAGGTCGAAGACAACAATGGGCATCCGGTTATCGCGGCACATCGCGACGGCGGAGGCATCCATTACGGCCAGCGCTTTTGAAAGCACCTCTGTATAAGTCACCACCGGATACTTTACGGCGTCAAGGAATTTCTTCGGATCTTTGTCGTAAACACCGTCCACGCTGGTTGCCTTGGCAATGATGTCGGCATGAATTTCGAGGCCTCGAAGCGTCGCCGCCGTATCGGTCGAGAAATACGGATTGGAAGTGCCGGCCGCGAAGATAACGGCGCGTCCCTTTTCCAGATGACGAATCGCGCGACGCCGGATGTATGGCTCCGCCACCTGATGCATCTGGATCGCGGTCATGACCCTCGTCGGCAGGCCTTCCCGCTCGAGAGCATCCTGAAAGGCCAAAGCGTTGATGACGGTGGCGAGCATTCCCATGTGATCACCTTGCACGCGATCCATCTGGTATGCCGATGCAGCAATCCCGCGAAAAATGTTCCCGCCTCCCAGCACCAATCCAATTTGCACGCCGGACCGGGACACCTCGACTACTTCCCTGGCCAGCGTTGTTACACGATCGGGATCCAACCCGAACCGCAGCGGACCAGCCAAAGCCTCACCGCTGATCTTCAGTAAGATCCGTTTAAAGTGTGGCACGCAATTCCTTTGTTCGTCATTCGCCACATCCCGGAACTACTCGGTAACGGGTAGGGGACTCTCTTCGACGCCAGGAGCATCCCCGGAATCACCCACTTTGTAGCGGACAAAGCGTGTGACCTGAAGCTGGTCCCCAATTTTCTTGCTGGCAGCGCTGATGAGATCGCCAACCGAAATCGTGTTCTCCCGAATGAAGGGCTGCTCAATCAGGCAGACTTCCTCATAGAATTTCGCCATCCGGCCCTCCGCAATTTTGTCGGCCATCTTCTCGGGTTTACCCTCGTTGATGGCGCGCTCCCGCTGTATCGTCCGTTCTTTTTCGACGGTATCGGCGGGCACGTTCTCTTTAGCGACATACTGGCTCGGGATGGCCGCAATCTGCATGGCGATGTCGCGCATTAGAGCTTTGAACTCCTCTTTCTCTGAGGATCCGTCGTTCTGGCTGCCTAGTTCCAGCAGCACCCCGATTTGGCCGCCGGTATGGATATAGCTGCCCACCGCGCCCGCACCCGCTGCTTCAAACAGGGTGAAGCGAGAGATGGAGATGTTCTCACCTAACTTAGCGATCTTGGTTTTAACAAAATCCCCTATCGTGGTGTCCGTGTCGCGAGTGAACTTCTGCTCATACAATGCTTCATGCTCCTTGAAGTTAGCGCGTTCCGCCTCGGTAACCTCGTCCACCCGGACGTGCTTGGGCTTCATTTCGGCGATATGCGCGGAAATGTCCCCCACTAGACTCTGAAAGTCATCGGTCCGGGCTACGAAATCGGATTCGCAGTTTACCTCCACCAACACGCCGAGCTTGCCGCTGTCTGCTATGTGCGAGGCGATCAAGCCCTGCTTGGTGGAGCGGGATTCTTTCTTCGCAGCAGACGAAATACCGCGCTTGCGGAGAATTACCTCAGCTTCGGCTAAGTCCCCGTTCGCCTCCTGCAATGCCTTTTTGCATTCCATCATGCCCGCGCCGGTGCGCTCGCGGAGTTGTTTTACTAACTGTGCGCTAATTTCGGCCATAATCATATAATTTCCTGGGCAGGCTAATCCGCCGCCTGCAGAAGTCTGTTGTACACACAATGAGCGTCCGGTCCGTAAGGATCCCGGTCGCCCATCGTTTTTTGGGAAGATTAGTGTTCGCTGACTACTGAGCCCACCGGCTCTTCAGCGGGAGTTGCTTCACTGGCCGGACCCTTGCGCGGCGGAATTTCACCTTGCGCCCGCGCAGCTTCGACACTTTCTGCTCCAGTCGCAAGGCTTTCCGACATGAGCTGCTCGGCGTACTTCGGATCGAAATACTGGCCGTACTCCTCGGGAGTGCCTTCGACCAGTTCTTCTTCGGTAGGCGGCCGTTCCGCTCCGAATTCCTGTTCTGTGGCAAGTGTCCGGCCTTCTACTACGGCGTCGGCAATCTTGGTCGTGAAGAGACGGATCGCCCGCAGCGCATCATCGTTGCCAGGAATCACATAATCCACTTCATCGGGGTCGCAGTTAGTGTCGACCACCGCCACCACCGGGATTCCGAGCTTGCGCGCTTCCTTCACAGCAATGGATTCCTTGTTGGAATCGACCACGAAAAGCATGTCGGGTAGGCCGGACATTTCTTTGATGCCGGCGAGATTCTGTTCCAGGTGTTTGCGCTCGCGCTCCAGGCGTCCCACTTCCTTCTTGGCCCGGCCTTCGTAGGAGTTCTCGTTGGCCATGCTGTCCAGATCCTTCAGCCGTTTAATGGAACGCTGAACAGTAGTGATGTTGGTCAGCAGGCCCCCTAGCCAGCGCTGGTTCACATAGTATTGGCCGCACCGGGTGGCTTCCTCTGCAATCGCTTCCTGTGCCTGCCTTTTGGTGCCTACAAAGAGAACCGACTTCCCTTGGGCAGCCATGTCGCCCACATAGCGCATAGCGTCCTTGAAGAGTTTCAATGTCTTCTGAAGATCGACAATGTAAATGCCGTTGCGTTCGCCAAAGATGTATTCCTTCATCTTTGGATTCCAGCGCTTGGTCTGGTGCCCGAAGTGTACGCCCGCTTCGAGCAATTCTTTCATCGAAATCGATGGCAAATTTGACTCCTAATCGGCCTGAGCCGGAAGGCTCCGCCGGATATAAGTGAGAGGACAATCATACACACGCGGCCCAAAGCGGAATTTACGTGGATGAAGGTCCAACCCGGCCAGGCGATCGACTGCTCTTGCCGGGGGCAAATTGCAGTCGGTCGCAAAACGAGAGAGAGATTTAACGTGCTACCGCTTGGAGAACTGAAAGCGCTTGCGAGCGCCTTTTTGCCCGTACTTCTTCCGCTCATGGGCGCGAGCGTCGCGCGTAAGCAGACCTAACTGCTTCAGCTTGCCGCGCAGTTCGGAATTGAATTCAATCAGCGCGCGCGCTATTCCCATCCTCGCTGCCCCGGCCTGGCCACTTACGCCACCCCCGTCAGCCAGGATTAGAACATCAAAGCGGTCGGCCAGTTCCGCCGCGAGCAAGGGCTGACGGACATAAGCCCGGGCCGACTCATTAGCGAAATAGTTCTCAAAAGGCCGATGGTTGACAGTGATTTGGCCCTTGCCGGGCCGGAGAAAAACACGAGCGGTTGCGGTTTTGCGCCGTCCGGTTGCTAATTGCTGTACTAATTTCGCTGGCATTTACCTTACGTTGGTTATGCCGGTTTCACCGCTGGGCGGCGTCCGGTAATCAAATAAATCCTTTCCTCTATAGCTTACAGCTGTAACGCTGCTGGCTTTTGCGCCTGATGCGGATGAGTCTCACCGGCATAGACATTCAGCTTGCGGTACATCTGCTTACCTAATTTCGTCTTGGGAAGCATTCCGGCGATGGCTAGTTCCAACATACGGTCCGGACGAGTTTCCCGCATGCGGCGGGCACCGGTCTCAATCAGGCCTCCCGGATAACCGGTGTGGCGGCGGTAGATCTTCTGATTGTTTTTCTGGCCCGTCAGGACCACCTTAGCCGCGTTGATAATAACTACGTGGTCGCCCGTGTCGATCGACGGGACATAAATCGGTTTGTGTTTCCCCATCAGAAGCATGGCGGCGCGGGTCGCTACCCGGCCTAAAACGGCATCATTGGCATCAATGACATGCCAGTTGCGCTTTACCTCATGCTTCGAGGGATATTCAGTACGCATGGACAAACTGGTTCTCTCTTAATCGAAAACTCGAACACTATAAGATTAACAACATCATCAGTTCGTGTCAAAAGTGCGTGGCGTCTATGTCGCGGCTTCTGCCTGAGCGTCTCTAGTCCTTTATTTCTAGGGATCTTCTGATCATGCCGATTCCAACTGCTGTGAAAGAATCATATTTTGCGCTCCATTGTCCTGGCCTCGCTTGCGCTCTTGCTGTTCTCGGACGCTGTCCATGCTGCGCCGCAATTGCTGCTTTCGTCACAGCGGCTCCGGCGCATGCAGCGCGAGCGCGAGCGCCAGACTCCGCGCTGGCTCAACTTTGAAAACCGGATTAAGACCGTCGCCGGCTCGCCTGAACGAGGCTTCGAACTCGCTCTCTATTCTGTGGTCGCGGGCGATGAAGAGCGGGGCAGGGAAGCCGTTGACTGGGCGCAGCAGCATCGCTCGTGCGACGCCGGTACAATCCGTCAATCGCTGGTGGTCCGCAATTGGGTCGCCGATGCGCCGGCTAACGGGATGCCTGAGGTGCCTAACGATTGTGCCGAAGTAAAAGCCGGCGACGCAAGATCCGGCGATAAAGACTCGATTCCGGCTCTGCGGAATGCTTTAATAGCGGACCTTGCCGCGGGCCGCCAACCCGATTCTGCCGCGACGGCGCAAGTCATTCAGGCGCTGCAAGGCGGCGCTTACCGCCAGGGTCCCGCTTTGTATGCGGCGGTTGAATTTCTCGCCCTGGTTAAGGAGGCCACTCGCGTCGATCCGCGTCGATCCGCCGCTAGATTCTTTCTTTCCCTGCCCAGCCTTTTGCTGCTGGGCCTGAAACCCGCTCGCATCGAGCATCCCGATTGGCAGACGCACGTTGCTGCACTGGCTTTGGTCAGTATCGATCCCAACAGTGACGGCGGGCAGTTTCTGCAAGGGTGGGCCATCGAAGACCGGCACACGCTGCGCGAAGGTCCGGGCGTAGCCTACGAGCTTCTCTGGGCCGATCCTTATCTTCCCAGCGTGGGCTATCAGAATCTCGATCCGTGGTTCTACGACGATGAGAAGGGAACACTGATCGCTCGTGCCGATTGGACCGCCCAACCCTGCTGGATCAATCTAACGGCTGAAGGTTCCGGTTCGGAGAACTGCCCCAGCGAATGGCAGACCAAGACTACCCACTTCGGTCACGTAACGCTGGTTCCCTTCAACGATAAGTGTGTCGCCATTAATCGCGCCGCCAACGAGACGGTTATATTTTCCCGGCTTACGCCCGGCCAGAAACTTCGCTACGAGGATGGCGGCAACAGAAAGCACCAGGTCGCTAATGCTGGTCCAGCAGGATTGTGGCGGGTGCCGGTGACGGCCACCGGCAAGGTTTGTACATCTCGTTAATGCGGCGATCTGGCTGGTAAACTGAGGCGTTCCAGAACCTTACATTTCCATGATCGCAGCTACTCAATTGCGCCCCGGCATGATCGTTAAGTTCAACAACGAACTGCATTCGGTATTTTCGATGGTCCATCGCACCCCGGGCAATCTCCGCGGCTTTGTGCAGGCCAAAATGCGCAATTTGCGCTCCGGTTCGATGATTGAACATCGCTTCTCGTCGGAGGACAAAGTAGAGCGCATCGCCTTAGACGAGCATGAAATGGAATATCTCTACGACGATGGCGAAAATTACTATTTCATGGATACGGCTACCTTCGAGCAGACGCACCTGACGAAAAATCTGCTGGGAGATGGCATCTACTATCTGATTCCGCAGCTGAAAGTGAATGTCGAGTTCTATGAAGGGCGCGCGATCAGCGTCGAGCTTCCGCCCAGTGTGGAGATGACGGTTATGGAAACCGAACCCGGGCTGAAAGGCTCCACCGTCTCGAATGTCACCAAGCCGGCGAAGATGGAAACGGGCCTAACGGTGCAGGTGCCGCCTTTTATCAATGAAGGCGAACGCATCCGCGTCAGCACGGCGGAAGGCACTTACCAGGAACGCGCTTAATCGCAGGCGTTCAGCTATTTCAGGTGAAGGGGCTTCAGGTCAGAAATAAAGTCGCCAATGCGGTAGCCCGCCTTCTGCATGCCAACACGGCCGAAATCGAGCCCCGGTTAGTCCTCGGCTCTACCTTTCCGGTTGCACAAGGTTTTAGTTCCGGTTTCCTAGACCATCTTCACATCGACGCCAGTGGATTGCTTCGACTAGAAGGCTGGTGCCGCGATGCCTTAGCGGAGGACCAATCCCCGGTTCTGTCGCTCGATGGCCGCGTGGTTCCGCTGCTCCGGCATTTCCGGTTCCGGAGGACGGATGTTCTGCCTTTTCCCGATTCTCCGGTGATGCAAACCGGCGCTGCTTGGGAATACTTGATTGTCGAGCAGCCGGCAGGATCTCTTCACTCGATTGAACTGCGATTGCCCGATAGCGGCGTCAGCCTCGAATTCAAGGCAGACACGCGTTTCGTTCTGCCGCATTACAGCGAATTGTTTGCTTCCGAACAGGTGTTCCACCGTGAAGAGATTTACGGTTCTGGACCACCCAATCGAGTAGTGCATGCGGATGTCTGGGAACTGGCGAGAAGACTGGATGGCCCAGTGCTCGATTTCGGTTGCGGACGCGGCACGCTGGTCAGCCGGCTCGACGAGTTGGGGATCGAAGCACACGGACTGGAGCTCGATTCGGTGCTGTTGCGGAGTGAAATACCCGCTGCCATCGCCGGCAGCATTACGCTCTATGACGGCAGCTTTCCCGCGCCCTTCGCTGACCAGTCGTTCCGTTCCATCATCTGTTCGGAAGTCCTGGAGCACATACCTGACTATCGCGCCGCGGTCGCCGACATTGCCAGAATCGCCCGCGAGAAAGTGATTTTCACGGTGCCGGATGCCAGCGCCATCCCACTGGGCTTCCGCCATGGACTCATTCCCTGGCATCTGCTGGAAGGAACGCATCTGAATTTTTTCAGCCAGCGCAGCTTAGAAATTCTGCTGCAGCCGTTTTTCCGCCGCATCGAGTTCGGCCGAGCCGGCCCATCGACCGTGAATGACACGTTGTTCTATGTGTCCCTGACCGCTACCTGTTTCAAATAGCTGTGGAACCGTCAACCGATAGCCGTCTGCGAGTCGCAGTTGTCACTGGCGCTGCACAGGGAATTGGACGCCGTACTGCGGAGTTGCTGGCCCAGCGCGGCTATCGTCTGGTGCTGTTGGATTTGGCCTCGTGCGACGCGGCGCGGCAGGCAATCGGCCTTCCTGAGAATGAGATGATCATCGCGCAGGGCAGTGTCACCGACGAGGATTTCGCGCACGCCACGTCAGTCGAAATCGAGCGCCGCTTCGCACGCATTGATGTGCTGGTCAACAACGCGGGAATCAGCCTGATTAAGCCGGCCGAAGAGACCAGCCTCGCGGAGTGGCGTCGTGTCCTGGAAGTGAATCTCACCGGGCCTTTTCTGTTGTGCCAGATCTTTGGAGCCATGATGCTCGCGCAAAAGTCCGGTTCCATTGTCAACATCTCGTCTGTAGCCGGTTTGGCCGCGGTTGCGGATCGCGCTGCCTACAACGCCAGTAAACATGGATTGATTGGGCTGACTCGCACGCTCGCTGCCGAATGGGGCGGCTCGGGAGTGCGCTGCAATGCTGTTTGCCCGGGCTGGGTGAAGACGGAGATGGACACAGCCGATCAGGGTTCCGGAGCTTACACCGACGACGATATTCACGGAAGAATTCCAATGGGGCGCTTCGCTTCACCTGCTGACATCGCGAACGCGGTAGCGTTTCTGGCAGACCCGGAACTGAGCGGATTTGTAAACGGCCACTGCCTAACTGTGGATGGCGGCTGGCTCGCTGACGCGAGTTGGGAAAGCCTGCGTCGCCGCCATCAGCCCGCTACCAGCGGAACATTCCAGAAAAAATAGGGCCTTTCAAGCGCGCCGTGATTCCGCTCGGATTGCTGTTCGAGTGGCCGTATAGAGAAGTGTTAACGGCGCGATAACCTGCCAGCACGGTGAACGCCCCCAGGGAAATGCCGCCCTGTCCGATGGCTTGACCATAGTAGCCGTAATCGCCGAAATACATGCCTCGCACCCCGCCCTCGATCTCGAGAAGCTTATGGCCGGGAATCAGGAATATGCGGAAATCCACTCCCGCCAGCGGCAGAACTGCGCGTTGCGTTTTCGTGGCCGTGGTGCTCGTGTTTGCCAGTGCGGAATTTAGCTGCGCCGAAAGCGTCCCGGTGGCGTTCAGATACGCTGCGCCCGCCGAAAAGCCCAAGTGCCCTTTGGGGCCCGTCAAAACATCGAACTGATAACCGCCGTAGAAGTAATCGAGCGTTGCATTCGAGGTCACGATCTGGTTGATGTTGAAGGTTTGCCCCCGGTAAACAATCGGCCGGTTGATGGAGTTCCTGCCATCAATGCTGAACGGCGTACCTTCAACCTCAATCCGGTGACGGCGTCCGGGCTTGAAGACGAAACGTCCGAAGAAAGTGGGCTCTCCCTGGAAGACCTTCAAGTCGTTGACGAAGTCGGCGGGCGTTCCATTCGCCTGCACCTGGCCCCCCGCGTTCAAAAGCCATCCAGAACCCATGACTTCAATACGGAAGTCTTCCGGATTTTCATTGCCTTGAAAGAGCGACTGACTCCAACTGGACGAGGGAGCGCAAATGCTGAGAAAAATGCCTGCCAACAGGCCTGATACGAGCGTTTGTCGATGCAACTTTGAACCTTATTCCGAGTGGTGTTCGCAAGCGGTAGAAACTCTCAGGCGTTTGCTATTCTCACGGTTACATGAGTGGGGTGGTGCTGGATGGAAAGAAGATCCGGGATGAAATCCTGGAGGAATTACGGCCTAGAATCGCGGCGCTGAAGGCGTCCCGTCATGAACCGGCTCTGGCCGTGGTGCTCGTCGGTGACGACCCGGCATCCCAGATCTATGTGCGCAACAAGATCAAAGCCTGCCACGATCTCGGAATACGCAGTCTGGAGTGGCGGGTGCCCGGAGATCTCACCACCGATCAAGTGCTGGAAAAGTTGAAGCCTCTCTGCGAAGACGAAAGCGTCGATGGCGTTCTGGTGCAGATGCCCCTTCCTAAGCAGGTCGATTCTGAAGCGGTGGTCTCGTCGATGGTGCCTCCCGAGCGCGACGTGGACGGCTTCGATCCGTTCGCGCTGGGCCGCCTGGTGTTGAACAAACCCTGGTTCCGCGCTTGCACTCCGGCCGGGATTATGGAGATGCTGCGCCGTTACAACATCGAAATCGCAGGGAAGAAAGCCGTCGTGGTGGGCCGCAGCGACATCGTTGGGAAACCCATGGCGCTGCTGCTTTTGCACGCTAACGCCACCGTCACCGTCTGCCATTCCAAGACACGGGATCTCGCCGGGGAGTGCCGCACGGCGGACATTCTGGTAGCCGCCATCGGACGCGCTGCCATGCTCGGCGAACAGCATATCAAGCCCGGCGCCGTGGTGATCGATGTGGGCATGAATCGCCTTACCGGACGCAGCCAGGTGCAAGATCTATTCAACGGGCAACCGGAGAGGCTTGCCGCCTTCGAAAAAACCGGCAGCAGCTTGGTCGGCGATGTGCATCCTCGCGCTATGCGCGAACTTTCATCCGCGTACACGCCTGTTCCCGGAGGGGTGGGACCTTTGACCATCGCCATGCTAATGTCGAACACCGTGGCTGCGGCCGAGCGCAGCTGGATGAAGTGATCCGGGTTGGGCTCACGGGTGGTTACGCCACCGGTAAATCGTTTGTGGCGGCGGAGCTCGCGCGCCTGGGCTGCCATCTCATCTACGCCGACAAACTAGGCCACAAAGTGCTCGAACCGGGACACGAGGCCTACCAGCCAACCGTTGAAGTCTTTGGTCCGCGGATTGTCGATCGGCACGGCCGCATCGACAGGAAACAATTAGGCGCTATCGTGTTTTCGTCACCAGAACTGCTCCAGAAGCTGAATGCGATCGTGCATCCCGCGGTGTTCCGCCTCGAGGAGCAGATCATGGAGTCTCTTTCCAAGTCGCATCCGCATGGGATTGCCGTTTTGGAAGCGGCTATTCTGATAGAAACAGGACGCTTCACAGTCTTTGATCGCCTGATTTTGACCAGTTGCGGCGAAGCTCTTCAGATCGCTCGCGGCGCAGAGCGCGACCATCTCGATGAAAGCCAGATTCGTGCCCGCCTAAAGGAACAGATGCCCATTTCGGAAAAACGCAAGCATGCAGATTACGTGGTCGACACGGGCGGGACTCCGGCGGAGACCCTGGAGCAAGTGCGCATCATTTACGGCGAACTGCAGACGCTGGCGTCGCGGAGCACTAGTTGAAATTGCGCGTTCTACTTGCCGCGGTGCTGCTGATATGGGGTTTCATCTGGGTGACCTCGCGCTCCCATTGGAATATGCAGAGCATGATGGCCCCGCTGCTGCGAAGTGCGTCCACCTGGTCTGAGCCGGTGCATGGCGCCGGGCTCTCTTCCGACGAACAGAACAACATTGATATCTACAAGTCGGCGCGGCTCGCGACCGTCTACATCACCAGCACCACCGTAAGCCGCGACTTCTTTTACCAGCCGGTTGCGTCACAGAGTCTCGGTTCGGGATTTCTGGTCAACGACAAGGGCTTTATCCTCACCAATTTTCACGTCATCTCCGGCAGCAAACGCATCCAGGTCACGCTTTCCGACCAGACGCAGTATTATGCCACGGCGCTGGATACCGATCGCTCCAGTGATCTGGCGCTGATCAAAATCGAGCCGAAGAAAAAAGTGGATTTTCTTCGCCTGGGCGATTCCGAGCATCTTCAAGTGGGCCAAAAGGTGCTCGCTATCGGGAACCCCTTCGGACTTGCCGGCACTCTGACAACGGGCGTCGTCAGTTCCATCGGCAGGAAGATCGAAGGCGAAAATCAGCAGCGCTTGGAGGGTATGGTGCAAACCGATGCGGCAATCAATGGCGGAAACAGCGGAGGGCCCTTGCTCGACTCCAATGGCTCCGTGATTGGAATTAACACCGCCATCCTCGGTCAAACCAATATCGGAATAGGATTCGCTTTGCCGATTAACCGCGCTAAAGCCCTGCTGAGCGATTATCAGGCTGGCCGCATTAGCGAACGGCCGAAAGTAGGCGCCTACACCGAGTACGTCGCCGGTGATTTAGCGGAAGCTCTGCATCTGCCGCGCCGAGGCGGATTGCTCGTGCAAAGAGTGGTCCCGGGCTCTTCGGAGGATGCGGCGGGTTTGCATGGCGCTACGGAAGTGGTGGCCATCGGCAACGTTCAACTGGGAATCGGCGGCGACCTGATTGTGGCCATCGACGGCCAGCCGGTTGACCGCGAAGATGCGCTGGTTCGCGTCTTTGCCCAGAAGCGGGTTGGCGAAACCGTGAACCTGACGGTGGTCCGCAGCGGCCGCACGCTCACGATTCCGGTAAAGCTCCTGAGAGCGCCCGCCGATCTCGCGTAGCCTCCAACGCAGAACCGGTCTCCTGTTTCACTTGCCGCCGTGGGTTTTGCCAAACAAAGCAAACGGGCTGAAGTTAGTACCGTCGTCGAAGAAATCCACATCTTCGGCCTTCTTCAAAACGTTTACGACGGCGTAGGTAACCGGTGTCATAAGAATTTCGTAAATTACTTTAACGAGGTACCCGGACACAATCAGGCTGCCGATAACGCCCAGGGAACGCGTGCCATAGAATGCGGCAAACATTACGATTGTGGTGTCCACTGCTTGCCCCACCATGGTGGATCCAATCGTCCGGGTCCACAGATGGCGTCCTTTGGTGAGCAGCTTGAGCTTGGCCATTACAATGGAGTTCGCAAACTCGCCGCACCAGTAAGCCAGCAGGCTCGCGGCCACGATGCGTCCCACAGGCTTGAAGATAATTTCGAATGCGCCCTGGTCCTTGAACTCTGGCGCCGGCGGAATCACCACTGCCAGATAGCTGATCGCCACCAGAAGGAAAGACGAGAAAAACCCGTACCAAATCGCCCGCCGGGACGCGCCGTAGCCATACACTTCGGTGAAGATATCTCCAAAAATGTATGTGATCGGAAAAAGAACCTGCGCTACGCTGACGCGCAACGGCCCTAGCGCGAAGAACTTCGGCGCAATTAGATTCGAGATCACGAGAATCACCACGAACAGCGTAATCAGCGGATCCAGATATTTATAGCGTTTGTCGCTCCGGACTAGCGAAGTCCGCTGTTCCGCTTGTCCCGATGCTGCCTCTGCTTCTAAAATTCGAGCACCGCCATTTTGCCATCCGTTACCAGCTTGTCGCCGGTCGCATTCGAAGCGTCGTGCGGAATATCCGGGCGGTCCACTAGGGCGACATTTTTTACCATTTTCGTAAACAACAAATCGTTTGTTACTTTCGAGCGTTCGGCATCGATATTCGGATCGATCCCGTGCGTGAACGATTTGCTTACCTGGGAGAACGTAATGCTGATGTCGTGCGTGGCCGCTGCGATCCAAATCGGTTTTCCATCGAACTGGTCAGGTCGCTTCCAAATGCGGATATGGTGCCGCTTCGAGAAGGTGTCGGTCTGTTTTTGCATCGCCAGATCGGGCGGCCGCTTGTCTAGCGTCAAGATCGACATGGGAGCTTCCTTGTATCCCCGATTTTCGATGATGGCGCGCGCCGTTTCCATCTTGGAAGTCTGGCTGAGCGCATCCGCGGCAAACCAACCGGCTTTCGTGAAAGCCTCTTTCACTTGATCCTCGGTCCCGATGAACATGAGATTCGTCAGGTCCGAGGGGTCCGGCGGATTCATGGCGACGGTTCTAAAGGGCTGCGCGTTTACTAGCGTGGCGAGCTGGTCGGCGGGTGTAATCGGCCCAGCCGTTTGCGGCGCGGCCGGCTCGCTCCAGTCGAGAGCTTTGGTCAACTTGATCTTCAAATCGACGCCCGCGGGGAAATCGATGGACGGGTCCACCGGTTTCACTATCTGGTCTTTCACTGCGGCAATGAGTCCGCCCAACGCCTCGTATTTGGATTCCAGCTTCTTAACGCCGCGATCCAGTTGGGCTCCGAAGGTGTCTGACGCCCGGATGCCAACCACCAGGCCCGACCCATCCACCGTCTCCCGCGCATTATCCACCTCTAGTAGCGTGGTCGATATCGATTTGGCTGTCTGCCCGGGCGCTGAGATTTTGCCGAACTCCATCCGCACGGTGGCTGGCTTTTCGCTGGTATCCCCGCTTGCTGCGTTAAAAGTGGACACGTCCGCCGTTTTGCCCGCTAGTATGGCGCCCGCGCTGATAGCCGGCGCTCCATTAATAAACACCGGAACGGTCAAGACCGCCCCTACCGCTGTGCCGGAAGGCTGATTGCTGCTGACCGGCACAGTCAGCCTGACGGAAAGCTCTGTGCCGGATGGTACTTGCGCGGCAGCTGCCAGACTGCCTGACAGAAACGTTCCTACGAAAGCAAAGATCGTACTTCGCAAAGGCATCACTTTCATTCTCGCCCGAGTTCTGAAAGAGTGTCCCTTCAACATTGTCACTGTTCAAATACGTCGCCTCTAAGTTTGCACGCGATTTGGAACAATCTTGACGGATCTACCAATTGGGAGGGCTCACGGAAGAGGCCAAAATGCCCGGCCAGCCCTCCCTCGAACGAGGGCTACTAGACACCCCGGCCAACACCGCTCCTTGTCTGCCAAGCTCTTGGAGCACATAGAAGGTATTACCTCACAGACGTCGCCGATTCCAAATTGCAGCGATCTTCCGTCAAGCCAGGCGGCTGGTATACGGTTTGGAATTGGCTTCACCGTGCATCCCGAAATTGAGGATCTGCCGGGGACATGCTCGCGAAATAGGAAGCAGCGAGCGGTGAAGAGGCTCGAAGAAATGGCCGCCGAGGGAAATCCAGCCGTGCCGATGGTGTTGCGGCCCCGCGCCCGGACCACGGAGGACAAAGAAGTCCGCTTAGGGAGCCACGCCTTTGACCGAAGCGGTGTGGGAGAAGCTGATGCTCGGTTTGAGCACGAGGAAATACGCCAAGCCGTGCGTGAGTTCATCGAAGCGTGCGGTCTGGAAAAGAACGCGGTGAGCGAGCATTTCGTCGAAGCGAGCCGGGCGAGTTTGCCAGAACTGCTGGAGTGGCAATTAGACAAACTGCGCTTCTGCGCGCTGTCGATCGATGCGACTCGCTTTGAGGGACATCAGATGATTGTGGCGTTGGGCATCGGCCAGGATGGGCGCAAAGCGATTCTGGGTCTTCGGCAAGCGGCCACTGAGAACGCAACTGTGGTGGGAGCACTGTTGGACGATCTAGTCAATCGCGGGTTCGATTTCAGTGCGCCCCGGCTCTACGTTTTGGATGGCGGCAAAGCCCTGCAGGCCGCGGTGAAGAAGTACGCTGCCGATGCCGCGCCGACGCAACGCTGGCAGATTCAAAAGCGGGCGCAATGTGCTCGATCATTTGCCCGCGCCAAGCAAGCGCTGAAGGGCTGCAACACGAGCTGATGCATCTCAATCCGAGCGCCGCCCGCAGCCTGACTGAAGGGCTGGAGGAAACCCTCTCGGTCCATCGTCTGCATGTTCCGCAGCAGCTACGCTTCACTCTGGCCAGCACCAACGTGATCGAGCCGGCCTTCTCCATCGTCGAACGGGTTTGCTGCAATGTGAAACGCTGGCATCCAGGTGACCGACGAGAGCGCTGGGCGGGCTCCGTTTGCTGGTCGCTCAGAAACAACTTCGACGCATTAAGGGGCTACAAGCAGATTCCACTTCTTCTTGCAGAACTTCAGGCTCTAGGTTGTTGTAAGTCAAATATTGCCAAACGAAGGCAGCAGCTTTGCTGCGGTCACACGCTCTCTCACCGGATCAGAAAGAATAGCGAAGTCCTACTGTGATGGCTCTAGGACTGAGAAAGTGGGTGCCTGAGAACGTGGAGAGAAAGTTGTACAGCGCCTGCACATTGGTGACGTTAATTACGGATACTCGTATGCCCAGGCTCTGCTGTTCGCGATGGATCAGGTTGTCGTCCCCGGCGGAAAAGTCTAGGGTGTTCCGCACTGCGATCCGCGAGGGATTAAGGTCTGCGTTCCCGTCGCCGAACGGCGGAATCCGGATGCGCGTTGAGTTGATCGCTCCCGAGCAGGACCGCAGAGGCATGGAGACAGTTGCAAAAACGGAACCGCAGTGAAGCCCCATTTGCTGCTGCTCGTCGCCGGTAAGCTGCAAGGCAGTTGGGTAATCGGGGACCGCAACTGCAACCAGCCCACCCTCATAACGGTAGGAAGCGCTCATCCAAGGCCCCCGATGACCGAATTGATATCGAAGATTGAAATTCATTGCCAATCCACCGTCGTGGTCGGGACGTACAACGTCGCTGTACGGCTCGGTAAAGCTGATGCCTCCCGCCTGGGGACCGAAGAGGCGCGAACGTACATGGCTGCCTGTCGCGAATCCGCTAAAGCCGCGTGTGGGTTTCAGCGTTAGCCGCACAAGTGCGCCGTCAATCTTGGATTGGCGGAACTGCGTCGGGAAGGTCAACGGGCTATTTAGCAGAACATCGAAATCGTAAGCGCCCTGGGTATATTTCCAGAAGTATTCTGCGCTGAAGGAGAAGCGCTGGAGCACCGTCTCGAATCCCAGGTTGAATTGATTGCGCTGTCCGGTGGTGAGTATGGCAGAATCTTCCGCTCCCAGCGCGGAAGATATCGAACCCGGACCGGCCGAACTGGCTACGATCAGATTCTCATTGTATGGCGTGATGAAGATGCGCGAATAGTTGAAGTGAAAGTTCGTGTTGATGGGAGCGGCGCTATAGGCCACGCCGACGCGCGGCTGCACTCCGCGACTGCTGGACAAGCCATTGTACTTGTCGAAGCGGAGACCTACTTGGGCGGTGAAGTTCCCCAAGCGGATGGCATCCTGGCCATAGATAGCTTCCTGCTTGATGTCCGTGTAACCCCGGAACCCGTAGATGCTCCCACCGCGAGTGAGATCGATTCCGAGTAGACCGGGCAAAAATGCATTGTCCGGGATCAATCCAGCCGCGCCGCATTGCGCGGGTTGAGTTACGGCGGTATTTAAGGATGGAGCACCATCCGCGTTCAGACATGGACTATTAAACGTAGGATCAGTAAGTGCGGTAGAAAACTGCTCAGCCAGGAATGTGTGTTTAAACTCGATTCCAAGCGAGGCGCTATGGCGTCCGCGATTGTAGCTGAATTCGTCGCGGACTCCCGCATTTGTGAGCCGCCGCGCCTGTTGGAGGTAGGCGGGAGAATCCGAAAGAATCTGGTCAGAAGGACGGTAACGCACCTTGTCCTGTCTCACCCACAAATTCGCCTGATTGAAGGAGTACTGATTGAAGACGTGGAGCATCTGCGGCGCGATGTTGAAACTTAACAGACTCTGGCGTTGATTCTGGCTAAGTGCATTTTGGTCGTAGGTATTCGGAGTTTGAAACCAGGAGCGGCTCAGGGTGGCGTTCAGTTGCAGGCTTGTCTTATCGGTAACCCTATAATCCAGGCGCTCGAAGAAGTTTTCCGCATTGCCGTGTGCATGAAGCGGAACTGTCTCGGGAGTATCCAGAAAACGTTCGCTGTTCAAAGCGTCTATAGCGGTGAAAGATCCAAATCTCGAAGTGCCGAATGCGAGATTTGCGCTGCCAGTGGAGGTGGCAAAAGTGCCGCGACTGACCGACACCTGGCCATGCGGAGTACGCTGATCCAAACCGGAGCGTGTCTGCGCAACTATGACCATGCTGGTTTTATCTCCGGCATCGGCGCCTGGCGCACCCTCGCGAACTTCTAAAGACTGTACGGTATTGAGAGAAATCTGGTTCGAGAAGATCCGGCTCTGTTGATCGGTGATCGGCTGCCCATCGAGGACAACCTGCGCCTCGGCATGATCTCCGAGCGGATGAAAGGAGCCGTTCGCATCAGCGGCTACGCCGGGTGCCGTCATAGTGATCAATGAGCTGAACGGTGAATTAAGACTTCCGGTTGGAAGACGGTCGATCTCCTGCGGCGAAATATCAACATGCGCCGGCTCGACAGGACTGTCGTTCGTCTGTTTAACTGTCACCTCGGTCTGTCCCCCAGCGGGAGCCAAAGTGATGTTCAGGCGGAGAGGTAAGCCCTGATAGAGCACCTTTTCAGACTTGCTGCCGAAACCCGGCGCGTCTGCCTTCACCTGATATTCGCCGGCATGGAGTTGGAGAACCAGGTAGCGCCCATCAGGGCCGGTCGAAAAGGATCGCTGCCCTCCGCTTTGGACAAAGGTCAATGCGACTGTCGCACTGGGAACAACTCCGCCACTCGTGTCTACCACCGTTCCGGAAAGAGCGGCTTTTGTCCCGTTCTGCGCACACAGGGTAGTGGCGGCAAGCATTGTGAAGATGGATAAGCGGCAACCATTCCGCGCAGCAACCAAGGAGAACAGACGAAGATGTGCCCTGCGAGAATTAGCCATGACTAAAAATGAGTATACAAGACGGTTCTTGTGTCGTGCTCAGGAAACCTAGTTTTTGTTCTACCGAAGAAGATGAGGGCAGCAAACTGTTAGCCTTGTCTAATTATCGGCCAGTGTGTTTCCCCAATTTGAATGGGGCGCGATCGCCCTGAACCTTCTCTTCCGCATTCCCTTGGTCTGCGCGGTTCTCATCACCGCGGCGCACCTGACTCTGCCGCTGGCGCTGCGGCCAATCGGCATGCGGTTGCTCGAAGCCATGGTGCTGCAGGCGATCCGGTGACGCGAGTGCAATCGGATTCGCTTTCCCGTTACGATAGTTTCTTGTGCAGCATAGATCTTCAACAGGCGCTACTTCGGAAGCTGTCGATGACTATCTCAAAGCGATCCTAAGGCTGGGTGGCCCTGACGAATCACGCGTCTCCAGTAACGCTTTGGCGCAGTATTTGAAAGTACGTCCTCCTTCAGTTACAGGAATGATCCAGAAGCTCGCGACACAGCGGCCTCCTCTCGTGATTTATGAAAAGAGTCATGGTGTTCGCTTAACGGCGGCTGGTAAACGGCGGGCTTGGGAATTGGTTCGCCATCACCGGCTGCTCGAATTGTTTCTGCACGATGTTTTGAAGTATTCCTGGGACGAGGTGCATGAGGAGGCAGAGAGATTGGAGCACTTCATATCGGAACGGTTTGAAGACCGGGTGGCGGCGATTCTAGGCAACCCTGAGATTGATCCTCATGGGCATCTGATTCCCGAGAAGGACCAGGCCGGAACTTTCAATCGGGAGACCGCTCTTCTGGATTGGCCTTTGCAGACTCCGGGAGTCATCAGCAGCATTTCCGATAGGAATGCGAGTGCTCTTCAACAACTGCAACAGCATGGCATCAGGCCTGGCCTTGTTCTGGAAGTCCGTCACAAAGACGCTTCCTCCGCAATTTCAATCAGAATCGAAGATGAGAAGCGAGATGTTCGTCTCAGGATCAAATTGGCCAAACTGCTATTAGTCAGTTCATTGCCCGAGGCGGAATTTAGGTAAAGGTCCTTTTGGGCAGCTTTTTTGACGACTTGGTTCCGGATTGCGATCCTGACGATCATTCTTACGGGGGAAAGCATTCACTCTATCTCTTAACGATCGGGAAGAATCGCCTTCGAAACAGCATCTTGCCGGTGAGATCCACCTCTCAGGACGAAACGTTGTCGCAATTAGGGGTGCTCGTTGGATTTGAGCAGAATCTAAATGTCGGCTTAAAACCGGTGTAGTTCAAGGTTGACAGACGATCTGGAACGGTTGCTGACGTTCTGAAGCAGAGTGTTCAGGTCCGGCCTGAGTACACCTGGAAGAAGGAAAACGGCGTCAATTATGTGATGCCCGTCGACGCCGAGCGTGCGGGTGCCATCCTACTGATTGCCTTTACTACTAACAATGAATCTCTTTCCGAATTGTGTCTCACTGGAACGAAACATATGAAGTACCATCCAACAGAGCCCTACCGTGACTGTGGGAAGCGTACTGGACCAGGTATTGCTCTAATCTCATGAGCGGTTCTGGTCACTTACTTCTTTCACGTTAGGCTTTTCTTTCTAGCGGCTGCTATCGCAAAGAACATTCGAGGCAGCCAGAATCTAGCAGCCGTGTCTAAACCACCCGATTTCGGGGGCAACCAGTAAATCACAAGACCATGAGCGAACGGATGAGCGAGAGACGTCCCCTGCCGGAGTTCGCCCACCGTGGCTCCGCGAGACTTTCTATAGCCCTCATGAACGCCAGAATCGCAAAAGGAGCTTCGATTACCCAATCGTGAGCGGCTCTCGGCTTGCCCGCTCCGTACATGGACCGCATCAGTAGTGCAAGATTGCACGCCGCCGCCTGGATGAGTAGTTTCTTGTGGACATTCTCCATGCCGCGAACATACAGGCGGTCCATGCCGCCCGTATCAAACTGATGCGCGAAGTTACGTTCGATTTTCTCGCCGCGCTGCCGCTGCAGTCGCTTTCCCCGGCGGCCCCGAATGCGCCGCCGGTTGGCGCACACCGCTTTCTTTTCCGCCTGCTTGCCATCCCAGTTGCGCGCACCCCTGTCCGGCTCCGCAATGTAAGTTCTGACTTCCAGTTCGCTCAACCCGACTGCTACCTGGTTGCTGTGGTAACCCTTGTCGGCTACCACTTCTTGCACTCCACCGGGATGCACTGCACACTTGCTTCCTTGCGGCGGGCTTGCCGGAATCAGTTCCGCTACCGCTACCCCGGCTTCTATCACCGTCGTTTCCACCGTTGCCGTGTCGGCGGCACTGCCCCCATGCGTGGTTACCGCCACAATGGCGCCTGTCTCCATGTCCACCGCATTCTCCGCTTTGTAAGCCAGCGCCGTACGTCCGTCTTTCAGCTTCGTGATCTCCGCTGCGCCGTCGCTCGGGCTCTCCCAGTCTTCGTTGGAGGTCTTCTTTTTGCGCTTGCGGTCCATGCGCCGCAGTGCGGCCGCCTCTGGGGCATCCACCCCTTCGGCTTCGGCCAACCGCTTCAGATATGCGTTATAGCTCTCGCCCGTATCCCGGCGCACGATCGACTTCATCGCCGCATTCGCTTCCAGCGTGGTCGAATCCACTCCAATGGTCTTGCCCTTAATCAACCCTTCCCATGCCAGTTGTTCCAGAACCCAGGTGAAGATCCGTTGATGCGTCTCTTCACCGATCAACCGTCTAGTACGCGAAATCGTCACATGGTCCGGCGTGTTCTCGTCCAGCCCCAGCGAGAGAAACTGGCGCAACGTGAGCGAATCGGCCAGACGCCAGGCAATGCCTCGCTCGCTGTCCAGCCCTTCGAAGAAACCGATCATCATCACGCGAAAGTACATTCCCGGAGCCAAAGAGGGACGGCCCAGCTTGGCGTGATAAAAGGCTGCGCAGCTATCCTCGCAGAACCTGTCAAAACCAGCTTTGTCGAGAACTTCATTCAGGCGGTTGTAGAAAGGATGTCCAGGGGCCGTCGGCAACTCGCCCCCGTACCACAATGACTCCTGCCGCTCCCTCTTCTTCCGTGTGCCCATCGCCATGCATCCATCTTATAATTCACAACATTTCTGCGTAAAGATGTTTTTGCGTTTAGACACGGGCTGCTAGGCTTGGTAACGAGCCGGCGAGCCGATCTTCATGAAGTGTCCAAGCCGTATAGCCGCGCATTGTTGAACGGTTCGCCAGAGGTGATCTTTTGATGGAGCTGCTCTGATTCCGTCGAGAAAGCGGAAGTGCCGCTTCGCCCGGAGAAGCCTATTCAATTCCTAACTTCGGGCATAATTTCGGGTATCGCCTTCGCGTGTCCTTGAATGACCATTCCTTTACTCAATGAACAGCAGCTCGCCGGAGTGCTCACCCTTCAAGAATTCGAGTTTTTGGCCCCGCGATATCTTACGGAAAGCGCCTTTGAATACGCTCGCGGCGGAGTCGCCGACGAGATCACGCTGACGGCAAACCGTGCTGCCTTCAATGGCGAATCTATCGTTCCTCGCGTGCTGCGGGATGTCAGCCGCATCGATACGTCGCTTTCGCTATTCGGACAGCGGCAAGATTTTCCCATTCTGCTGGCGCCTACCGGCTATCACAAGCTGTTCCATCCCGAAGGAGAGTTGGCGACCGTTCGCGGCGCGCTGGCGAGTGGAGCGCAGTTGATTGCTTCCACCTTCTCCACCGTAGCTTTCGAAGAAATGAGCGCCGCCGCGCACCGTTCCCTGTGGTTTCAGCTCTACGTCCAGCCTGACCGCGAAATCACGCGCGGCATCTTATCGCGCGTGCTGGAAGCCGGCTGCCAGGCGCTTTGCCTTACGGTTGACGTCCCGGTCAACGGCCCGCGCGACCGCGATCTGAGCCACCCCTTCGCCCTTCCACAAGGTGTCGAGCGAGCTAACTTATCCGCCTTGGGACCAGCGCTCGCCGCCGCCGCTCATCGGCCGCAGGGCCGCAACATCTACACCCCGACCCGGGCCGCCAACCTGACTTGGCGGGACGTCGAATGGCTGCGTTCCATCTCTAAAGTTCCGCTTCTGATTAAGGGCATCATCCATCCGGAAGATGCTCTGGCCGCGGCGGATTGCGGATGCGACGGGTTAATCGTCTCTAACCACGGTGGCCGCAGCCTCGACACGGTTCCCGCTACCCTCGACATACTGCCTCGTCTCGCCGATGCAGTTGGATCCAGAATGCCTCTATTGATGGACGGCGGCATCCGCCGCGGCACCGATGTCTTCAAAGCCATCGCCAAAGGAGCGGCGGCTGTTCTGATCGGGCGTCCCTATCTATATGGCCTGGCCGTAGGAGGTTCGGAGGGAGTCGCCCGGGCCGTCAACATTTTGCGTACTGAGTTTCAAATGACCATGGCATTGGCGGGCTGTTCGCAACTGGGTCAGATTAAGCCGGATAGTCTCTGGTACCGATGAAGGCGTGTAATCTTTACAAACTTTTTCATTTGCTTCCCTTTTGCCCCCAAACGTGATTTGATAGTTGGGAGGCCGGAAGAAGCCTCCGAGTCCGCCGGTTAGCCCACGTGATGCACAAAACACCATCGGTTCGAAACCTGAAGCGCGCACGCCCTTATCTTGCCTTTACTATTGCCTGCCTGGTCGCCAGCAGTCAGGCGCAAACGCAACTCCCTGTCGTTTCCCAGGCTGCTGCTCCCGCATCGTTCGATCAAGTCGTCGTTCCATTCGTCAATCAGAATTGCGCCGGCTGCCACAACGACAAACTAAAAGTGGGCGGTCTCTCTCTGACGAAGTACCACGATTCCGCCGCGATGCTGCAGGATCGGGGGCTCTGGGAGAAGGTGGTTCGCCGGGTGCAAGCGGGTGAAATGCCTCCGAAAGGCCTGCCGCGGCCCAAACCGGAAGCCGTTGATTCACTGGCGAAGTGGATCGACGAGCAGTTTCTTCTGGCTGACCGGACTACGCCGGCCGATCCCGGACACCTGACTGCGCATCGTTTGAATCGCGTCGAATACGACAACACCATCCGCGATCTTCTCGCAGTAAATTTCAAAG
This sequence comes from Bryobacteraceae bacterium, assembly GCA_965217745.1. Lineage (GTDB taxonomy): Bacteria > Acidobacteriota > Terriglobia > Bryobacterales > Bryobacteraceae > Bog-105. The sequence continues at coordinate 4,976,976 of OZ244565.1, read as the reverse complement.
CTTCCGGCGATTTCCCGGCCGACGACTCCGGCTTCGGATTCGACAACATCGGGGATGTGCTTTCCGTCTCGCCCGTGCTGCTGGAAAAATATCTGAATGCGGCTACCAAAATTGCTAATAGGGCCATCCCCTCCGACGCGCTGCCTCGTCCCACCCGCGTTCGTTACTCTCCCGACCACAGCCCGAACGACGACGGATCGGCCCTTCAGAATAAGTTCGAATTCCCTGCGGAAGGCGATTATGAAATCCGGGTGGCGGTGAACGGGCACAAAGAGGCGCAGCGCATCCATTTAGCCCTCGATGGCAAAGAGATCCTGGCCAGCGACGTGCGTATTGAACGCGATACGCCGCGCAGCTACGAGATCCGGACGCGTGTGCCGTACGGCGAGCATGTGCTCGCAGCAACCATGGAATCGCGTACTCCGACGCCTGAAGAAGTCAACCTTTCCGCTCGCATGAAAGAAGAAGCGGAAAAGTCGTTTCGGCGAGCCGTGGCGAAGCATCCGGAAGACGAGAAGCAGATTGCCTTGCAGAGAAAATTGGGCAATCCTCCGATTTATATCGACACCATCGAATGGCGCGGCCCGTACAATGCAGTGCGTCCTCCAGTGCCTGCCAGCTATGCGCGGGTGTTCGAGTGTGGGCATCCGTCCGGCCAGCACACCGAACAGTGCTTACGTACTGATCTCGCAGATCTGGCGCGCCGGGCTTACCGCCGGCCGGTAACAGAGGACGAAGCCGGGCGCATCTACCAACTGGTTGCGTCCGCCCGCCAGGACGGATTGACCGACGACCAGGCCATGCGCATCGGGCTTGAAGCGATCCTGGTGAACCCCAATTTCCTGTTCCGCATGGAGCGGGATCCGCACCCCGATGATCCGTCTGCCATCCATCCGATCAACAATTTCGAACTGGCGTCCCGGCTCTCCTATTTCCTGTGGAGCACCATGCCCGACGAAACCCTGTTCGATCTGGCGCGCGACGGCCAGTTGCAGCAGACAGCGGTTTTGAATGCACAGGTGAAGCGCATGCTGGCGGATTCGAAGTCTGAAGCTCTGGTCGACAACTTCGCCGGACAGTGGCTGGAACTCCGGAACCTTGACAGCGTCCGGCCTGATCCGGAAGAGTTTCCGCAATTCAACCGGCAGTTGCGCAAAGCCATGTACACCGAGTCTCGGATGTTTGTACAGAATATCGTCCGGGACGACCGCAGTATCGTTGATTTTCTCGACGGCAAGTACACCTTCTTGAATGAGCGCCTGGCGAAGTTCTACGGCATTCCAGGTGTGGAAGGCAACGAGTTTCGAAAGGTGAGCCTGGACGGAACCGAGCGCAGCGGCGTTTTGACCCAAGCCAGCGTCTTGACCGTGACCTCTTATCCGACGCGCACCTCCCCGGTTCTGCGCGGCAAGTGGATTCTCGAAAACATATTGAATTCTCCGCCGCCGCCTCCGCCGCCCGGAGTCGGTTCTATCGATGCGTCCGGTGGACCGCTGGCCGGTACTATGCGCCAGCAGATGGAGAAGCATCGCGCCAGTCCGGTTTGCGCCGGTTGCCACGTCAAAATGGATCCGCTGGGATTCGCGCTCGAAAACTACAACGCCATTGGGCAGTGGCGTACGCGCGACGCCGGACAGGAGATCGATTCGAGCGGTGTTCTTCCGAACGGCAAGAAGTTCCAGGGCAGCGCTGAGATGAAAACGATTCTGACGGGTAATCGCGACGCTTTCGCGGAATGCCTGACTGAAAAACTCATGACCTACGCGCTGGGCCGCGGCCTGGAAGGCTACGACCGCCGCGCCGTCAAACAAATTACAACCAACTTAGCGGCGAACGATTATCGCTTTTCAGCTTTAATTTCGGGTATCGTCGACAGCGTTCCGTTCCAGATGGGCCGGGGCGTAGAAGGAGTTCAAGTGACCAAGACAATGGAGGGTACGAAATGATAGTTACTCGCAAGCATATTTCCCGGCGCTTTCTTCTGCGCGGCATGGGCGCGGCCGTGGCGCTGCCGGTACTCGATTCCATGTTGCCGGCATTGACTGCGGCCAGCACGGTTTCCAGCAAGCTCGCGCCTAGCCGCATGGTCTTCGTATACGTTCCCAATGGAGTCGATATGCGGAACTGGACACCTGCCGCGGACGGCCGGGTGTTCGAGTTGCCTCGCATCTTGAACTCGCTTGCGCCAGTGCAGGACGATCTGCTGGTGCTCTCCGGCTTGCGCGATCACGGCGGCATGGCGCTGGGCGACGGACCAGGCGATCACGCTCGCGCTGCGGCGAGCTTTCTCACCGGGGTTCATCCCAAGAAAACGGCTGGCTCTGATATTCACGCGGGCATTTCAGTCGATCAGGTGGCGGCCCAGAAAGTGGGTGCCGCGACCCGCCTCGCCTCTCTTGAATTGGGCTGCGAAGACGGGCATCTGGCGGGCAACTGCGATTCCGGCTACAGCTGCGCCTATGTGAACAGCATCTCGTGGCGCACGCCGACGGTTCCGAATCCTCCCGAAGTGAATCCCCGCGCGGTTTTCGAGCGACTCTTCGGAAGCGATGAAAACGCGGGAGATCCGGCTGCGCGAGCGCGCACGGCCCGCTACCAGCAGAGCATCCTCGATCTGGTGGCGGACGATACCCGCCGCTTGCAGGGCGGCTTGGGATCAACCGATAAGCGCAAGCTTGACGAATACTTTACTGCAGTCCGCGAAGTGGAACGCCAAGTTGAAATGATGGAACGCCAGATCGCCAGTAACTCCGTGGCGACGCCCAGCATGGACAAGCCCGACGGCATCCCCATTGAATTCAAAGACCATGCCCGCCTGATGTTCGATCTGCTGGCGATCGCGCTGCAAACCGATACCACGCGTATTTCGACGTTCATGCTGGCCCGCGAAGGTAGTAATCGTTCCTACCGCGAGATCGGCGTACCCGAAGGCCATCACGGCCTCTCGCACCATCGCAACAATCCGGTTTTAATGGACAAAGTTGCGCAGATCAACCAGCACCACATGGAGCAGTTCGCCTACTTCCTCAACAAGCTGAAGAAGACCAAAGAAGGCGCTGGTTCGGTGCTCGACAACACTATGGTGATGTACGGCAGCGGCATCAGCGACGGCAACAAGCACAATCACGACGATCTGCCCGTGCTGCTGGCAGGCGGGTCGAACAAGTTCCAGACTGGCCGCCACGTTCGCTATGCGGAAGGCGCAAATGTCTCGAGCCTTTACCTCAGCGTTCTCGACGCTGCGGGTGTTCCCACTGACCGGTTCGGCGACAGCACGGGCCGCCTCGAGTACCTGAGCGATCTTACCTAAGTTATTCGCTGGCGATGAGATATTCACTGCTGCTTCTTCCGCTTGCGCTGCTGCTGCAGGCAGACGCTGCTGAAGTGAATCCTTTGGTCCAATTGATTGATAGCGCACGGAAGGGGCCTTCCGCTCCGGGGCTTGCGGATCGCATCGAACAGACCATCGGCGGCAAGGGCGGAACGGCCGTGTGGGGCGCCGATTACCTCTTTGTGGCGCCGAGCGAATCGCCAACATCCGTGTCTATCGACGAGCAGCCGCCCGTACCCATGTTGCAGGTGGGCCAGTCGCATCTCTGGATGCGCCTTGAAAAGATGCGGACCGGAGTCACGCATGCCTACGAATTCTCGGCTGCCGGGAAGCCCATCGGGAAGCGTTCAGATGTAGCCGGTTATAACCCCGACTCTTATCCGAAAGCAGGCGTCCCCCACGGCAAGCTCAGCGATAAGCACACGCTCACCAGCAAAATTTACGACGGCATGAAAGCCGACTACTGGTATTACGCTGCGCCGGGCGTCGATCCAGAGACTCCCGCGCCGTTGATGGTCTGGCAGGATGGCCAAGGCCTGGTGGCGGGTGATCTGTCGAAGCTGCGGCTGTTTACGGTGACCGAAAACCTGGTAGCGCAAAAGTTGATTCCCCCCATGGTTCACGTGCTGATCGCGCCCGGTTTCGCCCCTGAAGGTAAGCCGATGCGCTCGATCGAGTACGACACCGTCAGCGATCGCTATAACCGGTTCCTGATGGAAGAAGTCCTACCGCAGGTGGAGAAGGATTATAAGCTGCGTCCGGATGGGTATAGCCGCGCTATCGCCGGCGAATCTTCGGGCGGGATTTGTTCGCTGAATTCAGCGTGGTTCAACCCGGAGAAGTTCGCGCGCGTGCATTCCGCCATTGGCAGCTTTACCTCCATCCAATGGCATGCAAAACAGGCGCATCCGGAAGAGAAGCAAGGCGGTGGGAACCTATATCCATTCATGGTTCGCAAGATGCCGAAGCGTAACATCCGCATCTGGATGAGCGATGGCATGGACGATCTGGAGAATACGCATGGCTCGTGGCCGCTGCAGAACATTCAGTTGGCTAACTCCTTGAAGATGCGCGAGTACGACTTCCACTTCCGTTTCGGCAGAGCCACTCACGATCCGGCGCAGGCCGCCATCGATCTGCCGGAGTCGCTAACATGGTTATGGCGCGGCTACGATCCCTCGAAAACCTCCCAAGACTTCACGATGGAACCAGCTGAGAAAGAAAAGCCGTATTATCGCGTTACGATTGCGAACCGGGACGCCTGGTAGAGCATAAATATACTTAAGAGAGTAGATGATAAACAGCAAGTGGATTGCCGGTGGCGTGAGTTGCTTACTGGCTATGGCGCTATGGGCGCAGGAGCCCGCAGTAAAGGCGGGGCCCTCCAATCAACCGGATGCCGGCGACTCGATAAACAAGGCTGCAATCGTCGGCGCCAAGCAGGACCCGGCGTCGGTTATGCGGGGCGGCGAGCAGTTCCGCAAGAGCTGCGGCGGATGTCACGGCATGACCGGCAAGGGTGGCCCGGGAGCACCGAATTTAGTCCGTTCCATCCTGGTGCTGGATGACGAAAAGGGCTTGCTCATCGGTCCTGTGATTCGCGAGGGACGGCCCGATAAAGGCATGCCGGCCTTTAATTTCGACGATTCGAAAGTTGCCGATATCGTGGCTTGGTTGCACGTCCGGACTTACGCTGCGGGACACCGCAACACCTACACATTTGGGAACGTTGTTACCGGTAACGCAGCCGAAGGAAAGGCTTACTTTGATGGCGCCGGCAAATGCAGCACGTGTCATTCGGTCACGGGAGATCTGGCAGGAATCGGGGCCAAATACGATCCTTTCTCGCTGCAGGGCCGCTGGCTGAATCCGAGGGGAGGCAGGAGCGGCGCGGCCAAGACTCCGGCCGGCAAGAAAATGGAGCCTACTGTTACGGTGACGCTTGCGCCGGGCGAGCAGTACAGCGGAACTCTCGATCACATCGATGATTTCACGGTCGCGATGCACGATGACCACAACCAATTCCATTCGTTTTCGCGCGACGGGGATTCGCCTAAGGTCGTGGTGACAGATCCCTTGCAAGCGCATAGCGATCTACTGCACAAATACAGCGATGCGGATATCCACAACATTACGGCTTACCTGGTGACCTTGAAATGAAGTTCGAACATCTCTTTTTATCGCTGGCATTGATAGCGCCGTGCATCACCACGGCACAAGGTCTCGATCCGAAAGCGCTGCTGAAACCGCCACCAGGAATGTGGCCGACCTACCAAGGTGATTATTCGGGACGGCGTTTCAGCGATCTGAAGCAGATCAATGCCTCAAACGTTCAGAATCTTTCGTTGGCCTGGGCGTCGCGCTACCGCAGCTCAAACGCCGGCAGTGGAATCGTCATTAAGGCGATGCCCCTGCTGGTGAACGGTGTGCTTTACTTTAGCGCGCCTAACAATGTGTGGGCCGCGGATGTGCGCACCGGACGCGAACTGTGGCATTACACCTATCCGCCCAACACGGGCAGTACCATCGGCAATCGCGGGCTGGGTATGTACGAGAACTGGCTTTTCTTCGAGAGCCCAGATAGCAACTTGATCAGCTTGGACGCAAGCACCGGCAAAGTGCGCTGGAAGGTGCCGATTGCCAATCCCAAGCTGGACTACACGTCGACCGTTGCTCCGGTGATTATCGGCAATCACGTCATGGTCGGCATCGGGGGCGATCACCTGGACAATCCGGGATTTATTGAATCGCACGATCCAGAAACGGGCAAGCTGCAATGGAAGTGGTTTACAACTCCACGCAAGGGGGAACCGGGCATCGAAACTTGGCCGAGCGAAGCTGCCGCCGCTCACGGCACAGGCCAAACCTGGATGCCAGGAACCTACGATCCCGAGCTGAACCTTTATTACGTCGGAACTGGTAATCCGAATCCGGTGATGGCGGAGAAAAGCCGGGAGGGTGACAATCTTTACACCTGCACCATCGTGGCGCTAAATCCGGACACTGGAAAGATGGTCTGGTACTACCAGGTTTCGCCTCACGACACGCACGATTGGGATGCTTCGGAAACCCCGGTGCTGATCGACGGCGAGATCGACGGTAAACCGCGCAAGCTGCTCGCGCAGGCGAGCCGGAACGGCTATTACTTTCTGCTCGACCGCACCAATGGCAAACACCTGGTGACGCGGCCGTTCATCGACACCGTCAACTGGGCACAGAAGATCAATGCGAAGGGTCAGCCGGTACCCGATCCGAAAAAATATCCCACCGTGGATGGCGTTCTGGTGTCGCCCGCATCGAATGGCGCCACCAACTGGCCTGCGCCCAGCTTCGACCCGAATACCGGTCTATTGTATGTCGGTTCGAACAGCACCTGGAGCATGTTTTACCTGACCGACACGGATGCGCGGCCGGAAGGCTGGGCCGGCTTGGACAGCATCGTCGGAAGCGCTGGAAGTGCGTTGCTGGCGTTGGACTATAAGACCGGCAAACCGGCCTGGAAGCACGAATGGCCAAGCGGCAACGGAGTCGTCTCCATGCTGTCCACCGCTGGGCAGTTGCTCTTTACCAGCAACGGCAACAACATGATCGCCTTCAATTCGCAGAGCGGGAAAATTCTCTGGCACGCCGGCCTGACGGGGAGCGTGAGTAATGGACCGATGACATTCATGCTCGACGGTAAGCAGCACGTCCTGGCGGCGGCTGGCGATACGCTGTACTGCTTTACTCTGAACCAGTCACCCGCTACGTAGGAGTTTTGGCTATTCGGGGGACGCCCACCATTTGGCAGCAAGGCCGATCAGTACTCCTAATTGCACACCAACGATTAGCAAAAAGGCTATCCCTGTCCGCAATTCGTCAATCCAGATTCCGCTCAGCGAAACGGCCGCGCATACTCCTGACACGATTGGCATGATGCGAGACATCTGACCGTTTGCCTTCCGCCAGTCTTCATCGCTTCTCGATGTCCGTGGAGTTCTCAAACCCATTAATCTATTTGGGTCCGTGGCTCCAACCGCGAACGATAAAAGACCGATGACCAGGCACAGATGAAATAATACGGCAGTTACGACATATCCCTGGACAGTCAGCAAAGCAGCCTCCTCTTGTTACGTGAGTGCCGTTAACATTTTACTCTTCGATCCGGCCTGAGAGTGAGTGCGATTTTCTGCTCAAAGGTGAGGCCGGAAGAGGGTAAGCGGCCGATTCCTCTGTCCAGCCTGATCAGGCAGCGGCACGGCTGCTACCCAGCGGAACGGGTTTAGCACTCCGAAAGTCAAAAATTGTCAATTAAGAAATTTTAACAGCTGTTCGTTGGCTGAAGCGCCCGCGTAGCCGATAATCATCGTTGCGGAAAGGTATTGCCAAGAGCTTTATCACTGCAATGCGTTTACGCAACTCGAATTGTTAGGCTTTGGGCCTGCTGGGAGTTCGGTGCATAAACGCTGGTTTGCGCATGATTAAACGCCGGATGATCGGTCACTCCTTCAGGCTCCCGACAGTCTTCTAGTGACATCCGACCCAAGCAGCGCCATGATAGAGGTCGGATGCCGGCCCAATCAAATTGCGATGATCGGATCTCGGTGCTGCAGGGTACGCTCGACCTGCTCATTCTGAAGACCCTCTTGCTAGGGCCATGTCATGGTCAAGGCGTTGCGCGATCAATCCAACGTCAGTCCAAAGAGGTGTTTTTCGTCGACCATGGCTCTCTCTACTTGGCTCTGCAACGGCTCGAAGACAAAAAGTGGATTAGCGGGAAATGGGGCGTGAGCGAAAACAATCGGAAGGCAAGGTTCTACTCGCTAACTGCGAAGGGCCGTGAGCAACTGATTGCCAAGAGGAGCGAGTGGGAGCGGCTCACACGAGCCATGGAATTGGTTTTGGGCGCTAGCGGAGAGGAGGCGTAAGTCATGTTTAGACGCAAGCGGAGCGCAAACGATTTCGCGGAAGAAATAAAGGCGCATTTAGAACTAGAAGCAAAGGCTCTACAGGGTGAGGGCTTGAGCGAAGAAGAAGCAGGCCGGAAGGCAAGACTTGAGTTTGGGAACGTGGGTTCAACGCAGGAAAGCTTCTATCTTAAAGACCGAGCAGTCTGGTTTGACAATCTTGTGCGAGATGTGCAGTTTGCATTCCGGCAGTTCGCGAGGCGACCGGGGTTCGCCTGCACCGCCATCGCCGTCCTGGCTCTTGGAATCGGTGTCAGTGTGGCGATTTTCGGATTCGTTGATGCCGCTCTGGTGCGCCCACTACCATACGCAAATCCTAACCAACTGATGTCTGTGAACGAAAGCAGTGTCGACTCGCCACGCTGGCCGCTTTCATTTCCGGATTTTCTTGATTGGAGGAACCTGAATCAATCATTCGTGTCACTGGATGTATATGGTGGCAGAGACTATCTACTACGGACGCCGAAAGGCCCTGAACCGGTACAGGCCGAGAGAGTTAGTGCAAGCTTCTTTCAAACCCTAGGTATTCGGCTTCTGCTGGGGCGCAGTTTCTCTGCTGGCGAGAACAGGCCGGGTGGGCCCAACCTCGTAATCCTTAGTTACGGAACCTGGCTCCGTCGTTTTAGTGCTCGGCAGGACGTCGTCGGAAGGATGGTCGAGCTGAATGACAATTCTTACACCGTTGTCGGTGTTTTACCGCGAACTTTCTCCTTTGCTCCGGCTGGCAATGCCGAATTTTGGGTTCCCATTAACAAACTCACGGCTCACGAGAACTTTCGAAACTTCTATAACTTTTGGGGAATAGGTCGATTGCGCGATGGAGTCACTGCTCAAACAGCGCAGGCCGAAATGAGCGCAATTGCGAAGCGTTTGCAGCGGCAATATTCCGGTTCTGGACGAGAACAGAGCGCCAGCATCGTACCTCTCGCTGAAATCGTCGTTGGCGATGTGCGCCCTATTCTGCTAACCCTGATGGGCGGAGCTGGGCTACTCTTGCTCATAGCCTGCGTCAATGTGGCCAGTCTTGTACTTGCGCGTTCAGAAAGCCGGAGGCGAGAGATTGCTGTCAGGGCCGCACTTGGCGGAACGCCGAGGCGTTTAATGCAGCAATTCTTTACCGAGGGACTTATTCTTGCTTCACTTGGAAATATAGGCGGAATTGTAATCGCGACAGCGAGTATGCGATTGCTGGGCCAAATGATTCCGAAGGATATGGAATTCAACATGCCATTCCTGAAAGGTGTCGGACTGAACTCACATACTCGTGGGTTCGCGATCCTAGTTGCTTTGCTGGCAACTTTGTTGTTAACAGTCACGCCGCAGATGAGGATGTCATTGCAAAAGGTCCGTGAGGGAATGACCGACGGCAATCGCAGCAACACCGGTCGCCTCTGGCAGCGATTTGGATCAAATCTGGTGATTGTAGAAATTGCCATAGCGGTCGTCCTCTTGGCTAGCGCGGGACTGTTAGGGCAGAGCCTATATCGCCTACTGCACGTACCCTTAGGATTTGAACCGGGCCACGTTGCTACGGTGGATGTCACTGCTCCCGACACAATTTATAAGAGTGACAAGCAAATGGAGGGACTCTACGAAGGAGTTATTCGACGTGTTACGGCCCTACCGGGGGTGGAGTCGGCCGGCCTGACTACCATGTTGCCGGTGCAATGCAACTGCGTTTTTGACAAGATTCGCGTCGTCGGCAAGCCAGATCGGGGCGAGCACGTTCATGTGAATGAACGTCATGTAAGCGCAGATTATTTTTCAATGCTTAAGGCGACGTTGATCCGTGGACGCTACTTTACGCCAGCGGATAGTAGCTCAAATTCAGGCGTCGTTCTGATCAATCAGTCTTTGGCGCGAAGGTTCTTTCCCGATCAAGATCCGCTTGGCGAGAGGATCGCAAACGAGGAGTCAGGTCGTCCATCCACGTGGCAGATCGTCGGAGTCGTCGAAGACGTTCACGAAGGACCTCTCGACGTCGGCTCTGGACCAGCAGAGTATTTCCCGTTGAGCCAAACGCACGATCACTCTTTCACCGTGACGGTCCGCACACAGCAGGATGCAAGTTCAATGCTGCCGGTGCTGGTAAGCGCTTTGCATCAGATTAACCCTGAGCTAGCAACCTCTGACGAAGGGACCTTGAGGGCGAAGATCGACGAAACACAGGCGGCTCTGCTACACCGCTTTTCGGCATGGTTGGTGGGCGGGTTCGCTCTGATCGCTCTAGTCCTCGCAGTGGTGGGCCTTTACGGAATCGTTTCGTACTCAGTTAGCCAGAGGACAAGAGAGATCGGTGTTCGGATGGCAGTCGGGGCCCAGCGCAGTTCGGTATACAACCTAGTAATGAGGCAAGCAGGATTGCTGACGCTTGGCGGTCTCGCAATCGGGCTGGCGTGTTCGCTGGCCACATCGCTACTAATACGCAAGCTTCTATTTGGAGTGCAAGCATGGGACCCGACGACTCTTGGAGGCGTGGCGGTTTTGTTAGGTCTCTCATCCATGGCGGCAAGTTTCTTGCCAGCACGCCGAGCGGCCTCTGTCGATCCAATGAAAGCATTGCGTGAGAGTTAGGTACAGTCTCACCGCGGCAAGGCGAGAATTGACGATTACATAAACCTTCGTTTCCGCAACGGCATCGGCGAGGAAAGGCTCCGACGGCTTCATGAAGAGGATGTGTTCTTTAAGAAGGCAAATGTTGGCCTAGCCGGAACGCTTCTGATCCTGCTACGCCCGCGCCTGCGATTCTCTTCATTCAGAGATCTGGCCACGAATGGCAGTCACTCCCGTTAAGCCGGAACTTGCCCGCGTGTGCACTCAGACGAATGCTGAGATCTCTCCCAAGCTGAATCATCCGGCTGCTTTGCCGAATCTGGCAGTATTGAGGGATCATGGCTCTTCTTTACAGCTATCTCCGCAGGCACATGGCGTTTGTCTGGCTGGCGCTGCTGCTGGCGGCTGTTAATCAAATCTTTTCGCTGCTCGATCCGCTGATCTTCCGCTACATCATCGACAACTACGCCACTAAGTTCGATCAATACACCAACAGCCAATTCATCCGGGGCGTGAGCCTGCTGCTGGGCGCGGCGGTCGGTGTTGCTTTCATCTCGCGGGTAGCGAAGAATTTTCAGGATTACTACGTCAACGTGGTGACGCAGCAAACCGGCGCTCAACTTTATGCCGACGGTGTGGAACGTTCGCTATCACTGCCCTACGCGGTGTTCGAAGACCAGCGCAGCGGCGAGACCCTCGGCAAGCTGCAAAAGGTTCGTACCGACGTCGAGCGCTTCATCACCTCGTTTGTCAACGTGCTGTTCACCTCTGTGGTCGGAGTCGTGTTCGTTACCATCTATGCGATCAAAGTCAACTGGGTCATCGCGCCGGCTTTCCTGCTGACCATTCCGCTGCTGGGCACCCTGAGCGCCGTCTTAAGCCGCAAGATCAAGGTGATCCAGAAAACCATCGTGGCCGAGACCACGGCTCTGGCCGGCGCTACCACCGAGTCTCTCCGCAATATTGAACTCGTCAAAACGCTAGGCTTGGCGAGCCAGGAAGTGCTGCGGCTGAACAGCACCACAGACAAGATTCTGAAGCTGGAACTCAAGAAGGTCCGCTACTTGAGAAGCCTCAGCTTCCTGCAAGGTACCGCCGTCAATCTGCTGCGCACCAGCATTCTGTTCCTGATGCTCTACCTGATCTTCACGCAGAAGATCACGGTAGGCCAGTTCTTCTCGCTGTTTATCTATTCTTTCTTCATCTTCGGGCCGCTGCAGGAGTTAGGCAACATCATCAACATCTTCCGCGAGACGGAAGCTTCGCTGAATAATCTGGAAGAGATCCTGGCAATTCCGCCGGAGGAAAAACCGGAACATCCGGCGCGCCTGGGTCCGTTGACCTCGTTGAGTTTCGACCGGGTCAGTTTCCAGCACAGGACTGCCAACCGGCCGGCCATCCGCGATGTCAGCTTCGATCTTTCGCACAACCAGACGGTGGCGTTCGTCGGACCTTCGGGAGCAGGGAAGACCACGCTCGTTAAGCTGCTGGTGGGATTGTATAAGCCGGAAAGCGGGACGGTTCTGTACAACGGCGCGCGGGCAACGGACATCGATCCTGACGAGTTGCGGGAGCAAATCGGTTTCGTTACGCAAGACACGCAGCTGTTCTCGGGAACCATTCGCGAAAATCTGCTCTTCGTCCAGCCGGGCGCGACCGACGGAGAATGTCTGGACGTGCTGCATCGCTCGGCGGCGGATTCCTTACTGGCGCGGGCGCAGGAAGGTCTCGACACACTTATCGGCGAAGGCGGCGTGAAGGTCTCTGGCGGCGAAAAACAAAGGCTATCGATTGCGCGCGCTCTGCTGCGGAGACCGCGTCTGCTGGTCTTCGACGAGGCGACTTCGTCGCTCGATTCCATTACCGAGGAAGAGATCACCCGGACCATCCGCGAAGTGGCGCAGCACTCCGACGTCATGACCATTCTGATTGCCCATCGCCTGTCGACAGTCATGCACGCGGACCGGATCTATGTGCTGGAGCGTGGCCGCATTGTGGAGCAGGGGCGGCACGACGAGTTGGTAAGCCGGATGGGCCTCTACTATGCCCTGTGGCGTCAGCAGATCGGCGAAGGTCAGGCGGAGACGGCTGCCCTGCTCGAATCCGTCTGACTCGCGGGTCACAAAACCCCTACACTAAAGGAAGGGCGTGCGGCGGCAATCTCGTAACGCAGCCCTGGGAGGAAAAACGCATGATTCATTACTCGAGACGTAATTTCCTGAAGACCGGCATCGGAGCCGGCGCTCTGGTTGGAAGCGGAACCCTGCCCCTGCTTGCCTCGTCCAGCGGCAAAGCCACCGATTGGGTGACGCTAGGAAAGTCCGATGTCAAGGTTACCCGCCTTGCGTTTGGAACCGGCAGCTTTAGCGGACGCGTCCAGCGCGACCTTGGACAGGAGGGCTTCAACCGGCTGGTGCGCCACGCTTACGATAACGGCATCCGGTTCTTTGAAACCGCTGAGTCCTACGACGGAATGCACGAAATGCTCGGTATTGCGCTCAGGGGCATTCCGCGCGACAGTTATCGCCTGATGTCCAAAGTCACCACCCATGACGGCGTCGATCCCCAGGCCAGAATCGATGAGCTGCGCAAACTCGCCAACACCGAGTATTTCGATATCATGCTGTTGCATTGGCAGCATAAAGCCTCGTGGCCATCCGATAGCATGCGCTGGCAGGACGGCCTGCTCGAAGCACAGTCGAAAAAAGAAATCGTTAGCCACGGAGCATCCGTGCATGGTCTTCCCGCGCTCCGCCAGGTTCCGGACAACAAGTTCCTTCAGGTCGCCATGATCCGCGTGAACCACAAGGGCGTCGCAATGGATGCGGAAAACTACGCTACCGCCGGCCTGGGAAATGTTCCGGAAGTTGTCGAGCACGTCAAGGAAACCCGCAAGAACGGCATGGGCGTCATCAGCATGAAGTTGGTGGGCGAAGGCAAGTTCACTAATCGCGAAGACCGCAAGAAAGCCATGCGTTTCGCTTTCCGCCACGCCGGAGTCGATTCGGTGACCGTCGGCTACAAGAACAACGCCGAGATCGACGAAGCGATTGAAAACCTGAATCTGGCGCTGGCCTAGCGCCCCCGGGAACGGCTGTTTGGCATCTTATGAACGTCAGCCCGGCTCTGGCCCATGTTCCTGTCAGCGTCCGTATTCCAGCTTCGGATACCAATCGCTGCCGCGCCCTTCCGGAGTCGTATCGAGAATATTCCAGAGTGGCGACTTGTCGGGAGCGTCGTGCGGATCCTGGCCGGGGTCGGCGATGTCCTTACTGCCTTCGCTGCTCCAGAAATGCCGGATCACGCCGTCCTTCCTGGTAAAGACGTTGTACCGGGCATGTCGGCATCTTCCGCGCTAACGTAATCACGCGTGTAGTTGCCGCTGGGGTCGGAGTAGAGCTCGAGATTTTTCCATCCCCGCTCTTTGCCGTAACCCTCGATCCGCGTAATCGGGGATCGGGCCACCATCGCAAAAGCAGCGCGCTGCTCGATATCGCGAGCATTGCGATCGAAGGAGCTCATTAGCGACGTGCACATCGGGCAGCCCTTCTCGCGCTGGGGCCCGTACATGAAGCTGTAGACCACCAGCGTGTTCTGGTCACCGAAAAGATGGGCGAAACTGACCGGTCCATCTTTGCTCTCAAAGCGGAAATCCTTGGTCACCTCGCCGCCGGGCGGCAGCTCACGGCGCTGCTCGGCAACACGCCAGATGTGACGACGCAGTTCGATCTCCTCGGCGAGCAGGGCATTGCGGGCGGTGCGGTACTCTTCGCTCTCATTGGGATAGTGCTTCTTGTTAGTGCGAGCGAGTTCCACAGCGGGCGTTAGGACTTGGTTCTGGTTCGGCATCGGAATGTTTCTCTGCCGTTCAAAATATCAAACGCGCTTTTCCGGGCTTTCTAGTGGGAATCGTCATGGCCGTTGGAAGCCTTGCAAATTCCTCAGGCGGGACGTCCTTCATGTTGTCAGTAATCACTTCCCAGATGGGCCGGTCATTGCGGTTGTTTCCATGGTTTGAAACGGTCTGACGGGCGCTGCAAACCTGAGCGCGTCCGGCCTTTTTGTGCCAGCCCTAGATGTTCGAACCCTCGGAGTGGGCTTTGACTTCGAACGCTCTGATGTCATCGTCAGTCAAATCGATGGTCAAATTCGCAGGGCCGCTCCTTTCGCGCCGTTAGTGACTAAAAAAGTTTTCGATTTGATTTTACTGGAGATAGAAATCCTGCGTGTGCCTGGCGCCTTCTTGTATCGTACGGTGCAACAGGATGGAGTATCGATGCGCCGGATTACGGAAAACGCCGTGCCCGTATGCTTGCGGAAGAATGCCTGGTCTTGCCCTTCTCGGCCTTGCTCTTCTATGGTTTGATGCCGCCCGGCCAGCGGTCCTCCAACGTCATCGCTCCTAAAGCGTCTTCTGATCGCGGTTTTTGATATCGTTTCGCACCCCGGCTTATCCGGTAACTACATCTCATTCGTTGCGTAGCGCATTAACCGGATCGACCCTCGCCGCGCGAGCTGCGGGGAGAGACCCTGCAATCATCCCCAACACGCAGAGAATACCCGCAGCGGCTCCGATCGTAACAGGATCCATCGCGTTGACCCCATACAATCGAGCGGCACTCTCGACCCTTTCATATTGCGCCAGAGACCAGCGTGGGTCCGCGGCATTCAGTCCATACAGCTCCGTGGCAAGCAGGCGTGCTCCTATGAACGTTGCAGCTGCTCCCGTTATCACGCCGGTCCCAATCAAGATCGCCGTTTCTTTCAGAATCATCGCAAGTATTCTTTTCCTGTCAGCTCCCAGGGCTACGCGGATGCCGATCTCGTTTGTCCTGCGGGCAACACTATACGACAGCAGTCCATACACTCCGACCGCAGCTATCATGAGCGCAAGAACACCAAAGAACGCAGCCAGCTCCGTAATCAATTTCGACTGCGCGTTTTGCATCCGCAGCGTTTGCCTTAGCGTTCGAATGCTCTGAATGGCAAGTTCAGGATTCACTGCAAGAATCGCCCTGCGCACCGCCTGCGCCCAGTGCTGCGGATCGCCTGTCGTACGAACTTCGAACCACGGCCCACCGCCAGGAAAATAAAACTTGGGGTCGATCGGCCCCCGCAGCGATTGCACGCGAGCATTCCCTGCCACGCCTATTACCTCTAATCGCTTCTTGACGCTTTTGCCGTCATCATCGGACAGCACAGTGGTGAGATGTTTACCGATCGGATTCACACCTCCGAAGAAACGGTCCGCAAAAGCCTCGTTGATCACGCACACGCGCGGCGTCTTTTCTTCATCCCGGAGAGTAAACTCGCGTCCTGACAATATCGGAATCCCGATGGTCGCGAAATAGCCAGGTCCGGCCGAATCTCCGGTCGATCCCCGATCCACCTCCTTCTTCGGCGTAAATCCATCCACGCTAACAATCGGAAAGGCGCCCTCGAATCCGTTGAATATGCCTCTGCCGGAATAGCTCACAGCGCTCACTCCAGCTATCTCTCTCAGCTTTCTCGCAAGCTCGCCGGTCATCATCAGTGGCTGCATCAGCATCGGTAGCCAGAGGTTAGGATCCTGGCCCACGGTCTCTCCCCGGAAGCCCTTCGCGGCGACCCCAATGATGACTACTGAATTACGATGCAGGCGAATGCGTCTTCCAAGAATAGTCGAGCTTCCGCCAAACCTTCTCTGCCAGTAGTCATAACTCAGGACGGCATACGGATCTTTGCCCACGCCCTTGGCATCCGCTTTTGTGAAAAAGCGGCCGATTGCGGGCTTCACGGCAAACACCGTGAAGTAGTTCTCGCTTACCAAGCGTCCACTCACCTGTTCCTGCGAAGAACCAGCTATCTCAATAGGCCACCGTTCTAGCGTCAACTGGGCGGCGCATACTCCCGCAAGGGTCTTCATCTGATCGCGGAGCCGCGCAAATTCCGGATAAGTAAGCAGGCTTCGTTTTCCGGTCAGCATACCGCCCAGCACCATGGACGCATTCGGGTCGGTCAGCATCACCAATTTGTCCGCATTCCGTACCGGCAGCAATCGCAACAACGCTGCGTTGAACACACTAAAAATCGCGGTAGTTACGCCGAGTGCGAGCGCCAGCGTAAAGATCATCGCCGCGGTGGCGCTGGGACTCTTGCCCAGCATTTTCATGCCGAAGCGAACGTCTTGCCTAAGCACTCCCAAGAAAAACCAGCGCCGCGATTCGTAGAGCTGCTCACGCGCCCGCGTTGGATTGCCAAACCGCCGGCGAGCGGCCAGCAAAGCTTCCGTTTCCGAGAGCCCGTGCTCTCTCAGGCGATCTGCCTCTAACAGCAGATGCGCCTCCACTTCCTTGTCGAAGTCGCCGGCCTTTCTGAACCTCTTGAACATACCGTCAGCTCTCTGCCGCTTCCGGTTCCAAAACTCGGCCAATGGCGTTTACGAGCCTTCGCCACTTAGCCGATTCTTTCACCAGCTGTTTGCGCCCCGGCTTGGTGAGTCTGTAGAACCGCGCCTTCCGATTATTCGAGGACGTTCCCCACGCTGCGTCGATCCATCCCCTGGTCTCCAGGCGTTGAAGCGCCGGATACAGTGCGCCATGCTCGACCAGGAATTCGTCGCCGGATTTTTCCTGAATGGCCCGTGCGATTCCCTGTCCATGCTGTTGCCCGAATATCAGGATTCGGAGAATTAGTAGATCAAGCGTGCCTTGCAGTAGTTCGAGACGCTCTTGCTCCGTTTGGGTAGGCACTATACCCGAGCATCGCTATTCCCGGGTAAGATGTCAACCCAAACAAAACTTTGCATCTATTCTCCACCTTGTCATCCGCGGACTCTCTCGATTCGGAATCTCCCCGCAGCAAGCCTGCCAGATAAAGCACCGGCTTTAGGATTCCCTCGCACCACCGGCGGAAGCTGGCCGGGGTGTTGTTCCCGGCTCTCCGCGCCCTGCCAGGTTCCGGACAACAAGTTCCTTCAGGTCGCGATGATCCGCGTGGACCACAAGGGCGTCGCCATGGATGCGGAAAACTACGCCACCGCGGGCTTGGGAGCCCTGCCGGAGTGGATTCGGTGACCGTTTTTCCAGGGCGCTGGCACGGAGTAGAAGGCAGAGCTACTTGTCTCGCAGAGCGATCATCGGCTCCACTCGTAATGCTCGTCGCGCGCGATGAGCATCAATAATTCATCCGATGCTCGACTCTCATTCCAGGGCATGGATGCATTCTCCAATAAATTGCTTCCGAGTCGAAACCACGTTTGTCTCCCAATCGGAGTTGCTGCCTATCCCGTCAAGCCATGCACCCGGAGCTTCATCTAGGCCGCCGGACCGCCCTCACCTTCCCGCTAGGTCCTCCGCCGCAGAAGAATTGATCGTTGCCGTCGTATTCCAGGCCTGACACGCCTGCGCCGGCCGGCATATCGAGTTGCTTCAGGACCTCACCGGTGCGCGGGTCGATCCGCCTCAGATCGCTTTCGTCACCTTCCCAGGTGCCGTGCCAAAGCTCTCCATCCACCCAGGTGACCCCGGTGACGAAGCGGCTGCACTCGATGGTGCGAAGAACCGCCCCGGTCCCGGGATCAATCTGATGAATCTTGCCTTCCCGGTACTGGCCGACCCAGAGCGTGCCTTCGGCCCACGCGAGTCCTGAGTCGCCGCCGCCGCTGGGCGAAGGGATCGTAGCAAGCACCCGGCCGGTTTCCGGATCGATCTTCCGGATATGATCCTCGACGATCTGAAACAGGTGTTGGCCGTCGAAAGCCGTTCCAGCGTTTGCGTGGACGTCGATCGAACGGAGCGTCTCGCTGCTTAACGGATCGAAAGAGTTCAGTTTGTCTCCGGAGGCAAACCAGACTTTGTGCCCGTCATACGTGACGCCATGCACTCTCCCGGTTTCCGGAAAGGGCCCGTATTCGCGAACGATTTTGGCCGCTGATCTATTCATGCTTCCATCCTAGCCACTCGGCAGCGGAGCGGGGAGTAACAATGCCGTCGTGAATCCCGGCATCGGCGGAGTCATCCAACGGCGGGCCCGGGCGCGGCCGAACGCCTGCACTTTTCCTGCGTCCGCGAGCGAGTCGAGCGCCCGCTGCACGGTGCGCTGACTAACGCCCAATGCCAACGCGAGGCCCGAGCTCGACCACGATTGACCGTCGGCGAGAAAGGCGAGCACCGCCGCATGCTCGCTTTCCACCGGCGGTGCGAGTACAACGACCTTGCGCGCATGGCACGGCGTCAGCAGGAACCCGCTCTTAGTCGCACTTACCGTGGCGACCGTACGAAGCACTCTCCGCAGCCGCCCGATTTCGACACGCAACCGCGCGCGGTGTGATTCGTCAACGAGTTTCGCCCGGAATGCGCGCGCAAGCAGGACTTCCCGCGAAACGTCTCCCGGCCACGCTTCGCCCAGCGCGCGTGCGAGTTCGAACAATACCGGACGGCTTGCGAGCGGCACCGCTTTGCCCGCGGCGCGGACAACGTAGCGGCATGCATCCACGACGAGCGCTTTTGAGGCTTGCAGCGTTTCGACATCCGCCAGTAGCAGGGTGCGCTCTGCGCCGTTGGCGATCAGGCGCGCGGCAGGCGTATTCAAAACGAGGAACGCACTCTCTACCTCGGCCATGAGCGCTGGGATGGCGGCCTGGCCAGCAGCGAGCTTGGCGCGGGTGAGCGCGTCGCACGCTGCCTGGGTTTTTAGACGCCGCAGCGCGATCCCGGCAGCAAGCAACTCGTGGACGGCCTTAAACAAGGGCGGGAGGTTAGTGGGATCGAGCTGCGCCAGCGTGTGTTCGGCCTCCTCGAGGCGACTGGTCAGAAGGAGCCGGCGCACTTCGAGGTACCGGGCGTGCGCGGCGTTGAGCCGGTCGCCATGCGCTTCGAGCGTCGCGCGAGCCGCACTTCGCAAGAGAGCCTTGGCCCGGACTAGATCACCCAACTGTGCCATCGCAATGCCGCGAAGCGCCAGCGCGGGCGCGTCGTTGCGCAGAGAGACCCGTTTTAAGGCGCCGAGTGGATCGCCAGCGGCCAGCGCGCGAGCCGCGGCCGTGATTAGCGAGTCCATGTCGATCCGGCGCGCTCCTGGTTCCGGAATCCCGCCACACTTGTCACTCCCAGCATTTCAACATTCAGGGCTAAGTTTATGTTGTAAGCACCGAGCAGCAGGTTATATCGAGAATTGAGAGAAGCTGCAGCAATTCGAAGTTCAGAGGAGGAATAGATGTGCCCAGCACGCATTGCAAGCACAGCAGTAATGGTCGCCGGAGCCGGATCAACAGGAGGAATTCTGGCGGTCTGCATCGGCAAGTTCAGAAAGTTTTTCAGAGCGAATCGTCTCGCTCGGTTTCAGAAAACAAGGGAGAAATAGGATGTCAACAAGCAAAGAGAGAAATCAGGAACACGGGAAAGAGCATATCGCGATGAACACACCGCCGATCATGTCGCGGCAGGAGTGGGAGGCTGCGCGCCGGCAGCTCCTGGTGAAGGAGAAGGCCTTGACCCGCTCCCGTGACGCGCTGGCCGCCGAACGCCGGCGGATGCCCTGGCTGGCGGTGGAAAAGACGTATGAATTCGACGGACCAAATGGCAAGGTAAACCTGCTCGATTTGTTCGAGGGCCGCCGTCAGTTGATCGTCTATCGCGCCTTCTTCGAGCCCGGGGTGTTCGGCTGGCCCGAGCACGCCTGCCGAGGCTGCTCCCTGGGCGCTGACCAGGTCGCCCACCTGGCCCATCTGAACACCCGCGACACCACCCTCGCCTACGCCTCACGCGCGCCGCAGGCGGACATAGCGCGACTGAAGGCGCGGATGGGCTGGGAAATGCCCTGGTACACCATCACCGGCGGGTTCGATGCGGACTTCGGCGTGGATGAATGGCACGGCCACAACGTATTCATCCGCGACGGCGG
This sequence comes from Bryobacteraceae bacterium, assembly GCA_965217745.1. Classification (GTDB taxonomy): domain Bacteria; phylum Acidobacteriota; class Terriglobia; order Bryobacterales; family Bryobacteraceae; genus Bog-105. The sequence continues at coordinate 4,956,264 of OZ244565.1, read as the reverse complement.
CAAGGTGTTCCGCACCTACTTCATCAACAACCGCGGCGATGAGGCAATGGGGACCACCTGGAGCTATCTCGACATAACGCCGCTCGGCCGTCAGGAGACTTGGGAGGACTCGCCGGAGGGTTACCCCCAGACCCCTACGTACAAGTGGTGGAACTGGCACGACAACTACGACGCTGAGGCCTCGCCTAACCCGAAGTGGGTCGAAATTTCCGACGCGGGGGAAGCCGCCTTCCGGAAGCGCGACGCAGAGGCGAACACAGCAACCTAATGCAAGGGCGGCCACTTCGCCGCCTTCTCCGGCTCCGCTAAGCAGTAACTACCTTTTGGTTTTCCCGGCTTTCTTGGATTTCGACTTAGGCTGCAAGGCTTTCTTTTCCGGCCGCCGGCTTCGGCTGCGCGATGGCTTGTCTCCATCATGCGCTTGCAGGTTATAAGCGCTGATCACCATCGCCAGATGCGAAAAAGCCTGTGGGAAATTGCCCAACATCCGGCATTCTTTCGGATCGTACTCTTCCGATAGCAGGCCTACGTCGTTGCGCAGCGACAGCAGATGCTCGAACAGTTTGCGAGCCTCCCCAATCCGGTTTTGCTGCACAAAGTTGTCCACCAGCCAGAAACTGCAAGCCAGGAACGCGCCTTCTTCGCCCTTCAATCCATCCACATTGCTATGGGTGTTGTAACGCGCGACCAACCCGTCGAACACCAGGTTCTTCTCGATGGCCTCCAGCGTTCCTAAAATGCGAGGATCATCGGGCGGCAGAAAGCCGACTAGCGGCAGCAGCAGCAGGCTTGCGTCCAGTTCCTTGCTTCCGTAATACTGCACGAACGAGTTCACACCCTTGCTGAATCCGAAGCGGCAAACCTGCTCGTGGATATCGGCTCGCAGCCGGATCCAGCGTTCCAGCGGACCTTCTTCGCCGAACTCCTGAATGGATCGAATCGCGCGGTCCACGCCTACCCAGGCCATCACCTTGGAATGCACAAAGTGCCTCCTCGGTCCCCTAATCTCCCAGATGCCTTCGTCGGGCTGATGCCAGACCTTCTCCAGTTGCCTGACTAGTGAACGCTGCAGGTTCCATCCCACGTCCGACTTCTCCAATCCACGCAGGCGGGCCTGGTACAGTGCATCCAGAACCTCGCCATAAACGTCAAGTTGTAGCTGTTCGGAAGCGGCATTTCCCACACGCACCGGCTTGGAGCCTTCGTAACCTGAAAGTTCCGGCAACTCGAATTCCATCAAGCGGCGCTCGCCCGCGACGCCGTACATAATCTGCATCTGATCAGGACTGCCCGCGATCGCCCGGATCAGCCAGTCACGCCACGACTTTGCCTCTGCCACAAAGCCGCCTTCCATCAAAGCGAAAAGCGTGAATGTCGAGTCGCGGAGCCAGCAGTAGCGGTAATCCCAGTTGCGCTCTCCCCCGATCCCTTCCGGCAGTGAGCAGGTGGGCGCGGCCACAATGCCGCCGGTCCGGTGATGCGTCAGCGCTTTCAGGGTAAGCAGCGAACGCAAGATCGCTTCTGAATATTCTCCTTTGGGGATGTGATGCTTCGACCAGTTGTCCCACCGGGTCCGCACCTGCTCCATCGCTTTCATTCCATCCACCTTGGGAGGCAGTCCCCGGTACGACTGTGACCAGGTCAAGACGAACGGAACTTCGTCGCCCTCCGCCACCTCGAATTCTGCGCGCGTGCGCATGTCCTCGCCTTGCAGCTCAACCGATGTATCGAGAATCACCCGGTCCGGACCCGCAATGGCCTGCCAGTGTCCTCGCGAATTGCAAGTCACCCACGGCACGATGACGCCGTACCCGAAACGAACCACCAGGTCCATTACCATGGAGACTTTCCCGCGAACTCCGCGCACGATGCGGATCACGTCATGGTGCGGTTGCCGCCGGTCCATCGCATCGGTTAAGGTAGCCACTCCGTCTTCGGTGGTGAAGGTAGTCTCCAGCACCATTGTGTTCGGCAGGTAGCGCCGCGTTACCTCCAGCCGCTCATGCTTGGGACCGATCAGCCAGCGCCCATTATCCGACGAGCCGAGCAGCGCCGCAAAGCACGCCGAGGAGTCGAAACGCGGAAAGCAGAGCCAGTCGATGGAACCGTTGCACGACACTAGTGCTGCCGTGGCTTCATTCCCGATCAGGGCATAGTCTTCAATCAGTTGTGGCATGTGTCTCGGAGTCTTGCGCTGCTCACTCGGCGAACTGAATCACAACTTTAATGTCGTCCGGACGCCGCTCTAAAACGCCGTGCCAATTCGACAGCGGCTCCCGCCGGGAAATCAGGCGCTCCAACCAGCTCTTATCCGCTTTCTTCAACGCTTGGCCGGCTGCTTCCCAGTGTCTGCGGTTTGCATTCACTGACCCGAAGATGGCGCTGTTCTCCAACACCATCGTCCGGTTAATGCTTCCCAGATCGAGTGACACCTTCTGGCTCGGCGACGAGACTCCCGTAAGGCACAGAATGCCATCGTTGCCCAACTGCTCGAAGCATTCTGCTATCACGCTGGCCACTCCCGTGCATTCGATTATGATGTCCGGTTGCAGCCCGATGTCCTTCACTGGACCGGTGTGATACTTGCCGCCCAGCTTTTCTACCAGCTCCGGCTTGGGCCCATCCTTAACTCGGTCGAGAACATGCACCTCCAGCCCTCGCTCCTGGCCCATCAAAGCACCCAGCAGCCCGATCGGTCCGGCGCCCGTAATCAGCACCGTCTTTGGTTTCCACGCCGCGCGCTCGCCGATGCGGGTAATGTGGTCCCACGCCTTGGCGAGCACACTCGACGGTTCCATCAGCACTCCCACGCTGCGCAGGCTGCTGTCCAGCTTTACTGCGAACTCCGGTTCGATGCGCCAGCGTTCCGATCCGAAACCATTCAGTTCTTTTATGCCCCGTTCCGTGTACATCCCGTTGCGGCACATGTCCGGTTCTCCCGCGCCGCACGCTAGGCACGGCACCGGGTCGGGACGCCGCACGATGCCCACCGCCAGATCTCCCTTGCTAAAACCGCTGTCTTCCGGCGCTTCCTCTACCCGGCCCAGCGATTCGTGCCCGATAATCAAATGGCTGTTGCCGGGCGGCGCCCAGCCGTACTCCGCCGATATCAGTTCGAAGTCGGTGCCGCAGATGCCTAATTCGAGGCCGGTCATCAAAATGCTGCCGTATTCCCGGGATGGCTCGTCCACGTCCTGTACTGCCGCGGAGTTTGCTTGTCCCGGCACAATTGTAAGAGCTTTCATTCTTGTTTAAAGTTGATCTTTCCGCGTTACCTTCCGAACGCGCACGGCTTGTAGATGAGGATGACAGCCAATCGGTGACAAACTCGGGTTCTACCATAGAGGAAGAGCATGCAATCGACAGCATTTGGCGGCGGCTCCGGCGCCTGTTCTCATCGCAGGGCTTCAGCCCGGCTTCGTAATGCGCAAGTTCTTCTAATCAGATGAAGGCATTGGTAAAGGCACAAGCGGCTCCCGGCCTATCGCTTCAAGACATCCCCGAACCCTCGATGGGAATTAACGATGTCCTGATCCGCGTCACGCACACCGGAATCTGCGGTACCGACCTTCACATCTACGACTGGGACGACTGGGCGCAAGCTACCATTCCGGTGCCTATGGCGATCGGCCATGAATTCGTTGGAACCATTGTCGAAGTAGGCTCTAACGTCATTGATTTTCATCCGGGTGAAACCGTCAGCGGCGAGGGGCATGTGGTCTGCGGCCGCTGCCGCAACTGCCTGGCCGGACGCCGCCATCTGTGTGCCCACACCCAGGGCATCGGCGTAAACCGGCCCGGCGCGTTTGCGGAATACATCTGCCTGCCCATGACCAATATCTGGCGTCATGAGCCGGACATCGAGCGCGAAGTCGCCGCCATTTTCGATCCTTTCGGTAACGCCGTGCACACCGCGCTCTCGTTCCCGGTTTTGGGCGAAGATGTCTTGATCACCGGCGCGGGACCCATCGGGCTGATGGCTGTCCCGGTGGTCCGGCACGCGGGCGCGCGCCACGTCGTGGTCACCGACTTGAATCCGTTCCGCCTCGATCTGGCCCGCAAAATGGGCGCGACCCTGGCTGTCGATCCCACGCAAACTCCCGTCACTGAAGTTCAGAAGCAATTGGGCATGCACGAAGGCTTCGACGTAGGCCTGGAAATGTCTGGCAACCCGTCCGCCTTCCGCGAAATGATCGCAAACATGAGCCACGGCGGCAAGATCGCCATGCTCGGCATCCCCGCCAAAGAGATGGCCATCAGCTGGCGCGAGGTAATCTTCAACATGCTCACCATCAAGGGCATCTACGGGCGCGAGATGTACGAAACCTGGTACAAAATGACGGTGATGCTGCAGTCCGGCCTCTCCATCGCACCGGTAATTACCCACCGCCTTGCTTATCGGGATTTCGCCGAGGGCTTCGATGTGATGCGCACCGGCAAGTCCGGAAAAGTGATCCTCAACTGGCAATGAAGACCAGCATTTTCGATCTGTTTCGCGTTGGCATCGGACCGTCCAGTTCCCATACTGTTGGTCCCATGCGCGCCGCTCGGCAGTTCGCTGCCGGTCTTCCGCCGGGCGTCTCGCGCGTCTGCGCGGAACTGTTCGGCTCGCTGGCTCTCACCGGAATCGGGCACGGAACCGATCGCGCCGTGCTCCTGGGTCTGATGGGCGAAACGCCCGAAGTTGTGGATATCGATAACATTGACACGCTGCTCCATCGCGTTCGCACTCAGCGCCGGCTTCCGCTTCCCGAACGGGACCCCATCGCGTTCGATGAAGCCGGCGATCTGCTGTTTCACACCGCCCAGGTGCTGCCCGGCCATCCTAATGGAATGCGCTTCACTGCGTTCTCCGAAACCGGCGGCGAACTGAAGCGCGAAGTTTATTATTCCGTCGGCGGCGGTTTCATCCGGCGCGAAGGCGAGAGTGCCGATCGCGGACAAGGAGCGCTGAATGTTCCCTATCCCTTCTCGAATGGCGCGGAGTTGTTGCAGCTGGCCGAGGAACATCAGCTCTCGATTGCCGGCCTGATGCTTGCCAATGAATTTGCCTTGCGCAGCCAGGAAGAAGTCTTTTCGCGCATCGATCACCTGTGGGCCGTGATGGATGGCTCCATCGAGCGCGGCTTGCGCACCACCGGGATCCTGCCGGGCGGACTGAATGTAAGAAGGCGTGCTCCGCGCCTGTGGCAGAAGGTGCAGGCTCTGTCGGCCTCCGATCCGCTTCGCGCCATGGATCTGGTGAACATCTTCGCCATGGCAGTCAACGAAGAGAATGCCGCCGGCGGCCGCGTCGTGACTGCCCCTACCAACGGCGCTGCCGGACTGCTGCCGGCAGTGGCGCGTTACTACCGTGACTTCGTTCCCGAAGCTACAGCGCAAGGGCTGCGCTGCCTCTTTCTGACTGCCGGAGCCATCGGCATCTTATACAAGGAGAATGCTTCCATTTCCGGTGCGGAGGTCGGCTGCCAGGGCGAAGTCGGAGTCGCGTGCTCCATGGCCGCGGCCGGTTTGGCCGGCGCTCTCGGCGCCGGCAATGTAGCAATTGAACATGCAGCGGAAATCGGCATGGAGCATCACTTAGGTATGACCTGCGACCCCATCGGCGGCCTGGTGCAGATTCCCTGCATCGAGCGGAACGCTATCGGCGCAGTGAAGGCCATTAACGCCTGCCGCATGGCCATGCAGGAGAGCGGGGAACACAAAGTCTCGCTCGATCAGGTCATCCGCACTATGTATCAAACCGGCCTGGATATGCAATCCCGCTACAAGGAAACGGCGCTGGCCGGCTTGGCCGTCAATGTTAAAGCAGCCCTGCCCATGAACGTCAGAGAGTGTTAAAAACCATCTAAAGAATGTATACCGAAGTTCAACATCACCTAAGCGATCGCTTGCAGCAGATCGACCAGGCTGGCCTCTTCAAGCGTGAGCGCCCCATTGAAAGCGCGCAGCAGCCGGAAATCCAAGTTGCTGCCGGCCGGACTGTTCTGAATCTTTGCGCCAATAACTATCTCGGCCTGGCGAATCATCCGGCGGTGCTCGATGCGGCGCGTCAGGCGCTTGACCAGTGGGGCTTTGGTCTGGCCAGCGTCCGGTTCATCTGCGGAACGCAGTCCATCCACCAGCAGCTGGAACGGAAAATCAGCGAATTTCTCGGAACCGAAGACACCATTCTTTACAGCTCCTGTTTCGACGCTAACGGCGGCTTGTTCGAAACCATACTCGAGGCCGAAGACGCCGTTATCTCCGACGAGCTGAATCACGCCAGTCTCATCGACGGCATTCGCCTCTGCAAAGCGGCTCGCTACCGCTATAAGAACGGCGACATGGCCGATCTGGAAGCCAAGCTGAAAGAGGCGGCCGGCGCACGCACCCGCCTGATTGTCACCGATGGCGTCTTCTCCATGGACGGCTTCATCGCCCGTCTCCCGGAAATTTGCGACTTGGCTGAGCGCTATCAAGCCATGGTCATGGTTGACGATTCCCATGCGGTCGGCTTCATGGGAAAGAACGGGCGCGGAACGCACGAGCATCTCGGCGTCATGGGCCGCGTCGACATCCTGACCGGAACTTTGGGGAAGGCACTCGGCGGCGCTAGCGGCGGATATACCAGCGGCCGCAAGGAGGTCATCGGGCTGCTGCGCCAGCGCTCGCGTCCTTATCTGTTTTCCAATTCGCTGGCGCCGCCCATCGTGGGCGCTTCTCTTAAAGTTCTCGATCTGGTGACCGAATCGGGCGAACTGCGCGAGCGGCTGGTCAGGAACACGAAACGCCTTCGCGAGCAGCTGACTGTGCTTGGCTTTAACCTCCTGCCGGGGGAGCATCCCATTGTCCCGGTGATGCTGGGAGATGCCGCTCTCGCCACCCGGATGGCTGATCTGCTGCTCACCAAAGGCGTTTATGTAATTGGGTTTTCCTACCCGGTGGTACCCCAAGGCAAAGCCCGCATCAGGGTGCAGGTTTCAGCCGCCCATACCGAAGAGGAACTCGACTTTGCGGCTCGCATGTTCGGCGAAAGCAAGCAGGAGCTGGGCATCTGAAAGCCGCTCAGAGGACAACCCGGCGTAGATTGATCGCGCTGGCGCTCTTCGGCGCGTTCGCCGCAGTGCATCTTTCGGCCAAGCCACCCTGGGAGGCGAAACCGCCTGACTCCTGGACCGCCGAAGATGCCGAGCAGATTCTGAACGGCTCGCCCTGGGCGCAGCCTGCGTCCGCCACCTTCCCTGATCCGCGAGACCATGATCCCATTCCGGCCCAGTCGCTCCCCGGGGCGGCACAGGCCGGTATGTCCGGTCCGCGCGGCGTTACCGACGGCCGCTGGGATGGAGGCGTCTCCAATAATCGTGGTGGAGGCTTGCCTGAGCTGAACGTTCTGGTGCGATGGGAGAGTGCCAAGGTGGTGCGCCTTGCCGAAGCTCGCTTGAAAGCATTAGGCAAAAGTTCTGGAAGTCTTGGTATTGCCGAACCGCTTGCCGATCCCGCCGACTATGTACTCACCGTAATCGGCCTGGTACCGGCAAACAATTACCAAGCAGCCGCGAAGATCGAAACGCAATCCAGCAGCGATGAATCCCAGGTGCTGCGGTCCTCTGATACTGAACGCCTGCTCGAAAATTTCATGAGCAACTCCGCTCTTATGAGCCGCGGGACAGTTCCGCAACGGCCTCATAACGTACGGATCGATCCCGGCACAGGAGTCATCCGGCTCTACTTCCCGCGTGCCCTCGATCTCCAGAAGAAAGACAAGGACGTGTACTTTACTACCCGGTACGGCTCTCTAACGGTTCGCAAGCGTTTTCGTCTAAAAGACTTGGTTTACAAAAAGAAGCTGGAGCTTTAAGATAGGTTCTGGTACCGGGCCAGGCTGGAAATCCGCCCTAGATTATAATCCACAAGCAGCAAATTTCCTGTAAGATGCATCCAACTACTTGATGCCCTATGTCTAAACAAGCGCAATTGATTAACGAACGTTACGAAACTTTACTTTTCGCCCGTAGCCCGGAGGCGGGCCGTAAGGCGGCCCAGGAACTGATTAAGTCGGTTCTAGGTGAGGAGGCGCTACTTCTTCCCTTTGAGGAGGCGCTTCGCCAGACCTGCCGCAAGTTCCGCCCCTCCCGCGATCCGCGCGAACAGGCTCGCTTCGAGGAAGAGTTCCTGGAACTGGCAAACTGGCCTGGGAATGCGGGAGTCATGGCGGCCGCCTGAGAGAGACCGACTTGATTCCGGAAAACGACTTCCTGCGTCGCGGCCTGGGGGCTTGCGTTCTTCTGTGCCGGACCGCCGGGCGGGAATTTCGATCGCTGGTCCCGGAGGGAGACGACGAAGACGTCCAGAACTTTTTCCAGAAACAGGCAGATGTTGCCTCCGATGAAGCGGAATATTTCCTAAACTACTCCGCGGGCGAAGTGGATGGCACAAACGATCTAAGCGAGTTTGTCACCCAGATCCCACTGGCTTTAGCCAGTGCGCGAATTGGCGAAGAACGAATTCTCCAGGGCATAATTGCCGTCTTTACTGCCCTGAATGCGAAGCGGGCCGCCTTTGCCGGATTGCGCCAACTGGCTCTGGAAAACGGCGTCTCCGATCTGGCTGAAGCTGCCGCGAAAGTGGAAGCGCAGGCCGAAGAGGCGGCTGGTTGCGCTTGGCATTTCCTTCCCAGCCGGTCTAAGATCGCATTCAATATGCTCACCCTCGACGAAGTCGATCCTGCCGTCGACACCAAGATGGCCGGCGATCGTATAGGTTAAGGATTCGCCGGTGCGCAAGAAAGCGCCAAAGTACAGCAAGGACAAGTCGATCAAGTCGATTGCGCGCAAGCTCATCGGCAGCCCTTCTCCATCTCGCCCTTTGACAGACAAGCCCGCCCGTACGCGCCCGAAGCACAAAAAGCCGATCGCTGAGACAGAAGAGTGAAGTTTCCGCCTCGCGTGAAGATTATCGAGGTAGGCCCGCGGGACGGTCTGCAGAATGAGTCAACCTCTTTAAACATAAGCAGTAAAGTCGCTTTCATCCAGCAACTGGCGGATACCGGACTAAGCGCAATCGAATGTGGCAGCTTCGTCTCTCCTCGCTGGGTTCCGCAGATGGCCAACAGCGCTGAGGTCTTCTCTTCCATCGTGCGCAAGCCTGGAGTGGTTTACTCCGGGCTGGTTCCTAACCTCCAGGGGTTGACTGCTGCAAAGCAGCACAAGGTTGAAGAAGTGGCTGTTTTTTCTAGCGCTTCAGAGTCTTTCTCTAAGCAGAACGTTAATTGTTCCATCGACGAAAGCCTTGCGCAAATCCAGACCGTTGTAACTTCAGCCAGTGCCTCAGGAATTCGTGTTAGAGGCTACGTCTCCTGCGTCCTGGGGTGCCCGTTTGAAAACCAGGTAGCGGTTCCGGCGGTAGTCCGGGTAGCAACTGCTCTCTTTCGGATGGGCTGCTATGAGATCTCACTGGGCGATACGATCGGAACCGGAACTCCCAGGGCCGTCCAAACACTAATCGCTGCTGTGTCGGAGTCTGTTCCGGCGTCGAACCTTGCTGTTCACTTCCATGACACCTATGGACAGGCGCTGGCAAACATTCTGGCAGCTCTGGATGTGGGAGTTTCAGTTGTCGATGCGAGCGCGGCGGGTTTGGGAGGCTGTCCTTACGCTCCGGGAGCTGCGGGAAACGCGGCCACCGAAGATGTCATATATATGCTCAACGGAATGAGCGTTGAAACCGGGGTGGATCTCGACAAACTGATTGCCGCGGGCCAGGCAGTCTGCCGCGAGCTCGGCCGGACGCCGCAATCGAAAGTGTCCCATGCGCCGCGGAGTCAATTCTGATGAATAAGCTTTGTGGCAGTGCCGCCGAAGCGGTTGAGCCAATCTTCGAAGGCGCATCGGTGATGCTGGGCGGTTTCGGATTGTGCGGCATTCCGGAGAACCTGATCGCCGCCCTGGTCCAGAAGCGCGTGGGCAAGCTCCGGACCATCAGCAACAACATGGGCGTGGATGGGTTTGGCATGGGCCTGATGCTTGAAGCCGGCATGATTGCTTCGCATACCGGGAGCTATGTCGGCGAGAACCGGCTGCTCGAATCGCAGGTTATCGCTGGAAAGCTACAAATCGATCTCATTCCGCAGGGCACCCTGGCGGAGCGCATCCGCTCTGGAGGAGCAGGCATACCGGCTTTCTACACTCCCACCGGGGTTGGTACCGTGGTCGCCGAAGGCAAGGAAGTTCGTTCTTTCGATGGCCGCGACTACCTGCTCGAAAGAGCATTGACGGCGGATTTTGCCTTGATTAAAGCCTGGAAAGGCGATCGGCTCGGCAATTTGATATACCGCAAAACTGCCCGGAATTTCAACCCCATGATGGCAGCCGCCGCACTAGTAACCATCGCCGAAGTCGAACATCTGGTGGAGCCGGGAGAACTGGATGCCGATGCCATTGAGACACCCGGAATTTACGTGCAGCACATCGTTCAAGGCGCGCATTACGAACGCCGCATCGAACGCCGCAAAATCCGCAGTTGACCTCATGAACCAAGAAATTGACAAGCGCGATCGTATTGTCCGGCGGGCCGCCCGGGAACTGCAAGACGGCTTTTACGTCAACCTTGGAATCGGACTGCCCACGCTAATCGCCAATTGCGTACCGCCCGGCGTCGAAGTCATTCTGCAATCCGAAAACGGGATGCTCGGAGTGGGACCTTACCCGCTTGACGGGCAAGAGGACGCCGATCTCATCAACGCGGGAAAAGAGACCGTATCGGAACTGCCCGGAAGCTGCTTCTTTTCAAGCGCTGATTCGTTCGCCATGATCCGTGGCGGACATATCGACCTCAGTATTCTGGGCGCCATGGAAGTGGATAAAGAAGGCAATCTGGCTAACTGGATGATTCCGGGCAAAGTCGTGAAAGGAATGGGCGGCGCAATGGACTTGGTGGCGGGTGCGCGGCGCGTCGTAGTAGCCATGGAACACACCACCAGAAACGGCGAACCTAAAATTCTGCGGCGTTGCACCCTGCCATTAACCGGGCGCAACGTTGTAAGCAGCATCATTACGGAATTGGCAGTAATGCGCATAACACCGGACGGAATCCTGGTAGAAGAACTAGCGGCCGGAGTAAACTTCCACCAGCTGCAGGAATTGACCGAAGCGAAATTGACGCCGGCGGCGCTCCTTCGGCAGATGTCCTGACTGGTCGCGGCTGGGTCTTGTTCATACGTTTGTAACAGACGCTTGCTACTCTGCGAGAGGTTCTCTGAGGAACTCTGTTTGTCCGCTACTGCTTTAGCGCCCATTCCTAAAAAGCCCCTGCCTCCAGCAAATCTGCTGGATTCCAAGATCAACCGTAAGCCAGGCAAAATTGGAGCGATTATCTTTGGGCTGGCGCTGGTTGCCGGTGTCATCTACTCCGGCACTCACCTGCTTGCGGATCTGCAGCGTGTGCCCGTGCTTCCCACGCTGCCCTATGTGCTGTTGGGCGTTGCCCTTTTGATCGCGCTTGGGTTCGAGTTCGTCAACGGCTTTCATGACACCGCAAATGCTGTTGCAACAGTGATCTACACCCACACCCTGGAGCCGCATCTGGCGGTTGTCTGGTCAGGCGCCTGGAACTTTCTGGGCGTATTGACGTCAAGCGGGGCGGTGGCTTTCGGCATCGTTTCGCTGCTGCCGGTCGACCTGATCTTAAAAGTGGGCAGCGGCTCCGGTTTTGCCATGATCTTTGCCCTGCTGGTGGCGGCGATTCTCTGGAACCTGCTGACTTGGTGGTTCGGCATCCCCAATTCCAGTTCGCATACCTTGATCGGTTCCATCATGGGTGTCGGGCTGATGAACCAGTTCATGGCGGCAAGCGCCTCGCATGCCGCTGGCGTCGACTGGGGCCAGGCGCTGCAGATCGGCAAGAGCCTGCTGTTTTCCCCTATCGTCGGCTTCGTCTGTTCTGCCCTGCTGCTGCTGGCGATGAAGCTTTTCATCAAGAACAAGGCGCTGTATGCGGAGCCCAAGGGGACCGAGCCGCCGCCTTTTTGGATTCGCTGCCTGCTGTTCCTGACCTGCACCGGCGTCAGTTTTGCCCACGGTTCGAACGACGGCCAGAAGGGCATGGGTCTAATCATGCTGATTCTGATTGGCACGGTTCCTACCGCCTATGCGTTGAATCACGCCGTCCGCTACGGAGAAACGCAAACCTTCATCGCAGTCAGCGAACAAGCCGGGAGAGTGCTTGCCAAATATACCCGCGGTTCCGCCGGCGAATCAGCAAACGCTAGCAAAGCGGCGCTCGAGAAAGCCGTCGGCAGCCGCACCATTGACTCGGAAACGTTGGGACATCTTCGCAATCTGGTTGCGACTATCAAGACTCAGGTGCGGCGGTATCCAGAGCTGGCAAAGGTTCCCGCGCCCATGAACCGGAATATCCGGAACGACATGTATCTGGCCAGCGAGACCATCCGCGTCATGGAAAAGAATGGCGATTCCAGAGTGGCGGCTGCCGATCTCTCCGCTCTGAATAATTACAAGAGCAAACTGGACGGCGCGATCAACTTCATCCCCACCTGGGTGAAGGTTGCCACGGCGCTCGCGCTCGGGCTGGGAACCATGGTGGGCTGGAAGCGAATTGTGGTGACGGTGGGCGAGCGGATCGGCAAATCGCATCTCTCTTATGCGCAGGGAGCATCGGCCGAACTGATTGCCATGGCGACCATAAAGGCGGCCGATATGTACGGTTTGCCGGTGAGTACGACACACATTCTTACATCAGGAGTCGCGGGCACCATGGCCGCGAACGGGAGCGGCTTGCAGTGGGGAACACTGCGTTCGCTGGGTGCGGCGTGGGTGCTCACTCTTCCGGTATCGATTGTGCTCTCCGGCTGCCTTTATTGGGCTTTCCGCCAACTTTTTGGCGCCTGAAGGCCTTCTTTCAGAATCTGTTCAATCAGTTCGGCAACGCCAACTCCGGAGTCACCTTCAGTGACCCAATCGGCCTTCCCTTTCAGTGCCGGTAAGGCGTTTTGAACCGCCACCGCAAACCCGCAGGCAGCCAGCAAATCTTCATCGTTCTCGGCATCGCCCACTCCAGCGGTGTTCGCTGCCTGAAGGTCCAATCGTTCGAGCGCTGTCCGCAAGCCGGAAGCCTTATCGACTCCTTTCGGAAGAATCATCACCGCTTCTTTATTCAGGATCAGCCGCAGCTCTAATTGCTGCCCGGCGATAACGGTTTCTATCGCATTCCGGTGTTCCGCTAAGGTCGCTATCAGGACCCGGCCAATATAAAGCGGACCCATCTCGTGGCGGCGCAAGGCATCGATCAGGCTCGCGGGCGGCGCTTCGGCCAGAAGGGTTTCCGCATCCGTGGCGGTGTCGTAGAGCAGGGCTCCATTTTCGCCAACGATCAGATCGAATACCGCGTACTCGGGAAAGAGAGATTTCAGGTCATCCACTTCGCGGCCGGTGACCAGCAGCAGGCGATGTCCCGCCTGGCGGAAGCGGCGCAGCGCCTCGAGCGTGGCGGGCGCAACCCTGCCGCGGTCCGCAATGGTGCCGTCGTAATCGGATGCGATTGCAAATATTTTCATGCTGACGTTCAGTATTGACGCAGGCAGAACAAGGCAGTTTCGTGGTGACATTTCCGGGTGTCTCGAGGCGAAAGCGTCCAGGTTGCAATCGAGCAAGCGGCTGATGCCGTTGATGAGGCCATTGCCGGATGGGTAGCACTCTACCAGGAAGTTTCGAATAGGCGTGCACGGAGGCAGCTCCGCAACAGGGATAATAGCGACATGCGCACGGCCATTCTCCCCGCTCGTTTGACCGTGGATGAGTTCCTGGAACGCCCCGAGCGCTGGGACGGCAACCATGAAGAACTGATCGAGGGAGAAGTTTACGTGTCGCCCAACAATAAAAAGGGACACAACGATCTGGTCGAGCGCATCCGGGAATATTTGCGCCCTCTCCGCGACCGTGGCTTTACCGTGCAAGGGGAGGTTGCTTGCCGCCTCACCAGTGACTCGCTGCCGGACACAGACGTAGCGGTTATTCTGAGCGACCGTTGGAATGCGGTGGATAGCAACGACTATCTGCGGGAAGCTCCTGCACTGGCGGTCGAAGTCGCCTCGCCCGGCAACCGGCAATTGCAGCGCAAAGCCGCGCTCTACCTGGAGCATGGAGCCGGGCAAGTGTGGATTGTCTATCCCAAAACGCGGCGAGTGCGCGTTTTAACACCCGAAGACGACTTTGACGCGAGAAACAGCGAAACCATTGAGTTCCAGGGCATTTACATCGACCTGGCGGACCTGTTTCGATAACGTAGCCGATTCAACAGCATTGACCCTTATCTCTTAGATCTCACTTTTCCAGCGCGTGGAATCGTCTGACGCTTACCGGAAATTCGGGAACTAAGGCGATCTGGAGCCAGATAGTCTAAGAGTACAGGTCTCGGCCTTTCTGCTATGTCATCGCCTACGCTATTGACCGGAACGCTAAGAGGACTGCTGCTGATCGATGTATCGGAATCCATCGATCTCTCGAAGCTACACGCCATACTCGGCACCCATCCGAGCCGGCGGGAACCGGCTTTCCTGCACTCCGCGCCGGAGTATGTCCGGTTTGAACATCCGCCGGTGGTGGAGCGGATCGGCAGCCGGAATGTAGATAACAGCGGCGCGGCCGATGTGCAGATCCGGTACTTCGATTACGGCGTGGCAAGCGTCGAACTCCGGCGTCCGTTCTCCGCTTCCTGGCGTGATCTGATCCAGTTGGCGAATCGCTGGGTGGCGTCGCCGGAACTCGAGAGCTTCGCTACCGGCCTGCTGCGTGAAGCCCTGGAACGAACTTCAATAGCGCTGGAGAAGCCGTATAAGGAATGGATTTCGGAGGATTACCTGGTAGTCCAAGTGGATCCGCTGGAACGCGAAGGCGCAACGCTGACAGCGGAGCAGTTGGTGCGCGCATGGGGCCGCGAGATAGCCCAGGTCGTGCGCGGCGAAGAGGCTCATCTGTCGCCGTCAGAGTGCAGCGAAGTGTTGCAATCGTCGATGTCCTACTATGTCGGCGACCTGCTGGTTCTCGGTTGGGTCGGGGCTTTCATTTACGATACGCGCGCGGGCGCATCGCCCACCATCGAGCTGCTGGAGTACGCCAATACTCAATTGTTAGAGTTCCGTTACTACGACGATGTTTTGACAGACGTTCTTGCGGCCGTCTACAAGCGTTTGGAGAAGCGCCACTCGGTTTGGTCACGCTGGCGGCTGGCCCGGGATGCACAAAGCCTGAATACCATCCGGCTCGATTACCAGGAATTGGTGGAGCGGACCGAGAATGCGATCAAATTCCTGGGTGACATGTTCTATGCGCGCGTATACCGGCTGGCGGCAGTTCGCATCGGCGTCACCGATTACCGCGATTTAGTCACAGAGAAACTGACTACCGCGCGTGATTTATACGAAAGCCTGGTGAACGAATTTCATCAGGGCCGGGCGTTCTTCCTGGAAGCGGCGGTCGTGGTGATTCTGCTGGTCGAGATCGGGTTCGCGATTATGGGACGCCGATGACGCCGATGCCGCCTGTCAGGATCGCTCTCGCACTCTGCTTTCTGTTATGGACAGCGAGCGCCCCTGCGCAATCTGCCCGATACAGCGCCGGCAAGAGCCAGACTGGTAAAAGTCAGTCGCATGACGGACAAACCTATGAAAGACAGACCTGGCAGACCGAGAACGGCTTGCCGCAAAACTCCGTGCACGCGCTGCTCCAAGGCGTCAAGGGCTACATCTGGATTGGAACTGAAGGAGGACTGGCCCGTTTCGACGGTTACCGGTTTCAGACGTACAGCAACGAAAACTACCCTGCCATGCCCAGCAACGATATTCGTGCGCTGGCGCAAAACAAAGCTGGCGATATCTGGGCGGCAACCGCCGGCGGAGCGGTTCGTCTCCGCGGCAGCCGGATAGAGAGCTTTGGAATCGAGAGTGGATTGCCGGGCCTGAACATCACCTCGATCTTCAAAAACGCTGACGGCCAGATCACGGCCGCCACGCCTGGCGGCGAGGTTGTTTGGAATGGTCGAAAGTTCGCGGCGATTGGGGATGCGAGTCCTTCGCGCGCAAGCCCGGCCGCCGCTCCGATGAGTTTTCCGGCGGACGACCCTTTGACCGGCGCTGGAATCTTGTGCCGGATGACGGATCGCGAAGGGAACCTGTGGGTGGGCACCGAATCGCAGGGTTTGACAGTTCTGCGCAAGCCTAAGTTCAGTGTTCTGGGGCTGCGCCAGGGGCTTTCGAGCGATGCTGTTCGATGCCTGTATCAGACCCGGGATGGCGCGGTTTGGATCGGTACCAACAGCGGCGGTCTCGATCGCCTGAAGGACGGCGTGATTACGCATTTCGGGGTCGCCGAAGGGCTTTCGAGTGAAGTGATTATCTCGTTGGGAGAAACCGCGAAGGGCGATTTGGCGGTGGGTACGCCCGACGGACTGAATATTTTGTGCAACGGCAAAGTCTCGGTTCTCACTTCCGCCGACGGGCTTGCCGATGACTTCATACGCTCCATTTCAAACGACGGGAGCACGCTGTACGCCGGAACCCGCCGCGGCCTGACGACCATGCAAGGGAGTTCGTTTCGCACTTACACCACGGACGATGGACTCGGCAGCAACTTAGTGGGCGCTACGCTGCCTGGAATCAATGACCAGGTATGGATTGCGACGCTGAACGGTCTTTCCCTGCTTGACCATGGGAAAGTTCGAACTTACAAGATTCAGGACGGGCTCACGTCTAACATCGTAACCGCGCTCTATCGTGATCGCGAGCAGATGCTGTGGATTGGCACCCAGGGAGGCTCGCTGAACTGCTTTCGCAATGGCCGGTTTCAGCACTTCGGCCAGGAAGTTAACTTGCCGAAGATCATTTATGGCATCGCGGAAGACGGCGGCGGCAATCTCTGGCTCTCTTCGAACACCGGTGTCTATCGAGTGAAGCGCGATCTGCTGCTGCGCGGGAAGGGAGAAGCGATCGCTTACGGAACCAGCGATGGTTTGCGGATCAACGAGAGTAGCGGAGGAGGTCATCCGGGTCTATGGAAGACTCAGGCAGGAACACTGTGGTTTGCCACTCCCAAGGGCGCTGCCTCCATGACTCCGGAGCAGTCGAAGCTGAACCGTCTTCCGCCGCCGGTGGTGATTGAATCGGTAAGCATCGATGACCGGGACGTGGATGGAACGCGTGATCTGACAGTTGGACCGGGGCACTCACGCTTCGCCTTCGAGTATGCCGGGTTGAGTTTCGAAGCGCCTAAGAAAGTGCGTTATCGCTACAGGCTGGAAGGGTTCGACCGGCAGTGGATTGATGCAGGGTCGCGCCGCGTCGCCTACTACACGAATGTGCCTCCCGGCGACTACACGTTTCGCGTTCTGGCGCGCAATAACGATGGGTTCTGGAATCTCGAAGGCGCGCGCCTGCACCTGCGCCTGGAGCCGCGCTTCTATCAGACGCTATGGTTTCTGGCTCTCTGTATCACGGCGGCAGGGTTGATGCTCTACAGCGGTTACCGCTGGCGGGTAAGGCAGCGCGTCAAACAGGTGGCCGGCCGCTATGATGCGGTGCTGGCCGAGCGCAATCGTATTGCACGCGAGATTCACGATACCTTGGCACAGGGTTTCGCTGGGGTTTCCGTGCAATTGGAGCTGATCTCGAGGCTCATGGGAAAGTCCACCGAGGCCGCCCGGGAGCATTTGCAGGAGGCGCGAGCCCTGGTGAAGGACAGCTTAAACGAGGCCAGGCGCTCCATCTGGGAACTGCGCTCACAGTCAGTCGCGGGCGAAGACTTCGCATCGCGATTGAGTAACCTGACGCACCAAGGGTCCAAAGACGGCGAACGCCAGATTACGTTTACTGTCACAGGCGCTCTGCGGCCCCTGCCAACGCACTTAGAAAACGAAATGGTGAGAATCGCGGAAGAGGCGGTGCGCAATGCCCAGCGCCATGGATCGGCTAAAACCATTGATATTAAATTGAGTTTTGAGCAGAAACTTGTCAGGCTGTCGATAGCTGACGATGGAAAAGGGTTCGATCTCCATCGGCACGAGGGACCGCAGCAAGGCCATTTCGGTTTACAAGGTATGCGGGAGAGAGCGGAATCTTTAGGCGGCAGTTTCCACGTCGAGAGCCGGCCGGACCATGGCGCGGTGATTACAGTAGAGGCCCCGCTCCTATAGCCGGTGGATAGAAACAATGAGTGACCCGATTCGCATTCTGGTGGTGGAAGATCACAACGTCGTACGGCAGGGACTCGTGGCTCTTTTGAAAATTACTCCAGGCATGTCGGTGGTGGCGGAAGCGGCGGATGGCAGGCAAGCGGTGAAGTTGTTTCTGGAGCATCGGCCAGATGTGACTCTGATGGATTTGCGCCTGCCGGAGATGGATGGCGTTGCGGCAATTACTGAAATCAGAAGGGCCGCGCCCGCCGCGAAAGTAATTGTCCTGACTACGTTTGACGGCGATGAGAACATCTACCGCGCGCTGCAGGCCGGAGCCAAAGGCTACTTACTGAAAGACACGTTCGGCGATGAATTGATGGAGGCCATCAGAAGAGTGCAGTCAGGGAAGACGACCATTCCTCCGATCGTCGCCGAACGCCTGGCTGGGAGAATGAGCGGCCCGGGCCTCACCGCGCGTGAACTGGAAGTGCTGCAGTTGATTGTGAAAGGCCGGAGTAACAAGCAGATAGGAAGTGATCTTTCCATTTCAGAAGCAACAGTAAAGACCCACATCAACAGTATTCTGAGCAAGCTTGCGGTATCCGATCGAACTCAGGCGGCTACCTCAGCGCTGCAGCGGGGCATTGTTTCTCTTCCTTAGGCACTGGCAATCGCCACCGGCCGCGCGCAACGTCTGCAGCAACGCCTCCGGCGATGCAGACCTCGCTTCTTTTGCTTGGCCACCAGGCCCGCACCTTGCAACGCTTGCTGCACCCATGTGTAGCTCAACTCAATCGAGTGCTCCTCCCGCTGCTTCTCGTGAAAATGCCGCATGTTTAGATCGAAGTAATCTTCGCGATATAGCCGCAATACCTCTTCGGCTGTCTCCATCGGTATGCGGTGAATGCTTCGCTTTTCCCGCCGCTAGTCGAATAACCCCTTGTAGCCAAACTGCTGGTATCACTCGCGCATCCGGCGCATCGTCCGCTCCACGGCGGTCGCGCTCATCGACCCAGGCTTGCTCACTCCCCCAGCATCACGGCCCCACCCACCCTTTTTGTTAATGCGGACATTTCACTCGTTAACTCGACCGGACATTTCACATACTAACGACGGCGGATTCAATGCGCTGTGTTGGTAGCACGTCAAGATGTCCGGTTTAAATAGCAAGTGAAATGTCCGGTTTCCCAGCGCCGCGATTTTGGGATAGGCTTTGAAGACCTGGGCGGAGGGCAGAGCGCTGCTGGGAAGCAACTCGAGCGCCGACTCAGGGCCGGGATTGCGGGAGCAAGCCGAATATCGACTGGCTCCCGGTCCAGTAATCCTGGCTCAAAGCGAAAAATCCCGGAGGTTTGGAGGCGGAGCCTCCATGTTCATCAAAGCTCCTGTTCCGAATAGCTAGGCAGCCCGTCCGGTAGGCAGCCTGGGCGTACCCCGTCGTTTGGCCGCTTGCGGCGGCAGCTGATCCGCCGCATATTGTGCGATTACGTGCGGACCGTAACGGATCGACACGCGGCCATCCAGATGCTCATGCACGATGACCGTCTGACCGGCGAGCGTATTGCGCCAGCGAATTTTATCGAGTTGGAAGACGCGGTTTTCCAGCGTGAGGGTGTTGTCGTTGTTGACGGTGCGTTCGTGCTATACGCTGAAGATCCAGTCCAGATCCTTGCGCCGGGCACGCACAAACGCACTACCCTTTTGGGCGGCGGTTACCATAAACCGGCGGTTGAACTCGGCCACGTATTCGTTCCGCAGAAAGTTGTTGGCCTGGGCCAGATCCTTGATTCCGCGCACTCTCAGCTCCTGCGGCAGGCGGCCTTGCCAGGTGCCGAAGTTGCGCTCCGATCGTCCTCTCGCCTGTGGTGAATAAGCCGCGATCATTTTCACTCCGAGTTCTTGCAAGGCGCGCCCCACTTGTGTGGGACGGCTCATGTCCACCCGCTCGCCGCGCTTGGGCGTGACAAAGAAATGCCCGGCACGATCGCTGTACAACGAACAGAACAGGCCTCGGGTCTCGACCACTTCACGCAACGCCGCCATCACGCTGCGGGTCGATTCCGCCGGCACCACCTGTGCGTAATAGATCTCACTTGTGGCATCGTCCAGCACCACAATGAGCTCGTCATAACGGTCATCGCCAAACCAGCGATGCTCGCTGCCATCGATGTGCAGCATCATGCCCGGCAAGGCCCGCCGCTGCCGCCGCTTGCGGTGCGATCCCGGCTTCTTCCGCCGCTTTACCAGACCTGCCGTTTGCAGCGCCGTCTTCACCCACGTGTAGCTCAGCTCGATGTCGTGTAACTCGCGCAGTTTCTCATGAAAATGCTGCACGTTGAAGTCAAAGTACTTCTCCCCATACAGTTGCAGCACCTGCTCCACTGTCTTCATCGGAACCCGCTTGGGGCTGGGACTGCGCTTGCGGTAATCCCACAATCCGCTGTAGCCGTGTTCATTCAGCCGATCCCGCCAGCGCCGCATCGTACGGTCCGTCACACCCATAATCTCGGCCGCCTCCCACCACTTCAGCTTCCCGGCTGCCGCCTTCAGAATCACTTCTTGTGCCTTCATCATCCGCTCCATTTCGGCCGCTGGGACCTGCCGTTCGCTGCGTTCCACAGCTCTCAGCTTTCCCCAGCCACCAGCTAGCGGACATTTCACTTGCTAATTGGGGCGGACAACTCACATGCTACCCACACGGATTCAGTGCGCCGTTTGCCAGGGTCGCTGGTTGTGATATGCTCCCTGAACTTGTGATGAATGCAAATGAGCCGTTCATCGCGAGAGAAGGAGACTGGCAATGGTGCATGGACCGGAAAATGCCAACGGCCTGCCTGGCGAAGGTACGACTGTGGCCAACAGCAGCAGGCGTGATTTTGTTCTCGGCGCCGGGAGCATTCTGATTGTCAGCCCGAAAATCGCCTTTGGCAGCCAGGCCAATTCGACCATCGAGGTCGGCATCGTAGGCTGCGGTTCGCGCGGGAACTGGCTTGCCCCTTTCTTCACGGAACAAGCTGACGCCAAAGTGGTGGCGCTTGCCGATGTGGTGCGCAAAAATCTGGACTCCACCCGGGAAAGGTTGAAGGTGGAACCGGCCCGCGCCTACTATGGCCCCGATGCTTACCAGGAATTAGCGCAATCGAAATTGGACGCGGTGGCGATCGAGACGCCGCCCTACTTCCATCCCGGGCACGCCATGGCAGCGGTGAATGATGGCAAGCATGTCTACCTCGCCAAGCCCGTGGCGGTGGATGTTCCAGGCTGCCGCAGCATCCTCGAAAGCGGCAAGAAGGCAGAGGGCAAGCTGAGCTATCTGGTGGATTTTCAAACCCGCGCTCGCCCGGTGTTCCAGGAAGCCATACAACGGATTCAGCGCGGTGACATCGGCAAGCCCGCGCTCGCGCAGGTCTTTTACTACGCCGGCCGACCCGGCAAAGACAAAACCAAGCCGGGTATGGATCCGGGGCAGGCGCGCATCGAAAATTTCTACATGGACCGCGTACTCGGCGGCGACATCATCGTCGAGCAAAACATTCACGTGATCGATGTCGCAAACTGGGCGCTCGGCACACATCCCACAAAGGCGGCGGGCACCGGCGGCCGCGTCGACTGGTCCGGCACGGACTACGATGCCGGCGATGCCTACGACCACTTCGCCGTCACCTACTGGTATCCCGATGGCGTCGATGCGGCGTTCAGCTCCAACCAACTTACCCCCAGCTTTTCCGATCTCTGTACGCGCTGCTTTGGAGTGAACGGCGCGGCGGATTTGCACTACAACGGCCTGGTCAGAATCACTGGGAAGAACCAGTGGCTCGGCTCCGAAAAAGACGACACGTTCAAGGGTGGTGCGATCGCCAACGTGAAAGCCTTCGTGCAGAGCATTCGAACAGGTAAGTTCCTGAATAACGCGCAGACCGCCGTGGAGAGCACGCTGACGGCAATTCTGGGCCGCACCGCAGCTTATCGCAACGGGATGGTGACTTGGGACGAAATGATGAGCAGCAATGAAAAGTTCGAGGCGGATCTGAAGCTGAAGTGGTGATCCATTGTCGCGCCAGGCGCTTCGCCGGTGCTTCTGGATAGTCGTAACCGATGTAGAAACCAGAACCAAAAAGGAGTAACGCTATGTTGCACGTTTCCGGCAAGTTTTCGCGAGGTCTGAACAATTTTCTTTCGATCTCGCTACTCACCACCATATTCGCAGTCTCCCTGCTAATCCGGCCCATGCAGGCGCAGGTAGTAACTGCCACCTTGACAGGCAACGTTTTGGATGCGAGCGGAGCCACTGTACCAGGTGCTACCATAACCGCCCGGCAAGCGGACACCGGCGTAGTGCGTTCTACTAAAACGAGCACCGACGGACTATATACGTTGCCATATCTAAGCCCGGGAGCGTACACCGTTAACATCGAAGCTCCAGGCTTCAAGCAGTTCACTCAGGAGAATGTCACTTTGAATGTGTCTTCCGTTGCCCGGGTGGACGCTACGCTGACACCGGGCAGCGCCAGCGAAACCATTACGGTGACGGGTGAGCCGCCGCTTCTGCAGACCGAGCGCGCCGAGGTTGCCAGAAACTTTGCTTCGGAAACCATACGGGAAGTGCCCATCGCCAATCGCAACTTTCAAGCCCTTGCCGGATTGGTGGCGGGCGTTTCCCCTCCGGTGCAAAGTTTTACCGCCACCGAAGATCCTCAGGGCACAACGTTCTTTAACGCCAACGGGCAGGGCAACTCAGCGAATAACACCATTGTCGACGGCGTGGATAACACGAATCCGACCCTCGGCTTGAGTGTCTACTTGCCTAATCCGGAGTTAGTGCAGGAGGTTCACGTTACCACCAGCAACTACAGCGCCGAGTTTGGGCGCGTAGGCGGCGCAGTGGTGAACGTTGTCACCCGGTCCGGCGCCAATCAATTTCATGGCAGCCTGTGGGAATTCAATCGCGTGGCAACCCTTGCTGCACGTGACTTCTTCAATACAGCGCCCAATCCCAAACCGGGCTTGACTCGCAATGAATTTGGGGCGACTCTGGGCGGCCCTATCGTTCGCGACCGCACCTTCTTCTTCTTCGGCTACCAGGGCCGTTACTTGCGCCAGTCGAGCACCGCGATCTACACCGTGCCGCAACCCTCGTTCTACAACGGAGACTTCAATGCCGTGCCCGGTCTAGCGTTGTACGATCCGGCTACGCCCGGCGCTACCGGCACGGGAATGGGCCGGCAGCGCTTTGCGAATAACATCGTTCCCGCCAGCCGTCTGAGCCCGGTTGCGCTGAAGCTGAATGCCTATCTTCCCAGCCCTAACTTACCCGGCATTCTAAATAATTACAACGTAAATATCCCGTTTAGGAATGACGGCAACAGCTACGACAGCCGCGTCGATCATAACTTCACCCAACAGACGAAGATTTTTGCCAAGGCGGCTGTGTCCTATTACAACGTCACGCAGGGCGGCTATTATGCCGATCCGGTCGGAGACGGCCGAGCGGCCAAAGACTACACCATCACCGGCATCGTAAACTTCACGCATGGCTTCAGCCCGACTCTGTTGACCGAGCTGCGCGCCGGATACAACCGCTACCGCACAGATGTTAACGGTATCGACTTGACCACCGTCACGAACCAAAAGCTGGGTATCGCCAACCCAACGCCGGATTCCATCTCGTCAGCCGGCTTTGCCAACGTGCAGATTAACGGCATGCAGGAGATTGGCAACACGCAAGTCTTCTATCCGCTGGTCAATACCGACAACCTGTTCACGGCGGTAGATACCTGGAGCAAAACACTTAAGGTGCACTCGTTGAAATGGGGCGTCGAAGCGCACCGCAATCGCATGGATCGCTTCCAGCCGCAAGGGTTGAACTTCGGGCCGCGCGGCCTCTTCGTCTTCAATCCGGGAACCACACAGTTGAACGGCGGTCCGGCCCTCGGGCCGTTCGGAAGTTTCGTCAATTCCTTTGCGGCGTATATGATCGGTGCGCCAGATCGCACCAGCCGCACGTTCCAAACGGTGACGCCCACCAATCGCCAGACGCAAGTCGCCGGATTCATCCAGGACACTTACCAGGTAAATCGCCGGCTGACGCTCGATATTGGATTGCGTTACGAATGGTACAGCGCCGTCAAGCCCCGCTATAAAGGAGGCGCTTCCAATTTCGATCCGGTGACTAACACTCTGCTGGTTGCGGGTTACGGCGACGTGGACCTGGCGACGGGGGTTCCCTCTCAGAACAGTGTGCAGCCGCGCCTTGGGTTTGCCTTTCGCCCCACTGAAAAGTCGGTGATTCGCGCCGGGTATTCCATCAGCAGTTGGACCGGGCGTTTTGGCTTCACTGGCGGAACACTCTCCACGCAGTTTCCCGTCATCTATAACGTGCAGGTGGGGCAGACCAACGATTTCGCCGTTGACGGAAGCTTTAACTCGATCCCGGCCGTGCCTTTCACTCCTGTGCCGGCCAACGGACTCATAAACCCCGCGCCCGACCAGGCGTTCTTTGTAATTCCGGCGCATAATCCCATTCCGACCATACAGAGCTACAACTTCACTTATCAGCGGCAGCTTAGCCGCGGTCTCACAATCGATGCCGGCTACGTGGGGAACGTCGGCCGGCAACTTCCCTACAACCAGCAACTCAACGCGGCGGCGCCGGGTACCGGAAGTGCCGGGTTGCCGCTGCTAGCATATGGCCGCAGCGCCAGCACCAGCCAGCGTGGCAATGGTGTCAACAGCAATTACAACTCGCTCCAGAGCAACTTGCAGAAGCGTTTCTCGCGCGGCCTCACGCTCTCGGTTGCTTACGCCTACGCCAAAGCCATGGACGTCGGCAGCAACCAGGCGAGCTTCATCAACAATCTCGATCGCGGGCGGCAATACGGCCCGGCGGATTTCGACCAAACGCATCTACTTACTATCAGTCACTTACTGGAATTGCCGTTTGGCAAAGGCAAGCCGTTTCTAAACCAGGGCGGCGTCGCGTCGTTTCTTCTATCGGGATGGCAACTGAACGGCATCTATCGCTTCGCCACTGGAACGCCCTTCACGGCGACAGCCGATGCCACCGCGTGCAACTGTCCTGGCAATGGCAATTATGCCGATGCCGTGACTTCGGTGCAAACGCTGGGCGGGGTGGGTCCGGGCCAATCGTGGTTCAGCAAAGATTCCTTCTCCGTACCCGGTCCGAACCGCTTCGGCAATGCCGGCCGGAACACCATTCGCGGACCGCATTTGAGCAATTACGATTTCTCGATCTTTCGCAATTTTGCGTTCGGCGAGAGAGTCAACCTGGAGTACCGGGCCGAATTCTACAACTTGACGAACACGCCGCATTTTTCGAATCCCAACGGTAACGTCAGCTCCGCCAACTTCGGCACCATCACCAGCACATTGAACGGCTATGCGAATCGGCAGCTGCAGATGGCGCTGCGGCTCCGATTCTGACTGGCGAGCAACCGGACAAACCCAAAAGAGTAAATGCATGAAGACACCAGAAACTATAAAACCGGCGCAGGGTGTTTCCCGGCGAGAGGCAGCGGCTGCCATGGGGGCCCTGATCGTGCCCCGGCATGTGCTGGGCGGAGCCGGCCGGCAAGCGCCGAGCGATACCATTCGCATCGCCGGCATTGGCGTCGGCGGCATGGGACGCCGTTATTTGAAGGGCTGCGCGGGAGAACGGATCGACGTGCTCTGCGATGTTGACCAAAGCTTCGCCGCGCCGGTGTTCCGCACCTACCCGGAGGCGCGCGTCTATAGCGATTACCGCAAGATGTTCGACAAAGAAGCGAAGAACATCGATGCGGTGATTGTGGCGACTCCCGACCACAATCACGCCATCATCACCATGCAAGCTTTGAAGCTCGGCAAGCATGTGTATTGCGCAAAACCTCTGACACACACCGTTCACGAAGCAAGGGCCATCGCGGAGGCGGCGCGCGAAGCAAAGGTCGCGACCCAGATGAGCGTGCAAAGCTGCGCGAGCGATGACGCCCTGGGCACGGCGGAGATTTTGCTCACCGGCGTCATAGGGCCGGTTCGTGAAGTACATGTGTGGACGCAGCATCCTATTTACCCCGCCGGCCAAGTTCGTCCGCCCGGCACGCCAGCGGTCCCGTATGGGTTCGACTGGGATATGTGGATCGGCCCCGCGCCGTTTCGTGCCTACAATCCGGCCTACCATCCGTGGATCTGGCGGTGCTGGTGGGATTTCGGATCGGGCACGGTCGGCGATATGGCGTGCCATGCGATGCACGTGTTCTACAAGGCGCTCGCATTGGGTCAGCCACGAGCCATGCAAGCGTCGCGCTCCACCATGTACGGCGGTTTCTTCTACATGGAACCGGATGGCAGCGAGATACTTCCGAAGAAGATTCAGACTCCCGAATCGGAGAGTTATTCGAATATCATCACCTGGGATTTTCCGGAGCGCGGCAAACATCCCGCCTTGCAAATGATCTGGTACGACGGTGGCATGCGTCCGCACCGGCCGGTTGAGATGGATCCGGGCACGCCCATGCCGGCGGACGGTCTTCTGTTCATTGGAGAAAAAGGAAAGCTGCTGAGCGGTTACTATGGCGGCAAGAATCGCCTGCTTCCCGAGCGCCAGTTTCGCGATTTCCAGCCCCCGCCGAAAACCTTAAAGCGGACTATCGGTCACTACAAGGAGTGGACCTTGGCTTGTAAAACAGGGTCGCCCACGAACGTTAACTTCGAGTTCGGCAGTCATATGACTCAGGTCGCGCAACTGGGCGCGATTGCCGCGCGTTGCGCCCGGCCGCTGTTGTGGGATGCACAAGCCATGTCTGTCACCAACGATGCGGAAGCGAATGGCTGGGTGAATCCTCTGTACCGTCAGGGATGGACTTTGAATGCGTAAATTACTGCCGTTTTGGTGTCTGCTGCCACTGGCGTTAACTGGTCCGGCGGTACTGGCGTGGCAGACTGTAGCCGCAAATGACGGGAACGCGCACGGCGATCCGCCGTATCTGCTTGAAACGGGTTGGGCACCGCTGATAAAGCCCGATCTCAAGGGCTGGCAGTATGAGCATCCGGAGAAAGGCAAATGGACCACCAGCCACGCCATCTTCTGGGATGGCCTGAACCAGCCGAACCAATTAGCTGCGCTGCCCGGTACCGGTGATCGCATCGCCAACGGACCCACCGGCGGCAGTTCCAATATCTTCACGCAGCAGAAGTTCGGCGACATGGAACTCTATCTGGAGTTTCTGATTCCCGCGAAATCGAACTCCGGCGTCTATCTACAAGGCCTCTACGAAGTTCAGATCTTCGATAGCTTCGGCGTGCAGCATCCCAAGTATGTCGATTGCGGAGGCATATACCAGCGCTGGGTTAATAACAAAGGGGAGGGCGGAACCCCTCCAGTGGCTAATGCCAGCCGCCGTCCGGGCGAGTGGCAATCGTTTCACATCTGGTTCCGCGGACCCAAGTTCGATGCGGCGGGAAAGAAGACGTCCAACGCCGCCTTTATCCGCGTGCTTCTTAACGGCCAACTAGCGCAGGAGAATACAGAAGCTCCAGGACCGACGCGCTCGGGGCTGGAACTCCCCGAAGCTGCGACGAATCCGCTGATGCTACAGGGCGACCACGGGCCGGTTGCTTACCGGAACCTTTATTGGCGTCCGCTCCGGCCCTTGCCGCCGGCCAAATAGATCTTCGACGGTTAGAAGCAGCTTGACAGCCCCTGTCCTTCAGCAGCATACTGAAGGAGTTCTATTAGTTCTGGCGGTTTCTTTTCCAGTGCCGGAAAAGTCTTGGTCCTGATTACATTTTTTTTGCTCGGTTTCTCCTCCAAACCCAAACTACCTCGGCTGATTGGCTCCTTCTGATCAGCCGATTTTTTTTGCCTCTGGAATGTATTCAATGGCACTGGAAAAGACTTGATGTATCCATATGCTCACAGCAAGAAAAGTTACCATCCCGAATATATTCATTAGATTTATGTATGGAAGTACGGTACTCTCGGATTGTTCCTAGAACATTCATATGAGCCTTGTCACTCTTCTCCGCCGCTCGGCCCGGCTACGATATTCAGGCGGCTGCGTTGTTGCAACCTTGCTGTGTCTTCCCGGCGGCATCGGTTCCGCTCAAGTTCCTCCCGCTCCCGCTCCCGGTAATATCTCGGCCATCTGGGCAAATGAGGGTGGCGATAAGGTCACCCAGGATGAACTCAGGGCCTCTACCGGTGTTGAGAACAAAACGGGAACCGTCCTGAATCGCACCTGGAACGGCAGTTCCATCACTCTGTTCGGCGCACGGAACGAGAGCGTCAGTTTCAACCTCGTACTCGAAGCGGCAGCTATTGCTGCGCCTGGAGTATCCGTCGCGTTCGATACTTTAACCGGTCCCGGAGGAGCCGTCATTCAAACCACCGCTCCCGCCACCGGAAGCGGAGTCTTTACCTGGGTCAATCGTCCCATCGAGTTGTTTTATACCCGTTACCTCCAGATCAAGGGCCTCAGCGAATTCGGCTGGTATCGGGGTGACGAGCGCCAGCTCCCCGTCCGCTTTCAGCGTCCCACCTTGGCCGGCGGCTGGGCAGACCGCCCGGATCACGATAAATTCTATCCGGACATCTTAGTCCCGCTGGAACTTGTTCCCACCTTCAACATTGCTCAGGGTCAAAACGAGAGCATCTGGTGTGACATCTATATTCCGAAGGGCACTCCGGCGGGCCTCTACACGGGCACCGTATCCATTTCAGAGGGTGGCGTCGTCACGCGCTCAGTCCCTGTTTCGCTCGAGGTCAAGCCCTTTTCTCTGCCCGATACTCCCAGTGTTAAAGGCTTCGCCAACCTGGATGCCACTGACATCTCGTGGCGCTATGCCAGCGGCCCGGGCGGATATGTCAACTGGAACAGCGACGAAGGCCGTCGTGTGAAGCACATTTCCGACGTTTACTACCAGCTCTTTCATCGCCATCGGATCGATTTGGTCGCCGGCGAAACGGAGGTTCCGGCTTTCGTTCCAGGCATCCATCCCTTCTTTACTCCTCGCTACGACGGCTCGCTTTACACTCCCGAAAACGGCTACGATGGGCCTGGCGTGGGGGTGGGCAATACTCTCTATGCGATTGGCATGTACGGCACTTGGGGACGCAACATCTTCAGCGAACAGGCCATGTGGGACTTCGCGAATCCCATAGGCGACTGGTTCGCCAGTCATTTTCCGTCCCTGCAGTATTTCATCTATCTAGAGGACGAACCCTCGCCCGACCGCTACCCCATCATCGAGAACTGGGCCAAGTGGCTCGCCGAAGATCCAGGCAATGGTCATAACATGCTTTCGATGGCGACTGTCAGCCTTGCCGTGGCCAACGCCTTCATACCTGACCTGTCCATTCCCACCTCCGCCTCTCATCTTGGCGACTGCCCGGTCGACAGCCCGAACAGCTGCGATAACACCGCATTTACCGCCAATGCCCTGGCCGCTTCAAGGGCCCGCGGCAATCAATACTACTGGCGCTATGGCGGCGACCATCCAGGTTCTGGAACTTCCAATACCGAAGATGACGGCATCGGAATGCGTACTTTGCCGTGGGTACAGAGCAAGCTCACTATTGATCGCTGGTTTATCTGGTTCGCCAACCTGAACGCTCAAGATGTCGACTGGTTCCAGCGGGCCTGTTCATGGGGTTGCGACTCCGCACCAGACCCCCTCTTCGGGGAAGTGTCCAATCATGCCTATACCAACGGTACTGGCGTGCTGGTTTATCCCGGTACCGACCTCTCCCATCCGCAGGATTCTTACGGAGTCGACGGACCGTTTGCCAGCCTGCGTTTGAAGGAGTGGCGTCGCGGCACCGAAGATGGCGACTACCTGGCCCTCAGTCGGCAGATCGATCCCGCGGCAACCGCGGCCATTCTCGCCCGTGTGATGCCTGCGGCGGTTTGGGAAAATCATGCGCCCGGATGGCCCAACGGCGATCCGTCTTTTTTCCTTGGTCCGGTTTCGTGGTCCTCGAATCCCGACGATTGGGAAGCCGCGCGCGCCGAACTAGCGGCCATCATCAGCACCGCTTGCATAGCGGATCCAACCGCCCAGTATTGCCAATAATGCGTTTGCAAAAATAGTCTGAGCCGGTAGGAGGCAATTTTCGCCGCAAAGCTCCACGTGGCAACTAAAGAAATACAGCCGCGAGAGGTATTCGAATGAATTCTCCCGCGGCAAAAAATGCCGGTTTATAAACCATCCCGTTCTCGCCAATCCATGCTCGTTCGTCGAACGGATCAATCAGCCAGACGTGTTTGACGCCCCAGGCAAGGTAGCGATCGACCTTCCCCCGCATATTCTCGAAACTCTGTTCCGGGGACAGCACTTCTGCTACCAGAAATAACGGCGGAAGAGCATGCCCGTTTTGATTGTTGATGTAGCCGCCGGACATTGCAACCGCAAAGTCAGGCGTCATCCAATCGCTGCGGGCCCCCGGTATCCGATCTAGAGAAGGTTCCGCTCCACACTTCATGCCGAGCGGCGTTACCAGCGGATGAATGAGCAGCACCAGCTGAGTCACTATGCCGGAGTGTTTCGTTGTGGGCACGGGCCTCTCCACTAACTGGCCGTCAATACACTCGAACCGTGACGTACCAATCGATTCAAGTTGCTCGGCTGGGTGCGTGATCTGGGTAGCCATCACATACTCCTTTTCTTGCTAGCAGCGAAACAGATCTTCCAGACGGAACGGTAAAGAGGTGCCCGGAAGCGGCACGCTCCCCTCATAAAAGACTTCAGACTTTGCATTCGAAGACTGGAATACCGCAATGGAGTGGGATTCATCATCCACCAGCCAGACTTGCTCCACACCCCAGGCGAGGAGATCTGAAACCTTGCGGCGCATATTAAAGAAGTTTTGTCCTGGAGACAGCACCTCCACCGCCAACAAGACGGGAGGCAACACATGACCGTTCTTAGCTTGCCGGAAACCGCCTGCAAGTGAAACCACCACATCCGGAGTAAGCCAGTCGCTTTTCGGTTCATCTAAGTGATCAATGGAAAGCTCCTGATTGGCTTTCATGCCAAGGTCCAAAACCGCTTGCCGCAGTAGAGAAGTTATGTGGAACTGCAAGTCGCTGTGTTTAAGGGTGGGCACAGGCCGTTCGATAAGCTTCCCATTCACCTGCTCGAACCGGCTGGTATCGACAGGCTCAATTGAGGAAGGAATGAACTGGGTGGCCATCGAAAGCTACTTTCTTAAATAGTGTCACGATCTTAGCGCGCTGCCTAAGAACAAAGCGGCATGTTGCCACTGGACTTTCCGGAAGTTGTCTTTTGGGCCCACATGGGAATTGGTCTGCCTCGAAATCCCGCCGATCATCCTGCCCTCCACAAGACCAGATACCAATCGTTTTTCACGTGATGGTAAACCTTTGAGTTTGCCCCGAGCGCTGATGTCTCCGTATTTTGGATGTCTAGTGACCCAATTGATGGCAGAGGGTTGTGCGAAAAGGCGAAGCCTTTTAAGAACCCGCGCGCTTCCCGAGAGGTAATCAGTTCAAGATAGGATCCTTATCGATACACTCTCCAAATTCCTAGCTCCATGCACAATCGCCTGTTTTCCCGCAATTGCAATCTGGACATTGCGCTGACCTTGCCCGAAGGAACTGAGCCACTCTAAACTAGGTTTTCCGAAGCAACGAGAGTTGCGGAAGGAGAGCAAAGGTGAAGAACAGTCGATTTAGTGAAGAGCAGATCATCGGGATTTTAAAGCAGAGCGAAGCGGGAGCAAAGACCGGCGAGTTGTGCCGGCAACAGGGGATTAGTAGGGCGACATTTTATGGATGGCGCAGCAAGTACGGTGGACTGGAAGTGAGCGAAGCCAAGCGTCTGAAACAGCTGGAGGAAGAGAACGGAAAGCTGAAGCGGATTGTGGCCGATCAAGCTCTGGATATCACGATGTTGAAGGACCTGGTTGGAAAAAAATGGTAAGCCCGGAGGACAAGAGAGCGGCGATCGCGCATGTGCGGCAGGTACATGGCGTCAGCGAGCGCCGCGCCTGCGGGCTGATAGGCCAGACGCGATCCACGCAACGGTATCGAGCCAAGACGAAGGCGGAGGATGGGGTGCGGCGGCGGATTGCCAAGCTGGCGGCAGAGCGTCCTCGCTTTGGCTATCGACGGCTGACCGCACTGCTCAAGCGGGAAGGCGTACCGGTGTGGCACGGCCGTGTGTATCGCATTGCGAAGGAGCTGCGGCTGCAAGTGCCGCGGCGAAAGCGCAAACGGATGGCCTCCGCTGCGCCAGCGCCGATAGCGATTACGCGGCCGAATCAACGTTGGGGAATGGACTTCGTTACCGACGGTTTAGCGGACGGACGCAGCTTCCGGGCATTGGCCGTGGTGGATCACTACACGCGCGAGTGTCTCG
The DNA here is from genome assembly GCA_965217745.1 of Bryobacteraceae bacterium. Classification (GTDB taxonomy): domain Bacteria; phylum Acidobacteriota; class Terriglobia; order Bryobacterales; family Bryobacteraceae; genus Bog-105. The sequence continues at coordinate 4,923,726 of OZ244565.1, read as the reverse complement.
TGATTGAAGTCGATCTGAGCCTCCCCGGAACACGGGTGGTACGGGTATTGGAACGGCTGGCGGAGGAGCGTGGGTTACCCGAAGCTGTTCGGGTGGACAACGGTCCGGAATTCGTTTGCGCCGCTGTGCGCCACTGGTGCCAACAGAAGAAACTGCAGTTGGACTACATTGCGCCTGGCAAGCCGATGCAGAATGGGCATATCGAGAGCTTTAACGGGAAGTTTCGAGACGAATGCCTGAATACGCATTGGTTCACAAGTCTACGCCAGGCCAGAACTCACATCGAAAGTTGGAGGATAGACTATAACGAATTTCGACCACATAGCGCGCTGGGGTACGCGACGCCGAACGAGTTTGCGAACAGGAGCAGCGCTTCCTTCGCCATCGAGATTTTGAGTAACACGACAGCGAAACCGGGTCAAGGCAACCCTAACGGGCTCGCTACGCTCGGCCTTGACCCGGCCCCGCCGTCGTGTGAACGGCGACTAATATGACGGCGAAGGAAAGCTACAAATGAGCTTGGGAATACGTGGAAAACCCAGTTATGACTGGTACAGTTTCCGCGGGCAGGTCAGCGCTGCCGGACGTTTCTGAGGTTTGAGGCCAGAAAACTCCAGTGAAGTTCTCGACTTGCAAATTTGATCTAAGTCTGTCGAATTCTCCTACACGGGCCAGCAGTTGTCTTATCAAACGGTCATCCGGAGGCGGACCACAACTTGAAAGCGAGAACCAGATGAAAAGAAGTAGGAGTAAATGGCGTTTCCACCAAACTCTATGGGACCTCAAATGAAACCTCTTGGCAGTAGACTCCCAACTAGGATAATTCCGCCGGACAAGTTGAGCAGCCGCATTGGCCTAGCTAAGATAATACCCGTGTCCTCAGTTGAACCGTTGGCGTTAACGTCTGCGCAACCCGCTTTCCGAACGTAAGGTGGCTCTATGAGAACATCGCGTTTCCGCGCAGATCAGGCACCTCCGAAATTTTCTGCGCCACCTCCACTCCAGTACCGGTCGAGCAGTAGAGTTGACGCTGCGAAAACAAAGTCTCGCGCGTCCGCAGGGCGGGGCCTTGATTTTAAACCGTTCGCAAAGCCATCGCAGACCTAGCCGGCCCGCTGCCGGAAGCTAGATTAACCAGCTTTGCAACAAGCCGCGTCCGAGGCTAAAGCTCCAAAGCCCGGTCCCACCCGCTGAACACAAAGTCGCTCAGAGGCTTGCGCGTCCGCGGCGTGCCCTCCAGCTCCCGGTAGTTCTCCGGTAGCTTGTCCGGATCCCCAAGATATCCGAGCGCCCAGCAGGATACCGGTTCATAATCCTCTGGAATCCCAAAAGCTTCGACTAACTTTTGCGGATCGAAACCTCCCATGCCATGCGTATGTAGACCGAGTGCCGTCGCCTGCAGCGATAGAGTTGCACAGGCAGCGCCCACATCGTGCATTGCTACCCGGTTTGCGGAGCCGTTGCGGCTGAACGTCTTCTTAGCGACAGCCGCAAACAAGACCGGTACACCTTCAACCCACCTTTGATTCATAGGCACCAGCGCGCCAAAAATCTTGCCCCAGGTTTCATCCCCTTTGCGCCCAACCAGAAAGCGCCACGGCTGTTCGTTGTAAGATGACGCCGCCCACGAAGCAGCTGTAAAGAGAGTCTTCAGATCTTCTTCGCTGACAGCCTTATCGGCAAACGCACGCGGACTCCAACGGCGCGCGATCAAGTCCTCTATCCCGACGCCGGTCTCTGCGTGCTTCTTCTGTTCTAAGTCGTCAAGTTCTGGCATACCTTATTTCCTTTTGATCGATGCAATTTTCTGGACACGCTCTCATTGTCCATGAACGCTGTTTTCCGAGCCCAACCCGCAGCCTCAAAGCCGGCGCAGCATCCCCGGCTGCCGCCTCAAGCAAACCATGCGCCTGGTGCGCACCTAGCCACCCACATGCTTACGAGTAAGCACATGCTTGCCCGCAAGCATAAAATGAAAGGAAGCATCGATGAATATCGACGAACGCCTATAATTCCTCATCCAGTCCACCGAATCGCTCTACGCCTCCACACAGGAGCTCCACGCCATCACCCGCGAACACACGCGTCAACTGCAGATGGACGCCGACAACATCCGCCGACTCGCCAACATCGCAGAAGCGCACGAACACCGCATTACCGGCCTCGGAACCGGCAATGGATAAACTCGCCGGCGAGTTCGCTAGACGAGGGGGCCGTGCACGCGCGGCCGCCCTCACCCAGCAGCAGCGCACTGCCATCGCCAGCAAAGCCGCCCAAGCCCAGCAAGCGCAAAAAAGCAGCAGCATGAAAACATCCGTCCAGCCTGCACCCCATCTGCTCCAATTAAAGTGACAGTCATCTGAATGCCATGTCCAAGCTGCGGTACATCTCATTAGCAGCAGTCATCCTAGCCGGTACCATTGCGTTTGCCTGCGAAGTCGATTATCCAATCTGGATTCCCAGAAGCAAAACCGCGGACCCGCTTTACCGATTCGTAACGGATGGCAAGGCGGGATATATCGATCGCAGCGGCCGTGTGGTTGTGCCACCAATCCTGGATTCCTATGGGAACTACGGATCCGAGTTCCACGATGGCCTGCTCGAGATCTCCGTAAGTGATGGGCGTTACATTGATACGACCGGAAAGCTAGTCATCAACGAAGGTCTTTTTCGTGGATGGGATTTCTCTGAAGGCCTTGCGGCCGCGCTGAAAACAGAGAAGGGTCTCTGGGGCTATATCGATACCTCAGGCAAATTCGCGGTCAGTCCTCAATTCCCGAGCTACCCGGACGGCCGCGTATCTTCTTTCTCCGGCGGCCTTGCCATGATCGAGGTCAAAGGAAAGTTCGGCTACATTTCACGCTCGGGCAATTTTGCAATCCCGCCGCAGTTCCTCGCTGCTAAGAACTTCAGCGACGGAATGGCGATGGTGGTTGCGGAGGGTCCCTGCATCTACGTCCCGGAAGGCGCATGTGCCAGCCCCCTATTCCTTGGTGGAGCGAATGGCAATAGTGACAGACCTTGCAAATTAACGTTCATCGACAAAGCCGGGCGAATTATCACTCGTCAGCGCTTCGATGATGCTCGTAGCTTTTCCGAAGGCCTTGCCCCAGTCAAAATTCAGAGATTATGGGGCTTCATCGACCAGCAAGGCCTCCTGAAGATTCCGCCCAAGTTCGAAGATGCGGAACCGTTCTCTTCCGGTCTCTCTCGCATACTTAGTAATGGTTTATACGGTTATGCGGACAAATCAGGAGCAATCAAGATTGCAGCCCAGTTCAGGTATGCTGACGATTTCGAGGAAGGCTTAGCTCCAGTAGGGGATGACGAAAAATACTGGTACATCGACAGGAATGGAAGCCGGGCTTTTGCAGCGGGGTTTGCATTGGCCAGCCCGTTCTTTAAAGGCTTGGCTCACGTAAAACTGCTCTCAGGCAAAGAAGCATACATTGACACAAAGGGTCATAATGTCTTTTCCTTTTGAACGTGCTTAGCGCTGAAAAAGCTTACGGGTCAGCACCGGCGAACCGTCGCGTACCGGATAGCTATCGGTATGGATAGCGCGGTTATCAAAGTCTCCCGCCACCACTAGCGGTACACGACGCAACCGCGGGCCTCCATATCCTTTATCCAAGTGGGGAGTTCAAAATCGACGACCCAGCGGAGGTCAACCTTCTCTAGGCGGGGCAATTGAGCGAGGCCCGATGGCAACGACCGCAGCGGCGTACCACGAAGATCGAGCTGGCGCAATTCCATAAGCTCCAGGATGCTGCCGGGTAACGACGTGAGCTTGGTGTTCCTCAGATGCAATTCGCGGAGGGCCTTCAGCCGCTTCAGGCAGTTTGGCAAGGTGGCTATGGGGTTATCAGATGCCCGGAGCTCGATTAGAGACTGCATTCCGCATACACAATCCGGCAGACTTTCAAATGCATTCCCGCTGATGTTCAGATAACGCAACCGCTTGAGGCGTCCCAGAGATAGCGGGAGCGATTCCAACCGGTTGTCATGTAGGTAGAGAAAATCCGATAAATTCTCCAGTTCACCAAGACTCTCGGGAAGAGCACGCAGAGCGTTATGTCCGAGGTCAAGCATGCGAAGACGCTTAAGCTGCCCGGCGCTTGCGGAAACTTCCTCGAGATCATTGTCAGCCAGCACAAGAGTCTCGAGATCGCTTTGTTCCCACACAAACTCCGGCACTCTGTCGAGCTTATGTTTCCAGAAGCTGAGATGTAGGGTTGCCCGGCATACGAGAGCAATTCTAACGCCGGCCAAATCGATTCTTTTCACAGAAGCAACCAGAAACTGAGCTCATGAGACGGACTTAAACGCGACTAACAGCTTTTTTCTTGGACCTTCCGAACCTTGTTGGCTTCTGTTGTCTCTTACTGAATGGATGCCAGATCCCGCGGAATCAGATGAGGTGATCCTCGTCGCGCTTGCTCAAAATGGTGATTACAATGCGATAGAAATCCTCTTTCCCGTATTCATCGGCCGCTTCGAGCGTACGTGATTCCGATGATTGGCGAGTCACACGCAGACGACGTGCTGCAGGAAATCGCGCTCATTATATTCCAGAATCTTCGATATCTTCGCGACCCAGCCGCATTCCGCGCCTGGGCCTTCCGGCTCGCATCGCGGCATGTTTTCCGTCACTTGAAGCGTGAGGCCCGGTGGAATCGGCTTGAGAGCGATCCTGATCTGATCGGCGCAGTTGAAGCTCGCGAGAGCCCACCTGAGGAAATCGAGGCCGGCCTTCTCTCCGCGATCGAGAAAGTATCACCCGCTAGCCGCGCGGTTTTCCTGCTTCACTACCGGCAGAATCTGTCGCTTGAAGAAACGGCGGCTGTTCTCGACCTACCGCTTGGCACGGTCAAATCGCGTCTAGCCTATGGCATCTCAGTTCTACGAAAACTCTTACAGCAAAAAGGAGACCTATGAAACCATCCACGCTTGATCCCCACGAAGAAGCCTTTGTACAACGTGCTTTGACTGCAGCCACCCGCGCGCAACGGTGGGACCGCGCGCGCCTCATATTCAATTTGGCGGCTGCCTTCAGCGCTGCCTTCTGGCTTGCCTCTCGTCCTGGCAGTTCCGAGCTGGGCACCGAATGCACCGTAGTTATTCTCATCGGCACCATGCTTGGCGTGGTAGCCGCAAAGCTTCGTGCATTGATCAATCGCAATACCGTACTCGTTTTACAAGCCATTGCCTCCTTAAAGTCGCAATCCGAATAGGTCTCGATACCTTCGGAGCAAGAAGCTTAGGTTCAAATCCGCAAGCCCCGGGCTGTTCGGCAGCGCTCTGTCGAAAGCCGAAACCGCAACCCGCCAGCAAGTCAACTGGCGCAGCACATCGCCGCCGCCGGAGCCAGCCTGCTGGCAGGCGCCATGCTCACCGCCATCGATGCCGCCATCTACGCAGAAGACTATGCAAGGAGCAAAGGCAGAGCCATCGCATTCGCCTCCGAGAACATACGCGCCCTCGCGATCTCGCTCTACATCCAGACCGCAAAGGAGATCCGCTAATGGCCGCCCACTCCTCGCCATCGCTATACGACGGCATGGCCGAACTCATCGACCTGCTAGAGCAGCAGGAGGCTATCACCGACCCCGACGATGAGGCCGCCATCGCCGAGCGCCTCCGCTCAAGCGTGGAAATGTGCTCTCCGAGCTCGCCGCCGTCAGCGGCGCATGCAAAACGGAGGCCCAACGCCTCAGCACCCGTGCCTCCAGAGCAGACGCCATCGCCGAGCGCCTCCGCTCCTGCATCCTCGATGTCATGACTATGAGCGGGATCAAAAAGCTGGAAGGATCCACCGATGGATTCCGCGCCTGGGCCAACCCACCAGCCGTCCTCATCGATGACATCGAGGCCTTGCCGTCCGACTATGTACGCTACATCCAGCGGACCAAACCAGACCGCCAGATGATCGCTCGCAGCCTCAAAGCCGGCGCAGTCATCCCCGGCTGCAGCCTCAAGCAAACCATGCGCCTGGTGCGCACCTAGCACTCACATGCTTGCGAGTAAGCACATGCTTGCCCGCAAGCATAAAATGAAAGGAAGCATCCATGAATATCGACGAACGCCTACAATTCCTCGTCCAGTCAACAGAATCGCTCCACGCCTCCACACAGGAGCTCCACGCCACAGCACAGGAGCACACGCGCCAATTGCAGGAACATACAAAACAACTGCAGATCGACGCCGACAACATCCGCATGCTTGCTAACATCGCAGAAACGCACGAAAACCGCATTACCGGCCTCGAAACCGGCAATGGCTAAACTCGCCGTCGAGTTCGCTAGACGAGGGGGCCGTGCACGCGCGGCCACCCCCACTCCTCAGCAGCGCACTGCCATCGCCAGCAAAGCCGCCCGCGCCCGCTGGGGCAAGCCCAGCAAGCGCAAAATAGCAGCAGCATGCCCCCCCAGCCGAGCGCAGCAACAGCACTCCAACAAAAGCACACACCGCACCGCGACCGGGAAATTCAAGCCGCCGCCGGCGCCCGCCGCAAAGCCCCAGCGCAAGCCCAGCCCTCCGAGCTCGATCAAGATCCGGACGATGAGCGGCGGCGAGAGAACGATACGGTAGCGGGTCACAAGAAGGGTTTCTTTTGTGACCCGTTTACGCAATATGATGCCCAAGGAACTCGAGCGTCGTAATTACTTCGATAGTACAGACCGCGGTTATCTCAGCGCGGCCGCAGTATTCGCCCAGCACTGTGGAAAGACATTGGATCAACTCGGACCAGAGGAACTTCGGCAGTATCAAGCCTATCGGCTTAAGAACCGAAAATCTGGCCGTGGTGACCGTGGTAGCTCGTGTCTCGGCGCTGCGATTCTTTTCGGCCGTGTTGAGTTTAGAGGAAGTGGGTCAACTGATCGATGCGGCTGGCAACTTACAGCAGCGCACCGTTCTCATAATCCTGTATGGCACAGGAATGCGAAGAGCAGAAGTCTCCCGGTTAAAAGTCACCAATGTCGATAGCCGGCGGATGATCATCCGAGTGGAATGCGGCAAGGGCGGAAACGACCGCGATCTTCCACTCAGTCCTGCGCTCTTAGAAACGCTACGTGAGTATTGGCGCTGGAAGAGGCCAGGAACTTATCTGTTCCCGAGTGACGGCGGTCACCGTGGCAAAGACCAGCCCCATGTCGGACAAGAGCGTCTGGTATGCCTGCACAGAAGCTGCCGGACACGCTGGCCTTCGTAAACACGTGACGCCGCACACACTGTCACATAGTTACGCCAAGCCTGCCTTCGGCGGATCTCTGCAAGTGCAGCGTTATCTTGGCCACTAAACTCACCACCTCGCCATCTCGAATCATCGCTTGTTGGCCTTCAATGGCGAGCGCGTCAGCTTTCGCTGACGCCCACGGATCCCGCTACACCATTTTGGTGCATAATGTGTTATGAAGGTTGCTGAGAAGGCGGTTCGCCAGAGCGTCAGTCTTCCGCCGGGGGTGGCGAAGCAGGTGGGTAGCATGGCCAAGGTCCGGAAGCTGAGCAAGAATCGCATGTTATTGGAACTGATCGAGAACGGAATCGACGCAGAGGAGCGAAAGCAGCAGCAGTTTTTTGCTCTGGCTGAGCGTTTCCGCAACGAGCAGGATCCGGAAGCGGCTAACCGCTTGGGTGATGAACTCGGCCGAATGGTCTTCGGCGGCTGATGCCGCAGCTCGATCGATGGGACAATCTGCCCGAAGGGGTGCGGCTACATCTGATCGACCGGATGCGCGATCGCGCAATCAGTGTCTCGGATCTGAATCGACTTCACCTTTGGGTCGAGACGCGACCTGAAGTGCCCGGCGGCGACTGGTACAAGGATTTCAGCTCTTTCAAGATTTGCGGCAGCGGATCCTACCCCAAAACGTTCCTGCTCCGAGGTAAATTGCGAATGGTGAAGCCCTCTGATCAATGCGTTCCAGCCGATTACCCGCGCTAGTCGCCAAGTGTAGATCTATCTTTGAATTTTCACTTGGACCTATAACGCGCGACACTGATCCGTGCACCCAGCGCATGTCAGCTGGCGGAACGCCGACTTTACGTCAACTTGGCTTATCGCTCGGCAAGAGTTGCCGAAGTCCGCAGCCAAAGGATTATTTGGACCTTCATTTTGCAACAGATATGCGCAACTGAAAGGTAGACCCGACGAATAAGGGTCCGGAAGAGATGCCCCGATGGTCAGAACTCAACTATCGGGATTCTTTCGGCTGTACGTGCCGCATTCGACAACTTGAAAGGAGCCCGGCGCAGCGTTGTCGATGGCGACGATTATTCTAGGCAAGTTCTCGCGAGTGATCCACAGTTGAATGGCGGAAAGGGCGACAACCGCGAGCCGTCGCCCGGAAAGGTTCTGCTCGTAGAAAACGGTCTGATCGCCGGTAAGGAATACATCGAAGCCGTTGGTTCCGGCTGCCTTCAAAAGCTCTCCGTTCTCAAGGCCGGCCCAACCCATATAGGTCACGGTTACTATTTCGTGCTGGCCTCTAGAAGCTTCCGTAACGCATGGTCAAGGTTCTACGTCGAGCAGCACTCTCACCGGCGTGGCTGCCCTCGCTGCGCGTCAGCAAACTCGATGAGCCGCTCAATTTGCGCGGCGGATAAACGAGGGAAAGCCTTCCTGTAGTTCGTCCATGCTTTCGCCGAGGTCGTAACTGTCAACGATCGGATCGGGCAAAACGCGCGTACCGCGCACGATAGGTCGGCCGGACACTTTACCGGGAATTTGCTCGATCAGCTCGCATGCCGTCCAATCGATTTCCGTTCGTACCTTCCCGCAAGTCCGAAACACGTCTTCCATTGGTATAACTGTTATATAGCCGATGCGCTTCGATTTTGATGGGGCGAAGAGCCGCGCCGTTAAGCGAAAGCACAGTGTCAGCTTGAAAGCGGCACAGCGGATTTTCGATCAGATCTACCTGGTTGACCAAAGAAGAGATGACCCGGAACAGTTCCGCGCGATTGGCTGGTGTGGTGGACGACTCTGTTCTGTGATCTTTGAAATCAGGCTTGACGAACGGGGCGAGTACTACCATCTAGTCACCGCCTGGAAAGCAACAAAAGAGGAGGAGCAAAGTTATGCCGAGAACACCTAAGATGACGCTATCCGCCGATGAAATCGCCGAAAGGGCATCGCGTGGGGAAAATGTTTCCGCTCATTTCACAAACAAATTTACTGTGGTCAAGCCGGTCCATCGAGTCAATGTTGATTTGACGCAAGGCATGTTACGCGAACTCGACGAGCGCGCCGCTCGGCTCAATGTCAGCCGGCAAGCCATCATCAAAACGTTACTCGACCGAGCACTGGCGGAGGACCACACTCGAGTAAATCCGCGAAAGACTGCGTAGATTATTTGTTCTCCGACATGCCGACTATACGTCAACTTGGATGAGCGGATGCTAGCGCGTTTTTCGGGTACTAATCGCCTTAATATCGGTTGAGTCCCAGTCACTCAATAGGTTCCATTAAATTGTTTTCCTCGGCGGTGAACGCACAAAGAGGATCAGGTCGTCTTGAGCTGAGGGCCGCGTTATCGCCACTCGCATCAAAGGGACTGTGCGCTCAAGTGCCGAAGCCGGATTCCGGGATGGCACGGGGCGGAATCATCCCCACGCACGAATACGCAGCACGCGAAGAAGGCGTGTATCGGGCTTTTGGAGAAATCTTTGCCCAAAAACCAGAGCCCGTAATCTAACTTGGCGGAAACCAGGGCATCGTAGTCAGACTCTGAAGGACTTAAAGGCGCATATTTAAGCAATGTCCTGCTTTTGATTTCGATGCTCAGATCTGGCCCAGCGTGATGGAGTGATTTGGCCCACCTGGACAACCCTGGATGACAAGATTCCGGGGATGGACAGGAGAGCCAAGGTGGAGTTATTTGAAGAGATCCGGCGAGGGTATGCGGCAGGAGAGACGATTCTTGCACTCGCCCAGAAGCATCAGGTGCATCGGCGCATGGTGCGGCAGGCACTGGCGAGCGCGGTGCCGCCGGAGCGGAAAAAGCAAGAGCGGGTGCTGCCGAAACTAGGGCCGGTAAAGCAGTTCATCGACAGCCTTCTGGAGCTGGACGGTGAGGCCCCGCGCAAACAGCGGCATACCGCGCGGCGTATCTGGACTCGGTTGTGCATGGAACATTCACAGCATCCGGTGGCCGAGTCCACCGTGCGTGAATACGTGCGTGGACGGAAGCGCGCCCTGGGGTTAGCCCATCGCGGTGTCTTCGTGCCGCAGAGTTATGCACCGGGCCAGGAAGCGCAAGTGGATTGGTTCGAAGCACAGGTAAAGCTGGGTGGCGAAGCGCGGAAGCTGCAGTTCTTCGCGATGCGCAGTATGAACAGCGGCGGGGCGTTTCACCGTGCCTATACTAACGCGACGCAACAAGCTTTTCTGGAAGCGCACGAGCATGCGTTTGCTTACTTTGGCGGTGTCTTTCGAACGCTTCGTTACGACAACCTGGCCAGTGCCGTAAAGAAGATTTTGCGTGGCTACCGGCGCGAAGAAACCGAACGCATGATCGCTTTTCGCTCGCACTGGGGTTTTGCCAGCGAGTACTGCCAGCCGGCACGCGGTAACGAGAAGGGCGGCGTGGAGATGGAGTTGGGTTGGTTCCGGCGCAACTGGTTGGTACCGGTGCCGGAAGCGGACGATCTGGAGAGCTTCAACGCTTGGCTTCTGAGCCGTTGCGGAGAAGCGCAGCAACATATCATCAGCGGTCGCGAAGCCGCCGTCGGCAATGCCATGCGGGACGAGCAATCGCACTTGCTGCCGTTAGTAGCGGAGCGGTTTGCCATCGCAGAGACCATCTATCCGGTCACGGTGGATGGACACGGTCGCGTGAAAGTAAGAGCCAACTGGTATTCGACGCCGCTTTATCCGGGCTCCCGGGTAACGGCGCGGGTGTGGCCTACACACATCGAGGTGTGGCGTGATGGTGAGTTTGCAGCGCGGCACGAGCGTTGTTATGGACGCGGGCATCACATTCTGAACCTGGAACATTATCTGGATGTGCTGGAGAAGAAGCCTGGTGCGATGAAGAGTTCGACGCCGTTGCAGCAGTGGCGTGCGGCGGGGCGCTGGCCGGGGTGTCTGGATACGCTCTGGCAGCAACTGGAAAGCCGCCACGGCAAGGCCAAAGGTACGCGCGAGATGATTATGCTGGTGCGTGCCGGGACGGCCGGCAATGCGTGGCCGCGCTTGATCACAGCAGTGGAAGAAGCACTGCGCATCGGCGTAAGCGATGCGGCCGCGGTGCTGCATATTCTGCACATGCCCGACGCTCACGAACGTCAGCGCTACGCGCTGGCGCTCGCCGAAGATCTGAGGCAGTTTGAAAGGCCGATGCCGGTGATGGATGAATACGACTCGTTGCTAAGTCATCTGCCGATGCCCTCCCAAGAGGTGATTCAATGAATCTCCAGACAGAGGCGTTGGAACAGGGCAGCATCCGGCAGTATTGCAAAATCGTGCGCACACCGGCCATCGCGGCCAACTTTATTCCCCTAGCCGGACAGGCCGTCAAAGAACAGCACAGCCATGTGCGCTACCTGGAAGCGCTGCTGGCAATAGAGTGTGAAGAGCGCGACCGTCATGCCATTGCTAACCGTATCCGGGACGCGCAGTTGCCACGCTTGAAGACGCTGGATGAGTTCGACTTTGCGAAAGCGCCCCAGATCCCAGCCGCAAAGATCCGCGATTTAGCGCAGGGCGGTTACATCGAACGCAGTGAACCCATCGTTTTGATTGGCGATTGTGGAACGGGTAAAAGCCACTTGGCCACCGGGCTCTGCTTAGCTGCATGCCATCAGAAACGGCGTGTTCGATTCATCACTGCCGCGGCATTGGTGAATGAGCTTATCGAAGCCAAACAGAACGGCCAAGTGAAACGGCTGATGATGCGATGGATGAGATACGACCTCATCGCGTTGGACGAAGTGGGCTACGTCCCGCTGGCCGATATCGGCGCTGAGTTCCTATTCCAGGTAATCTCAGACCGGGCCGAACGCGCAGCCTTAATCGTCACCACGAATCTGCCATTTTCCGAATGGACCACGGTGTTTCCCAATCCACGGCTCTGCAAGGCGCTGCTGGACCGAGTGACGGACCGCGCTCACATCATCGAAACCGGCACCGAATCGTTCCGGTTCAAGCGAACTATGGAAGGGAGGAAAAAGAGATGAGAGCTGCCGGGTCGCCGCATGATGACCGCCCCGGCGTCCGTTCCGCTTGAAACGCGCCGCCCTCCCGGGCGTCGCCAAGCTCCACTCCCACCGGAGCGGTCATCAACAACTCTGGTTGGAAATGGGGCAAACTAGAAACTACCCAGGTGGGCCAAATCTGCCCATCACAAGTGGGCCACGCCGGAGCATCACAATCAGCTTTGGCGATAGATTCACACCGCTACTCGAAGACGAAGCTCTGCGGCTCGCGCTGTAGGTGAAGCCGAGCAACGCAACAGTCAGGGCAAGCGGTCGAGGCGCCAGAGCTTAGTGGGATAGGTATCTGCAACATAAGGGTGAGCACGGCTGCTGACCGTGATGGATCAGCAACACTTTTGCGTGCGCTTCGTTCTTGCCAATCTCCAGCATCAAAACGGATGGGCTGCGGGAACTTGAACCGGTCAAGGTAATCTCTGCATTGGTATTAAATGTGTCCTCTGTTAAACAAGGGATTCAGGAAAGCGTTTTAGCGCGTCCTGAACCTTCGGCCGTCGCCGAGATGGGGTGAATGCCTGAGCGCCGGAGGGGAATCAGCCAGCCTGTACAAGCGAAGCACGGAAGGCTGGGGATACCGGCGCGAAACCGGAGGCTTACCACTTTGAACGCGGGAGGGCGCAGCCCCTAAAATCCTTTTTGAATAGTGGGGTTGTTGAAGCAGCGGTTCGCGCCTGCTAGAAGGGGTGGCGTAGTCCCGGAACGGCTCGAAGACAGGGGAATGCCTCTTTCCCCTTCTATTTCTGTGCTCGTCTCGCGGCTTAACTGTTTAACGTTCGCGTCAGAAGTGCCTGCCGCATGCTGTTAAGCAAGGGCAGTACGATAGCAGCGTTTTCGGCATACTCCGATTCCAGAAGAAGGGAGTTTCTGGTGGTCGGATTTATGCGACGGTCGAATTCATCCGGCACATCGGCCTCGTATGTCATAAGCACCTGCGCATCGGGCGGTAAGCCAGTGCTGATGAATCGAATCATTGCAGGCAGATTCACGGTGTCCTGTCCGGCCTGCGCGGGACAATCCACCACCAGCGGTATTGAAAACGGCGAGTCGAATTCAGCATTTCGGCTAACCCACCACAGGGCTGCGTAATACGCCAGCACCTCCCGAGGGCCGCCGCTGCCTGAAATGTCTGGTCGGGTCGATACTTGCACCCTCGATACGTCGCGGGCGTCGAGGTTGAGCCGCATCCGGGCGTTCCTGTAGTGTTCGCGGAAGAGGGTGTTTATCTTTTTGCGCCGCTTGAGCGTGCGCAGTTCTTTCATCTCCTGCTCGAACTTGTAGCGCTTCACGACATGGCCGTTCTTTGTTGCTTCGAGTTCGCGGTCTTCCTGATCGAACGCGGTGAGGGCTACCCCGGACCCCATGCTCTTTACCACGTCACCGAAATTGAGATCGCCGCGCTTCCTTTCGAGTATGGCTTGTAATTCCGAATACTGCTGAGAAAGCGCATCCCGGTCTGCTGATGATTTGCGTATCCGCTCCAGAAGAATGGCTCGCATCTGCTGTAAGCGAATGAGCATGTCCGCGAGGGCGCCGGCATCGTCGGCGAACGTTAGAACTGATAAGAAGCTCTCCTCATGCTGCGCACCGCAGGTCGGACACACAAGTTCATCGCGCGACGGATGCGCGAGAAATTCAAAGTCCTGCCCGTACCGCGCAAGGCTCTCCGTCGTCACCGCTATCTGTTTGTCTGTGGACGAAAGGCTGTCTTTCAGATCGACAATGTCCTGTCGCAGCACTTCCTGTCGGGCGTTTAGGGTAGTCAGTTGCCGGGCAATCTGCTCTATCTCGGCTTCGAATCCCTCAGCGCTGAGCTGGGGGCCAGCAAGCGTCAGGGATTTGGTCATCCGTTCGCGCGTGCGCTCGAGGATTCGAATCTCCGAATCAACGGCGTTGAGCGCGGTTTGCTCATTTTCATGAGCCGCTTTTGCAACGTAATATTGCGGCGGCACAACCTGCGTGAAGTACTCGACGATGGCCTTGGTTGGCTTCCGGAATCGCTGGAGCCCCCTGAAGGTGTGCCAGATTCCGCTCCATCCGCCGTCCTGATTTATGTAAAACGGCAGGAACATGCACGCCTGACCTGCCCGCGGAAACTGTACCAGTCATAACTAGGTTTTCCACGTATTCCCAAGCTCATTTGTAGCTTTCCTTCGCCGTCATATTAGTCGCCGTTCACACGACGGCGGGGCCGGGTCAAGGCCGAGCGTAGCGAGCCCGTTAGGGTTGCCTTGACCCGGTTTCGCTGTCGTGTTACTCAAAATCTCGATGGCGAAGGAAGCGCTGCTCCTGTTCGCAAACTCGTTCGGCGTCGCGTACCCCAGCGCGCTATGTGGTCGAAATTCGTTATAGTCTATCCTCCAACTTTCGATGTGAGTTCTGGCCTGGCGTAGACTTGTGAACCAATGCGTATTCAGGCATTCGTCTCGAAACTTCCCGTTAAAGCTCTCGATATGCCCATTCTGCATCGGCTTGCCAGGCGCAATGTAGTCCAACTGCAGTTTCTTCTGTTGGCACCAGTGGCGCACAGCGGCGCAAACGAATTCCGGACCGTTGTCCACCCGAACAGCTTCGGGTAACCCACGCTCCTCCGCCAGCCGTTCCAATACCCGTACCACCCGTGTTCCGGGGAGGCTCAGATCGACTTCAATCACGAGACACTCGCGCGTGTAGTGATCCACCACGGCCAATGCCCGGAAGCTGCGTCCGTCCGCTAAACCGTCGGTAACGAAGTCCATTCCCCAACGTTGATTCGGCCGCGTAATCGCTATCGGCGCTGGCGCAGCGGAGGCCATCCGTTTGCGCTTTCGCCGCGGCACTTGCAGCCGCAGCTCCTTCGCAATGCGATACACACGGCCGTGCCACACCGGTACGCCTTCCCGCTTGAGCAGTGCGGTCAGCCGTCGATAGCCAAAGCGAGGACGCTCTGCCGCCAGCTCGGCAATCCGCCGCCGCACCCCATCCTCCGCCTTCGTCTTGGCTCGATACCGTTGCGTGGATCGCGTCTGGCCTATCAGCCCGCAGGCGCGGCGCTCGCTGACGCCATGTACCTGCCGCACATGCGCGATCGCCGCTCTCTTGTCCTCCGGGCTTACCATTTTTTTCCAACCAGGTCCTTCAACATCGTGATATCCAGAGCTTGATCGGCCACAATCCGCTTCAGCTTTCCGTTCTCTTCCTCCAGCTGTTTCAGACGCTTGGCTTCGCTCACTTCC
The DNA here is from genome assembly GCA_965217745.1 of Bryobacteraceae bacterium. Lineage (GTDB taxonomy): Bacteria > Acidobacteriota > Terriglobia > Bryobacterales > Bryobacteraceae > Bog-105. The sequence goes on along the minus strand of OZ244565.1, from coordinate 4,908,298 downwards.
AGTCCACCGTACTTGCTGCGCCATCCATAAAATGTCGCCCTACTAATCCCCTGTTGCCGGCACAACTCGCCGGTCTTTGCTCCCGCTTCGCTCTGCTTTAAAATCCCGATGATCTGCTCTTCACTAAATCGACTGTTCTTCACCTTTGCTCTCCTTCCGCAACTCTCGTTGCTTCGGAAAACCTAGTTTAGAGTGGCTCAGTTCCTTCGGGCAAGGTCACGCCGTGTCAGCTTGCGTAGTCTTTTCAGACTTGTCATTGAGCACAAGGTTGAACTCCATGAATTCACCAAAAAACCGCACCCACTCGGATAACTTGCTGGAGTGAAACATCACTTTACCGTCGGCTGTGAAAAGAGCGCGATTATTGAACTGGCGAAGGAATAGAAAATCCTGACCGCCTACGGATGCCGTCAATAGCGCGATGGTTGCGGGGTCCCAGCCGAGCGGCTTACCCATCGGAATCGCGCCGAGTGTTTCAAATGTCTGCCTTACTAGGCTCGACTTCCCAACGTGGTTCATCCCGAAAATCAAGTTGCGTCTGGGATGGAACGTTACCTCGCTGGCTTTCCGCTCTCGTTCTGACAGGAGCCGCAAACTTCTGAATTGCAAGCTTTTCATATTGCTTGGTCCGTAGACTTCGAATCAGCAACCTTAAATTTGGTCTAGGCATTGCGAAACACCTTCTAACAGCAGGGCGGCGTGCATTTCGTCGTGTGGCGTACCGGGCATCTGGGGCTGTATTGCGGCGAGTCCGGCGGTCATGAATGCGAGAACCGAGTCCCCGACGGGATTAGCAGCAACCCATATGCGTACCGCTTCGTCGAGTGGCGTGGAATTGGGCTGTCCGTTCCCCAGCCGTCGCTCGAACCGCTGCGCTAACCTTACCTCCAGCCGCGACAGATCGCCCATACGCATCCCTTCGTTGTTCAGCCTCACCAGCCAGCTAGCCACAATCGCTTGGCGGTCTGGGATCGTGCGGAGCGTGTCGACGGCATCCATGAAGTCGGCCTTCGAATACCCGCAGTGTTCGACAAGCCCAACAAAATCGGGAGCAGGGCTGGTTTTGCGACCGCGCGCGCTAATCATCGCGAATAGGCTGTGGGCGAACTGCCTGGACTGCCCCGAATGCTTCGGTGCGGCGGACTCCAGAAACGTATAAACCTTACCGACCACATGCGTATCGGGGTCATCGAGCGATAGCTCCGTCTTGTGCAGGTGCAGCGCGTCGAAACTGATGGCTTTTTTCAGCTTTGCAAGTTCCGGGGAGATTTCGTCGCGCCGGTCTTTGGAAAGAGCGGATAAGGAACATAATGAAACCGAGCCTGCGGTGGAACCGGCTTCCAATTCGGCGCTGCAACCACTGTTCGAAACGAAAATACCCTCGGCTTGAATCTCATCAAGTTCGGCGAGTGCGGCGGCGAGTTTCCCAATGGGCGTACTGGTGAAGGGCGCGGGCTCGGTCATCTCGGAGCTGGCCCGCTTCTTTTGAGGTTTCGCGGGAAGGCCGGTCAGCGATTTCCACGTCCACTCCCCGGTCTTCTTCATCTTCAATTGGTATATACGCGCAGACGACGGCTCGGCAGCGCTGTCGAGTTCCAGAACATCCTGTATAGTCTCGAAGAGGATCAGAAAGTCCGGGGCGTCATTGCCGACAATCTCGATGATGCGGCTGATGGCCCAATAACGCTGAAAATCGACGCCCTGTTGCCCGTATCCGCCGCCGGTTTCGTAAATATCCGGCGCATTTGATGCGTTGAATATTTCGGCCTGTCCGCTCGAACTCATGGTCTTTATAGTGTCCCCTCCCCGTCTGAATCAAACGCTTCCATGCATTTACGTTTTACAGCGAATTAAGTATATCGGAGGCAGGAGCCACCTACAGATAATCAAGCCGTGGTTTGATTCAATCCGGGATCTGGCCAAGCCCCGGTTTCTAATCAAGAACCGAATTTTCGAAGTTGCGGAAGCCCTAAGCTTACGTGTTGATGAGTTCCATCTTGTTGTGGAAATCCTCCGTAATGCCGTTGTTTCTGGTATAGCGCCACATAGCTGCGATCTCGTGCCGCCAGGGTACGTTTGCCTCGTGAGTTGCTAGAGCGTTGGCATCTTCCGCCCTTCTGGAATCTAATTCAGCGTTGCTGTCGAAAGGTAAGGTCGTCGTTCCAAGCACCTGCTAAAATGTTGGCCGTACTCAGCATTTGACCGCCCTTCGGTCAAATATTAGTCCTGAAAAGTCCCCATCGCGTCTGAAAGTAAACCGGCACACGACACCGGGAGCTCTGGGCCAACTCAACTCCCACGCAGGTTCAACGACTGATTCTCCTTAGAACGCTTTCGGGATCGCCAGACCGCAAAATAGACCAGGCCGGCAAAGATCAGCAAAGAGAGGACAATCTCCCATGGGTGCAACACCGAGGTGTGATGTATCGGCTCGAACGTGATCGATGTGCTCTCCTGCATTCTTCAACGAGCCTAGCGCGTTTCGCCATTGCTGATCCCGGTACGCGGATAAAGAACGGTAAGTCCCGTTCTCAACTTTGACCTTCGCAAGCGTATCAACTTGACGTAAAACGCGCCTTGCTTTCATGTGCCACGCCGAATCCCGATTCGAAGGGGTTTTTGAACTCTTGGGGAGATTGGTAGTGGCAAACGCCCGCTATGTCTCCTTAGCTCCTATTTGATCGCCGATCCAACAAGAGAAGCGAACACTTCCATATATATCTTGACAAGCATATACCGTGCAAAGTATATAAAGAGAGTGGAATCTGTGTTCCAGATCATTGCGGAGCCGAACCGCCGCGCGATATTGAGCCTCCTGCTCTCGTCCCAACAATCGGTGGGAGAGATCGAGCGGCAACTTCGTATGCCACAGCCGGCCGTGTCAAAGCACCTGCGAGTCCTGCGCGACGCCGGTTTCGTGGAATCCACGGTGGACGCACAGCGCCGTCTCTACCGGCTGAGGCCTGAACCGCTGCAGGAGGTGGATGCCTGGCTCGATCCGTTCCGCCAATTCTGGTCCGCGCACCTGGATGCTCTCGAACGCCATCTCGACCAGATCGCTCAAGCAAAGCCAACGAAAAGAAAGGCAAGGAGAAAGTAGATGACTGACCGCGAGCAGTACACACCGGGTCCGGCCAGCGGGGCTGAGGTGCGGAAGGACGGAGAAAAGTGGACGCTCATCCTCGTCAGAGACCTGCGACACCCGCCCGAAACTGTCTGGCAGGCGCTTACCGACCCGGCGCATCTGCGCGAGTGGGCTCCCTTCGACGCAGACCGGAGCCTGGGTGCGGTTGGAACCAAGGTGAAGCTCACCACGGTAGGAGCACCCACGCCGCAGGTTTCCGAAACAACCGTGACGCGGGCCGACGCTCCCAAGGTGCTCGAGTACAACTGGGGTGGCCAGGATCTCCGGTGGGAACTCGAAGCCGTTGGTGGCGGCACACGCCTGACCCTGTGGCACAACATAGATCGCCGCTTCATCTCAATGGGTGCTGCCGGATGGCACGTTTGTATCGATGTTCTGGATCGCCTTCTCAGCGAAACTCCCATCGGCCGAATGGTTGGAATGGAAGTCATGAAGTTTAACGTCTGGCAGCGATTGAACGCCGAGTACGCAGCGCAATTCGGTGTGGAGCCTCCCGGTTGGCCGCCGGATGCGCCGAAGCATTAAAGATTCTTAAAAGGAACGATCCCGATGGAATCGACCCTTCAGAATCCGGCCCCCGCCGCCGTTAAGGTCAAGGCGGTTTTATACTGGACCTTCACCGCGCTTTTCTGCCTGCAGATGAGCTTCACTGCCTACGCGCAACTGCGCCTGCCGCAGGTGGCGGAGGCTTTCGCTCATCTCGGCTTCCCCGCTTACTTCCGGGTGGAGCTCTCGTTGGCCAAGTTCCTCGGCGTCGTCCTTCTGCTTGCACCCGTGCCGGCAAGGCTGAAGGAGTGGGCTTACGCGGGCTTTGCCATCGTCCTGGCGTCGGCGCTCATCGCCCATCTCTCGGTAGGAGATGGCCCGCAGGCGTGGGGCTGGGCGGCAGCCACGGGATTGCTCTGGGGGCTTTCATACTTCTTCTGGCGAGTGAAGGGTAAACCGGCGAGCTAACGGTAAGCGGGCCGGCTAGCCCTTAGCCTTACACTGAAAGGTGGAAATGCCCAGTAAGAACACCTTCGGCGCGGCATCTACTCTGCGCGTGAACGACACCGATTATCAGATCTTCCGGCTGGATGCCCTGGAAAAACAGATCAGCGGAGTGAAAACGAACCGGATCCCGTATTCGATTAAGGTGTTGCTCGAAAACTTGCTGCGCTTTGAAGACGGCCGCACGGTGAGAGCCAGCGACATAGAATATGTTGCCCACTGGGATGCCAAGAAAGCCGCTCAGGAAATTCAGTTCCGGCCGGCCCGCACGCTGCTGCAGGATTTCACCGGCGTTCCTTGCGTGGTCGATCTCGCGGCTATGCGCGACGCCCTGAAGCGCCTTGGCGCAAATCCGGAACTCGCCAATCCTCTTACTCCTGCCGACTTAGTGATCGATCACTCCGTGCAGGTTGATGAATACGGTTCGCCCGAGGCATTTCAGCAAAATGCCCTGCTCGAGTTCTCGCGCAACCAGGAGCGATACGCCTTTCTTCGTTGGGGCCAGAAGGCTTTCGAAAATTTTCGCGTAGTTCCGCCGGATACCGGAATCGTTCATCAAGTCAATCTGGAATACCTGGCCAGCGTAGTCTTTAGCGGTTCTTCGAACGGCACTTTGCAGGCGTATCCAGACACCCTAATGGGCACCGATTCGCACACCACCATGATCAATGGCGTGGGTGTCGTCGGCTGGGGCGTCGGCGGCATTGAAGCCGAGGCGTGCATGCTGGGCCAACCCATTTCCATGCTGCTGCCGCAAGTAATCGGCTTTAAGTTGAGCGGCAAACTGCCGCCCGGCGCAACTGCCACCGACCTCGTGCTCACAGTAACCCAGATGCTGCGTAAGAAAGGCGTGGTTGGTAAGTTCGTTGAGTTCTATGGGCCGGGAGTCAGCGCGCTTCCTCTGGCCGATCGCGCCACCATCAGCAACATGGCGCCGGAATACGGCGCAACCATCGGCTTCTTTCCTGTCGATCACCAAACGCTCGAGTATCTGCGCTTAACCAACCGCCCCCCGGAATTGGTCGCATTGGTCGAAAGCTACTGCAAAGAGCAGGGCTTGTTCCTCGAACCAAATTCGCCTGATCCGCACTACTCCGACACTGTATCTCTCGACTTGTCGAAGGTGGAAGTCTCTCTCGCCGGTCCCAAGCGCCCGCAGGATCGCATTGAACTCTCCGGCGTGAAGGCCAGCTTCCTCGATGCCTTACCGGGCGCGCAGCGCTCGGCCGAAGTCAGCGTCAATAGCCACAAAGAGAAAATCGAAGATGGCGCGGTGGTCATCGCGGCCATCACCAGCTGCACGAATACTTCGAATCCATCGGTGATGATGGCCGCCGGGCTCCTCGCCAAGAAAGCCGTGGAGCGTGGTCTCTCCGCCAAGCCCTGGGTAAAGACCTCTCTTGCGCCCGGGTCGAAAGTGGTTCTCGATTACCTGACCGATGCCGGCCTGATGCCCTACCTGGAAAAGTTGAACTTTCATCTGGTCGGATACGGCTGCACCACTTGCATTGGTAATAGCGGCCCGCTGCCGGAGAACGTCGCGGCGGCCGTTACGGAAGGCAAGCTGAATGTCGCGGCCGTTCTCAGCGGCAATCGCAACTTTGAAGGCCGCGTCAACCCGCTGGTCCGCTCGAATTATCTCGCCTCTCCTCCGCTCGTGGTGGCCTACGCGCTAACCGGCCGTATGGATATCGACCTGACCAAAGATCCCGTCGGCATCGATCCGGATGGCAAGAAAGTGTTCCTGAAAGACATTTGGCCGTCGCACGAGGAAGTAGAAGAGGCCGTGCAAAAGTCCGCTCGTACCGAGTTCTTTGCAAAAGAATATGCGGAAGTCTTCAAGGGCGATCTAAGTTGGAACTCGCTGAAAGTTCCCGCAGGAAGCAATTACGACTGGAGCCGCGATTCTACCTATATCAAGCAGCCGCCCTACTTTGAGAACATGGTTGACCCGGCAACTTTTGTCCGCGATATGACGGGCCTGCGCGCACTGGCGGTGCTCGGCGATTCTGTAACCACGGATCATATCTCTCCCGCAGGCTCTATTGCACTCGAAAGCCCTGCCGCGAAATATCTGATGAGTCTCAGTGTGAAGCCTGCCGACTTCAACAGCTATGGAGCGCGGCGCGGCAATCACGAAGTGATGGTGCGCGGAACGTTTGCTAACATTCGCTTGAAAAACCAGATGGTTCCCGGTGTTGAAGGCGGCGTGACCGTGCATATTCCGGGCGGCGAGCAGATGTCCATTTACGATGCCGCCATGCGTTACAAAGCCGAAGGCGTCGGGCTGATGGTGATTGCCGGCAAGGAATACGGCTCCGGGTCGTCGCGCGATTGGGCTGCAAAAGGCACCTTGCTGCTGGGCGTCCGAGCCGTGCTCGCGGAAAGCTTTGAACGCATTCACCGGTCGAATTTGGTCCAGATGGGGGTGCTCCCGCTGCAGTTCATGGAAGGGGATACCCACGCCGGCCTGAGCCTCACCGGCGATGAGACTTTCGATGTTCGCGGGGTGCGCTTAGCCATCACTTCCGGCAGCAACGTCGACATCATCGCCACGCATCAGAGCGGCAAGAAAATCGAGTTCCAGGCTAAAGTCCGCATCGATACGCCGCAGGAAGCCGAGTATTACCGCAACGGAGGTATTCTGCCCTTCGTACTCCGCCAACTGCTGGCGGGCAGCGCGGCTGCTTAAGAACGCATGAGAGTTCGTGGACCGCTCCTGGTTGCCGCGGGCATCATTCATCGCCAGGGGAAGGTTCTGGTGGGCCAGCGCCGCAAGCTCGACCGGCACTCGCTGAAATGGGAGTTTCCCGGCGGCAAAGTCGAATTAGGCGAGTCTCCCCAGCAGGCGCTGGTCCGCGAACTGCAGGAAGAACTCGCCATCGACGCCGAAGTAGGAGGTGAACTCGCCCGCTATGAGCATGACTATCCGAACGGCAGCCGGGTCCACTTGCTCTTCTTTGTGGTGCCCGCGTTTGCCGGTGAACCGCGCGCCCGGGTCTTCGAGCAGATTCAATGGGTGGAACTCGGCGGGCTTGCGGAGTTCGACTTTCTCGACGGTGATTTCGATTTTGTGCGCCGCTTAGATCGAGGCGACTTCCAGGCGCAGCTTCGTTGAAACCGCGCTGCCTCGCTACGATTAGTCCAAATCGAAAGGTCTCTCCGGACGGCTCCCGGATTTGTCTTCTTTCGCCAGCCGCAGCAACTCTTCGAATTTCTTCTCGCGCGTCTGTTCGCCCGTCAGATGCGATGCAAAACTCTTCTCGAAGACGTCGTTGCGACGCGCCGCCTCGCCCTTCAAATTCTGAACAGCTGCCTGCAAATCCTCCACCAGGTGCTTCTTCTCAGGCTCCCGGTGATTCAACACCAGCTCCAGCTCCGTGTCAATCTGAAGGGTCGAACTGCAACACGGGCACTTCACTTCCAAGACTTTGCCCACCCTGTCTGCCATAACGGAATCGTAACGCACGCGCATGGAACCGCTATTAGAATGGCTATCACAGTGGGGTTATGCCGGACTTTTTGGCTTGTTGGTATTTGGAATCATCGGGCTTCCCGTTCCTGACGAAACGCTGCTCGTCTTTTCCGGCTATCTCATCTCGCAAGGCCGCCTCCACCCGTGGCTCACCTTTCTCGCCGGTTACTCGGGCGCTATTTGTGGCATCTCTGGCAGCTACATCATCGGCCGCACCGCCGGGCACGCCTTGGTGGAACGCTACGGGCGCTATCTGCACCTCACTCAAGCGCGGCTCGACCAGGTCAATCGCTGGTTCGACCGTATCGGCCATTGGCTTCTCACCGTGGGCTATTTTATTCCCGCTGTGCGCCACTTCACGGCTCTCGTGGCCGGCATGTCGGGCGTGAAATTCCGCACCTTTGCCTTGTTCGCTTATCCCGGCGCTGTCATCTGGGTCAGCGTGTTTCTGGTGCTAGGGCAGTTCGTCGGCAAGAACTGGCGCGCGGCTATGCTCGTCATCCATCACTACACCTGGTATGTCATGGGTGCGCTTGTCTTGCTTCTGGCGCTTGCCTATCTCATACGGCGCATACTAAGCCGCCGGGCACAGACTCGATACAATTCTGAGTGAACCATGTCTTACCGTCTTCTTTCGCGTACGCGCCTCGGAATCCTGATGCTGGCGGCAGCTGCCATGACTTTTGCACAAACGCCGGCTCCCACCAGCGGAGTCGACCTCGAGAATATCGATAAGAGTGTCGATCCCTGCAAAGACTTCTTCCACTATGCCTGCGGAAACTGGATCAAGAACAACCCCATTCCGCCGGAGTACGCGCGCTGGGGCACGTTCAACGAGCTTCATGACCGCAATCTCGAAATCCTGCGCACCATCCTGCAAGATTCCGCCAGCCATCCGGACCGCTCCGCCACCGACCAGAAGATCGGCGGCTTCTATAAGTCCTGCATGAGCGAAAGCGCTGTCGAGAAGGCTGGTTACACTCCCATCAAGCCTGGTCTGGAGCAAATTTCGGAAGTCGAGAAAAAAGAAAATCTGGCGGCCGAAGTGGCCCGCCTTCACAACCTGGGTATTTCCGTGTTTTTCCGCTTTGGCGCTTCGCCGGATGCCGACAAGTCAACCGTGAATCTCGCCAACATCGACCAGGGTGGATTGGGATTGCCGGACCGGAGTTACTATCTGGACGCCAAGGACCAGGAGCTGCGCGATAAATACTCGGCGCATGTCGCCAAGATGCTGGAGCTGATTGGCAACGATTCCGAGTCGGCCGCCAAGCAGGCGAAAGCCATCATGCGCATCGAGACCGCCTTAGCCAAAGCCTCTCTCGAGCGCGTCGCCCGGCGCAATCCCACCCTTACCCATCACAAAGAAACTACCAGCCAGTTCTCCAAAACTGTTCCGGATTTCGCGTTTCAAACTTACTTCCAAGATCGCGGCGCTAAGCCCTTTGACAAACTGAATGTGGCGGTTCCCGATTTCTTCACCAGCTTCGACGATCTGCTGAAGACAACCAGCCTGGCTGACTTGAAGAGCTATCTCACCTGGCACTATGTTTCAGGCAACGCCAATCTGTTGAGCAAGCCATTCGTCGAAGAAAATTTCAATTTCTATGGACGCACTCTAACCGGTGCAAAAGAGCTGCGGCCGCGCTGGAAGCGCTGCGTCGACATGGTGGATGACGATCTCGGCGAAGCGCTGGGTAAGAAGTATGTTGAAAAAGCCTTCGGCGGCGATGCCAAGGAAAAGACCCAGCAACTTGTTAACACCATCGAGCAGGAGATGTCGGCCGATATCAAGTCCCTCACCTGGATGAGCGACGAGACCAAGCAACAAGCGCTGGCGAAGCTGAAAGGCGTCACCAACAAGATCGGTTATCCCGAGAAATGGCGCGACTACTCGTCTGTAAAAATCGTGCCTGACGACCTTGTCGCCGACGATCATAACGCCACCGAGTTCGAGACCAAACGGAACATCCACAAGATCGGCAAGCCCGTCGACCGGCAGGAATTCGGTATGACGCCGCCCACCGTCAACGCCTACTACAGTCCGCTGCAGAACAACATCAACTTTCCAGCGGGTATCTTACAGCCTCCGTTCTATGTTAAGGATGCCGATAACGCCGCCAATCTCGGAGCCATTGGCACCGTAGTCGGCCACGAACTGACGCATGGCTTCGACGATCAGGGCCGCCGCTACGATGCCGATGGAAATCTGCGCGATTGGTGGAGCAAACAGGACGCCGAAGAATTCCAGCACCGCGTCGATTGCCTTGTGAATCAATATTCTCAGTTCAGCCCCGTCGAGGGAGCGAAGGTCAACGGCAAGCTCACCTTGGGTGAGAATGGTGCCGACAATGCAGGCATCCGCCTCTCCTACATGGCCCTGCTGGGAGCATTGAAGAACGGCAGCGTCAGCAAGGAAAAAATCGACGGCTATACGCCCCAGCAGCGATTCTTTCTCGGCTTTGCACAAGTCTGGTGTGAAAGCCAGCGTCCCGAGTCGGCTCGCCAGCAAGTACGCACCAATCCGCATTCGCCCGGTCAATTCCGCGTCATTGGCACCATCCAAAATCAGCCTGAATTCGGGAAAGCGTTCGGGTGCTCATCCGGCGAACCCATGACGCCCGCCAATGCCTGCCGCGTCTGGTAAGTAAGATGGGGCAGGGAATGATCATACGCCAGAAAGAGCCGGTCAACTTAGAGTTTCCCTTTAATACTCTGGATTCCTTTCTAACTCCGAACCAGCTCTTCTATATCCGCAGCCACTTCACAGCGGCGGAACTGACGCGCGATGCTTACCAGTTGCACGTTCACGGCGCGGTCGAGAGGGAGTTGAAGTTTTCCTTTGAAGATCTGATCGCTCTTCCCTCCGAGACCGTTACAGCCACGCTCGAATGTGCCGGAAACAGCAGAATTTTCCTCGTTCCGCAAGCTGAAGGAGCGCAATGGGAATTAGGCGCTGTGGGGAACGCCGAGTGGACCGGAGTCCCGCTTCGATCGTTGCTCGAACACGCCGGCCTAAAAGAAAGTGCCTGCGAAGTTATCTTCGAAGGCGCCGACCACGGTACGCCCAAAGAGAAGCCAGTCCCTCCCGAGCCTATCGCCTATGCCCGCAGTCTTCCTCTGGCGAAGACTCTGGAGCACGATGTTTTACTGGCCTACCGGATGAACGGCGAAGATCTTCCGCAAGATCACGGCTTCCCTATCCGGCTTGTCGTTCCCGGGCACTACGGCATGGCTTCCGTCAAATGGCTGATTTCCATTCAGGTTGCTGATCGGCCCTTCCAGGGCTACTGGCAGACGTCGGACTACGGCTACTGGGACTACCTCGATGGGAAAGCGGAGCGCTGTCCTCTCTCCGCGATGATGCTGAAGTCCCAGATTGCCCGCCCGCAAGTGCGCGAGGTCGTCGACGCCGGAACAGAGTATCTTGTCGTCGGCGCTGCGTGGACCGGCGATGGCGTCGTTTCCGAAGTGGAAGTAACAACCGATGGAGGTGAGCATTGGACCGCAGCCGAATTTCTGGATGCCGCGCAGCCTCACGCCTGGAGGCGCTGGCAGTTCCGCTGGAGCGTACCCAACAATCCGCACCGCTGTACGCTGGCCGTCCGGGCAAAAGATGCCAAGGGAACGATGCAGCCGGAGAGTCACGACCCGAATTACGGCTCCTATATCATCAACCACCCTCTCCCCATCGAAGTAACCATTCGCTAAATACATTGCGCAGTCGCGAGTGCCCGTGAAATGGACTTGAAAGCATCGTCCTCAGCGACTGCCATGTGCTGGCGGCCAGTCGTCAGCCTGGATCAGGTCCGGAAGCAGTTCGAGCATTTTATTCTTGGTGAGATTAATCTCGACATTGCGACGGGACGCATTACAGGTTTAATAGAGCGTAACGGAGCGGGCAAAAGCACACTTTTGAAGTGCTGCGCAGGTTTACTCAAGCCTTAGACCGGATTGCTGCGATAAAGAAGGACGTTCTTGCCGCCTATCCTTCCCGGGCCGTCTTGCTTCCCTCCATGGGAGGCGAAAAGACCTAAGGGCTCGTTACGGTGACCGGGGCTCGTCTGCTGGAGGAGGATCTTGGCAGAACTGGAAATCCAAGCGCACTCCTTCGCCCCGGATCGTTCAAGGAGAACATCTTGCCCGGCATTCAGGTCGCCCGCGCGACCGGCAAATATTTCGTGTCTCAACCATTGGAGCGCCCCTTCCCGCTGGTCGCCACAGATCATGTTGCCGGATTGCGCTGAGACCCTGCTCCAGATTTGTCAGAGAAACCGATTTGTTGATCTCGGGCCCGACTTACTACTCTTCGATTGATGTAGCGGCTGCTCTATAAGCGGCTCTCGATCAGCGGGTCGATCAGGATCTGTATTTAGGCTCGAAAAGCATCTCGTAAAAAGTACCGGGGGCAAGGGGTATCACTTCAAGCCCAGCTATTTCGTTAATTACGAACGGAAACTCGCGGCAAAGCGACTCGGCCTCTTCTTGGTCTGCACACTCCAGCAACGCAACGGTTCCCGACGGAATGGGTTCGCCAGGAATAAACCAAATGGTCCTGAGTGCGTCAGACTTGTACAGCTTCCAAGTCCTGACGGTCTCGGCCACGTTGAATAACTCCAATTTTTCTTTGGAGCTCTCAGGACGTATCTTCATAATCGCCAAAAACTGCATGTTATTCTCCTGTCTTTTGTCTTGCATCTCTGGAAGAGAGCTTTTACGAGCACTCATTCCTTGAGAAAGTATCCTAGGGCCACGTCCGAAGGGAAGTTGTGGGCGCCAACTTGGGTTCGAATGCCCGGTGGTGCTTTTTTTTCAAGGTGAAACGTTGGCTAAGAATCCTGCTTTACCCTTTCCAGGGGCATGAAGGCGGCGTGCTGCTGTAAGGGCACAATCTGCGCATCAGCGTATTCTGCCTTGATGAGCGGAAAGCTGTTGATCATGTCGTGCAGGTGGTCTGAAGAGTCTGCCTCAAAGAGGATGACTCCCCCGTTTGTCCGGGGTATTTGCGCCCAGACCTGACGGAGCCCTCCATCGGCGTAAAGCTCTCGCGTCTGAACCTGCTCCTGCTGCTCTTTTTCCGGAAAATCGGACGGCATACCCTCGCTTGCGAATTGCTTCTTCGGTGTAAAAATGACTAGATATTGCATGGTTGGCCGCTCCCTTCTTCTGTGAGATGAGAGAGGCTACCGCTTGTTTCGTGCATACGTTTTACAACACTCTTGCGTAATATGGTGAAATCGCCATGGAGGGGTAATGCTATGCAGCTGCTCGCCGATTTGGAGTTGTTCGTCAAGGTTGCAGAGCTGCGCAACTTCGGGCGAGCTGCGGCTGCGCTGCATATTACGGCGCCGACACTGAGCCGCCGAATTGCCGGACTTGAGCGAGAGTTGAACTTGGTTTTAATCCGCAGATCGACTCGAAGCTTCTCTCTCACGGAGGCCGGGCAACAGCTCTTAGATCGCTCCAGCAAACTGATTGAAGAAGCGGCCCGAACAAGAGAGGAACTCTCCGCGAGCTTCAACACTATTAGCGGCCACGTTCGGGTGGGCTCGCCGTCGGATTTGGCGACCACGATCTTGGCGCCGGTGTTCGCCAAGTTTTGCCGGGAGAATCAACAAGTATCGCTAGACATCATCTCAACGCGAGGGCAGCCCGATCTTCAGCGCGAAAAACTGGAAATCGCTTTTGTAGTGACACACCAAGCGAAGCTACCGGATTCGTCACTTGCCATCCGCCGGCTTGGATCTTTCCCTAGAATGCTGTACGCGTCCGATTTGTATCTTCAGAGGTATGGCACGCCCGAGACACCGCAGGAACTGCAGGAACATAGTTGCCTGCGCCATCTGGAGGACACAGCAGAATCGAACTGGCGGCTGCACTGTGGAAAAAGAGCATCCGTGACGATTCCGATTGTAGGGCGGTGTGCCTCCAGCAGCGTTATCATCTCCGCGCAGGCAGCTAGAGAGCATGTCGGGATTGCAATGCTTCCATCACATCTTGCCTCTCACCCCACCTATGGAGGTGGATTAACTCGTGTGCTGCCGACTTGGGAGGGCACACCTGCATACGTCTTTGCTGTGACACCGGACTGCAAACCGGCGGCAAAGTTAGAAGAGCTCATCCGCGTCACTCGCTCGGAATTTGCGAAGCGGCTCGCCCAGTTGGAGTTAAACGTCTTTTCTGCATTAGCACCAGTCTCATAAACGTACGAGAGTCGGACTCGTTGCATCCTGAGGTGCTCTGCGCCCATCTATCGATGCGGCTCTGTCATTAGTGCGGATACCAGCACGTATGGAGGGGTTGCTCTGAGCGCTCTTGCCTTCTACGTTCTGTCCGAGGCGAACAATGAAAATGATCTTAGTGAACATACGCGGAATACTGCTAGCCCCGCTTTGCCCCTTTCCGGCTGAGAGCTCCCAGGCTGAAACGCGTCCGGTGCTTTGGTCCCGCTTAAGATCCCGCATGATGCGGAAATCGCGATCCACAGCATAAGCGGCCACCGGAAGTTCCGGTGGTCTTCATCGCCGCTCAGCGGCTAAAAACGGCTTCGCTCAGGTCCGGTTGCCCTCCAGGTGAATCTCCTGTTCCGATGCGCCATTCAGAGCTTCCACCGCTTTGTGTGCCCGGCTGAGTTCATTCCCAAGCAGCGTCAAATGCTGAGAACCATCGCCCGAGACCCGGCAGAAAACGGCTGTTTCCGGCGGCGCGATGCATCCGTGCACAAACGCATTACGCGTATTCCGAAGATCGAGAAGAGCCTGCTCTGGGCCTGACGCCGTCCCGCCCATGCCGTTCACTTCCAGGCGATCCACATCGTCGCAAGTAAGCAGGGGCCGGGGATCGGACACCATAGACTTCACGCGAACATTCGATAGCCGCAGGTCCGAAACGTGACGGCAATAGAGTCCGTAAGACGGCAGTCGTCCGAACATTCTTGCTTCGGGATAATGCTGTTCCTCCTCTGGTATTTCCCGCTTGTTCCAGTCGGCCTGCCCGGGCTCTTCAGTCTCGATTCGAATGTCGCTCAACGAGATCTCTTCAGCTAAGTGACCCGGAATGCCGGTAATGGATGATGTCAGGATCGCGCCGGTCGCATCGACATTCGAAATCATCACATTGCGCAGGCGTCCGGGAACACGCGAAGGTTGACCGCTGCCGCGATTCCCCAGCCGGACAAAGATAGGGGTGCGTACGTTGCGCATCCGGATGTTGGAGATGACCACTCCATCCACCCATCCGCCGTCGACCATCTCAATCGCGACGCCCGCGATGATGCGCTCGTTCAGCGGCACATCGTCGTTGTATATAACCGAGTTCGAGAAGGTAATGTTTTCAAAACCGCCGCGGGTTGAAGTGCCCAGCTTCAGTCCATTACAGCAGCCCGTCAGCACGCAATTGGTAATGGTAATGTTCTTTGAGACGCGGACTTCGCCATAAGGGTTGTCGCTTTTCAGACAGATGGTGTCGTCTGCTGTCGCGATGTCGCAATCGCTGATAAACACCTTCTGGCAACAGGTGGGATCGATGCCATCGCAATTGGGCCCATAGATCGGATTGCGAATGGAAATTCCACGGATGAAGACCGAATCGCAGGCTATGGGCCGCAGCGTCCACCCCGGGGAATTCCGCAGTGTCACGTCTTCAATGCGCACATTCCGGCACTCGACGATTTCCACCATTGGCGAAGGCCGCGCCAGCGGCTTCCAGTCATAGGTTGCGACATCGCGCCACAGATCTTCAGGGGCGACCTTCGGACGGTTTTTCCGCTCCCAGAAGTGCTGCCCTTGACCGTCCACCACTCCCGGCCCGGCTATCCCGATATTCTCTGCGCGATGCGCAAAGATGAGGTGCTTGTCGTTGGCGTCGGCTTTCGGATTGGGACCGGCGAGCGGCCGGTAGTCGCTCAGGTCAGTGCTGCCCAGGATGGTGGCGCCCGCCTCCAGGTAGAGCGTGACATGGGAACGAATTTCGATGCCGGCGGCCAGATATGTTCCCGGCGGCACGTAAGCGATACCGCCGCCCTTTTCGTTCGCCGCGTCGATCGCTTTCTGGATCGCGCCCGTATCGTTGGTCTTTCCGTCTGCTTTTGCGCCAAAATCACGAACGTTCGAAGAGAACGCGAGTACGTTGTTCTGCGCCACTGCGGTGGGCGCAAGAAGGCTGGAAAGACCGACACCTAGGACCGATCTGCGATGCATCATAAAGTTGTCTCCTGGGCTGTCCATTTCGGGCTGTCCACTTACGATAAGAGCATTTCATCCGAGAGACGCACGATGGGCACGGCCCGTCCGTCTAGCGAAAATGCCGCTAGCTGGTTCTGTTCTTCGACGCTGTTTACACCCGTGCCTCCCGCGACCCGGAGCCGCGCAGAGGAGGCATCCCAATCGAGCTCCGCTTTCTGCCCGGTCAGCCGGACCGAACAACGCTGACGCCGGAACTCGTCATCGAAATTCTCGAGCGATTTGTCATGAGCAGCCATAAATACGGTGGTCGCCGCAAACGCCTCTGAAATTCGATTCCATTGCACCAGCCGCTCCGATTTGCCGTCCAGGAAGTCGAGCGAGATCGTCAGGCTTCCTTCTTCGGGCACTATGACCATATCCGGAGTGCTACCGGTAAACCTGGCAGCACGAAATTGCAGACCGAGGATGCCGCCACCGAGATCCATCGAAATTCGCGCATCCGCCGGATACCGATTACCAAGCCTCGCTTTGTCGCCGTTGACGAGAACCGCCATCTGGGAGGGCGCTTGTGCAATATCGAAGCGAATTCGCAGGCGGGTTGCTTTGAACTCCCCGTTCGTTATGGGGTCCAGCGAGATATGTTTGTCTCCCCCGGGCGACCGGAAGTTGACCAGGCAAGCTACCGAACTGCCCGACTGCACCGAGAAGAAGAGCGCCGACGAAAAATCGTAATCGTCCTTCAGGAGGCGCATCTGCAAGAAGCGTGCGGGACGCGAAAAGTCTCCCCAGTAAGCAAGCAGCGGCCGGCGCTGAACCCAGAAATCAGAGCGGTTCGCCGAGCCAATGCAAAATGAAGGGCCGAGAAACGTTGTCCCCTGAACCGGAACCTTGCCCGGTCCGTCGAACAGAAACAGTTCCCGGTGTTCGCGCGATTCGTGAAGCGCGGCAAACTTCCCTATGAACGGCGCTGGGCAGCGAAGCGCCAGGTACGAAATGTCACCGGCGCCCGGGACGCGGCCCGTGCGTACGTCATCGAGCGTGGCAAAGGTGACGGCGCAATCCAAAGCTTTCTGCAGCCACAGAGGGTTTCCAATATCAGTGGAGTAGCAGCGGCTCATGGGGCCTGCGAGCTGCCCGGTGGGCGTGTGCCAGTGACTAGCGAGATGAAGCCAAATGCGCTGGTGAATCCGGTCCGCCAGCCGCAGCATCTCCGGGTCGCGCAGCAGCATACGCATGCGCGTCAAGTTGACGATAGTAACACTCGCATAGGTGGGGCTGTTGTACTCTGCAAAACTCCCTGTCTCGTCGATCGTCCTGCACAGACGCCGCATGCGAACTTCCGCATACTTTGCTAGATCCTTGTCTCCAGTAACGGCCGCGGCCGCAAGAGTCACGAAGGTGCCCTGCGTCGCGATGTTGGTGTAGGTCATCGCCACATTGCGCCGCATGACCGATATCGCGCAATGGTGAATGGCTTCCACAACCCTGGCATGCAGAACCGGCGGCAGCTGTCCGCCGTGGCGGGCATTCAGCATCAGCAGCGTAGCGCCGTTGAAGTCAGCCCAATTCCAATCGGCAGGCGACATTTTGCTGGCGGGCTCTTCCATGTAGTAGCCCCAGAGCCCATACCATTTGCTCTTCGGATCGGTATCCTGCAAACCCAGCAGCCGCTCCAATACGGCTTGCGCGCGTTTCTCGCGGTCAGGTCTCCCGGTCTCGAGCAAGTTGAGGGCATAGTCGAGAGATTCCCGAGTAGGATGCGCAAGGCTGCTGCGGATGTTGGTGTGATAGTGATACTCCGCGCCCACCGCTATCGAAAGCATCGATTCCGCAGCATCGAACTCCCGGTCCTGCCGTTCCACAGCGTTCTTTAGAAGCGCCGCGTCCCATTCCTTGGTCCATTTGGCGGTGGAATTAGCGGCCAGCAAGGAGCCGGCGGCGCTCAGTCCGGCTGCAAATTCACGCCTCGTCGGTCTGGGAACGTCTATCGGCACGCCGTTCACTATATCAGCGTTGCCGGCACCTGCATATGGCTATTGCCCGGAGTTCTTGGGCGTCAATTCCTTGGCATCGTTGAAGAGTACGGCTCTCAGCAGCTTTGGTATTGCCAGTTGCGCTGCTTGCCTTCGGCGACCCACTCTATTGCAGCAGCAATGCGCTCCCGTCAATCCAGTCCATGCATTCGCGCTTGGGCAAGCTTCCGTCATCGGACATGCTCGCATTATCAGCAATGAGGTCGGAGCCGGTAAGTTGAGCAGGCCCGTTTCACGCCGCAATGTGGATGCGCTGAATTCCAACGAACTCCAACTCATTCTGCGGAGCACCTTCGACTTCCAGACATAATTCAATGGCTTCGCGAATACCCTCGGTAACCTCGTCAAGTGACCGCGCTTGTGTGTGGCAGGCTGGAATTTGGGGAACCGAAGCTACGTAGCATCCCTCTGAATCGCGCTCAATCACAACATCGAACTGGCGTAGCACTGGAGAAGTTCTCGACTTCGATTGTAGACACAAATTCCGAAACGCGCATGCCGCCCATACGTCGGCCGGCTGCCTATTGCCCGGAGTTTCCGTCTTCCTTCACAATGACAACTTGGTTCGCTTCCACATTGCGAAGCTGCTGAACTTTTCCGCTTGGCCATCGAATTTCAACTTCGTTCGCGACGGTCTCGCGACCTAGTCCAAAATGCACAGGAGCAAGGACAGAAGAGGCATATCCCACGCTGCTGGTCATCTGGTTGACCTGCTTGCCGATCTTTATCGAAGCACCGATACCGTCACGATTGCTCTTCGTTCCTATGAGTCGAAACGCCAGCCAATTTCCACCGGCGGTTACGTTCCGCCAGAGTTGGGCACGCTCACTCAGCACAGTAACGATTGCATCCAGTTTGCCGTCTCCATCGATGTCTGCAACCACTGCGCCGCGGTGAGCGCGCGGCGTTTGGAACATCGTTCCCACCGTTGCAGCATCGTCCATAAAAGTTCCGTCGCGCCGGTTCAAGAACACTGCGTTGGGCTCTTTATAGCGATCGCCGGAAAACGACTCGATGTTGTCCGTGACATGCCCGTTGGCAGTAAAGATATCCTTCCATCCGTCATTGTTGAGATCCGCTATTGAGACCCCCCAACCGGAAAGCTTCGCGGTCAAGATGCTCAGGCGGCTGCGATGCGAAGAGTCTTCAAACAGGCCTTCACCGAGATTCCGGAATAGCGGGAACGTTTGACCGGTCAATGCCGTGAATAAGATGTCGGGCAGCCCGTCATTATCGACGTCCCGGAAATCGGCCCCCATGCCCGAGACGGCGTTGCCGCTATCCGGCAACGCTACGCCTGCGTCGAGCGCCACCTCGGCGAAGCGCCCGTCGCGTAGATTATGAAACAGAGAATTGGGTAAGGCATCGTTGGTGACAAACAGATCGGGATAGCCGTCACCGTCGTAATCGCTTACCGCTACGCTCATCCCTTTTCCAAGCGCTTTGCCAACCCCGCTCATTTTCGTCACGTCCCCAAAGTGCCCGCCACCCAGATTGTGAAAGAGCATGTTTGCCGTGGCAGGAAATCGCGAGGGGTGGCAGTAAACAGCTTCTTTGCGCGATGGCGTCTGGCACAGAGGATTTGTTTCCGCTGACCAGCCAACATAGTTCACGATAAACAGATCGAGCAAGCCATCGAGATCGTAGTCGAACCAGGCAGCCGCGACAGCCCAGTCTTGATTCTCAATGCCGGATGCTGCCGTCACGTCTGTAAAGCGCATGCCTCCCAAGTTCCGGTAAAGATGGCTTTGATGTACGCCAGGTACGAACAGGTCTACGAAACCGTCGTTATCGAAATCCGCAGCCGCCGCGCCGATGCTAAATCCCGAGCCAGAAAGTTTCGCCTCCGCCGTTACATCGGTAAAACGGCCTTCGCCGTCGTTGCGGTACAGCCGGTTCGAGAATCGAGCGCCGGTTTTCACTAGCGATGGCATGAAAGCACCGTTGGCAAAGAACAGATCCGTCCGTCCGTCGTTGTTGTAATCGAATGCGGCAATTCCACCGGCCATGGCCTCGGGCAGATATTTCCGCGGAGTCGGCGAATTCGCAAGCACGAACGAAACACCGGACGCTTCAGTCAGGTCTTCGAACTTCACTTCACTGCCGATGCCCGCTGCGGTCGCGTATGCAAGTAATCCGGCAAGGGCAGTCATGCCTGCCCGAACAATCCACCTACGCATCGTCGTCTCACTATAGGTTATTTTGTCTGTGTGGCCGCCCGTTCCATCGCCTTTGCAGTCGTCGTCCTGGCGTTTAGCTGCGGGCTTCTCGCGCAGGAGAGCGCATTGAATGTCAGCAGCGAGGCGGCGCATCAGGCGCTGATCGATGGCCATTACGATGTGGCCGCAAGACTCTACAGCAAGCTGGTAGAGCGATTGCCGGAAGATCCTGGATTGCGCTTGAACCTGGGCCTGGCATTAGAACAGGCTGGCCGTCCCGCAGACGCCATCCCGCATCTCGAAAAGGCAACGCGCGTGCAACCGGAATCGGGAGCAGCCTGGTTCTTGCTCGGGCTCGGCTACCAGCAGTTGAATCAGCCACAGCGCGCCATCGCTCCCCTCCGTGAAGCAGTCCGGCTGGATACCAACAATTACGATGCGCTCTTTGAATTGGCGGATGCCGAATTGACCTCCGCCGATTATTCCAATGCGGCCCGCAGTTTTCAGATTCTGACTGATGCGCGGCCTGAGATGGCCAAGACGTGGCAGGGAGCGAGTGTTAGCTACAACCGTTTAAGCGAAGAACTTGCGGCACGGGTTCAGCGGTCCGCACCTCAATCCGGCTACGCGAAGGCGCTTGCGGCACGATCTCAAGCTGAAAAGCAGCGCTTCGGCACAGCACTGCGTTTATACCGGCAGGCACTCGAAGCGGCGCCTGTGACACCGGGAATTCATGCAGCATGTGCGCGCATTTACCGCCAGACCGGCCACCCTGAATGGGCAGCCACCGAAGACGCCCGCGAGCGGCAACTTGTCTCCCGGCCTTGTACAGAGAAATCTCCGGCTTGCGATTATCGAAAGAAGAACTATAGAGCGGTGCTGGATTCCCAAGGCGGAAACGCGGAAACGCTCTACTGGCAGTCGCTCGCGGCAGCGCAAATGGCGGAGAAGAGCCTGCGGAATCTCTCCCAACTGCCGTCCGCGCCGGCTCAGCACGAGGTGCTTGCGGACGCTTATCAGCGCAAAGGTCAACGATTAGAAGCAGTGTCCGAGTGGCGGCGGGCGCTGGCGCTCGCTCCCGGCGACCATCGCTCGCAGGGCCGGCTGGCTGAATCTCTGTATCGCGCGCGGATCTATCCGGAAGCTGAACAGCGGCTCAGGCGGCTAGTCGCTGCCGAGCCCGGCAATAGCGAATGGCAGTACCTGCTGGGCAGTGTGTTGCTCGAAGAAGAGCATCCGGAGGATGCCACTGTCCCGCTCGAGGAGGCGCTTCGATTGCAGCCCGGTTTGCTGCCCGCGGAAGAGAGTTTGGGACGCGCTTATCTCAATTCAGGCAGAGCGGCCGACGCGATCCCGCATCTGGAAAAGGCCCTTCCGCTGGATGATGGTTCCCTCTCGTTTGCCTTGTCAACGGCGTACCGGAAAGCAGGCCGGCTTGAAGACGCGCGCGCCGCGCTCACGCGCTACCGGCAATTGGGCAAGGCGTCCGCTGTGTCCGCCAATGCGCCAGAGGACGCGGTGACGCCGCCCTGACTTGTTTATTTCACTTAGACGCTTTTCTCTTCTGATAGACTCTCGTTACTTTTCAAGTCACGGAGAAAATTCCATGTTGATTCCTTCGAAATGGGCATCCAACTTTGGTGCGCGGCTGGCGTCGGTAGCGGTCTGCTGTGTTCTGCCCTTGCTTTTGACACCCCTATGCGGCGGCCAGGTTTTCACCGCCAGCGTAAGCGGCGTTGTAGAAGATCCTAGCGGCGCAGAGGTTCCCAACGCTGCCGTAGAGCTACGGAACAATAGCACCAACGACGTACGAACTATTAAGACTAGCGGCGGAGGCCGGTACGTTTTTTCACAACTGGCGCCTGGCGATTATCAGTTGACGGTCGAGGCAAGCGGCTTCAAACGCTTCGTCCAGCCCGCTTTGACTCTGAATGCGAGTCAGGCGGCGGAGTTCAATGTCCCATTGACATTGGGAGATTCTTCACAGCGCGTGGAAGTGGCGGCCGCTGCGCCCATTCTCGACACACGGTCGGCGGACAAGAGCATCACCCTTAGTGGTCAATCGGTGATCGACTTGCCGACCAGCGTCCGTAATCCACTGGTATTGGTTTGGCAGACTGCGGGAGTCGTCGCCATCAGGACCGGTATCTCCACAGCAGTCAACGAACAAAATCAGAATCGCTTTTCTCTTAATGGAGGGCGCGACGAATCGGCCGCGATATTGATTGATGGCGTCCCGTCGACGGCCGGCGATTGGGGCGGTGTACTCGCAACGCCCTCGATTGAGGCCGTTCAGGAAGTGCAGGTGCTGCGCAACAGTTACGACGTTCAATACGGCCGCACCGACGGCGGCGTGGTCAGCATGGTCACTAAAGGAGGCTCGGCGAGGTTCCACGGTAACCTTTACGACTATCTGCGCAATAGCAAATTGGACGCCAATACCTGGGATCGAAACCGCGCCGGGCTTCCGAAATCGTCCTTTCAACGCAACCAATTTGGCGCCACTTTGGGCGGCCCGGTAAGCAAGTCCAAGAACATTTACTTCTTCGGCGATTTTGAAGAACTGCGCGATTCGTCTCCCGGATCATTCCTTAACTCCGTCCCCACGGCTTTGGAACGGCAAGGGGATTTCTCGCAGACCTACAACGCAAACGGATCGCTGGCCGTGATTTATAACCCTTTCAGTACGACTCTAAATTCCAACGGAACATACACTCGGGTGCCGTTCGCCGGGAATGTTCTGCCGGCGAATCTCATCGATCCCGTTGGCCTGAAGGCCGCCAATCTCTATCCCCAGGGAAACCTGCCCGGGGCCGCATTTACCAACGCTCTCAATTTTGCTGCCGCCGGTAAAAATATCAACATCAACAAGCGTTTCGATGCGCGTGTGGACTGGGCCAAGAGCGAGCATTTTTCCTTCTTTACCAGGGTTACGAAGGCTTGGCAAGATTCGATAGCGCCTACTTATCTGGGGAATAATATCGACAGCAACTTCGGAGGAAACAATCCGCGCCACCAGGTGGTTATAGCGGCCACATGGGTGCCGAGCCCTACCTGGGTGACGAATATTCTCGTTGGCACCGGACGGTGGCGTGAAGTGCAACTCTCTCCCAGCCAGGGTCTCGATGCCACCGTGCTCGGTTTCTCCCCCGCCTTTGCAGCCAACTTGAACGCGCAGACCATCCCCCAGTTCGGCATTTCCAACTACGCTCAAATTTCCAACTCGCGTTTTCTCAGCGATCCGCGAACCACCAACAACTTGCAAATAAATAACTCGAAGCAGGTGGGAAATCATGGGCTGAAATTCGGCTTCATAGCGGAATCGCAGCAGGTGAATTCAACTGATGTGAATTCGGCCAATTTCAACTTCAACCGAGGCATGACCTCCGGACCCATCGCCTCGCCCGACAGCACCACAACCGGCAATGCTATTGCGTCGCTCTTACTGGGTACGGGAACTTCCGGAAGCGCTCCCAATGCGGCGCGGCTGGCCCTCACGCAAAAATACTTTGCCTGGTATCTCGAAGATTCCTGGAAGTTAGGCCGCCTGACTCTCAACTACGGCGTCCGTTACGAAATTCAGAATGCCGCTACCGAGCGTTACAACCGGCTGAATAACTTTGCTACCCGAGCGGCTAATCCTCTCTCTCAACAAACCGGACTCAATCTGGATGGAGGCTTGCAATTTCTGGATAGCTCGAACCGCGGCCTGTGGGATACCAAGTACAACAATTTGGCCCCTCGCCTCGGTCTGTCGTTCAAGGTAACGGACAAGCTGGTGGCTCGCGCGGGCTACGGTATCTTTTTCACTCCCGCATGGGCCGGCGCTTCCACCGCGGACGGCTACTCCGTATCGACACCCTGGGTTTCTTCGGTTGGCGGCGGAGCATTGGTGCCGCAGGACCTGCTGAGTAATCCCTTTCCAAATGGTTTCGTGCAACCGGTCGGCTCTACACAGGGCCTTTCGACCCTGGTTGGGCAAGGAGTCAGCGCTTTCACGCGTGAACACCCCACGCCCTACGTGCAGAGTTACAGCGTCGATTTCCAATATCAACTGTCGCCCCAAAGTATCCTCGAGGTGGGATATTCGGGAACTCAGGGCCGCAAGCTCTTTTATGGTTACGGCCAGAACTTGAATCAATTAGATCCCCAGTATCTGTCTTTGGGCAACCTGCTGAATCAGCCGGTGGCCAATCCCTTCTTCGGCTCAATCCCAAGCGGAAATCTCGCCGGCCGTACTATTCCCCGCAACCAATTGCTGCGGCCTTTTCCCGAATTCACTTCGGTTGGTCTAAGCGGCGTCACGCCGGGCGCGTCTTCCAGCTATAATGCCTTAACGCTCAAATTCAGCCGTCGATTCTCGGCCGGTCTGCGGACTTTGGTCACCTATCAATACTCGAAGGCAATCGACAATGCTTCCGAAACCCAGTCGTGGGAAATTGGCGACGCCCAGCGAAATATCTACAACCTTTCGAACGAACGATCCATCAGCGGCCATAACGTTCCCCAAGCTTTCACGGCGAGTGTCACATACGAGCTGCCGGTCGGCCGCGGCCGGACATTCGGTTCGAACATGAATCGCACGCTGAATGCCATCGCCGGCGGATGGCAAGTGGCAACCGCCATTCGCGTAGGAAGCGGTCTGCCACTACAGTTCACCGCCAATAACACCCTGAGCGCTTACGGCTATGCCGTGGCCCGGCCGAACATTACAAGCCTGACGGATCTCACCAGCGGCCCGCAGAGCCCGGACCGCTGGTTCAATACGAGTGCTGTGAGCGCACCCGCTCCCTACACCATTGGCAGCGCCCCGCGTTGGATTTCGAATCTTCATACCGGAGCGCTCGATTCGGCCGACCTCAGCCTAATGAAAAAATTCCAATTGACCGAAAGAGTGGGTCTCCAAGTGCAAGCCCAGGCGTTTAACGTGTCGAACACCCCGCAGTACGGGCGCGCCAACACTACGGTCGGCAGTACAACTTTCGGTGTGATTACAGGAACCACATACGTCACCCCGCGAAACATTCAGATGTCACTGCGTCTCAGTTTCTGATCGCAGCCACCGGGGAGGTGAGAGGGCCGCTGGATATTCGTAGGCAATGCCGGTCAAATAAAACTGCGCCTCCCGAAAATTCCAGTCACAGCTCGAGAAAATATTCCTAATCTCAACAATCCAAGAGAGTTAATCCTAAAACCCCCGACGCCCGAAGTTCGGAATGGTCCTCCCTTCTGCTACGTTCAGGCAGCCCAAAATGACCAACTCACTGAACTCCCCTGAACGAACCGGCTCTGCCCGAAGTGAAGAAGAACTCGACGCCATAGAGGCCGCTCTGGACGAAGTAGACAAAGCGTTCGCCAACCTGGACCGCCTGGCTCCGGATCTAGGACGATCACCGGCGTCGCAAGCTCCACTCGAATCGAAGCAGAAATCGCCATTCGTCAGGCCGCCAACGCATTTAATGGATCCCCAACTCCTCGACCCCCGCATTAAAGCCAATCGCGAGAATGCGAAGCTCTCCACCGGCCCGTCAACCCCCGCCGGCAAAGAAGTCTCCAAGCTCAACGCCACCCGCCACGGACTCACCGGGCGTCAAGTCCTTTTACCCAGCGAAGATGCCGAAGCCTATACCGCGCACATGGAACGCTTCCGCCGCGATCTCCGGCCGGCCACCGAGCGCGAACTTGAACTCACCCAGATGCTCGCCGATACGCAATGGCGCTTAAACCGCATCCCCACTCTCGAATCGTCCATCTTCGCGGTCGGCCGCATGCGCTATGCCGGGATGCACAAAGATTTCGACCCCGCCATCCGTGATCAGGTCATCGACTTCTACACCCTGGAACAGCACGCGCGCCAGCTCAACAATTTGAGCATTCAGGAAAGCCGTCTGCGCCGCAACTACGCTAAAGATCTCGCCGAGCTCGAGACCCTGCAAGCGGAGCGCCGTAAACAGGAAACCGCCGCGCAAGCCCAAAATGAGCAGAGCCAGAGCACAACTGTCAAAACCGCCGCGGCATCCGCCGGCTCAACCGCCGATGGCTTCGTTTTTTCAGATCGCTCGCTCAACCTCGAATCACCCGCTCCCACCAACATTCCAGCTGCCGACCAGTCGGCCTTCAACGGGCACGCCTCCGATTCAGTTGTCGCGAAATCGAAGAGCTAATCCCAAAATCGGACACTTTGCCTTCTAGCCGCTTTTAGCGAAGTAGTTCTTATAAAAAGACTTAACCCTTTTGATAAATTGGCAGCTTACATGCCTTATAAAAGGGGAAAGTCATGGACGTACCTCGCGGAAAAGAAGTCGCCCGGCGTCGCCTCATCAAGCGCGTTGGCTTAATCGGATTATTGGTGATCGGAATCGGTGGGCTGACCTACGCCTCTTACCACCTCAAACCCGCTGCTCCCAGTGTGGATATGAGCGGTCTCTGGCCCGGCACAGTCAAACGCGGTCCCATGGAGCGGCAGGTTCGCGGTCTCGGCTCGCTTAAACCCGAACAGATCTACTGGATTAATGCCGCCGTCGACTCACGTGTGGCCCAGGTGGTCCGCCGCGCCGGCAGTGACTCCGTTCGCGCCAACGATGTCATTCTCGTGCTCAGCAATCCCGATCTTGAACTCGACGCCGAGAAAGCGGAATGGGTAGTGAAGCAGGATCAGGCTAATCTTGCCAACCTGAGAGTCAAGCTGGAAAGCGAAAAGCTCGATCAGCGTGCGAGCTTGGCCGAACTCGAATCCCAGTACACACAAGCCAAACTCACCGCCGACCGCGATCTCGAATTAACCCGCCTCAACCTGAAAAGCGATCTCGAGTCTAAGCTTTCGGTCAATCAGGCGAATCAACTGAGCAATCGCGTCGATCTTCAGAAGCAGCGGCTCGGCATCGCTGATCAGGCGATCAAGGCTCAGATCGATGCTCAGGATGTGGCCCTGCAAAGTTCGCAAGCCGCTTATGAGTTGAAGAAGAAGCAGGTCGACCAGCTCACCATTCGCGCCGGCATCGACGGGGTTTTGCAGGAGGTGGACGTAGAAGTGGGCCAGCGGGTCGCAGCCGGAGCTCTCCTCGCCAAAGTAGCCAATCCGCGGCGTCTGAAAGCCGTTCTCCAGATTCCGGAGACCCAGATGAAAGATGTTCGGATCGGCCTGGATGCTTCGGTCGATACCCGCAACGGCATAATCCCCGGCCGCGTCATCCGCATCGATCCGGCGGCTCTTAACGGAACGGTAGGAGTTGATGTCGCGCTGATGGGCCCTCTCCCGGAAGGCGCACGTCCTGAACTGAGCGTCGACGGCACCATCGAAATCGAACGCCTGTCGAACGTGGTCTATGTCGACCGTCCGGTCTCCGGCGAACCGGGCGCGACCATCGGCCTCTTCAAAATCGATCCCGACGCCAAAGGCGCAGAGCGCGTCAACGTCAAGCTCGGCCGCGCTTCCGTCAACACCATCGAAGTGCTCGACGGCCTCAAGGTAGGCGACCGCGTCATCCTCTCCGACATGTCTCAATATGATTCCCAATCGAGAATTCGACTGAACCGGTAACCGCCGTCGTTCGTATGCGTATAAGCAAAGTAAAGCGAGGACTATAAAACACCATGACTGCAGCCGAGCCCCTCATTCACCTGGAAGGCGTCACCAAAGTGTTCGTCACTGACGAAGTGGAAACCCATGCCTTATCCGGCATTCACATTGATGTCCAGCGCGGAGAGTATGTCTCCATTTCGGGACCTTCCGGGTGCGGCAAGTCCACCCTGCTGGCCATTCTCGGACTGCTCGATTCGCCCAGCGCCGGAACGTACATCCTCAACAGCAAGCCCGTCCAAAGCCTCAAGCTCTCGGAACGCGCCCGTATCCGCAACCGTGAGATCGGTTTCATTTTCCAAGCCTTCAATCTGATTGGCGATTTAAATGTCTATGAGAACGTCGAACTGCCGCTGACCTATCGCGGCATGGCCTCCGCCGATCGCAAAAAGAAAGTGCATGAGGCCCTCGAACGCGTCGGCATGTCCCATCGCATCAAGCACTATCCGTCCCAGCTTTCCGGCGGTCAGCAGCAGCGCGTAGCGGTAGCCCGCGCTCTGGCCGGCGATCCATCGATTCTGCTGGCCGACGAACCCACCGGTAATCTGGACTCTCAAAACGGCGAGCAGGTGATGGCTTTGTTGCGCGAGCTGCATCGCGGAGGAGCCACCATTTGCATGGTCACTCACGATCCGCGTTATGCCAAATACGCCGATCGCTCCATCCACCTGTTCGATGGGCGCGTTGTCGAAGAAAATGTCGAGATCCCCGTATGATTGGAAAAAACATTGATATAGTCGCTGTCGCCCTGCTGCTCTTAGGGGCAGCGCTGTACAGTTCCGCCAAGCAGGCCGCCTTGCATGCTGTTCTGCCTCTCGAACTGTGGCATGTAACCGCCGGTTGGGAACCGCCCGAAGTCATGACGCCACTACTGCCCGAGCCGCCGCTCCCGCCGCTGCGAAGCTTGCAATTCTGACCCGCGCTTCTGGGTGCGCTAAAGCGCGCGACAGCGCCTTGTGATCTGCCCGCGTAAAATATAGTTTTCCTGAATCCGATCGCCAGACATGATCTCCCTTCGCAACATTGAAAAGTACTTCGAACATGGGCCTACTAAAACCTTCGTCCTGCGGCGCGTGAATTTCGATATCAGAGAGGGCGATTTCATCTCCATCATGGGCCCATCCGGGGCAGGGAAGTCCACCTTGCTGCATCTGCTCGGCATGCACGATAGCGCCTGGAGCGGAGAGTACTTCTTCATGGATTACCCTGTTCACAAGCTCAGCAAGAAAGATCGTTCGGAGCTCTATAAGCGCCACATCGGGTTTGTCTTCCAGAGTTATCATCTGCTCGATTCGCTGACGGTCTATGAGAACCTCGACATTCCGCTTTCTTACCGCAATATCAAAAAGTCCGATCGCCAGAGCATCGTTTGCGACACCCTCGACCGCTTTAATATGGTGGGCAAGAAGGATCTCTTCCCCAATCAGCTTTCCGGCGGCCAGCAGCAGTTGGTCGGCGTCGCCCGAGCTATGATTGCCAACCCTAAGCTCATCCTTGCCGACGAGCCGACAGGCAATCTACACTCCAGCCAGGGCCGCGAGATCATGGAGATGTTCAAGAAGCTGAATGACGAAGGCGTCACCATCGTCCAGGTTACCCATAGTGAGAAGAATGCCGAGTATGGCAATCGAGTGATTCAGATTGAAGACGGCTGGATTGCCCATTGAACGCGGGCGCATCTTAATTGCAGACGACCAGCCCGATGTATTGGAAGCGCTTCGCCTGCTGCTCAAGCGCGACGGCTATAAAATCGAATCGGCGGAGTCCCCTGTTCAGGCTCTGCATCTCGCTGAGACCCGCGCCTTCGATGCCGCGCTCATAGACCTGAATTACAGCCGCGACACCACCTCAGGCCAGGAGGGGCTGGAGCTGCTTGCGAAGCTGCAGGCCGTAGATGGTCTGCTGCCCGTAATCGTCATGACCGCGTGGGGCAGCGTCGATCTGGCAGTCGAAGCCATGCGTCGCGGCGCTCGCGATTTCGTGCAGAAACCCTGGGAGAACGAACGCCTCTCGAGTATCCTCCGTACGCAGCTTGAACTCAGTCGCGCCCTCCGCCGCAGCCAGCGCCTCGAGTTGGAGAATCAGCTCCTCCGGGCCGAAAATATACCCGCCATGATTGCCGTTTCTTCCGCTATGGCGCCCGTTCTCGACCTGATCTCGCGCGTCGGTCCGTCCGATGCCAACGTTCTCATTACCGGCGAACCGGGCGCTGGTAAAGAAGTGGTCGCGCGTACGCTCCATGCTGTTTCCGGCCGCGCCTCTAAGCCAATGGTCACCGTCAATGCGGGCGGCTTGGCAGAAGGAATCTTCGAGAGCGAGCTGTTCGGCCATGTCAAAGGAGCCTTTACCGATGCCAAGGCCGATCGCGTCGGCCGTTTTGAACTCGCCGACACAGGCACTCTTTTTCTCGACGAAATTGCCAATGTTCCCTTGAATCTCCAGGCCAAACTGCTGCGTGTCCTCGAAGTCGGAGAAATGGAGCGCGTTGGATCTTCCCAGACGCGCCGCGTAGACGTGCGCATCATATCGGCTACCAACGCCGACCTGAGCGCCGAAGTCGCGGGAGGGCGCTTTCGGCAGGATCTCCTCTTCCGGCTGAACACCATCGAGATCCACTTGCCGCCTCTGCGCGAACGCAGCGAGGATCTCGGTCCCCTGGCTGCGCACTTCCTCGGTATCCATGCCCGGCGTTATCGAAAGCCGATCACTGGGTTCGATCGCAACGCTCTCGCGGCCATGCAGGAGCATCCCTGGCACGGCAACGTTCGGGAATTGAACCACGTCATCGAGCGTGCCGTCCTGATGACCGCCGGCAACACAGTCAAGGCCGGAGACCTGGCTCTGCGAGCCGACAGCACCAACGCCGCCCGCCTCGAAACCATGAGTCTCGAAGACATGGAAATCCTCCTCATCAAGAAAGCCCTGGCCCGCTTCGACGGTAACGTCAGCCAAGCCGCCGGCGTCCTAGGCCTGAGCCGCAGCGCCCTTTACCGCCGCTTGCAGCGCCTGGGGGTGTAGTTCGACTGCTCCGGCGAAAGCTTCCATTTTGGCAGCCAGACGGGTTAGTATTGGATATACAGCCAGGCTGTAGCTAAGTAGCGAAACCGCGGGAGTAATTCAGTGGTAGAATGCCAGCTTCCCAAGCTGGACGTCGCCGGTTCGAACCCGGTCTCCCGCTCCATGTTTTCAATGGGTTACAGGGAATTGGAAAATCAAGCGTTCCTACAATTCCTACTTTGAGCTCCCGATCACCTCGCGGAGACGGCCTGAGGGTGGTTACGACACCCTCGGGCCAAAACTGAAATCTCCTCGCGTAGACCAAACCTCAGAAAGCCTCTCAGTCGTTTTCTTCTTCGAGATCTTCCTGCGCCGCCGCTGGTGCGACGGCTGATTCCAACTTACGGACGGCAGCTAACTTCTCATCAAAGCTCGCAACCGCATATTCATTTTCATTTACATCGACGGTGTTGCCCATCTGCGCTGCGCGCGTATGAGCGTCCACCCCGGCCTTCTTTGACAGGGTCGCAAATGTTCTTCGCATCACCTGGAAAGTTGCCCATCCGAGTCCCAAGCCGGTTAGCTTCGGACCGAGATACCACCGCCACAAGCTGTCACGACGAAGCGGAGTGCCGTTCTCAGACGGAAAGAGCCACTCGCGGTCGGTGACCGTAACGATCAACTCCTTCCACTCCTGCAACAGGCGCGCAGTACCCAAACTTAACGCCACCTGGCGAACAGAGCGCTTCGTTTTGGGGACATCGATTTGGCCCTTGTAGACCCTGCGACTCACCAACACAAAGCTTTCATGAACGTCCGATGGCTTCAACGCCAGGATTTCGCCTGGACGCATTCCCTCGAAGGCCGCAAGCCGGACAATCAGTTGCTCCCGAAGGTTTAGCGCTTCGACGATCCGGGCCAGATCGGCCGGAGAAAGGACTCGCTTCACGCCACCCGGCTTGCACTCTCGCGGTGTGTAGAGTGCGATCGCCGGATTGCGGTCCACAATACCTTCACTCATCGCCAGCTCGAACATGGATCGCAACCTGAACCGCAGGTGATCGACCAGGCTCTGCGATTTGTCCTTCGCTTTACGGTCCAAGAGCTTTTGCAGTTCCTCACGAGTGATTTCCTGCATTAGTCTTGGGCCAAGGTCGGCTACCAAGTGAAATTCGATCCGGTCGGTCTCGGTTTCACAGGTAGACGCCTTCCACTTGCGTTGGTAGATCGGCAAGTACACGAGATGACAGAAGCGCTCGAAAGTGTGGACTTCACGGCACTCCGATGCCCTGCCAATCGCGGCATTGATCGGCTTAAGTATGTCGGCCAAGAGCGCCGCTGCCTGTGCTCGGTTCATCTCTGAACAGAGACCCAGTTCTTTGCAGCGGCGCTCGCCGTTTTCACTCCATTGTGCATACCAATATCGGCGGTTCCTCCTTTTGCGGGCAGCCAAGCATCCCCGCACAAAACGTTTTCGACGCATTTCGTTTTCTCTTTCTTGCGAATGCGGCGAATAATCCTGACATGAACCCGAGAGTATCACTGGTTCTTCTGCTCCTCTAACCATTGGCTGACCCATGCAACGGTGCTGAGCCTTCGGCGTCCAAGGCAAACGTGCGTGAGTTTAGGGGCTCCGCGAACCCTGCCGGCCATCAGGTTGCAAACGTGCGCCTTGGAACAACGCAGAAGCCGGGCGATCTCCACAATGGTGAGAACTGACTTCGAATCGGGAACGGCAGTTGTGTGTTCGAGCATAAATAACCTCACGCAGCGGGCTGAACGGCTCTGCCGTCGTGTTTCGGTGTCTCGTGCTGCAGGCGTGCGACGTATGCGGCCAGCAGTTTGTACGAGATCGGGATTCCAGCGTCGTTCAGACGCTTGTGGATGACCTTGAGCGTGACCTTACGGTCTCGGGCGGCTCGGATGTGCGGCCAAGCCATGCGGACGCAGCCCATCAGCGTACCCGGCTGTTCGTCTGCAAGGCTTGCCAGACTGGAGAAATTGATCGGTGTGTTCATGGCCTACATTTCCGTAGCGCCGAGAATGTCCGATTCGGACAGCGGTTCTTAACTTTTTCTCGCACCAGATTGCAGCACGGGACTTTGGGGGCGCTTCGCCGGATGCGGAATTTGTGCAACAGGCTGTTGCACTATTTTCGAGAACGGAACGGGTATCTAGGGGCGCTCCAGCGGATTGTGCAGCAGCCCGCTGCACAATCCGCTGCAATCATGCATCCGAGTTGGACATGGCACGGGATTTTAGGGGCGCTCGGGAAAGTACGTGTACTCTCGTGATCATTGATGACGCACCTATGTGGAAATTTGAGTTTTCCACGGGTTTCTAGGGGCGCCTTTTGCGGTTATTTCACGGGACCTTGCGGGCGGTTATGCGGGACTTTGCGGGCGTCTTCCTTATATACCTGTAGTTACCTGAATATATATATACCTGTAGTAGTCACGCCTGAAGTGTAGATTCTGTGGAAAATCTGGTTTTAGCCGCCCGCGCATGGCGCGGAAAACGAGTGCGGCGTTCTAATCGTTGGTCGCGCTGATCTTGGATGAGCGGAAGAGCCTTGCCCAAAACTTCAGGATCTGAGATTGCAGGGCGGGAATCCGAGTGTTGCGTTCCCAATAGTCGTTTGCGACGCCTACTAAAACGTCAGGCTGCTCCAGGAATGCCTTGAGAATCGGCCATGTGAGGAATTGCTCGTAGCAGATGACGATGGCGGCGCGGTGGTTGCCTATCGTGACGACCGACGGATTAATTATGTGGAACGGCACACTTGATGACCGCATAGGGTTCCACATGCCAACCGGTACCGGGATGTGCTGCAGGAAGATGCCACCCTGGGCACCTCGGATGGCAATTCCGTTTTCGTAGCCGGGTTGTCCGGGAATGTCGAATGTCGTGCCGATCAAGATCGTTTTCCCACTCGATGCGATTGCGTTGAGGGTCGGCTGCCAGAATAGGTCGGTCGCCTCAGTCCAGCGCGGGACGGCGGTTTCCGGGAAAACGATCACGCGCGCATTCGAGCGCAATACTGTCTGCTGAATAGACTCGGCCGCTTGGAACTCATCTTCGGCGGAAATACCGGTCAGCCCCATTCCTCCCAAATGTGTGTTGATGGCCTTCCAACCGGACGGCGGGTGCGGATCGCCTGCATAAACCGCATTACAACCGAAGGCGGTAACGGCAATGACGGATGCGGCCAGGCCGGGACGAACGCCGAGAGCGGCAATAGACACCAAAGTCGCGCCCAAACCGAGCCAACCCGCTCCGGGAAAAAGCAGCCCGGCGGCGGTTAGTGGTGAAGCGACGCCGATTATCCCCAGAGGTGGCGGTACGCTCATGAGGACAACGGCGACGTATCTAAGCGGTGACGGTCGGCGGCTCGCGGTCCAGACCAGCGCGTACGGTAGGCACAGGAGCGCCGCTCCAATAAAGCAGAGGGCGACACCGTCGAACAGCCCGGCTCCCGCACCGAAGAATGTCTTCGCTCCGGGAATCACAACCCAAGTCGCACCGGCGTAGTACGCAAACGCAACAGCGCCGGCATGCGCCCGTTTGCGTTGCCTGAGTGCGCATGCCGGTACAGCGATGCTCGTGATAAACATCACCGGCCAGAAGCTTATGGCTAAGCCGATGGCGGCTGCGAGTAAAGTCCCTAAAACGGACTTACGGTCTATCGCGATACGCACAACGGCCGGAGGTGATGCAAAATGGCGGTCTGTCGGATTGGGCCAAAGTAGCGGCTATCGAAGCTATGCGTGTTGAATGACGACGCCACCCAGATGCTACCGCCGCGGACAGAATACGTGCCAACCGGCCATGACTGAACGGGGCGGCCCGCCGAATCGGTGTGCAGTGCAGCCGTGTGTGGGATCAGCCTCCCGTTCACGGCAATGCCGTTACCGGAAACGTTGACCAGGTCTCCGGGTTTCGCGGCGACGGGTTTGAGAAGCGGTTTTGCTCCGTCCGGGCAGCCGAAGCCTGAGCTTTCACGATAACCGCGCTCACGTGAAAGTATTCCGAATGGCTCTGGCGGACAGAACTCAACTAAGCGGGCCTTTGAATCATTGCTGATGAGGTAGAGCCCGATGGGGACAGAGTTAGTCAAGTTCAGGCGCACACCAACCGCCCCAGCCGCGAGGATGATTGCAGCCGGAATCACCGCAGAGCCAACTGCAAACACGCACTTTCTCCTGTTCGGAATCGCCCGGAGTCTCCTACAAAACCGCCCAAGCATCTACTTCCTCCTTCTCTTGCGTGTTCTCTTGCGAATCAGCTTCTTCCTCGGCGGTGAAGCGACGGTTCTTCGCGATGACGTGCGCATGCTGAACGACGACTTCGTACACAGTTCGTTGCGAGCCGTCCTTCGGCTTAAACGTGCGCTGCTGGAGCGTGCCAACCACATCGAGGTTGTCGCCCTTCTCGTACGATTGAGCCATGCCGGCGAGATCGCCATAGAAAGCAAGACTGAACCAGTTGGTGTGTTTCACCGGCTCGTTGTTTTGCGTGTACTCGTAGGTCTGCCCTAAACGTGCATTGGCGACCGGCGTTCCGGATGGCAAGTACCGGACCTCCGGCTTTGCGGATAAATAGCCTGCCAGTTCGATTCGGTTTCGTTGCATGTCTTTCTCCTATTTGCCGCGAGTTAGCTCTTCAAGAAACGCCTGTTCGATCGCACTAATGCGGCCCTGCGTGGATGGCAGCGCGTCGAGCGCTTCTGGGCTGCTGATTACGTTCAATGTACGGCGCTCTTGGCGTTGCAGGACCACCGTGCCGTTCTCAATTGCTATGAAGTCGGCTGGCGGCGCAATATCCGATCGTTTCTTGAGTTCTGGATCAGCGAAGTACAGCATCTGCGTGCCGAGTATCGGGTAGTGGCCAGATACGAAAATGAGCATTTGGCCCGGCGCCAGGATTTGCTCGGCATCTCCGTTGCCTTGTTTGCGGGCGGGTGTGAGGCGTAATATTTCATCGGGCGTCAGCAGAGGACGCTCAACATGGTCGACACTGGCGTTGATGTGGTTCATGATCGGCGAGAGACGGGAACCGGAGAAATTGAACGAGGCCTTTTGAATTGTCTTAGTGCCTGTCATTTTTGAGAGCACTTCGGCGGTTTCGAGTTGGTTCGGCGCATACGCGACGCGAACGTGACAGTTTGAAACGATGCTTTCATTCATGCCGTACTGGTCCAGAATCTGCCGAATGTCTTGCGTAATCAGGTAAGCTTTGAGCCCATAACCGGCCATGTAGCTGAGCGCATCGGCAAACAGTTCCATACGCTTGAGTGAGGGAAACTCGTCGATCAAGAACAACAGTCGGTATCGGTTCCTCTTCTGCGCAGAGCCTTGAAAGTCCATCTTCTCTGTGAGCCGGTGGACGATCATGGTGAACATCAACCGGATCAGGGGACGCAAACGAATCTTGTCCGACGGCGGCACAACCAAGTACAGAGAAACCGGTTTGTCGGCGTTCACGAGGTCGTTGATGCTGAAATCGCTGGCGGCGGTGTTCCTTGCAACCAAAGGGTCGCTATAGAGCGATAAGGCAGTCTTTGCGGTACTGAGGACGCCCGAGAAGTCCTTGTCTTCTTTGTCGAGCATTTCCTGTATTTTTTCCCGCACGACAGGGTGCGTGGCGGTTCGCTCTCCGTCTGGCGTTTGCCAATTGTGCATGTGCCCGGGATCATGCAGATAGCTTTCAAGCCCCTTCAGCGTGTCCCGAAAGCTCATGCCAGGCTTGGTAAAGACACGCGCTAGATCCGCAAGCGACGCCACACGTTTCTCCGCAGCGGCGGCGTAGCAGACGTGAAGAATCATGCCGGTTGCGATGGATGCGGCAGCATCTTGCCAGTAGCGTTCTTGCGGACTATCTTCACCGGTGCGGACGATCATGTCGGCCACGTTCTGCGCGTCGGATACATCCCGTGGGGTGAACAAACGGATCTCCGCAAGCGGGTTGAAGCGAGAGGATGCTCCCATTTCAACTGGCGAGAACTTGAAGCACAGATGACCTTGCTTACGGCGGAATCCAGCGGTTTTGGCCCAATTCTCGCCTTTAATGTCGTAGATGACGGCGGATTCCGACCAGGCGAGCAGCGTCGGGATAACTAGGCCGACGCCTTTGCCGGAACGCGTCGGCGCAAACGCGAGGATGTGCTCGGGGCCGTTGTGACGCAGGTAGTGGAGATGACTTGTTCCCGGATCCCACCAGCCGCCGACGTAAGCGCCCTGCTTGGAATCAAGCAACCCGGTTGCCCTCACATCCTCTGCGCTGGCCCAGCGAGCGGAGCCGTGCAGATCCTCAGCATTCTTGGACAACGCCTTCGTGCGCCGGAGATTGAGCAGATAGAACATCCCAATGGCGACTCCGCATCCAGCCATCACGATCAGCTCGGCAATCTGAACCGGTCCTCGGATGCGGAGATTTTCGGAACCGGTGTATCGGAGCACCCACATCGCCCAGGCAAACGGCTGATAAATGGCGATGTGAGCGATGCGATACAGCGGATTCCCCAGTGCGGGTTGATAGCCGAAGCGGTAGGCAGCGAATTGTGTGGCGGCTACGTTAGATGCGAAGAGGACGGCGAAGCCGCTTAGCATCGCCGTCCAGTTGTAACCGCCGATGTAGCCGGGATCGGGCGGTGTTCGGTAAAGAGAAGTTCGCGAGCTCATCGGGCTAACTCCTTTGAGCGGGACTTGGCCTGCATGTCATTGACGCGCGCTCCGTCTTTCGAATACTTGACGAGCACGTTCTCTCCCGCTTGGGGAATTCGAGAAAGGATGTGTTTCATGTGCGCCACGGCTGACTCGCCGTTCAGGCGTTGAACGACGTGAAGATCGGTTTGCCCGATAATTTCGCCACGGTAGATGCCGCTGTCCGTCTGGGCGACATAGGTTCTCGCGGAGTCACCCATGGATTGTTTGCTGATTGTCTGAGCCTCTGAGAACGAGTTCCGGAGACTCTGGTCTTGCTTGCCAGCATGAGCCGATTTTGCGGCTGCATTGTCGACCGGGCTCCGGTGATCCGTCACCGAGTGTTTATCGTGAACGTTGACCGTTCCGGTTTGCGGCTCGTACTGTGCGGTGTGGCGACTCGTCTCGCGGAACTTGGTTTCCAGTTCGGCGAACTGTTTGTCGAACTGCTTCAGATCGGCGGAGTTCGCCAATCGAAGCCCGCGGTCATCAACGGCTTTGTTGCCGTTTTCCAGCAAGCTTCCTTTCCCATCGAGGCGCATGTATGAGACGTACTGGCCGTCTGCGTAGATCGACTGAACGATGCCGGGCGTTTCGGGTTCCTTCTTCGGTTTGCCGCCGGAGTGGTATGGCTCGAACGCAACGATCTTGTCGCCTGGTTCCAAGTGTGGCGGGTTCTTCGATTCGGACACTTGCTCGGATACCGTGTCGATCGCGCTGTCTTTTGCGGCGGCTTCAGCGCGTTTTAGGTCTTCGGTCTCGCGTTCAAAAGCGGGCAAGGCATTTTGCCGGGCTGCGGTGGTCGTCGCGGGCGCTTCAGTCGCGAGTTGCTCCTCGGCAATCCCCTTCTCCAACTTCAACGCGAGCAGAAAATCGGCTGCGCGGTTGGCGTCCTTGGCAGCTCGGAAGATTTCGTTCTTGTCGTTGCGAAGTGCGTTGATCCATGAGCCCACGTAGGCCGCGTGTTGCTCAGGATCGTGTGGAATGCCGCGTTCGGCGGCAAGGAATACGCTGGCGAGTTCTGCGCGAAGTTCCTCCTGGGCGTAGTTGCTGTCTCCAAACCGGTAGCTCTCGTTGAGGGTGGACCGGTTCAGACGGGAGGGATGTCCGGTCCAATGCGAGAGTTCGTGCAGCGCGGTTCCGTAATAGTCGCCTGCGGTTTTGAACGCCGTCTGCGGCGGAAGATGAATGCTATCTGTACGGCGGCTGTAGAAGGCGCGGTCGTTTTGATCGTGCTTGATTGCGGCACCGGAGTTGCGAAGGATGTTTTCTCCTGCCTCGACTACCTCGAATTCGGGGCGCTGCTTCAGTTCATGGGACGGGACCGCTTCGATCTGGTGAGCGTTGAAAACCGTGTAGACGCGGTGAATGATCCGGCGGTCGTCATCGGTCTTGCCGGTACTTTCGGCATTCCCATCGGCGTTGCCAGCGCGAGGCTTCGAAGCCTGTGCCGAATCCGGGAATTCCCAGTATTCGATTTGGGTTCCCTTTTCGCCCTTGCGTACCTGCCAGCCTTGCTCTGCCGCCTGCTTATACGTCAACCAGCGCGGGTCTTCGTAGCCCCTTATTGCCGCAACGGACATAAGGTGGATCGCGTTGCCGCCTCTGTACGGCTTTTCCGTAGTCGGGTTATTCGGCATTTCGAGCTTGCCCGCTTCCCACGGCTTCTGCCATGGCGCAGTGCCTTGCTCAAGCATGCGGATGATGTTGTCTGTGACCTCCTGACGGAAGTCGCGCTTCGGAGTGGAGCCGTTCTCGTCTGGCATGGCGATTAGCTCCTCCGCTCGGCCGCTTCGGGATCAGTCTCCGCAAATTCGATTTCGGAAGCCTCGGTTTCGAATCCTGAACCTTCCAGCGGTTCTCCGCCAAGTTCATCTAATGCATCAAAGATCAGCTTTTGTTCTTGTGTCATGAGCTCTCCTGAGAGGGCAAGAGCGCCCTCTCAGGAGAAGCGGCTGGCGAGTAGGAACCGGACAAGCCCAAGCGAGGGCTTGTCGCCGAGTTGTTCGTCTTACGGCCGCAAACGCGCGCCAGACGGAGGGTGCGACAGAAAAGTTGGTGATAACCTGAGCCGTGGTATGTTTAGCGGCGGTGCCGTTGCTCGGATCGCGAGCGTGATATCCATTCCCGCGCCGTTACATGTAGATCGCTATATGCGTCCCACGCAGATTGCGCCCACTCCTTCACCGCCGCGCCATAAGCAATCGGATCAGGGAGATCGCTAACGTGCTTGATTGTGAGACGACCACGCGTTTTCGGCAAGCAAGGTTTGTGTAGATCCGGGTTCGTACTGAGCCACTGCTGTAGAATCCGCATGCTGGGTTCATCATTGCCCATTTCCAAAGCAATGCAGAGCCCACACAGATGCGCGGCCAACGACTTGGCCGATTCTACATAAGCCGCGTGTTGCACGCAGTACGCGTCTATCGCTAGGCGATGGAGTCGCCAGTACAACGCAGATTGCTCAAAATCTCGGGCCAAGAGCGAATCGCGTAGTTCACTGCAGCTTGGCTCGCCAGGTGCTGAGTGAAGGCCACAATCCTGACATGTGGAATCTTCTATATGACCCGCCATAATGAAGCCAGACCAACATCTTACCGTGCTGATATGCGCACTGCCCCGGTCGAACCTGGTAATGCCTATCAGATCCGTCAATGGTTGCGAAGCTCTATAGTCCTCGACTCGAATGTTTAAAAACGGCATTAAAGCAGCCGTTCAGTCACCTACTTCGATGAGTCGAATTCCTGAGGGAATGCGGGTCGGCCGAACGTTCCTTATCTTCCGCTGATGCGAACTGCACGCCAAGTCCAGTAACGGAAACGTGTGAACCCACCACGAATCGACCTGCGTGTCGGGCTTGCAAGATCGCGCTGTTGTGATAAATGAAATGAACCTTCCGGTCATCGCCTTCGAGCAGCATGTATGTGTGCCCTGTGCTTTCTTCCTCGCCGTGGCCGAGAACACGGCCACGGAGCTGTTCGATCCTTCGGATATCAGTAACTTGAAACGGCAGGTTGGGATCGGACATCAACGCCCGGTGTGCGCCGAGGGCTTTCTGCCGGTCAGCGGTTTTCTGCATCTCACGGAGGATGTGTTCGAAGTTCGCGTTTACGCGCCAACTGCCGGGGATCACCTGCTCAGCCAAGCCCATTTCCGCTAAAACGATCAGCCGCTTTTTGGCGAACGCGGACCGGAGGTCGCCGGTCACCTTGATACTTGCACCATCCGGGCTTGGCTCACCGGCATTCTTTATTACGCGGTCGAGTGAAGTGAAGCGAGGCTGGTGAACCTCTCGGCGCTGTGCTTCTTCGGCGTCCAATTGTGTACGGTACCCAAGCTGCTGAGTTGCCAATTCTTCGGCATGTCGGCGGATGCCGCTCTGAATGTACTCTCGCGGGAGGCGAAGCGCCGCGCCGTTTTCGTCAATGCCCCGGAGGGCGACATGGACGTGTAGATGCTCGGTATTCCGGTGAATGATGGCCGTCCATTCTAGCTTGGTTCCCAGATCACGCTCCATTCGCTCCATCAGATTGCGCGTGTGCGCCTCCAAGTCGAGGCGGTCGCCAAATTCGGGCGAGATGATCAGCTTGAACAATCTCGGATCGCCATCCGTCTGCCAAGTGCCGAGTGTTTTCGGAATGTCCATGTCTGGTCCTGTCGATCCAAAACCGCGCTCTTGCGGCTTCTGCCCGGCAGCACTATCGCGCGATATGTATCGCCCGTGCGCTGCCCATTGGCCGGACACTTTGTTTGGCGTGTATGTGACCCGTACCGCACAGCGCTGGTTGTAAGCCTTGGCGGTGTTCGCCATTAGCCGGGATGACGTTCGCCTGCTCGTGATCCGCGCGAAGTGGACAATGCGTTTGAAAGCGTTGCTCCACGCGCGGGTTTCGTCAGGAACTCTGTGTGGGCGCTCGGGACGGAGCCGAAACTCGCGCTCACCATCGTTACGCGACACGGTCCACCAACTCGAGTAGGGCTGCACGCGCGTCACCTTGCATACTCAACGCTGCCATCTTCAGTAATCGAGCATGACGGTCCTTTGCCCGCGCCAGTGCTTGTTCGTGAGATGACGGGACCGGCTCCGGTATGCAATGCAGAAAAACTCGCGCCAACGCGTCCGTGAATGCGAATAGCGCCTGTTGTGCGTTGCCAAGTTTCCGCAGTTCGCGGCTGATGCGGTCAAAGCTGGCTGCTATCCGCTCCTCTGCTTGCCTGTGGACGACAGCTTCTCCCTTCAGCTCCTTTTCAACCGCAGCTCGGATGAAAGCGCTGATGCTCTTGTGTCCCTGCCGCCGTGCTGCTTCATCGATTTGCCGGTCAAAGGTCTCCGATACACGGAGTCCCAAAACTCGCCTTCGTTTCTTTCCCATGCTTCCAAAGCATTGAAAAGGAGCATTCAGGACCGCGTACAACAAGTGTTTAATCAGCGCGCTGATTTGTAAAACGGCTAAGTCGAAGAAGCCACAGACCCGAAGCAGAAATCAGCGGCCGGCGGTCAAACGTTTCCTTTATGTTCCACTACCGGATCTTTGGTGGTTTGGCCCGTCTTCGTGGTGTGGACATTTGCGAACTCCTGTGAACTTCTGTTGCTGGCACGGCTCATATGGAAAAAAGATGTGGACGTTTGCGAAGAAAAGTGAAGTCGCGTTGTCCGGGTTCGCCATGCTCGTCGCTTCGGAATTGAGCGATGGGCAAAAACGTCGATCTCGGCAAACTCCGGAAACTTCGTGACGAGTCGCCAACGACCGTCATGGGATGGGTCCGGCTTGCGTGGCCCGACATCAGGGCTGCGCTAGACCGGCGTGTGGCGTTGACGACGATTCACGAACGCCTGAATGAAGCCGGGATTTCGATCAGCTATCCACGCTTGTCGCTCTACATCGGGCGTCTCCGGCGGGAGGAACAGACCAAGCAAACCGCCGAACGAAAAGCCGAGAAAGCTGTTGTGGAGACTGCGGCGCAGCGACCTGTTAAGGACGCTGCGCGGGCTCAGCATCGAGATCCTCTCGGCAATTTCAGAGAGCGGACGGGTAATCGGCCAGGGTTCGACTTCCCTCCGGGACCGCCGGATGAAGACGATTTGATTTGAGGAGAACAGAATGCCGAAGAGCACCACAGAATCACAAACGCCGCAATCGGCGATCCACCTTTCTTTGCAAGGCAAGGGAGGCGTGGGGAAGTCGCTGATCGCGAGCATCCTCGCGCAGTATTTTATTGAGAACGGCCGCAAGGTGGAGTGCGTGGACACCGACCCGGTGAATCAGACGTTTTCGCAGTACCGGGCGCTCGGCGCCCGACATATCGAACTTATGCGCGATGGCAACATTGACCAGCGTGGATTTGACGGCCTAATGGAACGGCTGCTGACGGAAGATGGCACGTTCGTCATTGACAATGGCGCGTCTACCTTCATCCCGTTATGGAACTACATTCTGGAGAGCAATGTGCCGGAGATGCTTTGCGCCGCCGGAAAAAACCTTTACGTTCACACTGTCGTCACCGGCGGACAGGCGCTCGCGGATACCTTGAAGGGATTCCGGAGCCTGGCCGAGAGCACTGCGGAGAAAAACGTTATCGTCTGGGTGAACGAATACTTCGGGCGAGTCGAACGGGACGGCAAGCAGTTCATCGATATGGCTGCTTATAAAGACAGCGCGGACAAGGTGTCCGGATGGGTCCACTTGGTCAAGCGAAACCAGGATACATTCGGGCGGGATTTTGAGGAAGTCATTGCGCGGAAACTGACACTCCGGGAGGCAATCACGGCTGGCGAATTCTCACTGATGTCCAAACAGCGACTGAAGGTGATTCAGCGGGATCTGTTCGAGCAGATCGACCGTCTATTCGTGCAGTAGGCGTCTGCTATGGATCGGACAGCGCGTCTCATCGGTGAAGTGGCCTCGCGGTACGGGATTCGGCTCGACCCGGATGATCCGGCTTTTGCCTTGGTAGCCCTGAATGAGTTGGCGCTGGAGGATGCGGTCGAACGGCTTGCGGCGCGAATGAAGGCGGTTGCGACGGATTTGGAAAGATCGGCTGAGAGCGTTGGCTTACGGGCCGGAATCGCCGTTGCCGAGCAGATTCGGGCTACTGCGTCCATCACTGCAGCAAGGGGCTCGGAAAACCCGCATACTCCTGTGGCAATCAGCAGTGCTGTCGTTAGGTGGATTG
Organism: Bryobacteraceae bacterium; assembly: GCA_965217745.1. Lineage (GTDB taxonomy): Bacteria > Acidobacteriota > Terriglobia > Bryobacterales > Bryobacteraceae > Bog-105. Next base: position 4,864,862 of record OZ244565.1, on the reverse strand, counting down.
CGCTCGGGGTCATTAGCGGGCTTCTCCTTTTCGGATTTGGCCTGCTCGTTGGCACCCGCGTGCTCTAAGATGATCGGAGAAGTGTTTGTATGCGGCTGCTTCTGCTGTTGACGGCGATGATGTTGCAGGGTGGGCTCCTGCGTTTGCTCGCGTTTCTGTTCATCGCACTGTGCGGTGTGATGTTCTATTCGCTTTTGCACTAGCGACACAGTTAACAGCCTATCGATTGTCGCGAGCCGAGCAATCATTCCTTCCCTAGCTCTCAGTAGTCCAAGGGAGCAGAAGGCTGCATCATCGATCAAGACGAACTCTCAATCGCCGTGCGCGCTCACGGAAGGCGGCTTCGCCGCCCTCAAGAATGTCGCAAACGGCCTTACGAATTGGCGCATTTTCTAGACCTCCCGCCACATAGCTGATCGGCGGAAGACCGCCCGACGGATGCTGGCCAGCTTCGGCTACGATGATCTGGTCTGCGTCAGTGTTGATGACGAGGTTGGCGTTATGCGTGACGATGATGACCTGGCGTTTCGCTTTGGCGTCGATGAAGAGCGCCACCAACTCGTCGAAGACGGACTTTGGATCGAGATTCTCTTCGGGCTGGTCGATGATCAGAGGTCGATCGTCTGAATCGTCGAGAGCGAGATAAAGCAGCAGCAGCACGATGCCGCGCGTGCCGGGAGACAGCTTCCGGATATCGATCCCATCGTAGGAAATCTCGTACCGGACGCCGATGTGGTCGGTCCCGAACAGCCAATGGGCGAACTGTTTCGACCAAGCCCGGAATTCGGACTGCTGCGTCTGTGCATAAGGCGCGTGCGACAGTAGATCCTTGAGGTATCTTGCCATGAACGCTGTCATGGCGGACTGAACCTCGGCTGCGGAGCCTGCTTCCCACGCGGCTTTGAGTGCCTCCGTCGCGACCGAGATCAGCGAGCCGCGGCCGTAGAAGGGTCCGGCCTTGCGTCGATCCAGGAGTTGTTCCTCCGCAACCGTGGCCCAAGCTTGAACGTCTGCGATCCTGCGAACCGAGAAGCTGAGCTTCTTCAGCGTACCTGAAGATGCTGCCAGCCTCGCCATCAATGGCGCGTACAGGCCGGCGAGCGCGTTCTGTTTGCTGATGATCGCCTCGAAGACTCGCCCGTAGATGTTATCGCGCTCAGTCTGCAGTTCTTTGCGGCGTGCTGCTGCGCCCTGCGCATCGGTCGAGCGTGTTTCGAGGGTCTGGAGCGAAGAGTTCTCCTGTGCGATGCGGCCAGTCAGCGCCACGTATTGATCGCGGACTAGCTTGTCGGCACTGAATAACGCCTCGAGGCGCGTCATTTCGGCTGCGATGTGTGCGAGTGGGAGCACCGCGATATCGGCATCGTCGGGGATCAGCGGAACGTTTGGATCGCCGAGTGGCGGCGGAACGCCGTTGAGCTTCCGAACCTCGTCATCCGCCCATGCAATGTAGCCTTTGAGGCTCTTGTCGACGTCGCCCTTGTAGATCAGCAGGAACTCGTCCCACTGCTGGGAGTTTAGTCCGCTGTTCGCGTGACGCGCCTTGGATTGGCGTAGCATCTCTGGCGCGCCGGTGGCACGCATGCTGCGGACCTCGTCTTGCTGGGCCACGAAAGTGCGGCGCTGATTCCCGAAGCCTTGCATCTTGATCCGAAGCCTCTGAGCAGCGTCGCTCAACTGAGCGTGGCGCGTCACCTGCGCTTCGGGTGCCCTTGATGACGAGCTTCGCTCGATCGGCGGTGTAGTCGGTGATCAGCTTATTTTTTTGAGCGACCTGGGTCTTAAGCGTGGCGACTAAGTTTTCCTTTTCGAATTCCACCGCAATGCGGTCGGAGATGTCGGAGATTGCCTCGGCTTCACGCTGACGCGCCTGCAGGAAACGCACGATCTGCTGATCTCGCATTTCAGCGAAGTCCATTGCCCACTCACGATCGTCTCGCGAGTGCGATTCGAAAATCACTCGCTCGATCTCGTTTACAAGGCCATCAGAGACACCTTTCGCCGAGCAAAGCTCCTCGACGAATTGCTGGGAGAGATAACGGGCGCGCGGAAAGGACAGATGGCCGTTCGCGTCCCTGCCATCGAGTGACCGCGTGGCCTTCGCACCACCCCCCCAAGTGAGCGTCGTCGTCGCCTCCCCGATCAGCCTGCGCGCCCGCGCCAGGAAGGAAGGGCTAATGTTCTCGTCCGCCTCCCAACCGGAGGGCGATATCGCATCGCAACCGGCTGCGATCACGTCGGCCAGCGCAGTCTTGCCGGATCCCCGCGCCCCAATAATCGCCACAAGCCCCGGGTTGAGAGGGACGTCGGGAGTGACGGCCCAGTCGGCACTGTCGATCCTAATATGCGAGATGACCTGCGACTGCAGTGCTGATCGCGGCGGCTGCCCACCGACATAGGCGCGTCCCTCGGGATCGATGCAGGCCTGACGGAGGGCATCGAAGTCGAGTGCGCCCTTGATCCACGAAAAACGATTAGCGATGGGTTGACCCACTGATTCTTGGTCGTGGGAGTCGCTCCCATGGAGGCATGGTTTGCAGCCGCCATACCGCGTGCGCAGTTCCTCCAGAGTCACGCTACGCTGGCCGAGCCAGAACTCAGCCTGGGCAGGGTTGCTAGAGAAGATGATGTGCGCGAACTTCTCAATCTCTTGGCGGACGGTTGTGTCGGTAGCCTGCCGGACGCCTGACGTACCATCTCCGGCACCACCGGAAACAGCGATGAGGATGTTCTTCTTCGCCCATTCGCTCTCGTGTATCACCTTGCGCAGTTGGTCGAAGTTGACCTTAAATTGTGTCGCACCGTGTCGGAGAGCAGCACCGCCATCTGTGATTGACGGATCGGCGCACTTTCCGAGTTTGATTAGCTCATCTCGCGTGCAGTCGAAGCGGTCGTTGTAGGCAGCAAACTGTAGGCGCTTCAAAATGCGCTTCAGTTCAGCAATATGATCGGGATCCTCTGGACTGACGAGAAGGTGAATGTTCACGAAGCCCGACTTTGCCGCCACGTCAAGCCGTAGTTCGACGTTCGGGAAGATCATTTTTACCGCGGCGAGCCGACCTGCGGTCTTTCTTCCAAGAAATTCCTCATAGGTGTCAGTAAGGTAGTAGTCGGTAACGCCGATCGCTTCGATTTTCGGTGTCCGGTTCTCGATCGCTGTGAGGTATGTGTCCCATGGGTCATTTGAGCCGAACTGGTCATTCAGGAGAGTACCCGGTGCGTGGATATGGGGGTCCCACCGGTGCCACTCCGAACCGCGGGTAATCGTATCTGTGGTCTTCTGTCGTTTTAGGCCCGCCATGCTTGCCGAGGAGGCGCTCGCGCTGGCCTCTATTCCTTGCATTCTATCTTGCGAACTATTCTTTGCCCAGGTTGGCAAAGACTATTCAGCCGATATGACCAAGTCGTGTGTCCAGGGCGGCAGCGATGCGGTCAGTGCTTTGATTCTCGGAATGGAAAGTTCTCATCGATAAACGCTCTTTTCGTCTGCAGTAGCCATCGGGAGTCAGCGCGAGGGGCTTAGCGTTCTGACCGTTCCCACTGCTTTCTGAACCGTGCGTTCGATGTACTCCTCCTGACGATGTTGGTTGCCTTTGTGACTGAGGTCTCGACTCGCGATTGAGGCTCGGACTTCGGACTCCGGCACGCCGTGGCTTGCGGCGTAGACGGCAAATGCGAGATCAATTCGATTGCCGTCGCCGGAGTACATTGGGTTGTTCCGGAAGTCGTCGATTGTTTTAGGCCCAGCGCTTGCATCATAGGTGGTGCTTCGGCTGTGTCTTTGCCTGCGCTCTTCGGCTGAGGCGCGGTCCCGGGCTGGGCGCGCACGCACTTCGGCTACGAACTCGGCGGCTTTCGGGTACACTGCCTGGTTCGCCTCCATCAGCCTCACGAAGGGGAACAGCCCATCCGCTTGTCGATACTTTTCCTTCCGGTTGGAAAATCCGCTCAGCCGCCCAAAGTGTCGCCAGTCCGCAGCCCCGGTGTCACCTCCGAACTTCTCCGCCAATGCTCTTGCGACGGCCGTTGAGAGGTCTTTCGGCAACGTGACGCCATGATTCAGCCAAGCCTGAAAATTGCCCGACGACGTTTGCACTACCAGAGCAGGATTGAAGCCGGCAGTTTTGAGGGCACCGATTCCGTCAATTTTCAAATCGTCGATTAAACTGAGTTGGTGCTCGCCTTTTGGCCGAATGAAGATGTTTCGACCGTTCATATTCTGAAATCGCAACCAGGGAAGCGATCTAAATAGGCTTTCTTTATCCCAAGTACGAAGAAACATTTCCGGCTCAGAGGCGTCCTTATCCGATTCAGGCCTGAACAACCCGATCTCGAAAACTTCTGAACACATGCTGCGTATCTGTCTGTTTACGACCTCTGCCGTCTTGTCCATGAGAATGCTTCGCTCTCATGAACAAAGCGGCGATCCGCTCTCACTTGGACACCTGCTGAGTCCCTGGAGGTTCAGAACGCAAGCATGAATCGGGCAAGCCTTTGCTTGCTCGCGTTGATCCCGGCCGCGTTCGCGCAATCAGTGCGCACCGATGCGGACGCGGCGATGCGACAAGCGTCACATTACGCGGATCTTTACAACTGGGCCGATTCCGGTCCCTTCTTCGCCAAAGCCGAGGGCATATACCGCTCCAAAGGCGACGTGCGAAACGCATTGTACGCGCATATCGGCGTCATTCGCGCGACGATGGAGCGGCGTTCGTTGCCGCGCACTTCGCAAGAACTATCGCGCGAACTGGAGAGTAATCCGCTGCTACAGCGCGATGCAGCCCTGCGGATGGTTTGCCTTTCCGTAAAGGGCGATATCGACGGTGAGATCGATGCGGCTCCCATGAAGAAAGATTGGGAGGCAGTGCGCTCGTTAGCAGCGGGATTCGGAGATGCGAAGTGGCGGAACCGGGCCACTGGAGAAATCGGATTCGCAGAGTTTATGGAGGGCCAAATGGATGCAGCTCGCGCTCACGTTGCGGGCGCACTCATCCAGGCAGCTCGTACGCACGATGTCGGCGCGCAGATCCGATACCTGTCGGCGATTGGAACGGCAATGGTGCTCGTTCGTAACTACGAAGCCGGGCAACGATACCTGCAAAAGGCATTGCAGGCGTCGGCTCAAGTGCCGGATGCCGGTTATCCTTTCCTCGCCAAAGAGGGCGACTTGCAGGCTTTGTTAGGGCTTGGCAAAATCGACGATGCTCGAAAGCTTGCAGCGGAAATCATTAGCGAGGCACAAAGTCGCCGGAAGCTGGTGAAAGAGACGCAAGCGAGGATCACGCTCGCGCGAGTGGAACTAGCCGCACAAAACCCCACCGAGGCGATTTCTCAGCTTCAGATTGCCATTCGATTGGCAACGACCGGCGGCTTTCCCAGACTGCTCGCAGACTCCGAGATGATCTTGGTCGATATTTATGGGAGCCAAGGCAGACTGCAACTGGCGCAGAATATGGCCGAGCGGGCCATCGCTGTAACGCGAAAGAATGCGGAACCATACCTTCTTCCGACCAGGCTCACGTCGTTGGCCACATTACAAGTCAGAGAGCGCCGCTACACAGATGCCGAGCGCACCTATGAGCAGGCCGGGTATCTCGTCGATTCCATGCTCGGCCATGTCAGCAGTACAGCTGCAAAAACAGGGCTAATCGTCGCGATGACCGATCTATACGTTGGCGAGTTTTCGTTGCTGTCCGACGATCTGCATCGTCCTGAGAAGGCGTTCGCAGCGATCGAAGATGCGCGTGGGCGCATTCTGCGCGATTTTCTACTTGAAGGAACACGCGCACAATCGCCTCAAGAAGAAGGGGTTGAGCGCCGGGTTTCCGATCTGCGAATTAAGCTCGCATCTACGTCTTCCGAAGCCCGCGCTCGGTCGATTCGTAATCAGATTTTCTTAGCTGAACAAACGCTCTGGCTCACGGACTCCGGTAGAAAATCGCCAGTCCGTCAGATTCGCTCTCTTACCGCTGCGGACGTTCGTAGCCGCCTGCAGCCGGATGAAGTTATTCTGGAATACGTTCTCGCCGATTCACGGTCTTACTGCCTGACGCTTACCAGCCAGGTACTCAAGATTGTGGCCTTGCAGCCAAGAAGCACCATCGAGAAGGACATAACAGCTTACACGGAAGCAGTAAAGGGTCGCAAGGCCGGGATCGCAGAATCCAAAGCTCTCTACCAGGATCTCTTTGCCGGCGTTCCCGAACTAAGTCGGCATTCGAAACTGATCATCGTTCCCGACGGCAAATTGTTCGGCGTGCCTTTCGACGCTCTGATGAATGCAAATGGTGAATACGTACTCGCAAATCACTCCGTTTCCTATGCTCCTTCAGCAAGCACATTTGCCCTGATGAAGTCCTTAACTGACAACCAGGATGCTCAGGGTTCGCTTCTGGCAGTCGGCGGCGTACCGTATCGGGGTCGACCAGGCACAACACGAGGCATACCGGCACCTGGAATGAAAGACTTAGGTGACCTACCTGGATCAAAGGAGGAGGTCAAAATCGCGAGCTCAATCGATCACAGCGATCACGAGACTATCCTCATTGGTTCCGCCGCAACGGAGGCCGCGGTCAAGCACGCGGATTTAGAGCACCGCACCATCGTCCATCTTGCAGTACACGGAATTGCTGATCCAGTTCACCCAGATCACGCCGCTTTAGTTCTATTGAGCGATACGGCAGCGCACGAAGACGGACTGCTGGACGCTCACGAAATTACCGATATGAGGTTGAACGCGGACGTCGTGGTGCTGTCCGCATGCGATACCGCAGTAGGACGATTGCAGGGAGAAGCAGGCATCGCCAATCTGTCTCGAGCTTTCTTGCTCGCGGGCGCCCACTCGGTCGTATCTACTCTTTGGTCTGTCGATGACACATTCTCGGTGTTCATGATGAAGCAGTTTTACTCGCATCTGGTAAGTGGCGACACGATTGGGACGGCCCTTGTCGATGCGAAGCGAGATGTGCTCAAGACATACGGAAGTAAAGCGGTCCCGTACTTCTGGGCCGGGTACGTGGTGGACGGTCTTTCGGAGCAGCGAATCCGGACAAACGAACACAAACAGTATGCCGTTAACTGAAGAGCAAAAGTCAGACATTCTCAAGCGCGTCAAACGGACTGTGTTTGAGAAGCACATCAATGTCGCGAATCCATCTCAGGATTATGCTGCTTGGGCCAGTACCGTTGATGAACAAGCGCGCGATCTGCTGCGGTCCAACGATGAGGGTTTTGAAGGCGGCGTCCGGAACTTGCTTACGTTGCTTGGAAGCAGTCACACGGGGTTTTACCGCAAGAATGGCGCAATTCCCGCTCCGTACTCAATTCACGCGACCCTGAACCCGACTCAAGCGAATGGGCGTGGGACCTGGATGTTTCTCGATGTTGTCGAAGACGGCGCTGCATTTCGGGCCGGGATTGAGCCAGGCGGGTTGCTGCTTGCCATAGATGGTTGCCGTGTCGCGCCTCCTGACAAGCCAATGTTCAGAATGGGTACCAAGCACCGGCTAAGAATCGGTCGGCTTGGCTCAACGGACAGCAAGGAAGTTGAAATCGAAGTGCCTGACAGACCTGCAAAGGATCGGCCTCCGATGATCGAGCCAAAGAGCGTCGCGAGCCGAATGATAAACGATGACATCGGTTATGTGAAGGTTGCCAGTTTCCCCGGTACGGTGGGATTCCAGTTTGCGGCTGCTCTGGATAGTGCGCTCAGCGGTCTAAAAGAGCGCGGTTGCAAGCGGCTCGTTGTCGACCTGAGAGGCAATGTCGGCGGTGGACTCGGATCGCTGCGACTGATGAGTTACTTGTCGCGCGGCAAGCTGCCAATTGGATACAGTTTGACGCGCCGACGCTTGAAGAATGGTTATGATCGCGACAAACTTCCGCGCATTGACAGCATTCCTGCGTCCAAACTGCAGCAAATCGGGATGGCGATTCGATTCAAGGTCTTCCAGCGTGATCGATCTCTGGCGCTATTCACCGAGGGGCTTGGCGAGCAACCGTGGCACGGTCGCACCATGGTGCTCATAAACGAGCACACCGCGAGCGCGGCGGAAATGGTCGCAAGTTTCGTCAAGGAGCATCGGGTCGCAACGCTGGTCGGCACGAAAACGTCCGGGCAGGTGCTCGGCGGTGCTAATTTCAGCATGCCCGGAGGATACACATTGCGCATTCCCGTCGCGGGTTGGTATTCGCCTTCGGGAGCCTGCATCGAGGCCTGTGGGATCAGTGCCGACGTTCCGATTACCATGACGTCGAACATTATTGCCGCTGGTGGCGATGAGCAGCTTCAGGCTGCCTGTGGGTATTTGGTTTCTGAAAATGCGACGAGTGCGGCCCGGTAAGGCGCTGGCGGTCTACTTCGGATAACGGTACGAAGGGAACCAGCAGCTCAACTTCCGCATCGCCCATCATCTTATTGGCGAAGCCCATATCAGCGGGACGACTATTTCTCGTTCCTACGAATGGCATCTGGGCTTCCAACTCTCAGCAGCGAGACTTTCCGGCAAGTGGACTCAACAATGGCGCTATGGAATCGGGTCTCAACTGATCGGCTTTCTCAAACTGCGGGGCGGGTCACCATGAAAAATGATTTTTAATTGCCCGTTCTCAATAATGGGGGCCAAGTCCAAATACACTTATGTGTCACCGCGTTCGGGGTGCGGCAACCGCACCCAATATATGAGATTCTGCCTTGACGGGAATTCGGGGTTGACAGTGTTGCTGCGGTTTGCATCGAACTCCGAACTCCCAACATCAGTAGAGCGGACTGGAGTCCATGACGGACTTATTTACAGGTGCGTCTACAGCATATCTTTTTCGTAACGACTCGACCACTTCAAAGAACCATGCTGGTGCGCCGGGATGTACGTAAAGGTCTTGAATCAGCGTGTTGAGATCAACCGGGATGCCGATGCCGTGCTCGTACTGTGCTGGATTTTTCATCTCGACTAGCGGAGCGATCGCGCGGACCTCCCGTTCGTGCTCGAAACTTTGCCGCTTATATAGGAGCGGAAACACGGGATTTCCTGTCGGGATCTGTTCCTTCGAGAAGTCGATGTAATGCACCTTCGAGTAGATTAACGGCTCTGTTGTTGGAGTGCTGAGGCTACTCTTTAGGCCTGTCAATGTGGTACGGATCGCGATACCTTGTCCGCGGGCAGCATATAATTCCCACATTGCCGCCGATTCCGCTGGATTCTCGTGCCAACAGCTGATTGCGAACGCTTCGCGAGCGCTCCTTATGCCCGACGAGAAGACGTTCTCCCAGCTCCGCGACAAGCGATCGACGTTAATACGTTGTTTCACATTCTCTGGAACAGCGGTCAATGAAGCCTGCATGCGTGCGGCCCGGGCGTCCACGTCAGGACTTGTAAGCGACCCCTCATGAGTGTCCGACAGCTTGTCAGCTCTAGGAAACCACAGCGATTCTGAGGTTGATAGTGAAACCAACTTCGCCAGATCAACATACCGCCACAGCTGCATGTCAGGTAGTGGATCCGCCACAAATCTGTCCATGTACTCTCATCATACGCAAGGATGGCGTCTCATCTGCTAGCGTGCGTGGAATGGAGTGAGAACGAACAACCGCGCTACCGTAATGTGTCCAGTCCTCATCAAGAAGGATCGCACTTGTGGCTGCGGGTGCAGAGAGGTCCAGTTCACCTCTAATGCTGCCCTACGTTCCGATGCGCTCGATCAGCCCCGGGCGGATCGTCGGTACTCAGAATATGCTTTGATGGTTGTAGCCGAACGCGAGGCGCTTGTTTACGACAGCGCCACGTTCAATTCCCGCCATTCTCCTCCATCGCGACGATACGCGAAGGAATACGTTGCCGCTGGAATCTTGGTTAGATCCGCTGTGATCCGAAGGACGGTAGTCCCGCCTCGAATGGCCGCTGAACCGGTAAACGTCGCGACAGGATTGGAATCACCCGGACGACGGAATTCAACTTGATACTGGCCGGGGATGCTGCCCAGAGGAAGATAGACCTCGTAGCGGCCTGACCGGCGCGGAAGATGCTGGATATTTTCGGCTTGCTCACGACCAGCGCCACGGCTAATTGCTGTACTCTCCAGATTCAGCACAGCAACCGGGGAGTCATCGCCGGGCGTGTGACGCTGCCACAGAAAGCCAGTGAATCCGATCAAGAATAGCGCCGCAATCGCGCTCGCCCATCTCAACCGGTTTACAGCAACTTTCCTTCGCTTAAACTCGCGCCTGAAGTCGAGAAATTCCTTGTAGCAAGGTGAGCAGTGCTGAATGTGCTCCCAGTGCGATGCTTCGTAAGGATGCTGTTCGCGCGCTACCTGTTTGAGGATTTCAGATCCCGGACAGCCGATGCGTTCGGGGTTGGGATAGTGACGCAGGACGGCTTCTTGTAGAACACGCTTTACCTCCTCGGGACTTGGTGTGCGCGACGCATCTGCCATCAGAACATTGTCATTATTGCATTCAAGCGGATTTGGGTTCAGAGTGAATTAGCGGCTTTTCTGATGCTGCGGAGAAAGCGCTTGGACAGACTCTGCCAGGCTGTGCTCGTCTTCTTTTCTATCCCAAAGGTCGCCGGGATATCGTCGTCCGCGTCGGCAAGGTACATCTTCACCATCAGTTCAATATCCTTCATGTCTTTCGCGCCAATCTCCTGAAGCAGGCGCTCAAAGAACTCAGCATCTTCATATGCCCGGGCAAAGCTGTGCGGCTCGCGAAGGCAGGCCATCATGGCGTCTACGAGTTGAATGTTCAGCCCTTCGCGCTCCCGTCGACCACCCGCCTGCATGTCCGCTGCTCGCCACGCCGCATCTCGATATATGGCCGAACTCGGTGCAGGGCCAAGTACGTCGCCGTGCCTTGCCGATAATTGATGCACCGATTCTTCAGTCAATTGAGACACCAGCCATACGTCACCGAGTTTTCGCGCTAGCCGACGCAGCGGGTCCGCGACGGGTGGCACGGCGTTGATCCAACCCTGGAAAACCGAGTTGCCGAATTTATCAACTTGGCTGATGCAGATCGGCACCACACCTGTTTCAAAGTAATTTTCTGGAATTACGGCAAACATTAGGTCGTCTCTTGTCCCGAATCAGCCTACTCGCCGCTTCAGAAAGTGAGGCAAAAACGGAAAGTACACTGCCTTAATCGGGTATATGACATCCGTTCCTAAAAAGTCAATGGTAACCGGTCAATCAGTGCAGAACGAGGAGCAACGAACACGATACGAGGTCAAGCTCAAGCGCGAACTCGGCGACGTGATCCTTTCGATGCTCGCCGATGAAGGGACCGAGGATGTGCTGCTGAATGCCGATTCGTCGCTTTGGGTAAAACGGATCGGCAAAGGGTTCGTGTGTGTTGGGGTAATGTCTCCGGGCCAGGCGATGAGTGCGATTAACACGATTGCGGCGTGGCGTGGCACGACGGTTAATCACGACCGGCCCATCATCGAAACGGAGTTGCCTCTTGATGGCAGCCGGTTCGAAGGTATCGTTCCGCCGGTAGTTACGCAGCCGATGTTCGCGATACGCCTGCGCCCCAAAAAGATTTTCACACTGGCCGATTACGAGAGGTCAGGAATTCTCACGCATGGCGATGATCCGCTGAACCGGACACGCCGTCACGATCTTTTTCGAGCAAGGCTCTGCGGTTTATCGCATGCCGAAGTCATTCGCAGCGCGCTTCGTATGAAAAGGAACGTCCTCGTCGCGGGTGCAACCGGCTCCGGAAAGACAACATTTCTGAACGCCTGCTTCGAAGCAATGGCGGAGCTCGCGCCGGATGACCGTGTCATCTCGATTGAGGACACATCTGAGCTGCAATGCTCGATGCGAAACCATGTCGAGCTTCGGGCAAACTTGCAGGTTTCCATGCTCGACTGTCTGCGCGCGTGCATGCGGCTGAAGCCCACGCGCATTGTTGTCGGTGAGGTTCGCGGACCGGAAGCGCACGCCCTTTTAAAGGCGTGGAATACCGGGCATCCCGGCGGGATTGCTACAGTCCACGCTAACGACGCCGCAAGCGCATTGCAGAGGCTGGAGAGTCTCGTCACCGAAGCGGTGAATGCACCAAAGGGCGAGTACATCCAGCGCCTCATTGCCGAGGCGGTCGATGTCGTCGTGTTCATCGATGAAGAACCGTCGCTTGCGGCGGGTCGAAAAGTTCGTGAGGTCGCACTCGTGACTGGATGTTGCGATGGCCGCTACGAAGTCCAATACGTCTGAAAACCCTTAGAGGTGTCCCTATATGAATCAACTTTCTACCAGATCAAGACAATACAGAATGGCTTACCGGCTGGCCTTCGCTTTAGCGGCGGCGGCCACCCTGCATGCAGGAACGACCGGTGTGATGCCGTGGGAGTCCCCTCTCCGGCTGATCGCAGCCTCGTTGACAGGCCCAGTCGCTTTTTCCGTTTCGATCATTGGAATATTCGCGACGGGAGCAACGCTTCTGTGGGGCGGAGAAATGAACGAGTTTGCCCGGCGTGCCGCCTTGATGGGGCTCGTTGTCGCCGTCATCGTCTTCGCCACGAACATCATGAGCGCCGCGTTCGGCATTACGGGAGCGGTGATCTAGCGTGCAACATCTCGAAAAGGCGCGTGAAATCGTCATTCACCAGTCGGCAAACCGGCCGCATCTGCTCCTCGGCGCTGATCGGGAATTGGTGCTGTTTTCCGGTCTCACCGCGGCTTGTCTGGCCTTCACGCTTGCGACCTGGTGGGGCGTGATTGTTGGCTTCGCATTCTGGCTTTCGGCTGTCGCGGTACTGACCCGCATGGGGAAAGCGGACCCGATGATGCGCCACGTTTACCTTCGTCATGTTCGTTACGCCAACTTCTACCCGGCGAAGAGCCGATTGTATTCGCGGTATGCGCCGGTGCCGCGCCACTGGAGGTAATAGATGCAGATCAACGAACATCGTACGCGGCCACAGAGTCTCGCAGACCTTCTGCTCTACGACGCTCTTATTGACGATGGGGTGCTCCTGCAGCAGGATGGATCCCTTATGGCCGCATGGTCATTTCGCGGTCCGGATCTCACTTCTGCGACGCACGCAGAAATGGCGGTTCTCAGCGCTCGCCTGAACAGCATTCTCAGGCTGGGGAGCGGCTGGATGATTCAATGTGATGCGATTCGAAGCCGTGCGCCCGGATACCCGGATAACGGTTGTTTCTCAGATCCCATCACACGACTCATTGACGATGAACGGCGGCAACAATTCATGAGCGAAGGCGCTCACTTCGAAAGCGAGTACGTTCTGACGCTCACGTATTTGCCTCCGAGTGAGACGGAGCAGAACGTTCGCGGCTGGCTATTCGAAGGGCAGGCGAACAGGCCTTCTGCCGCGGATCAGGCACTATCGGGATTCAAAGGGCGAATTGCGCACTTCGACGAAGTGTTCGGATCGTTGTTCCAAGCCACGCGCCTACAATCCGAAGCCACCGAAGGCTTGTTCGGTGAGTATTTCCCTCGTGACAACTTTCTGAGGATGATCCGGCGAATGATCAGTGGCGATGATCACCCCTTTACGCTGCCCCTCATTCCCTCCTACTTGAACGACACACTTTCGGCTGCCGACTTCACCGCAGGTATCGAGCCACGAATCGGGCGCAAGCATATTCGAGTTGTTGCGATCGACGGATTTCCGAGCACAAGCTTGCCCGGAATTCTCGGCGTTCTTGACTCGCTGCCGATCGAGTATCGCTGGAACACCCGCGCCATTCTGATGGACCCGGAGGAAGCGCGGGCATATTTGGACAAGACTCGCAAGAAATGGCGTAGTCGTATTCGCGGTTGGAAGGATCAAATCTTTCGCACTCAGAACGGACCGATAAACCTTCACGCCCAGCAAATGGCCGTTGATGCGGAGGAAGCAATGAGCGTCGCCAGTTCCGGGGATATTCAATTTGCGTTTTATACGAGTGTGGTCATCTGCCTCAGCGAAGATGAAAGAGTCGCAAACGATTCGGCGGCTCTGGTTGCAAAAGCTATTCAGAACCAGGGGTTTTCGTCGCGGGTAGAGACTGTAAACGCGGTGGAGGCTTGGCGCGGCAGCTTGCCCGGCGACGGTTACAGAAATGTACGCCGGGTGGTCTTGCACACGTTAAACCTTGCCGACCTGCTTCCGATCACTTCGGTTTGGGCTGGCTTGCGCGAAAACCCGTCCGCCTTAATGCCGGCGGGAAGCCCGCCGCTACTGTACGCGGCGACAACCGGCGCAACCCCATTCCGCTTCAACCTTCATGTGGACGATCTTGGACACACCATGATCGTCGGCCCTTCCGGTGCGGGAAAGTCTACGCTGCTCGGCCTGATCAGTGCGCAGTGGTCCCGTTATCCAGAAGCCCAAGTGTTCGCCTTCGACAAAGGGTACTCGCTTTATGTGCTTAACCGGGCGGCCGGTGGCGAGTTCTACGACATTGGCGGCGAGAAGACACATCTGGCGTTCTGCCCTTTGCGCGAGATTGATACAGATCAGGACATCGCTTGGTCCGTGAACTGGATTGAGGGCCTCTGCGTGGCTCAGGGCATGACTGTCGGTCCGAAGCATCGGCAAGCCATCACCGAAGCGGTACGGCAGCTCCGATCATCTCCGGCTCGGACGCTGACGGAGTTTTGCGCTGAAGTTCAGGATGAAGAAATTCGCAGCGCGTTACAGTACTACACGCTGAGCGGCCCACTGGGACAGTTGCTTGACGCCGACCGGGATGTGCTTGGGACGGGTCGTTTCGTAACTTTTGAAACGGAGAATCTCATGCAGCTCGGAGATAAGGCCGTCGTCGCGGTCCTGCTTTATCTGTTTCGCCGGATCGAAAAGCGACTGGATGGCTCGCCGACACTCGTTGCGCTCGATGAAGCATGGGTGTATCTTCGCCATCCTCTCTTCCGTGAGCGGCTTCGCGAGTGGCTCAAGACGCTTCGCAAAATGAACGGCGCGGTCATCCTATCAACTCAAAATCTAAGCGACGTTCTCAATTCAGAGATCGGCGATGTGATCGTGGAAACCTGTCCGACAAAAGTCTTGCTGCCGAACGCCGAAGCCGCGAATCCGGCATCTCATCGTTTCTATGACCGTGTTGGTCTGAACGACCGTGAAATCGAAATTCTGCAGGGCGCAATTCCTAAGCGCCAATACTACGTGGTCTCGCCCTTGGGGCGGAGGTTGATTTCGCTCGGTCTCGGCGGTGTCGCCTTATCGTTTGTCGGCGTAAACGGGAAGCAGGAGCGGCAGAGTGCCCAAGATCTGATGGATCGACATGGCGTAGTTTGGCAAGCCGAGTGGCTTAGGAAGCGAGGTCTGCCGGAATGGGCCGAGTATCTGGAGCCTATGCTTCTGGCCGCTGAAAGGAGAGCGATGTGCGTAGGAGCCTAACGACTTCCGCCTTGATGGTGGCGCTACTGGTTGAAAGCCCAGTGTCTTCGCAGGCCGGTGGTGTATTCGCCACCGAGCTTACGCAATTGCTGAATCATGGCCAGCTCGTCCTTCAGTACATTCGACAAGGCCAGCAGCTCAGTGAGCAGATTCATCAGACGCTTGACATGGTCCGGAACAGCCGGATGCTCACCGCCCAAATATTCGGTCCGATCACTTCGGATATGAATCAGCTTGCCTCCATTGTGCAGGGCGGCATGGGACTGGCGTATTCGATGGCGAACCTTGACGCAACGTTTCGCAGCCGGTATCGCGGATACGCCTATAACTCCAATGCTTACTTCACCGACTACCGGAAATGGTCTCAGACGACTTTAGATACTATCCGCAGTACGCTGCGCGCCGCTGGTCTTCAGAATGCTCAACTCCAAAGTGAGCAAACGGTGCTAGCCGGACTGCGATCCATGTCTCAAGGCGCACAAGGGCGGATGGAAGCCCTTCAGGTGATGGACCAAATCTCCGAACAGCAGGTTGAACAGCTAATGAAGTTACGTGAATTGATGCTCGCGGACTTGCAAAGCAAGCAGGCTTATCAAGCAACGGAGGTTCAGGAGAAGGCCGCGATCAACGCGGCTATCGAACAGTTTTTCAAGTATTCGCGCGACAGCGGAGACGGGTATACCGTGCAATCGGGGTGGCGATAATGGTGGCCGGGTTTCAATGGAAACAGGAATTGCAGATAAATGAACCGACTTCCTTTCCACCGCACAACGAAAATTCAGAAATGCCTCCTGGCCGGAGTGCTCGCCGTTTTTGCGCTAACGTTCGCGAGCTGCGCCAGACCGGAGCCCAAAAGCGCCATCGTGCAGGCGTTCGAACAGGCTGGTGCCGGACCTGTTTCTTCGGGAACGTCGACCCAGGCGATGCAGGACTGGTTCAGAAAAAACCGGCAGACGTCGGCGTCCATCGATGCCCAATGCAAGCCGGTGCGTGAACAGGCTGGTGCGGAGTGGGGAGATTCGACCGAAGGGCGCGTCTGTCAGGCGGCTCGAACGGTCGCGGCGTCGACATATAAGCGGCTTGAAAGCGATCACCAGACTTTCAGCTCCGGCTGGAAATAGCTAACAAGAAAGTCAAGTGACGAAACGCTCAAAGAGCGAACAGGAGAAGTGTGTCTGTGAATAGAACGAACTTGATTCCAAAACGATTGACCTGGCGCTGCGTGATTTGCGCGGCGATGATGTTGTGCTGTGCCTTGGTCTCACATGCCGCACCACAGTACGCACCAAGCTCAATTCTGAGCGCATACCGAGCGCAACGGACGACTTGGTTTACGAACGTCTGGCCAGCAACGCAAGTCCTCTTCGGCCTACTTGCAATTATCGATTTCGCCTGGAGTGCGGCTGCCATGGTTTTGGAGCGGCAGGACTTTCAGTCGTGGACGGCTGCGATGGTCCGCAAGATGATGACCATCGGTGTCTTTTATGCTCTCCTGATTTACGGCCGCCTTTGGATTCCAGCAATTACGGACAGCTTCGAAACGCTCGGGCAACATGCGTCGGGAAGCGGCCCGCTCGCTCCTAGCGACGTGTTTGTTCGCGGCCTCAATATGGCGGGGGCTTTGATCGATGGAGCGTCTACTACTGGCATTTTGAAAGACTTCGGTGGTTCGATGGCGCTGGTCCTCGCGGCGTGCCTGACGCTGCTTGCCTTCTGTGGCATCACGATTCAGTTTGTCGTCGCGATGGTTGAAAGCTACATTCTGGTTGCGGCCGGCTTTGTATTCCTTGGATTTGGCGGCTCTCGATGGTCTGCGCCGTATGTCGAGCGTTACATCGGCCTCGCGATCTCGATAGGCGTCAAGATCATGCTTCTGTATTTGCTGATCGGAACCGGTATGAACCTTTCTGTCGGCTGGCTAAGCGATGCGGAGAACATTGCAAATGCTGCCAAACCTGCCACCGCGGCATTTTCAATTATGGGCGGCGCATTGATCTTCCTCGCATTGTGCTGGCAAGCTCCGAAACTGGTTGCGGGCGTGATGGGCGGTTCTCCGGCGCTGACTGGCGGTGATCTAATAAGCGCCGGAACCACAACCGCTGCCGGTGCTCTCGCGCTGGGAGCCGCCGCATTCACTGGCGGAAGTTCATTGCTTGCTGCTGGGGGCGCGGCAGGCAGGGGTGCTATGGCAGTTGGACAAGCGGCGGCTGCGGCGGGCGGTCCAGCAAGCGGCGCGGGAATAGGTTCCAGCTTGTCCGCTGCCGGGCACGGCGCAGCGGTTTTCAAGCCAAGCGCGGCGGGTGCGGGTACAGCGAGTGCGGGCGCTCCGAAACCTCCGACGCCATTACCCGGACCTGCGAGTTCTAGTGCGTCGTTCATGAACGGCAATACGACCCAGGTCTCACCGCCTAACATTCAGTCCGGGAGCACCGGCAAGAGTGGGGCGGCTCCCACTACTGGACAGACTGGGAACGCGAACCTGCTGGCAAATGGGGCCTCTAAGATTCAGAGCGCCCGGAACGCTCTGCAGAACATTCAGCGCCAAATTCCCTCAGATACTGCCCCTCATGCGGGCGGTCCACGCATGAATATCGAGCATCACGAGTAGTTACAGGAGACCTATGCTGTTTTCGATCAAGTCATCGACCCAACCGGCGGCAAATGCTGTTGCAAACGCGCCAATCGCACGAAAGAGCCTCACGCCCGACATGAATCCGTATATTGCCGCGAAACGAGAGTGGGATGAGCGTTACGGCTCTTTAGTAACACGTGCAAAGAACTGGCGATTTATTGCACTGCTATGCGCGACAACAGTCGTGCTCGAAACTGGTGGTTTGGTCGCGCTGTCGATGCGCTCGCGAGTGGTTCCTTACGTCGTCGCGATTGACGGCCTCGGACGCCAAGTCGCTGCGGGACCGGCAGAACAAGCCTCAGTCGCCGATGACAAACTTCTGCGAGCCGCAATCTTCGAACTGGTTGGCGACCTGCGACTTGTTACAAACGACGGAATCTCGCAGCGCAAAGCCGTCGGTCGCGTTTACGGTCACATCGCGAACGGCAGCGCGGCCATGGGAGTCATCAGCGACTTCTACCGGAGCGATCCGCCGCAGAAGCGCGCGGAAACTCAGACGGTGAACGTCGATGTGCAATCGGTTCTTCCCACTAGTAACAAGACATACGAGGTCGAGTGGATCGAGACGACACGCGACTTGCAGGGTCAAGTCAAGCAGCAAGTTCGCTGGAAGAGTGCGTTCACCGTTGTCGTGAATCCTCCAACAGACGAGCGGCAGATGCGAGTGAATCCGCTCGGAATCTACGTCACGAACGCGTCCTGGTCAAGAGTCCTTTAGGAGCAATCAATGCGAAAGTCTATCGGTTTCATCCTTTGCAATTTGGCAACGCTGAGCTACGCACAGACGGCCCCGTCGCCGGGCCTTCGGCGTGCTCCAGTGCATGTTACGCGGACGCCTCCGACTCCGCCGCACGATGCAGATCCGTTGCAAGGCCAGATTGCGGCGGACCTCCAGGCTCTTCAGGGCACCGCGCCGCCTACGTCCATTCCAAACCTTACGGTTCAAGCGCCTGGCACTACCGTTCCAAAAGATTTTCATCCTCGTTCCGACATGCCTCTCACCCCTACGGCGCAAGCCGCTGTGAACGTAAGCGAAAAATGGCTAACCGAGGCAACGACTCCATCACCCGGAGCAGACGGGCGTGTTGTCTACACGTATGGCGCAGGTTTGCCAACTGTGGTCTGCGCGCCCTTGCGGGTCTGCATTGTTGAGCTGCAGGCTGGCGAGCAGCTCGTAGGGGAGCCGCAGATCGGAGACTCGGTTCGTTGGAATATAGCACCGGCGCTCTACGGCAAAGCGGATACGCAAACGACTTTGATCGTCATCAAGCCGCAGGACTCCGGACTAGATACGAACCTGCTAATCACGACCGACCGAAGAGCATATTACCTTCGGTTGATCTCGAAACCGGTAGACTACATTGCCCGCGTCTCGTTCGCATATCCGAACGACGCAGCAACTAAAGCCGCCTGGAGAGATCACGCGGCTAAAGTAACAGGGCGTGAAGAGAGTGGAAGCCTTCCTGCGGCAAGCCTGGACGCTTTGCACTTCGATTATCGAGTCAAGGGCAAGGACAAGTACATGAAGCCCCTGCAGGTATTTGATGACGGCTCAAAAACGTACATCCGAATGAGCCCGGACACCGCCGCGCGAGAACTGCCGGTCCTGGTCGCCATCGGGCCGGACGGAAAGCCGGAAATGATTAACTACCGCGTGAAGGGAAACATCTACATCGCGGACCGTCTCTTTGACCGCGCTGAGCTCGTGCTGGGAAAAGGCAAGAAGGCGCAGAAGGTTGAGATTGTTCGTGGAACAGCAAGAAAGTCCTAAGCAGAAGTCGATCGAATCGCCTTCCGGTATCGACCTGACCCCGCAGACTCCGCCTACCGTTCGAGTGAGCAAACGGGCGGGGGTCATCGCCATTTCCGCCTTAGCGGGTGTTGGCGCCCTATTTGGCTACGGCATTTACGAACGGCATGCCAAGCAGATGCAGGCGACGCTGCGAGCCGATCCTCGCGAGAACGCGCAACCCGCCGAGAGTGCAGCCAATGAGATCACGAAGAATATACCGGCGGGCACGGTTACGGCATTACGCAACGCCGCGGGGCGGTCGTCTGTGCCAAATCTCAATCATGCCGGCCAAAAGGACGGATCGACTCACACTCCGGATAGAAAGACCAAGTCTCAACCTATATCGGCAAGTCGCGCCGTCACACCGCAACCCGTCCAGGCGGTATCCACTGTGCAGCAGCTACCGGAGGCAACTCCAGAACAGAAGCGTTTAGCCACCGCATACGAGCGGGAGATGCAGGCGATTGCAGCGCCAACTACAATTCAGAGCGGCTCGGGAATACAGGGAAATTCGACGTCCCCGTATGGAGCCGCAATGCCCACTTCATCAACCGATGCTGCGATGGATGGACTTCAGGGATTGTTGAAGAAAGTCAGCGGCTCCGGCAATTCGGCAGGCATACCCTCGGCATCGGCAGGCAACAACTACGACCGGCAAAATGGTCAATCGGACAAGGAGCATTTTCTCGCGCAAGCGCGCGGTTCGAAGACAGACGACTACTTGAATTCAGCGCGGCTCCCGCCTGTGTCAAAGTACGAGATTAAGGCCGGTTGGGACATCCCGGCTGTGCTGGAGCAGGCCCTCAATTCCGACCTACCGGGCGAGATCCGCGCACTCGTCGCGGAGAACGTGTACGACACCGCAACCGGGCGTTATCTCTTGATCCCGCAGGGATCACGCTTGGTTGGCACGTACGATTCGCACGTCGGCTACGGACAGAACGGAGTTCAGATCGTTTGGAATCGGATCATTTTTCCAGACGCTTCGTCAATCGATCTTAACGGCATGGTCGGACAGGATGCATCCGGCGCCGCTGGATTGCGCGGCAAGGTGGACAACCACTTGAAGCGGCTGGTTGGTTACTCGATCCTTTCGAGTTTGCTCACGGCCGGATTCGAGTTTAGCCAAAGCCGAGGAAACCAGGGCGTTCTGCAATATCCAAATATTGGAGATACGGCAGCTAGCGCGGTCGGCCAGGAACTAGGGCGAGTCGGTTCGCAGTTGACGGAACGGCAGATGAATATCCAGCCGACAATAAAGATTCGTGTGGGATTGAAGTTTAACGTCCGAGTGGATCGAGACATTATTCTCGACGCGCCTTACTACCCAAACCGGGAGGGGTAATATTCTCGACGGCAAACTTGCCGTCAGACTTGTGTAGGTATATTGACGGGCTTTGCTGACTTCGTATACAAATGAAGTACGGCAAAGCTGCTCACGTCGACTCCGGCAGAGTTGCTTACATCTGATCGGAGGACGCTGTGGAAAATCAGCAACTTAACAACGTGCGCAGTCTCTCTGTCCGGCTGTGCATCAATGACGTCGAGGTAATCACCGAGCTCGAGAAGGTGCCGGAGGGCCCGGACCGAGATCTCTATGCACACACTGCCATTAAGCTTGGTGTTCTGGCGCTGCGGCAAGCGCGAGGCGAGGTGGATTCGACCGCAATCCGCGAAGCCGGCCAAAACCTGATTGGCGAATTTAAGGAGCTGCTGGCCGACCGCACTTCCAAGCTTTCGTCGGACATGGCTTCAGCACTCAAGGCCTACTTTGACCCGTCGACCGGCAGTCTGCCGCAGCGTATCGAATCGCTCGTCCGCAATGACGGCGAACTTGAGAAGGCGCTTCGGTATCACCTCGCACCCGAGAACTCGACCTTGGCCCGTACGCTCTCCACCCATTTAGGATCAGACAGTCCACTGTTTCGGCTGCTGTCGCCCGACGATGCGGGAAGCTTGCAGAAACGTATTGAGAAGGGCATCCAGGCCGTTCTCACCGAGCAACAGGTGCGAATGGTCCAGGAGTTCTCACTCGACACCGAAGATTCGGCCCTCTCCCGCCTCGTCAAACGCGTCCGTGACTGCAACGGAAACCTCACGGCCGACCTGAAGAATGAGATTGCGGCCCTCCTCAGCGAGTTTTCGCTCGACAAACCCGATTCCGCTCTGTCGCGATTGGTCAAAAAAGTAGAGACGGCACACGATCTGATCGGCAAAACCCTGACGCTGGATGATGACGGTTCCGCGCTTGCTCGATTGAAACGCGAGATCTCCGGCACTATCGAAGCCCTGACTTCCAAAAACGATCAATTCCACATTGAGATCCGCGAAGCCATTGCGCGGCTCGAAACACAAAAGAAGTCCGCCGCGGCCTCCACCCTCCACGGCGTCACGTTCGAGGAGCGGCTCGGTCACCTGCTCGCGTTCGAAGCGCACCGGCTCAATGACGTACACGAACCCACGGGCAGCAGTGCGGGAGTAATCACCCACTGCAAAATAGGCGACTTCGTGACGCAACTCGGAAGTGACAGTGCGGCACCAGGGGCGCGAATCGTCTGGGAGGCCAAGAGCAACAAATCGTACGATGTTCCAGCAGCGCTTGGCGAGCTCGAGCAAGCGCGCAAGAACCGGCGTGCGCAGATCGGGGTCTTCGTGCTTGCGAAAGCTTCTGCCCCGGAGTACATGGAGCCGTTCCAGCGCCACGGCAACAATCTGATTGTCATTTGGGACGCCGACGACCCCGGAACGAATGTTCTGGTCCGCGCCGCCTTGAGCGTCGCTCGAGCTCTCGTGATCCGCGAAGCGCAGCACGACGCCGAGTCCGCCGAAGCCCTCAAGAACATCGAGACGGCCGCTTGCGCCATCGGCAAACACGTCGCCGAACTTCTCGAAATGAAGAAGATGTCGGAGACCGTCCGCAACAACGGCGAAAAGCTTTGCCAGAAGGCCGACAGCATGAAAGCCAATCTCGAAAAGCAGGTCTCCATCCTCCAAGAGCAGGTCCTCTCGTTGAAGATCGTTGCGCCCAAGGCTGCATAAGGGCGCAATGGAGCTACACTTCTTCCCTCCCGGTGCAAAGGACCGGCGAGCGGCCATCGACGCGGGGTTCCGGGTCGGAAAGCTCGGAACCCATAACAGCCGAACGATGATGCTGGCGGAACTCGGCGGTGTACTCGCGGAGGTCGCGGACGACTCCAAAGCTGATCGGTACGCCGCCGCAATAGTGGAGGAAAACTGTCTTCACAAGCCGACCGCGACCACCCGGCAAGCCACTCTGCAACGGCTTCGAGAACTGTATGCCCTGGATCCCAAGGTCCCGGTTTTTCGCGTACTCCGCCGATTGTGGACGGTCGGAACGGAGGCACAGCCGCAACTCGCCTTGTTGGTCAGCCTAGCGCGTGATCCGCTTCTGCTGGCCACCGCTCCGTCGGTGCTTGCAACGCCGATCGGGGCGGAGCTGTCACGCGGTCCGCTGCGCGAGTCGCTCGCCCACGAAGTTGGGGAACGATTAAACGCCGCGACTCTCGACAAGGTGCAGCGAAACGCGGCCAGCTCCTGGAAACAATCTGGCCACCTCGAAGGCCGAACCTTTAAGCACCGCCGAAAGGTGCAGGCGAAGCCGGAATCGGTAGCTCTTGCACTGTATCTCGCGCACGCGGCTGGATTCGCTCTGGCGGATTGTCCAGGGTCGGCGTGGGTCAAAGTACTTGATTGCGACATATCCAATGCGATGCAGCTCGCAGTCGAAGCAAAGCGACTGAACCTGATCGACCTCCGCATTTCCGGGACGGTGGTCGATCTCAATTTAGACCGGCTGGACCCGGCTTACGTCAGGAGGTAACGGATGGGACGAATCGAGCAGCTGGCTGACAAATATCAGAACCACATCGGACTGCCCTGGCAGCGCACTGTATCGGGCGCTCAGCGCGTGATCATGATTGTTTACGACAAGGAGCTCGAACGTCCCCTCGTGGCTCGCAAAGCCGCTTTCGCGAACGCAACCCGCGAAACCGGACACGCTTGGGGCGAGCTCGACGTGTCCACGTTCTTCGCTTCGTGGATGGCGCGGGAAGAGTACAAGGACGCGTACTTTGAATCTCCTGACGATCTCAACCTGACGCTTGAGGCCGAGTTCGGCGAATATGTCGCTGACGAAATTCGGAAACAGCTGGGTGGCACGGACGAGAACTCAGTACTGGCCCTCTTCGGCGTCGGGTCGCTATTCGGCTTCGCGCGTGTGTCCACCGTGCTGCATCTGGTTGAAAGCCACATAAAAGGACGGCTCGTGGTGTTTTTTCCGGGCCGCTACGAAGACAACAATTATCGTCTGCTGGATGCCCGCGACGGATGGAACTATCTGGCCGTCCCTATTACGCTTCACGGCACAGGGAGTTTATAGAAAATGCTGATCAAAGAAACGCTCGTTCGAGACCCCCTCCTTGAAGGACTGGTCAATAACGGGCAGGCCCGTATATCCGGCGACAATGATGCCAATGTTATGCGTGAACTTAGGGGCGAACTGTCACACTTCGTCTGCGAAAAGCAGTACGCCGACGGCATCGTCCGCATCCTCTCTTCGTTCCTCGCGGGTCTTTCACAGACTAACCAAAAGGCCGCTTGGGTCAGCGGATTTTATGGAAGCGGCAAGTCTCATCTGCTCAAAATGCTTTGCCATCTCTGGCGGAACACCGAATTCGACGACGGAGCTACTGCTCGAAGCCTCGTGCCGGACATGCCCGAGGATGTCGATCACCTTCTTCGCGAGCTCGATGTTGCTGGGCGGCGAACAGGAGGACTGCTGGCGGCCGCCGGTACGCTCCTCGGAGGCAATGAAGAAGTACGCTCCAACATCCTTTCCATCTTCCTGAAGGCCTGCAATCTTCCGACGCAATACGCCGGTGCGAGCTTTCAGCTGTGGCTGGAGGAGCGCGGCTTTTTCGACCAAGTCAAAGCGAAGATCGAAGCTGCGGGGAAGACCTGGGAGCAGGAACTGAAGCACCTCTACGTGAGCCCGGTGATCGCGCGGGCTCTTCTGGCGTGCGATTCCAGCTTCGCATCCAGCGAGGTTGCCGCAAAGGACTTGATCAAGACGCAGTTCCCCCTGCTCCGGCGCGACCTAAGCACAGAAGAGTTTGTCGCCATGTTCAAGCGCGTGCTGAAGCGGCAAGGCATCGGCGGGCAACTCCCGTGCACCATCCTGGTTTTGGATGAAGTGCAGCAGTACATCTCGAATTCGGAAGCAGTTTCGAGTTTTTTCACCGAAGCTACCGAAGCGATCTCCAAACAGCTCGACAGCCAAGTGATCGTGGTTGCGTCAGGGCAGTCCGCTCTTCATGGAACCAAGCTGCTGGAGAAGATGTTGGACCGGTTCACCGTCCGCGTCGCCCTATCGGATGCCGACGTTGAAACCGTCACACGCAAGGTGCTTCTCCGCAAGCAAGCCTCGGCTGTGGCTCCGATTTTCGAACTCGTCGAGAAGCACGCGGGCGAAGTGTCCCGCCAACTGCAAGGCACCAAAATCGGTGAGAAGCCCGAAGACAAGGCCACCGTCGTCGAGGACTATCCCCTGCTTCCGGTGCGTCGCCGCTTTTGGGAGCAATGCTTCCGTCAAGTGGACTCTTATGGCACGCGGAGCCAACTGCGCTCCCAGCTTCGTATCATTCACGACTCACTCGCAAAGATTGCGCAGCAACCGATCGGTCGCGTGATTCCCACGGACGATCTCTACGAGGCCCTTGCGCCCGAGCTGGTCGCCATGGCGGTTCTTCCCCGCGAAATCAGTGAACGAATCGCGGCGCTAGGTCAGAACGGCAAACCCGACTCGATCCTGAAGCAACGCATCTGCGCAACCATCTTCTTGATCTCACAACTCCCACGCTCCTCGGGAGCCGATCTTGGGATCCGCGCGACGAAAGACCATATCGCCGACCTGCTCGTGGAAGACTTCACCGCCGACAACGGTCGCCTTCGTGCAGAAGTAGAACGCCTGGTCCAGGAGCTTTCCGACGCGAGCGTTTTGATGCGTGTCGGGGACGAGTACCTGATGCAAACGCAGGAAGGTCGGGACTGGGACCAGGAGTTCCGCAAACGCGCGGCCAAGTACCGCAACGACGCAGCCTTGTTCGACGAGAAGCGCGACCAGTACTTCGCCGCCGAGATGCAAAAGGCGCTCAGCGCGGTCAAGCTAGTGCAAGGCGTGGCCAAAGAATCTCGCCGCTGGAATGTGCAGCGCAGCCAGGATGTACCGGCATCCGATGGGGAGAGCGTAGTCATCTGGATCCGGGACCAATTTTCGCAATCTGAGAAGGATTTCTTGAACGCCGCGAAAGCGGCAGGTAGCTCGAGCCCCGTCCTGTTCGCATACATTCCGCGCAGGGAGGTCAACGAACTTCAAGGTGCTATCGCCGAAGAGGCTGCGGCGCAGCAGGTTCTCGACAGGAAGGGAGCGCCGTCTTCGCCGGAAGGACAAACCGCGCGCCAAAGCATGGAAAGCCGCCACCGGCTCGCAAAGGAGCGCCGGGAGTCGCTCGTGGCCTCGATCGTCGGTTCGGCTAAGGTCTTTCAAGGCGGCGGAAGCGAGTTGCTCCAAGCAACGCTTCCCGAAAAGCTGGAGGCCGGCGCCAAGGACGCGCTAATGCGTCTGTTCCCCGAGTTTCACCATGCCGATCATCCTGCGTCCTCCTGGGCTGCTGCTATAAAGCGAGCCCGGGAAGGCGCGGAACAGCCGTTCGCGCCCGTGAAACACGACGGCCCCGTGGAACAGCATCCGGTCGCAAAGCAAGTGCTCGCCGCGATTGGCTCCGGCAACACGGGCACGCAGATCCGCAGAGAACTGCAGCGGGCTCCGTACGGTTGGCCGCAAGACGCTATCGATGCCGCGCTGATTGCGCTTCACCGGACGCAGCACATCTCGGCTACCCACAACGGCATTGCCGTGCCCGCGGGCCAGCTCGAGCAAGCCAAGATCGCGAAAACGGAGTTCCGCGTCGAAAAGATCACGCTTGGCGTCAAAGACCGCCAAACAGTGCGAGCCGTATTTCTCGAACTTGGCATTACGGTGGGCTCCAAAATGGAAGATCTGGCACTGAAGGCCCCCGACTTTATTTCCTCCTTCTTCAGCCTGCCAGGAGAGGCCGGGGGCGAGCCGCCGTTGCCACCGCCCCCAGATAGTTCAGCGTTCCACGACCTCCGGCATCTCTACGGCAATGAGTGCTTGGCCGCAATTCGAGACAAAGAATCTGAGCTCAAACGTTTCATCGCCGACTGCAAGACTCGCCGCGATCTGCTGCAAAAGCGCAGGCCCTCTTGGGACGTGCTCGTCCGGTTAGCTGACAAGGCTACCGGAATTCCGGCGGCCGCGCCACTCCTGGCTGAGCGTGACGCCATTCGAATGAACCGCATGCTGCTGGATGCCGAGGACCGGGTCGCGCCTGTGCGGACTGCACTCTGCGACCTACTGCGCACTGCGCTCAATGACTCGCACACGGAAACCGATTCGGCTTACGCCAACGCAGTGGCGGAACTCAATGCAAACGAGATCTGGAAAAACATTTCGGCCGGTGATGAAGATCGCATCCTCAAAGATTCCGGCCTGTCCGCTCCGCCTCCTCCGCTAACGGCTTCGGATCAGACCATCCTCAAGGAACTCGACGCAAAGAGTCTGGCAGCACGTAAGGCCGAAACGGATGCGATTCCCGGACGCGTCGCGAAAGCTCTGCAACAAGCGGCGAAACTGCTGGAACCCAAAACGCAATTCGTGACGCTCGAAAAGGCACTGCTTCGCTCCGAACCTGAAATCGACGAGTGGCTCGCCCGACAACGCAACCTACTTGTGAAACAGCTTGCAGACGGTCCGGTGCAGGTGCAATAGATGGCAACTCTGAACAAAGCGCTCCGCAACCAACTCGAAAAAGTCGTTGCACAAGCGCGCACGATCGCCGTTGCCGGAGCCGAGCGCGCGCTGAACGATGAACTCGAAGTCGGGGCTGCACGCCCTCGTGACATGAGTGATGAGCTGGCGAGACTGCGGACGGACCTGCGCGCGCACGGACGGCAGCTCGGAGATAAGCGCGACACGCGATCTGGAGAGCAAGAAACTAAACGACTCGTCCAGGCATGCGCCTATGAGCATTGGAATCGCATGTTGTTCGCGCGCTTCCTGGCGGAAAACAATCTGCTGCTCGATGCCGAGCACGGCCTTTCGCTCGCCATCGAAGATGTGCAGGAACTCGCCCGCGAGCAGCAACGCGACTGGATGGAGCTTGCCTCCGAACTCGCCCAGCGCATGCTGCTCAGCGTCTTCGATCCAAACGATCCAGTGCTTCGGGTCAAGCTACCTGTCGAGACTCGGCTGCAATTGGATAAGAAGCTGGAATGTCTGCCGAGCGAAGCGTTCCTCGCGGACGACAGTCTCGGTTGGGTTTATCAGTTCTGGCAGAAGGACGAGAAGGAAAAAGTCAATCGGTCGGAGGTCAAGATCGGCGGTGACGACCTGCCCGCTGTAACACAGCTCTTTACGGAAGACTACATGGTCCTCTTTCTCCTTGAGAACACATTGGGCGCGTGGTGGACCGCGAAGCGTTCAGACTCTAAGCTGCTGGGCTATGAATGGACCTACCTCCGGCTGAATGAGGACGGGACGCCTGCTGCCGGTGCGTTCGATGGCTGGCCGAGAACGGCGCGCGAGATAGCGGTTCTCGATCCCTGCATGGGGAGCGGACACTTCCTGACGTTCGCTCTGCCGATTCTGGCTCGGATGCGGCAAGTGGAAGAAGAGTTATCGCTTAAGGATGCGATCGGGGCTGTGTTGAAAGACAACTTGTTCGGGTTGGAACTCGATGCACGTTGCTCCCAAATTGCTGCGTTCAATCTGGCATTGACAGCATGGCGTCTCGCGCGCGGTCACTTCGATCTACCCGTTCTGAACCTAGCCTGTTCTGGAATCGGCATCAATGCAGATGAATGTGATTGGGTTGCACTCGCAGGCGAAGATGGACGCGATCGTGAGGAAATGCGCCGTTTGTATTCACTCTTCAAGGATGCGCCTACTTTGGGTAGTCTGATAGATCCTCTTCGGTTGCAGGAGAACGTCTTTGCTGCTGGAGCGGATCGTGTACGTCCGTTGTTGGGACTGGCGCTCACGCGCGAACAGGATGGTGACAGGAAAGAGCTTCTCATCGCTGCAAAAGGTTTGCTCACGGCTTTCAGGCAGCTGGCCGAGAAATATACGCTCGTCTGCACGAACGTGCCGTATCTCGGGAGCGGCAAGCAGAGCTCAACTCTCGCCGGATACTGCAGTGAATTCCACACCGATGCAAAGGCGGATCTCTCGACGACTTTTGTGGATCGTTGCCTCCGGTTTTGCTGCCTAGGTGGTTCAGCGGCTTTAGTTACACCACAGAATTGGCTATTCCTGACCACGTATTCGGACCTGCGGCTCAGGCTTATCGAGCAGGTGACCTGGGATGCAGTCGCCAAACTTGGGCCTGCCGCATTTCAGGAGATGAACTGGTGGGCAGCGACGACAAGCTTGGTCGTGCTAACGAGAACTGCTCCGCCTCTAGCACACGCGACTCTTGGGCTGGACGCGTCTCGAACGAGAGATCCGCTCCTCAAGGGCAATCTACTACGGAACGATTCGGTTAGCTTTATGCCGCAAGCTGCACAGAAGCTTCACCCGGACAGCCGAATATTGCTTTCCCCCCTTGAACGAACACCTTTGTTAGAAGAGTACGCGGATTCGTTTCAAGGTGTTTCCCCCGCTGACCTTCCAAGATTCGGACGCAGGTTCTGGGAGGTCTGCATCACGTCTGAATGGCGAATGTGGCAGAGCACAGTGGAAGAGACAGTGCCATACGGCGGGCGGGATTTAGTGCTTTGGTGGTCCGAGGGGTTGCATTCCGCAGTGCGTGCTGGGGCAGCCTTCATTAGAGGCGATGGAGCATGGGGAAAAATGGGTATCGCTGTTCGGCAGATGCGACATCTTCCCTGCACGCTTTACACAGGCGAGTTGTTCGACACGAATTGCGCAGCGGTCGTGCCCAAAGATCCTGGTCATCTGCCTGCAATTTGGACATTCTGCTCTTCGGAAACATACGCCAGGGCTGTACGGCAACTTGACCAAAAGACGAATGTTACAAATTCGACCTTGGTCAAGGTTCCATTCGACCTCGATTACTGGCAGCGAGCGGCAGCCGAGCGTTATCCTTCCGGCCTTCCTAAACCTAGTTCACCAGATCCGACCCAGTGGATATTCTCAGGTGACCCCCAAATATCCACCAGCCCGCTGCAAGTAGCTATTGCGCGAATGCTCGGCTACAAATGGCCGCGCCAAAGCGGTTGCGCGTTTCCGGGTTGTTCTGCTTTGGAGACCGATGGTCGTGATAGCTTCAGCACCTCCGAGGGGATTTCTTGCCTCGTACCTCTGGCGGGTGACATTAGCGCAGACGAGCGACTGCGCTCACTCCTTGAGAACGAATATAAGGGACGCTGGTCCTCCAACTTACTGACCGAGTTGATCGGGACGGCAGAATCTTTGACTAAGTGGTTACCTGAGCGCTTCTTCTATGAACATTGCGAGCTCTTCGATCATGTTCCATTCATTTGGCACATCTGGGATGGTCAGCTTGACGGCTTCCATGCGTTCGTGAATTATCACAAGCTCGCCGCACCGAACGGCGAAGGCCGGAAGACCCTCGAGCGTCTGACCTACACGCTCCTGAATGACTGGATCGAACGCCAACGCTCTGAGGTGCAACGCAAAGTCGACGGGGCGGAAACACGTCTCGCTGGCGCCAGTCATCTGCAGTCCGAACTCAAGAAGATACTCGAAGGCGAACCGCCTTATGACATCTTCATTCGCTGGAAACCTCTAGATCAACAGCCGATAGGATGGGAGCCCGACATCAACGACGGCGTCCGCATCAACATCCGCCCATTCCTGAACGCAAAGCCCTATCGAGGCTCGCGCAACAGCTGCATTCTCCGGATCACGCCGAAGATCAAGCACGGCAAAGATCGCGGCAAGGAACCATGGCGACCGAAGGAGGAGTACCCGTGGTTCTGGGGTTGGGACGAACGAACACAAGACTTCACCGGCGGCGATACGTTCGACGGCGCTCGCTGGAACGATCTCCACTATTCGAACGAGATGAAACGCAAATCCTGGGCGAAGAAGGCGGAGGCCGATGCAAGCAAATCTTGATTACATGCCCGATGAGGCGGATGCGGTCGCAAATTACATCGTTTCGCAATTGGTTCAGTATCGAAACCCGTCCGCATGGGAGCTGGTCGAGGAAGTGGAAAAGCTGCACGGCTGGCCAGTGCGTTGGGGCATTGAACCTGGCCTCGCGCGGCTCGCGGTTTCGGACAAAGTCACTAGGGCGAATAGGGACTACCTCGTCTCCCTACTCAGGAGCGAAGACCTCGGAAAGGCTCTCCGGAACGACCGCGAGCGTCCTGCCAGAGCCGTCCAAACCGGAATAGACGAACTGCTCCGCCACAGCAAGGCCTACCGGAGCTCTGAGGAGTTCCAGCAGATGGTCTCGTTCATGGGTCGCTTCCGTGACTACGCTCCTTACAACAATATGCTCGTGCGGCTGCAGAACCCAAGCTGTTCGTTCTTCGCGACTAAGTGGGATTGGGAACGGCGCTTCAAACGCACGATCAGAGAGGATGCGCACCCGATGTTGATCCTTGCACCCATGCATCCTGTGATGCTGGTATACGAACTGGATCAGACGGAAGGCGAACCGGTTCCGAAAGAGCTACTTGCGTTTGCGCAGTTTGAGGGAGATTGGGATCCGAAGTATCTGGATCGTTTACAGGAGAGTGCGGCGAAGCGCGATCAGATCCGCATCGAGTACAAGAAACTCTCATCAAGCAATGGCGGATTTGCAACGACGGGTATGGCCCGACAGGATTGCAAGGTCAGAATCGCGATCCACGACGGGCTGGATAGTGCAAGCCGATTCGGTGTGCTGTGCCACGAACTCGCGCACATCTATCTCGGGCACCTCGGCGGTGATCGAGATGGTTGGTGGCCTGGCAGATGCGGGCTGACACACAAGACGGTCGAGATCGAGGCTGAGACGGTCGCCTATCTCGTAACCACGCGACTTGGCTTGAGTGGATCGAGCGCAGCCTACGTCTGTCGCCATCTGGGCAATGGACCGGTCCCGAACAGCGTTTCACTGGACCTGATTGCGAAGGTCGCCGCCAGGATCGAAGACATGTCCCGCCACTCTCTTCCCGCGCGTCTGCCCAAGAAAGGCGAGAAGCGATGACGCCGTCCGCTTCAAGAACTTTGCTCGAAGCGATGCAGAGGTCGTTTTTTGCGCAACTGCAGCGCGGAGACGGCGCTCCGCCAGTGGCGCTTCTTTGGACCGATGCCGACGGCCAATGGCGCGAGATCATTCCCTCCCTCCGCGCTGCCATTCCGACGCTGTTCCAACTCGGGGCCTACAACCCCGAAGAACGTACGGGACCCGCAATTTGGTTGCGCTGCATCGTGGACCGGACGTTGCCGGAGGCTCCTGCTCTCGGCGAAACGCCCATTCTGTATTTGCCCAAGGTCAGCCGGCAACTGCTGCGTTCTCCAGAGGATTGTCCGGCACACTTGCAGCCGCTGATCGAACTCCAATATCGCGGCGAGATCTGGAGGCACTCGAACGGAAACGATTGGACGGTTCGCGCGTTTCTGGTTTCGAACGAGGGCGTTGGTCTGGATGTGGCCGGAGATCGCCGGACGGAAGAAGCATTGTTGCAAGTGCTGGACGCGCTTGCGGAGTACGATCTCGCCCCGCTACGCGGCCGGCGGCTGGATAGCGATGATTTCTATAAGATTCGCATCGAGGATCCGGTCCGTGACGCTCTGCGCTGGATCGACGATCCAAAGCGCGTCGAAACGGCGTGGCGCGGGAACAAATGGGAGTCGTTCCGAGGCATCTGTCGACACGAGTTCGCATTCGACCCGGACCGAGTTCCTTCCGGCGAGATCGCGGCTCAACTAGTGAAGGCGGAACCGCGAATCGAACGACTGTGGCAGCGTTTTGCCGAAGCTCCGCAACTCTATCGAGGTGTGGCGCGCACCATGCGCAACGGTGTTCAAGGTCCGGGAAGCCTGCTGCACCCGGAGCGGAACCCTGTCCAAAACGAAGCGGACGAACAGCGATTGCGGACCGAGCTTGATAAATGCGCCAAGCTTCCGCATTCCGAAGCGTGCGCACGCGTTATGGAACTGGAGCGAGAACACGGTCCACGGCGCGATTGGGTGTGGGCCGCTACCGACCTGAGTCCGTGGGCCATCGTGTTGAAGCCGCTCGCAAAGCTGGGCGAACTGGCTGGGAAGCCGATCGGAGTGTCGTCGCTGAACAGCATGGCAAATACCTACACGGAAACCGGCTGGCAGTGCGACGCGGCTGCCTTGGAAGCACTCGCCTCACGCCTTCCCGTCGTGGCGGGTGTGGTCCGCGCGATGTATTTGCCGTGGGTCGATACAGTAGCGCGGGGATTTCAAAAGCTCGCAAGCGCCGAGCTGCCAGCGGCGTCGAAACAGGCGAGCCTTCTCCCCGATACCTGCATCCTGTTCGTTGACGGGTTGCGCTACGACATCGGGATGCAACTCGCCGACCGCCTGCGCGATAAAGGCCTGCAGGTGCGCGCGGGACATCGATTTGCGCCTGTTCCCACCGTGACTGCGACGGCAAAGCCTGCTGCGGCTCCCGGATTCGAGGCTGTGGCCGGCGGATCTGGCGAAGACTTCACTCCGACCATCGAAACCAAAGGCACAAAGCGTGCGCTGACCACTGACATGTTCCGATCCGTGCTCGGCGACTGCGGCATTGCCGTGTTTTCCGGCAGCGAAACCGTCAGCCCGGCGAGCGCGAACGCTGTGGGGTGGACGGAGTGCGGTGCTATCGACCGGCGCGGACACGATGCGCCGGAAGAGCTGCCACGCCAGATCGCCGGACAGCTCGATGGCATTGTGGAACGAATTGACGCGCTGCTCGGCTGCGGTTGGAAACAAGTACGCGTGGTGACGGATCATGGATGGCTGCTGATGCCGGGCGGGCTGCCGAAGGTGGACCTTCCGCATTACCTCGCAGAGACAAAGTGGGCGAGATGTGCCGTCGTGAAGGGGGATCCCGACATTCCGTTTCCGGTACTTCCCTGGTATTGGAATCCGGCGATTCGGATCGCATCACCACCCGGAGCGGCTGCGTTCCGAGCGGGAGAAATGTACGCCCATGGCGGCTTGAGCCTGCAGGAATGCGTGGTGCCCCAAATCAGCGTCGAGAAGGGTTCGAACGCCGTCGAGGCCTCAGTTACCACGATCCTGTGGCATGGCATGCGCTGCCGCGTTCGCGTGGATACAACGGCTTCGGGACTGAAGGTAGACATCAGAACGGCATACAAGCAGCCGGACACGAGCATCGCACAAAGTGCCAAGGACGTTGGACCAACCGGAGAAGCAAGTGTTGTTGTGGCCGACGATTCGAATGAGGGCAAAGCCGCCTTCATCGTGGTCTTAGACAAGGAAGGCAACGTGGTCACGAGCAAGACGACTTCGGTAGGAGAAAACGCATGACCGTCACATTGGACAATCTGGATCACCTTGCGGCGGAGGCGTTCGACGGCTATTTAGTTCGTAAAGATTTGGTCCGCAAATATTCGCGGCAGTTTCCGGTTCCTACCTACGTGGTCGAGTTTCTGCTCGGTCGGTATTGCGCGACGGTGGATGAGAACGAGATCCAGGAAGGTCTCGCGATCGTAGAGAAGCAGCTCCGGGAACGCACGGTGCGTGCCGGCGAGCAAGAGTTGTTCAAGGCTCGGGCCAAAGAGAAAGGATCGGTGAAGCTGATCGACCTCGTTCGTGCCCGGCTGGATACTCGGAACGACTGCTATGTGGCGGAGTTGCCGAGCTTGGGTTTGCGCGACGTGCGTGTTCCGAACGAGGAAATGGTGCGGGAGAATGAGCGAATGCTGACGGACGGCTTCTATGCCGAAATCAGCTTGTCCTATGACGGCCTGATCGCGCAGGAAGACAACCGCTCACCGTTCGCCATCGACACGTTGCGGCCAATTCAGATGTCGAAATCCGACGCGATTGACGTTCTTGCCCGTGGGCGCGAGAAGTTCAATACGGACGAATGGGTAAGTTTTCTGCTGCGCTCGGTTGGCTTCGAACCGGAGAGTCTGGATCAGCGTGCCAAGTATGTGGCGCTGCTTCGGATGATTCCCTTCGTGGAGCGGAATTACAACATGGTGGAACTGGGGCCGCGAGGCACGGGCAAGAGCCATCTATTCCAACAGATTTCACCGTACTCGCACCTGATCTCGGGCGGCAAGGCGACCG
Organism: Bryobacteraceae bacterium; assembly: GCA_965217745.1. Taxonomy (GTDB): domain Bacteria; phylum Acidobacteriota; class Terriglobia; order Bryobacterales; family Bryobacteraceae; genus Bog-105. The sequence goes on along the minus strand of OZ244565.1, from coordinate 4,829,721 downwards.
TTGCGAAGATGTTTGTCAACAATGCCAGCGGTCAGCGAGGTTTGGTTTGCCAGTACGATGTAGTTTGCTTCGATGAAGTCTCCGGGATTTCCTTCGATCAGAAGGACGGCGTCAACATAATGAAGGGCTACATGGCTTCTGGCCAGTTCAGCCGCGGCAAAGACAACATCCGGGCCGAAGGAAGCCTTGTGATGGTCGGCAACTTCGACGTGGACGTGGAGCAGCAGCAAAGAATCGGACATCTTCTGACCCCGCTTCCGGTTGAGATGCGCAATGATACAGCGTTCATGGACCGTCTCCATTCGTTTGTTCCGGGTTGGGATTTCCCGAAGTTGAAGCCGAGCGATCACCTCACAGATCACTTCGGCCTCGTCAGTGACTTCTTGAGCGAGTGCTGGAGCAAACTGCGCGCCGGAAGCCGTGTGAATGCGATGCAGGGGCGCATCTATTGGGGCGGTGCGCTGAGCGGGCGCGACATTGAGGCAGTGAACAAGACCGTGAGCGGCATGCTGAAGCTGCTATATCCAAATCCAGACATGAAGGTGTCGGACGAGGATCTGGAACTGGTGGTTCGGCTTGCGCTCGAATCTCGCCGCCGCGTGAAGGAACAGCAGAAGCGCGTATTCAAGGCGGAATTTCGAAACACCCATTTCAGCTACACGGTGGGAGCCGAGGGCGTGGAACAATTCGTGTCTACACCGGAGTTGCACAGCGATGAAGCCATCGAGAGCGACCCGTTGCCTGCAGGGCAGGTATGGGCCGTGGGGGTGGGGATGCCGGAAACCGGTGCGGGATTGTACCGACTGGAAGTGGCCTCAGGCCCAGGAAATGCGGTTCGCATCCTGAACCAACCGGCTCCGCCGCAGTTCAAGGAAAGCGTCAAGATTGGCGAACAGAATCTCTATTCACGAGCCAAGGAACTGGTCGGGGATCGCGATCCGCGCGAGCACGAGTATTCCGTTCAGCTCCGAGCCATGGACGCCGACAAGTCCGGCGCGGGATTGGGACTGCCGGTTCTCGTCGCGCTATGCGGTTCGCTGCTAGGCAAGAACACGCGAGGCGGCATGATCGTGGTTGGAGCTTTGAACCTGGGCGGTTCCATTGATATGATCCCGAATCCGGTGTCGATCGCCGAGCTTGCAGTGGACAAACAAGCCCAGACGCTGTTGATGCCCGTAGCCGCACGACGGCAGCTCAATGAGCTGCCGGATGAAATGTGGACGCGTGTGAGCATCGAATTCTACAAGGATGCGGCGGACGCGGTGTTCAAGGCACTGGTGGATTAGGGCGTGCGAATCCGCGCGAGCAAACTGGAAAAAGGACTGTCCGCTAGGTCAGAAGGGGAGCAGCCCTCTATTCCGAGATCCCTGCAAGCACCGTCTCACACTACGCTTGCGAAACGGCCCAACGTCCTTCCATCACTTGCATTCTGGCAGGGAGAGAAGATTGTCTGTCCATTTGCCATCCGCGACAGTTTGGACGTATTTGGTACCCGCGCTGTTTTCCCGCGGATGCACAGCGGCGCGGTTGCCGAGTTGGTCGAGCACGTAGGCTGACCCATTCTTGTTTTTCAGCCAGTCATAGATCTCAAGCCGACTTGACTTGCCGTCTTCACCTGTGGAATCGTTCTTCCAACCTAAAGATTGAATCGCGTGATGCGGATCCTGATGATAACCGTTCGACTTGTTGATGCAAGTTATTCTTATTGACATATTTTCTCCTCATTTCTTTTTGACGCTTGGTGCAGCATCGTATGCTTACGGTGCGAACACTCGGGCCCAAAAAAATTTATAAATGCGCTTGTGACGCGTGGTGCTCCGGAAACAGGGAGCTTAGTTGAATCCGCGCAACGGCTGGATTCACATCAAAGACTTCGACAAGTTGTTCAATGGCCGAAGATCGATCCATTGCCAGCAGAACGTCAACTCCGAGCGCACCGACTCTTACCAGAAAAGGCTTCACCACAGAGAGAACTAAGGGTCTTGGCATTAGCAGATGTCCCATTCCCGCGTTGGCCTGGAATTCCCACCATTGCCCGTCATAGCCGCCCTGCCGCTCAATTGCCTCATCGCGGCAAAGCACTTTCGGCGGCTCTGAGCCGGATTCAGATGGGAACAACGACGGTTCTTCCGGTGCGGTAAACAGCTGCGAATGGAATAAGCAGTGGCCGGCTTCATGAGCAATTGTGCTTCTCACCCGCCTCTGCGCGGGTTGATTTCGATTTGATTCCAATTTCTCAGCAACGTAAACGGCTTTCGGCCCATCAGACCCAAACTCCGTGAAACCGAGCACTCCTTCAGGAAGGGATGCGTAGTCGACAGAGATATCAAACCGCTTCTCGACAAATCTGTCGATTCGGATTGGCTCGGGACGCGACGGAAGCAGACCAACGCTTGAGAGGGCGTCGAGACACATAGATTCCATCTCGGCATTGTCAAAATACGGGCGTCGAGCGAAGGGTCCACGGGTAGCCTTAACGGTTCTCACCTTCGCTGCCCCTTTTTTTTGGCTTTCCTTCCACGAAGCGGAGGATGTCATCAGCAGATATGTTCTTCTCTGCAAGCTTGCGGAGTGCAAACCCGAGCTTTGGATCCCGACGCATCGCGTCTTTTAGTTCGTCAATCGGAACTCTTGCGTCCAGGCGGAGTAAATCTTCGTACGGGACACACAGGACGGATGCCATCTTGTGTAGCAGGTCTTCTGAAGGGTTCCGGCGCCCATTTTCGATGTCGGATACATGGGCAGGAGAGATATCGCCCAGCTTGCGAGCGAATTCCCGAAGAGAGATGTCCTGCTTATCTCGCAGCTCTCGAATGCGTTTACCCAATTCGCTCATTCCTGCTGTAAGCATACAGTGCGTACACGCTCTTGTCAACAGCATCCTCTGGGTCTTCGAAGCAATTACGATGATCCGGTCGGAAGATCAGGGCTTGTCCCGATCAACGAACTTCACCGCGTCTGGCACAGAATAATCGTTCAGCTGAAAGCCGACCAGTTCTATTCATCCTTCGAATCGGCTAGACGGTGTCGAGCCAGTGGCGATTCTTTGTATGCACGTGCTTGCTGCTGCCTCGAAGTTGGTTCGAATCGTCGAACGATGCGATTGTTGGCGCAGCACCGCAAGGTCGTCAAGCTGTAGCCAATATTGGACGATGCGGTTCCGGTAAACTAGTAGTTCTATGGCAAGGCTCGCTGTCGTTACAAATCCGCGTAAAATTCGTCCAGAGCAGCCTCCTTCAGAGCTCGGTCGAAAGCTTCGGGATATTGCTGGAAAGATAGCGGCCTCTGGAGAGCGGCCCCTCACCCGCCGAGAGATCGAACGCGAAATCGCGCAGCGCCGTGGCGGAGTTAGCTAGCGGCGAATGATCCGAACCTTTCTGGACAGCGGTCTCGTCCTCACCGCTGCCCGTGGCTCCGGGCGAGATCAGGAACGCGCGTTGGCCATTCTTGAGGATCCCAATCGAATCTTCGTCACTAGTCCGTTCGTTCACCTCGAGCTTGTTCCCAAAGCTACATATCACAAGAAGCGCTTGGAAAAGGCGTTTTACGACGAGTTCTTCCGTACGGCCGAATGGGTTCGCGGATTGGAACAGATTGAAGCGCTTGCTCAGATCGAGGCCGCTAAAGCGGGATTGGCTGCCATGGACGCCCTTCATGTAGCAGCTGCGCATCTGGGTAGATCCGATGAATTCATCACGACAGAACGCGTCGGCAAGCCCATATATCGATCTGCTCTCGTCGCCGCTGTCTACGCGTTCGCCTGAACTTGAGGTCACGTCGCATTCGTCTCTTGAGCCCAGCGGAGCATTGCCTTAAAGCTCTCAATTCGAGACTTACAGCCTTCAGCTGTCTTGTTCCACGCCTGGCTGGTCTTCGCTTGTTCCTCGTATTCTAGGAGCGTAGCCTGCCAGAATGCGATGGAATCTATGAGCTCCTTCAGCAAGAGTGTTCGATCTCCCCTTACGAAGGCCTCCATCTTCGCGATTGTTTCCGCTTCGGTCTGACCGTCGAATGCTGACGAATAGTCAGGATCGTGATCGTCGAAAGTGCCAGGCCAAGCGATCAGAAAGTCGTCGGTTCCACTCGCCGCTACTTTCCGCACAACATCGCCGTGCTCCAGCACAATGTCGCGTCTCAATACTTTCCCGCTCTTGCCAACGGTCTTGTCAAAGGTGAGCGGAAACTGAACAACCAGCCCGTTCACATTCGTGAATCGAGTCGCCCGGGGCTCACCGCGCTTCGTTCGCCGCATGACGATCGTGTATTCGCGTTGAGCGGATGGGGGCGGATCCGCGTCCCTCCGAGATCGCAGCTCCGCCGTGACAGTCTCCAGAACGTATAAAGCTCGTCGTCTGACAGCGATTTGTAATCCAACATTTCTTCTTGCGACACTCTCCTAAAGACACCCTTGCTGTGTACAACCGAGGGCGGAAATCAAGACTCAGACAAGCACTTTTGAAGTTGTTCTCTCACCTGAGCGTCATTCGTCGAAGCGAGCCTTCCTTCGAGCCGCTCGATGAGACCGGGTCCGGCACTAGGATTTGCATCTTCGTCTCGACCCAGTTCAGCCACGAGCAGACGCAGCCGCTTCCTAGGCCTCAAGTTCAGGCTCCATTTGCCGACTGCGATTCGAACGCGTGCTCCAATTGTGATCTTGGCATGGTGGCTAGTGCTGGCGTGTTCCCAGCGGGGCTGACCATAAGCAGCGGTGTTCGGTGTTATTTCAGGCAACACTGGCACCTCCATTTCGAATGGCGCTGCCGGTCCCGATCACGAGTGCGGTCCCATCGGCAGCGATCTGCGCCCGGCACTCCGGCCAGATTTGCCGTACGCAAGTAAGCCAGTGTTCGAGTTGCTCGCGAAACTTTCTCGGCCTGGCGTACTCGACTGAGCCTAGTTGGGCCGACAGGCCATCACGTCCGAACAGAGGGATGCGTTGTTCACTATTGGCTGTGAACGATCGGTAGCTGAGCCACATAAATAGATCCAAGACAGCCGGTGAATGCACGAGGAGCTTGACCGCATCGAGATCTGTGGGAATTCGGTGAGCATTGATTTCGGTATAGAACTCTTCGCTGAGTACGATTTCATTCTCGAAGTCCTCTCCCAGCGCGGTTGTCTCCGTGTCACGGCTGTACCAGAGTTTGGCCGCCCGCAAGAAGTTGAACCTTCCTTTCGTGATGACGCGTGCCTTAGGGCGTTCTTCGTCGGTGCCGAAGAAGATCGTCGCGCCGAAGATGCGCTCGAATGCCTGGATCAGGCGGCGGTACTCTTTTCCACCTTTCTGCATGCCGAAGGTCTCAAGCATCTCCGCCGCGCTCTTAAACCGCAGAACTGGGCTTTGCTGCTTGACAGCCATGGTCGCGAGAAAGATGGGTACGATCCGGTCTTGCCCGAACGGAACTCCGAAATCGGGATGCCCGGTTACCTGTAAAGTGAAGCGCCCATTGCGGCGCTCGTACAGTAGTTGCCCTTTCGGCAGTTGCCTGACCGGCAGCCCGCACAGTACAAATGGACGGGAAGCAAAGCAGATGCTCTGGCTACGGTTTTCACGCTTTTCGCGTATGAGCGAAATGCTTTCGGCTTGCCGTAGCTTCTGGCGGGAAACAACCAGGTCCGGATGAACCCGGCGCAACAGATCACCCGCCCGCTGAAGCGAACCAAACCGCTGGAACGACCTTCCGGCGGCACACTTCTTCTGATTCTGAAGAGACAATTTCACCTCGCGCAATCTCACCGGCGGCATTGCCACCGGGCTGATCGCGAAGCGATTTCAGCCTAGATGAGGGGAGTTAAAGTAGGATGAGTTCCGTTCCTACGGTTCCTACTTTCGAAACGGAATTTTCGGAAGTTGCTGATTCTCCAAGCGATTCTATGTTCAGGATTATTCGCCTTGTTCGCATAAGTCGTTAATAATCGAATCGCATCGTTATTCCCAAGCTGGACGTCGCGGGTTCGAACCCCGTCTCCCGCTCCATAAAATCAGAATCGAAAACCAAGTGGCACTGCGTTTCATTTCTAGAAATAACGTGAATCGCTCCAGACTCCAGTCTGGCGACGGCTTCGCACATCTGCTCCACGTCGCTTCGAGAATAGATTTCCATACTGGCGCCAAGACAGTACCCGCGCTGGTCAGCGGAGACCTTGTCGTCAATCTTAAATTTGCCTGACATGCTGGCGTTTGTCCGCTGGAGGACCTGGAATGTTGCCCATTCCAAACCAATGGTCGCCAGCTTCGGTTCGAGTGAACGCAACCAGACGTTTGCCCGATCCAGCGGCGTGGTTTGTTCCGAAGCAAACAGGTAACCGTTCGGTGTCCTGTCAAGAATCATTGTTTTCCATAGCGCCAGTTCCATCGCTGTACCTGGTGACAGACCGATTTTCCTGGCAGTGTTCTTCCCCTTTCTTCCTTTCGGAGTGTCGAGTTTGCCCTTATAGACCCGCTGCTCGATCGAGATCCAGGTCTCATCGAGGTGGCGGAGATGAAGAGCAAGAATTTCCTTCAAACGCGGCAAGCCGGAAGATCAGCCGATCACGCCACTCCAGAACTTTCAGGGCTGCCCGGATTCGCTCTGGCGTTAACACCCGCTTCTCCGCTTGTGGTCTGCAGGTTCCCGTGAACAGTGCCGCAGCGGGGTTGAAGTCAACCAGACCGTCGCTCACAGCCATTTGAAGATTAAATTGAGATCCCAACGCAAGTGATCCACAGTGGAGGGGATTTGTCGAGGCCAATTCGGTCAATGACCTCTTGCATTTGTTCCCGAGTGATCTGTTTAAGCTGGCGCTCTCCGAAGGCGGGTACCAGATGAGCAGTGATTCTCGGTTCAGTGGTCATGCGTGTGGATTCCTTCCATTTCCGGCGCATAACCGAGAGGAAAACTTCCTCGACGTAGACTTTGAACGTGTAGGCTGGCTTTTCGGGAAAACCAAAGTCTACATTGAAGGGCTTTAGGATGACCACGAGCCGCGCTTCGGCTTCGCTCTTCAACATGTCGGCGCATCGACCGATCACCTTTGAGCGCTTGGCCCCCTCCTGCCACCATTGCGCTACCCATACCTTGTTTCGCCCGTGCTTTCGGGAACGGACGCTTCCTTTCTGAAAACGCTTTCGACGCATTAGAAATACCTTTCTTGCGTCCAAGGCGATGCTTTCTGACATGCTCATCTTACCGGGCTTTGTTTGCTTCCATCCACTCATCGACCCATGCACGGCGGCCGACTTTGCGGCGGCCAAGCGGCAAGTGCATCAAGCGGGTAAGTCCCCGAACCTTGCCCTGCATTGATTTCGATGCTCAGATCTGGCCCACGGTGATGGAGTGATTTGGCCCACCTGGACAACCCCTGGATGACAAGATTCCGGGGATGGACAGGAGAGCCAAGGTGGAGTTATTTGAAGAGATCCGGCGAGGGTATGCGGCAGGAGAGACGATTCTTGCACTCGCCCAGAAGTATCAGGTGCATCGGCGCATGGTGCGGCAGGCACTGGCGAGCGCGGTGCCGCCGGAGCGGAAAAAGCAAGAGCGGGTGCTGCCGAAACTAGGGCCGGTAAAGCAGTTCATCGACAGCCTTCTGGAGCTGGACGGTGAGGCCCCGCGCAAACAGCGGCATACCGCGCGGCGTATCTGGACTCGGTTGTGCATGGAACATTCACAGCATCCGGTGGCCGAGTCCACCGTGCGTGGACGGAAGCGCGCCCTGGGGTTAGCCCATCGCGGTGTCTTCGTGCCGCAGAGTTATGCACCGGGCCAGGAAGCGCAAGTGGATTGGTTCGAAGCACAGGTAAAGCTGGGTGGCGAAGCGCGGAAGCTGCAGTTCTTCGCGATGCGCAGTATGAACAGCGGCGGGGCGTTTCACCGTGCCTATACTAACGCGACGCAACAAGCCTTTCTGGAAGCGCACGAGCATGCGTTTGCTTACTTTGGCGGTGTCTTTCGAACGCTTCGTTACGACAACCTGGCCAGTGCCGTAAAGAAGATTTTGCGTGGCTACCGGCGCGAAGAAACCGAACGCATGATCGCTTTTCGCTCGCACTGGGGTTTTGCCAGCGAGTACTGCCAGCCGGCACGCGGTAACGAGAAGGGCGGCGTGGAGATGGAGTTGGGTTGGTTCCGGCGCAACTGGTTGGTACCGGTGCCGGAAGCGGACGATCTGGAGAGCTTCAACGCTTGGCTTCTGAGCCGTTGCGGAGAAGCGCAGCAACATATCATCAGCGGTCGCGAAGCCGCCGTCGGCAATGCCATGCGGGACGAGCAATCGCACTTGCTGCCGTTAGTAGCGGAGCGGTTTGCCATCGCAGAGACCATCTATCCGGTCACGGTGGATGGACACGGTCGCGTGAAAGTAAGAGCCAACTGGTATTCGACGCCGCTTTATCCGGGCTCCCGGGTAACGGCGCGGGTGTGGCCGACACACATCGAGGTGTGGCGTGATGGGGAGTTTGCAGCGCGGCACGAACGTTGTTACGGACGCGGGCATCACATTCTGAACCTGGAACATTATCTGGATGTGCTGGAGAAGAAGCCTGGTGCGATGAAGAGTTCGACGCCGTTGCAGCAATGGCGTGCGGCGGGGCGCTGGCCGGGGTGTCTGGATACGCTCTGGCAGCAACTGGAAAGCCGCCACGGCAAGGCCAAAGGTACGCGCGAGATGATTATGCTGGTGCGTGCCGGGACGGCCGGCAATGCGTGGCCGCGCTTGATCACAGCAGTGGAAGAAGCACTGCGCATCGGCGTAAGCGATGCGGCCGCGGTGCTGCATATTCTGCACATGCCCGACGCTCACGAACGTCAGCGCTACGCGCTGGCGCTCGCCGAAGATCTGAGGCAGTTTGAAAGGCCGATGCCGGTAGTGGATGAATATGACTCGTTGTTAAGTCATGCGCCGATGCTCCACGAGGTGATTCAATGAGTCAACGGACAGAGGCGTTGGAACAGGCCAGCATCCGGCAGTATTGCAAAATCGTGCGCACACCGGCCATCGCGGCCAACTTTATTCCGCTAGCCGGACAGGCCGTTAAAGAACAGCACAGCCATGTGCGCTACCTGGAAGCGCTGCTGGCAATGGAGTGTGAAGAGCGCGACCGTCATGCCATTGCTAACCGTATCCGGGACGCGCAGTTGCCACGCTTGAAGACGCTGGATGAGTTCGACTTTGCGAAAGCGCCCCAGATCCCAGCCGCAAAGATCCGCGATTTAGCGCAGGGCGGTTACATCGAACGCAGTGAACCCATCGTTTTGATTGGCGATTGTGGAACGGGTAAAAGCCACTTGGCCACCGGGCTCTGCTTAGCTGCATGCCATCAGAAACGGCGTGTTCGATTCATCACTGCCGCGGCATTGGTGAATGAGCTTATCGAAGCCAAACAGAACGGCCAAGTGAAACGGCTGATGATGCGATGGATGAGATACGACCTCATCGCGTTGGACGAAGTGGGCTACGTCCCGCTGGCCGATATCGGCGCTGAGTTCCTATTCCAGGTAATCTCAGACCGGGCCGAACGCGCAGCCTTAATCGTCACCACGAATCTGCCATTTTCCGAATGGACCACGGTGTTTCCCAATCCACGGCTCTGCAAGGCGCTGCTGGACCGAGTGACGGACCGCGCTCACATCATCGAAACCGGCACCGAATCGTTCCGGTTCAAGCGAACTATGGAAGGGAGGAAAAAGAGATGAGAGCTGCCGGGTCGCCGCATGATGACCGCCCCGGCGTCCGTTCCGCTTGAAACGCGCCGCCCTCCCGGGCGTCGCCAAGCTCCACTCCCACCGGAGCGGTCATCAACAACTCTGGTTGGAAATGGGGCAAACTAGAAACTACCCAGGTGGGCCAAATCTGCCCATCACAAGTGGGCCACGCCGGAGCATCACAATCATGCATCACGTTTGCAACATGTGCCTTCGAGCAGCGCAACAAGCGTGCGATTTCTTTGATGGTCAGAATGTCTTCGGAATCTTCCATGTTCTCCTCTCATTCCGCAAGTCCTAACAAGCGGTGTTCGTGACAGGTAGGCTGAATGAGTTTCAGAAAAACCGTCGGCACCAAAAAACGCGATGGTAGGGAATACGATTAAGTTTTCACCTGGAAGGGTCAATCAGTAACGTTAGGGCCGCCGCTTCCGCGAATGTGCGGAAATCGCGATCTCGCGTCAATAGCGGTAGGCCGGCATCGAGGCAGCTTTGAGCAATGAGTGCATCGCCTAACCGTGCTTTGCGCTGCTTTGCCAGGACCTTGCGGCGAAGTGCGCCGGCACGTTCCCAGAACCCAGGCTGGACCTCAACAAGTGGCAATTCGGAGAGAGTTTTCGAAACCTCAGAGGAGATTCCTGGATCGCTCAGCAACTCCGTAAGAACGGGAGGAGACATGAGAACCTGCCGGTCTTTAAGCGCCCGGTCGAGGAGCTCGACGTCTTCACCCCGCTCACCATGAAAAAACGCAATCCAGGTACTCGTGTCGGCTGCAATCATCGATCGACTTTAAGGTCGGCCGACGTACGAGTGAAGCGAACCTTGCCACGAAATTTTCGCAGCTTTGCATACGTCTGCGAGGCGGCGACGAGTTGTAAACCCGTACGAACTGTCTGGGTAATACCCGTGCCGCTTGCCCGTTGCGCCTTATCGAGCAGTTCAGGCGGTATTTCAACGGTGATCTTACGCGCTCTCTCCATAATATTGCTAATAATACCGTACTCTCCACCAGTCTCAGGTATGGTCACATCTCGTCACCACGATGTACCTCTCTCCGTGACTGACGGGCTGAGCAAGGCAAACAAGATCGCCCGGCATTCTAGGGGCGAAAGTTCGGCATTCTGGGGGCCTATATAATCCTGACGTTTCCATACGTATTCCTGCATTCGGCTTGTGAATTTGTGGATTACGTTCGTGTAACGAATCCGCGCGCACAAGCGGGCGGGGAAAATTGAATCGCCCCAGCGCTCTCCGGTCTGAGATAGCGAGGCCATCTCCGATACATTTGCCGGCGTGCACGCACTATCACTTCTTGACTGCATGTCGCTTTTAGATACTAGGCCCGCGCTTGTCGCGGCGGGACACGCCATTGAACCCGCCCGAAGCGATGCCTCGCGTCACGGAAGAGTCAGAGCAGGCCCAACAGGGCCGCGAAGTTGGCGAACTCGCCCAGAGTGCATTCCCAGGCGGCGTTGTTGTTGATTCGAGCGGTGCTCTTGCGGAGACCTCGGCTCTTATCGACGACCTCTCCGTACCGGCGATTTTTGAGGCAGTTTTCCGCTTTGAGGGAATCACTATCCGCACCGATATCCTGCAGCGCCGGCCAGGCAATCGCTGGAGGCTGCTTGAGGTCAAATCCTCAACCGGTTGCAAGAATCACTACGTCTGGGACATCGCGATCCAGCGATACGTGCTGACCGGCTGTGGACTGCACGTGGATGAAGCATGCCTCATGCATCTGGATCGCGAGTACGTCTATGATGGCGCGCAACACGACGCGAGGAAGCTTTTCAGCATTGTCGATCTGTCCGCCGAAATCAATATGCTCGAAGAGAAGGTGCAGCAGATGCTTTCAGCCCAGCGACGAGCTCTGAGCCGTCCTTTTCCCCCAGACGTCAAGCCAGGTCCGCAATGCGTTGCGCCGTACGCGTGTGAGTTCCTTCCGGTTTGCACGCGTCCGGCGCCAGAACATCGCATCAGCACTCTTCCAAATCTGAGTGCTAAAAAAGCGGCGATGTGGGCGGAAGCGAAGGTCTCTCTGATATCGGATATCCCGCGCGATTTTCCACTCTCGGAGTTGCAGCAGAGAGTTTGTGCCTCCGTCAAAGCTGGCCGGCCGTGGTTGAGTGAACGATGCATGATCGAACTGTCGGAACTTGAATACCCGCTTCATTTCATGGACTTCGAGACGATCTTCCCGGCGATACCAAAGCATCGAGGAATGGGACCGTACGCCCATGTTCCGTTCCAGTGGTCCGTCCATCGCAAGCAGGCACCGGACGTGAGCGTAGAGCATTTCGAATTCCTGGCTGAGGACGAGAACGATCCGCGGCGCGATTTTTTCGAGAGTCTCTCCCGCGTACTTGGAGACAAGGGTCAGATTATTGCCTACAACGCGACTTTTGAGACACAGCGCCTTGATGATCTAGCACGGTGGTTCCCGAAGTGCCGGACGCGAGTTGACGAGCTTAAGAGCCGCGTTTGGGACCTGCTGCCATTTGTCAGACGGAATGTGTATCACCCCGATTTTCGCGGTTCGTTTTCTCTGAAGTCCGTTCTGCCGGCATTCCTGCCTGGGTTGACTTACGAGGGAATGGAAGTGGGCAATGGCGAAGAGGCTGGAGTCGCGTGGGAGCGGATGATCCAAAGCGAAACCGGAACTGCCGAAAAGGCGCGCATCAAGCGAGCGTTGCTCGCTTATTGTGGACAAGATACGTGGGCGCTGGTGGTGCTGGTGGATGCTATCCAGCAAGGTTACGCGACCTTAGAGTTCGCTGTTCACTCCTAAATTGAGTTCAAGCTGCTCGATCATTTTAATCAGAGATCGCAGTATTTGTTCCTCAGGTTGGCCGGCCTGAAACGGGAGCGCCATCGAGAGGCAGTCGAGCGGTTCGGCAACAACGGTTCGAGTCGTGGCCTCCATCGCTGCTCGGATACGTTCCATCTCCGGCTCCGATGTGCCGTGATTCATCCATCCTTTGAAAAACCCGATGCGCAGCCAAAATGCGGACAGAGTATTTGGGTCCTTCATTGATTGTTTCGAAAGCAGTGTGAAATCAGGCACCAGCCAGAACAATTTACCCTTGATGTGTACATTAACGCCATCTTCGCGAGCCAGATCTGGTCGCGAAGGGAAAGCCTCCCAACTTGTCTTGAATCGCTCAGGCAATTTTTGGCCAATCCTAGCCAAGATCCGATTTAGTTGCGGGAGCCGGAAGGCCACCCGCCTGATCTCGTCGAAATCTTCGATTGAGAATGGTTTGATTTCCGTTTCTTCCATGTGATTCAGCAACCCTTTCAATTGTGATAAGTCGCAGATTACAGTTGGGATCCCGCCATCAGGTATGGTCTTGAGGAGCGCTTCTTCGCAGAGCATTTTCACCAGCCTTTGCCAGGAAAGAAAGCTTAGAAACTGATTAGGATTATTAAGATGACGAGCCTCGGCGTTCATTAGGCCGGCATTTTGGCAGAGAGCATGACATTCGCGCTCGTAGTATGGGATCTGAGACTCCGGAGCAACCAGGACCATCCCTGTCGGCCTGTGCTTCGCGAGCAACCTGATGTAATCAACCGGCTGCTTTTCCGTGAGGGTGCACCCATTTTTGAACTTGTTCTCCAGTATCAAAATGGTACTTGTCTCGTCATGACGGTCAGTGAATACGATGTCAGGCCGTGCACGACCACTAGAAGGCTCCGCTTCCCCAACGCATGTCATTGATCTTTGCGTGTCGATGCTGATGAGTCCTGGCGCTTCGTGTCCAGCTGCTTCAAATATCCGCGTGACAAGGCTCTGTTTAAGATATGGATACTCTCGCAGAATATGTACCAGAGCAGAGGTCATTATATTCTCGACGCTTCGATCTCGGAACGAAGGCAGCAGTGTCCTGAATAATGTGCCTGCGGGTAACATCGTAAAGTTGTCGCCCAAGACGCATCAAAATCTCCCTGAAATGCAGGCCCCAACCCGTCTCATCATTCCCGACATTCACCACACAACCCGAATAGTCGACAACATTCGTGCGGCCCACGCTGGGACCTCCGCCATTTTCCTGGGCGATTATTTCGATGATTTCCACGACACCGTTGAGGACATGCGCGCGACCTGCAAGTGGCTCCGAACCGCGTTCGAGAAGACAGATGATATATTTCTCCTTGGAAACCATTGCTTCGCTTACCTGTCGCACGAAATGGGCGTGCGATGGGGTTTCTGTAGCGGCTGGACAGCGGCTAAACAACATGTTTTCCACGAGTACTTCCCTGGCGACATGCTCCTGCAGCGCTGTCGATGGTTCTTATGGTGGCAGGGTTGGTTGATTAGCCACGCGGGTCTTTCGAATGAGCTCTACAGGTCATTCTCGAAACGGAAACAGGAAGACGAGATCGCAAGTTGGATAAAAGATGCTGAGAACGCCTTGACAGCAGGCGTAGCACATCCGGCATTTCTGGCAGGCCGGGATCGTGGCGGCCCACAGAAAGTCGGAGGTGTTCTTTGGTGCGATTGGAACCGTTTTAGCCCGGTTCCCGGAATTCGCCAGATTACCGGGCACACACCCGCAGACGAAGTGCGCTACAAGAAGGGCGGCGTCTGTCTTGACACACACCTTAGGCACTATGGCTTGGTCGAAAATGGCGAGCTGACGATATTTGCAGCCGTATAGGTGATGAGCTATGGCTCTACCGATTCATGCCGCGTTGGATCCTTTTTTATTCACGTATGCGGCAATCGATTGAAGTATTCCAGTAGCCGGAGAAACCTCAGGGCGTAGTCGCCGAATTCGAGTGAATACATCATCAAGCTCTTCGCCGCTTCTTAGCGTCACATATCCTGCGATGACTGGGGCCGAGCGGGAGGTTCCCTGTCCGCAGTACACCAGCACAAAGCGGTTCGCTCGAAGCTGCGAAGCCTCTTCTTACCGAATAAGAGCCTGATTCGCTATCACAACGGTCATCTGAAACTCTGTCACCGGCGTTGTGTCAAGATTGAAATCTGCACAACACTCCAAGAGATGTCTCTATCGGACCAGCGCTGGAAGCGCGTCTCAGAGTCGCCTTTCGCCTGGGAGCGTGAGGCGCTCGATTATATTCGAACTAATCTGCCAGACCAGCCGCCCTACTTCGCCTGGTCCAACTTCACGTTCATTGATGAAACGTCTACCGTAGGTCTCAACGAAGTCGATTGCCTCGTTATCACCCCTCAGGGCATTTTTCTCGTTGAAATTAAAAGCGATCCCGGCACGCTCGAAGGAGATCGCGGCACCTGGATCTTTACTCATCCCGACGGTCGCGTCAAGACCATCGACAACCCGCTCATCTTTGCCAATCTCAAAGCGAAGAAGCTCAAAGCGCTACTCATGCGGCAACCTGAATTCCGCAGAACTGGTGGGCCGCCCATCTTCATTGAGCCCCTCATCTGGCTCTCTCATCCGGCCCTCACTGTAAAGCTCGCGGTAACAGACCGCACCGGCCTCTGCTGGCGCTCCACAGAAGAAAAACCCGGTGAATACAAGCCCGGCAACATCATCGCTGCCATTAAATACCGGCAGGGCGCAGGTCTCAGCCCTGATTCACGAAACCGCATAGATAGTCCAACCGCCGCTCGCATCGTCCGCGCCATGGAAAGCGCGGGCATCCGGCCCGCTGAACGTCTTCGCCATGTCGCCGATTACCGGATGGAAGAGTTCCTCGGGGAGGGCCCTCGTACCGCCTGGCAGGACTGGTCCGCTAAACACGTTTCCTTAAAGAATGACTACCGCCGTGTTCGCATCTACCCGAAAGCAACCTCCGAAGCCGATGCCCGCCTCACGCGTTCCATGGCCGAACGCGAATATCAGATTCTGCGCAGCCTACGTCATCCCGGCATTCTCGAAGCTCAAACGTTCCACGATCACGACCTCGGGCCGGCCATCCTCTTCTCCCGCGACCCCGACGAGCTTCGCCTCGATTTCTATCTCGAACGCTACAAAAACTCGCTCTCAATCGATCGACGCCTCGACCTCATTCGCCAGCTTGCCGAAGCAGTTCGTTACGCCCACAACCGACGCGTAATCCACCGCGCACTCTCGCCGCAATCCGTTCTCATCACTCGACCCGAATCCGACCGGCCGGTAGCCGAAATCTTCAACTGGCAGGCAGGCCGCGATCTCGAAGCCTCAACTTCACAGCGCCGCACCTCCGTCTCCAGCCACCTCAGCGACTATCTCGAAAACGTATCTTATGTATACCTGTCGCCGGAGGCTCTCGTTGATGACCGCAACCGCTCCGAGGCGAGTGATATTTTCTCATTGGGTGCAGTCGCGTTCCACATCCTAACGGGGCGAGCGCCCGCGCCTAATGTTCACGAGCTCCAGCGCGTGCTGCAGGAGCACCAAGGTTTGGCTCTCCCGGCTGTCCTTGATTCCGCCGCCAAGGAACTGGATAGCCTCATCCGCGCGGCGACCAATCCCGATCTTGCGCAACGTATCTCCACCGCCGCCGAGTTTCTCGATCTGCTCGAAGTCGCCGAGGACCGGCTCACCGCGCCGGCATTATCCGAGAATCCTCTCGAAACCCCAAAAGACCAACCCATACATCCCGGCATTGTTGTCAAAAAACGTCTCGGCGTTGGTGGCACCGCGGCAGCTTTTTTAGTTACCGCGAACGGCAAAACCTGCGTTCTTAAAATTGCGCTCAAGCCTGAGTACAACTCACGCATCCGCGCCGAATTCGAAGTCCTCCAGCAGTTACGCCACGATCAAATCGTTGCGCCGCTCAGCCCGGCGCCCCTCGACATGCGAGGACTCTCAGCCTTCCTCATGGAGTACGCCGGCGACCGCACACTTGCCGAGTATCTCCGCGAGAATGGCCGCCTCTCGCTCGAGCTCCTTCATCGCCTCGGAAGCGATCTGCTCGAAATTCTGCGCCTGCTCGAACGGAACGGCATTCCGCACCGCGATCTAAAGCCCGACAATATGGCCGTGTTTCCTTACGGCCCGCAGAAGGAAGAACATCTCCGCCTGTTCGATTTCTCCCTCTCCCGTCATCGTTATGACGATTTTCTCGCCGGCACAGCTGAATACCGCGATCCGTTCCTCATTACTCGCAAGCTCTGGGACCCTCATGCTGAGCGCTACTCTGCCGCCCTTGTCCTCTATGAAATGGCGACCGGCACACTGCCGAAATTCGGCGATGGCAAGACCGCCCCACACATGGGTACGGACGAAGCAGCCATCGATTCCAACCTGATTGAGGCTGGGGTTCGCGATTCCCTGACCTTCTTCTTCCGTCGCGCCCTCAAACGCGATCCCAACGACCGTTTCGAAAGCGCCTCTGAGATGGCCCTTGCCTGGGACAACACTTTCCGCGAGGCCCAGGCAACCCCCAGCCGTCAGCCCGATCTCGACGAAATTACGCGTGCCCTGGAATCTGTCACGCTTGCAAGCTCGGTCGCCGAACTATCTCTCGGCACGCGCGCCGACAATATTCTCGATCGCGAAAACATTCTCACTGTCGCTCAACTATTGGCTGTTCCCGTTGCTCGCATCCGCACTCTCCGCGGGGTCGGCGCGAAAACCCGCAGCGAACTGCTCGACGTTCTGAAGCGATTACGTCTCCGCTTCCCCGAGCCATTTGTACCCACCAGAATTTCAGTTTCCGATTCCGCGGCCGATTCGCCCCTCGACGACGTCCTCGCTCGCCTCCTTCCCAAACCATCCAGCCGCAATCAAGTCGAAATAGAGGTCATCAGTCGGCTTCTTGGTCTTTCCGGTGATGTTCCCTGGCCTTCTCAAGCTGACGTCGCCCGCGCCAGTGGCCGCACGCCCCAGCAGGTGGCAGGCATTCTCTCCAAATTCCGCGAGCGCTGGCGCGAAGACAGACCGGCGCTCACCCGTATTCGCAATTTGATCGCCGAGACAATTTCGGCTCACGACGGCTTCCTCGAAATATCAGAACTCGTCACGGCGGTGAGCGCGGCCCGAGGCGCAGTCTCCGAAGGTCCACTGCGCACCACACGTGCGATTGCTGTCATTCGCGCCGCCACCGAAGCCGAACGCAGCCTGTCGTTCGAAAATCAGCGCTTCACGGAAAACCGCTTACGAAGCGCACAGGCCGCTCCTGGCGTGTCCGTTGTGCGCGAGGAAATCAAAGTGCCTGGGGCCGGCGGCATGCTCTTCACCAACCCGGCCCGCACCTTCCCGCTCTCCTGGGCCGAGCAGCTCGCTTCCACCGCGACCGTTCTCGCCAACACCGGCCCCCTGCCCAGTCCCGCCCGCGTGCTCGATTCTCTCCGTGCAGTGACTCCGCCTGGGGATCTTCCCATGCCCTCCGACGCGCGACTGCTGCGCTTGGCTGCTTCGCTCTCGGGCGTCGCATTGTCGCCTCGATTTGAACTCTATCCGAAAGGACTGAGTGCCGAAATCGCTGTCCGACTTTCATCTGCGGCTCTCGCGACCCCTGCCGATCAACCGCTCACCATCCCGGAAATTGGAGCGCGAGTGCGCGACCGTTATCCGGACGCGGAGCCACTGCCCGAACCTCCGGTTCTGGACGAATTACTCAAGACGGCCGGCATTGACCTCGTCCGCGAGTCCAACGGAACCACCTATCGCCCCTCGCAAACAACCGTCGCCCCGACCACGCTGCATCCCCGCCGTACCTCTTCGGAGAGTGAAGCCCTCCCAGCCGACCAGGAGCGTGCTCTCGTGGAAGCGCAAAAACTCGACCATGCCCTAGCCGCATCCCTGCGCGAGCGCAGCTTTCTGGTTCTGGCTGCTGAACCGCGGCGCATGCTTGCGGCCGCCGATAAGTTGCAAGCCCGATTTCAGATGGAAGTCATTAATCTCGACGCCGTCCTGCTCGCTGCCCTCCGGCGCTACGCCCAAGAGAAGAAGGTGGATTGGATCCGCGTTCTCAGCGCCGATGCCCAACCCGAAAATCATCCGGACCGCCGCAGATTGCAGTCTCTCGTCGAAGCAGTGATGCCTGTCGTCGAGCGTGATCTCGCCTCCCGCAAGATGCCGCTGTTGCTCACGTGTCCCGGCCTGCTCGCCGCCTATAACCAGCTCGGTCTCATCGAGCGCCTTCGCGACAATCCTGGTGCCGCCGCGCGCTGGCTTCTAGTAGCCTCTTCGGCGCAGGAGCAACGGCCGACCATTGATTCCAAACCCGTTCCCGTATTCAGCCGCGCGCAATGGGAATCCCTCACGTCCTTCTGGATTACACATCGCACGCGTGTGGAACTGCTGGCCCAAACCTGAACCATCATGCTCGATCAAGCTGCCCTCAAGTCGGGGCTCGAACGCCTCCGCAGTCAACTCGAAAAAGACATCCTCGAACGCTCCGAAGACGAGCCGTCCATATCCGAGGATCTGCATCGCCGCTATGCAGCCGCCAAGGCCGCCAAACGCACGGGACTCGCCTTCGAACTCTGGCGCGAAAACGAAATCACGCAAGCCGCCGTTGCGTGGCTTCTAGGCTGCGTCTTCGTCCGCTTCCTCGAAGACAACGAACTGATCGAGCAGCCCTGGATCTCCGGCCCCGGCGAACGCCTCGCCCACGCCAAAGACCACAACCTCGCCACCTACCGCGCGGGGCTCCATCAAACCGATCGCGATTACCTTCTGCTCTGCTTTGAGGAGATCGCGCATCTGCCCTGTGTCGCCGGACTCTTCGACAAAGAGCACAATCCGCTCTATCGGCTGTCCCCCACCGGCCACGGCGCGCGCGCTATCATCGACTTCTTTCAACGCACCGGCGAAGACGGCAATCTGCTGCTCGATTTCTCGGGTACGATTGACAACACCCGTTTTCTCGGGGATCTTTATCAAAACATCTCCGAATCCGCCCGCAAGCGTTACGCGCTCGTCCAAACCCCGGACTTCGTGGTCGACTTCATCCTCGATCGCGCCATGACACCCGCGCTCGAAGAGTTTGGACTCGAAGGCTTCCGCATCATTGATCCGGCCTGCGGCAGCGGACATTTTCTGCTGGCGGCGTTCGAGCGGTTATTCCATCGTTGGCAGAGGCACGCTCCCGATCTCGGTCCGGTTGAGCACGCGAATCGGGCGCTCGGGTCGGTTTATGGTGTCGACGTCAATCCGTTTGCAATAGCTATTGCTCGGTTCCGTTTGCTCATCGCGGCATTGCGCGCGTGCGAAGTGAAGCGCCTTCGAGAGAATTTCGATTTTAGCGCGAATCTCGCGGTTGGAGATTCGCTGTTGCATGGAACGAGACCGGGAACGTCGGGCATTCAGCGTGATGCCTTCGATGACACACTTAATTTTTTTTACGAAACCGAAGACAAAGAGAAGTTACGTGACTACCTTCGGCACGAAAGCTACCACGCTATCGTCGGCAATCCACCCTATATAACCGCGAAAGATTCGGCTTTACGGGACGCATATCGCGCGCGGTTTAGATCATGCTCTGGTGCCTACCAGCTTGGCGTTCCGTTTACGGAGCGGATCTTCGAATTGGCTATACAGGGTGATCGCGCGGGCACCATCGGAATGATCACTTCGAACGCATTCATGAAACGAACCTCTGGGCGCAAGTTCGTCAAGGAATTCGTGCCTAAATGGGATTTTAGCCATGTTATTGACAGTTGGGTTGCTGATCCCGACGGACATGATACGCCGACGGTAATTCTGCTTGCCCGCAACCGGATGCCTCAGGGAGGTGACGTGCGAGTTGTTAGAGGTAACAGGCGAGCCCCCAGCGGCTGTTCCGACGAACTATCAGGCGGTCCAGCTTGGCAAGCGATTCTCGGGCAAATTGACGTTTCGGGGAGCGAAAGTGCATTTGTCTCCGTTGCTGACGTCAGCCGAGAGAGTCTTAACAAGCATCCTTGGCCGATGGGCGGTCGTGGAGCGGCAGAGTTGAAGGAATATCTTGAGCGTATTTGCCAAGATAAACTACGCGACCACATTAGCCAAGTCGGGAGGACCACGCATACGGGCGAAGACGATGTCTTCTTCATGCCCCAATCAACCGCTAAAACGCATGATGTTGTCAATTTTTGCGTGTCTTTAATCGACGGGAAGTGCGTCAGACACTACTCAATTTCCGCCGATAATGTAGCGTTGTTTCCCTACTCTAAAGAAACTGGCGAGGTCCTCTCACGGCTTCCGCCTAAACTGATGTGGCTGATGTGGCCTTGGCGGTCTCAGTTGCGGCATCGGGCAGACTACGGAAGGACGATAATTGAGCGGGGCCTCAAGTGGTTTGAGCATTCGATGTTCTTCCGAGAGCGCTACGCTAACGGACTTTCTATTGCCTTTCCGTTCATTAGCACCCACAACCAGTTTGTTTTTGACTCAGGCGCTAAACTCTTCAATCGCACCGCGCCGGTGCTGCAGTTGACGAAACCGGCATCTGAAGTAACACACGTAGAAATTCTTGGATTACTCAACTCATCTGTAGCCGGATTTTGGTTTCGGCAGATCTGTTTTCCCAAAGACGGGAGCAATGAATGGTTCGAGCGATTCGAATACGACGGTGGCAAAGTCTCTCAATTCCCTCTCGCTGCGGGCCGTAACACCGAACTCGCCACCGCCATCCAGCACCTCGCCAACGAACGGACCGCTCTTCTCCCCACCAACCTCCTCGCCCGGGAACTCCCCACTCGCACCTCGCTCGACCAAGCCCAGACAAAAGCCGCATCCCTCCTCCGACGCATGATCGCGCTTCAAGAAGAGCTCGATTGGCACGTCTACTTCCTGTACGGGCTCACGAAGGAATCCATCACGCTCCCAATCGACCAAATCCCCGAAATCGAACTCGGCCAGCGCGCTTTTGAAATTGTGATGGGCCGTCAAATGGCCGAAGGCGAGCTCGAAACGGAATGGTTCAATCGACACGGCTCGACGCCAATCACCCAAATCCCGTCCCACTGCCCCGAACCCTACCACCGATTAGTCCAAGGACGCCTCGACGTCATCGCCTCCGATCACGATATCGCCCTCATCGAACAGCCCGAATACAAACGCCGCTGGAATCTTCCGAAGTGGGAAGCGCTCGAAACCGAAGCGCTCCGCAAGTGTTTGCTCGATCGACTGGAAGACCCGCGCTACTGGCCAACCGAACCGCCCCTCTTGCGAACTGTCTCCAATCTCTCGGCGGCGGCAGCCGAAGATGCGGAATGGATGCAAGTCGCTGAACTCTACACAAACCGCTCCGATTTCAAACCCGAATGGCTCGTTGCCGAACTGGTCGAAAAAGAATCGATCCCATTCCTCCCGGTGCTTCGTTACAAGCCGGACGGCCTCGTCAAACGCAAACTCTGGGAGCAAACCTGGGACCTGCAGCGCCGGGAAGACGCCGGCGAACAGCTCGATATTCCTGTCGCGCCAAAGTACGACAAAAAAGATTTCCTCACGGACACGGGTTGGCGCTTGCGTGGCAAACTCGACGTTCCCAAAGAGCGCTGGGTCTCCTACCCGCACCTGGAAAGTAACGCCGATAGCGGGCTTCTCATCGGTTGGGCGGGTTACGACCACGCTCAACAAGCCCTCGCTTTGGCAAGTTACTATCAGGCGGCGCGCGAGGAAGGCTGGTCGATTGAGCGCTTGAAACCGATTCTCGCTGGCATCCAGGAACTGCTGCCCTGGGTGCAGCAATGGCACAACCAACCTGATACGTCGGGCGTCGGAACGGGCGACTTCATCGCCGAATTCCTCCGCGAACAACTCTCCCATTGGAACGTGACCCCCGACGACCTGCGCGCCTGGATGCCGTCCCGCCGTGAAACAGCTCGTATCACCGGCCGAGCCAGAATAATCGCAGCAGCCGAGGCCGCTCCGAAAAACTCCACCACTGACTAACACTTCCATGACACTACCCGTCACCCTGCGCCCCACATTGCGCGAACTGCTCGATCTCCCTCAGCGCCTCGGCACACAGGACTATGTCCTGAAGCTCTCGCAGGCGATTAACGACCCGGTCGCTACCGCCAAGAGTTACGTAGCAACTGAGCAACTCGCCCGCTGCTTTGATGAAGCCCTCACGCTGGTCCGCGATGCGCTCGGCATCGAAACCGGTTTTACCGAAAGCAAAGCGGCCTACCTGCATGGCAGCTTCGGAGCCGGAAAAAGCCATTTCATGGCCATGCTCTATCTGCTGCTGCATGGCGATCCAGCGGCGCGCTCGATGAAAGTACTTGCCGATGTTGTATCACGCCACTCCGATTGGACGAATGGCCGCAAGTTCCTTCTCGTCACATATCACATGAGTGATGCGACCACCCTCGAAGACCGGCTCCTCGGTGGCTACGTCGATCGCGTGCGCGAACTATACCCCGACGCTGCTCCGCCTGCCGTGTACCGATCTGACGCCTTACTCGAAGACGCTCGCAACCTGCGCGCGAGTATGGGAGATGATACGTTTTTCCGCTTGTTGAACGCTGGCATCAGCGATGACGGATGGGGCGATCTATCCGGCTGGAATGCAGCATCCTTCGATTACGCCGCCAATGCGCCACATCGCGACGACGAACATCGCCGGCTCGTCAGCGACCTCGCCCGGAACGTTATTAGGTCCGCGCGACAAACCGCCGAGTTCATTGATATCGATGAAGGTCTATCCCTCATCAGCAGGCACGCTAGGACCCTCGGTTACGACGCGGTCATTCTCTTCCTCGATGAAGTCATGCTCTGGCTTGCTTCTCGCAGTGCGGATGAAGCAGCAAAGGAAGTTCCCAAGCTCGCGAAGCTGGTCGAAGGCGCGAAGGCGGATCGTCCCGCGCCGTTGGTCAGTTTTCTGGCTCGTCAGCGTTCCTTCAAGGAGCTCCTTGGCCAAGGGCGTATCGGAGAAGAACAAGCCAAAGTGGAGGAAGGGCTCGAGTTCTGGGCCGCGCGCTTTCGTACCATCACACTCGAAGACAGAAACCTTCCGGAGATCGTTCAAAAACGTCTGCTTCGGCGGAAGGATTCCGCCGCCGAACAACTCATCTCTGCCGAATTTGAAAAGGCGCTCCGGATAGGCGGCAGCGTGCTCGACACGCTTATTACCCGCAGTGGTGATCGCGAGCAGTTTCGAAAGCTTTATCCATTCACTCCAGCCTTCATGGAAGTGTTGGTGGGCGCAGCCGCCGCCCTCCAGCGCCAGCGCACCGGCCTTCGCATTCTCTCCGAAATACTGGATCAAAACGCCGGGCGCCTTCGGCTGGGCGACATCGTTCCGGTCGGCGACCTTTTCCGCGCCATGGAAAAGGGTTCCGATCCCATGACCGGCCAAATGCAGCAGCTTTTCGAATATGCGCGCGCGGTTTGGAAACGGCTCCGCGCCCAAATCGAGCATGACGTGGGCGCTACGTTCGACGACTTCGATAAACTCCCTGCCGCCCAACAACAGCAACTTCGCACGCAGGAACGCATCGCCGGAACACTCATCCTCGCGGCACTTGTTCCCAATCTCGAGTCCTTTCGCGATTTGAACGGCGGGCGCCTGGCTGCTTTGAATTACGGCAGCGTGCAAACCCGCATTCCGGGAACGGAAGGTCAGCAGGTTCTCGCAATTTGCCGACGCTGGGCCAGCCAGGGATTGGTGCAATTGAAAGACCCTGGATCATCCACCACGACGATTTCTGTCGAACTGACCAGCGTCGACGTAAACGCCATCCTCGAAGCTGCTTCCAAAGCCTATGAGAGCTACGGAAATCTCGCGCGTAAAGCCGGCGATCTGTTGTTTGAAGATCTGAAGATTGAGACGGATGATAATTTCGAGGCCAGCCATAAGTTCACCTGGCGCGGCACCAAGCGCCACTGTCAGATCTCTTCGTTTAACGTGCACGAGGCTTCCGCCGAAAGGCTACGGCCCCTCTCCGAAAATAGCGATTGGCTAGTGGTTATCGACACACCCGTCTACAAAGCGGGTCACGGTCCAGCCGACCACCTGCAAAAATTGCGCGAGTTTGGCAGGCAAAATCCCGAGGGTGTACGGACCCTAGTCTGGGTTCCGGCGGCACTGAGCGAGCGTGTGCTCAAAGACCTTGGGCGGCTCGCTATCCTCGATCATCTACTAAGTCCGCGCTTTGACAAACTGAAAGAATACTCGGCCCATCTCTCCGCAGTCGAACGCGAGCAGGCTCGCTCTATTCTGTCCGCCATGCAAAGAGAACTGACGGTGTCAGTAAAAAGCGCCTTAGCTCAGGCTTACGGCGTCGGAACCATTCTGCCGGCCAACCTCGATCAGAGTTATCCGCTGAGCCCCGCCGATCAATTTCAGAGTCTCGAACCCGATCTCCGTCTGCAGCGACCAAGTGCGGGTACGGTTGATAAAGCTTTAGAACAACTTCTACATCAAGCTCTCGACTGGCAGTTCCCAGCCCATCCCGATTTCAAGACTGATGAGCTGCCCAGCGGGGGTATTGGACGCAGGTTCATCGAAAAAGTCTTCGAAAACCTCTCAGATGCCATCCGCGACGAGAATCGTCGCAAGTCTCTTCCCCAACGCCTAGAGCGACTTCAGCTCTGCGCTCTCTTGGAACCTTTGAGACTTGCTCAGGTGACCGACCAGTATCTAATGGCCAGTCTGGATTATTGGTACGCACATTTCGAGCGAGCGCATCACGACGCAGGCGGTGGAGTCATCACCGTTAGCCAGCTTCGCAAATATATCGACAAGCCCAAGAGCATGGGTCTCGAGACTGATCTCCAGGATCTGGTGATTCTGTTCTATGCAGCTTGGACGAATCGGAGCTTTCGTGCGAAATGGGGCGCAACCGATCCCAAAATCGGCAACTTGAAAGATGATTGGGAGCTGGTTCAGGAGCAACTTCCGTCGCGCGAAGCTTGGGAAGCGGCAATCACGCGCGCCTCGGCAGTGCTGGGCGTCCCTGTTCCGTCGACTTCTTTGAATGCTGCCACCCTTGCTAGTTTCAAAAAGCGGGTTCAGGAGGATGCAGCTAAGCTTGTTGAACCCACAAACCGCCTGATAGGGCAACTCAACTATCCAGAATCCGATCGTCACAAGACGGCTTACCGAAGCCGCGACCTGCTGGAAAAGTTAACTAGCGCGAAAACCGCTATCGAAGTAGTTGCCGCCTTCGAAACCGCACCGACGGACGTTCCGGATAAGGTCCTGGCACGCAGTATAAATCAAGCGGCTGACGTGGCCGATGAACTCGCAGGTCCTAGCCGGCGAGTTGTCGACACGCTGAGTAGCATCAGTGTTGAGCCGTATGCTCAGGCCGCGAAAAGTATTGTACAAACGTTGCAGCAGGCACTCCAGGCCAACGAGTATGTTAAGCCGTTGGTAGCTGCTTTACACAAAGCCGTCACTGACGCAACAAGCCTGCTTGCCGATCTTCACAAAGCCGCTGCACCGACCCGCCCCACACAGACCACAACACCGCCCGCGAATGGAACTCCTCAACGTTCCAAGAAAGTTATCGCGCAGGGGACGACCACAGCTCGCCGACAAGAACTCGATTCGGTATTCGCCGAAATCCGCAGCAAAGTGGCCTCCGACAATGCTGAAGTCGTTCTAACTTGGGAAGTTTTGTCAGACGAATGACGCCGCAGATTCTGAAACAAACGCTCCGGAAATATGCCGGGGACAAAGATCGCGATCCGCGTCTCGCGTTTGGCGTGCGCACCGAATCCCCGTGGACCGGCGAATCGGAAATTAACCTTAACGATGACGGCGGCGCTGTACGGGTAGTGGCGTGTCGATCCATGTTGGAAATGCGCCAGGCGCTGACGGAACTGTCCCCACCCTTAGCCCTGCTCACCTCGCTAGACGATAAGGATCTGGCTTCCGATCTGCGGGCCCGCCTATATCGTCAGCGTCTCATCGAAGTTGACGTCTGGGAACTGGTCGGTGACCGTTTCAAGGCCCGCAGTGTTGAATCGCGGCTTCGGCGCGATCGCGCGCTTGCTCAACGCGTGCTGTCCTGGCTCGATGGCCGGCAGCCGCCCGCTCTACCCGCCGGCGTCCTGTCAGAAACCGCTCTTTGGACCTTTGTCTTACGCGAAACCGTCGACCCTAAAGTCGAGGAACGCCCGGATATTGCACAACTCCTTGCGTGGCGTAGCGATCCGTCTAAGTGGCGCTCTTTGACCGCGCTCCCATCCGAACTGTGGGCCGGACTCTCAGATTGGGTCAAGCGTTCTCTTGGGGATGGCGTCGCTTTCGTGCTCGACAATGCTCTCGAAGTCCCGCCGCTTGTTGTCGCCACGGCTCTCCTGGCCTTACGTGATGATCCTCGCGCTGCAGATCGCGCCGAGTGGGGCTTGGCCCGCGGGCGTTTTGAGAAATTCTTGGGTAATCATGCCCTTACTCCTGATCTGATACGTGAATACACAGTTGCTGCTGAAACGATTCTGCGTTCAAGGCCGCTCGACGACATTCTTCCCGTTGTTCGGCGGGCCGACGATGTTCTCGAACAGATCGAAGCAGTTCGTTTTGCCACCCGTAGTGGCTGGTCTCAGGCAGGCGCGCGGCAGTTGCTCGATCGGATTGCTTCCGATCTCGACAACCCTGACCTGTTATGCCAAATTGAACGCAGTTTTCTTCGATACGAACCCGAATCGATCGAGCGCATTCGCATGGCCGCTCGTCTTGAGCGCTGGCTTGCACGACCAGAATCAACCTCTTCCAATGTCACCCAAGCGGCAAAAGCATACCTCGATGAGCAGTCCTGGGTGGATTGGGCCCGTAGCTCTTTGCGGAATGTGGCGACTGACAGTGCTGAGCTTAATCGGTCCATCGCCCAGCTCTGCGCGCGTTCCGCCGAACGCCGCGATACCTTTAATCAAAAGTTTGCTCGTTTGCTTTCCGCCGAGACACGTGTCTCACACTCCATTCCGGGCCTGCTTGGGGTCGAAAACATCTTGGAAACTGTGGTGCGTCCCCTGTTGGCGCGCCGTCGAGTTCTCCTCCTCGTCATGGATGGCATGAGCTTGCCAATACTGCGCGAACTTTCTCGCGAGCTCGGGGACCGCCGTTGGATCGAGTTTCAACAGGCTGGGCAAATTGCGGTGGCGGTCAGCGTACTCCCTTCGGTGACGCAACTTTCACGATGCTCTCTGCTTTCGGGCGCTCTTGTGTCGGGAGGTCAGCAGGCCGAAGAGCGGAATTTCACGGCCAAATTCCCGGATGCCACCCTCTTTCACAAGAACGATTTGGTGAACTTCGCCAATAGCGAGGTGGCGCGCGAAATTGGCCGCGAGGATCGTAAGCTAGTGGCGGTCGTAGTTAACGCTGTCGACGATTTCCTCAGTGGTTCTGAACAAACTACCGAATCCTGGTCGCTCAAGCGCCTTTCCATTTTGCAAGCGATTCTGGCCGAGGCCGAACTTGCGGACCGTGTCGTCGTTCTGACCAGCGATCACGGGCACATCATCGAACACGGGACGAGCCGTATCGCGCAAACCGAAACATCCGACCGCTGGCGCGAAGGGAAACCAGAGGCCGATGGAGAGATCGCAGTAGCCGGCCCTCGTGTTCTAGCTGCCAAATCCGTAGTTTGTCTGGCGAGCGAGCGAGTTCGCTACGCGCTAAAGCCTCATAACGGCTATCACGGCGGCCTCACACCTCAGGAGTGCCTCGTCCCCGTCGCCATCCTCGCCCGTTCCGAGCACAATTTAGAAGGATGGTCCGAATCCGTTTCCCAACAGCCTGCCTGGTGGACCCAATCGGAATCCGTTCCTGCGCCACCCGCCCGGGTCCGAACAAAAGCTCCCAAGCCGCAGCCTGGTCTCTTCGAGCAGACGAAACATTGGACCGATGAACTGCTCGAATCGGAGCAGTTCCAAGCGCAGATTGCGCTTACCGGCGGTCACGTGAAACCCGATCAAGTCTCGAAGCTTTTGCGAGTCCTCGATGCAGCTCCGGGAAATAAGCTCCTGAAACAGGCGTTCGCCTCGCAAATGCAACTGAATGTATTCCGCGTGGGCCAGATCGTCTCCATAATGCAACGTGTGTTGAATTTCGATAGCTACCCGGTGTTGACGCTTGACGATACGTCCGGCTACGTTATTTTGGAGAAACAACTGCTACTAAAGCAGTTTGAAATCTCGTGACTTTAATCAGCTCACAACGCCGCGACGATGTCATCGATGCGCTCCGGGCCGGGGCAGTTCCCACACGCGGCCTCGATCTTCTGGCGGTCGGTCTCGATCGCTTCGAGCAAGCGATCCTTCAGGAACTCGAGAAGACTCGCGGCGCAGGGAGCGTGTTTAAAGCTGTGCGCGGCGACTATGGGTGCGGTAAGACGTTCTTCTCGCGCTGGCTGCAGGAGCGAGCTAAACGTATGGGATTCGCGGCGGCGGAAGTCCAAATCAGCGAAACTGAAACGCCGCTTCACCGCCTCGAAACCGTGTATCGCCGAATTATAGAGAGGCTGTCTACCGCTGCGGTCTCAGCAGGAGCTCTGCGCGCCATTGTTGATGGTTGGTTTTACACTCTCGAAGAAGATGTGCTCGCAAACGGGGAAGTCGCCGAAAACGATACCGACCAACTACTAGCCGCTACCGAAAATTTGATGGAGCGCCGCCTCGCTGCGGTGACGCAGAGCGCTCCTCTGCTTGGCCCTGCATTACGAGCCTACCGCCGCGCTGTTGCATCTGGCGATACCCCCGCAGCCGAAGGCCTACTCGCCTGGATCAGCGGCCAACCGAATGTCGGGAGCAAATACATTCGCCAGGCCGGGATTAAGAGCGATATCGATCACTTTGGCGCCTTAAGTTTTTTACAAGGCCTACTTGTCATGCTCCGCGATGGCGGCCACGCCGGATTGGTCATTGTTCTCGATGAAGTCGAAACCTTGCAACGCATGCGTGGCGACGTGCGCGAAAAGGCGCTCAATGCACTGCGTCAATGGATCGACGAAATTCACGGCGGTCGCTTCCCCGGGTTGTATCTATTGGTTACCGGGACGCCGGCGTTTTTCGATGGCCCTCAAGGTATCCGCCGCCTTCAACCGCTTGCCGAACGTTTGCACGTAGAATTTGCGCCTGATAGCCGCTTTGACAATCCTCGCGCAGTGCAGATTCGCCTACGCGGTTTTGATCGTGATCTCTTGGTGCAGGTTGGTCGTCGAGTCCGGGATCTCTACGCTGAAGGGTTGGCCAACGAATCGCGTTTGCGAACCGTCTGTGACGACTCGTATCTGGCAGCGCTCGCTAACAGCGTTACAGGTTCCCTCGGCGGCAAAGTAGGCATCACTCCTCGTTTGTTCCTTAAGAAGTTAGTCGGCGAAGTCCTCGATCGCATCGACCAGTTCCCCGATTTCGATCCGCGCAAGCATTACTCGCTCACCATCTCAGACACGGAGCTTAACGCAGTAGAAAGAGGCGCGCTCTCGGTCGACGAGATCGACTTGAAGCTGTGAACGGATTCGAACGTCTTCATCCCGCACTGCAGCACCATATTGTCAACTCAATGGAGTGGCGTACTCTCCGCCCTCTTCAGGAACAGGCCATTGCCCCGATTCTCGACGGCAAGAACGTACTGCTCATCGCGCCCACTGCCGGCGGAAAAACAGAGGCCGCGATTTTTCCCGTGTTTTCCGGCCTTTTGTCATCCCACTCCGCGCCTCCGAGTGTTCTCTACATCTGCCCGCTGCGTGCTCTGCTCAACAACCTCGAACACCGTTTGTCATACTACAGCCGTCTCGTTGGCCGAAACTGCGCCCTTTGGCATGGCGATGTCACGCAAACGGAGAAGTCTCGTGTCTTGCGCGAGCCACCCGATATCCTGCTGACGACTCCTGAGAGTATCGAAGCGATTCTTGTTTCGACCCGCGTTTCGGCCGCGGCATTTTTCTCCCGCATTCGCTTCGTCATTCTCGACGAGCTGCACGCCTTTGCTTCTGACGATCGCGGCTGGCATGTCTGGTACCTATTGAAACGACTGGCGCTTCTCGTCGAAAAGCCGTTCCAGATACTGGGCCTTTCCGCGACGGTTGGCAATCCGTCCGAACTGCTTTCCTGGATCTGTGCTCATTCCGACCGGCAACAGCAGGTTATCTGTCCGGAAACTGTTTCCGCAAGGCTCCCCGAAATCGCACTCGATTACGTCGGCAGTATGGAAAGCGCAGCCCATGTCATCTCGTCCCTTCATCGCGGTGAGAAACGCCTGGTCTTCTGCGACAGCCGCTCACAAGCCGAACAATTGGCCTCGCAACTTCGCGAAAAAGAAATTGAGACTTTTGTCTCCCACAGCTCACTCAGTAAGGATGAGCGCCTGCGCGCCGAAGCCGCCTTCGCGCAAGCTCGCAATTGTGTCATTGTCGCCACCAGCACCTTGGAGTTGGGCATCGATGTCGGTGATCTCGATCGGGTCATCCAGATCGATGCCCCCTCGACGGTGGCTTCGTTTTTACAAAGAGTGGGCAGAGCCGGCCGCCGTCCCGGAACAACCCGGAATTGTTTGTTCCTGGCGACCAACTCCGAGTCGCTCCTTCGCGCCGCAGCCATCGAGCATTTATGGAAGCGCGGATGGGTCGAACCCGTTAAACCGCCGCCCGCGGCCTACCATGTCCAGGCACAGCAAGCACTTTGCTTAACACTGCAAGACCGTTCATTACTGGTGAACGAGCTGAATGGGTTCGTTTCGCAAAATGCGCTCGACCACCTGTTTGCCGAAGAGTTCCTTGTCCGGGACGGACCTTTCGCGCTGATAGGACCGAAAACCGAGCAGCTTTACGGTAGGCGCAATTTCCTGTCGCTGCTGTCGGTCTTCGACACCCCGCCGCTGTTCCAGGTTGAGTTCAACGGAAGGGAAGTCGGCTGGATTCATGAACTTAGCCTTCAGAAACGTTCGGATGGCTCTGATCCGATAATCTTGTTAGGAGGGCGGGCATGGCGGGTTCGTTTCGTAAATTGGGACCGGAAAACCGTCAGCGTCGAACTTTCTGACCTGGAAGGCCGCTCACGCTGGCTCGGCTCCAGCGCTCCGCTTTCCTATGAACTGTGCCAAGCCATGCGAGAAGTCCTCGCGCCTGGGTTCGTTTCGCAAAATTGGTCCCGCCGCGCAGTTACCGAATTGACTTCGTTTGGTAAAAAGCAGCTAACTGATTCATCCGCAACGACACTTCACCCAACGAATACCGGTTGTGTCTGGTGGACTTTCGCCGGCCTTCGCGCAAACGCATTCCTAGCCTCAGGTTTGAACGCCCGTTTCGACAATCTGCGACTGATCTGCGACTACCCGGTTCCCGAGCTAGCGAAAAGAGTTCTTTCCGTAGAAATACAAAACGTGGCTGTGCCGCAGAAGTTCGCAGCACCAAAGTTCTCCGAAACGCTTTCCGAATCTGAACTGCTCAGTTATGCGCGGGAGCGTCTTTACGACGAGGCCGCCGCTAATAAGATCCTTAATATGCCGATATTGAGTATGGCCGAAATCAACCCTTTGGCGTGATTTCCTCAGCCGCAGGCCAAGCCTCTGCTTCTCTGCTTCCGACTCTTTGCGAGCACGCTGATCCAGCCGTACCGAGCGTCATGTGACATTGCTTAACCGATTCTCGGCGATTTGGAAGCGTTAACGCACACATGGAGCGGGTTACGAGCGAATCGGTTCCGTGCCTTCACCGAGAATTTTTAAGTATGAATCGTACGCGTACAATCGGCCACGTTGCCTGCCGGTGACCTCTTCCTTAGGTTTTCCAGTGCTGCGGATGCAGTCGGGAAACTGATTTGAAGAGCATCTGAAGTTTGCTGGGTCGAGAGAATCGGCTTCGTCTGCGCGAAGCGAAAGACTTGGAGCGCAGTTGCCGCTTGCCGGCCGGGGGCTTCGATTTTTGCTCGATCAGATTGAAGCATTTCGAGAATCCGTCGCGCGGTTGAAATTGCTTCGTCTGCGGTTTCCTTGACTCCCGAAAGGAAGAATTCGAGCCATTCTTCCCAGGCGCCTTCCGTTCGGACGGGCGTTAGATGGTCGTAGTAGGCCTGGCGGTGAGTCTTCAAGAAAAGGCTCAGAAAGAGGATAGGCTCTTGGAGCGTGCCCGCGATACAAAGCAGAAACGTAATGAGCAACCGGCCCAGGCGACCGTTGCCGTCCAGAAAAGGGTGAATCGTCTCGAATTGAACGTGTATCAGCCCAGCTTTTATCAAGGCCGGCAGACCCGAAGACTGTTCGTGAAGAAAACTTTCGAGCGCTGCCATGCTGTCCATTACCAGCTCCGGTGGCGGGGGCACGAAGAGGGCGTTACCCGGTCGCGTTCCACCGATCCAATTTTGACTGCGACGAAACTCGCCGGGTTCTTTGTTGCTGCCTCGCCCACTTGCGAGCAGCACTCCATGGATCTCGCGGATAAGCCGCAGCGATAGTGGGAAGCCTTCGCGCTGGACATCTTCGATAGGAACTCCAGGGGCTTCGCCGGCTTCCAGCAGCAAGAGATCTCAAAGCGAAGACTGAGTGCCCTCGATCTGTGACGAGAGCACAGCTTCTTTGCGAACATAGCCATAAATCAAAAGGTTGCGATCGGGCAGCATGGATGCCAAGCCGTCGAGTCTCCCCAGAGCTTGATTCGCCTGCTCTAAGATGACCTGGAGATCGTCGAGTTTTATCGGCGGTTTCGGTGGTAAAGGCGGTGGTACGAAGGCCCTTACTTGCTCTTCGCTGGGCCGCGAGATCACGAACTTCCCAATTCTGCTTTGAAGATCGTGAGTCACGCCTTATTAAAGTGTCTTTTAGTTGCCGTCGACCTAATTAAAGAAATACAGCGCTTGCTTTAATAAGCATCTCATGATTGAGCCGCAGTCCAGCGCCCCTAAACTCCCGGCCAGCAAAACCAAAGTGCGCAACAGCTTGTTGCACAAACGGACTATCGATCCAAGCGCGGAGTGACACCGCCGAATGCGATCCAGTGCGCCCCTAATTTCCCGGACAATTTCAATGCGGTCGAAAGTCTCCAGAACCGACGAGGTTCGGGTTCAGATTCGTCAATTCGGTTTGCCTCCCTCGCCTTCTTTCGACTTCAGAATGCTCCTGGCAGTCGACTCAACGTAGTGATCTGCGACCGGTCCACTCAATCGCATGCTGGTTTGCAGGTGCTTTCCCAGTTCCGTCTTAGCATCTGGATCTTTGGGCAGCTTATCTCTGAGCCGAGTTCGCTCGCGCTGGACTGCTTTTCTTATCTGCTCTTCTTCGCGTGGCGAATATGCCCCGGGGTCCGAATTGATTGCGCCGCTCGACAAAACTGCCTCCAGTTCGGGATAACAATTGCTTCGAGTCAAGTCGGTCGTTTCCTCCCCAAACTCATTTAGCTCAATCTCGCTTGTGTCGGTCAGCCGGAAATCTGCCATGAATGTTTCCAACGGGATCAGCCAAGCGGAGTGCGCGCCAGCAAATTCACCTAATTGGACGAGCGTCTCTCCCTTAGTTTCGGCCTTTCGGCATTGACGATTGCGAACTCCCCATTGGGCCAGCGGCAGAGACAGAGACCGTGATCCCATTCATCCATTTCGTCCTCTATCGTTTCCGAATCGGCAGCGCCACCGCTGGCGATTAGCTCGGCGGAGTGACTTTCATCGGCACGAGTATTCTCCGAGCCGGGGTCTGTACAGAAGATCTCTTCGGCCTGAATGTCCAGTTCCTCCAAGACGGCATTCTGGTAGGCGACATACGTCAGAGCGCTTGCAGCGTTAGTGATGGCCTCATCTGCCGACACTTCGCGACCGAGGTGGTGACCTTCAAACTCGAAGGCGGGCGGTTCTTTCGCATACAGAAGGCGCGCGGAATCGACAAGCTTCTGCTGCTGCTCCTCGGTGAGAACAAAGGTAAGTTCAAGCTTGAAAGTTTTCGGCATTAGTCGGCCTCGACATTTTCAGTTTCGCCCAACTCGGAACCGTCAGCGAGATTTACATTGGCTCCCGGTCTCGCGCAGCACCAATCGCTATATGCGCTTCCAAAGTCCGCACCCCAGTTTTGCTGGTGATCGGATGGCGGCTCTACTCACCGAAAGGGCCCTTAAAGTCTCGGAATCCCCTCACAAAGCGATCTCCTCCCGCGTGAGATCACGCCTTTGCGAGGCAATCGTTCTGGTTAGAATCGGATTTCGCCCCTGCGCCCCGATCATTTAAGCGAACGCCACGGCGGGTGACGTGCGCTTAATTGGCGTGGGGGTTTGGGAATTGTGTTCTTGACGTCGAATGAAGAATATTTCGGGCAAAGAGGCACTATACCCGAAGGTAGGATCGTGTCGGAACCTTTGAGACAGTCACTCGGCTCTATGCCGGCAATCTTCGCGGCCCGCTTCATCGCAGAGTGTGGATTCTCCGTGGTCGGCTACTGCGGAACTCTCGCCGATATCAGGCTTCGATGAAGCTACTCGTCGAAGCCTGATACCCGTTACCAACCTCGGTCTTTCAGTTCGTCCTCTGAATTGCCTGCGATCGCTGGGAGTGACGACGCTTGGGGAACTTATTGAGACTTCTACCGACGAGCTCTTGCGGCAGCCCAATATGGGTCAAAAATCGCTGGGCGAGATTCGAGATCGGCTCGCGAAGGAAGATCTGAAATCCGGCACGCGGCCCCGAAATGGCCGACCTCTGGACCTTCGGCTATTGCTCCGTTTTGCCGATCTCGATGCCGCCTTGGCAACTGCAACCGCGGATGCAGGTTACAGCGCGATTTGGAAGGTTTGCGCTATCAGCCTAGAAGAACTGCGATTGAGCTGCGATTGAGCATTGGGACGAAGGTTGCGGCTAAAATTCAAGAGTTGCTGGAGAGCATTGGAACCCCCATGGAAACGGTCGTCCCGAAATGGCTTCCGCCGATTCATGAGACTGTCCGCTTGTACTATCTGGACGAACTTGCCTTAATCTGTCAGGGCTTTCGCGAAGTATTGCGTTTAGGTCCTGGCAGCATCGCGAACTCATTCGCCTCGGAGCCCAGCCGTTCGCTTTCGGATGAGATTGACCGATTTACAATGGTTGGTCTCAACCCAAACAAGAAAAAGGCAATTTCGATTCGAAAAGGCTGGGATGGTGGATCCGGAGCTTCACTGGAGGAGGTCGGAAGGCGCTTCAATGTCTCGCGTGAACGCATTCGGCAAATCGAGAGCTTGCTTAGGCCGAAAGTACCGGCAGGCGGATTCATTTTCATCGAGCGTGCGGTAAGAGTCATTGAGAGTCTCTTGCCGTGTCCAGTGGACACAGCCGAAGCAGCGGTTCAAGCCCAGGTGCCCGGAGATTTTGCCTTAAAGGTCGAGGGCATAATGGGGGCAGCGCGGGAAGCACACATCAACACCCAATTTAGGGTGGAACGCGTTGGACGGCAAAATGGGTTGCTACCGATAACGCTCTAGAGGAGATAAAAGGTATAGAAAGCCGAGCGCGTGCCGATGTGTCAAGTTACGGAGCCGGCAGCCTGGATCGTCTTTGCGAAACCCTGAGCAGCGTCGACCGCAATTGCGTCAAAGATTTGGTTGGGAATCTTGATGGATGCATATGGGACCCCGCATCATCGGACCGCTTCTATTTGCCCACCACCCGCAATGCCTTGCTGAACCGGTTACAGAAAGTTTTATCCGTGAGAAGTTCGGTGGCAGCGGAAGTGGCGAGAGTGCAAATTTTTCGGGATCGCCGAATGCAGGGAGCGGAGTTGTCCCCCGCGATGCTATTGTCGATCGCGCAAGCGCAACCTTGGTGCCGTGCCGACGGAGACACGATCGTAAAGTCCGAGCAATTTCAGCTGGAAAACGAGGACTCCCATGAGAGAAGGCTGGTCGACCTGATTGAGCAACACGGGCCAATCGTTGATAGTCGATGGTTGCTGCCCCTTGCCGAGCAGGCAGGTATTTCGGAAGTCCATTTCCAAACGCTTCTGAGTTCCAGCCCGCTTATTGTTCGGCACGGTAGAGCACTGTACGGATTGGTCGGATCTTCGCCGGGCGAGCCGTCGGCTATCGAAGCTGTCGAAGACATGGCGACCTCCGAAGGCGCTCGGAGCTCGGACTCCAGCAAACTTTATTGCTTGATCTTTTTTGAAGATATCGTGAGCCGTGCCCACCGGGTTGCCTCAGCGTGCATATGGTCGACCGTTGAAGTAATCGAGTCGCTGCAAGATCGCGAAAGGCTGCGGGCGTGGGGCCGGAATGGCTTAGACGACGTAAAGTTGCTGCGTTCACAGACGGTCGAGTACAACGACGAGCGCCTGCCTGGGACCCACGCCTTGGCGCTCCTCTTCCTCGCGTATTCGGCTGAGATCGTGCGGACGGAAGGTTGCGAAGGTGAAATGTGGCTGCTGATTCGCAATTCCTTGCGCAAAGACTTGGCGGCGGAATTCTTCTTCGAGAACGGCTTGAGCAAACCGTGGCTAAGGGAAGCAACTGAGCTGGTTTGCCGTAGGCTTAGAATCCGTCATGCGTTTGGGCGTGAAGGTGAACAAGGGTGGTTGCGAACGGTCTATCTTCAGTTTGGGATGACAAAGGCCGGTTGCAAACGGCTTCCTTATTGGCTTTCCGGTTACAGCATGCCCGTTGCCGTCGAGGCGTTATTGGACCAAAAGCAGGAAATCTTCTCCCCGTCCTTTTATTCGCTATGGCGCGTTCTTTACGAGTACCGGAACGGCGGCTTGTCTGAGCGGGAGGCAACAAAGAAACTGATTGCCAACGCGTGGGCCGGCCCCCAGTTCACCCCGGACCTGTTGCAATTCGCAATGCAGGAGCGTCAACTTCCGCTTGCCTCTGAAAGGGGCGAAAACGGTGACGGCGCGGCCGCCGCAACACGTTCTCTATTTAAGCGGCCGCGACTACTTTGGACTGACGAGGCGAAGTTCGAGTTGTCTCTTTCCGATCCGCTCCCCACCTGGCTCGGAGAAGATCAGTATAGTGGTACCACGCGATCGTAACGGCAGTTTCGAGCCGCAGTTGATCGAGAAGTACCAGACGCGCTTTGCCGGTTTCGATGAGAAGATCCTGTCGATGTACGCGCTCGGCATGACGACGCGCGACATTCAAAGCCATCTGCAGGATTTATACGGCGTCGACGTGAGTGCCGCGTTGATCCCGGAGGTCACGGACAGCGTACTGGAAGAAGTGAAGGCGTGGCAAGACCGGCCGCTGGAAGCGCTCTACCCGATTGTGTATCTGGACGCGCTGATG
The DNA here is from genome assembly GCA_965217745.1 of Bryobacteraceae bacterium. Taxonomy (GTDB): domain Bacteria; phylum Acidobacteriota; class Terriglobia; order Bryobacterales; family Bryobacteraceae; genus Bog-105. The sequence goes on along the minus strand of OZ244565.1, from coordinate 4,792,014 downwards.
GTGAAGATGCGGCAGGAGGGCAAGGTGGAGAACCGCGCGGTGTACACCGCCATCGGAATCAACCTGGAAGGCCAGAAATCGGTGCTGGGCTTGTGGGCCAGTGGGAACGAAGGCGCCAAGTACTGGATGGCGGTGCTGCAGAACCTGAAAAACCGTGGCATGAAGGACGCCTTCGTGATCTGCACCGATGGCCTCAAAGGCTTCCCGGAGGCCATCGAAGCGGTGTTTCCGAGCACGTTGGTGCAGACCTGCATTGTGCATTTGATCCGCGCCGGTCTCCAGTTTGTGAACTGGAAAGAGCGTAAGAGTATAGCGGCGGATTTGAAATCGATTTACCGGGCCGTCAGCGCCGAGCAGGCGCAAGCGGCGCTCGCCGAGGTCCGGCGCAAATACCCGAAGCACCAGGTGGTAGCCGACGTGTGGGAGCGCAGCTGGCAGCGGGTGATTCCGTTCTTCGACTTCCCGGAAGAGATCCGTAAGATCATCTATACAACCAATGCGGTGGAATCGTTACACATGACGCTGCGCAAAGTGACCAAAAATCGCGGCTCATTTCCCACGCCATCAAGCTGCTGTACCTGGCGCTGCAGAAGGTATCCAGGAAATGGCAGACGGTGCAAGGTTGGCGCGAGGCGCTGCGGCAGTTTGCGATCCGCTGGCCCGAGCGTATCGAACAGGCGCGGGCCGCCTAGAACCATGCTTTCTGGAATAATCAGTGCGATCCGCTGAAAGGAGCGAACGAAAACCAGCCTGCGGCAGCCAGGAATTGATATCCCTTTTCCCGTTTCCCCAAGGGAAAGCCGGGGCGGGCGGGTTCCCCCCACGCCGCAAAATTACGCGGCTCCCCCCACAAGAGGGGCGCGGCCTCCTTGTGCATCCCCCGCTGGCTTCGAACATCCATCAAAACGCATGTGGGGCGGCAACCGAAAAATGAAAGCCGAACTTTAACTTAGTCGAAATAACGAGACGCGTTTATACAAAGCGCTTGACACTTCCTTGTCCGTTTACTCCACTAAGCGCCGTTTTGCGGATTTTGCTTGTTTTCGGTCCATTTTGATAGTCAGAATGCATCGCCATGGCCGACTAAAGTTATTAATTTTCAACTTCTCTACGATTTCCCAAGCTGGACGTCGCGGGTTCGATCCCCGTCTCCCGCTCCATAGAATCAGAATCGAAAACCAAGCGGCACTGCGTTTCATTTCTAGAAATAACGTGAATCGCTCCAGACTCCAGTCTGGCGGCCTCTTCGTACGTCTGCTCTATGTCGCTTCGAGAATAGACTCCCGTACTGGGCTAAGACCATGCACGCCTCGATCTTCGGATATCTTGTGGATCTTAAACTCACTTGACATGCGGGCGTTTGTCAGCCGGAGGTAGCAGAGCCCGGGAGAACGTATCGCGGTCTAGCGATATTTTTTCCGCTAAATACTGGGAAACCTGGATTACAGGCAGAGCGCGCACCTTCTTAAGATCAGAAGAGTAACTCTGCGATGCCTCCCCGCCTCGTCATTTCTCCCAGTTTTACGTTCGTGCTGTTAACCGGAGCGGTGCTCCTGGTCACTTCGGCCTGTTCCCGGCCGGGTTCGGCGCAAGATCAGACGCAGGCTCATGATGCCGCGCCTGCCGTCGCCGTCCAGGCGGCCACCCGCGCGGACCTTTCGCGCTCCCTCTCCTTAACCGCGGAGTTCAAGCCATACCAGGAAGTAGACGTGATGTCGAAGGTATCCGGCTATGTGAAGAACATAAACGTCGACATCGGCGACCGCGTCCGGGCGGGACAGGTGCTGGCAGTCCTCGAAGTCCCCGAAATGGCGGACGACCTCAGCAAGGCCGCGGCAACCATTCAGATGAGCGGTGCCGAGACCCAACGCTCGGAAAACGATGTGCAGCGCGCCAAAGCGGCGCTCGAAATTGCGCATCTCTCTTACCAGCGTCTGCTCGATGTCTCGAAAGCCAGGCCCGGCCTCGTGGCGCAGCAGGAGATCGACGAAGCCCGAAGCAAGGACCTGGTGGCGGAAGCGCAGCTCTCAGCGGCTCAGTCGAAGTTGATGGCAGCGCGCCAGCAGACCGAGGTAAATCGTGCTGAGCAGTCCCGGTACAAAACCTTATTCAACTACACCAGAGTCACGGCTCCCTTTAACGGAGTGGTGACGCTCCGCTACGCGAATCAGGGTTCCATGATCCAGGCGGGTATCGCTTCCCAGACGCAAGCCATGCCGGTGGTTCGCCTTTCTCAAAATAATCTGCTCCGCTTACTGCTCCCAGTTCCGGAATCGGCCGTGCGGGACATCCGTTTGGGAGAGCCGGTAGAGGTGCACGTCTCCGCGCTGAATCGATCGTTCATAGGCAAAGTGGCGCGGTTCAATCACAAAGTGAGCACCGCCACGCGCACTATGGAGACCGAAGTGGACGTGCCCAACCCAAAGTTCATGCTGATTCCCGGCATGTATGCCGATGTAGACCTGCAGCTCGAGTCGAAGTCGAACGTCCTTTCAATTCCTATCTCAGCAGTGGATCTCACCAGCACCGACCGGCACGTCTATCGCGTTGACGCCGCCGGAACGGTGGAAATCGTTCCTGTGAAGCTCGGCATCGAGTCGTCCATGCGGATTCAAATTCTCTCGGGGCTAAAGGAAGGCGATCTGGTGGTAATCGGCGGGCGCGCCGGGCTAAAGAGGGGAGACAAAGTCACTCCCCAGGTAGTGAAGATACCGGAACCCGAGGCCGATTCTTAAATGTCGAAGTTCGCTCTAAAGAATCCCTACTTCATCGTCGTTCTCTGCTTAATGATTGCAGTGGTTGGCGGCGCCGCACTGGTGCGCATGCCAGTGGACATGTTTCCCGCCATGAACATTCCGGTGGTCGTGGTCGCTACTTTCTTCAACGGAATGCCTCCGCAGCAGATCGAGACCACTATCACCGGCCCCTTCGAACGCTTCTTCACGCTAGGCAGCGGAATCGAGCACATCGAATCCAAGTCGCTCACCGGAGTCAGCGTTGTAAAAGTCTATTTCCAACCCGGCTCCGATCCGAATGCAGCCGTAACCACCATCTCGAATTTGGCAATGGCGCAGTTACGCAAATTGCCCAAAGGAACTCTGCCGCCGGTGGTGCTGAAGATGGATGCCTCCAGTGAGCCGGTTTGCCTGGTCACATTCAAGGGCGAGGGACTCAATGAAACGCAATTGCGCGATCAGGCCCGCTTCAACGTGCGTAATCAGCTGGCCAGCGTGCCGGGAGCTTCGGTTCCGCAGCCGTTCGGCGGCAAATACCGCCAGATCATGATTTATGCCGATCCCACCAAGCTCGAAGCCTATCAATTGAGCCCTATGGATCTGGTGCGGACAATTAATAATTCGAATCTGATTCTGCCCACCGGCGATGTGCAAATCGGCAATCTCGACTACAACATCTACACCAATGCCCAGATTAGTTCCATGGCGGATCTGGCCAGCATGCCTATCAAAACGGTCGGCGCGAACACGGTGCGGGTTAAGGATGTTGCGACCGCCAAGGATTCCTATCAGATCCAAACCAGCGTCGTGCGCGTCGGGGGCCAGCGATCCGTCTATGTGCCGGTTTTAAAGCAAGGCGGAGACACCAACACCATAGCGGTTGTGAACGGCGTCCGCGAAAAGCTTACGCATCTCTTCGATATCCCGAAGCAATTGGTCACCAACGTCGTTTTCGATCAATCGCGCTTCGTAAAGACCGCGATCGACACGCTTCTGCACGAAGGCGGCATGGGACTCTTCCTTACCTCAGTGATGATTCTCGTCTTTCTCGGAAGCTTTCGCGCCACCATCGCGGTCTTCTTCTCGATTCCGTTGTCCGCGTTGGCAACCTTCATCATCCTGCAACTCGGCGGTAGCTCGGTAAACAGCATGGTGCTGGGCGGCTTGGCGTTAGCCTTCTCCCGATTGATCGATAACTCGGTAGTGGTGCTCGAAAACATCTTCCGCCATCTGGAGTTGGGTGAATCGCCGGAAGTTGCGGCGCGCGAGGGCGGCCGCGAAGTGGCTCTGCCGGTGCTGGCCGCGACGCTTACTACGGTGGTGGTTTTCTTCCCGGTGACTTTTTTGTATGGTGTAAGCAAATTTTTGTTCTCGGCTCTCGCTCTGGCGGTAGGCATCTCTCTTTTCGCTTCCTACGCGGTAGCCATGACGGTGGTTCCCCTCTTCTGCGCCCGTTTTATCAAGCACGGCGAGGAACATGAAACTCCATCCGCCGGGCATGACCTCGAGTACCGCGCGACTGAGCCCGCGAAGTTGGGAGATCGCTTCAACGCTTGGTTCAACAGGCACTTCGAACGTTTTCTCGCTGGCTACGAGGTCGTCGTCAGGCGAGTGTTGCAGCGTCCGGTCCTCACGCTGTCGGCCTTCGGCGTGATCTTTGCCGCTTCGCTGTTCCTGTTTCCCGCTCTCGATCTATCGTTCTTCCCGCGAACCGATGCCGGGCAGTTCCTCATAAATCTGAAGGCGCCTCCAGGCACGCGCATCGATATCACGGAAGCGGAAGTGAAGCGAGTGGAAGCGATGATCCGCAAAACCGTGAGTCCCGCGGATCTGAAAATTATCGTCTCCAACATCGGTTCCGTTCCGGGCTTCTCGGCTATCTATACGCAAAACTCCGGCATGCATACCGCCACGGTGCAAGTGGCGCTCGCTGATGGGCATACGACCGGCAGCTATGAATACATGGCCCGGGTCAAGAGCAATCTCGAACGGGACTTCCCGGAATTGGCGGCGTTCTTCCAAAGCGGCGGCCTGGTGGATGCGGTTCTCAACAGTGGCGTGCCCGCACCCATCGACGTGCAAGTCGCAGGATCGGATATGAAAGCGACGCACGCCATTGCTGTCAACTTGCAGCGCCAAATCGCGAAGATTCCAAACGTTGCGGATGCCTACATACCGCAGGATATCGATTACCCGGCGCTTGAATTGAAAATCGATCGCACACGCGCGGCGGAACTTGGCCTGACCCAAAAAGAAGTCGTCGACAACATCATTACGTCGCTGACTTCCAACCAGATGATCGCGCCCAGCTATTGGGTCGACCCCAAGAATGGGAACAACTACATGCTTACGGTGCAGTATCCTGCGCACCAGATTCAGTCCATGACCGACCTGCGGTCGATTCCTCTCAAGGGCGCTGGTACGCGCGCATCCACCCGGCTCGACATGGTTAGCTCTATTAAGCGCTTCGCCGCTCCTACCGAAGTAGATCATTATCAAATACGGCGCGTGATGGATGTTTATGTGCGTCCGCTTGGCGAAGACTTAGGGCGCATCGCGTCCCAGATCGATCGCATTACTGCGGCCACCAGCCTGCCCAGCGGTGTGACCGTAACGCTTCGAGGGTTGGTTCAATCGATGCGTGCTTCTTTCAGGAGCTTCGGTCTGGGCCTGATCTTAGCTGTCGTGCTGCTCTACCTGATTCTGGTGGCCCAGTTCCGATCGTTCGTCGATCCGTTTATCATCCTGCTCGCGCTTCCGCCCGGCATCACCGGCGTACTCCTCACGCTGCTGCTGACTGGCACCACCGTGAACGTGATGTCTCTAATGGGAATCGTCATGCTTGCCGGCATAGCTTTGTCGAACAGCATCTTAATTGTCGAGTTTGCCCATCAGTTGTTGCATCAGGGCAAAACGGTTGCCGACGCCATTACGGAATCGTGCCGGGTCCGCCTGCGCCCCGTTCTGATGACCTCTCTTGCCACCATCATCGGCCTGCTGCCCATGGCTCTTAAGCTGGGGGAGGGAAGCGAGTCGTATGCTCCGCTGGCTCGCGCCTTGCTCGGCGGCCTTTCGCTCTCGGTGCTGCTGACAGTCTTTCTGGTTCCGGCTGGCTTCTATCTGGTTTACCAGAACCGTCCAGCGGCAGCGCTCGCGGTGGAGCCGCGTTGATGAGCTTCTCTTCCAGTTCAGCGGTGCTGATTTTTGCTATAGCTCTACTCGTAAATCCCAGTCCGGTGTTTGCCGGTCAAGCGCCTGGCCCATCGCCTCCCGCCGTTCCCAAAATACCCGTCGCCCAACCCGCGCCTCCTGCTCCGGGAGCTGTACGGCTGACCCTCGCCGAAGCCGAGCAAATGGTGCTGAAGAACAATCCCCGGGTTGCCGAGGCTGAGTTCAGGGCGCGCGCATACGGCGAAATTGCGCATGAGGTTCAGTCTGCCTACTATCCGACTCTTAGAGGCGCAATCACAGCCGTAGAAGCCGATTCCGGCAGCCGTCTCGCCGCCGGCGGGTTGAACAACTCCGTGCTCTACAGCCGTGTCGGCTCCGGCGTCACAGCGAGCCAGTTAGTCACCGACTTCGGCAGAACCAGAAGCCTTATTCAATCTGCCGAGTCCAGTGCCCAAGCCCAGCGCGCGGGCATCGCGACATCGAAAGCGGATCTTCTGATTCGCACCGATGCCGCCTACTATGCCGTGCTGCGCGCACGAACACTTCTGACCGTGGCCCGCGAAACGGTGAATGCAAGGCAGGACGTGGTAGACCGCGTCAATGCGCTCTTTCAAAGCAAGCTCAAGTCGTCTCTCGACCTGAGTTTCGCAAACGTAAATCTGGCCGACGCCAAACTGCTCCTCTCCACCGCCGAGAATGACGTGCGGTCTGCCGAAGCCGGCTTGTCGCGGCTCCTGGCGCTTCCTATCGACACTCGCTTTGAGTTAGCGGATCCCCAAATCAGCGCCAACGCTCCACCGGATTCGAAAACTTTCATTCAGGAAGCTCTCCGAAAACGCCCCGATCTGATTCAGCGCCGTCTAGAGGTTCAGTCCTCACAACAGGCTGCGCACGCCGAGAGCCTTTCGTCGCGCCCGACGGTCGGCATCCTAGGAGCTGCCGGTTATGTACCGGCGAGAGAACCGGCAGTGCATAGCCGCTACGGAGCGGTCGGCGTGAATATCAGCATTCCCATTCTTAATGGCGGCCTCTTTCGGGCGCGCCGTTTCGAAGCTGAGTCCAGCTATGCCGCCGAGCAAAAAGCCTTGCAGGATCTCGAACTTCAGATTAAGCAGGACGTCCGCACCGCATGGCTCAACGTAAACAACGCCTTCGAGAGATTGGGGTTGACGCAGAAGCTTCTCGATCAGGCCAGGATGGCTCTCGACCTCGCGCAAGCTCGCTATAATTTGGGCCTCTCGACCATCGTCGAATTGAGCCAGTCCCAACTACAATACACTTCTGCTGAGCTTACCCGTGCTCGCGCGCAGTACGATTACGCGGCGCAGCTGAGCATCTTGAACTATCAGTCCGGATCTATCTTTTAGGAGACGTCATGTGGCCGATGCGATCGCAATCCGATGTGCCTGGAATGCTTGCCATCACAGGCAGTTCGCATGATGGTGCGGCCATGACCGAGTTCGCGCGGAGCCAAAGCCTGGCGTTTACAGTGGTGAGCACAATTGCGGAGGCATCGGCTATTGCCGCAAAAGCCAACATCGCCGTCATCTTTCTCGATCGCGATCTGGCGGAACGTGATTGGAGGCCGTCGGTGCGCACTCTTTCTCAACACCGGACCGCTCCGTGCGTAATACTGGCTTCCTCGGTGATCGATGAATATCTCTTTGAAGAGTGCGTAAAACAGGGGGGGTTTGACACCTTAGCCAAACCCGTCCAGCCTGACGAACTCCGCCGCATCGGTGGACTGGCCCTAAATTTCTGGAAAAGCCGCAGTGCCAGCGTGGTCAGTGGATAATTCCTTTTCGAACCGCATACAGCACTAGCTCGGCTAAAGAGTTGACGTTCAGCTTGCGCATGATGTTGGCGCGATGGGTGTCTACCGTAGAAGCGCTAAGCGACAGGCATGACGCAATCTCTTTCGTAGTCTTGCCTTCAGCCACTAACTGGAGCAACTCACGCTCACGCGAAGTCAGCAGCTCATAGCTATCCTCCACTCCCCGCTCTTGAATCGCGCGAATGTAATCTTCCACCAGCATGTTGCTGATGGCCGGCGAGAAAAAGGTTCTTCCCGCCACCACAGCGCGCACTGCGGCGATTAGATCGCCTTCCGCCGAGTCCTTCAATAAATAACCGCGAGCGCCGGCTTTCAGAGCACGCAGGACATACGTTTCATCCGAGTGCATGCTGAGCATGATTATCGCCGTCTTTGGGCTCAGCACCGCGATACGCGCGGCGGCTTCGATGCCGTTCAGGTTCGGCATAGCCACATCCAGCACGATCACATCGGGCGAGTGTTGCCCGGCAATGTCGATCGCCGCCCGGCCGTCGCTGGCCTCTCCGGCAATCGTGAAATCCGGCTCCCGCTCCAACAATAGGCGCAAGCCGCTGCGCATGATGGTGTGGTCGTCCGCGATAGCAATGCGAATCCGCGCCATAAGCGCTCTTTATCCTCCTGTGTGACCGGGTGAAGCTGAACCCTTTGCAGGCCAAGGCAGCTCGATCGTAAGCAGCGTGCCGTTCCCATCGCCCGACGCAATGTGGAATTGCCCGCCCAGCCGATGCACCCGCTCTTCCATTCCTAAGAGTCCCAGACCTCTATCCCGGGGTTGGAATCCGCGCCCATCGTCGCCTACCGAGATGAGAAGCTTGTTAGGCGTATCCTGCAGCTGAATCCGTACCCGCCGCGCAACGGAGTGGCGCTGGCAATTGTGAAGCGCCTCCTGCACAATCCGGTAAATCGCGGTCTTGTAGTCGTCGGGCAATGCGTCCGCGCTGCTGCCTGCCGCCACGCTCACCCGCATTCCGGTGGCGCGAGATACTTCACGGGCTTGCCACTGCAGAGCCGGAATCAAGCCCAAATCGTCGAGCATAGAAGGCCGCAGCAGCAGCGACATGTTCCTAACGACAGCGACACTCTTCTCGGCTAACGTGCGCATTGTCTGCATCTGACCGCGAATGCTGGCGTCTAGCGCCTCCGGCAGCAGCTTGTTGACGTTTCCGATTCCGACCAGCAGTGCAGACAATGATTGCCCTACTTCGTCGTGCAGTTCGCGAGCCACGCTGCGCCGCTCTTCTTCCTGCGCGTCCACCAGCTTGGCTGACAAATCCTGAGCCTCCCGCCTCGCCTGTTCTGCTTCCCCATATCGCTGCTGCGCTTCCTGTTCCAACTTCAGCGTGCGCTGGATGGTTAAAGCGGCAAGCACGATTCCGACAGAGAGAGTAAGCGCAAACAGCGCCACTAATTCGCGGCGGAACTTGAGGAACAGCTGCTGCACTTGAGCGTCTCCGGTCTTGAGCTGACGCCGATTTACTCCGGCAACTTTGCCAGCGAGATCGATCATCGTCCTGCGCCGCAGCAGCACCTCATTGCGCATGAACGCCTTCCCTTGAGTTCTGCGTTGCGCGGCGTTCCACGCAAGTGCTGGGTGCAAGGCTTCGAAATACTCGTTAGTTCCCTTTACCAGCGAGTCAAAGACACCAGACTCGCCAGGTTGGCCCAGCCCGCGATAGCTTGCGATAGCCTGCTCAATGCGCTGGCGGATACGGGCAAAGTCCTGGCGATACGCTTCTGATTTTTGGTCGTCCTCTTCAAGCAGAAAGTCCCGTACCGACGTGCCCGAAAGATAAATGTCCGAACGCAATTGCTCGAGTACCCTAGCGCGTTCGACATAACCGCTGCGAATGCTGTCGTTCCTGATTTGTAAATCGCGAATGATGGAAAGCGAACTAATTCCGGTGAAGAGCAGCAGCACCAGCAGTCCGCCGAAGCCAACCCACAACAACAGACGGATTTGCGGAGAAGGCGGAGCAGCCACGTCCGCTTATTCTACGATTCCATAGTTCTTATCCGGCATCTATGAACAGCGCTGCGGGATCCGGATCAATCGACGGAGACCAGTGCGCTCTGCCGGGACTGCGCTATTACCTTATGCTGGAACGCCTCGTTTTCGGGTGCGAAAACCACTTTAGGAATCTTTCTGGAATGCTCCAACCCTTTTGCGCCATCTTACTCCGGCAGGTTTTGGGCAGATGAACAAGCTACTTCGAACTCACGACTACGTCCTGGACATCCGATTCCTCCGGTTCACCGTCCCGGTTCAGGAGTTGGCCGTCAGGCGAGTAGTAGTAATCGTGATAGTAGGTGTATTTGCTGTAGAGTTCTCCGCGGCGCGCTCCGTTAACGACCACGCCTAAGACATTGTTCTCACAAAGAGACTGCATAGCGCGCGTAACGGAATCGTAAGTAGTGGTGGAGATGCGGACCACCAAAATTGTTCCGTCGCACATGGTAGAGAGCAGATTCGCGTCAGCTGCAAACAGGAGGGGAGGACTGTCTAGTATCACCCAATCGAAATGGTTGCGAAGATCGTCGATCAAGGTCTTGCATTCGCGCAGGTTTAGAAGCTCGAGGGGATTCGGAACCGACTCGCCGGCGGGCAGGATGTAGAGGTTGGTTTCCGCGACCCGGCACATGATTTCACTCAGGCGAGCCTTGCCTGTCAGGTAATCGGTTATGCCGGGGCAACACGGGATCTGGAAAGAGCTATGAATCGATGGGCGCCTAAAATCGAAGTCCGCCAGCAGAACCCTTTTCTCGGCCAATTGCGACTGGGTAATGGCAAGGTTGATGGCCGTGAAAGACTTTCCTTCCGCCGGCGAGGCACTGCTGATAACAAGAGTGTGCAAAGGCTGAAGGCGCTGAAGATGATCGAGCCGCGTCCGGAGAGTCTTGAATTCTTCCGCCGGAGCTTCCCGCGGCCGCAGCGGATGGACGATGAGAGCTTCCTTAAGAGGCTTATATGGGATTTCGCGCGCCGCAGCAATGATTTCTTCGAGGTCTACGGCGTCGTCCTGCGACTCAACGGCCAGAGAAGAAACGGGCGGCAAAACGCGCCGCTGAGCGGGAGCCTCCACTGAGGAATGGGAGATCGGGCCTTCAGACGACGCTGGGGAGAAATCGTCGGCACCAGGAGGTGCTGATCGAGAATCCTCTCTAGGGGGAGGAACAGAAGTTCTATCGCTGCGCGTTCGGCCTCTCGGCTCGGCTTGTTCCTGCGTTGCCCTGCGCAGCGCATCGTGTACTCGGCTCATAGTTTATCCTCTGCCCCAGTAATAACGGGCTACAGACGCAGCCATAATAAAGAGGCCCGCGATAGTAGCAGTTGCCCAACTAACCCACATCACCTGCTTGCGGCGCTGCACGACGACATCGTTTTCAAGCAGCGGCACGCTGCCCAAGATATTCAGCTGCGTATACATCCGGGCGTCTTTCAGATTCTTTAACGATGTGTCTTTAAACTCGCGAATGGCGACGATAATAATCCCAAGGGCCAAGCCGGCAACTAGTCCGATGGGGAGCATTCGTCCGCGCTTGGGTGCGGAGGGTGAGCTTGGAAGTGAAGCGGGATCGATCAACTCCAGGGTCTGACCTTGCTTACGCTGCTCGAGACGCATCCCTTCGGAAGAGAACTGGCGTTTATTCTCAGCGTCGATGTAGTGCTGTTTAGCGAGATCGCGATCACGAATCAGATCGCCGTACTCTTTCTCTCCGGCCGGAATGCCCTGAAGGCGCGATTGATAATTGTTGATCGCGCTATTTACTTTGACAATGTCGCGCCGGGTCTGCTTTTCCTGCAGATCGAGAGCTTTCATTTGCACTTTTAAGCCCTCGATCTGATTTTCAGCGTTCATCCGGTCGGGAGTGGCTGTGGTGGGATCATACTTCTGATCGGGCGCGTCCACCTTCTCCTTCGAGTACTCATCACGCTGCTTTTTTAGGAATGCCAGCCGATCGCGAGCTTCTATCAGGTCGGGAAAACTCTCGGTATATCTCTGTTTGAGGGACAGAATGCTCGACTGCAGTTGCTTTATCTGGTTGTTCAGGTCAGTCAGATGATCGTTGTGCGCCATCAAATCCGGATTGCGCACGGCACGGAGGCGATCGTTGGCCATGCTCATCTGCGAATCGAGGATCATCCGCCGCTCGGTAATCTGATTCAAAGCGTTATTATAGGAACCCAACTGGTTGCCCAGTGAGTTGAGCTGCTGCATGTTCGTCTGCACTTCTTCGGGCAGGTGACCGGCATTCTTGGTGCGGAAGTCAGCCAGTTTCTGTTCGGTCGCGTCCAGTTTTTCCTGAGCCTGCTTCCGCTCATCGTCTATGAACTGATAAGCCGCCTGCTGATTGCTGCTGATGTCCTGAGCGCTATTGTCCATGAATCGCGAAACCAGTTCCTGGCAAACCTTCTGCGCGACTAAGCGGTCGGGATAGGAGAAAAAGACCTGCATGGCCGGTAGTGTTCTGCCCCCGGCTTCTACTCCGTCAGACATGCGGATGCCAACGTCCTTCCGCATTTTCTCGATGACGTCTTCCATCGGCAGGTTTTTGACATCTTTTTTGTAGAGGCCAAAATTGTTGATCATGCCTGTGAGAGCATTGCGGCTAAGAACAGTCTGCGCCATGCTATTGATGCGATCCGCAACATCCTGAGAGGTAAACCCTTCGTAGAGCTTGCTCGAAATTTGCTGAGGAACCACTCGAATGAGGGCAGAGGAGACAAAAGTATCCTGCTGAACGTAAGCTACAACGGTTGCAATAACTAAACCTGCGAACGCCGGAGCAATGAGCCACCCCATGTTGCGCCGCAAAATGTCGATATAGTCCTCGAAATCATAAGATCGACGAGGCACAGAGATACTGTCGAGCATAAATAATCCTGAATTGTCTTAAGGAATAACGATGTGATCGCCGTTTTCCAATTTGATGTTTTGGGACATCTCTTTCCCTTTCAGCACATCTTTGTAGTTGAACGGGATGCGCTGATCGCCTCGGAGCACGTAAATCTTCTTCGAGTTCGCAAACTCGGCAAGCCCACCTGCTTTGCTAATCGCCTCCAGGATGGTAGTGGGAGTTATCAGCGCATATTCGCCAGGATGATTAGCCTGGCCGTCTAAATAATACCGTTTACTGCCAACTTCCTGGACAGTGACCGTCACCAGTGGCCTTACGACCAGCTTTTTAAGCGCGTCGGCCACGATCTCCTGGACTTCAACGGGAGTTTTCCCGCCGGCTTGAAGATCTCCAACAAGCGGCATCGTAAATTTGCCGTCCTGGTGAACGGCGACTGGACCTGAGAACTCGCCCTCACCCCACACGCGGAGAAACAGGATGTCATTAGGACCGATCTTGTATTTTCCCGAATCCACCGGAGCACCTGCCGCCGACGGAGAGGCGTTCTGCGGTTTAGGATTCTTGGGCGAGGGGTTACCCGGCGGCTGGTTGGCTGGCGCAGGCTCCTGAGAGGGAGGAGGAGAATTCTGCGCGAGAACAGGAACTCTAAAGCTGCCGAAAAAACCAATGGCAAGCAATAAGCAGAAATAAGGCAAACGCGATGGTTTTCTCACTCGACGAATGCCGCGTTTGTAAGGGCAAGGCATAGAGGAAGCTTCGACTTTGAGCAGATAGATATTGGAACTGATATACATGATTTTACACGCTTTTGAGAATTTACAGTTGGACGGTCAATTACTTGGAACTGCTGCGCCCGCCTGCGGTGGCGGCCCCGGCTGTGGCAGACATATCCGGTTCTCCCCGGGGACCGAAACCTTCATGTGAGAGGTTTCGCGGCTACCAACATCACTATATAAGGCGCAAAGGTCAGTGCCGCCATTTTCCGGGGCTGATTGTCCGCAAGGGCCAGAGGTAAGTACAACAGTTCCTCCCACACTTGTTCTTTCGGCAGGACTGGCAGAAATCTTCAGTCTGACTACGGCTCCAGGGCAGATCTTTCGAGTTTAGTAGTGTTGGGAGGCATTTGGCCGGATGAAGAGATCGACAAGTGGTACCCCGGCCGGATCGATTTGCTCCACAGTAGATACAAGAGCACCTCTCTGCACAGCAAATCGCCCGTAAGTAGCAGCAAAACCATTGGGTTTGAGACCGCTGCGGACCTCCGCCCGGCAGAAACCTCCCTGATCGTGGTCGTTAAGCTTCGCATGAGCCATCGAGAGAGAAAATAGCCGCTATCAGCGGGCGTTTTTCATTATCTTGTCAGATAGCGAACATCTCCTGTTTGTGATTTCCAGCCGATACCCGCCTGAATGGGGTGACCCAAGGTTGGAACCGATGGTCCGGGAAGCGCTGACAGGCCATGGAAATTCCTCTAAAATGCCAATGTTTTCGAGGAGGGCGAGCAGAGTAGGACGCCTTTGAATGGCTTGCACCGGTCGCTAATCTGAGAGATCCGGCTTAGCGGGCTGGTTGGCGCAGAGGACTTGTAACCAGAAGCGCCTTTTTGTCGCAACGAACTGCGCGGCTATAAATAATCTAACTTGCGGAGGTGAGTATAGACCAACGACAAAGGCAGCCCGACGACATTGTGGTAGCAGCCTACTATGCGCTGGACAAACCGTCCGCCGCGCCCCTGAATGCCATAAGCGCCTGCCTTATCGCGCCCTTCTCCGCTGTAAGTATAGTCCTGAATTTCTTCTTCTGTTAATTGCAGAAATTCGACAGAGGTACTGCATACGCTGGAGACGGTGTCGGCTTGGCTGCGAAGACAGATGGCGGTAGTCACCAAGTGCGTACGCCCCGAAAGAATGCGCAGCATACGCGAAACGTCCTGGTCGTCGACTGGTTTTCCGAACAACAGGTGATCGATAGTCACAACTGTATCGGCGGCCAAGATGATGTCGGAAGAATGTTCAAGGGGGACTGCACCGGCCTTTTCCAGCGCCATTCGCTCGACGAAGGAGAGGGCCGGCTCGTTTGGCAGACGCTCTTCCAAGATGTTAGCCGGGTGAACCACGTGAGGTATAGCCGCAGCCTGCAGAATCTCGCGGCGTCGCGGTGACGCAGAGGCAAGTATCAACACGCGGAAAAGTGGAGCAGAGAACTCGATACCACCGGCAGGATAGCAGGTTGGTCGGCATAGCTGCAATTGGCAGTCTTGTCTCATGCAAGATGAGGCTGAGCGAAAGGTTTGTTTCTCACACAAGATGAGCCTGGAGGGATTTCGGGTAGGGGCCTGCAAGCTGGGTAGTAAACATCAGGATGCAGAAAAGAGAAGCTGAACCTGGAGCAGATTCGGGAATTTCTGGAAGCCAGTCAGGATTGGCAGTTCGAAGCGAAGGGCCGGCCTCAGATTTACGAGTGGGTGACAAGCATTTTGCGGCAGCACCGGTATGGGCAGCAAGGGCGTGCGGAGAAAGGATTGCTGCGGCGCTACTTGGTGAAAATGAGCGGGATGAGCCGGGCGCAGATGACACGGCTGATTGCGCAATACGGGAAAGAGGGCGAGGTAAAAGCAGGCGCTTACCGGCGGCATCGTTTTGCGAGCCGGTACACGCGGGCCGATGTGGTCTTGCTGGCCAGCGTGGATGAAGCGCATGAAACGCTGAGCGGACCGGCCACCAGCCAGATTTTGCGGCGGGAGTACCAGGAATATTGGCACGCCGGCTACGAGCGGTTGGCCGGGATTTCGTCGGCGCAGATTTATCGTTTGCGCAAGAAAGCCGCCTATCGTCAGCGGCGTTCGCACTTCACCAAGACACGGCCCGTCCTGGTCACGCTCGGGGAGCGGCGCCGGCCAGAGCCCGCCGGACGGCCCGGTTATTTACGCGTGGACACGGTGCATCAGGGCGACCGGGAAGGCGTCAAGGGTGTGTATCACATCAATGCGGTCGATGAAGTGACACAGTGGCAGGTGATCGGCTGCACGCCGGTTATTAGCGAAGCGTGGCTCATGCCGATGTTGGGATCGATGCTGGAACAATTCCCCTTTGTTATTCGCGGCTTTCATTCCGACAACGGGAGCTAGTTTGTGAATCACACGGTAGCGAACCTATTAGGCAAGCTGCTGATCGAACAGACCAAAAGCCGGCCGCGGCACAGCAACGACAACGGCTTGGTGGAAGCCAAGAACGGGGCGGTGATTCGCAAACACATGGGCTACGGCCACATTGCCGCCCCGCATGCGGAACGCATTCAGCAGTTCTATCGAGAGCATTTCAATTCGTATCTGAACTTTCATCGACCCTGTGCGCAGGCCGAGGTGGAAGTAGATGCCAAGGGCAAACAAAGGCGTCGCTACCGGCGTTATCGAACACCGCTGGAGACATTGCTGGCGCTGTCCCAGCCGCAGCAGTATCTGCGCCGCGGCATGACGCTGAAATCACTCCAGCAAACGGCGCAGCGCATGAGCGACACCGAAGCCGCACGGCGCATGCAACAGGAAAAGCAGAGCTTGTTTGGAGAACTGCAGCGCAGTGCCTGAGGGCGATGGAAATGACGGGCGGGATGGAAACTGGTGGAAAACCAAAGCAGGTTTCCCACCACTTCCCACCGGCCTTGGAAATCGCTTTCGCGATTCCCACATTCCCATTGCCCCGAACGCGGTTTATCATTCATCGAAAGGAGAACCCAGAATCAACGCCTCTACCCTAACCCTTCAGGCTCATTCTTCGATGAGAAAATGCTTTGGCTTCCACAGGATTGAGGGACGGGAGCTAAAGTGGCGAACTAACGGCCAGCTCATAGGCCGCCTATGAGGTATGCGATTTGATGGATTTAGCGGGCCCCGGCAGAGAACTCGTAGGCAATGCCGAGTTCTTCAGCCATGGCGGCTAAGCGAGAATCAGCCGTCCAGAGGGAGACTCCACCTACCAGAGCCGAGGCCAGCAGTTGAATGTCAATCCAGCCTACGCCGCGGCCGTAGAAGTTCCGGGTAATGACGAATTCCACCGCTTCCCGGTGAGAGACATTGTTGACGTGATAGATACGCTCGTAACTTGCGAGAATGTCGCGGCGGCCTCGGCGGTCGCCTATGAGCAGCTCCCCATATACGAGATGGTGCCCGGCGACCTCATCGTACTCCAGGAGTCTCTCCAACTCTTGCGCGTAGGGCGGGCGGTTAGCCAGATATCGAATCCAAATGGATGTGTCTGTCAGGACCATCATGCGATCTTCTTGTCTGTTGCGCTTTCCCGCCGTCTGGGAACATCTTGCGCATGGGGCTCAGATCCACGGAGAGTTCGAAGGCGCTCGTAGGCGGACCGGCGCACCAAAGCCTCCAGGCCCAAACGAACAGTCTCTGTATCGGTAGCCGCACCGCTGGCTTCTCTGGCGTTCCGCAAGAGCTCGTCTTGGATGTTTAGGGTTTTTTTCATGGATATGGGTAATTTTGCCATAAAGGTATGGAGAAAAGAAAGGTACCGGTGGTTTGGGCGCGGGCAAAGCAGCCGATAGCCATCCCACGGCCGCCTAATGATTCGCGATAGCCTGATTAGGAATGCTGCTGCCTATTCTGCTGCTGGCAAGTTGGTTCAATGGTCGCACTGCTCTCTTCCATGCGCAATTCGTGCCGATTCCGGTTTACCGGTACCGGGTGGTGAATACCTATCCGCACGACAGAGAGGCGTTTACAGAGGGTTTGTTCTATCTAAACGGGTTTCTTTATGAGGGTACCGGGCTGAAGGGTAAGTCGTCGGTGAGAAAGGTGGAGTTGGAGAGCGGACGTGTGGTGCAGAAAGCGGAACTTCCCGAGCCCTATTTCGGCGAGGGAATCGTTGCCTGGAAAGGCAAGCTGATGCAGCTGACGTATACGTCGCAGACTGGATTCGTTTACGATCTGACCACGTTTGCCCAGCAGAAGACTTTCCCTTATTACGGTGAAGGCTGGTCGATGACGCAGGACGGCAAGCGCATCATTATGGACGATGGAACGCCGATGCTTCAATTTTGGGATGGCGATCGCTTAGAGAAAACGGGCAGTATTCGAGTAACCGCGAATGGGCTCCCGGTGAACTACCTCAATGAGCTGGAGTGGGTTAAGGGGGAGATCTATGCGAATGTGTGGCACACGGACCGGATTGCGCGCATTAGCCCCTCTGATGGCCGCGTGCTCGGTTGGATCGACTTGACAGGCTTGCTGCCGGCGCCGGATCACCTACCCGGCGAGAAAGGCGGCGAACAGGTGCTGAACGGGATCGCCTACGACGCCGCTAACGACCGCCTATTCGTCACTGGCAAGTATTGGCCGAACGTGTTCGAAATCAAGATTACGGAAGAAAACTGAAGAAGGATGGACACAGGGCGCGCGAATCTTTTCAATTGGCGCACCGCCCGCACAATTGTGGGAGGCGGAGGCGCACACTGCGGCAAATTCGAATTTTCGGTACGCTGGCCGTTGGCGGCTGGCTTGGCGCGCAGAGCATTTCGATCCTCGCACTGGGCTCGGCTCGATAGAGGTTTGGGTGCTAGATGCTTTACCGATGTATTCCACTGCATCACGTCATCAGGGAAATTACTGCCATTCGAAAGGATGCTGAAGCTGACAAGAACGGTGAGCAAAAGCCACGCCCGCCGGTCCCATATTCTTACGCTTGCAACATAGAAGCCGAAAGTTAGGCTAACCAGCGGAGTCACTACGCGAAGGACAAGAATTATGGCCCACCATTTCACCAGCCCGAAATCAGGTTCTGGTCCGGGAGTCATGAAGCTGGTGAAAACGCGGGACCAGATAGTCGACTGAAACGCGAGCGCAATGGCAAACAAGGCCGCTAAGAAAATATAACGAGGCCGTTTACTATTCATAAAGCCCGGTGTTCTGAGTAGATCTAGTGTACTGCAAGGTAGGCATCCTGTTTGAGCGGAGGCGCCTGGTTATGCTCGAATGAAAGGCATTTGAAAGCAGGTTGATCTTGCCCTTCACCCAAATTCTTCTCTTTGAGCTTCTTGTGTCTCTCGCTCTCCATCGCGCAAGCACGAGGGGGAATTCAGTACAGTCCTTATGACTACGTCTACGCGGGGCAGAAAATTGACGCAGAACTTGGCCATTTCCAAGTTCCTGAAGACCACGCGCAACCGGATGGTAAAAAGATTACGCTCGCGTTCGTTCGCCTAAAGAGCACTTCTCAACAATCAGGGCCGCCTATTGTTTACCTGGCCGGAGGACCTGGAGGCTCTGGAATCAAACTGATGCGAGGGCCTCGCGGAGCGGTCTTTCTTGCCATGCGTGCGGCCGGAGATGTGATTGCCCTCGATCAGCGGGGAACAGGACTGGCCGAGCCGAATCTCGAATGTCCCGGCAGCATAGAATTCCCTTTATCGAGACCGGGCGAATACCCTGCGATGCTTCGACATTTCATCAGCTTTTTCCGCCGCTGCGGAGATTATTGGAGGAGCCGGGATGTGGATCTCGCTGCTTATAATGCAGTTCAGAATGCGCGAGACATAGACGCCCTTCGCCAAGTTCTAGGAGAGGAGAAACTTCGCTTGTGGGCAAGCAGCTACGGCAGCTTTCTCGGCTTGGCGGTGCTCCGCCGTTTTAGCGATCATGTCGAGCGGGCCGTGTTGGCCGGAGTGGAAGGCCCTGACGATACTCTGAAGCTCCCCGAGTTGACGGAGAGTCAGTTGCAAACCTTGAATGGTATGGTTGCCACGAGTCCCGCGCTTCACCGGCAGATCCCCGATTTCATGGCTCTTCTGCGCGAGATCTTGGATGCCGCAGAGAAACAGCCGTTTGTTGTGCCTGTTACGGAGGCGAAGCGAACCGCTGCTTCCATCGCGCTGGGTCGAGCTGACCTGGAGCAGATTGTCGCTGGAATGCTGGGCGGAAGGGAAGGACTGGAGAAGCTTCCAGCAATGCTGCTGGCATTTCGGAACCGGCAATGGTCGTCGCCACTGGTTCTGAGCGTGGCGGAGGAGATGGTCGAGCTGCGAACCGGGTCCTTGGGAACTCTTATGTCGCCGGCAATGGATTGTTCGTCCGGCGCATCGAAAGCGCGCCTGGCAGAGATTAGCGAACAGGTTCCGAAGACGCTGCTCGGGTCAGCGATGAACTTCCCCTTTCCTGGAATTTGCCAAGGTGTAAATGTCCCGGTAATACCGCAAGCAGAGCGTATGCCCGTGCACTCGAAAGTTCCGGTGTTGTTTGTTAGCGGGAGTCTGGACGGGCGGACTCCGGTTGAGAACGTCAAGAAGCTGAAGGACGGATTTCCGTTCAGTACGCAAACGGTGATCGAGGGAGCGGGGCACGGCAATGATCTTTTCGTTTCTTCGCCTGAGATCGCGCCGCTCATGGTGAATTTTATGAAGAACGGTGAGATTACAACCACGAAGATCGTCTTACCTCCGCTGAAATTTGTTGCTCCCGGTTCCGCTAAATGACTCCTGATTGGCTAACGAAATCGAGGACTGGCTTGGAATGATTACTCTCCCACGATTGTTAGTGCTGTTTGCCCTGATAAGTGGCGGCTGGCTTGGCGCGCAGACGACGGCGATTACCGACGTTACAGTCATCAACCCGCGTGACGGAACAGTCGCGCCTCATAGAACAGTTCTCATAAGCGGAAAGCAGATTGTGGCCGTTCATCCATCCTCCCAACCTGTTCCGGCGGACGCGACCAAGATCGCTGGCTCTGGAAAGTTTCTGATCCCTGGATTGTGGGATGCGCATGTTCATCTCACAAAGCTGGGAGTACTGTCTCTTCCTCTTTTTATCGCCAACGGAGTTACGTCGGTGCGGGATATGGGAAGCGATTTTGCGGAAGTCTCGCGCTGGCGTTCGCAGATCGAGGGCGGAACGTTGATGGGCCCGCATATCAAGACTCCGGGGCAGATGCTGGAATCGCGGGCCAATGTCGAGCGAATGAAGCGCGAACATACGATTGAGCCGGTCGACCGTTTGCGGATAGGGGTCGGTAATCCCGAAGAGGGAAGGGCGGCCGTAGATCGACTGGCCGCTTTAGGCGTGGACCACATCAAGATGCGCACTACGCCTGACCTGGCGACTTTTCTCGCGGTGGGAGACGAAGCGCGACGCCATCATTTGCCGTTTGCCGCACATCCTGTTGCCGGCCCCGACGAACTGATACGCGCGCATCTCAGAAGTGTCGAGCATTTTCTTGCCTATCCGGCTATCGATCTGCCTCCGAGTGAGCGGAACGCACTTTTCAAGCGGATTGCTACGTCCGGCATGTTCATGTCGAATACGATGGCAAACATTCCGGGACTCGAATTGACTGTCAGGCAAGCAAAAGCACGTTTGAATGACACTACAGGAACGGTCGATCCGCTACGTAAATACGTCTGCGGGTATTTAGTGAAGGACTGGCGGGAGCAGGCCGAAGAGTTGAAAGATTACCCCAAATCGTTTCATGCGGACATGTTGGCTGAATACCAGAATTTCCGCGAGATGCGAAAAGCCGGCGTGCCATTCCTGGCCGGTACAGACGGAGCTGTATTGTTTGTTTATCCGGGATTCACTCTTCACGACGAGCTGGAAGATTTGGTTAATACGGTCGGCTTCAGTCCTATGGAGGTCTTGCGGATTGCTACTTACAATCCGTTTGCCTTCTATGGAGAGAAAGAGCGCGGAACGATTCAGGCCGGACAACCGGGAGATCTGGTGCTGCTCGATGCGGATCCGGCAGCGGATATTCGAAACACCAAAAAGATTCGTGGAGTTATGGTTTCGGGACGGTATTTCGATCGAGCGGCTTTAGATGATTTGCTGGCGCAGGTTCACGAACATGCGCACTCCAGTTGCGAAGCTCCGGTGAGTCCGTGAAGATTAAGCTAACTCAGCAGCGGCAGCGTATCGACGGTCTGCCGGCGCTGCGCTTCGAAGGCTGCAATGTCGTTTTCGAGCTTCAGAATGTAGCCGAGCTCGTCTACGCCTTCCAGCATGCACTGCTTCGCGAAGGCATCGACCGGGAACGTAACGCTCGAGCCATCCGGGAGCGTCAGAAGCTGCTGCTCGAGGTCCACCGTCACGGTGGCGGCCGGATCTTTTTCGATAGCTTTAAACAACGCATCGCTAGTCTGGTGCGGTACGGCGATGGGCAGCAACGAATTCTTAACCGCATTGCCTTGGAATATGTCGGCGAACGAAGTGCTGATGACAGCGCGAAACCCGTACTGCACTAGCGCCCAGGGAGCATGTTCGCGGGAACTGCCGCAGCCGAAATTGTCGCCAGCTAAGAGGATCTGTGAGGCGTGGCCTTGTGGCTGGTTGAGAACGAAATCTGGATTAGGAGAGCCGTTGGGTTGGTAGCGCCAGTCGAAGAAGAGGTTGTCGCCTAATCCCGCTTTCGAAATGGTCTTGAGAAAGCGCGCGGGAATCACCTGATCGGTGTCGATATTGTCGACCGGCAGAGGAGCGAGGCGGCTCGTGAACTTGGTGAACTTTTCCATGGAGATACTTTTTCTTTACAGCATGGTCCGCACGTCGGTGACGACGCCGGTAAGCGCACTCGCGGCAGCCGTTAACGGGCTGGCGAGAAACGTTCTTCCGCCTTTTCCCTGACGCCCTTCGAAGTTGCGGTTGCTGGTGGAGACGCTGTATTCGCCGGGCTGCAACTGGTCGCCGTTCATCGCGATGCACATGGAACAACCTGCCTCCCGCCAATCGGCTCCTGCTTCTTTAAAGATGCGATCGAGACCTTCTGCCTGGGCCTGTTCCTTTACCATCTGCGAACCGGGAACCACCATGACTCGCACGTTCGAGCTGATTTTGCGGCCTTTCAGCAGCGCAGCGGCAGCGCGCAGATCGGAGATCCGCGAGTTGGTGCAGCTGCCGATAAACACAACGTTAATGGGATGTCCTAAGAGCGGTTTGCCGGATGGCAGATTCATGTAGCGAAGCGCTTTCCCTAGAGTGTCGCGCTCGACTGGATCGCTAATGTTCGAAGGGTCGGGGACAGCGGCGGTGATCGAGATGCCCATGCCCGGATTGGTTCCGAAGGTAATCATCGGCTCCAGCGAATTGGCGTCGATGTGGATGCGCTTGTCATAAGTTGCGCCGTCATCGGTGGGCAATCGACGCCAGGCTTCAACCGCGCGATCCCAATCGGCTTCGTTGGGCGCAAACGGACGCCCGGAGATGTACTGGTAGGTGGTGTCGTCGGGAGCGACCAGCCCGGCCCGCGCGCCGCCTTCGATCGACATGTTGCAGATGGTCATGCGCTCTTCCATGGAGAGTCCACGAATGGTGGAGCCGGCATATTCGAATACGCTACCGGTGCCGCCGCCGATGCCGATGCGGGAAATGAGATTAAGAATGATGTCTTTGGCTCCGACGCCGGACTTCAGAGTGCCTTCCACTTTCACTTCGTAGGTTTGAGACTTGCTCTGCAGCAGGCACTGCGACGCCAGAACGTGTTCCACCTGGCTGGTGCCGATGCCAAAGGCGAGAGCTCCGAAAGCGCCGTGAGTGGCGGTATGACTGTCTCCGCAGACTACCGTCATGCCCGGCTGCGTCAGGCCTTGTTCGGGACCGATAATGTGGACAATACCTTGCTTGCTGCTGTGGGGACCGAAGAAGGGAATGCCGAAATCGCGGCAGTTCTTTTCGAACTGATCGATCTGGGCCGCGGCGATGGTATCGATAATGGGCAGCGAACGATCGTGCGTGGGGATGCTGTGATCGGTAGTTCCCACTGTCAGATCGGGACGCCGCACTTTCAATCCGCGCTCACGCAAACCCGAGAACGCCTGGGGCGAGGTCACCTCGTGAACCAGATGGAGATCGATATAGAGGAGGCTCGGCGCTCCTTCTTTCTCGGAAACGACGTGATTGTCCCAGACTTTTTCGATGATTGTTCGAGGCTTACTGGCGGAACCGTTCTGTCGCATACTTACTTCTTTCTATGGTCACTTATCAGTTGGCCTATGCCATGCGGGCATGAGCCGGGAGAGCCGCGCAGACCGCATCTCCCACTTCATTAGTGGTCGCGGGACGTCCCGCGGGCCGCAGGTCCGCCGTTACACGGCCGCTATTCAAAACTTCTTCCATGGCGCTGTAAACGGCAGCAGCTTCTTCCGCCAGCCCGAAACTGTATTCGAGCATCGCGGCCACGGAACCGATTGCGCCCAGCGGGTTCGCCTTCGCCTGACCCGCTATATCGGGAGCGGAGCCATGCACGGGCTCATAGAGACCGACCCATGCGCCGGAAGGACGCTTGTTGCCCACTGAAGCCGAGGGGAGCATGCCGATGGATCCAGCCAGCACCGCGCCTTCGTCGCTGAGAATGTCGCCGAACAGATTTTCGGTCAGGATAATGTCGAAGCGTTTCGGATTAAGCACCAACTGCATCGCGCAATTGTCGACCAGCAGATGATCGAGCTGCACGTCGTCATACTGCGACGCGATTTCGGTGACCACCTTCCGCCAAAGCTGCGAATTCTCCAGCACATTCGATTTGTCAACGCTGGTCACTTTACGCCGCCGTTTGCGCGCCAGCTGAAAAGCCATGTGCGTGACACGCTCTATTTCCGGACGCGTGTAGACCATGGTGTTGACCGCGCGTTCGTCTGCTCCGCTGCCCGAAATGCCGCGCGGCGTTCCATAGTAGAGGCCACCGGTGAGTTCACGCACGATGATCATGTCCGCGCCATCTACCAGTTCGTTTTTTAACGGGGAGGAATCGATCAATGCGCGATAGGATCTCACCGGGCGCAGGTTCGCGAACACTTCGAGCGCTTTGCGGATGCCCAGCAAACCGCGCTCAGGACGTTTCTCGGGCGGCGCGTTCTCGAATTCAGGCAAGCCTACCGCGCCCATCAAAGTCGCATCGGCTTTCAAAGCAAGCTCACGGGTTTCTTCGGGGAACGGCGTCCCGGTCCTGTGAATGGCAACGCCGCCCAACAGACCTTCGCTTAGAGTGAGCTTGTGCCCGAAGCGCGAAGCGATTTCCTTCAGGACTTTAATGGCTTGGGCGGTGACTTCAGTTCCAATACCATCACCTGGAAGCGTCAGAACGTTGAGATTCATTCTTTACTGAGCGACCGTCACGTGATCTGCAGACTCTTCGTTGACCGCCTGCTGGCTAGTGACCCGCCGGAGCAGGGCAACGATCTCCTCATTCCGCATACCCTTCTTGTTGTCGGCCATTGATGTAAAGACGCGGTACACCTCGTCCAATTCCTGGCGGCTGAGTTCAAATCCCAGATCTTTCGCGCGCTGCTTCAGAGCGTGGCGGCCGCTGTGCTTACCGAGCACCAGCCGGCTTTCGGGCACACCGACGCTGGCCGGTGAAATGATCTCGTAGGTCGACTTCTCCTTTAAGTAGCCGTCCTGATGGATACCCGCTTCGTGGGCGAAGGCATTGTCACCGACAATCGCCTTGTTCGGCTGCGGTCCGAAGCTGATAAAGCGAGTCAGCGTCTGACTGGCACTGAAGAGCTTTTCCGTATGAATGCCGGTGGTGAACGGGAGACGATCGTGCCTGGTTTTCATGATCATTACGATTTCTTCCAAGGCTGCGTTTCCAGCTCGTTCACCGATGCCGTTTATGGTACACTCCACTTGCCTTGCGCCAGCGCCGACAGCAGCAAGGGAGTTAGCAACGGCAAGTCCTAGATCGTCATGGCAGTGAACACTTACAATCGCACGATCGCCCAATGACGCCACCATTCGGCGAATCAATTCTCCGTACTCGTCCGGCACAGAGAAACCAACAGTGTCGGGAAGGTTTACGGTTCGCGCTCCCGCTTCTACCACCGCCTTGCAGACCTGTTCCAAATAGTCATAATCGGTGCGGGTCGCATCCTCGGCCGAAAACTCCACGTCTTCTGTATAATTCCGGGCTAATGAAACGGCGGCAACTGCATCGTCGAGAACCTGCTGCCGGGATTTCTTCAACTTGTACTTTAAATGAATATCGCTGGTGGCAATAAAAGTATGGATACGGGGACGCCGGGCATGCTGCAAAGCTTTGGCGGCGCGCTCGACATCGGCGGTGCACGAGCGGGCCAGAGCGGCCACTTGCACCCAGGGGAACTGGCGGCTGACCGCGTCGACGGCCTCGAAGTCGCCATCAGAGGCAATGGGGAAGCCAGCCTCCAGAATGTCGACGCCAAGATCAACCAGACGGGCGGCCACTTCGAGCTTCTCGGAGCCGTTCATGCTGCAGCCGGGCGACTGTTCGCCGTCGCGAAGCGTTGTGTCAAAGATGTAAACTCTGCTCAATGGGGTCAGCTCCTCGATAAGTACCTAATCTCATCGTAGTGTGCCGGATTAGGATTATGCAAATTTATACTAATGGACGATTCCATTAGTTATGATAATGGAATAAACGCCTAGGTGGGTGGGCGTAATGGAACTCTATCCTTTAAAGGTTTTTTTGACAGTTGCGACGGAGCGCAGCTTCTCCCGGGCGGGAGAAAAGCTGCTTCGGACGCAGCCGGCGATATCAATAGCGATACAGCGTCTGGAAAGCGATCTAAAAGAGAAGTTAATTGATCGCTCTGGACGTGAACTACTGTTGACTGATGCCGGTCGCGTCGTTTTGGAGTATGCGCGCAGGTTTCAAAATTTAGAATCGGACATGGAAAACGCTCTCCGGGAGCTGAAAGACAATTATGCGGGGCGATTGTCGATTGGCGCCAACGAGAGCACGACACTCTATCTGATTCAGCACATTGAACAATACCGGCGTTTATTTCCGAAGATTAAGATTCAGGTGCGGCGTTCGGAATCGAGCAAAATACCATCGCAGTTGTTGGATGGGGAGTTGGAATTGGGCGTCATCAGCTACGATCCCGGTGATGACCACCTGGCATCGCAGGTTATTGACACTGACCGGCTGGCGCTATTTGTGTCGCCAAAGCATCGCTTTGCGAACCGCGAAGAGGTATCGATAACCGATCTGGATATGGAGACGTTCATCGCGCACAACGTTTTATCGCCTTATCGCGAAACGGTAATCCGGGAGTTCAATCGGCACAAGGTGAATCTGAATATGGATGTCGAGATGCCGACGATCGAGACTATCCGGCGTTTGGTGCAGCATAACGAGGGCGTAGCGTTCCTGCCGCGGATGTGCGTGGAGCAGGAGATTAAACAAGGCTTGCTGCGCGAGATCAGAGTGCGGGAATTGAACGTAGAAAGAAAGATTCGCCTGGTCTATCCAGCCCGGCGCGCTTTGAGCCATGCCGCCAAGGCGTTTCTAGACGTGGTGAAGCATTCGGCCCAGGTAGAGACGGAGCACGCCTCAGAGCTGGTGTGAGTCCCGGCGGAACGGGCTCCGGTAAAGTTGCCATCGCGGGAGCTGGAATCATTGGGCTTTCGCTTGCGTGGCGATTAGCTGTGATCGGCTATAAAGTAACAATTTTCGAGAAGGGGACCGCTGCGGGCGAGGCGAGTTGGGCGGGAGCCGGGATGCTTGCACCGGGCGGGGAAGTGGATAGCCGGGAATCGCCGCTTGCGCTTTCGGCTGTGGATGCGCGCCGCTTATATCCCAAATTCATCTCTGAACTTAAAGCTGCGTCCGGCGTATCAATCGATTTTCAGCAGCGTGGCGGTCTTGATCTGGCCTACTCGGAGAAGGAATGGCGAGATCTGGAGAGGAAGCGCGCTCTGCAGGCAGGAATGGGCATTCATTCGAAGCTGCTCGAGGCGGGGCAGATCGCGGTCTTCTGGCCGCGCGTACGCCGGGAAGACTTGCGTGGCGGCGCGTTTTACTCCGAGGACGCCGTGGTGGATCCCCGCAATGTTACAAAGGGCCTGGTGGCAGCTTGCCGCAAAACTGGCGTCACGATTTTCGAAGGAATGGCAGTGGAGAGGATCGCGGTAGCTGAGCAGGGCGTAGATGTAGTGGCTGGCCGCCAGACCGGGCATTTCCATTACGCGGTAGTTGCGGCAGGCGCGTGGAGCGATGGAATCGACGTGAAACCGCTGCCGCCGCTTCCATCCGTGGAGCCAGTAAAGGGCGTGCTGCTGGGATATCGCCAGCCCGATCAAACCTGCAGCACCATCATCCGGCATGGCCACACGTACCTGTTACAGCGCGAAAATGGTTTATTGATTGCCGGAGCTTCGGTGGAGCGAGCGGGGTTCGACCGTCAGATTCAGCAGCCTGTGGTTGACGATTTGGCGCATAAGGCCAGCCTGGTGTTCCCGCATCTCGGCGAGACCACGCCAACTGCGATCTGGACCGGATTCCGTCCCTATTCCGATTCGCCGCGCCTGGGGGAGTGGAACTCGCCGCAGCTCCTGCTGGCCTACGGGCATCATCGGAATGGCATTCTGCTGGCGCCGTGGACGGCGCGCAAGATCTCTGAACAGATTAGTGCCAGTTGGGGAAGGCGGTAGTCCGTTTCCCGCGGGTTTCTTCGAGCAGACTGGCAACTCTGGACCGCCGCTGCAGCAGACGCTCGAGCAGCGGTTCGATCTGATCGCTGTCTTCTTCCATCCAGGTGCGCGGCAACTCTCTCCAAGCCTGATCGAGTACCGAGGCGGGGAAGCTCTCCACCATCGACAGCCACGGTTGGAAAGAGTCGAGAGATTTGACCTGTTCGTAGACCGAAGTGCGGAAGTAAAGGCCTTGGACGGGTGAGTCTTGAAACGTCCAAGTGCTGCCGTTGAAGGCGAACCCGTGATCGATCATTTGCGCGTAGAATCCCGTTTTGCCGGCTGTTTCCCCTTTCAGAGGGGTCCATTTCTTGGCGCGTGCCCGAAAGAAAACAGCTTGGCGCGAATCGGCGTTTCCCACCCATTTGTCGAATACGAGAACTCCCAGGAAGTCAGCCAGGTTTTCGACTTTTCCGAGCAGCTTGTCGGGGAGGAAGTCATAGATGGCGACACGTTCGGGATGTACGGACATGCGGGAACCGAAATGAATGCCAGGCGGAACGGCTTCGCGGCGGGGACCGATAGAGAGATAAAGGTCGGGATTTTCGCTGATGAATTCTGGCGTAAGTTCTACGACCGCGGTCTCGGGAGTGTGAATTTGCAGGTAGCGCAGGCAGACGCCAGCCAGCCATTCGTTTACGAGAATGCGCCTGTGCTGCGGATTGTTGGTGAATTTGACGACGTAGAAATCGCCGGTATCGGCTTCGACTAGGTGAGCCTGAGCACCGCCGCGCATTTTACGAATCAGCTTGCGAGCCTTAATGGGCATGAACGGGAAATAAGCGCCGGATGAGAGAATTAGGCTACAAAGTGCTTTTTGCCAAATTGGAGAAAGAACGAACTCATAAGTATGCCCGAAGATAAGTCAGAAAAACAGGATTCAAAAGAGACCAGGAACGTGGACGAAGTTGCGTTGGAGCTGATGAAGTTTATTGCGGTCACCACCGGTTACGGTAAGGGTACACCAGCGGCTGGATTCGCCGGGAAAGGACAGCGATCGAGTGACGAGCACGCCGAATCTCTACTCGAACTGTTTGAACGCTGCCGGGGTGTGGTGGCAGGGAAGGGCAAGTAGCGGAGCCGCCGGAGAGGCTGATGGCGGCAACGTGGAAAAGGGCTAGCGAGTTTGCGCGCGTTCGACAGCAGCAGCCAGTGCCGTCAAGGGTTTTTCTTCAAGCCTAGTGTAGGCAGGTAAAAGATCAAAGCAGGTTTAGCTCTGCAAGTGCGCACTGTACAGCGGGCCGCTCAACAATCGGAGCCAAGAGTTACGTCGTATGGACGAGGTCCGGCACGTCCGCCTTTCTCGTCCTCGGGATGCAAGCTAATGTCCCTTCGAAAGTCTCGCGTGAGAGTCCTGACTTCGCAGTGGCCCGATTTTTGGGGCTTCTGCCGCGGCACTATCTTCTAATTGAGAAACACCGACTCTCGCTCTGCAGGATGGTGCGCTAAGCATTTGCCAGAACGCCGCGGATGTACGCCAAGTTCTTTTTCATATCCGCATCCCGTTCTCCCGGCCGCGTGCCGGTCTCCAAATTCGCCCATCCTTGAAAGCCGATGTGCTTGATGGCTTCTGCGATGGGTTCGAATCGAATCTTGCCCTCGCCCAGGAAATGCGGATTGTCTTTCAAGTGAACCTGGCAGATGCGATCTTTGCCCAGCCAACGGATTTCTTTCGCTGGCTCGAACCCGGCGATGGTGGAGTTACCCACGTCGTAATAAACCAGAACGTTTTCGGCCCTGGATCGATCCATGATGCGCACGTTATCTTCCGCGGAGATGGTGTCTTCCAGGCCCAGAATTACGCCCGCACTCTTGGCCGCCGGGGCCAAATCGCGCAGCGCATCGCCGACATGATCCATTTCGCCCCGGGTCTTCAACGCCCAGCGCCCGAAGAACGGAAGCAGTAGGACGCTTGTGTGCAGTTCCTTCGTCAAGCGAATACTGTCCTCCACCCATTTGGAAGCAAGCGGGTCGCTCTTTAAGCCGATATCGTGCAAACGGTCCACGCACGTGCCGTCGATAGGGCAGTTGTGTTGCTTCGATAGGTCCAAATACCGTGCGATGATCTGAGGATCGTCGGCGGGCATCTTGCCGTTAGCCAATTGACGCCCGAAGGAGACCTGAACGCCCTGAAAGCCGAGCCGCGCCGCAGTGGGTACAGCCTCGGGATCAGCACCCAGCTTTAGATTCCAATCCGTGACGCCGATGCGCAAGCCCGGTACGTCAGCTCGAAGGCGTGGCAGAGCTATGGATAGAGCTGCCGAGCTGAGAAAGAGGCGGCGCGAAACAGCATCGTTTACTGGTTTCATAAACTCCTTTTATTGTCTCGCAGAACCAGGCCTTTAGCGCGGCGCTGCATGGCGATCCGTCTCGAGTACTCTTGCCAACGAAACACGCCCGTGTTTAGCTTAGCTAAAGGGAACCTGAATCGGTGATTGAAACGAACCGGCGCAAAGGCCGTGACGTTCGTTCCTGATTGAGCACGAGGAGCACACGAATATGAAACCAAAGAACACGATCTGCCTCTGGTTCAACAAGGATGCGCATGAGGCGGCGCGCTTCTACTCCGTCACCTTTCCGGATAGTCAAGTAACCGCTGTTCATGAGGCTCCCAGTGACTATCCGGCCGGCAAGAAGGGCGATGTGCTGACGGTGGAGTTCACCGTCCTGGGCATTCCCTGTCTGGGGCTCAACGGCGGCCCGGCATTCAGCCACACCGAGGCCTTTTCCTTCCAGATCTCGACTGAGAATCAGGAAGAGACGGACCGTTACTGGAACGCGATCGTCGGCAATGGCGGTATGGAAAGCCAGTGCGGTTGGTGCAAGGACCGATGGGGTCTCTCTTGGCAGATCACTCCACGCGCGCTAACCGATGCGCTTGCGGCTGGTGGCGGCGAGGCAAAGCGCGCCTTCGAGGCGATGATGACTATGAAGAAGATCGACATCGCCGCCATTGAGGCAGCACGGCAAGGCTAACAGGTCTCTACGAGGGCGAGCCACTTATGCGAAAGCTTGCTGCAGAGGCGGCGATGAAACCAGCGTCATCAATTTGCGCCATGGCGAGGGCGCGATTTTTCTCTATTTTCCGCTGACCAGATCGCAGACGCAGGATTCGAGACCGGGAACACAGGCCCAGGCGTCACCACCGTAGATGGTATTGCGGCCATCGAAGCTGCCGAACTTGCAACCCGCCTCTTCGAGGATTAGCTTCAGCGGAGCGAGATCCCAGGGAGCGGCCGACGGCTCGATCCATACGTCCGATTTTCCCTGCGCCAGCAGCATAGCGTCGACTGCGCCGCCCATGCTGCGAACAGCCCAAAATTGGCGGATCCAAGGGAGCAGGCGGGGAGCGAGACGGTCTACTCCGGATTTGTGAAAGCCATTGAATGACAAGACCGCTTGAGACGGATCGGACTTGTCGACGATCGACAGGCGGTGACTGCCGTGCCAGGCGCCCTCGCCTTTGGCTGCTGTGAATAGCCAATCCTGCGGCGGGCAATGTGCCGCCGCTGCCACGATTTCGCCATCCTTCTCCAGCCCGATGAGAACCGCCCAGAGCGGAATGCCACGAACGTAATCGCGGGTGCCATCAATGGGGTCGATGATCCAGCGGCGGCCGTTCGCGCTTTCCCGGTTTGCTCCTTCCTCGCCCAATAAGCCGTCGTCCGGAAAAATACGGGTGATGCCATCAACGATGAGTTTCTCGCACGCGCGATCGGCGGCCGTGACAGGAGATTCGTCCTCCTTGGTCTCAGCCTCTACGCCTTGCCGCTGATAGTCGGAAGCTACAGCGCCGGCTTCTTGCGCCAACGTCTTGGCAAGCTCTAATTCCCTCTCGAATCTCATCTCAATCCATTATGATCGAGCGCGACACGGGCACGCATAGGATCTAAGAACGTCTATAAGCCTATAAAAAGAATTGACATATTACCCTGAGGGGGATAGTCTGGAACTTCAGGTGCCGTCTTTGCGAGCCTGTCCAGTGACGAACTGGGCGAAGCACGTCTAGGTGGACCAAAGTTCTTTCCGGAGTTAAGAATGGACCAAAACTGCTCAGTCTCGGATCCACAGAAACCTGCTGATAAAGCTGCTAGGCGGGTTCAGATTAGCTATCGTTCGCTTTCGCTTCTCTTTGCCGCGCTATCCATTGGTGTCGCCGGAGCATTCGCCTTGGGCTCCAATTATGTCCACATGTCTTGGAAGGCCTCCCGGTATAACAAGCTGGCGGCGGACTTCGACAGACTGCGCAACCGCTACCAGGAACTGCAACGCATCTCGCGACAGCATAACCAGCAGATGGCATCGCTCGAGACGCTTGCCAGCGAGGTGTCAGTCGCCTACGGTTTAAACGAACCAGCGCAGACGAAAGCAACCAATTCACTAGCATCTCTAGTTGACAATCCCATTGTGCCGACAGTGAAGGAATCTATTCAGGAATTTAACTTTCTGAAATCGGCTTCCTACGGCGGCATTTACCGGCGTTCGAGCTACCAGTGGCAGTTTCACAAACAGCCGAGTCTGTGGCCAATGAATGGCGTTGTAACGAGCTCGTTCGGCAGCCGCTCCGATCCTTTTTCTGGAGAGGGTGTTTTTCATACTGGCATGGACTTGTCCGCCCCTACCGGGACGCCGGTTCATGTGACGGCAGATGGCGTGGTTACCTCCGCAGGATGGGCGGGTGGTTACGGCAAATTAGTCGTGGTGGATCATGGAAATGGCCTGCAGACTTACTATGCTCACTTATCTCGATTTGCAGTAATGCCGGGCGAAGAAGTACATAGTGGACAAACGATAGCTTACTCTGGCTCTACCGGCCGTTCTACCGGTCCTCACATGCACTACGAAGTTCGTCTGGCGGGAACGCCCGTAAATCCCTACCGGTACATGGCGAAGAGCGAACGCCCGGCATCAAAGAAGAGCCGCGGCAAGATGATGGCAATTTCCCATAACGACTTGGGCTTGTAAGGTTCCGCAAGCGTTATCTTCAGATTAGTGACTCACGGCTTTTCGCGCCGCTTCCTTTTCGGTCTTCTAGCGGCACTTCCCACGGCGGCGCAGAAGGCGGCAAAGCGAACCAAACCGGCGCTTCCGAGAGCAGGCGAGTTTACCAGATACGTTGATGGACAGACCGAACTTCCGGTTGTCCGCCTCACCTCCTTAGCTTCATCGAATTTTCTTCCCCCACCGACCAATCGCATTACTTCCACGAGGGAACGCACTATCTTGTTTGCCTCGGACAGAAGCGGACCGTTAGCACCTTATGCTATGGACCTTCGGAACGGCGCGCCGGCCAAGTTAGCTGATGCCCTGCGATTGCAACTCTCATCTCTGCAACTGGCAAGTTCCGGACGGTCCGCCTACTTCATTGAGAACGGGAGGCTGATGGAAGTTGGTTTGCAAAGCCGGCGGAGTAAGTTGCTGGTGGAGAACGTCACTTCGTTTAGTTCCGGTGCTGGAGCGGGCGACTATGTGTTTGTGCGGGAAGGAAAACTCTTCCGGCCTGGGCCGAAGACCCGTATCTGGGCTGACAGGGTCGCGGGTTTTTGTCAGATCCGGCCCGGGAACACCGGTTGTTTGTTTACCCGAGAGCGCGGCAACGAATTGTGGTATGCGTCCTTTCGCGAACCGGCGCCCGGGCGCCTGGTGCGGATCGCATCCGGCAACTTTTTCTCTGCCGGGTTCTCGCCTGATGGACGAGCGGTGCTCCTGCTGCGCGACGTGCCGGGCGAGCATGGAAGCGACGTAACAGAAATCCGGGAGATCGACCCGGACGCCGAGGGCGCTCCGGAAAAAACCGTTGGAATTACAAGCCGCTACGCCTCGTTTTCGGCGAATGCGGATGCGTCCGTGTTCGTAGGCGCCAGCCGCAGCAAAGAACAACCTTCGATTTATCTGCTGGTGCGCTCCGTGGGCCGGGAGTTTACGCTATGCGAGCACCGGGCGAGCGATCCTTCCCGGGTCTATCCGGTGTTTTCGCCAGACAACCGGCGCGTGTACTTCTGGAGCGATTTTCAAGGCCGTCCAGCAATATATGCGGTGAACGTCGAATCTCTGGTGGAGCCAGCCCAAAGTTAAGCTCGATCAGTTCTGGCGAATCAACCCTGGGCGAAGTAGTTCCGAGCGAACTAGCCGGGCGAGGCGCTTCATCCACCCGAGCACCTCTTCCATTCCGACGCCGGTCTTTGCCGACACTTCGAAGGCGAGCATCCCCGGCCGCACGGATTGAATGTTCCGGTGTGCGGTTTCGCTTGAGATTTCTGCTGCGGTCGCTAAATCCATTTTCGTGAGAATGGCTGTGTCGGCGGTGTGAAAGATGGTTGCATAGTGCAGCGGCTTGTCCTCGCCTTCGGAAATTGAAAGCACTACCATGCGTGCCAGACCCAGCACATTATTGTCAGTCGCCAGATTTCCCGCCAGCGGATCTTCTCGCGCAACTCGTTCGGCCATGCCGAAGCGGTTAGCTAGTCCCTTGACTGACAGGCGAAATCCAACAGCTGGACTACTCCTTCCAGCTCAATACGGTCATCCGTTAAGCCTCCAAATGACGGCGAGTATATACTCTTTTGCTAGCCGTAGTTTAGTTTGCCTAGCAACAATTGTGGCATTAAGAAATGGGGGTAAAAAGGAATGAATGTCAGATCCCGATCTCGTCTGCTTGGATGGTTCTTCCTGGCGGTAGTAGCGAATACCGTTCTTTTCGCGCAAACAGCGCAAATCACTGGCAGAGTGACAGATACCTCCGGCGCGGTAGTACCGGAGACAACCATCACCGTTCACAGCACGGCAACCGGTACGGAACGCGTCGTGAAGTCGAATGATAGCGGGCTTTACACTGTTCCCCTGTTGTCACCGGGTGCTTACGACGTAACGGCAGCCTTACAGGGGTTTAAATCATCCGTCCGTTCTGGTGTTCAACTCCAGGTTGACCAGCATGCCGAGCTCGATTTCTCTCTTGAGGTCGGCTCCGCTTCGGAGACAGTGGACGTGACCGCCGCGGCTCCGTTACTGAATACTGTCGAGGCAAGCCAAGGCCAGGTGATCGACAATAAGCGCGTCGTGGAATTACCGCTGAACGGCCGCTACTACGGGGATTTGGCGCTGCTTTCGGCCGGCACGGTGCAATCCGCGCCGGGCAGCCGCCTGAATGGTTTCAGTGTCGCCGGGCAGCGGGTTACGCAGAATAATTACCTGCTCGACGGCATCGACAACAATTCGGTGGAACTGGCAGGCGCAGGACGCCGCTCGGAGATGGTGCAGCCGTCGGTCGATGCCGTTCAGGAGTTCAAGGTGCAGACCAGTTCTTATGCCGCGGAATTCGGCCGCGCGATGGGCGGCGTGGTCAACCTCACTCTGAAGTCAGGCACAAACCAGTTGCATGGATCGGCGTTCGAGTTTCTGCGCAACGAAAAGCTCGACGCCCGGAATTACTTTACGCCGGCGAACAGCAACAAGCCCCCGTTCAAGCGCAACCAATATGGACTCTCTTTAGGCGGACCGGTGATCATTCCGCGTCTGTATGACGGCCGGAATCGGACTTTTTTCTTCGGTGATTTCGAGAGTACCCGCATTCGCGAGACCAGCACGATTGTCAGCACCATCCCTACTCAACTCATGCGAACAGGAGATTTCAGCGAACTACTGCAGCAGAGGAACCGGGCGATCCGGAATCCGCTAACGTTGCAACCCTTCGCAGGGAACATCATTCCAGCTAGCCAGATCGATCCAGTGTCGGCCGGCTTGATTCAGCTTTATCCAACGCCGCTGAGTTCTAATCTGGCTAGCAACTATACCTTGTTATCTCCGCGCCGTCAGGACGTCGACAAGTGGGATGTACGGATCGACCAGAACGTAAATTCCAAAGACACCGCTTTTTTCCGCTTCAGCCGGCAAGACGTGAATATACCGGATACGCCGGCGCTTCCGCCTCCGGCGTATGGCGGCGGAAATCTCGACTTCACCACTCTCGGTTACAACACCGGCGCGGGATTGAATCACCTGTTCTCGCCTACGCTTATAGCTTCGATCAGAGCCGGTTGGAACTACACCCAGTTTCAGCGAAATAACCCCGCTTCTACTGACGGACAGCTTTTCAATCAAATTTACGGCATCAAGGGCGGCAACAACACCATCCCCGGAGGCTTCTCCAATCTGGGCCTAACCGGCTATCGGGCTTTAGGCATTGGCGGGTTTAATCCCGTAGACCGCAATTCCCAGAACCGGCAGCTTTCCGGCGATTTGACTTGGGTGAAAGGAAAACACACTGTCAAGAGCGGGGCCGGTGTTTTGTTTTCCGAGAACAACATTTTTAACATCCGGAATGCAGTGGGGAATTACAGCTTCAATGCTCAATACACGGGAGACGGGGCCGCCGATTTTCTATTAGGCTACGCCAACTCCTGGACTTACAACACACCCGTTAACGTGCAATTACGCACTTACAATTTGAGTTTCTTCGTACAGGACGACTGGAAGGTTTCGGACCGCTTAACACTTAATTTCGGCGTCCGTTACGAGCTTTCGCCACCCTGGTTAGAAAAGCGTAATAAGATGGGCATCTTCGACCTCGATACAAATCCTGGTAATCCCTCGCTGGTTTATGCCGCCGATGGCTCCCGGTTCCAGAGAGCGCTGGTGGCAACCGACAAGAATAACGTTATGCCGAGAGTTGGTTTCGCCTATAAACTGGGAGACAAGACCACCATCCGGAGCGGGTACGGAATCTTCTACGCTTACATGGAGCCCTTTGGTGATGACGAGTTCCTGATCGGAAATCCGCCCTTCGCCTATGGCGTAACGCTGGCGGGCAGCAGCACTCGTCCGGCGTTTTTGCTGGCGAATGGACCACCGGCGGATGCTACCGACTTTTCCCGCGCGACGGGCTTGCAGTTCAGTTCGTTCGACCGGTATCCCGACACCTCCGCCGCCCATCAGTGGAACTTCAATGTTCAGCGGCAGTTCGGTTCGGACTGGCTGCTCGAGACCAGCTACACCGGTTCGAAAGGATGGCATTTGGTTCGCCAGTACGACGGCAATTTTTCCGTGCCGGGGCCCGGAGCTTTAAACCCCAAGCGGCTATTCCCTTCGGTAGCTATTCCAGACACCGGTATTGTCGCGTCTCCGATTAGCGGCGTGTATAGCCATCGCTTCGACGGCAATTCCAGCTACAATGCGTTCATTGCCAAACTCGAGAAACGATTCTCCAGGGGCTTTACAGTCATAACTTCGTATACGTTTTCGAAAACCATCGGCGACACATGTGGAGCGTCCGCCCAGGGGAATGCGGCAGGATGCGGCTACCGGGATCCACGCAATTTAAGTCCCGAGAAATCGGTTGATAACCAGGATGTTCCGCAGCGTTTCGTTCTGAGTGCGCTGTATGAGCTTCCCTTTGGATCCGGCCGCACCTGGGGATCGTCCAGCAATGCCTTCGTAAAAGGAGTGCTCGCGGGATGGACCATCGGCAGCATCATCACCGAATCGAGCGGTCTTCCTTTCAGCGCCATCGTCGCGGGAAACCCGGCTAACATCGGCAGCATCGATATCGTGAACCGGCCGGATGTCTTAGGCGACCCGTATGCCGGAGATAGGACGGTCCAGCAGGATTTCAACATAAACGCCTTTGCCGCCAACCAACCGTTTGCGAATGGGAACGCGGGGCGCAATATTTTGCGGCAGCGCAGCTTTTTCAATTGGGATTTTTCCGCGCTGAAATACTTCCATATTCGCGAGCGTTTGCAAGCCCAGTTCCGTTTCGAAGCTTTTCACTTTTCCAATACGCCGCGTTTCGGGACGCCCGGCATTACGCTGGGCGCGGCGAATTTCGGAACTATCACCAGCGCGGATACACCCAGGAATCTGCAATTTGGGCTGAAACTGCTCTGGTAAAAGTCTTTTGCAAGGCTAAAGCTAGAACGAATAAAGATGCCTTAGGGGAGAATCAACAGAGTGACCGTCTTCTCGTTGATTCCCCTGCTGCT
This sequence comes from Bryobacteraceae bacterium, assembly GCA_965217745.1. Taxonomy (GTDB): domain Bacteria; phylum Acidobacteriota; class Terriglobia; order Bryobacterales; family Bryobacteraceae; genus Bog-105. The sequence goes on along the minus strand of OZ244565.1, from coordinate 4,753,998 downwards.
GACGCTAACCGCCCTGTTCGCCTATATAAACTACCGGTTCTTGCGTTTACCATCGACTGTCGGGCTGATGGGTTTGTCGCTCGCCTTCTCTCTGGCGCTGATCGGGTTCGGGGAGATCGGATGGCCGTTGCGAAGCTGGGCCGCAAACGTCTTGACCGATGTGGACTTCAGCCAGGCACTGCTGAATGGGATGTTGAGCTTTCTTTTGTTCGCAGGCGCATTGCACGTCGATTTGCACGCACTGCGGGAGGAGAAAGTCGCCATCGCGACACTTGCAACGGTGGGGGTACTGCTGTCTACCATAATCGTTGGCGGCTCAAGCTGGCTGCTGTTCAACTGGCTCGGGCTGGGGCTAAGGCCGATTGCCTGTCTGACTTTCGGTGCGCTGATCTCGCCTACCGATCCTATCGCCGTGATGGGCTTGCTGAAGGAGGCGCATGCCCCCAAATCGCTCTCTACTAAAATTGCTGGCGAGTCTCTTTTCAATGACGGTGTAGGCATTGTTGTCTTTGTTATGCTGTTTCGATTTATGGCGAACGGCTCCGACTCTTTCCGTTGGGGAGAGATCGGGCTGCTTCTGCTGGAGGAGGTGGGGGGTGGCATAGGGCTGGGATTGGCGATGGGCGCGGTCTGCTTTTGGATGCTCAAAAGCGTGGATCATTACCAGGTGGAGGTGATGCTGACTCTTGCTCTGGTGAGCGGCGGGTATGAGCTGGCCTCAGCCGTTCACGCCAGCGGACCCCTAGCCATCGTTACAGCGGGCCTGCTGATCGGCAACTATGGCCGGAGCCTGGCCATGTCGGATCTGACCCGCTCGAACCTGGACAATTTTTGGGAGCTGCTCGATGAAATTCTGAATGGCATTCTCTTTGTGTTGATCGGCTTTGAAGTGCTGCTGCTGAAGATAGAGCCCAAATACATGCTTGCGACGGTCTTCATAATCCCTCTGGTACTGGGAGCGCGCTTCATCAGTTTGTCGCTACCGGCTGCGGTTCTGCACGTGACCCGGAGAGGCGGTTTGCAGCTTTCGGTGCTCACCTGGGGTGGATTGCGGGGCGGTATTTCCATAGCGCTCGCACTGACGCTGCCTGCCGGACGCGAGCGCGACATTATCTTGGTTGCAACATATGGAGTGGTGGCGTTCTCTATTCTGGTTCAAGCTACGAGCATGCCCTGGCTATTGCGAAGGAAATTGAAGAGGGTGACGGAGCAACCTACCCCTCAGTACTCAACCTAGGGGAAACTCTGAAGAGAGATCTGAGAGCGTGAATGCACTTCCTTGTAAGCTCAATCGATAGTAGACTTTACCTAGTTGGTTTGCTCTGACGTAAGCCGGTCTCCGGCCAGACAATCGAATTCGCATGTACTTCCCGGCGCCGCAATCTCGAAGCTATTCAGGGTGCACCTATTTGCCCGAACGTTTCCGTCTTACTTTAGTGGCGAAGCGTTTGGTAGTCGTGTTCTGCTCTCGCGGGTAGGATGGCATGCGAATTTTCTGGGTAGTCTTCCTGTTCCTGCTCACATTGTCTGGGCTGGGGGGATTCGGCTATTACTATTGGCCGCTCAAGCTGAACGCTGCGCCGCCGGGCATCAATCAATCGATAACGGTGTCTGACGCAGGCACGCGCGTCTTTCTGCCGAAGCGGATCTTTGTGGCGGAACTGGCGCAGTTTGACGATGGGCTGTTCGCTTTTCTGATGTTCGACTATCTGCGCGGGCGCCCCGCGCTTTCCGATAGCGCGGTAATGCTCACATCCCAGGAAGAGACCGGCCAACAACCCATCTACCGGATCCTGGTGCGATTGCCGGACGACTTCAACAGCGGTATAGATTTTCTGGCAGAGCTAAAAGCTGAGAGACTGACGTCGGCGCTGCGGTTCAATTGGATACTGCCATCGAAACTCAATTCGTATCTCAACGAGACTGCAGTTTTTATTCAGGCTTATAACGGACCTGCTTCCGAGCGCCTGAAGGCTCTGCACGCTTCGGAATTGCAAACCTACCTGAGACGGTTTATCCGGTTCAAATCTCAGACCGATCCCAGAATGGCAAGCCCGGTGGAGCAGATTCCTTCGCCCCTAACGCAGACGGACGCGAGCCTGCTGGCGGCCGATATCATCGCGGCGGCGCATTTCTATGACTTGCCCATAGACCTTTTCCTGGGCATAGGCGCGATGGAGAACAATTATATGAACGTTGCGGGCGACCTGACGAATACGCTCTGGAAGCGGCGGGTGGAGCCAGGAGATATTGTGCTGCGCCGCGCGCGGGGACGGGTGCTGGTGCGCAATGACTCCATGGGTGTCTGGCAGATCACCCGGCAATCGCTGCGTTATGCGCATAAGCTCTATTGCAAGGATAAGCGCGATTACGAAGAGCTCCCGGAGCGGCTCAGACCACCTCAGAAATTTGCCTTTGAATCGATTGATGCTGATGTTTTGACTACTTACGCCGGGCTGCTGCTTCGCGACCTGCTCGACCGCTTTCACGGCGACATCACGCTGGCTGCCGGAGCCTACAACGGCGGCCCGCGCAATCCGAATCCGCATTACGCCGCAGGAGTGGAGATCGTTGCCAACTATGCGCGGAGGGTGATTGGACGCGCTGCCGAGATGGATCGAATCGCGCTGGACCGCAAGTCGGTAAGCTCGCAGAAGATGAAAGACCTTTCAGCGATGATCAAAAACGAAACGCCGCAAGATAGCCTAGCGCATTAACTCTGAGCCGGCCGATTTATATCGGCTACTGTGCGTTGTATGACGCGGCGGACGAAAGGGCCGGTCTGAGGAAGATGAAGGCCGTGGCTGGCCAGAATTGCTCCGGTGGTTCCCCGGTCAAAGGGTTGGCGGACTGCCAGATGCGGCAGAAAAGTGGAGCAGAGATCGATTACTTTCTCTTGAAACCCACTCTGCTTCAGCTGGCGATCGCCGGGGGCAGGGAAGCGGTGCAGGCGGGGTTTTGAAACGGCTTGGGCCGCTACGGAATTGTAAACACTGAATAGGAGATCGAGAAGTTGTCCGGCGTTCAGCGAGAGGGCCGGCCCGGCGCAGAGATGATGGATGCTGCCGCTGCGAAAATGGTCTTGGAAGAGACAGGCTAATGCGGAAACGCACCAATCGTCCGGGATCAGGTCAACGGGTACTGCCGGGTCGCCCGGAATCTCGCGGATCTCAGCGGCTCTCGGCAGCAGACGGATCAGCCCGTGAAAGTAATTGTGTTGCGCGGTCGCCCCGGTGCGTGAATCTCCAATAATGGAACTCAGGCGATAGATGCAAGCGGGCAGTTGGCGCATCCGGCCGATGACCATTTGTTCAGCCTCGTGCTTCGATTGTTCATAGACATTGAAATACCCAGCGTCGTGAAAAAGCGGCTCTTCATGAACGGTTCCTGGACGCCTGCCAGCGATGTACAACGTGCTGATGTGGGCCAATTTTTGAAGGTTGTGACATCCCTCGGCGAACTCTAAGACACTTCTAGTGCCATCTACATTGGTTCGCCTGGCGAATTCCAGCGGCGTGGTAAATTTCAGATCGGCTGCGCAATGGACAATCCCGCCAATACGTGATTGAAGCAAGCGGTAGGCCGGCAGATCCATTCCTAAATTCGGTTCCCGCAGGTCCGAGCGGATGGCGGTCACTTTGCCCCGGGCTGCGAGTGATTCTGGCCGGCGGCTTAAAATTATGATCTGGCGGTCTGGCTGGCCGCGCTGCAAGGCACGAATCAGCCCGGCTCCTACCAGACCTGAGCCTCCAGTCACCAGCAGAGCGCTGTGGTCGATTTGTTCGTTCAATCCGGCGGACCCTTACTATCAACTAGTTGGAAAATTCTCGAGAATGCGCCCGGTAATTATTGTCTTCGCGAAAGCGCCAGTCCCGTTCAGAGTGAAAACGCGTTTGATCCCGCGCGTGGGCGTCGAGGCGGCTTGCCGGCTGCATTGTGCCTTTGTCGATGATACGCTGGCGGCCGTCGGGAGCCTGGCTGACCGGTGCGATGTCGAAGTTCATACGGACGAGCTAATGGATGCCTGGAAGCCAACTGACGTGATGAAAGTGCAGGTTTCCGGGAATTTGGGAACGCGGATGCTCGCTGCACTCTCCGGAGCGTTGCAGGAGGGTCGCCCCCTTGCGGCGATTGTAGGCAGCGATTCCCCAACCATACCTACCGCTCACATCGAAAGCATTTTGGAATGTCCGGCTGAAGTTTGCCTGGGTCCGGCGACAGATGGAGGATTCTATGCCATCGCATGCCGCCGGACCTCTCCTCTGATGTTCGATGGGGTTCCCTGGTCGATGCCAAACACCCTGGAAAAGACCCGGCACTCCCTTGAAAAAGCGGCGCTTACTTCGGTTCTGGGACCCGAATGGTATGACATCGATTCCGGAGACGATTTCGATCGCTTAATTGCGGACCCTTACCTGCGGCATGCTACCCGGTTAGCGCTTGAAGAAGCCGGCGTGCTGGCAGATGGGCGGTCACCTTGATGCGAGAGCCCAGTCGTCCTGTTGGCGGTTAAGCGGGACGGTCAGACAGTGGCGGAGAGTTACATCCGCCGGATTCAAGTAGGCGGGAACTCCGATGGACGCCTGATTTTCACGTCCGTGATTTGCACCTAGTAAAGCGCTGTTCCCATGGCTGCCATCCCAAAAATAAGTGCCGTGCAGCAGATCCCAAACCGCGAGACCGCTAGACCAATTCGAATCTGCGCGGTCGCGGTTCGCTTCATGATGTATTCCATGCAGCCGGGGCGTCATGAGGAGGAAGCTGAGCCTGCGCTCCAGACGAAGCGGAAGCCTCACATTGGAATGATGGAACAAAATTGACACAAAGAGGAAAGTCTGCCAGATGGAGAAAGCACGAGGCGAAGCGCCGGCCACCCCAATTTGGAGCAACCGCCAGGGAACCGAAAGCAGAATTTCTCCCAGATGAAAGCGCAGTGCGGTTGAAGCGTCAAGATCGAGGTCCATGTGGTGGACTAGATGAAAGCGCCACAAAAAAGGGGCCTTATGAGTTAGCACATGCCACACATAGAGGCCGTAGTCGAGCAGTAGGACAGCGATTGCCGTGCGCGTGAAAGTCCGCTTGCTGAAGAGCGGCGCCAGCCCCCAGCCGCGCCGATTTACTTCTTGCGCGAGACGCATGGCCAATGGCTTCTCCACTTCCTGCATGACCAGAGCGGCTCCGGCTGCAATGATGAGGTTGCGCATGTCTCGCAGCAGTTTCGATTCGCGGGCCGGTTTGCGCAAGCTCTGGCGGCATTCCAGCACCAGAAGGATGGTCGTCACTCCTGCCACGACGCAGCCCCGGAACCAGCTCGGAAGCTCGCCGCCGGATTCTGAAGTATTTTCAGGGCTCTTAGGCATTCTGGAATCTACAAAAAGAGATTTGGAAAAAGCCGGAAGCGCTTCATGAAATACAGCATCATCATTCCAACTTTAAATGAAGAAGTCTTGCTGCCGGCCACGTTGCGCTCCATCAACCAGTTGAGAGGCGCCTTCGAGGTAATCGTTTCAGATGGCGGAAGCGTCGACAGAACGTTGCCTATCGCTCGCTCTTTCGGCGCTGAGGTGGTGGCATCGGCACGGGGGCGCGGTCAGCAGCAAGCTGCGGGAGCAAAGCGGTCCACAGGCGATGTGCTCTGGTTTCTACACGCCGATTCTCTTCCTGCTGCCGATTCTCTCGAGACGATCGGAACGGCCCTGAGCAACGAAAGTCTAGTGGCCGGCAATTTCACCCTGCGCTTCGACGGGGAGACAAAGGCGGCGCGGAACTTGACGTTTGTGTATCCTTATTTCCGCTTTTTAGGCCTGTGCTACGGAGACTCTGGGATATTCGTTCGACGCCGCACGTACGAAGCAATGGGAGGATTTTCGGCGTATCCGCTATTTGAAGACGTAGATTTCGTCAAACGGGTAAAACGATTGGGCAAGTTCCGAAGGCTGCCGTGCATGCTAACGACATCGTCGCGGCGGTTCGAGGGCCGCAGCTTCACTAAAATCTTTGCGCATTGGACGCTGCTGCAATGCCTTTTCTGGCTGGGAGTTCCGCCCGTCCGGCTCGCGAGACTTTACGCGCACATCAGATAGCAGGCGCTAGACAGGCAGCTTATTTGTTTCGGAGCGCATCCCACCAGAAATTGATCTTCGAATAGTCCGAACCGAGTTTAGAGCTATCGTTCAGGCCCCAACTGTAGTCTTTGTAGTCCAGTTTTGAGTCCTTGCTGAGAAGGAACTGCGATTTGCCTTCCGGACCATATTGCGCCAGAGCTTTTTTCACGCTTCCCCCTGCCTTTTCGAAATCTTCGCCGTACCATTTGAAAATCATGCTGACCTTCGCGGTGTTCCTGGCGGGGAAGAATTCGTTCAGGCGGGTATTCGCCAGCCACTCGCGAACATTGCTGTCAAGCTGAGCGTCGACGTGACCGGCATCGTACGCTTCTCTTCGCAGCGGCGGGCAACTTCGAGCCGCGCACACCAGCGCAGCGTGGATCCGGGAATCGCCCATCTCCCGCAGTTGGGTTTCGATATCGTCAAGCGAAACTCTAGTGCCATTTACCTGATGACGTGCTTCCGAGAACGGGTGCTTGGTCCTCCAGATGCTTTCTACCGGATAGTTTCTAAGTATCCAACGGACAGTTAGCGCGTTGTAGACGTTGATGAGCGCTGCCTTCCTTGCGGACGGTGTTGCTTCCGCAGGCCAAGGATTCTCGAACTGCTGAAGGTATGCATCCAATCGACCTTGCTCATTTTGTTTCAGCGCCTGGTAATCGACCCGGTGATCGTTATTGATATACCGCTTAGCCAGTTTGTTCCACGTCGAATAATCGAAGGCTGTCCCGGCTCCGCCAGCTTGGGGAGCATGCCCGACGCGCTGAACTAAATCTTGGATAAAGTTTGCTGGTGGCTGGGAGCAGTAGAGGACTTCAGTCTTCGATTGGATGGACTTGTCCACTATCAGATACGGCTTGGTTGCGGCCTCATCCGCGGCGGTGTCGCTCTTCAGCTTTCTGATGTGTGCCGGGAGTTTCTCGCATTCGAAACCGGCAGGCGATATGGCGTAGGCAACAGCAAGCGTGTCGAAAGGATTGAATCCTTCGGTATGCAGAGTTTTCGACCAATGTCGGAGCCAGTCTTGCGCCGCATCGAGCACCCAACCAGTGGCAGGGTCAGCGGATCTGATCTTCTGCAGATCGTCAGCATGCATCCAAACTTTGGACGAGATCTCCCAAGGCGCTAAGACGAGCGGTACGCCGGAATCCAGCAAGACCTGAAATGCCGCCGGGTCCGATTCGAAATTGAAATCACGAAAAGGCTGGACGGATTCGCTAGGCCGGAATTTCTGGCCCGGGCGCCGGCCGGCGACGGCAATAACCTGCCCGATGTGGCTCGAGAGCTCGGGGTGATTTCGCAGAACGGTCGCGACATTGGTAACCGGCCCAATCGCCAGGACTACCAGATTCTCTTTCTGCAGGGCCGCCGCAAGCGCACGTGAAGCATCTGTCTCGGTCCCGAGTTGTTGCGCGGAGGTGGCACCGGTATAAACAGACATTCCGCCTGAGCCGAACTCCTTGACTAATCTTCGGCCGATAGGGACTTCGACCGGCAGAGGAGAATTGCCGAACACGAGGCTGATGCCGCGGATCTCGAGTTCCGGAGAGTGGAACGCCTGAATCAGAGCGAATCCATCATCAACCTCATGAACGCCGCGAGCCACAGAAGGGTCTGTGTCTATCCAGACTGGTACTGCGGCGGACGCGGGCAGAGCTTGAATCAGGATGAACGCAAGACACGTAAGAAGGAGTTTCAATCGCTACCGCTTTCCAGTACTAATTCTAGAGACAGATTAAGCAGCTCTCTTTTTCTCTCGAGACCGTAGCGGATGGGAAGCTGGGCTACGCCAATCAACCGGCGCATGATCTCTATACCCGCAAATTTCGACGCGAGCGACGGGTCTAATCTCGTGGAAGCCGCATAGCGACCTTCGACCGCGGATACAAACTCGCGCGACCTACCGGCTAGGTGCAAATGCGCCAACATCACGCCCAAATCCCATTCGGGAGGCCCATAGAAGCAGAACTCCGGATCGATTACGAAGACATTCCCTTCGGACTGCAGCCAACTTCCAGGGAAGAAGTCGCCATGGAGAAGAGCGCTGCCTCCAGAACGGCTAAGGTATCTTCCGCCAGCCTTCGCTGCGGTTTGGCAGTAGGCAGCGTTCCCTTGCAGTTCATTGGAAAGAGCGGCTAAACCAGGGGTGATTCCGTCGAGGTCAAGCCCATTCCCCGGGCGCAGAGGAAGAACAAATATGTGCTCGTGGTTCAGCGTGCGCATATCGGAATTTTCGAAGCTGCTCGATAGGTTCGGGTCACGAAATGCGCTGTGAAGCCGGACGAGAAACTGCGTGAGCACTGCGATCTCGCAATCTATCTCCCGATCATCCGCACCTGAGTAGAGGAAAGTAAAGTCGCCTGCGCTGCCCAGATCCTCAAGCATCATCAGCCGTTCGACAGCATCGAAGGCCAGCAGTTTGGGAAGGTGCGCCGCGGCCTCAGAATCGGCGGAGACAGTCTTGTAGAAATCCGCCTCCACGGCTACGCGGTCCCAAGAAGCGGCGATGCTCGGGTACTTTTCCACCCAAGGCCGTGACTGTTTCAGAATGAAGCTGCGCTGGGTGGTTCGGACGCGCACGACACAGTTCATGTTGCTTTCTTCCGCCCGCTCTGCGCGAAGAATCGACTCGGACGAATCCAGCAAACCCCGTTTTGCGAGGTAAGACGCCAGTGAAGCCAAGTCCTTCGCGTCTAGATAAAAAGCTCCCGGATAAGCCGTTCGAAGGTCAATCGGACTATTCATGACAGGGCAGAGGAACCCTTGCGCACTCCGCGATAACCGAGAAGCTTGCCGAGCAAGCCGAGCAGCGGAGAATCCAATTGTTTCCACGCAGCCTTTTCAGCAGCTCTGCGATTCCCCAGCAGATAAGTCGGATAAGGATGAACGGTGGCAGCAATGTCCGACAGCTTCAAGCCTTTTCGCATAGCTAAGGCATACTCCGAAATCATTTCTCCTGCATTCGCTCCCAGAATCGAGACGCCTAAGATGTGCCCACGGTTATCAGCGATGACCTTGATCTCTCCCGTCACCTCGTTATCGGTGACCGCTCGATCGAGTTGGTTGTAGGGAAAACGGTAAACAGAATGACTGGTTCCGGCTTTCTTCACTGCTTCTTTGGATTTTCCCAGGTGCGCCAGTTCGGGTTCGGTGAAAGTAGACCAGACAATATGTTTGTCGTCGACCGACTTCGGCCATCGGAGAATTGCATTCGTGACGGCTACTTTGCTGGTGTGCTCGGCCATGTGCGTGAACTGGTATTTTCCGACGACGTCGCCTGCAGCGAAAATATGATGCTGGGAAGTACGGCAGTGACCGTCTACCTCGACACCTTTTTTTCCGATCGCGACTCCCGCCTTCTGCAAATCAAGGCTCGTTAAGTTCGGTTCGCGTCCGATGGCGGCCAGCACGGCGTCGCAGACGACTGTCTCATTGTTGTCTAGCGCAGCCCGCAGGCCAGCCTGCTCCTTCTCGACAGCCTTGACTTTATGGCCCAGGCGAAATGAAACACCCTCCTGCGAGAGGCATTCGGAAAGCGCCTTCGCATGCTCAGGATCGTCTTTGCTCAGGATGCGATCGCCTGGATCGACAACGATGACAGCGGTGCCCAAACGTTGGAATGCCTGCGCCATTTCGATTCCCACTGGACCTGCTCCCATGACAACCAGTCGCTTGGGTTGCGAGGTCAATTGGAAAATGCTTTCATTTGTCAGGCACGGCGTCTCAAACTGTGGTGTTTTAGGGCGGCTGCCTGTGGCAATCAGGAAGTACCGGGACGTAAGCAGCCGCTTGGGCTCACCGCTAACGGACAAGTCTAAGGTATGCGGATCCAGGAAGCGGGCCGTCGCTGAAATTACCTCTACCCCCAATTTCTCGATGTGCTCGGGAGCGTCGGCGCTTTCGTAAACATGCTGGCGGAGGCTGCGGACATGCTCCATAAGACGGGAGAACGGTATTTCGGAAGCGACAGCATTCAAGCCAAACCGGTCCGCAGTTTGCATCTGATGGGCAACTCTTGCCGCTTTCAGCAGTGTCTTGCTGGGTATACATCCGACCCAGGTGCATTCGCCTCCTAGACGGTGTTCTTCAATCAGAGCGGTCTTGGCTCCCAGGAGCGCCGACATGCCGGCAGCCGTCAGCCCGGCTGCTCCGCCGCCGATCACGATCATGTCGTAGTCGCGCGCGCCCATGGTTGTGTCCGCGATCTTCGAATCAGCTTAATTGTTACCCATGAGATTGTACGCAATCATGTGGCAGACAATGAGGTGCGCATCTTCAATCCTACCCATGTGTTGCACCGGAACCTGAATATTCAATTCCGCGGCTTTTCCCAGCTTGCCGCCGTCTCGACCGGAAAGCGCTATAGTTTTGCAGCCGATCGAGCGGGCGTACTCCACTGCGTTTACGACGTTGGGCGAATTGCCTGAACCGCTGATAGCTAACAAAACGTCTCCCGGCGCGGCGAAGTTCTTCAACTGTTCCACAAAAACACATTCGTAAGTGACGTCGTTCGAATAGGCGGTCAGTGTCGCCAGCGAGTCTGTAAGGGCCATGATGCGAAATCGCTTTTCCCTGCCATAGCTGGCGCCTTTCACCACATCGCAGGCAAAGTGCGATGCGGTAGAGGCGCTGCCGCCATTTCCGCAGGTGAAAATGTGCCGCTGCGTATCGCGCGCCTCTCGGATCCAAGACGTCGCTTGTTCCACTTTTGCGATATCGATGAGCTCGATAGCCGATACCAGATCTTCCTTATACTCCGCTGCAAAACTCATATTCCAGAATCCGTTTCCGCGATCAGCTTAACATCCGGCACGGTTTAGAATACCGGCCGACAGTTCATCGCCTTTCTCATACAGACCTGGCCTCTGAACCCGGGTGGCATACAATGATTCCGTTTCATGATGAGCTTCTAATGCTGGCCGGAAAGTTTGACGGAGAACCACCGGCTGGCTTCAATCTCGAACGGATGCTGCAGGGCTTAATCGAAGGCCGGGGAGAGTGGGTGTATTCAACTACGAAGCCCTTCGCCGATGCCGGCGTTGCGAAGGCACAGCTGGTGATGGGAATCCTCTACCAGGTAGGCATCGGAGTTGAGCAAAACGGTCACAAAGCCCTGCGCTTCTACCGGGCGGCCGCTGAACAGAATGACGCTCTGGCTTGGAAGAACATGGGAACTATTTACCTGCTCGGGCTGGCAGGTGTCGCAATGAACAAAGCGGCCGCCCACGATTGCTTTTCCCGGGCGAAACACCTTGATATCGAGCAAGCTGCAAATGATCTTGTCTGGGACCAGACCATCCATTAGACAGCCGATGAGAAACGCGCAAGCCGTCACCTGCGAGCCAAACAAAAGAGAGGCTCAGCGGAGTTGCCAGCGGCCGGTGATTGCAAGCTCCGCGCTCGCTACATGTAGCTAAGTAATCAGCCTAAAAATCCATTCAGGCTTTATTCTTCTCGCTTCCGGAAATTCCGGATACGGCGAAAGGTCAGATAGTTTGCATCATGGGCGCGATGTGCTCCTCCGGATTCGTCATCGAAGGCGGTACGCGAGACTGCGATGATGTCTGGGCCGTCGAACTGCCAATCGACGTATTGAAATGCATATTTCTCCGGGTCGGGATGGGTAAGAATGGTCCGCTCGGTGCTCCAGTGCGCCAAATCCTTCGATGACATCTGTATCAAGGTGTTCCGGATTGCTGCCGGCTCCAGCGCCGAAAACGCATGCTCTTTTCGCGCCGGGTTGCTGAGGGTCCAATACTTGCGGCCTCGTGGGTCGAAGCGGATAGTGAACTTCTTCGCACCCCCCGGAAAGTCGACCAGTTTCTCAAATTCCAATCGATTACCGTGAAGTGCAAGGATGGCGGCTTTTTCGATGCCGTCAGTGCGGTGAATGTCCACGCGCAGAATGTCGAGGATAGAACCATCTGGCCCTAAAACGGTATTCCCTTCAAGCCAGGTCTTTCCGTTTCTCTGGTCAGGGGGATAGGGAAGGAGATTGGTGAATTTCCAACTAGAGCTGTCGAGTAAGTCGGCGTTCGTATTCGCCGAAAGCACGAAAGCCTCAAAATTTTCCCACGGCCCAGCGGGATGGTATTCCATGGCGCGCCATATCTTTCCCCGGCTAATCACCACTGGCACAGGCGCGGTATGAAATCCCGCATTCGATTTCAAATAAGCGGGTGCGCTCCACTGCTCTCCTTCGGGAGATCTTCGGATAACAATGCGCCCGTATTCGTAGGTGGTTCCCATTAGATAAACCTGTCCGCCCGTAACGAATAAGTTGGACCAGAACTGGTCTTTTAGCTCCGCGGCGAGCCGCCAAGATTTGCCGCGATCAAGCGACTTGAAGACCCGGGTGTTTGCTGATATGGATTGACTAGATCCCGGACCAAAGAAGTCGTGCGAGGCGAGATACGAGCCATCTTTCAGAACCGTAATGGATGGGGACCCGATATATTTCTTCGTAGAAGCGATCTGGTGGTCGATAACCACGCCCGGGGGCGCAGCCGCATTACAAATGGAGGCAAGAATGACACCGAAGATTTGGAAAAAGAAGCGCCCAAGTTTAGATGCCACCTCGGGTAATCCGCTCATCCCTAGAAGGTCTATTGTCTCGGCCGGTCCAGCAACTTTGCAATCTCAATGTCCAGTGCTGACAATTTGCCGTTCATTACTTCTTTGAAAGCGCTGAACTGATTTTCCATGCGATCGATTCGCTTTCCCATATCATCCAGGCGTTTGCCCAATTGACTCGAAATCATCCACATCCCACCCAACCCGACAATGACCGCGCCGGTGGTAGAGACGATTGTAGTTAGAACTGCGCTATCCATCATTCGTGATTATAATTCTAGATCAGTACTCTAGCGGGTACTTCTCTATTTGCCGGTCCGGACCGAGAGAAAGACTTAAGCGCAGACACCCTGCTCGCGGCCAGCTTAGCCGGCAGGCACAGTGGCAGGAACGCGAATTGCTTCCTCAAATCGATTTGTGACCTGCGCCCACGAGAAATCGCGAACCACCATTCCCAGCGCCTGATCTCGAACTTGCTCTCGAATGCCTTGACTATCCAGAAGTTTCAAACACTCAGAGGCAAACTTCGCTGGACTGTCGCCAATGCAAATGTCGAGGCCGTGCGTCGCGGGGAGGCCTTCCGCTCCGATCGTGGTTGACACAACTGGGACGCCTGCTGCCATAGCTTCAAAAATCTTGAGCCTGGTACCTCCTCCGATGCGCAGGGGAACAATGGAGAGTGACGATTGCCATAGGTAAGGGCGGACATCCGGTACGGTGCCAGTGACTAGCGCCTGGTGCGGCTTAGCGGCCTCGACAATCGCGTTCGGCGGATTGCGCCCCACAATGGCGAGACTGCAATCTGGCTTCGCTTCGCGGATCAGCGGGAAGACTTCGTTCAGAAACCATCTGATTCCATCGATGTTTGGCATCCAGTCCATCGAGCCGACGAACACCAGATCGAATTTCTTCTCAGCTACTGTTGGGCGCTCAAAATATTGAGTATCGACTCCCGTGGGCACCCAGGAGACACTGGGCAGAACGAATCGGGACTCCATCAGGGCAGCGTCATTCTCCGAGACTGCAACTACGTTCCCGGCAGAACGGCAAACACGCTGCTCCCACTGAAGCATCTTTTTGGCTTGCAATGCAAAATAGGCCCTGTGTGCAGGAGTACGCCCGGATTGAGCGTGCCGCTCCCAGATAACGGACTCGACATTATGTTGAAACAGAGTCCAGTCAGCCAGATTGCCGATGTTCACGCTGGGGAACAGAAAGTCGCAGACCTTGGCATCGAATCGGTGCTGGCTCGTGACACGGTCGATAGTTTGCTTCATTAACTTGGAGCGATAGCGCAAACCAGCGACCGGCAGCTCTGAAATCAGTCCTTGAAGCAGCTGAGCTGCAAACAAGGGAGACGACTTCGAAACGACCTGGTGCGAAACAGGGTAAGAGTGCGTAGAATATTCGGTACTTCTCGCGAGTCCTTCAGGAAACGCCGGGTCGTTGAAGGCGATGTAGTGAACTTCGTGGCGCTTATGCAGCTGGCGCAGCATTTCCAAGGTTCTAATCTGACCTCCCCTGGTGGTGGGATGAAGGAAATCAGTTTTGGCCCAAAGTATCTTCATACTGGTACTTGGCTGCCGTGCTGCCGGTCTGGAGTTACGATGTCGAATTCGCGATTACCGCGAATGAAGATGTCCCCCCAAATCTTTAGGTTCAGAAGCCGCCATAACCGATCTGTGGCATCCTCAACGCCACTCTTCTGGCGATCGACCAATTGCCGCACCTGATCCAGATCGACGTATTCAGACAGGAACCCACTCCGGTCGAGGAGACTTGAGGATAGAGGGTCCGACGCATTGTCCCTGAACCATTGCCGGAGGGGGGTGGGAAAGCCCATTTTCTTCCTATAAATGATTTCTTTGGGCAGAAGATCCTCTACGCTGCGCTTAATGATGTACTTGCCTATGCCATCCCGGATTTTCAGCGAATCGGGTACGCGAGACGCGAATTCCACGAAAGTGTGATCGAGGAAGGGAACGCGACTTTCAATGGAGGACGCCATGCTCATCTGGTCCTGCTTCATGAGGAGCTCCACGAGGTACGTCTTCTGGTCCGCATAGAGCATTCGAGATAGAGTCGTTCCTTCGTGAGAGCGCCAGTATTGAAGGTAGTTGGAATAGGCATGCGACGAGTTTGCGTCGGAATTGCTGATCAGCGACCGCCGTTCGGAAGCCGAAAAGGCACCGTAAAAGTTATCGAGTTGCAGTGACTCGATGGTGGCTTCCCGTCCCAAGAAGGTGTGCTGCAATTTGCGGCGAAGGTCGGCCGAGATGAGGCTTTCAGATTCTATTTGCCTGCGGACCAAATTGCGAAGGCCCGTTGGGACTATGCGGTAGCGATCGGCCCATTTGCGATTAAAAAGATAGTGTTGATACCGCTGGTAGCCGCCGAATAACTCGTCGCTGCCCTCGCCTGTCAGGACTACCTTCACATGCTCAGCGGCCAATTGTGAGACAAAGTAGAGCGAGACACTCGAAGGCCATGCAATGGGTTCGTCTTCATGCCATACAAGCTCCGGCAAAGCACCGAAGAAGGCCTCGGCATCGATCCGCACTTCATGGTGATCTGTCCCGATAGACTCGGAGACTTGCCGCGCGTAACTGAGCTCGCTGTACTCTTCTTCCGCATATCCGACAGCAAAGCTTTTGACGATCTCCGTCCGCAGCTTCTTCATCAGGGCCGCTATGGCACTCGAATCGACTCCTCCACTGAGAAACATGCCCAAGGGAACATCGCTCATCAACCGCATCTCGACGGTCTGTTCCAAACGGCGGCGGCAGTCTAGAATCCAATCGTCATCGGTCCGGGAGCTGTCGATTTCGTTGTCGGCCGGGGAAGGCACGTCCCAATACTGGCGAATGTCGAGGCTACCGGTCTTTGCGTTCAGTTGCAAAGTGTGGCCTGGCATGAGCTTCTTAATACCTTTAAAGAAAGTCTGCTCACCGGCTAGATAGCCAAAGCTCAGGTACTCGGAGAGCACCAGCTCATTGAACTCCGCCGATACCTCAGGATGTTCAAAGAGGGCTTTAATCT
The DNA here is from genome assembly GCA_965217745.1 of Bryobacteraceae bacterium. Classification (GTDB taxonomy): domain Bacteria; phylum Acidobacteriota; class Terriglobia; order Bryobacterales; family Bryobacteraceae; genus Bog-105. The sequence continues at coordinate 4,738,282 of OZ244565.1, read as the reverse complement.
CCGAGGCAAAGACAAACACCTTGCCGTTGAAAAAGTAGTAGAAGGGCTTGATCCCGAGGCGATCGCGAGCACAGAACAACTGCTCACGCTCTGAATCCCAGACAGCGAACGAGAACATGCCTCGGAATTTTTCGACGCAGCTTGCGCCGAATTCCTCAAAGGCGTGAATAATGGTCTCAGTGTCGCAGCGACTTACATATTTGTGACCTGCGGATTGCAGATGGGAGCGAATATCGGCATGATTAAAAATCTCCCCGTTAAAGGTAATCCAGAGCGACGCGGTCTCGTTCGACATCGGCTGATGTCCTCCGGATACATCGATAATGCTCAATCGCCGATGCCCCAGAAAAGCTTTTCCATCTTCGTAGATGCCCTGACCATCGGGGCCCCGGTGTTTAATCTGGTCCATCATCCGGATCAGGTCACTTCGGGAGCCAGCGGCCGATTGCACCTTTACAAATCCACTAATTCCGCACATCAGCGCTCCTCATCAATATTTGACTCCGTTCGCGGGAACGCTATCGGGCGAGGTTCTACGAGGTGTTTGGCGCGCGGGCAGGCGCGGAGGTCGCCGAAGGGGATTTGTTCGTCGTGGCAAATTTCCGGGAACGCCTGCTGGGGCACTTTCTAAACTTCGAGAAGCCGCGGCCTCTCCTCGGCCCGCCTCTTGCAGTTCCTTCAAATGCCGCTCGATCATCATGTGTAGCGAAAGAGCGAGAGCAAAGACAATCGACAGGAGATAGGTGTAGCCTACACTGAGGAAGAAAATACCCAATGATAAGGCTGCCATTGACGAAACCATATAACGCCCGTACCTGGAGAACTCAAAATCAACCTTCACTAGCTTTCGATAGTCGTTCAGCGTATAGCGAAAACAGAGAACGACGGTACTGAGAAACAGAATAAAGCCCGGAAAGCCCGTCTCACTGGATATTTGGGTGTACGTGTTGTGCGTGACGTAAGCCTGCCCGCCATGACCGCTTTGCGCCTTCCGTTGTTCAAATCCGACGATGTAAAAAACTCCTGGGCCGACGCCGAATACCGGATGCTGAAAAGTCATTCTAATGCTTTGAAACAGAAGTTCCCGGCGGCCCTCGCTCGATTGAATGTCCGCGCCCAGTCGTTCTCTAGTAGCAACACTAGCGTTGGCGTCGTTTACGAAGAACGTAAGATATCTTTCTCTTAAGTAGCTTGGAAGCAGCGCCGCAGCGGCAACAACCCCAACGACCGCGAGCATTGCAATCAGAATTTTCCTGCTTCCGTTCGCAAAGAAGAATGTGGCAAGGAGGAGTACTCCCATAGCAAGCATGCCGGAACGGGATCCAGCGCGTGCAAAGGCGGGATATATGGGCAGGGTGCAAACCAGGAATAGCACCTTCTTAAAACCTTCCGCGCGACTGGCCTTCAACCACCAGAAGGGCAATCCGACAACCATGAACATTGCGAAGGCGTTCGGATCTCCCAGAGACCCACCGGGCAGCGCAATTCGCCCTTCGACAGCAACTCCTATGAAAAAGCTCATGAGTGAGGCGGCTAGCGTCGCGTATGCATAGCCGCTCGCGACCTTTTCCCAATCCTTTCGAGTTCTTACGAGTTGAACAATGATGAGGAAGATCAGCAAAGCCTGGAGTTGAAGCTCGACGGTTTCAGTACTTCCACCGCGCCAAAGACTGACAGGCCAACAGACGATCACCCAGACCGTAAATGCCACGAAGTTCTTCGTAATCTTCGAAGAAAAGCCATAGATGAAGTCGCCTTTTGCGAACATCGTGATCGTAAGGCCCAACAGGAGGGTAAGCGGTATATGAAAATACCCGATAAACGAGACGTCCAGAACCCGGCTTGCTAAGAGGAATATATAGAGCGCAATGACTGTAGCAGAGAAAGTACTTTCTTCTCTTGTGCTGGATTGAAGAACCGGCAGGGGAGGAACCCGGCCATGCACGGTGGAGTAGGAGAGCGCTTTCATTTGCAGTGCGAATGCGAAGACAGATTCACCATTCTATTTTCAGCTAAGGCTTCAGGAGTGTTGCAATAACATTCGACCGGCGCCCCGCCAAGTGTTCAGACTGAAGGCTGCGGATGTAAAGCAGTTCGGGGAGCGCAAGGGGGCCAAAGGGCGCCGTTACCGCTGAACTGCTCACGAGATGGATATCTTCGGAGATGAAACCGCTCTGGGCAGCCAGATCGCGTATCGATTCGGCCGTGTTCATCCTGTAATGAGTCGGGAAAACGTCCTCCTCTTTCCGGCCTTCCAGTGCCCAAATCAGCTTCTTTTTAAAGGCTTCTGGAATTCGATTAGCAGTTCGTGTGGCCCATCCGTTGAAATTTGGGGTATGAAACAGAAAGCGGCCTCCTGGCCTGAGACAGCGATAAATCTCATTCAATATTTTGCTAGGGTGAGCCAGGTGCTCAACCACCATATTGGCGGTCACAAGCTCTACAGCCTCCTCATGGAAGGGAAGGTGTTCCAAATCTCCGAAAATCTTATTTTTGATGCTGTTGTGTCCTTTCAGGCCGAGCCAGTCCAGATCTATACCGTAAACCGATTTACAAGAAGAAATCACCTCTTCCTGCTCTTTTTCCATCCATTCGGTGAAAACCTGATGGCCACACCCCAAGTCGAGCCAGACTTTGCCGCAGACCAGTTGCCTTAGCTTCAGATAATAGGAATGCTGTGAAGTTGTCAAGCCGGGAACGAGTGCCGACTCGGCCTTCCAATAAGTCTGAAATAGCTGTTTTCTGAGAGAGTTCATTCAAAATGTGATTGCAGAGCTGGTCAAACTGTTTTCCGGAAGAGCTGCAGTTGATCTCTCTACAATTATCGGCTGAGACACTTGAAAACTTCCCGGCGACAGGGATCAGATTTATCCGAGGCAGCTAGCTTATTTTGTGGATTGTTTCAGCAGAGAGGATTTCCGACTAGGAAATGCGCAGTTTTGAAGAGATGACATTTCGAGCGAAGCAGGAGGCAACTAATGTTTATCTGCTAGCTGCTAACTCCCAGTTCACAACCACGCCTACACACCCCCTTCCTTTACCGGACGGACAGGTAGTGGCCGACGCTCTGCAGGGGTCTGAATTTGCCGAGTTCACGTTGGAATGGGCAGAGCGGATCCTGGAGCACAAAGTTCCGCTACTCGGGACCTGTATAGAGACAGGCAAATCAATCGATTGGCGGCGTGACTATCAGCACGATCGGGTGTCGGACCTGCGCTATTTTCGGCGAATTCCTTACCTCAATTTCCAAGGAGTAGGGGATCACAAGTTCATTTGGGAACTCAACCGGCAGCAACACCTGGTGCTGTTGGCGCAGGCATTTTGCTTGAGGAGAGACCAAAGATACATAGCTGAGATCCTGGCGCAACTGGAAAGCTGGCGAATTCAAAACCCGTTCCAGAGAGGCATCAACTGGACTAGCGCGCTAGAGGTTGCGTTCCGGGCGCTATCGTGGGTATGGATTTACCATCTTGCAGGCGGTGCATTTCCGGAACAGAGTGTTCGAGCGCTTGTCTCGGGTTTGTATCAGCATGCACTCCATCTAGAAGCTAATCTGTCGGTATATTTCTCTCCGAACACCCACCTTTTAGGTGAGGCAGTGGCGCTCTACACAATCGGGGTTTGCTTTCCTGAGATGCCGCACGCCGAAAAGTGGCGCAAGAAGGGCCAGGACATCGTTTTTGCGGAAGTTAGCCATCAGGTTCGTCCGGACGGCTCCCATTTCGAGCAATCAACCTACTACCACGTGTACGCGCTGGACTTTTTCTTGTGGTTCTATCTGCTCGCGGGACGGCCAGAGACATTCAGGCCCACGCTGACCCGGATGGCCGAGTATCTTCATTGGCTGCTAGGAGCGAGGCAGGCAATTTCTTTCTTTGGAGATGACGACGGAGGGAGACTCTTCTATCCCTACGGCGACCGGTACTGCTTTGGGCGGAGTACGCAGGCGACGTGCGGCGTGCTATTCGAGCGGGAAGAGTGGTTGGGAAACAGGAGAGATCTATCGGAGCAAGCGGCGTGGTGGTTGGGGACAGAAGTTCTCGAAAATTCGGTGGGAAAACCTCGCACACCAGCGGGAGGGCGCATATTTTCCGACAGCGGCACTGTATTTCTTCAGAACCAAGACATCTACGTTCAATTCGACGCGGGGCCTTTCGGTTACGGCGGGGCAGGGCATAGCCATTCCGACAGCCTAAGCTTTTGCGCGGAGCGGAAGGGACAGAGCCTGCTCATCGATCCCGGAACGTTCACATACATTAGCGACCCGGAAGAACGTAATTGGTTCAGGGGATCGGCTGCCCATAATACTGTATGTGTAGACGGCCGGAGTCAGGCAATTCCAGAGACCCCCTTCCGGTGGAGTCAGAAACCGCAGGTGCGCCTCCTGGACTGGGGAGAACGTAAGAGCGGCGGATGGGTGGAAGCAGAGTGCGAGTATGCCGGTTGCCGGCAGCGGCGACGGCTGCACCTGGATGGAGATTTGCTGATGATTATCGACGACCTGAGCGGTGAACCAGGAGAACACGCCTGTGAACAGTGGTGGCACTGGGGTCCTCTAGGCAGCCAGTCCATGGTTTTGTCAGCATCGGAAAGCATAAACCGGACCGTCTCGCGATACTCGCCGGCTTACGGCGTTGTGTTGCCAGGGGATGCGGCCGTCGTTCGCACGACTGCGACATTTCCAGTCGCAATTGCAACAGTTATTGCGCCTGTGGCTTTAGAAATTAGTACCGCGGAGGCTGTCCGGCTATTCGACCGGTTCAAGATGCTTTGAAAATCGTCAGTCAGAATTTCCTGAGGAGTTTAAACCTTACCTAAATTGGATCCTAGAGCCTCCGAAGCCGATAGAATAGCTGAAGGCAGCACAATTTCCACCAGAGGTCGTTTTTGAAGTCAAATTTCAGTCCCAGCAATATCGCCGTGATCGGTCTGGGGTATGTCGGTTGCGTTACCGGTGCTTGTTTGAGCAATCTAGGCCATCGAGTTGTGGGGGTAGATCGGGATAATCACAAGGTCGAATCAATCATGAACGGACAGGCTCCGTTCTTTGAGCCTGGACTTCAGGATTTGATCCAAGCGAACAGAGCAGCTGGTAGATTCAGCGCCACCACTTCGCTCGACGAAGCTCTTCGTGGTGCGGACGTTGTCCTGGTGTGTGTCGGTACTCCTTCTGAGAAAAACGGGAATCTGGGCCTGGAGCAACTACGAAGGGTAGTCGCTGCGATCGGCAAAGCTGTGGGCGAATCAACCGCACCTCCAACTGTTGCCATCCGTAGCACGGTATTTCCTGGAACTTGCGAAGAGGTGGTCATGCCAGCGTTAGGATCGCGCGTTCCGGTGGTATCTAATCCTGAGTTTCTGCGAGAAGGAGCGGCTGTCAAGGATTTTATGGAGCCGTCCTTAGTGGTAGTGGGCGGACTGGATCAGAATGCAGTCGAACGAGTGTCGGGATTATACGCTTCCCTGGGTGTAGCTTCATCGCCGGTATCACTCCGTACTGCAGAGATGATCAAGTACGCATGCAATGCCTTTCACGCCACGAAAATCGCCTTTGCCAACGAGATTGGATCGTTGAGTGTACGTCTTGGCGTGGATCCTCAGGAAGTGATGACGACAGTCTGTGCAGACGTAAAACTAAATGCTTCGGCGGCTTATCTGAAGCCTGGATTTGCTTTTGGCGGCTCATGCCTTCCAAAGGATCTGCGCGCGCTAACGTATCGCGCCGGACGCCTCGATCTGCAGCTTCCGCTGCTCGAGTCGGTTCTGCCCAGCAATAACAGACATCTCAATCGCAGTCTCGACAGCGTTCTAGATTTGCATAGTCAGAAGCTGGGGATTGTTGGGTTGGCGTTTAAGGAAGATACGGACGATTTAAGAGAGAGTCCAGTGGTCTCGATGTTAGAGCAATTGATTGGAAAGGGTAAGGATCTTCGGGTCTTCGATCCGAATATTCAGTTATCGTCGATCTACGGCAGCAATCGCAACTTTATTCTGGGTACAATTCCTCATATCGAACGTCTCATGGTGCCGGAGATCAGCGAGCTTTTGCGGTGGTCCGACTATCTGGTGGTGGCGCAAAAACAAAAACCAGAGATAGAAAACGCAATTAAGCGGTCTGGCCTTCCCACTCTCGACCTAACGGCCGGAGCTCAGCCGTCTCCGGTTCCGGCACTTAGCTGATTGGCATACCGGCTGGGCGTTAATCGTGACAGTTACCTTTTCAGAACAGGATCTGCAGCTATTCAGCGAAGCGTCGGGAGATCGAAATCCTCTGCACATGTCGGCGGCTTACGCGCAGGCCACTTCGTTCGGGCAGCCGGTTGTTTTTGGAATTCTGGGAGTTCTCGCTTGTCTCGGCGAACTGGACCGGGATCAGCAAAACACCATAAGCCGGGTAACTGCTGACTTCCATCGGCCAATGTTCGCCGGCGTGTCGTACTGTACAAAGCAATCCGGTATCGGGGATGCGGTTACAGTACGGCTGTTCGACGGGACGGTAAATGTTTTATCGTTATTGGTTAACTCGACTCAGGAATTTCAAGTTGAAAAGCGGTTGCCCGCTCAGCCTCGATCTTTTCAGACCGGCGAGCCGACAGGCGCGATCTTCCCAAAGACGGATGCAGCAATCGTATCCTGGCAACAACTCCATAAGGGGCTTTCGATCTCAGGTGCTTATCACTGTGATGAATCGAAAACGGAGCAGCTTCGGCAGCAGTTTGGCCTGAACCATATCTCTTTACCGATCCTGGAAACGCTTCTTTGGAGCAGCTATCTGGTCGGCATGGAATTGCCAGGCGAGAGTGCGCTGTTCTTTCGCTGTGTTCTGGATTTTCCGGAGCAAACACTGGAGCGGCGGGGAGCGCAGGGAGTCGAATACTCCGCGGAGATTGCATCGCTGAATCAGTCAATCCGCCAAGTTAAAATTCGAGCCCACCTTCAAAGCGGCTCTTTCAGGCTTGCCGTGGCGCAATTTTCGGCCTTTGTCCGTACCAGTCTTCCGCCCTATGATGCCGGTTACGGTACTGGATTGCGTTTTGATTCTTCTCGCCTGACCGGGAAAGTGGCTCTGGTGCTGGGTGCAAGCCGTGGATTCGGCGCTGCACTTTCCGTGGAGCTGGCTCGAGCTGGAGCGAAGGTCGTAGCAGCTTCTCGATCCCCGGTTAAGTGGGCGTCCGAGTTGGATAGCGAGCTCGCGAAGCGAATAGAGGCAGTGCAATTGGACGTCTCTGACTCTGCGGCGCTAGCGACGGTTCGCGAGAGCATCGAGTCGCAGTACGGCAGACTTGACTTCCTGATCTGCAACGCCTTTCCACCGATCCCCGCATTGAGATTGGAAGAGAACGCTCTGGCCCGTCTCAGGAATTATATTTCCAATAGCTTAGACCTGGTTCTAGGTCCAATGTGCATCTTTCTCGACTCGCTAAACGCGTCTGGCGGAACGCTGATAGTAATATCCTCTTCCGCCGTCACTTTGCCGGTGCGCGACTGGCCTCATTACGTAGCAGCCAAATCAGCCATTGAGTCCCTGGCAAAAGTGGCACAACTGCAATTCGACAAGATCAAAACCCTGGTGTTTCGACCCGAGCGCATGGTGACTGATATGACGAATACTCCTATGGGTCGCATAAATGCCGATAACCCAAGTAGAGTCGCTCACTTCCTTGTAGAACAGCTCACAAGCGAAACGGCCGGCAACCCTTTCACAGTCTTGGCAATGAGCGACGGCCCACAGGAGTTGAGCCCGGCGACGCTGTAGCCGCGGGTCGCTTTCGCATCAAAATGAAACTCTCTCAAGCCTTATCCGTTTTAAAAACAGCCCCAATTGGAGCTGATTCGTTCCCGGTGTTCCTGGCATGCGGCTTCACTCCCCTTCATGTCGCAAACTATATGGCTGCTCATTTGCAGTTGTCTATGCCGGAGTCAAAGGTCTCGATATCGCCGGGCCTGTATGGAGATCTGGCCGGGACAATACAGGATTGGTTAAGCCGTCAGCCGCTTGCCGGGGTTGTGCTCCTTGAATGGGCGGACTTGGATTTGAGGCTAGGGTTCCGCAGCTTGGGAGGGTGGGGCCAGAAGGTCGTTCCCAGCATTCTCGATGAAGTTCGTAACAAGCTGGAGCACCTGAGAAAGCTGATTGATGCGCTCTCTTCGTCTTGCCGGATCGTGGTGATGACTCCTAGTCTCCCCTTGCCGCCAGCGTTTCACACGACTTCTTTTCAGGCGACCGAAGCCGAGTTGATTTTAACCGCCTCCATGGCAGAATTTACGAGACAGATTGCCGCGCATCCCGCTGTTAGCGTTGTCAGAATGGAGAAGCTCAACGCAACGTCACCACCGGAGGCGCGGTACGATCTGCGCTCCGACATGCACGCCGGCTTCCCTTACTCTATTTCACATGCTGATGCCGTTGGGCAGGCTGTAGCGAATCTACTCCGTCCGCCTGAAACGAAGAAGGGGTTGATAACTGACCTTGATGACACTTTTTGGCTCGGCCTGGCCGGCGAGGTCGGGCCCGAAAACGTTGCTTGGGATCTCTCAAATCACGCTCAAATTCACGGTCTATACCAGCAGATGTTGCAATCTCTGGCGGATCAGGGCGTCCTGGTTGGAGTAGCAAGCAAGAACACCCCGGAGATTGCCGACGCAGCTTTAAACCGCCCAGACTGTGTAATGGCAAAGGATAACTTGTTCCCTTTAGAGATTCACTGGGAGCAAAAATCAAGGTCGGTTGCGCGGATACTGAAAGCCTGGAATGTCGGACCGGATGCTGTAGTGTTCGTCGACGACAATCCGCTTGAGTTAGAAGAGGTAAAACTCTCTCATCCCGAGGTGGAGTGCCTGCTGTTCCCGAAGACGGATTACAATGCATTTTGGATTTTTCTGAATAGATTACGAGACCTTTTTGGAAAAGCCAGGCTTTCTGAAGAGGACAGCTATAGGCTCGCAAGCATTCGGGAAGGGGCGGCATTTTCCGATGCTGAACTTTCAGGCGATGAAACAGAGACTCTGCTGGCTGGCGCAGGAGCTGAAATTCTGTTGGACTTCAAGCCAGCCGCTTCTGATCTTCGGCTTCTCGAGTTAATCAATAAGACCAACCAATTTAATCTCAATGGAGAGCGACTCACGTCGACTGAATGGCAACGGCGTTTGAGCGACCCAGAGACGATCACGATTTCGGCGCAGTACAAGGACAAGTTCGGACCTTTAGGAAAAATTGCTGCATTGCAGGCGAGGCGAGATGGAAAGACAGTTCGTGTGGAGTCGTGGGTAATGAGTTGCCGCGCCTTTGCTCGGAGAATCGAGCATCAAATGCTGGCTCAGTTGTTTGATTCGACTGGAGCGGATTTCGCCATTCTAGAATTTGTGGAAACGGCTAGAAATGGGCCATTCAGGGCTTTCCAGGGTTCTCTATTAGATCAGTCGCGGCAGGATAGCTACGGAATAGAACGAGACTTATTCGCAGCTAAATGCCCGGCTTTATATCATCGGGTGACAAAACAAAATGGATAGCTTGACACAAAAACTGGTATCGATCTTCGAAACGGCTTTTCCGGATTTGCCTCGTGGGAAAGCTACAACCGCCACTCAGGAAAATACTCAGAATTGGGACTCGGTTGCGGCCATCACTCTCATGAATTTAATCGAAGAGGAGTTCGAGATTGAGATGGACTTCGAAGACTTAGCCGACTTAACGTCCTTTCAACTTATTCACGACTACATCGCCGCGAAATTATCTTCAGTTAAAGCATGAGGATTGATTCGACTCGACGATGTTCATAAGGCGTTTAGCGCAAGCGCGGCGCCTAGCCAGCCACCGTCTAGTTAAGAACACTGCCGCGCTTTTCGTAGTCCAGGTAAGCACAAATATAGCGCCCCTGCTTGTTTTACCTTATCTCGCGCGAATACTTACAACAGATCACTTTGGTCTAATTGCCTTTGCTACTTCATTCAATTGGTATTTCATTACATTGGTGGAGTATGGCTTTAATTTGACTGCAACGCGGAGAATTTCCATTCACCGGGACGATGCGGACCGGGTTTCCCGGATTTTTTCTTCCGTCATGCTGGCGAAAGCAATGCTCACTCTGCTGGGATTTTTGATGATGGTTGCAGTGGTTCTGGGAACCGCCAAATTGAGGCCAAATTTTCCACTGTTCTGCCTAAGCTACATGGCAGTGGTGGGCGATCTGCTGTTCCCGCTCTGGCTCTTTCAAGGGCTGGAGAAAATGGAAAATCTTGTATGGCGTGATTTGTGCTCCAAGCTTGTCGCATTATGCCTGATCTTCGTGTTTGTGCGTGAAGATTCCGACTATATGCTCGCGGCGGGATTTCAGGCCGGATCAACAGTTTTCGCCGGTGTTATTGGACTCGTTACGGTACCGTTCGTGACCGACGTGCGGTGGCTTAAACCTAATTTGCAAGAAGCTTTTCAAGCGCTGAGAGAAGGTTGGTCTATCTTTCTATCAATGGCGGCAAGCAGTATTTCCTACTCGACGAATGTCTTCCTTTTGAATATGCGGTCCGGGCCGGCTGATGTAGCATATTACAGTGCTGCATACAGATTGATTGTGGCTTTGAGAATGCTTGTTTCACCGGTGGTGACTGCCATATATCCTCACATCAGCCATATGGCTTTCAGCTCCCGGAGCAATGCCGTAGCTTTCCTGAAGAAATACTCCTTAGTGCTTGCCGCGCCCTTTCTAGTTGCGGGAATTGTCTTGATAGTAACCGCGCCCCTGATTATTCGCTTTTACGGACAAAAATATCTCCCGGCTGCAGTTCTGCTCCAGGTGCTCGCTATGAGCCCGTTTTTATTGGCGCTACAGAACAGCTACTCAACATTTTTTATGCTTGGATTCGGTTATGAGAAGGAATATTCCAGAATCGTTCTTCGAGCTACGCTCCTCAATTTCCTTTTGGTAGTTCCGCTTTTATTCTTGGTCTGGCCACCGCTAGCCGTCTGCATCACGGGCATAACTGTAGAGATTTTCATGACCTTGGCTAGTTACCTGTTTTATAAGAGAAATAAAGAGCCAGTGCTATCTCCCCAGACGGCCTGACCCGCTGACGACAACGCGCTAACAGTAACCGGCTGCGCCAAAAGAGTTTGACTTGCTCCGGCACGCTCCGTCCGGTGGGGTGTTAAGAAGCGCGGTCTTAAAGTATGCCGGTTCAGCTACGGTCGTGCGGGCTTGGGCGCATACAAGAGTCGGAGTACTTGGAGAAATATTTGCTTTCGCCGGAGCTGAACGGATAGCACCTGGTAGACTCGCGTATTCTCAGTTCGGGAGCGAGTCTGATTACAAGCGGATCGCCCGTTAGTTTTCCTTCCACACGGTTAATCAGAAGATTCACACCCTGATAGCCGATGCTATTCGCTGGCTGCGCCACGGCCGTCAAATGCGGATGGAAAGAGTAGGCAAACGGCAGATCGTCAAAAGTGGCGAGGGCAATCTCATCCGGACATTTCACTCCGAGTTCGTCAAGAGCCAACAGCAGACCGAGAGTCATTACCCCATTACAGGCAAAGATAGCGGACGGGCGCTCTCGCCTCAACAGCAGTTCCTTCCCGAGACGGTATCCGGCTTCTTCGCGAAAATCGCCTTTCATGATTAATTCCTCTGAACACGGAATGCCTGCTTCTTCCAAAGCGGCGCGATAGCCTTCCAGGCGCTCATGTGCGATCTGCAGTTCGAGTGAGCCGGTGATTATCGCAATTTTTCTATGGCCCACGCGGATCAGGTGGCGCACACACTCTTGCGTCCCGCGCACGTTGTCGGCTAGCACCGCGTCCAGCGCCAGTCCAGGCGCCATCCGATCCAGGCAGACGATGGGAACTCCGGCCGCCACCACGCTCTCCAGATGGCTTTCATTCCGGCTTGCGGCGGGAGCGAGTAAAATGCCATCCACGCGTCGCGATCGCAAAGCCGCGATGAAGCGCTTCTCGCGCTCCACCTGTTCATCGGTATTAGCCGTTAGCAGAATATAACCACGGTCCAGGGCTGCATCTTCTGCTCCCCGAATCAGATCCGAAAAAAATGGATTAGTGATGTCGGGAAGAATCATTCCCAACATCTTGGTCTGCTTGATTTTCAGACCACGGGCAAGTTCATTCGGATGGTAGTCGAGATCCTTGGCGGCAGCCAGCACCCGCGCCATTCGCGCCTTGCCAACCGGTCGGCTTCCACTGATGACATTTGAAGCAGTTGCCACAGAAACACCGGCCCGTTCAGCGACTTCTTTGATCGTTGGCACTCGGCCTGATTCTCCTTCATCCGCTCGAGATCGGCGGCGGCTCTGCTTCTCTACCTGTTGTTAGTAGCAGTATAAATGAGGCCTTCTAGGTTTGAACCGTCTGTACCATTTAGATTTCTTCGCAAACAAACTCTGCAACGCTACACCCTGCATTCCCGATCGACTTTTTTGCTTGACAGGTCTGCGCATCCATGATCCAATCGTGCTAAATATAACGTTCTACTTTCTCTTTGAAGTCTATTAACGAGTGCCTGAGAAAGATCCAGGCCTAATTATTGAAAGCTTTCACACAGCTGCGCTTAGAACTCGCTATCGTTCATTGTTGCCAGCTCAAAGGGGCATCTATGCAATCTAGCAAACACATCTTGCACAATCTCTTGCTCGCGTTCGCTACCTCGCTAGCCTTGGGTTGGAGTCCGTCACTTCTTTGTGGACAGACCACGGGAACCGGAACCATCACCGGAACCGTGGTTGACGCAACGCAGTCTGTCGTTCCCGGCGTTAAGATTACCGCCACTCAGACTGATACGGGCCGTTCGCGCACCGTTCTCACCAATCGAAGTGGAAACTACACCTTGCCTCAGATGCCGATCGGCAATTACGAGATCAAAGCCGAGAGTACCGGATTCCAGACTTTCAACCAGCAGGGGCTTTCCCTCAGCGCAGACACTACCCTGCCCGTCAACATTCAACTTCAGGTAGGCGCAAGTACCGAGTCGGTGACGGTGACTTCAGCTCCCCCGCCCTTAAAGACTGAAAGCGGTGATATCAGCACTCTTATCAGCGGTCAACAACTCCGGGAGCTGGCTCTAAACGGACGAAACTTTACGCAATTTCTCACGCTCGGAACCGGAGTCACATCAACGCAGGTGGGGCGGCGCATGGGAGTCGGACAGGAAGGCAATCCTTTGCTCTCCGTTAACGGAGGACGGCTCAACTCCACACAGTACACCTACGACGGCATCCTGGCGATGGACACCGGCGGCAACCGTGGCGTAAATCTGTTCCCGCCGATGGAGGCGCTGGAGGAGATTCAAGTCCATAAAAGCAATTACTCGGCGGACAGCGGAAGCTACGGCTACGGGCAGGTCAATATCGTCACGAAGTCTGGCGGCCTTCAATACCACGGCAGCCTCTACGAAACTTTTGGCAATCAAGTGCTCGACGCTCGCAACTTCTTTGCCAACACGGTCAGTCCGTTCAAGCAGAACATCTTCGGATACACCATCGGCGGCCCTGTCTTTCCCAACCGGAAGAGCCGCTGGCACGAGAAGGTCTTCTTCTTCTGGTCGGAGGGCTGGAATAAACGGCGGGGACCGCAGTTAGTAAGCTACACAGCGCCGCCCAGCGCCACCTTTACCGCGCAGACACCGGACGCGGTCTTTCGGAGCGGCGATTTCAGTGGAATTGCCACCCCCCTTCTCAATCCCTCTACCCGCCGGCCCTTTCCGCGCAATGTCATCCCCGTAAGCAGCATCGACCCGAATGCCACCATCCTGCTAAACACTTACTACCCGTTGCCGAACCGACCCGGGGCGCCGAACTTCGCATTCACCTCGAACTCCGGTTCCGATTGGCGTGAGGAGCTAGGCCGCGTTGACCTGAATTTCACCAGCAATACATCGCTGATGGTCCGCTATGCACATGATTCCTGGACTCAAGATCAGAACTTTAACTTTCCCGGGCCGACTGCCTTCCCCACGATTCCAGGAGTTTTCATTAAACCCGGCCAGAACCTGGTGCTGCGGCTGACGAACATTCTTAGCCCTACCACGCTGAACCAGGTCACCTTTGGCTTCTCCATGAACCGGCTCCAGCATTTATTGACACCCGCGAGCGTCCGGCCGCAGGGTCTCAATATCCCAACCGTCTTCGGAGCCAACGGGGAAAACATCATCCCCACCATCAACATTGCGGGCTACGGCAGCATCGGCACCCAACAACAAATCAACGCCAATCCCGTTTACACTTATCGCGACGACTTCAGTCACCAGGCCGGCAATCACAGCCTAAAGGCCGGGCTACTGGTTTACCACATACTGAAATTCGACACCACGCAAATAACTGGCCAGCAGGGCGTCTTCAATTTCAATGGCAGCGCAACCGGCAATGGGCTAGCTGACTTCCTGCTCGGCAACGCTTTTCAGTACAACGAGAATACTCCTATCCCGCCAGAATATTTTTTCTCCGAAGACTACGAAATGTACGTGCAGGACGATTGGAAAGTGCGGCCGAATCTCACCCTCAACTTCGGGATTCGAGATGAGATTTTCAAGGGCGCTCCCTTCGGCGATGATAAATTCAACCGGATCTCCATTTTCGTTCCAGGCCTGTATGACCCCGCGGCCGCGCCTACGGTTCTACCGAACGGACGCCTGTTGCCGGGCAGCGGCGACTCGCTGAATGGAATCATTACTCCTACTATGCAGAAGAGATTAGATCTCCCTCGCAGCCTATTAAGGACCCGCAACAATGCCGGCCCACGCTTTGGGTTTGCCTGGTCGCCGGGCAAAAATGCCAAAACGGTGCTGCGGGGCGGATATGGAATCTTTTATCACTGGGACAACTCGAACCGGGAACTTCTCCGGGGGAATCCGCCGTTCACTCAATCGGCCTCCATATTCAACACCAGCCTGGCCGACCCTACGCAAGGTACGTTCGCGTTATTTCCGCCTCCCATCCAGGGTATGGACCCGAAGTACCTCTCTCCCATGGTCCAGCAATGGAGTTTTAACGTACAACGGAATCTGGGCTGGAATACGGTTCTGTCAGTCGCCTATGTAGGCAACCACGCTGTTCACCTCGATCAAGGTATTAACATCAACCAGCTACGCCCGGGCCAAGCCAACGGGGTGAATGTAAATACGGTGCGGCGCTATGTTGGCTACGGCAATATCAACTACGATGAGCGGTCTGCTTCAGCCAATTACAATGGTCTTCAAATCGATGCCCGGCGGCGTGTCGCGGGTGGGCTGGGCTTAGAGGTGGCCTACACATGGTCTAAAGCGCTCCAATTTCAGGCCGGTCAGGACGAAATTCTTCAGAAGAGCGAGAAAGGGCTTGCTGGGCTCGATCGGACTCAAGTCGTGACGATCAACTACGTCTACGATCTTCCTTTCTTCAAGAATGCAGGAGGATTTGTAGGAACCGCGTTCGGAGGATGGGAGGTAACCGGAATTACCACCTTCCAGAGCGGCTTGCCGAATACCGTGACTATTCCCGGGGATCGCGCCCAGGTCGGCGGAGGCGCCCAGCGGCCGGACCGCGTCGCCCCGCTCGAGATTCATGCCCGCAATGTTGACAATTATTTCAATACGTCCGCCTTCGCCCTCGGGCCCATTGGACGATTTGGCAACTCGGGCGTCAATATCCTGCGAGGCCCCGGGATCGCTAACTTCGATTTCAATCTGCGGAAGAACTTTCGATTCCCAGTTACTGCGGACCGGACGGCTGATTTGCAGTTCAGCGCCGAAGCTTACAACATCTTCAATCATCCGAACTTTGTAGGTTTAGGCACGGTCTTCAACACTCCGACTTTCGGACGGCTGACCGGCGCACTCGACCCTAGAAATATGGACTTCAAGCTTCGCCTAACATTTTGATCGTTAAGTTCTGGGAAGATAACAGGTGCCTGTAAATCCGATGCAAAAGCCGTTTGAGCCTGACCAGGAAGATCATCCTATAGGAAGGCGCGAATTCCTGAGAAGTAGCGCCGTTCTGGGCGGCGGAGCCCTGGCGCTTGCCGGGTCCGCTCCGGGAAAAGCACCGGAAAGTAAGCCGGGCAAGAAGCCCAATATTGTAATTGTCTTTGACGATCAATATCGCCAAGACATGAATAAGTTCATGCCGACTCCTAATGTTGATCGTCTTGGCCGTGAGGGCGTCACGTTTCCCAACATGCTCTCTACGACGCCTCTCTGCACGCCCTTCCGAGGCATGCTGATGACAGGGCGGTATCCTACCCATTCCGGTGTCGTGATGAATTTTGTGGAGGTGAATGCACGGCAGAATCCCGACTGCCTCGCCAACCTGTTCGATCGTGCCGGATATAGCACCGGTTTCATCGGCAAGTGGCATCTTGCGGCCGGCTACCGCGTGGGAGATGGCCTCTACAGTTCCCGTCCAAAGCTCGAGCAGTCATATCGCAAAGATCACCCGAATTCTGAATTTGTCCCTCCGGGTCCGCAACGCTTAGGCTTCAACTTCTGGCAAGCTTATAACTTCCATACCGACTTTCATCACTATTGGTTTTATGAAGATCGTCCTGAAAAAATCTATTCGGACAAGTACGAAACTAACTGCATCATCGATCAAGCTATCGATTACATCGAAAAACATCAGAATGACGAGAGGCCCTTCTTACTTGTAGTAGCCCCTCATCCGCCGCATGCTCCCTGGACGCGCGAATCTCCTCCTAGCGGCTATTTAGAGAAGGTACCGCCATTCCAGGATCTCTATCGCCCTCCGAACGTCCCTAAGAACGATCCGCTGAAACCCGAAGAGTTGCGGAGCTATTTGGCGATGGTGATGAACGTTGACGATAACATAGGCCGCCTGATGAATTACCTTGATCGGTCGGGAGCGGGAGATAACACCATTCTTATGTTTACTTCCGATCACGGCAGTCAGCTCGGCAGCCATAACCTACTTCAGAAGATGGTCCCCTATACGGAATCGGTGAACGTCCCTCTTAAAATAAGGTGGCCGGGAAAGATTCCGGCAGGATTAGTCAGCGACGCCCTCTACCGGCCCATCGATCACTTGCCGACTTTGTGCGGACTGGCCGGTATTAAACCTTCTAGCATGGCCGACGGCGAAGATCTCAGCGAGGTGGTTTTGGGACGAGCTCGCGCCCACCGCGAGGCAGTTCTGATGGCGAACTATACTTCCGATTGGGACTTTTTCCAGACCCAGACGAAATGGCCCGAGTGGCGCGGAGTGCACACCAAACGCAACACCTATGTGAAGTGGTTGGATGGTAAAGAAGCACTTTACGACAATATCGAGGATCCGTATCAGATGCATAACCTGGGGGCCGAACAGGGTGCAAAAACGACTCTGCTCGAGATGAAATGGCGCATGAAAGATCTGATGCTCGATGCCCATGACGATTTCCTCAACGGCAGACAATATGCCAGCTGGTACAACGATCAGCGACAGCTGATCAAAACAGCATTAGGCTCCGTACCCTGCTGATGCTGGCATAGAAGTCTACTTTTTGCTATCGAGCCAGAAGGCGCTAAGAGAACTCTCGGTTTTCTCAGCACTGTGTAATGATTTAGAAATTCGTGCGGGCACTCCCTCGAACACTCAATGGCCATAAACTCTCACGTCGCAAAGAGTACCGTCGTCGGCGCGCTCGGCGGACTGCTTTTCGGGTTCGACACCGCTGTCATTTCCGGAACAACTCACGCCCTGACGCTCGCCTACAATCTCTCTCCCACCATGCTTGGAGTCACTGTCTCCAGCGCCTTGGTTGGCACTGTCATCGCGGCTATGACCGCCGGCATCCCAGGGCAGAAGTTCGGCCGCCGGGACAGTCTTCGGGCGATGGCAATTTGCTACATTATTTCGGCGCTCGGTTGCGCCTTCGCCTGGAGTCTGCCCGCGCTCATTGTCTTCCGCTTTATCGGAGGCCTGGGCATCGGCGGATCATCAGTCCTCGGTCCGATGTATATTGCCGAAATTGCGCCTCCGGATTGGCGGGGCCGGCTGGTCGGTTTCTTCCAAGTCAATGTCGTCATCGGGATTCTGCTCGCCTACTCATCGAATTACTTCATCGGCACCCTGGGCTTCGGCGCAAGCGACTGGCGTTGGATGCTGGGTGTTTCCGGAATACCGGCGGTTCTCTTCCTCGCCATGCTCTTCTTCATTCCGCGCAGCCCTCGCTGGCTGGCCATGCAGTCGAATGAGGAAGAAGCCCTGGAAGTGATTCGCCTTATGGGCGTGCGACAACCCCAACAGGAGCTCGATGAGATTACAGCAGCCGTTCGTCTGGAGCGGTCTGTCGCCGACGTCCCCTTGTTCTCTCGGCGCTACCGGCTTCCGGTCTTTCTGGCCGTCACTGTCGGCATGTTCTGCCAGCTTTCCGGCATCAATGCGATCCTGTATTATCTAAACGACATCTTCGCCCTGGCCGGCGCGACCAAGGTCTCGGGAGATCTACAAGCCGTCGCGGTGGGAGCGATGAATCTGGTTGCCACCCTCGCCGCGATGTCGGTGATCGACAAATTCGGTCGCAGAAAGCTGCTTCTCGTCGGGACGGTAGGTCTCACCGTCTGCCTGACGCTGATTTCCTTTCTCTTCTTTACGCACACCCACCTAAGCTGGCTCGTTTGGCTCCTGATGCTCTACATTGCCTTCTTTGCAATCTCCCAAGGCGCGGTTGTCTGGGTCTATCCCGGCGAGGTCTTCCCGAATCGCGTGCGGGCCAAAGGGCAGAGTCTCGGCAGTTCTGCCCACTGGGTGACCAACGCCGCTATCTCTCTAGTATTTCCGATTATGGCTAGCTCGTCCGGCGCATACCCATTTATATTCTTCGCCGTGATGATGGTGATCGACTTCTTCGTGGTCCTGTTCTATTACCCCGAAACGAGCGGTATTTCTCTGGAAGAGATGCAGCATCGGCTCGGGATCGAGTAGTTTTCCATTCGTTTCGATGAGGAGATCAATCATGAAATTGTGCGCTTCTCTTTTGTTTCTGAGCACCGCCTCCTGGCCCATAGCTAATGCTCAGACGCACAGTTGGCAGCCAGACCTAACCATCCAGCAGACATACACCCAGCATCATCTCTCAAGCACCGATCCAACCGGGGCCAACGCGGATTCCCGTTCAGTAGCTCCCGGGGCAACTCTGACGGTTATGGACGTGGATGGGCCGGGAACCCTCTCGCACATCTGGTTCACTATTGCCGACAGAGAGCCGCACCACCTTAAGCGGATCGTTCTGCGCATCTATTGGGATGGAGAAAAGGCTCCTAGCGTCGAGACACCCATTGGAGACTTCTTCGGCCTGGGCCTCGGCGATTACCATCGCTGGCAATCTGAACTTCTGTCCGTGGGCGGCGATCGGAGTTTGAATTCCTTTTTCCCGATGCCATTCGGACGTCATGCCCGCATGACTATCACCAACGAAGGGAAGCTGCCGGTTGGAAGCTTTTACTACAATGTCGACTACCGCACCTACTCGCACCCTTTACCACAGGGTAGCCTTTACTTTCACGCTCACTACAACCAAGCTCAGCCCAATCACGGCTGGACCGATAGTTGGCAGACCAATCAAGATGCGCTGGTCAATAACAAGAAGAATGCCAGCGGCGACGGCAACTATGTCTGGATGGAGGCGAAGGGGCACGGGCAGTTCTTAGGCGTCACCATGTCTGTGCTGCAGAATCAGGACATGTGGTGGGGCGAGGGCGACGAGATGTTCTTCATCGATGGAGGTAGCAAGCCAGCTATGGTTGGGACCGGTTCGGAAGACTACTTCTTGGGAGCATGGGATTTCGGTGGTATGCCTTTTTCCTATAAGCTCTATGGCGCGCCTGTTGTAGGTGCGGAACTAGCGGGCAGCCGGTCGAGCGTCTATCGCTTCCATCTCGACTCACCAATCCCATTTACGAAGTCGTTCAAGGCCACTATCGAACATGGACACGCAAATGGCCGGTCTGACAACTTCTATTCCGTCGCTTACTGGTACCAGGCCGAGCCACACGCGGCGTTCCCATCGTTACCCCCGGTGGAGCAAAGGCTTCCTGCGCTGCAGCCAGTAGGCGGTCCCGGAAATAAAACAGCCGTTGCGCAGTAGCGAAAGACCGTGGCAATGGGCGGGATCAACTGCCGCAAGCATTCGGTGTTTACCGGCCAGACCTATCCGTCCGCGAATCAACGCCTATTTGATGCAAATAAACCTGGTTGCCTCTGCTAAGTTCAGTGCAATGGCACGAGCGAGCGGCATCTCCTTCGCAACGCGGACGACTTGCCGTCGGAGACCGGTACTCACGAACTTTTCGTCTGCGACGTCGACACGGTCTAGAATCCTGGTGAACCCAGCCTTCTGAAATTCAGCCCTCAATGAGGAATGCGTAAACTGATGGAAGTCTATGCCGAGCTTCATAATATCTTTTCCGTGAACCACTTTACGCAGACCATACCGCCAAGCGTTTGGCAGCCAGCCGTAGAGAGGGATCCCCTGGTACTCGCCGGAAATTAAGCTGAACTTGTTTGTAGACTCGAAGTAAAGCAGTCCGCCATACTTCAAGGTTTTCCAAAGTTTGTGGATTCCCGTGCGCCAGTCTTCAACGTGCTCGAAAACCGATGAAGCCAGCACAACGTCGTATTTCTCATCCGGCAAGCTGTAGTCTTCCAGGTTTCCGAGTTCGATGTCGGGTGCTATTCCATGCTGGCGGCCAATCTCCTTCGCAACCTCGATGAGTTGCGGACTGATTTCCAGGCCTTTGCATCGCAAAC
The DNA here is from genome assembly GCA_965217745.1 of Bryobacteraceae bacterium. Lineage (GTDB taxonomy): Bacteria > Acidobacteriota > Terriglobia > Bryobacterales > Bryobacteraceae > Bog-105. The sequence continues at coordinate 4,717,561 of OZ244565.1, read as the reverse complement.
CACGCTGGTTGCAAAGGAGAGGAAACCATCCGGTGCCCGTACCCACCTCCAGAATTTCGCTTTCCGCCGTGAGGTTCTTATACATCTGGATAGCACGCAGAAAGTTCTCGAATTGAGGTCTCTTCTCCTCAAGCGAGATGCTTCCAAAGTTTGCGATGTACTTCGTCACATCAGAGGGTGCCTCGTGATAAATCTTCATCCGTATCTATTGTGCATCGGAGTGACATGAAAAGTCTCTCCGGATGGATGTTGGCGAGTTTTGCATAGGCCAGCACCAGATAAACGTAGGATTTTTCCGGCGAAATCCGATTTTGGTTTGAATAGAGCGGAGGGGATTGGGAAAATAGGATCTGTCAATGCAACAAGTCATTCGTAAAGGCATTAAGGACATGGTTGTCGAAGAGGTGCCGGATCCGGTCGCGGGTCCCCATCACGTGCTGATTCAACCCGTATTCTCGCTGATCAGCAGCGGCACTGAGACAGCCAGCATTCACCAAGAGGGCGTGCTGAAGGAGGTGGCGGATAACCCATCGCACATCGGTAAGATCCTCAACGTAATGAAGGTAAACGGTCCGGGGCCGACAATTCGAGAGGTTCGAGCTAAGCTCAGCGAGTTTGCCGCCCTGGGTTATTCGGGCGCCGGCCTGGTGGTGGAAAAACACGAGTCGGTGAGAGATCTGGAGATCGGCGATCGGGTCGCGTATGGAGGCGAAGGCACGGGACACGCAGAGACGATTGTGACCGGACGCAATCTGGTCGCACGGGTGCCGGATTCGGTTCGCTTCGATCAGGCGTGTTTCGCAACTTTAGGGAGTATTGCGCTCAATGGCGTCAGAATCGCTGGAATCGGTCTGGGTGACCGGGTTGCGGTGATTGGTCTGGGACTGGTCGGGCAACTCGTGGCTCAGCTTGCGCGGTTGCAGGGAGCGGTGGTAATTGCAACGGATTTACGCCCGGAGCGCGTGGAGCTAGTAAAAAGCCTGGGGGCGCAAATTCCGCTTGCCGGCGGCGACGGGCTAGTCGAGCAGATCGCATCAGTGACGGACGGCAAAGGCGTGGATTGCGTGATTATTGCTGCCGCGTCAAAGTCTTCTGCACCTTGCAAATTGGCTTTAGACATCTGCCGGGATCGCGGACGCATCGTGGTGATTGGTGCTGTTGATATGAGCTTTCCCTGGAATGACATGTACCTGAAGGAGATTCAGCTCTTCATGGCGAGAGCTTACGGCCCGGGCAGCTACGACGCGGCTTACGAGAAGCAGGGCAGAGATTATCCCTTTGCTTATGTGCGTTGGACCGAGAATCGGAACATGGAGGAATTTCTCCGTCTTGTGGCCGACGGAAACGTCGACGTGGACCGATTGATTACTCATCGTTATCCCCTGAGCGATGGGGCCCAGGCGTATTCGACAATTCTCGATCCGGCCTCCGGCAGTTTGGCGGTTTTACTCGAGTACCGGGAGGAAGGCCAACAAGAGGCGCCCTTACCGTTTAAGCCGCAACGGACGGTGGCGATAAGACCAACGACCAAACCCAAATCGAAATTGGGCGTTGCTCTAATCGGGGCGGGGAATTTAGCGCGGTGGGCTCACCTGCCAGCCCTTCAGAAGTCGGGGGATGTTAGCCTTCGCTCCGTTCACTCGGCCAGCGGAGTGCGCGGCAAGAGTTACGGCTCACGGTTTGGGGCCGCTTACTGCACGACGGATTATCAACAGATTCTGAACGACTCCGATGTTGACCTGGTGTTCATCACTAGCAGGAATCAGCATCATGCCCAGCAAGCGCTGGAAGCGATACGGGCCGGCAAGCACGTGTTCGTCGAAAAGCCGATGGCTCTGACCGGCGAGGAGTGCCGGGCATTGGTGCAGGCATGTGCCGAGCACCAACGTTTCCTTTCGGTGGGATTCAATCGCCGCTTTGCGCCCTATTACTTGGAGCTGAAGAAACGATTGGAAAAGAGGAGTTCCCCTGCCGTTTTGAATTGCAGAATTAACTCGCCAGGTATTGCCGGCAACTACTGGATGGCTGATCCGGCTATCGGGGGCGCGATTCTAGGGGAAGCCTGCCACTTCGTAGACTTGATGTACTGGTTACTCAGAGCCGAGCCTCTGAGCGTTGCCGCCTATACTCTGCCTACCAAAAAACAAGATCCTATCGGGGAAAATAACATGGTAGCTTCGTTTCGCTTCGAGGATGGCTCGATCGGTAACCTGACCTACTGCACAGTTGGCAGCAAGACGTCAGGCGGAGAACGGGTCGAGGCTTATGCGCAGGGTATGGGGCTCGCAACCAACGATTTTAAGCGATTTTCGGCTTCGGGCAAAATAAAGGAAAGGCAAACGAGGATGTTTGGCGAGAAGGGATACGAAGCTCAGATTGAGGACGTTATTAAAAGTTTGAAGCAGTCAAAATCGCCTTCCGTCACGGTCGAGGACGGCGCACGGTCAACCATCGGCTGCTTGCGGATGATTGAATCAGCGAAAGATTTAGAGGCAAAAGCTCTCGATTGGAAATCAGTGGTCGATGAGCGTTCTTAAACCTTCGTTACGATCAACGCCCAGTGTAAAAGCATCCCAGCAGTTGAGCTCTAAACCGATTAAGGTGCTGATCATTGGCCCCTCTATGGAGATTTTGGGCGGCCAAGCGGTGCAGGTCGCCGAGCTTCTCAACATTCTGAAGCCTCTTCAGCATCTGAAAGTCAAGTTCTTTCCTATCAATCCAAGGCCGCTGCGGATTCTGAGTTGGACCTTGAAGGTTCGCTATCTCCGTACTTTGCTTACCTTCGTCAACTATTTCTCTCACCTCATCTTCGAGGCGCGCCAGCACGAGGTTATTCATATTTTTTCGGCGGGGCTGTCGTCGTTTGCGTTGTGGACGGTGCCAGCCCTGTTTTTTGGCCGACTCTATGGCAAGAAGGTGATCTTGAATTATCACGATGGCCAAGCCGATCAACATCTCCGCGAATGGAAAAGTGCGCGAAGAATAATTGCCTGGGCCGACCGTCTGGTTACACCTTCATTTTTCTTAATTGACATTTTTGCAAGCCACGGAATTCAAGCCCAATCTATTTTTAATATCGTCGATACAAACCGCTTTACCTATCGGGAAAGATCGGTTCCTCGCCCAATCTTCATGACAAATCGTATTCTGGAGCCGCTTTACAATGTCGACTGTATTCTGAGAGCCTTCGCGATCATCCAGCGAAGGTATCCCGAAGCCACTCTGACAATTGCGCACGACGGAGTCTGTAGGCCCGGGCTTGAGAAGCTAGCGCAGGAACTCGGGTTAAGAGATACGAAATTCATCGGGAAAGTTCCGCACACTCAGGTTGCGGAACTCTACGATGCCGCGGACATCTATTTGACCAGTCCGAACATCGATTGCATGCCCGTGTCGCTTCTAGAGTGCTTTGCGTCCGGCCTCCCGATCGTTGCTACAGAGGCGGGAGGCATTCCTTATATCTCCAAAGACCGGGAATCCGCTTTGCTGGTTCCAATCAATGACCATGAAGCATTGGCTGCCCGTTCAATGGAGCTCATCGAGACCGATGGACTAGCGAAACGGATTACTGATGGCGGCCGTATCGAAGTTCGGAAATACGATTGGGAGCCAGTCCAGGCCCAGTGGGCCGCACTGTACGAAGAGTTAGCTGCGGAGCAGGTAGCGAAGGGTTCGAAAACTGTAGGGAAACCTTCGGTCACGAACTAGTCTGAAATCTTTTCTCTTTTGCTTTTCAGGCGTTTACGCATGGTTTCATACCTGAAAAGAAAGCCTGATTGTTACGGTGGCTGCCGAGTAGTGCACACCAGCCTACCGGGAAAACATGAAGGCAAAAACACCAATTCGTACGAGCGTTCGGCTTTTTTCGAGCGCAATTTCCGTACTCCTCGCTTCGAATATCTACGGTCAGACTCTCATTAACCTGGGAAGCCAGAGCCGCAACGCAGATTTCACTAACTTTCCATACACCCGCCCCATAAAGACAGGAACAACGTTGCCGTCAAGTTGCTCGGCCGGCGACATGTTCTTGAATACTACCGCCACTAACGGGCAAAACATCTTCACTTGCGGTCTCACGAACGGCTGGATCCAACAGGGGGGATTAGCGGACCCAGGTGCTTCTGGACTCGTCAAGAGAACAGGCCCGAACACTACGACGGTGATTTCTGCTCCGGCGAGCGCCGTCGTCGGCGTAAGCGATGTGCAAACCTTGACCAATAAAAGCCTCGATGCTTCGGAGATTACGAGCGGGATGCTCTCAAGCGCCAGGATTCCGGCTTTAACCGGAGATGTGACGACAGCTGCGAACAGTAGCTTGACTACTCTTTCTACAGTCAACTCTACTCCGGGAACGTTCGGCGATGCGACGCACTCCTTGCAATTAATCGTGGATAACAAGGGACGAGTTACCGGCGTTACACCGGTCGTAATTTCCCAATCCAATCCCGGCTTCTATCAACAGCTGAGCAAGAGTGGATCTGCAGTTACTCAAAGGAACACTCTGAACTTCTCTGGGGCGTTCAGCGCGAGCGATGACGCAGCGGGTGGTAGAACCGATGTCGATCTTGCGAGCGTAAATAGCAATCCAGGTACATATGGCAGCTCTACGCAGATTCCGATTATTACCGTCAACTCATACGGACAGATCACGACGGTGAGCAATGTAGCGGCCTCGGGAGGAGGTGCCGGTGGTTCGACTACGGCCAGTGCCGGAACGTTCGCCTCGATCCCAGCTTCCTGCGTCACTGGATCGCTCTACCTGGCGAGCGATCAGCCGGTCGGACAACAGCTCTACACCTGTTCTTCCTCTAATACCTGGACGGGAGTACTCTCGGTTGGAGGCTCCGGGGGCTTGGCGGTGACAGGCGGAAGTCTGGACATTGTTACCAGCGTCATCCCCCGACTTTCAGCGGCTAACAGTTTTACTGGCTTGAATACGTTTAACGGCGGACTGCGGTTGGCCAGCTCGACGCAGCCCTCTTGCGATTCGACCGCCAGAGGGTCCATCTACTTTCAAAATAATGGATCGTCGAAGGATAGCCTGACAGTTTGCGTTTACAACGGTTCAGCCTATTCGTGGGTAAGCCTCTACTAATGTCCGGAAAACTATGCGACTGAACTATCTACTCTTCTCCTTACTTCTTCCCTTCGGAGTTTTCGGTCAAGCTCCTACGGTTTCAAATATCGCCTTCGACGGCGTCAGCCATTCGGCGGTTCGCGCCACCTTTAGTGCTTCCGCTAACTTCTACTGGTTACGAACCCGGTATATCGCCTCACCAGGTACGTGCACCGACGGGGTGAGCGGTACCCTTCAGGGCAGCAGTTACAGCAACTTCGGTATTGGCTCGCTACATCAGGGAGACGGAAACAAGGTTGTCATCGGAGGTCTGAGTCCCGATACAACCTATCAAGTGTGTCCTGAAATCTCGGCAGACTTTTCTCAATGGTCCAGTGGGGTTGGGGCAACTGTCAAGACGGCGCCTATGCCCGGTATACATCCAATGCTGCCGAATCCTCCCGTTACCTTCAACACCGACTATCCGTCTACGGTGGGCTATAACAATGTAACCGTTTCGTCCGATTGCAATAATCTTCTGCCGTCCATCGAATCGGCTATACAAAATCAGCTAACGACCGGGACAGTGATCAACATTCCGGCAGGGACAGTCTGCACAGGACCATACAACTTGTCACGGAGGGCTCCCGACGCCGTGACTTTTGCGGCGTCAGCTGTGAATACCTCGGCTAACACCATCAACAGCAGCAATCATGGCTTTACGGAAGGGCAGGGCATCGTCTTTGGAACCTCTTATGGCTGTTTACCCGGATCGTTAACGAATCCGCTATACAACGACTGCCACAAATCGGGTCCAATCATCTCCGGTCAAATGTACTTCGCTCACGTGGTTGACTCGAGCAACATTCAGATCTACTCCGGAGCGGCCAAAAATTCAGGGGGCACTCTCTGTCAGCTTCTAGACGGCGGGAGCGGGACGGAATACTTTGTTCATTGGCCAAGGCCCTTGAAATGGGTTGTCATCCGAACCAGCACGACCGACGCTCAGTTTACGCCTGAGCACGTCCGGACCTCGCCCGCATGGGCTCCAAAGATGGCGGTCCTGCAAGCGCCGGCATTCGCTATGGCCGGGAGTTTGACAGCGAACACTCTGATGTCAGTCGGCGACTTCGATGGAAACAATATGGCGATGACGGCCAACATACGCTTCGTCGGTTTAGAATTTACCTACGCCGGGAATCGCGCGGCATCTTCTTCCAGCGATCCTCTTCCCTGGTACACGCTATTCGGAACCGTACAGACCGACCAGAACATAGTAGTTGACCGGTGCTACTTTCACGGCTTGGGAACGCCTAACCGTGTTTACAACGCGATTGCCTGGGATGGCATGAACGTATCAATCGTGGATAGCTATATGGATAATCTGGAGTATTTTCATTCCATTTACTCCGGGCTCGAGCTTACAAAGGTGAACTAAATGAGAATTCTACTTTTATTTCTATTCTTGACCGCCGACTGTGTAGGCGCGACATTCACAATCAATCCCGGGAACCATCATTTCGGAGCAGGCTCCGCTTCACTCGCGAGCACCGTTACTGTAAATCTGGCCGGTAGTGGATCGGGAAGTAGCTTTGTGTATTTCACTATGAACGGTATGCTCAATATTTCGCTGCCGCCCGGCATTACTGGTTCGTGTACTGGTGCACCGTGCAACATCTTTTCCACAGAGGGCGGAAACGGGGCTGGACTCTATCACTATGGCGAGAGTGCTTTCCCGACGGATGAAGTCGGTGGTAACTCATTCGCGGTCGATGCAGTGTTTTCTACTTCGACATCGGGAGGAAGCCTGGCAGTGGAATTTGATGACGATGCTTTGTTCCAGTACGGTGGACCAGGAACATTCGAGTTCGGCTCAAAAGTCTATTCCGATATCAATGGTTTTATTACTGGTGTGAGATTTCATAAGCCACCCACTGAAAGCACAACATCCCATCGGGTGTCGCTGTGGGATGCGGACGGCAACTTGCTGGCGACAGCTAACTCAAGCGGTGAATCTGCTTCGGGTTGGCAGTCAGTATTTTTCGCAAGCCCCGTAGCGATATCCGCCAATACAACGTATGTTGCTTCGTACTATACGACTGGGCCCTTCTGGTTCAACAGCAACTTGGTGCGAAATCGCAATTATGGCAATGGACCGATTCATGCCTCAGGTACTTATGCACCGTCTAATGGATCGTGTGATGTTAGCGACGCTTGGCCTTCGGATAGCGCCGGTAGACCGGCCGCAGGACTTGTAGGATGCATCGACATCTCGAACGGTTCGATCTCAAGCATTCGTAACGCTGACGCCGTACACTCCGCATTTGCAACGGAAGGTTGCCAGTGCATGATTGGAGGCATTGGACCGGGTCCTTATAAATTCCAGGACAACTTCGTTTCTGCAGTGGGCTTGCCATGGCATCATGACGACTCAGGCGGCGATTGGGCTTCGAGAGCCGATTACAACTACTATCGAAATACATTCTTTACACCGTTTACCAGGATGTACGGACATCCATCTTCAGACGGCATGAGGTACATGCATCGGCAACCGCTGGAGTGGAAGAGCGGTGAAAGAATCTCTCTTATCGGTAACATCTTCGATCAGTCCTGGGTAGAAGATAATCCGACCGGAGCAACAATTACGCTGACCAGTGTTGCTGGTCAGGGAACTACCGACGTAAACGTTGAGAGCAACACGTTCCGGCATGTACCTGCTCTCATGAGTGCGACTCAGATTGTCGAGGGTGGATCGCCGGTAACAAAACCCACTGTCCGTTCCCGATTTGCGAACAATCTTGCTTATGATGTCAACCAAGAGAGAACGTATTGGGTCAACGCAGGTTTTGCTGCTCCTACCGGTTGGATTTTTACAGGCCCGAACGGTTCCGAAGACGTAATTGTGGATCACAACTCGATCGTTGGAAATCTGGGCCGAGTTCCGAGTGTTATGCATCTTTTCAGCACCAGGACCGAGGGTGTCAGAGTGACGAATAACATCTTGTATCTTTCCGGCGGAAATTCAGGTCTCACGATCGATGGCAGCCTCAGCAATTCGCCTTGTTCAGGAGTTGGCAAGGGCCTCGCAGACTGTATGTTCACTGGAGGTTACCGTTGGGACCATAACCTCCTTTTGGGCGATAGCAACCAGAGCACCATCCAGTCTTACTGGCCGGGCTTAAGCAATTACATTCCCGCGAATCCTTCCGATCTTTCTAGTGTTGGGTGGTTTTCTACGGCCAAGAATGACTTTCATCTGAAAGCTGCCTATTGCTCTGGATGCGGAAACGCAGGAAGCGACCGTAAGGATGTTGGCGCCGATATCGATCTTCTCGAGGCTGCTCAAGGAAAAGTCAAGTTGATCGGGGTGCCGACTTCTTCGATTTCTGTCACGAGCGCAGCCGTCAGTTTTGTCGCGCCCGATTCACAGAGTTGCCCGGTCGACTATAGCTCCACCGATCCAACTCTGATCAATTCTTTTACACGCGCCTCCGACACTGGATCGGGAAGGAGCCGTAATGTTGCGATCTCTGGCCTTTCATCCAAGACCGTCTATTTCTATAGAGTAAATTGCGCAGTACAGCAACCCACTGGACGATTTAGAACGAAGTAAGAGCGCCCATGCTGGGGCGGGGCAGAGTCCGCCCCTCGAAGCATCGATTTCGCAGTCCTCCTCGTTGTAGTCTGGTCGAGGAGGATTATTGCTACTACGCCGTCCCTGGCTCCTGTTAGCTGGGATCGTTTTAATCTACTTTGCGCTGACGTTTGCTCGAGCGCTGACAGCTCAACCCTGGAACGATGAGGCTTGGTACACCGCCCCATCTCTGAATCTGATTGTGCACGGAAATACCGGCACGCCCTACCTCGAAACCACTCACAAGTTCTGGAAAGGGATCGACAAACGAACCTACTGGGTTGTCCCTCTCCAATTCTTCGCGCAAGTTCCCTGGATAAAATTATTTGGATTCAGTCTCCTGAAAATGAGGAGTTTTGCAATTTTCTGGGGCCTGATCGCGCTGCTTTCGTGGGGATTCACAGTTTGGAAGGTCACGGGCGAGCAGATGGCGGCTGGAATTGCATTGTTGTTCATCGCTTGCGACTACCAATTCGATTCCCAAGTCTCCCTCGCACGGATGGACGCCATGGCCTTGGGTCTCGCTTCCCTGGCGATAGCGGCCTACTTAGCGCTTCGAGAGAAGAATTTAGGCATCGCTATATTTGCGTCGCAAATGGCGGTGGTTGGGTGCGGCCTCACGCATCCGACGGCGGGAGTGCCCGCATTTGCCGGAGTAATCTTTGTGATCTTCTACCTTGATCTGAGGAATCTTCGCCTCTGGCACATTCTTCCCGCAGCAGCCCCATATTCCGCAGGCATTGCTTTCTGGGGTTGGTACGTCAGACCGGCGCCCGATCTGTTCAAGGCTCAGTTCTTCGGAAATGTCACGGATATTGACAGGCTCGGGGGATTTACACACCCATTTCGCGCGATTTGGCGGGAGGGTTTGCGCTACTGGCACATGGCCGGATTCGAGCCTGGACTGAATACCCTATATAAATTCAAAGTCATCGTGATTGGGGCCTACTTGGCCAGCGCATTTTTCTTGTTGTTTAATAAGGCGGCCCGCCACAAGAAGGGCGTCGGCCTCCTAGTAGGTTTATGGCTGACCTACTTTGTCACAATGACGTTTTATGAAAACACGAAGGAGGTGAAATACGCCATTCATATCGTCTGTCTCTACGACGTATTAATGGCCGTGTTAGTTCGCGAACTTTGGCACAAATCCATGATCCAGAAGAAGATCGCCGTTGGAGTCTCAGCCGCATTCTTGTCGGTAAGCGTGGGAGGCCTTCTCTATACATCCGTTTTGAAGAATGACATGCATACTTCATACCTCCCGGCAGCCCATTTTCTTGAGGCAAAAACAAATCGAGCCGATCTGATTCTCGCCGGTTCAGAATTCGGCTTTGCACTAGGCTTCGATCGCAACATTGTGGACGATAACGAGTTCACCTATTACAGCCGTAAACAACCCAAGTACATTATGCTTGGAAACGGCTATCGAGCAGCTCTGGCCGGCAGCAATGCAAAGCACCCGGAAATCTACAGGTATTTTGAGGATCTAATCGCCAGAAAATACCATCGCGTTTACTCGAGAGGAGAGTACGAAATCTTTGAACGGAATAGTGGAGCCTAAATTGCTCCCGGGTTAAAGGCGTTCGGTCTGGTGTCTGGAGTCATTCTCGTAGACAATCGCTGAAAACTTTTTGCATCAGGGCGCGGAACGAATAGCTGGTGGAAACTAAAAGATCACCAGAGCTCGAGCCCGGGAATTGCCGAATTTCCGCCACGTCAAGACGCTTGTTACTCCGTAATTCCAAACCGACCCGACTACTAGTCCGGAAAACCCAGCTAAAAGCCAGTTGAGACCCGCGTTATAGGTTGTGCCCGCGATCTTCCAGTTAACTAAAAGACCAATCGAACATGCCAAATAGAAGATGACCAGCCCTCCGAACAATCGCCAGCCACCAAGGCGCCGGTCGCTATATGTCACAAGATTGTTTAGAAGGAAGTTGAATGTCATGGCGACAAGTGCCGCAACAACTTGGCTCTGGCCGAATCCTCTATGCAATAAGAAGAAGAGCATCCATAAAGTTACGGTGTAAAAGACTATCCCTACACTTCCGACCACGGCGAAGAGGATGAAAGAGGCGGGTACATAACTGCCGATTGACTTATCGAGCACTAATCGTACGTACTCGATACCGACTGACAGATCTAGCTTGCTCTCGCCACGCTTCCGACTGCGGAAAACGTACGGCTCTTCTTCAACGCGCAGCGGCCTCTTCGCCGAAGCTAAGAGGTCGACCAGAATTTTAAAGCCTACGGCAGATACTTCATGGACGACTTCCATCAGTACGGACCGGGTCAGGACGAAGAAACCGCTCATGGGATCTGTAATCCGGCAATGGCAGATTCTATCGCTGATCCTTCTCCCAAGCATGCTTAGGGCGACCCGCTGCTTCGAGAATCGACCCATACTTCCGCCCGAAACGTTTCTACTGCCCACCACAAGGTCGAGGCGCTCCTGCTTTAAACGAGCCAACATGGCAGGGATGATTTTCTCGTCATGCTGCAAGTCGGCGTCCATTACACAGATGTAAGGAGTGGATGAGGCGAGCATCCCTTCAAGGCAAGCCGAGGCTAAACCTCTACGATTGATCCGGTGAATGACTCGCACTAATTCGTTCTGCTGAGCGATCGAACGGACTAGGTCGGCAGTGCCATCTGGTGAGTCGTCGTCTATAAAGATTACTTCGAAAGAAATATCCTGCAAAGCCAGGAAGAGGCTATCCAAAAAAAGGACGATATTGGCGCGCTCGTTGAACGTCGGAACTACGACGGTTAATTCTTTCATGCAGCGGCAGAAGGGTGGTTCTTCTCGAGCAGGTTGAAATAGAGGGATTGCATTCGATTAACGGTGGTCGACATCGAGAACTTGGCGTGAGCCATCGCCGATCCCTTCTCGCGCAGCGATTGCCGGAATTCAGTGTCGGAAAGCAAGCTCCGCAAAGACTCAGTCAGGCTGTCAAACGACAGTGTGTCGAAAGTCAGGCCTGTTTGCTCGTGATCGATGAGCTCTGGAATTCCGCCTACACGCGATCCGACGACGCAGCAACCGCATGCCATGGCTTCTAGCAAGCCATTTGGGAAGCTCTCCGAAACGGAGGCGTTCACGTAGATGTCCATCAGCCGCATCCACTCTGCGACGTCGGGCCGGCCAGGAATAAAGTGAGTGACATCTCCAATTCCTAGTTGTTTCGATAATTCTTTCAAATGCGGCACTTCGGGTCCGCTCCCCACCAGTAAGAGCCGAGCTTGCCTGTCTGCATTCCTCACGGCTGAAAACGATCGAATCAGCCAATCCATGCGTTTCTCTGGACGCATGACGCATACCGATCCAAGGACGACGGAGGCATCCCGGAGGAACTCGGGACGACTCGGATTACCAGGATAGAACTCCTCGGAATTGACGCCGTTGTAGCAAAGATAAATCTTTTCACGAGCCACGGCGTGGTCCCGTGCCAATGAATCCCCAACAGCTTGCGAGTTCACGACAACCGCATCTGAGCAACGGTCAGAGATTCGGAGCAACATTCGTTCGCGCCGAGCGACAAGCGACCGGTAAGATAATTGTGCTGTCACAATTATCGGCACCTTATAGTAGTGTGCGGCCAAGGCCCCGAAAATATCGGTAGGAACATCGAAAGCATGAACAATTCGAATACCATGTGAAGCACAATAGCCTCCAAGTTGTTTCGCCGCGGTTATAATTGAGGCCTTCATGAACGAGGTGACAGGGAAATTGACGATAGGTATTCCGGCGTTTTGAACTTCAGCAACCCGGAATCCGCCCTCCCGGAGCGTCCCGACGTGAGGAGTAAAGCGGCTGCGGTCCAGTCCTCTAGCAAGTTTTGCGGCATCGCGCTCGCACCCGCCGTGTTCCAGTGACCGGACCAAAAGAAGAATGGGAATTGGTCTCAAATTGTATTTTCTCAGGGCACGTCAGGAGACTCGGGCCATGCGCACCTGTTTTGCGGAGGACGCGCGTGTTACTCTGCTGGAACATGTTTGACCGCAACCAGGGAAGGCGTACATAAATTTGATCGACGAGTCGGAGCAATCGGGCCGCAAAGCGAAGGCTTTCGTTCGTGAATTAGGACTTTTTGACTCCGTCATGATTGTTGTCGGCACCATGATCGGCTCGGGAATTTTCATCGTCCCGGCAGAGATGTCGAGGCTTCTCGGCAGTGGAGGTTGGCTTCTGATAGCTTGGACGGTCACGGGCGTCCTGACGATCACGGCTGCCATGTCTTACGGCGAGCTTGCTTCAATGATCCCAGAAGCCGGTGGCATGTACGTCTACCTGCGGGAAGCGTTCTCTCCGATATGGGGTTTTCTTTATGGCTGGACGCTCTTCACTGTGATTCAGACGGGCACTATCGCCGCGGTGGCGGTTGCATTTGCTCGATTCACCAGCTTTCTCATACCTCGAATTAACGAACAGCAGTACATCGTTCCTCCAATTCATATTTCCTCTGGTTACGCGTTCTCGCTGTCTACCGCTCAACTTCTCGCGATTGCGGTCATCTTCTTGCTTACGTGGACGAACAGTCTCGGAGTTAGGTATGGAAAAGTCGTTCAGAATCTCTTCACCGTTGCAAAGACGAGTGCTCTCGCCGTTCTAATCTTGCTGGGCGTACTTGCCGGCGGAAATCATGGCGCTATATCGAGGAACTTTCATCAGTTCTGGGCTCAAACCAATTTGACGCCGATAGAAGGCGGATTAACGTCGGCGACTTTGTATGGTTTGATTGTTGCGCTATGCGTTTCGCAATCCGGAGCTCTATTCTCGGCTGACTCCTGGCATGACATTACGTTCGCTGCTGGCGAGGTCAGAGATCCGAAAAGGACTCTGCCGCGATCTTTAATTATTGGGGTCGCTCTGGTCATTGCTTTATATCTCTTGACGAACATTAGTTACCTTTTCACCCTTCCGATCGAGGCGATTCAGCATGCACCCGCAGACCGGGTTGCAACTTCGGTGCTGGATGCGATTGCTCCAGGTTGGGGAAGCGTTTTGATTGCAATCGCAATCATGATCTCCACATTCGGATGCGTAAACAGCTTGGTGCTGGCAGGTCCGCGCGTCTACTACGCTATGGCTCAGAATGGATTGTTTCTTCGTTCCGCGGCAAGGCTGAACAAAGCCTCAGTTCCTGGCGCATCACTACTCGTACAAGGCTTATGGGCTTCTATGCTGGTTCTCCCTCGAACATTTGATAAAGCGACTGGAGAATACGGAAACCTATATTCGAATTTGCTAGATTATGTGATTTCTGCGGCTCTCATCTTCTACATTCTGACAATATGCGCCGTGTTCCGCCTGAGAAAGATTTGGCCTGATGCGGAGCGGCCGTACAGAACTCCTGGGTATCCTTTTGTTCCGCTCGTCTACATTTTCGGGGCGACCGCCATCCTGATAGCTTTGTTCAGTTATCGCTCGGCGAGCACATGGCCAGGTTTGCTGATTATCGGATTAGGTGTTCCTGTCTACTTCTTCATCAGCCTTAGGATTCAACGTAGTCGCGCAACGTGAGTTAAAGCTTTTAGGTGCGAGATGAGGAGCTTACTGCCCCTCGAATGTTCTGCCGGAATTACCAAGGTAGCTTCGGAGCAAGCGCTCGCCCAAAGGACATTGGAGTTCTCTTCTAATGCGGCGGAGCGCAGCCGTTCCGTGTACGGTTCTACGATGCTTCGGAAACTCGGGCGTTAGTGCCTAGAAGAGATATCGAAGCAGAAAGCTCTGACAGTTCGGCGTTCTTAGCGGTTCGTCTCGCATCGACACTATCCCTCAAGAGCCGCAAAAGGGCTCCGAGGTCTAGAGAAGATTCAGCAACTCCCCGTGTCAGCAGAATCGTACCCTGATCTCTTAGTGCAAGCTTTAGCTGCCATGTCGGTTCGAGCGGGGTTGGCTCAAAAGTATCCTGATAGGTTTGTCCGTCGATGGCAAGACGCACAGAGGTAAACTCTAATTCGCGGCATGCCGTGCGAAGGATAATCCAACAATCTTCAATAGTTTGTGCTTCACGCAGGTTCTCTCGAAGATGTTCTAAGTAGATCTCACTCTCGAGGAGCTCGAGAATCCGTCCTCGGCGGATCACTTTACCCGCTGTCCGGAACTCGATGTAGTCGAGCCTCTGGATTCCGAAGAGAGACAATCCGCAAAAGAGTAGGATGATCAGCCCGCCCATGTTATACGACAGCGAACTCTGAAGCAGGGAAAGCACCGCCGCAATCCCGCAGGCGGCATAAAGAATTAGAGCAACAGTTCGCGGGTGGTGACCCAGACCAAGAAGTTTGTGGTGAATATGACCGCGGTCCGGCTGGAAAATCGGCTGATTACGCAGAAAGCGCCGCATGATAGAAAGACCGACTTCGAGCAGGGGAATAGAGAAAGCGATAAGCGGAGCAAGCATACCGAGCAGCGTGGCTGATTTCTGGCTCCAAATGACTCCAAAGCAGCCCAGCAAGAAGCCGATAGTCAAACTGCCACTGTCGCCCAGAAAAATAGAAGCGGGATTGAAGTTGTAGCGCAGAAACGCCAGCAAGCAACCTGCCAAGGGCACCGTGGCCATCGCTAAGCCCCAGTTGCCCTGAAGCAATGCGGCGAGCAAAGTAGTAAGCGTTGCAAACAGGCCGACTCCGGATGCTAAACCGTCCAGGCCATCGATCAGATTGAAGGCGTTTGTACAACCCACCAGCCAAAGAACACTGAGTCCCCACATCGCCCATGAGGCACCTGCATATCCCTGGAATACGTGAATCTGAGCGCCCATGGATACGGCCCAGCAAGCTGCCACAATCTGGGCCAGTAGCTTATGTGAGGCCTTCATCCCCCACAGATCGTCGACTAGGCCGGTAAGGAAGACCATCCCCACGGCAGGAAAGAGCGACCACATGAGATCTCGATGTTGAACTATAACCGACGCGCCCTTCGGCGCACACCAGATCATGAGAAGCATGGCTGACGCATAGGAGAGAACAATGGGTATTCCCCCAATACGCGGAGTTGCCTGCGTGTGAACTTTCCGGTGATCAGGAATATCCACAATGTTCAACCTGAGGAACAGATCACGGCAAACGGGTGTCAGGATTAAACAGAAGATTAGTGCAGTGATACCAAGACCTAATAGCGCTAGCATAGTGTTTTCCTTTGATTGGCCTTAAAGGCTTTTCGCGAATTCCTTTTCCTCTGCAACTGTCGAACCGTAATTGAGGTTCACTTGTTCATCGGCTCCCGGTTGATCGGAGACCTTCAAGGCTTCGCAGACTCGCGAGACCCCGTGATGGCGATCATAATGCTCAAGAAGGGCAATTCGTGCATGTCTTCCGGCGAGTTCGATTTCGCCTCGATTGCGATTTAGCCGGCCTAAAAGTGACAACAGTATTTCCGTATCGCCGCAATCGACTTGCCAACCGCAGTGGAATTGCCTGATGATGCCTGCAATCGTGGACTGACTCGGCCCGATGTACAGAATAGGCCGCCCAGCGGCCATCAAACCGTATACTTTGCTGGGCACAACAGAACCCAAGCAAGCGTTCTGCTGAGTAATCAGCCCGATGTGTCCAGAGCCCAGACTCTCCGCAAGATTGGCCTTGTTGCTGTAGCTTCTAAACTCGACATTGCTCAGGTCCTTTTCCAAACAAGCGGCCTCAAGTGCTTTCTTGCGTGCGCCTCCTCCTGCAAAGATAAAGCGAACTGTGCGATCATTCCTCATTTGAGCGATTGCGGATTCGATAGTCGCCGCATCGTGAGCCAGCCCGAAATTTCCGGAATAGAGGACCGTTAGTGGCGCGCTTTCATCTGGCCAAGGGACCGGACGAATCTGCAGGCTGTCAGCCCAATTTTCAGTGATGTGAATTTTCGAGCGAGACACGCCTCTTCGTATCAATCGCTTTTGCATGCAGACTCCAAGCGCCAGGATTCCATCGCATCGGCGTCTGGCGAAATCGGCCAGGATTCCAATTGCACGATCGAGTAAACCTGCCTTCCGCAAGTACCCGAGGTCGACTGCCACATCGGGATACATATCCATTTCCCAAATGAAGTGCCGCGATCCTCTGAGCGCCTTGGCAACCGTTCCGAGCAGTGGCAATAGAGGCGGAGTCGTGAGAGTCACGACCACGTCAGGCCGGCGAACTCGCATGATTTTCCATAGAGACGCGAGATAAAACGATCCGTAGGAAGCCAATCGTGCGGCAGCACCTCGAACGAAGCGCATCGACTTTACGCGGTGCAGTTCGACTCTCGGCTTTTCAGAAGTGTCCTCAAGAGCATAGCCAGGCTCGGCGCAAATGACATGGACCTCGTGGCCACGATCGGCAAGTTCCCTGGCGACGTCGGTCAATAGTTGGCTGGTAGCTGCCGAATCGGGCCAAAAGAACTGGTTTAAAAGCAGAATTCTCATAACTAAGCACGAACTCCCTGGTATTGCTCGCTGTCCTGGGCTAATTGGGATCGAAGGGGTGAAGTTTGAGCGCTCCCGGCGCGTTTGAGAGGGCTGTTGATCACCCGTTTCTTCACGAATGTAGCGGGATTGCCTATGTGAATTTCGTAAGGCGGAATATCCCGCATCACGACACTTCCGGCAGCTGCAACCGCGCATTCACCGAGCGTTATACCAGGTGCAAGCACACAGTGTGAACCAGCCCATGCTCCGTCGTGAAGTTCAATTGGACGTACAATCAATCCGAATCCTGGGTCAGTCCAATCATGATTTCCTGTGCAGAAATAGGCCGCCTGGGAAACACAGACGTTGCTCCCAATCCGGACCTGGGTCAAATTATCGATCCAGGCATCTTCGCCGATCCAGCTGTCAGAGCCGATCGCGAGGTTCCACGGGAACTTGATTCGGACACCAGGTTTGATGACCACACCTTGCCCGATCTGAGCGCCAAAAAGGCGCAAGAGGCTGACCCGGATGCCGGACGATGGTATCCAAGAGCTGCGGACGATGGGGGATCCTGCCAGGAACCAGGCAAGCTGGGTCAGAATAGACCGGCCCGGCTTGAACCAGGAGTTCTCGTAATTGCCCAAGCGTATAGGGTTCACTGTGATGCTCCCGGAAATTGCATCTCGACGTCAGTTGGAATCCTTCCGCCTTCCAGCCAACGATAGAGGCTGTTCATCTGACGCCCGACTACCGGCCAGCTAAAGCGGTCTTCTACCAGGCGTTTCCCATTGCTTCCAGTGGTCTGAAGATGACAAGTAGTCCAGTTCAGAACTTCACTCAAAGCGGCTTGAAGCGGCGCGACCTGGGCAGGAATCACCCAGCCACAATCGTGCTCCGCCACCTCGGGAAGGTTGCAGGCCTCGGTGATAATCACGGGGCGTGCCGCACCCATGGCCTCCAGCACGGATACGCTTAGTCCTTCCGAGTATGAGGGCAGAACAAAAACCTGCGAAGCCGCCAAAGCACTCCATTTCATTTCTCCTCCCAACATCCCGGTGAACGTAACAGATCTTCCGATGTTCAAGCTGTCGATGAGTTCTTCGATTCGCGCCTGAGTATTCTCAAAATCGGGACCGGCTATAACCAGGTGAGCCTCACCATGGTGGCTCATTCGCTCCCACGCGCGACATAAGAGGTCGAGGCCTTTCTTAAAATGAACGCGACCGAGGAAAAGCACGATCTGCTTACCGCGCAGGGCAGGGAACGCATCCAGGAACAGATTTGCTGACGTATGTGACGGAACGGATACGCCGTTGGGGATGATCGCCACCGGATTGCGAAGTTGGAGACGGCGGTAATCCGCCGCTTCCGCTCGGGTTAGCGCGTGGAGACAGGCTGCGCCTCGAAGATTCGCTCCTTCAGAGACGCTCATGTAGAGAGCCTTCTTCCAACGTTTATTTGCCATGGCCCACGACTCCAGCATTCCGTGCGCGGACATCACGTAAGGTAAACCGAACTCACGGGCCACCGGCCCGGTGACCGCGCTACTCTGCTGCCACAAGCCATGAACATGAATTCCGGCCGCTTTGGCAACCAACTGACGAAACCGAGACACGTGACGCCGGCGTTTTAGCCACTCCAGCCGGCTTAGAGGGAGATGTTCGAATCGGACATCAGAATGACCCTCTGGGACGTACTGCTCGTTAGGAAGGCAGAAGCCCGCGACCGCCACAGAGCGTTCGCTGGCGGCCGCAACAGCACGACTCAGGTTGGGAACCGCCGCACTGAGACCCCCATATTTAGGATCGAGATGCGAGACGACTTCGACCCAAGAAGTTTTTGCGGTTGCGACACGCTGCTCTGACTCGGGGGCCATCTGGTTGGCAGTCCCTAGCGGTTCGGCATCGAGAACCGAGGATTGGTCACTGGAATTCATCGTTTTTGCCCATTCGCGATACGCGCTACCTCGCTCGCCCATTGCTCGGGCGAATAACGGTCAATGATCTCGAGCGAATGCTCGCCCATGTTTTTCCTAGCGACTGGCGATAGCTTCTCAATGCGGTGCAGACAATGTGTAATTGCATTGTGATCCGCAGCTTCGAAAACAAAGCCATTCGCACCCTCTTCCACTAAGTCTTCCGCGCATCCGCATTGGCGCGTAATGATAACGGGCAAACCCGACGCCATCGCTTCATTGACTACAAGGCCCCAAGGCTCGCGGCTACTCGGAAGAACGAAACATCCGGCGAAAGCGTAGTAGGGCGATAGTTCGAGAGAATTCTTGAGACCCTCGAAGTAGATGTCGGATTTGTGGCCGGACCGCTCCGACTCCCTCAGCAGAGACTCCCGCAGCGGACCATCGCCTACTAGGACGAGAGACCAGGTACCACCGGAATTGCGGTAAGCCTTATAGGATTCTAGAAGTCCAGAAACATTCTTCTCCGCTGCTAACCGGCCAACGAATAGAAAGTAGTTCTCCGGCAATCTGAAATCCTGGGCGGTGTTGCGTTGACGGTCCCGTGACGCTTGCTCCCGGAAGAAGCGATTGTCGACCACATCATAGGACCGCCCAATTCTGTTTTTGGGAAACCCCAGTTTCTCCAAGTAACGAATGTGAGGTCTGCCGCCGGCGATGGACCAGGAGAAGAGCGCACGGATGAGAACGGCCTTCACGTTTTCGAGAATTGGTTTTCGTCGATGATCCGCTTCGGTGCTCTCGGTCATCAGGACAGTCTGTTTCCGATGTAGCCGGCCCCAAATTGCGGCTGCGATAGCGGGAAGATTGTAGTAGCCCGGGATAAACAGGGTGCGAGGCTGATGCTGGTCCAGGTAACGCCAAATCTCCCGAGCTATCTTCCACTTGTTTAGGTCGCCCCAATTACCCTGCTCGAATAGGGTCGTAACCGGAAGATCAGAGGGAAGAGCCTCTCGGAACTGCAGACCGCGGTGAACACCAGTGCCGCCCACCAGTTCCACACCCGCTACTCGTCCGCGCAACGCAGGAAATTCACAAAGGGCACGAAAACGCGCCACGTGGTAGGCATACCAGTCGATCCAGAGAATGCAGATATCCGGTTTCGAGGTACTCGGGGGCTTAACCTCGGTAGCCGCGCGTGATTCTGTTTTAAGCACCATAAATTCCTAGCTCCTTTGCTGTCCGGGCATCCAGAGTGACAATTGCGTTCAGCGGTTGTCTAGACGGCTGGGTCCTACCGAGCGTCCAGCGCCAAACGAGCCACAAAGGGATGGACAGCAAGAGAGTTCTGAAGATGACCGCCTCCATGGTCTGCATAATTAGATAGATTGACAGAGCACTTACGATGACGTACTGGCACCGCCAGGCAGGACCCTGGGTGATTGCTTTGCGCCACACCGCGCCGTAGGCCCATCCAAGGACGGCCATCGCGGGCACGGCAAGCCACCAGAGTTCAAGCCACAAGTCCGACACGATCCCCGGTGCTGATCCAACTGCGCCCTTCCATCCAAGCGCATCGGCAAATCCTTCACCAGTACCGGCATTGTTCAACAGTTCCGGCACGCCAAAGTCCTCATACTTTGTTGACCAGATGGAACTCGGAATGGGTCTGACAATCAGTTGCGCTAAGTAGCGCCGCATCCAGAAGTAATGGTTGCGGCGATCGGCGCTTATGACCGAGCCGGATCCATAAATGTACTCGTTACCGGTATCGCTCTTTTCGACGATGTCCGTCACGTCATCGGAACTGGTGCTTAATGAAGCTTGCGAGCCGAGATAGATATTGGAGCGATTGGTTACCAAAAAGAGCGCCAGCCAACCGAGAAAAAGCCCCCCAACGATCGTGGCGACAACCGGGGGTCTTTTACCCTTCAACAAACAGAAGCCCATGGCAGTAACGACAGCGAAAGCAAACGTCGGCCCCCGTCGAGCCGTCAGTAGCGCCTGTACCAGCCATGGCCCACCAAAGATCGTGGCAATCGCCATATTGGAAAAGCGAGGGCCTTCAGATGTAATCACAGCGACTGCCAATAAAAGCCCGACCAGCAAAAGCAGGTTGCCGTCGCGAACATATCCGCTGTCGTCCCATCCACCGCTGTAAGATTTGCTGAAGGCCTTCACGAAGCCGCCAACGTTAACAATGGAAATAAGCCAACAAACCAGTCCGACGCCTCCGGTTAGTACCGCGCCGACTCTCAGGCGGTGACAACTTAGCGCCGAGAAAGAATCGAGCGTTGTCCGCTCTCCTCTCCTGAATCTTGTCCCGGCGGCGAGGCAACCCCAAACGAAGGCCGAGATCCCGCAGAAATTCAAGGTTTGAACAAAGATCAACTGCTCGGAATCAAAAAACTGCGCAAGACTTCCGGACGCCTCCAACTCCATTGGCATCCACCAGTACAAAAATGCCATCATGGGTCCAATGAAAAACAAAGGGTGAAACACGTCCCGGCTGCCGTCATACGCAATTAAGACCCCAGTGACAATGACCGCCAGTGTTGCCCAAAGGAGCAGGTCAAACATAGGGCACGACCGGTTGTACAAGAGATTCGGATTGCCGGGCGAAAGCGCTAACCGACTCCACGATTCCTCTGCGGAAGCGCGCCCAATCGAAAGCTTCGGCTCGCTTGCGCGCGGCCACCTTCATTTCAGCGACGTGATTGGGGTGAGTCGCCAGCCAATCGATGCGCTCCGCCAGGAGATCGGGTCGACGCGGCGGTACGACATAGCCCTGTATGCCTTCCTCGATCAGATCCGGAGCGGCGGTGTGGGTCGTGCTAAGAATCGGTAGCCCACTGCTTAGAGCTTCGAGTAATACCTGAGCAAAGCCTTCCACGATTGATGGGAAGACGAAGAGATCTGCTTCCTGGTAGGCTCCTTGAAGCTCCTCGAAGCTGACAGAGGGGCGTACTTCGACTTGGGAGCCGCACGAAGAAAACAGTTTCAGATCGTCGACAACGCGGCCGCAGACCACAAGCTTCACGTGCTTTGAGCGAGTCAGCCGGAGCGCTTCCAGAAGATACTTTATCCCTTTCCGCTGATTGATCGTACCGACAAAAAGGAGGCGGAACTCTTTCCGCGGCAACGCAGCGCCGGAACCTGACCGCCGGGGAGAAAAGCGAATTGCATCTACTCCATAAGGGACCACCTGGATACGTTCCGCAGGTATTCCGTTTTCCACCAGCGTCTGACGGGTAAACGAGGAGGCACACAAAAAGTGAGCAGCCATGGTGGTCTCAGCGGTTAGCCGTGCAAAGTCCTCCGCCGGAAGGGATAGCTCCCACTCTTTCTTCAGTGACTCGGCGCATTCCGGGTTTTGTTCGAATTCCTGCGTGAGCAAACCCCGGACACTAACAGGATGGGGATGGACCTGGAAGAGCATTCCTGGCTTGCCGAAAGACTTAAAAGCGTGGTAGCCGTAATAGCTGTAGCTCAGCAGCTGAGATCCCGTTTGAGCGGCTAGAGCGCCAGCAGCATTTCCGAGCGCCGCATCAGTCCAGCGTTGCGCCCGCCGGCGTTGTTCAAAAGAAACGCCTGACAGCTTGTCGAGAGCGAAAGAGAGCGGACCCGACGGTTTTGTCCATCGAACTTCCGATGAGGGCAGTCCGGGGGAATACCGCGCCGCCAGCATGCTGCGCAAAGCTTTTGGAGCCGCAGCCTCAAGTCCTCTCGCCCAGCGCTTGTCTCCCGGCCAATAGACATCGGTCACGAGCGATTTCAGCAAGCCGACTTCCGAAAGAGCGCGCGCGACCTGATAGCCGTCGCGTGCACCGCGATGCACCACTACTGTTTTACGAAGCTGCTCTCTAGAATGGATCACGGTTCTTTAGCCTTTCGTTTCTTCCGCCCTTAAAGGAGGGCTTCGAAATGATCTTTCAATTGGGCCGCGGAACTGGTCCACGTGAACTGTGCCGCTCGCGCCTTACCCTGTTCCGCCAGCTGGCGCCGCAGCACGGAATCGGTAAGCACGCCTTGGATTGCATCGACATGGCTTTTCCACGCGGCCGGATCTGCGTAAACCGCTGCGCGACCTCCGATTTCAGGCAGAGAAGATGCCTGGCTGGTAATGACCGGAGTACCGCACGCCATCGCTTCCACAACTGGTAACCCGAAGCCTTCGTAACGCGAAGGGAACCAAACTGCCTGCGCACCGCTATAAAGAGCTTTCAGCGACGCATCGCTTACAAAGCCGGCAATGCGGATATTCCCACCAAGCAAACTCAACTTCTGGACGTAAGCCGGATTGGAGTGATTGACAATGACAATCGTCAGGTCAGGATGCAAATCGCGCAGGACCGGCCAAGCCTCGAGAATCAGCTCTGCGTTCTTACGAAAGTGCAACCCTCCTGGAACTAAGAGGTAAGGCCTTTGATCAAGGCCTTGCTCCTTTAGATAGGCCCGGCCATCCATCGTTACGGGCTCGAAAAAGTGAGGGGTGACGGCGTTGTGAACGACCTTGAGCCGCGATTTGATACTCGGGAAAAAGTGCGCGAGCCGGTCGGCTGAGAATTGCGAGACCACATGAAATATATCGGCAGTTCTTTCCAATTTCTTATATAGAAAGCGCCATTTTATTTGCTGAGTTCGGAAAGCGCGGTCTCGTTGGTGCGCGTGATCCTCAAAGTAAGCAGCATCGTGAACGGTGACTGCCAGCCGCGCCTTCCCCTTGGGTACGTAGGATTCACCGGTACAGTGAATGATCTGCGCTTCGGGCCAGAACCTCTGTGCGCGGGGGCGATCGAGTAGAAACCAGCGAGCCTGCTGCTTCGATGTATCTGAGTCGAAGAGAGCGAACTCGTAACTTGTCCAGGGCGCGCCCACTTTCGGAATAATGCTTTCATGGTCCGCCCGGTCGGCGAGAATCCTGATCGAAATGTCGGTTCTGACCGCCAGATGTTCGGTTAATTGCCGCGCGACCCGTCCTGCCCCGGTCGAGTTGTGGATATTCCGAAGATGCACAAAGGACAGGAGGCGAATATTTCTTGAAGAGCCCAATAACGTTTCCGGTGAAGCGACGTCAGGTAAGCTGCAGGAAGCCATGCCTAGGACTTTCCGCCGGTGCTTTGATAGGCGTAGTAAGAACTGTAGTAATTCGTCTTACCCTGGCTGAGAGGATCGAAGTCGTTGAGGATTGTTCCGACGATGCGGACGCGGTCATGCTGAAAGAGATCGCGGGCGTTGAGCGCGTTTTCCCGGTCGGTAGAACGGGCGCGGAAGACCAGAATGACGCCATCCGTTCTGCCGGCTAGAATGCGGGCGTCTGCTAAGTGCAACATGGGAGGAGTATCGAAAAGCACGACGTCAAACTCTTTAGTCAACCGTTCGAGCAGCGGCTTCATCCGTGGGGAATAAAGAAGACCAGCGGGTTCCTCGCTTCCCGACCCGCTAGGCAGGACGGACAGATTCGAAACCTGCGTGGGAAAGCAGAAACGATCCAGAGGAGCTTTCTCCAGATCGATGTCTCCGCGAAGGACATTTCGCAAACCGACGTCATTCGGTATGCCCATCGATTTATGCAGGCGGGGCTTCCGCAGATCTCCATCGATGACCAGTACCCGGCGGTTGGCCTGAGCGAGCGCGATCCCCAGATTACAAACCACCGAAGTTTTGCCTTCCCCGGCATTGGGACTCGAGATAACGTAAGAACGTCCCCGGTCGTGGTCCTCGGCTTCGAGCAGAATCGAATAAGTGGTGCTCCGATAAGCTTCCGCGACAAGTGAAGCGTGAGCTTTCCAAGTCGCCAGATCCACCACTTCGTTTTTCGAACCGGTGCTGCCCTGGGCCGTCAGCAGGCCCGCTGACTTCGGCGGAGTGGAGAGCCTCTTGATGTAGGCGTGGCTCAGACCCACCCGCGCGGACGGGATGACTCCCAGTTCACGAACATTGAGATACCGCTGGGATTCACCCGGTGTCCGAAGCACGGTTTCCGTGCGGTCTTTGAAGACCGAAAAAGCCACTCCGGCCAGAGCGCCAAGAATGAAGCCAATCACCGTGTCTCGGATTTTCCGCGGCGAAATGGGGAGTTTCGGAGCGCTAGCAGCGTCGACCACTCGAATGGTGCTTGCCTGCATGGCGGAGAGAAAGCCAGCTTCCTTCACTCGCTCCTGAAGAGTCTGGTAGAGTTGCCGGCCAGCGTCCACTTCCCGCTGCAACATATTCAGCTGCGATTGCCGGCCCATATCCTGGGAGACTTTCCGCTCCTGCCCGTAATAGGCTTTACTCAGCAAGTCTTCGCGATGTTTGGCCGCTTGAAATTCGTTGCCCAGCCGCTCCATCACATTCGCTTTCTTGCTGGCGAGATTAGCTTGCAGTTCCTTGATTTGCGCCTTTAGTTTCCGAATAGTCGGATGTGCATCCGTCAGCGGCGGCATCAGCTTGGCCAACTGCTGCTGCAGTTCGACGATTTTGCCCTGATAGTCACGCAGCTGATTGTCATCCAGAATGCTAGGAAGAGAATCTTCGGGAGCGGATTTGCTGATCTCGTACTGTGCCTGCTTCATGATGCGATCGGCTTGAGCTCGGTTGTATTCACTCTGCAGCTCGCGCAACTTCTGTTCCCCGACCGTTCCACCTTGCTGCCCATATAGAAGACCGTTACCCTCTGCCGACTTCTGCAGTTTGCGTTCCGACACCGCCAACTGCTCCCGGACGTCAGAGAGCTGCCGCGAAAGCCATTCACTCGTTTTTTGCGCCTCATCCCAGCGCACCTCGCGATCTTTCAATGCGAATTCGGAAGTCAACTTATTGCAGAATGCGGCGGCAAATTTCGCATCCCAGCTATCGCAGGTAATCTCCACAATGCGGGTCAGACCCTGGGGCTTGACGACGATGTGATCGGCTGCGTAGGCCACGGTGTCTTTAGCCGTGGGCGGCTGTGCACCCGGTAAATGAAGCCATTCCCTCAAATTCGTGAACACAGAGCCATGAGCTTGCAGTTTCGCTGCTTCGTCCTGCATCTTTTCCGAAACCCTGTGCGCTAGGCTCTCGCTTTGCAAAAGCTTGATCTCGGTCTGAAGATAGCTTTCGGGGGTGGCGTTTCCTCCGCCCGCGCTCTGGCCGGTGGGAGCGACAGCCCTCATATTCATGAAGTCCGCATTCAGGTTCTGAATATCGAGAGAGGTCCGGGCACGATAAACCGGTGTGGCGACCAGGCAGAACAAGAAGGCAATGAGAGCGCCCCCGCAGGCAAGAAGCAAGATGGCTGTGCGGTGTCGCAGCAGAAGCTCGAAATACTCCACTAGCAAGCCGCCTTCATCCTCTTTCTCCGGCTCCAAGAGCGGCTGCATAGTAATCCCCCGGTCGGGCTGAATAACCACCGGTACACGGACTGGCGAAAGATCCAGGCGCCCCAATTTTTTGTAGTCCTCCACTGTTATTCGTTCCTTTATCTGTCGAATTAGTCTTTAGAGCTTCTATCGGCGGTAAATGGCTAGACCTGTAGCGATCTGAAGAGCCGCTTCCGCAAACCGCCGGGTAGTGGACCGGGCGACGTTATCGGGAATGAAGAGAACGTCGTCAGCGTGAAGCTGCATGTCCGGGGCTTTGCCGTCCAGGATCCGCTGCAGGTCGACTGGTACATCGGTCCCATCGGTCAGGCCATGATTGGAGGCCTTCATAATCCGGGCCTTTTTGGGAGAGGCATCCCGATCGAGGCCTTCGGCAAGCGCCAGAGCCTTCAGCAGCGAAAGGCTGTCATGGGATGTAATCGGGAAACCGCCCGCTCGTTTTACCTGCCCGAGAACGTAGACAATATCGGCCTTGGGAACCGTAATCGTGTCATTCGGCAGGACAAATATGTTCACCCTGGGATCCTGCGCGGTCGTCAGTTGATCGATAGGAATTTCGCCAACGAAAAATTGCCCGGTGCTGTCGGGGTGGGCGTTGGCAACCGGAAGAGCTCCCCATTTCACCTGCCTGGTGATGGTCAGTTTGGCGCCCGCTTCCGGTTTGAGTCCTCCGGCTGTCGAGATGACGTCCAGAAGTCTTTGAGGCCCCTGCAGTTGTTGGATACCCGGATTATTTACCGCACCCAGAATGGATACCGGACGGCTCTGATACTCCAGGACATCGATCGTAATCTGTGGAGACTCGATGTACTTCACTAACTTTTTGGATAATTCACTCCGGAACTGCTCGACGGTTAAACCAGCAACAGTGACCCGGCCGATTAAGGGGAGATCAATATTGCCAGCCGGATCTACACGGACTGCTTTGTCCGATACCTCTTCCAGATCCATCACATGAAGCGAGATTTTGTCTCCCGGCCCCAGTGCGTATCTGGATGGCCGGGCCGTAGAAGAAGTCGCTGGCGTATCAGCAGCGTAAACTCCAGGCAGCAGGTTGGCGGCGAGAATCAGTGGTAACAATCGCAAATAGGAACAAATCATCGTGTGGCGTCTCTCGATCAGCTTTCTCTAGCAAGTAACGGGCAAATCTCTCGTTGGGAGCAGTCGAAAGGCCTCGGATACCTGTTCTCCCCCATTTGTCACTACGCGATATAGGCAGTGACGGATGTCGGAGAGGCTCGATCAGGAGTGACAGCGGGAAAGCTGCCTCGAGGGCTTCCGACAACAAAGCTTGTAATTCCATTTAGCCAAAGGTCGAAATAGGTGTCAACGAGTGGCGGTACTGATGGAAAAAGACTGAAATTCGATTGACGGTACTTTCGGAATAGCCTAGTGAGGAGAGTATATTTCTTTTTAATTGCAATATCTAATTCGCGAAAACAGAACACACTGTTTATCGGGTAATGCAACCTCTTTTTGTGACCTCGCTGATACTTTGACCGGATCTTTCAAACCTGTAAGGTGTAGGGAAACTACGCATCTGGGATTTCAGCGTACTAGTACCTGAGCGCGAAAATCGAATAAACCTAGCCGCTCACGCACCGTCTTATACGGGCCTACGAAGTATGCCTCGAATTTCTGGTGAGAGCCTTAAACGAATCCGCCCCGTTTCCAAACTGGAGGGTTTAAAGATCGGCTCCGGGACAGTAGAAGCCAGACAAAGGCGCGATTGATCCGGAATTTGGCGCAATCAGCGTGCGCAAATTCTCACTCGCAGAATGATTTCTGATTGCCAGTGCAATAGCTGGAGATCAACGCTGTCAGCTCTGCGCGGGCACCCTCCCAGACGTCTGGGTTGACTGACCAGCTGATATCTCCCGAATAGAAATTAGGGTCTCTCGCAGGATATTCCCATAGAGCCTGTGGCACCACCTTTTGAATAATCCTATCGGCGGCTTCACGATTAATCTGCCTGGCCAGAGCAAGATAATCTGTGTCCTGGATACCACGCCGCCATTCTTTCAGCCGCAGGCTGGCAAGCGGTCCGCCGACATCGTAAGAGTTCTCGGGATGGTACAAATTTGTTCCCGGGTAGACGAGCAGGCCTGTGCCGTTGGTGTTGCCGTTGCTACCGTAAAGCCCGAGTACCGGATCTCGATAGCTTGTCGATCCCCAAGTGGTGGCTTGAACAAAAGGGTCATCCCGGAAGTTCATGTTCACATACCAGTAAAACCAGCGATCTACATTTTTCTTGTACTGCGCCCACGCGAGTTGCCGCATGGAGACGCCGTCGTCCTCGGTATTGGAGCTTCCAGTGGCAGGGCGGCTGTCGTTGTACATCCACATTCTTCTGCCCGTTTGCGAATAGTAGTCGGAGGACGATTGAGTAACTGCGGAGACATCGCAATCGGAGATGGGCCCACAGTCTCCGAGGCCAGCGCCGGTCGCGGGAATGCTCAAGGAAGGCATATCGTTCCGGGCACGAGTGGCGCTGAAGGTCGACATCGTCAAGAGATTCTTTCCGGGGCCCGGATTTTCCCGGACCCAACGCGCCCATTTCTCTACAATAGGGACATCGGATGGAGTAGGTTCATCTTGCAGATACAAGAAGTATTCGGTTTCCGGCAAGTTCCTGCTGAACCAGTTCACCCAGTTGTCGCTGTGTTCCCACATTTGCGCCTGAGTGGCTCCATTTCTCCAGCCCCAAGTCCCGTACGTACCGATCGAGTAGATCCCTTCGGGCGTGTTAGCGCCGGGTCCTGCGTATCCATTTCCCGGAGTGTACAAAGTGCCGTTCAGCCGGGGAATGGACGAACTGCAGGGACTATCGCTGGCCACACATTCGTTTTCGCCGATCAGACTGATTTTATGGCGATGAAAAAGCTGAAAGTATTTGTCCGTAATTTCACGAACGCGGATTCCTCCAGAGCTCCTCATATCCGTATATCCGCCCCAATTGGTCACGTAGTGCCACATGATTTCTGTCGTGTCCAGATTGCCCATCGTTTTTACAGTAGGCACGTTGGGCAAACTGAAATTCGAGACGTTCAGATGAATGGGAACAGCGCGCACCGCCGAGCCGTTTTCGCGCACATTCAAAACGCCGCGATACAGTCCAGCCGGTATGTTCCTCGGAATGTAGATATCCGACCAAATACTTTGGTTCTGGCCGGCTTCAATGTCGAACTGCCTTTTTAGCTCGAGCGGAACCAGAATGTCCGGATAGAATTTGTCATGATCAGGGCGATCGGTCCACGATCCCGATCCTATTCCGTCTTTGGTCCAAGGCCGCTGAAAACGCTTCGGAACTTGCCGCTCGTCCCATTTGCCGTAGCCAAAGAAACTCAGCCCGCGAATCTGGAGGTATCGGACATAGAAGAGCTCGATATTCCGTCCCACCCAGTCGAACACTCCCTCTCCGGAAGTTGGGGATGACCGGATCACGGCGCCGCCCGGTCCTGTAAGCGTATCGAATGTGACGGTCACATTCGACGCTTTCGCCTTCGCCGCCTCTAAGATCAGATTGAAGCTGACGATCTCGTTGCGAGCGCCAAAAAGCGATATAGTCTTTCCGTTCCAGGCCTTGTTTAGAACTGTCCCGGTAAGGTTTTCCACTTTATTTGTTGCCCGCAATTCGTCTTGGGTGACTTTATCTCCGCCTTCATTTGCCCAGACAGCTGAAATATTCGCGCCTTTTGCCAATGGGCTCATACATACCGCAACGCAGATTGTAGACAAGCAAAAGGCGTTCAGAAAGCGTGGGAACTGACGCCCGAAAAGAGGTGCAAACCGCTGTTTCATCACTTATTGAGTGGTGTTGCGGCGATAGGCCTCTACGTAAATATGCGTCTATTTATTCGAAATTAAGGGTTGTGTTGTTCCGGATTCTCGACGGCAATAATCGCAGTGATTCTGCTACTCGAAAAGCCATCTTTCTAGCAAGTGTTTGGGATCGCCCTCGAGATCGATAGGTTCGGCTCTTTCCGTATCATCTGACAGGCGCTGATACCGGGCTTCAATTCCGTCAGGTTTCGGTTTGATCTCGCATATATGCCCCTTCGCTTCCAGGCGCAGAGTGGCGTCCAGCCAAGCCATGTACACTTTGGAGCGCAGGCGACGGCCGCAAGCCGCAGTCTCATCAAGCAGTTGCGTGACATAAGTCGAGTTCTTCATCCGCTCGGCCCAAGGCGCGGCTGCTATCGCCTCGCTGCGATTGTGTTCGCGCCTGCGGTGCTCCGAAGAATCCCGTTCTTCGACTGACTCAAGACTCTTCAGTGAGTTTTCGAGATTGTCTAAAAAGCTCATATTTCAATTCGTTACAACTATGATGTGGCAGCGTGGTTGGCTGCCTGTTTTTTCAAATCGTATTTACCGATGCGATAAATCAGCGTTCTCCTGCTGATGTTGAGATAACGCGCCGTGCGGGTTTGGTTGCCTCTGAATTTTTCCAGCGCTCTGGCTAACAAGTCCCGCTCCACGTCGCGCAGACTGAAACCACTATCAGGTAAAACCGGAATAGAAAAGGGTTGGGATGGATCTTGAGCGCGGAACTCGAGCATAGATCTTAACTGCTTGATTTCATCCACCAGATCACCGTGCTCGATGGCGCGCTCGACGCTCCGCACCAACCCGCTCTCATCCATCGACCTCGGGACATAATCATAGGCCCGGAGATAAGGTGGCTCATCAGCACAATTCTCGTCTATCTCCAAGCCGGAATCGCTGTTTGACGCTTGGATGTCAGGCATGTGCGACCATCCGACCAGGACTATATCGTTGTGCTGCCGCAAGAAAGCCGGTAAAGCCGACTGCTGAATTGCCGCCGAGGCGATATCGGCGACCACTGTCCTTGGCGGGTGCTCTTTCAGTCGAGCCACCGCCTCATCTCCGCTTTTAAACCCGTCAACTGCATATCCCGCTCTTTCGAGACTCGCCTTAGTCCAGCAGAGTAACTCCGAATCATTCGTCACCACAGTTACGGTCTTAATTTGCATTTGAGAAATCTCCCAGTAACTTACCCTGCAACCGGAAGCCCTACGCAAAAGCAGGGACTTACGGGCACTCCAAGTACGAAAAGGTACTGATATCGTAGGATTGTGCCTCAAATCGTCCACTGGGGTATGCTGATGAGTGTATTGACTCAACAACTTAGGGGCGGTCAGCAGATTGCCTTTCCTCATGACGTGATAGTGCGTTCAGTTTTCCTGGCGACGCTTGCCATTCAGGGTGGGGCACTTGCACCGGCACAGATTTCTACGCCGCCATCGAAAGCGCCAGCGAGAAAAACAAGCGGAGAGACCTTATCTTTGGAGCAAGCCTTACGAATGGCGGAGGAGCACAGTTTCATCCTGAGTGGAGCAGATGCCAATGTAGCAGGAGCGCGTGCCGGCATAAGAAGTGCTTCCGCTTACCCGAATCCGTCGGTCAATTTCCTGGGGGGCAGACAATTTGCCCGTCGCATCCGCACCCCTGGCGTTCCTGGGATCCTTCAACATTATGGAGTCATCCAGACGGTTGAACTTCCAGCAGTTCGACGCACCAGAATTGAAGTGGCAAAACTGGCCCGGCAAAGCAGCGAGTTTGGCCGCGCTGCGCTCCGGCTCGAAGTGCGGCTGACGGTGAAACACTCTTTCCTGGACGCACTGCAAAGGCGCGAGGAGATCGACCACGCTCTGGAAAATCTCAGATTGCTGGAGGATCTGCGGCGGCGCATTCAGGTGCAAGTCAACGTGGGGGAAGCGGCCAGGCTGGAGTTAACCAGAGCGGAAGCGGAAATTGCCACTGCCGAAAATGCCGTTAAGAGTGCTCAATTGCTCTACAACAATGCGGTGTATGCGTTAAGGGCTGCCATCAGCGCTCCTCTGCCCGATAAGATCGATCCGCGGGGCGACCTGACAACCTCAGCCATTCTTCCGCCGCTCGAAACGGTTCGTCCCCTGGTGCTTCAGAAGCATCCCCTGATTCAGCAGGCGGACGCGGAACGGGACCGTGCCCGCTCACAGCTGGACAACGAAAAAGCGCAGCGGTATCCGGAGCCTACCTTTGAAGCCGAATACGAGAATCAGCCAGATCTGCGGTATTACCGGGTTGGTGTTTCCGTCCCGCTTCCCGTCTGGAATCGGCGGGAAGGACCGATTGGCCAGGCAATAGCGGCCATGAGGCGAGCCAATTCCATGGTGAATCAGAGGCGCATCGAGTTAACCGCGGCCCTGGAGAGCGCGTATGGGCAATTTATGGTGGCGGATCAGCAGGTAAATTCGCTCGAGGCCGGAGCGCTGCGGCAGGCAAACGCCGCCGTCGCCGCCGCCCAGGCCGCTTATAAGTTCGGTGCGCGAGGCATTCTCGAGGTATTGGATGCCCAAAGAGTACTGCAGCGGGTAAAAGGCGATTTGCTTCAGGCCCAATACGAGCGCCGGAGCGCACTTACCGATCTGCAGGAATTGGGCGCCGTCCCATAAGGAAGCCCGAAATCTTTCCATGAATTTGAAAAGTAAAATTAGTTTAGCAATTTTTATTGCCGTTCCCTGTTTTGTGATTACGGCATGCGGCGCGAAGGAACAGCCGCAACCGGCGCCGGTAGCCGTTGAGGATACGGTCGACCCGCAAAGCATAAAGCCTTCAGCGTCTCTGCGGCAGCGTCTCACTGTTGGTGAGCCTGACAAGCGCGAGGTAGCCGAAAGCTACGAAGTAGCGGGCCGCATTGAAGCAGACGCGACCCGGCTGGCCCGGATCGGTTCGCCTGTGCGCGGCCGGATAACCGATTTGCTGGTTCTCGAAGGTGACCGCGTGAACTTGGGACAGCCCCTGGCAAATCTCTACAGCACCGATTTATCCGACGCTCAGTTCGCGTTTATAAAAGCCGTTTCACAGCAGAATCTGAGTGGCCGTTCTGCGGCCCGGGGACAACAACTCTTGGATGCGGACGTAATCGGAGCAGCAGAACTGCAGCGACGCCAAGCCGAAATGCTTCAGGCAAATGCCGAAGTGTCGGCCTTGCGGCAGCAGCTGCAGGCGCTGGGTATGACCGATGCCGCGCTCCGTCAACTGGAGGCAACTCGGAAGTTGAATCCGCAGTACCAGATTCTTGCGAGCATCGAGGGCACCGTTCTCGAGCGCGACGTCACCATCGGACAGATCGTCCAGCCAGCCGAAAATGCTTTCCGTGTCGCCGATCTCTCTCGAGTTTGGCTGGTGGCAGACATCCCGGAGCAAGCGGCGGGCGATATCCACGCTGGCAAGTCGGTAGAAGCCCAAATTGCAGCCTTCCCGGGCGAAAAAATTCACGGCAAGCTTTCGTTTATCAGCTCTATTGTGAGTCCTGAAACGCGCACCGTCCGAGTTCGCATGAACTTACCAAATTCTCGCGGACGTTATAAGCCAGCCATGCTGGCAACGGTTGCTCTCGAAGGAGTGCCTCACATGCGAGAGACGATACCCATCACTGCAGTGGTTCGCGAAAACGATCAGGACAACGTTTTCGTACAAGTGGCTCCTGGTAAGTTTGCGCTTCATCAGGTTTCGCTCGGATCCGAGGTTGGGGATCGCCGCGTGTTGCTCAGCGGAGTGGTGAATGGCGAAAACCTAGTGCTTGATGGAGCTTTCCATCTCAATAATGAACGCAAGAAGATCGCCATGGGTGGGGAAGACCAGTAGATGATTCGCTCCTTAGTCGCTTTTGCCATCAGACAGCGCCTGGTTGTCGTCGTTATTGCGGTTTGTCTAATAGCATTCGGCTTGAACGCTGCCCGCCACTTGTCCGTGGACGCCTTCCCGGACGTGACCAATGTCCAGGTCCAAATCGCTACGGAGGCGCCTGGACGGTCTCCCGAGGAGGTGGAACGGTTTGTTACCGTGCCCGTCGAGATCGCCATGACCGGCCTTCCCGGCATGACCGAAATGCGTTCTCTGAATAAGCCCGGCCTCTCGCTAATTACCTTGGTCTTTCAAGATGATCGGGATGTCTATCTCGAGCGCCAGCTCGTTATGGAGCGCGTTGTGGAAGTACGTGAGCGTCTGCCGCAAGGAGTTGCGCCTGTCCTCGGTCCGGTATCGAGCGCCCTCGGCGAGGTTTATCAGTACACTCTCAACGGTCCTAACGATGGCGAAAGGGAATTGACTAAGGAAGAACTCGTCGAACGGCGAACCATCCAGGACTGGGTCGTCCGTCCTCTCTTGCGATCTATACCCGGAGTAGCGGAAATTAACTCCACTGGAGGATTCGTCAAGCAGTATCAGGTTCTTGTTCAGCCGGTCCGGGTTCGCTATTACGGGCTCACTATAAAGGATGTGTATGACGCCCTGGCACGCAACAACACGAATGCGGGCGGCGGCATTCTCTCCAAACACGACGAGCAGTATCTGATCCGCGGCGTCGGTCTCATCCGAAACCTCGACGACATCCGGTCCATTGTGCTCAAAGAAGTCAATGGTGTACCCGTCTACGTCCGAGACGTTGCGGATGTACGCTTCGGAGAGCAGGTGCGCTTTGGCGCCATGGTGAAAGGCGGCTACACCGAAGCGGTTGGCGGCATCGTCATGATGATTGCTGGAGGCAACGCAAAGGAAATTGTCGAGCTAGTCAAAGAAAAGGTGGATGAAGTCAATTCGAACGGCATGATTCCGGGCGGGCTGAAAATTACTCCCTACTACGATCGGTCCGAATTGGTGGATGCCGCTTTGCACACCGTCAGCAAAGTGCTGGAGGAGGGAATCGTCTTTGTTGTCATTGTTCTTTTCCTCTTCTTAGGCGATCTTCGATCGAGCATCATCGTTATCGGCACTCTAATCCTGACGCCGCTCCTGACGTTCATCGTGATGAATCACTACGGGTTGTCGGCCAACTTGATGTCTCTCGGCGGGCTGGCAATCGCCATCGGACTTATGGTGGATGGCTCGGTGGTAGTGGTGGAGAACGTCTTCGGCAAGCTGGGCCACAGCCATGGTAAGAGCAAGATGGAGATCGTGCTGGAAGCTGTTGAAGAAGTGGCAACTCCTGTCATATTCGGAGTCAGCATCATCATTCTCGTCTTCCTGCCGCTGATGACGCTCGAAGGCATGGAAGGTAAGATGTTTGCTCCTCTGGCGTACACCATCGCCATCGCCCTGGCCATATCGCTGATCCTGTCCTTAACGCTCTCTCCAGTGCTGGCGTTTTTCTTGTTAAAAGGAGGGGCGGAGCACGACACCTGGATGGTCCGCATGCTGAAGCGCCCCTACCTATTGGTTCTGAACTGGGCGCTGAATAAGACCCGTAAGCTCTCGGCCGTTGTCATACTCGCTTTGGTCGGCGCCATCTGCCTCTTTCCGCTGCTCGGAACGTCGTTCATTCCGGAGATGAAGGAAGGCTCGCTGTCTCCCAACTTCGACCGTGTTCCCAATATCTCGCTTCAGGAGTCTCTCCGCATGGAGATGGAAGCCATTAAAATCATCCGCGGCGTTCCCGATGTGGAAAAGGTCGTCTCTCGTCTGGGAAGGGGTGAATCTCCGGCGGATCCGGCAGGGCCGAACGAGACGGACGTCATTGCCAGCCTGGTTCCCATCGAGGAACGCAAGGATGGACTGACTCAAGACGAGATCGGCGAGATTATGCGCAAGCGGCTAGCCGTCTTGCCTGGCGTCAATCTGGTTATGGCGCAACCCATCTCCGATCGCGTCGACGAAATGGTGACTGGTGTGCGCGCCGACGTTGCAGTCAAACTATTTGGAGACGATTTGGATGTGCTCATTGAAAAGGCTAATCGCATTGCAGCGGTCGCCCACTCGGTTCGCGGGTTCCGGGATTCCAAAGTTGATCGTGTAGGCGGTCAACAGTATCTGACGATTACAATCGATCGCCGTGAAATCGCTCGCTTTGGATTGAATGCTGCTGACATTAACGATGTCATCGAGACCGCAGTCGCGGGCAAAGCCTCCACTGAAGTCTACGAAGGGGAGCGGCGTTTCGCGCTGGTTGTCCGCCTGCCGGAGGCCCTGCGAAACAGTGAGTCGGATATTAAGACCCTGCTTTTCACTGCTCAGAATGGAGCGAAGGTCCGTCTCGAAGACGTCGCCGATGTCGAGGTGGTTGAGGGTCCGGCGCAAATCAATCGGGACATGGGCCGGCGGCGTATCGTGGTTGGCGTCAACGTTCAGGATCGAGATTTGGGCGGGTTCGTTGCGGAGTTGCAGAAGAAGGTTAAGGCGCAAGTCCCTTTGAATCCCGGGTACTACATCGAATGGGGTGGGCAATTCCAAAACATGCAGCGTGCGCTGAAACATTTAACCGTGATTGTTCCGATTACCATCGGAGCCATCTTCTTCCTCTTGTTCCTGCTATTCAACTCGCTGCGCTTTGCGGCGCTTATCATTACCGTACTGCCGTTTGCATCCATCGGCGGAATCGTCGGATTGTATCTTTCCGGAGAGTATCTCTCGGTACCCGCTTCGGTCGGGTTCATCGCTCTCTGGGGCATAGCCGTTCTAAACGGCGTGGTGCTGGTTTCCTATATCAGGAGCCTTCGCCAAATGGGTATCCGGCAGCGCGAAGCCATTGTGACCGGCGCGCAACTCCGCTTCCGGCCTGTGATGATGACAGCCACGGTGGCGGCTCTCGGCTTAGTCCCGTTCCTCTTCGCCAAGGGACCCGGTTCTGAAATTCAGCGCCCCCTGGCGGTGGTTGTCATCAGCGGACTGATTTCTTCCACGCTGCTGACTTTAGTTGTCGTTCCCATGCTCTACAGCCTCTTTGAGGGCCGCGAGCGCGTGCTTGAAACCCAGGAAAAAAGCCAGGAAGAACCGGAGATGGCCTCCGTCTAGGTCCGTCTCGAAAGCGGAAGGCGGCGGCCCGTTTTTGCGCCGGTCTCTGAAAGTATTAAGAACGCCGGCCGGGTACAAATCTCCTGGTGCGATTATTGGCTCGGGCCCGGATGCCGGCCCGGTAAAGTCTCTTCAAACCAGCAGACGACAATGGAGTATGAGTTGGCTGATCTGGTCGTTGCTGTCTGCCCTGTTTGCCGCAGGCACCGCTGTGCTGGCGAAACTGGGCGTCGCGGACGTAGATTCGAATCTCGCAACAGCGATCCGCACCTCCGTCGTACTCGTCTTGACCTGGGGCATTGCCGTAAGCACCGTTGGTCACTCTGCAATTAGGAACGTCTCCAGCAAGACGTGGCTGTTTCTTGTGCTTTCCGGTCTTGCAACCGGAGCCTCCTGGATCTGCTACTTCCGGGCGTTGCAATTGGGCGCTGCCTCCCGTGTAGCGCCGGTAGATAAGTTGAGTGTTGTATTCGTTCTCGTTTTCGCGGCCGTTTTTCTCGGCGAAAAGCTCACCCTTGGAAAGGCTGCTGGCGGACTGCTGATCACTGCTGGAGCTGTGGTCCTGGCCTTGCTGTAGAAGCTTATTCCGCAACATGGAGGATCTTCGCTGTGGCAAATTCCCAATTTGGCTCTGGCCGAATGTGTTGAGTGTGGATGCGCCTTTCGTCGCTGTCCTCTGGCAGATTCTCCTGGCGCAAATAGTTCGCATTCAACTCGGTTGGGCAGAACCTCTCGTTCTCTTCCTGGCGGTCTGGACAATTTATATTGCCGATCGTCTCCTAGACTCGTTCAGCCACCCGCCTGAAGGCTGGGAACCGGAGCGGAAGCGCTTCTACCGTAAGCATCGCCTTTCAATGTCCCTGGTCTGCGCGACTATAGGCGTATCGGCATTACTGCTGGTGAATTTTTGCCTGGCTGTTCCGGAAATTCTGTGGTTGGGACTCTTGCTCAGCCTCTCCGTAATTGGGTATTTCGCCGCCGTGCACGCGTTCTCTTTCCCAAGCCCGGGCAAGTGGCCGCGAGAGCTGACAGTGTCGCTCATCTTTTCTGTCGGGACATTTGGCCCCTTATCGTTCTTTCATCCCCCGGGATTCCAGATGGCCGCTTGTTCCTTGATTTTCTCTCTGCTTTGCTGGGTCAACTGCTCCCTGATTGAAACAAGAGAGTGGCGGCATAACACAGCCACACGCCATCCGGGTGTTTTAGCAAGCTTTGTCGAGGGCCGTGTCGATTACGTTCTCACCGCCACCGCCATCCTAGCCGCCGTCTTTGCTTTCCTTGGATATCTACCCTTGACTTTCTTTGCCGCCGCTGTATCTGCCGCTCTTGCACTTCACTGGCTTGCGCTCAGAAATAGCCGGGTTTCAGATAGATTTTTCCGCGTGGCTGCCGATGGCGCTCTCTGTTCCCCGCTACTAGTTCTCCTGGCTGTCCGCCTAGCATGAGCTTCGATTGTCTTGCCCGCGCTTACTACCCCCTCGAGGTGCTCACGTTCGGCAGACTACTGTGGAGACGTCGCACGCATTTCCTAGCAGAGTTCTCGCGCGTTCAGAACGCCTTGGTGATCGGAGATGGCGACGGACGGTTCACAGCCGAGTTGCTGAGGATTGCCCCTGGAGTGACCATAAATTCCATTGACAGCAGCGCCGCAATGTTAGAAGAGTCCAAACGCCGGGTGGCAGCGATTGGGTTGACCGCCCAGGATCGGATCCGTCATATCAAAGCTGATATCCGGTCTCACCCTCTAGCTTCACCGGAGTCAAAGCCGTGGGACGGGGTCGTGACCCACTTCTCGCTCGATTGTCTGTGGCAGCAAGAAGTGG
Source organism: Bryobacteraceae bacterium (assembly GCA_965217745.1). Lineage (GTDB taxonomy): Bacteria > Acidobacteriota > Terriglobia > Bryobacterales > Bryobacteraceae > Bog-105. Next base: position 4,678,615 of record OZ244565.1, on the reverse strand, counting down.
AGACCTTAGCCGCTAACTTAGCCAGTCACGTTCAGGAGGGAACCCTTTGGCTGATATCTGAGTTCTCATTACCGGAACGCCAACCATTTCGCCTTCTGGGCCGCGCCGTAATTCACGGACTCTACTTTATCTTTGGATTACTGACGGGCCTTCAGGTGAACGTTCTCCCTGATCATTGCTCCGCGCTGGGGAACGCTGGGTTTCACTTGCATCGGTTAGACACTTCTTCATGGGGCCTTTTAAGGTCGGAAATCTGGATTTTTAAAGGGCGGGGAAGCGACGGCGCTTCCGGAGAGGATCCGCCGCTTCCAGTTGAAAACACTTCTACCGGTGAGCCAATTCTTCCTTACGGCTACCTTCAATCTCCTTGAGCCGGTCCGCTAGCAAGCCTTCCAGCGAAACAAGCGCGTCGCTGAATCCTTTAATTCCTTCGCTAAGTTTATCTGAGGCCATTCGATCTTCCTGGTGCATTTTTTCGAAGATCTGCTGATTCATCTCAACCTTAGAGATGTCCATATTTTTCGCCTTGGCCGGGTCGAGCTTACGGGGAAGTTCTTCCTCAGTCGAGTCCAACTCTTTCAGCAGAGCCGGTGAAATTGTCAGGAGGTCGCATCCGGCAATTTCCTTGATTTCGCCTATGTTTCGGAAACTTGCACCCATTACTTGAGTCTTGTAGCCGAACTTCTTGAAGTAATTGTAGATCTGTGTAACCGACTGTACCCCAGGATCGTCAGCGCCCTCATACTCTTTACCAGTGTCCTTCTTGTACCAGTCCAAGATGCGTCCAACGAACGGCGAAACCAGAGTAACGCCCGCCTCCGCGCATGCAACCGCTTGATGCATTCCGAACAGCAGCGTTAAATTGCAGTGGATGCCTTCCTTCTCCAACCGCTCGGCTGCCCGGATGCCTTCCCACGTTGACGCGATCTTCACAAGAATACGCTCCCGCGAAACACCCGCCTTCTCGTACTCTTCAATAATGTAGTGCGCTTTCTTGATGGTCGCTTCCGTGTCGTACGAAATGCGGGCATCGACTTCTGTAGAAACGCGCCCTTTAATGACGCCCAGAATCATCTTTCCGAATTCGATCGCGAGACGCTCGAATGCCAAGGTCGCCACTTCCTGATCCTTGGCATTCTGGCCCAGATCTTTCTTAGCGTTGGCAACTACGTCGTCAACGAGTTTCTTGTAATTCGGCATCTTTGCCGCGGCCGTGATCAGGGACGGATTGGTCGTCGCGTCTTGCGGTTTGTATTGCTCAACCGCTTGAATATCTCCCGTATCCGAAACAACTATGGTTATGTCTCGGAGCTGTTGTAATAAGGTCTTCGCCACTAAGTTCCTTTCCTTTCTTTGCAGATCCCGCTCGGAGTCATCGCTAGAAACTTCGGCGTTAAGCCGAAAAACTTTGCAAACGGCGACATCGGTCTGCTTCCTAAAGTATGACTGATCCGGGTAGACAAGCAGTTCAAGCTTTCTTGCTTTTACGGCTGCATACGCGCCTGGCAAAGATCCTTCCTAACCGGTGGCCGGTACGGTATAAGCTGCTGCCACCCTTGGAGGTCGCGCCAATCCGATCTATACTCACACCGAAGGAACTATTAGAGGGAAGTCGTTTTGCGGCTCGCACATAACATAGCTGACACTCTCGATCCGACCGGCGTGGTGGCATCGCACCGTACCTTGAGCACGGGCAAGCGGAATTTCGATGCGCTTACCGGACTTCGCTTTTTCGCCGCCGTAGCGGTAGTGATCTATCACTTCGCCGAGCAGTTAAAGAATTCCTGGGCGCAGCCCCTGGCGAATCTCGCCGGTTCAGGGTTCGTTGCGGTCAGCTTCTTCTATGTTCTTTCTGGATTTGTTCTCTCTTATAGCTATGTCAATCCACAAGGAGAGATGCAGGGCAGCCGGCGCTCATTCTGGGTTGCTCGTTTTGCCCGCATCTATCCCGCCTACCTGCTGGCATTCTTGCTGGCCGCACCCATTAACATTGTTTGGACCCTTCATGTTAATCATCTGGGGCCCGCGATCGCCAAGCTCTTCGTTGGAGCCATCTCGGTTCTCAGTCTGCAGCAGGCCTGGACGCCCTGGTCTGCATGGTATTGGAATTATCCGGCCTGGTCGGTTTCAGTTGAGGCATTCTTCTACCTTGCCTTTCCCTTTCTGGCGCTCGCCCTCCGTCGGCTCCGACTCCGGACGGCGTTCATCGCCATGGGGTCCCTCTGGTTGTTAAGCCTGCTTCCGCCGGCGTTGCTGGTTCTTTCTCACGGAGCAGCCGGTAGTCCCGGAAACCGTCTTGAAATGGCCGTCGAGTTCACACCACTGTTGCGGCTGCCCGAATTTATCATCGGCATCCTACTGGGTCGCATCTACGTTCAGGGTTTTCGTCTGAGCGCTGTTTCCGCTCGAATCGCAACCTATTTTTCCATTGCAGCAATCCTAATGATTCTGGCTTTCGTGAGCCCGGCTATCCCCAGGCCGCTTTTGGCGAGCGGCCTATTGTCACCGCTCTTTGCGCTCCTGATCCTGGCTATGGCCGAAGGCGAAACGCTGCTGGCGAAAGGCTTGGCGTGGTCTCCGCTGGTCCTGCTCGGGGAAGCGAGCTACGGTATCTACATTCTTCAGATTCCTGTTTCGTACATCCTGCGGTCACCGCCGCCGGCAAAATCGATGGCCTACCTAAGCTTCTATCTTCTAGTGCTGATAGCGGCAGCGCTCCTCTCGTGGCGTTTCGTCGAAGCACCGATGCGCCTGCAGATCCGACGCTGGTTGCTGCGCAAGGATTCGGGAGGGGGGAAGAAGGACCTGAAAGGACAGTCCAGTCAATCGGCTGCTGGCTTACGGTCTTTGCATCCTTAGAACTGTCTGAAAGTGCCAAATCTTTCAGACGGCGAATCTCGGTCTGGCTATGTGACCTGCGCGCTGGAAAGGTATGGCGGCTCGACCCCAAGCTAATTGAAGCAACCCAAAGCAGTAAGTGATTTGATTTAGAAAGGTTAACATAATATCTGTTATCGGACATTCGGCCGCTCGTTTTCCGTTAAAGCCAACCCCGCGCATGTGTCGAAGTCAGAGACTTGCGCCACCACTGCGAACTGAACTTGGGAATCCTGATCTAATCATGGCTGTAATTGCCTCGGCTACAACATCGGGCTTCTCGAGCTGGATCCAGTGACCGCAATCGGAGATAAGCAGGTGCCTGCCGTGAACGCTCTCCGACGCCCAGCGGTCGCGTTCGTCTCTCTCCGCAGCGGTGGCGGTTTGAGCTGAAAGAATCGTTAGCGGAATATGACGGGGCAGAGTTAAGTGTTGCGTGGCGCGAGCGCTCCCGGAAAGCGCATCCAAATAACCGGCCATGACGCGGAACCTGCTGGCCCGGCTCCAATGTGCTCTGACGACTGGCCATAGTTCTGGCGGCAGCCTGCGTATCTCGCCCGTTAAGCGGCTCACCATGCTTGAACCCGGTCCCGCACTGGCGCGGGCTATCAGCTTCGGCAGGCTGGTGTGGCCTGCAGCGACGATCTGCAGGCACAGGCGAACGACGCCCAGTTCAGCCAGCCATGCACCGCGGCGCGAGAGCTTCGCTCCAATACGTAAACGGCGGCGTTCCAGTTCCCCGCGGCCGGCCCAGCGCTCGATCGAAACCGGATCGACCAGCACCAACCCGGCCACGCGCTCGGGATGGCGGCAGGCATAGGCACGCACCAGCAATCCGCCGAAGGAATGACCGGCCAAAAGCAGTGGATCGCCATCAAGCCGGGAGTGGATCAGGATTTCGAGATCACGCAGAATAGCGTCGACTGACAGCGTGCCGGGATCACGATCGCTCCAGCCCAGGCCTGCACGGTCATAACTGCAGACCCGAGTGTGGAGGGCAAGCTTGTCCTGGACCAGAGCCCAGCTCAGCGAAGTCGCGGCCAATCCGGATTCCAGCACGACGGCCGGACTTCCCTGCCCGCGCGAATCCCAATGGATGCGGCGGCTTGCGTGCGCGGCCGGCACCCGCACCATTTCGCCGCGCTTTCCAAACCGGCGTGTGTCCAGCCACTCTCCGAGACGCTGATACACGACGCCTGCCGCAGCCAACGCGACGACGCCACGGACAACCGCCAGCAGGGACAGAACTAATCCGCCACCATGAGTTCGCCAGGGAGAATGGGCCTGGTTCGCGGCAGGATGCCGGCGGCCGCTAACCGTCCAGCCACCGCTAAGGCCAAAAGAAACACGGCAGTCTTGATTAAATCAGCGGCATGTGTCCGCGGCAGCAGTTTCCACAGCACCAGCAGCACTGTTTGAGCAATCGTGATGCTCCAAACGGCCCCATAGAAGTAGCGGCGCTCGACGCCTTCTCCTTCGGTTGAACGCCCAACCCGCGGCAGTAGACCTATTACGCCCAGCGTTACTACAACGGCAAACGTCGGGAAATATCCGTACGTGTAGATTTGTCTCAGCTGCCAGCGCCCGGTAACGGAAGCGGCGATCAAGCCCACCAGATTCAATGCGGCGAAGCTCAGCAACGCGTTCCAGGCGAAGGTGTAGCAGACGCGCCGGTATAGAGGATTCGGCTTGTCTTCACAGAACCGGAGAATGTAAGGACGCGGTTCCACTCCGGGCAACTGCCCAAACCAGCCGGCTATTCCGGTCGCCAACGTCACGCCAGCCAGCCACAAGAGATGCCACTGGTTGCCGCCGTGTGCAAACAGATCGAATGTCAGCGGACCTGGAGCGAGAAAGAATACCCAAATCCAAATGGGCCAATGCGCCACCCGGTAATATCCTTTATTGCGATCCCGGATTCTGCGCTCGTGCGCGTACTCGACTCTGACACCGTATGACATCCCCATGAAGAATCGTACTATCTTCCTTCATTGGCAGGGCAAAAGCATAAGTAGTAGAAATCCAGAGCGCTGAAGTAGTACAACTTGTTAGATGAACCGGCTTCTCGCCTTATTTGCCCTGTGTGCAGTTTCCCTGCCGGCACAGGATTGGGCTCGCACTGAGCTCGCCAAGTCCCCACGCCATCAGGAATGGGTTACGGTCAAACACGACGGCCGTTCCGTGGAGACCTTCGTGGTTTATCCCGAATCGAAAGGAAAGACTCCGGTAGTCCTGATTATTCACGAGATTTTTGGACTTAGCGATTGGGTTCAAACGCTGGCGGACCAGGTTGCGAAAGCCGGCTACATTGCGGTCGCGCCGGATCTTCTCACCGGCATGGGTCCAAATGGCGGCCGCACCCCGAGCTTTTCCGGGCAATCTGCCGTGACCGGAGCTGTGAGCCATTTAAGCCCTTCGCAAGTTACCGCCGATCTGCAGGCCGTCAGTGATTACGGCCTGAAACTGCCGGCCTCGAACGGAAAGATTTATGTGGCCGGCTTCTGCTGGGGAGGCGGACAGAGTTTCCGGTTTGCAACGAACCGCCCGGATTTGGCGGCGGCGTTTGTGTTCTACGGTCCGGCTCCGATGAATTCCGCGCATGAGATTGAAACCGCCGCGATTGACCGCATTAAGGCTCCGGTATATGGTTTCTACGCAGGAAATGATGCACGCATCGGCGCTACCATTCGCGCTACCAAGGAAGCGATGAAAGCCGCCGGGAAGCAGTATGAGGCGGTGACTTACGAAGGCGCGGGCCACGGATTTATGCGCGCCGGGCAAGCGCCCGATGCCAGCGAGGCCAACAAAAAAGCCCGGGCCGAAGCCTGGGAGAGATGGAAGGCGCTGATGAAGCCGAGCTCATAAGAAAGGGTTTTTTGAGGAACCCGCGCAAAACAGACTCGCCAGTCGCAGCTAAGTGCGCTCAGTTTTTACTTTGGTTGGGGCTGGCGGCCTGTGCGCTCTTGAAGAGGAGATGATGGAACATTCCGGCGTGACCAGCGAGCCAGGCTTAACTGGTCAGTCATGGCTTCAAGCCCGGGTCGCCGAACTCGAGGCTGAAGTAACCAGGCTTCGTTTGCAGCTGCCCCAGCAGAATATTTTCGATCAGCTGATTCTTGAAAGCCAGTCGCATTTCCGGAGCATTTTGGATGCGCTGCTGATCTATGTCGTTGTCATGACTCCTGACGGGGCCATTCTGAAAGCCAATCAACGATCGCTCGCCTTGGCGGGCATGAGCATGGACGAAGTTGTGGGACGCTCGTTCGTTCACCAGCAGTGGTGGATCGCCGGCGATGAAGTAGACCAGAGCATACAAGAAGCGATTGGACGCGCCCAGCAGGGAGCGTCGAGCCGTTTCGACATTCCGATAACGACGAAGGCGGGAAAGCGCCTTACGCTCGATTTCATGGTTTCTCCCATGTTTGACAAGCATGGGGAGATCATCCGGCTGGTTTCCTGCGGCATCGATATTTCAGACCGCATCCGGTTCGAGGAGGCACTAGGAGAAAGCGAAAGCCGGTTCCGGAGCACTTTTGAAAACGCAGCTGTCGGAATGGCGCAGCTGTCTCTGGATGGCCGATGGCTCGCCGTCAATGACAAGCTCTGTTCTATCCTCGGGTACTCGAAAACGGAACTTTTAGCTCTCACTTTGCGCCAGATCTCCCACCCGGAAGACAGGGCGGCGGAAATGACTCTTCCCGAGAGGATGCTGGGAGCAGGAACGCCATCAGCGAGCGTCGAGAAGCGCTATCTGCGAAAAGACGGCTCGACGGTTTGGGCCAATGTGACTGCTTCGCCCGCCATGAATTCCCAAGGGCATGCGGACTATCTGATCGCCGTGATCGAAGACATTACGGCGCGCAAACGAGCGGAGACCGCGCTTCGCGAGAGCGAAAGCAAGTTCCGTGCTCTCGCCGACAATATCGCCCAACTGGCGTGGATGGCAGATGCGTTCGGGTGGATCTATTGGTTCAACCAGCGGTGTTTTGACTATACCGGCTCTACCCCGGAACAGATGCAGGGATGGGGCTGGCAAGCGATTCACGATCCGGCAGAGTTGCCTACAATCCTGAAGGCATGGAATGTCTCCATCGAGACCGGCCAACCTTTTGAAATGGTGTTTCCATTGCGCGGAGCCGATGGCGTGTTCCGTCCCTTCTTAAGCCGCGCGGTACCCGTGTGCGATGGCCGGGGCGAGACTTCAGGATGGTTCGGCACTCACACCGACATAACCGATCAGAAGCGGGTGGAAGATGCGCTGCGCCGGTCGAATCACGATCTGGAGCAATTCGCCTACGCAGCCAGCCACGATCTTCAGGAGCCCGTCCGTACCGTGGCAACCCTTACTCAACTGCTGGAACGCCATACCGAATACAGCCTTGACGATCAAAGCCGCGAGTGGATGTCGCACATTGTCGTTAGCGCTAAGCGCATGGGGACGTTAATTGCAGATCTGCTTGCCTATTCCCGCGTTACTCTCGACGGTTCTACGTGTCTCGAAGCAGTGGATCTGAATGAAGTGCTTTCGAGCGTTATTTCGCAACTGAAGATCCAAATGGAGGAGAGCGGGGCGCGTATCGACATCGAGCGCCTTCCAATGGTTACGGGAAGCAGAGTTCAACTGGGACAGGTTTTTCAGAATTTGATTTCGAATGCCTTGCGTTTTTCGAAAAACGGGATGAAGCCCGAGGTAAGAATCGAAGTAGAAAAACGGGGTCAAGAATGGTTGTTCTCTGTTGCCGATAACGGGCAGGGCTTCGATCCTGCTTTTGCGGACCGGGTTTTCGGGATTTTCAAGCGGTTACATGGGACGGACGTTCCGGGGAACGGTATTGGGCTGGCAATCTGCAAGACAGTTGTCGCCCGCCATGGTGGCCGCATGTGGGTGAAAACAGCTGAAGGGGAAGGCGCGACGTTTTACCTTACCTTGCCGGTGTGAATTATTCGCCGGTTGTGGGACTCTGGCGGCCGAAGGTGTTGCAGGAAGAAAGCCGTCCGCTATCGAGTCCGCGTTCGAACCACTCCTGGCGTTGAGCGGAACTGCCATGTGTGAACGATTCGGGGCTCACTCTACCGCGCGACATCTTCTGCAGCCGGTCGTCACCTACTGCGGCTGCCGCCCCGAGGCCGGACCGCACATCGCTGGCGTCGATGATACTCCGCTCCCGGGTGGAGTGTCCCCAAATACCAGCCAGACAATCCGCCTGTAACTCCAGCGCGACAGAAAGCCGGTTGGCCTCTCCGGGATTAGCCTGGCGCAATCGCTGCACCTTGGGCTCGATGCCTAAGATCTTCTGCACGTGGTGCCCAAGTTCATGGGCAATGACGTATGCTTCTGCAAACTCACCGGGCGCTCCCAGGCGATGAAGTTGATCGAAGAAGCTCAGATCCAAATAGACCTGCTCATCCGCAGGACAGTAGAACGGGCCGATAGCATCTCTGGCCAGGCCGCAGCCAGACGGCGAAACATCGCGAAACACCACCAGCTTGGCCCTCCGATAGGTTTTATTCTCGGCTTCGGGCAGAATCTTGGTCCAGGTATTTTGCGCATCGTCCAGGACAAACGAAACAAACTGCATTACCGGTTTCTCCTGCGCATTACGAGCAGGGTCGGGAGCCCGATGCTCCACCGGCGCGGAGCCCTCGCCGGAAAAGAGTGTAAAAAAGTTGCGTCCGAAGAGAAGACTCAGCAGGCCAACAATGACGATTCCTCCGAGACCGAGGCCGCCAAATCCTCCGCCCCCGAAGCCGCGTCCGCCGCCGCTGTTACGCCGGTCTATGATGTCGCTGCTGATGCCGCCTGGAGTCCATTTCATGCCGATTCCTCTCAAAGTAAGATGCGAGTTCCGCCAAACTTCGGCGATTGCTTACTTCTAAGAAAGTACCAGTTGCGCGGAGCCGGATCTAAGCGAAAATGCCGTCTATCGAGATGCAAAGCGCTGGCAGACCGTCGGCCGTGAGTAGTTCGCCACGCCCCAGCGTTCGCTTGCCTGAGGCCGTAAGTACGGTAACCTGCTGCTGCTCGGGACGCACCAGCCAAACGGCGAGTGCGCCGTGGGTGAGGTGGTCGATGGCTTCGCGTTCCATTTGCGCATCCCGATTCGAAGGACTCTTGACCTGAATCACTAGTTCCGGCGATCCGATCAACATTCCGTCTTCCGGAACGGCATCCCAGCCTTCGCGGGACTTGACAGCGACGCCGGCGGCCCGGGCATCGTAGCCGGACGTGAGGCCGTAGGGAACCTCAATGTCGATCATCCATTTCTGTTCGTCGAGACAGGCGCGCAGCAGTTCGCGTATCCGCCGTTGCAAATTGTAATGTCCGTGTTTGGGACGGCCCACTTGAACTACTTCTCCAAAGTGCAGCTCGAACGTAGATTCGCCACCCGGCTCCGGCATAGCCTGGTAATCAGTGACAGTCGTCAATGGAAACGCAGGAGCTGTGGACATCAGGCGGGGTCTTCGCGTACGGTCGGAGCGCCGAGAAAGTCATCTACAGATATAGCGAGCGAGAACGGACTTTCGATAACCAAGCTCTCTCCCCGGCCATATACCCGCCGCGACGACGCTGTGATCGCCACGATCTCGCCTCGCTCCGGCTTCAGCAGTAAGACGCATTGCGCACCATGCGTGATGTGAGCCACGGCGTCTTCTTCCATCTTCCGGTCGCGATTCGATCGGCTCTTAACCTGGATGACGAGATCCGGTGAACCGATCAGATATCCTTCCTCCGGAATGGCATTAAATTGTTCTAGCGAGACGACGCCAATGTCCGCCGCACGTGCGTCATAGCCTGGGGTAAGACCATACGGCATCTCAACACCGGCTACCCACTTATTCTCATCCAAAAGCTCTTGAAGTAGCCTCTGGATTCTCAGTTGAAGCGTGTAGTGCCGCTTCTTGGGCCGGCCCACCTGGACTATCTCCCCAAAATGAAGTTCATAGGTAAATTCTCCCGCCGGCTCCGGAAGGTCGAAGAATTCCTCCACTGTAATCAGAGGGAATGTAAGTGCCGTCGACATAGGGACGTTGTTGCTGGCAATTATCGCAAAGGCGGGGAAGGTGGCGGCGGCGCAGGTTTGTCTTTACCCCGGAACAGGCGCTTCCAGAAGCCCTTTTCCTTAGGCGTTCCGGTTACATCCTCATTTTTCGGAGGCAGCGTGCCGCCCTTGTCTCCCAAGCCGAACATCTTCTGGAACGCGTTCCTGGTGTCCCCTTCCGGATGTTCGCAATTCGCGCGAGGGATCGTTCCGTCTATGAAGAAAGCCTGATAATCGTCGGCACACTTATCGGTCGCCGGCAGGTTAGTCAGTTTGTCGATAGCAACCTGGCGAACTCCATCGGGCGGAGTAAACGGCTGCATGTTGCGGTAGCGCCGCAGGCGCGCCGCGCGGGCCATGAAGTCAACCCAGATGGGCGCTGCCGCTTTCCCTCCCTCCATCCTTATGTCGGTGTAATCGTCATAGCCCACCCAGATCACACACAGCAGATTGCTGGTGTAACCGGCGAACCAGGCATCGTGCGAAGTCCCCGTTTTACCGGCGGCTGGACGGCTGAATCTCCCGTGGACGGCGGATGCCGCCGTTCCCTCCGTCATCACGGCTTGCAGCATGTCCGTCACCACAAACGCTACCCGTGGATCGAGGATCTTCTCCTCTGCGGACGCCGGTTTCCGGTCGATACTTCCATCCGAGCGCTGCACGCCGCGGATCCATCTCGGCTCCAGATAAACTCCATTATTCGCGAACGTAGTGTACGCACCCGCCATTTGCAGGGGAGTGGCATCGTAGCTTCCGATCGCCATCGACGGAGTAGGCTTCACATCCATACCGGCTGAATTTGCCAGTGACGCTACATTGCCATAGCCAATATGTTCGGCGAGGCGGACGGTCGCCGTGTTGATGGAATGGGCCAGCGCCGCGCGCAGTGTTACTTCCCCGCCCGTTTCTCTGCTATCGAAATTCCGCGGGCTATAAGGCTTTTCACCGGGCGCGCCGAACTGGCCGGCCGCCGTGTCGATCATCGAAATTTCCGTGTAGGCGTCCTGCTTCTCGCCAGTCACTTCCTTATCGAGGCTATTACTGAGGCCGCTGGTGAGTGCCGTCGCATACACGAACGGCTTGAAGATTGATCCGGTCGGCCGCTTGCTGGTGGCGTGATTCAGCTGGCTGACGCCGTAATTCCGGCCTCCGCTCAAAGCCAGCACTTCGCCGGTGTGCGGATCAAGAGCGACCAGGGCTACCTGAGCTTTTCCGGATTTGGTCAGCCGATCCACGCGCTTCATGCCGGCCGCGATGGCTTCCGCCGCCGCTTTCTGCAATTGCGGATCGAGCGACGTATAGACTTTCAGCCCACTGTTATTTATCTCTGCTTCGGAATAGTCGTCAAGCAAGCGGCTGCGCACTAGGTCGATGTAATACGGTGCTTCGTCCGCCTCGGCATCGGGAGGCGCAAGCTTCAACGGCGTCGCCTTCGCGCGCAGCATCTCACCCTGGCTAATCATCCGCTTGCCGTTCACGTCGTTGCCATACATCGCCTGCAAAACAATGTTGCGGCGATGTACGGCCCTGTCGGGATGCAAATAAGGCGAAAAGTAGCTGGGACCGTTCACGATTCCCGCCAGCGTCGCTGCCTCCGGCAGAGTCACTTTCTTGATCTCTTTGCCAAAGTAAATCTGCGCAGCTTCTCCAAAGCCGCGTATGTTGAAAGATCCGTGCTGGCCCATGTCCACCTGATTGACATAAACCTCCAGAATCTGCTGCTTAGTGAAACGCCGCTCGAGCTCGGTTGCGATCATCATCTCGGCCAGCTTCCGTCTCGCGGTGCGTTGATTGGAAAGGAAGAAGCTGCGCGCCATCTGCATCGTCAGCGTGGAGCCGCCCTGCATTCTGCCGTGACCGAACAGCGGCGCGGCTACGCCCTCCACCAGCCGGACGTAATTGATGCCCTTGTGCTCGAAGAAGCGCCGGTCCTCTACTGAGACGATGGCGTCGATCACCAACTGCGGAATCTGGTTGTAAGTCAAAAGCAATCGTTTCGAACGGTGCTTGGCATCGAACATGCCGGTGATTAATTGCGGCTTTCCGTCCAGGCCGGGCAGCCCGTAGATCTGCGCAGGGACATTGAATATGGGCCGCTCCACCCGCTCGTCGACGATGTGTTTGTAGTGGAGATAGGTCGCTGTAAGGACCACGAGCGCCATTGCAGAGATTCCTGCCAGCGAGTAGAGCAGCAGGCGTCGCCAACCAGGCGAGTTCTGTAGTTTCAGCCGGATCACTCCGATGGGGACGCCCCCCGCTCGCCATAGAACGTCTGCATACTCCGATTCAATTTTTCCAGAGCGCCCTTGTCGATATACACCATATGGCCGGTCGGAAATCGTTCGCGAATCATGTTCTTGTGCGCGCTGGGCGTCAACCCCATGTGATTGAAGGTATACTCGGCCGCGAAATAAGGCGTTGCCGCATCGTACAGCCCTTCCGCGACATAGACTCTTAAATAAGGGTTCTTCGCAAACGCATGCCGCAGCGCTTCGCTGGTATCCGCAAAGCCGGTTTGCCAGCCACCTTTAGCTGTCGAATAGTCCCAGTTTTTCACGCCGCCGCCTAGCACGTAATACTCTTCTTCGCTTTTATACCCGAGCTCGCGCCTCACATAGTCTCCGAAAACCGCTGTGTAAGGGGGACGGATATCGGCTTCGCTCGGATCGTAATCCGGCCGCTGCGACATCCCGGATTCGTTCACTCCGGTAAAGCGTCCATCCAGACGGCCTACAGTCTTGTCCTCCTTGCGCAGCAGTTCCGAATCAAAGTGCGAGAGATCGACACGCAAGTTCAATCTCGCAATGTAATCCTGACTCAAACCGGTAAAGCGCGATAGCTTGGTTGCAACTGCATCCGCTGCGGCGGCGCTCAGAGCGTCCCCTTGCTGCAGTGCCGTCGCGTATTCACCCGCGGCAAACTTTTCGACATCGGCCTGCAGCTTAGTCAAATTGCCGCTCACGTCCGGGGCTAGTTTGTGATGAAAGGCAGCCGTCATGGAATAGGTGGGCAGGAACAGCACGTAGGGCAGATCATTTCCGGTGTCGAAGCTGAGAGTCTGAAAATTGAGCACGGTCGAAATCAGCACAATTCCATTGAGCGCGATGCCGTGGTCCACCAGGTAGCCCGAAAGACCGGCCGCTCGCGTGGTTCCATAGCTTTCGCCCGCCAGGTAGATCGGCGAAGTCCAGCGCGAATTCCGCTGCAGAAATAAACGGATGAACTCGCCGAACGCCGCGACATCGCCGCGCACGCTCCAGAACTTCTTTTGAAACTCCGGCTTCGTTGCGCGGCTATATCCGGTGCCGATTGCATCCACAAACACCAGGTCCGTCCGGTCCAGAATCGTATCGCTGTTGTCCTCCCAGTGAAACGGGGGCGCGGGCATGCCGCCGTCCGGCAGCATCGCCACTCGCTTCGGACCGAAGCAGCCCATGTGCAACCAGATAGTTGCCGATCCTGGACCGCCGTTGAACACGAACGTCAGGGGACGCTTGCCGGCAGCCTGCGCTTGCCCGTCGAGCACATACGACACATAGAACATCTGCGCTTCAGTTTTCCCCTCATCATTCTTGATGGGCAGTCGCGCGGCGGTGGCCGTATACGCGAGGGTCTTGCCGTGCCAACTAATCGAGTGATGCGTTACCGATGGCATCTCTTCCGCGACCGGAGCGGTGGCTGGCGCTTTCTTCAGTCCCTCAGGGTTCGTATCCCCCTGCTGCGCCGGAGCGAGACCGGCAAGCAAACACGCGAGCATCGGCAGGTGTACGAAAAGGTGTCTCATTTGCAATCGCCGAAGTGTAACATCCGCCTGCGATCGCCCGGCTTATGATGCGCAATCAATATTTTCATCGAGGCAGACCTCTTTTTGAGTTATCCTAACGGTCACATTACTGGAAGGGGATGTCATGATTTCTTACGGTTACCTCAGGCGGATTTTATCGCTGGCCTGCTGGAGTCTCGTTTTTATTCTAGGGACAGCGCACAGCTTGTGGGCGCAATCTAGTCGTGGCACGGTATCAGGGCTGGTCCTCGATACTTTGAAAGCGCCCGTCGCGTCAGCCAAGGTCGATCTCACCAGCCAGGACACCAACGTTACCCGTTCGACTCAAACGAACGAGGCCGGGAATTACCGGTTCGACGCTGTCGATCCCGGTTCGTACACGGTCAAGGTAACTTCCAGTGGATTTAAGGGCTTCTCAGTTGCGCCGTTCACGGTTGCTGCTGCCCGGAGTGTTGCTATTGACGCGCAGCTCGAAATTGGCGCGGTGACTAGCACGGTAGAAGTATCGGCATCCGCGGCGCAGTTGCAGACTGAAGCCCCTGTTCGCGGTGGAACGATTACCACTCAGAGCTTAACCGAATTGCCGATCGCTAGTCAGAATCCGGTATCGTTGGTGCTAACGCTCCCGGGCGTTTCCACTAATCGCTACTCCTTCGGCGTGGCTACATTTTCGGTAAATGGAGCTCGGGGCAGATCGAATAACTTCCTCATCGATGGTACGGAAAATAATGATATTTCTATCGCCGGACAGGCATTCCAGATCAAGAATCCGGATGCGGTGCAGGAGGTTTCGGCGCAAACCGGCAACTACGATGCCGAATACGGGCGGGCCGGCGGCGCGGTGATTAATACCATTACACGAAGCGGAACCAATCAGTTTCATGGCACGCTCCGTTACCTGCTGGATTCCACCTTCGACGATGCTCTGACGAACCTGAATAAGCTGGATGATGCTCAACTGCGGCGCGGCCATCCCGCTCCCGGCACCGACCAGTATTTTTCGGGAACGATAGGCGGACCCATTTTTCGAAATAAGACCTTCTTCTTCAGTGCCTATCAGGAAGAACGGCAGGTCTCGTCGTCCACCACGCAGTTAACCTCCTTGTCCGCGGCAGGCCGCGCCACTCTTCTGTCCGCATTCCCGGCGAATGAGCGCGTAAACCGGTTGAATGCCGTCACCATGGGGTCCGACGCTACCAGCCAGTTTTTTACCGTTGCGTCCGGAGCGAACCGGCCTGCCATCCAATTCGGAACTTACACCCGAAGCTATCCCAGCAAAGTCCGGGATCGTCAGCTGCTGGAGCGCGTCGATCATGTTTTTAGTAATCAGGATCAACTCTCAGGCCGGTATCTCTACGACGACAGCATTGACCCATTTGGCGGCGCAGTTGGTTTTCCAGGCTTCTCCACCAGCCAGACCAACACCGTGAACAGCGCCCTGCTTACGGAAACTCATACCTTTTCGCCTGTTTCCACCAACGAGTTACGTTTGGCATACAACCGGATCTTTTTCTTCTTTCCCTTCGATGCCACCAATCCGCTCGCGGCCAGCACGCCCCAAACCACCATCAATGGAGTGGGTTCAGGCAGCGTTTACGGGGTAGCAAGCAATCTGCCGCAAGGCCGGGTTGCGAACAATTACGAAATTCAAGATACCGTGAGCTATGTGCGTGGGAACCATAGTATTCGCGGAGGTATTTCCCTGCTGCAGCAGCGTTCGAAGCAAGCCGCTCCTTTTAACGTCAGAGGCAGTTTCGTTTACCAGGCCAGCTCCGGTGGCGTCAATGGACTGACAAACTTTATCGACGACTACGGCGGCGCGAACGGATCTGCCAGGCGGGATTTCGGCAGCGCGAGTTACTATCCTTCGCTATTTCGCCAGGCGTATTTCTTACAAGACCGCTGGCGGGCAACAGAAAGCCTGACAATAACTTTGGGAGTTCGTTATGAGTTCTTCGGCAACCCCATTAATTCCCTGCGGACGCCGGCGTATGCAGGCATCTTTAACGTCGACCCGGCAACCTTTACTGGACCCTACAGCCAGCCCAATCAGGTAAACAGCGATCTGAATAATTGGGCTCCCACGGTCGGGCTCGCGTATTCGCCCGCTAGCGGCGGACCGTTCGGAATCTTTGGCCAGAAAAAGACCGTGCTGCGCGGCGGCTTCCAAATGGGATACGACTCGTTTTTTAACAATATCGCCTCCAACGCCGTAGCGTCCGCGCCCAACAACATAGCCGCCATCGTCAATTCCATCTCTTCGACGGGAAATCCCAGGGGGCTTGCAGATTTCTCGAACCAACTTCCGACAATGGGAGTCTTTTCTCCTCTGAACTCCCAGACGCTCGCTTTGAAGAATCTGGTGAACCCTTACTACATGAGATGGTCGGGTGGTTTCCAGCGGGAACTTCCGGGCAAAGTCATCGTCGATGCATCGTACGTGGGGACTCGCGGCCTCAATCTCTTCGCGACCGAAGATCTAAACCCAATCGTTCCCGCATCGTTGCAGGTCTTTCCCGCCGGCTACAGCGCCGCCAATATTCCCGCAGGCAACCGGGAGGACCGGTTCGATCCGCTATCGGGAGCCCGCAACATCCGCACCAATGGCGCAGGCTCGACCTATCATGCCGGTCAGCTTGGCGTCACTCGCCGGTTTGCCAATGATTTTCTTTTTAATCTTGCCTATACTCGTTCCAAGTTTATTGACAATGGCAGCGACATCTTTGGCGTGACTGGAAACAACCAGAACTCTACCGCTGTCACTCCCTCCATCTTCGGTGGCTTGACGCAAGATCGAGCAGTGTCTAACTACGACCGTCCTAACCGGGTGTCTCTAACAGCCGTTTACGAGCTGCCTTTTATGCGTGCGCAACACGGACTAATTGGCCACATCGTAGGCGGATGGCAGCTCTCGGGAGTCTACGTGATGGAATCCGGCGCGCCGCTGAACATCACCAACGGATTAGAGGCCGATGGTCTGGGAAGCGCGGTTAACGATCGGCCCAACTTTAATCCGGCCGGAACTTTCGGCGTCCGCGCGATCCCGGCTAGCGCCAGGAACCCCAGCGCCACCGGATACATCAACCCCGACGCAGGCAATGCTCCCATCGATCCAGCGACGGCGATGTACATTGCTCTACCGGCGTGCGATAGTACGACGCCGTGTGCCACCGGCAACTTAGGCCGTAACACCGCACGGACCCCGATTCTTAATAACCTAGACGCCAACCTGACCAAGATAGTGAATATCACCGAACGGGTGCGCTTCGAGCTGCGCGGAGAATTCTACAACGTCTTCAACCATCGTCAGTACGGAACCCAATCTATTAGTCCGTTTGATTCCGGCACTGTTACCATAGGCGCGATTGCGACCTCGACCCCTGGCGGCATCAACCCTGCTACCAGCCGTTTCCTTAACCCTGGTTTCGCAGACGGCGGAGCTCGCGTTATCCGCTACCAGTTGAAGTTTATCTTTTAGCTTTTATCTTTTAGCTTTTATCTTTTAGCGCGCCAGCGGCGCAGGAAGCATATTGCGAATGGCCGCAATCTTCCACTCGCCGCCTGCGCGTTTCATTATGAATGTGGTGCGCATTTTGCGCGTCGCGCCCGGCGCTGAATGGGTCACGTAGTCGCCGTCGGCAATAGCGACATCGTCAGTTACGAGACGGACGGCGTCCAGGTGGATGCTGCTCTGGGCGGTGTGCTTGTTCGACATTGCCATCGCGCCCTCTAACAGGCTGTCGCGCCCTCGCCGCCACTCGCCGCTTGAAACCAGCTGATCGGCATCTTCCGTCAGCACGATTCGCGTCTTGGCTGTATCTGCCTGGTTGCGAGCATCGAGATACCGGGCTACGACCTGGCGAATTGCATTCTGGTCCGCAGTCCGATCTATCGTTTCTGCCTGACCGGTGGCCGCGACGGTGGTGAGCACCAAGACAATAGAAGATAGGTTAAGTTTTGCCATAGCGTCATTCCATCATGGAGGCCGATGACGGCCGCTATCCCGGGGTCCCGGGCGGATGTATACACGTGAAGTTGCCGGCGAGCTAAAAGCGAAAGGGCCGCTGCGGAAGAATTTGCACGCTAAGCTAAGAAGCTTATCTTCATGCCCGAGCCGAGTCACTGGGAAAGTAGCTGAAGCTCAGCGACTAACTTTGCCGGACGCAGACTTTGCCGGGAGAAACGTGCTGCCCTCTGTAGTGGCTTTTTAGCCCTGTGCCGCAACGCTCTTTCCAGTCTTCCCGCCGACGCCCGTCGCCCCGTAACGTTATCCGCATCGAGCCCAAAAAACAAGTCGAGGCGCAGACCTGAGTGATCTTTTCGGAATTTTAGAAGCCGGTCACAACCTTCCGAAAAAAACGATCTCCCTTACAATCAACTGTTTACAGTTCTTTTTCGGATTCAAGCGTCAAAGCGGATCCTTATTGTGTTTAGCGGGATGAGGCTTTCAGAGAGCGCGGGGGACTCCGATGCCGGAGCTGATGCAGAGAGCGTTTGCTGGAACCGGACTCACCTGCCATCCCAGAGCTTGTTTCAAAATTTGGGGGATAGGTTCAAAGGGTTTTCAGGACCAGTCGGCTCCGGGAAGAGCGCCGCACTTTGCTTAGAGGTGATCAGACAGACCTATATAAACCGGGGAAGGCAAGGGGTGCTGGCTGCGCCGACGTTGACGATGCTGAGGGACGCCAGCCTGGCAGGGTTATTTGGAGCATTGGACTCGCAGGACATCGATTTCGAGATCCGGAAAGCAGACGGCGAACTAACGATATCAGCTCCCAGAAGCCAAGTGCTGCTGAGGTCACTAGACGAGCCGGAGAGGCTGCGTGGAACCAACCTAGCGTGGTTCGGAATCGACGAATTGTCGTATGCGCGAGAAGAGGCGTGGCTCCGGTTAGAGGCGCGACTGCGGGACCCGAAAGCGAATCGGCTGTGTGGTTTTGGAGTATGGACGCCGCAAGGACATGACTGGATCTACAAACGATTCATTCATGCGCCGGTAACCGGCCACGGATGTGTTCGAGCGCGCCCGTTCGAGAACCGGCATCTGCTGGTGAAGACTCCCGATTATTACGCGCGGTTGGAAAGCAGCTACGATCCGAAGTTTTATCAGCAAGAGGTTATGGGCGAGTACCTCAATAGCCGGGCCGACCGGGTTTATCACTGCTTCAACGCGGGAACGAATGTAGCGAAGCGGAATTACGACGAGGGCAAGCCGCTGCTGTGGACTCTGGACTTTAACGTCGCGCCGATGAGTTCGGTTGTGCTGCAGCAGGACGGAGACCGTCTGTTTGCGATCGATGAGATCGTGTTGGAACGAGCGACCACGGAAGAAGCTTGCCTGGAATTCGAGAACCGCTATCGGGGCCATCAGGCGGGGCTAGAGATCTTTGGAGACGCCAGCGGGCGGAACATGCACACTACAGGAACCAACGACTATACGACGGTGCAGAACACGCTTTACAAGGCTGGTTTTCGAGGCGTTAAGTTGCGGGTGCCGACTTCGAATCCAGCCGTGATGGAGCGGATCAAGAAAGTGAATGCCCTTTTGACGAACGCATTGGGTGAAGTCAGGCTAGAGATAGATCCGAGATGCCGGGAGCTGATCAAAGACTTTGAGGGAGTTCTATTTAAGCCGGACAGCGGAGTAATCGATAAGATGCGCGATCCGAAGAGGACACACGCTTCCGATGCTCTTGGCTACGCAATTTGGGAGCTATACGGACCGCGGGTCCGAGCGGGTGAGAAGGGCCTGAGACTTCTCTAGAAGTTACAAATGCAAATGAAAATTGGACAAGCCAAATGATTGATATCGATCGAGAGCACCCAGAATACAAGCGGCGGAAGCCAATTCTGCGATCCTTCCGAGACTTGTATGCGGGAGGGTTCCAGTTCAAGCAGCGCGCCGGCGAATACCTTCTGCGCCGCCAAAAGGAGGGACCGGACGTCTACGGGGAGCGCTTACAACAGGCCTTCTACCAGAACTATGCCGGATCGATCATAGACTGGTACGCATCGACTCTGTTCCGGCGTGAACCTAGCGTTCAGTTCGATGGCGGGACCGAGCAGGGGAAAAGGTTTCTCTCGGAATTCGTAGATGACTGCGATCGCAAGCGCACACGGCTGAGCGACTTTTTCCGGTCGTGCCTAATCGACATGCTGGTCGCCGGGCGAAGTCACATTCTGATCGATTTTCCAAAAGTGGATGGGGCTCCTTTAAACCGAGCCGAAGAGGATGCCGCCGGCATATCCCGCGCTTATCTGGTCAAGTATCAGGCGGAAGACCTGATCAACTGGAGCGTCGACGACCAAGGTGAATATGAATGGGTTGTTCTGCGCCACGATTCCGTCCGGCAGCCAAGCATCGACTCAAGCGAGTCAATTGACGAAACGTACTGGAGGTATTACGACAAAAGCGAGTTCCGAGTCTACCGGCGCGTTCAGCGCGAAGGTAAGAGTTCAGACATCAAGCTTGTAGCTCGCGGCCCGCACGCTTTCGTGAGACACCAACGCGTTCCGCTGATGACGATGCAGGTCAGCGACGGTTTGTGGCTTATGAACAAAGCTGCGACTTTGCAGCTGGAGCATTTTAATAAGTCGAACTCGCTTGCCTGGGCGATCACGATGGGCTTGTTTGCGATGCCGGTAGTTTACAGCGATCGCGAGTGGAACCAGATTATCGGTGAGAGTTACTACATACAGCTCGGTCCGAACGATAAGTTCGGATGGACGGAACCCGACGGAAAAGTCTTTCAGATTGCTGCTAATAATCTTGAAAGTCTAAAAGAGGAGATCTACCGGGTTTGTTATCTGAGCCAAGCTTCCGGAGAGATGATAAGCGGCCACGCACAATCAGCTTTGAGCAAGCAGATGGATTGCGTGATCACTCAGGAAGTGTTGCGAGCCTTCAGCGCGGTGGTAAAGGGCACGCTCAGGAAGATTCTCAGCTCAATAAGCGATGCTCGGCTCGATGACGTTCTGGTGTCGGTGTCAGGGCTGGATGAATTCGACATACAGGATTTTGCTTCGGAACTTAGCGACGGGAAGGATCTGCTAGCGCTCGGAATCGATTCGGCTACATTGAAGCGGCAGATTTACCAGCGGCTTGCCATCAAGTATCTAAACGACGCGCGCCAAGAAACGAAAGACCAGATAGCGCGGGAGATCGACGCGCAGTTTATGAATTTGGAGAAACCACGTGATGCCAGAAATCAATCCGAACGATAACGAGACTCAAGCTACTCCGGACGTACGCGACATCGTGCGTCAAGCGATAGAAGAATTTGTCCGCAGCGAGCACCAGAAATCCGAACCCGCGTACAAAGTGGAACTACAGGAAGAACGCAAGCGGCGGGAGGGCCTGGAGGGCCGGTTAAACCAGCTGGTCGAAGAGAACCGCAAGGCGCGCTCTGCGGCCGAGGAGGCAGATAGGAATTCGCAGATTCGAGCGGAACTGCAGAGACTAGGCGTTTCCAAAGTCGAACTTGCTTTCCGTGCCGTGAAGGACGAGATCGTAAGGGTTGAGGACGGCCGTTTGCAGGCACGGGGTCCGGAAAACAAGTCGTTACAGGAATATCTTAATCATTTCGTGCAGGAGAACCCAGAGCTGTTGCCTGCCCGGATTGCCGGAGGGAGTGGCGCTCAGGCGACCCCGAAGAACAACAGTCAATTGGGAGGGGGCGTGAGCTTCGAGCAGATTCGGCCCGACATGAACAAAGAAGACCTAGACCAAGTCCGGCAGGAGATCTCGCGTCTCGCAAGACAAGCATTGCGAGGAATGTAACTGACGACTAACGGTTCCGCTGCTTGTAAGCAGGCGGGAAGGCGAAATCTAGAAGTTGAATCGAGTATGCGCCGACTAGAAAGCCGGCGTGAAGGAGAGTTAGGAGAAAGATGTCTACAATTACCTCTGCCAATCTGGCTAATGCAATTGTGAAGTTGGTAGCAGCCGATGCGCTACCTGCTCTGATGGGGAACCTCGTTATGGGTAACCTGGTGAATCGGGATTACGAACCTGTTCTGGCGCATGCTGGAGACACGGTTAATGTGCCGATTCCACCGGTGCTGGTGGCGAACAACATTGCGGAAGGCGGCACCGTTACCACCCAGAATCCGAGCTTAGCGAACGCGCAGATCGTTTTGAACACGCACGCTGAGGCGACGTTTCAGATTCCGGATGTGACGAAAGCGCTCGCATTCCCCGAACTGATGAAGACTTACATGCAACCGGCCGTGATTGCGATTGCCGAGCGCGTGGAGCGGGATCTACTGAACCTGTATTCGCAGATGACCGCCAATACGCCGGTGGGTTCTTCCGGGACACCAATCACAGAGGCGACTATCGATGCCGCTGAGACGGCTTTGTTTGCAGCAAAAGTACCGGCCACAGCGCCGAAGTACCTCGTTGTGGACAGTAGCACCTACTCGCAGATCCGGCAAATTCCGCGCTTTAGCGAATACTCGTCCTCTGGTGATGCCGGTTTGAAAGCGTTGGTCGAAGGCAATGTCGGAAAGATGAAAGACTTTTTCATCTTCCGGTCGCAGTTTGTGCCGACTACTGGTGGCGCTAACACGACTATCCACAACCTGGCTTTCAGCCGGGACGCGATGGGTCTGGTTGTCCGCCGCCTGCCTCAGCCGCTTCCCGGCACCGGCGCGGTTGCTGAGTACGCCGAGATGGGCAATTTCGGGATTCGCGTCGTTATGAGCTACCAGCCGAATACTCTATCCCAGCAGTTTACGGTTGACGTTCTATACGGGTGCGGAGTTCTCCGAAACAGCTTCGGTATTCAAGTAAATAGTTAATTCTGCGATCGAGAGGGTTTGGTGCGGGAGCTGCTGAAAGGCAGCTCCTGTTCTTTTTTAAGGAGCAACTTATGGATCTAAGACATTACTTCCGCAAAGTCCGGGAATTGGAAGAAACCCTGGCAGAAGACTTTCCGATGGTCGTCAGTCGTGAGACCGCCGAAGGTGGTAAGGCAGGGAGAGTCTGCGAAGTCTCGAGGGCAGTCGCAGCGAAGCTGATTGTCGAGGGAAAAGCTGAAATGGCGAGTGAAGAACAGCGCGCCTCGTACTCACTTATTCAGCAAGAGGCCAAAATGGCTGCTGAAAGAGCTGAACTCGCTCGCCGGGTACAGGTAGCGATCGTCGCGGACACAGATCTGACTGCAAGCTCGATGAACAGAAAGAAATAAGCGGAACAAGAGCCATGGCCTTATTCACCGATTCCGGCGTTATTACCTTAGACGATCTGCTGCAGTTTGAGAGCTCACTGATGGATGTTTGCTCCACCCACGGTATTGACGTTCAAACAAAAATCAAAATTGCAAGCGACGGGATCGGCGACAGGCTGATGCTCTGGCTGCTCCGATCCGGGAAGCAACAAGATGGTGCTCGGGTTGGTGTTGGCAGCGTACTTCGCCTGGAAAGCGTGGTTGTTACTCCAGCGATTTACCGCTGGTTGTGCTTTGATGCGTTATCGCGAGTTTTCGCAGAAGCATATAACGTCCAGCTCAACACAAGATTCCAGGGAAAGTGGCACGAGTATCAGAAAGAAGCAGAAGAAGCGGGTCAACTGGTCTACACATCGGGCCTCGGCCTCGTATACCGGCCTATGGCGAATCCGCCTCTGCCTCTAGTTTCGATTGGAGTGGGCACTCTTACCTCCGCTGCATTGTTTATTCAGACAACTTGGACGGCGGCAGATGGAAGTGAGAGTGCTCCGAGCCCGGTGAACGGAGTGGTGCTCAATGGTTTCGCCTCCGTGGCTGTATCGGCCGCTCAAGACGAGTCTCTGGCACCTCGATCCGCAATCGGATGGAATATCTACATCAGCGAGAGACAGCAGTATTTTGCGAAGCAAAATGTCACGCCGATTCCACCTAATGCCGAGTGGCAGATACCGGCCAGCGGTTTAGTGAGCGGCGTTCAACCGCCGGCAGGCCAAGAACCGGACCTCCTTATGTGCCTGAGCGGCCGGTTGCAGAGAGGTTAGCAGAGGAATGATTCCCATTACTTTGATTGGATTGCGAAAGACATCGACACTGCTGAGATCGGCTGATGCCCTGACCAAGATCTTAGAGGCGGCAAATAGCGAATTCAACCTGAAGGTGCCGTTGATCAGGTCTCAGAACATCGTCCTGAGCGCAGCTTCGGCCGAGCTTGGGGATCGCAATGTGCAACTAACGTATCCACGGGTCTGTCTCTTCAGCACGGGGACAAAGAACTCACGCGAAGAAAAATACCGCGCCTTTTCCGGAACAGTATCAGTAATCGCAGAGATTCTTGCAAGCGGGAATTTGGTTAACGAAACAGACGAGTGGGTCCACTATTATGCCGAAGCGGTAACCGGGCTGCTGCGAGAAAACGCCGGGGACTGGGGAGACGGAATTTTCTTCGGAGGAGTTTACGAAGTTTCGTTTCAAGCTCCCAAAGTTGGTGGACTGGGATTCGTGCAAGCAGCGAGGGTGAGTTTCAATCTCATCGCAAGCCGGGACTAAGAACGTATGGCTAACTACATCTCATCGAATGCGAACAGATTCTATTGCGCTATCGAACGGACTTTAGGTCAAGCCGCACAAGTCGAATCGTACAATCGCTTTCCCGCCGATAGGCTAGAGGCGCAGCAAAAAGCTGAACTCGTCAGGAGACCTGACAAGACTGGAACGCGGACGTATCTGGGGCAGGCGGGCCCTCCCAGGCTCAGCACTGCTTTTGCAGTGAAAAGCTACCTGGCGTCATGGAGCGGCAATGATCAGCCGTCTTATGGACCGCTGATCCAGTCCGCAATGGGCGGAGTCACCGAGAAAGGATCTGCCAAGACGGTTGCGGGCATCTCGAATGGGAAGCAGCTTCAGACGGAAACGCCACATGAACTGGAAATAGGGAGCGCCATCTCATTCTCCGGGGAGATTCGGTTTGTCAGTGCTGTTATTGATGAATATAGCTGCCTACTGAATGCTCCCTTCACTCGCCTACCGCAAGCCGAGGACGTTCTAGCCTCGACTGTAACGTATCGACTCGGCTTAAACCTGCCGAGCGTGACGCTATACGACTTCTGGGATCCAGCAACTGCCCTGAGCAGGATTGTCACCGGTGCTGTAGTCGACCGGTTCAAGATTTCCGTCAACGGCGATGCTCACGAGCTTCTCTTCTCGGGTCCAGCCGTCAATTTGCTCG
Organism: Bryobacteraceae bacterium; assembly: GCA_965217745.1. GTDB lineage: Bacteria > Acidobacteriota > Terriglobia > Bryobacterales > Bryobacteraceae > Bog-105. The sequence continues at coordinate 4,653,739 of OZ244565.1, read as the reverse complement.
ACTCACGGAATTACTCGACCGAAGAGGCCGGCTTAGCGACCTTTCCCGCAGAACCAGCGCTTGCACCTTTCGACGCGAGAGGAGTACCGGGTCATCTAGGACAGGCCTGGATCGGAGGCTCCCAGAACGAACTCCTGACTCTGACCGAAGCGGAGATTCAGATTAACAACAACATCGGGCTGCGAAACCGAGAGTTCGGCTCTAACGTGCCGAAAGCCCTGGTTCCTGGCCCGCGAGATGTGGGGCTGAACTTCACACTATTAGCCCAGGACAATGAGCAGACACTAAGCCTTTATTCCTCAGCAAAACAGAGGACTTGCATACCGGTGATGCTGCAGCTAGGAATGCAACAGAGCCGCGTTTTAGGTATCTATCTTCCAAACGTTGTCCCTGAGATTCCTGAATTTGACGATTCTGATGTGAGGCTTCGGTGGAGGTTCAGTAACAATCTTGGACAAGGATCAAATGATGATGAGCTTTACATCGCTTTTGCATAAACACAACACTATCCAGAGCGTTACCTGGCACGCTAGCCAGAGCCTTCCAGGAGTAAGATTCGCGATCCGGCAAGTCTCTCTGGCCGGGCGGATCGAGTTAATGACTTCGATGAGAAGTCTCGTGGAGAAGAACGAATTTCTGAGAGCGGGCGACTCCCTGGACCAGACAGATGCCGCCATTTCCGACCTTCTGGCGCGGAAGCTATACCTGGAGTGGGGTCTACGGGAAATAGCGGGGCTAAACATCGATGGAAAGAGTGCTAACGTTTACAGGCTCATCGATAGCGGGCCCGAGAGTCTCTGCTCCGAGATTGTGGATAGCATTCGAATGAGCCTGGAACTATCGGAAACAGAAAGAAAAAACTTCTAATCGCATTTCACTTTCAGTTCTCCTCACCGGCCGCGTGGAGATGCGATCAATGTCGAGCAAGCGGCCTGGTGACCCTTAGGAATTGCGGCTGGCTTCCAGATCGCGAGCAAACGCCTACGAGGCCAGTCTGGATCAGACGAGAAGTGCAATCCGATCGCTGTCCTAAATCTACAATTTCGAATGATAGTAGACGTTACTTAGATCTATTTTTGAATTGGAAGCAGTTGGGCGGCGACGTCTGGGCGTTCAACGCTAAGTGCGCTGACGCACTTTTGCTGTTGGAACAAGAGTGGTTAAAGGAAAAACAACATGTCGAAGCGGCGAATACTAAGTTCTAAAGCGTATCGGAGTAACAGTCTACTTAGTGCTACTCGGGTGAATGCCAAGAGTAACGGCAGTATTTCGGCGGATAGAGAGCTAAAACGTCTGGGATCTCAGGTGGGTTTCAAGGCGAAGCCGATCGAATTCGGCAGCCCGTCGAATGCCAGCGGATCTTCACAGAAGAGTTCAGGCGGATTGTTGTCGCAGCTTCTTACTGGGCAATCTTCAAGTGTGATTAGCGGACTGGTTGGAGGTGGTCTGTTCGGATTCGTTGGCCACTCGCTCTTTTCGGAAATCAGCAGTCTGTTCGGAGGAGCCAAACAACTCGACGATCCTTTGGAACGGTTCAGCTTGCCCGATTCGCAAAACCGTACACTCGACGTGGCGATGTCGCAGGCTAAGAAGGTGCAGCAAGCTTCAGGTTACACAAATGCAAATGGTCAAGGCTACTCGGACAGAAATGCCGAGATTGTTCGAGTCGTCAAACAAGCCCTACTTACTTCAAGTCAGTTGAACGACATCATTTCGGAGATCTAATGGCGTCCTTCCCCCTTCTCAATTCAGGAGCAGTCACTCAGTACCCAAGCCTGTTAGGAACCGGTCAAGCCGTTCAGGTAATCCGGTTCCTCGACGGGGAAGAGCAGCGTTTTCTCAATCAAGGAAGACAGTTCAGGCGATGGCAGGTTAACGTGCGGCAGCTAACAGACAGAGAAGTGTTTGCCCTTCAAGTTTTCTTTGAAGGCCAATTAGGAGATTACTCGACGTTTTCTTTCCCGGATCCAATGAGCGGTAAAGAGATCCTAAACTGCCGCCTGGGAGATCCAGAATTTACCGTAGAGTTTGGCGATATAAACTCCAGCACAGCGAGCTTTTGGGTGATCGAAACGAATGGCTGAAATCTTTTTTCCGCAATTGGGAACCGGGGTAGTCGCTCAATATCCCATCCGCAAGAGCCGATTCTTTCGAACCATTAAAAACATTCTCCCCGATGGAAGAATGATCTTGTTGCCAGACACGTCCGCCGGACGATTGCAGTGGGAATTGAACTACAGTAATATTTCCGGGGATGACGCCGAAGCTTTGCAGGCGCACTTTCGCATATGCAACGGGCCTTTCAGAGGTTTCACGTTCCTCGACCCAACGGAAAACCTGCTTTCATTCTCCTGTGACTTTAACGCTACCGTCTGGCTGAAGGGGAATAGCATTCAAGTTGAAGACGCTGTTTCCGATCCTCTCGGCGGTCAACAGGGATTTCGTCTTACAAACAATAGCCAAGCCAGTGCTGATCTGTATCAGATCCTCGCCATACCTACAAGCTTCTTTTACTGTTTGTCGGTCTACGCGCGGACTTCGGCCACTTCACAGCTTTCACTTTTCCGAAGAGGGCAAGAGGACAATCATCAGGAGACGTACTCCTCCGGGCCCTATTGGACGAGAGTGTCCTTGCGGGGAGCTCTCTCTGAGCAGACTTCAACGCTTTCGACCGGCTTCACATTAGCTCCGGGCCAGCAAATCGATGTGTTTGGGATCCAGTTGGAGGCGCAATTGGCGGCATCCGAATACCGGCCTACGAACTTAAAGGGAGGGGTTCATTCCAATGCGCATCTCGGCATGGAAGAGCTTGTACTGACGGCAGAAGGACCGGGCTCCTATTCGACAACGGTCTTCGTCGAATCGGCGGAACAGTAATAGACATGAGCAACATCAACCAGCTAAAACAACAATCCGAACCGGACACGCCAGTTCTCTTGTTTGAGTGCATCCTGCCGTCGGGCGACAAGGAAAGGTGGTGTTCACATGGAATTTACCTGGATGGTGCTCTCTTCGAAGCGCGTGTCTTGAAGCATGATCTTTTCGACCTCCAATTGTCGTCTGACGACGCGATGGACGGGATCTCGGGTCTCTCACTCGTTCTAGCCAACGCAGATTCAGCGTTATCGCAAGTGAACGCGGCGATCGGCTTCAAGGGCGCACAGTTAACTGTCTATTTTGCTTTTGCCGACCTGCCGAGCATGCAAGTGAAAACGGAAACGACCATCCTCTTTCGTGGCATAGCCGGAGATCCCGACGAGATCCAAGAAGAATCCATTACCCTCAGCTTTATCAACAAACTCAGCCTTCAACGTATTCCTCTGCCGGACGTTCGAATTCAAAGGACGTGTCCCTGGAATTTCCCGACCTCGACTGAACAGCGCCAGGAAGCCAAAGATGGCGGTAAGGCCGGGGCATTCTCGCACTTTGCCAAATGCGGTTATTCAGCAGATGTGACCGGCGGACGCGGAACTCTCGACGTTAACCGGAACGCCTTTGCAACCTGCGACAAATCAAGGTCTCAATGCGAACAGCGCGGAATGTTCAACCAAGATGAACAGCAACAGATAACGAGACGCTTTGGTGGATTCGAATTCGTACCTTCAGCGGTAAATGTACGCACACCAGGGGACAAATCAGCTCACCTTTCACCCGTGCTGAGTAACTCGGCGAAGTATAACGACGCCGTGCCAATTGTCTACGGAACGGCATGGCTAAAGGCCCCGATTATTTTTGCCCGCAATGACGGCAATCTGACCCACATGGAGGTTCTGCTTGGTCTGGGAACTATCAGTGGTGTCTTAAAAGTCGTTGTAAATGATGTAGAGATTCCCGTAGCAGTGCCTGGGCTGGACATGAACGCAACAGGCTGGTACAAGATTTTTGCCGAAGGTACACTTCAAGGTGCGTTTAACTACGATTTTGCAGACGACTCAGGTAATCCGTTGGGTGATCCCTATGGCAGCATCGCCGCGATTTCGGTAGTAGTACCGAATAGGATCAGCAGCGGAACGAGCACGCCTACTGTGGAAGTTTTGATGCAAGGCCTACAAACCGACGTCTTTGCTCCAACACGAGAGTTGATTTCGTCAGAGTTTACCGAAAATCCAGCTTGGGTCGTTCTAGACATTCTGAGGCGGTGCGGGTGGTCGTTAATGGAATTGGATCTAGCTTCGTTCGCGAGATCGGCAGCCTTCTGCGCTGATCTAATTCCCACCACAGACTCGAATGGCAACTTCACGCGTGTCCAGAGGTTTAAGTGCAATCTCGTTATTAACAAACGCCAGAGTGCAGCGACCATCATCAGGGGAATTCGAGTAGCGTCGAGCTTAATGTTGCGCTATGGATCGACAGGACTGCTGGAGTTGTTACCGGAAACAAAATTAGCAGACCAGCAGCCAGCGCCTCCGGACGGAACAAACAGTATCGAGCCTCTCAATTCAGGGTGGCCCGCCTATGAGTTTAGCGACCGATCCGGATCTTTCTCGGGAATCGTGCGTGCAGATTCTGGCGCCTCGACCGTTCGTCTAATTTCGCGCAGCGTCGCAGAGACCTCCAATCGACTGAGCGTAGAGTTTCAAGATGAAGGGAATGAATTCCAACAAGACAGTTTGTCTATTGTGGATTCAAGCGACTCCACGCTCATCGGATATGAAGTTGCAAGCCAATCAGCTGCTTTAGGTGTAGCAAACTTCAACCAAGCAACCAGAATCCTACTTCGACAACTAGACAAATCCCTAAAAGGGAATCTGTTTGTCGAGTTTCAGACTAGCTTTCGTGCTCTGAAAGTAAGACCAGGCGACATAATAACTCTAAGTTATTTAAAAGAAGGATTCGAGCGGACGCCCTTCCGAGTAGTGAAATTGTCGCCTTCGGTAAACTATCACTTTGTCAGGGTAACAGCTCAGATCCACAATGATGATTGGTACAGCGATGAAATCAGCGTACTAAGCGGTGCCGGGCGGCAACCAACTTCCTCAATTCAAAGCCCACGCCCCTTGATAGGCCTTACCCGTAATTCGGAAGACATCTCTGGAGGTTTCGACTTTGCGGTTGATGAGGAAGTACAAACTCTAACCGACGGAACGGCCATGGATCTACTGACCGTATCCTTCGCCCAACCGTCTAAACCAATCCGGAATGCTCCCCGAGTACCGATGGTAAGCTTATCACCTTCAATTCTCATCGAGGGTGGTTCATTGCCCGGTCAGTCGACTTTTTACTACGCCGTTTCTGCCTTGGACGCCCAGAGCCAGGAAGGACCATTGTCGTATACGATCAAGGCGAGCATTCCTGCTCAGGGAAACACAAATTGTATATTACTTAACAACCTGAGCTTCCCGACGACTGCTTCCACCTTTAATGTTTACCGGGGATCAAGCCCGCAGGTACTCTACCGAATCGCAACCAGTGTTCCAGTCGCAAACAGCTTTAAGGACGTTGGGAATTCGGCTCAACCTGCTGGTCCGCCCGACGGGAACTTCGATCACGCGAACTTCTACTATCGTTTTGAGATTGCTGGTCCGTTCCAAGTAACGGCGGCATCCAGAAGAGGATTGGTATGCAGCGAACTCAGCGCCACGCCGGCAGCTTATAGTGGCATGCTGGTCCGGATCACCGAAGGACCGGGAAAGGGGCAGGAACGGTCAATTACTGGCAATGAAGTCACGGAGCTGACGGTCGCTTCTGACTGGATCTCAATGCCCGACCAGAACAGCGTCTTTGTCATCTGCGAATCGTCCTGGCGCTTTGCCGGAGTTTCCGCAGTAAGTCCAGTTCAATTTTCGGTTCCTTACCGGGCAAAGAGTATCCTGCAAATTACGGGTCGCGGGGCCAATGTCCACAATCAAGAAGGGACACCAGAGCTCTGTCCACTTACGCGAGTTCCACTGGGCTATAAACCGGACTTTGGAGTCCCGGTTGCTCCTTCCTTCACGATTCGGACCCCTGGGGCGGGACAAATAAGTTTGTCGGAAATTGGATTTTCCACTGACGATAATGTCGCTTCAGTGACAAGCGGAACTCTTAATCTGCATTACTGGAATGAGTTATCGGCCGAGAGTGCAAACCTGAAAGCATCTCTGGGTGCTAGCAGCACGACCGTGGCTCTCTCAAAGCCATTGAATCTGGATGTATCAAGATTTATTCTGGTCGACGTAGAAATAATGTACTTGCTCAGCGAAGATATTGGGCAGGCAAATACCTACAACGTTGTTCGTGGACAGCTTGGTTCTACGCCTTCGTATCAAGATGCAGGCAACGTGGCAATCCAATTGCTAAATGGAAAGCTTGTCGTTCCATTCGTATCGAATTTCTTTCAGAACAGAGCGTCGGTGAATCTCATTCATAGCTTCAACATGCCTGACGTAAGGATTGTGGCGGCAGAATTTTTTGTCAGCAATGGTTTTGGCAGCAGCCAGACCACGACCAAATGTCTAGTAGGGCAGGATTCGTATGGTCTGCGCACTCTATCGGGAGGTCAATTCAGTTTGCAAATGAGCGGTTTCGTAGCAGATCAGCTCAATGCGACTCCACCCCTCTTGATTGAAGCTTCCCACTCAATACGCGACGTCAGAGCTACCTTGGGGCAGCCGTCGAGTGGATACGATACGAAGATCGATGTTCTTCAGAATGGAATCACCGTCTGCAGGCTATCTGTCCCAGCAGGCGAAACTTCATCGGAATTAATAGATGGGAGCAAGACAGCTATCTTGAATAAAGAAGCAGTGATTTTGACCAATGTATACTCTATTCTGAGTGGGCAAACGAGCTTACCGCCGAGGCCAGGGAGAGATTTGACCATTACCATTAGATTGTAGGAGTAGGTATTCCCAAGACTCCAACTGCTGCAAGTCATAGGATGAAAGCTTCGTAAGTCCGGTCATAGCATCTAAATGCTGCTTGCCGTGCCGCAACCCACAAGGGAAAATCGCATGAGATATCGTAAAACGTGCTTATGGAAACATCTCGCATGGAGTTGCTCTAGTGAGCTCGCCCGACGCGAACCTCCGCGACTTGCAAGCCGGAGATCACGGACTCGCGTCTCGCACTCGCAAACGCACTATGCGGCGCATCGTTCCCTACTTGATGCTCGTCTACCTTCTCGCGTATGTTGATCGAGCAAATCTCAGCATCGCCAAGCTTCAGATGCAAACCGAGCTCGGCTTCAGCGATGCCGTAATCGGTCTCGGGGCTGGCATCTTCTTTCTTGGATACATAGTACTCGAAGTGCCTGGCAGCCTGATTGTCGAACGTTGGAGTGCCCGTAAATGGATCGCACGCATCATGGTCTCGTGGGGTATTCTCGCGACTCTATGCGGCTTCATCGGGACGCGGGTCTTCGGCCACATCCCGGTGCTCACCCAATTCTATGGAATGCGTTTCCTTTTAGGCGCCGCTGAGGCCGGCTTCTTCCCCGGAGTGATCGTTTATCTATCACATTGGTTTCGCGCAGAAGATCGAACCCGCGCAAAAGCGTACTTCATGATGACCCAACCTCTTGCTCTACTGGTCAGCGTTCCTTTGTCCCGCTGGTTAATGGAAACAGTCCATCCGCTCGGCCTTGCGGGTTGGCGCTGGTTATTCATTCTCGAAGGGCTACCGTCGGTGGTCATGGGAATCGTGACACTCTTTTATCTTAAAGACCGTCCCAACCATGCCGCTTGGCTACCTCGAGATGAGAAGGAGTGGCTTAACCGGCAGCTCGACGCAGAGCGGGAGCGCAAAGCTAAAGCCGGCAAAGTACGTGCTCGCGATCTACTGAGGCAGCCTCAAGTCGTGTTAATGACGATCATATATGTCCTCATCGTAGCTTCCAATCAAGGTTTTGTTTTCTTCTTCCCCACACTGGTTGAAACTCACACGGGCATACCTCTGAACCAGCGGACACTCATCCTGGCAGTGCCCTACATCTTTGGCAGCATCGGCATCTTCGTGGTTGGAGTCTCCGCCGCTCGTCGCCGGGAACAGCGGTGGCACACCGCGGGACCCATGCTGCTCAATGCAGTGGCTATTGCACTACTGCTGGCGTCCGGCAACAATGCTCCCCTTACACTGCTCAGTTATGCTCTCATCGGATTCACCTTGCTTGCCTATCTTCCTTCCTTCTGGACTCTTCCCACGCTCATGCTTGGCGGTTCGGCTGCAGCCATTGCGGTTGGAACCATTAATTCCGTCGGCAATCTCGGCGGGTTTGCTGGGCCATCCATTTTCGGTTATCTCCGCACCGCGACCGGAAGCTTCAGCTTGGGCCTTTGGATATTAGTTGGAATCACGTTGCTGGCCGGAGTTCTCTCTTTGGGTATTCGCTTGCCTCGGCAAGCCAAGCTGGACGAGAGCCGGTCCGAAGGTTCGCTGAATCCTCCACCTCGAATAAGCTGAAGACATGGTAGTAGGAGGCCGCCAGAAGTCAGTCGCTCTGTTTATCGCGCTCGGCGCAGGGCTGATTATCTTTAGCCTCTTCCTCTATGTGGGTTGGGTCCTGCTCAACTGGCGAAACGGCATCCTGCTCTTCTTCGGTGTTCTCCTTCTGCTCATCATCATCAGTGGTGTAGTTCTGAACACCACCTTTCTGGTGCGTGAAATCCGCAAGAGCGAACAACACGATGCCTTCATTAACGCAGTGACCCACGAACTAAAGACACCGGTTGCTTCCATCCGTCTATATCTTGAGACCTTGATGGCCCGTAACGTAGACGAGGCGCGGCGCAACGAGTTCTATCGGATTATGCTCGAAGACAGCGATCGGCTGCTTGGCACCATCGAGCAGGTGCTTAGAACCGGACGCGTGGGACCGTCCACCCGCCTCCAGAATGCTTCTCCCGTCGATGTTAATCGTATACTGGACGAGTGCCGGACCAAAGCCCTGGCAGTTCATAGCCTACCCGAGCAGGCCTTGGTCTACCGCCGGGGCGGCGATGTACGCGTCCTGGGTGATGCAGACGAATTGCGCTCAGCACTCAGCAACCTGATCGATAACGCCATCAAGTACTCATCCGGTTCGGTTCACGTAATTGCCGACACAACCCAAGTCGACGGCAAACACATTTTCGTTCGTATTCAAGATCAGGGCATGGGTATTCCGCGGGGCGAATTGAAGCGTATTTTCAAAAGATTTTATCGTGTTCCAGGCGCGGGCGCAGTTCGGCTTAAAGGCACCGGACTCGGCCTCTACATTGTCCGCTCGGTAGCTAAGCGTCACAAAGGTCGAGCTTGGGCCGAGAGCGTGGGGCAGGGCCGTGGGAGCACATTCATCCTACAATTGCCAATTTTGCCATGAGCCGCATTCTGATCGTGGAAGACGAGGCGCATTTGGCGGGTGGGCTGCGATTCAATCTCGAAGCTGAAGGTTACCAGGTGGACGTCGTCGAGACGGGTGAAGAAGCGCTGGCTTTCCTTCTAGATCCCACTTCCGCCTTCGATGTAGTTGTGCTCGACGTCATGCTGCCGGGCAAAGACGGGTTCGCAGTGATCACAGAGTTGCGGCAGGCCGGCCAGTTCGTTCCAACCCTCATGTTGACTGCTCGCGGACACCCCGATGATATTCTGCGTGGTTTCAGCGCAGGCGCCGACGACTATCTGGCGAAGCCGTTCGAACTTTCCATCCTCATCGCCCGGATACAAGGTCTTCTGCGTCGCCGGCAATGGCTGGAAGGACAACTCTCAAACGGCAATGGCAAACCTCCAGCATCCTCGGATCCGGCAGGTGATGTATTCCGCTTTGGTTCGGCGGCCGAAAAAGAGGTGAACTTCGACTTGCTCGAACTGCGTGTCTCTAAACAGTCTTTTCGCCTGACCTTGATGGAGGCTAACCTGCTTCGCTATCTCATTGAGCGCGAAGGCAAGACGGTCTCACGGAAAGCAATGCTCGGAGAGGTCTGGGAACTTCAGGAAAATACAGATACCCGCGCCATAGACAACTTCATAGTGCGGCTTCGAAAATATATCGAAGATGATGCCACTGCACCTCAGCACCTGCTAACGGTGCGCGGTGTTGGGTATCGTTTTGTTGCCAAACCAAAGGGATAGCAAGGACTATGGAGGAACCTGGGTATCGATCGCACGTTTCCTCTTGATTTCGTCCCACCGCCGCCTCAGCGCCTGCCATTGGTCCATCCTGAGAACACTGCGCAGCTGCAGGCTCATCTCTAGGAAAACGCGACTCGACTCCGCACGGGCGGCCGCTACCCGGTTGATAGTGTGGATAGCCTGCCTCGGATTTATATTTGGATCGTTGAAGATATCGTCAAGGTCGCCGGTGGCCTTAATTGCATTATTGCGTGCATCTAGCAGTTGAGACCTGTGTGAGCGGACTATTTGGCGTATCTTCTGAGTCTGCTCGGAGGTGAGTCCCAGGTCATTAACCACCGGGCTATTCCACCAGGGAAGATTCGCGACATTCTGGGCCCGTAGACCAGCTGCAACCCAAAATGCGGTGCTTAAGAAGAACACTGCGCGAACGAGTGAGAAAAACCTAATCATTCGAACAGAGCCTGCAAGGGAGCCGCTGGTTTTGCCTCCAGATCCAGGGACAGAGCGCTCACCTCTTTTGCCAATTGCACGTCGGACACCCTGCTGTCATGCCAATCAGACCGGTTCCCTTCTCCAGTAATAATCAGGCCGACTCCCAGAACCGCTGCCGCCGTTCCGGCCGAGACCCAACGCCACCAGCGGACAGACTTCCCAAGCTTGGCGTAAATGCCTCGCCGTTGCTCCGCAAGAAAACCAACTGGGAGGCTATTCCGTTCAGATTCTCCAGCGACGTCTTTCCAACGGGTATGCATTGCGGCTAATCGGGATCCACACTCTCTACAATCGACTAAATGCGGTAGCGTCTCGCTGTATTGAGAAACCAGGTCTGCCCCATACATCTGGTCGATCAACTGTTCATCTGTAAAATGCCGTGATGTTTTGGACTGGGTACGCATACTTTACTCCTCGGTGCGCGCTCTTATTGTGTTTGATTGAGTCCTGCAGGGAGCATACAGATCTATGAGCTCGTCCCTCAACTTCGCTGTTGCCCGGAACAGGTGCGCCTTTACCGTTCCAGTATCTAGGCGGAGTAACTCTCCGATCTCATCCAGCACCATTCCGTCATAGTGACGCAGAGTGAAGACAGCTCGCTGGCGGTCTGATAGTTTCTGCAACGCTAGCTCAAGTCTCTGCTGGATTTCTTTTGAGAACATCTGCCGCTCGGCATCCGGATCTTTGCCCGGTTCCATACCGAGGACGGCCTCCTCGTCCCGAGCCGAAGGTCTCCTCCGCCAGATCTTCCATGCTTTCGACCTTAGACGGTCGAGGCAAATGTTAACGGCAATTCGAGTCACCCACTTGTCTGGATGATCTAGTTCTACCGCTTCAGCCCGGTTTTTCGTCAGCGCTCTGTACGCGTTCAGAAAAACGTCCTGAGTTGCCGAATCGGCTTCGTCGACATCTTGCAGCATCCGGCGACACAGAAGAAAGATCCGTTTCTGTTCCGAAGCCATCCAGCTTCCGAACTCACCAACGCTAACATCGGCGCGGACTCGAGCTTCCAGTGGTCCCGCCATTGCGCTTATCATAAGGCCCTACTGAGATAAACGGAGAAGCGCGCAAAAGAGTTTACTGGGGCGCGCGGATGTCAGCGAGAAAATCGCCCGCGGGTCATACGTGAGACCAGATGATTTAGTTCCGGCTTAAACTCGCGTAGAATTGCCGTTGCGAAATAGAAGCCGTAGGACGTGGCGGACCCGCGCAAACCTTCTTCCATAAAGCTCTGATTTCGATAACAGGCCGCGCCCGCCAGCCCCGACCCGAATGCACCTGCGAGGGGAGCAAAAGCCATGCGGGTGCTGCCGTCTGTGTCTTTCGCGATCAATACGCTGAACACCGCCGACCGGCTGCGCTTCCAAATGCCCCGCTCGAGCGACGGTTTGTAGCGCGGGTCTTCATGATTCCAGTAACCAGCCAGGAATTCGCCCGTGTTCTGGGCTGTGTGGCTCGCGTAGTAAGCACCGAACCGACGCCCAAAATTCGGCGTTTCAGCGTCATCCCCGCCATTTCTCCGGAGCTGGCCATAAGCACTGAAGAGAGCTGCCCGGATGGGGAATGACTTTGAAAGCAACCGCGAACGATAGAAGCACTCGCGCTGACTGAAAGTGAGCGAGTCCGCCGCTTGCATATCGCCCGGTGTACATGTTGCGGTGTTCATCGCCGGGCCCGGAAGCGAGGGTGGCAAGACTGCTCGTAACACTTGAGTACCCGGCGCAGTAGTCTGCGCCCACACGGTGCTGCTTACGATTGAGAATACTCCGAGCAGGCCGAATCTGCAGATCTTATGCAATGTTACACCTCTCACACTCACTTGCCGCTGACTAGTATGTCAGATTTACGTACTTTTTCGTATGTAGTGGCGTGAAAGAGAGTTTAATTTCTATATAAAAAATTACTAGGAGAAGGTAAGGCGCAAGTGGCTGTCCGGCTGCTTGCCCTGGGAAGGTAATTTTCACCCTTTGCCGCCCTCACCTGCAAAAGCTTCTGACCACAGTGGACGGGAACATCTACCGTGAATGCATCGTCTACTTCGGTCATGTCGAGCACCCAATCGCGGCCTTCCCGGCGCAACTGAAGGCGTGGTATGCCGACGTTGTAGATCCAGCTGTCGAAGAACTGATACAGGCCGGGGTCGCGCTCTCGCCCGGCACCTGCCGGAATGAGTTTTGCAGCTACTTCCCTGACATCGTCATTGGTAAAAGGACGTTGTTGGAAGCGAATCAAAAGTTGCTGCTGAAACTCTGCGAACCCGCGTTCTCCCAGACGCTGCCGCAACATGTGCAGCACCCAGGCTCCTTTTCCATAAACAATCGAGTGCCAGGCTTCCGGCTTCTTCGAGCTTAAAAGCCGGGAGCCCCAATCGAGAGGTCCTGTGGTCTCGAGTTCTTGGCCCGCCGGGCCTGCTAACAACTCGTTCCGGTACTGCGCAAGAATCGTGTTTGCGCTGGCTGAACCCTTTGCATTTTCAAGATATTGCAATGCAGAGTAATTAGCTAAAGCCTCCACCAGCCATCCAGAGCGGTACGTTGCCGAAGTGATCAGATTGCCCCACCATTGGTGCGCAATTTCGTGTGGCAGCAGTAGCCGGTTCAGAAATGTGTCGAACCTATCCGAACGAAGAGATGGCGACCTGTCTTCGGGCCGCACGTACGCGGCATCGGCGAGGTAAACCAAGCCGGGAAAGCCCTGTCCGAAATATCCGGCTATGGGCGAGATGGCTAACGAGCGTAGCGGCGTCACTGACCACAGCTTGGTGTAGAAATCGAGAATGCGGGCGGTCTCATGGGGGATATCAGTGGTCGGGGTCCCCGCAGCGCGGTCGGAGTAAACTTCGATCCGGTACTCTCCTGCTTTCTCCACTTGCTCGCTATAGCGGCCCAGGTTAAACCCCGCGAATGGTCTCGGCGCCGATGCCCGGCGATGCACCGTGCGAACGCCCGCTTGCACCTCTTCGCTTAGCAATTCACCAGTCGATACCAGCCGCAGATTATCCGGGCAATGAAAGACCAAATCGAAGGTTGAGAACAAGCTGGGAGAGTACGGAAACCAACTGGTGCGGTCATCGACGAAATAGGTGCCCAGCGAAGTCTGCCGGATAACGCTGCCACTGTAGCGTACCGTTATCTGGTGAAAACCAGGGGAGAGCGGAAGGGTCGAAACCAGCAGAAAAGAACCGCCCGATCGGGGCTGCCCGGACGCGGCTGATGCTCGCTCAAAAGTCTCGATTGGTTGACCGTCGATAGATGCATCGAGCACCTGAAGATGCTCAGACAAATCGAATCTCAGGACCCGGCCATCGGAAGAATCTGCCTGGTAATCGAACTTAGCTGTCGACTCGAGCTTGAGATCGGGCCGGATGGTCGTCTCGATCCGGTAATTCCTAAACCGGTTTGGAGGCGGGGTAAATTGTTCAGCATTCCTCGGACGAAACGTTGCCCAAATTTGAAAACCCTCGGTCCCTTCTTTACTGACCACTCCCCGGCCGATCGTCACTGGCTCCAGGACTTCCGGATCGTAAATGGCGCTAAATGACGGCACCGTGCGCCCATATAGCGCGGCATAGAAGAATCCGTTCGCCTTAGCGTGCGCATCTAGCAGCGACTCCACTAGGCGGAGATCAATGGCGCCGCTGACGCTATGCATCACTGCCCCGAACTGTTCTTTCAGTTGCTCCAGCAATTCAGGCGCGGGAGGCGACGACCTACTGCGAATCTGTTGCAGCAACTCTGCAGCCGTATCGTCAGAGAAAAGCAACACCGAGGCCCGCAAGTGCTCGTCTAAATTAGGTTGCTGAGTGAATGAGGCGAGAGATGCACGCTCGCTGCGAACGGGAGGAAGAACCAGAACCTCCGCGTCTCCGCCCTCCACGTTTTCAGTGGTGAATACCGCGCCTATCACTTGTCCATCTACCGGAAGAAAGAAACTGAGAATGCCTTCGCTGAGGTAAAGCTTGATATCACCGCGAATTAGTTGCAAATCACGAACCCGGTAAGTGGAGGCTCCGTCCAGCCGGCGCTGACTTAGAGCACCCGCCAGGTCAGCGGCTTTGGGAGAGGCAAAACAACTTGCCGTTAGCGAGATCGAACAAAGTAGAAAGCGTCTAAACACCACATGCTTTCTATCTGATTTCCTGGCTATTAGCGGTAGCCGGTTCTTGCGTGCTGCTTTCGCGAATAATGCCCGTTTGGTCGGAGTAGAAACTTCTCCGGCCAGTGTTATTAAAGGCCTTAGGCACAGCCAATACCGAGTACCCGCTAGGGGTCGCCGCAATCGTGAAATTATATCCGCTGGCAGTGCCTTCGGCGAGGTGCGCAGGCAGAAGGTTTGCCGCTTGTGGACCTTCCGTGCCGCCACTGCCTGCGGGCGGCCCTAATTGGGTAAGAGCAGAGGCATACTGGCCGAAAGTCGACTGATACTGAACTTGCACAGAATTGATAGTTTGAACAGTCTTCATCGCAGCCATTTCATGCGCGTGCATTTGAGACTTGCCCATCTGCGGCAGCGCGATAGAGAGAATAACCAGAATGATACCGATAACTATCAGCAGCTCGATCAGCGAAAAACCACGCTGATTTCGGCGGCGTTGACGGAAGCAGAACACCATACGACTCATAGGATACGACGTCGGCGGCGCTTCAGACGTGTAAGGGTTTTTCGAACTGCTTCACCAGTGTGTCAAGAGCACGAATCCGGGTTAGGAAGGCGAACAGTTGTTCCAGATGAAGCGCATTCGCACCGTCGGACAAAGCCCGCTCCGGGTCATTATGCACTTCTACAAAGAGCCCGGAAATTCCAACGGCCACAGCGGCCCGCGCAAGTGGTTCGATAAACTCGGGCTGCCCGCTGGACGACTGCCCGGAAGCTCCAGGCAGTTGTACGCTGTGCGTGGCATCGAACACCACTGGGTAGCCAGTACTGGCCATTATCGGAAGTCCTCGCATGTCGACTACTAGATTGTTGTAGCCGAAGGAAGATCCACGCTCCGTTAGGATAATGCGATTGTTCCCGGTGCTCGCGACTTTGTCAGCGGCATGCCGGATGTCCGCAGGCGAAACGAATTGGCCTTTCTTGATATTTATCGCCCGTCCGGTGCGCCCTGCTTCCAAGAGCAGATCGGTCTGGCGGCATAGAAACGCTGGAATCTGCAGGATATCCGCATTCTCGGCAACAATCGACGCCTGAGCGGGTTCGTGAATATCGGTTAGTACTGCCAGGCCTGAATCGCGGACGGTTTGGAGTATTCGCAAGCCCTCCCGCATTCCGGGCCCGCGATACGAGCTCCCGCTACTGCGATTCGCCTTATCGAAGGAAGTTTTGAAAACGAAAGAGCCGGCGATTTTATGGATGGCTTGCGCCATCGAGTAAACGTGTTCTTCGTTCTCGATAACGCAAGGCCCGGCGATTAAGACGAGCGGAAGAGTGGGGCCGAATTGAATCTGATTCAATCCCTGGCCAACCGTGATCGGAGCGTTCATGGAACAGGCGAGAGTTCCGGCGCGCCTATCTCCTGCTCGACTTCGGCGGGTTTGGTTTGCCTGTTGCGGCGCTCGATAGCGGCGGCCAAAAACGATGAGAACAAGGGATGAGGCTCAAGCGGCTTAGATTTGAATTCCGGATGGAACTGGCAGCCGAGATACCAGGGATGATCCGGCACTTCGCAGATCTCGACATAAACGCCATCGGGGGTCTGTCCCGTTAAACGCAAACCGTGCTCCGTCAGGATCGGCTGGAACTCGCGGTTGAATTCATAGCGGTGGCGGTGCCGTTCGCTAATCTGTTCTCTTCCATAAGCTTCGTGCGCCAGGCTATCTTCGGCCAGTCGGCAAGGGTAAGCGCCCAAGCGCATGGTGCCGCCCAGTTCATCGACACCTTTCAGTTCACGCAGCTTATAGATGACGCGATGATGTGTCGCCTGGTTAAACTCCGTGGAATCAGCGTCCACCAGTCCGCAGACGTTGCGCGCAAATTCGATCACCATCGTTTGCATTCCCAGGCAGATGCCGAAATAGGGAATGCGGCCTTCGCGAGCGCAACGAATCGCGTTCAGCATGCCTTCGATGCCGCGCTTCCCGAATCCGCCCGGCACCAGGATTCCATCGAAGCGGTTCAAGCGGTCGCGGCACGCCGGCCATTCCATACGGTCGGATTCGATCCACTCGATTTTGACGCGGGCGCGATGAGCGATACCGGCATGCAACAACGCCTCTTTCAGACTCTTATAAGAATCTTCGTACTCGACATACTTCCCCACCAGACCGATCGTCACTTCGGTGGTTGGGTTCTGCATCCGATCAAGCATCTCAGTCCAGCGGCTCAAGTTGCGAGCAGGCGCGTTGATGTGCAGCATGCGCAGAATTGTCTCGTCCACGCCTTGTTCGGCAAAGAACGGTGGAATCTGGTAAACCGAATCGACGTCCCGGGCAGTGACAACGCTGCCGGCGTCGACATCGCAGAACAGCGCGATCTTCTCTTTTACTTCCTGCGGCAGTGGACGCTCTGAGCGGCACAGAAGGATATCGGGTTGGATACCAATGGCACGCAGTTCTTTGACACTGTGCTGGGTCGGCTTGGTCTTCAATTCTTGTGCCGCCGCAATCCAGGGAACTAGCGTCAGGTGAACGAACAGCGTGTTGTCGCGTCCCTCTTCGTGGCGCATCTGGCGAATGGCTTCGATAAACGGTAGTGATTCGATGTCGCCTACAGTGCCGCCGATTTCTACAATGGCGACGTCAACGTCCGCGGCCACCCTCCGGCAAGCCGCCTTTATCTCATTGGTGACGTGCGGAATCACTTGAACGGTTTTGCCCAGGTAATCGCCGCGGCGCTCGCGCGTGATGATGTTCTCATAGATGCGTCCCGAAGTCAGATTATTGCTCTGCGTCAGGTGCGCATGCGTAAAGCGCTCATAGTGGCCCAAATCGAGATCTGTTTCCGCACCGTCGTCTGTAACGAACACCTCGCCATGCTGAAAAGGACTCATGGTGCCCGGATCGATGTTCAGGTAGGGATCAAACTTCTGCAGCGTCACCTTAAGACCGCGGCTTTCGAGTAGGCAGCCTATAGACGCGGCGGCAATACCCTTGCCTAACGACGAAACAACGCCGCCGGTGACGAAGATGTACTTAGCCATAATTCCCTCGCGCCAGGCGGTCTGTTGTTTCGATCATGATGGATATGAGATCAGCGAACTTTGCACAACGGAGAACAATTCATTCACGCGATCTAAGTCTTCGGGAGTATCGACTCCGATGGATTCGTAGTCTGTCGCCACAACGCGAATGCGATAGCCGTTCTCGAGTGCGCGCAACTGTTCCAGTCGCTCGGCCTGCTCGAGAGGGCCAACGGAAAGATCGGGATAGTGGATCAGGAAATCGCGCCGGTACACGTACAAACCGATGTGTTTGGAATACAGCTTTAAACCCGCCGCCCCATCTCGATCGAAAGGAATGGTTGCGCGTGAAAAATAGATGGCGTCTCCCAGAAGATTCGTGACCACTTTGACGACATTCGGATTTGCGAGATCGTCCGGATCAGTCAGCATCTTCTTCAGAGTGCCCATCGCTACATGCTCATCGGCTTCAACCGAGAGAATAGCGGCATCGATCGCGCCGGGATCTATTAGGGGTTCGTCGCCTTGAATATTGACGAAGAGTTGGGAGTTTTCGGCAGAGGCGACTTCAGCCAGGCGATCAGTCCCGGTGGGGTGGTCGGAACGAGTCATGCGAACGCGCCCGCCGAAGCTCCTGACGGCGGAAGCAATGCGCTCGTCATCGGTCGCGACAAGCAGTCCGCCCAGATATTGAGCCATGGAAGCCCGCTCCCAGACGTGCTGGATCATGGGTTTTCCGGCCAGAGTGGCGAGAGCTTTACCAGGAAATCGGGAAGAGGCGAAGCGGGCGGGAATGACTCCTAGTGTCCGCGGCACACTTGAGTGTAGCATCGGTCCGCCATGCTAGATCCGCTGTCTTTTCCAAGTGCTGCGGAGAAAGAAGGCGAAGCCGATGCAAGTGGTGAGGCATTCAGCCACCAGAATGGAAATGAACACTCCTCGGACATTCAGATGAGCATAGAACGCTAGAAACCGGGCCAGCGGAATCGCGCGCAACCAGTAACCAACGATGTTAATCAGGGTTGGCGTTACGGTATCGCCGGAGGCATTCAGAGCCTGCACCATAACCATGCCGGAGACGTAAGCCAGATTGCCGAAAGCTAGAATTCCCAGAAACGAGAGGCGAGACCGCCGGATCGGTGGTGAAGACATGCACGATAGTTGCGGGCGTGGAGATGAAAGAGACGGCCACACATCCGAGAAAGATCATGCTGTATAGGCAAACTCCGGTTTGCCCGCGCCCAGATTCTGGCCCATCATGGTGGCGGCGGCGCTCCCGAAACTGCTGGTCATGCGAACCAAGAGCAGCCAATTGCTATGTCCGATGAGAAACTGCGCCACACCTATAGAAGAGACGCACACCGGCGATTACAGCACTTCAGGCGTCACGCGGAGGTCGCGGACATACAATCGCGACGCGCCCGTGAAGCCCAAAGCTGGCAGCGTTCCAATCCCGAAGATCAGTCACGGATCGGTTATCTGATGCTGCTGCCGAATGCAATAGCCGTGTGGTGCTGGCCGCTATTGATCAGGTCGGGAGCGGTACCCATAGCGAATAGTAAACTCGGAGCAAAGAACAGACCGGGTAGTCCCGACGCGATGGCGAGTAGCATACCGAGCAGAATGGATTGTGAGGCGGCGGCTTTTGCGCAAGTGCGATCCTTCTGGCCGGCGCGTCGGGTGACCATTGCGGGTGGTAGACATGCTGATGCCGAAGGCAACCGGGAAGATTACCGTCAGCATAGTTCAAGAATGACTTAGAGATCCAGAGGAGAACTAAACTGACCAGAGCGGGTTTCACTGGCGACATTGCACTCACCGGGGAGGAGGACAAAACTGTTAGTGAGTCGCATGGGCTTGTCTACGTGCAGTACTGGATCGCTCTGCTATACCCAGAGAGCGTTCCGGCGGCCGAGGTCGACCATGCGGGCCCGGCCCCCTATTGCAGAATGGCGGTCTCGGGATTTCCCGCACGGGCGCACACTCGTAAGGATCTGCTGAAACGTTGCCCTACCTGCCAGACTTGTCACCAGCGGTATCAGCGCCGGCTAAAAACGGGACTATCTGTGGGCTTAACCGGACCGAGCAAGTGGACGAAGATCAGTACCGTGTCGGCTTGTGTCGAGATGATCGTGCCTCACCAGCGCCGCCTCGTCGTCCACTGCGCATTTGGTTCCGATAAATTCCTCGCTATGGCTCACCTCACTTACGCGATGATTCCAGTTTGAGATGAGGCAGTCGTGTGCTGGGAATCAACTGCGTTCCCGCTATAGAGCCTTAGCTAGCCGAGGCTGCGTCAGCAGTAGGATGCGGGATCCGCTCGCTGGCATTCTGGCTTTGATGCCAATAGGGATATGGAGCTACGGTTTTGCTGGCGTTTTCAAGTTGAGCTACTTGTTCTGCAGTCAGGTTCCAACCCACTGCACCGAGGTTCTGCCGGAGTTGTTCCTCATTGCGGGCTCCGATGATCACGGAGGAAACCGTAGGTCTCTGCAGGAGCCAGTTCAATGCAATCTGGGGAACTGATTTGCCGGTCTGCTTTGCGATCGCGTCCAGGGCGTCAACGACACTATACACATGCTCGTCGGAAACGGGCGGCCCGGAAGCGGCGGTCTTGTGCAAGCGGCTGGTTTCCGGAAGTGGCTGACCGCGGCGAATCTTGCCGGTGAGGCGTCCCCAGCCGAGCGGACTCCAGACTATGGTTCCAACTTTTTGATCGACGGCGAGCGGCATCAACTCCCATTCGTAATCGCGCCCCAGCATTGAGTAGTAAGCCTGGTGAGCGACAAAACGCGACCAGCCGTAACGCTCCGAAAGCGAGATCGACTTCATCAGATGCCAACCGGAAAAGTTCGAGCAGCCGATGTACCGGACTTTGCCTTGCGTCACGAGCGTGTCTAGCGCGCTGAGCGTTTCCTCTAACGGTGCGATCGCATCGAAACCATGTAATTGGTAGAGATCGATGTAATCGGTACCCAAGCGCCGCAAACTGGCCTCACATGCCGAGATCAGATGATGGCGCGAATTTCCAAGATCGTTAACGCCAGGACCGGTGCGGAATGACGCCTTCGTGGCAATCAGCACCTGATCGCGGCGGCCAGAGATGGCTTTTCCGAGAATCTCTTCGGATGCGCCTTCTGAATACACATCGGCCGTATCGAACAGATTGAGCCCGGCTTCGAGGCAGATACTAACCAAGCGCTCGGCCTCTTCGGCTCCGGTGCTGCCCCAAGCTTGGAAGAATTCTGTTGTGCCGCCAAAGGTGCCCGTTCCGAAACTAAGTGCGGGCACTTTCAGGCCCGAGAACCCGAGCTGCCGATATTCCATACCAGCCTTGATGCATAGTCACAGGGGTAAGTTGCGATCGGTCAAGCAATCGCATAAGACGGACGAGTTTGCATTCCCCGATACACTGGGGGACGTGAGCGCCTCGGTTCTAACCTCCACTTTGCGAGAACGCGTCAAGCAGTTGGTTCCACAGTTTCAGAAGCGCTTACTGCAACCCGAGGCAGTCTTTCCCAAGCCCGAGTTGGCGCAACTGGCGCAGTGCGGCGCGCTTGCCGCCCCCCTGCCCGAGGAAGAAGGCGGCGAAGGCTGGGGCATCGCCGAGGGAACCCACCGCGACCTGTTGCTGTTGCTTCACGAAGTAGGGCGCTCCAATCTTGTACTGGGCCGTATCTTTGAAGGTCATGTAAACGCGCTGCAATTGATTGCTCAGTACGGGACCAGAGAACAGCTCAGACGGGCGGCAGACGATGTGGTAGCGCGAAACGCGGTCTTTGGGGTGTGGAATACCGGGCCGCAGGGGAAACCGGAGGTGGAACAAGTTGCCGGCGGCATTTACCGGTTAAGTAGCGGAAAAACATTCGCTTCTGGCGCTGGCAGCATTGATCATGCCGTGGTGACGGGAAGTCTGGATAGCGGATGGCAGATGATGGTGCTGCCGCTAAACGAGATTTCTTATCGCATAGATTACGATTCCTGGCATCCCTTTGGCATGCACGCTTCCGACAGTTTCGCGGTCGATTTCACCGGCGCTGAAGTAAGTGGTGATGATCTGTTAGGCGATAAAGAAGATTATTACCGGGAGCCCTTCTTCACCGGTGGAGCGCTGCGTTTTTCGGCCGTGCAGCTCGGGGGAGCAAGTGCTTTGCTGCAATTCACACGCGATTTTCTGCTCGAAACCGGGCGCGCGCACGATCCGCATCAACTAGTGCGGCTGGGCCGCATCGCGGTAGCCGTGCAAAGCGGTAGGCAGTGGATTGAGCAATCGGCGCAATGGCTGGAAAGCGAGGACCTGAGCCGGTTGCCGGCACGAGCGCACATGACGAGGATAGCCGCCGCGGAGATTTGCACCACGGTAATGGATTTGGTCGAAGTGAGCATCGGGGCTCGCGGGCTGCTGGCAGGACAGCCCTTTGCGCGCATGTTGCGCGATTTGCGGATGTACTTGCGGCAGGCAGGCGCGGACAATGCTGTCACTTCGATCGGGCGTTCAGTAGTGGACCAAGGTATTTAACCAAATGGGTGAGACCCTCGCTCGCGAATATTTCGAGCAGATTTATCTAGAACACGAAGATCCGTGGAATTTCGAAACTAGTCCTTATGAGCGGATGAAGTATCGTGAGACGCTAGCCACCTTGGACCGGCCACGGTACTCGCGCGGACTGGAACTCGGCTGTTCGATCGGTGTGCAAACGCGAATGCTGGCGGAGCGCTGCGATGAACTGGTGGCGGTCGACGCATCGCAATTGGCGCTCGACCGCGCGAAAGACAGATGCCGCGACCTAATGAACGTAGAGTTTGCCAGGATGACCATACCGGCTGAATATCCCGTGGGCTGCTTCGATTTAACTGTTTTATCGGAGGTGGGTTATTATTTCAGCGCTCCCGATCTGTCTACGCTTGCTAACGCCATTCGAGAGCATTCCCACGCGGGAAGCCAGTTGCTGATGGTCCATTGGCTATTGGAAGTCCACGACTATCCACTTACCGGAGACAGCGTTCATGAACTCTTTTTAGCGCGACCCGAGTGGTCGATGATACAGAATGTTACACGGGAAAAATACCGGATCGACCTGCTGGAGCTTCGCTTGCCTTCGCAAGAGCCATAAGTCTCTCGAGTTCCTCGATCGCATTACTTAATGGCTGCTGGCCCAGAGACGCCAGTTGGGCCTCTAAGTGTTCCCATCCTGCACCAAAAAAACGTGCGCTAAGCGCATCGTCTAAACACTGTGGAGCAAGGTCGTGGCCCCGGCTGAACGCTTCCCGGCCGGAGGAAGAAGCGGAATTCTCTCGCCACAAATCGCGAAAAGTCTTTCGCATCAAGAAGCGTCGTTGTAAGTCCCCAACGCGCTGAACCGGAGCTTGCGCCGCGTCGCAATCAGAGTTTGTCCACCGCGAAAGCTGGTCCGATAAACCGACAGCGATGCGGCCTGACAAACGCGCTGAAGTGTAAACCACTACGCCCGGACTATGGCGGAAGGGCAGATCGTGCTTTAGTAGACGCCGATAGAAAGCCAAGTCTTCCAGCACTGGCTCCGGCGCGATCCCGCCAACGGAGCGATAGGCTGCGGGAGTTACAGCGAAGCTGCTGCCGAAATGATGGTAGTGGCGAGGCCACGGATCGTGCGGAATGGGATCGCAGGTATGCTCGAGCCAGGCCACGAGAGTATGGTATCGATCATCAAGCGTACGCATCTGCTGCGTTTCAGCAGGCAGAGCCGCGAAGCTGTCAGGCAGGAGTCGAATCAGTCCGCCGACAGCTTGTACTCCGTGAGCGATTTCCTGAAAATTCCGGGCAATCCAGTCGGGCGCAATCTCGGTGTCGGCGTCAGTGGAGAGTATGAGGGAACCTGGCGAGCCAACCTGCTCCAGCCTCGAACACGCCAACTCCATTAAAGCCCGGCGGACGTGACCGATATCTGCCTCGCAAGGTGCAAACTCTTTTTCTATGACGTGCAGGGCAAGCTCCGGATGCGCTAAAGCAAATTCGCGCGCGATTTCGAAACTATCATCCGTGGAATTATTAACCAGCAGTATAAGTTCCAGCGTTTTCAGGTCGAGAGGATTGCCCGCTAGATCTATTTGCGAGAGGAAAGGCGCGAAGAAGCGGGTCAACTGAGGCGCTTCGTTACGTGCCGGAGCGATGATCGACGCCGCGAGGCGCGGATTCGGAGGAATGGAAACTGAGAGTTGCGACACGCCGGGTATGAGGCTAATAACGAACCTAGTTTAGCGGGAAGGCGGAAGAGCAGTTATGAGTCAGCTATCCGGTAGGACAATAACGGTATGGAATCATTTGTCGTTTCGATAAATGTCGGACAACCTAGGCAAATCGAGCAGGCGGGACGTACTGTGATGACCAGCATTTTTAAAGTGCCGGCAAAGGGCCGCAGGGAGCTACGCGGCAACAATATCGAAGGCGACCGCCAAGCCGACTTGCGTGTCCATGGAGGACCTTACAAAGCCGTTTACATGTACCCGGAAGAACACTACAGCTTCTGGAAAGCCGAATTAGGCCTGGAGACTCTGGAATACGGCGCATTTGGAGAAAACCTGACAACACGAGGATTGCTGGAAGAAAAAATTCGGATTGGGGATCAATTCCGCGCCGGCTCTGGCGTTCTTCAAGTGACACAGCCACGCATGCCGTGTTTCAAACTTCAACTCCGATTCGGCAGAAGCGACATGGTGAAGAAATTTTGGCAGAGCGGCCGCTCGGGCGTCTACTTCTCCATTAACCGTGAAGGATTTCTGGAGGCGGGAGACCAACTGGAGCGCATCAGCGACGGACCAGAAGACGTGAGCATTGCAGATGTAGTGCGCCTATACAAAGGAGAAGAGTGGCGGGAGGAAGTACGCAATCGCGCACTCCGCGCGCCACTCTATGGCAGCTGGAAAGCTGGAATTCAGTCGAGGCTAGTCGAAAAATAATACCCGCAAACTTGTCCTCTCAGAATTAGCTTCGTAACCGTAAATTTTCCGGGAATTCTTTTATTTCCAATTTGGTGTCGCCAACAAAAGAGTGAGCTTCTGAGGGGTTCACTTTCCCGTTCATTTCTCCTCTGCTCGCACCCGTCTCAATGGAAAGCTAAGGAATGAAAAGCGATTGGAAAAAGTATGACTGGCTAAGTCGAAGATGCAGCTTGACTCGCTCGAGTAAGAGCTAAGCGATAACCGACGTGCATTGAGCGCAGCGGCGTGCAGCAATCGGAATGGTGCTAAGACACTCGGGGCAGCTCCTGGTGGTGGGATCTGGCGTAGGCTGTCCGCTCCGGATGCGGGCCAACAGTGTATTTACCGGCAGAACAACAAAGAAATATACTGCTGTGCCCACTAGCAAAAATGACACCAGCGCATTCAGAAAATCGCCCACCAGAAACTTGCTGCCGTTAACCACAAATTGAATATTCGAAAAATCGGGCTGCCCGACTATGGCCGCAATTATGGGTGTGATCAGATCTTTTACAAGCGCAGTGACAACCGCCCCGAACGCAGCGCCCATCACCACCGCTACCGCCAGGTCGAGAACATTACCACGAAGTAAAAATGCTTTGAAGCCTTTCATTTACCTCTCCTTGAGAAGTCAGTGTACACCCTGCCCAGTCTGACTTTGAGAGTAAACATACTGTGTTCGCGCTGGCGGCTTAAGGTTCTCATGCAATCCGCCGATAGACCTTCAGGAGAAAACATGCCTGGACTGGTTCGAATCTACAATCTTTCCCTATCGGAAGCAGAAAACGCGAAGCAGGAGGCTGCTCTGACAAGCCGGGAACGCCGATTGCTGGCGGCTCTCTCGATTTTGGCTTCTCTCAATGTAACGGTAGCTTGCGGCTTTTTTACGTTCTACATTCTACTGAAATTGGCGTAACGGCTATCTAATGCTTGCGGTATCGCTTTTCTTCGTTTTGGATTTTTTCTTTTTGGAATTTTTGCCTGACTTCCCAGCTTCGGAGTCGGTCGCCCCACGCGTTGGCGCAGTCTTATCGGCCGGACGTTGCTTAGCGACATCGGGGTTGTCCGTGCCGGGTTGCTGATTCGGAACGTCGGGGCTGTTCTGCTGGGGAGGTCTTCCGGAGGGCGTATCAGGCGCCGGTCTCCTTTGCTTAGATATATCCGGGCTATTGGTTCCAGGAGGTTGATGCTTCGGAACATCCTGAGGACTTGCGGGCGAAGTGCTCTGTCCGGAAAACAGGGACGGCGCTAAGACAAGCGCAGCGCCCAGCAGAAAATGAGTTGCTTTGTTCATAAATATCCTTTGCAGATGGAAGCGTCTTCCAGTACGACGGAGATCGCTTCTCCGATGTTTCCTGCGGAACGCTTCGGGCTGCCTACCGGTCCCGGAAATAGCGCCAGAAAACATTCACCACTGCCAGAACGGGCACCGCCAAGAGGAATCCTATCGGGCCGAAAAATAGGCTGCCCGCAATAAGGGCGAGGAAGACGGGCAATACCCTCAATCCCAGAGGCTTGCTCAGGAGAATTGGTTGCAGAACAAACCCTTCGAGTATCTGCACGAATAGCCAGGTGCCAAAAGCGATGGCCAGATGAGTCCAATCGCGGCTGGCAATCAGCATGGCCGTCGCAACCAGGCTGAGCGGGATCAGCGATCCAAAACTGGGTATAAAACTGCAGAAACCGCCGATCAGTGCAAACAGCGGCCAGAGCGGCACCTTGGCGATAGCAAAGCCGATGGCGTAGAGAATGGAGTCTATGGTGGCAATGATGATGGTGGAACGGACATATAGTCCCAGTACGCGCACGGACTCGCGGATGGGATTCTTCGGTTTCGCGCTTGGGCGTGAGATGGTCTGGGATTCTCTCCTCGAGGGTGAGGGAGGACCGGAAGACGGCATATCTGGAGCTTAGCGCCCGAGGCCTCAGGAACCGCCCCCGCGAGCAGCGAATTCATCGGTCACCAATCCACGTTTACTACTCACCACATCGGGCCGCCTTGCAGCGCCTCCAGCGAGACAGGTGGGAAATACTCTCCGGACAAACTTCGCTTCCAGCAGTTTCCCGTCTTCCGGCGCTCTGCAGGCGTTGTGAACTGGTACTCGAAAAGACGCGCTCGCACCAGAGCGGGCGGTTTCTCTGGAAAAGGATTACCGCGCAGCAGCCCGATGATCCCGGCGTCGCCTTCCAGCAGCTTTTGCAGGAAACGCGCGAACCAAGGATACTGGCGCGGGTCCCCCATGGCGGCAAACCACATCAACCAGTCGAGCCGCAAATGATACGGTGCAATCTGCGGCGGCCAATAGGATAAGTCGCCCGGCTTTCCTTTAAACATGTATTCCCGCCAAACGGTAGTAGAAGTCAGGATCGCGTCGGTGGTTCCTTCGACTGCCACTTCATAGCGCGTCCTCGTAATACTCCCGAATGCTCCATAGGTGCCCACCAGATGAAAGGAATTGAAATTCGTGTTCATCACCTGGCGGCTTGAAAGCATGTTAGCCATCACTGGGATGCTCATGAATACGACGAATGCCAGCAGCAGGAGATGAGACCAATAAACCGGCAGCGAAAGCGGCTGGAAGGAGTGCGCCGGAAACACGTGCCAACCGGAAAAAAACTTGGCATCCAGCGTGGAAAAGGCAAGAATCAGCGTTAGCCAGTTTAGCCACGACAAGTTGCCGCTAATAATGATGCTGAATTGGAAAACGATGGAGATGATTCCTGCAATGCCGGCAATCGGCTGTGGAAGGAAAAAAGCGAAAGGCGCCACTAGTTCTGCAAAATGGTTGAACAACACGCCGCCACGGCCCAACCACGAGGGTCCCCAGTGAAGCAACCAGCTGAGCGGTCCAGGCATAGGCTGGGTTTCGTAGTGGTAGTTCAAGCAGGTCAGGTCGCGCCAGCACGAATCACCGCGCAGCTTAATTAGCCCAGCTCCGAACATGATCCGGAAGAGCAGCCATCGGAACAGCCATATGGGTATGGCTTGCGGAACCACCCTCGCTCCCCCCAGAAAAATGGCAAAGAAGCAGGCTTCGAGTAAAATGGACTCCCAACCGAACGCGTAAAAGATCTGGCCTACATTGACGAACGAGAGATACACCAGATAAATGCTGAACCACACGAGCACAGAAGACCAGGTGAAGCGGGCAGAGATCCCGGTGATCACCAGAATGGAAAGTACAATACCTAGAATGGCGGCAGTACTGAACGCCCAATTGTGCGGAAACAGATAGAAGAGGCTGGGTGCTTCTTTGAACGGAACTTGCTTGACAAAGAGCGGCACGGGCAATAGGCCCCGCTCCCCGAGCAGCGGATTGAACTGATTGAACGCGGCAATGAAAGCGATGAGGCAAATGATGCCGATGCCACGCTCCAGCAGCAGGCGGGTCAGCCAGTAGCCGCGATCATCTTCAAGATTCAGCAGAAAAGTCATGCGGATTTCCGTTCGGGATAAATCAGCAGCCAGCTGATAGCGGCCATCAAGTAAAGTGCTGCCAAGACGTAGAGCGGCGCGCTCCAGTCTTGAAATTGCTCGACAATATACGCCAACACGATCGGGCTCAAGATTCCACCAATTTGCCCTGCTGTATTCATAGTCGCGCTCAGCACGCCAGCATTTCGCTCTCCCAGATCGATGGCCGTGGACCACGCCGCCGCGAGCGTAAACATGGAGATTGCTCCTCCCAGCGCGATCAGTATTCCCGCGAGGCGTCCGCCCGCTGCCTGTGCGCCGAAGAAGATCGCGGCAGCGGCAACGCCGTAGGCGAGCGATCCAACGCCGCATCGTCCCACCCGCTTCCCGAACCGGCGCGAAAGCGCATCCGTGGTGACGCCGCCGGTCAGATCGGCGATCACGCTCAGCAGCAAAGGCAGCCCGGCAAAGAGCGAGATTTCAGATGCCGCCATGTTGTGGGCCTTCGCCAGATAGAGCGGCAGCCAGGTGATGAAGAAGTAGAAGCCGTAAGTATTGGCAAAGTATTGCAGACAGAGTGGCAGTAAGCTCTTCGTGCCCAAGATTGCTCGCCAGCCTCCAGTCTCGTGAGATTCGGGCAGGCCGCGAGTAGTCTCGATCAGGTCGCGTTCTTCCGGACTAACGGAACGGTGGTCGCGAGGCTCATCACGAAACCAGATCTGCCAGGCGATAGCCCACACCAGACCCAGGCATCCGAACAGGAGAAAGATCGTCCTCCACGGCAGGAACGTGGCTAAATAGGCCACCAGCATAGGCGTCAGGCCGCCCGATAAGTGCGCACCGGCGAAGAACAGTCCTTGCACGCGGCCGCGTTCGTAAGCCGGAATCCAGCGCGAAAACACATGGGCGGCGTTGGGCCATGCGCCGGCTTCTCCGGCTCCGAAGAGAAAGCGAATGACGAGCAGTGCAGGATAGGTGAAGGCAGCCGCAGTCGCCATCGTGAAGGCCGACCACCAGAGCACAATGCGCGTTAGTACGCGGCGGCTGCCGATGCGGTCTGCCCACCAGGCAGTGGGAATTTCGAAGATCGCGTAGGCCAGGGTGAACGCACTGAATACGTAGCTCATCTGAATGTTGCTCAGCCGCACGTCGCGCATAATGGCAGGCGCAAGAATGCTGATGCAGACGCGATCGAGATAAGTTAGCGAGGCCAGCGCCATAGTGAAGCCGGCCACCTGGTAGCGGACGCGCGTCACAGGCCTGCCGCCGGTTGCACCATAATGGCGGAAGTGACTACCGCCCAGAATCGATTCTTGTTCGTATGCTGCATAAGCGCCCTTATTGTTTCAGGCTTGCCGTTCAAAACCAGCGGACCGGCGCCCAGTGTTGAGTTCCTGAATCGCAAGCAACCGATTCTCGACGCGCATAACTGCTATCCCTACGATGGCCGCTGGGCCGATCGCATTACGCGCGCGCTCGAAACCGGCTTTCCCGTGGGCATCGAGCAAGATTTGGCGTGGTATGTCGATCCCGCTACCGGGAAAGGCCGTGCCGTAGTAACGCATAAGGCAGAAACGAACGGCTCGGAACCGTCGCTTCGTGATTACTTCTTCGAGCGTATGCGGCCCATTGTGGAAGCGGCGCTGAAGAAGGGCGGCCAGGCACGGTGGCCGCTAATTGTGGTTCACTTCGATTTCAAGGACAATCGGGAGCCTTTGCTGCGAGCCGTGTGGAGTCTTTTGGGCGAGTACGAACCGTGGATTACCACCGCGCAGAAAACCGCCGATCCGCATCGGCTGATGCCCTGGGATGTGAAGCCGCTGCTGGTATTAACGGAAGATCCCGATGCGCAGGAGCGAGTCTTCTTTGACGATGTTCCGAAAGGCTCCAAGCTGCGCCTCTTCGGTTCGGCACATAGCCACGTGCGGCAGACGCAAGATCGGCAGGAAGCAGAGCACCTGCTTGCCACAACGCCCGCGGACGAACTGCTGACGGATCGCCCAACCAATTACCGGCGCTGGTGGAATAATTCCTGGCACGAAGTAGAAGAGGGCGGACAGCGGAAAGCCGGGCCCTGGACTGAAGCGGACAATGCACGGCTGCACGCACTGGTCGATCACGCGCATCAACTGGGGTATTGGATCCGATTCTATACGCTCGACGGATTCGAAGCCAACGTTGGCAAGCAAAACGGCTGGTTCGAGGGATACAACTTCGGCAGTCTGAGCGCGGCAAAGCAGCGCTGGAATGCGGCCCTGAAGGCTGGGGTCGATCTAATTGCGACCGATCAGTATGAAGACTTGGCTGCGGATGTAAAAAGGTGAAACATAATCACCTTGTTCTTTATCTCTGTATGGATTACCAGCCGCCATGCGACTCCGCGTTCAGACGTTTACGAATCGCTGGAAGCCATTTTTAACTTTGCCCAGTTTTGCGACCAACTGTTAGCACTAAAATTCAGCGAATGGAGAATTGAGTCTAGGGGACTATCTCGCAGGCAGTTCACGACAGAGCATAAGTTGGCCGCCGTGCGGCGGCTGGAACAAGGCTTATCGATTGATGAAGCAGCAGAGGGATCGGAAGTCGATCCCGGCCTGCTGCAGCGCTTGCGTCGGGAGTTAAGGCAAGCCCTGGCAACGTGTTCCCCGGCCGGCAGCGCGAGAGGCAGCCTGACCCCCGCGTTTCTGACGCTCTCCAACGGGAGAGAAAAATCGGCCAGCAGACGTCGGAGATCAATTTTTGGCGAGGGTGATTGCAGCGCATCGACGAACAGCGGATGCCGCAGGCATTGAATGAAAATCCGTCTTCCACCGGAAGGTCAAAGAAGAAATCAATGCGGCTCTTAGTCCAGTCATTGGAAGTCTAATCGAAGTTGCGGAACCAACTCCTCGCGCTGACGGTAAGGGCCCCTTTCCCAACTATTACTCTGCACGAGAAAAAAGCTTGCGCTCGCGCCTTGGCGTGTGCCGCTCCCGCGGAACCCCCCTCCGTTTCACCAACCGCTTTCGGGTATGCGCTACAGTTGTCATCGTTATCACCGGCCGCCGGGCCCGCTTCTGACTATCTACCGGCTTAACGCACAGTCACAAACCACCTCAAATAATATTCCTTCCGGAATCAATAGTTTCCAGCGCTTTTTTCCAATTCCCGAACGGCCCTCGTCCGAAACTGCGCGTATGACAGCACGTCAACTTCGTCGCGCACAAGAACACAAAGACCGCACATTGGCATACAAAGCCGGTAAAGCCGCTTCTGTCGGCTCTGCCGCCGGGCAGAACCCTCAGTCTCCTGCACCCATCTCTCAGGCCAAGCTCGATGCCAATCGCGCTAACGCCCTATCTTCTACCGGGCCGCGCACCGGGGAAGGCAAAGCCATCTCCGCGCGCAACAACTTCCGGCATGGCTTCAACGGAACCTTCTGTGTCCTATCCACGGAAAACGCCCCCGAATTCATGCGGCTCGTCGACGACCTTATTATTGAGCACAATCCCAATACCGCCACAGAACGGCTCCTTGTAATGGACATGGCGCGCCATTATTGGCTGGTCCAGCGAGCCATTCGCCTTCAGGAGGCCTGCTTCCAGCTCGATCTCGACGATGCCACCATCGCCAAACAACTTTCCCTTTGGATGCGCTATCAGACCACTAACCAGCGTGCCTTCCATCGCTGCCTCAGCGACCTGATGAAGCTCCGCAAGCAAAGACCGGCTGACACGCGTGGGTTCGAATCGCAAAAACAGGAAGAAGCTCCGGAAAAGCACAAAATTGCCCATCGGGAACGGTCTCAAACAGCTCCCGAACCCCTAAGAGCTCGAGAAAACTGTGTTGGTTCGACCTCTTCAATTGGCTTCGAATCGCAGAACGATTCTCAACGCTGCCCTGATAGCCAGATCGCAACCGCAAATGGTTAGCGGACGCGCTCCAAATCTTCGGCCAAATTTCCTGACGCGGTCTTACTTACGCGATGACATGTGTGACATCACCATGGCTAAAGCGCCCGCACCTAAGCTCTTTACTAATGTCGGATGCTGCGCGTAGAACTCGCTGGCCCGGTCAATGATAGATGGATCGTTCTTTTCAGCATGTTGAGCCAGTTCGTTAACAGCCTCTGGACTCACCTGCTGCGCCTGCTCGGCAGAGACCTGTCCGCTCGGAGTTCCTCCGCCACCGAACAGATTGCCCAGCATTCCCGTAGCAACGGCGGGTCCGGCAGCTTGCATAAGATGGCTCAGAATGCCGGCTTTTTGCTGGCCGTCGGAATTGCTGAACAATTGGCTGACCGTTTGCCCAAAAGAAGGAGTCTGGCTGGAGCGGAAAAGGTCGGATAGTCCACCCGCTACGTGCTGCTGAGGAGCGTTTTGCGCAACCTGATCGAAATCCTGTTCCGCGTTGGCGGTGTCTCCGCCCATGCCGGTGGCGTACTGCTGAAGTTTCCCGAAGATATCGTTGATTGACATGTTTTGATCCTATTACCAATCCGGAGATGTCGGCATCCGCAAATAGCTTTCGTGGAAGTTGTGTATTGTTTGTTACACAGGTCCCAATTTCCTATTCACCGATAATTTTCACCAGCACACGTTTGCGGCGTTTCCCGTCGAACTCGCCATAAAAAATCTGCTCCCAGGGCCCGAAGTCGAGTTTCCCTTCTGTAATTGCAACCACAACTTCCCGGCCCATTACCTGACGCTTCAGGTGAGCGTCGGCGTTATCTTCACCAGTCCGATTATGCCGGTATTGCGAAATAGGTTCATGAGGCGCCAAACGCTCGAGCCACTTTTCATAGTCTTGATGCAGACCCGGCTCATTATCGTTTATAAAGACAGACGCAGTAATGTGCATAGCATTTACTAGCGCTAATCCTTCGCGAACAGTACTCTCTTTCACACATGCGGAGACTTGATCGGTGACGTTCACAAATCCCCTGCGCGACGAAACCTCAAACCATAATTCTTTCCGGAAGCTCTTCATTCGGAGAGTAGATCCAGTACCAGGAATTTTAGTGTTGTATGTTGCTTTGAAGATCGTGACCCGCCACAATACCTATAGGCGAATATATGGCGAATACTACAGCCCTGCTGCAATCGTTCCCGTTGTGGAATCGCGCTTCGAAACTACCGGCAAGAGCAGAAACTTCGCTTCATCTTTTACTTTACGTTCCAGAACTTAAATCACTATTTAATAAAGGTTTAAACCGGGGATCTTTAACCGAACTTTCAGGCCCGAGGTCAACCGGTAAAACCAGCATCTGTCTGCACCTGTTAGCGCGAGCAACCCAGAATGACGAGATTTGCGCAATCGTAGACACAACCGGCAGCTTCCATCCTGAATCAGCAGCAAAAGCTGGGGTGCGGCTTGACAAGCTGCTCTGGATACGTTGCCAGCAAAATGCCGAACATGCTATGAAAGCATCCGACCTGTTACTGCATGCAGGCGGATTTGGAGTCATTTGGCTCGATTTGTGTGAAGTAGCGCCCAAGGTGCTAAACAGGATTCCCATCTCCTATTGGCATCGCTATAGACGGATCCTGGAGAATACCTCCACAGTCTTTCTGTTAACTACGGATACTCCACAAGCTAAGTCTTCTTTTATAAATAGGTTGGAGGTCTCTTCTGCAACTCTTTGTTCGCATCGGGCCACACGCTTTCGAAAGTGGCGAGCTCTTAAGACTAGCGTAGAAGCCAGAACCACCGGCAATCTCTCCCGGATGCAAGGCATTCAAATTGAGTTCTGATGTTTGCTTGTTTATATAACCCAAGTGCTTCTAATTGCTTAGAAGCACTACGCAAGGTTTCACATCAGTTCTCACACGAAGTGGAAGCAGCTTCTGAAGACACAGTTCTGTTCGACATTACACCTCTTCGAAGAATGCTTGGACCGCCTCATCAAATCGCCTCTGAAATCTGCCGGTGTGGCTATGAGCAGGATTTGGATGCCAATTTAGCTATTGCGGGAAATCCGGATTCCGCCATACTCCTGGCCAGAAACCGGGCAGGAGTGACGCTCGCCACTTCCGGGCAGGAACGATTTGAGTTGGCAAAATTACCATTAAGCAGCTTAGGGCCTTATATATCGCTTGAAAATACAAAGCTTTGGATTAGTTTACAAAAATGGGGCTTGCAGACTTGTGGAGACTTTGCGGCTCTTAGTCCGAAAGACATTTCTGAAAGGCTAGGCCCGGAAGGACTATATCTCCATCGGCTGGCGTGTGGAGAAGTGCAGCGGCCGCTGCACATTCCGCCAAGCTCCACCAGTTATGAAGAACGCATGGACTTGGAACATCCGCTGGCTGTTCTGGAACCTCTCTTGTTCTTGCTGGGCAGCGCTTTACGTGATCTGTGCAACAAACTGCGGGCGCAATCGATGGGAGCCCGCCTCCTCAAATTAGATCTGCAGTTGGAGGAAAGCAAGGAGTACCGCTGCAGTTTGGAGTTTCCAATTCCTACCAGCGACACCCGTACTTTACTGAAGCTCTTGCAGTTGCACATGGAGCGGCATGCCCCCGAAGCAGCCGTTCTGACGTTTCACTTGATCCTGGAACCTGCTCGTCCGAAACGGGCCCAGAAAGACTTCTTTTCACCGGCTGTGCCGCTTCCCGATCAACTGGAATTGACTATGGCGCGCCTTCGAGGTCTGGTAGGTCCGGCAAATATAAGCACTCCAAGCCTGCTGAATACACGCCATCCGGATGCAATAGGGGAAACGGACTTGAATTCAGAGGCGGAGTCACGACCCTCCTCAATTGCTCCGGAGGAGGAACCCGGAATTTTGCGGCTGGCTATGCGGCTGTTTCGCCCAGCTCTGCCGGCGCACGTTCAAGTCATGAAATTTTCTCCACGGCTGGTTAAGGCGAGCCGTGTTCGAGGCGCCGTCCTGCAAGCTGCCGGGCCCTGGAAAACCTCTGGAGAGTGGTGGACGGCTACGCGGTGGGAGCGAGAAGAGTGGGATGTGGCCCTGGACGACGGTGGGTTGTACCGCATCTACCAGGAGGCCGCAAGCGAAACCTGGTTTGTACAAGGGGTTTACGACTGACCGTATTTCTTTGAAAATAATCAGCGCGAAATCGATAGTTCGCTCCACTCCTCTTTTTGCCGGAAACTTCTGATAACTACTACCCGACCACGGCCTTCCGGAACATGGTTTACGGAACCCGGGGTTAGCGCTCAGTCGATGCCGCCTGAAAACACCGATAATCAACTTACCGTCGAGCAACTGCTGGAGCAGTATGCCGGGACGGATCTGGAAAAGTTCAACATCTTCTTCCGGCGCATGCGCAACGCCTACCCGCAGGACTGCCTAAGGGGATGCGTGCGGTATTTAGGAACCGACACGGCCAAAGAACAGGTGAGCCGGTCTATGCTGCTGTGGCTGAGCTCGGCCATCGAGTATGTGAACGTTCTGTTCGATCCGCAAATGCTTCCGTATGGACCGGCGAAACAGGCGGCAATCTCGGTGCGCGACGGCGATCCGCAGTTTTTCACAAAACTTGCCCGTTTTCTGCTGGACCCCAAGATTGCCAAGTCCGGGGGGCTGATAAAACGCGTGTTGGCGCTCATTCCTTCTCTAGGCGATTGCGGAGTCTTGATTCCGTGGCTGCGGACCTTGGCTGATCATCCAGACGAACAGGTTTGTTTGCACTCGGCTAAAACGCTGTGCGCGCTAAGACCGGCGCGAGGCCTAGTGGAACGCCAATTGCAATCGACCGACGTGCAGACACGCACCGACGCCCTGGAGGCACTGTGGCGCGTAAAGGGCCCGGAGGCCAAAGGCATTTTTCAGTTGGCGCTCGCTGATCCCGATCCCCGGGTAGCAGCAAAAGCGCTCGTTGGTTTGCACCTCAATCAGGATTCTACTGCCCTGGGCAAGCTGCTGCAGATGGCGGACCTGAGCTCGATGCGAGCCAGGCTGGCGAGTATCGCGGCCATGGCGCGGATAGCCGACCAGCGCTGCATTCCGGCTCTTAAAATGCTCTCGACGAACGAGAACGAATTAGTGTCCGAGGCTGCCAGGGCGGCGCTCGTAAACTTAACGCATCTTGCCAGCCCTGCCCTACCGGACCGGATAGTGCCAGATCCCGCGACGCCCGTCTCTATCAAGCCAAGCTCCGAACCAGATCAGGAAAATCCCCAGCCGGCAAGGCTTGTCTTTGAGACTCCGGCTTTTCGACTTCTATAGGCCATTTTGGACCGCAAATAAATTCCTTTCCAAATGAATGAAAAGAGAGTAATGTTGGAATCTGTTCCGTTATCTAACCATCAGCTACCCACTGAAACTATGGGAACTCTAAAAATAATCGATACAGCAGACGAGTTCCGGATTGAGATCTCCGGAAAGTTCATCGGATCGTGCGTGGCCGACGTCGAATCGCGCTGGCATCAAGTGCTATCCAAAGCTTCTTCGCGTCAAGTGACGGTCGACATTTCGCGCTTATCCGCTTACGAGAACGCGGGCCGCAAGCTTTTGCGGCATATGCATAAACATGGCACCACAATTGCTGCCGCTACGCCCCGATCCTTGATTTTCCTGGCAGAAATCACGGCCACGCAGCGTAGCGGACCGGCTCCAACGCTCATCCGGGATGAATCGAACAAAGCCGAACAGCCCAAACGGTCGCCGGCCGCCACCAAGAAAGCTGCCGCCTCGGGCGACTAACGCTTTAGCTTCCCGGAATCGTAGTCTGGGATTGTGCCCGGTACTCGTCTCCATCTCGCCTCTCTGGTCAGCGACTTCGAGCGGTTACGATCAGATATAGCTGTCGTAGCGAACCGGGGACTGCGTGTTCGAACTACCTCTTATGGCGAGCTGGCGGCTTTAAGCAGACGGTTTGCTGCCGAACTGGAGCATCGCAAGATTGAACAGGGTGACCGGGTCATTCTGCTTGGGGAGAACGGAAGCCAATGGATTGCATCGTTTTTTGGGTGTGTCCTGCGCGGTGTTCTCCCGGTTCCTCTCGACGCTGCTAGCGGGTTTGAGTTCGTCGCTCGCGTCATATCCGAAGTCTCCCCCAAACTTGTTGTGGCAGATGACGCGCGGATACGGGAGCTGCAATCCGCAATTCCTTCACTCTCTTTAGAACATCTCGACCGGCAGATCACTCTCGAGGAATCTGCTGTCATTTCAAGCCTGAACGCAGCCGATCCCCTGCAGATTGTTTTTACTTCCGGCACCACGGCCGCTCCAAAAGGAATCGTCCACACCCATCGCAACGTACTCGCCAGTCTCCAGCCGATAGAGAACGAGGTTGCCAAGTACAGGCGCTATGAGCGGCCTTTTCATCCCATCCGCATTCTGCACACCCTCCCGTTAAGCCATGTTTTCGGCCAGTTCATGGGATTGTGGGTTCCGCCCACAATCGGGCTCGAGATGCATTATCGAAGCCGGCTGGTGGCGCACGAACTCGTCTCGTATATTAAGGAGCAGCGCATCTCGGTCCTGGCAGCAGTACCGCGCGTGCTCGATCTACTGGAGCAGCACCTATCGAGCGCCATTCCCGGCCTTCCGGCTCGCACGGCCAAAGCCGCCGGTTGGAAAGCTGCGGCAAAGTGGTGGCACTTCCGCGATGTCCACCGGCTGCTGGGCTTCAAGTTCTGGGCTCTGGTTTGTGGTGGAGCAGCGCTGTCGCCACGAAGCGAGCAATTTTGGAACGCCCTAGGCTTGGTCGTGATTCAGGGTTATGGCATGACGGAGACGACCGCGCTGGTCAGCCTGAATCATCCCTTCAAGCTGGCTCGCGGCTCGGTAGGTCAAGTACTGCCCGGGCGGGAGGTTCGGCTTAGCGGGGAGGGCGAAGTGCTGGTCCGGGGCGAGACGATTTCAGGCACGACTTGGCAGGGAGGCATGATGCGTCCAGCGGAATCCGAATGGCTGGCAACGGGCGATCTAGCCGAATTGGACGAAAAGGGCAACCTGCGCTTTCGCGGCCGCAAGAAGGATGTCATCGTGACATCGTCAGGCCTGAACATCCACCCGGAAGATCTGGAGGAAGCGCTGCGGGAACAATCGGGGGTTAGAGGGGCTGCTGTAATCGAGATCCAGGATAGTGCCGGGCCCGAGCCGCTGGCGGTTCTATTGGCAAACGACGAGAGCGCGGCGGCAGCGGCGGTGCAGCACGCAAACGGGCGTCTGGCCGAATTTCAGCAGTTGCGGCGCTGGCTGCTGTGGCCCGACCCGGACTTTCCGCGCACCTTCACCGGCAAAGTCCTGCGGCGGGAAATTGCCCGGAGAGTAGCGGAAAGCGGACTTGAATTGCCGCAGCAAGCCGGCGCTGCAAGCGGCCTGAATCTGGATAGCTTAGGCCGCGTCCAGTTGCAAGCTCAGATGGAAGCACAGTTCGGTGTTGCCCTCGATGACCGCTCTATTCAGAATGTCCAGACAGAAAGTGACTTGAAAGATCTGGTTCGGGAGGCATCGGCTCCGGGAATACATCGCAATTCGCAGAAGCGCCTCGCGCACCGGTATCCCAAATGGCCATGGACCCCGCTCATGCAGGGCCTTCGCTCCGTCTTTATGGAAGTTGTGGCTATGCCGCTGCTCCGCTTCCTCGCCAAGCCGAAGGTCCGGAACCGGCTGAGCGTCGGACCGGACGGACCCGTGCTGCTGGTAGCTAATCATGTGACCTCCTACGACGCGCCTTTCGTGCTTTATGCGCTGCGGCGTCCGCTACGCCGCCGGGTGGCAATCGCAATGTCGGGCGAGATGATTCTCGATTGGCGGCGCGCCCGCAATCAGGGGCATTGGTTCCTGAACTGGCTGGCGCCCTTTGAATACTGGCTGGTAACCGGTCTTTTCAACGTGTTTCCGCTGCCGCAATTCAGCGGGTTCCGGCGGAGTTTCCAGCATGCGGGTGAAGCCGTGGATCGCGGCTATAGTGTTCTCGTGTTTCCCGAAGGAAGGCGCTCAGACGACGGTTCCCTGCAGCCATTCAAATCGGGCGCGGGATTGTTGTGGAAGGAATTGGGAGTGCCTGCCCTGCCCGTCCGGCTCGACGGTTTAGGGGCACTGAAGGTGGAACGAAGCGGATGGTTCCGCTCAGGCCGCATCACTGTCTCGGCAGGCAAATTGTTGGAAGCGGAATCGACCGAGAGCCCGGAAGCACTGACACGAAGATTACTGGAAGGAGTCATCCAGGCCTAGCACTGGAGTGCGCCGTCCTGGCCTGAGCAACCCGTCGACGGTGTTGCTCACTATGCCAACCTTCCTCGAAGGGGTCATTCCTCCATTGGTCAAATATTGCACGTTAAGGAGTGAGACCCGGTCTGACGGTCCTGGGGGGCGTTTTGTGGTTTCGGAGCCCAGCTTCGTTGCGCCACTAGTTATCGCCAGTCAGGTTGATGTGCTCCCACTCAAGGGGTGAGAGGTGAGCAAGCGTCTCGTCGGAAATGACCTGCACGGTTTGGCGGATCCCGGCGACGGCGCGCTTCAGGTAGACCGTGTTCCAAAGAACGATGTCTACCACCACGCGATTCAGCCGCCGGCGCGATGCTTTTGGTTTGCGACGTTGCTGATGCACTGGAACAGCAACAGCCGTCCGTTCAATCTTGCCAAGTTCCCGCAATGCTACGGCCAAGCCGTTTTGACGCGGGTAGGCACCCAGTTTGCGGAGCATCAGCGACGCCGTGACCAAACCGCGCTTGATCGAGGTGGCGAGATGGAGAATGTCGTCCCAGTGGTCGGTAATCTGTTTCCAGTTCGCTACTCCGCCGATGAGCGGTGCGAGCGTTGCATAGCTGGAGGGCTTCTCTATCGAATACAAGCGCGTGCCCGCCAGGTCGCGGATACGTGGGGCAAAGCGGAACCCTAGCAAATGAAACAGGGCGAAAACGTGATCGGTAAATCCGGCGGCATCGGTATAATGCTCTTCGATCCGCAGATCTGATTCGTGATATGGCAGCCCTCGAGTACGTGGGTGGCGTCTCGCACGGTGGCACTGATGAGCTTGCTGTGGGAGGCTGTGATGATGGTTGACGAGGGCAAGCGCCTTCGAGTAGGTCTCATCCCGGATGTGCCAGGTGGCGATCCGCGGCACGCAGAGAGCGAGATCCTAGGACACGCGCCGGCCATCCGCGTAAGTCCACGATTGATGCCTTCGGCAAGGATGGAGGTGAGAAACAGCGCACGGTCAGAAATGACATCCCCGGAGCGGAGATGGTGAAATGGCGCCCGAAATCGCACCAGCCATCCACCTCGGTGAGCAATGCAGTCGGCTGCCGGTCACCCACAGATCGCCGGAGAGCAGACTCTTCCCCAACTCCGACAGCACTCAACGTTTCATAGAACCGCCGGTCGAGGCAGTCGTTGCTGAATACACGCTGCTCCCATCGGGGACGGATGAATCCACGCGGGGCGTCGTCGGGCAGCTTGCGAATACAGAGAGAGGGGGCTGCAGGTGGGCAAAACCAAGCGGGGCAAGGGGACCAAGATGATGGCAGTGTCAGACGGCTGCGGTCTTCCTATCGCCCTATACACGGCAGCAAGTGCTTCGCCGCATGAAGTAACTCTGGTGGCCGCAACACTGGCCGAAAGCCTGACCAGCCGCTGGCCCGATAGACTCATTGGCGATGGAGCTTACGAGTCCGACGCACTCGATGCCGACTTGGCCCGGCTCGGTGTCGAGATGATTGCACCTCACCGGCGGAACCGCCGCCGCTGGAAGATCCAGCGCCTTTTTGCCTGGATACAAAACTTCCGCCGGCTCGTGGTCCGCTACGAATGTCGTTCCGATAACTTCCTCGGCATGACTCTTCTTGCTTGCGCGCTCATCTTACTCCGCCATCTATGAGACTCCTTCTAGGCTCCATTTAAGGAGTTGCGCCTCGTTGGTAATTCTGCCCCGCCGGTAGGTCCGCGGATGATAGCTGATGGTGACGAACACGATCATAAGTATTCTGGTTGCGGCAGGATCAAAATGAAGCTGAATCGCCGTTTACTACTGAAGACTCTTCCAACCGGGATTGCGATGGCGGGCCAGGACGTCCCGGCTGCAGCAAAGACTGCGGTCGCTTCGACGCCTGCCATGGGCTGGAACAGCTTCGATGCCTACGATTGCCGGATCGATGAACAGCAGTTCCGCGCAACGGTGGATTTTCAGGCCAAGGAACTGCTCCCACTGGGCTGGGAATATGCGGTCATCGACTATATCTGGTTCAATCCCGCTCCCGGCAATTGGAATAACCCGCAACGCCGCTTTGGGCACCCGGACCTGCGTTTGGATGCGCAGGGCCGGCCGATCGAGAAATTAACGATGGACCAGTATGGACGCTTGCTGCCGGCAGTCGAGCGCTTTCCGTCTGCCGCAAACGGCAAAGGTTTCCGGCCCATCGCCGACTATGTCCACTCCAAGGAGATGAAGTTCGGCATTCACATCATGCGCGGAATCGCGCGCCAGGCTTACTTCGAACAGCGCCCGATTCTGGGCACCGCTTCTACGGCCCGCGATATTGCCGAGCCGTGGGACACCTGCTCGTGGTGCAACAACATGTTTGGCGTAGATGCGACCAAGCCGGACGCGCAAGCGTACTACGATTCCTTATTCATCCTATATGCCGACTGGGGAGTGGACTTCGTCAAGCTCGATGATCTTTCGTTCCCCGTTTATCACAGAGGCGAGCTCGAATTGGTTCATAAGGCGATCGGGAAATGCGGACGCCCCATGGTGCTTAGTTTGTCTCCGGGCGAAGCGCCGCTCTCACGCGCAAAACACCTGCAGGCAAATGCTGAGATGTGGCGAGCATCCGCCGATTTCTGGGACAACTGGAAGGCGCTGGAACACAGCTTCGATTTGATGAACTGCTGGTCCCCTTGGAGCGGCCCGGGTTCCTGGCCAGACGCCGACATGCTGCCCATCGGCCACATTTCTTTAGGCGGGCGGCCGCACGGGCCTGACCGTCAGTCGCGTTTCACGTGGCCAGAGCACTACGTGCTGATGACGTTATGGTGCATCGCCCGATCGCCTCTGATGATGGGAAGCGACTTACTCAGCTCTTCTGAGCAAAGCCTTGCATTCCTGAAAAATCCAGAAGTGTTGGCGGTTAACCAGCAAGGCGAAAACAGCCGGCAGTTGTCGCGGGCAAAAGACCGCGTGGTCTGGATGTCGGATGT
Source organism: Bryobacteraceae bacterium (assembly GCA_965217745.1). Classification (GTDB taxonomy): domain Bacteria; phylum Acidobacteriota; class Terriglobia; order Bryobacterales; family Bryobacteraceae; genus Bog-105. The sequence goes on along the minus strand of OZ244565.1, from coordinate 4,611,634 downwards.
GCCGGGCAGCTCAGACCGCTATCTGGCGCTGTTCAATACGAGCGAAAAACCGGGCAGGGTCGCATTCACCTTCGAAGACGAAATGCTGCGCGGAAATTATAAAGTCCGGGACTTGTGGCGCAAGGACGATTTGGGAACGTTCTCAAAAGAGTTTGGCGCCGGCATAGACCCTCACGGCGCGGGCCTCTACCGCCTTTCACCGTCGCGATCGTAATGCGCTGTGTTGGCTGGCTTCAGCACAGAATTGGGCAGAGACTCGCGCCGAGGGGAAGTCGTCGTCATGACGACCTCGCTACTCCGGCGGAAAAGTGGGCAGCGGCAGAGCCAGGTTCAGGCTTTTCTTGTCACGCACGACCGAGAGCGCAATCGACTTTGCGTCGCCGTGATAGCTGCGGTGAAAGCGATTGAGATCGCGCGGGCTCGCCAGCGAGCGATCCCCGATAGAGATCAGGACATCTCCAGGTTTCAGTCCGGCTCTCCCAGCTGCGCCGCCGGGTTCTACAGAGCGAAGCAGGACGCCCTGCTTTACTCCGAAGTAGTGTGCTAATTGGTCATCGATACCCTCGCATTCAGCGCCCAGCAGAGTGCTGCGCCAAGCCAGCAGCATGACCGGAATATCAGGCAAGGCTGGTGAAGAGAGGCCGGGAACATCAATTGAGGTGACGGAAAGACTCGGACCGGACATCGGGCGCAGGCCGGAAGATGGCAAAGAAGCCAGCTTCACCGTGACCGCCCGCGGCTTCCCTTCCCGCGAGAGTTGAATGCGAACTTTACGGCCAGCTGGGGTTTCCCGAACTAGACGGACCAGTTGCTGGCCGCCAAGAATATTTTCGCCGTTGTAGGTGAGCAGTGCATCGCCCGGACGTATACCGGCGCTATCCGCCGGACTGCCATCAACAACATTGGTGACCTCCACACCGCGATCCTCAGACAGCTTCAGACGGCTGGCGCGGTCGGAGTCGACGTCCACCATTTGGATGCCGAGATAGACGCCGCCAAACTGAGCACGCAGTCGAGCAGGCGCTACGGCAGAAAGCAGCAGGCAAGCGATAAGAAGAAAGACAGAACGCATGGAAGACTTTGTTTTCGAGTTCTGCTTGTTAGACGGGCGAAACCGAGTATCGATTGGCCGCTCAGTAGATGCTGTGCGAACTGAATCCGGGGGCTCCGACCGCCTGCAGAATTTGCAAGCAGCGAGCGCGAACGTAGTCGTCTTCCGCATCAGCGCGGGAGATGCCCTGAAGCGCTCGAACCAGATCAGGGCCGACATTGATGCGGGCATTTGGAGGCAGCAGAACATCGATAGCACGGGAGCGGATACCGGGATCGGCGTCGTGTTCGAGCAAAGAAACCAGGGCTTCGCGGGTTACATGATCGGAGGAGAACCGGCTCAGCGAATCGAGGGCTTTAAGCCGGACCGCGGAATTCGGATCGTGCCGGACAGCGGAGATGAGTGCATCACGGATGTCATCGCCGCCTTGCTGGTTGAGGAGCTCGACCGAATCGATGCGCAGACCGGGGTCAGCGGAGTTACGGGCCGCCGCCACCAGCAACTGCCGGATGCCGGCGTCTTCGGCAGAGCCGACTAATTCCTGTTGCTGGAAGCGGTCGACGACGATGCGAATCCGGCCATCGCCATCGGGCTGAATGTCGCGGATCCGCGATTCGGGTGCGCCGAGAATGCCCATGCTTTCGGTTGGAGCGCCAAAACCAGGAAGATAACGGTCTGTCCAACGAGACAAGACGACACCGGCGAAAACAAAAAACGATGCCAGCGCAACGCGGCTGGACCATTGGGTAGCGCTGAAGCCCCAACCTCCAAGCCAGTCCCTCTGAAAAGACGCTAACAGGCCGTGAAAGCGGGACGACCGCGACATTCCGGTTCGCGCTGCAGCTGGAGATCGAATGCTCTGAAGCAAATCGCGACGGCATTCCGCCAGCAGCTCGGAAGGCACATCGCGCGACGAGGCATTCAGGCTGGCATGCCAAAGTTTTTCGCGAGACAGCGCCAGTTGGCACATCGGACAGCCCGACAGGTGGCGTTCTAGAGATTCCTCAGCAGCGAAATTAAGCTCGCCGTACAGATAGAGCGACAAGCTGACCTGGACTTCATGACACCTGCTCATACGAGGTCTCCGAGCGCCGTGCGCATTTTCTGGGTGGCCCGGAAGAGGCAATTCTTAGCAGCTTCTTCCGTTACGCCGAGCGAATCCCCGATAGCGCGCAGCCGCATACCTTGGTAGTGGCGCATTTCAAAGACCAGGCGCTCACGAGGGGTGAGATGGTCCATGGTCGCGGTAATCCGGGAGTTGACTTCAGAACTGAGGAGGCTGCGCTCGGGATCCACATCGGCGCGCACTTCAGGCAGGACTTGGAGGCGATCGAGCTCGCCATCGGGAGTGGCTACGAAAGCAGTTTCCTCCCGGCGTGTTTTGCGCTTGCGTAGTTGGTCGAGGCAGAGATTCGAAACAATGCGGTAAAGCCAGGTGCTGAAGCTGCAATCGAACCGGAACTTCGGAAGGTTGCGGTAAACACGGAGAAAAGCCTCCTGATAGACGTCCCGGGCGTCCTCTTCGGAGTGAAGCAGGTTGACCGCCATGCGGAGCACAGGGCCGTCGTAGGCTCGAACCAATTGCTCGAAAGAATCCGCATCGCCGCGCTGGGCAGCTCGAATCAGCGTCGTTTCGTCGGTTCGAGCCGCCACGTTGCGAATACCTATATCTTGAAGGAGTCCGGCTTGCGTATCCACCATTCCATCTCGATGGACGTACGAGGCAAGAATTGGTCACGCCCGAGCGTCAATCTTTCAGCTTCCAGGAATAGCGAATTCCGGACTAACTGGCTAACTCGAGTTCTATCAGCTTCTTAGCGGGATCGAGATGGGCGATCTTGAAGCTCCGGATTTCGCCGGCGCGGGCCATGCTTTTTCCCGGCAGGCTGGTGCTGCCAGTGCTGGACCCGCCGCCGGTTTTCCACCTTGCCGCGAGCATTGCGCCCAACGAGCCGACGTCGGAAGCCTTGGAGGGTTGCGCTTCCGGGGCTGGAGCTGGCGATGCCGGTTCTTCAGATCGTAATTGGCAGGAAACTATCACGCCTTCCCCGAGTTCGACCTTGGCACGGGAACCTTGAATCTCGACGAACCGCCCGCTAACCGTGTCACCCGCGTGATGCTCCAGGATGTAATGATCGACGCTGGTCGGCTCCAACTGCTTCATTCCGAGGCGCAAGCGCCGTCTCTGGCTATCCACCTCGAGAACAACTGCCTTAATGTTTTGCCCCTTGGCGAGCTTGTCCTTGGGATGATCGATGCGGCGCTCGCTGGTGATGTCGGAGATGTGAATCATGCCTTCCACTCCTTCTCCAATGTCGACGAAAGCTCCAAACGGCGTGAGATTCGACACGCTGCCCTCGACTGAGGAGCCAACGGGATAGCGGCTGGGGACGGCTTCCCAAGGGTCGCCGAGCACCTGCTTGTATCCAAGGCTGATACGGCGCTCGGCAGAGTTGACGCCAAGTATGTCTACTGATACGAGCTCGCCCACTTTGAGAAGATCACCCGGTTTCCGGACACGCTTATCCCACGACAACTCAGAGACATGGATGAGACCATCAACGCCGGGCATCAGCTCGATGAATGCGCCGAAATCGGTAAGCCGGGAGACTGCGCCGCTGACGCGATCGCCGATGTTGAAGGTGCGGGCGGCGATAGCCCAGGGGTCTTCGGAGAGTTGCTTCAGACTGAGCGATATTTTCCGGGAGTTCGGATCGACTTTAAGAATCTTGACATCGAGTTCGTCGCCCGGCTTGATTACATCGCTTGCTTTAGCGACACGGGTGTGGGAAATTTCCGCGACGTGGAGCAGGCCATCAATACCTCCTAAATCGACGAAGGCCCCGAAATCCATAACGCTGCGTACGCGGCCATGGACCACCGCACCTTCCCGCAAATCGGAAAAGGCCTGGCTACGGCGCTGAGCCTCATCTTCTTCGAGGATGACCCGGCGATCGACTACTACATCTTGCTTTGCCGTGTCGAGCTTAGTGATGCGGCATCGAATTTCCTGGCCGACAAGTTCCTGCATGCCGGCAGGTTCCCGTACGCCGCTGCGGGATGCAGGAAGGAAAGCAGGTACGCCGACATCGACACGGAAACCGCCCTTTACCTGTTCGGCGACAACGCCGGCAATATCGGATTTGTTGTTGAAGGCCGCCTCGAGACTGGTCCAGTCTTTTGGCCGGTGCACTTTGACGGTTGAGAGATCGTAGTAGCCTTCGTCGTTGTAAGGACCGACATGCACCTGAATGTGAGCGCCGGGGACGGGTTCGCTGTCGGAGTTTTCGCGCCAGCGGGAAAGTTTGAGAGAACCCTCCATTTTGCGGCCGATATCGACGACTATGTCATCGGGGCGAACAGAAACGATGATGCCGTCGATAGCATGCCCACTCCCGCTTCCGGAGTGCTGCTGTTCGTAGTTGGAAAGGATGTCGGCGAAGGAGGTTTCTTCCGCCCCATCTTGGACGCTTGCAGAAGCGTTTGGATCGAGGTTTTCGGTACTCATGACTGCTAGGGGTTGTTCCCTATTCTAAGGCACAGGGGAGTCGATGCTGGTTCGCGGTTCGTGTCAACCCAGCGCGTTTCCCGTCGTCTTGATAGATGGCGGTAATGACGGATGAATCACGACGGAGAACAGAAATGATTGACAGCTTTGCAGGGCTCTTCCGGTCATGCCCGGCGGTCGTTGCCTGCATGATGCTGCTCTCGAATGGATGCAGCGGTGATCGGTCGTCGATCCTATCTCAGCCGGCGATGCTGTTGCTCTCTGGCCGCGGCCCCGCTGTTGCGCTGCCGTCCAGGCCAAGCTGGGCGCGGAATAACTTCTTGCCTGTCATCCGGGCCATCGAAGCCTATGACGATCGGGATTTTACGGTGATTGCCGGAGACAGAACCGGTATTTTGTTCGAGTATGAGAAAGGAAATTTCCCGGCTTCGGATCAGTATGCCGTCGGGTCCGCTTCCAAATGGTTCACTTCCGCGGCGATCATGCGGCTGGTGGACCAAGGTGTCATGAGGCTGTCCGACAAGCCCCAGGATTATTTGCCGTATTGGACCACTGACCCGTGGGACGCGCGTTCACGGATAACCATGGCGCAGCTTTTATCCTTTACCTCCGGCTTTAATGCGAACCCGTTGTCAGGAGGATGCACTGCCGATGGAAAAACGACGCTACAGGCGTGTGCCCGGGAAATCTACCAAGGCGGAATCGCAACCGATCCCGGAACGGCGTTTTCCTATGGCCCGGATCATATGCATGTCGCTGCCGCGATGGCGGAGCGGGCTACGGGGCACAGTTTCAACGCCATTTTCCGTGAGAATGTCGCGATTCCGCTCGGGATGACCGAGGCAAGCCAATACGTTATTCCTAGCGCCAGCAATCCGCTCGTCAGCGGCGGAGCCGCTTCGACGGGCCGGGACTATGCGATTTTTCTCCAGGCTTTGCTGGACGGATCGCTAATCGCTGACCGCCGGGCGTGGCTGCGGGACCGCACGGCCGGCATTCCGTTCCTGTTCCGCCCTAACGGCGCCGAGGAGAGCGGGGACTGGCACTATGCGCTCGGCGCGTGGCTGGAATGCGATGAACCAAGGTTCTCGCCAGCCTGCGCTCACGCCCGGATCTATTCAAGTCCGGGCTCCTTTGGCTGGACACCCTGGATCGATTTCCGGAACGGCTATTTCGCCTTGATCGCACGGAGAGGCAAACGGTTTTCTACGCCCGTAGCCGTGCAATTGGAGCAGCTACTGCAACCGCTGATTGAAGAGGCGCTGGCTCACTAGGCGCCATGCGATGGTTTTACCTCCGCCAGGCTCGCATAGATGCTACCTCCCATCCAGCCTTTTTAGCGCTATGGCCATCTCTTCGGGTGCTTCGGCCGGAATGAGATGACCGCAACCCGGGAGGATTGTGATCTCCGCGTCTGGCGCGGTGCGAGCGAGCGGTAGAACGTCACCGCTCGCGTAAAGGGGATCGTCTTCGCCGAAGAGCATGGCCGTTGGCGCCACGATGCGAGGAAGAATTTCCGCGAGGCCCTGAAATTGCCGCAGCGTTGTGGATGCGGTGACGGCGGCATCACGCGGATCGAACGTAGGAAAAATCGCCTTAAAATCGCGCACCACATTGGGCTTGTTTTGCAGCGTCGACGGCGAGAACATGGCGCGGGCTACGCCGTTGGCATAAAGCCTGGATTTGACGGCCAAGCGGGCCATGCCCACTTCGAAGAGATGGCCGCCGATACTCGGAGCGAGTGGAGTGTTGATCATCAGGACGCGATTCACGCGATCCGCATGGTATGCGGCAAGATAGGCCCCGATCTGGCCGCCCCATGAAGTTCCTGCAAACGCCGCGCGCTCGATCCCGAGATGATCGAGAATCTCGACGATCACGCGGGCATAACGGAATGGCTGTACATTTTTGCGCGGTCGTGCACTGGCGCCGAAGCCTGGCCCATCGATGGCGAGAATGCGCCAGTGGCGGCCCAGCGTCGAACTGACCCGGCTATACAGCCGGTGGTCGGTAAACAGGGAAGGCCAGAGCAGCAGAGGCCGGTCTCCGCCACGCTCGTAAATCCGGATCGAGCCGATGCTGGTTGGCGCCGCCCTGACGGATTCGAATGGCGGTTCGACTTCAGAGACCGCGAACATGATTGCGCTCGAGGTAGTCTGCGAGCGTGGCCGGATTCGGCGCCAAAGCCTTCAACCCAGCTGTGGAAAAAGACCAGTTCACGCGATTGTGCCAACGCAACTGCGCAGCGAAGTCTCGGGCGAAGAGCCGCAGCATCGGATTGGGCATTCCCCAACGCTTGGATTCCTCTCCCGTCACTCTGCGATAGGTGCTTTTCATTTGCGGAATAGTCATGATGTCGCCCGCCAGGTTATGCTTTTTCCCGGTATGTCGAGCAGGGTCGGAGAATACTTCAGTAACTGCGACGCCCAGGTCGTCTACCGCGAGCATGTGAAAGCGCGTCTCTTTGCGTAAAGTTCCCGCCAGAGCAGGAAAGGTCATCGGTCCCCCCATCTTTGGGTTCAGCATGTTGTCCATAAACCACACCGTTCCGATCAGCGTGAACGTTAATCCAGACTCCTGAAGATACCGTTCGACTTCGAACTTGGACTCAAAGTGGCGGACGCCGCCGGCATTGGGAGTGCTGGCCATCGTCGATTGAACGAAATGCGCCACCTTAGCGGACTTTGCGGCGTCTACGAGCGCGCGACCTTGACGGATCTCGCCTTCGTAGCCAACGCCCTTCCCGTAAAAATTTTGTACCGAAAAGACACCAGTTACACCAGTGAGCGGAGCTTCGAGACTTTCCGGTTCTTCCAGATCACCTGCGGCGACTTCCATACCCAATGCGGCCAATGATCGCGCCGCTTGGCCGTTGGGACTTCGCGTCAGAGCCCGCACAGTGAAACCGCGGCGGTTGAGATGCCGGCCACAGAGCCGCCCTGCTGGCCGGTCGCTCCAACGACGAGGAATTTCGCGGCTTGGTCCGGCCTATTTTGGGTTTCCATGCGATCCGCCAGTGCTATTGTAAGCATTGCTTACTTTGTGGTCAAGTGCAAATTGAATTTTGTCGCAGCAAAGTGATAATGTCCTACTGGTGCCAAATAGAAATGTCCTAATGACAGAGGCACGCTGGGGAGTTGGAAACGGACCAACTCCTGATGACACAGAAGGAGCGCGATCGGCTGGTTGCGCTGAAGAAAGCCAAGAAGGGACTGAGCACGCAGAAGGAGGCAGCGAGCGAGATCGGAGTAAGCGAGCGGCAAGTGCGGCGTATGCTGCAGGGCTTGCAAGAGCGCGGCGACAAGTCGGTCGTGCACGCGGGGCGAGGACGGCGCTCCAACCGCAAGCTAGCCGGCGAGCTAGAGAAGAAGGCCATCCAGATTCTGAGTCAGGACGTGTACCGAGGCTTCGGTCCGGCGTTGGCGTGCGAGTATCTGGAGCAGAAGCACGACATCGCGGTGAGCCGCGAGACAGTGCGTGGCTGGATGATGGCCAGCGGGCTGTGGCGGGCGAAGCGGAAGCGCGTAGAGAGGGTGCACACTTGGCGGGCGCGCCGCAGCCGTTTGGGGGAACTGGTGCAGTGGGATACCAGCGAACACGATTGGCTGGAGGGCCGTGGCCCGAAGCTGTACTTGATCGGCATGATCGACGATGCGACCAGCCGCTTGCTGGCGCACTTTGTAACCCACGACTCGACCGAAGAGAACATGCGGTTACTGGAGAGCTATCTGAACCAGAACGGAAGGCCGCTGAGCTTCTATACCGACAAGGCCACTTTGTTCGCCAACCTGCCGAAAACCAGGCGCGGCGAGGTGGTCGGCAAGGATCGTCCGGAGCTGCCGCCCACTCAGATTGGGCGCGCCTTGAAAGAACTGAATATCGAGTGGATCGGCGCGCATTCGCCGCAAGCGAAAGGACGCGTCGAGCGTGGATTTGGCACAGCGCAAGATCGCTTAGTGAAGGGCTTGCGAGTAGCCAAGGCCAAGACGCTCGTCCAGGCCAATGCGTACCTGGAAAACGAGTTCTTGCCGTGGTGGAACCAGACGATCGGCGTCGTGCCGGCGGTGGCCGACAATGCGCATCGTCCGTTGGGCCCAGAGCATTCGCTTCCGGCCAGTCTCAGCCATGTCGAAACCCGGCAGGTCGCCAACGACTACACACTCCGTTTCGAAAACAAGCTCTATCAGGTGCAGCGCGCAGATATCCGAGCCGGCTTGCGTGGCGGCACGGTACGCGTGGAAAAACGCCTCGATGGCACGCTGGCGGTACGATTCCGGGATCGTTATCTAGCGGTGAACGAATGTTTACCTCGCCCCAAGGTGGTTCCGGTCAAAGCCAAGCCGCGTCCTCGCAAAGTAGCGCCGCGCAAAAGCGGATGGATGAAGAATTTTCGCTTGGGCAAGAACGATACCCGCGGCAAAACCTCCTTAAGGTAGGCTGGGCAAAACCAGCCCAGCCGTCTTCGCGTTCACTTTATGCAAGGCCTCCGCTCCGAAGTTTCACCAGAATAAATCCGCTTCCAAAAACAAAACCCTCGGCGGAAACCTCACTGGATTTCCTGAACCGAGGGCCTGCTGCCGTTTACTCCGGAGCCAACTCCATCGCTTCGGCCTTGCCTCTTCTCAACGGGCGCGACCCCGCCGAGAATCAATCTCACTTTAAACCTGAACTCTCCCCTGCCGCTTCAAAACCGGACATTTCTATTTGGCAGAAAATAGGACATTTCTATTTTGCGTTGACAGTGCAAATTGAATTAGCATTTTTCACATGGCTGCAAAAACTGGGAGATACATTCCGGGACAGGAGACGCGTTCCAATTCTCGTCATGGCGACCTACGAAACGCGATTGTCGAGGCGGCGTTCGCGACAGTGCGCTTGCACGGCGCAGAGAGCTTCAGTTTGCGGAATGCGGCACGTGAGACGGGCGTCTCCTCGGGTGCCGCTTATCGCCATTTCAGTGATCGGACCGCGGTGCTTGCTGAGGTCGCCGGCCTCGGTCACCGCGCGTTGGCCGAACGCATACTAGCCGAGGGAAGAGGTCTTTCAGGTCGTGAACTGCTGATCTCGGTGGGGCGCGGTTATGTTGCCTTCGCAGCCGAGGAATCTCACCTGTTCCGCCTGATATTCGGCCGTAATGAGGGATCGCCAAAACTCTTTACGTCCCAAGAATGCATGGTCCGGGAGAACGTCAAATTGCCGTCGCGCACGACTATAGTACCCTCCGCTTTCGACCAATTGCGCTCGGCTTTGGCGGACGCCCGCCGGGAGACAATCGAAGCGATCCCTCCAGATCTACTATTGTTGGCCTGGGCAACAGCGCATGGGGTTTCGTCGCTGGTTGCGAGCGGCGTCATGAGCAAGTCTGATCCCAGGGTCGCGCAAATCCTCGAAGCCTATGCTAACGCCGCTTTGCCATTTCGTCCTGGGCCAGATCCGCTTCGCTTTTGTGACTATGGAGAGCTCTAAAGAAGGACCGATTGCGAAAGCTTCAGTTCTCGCAGGTTTTGTGCAAGCGCCAGAGTGGAGCTTCACTATTCAACGCAACGCGGTGGACCCATGAGCCGCTTTCGTTTTCGTCTCGCGTACCTGACACTCACACCTAAAAGAGCCTTGGTTGCCTCTGCGGTACTAAACGGAATAATAATAGAAGAATGATGGACACCGGCACCGTGCTGGCAATTACGATACCGACTCTTGCGGTTCTTACCGGAATCTTGACCAATACTCGGGTTGTTGCTTCCATCGAGCGGCAGATCGATTCGGCCAAGAACGAGTTACGAGCCGAGATCAATACTTTGCGAGTAGAAATGAACTCGCGGTTCGAGGTTGTTGACCAGAAGTTCGAAGTTGTCAACCAGAAGTTCGAGGCGGCGCACCAGCAACTTGTTCGCGTAGAAGAAGTAATTGATGCGCGGCTCAAGCATCTCGAGGAGCATCGCTAGATCCACACAATCCGCCCGATAGAAGGAAATTCGAAAAAAGCGGGCTGATTCCAGCCCCTCGGATCTCCTAGCCGGAACAGGCCCGGATTGTGTAGGTACCCCAATTTTGGCTGGTATCGATTCGCTCCCCTCGCACTATTTGCTCTCGGCCCGGTCGTTGAACGAGAAGAAGATCCGCTCGCGCGCGGCTTCGCGCTCGATGGAGCGGCGGCGGCCGATGAGCAGATCACGGGAGGAGACGCTTCCGACGATTTCACCTGTGGCGCGGTCGACAACCGCAAGGATTCGTTCTCCCGTCAAAGCCATTTTTTCGGAGGCCGACCGGCAAGTTTCATCGGTGTAGACGCGGGAAGCGGAGGACTCCGGCACTTCTCCGCCGGGTATTTTGGACATGGCATCCAGGACGCTGACGGTTTCGAGAATATCGACTCCGTATTCGCGAGACAAATGGAAGCCGCGCCGGCTGAGCCGTTCGGTAAGAATGGATCTCGGCATAACCAAGGACGTAACGGTGTGAGCGGCGACGCAGCTGATGATCAACGGCAGGAGAGAGGTTAGGCTGCCCGTCAGTTCGACGCAAAACACCATTGCGGTAAGAGGAACGCCCAGCGAACCAGCGAGCATGGCGCCCATGCCGAGGAGTGCATAAACAGAGGCTTCGGTAGGCGGAAGCGCTAACAGGTGGGCGATTAGGCCCCCCAGTGCGCCGCCGATCATGAGCAAAGGCGCCAGCACTCCGCCTGAAGTGCCCGATCCCAATGAAAACGACCAGATGAGCGATTTCACTATGATAATGCCGATGACCAGGCTGAGCGTGTCATGCCCGCTGAGCATTTGAGCGATGTTGTTATATCCGACTCCAAGGGCGGGCGGGAAAAGCAATCCGCCGATTCCAACTCCAAGACCGCCGATGGCCGGCCACCACATGATGTGGAGAGGCAAGCGTTCGAATAGGTCTTCGAACATGTAAACCATACGGCTGAGCAGCGCGGAGGCGAAGCCCACACTTACGCCGAGGAAGACCGCCGCTCCGACCAAAGGGGCGAGGTGAACCAAGCGCGTGTCGGGCGGGAGCACCGGCCCAAGCGCGGGGAAGATGGGTCCTGAACCTAGCCAGATGACCCGCAGCACGGCAGCCGTGACACTTGCCAGAGCCACAGGAACCAAGCTGCGAGGCCGTAATTCGAAGAGCAGTAATTCGACAGCCAGCAGAATTGCAGCCAGGGGAGCAGCAAAGGTGGCGGACATTCCAGCGGCGGCTCCGGCAGCCATGAGTGTACTGCGTTCCGCAGCGGAAAGATTGATAAGCTGCGCAATGACGGAGCCAAATGCCCCGCCGGTCATGATGATGGGACCTTCGGCTCCGAAGGGACCGCCGGAACCAATGGCGATAGCTGCCGACAAGGGCTTCAGGATGGCCAGGCGTGGTTGAACGCGCGCGCCCCGGAACAAGATCGCCTCGATGGCTTCGGGGATCCCATGACCGCGGATTTTATCGGATCCGTAACGGGCCATGAGGCCCACGATAATGCCCCCGACGATGGGCACGAAGACGGCGTAGAGGCCTAAGTGCGAACCCGAAGGCAGGGCGTTTACCGTGGAGAAACGGCCGTAGTAAAAGATATTGGTGGCGAGAGCAATGGCCTTAAGCAGCAGCGCGGCTAGGACCGCTCCGCCAGCGCCGATGAGCAGAGCCACACTGGAGAGCAGCAGAACGCGCCGGTCGACTGTGAAGTCGCGGAGGGCGGATGGATGGGAGATCACGAGCGGTGCGACGCCTGTCTGTTTGAGGCTCCGGAAGAGAGCGCAAGATTTCTAACGTTGTCGAGGCTGGAGATCAAGAGGGCGCTTCGCTCATAAAGCTCACGAGAGTGAAATCCGGCCAACTTCCGCAATACGTCCTCGCCCTTCGGCGTCATGCGGAGGAGAACACCGCGCCCATCGTTTGGGTCGGGAGTACGGGTCAATAGGCCCGATGAGACAGAGCGATTCACTAATTCGACTGTACTATTGTGACGCAGACCGAGACGCCCCGCAGCGAAGGCGACTGTGGCGGAACTGGCATGATCGCATCCGGCAATTTGAAGCAGCAGTTGATATTGCTGCGGCTGAAGGCCAGCGCTGTGGGCCGCCCGTTCGCTCACCAATGTAAAGAGGCGTAGGTGATACCGGAATTCTGCTAATGCACTCCATAGCGGAACTGCATCGGGTAAGCTTCCAGTTTCTGGATGAGCACGGGAAAGAAACGGCACTATCTATATCGTATCAAGATACAATCGGGAACCCCGATTCCAGGATTCCCGCAGAGAGTTTTCTCGATCTCAGAAGTTAGTCACAAAAGCAGCAAAAATTTCCTGGTTCGACGACATAAATCGTAAATTACTCATTTTGCTGATGTTATCGCATCCTTAAAGATTGTAAAAACGACCGATCGACCGAGCACAGAGTACCGGTACGATTCCAGCTTCGCCCTATAGTCGAGGGCGTCAGCACCTGGACACAAATGCGCTCCACTAATCCTAATAGCCGCTCGCGGCGTTCCTCGATTCACAAATCACCAGACAGCCTGGCCGTTCGTCTGCAGCAATTACTGATCGGCCAGTCAGAGGCAATCGAGACCATTGTTCCGTTCGTACAGATGCATCAAGCGGGGCTTTCCCCGGAAGGCCGTCCCTTAGGGGTGGTCCTGCTGCTGGGCCCTACGGGAACCGGTAAAACCCGGACGGTTGAAGCTCTGGCCGAAGTTTTGCACGGCAGCAGCAAGAACGTGCTGAAAGTGGACTGCGGCGAGTTCCAAATGGAACACGAGGTGGCGAAGCTGCTGGGAGCGCCTCCCGGATATCTGGGACACCGGGAAACGCAGCCGTTGCTGAGCCAGGCAAAGCTATCGGCGGTGACCTCGGAGAAGAGCGAGATTTCAATTGTTCTGTTCGACGAGATCGAGAAGGCAGCGCCTTCCATGACGCGGCTGCTGCTGGGCATTCTGGACAAGGCGACACTGAGGTTGGGCGACAACAGCACGGTGAATTTTGAAAATTCGCTGATCTTTCTGACCAGCAACCTGGGAGCAAAGACCATTGCGAGGCTGAGCAAGCCCGATTTTGGATTTGAGTCGATGCTGCCTCTGGGGGCGATGCAAAACGGCAGCAAGCTGCAGAGTGTGGGGATGGCGGCCGTACGGCAGAAGTTCTCTCCTGAATTTGTGAACCGGATCGACTCGGTGGTCACTTATAAGCCGCTCGACCGGGAGGCATGCGAAGTCATCCTGGAACAGATTCTGGGCGGATTCGGAAGATTGATTTTGAACCGGCTTGGCTTAAGAGCTTTTCAGTTGCAATGCACTCCGGCCGCTCGTAAACTTCTGCTCGATACCGGAGTGAGCCTGGAGTTTGGCGCGCGGGAACTGCGGAGAACGGTGCAGCGGAATTTCATTCAGCCTTTGGCAGCACTGGTTGCGCAAGGTGAGATTCCGCCGGGATCGACGGTGATTCTAGATGCTCGAGGCGGGGACTTTACCATCCTCTTGCGGCATTAACATCCGCTTACGAGCGGATTTGCCAGAACACCGTTAGGCTGCTGGAGGTTTTGGGGCGCTTGGGCGCGCCGGGAATCTCCAGCGGCATGTACCACAAGAAGTGAAAGTTGCCTTGTCGGTTGCTTATCGCCTGAATTGCCGGCAGCCTTGCCGACTACTAATTCGAGATGGCCTTCGACTTTCGTGGGAATTGGCAGCGTTGAATAAGGCTAGCTCTCATCTCTCCGGTTTCACTATTCCTCGCTGATTTTTGCAACTTGCTCACTGTGGAGACGAAGCAAGATTGTCAAGAAGCTTCCTTGAGGACGACCTGCGTCCCCGAACAGCCGTCCCTGTACTTCAATGACGATGGGAAAAGCCTGGCGTAAGGCTTCCAGACCTCTTCGCGTCAGCTTCACACGCTTGGCCCGGCTATCGGACTTGCTGCGTTCTCGCGCTACAAACCTTTTTTGCTCGAGCATCTTTAAGGTCTGAGAGACTTGCATGCGGTGGATGCCTCCGAACCGCGATACTTCGATTTGAGTTACCGGCTCTCCCGACTGCTCCAGCCAAGCGGCAAGGGCAAGCGTAACGAACTGGAGGTTCGTAAGGTCTAAAGGCGCGAGCGTACGGTCAACTTCGCGCTGATAGCGCGCAACAATCCGCCAAAGTACGAATCCAACAGCATTCTCCGGTGAGCCCAAGGAGACGGTGTCGAACACTCCCTTGATGATCTCGGGATCGATTTCCACTTTTGCCAACCCAGTAAATTACTAAACGCGTATGGTGCGACTCGCATCGGGAATAAAAATTCTCGTCTGCAACCTTTTGATAAACATATTTATCATATAGAGCGAGCGATCTCGACACGTGAAGAATGCGCCAGTTGCAACAGGCTGCCACGCGTCTTGATCGCAAATCAAAACAGAATGGAGATTACCTCGATGGCCAATATCAAGCTGGACCTTGCCTTCTGGGATTATGACCGCACGCGCGCTTTAGCCAATGGAAAAGTTAAAATCCCGAACGCCGATGCCACCTTCCACACCGCTCCGATTGTTACGCAAATTTTCGAGGGAGTGGTCAATGGCAAGTTCAATGTATCAGAACTGGGTATGACGTACTTCCTAAGAACGTTCAAGGATGGCGAATCACCGTTCGTTGCGATTCCCGTGTTTCCGAATCGCGCCTTCCGGCACTCCGCGATCTATTTGCACAAAGCGAGCGGTATTAAGAAACCGGAAGACCTGAACGGCAAGAAGATCGGCGAACTTGCGCTTTACAGCCATGACGCAGGCCTGATTCCGAAAGGCATTCTGATGGATGAGTACGGCTTCAAACCGGAAACCTGCCAATGGATCATCGGGGGCCTCGATTGGCCGATGAAGCCGATTGATTTCGTTCCGAATACTCACCCTGCGAATGTGCGGGTAAGCAATATTCCGCAAGGCAAGGAACTCGGCGCCATGCTGGACGACGGCGAAATCGATGTGCTGATCTCCGCTGATAATCCGAAGTGCATTCTCGAGAACTCTCCGAAGGTCACCCGGTTATTCCCGAACTACCCGGCGGTGGAGCGCGATTACTATCAGCGGACGGGCATTTTCCCGATTATGCATACGGTGGTTATTCGCAAGGACCTGCTGGCAAAGAATGCAGGGCTTGCGAAGGCCGTTTACCAGAGCTTCTGCGAAGCTAAGAAAGCTGCCGTCGAAAATTACGAGCATGGCTTGATTTTCAACAGTGTGGAAATCATGTTTCCGTGGTTCAGTAACTTCATCAATGAAGATCGCGCCGTGCTAGGGCAAGATTGGTGGCCATACGGAGTGGGCGCCAACCGGAAAGCAGTCGATCTCATCCTCCGATACCACTATGAACAGGGCGTTACCGATCGTCTCTACAAAATCGAAGATATCTTCGTTCCCGAGCTTCTAAATACCTGATCACGAAAATAGTCGCATTCGAGGAACGCTTTGTCACTGCCTGATGGCAGTAATTCCGAACTTGCGCAAAAGGCTGGCTTCCATCCTGGCCAGATGGAAGCCGTAGCCGCTTGTGTATTACGGCTTATTTCCCGCCCGTTTCCATCTCACCCCGAAAGTGCAGCTCGTTCTTGATTTCGAGAAAGAGTCCTTTGGCACTGAGCGGGATCTTGGATTAAGACGAGAGCTATTCAAGCGACCATCGAACCAGCGCAGTGAACAACCAAGTAAATGTTAACCGTCAGGCCATGCAAGCCTGTGTTCCGGACGCGGCAGTCAACACCGTCTCAAGGAAGTAAGTAACGAGGAACGATACGTCCGATCGACAGTGCAGGACTAATCATTCGTCGTATGCAGGAGAAATATTCAGATTTAAGTGAAAGATATTCTGCGGATCGTACCGGGCTTTCACTTCCCTCAGGCGCTGATACTTTGCTTTGTCGAACGCATCCGGCACACGTTCCTGCTGATCCCCACGCAGAAAATTGTACGCCACCTCGCCGGTATACACCGGCCCGATAGCGCCGAATGCCTCCTTAGTTGCAATCTCCAACTCAGAAAGCGTCGCATTGATCGCGGGGGAAACCAAGTGCAGCCAAAACTCTGCTTTGGGAGCGGTGAAGGCCATCGACGCTCCATCTTGTGTCAACTTTCCTCCCAGATGCTGCAACTCGAATTGCATGATGGGTGGGATTTTTTCCCGCGCCGCTCGGAGCAGGTTCTCGATGACCTCATCCGAAAGCTCCCGCAGACACTCCACGTGGCTGAAAGTCGGAGAGCCGTCCATATTCGAGGCCTCATCGAAAGTCGCCATCTGCGAGAGCGGCCGCACCTTAAGGTCATCGAGAACGGGCTTCTTGAAGCCGGTAATACGACGGTGCAGAGTATCTGCGGAGTCCGCGTCCGCATGGCAGATGGTGAGCGCGCATGTCTCGGTCAGACCGTGTAGCAGAAAGCTTGGTTTTGGCGGCAGCTTCATCATCCGCAGAGTGGTGCTGGTGTCAAAACCCAGTTCGCTTGTCCACTCCCGGTAGAAGCGCAGAATGTCGGGAGCGTCCTTCATGCGGTAATAAACCATTCCCCCGAAGACTCTTTCCAAGGGAACAAGCGAAAGGGTCATAGACGCAATGACCCCGAAATTGCCTCCGCCTCCTTTGATCGCCCAAAACAGATCCGGGTGTTCGTTCTGATCCGCCGTCACCACCGAACCATCCGCAAGCACGACCGTGGCCGCCCGCACCGCGTGACAAGCTGGGCCTATTTTTCGACTGATCCAGCCGAAGCCGCCACCCAGCGTGTAGCCGATGACCCCCACGTTCGACACCTGACCCGACGCGTATCCAAAGCCGTGCCGTTCCGCTTCCGCCAACAGCTCACCGGAGTTCGCGCCCGGCCCAACCACAGCTGTCCGCGTCCCAGGATCTACCTTGACCGTAGTCATTGCGCTCAATCTGAGCAGAATCCCGCCATTGCATGCCTGTGCAATTCCATGACCAGTGTTCTGCACGGCAAGCGGCAGCTCCTCCCGGGCCGTAAGGCGGACGCATCGGGAGATGTCTTCTATGTTGGCCGCGTTTACGATCGCAACCGGGTGTTGGTCGATCACCTGCAGCCAAGGCGTGCGCTGGTTATCATACGCTTTATCATTGGACGAAACTACAGCGCCGCTGATCTGTTCGCGTAGTTCTTTCAGTAAGGTGGTCTGCTTTGTTTGTGCTGTTTGCATTGCTAGATCCTTGTTTTCGATAGTCCAAGGATATGCAGGCTGGGTAGCCACGGGCTATAAAGCATTTTCAAAGCAGTTTTGCAAAAACTGCAAAACCGTTTAAGCTACGATTTGAGAAAGAAGAAGTCCGAGGGAGCTTGACCTTGCACTCGCGGGTCAACTTGTGTGGCAACAATTTGGTCGAGAAAGGTAAGGAATGCTCGCTCTTTCGCCGCGATGCGAGACCTGCCGCTGTGCAGCACGTTAAAGAGAATCGGGTCCCCTTCGAACTCCGGCAAGACGCGAACGAGTTTCTCGGAAGCGACGCTCTCATGTACTAGCCAAAACGGGAGGAGAGCAACTCCCAAGCCTCTTTCCGTCATGGCTAACTGCATCTCGGCATCGCTTACGATAAAGTCGAACACGGGTTCGATTTGAACCTGCGTCCCAGCCTGCTGTCCTTTCCAGACATTGAGTTCTCCCGAGGTCGAGTACCCGATGCATTGGTGTTTTCTAAACGATGCGAGGGATCCGATAGATTCACGGCCTGCAAGGTAATTGGGAGATGCGAACAAGCCCTGCCGTATTGGCGGAAAGGGCTTCAGATGAAACCTTGTTTCACGGCTTGACTCGCTCGGCATCTTTAGCTTGATAAGTAGATCGTGCTCAGCAGTGGGGAGTCTGTCCCAACCCGATGTGTAGAGATGGAGTTCCACGCGAAGCTTCGGATGAAGGCGCTTGAATTGGGGCAAGAGAGGGATCAGCACGCAGCGTGCGAAAACGGGTGGAAGACCCACTCGCAACGTGCCTTCCACATCTGAGCGTTGGGAAGTTAAAACATCTGACGAGGCTTGAACGGCTGCCAGCACCTGGCGGCAAGAATTTAGATACGCCAGTCCCGCCTCGGTCAAATTCACCGAACCTTCCGTCCGTCGGACAAGCCGCAACCGCGATGCCGCTTCGATGCTCTTAATGGCCCGGCTTACTTTCGAGATCGGCATGTTCAGGAGAGCCGCCGCTTCGGTAAATGTCCGCGTCTCACCGACAACAACAAAGATCTTCATGTGAACGAAAGTAACTTCAATATCCATCGATGGCCCGCCGACGAAAAACAATCTGCTTACTTACGGTGCTGGTGCTTTGCCGATGTTTTGCAAAATTTGCAAACGCGCTTCTCTATTTTGCCGTGTCGCCTCGAGCGGAACCAGGCATCTATTCCTTTTAGAACGGCGCTGAGCCTTATCACGGCAAGAAAGGCGGCCGACCGGCATGCAGATGTCCGGAATATGGAAATGGAGAAGAAATGAAGATTTTAATGGTAGGTGCGAGTGGCAAGTACGCTCACCACGTTTTGCCCGCGTTGAAGGCACGTGGCGCGAAGGTAAAGGCCCTCATTACCGGTGAGAACAAGCGGGAAGAGGCCATGGCCAAAGGAGCCGACGAGACAGCGGTAGGAGACCTTAACGACGAGCAGAGCTTAAGAATGGCTGCCGAAGGCGTCGACGGCGTATTCCACCTCAACCCTGTATTCGCGCCGAACGAAGCGGAACTCGGTATTGCAATGGTCAATGCCGCTGTCGCCGCGGGGGTGAAAAAATTCACTTTTTCCGGCGTGATTCATCCATCGATTTCAAAGATGAGAAATCATTCAGGAAAGCGTCCGGTGGAGGAAGCGCTCTTCGAATCCGGACTGACCTTTACCGTGCTCCAGCCAACAATGTTTATGCAGACACTCGCAGAGGGGTGGAAGGAAGTGATGGAACGGAGTACGTTCTCGCTGCCATACCCAAACGATAAACGCGCGAGCTATGTAGACTATCGCGATGTGGCGGAAACAGCCGCTGTCGCACTTACGAGCGACAAGCTCGATTATGGAACATTTGAGCTTTGCGCGCCCGGCATGCTCGATCGGGTTGAACTGACGCGGATTATGTCTGAGGTGCTTGGCCGATCCATTACACCTGTCGAGATTACCTTCGACGAGTGGACGAGGCAAGCTCATATTCCGGAGGGATCTTTTCGAGATGGGATGGAGCGCATGTACGCGGATTACGCCAAGTACGGTTTTCCGGGCGGCAATGCGCTGGTTCTTCGCGCGATTTTAGGGCGCGAACCGCGGACGCTCAAAGACTTTTTCAAAGAACAAGCGAACGCTCAAAAGTAAGTCTTCCCCGCGAAGTATCCCGCTTACCTAAGAGCCCATAGAAGAGTCCGACCGAGCGTTGAAAGCTTTTGGGAGAATTCTTTCAGACAAAAAGGGCTGGGTGTTTCCCGAGGTTCAAATCGGATCTCCTGATCTATTGCCCGACTAACAATTGAATCGCTTTGAACGAGTCTGTGAGTCAGCGGGGTTAGCAGATGTGAGAAGGGGCCGCATCGGTTTTAGTGGTTCTCGCGAGTTACGAATCGTGCTGCCCGGGAATCAGGGCAGGGTAAGGCGCACGACCACAAACGCAAGGTAGGCGGCGATCACTGCCCAGCCGAGCGCAATGCTGAGACCCTGCTTAATTGCCAGCACACCCACAACTGCCAGGGTCATCAGAAACAACCAGGCCGTGTCCAGATAGCCGGCCGCCGTATGCGTCACGTCACCAAGCCGCCGAAAATCAGCGACGGAATCGCCAACCCCACCAGAATGTTAAGGCTATTGCTGTTCATCGTCTCCGTCATAACCGCTGAGCCGCGGTGGCGCTGGCCCAGGCCGATGGCGGTGTAGAGATTGGGAATGCCTGTAAGGGCAGCGAGAACCAGCGTACCCAGCATGTGGCTTGGCAACCATCCCGAGGTGAGCCACGTGGTCGAGCGGACCAGACCGAAGCTCCCCAGAATAATGACTGCCAAGGTGCCAAGAACGCGGGCGATCAGCCTACTTTTGCTCACTGGCTGCTGCTCAGGCTGTTTTTCGGGTGGCTCGCTTCGCGCTTCGTCCTCCTCCTCCGTCCGCTCGGCCTTTCTAGCGCTATCCTTCGACCCGCTCACCGCCGAAAGTAGGAAATACTTCCATTTCGCCGGCAAGGGTAATGCTCCAGAGCTCTCTGTCCCCGACCGAGCAGGAGCACATAGGGGATGAGCAGGACTAGAACCACGCTGAATACCAGCACGGGAGGGGCGTCCCCAAGAACCAGCGCCGCCGCCGTAATCAGAATGCCCGCTGTACCCGCCAGCAATACCGATTCGCGCTGCACAAAAATGCCCTCGGCGATTACCGCAGTCAAACCGAGCAGGGACGCCAAGTTGATCAGATTCGATCCGAATAGTACATCCACAGCAACGTCGTTCTGGCCCGAGATCATCGAGATCACGGCCGCTGAGATCTCCGGCGAGTCCGCCCCTGGCACAGTGATAAAGCCAACGAACTGATCGGGAATATTGAACTGCGGCCGCAAACCACCTAGCGCTCGCGACAGAAGCACGCTCCCTCTTAAAACCAGCGCGAGGCTTCCCAAGAAGCCGGCGATATAGAAGAAGAGATGCATGGGGCCGCTGCCGCTACCGGTTTTGCCAGAAGACGGTCTGGCTTGTGGGCGAGGAGCCGGGCGCATCGAGCGCCAGCGTGATTTCGGCAGATGGAGTATCGTTCTCCAGAACGACGGCTCCCAGGCGTAATTCGTCCAAGCCAATTTTGATTGCGCGGGTTTCTTCGCCCACGCGGACTCGAACTGTCGCCCCGGTAGCGCCATCCAGTTCGCGCGCGGAGTGATTCCAGGAGATGCGCAGCTGCCCCTCCGATGCGCTGGCCTCGAGCTGTAGCTGCTGAGAAGCGCCGAGAAGAAAGTTGAGGCCCAATCCCGAGTCAATCAGCCCACTGCCGAGAAACAAGAGTGCAGACGCGGCGACCAGCAGGCAAACCGCTATTATTCCCGCGGCCTTCCACCGATTGGTACGCGGATTGCGAATACTGGAATCGACGGGCGGCAGCGCCGGAGTCTCAGGGTCGATCTCGGGCAAAGCGCGGAAATCGGACTCTTCCCATTTGAATTCCCGAACAGACGGTTCCACCGGCAATTGACCGTGAGCAGCCAGAAAGAATGCGGCATGGTGCGGCGATTGCGCCTGAACCAGCAGCAGTGCGTAAACCGGTCCCTGGAATTCACTCGACAGCAGCGTACGGTCCGCCAGAGAAGGCCGTAAGTTACCGGGGCGCACATGACTGCGAAACATTCCGACGGCGGTTTTCTCGCGCGCCCTCGATCGCCAACGCACTTCCGCGAAACGGTCGTGCTGGCCCGGATCGAGCATAAAGGTAGCACCATCCTGGGGACTGCGGGCGATGACCTCAATTTCCTCCACGCGCACGGTCGATGAGTAGGCAGTGGGCAAGGAGCCCACCAGAACTCCACCAATCTCGATACCAGCGTTTTCGGCGCGATCGATTTCGCTGCGAATTTGGCGCACCAGATCGAGCCGGAGTTCGATCGCGAACGGAGAACGGTCTGCTCCCCAGCGGATGTAAAGCGGGGCTTCCGCTGTGCCCGCGGTTTGCGGTTCCGATGTGTCCATGTTGAAGAGCTACCTTCAAGGTAAACGAGGCGGCAGACAGTTTCGGCTATGCTTTAGGGTTGCGAATCGGGATTCACACTTCAACAGCCGGATCCCTGGCGCGGGCGGCGACCAAAGCGGCGGAGCTTGGCGCTAATACCTTCCAAATCTTTTCTGCCAGTCCGCGCATGTGGCGGGCCAAAGCGCCCGATCCCGATCAAGTCCGGCAGCTGGAAGAAGAACGCGGCAGATTCGATCTGACGCCGCTGGTTATTCATGACAGCTACCTGATCAATCTCGCTGCTCCGGCTTCGGAAATCCGGGAAAAGTCGATCGACGGGTTTTGCGGAGAACTGGAGCGCGCACTGGTGATTGGCGCTGAATACCTGGTGACCCACCCTGGAAACTACAAAGGCCTGACTGTCGAGCAAGGCATGCTGAATGTTGCCGAGGGACTGGCTCTGGCCTGGCATGCGGTAGACCCTGCGCTGAAGCGCAACGCGAAGCTGACTGTGCTGCTGGAAAACACGGCCGGCGCCGGCGCGCAGTTGGGCGGCAAACTGGAAGAACTGGGCACGATCCGGCATCTGGCAACGCCGTACGTGGACATTCCTATTGGATTTTGCCTGGATACTTGCCACTGCTATGTCAGCGGGTTTGACATCGCGACGGAAGCAGGACTCGAACATCTGCTGGCGGCCGCCCGGGAAGATCTGGGTTTGGAGAATGTTCCGGTGTTTCACGCGAACGACGCCAAGACTGCCTTAAATTCGCACCTGGATCGCCACGCTCATATCGGGGCTGGTTATATTGGACTGGAAGGCTTTCGCCGCATACTGAATCATCCGGAACTGCGGGAAAAAGCATTTATTCTCGAGACTCCCCTCGATAACCCAGGTGACGACCTTCGCAACGTGAAGGCATTGAAGGAGCTAGTATCCCCGAACGCACGTTCGCCCCGAAAGAAATCGAGCCCAAGTGGCACCGGCAGTGGACGCAAGACGCGTCGCTCTATGTAGCGGACTCGCCCGAGAGGCCGAAGTATTACGTGCTGGAAATGCTGCCGTACCCCAGCGGCAAGCTGCACATGGGGCACGTGCGCAACTACGCGATCGGCGATGCGCTGGCGCGCTACATGTGGATGCGCGGTTATGACGTGCTGCACCCGATGGGTTGGGACTCGTTCGGGTTACCGGCGGAAAACGCGGCGCTGAAAGAAGGCCGCGACCCGCGCGAGTGGACACTCAGCAACATTGCGCATATGAAGAGCCAGATGCAGCGGCTGGGCTTTTCCTTCGATTGGAATCGGGAAGTAACTACCTGCGAGCCAGAGTATTACCGCTGGAATCAATGGTTCTTCCTGAAGATGTTCGAACGCGGGCTGGCTTATAAGAAAGAGGCCCTGCTGAACTGGTGCCCGGAGTGCGGCACAGTGCTGGCAAACGAGCAGGTGGTGGATGGCTGCTGCTGGCGGCACGAGACCACGCCGGTAGAGCAGCGTGCAATGCAGCAGTGGTTTTTGAGAACCACGCACTATGCGGCTGAGCTGCTGGAAGACATGAAGCAGTTGTCCGACGGCTGGCCGGAGCGCGTGCTTGCCATGCAGCGGAACTGGATCGGGCGTTCCGAGGGCGCGGAAGTGGACTTCGCACTCGCAGATTCGGGTGAGAAGATTCGCGTTTTCACGACGCGCATCGACACCATCTACGGTGCTACCTGCTTGATTCTTGCGCCCGAGCATCCTCTGGTAAAGCAATTAGTGAAAGACGAAGACGATCGCCTGAAGGTGAAGGAAATCATCGACGCTACTGCCCGTCAAGAGCAGGGTGCAGAAGAGAAGCTAGGGCTATTCACGGGTGCGTATGCGATCCGTCCGTTCGATGGTGCGCGCGTCCCCATTTGGATCGGCAACTTTGTGCTAATGGGATACGGCACGGGCGCGATCATGGCAGTTCCGGCGCACGATCAACGCGATTTTGAATTCTGCCGCACGTATGGCATTCCCATCGTCCCGGTGATCCGGGCCGCCGACGGCACGCTGCCAAATGCGGACGCGATGACAGAGGCGAACGGAGATTATGGCGTGGTAGAGAACTCCGGCGAGTGGTCTGGGCTTACCAGCCAGGAAGCGCGGCACCGACTGACCTCGTATGCGCAGCAGAGAGGCTTTGGCGAGCAGGCAATCACGTTTCGCATCAAAGATTGGGGCATTTCACGGCAGCGCTATTGGGGCACGCCGATTCCGATTGTCTATTGCCCACAATGCGGAGCGCACGCGGTGCCGGAGGCCGACTTGCCGGTGCGTCTGCCGCTTGACGTGAAGATTACCGGGAAGGGAAAATCACCGCTCGAAGCTGTGCCTGAGTTTATGAACGTGAAGTGTCCCAAGTGCGGCGAGCAGGCGCGGCGCGAGAGCGACACCATGGACACGTTTGTCGATTCGTCCTGGTATTTCTACCGCTACTGCGACCCTAAGAACTCCGGCGCGCCGTTCGATTCCCATCTAATAGCCAAGTGGTTCCCCATCGATCAATACATTGGGGGTGTCGAGCACGCGATTCTGCATTTAATCTACTCGCGGTTTTGGACCAAGATGATGCGCGACATCGGCTTAATCCAGAACGGCGAACCAACCAGGCGCTTGTTTACGCAGGGCATGGTCATCAAAGATGGCGCCAAGATGTCGAAGAGCGTCGGGAACGTGGTTTCGCCCGACGAGATGGTGGAGCGTTATGGCGCCGATTCAGCGCGCCTGTATTCGTTGTTTGCAGCGCCTCCTGACCGTGACCTCGATTGGCAGGAAGAAGGCGTTTCCGGCATTAACCGTTTCCTGGGACGCGTGTACCGCTTTGTTACCAGGCATGCCGAAGACACCACTGGTAAACCAGAAAACGACAGTGACCGGAAAGCGCTGCGCAAACTGCATCAGACGATTGGAAAGATCACGGGTGACTTTGACAGCCGCTGGCATTTCAACACTTCCGTTGCCGCGTTGATGGAGTTAGTCAACGATCTTTATCAACTGGAGCCAAAACTTTCGGCGGGCACGGCTCGCGAGGTTAGCGAAAAGCTGACGTTGCTGCTGGCGCCGTTTGCGCCTTACACCGCGCAAGAATTGAGGAGCGAACTGGGAGGCGCTGGTCCCGTGTTCCGCCAGGATTGGCCGGTAGCCGACGAGAAACTCGCCAAAGAAGACGAAGCTGAAATCCCGGTACAAGTAAACGGCAAGCTGCGCGGGCATGTGCATGCGGCGTTTGGAACTGCGCGCGAGGAACTGCAGCGACTGGCGTTGAGCCTGGATAAGATCAAGCCCTTTGTAGATGGCAAACAGGTCGTTAAGGTAGTGGTGGTTCCCGATAAGCTAGTGAACATCGTCGTGAAATAGTGCGCTCTGCATTCCGGCTCGTCGTTTTTGGGATTGCCGCCATCAGCTTTACGTGCGCGCAAACAGCCGACGAACACGCCAGCCACCCGCCGACGGTAACTACACATCGGGAGCAAGTAGTTGTTACCGGCACATACAAGCCCGTGCCGCTCGAGGAGGCTGACCGCACGGTGGAGTCGACGCCCATCAACGGATCGCCTGCAGTTTTCAGGAATTTGATGGATGCGCTGCAATCTGATCCGGCGGTGGATCTGAGGCAGCGCGCCCCTGGCGTGCAGGGTGATTTGTCGATTCGCGGTTCCTCGTTCGGACAGACGCTGGTCTTGGTGAATGGATTCCGCCTGAACGATCCGCAGACCGGCCACAACAATCTCGATCTGCCGTTTCCGTTCGAGGCTGTGCAGCGAGTGGAAGTATTGGAAGGCAGCGGCTCTACGCTCTATGGTTCGGATGCGGTCGGCGGCGCGGTCAACATCATCACCGGACCGCCGCCAATCAGCGAAGTGCGCTTGGGCGCGACCGGCGGCAGTTTCGGCACCAACGGCCAGAACGGTTCGCTGGCATTTCTGGAAACCCGCGGAAGCGAGCAGATTACCTTCACACGCGAGCTATCGACGGGCTTCCGCCCTCACCGCGACTATCGCAGCCTGGCGCTCGGTTCGGAATCGATCTGGAAGTCAAGGCTGGGGCAATCGGACATCCTGTTGGGCTTAAGCGACCGGCCATTCGGAGCAGATCAGTTCTACGGCAACTATCCGTCTTGGGAGCGGATGAAGGGCTGGTTCGCAGGCTGGCGGCAACAATTGGGCAAACGCACGGATGCAGCGTTCAGCTACCGGCGGCATACCGACCTCTTCGATCTAATCAGAGACCGGCCGTCGTTCTACGAGAACCGCCACGCGACGGAGAGTTGGACGGCGGCGCTAAGGCGCGTGCAGCCGTTACAGAACACTGTTCACCTTTACTATGGCGGGGAAGGCTACCGCGACACTATCGCCAGTACGAATCTGGGAGATCGCACGCGCGATCGCGGTGCGGTCTACGCAGATCTGGATGTCAGGGCACTGCGGCGCTTTTCTTTTTCGGCAGGCGCGCGAGAAGAATTCATCAGCGGCGGCATACACCGGGCGAGCCCATCCGGGGCAGGCGGATACTGGCTGAATAGCCACGTCAAGTTGCACGGCAGCGTCAGCAGCGCCTTCCGGCTTCCCACCTTTACTGATCTCTATTACTCGGACCCGGCGAACTTGGGCAATCCGAATCTACGGCCTGAGACGGCATGGACTTATGAAGGCGGCGCACAAGTGAACAGCCGCCGCCTGACTGCGGATTTCGTGGTGTTTCATCGCCGCGACCAGAACAACATCGACTATGTGCGCGCGGACGTAAACAGCCGCTGGCGCGCCGCTAATCTGACCCAACTTCGCTTCACTGGCTTCGAGACGAAAGTGCGTTTCCAAGCCACAGCTTCGCAGCGCTTCGACTTTCTCTACACGGGTCTGCACGGCGCGCAGCAGGCGCTCGGCGGCTTGCAATCGAAGTATGTCTTTCAATATCCGGTGAATGCCGGGACCGTGACCTGGTGGGGACGCTTACCGCTGCAAATCGATACGCATTTGCGTTTGCAGTTAGTCCAGCGCTTTGGGCGCGGCACTTATCCGGTAGCGGAGTTTTCAGCCGGCCGTGCTTTTCGATACCTGCGGCCTTTTGTGCAGCTGACGAACCTGACGAACACTGGATATGAAGAAATCCTGGGAGTGAGAATGCCGGGACGGGGGGCTTTAGCTGGTTTGGAGCTTTACTGGAGAAAAGACAAGTAGTTCGCAAGCGAAGGGCAACGGCTTCTTGTTAAGCTACAGTGTCTTCGTACAAGAGAGAAAGCACCTATGGCCGATAATACAGAAGTCCCCGAAGAACAGCAGCCTTCCGAAGTGAAGGGACCGCACGATCCGAACGAGATCAACCCCAAGCTTACGTCGGATATTCACTATTGGGCCGAGGAGTTCAAAGTTACCGGCCAGGAACTGCATGAGGCCATTCGCGTGCACGGGACTGACGCCCGGAAGGTTCGGGAAGCTCTGGAACACCATAAGCACGGATCCGATGCAGTTTAAAGTTTGGCTCTATTGCAAGCGAATCGTTAGCAGCGCCCACACTGATAAGGCAAGCCCGATGACGAGGCAGGTCCAGGCGAACCAATCACCATGTTCGGCATAGAAAGTCTTGCCGTCCACCGTGCCGTAGCGCACTTCGGCGGCTACTTCCTGATAGCCCGGCAGACGCTTGCGAATGCGGCCTGCTGGATCTATAACTGCCGTAATGCCGTCGTTAGTGGAACGTACGATGAAGCGGCGGGACTCGACGGCCCGCATGCGCACAAGAGATAGATGCTGCAGCCTCGCTTCGGAGCGTCCGAAGTAGGCATCATTCGATAGATTCACCAGCACGTTTGCGCCAGCCTTCGAGAACCGGCGCACTAAGTCTGGAAAAGCCGACTCGTAACAGATGAAGACGCCTAGACGATTTCCGGCAGCTTGCAGGATTTTTATATCTTTGCCGGGCGCGAAGTCGCCAGTTTCGCGGCTGATGCGGTTTACAAAAGCAAACGCGGACGGAACGAACTCGCCAAAAGGTACGAGATCGATTTTGTCGTAGCGACCTACCTCGCTGCCGTCCGGCTTCAGTAGAACAGCGGAATTTAGAGGCTGATGTTCCGCGGTGTACGCCACGGTTCCAAACAAAAAGTAATGTCCCTTCCGTGCGACGTCGGTAGCGGCCTGGTGAAAGTCCCGGTCGTCGTAGAAATAGAGCGGAGCGGGCAGTTCCGGCCAGATGACCAGCGGCGCGGGCAAGATGCTCGATAGCAGCGACAAACGCTCTTCGGCCTTAAGTTGCGCGAGCGAGGTCCATTGCAGAGAAGGATCGATGTTCGGCTGAACCACCAGCGCCTTGTTCGTGGCCGGCAGCCCTTGGGGAATAGCGGGCAACAGCCATAGCAGAGGCGTAACAAGCAGGGGCAGCAAACGAGTGCGCGGCTGGCGCAGAATGACCGACGCAAAGCCGGCGGCCAGAAGAGCGAACACAAAGGAGACGCCGTAGACGCCTACAAACGGAGCGAGGCGTAAAGGCAGAGACATGTTGATGCCCGCGTTGCCGAGGTCGAGCCAGGCGAAGCCGAAGGTGGCGTGTGTCCGCTCGAGTCCCACCCACAGCGCGGCAACGGCCGCCAGGCCCCACGTTCTATGCAGCAAAGGACCGGCTAGCGCGCTGAAGACTGCCAGGTGAAGCGCCTTTAACAGGCAGAAGAGCAGGAACGCCCCCCAACTGCCGAATACGCCCATGTCGCCGTGCTGCTGCAGGACAAACTGAATCCAGGTGCATAGAAAGAACCAGTAGAAGATTCCGGCGGCCCAGCCGTAGAAGAAGCGCTGCCACAGGTCCCGCGTACGCGCGAGCGCCACCAGCAGCGGCGTGAGAGCTATTGGAGCCAGCAGATGAATGTCGAAGCGAGGAAACGCCAGCAACAGCAGAACGGCAGTCAGGAGGGACAGCAGCGCGTGGAGCACAATTTGACGACGGCCAGCATTCAGGACCGCAACGCTAACCATGCGGATTGGCAGCAGCCTCTTCGCTGACCCGGTCGGCCATATAGGAGCTGCGCACTAAGGGGCCGCTGAAAACCATTTTGAAGCCGATCGACAAACCAAAGTCACGATAAGCATCGAACTGCGCGGGGGTCACGAAATCCTGCACCGGCAGATTGCGCCGGGTTGGCTGCAGGTATTGTCCCAGCGTCGCTACATCGACGTTCGCCGAACGCAGATCGCGCAGCAAGTCTTCCACTTCCGAAGCGGATTCGCCTAGTCCCACCATCAACCCCGATTTGGTCAGCGATTGCGGACGATGGCGCTTGGCAAACTCGAGCACGCTCAGCGATTGACGATAATTCGCCTGCGGACGCACGCGGCGATAAAGCCGGCTCACCGTTTCCATGTTGTGGTTATAGACTTGCGGTTCGGCATCGAGCACGCGCGCTACGGCGTCGAGATCGCCCATGAAATCGGGGGTGAGCACTTCCACTTGCGCCTCAGGCAATGCCATGCGCACCTGGCGAACGGTCTCGGCGAAGTGACGCGATCCGCCGTCGGGCAGATCGTCGCGATTCACCGATGTGATCACCACGTAGCGCAGCTTCATCTCAGCCGCCATCTCCGCAACATGCCGTGGTTCCGCTGGATCCAGTTGAAACTCCTTCTTTGCCGGAGACCCCTTCGGGACCGAACAGAAGCCGCAGCCGCGGGTGCAGAGATTCCCGAGAATCATGAACGTGGCTGCGCCGCGATTAAAACATTCGTGAATGTTGGGGCAGCGGGCTGACTCGCAGACAGTGTGCAAATTCCGCTGGCGCAATCCGGTCTTCAGCTCGTGAACGGACTCGAAATGGGTGCGGCCTTTGCGCAGCCACTCAGGAAGTCTCGGCTGGGGAACGTTGCGCGGAGTAGTGAGCGAATCTATTTCTGACGAGCCTATTTGTACAAGAGAGTGCAAGAGGATTACAGTTCAATTGTAATCGGCGAAGGAATTTGCACAAAAGAAGAGCCGGGCTGAGGCCTTCGCAGAAGTCTGGGGCACGTAAGCTGGCGCGCAAGTCTTCGGCTGTTTGCGACGGCCCGTCACGATTAGGCGCAAGTGATTGGCGAAGCGACAAAAGAGAGCCGGGAATCAGGAGCCAACGAGCAATGCAACCCAATCAGAGGGTGCCCTTTTCGTTTCTGATCAGCCGGCCAGCATAAGAGATCTTCAGCGACCTGTGCCTCGACAATCCCGCCAGCAACAGCAGAACGCTTGTCACCCAGACAAAATCCGGTTCGGGAATCTCTGATAATTCCACAGGCGTGACACCATCGAGTTCGAAGTAGCCGAGCGAGAAGAAGGTGCTAACCACAGGGGAGTTGACAAACTCCTCGTCCCCTCCGTCCCCGGCGCGGATAAAGCCTGAGAGCACGAAGGGAACGCCAAGAGTGACGTTCTGAGGAGGAGCAAAGAAGCCGAACACCTCATACATCTTGCCCGGAAAGGTCAGTCCGTAGCTTGTGGTGCCGCCGTTTGCAGTAAAGCTTCCGGGAGAGTAGATCCCCCGCAGCACACCTTGGCGCACAGGACCGCTCGTCAGTAGTTGGTCTGAGAACGTCACCATGACTCCGGCGCTCGCAAAGGAGCTCGACGATAAACTCCCAGAGGCTTGACCAGACACAGTGTTACCCGTCACATCAAAGCTGCTAGATGCGTCTGCCCTGGCGAACTGCGGACCCGCCTTGCTGCTGAAATTGCCCGCTGGTTGCGGCACGTTACCGGTGAGGTAACAGGGATTCGCGGTGGAAGAGTATAGCACCCCGTCAATCCGGCCTGCAGTACAGAAGACGCTGGTGGTCACAGAGAAGCTGGCGGCGAGAGCAGACGCGGCGCTGACGGTGAAAAACAGAATGAGAAACTTTGTCGAAAAAGAAATCCAAACGAGAGTACTACAGACGAAAATTTAACCCGATGAACGATCCCGGACTTAACTCTCAAAGGTTTTTCCTGTGGGCTGACCTATTCCGCGTGCGGTGGATGGAACTCAAGGCCAAGTTGCGCGAACAGAAAGGCATAGATATCAGTCATCTGACTGATACGTTCACCGACTGAGCTGCCATGCCCGTGTCCGGAGTTGGCTGAAGTACGCAGCAAGATTGGGTATTGCGAGGCATTCGCTTCCTGCAAGCGCGCGGTCATCTTGCGCGATTGGGCCGGGTTTACACGGCCGTCGTTATCGCCGGTGAGAAACAAAACCGCGGGATAAGCGGCTCCGTTATCGACATGATGATAGGGGGAGTAAGCATAAAGAGCTTTGAACTGCCCGGCATTCTCCACCGATCCAAACTCGGGCACATTGAAAGCGCCATTCGGGTCTAGTTCAACGCGCAGCATGTCATAGATACCGACCATGGAAACGACAGCGCGGAACAGATCAGGGTGCTGCGTCAGCTCGGCTCCCATCAGCAGACCGCCATTGCTGCCACCGAGCGCCGCCAGGTGCGATGAACTCGTGTACTGGTGATCGATCAAGTAGTGCGCACACGCGGCGAAGTCGTCGAAGACATTCTGTTTGTGCGTCAGCTGCCCGGCTTGATGCCAACCTTCGCCGTATTCTGAGCCGCCGCGCAAATTTGTCAAGACCAGCATGTGTCCGCTCGCTATCCACAGCCGGAACATCGATGTCCCTACATAAGATGGCTCCTGATTGATACCGTAGCCGCCATAACCGTAGATCATGGCGGCGTTCGAACCATCGAGCTTCATCGATCGCGGATAAACCATGATCATCGGAATCCGGGTCCCGTCACGCGATACAGCGGACGCCCGCTTGACAACCACACCGGCGTAATCTTCGGCTTGATCAACCCGCAACGCCGTAGGCTGCAGTTTTCCTCCATCGAAACGGAAGCTCGCACGGGGCCGGAGTTCGCCCTCGATACTCATCAGCACGGAGCCGTCGTCGAGAGCAGCCTGCAATTGCACGTTTGAAACTGGCGGAACCGGGACAGTGCCTTCGGGCTTGCCCAGTAGTGAGTAGATAGAAACGTAGTTGGGTCCTCCATCGATTCTATTGACGTAGATTTGAGTTCCAGTCAATAGGGGTGAACCATCTATGCTGACCTCGCTCTGAGGCACGACAACTTGCGCTGCGGAAAGCGGCGAACCATGCAGCGGCAAGCGCAGAATTTTTCCGCGCGGCGCATCTTTTCGCGACAGCAGGTAGATCGCACGATCCCGTCCCGGTACCGCTGCAACAACTTTGTCTTGGAACTGGGTAATTTGACGCCACTTGCCATCGGGAAGCCGGAGAAAGTGTTCGAACTCGCCACCGTCGCCATTCGCCACGGCCGCTACCAGATTCCCGCCGCTCGAGTTGCTCCGGAAGGTCACCTCCGCAATCCGCGGAAACTGCTTACCGAGGACGTAAGTGTCACTGGAGACGGGCGTGCCAATCCGATGCAGATAGATCTGCTGATAAAAGTGCAGATCGGCTTCGGGTCGCTCACCGGGAGCCGGATATCGCGTGTAGAGAAAGCTCTTGCCGCCGGGGAGCCAGGCAACACTTCCGCCGGCGGTCGCATAATTGACGCGCGGTATTACATCGGCGAGCGATTTGCCAGTGTCAACATTGTAGATATGGAGTGATGAATCTTCACTGCCGCCTTTCGAGATGGCGACCGCTACTAGTTTTCCATCTAAAGAAGGCTGTGCCCAATCCATGGACAAGCTTCCCTTGGCGTTCAAAGTGTTGGGGTCGACGAGAATTCGAGCGCCTTCCATATTGTCGAGGGAAGTAGAAACCGCCAGCATGGGCTGCTGTTTTCCGCCATCTATTTTGAGGAGAAAGTAGCGTTCCGCACGGGCCGACAGAAAGCGGTAAGTCACAGACAACCGCTTCTGATAATCAAAAAGGTTTTTGCGGATAGGTTCGCGCATGGGCAGGCCATCGAGATAGGAGCGGGAGACGGCATTCTCGCCGGCAACCCATGCCTTTACGGCGGGAGCGCTACCATCTTCGAGCCATTGATAATTGTCGGTGACGCGAACGCCATGATACTCGTTAGTTACCGGCCGCTTTTCTGCTTTGGGCGGCTTTTCCTGGGCCGATAAGCTAAGCGCGGTTAACAAGGCCGTGAGGCAAATCAAGTGGCGACGGAGCATAATGGTTCACAAGTCTATCAGTGATGGCAAGCACCCGGGAAGCCGCTTCTCTGCGGGCAACTTTTGAAGCACTGCCACCGAGAACGAGCCTTAGCCAAACATCTCAAACGCGGCGGCAGACGGCCTGACGCCGACCATCAGCACCTTCTACGGCATCTTAGTCCAGATGTTTTGGAATGATCACCCGCCTCCTCACTTCCATGTCCGTTATTCGGATTCACGCGCACGGGTGAGCATTGAAGAATTGAAGATCATTTCAGGCGAACTCCCTCGAACTGCGGAACGCTTGGTGCTGGAATGGGCGGAGCTTCATCAAGCGGAGCTTATGGCAAACTGGCTTTTGTGCAAGCATCAGGAACGTCCCACTAAGATCGATCCCCTGCCATGATCACTACAATCCCAGCTGTCTTATGCAATCACCCTGACGATGTGGCTGAAGTGACGGCGCTCCCAGGATTTCGTCTGCATGTGCGGTTCAACGATGGGGTCGAGGGTGATGTGGACATGGGCAGCTTCATTCACTCATCAAATGCTGGAGTATTCGCACAGCTTGCCGATGCTGATCGCTTTGCTCAAGCTTATGTTGAGTACGGTGCCGTGACTTGGCCGGACGAACTCGACTTGGCGCCCGATGCGATGTACATGGAGTTGAAGAAGACTGGCCGGTGGACTCTCGAATCGAAGAGATAAGCCCCGGGTAACGTGTTGCGGCCGCGGGCCGAACTAACTTGCGGCACCCAACTCCGATTGAATCGCCGCTGCGATGCGGCCGGTCCATTCGTCTACCTCGCGGAAGGAAGGGCCTTCGATCATTACGCGCGCTAGGGGTTCGGTGCCGGAAAAACGCACCACCACCCGGCCGCTTCCGGCGAACGCCCGCTCGGCAGCTTCGATTTCGGCTTGCACGCTATCGAGTTCCGAAAGGGGGCGTTTGTGCTTCACGCGCACGTTTACAAGCTTCTGGGGAAAATTTTTGATTTCGTCCGCAAGCTGATCGAGCGATCGTTTGGAGTCGCGAACAATCTCGAGCACCCGAAGCGCAGTCAGAAGTCCATCGCCGGTGGTCGCATATTGTGAGAAGATTACGTGACCAGATTGTTCGCCTCCCAGGGCGGCTCCGCGATTCAGCATCTCCTCCAGTACATACTTATCTCCAACTGGGGTCCGTAGCATTTGGATCCCCTGCCCTGCCAAGGCCTTCTCGAGGCCCAGGTTCGACATGACAGTGGCCACCACCAGATCCCCGGGAAGTTTCCCTTCGCGCTTCAAAGCCGACGCTGCGAGGAACAGAACAGCATCTCCGTCGATAACCTTGCCGCTGCCTGAGACAAACAAGGCGCGATCGGCGTCGCCATCGAAGGCAATGCCCAAATCCGCGCCCGAAGCAACAACGTGCTTCTGCAAATTATCCAGGTGAAGCGATCCGCATTCGAGATTGATGTTGCGGCCGTCGGGAGACGCGCCGATCCATTCAACAGTCGCTCCCAGGCTGTCGAATACTGCCGGAGCAACTTCGGCAGCCGAACCATTGGCGCAATCGACTACCAGACGGTGCGGGATGGTTCCGGAAAAAGTGCTGGCGAGAAAGTGCGCGTACAAATGGTCGAGGCCTCGATCGACGTCAAGTTGCACTCCCTCGGCCGGCAGTCCCCTGGCGAGCCACTGTTCTATGAGCGTTTCGAGCTCGAGTTCCACTGCGTCGGCCAGTTTGTAGCCGGAATGGCTGATCACCTTCAGGCCATTGTCGTAGTAGGGATTGTGAGAGGCGGAGATCATTACACCTGCCACAAACGGACCTGTGCGCGTGAGATAGGCCACGCCGGGAGTGGTGATGACGCCCGCAAAACGGGTCTGTACATTCACATGGGCTAATCCGCCTGCAACCGCCGCTGCGAGCCAACCGCCGCTCTCGCGAGTGTCCATTCCGATCAGGACCTCGTGGGCTTCGCTCGAGCCTAACGGTGCGGCACCGTGGCGCGCCCAAGTTCCCAGAGCGACACCTAAGGCGTAGGCCGTCCGAGCGTCCATGGGCGGTTCGGCGGCGACTCCGCGAATTCCGTCCGTACCGAAGAGTTTTCTACTCAATGTTCATTTCCCCGCCAAGTAAACCGATCCGACCTCTATGGTAGCCGGGTAAAGGCCCGTGTGCGCAATTGCCCTTATAGGGCTAACTCCATCGGTTTTTAGGGCTTAAGGGGTTACAGTGGTTCTAGGGATGAATATCTCGGTCAAGAGTGAGTATGCGCTGAAAGCACTGTTTGACCTAGCTCTCCAGCAGATCGCATCCCGCAAGAGCGAAACGAAAAACGGACCGGTGAAGATTGCCGACATTGCGCGGCGTCAGCGAATTCCGCAAAAATTTCTAGAGCTGATTTTAGCAGGACTGAAACAAAATGGCTTTGTGGATTCCCGGCGCGGCGCGGAAGGAGGTTATCTGCTGGCCCGTTCGCCGGATGGCATGACTATCGGCGAAGTGTTGCGGAGCATCGAAAACGTGAAGCCCGCAAGCCAGAATCAGACTGCCGATCCGTTCATCGAAATTTGGAGACGCGTGGATGCGGCTATATCCGGAGTGCTGGACCAAACAACTTTCGCGGAATTGGCCCGGACCTGGCAAGAGAAGAATACGCAATATGTGCCCAACTGGGAGATTTGAACTCATGGCGGGCAGGAGACGGAAGGAACTATCGTGATTTATCAAGACAATTCATTCAGCATTGGCCGCACGCCGCTGGTTAGGCTTAACCGGGTGGTGGATGGTGCGAAGGCTACTGTCGCGGCCAAGATCGAAGGCCGCAACCCGGCTTTCTCAGTGAAGTGCCGGATTGGCGCTTCGATGGTTTGGGACGCGGAAGAAAAAGGCCTTCTCAAAGAGGGTAAATCCATCGTGGAACCCACCAGCGGGAACACCGGCATTGCGCTTGCATTCGTCGCAGCGGCGCGCGGATATCCTATTACTCTGACCATGCCGGAGACTATGTCGCTCGAACGACGGAAAGTTTTGAAGGTTTTGGGAGCCAATTTGGTACTGACCGAGGGCTCAAAGGGAATGAAAGGCGCGATTGCCAAGGCGGAAGAAATTCAAGCTTCAGATCCGGATCGCTTTGTGATGCCGCAGCAGTTCAAAAACCCGGCAAATCCGGACATCCATTTCAAGACTACGGGGCCCGAGATCTGGGAAGACACAGAAGGCGAAATTGATGTTCTGGTGGCGGGCGTAGGAACAGGTGGCACCATCACCGGCGTCTCTCACTACATAAAGAAGAAGCAGAAGCATCCGCTGATCTCGATCGCGGTGGAACCAACCACCAGCCCGGTAATTACCCAAACTATGGAGCACGAAGAGGTAAAGCCCGGCCCACACAAAATTCAAGGGATTGGAGCTGGTTTCGTCCCAGAAAACCTTGACATGTCAATAGTGGATCGAGTTGTGCAGGTGACCAATGAAGAGTCGGTGGAAATGGCGCGAAGACTGGCCCGGGAAGAGGGTATCCTTTGCGGGATTTCCTGCGGCGCGGCAGCAGCAGCAGCGATTCGCGTGGCCAAGGAACCCGAGATGGCTGGGAAAACCATTGTGGTGGTGTTGCCCGATGCCAGCGAGCGCTATTTAAGTTCGGTGCTGTTCGAAGGGATGTTCGAGTAAGGTTGGCTTACATGAGCCGTCGCCATTCGATTGATCTTCGCGCGCGCTCACAGGCTTAATTCCAGAGCCAGGCGTAATTCCGAAACAATAGTTTACAAAGGAGCTTGCTGGTTCCGTAACCCTCAAACCGCAAAAAGCGTTTAGATAAGTACATCCCTGCAGTAGACGCGGACGCTCAAACCCAATCCCCAAACCCCGAGCGTCCGCGTTCCCCAACTTCTAGGCCGTCGGTTTTAGTTCAGACGTTGTACCGGCGCGCAATTGATGACAAACTTGCTGTCGCCGAAAGGTATTCCGCCTGGTCCGGTAATCAGACCATCTTGAACGTATGTAAGCATCTGGAATTCCTCTCGCAGCTGACCTCGATAACCTTTGTCGACAGAATCGGCGGTCCATTCAAAGAGCTGACCGTTCCACATCGGGCTGTAGTCGGTGGCGATGAACGGGACACCGCCAAATATGTTGTTGGGTCGAAAACCGTCAGTCAGGGCAGCATTCAGGCCTTGCCGCTGAGGATTGTCGCAGCCCATCGCGCCATTAATGGCAATAAATATGCGCTCCACCCCGCTGCTGAAGCTATCGTCTTTGCCAGTCACTAGTCTTTGCAAACGAGGCGCATAGGTATTTGCCTCGATGCCAGCAACCAGCTCGGTGCTTGCATCCATGGAGATGTACCAGAGCGGGCGTCCAAAGCTGAAGCCGTTTATCAGCTGCAGCGTGACCGTCTCCGCAGTAGTGTCGATGGCCAGAACCTGGTCGTGCACCTTGCTGTAATCGACATTGCCATCCGGGAAATTGATCTCGGCCGCGCTGTTGCCAAACGCAACAATAGGCGCATTGTAGATAATGCCGCCGGCATTTAGAACGCGCACCAGCGGACTGTAATTCTTGTCCCCAACCGAGCCAGGCTTAGAGACGGCGGGAGGGAAAGGCGTTGTGGCTCCAGGCTGAACGATGTGTTCTGGCGAGAAGTCGACCCTGCCGCCGTTGAAGATAAGATCGCCCTTAGCATTGAACCTCGCAGTGCGTGCCCCGGGGCCGGTATTGGTTAGCTTTGCCGAAAAGTTAATGCCAAGCTGGGTCGCCACGGCCTGATCATCGACATCGGTCAGAATTTACCAGACCGGAGTCCGGACTTGTCCTTCCTTCACATATCCTTTGTAGAGCGGCAAAGTGATGGTGCCCTTTATATCGTCAACCACACCCGATTGCAAAAACTGGTATGGGCCTACCAGGCTGGGGTTGCTGGCCGAAGGAGGAGGACCGAAGTAGCTTAGACCGACGGTTGCGCCCACAGATGCCGGCGCGGGGAATAGATTGCAGCCCGGCCCAGGGCCGCGCGGACCGGGAGACGGACCATTCATCGCTTCTGCCGATATGGCCGCAGCCGGGATGGGGGCGCTGCTGGAAGCGGCCTTCATAGCAGACATTGATGCTTCGCTCTGCGGCATCATCGAAGTTGTTTCGCCGGTTACAGCCGGCTCTTGTCCGCCATATGATGGAACGGCCAATAGAGTTGCGAAACACGCAAGGCTTAGCGCTGCGCCTCTATGCGTTTTCATGGGTTTTGATTTCATGCAGAATTTCCTTTATCCGAGGCGCTTGGGCGATGTGCCTTTTTTCTGCCTCGCCACCATGGATGCTCGCGCTGAGAGACGGTTTGTTCCGCGGCATAAATGGGAGCACGGAAGTGATAACCCTGAGCAAAAATCTGAAAAAGTAAGCCGGGAGAGTAACGCGAGGACGCAGATGCGCGAATAGATCGATGGACGCGAGCTAACCATGGAACAGCATTCCCCAAGCGGGCGCATCGCCATCATTCAGAACGGCGCCGCCGTGCCCCGCTTTCCAGCAAAACCGGCGGTTTCGAGCTGCCCACGGCGTTGGCAGGACATTCGACTCGAGCGCCACCGATTGCGCCTAGACGGAGAGGGCATCGGTACGACCTGCGGCTATCAGATCTGCCTGAATGCGGGATCGCCTGCCCCGGTCACATGGAAGGTAAACGGCGAATGCTTCACGAAAGTGGTCGGTCGAAACCAATTGTCTATCGCAACGGACGGACACTTACGCGATGTCTCGTGGACATCGACAATGGACGTGGTGCTGGTCGCGCTCTCGACAAAACTAATGATGGATTTCAGTATTCAAGCTGGCAACGGAAAGGCGCTTGAATTGAGAGAACTCCGTGCTTTTGATGATCCGCAGCTGTCCACACTAATACGGCTGCTGCACGCTGATGCCGCCTCGGGCTCTCCTTCGGGAGGACTATATGGGGAGCAGCTTGGGAATGCGGTGGCAGTGTACCTGGTTCATCGATTCGCAACCTCCAGGCCTAAGCTGAAGCAGTGTCGGAACGCGCTGCCTGGACCTGTTCTGCGGCGCGTACTGGATCTAATCGAGGCCGAATTAAGAACACCCCTCTCGCTGCAGACTTTAGCCGGCGAGGCAGGAATTAGCCGCTTTTATTTCGCGCGCCTTTTCCGCAACAGCATCGGGAAGAGTCCCGCTCGCTATCTTTCAGAGCGCCGCGTGAACCGGGTGAAAGGTTTACTGGAGCTACCGGATAAGACGCTTACGCAGATCGCGATTGAAACAGGTTTTCGCACTCACAGCCATATGAGCTCCGTGTTCCGGACCTTGACCGGGACGACTCCTGCAAATTACAGGCAGCGAGTTAAGTAGTAAGGTCCGATAGCGCTCAGGGGAATCGACCGGATTAGATAGAACATTCCCGGCTCGCCGTTGCAGCCTAGTTATCCTGTGACATCGCACTGCGGATTCGTGCTCAAGCAAAGCGTCCGCTCTTGCAGCCAGAATCAAGGCAACATCAGATCGGCATTTCGCCTACTGACCCACGCTTTCTTGTTCTTGGGGAAAATGCGGCCTGGTAGCTGCAGAAACAACGTATTGCCAGGGAATGAAAATCTCCTGTTCTTGACCGTCGTCTCGATCAAGGATTAGGCATAGGCCATGTGGTCTCGACCCGTCCTAAACTTGCGCTGATATGCCTACGCATATAGCGTCGCCGGACGCGAAGACAGAGATATTAGACATCATTCCTTGCCGCAGCATTTCAGCGTGCCAATCCTTCTGAACCGCGACGTAAACGAATCTTCTTTCATCAAAGAGCGCCATTCGATTTTCTGATTAGGTAGCTTTCAGGGTAATCACAATCCTAAGACGAACGAGGATCGCGTTGTGCCGCTGATAGCAGATGTCCTTGAGGATGAGCTAAGAGGTTGAAGCTATTGGGCTGAAAATGTTTGGTAGCGCTAAGGGGAATCGAACCCCTATTTAAGCCTTGAGAGGGCTCTGTCCTAACCGTTAGACGATAGCGCCAAAGGAGGGTCGAACTCCCTTAGTATAGCGAAGCCAATGGTTCTGCCGCGCTCAGAAGGAGAGTTTCAAACTCAGTTGAAGATTCCTTCCAGGATAGGCGCTGGACAGCGTACCAAAACCGTTGTTGCTGATGTTGGTCCCGAGACCAAAGAAATTAGCCGTGTTGAAAGCGTTGAAAAAATCAGCTTGGAGGCGAAGACGCGTTTGCTCGCGAACGGCAAATTCCTTCACGGCCGAAAGATCGTAGGTCTGCAGGCCAGGCAGCTGAACTATTCCGACACCCGATGTTCCATAAGCGCCAAGCGCAGCGACCGAAAAGGCATTCGGATTGATCCAATTGTTAATATCCCGCTGCCCTTCCGGCACCAGCGCATCGCCACTCAGGTAGTCAGCGCGGCGGTTGCCAATGGCGGTGTTACCGCTGACGGTGGCATAAGAACCGGATTGCAAGCGAATGATACCGTTCGCCTGCCAGCCACCGGCAATTGCGCGGACCACTCCATTGCGTCCCTGAAGAGTAGGAAGTGACCATGCGAAAGTGCCTACGAATACGTGCCTGCGGTCGAAACTGGTCGGACCATAGCTGTAATGCCGGTCCCGGAAGTTTTCCTGAGTATCGCCCTCCGCGCTCGAGTCCGCCAATGACTTTGACCAAGTGTAGGAGGCCGTGGCCTGCACAGCACCGGTGCGTTTCGAAGCGTAAACCTGCAGGGCGTGGTAGTTGGATGTCGAGTCGCTCCGGTATTGCTGGATATCCGAATATCCCTGGTAAGGACGCAAGGTATTGACAGCCGCCCGCTGGCTGCTCGGCAGCGCCGCATTCCGGTTCAATAGAGCGAAATCGGGGTAGTTGATGTCAGGTTGGCGAAGCAA
Source organism: Bryobacteraceae bacterium (assembly GCA_965217745.1). Taxonomy (GTDB): domain Bacteria; phylum Acidobacteriota; class Terriglobia; order Bryobacterales; family Bryobacteraceae; genus Bog-105. The sequence goes on along the minus strand of OZ244565.1, from coordinate 4,570,473 downwards.
CGCGCGTCCCAAATTACCGACATAAGACGTTTCAAGGAATATGTCAAGCGGTAATTGCTGTTGGATACTGAAGCTGAATTGCTCGGCGTAGCTATTACGTAAATTTGGAGTTATCGCACTAATGCCGGAGAAGGGCGCGAGCACGCCAGCTGCGCCGCCCGGATTCTCGGCATTCCCGTTTTCGAACTGTGAAATCTGCAGGAATGGAGGCAGATTCACCTGGCTGAAAGTGAGATTGCCTTGAGGACGATTGTAGAAAATCCCATAGCCGCCGCGGAGGACAGTCTTAGATCCAGCCTGGTAAGCAAAGCCTATGCGCGGACCGAAATTGTTTTCCACCGAATAGAGTCCCCGCGGGGCACCCGATGGAATTTGATCGAAGACTTGGCTGCCTAAACCGGGAACTCGTCCCGCCTCATCGGCGGGAACGCCCGAGCCGGCAGTGATCAACCCATTATATCGATTACCGGAGTTTGGCACAATCACCCCCAACCGATTGACGATTACTGCATTGGCCGGATTGTAGAGCTCCGGCACGAAATTCGTCATGTTGTTGGCCTGGGTATACAAAGGACCCGCATGCTGCCAGCGAAGGCCAAGTTCCAGACTCAAGCGGCTCGATACCTTATAGCTGTCCTGGACGAAAGCTTCGTATTGCGAGAAGCGAAAGAAGCCGAGAGGATCGGCGCTGGCTTCACTGTAAGTCCGGAATCGTCCGAGCAGAGCATCCGCCAGCGCATTGCCGGTGGAGTTCGGATTTCCGCTGGGATTGAAGCTGAACGCGCCGGTATAAGCCGGCCGGCCGTTCTGGTCCACGCGATCCCGGAAGAAAACAAATCCGACCTTCATGATGTGCCTTCCGCGAATCACCGAAAGCGTGTCGCCGAGCTGAATATCGGTAGTCGGCGAATGCAGGGCAAATCCAGGTCCCCGAAAATTGGCGAACGTATTGATGTCGACGTTCGGAATGCCGTTATCGTATTCTCCACCGCTGTAAAGCTGCGGATATGTGAAGCCGTAGGTGCTGCGCAGCCAGGTATTTCCAGTCGGCGGAATGTTCTGGGATGCCCAGCTGGCATTAGCGCGGGCTTCATTCACGATGGAAGGACTCGGCAGCCAGGTGTAGGCAACCAGGAAGCTCTCGCCCGGCCGGCTGCGGATAGTTGGCGTTGTCGGAAGGTTCGAGCCGGAGAAAGTTCCGAACGGGTCAGTTAGCGTATTCCTGTCCTGAATCCAGCGGCCATAAAAACTGTGCTTTTCGCTTTTGCGATAGTCCAGGCGGACAATATCTTCACGGAAATCGAGCGGGTTGTTGGGCGACAGAACGATGTTGTTTGCGACAGCGGCATCAGTGTATGAAGCTGCCTGCTGTGACACCAGGCGGTAAACATTCGCGATCGCGCGTCCATTGGGGGTAATCTGCGAAGCGATGTTGCTATTTGGAAAACCGGTGAGTGGCGTACCCGTGAAGTCACCATTCAACTGAGCGCTGGATGGAACGGTCCGTCGCGCCGGGGTCGCCACCTGCCGCAAGCGTTTCCATTCCTCACCCACAAAGAAAAAGAGCTTGTCCTTCTTAATAGGCCCACCCAGGCTGTATCCGAAATCGTTGAAGCGGAGAGCATTCTTGCGAGGCGCGAAGAAGTTGCGGGCGTCCAGCTTGTCATTCCGGAAATACTCAAAAGCGGAGCCATGAAACTGGTTTGTTCCGTTCTTAGTAACCACATTCAGCGCCGCGCCCGACATGCGGCCGTACTCAGCGGAGAAGTTGGAGGTCTGAATTTTTACTTCCTGAATGAAGTCCGGCCCGACATTGTTCATCAGGCTGCCGTTGCTCCCCGCTACCAGGTTAAATGCGCCGTCGACAGTCAGATTATTGGTATCGCTTCGATTGCCGTTGATCACCGCGCTGGTCGCGCTCAGGCTAGTGGTCACGCTGAACTGGTCCGGATTAGTCACGGCCGAACCGGGTATAAGCGTCAATAGCTGGGTGTAGTTCCGGCCGTTTAACGGCGTGTTCAAAACCTGCTGCGTGTCGATGACGCGAGCTAGTTCACCGGAAACGGTGTTCAGCGTTTCTGTAGAGCCCTTTACTTCTACTGTCTCGGTGACGTTTCCTACGTCAAGGTTGAAGTCAACATTCAGGCGGGCGTCCGCTACAATCGCTAATCCGGTCCTTGATTTCGCAGTGAATCCCTGCTGCTCGACTTTCACCGAGTAGCTGCCAATCGGCAGCTGCGTCACGACGTAAGAGCCGTTTGAATCCGTCTGAACACTCCGGATGGCCCTTGTGTCAACGTTCTCGATGGTCACTGCAGCTCCTGCAATGGCTGCTCCCGAGGGATCTTTCACTTGGCCGGAGATGCGTCCGAAGCTGGTTTGGGCGATGACGCAAAAGCCTGATAGCCATAGACACGCCGCCAGGAAAAAGAAGCAGGATGGTTTTTTATTCACGCGTAATGGAATTGTAAGGGATTACCGAGTTCCATTCAAGCGGAGATATTACAGGGCTTCGGGCAGAGGCAGACCGCATTTTGCCAGCGCCCGGGCGATCAGCGAGATCGCATCGCATTCGCGGGCCGATTTAGCCACGGAGGTTTCCAGAATCAGCATGCTGCGGGCGCGTTCCAGCATCTTCTTTTCGCGGAAAGAGAGTGACTTTCCAAGCTGGATGATGATGAGGGCCTTGAAAACCTCGGCAATTTCGAGCAAACTGCCGCCTTTCATCTTCTCGGAGTTCTCTTTAAACCGGTCTTTCCAATCGGGCGCAGAAGAGACCTTCCCACCAGCCAAGAAACTGAGCACACGGTTTATCTCGCTGCATTTAGTTACTTTCCGGAGCCCGACATCGGTGACGTGGGAGAAGGGGACCATAACGGTCATTGAACTTGGGGAAAGCCGAAGCAGATAAAACCTTTCCTGCTGAGCACCGAAAGACCGGGAGCTGATGTTCTCGATGGTTCCGACACCGTGGTTCGGATAGACAACTTTTTCGCCAACTTGGAAGGTCATGCGGGGACCACCCTTTCCATTTTTTTGAAGATGCGCAAAATTGCTAGTACACGATGAATGTAAACCTTTCTTAATCCCACGTCAAGGGAAAAAAGTGGGTTCCACAACTAATTGAGGGGTGTACCTGAAAGGGCAGCTAGAAACACGGGGAAAACAGCTCTGAAACGTTCCATACACCCACCTGGGGTGAACAGGCGGAAGAGGAAGCATATGCGGTCCGCCGAGGGTGGACCGCATATGTAAAAGCGGGACTCGAATTAGGCTAAAGAATGTTGGTGGACCAGTTCTCGAGAATCGACTTTACCTTCTGGCAGAACTGGTCCGCCAGAGCTCCATCGATTAGTCGATGATCGAAAGTTAAGGCCAAGTGCGCCTGCGAACGAATAGCGATGGCATCGCCGTCGACAACCACGGGCAGCTTCTCCACAGCTCCTACTCCGAGGATCGCGACCTGCGGTTGGTTTATGACCGGAGTGGCGAAGATGCTGCCGAAACTGCCGAAATTGGTAATAGAGAAGGTACCACCGGCCACCTCGTCGGGCTTGAGTTGGCGAGACCGCGCCCGGGTCGCCAGATCGACAATCGAGCGCTGCAATCCGGCGACATTCTTTTCGTCGGCATTGCGAATTACAGGAACTATGAGGCCGTTTTCGAGGGCAACCGCAATCCCGATGTTGATATCGCGGAAATAAACAACGTTCTTGCCGTCTATCGAGGCATTGAAGATGGGGAAAGTTCGGATCGCCTCCACCGTTGCGGCGGTGACAAACGGCAGAAATGTAAGCGAAAAGCCATTGCGAGCTTGGAACTCCGCTTTCGACTTGTCCCGCAGCTTGGCGATCTTGGTCATATCGACCTTATGTACGGTAGTGACGTGAGCCGAAGTGCGCTTACTCATCACCATGTGCTCGGCGATCTTCTGCCGCATGGTGCTCATGGGTTCGATGCGCGTTTTGGCGCTCTCCGGAACTGGCATAGAGCCGGACGAAGGAGGTTGCTGCTGGGGAGCGGAAGCAGGCGGCGGTTCCACCGGGTATGGTCCGGCTCCGGCGGATTGCGGAGCGGCTGTACCCATGCTTTTTCCGCCCTGCGCGGACATGTAAGACTCAACGTCCTGTTTGGTAATCCGGCCTCCGGCGCCAGTACCATTCACTTGAGAAAGATCGATGTTGAATTCGCGCGCCATCTTACGCACCAGTGGCGAGAGAGGACCGCTATCTTCCGAACCACTAGCGGAACCGTTTGCGTTTCCTCCAGCAGGCGGAGGAGGTGGAGCAGCAGGTTGAGGAGCGGGCTCCACCGGATACGGACCGGCTGCGGCGGCCTGCGGCTGAGATGGAGCAGGAACACTGCCGGTGGTTTGAGCGCGAGCTGACGGTCCAACCGCGGCGCGCTCGTCATTGGAAGGCGCAGCCTCGGCGGGGGCAGGGGCTGGTTTTGACGCCGGCTGCTGCTGGGGAGCGTCCTTCGCGGGAGCAGCCTCTTTCTCGGGAGCAGTTGGCTTCTCCCCGGCAGGCGGAGCAGCGCTTGCGGTGCTGGATGCGCCTTCGTCTCCACCCCCGATCCGGGCGACGATCGCGTTGATCTCGACCGTAGCGCCTTCCTGAACGAGAACTTCACTGAGAACGCCTTCGACCGGAGACGGAATCTCGGTATCGACCTTATCGGTCGAGATTTCAAATAGCGGCTCATCCCGCTCCACTTTGTCTCCCGGCTTCTTGAGCCAGCGGGTTAAAGTTCCTTCTACGATGCTTTCGCCCATTTGGGGCATAACGACGTCTGTCATCGAATCTCCTGCAATTCTCTCTGCGGTATTTGAATTTTAAAGTTGAAAACTTGGGAAAAGGCCTGGGAGATGGCCGCCACCACATCCTGCCTACGCTGCGGGAAGCCCAGGCTTTGAAGCGAACAGACCGGCTTGCTTAATCCGCAGGGAACAATGTATTTGAAATAGCTCAGGTCGTTGTCCACGTTTAGCGCGAAACCGTGCGAAGTAATCCAGCGGCTGATGTGAATCCCGATGGCAGCAATTTTAGAGCCGTCTACCCAAACGCCTTCATAGCCGCGCTTCGGAATCCGTGCAGCAGCTACGCCGAAGGACTCCAGCGCATCGATGAGCGTCTGCTCCACGCCCCAGAAATATGCGTGAACGTCTCGCTTCCAGTCTCGCAAATCTACGATCGGATATCCCACTACCTGGCCGGGACCATGATACGTGACATCGCCGCCGCGGTCGGTTTCGAAGAACTCGATTCCAGTTCGCGCCAGTACGTCTTCACCCGCCAGCAGATGCTGCAGCTTGCCGTTGCGACCGATGGTAATCACGTGCGGGTGGTCAACGAATAGCAGGGTGTCCATGCCTTCTCCGCGCTTGCGTTCTTCCACCAGGCGGTGTTGCACGGCCAGTGCTTCGGAGTAGCGAAGACGCCCTAAATCGCGAATGGCGAGCGGTCTCTGCGCCATGGCACTGCTCAAATGTTGATGGCCAGGCCGTGTACGTTGTTGAAAGCTTCGCCGATGGCTTCGTAGATGGTGGGATGGGCGTGGATGGTGGACATCATGCTCTCGACAGTGGCTTCCGACTCCATCGCGGTGACTGCTTCCGCAATCAATTCGTACGCTTCCGGACCGATGATGTGAACACCTAAAATCTGACCGAATCTCTCGTCGGCAATTACCTTGACGAAACCCTCATGCTTATCGAGGATTGTGGCTTTACTATTGCCGGCGAAGGGAAACTTACCCACCTTTACTCTAAAACCTTGTGCGCGAGCCTGGGCTTCGGAAAGGCCGACGCTACCGATGCCGGGATCAGTGTAGGTTGCACCCGGAATCGTATTCCGGTTAATCGGCTTGGACGGCTTGCCTGCAATTGTGGCGACCGCCACCATTCCCTCCGCTGTAGCTACATGCGCCAGCTGCGGCGTTCCCGCCACAATATCGCCGATGGCGTATAGCCCCGGCTCGGATGTCTGCTGGTAAGGATCGACTTTGACAAAACCGCGATCGAGTTGCGCTCCAGTATTTTCCAGGCCAACGTTGTCCGTGTTAGGCTTGCGGCCAACGGCCACCAGGAGTCTTTCGAACTCTATCTCTTCCGTTTTGCCGTTGGCTAGTGTCGCGGTCAACGAGACGCCGTTCGAGCCGGTGCGAATGTTTTCCGCTTTGGCGCCGGTTTCGATGCGAATACCGATTTTCTTGAAGTGCTTTTCGAGCTCCTTCGAAATCTCCTCGTCTTCTACCGGCACGAGGCGTGGCAGCATTTCCAAAATCGTGACTTTGGAGCCAAACCGGTTGAAAATCGAGGCGAATTCGACTCCAACTGCACCCGCGCCAATGATGCCCAGGCTTTTCGGCACCTGAGGCAAATCCAGAATTTCGACGTTAGTAAGAATCCGATCGGCATCAGGCTGCAGCCCCGGCAGGAGACGTGCTTCCGAACCGGTGGCAAGAATAATGCTGTCTGCTTCTACGGTTTGCTTGCCTGAGTCGGCGGTGACTTCGATCCTGCCACCTCCCAAAAGGTTGGCATCGCCTTTGATGACCTCCACCTTGTTCTTGCGCATCAGGAAATCGATTCCCTTGGAGTGCTTGGAGACGATCTTGTTCTTGCGGTCCAAGACTCGCGGATAGTCCAATTGCGGATCTTTACACTGAATGCCCTGCGCAGAGGGATTCTTGAAGTAATCCCAAACGTCTGCCGTGTGCAAGAGAGATTTGGTCGGGATGCATCCGACAAGTAGACACGTTCCGCCGAGACGTGGCTGCCGTTCAATCAAAGCCGCTTTCAGGCCGTATTGTCCGGCCCGTACGGCTGCGGAATATCCACCGGGCCCACTTCCAATAATCACTACATCGTACGCCATTTTGAATCCCTAGTTTACCATCGAGCCCTTCGTTTTCATGGGTTTCCAGACACATTCAGGGCTACAGTGGTTTGGGTCCCCGTAAGCGCTAACCTAAGGCAAAGTTGTTTCCATATCGGCGTCGATGATGCCGACAGAAAGCGGTCAATTTCCCCCGACGCCTTGCAGGTCTTCGGATAGAATCAAGCTGATGAGCTTGGACGACTACATGGTCGTGCTTTACAGGAATGAACCTAGCGGGTGCGTCGCTGAAGTGCCATCCATCCCGGGGTGCCATGCGCTGATACCCACTCGAGAGGCTGCGCTGACTGAACTCGCAGCAGTGTTCCAATGATTTCGGAAGAGTACGCTGAGCGCAATCAAGTGCCGCCGACCGATACTACCGAAATTCTTCATGCCTAGCGGCCCGAGCAGAAGACTTTCGGCGCGTAGCAACAAAGCTCGGATTTCGCAAGACCCGGCAATCCGGCAGTCACGGATGCTGGCAGCATCCAGATGGACGAGCAACCACAATTCCAGTCGCTAGCTTACTTCGTTATTGCCGGCCATACGCCTTCGAACGACCCTACAATTTGCGAGTTGATCATTTGGATGCAAGAGATGCTAGGAAAAGACTATCGAAGGGATTACTGACCTGATCTGCGAGTTATGGGCGATGTCCAATTATCTTGGCAATTGCGAGCAGCTTCGGCGCTAGATTTCTTGTGCTCAGGCTTAAGTTAGCGTATACGGGCCTTAGTCCCCTATTTCCGATCGAGTAAGTGCGAACTATACTGAGCCTATGTCCATGAAAGACATCGATCGCCCTCTCGGATTTAATACCCGGGCGCTGCATACCGGCTACGATCCGGATCCTGCCACCCACTCGCGGGCGGTGCCAATCTACCAGACGACTTCCTTCACTTTCGAAGATACGGAGCATGCGGCCCGGCTGTTTGGCCTGGAAGAATTTGGCAATATCTACAGCCGCATTATGAATCCCACTACGGCGGTGCTGGAAGAGCGAGTGGCCTCGCTCGAAGGCGGTGCGGCAGCGCTGGCGGTTTCGAGCGGACAGGCCGCCCAATTCATCACCATCAGCACGATTGCGGAGCCGGGTGACCAGATTGTCGCCGCCGGTACGCTCTACGGCGGCACTTACACGCAACTGGATGTCACCATGCGACGACTCGGGTATGACACAGTATTCGTCGAGCCCGACGATCCGGAAAACTTCCGTAAGGCGATTACGCCCAAGACGAAGATGCTGTATGCGGAGACCATCAGCAACCCGCGGAGCAACGTGTTGGACATCGAAGCGGTGGCCAAGATTGCGCATGACGCGGGCGTTCCGCTGATTATCGACAATACTTTCGCGACGCCTTATGTGACGCGGCCGATCGAACACGGAGCGGACGTGGTTCTGCATTCACTGACCAAGTTCATTGGCGGCCATGGGACTTCCATCGGAGGCATCATCGTCGACAGCGGCAAGTTTCCCTGGAACAATGGCAAGTTCACGCACTTCACCGAGGCGTCTCCGGCGTACCACGGGATGAAGTTCTGGGATACTTTCGGCGCGATCAGCTTTATCATCAAGGCGCGGGTAGAGGGATTGCGCGACATGGGGCCATGCATCAGCCCTTTCAATTCGTTTCTGTTCTTGCAGGGCATCGAGACGCTGGGGATGCGCATGGACCAGCATCTTTCGAATGCCCTGGCGGTAGCGAAACACTTGAGCGGCAAGAGCGAAGTCGAGTGGGTGAAGTACGCTTCCCTGCCCGGCGATAAGTACAATGCGCTGGCACAGCGGTATACGCCCAAGGGGTCGGGCGCGGTCTTTTCCTTCGGGCTTACCGCAGGCTTTGAAGCAGGCAAGAAGTTCATCAACAAGCTCAAGATTTTTTCTCATCTTGCCAATGTGGGCGATGCACGGAGCTTGGTAATTCATCCGGCTTCGACTACGCATCAGCAGTTGGGGTTGGCTGAACAGAAAGCAGCGGGCGTGACTCCGGAATTGGTTCGCGTTTCGATTGGGCTGGAAGATATAGAGGACTTGATCTGGGACATTGACCAGGCGCTTTCTCAGCAATAGGAGCGGTACCGCTTTCGTCAACGAAGCCGGTTTTCGCGGTACACTCAGTCAATAAGCGAAGGCCCCGACCCTCGCTTGCTCATATTTATCCCTGAGTCTGTCTGACCTAAATGACCGCCGTAGAACTAACACCGACCACGCGTTCGGCCGAACTGCGTAATAAATTGCAGTCGAAGATTATCGTTGCCGATGGGGCAATGGGAACTATGCTCTATTCCAAGGGCATTTTCATAAATCGATGCTTCGATGAATTGAATTTATCTGCCCCTGGATTGGTGAAAGAAATTCATGCGGAGTATGTACGGGCGGGCGCTGAAATTCTGGAAACCAACACTTTCGGCAGCAATCGCGTCCGGCTCGGCGCATTCGGCCTGGCAGAGAAGCTGAAGGCGATCAACTTCGCGGGTGTTCAAATTGCAAGAGACGCGGCCGGTGATCATGCATTTGTGGCCGGGGCAATGGGGCCTCTGGGAGTCGCGATCGAGCCGTTAGGCCCCATGTCGTTCGCCGAGGTGCGGGACGTCTTTCGTGAGCACACCGAGGCTTTGCTGAGCGCGGGAGTGGACCTGCTGGTATTCGAAACGTTCTATGACTTAAATGAGCTTCGGGAAGCGATCTTCGCCGCGCGGGCAGCGGCCGGCGGGGAAATGCTCATCATGGCTCAAGTCACCGTTAATGACGATGGTTCGCTGCGGGATGGCGCCAGCACCGAAACCTTTACACGCAGTCTGGATGAGTGGCCGGTGGACGTGATCGGTATCAACTGCTCTGCCGGGCCGAAGGTGATTCTCGAGACGGTGGAAAAGATGGTTGCGCTGACAGCTAAGCCGCTCAGTGTCATGCCAAATGCCGGGCTGCCTGCCACCGTGGAAGGCCGGAACATCTATCTCTGCTCACCGGAGTACATGGCGCAGTATTCGAGGCGCTTTCTGCAAACGGGCGTGCGCGTGATTGGCGGTTGCTGCGGCACCACGCCGGAGCATATCAAGCACATCACCAGCGAGGTCCGGTCGATGCAGCCGGTAAGGCAGCGGCCCAGTGCGGTGGTAATCGACGAAACCAAGCCCGAAGTAAAGCGGCTGGCAAAGATTCCGGCGGCGGAAAAATCGGAGTTAGGCAGGAAACTTGCAGAAGGCAAATTTGTTTCGTTTGTGGAGATTCTGCCGCCGCGCGGCATTGAAGCTAGCAAAGAGATTGCCGGCGCGAAGCTTTGCCGTGAAAATGGCATCGATTGCATAAACGTTCCGGACGGTCCCCGCGCCAGCGCACGTTTAAGCGCTCAAGTCACCTGCCAACTGATCCAGGAGCACGCCGGCATCGAGGCGGTGCTCCACTTCTGCTGCCGCGATCGCAATATCCTCAGCATTCAATCGGAGCTGCTGGGAGCGCATACGACGGGCGTCCGGAATTTGATCTGCATCACAGGCGACCCGCCGCGCATGGGAACTTATCCCGATGCCAGCGCAGTGTTCGATGTGGACGCCATCGGGCTTACCAATATCGTCAATAATCTGAATCAGGGCCAGGACATCGGCGGCAATCCGATCGGCTCGCAAACCGCGTTATTGATTGGCGTGGGAGCCAATCCGGGCGCGGTCAACATGGACGAAGAGCTGCGCCGGTTTGCCTGGAAGGTGGAGGCGGGCGCCGAGTATGTAGTGACACAGCCGGTGTTCGACCTGGACCTGCTGGAGCGGTTTTTGCGGAAGGTGGAGCAGTACCATCTACCCATCGTGGCTGGCATTTGGCCATTGACGAGCCACCGGAATGCTGAGTTCATGGTCAACGAGTTACGAGTCCCGGTGCCAGCGGATTACATGGAGCGGATGCGGAAAGCAGACAGCGCCGAAAAAGCTCGTGCGGAGGGAATTGCCATTGCCCAGGAAATGGCATCCGATGTTCGTAAAACCGTGCAAGGAGCGCAGCTGAGTGCCCCGTTCGGCCGCTACGAGATGGCAGTACAAGTTGCTCAAGCTTTGCAGATTTAATAACCTGTGGATTGAATAAGGAACCCGAAGTTCTCGCGCAACAGTGGCCACAGACCTAATTGAAGTCAACACCGATCAACCAGACTCCGTTGCTATCGATCGCGCCGCCCGTGAGATTCTGCGCGGCAAAGTAGTGGGCGTTCCAACCGACGCACTCTACGTCCTGGTTGCGGACGTATTCAATCTGCATGCGGCCATGAAGGTATTCAAGGCCAAGGGCCGTGAGAATGTGCGTTCGCTGCCGCTGGCGGTTTCCGACACGTTGATGGCGGAGGATTTAGCGAAAGAGCTGAACAGCCGGTTTTTTATTTTGGCGCGGCATTTCTGGCCAGGTCCCTTGACGATGATCGTTCCGGCATCGGCGCGCGTGCCTCTAAAAGTCACGGGGAATACCGGACGGTTGGCCATGCGGCACTCGGATTCCAGGGTTCTGAACGGGATTATTGACAAGGTGGGCCATGCCGTGATTGCGACAAGCGCCAACATTTCGGGCATGCCCACCGTCACCAGCGGGATTGAGCTATTTGCAGCCATGGACGGGCGATTGGACCTGGTGTTGGACGGAGGCGTATGCGCAGGGCCGGGTCCAACAACTGTCGATATAACGGAGCCCTTCTGGCGGGTGATCAAGGAAGGTGCGATTTCCGAACGCGAAATTGCCGAGCGGCTGAAAATGCAGTAATGTCACCAGAAGCTTCCGGTAAGAGATCTGCGCAAAACAGGCCCGGTTTCAAGAATCACGCCCGATGGGCAAGCGAGTTCCTTGCCTGATTGGAGGCTTGCAGCCACGACCTTCCCTCTGTGCCGACATTACTGAGCCGTCTTCTGTGATCGCAATTAGTGAGCAGGGCGGGACAGAGACTCAGCATGACAATCGATGAACGGCACTGCTCGCCCGGCGTCACAAGGGACGGCGGTTTACGCCATTCTGCTCGACGAAGGCCAATATCATTGCTCGATTCGAACCCTGTACCGGATTCTCGAAAGCGAGTGCGAGGCGCATGAGCGTCGCGACCAGCTTGTGCATCCAGCTTACGCGAAGCCCGAACTGCTGGCCACTGGCCCACCAGCTCGGGAGTTGGGATCTCGCGAAGCTGCTCGGTCCGGCGAAGTGGACATACTTCTATCTCTACGTGATCCTCGACGTCTTCAGCCGCTATGTGGTGGGCTGGATGGTCGCCGACGGTGAAAGTTCGGACCTGGCTAAACGGCTCATTGCCGATACATGTGGCAAACAGGAAATCGAACCCGGGGGCTGACCTGGATATCACCAAGACCTACAGCCGCCCCCATGTCTCCGACGGCAACCCGTATTCGGAAAGCCACTTCCGGACTCTGAAGTACCGGCCCGGTTTCCCGGAACGTTTTGGGTCTCTGCAGGCTGCGCCTTCTTTCTCCCAGGAGTTCTTCGCCTGGTATAACGACGAACACCGCCATTCCGGACTGGGCCTTCTCTCTCTGGCCGTGGTGCATCATGTCAAGCTTCGAAGGCCATTGAGCGGCGGCGCGCCGTTCTCGATGCCGCCTACAGTGCTCATCCCGAACGCTTCGTCCGCCAAACCGCCCCAACCCCTGCCCGCGCCGAAGCAGGTCTGGATCAACAAGCCACAACCAACTCAAGAGAATAAAACTCAGTAACTGAGACTTCCAGGTGTCTCAAACAAGTTGACACGCACCGCTTTGCGCTTCTTTGCTACCATCATGAGGAGCGTTTTTTGCGAGGGCTTCTCGTCCGGCTCTCTATAAATTGATCCGATAGTCAATGTCATGGAAGCCGGCTCGGATAAAGTGCTGGTGTGCATGCTCCCATGCCTTGGGGTATTGGGAGAAGCCTGAAGGCACTCGGAGGTTTCCCCCCTTGCTCTTTAGGGGTCAATGACGGGAGTTAGACTGAAGCTCTCGCAAAGAACGCACTTAAGCCCAGGCTATCAACAGCTTGGGCTTTTTCTCTTAAGGTTCCAATTTAACTATTCACCGGACGATGAACATACTTTTTATCGGAGACATCTTCGCCGCTGGAGGACGCGGGATCGTGAGCGATCGCTTGAACGGCTTAATGAGCGAACACAAAGTCGATTTAGCAATTGCGAATTCCGAGAACAGTGCCGGCGGGTTCGGAATTACACCGTCAATTGCTGAAGATTTGTTGTCGCTGGGACTGGATGTTTTAACAGGCGGAAATCACAGCTTCGACAAGCGGGAAATTCACGATTACTATGAGCGGCAACCGCGCTTGCTGCGTCCGGCCAATTATCCCGCCGGTTTGCCGGGCACGGGCGTGTACAGCGGTAAGGCTCGCAATGGAGTTCCTTACGCAGTCTTGAATTTGCAGGGGCGGGCACATATGAGTAACATTGACTGTCCGTTCCGCAAATTCGACTCGCTCTCGGGCGAGCTAGCCCCGGAGACCAAGATACGGTTCGTCGATTTTCATGCTGAACTGACTAGCGAGAAGGTGGCCATGGGGTGGTATCTGGACGGCCGGGCGACGGCCATGATCGGTACGCATACCCATATTCCAACAGCCGACTCGCGCATCTTGCCGGGCGGCCTGGCCTATCAGACCGACTGCGGGATGACGGGTCCGTATCACTCAGTAATCGGCGTGGACAGAGACATCATCATCCGGCGCTTCCTGACGGGAACTCCCGGGCGCATGGAGGCAGCTAAAGACGGAGTAGAGTTGCATGCGGTGCTGGTCAGCGCGGATGAGGACACAGGCAAGGCAAGGGCGATTCAGCGGATACATCATCGCCCCTGAGACGCGGACACCCCAGTTTGGAAGCCGCTTTTCCAGCAATTCATAAGGCTTTTGGTTTCAAAGTTTTACTTGCCGGAGAAAATTCAATTTGCTACACTTCTTTTCAGAATTTCCGATGCTGGCTGGTTGTAATTCCTGTAAGCCCCTGCTGCGGTTCTGGGGGCCTCTGCTCCTGGGGCTGGAAGCAAGGTAAGCGGGCGTTCACCTTTGCATCTAATACAGGAGCTTAGTAGTGAGAGAAAAAGGCGTAGTGAAATGGTTTAACGCTGCCAAGGGCTTTGGATTTATCCAACGCTCGAACGGCGATGATGTCTTCGTGCATTTTTCAGCGATCCAGATGAATGGATACCGAACGCTGGAAGAAGGTTCGGAAGTAGAGTTTGAGGTGAAACGCGGCCCCAAGGGTTTGCAAGCTGAAAACGTCGGTAATCCGTAGATTTCAAAACCAGCTGAAATAAAAGATGCCGCTGCTGCCTCGACGCACAGCGGCTTTTCTTTTTTTGGCTGGCTTAATGAAGTTCCCGCCTGCTGCCCATTGTGCTTATCGGGACGCCTCTGAATTTCTAATCTGAGCAGCATATCGGGACGGCTTCTTCCGGCTGGTAGGAACGGGAGGTGCTCTCCCTATCCGGTGGTAATCAGAAGCGCAAGTGTAAGCCGAATTGCATCTGACGCATGGCGACCTGCACGTAGGTAATCTGGCCGGCGCCGGATGCGTCGATCGTGGAATTGGGAAGTCCGAGGTTCACGTGATTAAACAGGTTAAAAGCGTCGCCACGCAATTCGAGAATCCATCTGTCAAAGGGCAGAAGATTCTTCGAGAGCGAAACGTTTGAGACGGCGAGAGCCGGTCCCCGTGGCGTCGATTACGTTGGGTGTTCCGTTCGCTAACGAGAGTTTCGGATCCAGGCGGGTGGTGGCATCCACTTATACATCCGCGGTGGCGGAATAGGCGCAAAAGCCCCTGCTTTCGACTTTAACGCTGTAGCGGCCGGCCAGAAGATGGGTCTGCGAGTAATTGCCATCCCCGGAGCTTTGAGTATGAAAGACGGAACCGCGGCCGAGATCCGTGATGGTGATAGCGGTATTGGGCACGCCAGCGCCCGACGCGTCCTGGACCGTACCTGTGATGTTGCCAGAGACCGCCTGAGCGGAGAGCATCCCTGAACAGAGCATTATCAGGGCAACTGCCGGTAAAGCCATGCGGGAGTAAGCGGCATATCGGAAAATACTATCGACGAAAATCGAAGGTCTCATTTGTGTTTCGCTCCTGGATTATTACGGTAGAGTAAGCATAACTAAAGGCGTAGTCAAGAATGAAGATTGTTGATTCCACTTTGGGCGCATTATTGATGTGTGGTCTGCTGGGCTCCCAGGCGCCGAAGCCTTCCACCTCTCCGGACGATCGATTTAAGGCCGATCTGCTGCTGGTAGTCGCCCATCCCGATGACGAGCCGGAGATTGGACCGTATCTCACCAAGGCAGTGTTCGATGAGCACAAGCGAGTCGCGGTCGTGTTCGGGACGCACGGCAATAGCGGAGGGAACGCGATCGGCCAGGAACAAGCGGGAGCATTGGCTAGTATTCGCGAGATTGAAGGACGGCGAGCGCTTGCCTTCCTGGGTATATCAAATGTCTGGTTCCTGGGCGGAGTCGACACTCCAGGCCAGGATGTACTTCGCAGCCTCGAAACCTGGAACCATGGGCAGGTATTGGATCAACTCGTGCGCCTGGTGCGGCTGACCCGGCCGAGTGTAATCGCTACCTGGCTCCTCGCTTATTCGGCAGGAGAGAATCACGGCGATCACCAAGCCGCTGGTGTGATCGCGACGGAAGCGTTCGATCTGGCCGGCGATCCCACGCAGTTTCCAGAGCAGGTGACACCGCCGCGAGATCCGCGCTACATCTCCAATCTGACCGAAGGTTTGCATCCGTGGCAGGTTCAGAAGCTCTATTTCTTCAGCGATGCGTTCCATCACGAATTTCTGAAAGGTCGCGGTCCCGAATATTCGGCTACCGGGACTTCGCCTTCCAAACACGAGAGCTATGCGCGGTTGTCCGCTGAAGAAACAGCATTTCACCTGACTCAGTCCGACTCGGGTTATCTAGCCGCTGTGTCGCTCGAGAAAGGGGATCTGGGAGATTCATACTTCGCGCAGCCTTCCCGGTTCGTATTCGGGAAGTCGCATGTGGATGCCGAAACCGCGGGAGATGTGTTCGCGGCAATCGAACCGGGAGCTATCGCCTTTAAGGCTCCATCCGGGTACAAAACAACGTCTGTTTCAGCTCCGGTCGTTGAATTGGGCGGACCCTTGGAGGTTCTACCGGCAGTTCTGGGCGGCGCACGATCTTGATCATTTGAAGGATCTTCTTGCTCCTGAAGTAGAAGCGGGAGTTGGAACCAAGTTGAAGTTGCCGATTCTGGTCCAGAATCCGGATGCTACGCCGTTGAGTGGGAAAGTCGAGCTCACTCTGCCGGAGGGAGGGCAAGCTCTGCGCGGGGAGGGGGGATTCGAAGCTCCAGCTAACGAGAGCAAAGCTATCGAGCTAGTCGTAAGCGCGCCAGATTCTGCGAAACAGGATTGGCATAGCGTACGCATTCGCGCCTCTGGCGCGGGCAAGGAACTCGGCGAAATCCAGGTGCGAGTGCATGTCGCGCCCGGAAGCTTACCGCAATAGACTGAATAAATACAAATGGATCGACGGAAATTCCTGGTGACTTCGGCCACCGCTGCAGTTGCCACCAGAAAGGCTGATACGGCACGGATGAAAAATGACGAGCCCCTGAGGGTGTTGGTAGTCGGAGGTCATCCCGGAGATCCAGAATACGGCTGCGGAGGCACTATCGCTCGATATGCGGAGCGGGGAGACAAGGTAACGCTCCTCTATCTGAATCGGGGAGAGAAGGGCTGTTCGACAGGATCTTCACACGATTGCGGAGAAATTAGGACTGCCGAGGCTAAGAAGGCATGTCAGATTCTGGGCGCTTCAGCTAAATTTGCCGATCAGGTTGATGGGGAGTCCATGGTCGACGCGGCGAGATACGACAAATTTTTTGCGCTGATACAGGCTGAGGAACCCAACATCGTGCTCACTCAGTGGCCCATAGATAATCACAGCGACCATCGGGCTGCCTCCAATCTCACATATGACGCATGGCTTAGAGCAAAGAAAAGTTACGCGCTCTATTTCTACGAGACTTCCGATGGCGAAGACACGGTAATGTTTTCGCCCACCGACTATGTCGAGATCGGAAAGATGGAAGTGAAAAAGCGAGCCGCTTGCTTCGCGCACGCTTCCCAAACGCCAGCCCGCTTTTATACCTTACAGAGTGAGATTGCCCGGTTCCGCGGGATAGAGAGCGGATATCGCCAAGCAGAAGCGTTCGTGCGCCACCGGCAGAGCGCCGGAAATCTGCTGCCTTGAAGTCAAGGCTGAAAGGGATTGAAGCATGGGGCAATCGGGGTGTCAGGGATCAACGGAAAAAGAGTCGGGTCAAGGCGGTATTTCTCCCGGTTAGAACGCCTCCAGCCAGTGAGAAAGGCATTCTTGGGCGATCTGGCGAGCTTTCTCCGTACGACGGTGCTGTCCGCAAGTGTTCGTCCCGGAACGCCATATTCCTTAATCCGGCTTTTCGTTCCATTGGTGATCGAGACGATGCTCGCGTCGAGGGCCGATGAGCCATAAGAACACCAGATCCTTCGCAGAAGCGCCGAAGGCAGGGCGATTGGCATCGGTCCCGTTTTGCGCGGATTTATCCAGAGATGAACAAGATCTCTTGGGTATTTGCGGCGAGGGTCGCGGGGAGTGTAGAAATCAGGAAAGCGATTTCGGGAGCAGTGCAGCCATGGAGTGTGGAAAGATAGCTTACGGATGCACTACCGGAAATTAGGACCGACGGAATCGGAAATTAGTGAGATTGGGTTTGGCGCGTGGGGCATTGGAGGTAAACAGTGGCAGGGTGGCGAAGACGATGAATCGGTGAACGCGCTGCAGAGGGCTTTCGATGTGGGGGTGAACTTCGTCGACACGGCGCTGGCCTACGGAGATGGACACAGTGAAAAGCTAGTGGGCAAAGTGGTGGGCAAGAGCTTTCATAAGATTTTTGCCGCCACCAAAATTCCGCCTAAGAACCGGGTCTGGCCGGCGACGCCGGAGATGAACATTCAAGATGTTTTTCCCTACAATTACATTGTTCAGAGCACAGAAGAAAGTCTGCGCAATCTGGGCATGGAACAGATCTATTTGCAGCAGTTTCACGTGTGGACCGACGCCTGGACTGGGACGGACGAGTGGAAGCGGGCTTTAGAAGACCTGCGCAGCAGCGGGAAGGTGCGCTTCTTCGGAGTTTCGGTTTCCGAGCACGACCCGGACTCCGCGCTGGAGGCTCTGAAGACCGGCCTGTTTACCGCGGTACAGGTCATCTATAACGTCTTCGATCAGACGGCAGCGAAGCATCTTTTTCCGCTATGCCGCGAGCGGAAAATTGGCGTGCTGGCGCGCGTCCCGCTGGACGAAGGCGGGTTGACTGGCAATATCACCGAAGACGCGAAGTTCGAACCCGGAGAATTTCGTGATCATTATTTCCGCGGCGATCGCAAGCGCCAAGTTGTCGAACATGTCGATGCCCTGCGGCGTGATCTGTCTGAAGCGGGAGTGATCGGGTCGCTGCCCGACATTGCACTGCGTTTCTGCTTGTCGGACGAGACCATCAGCAGCGTTATTCCAGGCATGCGAAAGATCTCGAATGTGGAAGCGAATGCCCGGTCGAGTTCCGCCGGCACTCTGGACGAACGTGTTTTGGAAATTTTGAAACGGCACGCCTGGGATCGCAACTTCTACCAATAGGCGCCCGGTCGGAAGGCTATGCAGATCGCGATTGTTTCTGACATTCACGATAATCTCTGGACTCTCGAGGCCGCGATTCAATTCCTCGATGGCCGCGCCTCGGCATTGCTGTGCTGCGGGGATTTGTGTTCCCCTTTCGTCATCGATCAATTGGGCCGCTTTCCGCAGGACATCCACGTCGTGTTCGGCAATAATGATGCGGATCTGTTCCGGATTACGAAAAACGCGGCCAAGCTTCCGCAAATGCATTTGCACGGCGAATTCTTCGAGGGCACCTTCGAAAGCCGCCGGTTCGCTATGAACCATTACGATTCCATTGCCCGTCCTCTAGCGGCTTCCGAACAGTACGACGTGGTCTGTTTCGGACATAATCATGAACTGGAAACTGCTCGCCTGGGGCATACCCTGCTGATCAATCCCGGGCCGATCATGGGGGCGAAGTTTACGGGCGGCCAATGGCAGGATACGGCGTCGACCTTTGTGATCTACGATACTGCCTCAGACGTGGTCGAAATCTATGCGGTGGACCCCAATAGTCACAGCGTGGGTCCGCTTAATAGTTTTTGACATCCATTTGTTTCGCATCCGGCTTTTGAAGTTATCTAATTGTTAATGGGCCGGTATCTTTTCCGTTCCTGTTTCAGGTTATTTGCTGTCCCCTGGCTTGTAATTACGTCGATATAGCGCGCTCTACCTGACGCAGCAAGCGTGGATAGGCAATTGCTCTAGTCGAAACCATTCCTAAGGGAGGGTGACGCAGTGGAGAAACGCATAGGTTCTTCTGCAGGCATATTGGCCTTAATTGCTTTAGTTCTGCACAGCTTGGGCTTTCCGGGCGGCGAGGACAAAAGTGTAAACGCGCCTGACAAAAAAGCTCCCATTACCGAGACGGACACAACCGAGAAGGGCAATTTGGAAATTGTCGACTGGCAAGGGCCTTGGCGCGCAACGCAGCAGTACTTCCATTCCGACCTGACAACGAGGAAAACGGCAAAGTTCTGTCGAGACTACCTGATTGGCTTTGACCGCCCATGTTCTCAAAGAGACCTGCTGTCGCTATTTGGCTTCGGGCCGGATTTCCGGGTTAACGATCTGCAATATTTGATTGCCACCTTGCCCGATCCTCTGCACACGCGTATGGCGCTCGATACTGACCGCGACTTGGACGCTATTCAACGTGCAGCATCTCTGTCCAAGTGGGAATTAGCAACCTGCTGGCTGCCATGGACCGCCAGGCAAGCAGCGACTGGGGCACTGAAGATGACGGACCTCGAACGGTATCCAGGGCTACTTGTTTTTCGCCGTCACTTCTCGCTAGACGCACCTTCAAACCAGCTGCTGATCGTGCTGGTAGTTGCTGAAACGCCGACTGCGGGGATCAACGGCTTTCAATTCGACTCTGCGCGCCGACTCGTCAGCAGAACGGGATCGGCTCAACCGGAGAAGATTCGTATTGCGGGACCAACGTTCTCGGGCTCATTCCAATCACTTACCCGTCTGCTTGGCAGTTGGCCCGATAGCCACGAATTTCTGGTACAGGCTGGATCGGTTTCAAACTCTGGATCGGCTCAACAGATGAATCTCGAATTCGGTTTGCTGGATGCCAATAAAACGCGGCACTCGACAATAACATTCCACGGCTCCACCTTACCTACTATGGCGTTCGAGGATCAGTTTAAGCGGCTGGTCAGCAGGTTAGATCTTCCTTTCGAACAGGCGGCTGCGATTAACGAGGGGGGAACCGGATTTTCGGCAAAACCAGCACCGTGCGGAGAAACCCGGCGCAAGGAGAAAAATTGTGAAGACCCGGTTCCCATTTACAGCTACTCTCGAGACCTGGCGCAGGTCAGAAACAACTACAACGATGCGGCATTTACGAGTCCGGCGGCGAAGAAAACCGGCACATCAACATCTCCCCTGGAGTTCTCGCTGAAAGATGCGCAGCTCGGAGAAGACGGTTTTCCCATATTTTCAACGAAGCATACTCCGGTTTCGATGAACGCCGAGATGGTGGAGATGATCCGATCGTTGAAGCAGAGAGGCGTTCGGATTGCAAGCCTTTCGGCTACGAACGTCTTCGATATTGTCTTCCTGGCAAATGTCCTGCGGCGTACCTGCCCCGATATTCGAATCGTTCTCCGATCGCCCGATCTGCTCTTCGGCCAGGAAGAATCCCAGAGCTCGTTAGCCGGTTTGCTGGCAATCTCAGTCTTTCCAGCGCCCGAGTTGGACCTGTGGAGCCGGTCTAACATGACAGACGTAGATATATTTGCGTCCGATGACCAGAACGGCGAATTTTTGGCAGTGGCCGCACTGCTCCGCCCTGATGAGTGGCCTGACGCAACTCAACTTCCGATTTCTCCGGCGTGGCTTTTAGAGCTTGGTGCTTCCGGCTGGCACGCTATCGATTACTTAGAACAGTCCAATCCCGTCATGGAAGTCACGAAAGCGAATAGTACGGCCACGTGGTTCGACCCTCGCCTGCTGAGAACCGATGTAAATCTCCGACCCATTGGCCGGGCACGACCCGGATGGATTTTTCTTTGCCTTGCGATGGCAGCGATAACTCTGGCTTTCTGCGGACGTCTTTTCTATCTGAAGCTGAGGCCCGATTTGATGGTGGGGAGCCTGTTCTGCCTGAGCGACCTCGAAGGCCCCGGGCGGAGTCGCTCGATAACCGATATTGTTCATCACCGTTACCTCTGCATGATCGCCGGTTATGCAGTGCTGGCTTTCCTCAGTGGACTGCTTCTGTCACCTATGATGGTCGCGCATTTCCGTTTTAGCGGAAGCATCAATCCCGGGCTCGAAATTGCCGTCTTCATCTCCTTCGCAGCCAGCCTCTTCTCGACTTTTTACTTGATGGTTTTGGTTCCGGCGAGAGTGTGTCAAGGCGGCTCGTTGGAGAGGTGTCCTATTACTACGCCGATTTCGTGGGATTCGATCCTCATGAGAGGGTCTCTGGCTGTCTTACTTTTCGGAGGCCTTCAGCTCTGGTGGGACTGCTGCGATTCGAGGACAGCAGGCTATTTGCTGTGCATTTGATTTCGATGCTCAGATCTGGCCCAGCGTGATGGAGTGATTTGGCCCACCTGGACAACCCTGGATGACAAGATTCCGGGGATGGACAGGAGAGCCAAGGTGGAGCTATTTGAAGAGATCCGGCGAGGATATGCGGCAGGAGAGACGATTCTTGCACTCGCCCAGAAGTATCAGGTGCATCGGCGCATGGTGCGGCAGGCACTGGCGAGCGCGGTGCCGCCGGAGCGGAAAAAGCAAGAGCGGGTGCTGCCGAAACTAGGGCCGGTAAAGCAGTTCATCGACAGCCTTCTGGAGCTGGACGGTGAGGCCCCGCGCAAACAGCGGCATACCGCGCGGCGTATCTGGACTCGGTTGTGCATGGAACATTCACAGCATCCGGTGGCCGAGTCCACCGTGCGTGAATACGTGCGTGGACGGAAGCGCGCCCTGGGGTTAGCCCATCGCGGTGTCTTCGTGCCGCAGAGTTATGCACCGGGCCAGGAAGCGCAAGTGGATTGGTTCGAAGCACAGGTAAAGCTGGGTGGCGAAGCGCGGAAGCTGCAGTTCTTCGCGATGCGCAGTATGAACAGCGGCGGGGCGTTTCACCGTGCCTATACTAACGCGACGCAACAAGCCTTTCTGGAAGCGCACGAGCATGCGTTTGCTTACTTTGGCGGTGTCTTTCGAACGCTTCGTTACGACAACCTGGCCAGTGCCGTAAAGAAGATTTTGCGTGGCTACCGGCGCGAAGAAACCGAACGCATGATCGCTTTTCGCTCGCACTGGGGTTTTGCCAGCGAGTACTGCCAGCCGGCACGCGGTAACGAGAAGGGCGGCGTGGAGATGGAGTTGGGTTGGTTCCGGCGCAACTGGTTGGTACCGGTGCCGGAAGCGGACGATCTGGAGAGCTTCAACGCTTGGCTTCTGAGCCGTTGCGGAGAAGCGCAGCAACATATCATCAGCGGTCGCGAAGCCGCCGTCGGCAATGCCATGCGGGACGAGCAATCGCACTTGCTGCCGTTAGTAGCGGAGCGGTTTGCCATCGCAGAGACCATCTATCCGGTCACGGTGGATGGACACGGTCGCGTGAAAGTAAGAGCCAACTGGTATTCGACGCCGCTTTATCCGGGCTCCCGGGTAACGGCGCGGGTGTGGCCTACACACATCGAGGTGTGGCGTGATGGTGAGTTTGCAGCGCGGCACGAGCGTTGTTATGGACGCGGGCATCACATTCTGAACCTGGAACATTATCTGGATGTGCTGGAGAAGAAGCCTGGTGCGATGAAGAGTTCGACGCCGTTGCAGCAGTGGCGTGCGGCGGGGCGCTGGCCGGGGTGTCTGGATACGCTCTGGCAGCAACTGGAAAGCCGCCACGGCAAGGCCAAAGGTACGCGCGAGATGATTATGCTGGTGCGTGCCGGGACGGCCGGCAATGCGTGGCCGCGCTTGATCACAGCAGTGGAAGAAGCACTGCGCATCGGCGTAAGCGATGCGGCCGCGGTGCTGCATATTCTGCACATGCCCGACGCTCACGAACGTCAGCGCTACGCGCTGGCGCTCGCCGAAGATCTGAGGCAGTTTGAAAGGCCGATGCCGGTGATGGATGAATACGACTCGTTGCTAAGTCATCTGCCGATGCCCTCCCAAGAGGTGATTCAATGAATCTCCAGACAGAGGCGTTGGAACAGGCCAGCATCCGGCAGTATTGCAAAATCGTGCGCACACCGGCCATCGCGGCCAACTTTATTCCGCTAGCCGGACAGGCCGTTAAAGAACAGCACAGCCATGTGCGCTACCTGGAAGCGCTGCTGGCAATGGAGTGTGAAGAGCGCGACCGTCATGCCATTGCTAACCGTATCCGGGACGCGCAGTTGCCACGCTTGAAGACGCTGGATGAGTTCGACTTTGCGAAAGCGCCCCAGATCCCAGCCGCAAAGATCCGCGATTTAGCGCAGGGCGGTTACATCGAACGCAGTGAACCCATCGTTTTGATTGGCGATTGTGGAACGGGTAAAAGCCACTTGGCCACCGGGCTCTGCTTAGCTGCATGCCATCAGAAACGGCGTGTTCGATTCATCACTGCCGCGGCATTGGTGAATGAGCTTATCGAAGCCAAACAGAACGGCCAAGTGAAACGGCTGATGATGCGATGGATGAGATACGACCTCATCGCGTTGGACGAAGTGGGCTACGTCCCGCTGGCCGATATCGGCGCTGAGTTCCTATTCCAGGTAATCTCAGACCGGGCCGAACGCGCAGCCTTAATCGTCACCACGAATCTGCCATTTTCCGAATGGACCACGGTGTTTCCCAATCCACGGCTCTGCAAGGCGCTGCTGGACCGAGTGACGGACCGCGCTCACATCATCGAAACCGGCACCGAATCGTTCCGGTTCAAGCGAACTATGGAAGGGAGGAAAAAGAGATGAGAGCTGCCGGGTCGCCGCATGATGACCGCCCCGGCGTCCGTTCCGCTTGAAACGCGCCGCCCTCCCGGGCGTCGCCAAGCTCCACTCCCACCGGAGCGGTCATCAACAACTCTGGTTGGAAATGGGGCAAACTAGAAACTACCCAGGTGGGCCAAATCTGCCCATCACAAGTGGGCCACGCCGGAGCATCACAATCAGCATTCGCACGTTCAATCTGTCTCTGCCGGTGTCGCCCATCTTGCCTCTGCTTACCGCCGGCATTGGTCTGTTCGCGCTGGCGTATTTTCAGTTGCGCCGCTTTACCTGGGGAGACCGGCGGCAGCCGCATCTCGATACGAGCGTCTTCGACGAGGCACTTTGCAACGAGTTCGATGACTACAAGAAGGGGTTGGACCGGAGCCTCTGCCACCCCAGCAGCTTCCCTGAATTTCCGGGCATGCCGTTCTCCCTGGCCATTTCAATACTCGGGGTCGCGGCACTGCTTGCCGTGATCATAACCTTGGCGCCGCAGTTATTAGAACCCTCCGGATTCCTGCCGCTTTTCATTGGTTTGCTAGTGCCTCTGGCGGTCTTTTCCTGCCTTGCCTTCCTCAGATTTCTACAATCCTGGACTCTGTTAAAGGGATTCTTAGTCAGCCTGAACAGCATCGTGCTAGGCCGCTTTATCCAACGCCTGCCGGAGTTTGCCGGTAACGGCCCGGTGTGGATGAGCGAAGTGAGGTTGAGATCGCTTATGAGTTCCATCGACTCTGGAATTGCTCTTCACAACCTGGAGCAGACCAGGTGCGTAGAAAAGCTATACTCTCGTAGATTTTTCGAAAGCGTGAAGAAATTTCTGGATCCCACGCAGGAGGAAAACGCAACCCGCTTAACATTCCTGGTCAACTACCAGGCGTTCCGCAAGACGGCAGGAGAGATCTCGGCCGAGCTGGGCAACGTGGTGCTGCAGCCCTACTGGAAGTCGCACGAACTGCCGTACGTCGGCGCAAATGATCTCGTGCCGACCACAGCTCCACCGAAAACTTCCGCTGTATCAGGTGGCGCTGGAACAAACTCGAGAATACCCGATTTATTGACGGACGCGCTGGCGAAAGCCTCTAAACCCCGGCACATCACGAACGAAGCTTATGAGCACGCATCGAAGTACATTGCGCTGCAGTATTCCGTCTTCATCGGCTATGTGCTGCGGCATTTACAGAACCTGCTGCTCTGTAGCATTGCCTGCTTCGTGCTCATCGTGGTCGCGCTCAATTGCTTTGTATTTCAATTCCCGGAAGCTCTTTCTTACTGTCTGGCGGCCGTATTGGTGTTATCGGCGCTGAAGGTGCTGCTGGTGCTCGCACAACTCGAGCGCGACCCTATCTTCAGCCGCCTCTCGGGTACGCACCCGGGGGAACTCGGGAAAGATTTCTATTTCCGAGCGTTTGCCTTTGGCGCGCTACCGGTGTTGACCGTCGTCAGCACGCAATTTCCGGCGGTCTCACAATTTCTATCGTCGTGGGTGGAACCGGCGGTTTCGAAGCTCCGGTGAACTCACTCACCAGACGCGGCAGGCTTTCGGATTCACCATGGGTGACCCAGCGTTGCATCCGAAGGCATGGCCGAACTCGGGCAGGTTCGAGACTACTCCATTGACTCGATACTTTTCGGGTGAGTGTGGATTGACGGCAGCGTTCAGGCGTTTGTTCGCGTCGCGCTCGTCGCCACAGGCCCACTGCGCCATGCCGACGAAGAAGCGCTGATCGGGTGTGAGGCCGTCTGCATCCTGCAATTGCTGCCCTTCGATGGCGTGTTTCCAGGCAAGATAGGCCAGCAGCGTGCCGCCCAGATCCGCCACGTCCTCGCCGGAAGTCAGCTTGCTGTTGATGTGGATGTCGTCGATCACAATGTACTTTGCGTACTGATCGCGAACGCAGTTGATGCGTTCTTCGAACGCCTTTGCATCGGCCGGGGTCCACCAGTCTTTCAAGTTGCCCGCGGCATCGAACTGGCGGCCTTCGTCGTCGAAGCCGTGCGTCAACTCGTGACCGATGGTCGCACCCGTGTCACCGTAGTTCGGGGCGGCATCCATTTTCGGATCGAAGAGCGGCGGCTGCAACACGCCCGCAGGAAAGTTAATATCGTTCATCTGCGGGTTGTAGTAGGCGTTCACCGTCGGCGGCGACATGTTCCACTCGGCCCGGTCTACCGGCTTTCCGATCTTGTCCAGCTGGCGGCGCACCTCGAAACTTGCCGCGCTATGCACGTCGGGCAGAAAGGCATCGCGGGCGATAGAGACGGATCTGTAGTCACGCCAATGGTCCGGGTAGCCGATCTTGTTGACTACCGAATGCAGTTTTTCGAGGGCCTTGGCCTTGGTGGGAGCGCTCATCCAGGCGAGATCTTTTATGTCGCGGCCCATTTCGGCTTCGATCTGCAGGGTCAATTTCTTCGCGTCGGCTTTGGTGCGCGGAGCGAAAGTGCGATCGACAAAGACCTGGCCGAGAGCATCCGGCAGATCGTGATCCACCAGACGGGTGCAGGTCTTCCAACGCGGAGGCATGCTCTCGGTGCCGCGCAGGTAGTGGTTGTAGAAATCGAAGTGGGCTGCAACGAAGTTGGCAGGCAGATACTCGGCATGAGAGCGGACCAGGTGCCAGCGTAAGTAGGCGCGCCAGGCGGGGAGTTTCTGCTCCTCCAGCAGCCGGTTCAGGGCCTCAAAGAACTTCGGCTCGGTGATATTAATTTCCTTCGATGGCGGCAAAGAGAGCTTCCGCAGATAGGCATCCCAGTCGAAGGCCGGGTACATGGTTCGAAGATTATCCAGTGGATACTTATGTTTCAGGTTGTAGGGATTGCGGCGCTCCACGCGCGTCAACGATGCCTGGGCGAGCGCGATCTCGATGTCCATAACAGATTGCGCATCCGCTTGTGCGTCGGACGTCGATTCGCCGATCAACTGCAGCATTTGCGACACATGTTCCAGGTAGCGTTTGCGGATCTCCTGCGACTTGGCGTCGGTTTTGGTGTAGTAATCGCGGTCGGGCAGGCCTAAGCCGCCGGCTCTCGCAAAGGCGATCACCTGAGAGGAATTGTCGAAATCCTGGTCGGACCCAAAGCCGAACAATAAATTCCGCCCTGTACCGGAGAGGTGCTGTCCGGCAACATACTCAGCCAGGCTATCGACCCGCGTCAGAGCAGAAATCTTGCTTAAGTCCGGCTCGATGGGCTTAATCTTTGTCTGGTCGATCGCTTTCTCGTTCATACAGGAATAAAACAAATCGCCGATCTTCTGTTCGTTCGCTGATCGGTGAGGATCCGGCTTGGCGGCTGCCTCAAGGATGCCCCACAGGAAACGGCTGTTCTCATTGGCGAGTTTCGCGTAAACATTCCAACCAGCTTGGTCGGGCGGGATGGGGTTCTGCTTGATCCAGCCGCCGCAGGAGAATTGGTAGAAATCGGTGCAGGGGTCGGCGGCGCGATCCATGAACTTGGTTTCCAGGCTTGGCGTGTAGGGAAGTGAGGTAAGTGGATGGTCTTGCGCTCGGAGACTATTCATTGAGAGGCCAAGCAGCGCGCAGCAGAGGGCGAAACGCATGAAACTGATTGTAGAGGGTGCCGGTTTGAGGCGGCTATTCAAGTTGCGCGCGCAACCAGGACAGGTACTTGTCTGAACCTGCCGTTATGGGAATTGCAATTACTTCGGGCGTATCGTAGCTATGCAGTTCGATGATGCGGTCGCGGAGCTTGCGGAATTCGGCTTCGGTGGTTTTGATGAGCAGAAGGATTTCTTCGGCTGATTCAACGGCGTCCTGCCAGCGATAGATGCTGCGCATGGCCGGGAGAATGTTGACACAGGCTGCCAGGCGTTCGTCGACGACTGCATGGGCGATGCGCTCGGCTTCTTCGGCGTTCGGGCAGGTACAGAATACAATTAGGAACGGATTGTCCATTTACGGGACTAACCTGGCCGAGAGGACGATGAAAAAGCAGGTGTTCGAATCGCCTACGTTTACTTTTCCGACCACTACTTTTTGGCCTTCCCGGAGGTCGACATCGGAATTAATGCCAATGTTAGTGAGACTAAATTGCGTTGTGGAGTATGGAGCTGGCTTCCCGGTGCTGGTGGACTTTAGTGTTCCCGAGACTACAGGAACGTTGGCAGTGAATGAGAAGTTATACAGCTTGATAGAGGCGCCAGAATCATTCGACAATGTCGCCCTTTCGTATTGAAGCTTGTACAGGGCGGGTTGCGAGTAGTCAGGTACAGTCGAAACGCTCTTCATCAGCCCGCTTGCGTACGCTTTCGAGCCCTCAGACGAACGGAGCAGCATGGTACTGAGCAATTGATAATGATTGTAGGGGAAAATAGCGCGCAACTGCTTGACTACCGGTGTCAAAGCCTCCCCACTTACATCCTGGGTTCCTGGGATGGGTTCGGCCGATCCGGCTATCACATAAACTGTAGTCTCCACATTCTTAGTAGGCCCTCCAGAAGGACCTGCATTGAACCCGTCAAGTTTCTGGATCGTTTCTTCGGTACGAGCAACATCCGCAGGTCTACCCCGCACCACCACTGCCCGTAGCGCCTGACTAGGCGTACAACCGATGCCGGAATTATTGCAGGCTAACCTCGCAAGTTCGTTCGCATCGCCTCTTACGCGGACGACTTTGACCACGGGTTCCATTTGCGCTGGATTTGCATCTGTGTTCGCCTGAGCGAAAGCCAACGACTGAAGCAACAAGGTAAGAACAACAGCACTAATTCTCATGGGCTTCAACTTCCTTTCCAAGGGGCAATAAGATCAATACGTTCGGATCGGCAGTTGTCATTCTCAACACGCTCGACCCATCCTTACGCGCTACCAAGCTTACCGTCCGAATTCCGGCTTCGGATTTATGTAATGGCTTAACTTTCGGCTTCGGTTCCGCCAGGGCGATCACCAGTGGCACTTGGGGTAGCGGCTGCGGCGACAACGTTGTCGCCTGCAAAATTTTTACCGATTCCGGTGGAGTCGTCCGGTGAACGCCGATAAAGGTCAAAATAGATGCTGCCGCTAAGCCGGCCGGCAGGCAAGCCCAACACCAGTTCCAAAGCGATCCACGTTTCCCCGCGTCAATCCGATGCGCGACGGACTCCCGCATCAGACGAAGATCTTCGTCGGCCGGTTCAATCGCGAACTCTCGTAACGAGCCGCCCAGAGCCTCGAAAGAAGCAGCCTGTTCGCGGCATTCGACACATTCCCGCAGATGTTCCGAAATTGCAACCCGCTCTTCCCCTGGCAAATCGCCCCCCGCAAATAAGGCCAATTCGTTTACGCCGAAATGCCCGCTCATGACTGTCCTCCTGTTCGCGCCATTATGTAATTCCTCAACTTCACGCGTCCCGTGGATATCTGCGACCGCACCGTAGTCTCAGTCGAATCCAATAACCCGGCCACCTCGGTAGTCGACCAGCCTTCCAGGTCCCGCAGAACAATTGCCTGCCGCTCGCGCGGCGAAAGCTCGCCCAAGGCTTCCAGCAGCATTTGCTGCTGCTGAGCAAGCCGCAATGCCTGTTCCGGATTCCGCCCCTCCATCTCCGGTTCGGCCACCAGATCAATCGAAAGATCGTTTCGCGTCCTGCGAAGCATGTCCAAACAGATGTTGGAAGTCGTCCGGTAAAGCCAAGGCGCTAATTCACGCCGCTCGTCGATGGAGCGAATGCTTCGATACAGCCGCAAGAACACTTCCTGAGCCGCATCGCGCGCCGCTTCCCGATTCAGCAGCAAGCGTTGAGCAAACCGCAGCACGGCACGTTCATGCAAGACCACCAGCCGCTCGAACGCCGAAACATCGCCGGCTTTCGCGTCCCCAATCAGTTGACGAAGCCGGTCTTGCTCGCGCATGCCATGGTC
The DNA here is from genome assembly GCA_965217745.1 of Bryobacteraceae bacterium. Lineage (GTDB taxonomy): Bacteria > Acidobacteriota > Terriglobia > Bryobacterales > Bryobacteraceae > Bog-105. The sequence continues at coordinate 4,540,598 of OZ244565.1, read as the reverse complement.
CAGGGATGAAAGCGCCATTTGCATGGCCGTTCTGAGCACCTCACTCTATATACGAGGAGTTAGGGAAAAACGTTGAGAACTACCGGCACTCGGTCGGCACTCTGCTTCCAGCATCGCCGGCCAAATTGTAAGAGATGATAAGAAGTAGAGGATTGATGACTTCGCCTATAGCTTCGCCGAATACGGAAGCAACGATTCTGACCAGGATGGTGCAGGCGGACGATCGGGAACTGACGCCAGATGCAGCCCGCTACTGGCTCTCGATGAAACTGCCCGCTGTTGACGAAGAGCGGGTCGACGAGCTCTCAGCAACAGCACGAACTGGTTCGCTGACCGAAAGCGAGAAGCAGGAACTAGAGAGCTATCTGCATGTCGGCATTTTCCTCAGCATCATGCAATCGAAAGCACGCCGGCTCCTGAAGATCAAGCCAGATCTTACTTGTCCATAAATCGCGAGTTAGCCCGCGTAATTCGCCAACGCGCGGATGGGCGCTGTGAATACTGCCGGTTGCCTCAAGCGGTGTTCCCTATGTCATTCCAGATTGACCACGTGGTAGCTGAACAGCACAAGGGCCAAGCGGTTTCGAGCAACCTCGCTCTCGCCTGTCCACACTGCAACCTGCATAAGGGTCCAAACATCGCCGGCGTGGACCCGTCTTCCGGTAAGCTTGTTCGCCTATTTCATCCTCGTACTGACATCTGGAGCGATCACTTCTTCTTTGAACGTGCCAGAGTCCAAGGACTATCATCTATTGGCCGCACGACTGTCCAGGTGCTCGCGATGAATGCGACAGACTTTTTGAGGCTCCGGGCCGAACTGTTGGCCGAAGACGCATTCTAAATTGTCCGATAGCGCCTGCAGGCGAAACTTTTGAGAATTTCTCTGGACCTTCGCCCAAAACAGTTCTATAACGATATGTAGGAGCAATTTCGGTTTGTCAAGAGTCATTCTTCGGCCTCTCGCAGCGCTGGCTGCATTGGTCGGCCTGGCTGCCTACGCCATGATTATGTTGCGCGGACCGCAGGGCCTTAGCGCGCTGGAGGAGAAGCGCCATGAAATTCGCGTGCTCGAAGAGGAGAACGCCGATCTGCAGCGGGATCTTGAAGCGAAGAAACACCGCATCGAGCGTTTGAAGAATGATCCGACGACCCAGGAGGTGGAAGTCGGCAAGCGACTGGGCCGCATTCACTCGGGCAGCATGCAATTCAAGATCGCCGGACAACCCACCGCGCCGTTGGAAGATGAAACGGGCGGCGACGGTAAGCCCCGCTAGAAATCAGTCAGACTTAGCTGTTGAACAACTCTCGCGGATGACTCGCGCTACGTCCCTCACAGTTTCTTCTTCAGCGAGGAACACCCGGTGCGGCAGCCAAAAGGCATCTTTCACGCGGCCTTCCGCTTGGGGACTGGGCATCACACGGCAGCCACAGCAGTTTCGATAGAGCGGATTCCGATAAAGCGTATGCGGGTAAAAGGGCGTACAGGGCACGTCTGCGGACGTTAGCATCTCCGCCAGGCGATCGCGGAACGCACGGCCGCCGCGAACCCGGCCTAGCAGCAGGTACCAGGGGTTTTGCGTCACGGCGGACGGAACTTGCTGCCAGACGATCTCTTCGCAATCTTCGAGCTCGGTTTTCAACAGCGCTACATTCGCGGTGCGGCGTGCAATCTGCTCGGGAAGGCGCTCGAACTGGGCCAGCAAGACGGCTGCCTGAAAGGCCGACATCCGGTAGTTGGAGCCCAGGTGGACGTGTTCATAGAAGCTTCGGCCCGTCGAGCGACCGCAGTTGATTAAGGAGCGGAGCGACGCGGCCAGTTCGTCATCGGAGGTGACAAGCATGCCGCCCTCACCTGCGCTGAGGCATTTGCCGTTCTGGAAACTGAAGGAGGAAACAACTCCGAAGCTTCCCGCGCGGAGGCCGTTCCACTCCGCGCCATGGGCGTGGGCGGCATCTTCGAGCAGCATCACGCCGGCTTTGCTGCAGATTGCGGTGAGCGCGGCCATGTCGCACATGGCTCCGCCGAAGTGGACCGCCATGACAGCTTTGGTCTGAGGCGATAGAGCCTCGCTGACCTTTTCGGGATCGAGGTTGTAGGTGTCGACGCCGATATCGACAAAGACCGGCGTGGCGCCGGTTCGCGAGACCGCGGTGGCGGTAGAGATAAACGAGACCGCAGGCACGATGACTTCGTCGCCGGGACCGATGCCTACGGTCTCTAACATCGCTTCCAGCGTCAAGGTGCCGTTAGCGGCTGCAATGCCATGCTTACTTTGCTGATATTCCGCAAAGCTATTCTCGAAGTCGGCAACAAACGGGTGAAATCCGCCCCATTGCGGGCTGTCGAGCACCATACGCAGCATTTCGCCCTCGCGCTTGCCCGCTTGCGGCCAGGATGGAATCTGCATGCGGAAAGTAATCTTCAGTGTAGACGGAGGATTTGGCAATTGCGGGTGGGGCAGAGTCTCTCAGGTGCGGATTAAGTCTTCAGCACAAGCCTACTTCAGACGCGCAGTTTCAGAGGCGCAGTGCGGGATTGGGATAATTGCGGGAAAAATCAATAATGGCGACTAAAGCGAGTAAAACTGTGGCTCCGAGCCGTTGCAAAAGAGCAAGTCCCAGGCATAGCAGAAATTCGGCGCAATCCGGCAGGAACGCGAGGCTGCCCAGGAGACGGCTAGTCCGAAGAGCGTTGAAATCGAGCGGCTTCATGCCGAGGCGGTGCGGCACTCTGTAGAATCGGTTTCTGTGGAATCGGTGGCGCAGCGCATCTCCGCGTTGAATGGAGAGGTTTCGCGCACATTGCTGGAACTTTCAGAGAAGCTGACGGCCGAAGTGGATCTACTGGCGCGGGTGCGGGAAGCAGTGGAACTTGAGCGCCAGGAGCTGAAACGGCTGCACAAGATCGACATTGCCGCTACCGCGCTCGACCAGCTGGTGGACGATTATGGGCGCGACCGGGAGCACTTGGAGGCCGAAATCCAGACCCGGCGGACCGAATGGGAGCAGGAATCGCGGACTGCCGAGCGCGAACGCAAAGAAGCGGAAGAAGCGCTCCGCAAACAGCGGCAGCGGGAAAACGAAGATTACGAATACCGCAAGCATCTCGAGCGCAAGAAGGCGCAGGACCGGTATGACGAGGACGCGCACCAGCTAGCCCAGAAAAAGGGAGAGCGGCAGCGGGAGTGAGAGCGCACCTGGACGCAGCGGGAAGCCGCACTGGCCGAGCGGGAGGAGGAGCTAACCAGGCTGCGGCAGCAGGTGGAATAGTTTCCGCAGCGGATCGCGGCAGAAAAGGACGCGGCTTTGACCGAAGCGACGCGGCAAGTTACAGCGCGTTACGAACAGCAGATTCTGGTGCTGCAGAAAGACGCCGAAGCGGAGCGCAAACTAGCGGCTCTTCAAGTGACAGGCCTGCAGGACGCATTGAAACGGCAAACGGAGCAAATGGCGGGCTTGGAAAAAGCAATGGAGGAGGCCAAGCGCCAAGTGCAGGACATTGCACTACGAGCAATCGAAGGCGCTTCGGGATCGCGAGCGCTGGCGCATGTAAACCAAATCGCTATGGAGCAGGCTAAAGGGCGTCCGCAGGGATGATTTCGGGCTTTCTGGGATCGCGCTCGAGTTCCGAAGCGGGAGCACCTTTCAGATAGATTTAAGTAGCAGAAGGCTCCGGGCAGCGTTCCAACTCTGCAACCAGGTCAGATTTGCGTAATGGCTTTGGGATGTATGCGTCCATGCCCGCGGCCAGGCAGTGGTCGCGATCTCCCGGAAGCGCATTGGCGGTAACCGCCACAATCCTGGTATGACGGCCCGTTTCTCGCTCGCTCGAGCGGATGCGCCGGGTCGCCTCATAACCGTCAATCCCGGGCATCTGGCAGTCCATCAAAATCAGATCGTATGTCTCCCGGCCGGCCGCCAAGACCGCCTCGAACCCGTCCTGGGCATGATCCGGCCGGCAGGCCAACTTTCGCAAAAGTCTAAGCGCCAACTCGCTATTGACACGGTTATCCTCTACCACCAGAACTCGTAAAGCTTTCTCCTGAAGCGTATCCGTTTCAGGGGAAGTTCGCGGCGCAAGGCGGCCCACTTCCGAACCTGACGCCTGCAAAGAGCTAGGTTCCAACACCTCCCGCAAGGACGCTTTTTTCAAAGGCTTTCCCAGACACGCGGTGATGCCCAGCTCATTCAGAACCTCCTGTGAAGGCCGTGCAATGAAGGCGGACAAGAAAATCAGTTCAATCGGCGGGATACGCCTGTCCGCCCGGATGGTGCGGGCGATTGAAAGGTCTTCGACGATTACGGTTTGCAACCGGCTTCGCGGAGCTGCCAGCATTTCAATGGCATTCCTCCCATCAACACTTGTCTCCACCTCCACGCCCCAGGCACTTAGATATTTCATGAGCAAATGCCGGGTACCCGCGTGCTCGACAACCGCCAACACCTTCTTTTTCTCCACTGGAAGCCTGAACGATAGAAGCTCATGTTCGGGTTTAGGAGCGCTTCGCAAACGTACAAAGAAGTGGAAAGTCGAACCCTGCCCCGGCTGGCTTTCGACGCCAACCTTGCCGCCCATGGCGTCAATCAGCCGACGGGAGATCGACAGTCCCAACCCGGTTCCGCCATAGCGGCGCGTTGTCGAGGCATCCGCTTGGGAAAAGGGCTGGAACAACCGGCTCAGCGCCTCGGCGTCCATTCCAATTCCTGTATCTTGAACGGCGACCGATAATTCGAACCCTTCATCGGTTACGCCCTCTGCTTTGGCATGCAGAACCACTTCGCCGTGCGCCGTAAATTTGATCGCGTTGCCCAGCAAATTTAATAGAATCTGAGTCAACCTCACTGAATCGCCCACTGCGAACATTGGCAGAGACTCATCCAAGCAGCACGTTAATTCCAGGCCTTTCCCATGTGCTCCGACAGACACGACGTCGACCGCGCTCTCGATGAGTCGGATCAACTCGAAGGCTTTGTTCTCCAACACAAGACTATCGGCTTCTATCTTGCAGTAATCGAGGATGTCGCCCACAATCGAAAGCAGGTTGTTAGCGCACAATTCGACTGTTTCGGCGCAGCGCCGTTGTTCTTGCGATAAATCGGAGTCCAGGAGCAAACCCGAAAAACCGACAATCCCGTTCAGCGGCGTCCGCAGTTCATGGCTCATGGTGGCCAGAAACTGGCTCTTAGAACGGCCTGCGGCTTCGGCGCGATGCCAAGCCTCCGTTAGTTCCTGCTGCCGGGCAAGCTCTTCGTTGCGCGCCGCTTCCAGCTGCGCGGCCATCCGGTTAATACTTTCCCCCAGGTCACCCAGTTCATCGTTGCGTTGCAGTTGTACCCTGCGTTTCAAGTCGCCCCGGGCCAACCACTGCGTGGCCGTAACCAAATCTTCGACAGGCCGCGCCAGCCCGCGGGCCAACCATCCTGCCACCGCCCACCCGACAGCCAAGCCCGCCAAGGCTACCGCCAGAATGACCAGCGCCTGTCTTCGGGCCTGTTCATAGAAGTACTGTACCGGCCGGTCCCCCTGCACAATGCCAACCACTTCACCTCGGCTGTTGCGTATGGGCGCCGCGGCTGAAATCCATAGCCCTAAGTCGTCTTTGTACACACCAGTGGCTGTGGGCTTTCCCAGCAAGGCTGCGCGGTTGTGCGCCATGGGGCGATACCGGCCGCCTACAAAAAAGTAGCCTTGCTCATTGCGGTCCGTCATTACAGCGAATTCAAGCTCCCCCGTTTTTGCGAAGTCTTTCGGCTTCCTCATGATGTACAGAGGACTTCCATTGCTTTTCATCCCATTGCTGTCTTTGACCTTCACCAGGAGGGCCCGGATTCGTTTGAAACCACTGGTCGTCTCCACCCCGGAATCGCGGTTGATCCTCTGTACGGCTTCGCCATCGATCAAAGGTGCAACAGATTTGACAATGGCTAGAAGCTCTCGACCGAGGTCCCGTTCCAACGACTTCTTGGAAAGGTGATAGTCCAGCGAAGACGCCGTCCCCATTGAAAGTGCAATTAAGGCAATCGCGAACCCGGTCAACCTCTGGCGTAGGTTGATGCGCCGGAGCCCAATAGGACGCGAGGTTCACGGTAGACGACACTCCACAAAGAGGGTATCGCCAATCCTCAGCGAAATTCGACTGATTATTTCTTTAATGCAGCTTCTGTGCGGCAAACGGGCAAGCTCTTATGCGGAACGAACCGGCGGAAGCACGCCTTCTCCGGCGCTTTCAGCCTATTTTTAAGAACTGCTTTATGGAACTATCCCTTTGAGTAAGCCTCTCCGATGTTGCTGGTCCGCGCCGCCTCAATCGCCCGTTTTCACTCAATTGTTTCGAAGTCCTTCAGCGCATCTTCCTTGATTGTCAGGCCGAGACCGGGAGTGGTATCGCTTAGTTCGATGCTGCCGTTCTCGGGCAGCGGTTCGCCTTCGAAAATGTACCAGAAGAGTTCATTCCCGATCTCCACTTGATGTACCGGAAAGAACTCCGCCATCGGCGAGTTCAAGCTGGACATCACCAGGTGGAAATTGTGCATCTGCCCGGCATGCGGAACGACTGGTATCGAATACGATTCCGCCAGCGCGGCGATCTTGCGGCCTTGCGTCAGGCCTCCTGCGCGGTTCACATCGAGCTGAATATAGTCGAGCGCGTCCGCCGCCAACAGATCACGGAAGCCCTGCAAAGTGAACTCGTGTTCCCCGCCCGCAATTGGCACGATACCCCTGGCCTTCAGAGCCGCATAGCCTTGCAGATCGTCGGGGATCACAGGTTCTTCGAGCCATCGCAGTCGAAAGGGCTCCAGCAGCGGCAGCATGCGCCTTGCGTAATCGAGCGTCCAGCCCATGTAAGCGTCAGCCATTAGGTCGATCCCGTAACCAATCACGTCACGGATGGTGCGAAGAAGCTCAATGTTACGCACCATGCCGGCAGCACCGTCTAGCGGTCCCCAACCGAAGCGCATCTTCATGGCCACGTAGCCCGCGTCTTTGTACGCTTGCGCTTCGGCCGCGAGTTTATCCGGCTTCTGGCTATAAAGCTTGCTCGCGTAAACCGGAATCCGTTGTTTCGTGCGTCCACCCAAGAGCTTGAAGACAGGCTGACCAGCAGATTTGCCCATCAGATCCCAGATCGCTATATCGACCGCGCTGATGGCTAACATGCCGATTCCTTTACGGCCGAACGCCATAGTCTGGCGATACATCAACTGCCAGAGATATTCGGAATCGAAGGGATCGCGGCCCAGCAGAAGAGGCTTCAGATAGAGATCGATGGCCTGCTTGACGAGGCGCGGCGCGAGCGCGGCGTTGCCGATTCCGACGTGACCTTCGTCCGTGAAGATCTCGACGATCAGCCAGCCGTGGAATCGGAAGCTCGCCATAGAGTCGCTGGGAAGATCGAGCAGATCCATGGGATTCGTGCAGAAGTGCGGTTCGGGAGCGATAGTAGTTCCCTTCCACTCGACGACGCGAGTTCGGATTTCAGTGATTTTCATGTGAGTATACGGGTGCGGAGATAGGCAAGACTTTCCGCACGGTTAGAAGAATGAGTAGAAACGCGAGGACGTGCAGGGTGCTCACAATGGCGAAGACGACTCCATAACCGTAGCCGCCATCGAGCAGATATCCGACGAGCAGGCCGAAGATGACACCGCCCATAGCGCCGCCGAAGCCGACCAGGCCAGCGACGGAGCCGACATTCGCTCGCGGAAACAGATCGGCCGGCAACACCATGATTAAGGTGGACCAGGATTGCTGGCCGAAGAAGACAATGCTGAAGAGCACGATTGCCCAATGCACGGGAACGTGGGTGACCAGAACTATCGATGGCATGACGGCTGCGCTAAGACCGAGGGCAATTTTGCGGGAGCGATCGAGTGAAACGCCGTGGCGCAGCAGCCATCCGGAAAACCAGCCTCCCGCCAGGCAGCCAACACCTGACAAGGCGTACGGAATCCAACCATAGTAAGCAATGCGCTTTACGTCGAAGCCGCGAATATCGTAGAGATATTTGGGCAGCCAGAACAAATAAAAATACCAGGCGGAATCGCTCAGCAATTTCGCGATTACCAAGCCCCAGGTTTGTGGAAGCGCAAATAATCCAAGCCACGGAAAGGCTTGGGATGCATCAGCTTCAGATGAAGATGCACTGCGGATAAGCTCCTGTTCTTCGGACCGGACAGACGGATGGAGGGCGGGAATCCAATAATCGTTCCACCACCAAACAGCCCAGAACAGGCCTGCCAAACCGGAGAAATAGAAGACCCACGGCCAAGTGGAATACGAGAGAACTACTGCCACCAGAGGCGGGGCCGCGACTGCACCCAAGGCAGTACCGGCATTGATGATGCCCATGGCGAGCGAGCGTTCGCCTATCGGGAACCATTCAGAAACAGCCTTGGTGGCTGCCGGGAAGCCGCCGCCTTCTCCCATGCCGAGAAGGAAGCGGCTGGCCATCAACATGCCGAAGCCAGTGGCCCATCCGTGGCTGGCGCAGGCGAACGACCACCAGACCATGATGAGCAGAAACCCTTTGCGCGTGCCTACCATGTCGAGCAGGCGTCCGCCCAGCGCGTATAACGCCGCATAGGCGACGAGAAATGCCGCCTGCAGGTCGGAGAAGCGCGTGTTCGAGATAGGAATGTCGCGGCTAATGGCCGTGATGGCGAGCGGCAAGGTTTGCCGATCGAAGTAGCTCAAGGTGATGGCGCAACCCACCAAGACGGCGATGCGCCACCTGACATTTCCGGAAGCTGCCGACAAGGACGCAGCCAACGCGTTTTACCAGCTCAACTGAACGAGCGATACGCCTTGCAGCGGAAGCGAGAACGGGAGCGCAACCTTGCCATTGGCTACGTCGATCCAACGAGGCGATTCCAGCAGTTCCAAAGCTCCGGCAGCTTCCAGTTTGGCGTAAGCTGAGGCGTCCGGATGTTCAGGCGAACCCATCGACTTCCAGACGGTAAAGGCGTTGCTATGTGACGAATCGATACGGTAGTGGCGCAGCAAAATGCGCCGGGCGCTCGCGGGAACACCGCTGATATCGAGCGTCACTTTGGCGGGCGGACCATCGACATCGTCATCGCGATAGTGCCAGGCGAGAACGGAAATGTCGCGAGCCGACTTCGTTGCTAACGCGTCCACCAGCGGTTTCTCGCGGACATTATTTTCGATGATGGTTTCAGGAGTCATGGCACTAGCCGATGTAGCCTGCACTCGATCGCCGCTCATCAGGCCGGCCATGCGAAAGATGTTCAACACCGGCTTATCGACGCCATTGGTAGCGAGATCGCGATAGCCGGCGAAATAGGGCTTGTCTTCAAACTCGAAGGCCCAGGTGACTATGCCTTGCAGGTTCATGCCAGCTCGATCAGCCATGCCATAGAAGCTGCCGAGCGCGGCGGCTTCATAGGTAGGATAGAGCGCACCGTTACGATAGCCGTTCGCGGGATTCTGTTGGGCCGAGCAAGCGGCACAGCCTTCCGGATCGGCTTCGGTGAGAATGATGGGCACTTTGCGGAGACTATCGAAGGAAGCGACTACTTTGAAACCCTCGGCCACATCTTTCAGTTCGTTGCCGAGCTTCATGCGGACGTGCCCTTCATTCAATTCCGGCGAACCCTTCGCGTGAAAGCTGATGAAGTCGAGTGGGGATCCGGTCTTTCCAGTGGCTTCGTTCTTTCCGGAGACGCAGTGAGTCAGGAATTGCCGGAGAAACGCGGCGGCTTTAGGATCGCGGGGAGAAGTAGTTGCCGGACCGCCAATGTGACCGGACGGAAGCGCACGCTTCAGGCCCGCTGCGGCGTAATCGTAGAGCTTGTTGTATTCCTCCGGCGTGCCTTTCCAATAGGCGATGTTCGGCTCGTTCCACACTTCCCAATCCCAGGTCTCTACTTCATCCTTGCCGTATTTGTCTACGCAATGTTTTGCCAGTTGGTAGACCAGCTCGCCCCACTTGCCGTAATCTTTCGGCGGATAAGCCCATCCAAGAAAGTAACTCTTGAAATTGGCAGGCGTTTGAAAGTCCGGCGCGTAGGGCTCGGGATTGGTGGATAGCGCCTTGGGCATGAACCCGAGCTCGACCAGCGGCTTAGCGCGCGCATCGAGATAGGTTTGGAAGATGCGGTCGATGATGGTCCAGTCATATACGGGCTTGCCGGAAGCGTCTTCGGTGTAAGCATTCGTAGAGCCGAACTTAAGAGCGGCGGTTCCGTCTCCGGTTGTCAGCAGGTGGTGCGCGCGGATACGGACGGGAACGCGGCTGGCAGCGGCAAGCTCACCTACCAGCTTCTTGCCGTCTTTGGCGTACGTGTAGTTAGGCTCGTCATAGCCGAAGTAAGCCCAGGCGGGCGGGAACGAGCCGACGGTTTTTCCGCCATCCACCTGAATGTGAACCGAGGCTTGGGCCAAGGCGTGGGCCGGCAGAAGCGCGAACGGCAGTAGAAGAAAGCTTAAAAGATGGCGCATTGAATTGAGCTCAGAAATTGAATTTTAGTGCGAACTGCAGTTGGCGCGGTGAATTGGCGGTGCTGGTCACAACGCCGCCCGAAGAGGTGTCGACAACGGCGTTCGGAGTAGCAAATACCGGCGTATTCGTCAGGTTGAAGAATTCGGCGCGAAACTGCAGCAGCTTTCCTTCGAGGATGGGAAATTCCTTGAAGACAGAAACGTCGAGGTTGCGATACCACTGGGAGCGAAGGATAGAAGCTCCGCCGTTACCGTAAGTGAACGCAGCCGGAACAGCGAAAGCAGGAATGGCGCTGGCAGCCTGGGACCGGCAGGCCGCGTTGGAAGCGACATAAAACCAGCAGTTCGCTGTACCGACGTTGGTAGGCGTGCCGATAATGTTCGGGCGCTGGCCACCCACTCCGGTATTCGCGATGTCGCGGGAAACGGTTGGAGTAAACACCTGGCCGGAACGAAGAATCGTGATGCCCTGAATGCGCCAGTTGCCCACCAGAGCTTCAGTAAAGGCATTCGCCCCGGAGAGGAATCGTTTGCCGCGCCCAACCGGCAGAACGTAGCCCATGTTGAAGGCAAGATTCTGCGGTATGTCGAACGAAGAGAGTGCTTTTTCCCAGTAGAAAAGTCCGTTGGCCGCGGGCGTGTTCTGAATGGTGAAGCTCTTCGAGTACGTATAGGACAGCAGATACCAGAGCCCCGAGCCATAACGCTTTTCGGCTTTTACTTGCAAAGCGTGATAAGTGGATGAGGTGTCTTGCGAGTTGTAAGTGATAGGTCCAAAGACCGGGTAAGGGCGGCGGCTTTGAACGGATCCGGGAGCCGGAGCTGGATTATTAAAGGCATTGCTGCTTTCCAGGTGGGTGCCCTTGTTGCCGACATAGTTGACTTCAAGAACCGTGTCGGCGGCCAGCTGCTGCTGGAAGCCGATATTCCAATGTTGGTCGCTGCCCCGCCGCAGGCGTGTGTAGGTTCCGATCAAGGTAGGAATTACGCCGGCGCTTCCCAGCGGCCTGCCCAAGAAGTAATTGTCTAGCGTGCGGCCGGGAGTGCCGGTGGTGTTATTGAAAACCGTTTCACTGAGTAGATAAGGCGGTATGTTGCGATTCACGCGACCGCCGGAAGACTCCATTTCGTAGAAGATGCCATACCCGCCGCGAACAACAAAATTGTTGCCGAGCGGCCGCCACGCCAATCCGAAGCGCGGAGCCCACTGGTTCTTGTCCGGATAAGTAATTTGGATGGGCAAGCCGGCCTGGCTGCTGGTTTGTATCAGATCGCCAAGTATGGCGTACGCGACAGGAGCAGCGGGCTGAGAGCTGAGGTCTACCTGATCGGTGTTGCCGGCGACGATGATAGGACGCGGTGAAGTTCCATCGAAGGTGCCGAGCTGATTTTTATAGCCCCGCAGCCAGGGCGAATACTCATATCGCAAACCAAGATTCAGAGTGAGGCGGCTGTTGACCTTGAAGTCGTCTTGAAAGAAGAAGTGCCAGAAGGTCGCGTCGCCGCCAAACTGGCTGCCTGGATAAGAGCGAGCTCCCGAGAACGGAACGCCCAGAAGAAAGTCGGCAAAGGCATCGCCGGTGCCGGACGGGCTCAACGGGTTCTGCGTGTTCACACCGGTGAAGCTCCAGGCTCCCTGATAGGAGGCGCTGTCGGTGAAGAGCGGCCGCCAATAGCGAATCTCGGTACCGAATTTCCAGATGTGCCGGCCATGAATCCAAGTCAGATTGTCGAGGCCCTGGAAGAGCTGAAAGTTTTGCGTCTTGGGGCGCTGGTCGAAGCTGGAACCACCCAGCGTGGTGTAGCCGCTGAAGGAAAAATCCGGAAATGACGCGCCGGTATCGGGCCGGGCCAGGTTCGCGAAACCCTGGATTCCGGCCATGCGGTTGAAGTCAGTGCCCTGCTTGAAAGCTTGAAGATCGATAAATTGCGGAAGCCAGCTGAAGCGCGCTTCGTGAACCAGCGTCGGGCTTAATGTGCTGGTGAGGCTGGCGGCGACATTCTGGCCGCGCGTATGAAGGCCGGCGTAGCCGAGAGCCGGATAAGCGTTCGGGTCGGACTGGCGATTGTCGTTCCAGCTCCAGCGAATGGAGAAGCGATGCCTTTCTGTGAGAATGCGATCGCCGCGCAGGGTGAAGAAATCGAGGTCAAGAGGTTGAGTGGGTACGAAGGCAGCGGTTCTCGACCCGATATTGGGATCGGCCAGATAATTTGTAAAAAATAGTGCCTGCGGCGATAGCTGCGTTGCCGGAATGATGTTGTTGGGGAACCGGGCGCGGGTGGGACTAAAGGGATTGTAGATCGCATTCAAACCGGGCGCGCTGAAATCACCGGTCTTCTGCGCCGCTGTAGGAACGATATTGCTGAACACCAGGCCCAGGCGCTGGCGCATCCCTTCGTAATTGCCAAAGAAGAAGGTTTTGTTCTTGCCTCCGAGTATGGCGGGAAGCGGAATAGGGCCGCCGATCCCGGCCCCGAACTGATTGCGCTTCAGAGGCTGCCGCCCAGGCGAGAAAAAGTCACGGGCGTCCACGGCGTCGTTGCGCAAGAACTCGTAAACAGAACCGTGGAAGTGATCGGCGCCTGACTTTGTGGTCATGTTGAGAATGCCGCCGGCGGAACTGAATTCAGAGGAGTAGGCGTTTTGTTGAACGCTGAATTCCTGCAGCCCGTCGATAGACGTTTGAATCATGGTGCCGCCCTGATGGCGATCGGTCACGTCGACGCCATCGAGCAAAAACGTGGTTTGAGAACCGCGTACGCCGCTGATGGCGGTCCCAGATATATAGTTGGCGCGAATGCGAAGCAGATTCCCGCCTCCCGGCAGCGTCGCGGCTCCCGGGGTTAGCTTTGCTAAATCGTAAAAGCTTCTGCCGTTGAGCGGCAGATTAACAATTTCGGTATTGGTCACGACGGTGCCCAAGGTAGCCGACTCACTGTTAATCAGCGGTGTGGTGGCTCTCACTTCAATAGTGGTCGCAGTGGAGCCGACCGGGAGTTCGACGTCGGTGCGGGTGGACTGATTGATCTGTACTTCCACCGGGTCGGCTACGGCAGTTCCAAAGCCGGGCGCCGTTACCGAAAGTCTATATTGGCCAGGATTGAGCGGCGTGACAGTGTAAGCGCCGCTGCTGCTAGTGGTGACTGAGGTTACCTGCTGGGTGGCTTTGCTGGTGACTGCCACCCGTGCGCCGGCGATGGACGCTTTGTTTGGATCGAGCACAGTTCCCGATATCCGGCCCGATTCCACCTGCCCCTGGCACGGCAACGTGACCAGGCAAGCGGCGGCGAAAGAGCTCAACAACAGAGAGCGCGAACAGATACGCAACACAGCGTTCCTCCCGAAGACGGAAAATGTAGTCCCAAAAGAAACATCAGACAACCTGCTGTTTCATAAATCAGTTTTTGCAACTATATAGACCTTCTGACATGATTGTCAATAGCTATGTCAAAATTGACGGCGGTTGCTCGCGTCACGCTAGGCGAACAGGTAGCGGTACAGATCGCGGGCATGATCGCCCAAGGGCGTTGGAAACCAGGAGACAAGCTGCCTGGCGAGATGGAGCTTTGCAGCGTTTTGGGAGTAGGACGTTCCACTCTGCGCGAGGCGCTGAAGTCGCTCGCTTTCGTAGGCTATGTGCGCATGCGGGCGGGCGACGGCACTTATGTTGCCGAACCCACGCGAGGAATTCTGGACCAGATTTTCGCCCGGGGCTTCTTAAAGACGGAGAAAGATCTCGCCGACGTTTGCGAGACACGTATGGTGCTCGAGATGGAGTTGGCGGCCCTGGCAGCGGAACGCGCTGGCGAGGAGGATGCCGCGATGCTGGCAGACCTGATCAGCGCGGGAGAAAAGACGCTGAAGGAAGGAGCGGATTTCACCAGCGTCGACGTCGACTTTCACCTGGCGGTGGCGCGGTGTTCAAAAAACAATTTGCTGCCGCGTCTGCTGATGGACGTTCGCGGCCTGCTGACCGAATGGGTGACCAAGTCCCAGGAACTGCCCGGCATGCGAGAGAATGCGCAAAAGCAGCACCGGCGAATTTACAAGAGTATTGTGGCTCATAACCGGGAACGCGCCCGCGAAGAAATGCGCTCGCACTTGAATACCTTCCAGAAAGCTTACAAGCTTCTGGGTAAGCTTTCAGATACGCTGCCACACGACACCTATCTGCCTTCCTTTTCTAAAGGCCGTGCCGCCCAGGCTAGATCCTTATGAGACTCGTACAACTGAAGCGCGGCGGCGAGCGCGTGGTGGCCCGTGTCGAAGAGAACCGGCTTCTGCTGCTGAAAGCAACGAGCATTTACGACCTTGCGTCGGAGGCGATCAAACTCAGCGCGGAATTAACTGCGATTTGCAACAAAGCTTTGCCGGCGGAAGAAATCGAGTACGATCCGGTTTACAACGGAAAGTCGGAGTGGCGGCTACTTCCTTGCTTCGATCATCCGGCGGACTCCGCGCATTGCATGGTCAGCGGCACTGGTTTGACCCATAAAAAGAGTGCTGAAAACCGGTCTGCCATGCATACTGCCGCAGCCGCCGAGGTGACGGACAGCATGCGCATGTATCAATGGGGAATGGAGGGCGGTTCGCCTCCAACGGGCGAGATTGGTGTTCAGCCGGAGTGGTTCTACAAAGGCGATGGAAGCGTTCTGCGAGCGCACGGCGAGGCGCTTACTGTTCCGGAGTATGCCGAAGATGGCGGCGAAGAACCCGAAGTAGCCGGAGTCTACCTGATCGGGCCGCAAGGCAATCCCTATCGTGTGGGTTGGACCACAGCAAACGAGTTCTCCGATCACAAGATGGAACGCCGCAACTACCTCTATCTGGCGCATTCGAAGCTGCGGGCGTGCGCCATCGGACCGGAGTTGTCTATCGGCGAAGCAGAATTCGACGACCTGCCAGGAACGGTTGGGGTACAGCGCAACGGAGATTACCTATGGCGCAAGGCCATCCGGTCCGGGAGGGCCAACATGTGCCATTCGCTGAAGAATTTGGAGCATCACCATTTCAAGTACGCGGCCCATCGCAGGCCTGGTGATGTCCATATCCATTTCTACGGGGCCGATGCGTTCAGCTTTGGCGATGCTGTCGAGTTGCAGCATGGGGATGTGATGGAAGTTTCCTTTCCCCACTTAGGGCGTCCGCTGCTTAATGCGCTCGAACTGCAATCACGCGATCTCCGATTGCAGAAGGTGATGCCTATCTGAGGGCGGGCTCAGCTTACGCAATCGCCGCATCGCCTTTCTTGTTTCTGTGGGCAGATCTTGGCGGCTTTGATTTTAATGGTTTCGGTTTGGCAGCGGATTCTGATTCAGAGACCAGATGCGGTGCGCTTTTCCGCCGTGCCGGCTTTCCGGTTTTTGCCGGCCAGAGCATGTGCCCGTCAGTCAGTTCGTCCGCCACCGCGGACCACTTACTCGCATAAAGTTCTTTGCCGACAGAAAGAGCTTCAGCCCGAAGCTGGAGGCTAATTTCATGCAGCTTATGGCTGATGGAAGCGAATTGCCGGTCTTCAGCAAAAAACTCCGACAGCACGGCCAGATTATGGTCGTCGCCCAGCAATCCTTCCAGAACCTTCAGCCGATCGAGACGGCGGGACCAATCCGGATTTGCAACCTCCGAAAGCAAACGGGCGTGATACCAGTGATCTTTCACACGTTTGCGCCACTGGTGAAATGCGTCCGCGCCAGGGTGCTTCTTGGCCCGAGCTCGAGCTTTGCGGCCTCGCTTGTAGGTGCGCTGCAGGCCGGGTTCCAGCAGCCCAAAGCCATTTGGAGACAAGCGCATCTTCGATAAGCGCTCACGGAACTCGATTATGGCCGGGACAATCTCCTGGAAGACTGTTTGCCAATTTACGCGAGCCTCGACTTCCTTTTTGTTCGCGAGCAAGCGTTCCCTAGCATCCTGCAGAACAACGGGAGAAATGTGAAGGTCAGCGCATACCTGATCGAAGGCGTCGATGACTGCTTGTGTATCACGCAATTCGGACAGCTGGCGGGTGACATGCCGCAGATGACGATTTTCGCGCTTGAAGAGGCTCCGCGACAATCTCGGAGATAGCAACCGCAGCAATGCGCGCAATTTCTTGATGCTCTTCCTTGCTTTGTGAATCGCTTCTTCCGGCGACTGTGGCGATGGATCGCTCACTTGTTCTAAGACCGAAGCAGACTCTTCGCGCAACACTCGCCGGATTTCGAAGGACGCAGACTTGCCTGCGCTCAAGCGGTAGGGCATAAGTCGGTTAGACGCAGCCAGAGACCGCCAGAGCGCAGATTGTTTCAATTAGGTTGCAAATTGATCACGAGTGGCCTTCGTGGGGCGCCGTGGCTTGAACATTGGGCGTGTCTGATCCTCCAGACTCCTTATCGGCGTCGGCTTCGCGGCCCAACAAACGAAGCGCGGCTGCGGTCACGTGCTCGGCAGTGAATCCGAAATGCTTCATGATTTCGCCGCCAGGCGCCGATGCACCGTAATGATCAATACCGATAACCGTCCCTTCATCGCCAGCGTATTTATGCCAGCCGAACGTAGCGCCGGCCTCGACTGTGACGCGTTTCTTGATGTTCTTGGGAAGAATGCTGTCGCGATAAGAATCATTCTGCTGGTCGAACAAATTGGTTCCGGGCATGCTGACGACGCGCGCCTTTACTCTATAGCCAGCCAGCTTCTCGTATGCTTTGACGCATAGAGAGACCTCCGAACCAGTGCCGATGAGGATGACATCCGGCTCACCCCCTTCGGCCTCCATCAAGATATAAGCCCCCTTCGAGACATCGATGTTCTTTGCCTTGGAACGGTCGAGGTTCGGGACGTGCTGCCGAGTCAACGCGAAGAGACTGGGACCCTCGTGTTCCATGGCAACAACCCAGGCTTCGGCGGTTTCGGTTGAGTCGGCTGGACGCATAACATTGAGACCCGGAATCGAGCGTAGTCCGGCCAATTGTTCTACCGGTTCGTGAGTGGGGCCGTCTTCACCAACGCCCACACTATCGTGCGTAAAGATGTAGAACGCCTTTAGCTTGCTTAGAGCACCCAGGCGCACAGCGGGCTTCATGTAATCGGAGAAGACCAGGAAGGTAGCGGAATAAGGCAGCACGCCACCGTGGGCGGCCATGCCATTTACAGCAGCGCCCATAGCGTGTTCACGGACACCGAAAGCTACATTGCGGCCAGCATAGCCCCAGACTCCGCCAACTGCGCCTTGTGAATGAGGGCCTTCATACTCCATGGGCTGGAAGTCGCCTTCGCCCTTGAGCGCGGTGTTGGTTGAAGGATTCAGATCCGCCGAGCCGCCAAATAGGTTCGGCACATATTTGGCGATGGCGTTCATCACCTGACCGCCCGCGGCACGCGTAGCCAGCGGCTTGTCTTCAGGCTTCCACTTGGGAATGTCTTTCTTCCAGTCAGCCGGAAGCTTGCCGGCTATGCAGCTTTCGAGCTCGGCAGCTTCCTTGGGGAATGCCGATTTGTAAGCCGCAAAACGCTTGTCCCAGTCTTTTTGGGTGTCCCCGCCCTTCTTGCCCACTTTGCGGAAAAAGTCGACCGCGTCTTTCGGCAAGAAGAACTTGTCCATGCTTTCCCAGCCGAGGGCCTTTTTGGCAGCAACTAACTCGTCCTCGCCTAGCGGATTTCCGTGAGCCTCGAAGGTGTCCTGTTTCTTGGGGCTACCGTAGCCGATATGCGTGCGGACAAGGATCAGAGAAGGACGGTCGACTTCGGCGCGCGCCTCTTCCAAAGCCTTGGTGATCTCGTCCGTGTCGTTGCCATGCTCGACCAGTCTGGTGTGCCAGCCGTAGGCCTGGAAGCGTTTTGCGACGTCCTCGGTGAACGTCAAATTCGTTCCACCGGCGAGCGAAATCAGATTGTCATCGTAGAGATAGATCATCTTGCCGAGGTGAAGGTGTCCGGCCAGCGAAGCCGCTTCCTGGGTGACGCCTTCCATCAGATCGCCATCGCCACAGATGACGTAGGTGTGGTGATCGATAATGTTGTGACCGTCGCGGTTATAACGTGCCGCAAGCCAGGCTTCCGTGATCGCCATGCCTACGCCATTACCAAAGCCCTGGCCGAGCGGACCGGTAGAGACTTCAACACCTACCGTGTGGCCCCGTTCGGGATGCCCGGGAGTTTTACTCTCCCACTGGCGGAACCGCTTCAATTCTTCGAGCGGCAGATCGTAGCCGGTGAGATGAAGCAAACTGTAAAGCAGCATGGAGCCATGGCCGGCCGACAAGACGAAGCGGTCACGGTCGAACCAGAGCGGATCTTGGGGATTGAATTTCAGGTACTTGGTCCAGAGCGTGTATGCCATGGCGGCTGCGCCCATGGGCATTCCAGGGTGACCCGAGTCGGCCTGCTGCACGGCATCTGCAGAGAGGAACCGGATCGTATTTATGCAGAGATCTTCAAGCGTTTGTGTTTCTGTAGTAGCCACAGTTTTTATTCTCTTCCATGGACCAGCGGCGACTCCGGTTGGTGACAGGCAAAATCCGGGAAAACGGCTTCCGCTGGAAGGATTTCGAGGCTGAACCTGGATGATTTAGAGATGGTCCGGACAGAATTTATGACAACAGCATGCTGCCTATGGGTGAGACTCCTAGAGATAAAGCGACACTATCTTCTGAGGATAGAATGCTTGTGCGCGTGATGCTTCTGGCCCTTTTGGCCCTTCAACTTGCCATGGGCCGGGGCCATGAGAAAGCCGGGAACCAAAACACCATGCGTCCCAATCCGGCGGCGGCAGCGGTGGACGAGAGCGGATTGACTTCTTGTCCAGCCGGAAGCCCCTTGGGAGAGATGTCGCTGACAGTTCGTGCAGGCAAGGATCCGGAACCGCTGCCGTTCGACAACATCATTCACCTTACGGAAGGCGATGTTGTGGAATATTCTCCTGTCGAACGAGGCCGCACCAAGCGACAGGGAGAAGTGTCTCTAGTATTAGTACCAGCCAAAATATCAGGCAATGAAGAGTTAATTGTTACCGACCCGGAGAGCGCGGAGAAGCCTCATCAGTGGCAGATTTCGCGAACCATGGCGCTGGCGGTATTCGTCTACGGCCCGCAGGGTCTGAGCCGTAAGCGAGTGAAGAGCTTTCTCTCACAGGACGAATCGCTGGTGGCGCAGCTTGCGGAGTACGCGGACAAAACGGCACAGACAGAGGCGCTGATTGCCGCGCTGTCAAACTCCGAAAGATCTTCAGCGAGCGTGAATGCCGCGCTGAACGGCTTTGCATCGCAGTACGGAGTTCCTGTGCAGTTAGATAAGAATGCGCCGCCCGCCACCCAGGCGCAGGCGCTTTTCAGCGCCATGAATCCGCAACTCTCCAGCTATAGCCCTTTAGCGAGCAACGCTTCAGCGCGGGCGAGCCAGACAGCTAGTTTGGCGACCGCTGCCGCGGGGCTCTTCTTCGGCAGTCCGGTGGGACTGCTCGCGGGGGGCACTTCCATGCTGCTCGATTTGCGCTCCATTGCTTTTCCGGATACGCAGTTCCGTTCTTCGTTCGCTCTGGGGCTGAAAGACTCGCATCTGAATCTGTGCGGGGAGCGGCTGACGACGCCGGCTCGCACCCGGCTGGCCTATCTATGGGCCAGCCGGATACCGAACGCTTCGCAGCCAGAGATGCAAATTGGCAGCGCGAATTACCTGCCGTTGCACGAAAAGTCGCCCATGCCGGTGACGCTATCCGATGGTGATTGGAAGTATCTGCAGCGGGCACGGGGCTGGTATTTGGAAAACAACTCCAAAAAGCGCTATCCCGTCCCTTTGCTGAAACTGCAGAACCAGAAGGCTGTCGAATTGGATCTTTCGAAAGCAAACCTGGAAGCAGGCGATTACCGGCTGGGCGCATTCTGGGATTGGAAGAGTTTTGCGGCGGCTGGTGATGTACATGTCCTTCCGTTGAGCGATTTGGACAAAGCGCTTTTGCAACCTGAGTCGCAGGACCGGCTACTGGCAAATAGCGGCAAAGTTCCCGTGACGTTATCGGGAACAGACTTTGAGTTCATAAAGAAGGTGGAGGCTAAGCAGGCGCGCGACGAGTTCGCCGTCGCTTCACCGGTCCGCTTTCTTCTACCGGAGGGCTTACGGCAGGGGCCGCAGCTACGGATGGATGTGCTGATCGACACAAAAGATTTGAAAGCAGGCGATTACCAATTGCTGGTCTCGCAGGTGGACGGCAAATTTCATTCCGTTCCTTTCAAGCTGCTGCAGAATCCGCCGAAAGTGAAGAACTTTCCAATTTTGGCGAATGCCGGCATCTCGACTCAGCATTATGTCTTGAAGGGAGAGCGGCTGGACGAGATCACCAGGCTGGAAGCGCCAGGCGTCACATTTGAACTTGGAGATTGCAGCAACAGCAATAGCGAGCGAAATCTGACGGTGACAATGGCCAGCGCCGGCGCACCCGGAACCAAGCTGCCGATCAAGGCGTACTTGAAAGACCGCCACGAGTCCGCACGTTTCGCGGATGCCCTGGAGATTACCGGTCCTTTGCCCGTGATTGCCAGTTCAAACCTGGCGATTCCGTCGGGAGCCGCTATCAGCTTGCAGCCGCAAGAATTTCCGGCAGGTTCCACGCTATCGGCTACCCTGGACGTGAAGAATATCACCGCCCAAAGCGTGCTGCGGCTGGCTTGCGCCGGGGGAGTAACGGCTCCGATGGTCCTGCACATTGGAGAACAGACTGCGGCCTCGAGCTTGCAGCAGCTTTCGCCGGATCAACTCTACCTGCTGTTCGATACGGCTCCCCTGCCCGCCGGCTGCCGCTTGCAGGCGGAGGTCGACAATGGCCGGAGCGGAAAATCGAAGCCTTACAACCTGGCTAACCTGGTTCGGCTGCCTAAAATTGAATCGCTGAACACTGCCGAGCCCCCGATAACCGGTTCGACGGACGAGAAGTCGCACTATATTTTGACGGGCCGCAATCTGGAGATGATTGCGAAGGCCGGATTGGATCCTGCAAACGCCAGCGACGTAACAACGCTGCCCGAGCCCATTCCCGGCGAGGGGCAAAAGCAGATGTTGTCGATCGCCATACCTGTAGCCCAAACCGGCAAAGACGAATTGTATCTGTGGCTGCGAGGCGATAAAGAACCCCGCGCCACCACTTTGAAGCTGCCGGATGCGGCGGCAGTGGGAACTGGGCAGTAAGTCACGGCGCACTCAAGCTCGAATCGCGTGAACCATGGGCCTTCAACTTCGCACCTTGGCTGTGAAAAGCCGCCTATGTGCGAAAAAGCTCGAAATACATCTAAAAGGCTAGCGGCACTGCTCCCGGGCTGACTCAGGCTGTTTTATAGTTGTGTACGGTTGACCAATCTTCCGAACATCCTGACGCTGTTCCGCATCTTCCTGGTGCCGCTTCTAGTGGCTGCCCTGGTGCAACAGCATCTGCGTGTCTCGTGGGGCTCGCACCTGCTGATTGCAAACGACTTCCTAGCTTTGGGATTGTTTCTGGCCGCAGCGGTGACAGACCTGTTGGATGGCTATCTGGCGCGGCGCTGGAAGCAGGTCACCACAGTGGGTACGCTGCTCGATCCGGTGGCCGACAAGCTGCTGATATCGGCGGCGCTCATTTCTCTGGTGCAGATTCGTTTGCTTCCGGGCTGGTTGGTGATTCTCATTATTAGCCGGGAATTCGGAGTTTCGGGCCTGCGCAGCATCGCAGCCGCGGAAGGTTACGTCATCAAGGCCGGCGAATTGGGCAAGTCGAAGACCGTGCTTCAGGTGGTCGGCGTAATCCTGATTCTGCTTTCCAACCGGTGGCCGGTGATGAGGTCCTTCGGATTGGTAGCTATGTGGGCGGTGGTCGTGATCGGGTTGTGGTCCGCCGTCGACTACTTCCGCAAATTCTGGCGCAAAGTAGACCGCAGCATTAAGCTGCGGCGCCGGAGCGAGCTTGTGACCTTGGAGCGGCAGAAACGGCGCATGGAAAAAGCTACCCGGCTACGTCAACAAGCGGATAAGCTGAGTGGAAAGAACAGCGCGGCTATGAGCGCCAAGGCTAGCGGAGACCGGGCGCCGTTCCGCCGGACCAGCTAGACAAATTCATAGCGAACAACCTCTGCGCAGCGGGCTGAGGGAAAGCAGCGGCCGCGACCCGATCCGGATCGAGCACTTCGTACTTGTCCGGGGTGAAAACAACCACCCGGACCTGCCCTCTCGGTCCTACGGTGCCAACGCGTTTGCCGTTAAAGACCAGGCTGAGTCCGCCGGCATTGCCAATCCGGACCCGCCCGTGTTCCCGTCCTTCAAAGACCTTGCTCTGATCGGGCTCCAAAATGCCGCTGAAGCGCTGCCGCCCGTCCGCCACAATCGAGAGCCAACTGGGCTCGATGGCGGACACCTTCACCCGGAAACGGTCATCGGGCTGAGCGGAATTGGCCTTCTCCGGAGTGCTCGGCGGTAGTGCGGCAGCAACGCCGCCACCCTGATCTGGCGCTCCGGCCTTCTTCCCGGGAATTAATCCCGAAACCCACGATTGAGTGTCTGCCGCAACGGTCGAGAGATTGGATGAAAACTCCTCTTTGCCGCCTTCCCAATAAGAATAGACAGCGGAACAGGCTCCCAGAAGAATGACGAAGGAGGCGACCGCAAAAAGAGTTCGAAGATTGAAAGCCCGCCGTCGCGGAGTGACCACCGAATTGTGGGCGAGGGTGTGAAATCGCTCTGGCTTGAACGGTTCCGGGTAGAACTCGCAGGCTTCCTCCACCCGATCGGCAACCTGTTCATATGGAAGACCAACGTTCTGGCAGAACTGCCGGACGAAGCTCCGATAGAAAAAAGCGGACGTGATCTGACACAGATCATCGGCCTCCATGGCCTGCAGAACCTTCAGGGAAATGCGGGTGCGAGTACTGATCTGGTCGAGTTCAAGCGCAGCCTTAAGCCGCGCCTCTTGGAGAGTGGATCCTACCGACGGCATAAAAATAAAACTCTCCCGTGAACCGCTATAGTACAACAGTCTTTAGTTTCCCGATAGGAAAATCTACTGCGTACCTGCTGCCAATTCAGATCGATTCTCGGAGTTCTGTTTGCATCCATTACAGCTAACTTCATTCATGCTACTCCGGCCGGTGCTCCGCCGGGGCACTTCGGCGGAAATGCGGCGTTAGCTTACACAAAACGGGCTGTCTCATTCGGCGAGCGCTCCGCCGGCTCTCCTGAAATAAGGCGTCAACGCGACTGGATTCTGTTGGAATTGAAAGCGATGCACGCGCCTTTTCAGCTGGATTCATTCCAGGGCCAGACACCGGACGGCCCGGTGCGGATGACTAACATTGTCGTGAAGTTTGGTGGGACATCCGGGAAGGCCATCGCGGTTACAGGCCACTACGATACCCTGCGCAAGCCTATGGTGAAATTTGTGGGAGCGAACGACGGAGGGTCGTCCACGGGTTTCCTGTTAGAGTTTGCCCGCTTTGTGTCCAACTGGAAGCATCGCGACGACATCTACATCGTGTTCTTCGATGGCGAAGAGGCCGTGGTGC
Source organism: Bryobacteraceae bacterium (assembly GCA_965217745.1). Lineage (GTDB taxonomy): Bacteria > Acidobacteriota > Terriglobia > Bryobacterales > Bryobacteraceae > Bog-105. The sequence goes on along the minus strand of OZ244565.1, from coordinate 4,516,645 downwards.
ATTGGACCGAAACAGACAGCCGCTACGGCAGCCGTCATCTGGCGGCGCAGTGGCTTGCGGACGGCACGCTGAAGCGCCTGAAGGCGCTGATTAACGTGGACATGATCGGCGATAAAGATTTGGACATGGTGTACGACGGCAACTCGTCGGCGAGTTTGCGGGAGCAGGTGAAAAAGATCGCCGCGAAGCTGGGTTACAGTGGGAGTTTCCGCTTCGAATCGGCCATCGATGACGACCACAAGCCCTTTGCAGACTTGGGAACGAACGTCATCGATCTGATCGACCTCGATTACGGCCCAAACAACAGCTACTGGCACACCGCGGACGACACCCTGGATAAGCTGAGCGCCCACAGCTTTCAGGTGGTTGGCGACATCACGGTGGAATTGGTTAAACAATTAGATGGAGAAAGCTAGACAATGACTAACCGGCGCACAGCGCTAAGTGGGATGCTGGGGCTCATGGCTCTGGCGCAGGCGGGAAAATCAGAATCCGGTCCAGCCTGGCCCGAAAATGTCTTCAATCTGCAGGACGGAACGACGACGCATGAAAACTTTGGCGACCTGACCGTCTTTCTGGATGGCCACACCGGCGAATTAAATTCGATGGTAGCCGGAACGCTGCTGTTGAAGCCGGGCCGCGAGCCGCATCCGCCGCACCACCATCCGGAAGAGGAGTTCATGCTTGTGACGGAAGGAGAAGGCGAGTTCTTCGTCGGCGGCAAAACCCACAAGGTTGGCCCCGGCGCCTTGATGTACTCCGAATCCAACAAGCTGCACGGCGTGAAGAATACCAGCGCCGCGCCTTTCCGCTTCTACTACTTCAAATGGGCTGTTTAGCCTAACGGCTTGCCGTTACCGCTTTCGCGCCTTGGCTCTTGAGTTCGTCGTTGATGATGGGTCCGAGAGTTTCAGCGGTAATTTGGCCATTGAACCGCTGCCCGTTCACGAAGATGGTGGGGGTCCCCTCCACGTGCGCCCGGTCGCCATCCTGGACGTCGCGGACCACAGCTTCGCGAACTTCAGTGGAATCCCAATCACGCTGAAAGCGGTTTAGGTCGAGGCCTATCTGCTTAGCCACTTCGAGAATGGCGGGCCGGGACAGGTTGTTGCGGTTCGCGAAAAGCGCGTCGTGCATCGCCCAGAACTTACCCTGCTTGTTGGCGGCAAGCGCAGCGGCGGCGGCCAGAGCAGCCTGGGGATGGGTTTCTAACGGAAATTGCTTGAAAACCAGGCGCACATTGTTCGGATAAGTCTTTAGGATGTCATCGATCTGACCGATGGCAACGGCGCAGTAAGGACACTGAAAGTCGGAAAATTCAACCAGCGTAACGGGGGCATTGGCAGGACCCCGGGAGGGTGCGCCATACGAAGATATATCCACTGCGGCGTCCAGCAGCTTCGGTTCCTGAAGATGCGACCACTGCGAATTCTTCAACGCAGCTAGCGTCTCGGATTCACTCTTCCCAGCTTTAACGGACGCGATTACTTCCGCAGCGAGACTAGTGCTATAGCCGCAACCAGGATCTTTAACACGGCACTCTGCCAGCTTCATATCGCAGCCGCAAGAGCAGCCAGCTTCCCGCAGAATCTTCAGCACTTTCACTTTAGCCTGAGACGAAAGGCCTGAGAGATCGATGCCCGGCAGCTTTTCAGCGGTCGACCAATCCTGAGCGCCCATGTGCATCGAGGCAACAGTTATCATCACAGCCGCCAGACGAAGGGGCAAGTTCATAGCTCTATTGTAGAGAGTGGTCTGTTTCCTAATCGAAGCGGATGCGGAAAAACTCAGAACCCTTTTGATTAAGCGCGCGGCTCGGGAACGCTCAACCAGATCAGCTGGAGAACCGGGAGATAATCCAGTGGCCAGCGCCTTCGTCCCATACGTAAGTGACGCTGGCGTTCAGCGACAGTGGAGCGGGAAGCGTTCCGCAAACCATGGCATGACCGATGTCGATGACTTTCGGGTGATTGGACTGGTCGGGCAGCTCGATGCGGTATTCGCACGCTGCATTCTGCTGTTTGGCGTGCGTAAGCCAATTCTTTGCTTGAGCATTCAGCTGCAGCAGGGCCGCCGCCGCTTGCGGTGTTAAAGCCGGTACAGTGGCCTTGGCAGGTTGTTGCGTGCAGGCGGCTAAGGACAAGAAGGCTGCCGTTATTACCAGGAGGGGCTTTGTCACTGGGAGACATCGTACCACTGCTGACGTTTCCTTCCGGCATGCGGCCGAAGCGGCCTAATCCACTGGGCGATGGCGGCGCAGTCCCATTACTTTAAGAAGCGCTCCTCCGAAAAAATCGCGCGTGCGGGAATCGCGAACGAACATAAACTGAAGCGCCTTAATGGAGATAGGAACTTTCCACTGCGGATCGCGCTGCTTACGGCGGGCGATGATTCCGCCCAGTGTTTGCTTGGGCTTGGTGCGGAAATCGTCCACCATGGCGGTCTGGTGCACGCAGGAGATGGTACAAAACGGAGCGCAGCCTTTCGGTTTCGCCGCCTCGCGGATCAGGTCTGCCTGTGTATAGTCACTAAGTGGAATTCCCGGACGGCCGCGCTGCTGCGAACAGTAATGCACCAGTCCTTCTTCGCAGACATAGAGAAATCGCCCTCCGGCAGGACAGTGCCAGTTGTTTGCCAGCCCTTTCACGATATTGCCTTGAAAGCCATCGTGATGGGCGAAGGAGAATAAGCCGGAACCGAGCGCGTGAATGCGCCGGTACACGCCGGACTGCGTTTCACTCAGCGGATGCAATTGGCCGCTGCCGTCGTGCAGAATGCCTACGGTGCTGTTGAAGCGCAATTGACGGGCGCGGCTGGCGATGGCAAAAGCGTCTTCCGGCTGGCGGACTTCGCTGCCGAGAACCGAGTTGATCGTAACGTCAAAATCGGCATACTGCTCCAGCCACTGCAACTTGCGATCAAGCACCCGCAGGCTCTTCTTCGAGACATCGTCGGGCTCGGCGTTGTCGATGCTGATTTGCAGATAATCGAGTCCGGCGCGGTTTAGAGCTTGAATACGCTCGGGCGTCAGCAGCAGTCCATTGGTGATGATCGTTGCTATGCTCCCGCGCTCGCGCACGCGGCGAATCAGGAAGTCGAGATCCGGATGCAGTGTTGGTTCGCCTCCGCTGAAAGTGATAATTCCGGTGCCAAAATCCGCCAGCGTATCGATCCGGCGCAGCATCTCATCTGTGGGTACGGGCGGAGAAAAGTTGTCGTACTCGTTGCAATAGGTGCATGCCAGGTTGCAACGGCGTATGGGAATGATCTGCGCCAGGATCGGATGATGGGGCGAAGCCATGGCTTTGACAAACATCTTGGCTTCGCGATAACGCCGTCCCCACTGCTTTAGTTTGCGCATAGGCTTAGTCACTATTAGATGCGAAATCAAACCGTGCCGCGGCACATAGAAAACCCCGTTATGACCCAGCGCTGGAAATGGCTGACGTTTCTGCACTGGGGCTATCCGCCGGAAACCATTGGAAAACTGCTGCCTAAAGGCCTAGAGATCGATACCTTCGACGGTCTGGCGTGGGTTGGCCTGGTGCCTTTCCTGCTGAGCGATATCCGTTGGCGCACAGCTATCTCTCGCTCGACGCCGTCTCCGAAGTGGCTCTCGACTTTTCCGGAAACCAACGTCCGCACTTACGTGAAAGGCTCGGATAGCGGCAGCGGAGTTTGGTTTTTCACCCTGGAAGCCGATCGTTTGCTGGGAGTTTTGGGTGCGCGGTGGCTTTACCATCTTCCCTATCGCTGGGCCGACATGGACATTGAACGGACTGGAAACCGAGTGAGCTATCGAAGCCGCCGCCGCTGGCCTTTTGGGGAAGGCACGACCGATATCGTTATCGAGCCCGGGAATCCTCTGCAACTGGGAGACTTCGATCATTTTTTGACGGCCCGCTTCCGGCTGTATGCCGATTATCGGGACCGGCTTGCCTATGCAGAAATCCAGCATGAACCGTGGCCTCTGGTAAGCGCTAAAGTTCTAAAGCTGGAGCACAATCTGCTCGAAAAATCCGGGGTTCCGTGCGAATCCGGCGATCCGGTAGTACACTTCTCCGAAGATCTCAATGTGCGGGTCGATCGTATGCGCTGGCTCGACGGATAGGAAGAGAAATTGCGAACACTGGTTTTGCTCGGTTTCTTACTCACTCTTCTCGGCTGCGCTCCAAGCCAGAGCGACCGCTCTGAATTAACCGCGGTGCAGCTGTCGGCAACTTACGTGCCCCGCGTTGGAATTGCAGTACGGACCGCGAGCCGGACTTGCGTAGGCATCAAGAACGCAAACCTGGCGATGAGTTCTCCTATGACCCTGGTGATGCCGAACGTGCCGCAATCGTTCGTACTGGCACGGATCAAGGCGGGCTCGGAGACCGCCTGTCCGATTGCGAAAGAGCTGGACCCCACCGTTTCCAATTACGAATTGAACCTGCCGGATGGAGAAGACAGTGTTCCGAAGCTGACCCCGCTGATTGCTGTGGTTGGCGACCCGGATGGCTTCCTTCGAACTAACGTTACCGTGCAAGCAGATCTCGACCACGACAAAGGAGCGCGCATGTTTCGGTCATGCGGCAGCAGCGGCGGCATAAACTTAACCGTTTGGTCGGGAACGCCGGTCAGCTCCAGTCTTTTGTGGCATGGGTTTTATTACGATCCGGGCGGTGCAGCCAAGTCCGCGCCGTGCACCACCAGGGAAACCGCTGGTCTTTAGCATTCACTCAAATTGCCTGAGTCTTTCTACGCACCTCGCAGGCCGGTTCTACTGAACTAATCCTCGCGCCTCGTCGATCGTCAGGAACCGGTTGATAGGCGGGTTAGGAATGGTCTGTAACTTACCATCGGGCCATTCGATCGTCAGGCGAGATACTTGAGCATCCTGTTTCAGCCCGAAGGTTACGGCCAACTGGCTCTGCGAACAGTAACTCGATCCGCTGTGTACTGTCTGCCATTGCTTACCCAGAGCGCTCTCCACCCTGATTTTTGCGCCGATTCCGCTCCGGTTCGACTTGCTTCCCACCAGGTGAATGGACATCCAATGATTCGCGCTTCCGCCATCGTTTCGAAGCAGTTCCGGCTTTCCATTGTTAACTGCAATCAAGATATCGAGGTCGCCATCGTGATCGAAGTCGGCATAAGCCGCCCCTCGTGCCGCAATCGGAGTCTTGAAATCACCGCCTACAGCGGCACTTACGTTTTCTAGATTTCCGCTGCCCGAGTTACGGAAGAGCAGCAGCGACTGCCGGTAGTGAATGTTGGGCTGAAATTTCTGGATCTCGGGCTCCAGATGGCCGTTCGCCGCAAACAGATCTGTGGCACCATCGAGATTGTAATCGAAGAAGAAAGCGCCAAACGTCAGGCTCAGCATACTGGCGCGCCCCACCATCGAGTTTGGGGCAACATCAGTAAAAAGACCGGATCCATTGTTCCGGTAGAGTCCAATCATCTGATTCGAGAAGTTGCCGACTACCAAGTCGGGACGCCCGGAATGATCGAGGTCGGCGGCATCCGTTCCCATGCCTCCACGGGCGGTTCCATCATCGGAATAAGCCACTCCGGCTTGCACGCCCTCCTCCTTGAAGGTTCCATCTTTGTTGTTTCGGTAGAGCTTGTTCGGCTGCGTATCATTAGCGATGAAGAGATCGGGCCATCCGTCCGAATCGAGATCGAAAACCGTGATGCCCAGCGACTTACTCGACGGATCAGACAGGCCGGCCTTCACGGTAACGTCGGCAAATTTTCCTGCGCCGAGATTGTGAAACAACTTCAGGCTCTTGCCTTTGTAAGTCTCCGGCGTGCAATAGGATTTCGTTTTCCCATCCATTGAGCAGCGAACGTCGGTTTTTGGGCTCCATTCGACATAGTTGGCGACAACCAGATCCAGCTTTCCATCGCGGTCATAATCGAACCAGGCGGCGCTGGTGCCAAAGTTCGCATTGCGAATACCGCTGGAGGCAGTAACGTCGGTGAAATGGTTGCGGCCTTTGTTACGGAACAGCCGATCGCCTTCGAGTGCCGTCAGATAGACATCTGGAAGTCCGTCATTATCGTAATCGCCCACCGCAACGCCCAAACCATAAAGCTCCAGGTCGAGGCCGCTGCCGGCGGTGGCGTCGGTGAAAGTCCCGTTATGATTGTTGTGATATAGCGCGGCGTGAAAATGCTTTCCGGAAGGCTGCCAGTCTTTGCCGTTGACAAGCAGAATGTCAGGCCAACCGTCACTATCGAGATCGGTAAATGCGCAGCCGGCCCCCAACGATTCGGGCAAATACTTTTTGCCGGTTGCCCCGCTGTGATGGGTAAAATCCAGGCCAGCCTTTTGGGCGACGTTGACGAATTGAACGGCCGGAGAATCAGCCTTAAGAAAACTGCTGGCAAGAAGGACGAAGACAATGCGGGGACGCATAGTTAGAGGATGTGCGGAACAAGATTCCCGAGAGCAAATGTAGCAGGTTTGGAAGCAGCGCCGATTCCGGACTAAACCGGGAATACTCAGGCAAGTTGTTGGATTGAGGCAAATACCAACCGAAAGTTGCAGGACGGCGCAGCCTGGTAGCTGATACGCTTTAGTGCCGAATGTTCTCCCTGCGCAAATTAGCTGCGGCCGCCGCCCTTCTTGCCGCCAGTTCGATTCTGTCTTGCGGCAGCCGGAGTAAGTTGCCGCAAGTGGGGTCTCAGCAGTATAAGACTCTATGCAGCGCATTCTATCTGGGGTTGGCGGCTCTGCAATCCGGCGAGGATGTGAATGCGCGCAAAGGGCTAGTGGAAGCAACCAGGATTGCTCCCGAAGAGCCGGCCGGATGGCTGAACCTGGGATTGCTGCAGTTCCGCCAGCAGGATTTCGAGGGCGCTTACCAGAGCGTTGCCACGGCCCTGACTCTGGTTTCCAAAAACAGCAGAATCGAAGCTTTGCTGGGAGTGATCGAGAGCCGCCGCGGCAAAGAACAGGAAGCGATCTCTCATCTCACGCGGGCGGTGAAGCTCGACCGCAAGAATTTGAAGGCTGCCTATGCGCTGGCTGAGGAAACAGAGAGGCAGAATTCTGGTGCATCTGACGAGCAGGCTCAAGAACTTTTCCAACAGATCCTAAAGCTCGATCCGAATAATCTGGCCGTAATGATAGACGATTTGCGCCTGGCCGCCAAGCGGAACAAAGCTGCGCTGGTGAAAGAAGACGTGCGCCGGTTGGCAGCGGCGTCGGAGACATGGCCCGAGCCGGCATTAGAACAATTGAAGGGGTTGCAAGCGATTGACCATGCCAATGTCCGGCCAGCGGCAATTCAGGCACAGTTTCTCAAGAATGTGCTCGTCCGGGCGCCAGCGTACCGCCAGAGCCTCGACGAAGTGAAGACCCCCGCCACGAGTGCCGGGGAACCATTCTTGAAATTCTTCAAACTGCCGTCACCGCGATCGGAGCCCGATGCATCAGACATCAAGCTGCGCTGGCGCCGAACCAATCTGGCATTAGGCATACCATCCGAGGTGAAGTGGTTCGGCACGATCATGCTGGACGGGGAATCACGCGCGGTTCCTATGTGGGTGGATGACTCCGGCTTGCACATCTCGGGTGGAGCTCTGATAAAGTTCTCCGGCGCTTCGGAAGTTTTTGGCTCCCACTCGGTGATGGCGGCCGACTTGAACTATGACTTTAAGACTGACATTGTGGCCGCCACCGCCAGTGGACTGAAGATCTATCAACAGCGAGACGCCAAGCATTTCGATGATGTGAATGCGACCACGAAACTGTCTCGTGAAATGCTGAACGCGAGTTACACAGGCGCCTGGCCCTTCGACTTCGATCTAGACGGCGATCTCGACCTGGTGCTGGGAACGACGTCCAGCATTCCCACAGTCCTGCGGAACAACGGCGATGGAACGTTCGTGCCAGTTCATCCTTTCAGCCGGGTTCAAGGCCTTAATAGTTTCGCTAGCGCTGACGTAGATGGCGATGGAGATCCGGATGTCGCGATTATCGATGGTTCTGGCCAGCTCATCGCGTTCTCGAACGAACGCCTGGGCGATTTCCGGCAAAGGGCGATTCCCGCGGGCATGTTCGCTAAATCGCTAGAGGTTACTTCGGCCGATGTTAACGGCGATGGCCTTCCGGACTTTGTAGTTCTGAATAACGACGGGCGAATAGCGCGACTGTCCGACCGGGATGCCGGCAAAGGCTGGACCACCGGGGACTTGGCGCATCTTGCAGGGAAACGTGCCGAGGCGAGGCGATCGTTGTTTTTGGCCGATCTGGATAACAACGGCGGTCTCGACATCATCGCCAATGGTTCTGTATTTCTAGGTGATCAAAAAACGTTTACGCCACTGCCTGTCACGGAAAACAACAACAACATTTACGTCGATGCAGCTGATCTCGACGGAGATGGCTTGATCGACCTCGTGAGCCTGAACGGAGGATTGCCGGCAATATGGAAGGTGGAGAGCGCTAGAAAGTATCACTGGCAGACCGTTCGCCCGCTTGCCGCCCAGACCAGAGGCGGTCAGCGCATCAACTCGTTCGGAGTCGGAGGAGAGATCGAGGTTCGGGCAGACCTGCTGACCCAAAAGCAGATTATTCGCGCTCCGCGTTTGCACTTCGGCATGGGAAGCCATCAAAACGGCGTGCAATTTGCCAGGATCGCCTGGCCGAACGGGCTGATTCAGACAGAGTTTAACTTGAAGGCCGACCAAACTTTGTTAGCGGAACAGCGGCTGAAGGGTTCATGCCCGTATCTGTTTGCCTGGGACGGGCAGAAGATGAAATTCTTAAAGGATGCCGGTCCCATGTCCGGGGCTCTAGGGGCGCACGATCCAGACGGCGCTTTCGCGAAAGTCCACCAGACAGGCCAGTGGTTTCGGATTGGCGGCGACGAAATGAAGCCGAAGAATGGACGGTACCGGTTAAGCGTCACCGATGAGTATTGGGAGTCGTATTTTGTCGACAAATATGAACTGTTCGCTGTTGACCATCCGGCGGGCACGGAGGTTTTCGTCGACGAAAGGGTGGCCGTGCCACCTGCGCCGCTGAAGGTATACTTAACCGGCGAGCTGCACGGCTTTCAAAGTGTCCGCGACGATCGGGGAAATCAGGAGGACGATGCCGTCTCGCAGTTGGATGGACACCTGCTCGATTCCTTCGGCAAGGATACCTATCCTGGAATCGTGCGCGATCATTTCGTGCAGTTGACCATCCCTGAGAGCGCTCCTCATGATGGAAAACTCTACCTGATAGCGCAGGGTTCGTTCCGTCCGTGGGATGACAGTACTCTGGTGGCATTAAACCAGGGAGCCCGCCCGAAGCCGCAGAATCTTTCGCTCGAGGTCCTTCGCGAGGACGGAAGTTGGAGAGTGGCTCAGCGGGACCTTGGAATACCTGCGGGCCGCTTGAAGACCATCGTTATTGATTTAAATAATCTGCTCTCGCCTGGCGACCGGCGAGTTCTGCGCTTGCGAACCAATCTCGAGATTTATTGGGACCGGCTCTCTTGGGCCGCGGGCGTTTCCGGATCGCAAGCCAGGATTTCAAGAGCACCGCTTGCAGAAGCCTCGCTGCGGCATCGAGGGTTCTCTGAAGTTTCGCAAGACAGGCGAACGGGGCTGGAGTTTCCGGACTACCAGCACCTAAACGGAACGGGCAACCGTTGGCCCAGCTTGGAGGGTTACTACACGCGCTACGGAGACATCAAGTCATTGTTAGCGAAGGACGATGGCAGGTATGCGATCACCACCTCGGGAGACGAGATGGCGATGGCGTTCGATGTGCCCGCGCCCGCGGCGGCGGAGATGAAGCGCGACTTTGTGTTCGCCGGGAATGGGTGGATTAAAGAAGGCGATTACAGCTTCAAGAGTTCACAATCGCTGCTGCCGCTGCCCTACCCTGGCATGCAGGCGTATAACGGCGCTAACAGGGGATTGGAACGGGAAAAAGCCTACCTGATGCATTCTGAAGATTGGAAGACATTTCATACCAGATATGCCGGTGGAGACAGGTTTCGCAGCTCGCTATGGGATTAATTACGAAGATCCGGAAGTAGAAGACTGATGGAAAGCAAGACTACTCGATTCGTGCTGGGCTCCATCTTCGTGGCGCTGCTGGCGAGTCCACTAATCTATAAGCGGATAGTCAAGGCCCGCGAGAGCGCCGATGCCAATCAAGGGCGTGAGCGCGCGCTTTCGCATTACGGCTTCTCCCTGACTGAATCCTCTAAGGCTGCGGGCATCGATTTCAGACACAAGGCGCCAACTCTGGACCGCAAGCTGAGCCACATCATGGAGCAAGTCGCCTCCATGGGCGCGGCCGTATCGATTGTGGATTTCGACCATGACGGCTGGAGCGATATTTACACCGTGAATAGCGGCGAGGGCAGCCACAATGCGCTTTACCGCAACCTGGGGAACGGAAAATTCAGCGACGTTGCCGAAGAAGCCGGTCTCGCGGATGTCAACAAGCCGGGCACCGGGGTCTCGATGGGTGCGGTCTGGGGCGATTACGACAACGACGGTTTCGAAGATCTCCTGCTCTATAAGTGGGGCAAGCCGGAGCTGTTTCACAACGACGGCGGCAAACATTTTACACGCGTCACGGAGCAGGCTTCGCTGCCGCCATGGGTAAACGCGAATACCGCCGTTTGGTTCGATTACGACCGGGATGGAAAGCTCGATTTCTTCCTGGGCGGCTACTATTCCGAGAAGATCGATCTTTGGCATCTGAAGGACACCAGAATGATGCCGGAAAGCTTCGAATACGCGCAGAACGGCGGCCGCAAATATCTGTTTCACAACTTGGGTAACGGACGTTTCGAGGAGGTTTCCCAGCAGATGGGCATACAGTCCAACCGGTGGGCTCTGGCGGCTGTCGCTGCTGATCTGCGCGGCACCGGCTATCCCGATCTATTTGTCGCGAACGACTACGGCGTTTCGGAGCTGTATTTCAACTCGAAGGGGAAACGATTCAAGGAAGCCGGGCACGATACCGGTGTCGGATACGCCCCCAAGAGCGGAATGACGGCGGCCGTCGGTGATGTGCTCAATCAGGGCCGATACTCCATCTTCGTTTCCAATATTTCAGAGGAAGGCGTGCTGGTGCAAGGCAACAATTTATGGATGCCAAAGCCCGGAACCAGCGGTGACGCAATCCGCTATGAGAACATGGCGAATTCTCTGGGAGTCGAGTTGGGCGGCTGGAGCTTCGGCGCGCAATTCGGAGATCTGAATAACGATGGCTTTCTGGATATCTATGAAGTAAACGGGAATGTCTCGCTTGACCAGGACCAGAGTTACTGGTACGACTACTCGAAAGTGGCCGGCGGAAATGCAGAGATTATTGCGAACGCTTCCAATTGGCCTTCCCTAAAGGGCCGCAGCCTCTCGGGCTATCAACAGAAGAAAGTCTGGCTGAACGATGGTGCGGGCCAATTTAAAGAGGTGTCGCAGATGGTTGGAGTGAAAGACCGCTTGGACGGCCGCGCACTGGTGCTCGCCGATCTGAACAACAATGGGTCGCTGGATGCCGTTGCAGCTAACCAGCGAGGACCGCTGCTGCTCTATCGCAATAGGACCTTGCCCGAAAATCATTGGGTAGAATTTTCTCTCGAGGGAACGGAGAGTAATCGCAGCGCCATCGGTGCTGAAGTGCGCCTATTCTGGAACGGGCAGCAACAAGTCCAGGAGGTATCCGGCGGCAGCGGCTTCTGCGCGCAAAATCAGCGGCGGCTGCACTTCGGCTTGGGCCATTCGCCCAGTATCAGCAAAGCCGAAATTCATTGGCCATCCGGACGTATGCAAACTCTTCTCCATCCGGCTATCGATCAAATTCACAAAGTAGTGGAGCCCAGCTAATGCCGCAATTAAGCGTCGCCTCTTCCAGGCCGGTTCCGAGTGTGCAGCAGCCGTCTCCTCTGCGCCGGTTCTTTGCAGCCGAGAACCGCTACCTGCCGCCGGTCTTTATTACTCTTATCCTGTTGGTGGGCCAGCTTTCTTTCGGACTGCTGGAGAGCTTTTCACGAACCGCGCTCGCCATTCTAGCGAGCATCCTCTGCGAGATCGTCCTCTCTGAAAGCCTGAGCCGCAAATTTCCTCACCTGGCCAGCGCGTACATCTCTGGCATTAGTGTGGGCATCCTTTTGCGCTCACCCGAGTTTTGGCCTTACGTGCTGTGCAGCGTGCTGGCGATCACATCGAAATACGTCATCCGGTGGCACGGGCGGCATCTCTGGAATCCCTCGAATTTCGCCATCTCAGCCATGTTGATTCTTGCTCCGGAGTATGTTGCAACATTAAGCGTGCAGTGGGGCAACACGGTATGGCCCATGATGATTGTCTGGCTGCTGGGTTTGCTTATCGTTCTGCGGGTAAATCGCGCACACATCACCGGCACTTATGTCATTTCGTTCATCGTGCTCTCGTTTGTGCGTAGCCTGATAACCGGACATCCATTCCTGGCGGAAGTCGCGCCCATCACTGGACCCATGTATCAGCTGTTCATCTTCTTCATGATTACGGATCCTAAGACCACTGTGCGCAGCAGCCGCCGGGCTCAATGCCTGGTCGTGATCTTAGTCGCCCTGGTCGAGTTCGGCCTCCGGCTGGCCCAGAACGTCCACGCGCCCTACTACGCGCTTGCAATTGTCGGGCCGCTCGCAGTGCTTTTTGAAATCATGATGTCGAGATCGAAGCCAGTCTCTTCTCCTGGTCTCGCGCAACCTGCATAGCGCACTCCTTTGATGAATAGAACCCGTGACGAATAGAAACTTGCTGGGCCCAACTCGCAGATTGCTTCTTCCATTGGCAGTAGTCTTCGCCCTGCTGTGTGTCTGGTTTGCCATCTCGACCTCTGGAATGTTTCACGCGAGCGCCATGCCGTCGCCTTTGGCGGTTTGGAAAGGTTTCGGAGAAGAGTTGAGAACGGGCAGGCTCTTTCGCGATATCGTAACGTCGCTCTATCGTGTCTGCATCGGTTTTGGTTTAGCAGTTTTCACTGGTCTTCCTACTGGAGTTTGGCTGGGAGAGCGCACCACGCCTCGCGCAGCTTTTTTGCCGAGCATGAACTTCTTCCGCAATCTCTCGCCTCTAGCCTGGATCCCGTTTGCAATTCTCTGGTTCGGCGTAGGCGATGCCGCATCTGTTTTCCTTATCTTCCTGGCGGCTTATTTTCCGGTAGTTCTCGCCAGTATGTCGGCTGTGGCCGGCATCCCCAGGGTCTACTATCGCGTTGCGCAGAATTATGGCTTGCGCGGAACCGATCGCCTGTTCCAGGTGACATTGCCGGCGATTATGCCGGAAGTGATCACCACGCTGCGCATGACCGCCGGACTCTGCTGGCTGGTGGTGGTGGCCGCGGAAATGATCGCTGGCCGGGATGGGCTGGGCTTCGCGGTAATGGACTCGCGCAATGGCTTGCGAACCGATCTTCTGGTGGTGGATATGATCGCCATCGGGCTGATTGGGGTGGCTCTTGATCGCGTCCTGCTGCGGTTGACGCAGATACCGAGCGTGAGATGGGGCTACGAGCGATGAGGGCAGCCGTCCCCTACGCTCTGGCCTTCCGTTCCGTCTCGAAGTCGTATGGCGGTGCTGCGGTGTTTCGCAGCTTGTCATTCGAGGTTCTGCCCGGCGAATTCGTCGCTATCGTGGGGCCTTCGGGATGCGGCAAAACTACTCTCCTGAATGCAGCCTCGCAGTTCGACAGCCCGGATGAAGGCGCAATCGACGTGCGTGGACAGATCCGCATGGTGCATCAGAAAGATGGATTATTTCCCTGGTTGACCGTAGCCGGGAACATCGAACTGGGCGTCCGGGAGACAAAAGACAAAGACGCGCGATTGCTGCAGGTGAATGAACTCATCTCGCTAATCAAATTAGAAGACTTCCGTGATCATTATCCTCATCAGTTGTCCGGCGGGATGCGCCAACGCGTGGAGTTGGCCCGGGCTTTGGGCGGCAGTTCCGATATTCTGCTGCTGGACGAACCCTTTTCCGCTCTTGACTATCTGACGCGGATATACATGCGGAATGAGCTGGCCCGGATGCTCTCCGAACGCCCGAAAACGGTTCTGCTGGTGACTCACGACATTGAAGAAGCCGCTCAATTGGCCGATCGGGTCTTCGTTCTGGGCAGCAGGCCAGCCTCCATCCGTTTCGAACTCGCCATCCATTCACAGCGCCCGCGCGAAGTGACCAATACAGAAGTGTTGGCTGCAACAGAGAAAATACTGGAAGAGATGGGGATCCAAACTCCTCAGGAGATACGCCTGTAATGATGCGCTCATCAGCATTTAAATGGATCGGAGGGTTTGTCTTATTCGTCGCCCTTCTCGCAGTTGTCCGCTATCGGGCCTGGGAGGTGTTTACAAAGGAAGGCAGTGGGATTGCAACTTCACATCGTGAAGAACTGACGGTAGGATACCTGCCGGTGACCTGCCATCTCACCTGCCCGGTGACGGACTACGCGACCAAGACCAGCACCGGAACGCGCTTCCGCTCACAACGTTTTCAGGACTTTCCGACGATGGTGGAGTCGATGAAAGCAGGCCGCCTGAGTGCATCGTTCATGATTGCGCCATTGGCCATGAAGCTTCGCGAGCAGGGGCTACCGGTAAAGATTCTCTATCTCGGGCATCGCGACGGCTCTACGGTAATCGTCCGGAAAGACCTGCCGGTTACAAGCATGCGCGACTTACGCGGAAGGACCTTCGCGATTCCGAGTAAGTACAGCAATCAAAATTTAGTGATCCTGAAGTTGATGGCGGATCAGGGCGTCGATCCCAGTGAAATCAACATAGTGGAAATGGCGCCACCCGACATGCCAGGTGCGCTGGCAGCGAGAGCCATCGATGCATATTTCGTAGGAGAACCCCACGCCGCCCGGGCCGAGCTCGATGGCACCGGCAGAGTGCTTTATCTGGCAAAAGATATCTGGCCGCATTTCATCTCTTGCGTGCTGGTGGCGAATCAGAATGTGATCAGCGAACGGCCGGCAGTGGTAAAAGATCTGGTTCGAGGCATTGCGGAGAGCGGCGAATGGGCCGAGACCCACCGCAGCATAGCAGCATCTGTTGTTGCGCCCTATTTCCGGCAAGACGAAAAACTGGTTCGGTTCGTGCTGATGCGGCCTCCGGATCGGGTGAGTTACCGGATGCTGACGCCTACCGACGAAGAAATGCAAAAGATCGCCGACATGGGCGTATCCGCCGGTATTCTACAGCGGCGGATCGACGTCAGAGATGTTCTGGATCGGTCATTTATACCGAACGACATTCAGCCCGCTGACATAGAACCGGGGCGCTAGCGACCGCTGGATGACGCGATGGATGGTCCAGCAGGCAACCCCAAACGGGCTTCAGAGGACCTGGCATCCCTCGCCGATGGCGTAATCTCGCTTTCGCTTATCAATTGGACACCTCAAAATAGCTTTGAGGCCAAAGCGGCGACCTATCTTTTTGACATCAATCATATCGATGAGGTGGTCGGAGGTCTCTGGTTCCGTGCCGGTTTTAATTACAGCTTCGCGAAAAACATACGTCGGAAGTGCAGGTGTTGAATCGATCTGGAACAGTTCAGAAGGGAACATAATTGTGGATGCACTGTGTGCTTTCCGATTAGCTACGGAGTCCCAATCGATAGAAGCCTGAAAGCGGGCGTTGCCTTGGAAGACCCCAGGCGATAGCCGCTTATCTCCGCCGGGATCCGCGCGATGCAACACTTAGTCCAGAAGGACGCTGCGCTAACCAACCTAGGAACTTTGCAATTTCTGGGTGAGCACGCAAACTCTCAATAGTGTTGAATTGGCGCGCCATTTCCCTCTCTGTTAATACATGGTGAATGAACTTATGACAGGCGCGGCTGATAGAGGCGATGCGGCTTTTCACTTCATCGCTGGCAAACTCGATCCGCATTTCACGCTTGCGGTGGCGGGCGCGCGGGATCAGATGGTGGCGAGTTAGCTCGACTTCAGCGCGACAGCATAGTTCGCATTCGCCAAACAACATCTACGATTTTCGATGCGCATTCCGGATCATCCGCGGCATCAAAGCGGAATGCGAAGAGATCCTGCTTTGCCCGGGCAAGAGTCGGTTTGGGATTACCCGAGGCCTCCCAAGCTAGAGAAGTCCGCCCGGCATGTCGAGGTAAAGTTCGCCGGCGAAATAATAGCTGACACACACGCGGCTTACCGGGTTCTCGAAACCAGTCATCCGCCCAGTTGGTACATTCCTCCTTCTGACATTCGCAAAGAGTTCCTGCAGCCGGAGTCGAAGGGCTCGCACTGCGAATGGAAGGGAGCAGCCCATTACTGGTCGATAAGCGTGGGCAATCAGACTCTGGAGAATGTGGCCTGGTCCTATCCACGGCCAACCGTTGCCTTCGCCGCTATCGCTGGCTACGTCGCGCTTTATCCTGGCACACTGGAATGCTTTGTCGATGGAGAGCGTGTTGGAGCGCAACCCGGCGGCTTCTACGGAGGGTGGATTACAAAAGATGTCGCGGGACCGTTCAAAGGCGCGCCGGGCACGTGGGGCTGGTGATTTTGTTACTGCATGGCAAGCTGAAGTAAGTGCCGTCCTTCAAATCGTTAGTGCTTCTGCACGGCTACGCTTTCCTGTTCTGTTACCTGATGGCGGTTCAGTCGGGTGTGCCCATTCCGGCCGATCCGTTGCTTTTGATCATGGGCGCGGCCATCGGGGACGGCCTGTACTCGTTCGCAATTGCTTTGCCACTGGCGGTAATGGCGGCCCTGATAGGCGATTGGCTGTGGTACGAACTGGGCCGTTGGCGCGGCCGGTCCATTTTGAAGCTGCTCTGTAAACTGTCACTCGAGCCGGACACCTGCGTGCGCAAGACCGAAGTGGGCTTTATGAAGAACGGCGCATGGACGCTGCTGTTCACTAAATTCGTCCCTGGGACGAGCCTGATCGCAACACCTCTAGCGGGAGCCATCCGCATGCCTCGATGGCGCTTCTTGCTGGCGGACGCCGCCGGCTCCACGCTTTGGTGCGGCACTTACCTTTTGGCCGGTGTTTTATTCCACCGTCAGATCAGCGAACTGCTGGTGCTCGCCGGACTATTCGGACGCCGGGCCGGAGAGGTCGCTATCGTATTGTTGCTTCTCTATCTGATTTGGCGCTATGCGCAGAGGCATAGATTCCGGAGGCAATTGCGAATTGGGCGGATTACTCCGCAGGAAGCTTACGCGTTGATCACCGGCGGCCATCCCGTCACAGTCGCGGATCTCCGCAGTCCCAAAGAGATCGAGCAAACGGGCATCAAAATAGCCGGCGCACGGGTGCTGCGGCCGGCGGAGCTGCGAACACGCTCTCACGAAATTCCTGAAACTCACGAGGTCATTCTCTACTGCACTTGACCGAACGAAGCCACGAGTGCCCGTGTGGCACTGCAATTGAAACGCGCCGGGGTGAAGCATGTGCGTCCGCTGGAAGGCGGGCTCGATGAGTGGCAGCGCCTGGGACTACCCGTTGAGCCAGCCGAATTGCCGCTTGATGCACCGGTCGATCACGCAGCTCTTATTTGACTCTTAAACGTCATGTCAGAAAGATCCAATTACGCATTCACCCGGAGATCGGTGATGGCAATACTTGCAGCAGGCGCAGCTTCGGGCCAATCGCGGCCCCTTCCAAATGACCCGGCTTACTGGACGCTGGCCGAAGCATCGACGGCTCTGGCCGGGGCCAAAATTGCCTCTGACGAATTGACCCGCGCCTGCCTCGAGCGCATACGCCGGGTTGATCCCGCTCTGAATGCGTTCATCACGCAGACTGAAGAAGACGCCCTGGCGCGTGCGCAACAATGCGACTCCGAACGCCAGTCGGGAAAAGTTGCCGGTCCTCTTCATGGCATCCCCATCGCGCTTAAAGACAACATCGACACTGCCGGACTTTTGACCACAGCGGCCAGCCGGGTGTTTGCGGGCCGCATCCCGGCAGAAGACGCGGAGGTTACACGCCGTCTGAAGAATGCCGGAATGGTTCTCCTGGGCAAGCTCAATCTCGATGAATTCGCTTTCGAAGGAACAGGAACCACCAGTTGCTACGGTCCGGTCCACAATCCCTGGAAGTTGGATCACATCACCGGCGGATCGTCAGCCGGTTCAGCCGCGGCGTTGGCGGCAGGTCTGTGTTATGCCTCGGTGGGCAGCGATGACGGTGGTTCGGTCCGAATTCCCGGAGCATACTGCGGCGTGGTCGGATTCAAGACTACGTACGGCCGGGTAAGTACGCGAGGCGTGATTCCATCAGCTTACTCGCTAGACACCATCGGCCCGATAACCCGTACAGTAACCGATGCGGCTCTGGTCCTGCAGGTGCTCGCCGGATTCGATCCGCTGGACGCAATAACCGCCAACGTTGCGGTTCCGGATTATCTTTTAGCCTGCAGCGCGCCCATTGGAGGATACCGCATCGGCGTGCCACGCGACTATTTCTTTGAGCGATTGCATGTTGACGTTGCCAGGAGAGTAGAAGGAGCGATCGCGGCGTTTCGCCCGAAGGTAAAAGAAATACGCGAGGTGAAGCTGCCGCAATTCAGCTTCGTCGAGAACGGCGATTACAACGTAGAACTGTATCACTACCAGAAGCCGTACTTCGACAAGACTCCCGAGCTATACCATCCCTGGTCGAGAGCTCTGCTGGAGCGCATGAAAGCCGTCCAAGCCGTTCCATACGTGGAAACCCTAAAGCGAATTCGTGAGTGCCGACGCCAGATTCGTAGCGTGTTCCAGGGCGTTGACGTGCTGCTGCTCCCTACGATGCGGGAGCCTGCGCCCGGCATCGCCGAGGTGATGAACCAGACTCACCAGAGACTGCCGAGCAACACGAGCGCCTTCAACCGCTTCGGCGTGCCCGCCATGACAATTCCTTGTGGTCTGTCGCGCGACGGCCTGCCAATTGGATTGCAGATCGTGGGCCCTATGTGGGGTGAAGAGCGAGTGCTTGCGGTCGCTCGCGCCGCCGAGCAGATGATCGAAATGCCAGAGAGACCCTATGGCCTCTCTGTGTAAGAACTGGGCAGGCCTTGCGGCTACCCTGGAATCTTCGCAGCAAGCAGATCGACTTTTTCGATCTGGGGCGGTTTTGCCAGCAAGGCTTCAGCATTTGCCATCAGGGCGGCAGCGATTTCGCCATTCAGATGCGCCTGGCGATCCCGTTCATCCTTGAACGCATCAAAGATGCCGAAAGTGCCCGGCCCAAACTGCAGAGCAAACCAGACAGGTGTTGTACTCTCCGCCTGCGCCATGGGGAGTGCTCCTTCCAAAAACGCTTTCAGCGCCGCTTCCTGCCCGGGCTTCGCTTCCAGGCGGACGTAAAGTGCTAATTTAACCAATCGATCTCTCCTATGATGTTTTGTCAACTGCGAACTGGTTCTCGTCTTTCGCAAGACGAAGAAACTGTGTTGTTTTTGATTCCCGGTGGTGGGTTCCGGAGTGCCTTCATGATGCCTCCGCCAGTACGAAGTTGGGGAAGTCCTCAAACACCCATCCATTTTTCAGCGTCCGGTAGATGACGCCCAGGAATTTGCGAGCCAGCGCAATGATTGCCTTACCGGCCCCCCGCCGCGCTTTCACCTGCTCATAGAACCGCTTCAGATACGGGCTGTAGTTGGCTGCTATCAGGGCCGACTGCACCAGCGCCGTTCGTCCCAGCTTGGTCCCGCGTGTATGAATGCGGCCGCTGTGCTCGGTTTCGTTCGAGTTCGACACGCGCGGCACGATGCCGAAGTAACTGGCCAGATGGCCCTCGTCGGCAAAGTCCTGCACATTCCCGATCACGCTCAGCAGGATCGCGCCGGTGATTTTGCCGATTCCCTTGATGCTGGACAGGCCCTTGTGCCCCTCCAGCTTCGAGCCTTCCTCGCCAATTGTCTTCTCCAGTTCGGCAATGCTCTTGTTCAAACTCCGGATCTGCTCGACGATCACCCGCAGTTCGATCTGCACGGTCTCGTCGAAAGGCAGACTCAGCACTTCATTGAGCTTCTTCTCGCTTGACAGCGCCTCTTTGGGCAGATTCAGCCCGCGCGCGCTCAGAATATTGTTGATCTTATTCTTGAGCGCAGTGCGCAGCTTCACCAGCGTGTCTCGTGTCTGCGTCAGCGACGCTAGTTGCCCATGCTCCTTATCCTTCATGCGCACCTCCGGCAGCATGTTCTTCGACAGGTACAGCGCCAGTGTCCGCGCGTCGTTGGGATCGGTCTTCTTCACCGATTGCCGGATAACACGGAACTGGCTCGTGTTCACGACCACAATGCGCGCCACATGCCCGGCCACCGCATCGTGAAACAGCCGGGTGTTGCCCGTGATTTCCACCGCCACTTCGTCTGTCGGCCGCAGCTTCTTCACGAATTTCCCCAGGTCCGCCAACTCCCATTCGGTCAGGTACGTCCGCTCGTTCTCCAGCCGTATGCAGCAGGTGAACCGATTGCGATGCAGGTCGATTCCGATATATCGCTTTTCCATTTTTCTCTCCTGGTTTGTTGTTCTTCCAGGTCGAGCAGACTAACTTTACGGCGGTCACCATACTCCTATCCGAGGTCGCTTCGCGCCTCACGATGACGTTCCATCCACAGGTCTGACCAATCTCCTTTACGGGGTCCGTGCCCCACCAAACGTATCCAGCCTGTGACCTGTCTGCTCCGGAAGTTTCCTCCCGGAGCTTACCGCCGATCTTCGGGTGATAAGACATTCATCTCATCTCCTTTGCCAGCTTACATTCAACAGAATAGGGCATTCATCGGGAAAGGCTGAGAGAGGCGCCGGTGTTCCCGCACTTAGCTGTGGAGCATACCGTCACATTTGATCGACACTCGCGTACTGACGCCCGCAGTTCTGGCGCTCGTGGGCTTGCTTTCAGCCCAGACCGCTTGGAGCGCCGATGTGTCTCCACAGCTAGCATCGATTGAAGCGCAGCGGGCTTCCGCGGAAAAACAGACGGCGTCCGTAAAGGCGCAGACGGAATCCGTAGTGCGGCAGCATGATTCCGTGAAGAAGCAATCCGAACTCCTTCCGAAATGGACGCCACTGCCTCCGGTCGCAGTGATTCGCAATCCGCAAGATGTTCCACAGTTCGTGTCACAAGACTTGCCTCAACAATATGACTGCGAACCGATGGCGCCCGGTGAAACGGAATCGCTGATCCATTCCGCTGCGGCCCGCGAGGCGCTTCCTGCAGAATTACTTCGCGCTGTCATAAAACGGGAGTCTGGCTTCAAACCCTGCGCCGTATCTAATATGGGTGCTCAGGGATTGATGCAGCTGATGCCCGCAACCGCGGTGGATCTGCATGTGGACAATGCGTTCGATCCGCGGGAGAACATACGCGGTGGGGCGGCGTATCTAAAACAGTTGGTGAACCGCTACGGTGGTGATTTGCGGAAGGCGCTCGGCGCCTATAACGCTGGCATGGCTCGGGTCGATAGTTTCGGCGGCATTCCGGACCTGCTTGAAACCCAGAACTACGTGTCCAACATCACTGGAGATTTGGGTTACGATCAACTGCCGCTCTATGCTGGACAATGGAACGAACGCCAGGCAGCGTTAGACGGCCAAACGCCGGCCGAGACCATATTAGATAACCCGAGCGAAACGGCCACGCGCGACTTTCATCCCGCTGCGCTGCATCTTTCGCTGGGTTCAGTTCAATTCGGCTCGCCGCAAGACACAACCGTCAGTGTTCCATTGCCGGACAGCAAATAGCCGCTGCCGGGCTGCACTACGCAGCATTCGTTAACGCTACTCTGCGTTACTATTTGTCTGGAACGCCATGAAAAGCTCTGACATTCTGCAGGAGATAAAACGCATCGCTATTGTTCCGGTGGTGCGCACCAAAGACGCCGAATCGGCCGTGCGCGCCGTGGAGGCAATAAGCGAAGGCGGCATTCCCTGCGCCGAGATCACCATGACCGTAGCCGGCGCGATCACGGCGTTGGAGCGTGTGGCCGATCGATTTGGAGATAAGCTGCTGCTGGGCGCGGGAACGGTTCTGGACCCTGAGACGGCCCGCGCGTGCATGCTGGCGGGGGCCAACTTCTTTGTGACACCCGCGCTGAACGTTAAGACTATCGAAGTAGCAAAACGCTATTCGAAGCCAATTTTCCCGGGAGCACTTACGCCAACTGAAGTGCTGACAGCTTGGCAGGCGGGCGCGGATGGCATCAAAGTTTTCCCGTGCAGCGCCGTGGGCGGCGCCAAGTACATTAAAGCGCTGAAAGGGCCTTTCCCGGACATCGAATTTGTTCCCACCGGCGGAGTCAACCTCGACACGATAACCGGATTCTTAGAAGTGGGGTGTTGCGCGGTGGGCGTGGGTTCGGAACTGGTGGATGGCAAAACTGTCGAAGAAGGCAAGTACGAAGTTTTCACCGAACGAGCCAGGCAGATGCGCGCCAAAGTAGAAACCTTTCAGGCCACGCGAGGTTGAGCAGCGCGGAGCCGGTCGAAGGCGACCAAGCGTCGCGCGAGTAGATGCGAGAAGAGAGCTACGACGTCATCGTTGTCGGCGCGGGCGCAGCGGGGTTGGCTGCTCTGCGCGATTTGCGGCGGGCCGGACTGCATGTGCTGTGCCTGGAGGCGCGGGATCGCATCGGAGGCCGGATCTTGACGGTTCACGATCCACATTCGCCTATACCCGTTGAACTTGGTCCCGAGTTCGTGCATGGGCATCCTCCACAAAGTCTGGAACTCATCGCAAGAGGTCGGCTCGCAATCTACGATTCGCATGAGAACTCCGTTCAGATTCGCGCGGGCAAGCCGTTGGAACAGGCCGAATCATGGGAGCAAGTCGCTGCCGTCACCGAAGACATGAAGAAGGTGGAAGCGCGCGGTGAAGACCCCACTTTCGTTGATTTCTTAGCGGCACAGAAGTATCCCGAGCTAGTGAAGCAGCTTGCAACGAATTTTGTCGAAGGGTTCAACGCCGCTCGAAAAGAAGATGTCAGTGTTGCGTCTCTGGCGCGCGATGCGAGGGCAGCGGAGGCAATCGGCAGCAACAGCAATTTCCGCATTCTGAATGGCTACGACGCCCTTTTGCGGGTGCTGGCAGCAGACGACCTGGAATCGGTGCGGCTGAATCAAATCGTGGACTGCATCGACTGGAAACCTCTTCAGGTAACTGTTAGCGCGCGATCAGCATTGACCCACCGACTTCAGGAGTTTGCGGCTTCGGCGGCCGTCATAACGCTTCCGCTAGGTGTTTTGCAGGCAGATGCCGTTCGGTTTACACCGGAACCGGAAAATGTTTTCTCTTCCGCGAAGGCTTTGCGATTCGGAAATGTAAATCGAGTGGTGATGCGCTTCCGCGAAGCCTGGTGGGCAAGAATCGAACACTTGAAAGATGCAGGCTTTTGGCTTTCAGACGAACGCTATTTTCCAACCTGGTGGACCACGCTGCCGGTTCGCGCTCCGCTGCTGACGGGCTGGAGTTCCGGGCCCCACGCGGATGAGTTGATAGAGGCAGACCGTGGCGGGATCGTCGCAGCCGCGCTGGATGATCTGGCTAAAGTGGCATGTACTGCGCGCGGACTGATTGAAGAGCAGATCGATGCCATCCACTTTCACGATTGGCGCAACGATCCGTTCGCGCGCGGAGCATACAGCTATGTTCCGGCTGGCAAATTGCGCGACCGCGAGACTCTGGCGCAGCCTGTAGACGGCACATTATTCTTCGCGGGCGAAGCGACGGAGCTGGAGGGCCACAGCGCCACCGTGCACGGAGCGATGGCAAGCGGGCAACGGGCGGCCCGCCAGATTTTGAGCACTCTTACAAAACTGTCATAACTTACTTACTGCGTTGTTACGACCAATTTCGATCACTCTGCCAGGTCTTGCAATTCAACTTTCGGCTACCTTCTTTTCAACCCTTTGTAGATGAACTTCATCATGCGAGTAGATCCATACCTTACGGACATTCGCATCGATCAGCCATCTAAGAGCAACTCCGTTTGATCGCCAATCCACCATCTTCGCCCTAGGTTTTGCGAGCCTGTCACTCGCAAAGGTTCGCCCTCGTCTCCAACGTGACAATGCCGTCGTCGGGCAGCGTCAACTCCATGCCGCCAAGTTTAACGCCACCTTTATATGCCGCGCTCTCTAGCTATGAGTCGCTGCGGTTCAGCAGGTAGGCGAGATCTCCAGTACGATACCAGCGATAGCCATACGGTTCGAGGAGAATACAATGTTTGCCGGATTCCACTGCTTCGCTATGCTCGGTTGAGAGCAGGTTTACCAGGCGGTCGCCATGCGGTCCATCGATGCCCACCTTCAGCCAGATCTCTTGCGGCAGCGCGCTCAAGTTGTGCAGCACCACCACCGAATTGTTGCGCCAATCGTAGCGCAAGCCCAGAATTTCGGGCGTGCCGGTTTTGAGAACCGAAAAATCACCCCAGCCGATCTCCGGCACTTCCTTGCGCATACGGATGATCCGCTCCAGCCAATTCAACAGCGAATTCGGATCGCGGCGCTGCTCGGCAACATTCACATGTTCATAGCTGTACGCTCCGTCGCTGATAACTGGCATCACCGGCTTTTCACCCAGAGTGAACCCTCCATGCGGTTCACCGGACCATTGCATCGGAGTGCGCGCGCATTGCCGCTCAGGGAGCCGCAGATCGTCTCCCATCCCGATCTCATCGCCATAGCGGACGACCGGCGTACCGGGTAGGGTCATCATCAGGCTGTATGCCAACTCCAACTGCCGCCGGTCCCCTTTCAGCATCGGCGCCAGCCGCCGCCGGATACCGCGGCCGTAGAGTTGCATGTCCTCATCGGGACCGAAGGCCTCGAAGACGGTCTGCCGTTGCTCGTCGGTGAGCCTCCCCAGATCGAGCTCATCGTGGTTCCTCAGGAACTGGCCCCACTGCGCCGTGGCCGGCCTCGATCTGGTGCTTTTAAGCGCGTCGATCAGCGGACCGCTATCGGCGGATGCGAGCGCGTAGAACATGTTCTGGTTCACCTGAAAGTTGAACATCATTTGCATACGCTCGCCGGCGGCCCCAAAGTATTCCATGTCCGTGCCGGGCAACACGTTGGCTTCGGCGAGAATCATGGAGTCGCCCTTGCGCCAGCTAAGAAACTCGCGGAAGGTCCTAAGCATCCGGTATTGTTCTTTGGACTTCGAAACGGTCGCGCCCTTCTCCGCGATAACGAATGGCACCGCGTCCATACGGAACCCGGAAACGCCTAGCTGAATCCAGAAACCCATGATCTTCAAGATCTCCGCTTGTACGTCTGGATTCGCGGTATTCAAATCGGGTTGAAAATCATAGAAGCGATGGAAGTAGTAGGCTTTAGCAGCCTCGTCGAAAGTCCAGGTGGATTCTTGGACGCCGGGAAAGACCACGCCGTCATCCGCATTCTTTGGCTTCTTCTTTGACCAGACGTACCAATCGCGGTATTTCGAAGCAGGATTGCTGCGCGCATCGCGGAACCAGGGATGTTCATCCGATGTGTGATTGACCACCAGATCGATCAGCACCCGGAGGCCGCGTTGATGGCACCCGTGCGTGAATTCCACGAAATCGCCCAGGTTTCCATACCTGGGATCGATATTGTAATAGTCCTTAATGTCGTAACCCCCGTCCTTTCCAGGAGACGGTTGGAATGGCATCAGCCAGATAGCGCTGACTCCCAAACCATGTAAATAGTCCAGACGCCGCATCAGGCCTTTGAAGTCTCCGACTCCATCCCCATCCGCATCCATGAAGGTCTCGGTGGACAGGCAATAAATAACTGCGTTTTTGTACCAGAGATCGTTGATCAATACCGGCTCCCGGGAACAGTGTACGACGGGAATGTGGATTTGCTAGGGTGAATCGAATGGCTCTTGATCTCGAGACGCTCCGCAAGGATGTTCAGGCCTATTTCGATGAAGCCGGGCTTCCGGTCTTCTACGGCTATTACCGGCTGATGGACGCGACCAACCAGGTGAATTGGGATGTCGAAATGCATCCGGACTTCCGGGAGTTTCTGGCGACAGGCCAGCGCGCCGGAGTGCAGCTCTTTGTGTACTCCTATCAATCTCTTTCGCTGGACCAGATTGACGATGCGCTGGAACTGCTTGACGACAGCATGCTGCCGCCGGACGAGAAGCGCAGCTTTGAAACCCGGCTTCGCCAGTTGCAGGCCTATGAAGGCTTCACGTGCTCGCTGGACCTATCATTCAGCTTTAACGGGCAGACCTATACCTATGGCCGCGAGACGGAATGGTACCAATCGCTGAACGAAATCCTCGCTGAGTTAGAAGTGATGGGCGATGTTGAAGAGCCGGCGGAAGAAGACGGGCTGGGCGGCTATTTCTCCAAGAATTAGCGATAGTTTGGGGTGTCTCCCGCTTCAAACATGACCGGAAGCCCTTCTTCCCCAGCGCACTTTGCCAGGCCCGCGGCACACTGGAACCTTCCGCGCTTTTCTACTTCCGCAATGGACCGCCTGCGAACAGGATTACAGCTTTCGCAGATCGTAGCGGAAATTCTAGCTTCGCGCGGCTACACCGATCTCGAGCAGGCGCGTGAATTCCTTCATCCGCAACTCGATCGATTGCATGATCCGTTCGCTTTGCGGGATATGGCCGCGGCTGTGGCTCGCATCCATGAGGCGATCAGCCGCCAAGAAACAATCCTGATCTATGGCGATTACGATGTAGACGGTACGACGTCGGTAGTTGTCCTTAAGAAAACGATCGAGATTCTCGGCGGGCGCGCGGATTTCTACATTCCGCACCGGCTGAATGACGGCTACGGGATGCGTACCGATGCGGTGGAGCAAGCCGCCGCCGACGGTGTGCGTTTGATTGTCAGCGTAGATACGGGCATCCGGGCGAACGCCGTCGTGGAGCACGCAATCCATCTGGGAATTGACGTGATTGTAACCGACCATCACCTTCCCGAAGCGGAACTGCCGCGCGCGCTGGCAGTATTGAATCCGAATCGGCCGGACTGCAGCTATCCGTGCAAAGATCTCTGTGGAGCGGGGGTTACGCTGAAGCTGGTGCAAGCGCTGCTGCTGAGAAGCGCACTGTCTGCAGCCCGGCAGCAGACGCTACTCGATTCGTTTTTGAAGCCGGTGGCGATTGCAACGGTAGCCGATATTGTGCCCTTAACGGGAGAAAACCGGGTCATCGTACAGCGTGGTTTGGCAGGGTTAAGCAACGTGCGCAATCCTGGGCTGCGAGCGCTGCTGCAGGTGGCTGGTCTCGAAGACGGCGAAGCGCTTTCTGCGCACCAGGTCGCCTTTCGGCTGGCTCCGCGAATTAACGCTGCGGGACGCATGGCAGCCGCCAGCGACGTTATTGAACTTTTTCTAACCTCAGATGCAGACCGGGCCCGCGCGATTGCGGAACAATTAGACAGCCTCAATCGGGAACGGCAGCAGGTGGAGCGCGAGATTGTGGAGACGATCGTAGCGCAATGCGAAGCGGGCGAAGGCGATTTGGAATGCTCGGTATTGAACAGCTCGGCGATGGTGTTTGCGGCTCCCGGCTGGCATCTAGGCGTCTTGGGAATTGTGGCGAGCCGTTTAGTGGAGCGCTTCTGCCGGCCGGTTTTCGTCTTGAGTTCATGCCCGCCGACGGCCGAAGGCGTGGCCTGTTTCTCGGGGTCGGGGCGCAGCATACCCGCATTTCACCTACTGGAAGCGTTGGAGAGCATGGGCGAGTTGTTCGTCCGGTATGGGGGCCATCGAGGCGCGGCAGGATTGACGTTGCCCTGCGATTCGCTGCCAGACTTCCGGCGGCTATTCGGCGATTACGCAGCGCGCTGCCTCAATCCGGAGCAACTTCGTCCGGAGTACACAGCGGATGCTTATGTCGACTTTGCGGCTTTGAACGACCAGACGGTGAACGAAGTCATGAGCCTCGGGCCCTTTGGATTTGGAAATCCTGCTCCTCTGCTGCTGGCGTCGGGAGCTACAGTTGCGGGTGATGCACGCATGTTAGGAAACGCCAAGCACTGGAGCGTACCACTGCAGCAGGGCGGGACAACACTCTACGTGAAGGCATGGAATTTCGGTGACCGGGCCGGGCTTTTTGCACGTGGCAACCAGCTCGATTTGCTGCTGCAGCTGGAGGATGACCCAGGGTCGCGCAAGCGTGGTTATCGCGGCTGGACTCTGTCGCTGAAAGATGCCCGGAAGTCTCAATCCTAAAGGTAAGACAACGTCGCCGTCACAAGTTTTAAGCCAGAGGAACCGGGATTCGAATCAATTTGGTTGCGGAATCGTATCTAAAACTGCTTGCAGCTGATTTAGCGAGAACGGCTTGCTCAGGCAGAGACCCGGCGGACGCATCAGCGTAGGATCGCGCAGAAAGACGTCCGCAAAGGCGGTGATAAAAATAACTGGGGCTCCGGTCAGCCGCTGTAGGCGGCGAGCAGCTTCCGTTCCGTCCATCTTTCCTTGCAGCCGCACGTCCATCAGTACGAGTTCCGGCCTGATTCTTTCCGCGACGGTAATGGCATCTTCGCCTGAACCTGCCGTTCCAACTACCTGATGTCCAATCTTGGTCAGCTTGCTTTCCAGATCCTCGGCGACGATCTGTTCGTCTTCCACGATCAATATGCGTAGGCTCATTTGTGGTTTTGTTCGGGCTGCCACTCCTCGGCAGACAGGGGGAACTCAACCGTTACCCTAGCACCTTTGCCTCCAGCCATCTTCACGCTGCCCCGCAACTGCTTGCTGAGCAAGTGTAGGAGACGAAAACCCATGGAGTGCGCCTGCGCGATATCGATGTCCGCCGGCAGGCCGGGGCCGTCATCGGCGACGCTAAGTTCCGCCGATCCTGAATCGAGCGGCTCACCGCTTCCGGGCTTCTCTAAGTCAGGCCTATACTTCAGCTCGACTTTCAGCGTTCCGCCACCTTTTGAAAGGCCGTGCTTCAGACTATTGATGATCAGTTCGTTGGCAATCAGTCCGAGTGGAATAGCCTGCTCCATAGGCAGCGCCATCTCTGCGGTCTCGAGTTCCAGAACGACGCCATCGGGAGTCCTGGCGTGGAGCTTGAGAAGGTCGTTCACCAGGTTAGTAAGATAAGCCGCGAATTCAATTTCGGCTAAATCGGAGCGCGCGTAGAGAGTCTCATGAATGGCGGCGATAGCCCGCACCCGCCCCTCCGCTTCTTCGAAAGCTTTCAAGGCTCCCGGGTCGTCCGTATAGTTCGATTGAAGGCTTAACAGGCTGACAATCACCTGAAGATTGTTCTTCACCCGATGATGTACTTCGCGGACCAGAAGCGCCTTTTCTTCCAGCGATCGCTTTAGGCTTTCGTCCTGCTCCTTCCGGACGCTTATATCCCGGAGATTGAGTTGCACGACCGGCTGGCTGCCGACCTGGTAGCTGTTGGCGATTATCTCTACGCTGACCCTGCAGCCGTCCGGTCTATGCAGAGGAACATCGTCATAGCGGACCTGTTCCCGCGATTTCAAAGCAGGAACCAAACCGTTAATTTCAGGAGAGTCCGAAAAGGGCTGAATGTTCGCCAGTAACCTGCCAATGATCTCTTCCCGGCCACAGCCGCTCAGCTCGAGGAAATACGGATTAGCGTCGAGCACGAGGCCCGTCTCGGCCTCCACCACCACAATGCCGTCCTTGGCGGTTTCAAAGAGGCGCTGAAATTGGATCTGGGCCACTTCGCGGCGTTCAGTTACATCCTCGATGGCCAGCAGCAGAGTACGCTTTAGATCCTGCCGCGGAATACGGCGTGCGTTCAGCCGCATGGTTCGCCAGCCGATATGCGGAAACTCGTGCTCGAGCTCGTAATCCTGGAAAGGTTGGTCGCGGAATATTGCGGAACCGATCAGTTCCCGCAGCCTCGGCCGGTTCCATTGACCGTTTCCCAGATCGTAAAGAAAGCGACCCTCGGTTTCTTCCCGAGAGACCAGGAAAGTCTCGAAAAAAGCTACTGTGGCGCGCACTACCCTCAGATCGGCATCCAGGACGATCAACGGTTCCCGCACGGTTTCGATCATCTCTTCGGCGTAGTCGCGAGCCTCTTCGGCTGCTTTCAGTCCGCGCTTTAACGGGTTGATGTCCTGTATCGTAACTACCGCTCCGGCGATACGATCGTCCAGCGTGCGGTAAGGCCGCGTCAGAATCGAATACCAATGGCCGGCGTTATCCTGGACCTCGGTTTCGGCGGTATGCAGGGTCTCCAGCACCTGCTCGATTTGCTTTTCCAGGATCGCAACGCTAAGCCTGCCGCGTAGATGTCCAATCGGACGGCCAATGTCGATGGGAGCCAACTCCAGCAGCTTCTCAGCCACAGGATTGAAGCGGCGGACGCGCTGGTCGGAATCGACCATCAGGATGGCAACACTGACGGCGGAGAGCAGATTTCTCAGGTCGTTGTTGATAGCGCCCAGCTCTTCGTTACGATGCTGCAACTCCTCGTTGACGGTGGTCAACTCCTCGTTTGCGGACTGTAGTTCCTCTTTGGTGGTGCCGAGCTCTTCATTGGTGGACTGCAGCTCCTCGTTGGCGCTGCGGGCTTCCTCGTTGGCGGCATGCAGCTCCTCGGAATGAGCTTCGTACTCTTCGGTGAGGTTACGCAGATACTCCCGCGTGTCCGAGAGTTCCCGCTCCAGCTGGGGTATCTGGCCCTCGTCCGAGCCGGCATCCCTACTGCCGTTGAACTCGACCGCCTTCGTTTCGCCCTGCGGTTTGTATCCGGGAGTAAAGACAACCAGCCAATAGTTCTCCGAGGAACTCTCCCCTGTGACAGGCGTGATTTCAAGGGCGATTTCGTCTTTGCCGCCATCCCATTCGAGCAGTATTCCACTTTCCTTCACTGAACTTCGCGATTCGGCAGTAGCTTTCAGAATGCGGCGCAGCGGCACAACCAGGCTCTCGCGCACCATGCGCAGGAGATTCAAGGTTGCTTCGCCAGGCGTCGGGTCAAGATAGGGACGCGTATGTCCAAAGAACTTTACGATTTGCAGTTCAGCGTCGACAAGCACCCCGTTGGGCGAATATTTGCTTTGTAGGACCCGGTCCAGGCGGCGCTGCAGTTCAGTGCCGGCTGAACTGCCAGGTTGTGCTGGGTTGCGGCCGATCTCGAGAGCCGGGGGACCTAGCGGAAAATCGGACGCAATACGGCCCGGTCCGGGTTTTCTGCCGTAGATATTGTGCTGCTTGTCAACTCCGGCGAACAGATCACTGGATGCTGAAGTAGTTTCAGCTGAGCCCAGCATCAGCAAACCATCTGGCCTGAGAGCGAAGTGGAAGATAGGCAGCACCCGTTTCTGCGCTCCTGCATCCAGGTAGATCAGCAGATTCCGGCAGCTGATCAGATCGATGCGGGAGAAAGGAGGATCCCTGGTAAGGTCGTGCCGCGCGAAGACGCAACTCTCGCGGATCTGCTTGACAATTTGATATCCGCTATCGATCTTATTGAAGAAGCGTTTCAAACGTTCCGGCGTAACGTCTTCCGAGATAATCTCCGAATACTTTCCTTGCCGGGCTCGTTCCAGCGCCACTTCGTCGATATCCGTGCCGAAGAATTGAAACGGTAGGGAGAGGCCCAAATCGCCCGCTAGCGTATTGAGACAGATCGCCAGAGAGTAGACCTCCTCTCCAGTGGCGCATCCTGGAACCCAGACCCGGATGGCGTCTTTGCGACCGCAATCCCCAGAAAGCGCCTTTGTGAAAAGCTCACACAGGGCGCGAAAAGATTCCGGATCGCGGAAGAAGCTGGTGACGCTAATGAGCAGGTCGCCATAAAGCTCTTTCACTTCTGCTGCATGCTGTTCCGCATATTGGGCGTATTCGCCCAGAGAGTTGATGCGCAGAACCATCATGCGGCGGCTAATGCGGCGGCGCAAGGTGGTTGGCTTGTAATGGGAGAAGTCGACCGTGGTGGCAGCGAAAAGGAGCGTAAAGACTCGCTTGAGATCTCCATCACCATGCGGCAGCGTCTCCGATCCGGCTTCGCCCGGCCGGGCCGGAATCAGATAGGGATGGTCTTTGAGGAGACCCAACTCTCTTCCGATGCCGGCGGGAGAAAGCACGTAATCGACAGCGCCTGTGGCGGCCGCATTGCGCGGCATGCCCCCGAAGCGGGCCGTGGATTCCTCCTGCGCAAAAGTAAGTCCGCACTCGGCTTTAATGGCGCGAACGCCAACGCTCCCGTCGGATGCAGTGCCGGACAGTACCACCCCAACTGCCCGGCCGCCCTGCACGCGCGCTAAAGAAGAAAAAAACGTGTCGATTGGAAGGTGCAGGCCAGAACCGCGTTCGCTGAGCTTGAGATGGTCATCCTCAAGCACCACACTGGTGTTCGGAGGAATGACATACACCTTATCGGCTTCAATGGTGATGCCGTCCTTAACTGTGAGAACCGGCATTGCCGTCAGCGGAGCCAGAATGTTCGCCAGCAAGCTTTCATGATGCGGGTCGAGATGCTGAACAAAAACGAAAGCCATGCCCGTATCGGCGGGCAATTCGCTCAGCAGTTGGCCGAACGCTTCCAATCCGCCGGCCGACGCTCCGACGCCCACCACCGGGAAGGGATTTCCTCGAGGAGGACTAGAGTCAAGGCGTTCGGCAGGCTCTTCTTGCGGGTTTAACTCGCCGGGAACCGGTGCGGGTGATGGGTCGGAATTGTTTAACACGGCTAGTTTCTGAGCCTAAACTGCACGGCGCGGAGCGGCTCCGCCAGCTTAGATTTCTCTTACATTCTCTCCCATTGCGCCCGAACGATAACATGGTCAAGTTCCTCGAAGAGAAATAAATTTGGCAGTAATTGTTTTTAGTTTGGGCACGCTGGGCGTGATTTACGTTCTGGCGCTGTATCCTCTCGGCCTGGCATTCTACGCCCGAAGAAATAAGCGGCCCATCAGCAAAGGAGGCAAGGCTCTCAGCATCAGCATTATTCTTCCGGTTCGAAACGGTGAGCGCTGGGTTCGGGAGAAAATCGATAGCCTGCTGGCATCGGATTATCCTCGCGACCTGGTCAGCATTATTGTTGTTTCCGATGGCTCCACCGATGCGACTACCTCCCTGGTCGCCTCCTCCAACGATGGTCGGGTGAAACTCGTCGACCTTCCTGCGCGCGGGAAGGCGACTGCCATTAATCGCGGCGTCGAAATGGCGCTTGGCGAAATTATCGCCTTCACCGACGTCCGCCAGCGCTTCGACCCCTTGGCTCTCCGGAAGATGACCTCATGTTTTAACGATCCGTGCGTGGGGGTTGTCACTGGAGAACTGGTGATCACCGAAGGCGTCAATCACGAGGAAGTGAATACCGGCCTCTATTGGAAGTACGAAAAGTGGATCAGGCGGAATCTGAATGCGGTCGACGCACTGCTGGGAGCCACGGGAGCGATCTACGCCGTACGGCGCAGCTTAGTAAAACCTATTCCTCCCGACACTTTGCTGGATGATGTGCACATTCCGCTTGCGGCCATCGGCGCTGACTACCGTATCTACTTCGAATGCGAGGCTAAGGCCTACGATTTACCAACCAGTTTGAAGTCGGAGTTCAAGCGCAAGGTCCGGACGCAAGCCGGCGTCTACCAGATCATTCGGAGGTTTCCCGGTGTGTTGTGGCCTGGGAACCGGCGATCGTTCCACTTCCTCTCGCACAAGGCTGGCCGGCTTTTTCTGCCATTCTTTTTTCTTTCCATTCTGGTGTCCACGCCTTTCCTGCCGCCGCTGCTTCTTATCCCCGCTGCTTCGGGACAAGCCCTGTTCTATGGTGCTGCGTTAATCGATCCACTCGTGCCGGAGAAACTACCGGTCAAGCGCGTTACGGCCGTCACGCGCGCCTTCGTCACGCTGGTAGCGGCAGCGTTGTGCGCAGTGTCGATTTTCGTATCGCCGGCGCAATCGCTCTGGAAAGATACCCAGCGGGTTCCTGCAGATTTGGGCGGCAAGCGAGATAGTCTCTCGTGACGCCATCGGCACTTGCGGCGACGCTCAGCCCGTTCGGAGATCGCAAATAGCCTACCTGCCTGACTGGATTGATGACCGCTTCGCCTCCAGGCTCACATCCAACAGATAGCGGCGTAGTATCCGTGCTGAAGCTGGGTAAGCCAAACGGCGGCGGTGGCTGCTCAGGCAAAACGGCAAGCATTCCTGGCGCAAAGCTCACATCGCGCGTCGGTTACATTGTCGGCATTAGGCCGGGGTTACTCCTCGACAGACGCCAAAGCATCGTGAACAACAGGCTTACGCCGGGATTTGGCGATTCCAATCAAACCCCAGAAGCTGATCAGTACATATTGCAAAGCTTGCGCTAGAAGAATGTAAGCAATCGCGTTCGTCTTGCTGAAACCGAATGGAACCAGTACGCTGATAGCGACAAACTGATAAATTCCGACGTAACCCGGGGTTGACGGGAGAGCGCTTCCCAGGCCCAGGCCGGTAATCAACAGCAGCGCGATTGCCAGCGTAGTTGTCAGGCCCAGAGCGCGCATGCCGACCAGAGTTGCCGCCGCATCGGAGAACCAGATCACCATTGTCAAGCTGAAGAATCCGAGCACGCGCGTAGGATCGTGAAAAGTCCGCAGGCCGATGTTGATCTGCTCTAAAGCGGCAATCAACTTATTGCAAATACCTTCTGGGATCGGGCATTTACGCAAAAGCCTGTGCCACAGCGGCTCGAGCCTTGGAATTACGAGAATCGCTAAGGCGCCGCAGATCCCGATCAGGGCAAATGGCTTAGCTGCCCGATCAAACCATCCTGGTTTCACCGGTAAGGTCAGCAGGACAACCGAGCTGATCAAGACCAGCGTAATCGCATCTGCCAGGCGCTCGGTAAGCGCCGTCGTCAGCACGAACATGCGGCCGAGACCCGAAGAGGCGCTTATCATCATCGTCCGGACTAGCTCTCCGGCCCGCGCAGGAAGAAAGTTATTTCCAAAGTAGCCGGCGGAAGTCGCCCAGAAGGCCTCCGCGATCGGCACCGCCTTTTGCGACTGCAAGAGGATTCGCCACCGGTAAGCACGCAGGAACAGCGACCAGCTTAGAATGAGCAGATTGATCGCAACCAAGCCGGGATCCGCCCTTCTCAATACGGCCCACACCTGAGCCCAATTGATTCCTCGCAACGAAAAGTACAGGAGTACTCCCGCCAGCGCAAAGGCGATCAACCAATAGATGAAATGAGGTGAGCGTTTTTGCGGTTCTATAGGGGTGGGAGGTGAAGTCATCGGCCTGCTTTTTTGTTTCAATTGACCCTAGAGTCAAGTAATTAGAGTAAAAGAGTACACGAACTGATACTCTCCTAAATCTTCTCGCATCCTTGCACTTTCGCTCGTTGCCGGTCGATCGGACCTAAGTCGCGGCCGCGGAGATCATCCGGCGAGCATCGCCGGGCCCATCAGAAAATCGATAAATAAGCTGCCTGAAAAAACCCTTGTCTCTCCATTAGAAAGACAAGGGTGGAGTTTGAGACCAGATCGGGACAAAGGCTAGCGGACGGGAGAAGTTTTTACTGCTGTTAGTTCAACTTGCGTCGGCGGAAGAGCGCGCCGAGGAGCATTAGTCCGCCTCCCATGACTCCCATGGTGCCCGGCTCGGGTGTAGGCTGCGCTTGAAAGAAGGCGAAATGCGATGTACCGTCCTGGATGCCGTACTTATCTTGCGAATAGTGGAAGCTGTGGCTGTTGACGCCGTTGCTGGCAACCAATCCGAAGTCGCCGCCGGGATTGAAGGCGTAGCTGCCGGTGCCGCCGGCAGTATTGAAGAGGTGCAGAGTGCTGGGAGAGCTGACGTTGTACCAGCCGAGAACATCCGTCGCGCCCGCAATGCTAAGAATCAGGTTGGACTGAACTTCTCCGCCAGTGGAAAAGTAAACGTCGTCCGGAGCAACATTCGTGTGATTCTTATCGGCCAGGAACTGAGCCCCAGGCGCGAGGCCGGCCCCGCATGCGCCTCCGCCGTAGATACAATACCCTAAGTTCTTCTTGTCGCCATCCCAGGAACGGTGATCCCAGAATGGATTTCCATTGTTGTTGACTACCGGATTCGAATACCAGGCGCCGTCCGAGGTCTTGAGACTAAGACTGGAACCGGAAAGCGAAAACACCAGATCGTTGTAGTCATAGTCTCCACCGCTGAGGTCTTCGAAGCCTCCATAGTAGGTGGAAGCGAACACGGGCGAAGCCATTAACAGGGCAGCGCCGGCAAGTACTAAATTGCGAAAGGTCATCTCTTTCTCCCTGCCCTTTCTTTCGGCTTTTCGCTGCGTTTAAATTAGAGCTGGAAAACAGATTGTTGCCGCTGTTCGTACTGGCAGAACTAATAGAACCTGCCTTACGAAGTACCTTGAAGGGGAGTGGAAGACAACCCTGAACTAGTAGAAGCGGCACGAAAGGCGCGAGAGCGGGCGCACGCGCCATATTCGGGTTTCAAAGTAGGGGCGGCCGTGGAAGATACAGCCGGGAAGGTCTATGCAGGCTGCAACATAGAAAACGCGACCTATGGGCTTACCCTGTGCGCGGAGCGGCTGGCAGTTTACAAAGCCATTTCGGAGGGAGCCGGAAAGATTGTCCGGGTTGCCGTGGTGGCGGATACGGAACGACTCACGCCGCCCTGCGGAGCATGCCGCCAGATACTGTGGGAGTTCTGCTCCGAGGCGGAACTGCTGCTGGCAAATTTGAAGGATGCCCGCGAGTCTATGAACATCCGCGACATATTTCCGAGGCCATTCGATGATTCGTTTCTATAGGAATTCTGCCGTCGTCGGCGTCGCTCTGATGGCGGCCTTTGGGGGAGGGCTGCCGGTGAAGGGCGCTGAAGCAGTGGACTGGATTATCCGCGCACGCTATGTAGTGACGATGGACTCCGCGAGGAGTGTCATCGAGAACGGCGCTGTGGCCATCAGGGGCAGCGAGATTGCGGCAGTGAGCACGCAAGCAGACATCTCGGACCGCTTCACCGCGCGCCAGACCCTCGATAAGCCGGAGGCCTTAGTTCTTCCAGGGCTGATCGACACACATACCCATGCGCCGATGTCGCTGTTCCGAGGCATTGCGGACGACAAACCGCTGCACGAATGGCTTTATAACTACATCTTCCCGGCTGAGGCGCGCAATGTGGATGAGGAGTTCGTGCGCTGGGGAACCAGGCTGGCATGTTTGGAAATGCTGCAGGCCGGCATTACAACCTACACCGACATGTACTACTTCGAGGACGCGGAGGCCGAGACCACGAAAGCGGCGGGGGTGCGCGGCGTATTGGGGCAGACCGTCATTGGATTCCCCGCGCCAGACCATAAGAAATGGCAGGATGCGATCGCCTACAGCGAGCGGTTCTTCAAGCGCTGGCAGCATGACGATCTGATCACACCAGCGATTGCGCCGCATGCGATCTACACCACGCCGGACGACGCGCTGCAAGCGGCTCATCGCCTGGCGGTGCAATACAACAAGCCGCTCCTGATTCACCTGGCGGAGACCCGGAAAGAACGCGACGAAGCTCTGGCTCAGAGGCACATGACTCCCACCGCGGCTCTGGAGCAGATGGGATTGCTGGAGGGGCGGGTAGTCGCAGCCCATTCCATTTGGGAAACCGATGCCGATCTGGACATTCTACGGCGCCGCGGGATCGGGGTAGCGCATTGCCCATCGAGCAACATGAAACTGGCAAGCGGCATCGCGCGAGTTACCGAAATGTTGAAGATGGGGATCACGGTAGGCCTGGGGACGGACGGGTTTGCAGGCAGCAACGATACCGCCGATTTGATTGGGGAAATGAGCCTGGCATCGAAGCTGCAGAAGGTGACTAGGATGGATCCGACGGTTGTGCCGGCCGAGCAAGCGCTTGCGATGGCGACCATCGGAGGGGCGAAGGTGTTGGGCTTGGATGGCGAGATCGGGTCTTTAGAGGCTGGCAAGAAGGCCGACTTTATTAGCATTTCGCTGGCGCATGCCAATGCGCACCCGCTCTACAACGTTTATTCGCAAATTGTATTCGCAGCCAAGCCCGGCGACGTGGAAGACGTGTTCATTAACGGTCGTCTAATTGTCAGCAGCCGGAAAGCGCTTACCCTGAATTCTGATGAGATCCTCCGGAAGGCTGAGGAATATCGCCGGCAGATACTCCTCAGCCTAAAGCAGTAAGCGGTTTACTTGGATTCGTGTCTCGAATCGGGTCCCATTTCGAGCGCACCCGGCAAGGGCATTCCGATCTAGCAATGCTGCCGCAATTCGCCACATAATTCGTGTATGCTTACCAATCACAATTTGACTCGGCGCTTCGCGAAGCGGCTTACGACGGGCGCTCTGACGGCCGTTGTGTTGGCGGGAATAGCAAGCGCGACCACTATTACGACTACCAACTACAACACCTGGAAGACGTCGGCTTACCAGGCGGGAGCGCCAACGGCGCTCAACTTTATAGCCATCAACGCCTTCAGCTACAACACGGCTGCGGGCTACACTCTTACGCCAAGCGGTGGAGGATCGGCCTTCAACTTTACCGGCATGGACGGCAGCGGCGGCTACTATTTGGCGGGTGATATTTACTCGAAGACGATCTCGAGCTCCAGCGCTAGCGGCGCAAGCATCAAAATCACTTTCCAGAATCCGCAGAATGCTTTTCTTTTGAGCTTTCAGAGCCTTGTGCCGTACACCCTTACCTTATCTGACGGACAGGTTTTCAACACCACTTCCAAGCTGTTAGGCTTCTCGCTGTCCCATACGGTCTCTAGCCTCAGCGTTTCTACGACACCTGGTACGCAGGTAACCATCAACGATTTCCTGTTCGGGACCAGTTCGCTGACGCAGGATCCGAGCGCTCCACCGCCCGGATCACCCGCGACTACGCCCGAACCTGCCACAATTTTTCTGCTGGCAGGCGGTTCGCTAGTCCTAGCCGGTTGCCAAAGGCGTTGGAGCAAGGTCTAAGCAGCAATTCGTCTAACAGCCGAACTAGGAGTTGAGACCGGCGTCACCAAGGCAGCGCCGGTCTTCTTGCGTAGCCATGTTACGTTGGATGCTGACTTCATGGCCTGGTTCACGCGCGACAAGCCTTCCTTAGAATCAGAACCACTTGACGATAGCGAAAAAACTATTCGTACAGAGGGACTGTGGCAAAAGTGCGATGCTTGCGGGCAGATAATCTGGCGGAAGACAGTGGAAGAGAACCTGCACCTCTGCCCGAAGTGCGGAAACCACTTTCGCATTGGCGCATTGGAACGGTTGCAACAGTTATTCGATGACGGCGTATATGTCGCGCACGATACCGAATTAATGTCTTCCGATCCGCTTCACTTCGTGGATTCAAAGCCTTACACCCAGCGGCTGGCGGATATGCGGGAGAGCACTAAGCTTCCGGATGCGGTTATTTGCGGTAGTGGAACGCTGGAGGGCCGGACGCTTCAGATTTGCGCCCTCGAGTTGAAGTTTATCGGCGGGAGCATGGGCACGGTAGTCGGCGAGAAGATCACGCGCGCCATTGAAAGGTGCATCGAGAAGCGGGAACCGCTGGTGATCGTCTCGGCTTCCGGCGGAGCGCGCATGCAGGAGGGCCTGATTAGCCTGATGCAGTTGGCGAAACTTTCGGCGGCATTGATGAAGCTAGATGAAGCGCGCCTGCCTTACATCAGTGTCATGACCGATCCGACCACCGGCGGCGTTACGGCAAGCTTCGCAATGTTGGGAGACATAAACATTGCCGAACCCGGAGCCTTGATCGGCTTTGCCGGGCCGCGGGTTATCGAGCAGACAATCCGTCAGAAATTGCCCGACGGTTTCCAGCGCAGCGAGTTTCTTCTGAGCCATGGGTTTCTGGACGCGGTAGTTACACGGACCAACTTGCGAAGCTACATCAGCAACGCGCTTTCTTTCTTCATCGACTGACCCAGGTCTGCCGCGGCTGGCGCCAGCCCCCTTTTGCGCGGCTTCCTTCGAAACTGGCCCGTAGAGGCTTAGCGACAATAGGGAATGAATGCTGCAATTGAGCGGAGCCGGAAAACGGTTCGGACATAAGCTGCTATTTGAAGAACTCGACTGGCTGGTGACTCCGAAAGAACGAGCAGGCCTGGTGGGAGGCAATGGCACAGGGAAGTCGACGCTTCTCAAGGTGATCGGCGGCCTCGAATCGCTGGACTACGGAACCATCACTATTGCTAAAGGATTGCGGATCGGATACTTGCCGCAGGACGGACTCTCCGTCAGCGGACGCAGCGTTTTTGCCGAGTGCATGAGCGTGTTTGCTGACGTTAAAGAGCTGGAGCGCGAACTCGAACACCTGACCGTCCGGATGAGCGAGGTTGATCCGGAGAGCGCCGACTATACTGCCGTTGCTGAGCGATTTGAGCAGGCAGATAGTGAGTTCCGCGCGCGCGACGGGTACACCATCGAGGCGCAGGTGGGCGCAGTGCTGGGCGGCTTGGGGTTTGGTAAAGAAGACTGGGCGCGGCAGACAGAAGAGTTCTCGGGCGGTTGGCAGATGCGCCTCGCACTGGCCAAGCTGCTTCTCGAGAAGCCGAATATCCTGCTGCTGGATGAGCCCACCAACCACCTGGATCTCGAGGCGCGCTCCTGGCTGGAAAGCTATCTGGCAAATTACGAGTTTGCGTACATCCTGATTTCGCATGATCGCTATTTTCTGGACGTGACCGTAAAGAAGATTGTTGAAATCTGGAACAAGCGTATCCATTTCTACGCCGGCGGATATGAGAAGTACCGGTCTCAGAAAGCCGAACGCCTGGCGCAACTGCAGGCAGCGCACAAAAACCAGCAAGATAAAATCCAGCAGCTCGAAGCTTTTATCAACCGCTTTCGCGCTCAGGCCACCAAAGCCAAGCAGGTGCAGAGCCGGATTAAAGAACTGGAGAAGATCGAGCGCATCGAACTGCCTCCGGAAGAGAAGGCCATTCATTTCTCGTTCCCTCAGCCGAAGCCAGGCGGGCGCGTGGTGGCGCAGATGAAAGGCGTCTCCAAAGCCTTTGGGTCAAAATTAGTGTTCTCCGGTGCGGAGTTTACAATCGAGCGCGGCGACCGGGTGGCGCTGGTGGGCGTAAATGGGGCCGGAAAGTCGACTTTAATCAAATTGCTTTCCGGAGAGGAGCCGCTAACGAGCGGCGAGTACACCCTGGGACACAACGTGGAGGCCGACTATTTCGCGCAGGATCAGTATAAGGAGTTGGATGTCAACGCCCGCATCTTGGACGACCTGGGCAATGCCGCGCCCCGCATGACTCAGACCGAGCTGCGGAACCTGCTGGGATGTTTTCTGTTCAGCGACGAGGACGTCTTCAAACGCATTGGCGTTCTCT
The DNA here is from genome assembly GCA_965217745.1 of Bryobacteraceae bacterium. Taxonomy (GTDB): domain Bacteria; phylum Acidobacteriota; class Terriglobia; order Bryobacterales; family Bryobacteraceae; genus Bog-105. The sequence goes on along the minus strand of OZ244565.1, from coordinate 4,475,441 downwards.
CGGGCGGCGAGCGAAACCGGTATGCACTGGCGCGCATGCTGCTGCATCCCTCCAATTTTCTGCTCTTGGACGAGCCGACCAATCACCTGGATATGCGGGCGAAGGACGTGCTGCTGGAAGCGATGGAGAAGTTTACGGGCACGGTGGTGTTCGTCTCGCATGACCGCTACTTCATCGAGAACCTGGCGACGCGGGTAATCGAAATCGCAGATGGCGAAGTGCGAGTTTTTCCGGGAAATTACGCCGACTATTTGTGGCGCAAGTCAGGCGGAGCAGAGCAAGAACCGACAATACGGGATGTGCTGATCGGGGTACCGCCTGCCGAGCCCATTCCTATGCCTGCGCCTTCTAAGAGCGTCGGCGTCAAACGGATTAATCCGATGAAGATGCAGCAGATGCAGGAACAGGCGCGTCATTTGGAAGAACAGATCGCTGCGCTCGAGAGCGAGATACAGCAATCGGAATTGTCGCTCTCGGATTTTGCGGGACCGGAAGAAGCGATGCGGCGGGCAAATGGGCTAGAGGCGAATCGCACGGAACTGGATCGTGTTATGACCCAGTGGGAAGAGCTTACGGAACAGATCGAAGCAATCGCCTAATAGGACGCTTCACATCTGGCGTGATGTAATAAGACCCGTCATGAAATACCTGGCCCTCCTGATAGTCTTACTCGCTTCCTCCGCCATGGCGCAACGCAAGAGCGGAAGTCCGCTCGATCATCTGCCGCCGGAAATCGAAGTTTTGACCCACTTCGGAGAGCGTGCCGACATTTCGCCGGACAATAAGCAGGTCGCGTTCATGGACAAGAGTTTTGGTGATGCTTTCGTCATGGACCTCTCCACGCGGACCATCAAATGCCTCACCTGCAACGTTCCGGGCGCTGCGTTTCTCCGGGTGATGCACCTTACGTCGGGCGATTACATTCTGATCGGGCCCGAACATTACTCCGGCATCCACGAGAGCCGTTCCAGAGATAACGAACTCTGGTTTCTCAGCCGCAGGCCGGGATCGTTTCCGAAGAGATTCAACCAGAAGATGTCTGAGGGCGCTGCTGTGTCGAAAAAGACGATGAAGATTTCATTCTCCGTCACTCATGGACAGAATCCCTCGCTCGCGCCTGGGCAATCGCAATTGTTTGTGGCTGATTTGGATATATCGGGCGAGGCACCCCGGCTGACCGGCAAGCAGATGGTTTACGAGAGCATGTCGAAGAATTGCACCATCGAAGCACAGGATTTTTATGACGACGACCGGAAAATGACCTTCACCTGCTATCAGCCTGAAGGACTGGCTGCCGTGATGAGCATCGACCTGGCGAGCCGGAAGGTGGCAAACATGTCGCAAGCTCCCGGCGTCTATAACGAATGCGAGGGCATTTACCCTGATGGACTATATACAAATGTCGAATCGGATCACCAGGTGAATGAATTAGGCGGGAAACAGGGATCGCGGAACATCGATATCTGGAAACTTCGCCTGGATGGAACCGGAAAGGATTTTAAGCGTCTGACGAATTTCAACGATTACGAGGGCTATAAAGCCTCAAACCCGGTCGTTTCCACCGATGGCAAGTTTATGCTGTTCCAAATGGCTCACCCGAGTGACGAAGCGGGTGTCGGTTATGGAATTTTGCGCTACAAGTTTTGACGCCTGGCTGATTACGATTTCGACGGCAGCTCGAGATGGTGATCGACTATGCAGGCGGCGACGCTAAGCGAGTCGACGGAATACTTACCCGTCCGGTAGCGGTCCCTCAGGCTCGCAATCCGGGACTCACGATCAAAGTCACGCTTAACAGGCTTTTCGGGAAAAGTCTCGGCGGGTTCCTTCGCCGGAGCGACGCCAGTACCGCTGACGCCACTGGTTCGGAATGGGAAATTGGCTGACATAGAAGATTAGCGGGAGATACAGCGAGAATGGCATCCAGTGGTTAAGCCGTACAACCCTGTGGCTATCTTACCTGGAGCAGGCTCCCAGTAGGAAGACATTCTCACTCAGAATATTCCTAGGCTTGAGCACCGCGATCAACGAGCACCTCCCGTTTCAAATTGGCCCAAAAACACCAGCTCCGGTGAACTGTTACCATCCTGAAAAGTTGTATCTTGCTGAAACAACTTAGAATTCTCGAGTGGCGGGGTACGTGCTGCTGACGAGTTGCGAGTTGAACATGCAACGCTTTCTTTCCCCTCTTACTGGCAGTCTCCTGATAGCGGCGACATTGGCTTATGGCCAGACGGCACAAGACCCCCAGAGCGGCTGGAAGCGGGTGGGAGATGCGTCGTCCGCAAGCGGCCAATATCCTCCCTCCGCGCCGCCACCGCGCTGGGAGGTTTATCCAAATGCTCCGGACGGCAATCAAGCGCCTTCAAAAGATGGGCAGGGCCAATTCGAAAATGCGCCTGGTTCTTATCCGAATGCGGCAGATCAGAGGCCTCCTGCTGCGTCAGCTCCGATTCCATCTACGTTGCGGGTTCCGGCCGGAACCTTCATAACCGTCCGCACTGATGGGGAGATTTCGTCCGATAGAAATCATCCGGGAGACGCCTTTTCAGTTACCTTGGCTCAACCTCTGGTGGTGAATGGGGTAGTGATCGCCGAGCCTGGGCAAACCGTTAGCGGGCAGGTTGTCGAGGCGCAACGCGCCGGCCGGATAGAAGGTACCGCCCGGCTGCGGGTGCAACTTACCGAACTGACACTGGTCGATGGGCAGCAAATTGCGATTCGAACCCAATTGATTAGCAGAAAGGCCGGCACATCCGTCGGCCGCGACGCGGGCGCAATCGGGGTAACAACCGGACTGGGCGCTGCGATTGGGGCCGCGGCAGGATACGGCACAGGCGCGGGTATTGGAGCGGGAGCCGGAGCGGCGGCCGGCTTGCTTGGCGTGCTGCTGACGCGCGGACACCCAAGCATTATCTATCCGGAAGAAGCATTGACTTTCCGGGTAGAAGCGCCATTCACGGTTGATACAAGTCGAGGAGCCCAAGCGTTCCGCTATGTGCAGCCGAATGAATACAATCAGCCTCTTTACACACAGGCGGCCGCACCGCCGCCAGCGGCCGCTCCTCCAGCGCCCGCCTATGCGCCTCCTCCACCTTTCTATGGAGGCTATCCGTATGGTTATGGATATCCCTATTCCGGCTATCCAAGCTACGGCCCGTCGTTCTCTGTCTTTCTAGGTGGTGGCGGATATAGAAATCGCTGGTATAGTGGCCCCCGCGGTTACGGCCGAGGCTTCGGCGGTGGCCGCGGATACTACGGCGGCGGCCGCGGCTGGCATCGGTAATCATCCGCTTCCTCTGCACCGCAATTCTTTACACTGAAAGCGTGAATGGTTCTACTCGATCATGCTGTGCCGGCCGGAGTGCCAAGGCCGAAGAACCTGTAGCGTCCTCGGCAGGGGCAGCAGCCATCCGCCGGATGCGCGAGGGCTCATCGAACGGAATGGAGAAACTCGATGGCGGCAAGTTCCTGATGGGCGCCGCGGACAATCAGGGATTTCCCGCCGATGGAGAAGGTCCGGTCCGCGAAGTGGAACTGAAGACCTTCTTCATTGACAAGTACCCGGTCACCAATGAAGCCTTCGCCGAGTTCGTTCAAGCCACCCACTATCGCACGGAAGCGGAAATCTTCGGCTGGTCGTTCGTCTTCGCGGGTCACATCGCGTCTGAAGACCACGCCCGGCTAGTGGAAGATACGGTTCTCGAAGCGCCCTGGTGGTGCAAGATTAGCGGGGCCGATTGGAGCCATCCGGAAGGTCCGGACAGCTCAGTCGCAGATCGCCCGAACCATCCGGTGGTCCACGTTTCCTGGAACGACGCCGCACGGTATACCCGCTGGGCCCGGAAACGCCTGCCGACGGAAGCGGAATGGGAATATGCCGCGCGCGGCGGCCGAGAGCAGAATCTCTACCCCTGGGGCAACGAACTAACGCCGGATGGCCGGCATCTTTGCAACATTTGGCAGGGGGAGTTCCCGGTCAGCGATCTCGCTGAGGATGGTTACTCAGCGCCCGCCCCGGTCGACGCCTTCCCGCCAAACGGATTCGGACTCTACACCATCACCGGAAACGCGTGGGAGTGGTGTGCCGATTGGTTCCATCCCACCTTCCACCAAACTTCCTCGAGGCGCGATCCGGCCGGACCGCAGCGAGGCGCATCCCGGGTCATAAAAGGCGGCTCCTATCTGTGCCACGAATCCTACTGCAACCGCTATCGCGTCGGCGCACGCAGCTCGAACACACCCGACAGCACCACTACTAACATGGGATTCCGCTGCGTGCTCGATAGCTAGACGCGGCTTCTTTCTCGCTGGCGGGTTGACCCCCCAGTGGCAAGCTAAAGATGTGAGTGCAGAAATTCAAACTCCGGGCCAGGAAGCCGCCGCGCTTCTGCGGAAACTAGGAGTGCCGGACCAAGCCTGGAAGAGCGGCACGCTTCCAGTAACCTCGCCCATTTCCGGCGAAAGCATCGCTGATGTCGAGCCTACATCCCCTGGTCAGCGGGCTGCAATCATCGACAATGCTCACACTGCCTTTCTGGCGTGGCGTCAGGTACCCGCTCCGGTCCGGGGCGAACTGGTGCGGCTGCTCGGCGAGGAGCTGCGAAGAGAGAAAGACACCTTGGGCCGCCTGATCACGCTTGAAGCCGGCAAAATCGTCAGCGAAGGTCTTGGTGAAGTACAGGAGATGATCGACATCTGCACGTTTGCCGCGGGACTTTCCCGCCAGCTCTGCGGATTGACGATCGCTACGGAACGGCGTCTCCACCGCATGATGGAGACCTGGCATCCCTTGGGCGTAACGGGCGTAATATCGGCTTTCAATTTTCCCGTGGCGGTCTGGGCTTGGAATGCCGCGCTGGCCCTGGTATGCGGGAACAGCTGCGTTTGGAAGCCTTCCGAAAAAACTCCGCTCTGCGCTTTGGCGGTGCAGGCGCTCTTCGAGCGCGCAGCCCATGCCTTCGGGTCGACGCCTCCCGGCCTGGCTTCCGTGCTCATCGGCGGTCAGGAAACCGGAGAGTTTCTGGTGGATCACCCCAAAGTGGCTCTGGTCTCCGCAACCGGCTCGACGGCTATGGGCCGGAAGGTCGCGCCTCGGCTGGCAATGCGGTTTGCGCGCTCGATTCTCGAACTCGGCGGGAATAATGCAGCCATCGTCTGCCCCTCGGCAGACTTGCACCTTACTTTGCGAGCGGTAGCATTTTCGGCGCTGGGAACCGCTGGCCAGCGATGTACCAGCTTACGCCGCCTCTTCGTACACGAAAGCATTTATGAACCCCTGGTTGCGCAACTCCAGGGAGTCTTTGAGTCTGTTTCCATCGGCGATCCTCGCTCCGAGGGCACCCTTATCGGCCCACTTATCGATCAGTCAGGTTTCGAAGCCATGACCGGGAGCCTTCAACAGGCGAAACGCGAAGGAGGCATCATTAGCGGCGGCGAGCGCGTACTCGCCGGCCAATATCCGGAAGCGTACTACTGCCGCCCCGCCCTGGTTGAGATGCCGCAACAGAGCGAAATTGTGCGCCGCGAAACATTTGCTCCCATTCTTTACGTAATGCGTTATAGCGACCTGGGGGATGCTATCGGCCTTCACAATGACGTCACCCAAGGCCTGGCTTCTTCTATTTTCACGACCGATCTGCGCGAGGCCGAACGCTTTCTATCCGCCACCGGGTCTGACTGCGGAATCGCCAATGTCAACATCGGTCCGTCAGGCGCGGAGATTGGCGGAGCGTTCGGAGGGGAGAAGGACACAGGCGGAGGCCGCGAATCGGGTTCCGATGTCTGGAAGTCATACATGCGCCGTGCGACAAATACCGTTAATTATGGAAGCGAGCTGCCCCTTGCGCAGGGCGTCAATTTCGAGATTTCTTAAGCATCTGCTTTTGGCATGAAGACTAATGCCGTCCGCAAACTGGAAGCATTGGGCGTTCCTCATGAACTGCGCGCTTACGACGTGAATCTAGACGATTTGACGGCCGTTAATGTAGCCGCCAAGATAGGCGTGCCGCCCGAACAGGTATTCAAAGCCCTAGTGGTCTCAGGCGTATCCACCGGAATTGCGTTCGCATTAGTTCCAGGCAACTCTGAACTGGATCTGAAAGCACTCGCCAAACTGGTGGGCGACCGGAAAATGGAATTAACGCCGCTAAAAGACGTTCAGCCCCTCACCGGCTATATCCGCGGAGGAGTGACCGCCATCGGAGCGAAGAAAAACTATCCCTTGATAGTCGACGAAAGCATGGCTTCGTTCAAAGTAATCTCCGTCTCCGCAGGCGTCAGAGGCCTGCAAATCCTAATGGATCCCGAGGACTACAGGAGAGTTGTAAATGGCCGAACGGGCCGGATAGCGCGGCGCACCGAACCAAGACACGGAGGCTGTGAAAATCCTGAAGTTCTATCAGGTTAAGACACGCGTCCTTTAGGAACAACGAACCCGCGCGGCCGTCTTTATGGCTTTCTATTCCTGTTGCCGCGATCTCACGAGCACCCCACGACTGGCGGCTCTTTTCCTGCCCCTCGAGTATGCCGGGTAGTGGCTCGAAGCGAAAAAGAGCTTTCTGTCTGCCGTGCTTTCCTCTCTGCACAGTTGCCTACAGCGGATTCCGTTTTAATTGAATGGCGTGGAAGGGCAGCTCAGGCTTGACTGTCTTGGCAATCTCGACCTTTTGTTCTAGCGTCTGGTTCATCGGCGGAGTGGGCGGCTATGAGGCTGCATCAGGTAACCCTACCCCCTTCACTTCAACCTACTACGTTTACTGGACTTACTGTTCTTCCGCAAGTGGTCCTAGTGTTGACTGTAAACTCGGCGGTGCCCCTTGAGTGGTGGGCGATTGCGGGAGCGCCAATCGTGATAATCGGACTTTCTATTGCAATACGCTGTTGCGAGCGCCGCGTTTTGCGCGGAACAGCCCTACTTATTTGGTTCTGGCCGCTTTCGAGACGGCGATGCGCCGGTACCGACTATCGCCATCCCCCCAAATGAAGGGTTCACACCATTCTCAAGGTCTGTCTTCCAGCGCTGAGCGCTCTCTCTTACAGTTGATTCCGGACGTTGAGACACGGCATCCAAAAAAGAAATAACAGCTTGCGCCTGTGGCTGAACAAGAGCGTCTGCAAGAGCCATGCTCGGGAGACGAATCTTTCCTGATGTATTGATCGAAGCATTCAGTTCATGAACTGCAGTGTCAACGCAAAATAGAAATGTCCTATTTTCTGCCAAATAGAAATGTCCGGTTTTGAAGCGGCAGGGGAGAGTTCAGGTTTAAAGTGAGATTGATTCTCGGCGGGGTCGCGCCCGTTGAGAAGAGGCAAGGCCGAAGCGATGGAGTTGGCTCCGGAGTAAACGGCAGCAGGCCCTCGGTTCAGGAAATCCAGTGAGGTTTCCGCCGAGGGTTTTGTTTTTGGAAGCGGATTTATTCTGGTGAAACTTCGGAGCGGAGGCCTTGCATAAAGTGAACGCGAAGACGGCTGGGCTGGTTTTGCCCAGCCTACCTTAAGGAGGTTTTGCCGCGGGTATCGTTCTTGCCCAAACGAAAATTCTTCATCCATCCGCTTTTGCGCGGCGCTACTTTGCGAGGACGCGGCTTGGCTTTGACCGGAACCACCTTGGGGCGAGGTAAACATTCGTTCACCGCTAGATAACGATCCCGGAATCGTACCGCCAGCGTGCCATCGAGGCGTTTTTCCACGCGTACCGTGCCGCCACGCAAGCCGGCTCGGATATCTGCGCGCTGCACCTGATAGAGCTTGTTTTCGAAACGGAGTGTGTAGTCGTTGGCGACCTGCCGGGTTTCGACATGGCTGAGACTGGCCGGAAGCGAATGCTCTGGGCCCAACGGACGATGCGCATTGTCGGCCACCGCCGGCACGACGCCGATCGTCTGGTTCCACCACGGCAAGAACTCGTTTTCCAGGTACGCATTGGCCTGGACGAGCGTCTTGGCCTTGGCTACTCGCAAGCCCTTCACTAAGCGATCTTGCGCTGTGCCAAATCCACGCTCGACGCGTCCTTTCGCTTGCGGCGAATGCGCGCCGATCCACTCGATATTCAGTTCTTTCAAGGCGCGCCCAATCTGAGTGGGCGGCAGCTCCGGACGATCCTTGCCGACCACCTCGCCGCGCCTGGTTTTCGGCAGGTTGGCGAACAAAGTGGCCTTGTCGGTATAGAAGCTCAGCGGCCTTCCGTTCTGGTTCAGATAGCTCTCCAGTAACCGCATGTTCTCTTCGGTCGAGTCGTGGGTTACAAAGTGCGCCAGCAAGCGGCTGGTCGCATCGTCGATCATGCCGATCAAGTACAGCTTCGGGCCACGGCCCTCCAGCCAATCGTGTTCGCTGGTATCCCACTGCACCAGTTCCCCCAAACGGCTGCGGCGCGCCCGCCAAGTGTGCACCCTCTCTACGCGCTTCCGCTTCGCCCGCCACAGCCCGCTGGCCATCATCCAGCCACGCACTGTCTCGCGGCTCACCGCGATGTCGTGCTTCTGCTCCAGATACTCGCACGCCAACGCCGGACCGAAGCCTCGGTACACGTCCTGACTCAGAATCTGGATGGCCTTCTTCTCTAGCTCGCCGGCTAGCTTGCGGTTGGAGCGCCGTCCTCGCCCCGCGTGCACGACCGACTTGTCGCCGCGCTCTTGCAAGCCCTGCAGCATACGCCGCACTTGCCGCTCGCTTACTCCGATCTCGCTCGCTGCCTCCTTCTGCGTGCTCAGTCCCTTCTTGGCTTTCTTCAGCGCAACCAGCCGATCGCGCTCCTTCTGTGTCATCAGGAGTTGGTCCGTTTCCAACTCCCCAGCGTGCCTCTGTCATTAGGACATTTCTATTTGGCACCAGTAGGACATTATCACTTTGCTGCGACAGTTCATGAACTGCAGTTGCTTCGTCGCCTTGCGCTAAGTAAGATAAGCCCAGCAAAGTGTGTTCCCAATTTACAAGTTGTCCGTCTTCTCTGGGATTGTTCGCCAACACCTTCAATGCTCGATTGGCGTAGTTCTGAGTTGCTGAATAATCTCCGGCTTGGTACGCCTCTCGACTTGCTCGAACCAGGGTTAATAAAGACGCCTCACCCGAATCGGATTGAGAAGACTCCTCAGAAACTCTAGCTTCTACGAGAGTTAGCCGTTCAGCAGGCGGCTGATGCGTATGGAGCGCTGTGGCGTACAGCCCCGCGAGATCGAGCGCCTCCACCGTGCCTCCGGTGTCGCTCATATTATGTCGAGCTTGTGCCTGGTCGAGTAAACGGAGCAAGCCAGGGACTGACGCGCTTGCGACTTTTTGCTCCAGACCTTTCACATTCGTGGGCCTGGAACGGCGATCTTGTATTCCATTTCGGAGCCCAATAATTGTGGTGCTAGCTAAATCGAACTCCTTGTTTTCAATCTGCGTTCTGGCTGTTTGGATTTTGTCATCGAACTCTGTGCTACCGAGTAAAGCGGTAGCCAAAATCACGGAGAGTAGCAGTCTCATATTCTCCTCCTAACCCTGAAGACACTCCGATCAAACCTATTACTAGAACATACCCTTGGATGCGTACTTAATAAAACAGACGCTTTCGGGGGACCTGGGGTGGCGCCCTGAGTTGAGACAAGCAGTTAAGACACTGCTTACGGTTCGATGAAAAGAACTCGACCGGCAAGACGACTGTAGCGCAGAATGGTGACCGGTTGGCGAAGCGGAAGCGGGCTCTGCTGGAGAGCAACCCGCCGAGGAATAACCAACTGGAAACTCATCGAGACGATGAGGCCGGGGGCGGCGGCAAAGCCGTTCCCGGACCGATCGAATCGCATCGGATCGAAAGATTTCCCGATGCCTGAGAAAACTCATCAAGAAAGCTGCCGCGCAGCGGCTTCCTTTTGTTGTTTGATGAGGTGAGCTTCGAACTCCGCCGGTGGCACATAACCGAGCGCGGAGTGAAGCCGTTTCTGATTGTAGAGGTTGTCGAGAAACCCGCCGATCAGAGAGCGTGCTTCCGCCAGATCCCGGTATTCGTTACGGTGCACCTCCTCGTACTTCAGGGTTTTCATGAACGATTCGCAGGCCGCGTTATCCCACGGATTGCCTTTCCGCGACATGCTGATGGCTATGCCGTTTTCCTTAAGCAGATCCGTGTAATCGCCGCTGGCATATTGCGAGCCGCGGCCGGAATGATGGACCAGGTCAGGCCCCACCACGCGCCGCGACAACGCCATGCGTAACGCGCCCAACGTGAGAGCGTCCTCCATCGTCCGGTCCAGCGCCCATCCAATCACCCGGCGCGAGTAGGCATCCAGGATCACGGCCACGAATACAAATTCCTCTCGCAGCCGGACGTAGGTAATATCCGCTCGCCAGAGTTGGTCCATGCCGGTCAGCATCATCGTTGCCGCCAAGTTCGGGTAGACTTTCCGGCCGTGATTGGAATCGGTGGTCACGACGAACTTGCGCTTCCGGACGCAGAGTAGATTGTCTTCACTCATTAATCGGTAAACCCGTTTTGGGTTCACCGTCCAGCCCTGCCGCCGCAACTCCGCCGTGATGCGCCGCCGTCCATAGCTGGGCCATTCGAGAGCGATTCGTTGAATGGCATCCCGCAAGTCCATGTCCGGATCGTGATCGCTTTCCGCGTTCTCGTCGAAGCGATAGAAGCTGGCACGGCTCACATGCGCCAGCTTCAACATCCGCTTCACGGTCAGTCCGCTCCCGGCCTTCACTTCTTCCTTAACCTTCCGGAAGATGGCGGATTCCCGGCCAGTGCTTGAAGCATCCGCTGTTCCTCGATGCGCTGCAAGCACCCCTTCAAAAAATCGATCCCAAGGGTCTGCTGACCGACCTTCCGTTCCAGTTCCGCCACCCGCCCATCGGACCAGCGCTGCTTCCCATGGCCAGGAAACACGTTGCCTGGACCCTCGCGCATCTCCCGGCGCCACCGGTGCAGCACGTTCGGGTTGACCTCCAATCCCCGCGCCACCTCCGCAATCGATACTCCTTGTTCCAGCCGCCGGACAGCGGCCACTTTAAACTCCTTCGTGAACAGCCTGCGTGACAACCCCATGACTCAATTCTCCGTTCAATGGATTTTGAGTCTTAACCACTTGTCTCAAAAATGGGGACCACTCCACATCATTTCTGTAAATTGACTCCGAAGCAATTCGGGAGGTTTTGTTCTGGGCCGTAGCAAAGGCGAGCCAAGCGAGCCGCAGCGGAGGGCCAGAACAAAACGGGTGACACTTGTTTTGGCGGGCCAAGTTTGATTTCCTTTTAGAATGACAAAACTCTTGAAGGAGCAGAACATGACCCACCAGGCTGACGATAGCGTAATTGAAGATGTGGTTCAACTACTTTGTGAAAGCGGGCTGTCCCACATGGCGGACGCCATGCGGCTGATGCTCAATGAGGCGATGCGCCTGGAGCGTTCCCAGGCGTTGGAAGCCGGCCCGTACCAACGCACCGGGAAGCGGCGCGGCTATGCCAACGGCTTCAAGCCCAAGACGCTGCAGACCCGGGTGGGCGAGCTGGCTTTGCAAGTGCCCCAAGTGAGAGGCGAGGTCGACTTTTATCCCTCCGCTCTGGAGCGCGGCGTCCGCAGTGAACGGGCTCTGAAATGTGCGATTGCCGAGATGTACGTGCAGGGCGTGTCGACCCGGAAAGTAACCGCGGTGATAAGCCAATTGTGCGGATTGGAGGTGTCCAGCACACAGGTGAGCCGCGCCACCCGGCTGCTCGACGAGGAGCTCAACGCGTGGCGCAACCGGCCGCTCGGGGAGATGCCGTATGTGTTTTTGGATGCGCGCTACGAAAAGGTCCGGCACGGCGGTTCGGTGATTTCCAGCGCCGTGCTGATGGCCTTCGGAGTCGATCCCAGCGGCCACCGGACGGTGTTGGGGGTGAGCGTTTCGCTCAGCGAGGCGGAGGTGCATTGGCGCGACTTTTTCGCCGGGTTGCAGGCGCGCGGCTTATCCGGCGTGCAATTGTTGATCAGCGACGATCACGCCGGATTGAAGGCCGCGCGGGAGGCGCGTTTCCCCGGCGTGCCCTGGCAACGCTGCCAGTTTCCATCTGCAGCAGAATGCCGGCCACTATGTGCCCCGGCTCGAGATGCGCCGCGAGGTCGCCTCCGATCTGCGGGCGATCTTCGAATCCAGCGAGCGGCGCGACGCCGAGCAGCGCTTGCGCCAGGCCGTGGACAAATATGCGCAGCGTGCGCCGAAACTCAGCGCCTGGATGGAGGCCAATGTGCCCGATAGCTTTACCGTGTTTGCCTTTCCGCAGACCCACCGTCGGCGCCTGCGCACCTCCAATCTGATGGAGCGGGTCAGCAAAGAAATCAAGCGCCGCACCCGGGTAGCCACCCTATTTCCAACGAAGCATCACTGCTTCGGCTGGTCAGTGCCGTCTTAATGGAGATCAGTGAAGAATGGGAGGCCGAGAAGACTTATATAGGAATGACTAACTTGCACTCGCCAGAACAAGTTTGAGGGAATTTACAGAAAAGGTGTTGCTTTATCGATGCGGCACGCACGCGCCCGGTAAGCCGGTATCCACCTCCTTTGCCAGACGCTCCCGCGTATAGGTTTCGGCAGCCGCTCGCCGGATTGTCGCTGACACTTTCTGCGCACCGCGCAGCAACCCATGGCCGAGCAATGGTTGGGGGCGTGGCAGATGCGGTGGACGATCCGAAATATCGGCTCCCCTTCCAGATTTCTCGCATTATCGCGCTCCAGCCAATACGATCGCTCGGCCAGGCCAGAAAATCTAGCGCTGGCATTACCGGCTGGGAAGCCGAATCGGGCGATCTCATTCGGCTACGGGTTACGGGTTCACGTCCTTTCGACGAACCATCCAGATCTTCGTGCTACGAGAGGCGCGCTGATTGAGGAGGGAGTATTTCCCGCCGCGGACTAAGATGTGTCACGCGTGGAGCCAAACCGGCAGGCATTGGAAACCGAAAGCATCGCCCCCCAAATTCAAGATTTAGTAAAGGCCCGGCGGGCTTGGCCGAGCAGTTCAGCCAGACCCAGATAAATGTTCAACAGACCCAATCCGCTCAGAACACCTCTGAAATAGGAACTCATCCAGATCTTCGCTAGAATCGCCGACTGCAGCGGCACCCAATTCAGATCCCAATCCTTGCGCCACGGAAAAATCAACAACACCGCTCCAATCTCGAGTGCAAAGATACCGAGGCAAATACCCAGAACGCTGCGATGCCAGCGGAGAAACGTATGGCTCTTTCGAACGGGAGGCGCGGACGTCGTCAAGAACCACCCATTTCCTGCTCCCGGCGATTCCCTTGCGCAGAACTCCAGTAACCCTGCCAGCGTGACTCGGTTATGCTCTCGCGGACGGGAGCGAAGCTAAAGCGGTGCAAGTGCGTCGGCCCGTATTCGCTCAATGCACGGCGGTGGCTGGGTGTGGAGTAGCCTTTATTGGACCTCAGATTGTATTGCGGAAAAACTTCGTGCCAGCGTGCCAGACATTCATCACGATGTACTTTGGCAACGATGGAAGCGGCCGCAATGGCACGGCAGCCAGCATCGCCGTTGATCAGCGCCTGCTGCGCGATTTCCAAATCGAGCTTTAAGGCATCTACTAGAAGATAATCTGGGGCAACGTGCAAAGCGCCGACTGCCCTTTTCATCGCCAGCCGGGAAGCTTGATAGATATTCAGGCCGTCTATTTCAAAGACGTCAGCCGAGCCGACGGCCCAGGTAATGCATCTCAGTTTGATTTGCCTGGATAGCTCTTCCCGCTGTTCCGCTTCGATGATTTTACTGTCGGCTAAACCGCGAATGGGACGGAGGGGGTCCAGAACAACTGCTGCTGCGGTAACTGGTCCAAACAGGCAACCTCGTCCAACTTCATCCACTCCGGCAACAAGAACAAAGCCTTGTTCGCGAGCTTTCCGTTCGAACGAACTGACGCAGCGGACAGTTCTCACACTCTCCTGACGCTGAGGAGCGGAACGCTGAGACATAAGAAACGGGGCTTAAGTCAATCGCCCCTGAAACTATACGCGCTCGCGGAGCCGCGCAGCCTTGCCTCGCAGACCGCGAAGGTAGTAAAGTTTGGCGCGCCGCACCTTACCGGTCCGGACTAAATCGATGTGATCGATAACTGGCGCGTGCACCGGGAAAATACGTTCTACACCCTGTCCGAAGCTGACCTTGCGGACAGTGATCGTCTCGCCCATCCCGACGTTTTTGCGGGCGATTACCGTGCCCTCGAAAATCTGCAAACGTTCTTTTTCGCCCTCTCGGATGCGGACATGCACGCGAATGGTGTCTCCCGGACGGAACTCTGGATGCGCGTTGGCGCGGGCGTGACTACTGATGAACTTGCTGACAATAGCGTTCTGCATTTTGATTCAATTCTGTCTATCGGCGCGGCTACCAGTCAGGTCCCGTCGCACTCTTTGTGTTTTCGCTCGCGAAGCGGCCCGCCGCCAGCGCTCAATCTCGCCATGATTCCCACCCAGCAATACCTCGGGCACCTTCCAGCCGCGAAACTCCGCCGGTCTGGTGTACTGCGGGCAATCTAACAACCCTTCGTTCTCCTCCGCGAAACTTTCGTTGAGCGTGGAGTTCTCATTTCCCAGGACACCCGGCAATAACCTGCCGACCGCATCCACTATTACAGCGGCGCCTAACTCCCCGCCGCTCAAAACGAAATCTCCAATCGAGATCTCCTGATCCACTAAGTGGCCGGCCACTCGTTCATCTACGCCTTCGTAGCGCCCACATAGAATTACGATATCTTGCAGCCCCGCTAGATCTTTAGCAGCAGCTTGGGAGAAAGTCTTGCCGCATGCCGACATCAGGATCACCCGCTGACCAGGACCTCGATCCGGGAGAATAGAGTCAACAGCATCGAAAAGCGGCTGCGCTTTTAGCAGCATTCCTTCACCGCCTCCAAAAGGCCGGTCATCTACCGTTTTATGCCGATCGTAAGTCCAGTTTCGCAGATCGTGAATAAAGATCTGCAGCAAACCTTCTGTTTGGCCCCGGGAAACAACCCCATGGGAAAAGGGACCCGCAAAGAAATCGGGGAAGATCGTTACGATATGGAAATTCAGCGCCACGTATCACCCCGGGAAAATTCCAGCCCTAGAGATCCAGCAATCCTTGCGGTAGGTCGATGCTCACGCGCTTCTCGTCCAGTTCCACCCGGCAGAGTTCCAGGACAAAAGGAATCAGTACTTCCCTCCCTTGGCAGCTCACTTCCATTAACAGCCCTCCGCCATTCTCCTGCCAACCCCGCACCAATCCCACGGCTTCCCCATTCGCGGCATTTACCAGTCGGCATCCGATTAAATCCGCCTGATAAAAAACACCTTCCGGAAGGGATGCCCGCTGCTCCGGAGGGATCCACAAATCGGCACCTCGGAGTTCATCAGCGGCATCAATCGTATCGACGCCGCCAAACTTGAGGACCCAATCCCCTCTGTAAGGCCAACCGCTTTCGATTACTACAGGCCGGTCAGATCCGTCCTGCAAATGCAGCCAGGCTTCCCGAAGCGCCTCTAGGCGGCCCGGAACATCGGTTTGAGACCGGGCCAACAGTTCACCCCGATTGCCGCGCGGCCGGAGGATCTCTGCCACAACCACGCGGCTGCGATCCATCTTCTGAGCGGCCCTATTCCAGAATCTCGAGTGAGAAGCGGCGATTCAACTTAGTGCCGACCGCGCCCAGAAGAGTGCGGATCGATCTTGCCGTCCGGCCTTGTTTGCCAATCACCTTGCCCACGTCACCGTCGGCTACCCGAAGCTCAAAGACCGTCGCATGTTCGCCGGCAATCTCGTTCACCATCACTCCCGCGGGACTGTCCACTAAGGCGCGTGCAATCTCTTCCACCAGCGCTTTCACGCCATTGCTGTCGTTCATTTCTTAAACTCTTGCGCTTAGACCGTGCGACCCCCGAAACCGTCCTTTGGGAAAAGACCCTGAACGTTCCGAAAGCGTTCAGGCCACTACTGCTGGGGTTTCCGCCACCGGCTCTTTCTTCATTAACCGGATTACAGTGTCGGAAGGCTGGGCGCCATTCTTCATCCAATAGTCAATCCGGTCCCGCTTCAATTCGACCTGGGCCGGTTGCGCCACCGGGTTGTAATGTCCCACAACCTCTACCGAGCGGCTATTGCGCGCGCGTTCCTTATCAATCACCACCACCCGATAGGTGGGCTTCTTCTTTGCGCCGAAACGCGCCAGCCGAATTGCTAACATCTCAACCTTTTCTCTTTTTTATTCTTACAGATCTCTAGTTTTGCCCACGTTAGAACTTGGGCATTCCGGGAAATCCCGGCAACTTCATCTTGCCCATCCGCTTACCCAGAAGACCGGCCTGTCCAGCAAAACTCTTCATCATCTTACGCGCCTGAGCATACTGCTTTAACAGATTATTTACATCCTGGACACTGGTGCCGCTGCCCTTGGCGATCCGGCGGCGGCGCGTGCCGTTAATAATCATATGATTCCGGCGTTCATGCGAAGTCATGGAATCGATAATCGCAACTACCCGCCCCACTTCGCTCTCATCAATTTTGGCGTTCTTCAATTCCTTCAGGGGTCCGATCTGCGGCATCATCTCGAGCAATCCGCCCAACGACCCCAACTTCCGAATCTGCTTAATCTGGTCCCGGAAGTCTTCCAGAGTAAAGTCGTCGCCGAGCAGTTTTTCCTGCATCTTCTCGGCGGTCTTCTGGTCAATGGTCTCCTGGACTTTGTCGATCAGCGATAGTACATCGCCCATGCCAAGAATCCGAGAAGCCACGCGGTCAGGATGAAATGCCTCCAGCGCTTCGGTCTTTTCGCCTACGCCGACGAACTTCAAAGGCTGGCCGGTTATGTTGCGAATTGAGAGTGCCGCACCGCCACGAGCATCGCCGTCCATTTTTGTCAGGATCACACCCGTTATGCCGAGTTGCTTATGAAACTCGTCGGCAGAACGAACGGCATCCTGCCCGGTCATGGCATCGGCCACAAACAGGATTTCGGTTGGCTCCAACGCTTCCTTTAGATCGCGCAGCTCGGCCATTAACTGCTCGTCTATATGCTGGCGTCCGGCAGTATCTACCAGCAGAACGTCCCGGCCCGTCTGGGTCGCGTCGCGCCGGGCTCCGCGGGCTAATTCCAGCGGTTTTGTCTCCTCAGCCGATCCTTCATATATAGGTGTAGAGACGTTCTTCGCCAGAATGCTGAGTTGATGACGAGCCGCTGGACGGTATACGTCTACGGACACCATTTCGGGCTTACTACCCTCTTTCGTCAAAAAACGCGCTAGCTTGGCGGTGCTCGTCGTCTTACCTGAGCCTTGCAGGCCAACCAAAAGGATCACGGTGGGGGGTTGATTGGCGAACCGAAGCCGCGACTGGTGGCCGCCCAGCATTTTGGTCAATTCCTCCCGGACGATCTTAACCACTTGTTGGCCGGGAGAAAGCGCCGTCAGAACATCCTCTCCCATGGCCTTCTCTTTTACCTGGGCGACGAACTGCTTTACCACCTTAAAATGAACGTCGGCCTCCAGCAGCGCCACGCGGATTTCGCGCAGCGCCTCGTCCATATTTTCGGCGCTCAATTTTCCTTCGCCGCGCAGGTTTTTAAAAACCCGCTGCAGCTTGTCGGACAGGTTATCGAACATGCTTACAGTGTGGTGGAAGGTTAGAAGTGGAGTCGCAGGAGCTAAGGGAACTCCATACCCTGAGACCCAAATTAACTAATGAACTACAGTATAACGAAAAGGGGCAGCGAAAGTCAGCGCCACTGGGCGGTTTGACATACTATAGCGGCAGTAATGCACGACACGCGACAGCCGCAGGCGCTCCTGGCATTCAGTCAAAATATACCTAATCCCAATCAGGAAAGGCTCGGTTTACCTGATCTCCGCAGCCCCGATCCCCAAATCGACAGGAAGCGCCGGGAGCAAATGGTTTTAGAAGCTCATCGCCGAGCCGTCGCCTATGCCCGCCAAATGCACGCGCTCGCTAAACAGCTTCGCAATGATCTTGAAGATCTGGATAGCCCTCTTCAGCCGGCATACGTACGCCGGCTGACCGGTCAAATCGAGAAGCTGGCCCGCAAGGTCCGATCGGAATTAAAGCTTTAGCTGCTAGCTGCTTACAAGGTTGTGGTTCGCTTATTCTGGTCCGATTGTCTTTGGGCAGCAATAAACTCTACCGGAATAAGATAGGTATACCGAAGAAGGAAAGCAGGACAAAGCGGCACAGTCGATCAGGCGTTACCCGCCAGCTGTGCCGATTGAGGATTGCGAAATTGTCTTACGCGGCGAGCGGCAGGTCTAGCTCCGTGGTCGACTGGCGAACCGGCATCTCCACAACTTTACGGCTGCGTTTCGGGGCGGCCATGACTGGCGGTTCTGCCAACTTGCTTTCCAGCGCATCGGTCGCGATCCGCAACAATTCGTCGGCCCGGCCAGAGAGGTCGAATTCATCCGAAAATCGCCGAAGTTGCGTCGTAAAAGCCCGCCGGAGCAGCACGACCGCTTCGTCTAAGCCGACCTTCGGAATATCGATCAAGGCAAACTTCAGAATGCTGTCCACCAGGACCGTCTCCACGTTCAGCATCTTATAGATTCCGCGACGATTCTTCATCACGTATTTCACTACTTCCTTGCTCCGGTACGCAAAATAATGTTCCCGCGTCAGCCAGGGAAGCTGCTTTGTATCGAGAAGTTTCAGCTCGCCGCCCAACTTGTTAGCAGCAGACGCAAATGCCCGATTCAATGCTTCAGTTTGCTGAATATCGTAAGTGAAGATGTTGGTGGGACGGCCTGAAAACGGGTGCGTGCACTGGAATAACAGGATGGGATAAGCGGTGTGGGGCCGCGCTAGAATTTCCGGATTCGCCCGGAACCACTCCCGCACCCAGGAGCGCAGAGCGAGCTGCATCGCGCGGGAGATAGCCGAGTACGTCGGGAAATAAGCGGCGGTGCGCTCTTTAGGAGCATTCGTCCAAATGGAGAAGTCGATGTTTGGGGCCGCGTCCTGTGCCGGGTAAACAGTCTCTTGCGGCAGCGCCGGCTCATTCGCTCCGGTTGCCGGAGTGGAGGCGGCGACGTTCTCAACCTTCTCGGCAACTACTTGGCCGGCAACTTTCCGAACCGGCATCTCAATCAATACGCCCATCTTCTATCTCCTGTTTGACAGCCTGGTACTTGGAATTGACCGAGGCCTGAAATCGAAACTCAGAATTTTCTGCCAGAGAGTTTCCCCGGCGAGAAAAACTTAACATGAGAGGGGGGCAAAAACGAACCACCCTAAAAAATCGGCGTTCTCCGGATTTCCGGTAAATTACTCAAACGAAAGGAGTAAAAAATTCTCAGAAAAATTTACCAAATCCGTGACAGCCTTTCCAAAGTCCGGCACTTTTTACTTATTTCTGCCCAGGGGCAGGTAAAACTTGCTGTTTATGCCGTAAAGGGGTAAGGATTTCCTCCCTCCCCGCGCTGTCTACATCTGCGGCTGCCAGGGTAGTCCCCACAGCATCAGGCTACTCCGGTATAGTAGTAGAAGCAGGGGATCGGATCCCGTTTGGTTCCCGCCACACTACAGCGTTGAGCAGTCTGCGGCTTTCCTATCTTCGAGATTTTCTTCTAAAGCCAACTAGCGCTTGGGCCTGCCCTACAGCGCTGCTGCTTTTCCTCCAAGTTTTCTAATGAAGTCTTCTCTTCCTATTTCCCGCGGTATTGAAGCCCTATTTGGCACGCGCGACGAGAACATCAGATTTCTGGAGTCGCAGCTCGAGTTGCGAACGCGGCTGGTAGACGGAGAAAACCTGGAAATTGAAGGCGATGAGGCCGTGGT
This sequence comes from Bryobacteraceae bacterium, assembly GCA_965217745.1. GTDB lineage: Bacteria > Acidobacteriota > Terriglobia > Bryobacterales > Bryobacteraceae > Bog-105. The sequence continues at coordinate 4,455,645 of OZ244565.1, read as the reverse complement.
CCACCGGGCGACAAAAATCCTGAACGACTACACCAACCTGCTGAAGGAAGGGCACGCGATTACCAGTGGAGACTTCAATAGCTATCTGCGGGTTTTAACCGCCGATCCAGACGTCTCTCTGCGCCGTCTGGTGGAAAGCGGAAAGTCGCGCTCCTTCGGGAAAAAAGTACTCACCCCAAAAACCGTCAATCAGAGGCGCTACATCGACGCCATTGAAACTCACGATCTCACCTTCGGCATCGGTCCTGCCGGCACCGGAAAAACTTATCTCGCGGTAGCCATGGCGGTGAGCGCCCTTCTCAACAAGCGCGTCAGCCGTATCATATTGACCAGGCCCGCTGTGGAAGCCGGAGAGCACCTTGGATTCCTTCCCGGGACGCTGCAAGAGAAAGTGGATCCCTACCTCCGGCCGCTTTACGACGCCATGTTCGAGATGATCGATTCCGACAAGGTGGAGAAGTTACTGGAGCGGAACGTTATCGAAATTGCGCCCCTCGCCTTTATGCGCGGCCGTACACTTAACGACTGCTTCGTCATTTTGGACGAGGCGCAAAACACCACTATCGAGCAGATGAAAATGATTCTCACTCGGCAGGGATTCAACTCCAAGATGGTGGTCACTGGCGACCAGACCCAGATTGACCTGCCTAATGGAAGAAGGAGTGGATTGTTAAACGCCGCTGATGTCCTGAAAGGGGTGGAAGGCATCTCGTTCGTCAACTTCGATGAGAAAGACGTTGTCCGGCACATCTTAGTCCAGCGCATTGTCCGTGCATACGATCGTTACAACGAAAGCATTGGCGCAGGCAGGCAATTGGCTTTGAAATTGGGGAGCCAGAGCGATCACATTTCCGGTGAGCCGGCCGCTGATGCAAACGTTGAAATCCCAGCTTTTACCTCCGTCGCGTAATGGAAATGAAATCACTAAAAAACCATGTCACCCAGTGACAGTACCGTGCTCTTTAGAGCTCTTCCCCGATCGACAGTTCTTTCGTCCGCTGACCGTAGGAGTATCCGGCAATTTGCGGCGAAAGTCTCCCGGGATATTTTGTCCGGAAGCAGCTTTTCCTGTCTCTTGACTAGCGACACCGAGTTGCGAGTGCTCAACCGCAAGTATTTGAACTGCGACTACCCCACTGATGTTCTCTCGTTCCCGTCCCTCGACAGCAGCGATTCGATGGGCGACTTAGCCATCTCAGTGGAACGTGCCGAAGCGCAAGGCGAGGAGTTCGGCCACGGAAGATTGAACGAAATTTGCGTTCTGATATTGCATGGAGCTCTGCACCTTGCCGGATTCGATCATGAATCGGACAGTGGGGAGATGGCCGGGGCTGAAGAACGATGGCGGTCCCATTTTGCCCTGCCAACGGCGCTCATCCAGAGAACTGAAACGTGCGCCGCGCCGGCGAGAGAGCGGGTTCCCCGATGAATTTCGCATTCCTTGGCGCAGCTTTGGGTCTTACCGTGTTGCTTTCGTTGGTGTCTCATGTACAACTGCTGTATCTGGAGTCGCTGCGTTTGATCAGGCGTGAGGTCGATTCCCTCGAATTCTTCCGGGAAACGCTCGCAAGCAAGATCGGCTTCGAGCTGGAAACCGGATCTCTCGCATTTTCTCTTATCAAGCATGTCTCGCTCTATTTGATCGGCATTTTCTATCTCTGCGCACTTGTCCGTCCTGCGATTCCAGCCTGGCAAGTCGTGCTCGAAGCAGTGCTGTGCTCTTCTGTGGCAATGCTGATCTCCACCTACTGCGTGCCGATGTTTCTATACAGGCGTACCCGCGGCACCTGGATCACCCGCTTTACTCCTCTGATAAAACTTTTAGGCCGGCTGGCGCTGCCGCTAGTCGCCCTGATTCGATTGTTCCAATCCCTCCTCGAATTGGACCAGGGCTCCGAACGCGAGGCGAACGCCGCGGATTCCGTAGAGAACATTGAAGCCTTTATCTCGGCAGGTGCCGAAGAAGGCATCCTAGAAGAAGAAGACCGGCGTCTCATCCACTCCGTGGTCGCTTTTGGCGACAAAAGCGTACGAGAAGTCATGACTCCACGCCCCAACATAGTTGCCATCACGGTCTCGAAGTCACTGGAGGATCTAAGGCAGCTTGTTATTCATGAACAGTATTCGCGCATACCTGTTTACGGCGAAACCATCGATAACTTAATCGGCTTTGTCCATGTCCGGGACATGTTCGAACTGAATGAAGAAGAACGGCAAACCAAGCCGGTGCATGACATGCTGCGTCCTCTGCCGCTAGTGCCGGAAACCAAGCCGGTCAGCGAGTTACTCCGCGAAATGCAGCATGAGGGTTCCCACATGGTGGGCGTGGTGGATGAATACGGGAACGTTGCCGGTATTGCCACCATGGAAGACCTGGTCGAAGAGATTTTGGGTGAGATTCGCGATGAGCACGAGCCTGATCGTGACGTTCAGCAGGTAGGAGAACAGATGTTCGTCGTCTCAGGAAGCCTCGATTTAGACCGGCTGCACGAATTGGTAGAGTTCCGTCCCGAAGAGGACACGGAATCGACTACCATCGGCGGACTCGTCACCGAGTGGTTGGGACATGTCCCGCAGGCAGGCGAAAACGTTGAACGGGACGGGCTGCGGATAGACGTTCTCGCCAGCAACGAACGCCGGGTCTCGCAAGTGCGCATTTCAAGAGCTGATGCGCCAGTCGCGGCCAACGCCTGATGCCGCGCATGTTCCGCTCCGGTTTTGTGTCCATCGCCGGACGCCCAAACGCCGGGAAATCTACTCTCTTAAACGCGCTGGTAGGTGAAAAGCTGGCCATTACTGCACGGCAGGCACAAACTACCCGCACTAGAATTCAAGGCGTCCTGACTACAGCGGATGCCCAGGTCGTCTTCGTTGATACGCCAGGTATTCACAAGTCCGATTCGTTGCTGAACAAGCGCATGATGGAAACAGTACGCGGCGCGCTGCGCGAACGTGACCTGGTCCTCTTTGTGGTCGATGCATCCCGCCGCCCGGCGGAAGAAGATGCGCATGCGGTAAGCGCACTGCCGCCGGAGACGCAAGCCTTTTTGGTGTTGAACAAAATCGATAGCATCGACGACAAACGCCTCCTGCTGCCGGTCATCCAGCGGTATCACGAATTGTTCCCGTTTTCGGAAAGCCTTCCGGTCTCGGCGCGCAAAGGTGAGGGGGTGGATGCTTTAAAGCAGGCTATCGTGGCGGCTATGCCCGAGGGAGAGCGCCATTATCCCAACGATTACATAACCGACCAGCCGCTGCGTTTCATGACCGCAGAGATCGTCCGCGAACAAATTTTGCGGAACACGCGGGAGGAGGTTCCGCATGCCGCGGCCATTCTGATTGATCTTTGGGAAGAGACCGGAAACTTAGTCAAAATCTCGGCCACTATTCACGTAGAGCGCCCGGGACAAAGGGTGATCTTGTTAGGCTCGAAAGGCGGCAACATGAAGAAGATCGGCACTGCCGCCCGTCTCGATCTGGAGCGCTTGCTGGATCGGAAAGTATTCCTCTCGCTCTTTGTAAAAGTGAAACCGAATTGGCGCGAAGACCCGTCATTCCTAGCGGCGATCGATTGGCGCGCAATGGTAGGCTCTGAAAATATAGATTAGTGAAGTAAACCCATGAGACGATTATTGGCCTTAGTGGCTTTGGCTTCAACTTCTTTCGTGCCGCTTGCCGTTGCGCAGAAGGCATCGCCGGACGACCGCATTTACGATCAGGTACGGATGCGGATTACGACCGATCCGGATGTAAAAGGCGGCAGCCTGGATGTAGAAGTGAAAGAAGGCGTGGTTACTTTAAAAGGCCGCGTCGATACCGACCGGGGCCGTGAGCGCGCCACTAAGCTGGCGAAAAAAGTAAAAGGCGTGAAGCAGGTGGACAATCAACTGGTTGTCGGACCTCCTACCAGATAACCGTGCGGGCAAAGCTGGCGCTCGCGCTTACGCTAGCTGCCGTGGCAGGCACGGCTGCCTACGCCGCACCCGCAAACTCTGCCTCCGAACTTTCACCTGATGCCCAGCGCCTGGTCGACGTGGCCCGAATTTGGGTGACTGCCGAATACTTCCATCCTTTTCTCGGCTATAAAAACATCGATTGGGATGCCGCTTTGGTCAATTCCCTGCCGAAGCTTCGCAGTGCTGGTAGCGCTGCGGAACTCGCCGCTGCTGTGAACTCCCTGTTGGCTCCGTTAGAAGATAATCTGAGCGTCGCCGCGGAGACGAAATCATTTCCTGAGTTGCCGCTGGAGGAAGCCAAACCGCAGCGCGTCCGGTTTCACCACGGATTGCCTCCCGATACCGAAAAATCTCAGATCTTCTTCTCGGGATTTATGATGGAGGATCGCGCGACACATCCGCGCGTAGCGTTCTTCAATTTAAGCGATAATGTCCGCGTCTCGCTACGGCTCTCCGAGGCCGCAGGCGGCGTCAAAAACAGCGGCCGCCCCAAGCAAGATCCGCTCTCCACTGCTGCTCTTCCATCGCAAGAGGGCCGCATTCTTTCGGCCTTTCGCATCTGGGGCGCAGTGCGGTACTTCTTCGCTTACAAAGACCTGATGGACCAGGACTGGGACGCGCTGTTTGCCGAATATCTTCCGCGCTTCATCTCCGCGCAAGACGCTCTCGCGTATCACCTGACTGTGTCCGAGCTCATCTCTCATTTGTCCGACAGCCATGCCGGCGTCTCGAGCCCGGTGCTTACCGGCTACTTCGGCGAAGCTCAGCCTTCCGTTCGCGTACGTCTGATTGAAAGGAAGCCGGTGATTGTGGCAGCTGATGAAGAAGCGCGACGACGCGGCGCGAAGATCGGCGACGTAATCACCAAGGTTGATGGAGAAAACAGCGTCGACAGAATTCAGCGGGAAGCCAATTTTCTGTCTGCGTCCACGCCCGCAAGTCTGGGCGATGCCGTAGCGCGGCGGCTGCTTAACGGAGGCGTCGACTCTTCGGCGCGTCTTAACGTATCCCGGGCCGGAGGCGGCGATGCCGAATATGGACTGCCCCGCTCGCTTCAACACGAAATGGCGGAGCGCCCCGGTTCCCCGCCCGTCAGGTTGCTAGCGCCAGGCATCGCTTACGTCGATCTCGACCGGCTGCCCGCTTCTGCTGCCGCCACAATTTTTCAGAAGTTTCAATCGGCTAAGGCGATGATCTTCGACTTGCGCGGCAAATGTATTGCGGACCCTCGAGTGCTGGTGCGGGCTTTTCCCGAAGGCCTCGGCCGGCAGTCGAGCATCGTCACTGGACCGATCGCTATGGAAGCGGATATCGAGGCGCCAGAGGTCCAAACGTCGACGGCCAGCTACTTTAAGGTGATGACAGTCCCTCGGCCGCCCAGCGGCGGCAACCCCATACCCTTTCTAGGCAAAGTGGTTCTGCTCATTGATGAACGCACCAGCGGTCCTGCAGAACAGGCGGCGCTTCTCTTAGTCGCGGCGACGCATGTGAAAGTAATTGGAAACCCCTCTGCCGGCGCTCCTTCACAAGCGACTCATTTCACCATCCCAGGCGGAATTACGGTCTCATTTTCTGGCCAGGACGTGCGTCTCACCAATGGCGGACAGCTGCAACGGCAGGGCATCCAGCCCGAATTAAGCAAACCGCTCACCATTGCTGGAATCAGAGCCGGACGGGACGAAGTACTCGAATTGGCTCGACAGTGGCTTGAAGAGGAATCGCAAAACTAGCTACCGAAAATCCCGGCGTAAAGCGCCTCAATTTGGCTAACCTCTTCGCCGCTCAGTGTCCCGGATTCCCAGTCGCGAGCGCGTTTCGACCAGTACGGTGTAGCTTACGGGAACAGCCGGTTCCTTTATCCGGGCACTGCGGAAAACTCTCACCGGCTGTAAAACCATTCACCGACAGGCGATTTCTGTGAATTCGATTCACAATCCGAAGTGTCAAGTCCTCTTTGCGAGATAGATTCACCTCCCATCCGGTTTCGAAAACTAAAGCATTCTTGTGGTAAATTGGAGGTCTGTCGAGTTCGTCCTGAGCTCGGTGGAAGTCTGTTTTATGGCAAAAACTTGTGAAGTATGCGGTCGCGGACCGCAATTTGGGAATAAGGTCAGCCACGCCCACAACGTGACGAAGCGCCGCTGGAACTTGAATTTGCAGCGTGTTCATGCGGTAATCAAGGGCGCATCCAAGCGCGTTCGCGTTTGCACCTCTTGTATTCGCAGCGGCAAAGTCGAAAAAGCTCCGCTCGCATAGGCTTTTAATTTTCCGAATTCGAAATCAAGGCTGGGCCAGAAGGTCCGGCCTTTTTTGCTATGAAGTGGTGGCACGATAGAAGTGTGAGCGCATCTTCAACACTTCTCGAACAGCCAACCGCGGAATTGACTCGCAATATCGACCGCCTGGCAGAGGTAGCGGTACAGGTTGGGCTGGGAGGCTTCCAACCGGGGCAGGAGTTAGTCATTACTGCTCCACTTGAAGCCCTGCCGTTAGTTCGGCTGATTACCGGGCATGCCTATCGATCCGGCGTCAGCCTGGTCACAACTTTGTTTTCGGATGAAGAATCGACGCTGCTGAGATTCCGTCATGCCGGTTCGGAGAGCTTCGACCATGCCGCCGAATGGCTGCAAAATGGACTCGCTGCGGCTTATCGAAGCGGCTCGGCGCGGCTCGCCATAACTGGAGGCAACCCATCGCTGCTTGCCGGGCAAGACGGAGACAAGGTTACACGAGCCAACCGGGCGTTCTCGAAAGCCAGCCGGCCTGCACTGGAGTTGATCACGCGCCACGAGATCAACTGGACCATAGTTCCCTGCTCCACTCCCGCCTGGGCCACTGCGGTATTCCCGGAACATTCCACCGAAGAAGCGGTGGAGAGACTATGGAAGGCCATCTTCGCCGCTACCCGCGTAGATCGGGAAGACCCGGTGGACGCCTGGCGGAAGCACGATACAGAGCTGCAAAACCGCGCTAGCTTTCTGAACGAAAAGAGATTCGCAGCCCTTCACTACCGGGGTCCGGGAACTGACCTGCGTGTCGGTATGGCCGACGATCATATGTGGATGGGCGGTGGAACGCGCGCCGGCAATGGACTCCACTGCATCCCCAATTTGCCCACGGAAGAGGTCTTCACCACGCCGCACAAAGACCGGGTGGATGGGTCCGTCACGGCAACGAAGCCGCTGTCCTATCAGGGAACGCTTATCGAGAATATTCGGGTGCGTTTCGAAGACGGCCGCATTCTGGAATCGAGCGCCACCAAAGGCGCAGATGTTCTGAAAAGCATGCTCGAGACCGATGACGGAGCCCGTCGCCTGGGAGAGGTGGCGCTGGTTCCACACTCCTCGCCGATCTCGAAAAGTGGCCTGCTCTTCTGGAACACGTTGTTCGACGAGAATGCTTCGAGCCATATCGCTCTGGGACAGGCTTACAGCACCTGCCTGAAGGACGGCGACGCGCTTGATAAGGCGCAGCTGGCGAATCTTGGCGCGAACGACAGCTTGATTCACGTCGACTGGATGATCGGGTCCGGAGAGATTGCTGTCGACGGGATCCGTCAGGACGGCAGCGCTGAACCCCTGATGAAAAACGGCGAATGGGTAAGCTGACAAAGCTGCCGGCAAAATCGGGGCGCTGGAACGGCTAATTCTTCCCGCGCATCAACAGATCTTGAGGCCTCTATGCGCATCTTGGCAACCCTAGCGCTTCCGTTCGCAGTACTCCTCGCAGCAAGCCAGTCTATCGGGGCTGCTCCGCCGAAACCGGGTGTTCTCCACTCTATTGTGGTTCGCGGAAACAACATCTACTTGCCGGATGACATCGTGGCGGCATCCGGCCTGAAGGTTGGCGGACCCGTTTCGCCGGAGAGTATCGAGGCCGCCCGCCAAAAACTAGTGGCAACCGAACTGTTCAACAACGTTGCCGACGAGTACCGCTTTACAAGAACCTCTCCCCTTTCGTACGACGTCACTTTCCAAGTCGAGGAAAACCAGCAACTCTATCCCATGCGGTTTGAACGCTTGGGTAGCGCATCACCTGAAGCTGTGCGCGACTATCTGCGCCGGCATCTGACACTCTACTCCGAGCGCATTCCGGGAACCCAGGGAGTAATGCGCCGCTATGCCGCCGCTATTCAGGAGTTCGTTAACCGCACGGATCCAAAGCTGAAGGTGAAGGGCGTTATCTCGAATGACGATCCCAAGCAATTAGTGGCCTTATTCAGTTCGAGCTCTCCAGCGCCGGTCATCTCGCAGGTGTTTGTTACAGGCAATCAGGCGATCGACACCGGAACCATTCTGCGCGCCGTAAATGCTACGGCGGTCGGAGTTCGGCTCTCCGATATGCGCCTGAAAGCCATGCTCGACAGCTCCATTAAGCCGCTTTACGCCGCCAAGGGTTTTGCCGCTGTTACGTTTCCGAATGTCGAAGTCGAACCTGCGAAAACGAATCCGGGCGTAATCGTCCGGGTTGCTATCAAAGAGGGCCCGCAGTTCAAGTTCGGCGCAATCCGCTTCCGCGGTCAGGGTTTGGATGAGGAGGAGATCCGCTCCAATATTCCGTTTAAACCAGGGCAACTCTACAACGCCGCACTGGTGGATAACTTCCGGCTGGATTTAGCGAAGCGCATGCGGCGCCGCGGACTTTTGGATGCCAAGATTAGTGTGGACACTAAACCCGATGATTTGAAGCACACTGTGCCGGTGGCTTACAACGTGACTCCGGGCAGCGTCTATACCTTTCAGAAGCTTAATATTCGTGGTCTGGATCTCAACAGCGAGCCGGTGATCGCGAAGCTTTGGGGCGAGAAGCCGGGCAAGCCGTTCAACCCGGAGTACCCGGATTTCTTTCTGAAGCGCGTGGAGGAGCAGGGTCTTTTCGATAATTTGGGAAACACGCGTTCCGATTACACCAGCGATCCGAGTTCGCATGGCGTTACGGTGTTTCTTTATTTCAAAGGCGGCGAATCGATGAAAGATAAGGAACGCAAGAAAGCCGAGGAGATCGAGAAGCAGAAGGGCGACGGGAATGGGAGCCCTTATTAGACAAAGGATTGAAGCTGCCCGCTTCTGAGTAGACGATAATCGAGATACCGTGTTCCCTGCGGAGGCCTTCTAACCTCGTCGCTCCAGACAAACAACCTATCCGCTTAGGTTAGAATGATCTGTGGGTTCGCTTCGATTTGCGGGCGTACGGTTCGTCGTTTATCCAAACGATCATCAGCCGCCGCATGTTCATGGATTTTCCGATGGCGGTGTCATAGTTGTTGATTTGCTGGAGAATGGAAACGTGGCTCTTTCGAAACGCAAAGATGCCGTTCGGAATGCCAAGACAAGTACGATTCGAAAGGTGTTGAAAGAAGCCGACGCGCATTACAGGGAAATAACCGAACTCTGGGAGAAATTTCATGGCAGTCCTGACAAGCAACAAGGAAATCAGCACGGCGATCAAGCGCTCCAAGGCAAACCTTCCGAATGTGGTGACGGCTACCGGGGTCCGGTACGTTCCGGGTCTTGATGTATTCGTTCTAATGCTTAGCAACGGCACCCGCTCTCTTTTTCCGCGGGAACAGCTTCAGGGTTTAGAGAGTGGTACGCGAAAACAATTGGCCAACGTCAGGCTCGTCGGTGGTGGTAGTGGTCTCCATTGGCCGGACCTGGATGCCGATCTTCTGGTGGATGGCCTGCTCAATGGTCTTTACGGGACGAGAACATGGATGTCCAATCTCGGCCGCCGCGGTGGATCTGCTCGGAGCAAAGCCAAGAGTGACGCGGCACGACGAAACGGCATGAAGGGCGGTCGGCCCAAAACGCTTGCGGGTTGACACGAAAGTGCTTCCATGCCGAGCCGAGGGTTCCGCGTTAGATGATCACGACGCTCAATCTGGTTAAATCATCGATTTGCTTGAACTCACCCTAATCTGCGCAGAAGCTTGTTGTATGCTTCGTGGGAACCAATCCAGCCCCAACGAAAAAATTTCGCCTTCGCGGTAGCCGATGGCGCGGTGTGATTGTCCAATGCGAACCGTCCAGACCTCTCAAACCTGCTTTAATTGCAGCGAAGGATGAAACGGATCCTCTTGGAACAATCCGTATGCTTGTTAGCCAAACGTTGCACTTCGATTGGCAGTTCCCCGTAAAGCTGCCAAAACCGTACAGATGCAAAAGACTGAAATGCCATTGAACAAGGCGTTCTATCGCTTCTGCTCTGATCCTTCACTAAACGGGTGAAACTTGCCTGCACGGGCATCTGCCTTCATTTGATCGAGCAGCACAATTACAGCGCCGCCCGGCAAGAAATCGCGCTCCATCTCCGCTTTCCATTCTGCGTCATCCCGTTCGGCTAGCCAAGCAGCAAGCGACGCCTGCTGATCTTTCGGCAGATCTTCGATGGCGTGTTGGATCTCGACCAAGTTCCTAGCAAAATCGTAACTCTGCCTCCGTAAGACAATAACGCGCTCGTTTGGCCGGATCGGAATATGCTCTCATACAGCTTGCCGGCCGGTCGGAATACTTAGGTGGGAGATCAGGCCGCTCTAGCTTATCGACAGTTAGCTGGCCGCGTCTGGAGGCTGGATCGCAAACTGCACAAGGCGTTTCACGTTCAACTTGCCAACGGAACCGAAAAGGTGAGACGTGAAGGCGTGGAAGAAGGAACTCGCCATCAACACTGAGGCTGCAGTCTTGGCGTCGACTTGTTCGTTTATGCGCCCCAGCTTCTGCTCCCGCTTTATGTAGTTCGTCAGGTTAGCAATACCGCGATGCGGTCCTTTGTCCTCACGCCCAAGCGACTCTCTGAAGCGTTTGAGAAGTTCCGGTTCACCAATCAGTGAACAGAGCATTGGCCCAACGCGATCATGAAACCTTAAAAGACCGGTGAGAACACCGGCAAGATTCTCCCCCGGGCTTCCGCTGCCGATGTTCTCCTCGAGTGCTCGCAGTGGCACGAACATTTCGGGCAAAGCTGCTTGCAGGACCGCGAGAAGCAGGTCGAGCCGGTCCTGGAAGTGAACGTAAATCGCCCCTTCTGAGCAAGGCACTGCCTCCGCGATTGCCCGGGTAGTTACGCCGCCGATACCTCGCGTCCGAAGCAGCGCCTCGGTCTCCACAACCATTCTTTCCTTCAGACTCACCTTCTCAGCGGGCAACTTCTTCTTCCGCTTGTTTTCCGGCCTCCGCATATGGATCCATCTTCGCTGCTGGCATTGATGTGATAGGCTTTTGCCATATCAGTGAGCGCTCACTCATAAAGGACCTTATGAACAGGAATCGGATTGGAAGGGTGCTCTTGACCTTCGTTCTCATTGGCGGCGCCTTAATATCCTTTGCCTTGGACTGGAGCCCAAACCATCTGCTAAACCCGCTGTGGCATCCGCATGCCAGATATCATGCAGCTATTCTTTTGTTCCTCTTCGCAGGAGCGGCAAGCGTAGGAACATGGCTGCTTTGGCGGCCGTCGCGAGAGCCGGATGTCGCATTCACCGCCGCGGCGCTGATTTCGCTGGCATACTGGACCCCCTTCTTCTACGTCCCACTCCTCTTGCCTGTGGCCTCCTATTGGGCGGGCAGGCCCAGCCTCGAACCTCATTGGTTGGGAATGGTTGTTCTCCCCAATCTTGTTGTGGTGGCGGTCTTTGTCCTGCTTACAGCGCTCGGCTGGTGGTTTGGCCAAACTACATCACAAGGCCGGAAACACGTGCGATAGATATACCAACCCTCCGCGGACCAGTTGGAAACGTCCCTCCTCCAGGAAATGAGTGCTTTGCAGAACCATCCATGATAGAAACTGCGTCGGTCATTCTAATTCCTTCCAATTCGATGGACCATTCGAGATGCGGGTATTTGGAGAGAAGTGGAGGCAGCCGTCCACTACCGGAGCTGGGACCTCGGCTAACCGGTTTCGGATTCGCACGGTCCAGGTATTCAAGAGTCTCTGAAAATCCAACACTACGGAGATACTTTGCCCTCCGAAGTTTTGAACGGTTAGCTTTGTCAACTGCTACACTCATCGACGTGCTTCACCTCAAGCGAACCGGAATGATAATCAGCAAGGCAGCCAACGCGACCCTTAGTTTGTTTCTGGTTGCGACAGGACTCGCCGCCGCAACGCCGGACTGGCACGTTCAGAAGACCCTGCACATCGGGGGCGAAGGGCGATGGGACTACCTTACGGTAGATCCGGACGGCCACCGGTTATTTGTTCCCAGGACTACGCACACTATGGTGATCGACTCCGAAACAGGTAAAGTGATCGGGGATATACCAGGTCAAAAAGGCGCGCATGGCGTTGCCCTCGATCCGGCGGCAGGACGAGGTTTTATCAGCGATGGCGGAGGCAACGGTGCTGTCATCATTTTCGATTTAAAGACGTACGCCGTCCTGGGTTCCATCGCCGCGCAGCCTGATGCCGATGGAATTATATTCGACCAGGCGAGCGGTAGAGTTCTGGTTGTCTCTGGCGACGGCGGCGTCTTGATGTCTCTTAAGCCGGACATCGATCCCAAGAGTGGAAAGCTGGATGATCCCATTGAGCTCGGTGGCAAGCCCGAGTTTCTTGCGTCAGATGGGGCTGGAAAGGTCTACGTCAATTTGGAGGATAAGGACCAGGTTGCGGTAGTAGACATGAAGTCCAGGAAGGTACTCGCACACTGGCCGGTCGCACCCGGTGGAGCGCCAGTGGGAATGTCGATCGATCGCTCCAAGGGCCGTCTTTTCATCGGCTGCCGCAAACCCCAAAAGCTGATCGTCATGAGCACTAGCGACGGGAAGGTTCTATCGGATCTGCCGATTGGCGCTGGTGTCGACGCAACTAAGTTCGACGGCAGCCAGGTGTTTGCCAGTTGCGGCGACGGCGAGCTGGCAGTGGCCGCGGAATCGGCACCCGGCAAATTCGAGATTAAGCAAGTTGTCGAGACGCCGCGCGGCGCTCGCACCATGGGAATAGACGTCAAGCCTCATAAGCTTTATCTCCCCACAGCGGAGTTCGGAGAGCCCGCGCACGGGACAGGTAGAAGGCCGGTAATGAAACCGGGCACATTTATGATCGTGGTCGTGAGCCAGGCGAGTGCGAAGTAGCAGGTCGCACCCAATCCAACTAATCTGAATTGGCTCCAAAGGCGGCCAGAGTTCTCACAGCAGCTTCTTTGTAATCGCCTCTACATCGTAAACGCAACCGCCCCAAATTCCGCCACTGGCATGTTGCAGAGCCGCCCATAGGCGGGTATCGTCCGGCAGTTCGGAATCCGTCCGCAGGTCCTCGCGAACGGGCCGCAGATTCAGGCGCCGGAAGCCTTCTTCGCCATCGAAACTCTCGCTATTCTCACCGGCAAAATTCACGTGCCCTTCCAACCGGTTGCGATCGATGCTGATCTCGATGATATCGCCGTCGCGCAATTTTCCGATGGGGCCGCCCGCCAGCGCTTCCGGCGATACGTGACCAATACAGGCTCCCGTCGAGACCCCGCTAAATCGCGCATCCGTGATCACCGCGATGTGCTTGCCCATCGGCAGATGCTTCAATGCCGACGTAATCTGATAGGTTTCTTCCATCCCCGAGCCGAGAGGTCCTCGGCAGATCAGCACAATGATGTCGCCCTTATTCACCAATCGATTCTTGATTGCCGTAATGGCATCATGTTCCGTCGTAAAGACTCGCGCAGGCCCGCGCATACGGTAAACGCCATCCGCATCCACAACACTGGGGTCGATGGAAGTGCTCTTCACCACCGAGCCTTCGGGAGCCAGGTTCCCATGCGGAAAACAGACCGTGGAGGTTAGCCCGCGTGACTTGGCCCGGTCGGGGCTCATGATAACGTCGTCGGGGTCGATGCCATCCAGTTCCTGAAGCCGTTTACGAAAGAGTTGGCGGCGCTCAGATTGTTCCCACCAATCGAGATTGGCGCCCAGCGACTCGCCCGTTACCGTCAGAGCGTCCGTATTCAGCAGCCCGGCGCGGCGCAAGTGCAGCAGTACCTCGGGCACGCCGCCGGCGAGAAAAACCTCAACGGTCGGGTGATTGCGCGGCCCGTTCGGAAGCGCGTCCACCAGCCGGGGAATACTGCAATTCACCCGGTTCCAGTCGGCGACACTCGGTCTTCTGAGTCCCGCCGCGTGGGCGATAGCAGGAATGTGCAGCAGCAGATTGGTGGAGCCGCCAAATGCGGCATGCGCCACCATGGCGTTCTCGACCGACGCCTCAGTCAAGATATCGCGGCCAGTCCGGTGCGACGCCTGCAAATGCAGCGATGCGCGTGCGCTGCGGCAGGCCATGTCGAGCCAAACCGGCTCTCCTGAAGGAGCCAGCGCTGCGTGAGGCAAGGTCAAACCCAGTGCTTCGGCAACCACCTGCGAGGTAGCGGCAGTGCCGAGGAACTGGCAGCCTCCCCCCGGCGATGCGCAGGCGCGGCAACCCGCGTCTGCTGCTTCTTGCAGCGTGATTTCGTTATGCGCAAAGCGCGCCCCGATACTCTGCACGCGCCCGGCATCTTCACCGGTCTCGGGAATCAGAGTCACTCCTCCGGGCACCAGCACACAGGGCAAATTGGACGATCCTGCCAGCGCCATCATCATGGCGGGAAGGCCTTTGTCACAGGTCGCGATACCGATAACCGCGCTGCGCGTAGGAAGCGAGCGGATCAGGCGGCGAAAGACGATAGCCGCATCGTTGCGGTAAGGCAGCGAATCAAACATCCCCGGAGTGCCCTGTGTACGGCCGTCGCAAGGATCTGTACACGCGCCGGCGAAAGGAATTGCGCCGTGCGACTTCAGTTCACGAGCCGCTTCCGCCACCAGTAGGCCCACCTCCCAATGGCCGGTATGGTAGCCCAGAGCAATCGGCGAGCCGTCCTCTGCGCGCAATCCTCCGTGCGTACTTAGAATCAGCACCTGCTGGCCGCGCATGGCGTTCGAGGCCCATCCCATGCCCGCGTTCTGCGACCAGCCGAACAAATTGCCCGATGGCTGTTCAATCAGCATCTCCGCTGTAAACGGCAGCGGCGCGGCCTGGTTGTCTGCGTGCGTGCGCACTGCGAAAATAGCAGTGTTTCCGGAATCGAGAATGTCTTGAAATTGCACCCGAGTTCAGCTTACAGCGCCGCCTCCTCCTCACTCGCCATTTTTCCCGGTTCGTTCGATCCATTGACCAATGGCCATCTCGACCTGATTGAGCGCGCTAGCCGTCTGTTCGGACGTCTCGTTGTCGCCGTGCTCACCAATTCCCAGAAGAACGCATTGTTTCCGGTTGCTGAGCGGATCGACATGATTCGCGAAGCCGCCGGTCATTTGCCCAACATCGAAGTCGACGCATTTTCTGGGTTGCTGGTCGAGTTCGCGCGGCAGCAGGAGGCACACGTAATCGTGCGCGGCATCCGCGCCATTTCGGATTACGAAGTGGAACTGCAGATGGCGCTGCTGAATCGCCGCATGCACCCGGAACTCGAAACCGTTTTTCTGATGGCAAGCGAAGAGAACTCGTTTATTAGTTCGCGCATGGTGAAGGAGATCTTCCAGTTGGGCGGAAACGTGGATTCGCTGGTCCCAGCCACCGTTGCCCAGCATCTGAAACAAGCCTCGAGGAGTCAATTAAAGTGACCGGTCAGTTAAAGTAAAGGAGTAACATGCCTGCTACAACCGATATCGCCGAGCGCATCTCCACCATCAGCGTCTCTTCCACGATGAAGGTAGCCGCCGATGCCGACCGGCTGCGCCGCGAAGGTATTGACGTGGTCGATTTTGGAGCCGGCGAGCCGGACTTCCCTACTCCTCAGAACATTAAGCAAGCCGCCGTCGACGCGATCTCCGCGAACTTCACCAAATACACCAACACCGGCGGCATTCCCGAACTGCGCGAAGCGATCTGCCAGCGTCATCGCACCGATTTCGGCACTAACTACTCCTCCTCCGAATGCATGGTGACTGTTGGAGGCAAACACGCCATCTTCAATTTGATTCAGGCGCTGGTAAATCCCGGCGACGAAGTTATTATTCCCGTGCCTTACTGGGTCACTTACAAAGATGTCGTCAATTATGCCGGCGCTAAGTGCGTCTTTGTCGACACTGACGAGAAGAACGGCTTTGAGATTACCGCAGAGGCAATAGCGAAGCACGTTACTTCCAAGACGCGCCTGCTGATCATCAACTCTCCCAGCAACCCGAGCGGCTCGGTGCTGTCGCAGGACGAATTCCGGAAAGTTCTCCAGCTTGCCACCAAGCATGAATTCTATTTGATGACGGACGAATGCTACTGCCAATTCGTCTATGAAGACAAGCCGTTTTCGATTGCTTCAGTCTCCGGCGCAAAGCAGACGGTTGTGGTGGCGGGTTCGCTCTCGAAGACTTACGCTATGACGGGTTGGCGCATCGGCTTCGCGCTCGCTCCCTCCGAGATCATCGGAGCGATGATGAAGCTGCAAAGCCACAGCACTTCTAATCCCACCTCGATCGCGCAGAAAGCGGCGGTGGAGGCCATGCGCGGACCACAAGAATCCATTGCATCGATGCTGAATGAATACCGGCGGCGGCGCGACTTTGTGGTCGAGAGGCTGCGGAAGATTCCGGGCGTGACCATTGCAATGCCTAAGGGCGCATTCTACGCTTACCCGAACGTCAGCGTAGCGTACCAGAGCGGCCAGGTTAAGAATTCACTCCAGTTTGCCGCTAAGCTTCTAGAGCACTCCCACGTGGCGGTGGTTCCCGGTGAGGCATTCGGAACCAATGAACATGTCCGCATTTCGTATGCCACCAGCATGGGAGAACTCGAACGCGGACTCGATCGCATACACCAATTCATCGACGGCGTGCGCTAAGTTGAATTTCTTCGAAAGAGGCTGATTTTGCAGCGCGCTCAAGGGCTCCAGCCTAATTCAGCGCCCTCGATTCGCCTTCTTCGACGAATCGAGGGCCACTCTGATAGGTGCCGAGTTACGCACGATCCCGTATTAGGATCTGGCGCGCCGGCGGAGCATCCACAGGCCAGCAAACAATGAAAGGCCCAAACCCAACGTGCCTACGCTTGCCGGCTCCGGCGTGGCTGTCCTTACCAGAAGGGTGCCTGCAATGGGTGAAGCCTGATCAACGCCGAATTGATTGAACATTGGGAGAACCCGCCCCTGGTCCTGTGCGGCTTGCCCCAGGGCAGCGCTCTGGTAGTCGGCTCCGCTGACATTTACGGACCCCGGAGGAACACCGGGAGCATTTAAAAAGCTGTAAAATCCACTAGCGATAGTAACTCCGTTGGGCAGCGTAAAGGAACCTGGAATCGTCGCCCCTAGCGAGGAAATCAAGGTCTCTACTCCCGCGAAGTTCGCCGCGCTAAACGTTCCGCTCAGGTCGGGGACGCCCGCGTTGGTTGCCAGTTGTTCAAATTCGCTCAACGTGCCTGTCCGGAAGCCGTCTTGCGTTACAAACGAGGTCGCCAACGCCTGGTTGTAAGAAATACCGCTTGTCGCGGATAAAGTTAGGAATTCCAGGTTTTGACCGGTGTCGATGGTCAGATCACCGGGTTGGTTCAAGGTTCCTTGAATCAGTGCGCCGGAAGCGGGGGTCAGCATGAACACGGCCATGACGGCCGCAGCAAACAGGTGCTTATAAATTTTCATCATTTCTCCTTTTAATTTCGTGAAGAACAAGTAAACGTTCTATGGCTGCCGGAGAAACTAAGTCCGGAGCAGGAAAGAATCAAATGTCCTAACTACGCCGTCTTAGTTGGTAAGTTCTCTTCAGCATGCCCAATACATCAAGCATAGATTGAGAAAGCTTCATCGAGATCATGCAAAAGCAAGTTATGCTTTTTCTTTGTACTGTTTTTCGAGTTGGTACTCGATTATCGGGTGAGGCCGTAACTTTCCATCTGGCTGCATCGAAAACGATCCAGATGGGTCAACACAATTATTTTTCTCCGGAATACCAGCAGCCTTGTTGCAGATGAGCAGATGGCGACCGGGAGCCGGAACGGGTTATGATCGTTCAGGGAATTCGCGGGTTGCGCCGGGGAAATGCCGCCTCTTTTCCGTAGTGCAGCTCTATCCGTCTTTCCGGCTAACCGATGAGAACAATCCTCTGTTGTCTGTTACTGCTGTTCAGCGTTGGGACTGCGTCCGCCAGATCGCGGCATCATCATAAGAAATCGCATGCCGGAACGACAGGCCGGTTCGACTACTATTTGCTCACGCTCTCGTGGTCGCCCGAATTTTGCCACGGCCATCCGGACAACCCCCAATGCCATGCACCGAAACCGTTCGGCTTTGTGGTGCATGGCCTCTGGCCGGAATACACCAGCGGCGGTGGCCCCCAAAACTGCGGCATGACGCCTGGATTGCGGAATCCATCGCAGATGCTCGACATTATGCCCGATCTTCACCTGATCGCGCACGAATGGCTGACCCATGGCACGTGCAGCGGCCTGACGCCGGATACCTACTTTGCCCTTATTCGCAAGGCTTACAATTCCGTTAAGATTCCGGCGGCATATCGAACGCCGGCTCAATTGTTGACCGTAAGTCCGTCCCAGATATCCCAGGCCTTTTCACAAGCGAATTTGAAGCTTCCGGCCGACGCGATCGAAGTTAGCTGTCCCGGCAACTATCTGGCCGCCGTCGAAATTTGCTTAGACAAAGACTTGAACGCCATGAGTTGCCCAACTGCGCCGCCCTGCAGGGCGCAGAGCATCCGGGTTCCCCCGGTGCCATGAGCATCGTCATAGAACGCCCCAAAAGGCCTGTTTTCCTGCTATTCTGGGAGTTCGGTTGGAACTCTCAAGCATTTGAAAATAGGATTTGTAAGTCTCGGCTGCCCTAAAAACCTGGTAGACACGGAAGTCATGATGGGCCAGCTTGTGGGCGATGGTCATGAGCTGACCCCGCAGCCTTCAGACGCGGACGTGATTGTTGTTAACACGTGCAGCTTTATCGACCCCGCTAAGCAGGAGTCGGTCGACACCATCCTCGAGATGGCGGAATACAAGAAGACCGGCAAAGCGCAGCGCCTGGTAGTCGCAGGGTGTTTGGTGGAGCGTTACCGCGGCGACATCCAGCAAAACATGCCCGAAGTAGATGCCGTGCTGGGCACCAACGAACTGGCAA
Organism: Bryobacteraceae bacterium; assembly: GCA_965217745.1. Lineage (GTDB taxonomy): Bacteria > Acidobacteriota > Terriglobia > Bryobacterales > Bryobacteraceae > Bog-105. The sequence continues at coordinate 4,436,616 of OZ244565.1, read as the reverse complement.
AAATTACGGCGCTCTGTGAAGGGCTAACACCCAAAGAGAATGCTCTCGAGCCCTATCTCTACCACGATCTGACGTCTCGGGTTTTCACTACCCCGAAATATTCGGCTTACATCAAGATCGCCGAGGGCTGCGACCATCCCTGTTCGTTCTGCGTGATTCCGCAGTATCGCGGCCAATTCCGCAGCCGCCGCTTCGAAAGCGTCATTAACGAGGCAACCCGGATGTTTGCCACGGGTGTCCGCGAGATCAACTTGATCGGTCAGGACACTACCTGTTTCGGCGAAGACTTAGGCCTGAAAGACGGCCTCGCGCAACTCCTGGCGCGTTTGGCCGAAATACCTACCGAGATGCCCAAGTGGGTGCGGTTTCTGTACGCCTATCCAAACCGCATCACGCAGAAGCTGCTCGATACCATTGCCGGATACGAGAGTCTGGTTAAATACATCGACATGCCGCTGCAGCATGCCAGCGCTGGCGTCTTGAAACGCATGAAGCGCGGCGCCAATGGAGACATATTTCTCAAGCTGCTCGATCGCATACGGCGCACCATTCCCGGCATCGCTATTCGCACCAGCATGATCGTCGGCTTTCCAGGAGAGACCGCCGAAGACTTCGAAACGCTGTGCCAGTTTGTGGAGACCGCGCAGTTCGACCGTCTCGGCGTCTTCTCCTACAGCGACGAAGAGACCAGCGGCAGTTATGCCCTGGACGGCAAAGTGGACGGCCGGACCATTCACAACCGCAAGCGCCGGCTGATGGCTATTCAGAAGCGAATCTCCAAGAAACGCAACCGCCTGATGATTGGGCGCGAGATTCCGGTACTCATCGAAGGCCCTTCTGCCGAAACGGAAATGCTCTGGCAGGCCCGTTCCGCGACGCAAGCGCCGGAGATTGACGGCTACTGCTACATTAACGATTTCGGCGGCTTCGACGAACCCCAGCCTGGCGAAATCAGAACGCTCCGCATTACGGAAGCGCACGACTACGATCTGGTCGGCGAACTCGTCGACGGCCCGGAAATTCAGGCTCACATCAGCGCGTCAGCTAATCCCTTCCCAATCCTTACTTCGCATCCCGCGCAGACATACAGCTCCCGGTAGCGGTAACACCGGGATTGCCACAGAGGTTTACTCAAACCGCCTTCGACCGATTGCAGCGCGTGGCACGCCCGAGCGGCGCCACACCGCCCAGCCGCATTACACCAGATTCGGATTTGGCTTAGAGGTACTTTTCGCTCATTTAAGTACTACTTACCAAGTAAACAAGTTATGCGAAGAATGTTGACGCCGATTCACTTTTTTACTGAATGGTTGAAGAACAACTGGACGAGACCGCGATCGAAAAGCTGGCCTGGATTATTGCCGAGGAGTTTCTCGACACCTGCGAGCTGCTTAGCAGCTTGAATGCCGCTGAGCCGCAATACCGGAGAGATCCGTGTCCAGCGCCGGTCCACATGATTTTCGCCTGGGGAAATCCCGCTGTTCCGTTATTGCCGCGGTGCCGCCCTTAGGTGACCACCCTGCGTTTGAAAGTTCTCGCTCCCATCGCAAATACGGCAATGGCGGAACTGCACAGCGCCAGCAGAATCCAGAAGACCGGCAGGGTAGGAAAATCCTGATTGCCCACCTGCGGCACCATCGAATAGCGCAGTCCCTCCGAGGCATAAGTCAACGGATTAAAAAGCGTCGCCACTTGAAACCATCTAATGCTTCCGAGCGCGCCCCAGGGATAGTAGGTGCAGCCGGTAAACAGCAGTGGCGTAAAAATAAGCGTGAACATGAGGCTGATCTGTTCTGGCTTGATGACCGTGCCCATTAGCAGCCCGATGGTTGCGCCCACCAGGCCTGTTAAAACCACCATCAGAATCAACATGGGAATGCGGTCGGTTCGAACCGCAAAGCCGCTGCCGAGAATCAGCCAGCCCAGCGGGAAAATGACGGAACTCGCAACCGCTCCCCGGACCGTGGCGAACAGCACTTTCTCTAAAGGCACCCACCAGATGGGTAGCGGCGCTAACAGCCGGTCGTCGATCTCGCGGGCAAATCCAAGGTCGAGAACCAGCGGCAGAGTGACGCCCTGCATGGACGCGATCATACCGGTCAGAGCGACAATGCCAGGCAGCATCAGCGCTGCAAAATTGGGCACGGCCAAGCCTATGCCCGGCAGAACTTTTCCAAAGATGAAGAGAAAGAACAGCGGCTGCATCAGGGCTTGCAGAAGAAACGGGATAAACTCGCGGGCGGTCACCACCAAGTCACGCTGGAGCATGGCCCAGAAGGCATTTAGGGCGAGTCCGGTGCGCCGCGCCGGACGGCTCGCTTCAGCGTTGACTTGGGCCGCGGGAGTGGAAACAGCATCGCTCACTAACGCAGTTGTCTCCCCGTCAGAAAGATAAACACTTCTTCGAGAGTCGGCTGCTTAACGCTGATATCGCGGACCTCGGCGCCGGCCGAAATCACCGCCTGCGCGACGGCTCCAATCAGCGTGTTAGCTGAATCCGCATAGACCCGATAGCTCATCATTCCGGAATCTGATTCTGCATCGGCACTCCCTTCAGCCGCATTTTCGGGCAGATCTTCATCCACTTTGGTTACTCCAGAGAGGGAGCGCAACCCGCTTACCAGGCGGTCTCTTATTGAGGCCTGTTCCGAGGACTGACCGTAGGCACGCAACTGCAGCACAGTTCCACCCGGCATCAGTTTCTTCAACTCGGCTGAAGTGTCATCGACCAGAATTTTGCCGTGATCCATGATGGCAATCCGCTCACACAGATTATCGGCTTCATCCATATCGTGGGTCGTCAGGAGTATGGTCAGTCCCTTGGCATGCAGCTCGCGAATGCGTTCCCACAGAAACAAGCGCGATTGCGGATCGAGATTATTGGTCGGTTCGTCGAGAAACAGCACGTCAGGCTCGTGCATCAGCGCGCGGGCAATCATCAGCCGCTGGGCCATGCCGCCGGAATACCGGTTGACCTTTTCCTTCTTCCGGCTGCCCAGCCCCAGTTCGTCTAACAGGCGATCAGCAAGCGCTTCGCGATGTTTACGGGCGATCCCGTGATAAGCGCCGTGAAAGGTGAGGATCTCGCGAACCGTCAGGCTGCGGTCGAGATTGCTTTGCTGCGGCACTACGGCAATTCTCTGCTTCACGTCGAGCAGGTCTCGCACGACGTCAAACCCCATGATGGAAGCTGACCCTTCAGTGGGAACAATAAACGTCGTGAGAGCGCCGATGGTAGTGGTTTTCCCTGCTCCATTAGGCCCCAGAAGTCCGAAGATCTCTCCGCGCGACACTTCAAACGATACGTCGTCGACAGCATTCGCTTTCGCTTTCGGATATGTCTTCACGAGATTGCGAACCCGGATTGCCGGCGGCAACTCTCCAGCTTGTGGTTGGGTTCGAGTCGGCATACGAGTCTTCTTGAATTCTAGCGGCTCGGGCTCTAGCTACAATCGAACATGCTCCGAACCCTCTCGGCTCTGGCCGGTCTTCTAACCGCACAGCTGCTCTGCGGCGAAACCTCTCACTATCAAAAGCCGCCGAAGCCCATCCTGGACGCACTGCATGCAGCACCAACGCCGCTGATTTCAGTCAGTCCGCAGCATCAGGCGGCGATCTTGATGCAGCCGGTCCGCTACGAGCCGATTGCGGAGGTTGCGCAGCCGATGTTACGCTTGGCAGGCATTCGCATCGACACCAAAACCAATGGAATGCATCTGGCCCGCACTTATGTTTCCTACAGCGGCAAGAACCTAAGCGATGCTTCCGATATCAAGGTCGCTCTGCCCGAGTCCGTGCAATTGGGTGCACCTGTCTGGAGCCCGGATGGCAAACAGTTCGCCTTCACGAACACCACCAAGGACGGCATCGACCTTTGGATCGGCGACGCGGCCACGGGCAAAGCAAAGCAGCTGAACGGCATCGCCGTAAATGGGGTCTTGCCGCTGGGTGTTAGCTATCGCAATCCCCAGGAACCGCTGGTCTGGCTCTCGGATAACAAAACTCTGCTAGTGCGAACCGTACCCGCGCATCGCGGCGCTGTTCCGTCCGAAAGCACCGTTCCGGAGGGCCCCCACGTGCAGGAGAGTCTGGGGCATGCCGGTCCTGCGCCCACCTATGAAGACCTGCTGAGCAATAGCCACGACGAGGATCTGTTCGATTACTACGCAATTGCCCAGTTAGTTCTTGTCGATGCTGCAACCGGCAAGCCGGTGCCTGTAGGGAAGCCCGGCGTATTTGCTGCCGCTAAGCCGTCGCCTGATGGAAAGCATCTTCTGATTGAGAGCTTGCATCGCCCGTACTCCTATCAATTGCCGGCCTCGCACTTTCCGCAGGATATTGAGGTGTGGTCGCGCAGCGGCAAGATGGAACATAGTATTGCCCGGCTGCCGCTCGCCGACCGCATTCCCTTGGCAGGCGTAAGAACCGGTCCGCGCTCGGTCGAATGGCTCACCAATCAGCCCGCCACGCTCACCTGGGCCGAGGCGCTAGATGGTGGCAATCCCAAAGAAAAGGCGCCGAACCGGGACAAGCTGCTAACTTTTGCAGCGCCATTTCAGAGTGAACCAAGCGAAGTATTCAAAACCCAGGAGCGCTTTCGCGGCCTGGAGCCATTAGCGGACGGCAAAGCGCTGGTCGATGACTACGAGCGCACGAAGCGGATTGTCCGGACTCTCGAGGTTGACATGAAAGATCCGTCGAAGCCCGGGAAAGTCATCTTCAGCCGCAACGAGCGGGACGCTTACCACGATCCGGGCGATCCGGTGATGACGATCACGCCGGACGGACGCCGGATGGTGATGCAGTCAGGCGAAGGAATTTATCTGTCGGGCGAAGGCGCGTCGCCTGCCGGAGACAAGCCTTTTCTCGATCGCTACAATCTCGACACCGGAAAGGCGGATCGCTTATTTCAGGCTGACACGGGCTATGAAACGGTTGTGGCGGTCTTGAACAGCGATGGATCCCGCATCTTGACAAGGCGCGAGAGCCCAACGGATCCCCCCAACTACTTTATTCATGACGGATCTGCCCGCAAGCAGTTGACCAACTTCGGCAATCCTATGCCGCAAGCCGAAGGCATCAAAAAGCAATTAGTTACCTACAAACGCGCCGATGGCATTCCGCTTTCGTTCACCCTTTACCTTCCGGCCAACTACAAGGAAGGTACGCGGCTGCCGGCGGTGGTTTGGGCTTATCCCTATGAATTCAGCAATGCGGCGACTGCCGGACAGGTTACCGGACACGGCGCGCGGTCATTTCCGGAATTGAACTATCATCAGCTGGTCGTGTTAGACGGGTTCGCGCTTATCGACAACGCCGCGATGCCCATCGTCGGCGATCCCGATACCGTGAACAACACTTACGTCGAACAGCTGAAGATGGATGCACAGGCGGCCATCGATAAAGCCGTGGAACTCGGCGTCGCTGATCGGGAACGTATCGGCGTTTTCGGGCACAGCTACGGCGCTTTCATGACAGCCAATCTACTGGCCCACACCGATCTGTTCCACGCCGGGGTGGCGGAGAGCGGCGCTTACAACCGCACCCTGACGCCCTTCGGTTTTCAATCTGAGCGGCGCACTTTCTGGCAAGCCGAAAACGTTTATACCAAAGTTTCCCCGTTCTGGTTTGCCGATAAGATCAAAACGCCTCTGCTGTTGATCCACGGTGAAGCGGACGACAACACCGGCACCTTTCCCATTCAATCGGAACGCCTGTACGCGGCAGTGCGCGGCAACGGCGGAACCGTGCGTTTGGTCATGCTGCCGAACGAAGCGCACGGCTATCGCGGAGAAGAAACCATGCAACATGTGCTTTTCGAGGAGTTGAACTGGTTCAACAAATACTTGAAGGGCCAGGACACCGAAGCTGGAGCGGCAACTAATGCAGGCAGCAGCAAATAAGTTCTAGCCCTCGGGCGGTCGAGCGCGTTTTCAGTCCGGAACAGCCTTTCTGCAGAATGGGATCCGCACGATAAAGCGCGTTTCACCGGGTTTGGATTCAAAATCGATCCGGCCCCGATGGGTTTGGACGATACGGTAAACCGCATCGAGTCCCAAACCTGTGCCTTGCCCCAAGGGTTTGGTGGTGAAGAACGGTTCGAAGATGCGCGCTTGCATCTCTTCGGGAATGCCGGGGCCGCTATCCACAATGTCGACACGCGCTGTGCGGGACTCGCGCTGGGTGGTGATGACAAGTTTGCCCTTGCCCTTCATGGCGTCCACCGCGTTCGTGATCAAGTTGGTCCAGACCTGGTTTAGTTCGCTGCCATGCGCGGTGACTTTGGGCATGGTCTCGTCATAATGGCGTTCTACTTCGATGCCGTGCTTCAGGTTATGCCGCAGCATGATCAGCGTATTCTCAATGCCCTGGTGAATATCGATATCCTGCACCGGCGCTTGGTCCATGTACGAATACTCTTTGACGGCTTGAACCAGCTCCGAAATCTTGAACGTGCTGCTTTCGATTTCATCGAGCAAGCGCGAAACCGAGAACGAAGCAGCCAGCCTTCGCAGCACGTCACTCAGCAGTTCGGGAGGCACGCGCGAGGCAACCTCATCCAGCAGTTCCAGAGTGCTGCCGGTATCCACCAGTGAAGCGGCCAGTTCCCAAGGCTCGGGTATGCCGCGCGCCCCCATCCAATCGGCGAACGACTCTTCTTTGTCGCTGCGCTCGAGACTGTCGAGAGCCTTTGCGGGACCAGCCGTCTTTGCCCAATCGCAATCCACTTTAGCCAGGAAAACGCGGGCGTCTTTCTCTAGGCCTCGCGTCTCTATTTCCCTATTAGCGCTGCGGACCGCGCTTACAGCCTGCCGTAACGCGCCGGTGGCGCGGCGTGCCGCGGCGGCCGGATTGTTCAGTTCGTGAGCCAAACCTGCCGAGAGCTTGCCCAGAGCCGCCAGCTTTTCATATTGCTGGTCAGCCTTAGTTGATTCGCGAATGCGATCCGACAGCATATTCACCAGGCGCTCACGCAAGATGGGCAGACGCTCCAGCAGTTCAGGGAAATGGCTTTTGTCGAGCATGGCGCCCCGGGTAGGGAGCTCGGCTCGGGCCCCATTCGGATAATGCGTAAGGCGGGAATAGGGAAGCAAGCCGGTCACTTGTCCTGCTCTGGCTGTATAAACGCGGCCATCTTCCCGCTCCGAGCGCACTTCACCCGCGAACATGATGATCAAATGATTAGCCGGATCGCCGGCTTTGAACATCACGTCGCCCGGCTCTAGAGAAGAGCTAACTAGGGCACTTGCCAGCCACTCCAATCCATCCTGCGGCAGGTCTTCGAAGATCTTTACCGCGCGCAGGTCTTCCACTGACGGATGCCGGTTCTCTAAAAGTGCCTGTTCCAGTTTTCCCATTCGGTTCAATCTCGTCCCTAAACCTTGCTCAAATACTGGTGCACGAATTGGATGGCGACAGAGCCTTCGCCCACGCCTGATGCTACCCGTTTTATGGAACCGTGACGCACATCGCCAACCGCGAATACACCCGGAACGCTGGTTTCCAGCAGGCCGGGATCCCGGTCCGGTATCCAATTGCGCGGACGCTTGCCGTCGTGCATTACATCCTGGCCCGTAAGAATGAAACCGCGTGAGTCACGCTCGACAGTTCCGTTCACCCAATCCGTTCGGGGCTCGGCTCCGATGAAGATATATAGTCCGCCGGTCTCCACGGTCCTCCGCGCCTCACCGTCAGGACCATGCGCAATGGTGACGCAGCGGAGATGATCGTCCCCGTCGACACCAACCACGTGCGACTCGAGCTCCACGGCAATGTTGTCGGTTTCGCCGATTTGATCGATGAGATAGCTCGACATGGTAGCCGCCAGAGATTTGCCCCTCACCAGCATCACCACCCGCCGGGCGTACTTTGAAAAGAACATGGCAGCTTGGCCGGCCGAATTTGCGCCGCCTACGACGTAGATTTCTTCATCGCGGCACGATAGCGCTTCAGTAGGACCTGCCCCGTAATAAACTCCAGCGCCCTGGAAACGATCGATCCCCGGTACGTCCAACTTACGCCACTGCACGCCGGTCGCCAGCAGCAGAGCATGGCAGGAAAGTTCTGTTTTGTCTGCTAATCGAACGTAACGGTAAGGCCCGTCTATGCGAATGCCGGTAACATCGGCGGGCGAAACAATTTCGACACCGAAGCGCGTCGCCTGCGCGACGGCACGCCGGGCGAGATCGCTGCCGGTAAGCCCCGATGGGAATCCGAGATAATTTTCAATACGCGAACTGAGGCCCGCCTGCCCTCCTGGGGCTTCGCGTTCTATCATCACCGTCTTGAGTCCCTCGGACGCGCCGTAGACCGCGGCAGCCAGGCCAGCGGGACCGCCGCCGACAATGGCCACTTCATAAAAATCGAGATTAGCCCGGGTCCGCAGCCCAAGCTTTTCAGCTACTTCGACCGCCGCCGGTTGACGCAATTGAGCTCCATCGGGGAACAGCACCATCGGAAGCCTCAATTCTCCGGTTCCCAGGCTGTCAAGCAGGCGCTTGATTTCCGGAACGCGATCCGCAGCATCGATGTCCAGCCACTCATAAGGAACCTGATTGCGCGCCAGGAACTCTCGCGTCTCATAAGACTTGGGAGACCAGCGCGTCCCCAGCACGCGCAGACCTTCAAAAGGCGGCTTGAAGCTGGCCTGCCAGTCGTCCAGCAAATCGTCTAGCACCGGATAAAGCTGTTGTTCGGGCGGGTGCCAGGGCTTCAGCAAGTAGTGATGCAGCTGAACGTCGTTGATAGCGCGGATTGCGGCCCCGGTATCGGCATACGCTGTCAGCAGCACCCGTTTGGCGTCCGGGTATAGCTTCATGGTCTCGCGGATAGTTTCAATACCATCCATCTGGGGCATGCGGTAATCCATCAGCACCAGCGCCATAGTCTCGTTGCGCTGATAAAGCTTGTGCGTCAGTTCGACTGCGCTTTGTCCCGAGTCTGCGCGTAGGATGCGATGCTTCTCGGCATATCGGGTCTTCAGGTCCCGTTCGATGGAACTGAGCACGTTCGTATCATCGTCGACAGCGAGGATCACAGGTCTGGGCATGCTAATCGTCTCTTAAATGCTGGCGCGCAACCGGAACGGGTAGCGCCCGCAGCCTAGCTTAATCGATGGTAGCGGTAGCAGGTCCGATCCGGGAAAATCGAGGAAGAGATGGCAATATGGGAAGCAATACGCTTCTCCATGCCAAATCACTTAAACAAGTACAGCTCGATCATTACCCAACCTAAGTCACAAGGCGCTTCGCAGGCCATGCTCTACGCCACTGGTCTTCGCGAAGAAGATTTGAACAAGCCGCAGGTGGGCATCGCCAGCGTTTGGTTTGAAGGTAATCCCTGCAACATGCACCTGCTGAGTTTGGGCGAAAAAGTAAAGCAGGGCGTCGAAGGCGTCAACATGGTAGGTCTGCGCTTCAACACCATCGGCGTAAGCGACGGCATTTCGATGGGAACGGATGGCATGAGCTATTCCTTGCAGTCGCGGGACCTGATTGCAGACTCAATCGAGACGGTAATGAGCGGGCAGTGGTACGACGCGAACATCTCCATTCCCGGCTGTGACAAAAACATGCCCGGCTGCCTGATCGCCATGGGCCGTTTAAACCGGCCTGCGTTGATGGTGTACGGCGGCACCATTCGCGCCGGCCACCTGCCCGATAAAAACCGGAGTGGCGAAAAATTGGATATCGTCTCCGCGTTTCAAAGCTACGGCCAGTTCATATCCAAGAACATTGACGAGACCGAGCGGCAGGGAATTGTCCGGCATGCGTGTCCGGGCGCAGGCGCTTGCGGCGGCATGTACACCGCGAACACGATGGCATCTGCCATCGAAGCTCTGGGTATGTCTCTGCCGTATAGTTCTTCAACCCCGGCGGAAGATCCGGCCAAAATTGACGAATGTATCAGGGCGGGAGCGGCGATTCGTCATCTGCTTGAAATCGACCTGAAACCGCGTGACATCATGACCCGCGCTGCATTCGAGAATGCGATGGTGATTTTAACTGCGCTCGGCGGATCGACCAATGCCGTGCTTCACCTAATCGCCATGGCGCGCGCGGTGAATGTAACGTTGACCATCGATGACTTTCAGAACGTCAGCGATCGAGTTCCGCTGCTCGCTGATTTTAAACCCAGCGGCCAATACGTGATGGAAGACCTGCAAGCGGTAGGCGGCATCCCAGCAGTCTGCAAACTGCTATTGGCTGAAGGATTGTTGGATGGCGATTGCATGACCGTCACCGGCAAAACGCTAGGCGATAATCTGGCAGCCTTGCCGGGCTTGAGCGATGGCCAGCAAATTGTGAAGCCGCTGAATAGTCCAATCAAGCCGACCGGCCACATTCAGATTCTGAAAGGGAACCTGGCTCCTGAAGGCGCGGTGGCCAAGATCACCGGGAAAGAGGGTTTGAAGTTTTCCGGTCCCGCAAAAGTCTTCGACTCGGAAGAAGACATGCTTCACTCGCTCGAGAAAAACGGAATCTCCAAAGGCGATGTCGTGATCATCCGCTATGAAGGCCCCAGAGGCGGTCCGGGCATGCCTGAAATGCTCACCCCTACGTCCGCCATTATGGGCGCTGGTTTAGGCAAAGACGTTGCGCTGATTACCGACGGACGCTTCTCCGGCGGTTCTCACGGCTTTATCGTCGGCCACGTTACGCCGGAAGCACAGGATGGCGGCCCTATCGCTCTGGTGCAAGATGGCGACCGCATTACAATCGATGCCGCAGGCAACTCGCTGACCATGCATCTCAGCACCGAAGAATTGGCGGTGCGCCGTAAAGCCTGGACCATGCCGCCCTATAAGGCCACTCGCGGGACGCTCGGCAAGTATATCCGGTTAGTAAAAAACGCAAGTCTAGGCTGTGTGACGGACGAAGAACTGGCGTGACCTACCAGCGGCTGAAGCAGATCGCCATATTGTGGATCGCGGCATTAGTCCTCGGTTCGGTCTCGCCGATCGAGGTAAAGGTTGCGGTGGGCACCGAGACCAAGAGCCATTCCACGATGGTCAAGAGGAAGACTTTCACCCAACACAGGATCTTTCATTTTCTAGGCTTCGGTGTAGCCGCGGCGCTATTGTCGGCCATTTCCTGGACGTTGCCTCAACGCCTCGTCAATTGCCTTCTGCTGATCGCACTAGGTTGCTTTCTGGAATGGCTGCAGTACGTCGCGTTGGGCAGCCGCCATCTCGAGACCTGGGACATGCGCGACGACGCCATAGCCGTCGCTGTGGGCGCTCTTCTGGCCGGCGTCCTCCGCTTCGGAGCAGACGCGCGCCAACGCGCATTCCCTGCGGCTTCCCATCGGTAATATAGTTTGAGAATATTCCCAAAACGGCCCACTCAACGTTTAAAGCTCTGGCTTAAGGGTTTGCCCTGATTTAAAACTTGATAGACTTTTCCAAAACAAGCAACCATTTCTGATTCAGGATTTTAATCCATGATTCGCCTAATACTGGCCAGTTCCTTCTTTGCCGGACTAACGGTCCTCTCCGCTTCTGCTACGCCTCTGATAATCTGTGCTGGTTCGCTCGAACCTTCTGTGATTCAGTCAACAAAACAAGCCCAAGAGCTGAATCGCTCTACCGTGCCGCGCTTTTGGTTTCCCTCCTCTAACAGCAGCCTGAGCAATCCGGTCTTGGCTCCAGGCTTACGGAATCAGGACGGACAACGCCCCGATCTTCGCCCTCTAGATCTGCGACCTTTCGATTTGCGCCCGCAAGCCTCGGCTCCGGAATTCTCCTCGAAGGTGCTCTTGTTTCTTGGCCTGATGCTGGTTCTATTCCGTTGGCTTCAGCCGGCTTACCGTCCCCACGATTTCGGACGATAACGGACAACGGTTTGCCTGTAGTAGAGTTTAATTCGCGCTTTCTTCTCCAGAAATCACACGCTCTGTCGATTTTCTTGGAGAGTACTTAGATCCGGTTTACACTCGAACTCGTAAAAGGTAAGTAGAGTATCTTGTCAAAGGCATCGGTCCCCCCGCCCAGCGCTCAGATTGAGCTCGAACTGCTAAGAAAATTATCCCGGCTATCGAAGATCAGCTGGTCCCCAACCTTACGAGCCAACTCGCGCCTGTTTGCTATTCGCGAGAAGGAATTGCGCAATTCCTATGCGAATCGCACAAAGCTTCCCCGGGAGTCATCCTACATCTCCTAACTTTCCTCGCTTCTAGCTGCTTCGCCGTTGGGCTTAGCGGCCGCTCCGTCCTTTACCCTGGGAATGATTCGTGTGCAGCAAAGCTGACACCAATTGTTGATACGGTCGTGACATAACTCTCTTATTAAGGGAGATATGCAGAGTGACTCGCAGCTTCTCTTCCCCGGTCTGTTCCACCGGCAGCCAGATGCGGTCCGCAGCTTCCTCGAGACCGCGCTTCAACTCCGCGACCTTCAGCAGCTGTACGTAAACGCACGCAGCATTCCCGGCCAGGCACTCTCCAAGTCGCTCCTGGAATTGCTTCACATCGAGCTTTCGGCCGCTCCGCACGATCTGGCTCGAATTCCCCAAAAAGGCGCTGTCCTTGTGGTGGCAAATCATCCATTTGGATTGCTGGATGGAATGCTTCTCGACTCTCTGGTGACGCGCGTCCGTCCGGACATCAAGATTTTGACAAACCGGATGATTGCCTGCCTTCCCGAACTGCAGGACCGGTGTTTACCCATTGACGTCTACGCGCAATCCCCGGAAAACGTAAGCAGTCTTCGCCGGGTTATGGAATTGCTTCGCCAGGGGCATGGCGCAGCCTTCTTCCCGGCAGGCGAGGTGGCGCATTGGCAGACCAACCGCCGGCGCGTAACCGACCCGGAGTGGAGCAGTGCCGCTATCCGCTGCGCAAGATTCGCCGGAGCGCCTATCGTTCCTGTATTTTTCTCAGGCGGAAACAGCCTTGGATTTCAAATCGCAGGCGTCATTCATCCGCGCCTTCGCACCGCCCGTTTGGCGGGTGAACTGATCAATAAACAGGGGCGCACGATAGAAGTACGGGTTGGTTCGCCGATCCAGGCATCAGAGCTGAAAAGGTTCCGTTCCTTGGAGGAGGCAACCAAGTACGTCCGCGCCAGAACCTATATGTCGGGGCAGCGCGGAGTGATGGTGCGGCGGCCTGCAAACGTCTGGGCTCTGCCGCTTATGAAACGCACCGAAGTGATTGCTCCGCCTCTGGTGAACGAAAGCGCCATGCGGGACGAAGTAGCGCGCCTCGGAACCGATGGCGCGGCAATTGTGGAAACGGATGAATACCTCGCCTTTGCTGCTTCGCCGGGGCGTATTCCCGAGCTCATGAACGAGATCGGAAGGCTTCGCGAGATCACGTTCCGTGCCGCGGGCGAGGGTTCCGGAAAAGCCCTCGATCTGGATGCCTTCGACCGGCACTATCTTCAGCTGGTGCTGTGGCATAAAAGTCAAAGCTGTTTAGTTGGCGGATACCGGATCGCCTGGACCGACGATGTTCTTCCTGGGCAGGGACCGGCCGGACTTTACACATCGACTTTGTTCACCTTTCATCCATCGTTCTTCCGTGTTCTCGGGCCGGCAGTGGAGTTGGGGCGGTCGTTCGTACGTCCCGAGTTCCAGAAGGATTACGCTCCGCTCGCGATACTCTGGCAAGCCATTGCGCGGACCGTTGCCAAACGGCCGGAAGCTCCGGTGCTGTTCGGTCCAGTCAGCATCAGCGCAAAGTACTCCGAAGCCGCGCGCGAGCTGATGGTCAGCTTTGTTTTGGAGCATAGTTGCCGGAAAGATTTGGCGGCTCTTGTAACGCCTCGTCACGCATTCCGCTCCCGCCTCACCAGCTCATCCGACCTGCGTACCATTGCCGATCAACTAGTGAGTGTGGAATCGCTCGCCGCGCCTCTATCCGACCTCGACGAAGCCGGCTCGGTACCGGTATTGCTGCGGCAGTATCTGAAGCTCGGCGGACGGGTGGCGGGGTTCAATATCGATAGGAAATTCTCGAATGCGCTCGACGGCTTGCTGATTGTCGATCTGCGTGAGACTTCAGACCGGCTGCTGTCCCGCTATATGGGGCCCGCGCTCGCCCGGGAATACCGCCATAGGGTTCTGCCTCCCTGTACGGCTTGAAACGCTGTGCTCCTGCTCCGTCTGTCCCAGATTCACTGTGCCGGCTTCACTTCGTCGCTCACTACTTCGAACTTCTTCAAATTTGCCGTCCCGAACGAGGTAGTCAGCGCTACGTCAGCCGCGTCGCGTCCAACCGCCATCAGAATTCGCCCCTGCCGGGAACGGTTATGCCGGGCATCGAAGGTCCACCAGCGGCCGCCCAGATAAGCCTCGAACCAGGCGCTGAAATCCATCGGTGAAGGGGCCAGCGTTACTCCGATATCACCCAGATATCCGGTCACGTATCGCGCCGGTATATTCAGGCACCGGCAGAAGGTAACGGCTAAATGCTGAAAGTCACGGCATACACCCATGCGCTCGGTATAGACATCCAGCGCCGTTTTGGTGGACCGCGCGAAGCTGTATCCGAACATCACCTTCGAATAGACCCATCCGCAAATGGCGCTTACGCGCGCATAGCCCTTGGGCAGATGGCCGAACAATTCGGCGGCGGTATTGGAGAGCAGATCTACTTCGCAATAGCGGCTGGAAAGCAGGTATTGAAGCGTCTCGGTCGGCAACTCTCCCACCGGAATTTCCGGCGCATTCCAATCCGCATCATCGCCCATACCCGGATCTTCAACCAGCGTGGAACTGTAAAGACGAATCATCCCAGGAGGCGCTACCAGCCGCGAACAGATGTTGCCGAACGAGTCGGTGTAAACGTCCACAGGAACTTCCGGGTCGGTGTGCAGTACGTCAGGCTCTCTCAGATCTGGAATCCGCGAGGGATGCACATTTAGCAGCGCCACCATTGCGACTTCACAAGGCGTTTCGAACTGAAGATCGTATCCTAAGCGGATCAGCATGGGCAAACAAGCTCCTCTTGGCGGCAATCCGGCGCGCCTGAACTAGGGGAAGACAATGCTGTCTGCGACGGGGCAAGAGACGCCAAGGCGCTCTTTCAGCACATCGAACAGTGTAGCCAACGCGGAACTGCAATTGCCGCTTGGCACAATAGTGAACGCAGAGGGAGCCGATTTGACTTATTGTTTGGGTATTGTCACGGAAGAAGGCTTGGTGATGGCGTCCGACTCACGGACCAATGCGGGCTTCGACCAGGTAAACACTTGCCGGAAAATGCACAGCTTCGTGCATCCCGGCGAGCGCGTTTTCGTCATTCTTTCGAGTGGCAGCCTTTCCATAAGCCAGTCCGTGATAACGCTGCTGCGCAGTGATTTCGATGCTGGGGTTGGATTAGCCCAGGCCGGCTCTGTGTATGAGGCCGCGCGCATTGTAGGTGACTGCGTGCGCCGGGTTTCCGACCTCGACCGGGCCGCTCTCGAGCGCGACCAGTTCTCCTTTAACGTCCATTTGTTGCTGGGTGGCCAAGTGAAAGGCAGTGAAGATCCTACGCTCTATCTGGTCTACCCTCAAGGGAACCCGCTGCGCGCTACGGAAGATTCGAACTATCTGCAGTTGGGCGAGGTGAAGTATGGCCGGCCCATTCTCGACCGCGGAGTCGATTACCAGACCTCTTTGGAAGTCGCCGCCAAGTACGCTCTGCTCTCATTCGACGCCACCATTCGATCGAACGTCACCGTGGGGCCGCCGCTCGAAATTGTGCTTTACCGCCGCGACTCGTTTGAACTCTCCGATTACCGGCGTTTCGTCGACGCCGATCAGGAACTGCAGACCATTCATGCGTCGTGGGAGACCTCTCTCCGCCGCGCTGTCGAACAGTTGCCGGAGATCACCTTCCGTCCGCCTCCGCCAGCCATGTCCTCTTAGTCGCGCTCCCTGAGGTTATACTCGGCTGTGACCGGCAGATCTCCGTTTTCGCCCCGTCCCGCGTGAACTCGTCAACCCATCGGTTTGCAGAAGATCTGTCCAGCATGAAGAAGGAGCATGGCAACACCAACCTCACCCGCGGGACAAGACACCACCGGTCCATTCGACCAGTACCAGCTAGGCAGTGCCTTCGACGAAATGTTCCGGCAGGAAGGCAAGCCGAGGTCACACTACCGTTCTCTCTACTCGAAGCTTCTCAGCCAGCCTTCGGGTGAGTTGCTCCGCAGCAAGCAGGAGGCCGATCAGTTCTTTTTTAACCAGGGCATCACCTTCACGGTCTACGGGCGCGGCGAGGGGTTGGAACGCATTTTCCCCCACGATCTGCTTCCGCGCATCATCACCCGTTCTGAGTGGGACACCATCGAACGCGGATTGACCCAGCGGATTGTCGCCCTGAACCTCTTTCTGAAGGACGTTTACAACGAGAGGCGCATCCTGCGCGACCGGGTGATACCCGGCGAAGTGGTTTACACTTGCGGTCACTTCCGGCGTCAGATGCGCGGCGTCAGAGTGCCTCGCGACGTTTATGTCAGCGTTTGCGGAACCGATCTGATCCGGATGCCTAACGGAGAGTTTGTGGTCCTCGAAGACAATCTCCGGGTTCCAAGCGGCGTTTCCTACATGCTTACCAGCCGGAAAGTCATGAAGCAGATTTTTCCCAATCTCTTCCGCAAATGCGCCGTCCGGCCTATCGAGCAATACAGCCAGGCGCTGCTCTCCACGCTTCGCTCGCTTGCTCCAGAAGGGCGTTCCAGTCCCACCATCGTTCTGCTTACTCCGGGGGTCTACAATTCAGCTTACTTCGAACATACTTATCTAGCGCGTCAGATGGGTATCGAGCTAGTGGAGGGCCGCGACTTAGTAACTCACGACAACGTGGTCTACATGAGAACTACTTCCGGCCTGCAGCGCGTGGATGTCATTTACCGCCGCGTAGACGACGACTTTCTCGATCCGCTGACTTTCCGTCCTGATTCAGCATTAGGGGCTCCCGGACTTTTCAATGCCTACCGGGCCGGCAACGTGGTACTCGCCAACGCACTCGGCACCGGGGTGGCTGACGATAAGGCGATCTATGCCTATGTGCCGGAAATCATCCGCTATTATCTGGCGGAAGATCCTATCTTGAATAACGTAGAAACCTTTTTGATGACCGACCAGACGCAGCGCAGCCACGTTTGCGAAAACATTGACAAATACGTGGTGAAAGCAGTGGGAGAGTCTGGGGGTTACGGAATGCTGATCGGGCCTCACAGTTCCAGGGAGCAGCAGGATCAATTCCGCGATCTCATCAAAGCCGATCCGCGCAACTACATCGCTCAGCCCACGCTTTCCTTGTCGACCGCGCCTTGCCTTACCGCCGACGGCCGCATCGAACCGCGGCATATTGATCTGCGGCCATACGTCCTCTACGGAGAGCACGTCACGGTAGTCCCCGGCGGCCTTACGCGGGTAGCCCTGCGCAAAGGCTCGTTGGTCGTGAACTCCTCCCAGGGCGGAGGGTCGAAAGACACTTGGGTGCTCGAGAACTGACATGCTTTCGCGGGTCGCTGACAGCCTTTATTGGATGAGCCGGTACTTTGAGCGCGCCGACCACTCCGCCCGGGTGCTCGAAGCTAACTACAACTTACTGCTCAATCCTTCCAAGCTTTCTCGGGAACAACGCTGGAGCAGGATTACGCTCTCTCTAGGCCTGGATGTGGCGCAATCCCAATCGCAGACCGACCTTACGCGGTTGATCACACAACCTGGAACTAAATCTTCTTTGCTGGCTTGCATCTCCAGCGCCCGCGAGAATGCCAGCCAGGTTCGCGAACAAATCAGTTCGGAGATGTGGGAGCGTTTGAATCAGCTCTACCACGAAATCAGCGGCAGCTCCCAGAATGGCTTAGATACGGAACCGGTCCGGGTTCTGGCGGCCTTCCGGGAGGGCACTTACAAATTTCACGGAGTAACTGAGTCGACCATGAACCACGGCGAAGGCTGGTATTTTATTCAGGTCGGGAAATACATGGAACGAGCGACTAACATATCCCGTTTGCTTGACGCTCATTTTCTCGATCCTACCGGCGCAGACGATCTCGATTGGGTCGGCCTGCTGGCCAGTTGTTCCGCCTTCGAGGCCTACCGGAAGGTGAACACCTCGGAGCTGGGAGATCGCCGGGTTGCTGAGTTCCTGTTGCTGAACGAAGAGTTCCCCTACACCATCCGCTACTCTGCCGAACGCCTTCACGATTCGCTGAACGCGATCAACTACTCCCTGTCGGCGCGGAAAACCGCTCGCATCGACCGCATTATCGGCAAACTGCGCGCATCGCTCGCCTACGCCCAGATCGAGGAGATTCTTAAAGCCGATTTGCATATCTTCTTGAACGGCATACTCGAACAGTGCCATAGCCTGCACAGCGCCATTCACGAACTCTTCATTGACTACCCCATCGAATCCGCCATAGAGGTCTAATGTTTTACGCCGTCCGGCATTTCACTCGCTACCGGTATAGCCGTCCCGTTTGGGAAAGCGCCATGGAAGTTCGCATGCATCCGCGCAGCGAGCATATGCAGCGCTGTTTCACTTTCCAGCTCTCGGTTAGTCCGCGAGCCCGGATTTTCACTTATGGC
The DNA here is from genome assembly GCA_965217745.1 of Bryobacteraceae bacterium. Taxonomy (GTDB): domain Bacteria; phylum Acidobacteriota; class Terriglobia; order Bryobacterales; family Bryobacteraceae; genus Bog-105. Next base: position 4,418,083 of record OZ244565.1, on the reverse strand, counting down.
GACCATCTGGGCAACCTGGTCCACCACTTTGACATACCCGCGCCCCATCGTCATCTCACCATCATTGCCGACGCGCTGGTAGAAGTCGATCCGCCCGCGCTTTTGCCTGAGTCCCTTGGAACGAAGGCATGGAAAGAGCTGGACGAACTCATTGAGCACGAAGATTACTGGGACATGCTAAGGCCCAGCACCTTTCCGCGCACTTCACCCGAATTGGTTCAGTTAGCGCGGGAACTGGGAGTCGATTCCCGGGAAGGGAAAGATCCGCTGCAACTGCTGCTGGCAATCAACCGCGGCGTGTACCGGAGCTTTTCGTATGTAAAACAGAGCACTAGAGTGGATTCGCCGGTCGAAGATGCATTGCGCTCGCGCCAGGGCGTCTGCCAGGACTTCGCGCATATCGCCATCGCGCTGGTCCGCGACTTGCGCATACCTTGCCGGTATGTCAGCGGCTATCTGCATCACAGCATCGAGCATTCCGATCGTTCGGCGGACGGCGCAACTCACGCGTGGATGGAGGCGCTGCTGCCGGGCTTGGGATGGGTGGGGTTCGATCCTACTAATGATCTGATCGCCGGCGACCGGCACGTCCGCACCGCTACCGGACGCGATTACGCCGACGTGCCGCCAACCGTTGGGATTATTAAAGGTTCGGCCGTGACGGAAATGCAAGTCCGTGTGCGCGTCACTCCTTCCGAAGCCATTCTGCCGCCCGATCAGGAGTTCGCCTCCGACGAAGAGTGGTCCCGGTTTCTCGAGAAAGATTCGTTAGCGGAACGTGTCTACGTGCAGCAACAGCAGCAGCAGTAATCGACTTGCCGGCGAATCGGGAACATACTGCGCTGACAATTAATCCGCTTGATTTGACTTGCCTGCTGGCATATTCTAGAGCGCATGCCGAATGACAACCACCGTCCGCAATCACCCTTATCGCCGCATCTTTTCGTAAGCAATGCCGATGCCGCGATCGAGTTCTATAAACAAGCTTTCGCAGCTGACGAACTGACACGCCACCCAGCGCCGGATGGCAAACGCATCATGCATGCGGCGCTGCTCATCAATGGCGCAGTCCTGATGCTGTGCGACGATTTTCCCGAGTTCCGCGGCGGAAAACGTTCGACGCCGGAAGCCCTCGGCGGTTCGCCGGTGGTGCTGCATCTGCAGGTAAAGGATGCCGATACCGCGTTCGGCGAGGCCGTAAAAGCCGGAGCAACCGTCGTGATGCCGCTCGCAGACATGTTCTGGGGCGACCGTTACGGCCAGGTGGTAGATCCATTCGGCCATACCTGGTCCATTGGGGCACCCGTGCGTAAAGTAAGTGAAGAAGATGTCCTGGAAGGGGCCAGGCAGCACTTCGTTTAGGCGCATCAAGGGAACAAAACCATATCTCTTATCGTCCCCTTACAATGAAGTAGATACTTTTGAGCTTCATTCGCATGGGACGGGCCGTCCTCCTCGGCCTTATCGCCGCAGCCTGTCTGCTGGCAATCGACGTCAACAATCTTCCGCAGCCGACGGGATACGTCAACGACATAGCGAATGTGGTGAATGGCCAGAGCAAGGCGGAACTGGAAGCCTTCTGCACGCGCGTCGAGCAGGAACTTGGTGTACAGTTCGCGCTGGTTACCATCGAGACGCTGGATGACCGGCCCATCCGCGATGTGGCGCTGGCCATTTCCCGCAAGTGGGGCGTGGGAAGCAAGAAGGATAATCAGGGCGTTCTGCTGCTGCTGGCAATCAAGGATCACAAAAGCGACATCGAAACCGGCCGCGGCATAGAGCCTTACATTACCGACGGATTTGCAGGAGGCACGCTGCGCTCCATGCGTCCGGATTTGCGCTCGGGCGATTATGGCGCGGCCCTTCTAACCGCGGCCCGCGGCATGGCTGGTCAAATTGCTCAGGGCAAAGGGATCGCGTTTTCCGGCGCTTTGCAAATCCCCGAAGAAGAGCCGCCTCAGCGCCGAGGGCGCAGCAGAGGCGGAATATCCGGTTCTCTGATTGTCCTGGGCATCTTCCTCCTGCTCTGGTTGTTCGGCCGCGGCGGAGGACGCCGGGGAGGCGGAGGGCGTCGCCGGGGAGGCGGTTTCGGTGGAGGCTTCCTGACCGGAATGCTGCTGAATTCGCTGCTCGGCGGAGGTCGAGGCCGGGGTGGATTTGGCGGCGGCGATTGGGGTGGCGGCGGTTTCGGCGGCGACTCCGGAGGCGGTGGCGGATTCGGCGGATTTGGCGGCGGCGGTTTCGGCGGCGGCGGAGCGAGTAGCGACTGGTAGCGTCACATGAGGGAGCAGGTGTAAGTTTTGGAAAAACGTTTAGAAGAAGTCGTCGCGAAGCTGCATACCGCTCTGGGCGAGCGGCTTCTGTCAGTTATTCTCTTCGGGTCGGCTGCCATCGGAGACCAGCAGCAGCAAAGGTCAGACTACAACCTGCTGTGCGTGGTCAGCCAATTGGGAGTGGATGAACTCGGACGCTGCGGCCCGATTTTCCGGGCCTGGCGCGAGCAGGGGAATCCAGCGCCGCTGCTCCTCACGGCCGATGAAGTGAAAACCTCCACCGACTGCTTCCCCATGGAGTTTCAGGATATGAGCGACCACCGGCAAGTGCTCTATGGAGAGGACGTTATCGCTCAATTGCCGGTAGACCGCTCCTTCTATCGTGCGCAAGTGGAGCACGAATTAAGGGCCAAGCAGATCCGTCTTCGGCAAAAAGGGGCTGATCTGCTGGCCACTCCAGACCGGCTCAAGGATTTGATGGCCGATTCGCTCTCCACCTTTTGCGTTCTGGGGCGGCATGCGCTGGTCTTGAGCGGGTTTGAACCGAAGTACAGGAAAGCCGAAATCCTATCAGCTTTGGAAACCACCATGCAAAGGCAGATGACGGCCAGCAATGAGATACTGGCAGTTCGTTCAACAGGTAAAAGTAGCGGCACTGCAAACGCGGCCGCGCTGTTCGAATCGTACTTAGGTGAAATGGACGCATTGGTCCGCTTCGTAGACGCTTTGGACAGGTAGAGAAAGGGAGTCGGGATCGCGATGAAAAAAGCTCTGATTGTAGTAGGTGTTCTGGTGGTTGTGGCCGTGTTTTTGAGCGGCAAAGTGTTCGGTGCGAAGAATCAATTTGTGGTGCAGAAGAATGATATCGACGCACGCTGGGCTCAAGTGGATAATGACATGAAGCGGCGGGCGGATTTGATCCCCAATCTCGTAGAGACCGTCAAGGGTTACGCCAAGCAGGAACAAACGGTGTTTGGTGACATCGCTAAGGCCCGGTCGGCGCTGCTCGGAGCGGGAAGCCGCGAAGGAAAGATTGACGCGAATAACCAATTGTCGGGCGCAATAGGGCGTTTGCTGGTGCTGCAGGAAAACTATCCGCAATTGAAGTCGAATGAAAACTTTCTACGGCTGCAGGATGAACTTGCGGGAACCGAGAATCGGATCGCTGTAGACCGGCGCGACTACAACGAGGCGATCAAAAAATACAACACCAGCATCGAACTGTTCCCGAACAGCATAGCGGCATCGCTATTTGGCTATCATCGCGATGACGACTACTTCAAAACCAGCGCTGAAGACAAGCGGACGCCCACTGTAAAGTTCTAGTCGAGCGGCTCTTCGTCATTCTCGTCCCATTCGGGAAGATCGTTCTTGAAGCGCTTCAGTGCGGCCATAGAACCGGAACTGCTGAATCCTGCGATTCGGAGGCGGCGGTAGGCGGAGGCTAGATTCTTCTCCTCTTGCAGGTGTTCTCTAAGATTTTTCCCCCGATAGCGCCGGGCCAGAAATTGATCTACGAGTTCGGCCTCATCGGTTCCCTGGAAGACCGTTGCGACAGCTTCTTCCGCGGTTTTTGAACCTACGCGTTTGGCGCGAAGATCGCGCAGTACGCGGCCCTTCCCAAAGCCTTGATTCTCCAGTCGCGCCGCAGCGAACGAATGGGAAAACTTTTCGTCATCGGCCATCCCATACTCCCGCAATTTATCAAGTGTGGGCCCAATTAAATCGGGAGACAGTGCGCGCCGCGCCAGCTTCTGCCGGATCTCGGCTATTGAATGCGGACGCTGCGCCAGAGCTCGCAGCGCATAATCCCAGAGTCGATCCGCATTCAGCTTTTTAGGATTCCGGGGAGATGGCATCTGATTGAAACTTTTAGAACCCTGCGGCTCTCTACTGTTGTAAGTGGACGGTAGCAGGCGTTTGTCTGCTCGAGAGTCATAATCTATCGTAAGGAGATCCAACATGGAGGAAAAAGGTGGTTTTGGTTATTTTCTGCTCGGTTTGGGCATCGGAGTAGCGGCAGGAGTTCTTTGGGCTCCCCGGGCTGGTGACGAAACCCGGCAGATCATTGCCGACAGGGCGAATGAGGGTGCCGATTACCTTAAGGATCGGGCACAGGAAGGCACCGAGTACGTCAAGCAGCGCAAGGACGACGTTAGGCATTCAGCGTCAGATCTCTACGAGAAAGGCCGATCGACGGTCGTCAAGAAGAAAGACAACTTGAACGCGGCCGTAGAAGCGGGCAAACAGGCCTATCGCGACGCCGTTACCGATATCAAGTCAGGACCGGAAGACGTTGGTGGGGCTTCGGCCTAGTCGATCTTAAAGCGCTAAGATCGAATTTGAAATGGATCAACAGACTCTTACTCTGCTTTTGACGATCTTTGTCGGCGTGGCAGTCTTCATGATGATAGTCCAGGCTGTCACGCTGATAGGTTTATTACTAGTGGCGCGGCAGATGCGTTCGAAAGTTCAAGAATTCTCAGAGCCCATCAAAAAGGTTTTGGGAACGTCACAGCGGACTATCGGAAAGATCGAGGAGCAAGTCGAGAAAATCGGATCCTCCACCGGGTCCATCATGGAAACCACCAAAGAGCAAGTTAGCAAGATAAGTGATTTGCTCAACGATGCTTCCGGGCGCGCTAAGGTGCAGATGGATCGGGCTGAATTGGTGTTAGATGACACCATGACCCGCGTACAGACTACCGCATCCTACATCCAATCTGGAGTTTTGCGGCCTGTACGAGAGGTGCACGGGATCTTCACTGGCGTGCGGACGGCATTAATGCATTTAAGCAAACCGGGAAGCACGGTTGACCATGCTACTTCTGACGAAGAAATGTTCATCTAAAACTTCGTCGCCTGAGAGATCATTGCAGGGAGCGCTTATCCGATGGCGCTCCCTGTTTTGTTTTACTTCGTTCCCGTCATCGCTTCGGGTCTCACGTGCTTATCGAAGTCCTCGCCGCTTAATACTTCTAGTTTCAGAGCAGCCTCGCGCAGGCTGGTGTGCTCCTTGTGCGCGGTGTGGGCGATCAGTGCGGCTTTGTCGTAGCCGACCACCGGATTTAAAGCCGTAACCAGCATCAGGCAATCTCGCACGTAACGGTCGACACGCTCCCGGTTAATTTGGATTCCGCAAGCGCAGTGTTCCTGAAAACTCCGGCACGCGTCACTCAGCAACCGGACAGAGTGAAGAAAGTTGTAGATGATTACCGGCTTAAAGACGTTCAGCTCAAAATTGCCTTGTGAGCCGCCGAAGGTGATGACGGCGTCGGCCCCGAAGACTTGAACTGCCACCATCGTCATGGCTTCACATTGCGTGGGATTCACTTTACCCGGCATGATTGAAGATCCCGGCTCATTCTCGGGAATGGTCAGTTCTCCAAGGCCGCAGCGCGGCCCTGAAGCCAGCCAGCGAATATCGTTAGCAATCTTCATCAGCGAAGCAGCTAAAGTCTTTAGAGCGCCACTGGCCGAAACCAGTTCGTCGTGCGCGGAAAGCGCTGCGAACTTGTTGGGATGGGAGCGGAATGGCAGTCCAGTAAGATCGGCAATCTTGTGAGCAGCGCGTTCCGCGAACTCAGGATGCGCATTCAGCCCCGTGCCTACAGCGGTTCCGCCAATAGCGAGATCGTATAAATTCTTCAACGCCTGATGCAGGCGTTCGATGTCACGGTCCAGCAGGCTCACCCATCCGCTCATCTCCTGGCCGAACGTAAGCGGGGTAGCGTCCTGCAGGTGGGTACGGCCAATCTTCACCACGTCCGCAAACTCTTCCGCCTTCCCCAACAGTACATTCCGGAGTTCTTCCACGGCGGGAATCAATTTGCGAATCATCTGATCAGCCGCGGCAATGTGCATGGCCGCCGGGAACGTGTCGTTCGACGATTGCGACATATTGACGTGGTCATTGGGGTGGATCGGATTTTTGCTGCCCAACTGCCCGCCGCTTAGTTCGATCGCGCGGTTTGAGATCACTTCGTTCGCGTTCATGTTGGTCTGCGTGCCACTGCCGGTTTGCCAAATGCGCAGCGGGAATTCGTCGTTCAGCCGTCCGGAGATCACGTCGTCCGCGGCTTGTGCAATCAGGCTTGCCTTCTTTGCATCGAGCTTGCCGAGGTCTTGATTCACCAGGGCGGCGGCTTTCTTCAGAATTCCGAAGGCCCGGATCAGCTCGGGCGGCATCCGGTCTTCTCCGATGTTGAAGTAGTAAAGGGATCGCTGCGTCTGCGCGCCCCAATAACGGTTGGCGGGCACTTCGATGGCGCCCATGCTATCCGTTTCAGTTCTCATCGAAACTTGCATATATCTCCATTGTGTAACTCGCGCCGGCGTCACATCGGGAAGTGACGCGATATTAGTAGAGCAGCGATGAACTCACCTGATAAGCCCTTTCAGCCTTTCGTTCCTGAGCATGTGCAGATGCGGGAACTCACCCTGCGAGCGCTGCTGCTCGGCCTGGTGATGACTGTGGTGCTGGGCGCGGCCAACGCTTACCTCGGTCTTCGGGCGGGTATCACGGTGGCGGCAACATATCCGGCCGCGGTGATCAGCATGGCGGCCATGCGGGCGTGGCGCGGTTCGCTGCTGGAAGAGAACATCGCTCGCACCAGCGGATCGATTGGCGAAGGCGTCGCCTCTGGAGCAATCTTCACCATCCCGGCGTTCCTCATCGCCCATGCGTGGCCTTCTTTCGGATTCGGAGATGCTTACTGGAAATCCAGCGCGCTGATTCTGGTTGGCAGCGTACTGGGTGTGCTCTTTATCTCGCTGGTCCGGCGGGTGATGGTTGACGATCCGGAACTGCCCTTCCCCGAATCGATCGCCGCATCGGAGATACACAAGGCCGGGCAACGCGGGGCGGAAGCAGCCAAATATCTGTTCTGGAACATCGGAGTGGGCGGACTAACCTTTTTGCTGGGGCGTTTCGGATTGTTCGCGTCTGACGCGGAATTCACGATTTCAATCGGGCGTTTGGGCGCAAGCCGGGTCCGCCTGGGAGGCGCGGAGAGCACCCGGCTTCTCGCGACTGGAGGCGTGTCGACGTTCGCAGCGCCCAGCATCAGTCCGGCTTATCTGGGCGTCGGCTACGTCATTGGAGCGAGACTAGCCGCGCTGCAGTTTTCAGGCGGCGTATTGGCCTGGGGCTTCATAGTGCCGCTGTTGGTGTACTTTCTTGGGCCGCAGTTGCAGAACTTCCTCCCTCCCGGTGCGCCGCACGATTCCTGGGCTGAGCAAGCTAACGGAATATGGCGTTACATCGTGAGGCCGATTGCGGTAGGCGGCATGCTGGTTGGCGCGGCTTACACGCTGTTCCGGATGCGCACCAGCTTAGTGACCGGACTGGGCCGCGCGTTCCGGGACTTGCATCAGAGCAAAGCGGAAACGGCGGCGTTAGGGCGCACGGAACGTTATATGAGTTCAAAGCTGGTGTTTGCACTCATCGGGCTGGTGTTTGCCGCCATGATCGCACTGTACATTTCGTTCTCGGGCAGTGTGATTAGCGGAGTTGTGGCCGCCATTTGCATGTTGGTGCTGGGGTTCTTATTTGCTACCGTCTCCGGGAGCCTGTGCGGATTAATCGGGTCGTCGAATAATCCGGTCTCCGGACTGACGCTCTCCACTTTGATTATTGCGGCGCTCCTGATGGTTTCGTTGGGCATCTCCGGCGTGGGGGGCATTGCGGCGGTCCTTGGAGTGGCGACGGTCGTGTGTGTTTCATCGGCCGTCGCGGGCGAGTTACTGCAGGACTTCAAAGTGGGCTACATCCTGGGCGGCACGCCGCGAAACATCCAAATCGCGGAACTTCTGGCGGTGGTGGTCGCTAGTCTGGTCATGTATTTTCCTCTGGTGCTTTTGCAGCAGGGCAACATCAAAGCGGGAGGAACCGGCTTTGGAGACCGGCAGCTACCTGCGCCGCAAGCCGGACTAATGGCCCTACTCGCTCAGGGAATTGTGGGCGGCGATATGGCCTGGCCGCTGGTCCTGGTTGGCATTCTGATGGGCGTCGCACTGATCTGCATGCAGGTAAAGAGCCCGATGCTGATCGCCGTCGGCATGTACCTGCCGTTCGAGACCACTTTCGCGATCTTTGTGGGCGGAATAATCCGTTCTCTGGGAGACTCCGTGGCGAGACGGCGAGGCTTTAACGACGCGCAGCGGGGTCGCGTCGAGAATGCAGGTATTCTTACCGCTTCTGGATTGATCGCGGGCGAAGCCATTCTTGGGCTTGTCTGGGCGGGACTTCAATTCGCCCCCAAAAGCTTCATCGACAAGCTGCAGCTCTTTTCGCACCCTTCTTACTTAGCGGGCCTAGTAGTGCTCGCCGGGTTGACGTTCGTGATGATTCGCTTTCCTTTGAAAAGCGCCGGGAGTCGAGACGAACCGGCGCCGCCGGCGGCCATTACGTAACGGCCGGCAATCAACTCTTCTTCGCGGCTTTCTTCTTCGCGGCTTTCTTCTTTGCGGGTTTCGGGGCTGACTTCTTGGTGCTCTTCTTCCTGGCCTTCTTCGCCGCGGGCGTATTGCTTACAAACTGCTTTCCGGCGCGGGAGCCCTTTTTCTTCTTCTCATTCGCGGCGGTTTTCTGTTCATCGGAAAGCTTGTCCCAGGCCTTGTCCGGAAGGTATCGCGTTGTGCCGCCGGAGCGCCGCGCACGTTTTCCGTCGGAGGTGCGCCATTCCTCCTCGCCCCATTTCTTCAGGCTTTTTTGTGCGCTATCGCGGGGCTTCTTATACTCGCCGCCTTCCTCCTCGTAGTCGCGGGAGACAAGCTGGGCCTTCCGGGCGCTCCACTGTCCCGGTTTTCCGCCCTTATCTCCAGCGGTTATTTTCTTCTTAATTTTGTCGCGCAGCTCAGGCCGCGTATATTTTTTTGGATCGGACTTGCTCTTTGTCGCCATGACCAAACAAAAGATGCGGGGCGCTTGCAAAGCGCTCATTGTTTTGTCAAAACTCGCAAACCTAGCAGATGATGAGAAACCAACCTGCTCGATTTGAGCGCCTATACTCCAGATATGAACGAAACCGCGGTTGTAACTCAGAATAAAAAAGACCGTGAAGATCATTTGATTCCGGTGAATTTGGAAATCAACGGGCAGACCAGAAGTTTGCGCCTCGACCCCAGAACAACCTTGCTGGATGCGCTACGCGAGCATCTCGGTTTGGCAGGCAGCAAGAAAGGCTGCGACCACGGCCAATGCGGCGCCTGTACCGTGCATGTGGATGGCAAAAGATCGCTCTCCTGCCTCTCACTGGCGATCGCGCAGCAAGGCCACACAATCACCACCATTGAAGGGTTGGCAAACGGAGACGAGCTGCATCCCATGCAGTCGGCCTTTTTAGAATGCGACGCGTTTCAATGCGGTTACTGCACGCCGGGCCAAATTCTCTCAGCGGTTGGAATGCTCGAGGAAGCAGGCGAAGGCGTACCCAGCCACGTCACCGCCGATATCTCGAAGCCACCCACCTTTAGCGATTTGTCGGGCGAGGAGATTCGTGAACGCATGAGCGGCAACATCTGCCGCTGTGGCGCTTACCCGAACATCGTGGATGCGATCAGGCACGTGCAGAGCTTGGGAGGACGTTAAGGTATGTATCCATTTTCTTTTGTTGAAAGTGCCAGCGCGGAAGAAGCTATCAAGTCCGTTTCCAAAGATGATGGCGCAATGTTTTTCGCAGGCGGCACCACACTGATCGATCTGATGAAACTGGACGTGATGACCCCGGCCGAACTGGTGGATATCAATCGGCTGCCCTTCGCGGAGATCGAAGTGACCGACGCGGGCGTGATGATTGGCGCTAATGTCCGCAATAGCGATCTGGCGCACCACAAGCACATTCGCGAGCACTATCCAGTGCTATCGGAAGCGCTGTTAGCTGGCGCATCCGCTCAGTTGCGCAACATGGCAACGACAGCGGGGAACGTCATGCAGCGCACCCGCTGCGAATACTTCCGCGATGTGCATACCAAATGCAACAAGCGGAACCCGGGTAGCGGCTGCGATGCTTTGACGGGCGTGAATCGGCATCATGCGCTATTGGGCGCCAGCGACCAGTGCATTGCAACCAATCCGTCGGACATGTGCGTCGGCATGGTGGTGCTGGATGCTACCGTTCACACGCTAAAGCAGGACGGCACGAAACGAAGCATCGCCTTTGGAGATTTCCATGTCGTACCCGGCAATACGCCAGACAAAGAAACCATGCTGGAGCGCGGAGAGTTGATCACCCACGTCGAGCTGAAGAAATCGGCTGCGGCTAAACACTCGCACTACCTGAAGGTGAGGGATCGCGCCAGCTACGAGTTCGCTTTAACCTCAGCGGCGGTAGCGGTAGAGATGGGCGGAGAGACGATAAAGGAAGCGCGAGTAGGATTGGGCGGCGTGGCGACTAAGCCATGGCGCTCGGGGGAAGCTGAGAAGGCGCTGAACGGCAAACCAGCTTCAACTGAAACATTCCGCTCCGCGGCAGAGGCTGCACTAGCCGGCGCTAAACCTCTGGAGCATAATGCCTTCAAAATCGAGCTGGCAAAGCGCACGCTGGTGTTTGCACTAGAAGAACTAATGGAGAGAAGCAAATGAGCATGGGCACACGAGTAATTGGAACGCCCGTCAATCGGGTAGATGGAAGACAGAAGGTAACCGGCACGGCGCAATACGCCGCAGAGATGGTGCTGGGAGACATGACCTTTGCGGTTATGGTGGGCAGCCAGGTGACCGGCGGCCACATAGCGAAGATTGGAACTGAAAGAGCGCTGGCAGCGCCGGGTGTTCTGAAAGTCATAACGCATGAGAATCGCGGATCGCTCGGGAAATTGCCAAGCGGCCTGATGGAAGGCGGCGGAACGGTATCGGGGCGTCCTCCGCTAGAGAACAACGACGTTTTTCATAACGGGCAATTCATAGCTTTGGTCGTTGCGGAGAGTCTCGAGGGCGCGCGCTACGCAGCCTCTCTTCTGGACGTAAAGTACGACCGGGATTCGTTTGCTGTGGGCTTGGAAGACGCGGTAAAAACCAAGTATTCGCCTGAGAAAGATCAGATGGGCGAACCGATGAATTTTGAGCGCGGCGATATCGAAGGCGCGCTCGAGAAGGCTGAAGTAAAGCTTGACGTGGCCTATTCGACGCCTAACGAACACCCTTGCGCGATGGAGCCTCACGCCAGCGTCGCTTCGTGGTCAGGCGACAAGCTAACCGTATACAATGCCACGCAATGGGTGAGCGGCGATCGTACGGTTTTGGCTGCGGCCCTCCAGATTCCGCCTGATAACGTTCGAGTGCTTTGCCCATTCACGGGAGGCATGTTTGGCTCAAAAGCTCTCACCGGCGCGCATACGATTCTGGCAGCTATCGCAGCAAGAGAGCTGAAGCGTCCGGTGAAAGTTGTGTTGAGCCGCGAGCAGGTGCTGACCGCCATCGGGCATCGAGCGGAAACCGTGCAGCGGCTTGAAATGGGAGCGAGCCGGGACGGAAAGATCCAGGGGCTGCGGCATCATGTTACGAGCCACACGTCGATCAACGACGAGTTTGCAGAGCCCGCCAGCATCACGTCACGGATGCTCTACGATACGGGAACCTACGGCACGGCGTATGACCTGGTCCGGATGAATGTCGTACAGCCGTCCTGGATGCGCGCTCCCGGCGAGGCGCCGGGACAGTATGCACTAGAGAGCGCCATGGATGAATTGGCCTACGCACTCAATATGGATCCGGTGGAGTTGCGAGTCAAGAACGAGACCGCAACCAACCAGCAGCTCGGCAAGCCCTTCTCTAGCAGGCACCTGGTCGAATGCTACCACCAAGGGATGGAGCGTTTCGGATGGAATAAGCGGACCAAAGAACCGCGTTCCATGAAGGATGGCAAAACTCTTGTTGGATGGGGAATGGCAAGCGCTACCTACCCGGGGTACCTGATGGGCGCCGAGGTAAAGGTTCGCCTGGAACGCGATGGAAGCGATGTTCAAGCAATCGTCTCGACTGCCGGAAGTGACGTTGGCACGGGCATGTACACCATGCTCGCGATGACGGTTGCGGATGGCTTGGGGCTTCCCGTAGAACAGGTGAAGGTGCTATTGGGCGATTCGCAGCTGGTGAACTGCGCTGTTGCGGGCGGCTCCAATTTAACTGCTAGTACGGCTCCTGCCGCTACCGATGCCTGTACCGAGATCAAAAAGGAAATGCTCCGGCTCGCCGCGCAGGCAGCGGACGGTTTTACCGGAGCGGAAGGTAAGCAGGATGAATTCCTCTTCCAGGACGGCCGTATCGCGCATGAGTCCAATCCTGAGCTGAGCATTCGGTATCGCGATTTGCTTGCCTTACAGGGCCTGGACGGCATGGACGCACAGGGCGGCACCACGCCTATCTTCGGACACAACGAAGAGTTTGCGTTCCAATCTTTCGGAGCGCACTTCGTCGAGGTAAAAGTCAACGAAGAAATCGGCCGTGTGAAGGTTTCGAAAATTGCCAGTGTTTTCGATTGCGGCAAGATCATGAATCCGAAAGGAGCGCGCAGCCAGTTTATGGGCGGCGTGGTATTTGGTCTCGGCGCGGCGCTATTGGAAGAGCTGACCTTCGATCGTACGCATGGACAGCCCATCAACGCCGATCTGGCGGGATACCTGGTGCCTGTGCATGCGGACGTGCCGGAGATCGATATCAGCTGGGTGGATCATCCCGATTACCACTTCAACTCCATGGGATGCCGCGGAGTGGGAGAGATTGGAATCACGGGTGTTGCCGCAGCCATCGCCAATGCGGTTTATCACGCGACCGGTGTGCGCGTTCGCGATCTGCCGATAACTCCCGACAAGCTGATCCACTAGCGCAACCTTCACTTGAGAGAATGGCAGAGATGCACCGGACCACGTTAATCCCTGCCATTCTCTTCTTTCAATTCTGCTTCTCGGCTGCGCGGCTAGCGGCAGAGGTCCCCTTCCGTCCGCCGGCAACGCCGCTGGTAGTTCACGATCCATACATCAGCATCTGGTCGATGTCAGACAAGCTGACTGAGGAGCCCACCAAACATTGGACTGGGACTAATCAGCAGATGTCCAGCCTGATTCGTGTCGACGGGAAGGTGTTTCGGATTATGGGGTCTGACCCGCGCAAAACGCCAGCCCTGCCGCAAACCAGCCTGGACATCAAGCCGACCCATACAGCCTACAAGTTTGCCGGATCGGGCATAGAACTTACCCTCACATTCCTAAACCCAAGCCTGCCGCAGGACTTGGAACTGGTCTCGAGACCGGTGACCTATTTGACTTGGGGCGTGCGCTCCACTGACTCTGCCGCGCACAGCGTACAGCTCTACTTCGACGCTTCGTCGCAGATAACGGTGAACACGCAAGGTGAGGCCGTCGAGTGGGGCCGTTTTCGTTTGGGCGACATGCAGGTGCTCCGCATGGGCAGCAAAGAACAACCTGTACTACAAAAATCGGGTGACGATTTGCGCATCGATTGGGGACATCTGTATGTGACCGCGCCCGCCGGGCATGGGGTCACGCAAGCGGCACTATTGCGATCGTCTGCATTCGAGGAGTTCCAGAAGTCGGGCCATGTTCCGGAAAATGACGAGATGGAAGTGCTTCAGCCCTACGGGCAGAGCTTGCCCGTGCTAGCCGAGGCATTTGATTTGGGCCAGGTGAGCGCCACGACGGTCTCGCGCCATGTGATTGTGGCCTACGACGAAGAGTATGCAGTCGAATATTTTCACCGGCAGTTGCGGCCTTACTGGAGGCGCAACGGAACTACCGTCGCTGACCTATTGCAAAAGTCTATGCGCGAATACGAGGAGCTTGATAAGCGTGCTACCGAGTTCGACAAGCAATTGATGATGGACCTTACCGCGGCGGGCGGTGAAAAGTATGCCGAACTGGCGGCGCTGGCCTTTCCACAGACCTTGGCGGCAAATACGCTGGTTAGCGATCTGGATGGCAAGCTGCTCTATTTCTCGAAAGAAAATTTCAGCAACGGGTCCATCGATACGGTGGATATCACTTATCCGAGTTCGCCTTTTTTCCTGCTATTCAACCCGCGGCTGCTGCAGGCGCAAATAGAGCCGATTCTGGAGTATGCGAATCTTCCGCGCTGGCATTTTCCTTTCGCGCCGCATGATTTGGGGCGCTATCCGCTGGCGAACGGGCAGCAGTATGGAGGCGGCGAGAAGACCGAAGAGAACCAGATGCCGGTGGAAGAGAGCGGCAACATGCTGTTGATGACGGCGGCGCTTTCACAAATCGAAGGGAACGAGGATTTTGCTAAGCAGTACTGGCCGGTGCTTACCAAGTGGGCTGAGTATCTGAAAGCGAAAGGACTAAACCCGGAGAACCAGCTATCGACAGACGACTTTGCTGGCCACCTGGCGCATAACGCCAATCTGTCCGCCAAAGCGATTCTTGCGATGGCCGCTTACGGCAAAATGGCCGGTGCGCTAGGCCATGCGGATGTTGAGAAAGAATATTCCAAGCTGGCGCACGATTATGCAGACCGCTGGGTGCAGATGGCGCAGGACGACGATCATTTCAAGCTGGCGTTCGATCGTTCCGGGACCTGGAGCCAGAAATACAACCTGGTCTGGGACAAGCTACTGCACTTAGACTTGTTCAGCCGTGAAGTGGTGGAAAAGGAACTGGCCTTCTATAAGACTCATGCCAACGTTTACGGTCTTCCCCTCGACAATCGGGCCGATTACACAAAGCTCGATTGGCTGGCCTGGACCGGGTCGTTGGGCAGCAAGGCCGATTTCGAGACCATCTTCGATCCGGCATTCAAATTTGCGAACGAGTCGCTAAGCCGTGTTCCTTTGACCGATTGGTACGACACCAAAACCGGCAAGAAAGTGGGATTTCAAGCGCGCTCAGTGGTGGGGGGAATCTTCATTGAAATGCTGGACAATCAGCAGCTTTGGAACAAGTATGCACATGCCAAGCCTGAGATAGAACATTCGCGGTGACGATCTGGGTTGGCTCCACCGGAGGTCGACGACTTTCGCGCTGGCTTCAAGCGCGTTCAGGGTAGCAACGAAGCTAGTTTGCCGATCAGGGATCGGCGCTTCCACATTCCTGCGACTGCCTATGCCGGTGAGGCATCAGAACCGTGATGACTGGAAATCGAGTGGCAGTGGTGACCGGCGGGAATCGCGGATTGGGCCCGGAGATTGCGCGTCAGCTCGCTGCGCAGGGCATCACGGTAGTTCTAACGGCGAGGGATGAAGCTAAAGCGAATGCCGCAGCCGAAGAGCTGCAAAGCGAGGGCTTAGACGTCCATGCCAAGCCGCTCGATGTGACGAAGAGCGAGGACATCGCAGAGCTGGCTAAGTTCCTTTCTGAGAAGTTCGGCCGGCTCGACATTCTGATCAACAATGCCGGGGTGGGCGAGAAGCAGAAAGACTCAACGGCAGATGAGTTCCGGGACATAACGGAAGCCAATCTCGTGGGGCCCTACACCGTGATAGAAGCCCTGTTGCCTCTGTTGCAGGCCAGTTCCGCAGGGCGAATTGTCAATCAGTCGAGCATACTGGGGTCTCTGTCGCTGATGAGCAAAGGCCAAGGCGGGGACTTCTTGACGCCTGCTTACGCCACATCGAAAGCCGCGCTAAATATGCTGACGGTGTTTTATGCCCAGCGTCTGAAGGACACAAAGGTGAAGATTAATTCGGCGCATCCCGGATGGGTGAAGACCGATATGGGCGGTCCGAAAGCTACGATGGAAATTCCCGAGGGTGCGAAAACGGCCGTGATGCTGGCGACGCTGGGTGATGACGGACCCACGGGCGGCTTCTTCCACATGGGCCGCGTCATGCCTTGGTAAATTCAGTTTTCTGTTTCCGGCGGCTGTTGACCACATGCAAGATGGCGTAGCAGCCGAGAGAACAGAACATGATTGCAGAGAGCAGTCGCGTGTCGAGCGTGATTGCGAACAGGCCCAGCGCAAGCGCAAACGCCCACATAAAGCTTTCCGCGAAAAGAGCCTGTCCCCAATGCGGAGCTTGCCCTGCCGCTGGCAAGCGCGGACTCAAAGACGGAATCAGGCAGGGCACGGCTTTCTTGAACGCCTCAAAGGACTGACCCTGCGACACCAGCAGTGCTTCTTCTTCGCGCCCAATCAGCCGCAGATTAAAGATGGTGACGCCCGCCACGATGAGAAGCCAGCCCGCCCAGTTATAGAGGACCCCGATTCCGCAAGCCATCAGAATGGTGCCGAGATAAAGCGGATTGCGCAGATGCCGGTAAGGACCGTCCGCGATTAAACGATGCGAGTGCAGTTCCATGTCGTGAACGATGTCCCCGCGAAGGTAAGCGGTGGCCCAAGTGCGAACTGCAGCAGCTAGACAAACGACAAGGCCGCCCACGGCAAAGAAGAATTTGACGCCGCCTACCGTGGGGTGACCAGTCCAGTTGGCCAGCATTTCGGCAACCGTAATCCGCGAGCCGAGCAGGCTTCCGAAGGCATATCCAAACCAGAAAATCAGTCCGAGGATGAAAAACCGGTAACGGAATTCAAAAGCCGTGGCTCGAGTCATGATGTTTCCCTATGATGCCATTAAGTGCCCGCCAGTCCTTAACGGCCAAAGAATTCGGGTGAGTATTGGGCACCCTCAGTCAACGCGTGGAAGACCCGCCTGACAGAAGGTGGCATAGAAGGCCCTGCATGATACTCCATCACTGCACCTTGCGATTTCAGTTTCTCGGTAAGCACACGGACATCGATATCGGCGACCGGCTTCTTATCGCGAATGCTCATCGCGGCAGCCACGCCAGCAGCTTGCCCGATTATCATGTACTGGGGTTCCATACGCGCTGAAGAGTAAGCCACGTGGCTCGCTGAAAAGCAGACCGGCACCAACAGATTCGAAGCTTCGCTTTTCTTCGGCACCATGACTCGATAGGGGATCTGGTAGGGTGTCACCGGAACCTGCATATCGCCTTCGTTCTCTGCGTTTCCGCCGGAGTTGACGATGCGCTGGACATTGTGCGAATCGCTGTTGTAAGAACCCATCCCGATCGGGTCGGGCTTGCCTAGATCTGTTTGCAGGTCTTTCTGGGTGAGTACAAAATCGCCCACCATCCGCCGGGCTTCGCGGATATAGAGTTGATGAGGCCAGCCCTGCGTGTCCTGGAACTCGTCTTTCGGAAGACCCCAGGAGTTTACTTCGGCGGAGAGTGAAGGATCGACTCGCTTATCGTGCGCCAGGAAGTAGAAGAACCCCTGAGTGTAGCGGATATGATCGTCCCAGATCTGGCGACGCTGCGCGTAATCGGCGTTAGGATAATCCCAACTCTTTCCAATGTAGTCCGTAGAGAAAGGCCCTTGATTATTGAAATCGGCTTTCCCGTTGGGTATCAGGGCAATCAGATTCAGCTCGCGCAGATGAAGTGGGCGGCCGAGCTTAACCTTATCGGCTTCAAGCAGCCGCGCCAGCAGCTCGTAGCGATGGGCATCGTAATCGGGCGGCTTTGGAAATGGAATCCGATTCGCGGCTTCGTTCGTAAGAATCATGCGGAAGTTGTACGCCTGCACTTTGCGATCAGATGAACCGGTAACTCCTTTCGGCTCCGCTGAAATCTCCGGCAGCAGATGCCTGGCCTGGTCACGCGCTTTCACAGGAACCAGGAACTGGTGAAAGGGCGTGCGGTCGCGGACCCCGGCCAGACTCTCGTTATATTCCGAACTGCCTTCCCTTCCCCACGTGTACGCAACGTGAGCTTGCGCCATCAAGTCGCCTTCGTAAGAGCAATCGGCGAATACGCGAGCCTGAAATATCCGGCCGCTCTCACTAGTAACGGAACTGATGGTGTCTCCGTTTTTGGTAACGCCATCACCCTCGCGCAGGCGGGTCCCCAACAGCACCTCGACTTTGGCTTCCCGCAGCATCTCGGAGAAGACCTGCTCACCAACGTGGGGCTCGTAATACCAGCCGAGCGATTGCGCATACCGGCCGAGATTGTACTTCTGACCGATGCGCCAGTAGAACTCCAACGCGTACCCGCCAATGACTTCCTTCTTCCCGAAGTCCGTGCGGGAAAGGCCGCCCGTCGCCATACCGCCCAGGTGTTTGCCCGGTTCTAGCAGCACCACACGCAAGCCTTCGCGAGCGGCGGAGACAGCTGTAATGACGCCTCCTGCCGTGCCTCCATAGACAAGCAGGTCGAATGACTGTGCGGCAGCGATGCATGGCAATAGAGCGCCAACGAGAAGAGCGACGGCAAAGCTAAAACGCATTTCTCCTTCAGCATCGGGTCAGGCGCATGCGAGCGGGAAGTATCCGGACGTTTCCTCACCGGTGTTACATTTTGTTTTTATACGGATGCAGGGTGACCGGCCAGGCACGCAGCAGATCGCGGCCGCTCATCTCGGCGTTGATTACTACCTCGAAGAACTCCGGGGATCCTTTCGTCTTCCATAGCTTGTGCAGTTCCTGGAGCCCGACTGTGCTGGTAAGCACAGAGACCAGGCTCTTCGTATGCCGCCCGGCGAGAATCATCAGGTGACTGCGTCCGTTCAATCCGGGTAGAAACGCAACGACTCCGGGCCAAACGCTTCGTTCCACCGATTCCGGGTAGTTCTCAATCACCGGCGGTTCGCCCAAGGAGGGATGGCCCACCTGGACAGTAGTCTCGTGAGCGCTCAACCGGAAGTCCATCCGATCCAGGAAAGGCTTCAAAGGAGCCAACGTGCCCCAAGTTCCCACGGCGATCACGTTTTCATTGTCCAGGGCTTCAACCGGAGCTTCAGCGGCACTGTTGACGGTTGTCTGAATTCCTAACCTGTCCAGATAGCGCGCTAATTGGACGGAGGCAAAGGTGTCGGAGGTGACGGTATAGTTGTCCGCCAGAGTGGGCTTTCCGGCTTGAGCAGCAAAGCTCTTGAACAGCGGCGATTGAGACGTCGAAGCAAATTCGTTCACTTCGGTATCCCGGAACATAATTGCATGCCCATCGCGATTGCCTGGCAGGTCGAAGGAAAAGAAAATCGGTGTTGGCAATACGATCCGCGTCGGCAAGCGATTTGCGAAAAACTTCTGCCACAGCCAAGGCTGAAGGGCCGCTTGGGGCGCGCTCCGCAATGATCTAAGCTGATTGGCCTGAAAACCGCACAGAGTAATTAGAAGGATTGTTACGACCAACCAAAGCGGGACAAGCCAGTGTCGCCGGGACAGCAGTAGGTCTGAACGCCGAGCCGCCGCAGGCGCAGTAGCAGCAAAGTTTTCCACACCCGCCTTACGCTCAAGTTGGATCTGATGGGAGCCCAGCGGAATCGTCAGGCGATCCCAAGTAAGGCGTCCTTCCTCCTCATAAAAGCGGGTGAGCCGTTGACGGAGACGTCCGATCTGGACGCGAACTGTAGCATCCGTCCGGGCATCGAAGTTCGCATTGCGACCCAGGCATTCCGTGGCAATGGCGTATTCACTTATCGGGAAATCACGGTTACTCCAAAGGTAGGAAAGCAGGCCCCGCAGGGCAGGTGTCTTCTCAAATGTCCGGCTGCTTAAAACGGCCGAAAGCGCTTCGGGAGGGGCCGGAGTAGATGGTGCGGATTGGGAGGCTAACGCAGCTTCGCTCATGGCTTACAGATGGGCACATTATATAGAAGTAACAGCCGTAACAAACAGCGGGAAACTTGCTCCTGCACTGGCTCTTGATGGATGATGCCTTCAAACCGAACTCTACAGGGAGTCAAGAAGGAGCGTCAGATGGGCAGAAGATTTCTTTCGAGGTTGACCATTATTCCGGCCGTCGCTTTGGCCATATCGGCCGTCCCGGTTGCGATTCTCGGGCAGGCATTCGAAGCACAAATTACAGGAACCGTTAAAGACCAGAGCGGAGCCGTGGTCCCACGGGCACAGCTAACAGCAACCAACCTGAATACCCGGATCCCTTACACAGCCGTAAGCAACGAAGCTGGCATCTATCGCTTTCCGACGCTTCCGCCTGCCGAATACCAGGTAACTTGCGCCCTGCCTGGCTTCAAGCGGTTCGAGCAGAGTTCAGTCACCTTGCAAGTAGCTCAGGTGCTGGAACTGAATATCGAACTACAGCCCGGCGAAATTTCAGAACAGGTAACTGTTACCGCGGCACCTCCCGCACTCGAAACTGAAACGGCAACATTGGGCCAGGTTGTTACAACCAGAAGCATCGTAGGTTTGCCGTTGAATATCCGCGATCCGCTGGCTCTGGTCGCGTTGACACCCGGTGTCATTCTAGGGTCGAATTTCGGCAATGGAGGAGGCAACGATGTTGGCCGGAACTTCTTTAAATCCGACTTCAATGTAGGCGGCGGCCGATCGGGATCGCAGGAGATTCTGCTGGACGGCGCGCCCGATACGACTCCTGATGTCAATCGCGGAGTCGTAAACCCACCCGTAGATTCCGTCCAGGAATTCAAAGTCCAGGCCCAAAGCTACGATGCGCAGTTTGGGCGCACGTCCGGTGGCGTTGTGAACGTGATTACCAAGTCAGGGGGAAATGAATATCACGGTGTCGCTTACGACTTTGAACGCCACAGTGTTCTCGATGCGAATAATTGGTTCAACAATGCCAATGGCCGGCCGCTGCCGTCATTCCAGCGCCATCAATTCGGAGGCAATGCGGGCGGGCCCATTCTAAAGAGCAAATGGTTCGCCTTCGGTGACTACGAAGGTCTGCGTCAAGGCTATCCGCAGACTAGCTTGAGCACGGTTCCGACGGCATTGCAGCGATCCGGCGATTTCTCGCAGACGGTTACCGGCTCCGGCGCTCTCATCCGCATCTACGATCCGTCTAGTCTGGTTACCTTGCCGAACGGGACCCGTCAGCGCGCTGCGTTCGTAAATAACCGGATCGATACCACCAGATTCAGTCCGGTGGCAGTAGGGGCGCTGCGATACATTCCTCTGCCCAACCTTCCGGGCGATCCAGTCACAGGCCAGAACAACTATATTTACTCCGCCGATTCCGTGTTGAACAGCGACAAATACGATCTCAGAACGGACGCTAACTTGGATGCGAACACCCGCATGTTCGTGCGCTTCTCGCGGCAGAAGGACGTGCGCCAGGTTCCCGGCAACCTGCCATTGCCGGCGGGCGGCGGACGCAATACTACTGACACATACACTCAATCAGTGGTGGACGGCACGCGCGTGTTCACGCCTTCGCTGGTCGGCAACTTGCAGTTCTCATTTACGCGTGCTTTGGCCGCGCAGTTCGGCGCTTCCAATGGGTTCGACCTGGCAAGTCTGAATTTTCCGGCCAGCTATGTTTCAGCAGTTGCACCCCAATTTCCAGTGTTCAGCATTGGCGACGTGGTTGGAACCTCAAACGGCGGGGACGCTTTCACGCAATATCAACCGCGAAACGTGTGGGCGCTTCTGGGCAGCGCCGGCTGGCAGCGGGGCAAGCACAACTTCAAGTTTGGAGTCGACTGGCGTCAATTGAATTTCAATGAAGGGCAAAATTCCACCGCGTCAGGAGCATTTGCTTTTGGACGGCAGTTTACCCAAGGGCCGAACCCCGTGCAGACCAGCAGCACCAGCGGATATGGGTTCGCTTCGTTCCTCCTGGGAACTGCATCCAGCGGAAGTGTAAATCAGATCAACCCGATCTCGACTCAGGGCCGGTACTACGCGCTGTACGTGCAGGACGATTGGAAGGCGACCAGCAAGCTCACTCTCAATCTCGGCCTGCGGTGGGATGCCGGGATTGGCAACAGCGAAAAATATAACCGGCTCGCGTATTTCGACCCCAACGCTCCAAATCCCCTCGCGCAAAGTACAGGCCTTACAAATGTGACCGGACTGCTGCGATGGATCGGCGAAGAGAATCCCGGCAATCAGCAAGAGACCGACTGGCTGAACTTTGGACCCAGATTTGGCTTCGCATACAGCCTGGATAGCAAAACAGTTCTGCGGGGCGGCTACGGAATCTTCTTTCTTCCCAAGAATGTCCAGGGGAATGGGAACGGCGCGGTGGAAGCGGTAAGAACCACGAATATGGTGGCGTCACTGGATCAGGGAGTGACCGCCTACAACACCATCGATAATCCATTCCCCATCTCGCAAGGAGGTATCCTGCCTCCCTTAAACGACCGCGATCCTCTGGCGAACACGGGCCAGAGCATCGCGGCGCCCACTTACGGCTTTCGCACCGGCTACTCTCAAACGTGGAGTTTTGGAGTGCAACGGCAAATCGCTTGGGGATTGGTGGTGGACGCACACTATTGGGGCAGCAAAAGCAATCACCTGCCGGTATCGTGGAACATCAACCAACTTCCGAATCAGTACCTGGCACTTGGACAAGATCTGACGAGCCAAGTGAACAATCCATTCGCGGGGTTTATTGGAACCGGCGCACTCGCTGCCAGTAGAGCTTCGCGGCAACAACTTCTGCTGCCTTTTCCGCAATATACAGCCGTGACTCGCGTCTTCGTCCCGGCGGCGAATTCCAGTTATCAGGCAGGAACCTTCCAGATTGAAAAACGCCTCTCCTCGAACCTTACGTTCCTCGCGCTTTACACGCGAGCGAAGGCGATCGACGATGTTCGCACTCCTTACGACGTCTACAACCGGCGTCTGGAAAAGGCACTCTCCGGCTTCGACGCACCCAACCAGTTTCGTTTTAGCGGTGTCTGGACTATACCGTTTGGAAGAGGGCGCGTCTTCGGCAGCCAAATCAATCCCGTCTTGAACTTCTTTCTGGGCGGCTGGAGCTTAAACGGAATCGTTACCCTGCAAAGCGGCTTCCCCATCGGGCTGTCAAGTAGAGCGATCAACAACAATGGCCAAAGCGCGCGGCTCGGCAATCCCACCATTGCAAAGTGGTTCGATACTAGCGTATTCAGGGTAGCCCCGCAATACACCTTCGGAAACGTTGGGCCTCTGCTACCGGACGTACGGAACGACCGGACCAAGAACGTGGACACAGTCTTGATAAAACAGTTCTCGTTAAATGTGAAGGAACATGCGATCAGAACGCAATTCCGGGCGGAATTCTATAACCTGTTTAATCGACCACAATTCGGCAATCCCAATGGAAGCATCACTTCTCAGCAGTTCGGGCAAGTGACGACCCAGGCGAACAGCCCAAGAGACTTGCAGTTTGCCTTGAAAGTGAATTTCTAAATTCGCGGCCGCCAATGGCCTGGAAGCGCATGTCTTCCAGGGATGGTATACGAAGATGAGCGGTTGATCTGGTAAGACGAGAGCGATCGACACGTCTAAAGGGGGGATAGAGAATGGAATCGGAAAAGCCCGGATCATTTACGCCTGGACCGCTCTCGGAAGAGCAGAACGCTCAGGTCTCTCAATACCGGCCAGCGCGCGATTTCGAGGCATTCCATTGCTGGCAGGATCGACACCGGCCCAAACAAGTTGCCGGGTTCGAGGAGAAACGCCGCCAATGGCATACGCGAAACGATCAGAAGATCTGACAATTTCCGCAGTTTCTCAGAGCCGCCTGAAGCCAAGAAACTCGTCGTCGTGCGAATGGACTGCAAAGTGCCGACGTGGATCTGCGCCCGATATCAAAGAATGAAAATAACACTCCGAAACACTGCCAACCGCGTACGCAAAATCTTCAAGAGCATCGGCGCGCCGGCTACGGCAATCAGACACTTGCAGCTTGCTTTAAAGGTGATTTCTAAGTGAACCGGCGCACGTGGTTGAAAGGCGCAGCGGGACTGCTGGGGGCTGACGTTCTCAGGGCCGCTGGAACAGAACTGGATTGCGACGTTCTGGTGGCGGGCGGCGGCGTGGGTGGTTTTGCGGCCGCGCTTGCGGCTTGCCGCTGTGGGATGCGTGTCGTGCTCACCGAAGAAACCGATTGGCTGGGCGGGCAACTCACCGCTCAAGCAGTGCCGCCCGATGAACATCCCTGGATCGAGATGTTTGGGTCCACGCGCAGCTATCGCGACTATCGAACTGCAGTTCGCAATGCGTACCGGCGCTTGTATCCGTTGACGAGTGAAGCGCGCGCGAAGCCGAATCTGAATCCCGGGAACGGCGGCGTTTCGCGATTGACGCATGAGTTCGCTGTTTCAGTAGCGGTTCTCGAAGGCATGCTGGCCCCGTATGCAGGCAGCGGACGGCTTACGATGCTACGCGAGCACGTACCGGTCTCGGCAACGCTTGCCGGTGACAAAGTAACGAGCGTGACTTTCGAAGACCTCCGGACGACGAGCCAGCGAACGGTAACGGCGCAATACTTTCTAGACGCAACGGAACTCGGCGATTTGCTGCCCATGACCAAGTGCGAATCCGTTACCGGCGCGGAAGCACAGGCGGCTACCGGAGAAATGCACGCGCCCAGCGAAGCACAGCCGGCGAATAGCCAGTCATTCACGTACTGCTTTTGCGTCGACTATTTGCAAGGTGAAGATCACATGATCGAGCGTCCGCGTGAATACGGGTTCTGGCGCGATTACGTGCCGCAGCTGAAGCCTTCATGGACGGGCAAGTTGTTGAGCTGGCAGATGTGCGATCCGAAAACGCTGAAGGTACGGGATGCCTTCTTCGATCCGAATCCGCCCGAAAAGGCGCAGCAAGAGGGTTTGAATTTGTGGCTCTACCGGCGCATTGCGGACCGCGCGAACTTCCTTCCCGGGGCATACCAAAGCGACATCACGCTGGTGAACTGGCCGCAGAACGACTTCTGGCTAGGCGATCTGGTCACTGCTGGCAAAGCCGGCCGAATCAAGCTGCAAGAGCGAGCGAAGCAACTGAGTCTGTCCCTGTTGTATTGGATGCAGACCGAAGCGCCGCGACCGGACGGCGGCCAAGGCTGGAAAGGCTTGCGGCTGCGCAAAGACATTGTGGCGACCGAAGACGGTATGGCCAAAACGGCCTACATCCGGGAAGCGCGGCGCATCAAGGCCGAGTTCACTATTCTCGAGAAACACGTCGGAACCGAGATGCGGAGTGAGCTGCTGCATAAACCCGCGGAAGAGATCAGCGCAGAAGGCTTTTTCGATTCCGTGGGTGTGGGCTGCTACCGGATCGACTTGCATCCGTCAGCGGGAGGGACGAATTACATCGACGTGAGTTCCCTGCCCTTCCAAATACCTATGGGTGCGCTGATTCCGCAGAGATTGCAGAACTTGATTCCCGCATGCAAGAACATCGGAACCACGCACATTACCAACGGCTGCTACCGGCTGCACCCCGTAGAGTGGAACATCGGAGAAGCGGCTGGCATGTTAGCGGCCGAAGCCATTCGCCTGCGGCAAGCACCGGCGGCGATCAGGAATAAACCGGCTCGCTGCCGTGATTTTCAGAAAACATTAGTCCAGCACGGCTTCGAGCTAAGCTGGCCGCGGATTCACCCGGTTTGACGATTCGTGCGTCAGGAAGCGGAGCGGACCAGGAGCGCCGAATCGGAGACCGGAACTCCGATGGAGGAATCGGGGCGAAGTTGCATTACGTATTCTGCTGGCGCATTGGGGTTTCCGCTGTTTTGCGAAACCAACTCCTGAGACAGCGGGATGGATGCGGGGGCTTCCACTTGGGCTTCAGTCGCGGCTTCCGCAGCGGCTTCAGTTTCAGCGGCACGGCGTTCTTTCTGCAAGGTGCGCAGGGTGCTTAGACACTTGTGGAAAGCGCGCTCATGGCGGACGGCGTAGCGCTGGGTGAGGATCACTTCCTTGTCCCAAGCTTCGTAAGCGCCGAGATCGCTGCCACGTTCGAGGATCTCAGTGGATTTGACAAGCAGGATGTGCTCGTGATTGCGGGCGCGCTGCAGACGCCAGTATTGTTCGGCGATTTCGCGGACCAGAAGGCCTTCGGTGGCGGTAGCGGGCCGGTGTTCGGCGACAAGCTGGTTCAAGAGAGAGTCGAATTCGTTTTCGTCTTCCCAGGGGAGGACGAGGCAGGCGGAGGTGAGTCCGTGGGAGAAAGCGTTCCGGGAGGAGATGGCTTTGCCTTGTGGAGTTTGGGGTCCGCCTCCTTTGAGGTTCTGGCAGGGCGCGGCCGGCGACGCGGGGGCAGAAGGACGGTTCGGCTGATGCTGGTCAACTTTCACATGAACACCATTGGTGTGGCGTTGTTTGCGGGACATAGGTTGGGCTCCTTGGAAATGAAAAAGCGCACCCGGACCTTTTGGTTGGACCCAGCGCGCTTGCGGTTGAAAGAGTAGCATGGGGGCGAAAAATGCCGAAGGAGAATAGAGGACGAAAGCCGAGCTTAAGTGCTTTTTAATGAACGGCGAAAAGTTTTTTTCAAGAGCTGTGACTCCCCACGGGGAGGGATGAAAACAAGGGGACCGCTTCTCGCGATGCTAATAGTCGCCGTTGGGCTTGGCATGGTGCTTCGAGCCTGTTTGTGCATCTCGCCGGACGCTGCTTTTTGGCACAGATCACTGTATCTGAGCACGTTTAGAAAACGGCTTCAAGGCTTGGTGGACGAAAAGCATACGCCTCGGGTCCTATAAAGTAAAGTTGGTTCTGTTAAACTTCCGAGGCCGTAGAGCAGCGCGCTGTATGGCTGGCCGCATGGTGGAGAATGGCTGGCAAGAGTCGGCGGATGCCTGGATCGCCGAAATGGGCGAGCATGGAGATTTCGGGCGGCGCTACGTGCTCGACCCCATCATGCTGCCCCGCACCCTCGCCCGATCACCCAAAAACGCGCTGGATGTTGGTTGCGGCGAAGGCCGCTTCTGCCGAATGCTGAAGCTGCACGGCATCAACATCGTAGGCATTGATCCGACATTTGCGCTGATTGCGGCTGCTCGCGCACGCGATCGGAACGGCGGATATCTGGGCGCGGCCGCCGAGCACTTGCCGTTCCGAAATGAAGCCTTCGATCTTGTCATCAGCTATCTTTCTTTGGTCGATATGGGGGATATAGAAGCGGCCATACCGGAGATGGCTCGAGTCCTCAAACCCGGCGGAGCTTTGTTGATTGCCAACCTCAACAGTTTCAACACAGCAGATGCCGGCCAGGGCTGGGTCAAAGACAGCGCCGGTCAGGGCCTCCACTATCCAATCGACAACTACCTTCAGGAACGCTCGATCTGGACCAGGTACCGAGGCATCCACGTCAGAAACCATCATCGGCCGCTGAGCACATATATTCGCGCGCTCCTCAAGACAGGCTTACATCTTGGCTATTTTGACGAACCGTCACCCACCGCCCACGCGCCAACGTCGAAAGCAGCCAGCTATCGCCGGGTCCCCTGGTTCCTGGTAATGGAATGGATGAAAACAGCATAGATAGATTGGCGTCTAGCCGTGGCGCCGGCGGCTAGCAGTCTGTTCGCCTTGTTATGCTATGCAGTCGCGCGGAGAAGACGCAAGATCGTCATATAGATGGCGCCCGGCGCAAACGAGTCAGGTGCTCTCAGCCATTTCAGCCGCAGCATCGCGCTTTGCGCCATTGGCATCTCGGCCGGAGCAAGTAATACCTTCATCTCCAGGAGGATTTTGGCGGCGATCCCATAAGACGTCAGTCCACGGCGGTAAGTTCATGGAATTCCAAGATGAATCTCCGCGACGCCGCGAATTGTTTCCCGAAACTCCAGTTTGGAATCGCTCGTATGTTGCTCCGTAATGATCACCATTGCGCCTGGATACGCCCCGGTCCAGGCTTCCATCCGCATCTTGAAGTTGCCGTGATATGAGCTGCGCTCTGGGAAGCCCGATCCAAGAGCGGTGAATGAGTATCGATTATGTGGTTGGGTGGCCATCGCCGAGCGCAACGAATCAGATACTTGTAGATAAAACAACGAAGAGCCAATCCTTTTCGAGCGCCAAGAGCTATGACACAGCGCTTCCGCCGGCCGCTCCTGCAACGCTCTTAACCAGTCCATCTAGCGTATGCGGATTCCCTTCCGCATCGACGCGATAGCCTCTCTCCTGAATCGCGGCACTGGTAGCGGGTCCAATACTGCCAATTCGAACCTTTTCGAGAGTGTCGGGATCAATCAACGGCAATAAGTTATAAAACGCGGAAGGGCTCGCAAACAAAACCCAATCGGGGAGCGGCTCTCTGAATATTCGAGTAGCCTCGATTCCAGCTTCGGGCGGACAGACATTCCGGTACGCTTCGACAACTGTCACGATGGCCCCGAGCGCTCTCAGTTCGTCAGGCACGATGTCGCGAGTTACCGCGGCACTCGGAATCAACACCCTGACTCCGCTGAGTTGTTCCTCTCGAAGCGCCTCGACCAGAGATTCCGCGATGTAGCTCGCCCCCATCACTTGCACGTCGAACCCAGCTTCGACAGCCGATTTCCGAGTCGCCAGACCAATAGCCGCGACTCTCACTCTTTTCCGGTGTTCCACTGACGTCAACGGAGCGAACATGCGCACGGCATTTGCGCTGGTAAAGATCAGCAGATGGAAGCTAGCCAAAGAAGCAGCGGCCTGTCGAAGCGGCGCGCTATCGATTGGGGGCGCGATTCCAATGGTAGGCAACAAGCTAACGCTCGCGCCTAAGTCACGCAGCGGCCTTGCCAGATCTTCGGCCTGCACAGCAGCTCGCGTGACCACAAAATGCAATCCGCTTAGAGCGGGCATCAGGGTGTTTCTTCGTTCAGAATAGAAGCCGCGCCACGCGAGAGAAGATCGGCTGCGACGACACCGGCGAGGTTGCGAAACTCAGAACGCCGATCCCGTTTCGTGGAACGAAGATGGTGTTTGCCATCGGGCGAAACAACTATCGCGGAAACCTGCATGTCCGTATCATCGATGGTTGCGTAGACGCCTACGGGCAGCTGACATCCGCCGCCGAGTCCGGCAAGCACCAGGCGCTCCGCAGTCACGCAGTCTGCTGTTGTGGAATCGTTCAGTTGAGCGCACATCTGCTGGGACGCTTCGCCTGCTCGTGTTTGGATACCGAGAGCACCCTGGCCGGGCGCCGGACAGATTTCAGAAGGGGAAAAGATCCCGGCGATCTGCTGATCGAGTCCCAACCTTCTAAGCCCCGCAGTTGCGAGCAGAATAGCGCAGTACTGTCCCTCACGCAGCTTTCGCAAGCGAGTATCGACGTTGCCGCGTATCGGTTCTATACAGAGATCCGGCCGCAGAATACGCAACTGGGCTCCGCGCCGGTTAGAACTGGTGCCCACCGTTGCGCCGTGCGGAAGATCGCCGAAACGGCAGCCCACAATGGCATCCCGCGGGTCTTCGCGTTCCGGTATGGCGGCGAGAATCAGGCCGGGAGTATTCTCGGTCGGCAGATCTTTCAAACTGTGGACGGCAAGATCGATCGCGCCACTCAACAGCGCTTCTTCGATCTCTTTCGTAAAGAGCCCCTTGCCGCCCGCTTGCACCAGCGACGCCGTCTGCAGATGATCGCCCGTGGTCTTGATGATCTGAACGCTGGTCTGAATGCCGAGGTTTGCCAGTCTGCCGGCGACGTGATGCGCCTGCCAGAGCGCGAGAGCGGAACCGCGCGAACCTATAACCAGCGACCGGGCCGCTACTGGCTGGGAATCCAGAACCGGCATCAGCGGTCGCGCAGCCTGAACATGCGCCGCACCGCGCTCAGTAGTTCGCCTTCACCTGCTTCAGCGGGCGTTTGGTTTGCGGCATGCCGTCGAATTTCCGAGATGGGCCCATGGGCAATCTTGTTAATGATGGAACGCGTCAGCCCTTCCAGCGCTTCCTCCTGCGCGATAGTCAAAGCACCGAGTTTGGGACGGAAGCGATCGAGCGTCTCGTGGCGAATGGCTTCCAGCTGCTCTTGCAACCCGATGATCGTCGGCGTGATGTCGCGGGCCCGCAGCTTCGCTTCCAGCCGGTCTACCTCTTCGCTGACGATGCTTTCCGCCTGCCGGGCGACTTCCTGGCGCGCCTTCAGATTGCGCTCCGCAATGCGCTGAAGATCATCGATGTCGTAGAGGAACGCATGCTCGACGGCATTCACAGCAGGATCGACATTGCGCGGCACCGCAATATCGATCAGAAACATCGGTTGATTTCTGCGCGCCTCGATAGCGTGGGAAATCATTGCGGGTGTCAGCACATAACCGGGCGCGCCTGAAGAGGCGAGCACGATATCTACCTGATGGAGCCGCTGCGGAAACAGTTCGTAGGGAACCACTTCTCCGCGAAAGAGTTCAGCCATTTCACGCGCGCGTTCCGCAGTCCGATTGGTGATCAGAATCTCAGTGACGCCGGCACGCAACAAATGGCGGGCAGCGCCTTCCGACATCTTCCCTGCGCCGACGATCAGCACTCGCTTACCGGAGAGAGAACCGAATATCTCCCTTGCCAGTTCGACAGCCGCATAGCTGACCGATACAGCCGACTGGCCAATTTCTGTCTCGGTACGAATGCGCTTCGCAACGTGAAACGCGCGGCTGAGAACCGATTCCAGAACGTTGCCTACTGTTCCCTGCTCCCGGGCTTGCAGGAACGCCTGCTTCAACTGCCCGAGAATCTGCGGCTCGCCGATGATCATCGAGTCGAGACTGGAAGCGACGCGGAACAGGTGCCGGATGGCCTCCCGATCTTCGAAGGTGTAGAGATGAGGACGCAGCTCTTCGAAGTTAAGCGACTTCAGGCCCACGAGCATCCGTTCCATTAAATGACCGGAGGTGATGCTTTCGTTCAGCACCGCGCTTACTTCCACGCGATTGCAGGTGGAAAGAATCAACACTTCCTTTGCGCCATGCGCCTGCAAATCAGAGAGGGCAGCGGGCAATTCAGCCGCGCGCAAAGCGAGCTTCTCGCGCACCATAACGGGAGCCGTACGGTGATTAATGCCCGCTAAGGCCAGCTTCATTGCGGCCAGATGCTCCGGATACCGATGTGAGTAGCCCAAGTAATGATGGAGCAGCCGAGAACGCTAACCGCCATCCAGGCGATACGCCGGCCGCGCCAACCCGCCGACACCCGCAGAAAAATCATCGCCAGATAAAAAGCCCACGTGAACAGAAAAAAAGCAATCTCCGGATTGAAAATCCAGCGCGTACCGCTCTCGATGAAGGCCCACACCACACCTGTTATCGTTCCGATGGTGATGAATACGAAGCCAGTGTTCATTGCCTGCGAGATGATCCGGTCGAGCGTTGCCAAAGGCGGTAAGGCATTCGGTTCGGGCAAAATACGCTTATTCTTCAAGCGTTCCTCTTGAACCAGATAATAAATAGATGCAACGGCGGCTAATATAAGCGCAGCATATCCAATCAAAACCGTCGTGATATGCACCAGCAGCCAGGCGCTGCGCACGGTGGGGTTACTCCAACTAGCGACCGGGAATTCCGTGGCTCCGATCAGTGTCATGAAGAAGACCAGGGGAAACAGGCACACCCCGAAAATAGCCACGCGGTAGAAGCTATACGCCAGCAGAAACAGCACCGCAATCAGGAAGGCGCAAACCGAACTCGTTTCGTAGAAGTTATTGAAGGGAAGATGGCCGCTGGCGGCGCGCAACTCTACCAGGGAAACGAAATGAAAGACAGCGCCCAGGCCGAACGTGATCAGCGCGGGCATAAACAGCCGGGTGCTTTTCCGGAAAAGAAAAATAAGTGCGTATAACAGGCCGCAGGAGTAGAGTGCGGCCGCAGTCCGCAGCCAGACAACGCTCATAAGGGGGACTCTCTTTAAGTATAGAAGCGCCTTTAGAGGCTGAGCAGTGCTTCGATTTCCTCTAAGCTCTTCCCTCTGGTTTCGGGCACCTTGCGGAATACGAACACCCACCCGGCAAAACAGATCGCGCTGTAAAGCAGAAACGCGCCGGACGGCGTCAGGCCGGACAAGATCCACGGGAACGAGAAGGTGAGCAGGAAGGAAGAAATCCAGAGAGCGGAGACGGCAAGCGAGACACCGACACCCCGCATCTGGTTGGGAAACACTTCCGAAATGAGGACCCAGGTCACCGGCGCAAGTGACATCGCATAGGCGCCGATGGCAGCCAGCGTTAACAGCAGTACCGGAAGACCTTTCAGGCCCATCAGGAAAGCCGCTCCAATGGCGAGGTGGCTGACCCCGATGGCGGCGCACCCCAAGAGCATCAGCCGGCGGCGGCCGGCGGAGTCGACAAAAGCAAAAGCGATCAGAGTGCAGAGCACATTGATGGCGCCGGTAATGACGATATTGAACATGATGCCGTTGACGCTATACCCAGCGCTGCGATAGATCTCCTCTGCATAGTTGAACAAAATATTGATGCCCGACCATTGCTGAAGCACGGCCAGCACTACGCCAATCAGCAGCGCCTTTCGAAACCCGATTGCCTTCAGTCCGGTTACCAGCGCCGTCATTCCGGCTGGGGCAGGTGCGTGTCTACCCTCCTGCAATATAGCTTCGGCGTAGGCATCGCCGCCCACTCGCGCCAGCACCATGCGAGCGTTCTGCAACCGGCCAGCAGTCATCAGCCAGCGAGGACTCTCAGGAACGAAAATGGCGCTGAGCAGAAAAATGCAAGACGGCACCGCGACAGCTGCAAACATCCAGCGCCAGCCAAGCTGCCCATTCCACGACTGCCGGATGAATGATCGAGTAGCATCGGCAGGCACTTGCCGCGCGATCAGCCAGTTCGCAATCTGGGCGAATAGAATGCCGAAGACAATGGTGAGCTGGTTTAAAGCCACTAATCGTCCACGCCACGCTGCCGGGCTGATTTCCGCAATATAAGTAGGCGAAATGTTAGACGCGATGCCGATGGCAACGCCGCCCATAATGCGCCAGAAAACGAAAGTGGAGAACGAGAAGGACCAAGCCGTAAGCAGTGATGAAACCACAAAGATAAGAGCCGACGCGATCAGCATCTTCTTCCGGCCAAACCGGTCGCTGGCAACACCCGACGTGAGTGAGCCGGCCAGACAGCCCAGCAGCGCGCAACTGTTCGCCCAGCCGATTTGCCCTTCCGTGGTCAGCCGGAAGTAGGCTTCATAAAACGGCTTTGCGCCGCCGATCACCACCCAGTCGTAGCCAAACAGCAGTCCGCCGAGCGCTGCGACAAGACAGATTAGAAACAGATATTTGCTATCGATCGCACCGGAAGAGCTGATTGCGGCGGAGGCCCGTTGAGGATGTTTGTGCGTAGCGCTGCCGTGCATACTGGAACTCATCGATCATATCGGGTCGCTTCTCTTCTACACGCTTCTCCCTGGCACATGGATATGATGCCTTTTTAGGTATGCGTGCCCTTCTTCGTTCATCAGCGCTCAGATTTCCGTTAGCCGCAAGTCTGGCAGCAGCTTGCCTCGCTCAGGCTCCCCAGACCAAACCGCATCCGGCGGTTCAGACCCCCAGCGTTATCAAGGAAGCCAAAGAAAAATCTGCTGAGGCTTTCCCGGCATCGCTGGTCGAGAACGGAAACAGCCTGTTTCAACGCGACTGCGCTTTCTGCCACGGCCGCGATGCCGGCGGAGGCGAAAGCGGACCCGATCTGACGCGATCGAAACTGGTGGCTGAAGATGAAAGCGGCAGCAAAATCGGGCCCGTGGTGCGCAATGGCCGGACAGCGAAAGGGATGCCGAAATTCAGTGTCTCGGACGCTGAGCTTTCATCGCTGGTCGCGTACATTCATACCCAGAAAGCGAAGTCGGAGTCGCAGCAGGGCGGCCGGCGCGGAGTTGACGTAGCAGATTTGCAGACCGGGAACGCGGAAGCAGGAAAAGTGTATTTCAACGGTGCGGGCGGCTGCGCCTCGTGCCACTCAGCGACAGGCGATCTGGCCGGAGTCGCTGGCCGTTACCAGGGATTGAAGCTAGAGCAGCGGATGTTATACCCCAAAGGCGCCAAATCCAAGGTCGCGGTAACGCTACCCTCCGGCCAAACCACGACTGGTGAACTCTCCTATTTAGACGAATTCACGGTAGCCTTGACGGACGGCAGCGGCTGGTATCGCTCCTGGCCGGTAAAAAACGTTAAGGTGAAAGTAGATGCGCCGGTAGAGGCCCACGCGGACCTTCTGGCCAAATACACCGATGACGACATCCATAACCTGATGGCGTATCTACAGACGTTGAGATAGTCCCGGAAAATCATGAAGCTTGCACAATCAGTCACTCTCGCCGCTGCGCTGTTTGGTTTGTTATCCCTCGGCTTGCCAGGGCGAGCGCAGGAGGTAAACGCAGAGGAGCTAACGAATCCGCCGGCATCCATGTGGCCCGGTTACCATGGCGACTACTCGGGAAAGCGCCACAGTTCGCTTACCCAGATCACGCCGCAGAACGTTGGGAATCTCAGTTTGTCCTGGGCCTTCCAGACCGAGCAGCCGGCGACGATTAAGAGTACGCCGATTGTTGTAAACGGGATCATTTATTTTACGGTTCCCGACAACATCTGGGCTGTGGACGCTCTCTCCGGGCATCAAATTTGGCACTACACTTACCCTCCCAGCAAAGGCCTCCACATTGGCCACCGAGGCGTCAGCATCTACAAGGATTGGCTCTTTTTTGTCTCGCCGGACGATCACTTAGTCTCTCTAAATGCAAAAGACGGAACGGTGCGCTGGAACGTGGTAGTCGCCGACAGTACGAAAGGATATTGGACAACTCTGTCGCCCCTGGTGGTGGGCAATCATGTGTTGGTGGGTGTGTCAGGCGACTTTGACAACTTACAGGGTTACTTAAGGTCAATTGATCCGGAGACTGGCAAAACCCAGTGGCAATGGGATTCCACTCCCCCGGCAGGCACTCCGAACGCGACTACTGGCGGTATGACTTGGATGACCGGAACCTACGATCCAAAGCTCGATCTGGTGTATTGGGGTACCGGGAATCCCACGCCTGTCCTGACTGGAACTACTAGACCGGGCGACAATCTTTACACCTGCAGCATCGTCGCGCTGAAGCCCGAGACGGGCAAGCTCGCATGGGCCTTCCAGCCGTCACCGCACGATACGCACGATTGGGATGCGGTAGAGGTGCCGGTTCTGGTGGACGCCGACTTTCATGGCAAGCCAACCAAGATGCTGATGCAGACCTCGCGCAACGGCTACTTCTTCGTGCTCGACCGCACCAACGGAAAGAACTTACTGACAGCGCCCTTCGGTCCTGTGAACTGGGCTAAGGGCATCGATAAGGAAGGCCGGCCTATTCCGGACGAGGCCAAGGAGCCGGCGCGGGACGGACGATTAATCGCTCCTGACGAAGGCGGTTTGACTAACTATCGATCCCCTAGTTTCGACCCGAAAACAGGATTGTTTCTAGTTAGTGCTCACCCCAGTTACGGAATCTACTTCAACAAGCCGGCCGACGGAACATTCGGATGGGCCGGCGCCGACTATGGCGTTTGGGGCAAAGGCGTGCTGGAAGCCATTGACTACCAGACCGGCAAGCTGCGCTGGACACATCAATTAGGCCCCGGCGGATCGGGAGCTGGAGTCTTATCAACCGATTCAGGTGTAGTCTTCACCGGCGACGCCCACGGCAATGTTCTGGCCCTGAACTCGATCGATGGCAAGACGCTGTGGCACGCAGGCGAAGGAGCGAAAATGCAGAGCTCCCCCATTACGTTCGAGCTGGAGGGGCGTCAATATGTGCTGACCAGCGCCGGAGGAGTTCTGTTCTCCTGGGCGCTTCCGGCAAACGAAAACGTACTAACGACATCCACCGCCACCCGCTAGTTTCTTTTCGTATGGGACGGGCTTCAGCTGGAAGCTACCAGTTAGTAATCGATCCATCCGGCCGGAAATAAGTCTGGGCCCGGGCAGTAATCGGTTCGGTAATCGTCGCGAGCAGCTTCAATTGCTTGCGGTCGAGTTCGACGCCCAGACCGGGCCGATCGTTCGGATAAAGCTTCCCGTTCTTGAAGTCGAGGCAGACCGGCAAGTGCGGCAGCGTTTTTCCCTGGTAGTTGTATTCCATCAACACCGGTCCCGAGTAAGCGCCAAGGCAATTCACCAGAGCGGCTGTCGAAATTGGACCCGTAAAGTGCGGAACCATGCCGATGAAGTGGGTTTCGCAGAGCGCGCAGATCTTCATCATCTCGGTAATGCCGCCCACGTTAGGGAGGGTGGCGCGCACGTAATCGATGGTGTGGCGCTCCACCAGGTTGTTGAAATCCCAGCGATTGCCCCATTCTTCGCCAGCCGCAATCGGAACATTCACCTTCGTCCGCAGAATCGGGAGATCGTCATTGAACCCTTCCGCGCGCACCGGGTCTTCAACGAAAAATGGAGCAAGCGGCGCGATCATATCGCATCCGCGAATGGCATCGGACAGGTCGAACCGCTGATGGAAGTCGACTACCCAGTCGCCATTTTTGCCGACGCCTTCGCGCGCCTGAGAGCAGTCCTCGTAGAGCTTGTTGACTCTTTCCCGCGTATTAAATGTTCCGTTCGCCGGGGTATCGGCAGCGCCCATGCGAAAGGCTCGATAGCCCGCTTCGACAGTCAGGCGCGCGCGGTCTTTGATGCTCATGCCGCGCTTTATGCCCGGTATGATGCCTGCCGTGTTGTAACACTCGCAGTAATTGCGCACCATCCCGCCGAGCACCTGATGGACCGGCATCTTCTGCACCTTGCCCTTGATGTCCCAGAGCGCCAGATCGAGCGCACCCAGAGCATGTTCCTTCTCGCGGCCGGGAGGATAGAAGAACGCCCTCGACATATCCTGCCAGAGCTTTTCGATATACTGCGGATCTTTGCCGATCAGCCTTCCAGCGCATTGTTTCAGAGTGTCTACTGACCCGCCTTCGCCGATGCCGGTAATGCCTGCGTCGGTTTCAACTATAACCACTAAGTCGCTCTGGTTGAACAGGGGATTCGGGTTGGGCGGCGCGAAAACCTGGACCCTGATAATCTTCATCTTCGGGAGAGAAGCTTTTAAGTGAACAGATCCAGAGAGCGTCATCAGGGCGGCAGCGCCCGTTTTTACGAATTGTCGCCGGTGCATGGTAGCTTCGCAGTGCGAATAATGGAAATTCTATTACAGGCGGTTCGCAATGGCTGAGCTTTTTAGAGGGCGGGTCCGATGGCTGCTGATGACCTGGATCTTTTTCATCAGCGCGATAGCATATCTGGACCGCGTGAATATCTCCATAGCGGGACGCTCCATCGCGAACGAATTCCACCTGAGCACCGTACAATTGGGATACGTTTTCAGCGCGTTCCTTCTCGGCTATGCGTTCTTCCAGGCTCCAGCCGGCCGCCTTGCGGATCGCATCGGTCCGAGGGTGACCATCTCAGCCGGGGTGGTTTGGTGGGCGGTATTCACCATCCTGATCACGGTGCTGCCATCCGGATCATCAGCACTTCTTGTTCTGATCATCGCAACACGCTTTTTTCTGGGAGTAGGCGAAGCCGTGGTTTATCCTGCTTCGAACTGTGTCGTTTCGTCGTGGATTCCGGTTTCCGAACGCGGCATTGCAAACGGCCTGATCTTCGCCGGAGTGGGCTTCGGCGCCGGAGTGACGTCGCGTCTGGTGGCTGCGCTGATGATCAACTACGGCTGGCGGTCGGCCTTCTATGTAAGCGCCGCAATTGGACTGGCCGCCGGCGCAGTGTGGTTCTTTATCTCGCGCGATGCGCCTTCGCAGCATCCCTGGGTAACGGAAGCGGAAGCCGAACACATCCGTAAAGGTCTCCCTCCTGCCGCCGTCTCGAAATTGTCTGAACGCATCGCCTGGAGCAAGATCTTCGGGAACGTCCACATTATGGCAATCACGTTCAGCTATTTCGCGTACGGGTATGCCGCGCAGATTTTTTTCAGTTGGTTCTTTATCTACCTGAACGAGGTTCGTGGATTGGACCTGCGGAAGAGTTCTTACTACACCATGCTTCCCTTTCTTGCCATGTCGCTGGGCTCGATTGTGGGCGGCATCATCAGCGATCGTTTGAGCACAAAATACGGAATGCGTACTGGCCGTTGCGGAGTTGCCGTGTTCGGCATTGGTTTAGCTGCGATCTTCATTGCGGGCGGAACTCAAGTCGCTAATCCGCAGGTCGCCAGCATTATTCTGGCGGGCGGCGCTGGCGCGCTCTATCTTTCGCAGAGTTCTTTCTGGTCGGTCAGCGCGGCTCTGGGCGGCCGTTCGGCGGGCACGGTCTCCGGGGTCATGAACATGGGCGGACAATTCGGCGGCGCTCTGACAGCATCGCTTACCCCGGCCATAGCGGTCCGCTTCGGATGGACGGCATCGTTTCTGGTGGCTGCCGCATTGTGCGCAGCTGGGGCAGTGGTCTGGATCTGGGTAGCGCCTGAATCGCCGCCCGAAATTCCCGGCGCCGGTGCGCGGCCAAGTTTAGAGAGTGAAGCGCCCCTGGCGACCTGACTCCGTCAGTAGAGCAAGGCATCATGGAGAGACGTGAGTACGCCTGCGACAAACACTCCCGATGCACTTGAACAGCTCACCATGGATGAAGAAGGATCTCGCCCAAACGGCGACCCGCTGCAGGATGCGATAGCCTTCCCTGCACTCTCCGCGGATGAGCTAAGGAAGTGCGCCAAGTTTGGTGATAGCTGCTCGTTCCAGCAAGGGGAGAAGCTTTTTTCATCGGGCGATCAGCCGCTTGCGTGTTATGTGATCATGTCGGGCGAGATCTGCATTCTGGATGCCTCGGCTGACGAGCTTAAGACCGTCATCTGCTACGGCCCCGGAAGGTTCACCGGTGACATTGATTTGTTCACGGGAAGGCCGGCCGTGGTGTCGTGCGAGGCGCGCACTCCGGTGGAGGCTGTTCGAATTCCGGCGGACCGGATGCGGGAATTGTTCGTGCGCGAATCCGCGCTGGGCGAACGCTTCTGGGTAGCATTTCAGCGCCGGCGGAACCTGCTGCTGAACACCGCCTTTGAAGGGCTCCGCGTGTATGGGAGCAAGGAAGACCGGAAAACACTCGAGATGGTGGAGTTCTTCTTCCGCAATGGCGTGCCAAACCGCTGGATGGACATCGCCGATAAGGAGAATTTGGCTCGCCTGCGAGAGATTGCGGACGGACCGGTTCGCTATCCCGTGATTACGTATGGCAAGGTCCCGCTCTTCCAGGCGCCCAGCTTGTATGAGGTAGCGGAGCGGATCGGACTGCGGCACCGGCTGCCGGAGAAGACCTACGATGTGCTGGTTCTAGGCGCAGGCCCGTCGGGTCTGGGAGCAGCCGTGTATGCGGCTTCTGAAGGTTTATCGACTCTGGTATTGGATGGACTGGGGCCCGGAGGCCAAGCCGGCTCCAGTTCGAAAATCGAGAACTACGCGGGATTTCCCTCCGGCATTGCGGGGCGGGAACTGGCGCAGCTCTCATATCTGCAGGCTCTGAAGTTCGGAGCGGATTTCGTTGCGCCCTGCAATGTTGAGCAGCTCCGCCGCCGCGACCACGGCCTCTACGGAGTTCATACCAGCGAAGGCGATTGCGCAGTGGGCAAGACCGTTATTATTGCCACCGGCGTCACCTACCGAATACTGAACGTGGAGGGCGTGGACGCGTTACGCGGTTCGGGAATCTTCTACAATGCGACCAAAGTAGAAGGGCTGCTCTGCCAGGATTGCCCGGTGCATGTTGTAGGAGCGGGCAACTCGGCCGGCCAGGCCGCTATGTTCCTCTCACAGTTCGCGCGCGGAGTTTCTCTGCTGGTGCGCGGCGACAGTCTTCGAAAAAGCATGTCCGCTTATTTGTCTGACCGGGTAGAGGCAAATCCGCAGATCAAAGTCCGCTATGGCGCCGAAGTGATTGCCGTAGAGGGCGAAGAGCACATTGAGGCGGTCCGTCTGCGCGATGGGGAAGGCCGTGCCGTACGCGAAGGAACCGCAGGTCTGTTCATCTTCATTGGTGCGAAACCTTGCACGAGTTTCCTCCCGCCAGAGGTGGGCCGCGATGAAAAGGGTTTTATTCTGACCGGGCTTGCAGCAGCGGAGTGCGATGCATGGAAAGAGGACCGGATTCCCTATCAATTGGAGACTAGCTTGCCAGGAATATTTGCCGCGGGTGACTGCCGCAGTGGCACCACCAAGCGAGTGGCATTCGCTATCGGCGATGGTGCTCTCGCGGTTACTTATGTGCATGGCATTCTGGGCACGTATGCTTAGGCGCATAGCGGGAGCGAATGATCCGGACTAAACCACTCACCCGATACAATCGAGTGCAGAATGCGGGACACTCCTTGGGGCGAAGTTGCGGTCAACGACGCTCATATTCACTTCTTCTCCCACTCCTTTTACACCGGCCTGGCGCGAGCGCGAAAGATGGAAAACGCCGAGGCTTTGGGTCCACTGCTGGAATGGGAAATTCCGCCTGCGGATCCGGTCACGCTCGCAGCTTCCTGGGTCGCCGAGCTCGACGCGGCAGGTGTGCGCCGCGCCTCTCTGATTGCCAGCGCGCATGGTGACGAAGCGAGTGTTGCTGCCGCTGTTGCCGCCTATCCCGAGCGGTTCTGGGGTTCATTCATCCTGGACCCGACGCAGCCGGACGCTCCGCAGCGGGTAGCGGAGGCGATTGTTTCTCCGCATCTGCATTGCATGTGTCTGTTTCCGGCCATGCATACCTACTCTCTGACCGATGCGCGCCTGGTTCCGCTGCTGGAGATTGCCTCGGATGGCGGCCTAGCCGTCTTCGTGCATTGCGGCGCACTTAGCGTTGGCGTGCGGCGCAAACTGAATCTGCCCAGCCAATTCAACCTGCGCTATTCGAATCCTGTCGATCTGCATCCTGTCGCCCTGCACTTCCCAAAGATCCGCTTCATCATTCCGCACTTTGGAGCCGGCATGCTTCGGGAGACGCTTATGGTCGCGGATCTTTGCCCGAACGTATACCTAGACACCTCGAGCTCGAATCGATGGATGCTCTATGAAGGGCTTGATCTTCGATCTGTTTATCGCAAGGCCCTGGATGTGGCCGGTTTGGAACGGCTGCTGTTCGGAACCGACTCCAGTTTCTTTCCGCGGGGCTGGAATGCGCCGGTTTTCGATGCGCAGGTTAAAGCGCTTTATGAACTCGGGCTCGACCAGGCGGACGCCGAACAGATACTCAGCCTCAACCTCGAGCGGTTGTACACTGCTACGTGACGATGTCCTGGGTTAGAATTGCCATTTCCGCGGCGTTCTGAATTCCCTTGTTGGCAAGCGTCTCCAAAATCAAAGCCGGGTAGGTGGTGCAGTGTTCCAGTGTTTTCGTGCATACCTGGATTACGCGGATTGCCTCGCTTAGCGCGAAAGTTTCCTGCCGGGCTGCTATGCCGATCATCAGCGCCTTTACAATCGCAAAGTAAGATGCCATCAGCAAATATTGCTGCTGGATCGCTTGGCTGGCGGAATCTAGAGATTCAGCTTCGATTGTTTGCGAAGAATTGCCGCCATAGGGGAATACGTTTTTGTAAGCGTATGCCACCAGGTAGTTTTCCAGGATGTACTCATGCTGCTCCATGAACGGCGCGAACACCCGTTGGTAGCCCTCGGCGTAGCAGGCTCCCAAATCCTCCAGCGTGGAATCGGGCGTCAGGCCTAATCCGGCTGTGAACTCATTGTAGAGGTCCAGGAAGCGCGGGCTGGTGTAATCCAACTGAATGCGCCCCAGGATCAACTCCAGAACCACAGCCAGCTGCGGAATCGCTTTTCCGTTGCAATTCTGTAGATAGCCGTTGAATAAGCCGCCGCCGATGGCCAGTTCGAATCCTCCCAGGACATCCGGAATGGTCTCGATTTCTCCCGCGCCGTAGACATTCGCCAGCTTCGAACACACATGGCCAACCAACAGCAGCCTCTTCGACACAGCGTAACGCCGATTCTGCAGAATTGATAGAATCGCCTGGCGCACCCGCCAGTGCCGCGGCTCTCCCACACTGCCGCCGGCTAGCTCGAACCGGATGGGATCAGTCTCCTTCAAAACAATGCGCGCGGCCTCCGGACAAGACAGATCTAGCGAACGCTCTTTCTGAAGACCATCCATCTTCAATAAGCGTGGATAGGTGTCGCAGACCTTGCTCAGATACTCGACCCCAAGTTTCTGCTGCAGGCCGCAGAGCTTTTCCGTCAGAAACGGGCATGCTGAATTCTCGGGCTGAATGGTTGCGAAATTCTGGGGAGTAGGAACCGGACGGATAGTGACAAACTTTTGCAGCCGCGACGCCAGTTCCGGGTCAGAACAAGCCTGGTAGCGGGCATACGTTCCGGCGTCAACGTTCACCGCCATTCCCTGGCAGCAGGTGTCTTCACATTCCGAACCAATGCAGCGGAACTTTTCGAAGAAGCTTGGTTGGTGCCAACTCGATGCTGCTTCCGTGGCGTTTTCAGGATGAGTTAGTGTCTGCATCGGACTTACAAGTCTGTAGCCGCACCTGGAAGTAAGTCTCACCCGTGATAAAAGCCTCGGATTAATCGGAAGGCAACTTTTTGACGCCACCGTCACTTTCTTAACAGCGGTCACTTTTATGGCAGTACCGATATTCAGCTTTCCTATTCGCACGGTCAAGCGTCGACGCCTGATTCTGCCGCCTGCCGCGGGAACTCCCCGCATCGCGCAAGTTACGCTCCCCGGTTCGCTATTCGAGAATGCTCGATATTTTGCGCCTCGCAGAGGTAGCGGTCTCGAACAGTTCGCGCCAGAAATCGTCATCGGTTCCGCCAGCCATCTGGCTACTCTCTCCCAGGCGGTAGAAGCGCGGGAAATCGACCTCTCCAGCCTGAGCCTGGCGATTTACTCCATTACCACTTGCCGCGACGTTCCCCTTAGGCGCGATGTCAGGTTCGCTCTATGGCAAAGCTTCGGCGTGCCGGTTTACGAAGTGCTGCTCGACGGAGACCATCTGCCCATTGCTACCGAATGCGACGCCCACGAGGGCTGGCACATCGACAATGCTGTGACGTTCGCGAACGGGAATGGGCAACTCTGGTTCCGCCGCAAGCGGGAGGCTGCTCAGGGCACGGGATTAAGGGGCCGCATCGAAGCAGAGCCCTGCGCGTGCGGACGTCCCGGCCGGCGGATTCTGGATCCCGAACTTGATTTCTTCGATCCTCTAAGGCTGCGCCCCGTCAACGTTGCTTGCTAATTCCGGGAAGCGATCTCATTTTCTTTGCCAGAGAGTAGTCAGCGGACCTCCAGCGCCTGACACTGGATCGGTATTCGGGAACGCAAGATGCCGCATCCGGGCGACCGCCCCGGCATCGGGAGCTGCGCGGCAGATGTCCCAGTGCTGGCCGGATGGATAGGCTCCGACGATGAGGAAATCCGGGCTCGCTTCGAGCTTGCAATGACCGGTACCGGTGGGCAAAACTAGTATGTCGCCCGCCTGAACTTCCAGAGAACGTCCGTGCTCGCCACCCAACACGAGTTTGGCGCGTCCAGCGGCGCAGCCAAGCACCTCATGGGCGGTGGAATGATAGTGATGAAAATCGTAAACGCCGTCGCGCCATTGGGCAGGCCAGCCGTTACGCTGAAAAGTTTCTTCCAAGACAGCTGCCGGATCGGCTCCGTCCGGCTCAACAGCGCCGCGATAGAGCAGCACGGGGAGTTGTTCATTGTTGGGCATCCATCCGTTGCGCGCAAGCTGGATGATGCCGGGTTTTACGTTACCGGCGTTTGAACTGGCGGAGGAAGCTTGCTGCGAGGTCGCGAGACCGGCGGACAGCAGCTTATTAAAAAGCCTTCGATCCATTCCTCTATTGGAGCAGGGAAAGGTGCACTACCGCTCCGGCAGCTACTTCGCTGATGGCCGGGATGAGACCTCGATTACGGTAGCGTCCGCACGCGCTGCCTGTTCCTGACGGCTTAGGAACTCCTGAAAGAGCTTCACGTTACGCTCGTTGGCCTTGAAGGCCGAATCCGCGATGACGCCTAGGACCGGAAAGGCTCCGAGTAGAGCGTCGATCAGGACGTTACCGGCCATGCGCATCAGCACCGGTTGCGGAGCTCCGAAGGAGGCTGCGCGGTAGATAATCCAGGCGGATACAAAGACTCCGGCCAAATCGCCCACTCCGGGAACGAAATCGATGAGACCATCCAGACCTATGCGGTGGCCTCCTCCGATCGGTATGGAGGAATCCATGAGCCATGCAACCTTTTCGACCTGGGCTAATGCGGAGTGCGCGGCAGCGGGATCGGGCGAATGTCTACGATTGCGCAAGGCAACTGACTTGGCTTTGCGAATGATGGCGTAGAACAGCACGCCCCCGGCGACCAGGATGACGGCGATAGTCGTGAGAAGCGCAATCACGATCGTCAGGGCTAATTGATCAAGGGACATTCGCTGGAAGTATACCGGAGCCTGCTGCCGAACGGGAGAGGCGGCCTGCATCTGTTACCACTTGGGTCATTCCGTTGTGCCGGCGCGTACGGGCCCTTGGCTCTATGTATTGCCCTTACCGTTTGCTAAGTAATAGTACGGCGCTTTTACCGCAATAACTGCTACGATTCTTTTGAAACAGGGTGCTTATCCGGCTCCCTGTTTTAAGCGGAGATAGGAACAGGTGCAAATATGACTCTCATTATCATTCTTGTTTTGGTTTTGCTGCTCGGCGGAGGCGGCGGTTACTACGGCTACGGCCGATGGGGATCGGGCGGTGGAGCAGGCGTTGGGCTCGGCACAATTTTGGTGACACTTTTGATAGCGTATATGCTCGGAATCTTTAATTAAAAGAACGAAGCTACGTCGCACGGCTCGGATTTGTGATTAACTGATTAGGCCATGCGCCTTGAAACCGTTACCGCTTTCCTGCTTATATGTAGCCTTCCCGCCAGTTCCCAGATAGGCGATGCTCTGAAGAAACTCGGCAATCGAGGTTCGGCGGACAGCAGCGGCCAGACTGCTTCCGGTCTCAAGCAAGCCTTAGAAATCGGAACCAAGAACGCA
Organism: Bryobacteraceae bacterium; assembly: GCA_965217745.1. GTDB lineage: Bacteria > Acidobacteriota > Terriglobia > Bryobacterales > Bryobacteraceae > Bog-105. Next base: position 4,373,174 of record OZ244565.1, on the reverse strand, counting down.
GTGGCGCAAACAGGGGTCGCAAACGGTTTCTTCGGAAACGAAGCGATCAAAATACTGGTTCTCGAAAGGTTGCGGCCAGTGGAGAAAGGCCTTCGCATGGTCGGCAAAGGGCCCATGATCGATAACTTTGTGCTCTCCATGAACCGGGCTGCCGAAACAGCCGCGCCTGCTGCCGGATCTATCTTCAAAGACGCCATCCTGAAAATGAACTTTGACGATGCGCGGCGAATTCTTTCAGGCGGCGATACCGCCGCGACGGAATTCTTCAGGGAGCATACATCCGCTCAGCTCCGCACCGCCTTCCGGCCGCCGGTGGAGTCTGCCATGAAAGAAAACGGTGTCAGCCAGAAGTACGAAACAATGCTCGGCGGTATCTCTTCCCTGCCCTTTGGCGCCGCTCCGAAGAGTTTCGACCTGAACAACTACGTCGTCGGCAAAACTCTGGACGGCTTGTTCCTGGTTCTGGGTCAGCAAGAGAAAAGTATCCGCACAAATCCTGCCGCCCGCGTGACGCCGCTGTTGCAGAAGGTCTTCGGGAACAGATAGAACGAATTCTCTTTTCTCTCTCCTTGACAATCTCTATATCGAGCTGTATACGTGGAAAGACATTGAGAGACAAATATTTGGCTGGTGAAAAGTCTGACCTTCTCCAGGGCACCCTGGACATGCTGATCCTGAAGATTGTAGCGCTGGGTCCGGTGCATGGCTACGGGATCCCGCATCGACGGGAGTTCTGCAAATGATTCAATCGGCTAAACTCGCTTACCTTCTCTTAGTGTTGATCTCGATGAGTTGCTCAAGTAGTGAGGCTGCTGCCCAGCGCCAGAAAGAGGCCAAATCCGCTGCCAAACTCGTCCCGGCGATGAAGGTTTCGTTCCCGGCGCTTGCTCGCAACGCTGCCGGCGACAAGATTATTTCTGGCTGGTCGGGTTCGGGCGACGACATCATCGCCGCACCCGGCAATCCGCAATCGCCCCGTCGCCTGCAACGAAATTTCCCTGATTCCACTCCTGCGGTCGCTACGGCGCATGCGCTCGAGGACGGAGCGATCACCGACACCAAGTTTGCGGGGCCGAGCGAAGTTACGATGTTTCGCCAATGGAAAGGAACTCCTGCCTATTTTGTGATCGGCAGTGGCGTCCACGCCGGTAGCCCACACGGCTTTGCCCTATGGGGATCGGCTGCGCCTGACGGAAGCCGTTATACGATCCTGCTTCATGCGCCCGAATCAGTCTGGACAGACTGGGGAGGCGTCGTTGCAGCGCTCGGAGCATTCGATGTGAAGGTCAATCCAGCTACTTTTGACCGTGCTACCCGTATCAAACTGTCAGCAGCGCCCCTGGAAACACAAGTAAAGGTCTTCAAAGTCGCCGCCAATGCTTATTTGAAGACGATGTATATTTCCGGGCTGGGAACTGCCAACATGGGCGCGCTGCAGACAATGCGACAAATGAACGCTGACATCGGCACGAGGACCAGTTGCATGCTGACGTCGGGTTGTCAGGTGGGCATTGGTGCAAATGGTGAAGCGACGATGACGTACCCGGACAATTGAGCGCTAGCCAGAGGTTGTAAGTCGTGCGCCCTGATCACGGGCGGCACGGACGGGACTGACACGCAGCACTCTATTTGTTGACATGATTCTGAACAATGAGTTCTGCGATCTGGCAATGTTCTCACTGTAAGCGTCCGCTCCGAATCGTGGCTCGGAAAGCCGCCGGTCGGCGACCGAACCAATGCCTGGCATGAATAGCCGTTGACGCCTTCCCGATACCTGCCGTTGACTTGCTGCTTGGCGTCTCTCTTCTTTCTCCTTGACAATCTACATATAGAGCTGTATATGTAGAAAGACATAGAGAGGTAACTAGTGGCTAGTGAAAAGTCCGATCTTCTCCAGGGCACCCTGGACATGCTGATCCTGAAGATCGTAGCGCTAGGGCCGGTGCATGGCTACGGGGTCTCGCAGCGCATACGCCAGATTTCGCAAGAGGTGCTGCAGGTGCAGCAAGGTTCGCTGTATCCTGCGCTTCACCGCCTCGAGAAGCGCGGGTGGCTGGAAGCTGATTGGGGTGAATCGGATAACGGCCGGCAAGCCAAGTTTTACCGGCTGTCAGCCAAGGGCCGCAAGCAGCTTGTGGCGGAAGAAACCAACTGGCATCGGCTCGCAGATGCGGTGGGTCAAATTCTGCGGACCGCGGAGTAGGAGCTGCCGATGTTCTGGCGGAACTTCTTTACGCGAAAGCGGCCGGCAGAAATGGCCCTCGATGCCGAGCTTCGGTTTCATCTCGACCGACTGACAGAAGAGAAAATTGCTGCCGGTGCAACGCCGGAGCAGGCACGGCGCGAGGCTTCGCTCGAATTCGGCGGTCGCGAGCAGGTCAAGGAAGAGATGCGCGACATCTATCGAATCGCCACTCTCGAGAACACGTTTGCGAACTTGAAGGCAGGCTTGCGGCTGATTCGCAAATCGCCGTCGTTTTCTGTTGCAGTGATTCTCACGCTGGCTCTGGGTATCGGGGCCAATAGCGCCGTGTTCTCGGCCATTAACGCGATTCTTCTGCGGCCCTTGCCGTTTCCCAATAGCAGCGAACTGATGATGCTGCAGCAGGCGGATCGCAAAAGCAAGAACCCCGGAGGCGTAGTCGCCCCTGTCCGGCTCGAAGATTGGAACCGCATGAACGAATCGTTTCAAGCTATCGCGGGCTGGTATACGCAGGATCTTTCGGAACTTTCCGGGCCCGTGCCGGAGAAAGTAACGGAAGCGGTAGTGACTCCGCGTTTTCTGCAGGTGTGGGGTATCGCTCCTGTTCTGGGGCGTGACTTTACGCGCGAGGAAGAGCACTTTGGCGGACCTAATGCCGCCCTGATTAGCGACCGGCTGTGGCGTCGCCGCTTCCATGGCGACAAAAAAGCCATTGGCAAGACGCTGCGGTTAGATAAGTCCTCGTACACGGTTGCCGGGGTGATGCCGGCATCGTTTCTATTTCCCATCCGCGATGTCGACGTCTGGAGCCCTGGCCCTCCCGATGCGCCGTTCGCGCAGGATCGGAATTCGACCTGGTATACCGTAGTGGGCCGTTTGAAGCCTGGTGTCACGGCAGCGCAGGCGCGAGCGGATTTGCTGAACGTGCAGGCGAAGTTGGGCCGCCAGTTTCCGAAGACAGACGCCAATCTCACAGTGAAGTCGAAGCCGCTGAAAGAAACTACCGTAGGCGGAATCCGGCGGTCGCTCTGGATTGTGTTTGGGTCCGTCTCTCTGCTACTGCTGATTGCTTGCACGAATATCGCGGCTTTGTTGCTGGCGCGGACTACAGGACGCGAACGGGAGATCTCGGTCCGCTTCTCGCTGGGAGCGTCCCGCGCGGCCGTAATGGCGCAACTGCTGACAGAGTGCTTCGTTCTTGCTTTGGCCGGTTCCGCTCTGGGCTTGTTGGTTGCTGCCGCGGGTTCGGCGACACTGCGCACCATGGCCAAGAGCCTGCCGCGCGCGGAAGAGATTACCCTCGATTGGCACATCGCGCTTTATACTCTCGGCTGCGCCTTGCTGGCGACTCTGCTTTGCGGATTGTTTCCGGCACTGCGCGGCACCCGCCGAAGCCTGGCAAGCGAACTTGCGGGAGCTAGCCGGACGCAAGTTTCTACGCGTAATCCGCTGCAGTGGTTGCTCATCGGCGTTCAGGTAGCCCTGGCAGTTACGTTGCTGGTGGGCGCAGGCCTTCTGTTGCGCAGTTTCGAAGAACTGGGGCGCGTGTCGCCTGGGTTTGAGACGAGTCATATCCTTACGTTCCGGATCAGTGGAAACTATGGCGAGACCGTGGACTTTAAGAAGCTGATCCAGCGAATTAATCGCACATTGGAACATCTCCGAGCCATTCCCGGTGTCCAAGCCGCTGCTACTGCCTCGAGTCTGCCTGGAATTCCTGGCGACTCGCGGACGGAACTCAGACTAACGGAGGGCCGCGACGAAAACGCGGGTAACATGGTCGCCGATAGCCGCGTTGTCTCCGAGGGCTATTTTGCCACCATGAGAATTCCGCTGATGGAAGGCAAGACATGCTCCAAGTCTTCGGATAATCCGTTGGCAATAGTGAACCGCAGCTTTGCTAACGTGTATCTCAGCAAATCGACAGGACTGGGTCATCACCTTCAGTCGAAGTTTCTTAGTAAACCGGCCGAGATTCGCGGGGTTGTGGGAGACGCTCGCGAGCAGGGTTTGAATCGAGAGCCGGTTCCTACCGTGTATTGGTGTGCAAGTGCGCCCGGTCCGAGCCCCTACTTTCTGATTCGCACTCGAGGCGAGCCGATGGCGATGGCGGCAACGATCCGCCGCAAGATTTTCAGCATCGAGCCAGCGCGATCGGTCTTCGACATGTCGCCGTTGGAAGAACATCTCTCTGACAGCTTTGCCGAAAACCGGCTGCGAACCATTCTGCTGACGCTCTTCGCTCTTACCGCTATTTCGCTGGTTTGTGTCGGCCTCTACGGCACGTTGAGCTACTTCGTCACCTTGCGGAGGCGTGAGATTGGACTGCGTCTCGCTCTCGGTGCGCTGCGATCGCAGATTGCGAGACAGTTCTTGTTCAAAGGGGTGGTCGTCGCAATGGCCGGCTGTGTAGTTGGATTGCTGCTTGCAACATTGTTTACACGGTGGCTTTCGGGCATGCTGTTTGGGGTATCGCGATTCGATCTGCAGACCTTTGTGTTTGTGACGCTTCTAATTCTTTTTGTAGCGGCTAGCGCTTCACTGCTGCCCGCACTGCGCGCCGCGAATGTGGAACCGATGCGAGTCTTGCGGGATGAATAGATCGGGTTAACCCAGATGTTTAGGGCGTTTGCGATGACTGGTTTGCTGAAAAAGAAGAACCCAACCTTGACATTTCGTCGCAGTGATTTCATACAGCTAAATTCGAGCGGGGAGATGAGACTGGACAATCGGATGGGCAATGGATTGCTCCTTCAAGAAAGGAGATGAGATGAATGTCTTATCACCCGAAGATCGGCGGTAAGCTCCGGGAGGAAACTTCCGGAGCAGACAGGTCACAGGCTGGATACGTTTGGTGGGGCACGGACCCCGCGCCTCACCATCATGGCCGGTGCTATGGATTGGGTGCTGACGATGCAGCAGGAGGCCGCCACGAAGGAGACCAAGGCGGACAACAAGAAGCAGGCGCATTGTCGCTATGCCGACGCCGTACTCAATCTGACCAAGGCGTTTGCTCTCGCCTCAGCCAGCGATCCGGCCGCCGAGATACGGGATGAGATCGTCTTCTTTCAGGCCGTAAGGGCCGCCCTTGGTGAAAAGCACGGCGACGGGTGGCAAGAGTCCTGCAGAACGCGACGCTGTACAAACGGTGCTGCAGCAGGCCGAGGCGCTATCGGCTGGATGGGCTGCTGCATTAACCTTTGGAATCTGAATGGTGATGTATACAACACTTATGGTAGCGGCGGGATGACTTCCATAGCGGCGATATTGTTACTCCCGCCACAGAACCGTCCGCTGGATCAATGAAGGCGATAGTAACGTTCTACGTTACGCGAGGCCGCAAACTGAGCACCGCTCTCAACCTCATTGTTTTTTCTGCCGGCGATGTCAAAAGCTTGGTGCAACGTACAGCAGAAGCTGTTTTCGGCCAGATCAACCCGTATGTGCTGGCCGTATATTTAGGCGACAACAATGACCAAAACACGGCGATAGAGCTTTGTCGGAAATTAGAGAATGAGGATACTAACCACATATACAAAATAGCGGCTTTCAATCTGTGGGGCAACGCGTTGCAGGCGCAAGGCGAGAACGACGAGGCCGACAAGTTATTCAAGAAAGCGCTCCAGCTTCGGTAGAACCAAAGATCCCAGCGGGCTGCCCCAATTGCTGTTGCGGCGGAGTTCTTATCGCTCGTCACAGACTTACTGTGGGTGGTCATTACTTGCCCGATCGCAGTGTCGAAGCCAATTTACCAGCTCCAGACACCTTGCTTCCCGCTTGGCCATCGATGCCGTCCCTCTAGGACGTCAATGCACTGGGGATTGGGTTCTCCCAAGGTCCGGCGATGCCTCCTAGCCGCCGTTCTAACGGTCTTCGGGAACTCTCGCGTTCGATCTGTGCTCGAAACCCTCTCCAGAGCAATCCGGATGGAGCCAACTGCTCTCGCGTATTGCGGAGAGCAAAATTGTAGACCTTCAAAGACGGTCCTGGCATTGGCTCCCGGCGGCTCACAATTCGCTGCGCCGCGCCATTGAATCGCGGTTCACCCGCAACGCCAAACCGACCAGTCGTGGGCAGTCATTTCTTACGAAATAGGACAATTCAGCCACTGACCTTTGCGAATTCTCGCAGATTCCTACGAATTAGGAAATTGACAGCGTCTTTTTAATTGTCTTCCCGTGGTTGCGAAACTGGGAACAGAGTTGGATTCCCATACACGTACTTTCACTGGCAACCATCTGGATGAGCCACTACTCCCGGGGTGCGTTGAGCGGCATTGGATTGCTGGATATTTACGTGGCCCTGGGCGAACTGGTCTCGCAGTTGCGCCAGGCCTTCCAACGTGCACCGGGAGCTTAGCGCAACCGGCTTCAATACTCTCGCGGCCAGAAGTCGCGCGTGGAGTCATATAAGATCAAACTCAACGTCTGCTGGGGATCGATGCATGCTTCTCCGAACGACGCGTTCAGGAGGGGGATGCAGGCCGACAAGGCATCGGAGTTTGTTTCGAGCTTATTTGAGACTTGGGCGCCTGCTCTTTATCGTTTTGCTTGCCGGGAGAGCCGATCGCCCCTGGTTGCTGAAGATCTGGTGCAGGAGGCATTCTTCTACTTGTACAAAGAGCTGCGCAACGGGCGGGCCATCGATAATCCGAAAGCCTGGACCACCACGGTCGTGCAGTACCAGGCTCGTAAGATGCGCCGGGAACTGAACCGTCATGGCCAATTGGCAAGTTTCGACCTGGTCGCGACCGGAACAACCGCTGTCGCCGACAGTAACGACAAGGACGCTATTGCTGAACTCCTATGCACGCTCAGCCGGCGGGAACAGGAAGTCCTGCAGCTACGCCTGGAGTCGTTGAAATACCGTGAGATTGCAAACCGTATTGGCATTAGTGCCAAATCTGTCGCCACACTGCTGGCGCGGGCACTACGGAAGATCCAGGCGGCGCGCCAGTCTCAGCCTCTCCCGCAGGAATTACCCCTGGTGAAAGCAAATGCTCGAAAACCACGTCGCTGATCACGATTTAATCAGCTATCTGGATGGTGAACTCGACGCATCGCAGGCGGCGAGAGTCGAGTTTCATTTCGCGCTCTGCGAGCAATGCCGGTTGCGGGCCAAGGAACTGGAGGAACAACTGCGCTTTCTCAGCCCACGTTCTAGTTCCGGTGAGGTGTCGATGGCTCGCGTCCGAAGTTGGCAGCGCGCCTTTGCGACGCGCACCCGGATGCACGAGGCGGCGCGGGAGCCAATTTGTCGGAGCGGTCGACTCCATGGCGCTGCACGTTTTCTGGTCGTTGCTGCCAGCTTACTGGTAATTACCTCGGCAGCCATGCTTTTCAACGAACGCCGTGAGTCCCGTAAACGGCAGGACCATACATACGCCCAGACGTTGGAGTCATCCGCCAAGCGTCTGGCTTCTATCGCCTCCATGCAGCGCTACAGCCATGAGATTGTGCAGGCGAGTCCGATCCGCAGGAAGATCGCCGGTCAACTGACAGTATGGGCTGACCCGCAGCGCCAGCGCTCTTCGATACGGGTTGATTCTGAAGCCGGGGTTCTGCGCTATGCTTCCTGGCACCCCGATGCCATCTCGACTTAATACCTTTGAATCGTCGAGGACTCAGAGGACTTTCGACGCTAAGGCGACCACCGCCGTCACAACCGCACAACTGCTGCAATCTGCAACCGGCCCTGAACAGCTGGAAACCCGATTTGTGCATTGGATGGAAGCGCGCGACTGGCAGCCCCAACGTCTGGGCCGCGATGCTCTGTTGTTGTCCGGCCGTGAGGATTACCAGGCTGCTTTAAGACAAACAACCGAGATAGATGGTTCCAGGAAGTTGACGATTGATCTCCGCCGCGCAGACACACGGTTTCTGATAGAAATCGTCGCTGCTTCTGACTCGTATGTGCCTAAAATTCAGCAGATCACCGCCTACTCGCCTGCTGCCACCTACACACTCGTCCTGCGCACGGAAAGCGTCAAGCCGGTCGATCCGCAGCAGATCAGCGCGGCGGTCTTCTCGCCGGATGCATCCTTCCTGCGTCCGCTTAGACCGGTGGTGGGCAGTCCGAAGAAGCCCGGGTTTCGAATGCAACCCGCTGCTTCGGCGAACTCCCATGCTGAGCAGGAGGAGGTTGAACTGAAGATTCTATTCACTCTGCATGGCCTGGGTATTTGCACTCTTGAGCCAATTGAGTTGAGGCGAGAATCATCCGGGAACGGGTTGACTCTCTCCGGACGGTTCGCGACGGCCGCACGGCGCGACCAAGTGCTGGCGGGCAATCACGCCGCTGCTTCTGCCATGGATTCATGTCGCGCTTTTTACCAATGACGAATTGGCAGCGCAGTCGCGCGGTGCTAAGCAGTCCAGCACCACCTTGATTTCTTCGGCGCCGTCTCCGATTCAAACTCTGCTGCGTCAATACCTTGGAGGAAAAAGAAAGGCTGGTGAAGGCTCGAGCGATGCGGAATCGAACCGGTTGGCTAGCTCCGTTCTCGCTGCGGCACGTCTCGCCGAAAGAGATGTCTGGGCCTTGCGCCGCCTCGAAGTGAGATATCCGCCAGTAGCAATTGCTGACCTTAGCGAGCAGGCCCGGGCCATGCTCGGTGAAATGCTTCGCGGCCACAGTCAGCAGCTTTGTCAGGATCTTGCGGAACTACGCCGTTTAGTCGCACCTCTCTTTGGAGCGGAACTGAGCGGAGTTTTACCTGCGCTCAGAGAAGATTTGAGCAACCGGAGACCGGGCAATGCCGGCGCCATCCCGCCTCTATTGCAATCTGTCGAGCGCAATTACGACCAAACTGCTTTGCTCTTCGCCGGAGCAACGACATCCGAGCAGACCTTCAATGACGCTACCCACGTGCCGCAGAACATGCTGGAGGCTTTAGCAGCAGCAGAGGGACTCTCGAATGCTTTTGCTGACGAACCAAATCGGACGTTCCCGCCGGGGAGTCTGTCTGCCACCTCCGCGCAGAAATAAATTGACAAATTTGTAAGGAAAAGTGGAACCTCGCGTACATATAGTTCGAGCAATCCTCTGTAAGGAAGCATTTGCTCAAACGCCTTTATGATCAGTCACCCTGTCCGTGTCAGTCTGCTTTGTGCCGCCGCTATCAGTCTCGCCGCACTTCTGTCCGCTCAAGCTACGAATTCACAGATCACAGGATCTGTGTCGGATGCAAGCGGTGCCTCCGTGGTCGGTGCCAGTCTCATGGCTCGGAATGTCGACACCGGCGTCGACTACTCGGCCCAATCGAACAACTCGGGGATCTACACCATTCCTCTGGTGCCGCCTGGCAACTACCGGTTGGAAGTCACCATGGCGCAGTTTCGTCCCATCAGTCGATCCGGCATCAGAATCAATGTGAACGAGACCGCCAAGATTGATTTTGTTCTTGAACTCGGATCCGTCACGGAGACGGTCTCCGTGAACGCAGCTGCGCCGATCGTGGATACCGGGTCAGGCGCGGTTTCGACGATTGTTGACAACCGCAAAATTACCCAGCTGCCTCTAAATGGCCGCAATATCTACTCTCTGAACGCCTTGGTGCCCGGTGCAGCGCCTGATAATTCGGGACGCATCCGATTCAACGGCGTCCGCGTCAGGGGTAACGAAGTCTTAGTCGACGGTGTATCCCAAGTTCCACCCGAAACGAGGGCAGACCCGGTTCAGCCTCCGCCTGTCGATAGTGTGCAGGAGTTTAAGGTTGCCACCAGCGGTTACTCGGCGGAATTCGGCAGCGCGGCGGGCGGGCTTGTCAACGTGGCGACCAAGGCTGGAACGAACGAGCTGCATGGAGCGCTCTGGGAGTTTCTGAGAAATGACAAGCTGAATACCCGGAATTATTTTGCGCCGGTGAACCAGAAGAAGCCGGTCTTGCGGCAGAATCAGTACGGTGCCGCAATCGGTGGTCCGGTCATTCTGCCGAAGCTCTACAACGGACGCAACCGGACGTTCTTCTTTACAGATTTCGAAATTACTTCGGTCCGCTCGCAAGCGGTGTTTAATGTTAATGTCCCCACGGTAGCGATGCGGAACGGCGATCTTTCCCAGTACGTTGGCCGCATTATTGGAACCGATGCTCTGGGCAACTCAGTCGCCCAGGGGCAGGTCTTTGATCCCGTCACTACGGGTACCGTGAACGGCAGGCTCACCCGCTCACCCTTCCCCGGCAATGCAATACCCATCAACCGCATTAGCCCCGTTGCCCTGCGCCTGCTGAACTATTATCCTTCTCCTTCAAACAGCTCGCTCACCCAGAATCTGCAGAACTCCACGAGCACCGGCAATGACATCTATCGCTACGATATCCGAGTGGACGAGAATATTTCTACCACGAACCGGGTCTTCGCTCGCTGGTCCAACTACACCTCCAATCCGTTGAGTGCTGTTGCTTTTCGCGGAGCGCCTGGGGATATTCAGTCCAATCAGGGACGACAGCGCTCGCTGGCGGCCTCCTGGATCAGTACCATTTCTCCCTCCATCTTCAACGAACTACGCGGCTCCTTCTTGCAGGCAAAGACGGACAATATTCCTTATCTGGGCGGACAGAATATTGCCGGTACCTTAGGCATCCCAAACATCACCAATAATGCCGGGCTTCCTGCCATTGACATCTCGAGCCTGCAGCAGCTTGGAAGCGGCGCTAGCGGGACCTATCTAAAAGACAATCAGCGCGTTTTCTCGGCTCTCGACAATGTCTCCCTGCTGCGGGGGCGGCACAACCTGAAGGTCGGCGCGGAAGTGCGTGTGTACCGGATGAAGAACTTTCAACCGAGCTATTACAACGGCTATTTCTCGTTCCGGGCGGCCGAAACTTCCTTGCCTGGGCAGCTTAGCTCCAGTACAGGCAATGCCTTCGGCAGCTTTCTTCTGGGTCTTGCTGATCAGACACAGTACACCGTCAAGGATCCGGGCCAGCTCGTTAACAACGAGTCTTACGGAGTCTATGTCCAGGACGATTGGAAAATTTCAAAGCGCTTAACTCTGAACCTTGGGCTTCGCTACGACCTGAATACCAGATTGCAAGACAAGCGCGGATTTAGTTCGACGTTCGATTTAACAGCGGGTCGTGTACTGGCAGGTGCGGCTCAACCTTTGCCTCCGCTCGACCGCACCAACTTCGCTCCACGCTTCGGCCTTGCTTACGATGTGTTCGGAGATCAGAAAACAGTCATCCGCGGAGGCTTCGGCATTTTCTATTCGCCCATCGTGGGAGGCGGAGGCAATCCACTGAACGGCGTCTCTAAGTTTCCCTTTGAGTTCACATCCATAGCGCAGAGCCGTGACGCGGGCATCACGCCTGTCACGACCCTTGGCGCAGGTCCGGTCATCCTTCCTCAATTTTCGCTCACCGATCCGAACCTCGGCTTTGGTGGCAATGTTCAGGTGCAGTCGCCAAACACTGCGCCTTACGTTGAGCAATGGAACTTTGGCGTCGAACGTTCCATAGCGAATCGTCTGGTGCTCGGCGCGTCCTACGTAGCCTCCGGCGGCCGGAAACTGGATACCGGGCGTTTAAACTACATCAACCTGAATCAAGTTCCGTTTCCAGTGGCGCAACAAGCCGGCCGAGCCCAGAATACGTCCAGTCCGGTGACGGCTAATCTGCGGCCCTATCCCAACTACAACTTTGTTCAAGCTCTGAACCCGCGCTATGGAAATTCCAACTACAACTCGCTGCAGTTGAAGGCGGAACAGCGGTTGAGCGGTGGCATCAGTTATCTAGTCTCGTTCACATGGGCCAAGTACATCGATAACGGCTCGGAGACGTATAACTTCCTGGGTGGATCGTGGCCTGCGGACGTATACAACCTGGGTTTGGAGCGCGCTGTCTCAACGGCTGCTGTGCCCCGGCGTCTTGTCGCGTCCTATGTTTGGGACCTCCCGTTCGGCGCTGGTCGGCGATTCTCCCTTACCGGTTGGGCTAACGCTTTTGCGGGCGGCTGGCAGTTAAGCGGCATCTGCACTGCCCAGGATGGACAGCCTTTTGATGTGGAACAATCCACGAACACCACCGCAACCTACACTCTGTTGCAGCGACCTAACGTGAGCGGCAACCCTAACTTGCCGACCGGACAACAGACTGTAAAACGCTTCTTCGATACTTCCGTCTTCTCTGCAGCTACACCGCTGTCGGTAGGGAGTTCGCCGCGTAATCCTCTGCGCGGCCCGGCACTCGTGAACTTTGATGCAGCATTGCACAAGCAATGGTTTTTCCGGGAAAGCCGCGATGTCGAGTTCCGTCTGGAATCTTTTAACTTCACGAACACACCTCCGCTACAGTTGTTGACCCGAGCAACGTACAATCCAGCTTTGCCCTTGTCGAGTCAATCCTTCGGGCAGATCACATCGGCGGGTGACGGACGCATTCTGCAGCTGGCACTGAAGCTGCATTTTTAAAGAAAATTGGCCATGGTCAACAGACGAACAATTTCAGGTACCTTAGCGGCGGCGCTCCTTGGCAGGAAACTTCCCGGGCAGGCAGCCATCCCCATGCGCGCTCTCACCAAGGGACCCGGGTTCCACTGGTTTGGCTACTACGACAAGCTTCAGTTCGATCCCAGCAGCCGACTAGTGCTCGGGATGCACGTGAACTTTGAGGGCCGCTAACCAAGCCCTGAGGATAAGGTTCGCATTGGCATGATCGATACGGCGGACAATGACCGGTGGACCGATCTGGGCGAATCCAAAGCCTGGTCGTGGCAGCAGGGCTGCATGCTCCAGTGGCTCCCCGGGTCCTCTTCCGAAATAATGTGGAACGATCGTGAGGGCGACCGGTTCATCTCTCATATCCTAAACGTGAAGACGGGCAAGAAACGCAGCTTGCCCGCGCCGATCTATGCGCTGAACCCGGATGTGATTTCGATGCTCAGATCTGGCCCAGCGTGATGGAGTGATTTGGCCCACCTGGACAACCCTGGATGACAAGATTCCGGGGATGGACAGGAGAGCCAAGGTGGAGCTATTTGAAGAGATCCGGCGAGGATATGCGGCAGGAGAGACGATTCTTGCACTCGCCCAGAAGTATCAGGTGCATCGGCGCATGGTGCGGCAGGCACTGGCGAGCGCGGTGCCGCCGGAGCGGAAAAAGCAAGAGCGGGTGCTGCCGAAACTAGGGCCGGTAAAGCAGTTCATCGACAGCCTTCTGGAGCTGGACGGTGAGGCCCCGCGCAAACAGCGGCATACCGCGCGGCGTATCTGGACTCGGTTGTGCATGGAACATTCACAGCATCCGGTGGCCGAGTCCACCGTGCGTGAATACGTGCGTGGACGGAAGCGCGCCCTGGGGTTAGCCCATCGCGGTGTCTTCGTGCCGCAGAGTTATGCACCGGGCCAGGAAGCGCAAGTGGATTGGTTCGAAGCACAGGTAAAGCTGGGTGGCGAAGCGCGGAAGCTGCAGTTCTTCGCGATGCGCAGTATGAACAGCGGCGGGGCGTTTCACCGTGCCTATACTAACGCGACGCAACAAGCCTTTCTGGAAGCGCACGAGCATGCGTTTGCTTACTTTGGCGGTGTCTTTCGAACGCTTCGTTACGACAACCTGGCCAGTGCCGTAAAGAAGATTTTGCGTGGCTACCGGCGCGAAGAAACCGAACGCATGATCGCTTTTCGCTCGCACTGGGGTTTTGCCAGCGAGTACTGCCAGCCGGCACGCGGTAACGAGAAGGGCGGCGTGGAGATGGAGTTGGGTTGGTTCCGGCGCAACTGGTTGGTACCGGTGCCGGAAGCGGACGATCTGGAGAGCTTCAACGCTTGGCTTCTGAGCCGTTGCGGAGAAGCGCAGCAACATATCATCAGCGGTCGCGAAGCCGCCGTCGGCAATGCCATGCGGGACGAGCAATCGCACTTGCTGCCGTTAGTAGCGGAGCGGTTTGCCATCGCAGAGACCATCTATCCGGTCACGGTGGATGGACACGGTCGCGTGAAAGTAAGAGCCAACTGGTATTCGACGCCGCTTTATCCGGGCTCCCGGGTAACGGCGCGGGTGTGGCCTACACACATCGAGGTGTGGCGTGATGGTGAGTTTGCAGCGCGGCACGAGCGTTGTTATGGACGCGGGCATCACATTCTGAACCTGGAACATTATCTGGATGTGCTGGAGAAGAAGCCTGGTGCGATGAAGAGTTCGACGCCGTTGCAGCAGTGGCGTGCGGCGGGGCGCTGGCCGGGGTGTCTGGATACGCTCTGGCAGCAACTGGAAAGCCGCCACGGCAAGGCCAAAGGTACGCGCGAGATGATTATGCTGGTGCGTGCCGGGACGGCCGGCAATGCGTGGCCGCGCTTGATCACAGCAGTGGAAGAAGCACTGCGCATCGGCGTAAGCGATGCGGCCGCGGTGCTGCATATTCTGCACATGCCCGACGCTCACGAACGTCAGCGCTACGCGCTGGCGCTCGCCGAAGATCTGAGGCAGTTTGAAAGGCCGATGCCGGTGATGGATGAATACGACTCGTTGCTAAGTCATCTGCCGATGCCCTCCCAAGAGGTGATTCAATGAATCTCCAGACAGAGGCGTTGGAACAGGCCAGCATCCGGCAGTATTGCAAAATCGTGCGCACACCGGCCATCGCGGCCAACTTTATTCCGCTAGCCGGACAGGCCGTTAAAGAACAGCACAGCCATGTGCGCTACCTGGAAGCGCTGCTGGCAATGGAGTGTGAAGAGCGCGACCGTCATGCCATTGCTAACCGTATCCGGGACGCGCAGTTGCCACGCTTGAAGACGCTGGATGAGTTCGACTTTGCGAAAGCGCCCCAGATCCCAGCCGCAAAGATCCGCGATTTAGCGCAGGGCGGTTACATCGAACGCAGTGAACCCATCGTTTTGATTGGCGATTGTGGAACGGGTAAAAGCCACTTGGCCACCGGGCTCTGCTTAGCTGCATGCCATCAGAAACGGCGTGTTCGATTCATCACTGCCGCGGCATTGGTGAATGAGCTTATCGAAGCCAAACAGAACGGCCAAGTGAAACGGCTGATGATGCGATGGATGAGATACGACCTCATCGCGTTGGACGAAGTGGGCTACGTCCCGCTGGCCGATATCGGCGCTGAGTTCCTATTCCAGGTAATCTCAGACCGGGCCGAACGCGCAGCCTTAATCGTCACCACGAATCTGCCATTTTCCGAATGGACCACGGTGTTTCCCAATCCACGGCTCTGCAAGGCGCTGTTGGACCGAGTGACGGACCGCGCTCACATCATCGAAACCGGCACCGAATCGTTCCGGTTCAAGCGAACTATGGAAGGGAGGAAAAAGAGATGAGAGCTGCCGGGTCGCCGCATGATGACCGCCCCGGCGTCCGTTCCGCTTGAAACGCGCCGCCCTCCCGGGCGTCGCCAAGCTCCACTCCCACCGGAGCGGTCATCAACAACTCTGGTTGGAAATGGGGCAAACTAGAAACTACCCAGGTGGGCCAAATCTGCCCATCACAAGTGGGCCACGCCGGAGCATCACAATCACGGATGGCCGATGGGCTGTCCACCCTGGCTTCGGAAGGCTGCACGATACGCGTCCCGGGTATGGTTATGCAGGCATCCCGGATCCCAACCGCGATGTCCTGGCGCCCACTGATTCCGGCATCTGGAAGATGGACCTTCACTCCGGTAAACAAGCTCTGATTACAACCATTCAAGACGTCGGCAAGGTGCAAGATGGCCACAGCGATGTGGCTGGATCGAAGCAATGGCTGAACCATCTGCTGTTTGCGCCTGACGGCTCAAGATTCTGTTTCCTGCATAGATGGCAGAAGCCGGGGAGCAAGGGGTTCGTCACGCGTTTGATTACCACCAGCCCTGACGGGAAGGACATGTTTGTCCTGGATCCGTACGGCAAGACTTCGCATTTTATCTGGCACGATCCGCATCATATTCTGGCCTGGGCCTGGCATCCGTCGCACGGAGATAAGTTTTACCTGTACACAGACGGCACAAGAAACGTCGAGGTGGTTGGTCCGGACGTGATGGTGGTGAACGGCCACTGCACCTATCTGCCGCCGGATAAGCGCTGGATTCTAAATGACACCTATCCCGATAAGGAGAGAAACCAGAACCCCTATCTGTACCAGGTCGCGACCAATCGTAGAGTTCCGCTCGCTCATTTGAAGTCGCCGCCCCAGTACACCGATGAGTTCCGATGCGATCTGCATCCCAGGTTCAGCCCTGACGGTAAAAAGGTGATGGTCGATTCGCCTCATGCTGGCAATGGCCGACAGATGTACCTCTTTGACATTTCTGAGATTGTGCAGAGCTGAAAAGATTATTAATGGCACCCTATCAGATCTTACTCTTCGAAATCTCACCCATCTGCGCCTGCACCACCCGCATATAATCCTCAGGGTTCAGCAAGATTTGCGTGCCCCGCACTCCTGCTGAAACTGAGATCACATCAAACAGAATCGCCGTTTCGTCCAGCAACACCGGGTAATTCTTCTTTCCCCCAAGCGCCGTTACGCTTCCGCGAATATAGCCCGTCAACGACTGCACTTCCTTCAGTGGCACCAACTCCATCTTGCGGTCCGCGGCCAGCCTGGCCAGCGCTTTCAGATCCAACTCTGCATCTCCGAGAACCACTGCCAGACACACGCCTGTGCGTTCGCCCCGTATCACCAGCGTCTTGAAAACCTGCTCTGCCGGCAAGCCGATCTTGGCGGCGACAGTTTCGGCGCTTAGATCCTCCGGATTTACTTCGTACTCGCGCAACTGGTAGGCGATGCCTGCCTCATCCAGCAGGCAGGCCGCATTGGTCTTCATGCTTCCGGTACGTCGAACTGCACGCTGTTCCCAGTCCTCCTCCGATCGCTCGAATAGATTCAGCTGGCGCTCGTCACCAAGTTCCTGCTCAATCCGCTCGGCGGTCGCGTATAGGTGGGCCCAATAACAATCGGGCTTACCTGACGTAGAACGGCCCGTAGAATCAAGCGTTTGAAAGAGACTGGGTTAGCCATCGGCCCAGCCCTACGCTGGACCGGTGGACCCCCCGACTTTCTGACGGTCTCCATTTAAGGGCCGCGCGACAGTATTTCACGCAATGTCACCCCCCGCGATAGCCGGTTCTTTACTCTATGAACGCTCAAAACCAGGTCCTTAGAGTCACCTCTGTATTAGCGAGGTTTATGCAGCCCACACGTGATCAGATTCGAGCCGGAAGCTATCGTCACGTATTGATGGCCGTTGACGCCGAAGGTCATGGGGGAGGCGTGAAGATTGCTGCCCGTGTAGAAATGCCAAAGCGGTTTGCCCGATTGCGCATCGAAAGCAATGAGATTGCCGTCGTCATCTGCGGAGAAGACCAGGTCTCCGGCAGTAGCAACCGTTCCGGCCCACATCGTTGTGGGGCCGGGCATGGGAAACTCCCAGCGAAGCTTGCCGGTTTTGAGGTCAAGGGCGCGAAGATAAAACTCTCCCGGTTCCGCGTTGATGATGTTGTGTCCGGTGCCACGAAAGCCGCTATTCGGGACGGGTTCCTGGCTGGAGCTATAGTAGGTCTCGCACTGCTCCAGTGCAACCACATAGAAGAGCCCCAATTGGGAATTAATGGAGGGCGACCACCAATTTGTGGCTCCATGAACTGAGGGGCACACGCGTGAGCCGCCGGGCGAAGGACTGGTGTTGGGCGTCACCATGGGGCGGCCGCTGTCGTCCAGACCTTTCGCCCAGTTCAGTTCCTTGACGAAAGGACGGCCAGTCAGGAACTTTCCTGTCTCGCGGTCCAGGACGTAGTAGAAGCCGTCGCGATTTGCTTGCAGCAGCAGCTTGCTAGGTTGGCCGTCGTACACCGTATTGAGCAGTACGGGCACTTCATTGGCATCCCAGTCATGGGTGTCATGCGGCACGAACTGGAAATACCACTTCATCTTGCCGGTGTCGACGTCAAGCGCGAGAATGCAGTCGGTATGGAGGTTGTCTCCCGGACGGTCGCCACCGTAAAAGTCTGGCCAGGGGTTTCCTGTCTGCACATAGAGGAGGTTGAGTTCAGGGTCATAAGTGGCGGTTGTCCAGGTGGGTCCGCCACCTTGGCTCAGCGGGAATTTGCCCCAGGTATCTGAACCCGGTTGGCCTCTTTCTTGGGGGACGGACCAGACCCGCCAAGCCTCAGTCCCGTCCTTCGCGGAGAGCGCTGCTGTGAAACATGTTTTACCGGAAGAGGCGACGCCCACTATGATCTTGTCCTTCACAGCAAGTGGCGCGCCGGAGCAGCTATAGCCGGTGCCTGCAAATTCACGGTCCCAAAGCACTGCGCCGTTCGTACGGCGAAGACTGATGAGGTGGCAATCGGATGTCGTGAAGAAAACCTGGTCCCCCAGTATGGCTGCACCACGGCTAACACCGTGCTTCTTTGCACCAAGCGCCTGATAATGCCAGATCTCGCGACCGGTCACAGCATCTAACGCGAATAGCTGATTGCCGCTGGTGGTGTACATGGCACCGTTAAAGACAAGGGGAACGGCTTCGAGATCGGAGGGCGTGTCGAAGTGGCGAATCCACTTGGGAACCAGCTCGGAAACCGTATTGCGATTGATTTCCGTAAGGGGACTGAAGCGAGTTCCCGAATAATCCCCGTGGTACGTGAGCCAGTTTTGATGGGGTCCCTTGCGGAGATCCGCAGCGGTTACCTGGGCGTATGCGACTGAAGAGAAGAGAAGCAGAGAAGCGACGAATGGGAATCTCTTCAATGTGACTTTCCTTTTGGGGCTGAGTTGCCGGCAACGCTTGTGGGAGTGGCTTCGACAGCCTGGCGGCTGAGGAAGGCCAACAGATTCTCCAGTTCTTCCGGCGAGAGACGGCGCGCATATTCCGCTGTCATCCAGGACCGATTTCGAAACTGCAAGGTTCGGGCGGCCTCACCGTGAATCAGGTGTAGCTGGCCGCGCTCGTCGATGACATTCGCCGACCAATAGGAAAAATGTTTAGCGACAGCTTTCAACTCTTCTTTGTTGGCGCTCTGGATCATCAGAGGCCTGAAGTTGGCGCTGGGCTCGATACTCGGGTCGACAAGTGCGTTGCGAAGTTCAGCGAGCCGTTTCGTTGCGCCGCTGTTCGACAGATCAGGACCGAGATAACCTCCCCGTCCCCGGATCATGTGACAAGAAGAGCATTGTCCTTTGCCAAAGAAGAGTTTCTCCCCGGCCGCGACGTCGCCCTTCACGGGAAGTGTGTCGGCGGGGGCATTCAGGCTCCGTACAAAAGCGGCCAATTCCCAGATCTGCTCATCGGGAAGGGGGAATGCGGGCATTGCCGTTCCCTTCACGCCGTGTTTGATGAAGTCAAAAAGTTCAGCATCTTTAGCGCGCCGAACCTCCCAACTGGTAGCCAGGTTTGGTCCCTGACCTTCACCCTGACCGCCTTCGCCCCCGCGTCCATGACAGCCGGTGCAGCGCTGACGGAAGAGATCTCCGCCAGCCTCTACTTTGGCGGTGTCGCGGACAAGGGCGTTGGCAGCAGTTGGCGGCCCGGAACGATCTAGTTGAGCCGAAGCGTTACCGGTGAAAACCAGTAAGCTGGCTGCAATGAAAGTAAGTTGGCCCTTCATGCTCAAAAGTAAAACTTCAATGCGAATTCCAGGATGCGATTACTGTTGAGGGTTGATGATATTTGGCCGCCGGATGAAATGTTAATCGCAGTGGAGGGTGTATTAAATACCGGGTGATTGGTTAGATTGAAGAATTCGGCTCTGAATTCGAGTCTCTTGGTTTCAGTGAACGGGAACTCTTTCAAGAGAGAGAGGTCGAGCTGCAGCAGATTGTCGCCGCGCAAAATATTTCTGCCGGAGTTGCCGTAGGTATATTGTGAGGGGACAAGAAATGAGTCCGTTGCGTTGGGAGCCGCCGAGCGACAGCCCGGATTCGACGCCACATAGAACCAGCAGGCAATTTGACGAAGCACGAGCGATTGACCGGCCACGTTCGGGCGCTGACTGCCGACGCCGGTGTTTGCGATGTCACCATTAACGGTGGGCGTGAAAGGGAGACCGGACTTTAGAGTCGTTATCGCCGAAAGATTCCATCCTCCGATTGTGTATTTCAGCAGGCGTGAGTTGCTGTTCAAGAAAGTCTTGCCAGGCCCAAAGGGAAGGGCATAGTTAAAGCTTATGGATCCAGTATTAGTTTGGTCAAAATTACAGACGGAATAGTTGGTACCAATCAACTGGGTGGCCACCGGACCGCTCTCATCGGTACCATCGTCCATGCACTTAGAAAAGACGTATGAGCCCAGCAGCGTGAGGCCACGCCACTCCCGGAAATTGACCGATGTTTGGAGAGCGTGATAATTCCCTTTGCCCCCCCATTCCTGCAGACCAATGGGTCCCCATTGCGGGTAGAGGCGGCGCGGTTGAATGGCGCCGGGCCCAGGAGGCGGGTCATTTCTGCGAATGCCTTGTTGCAGATGAGACGTCTTGTTACCGACATAGGCCACGTTGACAGAAACCCGCGACCCGAACTGACGCCCGACTGAAAGATTCCACTGCTGCGTGTACTGCTGCTCCAGGTAAACCAAGCTAGACGTAATGCCCGGAGTATCGCAGGAGATGGCGGCGAACCCGAAGGCGCAAGGCTGCCCGGGATTCGGATTTGCCGTTGCGATGGGCTGTCCCTGGAAGTAGTCTACGAAGGTGCGAGTCGGAACAGTCGGTGGTCGGTCGTTGAAGACAGTTACATTATCAACAAACGGAACAGTGACAACCGTGTTGTTGATGAGATTGGTGTCGGGGAACGTATAGAAAATACCGTAGCCAGCTCGAACCGCCAGCTTCTGCGAACCACCTGGGCTCCAGGCCAGTCCAATGCGAGGCGCCCAGTTATTCTTGTCGGACGGCGAAACTGAAGGCGGCAATCCGAGGCTGCCCACAGTTTCAATGCGATCACCGAAGAGTGCAGCGAGTTGAGGATAAAGCGGCTGCGCATCCGCCGGGATGTTGTCCGGCACAATCACCTCTCTGGTTTGTAGATCGAAGCCGCTTCTCGTCTTCTTGATGCCCTGGAAAAACGGGTCAATCTCGTAGCGTAGGCCGAAATTTAGAGTGAGATTCGGGCTCACGCGAAAGTTGTCATTGAAGTACCAGGATTTGAAGTTGTCCCAGCTTCCCTGGGTGGTTTGGAAGGCACTTCGGGTTACGTTATCGGGGTATCCCAGCAGCATGTCGGCAAACGCATCTCCGGAGTAGGTTCCGACAAAGCTAAAGTTACCGTTTGAGTTCTGACTGATGCTGAAGGCGTCGTGACGGTAGAGCCATTCCATTCCAAATTTCAACTCGTGTCGCCCAACGGTATAGGTCATTGAGTCGCTAAACTGCCAGGTGTGGATGATGATTCTCTTTGGCCGCTGGTCCGAAGGCGAGCCTTGAAAGCTCTGATAACCGGAGAGGTTGATGTTGGGGAAACTTCTGACCGGGGTGATGATTGGATCCTCAAACCCGAGAACGCCGGCTTGCGACTGCAGGTCAAAGCCCGGAAGCACCGGGCCAAACAAAAAGGGTGAATTGTAGTAGGACGCTTGGGCAACGTTCAGCAGCTTCGGCGTGAAGATGTGCGTGTAGCGCAGAGTGGTATTTTGAGCCTGACTGTGGAGATCCGTGCTTCCGAGTGCCGGGAAGGGATTGGGATTGGATTCCCGGCTATCCGAGATTGAGTAGCGAGCCATCAATAAGTCGCTGGTGCGGGGCATGGCGTCAATCCGAACATCAGCTTGATGAGTATCGAGTGGCGTACCAGTGGCATAGACTGCGCGACTGGTGGCGCCTTGCAGGACGTTGGGCGCGGGCAGGAGCGAGGAAAAGTACGCGCCTTGCGGGGTGATCTTACTCGCCGGAATCTGATTGCCGGGATAGGGCCGGCGAGTCGTTGGATCGATGAGTTGCTTCGACAGGACGCTGAAATCGCCGGCGCGTTCTGCCAGGCTGGGCACAACGTTATTGAAAGACGTTCCCTGTCGAAGGGTAGTGTTTTGGAGATCGGCAAAGAAAAAAACCTTGTCCTTCCAGATAGGGCCTCCTACTGCAAAGCCATACTGGTTGCGTTTGAGTGGGATCGTGTCATTCAAAAAGAAATTTCGGGCATCGAACGCATCGTTGCGCAGGTACTCAAACAGGGTGCCGTGGAACGAGTTGCTGCCGCTCTTGAGAGAGGCATTAATCATATTCGGCGAGTGGCCATATTCGGGCGACATGTTCCCAGCCGCAACACTAAATTCCTGAATGGCATCGACGTTGGGCTGGATTAGTGTTCCGCCGAGTTCGAAGTTCGTGACATTCGCGCCATCGAGGGACCATCCCGTGAAGATAGAACTTTGCCCGTTGATTGTCACATTGACATTTCGGGCGCGAATTTCGCTGCCGTTGTATTGCGCTGTTTGTCCTCGCGGAATGAAGGTGGCGCCCGGCGTGAGCTGGGTAAGCTCCCAGAAATTCCTTCCGTTCAACGGGAGCTGCGCTAGCTGGGACGGAGGAACAAGGTGGCTAACTTCCGCAGATGTTGTATTCACGAGTGGGACCGCAGACTCAACGGTAATCTCCTGATTCGCTGCACCCAGCTCGAGGGTTGCATTGTAGGTGGATTGCTCCCCGGTATGCAGGGGAAGGTTTGCTACGACGACGGTTTTGAAACCGGTCATTGTTACCGTTAGAGAGTAGTCTGCTGGCGACAGGTTCGGGATCGTGTAATCCCCCGATCCACCTGTAGTTACGGTACGAGTCGTGCCAGTACCTTTGTCTTTGATAGTGACGGTGGCATTGGGGACGAGCGCACCGGTAGAGTCCTTTACGCTCCCGGATAGGCCGGCTTGGCTGATCTGGGCTCGTAGCAGAGAGGATAAGAAAAGAAGAGCAAACGAAACGGATGCTATGCGAACTCGGCTTGGTAGCATTTGGACTCCTGAAATTAACAGATGAATTAAACTACGATGCTCGGTTGATTGCTAAGACCTCGTACTCGCCTACCTGAGGAATGGTGACAAGAGCCTCCGATCCCTCGGTGCGAATCGAAATTTCCTGTCCATTACTCAGTGTGACTGCCTTACCGCGGTGAAAGCCGTGCGGCAAGCGAAGCCGTACTTCCTGTTTCCCGACGACAGACATTTCTCTCGCCGGTCCCTTCATGAGTGCGGGCGTGGTGTAGTTAACCAGGTGGAGAGCAAGCCCGGGCTCAGTCTCCCAATAGAAAATGTCGAGGAGCCCATCGCCGTGGACCTTCGCGTCATTGTCGTCCCGGCCAGCCCAACGAACTGCATTCGAGAGAAGGCGGCCAAGATCGCGGTTCCAGCTACGCCAGAAGGTGCGGTCCACATCCGACGGGAAGTAAACCACTCGACTATTGCCGTCACAGATCACCACGCTAGGCCCAGTCGTCTTGTTTGATTCGCGATAGACAAATTCGGGAGGGAAGGCTGGAAAAGGCGGAATGCGGGTAAGGACCGGATTCGTAATGTCTTCAATGGGCACGCGGAAGATAGGGCCGGGAAGTACTGTGGTGCCGCTGAGGCCGTTGAGGATGGGATGCTGACGTTCGATCTGCAGATAAGAGTTATGAAGGGGACCCTCGATGGCCCCTTTCACCGTGGCTCCAAAAAGATCGGAAAGTCCAAAGTTTTTGCGAGCCTTGCCCCATTCGTCGTAGAGTGAAGTTTCCGAGGTTGCGACGATGGAGCCTCCGCCTTTGGCGTAGGATCGAAGATCTGCGCAGGCCGCGTCTGAGAGTAACGCGGCATTCGGCAGTGCAACGACTTTGTATTGCTTCAGGCGTTCCGGCGAAATATCTTCGTCATGGACGATGTCGAAGGGAAACCGGCCCTCGAGCAGAGCGTAGTAGAAGCCCTGTAAAGCTTCGGTGTTTCCGGCGAGCGTAGGATGCCAGACCTGTGTCCTCTGCGGCCAGATCAAAGCGACGCGCGACAACGAACGGCGATTGTAGAAGTGCTTTTCATTGCCTGCAAGCCAGGCAAAGAACTTCTGCGCGGGCTGCTCCCAGCGACTATCTTTGGGATCGCCTCCCAGCCAGGTTTCCCAAGGAACCATGCCGCTGGCCGCAGTTTGCGCCAGCCACATGCGCATTTCGACGGGCGCTTTGCTGGTATGACGCCAGATGGCATCGCTCATGTTGTACGCACTGGTGACGTTTGTGGAGGTGCGTCCGCGCATGACGCTGTAGGAGATGCGGCCTTGCTGCGCGCAGTCCCACATGGGTGTGGTTCCACTTCGGTCCTGATGGTCAGCGTTCATCCACTTGCAGATATTGGCAATGCGCTTGACATTAACCTCGGCGCGGATGCTTCCGCCGAGGTTCCCGACGTAGACGCGATCGGCCCGGCCCTCCACCGCGGTTGCCTGCCAGAACTTCCAGATGTAGAGGACACGTTCCAGACGCCATTCGACCCAGCGGCGAAAGTTCGGGTCGGCGCGATTTTCAGATTCGGGCAAATCGGCGTTGAAGCGCTTGCGATACTCCTCACGGCAGAGGTCGCAGTAACAGATCGCTCCCAGCCCGGTACCAGGCCAGCCATTGGTATAAAAACCGTCCGGATCATAGCCCGCGTTCAGCTCCCGAATGATGGCAGTCATGTGCTGGTCATAGTACGGACCAAACATGCACGTTTTATAAAGCTCCTTGGCTTCGCGGTGTCTGACCGGGTTGCCGTTGCGGTCGCGCATGAACCAGCCTGGATGCGCTTGAAAGAGATCCGGGAAGGCGTAGGTAGGGTCCAGGCGGGCGACGACGCGCATGTTTGCCTTGCGTGTCGCACTCGAAAATTGGCCGTAAAGATCGCGATGTCCAAGAAACGGCGACTTGTGCTGATAAGGAATCTTTGTAGGGTAAAACGCGATGATCCCGCCGGCGCTGACGATCAGACCATTCACCTTCAAGGAACTCCAATAATCGATCCAATAATCGATGTTCAGAGTCGCGGCATCTTTTTCGTTGATGTTGATCTGGCCGAGACGGCGTATAGTTTCATACCAGAACGGTTGAGACGGCTGTGGAGAGGCAATGCCAGGCAGTGCGGTGGCAAAGGCAACGCCCGCTGTGAAGTTTCGTCTGGTAATGCCAGGTGTGAGGTTATCCATTGTGATTTATCTGAAAACCAGATTGAATTTATCGAACTCCCGGAGCATGGGCTTCAGCGCCGTCATGGGAGCCAGTATTTTGCTGGGGAGTCTTTCGCTGCTGTGGGCGCAAACTCCGCAAGAGACGCGCCTCCGGTTCACCAGCGAAGAGCTTCCGAACCGCACCATCAACCAGTTTCTAAAACGCTTCGGCATCGATGCGAACAAAGTTGATAGGGGCAGTAGAGTGGGCGAGATCAATCGGATTTCATACCGCTTTCTCTCTGACGCGCCGGGTGTGACAGTGGAGAGACAGCAGGTTCTCGAAGCGGATCCCCAGAAGACAACCTTGTCCCGGCCGAAGCCGAAGCCGGGGGTGCCGTGGATCAGCGAAGTGCTTCCGGCCAGGGCCGGGGAAAAGGCTCTGGCGTGGGCTGATTTCGACGACGATGGAAGCGACGAACTGCTGGTTGGCTGGCCCTTGCGAATTTTTAAACGTGATCTGGCGGGCAAGTGGACGGCAGTCACGGGAGAGTTGCCAGTGCGGGACGCGGAGAAGGTTGTGGCTGCTGATGTCAACCACGACGGGATGGCCGATATTGTCGCCCAGCAGGGCAAGTCGGCAACATTGCTGCTTAACGACTCGGTGCGCCCCTGGGTGAGGCACATCATTGCGTCGGGGTTTCCTGACCAAACCGCACTGCCGGAAGATTTCACGGGTAATCGCCAGCTGGACGTGATTAGCGGAGACATCGAGAACGACCATAAGATCTTCCTGTTCAAGGCGCCGGACTGGCAACCGACTTTGCTGATCTCAGGCATTCGGCTGATCCAAAGTGCGGCAATGGACGTGGACGGCGACGGAGATCTGGACTTTGTGGGAGCGCAGTACCATCCCGGATTGGTGTTCTGGTTGGAGAGACCAAACGATTCGCTCCACCAGCCATGGAAGTATCACGTGATCGACGACTTTAAGACCGGCGGAATCGACGGAGTGCACGGCTTGGCGCTTGGGGACATGGATGGCGACGGACGCCCCGACTTGGTGGCCGCAAGCGGATGGAAGGACGGCAATTTCCCGGATTCGATCGTGTGGTTTCGCATCCCGAAGAACGCGCGAGAAGCCCAGCGGTGGCAGCGATTTGTGCTTGCCAACCGGGACGCGCCGGGGTTCAATCACTACCCGACCACGGGCGATGTGAACGGCGACGGGAGAGTCGACGTTGCGAGTGAAGCGAAGACCGGGCCCGATGGAAATTGGTTTGCCTGGTGGCAGCATCCGGCGTCGGCTCCCACTGAGCCCTGGAAGAAACATATAATTGTCAAGAATCAATTTGGAGCGACAAACATCCTGATAGCGGATTTGAATGGCGACGGCAAGGCCGACTTTGTGGGTAGCCGGGGACACGGGAAAGGCGTGGTCTGGTTTGAAGCGCCTGACTGGACTCCCCACGAGATTGACGACATTCTGGTTGGAACTCACGGGCTGGCTGTGGGCGACATCGACGGGGACGGCGATCTGGATATTGCGACGTGCGGCACCGATTCGGGAGTTCTTGCCTGGTTTGAAAATGACGGGAAGGGTCATTTTAAGATGCACCGAATTCACGAGGACCAGTCCACCTATGAAGTGCGCCTGGTAGATATGAACGGGGACGGGGCCTTGGATATTCTTGTCGCGGGACAGGAGAGTCAAAATGTTGTTTGGTATGAGAACCGTCTGCGGAAGAAATGAGGGCGTAAGCGAAGACTCCCTGGCGGTAACGAACTTCATCTGCGAGGATCTTATATCAAAACCTCACCGCAGGAGCATGATAACGTCAGAAGAACATGTTCCCGAACGGTCTGGAACAGCAATACAACTTGCGAAACGCTCTTGGCTGCCCTTGAATAGCAGCAGGAGTGCCCATGCGGCAAACAGGTATAGAGCCACGGACGGTCACACCCCCCGAAGCTGAGGAGGTCCGGGCCGAACTGTGCGAGATTCTGGGAAGTTCGGCTTTCCTCAAATCCGACCGGCACGCGAGATTCCTGCAATTTGTTTGCGAAACGGCTTTGAGGGGTGAGGCTTCAAAACTCAGCGAATACACGATTGCCCATGAGGTATTTGGGCGCGGCAGCGAGTACTCGCCGGGGGAGGATTCTGTTGTTCGGAGACAGGCGTATTCACTGCGTCAGAAAATCGCCGAATACTATGTGGGAGAAGGAAGCAAACACAGCATTCACATCGAGTTGCCGGTGGGGCGCTATGTCCCGGTCTTCGTGCGCAAGGAACCTTCACCCGAGCTTGCCAGAATACATGACCTGCCCGCGCAGTTGAATCCTCCGGCCGCTCTCTCCGCAGGGTTAGCCATTTGGAAGCCGATTGCGATTGCCTTAATCGCCATTGCGCTTGTCGGCTTGGGATGGTCCATCGGTCACGTGGCCAGAAGCGCGAGGAGCTACGCAGTGCTCGACCCCACGTTGGAAGAGATCTGGAAGCCTTGGCTGCAAGACCCGGATGGGGCAGTGATCTGCTTCAGCAATCCGATGACAACGGTGGTGAAACAGTTCTCATTTCCGCTCGCGGAAGATCCGCAAGGTGATCCTCCGAGAGTAAGGGCTACGGCCGAGCAGGCCGCGCCGCTGCGCAAATATTTCAAACTGCCTTCGAACGGTTTCCTGGTGATGTATCCAGCCATATCGCAATCGAAAACCGGTGAAGCGATGGGCAGCGTGATGATGTCGTCGTTCCTGACCAAGGCGGGAGTTCCGGTGCGCGCAACCCAGAGTCGTTTTCTGAGCTGGGAAAACTTTCGAACTCAAAATCTGATTCTGTTGGGGCACGATGAAGCGAATCCGTGGTTGGATCCTATCCTTGAAGACCTGCCGATACGGATGGCGACAAACAACGGCGAGAAGGCCAGACGGATCATCGTCACAGAAAAGGGAGCGGTGAAACCGACCGAATTCTACCTGGACAGAGGGAAAGACGCGATCCCGCGAGACTACGCACTGGTGACCATGATCGAGGGAATCGACGGACGGCACCAGCTCCTGCTGATCAACGGGTTGAACACGGAAGGTACGCAGATTGCGATGGATTACCTGTGTCACCCGAATACAGTCCGCAGTCTGCTGCACCAGCTACGCACGGTTGAGGCCGGCCACGTAGGAGATTGGCACTTCCAAATCGTTTTGCGTACCGAGGTCCGCGATCAGGTGCCGACCGAGGCAACTCTTCTGGTTACTAGAGTTCTCTGAGGGAGTCGGAAGAGTGGGTCTACCAATCTCATCCTTACAAAATAATCTTGACGGCCTTAGGTAAGCAGAGGCATCATACAAGGCATAGAGGTCTATGCCTAAGTGCCGTATTGGTGGTTTCTTCTGCTATGGGCTGCAAAAACGTGACCGACTTTTTGAATGATCAGCCGATTGAACCCAAGGCTGTCGCCGATCTGCTAACCAGGCCGGCTGACGATTGGCATTACGACAATGCGGAACGGGTGCGGCGTCAGTTCTCTGATGGAAATGCCGGTCCTTTGCGGTTCGGCGTCGCCTTGGCGGAGGAAACCCCTTGTGTTTCGCGTGATGAGGCCGAGCGGACATTTGAGTGTGCGAATGCGCTGCGGCCCGCGCTGATTACCGGCCACTGAAAAGCGCTCCGCACCCAGAAGATCGACCGGATTAGACGAGTTGGCCGAGTGCTTCGAGACCGGCGATGGTGGTCGGGGTCATGCGCCTTCCCCGCTCCGGTCCGCGGCCGGTGTAGCGCTAGCGAGCGAAGGCGACCTTGGTCCGAGAAGAGAGCACGGAAGTTTTAAGAGACAGTGATGTGGGGTGTTTTGCGGGCGGTCTGAGCGATGCTGAAAGATGGAAAAAGCCTCGGCGCCGCGCTGCGTTTTGGAGCAGTGGAACACCTTGCGGGCAATGACCGGCGGCCGGAAAATGCGTTCGGCTCGATTGTTGGTGGTTCGACGAGAAAGCTCCGCAAGTGTCCCCGGTCCTGAAGACCGATGTCATCGAGCAGTCGCCGATTGTCCGGATCCTTCTGGGATCCGCGGCGTAACCGGAAGGTTTTCCGGCTCAGGTTGCTCGGTTCTTTCAGAAGGTGAGCCTTGCGTTCAACTGGATGACCCGCGCTCCCCTGGTACTCAAAAGCCTGCCGAAGAAGGGATCGTTTACGCTAGTTCGCAAACCGGTCAGATTGGTGTGATTGAGTGCGTTGAACATATCGGTACGCACCTGTAGCTTAAATCTCTCTCGTACCGAGAAGTTCTTTGCGAAGCTGAAGTCTAGATTCCAAAGGCCAGGTGCCCGCGATGCGCCTGGACCGGAATTGCCGGGATAAATCGGTGCCCCAGAAGCCGGCGAGACGGGAATCAATTGAAAGGCTTTAGGGTTCAGGTATTGAAGCGTGTCGCGATAGTCCGGCAGTGTTGCGCTTCCTCCAATATATTGACCTCGCTGATTAGGCGTAGACGAGCTTTGCGTCACCGTAAGCGGTAAGCCCGTATTCGCCTTAACGATGCCTGAGACTTGCCACGTCCCCAAAATCTGGCTGAGAACTGTCCCAAGACTTTTCAGATCCGGCGACTCAAATACTCCGTCCGCACTGAAGTAATGAGTAATGTCGAAGGGCGTAGGGCCTCTGTCAGCTTTTAAATCGAAGAATTCCTGATTCCGGGAACTATTTTCTCCCTGATAATAAGAACCAATATCGCCGCCTCCGTTAGCGATTACTTTCGAGTAAGTATAGTTGACATCAAAACTTAACCTGTCGGAAAAACGTTTCTTCAGAGTGTTTTGCCACCCGAAGTAGGTCGACGTCTGGGAGTTGTCCAGGTAGTAAGGGCGGCCTAAGTTGGGATTTGGCACCGATCCGGTCATGCGATCCACGACATTAGCGAATCGCCACAACGGGTATTTCACGCCTCGACTTCCGACAAATCCGCTTTCAAGAACCAGGCTGCCCGACAACTGCCGTTGGATGTTTATGGTGTACTGAATCGTATACGGATTCTTCAGCTGAGAGTTGAAGATTGCTGCGACATTGGTATTCGAAGAACTCTTTGCCAGTTGCTGAGCGTAGTTGAAGAAGTTGTCATTGTAATCAGGATAAGTAATTCCAAAGGTTTTGAGATCTGCCGGACTGAACGTCGCTCGATAGGGGATGTTAGGCGCGCTGGAAACCACATTCCAGAAGTTCTCCGGCAGTATGTTGCTGAACATAATTCCAGCCCCGCCTCGGATGGCCGTCTTGCCATTCCCGTCCGGGTTATATGCAAAACCGAATCGAGGCCCGTAGTTGTTGGGATCGCTTTCGTAGGGGGAAAATGGCGATCGAAAGGATCCTACTGAGAATTTCCCATCCATGCTGAGAAAGCTCGGGTTATTGAGTCCTGCCTGAGGCGTGCCGTCTTCGCCTTTCGCTACGAAATTGGAATAGAAATCGTATCGAAAGCCCAAATTCAGAGTAAGCTTTGGGGTCGCCCGCCAATCGTCTTGTATGAAAAAGCCGAAGTCGTACATGCGCCCGGAGTACAGACCAGAACCTAATGTCGCCTGCACTTGGCGGGGATTGTTAGCCAGCAGGTCATTTAAGCTTCCGTAGAAGAAATCCGGAATCTGAGGGTTATTGCGGGTGCCCACCGATTTACGGTAATCTGCTCCGAATTTCAAAGAGTGATGTCCAGCGTAGCGGGCGTATTTTTCGTCGATCTGCCAGAACGGACCGCCAGAATGATTGATCTCGGCAGCAGGTCCGCTCCAGCCGAGCGTGGTTTGGAGAGAGGGAACACGTCTCCCGTATGCGATTGCTTCATCAGGACTATTTGGATCTACCGTGTCAAAAAAACCGTCTAAGCGATCCTGGATGGTCCTGTTAAAACCGAACCGTGTCTCGGAAGTCCACTTACTCCCGCCGATTATGTAGCTGATATTTCCGCGATTCAGCGAATTGAGGTAAATTTGCGGGTCGTCAATATAATATCGAGGCGTCAATTGATACGGTGCGCCGCGATTATAGGTGATGCTCAGCCGACTATTGTCTGTCAGAAGAAGATCTCCTCTGACATCGAAGTGGTTATCACGACGAACGAGGGGTTTTACGGCAGCGAAATCTCCTACTGTAGCGCCGGGCGCCGTTGGCTGATTCGGTAGCGGAAAAGCCTGTAGGGCGAGTTGATAGGCTGGTACGGCATTTAAGAGTTGGGCGCGAATCGCCTCGGTGGGGACATTTCCTTGCACAAAACTCGATTCCGAGTCCCGGTACCCCTCGTAATCTCCAAAGATGAAAATCTTATTCTTTCTGATCGGTCCACCTAAAGAGCCGCCAAACTGGTTAAGGGTCAGGTGAGGTTTGTTGCTCACGCGTTGGAAACGAGCGTTGAGCGCGCTGTCCTGATGGTTCTCGAAGAGGCTGCCGTGCCAGTCGTTTGTACCCGATTTTGACACTAAGTTAACCTGTCCGCCGATCACGTTCCCGTACTCGGCAGGAATTGCTCCTTTTACTGCGCTCACCTCGTCGATGCCCTCTACGCTCATGACATCGACCAAATTCGCTCCCTGATAGACTCCGGGATCGTTTCCACCGGAATTGCCGCTGGCGTTTGTTCCGTCCAGTGAATACACCGTGCCATTCCGGCCCACTCCATTCATATCTACTCCCCTTCCGTTGTTTCCCTGGCTAGGCACAACTCCGGCGTTAATACTCAGAAGCCCTGTAAAGTTTCGGTTCTGCAGCGGCAACTCTCGAGCCTCGGTGAGACTGTAGTTATGAAGCTGTTGCGCCGATACCGTGTTAACAAGGGGAGTGCCGCCTTGGACACTCACTGTTTGCGCGCTCGAGCCAAGTTCGAGGTGGTAAGCCTGTCGAGCTTGCTGTCCTGCCGTAAGCGTTATTCCGGTGTTGAGGTAACTATTGAATCCCTGGGCCTCGATCTTCAAGGTGTATGTGCCCGCAGGTACGAACGTGAAGCCGAAATCGCCTCCAGTCCTGCTGGTAGTCCTTGTCATGGTTGCCTGGGTACCCTGCTGGGTCAGCGTCACAGTAGCATTGGGGACCACGGCCCCCGACGGATCGGTCACCGTACCGTAAAGCGTGGCGGAGTTCGCCTGGGACCATGCGTGTCTTGGCGCTACAAGTAACGATTCGCCGCAGAGCACAGCGATTGCGCAAGCTCGCCCTGAAGAACTGCTTATCATGGATTGTTTGCTCCTTCTTTACGGCTCCCGATGCTTCCAACGGACTGTTAGACAAACCCTAGTTCCTGTATCGCCTGTCCGGCACCCGCCAAGTTTGCCAGCTTCATCTCCGAGTACTTGCGCGAAAGAATCACCCCGTCGGCATTGCCATGAAAAGCCGCTAGTACGGCATCCCGAACGCTCTGTGGAGAGCACTTACTGTGTCCAGTTGCTGTCGGTATGTCCACATCGATTCCAGGCCATAAGTGAGTTTGCGTTCCCGTGAGATCCTTCCGCGCGCGCTCGGTCTCGCGGTACACGTAATCGGCCGACCAACCGGTCTCAGGGATCTGCTTGTAGCTTCCTTCATATTTGTAGCCCAGGACCTCGTAATGGAATCGGAGCAACTCTTCCTTGGGAATATCGCCGAATTGCGTTTCGCTAACGCTGTCGATATAGCTGGCCATCCGCTCGCCGGCGCAGTTGTTATAGATGACGATTTTCAGGAAATCGGAGACCGGGGCTATTCGCTGCAGATTCTGCTCTGCACGATAGATGGGGCTAAATGAATTGTTGTGCCAAATGTGCCAGCCGACCCCCATGGCAGGCTTTACGGACTTCACCTTTTGGTAGATCGCCTGATATGTCTCTCGCAGACTATCGTGCCATAAGTTTTCCCAAGCGAGTAGTTCCGGGTAGCTAAGCATCAGACGCCACAAAGTGGCGTAATAGCCATCCGTTGGACTCTTTCGCTCTCGGGCCGCTCGGACGAATTTCTCTAATTCCAGAAATGCTTTTTGTACCCGACTGAACTGAATTCCCCGTTCCTCTCCCTTCTTCTGGCAGTATCGGCAGAAGCACGTGACACGCCCCGGGTCTTTTCGCTTGCCTCCGTGAGATGAGCCGATCGCGTTGGCGAATGCACCCTGACGTTCAGAGCCCCACATAATGCCATCGAGTTCCCAGGAACGCGCGTAATCCTCTATTAAATCGAGCAAGAAGTTGTGATAGCCGGGATTGTTGAAGCAGAGCGTCGTCGCGTTCCGATCATGCAGATCCTTCTCTTGCAGTTCTTTGATGCCAGGAGTGTCGCCCCGAAATACATCCTCGAACCACGCAATGTTCTGCATTCCACGTTTGCGCGAAGCCGGCAGCACACTTTCAAAAACGTCGAAACTCCCGAGATCGGGAGCCCGGACATCTTTTAACGAAGTATCTTTGTAATATTTCGGATGGACAGCAGCGTAGCTTCCCCCATGAAACGTGTCGGTGTCGTAATGCTGCCCACCGTGGTCCGGTAGCGGCTGGCCTGGAATCTGTCGTCCGGCAATGCCGCGGCCGTAAGTAAACGCCGCGATAAAAAGGGTATTGACGTGTCCCTTGCTCTGCAGGATCTCCAGAACAGGCTCTACTCCCTCATCGACGAAAGAAACAGCTCCTACCTGAATTCCTATCATCTTTTTCGGTTTGGCCGATTGGGCAGCAGAACTGGAAGCTGCTAAGAGAGTTCCGGCAGCGGATCCTATGAAACCACGTCGTGTTGTGTCAGACAAAGGTTCATTACCTCGCGGATTGTAAAGTGCTGCGATCTAATCGCGCAGGACGTCTCGGATTGTAAAAGGAGATCTAGACTAAAAGTCTGGATAGACCGTATCACACACGGGATCTCCCGGTCAATCTCGTTCGACATTGTCGGTGCCATCTCGTTCGCCAATGAGCTATCCGATGTAATTAGCGCGCTACGGCGACAGGGGTGCCGCGCGAACCTCTGCCCACCCAGTTCGGAATTCGGCGGAAGGTGCGGGACGAAAGAGAACCGGCAACAAGGGATCCCAGCCTGCGCGAGGACTTAGACCGGCTCGTGCAACCTGCGACTCGGGGAGATCCGAAATTGAGCGCAGTCGTCCTCCCAAAGCGGAGCCCACAAACCAACAAGTTGCCTCTCGTCTCCCGGTTTCTCGCGCTCGTGAAACGGCCACCCCGAGCAGCCGTTCCGCAAGATCTTCCGGGGACAATACTCGTTTCGACGACAGAAGCGCCGGGTTCGTAACTCAATCGAAACCGGCTGCGCTTGCCAAGGGAATTGACGCGGAATGCGATTGTATTCATTGTGGCGAAGCGCTCGCAAACCGAACTGTCAATTGCCGTTGGGTTAGGCGCGCGACCCCGCAAGTTTGCCTCGCTGGCTACGGATTTGCTGTCAGCCTTAACCGATCACGGAAATCAGTTTTAAGCCTATTTACCAACAAGCTCCAGTTTCCTGCTCCGTCCGTCCGGTGTATCGATCTAGGCAAAACAGCCCCTCTCTTTCGCCGAGTCTACTGAACTAAGAAAGGTGATACCTGGCCGGCCCATAGCTCTTTAAATCGGCGTCTACAGTCTACGATTTACCATCCACCGTGGGCTGCGATTCAGTATGACCACCCGCCAACTCCCGACCCAGTAAATAACCGCCGAGAGTATGCATGACTTCAACTGGGCTTGGAAGAGGATCACGAGATATCGCCCGGTTCTGATTCGGGCTACACGAATCTCGCTCTGAGGTCTACCGTTCCAATGAATCGTCAAGACAATCTGGTCGGCTTTGTCGTCAAGGTCAACGCCGACTTCTTGAATGAGAATGCGCGTGAGCCGATGCTTCGTTCCACAAGGGCGGCCTTTCGTATGGTTGCACCGAAGAATGTTGTAATCTCTTCGCTAGCTGCGCTTTGCTGGGAGGTGGAAGGCCTCCAGCAAAACTAGCCATGTTTCATCTCGAAGAGGTAGTTGCTATGTCGCGTTCCCACATTTCCTGTTTTATTGCGATGTTCAGTGTTTTCCTGTTTGCCACGGCGCTCCGGGCGCAGCGGACGACCGCCGATATTGTCGGTACAGTTACTGATGCCTCGGGTGCGGTGCTCCCGAGGGTCAAGGTGGCGGTTCACAGTCTCGATACCGGGGCCGATTATATGGCCGAAAGCGATCAATCGGGAGACTATGCGATCGCACAGCTTCCGGTGGGCCGATATAGCATCAAAGCGGTTTCGGCAGGCTTTAAGACCTGGACGGTTCCACAGGTCACTTTGGCGATTGGCGACCGTTTGCGGCAGGATGTCCGGCTGGAACTCGGCAATCTCGAGCAGTCTGTGGAGGTGACCGCAGCCTCTCCTGCGCTGCAGACGGATAGTTCGTCTCTGAGTAGTCTGATCAGCACACAGGCGCTGCAGAACCTTCCGCTAAATGGGCGTAATTTCGTCGTGCTGGCGCAACTCACAGCGGGTGCCTCCGAAGGCGAAGCGACGGGATTGCCGAGCGGAACGCGTCCGGATGACCGCCGCCTGACATCCGCTGTGTCCGTGAATGCTCAGCCGACCAGCTTTAACAATTTCACAATCGACGGTGTGGATGACAACGAGCGGTTTATTGGCACTGTAATTGTGAAACCTTCAGTGGATGCGCTGCAAGAGATGAAGGTACAAACGAATCTCTACTCAGCGGAATTTGGGAGAACGGCGGGAGGCGTCATTAACTTCGTAACGAAGTCGGGAACGAACGCCTTTCATGGCTCGCTATTCGAGTTCTTCCGGAATCAGCACCTGGATGCAAGAAGCTTCTTCGCCGACAAGAAGCCGCCTTACCATCAAAATCAGTTTGGCGGTAGCAACGGCGGCGCGATCAGGAAAAATCGTGTTTTCTACTTCGGAGACTATGAGGGGCTTCGGATACGTCAAGGCCAGACGTTTGTGGACTCGGTGCCGACAGCGACCGAGCGGCAGGGCAACTTCGCGGGATTGAATCCGATTTTCGATCCGCTCACCACTATCGGGAATACTCGCACTGCATTTTCGGGCAATCAGATCCCCGCCAGCCGGATCAATTCCATCTCGCAGAACCTTATAAATCTATATCCGCTGCCGCTCATCAGCGGGCTGGTCAACAACTACACCTATCAGCCATTGAAGACACAGGACAACGATACTTTCGACGCGAAAGTAGACTACCGCTTCTCGGAGTCCAATACGGCCTTTGCCCGCTATTCTTTCAATAACACCGATACGGTCATTCCAAAAGGGTGCCCGGCGGCACCGAACGGCATCGATCCGGTTTGCGACCAGGGACGCTCCGGGACAGCAGCGCAACGGGCGCAAAGCGCTCAACTGAATGACGTTCACATTTTTAGCCCCCGTCTAGTGATGGAACTCAAGGCAGATTTCAGCCGGTATGTGGTTCGGTCTCTTCCCGTGAACTTTGGGAAAAATACTTCGCAGCAAGTCGGCCTAACGGGCGTCAACATCGATACCGACAGCTCGGGGCTTTCCATTGTCTCCACTAGCGGTCTGACAACGCTCGGGGACGCGAGTTATATCCCGATCCTAACAACCGACAATCTCTTTCAGGAGATCGCGAATTTCACGTATGTTCGGGGTGCGCATAGCATCAAGTTTGGAGCTGATCTGCGGCGGAGACAGACGGATGCTTTCCAGAGTCCGACGGCGCGCGGACAATTCACCTTTAATTCGAATTTCACGAACGACCCTTCCGGGCGCACAGTGGAGAGCGGTAATGCCGTTGCCTCATTGTTGCTGGGCTTTCCAGCGTCGACGACGCGCAGCAAATACCTGGTGAATCCCGGCTTGCGGAACTGGGAGGCAGCCGGCTATGTCCAGGATGATTGGCGCGCGACGCACTGGCTGACGCTGAACATGGGATTTCGCTATGACTATTACGGCCCGAACACGGAAGTGGCGAATCGCATTTCAAATGTGGATTTGGCCAAGGGGACGATCATCATTGCCGGTCAGAACGGTGTGGCCTCATCGGCGGGAGTGCAGGCCGATCGACTGAACTTTTCGCCGCGCTTCGGATTTGCCGCAACCTTAGCGAGAGGAACCGTGTTACGAGGCGGATACGGCATCAGCTTTGTGCCGAACATGATTGCCAGTTCGATGGCGCTGCGCAATCCGCCGTTCGTAAGTTTATTCACTCTGAATACCACTCCACTGACGCCGGTGAACTCGCTTTCCGATGGCCTGCCCACACCCGTCGCGACGAGCCCCGCAAATCCAACGGGGAGCCTGACGGGTGTAGCATTCGCCGGGACCATCCCCTATGTGCAGCAATGCAACTTGACGTTGCAGAAGGAAATCGCAAAGGGCTGGGTGGCAACAGCAAGCTACGTGGGAGCTTTAGGACGCCATCAGTACATATTTAACGGTGCTGTGAACGTTGACTTGGCACCCCCAGGACCCGGCGCAATTATCCCCAGAACGCCCTACTATTCAGATTTTCCAAACGTGTCCTCGATCGCGATTGCCGGGCCCTGGTATAACACCAACTATCAGGGTTTGCAAACCGTTTTAGAACATCGCTATCGAAACGGGCTCACCATCTTATCCAGCTATACGTGGGCTCACAGCCTGGACAATGAGCCGGCCATCCGTAACGACCCTAAGAGTGAGTACGGGAATTCCTTCCTAGACTTGCGCCACCGCTTTACCCTGCTGGGCGACTATGCGCTGCCCTTCGCTAAGAACGCAAGTGGCTTTAGGGCAATGCTGGCAAGAAATTGGGGGATGAACATCGTCGCTATTTTGACAACTGGCCTGCCATTCGATATCACGAACTCGGCCGCTCGCTCGAATACGGGCGGAAGCGATCGTCCTAATGCGGTCTGCGATCCGACCTCGGGTTTCCAGCAGAGCGTTTATCGGTGGTTTAATACTTCCTGCTTTGATGCGCAGCCGCTTTACTCGTACGGGAATTTGGGACGGAATGTCCTCCATGGACCAGGACGGAAGAATCTCGACTTGGCCGTCCACCGCGACTTCTTTCTCAGGGAAGATGTGCGGCTTCAGTTCCGCGCCGAGGCTTTTAATGTCACTAATAGCGCATCGTTCGGAAATCCGGGTGCGTCGTTTGGTTCGGGGACCTTTGGTGTGATCAGCAGCGCGGGTTTGGGGCGGAATATTCAACTGGCTTTAAAGTTGCTCTTCTGAGTGAACGGTGCTCCCCGGCAACGCAATGGTGCTGGATCCCGAGTCAGAACGACTCCGTGAAGCTGCCTAGAAGATTCTGCAAGTCCCAGGTTTGAACGGTGCAGCGTAAGCGTCCGAGCAACCGCAGCCTAGACTATCCCGGTGCGTTATGTTCTTGCTGAACTATTGAGCCGCAGCCCAGGCAGAAGGGGTCAGTCGGCTGACCTGCTTGACGGGCAAATCAGACAATCCTGGCAGCACCGCCGACAAGTAATCGCGCAGCGACAACTTGAGCCGCCGGCAGCTTTCAACAACCGAGAGAATGGCCGCCACTTTCGGTCCAGCCTGCTGGCTGCCGACATGAATCCAGTTCTTTCTTCCCAGCACCAGCGGCCGCATGGAGTTCTCCGCCAGGTTGTTGCTCAACTCCAGTTCTGGATGTTCCAGAAAGCGCGTCAACTTGCCCCAAAGGTTCAGCGTGTAAGCGGCGGCCTTGCCCAGAGTGCTGGCTGGCAATGCGCTGACTTTCGCCGCTTCCACTTGGTTCCGAATCAGATCCAGCAGCGGAACAGAGCGCTCACGGCGCAGCGCGTGCCGTGCTGCATAATCGAGACCGTTCGCGCGCGCCTTGCCATCAATGCCAAACAGCTCATCAATCTGTTTCACCATCAGCGCGGCTATCCGGTCATCAGGATTCAGCTTCAGGGCATCGGAAAACTTGCGTCTGGAATGCGCCCAGCAAGCGGCATGCACCATCCCGGCTCCGCCTACCTTGCCGTAAGCGGCGTAGCCATCGGTCTGCAAAATCCCTCCGGACGGACCCAGAAAGAGTTTTGGCCCTTCGCGGCCACGGCCCATGCGAAAGTCGAACACCACGCTTGCTCCAGGCCGCCCATATTGCCACAGATAGGCCTGGTGGTTTTTCCCCCGCTTGTCTTTGCTCTGCACATCCACCGGTGTCTCATCGGCCTGGAGATAACTCTCAGCCCGTAACTCGCGGCCCAGCGCATCCACAATCGGCAGCAGCAACCCGCCCACCCGCATCACCCAGCCATCCAGCGTCGCGCGGCTGATCTCGATTCCTGTCTCGCGCTCCAGCATCGCGCTCTGGCGGTACAGCGGCAGATGATCGCAATACTTGGAAATGATGGTGCCGATGATCACCTGATCGCTCACCAGGCTCCTGTCGATAATCCGCGCCGGCAGCGGCGCCGTCACCACGCCGCCCTCTTCACACGCCTGGCAAGCGCGCTTCTCGCGTTTGACTACTGAGACGAAGTACTCGGCTGGCTGGCAGTCTAACTGCTCACTCTGCTCATAGCCGATCACCACTGTCCCGCC
This sequence comes from Bryobacteraceae bacterium, assembly GCA_965217745.1. GTDB lineage: Bacteria > Acidobacteriota > Terriglobia > Bryobacterales > Bryobacteraceae > Bog-105. Next base: position 4,333,469 of record OZ244565.1, on the reverse strand, counting down.
GCCGCAACTCCGGCAGGTGCATTGCTCGGGTGTGCTGGGCAGCACGCGTTCCACGCGCGGCAGATCAGCGGGCAGGGTTTGACGGCCTGGATGTTGTTTGCGATCCTTTTGTAGCGCGGCGGCTGCCAGCAGCTCTCGTTTGCTCTCCGCTTCCACCTCGTTGCCGCTCACGCCCGGCTCAAACTCCAGAAGCTCCAGTTGCGCGCTGTTCAGCTTCTCGCTGCCAGGCCCATACTTGGCAATGCGCGCCAGCCGCAGCATTTCTTCCAGCGATTGAATCCGCATCTCGGCCCAGCGCAGTTGCTTTTGCAGCTGCTCAACCTGTGTGGATTCTGACTGTGGCGAAGGGGATGAACTCACGGACGGTATAGAGATATTTTACCGTCGATAGTGAGTAATAGCTACACTTACTTCCACTTACTAACTCCAATGATGCTGACTATTTTCTGCTGGAGTTTCCACCCGGTGCCAGCCTCGCCGCCGGGTCTGTGTGAGATCAATTCCACCCAGCAGCAGCGTCAGTTCCTCATGGCTCAGTTTCACTTTCGCTGCGCCGCTGTCTGCCTCAGGCCAGCGGAATCTCCCCTTCTCCAAACGCTTCGAACAAACCCACAAGCCGGTGCCATCCCAGAACAAAAGCTTCAGCCGGTTGCGGCCGGCATTGGCGAAGACAAAGATGTGTCCGCTTAACGGCTCGCACAGCAGGCGGTCACGCACCAGGCCGTGCAGGCCCTCGAAGCCCTTGCGCATGTCGGTTGTTCCGGCCGCCAGATAAATGCGCGTGGCCGGCCCCAGGCCGAACCTTTACGCGCGCTCCAGCAGGCGAACCAACTGCTCCAGCATCGCTCCATCGAAGCGGCTGCCTACTTCGATCCGCCGTCCATTGGCCAGCGCCACTGTCAGCGCGCCATCTCCGGCAATCGCTGGCCGCTTCTTCCGCGTCACCTGCACCGCCACGAACTTTGCCTTCCCCGCACCCTGCGCTTCCTTGCGCCACCCGCAAGTATCGGACCAGCGTTGTTATCCCCATGCCGCGCTGTGCGCAAAACACTTCGCGGCTTAACCCGCTGGCTTCATAATCTGCCACCACTTTGCCGGTATCTGCTCTGCTCAGCCGCGGTGAACGTGCTCTCTTGTTTCCATCTGCCATTCCCTCACTTCATCATGCTTTCCAGGTTCAAGATAGATGGGGTTGCTCTTACGCTTACGCTTATTGCACACGCTATCTAGTTAGGATGCATTCGCAACCGGCTTTGCTGATGCAATCGCTAAACGCACCGAGCTAAGGGATATGCTCAATCTGCACATCGGCCCACTTCTCTTTCAGATATTCGGCAACCAAGCGGCGGTGGCAATGATGGGGCTTTTCCTCGCTGCACAGCAAACAGCCGCCATCCAACACCGCACGGGAGACCGTTTCTTCAATGCGGCGCTTCACCATCAGCTCAAGAAACTGGCGCTGATAGAGTTGCCAATCGCCGTTCTTCTGTCTTTTACAGGGATCGAGAATGTCTGCCGTTGGCGCTAGCGTTGGAACATGGACGTAATCGATATGGCAGAGTTCTCTAGTGAAATAGCGAAGATCGTCCTTCTTGGCAAAGCCCGCGAGCTGCGAAACGTTGTTCAAACGGACATCGACAAGCCGCCGCACACCGGCGTTCTTTATGCGAGTGAAGAATATTTCCGCCGATTTCTTCGTGAAGCCGATGGTGAAGAGTTTCATCCGGCGACGCTTCCAATGGCCGGACTTTCCGTTTCAGCTACAGCCTTGCCCTCGTAAGCTATGCGTTCTTCCTGACGGCGATAAACATCGGAAAAAGCTTCCTTAGTTGTATTGAACATATCGGCCTGAGGCAGGTTGAGCATGCGCGTCAACCTCTTCAAAGCGTCCGCGTGGCTTTCTGTCGCTCCGTTGGCATGAATATGCTGAACGTCAAGGCCGATAGCAGCCAGACGCCTTGCAACCAGAATCGTGCGATGGCATTCGAGAGGCTCTTTCTCTGCGCACATCAAGGCAACCCGATAGTTTTTCATGCCGTCCTGAACGCGCTGTATGCTCTGCTGGAAAAGCGCTGTATGCGCCAGCCGGTCGTATTGCACCTTCCCGTTTTCATAGCAAGATGGATCCTCGCTCCGTGCTCCAAGCTCTTTTCCAAGGAACACATAAGCAATGCCGTTGGCCTTTAAGGCGCTTTTCAGCTGTTCCCGGTTGAACTGCTCGTAGCGACGGCTATATGGCTTTGATCGCACATCGCAAACGGCGGTAATCGCATGCTGAGACAACAGTTCTATAAAACGTTCCTGAGAGTGGGTAGAATGACCGATGGTGAAAACGATGTGCTGAAGGTTCATAACGCCTCTTGAGAGATGACTGCTGCCACAAGCTTGTAGCAAAAACCATCGGTATGCGCCTCACCTAAACTGATACAGAGATACGCGTTCTTTGGAGAGTACTCGGAATTGGGTTTAGCAAGCAATGTAGTTTCCGTGACCGGATCTGTGACCATCAGGCTGTAAGAAGCGGTTTTGTGCGTGAAGTTCGCGCGGACACGTCTTCTCGGATTTCCAAAGTCGGCACCTTCGATATGAACTCTTAACTTCAGGCCTTTGGGTTTCAGGAGCATCAACGAATTCGTTAGCTTGGCGGCAATGTCCAGCTTAACCCGGTCATTGTCTCCGTAATATGTAGAATCGCCATTCGCCCAAATCGACGGCGGATCGTCCAAGAGCTCGCTCAACTCCTCAATGGGAAGCGTGCCCGTCTTAACAGCCCGTGTCTAAACCACCCGATTTCGGGGGCAACCAGTAAATCACAAGACCATGAGCGAACGGATGAGCGAGAGACGTCCCCTGCCGGAGTTCGCCCACCGTAGCTCCGCGAGACTTTCTATAGCCCTCATGAACGCCAGAATCGCAAAAGGAGCTTCGATTACCCAATCGTGAGCGGCTCTCGGCTTGCCCGCTCCGTACATGGACCGCATCAGTAGTGCAAGATTGCACGCCGCCGCCTGGATGAGTAGTTTCTTGTGGACATTCTCCATGCCGCGAACATACAGGCGGTCCATGCCGCCCGTATCAAACTGATGCGCGAAGTTACGTTCGATTTTCTCGCCGCGCTGCCGCTGCAGTCGCTTTCCCCGGCGGCCCCGAATGCGCCGCCGGTTGGCGCACACCGCTTTCTTTTCCGCCTGCTTGCCATCCCAGTTGCGCGCACCCCTGTCCGGCTCCGCAATGTAAGTTCTGACTTCCAGTTCGCTCAACCCGACTGCTACCTGGTTGCTGTGGTAACCCTTGTCGGCTACCACTTCTTGCACTCCACCGGGATGCACTGCACACTTGCTTCCTTGCGGCGGGCTTGCCGGAATCAGTTCCGCTACCGCTACCCCGGCTTCTATCACCGTCGTTTCCACCGTTGCCGTGTCGGCGGCACTGCCCCCATGCGTGGTTACCGCCACAATGGCGCCTGTCTCCATATCCACCGCATTCTCCGCTTTGTAAGCCAGCGCCGTACGTCCGTCTTTCAGCTTCGTGATCTCCGCTGCGCCGTCGCTCGGGCTCTCCCAGTCTTCGTTGGAGGTCTTCTTTTTGCGCTTGCGGTCCATGCGCCGCAGTGCGGCCGCCTCTGGGGCATCCACCCCTTCGGCTTCGGCCAACCGCTTCAGATATGCGTTATAGCTCTCGCCCGTATCCCGGCGCACGATCGACTTCATCGCCGCATTCGCTTCCAGCGTGGTCGAATCCACTCCAATGGTCTTGCCCTTAATCAACCCTTCCCATGCCAGTTGTTCCAGAACCCAGGTGAAGATCCGTTGATGCGTCTCTTCACCGATCAACCGTCTAGTACGCGAAATCGTCACATGGTCCGGCGTGTTCTCGTCCAGCCCCAGCGAGAGAAACTGGCGCAACGTGAGCGAATCGGCCAGACGCCAGGCAATGCCTCGCTCGCTGTCCAGCCCTTCGAAGAAACCGATCATCATCACGCGAAAGTACATTCCCGGAGCCAAAGAGGGACGGCCCAGCTTGGCGTGATAAAAGGCTGCGCAGCTATCCTCGCAGAACCTGTCAAAACCAGCTTTGTCGAGAACTTCATTCAGGCGGTTGTAGAAAGGATGTCCAGGGGCCGTCGGCAACTCGCCCCCGTACCACAATGACTCCTGCCGCTCCCTCTTCTTCCGTGTGCCCATCGCCATGCATCCATCTTATAATTCACAACATTTCTGCGTAAAGATGTTTTTGCGTTTAGACACGGGCTGTTTAACCCAGGCCCTCGACCGTGGATTGATCGCGCGATCGGAGCTTAAACACGTTAAGTTAACTGCTCCAGGTCAGAGCGTATTTCAGAATCTTCTGCGACAGGTCGCGTAATGCCGCGAGAGTACATTTCGGCGGAAGCGTTCCGCCGGGCACTCGAAGCTCGCCTGAACAAGGCTGCCCAAGCTGAACTGGTTCAAGTAAATCGTCTGCGTCGCCAAGTGGCGTTTGACCGCTTGCTAGCGCGACTGTTTCGAACAGACTCGGCTCCTTGGGTGCTGAAAGGCGGCTATGCTTTGGAACTGCGCTTCAAGACCGCACGAGCGACGGTTGATATTGATCTAACCGTGCAACGAATTGCGGTGACGACAGGAGTAGATGCAAACCAAATCCTTCGCAGTCTGATTCAGAACGCGGCGAGTTCCTCTCTTGGCGACTGGTTTGAGTACACGATCGGTCCCCAGTGCTGGATTTGGACGCCGCGCCTTACGGTGGAGCGAGGTTTTCTGTTGAAGCGCGAATGGATGGCAGGATCTTCGCGCGCTTTCATCTCGCCGCCGGCATCGGCGACGAGATCATTCAACCGGTGGAAGTCATTGCGTGCCGCGACTGGCTGGACTTCGCAGGTATCAGTGCTCCATGGATCCAGACTATTTCGCGAGAGCAGCAGTTTGCCGAGAAACTCCATGCCTATACGTACGCTACTGAGGAGTTCCACTAACAGTCGGGTGAAGGACCTTGTCGACTTGGCGCTTTTGATCGGATCTGGCGGGCTCAGCCCGACGCGAATAGAAAAGGCAGTGCAACGAACATTCGCGCACCGGCGGACCCATGAGCTACCGTCCACGCTACCGAAGCCGCCTCGGAATTGGCAGCAACGGTTTGTGACATTAGCTGAGGAATGTCAACTCACCGGCGACATGGACACCGTCTTCAAAGGCGTTGCGGAGTTTTCGAAGCGCCTAATCAACAGTGGGGAAACTCGAGGCTAAGGTCGGCGCTATCTGTGAGCGCAATCGCAGGAAGGCGACTGGAGAGCATGCTCACTAATATCGGCAAGTCAGGGACGCTGCTTAACAATCAGTCCGAACCTGCGCAAACCCAGAAAGGGATACGAGGCGTTCATCCTCGGTAAGTTATTGCTTAATGTCAGCGTTGCACACCCGATAGCAACGGATAATGCGGATCGCCGTTAGCTTTTAACCGAAATGTTGTAGGTTCGAATCCTACCTGAGGAGCCAAAGATTATCAACCATCGATTGGCCGCTTGAGCAGAACCGATGCCTACGCAATCTTCCAGGTCGAGTAGACTAACTCTGCGGCGGTCAACATACTCCTATTCGAGGTCGCCATGCGCCTCACAATGAAGACCAATCCACAGATCTGCCAATCTCCTTTCCAGGGTCTGCGCCCCAACCTCGCGATACAGCCTGTGACCTGTCTACCCCCGAAGCTTCCTCCCGGAGGCCTACTCTTTAGGCAATGGATTCCGGGCTGACAAGCTATGTTGCGTGACCTTGTCCGAAAGCAGGTTTGCTCTCGGCGATATCCATGCGTTCGATCAGTCCGTTTGCGATGGTAAAGACATGCAGGAGCGTTTGATCTGAAAGGACGTCGCCGCTCAAATTCTTGACAATTTGGTGAACTTTGACATCAGTTCTGCCCGCCTCACGCTCAGTGACTTCAATCGGTTCCACGTGAGGATTAAACTCCGCCCACTGGCGCGTCCAGTAATCCCGGATCTCTTCCTTCCCCTCTACCCTGCCGCCCTCTGAAGCCTTGGGCCAACTGACGTTCTCACTCATCAGCGCGAGTGCGCCATCGGCATCCCGCCGGTTAAACGCCGAGTAGGCCTGAGCTATCAATGCTCGTGTATTTGCCATTAGGTCCTCCACAGAGCGACGGGCACTCTAGATGCAAGCATACTGCCCAGTTACCCGGAGGCCAGCTTTCTTTCCGGCGACTTCGCGTCTACTTCACGAAGAATTGCTTGCGAGGAAACCGGACGCACGCTTCCTTCCATACACACTGCCTTGGTCGATCGCCTGAAACGTGCTGGGTTCGGCGTTATCAAGCGGCTTGATTCTATCCGGGGCCATCCCCTAATGAACTGCCCCCACCTTAACTCCCGGCCTTGGCTTACGCATGATGAAAGGTAACGGAACCAACACCAGCACCAGCATCGACATCAAAAAAAAGCTATTCTGAAAACTCAAAGCATTCGCTTGCGCGTGCATCGTTTGATAAACCATTGCCAGCGCCTTCTTCGAAGCCACCACGGCATCGAATCCCTGCGACATAAACAGACTCTTCAAACCCGCGACCATGGCCTCGAAATTAGGATCGCCATGGCTGGTGTGCGCGGCAAACATGTTCTGGTGCGTCTGATTCTGGCGCGATTGGAAGATCCCCAGAAACGATGTCCCAATGCTTCCGCCAATATTACGCGCAAAGTTCGACATGCCGGACACCTGGTTATTCTTCTCAATCGGCACTCCGACGTAATTCAGGGTGCTGATCGGAATGAAGATGAACGCCATCGGAAGCACTTGAACCACGCGCAGCAACACCATGGTTTTAAAATCGATGCCCGGATAGACGATGGTCATCATTCGCAGCGTCATCGCCATCGTAAAGAAGCCGATTGAAACCAGCACTCGCGGATCGACACCTTTACGGCTGGTGAGGATACCGGCGATAGGCATCATCACCATCAGCGCCAGCCCGCCCGGCGACAAAGCCATGCCAGCGCGCTCCGCCGTATAGCCGAGACTGGTCTGCAGGAACTGCGGAATCAAAACCGTTGAGCCAAATAAGACGATGCCCAACACGAATGAGAAAAATACAGCGGTTCCAAAGTTACGGTTCTGCAGCAGGCGCACGTCCACAATCGGATGGTCGTGGTACCACTCCCACAAAAAGAAAGCCACCAGCGTTGGAAACCCGATCCACGCCATCGCAATAATGAATGGCGAAGCGAACCAATCATCCTGCTGCCCCTTGTCGAGCAAAACCTGAAAGCAGCCGACCCCAACCACGATTAGCGCCAGCCCGATGTAATCGATGCTGATGCTGGAGCCTTTACGCTCTTTGATCCACGGCGGATCTTCCACCATTCTCTGCGTCAGAAACAGCGATAGCAGGCCCACCGGAAGGTTAATGAAGAAGATCCAGTGCCAGCTGTAGTTGTCCGTAATCCAGCCGCCCAGGGTCGGCCCCACGGCGGGCGCAACCACAACCGCCATGCCGTAGAGCGCAAAGGCCATGCCGCGTTTTTCGGGTGGGAATGAATCGGCGAGAATGGCTTGCTCGGAAGGCTGCAGTCCGCCTCCGCCGGCGCCTTGCATAATGCGGGCAAAAATCAAAAACGAGAGGCTTGGCGCAAAGCCGCATAGCACCGAAGAGGCCGTGAACAAAGCCACGCAGAGCATGTAGAAGCGTTTGCGCCCGATGAAGTTGGAAAGCCAACCCGAGACGGGTAAAACAATCGCGCTTGAAACCAGGTAGCTGGTCAGCACCCAGGTAGCTTCTTCGTAAGTCGCTCCGAGCGTGCCGGCGATATGCGGTAGCGCCACGTTGGCAATCGAGGAGTCGAGTACCTCTGCAAACGTCGCCAGCGTTACCGTGATGGCAACCAGGTAAGGATTATGCGACGGCTTCCAGTTCTGGTGGCCAGAGGCTGTGCCGGGCAAGTTAGCTCCCCACCCGTACGTCGGGTTCTACTGACATGCCGGGGCGCAGCCGCTCCAGATGCTGCTGATGTTTCTTGAAGCGCAGCCGCACCGGAATCCGCTGCACTACCTTCACATAGTTGCCGGTTGCGTTTTCAGGCGGCAGAACGCTGGCAATCGATCCCGTAGAGCCCCCAATGCTCTCTACCGTGCCCTCGAAATCCTCGTCCAGCGCGTCCACGTGAATGCTGACGCTTTGGCCCGGATGAATGCGCCGCAGCTGCGTCTCCTTGAAGTTAGCCGTCACCCAGACATCTTCGATCTGGGCAATCTGCATCAGCTGTTGACCGGCAGCGGCATGCGCTCCCACTTCTCCCGAGCGCTTCATGATAATCCCGGCAACCGGCGCGGCAATACGGGTGTAACTCAGCTTGAGCCGTGCGCTCTCCACGGCCGCTTCGGAGCTCTGCGCGCTGGCCTGGTTCGAACGCACCGCTGCCTTGCGAATCGCCACCATCTGCGGAGCATTGCGTTTGTATTGCGCCAGTCTGGTTTGCACTTGCGCAAGCTGTGCCTTTCGGCCGTCCACCGCACGTTCGGACGACAGCAATGCCGCCTTTGCGGAATTGAGTGAAGCCGTTCGCGCCTTGGCTGCCGTAGCAACCTGATCGTACTCCCGCTGCGACACCTCTTCCTTGGCGATCAACTTCTTGTACCGCGTCAGGTCCGATTGCGCCTCCGCTTCATTCGCTTCTGCCTCCGCTACTTTCGCGGCAGAAGAATCGCGATCCCGTTCCGCCGCAGCCAGCACTGCCTCTGCATTCGCGACATCGGCTTCCCCGCCGCTGATGTTCGACACGTTCTCCACTTCCGTAATGGGAACATTCGGCCGCTCCGCGATCACCATGCTGCGCGCCTGCGCCAGTTGCGCCAGCGATTGACTGAGGCTGGCCTGCAGATCTCGCGGATCCAGATCCACCAACGGATCGCCAACTTTTACGGTCTGATTATCGTCCACGTAGACCTTCAAAATCGTGCCCTCAATCCGGGAGGTTACCGGGTTCAAATGCGCGTCCACCTGCGCGTCGTCGGTATTCTCGAACTGGCGCGAGTGCAGCCACCACAGCACCGCCACTACAGCAGCAATCGCCAGCACGATGAAGAAGATCAGGAACGCACGGCCGCGCCCCTTGCGGTTCGATTTCTCAGGCGTGTTTCCGTTCGCCGGGGTCCCGGCTTCCGCTTCGTGTTCCATCATGGTTGCTTTCCGTCGAGCAGGTTGGGCAGGGCCGCTTCCGCTGATCCAGTGGAGCGTGCCAGCGAAAGCTTTGCCAGGTTGAATGAAAACAGGCTCGAGATGTAGTCGTTCTCCGCATTGGCCACCTGTTCCTGCGCTTGCACAACTTCCACCGTGTTCGCGATACCGGCCGCGAATCGATCCCGCGCCTCGTTCAGAGTTTCCTGCGCGTACGTCTGATTCGTTTCCGCCACTTTCACTTGTCCCATCGCCGTTCGCAGCTCAATCCAAGCGGTACGGACTTCGGCTTCCACTTTTCCGCGCTCGTCATCCAGCTCCGCCTGCCTCTGCCGTAGCGTCGATTCCGCCTGCATAATTTCTCCCTTTACGCGGCCGCTTTGCCAGACCGGAATCCTAACCGCGGCGTTGGCCGTAAACACGCCGTGGGTGGCGGCCGGGTTCCGCCCGATAACGCCATAGTTCCCGTCCACTGATGCCGAGGGATAGCGCTCTGCCCGCGCAGCCGATAACACCAATTGCGCGGCCTTCACTTGCGCCCGTGCGGCTTCTAGGCCAGCTCTGGCGTTCAAAGCCCGCCGAATCTGGCCTTGCAGTTCCGGAAGCATCGAGGAAGAAACTTTCAGCTTTTCCGAAAGAACTAATGCGTGATCTAACGGAACCCCAACAATGCGCGCGAAGCTGATCTTTTGTTTCTCCAAGTCCGACTCGATCGAACTCAGCCGCTGCTGTTGCGTCTGTAGTTCTGTCAGGCTGCGCATCACGTCGATCTTGGCGTTTATTCCAGCCTGTTTCCGCACCGTGGCTTGGTCGTAAACTGCCCGTGCGCTTTCCACTTGCGCTCTCTGCGAATCCACACGCGCCACTGCGGCAATTACTTGCAGATAGCTCCCACCGACCGCCAAAACCACCATTTCACGCGTATCTTTGGCATTTTGAACCGACGCGCGTTCTGTCTCTTTACTGGCTTTCCAGTTCCGCCACTTCACCAGGTCGAAAACCGATTGCGACAACTGGCCTTGCGCCTGCGAATAGGAGTAGGGACCTACAACCGTAGGAATGGTGATATCGGAACCCGCCGGAGCGCTGAATTGAAAGCCATAAGCCGCCAGGTTGGTCTGCGCCACGGTTTCGGAAAGACTTGCGCTGATGGCCGGCAGCAGCGCGCTCAGTTGCTGTAACCGCTGCCCGCGCGCCGCGCGCATGCTATTGTCCGCCGAAACCGCGCCCAAATTTGTTCTTAATCCGCGAGCCAGCGCTTCACTCAGCGTCAGGGTCACCGGCCCGTCCGGAATACGAGCGTCAGGAACGCTGCCATTCAGATCACCGGAAACTTGCACAGAGCTGTTGATGGCAGCTGTCCCGCTGCCGGCGGCAGCACTCTGCGTTGCCTGTACGCTGCCGCCGCTTTGCGTACGTCCGGAGGCCGGAAGGCTAATGGCGCGGGTGCCGGAAGATGATCCTGAACCGGGCGCTCCCAACTGCGCCTGCAGGCCGCAGCAGGCCGCCATCCCGAGGGTAAAGACAAGTTTTGCGCGCTTCACTTAAATACATACACACATGTATCATATTTCAACAGGAGCATGCAATAATCGAATTTTGAATAAGCACCAGCAGAAGACCGGTCAAACCACCCGCAAGCTGCTTGCGGCGGCCCGCCGCATCTTCTCGCGCGACGGCTTCGAGGCTTCCCGCATCGACGATATCGCTCGTGCGGCCGGCTTTACGCGCGGCGCGTTCTACGCCCATTACAAGACCAAGGAAGATCTGTTCTTCGCGCTGCTTGAAGAGCGCGCCGCGCTTTGGATGGAACAACTGCGCGGCAGATTGGCGGATTGTTCAACGGATGATCAGATTACTGCGGCGCTGCGCGAAACCTACATTGCGAGCCTGTCCGACAAACAATGGCCCATTCTGCTGCTGGAGTTCAAACTCTACGCCATCCGCCACAGCCGCAAGCGCGCCCGGCTGGCCGAAGGGCACCGCCGCATTCGCAACCGCCTCAAGCTTGAAAAACCAGCCAAATGGCTCACTAGTGACGAAAAGCGCGAACATCTGCGCTTTGGCCTGGAAGCATTAATGTCTGGCCTTGTGCTGCAGATGCAGTACGATCCCCCCAGCTTGTCGAAGCACGACGCCGAGGCAGTTCTCCAAACCTGCTTCAACGTTCTGATCGGCAAGCTCTAGTTTTCAGCCGTCCGGCTGAAATCAGAACCCTCGCTGCATCGGCATAGCAAGCGGCTGGTCCACCAGAAAGTCCGCATTCCTGATCTCCAGCAGCGCATCGCGAATCGACTGCTCTTTTGCCGGTTCCGTCGTCACCACAAACGGCAGGTCACGCCAGTCTTCGCGCGGCAATTGCAGCACTGCGTCAATGCCGATCTTGTGCTTCGCGAGTATCGTCGCCAAGGTTGCAATGATACCGGCCTTGTCCTCAACGCGGAAACGCAAATAATAGGGCAGTTCCTGCGTCGCCAGGGGCAGCGGCTTGTATTCGCCCAGCCGCTCATGCGCGAACGGACTCACCCGGTTCGGACTCCCAAAACGGATCTCGCGCGCCACCCGCATCAGGTCGCTCACCACCGCCACCCCGGTGGGCTTGGCTCCCGCTCCCCGGCCATAGTAGAAGGTGTCTTCGCCGTACTGCCCACGAATCCAGACCGCATTGTAAGCACCCCGCACTTGCCCCAGAATCGCGTCTTGCGGAATCAGACTGGGCCGCACCGAAAGAAATAATCCATCACTCGTCTGGCGAGCTAAACACAGCAGCCGGATTGTGTGCTTCAACTGATGCGCGTACTGAAAATCCACCGGCATAATCCGCCGGATGCCCTCCGTGTAAATGTCCGCGGGAGTCAGCTTCTCTCCGAATGCGAGCGCCGCTAAAATGGCCAGCTTCGATCTCGCATCGATGCCGTCCACGTCGGCAGAAGGGTCGGCCTCCGCATACCCGAGTTGCTGCGCTTCCGCCAATACGGCTTCAAACGCCGCCTTGCTCTTTTCTATTTCCGTAAGAATGAAATTACTAGTGCCGTTTAAGATGCCGTAGAGCTCCACCACCCTGTCGCCCGCTATGCCTTCGCGCAGCACGGTATGAATCGGGATGCCGCCTGCGACGCTCGCTTCCATGGCCATGTTCACGCCGTTAGCGGCCGCGAGACTCCATAGCTCCGCCCCTTGCGCCGCCATCAGCTCTTTATTGGCTGTCACAATCGACTTGCGGCTTTTCAGAGCTTCCGTAATCAGCAGTCTCGCTGTCGCCGTGCCCCCAATCAATTCGGCTACGATGTCGACCTCGGGATGCGCCACCACCTCACGCCAATCCGCTGTCCGCAAAATATCTGCAGGCAGATGCGCAAGTTTCCTACTATCGATGCTCCGGCTGCAAACCGACTTCACGGTAAGCGCAAAGCCGAGTTTTTCGGCGATAGACGAAGCGTTCTCCGTCAGAATCTGCAGCGTCCCTGACCCCACATTGCCAAGCCCTACGATTCCCACTCCTACTTCCACTCGAGTTCCTTCCGGCAGTGCGGCATAGCGGTCATATAAGTGGCTTATCATAGCAACCGGGGGCATATCCGCATGGAACCAACGCGCCGTGGTGTTTTACTGTCTTTTGCGGTATCCGCGGCGGCCGTTAGCGCGCAATTTCCAGGAGATCAGCAGCCATCACGGCCGCGCTTCCCGAGTGACAACACTTCCGATGACAAGCTCCCCAACGGCAAGTCCCAGAAAGACGCCATCGCCCGGGAGAACCACAAGAAGGCCCTGAACGATGCCGGGGAACTCCTCAAGCAGGTTCAGCAGTTGCAAGACGAGCTGGAAAAGGCCGGCGACTACGTGGTTCCAGTCAACTCGCTGAAGCGAACCGAAGACATAGAGAAGTTGGCGCGCAAAATCCGAAGCCGGCTGAAGGGCTGAACGCCTCCGCATGCTACTCTGCGTTGGAGCGCATGCCTACCGTTCGCGAAAAAAAACAGCTGATGAGTGCGTCGGAGATCGACCGCACCCTGGTCCGGTTAGCGCATGAGGTTCTGGAAAAAACCCTTGATCTCGACCGGCTTGCATTCGTAGGCATCAAACGCCGCGGAGTGCCGCTGGCCGAACGGTTGGCCGCTAAAATCAAGAGCCTCGAAAAGCGCGACATTCCCATCGGCATCCTCGATATCAACCTTTACCGCGACGATTTGTCCACTGTTGCGGAACGCCCAGTTGTCAACGCCAACCAGATCGGCTTCGATGTCGTAGGCAAAGACATCGTTCTGATGGATGACGTTCTCTACACCGGCCGTACTATTCGCTCGGCCCTCGATGCCCTCTTTGATCATGGGCGGCCGGCCCGCGTGCAGTTGCTGGTCTTGATCGATCGCGGCCATCGCGAGCTGCCTATCGAAGCGCGCTATATCGGGCGCATGGTGCAGACCGGCTCGAACGAGATCATCGAGGTCAAATTCAACGAAATCGACAATCAGGAGCGAGTGCTGCTCGTCGAAATCGCAGATGCTCCGGAGTAAGCAACCGTCATGGCCAAGAAAGGACTGCTGGATATCGAATCGCTAAGCCGTTCCGATATCGAGTCCATCCTGCAGCGGTCAAAGGATTTCCAGCCCGCCCGCGGCGAAAGTTTCAAGCGTTACGATTTGCTGCGCGGCCGCACAGTGGTCAATCTGTTCTTTGAATCTTCCACACGCACCCGGACGAGCTTCGAGATCGCGGCCAAACGGCTGGGCGCCGATACGCTCTCCATCACCGCTTCCGGTTCCAGTGTCTCCAAAGGCGAATCGCTGGTCGATACGTTGAACACGCTTGGCGCTATGCGGCCCGACGCCATTGTGATGCGGCATTCGGCTTCCGGCGCTCCGCATTTCCTGTCGCGTTACTTGCCTGTCCCCATCGTGAACGCAGGCGACGGCACGCATGAACATCCCACCCAGGCCTTGCTCGATGCGCTGACCATCGTCGACCGCCGCGGCTCACTCGACGGCCTTCGCATCGCTATAATCGGTGATATCGCGCACAGCCGCGTCGCCCGGTCGAATGTTTTTCTGCTGACCAAGTTCGGAGTTGATCTGACCCTCTGCGGACCCGCTTCCCTTCTGCCCCGCGAGATGGAGAAAGTCGCTCCCGGAGTGCACCTCACCAGCGATATGCAGCAAGCTATCAAGGACGTCGACGTCATCATGATGCTGCGCGTGCAACTCGAACGGCAGCATGAAGCCGCTTTCCCTGCCAACGAATATTTCCAGTTCTATGGCCTGCGGCCCGAGCACATGGACGATGCCAAATCGAACGCCATTGTCATGCATCCAGGGCCCATCAATCGCGGCCGAGAGATCTCCTCGGAAGTCGCCGACTCGCAACGATCGGCCATTCTCAATCAGGTGGAGAACGGTATCGCGGTCCGCATGGCGGTGCTTGAAAGGGTGCTCTCAAATTGAAGCCGCTGATCATTCGCCAAGGCCGCGTTATCAATCCTGCCACGCGAACCGACCGGGTGGCCGACGTCGCCATTGAAGACGGCACGGTTCGCGAAATCGCGCCCGGCATCCAGTACACCGGCGTCTGCGAGGAATTCGATGCTTCGGGACTTGTGGTGAGCCCCGGCTTCATCGACATTCATGTGCATCTGCGCGAGCCCGGCTTCGAACACGCCGAGACCATCGAGAGCGGTTCGCGCGCCGCAGCAGCGGGCGGGTTTACTTCCATCTGCCCCATGCCCAACACGCTGCCTATCAACGACAACGCGACTGTCACCACCTACATCCGCGCCCAGGCTGCGCGCAACGCCATCGTCAATGTCTTTCCCATCGGGGCTATCACCAGGAACAGCGCGGGAGAAGAATTGGCCGCTATCGCTTCCATGAAGCAAGCAGGCGCAGTGGCCATTTCGGATGACGGCCGCCCGGTGATGAACGCACGCCTGGTGCGCCGCGCTATGGAGTTTGCCCGGTCCCTCGACCTTCCGCTCATTCAGCACTGTGAGGATCTTCATCTCAGCGCGGGCGGCGACATGCACGAGGGAGTTCCTTCCACCCGCTTGGGCCTGCGCGGCGTCCCGCGTAGTTCCGAAGACGTGATGGTGGCCCGCGATCTCATTCTTGCGGAGCTCACCGGCTGCCGCTATCACGTAGCGCACATCTCTTCGAAATACTCGGTGGAGATGGTGCGCTTCGCCAAGGCCCGCGGCCTGCAGGTGACGTCCGAAGCGACACCGCACCACTTCGTCATCACCGACAGCGACATGCCGCCTTACGACAGCAATTTCAAGATGAAGCCGCCGTTACGCGAGGCCGAAGACGTAGCTGCTGTCGTCGAAGGCCTCGCCGATGGAACCATCGATGCAATTGCGACCGACCATGCGCCGCATGCCGGAGCTGAAAAAATGCGTGAATTCGAGCGCTGCCCTTTCGGCATCATCGGCCTCGAAACCTCGCTGGGATTGGCGCTGGAGCAGCTTTATCACACCGGCAGAGTTCCACTCCTCGACCTCGTCGCGATGTTTACGTCGAAGCCCGCACAAGCTTTGTCGGTCCCTCGCGGAACACTAACTGAGGGAGCGCCCGCCGACATTACCATCTTTGGACTCGACCACGACTGGACCTACGACGTCAGCCGCTCCCCATCGAAAAGCCGCAACACGCCGTTCCATAATCACAAGTTCAGAGGAGGCCAGATCGCGACTATAGTGGGCGGCGCGATAGTCTGGCGCGCAGATAGTTAAGCGGCTATCGCCTGACAGTCGCAGCCGCCACACTACAGTCGCGCAGAAATAGCCGCGCGCCACAGGTGCTGCCAACCAAACGGTTTTCGCAAGTTCTGGAGCTCTTCTTGCAACCCGCGTGACGACCGCTCCCGGAGTTCTTGAACGCCTGGAACGCGGTGGATTCGACCGGCGACCGAGACAAAGCCTAGCCGGCTAAAAACCCACAGGTTCGGGAGCGGCTGAGAGTCGAGGGATACTGCTGACGCCTTCTGAAAAATTCCCGGCTGAAAGCCGGCTTTAGTCGCGGTGCTCGATCTCAGTCTTGAGCCTCTCGTCAACTTGGAAGAAAGCATGTGAGCCGGCGCCGACATGAGCATCTAATCGTCCGCCATCCCAACCGCCTCAAGGCGACAAGTTTAGATTGGGTGCAGACTAAAGCGCCGGTTTGTTTGTAAGCTCCTTGTACACCACCTCAGTGAACGTGGCGAAGTTCGAGCCGCCCGATGCTGGTGGTTTATCTCCGACTGCGCTTTTGATCTCTTCTAGGGACTTGCCCTGCGCGACCAGGTCTTTAATCTTGGCCCGCTTGGCTTCCGCGTGCGCAACGTATTGTTGAACCTCGGCTTTCGTGTCCGGCGCGCCGTGTCCCAGAATGAAGGTGTTCGCATCCAGCGCCGCAATGCCCTTGGCGGCTTCGATCCAGCCTTCGGAAGAGCCATTCTTTTCCAGGTGGATTAAAGGGTCGGGCCGGCTGGTGATCAAATCACCGGTAAACACGATTTTTTGTTCCGGCAAATAGACCACTAGATCCCCGCTGGTATGCGCCGGTCCCCAATGCAGCAACTCGAGTTGCACACCGTCCACCGTCATTTGTTGTTTCTGCTTGGTGATTACCTGCGTAGGCAAGTGATCTTCAGGCGGCGCATCTTTGCCGCCTGCCGCAATCGCGCGTTCCTGTTCCTTCTTGTTGTTCTCCTGCGCGATGACTTTGACCCCTTCCGGGAAAGCGGCCAAGCCGTTCACATGATCGCGGTCACTATGCGTCAGAATCACCGTATCGACCGGTTTCGGCGTCATCTTACCGATATCGGCCAGCAGTTCCTTCGCGCTCTCCGCATTGATTTTGGCGTCCACCACAATCACGCCTTTCTCTCCCACAATGACGCCGCTGTTTCCACCGCCGCCTTCTACCCACGCTACGTTCTCTCCCGCCGAATGGACTGCTGAAGGCAGCGGCGTTTGAGCCTGAGCCGATAGCGCCATCAGTCCGATTCCAAAAAGCAATCTGCTCTGACAAATCATGAGGTGATTATCCTTTCCGTAGCCGTCATTCGTTTCGTAAGGTAATCATCGGGTCGGTTTGCGCCGCTTTGTAAGCCGGAATGAATGCCGCTACGAAAGCTGCTGTCAACAATATCAAAGCAGCAACCCCGAAGGCAGCGGGATCGTTTGGCGCGAGACCATACAAGAGCGTTCTTGCCAGCCGCGTACCGGAACCGGCAAGCACAAGGCCCGCCAGCACGCCGGCTAAAATCATTGCCGCGGATTCCCGCAAGATGAGACTTAGGATCATGGATGGAGCCGCTCCGAGAGCCATACGGATACTGATTTCTTGCCGCCGCTGCACAACCGCGTAGTTCATGACTCCATAGAGACCCAGCGCGGCTAACAGAAGCGACAGCACGCCGAACAGGCTGGCAGCGCCGGCAACCAGCCGCTCGCGGATCAGCGTGTCATCGATGAATTGCTGCTGCGGGAACACTGCGCCGATTGTGAACTGCGCGCCGGCTTCTCGACGCAACCGCCCGGCGAATGCCGATGGCTCTTGCTGCCCTCGCACCTGCAGCGACATCGCAAAGCCCGGACGCGCTTGCGGCGGCATCCACTTGGTCACGTGTCCGTACGGTACATAAATCGCGGGTGGCGCAGCATCCCGGAGACTGCCGAACTTGGCATCCGCGGCGATTCCCACAATCTGTGTCCAAAGAGGGTGATCCGCCAGCTTTGTCAATTCGCGTCCGATAGGAGCTTCCCGGCCGAAGAACTTGTGGGCAAAGGCCTGGTTGACGACAACGACCGGTGGTGCGCCCGGCCGATTATCTCTGATGTCAAAATCCCGCCCCTGAACCAATTGCATCCGCAGCGTCTTGAAATAACCGGGTGAAACGAACAAGATCGCAGCCACCGGATCGGCGGGAGCGGCGTGCGCCCCATTCGTGCGAACGCCAACCATCTGAGAGCTACCCTCAAACAGCGTGGCGGAAGTCAGGCTGGCTTCTTTGACCCCGGGGAATGCCTGGACATTCCGAAGCAGCTTGTTCCATGCAGTTGGGAACATGGTCCTCTCATCGCCCTCGTGGGGCAGCGTGACGCGAGTGACAAGCACCTCCGCTGGATCGAAGCCCACTCGGGAAGAAAGGAGATTGATTAAGGTGCGGCTGAACAGAACTGCGCCAATCACCAGCACAAGGGAGAGCGCGATCTGCGAAGAAACGAGGATTTTCTTGCTGAGCCCGTTTCTGTCTCCGGTCAGGCGCATGCCGCTCTTTAGCGCTGCAAACATATCGGTTCTCACCAAGCGGAGCGCAGGTAGAATTCCACAAAAGAGCACCGTGACGAAAGTTATGGAAGCCATGAAGCCCAGAAGTCTAGGATCGAGCCCGAAAACAAGTTCCGCGGGGTCCCTGGAGGGCGTCAACATACGACCAAGGACCGGAGCCGTCCAGTACGCGATCAAGAAGCCGGAAATGGCTGAGGCCAACCCGAGAAGTGCGCCCTCCGTGACGAGTTGTTTCAGCACCCGTCTCCGGCCCGCTCCCAGCGACAACCGGATCGCCAGTTCATGCTGCCTGGCAGCGCCTTTGGCAATCATCAAATTCGCCGCATTCGTGCTGGCAATCAGCAGAACTAGTGCGGCCAGGACGATCATCAGCGTAAGCGGCTGTTCGTATTGGCGGCGCAGAAGCGATATGCCGCCGCCGGCCGGAACTCCCTTAATCCTCATGTCTGCTAGAAAGCGGTCGATAACGCTCTTCGGAGTTCCTGGCGGAGCGTGCTGGCGAACGTCCTCCAGCATGACTTCGTTCATAACCGCCTGCATGGGTGCTGCTGCTTGCGCGATCGTCACGCCGGGATGCAACCGGCCCATCGTCTGCAGCCAGAACAGGTGATCGTTTCGCAGGTATTCCCTGGGCATGCTGGATACCGGTGTCCAGATGTCCACGATCCGGCCGATTTCAACACCGAAAAACTGCGGGGGCGCTACTCCGATGATGCCGGATATCCGGCCGCCGACACGGACCTTTGCGCCGATCACCTTCGGATTCTTTCCGAACTGCTCTTTCCACAACCGGTAACTGATGACCGCGACCGGGTGCGCTCCTGGCTCTCCATCGTCCTGCGGAGAGATCAGCCTTCCAACCTTGGGCTGCACACCTAGAACCTGGAAGTAATTGCCCGAGACGGTCTGGTGGGTCAGCCTTTGCCGATCTGCGTGTTCGATGGACACCGGTTGCTGGTCCGCGGATTGATACGCCATCAGGTCCGCCAGCGGGCGGGTTCTTTCTTGCATCATCTGAAAAACCCGGTAGGAGCTTCCGGCTCCGGTATCGCCGTTCGCTCCTACCGTACGGAACAAAGAGCCCGGATCTTTCACCGGCAGCATCTTCAGAAGAATGGCGTCGATCACGCTGAAGGTAGCGACGTTCGCGCCGATGGCCAGCGCCAGCATCAAGACAATCAGCGCGCTGACTCCCGGCGCGCGCCTGAACATCCGGAGGGCATACTGCAAGTCCCGGGTTGCATCCGAAAGCCAGGTAATCCGGCGTTCGTCGCGGCATTGGTCCTTCGTGGATTCGAGTCCGCCGAAGTCACAGCGGGCAAGCTCTCTGGCTTGGTCCGCGCTTGCGCCTGCCCGCAGGTGTTTTCTGATCTGCATCTCCAGGTGGCTATCGATCTCTTCCTCCAGTTCAGCCTCTGTACGGCGCGGTAAGAACACTGCGCGAAGCCTCAGAATCAGGTCATGCCATCTCATGTCAGGCCATCTCCAGAATTCGTCCGATTGCGGTGGTCAGACGATTCCAATTCGCCTGCTCCAGTTCCAACTGCTTGCGGCCGGCCGGGGTCAATCGATAAAAACGGGCGCGGCGGCCCAGCTCAGACGTGGCCCATTCCGCTTTAATCCAGCCTCTGTGTTCCAGCCGGTGAAGCGCAGGATACAGCGATCCCTGGTTCACCCGCAACACCTCCTCCGAGATCTGTTGAATCCGCTCCGAAATCGACCAGCCATGCATACTGCCGGAGCGTAGTGTTCTCAAAATCAGGAGATCGAGCGTCCCCTGGAGGAGGTCTATGCGAGAGTCTTGCTTTTCCATGCTGTTGAGATTCGACAATAACTCCTCTGTTGTCGAATTTCAACAGCAATTACCCGGCGGCGGCTCGCAACATTGCGGCTACGCTTCGTTCTACATCCTCATCCCGGGTGGCCCACGACGAGACGCTGATGCGCATCGCCGTGCGTCCCTGCCATTCGGTTGGGCCGCACCAGCAGGTTCCCTCGCGCTGTATCCGCTCGATCACCTGCCGGGTGCGATTGCTGTCGCCAAAGGAAACCAATACCTGATTGAGCACAACATCATTCAGGATTTCAAAGCCCGCTTCCCGCAGCATTCCGGCGAAACGGCACGCCAGCCTGCAGTTGCGTTCAATCATCTCCGCCAGCCCGGAGCGTCCAAGCGACTTCAGGGCTGCCCAAATGTCCACACCGCGAGCGCGCCGCGAAAGCTCCGGCGTAAATTGCAGCGGTTCGCGATGCTCGCCTTGCGGCAGATAAGCGGCCGACACTGACATGGCACGCTTAAGCGCTTCTGCATCTCTAACGAAGGCCAAGCCGCTGTCGTAAGGAACATTCAGCCACTTGTGCGCGTCGGTGGCCCAGGAATCGGCGTCAGCAATGCCTGCTACCAGATGCGCATATCGCGGACTCGCCGCGGCCCAGAGCCCGAATGCGCCATCAACGTGTACCCAAGCGCCGGCGGAGTGGGCTTGCGCGCAGATCTCCGCCATGAGGTCGCTCGCGCCGGTGTTCACGTTTCCTGCTTGCAGGCAGACAATCGCCGGTCCTTCGAGGCGCGGTATTTTCGTTGCCAGCATGCGGCCCTGTCCATCCACCGGAACACGAGTTACCCGGTTGCGCCCCAACCCGAGCATCCCGAGCGCTTTGATCAGCGACGGATGCGCCTCGTCTCCAACCACGACCGTAATGGGAGGCGCGCCGAAAAGCCCGTCAGCCTCGACGTCCCATCCGGCACACGCCAAAACCCTGTGCCGCGCCGCCGCCAGGGCAGTGAAGTTAGCCATGGTAGCGCCGGTCACAAAGGCTCCGGCGATGCCGGCAGGAAGCTGCAGGGCATCGAGCAGCCAGCTCAGGCAAACCTCTTCCAGCACCGTTCCTACCGGTGATGCCGCAAACATACCGGGGCATTGATCCCAGGCGCCCGCCAGCCAGTTTGCCGCTAGCGCCGCCGGCAGCGAACCGCCCATCACAAACCCGAAAAACCGCCGTCCGGCGGTTCCCATGGTTGCCGGGGAGCCGATACGATCCAGCTTTTCCAGCACGCATCCAGCTTCCATCGGCAGCTCGGGCAAGGGCTCGCGTAGCTCACTTAGCGCAAGTAATGCCTCCGGTGATGGAGCCACACTGCGTTCTTCGAGACTCTCCAGATATCGTGCCGCTCTATTGGCGGTCGAATTCAGCAATGCTTTCATTTTTGAAATTTGCGAATGCGGGAGCTCTAGCTGCGAGCTCCCACATCCAGACCCTAAGTTGATTGACTACATCATCGGCATCGGCATGAAGCCGTTCTGAATTGTGACTTGGGTACCGTCGAAGCGCGTCAGCCGGAAGTTGACATACTCCTGGTAAGTCTGCACATAGTCGCTGAGGAACCACAGCGCTACCTGCTCGCCCAACTTGAACGATTCGATATGGTCGGAGCGCCAGTGAACTCCGGCGAAGTTGCGAGCCAGGGAGATATTTGCCCCGAGCTTGTTCAATTCTCCGCCGATGGTCATCTGGTCCGCATCGGTCCCGATGTAGGGCGCCAGCGCGGTTCCATCGCTGTTCGGCTGCATGGGCGTGATGCCAAGATCCATCAGCGTCATGTCTTCCGGAAACAGAGCCTTCAGAACGGTGATGCAGGCACCGGCGACGGTCGCGTGTCCCGCGCCATAAGAGGGATGCGTCGGCGAACCTTCCGGAAAGGCCATGGGAAGGAAAGACGACGAGGCCATGAGTTCGGGGCGAGTTAGAACTCCATTCCGCAACTTTGTAAACTCCGCGGCATGAAAGTCATAGGTGCGGCCATTCGCAAGATGCCAGTGAATGCGCGCGGCAAAAACTTCGGGACGCAGCCGGCGATGCACATACCATTTCTGAAACCAGACGGCTTTCAGAGCGCGGGTAGCAACTTCCGCCACCATGGTTTTGAAATTCGGTTCGCCTAGAGTTCCGAATCCCGCTTGAATCTTGCTTTGGAGATAGGGATTCCCCATGCTGAGCGGCGCTCCGAAACCGCCCCGGTTCTGCGGGGTAATCAAGATTAGGCAGGCATTCAGATAGGACTGGAAGAGCTCGTCGATATGAACGTAATTCCCCAGATCGCGGCCGGAGTGCATATAGGCCGGAGTTGCTACAGGTAGCGGCACAATTGCAGGCTTCTCGCCATTCTGGGCCGCCAGATAATCCGCTTCGTTCAACATGTAGTTATTCGGGGGAACGGCAAATGCCACCTTAGCGGGAGTTATCTGGGAACCGTACGGCACGTCGGTAATCAGAAATTGAGACAGGAATGGACCGATCAGATCGCCTTTCGTGTTGCCGCGGAACAGGGTGCCCCCGGTCACCTGGCTGCTACCTGGATCGACGGGACCGTGAAACGAAATAAAGTTATTCAGATCGCCGGCGGCTGCCGAGGTTTTGGCCTCTCCGTACTCGCTGAATGGAACGTCACGGCAAACCGCCATCCAATAGTTCTCGGCAATTTCGCCGATTGCGTCCTCGCTGTCGAAGCTGTAACAGGGCGGCATCGTAATCTGGTGCGGATCGATACCTTCAAGATCGAAAGCCAGCCCGCACTGCGGATCAGTCAGCTTGATGAAGTTTCCCGGCGCACCCGGAGGAATGGCTTCGAAGTCTTCCTGCAGGCCGGATTCCAGCGCCTGTAACATGCGGCGGTAATCGCCGACACTTACTTCGCCATTATTGTCGTGAGGCAATCCCTTGCTGTAATTGGCATAGTAATTTTCGTTTCTATACTTATGTTCGTCGCCGTTATTCCGGTGAACTGGATTTCGAAACGCCCGATAGTAACCGGCCGTACGGATCCGTAATTGGTAAGCTTCTTCCCGTCTTTCTTCTGGAGAAAGGGGCCCTAATTCAGCACCTTTGAGCTGCTGCATAAATAATTACCTCTGCCTGAACAGGAAGCACTTCTACGCCCAATGCTTTAATGTTGGCAAAACCAACAATAACTGCCTGGTTAGAGAGCAGAACTGGATAATGAAAGGCGCTCAATAACCTTTTTGCTTATTGACTACGTTGATCAGGGGCTTACCTTCGGCGAACCGGAGTAAGTTCTCTTTGATGGTGCCGACCATGCGGGCGGCGTCGCGGTCGGAACGGCCAGCGATGTGCGGAGTAATAATGGCGTTTGGAAATTTCCAGAGCGGATGATCGGGCGGGAGGGGCTCCGGGTCAGTAACATCGACACCTGTGCCAGCCAGCTTCTTTTCGTCCATGGCTTTGACTAACGCGCCCATGTCGTAGATGGCTCCGCGGCTTACCGCGATAAAGTAAGAATCCTTCTTCATGAGTTCGAACTGCTGAGGGCCCATCATCTTGCGGCTCTTCGGGGTATCGGGCACCGAGATGAAGACCACGTCGGCTTCGGGTATCACGTCGTTCAATTGATCGGGCTTCACCATGCGCTCGATAAAAGGAACGAAAGGCTTGTCTTCGGGATCGACTCCGATGATCTTCATGCCGAAGGCGTGCGCGCGGATGGCGATTTGCGTGCCGATTCCACCGACTCCGATAATCACGCCTGTTTTTCCGCGCAGTTCGATTCCGTGGAACGATTTGGGATCCCAGATCTGCTTCTGGTCGTTGCGGTATAGCTTGTCCAAATCACGCGAAAGCGTTAGGAGCATGGCCATGGCGTGATCGGCGATCTCAGGGCCTTGAACGATCTGGTTATTGGTAAGGACAATGTCGCTGTCACGCAGAGCGCTGCCGCCGTCCTTGGGATAAAGAACGTTCTCCACGCCCGCGGACATGACGCCGACCCATTTCAGGTTTTTGCCCGCCGCCACCTCGGCGGAAGTGATATTGCCGATAAAGGCGTCAGCATCGGCGATCTCCTTGATGACGGTATCGGGAGTCACGGGTACGATCCGGGCTTTCGGGGTGACTCCTTTCAGATCGTCCGCGAGACCGTCGCCTCCCGCGACCAGAACCTTCTTCTGGGCCAAAAGGAAGGTCGCGGCGAGGAGTCCGAACAGTAGTAAGCGGCTGAGCATTGAGTGTCCGGTCAAAACAGGAATTTTAAGGCCAGCTGCCCGATGCGCTGGTCGCCGGCTCCGGTGATGGTGCCGAATCCCGAACTCGAGTAGGTGGCCCCCGGATTATCGAAATTGGTGTGGTTCAAGACATTGAAGAACTCAGCGCGAAACTGCAGCCGCACCCGTTCTGACGCGAAGGGAAATTGCTTGAAGAGGCCCGTGTCCCAAGTCACCAGATTGGGCCCTCGGACGCTATTTTTGCCGATATTACCGAACGAACCCAAAGTTGGCAGGGCGAAAGCTGAAGGATCGAGATAGTTTACGCATTTGGCAGTGGTTCCGCCGCACGCATTTCCGCCATAAATACTCGAATTCACGAAGTCGGCGCGATCGGTGCCGAGCCCAGTTTGCGACTGGTCCCGGCCAGAGCGCACGGTGAAAGCTCCCCCGCTCTGCGCGGTGACGATACCTGACAACTGCCAGCCTCCGATGGTGTATCGCAAGAAACCAGGGCGGCCTTCCAGTTTGGGAAGATCCCAAACGTAGGAGACCACAAAGCGATGGGTATGGTCGAATTCCGAAGGTCCGTAATCTACCTGGTGACGTCCTGGAAAGTTGTAAGGTATGGGCGAAACACCCGCGCTGACAGCGGTGGTGATGTCCTGGCCCTGCGGCAGATCGTCGAGCGATTTCGACCAGGTATAGTTTGCCAGCAGCGTGACCCCATGCGACAAACTCTTCTGCAGCGTGAACTGCAGGGAGTGGAAAGTGGAGTTGATGTCCTGCGTGGCCTGCGCAATGCTTCCGTAAGGCTGGAAGGCGCGGCGAGCATCTGTGGACAATCTGCTGCCCGGTGTATAGACGGCCGGATTTAGTTCAATCGATTCGAGCAGATGAGTGGAACGCGAGGCGACATACGCCGCACGGACCAGCCACCGGCCCGCGAGCTGCCGTTCGAGAGCAAGATTCCAGTTGAAAATCGTGGGAGTCAGCTGCTTGTTGCCATGGTCCGGATCGTAAGTGATCACGAGCACAGGCGATTGGAAATCGGCGTTAGCAGGAGGCGGAAATGGCGCCGGATAGGGGTTTGAAAAGCCCAAATAAGGATTGCTGAACGTTCCGGGAGGCTGAGTGACGCTGAATTGCGGACTAAAGGGTGTGACGTCGACAAACCGGTTGTTGATGATGCCGTTCTGAATGGCGTCGTAGAAAATGCCGAAACCGCCCCGGAGGCTGGTGCGCCCGTCGGCAGTTAGGCTGTAGGCAAATCCGGCACGCGGGGCAAAGTTGTTCAGGCTGGCTCCAATTCCCGCTTTCGATATGCCCGGGTCGCCCGGAAACAGCAGCCCGCGCGGCGCATTGGTGTAAACGCTCGATTGCACGCCTGCCAGATAGTTGGGAATGCTGAACTGCTCGACGCGCCCTTTCTGTTCGATCCAGGGATAGAGCGGATCGTAGCGCAGCCCGAGATTGATGGTAAGACGCCGCGATGCGTGATAGTCGTCCTGCACGTATAAGTTGTAAGTGTTGACAACGTTATCTTTGAATTCGCCGAAGCCCTGGGTGAACGTGCGGGCGTAACCCTGCATAAAACTCGCTAGCGCGTCGTTGGTGATGTCGGCGGTAAAGCCGAAAGAGCCCGACGTGCGGAACTGGTTCCGCAGCAGCACCTGGCCGCGGATGGCCGAGCCGCCGAACGATATACTGTGCTTGCCGCGCACCAGGTTGAAGTCGTCGCTGATGTTGTATTGATTGCGAATGAAGTCCGCCGGATCGGTCTGGGCAGGATTAAAGTAGCCGTTGACGTTGATGCCTTCTATGGTTTTGGCGGTAGGCGGTTGATAGAGGTTGACGCCGAGGTCGCCCAGTGAGATGCTGCCGGCGGCCGGGCCGCGATTGGATGTCTCGCGCGAGTAGCTGGCGCGGAATTCGTTTACCGCGCCCGGCCCGAAGATATGGGTTTCACCGATGAGCGCGTTTTGCGAAAGGATGGTGGAGAAGTTCTGATAGCTGAGGTAATTGGCCGGATCGAGGTAGCCCTGGTTGGTGAACTTATCGTAAAAATAGCGCATGGTCAGGCGGTCGTTTTCGGAAAAAGCGTGATCGCCGCGGGCCGTGTACTCGCTGAAATTCTGGACGATGGGCTGCTGATAGAACACCCGGCCGTTTCCGCCCACCACGGGAAGATACTGCAAGAACGCGAGTGCCGAAGGATCGAGCTGGCTGGGGGCCAGAAGATTTCCCGGGATAGGAGTGCCGTTCCGGTCGTTGATTTGAATCCGCCGCTGAAAAGGATTGGCAGGATTACTGGCACTCAGCAGCGCCGAAAAATCTCCGGTGCGTTCGGCAGCCGTCGGAACGGTGGCGCTGGAGGCATTGCCGATGTTGCGGATGCGCGTACCCTGATAGCCGAAGAAGAAAAAGGTGCGGTCCTTTCCGTTGTAGAGCTTGGGGATCAGCACGGGACCTCCGACGGTGCCGCCGAATTGATTGCGCTTCACCACATCGGGAGCCGGCGAAAAGAAGTTGCGCGCATTAAAAACGGGGTTGCGAACAAATTCGAAGAGATCTCCGTGCAGCGCGTTGGTGCCGGACTTGGTGACAACATTGACGACGCCGCCCGCATTGCCGCCGTAGCGCGCGCCATAGTTACTGGTCTGCACGCTGAACTCCTGCAGCGCATCCGGAAACGGGAAGGGCTGATTGACGTTGGTATAAAGATCGTTATTGTTTGCGCCATCGAGGCGGAAACTTACCTGGTTCTGCCGCGTGCCATTGGTGGATACCAGCACCGCCGAGGGAAAGGTCTTGGTGTTTCCCTGGTCGGCTCCACTACTGGGAGCGGGAGTTGCGCCGGCCACAACCAGCAATAACGAAGCGGCGTTCCGGCCGTTGAGAGGGAGTTCCACAACGCGGCGCTGCTCCACTACTTCGCTCATAGTGGCGGTGGTGGTGTTGATTTGCGGAGTCTCCGCGGTGACCAGCACGGTTTCGGCGGCCTGGCCGATCTTGAGCGAAACGTTGATGGTTGCGGTCTGGTCCGCCAGCAGCCGGACATCGGACTGCGTCGATGTGGAGAAGCCATTCGCTGCCACGCTGAGCGAGTAGACCGTCGGTTTTAGGGATGGCAGAACGAAGTAGCCCTGCTCATTGGTTTTCTCTTCGCGGGCGACGCCGGTGGCAGGGTCGGTCAGCTTGATGGAAGCCCCGGCGATGGACGCGCCGGAAGGATCGGTTACGGTTCCGACAATGGTTCCGAAGCCCTGGCCAGAGCAGATGGCTGCTGCAAGAAGCAGCGCCGCCTGTAGACTCAGAAGGCGGAAGGTGAGGCCGGAGACCGTTCGCGAACGGAGGCAGGCGGCGAGACATTTTCTAAACATGGAATTCCTCTGCGTACTTTGCTGAAGCTGAACTGTTGAATCAGCATATTACATGGCAAACAGAGTTTTAAGAAGTGATGGTTTTAAGATTGGCGAGCGCGCCTGTTTTCAGGTGGCGTAGCCGAGTTCTTCGAGCAGATACTCATTCCTGGCGCATGCCGGACAATCGCATCCGCCGCGTTCTTTTGGCCTGGGAACATTGGGGTGGCCGCTGGGACCGATATGACCGACGCCTGCCACGGCTTCGCGCTCGATGGTTTCGAGCCATGTCTTCACCGTCATCCGCTGTATGCAACCGCCGCCGTATAGCTTGGTCTGCTCATCGGGCTTGGTCCACGAGTATTCCCCGGGAACACCGGCTGGAAAATTTATTCGCCGGTAAACCAACTCAGGCGGAGGATCCATCTGCTTACCTTCTTCGATGAGGACTTCGTTCGAAGGAAACAGTTCAGTGGTGGTGACGCCGTCGAGAATCGAGACTTCGACCCACTGATCGAGAATCGGAATTTTGCGCATCCGCCTGGCGCTGTTCTGTCCACGGAAGACGCCGTTCCCGGCCGGTCCCTTTCCCGATGGTTTTGGTTTACCCAAGCAGCACCACCTCGCGGAGGATAGGCATGTACTTACTCTCCAGAACGAGATTGTCTCCGGCGTCGGCCTCGCGCTGGGCATCGATTTCGAAGTCGGCTTCCGGCATGCTCCAAACCAGGTTTTTCAAAATACGTCCGTCCACCGGAATGGCCCACTCGTATCCGGGGGGAATGCCGGCGGGGAAATGCATGCTTCTTTTTACAACCTGATCGGGCCGCCCCATCTTGTGGAGCATGGCCAGGATTATATGGTTCGGCGGGTTGCGGATGGTGATGGTTTCCCCTTCCACAACGCGAGCTTCAATGTATTGAAAGAACGGCATCTTTTCGGGGGGACAGAGAGTCGTCTTCTTTTCGGGAACGGGCGGGGCTTCTTTAGATTCAGAATCAGCTTTTTTGTTTTTTCGCTCCGACGCCGCATCTGCTTGCATCCGCTTCATCTTGGCTTCGTGTGATTCGTTGCGCATGCGCTGGTTGTCGAGGCGGATATTTTCGGTCAATCGTGAACGCCGCATCTGCTCGACGGGGCCGCGCAGGCGCTGCAACTCGCGTTCCGCGCGATCGACGCGGCGAGCGAGTTCCCGCTGTGACTTATGCTGTTCAGCGCTCCAATCGGCAGCGCTTTCAAATTGCAGAAAAAGGCTGCGTTCCGCACGGTCAAGCTGTTTATGCTCGCGCCGCAGCAGCCAGTCGGCTTCTGTCGCGCGCAACACGGCCTGTTCAAAGAGGGGCGTATCGGGCCGGTATTCGAGCCGGTACTGTTCATGCAGCGCGGAGAATTCCTCCGCGCTTTCGCCTCCGATCAGAATCTCGCGACGAAATAGGGTAGGGTTCGGCGCGGGCTGACCGGTGGGCTTATCTGGTGTATTCCGCCGTCGTGCCATTTCGCCCGAGTATGGGGATGGGCCCGTACTCGACCACTTGCTGGGGGAGAGCTAACCGATTGAAATTGCAATGGCAAAATATTTTTCGCCGGGTTGTTACTGCATGTGATCGCTGCCGGCGCCTCTTCGGTGCGACATAATTCTTTAGGCTGGTGCAACGGGATGCCGGAGGCGTCTGATGGCAATTTCGTCGAAGTTATCGATCGCGGATATTTGACAGCTGTAGAGGTTATGCTTCGCTGCACGCATGATATACATGGCACTCACATCTCCGGCTAGCGCGTTTTACGTCAAGGTGACAGGCTTGCGACGATCGCAGTTGGAAACGCACTTGCGGGGGCTAACCGACTCTAAATGTGCAACCCGATCCGAGATATCAGTTCGCTGGCGAGCACTCCGAAGTCTTTACCTGCCGAATTCGCTGCTGTAAAGTGTGCACCCAGTGCTCCATCTGCGGGCTTCAAATGAAATATTGGCTTACGCGCTTCCTGCGCCATTGGTATCAAGCTACGAAAGTTCTTCAATTGTGCAATTTGATGCCCATCAGCGCCCTCGGGCAAATTCTCAGAGTTTGCCAAAACTGCCTGGGCATATTCGAGCGGTATGCGTTTCATCCATTTTCCATATGCCTGTACCGGACGGTCAAGCCGCACCGCGTGCTGAAGCAACACATATCCGATTGGCGTCATATTTCCTTGTGGCAATTGAAGAGAGGGCTCTGGATTGCGCTCGAGGCGGCTCATCCAGTCTGATCGCCAGCGTCGAATGGATGGACCGAGATTTCTCAAACCTTGAAGTGAGAATAAGTCCGGTGCCAATGGAACCACAATAAAGTCAGCCGCGATAAGCGCTGCTCTGTTAATGGCACCAAGGTTGGGCCCAAGATCCACCAAAATTATTTGTGCATCCACTTGCGAGGCCGAGTTCTGCAGAATGCGCCAGAACGCAGATGTGACACGAAAGGCTCGTTCTTGTCCGTCGAGACAATTGGGCCATTGTGCCGATAATTCGTCCTCGAACGAACTTAGTGCAATATCTCCGGGAATCAGTGTCAGCCGAGAGTTAATGCGGAAATTGGCTGCTTCTGTGATGTCTCCGGTTCCTTTAATCAGTGGCTTAAGACTGCCGAAAATCGTGCTTGGGCTTGTAGGCGGGTCGGGCCAGATCTCTTCTAGTTGATCTTCGTTGAGAAACGCTCCCGTTAAATTCGCCTGCGGATCTAGGTCGGCAGCCAAGACTTTCACCCCTAAGTCGGCAAGCTTCCAAGCAACGTGGTAGACAAGCGTTGTTTTGCCTACCCCACCCTTATTATTAAAGAATGCTACCACCGGAGTCATATGCGTTTTGCTCTTAAAATGGCGAGTACAAAACTGCTGTTTACCTCAAATTCCATTTGAGGATTACCATTCTTTTCCATTTCCCGTCTTGCGAGGGCTATTCCGACCCCAAAACGCTGGACGAAGCCAAGGTTGCTCATCACTTCCGCAAGATGGCGATTGCGATAGTCTGTAACTCCCGGTTGTCCAAAATTCGCAACTGTCACACTCCCGTAGGGACCTCCTGGGCTGTTGACTTCAATCCGATCATTAAACCAAGTGAGGCGGATCGGAGCACCTGTGCCATCGTAATTGCGATGCATCACTGCGTTTCGCACAATCTGTTGAAGTGCCACGATGGGATACTCTGGCGTCTCTATTTCTGTCGAAGCCGACGTGAAATCGCTTGAAACTGAGTTATGTGCTTTCAGCACGTCGTCCACTTGTTCGATTAATTCCGGAATCGCACCGTCAATCGTCTTGTGATCTCTTATGGGGTCAGTCAATTCCTCACCGTCAATTCGAAGGAACTGTATGTACGCGCCGGGAATAAATCTAATGGGGTCTCGCCCAATTGCAAGCAGTCCGACCACGGTAGGGGAAGTATTCTCATCAGGGCTTAGGAGTCGAAGTGAGGACAGCTTCTGTTTGTAATCCCGATCGTTCTCTAGCAACACTTCGGGAGAAATACTGGAAGGTAGGTATGTCTCCTCGAACACCTGACGATCCAAATCTTCGAGACATGCCGACGAAATCGGCCTTAAGTCGAAAGGTTGATCACGAAATCGCCTTTTTTCGGTGAGTAGCCGCTCGTCTTGAGCACTTGCTCGAGCGCGGCGCGGACCTACTCTAATCCAAACGACACCTTTGTAGCGCACCGGTGTGTCGCTTGCCGGCTGGACAATGACTACGGCCAGTTCGCAAGCGCCAATGCGGCGTTTCTCGACTATCATCGACGGTTGAGGAAGAAGATTGCCGTCCGATCGGATAGCCGCCAAGTTTTGAAGAAGCTGATCGGTGATCTCGATATTTGCGCAGGAACCATCATTGTTAACACCTAAGAAGAGAACACCAGGTTGCCGATGGTCCGGAAGATCATTTGCGAAAGCACAGATCGCCTCTCCATACTTGTCCGTGTCCCGAATCAGGGATGTTCGCTCGACGGTATCGGTCTCAAGGTCAGAGAGCATCGCCATTAAGTCGTCATCTGTCACTCTGATCAAGTTTACGAGAACGTTCCGTTAAATACAGCGGCGTCTACAGTAGGACCGAAAACGCCGTTCACTCCTGGACCCACTTGGCACTGTTGTAGGCGTGTGATTGATTGGCGTCGCTGCCGAGATTGCCGCCGCCACAAACGACCGTAGCGCGTTCACACGACCAGGTGGGGGAGGCGAAGGGAAATTCACCACAATGAATCCAGTCGGGATTTAGGCAGAAAAGTTAACCCAGCCCTAATGCGGTGCCGACAAGGTGCCATGCAGACTAGAATCGAGAGAATAGTGCCAGATGCTACCGTCCAAGCCGTTTTCACCGGCCAGCCGAAGCTAATCTCCGATAGGCGTGGAGATTGGACATCGTCCATATTTCGAGAGCGCGCATTAGGCCGAGTTTCCATTTCCGTACGAGGCCTTGAGGGAGACATGGTGGCCCAGCCTTACCATGGCGGCCCAGGAGCGGCAATCTGCGTCCATCTGATGGATCACTATACCTTTTGGAATAGTCAATTCGGAATGGCGTTACAGCCAGGGTGCGTGGGCGAGAACTTGACCCTCGGAAACATCACCGAAGATGAGGTGTGCGTGGGAGATCAGATACGACTTGGCACAGCGCTTGTTCAGGTGAGCGGTCCGCGCGTGCCTTGCGTGAATCTAGCGCGGTGGATCGGTCAGCCGGATTGGGTGAAGCTGACGATTCGGAACAATCGAACAGGTTTTTATCTACGAGTTCTGGAATACGGTGCTGTCGAGGAGGGTGACGTGTGGTCGGTAGAACGGCGCATAAACGAAGCAGGTTCCATCCCGGCGATAAACAGCTGTATGTATTTGGACTTCGATCCGAATTACGCCCGCAAAATGCTAAAGATGCCCGGCCTAGAAGCATGGTGGAAGGAGCAGGCGCGCCAGAAGTTGGACAATGCCAGGGAACATTGGACTTCAACGATGAAAGACTTATGCGATTCTAACTAAGGTCTTCAACGCCAATCAAGACGGAGATTCACCCGGCTGTATAGTCGGCATGTCGGAGAACAAATAATCTACGCAGTCTTTCGCGGATTTACTCGAGTGTGGTCCTCCGCCAGTGCTCGGTCGAGTAACGTTTTGATGATGGCTTGCCGGCTGACATTGAGCCGAGCGGCGCGCTCGTCGAGTTCGCGTAACATGCCTTGCGTCAAATCAACATTGACTCGATGGACCGGCTTGACCACAGTAAATTTGTTTGTGAAATGAGCGGAAACATTTTCCCCACGCGATGCCCTTTCGGCGATTTCATCGGCGGATAGCGTCATCTTAGGTGTTCTCGGCATAACTTTGCTCCTCCTCTTTTGTTGCTTTCCAGGCGGTGACTAGATGGTAGTACTCGCCCCGTTCGTCAAGCCTGATTTCAAAGATCACAGAACAGAGTCGTCCACCACACCAGCCAATCGCGCGGAACTGTTCCGGGTCATCTCTTCTTTGGTCAACCAGGTAGATCTGATCGAAAATCCGCTGTGCCGCTTTCAAGCTGACACTGTGCTTTCGCTTAACGGCGCGGCTCTTCGCCCCATCAAAATCGAAGCGCATCGGCTATATAACAGTTATACCAATGGAAGACGTGTTTCGGACTTGCGGGAAGGTACGAACGGAAATCGATTGGACGGCATGCGAGCTGATCGAGCAAATTCCCGGTAAAGTGTCCGGCCGACCTATCGTGCGCGGTACGCGCGTTTTGCCCGATCCGATCGTTGACAGTTACGACCTCGGCGAAAGCATGGACGAACTACAGGAAGGCTTTCCCTCGTTTATCCGCCGCGCAAATTGAGCGGCTCATCGAGTTTGCTGACGCGCAGCGAGGGCAGCCACGCCGGTGAGAGTGCTGCTCGACGTAGAACCTTGACCATGCGTTACGGAAGCTTCTAGAGGCCAGCACGAAATAGTAACCGTGACCTATATGGGTTGGGCCGGCCTTGAGAACGGAGAGCTTTTGAAGGCAGCCGGAACCAACGGCTTCGATGTATTCCTTACCGGCGATCAGACCGTTTTCTACGAGCAGAACCTTTCCGGGCGACGGCTCGCGGTTGTCGCCCTTTCCGCCATTCAACTGTGGATCACTCGCGAGAACTTGCCTAGAATAATCGTCGCCATCGACAACGCTGCGCCGGGCTCCTTTCAAGTTGTCGAATGCGGCACGTACAGCCGAAAGAATCCCGATAGTTGAGTTCTGACCATCGGGGCATCTCTTCCGGACCCTTATTCGTCGGGTCTACCTTTCAGTTGCGCATATCTGTTGCAAAATGAAGGTCCAAATAATCCTTTGGCTGCGGACTTCGGCAACTCTTGCCGAGCGATAAGCCAAGTTGACGTAAAGTCGGCAAAGCGCCAACTTGCAGGCTTTACGGTGCTGATTCAAAAAGCTTCATTTTGAAAGAAGATGCCCCGCTATGCTGCGACTTCCACGTAATCAACGGACGCGTTCGGTTGGGGAATTGACTCGCCGATTTCCCGCATCACCTGAAAATGCGCAGACAGTGCGTCCTGGAAGTTACGCCGCGTCTCCTCTATGGAAT
The DNA here is from genome assembly GCA_965217745.1 of Bryobacteraceae bacterium. Lineage (GTDB taxonomy): Bacteria > Acidobacteriota > Terriglobia > Bryobacterales > Bryobacteraceae > Bog-105. The sequence continues at coordinate 4,299,094 of OZ244565.1, read as the reverse complement.
CGCCGACAGCGGCGCACCCTGAAACATCCGGTGAATACGCGGAATAGCCGGTGCCTGTTTGCTCGATGATGACGGGGTAACGTCGCTCACTCATTTCAATCCTACCTTCCTGAGTATATCGTTCAGCGTGCCTGGCGCGAGTTCCTTGCCTTCGTTGCCAGGTACAGTGATCAGGGACGCTCTCTCCGGGTGCTTAAAATGCCGGTGGCTGCCTCTGGTCCGCATTTCCACTCATCCGTTCTTTTCGAGTAACCGGATTAGCTCACGCACCTTCATCGGCATGACAGATTCATGATACGCCGCTGTCGTCTCAGCCACCTGGACGTATGGTCAGCACCGCGCTGATTGAAGGCCGCGTGGTTGCATATCTATAGAATGCGCGTTGTACCGCAAAGTGCACGAACGCGCGACGGGACCGTGTAAAAGCTACGATAAAAGAGGCGAACAACATGGCTCAGGTACGAACGGAAATCGATTGGACGGCATGCGAGCTGATCGAGCAAATTCCCGGTAAAGTGTCCGGCCGACCTATCGTGCGCGGGACGCGCGTTTTGCCCGATGCGATCGTCGACAGTCACGACCTCGGCGAAAGCATGGACGAACTACAGGAAGGCTTCCCTCCTTATCCGCCGCGCAAATTGAGCGGCTCATCGAGTTTGCCCACGCGCAGCGAGGGCAGCCGCGCCCGTAAGAGTGCTGCTCGACATAGAACCTTGACCATGCGTTACGGAAGCTTCTAGGCCAGCACGAAATGGTAACCGTGACCTATATGGGTTGGGCCGGCCTTAAGAACGGAGAGCTTTTGAAGGCAGCCGGAACCAACGGCTTCGATGTATTCCTTCCGTGAACTGGTTAGAGCCTATGAACACCTGAGATCCAGCGGTGTACAGATGGTCATGTCTTTCCAATTGCGTGTCTCTCGGACCGGCAACCTACTTTTCCTGCGACAGCGTCTCAATAGCCTGGAGAATCGTCCGCTTATTGTCATACGATGCCTTGGACGCCATCATGCCAGCAACGAAAACCGCTCCTATCACGGCTGCTAATCCAAACGGTAGCCCGGTGTGGTCGTCCTTAGCGAAGATCATCGCGACCCACATGCCGAGTGTCCAGGCAAGCAGACAATACAGCATGGTTCTCGAGCGGATACGCTCGCGGTCCACTTGATCGAGCGCTGCTTTAAGCGCTTCAGAAGGTAATTGCGTCATTGTGTTGCTCCTTTTCTGTTCACGAACTCGCGAAGACTGGAGAGCCCATATGCGAGTCTCGACTTGACAGTTCCCAGGCTGATCTCGAGAATGGCCGACACCTCATCCAGCGAACGATCATGAATGTAGTGCAGCACCAGCACCGCGCGGCTGGCAGGCGAAGCCAATTCGAGACATTCGGGAAGCGTCGTGAATAAATGCAATTCACTCCGGTCCGGTGCGGCGATCTCTTCCATGGGTAAAGTGTCCGCGTCAGGCTGCACAAAACGGCGGGTCTGTTTAAGCCATTTGAAGCTGCAACGGCTGGCTATCCGATACGACCACGGCGAGAACAGTTCGGGTTTCTGCAGGTATCTCACATCGCGGCAGATCTGAATGAGCGTCTCCTGCAGCACGTCATCAGCCGAGGTTGCACCAGTGATTTCCGAGATGAAAGACCGCAGGGTGCTTGCAAGGCGCGCAGCAGCTTTTCGATACTCTCTCGGTTCCCTGCCCGTGCTCCCAGGACCAGCCGGATTTGCTCGCTCTCTGTCATTCCGTCTTCGTAAGCTATGGGAACTGCAAATGCCAAACTGTTCGAAAGAAAAAAGGAACGACGGCCGCAAGCAGACCGGATGCTCTCAAAAGCCGCTGCTCGCTCACATGCGCAGCATGTGGTTTAAAGCAAGTCTACTCGTCGCGCAGCACGGCCATTGGGTCAACCCTGGCAGCGCGGCGGGCCGGTACGGATGCGGCCGACACAGCAACCATGAAGAGGAGCAAGACGGCTAGCGCAAGCGTTAACGGATCGGCTGCGCGTACGCCGAAAAGGGTGCCCCGAAGGCTGCGTCCCAAGGCGAAGGAAAGCGGCAGGCCAATCGCAACTCCAATGCCCGCCAGCCGGAACAAATCTTTCAGCACCAGACGCACAATGCGCGACGGTGTGGCGCCTAGAGCCATCCGGATGCCCAACTCGCCCCTGCGTAGCGCGACCATGTAGGCAAGAAGCCCGCCTAAGCCCACCGCTGCCAGGGCAAGACTCATAGCTCCAAAGGAATTCGCAAGAATACTGAGCAGCCTCTCAGAAATTAGGGTCCGGTCTATGAGCCTCGCCTGGGTAGTGAATTCGAGAACCGGAACGCTGCGATCGACCCCACTGACGCGGTCGCGGACGGCCGCCGATAACGCGGTGGGATTAAGCGGAGATCGCAAAGCAAATATAATGTTGCTGCCCGTCCGCTCTGCGGGTATCCAGGGCCGGTAGAGAATCGGCATCCTTCCCTTCCGCAAGCTTCGATAGAAGCTGCTCCCTAGCACCCCCACAACTGAGTAGAGAGTTTTCGGCTTCGGCCCGATACCGAAGCGCTTCCCTATTACATTCTGGCCCGGGAAGAATTTGCGCACGAATAGATCGTCGACAATCACCGACCGGGGATCGGGTCGCATGTCCTGCGGATGGAAAGAGCGGCCCGCAATTAAAGGAATACCGAGAACTTTTGAGAATCCGTCAGTCACTTCGTTAAAGAGGACTGAATCCCGGCCATCTTTCGAGAATGGTTTGCCCGGAAAGTTTAGAGTCACCATGCTGCTCGCGTTAGAGAGAGGGCGGGTTCCGATACCGGCAACGCAAACTACGCCTGGAATCCCCTCTAAAGCGGAGCGCAGGCGTTGTACGTAAGCATTGATTTGCTCCTGTTTTATACCAGCCCGCCAGGGGTTGACAGAGACGTATGCCAGGTGCTCACGGTCGAAGCCGAGATTGCTTCCCTTCAAATTCAGCAACGAGCGGCCAAGTAGACCGGCCGCGACCAACATCGTAAGGCTGAAGGCAACTTGCAGACTGACAAGGATGCGAGGCAGGCGTAATCCGCCGGCAAGCACGTTGCGGCCGTGCAGTTTTAGCGCATCGTTGGGATCCGTTTTTGTGGTGCGGAGAGCGGGAGCAAGTCCGAATAAGAGAACGGAAAGCAGCGAGAGTCCCGCGGTGAAACACAGAATGCGCATATCCAAATGAAGGTCGAAGCCCGCGATTTCCAGGGAAGAGATGATGAACTGGTGAATGCCGAGTGCCAGAAGGTGGCCGAGCGCCAATCCGGCCAGACCGCCAGCGAGGCCGAGCGTCAGATTTTCGATTAGATGCTGACGAAGCAGGCGAAGACGGGGCGCTCCCAGGGCGAGGCAAACAGCGGCTTCGCGCCTCCGCGCCACGGATCGGACGAGAAGCAGATTAGCAACGTTCGCGCAGACGATCAGGAGCAGCAGCGCGACCAAAGATAGAAGAATCCAAAGGGCTCGTGATTCGTCGGCGCCGATCGGATCGAATCCACGTTGACCCGGGCTGGCAAATAGGGTGGGAATCTTCGAACTCGCTATGGAAAGACCTTCCGGCACGACCACTCTGCGGAAAAGAGCTGTCAGCTGCCGGGTAGCCGCAGTTACGTCTTGACTGGGATTCAGACGCCCTATTTCGCGAACCCACCAATACTGGTCGTCATCTCCACGACCGTCCGCTGAGAAAATGTCCCGCGAGAACGTGACCCTTGCCGCCAGAGGAGCATACAGATCGACCCAGGAACCGGCTTGAACACCAAAGAACCGCGGCGGTGCGACGCCTGCTATCCGGGCCAGAACGTTATTGACGCGGATGTGTTTTTGCAGAACGTCACGCTGCGCGCCGAAGCTGTTGCGCCAAAGACGATCGCTGATGATCACTACGGGCGGCTGCCCTACCCGGTCGTCGTCGTTGGAGAAGGAGCGCCCCAGCACGGGCGAGACGCCCAGGCCTTCAAAAAAATTGGCGCTGACAAACTCGAGCGATAACTGTTCGGCCGAGCCGTTTATGACAGCGCTCGCCTTATCCACATCGCTAAAACCGATCAGGTGTCGGAATACGGTTTGCTCATGGGCCAGTTTGCGGTAAGTCCCTGGCGCAATGGATGAGCCTTGGAAGCGGCCCACGAGGCTGCCCGAGCTGTCACCTGTATGCCCAGCCAGAAGACCCTCCGGCCACCCCATGCTGGACCACTGCAGTATGACAAGAGACTGCGGATCCTGGACCGGCAGAGCCCGGATAAGAGCCGCATCCACAATGCTGTAAATGGCTGTATTCGAGCCAATTCCGATGGCGAGGGACAGAATCACGGCCGCGGTCAGGATCTTGGCTTTACACAGCTGCCGGAATCCATAGCGAACATCGCGAACCGCAGACTCGAGCCAGTCTAAGATTCCGGCTGCACGAGTTTCTTCAGAGATTCTCGCGGCGTTTCCGAATTGAATGCGCGCGGCGCGTTGCCCTCCAACGTCCCGTTCTTTCATCGCGAGGTGAAACTGGATTTCCTCCTCCACCTCCTCGTTGTGCCGGCCTGGTAAGACCGTCCTGCGAAGTTTTGACCAGAAGCCCATTGCCTTCCCTCCCCGGGCGAGATTCCTTAAGCGGTTCGTAACACCTTGGCGATTGCCGATGCGACAGAGTGCCAGCGCTGTTCTTCTGTTTCCAGCTTTCGGATCCCGGTCCGGCTGATCTGATAAAAACGCGCCCGACGCCCCGCCTCTGACAACCGCCATTCTGCCTTCAGCAAGCCGTTCTCCGTCATGCGATGCAGCGCAGGATAGAGCGAACCTTCTTCAACACGCAGAATTTCCCCGGAAGCTTGCGAAATGTAAGTAGCGATGGCATAGCCATGGTTGGGTTCGCGGCGAAGGACTTTCAGGATCAGAAGTTCGAGCGAGCCCTGAAGATGGTCCGTCTTCGGCATTGAAAGGGATACCTCGAAGTCTATTATAGATGTCTATGCTTCTAAGTCAAACATTTTTTTGGTTGGAAGGCCGGATCTGGGCAGGTTGCGGGTTGGATCACATTTGCTGGATAGGGACGCTGACATTTGCGATCGCGATTGCTGCCGTGATTCAGCCGGAGAGTGCGGCGCGGAGCCGCAGATAGTCAGCCGTTCACTCTTCCGGGAAACGCCGCGCTTCTCACGCTTCTACGGCATTTGTTTCCAGCACTTCAAATAACTTTGCCGGGTCGAAGGGTTTTGGAATTACGGCGTCCATGCCATTCTCTAAACAATCCTTCTGTATGTGGCTCATCGCGTGCGCTGTCAGAGCGATGATTCGTACGTGCACGCCGCTGTCACGCTCGCGTTCGCGAATCAGCCGCGTAGCCTCCCACCCATCCATGTCAGGCATTTGCAGGTCCATCAGGATGAGATCAAAGGCTTGGTTTTGGGATTTCTCCACGGCCTCTTGTCCGTTACCGGCAAGCTCCACAGTGTGTCCGCGCTTCTTCAAAAGCGAAAGCGCAACTCTCTGATTTACCGGATTATCTTCAGCAAGCAATATGTGGAGACCCCGGGAGGCGGTCTTCTTCTCCGGTGGATTTATTGCGGCACGGGCTGAAATGGGCGCGCCGGCCAACGGCTGCGCAACGACAAAGAAGCGAAAGGTGGTCCCGCGGCCGGGTTCGCTCTCGACGCCGATGTCTCCGCCCATCAAACGCACGAGCTGGAGCGAGATTGTCAGACCCAGACCCGTCCCTCCGTAACTCCTCGACGTCGATCCGTCAGCCTGCCTGAAAGCTTTAAAGATGAGAGAGCGCGCGCTTTCGGGGATGCCAATTCCGGTGTCGCTGACGCCAAAGTGCAGTTCGACTCTGCCATCGTCCAGAGGCTGAGATGTCACGGATACTCGAACTTCGCCGCGATGGGTAAACTTGACGGCGTTTCCGACGACGTTCAAAAGCACCTGGCGAATTCGCCCGGCATCACAATCGAGCCATTCCGGAACGTCGTCGGAAATCTCCCACTCCACCCCGATTCCTTTTTCCCGGGCAGCAACAAGGAAGGTGGAGCACGCCCCCCTGACCGCTTCGGCGATACGAAATGGGGCGGGCGAGATCTCCAGCTTGCCAGCCTCGATCTTCGAAAAATCGAGTACGTCGTTCAGGATGCAGAGTAGAGATTGCGCACACAGGTTGACCGTTTCGAGCGATTCTTTCTGCTCAGGTTTCAATTCCGTCGCAAGCGCCAGATTGATCATTCCGATGATGCCATTCATGGGCGTTCGAATCTCGTGGCTCATGTTGGCCAGGAACTCGCCTTTGAGCCGGTTGGCTTGCCTCGCCTGCTCAAGCAAGCGCTCAATCTCGGAATTCTTCGCTTGGATGAGATCCTGCTCGAGCCGGAGTTGGCGGGTACGGTCGTCTACGGCGAGTTCCAGTAGTATTTGCCGCTTTATCAAGTGGCGTGTCCGCCCGTGAACCACCAGGAGAATTGCAACCAGGCCGGCTAGAAGAGCGGCGGCCCGGAACCACCAGGTATTCCACCAGGGCGGCAGAATTTCAAACGGCACCTGGGCTGGAGTTTCGCTCCACTTGCCCGCGGCGCTGCGGGCAGTTGCCTCCAGGACAAATTTCCCGGCGGGCAGATTCGAGAACTGCACTTCGCGCTGTTTCGTTTCGAGCCAGTTGTCGTCAAGCCCGGCAATGCGATACCGGCAGAAAACGTCATTTTCCGCGAGAAAAGTCAAAACGGACAGGCGGGCGCGAAGCGTGCGGGTCCGGTAGGGCGCGACAATGCGGGCGCGCATGTCGATCAATCGATCGTTCAGCTGCAATTGTGAGAATTTGACGACGGGACCCTTGGCCTCGGGCTCTGAAACGGGAACCCGAAAGTGAGCTAAACCCCGGCTGGTTCCGATCCACACGGCGCCATCGTCATCCGGGTAGAAAGCATGGGTATTGCAGTCATCCCAGAGGAGTCCGTCCTGTTGGCCGTAGTGACGCCATTGGCCGTCTCTGAGGACATCTACGCCACGATCGGTTCCAAACCAGACCCAACCGCGACGGTCAACTCCTACAAAGATTGCCTGATTGGATTGAAGCCCGGAGTTCCGGTTAAATGTGGTGTGGACGGTGAGGCGGTCGCCGCGTACAGAGATTTTCGAGAGTCCAGTGCGGTCACGATACCCGAGCCAGAGACTGCCATCCGGATGCTCGGCCAGGAAACCAGCGGCGTTGCTCGGCAATCCATCTGCCGCTGTGAAGCGTTTCCAACGGCCATTTTCGAAGCGGGCCAGGCCATTTGTTCCAGCTGCCCAGAGACGCCCTTCGCGGTCCTGGAGTATGGCCGAAACCGTTTCGCCGGCAGTGCCGAGCGGAAGCTCCTGTTTCCGGAAGGACAGCCTGCCTTTGTGAGTCTCGGCAAAGAACAGACCGGCACGGGTGCAAACCCAAAGTTTGCCGCCGCGGTCAAAGGCAAGGCTCCAGATGCGATCACTTCCGCCGGTTCCGCTTTGGGCAATAGAATACGACCGCACACGGCCGGAAATCGGATCGATCCGGGAGATACCACCGGGGGAGCTGCCGACCCATACGCCGCCATCCGGCGCGACGGTGAGTGCCCTGGCCTTATTGCCGGCGAGCCCGGATTTCTCATTCCAGACTTTCCAGGTTGGCAACCCTGTTTTAGCGTCTGCCGACAGCCGATTGACGCCGTTATCGGTTGCAACCCAGAGGCGGCCCTGGCGATCACGCTGCATTTTCCAGACATGTTCTCCACTGAGGCCTTCTGCAAGGGTCCAGCCTTCCCATTGATTGCGTCCCACCCACCGGGCGAGCCCGGCTCCCCAAAGCCCGATCCAGAGCGAGCCTTCGCGGTCCTGCAATGCCGCGCTTGTGGCCGCGGAGATCAATCCCTGTTTGCGGCCGATGCTGCGCCAATGTCCGGCCGAGAACTCCCATAATCCCTCATCGGTGGGAACGAATAACTCTCCATCACGGCCGGTTGCCAAAGCCGCAAAGTCGCCTATGGGCGGCACTGCTTCAGGAACCGATTCGAATCGGGACGCGTAGCGATTTTCCCTCAACAGGTGTCTCGAACTGCGGATCCAAACGGTACCGGTGTTATCGGTCAGCAGGGCGTCCCATCGATCGGCGGGGACGCCTTCCTGAGGGCCGAAGACGGCAAAGCGTCCGGCTGTCAAACGGCACACGGATGCGCCACAGCCATACCAGAGATCCCCGTTGTCTTCAACGTGCAGTCCGTAGGCCGCGCCTGGGGGTTGGCCGGGGACACGTTGAAACTGCCGTGCCGCACCCGGAGCCGGTTTAGGGGAGACAAGCAAGCCCGAAATGCTGGTTAGATAAATGCGGCCAGTGGCGTCAGAGGCGAGTCCGAAGCGGCCAGAACTCCTCACCTCCGGAGCGAGCTTCAGCGGTTCAAAGCGGGAGCCCCGGTAGCGTGCGAGTCCGCGCGCGGTAGCGACCCACAGTTCGCCATCCGGCAGCTCGGCAATGGCATCGACGGAAGAACTCGGGAGCCCGGCCGCTTCTCCGAACTGAGTGAAGGAGCCGCCATCGTAACGGAATAACCCGTTCTGCGTGGCGATCCATAGGTGACCGGTACGATCCTGAAACAAGGACTCCGTTGCCAGATTTCCGAGGCCCTGTTCCTGACCGTAGAATTTGAAGATCTGGCGTTGCGCAAACGCGGAAGGTATTACGACGGACACAATGAGCGTTGCGACACCAAGCCCGCGGATCATTCAGTTTCTGCTTCTGCCATTCACACAAGGTCCAGGTAACTGCCTTTGCGGCCGTCACACTGAAACGATATCGTCGAGAAAATCTTGAGATTTTAGGGGTAGTAGCGATTGGGAGGCAATATTCTCAATTCTTTTTTCAGAATTTTGGAGTGGCATGCAGATAGATCGATCCCCTTGGACGTGCGGTAAAGGCCACCCGGTTGGCCGGCAAGGCGTCGCGATTGTAAGAGCACCGATCTTAAGCTTCTCGTTCTCAACATGTGTCACAGCTTTCGATTCAAATCACTCCTCAAGCTGCGTTGCCGCAGTCGACCGGCTCTGGAAACTTGTGCGCGACTGCAGAATCTCGTCATAGTGGGCTTCAGCCCACAACCACACCCCGCAAAACGCAGCCCCCAGGCTCCTTCCCAATTCGGTCAATCCATATTCCACGCGCGGCGGAATCACCGGATAGACGGTTCGCTTCACCAGGCCGTCGCTTTCCATCTGCCGGACAGTCTTCGTCAGCATCTTCTGGCTAATGCCGCCGACAAGCTCTCCCAATCGGGTGAACCGGACCGTCCCATGCTCCTCCAGGACTTCCAGAATGAGCATGGTCCATTTGTCTGCAACGCGCTCTATTATTTCGCGGACCAGGGCGTCCAACTCGGGGCTCGTCTCCGGAATTGGCTCTCCGCAAGCCAGCCTTTCCCGTTCCTCTGCTATCGTTTGCTCGATTCTTGGCGGCGATTTCTGCATGTTTGCTTCACTCTCCTTCGGGTGCGTATAGATCTTTCAAGTGCCTACTTTGCAAAAGAGAGTAGCACGCCTAGACTGGCAATAGACCTTATGAAAACTACGGGAAACACTATTCTCATCACTGGCGGCGGTTCTGGAATCGGACGCGCCCTGGCGGAAGCTTTTCACAGACTGGGAAATCCGATCGTCATTGCAGGGCGAAGCGGGAAAAAGCTCGACGAGACTGCCAGCGCCAATCCTGGCATGAAAGCGCTTGAAGTCGACATGACAAAGCCAGAGAGCATCGAAAAGCTGGCATCTCGCGTAACAGCGGATTTTCCAAAACTTGACGCGGTGATTCATTGCGCCGGCGTCATGATTGCCCAGGATCTCTTAAAGGGAGACGATGCCCAATCCGTCGACCAGGTAACCATCGAAACCAACCTGCTAGGTCCGATCCGGTTGACAGAGGCACTGCTGCCAACGCTGCGCAAGCAGCCTCGAGCAACCATTATGACCATAAGTTCCGGCTTGGCATTCATCCCGATGGCCATGACGCCGGCCTACTGCGCCACTAAGGCAGCCATTCACTCCTATTCGCAATCGTTGCGCTTCCAACTGAAAGAAACCGCAATACAGGTAGTAGAGCTCGTGCCGCCTTACGTTGCGACGACGCTGATGGGGGAAGCCCAGGCCAAAGATCCCAATGCGATGCCTCTCGCGGACTTCATCTCCGAGGCTATGGAGCTTATTAAGACCGAGCCCGAAGCAAGCGAGATTCTGGTAAAGAGGGTGTACCCGTTGCGCTTCGCTGAATCGGAGGGCCGTGAGAAGTACCAACAATTCTTCGAAAAGTTTAACGGTGCGGCGGCTGCGGCGGCGCAGTAAAAGCAGCGCGAGTTTGCCGTCTTGAATCACTGGCTCGCCAACAAGGTGAACTTTCGCAAGATATCATTCACTTAAGGAGCAAAGGTTCAAGAACAATGAAGCGAGACGGAGTTTCGAGACGGTATTTCTTCTTTGGCAGCGTATTAGCCGGCGCCGTTCCGGTAGCAGGATTCGGGAGCGAGCCTTCCCTGAAGGCGATGGGTTACAAGTCGCCGAATGAGAAGCTCAACATCGCTTCCATTGGCGCTGGCGGAAAGGCACGCAGTGATATTGCCGGGTGTGCCAGGACAGAGAACATTGTGGCGTTGTGCGATGTAGACGAGAAGAACGCGGCCAAAACCTACGACAAGTATCCGAACTTGCCGAAGTTTAAAGATTACCGCGAAATGCTGGACAAGGAAGCCAAAAACTTTGATGCGGTGATCGTAACCATTCCCGACCACATGCACGCTGCGGCGGCAATCCATGCCATGTCCCTGGGCAAGCATGTGTATGTGCAGAAACCCTTGGCGCACACAGTTTGGGAATGCCGCGAGCTTCTGAAAGCCGCCAAGAAGTACAAAGTTGCCACGCAGATGGGCAACCAGGGCTATTCGAACGAAGGCTCGCGCCAATGTGCCGAGATGGTCTGGTCGGGCGAGATCGGCAATGTCACCGAAGTGCATGCCTGGACCAATCGCCCGGTGTGGCCGCAAGGAGATCTGCCTGCGCCTTCGACGGCTCCCGTCCCTTCCACGCTTGCCTGGGATTTATGGCTCGGCGTTGCCAAGGAACGGCCTTATAGCGAGGATTATCTGCCGTTTGTCTGGCGCGGGTTCTTTGATTTCGGATCGGGCGCTCTGGGCGATATGGCGTGCCACATCTTAGGCGCTCCGAATATGGCCCTTCGCCTGGGAGCTCCCACTTCTGTGGAATGCCTCAGCCAGGAAGGCAAGAGCAACACCTTCTTCCCGGCCAAGTCGGTTGTCCGCTTCGACTTCCCTGCCCGAGGCTCCATGCCTCCGGTAAAGATCTTCTGGTACGACGCCAAGCGCGAGGATCAGCCTGATCTTCCGAATGCCCCCAAAGATCAGATTCTGGGAGACCTGCCCCGGAACCGCATAGGTGACGCCGATCCAGACGTACAGCCGAAAGAACGGCAGATCATCGGCGATGTATTCACGCAGCAGTTCTTCAGCCCCAAAGAGATGCCCAAGCGAGAGCCGCGCCCCGCGCCGGACGAAGCTTCGATGACCCCGCATGAGAAAGAACTCGCCAAGTGGATGAGCCTGATCGGCAAAGGCACTAACGGAAGCCTGTTTATGGGAGAAAAAGGCATGATCACGACGGGAACTTACGGCGAGAACACGCGTCTGCTGCCGGTGGAGAAAATGCGCGACTACGAGTTTCCGCCCGAAGTGCTAACGCGATCGCCCGGCCATTACCAGGACTGGATTCGCGCTTGCAAGGGTGGCACTCCGGCTTGTTCAAACTTCGAAGTATCTGCGCCGTTCACGGAATGGATTGCCCTGGGCGCCATCGCGACCAAGTTGAACTGCAAGCTCGAGTGGGACGCCGAGAAGATGAAAATTACGAACAACCCGGATGCGAATGCACTGCTGAAGCCCGAGATTCGCAAGGGCTGGAATATCGGCTAGGCTCTCCGCGCGCTCTAGGCGCAAGCCACTTCCGCCAGCGCCATGGCGGGGATAATCATACTTGTCCTCGCCATTTGACGTTCTTCCAGCGCCTTCATCTTGGCTAGGAGCGTAGTACGTTTAATACGCAGCAAATCAGCGGCGCGAGCCTTGTTCCCGCCCGATAACACTAAGGCCTGCTGCAGCAGTGAACGCTCCAGATTCTCCATTACTTCTTCGAAATCCAGCCCATCTTGGCCTACCTGTACCGCGGTTTCTTTAGCGGCGACGGGAACAGGACGGGGAGCGATCTTCAGATGATTGGACACTCTCAACGGCGTCGCCGCCGGAGAAAAATCGTTTAACTCAATTACGTCGCGGCTGCCGCTCAGTGCAAATGCCCTCTGCACGGTATGTTCCAGCTGCCGGACGTTCCCGGGCCAGGCCTGCTCCGTCAGGTATGCCACGGCCTCGGCGCTGATGCTTTTCGGCTGGGACATCTCGGAACTGCGGATCTTTTCCAGAAAGTGCTCCAGCAGCAGCGGGATGTCCTCCCGGCGCTCCCGCAGAGGTGTCAGGTGGACGGGAACAACATTAAGCCGGTAGAACAGATCTTCGCGGAAGCGGCGCTCCCGCACAGCCGTTTCGAGCGGCACGTTAGTGGCGGCAATCACCCGCACGTCGACCTTTACCGTCTCGGAACTACCTACCCGCTCGAACTCCTGCTCCTGAAGAACCCGCAGCAGTTTACCTTGCGATTCCAGAGGCAAATCTCCGATTTCATCCAGGAAAATGGTCCCGCGATGTGCCTGCTCGAAGCGTCCCAGCCGGGGCCGGTCAGCGCCCGTAAACGCGCCTCTCACGTGCCCGAATAGTTCGCTTTCTACCAGGTTGGCCGGCAGCGCCGTGCAGTTTACAGCGACCAGCGGATTGGCTGATCGGTTGCCGGCGGCATGAATCGCCCGGGCTACTACTTCCTTGCCGGTGCCGGTCTCGCCTGTTACCAGTACGGTGACCCGCCGCGCGGCAATCAATTGAATGACGTCGCACAACTGAACCATGGCAGGGCTCTGGCCAATTAAAAACTGGCGGAAAGCGGGGCTGCCTGGTTGTCCGCTGGGAGTAAAACGCTGCTCGAACGTATTCATTAGACACTTGTTAGTGGGCCCAATTCAGCCGATTAGAGGGCAGAAAAATCTTAAGTCCATAATCAGATATATCCGACCTCTTCGTCCCGATCTGAATCTCAAACGCCGTCTGTTGAAGAGCGCCGCGCGACCCAACTCATTACGCGACGAGGCTTTTCGAAACACTATTCAGTCGATCCCGCGCGGTAAAGTCGCGACCTACGGGCAAGTAGCCGCAGCCTCCGGGTATCCGCTCTACCATCGCGCCGTCGCGCGCCTGCTGCGCACAGAGCTTTCAGATCGCCTGCCCTGGCAGAGGGTGGTCGGGTCAGGCGGCGCAATCAAACTTCGCTTCGAGGCAGCAGCAGAACAGAGGCTGCGCTTGCAGATGGAGGGCGTGACGTTCCGGGGCAAGCGTGTCGACATGGAACAGCACGGCTATGAGTTCCGCACCTGGGAATTTTAAACCGCGACCGGATAAAGGCGGTAGGTTCAGCTGCGACCAAAGGTCGAGAGATCCGGCAGGAACAGTCTGAAGCTTTCCCGGTTCAGAGCCGTCGCGCAAAGTTCCTTCGTCGTTTGGTGCCGCGTCCGGCGGCGGAACTGGCCTGCAAGCCGGCTCAGTACATGATTTGAATGTCTCCTGAAATCCTGTGGCATCCGTGCTTCTCGAAGCCTCGTACCTATCGGCCGATCAGCTTCGTTCACCGGACCTGGTAATCAGCGACTATTAACTGGCCCCGAGGCTCCGGGCCATAGTTTGCCGGGACTCTGACAAACGGCAGTGGGTACGCCAGCGCTGCGCCAACGGTAAGGAGAGAGTCCTGGGACACCTCCGGTCGATCGATCAGCGGGCTCCGCTTCACGATCAGGTGTTAACCACAGTGAGTTTCACGAGACGATTTCTAAGGTTTCTGGGTTCTGCCAGGATGAGCCGCAACCGAGTTGGCCAGCACCTGGCTGCGCTTAGGGACATCTTCGATGCAGCGTCGAAAAGCCGTGAAGACGCCGTCTGCCTTAGCGTCGCATCGCAAGAGTTGCCGCGGAGCTTCAGCGGCAGCTATCGGGATCTGGTCCAAAACCTCGGCATGGCTTCATTTACACGAATCTTCAACCCAGCGATTGGCCCGGAGTTCTGAATATAAATGTAATGGGGATGGTTCATGTCGCGCAGCTACCGCGCCAGGTATGGTCGCGCGAAAAGAAGGGAGCATGGTCTTTGTGGCGTCTGTCGCCGGCCAGATCGGCTCGCAAACCGATCCGCCTTATAGCGCAAGCAAAGCGGCAAACATCAACTTTGCGCAGTGCCTGGCGAAGGACATATCGCCGCATAATGTTCGAGTGAACATAGTGAACCCGGGCATGGTTCGGACGCCGCTCAACCGGCACGTGTGGCAAGCCTGGAACGAGCAGCAAGTCCCGGACAGGCGTCGCACCTACGAAGACTGGGCCGATGAGAAGGTGCGGGCCGTAGCGCCGCTGGGGCGCTGGCAGGAGCCGGAGGATGTAGCTGATATGGTGGTGTTTCTATTGTCTGCGCAAGCAAAACAGGTGACGGGTCAGACGATCAATGTCGATGGCGGCCAGGTGATGCATTGGTAGATGCAAGGGCAGACGGAGGCTACTCGGAACTATGATGGCCAGTGTGAGGTGCTTTCACCGGAACATTCTGTTTGTTGCAATCGGATTATCGACAACTCCCGCTTCCTTCGGACAACAGCTCATACCCGTGAGAGGGCATTTCCTCTTTGTCAAATGTGAGGGAACTGCAACGGGTCCGACTGTCGTCCTGCTGGCAGGTGCAGGTGGAACGACAAAAGTTTGGGACAAAGTACAACCGCGAGTCGCGAGCTTCGCAAAGGTTTGCAGCTACGATCGGGCAGGTTTAGGCCGCAGTAGCTCTGCCGCCAATACCCAGTCAGCAGATGAGATCGTAGAAGACTTAGAGGCGTTGCTCAAAGCCGCTCGCGTGCGCCCTCCTTACCTATTGGTCGGACACTCAATTGGCGGTCTTTATGCTCGTATATTCGATGAGCAAAACGACTCTGATGTGCTAGGCATCGTACTTGTGGACTCGTCTTATGAGGAGCAGTTATGGCGTTTTGCTAAAAGTGAGCCCGACGCTCTCCGCGAATACCCAGATTGGAAGAACACCAGTCTGATGACCGCGCGGGGGTTCCTTCCTCCCGGGACCCGCCTAAGTTGGCACTTCAACAAACCGCTTACGGTTCTTGAGCACGGGATTCCGCGCGAACCTGTGTGGCACAAAATGCAAGAAGATCTGGCAGAGCGTTCCCCCAAGGGCAAACTCATAACAGCATGGAGAAGCCGTCACTATATCCAAGAGCAACAGCCGGAGCTAGTTGTCCAGAGCATCCGTGATGTCCTGGCGCAAGCGGCTCAGTAGGGTCACCAGTAAATCCGACAGATTTCGGTATAACAGCCAAGAAGGGCGCACTCATCGCCGGTATTATCGGCCTTGCGGTGATCTCTTTCTCCAGTGCCTGTGCAAGGCATCCTGTTTCAACACCGAGAGGGACGCTGGTGAAAGATCAATCGTTCCTCGATCTGAAACGTGGGGACCGCCTGTGATTTCGATGCTCAGATCTGGCCCACGGTGATGGAGTGATTTGGCCCACCTGGACAACCCCTGGATGACAAGATTCCGGGGATGGACAGGAGAGCCAAGGTGGAGTTATTTGAAGAGATCCGGCGAGGGTATGCGGCAGGAGAGACGATTCTTGCACTCGCCCAGAAGTATCAGGTGCATCGGCGCATGGTGCGGCAGGCACTGGCGAGCGCGGTGCCGCCGGAGCGGAAAAAGCAAGAGCGGGTGCTGCCGAAACTAGGGCCGGTAAAGCAGTTCATCGACAGCCTTCTGGAGCTGGACGGTGAGGCCCCGCGCAAACAGCGGCATACCGCGCGGCGTATCTGGACTCGGTTGTGCATGGAACATTCACAGCATCCGGTGGCCGAGTCCACCGTGCGTGGACGGAAGCGCGCCCTGGGGTTAGCCCATCGCGGTGTCTTCGTGCCGCAGAGTTATGCACCGGGCCAGGAAGCGCAAGTGGATTGGTTCGAAGCACAGGTAAAGCTGGGTGGCGAAGCGCGGAAGCTGCAGTTCTTCGCGATGCGCAGTATGAACAGCGGCGGGGCGTTTCACCGTGCCTATACTAACGCGACGCAACAAGCTTTTCTGGAAGCGCACGAGCATGCGTTTGCTTACTTTGGCGGTGTCTTTCGAACGCTTCGTTACGACAACCTGGCCAGTGCCGTAAAGAAGATTTTGCGTGGCTACCGGCGCGAAGAAACCGAACGCATGATCGCTTTTCGCTCGCACTGGGGTTTTGCCAGCGAGTACTGCCAGCCGGCACGCGGTAACGAGAAGGGCGGCGTGGAGATGGAGTTGGGTTGGTTCCGGCGCAACTGGTTGGTACCGGTGCCGGAAGCGGACGATCTGGAGAGCTTCAACGCTTGGCTTCTGAGCCGTTGCGGAGAAGCGCAGCAACATATCATCAGCGGTCGCGAAGCCGCCGTCGGCGATGCCATGCGGGACGAGCAGTCGCACTTGCTGCCGTTAGTAGCGGAGCGGTTTGCCATCGCGGAGACGATCTATCCGGTCACGGTGGATGGACACGGTCGCGTGAAAGTAAGAGCCAACTGGTATTCGACGCCGCTTTATCCGGGCTCCCGGGTAACGGCGCGGGTGTGGCCTACACACATCGAGGTGTGGCGTGATGGGGAGTTTGCAGCGCGGCACGAGCGTTGTTATGGACGCGGGCATCACATTCTGAACCTGGAACATTATCTGGATGTGCTGGAGAAGAAGCCTGGTGCGATGAAGAGTTCGACGCCGTTGCAGCAGTGGCGTGCGGCGGGGCGCTGGCCGGGGTGTCTGGATACGCTCTGGCAGCAACTGGAAAGCCGCCACGGCAAGGCCAAAGGTACGCGCGAGATGATTATGCTGGTGCGTGCCGGGACGGCCGGCAATGCGTGGCCGCGCTTGATCACAGCAGTGGAAGAAGCACTGCGCATCGGCGTAAGCGATGCGGCCGCGGTGCTGCATATTCTGCACATGCCCGACGCTCACGAACGTCAGCGCTACGCGCTGGCGCTCGCCGAAGATCTGAGGCAGTTTGAAAGGCCGATGCCGGTGATGGATGAATACGACTCGTTGCTAAGTCATCTGCCGATGCCCTCCCAAGAGGTGATTCAATGAATCTCCAGACAGAGGCGTTGGAACAGGCCAGCATCCGGCAGTATTGCAAAATCGTGCGCACACCGGCCATCGCGGCCAACTTTATTCCCCTAGCCGGACAGGCCGTCAAAGAACAGCACAGCCATGTGCGCTACCTGGAAGCGCTGCTGGCAATAGAGTGTGAAGAGCGCGACCGTCATGCCATTGCTAACCGTATCCGGGACGCGCAGTTGCCACGCTTGAAGACGCTGGATGAGTTCGACTTTGCGAAAGCGCCCCAGATCCCAGCCGCAAAGATCCGCGATTTAGCGCAGGGCGGTTACATCGAACGCAGTGAACCCATCGTTTTGATTGGCGATTGTGGAACGGGTAAAAGCCACTTGGCCACCGGGCTCTGCTTAGCTGCATGCCATCAGAAACGGCGTGTTCGATTCATCACTGCCGCGGCATTGGTGAATGAGCTTATCGAAGCCAAACAGAACGGCCAAGTGAAACGGCTGATGATGCGATGGATGAGATACGACCTCATCGCGTTGGACGAAGTGGGCTACGTCCCGCTGGCCGATATCGGCGCTGAGTTCCTATTCCAGGTAATCTCAGACCGGGCCGAACGCGCAGCCTTAATCGTCACCACGAATCTGCCATTTTCCGAATGGACCACGGTGTTTCCCAATCCACGGCTCTGCAAGGCGCTGCTGGACCGAGTGACGGACCGCGCTCACATCATCGAAACCGGCACCGAATCGTTCCGGTTCAAGCGAACTATGGAAGGGAGGAAAAAGAGATGAGAGCTGCCGGGTCGCCGCATGATGACCGCCCCGGCGTCCGTTCCGCTTGAAACGCGCCGCCCTCCCGGGCGTCGCCAAGCTCCACTCCCACCGGAGCGGTCATCAACAACTCTGGTTGGAAATGGGGCAAACTAGAAACTACCCAGGTGGGCCAAATCTGCCCATCACAAGTGGGCCACGCCGGAGCATCACAATCACGCCTGCGCATTGTGTTTCCTTTGTCGAAGTCTGGAGGCGTGATACCGCAGTCGACCTCCGAGGAGCGGCACGGCTCGACCATCATGCTTACCGCCCCGGATCTTGCCAGCGTCGAGATCGTCCATTATTCGATTAGCGGAAATCACGGAGGCTTGGTGCGCCTGCGTTTTGTTTCTGCTGAAACGATGATCGATGGAAAACAGCTGCCTCAGACGTCTCCTCCCCATCTTCCGTTTCGCTTGCCCGAGCAGCCTGGGCGCCCTGCGGCTGATCTACTTTGTGCGGCTAAGCCAAGCCGATCACAATATGACGGTAGTGAGTGCGCCGACATTCACGATGCTCGATGCCTTCACGAATGAGTTGATACGGAATCCGGCAACATGCGGCAAGAGTGTCGAAGTGTTCTGCAGTTGGGTGCCTAGTGGTGTTGCCGTTCGGCCGAAGACGGCAAGGAAAGCCGTACGATAGTGCTATGGCTGAGATTGCAGAAATTTTTCGTTCTAGGAGAGACCGTGGTAAGCCAAAGGTGTCGGAACTCGGCCGCAAACTCCGCCGGATCAGCGATAAGATAGCCGCTTCCGGAGAGAAACCGCTACTCACGCTCGGCTACGCTGTGCGGAACGCGGCACGTCTAAGAATTCCGTACCTGGACTGGTTGCCGGAAATTCGCGGCTAACCAGGCTTCTTCGGCGGCGGCGTCGATGTGCTTGTGAAACTCGGCGTTCCACTCGTCCAGCCGCTTCTCGCGCAGCTTCTCTAACAACCGGAAATTTCGTTCCGCAGCCAGCACTTGCTGGCGTTGCTGTTGAATCGTGTATCTGCGCCGCGCGATCGATTCGTGAAGTTGGTTTTCCCGCGCTGAAGCGCCGATCAGATAAGCCGATAAGGCGCGCAATTCCATCGTTTCGAAGCGCTCGGCTTGCTGCAGGGAAGCTACCGCTTCAGATCGCTGCCGGGCCAGCGTCTCCAACTCTGATTTCAGCCGCGTCTCATCGTTCAGCAGAGTGCCGAGCTTAGCCCGCTCGAGTTGCAATTGGGTGTTCCGCCACTTCAGGGCAGAATCGAGCCGGAAGGCAAATTTCTTCATGGCCGGCCGCCGCTACACCACTGCCGCGATCTGCGCCAGACCCTGCAGTGTCTCCGTCAGCTCCGATCGTTCCTCTGCATTCTGGCGCAGGAACTTCATGATGTTGTCGCGGGCCTTGATGCTCGTGTCGAGCTTCGGATTCGATCCCGACACATACGCTCCCAGTTGAATCAGATCTTCGGACGTGTGATAGCAGGCCAGTGCCTCGCGAATCTTTCTCGCCGCCTGCAGCTGATCCTGATTCGAGATCCGCGAAGCTACCCGCGAGATGGAGGCAAGGACATCGATGGCCGGATAGTGCCCCGCCGCTCCCAGATCGCGGGAAAGGATGATGTGCCCGTCGAGAATGCCGCGCACCGCGTCCGCGATGGGTTCGTTGAAGTCGTCCCCTTCCACCAGCACCGTAAAGAATCCTGTGATGCTGCCTTTGCGGAAATTGCCCGCGCGCTCGAAGATTTTAGGCAGCATGGCAAACACGGAAGGCGTGTAGCCTTTCTGGCTGGGAGGTTCGCCGGAAGCGAGTCCGATTTCCCGTTGCGCCATGGCCAGACGAGTTACGGAATCTATCACCAGCAGAACGTTGGCGCCCTGATCGCGGAAGTATTCCGCCGTGGCGAGTGCGACGTTGCAAGCCCGGATCCGCAGCGGCGCAGGGCGGTCCGATGTGGCGCAGACCACCACCGAACGCTTTTGCCCCTCCGGTCCTAATTCATGTTCCAGGAAGCCGCGCACCTCGCGGTTGCGTTCTCCGATCAGGGCGATTACGGTCACGTCGGCGGAGTTCTGCCGCGACATGGCTCCCAGCAGAGTGCTCTTCCCTACCCCGCTTCCGCCAAACAGACCCAACCGCTGCCCGAGTCCGCAAGGCAGCAAACTGTCGATTACCCGGACGCCGGTTACCAGCTGCTTTTCAATGTGTTCCCGGTCGAGCGGTCCAGGCGGCGCGGAATACAGATCGTATTTAGCGACGGCTTCAATGGGAGGTCCGCCATCCATCGGCTGACCGAAACCGTCGAGCACGCGCCCTAACATTCCCGGTCCAACCGAGAGTTGCCCGTCGTCGGCGCGCCCGTAGATGGCGTTGCCGGGCTCCAGACCGTCGATCTCCTCCAGCGGCATCGACAAAATGCGGCCGTTCCGGAACCCAATGACCTGGGTGCGGATGATGCGCCCGCTGGAGGTCTCGATTTCGCAGAAACCGCCGATTTTCGAAGCCGGGCCATTCGATTCGATGACATAGCCAGTGACGTCGGTGATAGCGCCGCGCCAGCGCAGCAGATCCAGATTCGCGAGGTGTCCCAGGTAAGCGCTGCTGTGAAACTGCTGTTCTGTAAAGCTTTCCGTAATCATGGCGGACATATCGATACTCACTTAGCGAAGCACCAGCCGGTCTGCCAGGCCGCGCTGGATCTCCTGCAATTGCGTTTCGACGGAAGCGTCCAGCTGTCCCATGGTGGTTTCGAACAGCAAATCGCCCGCGCGCAAGGTGGAATCGGGATAGATTTCGATAGCGGGGGGCGCACCGAAGCGCTCTAGCGCCGCCCGGATCATTTCAGCGCCAGCCGGAAAGACGCGGACGCGCGAAACTTCCCGGTTTTGCAGTTTCTGAAGAGCGGAATGGATGACGCCGCCCAATGCCTCCGGGTCGAGCGCAATCTCGCGGTGAATGATTCGCCGGGCGATGGCCACCGAAAGCTTTAATAATTCCAGTTCGGCATCCCCGCGCACCTTGCGCTTCGTGTTGGCCAGGTCGGCCAGCGTGGCTGCGACCCGGTCCATCATGGAGCAAATTTCGGCTTGCGCCTGTTCCTGCGCCTGGTTCACGCCTTGCGCAAAACCTTCCTGGCGCGCCTGCTGGGCTTCGATCTGCCGGCGGCGTTCGCTATCGGCCAACTGGGCCCGAAGCTGAGTCACTTCGGCGGCAGACCCGGAGGGGGCATCCCCATCAGCTGACCGGACGACCTCAAAGTGCTGGCCGTTCAGCGATCGCCAGGCAATCGGCTCCGCCACCTGGAGGTCATCGGCTACCCGGCAACGCACTTGAATTCTCTCCCACCTAGCTTGTAGTCCATGCGGCGATCAAACAAGAGTGGCCTCAACTCTGGGAAACTCTCGCTGGTTCTTCCATCCAAGTGCGCAGAACATCGGCAGCCAGGAGGGGGTCTTTGCGGACCGTTTCCCTAACCGAGGCACGCAGCTGTTCGAGCCTCTTGGGAACCGGAGGCAGGCTCAATTGATCGTTCGAGTCGTCTTCGGCGGCAGCTATGGCGGCTGCGGCATCGTTCTTGGCTTTCATCTTTTCGGCTTCAGCGAGCGATTTCCGGATGGCAACGGCTGTGGCTTTTCGACGGCGCATCAACAGGAAAGCTGCTACAAGCAGTACGGCAAGCGTGGCAGGCGCTCCAATCAGAACCCGCCGGTCTTTCATCAGGTCCTGGAGCTGGTTCTGTGGCTTGCCAATCTCTTTGGCGGCCGGTTCGCCGCCGGGGTCCGCCATTTGCTGTTCAAACGGCAAGCTCTCGATCACCAGACGGTCGCCGCGCTGCGTATCGAGCCCGATCACGCCCGCGATGACATCGTTAATGGCCTTAATTCTTTCGGGAGCGGCCGGAACCAGCACGCGTTTGCGGTTCTTGCCCTTGCCTTCCCAGCGCACTTCCTGGTCGAGAAGAATTGCCGCCGAGATGCGCTTGACAGAGCCCTGCGGCAGTTTGGTGTGGCGCACCAGCTTAGAGGTTTCAAAGGATGTGCTCTCGGTGCGGCGCGTGGAATTGATTCCGACGCCAGTGCGGCCGGGCGTCCCGCGGGGCAGATTCGATTGCGTTCCAGGCGTTCCCGCATTTTGAGAACCGCCGGCCATGTCTTCGGACTTCTGGGAAGTCACCATCGCAGACTTGGTGGGGTCCAGAACTTCTTCGCTTTGTTCGCTGGTTGAAAAGTCGCAGTCAGCCGTAATCCCGACGCGGTAACGGCCCGCGCCCAGCAGGGCATCGAGGGTCGATTCCGTTTTGTTGACCAGGTCGCGTTCCACGCGATGCTTGTAATCGAGAATCGCTTCTGACGGCTCGTCGTCGCTGAGGTGTTTCTTGGGCCGGTTCAGCAGGTTGCCCCGCATATCGAGAATCGAGACGGCATCCGGAGACAGCCCCTCGACAGCGCTCCCCACCAGGTTGGAAATCGCCAGTATGTTCTGCGGATCCAGATGGCTGCCCGGCCGGATGCTGACGAGAACGCTGGCTTTAGCGGGCTCGCGATAGTCGACGAAAACCGAGTCTTTCGGAAAGGTCAGATGCACGCGCGCCTGGCCGATAACGCTAATCGCCTTGATGGATCGCTCCAGTTCGCCTTCCAGCGCGCGGCGATAGTTGACGTGCTCAGTGAAATCCGTAATGCCGAGGTTGTTGCGGTCGAACAACTCAAACCCAACCCGCCCGGTTTTCGGAAGGCCGGCAGCAGCTAATTCCAGACGAGCTTCGTCTACGTTCGCGCTGGGCACCAGAACTGAAGTTCCGTTTTCGCCCAGGCGGTGTTCGACGCCGCCCTCCTTTAGTTTGGCGACCACCGCCGCGGCGTCTTCGGGCGCCATTCCGGTGAACAGCGGCTTGAAGTCGCGGGTATGGTTCCAGTTCACGAAACTGATTAGGCCGGCGGCGGACAAAACACCGACGACTACAATGCCAATAATTTGCTGCCGCGTCAGCGCGGCGTACAGCTTCTTTAGTTGATCCATTGCTTCGGCTCAGTTGATCGGGTAACGGTCAGACTTGCATCCGCATAATCTCTTGATACGCGCTGATGACTTTGTTTCTCACCTGCATGAACATCTCGAACTGCATTTCGGCCTTCTGGGTGGCCAGCACAGTGGTGTGCAGTTCGCCTTCTTCGCCTGAGAGAAACTTCCCGATGGAGTCGTTGGCGGTTTGATGGCTCTGCTCCACCTGATTAATGGTCGATTGCAGAATCTGGCTGAAGTTCGACGGCTCGGCGGCAGCGCCGGTGGCCGCGGTCAAGGGAATTTGCGAGATCTGCGAGAGGGTGGCTGGATTGATAGCTGAAATGGACATAGAGATTCGTTGCCTGCTCTTATCTAAATAGGTCGATGGACTTCTGAATCATGTCCTTGACGGCCGCGATGGCGGACACATTGGCTTGATAGGCCCGGGAAGCGCCCAGCAGATCGACCATATCTTCGGTCGGATTTACCTTTGGCATGGCCACGTAGCCGTCCTTATCGGCGTCGGGATGGCCGGGCATGTAGCGGCGCTCGGGTTCAGTTTGGTCGACAGTGATATCGCTGATGGAGACGCCGGTCAATTGCGGATCGAACGCTCGCCCGAATTCGGAAGAGAAGGGCGAATTGACCGAATCGCTTTGAAAGACCACGTCGCGGCGCTTGTAGGGGCCGCCTTCGGGCGTGCGAGTGGTGTCGGCGTTGGCGATATTTTCAACCAGCACTTCGGCGCGTTCACGCTGCGCGAACATCCCCGAGGCGCTTACAGAAAGGCTGTTGAAGAGGCTCACGAGTTACCGTTGGTCCCTTCCATGGCCATCTTGAGATCCTTCAACTGCATCCGCATCAGGTTGGATGCCATATTGAAGCGCATGGCATTTTCAGCTAGCAAGCGCGATTCGCGATCGAGGTCGACGTTGTTACCGTCGTTCTTAACGCGCAGACCGCTGACTTCGCTTGGGCTCGCGCCAAGGCCGCTCATGGCGCACTGCATTTCGGACTGAAAATCCAGGTCTTTGGTTTTGTAACCGGGTGTATCCGCGTTGGCGATGTTCGAGGAAACTACCCGTTGACGCGCGCTAAGCAGCGTCATATATTGTTCGATTTGCGTGTTGATCGGGTCTACCACGCCATAGAGTACGCGCGGGAAACGAACTATCTCAAAAGCTTTCTTGAAAAAGCTTTGAGCATCAACGATTTACGTCAGCTTTGTGACGGTTTAGGTCAGGATTTTGACGTTTTGTCAACCCATCGTCTCGAAAACGTGCCCGGCTTCGGAATCGTCAGCATAACCGCTTTGCACGGTCAGCGATTGAAGCTGCTGGTGCATGTTCGACTGCAGCGATTTCGCCAGGCTCAGCCAGCGCCGATTCATTGAGAGCGCTTCGTCTGCGATGGCCGCGCGGGCGGCCGGATCAGGCGTTCCTTCCAGCCGGCGCTCGACCTCGGCTTGAAAAGCGGGCAGCTGCGCGACAACCGCATCGAAATCCTCGCTGGCAAGCGAACGCGTTAGTTGCTGCGTCAGATTACTGTCCATTCAGCTGATTCGCCCTCATCTGCGCAAACAGGTTGGTGAAGTAGGTGTTCTGGTTTTGGAGGCTCGAAATGAGGGCGTCCGCTTTGGACATTTTAGCTGTGAGGCTGGCTTGCATCAAAGCAATGCGATCCTTTAATCCGCTGATTTTAGTGCCAAGATTCGCCAGTTGGTTGGCGTTGCTGTTGGTGGTTTGCGCAATTACGCCGTTTACGCCGTCGCTGATACCGCTGATCACCGACTGGGCGGACTTGATAAAGCCGGACGTACTCGAGCCCAGGAATGCCGCCACGTCGGACGCGGAAGTATCCATGGCCGAGGCAAGCACGCCGGCGTCGAAGTTCAGGTGACCATCCTTGTCGTAACCGAGACCCAGATCGGTAAGCGATTGAATGGAGCCGCTGCCGGCAGACGATGCGGTTAGGCTCCGGATGCTCTGGGCCAGAGTGTTGACGATGCTCTCGCCGGAGAGCGGTCCATTATTCTTCCCGCGCGATTTCGAGAGTTCATCGAGCGCGTTGTTATAGCCGGTAGCCAGAGCGGCGAGCGAATTTCCTAGCGCGACGCTGGATGATGTTACGGTGACGTCGGCGGAGCCAACCTGAAAGGCGGTCACGGTGAGGCCGGACGCGAAAGAAAGCGTTCTGCTGTCCGATTCGATCGGCGTACTGGGCTGGCCGTTCACCTGATAGGTGACGGGGGAACCGGAAGACAACGTATTCAGCAGGCTGGTACCGGCCGAATCGCCGAGCTGGACGGCGGTAGGCGCATAGGTCTTGCTAAGGATGGAGAGCCGGTAATCAGGAGATCCAGTGCCACCTATATTAATGACGGTGGCGGTAATTCCAGCGCCGCTTCTGTTGATTGCGTCTGCCAGGCCGTTAAGATTCGAAGTCGAGCCGGAGAGCGTAAAGTCGCGGCCATCTACAGTCAGCGTGTAGCCGTCTCCGGAACCGATGGTCGCCGCCGCGGGATCGCTTACTTTGGGCTGATCGTCGGCGCTGATGGCGTTAGTCTGCGAACCCAGACCGATCACGTTGACGGTGTATCGCCCGGCTTTCGCTCCGGGCGAGACGGTCGCGGAAAGAGTAGAGGTATCGGTGGTGCTGACCACCAGGCTGCCAGTGGTATTCGCCTTATCGACCGCGGAGAGGGCGGTGCTGAGAGATTGAAACTTCGCAGTCAACGACGACAGGGCGGCCTGCTGGTTGGTGATTTCGTTCTGCTTATTCTGAAGAATCTGCACCGGCAAATTGGCAAAGTTGACGGCTCGTTCGATCGCCGATTGCAGGTCGGCGGCATACGAACTGCTGCCGGCAAATCCCGTGGAACCCGGGGATGATGTTGGACTAGTAGCCATAGTGAATTAGACTTCAGAGCACTTGCAAGACCAACCTTTGGGAAGGCTCGCACTTACCTTATCGAACAGGCGGGCGATTTGTTTAGATTATTTCTCCAGGCGATGCTGACGCCAAGGCAGCGATAGTTGCGCCCCAGCCGCCGGCTTCGAGCGGTGCGTCACGGTATGCAGAGACAAAGGGCGTACGGGCGAGGGTCCGGCGGACCATTTCGCGCTGAACGCCGATTCCCCGCCCGTGAATGATCCGGACGTAAGAAAAACCCTGGTCGTGGGCCACTTTGAGGTATTCCTCGACGACGGCAGCGATATCGCGAGGATGGAAGGGATGGAGATCGAGTACGTCTGTTATGGGAACGACGATCGGGTCGTCATCCATTCGCATTACAGCGGTGGCTTAGACGACAGCCACCCATTCGGCTTTTTTTCAGGCCGGTAGTCATCGTCGCGACTGCTACGGTGCGGCGCGGCAGAGCGGTCACTGACTTCATCATCGGAAAAGGTAAGCGGACGATCGAGGACCATTTCGACGGTGGAGCCGCGAGTGAGTGTCGCGTCCGGTCCGCGCGTGAGCAGAGTGCCAACAAGACCGGCTGCAGCTCCGGCCGCGCCGCCGATACCTGCCCCACGGCCGATATTTCCTGCCAGGGCTCCAGCGCCTGAACCGATTACGGTTCCGGACGTAGCGCTGCCAATTACCGTACCGGCGTCGCCACTCTTATTGCCGGGGCCGGTGATTTTGCTGTCTTCGCGCCGGAGCTTTTGGTCCGAACGCGAGTCGATGGCCGCCAGATCGCCGTTGAAATTTCTGGATACTCCATTGGGCAAAACGAGAGAGTCGAAGTGAACTTCCAATTCCCCTTTTCCGTGTGTTCTGCCGGGCCGCTTGACGGAAGTAATCGTGCCGGTCACCCAGCTGCCTTGGGGGATCACCATCTTGCCGTTCGCCACGACGGGGAATGCGGTTTCCAGATAGATACGATCGCCAGTCGCGGCCTGCTTGGTGCTGACGCTGTTGATCATACTCAGCAGAATCCGGGTACCCGGCGCGACCACGTACGGGCTGACCGGCTTGGGAGCGGGAGCAGTCGCGGGAGGCGGCCGTTCCGCAAAGTCCGGTTTGTCCGGTTCCTGAGCCAAGGCGCTCCCCATGAGCAGACAAAAGCATAATAAGGATCGCAGCATTTCCACATGCCTCCTAGAATCAATTTTAGCCGCGAATAGCGACAAAGCGCTAGACGGAAGCGGCCATCGAGCGGTTTACAAGTTTGCTTTCCAACTGCAGGGCTTTTCTGGCAATGGTGCTCAGGGGTAAGGCAAGGAGCCGGGCTTCGTCGATCCACTGACAGACTCCATCGCGGGGCAGTTCTGCCGGGAGTTCGCCTTCCCAAAGTTCAAACCGGTAGTTATGGATTGTAATGCCGTGACGAAACGAACCCAATTTTCCGGCCGGGATGACGGATGGAAGTTGTTCCTGCTCGGGCAGTTCCCAGAAGCCGGGCATCAGCCGCGCGGATTGCGGACGCTGCCAGAGCAGCAGGCGTCCTGGTTTCCGGACGATGAAGACGCTCCGGAGTTCTTCGGCATTTCTCTGCAATTTGAGTTTGACCGGCAGACTTTCCTGATGGCCTTGTGCTTGCGCCTGGCAGAACGCCCTGACCGGACAGATGAGGCACTGCGGACGCTTGGGCAGACAGACGGTTGCGCCCAGCTCCATGACGGCCTGGTTAAAAGCTCCGGGATGGTCTTGGTCGAGCAGGGTTCCGGCAAGCGCAGCGAAATGTTTCCGCGCCTTCGGAGAGGCGACGTCGGTGTGGTCATCAAAGATGCGGCTCAGGACGCGATAAACGTTGCCATCCACCACGGCATGAGGCAAGCCAAAAGCGATGCTGGCCACGGCGGCCGCGGTATAGCTTCCCACCCCGGGCAACGCTTCGATGGCGTGGTAAGCAGATGGAAAGGCACCCGCCGCCTGGATCGATTGTGCCGCCTTCTGCAAGTTGCGCGCCCGGTAGTAGTAGCCCAGTCCCGCCCAGTGCGCCAGCAGTTCGGACTCGGGAGCGGCGGCGAGGGCTGCGGCATCGGGAAAGCGCGCCAGAAAACGCTTGAAGTAAGGAATGACGGCGGAGACACGCGTTTGCTGCAGCATGATTTCGGAGATCCAGATGGCGTATGGGTCGGCGGTCCTGCGCCAAGGTAGGTCGCGCTTGGCGTTTTCATACCACGCCAGCAGCAGCCGGCGGAAGTTTGTTTGTTGTTCGCTTGTAAGCACGCTAATTCCCGCTGGCAATTTATACTAAGAGAGGCGCTCCCGCAGAGTTCCCGATTCCCTCCTGAAAATGCCGGAAACCCCCAGCTTAACTTCGTCTGCCGGCGCGCAGATGCTTCTGGTTAAGGGTGCCCGCGTCCACAATCTAAAAAACATAGATGTTGCCATTCCTCACAATCAACTGACTGTTGTGACCGGAGTCTCGGGCTCCGGCAAATCGTCGCTGGTGTTCGACACGATCTATGCGGAAGGCCAGCGCCGGTATGTGGAGTCCCTTTCGGCTTACGCCAGGCAGTTTTTGGAGCGGATGGAGAAGCCGGATGTGGACGAGATTCTGGGCATTGCGCCGCCGATTGCCATTAAGCAAAAAAACCAGACGCGGAACCCTCGCTCGACGGTTGCGACCGCCACTGAGCTCTACGACTTTATGCGGCTGCTGTGGGCGCGCGCCGGACTCCTCTACTGCCCGAATGACGGAACCCGGATTCAGCGCGACACGGTGGACCAGGTAGCCGATGCGATGGAAGCGCAGCCCGCAGGATCGCGCTGGTATTCCCTGTTTCCGGTGAAAGCGGCGAACGGCGCGAAGCTGGAGGATGCGGCGGCGCTGCGAGACCGGCTGTTCGACCTGCGCAAGAAGGGATTCAACCGGCTGTTCCAGGCCGGGCAAACGGTAGAGTTTTCGACGCCCGAATCGCTGCTGGAACTTGATTTCTCGAAGCCGGTTTTCGTGCTGGCGGACCGGCTGGTGATCGGGCCGGGCACGCACGGCCGCATCGTGGACACGGTGGAAATTTGCTATCGCGAGGCAGGCGAAATTTACTTCGAACAGGCGGGGGCGGCGGATCCCGAGACGCTCCACTTTACGGACAAGTTCATTTGCAAAGTATGCGGGTTGGCGGGAAGCGCTCCCGAGCCTTCGCTGTTCAGCTTCAACAATCCGATGGGCGCCTGCCCAGTCTGCCAGGGGTTTGGCAACACCATGGGATACGACTTCGACCTGGTCGTCCCCGACCCGACTATCTCGATTAACGATGGCGCGGTGGATCCGTGGACCAAGCCGCAGTACAGCTGGTATCTGGAGGAAGTCTTCGAGCCTGCCCTGACCAAGCCAAAGAGTAAGGGCAAGGCGCGGCTGGACATTCCCTACGGCGAGTTGCGGGCCGATGAGAAAGAGTTTGTCCGCAAGCATGTTTACCGCTTCTTTGATGAAGTGGAAAAGAAAAAGTATAAGGTTCATGTCCGCGTTTTTCTAAGCCGCTATCGCGCGTATACGAAGTGCGCTGCGTGCGGGGGCAGCCGCCTTCGCCCGGAAGCTTTGTGGATAAGGCTGGGCGGAAAACACATTGCGCAAGTGTCGGCGATGAACATCACCGCCGCGAGAAGCTTTTTCGACCATCTTGCACTCAGTCCGGAAGAAGCGGAGATCGCGTCGAAGATTCTGGATGAGATCAGGCAGCGCTGCAAATTTCTGAACAACGTGGGTCTGGAGTATCTGACCCTGGACCGGCTGTCGGCAACGCTCTCCGGCGGGGAGGCGCAGCGCATTACACTGGCGACCTGCCTGGGTTCGCGGCTGGTGGGCGCAATCTATGTGCTCGACGAGCCTTCGATCGGTCTGCACAGCCGGGATACGGAGCGGCTGATCGACATCCTGAAGGATTTGAGAGAACTCGGCAACACCATCATCGTGGTGGAACACGATCCGGAGATCATGGCTGAGGCCGATCACATTCTGGACATGGGTCCGGGCGCAGGAGAGAGCGGCGGGCGGGTTACTTTTGCGGGCTCCTATGCGCAGATGCTTCAACCGGCGGCGCAGTCTTCCCACCAGAAAGAGCAGACATCTTTGACGGGGCGGTATCTGCGGGGCGAATTGAACGTGGTGCGAGCGCTGGACCGGCGGAAGGTAAATGCAAAACGGACGCTTCGCTTCCACGGGGCGCGCGCGAACAATTTGAAGAACGTCGACGTCGAGATTCCGCTGGGGATGATGGTTGCAGTGACGGGCGTTTCGGGTTCGGGCAAGAGCAGCCTGGTGCATGAAGTGATCTGGCGGGCGCTCGACTTGGAGGTGAACAAGGAACGCGAGTCCAAAAGCAAGAGCAAGGCTGGCAACGACAATGCCGAAGCCGAGGGCATGGCTCGCAAGCTGCAGTTGAAGCGCGTGGACCGGGCCGATTTGCTGACCAGCGTGGTGATGGTGGATCAGTCTCCGATCGGGCGTACGCCGCGGTCGAATCCGGTGACGTACATCAAGGCGTTCGACCAGATTCGCGACTTGTTTGCGTCCACTCCCGAAGCGGAGCGGCGAGGCTATACGGGCGGGCACTTCTCGTTCAACATTCCCGGCGGACGCTGTGAAACCTGCCAGGGCGACGGCACCGTGACGGTGGAAATGCAGTTTCTGGCAGACGTTGAACTGGTATGCGAAGACTGCAAAGGCACACGCTATAAACAGTCCGTTCTCGATATACGCTACAAGTTGTTGAACATTCATGAAGTGCTGCAACTCACGGTGCGCGAAGGTCTTTCATTCTTCTCCGGCGCGCCTCGCCTGGCGGCCAAGCTGAAGGTTCTCTCGGACGTGGGCCTGGGGTATGTGCGGCTGGGGCAGTCGGCTACCACGCTCAGCGGAGGCGAAGCACAGCGGGTGAAGCTGGCCGCGCATCTGGCGCAATCGACGTGTGAAGGCACGCTCTTTCTGTTCGATGAACCGACCACCGGCCTGCATTTCGACGACATAGCCAAGCTGCTGGCGGCATTCGAGCGGCTGATTCAGAACGGCGGCAGCGTGCTGGTAATTGAACACAATCTGGACCTGATCAGCGCGGCGGATTGGGTGATCGATCTGGGTCCCGAAGGCGGCGAGGCCGGCGGACACATTGTGGCGCAAGGCCCACCCGAGTCGCTGGCCTCCGTTCCGGAATCGTACACCGGCCGGTATTTGAAACAGGTGCTGGCGCAGCGCGCGATCGCGTGAGCGGCTTACATGTCCGAGCTGCGGAATTTGCCCTCCGTTGACAGGGTGCTGAGCCAGCTGAAAGAGCTGCGCGGGTTTCCCTCCACATTGATTGCGGACGAGATCAGAAGCGTATTGGCTTTGCGCCGCGAGGCAATTCAGAGCGGAGTTCCGGCAAGCGATCAACCGGTGGAAGACGAGGTAATGGAACGCCTGGCGGCTCTGGCGAAACCGTCTCTGCGCCGGGTGATTAATGCCACCGGCGTGGTGCTGCATACGAATCTGGGACGGGCCTCGCTGGGCGATTTTCATCCGATCGGCGGCAGTTCCAATCTCGAGTACGATCTGGAAACGGGCAAGCGCGGACAGCGCGACACGCATACGGCTCCGCTGCTGGAGCGGCTGCTGCAGCGCCCGGCGATTCTGGTGAACAACAATGCGGCGGCGGTGTTCCTGGTGCTGCACGAGCTTGCGCCGGGAAGCGAAGTGATCGTCTCGCGCGGAGAGCTGATTGAAATCGGCGACGGGTTCCGCATTCCCGAGATCATGGCCCGGTCGGGCGCAATTCTGCGGGAAGTGGGAACTACGAATCGAACCCAAATTGAAGACTACCGGCGGGCGGTGAACGACCGGACGCATTTGATAATGCGGGTTCATCCGTCGAATTTTCATATCAGCGGCTTCACGGCGCGACCGAAGGTGGAAGAACTCGCGGAACTGGCGAAGCAAGCTGGCATTCCGCTTTACGAGGACTTGGGGAGCGGCTGCCTGGTAGACCTGAAAAGCCTTGGCATTGCGGAGCCGGTGGTGAAAGATTCCTTCGCGGCGGGCGTGAATATCCTCTCGTTTAGCTGCGACAAGCTGCTGGGGGGTCCGCAGACGGGAGTAATCGCCGGAGATGCAGAGCTGGTGCAGCGGGTTCGCCGTAATTTTATGTACCGGGCGTTCCGGCTGGACAAGCTGGTAATTGAATGTCTGGAGAGGACGCTGCGGCATTTGGTGTTGGAGCAGTGGAGTAAGATTCCGGCTCTGGACGCGATTTTTACGCCGCTCGAAAAGCTTCGCGAGCGGGCAGCATCGGTGCAGTTGGCGCTTGGGCAGCTGCCAGTGACGACGCGGGAGAGCGCTTCGCCGATTGGGGGCGGATCGACTCCAGACCAGACGCTTCCCACGTGGGTAGTGGAGATTACGGCGGCGCATCCCGATGGATTGCTGAAGCGGCTGCGTCAAAGCGCAGTTCCGGTGATTGGACGGATCGAAGCCGACAAGGTGCTGCTGGATATGCGGACTGCCGGCGGAGGCGAGATCAGCGATTTGATTGCAAGCGTCAAATTTGCGATGGACTTCCGGTCTCCTTCGAGTTTGGATTCAGGGTAAGCAGCGAATCGTGCAGACGGGAACAATCGTCTTTGACAACATGGTCAGGCTGATTTTGCGAAACGAACCCAATGGGCTCGATCTCGTTCCGCTGGTGATTAACCGGCTGTTCTTCCGGAGACTCTGGTTCGGTCCGTTCGTGTCCGGGTTTTTGCGAAACGAACCCAGGACTGCTGGTTAGCCTCTGCTTGCGTAGTTTGAGAAAGTCCTGGAGGCAGCGGTGGAAGGCGCGCTGGTTGGTGGTCTGGTAGCGCATGTAGAGAGCGAGCTGCTTCGCGAGGATGCCGTCGTCTAAATGGTTGGCGAGGGCTTCTTCCTGGAGGCGAATGGCGCGCTGGGTAAGCCAGTAGTGCCGGGCCATGTCCGTGACCAGAAGCTGTTCGGTAGAGGTGGCGGGTTGGTGTTCTTTGAACAGATTGTCGACGAGGCGGACGAAGGCCTTGCTACTTTCGGAAGGCAGGACGCAGAAAACTCCGTTGAAGCCGTGGCGGAGACTGTTCAGCGCAGCGATGGCTTTGCCTTCTTCGGTGGTGGGACCTGTGGACAGCTGTGCATTGGCGCGATTGGCTTCGAGCCTGGCCTGGGAGTTGGAGGAAGCGGGCGATGGATTCTGCTCGGCGGCAGAGGTGGTGGCGTCGGCGGCTAAGGCTGCTTTACGGGCCAGTTTGCGTTCTTTATGTTCTTTTGCGCGGCGAAGTTGACGTGCTGTCATGCGCGCAGTTTCGGATGGGATGGTTCGGAGTTAGTTAAGAAAACGCGGTAAGTGGTTGTAAATTGGGGAGAAGATTTTTTTCGATTTGTTGTGACCGGCGAACTTGGATCAGAACAGGGACATGAGGAAGTTTGCCGCGGCGGACTGGGGGAGATTGAGCGGCAGACGGCGAAGCCGCATGTCATACCGAGAGAATAAATAACTGATGAACAACACTCAATTATATTTTGCTATCGGCCTGCCTTGCCTGACTATCATCGCGAGCTTAATTGTCAGTTTAGTGCAGTTGTCTGGACTCAAGGAAGCCGTCAAAGAGACTCGCGACGATATGAAAGCTACGCGTACTGAACTAAATACCAAAATGGATATGCTGCTGGCTAAATTCTATGAACATGACACCGACTTAGCTTTGTTGAAAGACAAAACCAAGCACCTGTAATGAGGCGATAAGGCAGAAAAGCTTCAAGTGATACGACGCTGAAGGTTTCCGGCGGACTTGAAAGGCAATATTTCGAATACACGACGGTTGTACCGGCGTCTCACGAGGATGGAATTGAGCTTGCGGACGCGATGCATTTGACTAGCCGGCCTTCCGGCGTCCGATTTGTCTCGTTCGACAAGTCTTTTGTAAAACGAGCGAAGCGCGCTGGGGTGCGGAATATCTCAGGCATGGCGATTGAGAATTAGGGTTCGCAGCCAGCCGCGTTAACGATACTGTTGGATTAATTTTCGACCAGACGGGCGCTCTGCGGATCGTAGACCACATCGGTAATGGAGCCATCGCGGATGCGCTGGACCGACTCGTCGATGACATGAAGCGGCACCAGGAACCATTCGCGTGGGCGGACCGGTTGTCCGAAACGATCGTGGATGACAAGGTCTAGCTGTGCCGGCGCGAAGACGCGATGAAAAATGTTTTCCAGCTTGGTGCGATTGATGTCGGCCAGCTTGTAAGTGGCCACCACTTCCACGTCCGCCAGCAAGTAAGTGGCGTCGCGTACCGCATTGGCGATGCGCGTTTCCACGCTTCCACCGGTGACGCCGATCTTGTGAACCAACTCGCGATGTTCGGCAACGAAGGGGTGATTCGATTCGCTACGCAAGACATAGATGGTGCCGCTTTCAATGTCATCCTCTTGCCAGTGTTCGCTGAACAGCGGCCCCAGGTCCGGGTTGGTCAGCCTGCGCCCGGCATCATCCTTATACAGCGCCCGCTGAAGTGACCGGCGCAGCAGATTGCTTTCCGTGCCATTGGAATAGATTGCCCGTAGCCGCGCATCGCTTCCGCCGTTGGACGCCTTGATGGTCTCGCCGATCTCTGCCACATAGACGAGCTGACCGCCCAGCACGAAAAAATCGCCCGTGGCGATGCTTGCGTCTTTGCCGAACGGCCGAGTCTGGCGAAGTCCGGCTTGAAGATCGCTTTCGGCCTGCTCGAACAGGGGTCTGAAACGTTCGAAGTCCCGGCAGGCTGCGCGGTTCGCAATCTCCTCCGCTGCCCGGCGTTCCTCCTGCGAACTGACGTGCTTCAAGACCGTGATATCGTCTCCGCCCGCCGGACCCACCTCCAACTCCTGCAGCAGTTCCTCGTCATCCTGCTCATGCCGCGCAGACTCCGCCAGCAGGCCATGCGGGTCGAGTCCCGCCAGAAGCTCGCGTGCTTCGGGCAGCGCGCGCAGCCGTTCCAGCCGCACGGCATACAGACGCTCGAAAATATCCAGCTCCTCGCCATGACGCGGCGGCCGTCCGTTGGCTTCGAAGAAGCGCAGGATATCTTCGAAGCCGGCGATGATGCGCTCCTCGCGCGGCGTACGGCTCGCGGCCTTCGGCTGCTCTATTGTGAGCCCGAGCTCAGTCAGCAGCTCTTCGTCGGAAAGATCGTTCACCGTTGCGGCCTATAACCTGGCAAGAACCGCCTCCTGCTGGGCCTTGTAACGAGCGAATGCCACCGCACCTTCGGCCATGCGCTTTTCCCAGGAATCCTGCGATGTAATGTCCGGCAGCCGTCCGCGCTCGCGCTTGAACTGCACCGCCCGCATCGCCAATAGGCGTGCTTCGTCATAGGGAAGGTTAACCCGTTTGGCCGCAATACTGGCCTGCACCTGCCGCAGCGTCTTTTCATCCATCGCTTTTGCGAGCACGGCATAGGCGGCATCGAACGGGTTGATGCGGTCGATCAGGTCGATGTCGAGATCGCGCACGTCCATCGCGAATTTGCGTACGCCGTCGATCAACGCCAGATTGGCCCGCCCTTCCGTTGCATCGCTGGCGGCGGAACGCTGCTTTGCCAACTGGGTCAGGTTCAGCGCCGCAATGGCATGCTGGCGTATGGCTTCCTGATCTTCGTCGCTCAGCTCCGGGTAGCGCTCGCGCACAATCTTGCCTAAGCGCATCTGCGTCAGCTCCTCGGGCACCGTGTTCTCGCGGTCGAACAAGCCGCGCTCCACAGCGGTCTTGTCTTGTATAAAGGCCGTTATCACCTCGTTCAAATCCTCGCGGCAGATGCGGCTTGCCTCGGGACTCGCGGGCTCCATCAGGCCATTGATCTCGAAGTGGATCTGACCGCTTTCGCTGTTCACACCCACATTCGCGCCGCCGTCCACATAGCCTTTCGGGCCATAGTCGAAGCCTTGCCGGACTCCCGCATTCTTAGGCGTGAACTCGAAGCGCGGCGCTAACACCTGCTCCATCAGCAGGCTGGCCGCAATTGCTTTCAAGGTGTCGTTGATGGCATCCACCACCGTGGCCTCGGCGGCATCGGGTTCGGCGATCAGGTTGGTGAAACGGGCCTTATCTTTACCGCGTGCGTCGCGGGTGGCGCGGCCGATAATCTGCACGATCTCCGTCAGGCTGCTGCGGTACCCGATGGTCAGGGCATGTTCGCACCAGATCCAGTCGAAGCCTTCTTTCGCCATGCCCAGCGCGATGATAATGTCTACGTGATCGCGGTTGCCGCGCTGCGCCGGGTCCTTCAGCGCCGCCAGCACCTTGGTACGCCGGGCCGCATCGCTGTCATCCACCAGGTCGGCCACTTTCACGGTGCGTCCGCTTCCTTGTTCTTCCGGCGGCTCAATCAGATGGAAGCCCGTAACGGGATCGACGCCTTTCCAGTCGCCGAGGGCACTCATAATGTCCTCCACTTCCTTCTGCTTGTCCTTCAGGCTTTCGCGGGAGTTCACGCTTGGAATGTGAACAATGGTCTTCAGCGCCGGATCGAGCACCTTCATGATCGCTTCCAGGTAGCGGCCCGTGTAGAAGAAGTAGCCGATCTCGAGCGACTTCAAATGTTCATAGCCATTCAACTGCTCGTAGTAGGTGTAGGTGACGGTCTCGAAGCGCTTCTCGTCCTCCGGTGTCAGGACAGCTTCCGCATCGCCACGGAAATAAGATCCCGTCATGGCGACGATATGCGCCTTGTCGCGCGCGATGAACTGGCCCAGCTGGCTGCCTAGCCGGTTGTCCGGGTTGCTGCTGACATGATGAAATTCGTCCACCGCGATCAGCCGCCCGTCGAAGGCTTCCACGCCCAGCGCTTCCACGGCGAAACGGAAGGTGGCATGCGTGCATACCAGCACCTTGTCCCCGCTATTCAGAAATTCGCCTACCGCCTTCACCTTCGATTGGGCCACGCGCAGCTCATCGGCTCCCGGCGCGTTGCAAAGGTTCCATTGCGGCTTCACGGTCCAGTCCGCCCAGAACCCGTGCGCGCTCAGTTTTTCATCGGCAAAGCTGCCGCCAATGGAGCGCTCCGGCACGACGATGATGGCCTGCTTGACCCCTTGATTCTCCAGCTTGTCCAATGCAATGAACATCAGCGCCCGCGACTTGCCCGAAGCCGGCGGCGATTTGATGAGCAGGTACTGCTCCCCGCGCCGCGAATACGCACGCTGCTGCATCGGCCGCATGCCCATGGAATCGGCTTTGCTCGACGCGCCGGTGCGAGCAGTTGTGATGGAGACCGATGGGATGGTTCTTTGGTTGGTTGGGTTATCCGGCGTCACGCCAGTGTCTTCCTTTTCTTCTTGGTTGCGGGCTGGGCGGCGGTCATCTTTGTGTAAAGTTCAAAGAGTTTTTCCAGGCGTTCGGTGTCGTTGCGAAAGCGCCGCCCGATGTAGATGCGCTCCAAGGCGTCATCGTTCTGCTCATGAGCATGGCGCAGGTTGTCGGGCATTTTGCCGGGGTCATAGAGGTCGGCGATGGTGGCGGGGAAATGCGCTTCGCGGGCCAGCAGGATGTCTTCCGCGCAGCGGGTGAGATCGGTCTTGTTTTGTTCGGTGAGTGTCGGGACGGGGAAGGTATTCCAGCCGAGAGTGTTGGAATACCGGAAGTCTGTTTTCAGCTTCCCGCATACGGTTGCGATCCAAACCAGATGGACGCGTGAAGCTATCAGTGCCATGTTCCAGAGGGGAGCGTCGTAGAGGGCGAATGCGAGATTGGACACAATCGTCCGATTGCCCAGCAGGTCGACGGGAAGATACGGCCGCCTCTCCGAACTTACGCTCGGTATCGCAATCGTGCTGTTACGGCCAACGGCTTGTATCTGTCGGAACCGGTGAGGGAACACTGCAAAAGGCCGCGTACTCGGGGCAGCACTTGCAGCACGCATTTCAGCTACGTGCTTGAACCGCCTCGCTAATGGCGATAGTCGTCTTGCAGACTCGGCCTGCTCGTCTTCCACCCAAATACAGTACCGCTGCTCACCTCGGATGAGTTCCTGCGATCCGGCATAACGCATCACGTATTCCGTTGCCGCTGGTGCTTCGGACAAAAGTTCATCGCGCTGCTCCGGCGAAAGACAGAGATGACCGCCGTCCGTCGGCTTGTTTCCCCAAAACATCACTGCCCTATCATCTGTTGATCTGGCGAGAGGAGAAACGATAGCATCGATTCCCGGCACGAGATAGGCGTTGAGTTTCTCGGTTTCACGGACGGTAAGCGCCCCGTCTTCAGAAGTAGTGAAAACCGGGCGAGAAACTTTTGGATCCTTGGCTATTCCAACTATCACGACGGTTACGCCAGCATTGTTGCTTGCGAGATTCGACCACTTAAAGCTTGTATATGCGAAGCCAATTTCCTGGCCGGTGGTGAAGATAAGAGGCCAGAGAATTGGGACCTGTTCGCCTTGGCAGATCGAATTTGTGGCGACGAAGGCAGTAGATGCGGTGGTTTTGAGAGCGTAATTTGCAGCCTTCATGAACCAGCCAGCCACATAGTCGAGTGATTTCCAGCTCCTGGTGCGTGCTTCGAAAATTTCCTTTAGATCAGATTTCTGCTCGGCTGATTGCCATGTGAACCCAAGGTACGGTGGATTCCCACAAATATAAGTCTCGCCGCCTTCATTCTTGAAATCGATCTGCGCCTGATCGAGCGGCGTCGAAAACAGATCGTCGGCCACAACTTTCACGCTGCTGCCGGTGGGCGGGCAGATACTCAGCCAATCTAGACGCAGGGCATTGCCGCACGTGATCCAGTTCATCGCGTCCAGCGGAAGAAACTCAAGCAAAGCCAGCTTCGGGCCGCGATACAGCACGTCGCATTGGAACTCTGCAATCACAAGGGCAAGCCGGGCGATCTCGGCTGGAAAATCACGCAGTTCGATGCCGCGAAAATTGGTGACTGGAATTTCCGTGCGCAAGTCTGGCTCATCGCGACGGCGGTTTATTTCTGCCTCAATGGCTCGCATCTCTTTGTAGGCAATCACCAGGAAATTGCCGGAGCCGCATGCCGGATCGAAGACGCGAATTCTCGCCATGCGTTTGCGCAGGTTCAGCAGCATACGGGCGTTATCTCCGGCCGCTTCCAACTGCGCTCGCAAGTCATCGAGAAAAAGCGGGTTCAGCACTTTCAGGATGTTGGGCACGCTGGTGTAGTGCATGCCGAGTGCGCCGCGCTCTTCATCCTCAGCAACCGCCTGGATCATGGAGCCGAAGATATCCGGATTGATTTCGCGCCAGCTCAAGTCGCCCGCATGGAACAGATAAGTGCGCGCCATGCGGGAGAAGCGCGGCACGTCCGTACTGCCGGAGAACAACTCGCCGTTGACGTACGGGAAGCCATCGGCCCAGAGCGGCAGCTTCGCGGCGGCCCGGTTGGTGATCTTGATGTTCATGGCGCGGAACATGCTGCCGATCACCTCATGAGTGTTGGAAGAGTCGCGCGCACTCATCTGCTTCACCGTATTTGTGAACAGGCCGGAGCCGTGGAAGATATCGGTATCCTCAGCGAAGAAGCAGAAGATGAGACGCGCCATGAAGTGGTTCATGTCATGGCGGCGCGCCTCGGTGGCCCACTCCGGGTTCTCCTTCAATAGCTCGACATAGAGCTTGTTGAGCCTTCCGGTGGCGCGCACGTCGATGGGATTTTCCCTGATCTCCTTGATGGTGGAGATGCCAGCCAGCGGCAAGAAAAAGCCGAAATGCCGGGCGAAATCCGGATAATCCGGCGCGATGGTTTCGCCGCTGGCGAGATCTTCCGCCTCCAGCGTTTGGCCATCGGTTGCCAGAATGAATTTTGCCTTGGCCGCGGCGGTTTTGAGGCTGCTGCGGAGCGCTTTCAGCGTCTCGCCCACCATGCCGGATGGGCAGACGGCGATATGGATGTTATTCCGCTGCAGCACGCCGCCGGGCACATCGGATGCATTGGACTCGCCTTTGCGCAGGCGCTTGATGGTGGTTTCTTTATTGCCAAAGGCAGCTAAGAAGGCAAACGGAAATTCGTCTTTATCGAACGGCTGGGCAGCCAGGTTGGATACCGCCTCCTCGATTTCTACTGCATTCATGGATCCGTTTTCAGGTTGAGCAGGACGCCGCCGCAAACTAGCGTTTTGGCGTCATCATTGCCTCTCACAAAAGAATGATAGCGGTAGCGAATGGCGATTGGCACAAACGCTCAGCGTTACACAATAGCAGCAGCGCACACACTCGTCCGTAGGATTTCTGTTCTGTCAGCTAGACTATCGCTGATATGCGAACTCTCCTCCTGCTAATCTCGTCGACTGCCGTTCTCTCGGCCGCGCCCATATTTCAGACCACTTGCTCCATGCAAGGCGCCGCGACTGTGACTGGCACGTCATCTTGTTCTGTCCAGGTAAATCCAGACTACCGTTCCATTGGCATTTCGACGGCTAACGCGGCGCTGATGTTCATGACCGCCAGCGATCCGGCCCAGTACAGCAGTCTCTCCCTTCATTTGGATGCTGCGACCAGCCCCTATGTAAAACCGCTGCCCTATTTTTCGCTTGGCGAAGGCTCAGCGAGTGCGGAAATCCAGTTCGAGACGGGCCTTACGACTGCTGGTCCGCTACGGCCTGGATACCTTCAGGCTGTGGCTTCTATCAACGGCTGGTTCGACCAAAACGGCCGGATAGACGCTAACGTTGGGATTCCAGGCTCAACGCAATTTACGGGCGCGAGATCTTATCTTGCTTTTTGTGCTACTCCTGCTTCTCCCAGGTCGTGCGGATTTCATTCCGAGCCCCACTATTTTCCGAACCCAGTCCCAGTTAACCTGGGCATACCATTTACGTTTGTGGCTAATGCATATCTCGCATCCTATGCAAGCGACAATCCGCCAGACTCTGCCTTCCTCGATGCCTCATACCAGTTCCGCTTCTTCGAGGCAGACGGTTCAACGGCTGTAGCAACGACCGAGACGCCAGAGCCCTCCAGCTGAGTCTTGGGCTTACTTGGCCTTGGCGTGATCTCTTTCTGTTCTCGCAGGAACACACTATCACACAGATTCTAGACGGCTGGGGTTGAAGCTCTGATCGCTGGATTTCCAGCTTCCCAGTTGGGGATTTATCTGCTGCAGGCGGACACGGGCTTCCTGGGCCTGACACGGTTCCGTGCTCTGCCCTCGGTGCTGGTGGCTATCGATAATCAGCCGGCTGGGGCGCTATTCTTCTCCGATCCCATGAGTTGACGGCTTTTTGCTAGCGCCCTTGTAACATATCCGGGCTGGGGGTTCGCGGAGCGGTAGATAGACGCATTGTTGCCGCCGGGAACGAGGCAAAACTTTTTCTTCGCGTTCATTTACAATTTGGTGGGCGTTCCCATTGCAGTTCCGGTGATAGTGAATGCGCTGCGATTGGGTAACGTCAAGTTATGAGTGAAGACGAGCGCTGGATGCGGCTGGCGATTGAGCAAGCCAGACTGGGCGACCAAACGCCCGGCGCCGGAGAAGTCGGCTGCGTCATCGTCTATCGGGGCGAAGTGGTGGCGGCTGGGCACAATGAAGCGGAGTTGCGCCACGATCCGACCGCGCATGCCGAGATTGTCGCCTTGCGCCTGCTGGGTGAGAAATGGAAAAGCATCGAGTTCCGCGGCTGCACGCTTTACTGCACCTTACAGCCTTGCGGCATGTGTTCCGTGGCCTGCGTGTGGGCGAAAGTGAGCCGGATAGTTTACGGGGCGTCTAGGAAAGATGTTCACAGCATGTACTTCGATACCCGGCACATCAACGCGGTGGACCTGGTGCATGACGCGTTCCGCGAAGATCTGGAAGTGACTAGCGGCGTGCTGGCGGACGAGTGTGCGGGATTTTACTACGCGCCTCAAGACCAGCCGCCACAGGAGGAACAGGCCAATGTCTAGCGCCGACTGTCCCGCGTGCCGCAGCTAGTTGACTTCGAAACGAAGCTGCTTTTCCACGCACAGGCGGACCGCCTCGAGCCGTTCCTCAACCCACGGAATGGAGAGGGCAAAAGCAGCAGCGAGCTCAGCGGGCGTAGCGCCGCGCCTGTGTTCGGAATACAGGCGGAAGGGCAGATAGTCGTCGTAAAGAGAAGTGAACAAACTCTCGGGCATAAACCTTAAGTGGGATGGCCAGTAAAATTTTCTCGCCTATTCCGCGTCCCTGATAACTCTGAGTATATTTTTCAAAGCTATGATGTTTTCCCTGCTGGAAGATCCAAGTCCCACCCGATTCTTGAACGTTCCTATTGCAATCCCATACGTTTGGTGTTGAAGACCCTGCAAACCATGGGACCGCTGCACGGATACGGGATCGCCAGGCGTATCGAGCAGACCAGCGGCAATATCTTGTCTCTCAACTACGGGACGGTTTATCCGGCACTGTTGAAGCTGGAGCAGGAAGGTGCGATCAGTTCCGAGTGGGGAGTGTCGGAAAACAACCGCAAGGCAAAGTTTTACCGGCTGACCCGCGCAGGAACGAAGCAGTTGGAGCGCGAAACCCGGAACTGGGAGCAGGCCACGTCGATCATGGCGCGATTTCTCTCCGGCGCCAAGGGGGCATGATGCCAAGGATGCTGAGAGCAATGCCGCGGCTATACGAACTGCACTTCAGTCTCGGCTATTTTGCGTTTTTGCTGGGGATCGCTTTCTTGACGGCGGTTACTTTTGGAGCACTCTCGCAACTGCTGCTTTCTGAAACAGTGCTGGCCGCGGCGCTGAATTCGCAGAGCCGTAGCTCCACTGGCGATCGACGGACGAGCCAGCTG
Source organism: Bryobacteraceae bacterium (assembly GCA_965217745.1). Taxonomy (GTDB): domain Bacteria; phylum Acidobacteriota; class Terriglobia; order Bryobacterales; family Bryobacteraceae; genus Bog-105. Next base: position 4,256,348 of record OZ244565.1, on the reverse strand, counting down.
AAGTTCGTTTTGCTGGCTGCGGAGATTGCTGTTTCGATTGTCCTGCTGGTGGGGGCCGGCCTACTGTTCAAGAGTTTTCAAAACGTCATAGAGGAGAGCCCAGGATTTACTTCGCAGCATCTGCTGACAATGAGCGTCGCATTCGGTCCGAAGACCAACAAGCCGGAAAAGAGGGTGCAGCATCTTCGGGAGCTGCTTACAAAGCTGCGAGGCTTTCCGGATGTCGTGTCAGCTTCGCTGGTCAGCCGTCTTCCGCTGACGGGTGATAGCGAGATTCACGACGTACGCGCTTTGGGCAGACCCCTTCCGCGGGAAGCAGAACGGATTTCGGCGGAATATCGCGTGATCGATGCCGCTTATTTCCGGACCATGGAAATTCCTTTGATCGCAGGACGCGCGCTGAAGCCGGATGATTCGGCTGCGTTTTCTGTGATCAATCAGAAAATGGCGGAGAATATGTGGCCGGGCGAAAACGCGATCGGCAAACAATTTACTGATGGAGATCATCCTCCATACAAGGTAATCGGGGTAGTGGGCGACGTACACAACGGTTCACTGGAGAAGCCGCAGATGATGCAGTTCTATCGTCTGATCACGGCCGATCCATACTACGCAAACATATTCGTGATCCGCTCGGCTAATGACCCGGAGAGCCTGTTAGCGAGAGTGCAGCAGGCGGTCTGGCAGTTAGATTCTTCAGAGCCGGTAATGCATGTCCAAACTATGGAGCGGCTGCTGGCAGCGGTAACCTTGCGAAGGCAATTCGAGAGCTCGTTGATAAGCAGCTTTGCGGCATTCGCGCTGTTCTTGCCGGCGCTTGGGTTGTTTAGCGTAGCATCGCTTTCGGCGGCTCGAAGGAAGCGCGAGTTCGGCATCCGGCTGGCGTTGGGTGCGACGGGCGGCCAAATTGTTCGACTGGAACTCGCGCGGACGGCATGGATGGTGATGGCAGGGCTGGCTACAGGCATCGTTGCCTCGCTCGCGGCAGCGCGCGCGATGGCGGGATTGCTCTACCGGGTGACGCCGTGGAACTGGGAGATCTTTGGCGTGGCGGCGCTGGTGCTGACCGCATCCGCGCTCTTAGCAGGATGGCTGCCTGCCCGGCGAGCGGCCCGCACTGATCCGGCAAGCGCTTTACGAATCGAGTGAAACCGTAATTAGTGTCGAATACCAGGCAATCTCAGCATGTTACGCTGAGGTTTTCTCGCCTGATGAGTCAAGCCGTCATTGAAATTCCTGCGGTAGAGTTGCGCAAAACGCCGCTACATAGTGTGCATTGCGGTCTGAAGGCTAAGCTTGTGGAGTTCGGCGGATGGCACATGCCTGTGCAATACTCCGGCATTTTGCAGGAACACCAAGCCGTGCGGACCGGAGCCGGCATCTTCGATGTCAGCCACATGGGCGAGATCGAGGTGCGGGGAACGGAAGCGCTGCATCTGGTGAACTATGTCTCTACTAACAATGCAGCCAAGCTCAAGGTGGGACAGGCGCATTACTCCGGATTGCTATATGAGCATGGTGGGTTCGTCGACGACATTCTGGTGCATAAGATCTCTGACGAGCATTTCTTTATCTGCGTAAATGCATCGAATCAGGAGAAAGATTTCGAGCATATCCAGCAGATGGGAGCGCAAACCGGTATCAAGGCTGAAGTCGAATTTGCCAGTGACCGCTATGCGCAGTTGGCGGTGCAAGGCCCGAAGGCTCTCGAGACCGTTCAGAAGCTGACGATCACAGATCTAAGCAGCATTAAATATTATTGGTTTACCGATGGAGAGGTAGCTGGGCATACTGCGCGCATTGCACGAACGGGTTACACGGGTGAAGACGGAGTGGAAATCTACGTCGCTCCTGAAGCGGCGGAGGACACTTGGGAAAAGATTCTCGACGCCGGCAGCGAGTTTGGCATCCTGCCCTGCGGATTAGGGGCGCGCAATACGCTGCGGCTCGAGGCCAAAATGGCGTTATACGGGCACGAGATCGACGCGAACATCAATCCGTTCGAAGCCGATCTGAGCTGGATAGTGAAAATGGACAAAGGCGAGTTTGCAGGCCGCGCGGCTTTAGAGAAGGCGCAGTCTGCGGGCCTAAAGCGGAAGCTGGTGGGATTCGAGATGCGAGCTCGCGGCATTGCGCGCGACGGCTATGAGGTTTGGATCGACGGCGAACCGGCCGGATGGGTGACGAGCGGCGGACCTTCACCTACGTTGAACAAGAACATCGGACTCTGCTATCTTCCTATCGACAAGGCGGTGCCGGGCGTAGACATTCAGATTATGATTCGCAATGCTCCTGTTCCAGCAATTACGGTAGCAACGCCTTTCTACAAAAGAGCGAAATGAGTTATCCAGAAAGCTATAAGTACACAAAAGAGCACGAGTGGGTGAAGGTGGAAGGTGATGGCGGAACCGTGGGCATTACGGATCATGCGCAGCACGAATTAGGGGACATCGTGTTCGTGGATCTTCCAAAAGCGGGCAGCAAGGTCACGAAAGGACAGACCTTCGGATCGGTGGAATCGGTGAAGGCGGTTTCGGATATTTACTCCCCGGCAAGCGGCGAAGTGATGGAAGCTAACGAGCTGCTTGCGCAAAGTCCAGAGAAGTTAAATGAAGACCCGCATGAGAGCGCCTGGCTGATACGGATTAAATTCGACGATCCGAGTGAAATAAATGGATTGTTATCCGCCGGCGATTATCAAAAGTATATAGGCGCAGAGTAACCGAAGTTTCCGTTTTCGCCGCGTTGTTACACCCGGAGTCACTACACCTCTTTGCGATATTTACCGAAGTCAGATGCCGAACGGCGGGAGATGCTCTCCGTCATCGGTTTGCAGTCACAATCCGAACTGCTCGCTAACATTCCTGAGCCAATCAGGCTTACCGGCTTGACGGAAATCGAGGATGGGAAGAGCGAATACGAGATCATCGATTATTTTAAGGAGCGGGCATTCCGAAGCGCGCTCGGATATCCAGGGTTTCTGGGGGCGGGCGTTTACAATCACTTCCGGCCCGTAATTGTGGATACGGTTGTGTCGCGAGGCGAATTCCTGACTTCGTACACGCCCTATCAAGCTGAGATTTCGCAAGGAACCCTGACATCTATATTCGAATTCCAGACCATGGTCTGCCAGCTGACCGGCATGGAGGTGGCGAATGCTTCCATGTACGACGGTTCAACGGCGGTTCCCGAGGCAGCCATGATGGCAGTGCGGGTGACGCGCCGCGATAAAACTCTGGTGGCCAAGAATGTGCATCCGGAATACCGGCAGGTGCTAACGACATCGACCCAGCACCAAGGCATGCCAATGGAGGAAATCAGCTACGGCAAAGATGGCCGGATAGATCTCGACGACCTGAAGGCGAAGCTGGACGAGACGGTAGCGGCGGTAATCGTTCAGACACCGAATTTTTTTGGCGTGCTGGAACAGGTAGGCGAACTATCACAGTTGGCGCATGCGAAAGGCGCGATGCTGGTGGTTGTGTTTACCGAGGCGGTGGCGCTAGGACTGATAGAGCCCCCTCGGGAGGCGGACATCGTGGTAGGCGAGTTGCAAAGCTTTGCTATCTCACCGAGCTATGGCGGACCGTATGTAGGCATTATTGCCACGCGCGAAAAGTTCATCAGGCAATTGCCGGGACGCCTCGCCGGCGAAACGACAGATGCGGAGGGGCGGCGCGCTTTTTGCCTCACGCTGGCGACCCGCGAGCAGCACATCCGGCGCGAAAAAGCCACTTCCAATATCTGCACTAACCAGGCGCTGCTGGCTTTGATGGCGACGGTCTTCATGGCACTTTATGGCAAGGAAGGAATGCGGGAGTTGGCACTGCAGAATCTATCCAAAGCGCATTATCTGGCGAGTAAACTGCCTCTGCGTTTCGATGCGCCGTTCTTCAACGAGTTTGTGGCGCGGACAAACGGGAAATCGCCCGGCTCGATTAATGAAGCGCTGCTTGGAAGGAAGATCATTGGCGGCCTGACGCTGGAACGGTTTTATCCCGAATTGAAAGACTGCATGCTGCTGTGCGCAACGGAGATGAGTAAGCGGGAAGACATGGATACGGTTGCCGAGGTTTTCGCCTAATGATCAAAAAAGTTTCGCAGCACATCGTTCAGAACGAACGGTTGCTGTTTGAAGTAAGTTCGCCGGGGAAGATTGGCTATCAGCTGCCTGCTCTGGATGTGCCCGAAATCGATCCCGAAGAAGCGCTGGGCAGCCGGAATGTCCGAGACGGAATCGAGGATTTCCCGGAAGTAAGTGAGTTTGAAGTGCTGCGGCACTTTACCCGGCTCTCCACCTGGAACTACGCGATCGACCTGGGTCTTTATCCGCTGGGTTCCTGCACCATGAAGTACAACCCGCGCGTGAACGAACTAGTTGCGCGTACTGAGGGATTGGCGTGGGCGCACCCATACCAGCCGGACAGCTTATCGCAGGGCTGCATGGAAGTAATTGCGGCGCTGGAGAATGCGTTGGTGGAGATCACCGGCATGGATGCCGTTACGCTGCAACCGGCAGCTGGCGCGCATGGCGAGTTCACGGGTGTTCTGATGATTCGCGCGCTGCTGGAGTCGCGCGGCAACCCTCGCAAAAAGATACTGGTTCCGGATTCCGCTCATGGAACAAATCCCGCAACCGCCATGATGGTGGGCTATTCGGTAGAAAACATTAAGTCGAACGAGCGCGGCATGGTGGATCTCGAGGTGCTCGAGAAAGCGGTGACGGACGATGTCGCCGGCCTGATGGTTACCAATCCGAACACGGTGGGCGTGTTCGAGGAGAACATCCAGAAGATCTGCGGCATTCTGCACGATAAGGGCGGGTTGGTCTACATGGATGGCGCCAACATGAATGCACTGGTAGGTGTGGGACGCCCTGGAGATTTTGGGGTCGATGTGATGCACCTCAACCTGCACAAGACCTTTTCGACTCCGCATGGCGGCGGCGGACCGGGGGCTGGCGCAGTTGCCGTAGCGAAAATCCTGACTCCTTTTTTGCCGGGTCCGAGATTAAAGCGGGAAGGCGAGCAGTGGAGCTGGAACTACGACTTGCCTCAGTCTGTGGGACGTGTGAAAGCGTTCTATGGAAACTTCGGCGTTCTCATCCGCGCTCTGGCGTATATCATGGCGCATGGCGGTAACGGACTGCGGCAGGCGACTCTGGATGCGCTGCTGAACGCTAACTACCTGCGTACGCGGCTGCAATCTGATTACGAGTTAGCTTATAAGTCGCCAAGCATGCATGAGTGTGTTTTCAGCGATGACCGGCAGGCGAAAAAAGGTGTGCGGACGGGAGACATCGCAAAGCGCCTGATCGATTACGGGTTCCATCCGTATACGGTAAGCTTTCCGCTGATCGTGCGCGGAGCTCTGATGATAGAGCCTACAGAGACCGAGAGCAAAGCGGAGCTCGATCTATTTGCCGACGCTATGATCTCGATCGCTAAAGAAGTCGAGACCGATGCAGAGATGGTGTTGAAGGCTCCTCATTCCACGCGCACGCGGCGCGTAGATGAAGTTTCCGCGGCGCGCAAACCGGTGGTTCGGTGGACTCCGCAGACGAAGGCTAGCGAAGCCGCAGATTAGCGATTCAAGGAGTCTCACGCCTGGCTGGCCGGAGCGATGTTACTCCGCGAAGAGTTCCTGAAGCGTACTTAAGATAGAGATTAGTGTCCTGCTTGATACACATCCTAACTTTTTTGCTAATCTAGCCTTGTCCACGGCCCGCAATTGATCCAGGAGGATTAAGCCTTTCTTTCCATCGTGAGTGACACCGATCCGGAACGGGCTAGAACGGCTCTTGGTGGTCATCGGGGCTATGAGTACCGTGCGCAGGTAGCCATGCATTTCAGCAGGCGAGACCACGATGCACGGTCGAGTCTTGCGGATCTCGCTGCCTACGGTGGGATCGAGATTCACGAGCCAGATCTCTCCCCGTGTCACCAACTAAGTTCCGCGTCTATGTCGTTCCCGAATTCGCCCAAAACAAGGGCATCATCACCGGCTTCGGCGATTTTCTTAGCGGCTTCCGCCCAGCCACAGCGCACCGGGCTAGACGGTTTGCGCAACACAATGGTGCCGGCTTCGACGCTCATCTCAGCTCCGGTAACGCCGTCTAGGCCGAGTTGCGCCAGGATCGGCTTGGGAATGACTACTCCTTGAGAGTTGCCGATGCGGCGAATGCTGACGTGAACTGCTTTCATCGTAATAACAATGTTATTACGGCTAGACGAGCGATGTCAAGGACTATGGGTTCAGTCGTTAAAGCGGTAGTTTTGTTCTCAGCGACTTCACGCAGTTTCGATTCTAGCTATGCTCCAGTTGGTGAACGGCCAGTCACATCAATTATTTCCTACTCATCATCTCGATCAACTACTAGTGGCACTAAAGCGAGGCCGGGAGTTGTAGTCCGGCAGACGAAATCACAATGCAAGCAAGATTCTCGCGGATCGCTTTCGACTTCGGATTTCGTGAACTCCTGGCAATCGTGAAAGGAGTTCTGTGCCCAGATATCAAACCACGCCTATGCTCGCGCCCTATGGGGGGGAGCATCTCCCTGATAATAACGTCTGGTCTAGCCCAGTCAAATAGCTTTCCGATGTTCAAGTTGATAATAATCCGACAAACGCCGCCGAACGGATAATGGATTACGTCATTCAGGGCGGATCAACAAGCGTTACTCCCGGTGAATACTCCGATGCTGTTAGACGAGCTCTGAACATTGATCAGCTTAATTCGGAGCTTCTTCCCAGCGAGCAGGATGAAAGTGTCCTGAGACGATTCCTTCAGAGTCTGCAAGAGCAGATTGAGCGGGTTTACGCGAGCCCTGCTGTGATTTAGATCCTCTTTTCAAAGACCACATTCGGTCTCCGGGCAAGCCTCGAGCCGACAAGGGCTTCTTCGGCAATTTTCCTGACGTTTGCTATCTGCAACTCCTCCAGATCGCCTCCCTCGCAGATCCGGACGGAACGGCCCCGGGGAGCCCACTTCCGGCTATCACTAGGACCAAAAATTGCCAGCACCGGGACACCTACCGCGGCTGCCAGATGAGTGATGCCGGAATCGTTTCCGATGTATAGAGCAGCGCCGGAAAGCCAGCAAGCGAGATCGAACAAGCTTTCGAATCGATGTGCGCATTCCAGCGGCTCTTCGGGGCCTGCGGACCACTCCACCGGCAGAGGCAGTTGCGTAGCAAGCTCGCGGTAACGATCCAGCGGCCAGTTCTTGCGGCGGCTTCCTGAAAAAGGATGGATCACGACAGTATTTCGCGGCTCTACTTCCGGGACGGAAATCGAGGGTGCAAGTCCGGCGGGCGCGCTCACTCGAGCAGAGAAGTAGTCGGCTGCGTGGAGATTGGAGTGCTCATCCGGCAGAGCTCGATGAAACACGCATTCGACGCCGGCCGACTGCAGCGCCGACCGGAACTCCGGGCGATTGGAGCCATACCAGCTGACGATCTGATCGAAGCTTTGTAGACGATCGCGTAATGCATGGTCAAGGTCTCTGCCAAGACCAACCAGGTCAATGCCAGTTGAGGCAATGGAACATACCCGATCAGCCCATTGCACCAGAGGAGCAACGCAGGAGGGCACCCAGACCTCAGTGTAGGAAGCCCGGCAATGCCGCATGGCTGGAAACGCGAGAATGCAATCGCCAATAGCGCCGGGCCGGACCAGCAGCCGCCGCATTACTTTCGCTTGTGCATCACTCGATCACCACAGGCAGGCGGATTTCTGCGGAAGCGGGACGAAAGCACATCTGGTTGTTGCAGGCCTGGTAAGTCAATTTGCCGGTCATAAGGGCAAGTCCAGGCGATGCACCGGAAGAAACCTTGAAACGCGTTTCGATGGCGAACTTTCCCGTGAACACAACCACTTCGTCCCCGGCCACGCGAATCTGCTCGCTCTTGGGATAAACTACGCGGTCCGGCTGCAGCGCCGTTCCGATCCAGACCAGCTTTAAAGGAATCAGGAATTCGCCTTCCGGCTGGTTACTGTTGACGTGATAACCCGGCTGAACACTGACCTGGAGCTTCTGGGTTATTTGAACGCCGCGCTTGGCGACCAGTTGCCGAGGCGGCTCAACGGTGAGCCGGCGACCCGGCGAGCCAGGAACCTGACCAGAGCAAATTGCCGTAAGCAGTGCTGCCGGCAATAGAATTTTGGATGCCCGTGTGGTCTTCGAGCAGGCTTTGGATTTCTTTAAGATACTCATTCTTTCCGGCCAAGCCGACATGCGGAGGATAAGCCAGCCGTCCTTGGCGATCGATCAAAAAAGTTGTTGGCAGCGAATCGATACCGCCATAGAGCTGCCCAACGGAATCGTTGCCGAGCAGGATCCGGTAATTGATTTTCTTTTGCGCGATGTAAGGCTTAACAGCGGTCCAACCCTCTTCGTCCATGGAGACTCCGACGATCTCAAGCCCTTGGTTCTTATACTTCTGCTGGAATTCGACGAACCAGGGGATCTCGAGCGCGCAAGGTCCGCACCAGGTGGCCCAGAAATTCAGCAGGACGACTTTGCCCTTCAGGTCGCTTAAACTCACCGAGTTTCCATCGGAGTCTTTCAGTTTAAAGTCCGGAGCAGGCTTGCGATCGCTTGCGACTTTAGCCAGCCTCTGGCTGCTCTCATGCGCCTTGCTTCCGCAGCTAATAAAAAGAATTGCTACTGCCATCAGGGCAGACGCTAGAAGTTTCGATAGAGGAGAGGACACGACTACTCTAGTGTATCCCTCCGGCTAGCATCGCCATCGGCTTGGCGGATAGGATTGGGCGAACCAATGTTCGCGCCTTTGCATCCACCGCGGGGCCAACTGCGCTTCTCGAGGGGCGGCAGAGTAGAGAGATGCGCCCGTATCGCAGAAGCTCTCGCAGACGTAATTCTTCCACAAATGCGGAGACGCGGGACGCACTTTCCAGCGTTCTTTGGCGATGGAAGACGAGTCACCCAGTTCACCGGCTGCCCGGGATTGCACCTCACGATGAAGCAGACTGGCAAATTGAGATCGCAGCGTGTTTCCCAGGCGTAACCATCCAAAGTGAAGCAACTCATGCACGAGCACGAATCGGAGCGCCGAACAGTCGGACAACAACTTAGTCTCGATGACAATACGGCGGTCACGCAGGAATGTGGCGGCATGCACCGGCGTTCCTTTGGCTTCGCTCACCAGCAGAAGCCCAAGCCGGACGGTGAGCTCCGGGGAGGTCTCCAGCTCGATAGGAGCAACCGCATGGAAGGGTAACTCCGCAATGATTCCAGCAACAAGCTCCCTGCCTGCCGCACATTGAATTCTACTTAGGTTGACCTGGAGGTGGAGTCGCCGGAGAAGCATTGGGCGTGCGGCGCTGCAGTGAAGGAACGCGCAAAGAGGGCGTCGGCGCAGTTGGGGAAATATTAAAGAAAGCAGGATCCTGAACGTCGACAGTATACTTCGCAAGCTCCTGTTTCAGAATCTGCTGTGATTTTTCGGTTTGCAGCTTTTGCACGATTTTCGCTCTTACCTGGTCGAAGGGCAACTTGGTCCGGTTATCGATCTTGAAGATATAGAAGCCGCCCTGTACGCGGACCGGCGCGGAGACTTGGCCAGACTGCATGTTCTCGATCACGTTCTTGACGTCAGGAGGCAGTTGCTGGTCAGCCATGACGAAGGTGCCAAGTTCGCCTCCGCGAGCGGAAGACTGAGTATTGTCGGAGTCGGTTCGCGCGAGCGCAGAGAAGTCTCCACCCGCTTTAATCTTTTTCTCCAAGTCGTTCGCTTTATCCCTGGCTTGCGGTTCGGCACGCTGGATGGTGGAGGAAGACGCGGGCGTTCCAGGCTGATTGAACGATACTAAGATGCCGCTGAGCTTGATCTGATCGAAGTCCGCGGGATGTGCATCGTAGTAAGCTTTTGGATCTTGACCGCTGCCGCCCTCTGACATCTTTGCCAAGTAGGCTTTGGTGAGAATATTCGCGCGTCCGATCTCCAACTGCTCCTTCCAGGGAGATTGTTCGTCGAGCTTCAAACCCTCAGCCTCTTTGGCAATCTGCGTCTGCGCATAGATCTGCTGCACTAGATTGGGAAGATTACCTTCCAGACGGCGTCGATCCTCAGGACTAAGCGGCTTGAGCAGGTCGGCCGCCTGCCTGGCTGTAATCTTCTTGCCGGCGATGGTAGCGACCACTTTATCGGGAGTTTGCCCGGCAACCGCTTCCGGACCTCTTGGTGTGAGTGCTGCGGCCGCCTGCGGGGACCCGTTGGGAGTTGCGTCCGGTTTGCTGCCAGGGGTGCTCTGGCCAGGCGCCGGAGCCGGTGCTGTAGGCGCAGGAGTTTTTTTCTGAGACCAGGCTAATGAGCCGCAAAGAAGGCCTGCGGCGAGGAAATAAGAACTTCTCTTCATTGAGGAATACGGTTAAGTACTCCCCAACTCTACCAAAGGAGCGAGGCGCGAAGAGTGCAGTTTCTATGAGATCTTAGCCCGTTTTATGGCACCCGGCGCAGCGCTGTTCTTCTTCAAATTGGCTGCGGCTTTAGCTTTCGCGGCAGCGCTGATCTGGATGTTATTCACCACCTGCACGGCTCCGGCGGATTTCGCCATGCGAGTCGCCGACCCTTTGTGTTGCATGACATCGGTATTGCCCTCCCAAGTCACAATGCCACGCGCCACTTTGAAGCGGAAGCCGTCTTTGCCGATCTTCGATTTAGCCAGCTTGGCGCGGATGGTGGTGTCAATCTGCGCATCGCCCGGCGTGGGCCCGCGTTGAGTGGACTTAGCATGTTGAGCGCTTGCCGCGTAAGCCGGAGCCGAAAGCAACAGAAACGGCAAAATCAACGCGAAGGCCGCAGTGCGAAGAAAGTTGAGACGGAGCATTCGTTTAAGAAGTGGCCGGTGCGTTCGATTCTTCGCAAACGAAATGACATCATCGAACTCGTTCTACGCTGACGCCTTGCAGCTGCATCACCATTCCATTGGCTTTACTGACCGCACTCAGCCGGATCTCCTGTTTCCCGGTTTCGAGCTTCAATTCTCCAAGTTGTAGACCAGTCCAATGCATTTCGGAATCCTCTTCGCGAGGGTAGAGATCTTTCTCCGGAATGGGCTCCATGGACGTGGCTTTCAGAAGTTTGCCTCGTAACTGCTCGCCCCCCGCGGTCAGCTGGACCACGGAACCGAGATCTGATTGCGGGCACAGGTATTTGATAGTGAACCGGAACATGCCCGCGCGTACAACGTCGGCATTCCAGCGAATCTCCTCCTCCTGCCCGGTCCAATCTACAACCCGGCTGTGTGCATAGCCGTGTCCATCGGAATAATGCAGCCCCTTACTCAGCTCAGCTTCAGGGGCCGGCAGAAAGACAGGATCCTCTTCGGCATACCCAATGGGAATGGGAAAAGCATCGAAGGAGCGACCGGAGGTGACATCGCCGAACCATTTCTCATAGGCGCTCGCCATGCGGCGGACTGTATCGGGATGCTGTGGCGCAATATCGTGCTGCTGCTGCACGTCGTTCGACAAGTCGTACAGTTCGCGCCGATTTATCAGGGCATAGCGGTCGTCCCGTACGGCGTTCGCTTGCTTTATGGAAGGACGCCCGTGGCCGTTGAGGCTGAAGAAGAATCGATTAGGAAGCGTTTTGGTAGTGCCTTTCAGTACCGGCGAGAGATCAACGCCATCGATGGGGAGGCCGTGGGGCCGACCTACGCCGGACATTGAAAGCAGCGTGGGATAGATGTCGATGTGCGCCGCCATGGCATCCACTTTGCGGCCGGGCTGCAAGTGTCCGGGCCAGCGCATGAAGAACGGAACGCGGATGCCCCCCTCGTAAACGCCGCCTTTCTTGCCGCGAAAACCGTCATTGAAACGAAGGCCATTAGGGCCGTTGTCGCTCAAAAAGATGACGATGGTATTCTCCGCAAGCTTGCGACTCTCGAGATGAGCTAGCAGAGCGCCGACGTTGTCGTCGAGCTTCCCCACCATGCTGTAGATGGCGCGATCGTAGGGCGTAATGGGCTTGCCCGCAAGTTGATCGAAGTAACGCTCCGGCGCCTGGGCAGGCGTGTGCGGCAGGTTATAAGCCATGTAGAGAAAGAACGGATCGGCGCCTGCGGAGTCGATGAAGCGCTTGCCCTGCCCGGTGAGGAAATCCGAAATGAAGCCTTGCGCCTGCATGGGTTTGCCGTTATGTTCCAGATGACTGTCGAAGTAGTTGATCCAGTGCCCGGTGCGGAAGCCGATAAAGTCGTCGAAGCCCTGGGCGTGCGGCACATACGGATAGTGCGTGCCCAGATGCCATTTCCCCATCAGCGCGGTCTTGTATCCGCCGGCCCGGAGCGCTTCAGCAAGAGTGGTCTCATCGGTGCGCATGGTTTCGAGACCGCTGGTTACGTCATGAACCGAGGTCCGCAGATGATAGCGGCCAGTCAAAAGGCTCGAGCGGGTGGGGGCGCACACCGGCGACACATAGAAGCGCGTCAACTCGACGCTCTGCTTCGCAAACTGGTCGATGTTGCGAGTCTTGATAAAAGGGTTGCCGTGCAGGGACAAGTCTCCGTAACCCTGGTCGTCGCTGAGGATGAGAAGAATATTAGGCTTCTTTCCAGCAGCGTTTCCTCGCAGCGCAGGCGCTGCCAATCCCGAGGCGGCCAACGCGGCCAGGTAATCTCTTCTGCTCATTTCCCTTTGGGGAGTTCTATTCATTACTGGATTCTGCATTTCTCAAATGAAATTCAATGTGACGAACGCAAAACGCGTCGTAGGTGATTTCGGGCAGTTTCACTCCCGAAAAGACCATCCAACCGGATAGGCCGTCAAGCGAAAGCCACTTGCTTGTGAATCGGTAGCCGTGGGTTCCTCCCAAACCCCAATCGAGCGTATGGAAGGCATTGGTCCACGGACCCCATGGATCGGCCGCATCGTAGATGCCCCAGCCTCCACCATGACTGTACGCCACGGTCAAGAGGTAGCGTTTCAGGCCCGCGTTGTAGATGGCGTCCGTCCGCTGGCAGTGGCCGGGAAACGAAAAAACGCCACCTCGTTCCGCAATTGACGAAGACCAAACCGGCTTCCCCGCCCCGTCGAAATCTACAAAATACTGGTACGCCTTCCGGTCTCTGATTTTATCCTTGGGCACTCGCGCCAGGACAATGCGATCATCGGCTTCGTAAGCGCTCTCGCCATCCTGCGAATAGATGTAAACATACCGGTCCCGCGAGCGAGAGTAGTTCTTTCCAAAGTTGAGAAAGACGGGCGACCCGAAACTCTCCTCAAACTTCCATCCCCAGGTCCAGTTCTTTCCATGATCTTCCGACCAAACCAGTTGGGAGTTGCCGGTGTTGCGAACCCACATGGAAAGCACGCCGTCCACCATGAGAATCCCGCTTGCCTTAGGTCCTTTGCTTCCATCGCCCGTGCGTTCGATGGAAGCGGATCTCAGGTTGGCGGCTGAAAAGTCCGGCGGCATTCCTGACATCTTTGCCATACCCATACTGAGCTTGCGTTCGACAAATGGTTGAAATCCGCGTCCGTCACCATAGGAAGTATAGATAGCATCGTCGTCCGCCCAGGTCATGGGCCAATTGTCGCTGTCGATGGCTTTTCGAATAATCTGCTCTTTGGGTGCAAACTCGACTCCTTGAATCGCTTGGCTCGAAGGGTATGCAGCTGCGCCGGTGCCTGTTCTCAAAGCATCCACAACCGGCGCGAAGAGCAGTGTTTCCATGTCCTGCCAGAAACGATCTTCCCCTTGCGGCGAGAGGTATTGGCCATTCCTGACCAGCACCAGATCGAGACTCGGGACAACCAGCAGAACCTCCTGTCCAGCTCCCGCGCCGGCAAAAGCATCCTTCGGAACGCTCTTTAGGACACCATCGTAATTAGTCCACCATCCGAGCCCGGAAGCGAGACTGAATGCTTCTTTATGGCGATCCGGAAGCGCCGTTCCTGCGTAAGAAGTCATCTTCCGGGTCAGGCCTGCGGGAAACAACTGCTTGCCGTGCCAATTTCCATGTTGCAACATCATTTGGCCGATTCGCGCCGTCGCGCGCGGCGTAAAAGATGCTCCTCCCCAGGTTGCATAAACCCTCAGTCCATCGACGTCGTAGTGTTCTCCATAACTGATCCGCCAGTCTTCATCCGGAATTTCTAGCGGCCTGCAAATCCGGTTTCGCAGAGCGCTTAAGATATCAGGAGTTTTGCTGCCGCGCAGGCTGGCCGTAACCGCATAGCCGAGAGCCGCCATTCCAGGGTTGCTATAGGCCATGCTGCTGCCGGGATTAAAGACAACAGGAGTCTGGTGAATAGCAATGGAGATGGGGTCCGGATGCCGCTTCCAGAAATCCCCCTTCCAGCCGGGCAGATCGGCATGCGAATAGCCGGTTGCTTCGGCATCCTCCAATCCCGAAGAGTGCGTGACAAGCTGGCGAATCGTAATTTTGCTTTTCAGCGGGTCGTCTTTCCAGGCCGGGATGTATTTGGATGCCAGATCATCTACTTGCATACGGCCTTCATCGAGCGCGACCATCAGGGAATCGCCGCCCACCAGAGCCTTGGCGAGCGATGCCGTTCCCTGTTTCTTGTTTTCATCGTTGCCGGGCGCATACCACTCGAAGACGATTCGTCCGTGACGCGCAATCAGAAGCGCTCTGGTATTGTTCCCGCTTAGAGCGGATTTAAAGGCTTCGAGCTTCTGCATGTTGAAGCCTTCAGCTTCCGGTGTAGCCGTGGACCAGTCTGTGCGCGCGAACAACGGAACTGCGGTAAGCGCCAGCAGAAGCCATTTCAAGCTCTTCGGTAACGTTCTTGTCATAGATTTCTGTGCCTCTTACGTTTCACTCGCAAGGATACGTTGTAAGCAGGCTATTCCTTCCCGCGCCCATGCGCGCGCCATATCGATCGTTGCTTGCAAGCTGTCCGTAAAGGGCGGCCACTGTTCAAGGATTACGCTGACATCGGGGTTCTCAGACCGCACCCGTCTTATGATCCAGGGAATGTTCAGCATCCCGGTTCCGGCTTGTCTGCCAGTCACCCGGAACCCGAGTTTTTCAGGGATGCGGTCGATGCCGAAATCTTTGATGTGAAGACAGGCAGTTGCCGGCGCAAGAACATCGACGGTCTCCGCCGACTTCTCTAAACGTCCGATGGAGTTAGCTGTGTCGAGGCAGACCTCGAGGCTGTCGCTATCGAAGTGAGTGACTAACTCGAGCAGCGATTTAGACGATTGCATTTCGTAATTGTCAAGCGCCAGGACCACGCCGCGCCGTTCAGAACTTCAAACTGCCCAGGCGCGAAATGCTGCTTAGAACGCAACTGATTATCCGTTCGTCTTACGGTTTAAGAATTCGCGTGGTGCTTTGCCGAATGGAAAACCCGTTATTGACGGAAGGGCGATGGCGGCAAGCGGATCTAAACCCGGAGCTACGGCGAAAGGGTGATTCCCGCGTAGATTTCGTCCAGGGGCAGACTTACATTAATGCTGTCGAGAGGAATATCGGCGCCCGGCTTCATGTATTCACGCATAGTCCAGAAGTTATCGCCGCGAACATGGTGTTCGATGTAGCGCCGGTCCTGGGCGACAATCAGATACTCTTTGAAAGAATCAATTCGTCGATACTCTTCGAACTTTCCGCCCCGGTCCCAGTCCCTTGTACTTGGCGACTGCACCTCCACAATCACCACCGGATTGAGCAGAGTGTTCCGGTCCGACTTGGCGCCGGCGCAACACACCACGGCATCCGCGTAGCTGTAGAGGCCAGAAGGATGCGTGCGCACGCGCATATCTGAGCCGCGGACCCGGCACGCACTTCCTTTCAGCCGGTATCGAAGTTCGCCGATGATATTCGAACAGACGTCTGCATGTTCATCCGTCCCGCCCGCCATGGCAAAAATTTCACCATTGAAATATTCATGACGATCCAGTGCCTGCTCTTCCCGTTCCAGGTACTGCTCAACAGTGAAGTTGTGCTGCGGGTGAGTCGCCATACAAACTAATTATCCAGGTTTTCGCCGCCCCGTGCTCATCGCGGTGTTGCAAAGAAGAAGGCAAACCCAAGCAGGCAATACACGGCCACAAGCAGCAGCCCCTCGAACCAGGTAGTCTCGCCATCCATGGCAATCGAATTTACCGCGAACACGGCTCCCACAATTGCAATCAGCTCCAGCGGATTGGTAAACACCAGATCGACGGGATGGCCCATGAAGTAAGAAATGATGACGAGCAGGGGAGCCAGGAGCAATGCAACTTGAACGGTGGAGCCGACACAGATTCCCATCACCAAGCCCATCCGGTCCTGCCGGGCGAAGTAAATAGCGGCGAATATATCCGCTGCATTTCCTACCAGAGCCAACACGATGACGCCCAGGAAAAGAGGGGTTAGCCCAAGCTGCTCGCCGGTAATCTCCAGACTGCCCGCGATTAAATCTGACTCTGCAGCGACCGCGATGGTTGCCGCGCAAAGCACTGCAATTGACTTCCAGAGCGGCCAGAGAGATTCACCGGTTTCAACCTCTCGACTGCGGGAAGCAAATACGTCCCGGTGAGTAACTAAGGTATAGACCAGGTTGGCAGCATAAACCAGAATCAGTACGATAGCGACCGAAATACTGAGGTGTTCATCGAGAACGCCGAGATCCTGTCCCTTCGCCGCAAATACCTGGTGCTCGGTGTAGTTGAATAGAACCGGAATGAGAAGGGCAATTACAGAGATGGTCAATAAGCTGCCAAGCAGACCGGCGCGCGCGCGTAGAAATGTCTGCTTCTCCCGTTTCCACCCTCCGATTAAAGCGGCGGTTCCCAGGCCCAGCAAACTGGTGCCGATGATGGAGCCCGTAATCTGCGCTTTGACAATCTCGGTGTGGCCGTCCGCCAACACGAACAGCGCCAGAGTCAATTCCGCGAGGCTTCCAAATGTGATGGTTAACAGGCCACCGATAGCGGAGCCGGTTCGAGTCGCCAATTGGTCAGTGGCGCGGCGGATCCACTCGGCAAGCGGAACAATCGCGAGAGCCGCCGAAACGAAGATCCAGAGCGGAGATGCGTGGAACCCGTATGCGAGGGCCAGCGACACCGGGACCAACAACAGCAGACTGAGCAGCAACATGCTCTCCCAGTATGCGGATACAGGTCGAGGAAGAACTAAATGCCAGGGTCTCCGCTATTCGCAGAGAGCAGCTTCAAGACTCCTGACGCCGAAGCGCCAGCGCTCGAGATCTATCCGGCAAGGCTTCGCTGCGCGGGTTGCGTTTGCGTGTTCACTTGCCGTGCGATCGCACCCAGCCCCAGGGTGGTCCGCAGTTCCGTTTCAATCGTCAGCCGTAGTTCGGGCCTGTCAAGCAGGGTCTGCCTGGCGTTATCTCTTCCCTGACCGATTCTTTCGCCCTTGAAGCTGTACCAGGATCCGCTCTTCTCGATCAAGGTCTGCTGTACGCCTAAATCGAGGACATCGCTCTCACGCGAAATGCCCTTGCCGTACAGAATGTCAACTTCGACTTCGCGGAACGGCGCGGCGATCTTGTTCTTCACGATCTTGATTTTGGTGCGGTTGCCCACCACCGTTTCGCCGTCCTTGATCGCAGTCATACGGCGCACTTCCGTACGCACTGAAGCGTAGAACTTCAGCGCCCGGCCTCCGGTAGTTGTCTCCGGGTTGCCGAACATCACTCCGATCTTCTCCCGGAGTTGGTTAATAAAAATCATGCAGGTATTGGCTCGCGATACCGTAGCGGTCAATTTCCGCAGAGCTTGCGACATCATGCGCGCCTGCAGCCCCATGTGCGAGTCGCCCATCTCGCCTTCTACTTCGGCTTTGGGAGTCAGGGCGGCCACTGAATCGATAACGATTACATCGATGGCGTTAGAAACCGTCAAGGCCTGAGCAATTTCCAGCGCCTGCTCGCCATAATCGGGCTGCGACACGATCAAGTTCTCGACGTCCACTCCTAGATTCGCGGCATAGGTTGGGTCTAGGGCGTGCTCGGCGTCGATGAATGCCGCCGCGCCTCCGGCCCGCTGTGCCTCAGCGATCACATGCAGCGCAAGGGTGGTTTTTCCAGAGGATTCCGGCCCAAACACTTCCACGACACGTCCCCGGGGAAACCCGCCTGCTCCCAGAGCGTTATCGATCGCCAGCGACCCAGTGGAAATCACTTCAACCGGAAGCGCACCGCGGGAGCCAAGCATCAGCACGGAGCCTTTCCCGAACTGCTTGTCCATCTGCGCCAGCGTCGATAAAATCTGTCTGCGTCGTTCGTCCATTTATAGGTTTGGCCCCTTCTTGGCTTCCGAAAGGGAAGTCACCCGCGTTCCCTTCCCCTCTCGAAATCTTTGCTGGCAGAAAAATCTGAGCGCCTAGGCCGTTCGATAAACGGGATCTAAAACTACCAGTACAGATTAGTCCAAATCATTTACCCTGAAGTACTAGGCAAACCCGGGAATTTGTGGCACAGTATGGCAGATGCTTCGGAACCGAAAGCTTAGGATGTTTCTCCTCGGTACTCTGGTTTTCTCGTTCGCCTGGGCCTCCGGTAAGCCTCGAACGCTGACGACACCCCGTGCCGACCGTGGCTGGAAGCGTTACACCAATACGCAGTGGGGCTACTGCGTAAACTATCCGCGCCGCTGGCAGCGCGGGGACGCGATTGATGGCTCCGGAATTTACGCCAGAACTGGCGTTACCAAACGCTCGCTGCCGGCTGGAGCGGTGGATATAACCGCGTTCAACGATGCCCCCGCTGCGGTCAAGAACGTCAGCCTGTCCTCCGATATGGAGGCCGACATGGATGGTCTGCGGAAATTCGTCAGGGCCGAGGAAACGCGAATTCTGGAGCAGCGCCAGATGACGATCGCCGGCGCCGACGCGCTATTTCTCAAGGCCAAATACTTCGATCCTCGCGAGAAATCATTCTGGGTGGAAGAAATCATCCTCACCCGCCGCAAGGGCCGGCTCTACCGCCTGGAGCTTCAGTCGCGCGCCGACCAAATGCGCCGTTTCGAACCGGTGTTCGTCCGCTTCGCCAGCTCTTTCCAATTCGACTGCCATAACCCCCGCTAAAGCGCCGCTCCGACAGCGCCTTAGTCCGTTACCCCTTAGGCCCCAATCGCCTCCCTGGAGGAATTGTTTAGAGCCGTCATTTTCTTTACGATGCAATTACGCAACTCGGAAGGAAGTTAATTTGTGATCGCTCTTCATACCAACAACCACACTATCCGGCTCATCGCCCGCTCGCTGGCGTTCGTCTGCCTGACGGCCGCTGCCGCAGACTCGTTAGGCGCAGCGTCGCTTGGCTACGCCGACGGCTTCAATGTTTTCGTTTTCAGTTCGCTGCGGAGCACCTCCGACATCGGGGGACGTGCCGCGGCCGGCACTACGGTGAACGGCGTCTTCGACGTAGGGACACAGCTGCTCAGTTCGCCTGAGCGCTTCGACCTGGTGGCTGGCTCAGGCGTGGCGGACGGTTCGCATGTGAAGGTGAACAGCCAGGGCAAGGCATACGTGCCCAACGGCGTCGCGGGCGCGAACGTAATCACGAATGGAAATGGACAGTTAGTGACCGCCGGGCCGGATCCGATCGATTTCGATTCCGCCAGGACATATTATTACCAGCTTTCCAGCGGCCTGTCGCAACTGGAAGCTACCGGCACGATCCAAAGCGGCCAAATCGATGCGACCGGAAGCGGCCTAAACGTCTTCAATCTAAGCGCCGGCGAATTTTTACAACTGTCCAGCATTTCGACTACTGGAGGAACGGTACTCATAAACGTTGCTGGAAAGCCGGGCCTGAATCAGCAAAATATGCTGGTGAACGGGCAGCAGAACGTCGCCGGCTTGAATGTCGCTAGCAACGTGCTCTTCAATTTCTACGGAGAGAACGGAAACTTGACTCTGCCGAACGTCCTGGGCGGGAGCGTTCTAGCGCCCTGGGCAACAGTGTCGGGCAGCAATCAGTTCAATGGCACAATCGTCGCCAACGCGCTGGATTTTACCGGTGAGATTCATGGAGATGGCGGCTTCAATGGCAGCCTGCCAGCGCCTGTTCCTGAGCCTGCGGGATTTGGAATCACGGGTCTCGCTCTCGGATGCGGAGCACTCTGGTACCGGAAGCATCGGGGCGCCAATGGATCAATCGTTCCATAGAAGCGCAATGGGCGTGAATGCGTGCCGCCAAGCTGCAAAAGAACCCTCGCCTGCTCTTCGGGAGGGGCGCTTGACACCGCGATATGGCACCGGGCCCGGTTTGCGCGGGTTCTTCAGAAGGATATAAGCTTTGACCGTGGTTTCCGAATTCAAAGAAGGCGCAGTCAGAGGCTTTATTCATCAACCGGACCGGGAACCACATTCCAGCCTCGTAATCACTCACGGTGCTGGCGGCAACTGCGACGCTCCCTTGCTGGTCGCCTTCGCCCGGACGTTCGGCGAGGCGGGGTTCTTGGTCTTGCGCTGTGATCTGCCCTTTCGCCAGAAACGAGCATCCGGTCCGCCTGTCCCCGCATGGGCACAGGAAGACCAGGAGGGACTCCGCCAGGCCGTACACGCTGTTCGCAAGATGGCCATAAGTCCGGTCGTGCTCGGCGGCCACTCTTATGGCGGGCGGCAAGCGTCGCTGACAGCCGTGGCAGATCCAGACCTTGCGGATGGACTGCTGCTGCTGTCGTACCCGCTGCATCCTCCGAAACGCGAGACGCAGATGCGCACAGCACACTGGCCCAAATTGCGCACACCAGCCTTCTTCGTGCATGGAACGCGAGATCCTTTTGGCTCCAGCGACGAAGTTAAGCAAGCGCTCGCGCTTATTCCAGCGCCTACCGCACTCGTGTTGCAAGAGCGGGCCGGACACGACCTGATGAAAGGACGATTCGATATTGAGCAACGCGTTATCCAGCCATTGCAGAGCTTCATGGACTTGACCGGCAGGCGAAGTGCGCGTCAGACGAAAGATTTGTGATAGAGATTAGATCGGTCCGGTGATAGAAACTCAACTGCACCCACAGACAAGAGATCTCAAAGAAAGCAGCAGCTTGGTCATCCGGCTGTCGCTAGCTGTTCTGGCGATCGTCTCTCCCGGGATGATCTACTGCGCGAGTCAAAATGCAAGTCTAATTCCAGGCGGATGGTCCGTCCGGTCCCCTTCCGGGAAGGTGGAATTGCACGTCGATCTGGCGTCGACTTTGACCTATAATTTGCGCTTCAACGGCCAAGTTGTTATCGAACCGTCCCCACTGGGTTTAGAGCTGGAGCAGTTGCCCGGATTATCGAATAGTCCGATGCGTTTTCTTGGCACATCGGAAACCCGCGGCGATACGCAGTGGAAGAATCGTTTCGGTAAGAATAATCCAGTCCATGACCAGTATCGGGAGATTACGCTGCGCTTTTCGGGAGGCAGCGCGGAACTCGATATTGTGGCCCGCGCGTATGACGACGGAGCCGCATTTCGCTATGTCCTGCCCAGCGCGGAGGGTGGAAAAGCGCTAACGCTTACGCGCGAGAAAACCGAATTCCATTTCGCCACCGACCCGGACGTCTGGGCCTCCACATACGAAAAGTTTGAGCATGCTTATGAACACGAGTATTCACGTATACGGCTGGGAGGCCTGTATCCGTCGCAGCTGATCGGCTTGCCCTTCCTAGTGCGGACAAGTCCGAAGAGCTTTGTTGCCATAACAGAGGCCGATCTGACCAATTGGGCAGGCTTGTATCTCAGAAGCATGGGCCGGTTGCCGGACGGGACCGCCGTTGCGGCACATCTGTCTCCCCGGCTCGATGGCAAGGGTTTGGTGCGTATTGAACCCGCGCCAGGGGGCGGAAAAACGATTCGCTCACCATGGCGCGTCCTCATGGTGGCGGAGACGCCGGGCAAGCTGATTGAATCGGATCTCATCATGAATCTAAATCCGCCTTCAGCCATCTCTGATACCTCATGGGTCAAACCGGGCAAAATCATGTGGGATCACTGGTGGAGCGGCGACGTCAAGATGGACAATGACACCGAGAAGCGCTTCATTCAGTTCGCGGCCGACATGAAGTTTCCTTATCAACTCGTCGACTGGCAATGGTACGGTCCCTTCAACAAACCAGAAGCCGATATCACTAAGCCCGCTCCCCAACTGGACATGCCCGCGCTGCTGGAATTTGCCAGGGAGCGTAACGTAATGCTCTGGGTTTGGATCCATTCGGGCGATGTCAACCGCGCCCTCCAGGCGGGAACTCTCGATCATGCTTTTCAAACCTACAAAGATTGGGGCATCGCGGGAGTAAAGATCGACTTCATGGATCGCGACGACCAGGAGATGGTGCGCTGGTACGCGACAGTTGTAGAGCTTGCCGCGCAGCATCACCTGATGGTCGATTTTCACGGCGCATACAAGCCCACTGGATTGCGCCGGACATGGCCTAATCTACTGACCCGCGAAGGAGTTCTCGGAAACGAGTACAACAAATTCAGCGGCAGGGTCACTCCGGAACACAAGTTGACGCTTCCGTTTACGCGCATGCTGGCCGGTCCCATGGATTACACCCCGGGCGGCTTCTTGAATCGCAGCCCGGAAGAGTGGCGTCAAACGACTCCCACTGAGGTTATGGGTAGCCGCGCCCAGGAGCTTGCGATGTTCGTGGTTTACCAAAGCGCGCTGCAATGCGTGGCGGACGATCCACAGCACTATCGCGGCCAGACCGGACTTCAATTCTTGAAAGATGTACCAACAGTTTGGGATGAGACGCGCGTACTCGACGGCGCAGTCGGACGCCACATCGTTCTTGCCAGGCGCAGCGGGCGGGATTGGTTTCTAGGCGGCATGACCGGGGACGAGCGGTATCAAATCGATCTACCGCTTACTTTCCTGGGCAAAGGCAAGTACAATGCCGAGATCTATGCCGACAGCTCGGATGCTAAGTCGTCGTATTCGAACGTAAACAAACTCACGAAGTCCGTGGAGCGCTCAGAAGCTTTGCCCGTCAATATGAGACCCGCTGGCGGAATCGCTGTTCACTTCGCCGCTCAATAGCGCAAAGAGCGTCGCAGCTTTTGAAAGTGACTTTCGGACACACCGGGTGGAGCGCTCTTTTGCTCATAGTTAGCAGTCCAGCAAAATATCGGCGAAGTGAGCCGGATGCCCGGCAAGGAACTGCGTTCCGCCGGCCGCAGTCCAGTCTAGCTGGACTAGCGTCCGACGCTGAATGGCTGTTTCTGGGTTTTGCACAAGGGCGCACGCTCGGAAGGATTTGCCCGACCGTTATCCTCCCCTACAGACTCGTCATCGGCGGTAATCAGCAATGGGTGCTCTGCGGAGTCTTGCGCAGATCACGGCCAGGGCAGACTGCTGCGGTCTTTCTATTGCCCCATGCACGGCATGTGCTCCGCTGTATGAGGTGATCTTTCTGCCAGCCACGCTGGCCTAAATCTTCACCAGCCGATAGCACAAGAGACTCATTGACAGTACCGCTTCCGATACCGGTGAACTGGATGCCGGTTTCACCCAACCCGGCGCCAATATAATTGCGCTCCACCGGGGCACCCGCAAATATCTTACGCACCGGAAAAACCCATGCGAGACGGACGTCCTTGCGGCGTTACCGCGTCATCGGCTGCAAAACTTCCGCAGGCTCATTGTCCGCTGCGAATCTCGTTCCGATAATTTCATCGGCATGGCTTACCTCGCTTCCGAAAGGATTGGAAGCTTACACACCTGGAGGGGCTCGATGCGTGTGTTGGCGAAGAGATTTGGAGTCAGCCGGGGTTGGGCGGAGAAGATCTCGCGCCAGCAGCGGCAGAGCGGTGCGATGGAACGCGTCGAGCAACGGCACGGGCCGCTGAGCAATGTAACGGGAACGACGGCAGGGAGCCTGCGGGAGCAAGTGTGTTAGCGGCCCGAACGAATCCTGGGTGCGTAGCTGATCTACCTGCCTTCTTGACTCGCCGGACTTCAACCCCATCGAGAACGCCTGGTTCCAGCTCAAACAGCACCTGCGCTGGACTAAAAGCCAGAACCGTCGATCAATGCTGAAGCTTGGTTCCACTACTGCGGCCATTCGTCGCAGGAATGAGGAACTGCTCTCAATGAGTCCGCCATTTGTGAGACCACTTCAAGTCTGATGTCCGCTGGCAATGCCCGTAAGCATGCATTCATCTTCTGGGCATCTCCTGGAAGCTGACCGAATAGCGCGATGGACTCCAAGCGTATCTTGGGGAACTCTTCCAGCTATTTTGACCAGCCCTGGCGATTAGACGCTGCTGCGATCGCAACTCCCCGATCAGGAATTTATCTTGGAACAGCGAGTTCAGTTCATCGGATTGCGATTGCAGGAGCGTGGCTCTCAACTCCCTGGATTTTGACTTTTCACGGCCATAAGCTACAATCACATTAATTTCTACGAGGAGTTTTCGCTATGAGAGGTTTGCTTTCTGGTCGTGCTTTTGCCGCACCGGAGTTAGTTTTATTGGGCTTAGTGGTGTTTGCAGGCGGCGGTTTTCCCCTGCACGCGCAGGACGTGACGGCGTCCATCACCGGACAGGTAACCGATCCAAGCGCGGCAGCTGTAGGCGGCGCTAAGATAACGGCCACCGACACGCAGCGCGGTACGCAGCTTACATCCGTCACAAACTCCGGCGGCAACTATACGATTCAGCGTGTTCCTGTTGGCGTATACGACATTAAAGTTGAGAACGCGGGTTTTCAAGCGGCTGTTCAAAAAAACGTCACGCTGGTGTTGAATCAGGTCGCTCGCATTGACTTTTCTCTCACCGTAGGGGAAGTCACTCAATCCATCGATGTAACCTCCGCTGCGCCTATCTTGCAGACGGAGGCGACTCAGCTTGGCACGGTGATTGATTCGCGAACCAACGCTCAAATACCGCTCGCAACCCGCAACTATGTGCAATTGACGCTGCTAGCTCCGGGCGCAATCACTACTAATCCGAGCGGTTTCAAGAACGCCCAGACTACTTTTAACAGCTCGCGGCCCTACATCAATGGGAATCGTGAGCAGTCGAACAACTTCCTGCTCGACGGCATCGACAATAACCAAGTCTCCGACAATTTGGTTGCCTATGCACCCAGCGTCGACGCCATTCAGGAGTTCAATCAGATTACCCAGAACGCATCGCCGGAGTTTGGAAACTTCATGGGCGGAATCACCAGCGTCTCCATCAAATCGGGCACCAACAGCTTCCATGGCGACTTGTTCGAGTTCTTCCGCAACGACAAGCTAAATGCCAACGAGTGGTCGAACAATCTTACCGGCACTCAGAAAGACAAACTTCGCTGGAACATGTTCGGGGGAACGCTGGGCGGTCCTATTAAACGCGACAAGCTGTTCTTTTTTGCCGACTATCAGGGCTCGCGGTATAGCCAGCCGGGCGTCAGCGGTAACGTGTCGGTGCTAACGACAGCAGCGCGCGGAGGCAACTTCGGGCAGTATCCTGGTACTGTCGTAAACCCTCTCACAAAAATCGCCTACGCCGGAAATGTGATTCCGGTCTCTCAACTAGATCCCATTGCCTTGGCAATTGTGAATTCGCAGTACTATCCGCAGCCGCTCAATGGCAACTTACAGCTGAATCAGATCAATCGGAGGCTGACGTCGGTCAACGGCAACCAGGGCGACATCAAGGTTGACTGGAACATCTCGAATAACGATCGCATGTTCGCGCGTTACACCCGGAGCGTGGTTGACAATCCGACGATCAACAGCCTCCCGCTTAGCTACTCTCAATTCGGCAATTACCCGATCCATAACGGGGTGATCGATTTTACGCACACTTTCAGCCCTTCGTTTGTCAACGACTTCCGGGCCGGGTTGAACTACATCATCGGTTCAAACGGCACTACCAATAACGGGCTTCCTAACCTGAATACGCAGCTGAATCTCCCTGGCGTGCCGGCAGACATCTTTCCGAGCCAAAACATTAGCGGCGGATTTGCCAGCAGTTTCGGAAGCGCGGGAGTTCGCCAGCTGTTTGCGAACACGGTCATCCAGGTCAACGATACCGGGATTCTCACGGCCGGCGCGCACACAATGCATGTCGGATTCCAATTTCTGCGCTACCGCCTGAATACCTTTTATTCAGGCAACAGCGGCACGGCAGGAACATTTACATATAACGGGCAATTTAGCGGTTTGTCCGACGCCGATTTCTTGCTTGGTCTCCCTTCAGAAGTGGGCGTGGGAATAGGCGGCGGCACCTGGGGCCAGCGCGGCAATGTCATTTCGGCTTTCTTCCAAGACACCTGGAGAATCAGCCAGAAGTTCACCTTCAACTACGGCGTGCGATACGAACTGCATACGCCCTGGGTTGAAGTAGAAGACCGCCAGGCGAACTTTGCACCATTCACCGGCGCGCTGCAGCTTGCGGGACAGAGTAATTACTACAACAACAATCGCGCTCTCTACAACCAGTACAACGGCCCGTTGAACTTCCAGCCGCGAGTAGGATTCGCCTACTCGCCGGATTCCAGAACGGTGCTACGCGGAGCCTTTACGATCTCGTCTTACCTCGAAGGCAGCGGCACCAACTTGCGCCTGCCTTTGAATCCTCCGTTCAATATTGAACGCAGCGTGCAATACACGGCTCTGCCGTATCCAACGACAACTCTTAGCCAAGGTTACACCCCGCTCTCGAGCTTCAGCGATCCATTCGCCCGGGCCAATATCCGCCTCTGGGATCCCAATATCCGCCCGGCGGTTGCCAATCAATGGAACTTCAGCCTGCAACGCCAATTCGGCGATAGCACCACCGGCCAACTCTCTTACGTAGGTCAGAAAAATACCCACCTGATTGTTGCTCAACCATACAGACAGCGAAGACTTCTCTCTGCTGGCAACGTCGCGGATAGTCCTTATCTCGCCGGCAACCCGGCGTTGAACAGCATCGGCCAAATTTCAGGCACCGAAGCGAATGGCAACCAGTCCTACAATTCGTTGCAAGCGGTACTGCAGCGCAGACTGAAGCAGGGGTTGCAAGCGCAGCTCTCCTACACCTGGTCAAAATGCATGACCGATTCCATCGGCTTTTATGGTTCGGGGGCGCAAGCTGGGCCAACCTCGGCCTACGTTCAGAATCTTTATGACCGTGCAGCCGAATGGGGACCCTGCTTCTTCGACGCAAAGCACAATGTTACCGGGTATGTCACTTACGATCTGCCCTTCGGACGTGGCCGGGCCTTCGGCAAGAATATGAATCGCGCACTCGACGCAGCCATCGGCGGCTGGCAGGTTAACGCCATCGTGAGCTTCCATACCGGATTCCCGCTGACGGTTCAGTCCAACGATGTTTCAGGAACGCTATCTCGTGGCGCTCGCGCGAACTGCATCGCGCCTGCGGACGTATTTGGATACCAGCCCGCTTCCGGCAAAGGCGGTATTCAATGGTTCAATCCGGCGCCTTACGCGGTGCCGACATCAGGCACATTTGGCACTTGCGGCGTAGGAACCGTAAGAGGACCGGGGCTGAAAACAGCGGACCTCAGCGCCACCAAGCAGTTCCATGTTACGGAATCTCAGTATCTGGAGCTGCGGGGCGAGTTCATCAATTTCACTAACACGTTGATCCTGAATGCGAGCAATAGTTCAACCAGCGCCCGGAGCGTTGCCACTCCCGCCAGCCGTGCGAACCTTGGGTATTTCAATAGTTCACAGGGCGCACGCCAGATCCAGATCGGTTTGAAGTACAACTTCTAATCCATCAATCGATACCAACAACCGGCAGCGGGACTAACCAAGTCCTAGCTGCCGGTTGCTTTTTGAAGCCTCGCATGTCCGGCGCCCGCAGCATCCTAATCACCGGCTGCTCTTGGATGACCCTGTTTCGAGTGCGGTGATTTCTATTGGCTTCCGACAGACCCGCCTTACCGCTTTAACCGGGAAACCGGTGAGCGCAACTGGTTAATAAAATCTGTTCTCAGCACTTCCTGAGAGCTAGATATTGAACGGCGCTATCGAGAACTGGAATGTATTATTCCTTCAATGCGATCTCGTGGCTTTCCTTTTCGCGGACGTCGGCATTCGCTTGCAGCGGCACAGGGATCGAGATGCGGCCTGCTTTAGCTCTCGATCCCTGTGCCGGAAGGTCACAGGTACGGATAGCATCTGAGATTCCTCGATCGCGCAGCGCAGTGCGACGTTGGCCAATTACCCGGCCGCAACCGCGATCGCGGCAGCGAAAAATTGCGCCGAGCGATTCTCCATTAAGATCCATTTGTACGTATGGCAGCTACCAAGTTAAGCGGCGAAGACCACGACTCGATAAAAGAATTCCACCACTCCGTGAATATGACAGCTACGGAGCTGGCAAATTGGTTGAAAACCGAAGAGTCGCGCTCAGTCGGCCAGAAGAGTTCCGAGTCTGCCGAATCGACGGGCCACGAGTCCGGCCGGAACATCGTTCATCTGCTGGGTAAGAACAAGAGCGAATACACGGACGGCGACGTACATGAGATGAAGCGGATAATCAGCTATATTCACCGGCACATGGCGCAGAAACCTTCTGGAGATATCACGGAAACGAGATGGCGCTATTCGCTGATGAATTGGGGCCACGATCCTGAGAAGAAACAAGAATCCTCCTGATTGGCGCAGGCCCAACCAGGAGGATTCAATGTCAGTCAGCTATCGAGGGCTCTAATCAATTTCCCGAATGAGCGCGCTTGACCATCGGCTTGGAAAAATTCTTGCCTTTACCTTTAGCGGCCCAAGGCGCGCGCGGCTTACCGGACTCACCCTGATGATGGCGCGCCGAGTCTGCCTGCGGACGTCCGAACTTCTTTGGCCCCTTGCTGAATCCTCGATTGACCACCACTTCTTCCGCGGCCGGTGCGATTTCAAATTCCCGCAACTGCTCATCCGTTAAGACATCCGAGCCCGAATCTTTGCGGACTAGACGCACCCGGCACTCTCGCTCGATCCGTTTAATCTCGCCCCGCTCGGAGCGGAGGCTGAAAGTCGACGCGCAACCCTGTTGACCGGCGCGTCCAGTGCGGCCCACGCGATGTACGAAGTCGAGAGGAGCCTGCGGCAAGTCGAAATTAACCACATGCGCGACGCTATCCACGTGAATGCCGCGAGCAGCCACATCGGTTGCGACCAGCACCCGGTAGCGGCCATCGCGGAAACCATTTAAAGCCTGGTTACGCTGATTTTGCGTCCGGTCTCCATGAATGGCAGCCGTGCGAATCCCAAGGCGGCCCAACTTTTTCGCCAGGCGATCAGCCCCGTGCTTGGTACGCGAGAAGACTAGGAATGAGCCTTCCTCCGCCTGCAGCATGTTGCGCAGCAAACCCACCTTGCGGTCATGATCCACTTCGTAGACATGCAGATCGATGCCTTCCGCTGTTCCCGTGGAACCCTTGCTGACGGAAACACGCACCGGATCCTTGGAGAAGCGCGAGATCAAGCGCTCCACTTGCCGGTCCATGGTGGCCGAAAAGTAGAGGCTCTGGCGGTCTGCCGGCAGGAGGGAAAGAATGCGCTCGATCGCTGGAAGGAAACCCATATCCAGCATCCGGTCGGCTTCATCCAGCGTGAGAGTTTCCACCGAGCTCAGGTTGACTAAGCGACGATCGAGGAAGTCTTCAAGACGCCCTGGGGTTGCGATGATTAACTGGACACCGCGCCGGATCGCATTCAATTGCGTCTGTTCGCTTAGTCCGCCAACAACGATGGCCGCCCGCAGATGGGTTTGAGAAGAGATCTTGCTGAACGCGTCAGCGATTTGTATAGCAAGTTCCCGGGTTGGGCTCAATACTAGAGCTCGAACGGTCTTGTCGCCGGTTCCCTGCCCCACGGACGTGGTGTTCAGGAGTTTTTGGACAATAGGCAGAAGGAAGGCCAATGTCTTGCCGGTCCCGGTCTGCGCCGTGGCCACTACGTCAACGCCGGTCATCGCAAGCGGGATAGCCTGCGCCTGCACGGCGGTGGGGGTAATCCAGGAATTGCGTTGAAGGTTGGCTTCGAGTGGTGATGTAAGTGTAAGTTCAGTAAATTGATTCATGTATTCAAAAGGAGTTTCTGTGCCGAAACCGGCAGCACATGTCCTTTTAAAACACAAAAAGCTCTCAAAACCGAGCAACTTGAAGGAATCCGGAAGTTGTAGCTAGACAAAAGACCGAAGGACGAATGCGGCAGGAACACTGATAGGATAGCAGACTTTTCAGGTTAATCCTATGCTAAATGCTGTTAACTCCGTAAGAGTTTTGCTTCACGCGTGGAACCCACCGGATCGGGAGCGAGATCGCTCCCGGTCAGTTCCACCAGGATTTGCCGCAAGTTTTTCAATAGCTGGCCTGCATCATCCGGCGCGTTCAGCGGCATCTTCAGCACTCCGGCAGGTGTAAATTGGGCGCCGGCGGTGGCCCTAACCAGATTCATCAGGCGAAACGGGTCTACTTTCGATTGAGGGTGAAATTTGAGATTCGCACAACCCTGCCTCCGGTCGATACTTTCCACACCGGCACGTTCAGACAGGCTCTTCAGCAACGAGAAGCTCACCAGATTGCGCAGTTCTTCAGGCACGGGCCCATAGCGGTCACTTAACTCGTCAAGAATCTTCTGTGCTCCCGGGTCGTCGCTAACGTCGGCGATTCGCTTATAGGAGCGCAAGCGCTGCGCTTCATCCGCCACGTAGGCTGGAGGAATGCGGATCTCCAGCCCGAGATTTAAGGTGGCATGCAGCTCCAGCGGAACTTCCTCTCCTTTCAGCTCCTTGACCGTTTCTTCCAGCAAGCGGACATAGGTGTCGTACCCGACGGCTTCGATGTGCCCGTGCTGCTCTCCGCCCAGCAGATTGCCCGCACCGCGCAGTTCCAGGTCGAGCGCCGCAATCTTAAAGCCTGCTCCGAGATCGCTGAACTCCTTTAAGGCCGCCAGCCGTTTACGGGCGATCTCGGTCAACTGAGTATCGGCTGGAATCAGCAGGTACGCATACGCACGCCGGTTTGATCGCCCGACGCGGCCGCGCAGTTGGTACATCTCGCTTAATCCGTAGCGTTCCGAATTCTCTATCAGAATGGTATTGGCCAGCGGGATGTCCAGCCCATTCTCGACAATGGTGGTGCAGACAAACACGTCGTAGTCATGGCGCATAAAGCCCAGCAGAACTTTCTCAAGTTCCGCTTCGCCCATCTGCCCGTGACCGACGCCGATCCGGGCCTGCGGCAGCATTTCCTGCAGGAAAGCTGCGCGCATGAAGATTGTGTCCACGCGGTTGTGAACGAAATAGACCTGCCCTTGCCGCGAAAGTTCCTGTTCGATGGCAGTCTTGATCAGATCGGGATTAAAATGCGCTACGACGGTGTTGATGGCCAGCCGATCTTTGGGCGGAGTCTCGATCACCGACATGTCGCGCAGTCCCAGCAGCGACATGTGCAGAGTCCTCGGAATGGGTGTCGCAGACATGGTCAGAACATCCACGTTATGCCGCATCTGTTTCAGGCGCTCCTTGTGGCGGACGCCAAAGCGCTGCTCCTCGTCGACAACTAGCAGGCCCAGGTCAGGAAATTTAACGTCCTGGGAAAGCAGCCGGTGGGTCCCAATCAGCACGTCCACTTTGCCCGCTGCCAGGTCTTCCAATACCGCCTTAATCTCTTTTGCTGAGCGGAACCGGCTGACGAGTTCCACGCGCACCGGAAAGGACGCGAAGCGCCGCTTAAAAGTCTCGAAATGCTGGAACGACAACACTGTGGTGGGAGCCAGTACCGCAACCTGCTTGCCGTCGCCCAGGGCTTTGAAAGCCGCGCGCATGGCCACCTCGGTTTTGCCGAACCCGACGTCCCCGCACAGCAGCCGATCCATGGGCTGCTTGCTCTCCATGTCGCCCTTGATGTGCGAAACGGCATTCAGCTGGTCTTTTGTCGGCGTGTAATCGAAGGCATCTTCAAACTCGCGCTGCCAGTTGCTATCCACTGAAAAGGCAAAGCCCTTGGTCATGCGGCGCTGGGCATAAAGCTTTAAGAGCTCGTCCGCCATATCGCGCATCTTGGCTTTGACCCGCGATTTCGTTTTCTCCCAGGTGACGCCGCCCAGACGGTCGAGGTGCGGCTTGGCTTCGCCCGCGCCGCGGTATTTCTGCACCAGGTCGAGGCGCGTCAAAGGCACATAGAGCTTCGAGTCGCCAGCATACTCGATCAGCATGAAGTCGCCCTTCTGGTCGCCTTGCGCGATTTCGCGAATGGCCACAAACTGGCCCACTCCATGGGTAGTGTGCACTACGAAGTCGCCGGGCTTGAGATCCGCGATATCCGCGGCAAAAGCCGCAAGCTGCGACTTGGTCTGCTGGCGCGCGACCAGGTCGGAGGTCTCGAACAGATCTTCCGAACCCAGGATGGCGAAGCTCGACTCGGGGAAAACCGCGCCCTGGCGAATGCACCCCTTGATCAGGCACGCACTGGATACCGGTCCAGCATGATAAGCCCGTTCCGCCAGCGACGGACGCGTACCGGAGCTTGTTTCGATGCCGAGTTGATAGGGCACTGAGTATTCCTGGAGCACATCGGCGATCCGCTCCACTTCTCCCGTCGAAGTGGCAAAGAACGCGATACGATTGCCCGCGCCTATAAGGCTTTTCGCTTCGGCGACGGCCACTGGCATATTGCCTCCGAAGGTGAGCGACGGACGGGTTGGCACCTCGAAAGCCTCACTGATTCCGTCAGCGCCGCTGCCATCCAATTCCGCGCCAAGAATCTCCAATTGGCGCATGCTGACTAGAGTCCGGCCGGCGACCGTCTGCTGGAACTCTTCCCAGGTGAAGAAGTTCTTCTCAGGGGCCAGCGGCGCCGGACGATCGGGTGCGGAGAGCCTCTGCCAGAGCCTTTCCGCGGCCGAGGCAATGGCTTCCGGCTCGTCGAGAACAATGTTCGCCTTGAAATTCAGGCCGAGGACACTGTGTTGGTGCGGACGCACCAGGGGAACCAGATACTCCCATCCAGGAAAAGTTTCTCCCGGATTCGACAAATCGAGTTCAGCCTGTTCGGCCGCCTCCGCTAGCTCCCGCAGAAGCGCTCGCGTACGCGGATACTCCGTAAGCGGCAGCAGGAGCGTCGACGAAATCTTGAGGATGGAACGCTGCGACTCGACGTCGAACTGCCGGATCGACTCCACCTCATCGCCGAAAAATTCGACTCTCACAGGCTTTGAGGACTCAGCCGGGAAAACATCCAAAATACCGCCCCGCAGCGAGTACTCCCCCACCATCTCCACTGGCTCGCGGCGCTGGTATCCGATGCTTTCCAGGTGCTGGACAAGATCTTCCAGCGGCAACTCTTCCCCCACCCGCAGCGTGAGCGCGAGCTGGCGGTAAAACCCGGCGTTCTGGGTGCGCAGCAGCGCAGCGGCAATGGGAATGATGGTAATCGGAATGCTGCCCGCGGACAGCCGCCACAAACCTACGGCGCGCTTTTCCGAAATCTCGCTGTGCGGTGAAACCCGCTGATGCGGCAAAGCATCTAGCGCGGGTATCAGCTGCGGGCCAGGCAGGTTGCGGCCCTCGAACAGAAGATCGAAGAAAACCTCCGCCGCCTCCAGAAGCGCTTCGGCCTCCTTGTTACCGTCCACCACCACGAACAACGGCTTTTCCGTTGCCTGATACAGCAGCACAAGATATAAAGCCTTAGCCGTGCCAACCAGGCCCGAGAGCGAAAACGGACCTGCCTCGCCTCGCGTCAATCGCTGAAGCAGGGCTTGAAAAGCAGGATGGCGCGAGGGCGACTTAAGCAGTTCCTGAATAGCGGGATGCGTCACGGACTACTGGTTTACCGGCACGGCGGAGTGTCTGGCCAGCACCTTTGCGGCTACGTCAGTGGTGGAAAAGCCGGGTTCCAAAGGCAGAGCGCGAACCACCCCTCCGGCCGCTTCCACTTCCTCCCGGCCGGCTATGAAGTGCGCCCAATCCGCTCCTTTTACGAGAATGTCCGGCAGTACCGCGGCGATTAGATCGCGCGGCGTATCCTCATCGAAGAGCACCACCGCATCCACCGCTTCGAGTTGCCGCGCTAGCTCCGCACGCTCACCTTCCGGAAAGAATGGGCGGGCTTCTCCCTTGTTGCGCCGGACGCTGGCATCAGTATTCAGAGCGAGAATCAAAACGTCGCCAAGTGACCGCGCCCGTTCCAGAAGGCGGACATGACCCGGGTGGAGAATGTCATAGCATCCGTTGGTAAAGACCACTTTCAGGCCTCGTGACTTCCAAAGTGCGCGCTGCTCCACCAGGTCTTCGCGCGAGTAGAACCTACTCATTCCTAGCTTCATTTTACGCTGCCTTGCCAACCCCGCGCCCGCAAAGGGCAGCGGAAGCCGTATTCTGAGGTGAGTGGAATTTGAAAGCATTCTGGTCCGCGCTGCCAACTGGGTGGGCGATGCAGTAATGTCCGTACCGGCGTTACAGGCGCTGCGCAGGGAGCACCCAGGAGCACACATTGCCATCCTGGCTCGCCCCTGGGTAGCCGGTCTCTATGGCCGGGAGCCTTTTTGCGATGAGTTGATTCCGTACGACGCGCCCAAAGGCTGGAGCGGCCTGGATCAGAAGCTGCGCATCGCGTCCGGTCTGAGAAAGCATCGATTCCACTGCGCCATTCTGCTGCAAAATGCGTTCGAGGCAGCCGCCATCGCCTGGGCCGCTCGCATTCCGGTGCGCATAGGCTACAACCGCGACGGCCGGGGCGTTTTGCTGACACAACCGATCGCGCCTCCGGCGGCGGGCAGCATTCATCCGCACCATCGTTTCTACTATTCGGAGCTACTGAAGCGGGCCGGAATTATTAGCGATTACTCCACCAGTGAACCCATACGCTTGCAGGGCGCTGCGCAAGCCGCTCGAGAGGGTCGAACTCGTCTGCAGCAGGCGGGGTTGAGGCTCCCAGCAGTCGCGCTTGCGCCCGGAGCCGCCTATGGAGGAGCGAAACGCTGGCTGCCGGAGCGTTTCGCCGCGGCCGCTGTGCAGGTAGCACAAGTGTCTGAAGCGAGCGTCGCCGTCTTCGGATCGGCTGGGGAGGCCGATATCTGCCGGGCTGTAGCGAAGCAGGTTCGAGCAGCCGGCCTGCGGGTCTGCGATTTTTCCGGGCAGACAAATTTGCCGGAACTGATCGAGTGCCTGGCGGCCTGCCAGATACTAATAACTAACGATTCCGGACCCATGCATATCGCCTCGGCTTTGGGCGTTCCAACGGTCGCCGTCTTTGGCGCGACTGACCACATTGCTACTGGCCCAACCGGCGACTCTGCCCGGGTGGTGCGCGTGCCGGTCGAATGTAGCCCCTGCCTTCTGCGAGAATGTCCCATTGACCATCGCTGCATGACCCGTGTATCTTCAGACCTGGTTGCCGGCGAAGCGCTACGCCTGACCGCCAAGCCGATGCAGGTGCTTCGAGCAGCGAAAATCAAATAAAGGCTCATAGCCCAGCCCAAGATAGAGCAAAGATCAAGTTGGACACCAGAACAAAGCAACTTTCGCTCGACGAAGCCCGGTCGCTTCTGGAGCGGGTGACTGTGGACCCCCAACCCGCCGTGATCGCCGGCTGGTTCGATCCTTTAACGGCCGAGACCGCGGCGGCGGTAGAGAGCATTGCTAACGCTCACCGGGGCGCACCCATGATGGCCATCGTTCTGACCGGCGAAAAGGCTCTGCTTCCGGCGGATGCCCGCGCGATTTTGATTGCGTCCTTGCGCACCGTGACGCACGTGACAATTGCCGGGGAACACAACTGGCGTGCGTTGCTTCCAGAAAACTTCAAGGGCCTGCTGTATGACGATCCGCAGGGCGATGCCGAGCGGACCCGGAATTTTGTTGATCTAATTGTCCGGAAAGAAATTCAGCCGGCCCCGGCCGCGGGAACTCGTTGATGCCACAAGCAGCCACCCTGATCATTCGCATTGGCGCAATGGGTGACATCATTCACACCCTTCCCGCGGTGGCGAGCCTGAAAGCGAGCCAGCCGGAACGCCCCCTGCTGTGGCTGGTGGCTGAGAAATGGCTGCCTCTGCTGGCGGGCAATCCGTCGGTGGACAACACCTTGATATTCGATCGCAGCAGTTGGCAAGCCATCCGTGAGACCTACCAGCGGGTGAAACAAGCCCGCATCGAAACCGCAATCGATTTTCAGGGATTGATCAAGTCGGCGCTCTCCGGCTGGCTGGCACGTCCACAAAGGTTCTTCGGCTTTGACCGTGCGCATGTCCGCGAGAGGCCCGCATCATGGTTTTATACCGATCGCGTTCCCGCGAACGGGCCCCATCGAGTCGAGCGCGCCTTGCAGCTAGCCAGAGCGGCAGGAGCGACGGAAATAGTCTCCGATGGCTGGATACCCCCGGGGAGCATTGAAGGCGATCTGCCGGGAGGGCCTTTTGTGCTGACGACGCCCTTCGCGGGGTGGGTGGGAAAAGAGTGGCCGCTTGCTTTTCTCGATGCCTTAGGCAGAGAACTGCGCCGTGAGGGAATCGACTTGGTGGCTAATGTTCCCGATTCCCGCAGCAACGAACTCGCTGATTTGCAAAACGTCCGCTTGCATCGATCGTCGCTCTCAGGATTGATAGGCGCCATGCGTCTAGCTTCTGCGGTGGTGGCGCCCGATAGCGGTCCGCTACACCTTGCGGCTGCTCTCCGGAAGCCAGGAGTAGCGCTCTTCGGGCCCACTGACCCTGCTGCCAATGGTCCATTTGGCGGCACTATCACCGTACTCCGCGCTAGCGACGCGGAGACAACATATAAACGTCACCGGCAGGTTCATTCCAGCATGCACAAAGTGACGGTAGAACAGGTAACGGCTGCGCTGATGGCCTCGCTCTCGCGGCAGGAAAGCAGCATCCGCTAGCTGCTCGGGCTCAGTTGCCATGCCAGGGTCGTCCGCTGCTAAACGCGTCCATTATTGGTTTCCCAAGCCGTTCGCTGATTTCGTACAAAAGCTTCGCGTGCCCGCAGGCTTTCTGTTGCTGGTAACCTTCGCGTTGCTCTCGCGGCCGGACTCCCAATCTCTCGCTTTCGGTCTGCCCGTCTCTGTCATCGGATTAGGCCTGCGCGGCTGGGCGAGCGGCTATCTTGCTAAGAATGAAAAACTCGCAACGTCCGGCCCTTATGCGTTCATGCGCAATCCGCTCTATGCAGGCACTCTGATTGCTGCGCTGGGCATCGTTATCGCATCGCGCAGTCCTTGGCTGGCACTTATCTTCGCCTTCGTGTTTCTTCTAGTTTATCTTCCAGCGGTTGAATTGGAAGAGCAGCACTTGCGAACGCTCTTTCCCGAATACGCGGCTTACGCAAATCGTGTGGGGCGTTTCTTCCCGTTAGCGCCCCTGGAACGCGGAGGCCGGAATTTTTCTTTCGCTCTCTACCGGCGCAACCAGGAGTACAAAGCTGCCGCCGGATTTCTGATTGCAGTCATCTGGCTCGGCTGGCAATGCATGCGCCCTGCATAGGGATAGACAGCTTTCCTGTGATACTCTTTCGCTGATGAGAGTCGGATGTTTTACCGCATTGATGTCGGATTTCCCCCTGGAAAAAGTGCTCGAAAAGCTGAAGAAGCTGAACATCGACACTGTTGAATTGGGCACGGGTAATTATCCCGGTGATCCGCATTGCAAGCCCTCCATGCTGGAGAACGAGAAAGAGCTCACCGAGTTCAAGAAGAAGCTTGATGACCATGGCTTTACCATCAGCGCCTTAAGCTGCCACGGCAATGCCATTCACCCCGATAAGGCGGTGGCAAAGGCCGCTGCCGACGTCAGCAAGAAAACGGTGCAGCTGGCTTCCAAGCTGGGAGTTCCAATCGTGATCGATTTCTCCGGTTGCCCCGGGGACAACGATAACGCGAAGTATCCGAATTGGGTTACGTGCCCGTGGCCGCCGGAATATCTGGACCTGCTGGCTTGGCAGTGGGACAAAAAAGTGACTCCCTATTGGACCGAGCACGGCAAGTTCGCCGCGGACCATGGTGTGAAGATCGCGATCGAGATGCACCCGAACTTCATCGTCTACAATCCGGAATCGATGCTGAAACTGCGTTCTATCGCAGGCGATTCGGTGGGCTGCAACTTCGACCCCAGCCACATGTTCTGGCAGAATATCGATCCCATTAAAGCCGTGCGCGTGCTGGGCGACGCCATCTTCCACGTACATGCCAAGGACACTTCCATCTATGACTGGAATTTGCCGAAGACGGGTGTGCTCGATACGAAATCGTATACGGACGAGCGCAATCGCTCCTGGATCTTCCGCACCTGCGGCTATGGCCATCCGTATGGCTGGTGGAAGGAGTTTATTTCAACTCTGCGAATGTATGGTTACGATTATGTGCTTTCCATAGAGCACGAGGACGCGTTGCTCTCGCCCGATGAAGGCTTGACCAAGGCGGCGGACTTCTTGAACCAGATCATGATTCGCGAACAGCCTGCCGCGCCCTGGTGGGTTTAGCGTCCGCGTTCCGCCTGCACACTCTTCATTCTCTCCGGGCGATTGCCGCTGGCCGCTAGAATAAAAGTTCTTAGCATCGGAATCGCTCGGAGACGAGTCTTCCCTGGAGAGATAATATGGCAGGAAAAAAAATAGGCATTTTGACCGGTGGAGGTGACGTCCCCGGCTTAAACGCAGTCATCAAAAACGTTGTTTATCGCAGTACCTCGGATGGCCATCAGGTAACCGGCCTGCGGCTAGGCTGGAAGAGCCTGACAGATCTGAACTTTGACGATCTGGCAAGCGTGAAGCGTTTTGTTCTCCCGCTGAACCGGGAGAACACCCGCACTATCGATCGCAGCGGCGGCACGTTTCTGCACACCAGCCGCACCAATCCTTCAAAGATGAAGAAGATCCCGGAGTTCTTGAAAGGGGAAGAGTTCCCGGCTTCCGAGAGCACCAAAGACGGTAAGACTTCCA
This sequence comes from Bryobacteraceae bacterium, assembly GCA_965217745.1. Taxonomy (GTDB): domain Bacteria; phylum Acidobacteriota; class Terriglobia; order Bryobacterales; family Bryobacteraceae; genus Bog-105. The sequence goes on along the minus strand of OZ244565.1, from coordinate 4,217,534 downwards.
CCACTTACGACATGAGCAAGCGCGCTCTGGCGAATCTGGAGAAGTTGGAGATCGATCAGCTGATCTCCATCGGTGGAGACGACACGCTAAGCTACGCGGCGCATCTGGATAAGCTCGGCTTCCGGGTGATTGGCATCCCCAAGACGATGGACAACGATGTCAGCAACACCGAGTATTGCATCGGGTTTTCGACGGCGATCTCGCGCGCCCAGCAAGCCATCCAGAGGCAGCGCACGACGGTCGGCTCGCATGAGCGCGTTGGCATTTTCCGGGTGTTCGGAAGAGATGCCGGCTACACCGCTCTCTACACCGCTTACGTGACGTCACTGCGCTGCGGCATTCCGGAATACAGCTTCGATGTCGATCACATGATCGAGCTTCTTATGACCGATAAGAAGAACAATCCCAGCAACTATGCGCTGGTGGTGCTTTCGGAAGGCGCCACGTGGAAGGGCTACCAGGTGAAGGAGTACGGCGAGCCTGATGCTTTCGGCCATCGCAAGAAGTTCAGCGTCGCCGAATCTCTAAGCGAAGAGATCATCTCGCAAACCGGGGCGGAAACCGTGGTAAGCGATCTCACCTACGACCTGCGAAGCGGCGCGCCGGATTTCCTCGACACCTTAGTCGCCACCACCTTCGGCACCATGGCCTACGATGCCGTTACCTCCAATCGCAGTGGTTTAATGGCCTCCATCACTGACGGCAAATTCGCCATGGTTCCCATTCCCGATAAGAAGCAGGGCGCGCGCCACGTGGATGTGGAAACCATGTACAACACCAAGCGCTACCGGCCCAACTACACCAGCAAGGAAGGCCTGCCTGTCTTCCTGACGCACGCCTGATTGCATGGCAGTAACAGAAAACAGTTTCCGGGGCGCTGCTGAAACCACCTTGTGTGAAGTGGTAGAAGCGCAGGGCCACTTAATCGACTCGCACATCATGGAGCGCATCTTCGACACCGTCGTGGAATTCGGCGGCAAGTTCGAGGTGGAGCACTTCTCCATCGGCCGTACCAACAGCGATGCCTCCGCGCTGCGTCTCCGCATTGAGAGCCATTCGCACGACGACATGGAGCGAATGCTGACTCAGTTGCTGGGTTTGGGATGCGCGACTGTCGACGCAGGCGATGCCGAATTGAAGCTGGCGGAGAACGACCGTTGTTCCCCCGAAGATTTTTATTCCACGACGAATCAGCGAACACTGGTGCGGGTGAACAACCAGTGGCTAGAGGCTAAGAATCAGCGTATGGACGCCATGGTTGTCGTTCATGACGGCGTAGCGGAGTGCCGCCGCCTCCGCGATATTAAGGCCGGGGATCCAGTCGTGGTTGGCATGAAGGGCATCCGTGTCATCCCCGAAGCGAAGGAGCGCGACCGGCTCGCCTTCGCCTTCATGAGTAACGAAATCTCCTCTGAGCGGCAGGTGGAAACGGCGGTATCGCAAACCGCCAACATCATGCGCCAAACACGCGCAGACGGCCGCAAAATCGTGGCGGTGGCCGGCCCGGTGGTGGTGCATACCGGCGGCGGCGAGCCCATGTCAAAGCTGATCCGCAGTGGATGGGTCGACGCTCTGCTGGGCGGCAATGCGATTGCGGTACACGACATCGAATCGGCCTTGTTCGGAACGTCGTTAGGCGTTCGCACGCAAGACGGACGATTGGAAGAGCACGGCCATCGCAATCACATGCGGGCCATCAACGCCATCAATCACAGCGGCAGCATCAAGGGCTCGGTTGAAGACGGGCGTCTGACGAAAGGCGTCATGTACGAGTGTGTGAAAGCCGGCATTCCCTTTGTGCTGGCGGGCAGCCTGCGCGATGATGGACCGCTTCCCGGCGTGATCACCGACATGAATCAGGCGCAGGACGCTTATGCCGAGCAGTTGCGCGGCGCGGGCGTGGTGCTCTGCCTCAGTTCGATGCTGCACTCCATAGCAGCGGGCAACATGCTGCCCGCTTGGGTGAGAATTGTGTGTGTCGATATTAACCCTGCTGTGCCCACCAAGGTCAGCGATCGCGGCACCGGTCAGGCAGTTGGCGTCGTTACAGACGTCGGATTGTTCCTCGATCTGCTGTCGCAGAGATTACAAGCAAAATGAAAAGTAAGCAGTATACCGACGAGCACGCCGAAGCGGGCGTAAAAGCAGATTTACCCGGAATTGAGACGTGGCCCAATCAATATAAGGGCTACGAGATTGAAATTGAGATGCCGGAATTTACCTCCGTGTGTCCCAAAACCGGGCTGCCGGACCACGGCCTGTTGACGCTGATCTACACTCCCGATAAGCTCTGCCTCGAATTGAAGTCGCTGAAAATGTATACGCTGGCTTTTCGCAATCTCGGGATCTTTCAGGAGAATGCAGTCAACCGGATGCTGGCCGACGTAGTGAAAGCTGCTGATCCAGTAGAGGCCACAGTGGTGGGCGATTGGGCTGCTCGCGGCGGCATGTCCACCCGCATCACTGCCTCTTATAAGCGCAAAGGGAAGAAGAAGTGATATTCTCCGGACTTATGCGTATGCGTTTATGCGTAGCCATGCCCTGCTGCTGCTAGCAACTCTTGCGCCAGCGAGTTGGGGCGCGGACTGGGCCAATGGACAGGCCGCGCGAGCCGTGATTGGCCAATCATCATTCTCGGCTCATGAGGGTGGTTTCGATCCGACGAGTCTCTCGCTAGTGAACGGCCAACTGTATGTTGCCGATACTAGCGGCCGTGTGCTCACTTTCGATCTATCGCCCGTGTTTTCTAAGGTCTTGACAGGGTCGGACAATGGAACTTGTGCCGTGTGTGTCAACGCTCCGGTCGGTGCCACAACCCAGTCGGTTCCCGCCGCCGGCGCGCGGTTCGCTTTGTTCCGTCACTCGGTCGCCATCGCCGACGCGGCGCATCATCGCGTTTTATTCTGGCGCGATACCTCGCGGCCTTCCGCGGCCGCGGGGCCCGATGTGGTTCTGGACGATCCCGGAGTTGTCTCTGATCCCAGTTCGGTTGCTTTGGACGCGCAATATTTGTATGTGGGCGACAAGTCCGCTCATCGCGTCCTCATCTGGAGAACGTCCGCTCTAAAAGAGGGGCAAGCGCCTGAAGCCGTGCTGGGCCAGCGAGAAGTAACTTCACGCGAAGACTCGAATGTGAGCGCCGCTTCTATCTCAACTCCCAGCGCGCTACTCTCCGATGGGAGCAATCTCTTTGTTGCCGACTTGGCAAGTCACCGCGTCCTGGTCTTTACTCCCGGCGAGGCCGTTGTGAAGGCCGAAGACGTGCTCTCTACTGCGAATCTCGAGGCAACATCCTTGGCGCCTGGAGCTTTGGTTACTATCCATGGCGAACACTTGGCTGACAGTTCCGATTCCGCCAACGACAACGGCCAGGATCCCATGCCGGAAACCCTTGCCGGTGCGCAGGTGCTGCTGGATGGCCGGCCGCTGCCGCTGATAGCGGTAAGTCCGCAGGAGATCCGCACACAGATTCCGTATACGATCAACTACACCTCGAGCGCCAGCTTGTGCTTGCATTGGACGAGCGGAAAACGAGAGGACGAAGACAGCGCGCCAATTGCCCTATCGGTAGAACCTGTTGCCCCGGCAATTTTTGCCTTTCCTGGCGATGGCGGACCACGGAACGGAGTTCTGCTGCACGCGCCTTCTTCAGCAAGCGGCGTCGCTGGTTCTCCGGTGACAACAGACGAACCCGCGCATCCCGGCGAGATCCTGGTTGTCTGGGCTTCCGGCCTGGGTTCCGTGCTGGCAAGCGATGCGGTGGAGCCCATCGCCGGTATGCCCTACAGCAGTGCGCCTGCAACTGTGCGCGCGGAAGTAGAAGCGCTTGTAAACAACGAGCCGGTGGACGTTCTCTCCGCCATTCTGCCCCACCGGGCCATAGGCATCTATGAAGTGCGCGTGCTGCTGCCGCGAAGTGTCCCTTCCGAATTCACTCTCAGCTTGAGACTGCGCGAGGGCACAGAGTCGAGCAACACCGTTAGTGTTCCAATCGGCACTTTGACGGAAGGCAGTACAATCCATGACTGATGCATTCGCAAGTTGCTCCTTGCTGTTCTGCTGAACGGTCTCAGTGAGCTACATCCAGTTTGGCCGCCGACACATCAGCAAACACGCGCCATAACTATGATCACGCTTGGGCGGTGTTCATACGATGATGCACGCGAGCAGGCCGTGAGGCTCTGCCAGCAGCTACCGAAACGTGGAATCTCTTTGCGGCGGCTGAGTTGGAACGAGGGCTGCTGACGAATGCTGCGAGCACCTTTAAAAAAGGTGCTCGCAGGCGCAAGAAAGCAAGAAAGCGGTCACGGCGGGTTAGGTACGCAAGGTGGCCGCTTTACAGTTTGAGCAACCCCTCGCTGGGGCTTAACCAGATTGTACTAGCTGAGGATAGCGTGACAGTACGCCTGGGAGCGAGCAAGACCGATCAGGAAGGCAAGGGCCGGGTGGGCTATTAGCTGTAAAGCAAATGGGTGGTTTTGTTGGAGTGCTGTTGCTGCGCCTGGCTGTGGTGTTTTTTCATGCTGCTGCTATTTTGCGCTTGCTGGGCTTGGGCTTGCCCCAGCGGGCGCGGGCGGCTTTGGTGGCGCTGGCGGAGCGCTGCTGCGGGGTGAGGGCGGCCGCGCGAGCGCAGCCCCCTCGCTTGCCTAGTGTTTGGGCGATCTCACTTGCTTGCATTAGGATGTTCCAGTTTATAGATGCGTTTTTCGTGTGAGGCGGACGTATCGAGAATGCGGTCCAGTTTGCGGTCGAGGAGCTGGTACTTATTTTCGATGTGGCGGTTTACGTCGTCGAACCGCTCTTCGATGTGGCGGTTTACGTCGTCCAACCGCTTGTTTAGCGAATCGATGTGTTTGCCGATATCGGCGCGGAGGTCGGAAATGCGGCTGTTGTTGTAGAAGAGTGCCCCAATGGAAGCGAGTATGGCGATCACGATAGTGACAAGTTGGGTGTCTGTCATTGCTTTTTTGTTGGCTCCTTAAGCGTAGCTCTACGCATATGCCTAGCACTACGCATGTAGTTGGCTAGGTGCGCACCAGGCGCATGGTCTGGTTGAGGCGGCAGCCGGATGGCTGCGCCTGCTTTGAGGCCGCGGGCGATCGTCTGCGATCATCTGGCGGTCTGGTTCGGTCCGCTGGATGTAGCGTACATAGTCGGACGGCAAGGCCTCGATGTCGTGGATCCTTCCAGCTTTTTTGATCCCGATCATAGTCATGACCTCGAGGATGTCGGAGCGGAGGATTCGGCTCCTGCCGCAGTGCGGTCGGTGGGTTTTGCTGTCAATTCCAGTAGCACCCGGAGTGCGGAACTACTGAGTGTGCCTGCCAGCGCTGTAAGTCGCTGGATAGAGTCGGACATAAGGCTCGCTTGTGTTGGGGCCGGGTCCTCAGTCAGACTGGAGGAGTCTCTGGCGTTGGTTGTTTGTTTCTGGCGTGCCGCTTTGGTCTTGGCGGATGTGGAGCGGGCCAATTTTTTCATCGACTGCCGGAGCGAAGATCGGCAGCACCGGGGTTCAGCGAGTACAATCCATAACTGTTGTTCGCAAGTTCCTCCTTTCTGTCCTGCTGAACGGTCTCAGTGAGCTACATCAAGTTTGAGCATAGCCAGAAGGGCTTAGTGTATACAAGTTCGAAGTGTAAGGGCTTTAGTGGCGATCATGTCCACTGCAACTGCCGAACAACTGCGTCTTTTTCCCGGGGAGTGGATCTCGCCCGGCTTCGTCGCACGTGTGAGGAGTACATGGCTGCCGATAAATCAGCAAACACGCGCCGCAACTATGATCACAACTGGGCGGTGTTCACACGATGATGCGCGCGAGCAGGCTGTGAGGCTCTGCCGGCAGCTACCGAAATCTTGAACCTCTTTGCGGCGGCTGAGTTGGAACGAGAGCTGCACGTGAAAACGATCTGGCTGCAAAATGTCGGGTATCGTTGCGGAAGCATCGCGCCGAAGGTGCAAAGCTGCCAGGCATGGCGCAGGTGCGTGGGCTAGCTGAGGATAGCGTGACGGTGCGCCTGGGAGCGAGCAAGACCGATCAGGAAGGGCAAGGGCCGGGGTGGCCATTTTGCCGGCGCGGCCGAAGCGCCGAGTTTGTCCAATTCTCGCGTTGCGGGAGTGGATCGAGGTGCGCGGCAATTGGCGGGGCCCATTGTTCTGCTCGTTCTCGAATCAAGGCGAAATTTTGCGGGATAGTCTTAGCGGCGCAGTGGTTGCCGGAGCTGTAAAGCAAGTGAGTGAGTTTATTGGAGTGCTGTTGCTGCGCCTGACTGGGTGATTCTTTCATGCTGTTGCTATTTTGCATTTGCTGGGCTCGGGCTTTCACCAGCGGGCTTGTGCGGCTTTACGGGCGATGGCAATTCGCTGCTGCGGGTGAGGGCGGCCGCGCAAGCGCGGCCGCCTTTTCGTCCGATGCGTGCTAGCTCGCGAGCTAGCTCAGTCACGCTTTTGCTCGAAGTCGGAAATCTGTTTTTCATGGATTTCGGCGATGTTAGTGAGTCGCTGGAAGAGCGTCGCGTATAGCTTTTCGTTGTCCTGGTGCATGTGCGAGAGCAATTCAACGCTTTGCGTCAGCGCTTCGATCCTTTGGTCGATGGTCATTCGTTCACCTCCCTTCATCTTATGCTTAGCGGACAAACATGGAGCTTGCCCGCGTTGGTGTTTAGGTGCGCACCAGGCGCATGGTTTGCTTGAGGCGGCAGCCGGGGATGGCTGCGCCGGTTTTGAGGCTGCGGGCGATCATCGCCCGGCCGGGTTCGGTGCGCTGGATGTAGCGGACATAGTCTTCCGGGAGTGCGGCGACGTCATCGATGATGACGGCGGGCGGGTTGGGCTGGCAGCGACATCCATCGGTGGATCCCTCCAGTTTGCGGACCCCTGACATCTGCAAGACGTCGAGGATGAACGAGCCGAGGCGTCCGCTCTGGCGGCTCTGATCCGGTTTGGCGGTCAATTCGTTCAGCACCCGGAGTGCGGAACTGCTAATGGTGCCTGCGAGCGCCGCCAGGCGCTGCAGAGGGTCGGACATAGGGCCTCCCTTGTGTTGGGGCCGGGTCCTCAGTCAGAATGGAGGAGTCTCCGGCGTTGGTTGTTTGGTTCTGGCGTGCCGCTTTGGTCTTGGCGGATTTGGAGCGGGCCAGTATTTCATCGACTGCCGGAGCGAAGATCGGCAGCACCGGGTTTCACCGAGTACAATCCATAACTGATGCATTCGCTTCGCTGGAACTCACTGCTGCAGCAGTGGGTCGCCGTTACTACGGCAAGACAGAACCGTCCTCAGATGCCGGCCAATTGGTGTCCCTTCGATCCGGGCTCCGGCAAGGTTCCTGACGATTACGATGTTTATCTTTACCCAAACGATTTTCCGGCATTCGCGCCTGACCAGCCGCCGTTCCATCCCGAGACTGGCCTGTATGCGGAGACCTCACCGCGCGGCGCTTGCGATGTAATTCTCTATTCGCCGCAGCACACTCTGCCGCCGTCGAAACTGCCGGTGGAAAACTGGCGCAAGGTGATCGACCTTTGGACGAGGCGAACTGCCGAACATGCGGCCAAGCCCGAGATCGCGCAGGTTTCCGTGTTCGAGAACTGTGGCGAGGCGGTGGGAGTCACCATGCCGCATCCGCACGGTCAGATCTACGCCCTTCCGTTTTTGTCGCCGTTAACGGAGCGCGAAATCGGCGGCTTGCAGAAACATGCTGATGAAAACGGCGGAGAATGTTTGCTTTGCCGGCTGCTGAAGGAAGAGGCTGATAACGGCTCGCGCATCGTCGCGGCAAACTCCGATTTTCTCGCGTTCGTTCCTTTCGCTGCGCGCTTTCCAGCCGAAATCTGGCTGGTTCCGCGCCGCCACATTCGCACGCTGCCCGACCTGACCGAGGACGAGCGCAGTTCATTCGCCGGAATCATGAGCATAATTCGCCGCAAGTACGACAATCTCTACGGTTTCTTGCTGCCGCTGATGATGGCCATAAAACAAGCCCCGCTGCAGCAGCCTGCGACGCTCTATCACTTGCACGTGCAATTCCTGCCGTTGCAAAGAAGCGAGAATAAGCTTAAATATCTGGCGACCATCGAGACCGGTTATGGCACCTTCCTTGCCGATACGGCGCCAGAAGAGATGGCAGCGACGCTTCGTTCTACTGAGCCGGTTACTACTCCCTAACTTTGTTAAGGAATCGTGAGAAGCCGCTCATTCCAGTTCCAGCTGGTAAGGCTTACGCTTGGTCTGACCCAGAATGGTGCGCGAAGCCTCTGCATCCCCGGGAGAAACGTAGAAGAAGGCTCCTGTCAGATCGCGCTTCATGAGAAAGCCTCCCGTAAACGTTCCTGTCTCCACTAGGTAATCCACGCCCGCATCGTTTAACACCGCCTCCAAGTCCAAAGCGTCGTTAAGACGCCGCGCCATGTAGATCAATTCTAATTCGTCGTCGCCGAAAAATTCAGGATCCTGCCGCATTGCTATCGGGGTGAGACTTTCGCTGTTGCCGGAAGTTTGCCTGCAATTTCCCAGCGCGAGTTTTCAACCTCAGGAAAGCTTACAACCTTACTTTCGCCCGCGCGCAGGTGAATCCGCTTGAAGCCGGCCAATTTCCAATGTCCTCCCGCGATTCCTTCGTAAAGCTGCACCACTTCGTCTCCGTCGCGTTTAGAAATGTTAGTAACTCGCGAACTTATTTCTCCTTTACCAGGAGCTGGTTTTTCGTACCGGAACTTCGAATAACTCAGGCCTGACGCGAATGCAAAAACCGGCTTGCCATCGAAATAGCGGTAAGTCCTCCCTTTCATCGAATAGTCCGCAAAGGGAGGCAATTGTTCAACTGACCGGTAGAACGTTACCGGAAGCCGTCCCGCCGGATTATTGTCTCCCGATAACGTCCGGGCGATCGCGACGCCGCCTTCCTGACCCGGGTACCAAGCCTCCAGAATCGCATTCGCCTTCTCCGCTGCCCGGTTCACCGAGAGCGCGCTGCCATTCAGCAGCACTACAGCTACCGGTTTCCCCGTCGCGAGGACCGCATCGAGCAACTTTTGCTGCCCCGCCGGCAAATCGAGACTGGTGCGGTCGCCACCTTGGAAACCGGGGATCTTCACGCGCTGTTCTTCGCCTTCCAAGCGCGAATTCAGCCCCAGGCACAACACTACGGCATCGGCAGCTTGCGCCGTTTTCACCGCTTGCTCTAACAGTGGCCGCGCGGGAGGCGTCCAGACGAGTTCGATTCCAGAGCCACCCTGTTCCTGCCGGTATTCGGCGCGGATCGCATAGTCCTTGCCGGTTTCCAACGATACCGGCACAGTCTTCGCGCCCGCTCCACCAGCTGCTTTCCGGGTCTCATCCACCAGCAGCTTGCCCTCCAGAAATAAGCGGCTCACCACTTTGCCAGGGCAGCTATCGCACTCCTGATGACCCAAGCCAAGCTGGTACTCTCCCGCGAAAGAAGGGCGCAAGCTGCCGGTCCAGAAAACCGAAAGTGGAGCACTCGGCAGAGCTTTATGAATGGCCGCTTCCTGCATGCCCCAGTGAAAGTAAAGCCAAGCGTCGGTGCGATTGAGGGCCGGTGAGCCCGACGCCTCGGGCGACGCGAAGTACCGGCCTGCCAAACCGCCCGGCAAATTGGTTGGGGGTACCAGCGCGGTCATGCCTTCGGCGTAAACACTTCCCAACGCGGCAATCACTTGCGTGTTCTTTGCGAACTGCTGCTTGATTCCAGCAAGCGGCGTCACGATGTGCGGAGGCGTTCCATAGTAATTGCCCAACAGAGTGTCCGGATCGTCCGCTGCCGGTCCCATTACTGCCAGTTTCTCCGGCGCTGTGGTCCACGGCAGCAGCCCATCGTTCTTCAGCAGCACCATCGATTTTTCAGCCGCTTCCAATGCCAACTCTGCATGGGCTTTCGAAGCAATTTGATCGGCTCCGATGTCCTCGTAACGGTCGTTCGAATCGAATAGACCGAGTTTGATCCGGGCTTCCAGCAGGCGCGTGACAGAGCGATCAATTTCCGCTTCCTTGATCAAGCCCTGTTTCACTGCCGCAGTGAGCTGTTGGTATTCAGTTCCGCAGTCGAGATCCGTGCCGGCTTTCACTGCCTTAGCAGCCGCTTCTGCCATGCTGCCCACAAAATGATGCCCGGAGTAGATGTCGCCGATAGCTCCGCAGTCGCTGACCACATATCCTGGGAATCCCCAGTTCCCCCGAAGCCGCGTTTGCAGCAGGTCCGTATTGGCGCAGGCTGGGCTTCCATCAAGGCTGTTGTAGGCACACATTACGGAATAAGCTCCAGCGTCTGAGAGTGTCGCGCGAAAGGCAGGCAGGTAAGTGTTTTCCAGGTCGGCCTCGCTGACGCGCGCATTAAATTCATGCCTGCCCGTCTCAGGCCCGCTGTGAACCGCGAAGTGCTTCGACGTTGCGATGGTCTTGAAGTAATTGGGATCCGGGCCTTGCATGCCGCGGATGAACTCCCGTGCGATTTGCGCTGTCAAGAACGGATCTTCACCGAAAGTCTCCTGGCCGCGTCCCCAGCGCGGGTCCCGAAAAATGTTGATGTTTGGAGACCAGAATGTCAGGCCGCCATAACGCTGGTGATTAGCTTTATCGCCCGTGGCGTTGAACTTTGCGCGCGCTTCGGTTGAGATGGCATCAGCAATGCGGAATTCGAGATCGGTATCCCACGTAGCGGCCCTGCCAATGGCTTGTGGAAAGACGGTAGCCAGACCATTACGCGCCACACCATGCAACGCCTCATTCCACCAGCCGTAGGCAGGAATGCCTAAACGCGGAATCGCTGGAGCGCTATCCTGCATCTGTCCTACTTTCTCTTCCAGCGACATCTGCCTAACCAGGGCGGCCGCTCGTGCCTCCGGTGTCGCGGCGTCCAAAGCGGTTGCAGCTGCAACTCCCGCAACCAGGAGAAGACTCAGTCTCAGCATCTTCACAGTCTATTTGACCTTTGATGATGCGGGATCTCGTAAATTGAAGATTCGCTTATGAAAGTGACATCTTCGAAGAAAATACTCGAGAACAAGCTCTTCACCATCGTCGACGAGGTGGCGAAAGATCCGAGCGGGTTCGAAATTCATCGCTCCATCGTTCGCCACCCCGGATCGGCCGTCATGATGGCGGTGGATGAAAAGCGCCGCATTCTGCTGGTTAAGCAATACCGGCTGCCTGCCGAGAAGAACCTATGGGAGCTTCCGGCCGGCCGTCTCGATCCCGGTGAGACCCCGCTGCAGGCCGCGAAGCGGGAGTTGAAGGAAGAGACTGGCTACAAAGCGAAGTCCTGGACGAAGCTCGTCTCCTTCTGGCCCAGTCCCGGCTATGTCTCGGAGGAAATGACCATCTTTCTCGCTACCGGCCTCACCGAGGGTGACCAGGAGCCCATGGACGATGAACGTATCGACATTCAGTGGTTCACCCGGAAAGAAATGGCAGAGGCGGTAAGAAGCGGCAAGATCGCCGACGGCAAAACGCTGATCGGATATTTTATGTGGCTCGATTCGCAAAGGACCGCGAAGACGAAGACAAGCTAAGCCTCTCTTTGGCGTTGAAGATGCGAGAACTCTTCCAACGGGCTTTATAGCGATCGCGAAGAGTTCTATTCAGTCGTGAGGGGCCGTTCCATCAACTGCCGGATGGCCGTCCGGGGATCTTGATTCTCATAGAGCACCTGGTACATCTGCTGGATAATCGGCAGTTCTGTTTGTTCTCGAAGGCCAAGTTCACAGGCCGCTTTGCAGGTACCCACTCCCTCCGCGACCATGTGCATGTCTCGCAAAATTTCGCTTAACAGTTTTCCCTTGCCGAGTTCCACGCCGACATGCCGGTTCCGGGATAACTTTCCGGTTGCCGTAAGCACCAGATCGCCAAGCCCCGCCAGGCCGCTCATGGTCCGGGATTGGCCTCCCATGGCGACCGCTAGGCGCGTAATTTCAGCGAGACCTCTGGTAATCAGAGCCGCAACGCTGTTGCTGCCCAGACCCAAACCGCTGCAGATGCCCGATCCAATGGCGATTACGTTCTTTAGCGCTGATCCGATTTCTACGCCTATGACGTCGGTGGTTGTATACAGGCGAAAATTCCGGCTCGAAAAGAGGCGTTGAACAGTACTGCCGACCTCAGGCATTCGCGCTGCCACCACAACGGCGGCGGGCTCTCCGGCAGCCACTTCTTTTGCAAAGGTAGGGCCGGAAAGAACTGCGACGTTTGCTCCATCACCAGAGCCGAGCACTTCCGCAATCACCTCGGACATGGTCTTCAAGGTACGCTCTTCCAGGCCTTTAGTCGCGCTCACAATAAGCGTCTCGTTGTGCATCAGCGGGCGAACGAGCACTAGAATCTGGCGCAAGAAGTGCGATGGAAGCGCCGCGAGTACGATGCCACTGTCTTTAATTGCAAAGTCCAGACGGGCAGTCGCTTCGACATTCTCCGGGATCTCGAAGCCAGGCAGGTAAAAGTTGTTAGTGCGCGATAACTGCATGTGCGCGGCGCGCTCCGCATTGTGCGACCACAACGTTACGTGTTCAAACCGGCGGGAAAGCGTGATCGCGAGCGCGGTTCCCCAGCTTCCGCCGCCAAGCACACAGAGTCGGCCCGGCATGGAACCTAAGCCGCTTTTCCGCCCTTCAGAGAGAAGGAGTTTTCAGTCCCCGTCATCAGTCGCTGGATGTTTGCCTTGTGCCGCCAGATCACTAGCGCAGACGAAGCAATGCATGCCGCCAGAATGGAATGCGCAGGATGAATCACAAATAACGCAACGGGAAAAACAGCCGCCGAGACAAGTGACGCCAGCGAGATAAATTTTGTCAGGCTGACGGTGGCGACAAAGATGGCCGTGATTGCCAACAGGACGCCGGGCGCGAGATAGAGAAATGCGCCTACGTAACAAGCCACCGCCTTGCCGCCTTTGAACTTCAAGAATATCGGGAAGCAATGCCCCAGCATCACGGCAAAGGTCGCGCAAGCGACAGCCAGCGCGTTGCCGCCTGTCAGTCTGGCGGCGAGATACACCGCCAGAAAACCTTTCAAGATGTCAAGCAGCAGAACCGCGAGGCCGGCTTTTCGCCCCCTGGTGCGATGGACGTTGGTAGCCCCAATGTTGCCGCTGCCCATGGTCCGGATGTCCTGTCCCGAGGTCAGACGGACAAACCAATAGCCAAAAGGCAGGCCCCCAATCAGGTAGGCGAGAATTGTAACCAGCAGTGTCGGAAGTAACGCGATAGAAGGCACTCTCTAGATGTTACGAGGCAGCCATTGCTGCTTCCAGCCTGAACTCTCTCAGCTTGCGATACACGCTCGCATTCGACCCCGGATCACTTCGAAAAAGGCCGTAGCTGCTGGCGGAAAATGCCCCCATATTGGCAGGCTGCAACTCTGCCACGCGCTGCTTCAGCCGCTCTAGCGGAACCGGATTTTTCAGCCTTGCCAGCGTGAGATGCGGGGAATATTCGCGCGTCTCCCTGACTACGCCGAGCTTTTCCAGGCAGCCGTCCATCCTGTTTGCCAGTTCCGTCAGCGCTTGGTTCTCCGCCACATTCAGACAGAGCACCCGAGGCGAGCGGCCGGCCGGGAACCAGCCAAGGTTCTTCAGCTCGATCTGGAAAGGCTCGAGCGCGCCCAGGCCTTCTAGAGCTTCGGTCAGTTCCGAAAACCGGGATTCCGGCCACTCGCCAATAAACTTGGTGGTGACGTGCAGATTGTCCAGCGGACTCCATTTCACATGCGCTTCGGACCGCAGCGCGCAAAGCAGGCGTTCCAGTCTCAGCAGAACCGGAGCCGGCAAATCGATGGCCAGGAAAAGTCGCATAGGGAAGCGCCCGTGTTAATGTTCTAACGTATTTTGCCACTCTGTGACAAATCGGAAAATTTCTATAGCTATTCCCACCTGTTGTCTGAGACGGCAAGCATGTCACGAGAAGAGTTTGGTAAGCCGGCGGTGGAAGCTGCCGCGGACTTGCTGGGCTGTGTGCTGCTTCACAACCAAACTGCGGGCATGATCGTCGAAACGGAAGCCTACCTGGGAATCAACGATCTGGCGGCTCACGCATCGCGGGGACGGACCAGGCGCACCGAAATCTTGTTCGGTCCGCCTGGTCATGCCTACGTCTATTTCATCTACGGCGTGCATGAGTGCTTGAATGTCGTGGTGGACCGCGATGGAGTGCCGGGATGCGTTCTGATCCGCGCACTAAAGCCGCTTTGTGGAATCGAGGGGATGCGGGAGCGCCGCCGCTGGGCGGGCGCTATACCTGGCCTGACTAATGGACCCGGGAAACTTACCCAGGCCCTGGCGATCACGCGCGCGCTGTACGGCGTTCGTCTGGATGAAGGCGACTTGACCATTCGCCGCTGGCGTATGCGCCCGAGCTTTGAAATCGCTGCGACGCCGCGCATAGGAATTACTCAATGCGCGGATTGGCCTTTGCGGTTTGTCTGGGCCGGGCATCCTTGTCTCAGCCGCCGTGCTGCTTAAAATAGCGGAATGCTGCGTGGTCTTGTTTTCGGCTTATTACTGGTCCCGTTTTTGAATGCGGATCAATCCAATTTAGAAAAGAGAATTGCTGAAAAGCTTAAGGGCTTTCCGGCTACGGTTACGCTCTATGCCAAGAATCTGAATACCGGCGTCAGCTTCTCGCGGCAGGGCGACGACCCGGTCCGCACTGCCAGCACCATAAAGCTTCCCATCATGATCGAGTGCTATTGGGAGGCTTCGCAGCAGAAGCTCGATCTCGACGAACCTATCGAACTGACGGAAAACGAGAAGGTGAACGGCAGCGGCATTCTGCAGGACCTGTCTGGCGGAATCAAGCTGCCGGTTCGCGATTTGATCGATTTGATGATCGTCCTAAGCGACAATACAGCCACTAACCTGATCATCAATCGTATTGGGGGCAACGCAGTCAATGCCCGGATGGCGGCTTTAGGCCTAACCCAGACCAGGCTTATGCGGAAGATTTTCAAAGAAAGCCCCAGCGGAGTGACGGCAGAAGGCGCGCTTCCCGAAAATAAGCGCTGGGGCTTGGGCCGTTCGAGCCCCCATGAGATGGTGACTCTGCTGGAGAAGCTGGAGCGCGGCGAGCCAGTTGACAAGGCAACGTCCGGCATCATGCTGTCAATCCTGAAGCGCCAGCGCGACCGCGATGGCATCGCTCGCGACATGAAGGAAGTTACCGTGGCAGAAAAGACCGGCGCGCTCGATCAGTTGCGCAGCGATGTCGCAATTGTCTACACCAAAGCCGGAGATATCGCAATGGCGATTACCGTCGACGGCATTCCTGAGCCCAACTGGACCCCCGATAATCCCGGCTTGCTGATGATCTCTGACCTATCTACGATCCTGATCGAGGAACTGAGCCGGAACCCGTAAGACCGACCGGTCGTGCTATTCTCGGTAAGTGGCTACTGCGGCCTCTTCAACGCGGGAACGACTTCTTCAGCAAGGCCTCGCCTTAATGAGCCAGTCCGGTCTCGGGGGCGTGACTCTGGGAGTGCTCGCGGATCGGGCTGGAATTTCCAAGAGCGGATTGTTCGCTCACTTCAAGTCGAAAGAAGATGTCCAGCTTGCTTTGCTAGGGCACATGGCGGAAATCGCGGATGCTACCGTGGTCGCGCCTGCCATGAAGGCGGAAGAAGGGCTTCCCCGCTTGCAATTGTTGGTTCACAGATGGCTCGGGTGGGCGAAGCGCGCAGGGCTACCAGGCGGATGTCCTGTGGCGGCGGGCCTGTTCGAGTTTGACGACGTCGATGGTCCGGTCAGAAACAAGATCCTGGCGATGGAAAAGGAAATGCGCAAGCTACTGGCGCAATTGGTTCGGCAAGCCATTAATCATGGCCACTTGCGCGACGGCTTAGACGTCGATCAATTTGTGTGGGAACTTTGCGGCATTTATTTGAGCCACCACGCGGCGCACCGTTTTCTGCGGTCAAAGGGCGCTGATCTGCGCGCCGAAACCGCCTTCCAAGCGCTTCTCCATCGCGCCCTGCCGCTGAAAGTACAGAGCAGTAAGTCATTAAGTGCGAAGAAAGGGTCACTAGGCGTTTGAAATGCGAATGTTTATCAATATCTTGTTTGGGATTGTTCTGGCTTTTGTTCTGGACGTGGCTATTGGCCGGATCGCCGTTCGATTTGCGCAAGTCCCTGGAAATTTCCCTCCCTTTACGGTGCTGCCCATTCTCTCCGGCGCTGTGGGAGGAGCGGTGCTTGCTGGTCTAGGCTACGCGCTGACTCAGGCGATCTCGAAACAGCCGGAAAAGCTGTTCCTCTTTCTCGCCGTTGGCTTCCTTGCTCTGTCGTTCAGTTTGCCGTTGCGCTTGAGCTTCACGAAGTCGGCGCGGTTCGCGGGCGTCACTCCGACCGCGCAGATAATTCTCGTCCTAATGCACACGGTAGTGGCGACGGTCAGCGTCGCAGCGGTTCTTGCAAAACCGAGATAGGGGCCGCAAGAGGAAGGCTTAAAAGCGTAGCCCTAATACTTTCGGCATATAATCCCAACTATGCCTATTGGGTTGGCTATGTGCCGGCGCTCACTCCCTCTATTGCTCTTGCTACTCACGGGCGTCTCCGCGGCCTACTCGCAGACGCAGGCGATCAACGGTAGCATTCGCGGCCGCATCGCGGATCAGCAGGATGCCGCTATTTCGGCGGCGAGCGTGAAAGCAGAAAACAAAACCACCGGCTTCACCCGCACCGTCGCGACTTCGGGCGATGGCTATTATCTACTCGCCAATCTGCCGCTCGGGTCGTACACGGTGACCGCGAGTAAAGAAGGTTTCGAGACCGTGCAGCGCACCGGCGTGGTTTTGAATGCGGGCACGGTCGCGGAGATCGATAGCCAACTGCGGGTAGGCTCCACCAGCGTCTCCATCGAAGTCAGCGGCGGAGCGCCCATCATAGAACCTTCGCGTATCGACATCGGCCGCACCATTACGCACGCTGAAGTAGACAACCTGCCGCTGACGTCGCGCAACCCTTACAACTTCATTCTTTTTCAACCGGGAGTCAGCGGACATCCGAACGCCGAATTAGGCATTCCGCGCACGCTGAACACCAACGGCCTTATCGACCGCATCAACTATCAACTCGACGGGATGGTGGATACGCAAAGCGACCGCTACGGCTTGCGCTTATTCCCGATAGCCGATATTTACGTGCAAGAGATTCAGACGGTGGCAAACAGCTTCGCGCCGGAATTCGGCATGACCTCGGGAAACATCTACAACGTCATCTCAGGATCGGGCAGCAACAATCTTCATGGCGAGTTTTACTACATTGGGCGGCCTACCGGAGCCAGCGCCCGGCCAATTCTGTTGGGAACCAAACCGAAACCCGACCTTACGCTGAACGATATTGCGGTAAACGCCAGCGGCCCCATCATCAAAGACCGCCTGTTCCTCTTCGGAGCCTATGAGCATCTGACGCGCGGCCTGCCGCAGCCCATCACCATCAATCCAAGCGCGGCCGATCAGTTGGGCATTACGGACCTAACCGGCACCGCACCCAGCATTCAGCACGCGCAGTTTGCCGACCTTCGCGCTGACTGGCAGATCACCGCGAAACAGCAGTTCTTTGCACGCTTGAATTATTTCCGCAATGAGTATCCGTATAACACCAACGTGGGCGGGCTTTTCGCGCTCGATACGGCTTCCGATTTCCGCGATCGCGCCTATGTCGCCGGGGGTCAACTGCTATCTACTTTTTCTCCTTCGGCCTTGAATGAGCTGCGATTCTCCTGGCCTTATCGCAAGAACACGCACGTTCCCAGCGCGCAGAATGGTCCGGGTCCGGTGATCGTCATTCCCGGCGTAGCGAACTTCAACGGCACCAACGCCGCGGGTGACTTCTTTGCCGAGAAGATTCCCAGCTTGAACGACAACTTTACGCTGATTAAAGGTGCGCACACAATCAAGGCCGGTGGAGGATTTCAGCAGATTCTGGATGTGCAACTCAACACTACTTTTAATCAGTACACGTTTCCCAGCATCAACGCTTATCTGCAGGCAAAGGCCGGCATTGCGCCGCTGGGATACACGAATTATCAGGCAAGTATAGGGGCGCTGGGTGCAGGCTATCACTCCCTGTTCTGGAACTTCTTCGCGCAGGACACCTGGCAGGTGCGGCCCAATCTGCTGGTAACGTTTGGGGTCCGGTACGACCGGTTTCAGCCGCCGGACGCGCCCGCGGACCAGCCCTTTGTCTATTCGCGCAGCTTCCGGACGCCGGGAGCGAATTGGGCGCCGCGCATAGGCCTGGCCTGGAATCTCAGCCCCAAAACAGTGTTGCGCGCCAACTCCGGACTCTTCTATGAAGCGCCGGCTACCAATCTGTTCTACAACACTCTTTCCAACAATGGATCGAACACCGGATTCATCGCCAACATCTCTCCAACAGCAGCCGGAGCCCCACTATACCCACAGGTGATCAACTCAGTAGGTCCCGGTTTCCCGCGCATTCCCGACGTCACCACTCTGACGCCGAATTACAAGAACGCCTACACGTTTACATCGAGCTTCCAATTGGAGCGGCAGCTGACCAACAACGACTCGTTGATGGTGGGGTTTGTCAACACGGCGGCGCGCAATCAGGTTTTTCTGCGCAACATCAATCTCACCAGCCCGATTGGCGCACTGGGCGATGGCCGGCCGGTCTTCGGCAGCGGCAGGGTGTTCAGCCAGTTTGGCAACATCCGGATGCAGGACATTGGCGCCATCACTTCGTATAATGCGCTGCTTACTCACTACCGCCATCGGTTCGCGCAAGGCTTGCAGGTAGATGCTTCTTACACCTGGTCGCACAGCATCAGCGATTCGCCGGATGTAAACAGCTTCGAACAGAATTTGCCCATCGAGGACTCCACCAGCCGCGCGCGCGATCGCGGCAACAGCTATGTCAACCGGCCGCATGCTTTTACGCTCTCTTCCTACATCGCGCCCCGCGTTGCAGCGGCCGGCTTCTGGGGCTATCTGGCCAACAACAACGAGCTCAGCATTCTGGCGAATATCTCCTCCGGCGACGCGCAGAACATAACCGCCAACCGCGTTTTGACTGGCGATCCACTCGTGACTACTGCCGTGACGCGGCCCTTATTCGTCGGGCGCTACACCGCGCGCGGTCCCAACATCTGGCAGTTCGACGCCCGCTATACGCGAACGCTCTTTACTCTGTGGGACCGGGTCAAGCCAAAGTTCATCGCGGAAGCGAACAATTTATTCAATCACCCGAATATCACTTCGTTGAACACCACCGCGGGCGTAAACGCGGCAGGCGTAATCACGTCTGCCCCTACGTTTCTGCCGCAATCGACCGTACTCGAAGGCCGCATTATCCAACTCGGCGTTCGCTGCGACTGGTAAGCAGTTGCGGAACATGCGCGATTGACCACGAATTGACCGCCCAGGCCAGCAAATCTCTTACCGACGAACTGGAGTGTTCAGCAGGTGGTTCGTGCCCGAGAAACCTGAGCGCGCGACTAAGTTCGATTAAGGGAGAAGTCTTATCTAGTGCTGCCGCTCCCGTGCTCTTGCTAAGTTTCAAACCGGCTTGGTCCGTTGCGACCGGAATATGGGCGTATCGCGGAGTTCGCAGTCCAAGGCAACCCTGCAGATAGATCTGCCGGGGAACATTGTCGAGCAAATCAGCGCCGCGGACGACATCGGTTATCCCCTGCGCGGCATCGTCGAGAACGACCGCGAGTTGATAGCTGAAAGGGCCATCAGCACGGCGAACAATGAAATCTCCGATGGCCCCTTCCACATTTTGCGAATAGCAGCCTTGCACGCGATCTCCGAAAGAAATTTTGGTAGACGCCGGAACCCGCAAACGCCACGACCGTGCGGTCTGCCCGGCTTTCAGACCGTTGGAACACGCGCCTTGATAACGCCCCACTGTCTCTTCTCTCGAACAAGCGCATGGGTAGACCAGGCCCGCTGATTGCAGACGCTCGAAGGCGGAGCGATATAGGTCCAAACGCTGAGTCTGATAAGCAACTGGCCCATCCCATTCGAGACCGAATGATTCAAGATCCCGCTGGATTCTATCGGCAGCGCCCGCGACCGTGCGTTCTGTATCGAGATCTTCCATGCGCAGCAGCCATCGGCCTCGATTTGCTTTCGCATCCAGATAGCTGGCCAGCGCCGCCGTTAGCGATCCAAAGTGCAGCGTACCTGTGGGCGACGGGGCAAAGCGGCCCACATAATTCATGCCGGCTTTCGATTCGTGCGGCAGCGGCCGCTGCAGTACTTAACTTCCTCCCAAACTTTCTCCCAGCGCTTCCGCCAGGTGAACGGCCGTCCGCAGCGTTCGCAGATCTTACTGGGGAGGTTCTCTTTCTTTACACCCTTCACAGTTAGTTTGGGTCCGCGATAGCGCGCAATTGCCGGAGGTGATTGCCGTCGTGCCCCGTCATAATTTCCACCAGCGTCTGGAAGGTCATTTCTCCGCGTTCCGGATGCATCACGGGCTTCGAGCGTGTCTCCTTCGTCACGGTTTTCAGCAGCATCACATTCCATTGGCGCACGTTCGAGAACACCTGCAGCGCAGTGTGCGCATCGAATGAATTCTCTGCGTAAACCTTTGCCCACAGCTCCTGATTGAAAGGTTGAATCAAGTGATTCGACTCCGCTAAGGCCTGCCGCAGGCGAAACGCGAAGGCGAGTTCGCAATCCGCCAGGTGACAGACGATCTGCCGCGCGTTCCATTTTCCCGGAGCGTAGCTCCGCTTCAGTCCGTCCGGCCCGAGTTGTTCTATCAGCCCGGCTAATTGCCGAGGCGTCCCGGCGATGGTCTCGTCTGGGTCTGCCGTGCCTATATACGCCGCGTAAGGATTGTTTCGAGATGTCATGTTTCTTAGAGTATTTCAGCGGCCTATGTTGGCGAACTTAGGATTTCATTTTGCCTGGCCGAAATTCGTAGGGATCAACAAACGGGCCTCGCAGCCGGGGCCATCGATGGCGTTGCGGAGCGACATGGAGCCTCCGTGGGCTTCGGCAATCTGGCGCATCAGCACCAGGCCGATGCCGGAGCCGCCTCTCTTGGTCGTGAAGAACGGGACGAAGAGGTTGTTGGTATTCGAAAGTCCGGGGCCCTCGTCCCGGACAGTGATCTCGACCATTCCCTGACTGCGGCCATGCTGGATCCAAACACGGCCGCCGGTTTCGAGCGCGGCATCCACGGCGTTGCGCACCATGTTGATTAGGGCTTGCTCGAGCTGGTCGGGATCACCCTGAAGAATCAAAGCTGGTCCTTCTTCGAATCTCACCATCATGCGGGTTTCAAGGCTGGTGGCGCGCCGCAGCAGCGCATTAATTTCAACCGGCCCGGGGCGGGGCGGAGGAAGCTTGGCAAGCTGGGCGTAGGAGCTCATGAAGCGGCTTAAGGATTCTGAGCGGGTGGCGATGACATTGAGTCCACGCGAAGTATCTTCGGCCCAATCTTCGGGACGCGGGTCACTAGTCACTAGCTGCTCGAGGCTCTGGGCGATGGACTTGATAGGAGTCAGGGAGTTATTCAGTTCGTGCCCCAGGACACGTACCAGGCGCTGCCAGGCTTGCAGTTCCTGTTCACGCAGCGGGCGCGTGAGGTCGGAGACGACCAGTAACTGGTGAGCGACACCGCCTTCGCGGAAGCGGGAGCGCCGCACGCCCCACCGGCCCGAAGCGCCTGGAAATGCCCGCTGCACGGTCTGTTCCGGCTCGCCCGCCAGGTACTCACCTAAACCCAGAGTGACAGCATCGCGAGCGAGTAACCGTTCAGCGGGCTGAGCTAAAAGACGTTCTCCAGCGCGGTTGACCAGGCGCAGGTTCTGGGCTGGATCGAAGGCAAAGGCGGCGACATCCATCTCCTGCATCACCTTGCGCAGCAGCGCCGTTGCCTCTAGCGCGCCCAGGCGCTGGTTCTGCAGAGTAGCGGCCATGGCGTTGATCTGAACCATGACTTCACCCATGGGCTCGCCGGAATCAACGACGCGGCCGCGGATTGAGTAGTCGCCCTCGCGCATAGCTTCCAGAAGATTGGCGACGGTGCGGAGCGGACCACTAACACGCGATCGCGCGGCAGCGGCGAAGCTCAACCAGCACAGGATGACGAAGAGGTTGACGGACCATGCCACGCGAGCCTGGAAACCGCCCAGAGCCAGCAGAATAGCGCAGGCAACAACCGCCGGCAGACCGGCTAACAGAGCCAGCAGAAAGACATGCAGGTCGTGGCTGAATCGCAGCCGCTTACTGGCAAGCTTCATAACTCATCTTCGCCTTAGAGTGGCCGTCTGCACGAGGTGGGGGCTGCCCTTGGTCCGCGCCGCCGTGATCACTCCCTATAGCCTTGAAACGACCCCGGGGCGACGTCAGCGCCGCCGACCGTGCCGCCGCTTTCCCGACGATACCTGCGCCGAAGTTTCTTTTGATATCGGCGCAGCCGGTTCTGCGCTCGCATTGGGACCAATTTTGCTCAGAATACGGTCGTTTATCCAGTGCTCGTCCCACCACTCTTTGGGATCGACCTGGTATCCCGCCACCATCATGCTGAAATGCACGTGATCTCCAAAGGCCATGCCAGTAGCGCCGCTGATGCCGATTTGCTGCTCTTTCTCCACGCGGTCGCCAACGTGCACCAGTATTTTGCTCAGATGTCCATAGAGGCTCTGCAGCGTGTAGCCGTGATCGAGAATCACGCAATTCCCATACAGCCCTAACCGCTCGGCGTAAATCACCCGCCCGGAGTTGGCGGCCTTCACCGGAGAGTTCATGGTTTGCGCCAGGTCGTAGCCCAAATGCACCTGCTCGTCTACCTTGCGGCCGTTATACATGTAGCTGCGCTTATCAGCAAAAAAGGATTCCCGAGAGCCCTTCACCGGTATGAACGGACCCGACCACAAAATCTTCGCCTCAGTGTTCTTACGCAATTCGTAAACTTCCTGTCCATTCACGCGGCGCAGTTCGCGATTCAGCCGCAAGAAACGATCGAGCACCGGGCCCGAGCCTTCAGGGTCGAGTTCGCCCACTACCTTCGCCATGTTTTTATCAGTCAGTTGAATGATGCTCTCCCGGAAACGCTTCGGGAAGACCTTTACCCAGAAACTGCTCGTCACCTCGGTAGCCGCCCCGTTGCGGGCAAAAGCAAAGGGAACGACGGTGGGCGATACATCCCACGGGAATGGAAACAGCGAGAAGCGGTGATTGCTCGCGGCTGGCTGCCCCGGCATAGGAAAAGTTCCAGCGGCGTAGTTCGCAACGCGAACGCCGGCCTCTGTCCAGTTCCCGCGGAGCTCCATGGTCACCAGTTCGGAACCACCCTGGTTGATGTAGTGCTGCCGGCCATCCGCCACAATCGTGGGCGGCCGCAGGACAACCTGAACGTCCTGCGCCAGCGTGGCCGTGCTGCCGCGAAAATCGTTGGAGGCCGCTTTGATAATTAGCTTCGCCGTCCCCTCTTTCAAGAAAGGCGCAAGCCTTTTGCCGGCCGTGAAATTGAAGACTCGAGTCTTCTGCGGTGAGCGCAGCCGCTCTTCGTAAAGCTGCTTGGTCTGTCCATTTTGCTCCACGGCAGCGGTAAAGCGCTTTACTCCATGAGGAGCGTCGGCTTCGACGATCACCGTCGTCGCGTTTGCGATAGCCACGGCCGGCCGTGCAAACTTCAGTTCAACAGACTTGCCGGTGAACCACGCGTACCCTATCAAAACAAGAAAGAGAACGAAAACAAAGCCAAGAAGGCGTTTCAGCATGAGAAAATTTACATCCGGAGAACCCGGCGTCCGTCGATACGGTAGTCGCCGCGAAGAATCCAGGCGAGAGACTCGGTGTAGATGCGGTGCTCCTCTATTAGTATTCGCGCCGAGAGCGATTCTACCGTGTCATTGTCCAATACCGGCACCGCGGCCTGCTGGACAATGGGACCGCTATCGAGATTCTCGTCTACTAGATGAACCGTGCAGCCCGTCACTTTCACACCGTGCGCCAGCGCCTGGTATTGCGCATCCAATCCGGGGAACGCCGGCAGCAGCGACGGATGAATATTCAGAATGCGTCCCGCGAATTGTGACACGAACTCGCCGGTTAGAAAACGCATGTAACCCGCCAGGCAGATCCAGTCGACCTCTTGCCGGTGCAGCAGTTGCGCCACTTGAGCGTCGAAGGCGGTGCGTTCCATTCCGGCGGAAGCAATGTGCCCGGCCGGTAAGCCGAGGCCGCGTGCCAGGGCTAGTCCGGGTGCGTCCGCCTTGTTTGAAAACACATAACCGATTTCACAGTCCAGAGTGCCGTTCTGCACGTTCCGGGCGATGGTTTCGAAATTCGATCCACGGCCCGAAAGCAGAATTGCGATCCGCTTCACAGATAGTGAACCTTGGGCTTGCGAGTGGGTTTCTGCGCAATCACGCGCCCGATCTCGTAGAACGGCTCACGAAGCTTCTTCAGGTTTTGCGACGCGGATTTTACCTTGTTTTCAGCTACTGCCAGCACCATCCCGATGCCCAGGTTGAAGGTTCTACGGAAATCGTCGATCGGGATCTTACCCATGTCGCGCAGCACTTCGAAAATCGGCTGCTCGGGCCACGATCTGGGCGCGATCTCGACGGCGCAGCCTTCAGGAAGCATGCGGGGGACGTTGCCGGTAAGCCCGCCTCCGGTGATGTGCGCCGCGCCGCGGAGTAGTTTCAATTTGTGCAGAGCGGCAATGGGCTTCAAGTATGAGCGATGAACGCGCAGCAGTTCATCCGCCAGCGTTCCACTAAATGAGGGGAGCTGTTTGTCGAGTTGGTCCAGCCCGTCGCCCAGAAAGATTTTTCGAGCCAGCGAATAGCCGTTCGTATGCAAGCCGTTCGAAGGCAAGCCGAGCAATCGGTCGCCAGGCCTGATGGCTTCCCCGGTCAGCAGGCGCTTGCGTTCCACCGCACCGGTGATAAACCCGGCCAAATCGTATTCGTCCTCGGCGTACATACCCGGCATTTCCGCCGTCTCGCCTCCGATGAGTGCGCAGCCGTTCGCACGGCATCCCCGGGCGATTCCGGACACCACATCGGCGCACACCCGCGCATTCAATTTTCCGGTGGCAAAGTAGTCGAGAAAGAAGAGCGGCTGAGCACCCTGCACCGCAATATCATTCACGCAGTGGTTGACCAGGTCTTCGCCAACCGTGCTGTGCCGCCCGGTGGCAAACGCGATTTTCAGCTTTGTGCCCACTCCATCGGCCGAACTCACCAGCACGGCATTGCGCCAGCCGGCCATGGAAAAACCTGCGCCGAAGCTGCCGATAGAGGTAAGCACATTCGGAGTCAAGGTCTTCGCTGCATGTCTGCGAATAGCCGAAACTGCCCGGTCCGCCTCATCAATGTCGACCCCGGCGGAACGGTAAGTGGCAGAACTGGAAATGGTGTTTGCGCTCACTCTGAAAACATCAGTGTAGCCAAGCAAGCGAACCGGAGGAGCAAAATAGAATGATGCCGGTTTCCCTGAAAGATAAAGTTGTTTTAGTTGTAGGCGCATCGAGTGGCATTGGACGCAGCATCGCCGTGCATTTTGCGCACGAAGGCGCTCGAGTAGTCGCGTCTGCAAGAAGAGCGGATCGCCTGCAGGCTCTTCAATCGGAATTAAGTGGCCAGAACTTGAAAATCGATGTGCGCACATCCGACGCTTCAGATGCTGCCCAAATGACGGAATTGGGTGCAGCCGTCATCCGCGATTTTGGAAAGGTGGACATTATGGTCTACGCCGCCGGAACGAACACGCCGGATCGCGCTATAACGCGCCTGCGGCCGGAGATCTGGGACCACCTCATGTCGGCGAATCTGAATGGCGCTTACTACGCCACACAAGCCGTGCTGCCGGACATGCGCAAGCGCGGCGACGGACACCTTATGTATGTCGCGTCCATTTCCGGGGTGACACCGGATGTCTCGGGCGCGGCGTATCAAGCCACCAAGCGCGGCATGCTGGGATTGGCGCACGCCATCCGGATGGAAGAGAAAGAAAATGGCATCCGGACCTGCGCGCTGTGCCCCGGTCTGGTGGAAACCGAAATACTCGAAAAGCGCCCTGTCAAGCCGAGTCCGGAGCAGTTAGCGAAAGCATTACAGCCCGAGGACATCGCCGAGCTTACCGTGGCCATAGCAAAGTTGTCTCCCCGGGCAGCGGTTCCGGAAATCCAGATCATGCCGGCAGGTTTTTGATAAACTCGCGCACATTGCGACCGCATCCGCGACGG
Organism: Bryobacteraceae bacterium; assembly: GCA_965217745.1. Classification (GTDB taxonomy): domain Bacteria; phylum Acidobacteriota; class Terriglobia; order Bryobacterales; family Bryobacteraceae; genus Bog-105. The sequence continues at coordinate 4,191,354 of OZ244565.1, read as the reverse complement.
CTCTTCATTATCAGGATCAGTCGCTGCGATTGGCGGCCGGTGCGCTTCAAAGGTCAACCATGTCCAATATTCATTCCCGGCGTCACGTGCTCCGCCAAGCCTCCCTTGCCGCGGGCGGTCTTCTTGCGCAGCCGGTCGAAGCCGCCCCTGCGCAGAAGCCTTCGGCCCAGCCGTTGGAAACGCGCGAACTCGACCTTTGCGGCGAATGGCGTTTTCAAGTAGATCCCTCCGCTGCCGGCGAGCGGGAAGGCTGGTTCGACCCATCCCACTCTGCGGCCGCCTGGTCCCCGGTCACGGTCCCGCATACGTTTCAGATTGTTGCCGATCTGGCCGAATACCGCGGAATAAGCTGGTACAGCCGCGACTTTTCCATTCCAGAGTCCTGGCTCGGCGCCGTGATCCGGATCGAATTTGAGGCTGTCTTCCACAGTGCACGGGTGTGGGTGAACGGAACGCCGGCGGGCGAGCATCTGCGCAAAGGCTATACCGCTTTTACCCTCGACGTGACAAAGCTGGCTCACGCTGGTAAACCCAACCTGCTGGTTGTACAAGTCGACAACAGCTTCAATGAGCACATGCTGCCGCGCGGGCGGTCCAGCGATTGGGCTCATGATGGAGGCATCTACCGGCCCGTAACACTGCTGTCCACAGGTTCCGTATTTATTGAGCGGTTGGATGTCGACACGTCTATCGACTGGTCGACCCGTGACGCTCGCATTCAAGCTAAAGCCTATGTACGGAATGCGGGAGCAGCTGCGGCCAAGATCGATGTCAGCGCGACTATAGCTGACGCATCCGGAAACCCTGTGGCACACGTGCAGGCGGGCCGGGCCACAGTCATCGAACCCGGGCAGCAAGCAGTTATTCCTCTTTCAACTACACTGACGAAGCCGCAATTATGGCACTTCGACCACCCGCATCTTTACACGCTCATGGCCGAAACAACCAGCGCGGAAACAGGCCATCGCCAGCGTGCCACTTTTGGCATCCGGCAGTTAGCCGTCAAGGGTACGACGTTTCTCTTTAACAACGAAACAGTGCGGTTGATGGGCGTAGAGCGCATGGCGGGAAGCAATCCCGAGTATGGAATGGCCGAGCCGTCAACATGGATTGAACACGATCATCGTGACTTGAAAGAACTCAATTGCGTGTTCACCCGGGTCCATTGGCCGCAGGATCGCCGCGTGCTCGATTACTGCGATCGCAATGGAATTCTGATGCAGTCGGAGGTGCCCACTTGGGGGCCTAAGACTTTCAAGGATATGGGTGCGGAGCCGGATGCCGACATCATGGAAAACGGTTTACAGCAGCTTCGCGAAATGGTGGCGCGCGACCGCAACCATCCCTGCATTGTGTGCTGGGGACTGTGCAACGAGATCGGCGGACAGAATCCGCCAGCCTATAACTTTGCCAAACACATGCTGGAGGAGGCAAAGCGTCTCGACCGCGCACGGCTGTGTTCCTATGCTTCAAACTCGCTGTTCCATACACAGTCGAAAGACGTCTCGGGTTTGATGGATTTTGTCGAGTGCAACGAATACTACGGCAGCTGGCATAAGGGAGGTCCGGAAGACTTGAGCCGGACGCTGGATGAGATTCATACGGCCTTTCCCGATAAACCAGTGGTGATTTCCGAATACGGTTATTGCGCCTGCACAGCCGACCGGCCCGAGGGTGACGGGCACCGAAGGCGCGTTCTGAATACTCAGGATGTCGTTTTGCGAGATAAGCCCTTTGTGGCTGGAGCTATCTTCTTCTGCTACAACGACTATCGAACCCACATAGGCGACACCGGCACGGGCATCATGAAGCAGCGCGTCCATGGAGTAGTCGACCTCTATGGCGAACGCAAGCCCTCCTTCGAAGATCTTCGAGTAGAGTCGAGCCCCATCGAGAAGCTCACCGTAATCGATAAAGTGAACGTCATCGACGTTGAGCTATCCACCAGGTCAACCCTGCCCTGCTATGCCCTGCGCGGCTACACGCTTCGGGCGGTTTACTATGGGCCCGGCGGCATTCCCGTGGAGCGCAAAGATGTGACCCTGCCCGATCTGAAGATTGGCGAAGGTCACAAGTTATCGTTCAAATTGAGTGAGCCTCCGCAATTGCGAGTGCAGTTCGATGTGCTCCGTCCGGATGGATTTTCCATCACGACCGCCGAATGGCGGCGCTAGAGGGTTTCCTTACATGTCACTGAATTGCAGAATCATAAATCGCAGGACCATCTTCAAGGAGAGTCTGGCCGGTCTAGCCGGAGCCGGTATTGCTCCGCTGCTTCTGCCGGAATACGGACGGGCTCAAACTGCTCCTCATGCCGAAATACCAGGCAACCTCGAAATTACCAAAGGCCCGTTTCAGGGAACCCGGAAGTCGCTTGCGGAGTATCAGGCGCCGGAGTGGTTTCGAGATGCGAAGTTTGGCATCTGGGCCCACTGGGGACCGCAGTCGGCCATCGAGGCCGGCGACTGGTATGCCCGCAATATGTATTTGCAGGGCAAAAAGCAATACAACTATCACGTCCAGACTTACGGCCATCCCTCGAAGTTCGGCTTCAAGGACACCATTCCGCTCTGGAAAGCCGAAAGGTTCGATCCCACTCACTTGATGCAGCTCTATAAGAAAGCGGGAGCCAAATACTTCATGAGCATGGGAGTTCATCACGACAACTTCGACATGTGGGATTCGAAGCACAATCCCTGGAACGTAGTCTCCATGGGCCCTAAGCGCGATGTGGTCGGGGCCTGGCGCGATGCGGCTCATTCTGCCGGCTTGAAGTTTGGTGTCAGCGAACATCTGTGGATCGCTTACAAATGGTTCTCCGTCAGCCACGGCAGCGATCTAAATGGGCCCAGAGAAGGAGTGCCTTACGACGGAGCCAACCCGAAGAACCAGAGCCTCTACATCGAGTCCGACCAAGTCTGGCGCAATCTCGATTGGAACGAAAGCGGAATTCCCATTTGGTGGAAGCGCCACTGGTATTCCAGAATGCGTGATCTGCTCGACCACTACGAGCCCGACTTTCTCTACAGCGACGGACCGCTTCCCTTCGAGGATTACGGCTTGGCGATCGTCGCTCATCTTTACAACATGAAGGCGCGCGGAGGAGGCGCTACTGAAGGCGTCTACTTTTCTAAACGAAACGAAGATTCCGAAAAGGGAACCTGCGTCTACGATCGCGAACGCGCCATTCTCGACGATATTCTTCCTCGGCCCTGGCAGACCGATACCTGCATTGGCGACTGGCACTATTTGCGCGGAGCCGATTACAAGACGGGCAAGACCGTCATCGACATGCTGGTGGATATAGTCAGCAAAAACGGCAACCTGATGATGAACTTTCCGCTTCCGGCAAGCGGGATGCTAGACAGCCAGGAACTCACTGTGCTCGACGAACTCGCTTCCTGGATTGCGGTGAACGGAGAGGGAATTTACGGCACCCGGCCTTGGAAGATCTCGGGCGAAGGCGAACCGGTTTCGAGCGCGGACGCCAAGAGCGCGCAATTTAATGAAAAGGGGCGTCGCGACCTGAACGCCACAGATGTCCGTTTCACCACCAAAGGAAAAGATCTCTTCGCTTTTGTCATGGGATGGCCGGACTATGCAGCGGAAATCCGCTCGCTAGCTCCCGGGACCGCTCTGCAAGTGGGCAAAATCCAGAACGTGGAACTGGTGGGCAGCGATGCGACGATTGAGTGGAAGCAAAGCCCTTCCGGTTTGAAAATCGCTGTGCCGAATGCCCCTGCGCCCACGCGGCATGCGTCTCTATTTCGCATTCGCGGCGCGCTGGCTTAAGTCGCTGGGCGGTCAGTCCAATACATCTCCGCGTCAGAGCGGCGCACGTAATTTGCATCGAGCAGGGCCGGATCGCCCGCGGCCGCGGCATCAGCCAAATCGGCGGCGGCGCAGAAAGCCACTGCTCTGGCCAGAGGTGCGGTGGAACTGCTAATTCGAGCCTTCGCATAGCCCGTGCTTGCCAGCATCTCCCTCAGCCAGGGCTCCTCACGCGTGACGAATTGCAAGTCCTCATATCGGTTCAGATGCGCAAGCATCGTGCGAAGGGATCCCACGGTCTCAGGCGCAACAAGCTTACCCGTCTGGTCAAACACGGCCGTGAAAACATCGCCGCGCCGCGCATCCATCACGGGAACCCGGAACGCCTCGCTATCTCCGCACAACGCAAGAGCGCGCAGGTTCGACACTCCCATGGCGGGTTTGCCTGCTGCTTCGGCGAGGCCTTTCACCGTAGCTAATCCGACTCTTACGCCAGTGAAGGAGCCGGGCCCCGAAGCGGATGCATAGCAGTCGATCTGGTTCAGATCCAAACCAGCTTTTGTCAGCAGCGCTTGAAGGCTGCCGAAGACAAGGTGCGAAAAGCCGCTTGTGGAGGTCAGGCTTTCGTCCGCCACCGTAACGCCATCGCGATGCACGGCCAAGGTGCCATGTTCGCCCGTCAAATCCAATGCCAGAACGGTCATTGCGTCAGCCTGTAGACTCGATCCACTTCAAAGGCTTTACCGTAGGCATTGATCGCTTCAACGCGGACGGTCAGGTTAGCGCTCGAGTTCTTGATCAGGAACGGAGGAACCGCCAGGCTACCCGACGATCCAATTCCCAGCAGGCGAGCTCCTTCCCCGCCCGCCACCACGTTGCCCCACCAGAGATATTGCATGAAGCGGCTGGCGCGATTGGCACGCGTGATCGTCGCTTCAAAGGGCACCGGAACCAGACCACTAAATTCGTCGCCTTCCGGTGCGGCGATCTTGAAGGGAACACGCGGCGGTTCGCTTTCCACTTCCTGAACCGGCGCATCGACGGATTCGAAGTAGAAATACTTCGCCATCGATTCTTTCTTCCCTTCCCGGGCAAATTCCAGAATCCAGTCGTGCTTGCCATCGGGCGTCGACTGGCTGAAGGTCTCGCCTTTGAAGTCCTTCAGCGGGATTTCTTCACCCGTCTCCGGATTCACCCACTGCGGGTTGTATTTGTGCTTAGGTATGGTCAGCTCGATGATGCCGCCCGACGGAGCATAAGCCAGGTATTCAATTTCTTCCAGCCCGGCCGCCGTTGCGCCCGAAACATCGAAGTATGGTTCAAATTCCCAGTACCGAGTATTCGCCAGGATGTTCTTCCAGGTAGCGATGGCCTTTCGATTCTCCGGCTTTTGAAGCGCCGCGTAACTCACCGAAGGTGACTCGCCGCTAGTCGTCGCTGACCACAATTCACGCCGGAAGGCCGCGGGTTCCTCGGAGTTTATGACGTGGATCTGCGGCTGGCGCGTAAATTGGTGTTCTACTGCTCCTACTTCGGGATGCCCAGATGCTTCAATCAGAAAGTCCATCCAGCCATCGTTCAGCAGCGGCGAAGTTGACACCTCGGCGTCGGACGAGCGCGGATGTGAGTAGCCATCGAATTTCTTCAACTGTTCACCCAGGGCGCGGAGTTGTTCGCGCACGCCCGGCCGCGTGTCGAACTGCTCGATGCCCTGCCAGCTGACGTTCAAGCTTCCATACCGCGCGACTAGAAAACGCACCAGCGGCTCCGTTAACGGAATCTTGCCGCTGGCGTCGGCCACAATCAGGTCGAGAACGAAACCGCGATTCGCAGCCTCGAGCAGCCGGTCGTCGAGCGCGGAGAAGTACTCTTCGTTAGGCTCGCCGTTTCCGTCTAAGGGCTGAAGCGTTGCTTGCGTGGCAAGCAAGGTTCCGCGAACATGCGTGAATCCCTCGTGCTTCCGCTCATCGAGCCACGACTTGAACTGCGGCTGGGCAATTTCAAGGAAAGGAGCGGCCGCCGAAAGCCAAAGGTGCGGCTGCCGTTTCCCGGTGCGCCAGTGCCTGAGATTGGCCACCGTAAGCATGCCTGGCATGCCGCTGTCGGCAGCGTTGAAAGTTGCTTCCTTGCCATCCAGAGCAGGAAGCGGGCTGGTAGTCCGGTAGGTCCAGGCGCCCGGCTCGGTCGGGGTAAAGCGCACGTGCAGCTTGCCTTCCGATGCGAAGCCAATAACCCGCACTGTGGAGGCGGAAGGCGACCGGAACTCCACGCTTAACAGCAGATCGCGAAACGGGGAGAGATCGCCGGATTGCATCGGTAACGTCAGTTCGCAGGGCAGCGAAGTGCGCGCTCCCTCGGCGCACGGTGTCAAAGTTGCTGCTTTAGAAGTCGCTGCCAGGAGACAGAAGAAAGGAATCAGAGCAAGAACAGGAGCGCTCGGCCGGAGCATACGCTTCAAGAATAACGTGGGCATAGGGCGCTCGCCTTACTGCACATGTTTGTTCAGAGTGTTCTATTATAACGGGCACATTGCCGACGTTAAGTTAGCTGGTGGAAAAGAGGGTTGCGGGAGATGCGGTCGAGCTGTGCCAGGGGTGGCCCCCTGATTGTTATAGCCCCTCTCTTGTATCGACCCCTGATAGACAGTAAGGGATAAGAGTTTTGGCTAGCACTTAAGTCGGTACGCTGCCAAAAAACTACTACTCCCTTGAAATAATTGAATTAAATTTGTTACTACATAAGTAGCCACGGTAGGAACCGCCGTAAGCTTAGTGGTGAAAGCAACTCCTCGAGACCGCGTGACGTCTTAGATTCAGGAGCGCATCGACCCAGTCGTCGGACAGACACTACGTTCGACAGAAACTTGGAGAATCAGTGAGGCTGCTATGGACATAATTGGCGATCGTAAGTTCGTAGAGGTTGCTGGCGGCAAGACGCACGAATTACCGCCCCTGCTGGTGAAAACCGTTCCCGAAGTACGGCGGCTGGATAAGCTGATGCAGATGGCTGCTCAAATCATTGACCACGAAGATTTGATTCCCACTGTCCCGGCCGACACTCTGGTCGAGAACGAACAGGTGGAACGCCGCAAGATGGATCTGGCCATCAATCTGGTCGATCGTTACCTGGGGCTCTTGAGCCACTGGCATTGGGGCGATGCGGTGCTCGAATGGATCAGGCAATGCGAAATCACCTTCGGTTCCCGAGTGGAGCTGCGCAGCCTGCTCCGCGGTGACGTCTGGCCGCACGCCGGCCGCAGCAGTTTCGTCCAGCTGCTCGAAGACAAAGCGGTCAAGCCGGAGGGAGTTTCGCTCGGCAATGCCGTCGGATTGCGGCTGGCGTTCCGCCAGATGGTTCCGATCCGCTGCTGCTCCGATCAGTTTCTGCTCTACCTGAATACGTCGGTGGCGGAGTCCGCCTATCGCACTTGGTTTGACATGACACCGAGCCCGATCTCATCGCTTCCTCCTGAACGCTTCGAGTTTGAGATAGTAAACATGTCTCTAGAAGTTCATTAGCGGCGACGCCTTGAGTCTTACTTATCACCAAGATGAATTAGCAATTGCGAGGGACGCCAGTCATCCCTCGCATGTCCTGCCGCCTGCCCTTCCCGAAAGCGCTTATGTGCTGGACGTAGGCTGCGGCGCGGGTCAAACTTTGATTGCCGCTTATCCGGAACACTCATCGTTCGGGCTGGATCGGGATTGCAAAGCTTTAGCGCTGGGGCGTAGCTGGACTCCGCATGTACGATTCGTTTGTTCCAATGCCGAGGCGATTCCCTTCCGGGCAGGCGTTTTCGATGCGGTGGTGGCTCGGGTCTCCCTGGCTTACACGGATTTATCCCGAAGCCTTCCTGAAATTCGACGCGTTTTGAAGGAGGGCGGCCTGCTGTGGATTGTGCTGCATCCGCCCGCTATCCCGTGGCAAACTGCCCGAGACGGCGGATGGAAAGCCTGGCTGTTTTTCGTTTACATCTCTGCAAACAGCCTGCTGTTTCACGCGTTTGGACGGATGTTTCCTTTCTTTGGCCGTCGCTATGAAAGCTTTCAAACCTCTGGCGGCGTTGAGAGAGCGTTGTGCAAGAGCGGATTCGTAAACGTACAAATCGAGCGCGGCCGCCACTTTGTAGTGACGGCCCACGCCGGATAGCCCACTCGGTTGAATAGACGGGCTAGAAATACTCGGGCTGGATATCCTGTGAGAACACCTCAGTACCATTTATGTCTCTGAATATCACGCGCATGCGGAAGCGCGACACCCTGACCTCGCCAAAAAACTGATAGCCGGCCGATGGCGGCAGATTACTCTGTCCGGCAGGCGGAACTTTCTGAAAAACCACCTGCGGACCAAACGTGTTGTCGAGCGGATTAGGCCCGAAAGTTCCCGAGTTCAATGGCCCTGCGATAAACTCCCAGAACGGATGAAAGTCAGTGAATTGCGCCCGGTCGGGGCTCAGGTGGTGTGCTGCCGCGTAGTGAACGTCCGCAGTGATCCAAACTGTATTGCGGATGCGTTCCTGGTTGATAAAACGCAGCAGGTCGGCAATCTCCAGTTCGCGGCCCAGCGCCGGACCATTCCCATTGGCGCTGTTCTCATACGTGGGACGCCCGTCCGCGTCTCTGCCATCGGGAACAACCAGCGACAGCGGCATATCCGCGGCAATAAGCTTCCAGATAGCGTTCGATTGTTTCAGGCTGCGCTTCAGCCACTGCAGCTGGGGAGCTCCCAGGTATTCCGTTTCGCTACTCTGCGTGGTCTGCAGATTATAGGTGTTTGGCCCCCGATAGCTGCGCATATCGAGAACGAACACCTCCACCAGCGGCCCAAACGAGTATTTCCGATAGACTTTATCTTGCCCAATCGAGGACGGCCGCATGGGCGCGTACTCTTGAAATGCTCGAGCCGCCCTGCTGGAGAGAGTAAAGATGCTCTTCTCCGTGTAACGCGAGTCCGCCGATAAGTCTTTCGACGAAGACCAGTTGTTCAGGACTTCATGGTCGTCCCACTGCCAGATCTGCGGCACCTCCGCGTTGAAGCGCTTCACGTTGGCGTCGAGCAGGTTGTACTTGTAATTTCCGCGGTATTCATCCAGAGTCTCGGCAACCTTACTTTTCTCCTCGGTCGTGATGTTATTCCAGATCTTGCCGCTGGGCAGTGTCACGCTGCTGCTGATCGGTCCATCGGCGTAAATGTTGTCGCCGGAGTGAATGAAAAAGTCGGGCTGCAAGGCGCGCATCGACTCATAGATCCTCATGCCGCCGAACTCCGGATTGATGCCCCAGCCCTGTCCGGCGGTGTCGCCGCCCCAGACGATACAAACATCGCGCTCACGCCGCTCCAGGGTTCGAAAGCGGCCAAACACCGGCTCGCTTTCGGTCTTCCCATCCACGGCGCTTTGGAAGATGACGCGATAGAAGATATCGGCGTCCGCCGGCAGTTGATCCAACTGCAGCCTTCCGGTGAAATCCGTGACATCCAGGCAATGCGGGCCTTCAACGCGGGTAGCGTTGTCGAAAGACTCCGATGTGCCGTATTCGACGATCATGCGGGAAGGACGATCGGCGCGCGACCAGATCACACCGGAGCGGTTGGCGACGTCCCCGGACATGACTCCATGGGTAATCACCGGGCGAGCGCTATCGGCGGGTATGATTCCAGGCATTTGGGGGCGCACCAGGCGCGGGAAAGCAGCTGCTGCTGAAGCAGCTTGCAAAAAGTGGCGGCGAGTAGACGGCATGTCAGTTCCTCCAGAACTTTTGTCGGTACGCCGCCAGTAAATCATCTTCTTTTGGCTTTACAATGACAATTCTGTTGCGGTTGCGTAACACTGCGTATCGCAGGGCTCTACAGCACATTGAACAGGCAAGACGTCCTCAGCGCAGAGCGATCCCAAAACGTGCAGGGAAAGCCCGCGCTGGCGCTGGACGCCCGAAGAAAAAGCCAGCCAATCACTGGGAAGTGCGAAGCAACATACAATTCTTCATGCGTTCAAGACTTTCGATACAGAACTTCTGATTCAGATGTTCTAACATCTTTCCGGTTCTTTACGGACCCGTTCGTCTGACCGCATTCAAAATCGGAAAGTCTTCCAAACCTCGCAGGGAAATATTCGATCACTTTCCCTTCTTCACGAGTCATACCTGTTGAAATCGCGAAGTTGACTGCAACTTCAGAAAGCCGGAAATACCTACATGGATCAAGCAAACGGAGGAAACACCGTAGCTCTACGGGTGAACGGGAAAGAGTACCAGCTGCAAATTGAAGCGCGAGTTTCGCTACTCGATGCGCTTCGGGAAAGGATTGGTTTGAACGGCACCAAGAAAGGCTGCGATCAAGGTGCCTGCGGCGCGTGTACCGTATTGGCAGATGGTGAACGGATCAATTCATGTCTAGCGCTCGCAATGCAATACGAAGGCCGCGAGATTACCACTATTGAAGGACTGGCGGAGGCAGAGCAGTTGCATCCTCTGCAAAGCGCTTTTATCGAGCACGACGGCTTCCAATGTGGATATTGCACACCCGGCCAGATCTGCTCGGCGGTAGGCATGATGAGCGAATTCCAAAGTGGACTGCCCAGCGCCGTGACCGAGCGCTCCGTTGATTCGCCGCTGCAATTCTCGGACGCGGAAGTGAAGGAACGGATGAGCGGAAATTTGTGCCGCTGCGGCGCTTACGTTGGCATCAATCAAGCCATTCATCAAGTCTTTGAGGGGATGTCGAAATGAGAGATTTTACTTATTCTAGAGCTCAAGATCAGCAGGCGGCCTTGAGTCTGCTTTCGCAATCCACCAGCACGAAATTCTTGGGCGGCGGTACCAATCTAATCGATTTGATGCGCGAAAACATAGAGCAGCCGGACGCTCTAGTGGACATTACACGCCTGCCGCTTTCGAGCATAGAAGAACTACCTCAAGGAGGATTGCGGATTGAAGCTTTGGCTCGCAACAGCCAGGTAGCTGGAAACAAGCTCGTGCGCGAACGTTATCCGGTTCTCTCGCAAGCCATCCTGATGGGCGCTTCCGCTCAGCTGCGGAATATGGCGACCACGGGAGGAAATCTCATGCAGCGGACGCGCTGTTATTACTTCTATGACAGCGCCGCAAACTGCAACAAGCGGCACCCGGGGTCCGGTTGCGACGCCATCGAGGGTTTCAATCGCATTCACGCCATCCTGGGTACATCGTCCGAATGCATCGCGACGCATCCGTCTGACATGTGTGTCGCCATGGCAGCCTTGGACGCGGTTGTCAACGTGACGGGAAAAAATGGCGATAGAACGATTCCGCTGGTCGATTTCCATCGCTTGCCGGGAGATACGCCCAACCGGGATACCAACCTGGAACCCGGCGAATTGATTGTATCTGTCGATCTGCCAGCGCTTCCATTCGCCCGGAGATCTATGTACCGCAAGGTGCGGGACCGTGCCAGTTACGCCTTTGCGATTGTCTCCGTTGCGGCCGCGTTAGAGGTAGGGAACGGAGCAGCAAAGCAGGTAAGGATCGCGCTTGGCGGAGTGGCTCATAAGCCCTGGCGTGCTCAGAAGGCTGAACAGTTCTTGACTGGTAAACCACTGACCGAGGAGAACTTTCACCAGGCTGCAGCGCTCGAATTGCAGGATGCGACGCCATTCCGGCATAACGGATTCAAAATCGACTTGGCTGAGCGAACGATCGTGAACGTTCTCACGGAACTGTCAATTCAAGGAGAAGTCTAATGAGTATTGTTTCGAAAGTCACCGAAGCAGTTGTCCAGTTCATCCCTGATCGCGACCGCGATCAACTCAGTGAAGCCGACCGGCTGATTGGCAAGCCCATCGACCGGGTGGACGGCCGCGACAAGGTTACGGGCGTCGCGCCCTTCACGGCCGAGTTTCCCGTCGAGAACCTGGCTTATGCTGCGCTGGTGTATAGTTCCATACCTAAGGGAACCATCCGGGCCATCGACATCACAGCAGCCGAGCGTTCGCCCGGCGTTCTCTCGGTTATTACTCACCAGAACGCGCCGAAGATGAAAGCTCCTCCGTTATTCAGCCCAAGTGGAGGAACCGACGCCGCGGGCAGTAGCGCTAACGTGCTGAACACCGAGGAAATTTTCTGGAATGGACAACCGTTGGCGCTGGTGGTAGCGGACACCCTCGAACGTGCTGAGCACGCTGCATCTCTCATAAGTGTTGAGTACAATCGGCAGCCTGCCAGCACTTCCTTCGAAGAAGGCAGAACTCACACGGAAGTTCCCAAGCAGGTAATGATGGAGGACACCGAAGTTACTAGAGGTGACGCGGAAGCTGCGCTTGGCACGGGCAAGTTCCGGGTGGACCAGATCTACACCACGCCCCGGTATAACCACAATGCCATCGAACTTCACGCAACGATTGCCGTCTGGAATGGAGACAAGCTCACCGTCTATGACGCCAGCCAGTTTGTGGTTGGAGTATCCTCTTCGCTTGCCAAGATGTTCTCTCTCGACAAGAAGAACGTTCGCGTACTGGCCCCCTACGTGGGCGGCGGGTTCGGCGGCAAGGGATCGATGTGGAGCCACGTTCAGCTATGCGTCCTGGCCGCGAAAGTTGTCGAGCGGCCGGTAAAACTGGTTCTATCGCGCGAAGGTGTTTTTCGCGACGTTGGCGGACGCACACCTTCCGAACAACGGGTGGCTTTGGCGGCCGACGAAGGCGGCAAGCTGAAGTCTTTGATTCACACCGGTGTCACCGCTACTTCAACCACCAACGACTTTCCGGAGCAGTTTTCCTTCCCGGCGCGGCGCTTATACGCGACCGAAAATTTGTTCATCAGCCAGTCTCTGATGCATTTAAACACCACGGCGAACACCTTCATGCGTGCGCCAGGCGAGTCTATCGGGACCTTTGCTCTGGAATCCGCCATGGATGAACTGGCCTACAAACTAGAAATAGATCCTGTCGAGTTGCGGCTCCGGAACGATCCGCAGCGGGAGCCTGCCAAGGATACAGAATTTTCCAGCCGGAACTTCAAAGAGGCGTTCCATCTGGGAGCAGAGAAATTTGGTTGGAAAGACCGTTCTACGCAGATCCGTTCAACCCGCGACGGGAAATGGCTGGTGGGACAGGGTGTTGCCTCGGCTTTCTATCCTGCCTACCGTTTTCCTTGCGCAGCCAGAGTAAGAATCAATGCGGACGGAACGGCAGTGGTGCAGGCTTCAGCGCAGGAAATGGGTATGGGCACGGCGACGGTTCAGACTCAGCACGCTGCCGAGCGGTTGGGACTTCCCATGCAGAAGGTGCGCTTCGAGTACGGCGACACCGACCTGCCGCAGGCACCGGTAGCGGGCGGCTCGAGCCAAACCATCAGTATCGCGCTTGCGGTGCAGCAGGCTTGCGAAAAGCTACATCGTGAACTGCACAGTCTGGCGAAGAAGGACAAAGACTCTCCGCTCGCAGGATCTCATTTCGACGAGATACGTGCCCTGGATAGTGGATTGTTCCGCAGAGATAAGCGTGACTCCGGTGAGACTTACGTCGATATATTCGCCCGGCTGAATCAGGACTTCCTCGAGGCAGAAGTAACATCCGGTCAGCCCTTCGAACTGCTGAAGTACTCAATGGCTTCCTATGGCGCGCAATTCTGCGAAGTCCGGGTGAACGAGCAGACCGGCGAAATCAGGGTTTCCCGCTGGGTCGGCGCTTTCGACACTGGGCGGATCCTGAATTCGAAAACAGCCCGTTCGCAATTCATGGGCGGAATCACCATGGGAATCGGCATGGCTTTAACCGAAGAGACTCTGTTTGATGAACGCACGGGCCGCATTATGAATCCCAGCCTGGCCGAATATCACGTTCCGGTGCATGCCGACATTCCGAACATCGAAACCTATTTTCTCGACATCCCCGACCCGCACACGCCTTTGGGAGCACACGGCATAGGGGAGATTGGAATCACCGGAGCGGCCGCCGCAATCGCGAACGCGGTTTATCACGCTACTGGTAAGCGCATTCGCAGTCTTCCAATTACCCTCGACAAGCTGTTATAGCGCTCAGCTTACTGAGTGCAGAGCACCAATCCAGGGATCATTGTTTGTGCTTTGAACATCGATTTAACTTCCTCGGCGTCAAGAAGTAATAAAATGCTTCATCGGACAATCTAAGAATTTGCCCCACGGCTAAAGTTTTTCGCCGTAACCGCCGAATGTCTGTTTGTGACTTGCAGACGATGCCAAAGTTCTGACCTTCAACGGTCCCGCCGCAACGGCGCTGTGGATCAGGCAAAAGCCGCCATTGGTTGGTGGCCCTACCGCTGTGAAGACTGCGGTTTACGGTTCCATGCCAAGGGGCGTTCACTAGCCGAAATTGCCGCCAGAGATGCCGCAAAGAACAAGCGGTCGAAGGCGAAGGAAAAAACCCGTACAAGAACGAAAGACTATGCACAAGCCAGCTCTGAGGATCAAGCTGCGGCCATGGCGTTCCGTACCGATTCGGTAAAACCTCATGCGAAAGTGGTGATCTCCGCTGATACTCACGAACAGTTGAACCATATTCTGCTGGCGCTCGACAAGGCCGTAAGTTCATACCAGCAGCAATCCAAACAGGCTCCGCAGGAAGACCGGGCGTACAGTGGGCGCTACTAAGCAACTTCCCGCTATTCTGATCCAGTGATCCGATCTCCTCTTAACCTGCTTACCGGCTGCATACTGTTTTGCGTTTCCCCTGGCGTTCCTCTCCAAGCTCAGCAATCCGCTCCATTTGAGATTGAGGAAGCCACCATCTCGCAGGTTCATCAGGCAATGCAGAAGGGCCGGCTGACATGCCGGGCTCTGGTTTCCCGATATCTGGAGCGCATCCAGGCTTACGACAAAAACGGTCCTGCCCTGAACGCAATCGTGATCGTGAATCCGGACGTCCAGCGCCAGGCTGACGAACTGGATCGCAGTTTTGCGGAATCGGGTCTAACTGGCCCGTTGCACTGCGTCCCAATGATCGTAAAGGACAACTTCCAAACCAAAGCCCTCCGCACCACAGATGGCGCATTGGCTTTAGCGACTTTCATCCCCGCCTCGGATGCGTTCCAAGTGCGGCGCATAAAGGAAGCTGGAGCGCTTGTGCTCGCGAAATCAAATATGGCCGAGTGGGCCTTCAGTCCCTACGAGACCGTAAGTTCCATTCTTCCTGGTTACACCAAGAATCCGTATGCTCTCGATCGCTCCACCGCCGGGTCCAGCGGCGGCACTGCGGCGGCGATTGCCGGTAACTTCGGCCTCGCCGGGCTGGGCAGCGATACCGGCAATTCCATTCGCGGGCCCTCTTCTCATCAATCGCTGGTGGGCATTCGATCCACCATGGGACTCACCAGCCGGGCTGGAGTTTTGCCGCTCAATTTACAGGCCGACATCGCCGGACCCATGGCTCGCACCGTCGAAGATGCCGCTAGAGTTTTCGGCGTAATTGTTGGCTCAGATCCGAACGATCCCGTTACCGCTGCTGCAAGCTCCCATTTGCCCCAAAACTATCTCTCCTCGCTGAACCGTGACGAACTCGCGGGAGCAAAAATCGGCATTCTGCGCCAAGCCTATGAGCGCGAAACTACCGACCCCGAAATCGTGCGTGTTTTCAATGCAGCAGTCGAAGACTTGAAGCGTGTAGGCGCGACAATTGTAGATCCGGCGTCAGTGGAAGGCCTCGACGCCATCAAGCGCCCCCGTGAACTTGGACCGTGCATGGGCTTCAAATACGACATGAATCGCTATCTCGCCAGCCAGGGCGATCGCGTCCCGGTGAAGAATCTGGCGGAAATTATCAAGTCGGGTGGCTTCCATCCTTCGGTCCATTACCGTTTGGAACAAGCTGAGAAGACGCCAGAAAATGGTCCCGGCTCACCAGCTTGCGAAGCGGAGATGGCCTACCGCCAGGAAGTGCGAAAAGCAGTTCTGGCCACCATGGACAAGCTTCATCTGGATGCGTTCGTTTACCCCACCTGGAGCAACCCTCCGCGCCTGATAGGCGACCTGAACACGCCGGCCGGAGACAACAGTCAATTCTTTTCTCCGACCACTGGTTTCCCGGCCATCAATGTCCCCATGGGCTTCACCCGCGGCGGAACCCTTCCCGCGGGCATGACCATTTACGGCCGCCCCTGGTCGGAAGCCAAGCTGCTCGGGTTTGCCTATGCTTATGAACAGGCTACACGCCATCGGAGGCCGCCAACAACCACGCCGCCGTTGCGTTGAAGACGACGCTAACTGAGCCTGCAGCCAACATCAGGCAACCACTATCAGGCAGCCACCATTAGGCAACCAGGCTGGCTAACGCACCTGCGCAGTCCGCCAGACGCAAGATGGGTGCGCCAGCACCCTCGTAGTCTCGTTCGCGGCAAGTTAGTACTAGAATCTGCGAACACTTCGCGGCCCGCCGCAAAACGAGCAGCATCCGGTCGAGACGTTCTGCATCAGCATAGGCGATGGCGTCGTCCAACACCACGGCGGCCGGTTGGCCCTGCGCATGAAGAAGTTCCGCGAAGGCGAGACGCACAATCACAGCTATCTGCTCGCGTGTTCCAAGGCTCAGCGACGAAAAAGGTTCCTCAACGCCATTTCGCTTCAGTCCGGTCACTTCCATGCTTTCTGTCAGCGTGAGTTCCGTGCCTGGCAGCAAAATTTCCAAATAGGGTTGAATCCGTTCTGTAACCGGACGAAGGTACTGCTCCTTCGCCTTCCGCTCGGCGGCGTGCATCGTTGAGCGAAGCAGCATAATCGCGTCAGCCCTCCGCCCATATCGCTTGCACTCTGCTTCCGCTAGAGCGAACTGCCCCCGCAGCAACTCGTATGTCTCGCCAAGGCCACGCTGTCCCTTTGCTCCGAGCGCAATGCGGATGTCGTGAGCGCGGGAGCGCTCGCTGCTGATTTCGCTGGACATCCGTTCGAAAGCCTGGGATGCCTGCTCGAGAGTAAGCTCAATTACCTCAGGATTCTTCTGCCTGATTTGATCTGCAACACGATCTGCGGTCTCCTGCAGGCTGCCATGTACTTGCTGCATCTCCGCGGAAGCGCAAAGCAACATTTCGTCCGGCTCGCTGCCGCGCGCTTGAACTAAATTTTCCTTAAGCTGAGCAGTCATCTCTAAGAGATGTTTTTCATCGCTCTCTAGCGCTGCGGCGGCCATCTCTTGCTCGCGAACCGCTTTTGCCTTCAGCTTGACTTCTTCATCTTTCGATCGAAGCTGATCTGCCACCACGCTTACCTGCTTTTGAAGAAGCAGCCGCTGATCGATCAGATCCTGAATTGAATCTAGGGGGCCATCGAGCGCGGGAGCATTCTTTAACTGCTCACGCAGGCGCGCTACTTCCAGGCGGAGCGATTCCACTCCATTTGGCGCCTGCGCTTCAAGGATGGCGCCTTGTAGTTTCAGGTCGCTTTCCAGTTGAACTTTCCTCTCGAGCTGCTGCCGCGCCTCTTCGATCGTCTCCCATCCATGCTTTTCCAAAGCCTCACGCAACGCTTTACGTTTTTGCTGGAGGTCGAGACGAAAATCGTGGGTGCTGCCACCAGGAATAATCACAATGCTGGTGACGCCTTCGATGTTCAGCTCCGCTTTCCCGGTTAGCCTCCCAGTCCAGGAGTTCTGGATGGTTTGCCCATCCAGCGTTGCTATCGAATCGCCAGTCATCTGAACTTCAATGGCAGTGGCAATTACGTCTAACCTCGTTTTGGCGTCGTTTACCTCACCTTCCAGGGCCTCCAGTTTCTTAATGATCTTCTTGTCAACGGCAAGCACTTGGACAGCGGCGTTCATCTGCTCCACTGCGCGCTTCGCCAGCTCGGCTTGATCGAACTTTCCCGTCAGCTCGATCAAGTCAGAGCTCGCACGGACGTGGTCGACAGCCCGGTCCACTTCGAGCAGTTGCCGGTCAAGAGCCGAACGAGCCTCATACAGTTTCTCCCGCTCGCGCTGCGCTTCAGATTCGTTCACCCGGAGCGGTTCCAAGCGTCTGACTGCGATAGCAAGCCGGTCGGCTGCTTTTTCAAGGGCCGATTCCTTCTCCGCTAAGCGCCGCCGTTCTTTATCTCTGGTTTCCGTCTTGCTGGAAGCAAGTTGCAGTTGCGCTTGGGCTACTTTCAGCTCATGCTCGGCGGCTTGCCGCTCTTTAAACAGCTGCTCCAGGCTGGCGCACGCCTCCTTCGCTTGCTCGTGTTTTCGGGCGAGATCCGAGAGAGTCTTTTCCGTCTCCCAACGCTGTAAGCGCGCTTCCCTACGCTCCAGATCTTGCAGTTCAAGCTCGTAAACATCCAGCTCCGAAGCCGTCTTATTCAGCTTTTCAAGCAGTTGATCTGCGTCCTTCTGGGCTTGCCCATACTGCCCGGAGGGGCGTCCCGTAGCGGTGAAGAAGCGTTGATATTCGGCGTCGATCGCGGCAAGCAGATGTTCTCCGCGGCTGCCGCCCAGGATTTGGCCCACTTGCATCTCGATAGCGGATCGTATCGCAGATCGCGAACCGTCGTTCAAGCTTAATGGGCCGAACGCGGAACCTTGAGTCACCCAGAGCAGGCCCCAGATGCCCTGCTCGCTTTCCGTCGTCGCTCCTCTCGCGCGGCGGCTGAATTTGAGCAGTTCCTGCAGCTTGTCTTCGGCAGCCAGTCCGGAAAAACGGCCAGCCGGAGTCGTCAACAAAGCTTCGGGTCGTTGGCAAAACGTCTTCTCGATGGTGTAGCGCCGGCGATCCAACTCGAACTCGACCGTAACCTGCGGCCGGACATTGGAATTAAATGGTTGCAGACTGTCGGCGTGTTCGCCCGTCAGATTGTGTTTCTGGAAGAGCGCGCAGCGGACAGCCTCCAGCAGCGTGGATTTTCCATCTTCATTGCTTCCCGCGATGATGGTCAATCCAGTGCCCAGATTATCGAGGGCAATCGCACTGCGGAGTTTCCGGAAGTTCCGGACCTCGATTCGGTTGATTCTCATCTGACGCCTCGCGCATTCGTGTGTAATTCGTATAAGAGTGCCATCGCATCCTGCGCAGCTTCGTTGCCAGCGAAACCAGGTGTATCCGCCAAGCTTCGAAGCTCATCCAAGGCGGTTCGGACAAAGCCACCCATGTCGATCCTGTCGAGATCTTCCTCGTTGGGCTTGCAGACCAGGGCACCCGTGTCTTCCCGCAGCCATAGGAATTGCGAACGCCATTTCGACATCAGCCGGTCCAGTTTCGCCCGCGATGTCAAGTCCAGTCCTCCGCCGAGCACGAGAGAGACGGCACTGTTGGCATGCGGTTCCGGCACAGCCGCTATCCTGGCTTCCAGGGCCTCCAGATCTTCCGCATTCAAAACGGAGAGCTCGAGAGAGTGCCAGGCGTATTCAGCGGTGCGGATTTTTTCGACTCGCGGACTCGCACCCGCTTCATCGATGGCGACGTGTAACACGTTGCCCGGATCGTTCTCACGGAAGCTGTCCGGCTCCGGCGTTCCGGAATACCAAACTCTCGGGTTGATCTGCCGCGCGCCGTGCCAGTCGCCCAGCGCTATGTAGTCCATGCGGGCTTCCTGATCGCGGACGGCCGAAATAGGATTGTGAGGATTAGCGCCATCCGGCAGATACTTTTCCACAGAACCGTGAGCTAGTCCGATTCTCAATACCCCAGCCGCTGTTGCGGTCCAATTCCATCCTTCGGTAAGATCGTGGACTTCGTGCTTGCGGATCAGCGGAGCGGGTAGAATCGCAACTCGGCCGTCTCCAATGGCAATTGGCTCAGGCGTAAGAGCCAGCAGGAGATTCTTGGGACATCCAAGCCGTTCAATGCGCAGCCAGACCGATTCCGCCGTGGCAGGATCGTGATTGCCGGGCAGCATGACCCAGGGCCCGGAGAACGGCTGGAGCGCCTCGAAAAAGCCCCAAATAGTTTCGTCGCTCACGGTATTGTTTTCGAAGATGTCCCCGGCGACCAGCACCGCGTCGACGTTTTTCGCCGCGGCGGTTTCGGCTATTCGCTTTACCGTTCGCAGGCGCTGGCTCCGTAAAAACGCGGAGCAGTCTCCGGCCACCTGCCCGAACTGCTTACCGAGCTGCCAATCCGCTGTATGCAGGAACCGGAAACTCATACCGTTGTCCTTCCAATAATCTCAAACATTTCATTGACGTTTTGTTGTGGACAGCACAATTGTCCCATGAACTGGAAATGCTCGTCTGCTGCCGGAGACGTAGTGCCGTTCTCCGCCCGATTATCTGGTCAGGAATTCCGGATAGAACTGGATTGCCGGGGTATGCTTTACGCAGTGTCAAGGGTTGTATAAAGCTGCTCTTCTCCGGAAAAGGATTTTTCTTCGAACTGAAACGGGCTGCTCAAATCTTAAGACGGACCAAAGTCGCGCCTTATCTACTCGTCTCGGCGCTCAGTCTCTGGTTTGCCTTCAATTGGTACCAAACCTTCGCTCATCTGCTTCGCTATTACACCGCGATTCCAGCTTCCGACTACTGGCGAGTAGTGAAAAATATTCCCAGCTACGAATCCCTGAACCTGGGCGTTCTCTGGCAGCCGCACAACGGGCATCGCATCCTGTTCCCCGAAATTGTTTTCGCCTTGGACGCCGTTTTTCTTCAATGCCGCCAGGTGTTGCCCTTCCTGCTGAACGCTGCTTTTTATTTCGCGCTGTTTCTCTCGATAGCCAACGGGATCCGGAGCGAGAAGAGCATGCCGCTGCTTGCCCGGGCCGAGCTTGTCCTTTTTACTGGCGTAGTAATCGGTTGGCCTTTGAACACGATCGTTTTGGGAACGCCGTTTCTGCTGGCCTGGACGATCTTGCAAGTCGCCGTAGTTGCTGCGTTGGCCGATGCAAAACATCTCTCGGTGGCCGTTCTCTGCGGAGTGATCGCTACCTTCTCGGTGGCGAATGGGTTGGCGCTTTGGCCGGTCTTGATTGGAATCGCAACGCTATCCAGATGGCCGCCCAGGAAAGTTGCTGCGCTTCTCTCCTTCGCCCTTGTCTCCTGCATCTTGTTCTTCTGGGGAAACCACCAAGCTGCCGCTAGCGGAGGGTCAATAGCGGCCCTGCGCCATCCGCTGCTTCTCCTCGGCTTCGTCGCTTCTTACTTCAGCATGCCCTTTGGGGTGATTAGGAGTCCGCTGGTGGGTTTTGCCTTTGGAGCGCTTAGTCTAGTGCTCTGGATTACATGCCTGATTACCGCGATAAGACGAAGAGTTCTGGTTTCGAATACCGGCATCCTGAGCTTCGGCTATGCTGCGTTTGAACTTCTCTCGGCGTGCATGACCGCAGCCGGACGCATGGATCCAAACGATCCAGGATTCCTGGCGGCAAAGGCCGGGCGCTACGTAACCGTTCCGCTGGTGGGTTGGGCATTGCTTGCGGCGGAAACGGTATGGCTTTTAAGAAGCAGCGGCGTGGGCAGATTCAAGCTCCGCACGATCGCAGCCGCCGGAATCTTGATCCTCGCGTTCATGCAGATCAGGCTGGCGAGATGGCTGCGGACAAACGACCGCTATATTGCTTCCCAGCAGTTGACGGCGTTGAGTATTCAGACCGGCTTAGAGGATCCGGAGCTGCTGAGAAATGTATTTCCGGAGCCTGCTTATGTCAGCAGTTTACTTCCAATTCTGAAAGCGCAACGGAAGTCGATCTTCGCGAGTGAAGAAGTGCACCGACTAGGTCGGCGCGTACAGTCCGGCACAGAGAACACGGCGCTCTACAGCCGCGACAGCAAGCCGGTACCCGGCATCACGCTGCAGTCCGGTTCAGCTGTAGCAGGCCACTCGCAGACAACCAAGTCTCGAGACGGCAGGCTGATCCTGCTGGTCGACCGATCGGGCACGGTGGCCGGTTTCGGAAGGCATTTGCCTGCGGGTGCGCCACCAGGCTATCGCTTCGATGTTCCAAAGGGCGGCACCTGGTGGGTGGGATTTATAAATCCCGAAAAGGGCAGTCCTTTAGTTCGGCGCTAATGCCAGATCAGGTACAAAATAGACAGCACTATACTGAGCACACAAGCATGTGATACCTTTTTGCCGAGATGCCGGACGAATCACACAAGCAGCACCGGCAGATGCGAGAGTGGGCCGGCAAATTTTTCGATCCAGAGAAGTTCTGGGCGAAAGCCGCCAATCTCCTGCTGAAACAAACCTTGCCGAAGAGTCTCAAATTCAGAACCGGCCAGGTTCAGTAAGTTATGCTCCCGAAGGAAAGCATGTGTCCTGCCAAACAATTGATATAAAGGGCCGCCTTTTCTAGGTCGGAACGAAGGGAATAGAGAAACCACCATGCGTTGAGTTCGCCTGCGAACAGCAGGCTGTAAGCGCTCTAAAGCTACAGCAGAAGGGATGTCGGAAGCGGCTGCAGATGGGCGTTGCACCGGATTGATCCAAGCGCAGCAAGTAAGGAAAGCAGCTCAAAACCTTGATTTGAAGGCGCTTGCGTAGCCAGGATGTCCGGCATTGAGCTTCTAAGTCATCCAACGCTTCCAACGGCACCCGATCGTGTGAGCAAGCAGAAGACGTCATGAAAACCTCCAAGCCAATGAGCAGAGCCGCTGTTGTTTGGTAGTCCATGTCCCTCGGAATGCATTTAGTGGGACTGACTTTCCGGTTGCCTGCGCCAGGTACAACACTGAAATGGTCGTTTCAAAGAGTACTGAACTTTTAGACGCTCATGACATCGGCTCTGAGGCACTCGACAGCAACTCCGCCTGAGCAAACGCCAGACGAGGGTACATCTGAGAGGCGACCCATCGCTACGGGTTCACGGGTCGCCTGTGATATCGCGCTTACTTCTCAGACCCGGACATCGAAGCGATCGAGCATCATAACCTTATCCCAGACCTGCACGAAGTCTTTCACGAACCGGGCGTGTCCGTCATTGCTTGCGTACACCTCGGCAATGGCACGAAGTTGGCTGTTTGCACCGAAGATGAGGTCGCTTCGAGTCGCATTAAATCGCGTTGCGCCCGTCGTGCGATTATCCAGTGAGAAAACCATGCTCGTTTCGTCCCCCTTCTTCCATTCATACTCCATGCTGGTCAGCACAGTAAAGAAGTCGTTGGTAAGCACGCCGACGCGATCGGTGAAAATGCCATGCGCCGAACCGTCGTAGTTCGCGCCCATGACCCTCAAACCTCCAACCAGCGCGACCCATTCAGGCACGGTGAGTGAGAGCAGTTGCGCCTTATCTAGGAACATCTCCTCAGGTGCGACCCCCTGGGAGATCTCCGCGAATTGCTCGTCGATGTAATTGCGGAAACCGTCGGCGACCGGCTTAAGCCAATCAAACATCTCGACGTCGGTTAGCTCCTGCGTCGTATCCCGGCGACCCGGCGTGAAGGGAACCGAAACCTGAACACCGGCATCGGACGCAGCCTTCTCGACCGCCGCGCACCCTCCGAGCACGATAAGATCGGCGAGCGACACCTTTACATTGGCGGTCTGCTTAGCATTGAATTCCTCGTGTACGCCCCGTAGAGCCGCGACAACGGGAACCGTTCGCCTATTCACAGTCCAACTGTTTTGAGGCTCAAGCGCAAGGCGACCCCCATTCGCGCCGCCCCGCTTGTCGCTGTCACGGTAGGTGGCAGCCGCTGAAAACGCAGTGAAGACTAAGTCAGACGTCGATACGCCCGTCGCCAAAATCGACTGCTTGAGCGCGGCGACATCTGCCCCGCTGACCAGATCGTGGTCGCAGGGTGGGATGGGATCCTGCCACAAAAGACCATTCTCAAGCCTCTTTTCCGGCCCGAGATAGCGTTCCCGCGGACCCATATCGCGATGGGTCAGCTTGTACCATGCCTTAGAAAAGGCCTGCGTGAACACGTCGAAGTCATTCAGGAATTTCTCGCAGACCTTGCGGTACTCAGGGTCTGTCTTCAGTGCGATGTCGCTGGTCATCATCATCAGCGGGTTCATCTGGCCGGGGATATGTGCGTCGGGAGTCTTGGGCGCACTCGGGTCGGTAGGGGTCCATTGCAGTGAGCCGGCCGGACTCTTCGTCTGTTCCCACTCGAACTTGAATAGGTTTTCCAGATAGCTGTTGTCCCACTTCGTTGGATCGGGGGTCCAACTGCCTTCGATGCCGTTGGTCATGGTGAATTCGGCATAGCCGGTGCCTTCCGGGTTCTGCCAGCCAAGGCCCATCGCCTCGATCGGCGCGATCTCAGGCGGAGGTCCAACCTCCTTGGCGGCGACCATGCCATGGCTCTTGCCGAAGGCGTGACCGCCGGCGATCAGCGCAACCGTCTCCTCGTTATTCATGGCCATGCGGGTGAAGGTGACACGGATGTCACGCGCAGATCCCATGGGGTCGCCGCTTGCATAGGGACCTTCCGGGTTTACGTATATCAGCGCTTGATGAGACGCAGCCAGCGGGTTCTCGAGGTCATAATCAGCGTCTCCATTCTGACCGCGCCAGCGCTTGTCGCGGGTCACCATGCTGTCGAAGGAGGAGACGTTTTTCGGGTCCCAAATCTCGGGTCCCCAGTAAGTTCTGGTGTCGGCCTCCCACGCGTCGCGTCGACCGCCCCCGAAACCATAAGTTGGAAAACCCATGATCTCGAGCGCGCAATTGCCGGTCAGGACCATCAGATCTGCCCAGGACAGCGCGGCCCCGTATTTCTGCTTGATCGGCCAGATTAGGCGGCGTGACTTATCCGTATTGCCGTTGTCCCACCAGCTGTCTATCGGCGCGAATCGTTGCAGTCCCTCGCCGGCGCCACCACGCCCGTCGGCAATGCGGTAGGTCCCGGCCGAATGCCACGCCATGCGGATCATCTGAGGGCCATAATTGCCGTAGTCGGACGGCCACCAAGCAACCGAGGAATTAAGAAATCCCTTGATATCTTGCTTGAGCGCCGCGAAGTCGATGCTGTTGAAGGCTTCGGCATAGTTAAAGTCGTCGCCTAGCGGATTGGCCTGAGTTCCGTCTGAGTGAAGAAGTTCAACCTTCAGCCGGTTGGGATACCAATCCGACAGCATCGGGGGAGTGCCCGAAGCGCCGCCGATCCGGTCGCCGCCAAACGGACACTTTCCGGTCATATCATAGGATTCAGTGTTAGTTTTTTCGTCTTTGATGTCCAGCATTGAAATATTCTTTTCTTAGGTTGAAAAACACGTTTGAGGGAGTTCAGAAGGCGGGTTTGTCCACTGCTGTTTTGCGCTTTTCATCGCATATGGAATGAGCAAAGATGAAGCGGTGTAACACCGCAGCGATGGACGCGCCAATAAATTGCGCGAGCTTGTGAGGGAAAACTTCTGTGAGGTTACCGGCGCCGATTGCGGACGGTCCCAAGCTTCGCGGTGGATTGATAGATGCACCAGTGGCTCGAAGATCATGATGCAGAAAGTGCCCGCCGTACCGATGGCAAGGGGTGCGAACCTGCTTGCGACCTCGCGTAAAGCGGTGCTCAGCACAATCGTCATAAGAAAAAACGTATCGATACCTTCGACGACCAGTCCACAGGTTAGCGATGTCATGCTCAGCGTGACTGTGGTCATGCCGGGATCGTTCGGGGAGTGAGCACCGTAGGTCTCAGCCAGCGGCAAGCCGCCTTGAAACTGCACCAGGAACATAGTGCTGACTTGGAGACACTGCCCGCCCCTGACAAAATCATCCCATGGTAACCGCAGGATTGCAGAAGGATCTCACCTCTCGTCCTAACGTGTATGCGAGGACCAAGATGACGGAGCCACGCGCAATAGATATCTCTGTAAAGTTGGGCGGATCCAGTATCGTGCCTGCACCGATTGCGCTAAGAGCAAACGTGCCCGTGAATTCGGCAATCAACTCTTTATTCAGATGCACTGTGGTTCACAATTGCTCGTTAGCAGCCCACAAAGCGGAGCACCCTCGCCCTTGCCCGTACGCACCTCTTTTATAACAGATGCGAGTTTAGCGTTGCGCAGCCCAAATTATCGTCGCATTCGCGAAGGGGAACTTGCACAGTGCCAGCGCAGCCGCTTTGCCCTCCTTCTTAAAACTCACCACACCCACAGCTCTCCAGAAACAAGCTTTCACTCTCCTCAGCGTGAAACTCCGGCTCCCCAAAACGTAGTCAGTAGCTCTACCTGTCGCTGAACCTAAACTCGCTTTCTTCACGAACTTGACTCTGCTTGAGGTGCGGAACTTCGGTATAAATTTGTAACCTCGTGCTGGCCGGCCGACCATGCCTTCAACCAGTGTTGTATACTGAACCGAATGGTTCAGTATTTCCAGGTCCGCTTCGATGCCTCGTTCGGCGCGCTCTCAGACGCCACCCGACGCGGCGTTCTGGAGCAGCTCGGGCGTGCAGACGTTTCTATCACGGCCCTTGCCGAGAAGTTCAACATGACCCTCACGGGGATGAAAAAGCATGTAGGCGTCTTGGAGCAAGCGGGGCTCGTCACCACGGAGAAAGTCGGGCGCGTGCGGACCTGCAAGCTCGGCCGCCGCGGACTACGAGAAGAGGCGGCATGGATCGAGAGGTACCGCCGGCTCTGGAGCGCACGCTTCGACGAGTTGGACGAGGTTGTCGAAGAATTGAAACTGATGAAGGAGAAAGTTGATGGACGAAAGAAGAGAAAGTGAGGCCACCCCCGCGAAGAACCACACGACAGTGGAACGGAAGTCCGAGCGCGAACTCGTCGTCACACGAACCGTAAACGGCCCTGCGCGCCTCGTGTTCGAGGCGTGGACCAAGGCAGAACTGTTCAGGAGGTGGTGGGTACCAAAGTCGTATGGGCTGACCCTGCTTTCCTGCGAAATGGATGTTCGCGTAGGGGGGCAGTATCGTTTGGTGTTTCGCCACGAAGATTCGACGATGGAGTTCTTCGGCACCTACCTCGAAGTGACACCGCACTCACGCCTCGTTTGGACCAATGAGGAAGGAGACAACGGCAAGACCATCACCACGGTGACCTTCGAGGAAAACGCCGGCAAGACGTTGTTGGTCGTGCACGATCTCTATCCCTCGAAAGAAGCGCTTGACTCCGGATCGACGGGTGCGATGCCTGAGACGCTCGACCAACTTGACGAGCTTCTCGTCAGCCTGGGGCAAAGCTCGGTGCCAGAATGACGCGGTCAACCCATGAATCAACGAAGCGCGTGGCGGCCGCCAGGGAGAGAAAACCGCTCAAGGCGAGACGGCGAAGCTGTTGGTCGCCATGACTGGCGAGGCAAACGCCGCGAAGACCGCAAAAGGCGCCGAACCCGTATTCGCGTATGCCGCTAGCTTGCCGCAGCCGCAGCGCGGCACCGCCAAGGGCATCGATGCCCTGGCGGCCAAAAGTTTTCCGGACCATAGACGTCAGGCCGGGGACGCCAGTTGGGGCCGTTCGGAGTTCTGCTTCAACAGCCGTGACATAGCCTGCAAGGTGCAGGAGATCGAAAAGAAGACCTGCGAGAACACCATACAAATGGGTTGGCATCGGTTTGCGCCGGGCTTCGCCAAACCAATACTCCCAAACGGACTCATGTCCATAGACGCGGTCGTATTCGTCGACGGTGAGGTGCTCGGCAGCCGGCGTCATAACCCCAGTCTAAGCATTCGATCGAGATCTTGTGCGAGGCCGTTAGAAGCTGCGATTAGAGCGCTTTCAACTTCGCGGGAACAGTCGTGCGTCGGGATGCGTGGGGTCGGGAGGCATTTGCAGCATGCGCTGCGAAGCGAAGGCTTCGTCGATCAGATTCGAGAGAAGCTCCGAAAAGAGCAGCGGCTGCGATGCGGCTTCCCATAGAAAATAGCCAAAGGAACCGGGACAAGGATTTACCTCATTCAACCAGATCTCATCTGTCTCGCTATTGCAGAGAAAATCGATCCGCGGCGCGCCGGTTCCGTAGACCAGTTCGAAACACTGCACCGACCAGCCGCGGATCTTGTTCTCGAGGTGGGCGCTAAGGCTCGGATTAATTTCGCGGGTCAGTGAAAGCATTCCCTGGCTGATGGCCCCAGGCTGTTTCCCGCCTGTCTTTGAACCGCCGTACCCGCCGGAAAGATACTTGGCTTTGAAGTCCAGTAGGTCGCGATCGGACTTCGGACGCTCCACCGCAGACGTAACCACTGCGCCTGACGAGTCGCGGCGCACCGCCACGTTGTATTCGACGAGGTTTTCCACGAAAGGCTCTACAATGGCGTGCGTATCCAGCCGGAAGATCACTGAGAGTGCGCCGCGCACTTCCTCCAGATTTGCCGCACGCGCTACACCAATGCTGGAACCGAGATGCGCCGGTTTCACGATCACGGGACAGCGCAGTTGCGATAGCTGACTCTCGACTGCCACGGCATCTGGCAGCAGACCGCCGCGTGGCCGCGCGATCAGCGCGTCCGGGAGCAGAGCGATGCCGCTTTCGAGCCCTCCCGCTGCGCCGGTTCCGGATGCTCCCAAAATACGCTTGGTTACGGCTTTATCCATCAGCACAGCTGACGCCAGGGTGCGCATGCCAGTGTAGGGAACATTCGCGATCTCGAGCAAGCTTTGGATACGGCCATCTTCGCCAAAGAGCCCGTGAAACGCGAGCAAGGCAACGTCGAACTCCACCGGCTTGGGCTTCGAAAACATTCCCGCCCTGGTGGGCAGCAGCCGCCCAATGCCATCGACGTTCGGCCAGATATTTGGCGTCACTGCGTCAAGCAGCTTCAGCGCCGGCTCTTTGAAAAGGTAATTGCTCCGTTTGCGGAGTTCGTCGCCCGTGAACCATTTGCCGTCAGGCGCAACGTAGACTGGAAAAGAACTGAAGCGGTCCTGGTCAAGAGCTTCCATCGCCTGGAGGCCGGTCACGATGCTGACGTCATGTTCCGGAGAACGGCCGCCGAAGAAGACAGCCACTCGCGTTTTCATAATGGAGAAAGAAACAGAGCCGCGATTACCCGGCTCCGGGACCTAGCGCGCGCACTGAAGCCACTACTCTAGCAGAGCTTCGAGCCGCTTCAGAAAAGCCTAAAACATGCCGATTCAGCCGACCAGCGATACCGAATCCCTCTATCGGTCCGTGAGCCTCCCGAGTCCACGCACCACCGGGTTGCAGCTCGTCTGGGGGCACGGATGGGGTCAATCCGGGGCGGCATTCCGGACTTTAGCGGAGGCTCTAGTGCCTCTAGCACCTTCAATTCTGCTGGACTTTCCCGGATTTGGCGCTTCGCCCCTGCCCTTAACGGCTTGGGGCACAGCGGAATATGCGGATGCCGCCGCCGAATGGCTTTCCCGGAACGCAAGCGGCAAGCGAATCGTTTGGATCGGTCACAGTTTCGGCGGCCGCGTGGGCATTCAGCTTGCGGCCAGGCATCCCCATCTGCTGAGCGGGATGGCGCTGATCGCCGCGGCAGGATTACCGCGCCAGCGATCTATCGCTCAGCGCATCGGGCTGGCGGCGAGACGCACACTCTTCAAAACCGCCAGGCGCGTCCTGCCAGAAGGGCCGCGGCTCGAGCAATTGCGCCGGCGCATGGGTAGCGCCGATTACCGCAATGCAGGCGCTATGCGTCACATCTTCATAAAGGTGGTTGGGGAAGATCTCACTCCGGAGGCGCGGCTGGTGCAATGCCCAGCGTTGCTAATCTACGGCCGGAACGACACCGAAACGCCTCCTGAAATGGGGGAGCGCTTCCACAGGCTGATCGCAGGCTCGGAACTCGCAATTCTGGAAGGCTATGGCCATCTCGATGTCTTGAACGAAGGACGCCACCAGGTAGCCTTGCGCCTGCGCCGCTTTCTGGAACAACAACCACTAACTCAATGAAGTCTCTGCTCCTTCTCTGCTTCCTGGCGTTCGCGCTGCGCCGGCTGATGACTTATCTGCACATCTATCAGCAGGAGGAGTATCAGCCTGTTCGTTTCCTCCGCTGGTTGTGGAACAGCCGCTCTTTCGATATGAAGGCCTCGCTGGTGATTCTTGTTACCGGCGGCCTCGAATACTTCATCAGGCTGGCGCCCGGCATCGCAGAGGCCTGCGTCGCGGTCACATTCGCGGTGATTGCGATCCTCGAAAAAGATCCTCGGAAAGCATCAAAGAAGCGGCTGTCGATGACCGGACGAGCGACACGGATCTATTGGGTGGCGTTTGTCCTTATTGCTGCGATCGCAGTTCTGTACTCGCTTCCGGATGTTCCGGTGATTGTCTGGCTGCTGCCGGTTCACGTCATACCGCTGACCCTTGCTCTGGCCAACTTGCTGCTGACGCCCTATGAAAAGTCGGTCCAGCGGAGGTTCTGGGAAGAGGCGCACGGAAAACTGAAATCCCTGCGCCCCACCGTGATTGGGATCACCGGATCGTACGGTAAGACTTCTACCAAGCACTTGCTCGGTCACATTCTGGAGGTGCAGGCGGCTACCCTGATCACCCCCGGCAGCGTGAACACGCCTATGGGCATCGCCCGGGTAGTTCGCGAGCAGCTCGGACCACACCACCGTTTTTTTATCTGCGAAATGGGCGCTTATGGACCCGGGTCGATTGCCAGACTGTGCCGGTTGGCGCCGCCAGATGCAGGCGCTATCACATCCATCGGCATGGCGCATTACGAGCGCTTCAAATCGCTGGAGACTGTCGCCGAGACGAAATTCGAACTCGCTCAGGCGGTGGCCAAAACAGGCGGGAATGTGATTGTTCATCAGCAAGCCATGAGCTTCGCTGCGGCACAGAAGTTTCAGCAGCAGCACGCGGCCAACCTTCAGATCGTGGGCAGCGATGCGATCGCGTCAGCGCAGATTTTGCAATCCTCTCAGACGCTGGAGGGCATTGCGGCGGAAGTCTTGTGGCGCGGCAAGACCTACCGGCTGCGCGCTCCCATTTTCGGCGAGCATCATATCGGCAACATGGTGGTGGCGTTTGCGACGGCTTGCTCCCTGGGCGTTTCGCCGCAAGACGCGGTGCTGGCGCTCGCTTCCACGCCGCAGATTAGCCATCGCCTGGAAGTGAAAGCAGGAATCGGACAAGCACAGACCATTGACGATGCTTACAATTCCAACCCGGTGGGTTTCTCGTCCGCCCTGCGGCTTTTAGATCTGCTGAATGTAAATGGTGGACGGCGCATTCTGGTAACGCCCGGAATGGTGGAACTCGGGACCGCGCATGATGCAGAGCACCGGATCATCGGAAAGTTGGCCGGAGAGACAGTGGACGTTCTGCTGCCGGTGGTTCCCGCACGGATCACAACCTTGACCGAGGGCTTCCGTGCCGCGCAGCCGGACGGCGTCATTGTACCCTGCCTCAACTTTGCTGCGGCCCGTGAATGGATGGAGGCGAATGTCCGGAAGGAAGATGTCGTCCTAATGGAGAACGACCTGCCTGACCTGTATGAGAAAAAGCTGCGTCTATAGACTTTTCAGCGAAGACTGCGATTGACCCGATCGTAACTGAAAATTCATCCCGCTGTAGACGAAAGAGACTAGCGTCAAAGAGTTCCCCCGGAAGCGTCCAGCAGGCCTGAGACGCCGGAGATGAACATACAGCAGCTAGAAAGGGATGAATGATGATGCGAAGAGGGATTTTCCCGGTTGTCACTTTGGTGATCGCCGGTGCAATTGCAGCCACTATGGCGACGGCGCAAAACTCCAGGAACGGCCGGGACGATGACGACCGCGGACGAGGCGGCAACCGCACGTACGCTTTTGGACTATGGGGAGACATGCCATACTCAGCGCTTCAGGCAAGCGTTGGCGTGCCGAACCTGATCGCCGACATGAACTCGCAGGATCTTGCTTTCACCGCTCATGATGGCGACTTGAAAAGCGGCTCCAGCGCTTGTACCGACGAGACCTATACACAGGCGCTTTCCTACTTGAACTCGCTGGAGGCTCCGGCCGCGTTCACGCCTGGTGACAACGACTGGACAGATTGCGATCGCATAGCCGGTGTTTCGTCGCTGGCGCAGCTCGATAAGGAGCGGAAGCTGTTCTTCAGCACCCCATTCACGCTCGGCCGCCATCGTCTGCGCCAGTCTGTTCAGTACTCGCCGACTTGTCTGGGCGTGGATGGAAACGTGTCATGCGTCGAGAACCGCCGCTGGACAGTAGGCAAAGTGACCTACGCCACGTTGAATGTACAGGGCTCTTGCAACAATCTTTGCGACACTGCGCCGGACCCGGCGGAGTATGCTGCTCGCAATGCTTCGAACATCGCTTGGATGCGTGAGACTTTCGCAGCGGCGAACGCTCTCGATTCCTCCGCGGTTATGTTGATCTCGCAGGCCGATCCCGGCTTCGATGAAACCGATGCCACGCGCGGCCCAACCCGCGATCCGAAGACGCTGGCCGAAACCGATGGCGAGCTAGACGGCTTCCAGGAGTTCCTAACCGCTCTGCGTGATGAAGTTGTGGCATTCCGCAGCCCGGTCGCTTACGTCCACGGCGACTCACACTACTTCCGGATTGATAAGCCATTCCTGGATGCAAAGGGTCAGCGCCTCGAGAACTTCACGCGTGTAGAAACCTTCGGCGACCACCAGGAGAACGGCAATAACGATTTGCATTGGCTGAAGGTACTGGTCGATTCGCGCAGCCGGGAGGTATTCGCTTACCAGCCGCAAATCGTTCCGGCAAACCGCACTGCCGTGCCGTAGGCAATTGTCCGGGCGGGGCCGGGGATAACTATCCTGGCCCTGCTCGCAGGTCCTGCGCAAGTAGAGCGTCAGCCTCGGGCTATTTGCCATCCTTCTTTGCAGACAGCCCTGAAAACGATAGTTCAGGATTTCAAGCCGAGAGCGAGGATCGAACTCGCGACCTCAAGATTACAAATCTAGTGCTCTACCAACTGAGCTATCTCGGCATATGAATCAGCTGTCTCCAAAAGCGTAGCATTTCAAAGCCTCATTCGAATTTCGCTCGCCTGAGGTGGTGATTACGTATTAAGCTCTCGTAGTTATGTCCCGGCAAAGGACCGGACCGAACCCTTGGGTAAATCGGCGGAGGATTTCTCGCGGCAGATTTTGAACAGCGCAGTAATGTTAGTTGATGGCGGCCTGGAATCCGTCGCAGCCGCTCACCGCGCTCACTTTCAGGTGGAGAGGAGCGTGCTTTGGATGACCGCAGTCATTCACTAAATCTTCTTTGGCTTCTTTAGAGATTCTGATCTGGGTCAAAATCTGATCCGAATTATGAGTCTCGCCGAAATGACTGCATAACCCGCATTGTCCTTCTTGCACGTGAAGCATTAGTAGCTATTTCTCCTCAGCTCGATCATGCGCCCGGAGAGGCCTTATTGTCAAGCAGGAAATTTCCGTAAGTGATTGATTAAGAAAGGACTAGTTCGGTCCTACGATACTCTCGAAGTGGTAGCTGCCGGAGCCGATTTCATAGACCGAGAAATCCGCTTCCTTACGCAGGAGCTTGCCGTCTGGTGGAGGTGATCCGCTCGGTGTACCGGGAACCCAGACAGTCGCAGTGGTATTGGGAGGAATAGTAACAGCCAGCGTCAAACGGTTGCCGTCGCGATGCCACTCGCTGCCAATTTTTCCGTACAGGCTCCGGTGCGATGCCCGCACGAAGCTCAAGCCGTCCACCGGATGCGGATGCAGCAGAATGTGCTTAAACCCGGGTTGTTCAGGATCGGACCGTATTCCTGCCAGGTCCTCATACATCCAGACGCCGAGATCGCCCATCTGCATCACGTGATTGCCCGAATTCATGGCCGGATCGGCCGTATCCCCGTTCCAAAGCTCCCAGATCGTTGTCGCGCCTTTACTCACCATATAGCCCCAACCTGGATAAGTTGGCTGCGTTGCGATTTCGAGAGCAACGCCCCCAAGTCCGTTTTCCGTAAGCGTCCGCATCAACCACTGCGAACCGACCAACCCGGTGCCTACATGACCGTTGCTCTTGAGACGGATGTTGTCGGCGAGTGCCTGAACCACTCTGCCTGTGTCGCTGGCAGGCGTCATGCCGAAGGCCAAGGGAAGAATGTTGGCGGTCTGCGTGTTGTTCGCGTACCATCCGGATTCAGGATGAAAGTAAGTCCTGTTGAATGCTGCTTTCAACTCCTCGGCAATGCGGGTGAATTGCGCAGCTTCTGGTTCTCTCCCGAGTAGCTGAGCGAAGTGCGCCATGCGCGAGTTAATCAAGAAAAAGTAAGCAGTCGCCAGCAGCGTGCCATCGGTTTGCCGTGCCGGATCTTTTGAGTGAATCAGCTTGGGATCTTCCGGCGGCACGCACCAGTCGCCGTAGGTGTCCTTCGGCAGCAGGCCGTCTTTCATGAACGTCCGGGTGTGCGCGACCCATAGTTTCATGGCGTCATAGTGGGCGCGAATCGCTCTCAGATCCGCGTATTGATCGTAGAGCATGGCGGGAACCTGGATGAACGTGCTGGGCCAGGTCACGTCGTTGTTATACATCTTCCAGTAGTTCGGCGACACATCCGGAACGCCACCTACGTCCGTCTGGGAGTCCGCGATGTCGTCTGTCCACTTGCTGTAGAAAGCCGCTACGTTGTAGAAGTACGTCTCGCTCAGGCTGACAACCGAGCGGTCGCCCAGCCAGCCCTGACGTTCGTCTCGCTGCGGACAGTCTGTCGGAATACTGCGGTAATTGCCGCGGATTCCCCAAAACATGTTGTGGTGGATGCGGTTCAGCATGTCGTTCGAGGACGTAAAGTCCTCCGTGCGCTCCATGTCGTCGTGGACTACCTGGCCTTCTATAGCGGAAAGATCTGGCGTACCTGGAAAGCCGGTCATCTCGACATAGCGGAACCCGTGATAGGTAAAGCGCGGCTGCCAATCTTCCCTGCCCCCGCCTTTCAGCGTGTAGCTGTCCGTCGCTTTGGCTGAGCGTAGATTGGCGACGTAAAGCGATCCGTCCGGCTTCAAAGTTTCGGCATGCCGCAGCACAATCTGGGTACCGCGCGGCCCATGGACTTGAATCCGGCACCATCCAACCATGTTCTGACCCATGTCGTAGATGAAAACGCCGGGACGGAGTTGGGTGACTTTCACCGGCTTCAACGTTTCAGTCACTCGCAGAGGTTCGGCCATCTGCGCAGACATCCTGCCCTGGGGCGCGTCCACAATCTGCACCGGATGCCAGCGCGAGTCATCGAATCCTGGTTGCGACCACCCCTGCTGTTCCGCCGTTGCGTCATAGACTTCGCCATCGTACTCGTTATTTGCGCGAATGGGCCCGTCCGTGGTCAGTTTCCAGGTAGCATCGGACGAAACCAGATCGCGTTTTCCGTCCGCGTACTCGATTTCGAGTTGCAACCGGGCTTTGGGATAACCGAAGTTCCGCGTGGGGAATGGATCTTTGGTGCGGGGCGCCCAATAGCGCCCGTTGCCCAGCAGCAGGCCAACCGCATTCTTGCCAGCTTCCACGCGATCAGTCACATCGTAGGTGACATAAAAGACTCGCTTGCTGTAATCGGTGAGGCCGGGCGAAAGCACATCGTTGGCGGTCTTTTCGCTGCTAACTTTGGCGCCATTAACGTAAAGCTCCGAAAGCCCTAAACCCGAAAAATACACGGTTGCTCGCTTGATCGAATCACCAGCGGAAAACTCCTTTCGAAGCATTCTGGCCGGAAGCACACGCTTCTCTGGAGCGGCAGCCAGATCCGCATCGCCGCCCGCGCGGTCGAGCCCCATCCATTGCGCTTTCCAATCGCCAGGCTCCAGTAGGCCCATCGACCAGGAAGCAGGCTCGCTCCAGGTAGAACTCTGTTCTTTGTTATCCCAAATCTGGACTTTCCAAAACGCCGGCATCCGGGATGAGAGCGGTTTGCCTCCGTAGAGAATCTGAATCGAATCGGAACTGGCGATCCGGCCGGAATCCCAGAGATCGCCCTCACTCTTCGCGAGCGCCTCCCGGGAGGAAGCGACAAGAATGCGATACGCGGACTGGCTGACGGAGTTAGCGGCCGCATCGTCCACCTCCATACGCCAGCTGAGGCGTGGGGCGAGCGCATCTATACCCTGCGGATTGCGCCGGTATTCGCAGCGTAAATCTACGGGTTTCACAAGTGGAAAATTCGCCGCTGCGCTGAGCGACGAGAAGAAAACCAGCAAGAGCGGGTAAACAAGGCGAGTCATAGGAACCAGTAGTTGAGAGAATGCGGAAGCCAATGGGTTTTTCAGAGCTGTTTGCGGCGGTAACGGAGAAGCGGTGCGCGCACTGCTGGTAGACGACGAGCCTGTTGCCCGCCAGGTGCTGCGCGAGGAACTCGAAGCGTTCCGCGATATAGAGATCGTGGCCGAAGCTGATAACGGGAAGATCGCGCTCGACCTCATTGACATCCACCGGCCGGACATTGTCTTCCTCGATCTGCAAATGCCGGTAATGGGCGGTTTTGAGACCGTATCACGGCTAAATGGCTCGGCGCTGCCCGTCATCATCATCTTGACAGCTTATGACGAATTCGCGCTCCGCGCATTCGAAGCGGGCGCGGTCGATTATCTGCTAAAACCCGTAAGCCAACAACGGCTCGCTCGAACGCTGGAGCGGGCAAGAAGATTGCTTCAGGAACCCGCGCTGGTCGCAGAAAGCCTTGCGCATTTGCAGCAGACGGTTCCGCTGCCCGGCGAGTCGCGGACCAGACTTCAGAAGATCGTCGGCCGGCATGGCAGCGAATATTACCTGCTCGACCCGGAAAGCATTCTAGCCTTTCAATCCGATGGATACCTGACATGGATTCTCACCGCCAAGAAAAAGTATTTGGCTACGCAAAACCTGAAAGCGTTCGAGGAGCGCCTCGGCGCGGGCCTGTTCCGCCGCATTCATCGTAATGCATTGATCAACGTCAACCACATACAGAAAATGAGCATGGCGACCAGCCAGCGCTGGGTGGTGACACTGACGAATGGTTTGCAGCTGACCGTCAGCAAACGGCAGGCCAAGAACGTTCGTGATGTACTTAGTCTGTAGACACTCACAAGGTGGTTTGGATATGAATACGGCCAAGAGAACAGCCCGTTCGTAGCAAATTTCAGCCCGCTCGCTGGATGACTGCTGAAAACCGGCGCACAATTGAGTTCTTATTAGGATTACGCCAATGCCGCGCCTTACACTCCTGCTAATCGCCATTTCCGCCTTCACCGGACTACGCTTGACAGCGCAATCCCTCGGCAACGCGGGCACTCTGGAGATATCGGCTGTCGACCCCAGCGGCGCGATTGTGGCCAGCGCACAGGCGACGCTGCACAATCCCATCACTGGCTACACCAAAAGCGCGCAAGCCGGAACGGACGGCAGGGTCCGCTTCACCAACGTTCCGCCTAATCAATATCATTTGACGGTGGAGGCCAAAGGCTTCGGCCCGTTTGCTCAGGATGTAGTGGTGCGGAATTCGCTGCCTATCGACATTAAGGCAAAGCTCACCCTGGCCGCGAATGCAACCACAGTGGAAGTGGAAGCCTCGGGATCGGATCTGATCGAGACAGAGCCAGCCGCCCATGTGGACGTCGATCGAAACGCCTTCGTCAAGCTTCCAATCTTCAATCCGGGGTCAGGATTGAGCCAGGCCATTACCATGTCCACCGGCGGCGTTGCAGCCGATGCCAACGGATTCTTCCATCCCCTGGGAGATCACGCGGAGGTAAGCTTCGTCATCGACGGCCAGCCCATCAGCGATCAGCAGAGCAAGGTGTTCTCGACGCAGCTACCGACCAGCGCCATCCAGAGCATGCAGCTGATTACCGGGTCCCCCAACGCCGAATTCGGCGACAAGACCAGTTTGGTAGACCAGATTACGACGCGCTCGGGTTTGAATGCCGGCAAGCAGTTCGGCAGCGTTGAAACATACTACGGGACCTTCGGAACCACAGGAGGCGATGTCTCCTATGGTTTCGGCGGACTAAAGTACGGCAATTTTATCGCCCTGGACGGAACCCGCAGCGGGCGTTTCCTGGATGCGCCCGAGTTCACGCCCTTTCACGACATCGGCAGCAATCAAACCATTTTCGATCGCCTGGATTATGAGCCGACGGAACGCGACGCGCTCCACTTAAACATATTCCTGGCTCGCAATTGGATACAAATTCCGAACAGCTACGACCAGCTTGCGCAAGATCAGAGGCAGCGGGTGCTCACCTGGAATATCGCCCCCGGCTATCAGCATACGTTCAACAGCCGCATGCTGCTGACGGTCAATCCCTACATCCGGCAAGATCAATTCAACTATTATCCGAGCCGCAATCTGCTCGACGATACGCCTTCCACTCAAAGCCAGAGCCGTCAGCTGATGAACTATGGACTCCGAAGCGATCTGGCCGTTGTCTGGGGAAGGCACGATATCAAGGCAGGCATCGATCTAAAGCAGACCAGGTTGATCGAATCGTTCAACTTTGCACTTACCGATCCAACCTTTAATGCACCCTGCCTCACGGCGGCTGGAGATCCGGTTACGACTGCCGAGATTACCAATCCGGACACTTGCGGCAGTCTCGGGTTCGTAACCAACGACGCCGTGCAGCCGGGCTTGATCCCTTTCGATCTCTCCCGGGGCGGCCAGCTGTTTCAGTTCCGGTCGACGCACAACATCAATCAATATGCGGCGTATATCCAGGACTCGATTACGCTCGGCAATCTCCAGGTGAACGTGGGCCTGCGTGGAGACACTTACTACGGACTCTCGTCCGACTCGGCCGCCGAGCCGCGGGCCGGTGCGGCTTACAGAATTAAGAAGACGAACACTGTTTTGCGGGGAGCCTACGCGCGTACCTTTGAGACCCCCTTCAATGAGAATCTGCTGCTTTCAAGCGCCACCGGACTCAGCAACGGACAGGCCTTGGGGGTTCTCGGGGCCAATCAGGCGAAGCCGATCGATCCCGGAAAACGAAATCAGTTTAATGTAGGTTTCCAACAGAGCATCGGCAAGTTCCTTCTGGTGGATGCCGACTATTTCTGGAAGTACACGAACAATGCCTACGACTTCAGTACACTGCAGAACTCCACCATCACGTTTCCCATTGCCTGGCGGAAATCGAAGCTCGACGGCGTCACCGGGCGCGTCAGCAGCACCAACATTCACGGATTCGTCGGGTCCTGGACCGTGGGACATACTAGAGCGCGTTTCTTTCCACCGCAGACCGGCGGACTGTTGAACACTGCCGACTCGCCAACCGGCGTCTTCCGCATCGACCATGATCAGGAACTGCAATCGACAGTGACAATGCGCTACCAGCGGCCGAAAAACGCGGAGTATTTCAGCTTCATCTGGCGTCATGACAGCGGCCTGGTTGTCAGCGGCGTGCCTGACGTCGCCGCGGCGCTGCAATTGAGCGCTGCCCAGCAGGCCAGCATCGGATTCGCATGCGACGGTGCGTTTGCCAACTTCGCCAGCGCCATCTCGAGCTGCGCCGGGCTGGGAACATCGACGCTGATCGACTTTCCGCAAACCGGAACCGAAAACGACGACCACAATCCGGCGCGCGTTAAGCCCCGCAACGTCTTCGACCTCTCGTTGGGCAGTGACAATCTTTTTCACAAGGAAGGCCCGCGCCGCTTCTCCGCAGCGGTCGAAGTTCAGAATCTATCGAATGTAGTGGCGGTCTACAACTTTCTTTCCACCTTCAGCGGCACTCATTTCCTGAGTCCGCGCACCGTCATGGGAAGAGTTGGATTCAGCTTCTAGCTGGTTTGCCGGGCTGGTTTGCCTGATTGGTTGCCGGACCAGCGGGTTTCTGGCAGCGCTAGGGTTTCGGAATGCCGGGGCACAGGAGTCGAAAGCGCTGGAATAGAGAACGAAACCCTGGCTCCGCCAATTTTGGACTTGGCTCCGCCGGTTTTCGAATCGATATCGAGCTTACCGCTCTCTCCGTAGCAGAGCTTCAACCGCTTGCGCACGTTCTCTAACCCATAGCCCGGGCCGGCTGTCGCCGGGTCTGCGGAGAAGCCGGGACCGGCATCTTCGACGACTACTCTTAAACCATTTCCCAATCTACTCACAGCCAGCTTAAGGCTTACGTTTCCAAACTTATCTGCTCCATGCCGGATGGCGTTCTCTACCAGGGGCTGGATCACCAGAATGGGAACCGAAGCTTCGTTGAGGGAGGTGTCGATATCGATTTCCGATTGAAGCCGTTTACCCAGGCGGAGGCTTTCTATCGCCAGATACGCCCGCACCAATTCGAGCTCTTCCCTCAGCGGAACGTAGGTTCTGTTGGTCTGCAGCCGCGCGCGAAAGATTTCCGACAGGTTGAGAACCAGCTGACGAGCTTCCGGCGATCCCCGCCCAATCGTTCCGTAAAGCGTATTCAGGGCATTAAAGAGGAAATGGGGATTAATCTGCGCTTGTAAGGCGCGCAATTCGGCTTGGCCCACCAGGCGGCCCATCTCGTCATTGCGGAAACGCTCGACGCGCTCCACCAGAACGGCGCTGACCTTCTGCAAATCGAGCAGATCTTCACTCAGAAAACGCCGGCCGCCGGCTCTGGAACCCAGAAAGAGCCGGGCGTCAGAACCCTGAACAAAGCGCAGCGAGAGAACGAGAATAGACCACTCAGGGAAGCTACCGCGAGCTTTGAAACCTTGTTCCACCACCGATGGCCCCGTCTCCCCTACCGCCTCGCCGGGCAGGTCTGCTTCTACTTTCCACTGCGTGCATTTGCAATGGCTGGCCAGCAGCGAGCCAGCCGCTTGCAACAACTCGATTTCGGTCTCGCACGACAGTTTCTGCAGGGCGCTCACGAGCTCATCCAGCGGCGGCCGGCGAAAGGCGACGCGGGTAAAGACACGCTGCACTTCCTTAAGGCTCCGGGCCAGGCAATAGAGCAGAATGCAGACCGCCGTAACCGCCAGGCCGCGGCGAAAAGAGGAGGAGAACGCCCAGGCGGAGAGACCGTAGCGAGCCCCGAGCGTATAGAAAGCCCACACCCACAAGGCAATCCAGCAGGCGCTTACAGTAAAACGCAGAAAGACGTCCAGCAGAAGAAAAC
The DNA here is from genome assembly GCA_965217745.1 of Bryobacteraceae bacterium. GTDB lineage: Bacteria > Acidobacteriota > Terriglobia > Bryobacterales > Bryobacteraceae > Bog-105. Next base: position 4,150,814 of record OZ244565.1, on the reverse strand, counting down.
GGTAATCCGCCAGCAGAACCAGCAGCGCAATGGGGATGCTCGCGTGACGCCAGATGGCCTCGCCTACCCATACGCTGGAGTTGTGCCCGGATTGAAAATGCAAGTAAGTAGTAGCAAGAATGAACAGCGACAGAAAAGCAACGCGATTCGGCGGAGCGAACAGGGCCCTGCGCCGGGCCAGGAACTCGGACGGCAGCCATACGCCAAGGCTCAGCAAAGCAAACCCAAACGTAAGCAGCAGCAAGGAGAATTGCGACTGCTCGACGCGCAGAACAGTCCTTCCCGGGTATTGCGAAACAATGCTTGCAAAGCTGATGGCGTAGCCGGCCCACGCGACCGGACGCAGCCTGCCGCCTAGCGAAATATGCAGCAGCACGGCCGGAAGAACGGCCAGGCAGCAAAAACTCACGTAGAAGGCGAAACGGAAGTGATCGTCCAGTGGCTGCCCCGCCTGCAGGCCCGCCAGCTCGGCGGCATTCCAGGAAAGTACCAGCAGCCCGGCCAGTAAACTCAGCCGGTTGCGGCGCGTCACACGAAACTTGCTATCGCGCAACAGCAGTACGATCAGCAATCCGAAAAGCACCGCCCCCGCACAATGCCCGACGGTGTCGATGAAGACGAGCTCGTGCCAACCGAGCGCTTGCAGCATCAGTTACAGGATAGTTGGTGCATGCGCCCACTCCATGCCGGGGCAAACGGTACAATCCAAAACGTGCCCGAGAATGCAACTGTAAAGGCGATTGGCTGGGAAGAAGCGCGCGCGCTGGTCCGCGAAGTTACGGGCAAACTTCCGAAATTAGAAGGAGTGGAGTCGGTTCCGCTCACCAAAGCGCATGGGCGCGTTCTGGCCGCCACGGTGAATGCCGATCGCGATTACCCGGCCCTACGACGCTCGCTGCGCGATGGCTTCGCCGTCCATTCCAAAGATCTGCCGGGAACTTTGCAGATTCGCGGCGAACGGCGCGCCGGAGACGAAGACGAGGGCAATCTAGAACGCCGGCAGGCGCTGGAAATCATGACCGGCGCGCCAGTTCCCGAATCCGCGGATGCGATTGTCATGGTGGAACACGTTACTCGCCGCGATAACTCCGTTCTCATCAAAAAGAATGCGGAACCCGGGCAGTTCATCAATCCCCGGGGCGCCGAGGCCAAGGCGGGACAGGCTTTGATAAAGGAAGGAGTCCGCCTCGACGCCAGCCATGTCGCAACCCTCGCCATGACGGGCCATGTGAATGTCGAAGTAAGAAGGAAACCGCGGGTGGCAATCCTCGCTACCGGCGATGAGATTGTGCCAGTCGATAGAGCTCCGGATTCCCATCAGATCCGCAACTCCAATTCCTTCATGCTGGCTTCTCTGGTGGCTGCTTCCGGCGGTATCCCCACCATGCTGCCGGTCTCGCCGGATCGGAGTGACGCATTGACGGCCTTCCTGTCGATTGGCTTGGAACACGACATGCTCCTGGTCAGCGGCGGCGTCTCCGCCGGAAAATACGACTTAGTGAAGCCGTGCCTCCGGGCTCTGGGAGTCGAATTCGTTTTCGAGCGGGTCCGCATTCAACCGGGCCAACCCACCGCCTTTGGCACGCGCGGAGGCAAGGTGGTTTTCGGGCTGCCGGGCAACCCCGGTTCCACGCTGGTTACTTATCAGGTATTAGCCCGCATGGCGCTCGAAATTCTGGAGGGCGAGAGCGAGCCGCGGCTGCCGTTCCTCCGCGCATCATTTGTCGCTCCGTTCCATCACAAGCCGGGCTTGACACGATTCTTGCCTGCGTTTCTTGAAGCCGATGGCCAAACTCTCCGTCACGTTCCCTGGAAAGGTTCAAGCGATGTACCGGCGCTAGCCAAAGCCAACGTATTTCTGGTTGCTGACGAAGAACGCGAATCCTGGGAAGTGGGAGACAGCATTCGCGTCATTCCCAAGCCGTAACATATGACGCCGAAAACCGAACCGGGCCTGTCGCATTTCGACGAAGCGGGCAGCGTCACCATGGTCGACGTCGGCAACAAGCCGCCCAGCCTTCGAAAAGCCGCGGCCCATGCGTTTGTCGCCATGCGGCCGGAAGTGCTTGCAGCGCTACCCGAGAACAAAAAAGGCGATCCACTGGAGGTAGCGCGCATTGCCGGTATCATGGCCGCGAAGAGGACTCCCGATTTGATTCCGCTCTGCCATTCTCTGCCGCTCGATTTCGTGAGCATTCAGTTCCAGATCAACGCCGACGGCATCACCATTACCACCGAGGCATCTACTACCGCCCAGACTGGAGTGGAGATGGAAGCCATGACGGCGGCTTCCGTTGCGGCCCTCACCATCTACGACATGACCAAAGCGCTGGACAAAGGCATCGAAATCCGGGAAGTGTATCTACTCTCGAAATCAGGCGGAAAATCGGGTGAGTACCTGCGTCCTGGCGGGAAATGATGCGCGCTGCCATTCTAACTATCAGCGATTCAGTGGCTGCGGGTACCCTAACGGATCTATCCGGCCCGGCTCTGCAGGAACGCTGCCACCAATTGGGCTGGCAGGCAGAGACCCGCGCATCAGTGGCTGACGAGGCCGGTGACATTGGCCGGCAGATCGAAGATTGGGCCGCCAACGGCGCCATCGATCTGATCCTCACAACCGGGGGAACCGGAGTCGCCGCCCGCGACGTCACACCCGAGGCGACCCGTTCCGTGATCGACCGCGAGATTCCAGGAATTCCGGAGCTGATGCGCGCGCAAGGGCTGCAGCAGACGCCTTTCGCCGTGCTCTCGCGCGGCATCGCCGGAACCCGCGCCCGCGCCTTGGTCATCAATTTGCCGGGATCGCCGAAAGGCGCGGTGCAGTCGCTCGATTCCATCGCCCATCTGGCGCAGCATGTGGTGCAGCTTTTGAACGGCCATACCGGACACGGCGGCTAACGCCGTAATGGAAACTAGTAAAGGAAACGAAGCATCTTTAATGGTGATGAGCCAGGGTTACCGAGGGAAATGTTTTCAGCTGACAGGCCTGTTGCTGGCGTCGGCTTTACTTGCCAGCACTCAGACGCTAACGCCGGGAGAAGAACTTCCAGGGCCGCCCCCGCCGCCCGGCCAGTTGGGTCCGGCTCCTAAAAAACTGCCTGCCAGGCAGGGTGACGCCGGCGCGACTTCCGGAAACCCAAAAACCATCGGCGACGTTATCGGAGGAACCGAACCGGAGAAAGCCGACATCAGCGTTACCACGAACAACGTGCTGGTGCCGACAACCGTACTCGATCCAGACGGCCATGGCTATGTAAATGGCATTATCTCGAGTGAGTTCGAGCTGTTCGATAACGATAAGCCGCAGAAAATTTCTGCCGAGTTCACTCAGCTTCCCATGTCGGTGGTTCTGGTTATCCAGGCCAATTCCGAAATCGAGCCGGTGCTTTCGAAGCTGAAGAAATCGGGCGTTCTGGTGCAGGGTCTGGTGACCGGTGAAGGCGGCGACGTCGCCGTTCTGGCGTTCGACCATCGCATGCAGTTGTTGCAGGATTTCACTGAAGACCCCGCTAAAATCGACGACGCCATGCAGAAGCTGACATCCGGATCGAGCAGTGCCCGCCTGATCGACGCCGTCAACGACGCTGCCGAAATGCTGAAGCGCCACGACCGCGCGAACGCTCGCCGCCACGTCATTCTCCTCATGAGCCGCAATCTAGATAAAGGCAGCGAAGCGCATCTGCAGGAAACAGTTCGCCGGATGCAATTTGAAAACGTGATTGTCTACTGTGTCGACATTTCGAAAACGCTCACCGCGTTCATGAAGAAGATGGATCTGCCCCGGCCGCAGAATGGCGGGATTCCGCCTGCCGCGCTGCCCTCCATTGCTGGAGGAACCGGACCGCGCAGCGAGACTTCGGTAGTGCAAGAGCAGACCGGCAACTTGCTGAACGGAGTTCCGCTGATTTACCACAACATTCGCGATCTCTTCAAACGCACTCCCGCGGAGGCCTTTGCCTACTTCACCGGCGGACAGGTATACAGCTTCGCCAGAACCCAGGCGATGGAAGACGCTATTACGGACATCGGCAAAGATCTAAACAGCCAATACCTGCTCAGCTACTCACCGGCCCAGGAGACGCGAGAAGAGCCAGGCTTCCACACCATCCGTGTAGCCGTGAACCGCCCCGGACTCAGGATCCGCACCCGCCCCGGCTACTGGTGGGGCGGCGGAAAGCAATAATTGTTTCGGTAGCGTAGGAAGCCCTACTGGCCCGCCCGAAACTCCATGGCCCCAAAGCTAACCACGCTGCCCGGATCGATCTGCCACTGCTGGTAATTCAGCAGTTCGCCTCGAGCATTTGGCATCGCCTTCAGAAAAGTATAAAAGGGCGAAGCGCCGCACCATTTCAAATCGTCATTATTTTCCTGTACCAGCGACCAATAATCTCGTATCTGCCCGCCGTTGATTTGCGCGATGCGTTCCCGGTCGCGGTTTTCGATCGCCAGCATCTCTCCTAAATTCGCCGTCGCGCGCAGCGGATCTCCATAGCGCTGCCCCATGTGCGCCATGTCGACACCCAGAACCCAGAAAAGCTTTTTCGCCTCGCGTACCCCCATCTCTCCCAGGGAATCGAAGAAGCGCGCCACGTGTTCGTTTTCTTCTGGCATTATTCCCTCGTAAAGACTTCGCACAAACGGCCCGCACAGAATCGGCAGGACCTTGATATTGGGTCCATACAGATGCTGCAGAAAAACAATCTGGAACTCGATCGAATGTTCCACGGCGTGGCAGTAGTCCTCCATGCGGATGGCCCCCGGCGCAGCCTTCTCTAGCTCGTCCACCAGGCGTCCATCCGTCGTTGCGGCGCCAAAGGGCGTGATGAATTGCTTCCTGGTTAAGCCGAACCGGTCTGGCGCACCGTAATGAGAAGTACCCAACACCACAAAGGTTCGGTCGGCCATAGCCGCATCTGGCGGAATGGCCTTGAACGCCGCGCAGTAAGTGTCCCACGCTCCGTCCGGACTGGCGTGCGGAGCTGCGATTGCAATCGTCTCGGATTTACCGGATGCCCCGTCCACTCTGGTTTGCAGCAGCTTCGAGAGTTCCTGCCGGTCTTCCGGATAAGCCGAGCCTGCGAAAACGGCATCGCGCACCGGCTCCAAGGCAAATTCGGCCTCGCGCTGCGATTTCAGTTCCCGATACCGGTCGGTTTCGAGAAAGCCCGCTTCATTCAGCGACTCGTAGAGGTGCTGCTCGAGTTCGCCAACCTGAATCTCTCCCGTCACGCGCACCAGTTCCGATCGGAGGTCGAGCGTCGTCTGCTGCCCGTCGAAGCATTCGAGCGCAGCCACCAGAGGAGGAGGAATCAGTAAAGTCGCGTCGGAGTAGTGATACGGGTCGCGTACATAGAGTCCAGGTTTTTCCGGATCGGTCGAAGGCAGAAAATCGAGATTGTAACGCAGCCGAGGCAGGGCTTCAGACACGCCTCATTGTACCGGCGCGTACTGCCGGAGACCCTCCAGAAAGCTGTACGGGACGCGGACATTTCCGTCCGTGCCGGTACCCAGCTGGATGCTCCGCTTCACCGATCCGTGAAAATCCGAACCGCCGGTTGGAAGCAGATCCAGATCTTCCGCCAATCGGTGATAGTGGGCTTGCAACTCGGGCGGATGGTCAGAGTGATAGACCTCCAGCGCCAGCAATCCGGCGGCTTTTAAGCGCGTCAACTCCACGCGCTCAATTTCCGGCGCCAGTGACAGGCGGACAGGATGCGCCAGCGAAGGGATCCCGCCGCCATCGCGGATTCGTTGGATGGTCTGCTCGGTGGTTTGGCTCTGGCGCTCGACATGTGTAGGCGCGTTCTCGCCTAGGAACTTGACGAAAGCCTCTTCAAAGGTCTTGGCGTAACCCTTTTCGATCAGAATCTGTGCAAAATGGGTTCGGCCAGCCAACGTTCGCCCGCGCGCTTCCACTTCTTCCAGACTTACGTCCACGTTGCGCGCCTGCAAAGCATTCGCCAGTCGGCGATTCCGGTCGCGGCGCTCTTCGCGTTGGCCTTCCAGCCATTGTAGGAAAGCCGGCTTGGGATCGCGGACGGGAAAGTAGGCCAGAAGATGAACGGCCCGGTGACCCGTGCTGCCTTGCAGGTTAAGCCTGGAATTCAACTCGATACCGCGCACCAGCTCGATGCCTTCGGCCTCCGCCACCGACAAACCAGCTTCGTATCCCGAGAACGTATCGTGATCCGTGATTCCGAGAGCCGTCAAACCGCTTTGGGCTGCCAGGGTTACCAGCTCACCGGGCGAGAGCGTCCCGTCCGATCGGGTGGTATGGGAGTGCAGGTCTATGTAGCGAGGGGCGTTGTTATTTCCGGACACTAACGGACCTTAATCTGCGGAAAGATCTGGAAGCTAAAAACTTCGCCGCAGCAGCGCACGATCAGGCTGCCCGGTCCCAGCGATCGATCTTTGGTCCGGTTCTCGAAGAATACAGCCCCATCGGTGCTCTCGCCCGGCCTGAGTTTCACCGGCACCAGCGTAATGGCTGATGCTGCCGCAGCCGCTCTAAAGTTCTTGTTCGTGAACTGTGTCCAGCCGGCTTCTTTCCTCTGCTGATAGCCGTTGGTGGGGCGGTAGTTCGTAAGCTTATAGATGCTGTCTTCATAAATGCGCTGAAGGCTCACCACATCGCCGGAGCTGGCTTTTTCCAGCAGCGAGGCAACTACTTCATCAGCGCTTACCGGATTCAGCGCTGCGCCGTTGGAACGCGTAAATGCGAAATCAGTCGGCTTGACCGTCCACGAGACCAGTGAACCGTTCGTAACAGTCACCTGAACTACGTTGTAATCTTTGATGTGCGGCGGTAGGTTCGCGAACATAACCGTGATTCCGTTCCGCGTCAGCGCCTCATAATCGAGGCCGTGCGACTGGAATTCCGTCGGCGACATATTCGTCTGGGACCAGGCAACCAGCGCAAAACAACAGCAGTTGAACAGCAGTTTAAGCGCAAACGCACCACTTTCGCGCACGCAATATAACGACATCAGAGGACCCACCTACATCATAGACGGAAATTTCGATCTAATCTCTCGTTCCTTGTAGATTCAACCCGAGCAATCGGGGTGTCAGATACCAGCGCAGGATACCCCTCGGGCGCGCCGAAAATCCCTCGATTCCCACCCGCAGCACTGCCCCCTTCTTGAAATCGATCTGCAAGCCCGGAGCATTCAGCAGAAAGGAGCTCAGCTCGCTGAACAGCGGATTGTGCCCCACCAGCAGCAGCGATTGATAACTGCGGTGGGAGCGGATTTCATCCCAGACCGTATGCGGTGAACCGGATGGCTCCAGCACCTCCGTTAAGACCATGTCTTCCTTATAGCCAAGCGTCTTTGCCGCAATTTCGGCAGTCTGGATGGCCCGCTTAAACGGGCTCGATAGGATCAGCGAGGGAGTGACTTTTGCTTTCGCCACGTGCGCCAACAACGCTCGCAGCTTTGTTCGTCCCTCCGGAGTAAGCGCACGGCTAGCGTCGTCCATGCCCGGCTTGGCGTCTTCCGCAATGCCATGGCGTAGTAAAAAAACGTCCATCTTGGGCTGCCGATTGCAGCTACGTTCATCCTGTCATACTGGCTTTGCATATGCCGGTGGACCGGACTACTCAGGATCGAATTCTGTTGATTGTTGCCATCGCTGCAGCCTGCTCCATCCATCTCTCAATTGCGCTCAGCCAAATCTTGCTTGGAGCCGGTATCCTGCTGTTTCTCCTGTTCCGCCAGAAGCTCTACTTCCCGCGCATCTGGATCCCGCTTGCCTTGTTCTTCTTCTGGACTGCCTTGGCCGACGTGCTTTCCCCAGACCCTTGGGGCGGGCGCGCACAGATCCGCAAATTCTTTGTTTTCTTCTTTATTCCGCTGATATATGGAGTCTTTCGCGAACAATTCCGGCAGGTTTTCTGGCTATTGGCAACTTGGGCAGCGGCAGCCACCGCCTCTGGCGCATACGGAATCTTTCAGTTTGCCTCGAAATACCGGCACGCCCACCGCACCGGCGAGAATTTCTACATCACTTACGTCGGGCACCGGATTACCGGGTTTGAAAGCCACTGGATGACCTTCGGCGCTCTGCAGCTCAGCGTGTTTTCCTTGCTGCTCGCTCAACTGCTGTTTTCCAAACGCAAGCTGCCCGCCTGGGCCTATATTGGCATTCCGATCTTGTTTGCCGCGATCTTGCTAGGCGAGACGCGCAGCATCTGGCTGGCGACTCTTCCCGCGCTGATCTACCTGCTCTGGTTCTGGCGGCCCAAGATGGTGTTTGCCGTTCCGGTGATCATCGCTGCCGCTTTCCTGGCAGCACCCAATGCTACCCGGCAGCGTTTCGACTCAATCTGGTCGCCGCACGGAGAAACGGATTCCAACCGGCACCGTTTTGTCACTTTCGTCACGGGCGTACAAATGGTGAAGGCGCACCCCTGGTTCGGCATCGGACCGGAGCAGATCCGCCGCCAATTCGAGAGCTATGTTCCCCCCTATGTCCAGCGGCCGCTGCCGGTTGGCTATTATGGCCACCTTCACAACATTTACGTGCAGTATGCAGCCGAGCGCGGCTTGCCAGGCTTGGCCGCGATCATGGGCCTGATTGCACTCACGCTTACCGATTGCCTCCGGGCCATTCGCAAACTGGATCGCCGCCCCTGTCAGGAACTCTTCGTTCTGCATGGCGTCGTCGCGGTCATTCTCGGTATCCTTGTGGGCGGAATGTTCGAATATAACCTGGGAGACAGCGAAGTTCTGATGATGTTCGCCTCTGTAGTGGCGCTCGGCTATGCGGCGGCCTACCGTGTCAATTCAAGTGATACAGGGGCTTATCCCCGCGCGCCAGCAGAGTTTCAAAGTGCGGCGAATCCGGCTCTCTATGTACCCCAGCCGTCGTCACGTTCATAAACCCGGCGTCCTTCAGAAATCTTCGCAGCTCGAGTTCACTGAATCCCAGCCAGACATCGGCGTATAGTTCCCGAGCTTCTTCGAAATTATGCCGCTTCAAGTCTAGGATCACGATCTTGCCGCCCGGTTTGAGAATCCTCCAGGCCTCTTCGATGGCTTTCGGAGGGCGCATCGCATGGTGCAGCGATTGGCTGAAGAATGCGAGATCCACTTCCGCATCTGCTAAGGGGACGTCCTCCATGTCGCCCAGCCGGTACTCCAAATTCGGCACATCGTGTCGTTGCGCGAGTTTGGAGCCAAATTCCACCATCCGCTCCGAACTGTCCACGGCAATCACACGGCCGGCGCGCCGGGCGAGCAATTGAGAAAATGTGCCTTCGCCCGCGCCTAGGTCGGCAATGGTTAGAGGCGGCAGCAAACTCAGCAGGGCTTCCGCCAGCCCCTGCCAAGATCGGCCCGGCAGGTATTCACGACCGAATCGCCCGGCCAGGCTATCGAAGTAGCTGCGCATGCTATCGCGCCGCTTTTCCAGAACCAGGCGAAGCGCTTCCCGGTCATCCTTAGATTCGGGCAGATCCGATTCCGCTGTCCGCAAAAGGCTGAGCAGCTGCTGATAAAGTTCCCCTTCCGGCAGCTTATAAAGAATGTTTTTCCCGTTTCTGCGGTCCTCCACCAGTCCGGCGCGCTTCAGCACCGATAAATGCGTAGAGATGTGGCTTTGGCCTTTGCCCAAAATTTGCTGCAGTTCCGCCACGGAAAGCTCCTCTTGCGCGAGCAGCAGCAATAGGCGTACTCTCGTGGAGTCTCCCAGCAAACGTAAGGATTGAAGCAACAGCGGCATCTATCTATCAACATATCAAGATGATTAGATATACTGGTTAAGTTCATTATGGGCACAACAACACTCACTCGAACGGCTACCGAATCCAAGGTCGCCGATATGTCATTGGCCGACTGGGGCCGCAAGGAAATTTCCATCGCCGAGCATGAAATGCCCGGTTTGATGTCCATTCGCGGTAAGTACGCGGCCGAGAAGCCTTTGGAGGGCGTTCGCGTCACCGGTTCGCTGCACATGACCATTCAAACGGCCGTGCTGATCGAGACGCTCGTCGATTTAGGAGCGGACGTTCGCTGGGCCAGCTGCAACATCTTCTCCACGCAGGACCACGCTGCCGCCGCCATCGCCGCTGCTGGAGTCCCAGTGTTTGCCTGGAAGGGCGAAACGCTGGAAGAGTACTGGGATTGCACCTATCAGGCTTTAAGCCATCCCGATGGTAAAGGGCCCGAGCTCGTCGTAGACGACGGCGGCGACGTTACTTTGCTGCTTCATAAGGGATGCCAGCTCGAAGATGGCAGCGATTGGGTCAACACTCCCTCAGGCAGCCTGGAAGAAAAAGTTATTAAAAACCTGCTTAAGAAGGTCCATGCGGAAGACCCGCAGCGCTGGCACAAGCTGGCAGCAGACTGGCGGGGAGTCTCTGAAGAGACAACCACCGGCGTTCACCGCCTTTATAAGATGCAGGGGCTGGGCCAACTGCTGGTTCCCGCCATCAACGTGAACGATTCCGTTACCAAGTCCAAGTTCGACAATCTTTACGGCTGCCGCGAGTCGCTGGCCGACGGAATCAAGCGCGCCACTGACGTGATGGTTGCCGGAAAAGTGGCTGTAATCTGCGGTTACGGAGATGTGGGCAAGGGTTCGGCGCATTCGCTTCGCGGCATGGGGGCACGGGTAGTCGTCACCGAGATTGACCCCATTAATGCGCTGCAGGCCGCCATGGAAGGCTTCGAAGTCACCACCATCGAAGATACTTTGGGACGGGGCGATATCTACGTCACCTGCACGGGAAATCTCGACATCCTCACGCTCGAGCACATGCAGTACATGAAGGACCAGGCCATTGTCTGCAACATCGGCCACTTCGACAACGAGATTCAAGTCGACCGGCTCAACGAGCAGAAGGACGTCAAACGGACCAACATCAAGCCTCAGGTGGACATGTACACCTTCCCGGACGGCCACAACATCTTCATGCTGGCCGAAGGGCGGTTAGTCAACTTGGGTTGCGCAACCGGTCATCCGAGCTTTGTGATGAGCAACAGCTTCGCTAACCAGACCCTGGCGCAAATCGATCTCTGGAAGAACAAAGACACCTACAAAGTCGGCGTCTACACTCTCCCCAAGAAGCTGGACGAAGAAGTAGCCCGTCTGCATCTCGAAAAAATCGGCGTGAAGCTCACCACGCTGAGCCCTCAGCAAGCCGAGTATTTAGGGGTAGCTGTGGAGGGTCCCTACAAGTCCGAGCATTACCGCTACTAGAGAATCGGCGTCAAAAACAAGGCTAGGTCGTTCAAAGCGCCCTAGCCATTTTTCCCTGTCTTCCGGCCCAGCGAGCTCAAGAACTGCCGTGTCTCCCTCTCAGAAAGTGAAAATCTCTATCGCCCGACGGGCAGGAATCTGATGTCAGCCCACGCGCGACAATTAGAGTGATTTCGTCGATCAAGTCAGGCTGCTGTGCCAGCGGGGATGCGACGTCGGCAGCCGCGCGTGGAGAGCGGGATACTTCGTGCGTTGCTTTCTGAAAGTCCAATAAGGCGCGCACCGAAGATGCTGTCGATAATAGTCTGTGGATTTAGGTCAGACGAGGCAAACCAGGTGCTCTCAATCTGCATCATGATGCGGCAATCCTGAAAGAAGGTGAGGCCGCGAACCGACCCGCATTACTCGCGCCAAACCGGCGCAGCCTAGAGCAAGCTTCTTGACAGCCGATTGCATGCCGGCTAAACAAATGAAGCTTGGAAAGTCTCTAAGCTTGTAAGCCGCAGCATTTGCAGGTGATCGATACTGAAGGGGTGGTTAGTCATTGCGAAGCTAGAGAGCGTAAGACAAGACAAGCGGCGGTGTTGTTGCGGATGATGTTCTGGTCCACCAGTGAGGCCAGATGAACGTCTATGATGAGCGCAAGGAAGACCTGGAGCGGTATGAGTTTATGATGGGACTCGAGCGCGGACGGCTTGCCGTCACGCTCGACTGCATTACCGACGCTCTGATACTAGTTGGCCAGCACGGCGTCTACTGCCAGAGCGCTCGCCAGGCGGGGAAGCCCGCCATGGACATCCAGCTGATTACCAAGAGCCTGACCGACGCGAAAGAGCTGATTGGCAGTGTTCTCGAAGAGCTGAAAGCCGCGAAGAAGTAAGCTGTGGCCGACCCGCTTCAGGATCCGGAGGCCGTGACCCTCACATTCCTGAAGTCGCCAGTTTCGTCAAAGGATCCAAGCCCGATGCGGCCCTGGTTGAGGCTGGTATCGAACGCGTGCAGAGCTGGAATTTCCTTGCCCTCTACGGACACTTTCACTTCGCCGCTTTCGCCTGAAAACTTCAGCACGACGTGATACCAATGACCGGTCTCTGGAAACGCGGCCGGGCCTTCAGGAGAGCTGATGCGAACGCGCTCACCCTGGTAGACATGAAAGACGCCATTATGCCGGGGCTGTTTCGCCGCGGTATCGATGGATAGATGCGCGTAGTCGAAATGATCCGGGTCCTGATAGGCGAATACGATGATGCACGACTTCTGAAGGGGACGGATATCCAGCTCGACCGTAACGTCGCGCGCCGGAGGCATATCGAGCAACGCAAACTGAATGGGACGGCGCGGTCCAGGGAGAGGGCCCCGGGATTGAGCCATGTGCAACACTTCCCCGCCGCTCTCGTTCTTGATTTCCCAATCCGCTTTTACGGGCACCGTCCAATTTCGCCCAAAGACCGATAGCGTATCGGCGGCGGACACAGAAGCAAGACTGAGCAACGCTGCGAGAAGAAATTTCATACAGCTGCCATGCTATCGAATAGAGACTTGACAGCGCCGACTGGGCCGCGCGGGGCAGCAAGCAATTTCCTCACAATCCCTGCAGATACGGGTTGCTCTCGCGTTCAGCACCGATGGTAGTATTTGCGCCGTGGCCGGGAACGACAATCGTTTCGTCCGGCAAATCGAGCAGCTTCGTTTTTATCGAACCAAGCAACTGCCTGCTGTCACCTCCCGGAAGATTTGTTCTGCCCACCGAGCCGCGAAAGAGCGTGTCGCCGGCTATCAACTTTTGCTCCTGCGGAATCAGAATGCAGAGGCTGCCCTGGGTATGGCCGGGCGTGTGCATCACGTGGAAGTCGGCAGCGGAATCCGCGCTTCCCAACTGCAGGCGAGTCCCATCTGCCGCGGCGCTGTCCACTTCGGTCCGCTCGGTAGCGGCGGCCATGCCCAGCCACTTCGCCTGGACGTCGAGCGCGGCCAGCAAGTCCTGGTCGGCCTGATTCATGTAAACCGGAGCGCCAGTTTGCCGGCGCAGTTTCGCCGCCCCGGCGACATGGTCGATGTGAGCATGAGTCACAACGATCGCTTTTACCTTCAAACCGTGACGCTCGAGGATCTCGCATATCCGGCCGATTTCGTCTCCGGGATCGATCACGATGGCTTCGCGGCTCTGCTCGTCGCCAAAGATGGAGCAGTTGCACTGCAGCATGCCCACTGGCAGGATTTCATGAATCATAAGCTCTCTTGGTTTCTATGAACCGACCCGGAGAACAGCGATATATTTTTCCGGCAGCCGGGTAGGCCGCATGTCCCGATTCACCCAGATATGGCGCGTACGCCCGGTAGCCAGAAGACGCTCGCCGGTGGAAGCGAGCCGCATTTCGTAACCGAACTCGATCGTGCGGGTGGTGGCGGCGGTCACTTCCGTCTGAACAAAGATTTCCTGGTCGTAACGGGCCGGATAGAGATAGCGGCACTGCGCCTCAATAACCGCCAAAGCAAGCCCCTCGACGTGTTCCAGGTCTTTATAGTTGAAGCCCCGCGAGCGGACCAGTTCGACCCGGCCGATCTCCATCCACACAAGATAGTTGGCGTGATACACGACACCCATCTGATCGGTCTCGGCATAGCGGACCCGCACCTGAGTGCGGTGTTTGGCCGCGCTCTCCCCTTCGTTCAAAGTTTCTCCCTCTTCGTTTGACTATAGCCACCGCCCTGTTAGGATTTGGACATGCAAGTGCGGATCCTCTTCTTTGGCGTTCTAAAAGAGGCTGCCGGACGTGCAGAAGAGTCGATCGAGGTGGCGGCCGGCAGCACCATCGCGAATGTGTTCGATTCGTACCGGCATCGCTTCGCAACGCTGGATACCCGCCGCGCGTCCATCTTGTTTGCCAGGAACCGGGAGTTCGCCACGCCAGACACCATCCTTTCCGACCAGGACGAAGTGGCCTTTCTTCCTCCGGTGAGTGGCGGTTCGAGCTTGACAGCCGCACCGCCTACCATCGCCATTACCCGCGAAGTCATTAACACCAGGCAGCTAGCCGATGCCATTCGCGAAGATCATGACGGAGCCGTGGTCATCTTCGAAGGAGTAGTGCGAGACAACACGCGCGGCCGCGGCACTCTTTATCTGGAATATGAGTCGTATGAAGCGATGGCGCTCGCCCGTATGGAGCGGGTTGCGGAGGAAGTAAGCCGCAAATTCCAGGTCAGCCGGATCGGAGTGGTTCACAGGTTAGGCAAGCTGGAGATTGGCGAGGCGAGCGTCGTGATTGTGGCGGCCGCACCGCATCGGCGTCCCGCATTCGAAGCGGCCCTCGAGACCATCGATCGTTTGAAGCGCGAAGTGCCAATCTGGAAGAAAGAATTCTTTGCCGATGGAGAGGTCTGGGTGGAAGGCGAGTGGGACGATGCGCTGCTCTCCCACCCATTCGAGAATGAAGGCCGCTAGAGAAGCCCGTCGTTATCTGGCCGTTAAATACGCAATCATCGGACTCTTTACTTGCCTGCTGGCGCAAGCGCAATTCAAGCCTGCAGCTTCCCAGGAGGAAGGAAAGCCGCGCCCGAAGGACCTCGAAGCTCCCACGTTTTCCGCACAAGTAAACCTGGTTCGCATTCTGACTACCGTGCGCGACAGCAGCGGCGCTATTGTCGCCAATTTGAGCAAGACTGACTTCAGTATTCAGGACAGCGGCGTGGACCAGAAGATCGCCGTCTTCGAGCGCAACACATCCCTACCATTGTCAATAGCGATTCTGGTGGATACCAGCGGCAGCACACAAAGCAGTTTGCCATATGAGCGGCAGTCGATCCGGCGTTTCCTGGGTACGCTGATCGGCGCTGGAAACACGGGCGACGCTTTCGAGTTGTTTAGCTTCAACTGGCGGACGAATCTGGAAGTGGACTTTACGCGCAATGCGAAACGGGGGGATGTGGCGCTGAAGTCGCTGCATGGGGACGGCGGGACATCGTTATATGACGCCCTGTTTCTCGCCAGCGATACGCTGGCAGACCGCGAAGGCCGCCATGTCATGATTATCGTCACCGACGGGGGCGACACCACCAGCTATAAAAAGTACCACGATGCATTGGCCGCGGCGCAGCAGGTAGACGCAGTGGTTTACCCCATTGTGGTGGTGCCGGTAAGCGGCGACGCGGGGCGGAATTTGGGCGGCGAACATGCGCTCTCGACGCTGGCTGCTTCCACTGGCGGCCGCGCTTTCAGTCCGCAGGGCGCGGCGGAACTCGACCGGGTGTTCATTGAAATTGTCCAGGAATTGCGGACGCAGTATCTGCTCGGTTTCTATCCGCAAAATGTCATGCAGCAGCCGCGCAGCTTCCATTCCGTGAAAGTTCGCGCGCGCCCCGCCGATCTGCATGTAGCTGCCCGCAGCGGATACTACGAGCCATGACGGTATCCGGCTAAGACGCCGTGTGGTGAAGTGGATCGTATGGAGAGTTTTCTGGATGCGGCGATCGAGATTGCCCAAGAAGCCGGACAGATTCTGCTGGCGCACCGGGGAGTGGGCTTCGAGCTGAAAGGCGATTTCGACCTGGTAACGGCGGCGGATAAGGCCAGTGAGCAATTGGTAGTGAAGCGGCTGCGGGAACGTTTCCCCAAGCACGGCATCGTCGCCGAGGAAGGAGGACGGGCCGAGATGGATGCTGACCTGCGCTGGTATGTCGACCCGCTGGACGGCACAACCAACTTCGCGCATGGCTATCCAATGTGGAATGTGACGCTGGCCCTGGCTCGCGCGGGGGAAGTGATTACAGGCGTGGTCTACGACCCTTTAAACCAGGAATTGTTTGCGGCGGAACGCGGAGCCGGCGCACGGCTGAACGGCGCGCCCATTCATGTCAGCAAGGCTCCCACGCTAAACGATGCGCTGCTTTCAACCGGTTTTCCCAGCCGTAAGCGCAGCCAGAACGTTAATATTCATTTTTACTATCAGCTGGCCATGACTACGCACGGTGTCAGGCGCGGGGGATCAGCCGCTATTGATCTTGCCTACACGGCCTGCGGGCGGCTGGAAGGTTTTTGGGAGTTTGGATTGAACCCCTGGGACATGGCGGCCGGAACACTGCTGGTGGAAGAAGCGGGCGGCAAGGTCTCCGGCATGCGCGGCGAAAAACTGGACGTTAATGGACCGCACCTGCTGGCGGATAACGGCTTGATTCACGACGAAACGCTGCGGCTGTTTGAAGACATTTTCCATGGGCGGTTCGTGCATGAGATGCCGCAACTGCCGGCAGCGGAATGGGAGCTGACTGCGAATGGCTGAAACCCCTCAGGTTCCGCTTACGCTAGAGGGCTCGTGGGCCTTGCACCAGATGTTCCGGTGGAAGCAGGAATGGCGGACGGTTTCAGAAACTGACCAGCGCGCGCATCTGGACGAACTCGCCGCGCTGTTCCAGCAATGGGAAGAACCGAAGCCGGATGGACATCCGAACCAGTCAGCCGTATTTTCCATGCTGGGCCACAAAGGCGATCTACTGTTGGTCCATTTTCGCGATTCACCGGCCGACCTTCACCGGGCGGAGCGGCAGTTGGCTTCCCTGCCCCTGTTTGCCTTCCTGGACCAGGTGCATTCGTACTTTTCAGTAGTGGAGCTTGGGCTCTACGAGTCTTCGGCGAAGACTTACCATCAGCTGCAGGAGCATGGATTGGAACCGCACACTCCTGAGTGGAACGCCGCCATTGCCGAGGTAATGGCGCGCCAGTCAGCGGCCATGACGCCGCGATTGTTTCCTGCCATCCCTCCCGCCAAGTATCTCTGCTTTTACCCGATGGACCGGAAGCGAGGCGAGGGCAAGAACTGGTATCAGGTCCCGATGCCTGAGCGGCAGCGCATGATGCACGAGCACGGCATGATCGGGCGAAGGTATGCCGATACGGTGCGCCAGATCATCACCGGCTCAATCGGCTTCGACGATTGGGAGTGGGGTGTCGACCTGTTTGCCGAAGATCCTCTGGTGTTTAAGAAGTTGATTTACGAAATGCGCTTCGATGAAGTGAGTGCGGTCTATGCGCTCTTCGGTTCGTTTTTCGTCGGCGAGCGGGTTTTAGCATCGCAGTTAGACGAATTTCTTCGAGAGTTTCCGGTCCGGCAGTAAGAGGCGATTCATTAAGCTTCTCGTTTGTCTCCAGCCATATTTAGACTTCTGCCACCCTCTGCGATTGGGCTATTCCTGCCATTCTGCTGCTTTAACTCAGGCGTTTCGAGTAAGGCAGATGGTCAGGGGAAGTCCGCCTCTCGGTGCCGATCGCCCATGATGAAGTTGCTTACGACCTGCGCCGAAGCTACAGCAATTCTGGGGCCGCAGGCAATCTTCTGAAGGTGCTATAGTATTCTGCATCGCTTAACAAGGGATCATGTACACGATGAATCGGAGAATGTTTCTTACGGGAGGGGCTGCTGCTTCGGCTCTCCTCACCGGCACGCGATATCTATCTGCCGATCCGCTTGGTCTGCCGATCGGCTGCCAGACCTATCCAGTGCGCAAGTCGATCAGTACGGACTTCGCCGGAACGATGAAGGGATTGCGGGCAGCAGGATTCACTCAGATTGAGCTGTGCTCGCCATACGGCTACGCCGACTTCTCTAGCCTCCAGCAATACAGGCCGCAGAAGTTGCGGCGCATGCTGAGCGACTGGGGACTGGGCTGCATCTCCGCGCACTGGGCACAGGCCGAGCTCTTTCAAAAGCCAGACGAGAGCATCACCTATGCGAAGGAGTTCGGCATGACGCAGATGGCAATTGCCGCGCTGGGACCGTTCCGCCCGAAGAGCGCCCAGACAGTCGACGACGTGAAACGTTATGTCGAGCCCTTCAACGCCTTTGCCGAAAAGGCCCACGCCGCAGGCATCGTCGCATTGCTGCACAATGAAGGCTTCGTCTCCGAATACATCGACGGTAAGCCGGTCTACGACATGATGATCGCCGAGCTCAATCCTGCCACCACCAAGCTGCAGTTTCAGGTCTCTACCTTGCAGCAGGGCTACGACCCAGTGATCTACTTCCAGAAGTACTCGGGCCGCTTCCTCTCCATGCATTGCCAGGACTGGGTGAAGGACCCCTCCACCAAGTCTGGCTTCCGCCAGGTTGCGTTGGGCAAGGGGGTGGTGGATTGGAAGGCCGTCTTCACAGCCGCAAAAACAGGCGGCGTGAAGAACTACTTCGTCGAGCTTGAAGAGGATCCGGCGCTGATGCCGCCGAGCGTGCCTTACCTGAAGTCGCTGAGCGTCTGAAGAGAGCGTGATCTCTTAAGCGAAAGCAGCCGTTCACGAATTAGTTCCCGGAATTCAGCAGTTTTGAGCCCCGAGAGGTCCGCTTGCATCAGTAGTCTAGCTGTCTAGTCTTGGAGGCTCAAGGCCGGTGTTGTCATTCACGGCATTCCTCAATCGATGTTTGCAGCCGGGATACCGTTCGGTCGCCTGGACGCTGATGTGCCCGAGCAAGAACCGAATCTGTTCGAGTTCTCCCCCAGCTTTATGACGTAAGCGTGCGCATGTGCGACGAAGTTAGTGTGGCGCAACGTTCGCAAGGCCGCAATTTGCAGAAGCTTGCTTGACAACTCCAAAAATGACTTTAGTGCTGAACCCCGTCGGGCGCTAATCGCTCACCTGTGCCGGCTTCACCAATCGTTTGACCGTCAGTTCGCTACCGGCCTTCACTTCTTCCTTGACCTTCCGGAAGATGGCGGATTCCCGGCCAGTACCTGCAGCATTCGCTGTTCCTCGATGCGCTGCAAGCACCCTTTCAAAAAATCGATCTCCAGGGCTTGCTGGCCTATCTTCCATTCCAGTTCCGCTACCCGGCCATCCGGCCATCGTTGTTTCCCGTGGCCAGGAAAGACATTGCCTGAACCTTCGCGCATCTTCCGGCGCCAACGGTGCAGCACGTTCCGGTTGACTTCCAATCCCCGCGCCAACTCGGCAATCGATACCCCTTGTTCCAGCCGCCGGACACCGGCCAGTTTAAATTCCTTCGTGAACAGCCTGCGTAACAACCCCATGACTCAATTCTTCGTTTAAGGGATTTTGAGTCTTAATCAGTTGTCTCAAAACTGGGGACCACTTCCAGGGAGATCAGATGCAACCTTCAGAGCTTCGCTTCAGGTTCGGATAGACGAACAGACTGCAAGGACCTGCTCATGCCGAGGCACACCTTCCTACTCTCGTGATCTCAGGAGTCCTTACAAGTCCCGTTCTCTCACTGAGTGGCCAACTTTTAAACTTGGCGAGAAGGATTGACTAGCTGCATGCTCAGTCGGCTCGTGATAGAGGCGCATCAACTGCTCCGTACCTAGCGCGGGGGACGCGTATGTGTGCCCCCGATCGTCACTAAATTCGACTTCGTATACTCCGGGAGCTAGGTTCTCAACGATGGTGCCGACCTGTCCACGTTTCAACCCCTTGGCGGGTAGGTCCTGCATCAGAGCCACTACGGACAACATCTCGAGTTCATCCATTGCGCACCTCATTCCGATAGTACATAACAGGAGGTCAGCCGAGGGAAGTCCTCGCCTCGCCGGACGATCCAGGCGCTCCGGACGATGACGCTCCTGCCCTTTCTGCTGCATTCAAAATCGAGGACATACCGCTTTCCGAACTCGTCTTCTTCAGCTTTCTTAGCGTCGCCCGTCAAAGCTGCATTTAGCAGCTGCGATCTGAGCCACTCAGCATCTTCGTGGAAGAGTTCCAGTACCGACGCGAATACGCGTGCCTTATGTTGGCCGCGAGGATGCACCGGATTGAGGCATTAATCGCAGAGCTTCTTGACGTCGACAACTGCCCGCTCAGCTCCTGGCAGATTCATCTCGAACGAGGGTACCAGCACACGAGTCGATTACACTTCTTTGGACAGGAGCATGGATTACACTCTGAAGTCCCGTTCCGACCGCTGATCGCCATTCGGACGTATAAACGCGCAAACCGTAAATGTGAGCCTCGGCGCGGATAGATCTTCTGTGACGGCAACGAACAGCTACCATTGACGTTTTCCTTCACCATGCGCCATTTGATGCCCATCGTGACGCCACGTCTAATCTTGCGTCCGCCTACTCTTAGCGATTTGGATGCTATCCAAGCCGCCAAGGAAGATGCGTGGGGCGATCTGCAGCTCTGGATGGCTTGGGCGTTCGACAACCAACGACCGCGGCAGGCGCTGGAACACTCCATTCGCCGGACGATAAATTTCCAGAGTCAGGCAGGCATCGCATTGGCCGGATTCCATAGGATCAACGGGGAGTTCGTTGTCCGAACCGCATTGGATCTCACGGATGAGGCGGACGTTTATGAGACCGGCTATTCGGCGGCGCGGAAATATACCGGACAGGGAATGGCGACGGAGGCAGCCAACGCTGCGATTCGTTATGCGTTCGACCACCTTGGCGCAAAGGCAATAAGCATTGGGTACTTCGACGGCAACGACGCCAGCCGTCGCATCGTGGAGAAACTAGGATTCCAGAAAATTGGCATCGTCCGTCAAGCAGCGACGCGGTGCCTCGATGGCGCAAAGCTTGACTGGCATAATTACATCCTGACAAGCCCCGATGCACTTCCCAGGCTTGATGTTTCTTGGGGTTGAGGCTACTTTCAAATTCCTGTCACTCCGAAAGATCTTGAAATACGGCCAGTGTTTAGCGATGCCCATTCGCTTCAATCTCTTGTTATCGGATCTCCACCGGATAGTAGTTCCAATCGAACGGAAACACTTGGGGTTACCTCAGAGTCCAGAGATAAAGCTAAGACTTTAGTTTGGCGCGAGTAAGCCGTTGAGCCGCGTTAATCAATGCAATATGCGAGAGCGCTTGAGGGAAATTACCGATAAGGCGTTTGCGATCGCAATCGTATTCCTCAGAGAGC
The DNA here is from genome assembly GCA_965217745.1 of Bryobacteraceae bacterium. Lineage (GTDB taxonomy): Bacteria > Acidobacteriota > Terriglobia > Bryobacterales > Bryobacteraceae > Bog-105. The sequence continues at coordinate 4,129,744 of OZ244565.1, read as the reverse complement.
AGTCCCAGATCATTACGGAGTTCTAAGAGCCGCAGAAACAGAGCTTCCGCATCGCTAAGCCGGTTCTGCAGAACATAGTTCTCGACAAGCCAGAAACTGCAGGCGAGAAAGACGCCTTCACGCGGCGCATCGGTGTTTCCCTCCCCGTCGCTGAGATAACGCAATACCAGTCCGTCACGGAGAAGATGTTTCTCGATGGCCGCCACGGTGCCAACGATGCGCGGATCTTCGGCAGGTAGAAATCCCACCAACGGGAGAAGGAGCAGGCTTGCGTCGAGCGTGTCGGCTCCGTAGTACTGCACGAAAGAGTTAAGAACGGGATTGAATCCGGCCCAGCAGACCTGCTCGTGAATCTCGGAGCGGCTTTTGCGCCACTGTTCCAGTGGTCCGTCGAGACCAAACTCCTCCGCAGATCGAATGGCGCGATCCAACGCCACCCAGGCCATTGCCTTCGATTCTGTGTACTGCTGCTTATGCGAGCGGGATTCCCAAAGGCCTGAGCCCGGCTTATGCCAATCCCTCAAGACCTGATCGACCAGCCCCTTCACGAGATTCCAGCTCCTCTGATCCGAATAGATTCCGTGATGGCGCGCGAGGTACATCAGACTGAGAACTTCACCGTAGACGTCGAGTTGGAACTGTTCGGAAGCCGCGTTCCCAACCTGGACCGGCCTAGAGTTTTCATATCCGCTCAGCCATTCAATCGAAGCCTCTGGAAGGCGGCGCTCTCCCGCCAGGCCATACATAATCTGGAGCTTTTCGGGGGTGCGGCCGACAGCCCGCAGCAGCCAGGCATGCCAGCCCTTTGCTTCCTCAGCAAAGCCGGACTCGATGAGTGCGCTAACCGCAAATGCGCCGTCTCGAAGCCAGCAATAACGGTAATCCCAATTCTTTTTCCCGCCTGGCTCTTCTGGAAGAGAGGTCGTGGGAGCGGCTACCAGGGCACCGGTGGCGTGGTCAGACAGCGCTCGCAAAACCAGCAGGGATCGCAGCACAGCGGCAGACCATGGCCCATCGCCTTTGTATTTACTGGCCCATTTATGCCAGCGGATGGCAACCTCTTGTAGGGCCTCACTCACGTCAGGTGGGCTGGGTATTTCAGAGGCCGAATGTGACCAGCTTATCGAGAAAGAGACTTCTTGGGAACTGTCTACGCAGAAGTCAGCGATTACCGTGCTGTCTTCCTCAATCTTCATCGGCACAGAAGCTGCCAGCAGGAAACAGTCCGGTCCAACGCTCGCGCTTATGCAAGTATCGGAGCTCTGAACGAATTCAGGAACAATCTGGCCGTAGTCGCAGCGCAGGCAAAGCTCCATGTGCATGTCGACGCGGCCCTGTTGGCCTCTGACTAGTCGCAGGACATCGCGAATTCCGATGCGTCCATGCATCGCATCGGTTAGGACCACCTTACCCGAAGAGTTCGTGAACTCTGTATCGATGATCATGCTATTGCCGCGATAGTGCCGTTCCACGGCTTCAACCGGATCTCTGGGAGCGACTAGCCAGCGGCCATTGGCATCGTTTCCTAGTAAGGCAGCGCAGCACGCCGGAGAATCGAAGCGGGGCAGGCAAAGCCAATCGATCGATCCGCTTTTGCCGACCAGCGCACCCGTGGTGCTGTCAGCGAGTAGTCCGTAATCCGCTATGATTTCTGACATGAATTCTGCAGGCCGGGTAGCGGGCTACGCACCGGACCGCTCGCCGTCTTTTATAGACCGCTTTACGGTACGAGTTTCGAGGAAAGCGAGGATAGACTTCAGATCCTGCGCCGGGAGAATGCCACCAAACGCGGGCATGTTGTTCCCGCCATTTACAATCCGGATGGTCATCTGAGGAACCGTCAGGCGATCGGCAACAAAGGTAAGGTTGGGGCCGCGGTGGCCGCCTTGCGAGCCAACCATGTGGCAGGCTTCACAGCCGCGATCGTGAAACAACTGCGCCCCATGCAAGGCTGCGGGTCTCACTGCGCCGATGGTACTCGCTTCCAGCGGCTCTGCTTTGAAGTCCGGCGACCACGGAGCCCGCTTGCCTTCAATCCAGAGCATTACAACCGAGAGGACCGAGACCACCACAATGGCAACCGAGAACGGCCTGCGCGAGGCGCTTCGTTCGCCGCTATTCGCGACAAACGGAACCAGAACCAGAGCCATGATGCCGAACAACGGCAGCAGCACCATCAGATAGCTCTCCATATAGTGCGGACTCAAAGCCAGCACAGCGTAATACCAGAGCAGATACCAGTCGGGTCGCGGCTCAGCTTGAATGATGGCGGCGTCGGGACGGGCTGCCAGTTCAGGGGCCTGAAATACTGCAGCGAGAATGACGATGCCCAGAATGACGCAGACGCCAAACACAACATCACGCCAGGCAGCATCGGGGAAAAATGGCTCTCCACTGCGGCGTAGCAACTCCTGGTACCAGGCGCGGTAAGTGTTCGGGTCAACGGGATGACCGCTGCGGGCCGGTTCGGAGATTCCGTTCCGGATGACAAGGTAAAGGTGGAAACCTACCACCGCAAAGATCAAACCCGGGACTACAAATACATGCAGCGTGAAGAACCGGCTTAAGGTGGCGGCGCCTACTGTTTCACCCCCAATGATGAGATGTCCGAGCGCCTTGCCGATAAAGGGTACCCGGCCAGCCTGCTCCGCAGCAATGGCAGTGGACCAGATTCCATTTTGATCCCAACGAAGCAACTGGCCCGTGAAGCCCATGAAGACTACACAGCCCAAAAGCGCCAAACCGCTTAACCAGTTCAGTTCTCGCGGGAATTTGAAAGATCCAGTCAGGAAGACTCTGATCATGTGGATGCCCACGAAGAGGAACATGCCGGAAGCGCCGAAGTAATGCAGCCCTCGCAGCCACCATCCTAGAGTGGCGGAGTGGCTGATATATTCAAGGCTCTGATATGCGCTCTCAGTAGAAGGAACGTACAGCGTAGCCAGCGCTATACCAGTAACCACCTGCAGCAGAAAACAGAAAAGAGCAGCACTGCCAAAGACGTATTTCCAGCCGGTATTTGGCGGAACCGGATGGCGGAGAATGGGGCCTATCGTTTTAGATAGACCGCTTCGGTCATCGAACCAAGCCCAGGCTGCCTTGATGAGTTTCATGCGTGTTTCTTTAGACAACTATCCGGTGATTGGCACGGGCGAAGTCAGGATTTCGACTTGGCCGGCATTGATGCGTACGGGATATCTGGTGAGTCCCCGCGGAGGTGGGCCGGCCGCGACCGATCCGTCACTGTAGTAAACACCTCCGTGACAGGGACACATAAAGAGGTCAGCTTCAGACCGCCATCGCACCGGACAACCCAGATGAGCGCAGTTCACTGAGAAAGCAACAAACTCTCCCTTCTGGTTGTGCCGCAACCAGGCGCCAGAGATGGCGGCTGGCCCATCCCAGGGTAAAGTGTTGGCGTTCTTAAACGAGACTTCTATGGTGTGTCCGGTGGGGAACTCAGAGACTGAACCGACAGGCCGCCACTTACGAGAACCACCACGCAAATACGGGGAGAGAACAAACCCGACCACTGGGATACTCGCTACTAGCGCCGCGACGCCGCCTAGACCAATGCATACCAGGCTCAGCATTTTGCGCCGGCTTTGCTCCTGCGCGCCGTCTTTCTTATCGCTCTTATCGCTCATAACGTAAATCTCCAATCCAGCCCGCCAGCGAAATCACGCAGACAATGAAGCCAACCGTAGCCACAATCCAGGAAGTCACCGGCCCCCAAGCTAAGAGCGTTACTCCGAACGCCAGCGCGGCCGGCCAGTAAGTAGGTTTCGGGAGTCTCTCGGGCTTGGGAGTATGCCAGCCTTCCGCCAGCCGTTGCTGCCGCGGTTCTCCAGGCTGAAGCCCTAATCCGGCGGGAACGGTCATGTGTTTGCTCGAATCGGTGCCGGCATGTTTCCCATCGCTGGTATCCAGCTGTTGCCTCTCTCTGGAAACTCCATCGGCAGCTGACTCTTCTCTGGAAGATTCAGGCGTCTGGTCCGGCGGCCTCTCAGCAGCAACTGCCCTGTCCAAGGCAGCCTTAAACCGGGAACTGCGGCCGCCGGAAGTGGACGAAGAGGGTTCCCCATACAGCGCCCGTTTGCCCGCAAGAGCATACACGAAAAACATCGCTGCGCTGTAGGCGGCGAGAAAGAATTTATTTAACGGCCTGTCGTTTTCTGACATACAGACAACCTCATCTGTGCGAGACAAGGCGAGTGCCGCCTTGCCTGGATGATTCTTCCGGCTCGCCGTACCATCGGGCGAACATGAGCATGATGGCTGTGAGATAGATGAGACAGCCGGGAACCCACATCAATAAGCCTCCGAGTGTCTGATCGGAGGCAGACCGGGAGGCTTTGGCAGCATGCATATGCATTCCGCCGGCCATAAAGAAGGAGGGTGGTGCGAAGGCGACCAAAATGCCCAGCACGGTGCAGCCTAAGCAACCCGCGGCAAGATAGAACACCCCCTGCGGAACCGGCTGCATGCGCTCACGAACCACCGGAGTGTAGATCGGCCACCAGAAAACCAGGCCAGTGCAGAAGAAGCAGGCTAATTGAAATACCTGGAGAACGGGGCTTATGCCGGCTGCGTGATGCAATGCCGGAAGATGCCAGATCCACATTCCTCCCAGGCCCGCAAACCAGGTCAGTGGCCACCAGCGGAGCGCCCTCATTAGAACCGTGCCGCCAGGCAAACCGATGAAATCCTGAACCCACCGTCGTGGGAGAGAGAACAGAAAGATCGGAGCAGCCACTTGCGAAAGCAGAATATGCACCGCCATGTGAAAACTGAAGGGATAGGAGCTGGCAATCGAACTCCACCAATCTGTCCAGATGTTCAAGAGGCACTCCATAAGTAGATGACGCTAAACACCACGATCCAGACCGCATCGACAAAATGCCAGTACAGAGAAACGCTTTCAACATTTTCCTGATGCCGTTCCCCGCGCTGTCCGGAAAGCGTGAGCAGGAAAGTAATGCTTAACAGAACCAGGCCAATTGTCACATGCAGCGCGTGCATTCCGGTCACCGTAAAAAACGTGGTTCCAAACAGATTACGGCTAATGGTGATGTGGTCCTTCAGCAGGTGGGAATATTCAAGACCCTGGCCGCTGAGAAAGGCTAACCCGAGAAGAATCGTGGCTCCAAGCCAGACATAAAAACTTCGATTTTCGTTTCTCCGCATACTGCGGCCTGCGAGCCAGATAGTGCCGCTGCTCAGCAGCAGCAGAACAGTAAAGACGCCGGTTTTCACCGGATCGAGATTGGCATGCGCATTGGGCCCGCTGCTGACCGCACCGTGATAGTAGACGTACGCCAGAATCAAGAGAATAAAGAACACTGACTCGGAGGCGATGAACAGTTGCATGCAAAGTTTGACTTTGCCAATCGCACCGGCTTCGTTTGCTGTTTCAGTGAGCAGGCTCAATCTGGGTCCTCCGGATGCGCCAGATCCCAAAGCGGCCGGCGGCTATTGACCGGCGGAACCAGGTCGAAATTATGCGTGGGAGGCGGCGAGGAGGTTGCCCATTCCAGAGTCCAGGCGCTCCAGGGGTTATCACTCGCTATCTCGCCTTCTCTCAAGCTGATGTAGAAGTTCCAGAGAAAGACGGCAATTCCAATACCGAGAACGAATGCACCTACAGTGGAGAAAAGGTTCATAGCTCCCCAATACGGCAGCGGCTGGTAGGTATAGACGCGCCTCGGCATACCGGCAAGCCCGAGAATATGCTGGATGAAAAACGTCATGTTGAAGCCGATGAACGTGAGCCAAAATTGCAATTTTCCAATGCGCTCGGAGAGCAGCCTGCCGGTCATCTTCGGGAACCAATAGTAGAGTCCGGCGAAGATGGCGAAGATCGTTCCTCCGAAGAGCACATAGTGCATGTGAGCAACTACGAAGTAGGTGTCGGTAGTCTGCCAGTTAGTGGGGACCACAGCAAAGGTGATACCGCTCAGACCGCCAATGGTGAAGGTGACCAGAAAGGCGAGAGCGAAATACATAGAAGTGGTGAAGCGGATGGCGCCTCCCCACATAGTTGCGATCCAATTGAAAATCTTGACGCCGGTTGGGATCGCGATCAGCATGCTTGACGCTCCAAACGCGAGATCCCAGCCATGGCCCAAACCAACCGCGAACATGTGATGTGCCCACACTCCAAAACTGAGCAGGCCGATAGCGACGGTTGATGCAGCTACAAAGCCATATCCAAAGATGGGCTGGCGCGAGAAAACCGGAATCACCTCTGAGATGATGCCGAAAGCCGGCAGAACCATAATGTAGACTTCCGGGTGCCCGAAGGCCCAAAAATAGTGCTGCCAGAGAACCGGTGAGCCGCCACCGAGCGCCGTAAAGAAGTGCGCCTGCAGCTGACGGTCGATCAGAAGCATAAGCAGCGACGCATTCAGCGCTGGCATTGCAAAGATAATCAGGAACGAATTAACCAGCACCATCCAAACAAATAAAGGAAGCCGCTGCATAGTCAAGCCGGGCGTTCTCAGCGTCACAATTGTGACAATGAGATTTAAACCTGCCGCCACTGTACCGATGCCGATTGCCAGCAGCGATAACGCCCAGTAATCCTGGCCGGGAGATGATGAATAAGCTTTCTCACTCAGGGGAGCGTAGGCGAACCAGCCGGCGTTGGGCGCGCCGCCTGCAAAAAAACTGAAGTAAAGGAGTAGCCCGCCAAAGAGAAACACCCAAAAACTCAAGGCATTCAGGCGCGGGAATGCCATGTCTTTAGCGCCAATCATCAAGGGCGAAAAGTAAGTTGCCAACCCGAGAAGCATGGGCACGACCACCAGGAAGATCATGGTGGTGCCGTGCATTGTGAATATCTGGTTGTAGCCGCCGGGTGAAAGTAGGTTCAGATTTGGCCACGCCAGCTGCAGTCTCATCAACAGGGCTTCGCACCCTCCCACCAGGAAAAACAGCAGGCTCGCCAATAGATAGAGGATGGCAATCTGTTTGTGGTCGACTGAGGTCACCCAACTCAGCAGCAGCTTTTCATTCGCTTCTTCTTTCTCGATGGCAACAGGAAGACTGCCGTGAACCGCGAAGCCGCTCATTGCAGTCCTTCCAGATAGGTCACCAGAGGGTGTAATTGCGATTCGGTCAGCTTCATGTTGGGCATGTGCGATCCAGGCTTAAAGTCCTGTGGATTTTGCAGCCAGCGGTAAACATTCTGGGGCGTATTCTCAAGCAGTTCTCCGGCCATCATCTGGCGGCTCGCAAAGTGGGTGAGGTCCGGTCCCACACGCCCATGAGCGTTTATGCCGCGTATGGTGTGACACTGCACGCAAGTTTGCTGCTCAAAAAGTCTCTGGCCTTGTTGCGCCTGTTGACCGGCCGGCTGCGCGGCCGGCTGGCTTTGATGTTGTTCCCACTTCGCGAAGTCCTGCGGAGACGAGACGATAACCCGAAGACGCATGTTGGCGTGCTGCGCTCCGCAGAACTCCGAACAGGCGCCCAGGTACGTGCCAGGAACGGCATTCAGCAGGATGCGATTCTCAATACCGGGAATGGCGTCGATTTTGCGGCTAAGTTGCGGTACCCAAAAATCGTGGATCACATCTGCCGTATCAATGCGCGTCCACACATCCTGTCCGGCCGGCAGGTGAATCTCGTTGGCCGTGTTGAATCCGGCATCCACATAATGCGCTTTCCAGAACCATTGCTGGCCCACGATGACCAGGCGGGTGGCAGAGGGACGCTGCGGATCCGCAGTATCTGCAACATGTACAGTAAATCCGAAAACCACCCCTAACAGGACAAAAGGCGCAAAGGTCCAAGCTTTCTCAAACTTAGGACGCCCGTACCGTTGCTCCGGCGTCTGTTCCCCCGCATAGCTTCGGTAACGCCACATTCCATAGATCACCAGTCCGGTTACGATGGCGAGGATCGCCGCGCACATCAGCAATGTCATCCAGAAGAGAAACTCTATCTCATGAGCTGACTTCGAGCTGCTGCTAAAGACAGGCAGGAGAGGCGTGGCGACTGAATTGACGGTACTCACAAATGAGTTCCCTAGCAGCGGGTCTTACCCGGAAATATTTACCCCACCAACAATCAACCAGGTGAGCGCAGGGTTGCTTGCTAGTTGAGGGCCATTAGTATCTTTCGGTTTCAGAGTAGATCCTCTTCCACCTCTAGACTTACTCGTGAGATTCCAGTTACGCGGGAACTTTACTATCTAGTCTTGTAAATTAGGCCGTTTACTGTCCAAATCAAAGAGACTAGCGATCGGGAGTACTAGCGGCATCGAAGAAGTCCACGTTGGCGTGCGCCAACCAGCATCGGCCGTGGGAGCTGTGCCGGACGGTGTTCTAACAACTCCTGGGACGTGTCAGGAATTGGTGCAAAGCCTAGGTGGACGGAAGAAGTTCCGCTTCAAGGACCAGCCCTTGAGCTTTACGCGACAACCGGTGTCGTTCCGGCGGCATGAAATCCTGCAGTCGGACCTGCAGGAGCCAATCGTGTTCCTCAGCAATCAGCTCGAGTTCGGCGTTCTCAAGGGCTCGTAAAGTACTACTCTCACTGGTAATTTTAAGACTGCTTTATTTCAGTTTGCAATATTGGATCCTTCCCGTGCTTCGCAATTGCTCCGCTATCATAATCGCCGTGCTGAAAGTACTCCCACGTGTAAGCGCAATCGCGGCTCTGTTCCTCGCCTTTTCAATCGTCAGCCGCTCTATGGCTAACGATCCGCTAGAGACTGTCGAGGCATTTTTCTCCCCAGGCGGAATCGAGGACAAGGCGGCTGTGTACACAGGTGAGATGCTCCGGTTTGTGAACGAGCGCACCATGGGCCAGTACCTTGGTGCGAGCGCGCAGAGAGAATATCGAGTGCTCTCCCGCTCTGATTCAGCGGCAAGGTATGCAATCTCAGTGACCTCCCATGGGGTGACTCAAGATTGGTACGCGTTTCTGAAGAAACCCAGCGCACGATGGCAACTTGAAGCTATTCGCACACTCGCTCAAACTGGCCTCTTGAGAACCGGGGTGAAAGGCCTTCGCGATAAGGCGCAAAGAACGCCAGAAGAGAATTGGAAGCTCAGGAATTGGGAGTTGACTCTGAGCAGCGACGCCGGCCTGAAGGCCTTTCTCAAACCTCACCTTTCCGGGTTCGAGGCTTTGCTCGCTTTGGTTCGCAGTGGGTCTAGGGAGGCAGCCGCGGCCGCTGCGAAGAAGCTTTTCCTCACCTCGGCTGCCAGCGACCGGACCGGATGTATTCGAATGACCATCGGGGGAATTCTCGACAACACAGCCGGTTATATCTATGTGCCTCCCGGTGTCACACCGCCGTTCGTAACTCCGGAAGACGTCATTTACCTCGAGGAAGTTGTTGACCGCTGGTACGTCATCAAGACGACCTGAGCGCCACCTTAGGGGATTTTCAGAAATACCCGTAAGTCGAACAGAATCCGAAACTTCCCGGATCGGAATGTTACCCTTGTTTAGTCGAAATGCGCACTGTTGACCTAATTCACCGCAAGAGAGATGGGGAGGAACTTTCGCCGGACGAACTGCGGTTTCTCGTGGACGGATACACTCGTAGTGAAATTCCCGACTACCAAATGTCCGCCTTTCTGATGGCCGTCTTCAACTCCGGCATGTCGGATCGGGAAGTCAGCGTGATGACGGATTCGATGATGAATTCCGGTTCTACCGTCGATTTGTCGTCCATTCCCGGCGTGAAAGTAGACAAGCATTCGACAGGCGGCGTCGGCGACAAAACCAGCCTCATCGCTTCTCCCATTGCGGCCTCCGCAGGCGTTATCGTTCCCATGATTTCCGGGCGCGCGCTGGGACATACCGGCGGCACGCTCGACAAGCTGGAATCGATTCCCGGTTTCCGGACCGATCTGACGGTAGACGAATTTCGCAATCAGTTATCTCAACACGGTTTAGCGTTCATCGGCCAGACAGAGGAAGTTGCGCCGGCTGACGGCAAGCTTTACTCGCTACGGGATGCGACCGCGACGGTGGAATCCATTCCGCTCATCGCTTCGTCAATCATGTCGAAGAAGATGGCGGTCGGCTTGGACGCCCTGGTTCTCGACGTGAAGGTGGGCTCCGGCGCATTCATGAAAAAGCAGGTGGATGCGCGACGCTTGGCGCAGATGATGGTGGGCATTGGGCGGCGGCTCGATAAACGCGTGCAGGCCCTGATCACCGACATGAACCAGCCGCTCGGTTACGCCGTAGGCAATGCGCTGGAAGTGATGGAAGTCTCACAGACCCTTCAGAATGCGGGCCCTGCCGATCTGACGAGGCTCTCCCTGGAACTGGCCGCGCGCATGATTTATCTGGCCAAGCTGACGAAGACCTTGGACGAAGCGCGCGAGATGGCGCAGGCGCACCTGCTGGACGGTTCCGGCTATCGCAAGTTGAAAGACGTTATTGCCGCGCAGGGCGGAGATCCACAGGTTCTGGATCGCTTCGAACTGCTTCCAAACGCGACCGGAGCCCAGGAAATTACTACCAGCCGCGGGGGCTACGTCAGCGCCATCGATGCCGAATTGATCGGGCAAGCCGCATCCATGATTGGAGCTGGACGGAATACCAAAGAGGACAGCATCGATCATGCGGTTGGCGTCATTCTGGAAGTTAAGGTTGGGCAGAAGATCGACAGCGGCAGCATTCTCTGCCGTATCTATCACACCGGCGAAGAGCGTCTCGAAGATGCCGCGGAACTGGTGGAAGATGCGTTCAAGATTTCCCAGCAGCCTCCCAACGAGCGCGACTTGATTCTGGAAGTCGTCAGTTAACAGCATTCCATTCTAGTTTCGGGATTGCTTCGGGAGACCCACACTCGATGAACAGATTTGGCGGGCTTATTGGCCTCGGCTTAATCATGTTCTGCGCCTGGATTTTCTCCACCCGGCGTTCGGCGATTCAAAAACGCGTGGTCGTGTGGGGTCTTACCCTGCAGTTCGCGTTTGCTTTCCTGGTTCTGAAGACCCGGGTAGGCGAACTCTTTTACGGCGTCAGCTTATTTGTCAACGCTCTGCTGAACTACACCACCGCTGGGTCGACCTTCGTATTTGGAGACAAACTTGGCGCGAAAAGCGACCAGTTCGGCGTGGTGTTCGCCTTCCAGGTTTTGCCCATTGTCATATTCATCTGCTCGTTTTTTGCCATTCTTTACTTTCTGGGAGTCATGCAGTTGCTTGTGAAGGGGATGGCGATTACGATGCAGCGTTTTATGGGCACCAGCGGAGCCGAATCCACATGTGTCGGCGCCAGTATTGTGATGGGGCAGACCGAAGCGCCGGTGACGATCCGCCCTTTCCTGGCAAGCCTCACCGAATCGGAGCTATTTACGGTAATGGTGAGCGGCATGGCGCATGTTTCGGGGGCCGTAATGGCGGCGTATGTCGCCATCGCCGGGGTCTCGATATCGCATCTTCTGACGGCGGTGATCATGACCGCTCCCGCCACGATCATGCTCTCAAAGATGTTTGTTCCGGAAGAAGGCGTTCCCCTCACGGCCGGAACGGTGAAGGTGGAAGTGGAGCAATCGGGCGTGAACGTGATCGACGCGGCCGCGCGAGGCGCTGGTGACGGCCTGCAGCTCGCCCTGAATATCGGCGCAATGCTGATTGCCTTTCTCGCCTTGATCGCCATGTTGAATGGCGGGCTCGGCTGGCTGCACGGACATATAAGATGGATCCCAGCTTCCATGCAGCAGATTTTGGCAGTCGTTTTCGCGCCGGTGGCATGGACGTTGGGCGTGGCTTGGAAAGACTGCGCCACGATAGGCAACCTGCTGGGCACGCGCATGATCCTGAATGAATTCGTGGCCTTTGTCGACTTGGGCAAGGTTCGCGCGGCCCTGGAACCGCGCTCATTCGTGATTGCGACGTTCGCGCTGTGCGGTTTCGCAAACCTGAGCTCGATTGCGATTCAGATCGGCGGCATTGGCGCACTGGCGCCCTCCCGCAAATCCGATCTGGCTCGCCTGGGCTTCAAAGCCATGCTAGTGGGCACCCTGGCTAATTTCATGTCGGCGGCCATCGCCGGAATTCTCCTCTAGCGCCCAGACGTTAGACTCAAAGTTGTGCAGGATACCGCTCGCTTCATCGAGGTACAGACATCCATCCGCCCCAAAGTTGGCGTCGTCCTGGGCAGCGGTCTAGGTGCTTTTTCAGATTCGCTGATCAACGGTGTTCGCATACCGTACTCGGAGCTGCCCGACTTTCCGGTTTCCACGGCGGCGGGGCATGCTGGCGAACTGGTGGCGGGCGTCATCGGCGCTAACGGGCGTGGCGCGGCCGATGTCGTAGTCATGTCGGGCCGCTTCCATCTTTACGAAGGCTATTCGGCTCAAGAAGTAACCGCCGGCATCCGGCTCTTCAAAGAGTTCGGGGTGGAGCGCGTGATATTGACCAACGCGGCAGGCGGAATCAATCTCTCTTACGCACAGGGATCGCTGGTCCTGATCTCTGATCACATTAATCTGCAGGGCGCGAATCCGCTGCTGGGGCGCAACGGCGATCTCTCCGCTTCGCGCTTTCCCGACATGACGGAAGCCTACTCCATCGCACTGCGGGACAAGGCCCGGGAAACCGCGGTGGAACTCGGCATTCCTCTTACGGAGGGGGTCTATGCCGGAGTTTTAGGCCCAAGTTATGAAACGCCTGCCGAGATTCAGTACCTGAAGACAATTGGCGCGGATTTGGTGGGCATGTCAACGGTAATGGAAACTATCGCGGCCAATCATCTCGGAATGGAAGTGCTGGGCATCTCGTGTGTCACCAATCTGGCCGCGGGGCTTGGCACTGGAAAACTTCAGCACACCGACGTGCTGGAGATTGGGAAACGCGTCTCGTCTACCTTCATGCGCCTACTTACTAAGCTGATTCCGAGGCTAGTCTAACCGGGTGGCCGAGCGTACGCCACGTGCGCTGATTCTTTGCGATATTGACGGCACCTTGATGCGGGGTGCTGGTTTCGAGCATCGAGACGCCATCATAGAGGGTGTACGCCGCATAACCGGTTTAACAACAGCCTTCGATGAGATTGACACTGCGGGCCGCCTGGACCGCGACTTGATTGCCGCGCTCCTGAAAAACAGCAGCGGAGAGAATGACCGTCAGCCGTATCCGATCGACACGATCTGCCAGGAGTGCTGCACAGTTTACTTAAGTACCTACCGGAATGGGTTGACGCACTGCGTTTTACCGGGTGTGAAAACTTTTTTAGAAAAAGCAGCTGGAAGCGGCGCTGTCTTAGGCATAGTCAGCGGAAATTTGAGAGGCATTGGCTTGAAGAAACTGGAGCGCGCCGGGCTGCTGGATTTCTTCTCCGTCAACGCGTTTTCAGAGGACGGACACACCCGCGCAGAACTAGCCCGGCTGGCAGCGGACGAAGCTCGCGACTCGTACGGGACAGATGAGTGGTCGCCGATCTTTCTCGTCGGCGACCATCTGAACGATGTGGAAGCAGCGCGTACCAACGGTTTTCATTCGATTGCCGTCGCAACCGGTGTAGTCGAGCTCGAGAGATTAAAGGCCAGCGAACCTACGCTTGCAGTCGCCGATCTTACCGGGCTGAATCCGGCCGATCTGATCGATTTATACCGCGGCTGAAACCGTCTTATCCAAGGAGCTTTCGATCTCCTGAACTTCGTCTTTCTGCAACCGGAAATTCATCGCTCCCAGAGTGCCTTTCACCTGATCGGCATTCCGCAGTCCGGTAATGGCGCCAGTAACAGCCGGATTGTGTAGCGTCCAGGCCAGAGCGACTTCACCGGGCGCGCGTCCCTGCTTTTCACCGATCTTGCGCAGCACTTCCACCACTTCCAGGTTTCGGCTGAGTTGCGGCTCCTGAAAATCTTTATCGCGGCTGCGCCAATCGTCCTGGGGCAGATTCTGCGCTCGTTCCCGGGTCATTTTTCCGGCCAGCAGCCCGGCGCGCATGGGCGAATAAACAATCACGCCAATGTCATTCTGGCGCGCGAAGGGAAGAATGGAATCTTCAATCTTGCGCACCAGCAGCGAATACGGCGGCTGCAGCGAAGTAATAGGAGCGATCTTCTGGGCCCGCTTCATCTGCTCGACATTGAAATTAGAAACGCCGATCCACCGAACCTTGCCTTCCTCCTTCAACCGCGCCATCTCGGTCCAACCCTCTTCGATATCCTCTTCGGGCTCGGGCCAGTGAATCTGATAGAGATCGATCTGCTCCATGCCGAGACGCCGTAAACTGTTTTCGCACTCCTGGCGAATGCTAGCGGCTTTCAACGAAGGATAGATGTTGCGGTCCGCGTCCCAATTCCGCTCGCATTTTGTAAAGACATAGGGCTTCTTCGATACGTCCTTGAGCGTTTTACCCACCACTTCTTCCGAGTGGCCCAACCCGTATACGGCCGCTGTATCGATCCAGTTCACGCCCGCATCGAGCGCGGCTCGAATGGCAGCGCTGGAATCGGCATCTTCCTGATGGCCCCAGGCGAATTTCCATCCGCCTCCGCCCATCGCCCACGCTCCTACGCCGAGGGCGGTGATGTTTAGATCGCTACTACCCAGCCTCCGCAGCTGGCCAGTATTGGCATGATCCGCATTTTCATTCATATCTGGGTGGATGCAAAATTACATGAAAATTGTGCAGCCGGACTGGGAGACGCCGCGAAACCTAGCCGCCGGCCAGCAACAGCATAATCGACAAAAAGAGTGCAAGCGGCATCACCAGAGCACCATATTTGACAAATGTTCTAAACCCAATAGCGATGCCTTCGCGGCGGATTGCCATGAGCCAGAGAATGGTTGCAAGCGAACCCGTGACCGATAGATTCGGGCCCAGATCTACTCCAATTAGAACCGCGCTTCGCAGAAACTTCGCGGCCTTCGCTGCATGCAAAGCGCTGCCAGCAAGCAGACCGCCCGGCAGATTGTTGATCAGATTCGAGAGGAACGCCACGCCAAAAGCCGATACCAGAGCTGAAGGAAGACGCGGCCAACTTTCCAGATGGCGGAAAGCAGTCGATGCCATCGCTGACGCACCGGCATGGTTCAGGGCCTCGACAATCACGAATAAGCCAGCCACCAGAGGCAGCACGCTCCACGGGATCTGAGTGAGCACATCTCGCGAGGCCCTTACATCCCGCCAGGAGACAGCGATTAACAGCAGCAATCCCGCTAAGAACGCGGGCCCGCCGAGCTGCGCATGCAAAGCGGAAGCAGTCATCAAGGTGACTGCCAGGAAAGCGACTCCTGACAACGTGAGCTTACCGGCCGGGGACAGGGGCTCAATCGCAGTTTCGCTGCGCAATATGCCCTGTAGCCTTGCTTTGAGCACCCATCGCAAAACCGAGAATGTCGCCAGAATGGCAGCGATGGAAGGCAAACAAAAGGTGGCCAGCCATTCCTGTAATGACGGCATGTCTTCCCCGAAGACGACCAGGTTAGCCGGATTCGAGATCGGAAGAACGAAGCTGGCGGCGTTCGCGACAAAAGCGCAGATGAGCAGGTAAGGCATAGGCTCGGCGTCTGCACTTTTAACGGCAGCGAGAACTGCTGGTGTCAGCACAACCGCTGTAGCGTCGTTGGATAGGAATACAGTCACCACCGTCCCAACCCCATAAACCATGGCAAATAGCCGCGAAGGCGATCGCTTTGAAGCCCGCAGGGCCTGCCCGGCAAGCCAGCGGAAAACGCCTTTCCGGCGAGCAAGCTCTGAGACGGTCATCATGCCGGTGAGAAACAAATAGACGTCAGTACCGTTGGTGATCGCGTGCCAGGCATTCCCTGGAGAGATGATACGGAGCAGGATCAATGCGACCGCTCCGGCAGCCGCCCACCAGGCTTCTGACAAAGCTTTCGGCCGGATCAAGACGAGCGCGATAGAAACCAGAGCGATAAGCCAAACGGCAACAGAAGTCCACTGGCCGGGGAATTGCGCGGGATTCACGGAGTCTGGGCGATCTCAGAAAGAAGACTAAGCCGTATCGTCTTTAGCGGGAGCGAGGGGAAGCAAAGCAAGTTTGAATGATATAGACCGATCTAAGTCGAAATCGTGTCAGTGTTTTTATTCTTTCGTTACTAGTACTCAACGAACTATCCAAGAATAATCCGAGTGGCATACCTTACCCGTATATGCGGGTAGAAGCGACTCGCAACATTAAACGCAATATGAAAAAAGGACAACTATGGCAAAAGGAAAACTAGGCCTCTCACTAATGGCAATGTTTCTCGGAACATTCGCCGCTCAACAGATGGGGGCAGTGACAGTAACGACAGCAAATTGGGGCACCATCTCGGGCCCGTTTACCAGCACCGGTACTTTAGCAAATCAGGACACCGCACTTCAGGCGAGCTTTGCGCTCAGCTCTGCTGCCCAACTGCAACTCTTCACCACGTCTTACGGTGGCGGGATGAATGCGGATGGCACCACCCAAATGCCAGGCGGTTTTATGCCGAACCTGGTACTTTACAACGGCATGGGCAACTATGTTGCCGGCCCGACCTTCCCTTCCCCGCTCGGAAACCTGGATCCTGTCACGGGTCTGAACGGAGACTCGTATATCGGAACCAGAACGCTGGCAGCAGGCAATTACATTCTCGCGATATCCGATATTTTTGTGCAGCAACCCATAACGGCCAGCAATCTTTCGGACGGGTTTGAGAATCGCGGATCGGGAACCACTTTCTCCGACGTACAAGGCAATCTGAGAAACGGCACCTATGCGCTTAACATCACGGGCGTGACTGGTGGAGGCGGTGGCGGCGGAAATCCTGCTCCCGTTCCGGAGCCCGCCACTTTCTGGCTGATGGTTCCGGCATTGGGCGGCGCGGCACTTTGGGCCCGGCGGCGCAAAGCATCGGTCTAAAAAGGCTCTTGCAATTTAATCAACAACAGCTTTCCAGAAAAGAAGACAAGTGAAGGGTAAATTATGAAAACAGAAAATCTATTATCTGAAGTAACAGCAGAATCTCCGAATCGCCGCAGCCTGCTGAGAACCTTGGGAATCGCAACCGCGGGAGCGGGAGCGGCGCTTGCCGCGGGCGGCAAACTTCAGGCGCAAGCGGCAGGACCATCCCCCGTGGACGTTCTGCAATTCGCTCTGAACCTGGAATATCTCGAATCCGAATTCTATACCGTCGCCACAATGGGCCAGACCATCGATCAAGTGGGTATCGGTATCGACGGTACCGGAACGCCGGGGCCGACTATGGGTGGAAACCAGGTCAACTTTTCGAACAACCTGATCTTCACGGGTCAGGTCGCCATGCAGCTCGGACAGGATGAGCGGAACCATGTAACGCTGCTCCGCCAGGCTCTAACCGCGGCAGGCGCGACGCCGGTCGCCAAACCTGAAATCAACCTGGGCGCACTGGGAATCGGGTTTGCGAACATCCTGCAATTTCTCACGCTCGCCCGCGTTTTCGAAGACATCGGAGTGACCGCTTACGGCGGCGCAGCCGGTCTCCCCTCTTTTGCCAGCAGCCCGTACATCGGGACCGCTGCGCGAATTTTGGCGGCTGAAGCGGAACACGTTGCGAACATCCGCCTGCAGATCGCCCGCTTGAACATTTCGACCACGGCCTTGGATGGAGTCGATATCGTTCCGCCTCCTTCCAGCCAGAAGTTCTTCTCGGTCACAGACGGTACCAGCTTATCCGCGATCCGCACGCCGGGACAGGTGCTTTATCTTGCTTACGGTAACCGGCCGAACGCAACCTCGGGCGGTTTCTTCCCGAACGGGTTCAATGGAGCCCTCAATATGTCTAGCGAAAGCGCATAAAACAATTCGGTCAACTTAAAACACTGATCTGAAAAGTCATTTAGCCGGATATTGGCTGCGAAATGCCGACAATATCCGGCTTTTTTGCGATTCGCGACCGGCATCAACCCGAGAGATTCGCCTACCGTGAGAAATATGCCGAGGCGTCCAACAGCAAGTGAGTTTTTCCGGCCGCAAAGGCGTGGATCGAACCCGTTGCGGTGGGTACAATCGCCATGTTAGAAGTGACGCTGCCGTCAACTGCGTTTAGAGTCGAAACAACAGGTTGCTCCTGATCATCTGGCCAGAGGCTCAAATACGAGAGAGAGCCGTTCGGAACCACCGTGGCGTTGTAAACGATGGCGCGGGCTCCACTGGGAATTGTGCAGGCTGTATTGGAAGCTACTCCCCTTGCGCCCTCGAGCTGACCCGCTTGGTCCTCGCGTGAATCCAGAACCCGGCAGGGAGCTACCGTATAGAGCGATAGACCCTCCGCGCTAGGCGGAGCGAAGTATCCATTGACATCGATGATCAGCTCCGAGTCTTCTGTGGCATACACGCTGATATCGCCCCCTTGTCCGGCCGGTACAATTGCCGGATTTGCCACCACCGTTCCAGTTGGAGAGTTCAAGGTTGAGACCAGCGGCCGGCTTCGTCCGGACGGCCAAACCGTCAGATAACCAAGAGCGGTTCGCGGCACAGCCGTAAAGTTAAGCGAGTAGACCTGAGCTCCGGCGGGGATGTGGCATTGGCTTGTTAGGATAGCGATTTCACGTTCTTGGTTCGCTCGAAGAGCTGGTCCGCCGAAGCCGGGGTCCGGCTCTCTCGTGTCTGTCACGCGGCAGGCAGGCAACGGGTAAAAAGAAAGCCCTGCGCTATCGCTGACGGGTGCAAAGTACCCATTGATGTCAAGGATGGCTTCGGACTGGCCCGTCGCAAATAAGCTGATTGCGCCGTTAATTCCGGCGGGTACGATGACGGCATTAGCCTTGATTTTCCCGTCGTACGAATTGAGAGTGGAGACCGTAGGTTTGGGCTGTCCGCTCGGCCAAACCGTAAGCCAGCTTAGCGGCCCCTCTGGCACGACCGTCACGTTCATCGCGTAAGCGGCCGCATTTCCGGGGACTCCGCAGGTTGAACCCGGGACATCGAAGTCGCGGGTGCTCTGCGCCGCAATTGCCGGGCCGCCGTATGGACCGATGGCATTCCGTGTATCCGCAACGCGGCACGGTTCGATTGGGATAAAGCGGAATTTTGGCGGCGGTACCCCCGTACGTCAATGGAAACGACGGACGAAGACTGCATGCCGGCGATCTTGTAGTAGATGAAGAGGCGGGCTGTTCTAAGTCCAACCAGCCTGGGTTTGAATTCGATAGCGAAGGTGCAGCTTTGGCCGGCGGCTAATTCAATCGCGGGACAAGTGCTTTGGACAATCGAGAAGCCCGATTCGGCGCTCGTGCTGAGGAATACGTTGCTGGCGGGAAGGAAAATGAGGCTTGCCCCACCGGTGTTGGATACGGTCACGCTCTTGATCTCGCCCCTGGTTTCGATTACCTGTTCTCCAAAGGAAAGCGTTTCCGTATTGACGGAAATCTGCGGCGGGGTTACTGCGCCTCCCGTTAGTTCCACAGTTTGAGGCGACTCAGCGGCGTTGCTCGTGATGACCAAAGATGCTGTTCTAGGACCCGCGCCTTGTGGCGTGAAGGTCACGTTGAGCTGGCAACCGGATCCTACGTCTACGAAAGTGCAGCTCGAGCCGGGGCTGATAGAAAAATCGCCGGCGTTCGCTCCTGTGAATGTCAGGCTGTGGACAACTAGTGACGCCTTCGAATCCGGGTTGCTAAGGGAAAGCCACTGATTGCCACCGAACTGGCCTTGGACTGCATAGTTACCAAAATTGAGAGACGTAGCGGATAAAACGGGATTGGGAAATTCGAACTGCAGAAGGACCGGGTGGATAGCCACTCGATGAAGCGCACTGTCGAACAGGATCAGTGAGCCCGGATCGATTCTGCCGGGCATCGCCCCTTCGATCTCTAGGGCGCAACTGGCGCCCGGAGTAAGAGTGCCCGGAAATTGACAGGCGTTGCTGTCTGCGGCCTGAAGTTGGTACGGGCCATTTAGCTCCTGGGAATTCAGGGTAAGATCCTGGTTGCCGGAGTTCACAACGGAAAGCCTCCGCGGAGCCACCGTGCTTCCGGGCAACGGAGCGGAAAAAATGGTAAACCCTTCGCTGAAGAGGACCTCAACGAGGTTGGATGAAGAATCGACGAGGTAGAGATTGCCGCCCCGATCGACGGACAGACTTGCTGAATCGTTGAATTGGACCGCGTCTGACAGTGCTCCGTCAAAGGGGGCGTTGCCGGTAGGCTTGCCTGCGACGATGGTGAGTACCTGGGATGCCGCATCGATCTTGCAGACGACAGAAAGCCCTGTGCCGACATACAGGTTTCCCTGGCCATCCAGACCCAAGCCGTAAATCTCATTAAGACCGGCAGCCAGTGCCGGGCCTCCAGCATTCAGGGATCCAAAAATGCCAGAACCAGCTACAGTCTCTATGTATCCGCTAGAGGCAGTGATCTTCCGCACTCTGGCGGCTCTTTGAAGGCTACCGGTGATTTGGGAAATGTAGATGTTCCCGTCCGCATCTACCGCCATTTCTCGCGCCGAGGTGAAAGATGCGGTCGTGGCAGGCCCGCCATCACCTGAATAGCCATCCGTTCCATTACCCGCGATGGTTGTAATCGCTCCAGAATTTGGATCTATCTTGTAACGCCGAAGACGCCATCGACAAGGAATAGATTGCCTGAGGCATCCAGCCCGATAGGACCCGGATGAATTTCTACGCTGGTAGCTTGACCCCCCTCCACGTAAGCGCCCGCACCACCCGCAAAATGGGTGACGAGGCCAGTCGCTGCGCTGATTTTGTAAATGCGCTCACCGTTCGAATAGAAGAGATTTCCAGCTCCGTCGAGAGCCAGTGATATAACGGTGCCCAGGTAAGCCGCCGTCGCGGGCGTTCCATCTACCGTGGGATTAAACGTACTTGTCCCCGCAATCACGACAGGGGTGCTGCTCGCCGACGTGAGTTTGTTAATCGACACTCGGGTCAAATCGTGGTTGACATAGTAGATCGCCCCCGCAGGATCGACCACTGCATGAGAAAAGGAATTGTAGTGAAGGTTTTTCGTTCAGATGGAAACTCGTCCAGGATTGAACGTGACCTGCGATCCCAAACCGCGGCCATACAGATAAGCAGTCGCAAGCACATGGCCCGAGCCGTCAGTGACAACGACAGCATCCTGCAGAGAACCGCTCGCGGTCGGCACAAATCTTGCCACGACAGTACAGCTAGTCCATCCAGCGTTGCAGACGGGAGCGCTGACGCTGAAAATCGATTCCATAGCTGACAGCGGCAGTGGGCTGTTGGTTCAATCCTGTGAAGGAGAACGCAATCGCCTGTGAAGCTGAGGGGCCAACATTCACAGTCGCCGAGCCGAAATTGACGCTTTGAAATGTCTCTGCAGCAGACTGCTCTAACAACAGCACGACACTACAAGACAGAAGTAAAACTTTCCACACCCGTGACTTTTTAGTCATCGACTAACTTTCTCTCTGGCCCTTTGCGAACTTAGCTGTTTCAATAGTTACTAAATCGCAGGAGCAAGTCTATTGCCCTCTGGGCCAAGCCGTCCGGGAACATCTGAAGTACCAGCGGGGAAATTTGCGCTGTAACGTCCTATTTGTGGGCAATCGCAACGATTCCAATTAGACCAAAATCCCGGCCTAAGATTATTCTGGAGACGTGCAGACGAAAGTCTCGCTCCTAATTAGCCGACTAAAGTTTCAGTGATGGGGTAGCGATGCTGAAATATAAGTCTGTTCTCTTATGAGCCGGCGCGTCGTTACTCTCCCGTCCACCCTTCCGGCGGCCTTGATTTTCAGTCTTCTTGCCAGCGCCGAGGAATTGCGTCCCTCGATGTGAATCAAGACGGGTGCCCCGGCCGGCTGAGCGGCGCTTACTGGCGCGAGAATCCGGGCAAATCAAAGGGCATCTGGGACCGCCACAAATACCGCAGGGTGGAAAGTACGGGAGAGCTTATTTCCGGCTGCGGCGAATGGGCCATCGACGTCAATCACGATGCTACGCCCTATCTCGTCACTGCCGGACGGCAGACTGAGGGCTGCCACAGTTGACAGGAGGTATGGAAACATGATCTGTCGCTTCCTCGATAATGGAGCGAGAGGCAATTATGGATATGATGCCGGTAAAGCCGGAACGCAAAGCAGATTTAGAAGTCTATGCGCAACGCCACGGTAAATCAACGGCGGATGCGCTGGACGATCTTCTGGCCGCGCAGCTGGAGTGGGAGAAGCAGGATTACAAAGAAGCCCTCGCAGGGATCAAGCGAGGCTACGAGGATATGAAAGCCGGGCGGGTGCAAGACGCGGATGAGTTCTTTGAAGAATTGCGCGTAGAACATGGCTTTCCGCGTTAAGCCCACTGAAATGCCAAGCAAGACGCACGTGAGATTCTGGCATGGCTGCGCGACCAGCAGGCGGGAGAGGCTGGCCTGCACTGGATTCAGGGATTGAAGAAAGCCGTTGCGTCGCTTCGTGAATTTCCCATCCGCTGTGCTCTTGCGCCTGAGGATGACGATTTTCCGTATAAAGTACGGCATCTGCTTTATGGCAGTACGCGTCACCGCTACCGCATCCTGTTCACAATTGAGGGCGGCATAGTGACGATTTTACATATTCGCCATGGCCGCCGCGATTACTTGACGCACTAAATGGCGAAGGGCAAGTCTATCGCCTGTAAAATACAATCGTATTTCGCAGCACGCCCCTTGCTTCCCTTCGGTTATCTTATGACCCAGCGCATCATTACTCTCCGGTCCGCTCTTCCGGCGGCCTTGATCTTCAGCCTTCTTTCCAGCGCCGCATTCGCTCAACTGAACAAGCAGCGCGGCAACGGACCCGGCGATGTTCCTGAAATTACCTTCGTGGCCCATCGCTTCGGAACCGACCACGCCGAGGGAATTGCGTCGCTCGATATGAACCAGGATGGGCGGCCCGACCTGCTGAGCGGCGCTTACTGGTACGAGAATCCGGGTAAATCAAAGGGCATCTGGGACCGCCACCAATACCGCAAAGTAGAAACTAAGGGAGAGTTTGTTTCCGACTGCGGCGAATGGGCCATCGACGTCAACCACGATGGTGCGCCTGACCTCGTCACCGTCGGATGGCAGACCGATGGCCTGTGGTGGTACGAAAATCCAAAAAAGAAAGGCGTGATGTGGGAACGCCATTTGATCGCTCACACGATCGATACCGAAGGCGGCACGATGGCCGATTTGAATGGTGACGGTGTGCCCGAGCTAGCCTTGGCTCACTATGGCCGCACTGGGGTGTTGTGGGTGGACTTTGCAGGCAGCCAACCTAAAGTCCATAAGGTCGGCGGTCACGATCAGGATGGCCATGGCATTGGCATCGCAGACATGGACGGCGACGGCAAGATGGATCTGCTGACGCCTTTCGGCTGGTTCAGGAACCTCGACGCTAACGCCGATCGATGGGAATGGAAAAAAGATTGGGATCTTGGCGAGTCGGGTTTTCCAATTGTCGCCTTCGATGTTAACGACGATGGAAAAAAGGATGTCATCTACGGCCGCGGCCACAGCTATGGAATCTACTGGTTGGAAGGCCGGGAAAACGGGAAGTGGGAGCGCCACACCATCGACGAGTCGTTCTCGCAGGTACACGCCCTCAAGCTCGTCGATCTGGACAACGATGGCCATCCCGAACTGCTCGCCGGAAAGCGCTATCGGGGCCACAGCGGAAACGATCCCGGCTCCTATGATCCGCTGGTCATCTACTACTACCGCATTGACACCAATACGGCTAAGTTCACACGCTATCCGGTCTCTTTGAATGGTAGCGGGGGTGCTGGAACACAATTTATCACCCAGGACCTGGATGGAGACGGAGATATCGATATTGCTACTGCGGGAAAAACTGGCGTCCACTTCTTCGAAAATCTCAAAGTAGACGACGTTCCGAAGGAGCAGCGTGAAAAGGAAACGCTCCTGAACAAGCAATGGCCCTTCCCGGATGAAGGGACTGAGTTCCACAAGCCGAAAAAGTAGTTGGTCGCAGGTGCCTTCAAGATCGCCGAATTGGCTGCAATTCCACAGCTAAACACTTTGCCGTCTTTTATGAGACAATTCTGATGAGGATCCCATGGCTACTTACCCGATTGCAGCGGTACCCGGTTATCAGTTTGAGGCGACTCCAGATCTGAGCCGTTTGGAAACGCGCGAACGTTTAAGTCAATCAGCGGTCGACGGCTTCTTCACCATTACAGATAAGTGGCGGGTTCCTGTCGAGACAGCTGGAGACTTGCTCGGCGGCATGGCCCGCTCCAGTGTTTACAAACTGAAGACGGCTGCCGGAACGCTGCGGCAGGACGAGCTCACGCGTGTCTCCTATATTGTGGGCATCTACAAAGCCCTGCATATTCTCCTACCCGAGGAACTAGCCAATCAATGGGTGAGCCAGGCAAACACCAATATATTGTTCGGCGGTCAGAGTCCTCTCGAGTATATGGTGAAAGCGGGTATTCCGGGGTTACATCAAGTCCGGAGTCTGCTGGATGCTGCTCGCGGCGGACGCTGATTGCCTCACGTCGAGCAAATCGATCAACTAGCGACGCACCGGCTGATACCCACTAAATACAGTACCGGGAGTATCCTCGACACTCTACCGCTGCCCGGGAACGTGATCGCGGACTTGAGCGAGCTGGATGCAGCCACAAACGAGCGCAAGATAGCCGAAGGCGGCGGATGCGCAGGAATTGGCCCTAACGAGTTGTTGTTTGGCGTTCCGCAAGCACAAATCGTTAATGCGGCTTTCTGCCACTCCAGTCCTTTTGGAGGACGCTTTCATAAACCGCAGCGCGGCGCATGGTACGCAGCGTTCGATCTCGAAACTGCTGTTGCGGAAGTATCGTTTCACAAGAGACGCTTCCTTCAAGAGGCCCGAATCAGCGGCGAGCACGTTTTTGAATATGTGGATTTCCTCGCCGACTTTTCCGGTGAGTTCCACCATCTCGATGCCCTCGACTTTGAATCGTGCTTGCAGCCCGGTCCGGTGCCGCAGTGCTACGCGGCTCCCCAGGAACTGGCGGCTTCACTGCTCTACGCAGGTTCCAACGGAATCGTTTATCCGAGTGTTCGCCGGTCGAGGGGCACTTGTATTGCCTGTTTCCGGCCCGCCTTGCTATTTCACGTGCGCCGCTCGCGCAATCACTCGCTCAGGCTGCAGGCGGTTAGTCATTCAACCTCGTCTCTCCAAGGGAAGCAAGTTGCCCGGTTACGGCTGTAACCGGCCAGTCTGGCGAGCATTGACAGAAAGCACTCGAATCTTGAGGGTTAGGGAAATGAACGTCGATTTTACGCCCGAACAGCAAACCTGCGCAGCCGGGAAACCGCCCAGTCCGCTGCCGCGCGTATCGTCGCCTTGCGCGAGGGCAACGTACTGCCCGAAAGGCCTGACCATTCGCTGCCTGATCGATGCAGGCCGTGATTGAGTCCCTTTGTGCTTGATAGGTCTGTCACCATGCTCTCTGGCTGTTCAAAGACACCACTGTTGCTCACACGGACGGCATCTTGCAGCAGGTAACAGCAAGCGAAGCCTTCGGGCTGGTTATCTGGCGCTCTGAAGTCAGCTCGGTACTGACCAAGGCGCAGAAGAAAGACCGCATCCTTGCACGGCGAAGGTGGGTGCGTTTCTGGCGCAACTGGAGGCCTTTACGATCACGATGGATGTTGAAAAGTGCTGATCGCTCATGGTCTATTCGCAATTTGGCAGCAACAGGCTTCAGGTGACAAGTGCGATTGAGGAAGCGCTCAAAAAGATCGGTCCTGCATTTCAGGGAGCGAACATCAAACTATATCCTGCCCTTTTCCGGCCCGTCGGCTTCGTCAACACGTCGGTTCAAAGTAATAGCCATGATGACCGCCATTGTGACCGCTCTTGGATTACTGCCTTTGGCACTGGGCAGCGGTCAACCTGGCAAGGAGATCGAAGGCCCTCTGGCGATCGTCGTTTTGGGTGGGCTCGTCACCTCGACAGCTCTGAATCTCGTAGTCCTTCCAACGTTGGCGCTGCGCTACGGCCGATTCGAGAACGATATGGATCGCGCTTAAGTGGTCACCACCTTTCTCTGGCTCTTGGTGCTGCTGGCGGCCGTGGGGGCGATAGTGTGGGGAGCGGAAGCGTTTGCCGAACACTTGGAGGGTGCCTCGGAGCGGCTCGGCGTCAGCAGCTTTGCTTTGGCGCTATTGCTAGCCGGAGCAGAGCCCGAGGAACTCGCCACTGCTGTGGCCGCCGCTCTTCGCGGCTCGCCCGGTGTGGCGCTGGGCGACGTGATTGGCGCCAACGTGACCATCTGCCTGGTTGCGCTCGGGGTGGGCGCGGTAATCCGGCCGCTTCCGTTCCGGCAAGCTTTTCGCTATGCGGTCTTCGGAATTCCGCTAGGTGTACTGGGGACGTTCTTTACATGGGATGGCCTCGTCGACAGACGCGAAGGCCTGATATTGGTGCTCTTGTATATCGCCTACGTGGGTGGCATCTGGTATTTAGAAAAGCGGCCTCCCGTGGTCGGTGAAGCCGGAGAAATAGCGGAGCGTCGCGAGCCGGCCAGCTACGACTTGCTTTTCGTACTGGCCGGTATCGTGAGCATGGCAGGCGGTGCGACTGTTTTGGTGGAGGCGGTGCGGCGCATCACCACGATCGAATCTACGCAGACGAAGTTGGGGCTGACGGTTGTTGGCTTCGCCACTGGATTCGAATTAGTCGCATTAGCGTGGTCCGCTTCGCACCGTGGTGCTTCGGAAGCGGTTGTTGCCGGCGTGGTTGGTTCGTTTAGCTACAACGTCACCATGACCTTAGGCGCGGCTGCGATTGCACGACCTTTGGCTCTCCACAATACGCAAACTCTTCATCGTCCCCTTGTCTTGATGTTAATCGCGTTTAGCATGGTAATTGTTCTTGCTTCCAGAAGGCGCCAACTGAGCCGCTTTGCTGGGGTCATACTGCTGCTCGGCTATCCAGCCTTTTTGTTTCTCGTACTCAGGTAGTTCCTCCCAGTTTGCTTTTAAGGTCCTCTCGGGGTCAGAGCCGGTTCTAAACTCAAAAAAGCAGTGGACTAGGCACGTTTGGGGCTTTTGCGCCTAGTGAGCAGCCAACGGTTTGCGGCAGGTGCCCATCAAGCTCCGCACCCGGATTATGCCGGGCCGCTCACCCTCGAGGACTAACCTGTTACTCTTTCCTCTAACACCCTAAATGTCTCGATTGCTTCCGGTTCCATGACACGTGTCTCCGTTATTCTGCTTCCGTGCCTGCTGGCGCTGGGACTTCCCGCTCTCGCGGCTGCTCCTGCCGTGCCCATCGAATCCCGCTTAGCTGCCGTCGAGGTGGCGGCGAAATCCGCGCAATTAGCGGGAGATAACGCCTGGATGCTGACCAGCGCCGCGTTGGTTCTGATGATGACTGGGCCGGGACTCGCACTCTTCTACAGCGGACTGGTGCGCAGCAAGAATGTGCTCGGAACCATGATGCACAGCTTTACTTGCATGGCCGTGATCACCGTCATCTGGGCAATTTATGGCTATAGTCTCGCTTTCTCAGAGGGAAACGCTTTCATCGGCGGCTTTCAATATCTGTTTCTAAGCGGGGTCGGGGCGACGCCGAACCCCGACTACGCCGCCACCATCCCGCATGCCACCTACATGGTTTACCAGTTGATGTTCGCCATCATTACGCCGGCGCTCATCTCGGGAGCATTCGCGGAACGTATTAAGTTCAGTGCCATGCTGCTGTTCACCTGCCTCTGGGCCACCGTCGTCTACTTCCCCATGGCGCATATGGTTTGGGGCAAGGGCGGACTCTTGAACGCATTCTCGGGTGGCCGCTTTCCGTGCTTTGATTTCGCGGGCGGCACCGTGGTGCATGTCACCTCCGGCGTCAGCGCCCTGGTTTGCGCGCTCTATCTGGGAAAGCGCAGCGGTTACCCGGCCGAGCCCATCCGCCCGCACAGCCTAGTTCTGAGCGTCATCGGCGCATGCCTGCTGTGGGTCGGCTGGTTCGGCTTTAACGCGGGAAGCGCACTGTCGGCATCCAGCCTGGCGACTTCGGCGTTCATCGCCACTCATTTCGCCGCCGCCACCGCCGCACTCGGCTGGATGCTGGCGGAGTGGTTGAAACATGGAAAGCCCAGCATCTTAGGAGGTATCTCGGGCGCAGTGGCCGGTCTGGTCGCCATCACACCTGCCTCCGGTTTTGTACAACCGTTCCCTGCCCTGCTCATCGGTTTGCTCGCCGGCATCTTTTGCTTCTATATGGTCACCGCCGTAAAGCGAAGGTTCGGCTACGACGATTCTTTGGATGCTTTCGGAGTTCATGGCGCCGGCGGAACCCTGGGCGCACTGCTTACCGGTGTTTTCGCCACCAATGCAATTAACAACGGTCTGAAGGACGCTGCCGGACGGCCGCTGCCGCTGGGCTTAGTCGACGGAAATGGAGCGCAATTGATCAACCAATTCATAGGCGTTGCCATCGCCGTCCTTCTAGCCATCGTGGGAACCCTGGCT
Source organism: Bryobacteraceae bacterium (assembly GCA_965217745.1). Lineage (GTDB taxonomy): Bacteria > Acidobacteriota > Terriglobia > Bryobacterales > Bryobacteraceae > Bog-105. Next base: position 4,101,358 of record OZ244565.1, on the reverse strand, counting down.
ATCCTCAAGTTGGTTGATCTGCTGGTGGGCGTCCGGGCCACCGCGGAAGATGAGCAGGAAGGTTTAGACCTCAGCATGCACGGCGAAGAGGGCTACAACCTGGAAGCCTGAAGCAGCCAGTGGATAAGGATTCTCAACGTATGAAGAAAATCGAAGCCATCATTCAGCCGCATAAGCTCGAAGAAGTGAAAGAGGCACTGAAGGCCGCCGGCGTCGACGGTCTGACAGTGGTGGAAGTTCGAGGGCATGGCCGCCAGAAAGGCCATAAGGAAGTCTACCGGGGCATGGAGTACCAGGTCGATTTGCTGCCTAAAATCAAGATTGAAACCGTAGTCCCCGACGAACGGCTCGACGAAATTGTCCAGACCGTCTCGGCCGCCGCCCGCACCGGCAAGTTAGGCGACGGGAAAATCTTCGTCTACGACGTTCTGGAGGCTGTTCGCATCCGGAACGACGATCGGGGCGAGGCTGCGCTTTAATTTGTGCAGCTGCCCGAAAGACGCCTCGACAAAACTTTCCGGAATCTGGCAAGCCAGTTCGAGCAGGACCGGATCGCAGGAATGCTGCTCGAGTCACGTACCGAGGCGGTCGATGCTCTTGTAAAAGACACGGCTGTCCGGTATTTTCCTTCACCGGAAAAGCTTCCCTTCTCTCTCTGCGCGGTGGGCGGTTACGGACGCCGCGAATTATTTCCATACTCCGATGTCGATCTTCTGGTAGCCGTCGAGAACGAGGCGGTGCTGAAGAGCCTGGCTCAGCCGCTTTCCGGGTTCCTGCGAGAGCTGTGGGACCAAGGTCTCCGCGTCAGCCACTCCGTCCGGACCATCGCCGAATGTTCCCGCCTTCACGGCGCTAATCATGAACTTCATGTCAGCCTGCTCGACCGCCGCTTTCTGGCTGGCAGCAGCGCCATGTGGGAAGTGTTCACCGGGAAACTGGACAACGCATTCGAAAGCTACGGCTCCACCATCGTGGCGCGGCTGGTAGACCTCACACGCGCTCGCCACGCTAAATTTAACAACACCATTTTTCACCTCGAGCCCAATATCAAGGAGACTTGCGGAGCCATCCGCGACCTGCACCTGGTTCGCTGGCTGGCGAAACTAGTACCGCACCGAGACCTGCTGCAGGAAGCGGCAGCCGATCTCACTAGCGGAGATGAGGGCGGCGAATTTGCCTCGCCGCTCAGCTTCCTGTTTGCGCAGAGGGTGTTCCTGCACCTGAAAGCCAGACGCGATGCCAACCTGTTGACCTTCGAGCTACAAGATCAATCTGCCCGCTTTCTGCCGTACGAACGCATTCCCCCGCAGGATTGGATGCGCCGTTATTTCGGTCATGCTCGCCGCGTCTTCCAGACAAGCCTAAGGGTACTCGACTTGATGGAAAACGAGAGCCGATTACCGGTTTCGCTGCTCCGGGAACGGCAAAGCTTTCCGTCGACAGAGGAGTTCACAGTCCTGCGCCAGCGCATTCTGCTCCGCAATCCTGCCGGAACCCTCCACTCTCCCGCTGCCCTGCTGCAGTTGTTCTGCTTTGCCGGCCGTCACGGGCTGCGCCTCTCCTGGGACACTCAGAGGCTTCTTTCACAGGCTCTTCCGTCAATTCAGTCGCAGTTCCGGAGCGACCCGCCACCCTGGAGCGCCTGGCGCGAGCTGTTCATTCAGCCGCATGCCTCGATGGCGCTCGATGAGATGCAGAAGACAAGTCTGTTACCAGTCGCTATACCAGCCTGGGAGGCCATCGACAGCTTGGTGGTCCGGGACTTCTACCATCGCTATACCGTTGATGAACATACACTGGTTGCCATCCAGGCAATCGACAATCTGGCTAATCAGGCGCCGGATACACCGGCCCGGCTGCGCCAACTGATGGCCGAGGAAGAACGTGCGCCGCTGCTCCGGGTCGCCCTGCTGCTGCACGATCTAGGAAAAGGCACGCTGCCGGGCGAACATGTACGGGGATCCGTCGAGACCGCTCCGGCGGTGATGGACCGGCTCGGCGTACCGGCGGAGGATCAGGCCGCCATTCTTTTTTTAATTGCTCATCACCTGGATCTGTCGATGATCATGACCGGGCGCGATCTGGAAGATCCGGCCACCGCGCGGTTCCTCACCTCTCGAGTCGAGACGCAGGAAGAGCTTCGCCGTCTCACGCTCCTAACTTATGCGGACATAAGCGCCGTAAATACAACGGCCATGACGCCGTGGCGGCTGGAGCAGCTCTGGCACGTATATCTATTGGGCAGTCAACAACTTGCCCGGGAATTGGCTTCGAATCGTCTGCATCGCGTGAAGCATATCGAAGCCCTCAAAGAGTGTTCGCCAGCTCTGTCGGAGTTCCTGGAGGGCTTTCCGAAACGCTATCTCAGAACCCATCCGGCCGAGGAGATCAACCGCCACGCCGAATTGGCTTCGATCAGTAAACGGGAGGGCGTTGCGCTCACCATCGAGCCTGAAGCCGGTTTCTGGCTCCTAACAGTGTTAGCCGATGACCATCCCGGCCTGTTCGCCTCCCTGTGCGGAGTGCTTGCCAGTTTCGGCATGAACATCCTGAAAGGCGAGGCCAGCTCGAATGCCTCCGGAACAGCCCTTGATGTTTTCCGCTTCTCCGACCCGAACCAGACCTTGGAACTGAACCGGGAAGAGGTGAACCGGCTGCAGTGGACGGTGGAGGGCGTAGTGCGCGGCACACTCGAGGTGAGCGACCTTCTGAAACGCCGCCGGTCAGCCCGCCGCTTCACCAGCGAATCCATGGTGGCGCCCACCGTCGAGTTCAATAATCAGGCGTCGGATTCCGCTACCCTCATCGACTTCCAGGGCGAAGACCGTCCCGGTCTGCTATACGATCTGGCTTCCACCATCAGCCGGAATGATTGCAATATAGACGTGGTTATGATCGATACCGAGGCGCATAAGGCAATCGATGTTTTCTACGTCACCTGCCGTGGCTGTAAACTGGATGCTCCGGCGCAGCAAGCCCTGCGCGCCAACCTTTTGAAAGCAGCTTCCTTTCCAACTTGAACCAGTCCATTTATTCGCTAACCGGCAAAACAGCTCTCGTCACAGGCGGCGCCAGCGGCATCGGCGAGGCAATCGCAAAGACATTTTCGGAAGCGGGCGCCAGCCTGATCCTGGTCGACTTAAATCGCGAGCAGGGGGAAGCGCTTGCCTCCAGTCTGCCGCACGCGGCTTTTCACGCCTGCGATATCACCAGCGAAGAAGCCGTATCGGGCCTGTTCGACTCGATTCAGACCCTCGATGTACTGGTGAACTGCGCGGGCATCGGCTTGGTGGGGAGCGTGGAAGAGACCACTTTTGAAGACTTTCGGGGGATTCACCGGGTCAACGTCGAGGGCGCTTTCCTTACGACCCGGGCCGCTCTTCCTCTGCTGAAGCAGGTACGCGGTTCGGTGCTGAATATCGGATCAGTCGCCGGCCTGGTGGGCGTGAAGCGGCGCTTTGCCTACTGTTCCACCAAAGGCGCTGTTATCGCCATGACCCGGCAGCTGGCGGTCGATTATCCGAAGGAAATCCGGGCAAATTGCATTGCTCCCGGCACCATCGATAGCCCCTTTGTCGAGGGATATCTGGAAAAGTACCATCAGCATGAGAAAGAAAAGGTCCGAGCCGAACTAAACCAGAGACAGCCGGTAGGGCGTTTAGGACGGCCCGATGAAGTGGCGTCGCTGGCTTTGTTTATCAGTTCCGCGGCAGCCGATTTCATGCATGGCTCGGTGGTGTCGCTCGATGGCGGCTGGACGGCGGCTTGAACTAGATTTTAGATAGTTGCAAACTTTGCCTCAAATGTTTTAGTTGACCAGGCGGACCGGACTACTTACGATAAAAGTAATCTGAATTGTTGTACTTCGGGTTCGCCGCCAAGGGGCGGTGGATCAGTTGGCTCGCAATCTGGAAGTAAAAGACGATTAATGGGTACCCATCTGTTCTCGAGGAGTGAGTCGATGCGAGGGCGTCTGCCCAGGCGAGCGATGTTTCTGCAAGTGAGCTGGCTGCTGGCATTCCTGCTTTTTGCCCCGGCCCTGTTTCCGCAGTCATCGTCGGCCGCTACGGCTCTTCAACACCGCAAGAAACGTGCGGCTGCCGCCAGGCACACCCCCACGAAAACCCGGGCCGCCGTGCTCCACTCCAGCAAGAAAGGCCTGAAAAAGACTTCTTACCGCAGACGCCGTCACAGGAAGATCTTCTTTAATCCGTGGACCGAGCCCACCTACGCCGATTCGACCGTGGGCGACAGCGTCGATGGAGAAGACCTGGTTATCCGGAAAGCGGCGGTGGATGCGCTCGGGCCCTATAACGGCTCGGTTGTGGTGGCCGATCCGCAGACGGGAAGAATTCTCTCGGTAGTCAATCAGAAGCTGGCTTTAAAGGGTGCGTTTCAGCCTTGTTCCACTGTCAAAATGGTGGTTTCGCTAGCCTCTCTGACCGAGGGAATCGTCGATTCCAGCACCCTACTTCACCTGACGAAGCGCTACTCCATGAACATGACCACGGCTTTGGCGCGGTCCAATAATCTCTACTTTGCAAAGCTTGGGAAGGAATTGGGCTTCGCGCGCGTATCCAAATACGCCAAGCTCTATGGCTTGGGTGAAAAGGCAGGTCTGAATATCCCTGGCGAAGAGGCGGGCTTTCTGACGCGCGAAGTGCCGCGCACCGGCGTCGGCATGATGACCAGCTTCGGTGACGGCATCCGCATCACCCCGCTCGAGCTTACAAGCATTGTCAGCACCATCGCGAACGGCGGCACCATGTACTACCTCCAATATCCGAAAAGCGAGGAAGAGGTGAAGAGCTTCATGCCGCGCGTGAAGCGGAACCTCGCCATCACGGATTTCATTCCGGAATTGAAAGCCGGCATGTCGGGCGCGGTCGAATTCGGTACCGCGCGTCGCGCCAGCTACGTCTCGGACGAGCCAATTCTCGGGAAGACTGGCACGTGCACCGATTCTGAGCAGCCCGGCGTCCACCTCGGCTGGTTCGGATCTTTCAATGATACGGGCACGCACAAGCTGGCGGTAATTGTCCTGCTAACCGGCGGCCGGGGCATCAGCGGACCAATCGCTTCCGGAATCGCCGGCAACGTCTACCGGAATCTTTCTGATCGGCACTACTTCACTACCGAACCTCAGCCCCAGCAGGCCTCCGGGTCTGAAGCGGTGCAGACCAGTCTGATATCTTTCCCGGAATAAGCCGCGGCATTTGGCACCAACGGCAGAAATCTTCGTCTTGGCAGCAGCCTTCGTTGGTTTGGCTCTCTGGGTCAACCTGTTCAAGCTAAGCAGCCCTCGCTGGCGATTTGAATTCTTCAGCATCGACTTCACCGTGGGCGCACTACTGATGGCTGCCCTGGGCGCTTTCACCCTGGGCAATCTCGGCACCGACCTCAGTTTCGGCGATCGTCTCTTAGTTGCCAGCAAAACCTCCCAGGCACTGGTCTTCTTCGGCGGCGGCGTATTCGGCCTGGGCATTCTCACACTGTTAGCCGCCACCAGATTGCTGGGAATCGCGGCGGCTTTCACTCTTGCGCTCTCGCTGGCGGGCTTTATCGTTTCCGGTGTAACTGTCGGTTCCTCTAGCCTGCTCATTTCCGGCATCTGCCTGGCGCTGCTCGTCGCGGCTCTGCTGATGGGCGGGAAGGCAGCGCGAGATCAAGATTCCCCGCTGCCGCCGCCGAAGCGCATGCGCCAGCCGGTCCGCTTCACTCTCCGGCGCAGTACCAAAGGAATCCTGCTGGCCGTCGCCAGCGGCTTATTTTTCGGAACTTCCATACCCACTTCCCTTTCCGGAATGAGCGGCGACTTCGGCCTTGGCCCTTACGCCGGCCTGCTCATGCTGACCGTTGGAGCTCTGCTTGCAGCGGTGTTCCTGTCTCTGTTTTTGTTGAATATATCCATCGATCTGCCTCCCGGCAGTCTGCGCGGCTATTGGTCACGGCAGCCGAGTCCCGCCGGATCGAAGGGCCAGCACCGCTACGGACTGCTGGCAGGCGCTATCTGGGCAGGTGGCACGCTGGCCTACCTGACACAGAGGCTTGCTCTGGGCAAGGCTCACGATCCGGCGTCCAATGCCGCCGCCGTTGCGGGGCTGATCGTTGCAACCCTCTGCGGAATCGTTGTCTGGCAAGAGCGGAAACTCACGAAGTCTCCCTTGGCCCTGCTCGGAGGAGTACTGCTCTTTACCTGCGGCGCTTTACTGAGCGTTTGGGGCCATCACGCCTGAACCCCGAGGCGAGCTTAACATAATAACCCTCAGCTTTCGAAAGATGATATGCCGGAAGCACGTCGAACGTTGCACCCCGTCCGCGGAAAGGGATTTATCCCACCTTTACTTTCGGCTTTCTTAGAATCAAACTCTCTTCTCGCCCGGCGAAGCGGATCCGGCTCTGAAAGGAGTGAGTCATGTCCCTAAGAGAACTTCCCGCGCGTCCCAGCCTCGAGCATCTCAAGAAGGAAGCCGAGACCAACAACAGTTCGCTTGTCCGCGGCGTCCTTACGCGTCACCCTTCGTTGAAGTCGCAAATCAACAAGGTGCAGAACGCGGCTGGAACCGGGCAGGCAGTATGGCAACAGCGAGCCGCGTCAGAGCCAGCAAATTGACGAGGAGCGTACCCGCGGTTTCTCCTGGCTTCGCCTCCACGACAGCGCCCATGAAATCGATACCCCAGGCGAATGAAGAACGCGTGCTTCTCGAGGTCCACGCCTACCCTTCGGGCCGTCGACGATGTTCCCGTGGCGAGCAGCCCCAAACTCTTCGAAACGCTCTGCCGAATGCACTCTCTGCTTTGTAGCCCATTGATGAGCAGACCGCGGAAATGGAATCATCGGAACTCTTTAACCGCTCACTGGCGAGGAGCATTCGCCAGCGCGTCAGATAACCTATGGGAGTCATTCCCACTTTTGTCTTGAATCGCTGTGCAAAAACTGCCCGGGACATGCACAGGCGGTCCGCGAGTTCCTGCAGCGTCCAAGAGTGTCCAGGGTGATCATGCATGCATTGAATAGCGATCCTCATCTGCGGGTCCGCAAGGGCGAAAAGCTCGCCGACACCCTTAGCTGATTCATCTTGCAAGTGCAGTCTAAGTACTTGAACCAGCATCATGTACACCAGGTGCTGAGCAACGAGCGAACCGCCAGGCTGGGGGTCGCGCACTTCATCTCTCATGCGCTCCAGTGACCAGCGCATCGTCATTCTGTCCGCTTCCCTACGGACATGCACGATCGGAGGCAACGAACCCAACAACATCACGGATTGACTTCCGGCGAGGGGAAAGTGGCCTCCAACGATGGAACACGCTTGAGCGCCATCCGAGAGGACTTCGTCACCCAGCCGCTTCCGCCGAGCGCTTTCGCAAGGAAAGTTCACGCGCGGAAGAGATAGATCTACCGCCAGGCAGAATGGCAGACCTCGAGGCAAGAGAACACAGTCTCCTGCTTCAACCAGCACTGCGTGAGCAGTGCCGTCAACCAACATCCAACACGAGCCGGAGAGAACGGTATAGCACTTCATGCCCACATGCTTGGGGAAATCGTAGCCTACGTTCCGGCCTACAACGAAGCTGCCCGCAACGTAGTCATTCAGCTTGAGCAGCGACAACACCTCTGAGAGTGAATCCATCACAAGTCCATACGATCGGTTCGATATTGAATACTTTCAGCATAAATCGTACGCCTTCGAGGACACATCTACTGACTTAGGCCGCGAAGCCGACGTTGCAAAGTGGGCAAGCAACGAGCCAAAAGGAGCAGGTCATGACAATTTTTCTCACAGGCGCAACGGGGTTCATTGGCTCTGCTATTGTTTCCGAACTCATCAAAGCGGGCCACCAGGTGCTTGGGCTCACGCGCTCCGATGCGGGTGCGGAGTCTCTTACTGGCGCTGGGGCTGCCGTACACCGAGGAAGTCTCGAAGACCTCGACAGCCTTCGCAGCGGAGCCGGCAAGTCAGATGGTGTGATTCACTGTGCCTTCGGCAACGACTTTTCGAATATAAAGGCGAGCACTGAGCAGGATAGCCGGGTGATCGACGCTCTGGGTGACGAACTGATGGGTTCGGATCGTCCCCTGGTGATCACCTCGGTAGCCGCAATGGGTATTGCAGAACCGGGCCAATTGGCCACGGAGGACCACTTCGATCTCAATCAACCAATCCATGGCGTAAGAGCGACAGAAAAGGCAGGGGCTGCCGTTGCGGATCGCGGAGTGAATGTCTCGGTGGTTCGCCTTCCTCAAGTTCACAATACGGTCAAACAGGGTCTGGCGACTTTCCTAAGCCAGGTGGCTCGTCTGAAGAGAGTTTCGGCATACATCGGGGATGGTTTGAATCGATGGGCGGCGGGGCATGTTCTCGATGTCGCGCATCTCTATCGGCTTGCGCTGGAAAAGCACGAGGCGGGCAGCAGGTATCACGCCGTCGCGGAGGAAGGCATCCCGTTGCGCCAGATTGCCGAGTTGATTGGCAAACGCCTCCAGGTTCCCGTGACCAGCATCTCCGTGGAAGAAGCTCAGTCGCATTTCGGCCCGACAGCAATGCTTGTTGGCGCCGATATGGCTGCTTCAAGTCGACAAACTCAGGATCGTCTCGGCTGGTACCCGTCTGGCCCGGGACTCATTCAGGATCTGGAGCAGGCGCAGTATGACTAGTTGTCAACGGTCTCTGTGCTGGCGCGAGAAGCCAGAAGCGCCACTTGCTTCAAATTATCAGCGGCGCATCGTGTTAATGCAGCCACAACCAACATCAACATCCACAAATCTAGAACGGGCTCAGCCATCGATCCGCGCTCGCTCATTAGAAAAGGAGCTGTCATGATCAAATTCAGCATTCTGCTAAAGCGAAAGCCTTCACTTACACACGAGCAGTTCGTCGATTGCCACCGCAACTCGCACGCGGCGCTGTTTATGTCGGTGCCAGTCGTTAAGGACACTGTGCGCCGCTACGTCCAGCAGCACGCGCTGCCCGTCGAGTTGCCAGGTATGCCACCGCCCAAGTACGACGGCATCACCGAGCTCTGGTTCGACGACGTCGAAACGATTGCAAAGCTCTTCTCAGACGCCGAGTATATGAAGGTTATCCGGCCGGACGAGGCGAGCTTCATCGATCTGGAACACTGCGATTTCATCGTGTCGCAGGAGAATTTTGTTTTCCGGCCCGTCTGAGGTTTAGACGTAACCGGTAAGTTACCAACAATGAGCATCGTTGATGCACTAAAGGAATAGATAAAATGGAATTCAAAAACTGGAGCAGCAGACGGATTCAGGTCGGCCTCGTCAACCTTCACTACCGGACGTCGGGGACGGGACCCGTTCTCGTGCTTCTCCACGGCTTTCCCCAGCATTCGCTGATGTGGCACGCCATAGGTCCTCTTCTGGCGGAACGTTTCACCGTAATCGCCCTTGACCAGCGAGGAGTGGGCATGTCTTCGATCACCGCCGATGGGTACGACGGAACCACGATGGCATCAGACCTAAAGGGTTTGCTCGATGCTATCGGCGTCGAGAAGGCTTTCATTGCCGGATATGACCTCGGGACACGCACTGCGGCGGCGTTCGCGCGAGACTACCCCGAACATGTGGAACGAGTCGCGTTCATTGAGTTCGCGCTGCCGAGCTTTGGATACGAGCAGAACATGGCGCCGACCAAGGATTGGTCGCTCAACTCCAACTGGCATCTCTCGCTGTTCACGGTGCCGGATGCAGCCGAGTTCCTGATCCGCGGCAAGGAGCGCGAGATGCTGTCGTGGTGGTTCTATCACATTGCCTACTCTGGCAATGTCCACATTAGCGCCGAGCACTTCGAAGCCTATGCCCGGGAAATCTCGAAACCCGGCGCACTCCGCGCCGGCATCCAATACTATGCAGCGGTCTGGAAGGATGCCGAGGATTTTGCCATACTTCACGAGAAGCCGCTGACCATGCCGGTCTTGGCGATGGCTGGCGAGGCATCGATCGGGCCGTATGTCGACGCTGCCTGGAAACCCGTAGGCATCAACGTTACCACCAAGGTGATCCCCGAAGCTGGACACTGGATCGGCGATGAAAACCCGGCGTTCGTCGCCCAGGCGCTTGGGGATTTCTTCAGCGCGTGAGTTCTTCGTCGTTTCAGACGGTACCGCCGAACTGTTGTCTCCTGGCATCCATGCGATTGGATGGCTCTTCTCAACGCGCCTGCTCGGTACGCAAGCGGGAGAAAGCGACTTTACCGTTCATAACCACTGTCGGGCTGCACTCTTTTTGTACACCAAGACAGCTAAACATCGCGATTTGAATCATGAAGCTGTCATCTGTCCGGTGTCTGAAGCCGTGCGAATAACGCACGAGACCGCTGATACCGCTGCACAGCAGCCAGGCGTTTCAATCCTGAGGTTTTCTTTGTAGGAGGTGCTTGAGTGAAGACAACGATTCTTTTGGCTACGCCTTCTGGCCTAGCGGTGATCGCAGGTGATGGGAGCGACTGGCGCGGCGAAACTCTTCTCGCGGGTAAGCAAGTTCAGTGTGTAGCCGTCGACCGTCGCCAGAGCGGCGTTGCTTATTGCGGAACGTTAGGCAATGCCATGTTCAAAAGTGACGATGCTGGCGCTACTTGGAAGCCGTGTCCGGGCCTTGCTGAACCTAACGTAACGGCGCTTGCCGCCTCTCACTCGGGCCTCCTGTACGCGGGGACAGAGTTGAGCGCCATCTATTGCTCCGATGACGGAGGCGAAAGGTGGCGTGCACTCGAGACACTATCGAACCTGCCGTCAGCAAGAGGATGGAGCTTTCCGCCACGACCAGAGACGCATCACGTCCAGTCAATACTTCCAGATCTGGCGATGCCGGATCGTTTGCATGTTGCCATCGAGGCCGGAGCGCTGCTGCGAAGCGATGATGCAGGAGCTACCTGGCGGGATCGGGTTCCGAGCAGCCCTAGAGACACCCATGCCCTTGCCGTTCATCCACAGAGTCCCACCCAGCTATTCTCCGCCGCCGGCGACGGGTACTTCGAAAGCATGGATGACGGCGAGAGCTGGCGACGCAGAAAGGATGGCCTAGAGCACCGGTATTGCTGGAGCATCGCTGCCAGCCGGGGAGATCCGCCGACTCTTTTGCTTTCAGCTGCAAAAAGCGCGTACCAGGCGCATTTCAAAGCTTCAGCTAATTCCACCGTTTATCGGCGTACCGGAGGTGATGCTTGGCAGCGAGTACAGAACGGTTTGCCTCAACCCCGGGGATTGCGCATCCCGGTCTTGGCAGCTAGCGAGATTGAAACCAAAGTTTTCTACTGTTCTGCTGAGGGCACAGTCTATCGATCGGAAGACGACGGGTTACAGTGGCAAAAGCTGGCAGTTCAGTGGGTGGAGGGACGGCAGCCCGAGCACGCTCTAGCTATGGCAATGCTGGAAGAGGAGTAGTCGCCTGCCACTACGAGCGTACGTGCAGCGTGAATCATGGGCGCTTCAGCGATCATCTAGGAGGATCCGCCAACATGGGTCGCAACAGCCATGCGAAACAGTGCGGCTGCTATCGCACCGCGCGCATGTTTTCAGTACTCCGACGCAGTAGAAGCTCGAAAGTCTTGATCTCGCGCCCGCTGAAGCCTGCGGTCATCACCTCCTCGACGCCGCTAAGTAGGACATGGGCACTATCCACCACTTCTTTGCCCCTCTGGGTCAGCTCGCTGCGACGGATTCGTCCATGGGTAGGGTGAGCCTCCCGGCGCAGCAAGCCTTTGCGCTCCAGGTTGACCACGATGCCCACCATGCTCTGCGCTGTAACGAAGGCGGAGCGGGCAAGTGCGGCGTTGGAGATGCCGGGCTCCGACTGCACTGCGGCAAGAACGTTGTACTGGGGAGTGGTAAGGCCAAGAGATTCGAGTTGTTTGTCCATCATCAATCGCAGAGCGTGCTGTGTACCTTTCAGCACGTAGCCCAATCGATGCGCTTGTGGGTGCTCTTTCGTTCCGCTTTGCTTCATGCACGCTCGCTTGACGTATAAGGTGCCTTATATTATTCTTAGGTCCATGACAACATCTTCTCGCACGCCGCCGCCGTCGCCTCCTTCCAGAGTCACACTCGACCCGCAAGGTAGTTACCTTACCTTTATCAATACGTTCATGGTGGAGCCGGAGAACGCGGAGCGTCTTCTGGAGGTGCTCAAGACCGCTACGCAGGACATCTTCCGTCACGAGCCGGGCTTTCTCTCCGTAAGTCTCCACATGAGCTTGGACCGGCGCAGGGTGACCAATTATGCCCAGTGGAGAGCCAAGGAGGACTATGAGGCCATGAGCAAGAAGCCCGACGTCCAGGAACACATGAAAAAAGCCGCCGCTTTGGCCACGTCCTTCGATCCGGTTGATTACGAACTTAGGGATGTCGTGCTTGCCGGCTAACACCGTGAAGAGCTACTGGGTTGGTGTCGCCAGCCGTGAACATGTACGGGCAGCGGTGGAGGGAGCCTTTTGCCAGCTCAGTCACGGCAAGGAAGATCCAGTCCGGAAACTCAAACGCGGGGACCACCTCGTTTTCTACTCACCGCGTGAACGGCTTGGTGACGGGGAACCGGTGCAGGCCTTCACTGCCATAGGGCAGATTCTGGATGACGCACCTTTCCAGATCAAGCAGGCGGACAACTTCCATCCGTTCCGCCGGAAGGCGCACTACCCTAATTTAAAGGAAGCCTCAATCCATCCACTGCTTGAACAATTGTCCTTTACCCAGGGCCGGAGCAGCTGGGGGATGGCATTCCGGAGAGGCACCTTCAAGATTAGCTGGCAGGATTTCGACAAAATAGAACGTGCTATGAAGGCCTGTGAGGCCGAAACAAAATCACATAAAAGCGGAAATCCCAAGTATAAACCTGGAGACCACTCTCAATTGGAAGTTCTGTGATCAAGAGTATGTTGCTCCTTCGCCGCAACCCGAATATGCCTCATCACGAATTTTTCACCTACCATCGTGACCAGCAGGCGGCACTCTTTCCCTCGGTGGCGGAGGTCAACCAGTATGTTCGGCGTTATTTTCAGCGCCACGCGATCGGCGACTCGCTTCCAGAACTTCCGGATAATCAAGTCTACGGAACCACTGATCTTTGGTCCGGCGATTCTGCGTGGATCGAAGGTATTTTCGCCTCTGCCAACTACCTGGCAACCATCCGGCCTGATGAAGAGAAGATCCTGGAACTGCAGGCGTGTGACTTCCTGATTGGTGTAGAACACGAATTCATTCCAGCAACAACTGCCTCCTAGCCGCTGGATCAGAGAAGCACAATGATCTTTTCCCATGAAGTCCCGCTTCAGCTGCCGACGCATGCCATCCACTTGGATGAATGGCTGTTCAATCTCTCCGAGTCAGACTACAAGGCTTGCGCTCGAGGGCATCGTGCCCTTGGAACCAATGGAGGCCGAAACTTTCTCGGCATGGTCAATGTTGAATCTATGGCAGGAGCGCTCATCATCCAGCATTACCGGACAGAACTATTGGAGCCGGATCGCGTCAAACTCGTGTCAGTGAGGAGCAGAGCCTACCTCATGCACATCATCCCTTTTCACCTGCAGGTTGCGTGGGAGATGCAAGTTTCGAGTGTTTCAGCGGAGCAGTCGAAACTTCGCTGCACGATCGATGTACGCAATCCACTCTGGGTTCGCTTCATTGGCTTCTTTAACGCCACTAATTACTGGATACGCCGTCACCTCGTCGAGGAGACGCAGGGCTTTGCTAAGGATCTGGCGCGAAAGGCCGCTACGGCCGTGAACTGAAAGCCGTAGTAGATTTGGTACCTAACTTGGGGGAAAGCACTCTACGGTTTTCCTGCGTGGATGAGTGAAGCCGCCGAAAATTGAGAACGCGCGATACGTTAGCCTCGACCCAGACGGTAAGGGCGCGGACGTGAACGGCAAGTTCATTTCCTAGTTCCGTCAAGCTGTACTCCACCTTCGGTGGCTTTGTCGGATGAACCACCCGCAGCACGAAACCGTCCGCTTCCAGTGCCTTAAGGGAATGCGCCAGCATGCGCTCACTCATCCCTTCGATTCTTTGCGTGAGCTCGCTAAAGCGGTGTGTTCTCTCGAGCAGCATGACCAGGATCAGAGTGCTCCACCGGGAGGTGACATGATCGAGAACACTGCGAGACGGGCAGTTTCCATCACATACATTTCCGGTCATCATGGAAAGAGAAGCACTCCTGGAGTCTCGGCGTTTGCTCATAGAAGTAGCTTACATGAATGTACGTACTTACATAAAGTAAGCTTTTCGCTTATGCTGAATAGGTGGTCGGCTGGGTACCAGCGACCGCATAAAACGTGACAGGCTACTTGCCTGTCTGGAACTTACAAGGAGTGAGCATGAAAATTGCAATCATCGGAGCTACCGGCTTTATTGGAAGCGGCATTCTTGCCGAGAGTCTGCACCGCAGGCATGACGTGACCGCCGTCGTTCGCAACACGGGTGCTCTCCCTAGCCGCACCGGAGTCACGCTGGTGCAAGGCGACGCCACAAATCCTGCCGGGCTTGCTCCACTACTTTCCGGCCACGATGTTGTTATTAGCGCGTTCAACCCAGGAAAAGACGGGACTGGAATGGGAGCCAAATCGATCATCGATGCGGTGAAGCGATCCGGAGTTTCCCGGCTACTGGTGGTTGGAGGCGCCGGCACGCTGGAGGTTGCGCCGGGGCAACGCCTGGTGGACCAGCCGGACTTTCCGCAAGAGTGGAAAGAAGGCGCGCTCCGCACCGCGGATGTTCTCGAGCAGCTTCGCGCTGAACTCGAGCTGAACTGGGTTTTTCTCAGCCCCCCTGCACTCATCGCTCCGGGAGAGCGTACGGGAACGTATCGCATAGGCGGAGATCAGCTTCTTACCGACCGCAATGGCGAAAGCCGCATATCGGTCGAAGACTATGCCGTTGCCATGCTCGACGAGGCGGAAAAACCACAGCACGCGCGTGCGCGCATTTCAGTCGCTTACTAGTAGGAAAGGTCATTAAGGAGGTACTATGCAGATACGCAGGTTGGGTTGGGCAGGCGTCGAAGTCGAATGCGATGGGGAAACGCTGGTGATCGATTACGTTCAGGACAAAGCGGCGTTGACGCCGTTCCTGCGAAGTCCTGACGAAGCGTTCCCTGAATCGTCTCGTCCTGGTCACGCTACGGCTGCGCTTCTCACCCACCTTCACGCCGACCATGCTGACCCGGATGCGCTCGCGATTGCGCTGCGAGTCGATGCACCGGTCCTCCGGCCGGAACCGGCTTCGGGCAACGCAGACAATCTGGTGTTGACTTCTTTGCCAGAAGAAAAGTTTCTGCGTCAATCACTGAAGGTCCAGATCGTTCCTGCATGGGAGCAGCGCACGATTGGTCCATTCCAAGTTTCTTCCTCACCTGCCGTCGACGGTTTCGGCGATCCCCAAATCAGTTGGATCGTCGAATGCAGCGGGCGTCGCATCTTCCATGCCGGGGACACTTTGTTTCACGGCTTCTGGTGGCGGATCGCAAACCGGTATGGCCCGGTCGATCTCGCGTTCCTGCCGATCAATGGGGCGGTCTGCGAGTGGCCTCACCTCCAGCCGGCAAGCCCCATCGAAGCCACGCTCGCGCCCGAGCAGGCGGCAATTGCCGCACATATCCTCGGGGCGAAGGCAGTGGCGCCAATCCATTACAGGTCGCTGCATCATCCCCCGGAGTACGTCGAAACGCCTCATCCCACGCAGCGGCTTGAAGACAAGTGCAAGGAGATAGGTATCCGTGCTTGGGTTACGCAGCCTGGCGAATGGTTCAGCCTGGACGGATCGAATCTCTCCTAAGGAATTGGGGTGATTGCGCGTCACGTGCCACAGTTTTGTCGAGCCTTCAATGACGTGCCCGACGGGACGGACAAACTGGATGCATCAAATGCTGCATTGGTTCAGAACGCTCCAATTCCTGGCCCTACACCGGGATAAGTGCGAACTGTTCCCACAGCGTTGAAAGAACGGACACGTAAACCAACACGAGGATTCTCAGCAGTTGCAGCACATTCGACGCTTGGCAGTCCTTGGCATCATATAAAAGCCGCATCAACTACATCGCCACCTGGGTGCAGCGCTGACAATTACATTATGAAAGAGGAATCCATTCCGCAGCCGGCAGAGTTTGACATCATTGTCCACGGAGCCACAGGGTTCACCGGACGTCTGGTTGCGGAGCATCTCGCCCGCGTTGCAGACGAGCGTGGAATAAAATTTGCGCTGAGTGGCCGGAACTTAAGCAAGCTCGAAGCCCTTCGAAATGACCTCAGTCTCCCTGCCAAGGTCGTCCTGATTGAGGCAGACTCTGAGGATCGGCCTTCATTGGATCGTCTTGTAGCGCGTACTCGCGCTGTCCTCACCACAGCAGGACCATTCCAATTGAATGGTGAATCGCTGGTGGCGGCTTGTGCCGAGACTGGCGCCGACTATCTCGATTTGTCTGGTGAGGTTGCATGGATGCGTTCTATGATCGATCGTTATGAAATCGCTGCCCGCTCGAGCGGCTCACGAATTCTGTTCTCTTCCGGTTTTGACTCGATCCCTTCCGAGCTTGGCATCCTATATCTACAGCACGTAGCGCGACAGCGCTTCGGGGTTCCAGCTACCCGCGTTCTCGGTCGCGTCACGAGCTTTGAAGGCGGCTTATCAGGTGGGACTGTCGCTTCTGGAGCAGCAACGAGAGCTGCGGCAGAAAAAGACCCAGCAGTAAACTCAGTGCTGGCGAATCCGTTCGCCCTGACTCCGGGGTTTACGGGCCCACCACAACGAGGCGAAGAACAGGAACCGACATTTGATGAAGTTCTTCAGCAATGGACCGCGCCCTTTGTGATGGCGTCCATCAACACTCGTAATGTGCACCGGTCGAATCTGCTTCAAGATCATGCTTATGGGAAGAACTTCCAGTATGACGAGCGGGTCGCAGTTGGACCTGCCGATGGCGGCCGGGAGAGAGCAGAGCAAATCATGCGAGACACAAACCGCGAGGGAGCCAATCTCCCTGAACCGGGTGAGGGACCGAGCAAAGATGAACGTGAGGCTGGATTTTATGACTTCCTGTTCGTCGGTATCACTGACGATGGCCGGCGCGTCGATGTCACCGTTCATGGCGACCGTGATCCCGGGTACGGATCGACCTCTAAGATAGTCAGCGAGACGGCAATCTTTCTTGAACAGCAGGGTGCCTCAGTGACAGGTGGTGTTTGGACACCTGGTGCAGCGCTCGGTCTACCTCTAGTGGACTGGCTGACAGATCACGCAGGTTTGACCTTTCATGTCGAGGAGTGAAGATTAGCACACCGATAGATGATGGTTGTTTATTTGTCTTAGGAGCGTTTCGGCCCAAAGCCTCTAGATAAAGAGACCCTGGGAGGCAGGAGGAGGAAGTACCGCAGACTCCCGTTGCTGGAGCCGTAGCACATTTTTAATAATGCTTAATTGCTTTTTCAAACATTCAAAACTAAAGTGCGTTTCTGGTTTCATCTCCGGCCGATTTAGAGTTGCGAGCCTATTCGCCGTTGCTGCTGCCCTGTTCGCAGTACCGCTTCAGTCTCAAACCGCCGTCACAACTTGGCGCAACGGCATCGGGCGTACCGGCATCAACTCACACGAGACGATTCTTACACCCGCTAACGTGAAGGCCTCCTCTTTCGGGAGGCTCATTTCTCTTCCAGTAGACGGAGCCGTTTACGCGCAGCCCCTCTATGTACCGGATTTGCAGATTCCGGGAAAGGGCGTTCATAATGTGCTGTTCGTCGCTTCGAAGCACGATAGCTTGTACGCCTTTGACGCCGTCTCGAACACCGGCGAAAACTCGCGCCCTCTTTGGCAGATCAGCCTCATCTCCGCCGATCACGGCGCAACTTCCGGAGCGATGCCAGTCTTTAGTGATGAATTAGGTCACGACATCATCCCCGAGGTGGGCATTACCGGTACTCCCGTGATCGACCTCGCAACCCAGACACTTTACGTCGTCGCAAAGTGGACAGAGAATGGCGGAGTTGTACAGCGCCTTCATGCACTCGATATCCTGACTGGAAACGAGCGCCCGAATAATCCCGTGGAGATTTGCGCATCCTCTCCAGGCAGTGGCAGCAGCACCCTTTGCTCTTCGCTTGACTTAGCCCCAACGCCGCCCGCCGCACGGGACGGCAGTCCGTAACAACAATCGCGCCGTCGAACTTCTGTTTGAGCGCGGTTGGCCCTCCCATGCAGCTCCTAGATATGGTCAGACCGCCCGGAACTACGCCGCCTGAAACGGCAATCTTTCAACTGTTCACGCCCTCTTGGCCCGAAACGCTCCCCTCGAGATCGTCGAAACTTAAAACGGCGGCAGCCCGGTAGCCGACTTCGACCTTCGCTGGTTCCGCTACAGGCGTCTCCTGCGGAGTGACGTACCATTGGGATGCTTACCTCCGGAGGGTCCAGTCCAGTGTGCTTTTCAGCTACCGCAAACTTTGTGGGCAGCGCGGTGCTCGGCGCAATCGGCGTGGCAACGCTGCGGGAGGTAAAGCACCGGCGCGAATTTCTGTTCGCGGCCATGCCCTGCCTGTTC
Organism: Bryobacteraceae bacterium; assembly: GCA_965217745.1. GTDB lineage: Bacteria > Acidobacteriota > Terriglobia > Bryobacterales > Bryobacteraceae > Bog-105. Next base: position 4,082,820 of record OZ244565.1, on the reverse strand, counting down.
GCATTGCACCAGTTCACAGAAGGTTTCGTGTGGCTGGGGCTCCAACACACTCTACCGGCCACAGTAGCGCACGATGCCGGAGCCGCCTTCGTACTGTACGCGCAAGGCTTACTGCCCTTCCTGTTGCCGTTAAGCGTTCTGTTGATCGAGCCGACGCTGCAGAGAAGACGGCGCATACTCGGCTTCGCGATTTTGGGAGGCTTGCTCGGGCTATACATCCTGTGGGGGCTGATCGCCGATCCTTTGTATGTTTCTCTGCGCGACGATAGCATCGCTTACGTTAATCCGGTGACGACAACGGGATTGGTGGCAGCGCTCTATGTAATCGCCACCTGCGGCTCACTTTTCTTTTCGGGATTCCGGTATCTTGTCGCCTTGGGATCGTTGAACTTAGTGGGCCTGCTGGTGGTGATGATCGTGAAGTCGTATGCTTTTACTTCTTTGTGGTGCGCCTACGCCGCGGTGGTTAGCATAATCATTTATTGGTTTTTCCGCAGAAGCCGCGAGAGCCGCCCTGCGGAGTATGCAGGCGCCGTCTGAACACCCGTTGTTACCGGCTCGAGAATTGCTTTCCTTTGGATGGTCAAAACGACACTCGCTAACACCAGCGTCGCGCCCAGAGCCGTTCGCCAGCTAAGTGTTTCTCCGGCGAGGAAGTAGCCAAGCAGAACGGCGACTACCGGATTCACATACGCGTAGCTGGAGATCCGGCTGGCCGGCATGCGGCCGAGCAGAAAGACGAAGGCCGTAAAGCCCAACAGCGAACCGGCGGTGATCAGGTAGAACAGTGACCAGGCCGCTTGTTGCGAAAAGTGAACCGGGTCCGCAAGTTCGCCGGCCGCGAGTGACCATAGCAGCAGACCCGCGCCGCCAGCCAGCATTTCCGCGCCTGCCGTCACAAGGCGGGATGCGGGGAGTGAAACGGATCGCGAGAGCACCGACCCGAAAGCCCACCCGGCAGTACCGGCCAAAACGGCGAGACAGGGCCAGAACGGCGCATGCTGACTGGTTCCCGGCCACAACAGGACACCCACGCCGATGAAGCCTACGAGTGCGGCAAGCATCAACCGGGTTTGAAAAGGCTGGGTGCGAAAAACCCAGACCTCCAGAACCACCGTAAGAATAGGAACCATGGCGGCGATAACGGAAGCGATGCCGGAGGGAACAGATTTTTCGGCCCAGAACAGCGCGCCATAGGTGAGGACAAACATCGAGAGGCTGACGGCGGCGATGTTCCGCCATTGGAGCGCGGTCGGACGCGCGTAACCGCGGAGGATGGCAAACAGGTAGAGGAGCACCCCGGCAACAAAAAACCGCAGACCCGCCGAGAGCAAAGGAGGTACGCTTTCGACCAGCATGCGGATAGCTACGTAAGTGGAACCCCAGACGATGTAGATGGTAGCGAACGCCGCCACTATTGGGAAATCGAGCTTGCTAACCGGCACCTCACTCATTGCAATACAGTGTAGCGGGACCTGGGTAATTGAACAGGATTGAAGATCCAAAGGCTTGTCGATATGCAGAATCGAACACGCTTTTGTCCGCTCTGGCGTTCCGTCCCTTTCATGGTCAGCTACATCATCTGTGTTCTGGCCGTTGGGTACAAGCTCCCCAATGTGGTGGCAATTCGTTCCGGATTTTTGGGAACCGAACGGCTGCCACGGCAAGTTAGCATTTCTGCTAGGCACTTGCCTTCTGCTGGCTGCAGCGGCTGCCGTCTTTAGTAGTACTGGCGATGACGTCCCGGTTTTCACGGGCGCCAAGGAGCGCGCGCAAGAAGAGGCGGAGGCGGTAGAATTCCACCTCTCCCGAGCATCGGCATGGATTCGTTCTGCGTTTCTCCTGCTGCCGGTCACACTGTCCGCGACAGTCCCCTATAAATAAGCCAGAGCTTTCAATTGTCCAGAAAGGCCTGTTTATAGTTACGCGCGAATTGGGCAAACGGAATTGGCGGTTGGCCGGTTACGTCCTTGACGGCAGAAGAAATTGCCGAGGCCTCTCCGCTGCGGTAATGCCCGTAATCTTCCACCAAGCCATCCGCCTGCCACTCGTCGACCTGAAAACCGAGTAACTGCTTGCGCATGGCTTCGCCCGGGATGTCCTCGAAGGTGATAGGCTTCTCGAAGGCTTCGGAAAGTTGCGCGGCCATTGCGGTATGAGTCAAGGCTTCGGGCCCAGTCAGCTCGTAGGCCTTACCCTCGTGACCGGCTTCGGTCAGAGCTGCGACCGCGACGTCCGCGATATCGCGAACGTCCACTACGCTAATTGAAGCATCGCCCGCAGGCGCGAAAAAGCGACCCTCGGATCTAATCATCTGTTTAAACATCAACAGGCCTTGCATGTAGAGGTTGGGCCGCAAGTTGGTGAACATCAGGCCCGATTCGGAAAGGGCCTGCTCGACGACGGCATGATATCGCAAGAAGCGAACGGGGGAATCTTTGGATGCACGTAACTGAGAAAGATAGACGATATGCGAAACTCCGGCGTCACGCGCGGCCTGAATAAAGGCGAGTTGCTGCGCTTCGACTTTACGTGAAGAGTTGGTAACCAGGAAGGCGCGTTCGATGCCTTTGAGTGCAGGTTTGATACTTTGCAGATCGTCGAAATCGGCGGCGACTTCCTCTACTCCAGGCAGCTCAGGCTTTGGGAAACTGCCTTCCCGATGGACGATCGCACGCACGGCGACGCCACGGCCCGACAGCCGCTTTATGATTTCGATGCCGTTCGTTCCGGTAGCTCCTGTGACAAGAATCATCGCGAGGTTCGGCTCTCCACTTAGAGTCTAGCGAGGCTGCATCCGGAACCAAGCAAACCCAAGCTGCTGGGGAATGCGGACTTCGATCTTGCCATTTGAATAGGACGCTGAGCCCTGCCCTGCCAAGAGTTCCAACCCGTATTTTTCTCCCGGCAGCCTGGGAATCTGCGCTGACCAGTCGCCAGAGCTGTTGCGCTCGCGGAAGACTAGCAGATAAGAATTCTTCGAGCCGGGGCTAATCGATACAAATCCGCTCCAAACCACTCCGTCAGGAGCATTACCGATAGGAAAGATGCGCCCGCTTTGCATATTCACGCGCTCCTGTTTCCAGGTGCGAATCAGAGGAGTTAGTTGTTCGAAGTAGCGAGGCGGCAAGCCGGAAACTTCAAACCAGCCGAGCGGGTTAGCCATCATGGTGGTTGCAAAGAGGCAAGCTGGAGAGTACCGGGATGGCGCCAGCGGATCGTCCGGATACAAATTAGCGTTGCGCGCATTGTTGAGGAATTCGATGCGAAGGCGCATCGGATCTATGTATTGCGAAAGCTGCCAAAAATTGCGCAGGGTCTGATGCGGTCAATAGCTGTGGCGGTCGGTGTAGCGATTTTCCACAAACAAAGGGCCAACGTTCATCGCGCCGAAGTAACCCGGACGAATCTCGGCTGTAACGTCCAGGTCGAAGACGACTTTGCCTTCGGATTTTTTCAGAACCCGGTCGAACAAAGACTTGAGCCGGGTTTCGGAAAGCCGCGAGGTTGCCTTTACGCCGTCGATTTTGAAGTAGTCGATGCCAAGAGTGCGATGCAGTTCCAGAAGCCGGGCCGCATCCCGCTCCCAGTTGGCGAAATCGTCGCTTGAGTCAGGCGCGAACCACAGGCCGAAGCCGATATTCTTCTCACGGGCCGAAGCAACAATGGGCGCGAGACCCTGGGGAAAGCGCTCGCGGTTTACATTCCAAAAGCCGGGATTGGCATTCCAAAAGCCGTTCCAGACACCTCCAGCGCGAGCCGAATTTTTTGAGCGCCCCTGCTGCCACCCATCGTCAATCTGAATAACATCAATGCCGAGCCGCGCGCCCGCCTCAATCTCCTGCTGCATAAACGAACTGTTGATGCGCGCGTCGCGAGACCGGTCGCCCCAGGTGTTGCTGACGAACATTCCATCGCGCCCGGCAATATAAGGCCGGATTTGCCTCTGATACTGCTGCAGGGCTTGTGTGATACCCGGACGGCCCCCTGAGTAGACCAGCGTCGTCACCGGGTAGCCACCGGTGGCGGGCAGAACGATGCGGCTGTGTGCGCCTTCCAGCGCTCCTTCATACGCAAAGTCCTCGACGGATATCCCAGGCCTGGCATGCGGAAGCGGAGCTTCTTTCAGGAAGATCAGCCCGTTTTCTGCCGCGGGATCTTGAAGTGTGAAGAGATTACCCTGCAGGCTCAATTTCTGGCTGGGATGCAGCAGCCACTTTCGTTCATTGACCAGTTCGTTATGGGTATCGGTCTGGTCGAATAGTTCGACCTGGGTGAGCATCAGGTGCTGCGAGGCCAGATCCAGACGATCCAAAGCGCCGGATGTTGTAGCCTGTGTGGCGTCAACAGTCTGCACCGAAATGGCGGCGGCTTCAGGAAAGATGCGGAAGCGATAACCGGATGGAGGAGCTTCTGCTGTCATCAGCTCGACAACCAGGGATGGGCGTTCGACCGGGTGAGAGGTTGCCCAGTGCTTCGAGAAAACAAGCTTGCGCGAATCCGGTGCTTCCGGCCGTGACTGCGCGGAAGGGGCGGCAAGCCACTCGCCCGGCATCGAGATCGCGCAGGGAGGTTGCGACCAGCAGCCCATTCGCAATCCGCCAATGCCGCTCGATATGGGTGTTGCGGATGACCAACTCGGAGCCATCGAAGGATGCACTACACGAGTCCGGTTCGCCGGCCGCAAAGAGCGGAGACGCGAGAGCAAGTACGACAGCGGAGAGAGTAATGGAGAGCAATTGTCTAATCATTTTCAGTCGCTTTGAAGGCATGAGAGCATACAAACAGCATGCGCGGGACTGCAAGACATATTGAATCACTTCCGGCGCCAGCCATTAGCTCACCTGTTGCTTCGGCATCAGGAAGGGCTGCTGAATTATTGCCATGTGCCGCTGCGTTTCGGCGTGGTCGAAGCCGTTAACGGCAATATCAAGCCACTGCTGCGCCGGGGCAGGGGGTATACGAACTTGCGCTATCTGCTGATGGAAGCTCAACGGCTCGCCGCCCTGAAAACGGAATCTCTTATTCTCAGAGAAGCCGCCTCAATCGCGATGTTCTTCATATTCTCCTTCAAAGCTATATTTCATAAGCACCTCCGGCAGCATGTCTCTCGATAAATACGACGCCAGTGTCCGCGCGCCGTTGGGATCCGTCTTCTTCACCGGTTGGCGGATCACCTCCGTTTGTTTTCCAGCTGAGTGCAACAGGTGAACCGGTTGCGGCGCAAGCCGGTCTGAGCCCCAACCTTGCGATACAGCCTGTGACCTGGCTACTCCGGAAGTTTTGTCCCGGAGCGTACCGCCGATCGGTGGATAAGACATTCACCTCATCTCCTTTCTTCTTACTTCTGGAAAATCGCGTTTACACAATCGTCTTTACGCCCTCCTCGTGCCTCCCGAATTGTTATTTGGAAAGTGGTTCACCACTTCACTCCAAGAGGGTTGACGGCCGGAGCATCTTCGAAAGCAGTAGACTTGCAATTTTGCCTCCCGGACCACCTAAAATATGAATATGGATCCTATCCGCGGGACAGGTATCCGTAGATCATGAAATCCAGTCCCTTCGAGACCATCGAGAGTGCAGAAGAATTCCTCCAATTACTTCACCTTGAGATCGGCAAGACGCAATCTCAAATTGGGGCACTGGTAAAAGAGAGCGAAAACGATTCCCCCCGCCGGATGGAGGCTCTTCGTCTAGTACTCCACAAGTTGAGCCAACTGGAGAGCAACACGGCCAGTAGTCAGCGCTTGCTGCATGACCTTCGTACGCTTAGAACCCTGCTGCTGAAGTGAGCTAATTACTGCTGTCAACCGTATTCTCAGGCTTAAACTTGTGGAGTGTTGCGCCGTAAACCGGCACCACCTCCGGCGGCTCGCCGTTCTCCACCGATGCACGCCCAACTTCAATTGTGCAGAAAGAATAAACCACGGCTGCAAGCTGCCGGACGTGAGCGGCGCGTGGATAGCGGACGTTCCTAAATCGGCACTCCGAGTAGCGTTCCTGTCGTGATAAGCTTCGCTTCTCAGCTGTCTCGCCACTTCGGGGTCTATGGTTTATCGCCATTCGCATTCGCAGGAGAGATGAGAAGGTAGGAAAGTGATGGATCAACGGCTAAAGAAGATTACACGACGGTCAGGCTTGCGATTAGCGCTCGCGCTTGCCATTTTCATACAGTACGGCCAGGCGCGGGTAGAGCTAATGCCCTGCAAGAACAACTATTCGCCTCAGCAGCAGATCCAACTGGGGCAGCAGGCAGCGCAGCAGGTCTATCAGCAGATGCCGATTCTGCCTGACTCCAGTCCGATAACGAAATACATACAGGCGCTCGGAAAAAAGCTGACGGCCAAAGCGCCGGGATACAAGTGGCCTTACAAGTTTGAAGTGGTGAACGTCGCCGAGATCAACGCCTTTGCGATTCCCGGTGGCTCGATATTCGTGAACTTGGGAACCATTCAGGCAGCCGCCAACGAATCGCAACTGGCGGGCGTCATGGCGCACGAAATCTCGCATGTGGTCTTGCAGCACTCGGTTTGCAATGCTGCTAAGCAGCAGAAAGTGGGGCTCATCGCAGGTATTGGACAAATTGCGGCCGGAGTGCTGCTGGGTGGCGCTGCCGGGCAACTCGCGCAACAAGGAATCGGATTAGGCACGGGACTCGGATTCCTGAAAATGTCCCGGGGCGCAGAGAAGGAAGCCGATCTGATGGGAGTCGGCATTCTGTACGATGCAGGATACGATCCCCGCGGCATGTCTCAATTTTTCGAAACCCTGCAGAAAAAATATGGCGAAGGAGGAGCCCAATTTCTCAGTGATCATCCTAACCCAGGAAACCGCACGGAGTATGTGCAGGAAGAAGCCGATTCTTTCGTTAAGCGCAAGAATTACGTAACCGATACCCGCGAGTTCGACAAGATCCACAAGGAGGTAGCGGGCATGCACGCTTATACCGCCAAAGAAGTCGCTTCCGGCGCCTGGAAAAAGGAGAGTCCCAACCAGACGGTTAGTAGCGGTGTCAATCAGAATCCAGGCGGGCAGGCGTCGAACGTCGATCTGAATACAAGCGGAGACTGGAAGAATTTTCAGGGCTCAGGCTTCTCGTTCTCAGTGCCAAGTAACTGGCAGACTTATGGCGACCAGAATGCCGCCATGATGGGCCCAGCGGGCGGTGTAACACAGGCTCAAGGTGGTGGAGCTGGCAACCTTGTTTACGGATTGCTTACCGATCACTATCAACCGGATGGCCGGGCAAGTACCAGCCAAACCTTCAAGGACCTCATCGAGGAGATAACGCGACAGAACCAAGGCCTGCAACCGGGTTACCAGGCGGATGTCAAATCTGGCAATGGAGTTGTCGGAAGAAGTGTCGAATCGAACAATCCTTCCGCTAACAACGGCCAAGGGGAACACGATTGGATAGTTGCATTCGACGCCGGAAATGGAACGCTCCGCTACTTCGTGTTTGTCGCCCCAATCAACAAGTTCAAACAGATGCGACCGGCCTTCGACAAAGTTCTCAGCTCGCTCCGCATCGGAAACTAGCCCAGAAACTAGATTAAGCTCTGAGGCGGTTGGTCTCGGGCTTAATCTGGTTCGAGGAATAGACCGGCGAAATAGAGCAAACGCCTGTTCAGCGGAATCGTCGAAATGGGAATAGACCCTTATATATGGAGTTCAGCTTACAGAATACGACGCAGCAACTCAGTCTTCGCTGCTGTCGCGATTTTCTTTCAGCTTTTCTTCCCGCCGGGCCGCCCGTTCCGCAGCGCGCTTGACTAGTTCCGATCCCACTAACTCCAGCTTGGCAGTTTCGGCTCCATCGCCTTTGCGCCAGCCCAATTTAACAATCCGCGTATAGCCGCCCGGACGCTGCGTAAAGCGTGGACCAATCTTATCGAACAGCTTTTCTACGGCCTCCGTCTTCATCAGAAATGCCGCAGCCAGTTTGCGTTTGTGAGGCGTGTCTTCCCGAGCCAGAGTGATCATCCGCTCGACCAGCGGTTTCGCCGCCTTAGCCTTCGGAACAGTAGTGGTGATCCGCTCTTCCTCGATGACATTGGTCACCAGTCCGCGCAGCAATGCACGCCGGGCGCTAACATTCCGCTTTAGCTTAGCTCCCGCTTTACGGTGCCGCATAAATTACTCTCCCAATCCGGCGTAATTGTCATAATCTGACGGAGATGCCGGAGGCGCTCCACCCACCAGGCGGCCCTGAGCGTCGAACTTCATTCCGAAATTCAGCCCCAGGCCCCCTAGAATTTCCTTGATCTCGTTCAGTGATTTACGGCCGAAATTCTTGGTTCGCAGCATTTCGGACTCACTCTTCTGTACCAGATCACCAATGCTTTGAATATTCGCATTTTTCAGGCAGTTGTAGGAACGAACGCTCAGTTCCAGTTCTTCGACCGAACGATTCAGCACCTCGTTCATCTGGTTCGCGGCGCGCTCCGTCGGCTCTTCGGTCACTTCAGGCGTCTCTTCAAAGTTAATGAAGATCGTCATGTGATCCTTCAGCAGTTTGGCAGCTTGCCCGATGGAATCTTGCGGCGATATGGCGCCATTTGTCCAGACTTCGATCGAGAGCTTATCGAAATCGGTGTTCTGACCCAGTCGGGCTGCTTCCACCGTATAGTTCACCTTCCGAACCGGCGAATGTACCGAATCGATCGGAATGTACCCGATCGGCAGATCTTCGTCGTAATTGCGATCGGCCGAGACATAACCACGGCCGCTCTTGATGCGCATCTCGATATCGAGTTTGCCGCCCTCTCCAACCGTGGCGATGTGCAGGTTGCGGTCTAGCACTTCCACGTCGGCATCAGTCTCAATCTGGCTGCTCATCACCTCGCCCGGGGCATCTACGCGCAACCGGGCAATCTTCAAGCTGTCACCCATCATTTTGAAAGGTACCTGCTTGAGATTCAAGATGATGTCGGTAGCGTCCTCGACCACGCCCGGAATAGGGCTAAACTCGTGGGATACACCTTCAATACGGACGCCCGTGATGGCAGCGCCTTCGATAGAACTTAAAAGCACCCGGCGCAAACCGGTGCCAATGGTGGGACCGAACCCGCGCTCGAACGGCTGAGCTGTAAACTGGCCATATCGCTCGGTCAGAGTTTCGGTGTTGGCAACTAATCGCTTTGGCTTCTGAAATCCCTTGAACATAGTTTCAAATCCTTTTTCGTCGATCTCCGAAGGATCTTTACTTCGAATACAGCTCGACGATGAGCTGTTCATTCAACTGAATTTGCACCAACTCTTCCCGTTTGGGTTGCTGCAGAACACGCGCCTTCAAATTTTCACGATCCACTTCCAGCCATGAAGGGCTGGGTGTGTGCGCAGTGGCATCGCGGGCAGCCAAGAGACTGGGATTATTGCGGCTGCTCTCACGAACCTCCACGACATCGCCGGGACGAACGGTGTAAGAAGGAATGTCTACTTTCTTTCCATTCACCATCAGATGCCCATGGCGCACCAACTGACGCCCCTGCGCACGGCTGGTGGCGATTCCAATTCGATACGCGATATTATCCAGACGCTTCTCCAGCATCGCCAGCATCAGTTCGCCGGTAATGCCCTTCTGGGTCACGGCCTTCTCATAAAGATTGCGGAACTGCGTTTCTAAAATCCGGTAGTACCGGCGGGCTTTCTGCTTCTCGCGAAGCTGCACGCCGTACCCGAGAATCTTCGACTTCTTGTCTTTGCCGTGAGCGCCAGGTGGAAAGTTACGCTTTTCAATAGCACACTTCTCTGTGTGGCAGCGCTCGCCCTTCAAAAATAGTTTCATGCCCTCGCGGCGGCAAAGCCGGCAAACGGGGCCAATGTAACGTGCCAAATTTAAAAACCCTCCAAAATCGGGTGCGGTTTACGGCCGATTGGGCCGTCTTCCCGCTTACCAAAAAATTAATAAACGATAATCGAAAAAATAACTAAACCCGTCGCTTTTTCGGCGGACGGCAGCCATTATGCGGTATCGGCGTCACATCCTTGATGGTGCGTACTTCGATTCCCGCTGTGGAAAGAGCTCGAACCGCCGACTCGCGGCCGGAGCCCGGGCCGGCGACCCGGACTTCCACTGTACGGAGCCCCGTCTCCTTCACCTTATTAGCCGCCGTAAGAGATGCCTGCTGCGCTGCGAATGGCGTACCCTTCCTCGACCCGCGAAAACCTAAAGAGCCCGAACTTGACCACGCCAGCACGTTCCCCATGGGATCAGTGAACGTGACAATCGTGTTGTTGAACGACGCTTGAATATGCACGGTTCCATAAGGGACGTTCTTCTTTTCTTTCTTCTTAAATGTCTTTTTCTTTGTGTTCTTCGCGGGTGCCTTGGCCATTTATTCTATCCCTGATTCCTAATTAGTTCCCGAGCTACTTAGCAGTCGCCTTCTTCTTGTTGGCTACCGTGCCCTTGCGTGGCCCCTTACGAGTGCGAGCATTCGTATGGGTGCGCTGTCCGCGAGCGGGAAGTCCCCGGCGATGACGCAATCCGCGATACGAGCCCATTTCCATCAGGCGCTTGATGTTCATCGACATTTCCTTGCGGAGATCGCCTTCGATGGCTCCTTCACCCTCAATCAGGTTGCGGAGATGATTCACTTCTTCTTCCGACAGGTCTGAAACTTTCTTCTCAGGATCGACCTGCGCCCGGTGCAGCAGGGAAAGCGCCCGGGTGCGCCCAATACCGTAAATGTAAGTCAGCCCAATAGCTGCTCTTTTTCGCGCTGGTAAATCAACGCCTGCAATACGCGCCATATTTGTTTAACCTTTGAACTAACCTTGCCGCTGCTTATGCTTCGGGTTGGTGCAGATGACGCGCACAACGCCGTGGCGATGGATCACCTTGCACTTGTCACACAATTTCTTTACAGATGCTCGTACCTTCATGCTTTTATCTTTTCAGCCCGCCCTAAAAACGGGAGACGCCCTTCAAGGCATTCTCCCCTTACTCAATAGTTCCAAAATTCGTCCCCGCGTCCGGTCGTGGTTCGAAAGCGCTACTCGCACCCGATCTCCCACCCGCAAACGCATGAAGTTTGCACCTTGTGTGCTGGGAAGGTGAGCAATTAACTCATGCTCTCCCTCTAGTCTGACACGGAACAACACACTCGGCAGCAATTCCACTACCAAAGCTTCCGCCTCGCGCTCACGTTTCTGTGCCGGAAACCCGGTCACGGCCTTGACAACACCCACGGACCGTTATCAGTAACAGCGACCATGTGCTCGAAATGGGCCGAATACGATCCATCTTTGGCTACCGCCGTCCACCGGTCCCCAAGCACTCTGGTATCCGGTTTTCCGGCATTCACCATCGGCTCGATCGCCAGCACCATGCCTGGTTTTAGCCGGGGATTCTCCCCGCGCCGGTCGACATAGTTCGGAATTTGGGGCTCCTCATGCAAGGAGGTTCCAATCCCATGTCCTACAAATTCACGGACAATCGAGAAGCCATTCGAGAGCACATGCTTCTCTACCGTGCCGCACACATCAAAAAGCCGGTTTCCCGCGCGCACCCGGTCGATCGCTAACTCCAGACTCTCTTCGGTCACTCTCAAGAGCCGCTTTACCGAGTTGTTTACTTCACCTACTGCCACAGTGACAGCCGAATCGCCATAGTAGCCATTCAGCAGTACGCCCGTATCGATAGACACAATATCGCCTGACTTCAAGCGGCGCTTTGCGGAAGGCATACCATGAACTACCTCTTCATTCACAGAAGTACAAAGCACAAACGGAAACTTGGTACCCGCCGCTTGTGAGAAATAGCCCTTGAAAGCCGGCTGCGCACCCGCCTCCGAGATCATCTTATCGGCGGCCAATTCCAGGTCATGCGTGGTAGTGCCTTCTCCCACCATGGCTTTCAATTTTTCCAGAATTTCGAAAACCAGCAGTCCGCTCCGCCGCAATTTCTCCAGTTCCACAGTGCTTCGGCGAACAATCATGTCAATCCGGTCTCCCGGATGAATGCTAAATCTAGCACCGCATCACTTGTGCGCCAAACCGGCCGATCGCAGCGCGTCCACCACTTGTCCGGAAATCGTGCCGGGCGACGCGCCTGCCCCGTTAATTTCAAACATCGATACACCGGCACGCCCGAAAAATTCCAGCAGCGGGCGTGTTTGCGATTCATACTGGCTCAAGCGTTCACGTATGACCGATTCCCGATCATCCTCGCGGGTCACCAAGCTGTTGCCATCCAGATCGCAGATTCCTGCCACCTTAGGAGGATTCGTCTTCAGGCTGTAGAGGGTTCCACAAGCTGGGCATTGGCGACGCCCTGTAAGACGAGCGACAATCCTGTCGTTCGCGACCTCCAAGTGTACCACGCCCGGTTGAAAGCCATGCGTCTTGATGAAGCGGAGCAGCACCTCAGCCTGATTGATGGTGCGCGGATAACCATCCAGAATGATTCCGTTGCGGCAGTCGGGCTCCTGCAGCCGTGCTTGTACCAGGCGATTTACCAGCTCGTCCGGAACCAGCCTGCCGGACCTGATGAGCTGGTTGCTTTCTACGCCAATCTCATCGCCCGCCTCGATATGCTTGCGCAGCATGTCGCCCGTGGAGATGTGCGGAATTTGCAGCGAGTCTTGCAACAGGCGCGCCTGCGTCCCCTTCCCCGACCCGGGAGATCCGAATAGAATGATTGCCGGAGCTCCGGCGTGAACAATAGAGTCTGTCAATCCGGCCTAGCGAATCCGCCCTCGCTGCCGCCCGGAACGCGGCGTAAAGCCCTCGTAATGGCGCATGATGAGCTGTGCTTCAATCTGGTTTACCGTATCCATCGCGACTCCGACTACGATCAGCAGCGAAGTGCCGCCAAAGAAGAAGTTGACGCCCAGGCCATCGAGAATGAAGCGCGGAAAATGCGCGTCGATAAAGTTGCCTACCAGTGGGAGCCTCTGCAGACGAATGCCCTGCAGCATAATCGCCGGTATCAAAGACAAAATCGAAAGATAGAGCCCACCGACCACCGTGATCTTCGAGAGGATTCCGTCCATGTATTCGGCCGTGTTCTTGCCCGGCCGGATGCCAGGGATGAAGCCGCCATACTTGCGCATATTGTCGGCCGCCTCCTTGGGATTGAAGATGATCGAAATGTAAAAGAAGCAGAAGAAGATAATCAGGACGACGTACGCGACATAGTACAGAGGTTCCGCACCGCCCAAAGCGCCCAGCATGCTGCTCAACCAGCGGCTGTTCTTCACGGATCCGAATTGCAGCGCCGTCTGAGGCAAGGCCAGCAGCGAGGACGCAAAGATGATGGGGATGACGCCGCCCGCATTCACTTTTAAAGGCAAGTGCGTCGACTGTCCTCCCATCATGCGGCGTCCCACGACACGCTTGGCATACTGCACCGGAATCCGGCGTTCCCCGCGCTCTACCAGCACGATAAAGCCAACCACCACCACCATCACGGCGATGATGATCAACATTTGCAAAGGGTTCCACTGATGCGTCACAAACGTATTGGTATAGATGTTTTGCATTGCGGAAGGAAGGCCGATGATGATTCCCGTGAAGATAATCAACGACATACCGTTACCCACGCCTCGGTCAGTAATCTGTTCGCCCAGCCACATGATGAAGGCTGTTCCCGCCGTAAACGTTATGACGGTCATCGCCAGGAACCCGAAACCGGGATGCAGCACGAAATTGCCGTCGGAGTTTTGCAGCGCGAGCGCAATGCCGAACGATTGAATTACCGCCAAAATGATCGTCAAGTACCGCGTCCACTGAGTGATTTTACGGCGTCCGATCTCGCCCTCTTTCTGAAGCTTGTCCAGCGTCGGGATGACAACGGTAAGCAACTGCAGAATAATGGACGCGGTGATATAAGGAGTGATCCCCAGGGCGAAAATCGTCATGCGGCGCAGCATACCGCCGCTGAACACATCGAGATAACCCAGGAAGCCGCCACCCGCCGTACGCGTGAAGAATTCCTGGAACCGGTCAGTCGCTATACCCGGAGTGGGTATATAGGCTCCAATGCGGTAAACAGCAAGCAAAGCTAGCGTGAAGAGAACGCGCCGCCGGAGGTCCGGAATCCGGAAAACGTTCGCTAAAGCTTCAAAGAACTTGGTCATGTGTCAGATATTGATAACTTCACGGCTCGAGACTCTGTCATTGCACGAGTACTCGAAAGCCAGACGCCGGCTTCAGCCCCCGGTCTCGCTCTCGTCCTTCGCGGAAGCAGCCGCCGCACCGCGGACCGGAACTTCAATGGTCTCTGCTACGCCGCCGGCTTTTTCGATTTTCTCGATAGCGGATTTGGAAAAGTGGTGAGCGCGAACTGTGATCTTGCGCGTCAACTCTCCGCCGCCCAGAACTTTCAGGCCATTTTGTAATTTCTTGATAGCGCCACTCGACTGCAGGGAATCCGGAGTAAAGCTGTCTCCATCCAATTTCTCCAACAGCGCCAGATTCACGATTGCGTACTCTTTACGGAAAATATTGGTAAAGCCGCGCTTCGGCAACCGGCGGTGCAGCGGCATCTGGCCGCCTTCAAAACCGCGCATCTTGCTATAACCCGAAATCGACTTAGCGCCTTTCGCACCCCGGCCCGAGTATTTGCCTCGGCCGGTTCCCATGCCCTGCCCAATGCGCTGTTTCTTCTGTCTCTGACCCTTAGGCGGGTGTAAATCACTTAGATTCATTGTTGTTTCACCTATAAGCGCGCAGAACCACAAGAGGCACTGCACTCGGCTTCTAAAATTGCCCTTACTCCCCGACAATCGCGAGCAAGTGCGGCACTTTGGCCACCATGCCGCGGAAGCCCGGCGTATCCGGACGCTCCACCACGCGATTCATGGTATACAGCCCTAAAGCCTTCACGATCTCTTTGTGCTTTTGCGGTGTGCAAATCGGGCTGCGAATCAGCTTGATCTTGATTTTGCCTTCAGCCATAAATTTCCCTCGTTCGCAGCCTAAAGCTTGTCCACTGGCAGACCGCGCAGGTCCGCCATGGCGTTTTTGTCGCGCAGCTGTTCAAGCGCCGCAATGGTGGCTTTCACCACATTGTGCGCATTGTGCGATCCGATCGATTTGGTGAGAATATTCGGAATGCCTACCGCCTGAATGACCGCACGCACGGGACCGCCTGCGATAACGCCAGTTCCCTCCGGCGCAGGTTTCAGAAGCACCAGGCCGCTGCCGAAGCGCCCCAGCACGGGGTGGCGAATGGTGGTTGCCACGACGTTCACCTTGCGCAGATTCTTCTTCGCCGCCTCAATACCCTTCTTAATGGCGGACGGGACTTCTTTCGCCTTCCCGGTACCGTAGCCCACTATCTTGGCTCCAGGGTCGCCCACCACCACCAGCGCGGAGAAGCTCATGTTCTTACCGCCTTTCACTACCTTGGTCACGCGATTGATGCTGACCACCTGTTCCTTAAGGTTCAGGCCCTGGGTATCGATCTGCTTGGCTCTTGAATTCAACATTCAGCTAAAACTCCAATCCCGCTTCTCGAGCGGCATCGGCCAAAGCCTTGACGCGCCCGTGATATAGATAACCGCCACGATCAAACACCACCCGGGTGATGCCCTTCTGTTTGGCGCGCTCCGCCACTGCTTTGCCGATCAATTTCGCACCGTCGACGTTGCCGCCCTTGCCACGCAGATCTTTTTCGGTGGAAGAGGCGGCCGCTATTGTCTGTCCGGGGCCATCGTCGATCACCTGCGCATAGATATGGTTCAAGCTGCGAAAGACCGCCAGGCGCGGACGTTCGGTGGAACCTGCTACCCGCCGCCGGATGCGCTTGTGAATGCGAAGCCGGATCTGATTACTGGAATCTTTTGGCATATATCGTCTCTCGCTTCCCTACTTCCCGCCCGCGCCGGTCTTTCCGGCCTTTTTCCGCAGAATTTCGCCAGTGAAGCGAACGCCCTTGTTCTTATAGGGGTCTGGCGGACGCAGGGCGCGAATCTTAGCTGCTACCTGGCCAACCAGCTGCCGATCAAATCCGCTTACAACCAGATGCGTCTGCTTGTCGACTTTCATATCGACGCCCTTCGGCAGCAGGAACTCCACCGGATGGGAATAGCCCAGCGTAAAGGTGGCAATCTGGCCTTTCACATCGGCGCGAAAGCCGGTGCCCACCACATCGAGTTCCCGGACCCAACCCGTGGAAACTCCTTGCACGGCATTCGCCGCTAATGCCCGCGTCAGGCCATGCAGCGCAGCGTACTTATCGCTCTGGCGCACCACTTCCAACGTGCCGTCGTTCTGCTGGATGGACACGCCTTCCGGAATCGGCACCATCAGCTGGCCTTTGGGCCCCTGCACTTCCAATTGCTCGCCGACATTGATCTGGACGCCCTTCGGCAGCGGAATCGGTTTCTTTCCTACTCGTGACATGCTTTCGATTTCCTTACCAAATCCGGCACAGAAGTTCGCCGCCCACACCTTCGCGGCCGGCAGCAGAACCCGTCATAACCCCTTTCGGAGTCGTCAAAATGTTAATGCCGAGTCCGCCTAAAACGCGCGGAATCTCTTTGCTTCCCACATACACCCGGCAGCCGGGACGCGACACACGTTCAATATGCGATATGACGGGAAGACTCAACGGGGTGTATTTCAAATACAACCGGATGAATTGCTTCGGGCCTTCTTCAGTCATCTTGTAATTCAAGATGTAGCCCTCTTCCTTCAGAATGCGGGCGATCTCGTTCTTCAGCCGCGATACCGGAACATCTACCTTCGCATGCCGCGCCTGCATGGCGTTGCGCACACGGGTCAACATGTCGGCAATGGGGTCTGCTGTCATTGTGAAAAAATCCTTTCAGCACCTAACATTGATCTATTTTGCTGTTCTAAGGCGCTGTTACCAGCTCGCCTTGGTAACGCCCGGGATTTCTCCCGCCAGCGCAAACTTCCGGAAGCAGATCCGGCACAGCGAAAACTTGCGAAGATATCCCCGCGGCCGCCCACAGTTTCTGCAGCGGTTCCGCAGCCGCGTCGGAAACTTTGGAGTAGCGCCGGTCTCCTTAGCCCGGGTCATCTCGGCCCGCTTCTTTTCTTCTTTTGCGATTTTTGCAGTGGTTGCCATTGCGTCCTTACAGGTCTCCTATTGACGGAACGGCATACCCATATGCCGCAACAGCGCCACGCCTTCCGCGTCCGTCTTCGCCGTGGTAATAATGCTGATATTCATGCCTTTGGTCTTATCGACCTTGTTGTAATCGATCTCGGGAAAGATGAGCTGGTCTTTCAAACCCAGAGTGTAATTGCCCCGGCCGTCGAATGACTTCGGTGAGACTCCTCGAAAATCGCGCACACGCGGCAGAGCCACATTCATCAACCGGTCGAGAAACTCGTACATACGGTCACCGCGCAGAGTCACCATGCACCCGATGGGCATGCCTTCTCTTAATTTGAAAGCCGCGATCGATTTTTTAGCTTTCGTCACAACTGGCTTTTGACCCGCGATGGCACTCAGTTCATTCACCGCGCTGTCCATCAATTTACTGTTGCCTGTCGCCTCGCCCAATCCGATATTGATCGAGACCTTTTCAACTCTCGGAATGGCCATCGCATTCTTATACCCGAAATCCTGCTGCATCGAAGCGATAACGCTCTTCCGGTAACGCTCGCGCAAACGCGCGTTTCCCGAAGCGCTCTTCGGGCGGCCTTCCGCCGGCCGGGTATCGACACCCGCCGCCGCCTCGGAACGCCGGCTGCCTTTCTGCTTCGATTCACCACTGGATTTTTGCTTTGCGTCGCTTGCTTTTCCGTCTGTCTGCTTTGCCATGTTTACTGTTCCATGTTTACCGTTGCTGGTTTACCGTTAGGGGTCCGGCCGATTTCTATACGGCCTACCCGCTCGCTTCGAGCTCTACCTGTCGAGCTCTCTGTTTTGAGCTCTACCGGTCGAGCTCTTCTCCGCCCTTGCGGGCCACCCGCACCCGGCGCGTCTTGCCGCCCGTGGTTTCCATCTTGTATCCCACCCGGGTCGGCACGCCCCCCGCGGTCATCACCATCACGTTCGATGAATGAATCGGCATCGGCTTCTCGGCGATACCGCCCTTAATCTGCTTTTGCGGATTGGGCTTGGTATGACGCTTCACCACGCCGATGCCTTCTACCGTCACCTTCCCTGAGAAGCGGTCGACATCCAGAATCTTCCCGCTTTTGCCTTTGTCTTTTCCCGCGATGACCTTCACCATGTCATCTTTCTTAATCTTGAGCCGCAGGGGCGCTCGCTCCCCTTTCTCTTGGCGGCGTTGATAGGCAGATTTCGCCATAAGACTAAATCACCTCCGGCGCAAGCGAAACAATCTTCATGAATCGCTTGTCGCGCAGTTCGCGCGCTACAGGACCAAACACGCGCGTGCCCACCGGTTCGCCGGTTTCATTGATCAGCACCGCGGCATTCGAGTCGAAGCGAATATAAGTGCCATCCCGGCGGCGCGTTTCCTTGCGCATCCGCACCACCACGCAGCGAACCACTTTGCCCTTCTTGATATTGGAATCGGGCGCAGCCTCCTTCACGCTGGCGGTGATGATGTCTCCCAGGCCGGCGCGAAGCCCGAGGCCGCCGCCGCGCGGCAATATGCACTGCAGCTTGCGGGCGCCGCTGTTATCGGCTACCTCCAGCATGGTTCGCATCCCAATCATGACGTGTCTCTCCTAAACTTCCCTTAAAACCTGACTACTTCTTCTTTTTCTTCTTGATGGTCTTCTTCACGCGCGTATCGGCGCTCACGGCCAAAGCCGGATGCTCCACCGACACCTGCACGGCTTGGCGCAGAATGGTCCCTAACTGCCAGCGCTTCAGGCGGCTCAAGGGACGGCACTCGATAATGCGAACTTGATCGCCCACGTTTGCCTGGCCCTCTTCATCGTGAGCGTAAAACTTCTTCCGCTTATTGATAATCCGTTTGTAAACCGGATGGTTCACGCGGCGCGTTACTTCCACCACAATTGTCTTGGCCATCTTGGTGGAAACCACCTGGCCGATCTTTTCAGTCTTGTGTCCGACCGGAATGCTGACTACTATCGCATCTGTTGGAGCCGCCATCGCCTACTTCACCTTCTTCTTCTTTTTCGAGGCCGCTTTGGACTGTACCGGTACAGCAGCCACAATCGGCTCGGCCGCGTTCTTCTCGCGCAGCACCGTCAACATGCGGGCTCGATCTTTTTTCAAGGCCCGGTATTTTTTTAAACCTTCCGATTGGCCCATGCCCATCTGGAACCGGAACCGGAATAACTGCTCCTGCGCATCCTGCACCTGGCGCTGAATATCCGCCACGTCGGTTCCGCGAATTTTTTCCGTTTTCATTTCGTATACCCGATCAATCTGGCGACCTTATTCGATTGCCTTTGCCGCAGAATCGGCCGGAACGTTACGCGCCACAAATTTAGTGGGAACCGACAGCTTCTGGGCGGCCAGGCGCATCGCTTCCGCCGCGATGGCGTGCGAAACGCCTTCCATCTCGAACAACATTTTGCCTGGGCGGATGACTACCACCCAAGCCTCCGGCGCGCCCTTGCCTTTGCCCATACGGGTCTCAGGCGGTTTCTTGGTAATGGGCTTGTCGGGAAACACCCGGATCCAAACCTTACCGCCACGCTTGATGAAGCGCGTCATGGCGATACGGGCGGCTTCTATCTGCCGGTTGGTTACCCATCCGCACTCCATGGCTTTCAGGCCGAACTCCCCAAACGACAGCGACGATCCGCGCCAGGCTTTCCCGGTCATGCGGCCGCGCTGCTGCTTCCGGAACTTTACCTTCTTCGGCATTAACATGGCGTTTACTCTTTCCCTTCTTCAGCGTCCGGAGTCTCACCCGCTGCCGGCTGCCCGGTCGCGGCTGGATTTTCCGCCGCAGCCGGATTTTCCGCCATGGCTGCATTTTCACTCGCGACGATATCACCCGCGCCTCCAGCGTTCGGCGGTTCGGCGGCAGCCGTCGGCTCCGAGTGGGTCTGCTCCTCCGGGGCAGCGCCCGCTTCCTGTTTCCACGAAGGCGCTACCGGCGCCAAGGGCGGAATTACCGGCGACGTCGTTGCAGCTGGCTTTGGCATCTCCCCGGGGGGCTGCTGCGTCACCGGACCGCTTGGCTCCGGCGTCGACTGCATGGCGGAAGGCCCCGCGGAACGAGGACCGCGATCGAAGCTTCCCCGGTCAGACGGGCCGCGCTCCGGACGGTCGTCACGCCGGCTGCGCCGTCGCGGCTCTCCGTCGTTCCGGAAAGCGTTTCTCCGGTTGCCGCTCTCCAGTACTTCACCCTTGTAAATCCAAACCTTGACGCCAATTACGCCATACGTGGTGTATGCCTGGCTGAAACCATAGTCGATATCGGCGCGCAGCGTATGCAGCGGCAACTGCCCCTGCAGATACCACTCGCTGCGAGCGATTTCGTTGCCATTCAAGCGACCAGAGACGCGAACCTTAATTCCCTTGCAGCCGAAACGCAGCGCCGAATCGACGCTCTTGCGCATCGCGCGGCGGAAGGCCACCCGCTTCTCCAATTGCAGCGCGATGGATTCCGAAACCAATTGCGCGTCCAGTTCCGGACGATGTACTTCCTGGATATCGATATAAACTTCGCGCTTGGTCTTCTTCGCCAAGTCTCCCTTCAGCTTTTCGATTTCCGCGCCCTTGCGCCCGATGATAATGCCCGGCCGTGACGTGCGGATTGTTATGCGCAGCTTATTGCCCGGACGATCCACTTCAATCGAACTCACACCTGCCGCCTTCAAACGATTCAGCAGCGACTCTTTCAACTCGAGATCTTCATGCAGCAGCTTCGAGTAATCCTGCTTGGCGAACCACCGCGAGCGCCACGTCTTGGTAACGCCCAGCCGAAATCCGTATGGATGTACTTTTTGTCCCATTGCTTTTCTACTCTTCCGCTTCCGCTTCCCGCTCGCCCAGCTTCACGACGATATGCGAAGTCCGCCGCTGATAGCGGTAAGCCCGTCCCATGGGGGCCGGCCGGATGCGCTTCTGCCGCGGCCCTTCGTTCACGTACGCTTCAGCCACGAACAGCCGGTCGACGTCCACTTCCTCGGATTTGTTCTCCGCGTTCGCGATCGCGGATCGCAGAACTTTCTCCACCGCCGGAGCGATACGTTTCTTGACGCCTGCCAGAATGACGATGGCCTCGCCTGCCTGGCGGCCGCGAATCAGATCGATCACCAGGCGCGCCTTCTGCGCCGACACGTGCATGTAGCGCGCTTCGGCTTTCGCCAGTACTTGCTTTTGATCCGCCATACTTACCGGGTCGCCTTTTCCGTTGATTTTCCAACGTGCCCTTTAAACGTGCGGGTAGGCGAAAACTCTCCCAACTTGTGCCCCACCATGTTTTCGGTGACATAGACCGGAATGAACTTCTTGCCGTTATGCACGCCCAGCGTGTGACCGATGAAATCGGGAATAATCGTCGAGCGCCGCGACCAGGTTTTCACCACGCTTTTTTGATTCTTCGTGTTCATCGCTTCCACCTTCTTCATCAGGGTTTCGTCGATGTACGGTCCCTTTTTAAGTGAACGTCCCATTTCCTAAATTCCTTTTCCCCGGCTGCTCATTACCGCTTCTTCGACTTTCGCGTGACGATCCAGTGATCCGTGCGCTTATTGTTCCGCGTTTTAAATCCACGCGTCGGCTGGCCCCAAGGGGTCACCGGATGCCGGCCACCCGAGGTTTTCCCTTCGCCGCCGCCATGCGGGTGATCCACCGGATTCATAGTCACGCCGCGATTGTGAGGACGCTTGCCCAGCCACCGGGTGCGGCCCGCTTTACCCAATGAAACGTTCTCATGCTCGACATTGCCTACCTGGCCCACCGTCGCCATGCACTCCGACACCACCCGGCGAATCTCGCCTGAAGGCAATTTCAACAGCGCCAGTCCGCCTTCTTTCGAAACCAGCTGCGCCTGTGCGCCCGCCGAACGAGCCATCTGGCCGCCCTTGCCCGGTTTCAACTCGATGTTATGCACCACTGTTCCGGCGGGAATATTCTTCAGCGGCAGGGCGTTCCCCACCAGAATGTCAGCCTCCGGGCCGGAGGTCACCATGCGTCCCACTTCCAACCCGACGGGCGCAATGATGTAGCGTTTCTCTCCATCCACATAATGCAGCAGAGCGATGCGGGCCGAACGATTCGGATCGTATTCGATAGACGCAACCTTGGCCGCAACACCGGCCTTATCACGCTTAAAGTCGATTAAACGATAGGCCTTCTTCGCTCCGCCGCCGATAAACCGGCTCGAGATACGGCCGCGAGAATCTCTGCCGCCAGTGCGCTTTTTGCCTTCCACCAGAGACTTTTCCGGACGATTCGTGGTCAGCTCATCACGAGTCAAATATGTCTGAAACCGCCGCGTGGGCGTCGTCGGACGAAAACTTTTAATCGGCATTAGATCTCCGCGTACTCCGGCACTTTTTGCCCGGCTTCCAGG
The DNA here is from genome assembly GCA_965217745.1 of Bryobacteraceae bacterium. Lineage (GTDB taxonomy): Bacteria > Acidobacteriota > Terriglobia > Bryobacterales > Bryobacteraceae > Bog-105. The sequence continues at coordinate 4,060,420 of OZ244565.1, read as the reverse complement.
CGCACATACGCCTTCTTCCAATCCCCTGCGTAGCCGGTAAACTTGCCGCGCCGGCGCAGCTTACCAGCCGTGATGCTGGTCCGGACCTGCTCCACCTTGACTCGGAAAACCGTCTCTACCGCTTGCTTGATCTCGATCTTGTTGGCATCGCGATGCACTTCAAAACACAGCGTGCGCTCGCTCTCCCGCTTCTCGTGACCCTTCTCCGTGATCAGCGGCCGGCGGATGACTTCATAAACATTCATTACGCTAAGGCCTCCGACAATTTTTTCGCCGCCGATTCGGTCAACAGCACTTGCTGGTATTTCAGCAGGTCATACACGCTCACCTGCCGCGTGACCACCAACTTGACACCTTCCAGATTGCGCGACGCACGCTCCAGGTTCGTGTTCTCGCCCAGTTCCACCAGCAGTACGGTCTTCTTTACTTCGAGTTTGCCCAGCACGCCGGCCATGCTCTTGGTTTTCGCGTCCGCCAGGTTAAACTCGTTCACCACCCGGAGTTCGCCATCGCGCACCTTTGCGGAAAGCGCGGAACGCAGCGCGCCCAGAACCATCTTTCGGGGCAGCTTGTAGTCATAAGAACGCGGCTGCGGCCCGTGCGTCGTACCGCCGTGACGCCACAGCGGCGACCGGATGGAACCCATGCGGGCGCGCCCCGTGCCCTTTTGCTTCCACAACTTTTTTCCCGAACCCGACACTTCATGCCGCGTCTTGGTGGAGGCGTTTCCGCCCCTCTGCGCAGCCATATATTGGCGCACCGCTTCGTAAATCAGCGCTTCATTTACTTCCGCTCCGAATACCCCGTCGGCGAGTTCGACGGAACCCACGGTCGCGTTGCTCAGATCGATTACATTTACACTCGGCATCGTTTCGTTTCCTGTTACTGGCCCTCTTACTGGCGTCGTTTGGCGCGGCGCACCATGACATAACCGCCGTTCGGCCCGGGGACCGCGCCCTTCAGCGCAATCACGTTGTCCTCTATATCAACGCTCACGATTTCAAGGTTCCTGACGGTCACCTGATCGGTTCCCATACGCCCGGCCATCTTCATGCCCGGAAAAACACGCGAAGGAAAACTGGAAGCTCCGATGGATCCCGCCGCACGGTGAAACATCGACCCGTGACTGGCCGGACCACCACGAAAGTGATGCCGCTTCACCAGGCCCGCAAATCCGCGCCCTTTACTGGTGCCGATAACATCCACCACGTCCCGTGGCTTGAACTCCTCAGCCAATACCCGGTCGCCCTGTTTCAAGTTCCCGGATTGCGCTGCGCTGCGCAGATGGAATTCGCGCAGAAACTTTACCCCATCCGCGCCCGACTTCGCCAAATGCGCGGCCATGGGCTTGTTGGGCTTCTTGGCATATTCCACCAGACCCATCTGCACGGCATCGTAGCCATCCGTAGCCGGAGTTTTCCGCTGTGTCACGATGCATGGACCTGCCTTCACCAGCGTGACGGGCACCACTTGCCCGTCGGCGTTGAAGACCTGCGTCATGCCAATTTTCTTGCCGAGAATTCCTGGACTCATCAGTAATTGCTTTCCGTTGTCGACTAGTAACCGTCAGCTGGTAACGGCCAACTTCCCTACTTGTTCTTTCCGAATGCTTTAATCTCGACGTCCACGCCGGCCGGCAGATCGAGCTTCATCAGCGCGTCCACCGTATCCTGCGTCGGCTCCAGAATGTCCAGCAGCCGTTTATGCGTCCGGATCTCGAACTGTTCGCGCGACTTTTTATCCACGTGCGGCGACCGCAAAACCGTATATCGATTCTTAATCGTCGGCAGTGGTATGGGGCCTGCCACTTGCGCCATAGTGCGCTTCGCGGTGTCCACGATGTCCGAGGTGGATTGATCGAGAACCCTGTGATCGTAAGCTTTCAGCCGGATGCGGATGCGTTCTTTCATTTAGGAAACGATCTCCGTAACCGTGCCCGCGCCCACGGTGCGTCCGCCTTCGCGAATGGCAAACCGCAAGCCCTTGTCCATGGCCACCGGAGTAATCAATTCGATTTCCATGGTCACGTTATCGCCCGGCATCACCATCTCCATGCCTTCCGGCAGTTTCGCCACGCCTGTTACGTCGGTCGTACGGAAGTAAAACTGCGGACGGTAGCCATTGAAGAACGGCGTATGGCGTCCGCCCTCTTCCTTCGAGAGCACATACACCTCGCCCTTGAACTTCTTGTAACCCTTGATCGTGTTGGGCTTCGCCAGCACCTGCCCACGCTCGACGTCATTCTTTTCAATGCCGCGCAGCAGCAGCCCCACGTTGTCGCCTGCCCGGCCCTCGTCGAGCAGCTTCTTGAACATTTCCACGCCCGTGACCACCGTCTTGCGCGTGTCCGCGAACCCGACGATCTCCATTTCCTCGCCGACCTTGCAGATCCCCTTCTCGATGCGTCCCGTCACCACCGTGCCGCGTCCCTGAATCGAAAAGATGTCTTCAATCGGCATCAGGAACGGCTTGTCGATGGCGCGCTCGGGTACGGGAATGTACGCGTCTACCTTCGCCATCAATTCGTCGACGCTCTTCTGCCACTTCTCTTCTCCATTCAACGCGCCCAGCGCGCTGACCTGCACCACCGGCAGATCGTCGCCCGGAAACTGGTAACTCGACAGCAGTTCGCGCACTTCCAGCTCCACCAATTCGAGCAGCTCCGGATCGTCCACCATGTCGACCTTGTTCAAAGCCACCACGATGTACGGAACCCCCACCTGGCGGGCCAGCAGAATGTGCTCGCGCGTCTGCGGCATGGGACCGTCCGTCGCCGCCACCACCAGAATCGCGCCATCCATCTGCGCCGCACCCGTGATCATGTTCTTGATGTAATCGGCGTGCCCCGGGCAATCCACGTGCGCATAGTGCCGGTTCGCCGTCTCGTACTCCACGTGCGCTACCGCAATCGTGATGCCGCGCTCTTTCTCCTCCGGCGCATTGTCGATCGAATCGAACGACCGTGCTTTGTTCTTTGGATTGTGCTTCGACAGCGTCGTCGTTATGGCCGCCGTTAAGGTCGTCTTGCCGTGATCGATGTGCCCGATCGTTCCAATGTTGACGTGCGGCTTGCTTCGGTCAAATTTCTCTTTCGCCATATTCGTGAACTCCTCGCTTGCTTACCTTTTTTCAAGAGCAGCCTTCAACGGGTTAACGGCCCGCGACGCGCTGCTCATTCGGGAATACCGGCCTATTTGGTGGCCACTCCGCCTTTGTTACGGTTGATAATTTCCTCAGCCAGATTCCGGGGAACCTCCTCGTACTGGCCAAAATGCATAGTGAAACTACCACGGCCCTGCGTGCGCGAACGCAGTTCCGTCGCATAGCCGAACATCTCCGACAGCGGCACCATCGACTTGATAATGTGCGTGCCACCCGCGATCTCGGTGCCTTCCAGGCGTCCCCGCCGCGAAATTAAATCACCGTTAACCGTGCCCATATACTCTTCCGGGACCGTCACCTCGACTCGCATGACCGGTTCCAGCAACACCGGCTTCGCCTTCCGCGCCGCGTCCTTAAAGCAGATCGACGAACAGATCTTGAACGCCATTTCGGACGAATCGACATCGTGATAATCGCCGTCGAACACTGTCACCTTGATGTTGTTCAAGGGATAACCGGCCAGAATGCCGCCCTCGAGAGCTTCCACCACGCCTTTTTCCACCGCTGGAATGAATTCCTTGGGGATGTTGCCGCCCGTCACGGCGTTCGCGAATTCGAAGTCCTTCTCCAAATTCGGCTCCACGCGCAGCTTCACGCGGGCATACTGTCCACTGCCGCCGGTCTGCTTCTTATGCGTGTAATCGGATTCGGCCAACTGCCGGATCGTCTCGCGATAAGCCACTTGCGGCTTGCCGACGTTCGCGCCCACATGGAACTCGCGCTGCATGCGATCGACAATAATCTCGAGGTGCAGTTCACCCATACCGGCCAGAATGGTCTGCCCAGTCTCCGGATCAGTCGAGACATGCAGCGTCGGATCTTCCGTCGCTAGCTTGTGGATGGCGATACCCAGCTTCTCCTGATCGGCTTTGGTCTTCGGCTCGATCGCCAACTGGATCACGGGGGCTGGGAAGTCGATTGATTCGAGCAGAATCGGGTGGTCTTCGTCGCAAATCGTGTCGCCGGTGACCACCTGCTTCAACCCGACCGCCGCGCAGATATCGCCCGCCAGCACTTCCGTGATTTCCTCACGCTTATTGGCGTGCATCTTCACCAGCCGGCCGATGCGTTCGCGCTTGCCTTTGCTGACGTTGTAAATGGATTCGCCGGCGTTGAGCTTGCCCGAGTAAACGCGAATGAAGCACAGCTGTCCTACGAAGGGGTCAGTCATGATTTTGAAGACCAGCGCGGAGAACGGCGTGGAATCTTCGGCCGTGCGCTCCAGGTGTTCGTCCGCGTTCTCGACGCTCACACCCTTGATGGGGGGAACGTCGTTGGGCGACGGCAGATACGCGCACACTGCGTCCAACAGGTTCTGAACACCTTTGTTCTTGAACGACGAGCCGCAGATAACCGGAAAAATCTTCTGCGCCAGGGTGGCCTTCCGGATACCCGCCACCAGTTCCGCTTCCGTAATCGGCTTGCCTTCGATGTATTTTTCCATCAGGACATCGTCAGTCTCCGACACCGCTTCAATCAGCTTGTCGCGATACTCTTTTGCCTGCTCGAGCAGCTCCGCCGGAATTTCGACATCATCGAACTTAGCGCCCAGCGTTTCCTCGCGCCAGATGCGCGCGTTCATCTTGCACAGGTCGATGATTCCCTTGAATTGATCTTCCGCGCCGACCGGCAGCTGCACCGGCACCGGCCGGGCGCTCAGGCGATCCACAATGGTCTCTACTGAATGGAAGAAGTCCGCGCCCACGCGGTCCATTTTGTTGATGAAACAGATGCGCGGCACGCCGTATTTGTCGGCCTGACGCCACACCGTCTCAGATTGCGGCTGCACGCCCGCCACTGCATCGAACACCGCGCAAGCGCCATCCAATACGCGCAGCGAACGCTCCACCTCGGCCGTGAAATCCACGTGGCCCGGCGTGTCAATAATGTTGACGGTAATGTCGTTCCATTCGCAGGTCGTGGCGGCTGACGTAATCGTAATGCCGCGCTCCTGCTCCTGCGCCATCCAATCCATGGTGGCGGTGCCTTCGTGTACTTCACCAATCTTGTGCGTCCGGCCGGTGTAGTACAGAATGCGCTCGGTCGTGGTTGTCTTCCCGGCATCGATGTGGGCCATGATGCCGATGTTGCGCATTTTTGCTAAAGGTACAGTGCGGGCCATAATCTTTTAATCCAGTCCAACAACTTTCAGGTCAAACAACTTTCAGTTCCTGCCTCTCGCCTACCACCGGTAATGTGCGAAAGCCTTGTTGGCTTCGGCCATACGGTGTACATCATCTTTCCTTTTCACCGCGCCGCCGCGCATATTCGCGGCATCGCTCAATTCATTCGCCAATTTGTCCGCCATGCCCTTGTCCGGGCGATTGCGGGCGTTGGTAATCAGCCAGCGCAGCGCCAGGCTTACCCGGCGGTTCTGCGATACTTCTACCGGCACCTGATAGTTAGCGCCACCCACCCGGCGGGTCTTCACTTCCAGCAGCGGCTTCACATTTTCCACCGCCTTCTTGAAGGCCTTCAAAGGATCGTCACCGGACCGCTCCCGCAGCGTGTCCATGGCTTGGTAGAACAAACTCTGGGCAGTCGTTTTCTTGCCATCCCACATCATCGAGTTCACAAACTTCTCGACAAGCGTGGAGTTGTACAGCGGATCGGGAACCACTTCTCTCGGCTCTGGTCTTCTTCTGCGCGGCATTCCGTTCTCTCCTGGTTGTTTCCTTACTTCTTGCCCTTAGTGGGAGCAGCAGCAGCGCCGCCCTTCGGCCGCTTAGCGCCGTACTTCGACCGGCTCTGCTTGCGATTCGCCACGCCCGCAGTGTCGAGCGTTCCTCGCACGATGTGATAGCGGACGCCCGGCAAATCCTTCACGCGGCCCCCGCGAATCAGCACGATGGAGTGCTCCTGCAAGTTATGCCCCACGCCCGGAATGTAGGTTGTCACTTCGATTCCGTTCGTCAGGCGAACGCGAGCCACTTTCCGCAAAGCCGAGTTCGGCTTCTTAGGAGTCGTCGTGTATACGCGGGTACACACCCCACGGCGCTGCGGACAAGCCTGCAAGGCCGGGCTGGCCGTTTTGTAACGCGTCGGCTTGCGGCCTTTGCGCACCAATTGATTAAAGGTAGGCATACAGAAAATATCGCGCCATGACAGCCCCGCGATAAAACACGGCTCCCGTCGACGCTTCGAACGTCCTTAAGTGAAAAACCTATAAAACTCGTTGAATCCGCAAGCGATTCTCCAGACGGACCAGGTTGACCCGTCTCGGATGCTCAGGAATTTGTTCAGGTCCGTTGCGGGACTCTAATAATAAGACAGCTTTGACTTAACGTCACACTGCCCCAATCGATGCAGAAGGCTGATATAGCGTTTTCAACAGCCCTAAACCGCGAGGGTAACTACTTCGGGTAACGGCCCTTACCGAATTCCAGCGGAACTGGCTCGACAGCGGGGCCCGACTTCCCAGCCGCAAGGGCTAGGAGGCCGAAGAATCAACTCGCCAAACTCTCTTAGTCTAGAGGGGAGTAGTACCAGATGTCAACCGGAACTGAACTCGAATGGCGAAGAAATTGAACAGATCGCGGCTGAAACGCCGCTTAAGGTCCTTCTTTTGGCATCCCGATCAGGCCTTTTGAACACCGCGGCGTCCATCTTCCACCAACCAGCTGGAGTGTGTCCGGATCGGCGCGCCCTGTCTGGTGACGTAATTCACCACCCGATAGTCCGCGCGGCAGCTCTGCCGGTCGAGCGTAACGTTGACATATCCGCGGCGGCCATTGAACATCTTCAACTGCGGGTTCTCGCGGTAACAGGCTGCCGTCGTGGCGCGTTCCTCCGAGCCATCGCCTCCAGAAGAGATAGAGGTCCCGACGAACTCTGTCGCCACTGCCGCCGCCCGCTCGTTTTTCCAGTCGACTTTCAGATCACTCACCCAACTGGAGTGAATATCCCCGGTTATCACGATGGGGTTGGTTGGCTTCCGGCTCGCCAGAAACTCCATCAAGCGTGCTTGCTCGGCCCCGTACCCGCTCCACTGATCCATCGAATACGACTCTTTGGAACCCGGCTTCATGTCGATGCGCGCCATCAGCACCTGGTTGGCGATGATGTTCCACCTGGCCTGTGATTTGTCGAGACTATCCTTTAACCACGCTTCCTGCTGGTCTCCCATAATGCTGGCTTGGGGATCGAATGCGGCTTCGCAGTTCACGCGCTGTCCGTCTCCGCAGGGCTGGTCGGTTCTAAACTGCCTGGTATCAAGCACCGTGAATTGCGCCAAATCGCCAAAGGAGAGATTCCGGTAAAGCTGCGCGCCCGATCCCTTGGGAATCGAAGCTGCCCGCAGAGGCATGTGCTCGTAGTAAGCCTGGAGTCTGAAACCAGCCAGTTCTACGGATGGGTGGACCGCGGAGCCGGCAATGCCCGGCCCGGAAGTTCTCACCGGCTTCGAAAAGCGGACAGTGCCCGTTCATACTGCCGCATTTCTGGAGTATCTGCTGCGTTGCCCGATTGCTCGCTTTTAGTTCTTACTTCTGCGGAAAAACGGAGAGCTGCGAGGGTATTCGGTTACTAGCGCTATTGGCGGCCAGGGACGCATCGCCGACTTGCGAATCGATGCTGAAGATAACGCAAGCTGGTCCAGCGCAGTGGCTTCGATTCTAGAGCAGTTCGAGAAGGATCCCGCCATAGCGGAAATTATGGCCTTTGGTTCAGTGCCTTACCTCGATTACGCTTTGAAGGCTAACGGTTTTCAAAAACGCGATAGCCGGCCTCTCGTCGTGTTCGATCCCGCGAAGAGTTTAATTGAAAATCCGGTCCCCCAATAGGGGATGCTCGAAGACGATGCCAGCTTCGTGTACGACCCGATTTGCCCTTATCTCACTTAATTTCGTTTTTCATGCAACCACAGCAATCGTTTCAGGCGTCGACTCGTTCTCGAGTTGGGATTATGTGATCGTGCAAAGGCGGGACTCACTTCAAAGGCCGACGATTTCGGAAGTAGAGCAAGCTTGTTTTCAGTTAGGCTGACATGCCCGGAAAGGCTAAGTTTCGCTCTTGCCGAAAAGAACGAGAGCTCGAATCCGCCTGCCCTTTTGAAACGCGGATCTGGCAAACTGGGCTGATACCGGGTAAATGCAGCGACTCATCTGCCACGTCGATATGGACGCCTTCTTTGTCTCGGTGGAAGAGTTGTTCGACCCTTCTCTGTGCGGCAAACCGGTGGTGGTTGGCGGAAACAGGGATCAACGCGGCGTTGTCTCTGCTGCCTCCTATGCCGCGCGCAAGTTCGGAGTTCATTCGGCCATGCCGCTGCGCACCGCGGCACGTTTGTGTCCCCAGGCTATCTTCGTGCCCGGCCGCATGGAGCGCTATCGCGAATACTCGCAAAAGGTTTTCAACATTCTCGGGGCGTTCTCTCCGCGAGTCGAGATGGCGTCTATCGATGAAGCCTATCTAGACCTGACTGGAACCGGCCGGTTGCACGGGCCGCCTCTTCGCGCGGCTCACCGGCTTCACGAAGCCATTCGCGACGAGACGCAATTGCGCTGTTCTCTCGGCCTGGCTTCTTCGCGCCTGGTCGCCAAGGTGTCGTCAGACCAAGCCAAGCCGAATGGCGTTCTCTACATACTCCCCGGTGAAGAAGCGCGTTTCCTGGCAGGCTTGCAGGTGGGAAAGATTCCGGGTATCGGAAAGAAGGCGGAAGCGTCGCTGCACCGTTTAGGAATTCGCGTGGTGGGCGATCTCGCCACCCTGGATGAAGCCTTCTTAGTTGGAAGATTTGGCAAGTGGGGTCTGGCTATGGCCGGTAAAGCGCGGGGCGAAGATGCCGGAAGCTGGTTCGATGCGCCTGTTGGAGAAGATGATGGTCCGAAATCGATCAGCCACGAACACACTTTCAGCGCCGACGTTTCGGACCAGAACCGATTGGAGACTGCCCTGCTCCGGCTCTGCGAAATGGTGGCTAAGCGGCTCCGCGAGCACAAGCTCTATGCCCGCACAGTGCAGCTGAAGTTGCGGTATCAAGACTTTACGACTATTACCCGGGCCAGCACGCTCGACCATGGGACGCAGCTCGATCGTGAACTGGCAGGCGCTATCCTACGCCTCTTTAGCACGTCCTGGAATTCTGAACTCCCAATCCGCCTTCTGGGCGTTCACGCCGGTTCGCTCCAGAACATGGAAGGGCAACTCAACCTGCTCGACGAGCCGGAAACAGCGCGGCTTCGGGACGCCTTCAGGTCGGTCGACCACATCCGTGATCGCTTCGGTGAAAGCAAAATTTCGCTCGCCAAGACCCTGAAGTCCGGTATTCGGGAAAAGGTTCATGAGAACCCGTTCGATCTGCCCGGCAAGCGAGGCCCCGATCATCCCGGCCACGATTCAGGTAGACGTCCCGATCAGGGTTCGGGCAAGCGTCCTGAAAGGTAGTAGCGTCTCGGCGGCTGGCGCTTGGAACTGGAGCCCCGCACGACGTGAATCGCCACCGGCTGACCTGGTTTCAAGCTCGCCTGCAGCTTCAATACATCGTCCGACGACGCCACTGCCCGCCGATTGATCGAGAGAATAGCGTCGCCTTCCAGCATTCCCACGTCGTCTGCAAACGAACCCGGGTCCACCGCCACCACCTTCACGCCTTCGCCTGAATCAATGTCCAGATCCTTGCGCTCTCTCGGTGTCAGACGCATGATGGTGAGCCCGAACCTGGCAGGCGTCAACGACGATTTCGGCGCAGCCGGAGGAGGCGTACTGGAAGAAATTTGCGACTCGCTTCCCCATACCTTCGCGCGCTCTTCCACGGGAACTGTGAAATTCATTCGCTTGCCTTCCCGATCTACAACGAACAGCGCCTCAGAACCGATGGGAAGGTTAGCAATTCTGGTCACCAGATCCTGCCCGTCCCGAACCGGTTGGCCATTCATCGCAATGATGACGTCGTCTTCTTTGACGCCTGCTTTTCCTGCCGGACCGGATGGCGAAACCGAATCAACCAGCACGCCGTTACTCAGCCCAAACGCTTTCAAGGTATCCGACTGGCCGTCACTGCGGGTCCAGCGGATGCCAATGGAGCCGCGTGTAACGTGCCCTGAACGGATAATCTCGTTATAAACGCGCGCCGCAATGCTCGATGGCAGTGCGAACCCGATGCCTTCATAGGAACCGCTATGCGTCGCAATCATCGTGTTCACGCCGATGACTTCCCCCCGGATATTCAGCAGAGGACCGCCGCTGTTGCCCGGGTTGATCGCCGCGTCGGTCTGAAGAAAATTCTGGAATTCACCGGCTCCCGGCAAGTCACGGCTGGTGCGCTCCGCGCTGATGATGCCTGCCGTCACAGTGGCCTGCAATCCGAAGGGCGAACCAATTGCAATCACCCAATCCCCTACTTGCACGCTGTCGGAATTTCCGATTTGGACCGGGACCAGCGCATCTTTCACGTCGATCTTCAGCACTGCCAGATCAGTCTCTTTGTCGAAGCCCACCACACGCGCCCGATACTCCGTGGTTTCGCCCTCTCCGCTCAACTTCACCTTGATCCGGTCGGCCTTATCAATCACGTGCTGATTCGTGATGATGTAGCCTTTCCTGTCCACCACGAAGCCAGTTCCCGTGCCCTCTGAGCGGAACGACCGCGGCTGCTCGTGTCCAAAAAACCGCCGGAACATCTCAGATGGATCGTTGCTCTTCGGACCGGGCTCGGAACGCTCATCCTCATCCGGGCTGCTTCCATCGTTGCTGCCTCGAGCCTGCTTGCCGGTCTTGGCAAGGTAATCGGACTCGATGTAAACCACCGATGGCTCCACCTTCTTGGCGAGCCTGGTGAAATCGTTTGCAATCGGCGCGGCTGCCGGAATGGTCAGCGGCGTCGCGTCCGGAGCGCCGCTGTTCGCCGAAGTCTGGCGATTCGCTCGCGCGCCCCTATTCACAATGGCGCCAATCACGATACCGATGGCCAGGGTGGTGAGAATCAGTCCGAAGCTGAGCAGTTTCTGCCGCTTCATCTTCTCGAAAAACAGCATTGGGTAATGAACTAACCCTTCCTGCGGGTATCTCTCAGTATAAAGAAACGGATTCCATTACCTTGACCGGCGGGAAGTTCCATTGCCGAAGATGGATCCAAGTACGCCCCGTACTATTTGCGCTCCGATCTGCGTTCCCACCGAGCGCGCGCCGCTCTTCAGCATCGCCTCCACCGCCGAATCGCTGCGACGCCGGCCTCCTCGCGGACCGGCGCTACCGCCTAGAATTCCGCCTAGATGATCGAGCCACCCGCCGGCGGGCGGAGCATCCCGCTTCGATGGGGATGCCTGGGCCGCTACCGCAGCTTCGGCACTGCTTTTCAAGCGTTCATAAGCCGATTCCCGATCTACTGCTTGATCGTAGACACCCGCCACCACCGACTTCTGCATCAGCTCTTTCCGCTCGTCTGGAGTAATCGGCCCAATCTGCCCGTGCGGCGGGCAAACCAAGGCCCGTTCAACGATGCCCGGCGTTCCTTTGCTGTCAAGAAACGAGACCAGCGCCTCGCCCACTCCGAGTTCCGTGATCGCGGTAGCCACGTCCAGTTTTGGATTGGTCCGGAAGGTTTCCGCCGCAGCCTTGACCGCTTTCTGATCGCGCGGCGTAAAGGCTCGCAGAGCGTGCTGTACCCGGTTTCCTAGCTGCCCGAGCACCACATCCGGCACATCTATGGGGTTTTGCGTAACAAAGTATACGCCGACACCTTTTGAGCGGATCAGCCGCATCACTTGCTCGATCTTGTTGCGCAGCTCAGCTGCCTGCTCGTTGAATAGAAGGTGCGCCTCGTCGAAAAAGAACACCAGCTTAGGCTTCTCCGCATCGCCTACCTCGGGCAGTTGCTCGAACAACTCGGAAAGCAGCCACAGCAGAAACATTGCATACATCTGCGGCGATTGCATCTGCTTATCCGCCGCCAGCAGATTCACTACTCCGCGCCCGTTGCCATCCGTCTGCAGCAGATCGTCGATGTTCAGCGCGGGCTCACCCAGGAAACGGTCTCCGCCCTGCCCCGAAAGCGTCACCAGTCCGCGCTGAATCGCTCCAATGCTGGCGGCCGAAATATTTCCATATTGCGTCTGGAACTGCTTGGCTTCCTTGCCCACGAACTGCAGCATGGCTTGCAGGTCTTTCAAGTCCAGCAGCAGGAGCCCGTTGTCGTCCGCGATCTTGAACGCCAGCGTCAGTACGCCGGACTGCGTGTCGTTCAAGTTGAGAATGCGGCTCAACAATAGCGGTCCCATTTCGGAGACCGTGGCGCGAATCGGATGCCCCTGTTCACCGAAGACATCCCAGAAAGTCACCGGAGAGCCTTCGAAGCGGAAGTCTTCGAGCTTCATCTGCTCTACCCGCGCCTTCAACTTAGGAGACTCTTTGCCCGGTTTGCTGATTCCCGATAAATCGCCTTTCACGTCAGCCGCAAATACCGGAACTCCGATACGGCTAAAGGCTTCCGCCATTACCTGTAAGGTGACCGTCTTTCCGGTGCCGGTTGCTCCGGCGACAAGTCCATGGCGATTGGCTAGTGAGGGGAGAAGGTAGAGTTCTTCATCGCCCTTGGCAATTAATAATGATTGGCTCACGAATGATATCCCGATAGCGCTGCCGAAATCTGCGCTATCGAGATTATGGCGCGATCGCTCTCCGGCCTACTGCGCCTTCTTGGGTTTCGGCATCGCGTCCAGGATCTCCGCCGCGGTAGCGCGGCCTCCATGCTCCTTCACGATTTTGCTGAAGAAGATATTTCCTTCCCGGTCGATCAGGAAAGTTGACGGAAATGCCGTCTCCTTTTCCTTATCCCAGCGGAGCCCATACTGGTTCGTGAATTTATAGCCCGGATCGAGAACCAAAGTGAAGTTGTCCGGCAGCTTCTTGCCAACCAGAAATTCGTTCGCCTTGTCACCCAGATCTTTAGGCGGTCCAGGATACACCGCGATTACCTGCGCGCCCAGCTCGGAAAATGCTTGCGCATTCTGGATTAAATCCTGTACTTGCCGGTTGCAGTAAGGGCATTGATACCCGGGATAGCCCCGGAGCTCGACAAGAATCACCGGCCCCTTCTCATTGACCTCGGATAGGTGAACGCTTTTGTTCTCCGGCGTGGAGAGCGTAAAATCGGGAGCTTTCGCACCAACCTGGGGTTGTTGAGCCGCGGCTAGCGGAAACGCCGCCAGGAAAAGAAAAGCCAATAGTTTGTTTTTCAAGACTCGATCTCATTTCTGATGTGCATTGTGGCCGTATTCCAGCCCTGGTCGTGCATTCGAAGAGGAGTTTGCAAAAGTTACGCTGGCCTTTGATTTAGGGGAACAGGTTGCGATCGCTGTGCCTGTGGGAGCGTAAAAAAGAACGTTACTCCGTCTCCGGGACGGCCCTCCGCCCAGATGCGGCCGCCATAGCGTTCGACGATGCGGTGACAGATAGCAACTCCCAAACCGGTACCCGGGTATTCCGTTTTATGCAGCCGTCTAAAGAGGCCGAAGATCTGCCCGGCATACTTCTGCCCGAAGCCGATGCCGTTATCCTTAACCCTAACCGTTAGTTCATCGCCATGAGACTCCGCGGAGATGCCGATCTGGGGGGCGATTCCTTCGCGGCGATATTTTAAAGCGTTGGAAATCAGGTTCTGAAAAACATGCGCCAGGTGCTGGATCCATCCATGCGAAGCACTCCATCGCGAACAAATCCGCATACTGGTTGAGCTTTGCACTGTTTCCCTCCAAAGATCTCAGCATCAATTGTGAATAGATATTCAGCATGCGCGAGGGCTCCTGCAAGTCATGGCTGGCTACGTAAGCGAACTCCTCCAACTCGCGATTCACGCGCTGCAGGTCGCGGCGTGCGAGCACCTGCGTAGTCACTTCGCTGCAAACGGTGACTATACCGGATATTTTGCCGTCCGGCTCCCGCAGAGGACTGAACACCAGATTGAACCAGTGATGCTCAGCCAGGCCGTCACCATCCTGGTCGTACGGAACATGCCAGTCGGCGGCGGTAAACGGCTCGCCCGTGTTCATCACGGAGTAAGATGCTTTCCAAACGTCCGATCCCAGTTCCGGAATAACGTCGGCGAAGGGACGGCCCACAAGCTCTCTTCCGCGCGCTAAGTCCTGAAAGTTAGGATTAGCGAGTGCCACCGTGAAGTCCCGGCCGCGGAATACGACAATGGCGACCGGGGCTTGCGAAAACACCTGCTGCAATTTCTCCTGGCTCAGAGCCAGTTCTCTTTCGAGACGCTCCTGTTCGTGATATCGCGGGTTGAACCGGAGACCGCCCGCACTTAATTATCTTGGCCAATCACGGGTGCGAGTATGTATTCGTAATCCCGCGCTTCGCCATCCCGGATGGGCTCTTTAATTGCGATTACCTGCTCAATTTGGCGATGCAAGCGCGCAGCTAAGTCTGGCGGATAACCGAGTTCTAAAAAGTTCTTCCCGAGCCCTTCCTCCAGAGGCTTCTGCCAGACAGACAGCAGAGCGCGGTTGCCATAGGTAGAGCGGCCTTCGCGGTCGAAGATGTAGGCGAAGTCGGGCGCGTGGGACAGAGCGGTGTTGAAGGTTTGACCATTCCCGGTTCCGATTCTGCCGATGGAAAGATGAAAAACTTTGCCAACATTTGCTGTACCGTCCGGGGCGGGAAAGTGATCTTTGGAGGCTCAACCGGTTCAGATGCAAGAGCTCCTTTGATAGGAGATAATTGAGAAAAGATGACGGCAGACGAACGCTTTGACAGACTGGAGATGCTGATTGGTGGCCTTGACCAGAAGGTAAGCAGCCTTGATCAGAGGATCGATCAGCTCGACCACAAGATCGACACCAGTGAAAAACGGGTCGTCACCCTGGTCGAAGCGACCAAAGAGAGCTTGGAGCGCGAAATGCAATCCCTGCAGAGGAAGTTTGACGAGCAAGGAGTGAGGCTCGATCGGCAGGCCGCTTTGATCCAGACGGGAAGCCGCTGGACCAATCGTATGAACGGCTGGAGCGAGAGAGTCGACGTTCGGAACGAGCGCCTGCGTGCCGAAATGGAAGACTTGAAAGAGCGGGTCCGCAAGCTCGAAGAACGGAACCCGCCGGCGGCTTAGCTTTTCACTACTTTACTTGCCGCTATTCGACTCGCAGCGCGTCCATCGGTTCGATCGAAGCGCCGCGCCGGGCTGGCAAATATGAGGCAAGCGCGGCGGCCGTCACAAAGAGAGCCGCCACTAACAACGTCGTCCTTGCGTCCATTCTCTGCACTCCGTAAAGCTCCGCAGCCACATAGCGGCTAACAAAGATATTCATTATCCAGCCGCCAACGAATCCGGTCACTAGCGGCGTCACAGTCTGACGCATGGTCATCGCGTAGATGCTCTGTTTGTCCGCGCCGAGGGCCATTCGAATACCGATCTCATTCCGGCGCGAAGCTACCGCATAACTAAGCACGCCGTAAATTCCCAGCATCGCCAGAAACAGCGCTGCCATCCCGAAACCTGCAAGCACAAAGGTCTGAAAACGTTCCTGCGCCAGCGAATCGACGACCTGGCGATCAAGCGTCTTAACCCGGACAATATTGAGGTTCGGATCCTGCTTCCAGATGGCCTGGCGTATGGAGCCGAGCATGGCCGCCGGGTCGCCCTTGGTGCGCACCATGAAGTAGGCGTTTCGAAAGCGGCCGTGGTCGAGAGGAGCGTAGATCATGCTGGTGGGTGGCGCCTTCAGGGTGTTTACCAGCGCATCGGCTGCGATTCCGACTACGGTGTAGCCGGCTCCATTGTTGTTGAACTTGCGCCCTAGAGCATTCTCACCGGGCCACGCCAGCCTTGCTGCTGTCTCCGAGATAACGGCGTTGTTGCGCGGCCCATCGGCATCGTTCAGGAAGCGGCCAGCGACCAGCTTCATGCGCATGGTTTCGAAGTAGCCAGGGCTGACCCAGCGCAGATTCGCCATGGGAGCGTGGCGATCGGGCGGAAGGTCGACGGGGTGCAAATCATCGATCCAGTTTTCGCCTTCCAGCGGCATAGCGTTAATTAACCCCGCGTTCGAGACACCAGGTACAGCCCTGAGATTCGATAATGCGGCCTTGAAAAGCGCTAAGTGGCTATCTGAGGAATTGTAAGTGTACGGGTCCACTTCCGCGACCGCCACCCTGTCCGTGTCGAAGCCGCGATCTTCGGTTAGCAGTTGCGCTAGATTCCGTCCGAAAGGCGCCGTAACCAACAGCAAGACCGTACAGCCGAAAACTTGAAGCCCGATCAACCAGGAACGCAGGCGCATCGCTCCGCGCGAGATACCGGCCCGGCTGTTGCCTTGTTGCAAAGCTAGCTGTGGATTGGCGCGCATGCTCTGCAGTGCCGGCAGAATGCCTGCCAGCAACCCTGAGCCGGCAATTAGCAGGAAGGCGAACACCAGCACGACAGGGTCGATGGCGATCTCCGACTTCCGGGCGAGATTGGGCAAGGCAGAACTCCGAATGAATTGCAGCGCGTTTACTGCCAGCAGAAGGCCAGCTGCGCCGCCTGCTATAGAGAGCAGCAGGCTTTCCGTAAGTCCGTGGACCAACAAATTCCAGCTGGACGCTCCCAATGCACTGCGAACCGCAGTCTCGCGCTGGCGGGACAGAGCGCGCCCGAGCTGCGCATTCGCCAGATTGAGACAGGCAATCAGCATGAGTGCGCCCACCGCTGCCGTTAGCAGCCAGATGCCACGCTGCGAATCATGAACAATCGCTTCGCGCATAGGCTGCAGTGTAGCGGTGAGCGCATCCGGAGAAAAGTCGCGCTTATTCGCTGGAATGGACCGCTCGACTTCCCGCTCCAACACTTTCAGTTCGGCTTGCGCCTGTTGCAGGGTAACGCCTGGCTTGAGCCTGGTCAACGCCAGCAGATTCCCGTAGTCTCCCTGCCAGCTCATTTCGCTGAGATCTACGATCCGGGGCACGATTACTCCGGCCTCTGGCTTCCCAACGCTCCTCTTAGCAGTGGCAAACGAATCCAGGACGCTCGGTTCCGGAAAGCGGAAGGACTCCGGCAGAACTCCGATGATCTGCTTGGGCGAGCCGTCAAGACGAACCTTGAGGCCGAGGATCGCCGGAATCCCGTTGAAGGCCGACTGCCAGCGTTGATACGTAATGACCGCTACCGAATCTTTCCCCTTGCCACCCTCTTCCGGACTGAAGCCACGCCCCAGGATTGGATGAACTCCCAGAATCTGGAAGAGATTCGGCGTGGCTAGAATGGTCGATACTGGCTGCGGATGATCGGAGCCCAACGACAGACCTCCGGTTCCTTGACTCACCAGAGAAAAGCCGTCGAAGAGGCTGGAGCGCTTATCCCACAGATCGACGTGCCGCGGGTTGGGTCCGAGCTTCTCGCCGATGGGACCCAGGAATTTGACCCGCTCCCAAGCCACCGCCAATTGGCCGCTCTCCCTGAACTGAAGCGGTTGCAGCAGGACCGAATTGACGATCGTGAAGACCACGGTGCTGGCGCCGATGCCGATCGCCAGGGTGAAAATGGCGACCAGAGAAAATCCCGGGGCTTTCCGAAGTTGACGGAACGAAAAACGAATTTGCCGCATAAGTAAAGGAGCTGCACGACATTGGCCAAACGCAAACCTGCCGCCAATTGGGGTTTATTCGCTCGCGAGCGATTCTCAAGTGTCCGATTCTGGGAAAATCGGTCCCGGAACCGGACAGTTGCGTTAGGGAGTTTTTCCTCCCTAGATTTCCAGACCATGCAGCTAAGCCACACCCCCACTGGCCGGGTATGCTCCTTCGTTCCGCATCGTACATCCACGATCTTCGGGTGAGTTTGGAGTATGGCATGGCCTTATCGATCCCGATCGCAGTCGTAAACTGCAGGACACTATAGAGCATGACCGGCAGAGGCGTGATATCCGCAGCCGACGTAAATCAACTCGCCACATCCCCCTGCTCGTACGGAAACAGATAGGGAGTCGAACGTAGAAATGCTCGTAAGAGAATGCTTGGCAGCGTGGGGATAAGCAGCAGAACGACTGGCTCGGCGGCGCAGCCATCACCTCTAAACTCCGGAGGTAAAATCCGAACGGGCCGTCGGCACAGACCACAGGCGCGATCCGCCCCAGCGCAAGACCCGCGCTCGTCTTGCCGATTGGTAAATCGCGAGAATGCCCTTCTTAAATTTTCTTCTGCGGGACGATTGGGGCTCTTGTGAGGGCAACGTCCGGGAGCACTGCAGCGACTCGGGACTTCGAGGTGACGTCTAATGAAGCCAACGTTCGCTGCGAAGGGGCTTGGGCACTGCGTTCGGTTCCGGCTCGGGTGGCGGCTTGAGTGCTCCGAAGCGGCGGTCGCGGAGGCGGAATTCCGAGACTGCCTTGCGAAGTTCAAGGGCATTGAATTCTGGCCACATGCACGAGGTGAACACCAGTTCGGCGTAAGCGCATTCCCAGAGCAGAAAATCGCTGAGCCGCTGCTCGCCGCCGGTACGGATCAGCAGATCGACTGGTTTGGTGGGGCCGAGAAGCGCTTCGAAAGCGGCTAAGGTAAGCGGCCGGAAGACGGCGCGTTCGGTGGCCCGCAGGATGGCCTCTCGCGCCGAGTAGTCGATGGCAAGCCGGAGATGGAGCCGGTGGCCGGCGCTAGTGGCGGTTTCGGCGTCCAGGATAGCCGCCAGCAATTGCGGTGGAAGGCGGTCCCGGCGGCCGATGACAGAAAGACGAACACCGTTTTCGCGTAGACGCGGAGTTTCACTCTCCAGATGCCCGGCTAATAGAAGCATTAGGCCTTCAACTTCCTCCTGCGGCCGCTTCCAGTTGTCGGAAGAGAATGCGTACGCGGTGAGGATCGCGATCCCGCAGGAGGGCGCGGCCTCGACCACAGTCCGGAGGACCCCAGCGCCGGCGTGATGTCCGGCGAGACGAGGAAGGCCGCAGAGATTCGCCCAGCGGCCATTTCCGTCCATGATGATTGCGACGTGCAAAGAACTGTTCTTCATAAAGTGAGCAGCCAGAGTTGTTTTTACTTGCGCCGGGTGGCCTGAATTAGGTTCTCCATATGACTGAGATAAGCTTCAAGCGCGCTCCGGCCTTTCTTAGTTAGGCGGAATTCGGTACGGGGCAAACGCCCCTGGAATCTTTTTTCACAAGCGAGATAACCGGCATCCTCCAGTTTCCGGGCGTGTACGCTAAGATTCCCGTCAGAAGTGGAGAGAAGCGTCTTGAGTTCAGCGAAGGTCAGGACTGGATTGACCGAAAGTGCGCTGACGATGCCGAGCCGAAGGCGTTCATGAATGATGGGGTCGAGTGAGCAAGCATCCGCGCCGGGCGGCTCCAGTTCCGGGCAGTCAAGTTTGATTTTTGCCGCTGCGCTTGCTTTAGCCACCGTATTTTCTCGCGATCACAAAGCCGAAGAAGATGTGAAGTCCGCCGAATCCCAGCGCCATAAGCGGATCGGCCCAAGCTGGAGGAGAGATCGCAGCGATTGCGCCCAGCAGCAGAAACGAGCTTCCCATCACCGGGACGATGCGAACCGAGAAGGCGCCCCCAGACGATACTCCGGCCCCGTACAAGAGGAGCCAAACGGAAGGTAGGAGGCGGATGCCGCTCGAGCGGTAAAGCACGAAGGTGAGTATCGCGCCTGCAAAAACCGAAGGCGCCATTGCGAGCACGAAACGCCGGAAGGGACGGGAAAGCAGGGGCGCTCCGCTCCGCATGGCCTTCCGGTAAGAGAACCCGAGAGCGATCAGAAGCGCGAGAAGAGCTTCGAAGCTCCAGATTGCGAACCACGCGGATGCACGTCTGCTCATGTGCGCAGAGAAGGCCGCGAAAAGCGCCGTCCCGCCCATCAGCATTCCACCCACGCCTGGGACCGCGGTAAAAGAGGCGGCGTTTTCCATGGCGCTGCGGATAAAGCTGAGATTCTCGATGGCCTCGACGTGCAGATCGGCCGGTTCCGCGGGCTTCCTGCGCATGGGAATGACTTGGGCCATGAATCGATATTAAAGCATAGTAAAGCACTTTGCAACACAAAGTAACAAATTCAGCCCGGCTTCTGGATGGCTGTACTCGCGGGATCATTACAAGCAAAGGATAAAGTTATCAGAACCTTCAGCCTCGCCGCTCTGCTCGGTACATGTCCAACTCGTCCGGCACCGTATGCCTCCGGTTCTTATCCATTGGATTGTACGTTTGCTTCACGTTTCTTTCAGACCTCGCTTCACGGCGCAGGTTGGCAAAAGAACTTTTAGCTTCAAGCTATCGAACATGCTCGGCACACTACGGAAGACCGGCCAGCACTACCAGCCGCCTATTCTTTTCCATGAATTTCGCTCAGCGCGATATGTACATACTTGATGCGTTTGCGGTTCCACGTGTAGGTAATATCCAGGCCGCCATCCCGGCTCTGAATCATCGCCGGATAAGAGAACTCGCCCGGCCCGGATTCGAGCGTTCGAAAATTCCTGAAATGCACCCCGTCACTGCTTACCGCAAGATTGAGAGGCGAGCGTTCCGTAGCCGAGTCGTTGTAAACCATCACATAGCGGCCGTCCCGCAGATGCACAGCGTCGATTCCAGAATTCGGGTTCGGCAGATCCAGCGGCCGCGCTTCTGTCCATGTCAAGCCGGCATCGCTGGATTCAGCAATGCAAATGCGGCCAATCTGTTTTGTGGAACGCGCATAAAGGCGTAGCTTGGGTCCGCTAACCTGAACCACGGACGGCTGGATAATCCCGTACGTCTGCGACCACGCAAACGGGTTTGGATCCGGCTGCTTCACTGGCACAGTTTCCGCAGCAAGCTTCTTCGGCACCGTAATCGGACCAATTCGCCGCCAGCTCCCGCCATTGTCTGTGCTGCGTTCAATCCAGACAGCCCAGGTGTGATAACTCTCGACAGAGGTCCCGCTAACCACGGTGCCATCGCTCATCACCAGCGGCTTGGTTCGAATCGGACCGCTCACCCCCGCAGGCAGATGTTCGATCTCCGACCAGGTTTCGCCATCGTCGCCGCTCCAGCGACGCCCTGCTGACCAGCTGACCGGGTTCGGCCCAAACTTGTAGTAGAACCAGAGGCGGTGATCTTTCGTGTAGAACATCACCGGATTGTAAGTGGCAATCTGCGGCTCTCGCGCCAGTTCTGCCGGAGCCGACCACTTCCCCTTGTGCCGCCTTGCATACCAGATCGCTACGTCGGGTTTGCCCTCTGCTGTGCCGCCGAACCAGGAAGATAGCAGGTCTCCATTTGGTAGTTCAACCACGTTTGAAGCATGCGCGGAAGCAAACGGCGCATCGGCAAATATGAATTCCGGCTCAGCCCCAATCATTTTCAGCGCGGTCACGCAACACGCCGCGGCCAACCATGTCTTTTGCATATTTGTCCTGACTCTTACCCTCTATCGGAAGGCCAGGGCACTCAACTCCCCGTCGTGGCGCTTCCCAGCTTGGCTGCGCGCTGGACTTCAAGCTGTTTTGCTTCCTGCCACAACTCTTCCATCTCTTCTAGACTTGCCGGATGGGCTAACGCAGCAGTTCCCTGTTCCACATGAGCAAAGCGGCTCCGGAACCGGCCCGTCGTTTTCCGCAGCGCCTGTTCCGGATCGATGTCCAACCGCCGCGCCAGATTCACCAGGGTGAAAAACAGATCGCCGATCTCGTGCTCAATTTCCGATTTGTCAGCTGATTTCCGGGCATCGGCCAATTCCTCCGCCTCTTCCCGCAATTTGTCCAGCACGCCTTCAATCTCCGGCCAATCGAACCCCGCCTCGGCTGCTTTCTTGCTGACCTTTTCGGCCTCCATCAAGCCCGGCAAACTGCGCGGAACTTCCGCTAGAATCGACGCCGAAGCCGCAATACCCTTACTCTTCTTTTCTGCCTTCTTAATCTCGTCCCAGCGCCGCTTCACCTCGTCGGGTGTCTCCGCGATTGCGTCTGCAAAGATGTGCGGATGCCGCCGGACCAGCTTCTCGTTGATGGCATCCAGAGACTGGAAAATCGTAAATAGCCCTTGCTCCGCGGCCATCTCAGCATAGAAAACCGCCTGCAAAAGGTAATCGCCCAATTCTTCGCAGAGTCCCGGCCAATCCCGCGCATCGATGGCATCCAGAACTTCATACGTTTCCTCCAAAGTGAAGGGTTTAATCGAGTCGAAGGTCTGTTTCCGATCCCAGGGGCATCCTCCCGGGCCACGCAATTGCGACATCAGCTCCAGCAATCGTCCAAATCGCTGCCCTGCCCCATTGAAATCTTTAGCCTCTATAACGGTCACGCTCACCAGTCTGGCAAAATAGCGATTGAGTACGTCCTACATGGCAGACACCGGCAATTTCCCCATTCCTCCAGCAAACTTTCAATTTCTCGTTGAATCGGTCCTGATGCAAGCGCAAATGCAGCTCGGCTTGTTCAAATTTGGCGACGAAGACGAAGATTCCGGGCCCAACCTAACCATGGCCCGCCACTCGATTGATCTTCTGTCGATGCTGGGGGAGAAAACGCGCGGTAATCTCACCACCGAAGAACAGCGCCTGCTCGAAAACGGCTTGACGGAACTTCGGTTTCGTTATGTTCAGGTTTCCGACGAACTGAAGCAGAAGGGTGACCCGCAGGTCCCGGCCGCCGCTCCCGTCGATGATGACGCTCCCCGCATCATCACTTCCGACGGCGGCAAGGGATCCAAATCTTCCTGATGTCCCCGCCTCTCGAGCACGCTTCCATTCTTGTGCTCGGCTCCGGAACCAGCGTTGGCGTCCCCATGGTCGGCTGCGGCTGCAATGTTTGCACCTCAGACGATCCGCGCGACAAGCGGCTTCGGCCCTCAGTGCTGCTGCGCCTCGGCGGTAAGCGCGTGCTCATCGACACCTCACCCGATTTCCGCTATCAGGCCCTCCGCTTCCATATCGAAAGGCTCGACGCCATCCTTTACACCCATGAACACGCCGACCACATTCTGGGTCTCGACGATGTCCGACCGTTCAATTTTATGCAGCGCGAAGAGATCCCCATCTTCGTGTCGCCGCAAACCTGGGAAACCCTCGAGCGCACGTTCCGCTATGTTTTCGATTCGAAGCCAACCGAATCCAGCCGGCCGCGCCTGCGCCCGCATCTATTCGACGACGCCCCCATCGATGTAGCCGGGTTCGAAATTACGCCCATCCGCTTGTCTCACGGCAAAGGAACCGTCTTTGGCTTTCGCATTGGCGATGCCGCCTACCTGACAGATCACAGCGCCATTCCGCCCGAGAGCTTGACCAAACTCCAAGGCCTCGACGTGCTGTTTCTCGATGCTTTACGCCTCAATCCGCACCCCACCCACTCCACCGTCCAGCAATCCATCGAGACCGTTCAGAAGCTCGCGCCCAAACGCGCCTTCTTCACCCACATCTCGCACGACTTGTCGCATGCCCGCGTGGAAGCGCAACTGCCGCCCAACATCCATCTCGCCTACGACGGCCTGGAAATTCACCTCGAATGAAGCCGCCGCTCTCGCTTGCCATTGGCAACTTCGACGGGGTGCATCTGGGCCACCGCGCGCTGATCGACCGTACCATCGCTTTCGCCCGGGAGCAAAGCCTGACTGCGGCCGTTCTGACCTTCGACCCCCACCCAACGGTGGTGGTTGCCCCGACGCGCGTACCCGCAATGCTGATCTCACTCGAGGAACGGCTCCAACTGCTGCACCGGGCGGGCATCGAGCATGTGGAAGTTCTTTCTTTCGATAGGGATACAGCGGCTCTCAGCCCCCGTGGGTTCGTCTCGCAAATTCTGGTCGAGCGCCTGAATACAAAAGCGGTCTTCGTCGGAGAAAACTTCCGCTTCGGTTTCCGCAAGGGAGGCACCCCCGAGGTTCTCCGGGAACTCGGCCGGGAACTTGGGTTCGAACCGCATTTTCTGCCTCCGGTGATGTTGCGAGGCGAGATCGTCTCCAGCAGCGCCATCCGCCAGCATCTGACAGATGGCCGGATCAACCGCGCCAACCATCTGCTGGGACGCTGCTTTTCCCTCTCAGGTCCGGTTGTCTCCGGCCACGGAGTCGGATCGAAACAAACCGTTCCCACCCTGAATCTGGTTCCTTCTTCCGGACAGCTTGTCCCGCGCGGTGTCTTCGTCACCGAAACGGTCGACACACAGGACGGCCGCCGCTGGCAATCCATTACCAACGCGGGAACGCGCCCTACTTTCAACGGCGAGGATCTAACCGTCGAGACCTTCCTGCTGACTCCCTTCGAGCCGCCCACTCCGGCCGGGATCAGAGTCGAGTTCCGCCGCTTCCTTCGTTGTGAGCGCCAGTTTCCCGATCCCGCTGCATTGCGCGACCAGATCATGGATGATATCGCCCGCGCCAACAGCTATTGGCGGCGCTGGTCCCGCTTCTCCGGACGGGTCCGGGAAACCGCTGCTTCGGTATACTGAACTCGATTTCACAATCTTTACCCGGAGAAGAAGCGCATGCAGCTTTCGCAAGGCAAGATCAAATACTTAAAGGCGTTATCGAACGAAAGAGGCGTGATTGCCGCAGCCGCTATGGATCAGCGCGGCAGCCTGAAGAAAGGCATAGCGACCGCCAAAGGCGTTCCCCAGGAACAGATCACCAGCGACATGATGTCCGAGTTCAAAACTGTCGTCTCTAAGGTGCTGACTCCGCATGCCAGCGCCATTCTGCTCGATCCCGAGTTTGGTATGCCGGCGGCGAAAGCGCGCTCGAAAAGCACCGGCTTGCTGCTCGCCTACGAGGAGAGCGGCTACGACAACACCCAGCCGGGCCGTCTCCCCGATTTGCTTCCGCATCAGTCCGCCAAGCGCATTAAAGACCTGGGCGCAGATGCCGTCAAAATCCTCATCTACTACTCGCCTTTTGAGGACTCCAGCATCAACGACATCAAGCATGCTTTCATCGAACGCATCGGCGGCGAATGCGAGGCCTGCGATATTCCGTTCTTCCTTGAGTTCGTGGGCTACGACCCGAAAGGCGGCGACGAGAAGGGCTTCGAGTACGCCAAGAACAAGCCTCAGGTTGTCATCAAGAGTATGGAGGAGTTCGGGAAGCCGCAGTACAAGGTCGACATTTTGAAGGTCGAAGTCCCGGTGAATGCCGAATTCGTCGAAGGCAGCAGCGTCTTCAAAGGACAAGCCGCCTACACCCGCGATGAAGCTCTGACGTTCTACCGCACTGCGGCCGAAACTGCTGAAAAACCTTTCATTTACCTCAGCGCCGGAGTCACCAACGAGCAGTTTGTCGAATCGCTGAACATGGCGGCCGAAGCTGGGACTTCCTATTCGGGCGTACTATGCGGCCGCGCCACCTGGAAGAAAGGCATTCCCGTTTACGCAAAGAATGGCGCAAAAGCTCTCGAGGACTGGCTCTCCGATGAAGGCATGAAAAACATCAACGCCGTGAACGAAGCCATCCAGTCCGCCAAGCCGTGGTCGGAAAAGTATAGCGCCGCGGCCGGCGCCTGAAACATCCATATAGTTTCATGGAGCCCCAAACTCCGAAAGCTGCGTTCGCGTCCATTCCCGAGGCGCTCGAAGATTTCCGCCAGGGAAAGATTTTGGTGGTTGTCGATGATGAAGACCGCGAGAACGAAGGCGACCTCACCATCGCGGCCGAAAAGATTACTCCGGCTGCCATCAACTTTATGGCGACTCACGGGCGCGGTCTTATCTGCCTCGCACTGGACGCCGATCTCTGCGACAGGCTCGATCTGCAGCCGATGTCGTCCGTAAACACGGCGCGCTTTGGAACAGCCTTCTGCGAGGCCATCGACGCTGCCGAGGGCGTCACGACCGGAATATCCGCCTCCGACCGGGCGCACACCATTCGCGTCGCCATGGATCCCGGGTGCCGGCCGCAAGACCTGGCGCGTCCCGGTCACGTATTCCCGCTGCGTGCTCGTCCGGGCGGCGTGCTGGTGCGCTCCGGCCAGACCGAAGCGGCAGTCGATCTGGCAAATCTCTCCGGCCTCTCCCCGGGCGGAGTCATTTGCGAAATCATGAATGAAGACGGCTCTATGGCGCGCATCCCGCAGCTCGTCGAATTCTGCGAACACTTTCAGTTCAAAATGATCTCGGTTGCCGACCTCATCCGCTATCGCACCCAGACCGAAAAGCTGGTGGAGCGCGATGCCATCGGGCACATCAACACGCCTTGGGGCGAGTTCCAGACGGTTCGCTACGTTAGCCGCCTGGATGGGGAAACGCATCTGGCACTGGTGCATGGCGATCTTTCGAACCGGAGCGACGTGCTAGTGCGCGTCCACTCCCGCTGTGTCTATGGCGACGCATTTCACTCGCTTGATTGCGATTGCCACCAGTTGATTGAATCGGCCTTGACGCGCATCTCCCAGGCCGATTGCGGTGTTTTTCTCTACCTGCATCAATCCGGTCCGGGCATCGAAACCGGCATTCGCGAAGGCCATCGCGAGTTGCGCACTCACGGCCGGCATGAATCGCACTTTGTCCCAACCGACCGGCAGCCGGTGCAGCACAACGCCGGACTGGGAGCGCAGATTCTCTCGGACCTGGGGCTTTCCACCATCCATCTGCTCACGAACCATCCACGCAAAGTGGTGGGGCTCGAAGGTTTCGGAATTCAGATTACCCGTCAGACCGCGATTCCTACCGCGCTCGACCGGGAAGCATCCAGTCTCAGCAGCTACTAGTAAATTTCTCTTTGGCTTAATGCTTTATCTATCGCAAAGATCGAGCCACAGCTGCAAAAAAGGCGGCGTCACTCAAGACGGTAGACCCGGTTGGTTTTGGACGCGCGCTCAATACTACAATCACTAGCTTCTCTTTGGGATTGATGTAGATGTGCTGGCCGAATATCCCGCGAGCTTCAAAAGCGCCTTGGTGAATCGGGTCTCCAGTGGGCATCGGCCACCAAAGATAACCGTAGTCGACAGATTTGCCGCCGATGTTGTGAGCGCTGCCGGCCTCGCGGAACCATCCTTCGGGAACCAATCGTTGATCGTCGATTGTGCCGTCCTGCTGAACGAACAAACCAAAGCGTCCGTAATCGCGCAAGGTTGCACTTATACCAGAACCGGCAAGGCCTACTCCACCGACGGACTCTAACCACCAAGTGGCATCTTGCTCCATTCCGAGCCTTGACCAGAGCACTTCCGAGAGGTACGCTGCGAGTGGCTTGTGGGTTGCTCCTTCGATGACCGGCCCTAGTAAGTAGGTCTCACCGGTGCTGTAGTTCCAGATTGAACCGGGCGCGGCGGCCTTCGGTAAAGCCCGCATGTAGTTCACGATGACACCGGGCTTGTGAGACAGCAAAAGCAGTCCAAGCTTACTGACATCTGATTGCGGATCGGTATAGCTTTCGTCCCACCGAATCCCGGATGACATTTGCAATAAGTTGCGAATGCTCACTCCGTCGTAGCCGCCCCCTTCGAGCGCCGGCAAGTAACGGGAGATGGGAACATCCAGGCTCGAGATGAGGCGCTGTTGCAATGCCGCTCCCACGAGGGTCGAGGAAACGGATTTAGCCATGGAGAACGAGGCCCAGCGCGTCGCAGGTGTGGCGCCCAATTCATAGTCTTCCAACGCGACCTTGCCATTCTTGAGAACGAGCAAACCTGCGATGCGATTGTCGGCAAGGTAGTCGAACAAATCGTACTTATTTCCGCCAGACTCGAAACGTACATTCTGGAGCTGATTAGACGCCGATGGCAGCGAACGGACAGGACCCTTTCGCAGTACGCGATTCGACGGATACAGGGTCTCGCTATGTGCGAAGGTGGCAACTTCGAGGTCTGGCGGCATTGTGCCAGCCAGTATCTGGCGCACTGTGGCTGACTGCTGCGCCAAGGCCGAACAAGCGAGGGTAAGCAAGGTCCCCAGAGCTGTGGCGCGAAGTGAGCGACCGCGGCTAGACGTTGAATTATTCTCAGGCATGAAGTTTAACTCGCGGCGCGATCCCCACCGCGCTCGACCGGGAAGCACCTAGTTTCAGCAGCTAGTAATAGATTCCTCTTTGGCTTAAGGTTTAGCACTTTTCAGCCGATAGGGAAGGTGATGAGGAAAGAACTTGGCGTGTCACAGGCGGACATACTTTTCCTGACGGCCTGGAAGTGCGCGGCCGGAGAATGGGACCAATTGGGATTAGCCGCAGATCAAGCAAGAGAAATGCTGTTCGACTTTATCGGCGTGATCCAGGGAGATCGGATCCAGGCGATCAGACACTCGAGGCTGTCTCTTCAGAACAGCTTGATGGCTCTCCGCCGTGGATCGTTCGAAGAGATTCAACGAGAGGCGCCTTTTCTCGATTATGCGAACCGGAACCTGCTCGAACTGGTAGGCGCTTGGACAGCAGGCGGCAAGGTGGAATTTGCCAGTCTGTGGGAGAAGCTTTTCGCCCCGGGATGGCAGGATAAAATGCAGCACCAGGAACCGATCTTGATTGCCGGGTCTGGAGGCGATTCGGAGGAGAATGCTTTGGAGACGATAGGCGCGCCCGATCAACAGACCCGCGTTGCAACCGAATACTGGTATTTGAATTTCACCTTCGGAAAATTATGGAAAGCTTTGCTCCACGCTAGTATGACCTCCGAAGACCACGTCAGTCGTTATAGTGTGCATCACGTCGAAATCTTCCCTAAAATGGCCAAACGGGTTTACTTTCGGGTACGGCAGTAGGGGCAATCTAGATCTGCGCTGACAAGCTCGAATCCGGCAATTGCTTCGAAGCCCTGGTGGTTGGCCTTTATCCGCGACGCCGGAAGAAGTATCCTGGAGTTTTTGGACAATCCGTTCTTCACCGAACCGATCCTGAACAGCCCCTACAGGTGTCCGGATCGGCATTGGGAGCTGGATGCTACCGGCCAACCCACACAACAAAAGATATACACGCGTCGAACCGCCGACTTCGTTACGCCCATACCCAAGCCTCGCAAGCGCAAAGCGAAGCAGAAGGATTTGCTCTTCGACGATCTGTCTACCCAGAAGCAGCGCTACGATATGCCGACCGTCATCAACGATCTGCGGCGGCACGTCGACCAATGGCGTAACTGGCCCAACTCCTCCGATTGGAAAGTGACGCCGGAGACAGCGCGCCTGCTGAAGCATTGGCGGCAGCATCCGTTTTCCGGCGTACGGCCGTTTTTCTGCCAGGTGGAAGCGGTGGAGACCGTTATCTGGCTAACCGAGGTCGCGCCCAACCTGGGCAAGGCGGGACAAGCGTTTCTCGATCACCTGACAGACGCGAATCTCTCATCGAACCCCGAGTTGTTCCGGCTGGCGCTGAAGCTTGCCACCGGCGCGGGCAAGACCACTGTCATGGCGATGCTGATCGCCTGGCAGACTATCAATGCGAGGCGCCACTCTCGCAGCGGCAAGTTCACTGACGGATTTCTGGTTGTCGCGCCCGGTTTGACTATTAAAGACCGCCTACGCGTGCTGCAGCCGAACGATCCCGACAGCTATTACGCCAGCCGTGAACTGGTCCCGGTGGACCTGCTGCCCGAGGTGGCGGCGGCCAAGATCGTGATCACCAACTATCACGCATTCAAGCTGCGCGAACGCCTGGAGATCTCCCGCGTGGGCCGGGCGCTACTAGAAGGGCGCGGCGAACCGCTCGATACCGAAGAAACCGAAGGCCAGATGATTCAGCGCGTGATGCCCGGCCTGATGGGTTTGAAGAACATTCTGGTGCTGAACGACGAAGCGCACCACTGCTACCGCGAGAAGCCGCAGGACGAAGATGAGGAAGACTCAACAGCCGATCTAAAAGGCGAGGACAGAGCGGAGGCGGAGCGGAACAACGAGGCGGCGCGGCTCTGGATTTCGGGGCTGGAAGCCGTGAAGAGAAAGCTGGGCATCCGGCAAGTGATCGACCTCTCGGCAACGCCCTTCTTCCTGCGCGGTTCGGGCTATGTGGAAGGCACGCTATTCCCCTGGACCATGAGCGATTTTTCGCTGATGGACGCCATCGAGTGCGGCATCGTAAAGTTGCCGCGCGTTCCCGTCGCCGACAACATTGCGGGCGACGAGATGCCCAAGTTCCGCAACCTGTGGGACAACATCCGTGCATCGATGCCGAAGAAGGGCCGCGGCAAGGCGGGCGAACTGGATCCCGACAGCCTGCCGACTCCGCTCTATACGGCGCTCGATGCGCTCTACGGCCACTACGAAAAGACCTTCGAGAAATGGCGGGAGGCGGGCATTAGGGTTCCGCCGTGCTTCATCATCGTCTGCAACAACACGTCCACGTCCAAGCTGGTGTACGACTATGTGTCCGGTTTTATCCGGACGCAGGAAGACGGACAGGGGAAGCCACAACAGGGCCGTCTGCGGCTCTTCCGTAACTACGACGATGACCATGGGAATCCGCTCGCGCGCCCCCGGACGCTGCTGATCGACAGCGAACAACTGGAGTCGGGAAATGCGCTCGACGAGCAGTTCAGAAAAGCCGCGGCGCCGGAAATTGAGCGGTTTCGGCAGGAGAAGATTCAGCGCGAAGGCCAAGGCGCAGAGCAGTTTTCCGAATCAGAATTGCTGCGCGAAGTGATGAATACGGTAGGCAAAGAGGGACGGCTGGGCGAGTCGATCCGCTGCGTGGTTTCGGTATCGATGCTGACCGAGGGATGGGATGCCAACACCGTGACGCATGTGCTAGGCGTGCGCGCCTTCGGTACGCAACTGCTGTGTGAACAGGTGATCGGGCGCGCGCTGCGGCGGCAATCGTACGAATTGAACGAGAAGCAGCTCTTCAATGTCGAGTATGCGGACGTGCTCGGCATTCCGTTCGATTTCACCGCCAAGCCCGTGATTGCGCCTCCCCAGGCTCCGGCCGAGACGATACGAGTGCGTGCGGTGCGGCCCGAACGCGATTCTCTGGAGATCCGGTTCCCGCGCGTTACGGGCTATCGGGTCGATCTCCCGAAAGACCGGCTGGAGCCGCAGTTTACCGCCGATTCCGTGCTGGAATTAACTCCCGCGCTGATCGGTCCGTCGGTCACCCAGAATGCCGGCATCATCGGCGAAGCGGTGGATCTGAACCTGGTGCATACCGGCGACCTGCGCACTTCCACGCTGCTGTTTCATCTCACCAAACGCTTGCTCTTTACGCGCTGGCGTGATGCGGGCGAAGAACCGGAGATGGCTCTGTTTCATCAATTGAAGAGCATTGCCAAACTCTGGCTCGACACGTGCCTGGTCTGCAAAGGCGGAACCTATCCGGCGCAGTTGATGTATCAGTCGCTGGCCGATACGGCGTGCGATCGCATTACCCACGCCATCGTGCGATCGCGGGTTCTGAATGAGTCCGGGGCGGAGATAATCAAGATCATCGCGGATTCGTATAATCCGATCGGCTCTACCAATCACGTCGCATTCAATACGTCGAAGACGGATCGGTGGGAGACGGATGCGCGCAAGTGCCATGTGAATTGGGTGATTCTCGATAGCGACTGGGAGGCCGAGTTCTGCCGCGTGGCCGAAGGCCACCCGCGCGTGAAGGCCTACGTCAAGAACCACGGGTTGAATTTTGAAGTGCCGTACCGGTGCGGTTCGGAGATGCGCCGCTATCTGCCGGATTTCATCGTGCAGGTGGACGGCGGGCGGCCGGACCTGTTGAACCTGGTGGTCGAGATTAAGGGCTTTCGCGGAGAAGATGCCAAAGATAAGAAGAACTATATGGAGACCCACTGGGTGCCGGGCGTAAATAATCACGGCGGCTATGGGCGCTGGGCGTTCGCCGAGTTTTGCCAAATGTACGGTATTGAATCGGATTTCAAGAAGATGATCGAAGACACCGCGACAGCGGCTCCGGAGTTGGTGAGTTAGCACGAATGGCAACCCGGACAGCCAAGCCGGCTTCGAGAAAGACCGTGGAAACGTTCACGCACGACGAAGCCAGCCGCCGGAACATTCCGACGGCGGAGTTCGAATCGATGGTCGCCAAGAGTGAGCAAACGCCGGTGCGCGTGGCTTACGAGAGGAGAAACCGCGACCTCGATCCGCAGCTGGTGTGGCGCGGCAAGGATGAGCAGGACTGGTCGGACCTGGTAGTGCATGCGCCGCCGCTCTATATCCAGGAAAAGGTTCATCCCAAGGCGCTGATCGATGATTTGCAGCGCCGCAGTGAAAAGAAGGTTGAAGAGCAGATCAGCCTGTTTGCCGATTTCAACGGTGTGCCGGACGGTGATGCCAAGACCGAGTTCTACCAGCATGACGCGCACTGGTCGAACCGGATGATTTTGGGCGACAGCTTGCATGTGATGGCGTCATTGGCTGAGCGCGAAGGCCTGCGCGGCAAGGTGCAGTGTATCTATCTCGACCCGCCGTACGGGATCAAGTTCAATTCGAATTTTCAATGGTCGACAACGAGCCGCGATGTGAAGGATGGCGACGTGAGTCACATTACCCGGGAGCCTGAGCAGGTGAAAGCGTTTCGGGATACTTGGCGCGATGGCATTCATTCGTATTTGACTTATTTGCGGGATCGACTTACGGTGGCTCGGGATTTGTTGACGGATTCGGGTTCCGTTTTTGTCCAGATTGGCGATGAGAACGTGCATCGGATTCGCTCCTTGATGGATGAGGTTTTCGGAGCGGACAATCGCGTGTCCATCATCACTCTCAAGAAGACCGCCGGTCAAGATGAGCGATTGCTGAACAACGTCGCAGACTACATTCTCTGGTTTGCGAAGGCGAAGGGTTCCGTAAAATATCGAGAACCCCTGACTCTCCGCTCGCTGAATTATTCGGAGTTGGGGCAATACACACGTATCCAAAAGTCCGACGGTGCGCGGGACGGCATACGCAGAGCGGATTTTGACGAAACAGGTGAGTTGCAATCCAGCGGAAGACCTTTCCGGCTGGTGATCGGCACTTCAAGTGGACACGGTGGAAATAGACCCTACCCTGTCGAGTTCGAAAGTCGCTCCTATCTTCCGACTGCAAATCGGCACTGGAGTACCCACGCGAACGGATTCCGACGACTTATTGCTGCAGATCGTATATCCACTTCGGGTGCGACGCTCGCATACGTTCGATTTTTTGACGATTTCGTTGCTCAAACTCCAAATAATGTTTGGGCTGATATAGGTACGGTCACGGACAAAATGTACGTGGTCCAAACCGGGCCGGCCGTCATTCAGCGCTGCATGCTCATGACAACCGACCCTGGCGACTTAGTCCTCGATCCCACCTGCGGTTCGGGCACGACCGCCTACGTCGCGGAGCAATGGGGACGCCGCTGGATCACGATCGACACATCCCGTGTCGCGCTCGCTCTGGCGCGAGCCCGCATCATGGGAGCGCGCTATCCGTACTATCAACTCGCCGACAAGCAATTCAAGAGTCTGCGGCAAGGTTTCAACTATGAGCGCGTCCCGCACATCACGCTGAAGTCCATCGCCAATAACGCAGAGATCGACGTCATTTGGGGCAAATATCAACTTACGCTCGAACCATTGCGGCAAAAGCTGAATGAGTTAGTAAACCAGCAGTGGGAAGAGTGGCAGATTCCGCGCTGCTGGACCGACGTCTGGACCGAAGAAGCACACGCGGCACACGCTGAATGGTGGCGGCTGCGTATCGCCCGTCAAAAAGAGATCGACGCCTCCATCGCCGCCAAAGCCGATTACGAATATCTCTACGACAAGCCTTACGAAGACAAGAGCAAGGTGCGTGTGGCCGGTCCGTTTACGGTAGAAAGCCTTTCGCCGCATCGAGTTCTCGCCGTGAATGAAAACGACGAACTGGTGGAAGCGAAGCTCTCGGGCGAGGGCAAAGACGCGGCCGATTTCGTCAGCGTGATCCTCGAAAACCTGAAAACGGCAGGCGTGCAGCAGGCGCACAAGGAAGACAAGATCGTGTTATCGTCGCTGACGCCCTGGCCCGGCGAGTACATCTGCGCCGAGGGCCGCTACCTGGAGGGCGAGACGGAAAAACGGGCAGGTATTTTCATCGGTCCCGAGTTCGGAACCGTGCAGCGCGAGGACCTGGTGGTGGCGGCACGCGAGGCGGGCGACGCCGATTTCGATGTTCTGATTTCGTGCGCCTTTAACTACGACGCGCATAGCTCCGGGTTCCACAAGCTAGGCCGCATTCCGGTGCTGAAAGCGCGCATGAACGCCGATCTCCACATGGCGGTAGACCTGAAGAACACCGGGAAGGGCAATCTCTTCGTCATCTTCGGAGAACCCGATATTCAGATCTCGCCCGCAGGCGATGGCGAGTTCCAGGTGAAAATTCTGGGAGTCGATGTCTTCCACCCCAACACCGGCGAAGTGCGCAGCGACGGAGCGGAGGGTATCGCCTGCTGGTTCCTGGACACCGATTACAACGAAGAGAGCTTCTTCGTCCGTCACGCCTATTTTCTGGGGCAGAACGATCCGTATAAAGCGCTAAAAACCACGCTGAAGGCGGAGATCGACGAGGAAGCGTGGGCTACGCTGCGCAGCGACACTTCGCGCCCGTTCCCGCGCCCTTCCTCGGGGCGCATTGCCGTAAAAGTGATCAATCACCTGGGCGATGAAGTGATGAAAGTGTTCCGGGTTGCTTAGCTCCGATGCCTAAGGGGGAAACGGTATCGTGAAGCAAGCGTATTTGGAGAAGAAGCAGTGCTTGAATATCCTGTAATCATCGAACGGGGCGAACACAACTACGGCGCATGGGTCCCTGATCTGGATGGCTGCGTTTCCACCGGCGCGACTGAAGAGGAAGTAAAGCGGAACATACGGGAAGCGATCGAGCTTCATCTCGTGGGGATGCGTGAAGATGGCGAGCCCATCCCGGAGCCCTCGCGGTCTATCCTGATCGAAGTAGCTTAAGCGGCTCGATAGCCTCAGCCTTCCGATGGAGTTCCGCATTGCCGACACGTTCACCGGCAGCCTGTCGCGGCTGAACGGGGACGAACAGAAAGCCGTTAAGACGACGGCATTCGACCTGCAACTGAATCCCGCGCACCCGAGTTTGCAGTTTCACCGGCTCGACAAGCCGCGCGATCCGCGCTTCTGGTCTATCCGCGTGAACCTGGATGTCCGGATGATCGTGCATCGGACGGAAGGCAGTCTGCTGCTCTGCTACGTCGGGCATCACGATCAAGCCTATGCGTGGGCCGAGCGGCGGAAGCTGGAAACGCATCCGAGGACCGGCGCGGCGCAGTTGGTGGAGATCCGCGAGACCGTGCAGGAGATTGTGGTCCCGAAGTATGTGGAAGTCGCGCAACCGAAGCCCGCGCTATTCGCGCATGTTCCGGAGAGCGAACTGCTGGGTTACGGGGTGCCGCCGGAGTGGCTGGAAGACGTACGCGCGGCCAATGAAGATTCGCTGCTGCTGCTGGCCGATCACCTGCCGGCGGAAGCCGCGGAAGCGCTGCTCGATCTGGCAACGGGTACGAAGCCGAAGATGACGGCTCCGGCAGGCGAGAATGCCGATCCCTTCGCTCATCCTGACGCGCAGCGGCGTTTCCGCACTCTCAACAATCCGGAAGAACTGGAACAAGCTTTGGAAGCGCCCTGGGAGAAGTGGGTGGTCTTCCTGCATCCGGCGCAGCGGCAGTTTGTGGAGCGCGATTTCAATGGACCGGCGCGCGTGTCGGGCTCGGCAGGAACCGGGAAGACTATCGTCGCCTTGCATCGGGCCGCGTTCCTGGCAAGAAAAGACGCGGAACAGCCGGTACTGCTGACCACGTTCTCGCCAACGCTTGCGAAGGCTCTGCGGGCGAAACTGCGCCTGCTCGATGCGAGCGGACAGGTAAAGGTGGAGCCGCTGGACTTGGTAGCGCGGCGTTTGTATGAAGATCGCTTCGGACCGCCGCGGCTGGTCTCAAATGAGGATATTTCGATTCTGCTGCGGGAGTGCGCGGCGACAGTCGACCTTGGGCGCATGACGCCTGCGCTGCTGCGCGGCGAATGGGAGCAGGTCGTCGATCCGTGGCAGCTCTCGACATGGGAAGGCTACCGCGATGTCTCGCGCCTGGGCCGGAAGACCCGCTTGCCCGAGAAGTCGCGCGCGCTGCTTTGGAAGGTGTTCGAGAGAGTTCGCCTCGAGCTCGATACGCGCGGATTGCTGACGCTCGCTGGGCTGTATTATCGAGCCGCGCAGGCTATTGCCGAAACCGGCGGTCCGCCGTTCTCCGCAATCATCGTGGATGAAGCGCAGGACATCAGCATTCCCCAACTTCGCCTGCTGGCGGCTTTAGGAGGCAATCGCCGGAATAGCCTGTTCTTTGCAGGAGACCTGGGGCAGCGCATCTTTCAGCAACCGTTTTCCTGGAAAGAGATGGGCATTGAAGTCCGCGGCCGTTCTACTATGCTCAAGATCAATTACCGGACGTCGCACCAGATCAGACAACAGGCAGACCTGCTGCTGGGTCCCGAAGTATCGGACGTTGACGGAAATACCGAAGAACGCAAAGGCACCGTCTCGGTATTCAACGGGGCGCCGCCAATGGTGGAGGTCGCGAAGACCTCCGATGCCGAATGTGCAACCGTGGAGACCTGGCTGAAGAACCGGATAGCGGATGGCTTACGCCCCGAGGAGATCGCGATCTTTGTGCGAAGTGAGAAGGAACTACTCCGGGCACAGAGGCCTGTGGAAGCCGCGAAGCTTAGTTCTAAGCTGCTGGATGACGACATGCAGACCGAGGCCGGGCGAGTTTCCATCGGCACCATGCATGCGGCCAAGGGCCTGGAGTTCCGTGGCGTATCCGTGATGGCTTGCGACGGCGACGTGATCCCATCGCGAGAGCGGATTGAAGCATTAACAGACGACGCGGATCTGGAAGAAATTTACAATACGGAACGTCATCTGCTTTATGTTGCCTGCACTCGGGCACGGGACTATCTGCTGGTCAGCGCCTCTTATCCCGGCTCGGAGTTTCTGGACGATCTACAGGCCCGGGGTGTGCGCAGATTGCAGTGATTGATGCCAAGCCGTAAGAGCGCGAACCGAAAATACGGGCGAGCGTGCTACTGGTTGTCTGGGGACGCATTCTGCGCTACCCGCGATGCGATCGCCTGTAGCTGAATGGTATTCTGAATCGCGATGACGAAGGTTCAGACCACGTTTAAGCTGTCTCGTTCTCTGGACGATAAGGACTTGAAGAACATCTCGCGCGTACACGCTATTTATGGCATTTTGGCGGCACGAGTACAGCCTTCGGCCGATGAACTTTTTGTCGAGTACGATTCCACCCGCCTGTCTTGGAAAGAAGTTCGCGGCACGCTAGAAGAGTACGGCCTTCCGGTTGGCTGAAATCACCGGCACATGTTGGCTCTATAGAAAGCGGAATCGATCGACGTCGAAATAGACGCGGTAAGGCGCATTTTCAACAAACGAATGGAAGGGAAGAAATTTCCCGGTTTTCTGCTCATGCCTGGCGATCTCAGTCGGCCGGAACTCTAGCGCTTCGCCTTCGCGGGGCAGCCGCTTCGAAAGATCGTCATCGGGTTTCAGCACCAGCGGCAAGGTGTAGCGGGCATCTTGCGCGAGCAGCAGCGGCCCGTACATGACAGCAGCGCGCTTAGGGTGCTGGGCATCGACTGCGGATAAACGGAGCGAGACCGGCAGCACCATGTTGACCGTGTCTCCGTTATTCCAGGTGCGTTGAATTTCCGCCCAACCGCGCTGGTTCTTCGAGGCCGCGACGGTTTGGCCGTTCACCTGAAACGCCGGGCCGGCAGAAGCCCATGCGGGAATGCGGAATCGCAGCGAGAAGGCGGACGGCCGCTCCGTTCTAACGGTAAGCAGGCTGGAATTGGATTCCGGAAAGCTTGTTTCCTGACGTACGGTGACGGTTGCGCCCTGGTGCTGCCAGGTGGCTTCCGAGGGAATAAAGAGATTGACGCACAGGCCAGCCGCATCGCGGAAATAAATGAGGTCGTGAAAGTCGGCGACGGCTTGAATGTAAGTACCGGAACAACACGGCCAGTGGGCCCAGTAGTATTCCTTTTGCGCGAGACCCAGGCGATAGTTGGCGTAGTAGAAAGTGCGGCCGTCCGGCTGAACCGGCAGGGCCGCGCCGATACCGTTATAAAGCAACTGCTCGACCCAGTCGCCGTATTTCGCTTCGCCGGTGAAGCGTAGCAGATATTTGGAAAGCTTGAACGCGCCCCAAGTATCGCAGGGAATCTCCGCTGTGTCGGAGCGGAAATCAAGTGCATTGCCGAGATCGCCGTTGGTAGGGACGCTCCACTCGCCGGGGCCATAGCCGCCCGAGGCGTAGCATTGCGTGTGCGTGAGATAGCTATGCGCGTTGCGAATGATATCGAGATAGCGCTGCTCTCCAGTGACCGCGTAGGCCATGGCAGCGCTATTGAAGGTGTTGGCGTGACTGTAGGAGTGGAGGTACTTGGCGGCGCCGGAGTAGGTGCTGTGCTCGAACTGCTTCCAGTAGGACGGGTAGAGCCAAACGTCACCGAAGGCCTTGTACAGGTCGTTCCCGGTAGCCAGATACGCGCGGTAGAGGTTTTCGGAAAGCGTGTACCATTCGAGCGTCCCATGGGGCTGGCGGCCATCGCGATCGAGAGGCGTGGCAGGCTGGCGGGAACGATCGAAACGTCCTGCTGCCCAGTTGGTAGCGGCTTCGAGCTGCTTCCAGGCGGACGTGCCGTTGGCATAGAGCGCCAGGTCGACCAGACCACAGACCGTCTTCTCGTACGAGTATGTATCCATACCGTAACGATCGTTGCCAGTGGTTTTACCCCATTCATTGGCTAGTGTGAGGCACTTGTCGAGCAGTTGGCTATCGCCGGTAGCGCGCCCGATGCGGGCCATGCCGCTGAGCCACTGCCCAAAGACGACAATGCTGGTTTTCGAACACCAGCCATCCAATCCGCGGCCGGGCGCGGGAAGACCGGCGCGCAGGCGAAAGCCTTTCAGGATGTCGTCGTTCGGGAGATCGTAGTACGTTTCGCGGGTTTGGGCGAGCTGGCGCGAAAACAGAGATGGCAGCAGGCGCACGCCCTGAAAGTCGAAAGTGTCGAGGACCACCTTGCCTTTCGACCGGGTTTCTTGCGCTCCACTTTGAACACTGGCGTTTGCCGCCACGATTGCTCCGCTGGTGGCGGAAAGGAATTCTCTTCGATTCATAGCAGTTAGGTTCCAAAGTCGATGCGCGCACCAAATGAATGACCCGCGGCGGGAGAGTATTTAACGAACGGCCAGAAGTGGGCGCTCCCAAATTGTAATCGACGGCAATGAGATTGACGCCGGGCGGCTGGAGGTTGTCCCAGTGAGCTTCTTACTAACGAACTCACGCAATATTGACTTGTCTGACACTAACCGGACACTTTGCGTCGATAGATTTAGAGAGGTTTTGCAAACGCTCCGGCAGCTTACAGCCGTTATAGCTCGAGCGAACCGATGTACCAAGGGAGGGCAAATGAACAAGCCAATGGCTGGACGCAACCGTCCGTTCAGTATTTTCAGCCGTCGCGGTTTTCTGACCGGCCTCGGGGCAACCGTTCTACGAGCGGCAACAGCTGGAGCATCGGCATCCGGCGTGGCCACCGCTCAACGCCTGACCGGGAACCTGTTCTCATTGGGGGTGGCATCCGGTGATCCGCTGCCGGACGGTGTCGTGCTCTGGACACGGCTCGCACCCGAGCCGCTGACGCCAACGGGCGGCATGCCATCGCGCTCGGTTGCTGTGGAGTGGCAGGTTGCCACCGACGAACGAATGGAAAACGTGGTGCAGCTGGGAGCGGCGCTTGCCGGGCCTGAGCTCGGACATTCGGTGCATGTGGAAGTAAGCGGCCTGGAGCCATCCCGCTGGTATTGGTACCGGTTCAAAGCCGGCACGACAGTAAGCCAAGTGGGACGGACAAAGACGGCTCCTGCTGCGGGTGCGCCTTTAGACCAGTTGCGATTCGCATTCGCGTCCTGCCAGAACTACACGCAGGGGTACTACTCGGCTTACGATCAGATGTCACGGGAGGACCTGGACCTGGTCGTCTTTCTCGGCGACTACATTTACGAGAGCGGCGCGGCAGGGCTGCGCGCTCATGTGCCCGCTTACGAGATACAGTCGATCGCCGACTACCGCATCCGCTACGCGCAGTACAAGAGCGACCCGGCGCTGCAGGCGGCTCACGCAAACTTCCCGTGGATCATGACTTGGGACGACCACGAAGTGGAAAACGACTATGCGGGATTCCTGCCAGAGGATCCGGCAAACAATAGGACCTTCGAAGCGCGCCGGGCCCGAGCCTATCAGGTGTATTACGAGAACATGCCGCTGCGGCGAGCACAAATCCCTACTGGCCCTTATCTGCAGCTGTACCGGCGCTTGGCCTACGGCGGCCTGGCCGACTTTCACGTGCTGGACACACGCCAGTACCGCTCTGCCCGGCAGCCGGCAAATTGCGCAGATAGCGAACGGGTGAGCGGCTATTGCCCGGAAGCCTTCGACCCGGCGCGAACGATTGCCGGAGTAGCGCAGCGCGACTGGTTGATCGATGGATTGGCGCAGTCGACCGCGAATTGGAATGTTGTTGCCAATCAGGTGTTATTTGCGCCCTA
The DNA here is from genome assembly GCA_965217745.1 of Bryobacteraceae bacterium. Taxonomy (GTDB): domain Bacteria; phylum Acidobacteriota; class Terriglobia; order Bryobacterales; family Bryobacteraceae; genus Bog-105. Next base: position 4,019,859 of record OZ244565.1, on the reverse strand, counting down.
CGATTCGGAGCGCAGCAACATAGCGCTGCGGATATCCGGCGGTGAGCAGTGGGACGGCTATCCTCTTGACCGGCAGCCCATCCTGGACTCGTTGCGCGAGCGCGGACAAACCAATGCCGTCGTGATCACTGGCGACATCCACGTCAACTTTGTTCGTAATGTGCCGGCCAGCTTCGCGGATTTAGGCGGAACACCGGTAGCTACGGAATTCGTGGGTACGTCTATTTCCAGCACCGGCCTGCTCGAGGGAATCACGCAACGCGGCAATCCCGATAACCCGCTGGAACTCTATGCCAGCAGCAATCATGGCTACGTGCGCTGCACGCTTACCCCGAATCTATATCAGGCGGACTACCGGTTGCTGCCGACTGTTTTACAGCCCGGCGGAGCCGCAAGCACAGTCGCCTCGTTCGTGGTCGAACCGGGGCGCGCCGGCGCAGTGGAGGTTTAGGAGAAATCATGACCCAATTCAAGAGAATTTCGGCCCTGGGCCTTTTTTTGGTTTCGCTGCTTCCAGCGGCAACCGTGTCCTTTTCGGGTTCGTTCCTGCAAGATGACCAAGTAGCCACTTATTCCCTGATGCTCGCTGCGCCGGCGACAGTGACAGTGCAGAGCAATTCTTACGCGAGCGGCGGCTTCAGTCCGGTGCTGTCGCTGTTTGAGGACGGCAGCAATGGATTGTTACTGAACCGCGATAACGGCGTGGACCGCGCCAGCGGAGATGGCGACTTGACGGCTTCGTTAGCCGCGGGAAGTTACGTGTTAGCCCTGACGCAATACGACAATCTTGCGGCCGGACCCCGTCTTTCGGATGGATTCCTGCGGCAGGGTGACACCGGATTCACACGCGAATTCGGCATCTCTGGAGCGATGGGTCCGTTCCTGGACATAGATGGCAACCGCAGGAGCGGGGCGTATGCGTTGACCTTTTCGGATGTCACGAGCGCTGCCGAAGTGCCGGAGCCTGGGGCGACAGCTTTATTGGGCATCGGAATAGCCGCATTAGCTATAGGCAGACGTAATCTTCGGATCCAAAATCAAGGCAAGAGCTAGCGCATCGATTCCCAGGCCATAGCAGCCTGACCGGCACAAAGGTAAAAGATCGCCGCAAAGGGTCTCTGCCCGGAATTCATGCTTACGGCAGCGCGTGCAGGTCCGGCGCTTCAGACTCGCCGGTCGTGCCACGAACCAGATGTTAGGCTGTCTATCAAATGGTTGGATTCCCGCTTTTGCTGCTTTCGGGCGCCTTACTGGCGCAGGCTCCACCGGCCGCGAAACCTCAGGTTGCGAAACCTGCGGTAAAGAAGCAGGTACCGGCCCGCCCGGCCGCGATCGCCCGCAGACCAGCTAAGAAAAACGTGCCCATGACGGATGAAGAAAAGACTATCTACGCTCTCGGCTTGTCATTAGCCAATTCGCTCGCCTCGTTTCACCTGTCTGCTTCGGAATTGGCGCTGGTGAAGACTGCTCTCTCGGATGAAGCCACCGGCAAGCCTGCCCTGCCCCTGAGTGAATGGCAAGACAAGATCCATCCTCTGCAGGAAGCCCGATTCCTGGCGCACGCTCTCGCTGAACCGGGCGCGGTGAAGACTGAATCCGGACTGATCTTTCGGGACACGACGCCCGGAACGGGAGCCTCACCCGCGGCGACCGACACGGTGAAAGTGAACTACCGCGGGACGCTGCTCGACGGGACCGAGTTCGACAGCTCATACAGCCGCAACGAACCCGCCGAATTTCCGCTGAATCGCGTAATTCCCTGTTGGACGGAGGGAGTACAGAAGATGAAGGTAGGCGGCAAAGCAACGTTGGTCTGTCCGCCCGGAATCGCTTATGGAGATCGCGCGCAGGGCCCAATTCCAGCCAACTCGACGCTGGTGTTCGAGATCGAACTGCTCGCCATCGCCGGAGCGAATTAGCCGCCCCTCGTTTTCGAAGAGAATTCTTCGCTTTTTCCGGCACATTGATGGGGAACACTCGTGGCGGATCCCCTTCTTTCAACGCTCGACTCATCGATTAACGACGAAGAGCTTGTCACATCGAACCCTCTTGGCATCGTCACAAACCGCTGGATTGCCTTCCGACTGCCGAACCGCCCCGCGCTGATTATTCTGTCCCTGGACAGTATCACCAGCCTTCAGATTATATGGACCACGAACCCGGGGCTGCTGGTGATCGCCGGAGGGCTGTTCCTGATTGGCGCGGGCGCGTACTGCTCGAAGACCGGGGTCGCCACGGCGGCAGTAATCGGCTTTCTGGGCATCATTTTTCTAACGGCTTATCTGGCTGGCCGGCGTGGATCCGTCGTTTTCGCTACCACCAGAGACACGGTAGAGACCAGCCTGGGGAACACACAAGACGCGCGAGATTTGGCGAGGGCAGCCACGGCTGCGATTGCTGATATCGATAAACGGGAACTCGGCCAAGTGGAACTTGACATACTCGATCTCGAGATCAAAGAAATAGACGCCGAAGTTCTCGCCACCTTGAATTAATCCTGAACCCGGGCGATGGCCTCAGCTTCAATGAAGATGCGCTTTATCTCAGGCACGCGTTTGACGATGGCACTCTCCAGGCTATCGATACATCTCGCGACATCATTCGATCCCAAGCTGGAACTGAATTCGACACCAAGCGTCAGGAGAACGGTGTGAGGGCCGAAATACATGGTCAGCAGATCGCGCACCTTAACGATGCCGGGTTGGTCTTCCACCAGGGTCTTGATATCTTCCAGCATCTCGGGCTCCGCGCCCTCGCCGACAATCAATCCCAGGCACTCCCGTCCCAGCACGAAAGACGTCGCCACTAGCAGGCACCCGATCAGGATAGAAGAGATGCCGTCGATTACCGGCATCCGCAGCCACTGGCTCAATGTGACTCCGAGCCCGGCAATCGCCAGGCTGACTAAGGCTGCCGAATCCTCTAAGAGCACCGTAAACGTGGTGGGGTCTTTACTGCGGCGGATGGAGGTCCATAGGCTACCGCGATGTTGGCGGCGGAACTGCCGCACGGCAATCAGCAGGGTGATTCCCTCGAAAACGAATGCGCCGCCCAGGACGACGTAATTCCACAGAACATCTTTGGCGGGCTCGGGATGCAGAGCATGCAGGATGCCCTCGTAAATAGCGACGCCGCCGCCCGCGCCGAAGATCATCATGGAAACCACGAAGCTCCAGAAATAGAGCTCTTTCCCATAGCCGAACGGGTGCCGCGCGTCGGCAGGCCGCTTACTGCGGTGCATTCCCAGTAGGAGCAGCAGTCCATTGGTGGTGTCGACCACCGAGTGGACCCCTTCCGCAAGCATCGCTGAGCTTCCCGTAAAAGCTGCCGCAACGAATTTCAGGATGGCCACGCCGAGGTTGCCAGCAATAGCCGCCCAGACGGCGGTCTTCGATTCACCTTGCATCGCGATTCATCCCAGGTCCTAATGTAATAAAGAACCGAGATCGAACCTGGCGAGTGATCGCCGCCAAACCTGTGCCGGGCGTAACACCAGAGCAGGATGTGGCAATAGACCTGGCTTACATCGTTTTAGCGGATTTTCTGATTGCCAGAAAAATGAGACCCGCGATCAGAAGCGGCCACATCATTCTTGAGAGATCCGGCTCGGGAACGGCCGATACAGGAGGATTAACCAATGGAACGGGCATTCCGACGACTGGTGGGGAGACTGCGCTGGGCGTCCCGCCGTTTGTGGCATTCGCTGCGGACTCCGGAAGCGAATCCGCGGGCAGGATTCCGGCGGCCGCAGGGGAGTTAGGGTTGGCGCTCTGCAGCCGGTTCTGGAAACCGAGACCGGGCGGCAGCGAGCCACCGCCAAGCGGCCCGAAGCTAGTGGCCGGAGCTGCAGCAATGGGCTGCGCCAAACCTGGCATGGACAGAGCTAAGTCAGGACCGCCGCCGGGCAGTTCGAGACTCGGAACGTAGAGGTCCACTTCTGGTTCCCCAGGCGGCTGGAAAGGGGAAAAGGCTTCGAGTTTCGGTGTTTCGGGAGCATTTAAGATATCTTCAGCGGGCTCGCCATCGGATTCGACAGGAGTTTGCGGGTGAAACGCGAACTGGTTGCCGCAGCGGGCCCGCGCAAGATGAACTCCATCGACCAGCACGGTCTCTCCGCGCCTGACGCGGTGCTTAGTGCGCGTCCAGTAAACATGATCCTGTTTGCGATACGAGACATAAACCAGGAGATCGTTATCGACTCGCTTGAATTCCGGATGGCCGCTGAATTCGCGGTAGTGTTCGCGGACAACGCCGTCGGTTCGCCGGGCACGCGCCAGTTCGTCTGAAGAGTAAGCGCCTCCTGCGATCACGGAATACCGGTACTGCGTGCGTCCAGCCTTTTGTTTGATCGAAGCGTTGTGCGCTGGGAGTGGCTTCGACGCGGGTGTCTTCCGCACTGCGGCCGGATGCGATCCAGAGCAACTCCAAGTTACCGGCATTGCGCAGATCGCCATTGAAACAAGGGCCGCCTGCGCAAACGGCGAGGCCCAAGGCTTGCGATGACTTCTGCTGGCAAAACGCCTAGAGGCAGACATTCGCTAACAAGTGCTGCAAAGCTCGCCTATTTCTCTATTTCCTAGTTAGTTTTCTGCGGTGTTCGGGCAGATTTTCCTGTCTGCACCCTAATGCCGGACAGCGGTTCCGCCGAATGTCCTAGTGATGAGACTTCGGACCGGTCGTCACTTGGGTTATTCTGTTGCGGCTTTGCTCTCTTCGCTGGCGATGCTCGCTTTGCCATTGAACGCGAGCGCCGAGACCTGGTGGAGGGCATCAAACCGGCACTTTGACCTCTTCACTACCGGATCGGTAGCGGAATCGAAACAGGCTCTAGCCGCGCTGGAGGCGGCGCAAAGTTTCTTTTCACAATCGGGGGAACTGCCGTTCTCTGACGAAAAAGTGCTGAAGGTGGTCGCATTCCACTCTACCGAGGAATATGCGCCTTTCCGGCTGCATAAAGCCGCTTTTGGACACTACTTGAAGGGTGCGAAGCAAGATTTTGTGGTTCTGTCGGACATCCATCCCGAACACCGGGACGCTTTGATCCACGAGTACACGCATTCCGTGGTGCGGCAGGCCGGCTACAGTTTGCCTCTCTGGCTGAATGAAGGGATTGCCGATTTGTACTCCTCTCTGGCGGTTTCCGGCAACCTGGTAAAAGTAGGATTGCCGCTTGCGACACGGCTTCGCACAATCGAGCACGAAGGCTTAATACCGCTGTCGCGCCTCTTTGCTGCCACGCGAGAATCTTCCTATTCCGACGAGAGCCACACGCTATCGGGCTTTTACGCCGAGAGTTGGGCTTTAACGCACATGCTCAAGTTCGATCCCGCCTACTCAGCCGGATTTACTCGTTTTCTCGCTGTTACGGCGAAGGGCTTTGATGGGGCGACGGCTGTGAAGCTGATCTTCGGCAAAGAGGTCCGGCAGGTAGAAGCGGATCTTATTAGTTATCTGCCGAGTTTGGCCGGCATGAAAGGCTTCGAAGTTCCCATCCAGCTGCAGGCCAGCTCCAATACGGTTGCACAGATTTCAGAAGAGGATGGAGCGTTTCTTCTGGCTGGCATGTTAGCGGAGCAGTCGTGGACTAGGGCGGCAGCCGAGGAAAAGACCCGTGCACTAGCGCGCCAGTATCCGAAACGCGCGGAACCCGAAGCGACCCTTGCAGAACTACTCTGGAAACAGGGCAAAGCCGAAGATGCACGCGCCTACTTGACCCACGCGATTGCCCTGGACAACCGGCAGGCTGGAATGATTTACCGGCTGGCCGAGATGGAGCGGGAAACAGGCGCTTCGGACGAACAGCTTATTGCACGCCTAAGGCAGGTAATTGCGTTAGATCCGGGGCATCCCGACGCGAACTTCAATCTGGCAGTACTCGAGTTTAACGAGCATCGTTTCGCCGAGGCCAGGGAAGCGCTGGCCGCTCTGAAGAATGTGCGGCCGGAATGGGCGTCAACGTACTACTGTATGGCGGCTTATTGTGAGTTGCACGCTCGAAACGTTCAGCGCGCCCATGATTTCGGCAATATGGCTAAACAGCGCGCCGTTACGGCGGATGAGAAGGCCCACGCCGATCAGTTGTTACAGCGTTTAGCGACTCTGGGCGGATGACAGATGGGAGGTTTATTCATCTGAAACAATGGAGAAACAACCAGTCTCTGTCTTTGCAACTTGTATGCCACGATCAGCTTTCTTCACTTCTTCGACGCTATTTGTTCTCGGTCTTTCGGTTCTGCTGCCGGCCCAATCGCCGCCGGTGAGCGCGGGAACACAAGCGAACACCGATCGGACTGTTCCGATCTACCGGGTCACGGTAGTGCAGCGGGCCCTACGGGCTGTCGCTTTCCAGCGTAAAGCCGGAGCGACGCGAGTCGACTTAAAGGGGACCGTACTGCTACCGAAGGCCGAAGGCAGCGCCAAGGTAGAGGTGAAAAACGGTTATACCGAAATCAATGCCGATTTCCAGAAGCTTGAGCCCCCCACTCAGTTCGGAACGGAGTTCCTGACGTATGTGCTTTGGGCGATTACGCCCGACGGACGGCCTATCAATTTAGGAGAGGTTCTGCCTGACGGATCGAATAAAGGGCAAATGCGAGTGACTTCTCCTTACTCGACCTTCGGTTTGCTGGTGACCGCAGAGCCCTATTTTTCCGTGCCATATCCAAGCGATGTCGTCGTGATGGAGAGCGCAGTTCGGCCGGACACCAAGGGCCAGGTGGAGAATGTCGAAGCTAAATATGAACTTCTACCGCGCGGACAATACACACTTCACGTCAAGCCGCGCGACCTGCCGTCCGCAAATATGAAACAACCGGAAGGCGTGTCGATGGCGGAATATGAAGCAGTTCTCGAGCTCTATCAGGCCCGCAATGCTGTCCAAATCGCACGCTCAGACGGAGCCGAGCAGTATGCGCCGGACATCTTCAAGAGAGCAACGGTCGCGCTGGCCCAGGCCGAGTCGCTCTACGCAAGTAAAGGCGATAAAAATGTTATCACCAACACTTCTCGAAAAGCAGTGCAGGCAGCATCCGACGCCCGGGCGGTTGCAATAAAACACAAGTAGAGGCTCAGGGTGTGATGGGTACAGTCACTTTGAACAGATGAGCACCCCAAGGCGGAAGTTCGACATACAGCCCTGGTTCTTCCAGTTCGCGCGGATCGCGGTTGTACCGAACGCCGGTTAGGACGTCGGTAAAGCTGAGTTGCTCCGAGGCCGCTCCCTGAAGTTTTAGCGGAACCAGGCATTGGCTTTGATGTGCCGCAAAGTTGACGGCGACTAAGGTGCGGATTTTTCCTTGGCTAAACCAAGCGAAGGCAAGAACCGAATCGGCTGTCCAGTTTCCTTCCCAGGCAGGATGAGGTTGCAAGAGCATCCAGTCTCCCGACATGGCCGGTGATTTCAGCTCTTTCAGCAGCAGCATATAGAAAGCAGCAATCTCCGGATTTGCAGGTTCGCGTTCGCGGCGCGCCAGGTGAATGGACGCTTTGCGCAGTGCCCCTTGCAGCTGTCCGTCGTGAAAAAACCGCAATCCGGGAATGCTGTAGGCCACTAGGGCCGCGGCTTTGTGTTTTAGAACCGGCAATTCCTCCGCGATGCGCGGCTCGTCGTGGTTCTCGAGAAATCGGGCAAGCTTGCTCTGAAAACCCGGATCGGCTTGTAAATGGGATCGCACCGCGCCCGGATTTCCGCCGAGCAGCCGGTCATAGAGCGTCTTGTCGTAGGTGAAATCGAACCCCTGCTCTTGCAGTTCCCACTCGTGACCCCAATACACTTCCGCCATCATTGTAAATTCAGGGCGGGTGCTTCGAATCGCCTGGATGGCGGGTGGCCAGAATGGGAGGGCCGGACGATTCCAGGTACGCTGAAAAATCCCGGGCAGAAGCAGCATAGCCATGTCGCAGCGCACACCGTCGCATCGATCAGCAATCTTTTCCAATTCGGCAATCATGGTGCGCCGGGTCTCGTCTTTTGAATAGTCGAGCTGAATGGTATCTACCCATCCGGGAAAATACGGATCGCGCCCATGGGCGAATACGTGATCGCCGCAGCGGAGAAAGTTCTGAGGTTCCCGTTCCAAATCTTCCGGGGCGCCTTGAATGAACCGGTCTGGGAAGCTCTGCGTCCAGGGGTGATCCACTGCCAGATGGTTTGGAACGAAATCGAGCATCAGGTGTATGCCCCGCGCCAGCAGACGATTGCGCAGTTGCGCCAATGCTCCATCGCCGCCGAAATCGGAATGCACGACGTAAGACTGGACCGCGAACGGAGATCCGGAGATGTCGGATTCCTGAAAATTGGATAAAGCGTTCTTGTATCCGGGCCGCCAAGCTGGATTAGCGCGCGATATGCGCTTTCCCGCTTCGCCGGTTTGCCAGATGCCGAGCAGGTAAAGCCAGTCGAAACCCAGGTCAGCCAAGCGATCGAGTTCGATATCCGGCACGTCACTTAGCAAGCAGGGATTGCCGCTGGCCGCTGCGATCCTTCCTAGCCAGTCACGCGTTAACACCTGATAGAGCATTGGAAAATGCATGATTCAGTTTCTAACGCCCGGTCTCAACACATTGCTTTTAGACGGTCAGTTCTGGGCGGTCTGCTACTGGAATAGGGCAATGGCCGGGTCTCGAAGTAGGAACTGGTTCGGCAAAGTTGCCATGTCCGTGTGCTGGTAGTTGAAGGATCGTTGCCGCGGAATCAAGGGGCTTACGGCGCTGATCTGCCTTCCTGACAAACAAACAGGACAGGACGGCATGCTCGAGATTCCGGAAATCGTTCGCCTCAATTTGCGCTCTGAGCTTGTTGTGCTTTCCGCCTGCGAGATGGCAGTTGGGGGATCTGCAAGGTGAGGAAGGCATCTCAAACCTGTCTCGCTCGTTTTTCTTAGCGGCAGAGAGCGTTACTTCTACTCTTTGGTCCTTCGAATACGCCTTTGGCGTCAACACTGATGAGGCGTTTCTGCCAAGAGCTTGCGAAGGGTACTCCAAAAGCCTCTGCTCTCGACTATGCCCAGCGGTACGTCCTGTTGCATTTCGCTGGGACCGCCGCTTCGTGGGTTTAGAATCGAGTCTGGATCGCGATGTGTCGTACTACTTCCTAATCGGAGATCACATGAATGTGGGTATCACAGACCAACCTGGGCGCTGGCAACTTGCCCAAATCAATGTTGGCGGGCTGGTTGCCCCTAAGGGCGATGCGAGAGTTCAGCCATTTTTCGACGCGCTTGACCGAGTCAACGCCTTTGCCGACGCTTCACCCGGATTCGTGTGGCGACTACAAAGTGACGCCGGAAACGCCACGGATATCCAGCCGACGTCCGATCCGTTGCTGCTCGTAAATATGTCGGTGTGGTCTGATCCGGAGTCCCTCTTCAGCTTCGTCTACCGTAGTGCTCATACGCCGGAAATGGCGCGCAGACGGGAGTATTTTCAGCAGTTTGAAGGCGCGTATCAGGCACTGTGGTGGGTTCCGTCCGGTCACCGGCCTTCTGTAGACGAAGGGCTCTCGCGGCTGTGGCGGCTGGATAGATATGGTCCAACACAAGAAGCTTTCACATTTAAGGTGCGCTTTGGATCACCCGCAAGTAGCGGCCCACCGATTGATATGGTCCCGGACCCGTGGTGCACTTCAGGAATCTCAATCTGCTAGGAGCGGAGTTCGGTAGCTTCGTGAGTTCGTTGGAATGAGGAGTTCCGGTCTGGAAACGATTTTGTCCAGGGAAGCCGGCTTTCGACTGGGCAACTCCGGGTAGCATGCGATCGTCGGCAACTTGGATCGTGAACTTGCCTTAACACCGCGTTGCCAAATTGACGGGTTTTATTGTCGTGCAATTGACTTGAATCGAATCTTTGTGAAGCAAACCATGACAATTAAAGCCAGCGTTCCCGAATGTGAGCCGGTGCAGAAATCAGCAAGTATAGATTCGCTTCAAAGCGAAGCTTAAGGCCGGTTGATGGGTCCTAAGAAATAAACCCGCCTACCGGGCCTGAAGCCGGCTCCGATCGGAGCTGTGCTGGATCGGACGGCTTCAGCGGTTCCCGTTAGACCCGGCATCAGGACCCGGGCCGATTCATTTCGAGATCTGAACGAAGTTCAAGCGGGGTGGCAGGTTTGCGGACTTCTCGAATAGGTCGCGGCCGAAATACGGATTTGGGGCGGCATTCAGGAAGCTATTAGAATCCGGAATGACATTGCCGCCGCTGTTAAAAAATTCCACTACCGTAGATTGCTCCGCAAGCGCAATTGGGGTCTGTAGTTGGTTGGGGAAGGTGGCGTCGAAGATGGTTGGATTGCTCAGAATCCGATGAGGAAGTATCGGGAAAGGGTACGGGATAGCCGGGTCCATGACGCCTTGCAAGGCCGGGTAGTAGGGAGGCGGATTCAAAGCCTCCAAGAACTTGAAGCGGATGGTCGAATTCGCAGCTCCCGCAGCGCGGACAAAAGCAGTGTTGGTTGGATTTGGGACTTCCAAATCGCCATCGCTCACCTGCATCAGGCTGGCTTTGGCAGGCACGCCGGGCAGCGGCGCCACATTCAGATGCGGCGCGTAGCTCAGGGCGTCGCCAAGCATTCCCAGCCATTCCGCGGCTTCGAATGCCGCTTGAATCTGCAGGGATCCGGGTTCGGGATCGGTGACGGCCGGCTCGTCACGATACACGTAATTGTCGTTAAACTCGTCGTGGAAATAATCTTGAGAGCGGGCGTGAACCGTGTTGAAGCCATTCGGGTCCTGGCATGCGGAGGGCTTTGCAGGATCGGGATCCACGTTCAGAAGGCCCAGGCCGCATAGATACTGAACCGCGAGAGGACGTCCATTGATGGCCAGGCGGGCTACGTCTACGAACGGTCCGCCGCCGGCGTTCAAAACCGACATCTTTACTTCCGGAGCCACCGCTTGCATGAGTGTTCCGTAGATTGAACCAAACGACTGTCCCACGTACGAGATGGCTTTCGGGTTGAGACCGAGCGCGAGGCCGTTCGACCGCTGGATCGTTTTAATCAATGCGAATAAATCGACGGCGGATTGCCGTCCGCAATCACGAACAGCGAGCGGACCGGGAGCGATACAGCCATCCGACTGCCCGATGGGCTGGCCGGGGAAAATTTGGACTCCCCGGCCCGGCGTCAGCATTTTGTATTTAAGTCCGAAGCGGTCTTTTACGTCTACCGTGCTGCCCGCGCCGTAGCCATGCCCGGCAATCTCCAAAGCCAAAGTTGCATAGCCATTGCGGGCGAGTGCAGAAGCCATGTATGTCGGCGCGCCAAACTGGCTGTCACCTAAACCATGGCCGTAAATGACCACAGGATAGCCACCGGGCGGCGGAGGCGTCTTCGGCAAGAATACGTGGAAGGACACCGGAACGTACCCGAAGGTTATGCCGCCGAGGAGTTGGGGTAGAGCAACGGGCTTATCGGGAGAGGTGGTAATGGCGCCAGCGGCCTCACCCGACGTATTCAAATAATTTGGAGATAAATACAGACCGAATGCCACCTTTCCTACATCTGCAAGTGCTTTACCAATAGGGAGGTTCTGAGGACCGAGCGCGGCGTTGTCCGGATTCCACGTGATCGACCGCAAATGTGATACCGGGAAAATCCAGGGAAAGCCCGCCGGGAGAACCACACCCAGTTGCGTGCGATCAACATACTTGTAAGCTGCTTCGAGCCAGGCTGTAGCGCTTAACGTGGTAAATACCGATGCTGCAACTACAGAATCGGGGCTATCCACTCCGGTCAGCGCTGAACGCAATAATTGGCAATACGGCTGTCCACTTACTAAGCAGGCTTTGTAGCGATCGTCCGCCAAAACTGGAGACATACTCGCGTCTTTGACGGTATTACGAACCAGCATGAGATAGCGGGTGTGCTGATCGAGAACGCGATCCGGCTTTGCATACACACAGTTATTAGCCGGATCGACAACAATTTGATTGATTCCGATTGGATTCGTATTTGGCCGGGCCGCCGGGACAAACGACACGCCGCTGAGTAGGGTCGAGGTATCTATGGGAGCGGAAAAACAAACGCTAATTCTCGGATTGACACTAAAGCCATCCAGAGAGTTCAACAGCGAGGAATAGCTGCAAACAGCCTTTCCTGAAGCCCTGCAATCATCTTCATCAGCGGGCAAGTTAATTCCCAAGCCAGTCAGTGTAGGCGCAGAGACCGTAAAGAGGTCGCTCGGAAAGATGGCAGAGGTTAGAGTTGCCGATGGAGCCGTAAACACGGCCGTTGTAGCGCCAGCGACTGAGACATTAACGAATCCAGCACAAATCATTGCTCTAACTAATAGAAAGAAGAATGACTTATGGGCAACAAAAGAGCTACGTATGTTTTGGGGCGCAATCACCCTGCTGAAAGAGAAAACCATTTAACCTCACACGCAAAAAGTATAGGCGAGTGAACTTAGTATAAAAGATTTGACTAAATTCTGGAAGAAGTTAATTGCGTTTCCAGAGAATTTATCTACTTACTTTGTATTTGGGGAGGGGAGGATCCGGTTCTCATAGCCTTGGATATGACTTCATCGATTTGAAACAGTGCGCAAGGTGTAACGGTCGCGATACTGGGCAGCATCGGGTTCGGTGGAACCTATCATCCACAGTAGTGCTCCGGCGGAACCGGACTCCGATGCCAGCCGCATCCAATCCTGATACCGGGCAAGCCGGTTTGGGAGGGGGGTGCGAGCAATTCCGAACTCTTCCAGAACAACCGGTTTTCCGGCAGCTCTTGCCAGTTCCGCGTGATCGCGGATCCACTTTCCGGCAAAGTGGATTGGAACTCCCCAGTGGTCCGGGTAGAAATGATAAGTCCCGAAGTCGATTGTGTCCAGACGAAGGAAGGCTTCCGCATCGCCTCCATATCGGCCGTCGTACAAGTGCGAACGCCCGCGTTTGCCGAAAAAGCCTTCGTCACCGACCGCCAGCAGGTGGTTGCGATCAATGCGCTTTATGAACCCGGATGACTTAGCGATCCATTCCAGCAATTCCCTGCCTCCGCCGGGCCCCGTATGGCGAGGCTCGTTAGCCAATTCCCAGGCCAGGATGGACGGTTCCTCGGCGTAGAAGCGGCCAGTGCGTGTGTTCCGGCGGGTGAGGAGGCGTTCGACCCAATTGCGGTAGGCAGAGTTTGCAGCAGAACACGTATAGAAGCTTTCCGCCTCCGGGCCTGCGCCGAAAGCCTTTGCGTAGAGGGGCATTCCGCCGAAATCGGACCATCCGTTGATTAGCGGGAGAAGCAATGCGATGCCAGCAACTTCCGCGTTGGCGATCAGAGAATCCAGGCGAACAAGGCCGTTTTCTGCTTCATTGATCCGAACTGCGCCGGGAGAAAAAATTTGAAAGGCGGTGCCGCTGCGATTCTGACCAGCTTCAACATCCAGGAAGGCCCAAGCACGCAAGGTGGAAGCACCGGCCTGGTGCATAGCGCGCAAAACCGACCGTTGGGTGGAATCAGAGCAGTAAGCCAGGTAATAGGCGTTGAAGCCGCTGACGAAGAAGGGTTCCCCAGCCCACAGGAAGCGTGTGGAGTCAGTGGTGATGAACGGCAGGACGGTGCTTCCGCAGAGGGATCAGCTAACGGTCTGCACCGCTTCCAGAAGAGCGGTTGAAGGTGAAACGCCAGACAGCGGCTGGGGGCAAGTTACGCCAGACCCGTCCCAGGCATTCGGCCTTTATGCCCAGGCGGGTATGAGAGACGGGGCATCCAGCGGCGTAAGTGAACTGAATCAGCTGTCCATCGGGGGTGAGCGTCTCCATCATGGCGCGTACAAGCTGTTCCCCATCGGCTTTGGAAAGATTCCGCAGAGGAATGCTGGAGATGACGGTTCTAACCTTCCCCAAGCCTTCCGCGTGCAGAAGATGCAGAACACGGAGAGCGTCGGCGCACCGGACCTCTACCTCAGGAAACTGCCCGCGCAGAAAACTTGCCAGGGCGGGATCCCGCTCGATGACAAGCAGACGCTGAGGGCGGACTCCCTGGTGCAGAATCTCGCGCGTGATCACGCCAGTGCCGGCTCCGATTTCGAGCACCGTACCTTCGTCCCGATCGATAGAGGAAGCCATTAAGCGAGAGAGCTGCGGAGAGCTGGGGGCCAGCGCGCCTACTCGCAGGGGATTGCAGAGGAAGGAGCGGACAAAAAGTAACGAAGCTTCAGGAAGAGAGTTCATCGTCTCAACATAGTGTGCCACTTCCGGTTTCAAAAAATCTCAGTGCGGGCCTTCCCTCGCTATAATTATCCACATGTTAGAGCCAACGGAGAAGATCTGGTACAACGGCCGTTTGATTGGTTGGAATGAAGCGACCATTCATGTCCTCTCCCATGTCGTTAGCTACGGCAGTTCTGTTTTTGAGGGTGTTCGCACGTACATCACGGAGCGCGGTCCGGCGATTTTCCGTGCACGGGAGCATGCCCGGCGGCTACTGGATTCAGCCAAGATCTACCGGATGGACGTGGCTTACTCCGTGGAACAATTGACCGCCGCCATGGTGGACACTATCCAGGCAAATCAGCTCGACTCCTGCTATCTGCGTCCGATCGTGCTGCGGGGATATGGTGACGTGGGGGTTTTGGCAAAGAGTAATCCAATCGATACCTACATTGCATGCTTTCCCTGGGGCAAATATCTGGGCGACGAAGCCATGGCAGGCGGTGTCGACGTGTGTGTCTCCTCCTGGAACCGCATCGCTCCGAACACGCTTCCGGCATTGGCCAAGGCGGGGGCCAACTACATGAACTCGCAGCTGATTCGAATGGAAGCCGCAGCAAACGGCTATGCGGAGGGCATCGCGCTCGACGAAGCAGGCTACGTAAGCGAAGGCTCCGGGGAAAATCTTTTCATCATCCGCGATGGCAAGCTTCTGACGCCGCCGCTAGGTGCATCGGTGCTGCCAGGCATCACACGCGACACGATCGTGAAAATCGCCATTCAGCTTGATATCCCGATTGTCGAAACCATCATTCCGCGCGAAATGCTTTACATCGCTGACGAACTGTTCTTTACCGGAACAGCAGCCGAGGTTACGCCCATCCGCTCGGTCGATCGAATTTTGGTGGGCGAGGGGCGCAGAGGCCCAATTACGGAAAAGATTCAAACCCGCTACTTCCAAGTTGTGAAAGGCGAAGTGGAAGACCGCCATGGCTGGCTGACCTACGTAAACCAAGTCCGGGAGCCTGAGCCGGCAATCGCATCATGAAATCTGCTGCGGCAAGCCATGTGATGCTGGATTCAGAAACAAGAGCTTTAAACAAATCTGGCGCAAACCACGATTCCGCAGTCACCTCCCCCGAGATTCCTTGCGAGCTCGCGATCCGCGCCAGATCCTATATAACGTTGTAACTTAGAATGCAGGTTCTCTGCCAGCGCTGCGAGGGCATTAGAGCAGGCCTTTCAACAGGTTTTAAGTCGTTCCCTTTGATGAATGTACGGCTGAGGACATGTGCAGAAGCTGTGGAAAACCTCTTGATAAATCTTTATGATTGACTCTTATTCCCAGTCTTCAGCTTCCACTGCCGGGTTTGCCGGAATAGTTCCGGGAAGCTCCAGCGTGGTGGAAGTGCGAACGCTCGAAGCAATTACTGGAGTGGATGAATTACTTGCTCCGCGCGCCGAGCGGCAGCCGTTCATAGCGCCAGGATTCATCGACCTGCAGGTGAACGGTTTTGCGGGTGTCGATTACAACCGTCCGGACACGCCGCCGGAGCACATTGCTCAATCGATCCGGACGATGTTTTCTACGGGCGTAACGCGTTGCTTTCCGACTATCATTACCGGCTCAGAAGAACGGATCGTGAATGCAGCGGCAAATGTGAGCCGCGCCCGAGCGGAACTGTTGCGCAGCGGGCAACCCGAGGGGCACGCGATTGCCGGCCTGCATATTGAGGGGCCGCATATTTCACCCGAAGATGGTCCGCGGGGCGCGCATCCCCTGGAACATATTCGTCCTCCGGACATCAGCGAGTTCGAGCGCTGGCAACAAGCAGCGGACGGGCTAATAAAACTGGTAACCGTTTCGCCCGAGTGGGAGGAGACGCCGGCTTACATCCAACACGTGGTGCGATCGGGAGTGGTGGCGAGTATCGGTCACACGAAAGCGACCCGGGAACAGATTGCGCGAGCAGTGGACGCGGGCGCGACGATGTCGACGCATATCGGAAACGCTTCGCATGGTGTCCTGCCGAAGACGCAGAACTATATCTGGAATCAGCTTGCAAACACCCGGTTGGCGGCCAGCTTCATTGTCGACGGAATTCATCTTCCCAGTGATTTCATACAGGCAGGCATCCGCGCGAAGGGGGTGGAACGGTCAGTGCTGGTGACGGATGCGGTAATGCCGGCGTTGTGCGCTCCCGGCTTCTATCAATTGGGGCAAATCGCCGTCGAACTGCAAGGCGACGGGAGCGTAGTACTGCAGGGCAGCGATCGGCTCGCCGGGTCGGCGCTACGCCTGGACCGCGCGATCGGGAATGTGGTGCGCCTGGGAAGGGTGACTTTGCAGGAAGCGGTCGCTATGGCTACCGTGAATGCCGCAAGAGCGGGCCGCATCGCGGGTAGACTGCGAGGACTCGCGCCGGGGGAAAAGGGCGATCTGGTGCTGTTTGAGTGGGATGAGAAAAAGAATGAAGTGACTGTACTGACAACCGTCGTCGCGGGTATGGTTGCTTACCGCGCCGCTGGAGTTTAGCTTTTCGCCGGGATGCCCGAGGCACAGTTTCTAACTCCTCCAGGACTTCGACGGAGCACACACCATTAGCTGAACGTTCAAGCTGCTATGTTCTTATCTGACCGGCCATGGCTCGTTATCTGGATGATTGTCGTTGCTTGTTAATCGTTCTGCGCACCGCGCGGTCGGGAATCTGTCGAATCGGGCTTCGATCAGGTCGACTTCTGCCCTCTAGTTCCGATTCGGCACGGATGAGTTGCAGAACCTTGTTCTTGCCGAGCTTGGGTGTCTGATCGTAAGTAGGAAGCCCGAATACTGCGAAAACAGTCCTAGGGAGCCCGACTCTAAAGCGGCTTGCCGAGGTCCTGTCCGCTGTGCTGTCTGATTCGATTCGCGACCCCCACATGGCCGTTTTCAAGAGCGGCGTGCAGCGGGCTTTCGCCCCCTCTACTATGAATATTTGGATCCGCACCCTTTTCCAATAGCAGTGCCGCCACATCCTCCCATCCAAAAGAGGCTGCCGCATACAGGGCCGTAGTTCCTGATTGGGTTTCCTGAGCATTGATTTCTGCGCCTTGGGCTAACAAAATCACGACCGTGGTGAGATGTCCACTAAGGGCCGCATCATAGAGGGGCATTGTCCCATCCCTATTTCGGCTGTTCACGTCGGCACCATTCGCGATTAGCAGTCTCACAATCGCATCGTGGCCTTTAAGCGCAGCTAGATCAATTGCAGTCGAGCCCGACGGCAGATAGGCATTCACATCCGCCTCGTTGCTCAGAAGCAATTTCACCGTGTCCTCCTGGCCTTTCACTACTGCTTCCGCCAGAAACTTGGCAAGAGAGTTTTTCGACAGTCCGGCTTTGATGTGTCGCAATATTATACGAACGATGTCCGTGTGATGAAAACGAATCGCGTTCTCGATTGGCGAGAACCCAGCCTTGTCCTCAATTGTGGTGTCGGCATTGTGCGCGAGTAGCATTTCTAGCACTGCGTTCTGGCCCTTGCATGCCGCTTCGTTCAGTGGGGTCGCACCCGTTCTCAGTTGTACGTCATTAATTCTCGCCCCCGATTCCAGGAGGAGGGACGTAACCTCAGGGAATCCCCTCCACACAGCGTCGTCGAGGGGACTGAAGCCTGCACTATCCCGCGCATTAGCATCGGCGCCATTTTGCAGTAAGAACCGGGCGATGTCCGTCATCCCTCCATCGGCAGCGATGTGGAGCGCGGTCCTTCCAGAACGATACGTCGAGCGTACGTCAGCGCCATGGGCAATTAGCAATCTGGTGAGAGGCAATTCGTTTTGGACAACCGCGTAAAGCAGTGGGGTCGCTCCACTTTCTAAGCCCCTCGCATCAATTCGTGCGTTCACGTTCGCTTTATGAGCTAGCAGCAGCACAACAAGCTCGGGCTTGTTGTAAAGGACGGCGTAATGCAGCAGCGTAGCTCCGGAGTTGAGATCGCGCATATTTGGATCCTCGCCGGCATCCAACATTGCCCGGACTGTATCGAGCTCCAACGCTCTCGCAATCGGGTTCAGGCCGCCGAAACGGTCCAAGCTTGCCTGCGGGGGGCTTTGTGCCCAGGTGGTGACCAACGCCATGTGTGTGACACACAGAAAGGCCGGCTGAGCAAAGTATCGATGTCGATGTCTCATCATAGGCAAGCCAAGGGCCGTGTTCCTATCGAAGCGCACGGCTGGCTGAATGTTGATTCCTACTCTTCGCGAAGAGCACTCATCGGATCAATAAGCGAAGCTCTGCGAGCGGGCAGAAATCCAGCGATTGCGGCGGCGAAAGCCAGCATCGTAGCAGTCACAGAAATCGTCAAGGGATCGTTTGCCTTCACCCCGTAGAGAAGACTCGCGATGAAACGCGTGGCAGCAGCCGTCACTGGCAATCCGATTGCCAGACCGATTCCGATGAGGATCATTACCTCACCCAGAACCGTTCGCAGTACTCGCGACTGCTGCGCCCCCAACGCCATGCGGATTCCGATTTCATTTCGCCGTTGGATCACGCTGTACGAAGTGACGCCGTAGAGTCCGATCATGGCGAGCAGCAGCGCAAGGCAACCGAAGAAGCCAGAAAGAGTGGCGACCAGCCGTTCGCGTGCCAGCGATTGTTCGACCTGTGCGGTGAGCGTCCTGAATTGCAGGGAAGCGCGAGGATCGACGATGTTGACGGCACGCGTCGCCGGTTGGATCATGGCTGCCGGGCTACTGGCGACGCGCAGTTCGAACGTAACCTCTTTGCCCGGGCTTGCATTCTGGTCGGATGCGACGTAAACGGTAGGACGAAAACCCTCCCGCAAATCGAGGTATTTGACGTCGCCCACCAATCCGATAATTTCCACTGGGTCACCCAGTTTGTTGCCGTCCTCGGCGCGATAGCGACGACCCATGGGACTTTTCCCATGGAAGTATTTTCTGGCAAAAGATTCGTTGACGAGCGCCACCTTCGGTGAGTTGACGGTGTCGTGGGTGGAGAAGTCGCGTCCCGCTAAAAGACGCATACCGAGCGTCTCGAAGTAGTCGCTGGTTACTTCATTGAAGAAAGCCAGTTCACGGTCGGCCACCGGAGCAGCCTCGCCGTCGATTTGCAAATACGACGCGCCGACCGCGCCGCCAAGTGGAGTACTGTCGGAACGACTGGCGGAACGAACCCCCGGCAATGCGCGCAGACTTTCAAGTGTTTGTTTGAAGATCTCACCACGCTGAGCAGGCACAGTGATGCGTTTCCCGAGATCGAGATCCATCAGCAGCACATGCGCGCGCTCGAAGCCGGGATCCATTGTTTGAAGCCCTCCGAAGGTTGAGAGCAGCAATCCCGCGCCGGTCACCAGGACCAGCGAAATCACCACCTGCAGCACCACCAGTACCTTGCCGAAGGCGACTTTGCCGCCTTGTAGCATCCCGCGGGAATTTGGCCTCATGGCCGTATGCGGATCGACACGCATCGCGCGCCACGATGGGACAAGTCCAGAGAGCAACCCGGTCAGAATGGCAACACCAACACTGAACCCCAGCACCCGTGTGTCCATGCTCAAGTCGAGCAAGACATTATTTTCGCGGTAGACGTTCGACACAAGAAGTCTCACCAGCAGGTGCGCACCCCAATGCGCGAATAGGATCCCAAAGCCCGCGCCGATAAGCGAAAGCAGCAGCGTCTCGCAGAGTTGTTGACCTATTAGACGGCCGCGGCCAGAGCCAAGCGCCACACGAATCGCGATCTCTCGCTGCCGCGCAGCGCCGCGTGCCAGAAGGAGATTGGCGACGTTACTACAGGCGACTAGCAGCAAGGCCGCAACAATCATCATCAGTACTACCAGCGCATCGCGGTATTTGGAGCGGATACTGGAGAGTCCAGTGGACGCCGTCTCAATGGTGAAAGTGCGTTTGAGATAGTTCTCCTGTTGGCCTGGTTGGATGTTCGGCGGCATAGTTGCCTCGCTGATCGGACGAGCAAGCGTTTTGAGGCGAGACTCAATCTGGGCCACCGAAATGCCTGGCCGCGGACGGCCGATGACTTGAAGCCAGCCACCGCGGCGGCCGTCCAGCAACCCATTTTCACCGCCGATAATTGGTTCGGCGCAGAGGGGCAGATAGATATCGCTTTGCCGGCCGACATCCACGCCCGTAAACTCCGATCCGATCACCCCAAGAATTTCACACGGGTGATTGTCTAAGGAAATGGTGGTTCCGGCAAGAGTGGCGCGGCCGCCGTATTCGCTCTGCCAGAAACCATGACTGAGCACTGCAATTCCGGGGCAGCTCCGGCGATCGTCGGCCGCGGTCATCAACCGTCCGATGACTGGGCGGAGACCCAGTGTGTCAAAGAACCGGCCGGACACATAGTTCCCCTGAACGTAGTGAGCCTCGCCACGGGCGGAGAGGTCGAAGCGCGCAACCGCATAGCCGAATAGTCCAGAAAAGACGTCCTGGCGGTCACGCAGTTGCTCCCAGACCGGATTGCTCACAAACGGTCCCTCTATGCCCCAAATGTCGCGCCCAGTCATCTTCACTTGCACCAACTGCTCCGGATGGCTTACCGGCAAAGTCTTAAGCAGGACCGCGTCGATCAGGCTGAAGATAGCGGTATTCGCCCCGATGCCAAGAGCGAGAGTTCCGATGGCGATGAGCGAGAAACCGGGACTATTTACCAGCGTTTTGACCGAAAACCGGAGATCCTGCCGAAGCTGCTCCAGCCATAACCACGAGCGCTCTTCCCGATGCAGTTCCTTTGCTTGCTCGATTCCGCCATATGCCCGTTTGGCAGCCACTCGCGCTTCGTTCGTAGTCATTCCTCGTCGCTGAAACTCGTCTTGTAATAGTTCCAGATGTGACCCGACTTCACGCGCCAGATCCTGTTCCGCGCGACCAGGCCGAACGAAGTTGCGAAGTTTGAACAGAAAACGGTTCAGATAGGCCATGGCGCTATCTTCCTGCGAGCAGAAGCTTCTCTACCAGTCCTGCGGACCGTTTCCAGCGCGCTGTCTCGCTTTCTAGCGCCCGTTCCCCAGCCCTGCTGAGGCTGTAATACTTTGCGTCTCTATTGTTTTCAGTTTTTTGCCAGGTTCCGCAAATCCAGCCGTTCTGTTCCAGCCGGACAAGGGCCGGGTATAGAGTGCCCTGCTTGAGCGAGAGTAAATCTTCAGATGTTTGTTCGATGCGGGCGGCAATACCGTAGGCGTGCTGGGGCCCCATGGTCGCCAGCACTCTGAGGACGATCAAGTCGAGGGTGCCTTGCAAGAGATCGATCCGTTCTTTGGCTTTGTTTGTCATCTCAATGAACTTACTAAAAAGTCTACTAGATAGGCTGGTGGAGCGGTCAACAGACTTTCGACCTAATGCTGGTGAATCGACGCTTCCGTCGTGGGAACTGGGGAAGCGCATACGCGATTTTCCGGCAATGTACTAGACGACCCAATCGGTCCGTTGGGACCAATCAGCTCAAATCCTTAACGGAGGTTTTGGGTTGGATGTGGCTACTACCCCTCTCAGGATGACGTACTCGACACACTCTTGAACCCGACCTTGATTGTGGAAGTGTTACCGCCGCAAAACGGAAGCGTATGATCGGGGTAAGAAATTTCAGCAATATAGCTCTATCCCGTTGTGATGTTGAAAAAGTCTGGGATCGTCCTGCCGCTTAGTGTTATCTACGAAGGCGCCGCATTAGGCTGACGGTACGCCCTTGCCGAATTTTTCCCGAGAAGTTCGAGTTTAAAATACGGAAGTTGACCTGCGAATGACAGCGACCGTTCATACGGGACCGAGCTCTTGCGAACTGGCAAATTGGCCATTCTCGATTGGGAATGCGTGAAAATCACAAGTTTATTAGAATGAATGGATTAGATGGGGTCTGTCCCCATAAATCGCCATAAATCGGGGTCTGTCCCGGTTTTCAGGGTCGGTTCTCAGGCTCTGATTTTCAGGCTGATTTAGGGCGCATCGACTTTGGGCAAGCCGGGTTGTCATGAATCCCGCCTTCACCTTCCTGCCAAATTTGATATAGTTTTGGCAATTAGACCTAGAAAAACAGGAGAACAGCCATGGCATCGGGTCCGATAGGAAGACAAGCAGCCGAAGAATACAAAAGCGCGGGGTACTACCTAGCGCGGAAGACTTTCAACGCAGAAGAGATGGGACTGCTTCGCAGGGCAGCAAAGGACGATCGCGCTCTAGACCAGCACTCTTATGGAAAGGGTGACGGAGAAGGCGGCACGGTTCGCCTCTCTTTGTGGAACCATCCTGGTGACACGCTGTATGGAATGTTTGCTCGCTGCCGGAGTATTGTGGATTCCGCAGAGTGTCTGCTGGGCGGCGAAGTCTATCACTATCACTCCAAGATGATCATGAAAGATGCGAAGGTGGGCGGGGCCTGGGCCTGGCATCAGGATTACGGTTACTGGTATCAGAACGGCGTCTTGTTCCCGCAGTTGTGCAGCGCGTTTGTAGCAGTAGATCCCTGTACCCGGGAGAACGGATGCTTGCAGGTGATCAAAGGCTCGCAGGCGATGGGACGTATCGAGCATATTTTGACCGGTGATCAAGCGGGAGCAGATCCCGAACGAGTTTCCGAAATCCTCAAGCGTTTGGAATTGGTTTACGTGGAGATGGAGCCGGGAGATGTGTTGTTTTTTCACGCGAATCTACTGCACCGGTCCGACCAGAACAGGTCAGACAATCCGCGCTGGTCGATGATCTGCTGCTACAACGCAGCGGCAAATGATCCTTATAAGGAAGCACATCATCCACGGTACACTCCGCTTGCAAAAGTGGATGATGCAGCCATCGTTGAAGCTGGATTACGGCGTTTCACCGAAGCCGATGAAGCATGGATCGACACGCGAAAGGACGAGAGCGCCAAGAGCCTTTCACAGGGCTTCAGGGCCTGAGGAAATCTCCTAGTACTTCCGACTATCCGGCTGGCTAGGACTATATGGAACTAATTTGCTGACCTGGAGTCAAGTAAAATATGCAAACTCGAACAGTTTCAAGAGCGCTGCTAACGTCCGTAGCAGCGATTTTCCTGATGGCGACCGCAGGAGTCGCACAAGCTCCCGCCAAAAAGCCTTCGTCTAAGCCACCGGCCGTCGCCGAAATGACTACCGCCGAACAGGCGAAAACTCTCGTCGACCTGAACAGCGCCACCAAGGAGCAACTTGCAACGCTGCCCGGAATTGGAGATGCATATTCGCAGAAAATAATTGACAACCGCCCTTATAAAGTTAAGACAGAATTAGTGCGCAAGAAAGTGCTGCCCGAGGCAACCTACAGCAAGATTGCCGCGATGGTAATTGCCAAACACGGGGCGGCGGCTCGCAAAACTGCGGCCAAGTAGGTCTTGAAGCGGTTCTCCAGCGAGACTAATCCGGGCTTACCGGCATCTACCAGAGGGACTGGATCTTTGAGCGTCCGGTCCTGAAGTTTACTAGTCTGCAGTAAAAAAAGCTTAAGCAAAACAGAAATCTGGAGAACACATGGCATTCACACTTCCACCGTTACCCTATCCGGCCGATTCGCTCGAGCCTCACATCGATAATGCGACGATGGAAATCCACCACGACAAGCACCACGGAGCTTACGTGAACAAACTGAACGAAGCGCTACAGTCGGCGCCGGAGTTGCAGAGCAAGACGATTGAAGATATTCTCACCAACTTCAGCGCAATTCCAGAGGCCATCAAGACTGCGGTCCGGAACAATGGCGGCGGCCACGCTAACCATTCACTATTCTGGAAGCTGCTGTCAGGTAAAGGAGGCGGAGAGCCGACCGGCGAGATTGCGAACGTGATCAAAGCGAACTTCAGCAGTTTTGACACTTTCAAGGAAAAGTTCAACGCGGCAGCAACCAGCCGTTTTGGATCAGGTTGGGCGTGGCTCGTGAAGGACGGGCAAGGCGCGTTCGAAATCATTTCGATGCCGAACCAGGACAGCCCCTTGATGGACGGTAAGAAGCCGATCATGGGTTTGGATGTCTGGGAGCACTCCTATTACCTGAAGTATCAGAACCGCCGTCCGGAGTATATTGCTGCCTGGTGGAACATCGTCAATTGGGACGAGGCCAACAGCCAGTTGAAATAAGAGCAGTCTTTTTAGGGGCCGGAGGTAAGTCCGGCCCTTCTACTGATCCATTTGCAGGCCTAATCGCTGTAAATCGTTGCGCAGCTCCGGAAGCCCGGTATAGTGAAGGCCCGTGAGACCCAGGCCACAGGCAACTTCTGCAAAGATTTCGCGATCGTCTATATAGATAGCTTCATTAGCCTGGGCTCCCGCCAAATTCAAGGCCAGCCGCCAAATCTCCGGGTCAGGTTTGCGCAGGTGAGTGAAGTGAGAGATCACCATGAAGTCTGCCAGTTCCCGCAATCCAAACTTGGTTATCCGAAACCCCGTAATTCCCTCCCCTTCATTACTGATCAACCCTATTTTGAGCCGGTTTTTACTCCGAAGATCTTTCAGGAAGTTAATGTTTTCGGTCCATGGAATGGAGCCCTGGAAGGCGTACTCCCGGATCTCAGGAAGGGTGAACTCGCGAGGTTGAGCGAAGAATACCGTTTTCAGGTACTCGTCGAAGGTCATATAACCTCGCTCAAAACTATCGAAGAGAAGCCTGTGCCGTTGTTGAATATATTCAGGATCGAGCCCAAAGTTCCGGGATAGCCGGGCTCGAAGCGCACTGTCCCAGCCATTGGTTCCCAAGACTCCGCCGATATCGCAAAGCAAGATCTGAAAGGCTCCAGGGGTCATTAGTTGTGAGTCTAACAACGAGCCAGGAACAGCGCGGGTCGCGAGGAAATAGAAGCACGACAGAGATCAGTTGAGATTTAGAACAAGAGACAAGAAATGTTCTAATATGAAGGTCAAGCCCACCGAAGGGCGCGTAGCTCAGCTGGTTAGAGCGCCTGCTTCACACGCAGGAGGTCCGGGGTTCGAGTCCCTGCGCGCCCACCACTCCAGATTCTTTACGGTCAAGAAACTTTAAGCAAGCTCAATTAAGAACATCCGGGAAAGAATTGACATAAGGGATGTTGAGGGACATGGCCTGTGCATTCTGTATCGGTGAGTCTGCTGAGCTTTCCTCCGCCTCATCTGAGTTGTCGAAAGCTTCGCCCAGAGAATCCAGTATTCGCGATTCTTCCTCGTCACTGAGAAAGCCGTCGATTGCAAGAACACCGGGATCTACTTGTGGTACGTGTGAAAGCATCTGTTGAAACCTGACCTGGTTCGATTTGAGAGACCGTTTTTCCGCCGGGGTGATGAGATCTACTATCCCATTTCCGGGAGAGGTATTCCTGAAGACGTATAACCCAGGCCGATTCCGGGACTTGACGCTAAATCTTTGGACCGCAGAATCGAAGGATAGAGTACTGCTCCAGCTTTTTCTGTATTTGTTACGCCCGCCTGTTCGAGACCCCATGTAAGAATTTCTAATCCTCCAGACCACTACTTGTATAAATTGACCAGAAGAGTAAAAAAAATCCCTAATGAAGTACAAAAAAGATTGGCTACTATATACCTTTGGGAATACAATGATGAAAACTGTTTATTTACGGGCTCGCGTTGTGGCCGTCCAGCACAGTGAAGTTTTGGCCTAGCCCAGCCGATCAGTTTAGTAAGAATGTCACCGTTCGGAGTTAAGACAGCGCAACAAGCCATGGTACAAACCTGCTCATTTCAGATCCTTGCCCCTTCGGGCTCTCGTTTGACCACCCAATTTTCAGACTCGCAAAGTGATGAGCAATCCTATGACCATTTAATGTCATCGATGCAAAAGCTCAGAGCTCGCGTTTATTTGAAGGATGCGGCCATACGCGAGTGTGACCTTGACAACGAAGGCCGGTTTTATATGCCGGGTGATGAGGATAGCTGGCATCTATTGTTAACAGACGTAAACAACGAGGCAATCGGGTGCGCAAAATATATGGTCCATCCGAGCAATGTTCCCTACCATCGTTTGAAAGTCGCGCAGTCACCTCTGGCGCACCATCCTATTTGGGGTGAGCGGGTACAACGCGCGGTTGAGGCTGACTTACGGCGAATCCGGGAAGAAAAGCTTCAGTATGTCGAGGTTGGCGGATGGGCACTCGCAGAAGAGTGGCGCGGGACGCGCGCGGCTCTCGAAATTCTGGTGGGCTCTTTTGCCCTGGGGCAGATCTGGGGCGGTGCAATAGGCTCTTGCACTGCTACGGTGCGGCATTCATCTTCGTCCATGTTGAGGCGCATTGGCGGTACAAGTTTCGAGCTAGCCGGTGAAGCGATTCCAGCTTATGAAGATCCGCACTATGGCTGCACGATGGAGCTGTTGCGCTTCGACTACCGTACCCCGTCCAAGCGATTTCTCCCGCTGATGGCTCCTCTGAAGGCCTCCCTCTCCAAGTGCAGAGTATTGACCAGGCACGCGGAGCCTGGTTTTCTCGAGTCCCTGGTTGCCGATTGCAGCCCGATGCTATCCGGTCTGCAGCCTGCCTTTTTGACCTAGGAGCTTCCTTGCAAGAGATGTCATTTTGCCTGCGGAAAATTTCGAATCGGCCTTAGATCATTGGCGCAAAGCCATCGGGGCCGAGTACGTTGATACTGCCCCTTCCTCCCTGGCCGAAGCCGAAGCCGCAACGTTCGAGACCGTTCAACAGATACCAGCAATTCTGAAGCCCGGCAGTGTGCCTGAGGTTCAGGAATGTGTCCGGATTGCAAATCAGTTCCGATGCACTATCTATCCGGTTAGTACAGGGCGGAATTGGGGATATGGATCTAGGGTTCCCGCGCAATCAGGTTCGGCACTCCTCAACCTATCGCGGCTGAACCGGATCACCGGGTTCAGCGAGCAGCTAGCTTACGTTACCGTGGAGCCGGGTGTCACGCAGCGGCAGTTGTACACTTTCCTGCAGGACAGAAGGTCGAAGCTGTGGATGGACGCGACTGGTTCGAGCCCGGACTGCAGCATTGTGGGCAACACTATGGAGCGCGGTTTCGGGCATACTCCTCTAGGAGATCATGCTTCGCACGCATGCGGCCTGGAAGTCGTTTTGCCGACCGGAGAGCGAATCGAAACCGGTTCAGCCCGATTCAGGAATTCCCTAACAGCGCCGGTGGTGAGATGGGGAACGGGTCCGAGCCTGGATGGCTTATTCGCACAGTCCAACTTGGGCATCGTTACGCGGATGACTATCTGGCTGATGCCGCAGCCTGAAGCATTCAAAGCTTTCTTCTTTCGGAGCACGGATCCGGGTGGTCTTCCGGCGATTATCGATACGCTTCGGGAACTGCGTTTGAAGGAGACGCTAAAAAGCTCGATCCATATCGGGAACGATTACCGCGTTCTGGCAGGTCTGCAGCAGTATCCCTGGGAGGAAGCCGGTGGACAGACGCCGCTGCCCCCGGAGATCCTCGATAAGCTCAGGAAGCGTTTAGGATTCGGCTACTGGAATGTGTCGGGTGGACTTTATGGCACAAAAAAGCAGGTCGCAGAAGCAAAGCAGACGGTGAGTAAGGCTGTGGGCCGGCTTCCCGGGTCGCTGAAATTCCTCTCCCCTCGAACGCTGGAAGTCGCAAAACGGTTCGCCAGGCCGTTTAGGATGGTTTCGGGCTGGGACTTGACTAAGACGGTCGCCCTAGTTGAGCCAGTGGTTGGATTGATGCAGGGAGTGCCCACGGAACATACGCTTTCCTCTGCTTACTGGCGCAAGCGCTCACCAATACCCACATATCCTAACCCTGACAGGGACCGGTGCGGATTGCTATGGTACTCGCCGACGGCGCCTGCGGATGGACTGAAAGTAGAAGCCCTAACCCGGTTTGTCTCCTCCACAATGCTCAAGTATGGTTTCGAGCCGGCCATCTCCCTGACCCTGATCAGTCCGCGGGCGGTCTTCTGCATCGTCTCAATGGCTTATGACCGGGAGGTAGCCGGTCAAGACAAGCAGGCGTGGGATTGTTATCACGAAATCACAAGGCTCTGCCATGATCGGGGTTTCTTCCCGTACCGGCTGGGCATACAGAGTCCGGAGTTGCCGGTCAGCGATGAATACGAAGCTTTGATGCAGCGCCTGAAAAGCGCTTTGGATCCGAACGGTATTTTGGCTCCCGGACGCTATGAGCGGGCGAGACGTTCACCCGTTGAGGACGGTTCTCAGGATTTGGCATCCTGACGTTTCGCGGTTCCTGGGTAGGCGTTCCGACTCTGGGATCGCGAAATCGGGGTATGAGCATCGTTGTTAGGTATTGAATAGCTACCGCCTAAAACCGGTCGGTTCGGAAGTGAGTAAAAGCCGTGGGGAACGGTTGAATCCGTCTGAAGGCGAGGTTGTTGCTGTGACCCTGAAGCTTTCGTAGTCTTCGTCCTGCTTCTTGTTCTCGATATGCCCTTGATAGTGTCTTCGACTTCCCGGCTGCAAGCGGAGCGACGTTGATGTGCTGTACCAGCTTGGTGGGAGACAAGTGCGGCGGCACCGATACCAGTATGGGAATGTGATCCGGCGAGACGGCGCCACTCACACTTACTTCCTGCGCTTGGCAGATCTGCCGAATCATCTCGCTCGCGCTCTTCCACTTCTCCAGGCAGAATCCTGTATCGACACTTAGTGATCTGCGGACGACCGCTCAAAGCAGACCGCTTGGAAGTCGGTTTGCTTTGAGCGGGTGAGGGAAGCTAAACGATTACCGGCTAAAGCCCGTGGGTCCGGATGCGCCTCAAAGTCGAGGGATCCCGCTGAAGCCGTTCTGAAGGATCCCCGGGCTCAAGGCTCGGTCGACGCAGTCATCTCAAATCTCTGATCATCTTCATCCCACTTTTAGCTCTCAATGTAGGCTTTGATCGTGTCCTCGTCCACCGCAGCCACTCTCGCGTAAGAGCAGCCTCGCGCTCATAAATGCTGGCCCCAGTAGCACATCCGCAGACTCGGAAATTCTTCCTGCAGTCGGCCGCGAAGAATCCCCTTCATGTACTCCACCAGCTGGGATGGCGCCATGTGAGCCGGTGCAGTAGCCAGCATGATAAGATCGCGGGCACACTCCGCCGTCTCACAGCCACGATATGTTGTAACGGTACGCGTGATCAATACCCAGTGATACTTGCTCTTACACATCTCGTGCCCGCTATGTCGATAACCGGCCATTCCCTCATTCTCGTAGAGAACCGCGTAAAGCTGACCGCCTGAAAGGCTGTGGGCTTAAACCGGATGATGAAAACTATAAAGAGTGAGCAGAAATAAATTCAAACTTGGGATCTTGTCTGACGCCGATAAGGGCTGACCAGATCAAAGTGTTGTTCGGCGGAGACGAGGATGGGCAAAACTTGCATATTCTTGGAAGGCTCCGGAGTTGCCGGGGGTGAATACACAGGTTTGGTGCAGCGCCTAGCAATTCATGTGCAAGTGGTCAAATATGCGGTAGCCTGGATGCTTGCGGGAGACCTCGCGCTCTCAGACGCAAAAAAAAGCCGTCGGACTTGCGTCCAACGGCCTCTTCCTAGTTATCTAAACTAATTACTGCTTGGCGAACCGGCGACGGGCCAGAAGACCTGCACCCATGAGTCCGATGCCGAGCAATGCCATCGAACCCGGCTCAGGAACCGCGCTCGAGACAAACGAAGCCGAGTAAGTGATACCCGTCAGCGTCCCGCCCGACTGCAAAGTGCTGATGATCTGAGGAACAGTTCCGTTCAACGCAGTTTGCGTCGAAAAAATGCTGGTCGTCGGCGACGTTCCCGTCGCTGAAGTTCCCGTGTAAGCCATTCCATTCAGCTGCAGCGATACCACTACGGTATTGCTAGACAATTGGAATAGCGTGAAAGGCGACCCAGCGGGAGTACAAACCGTTCCGGCCATATCAGTTCCGCAACCGGCCAAAGTACCTACGCCGGGAGCGATGTATGTCAGATCGAAAGTCACCGGAGCGGCTAGACCGCTCGTGAACGTAGCGAATGCCGGGATATTGACGTTACCGGTAACTGGACCACCCGTCAACTGCTGGATGGTGCCTCCAGTTAGACCCGCATATGCGCCAGTCTCCATGGCTCCCGCCGTATTAACGAATGACGGAGCAAACAGAACTGCATCTGCCCGAACATCCACATTACCCGCAATATTCGCTTGTCCGGTGATCGGCGCTGCCTGAGCAGGACTGACCAACAGTGCGATCGCCATTGCAGGCAGGCTCATAAAAATAGATTGTTTTAGTTTCATTTCCCTATCCTCCGTAAGGACTCAACTCCAGTCTGGATTATACCGGACTATGCCGGTACTAAGCGAACTTTTCCATCGGATTTGGAGATTGAAAATCTGAATAGGTACTAAAACTATAGCGAATGTAAGCCGAAAAATGCTGTGATCACAATACTTTACGAGAGTGCCAAGTAAGGCGGGTTTTTCTCAAAATTTCTCAAGGAAACCGGCTAAGCGAGCCCCGGATCATTCCAAAAACAAATGGCCGCATTTGCTGTAACGGGGATGTATTAATCCAGTTCTCAAAGTATTGAATTTTCGATAATTCCGGCGGCCATTTTCACTCCTCCCGCTTGCGAAATGGACTCTTGCATCTGACGAGATCGCTCACGATAACGGGGAGTGTGCAAAACCTTACGAATCAGGCCTCGCAGGTGGTTTACGTCGAGCTGTTCGCGGGTCAGCGTCTCGCCCGCGCCGGTCCATTCTATTCGGCGAGCGATGGCGGGCTGTTCATAAGTGATGGGCAGCGCAATCAGCGGTACTCCGCAACTAAGAGAGTCTAGAACGGTATTGAGACCGGCATGAGTGAGGGTGAGGGCCGCTTTGGAAAGCACCTCCAACTGAGGCGCATAGGAGACAACCAGCGGATCGCCCGGAAGATTTGCCGCGGTGCATTCATCCAGGCCGCCGCCATGGGTGAGCACCAATTGGACATCCAGTCCCTGGCAAGCTTCGGCGAAAAGCCTGAAAAGCCGCACCTTGCGATTTTGTAGAGTTCCGAGTGAAGCGTAGACCAGGGGGCGGCCGTCGAGCCGTTCCCAGGGGAAGTGAATGGTTTTGGGAGATGGTCCGCGCAAAGGACCGACATAGTGGAATGCCGTAGGCAGACGTTTTCGCGGATAGTCGAAGGCGGGCGGCTGCTGGCAGATCTGGGCGATCCGGGAAAACGAGTCCTCTGGTTTTCGCAGCTTGGGTAGCCGCCATCTTGCACGATACCGGTCGACTGTATCTGCAACCGGCCGCATAGCGCGGCTGGATAATGCGTAGCCGAACCGATTACGCAGGCCCGACCACCAGGTTTTTTGGAAACTCCAATCGGTGAAGGGAGGCGGCACGGACGGCTCGGTATTCAGAAGCAAAGCGTTGCAGACGGTGATGAAGGGAATGCCTAAGTGCTCAGCCACGGCTCCGCCGGCCGGTTCCATTTGATCGACCAGTAAGGCATCAACCCCGCTTTCGTTTACAGCGGCTGGCGCATCGCGGCACACCATCTCCGTCGTTGAGCGGACTGCAGATACAGTGAAGCGCAGCGCTGCAAGCCCGTCGAGCCGGGACAGGGCCGCCAGGGAGCGGGGAAGCGATCCGGGCGGGTGATCGGCGGAGCCGATCTCACAGAACTCAAGACCTTCCGCTCTGACCCGTTCGCCCATATCTGGCATCTGGAACACGGTTACGCGATGTCCGCGGCGGATCAGTTCACGACCTAGAGCTCCGAACGGATGCAGGTGGCCGGACACCGGAGGAGTGACGATTCCAAAGTGCATGGTTGTCAGACCTCGTTCAGACCGCGCCTAACCAACTCGCTTAAAGAGTGACTCAGGCTGGGACTGCTCATCTGGCTGTACTCGGAAGCAATTGGCAGGCAGCGCACGATGCGGCGGTAAGCTTCCGGAAGGTTGTGGTACGGAATGCCGGGGAAGTAATGATGGAGAGCGTGATAACGAAGGCCGACAGGAGCCCAGAATTCGGTCCAGAACCGGCCGGGCGTGTCAATTGAATCGTGAAGCTGTGCTTCTCGGCCCATTGGCGACCCATCGCTCTCGTAAGCATGCGCGCCGAGCGTGCGAAGGGTATTAATTAGGCTGATGCAGGAATCGACGAACAGCCAGACCGCAAGCCAGCGCCAGCTAATGAACCCAGTGGCAGAGAGGGAGAGTGCCGCGGTCCAAATTAAAAAGACGATGGCGCTATCGCGGCGGACCTTCGCGATGAGACGCGGACTGGCGACGCGACGATACTTCGGGTTTACGGTCAGCGAAGATAAGTGCGTGGTCAACCAGGTTTGAAAACGAGGAGAAAAGAAGGCTACCGGACTCAGGACAAGGAATCGGAACAGAAGAATCAGCGGGACCAGCATACTCTCCAGAGCAAAGACAACCGTGATGCGCCAGGAACGGGAAAACGGCAGGTACTCTGGATCGTTCCGGGTGCCGTAAGTGTCGATCCGATGATGGCTCTGATGCATTCCTATGTACACGAATGAAGGCATCAGCAGAGGAAACCCCACTAGTAGGTTGAAGGCGACCTCGAAGCCTGGAAGGCTGCGGGTATTCTGGTGACTTAGTTCGTGGACGAAGCATAGCGCCCGGTAAAGAAGAAGCACCGAGACTGCCAGGCTCGCCAGGCAAGCAACGGGCGGAACATCAACCCAAGCCGCAATGCAGAAGGCGGTCCATCCGAGGGCGGAAGAGATCACCAAGTCAGACCAGTAGATTGCGCGGTTTACTTTGTGCAGGTCACGCACCAGGGGACGAATGCACTCATCCTGCAAATCCAGCTGGCCTGCAGCCGTTTTTACGTTTCTGATTGTCAATACGTCCAAGGCATTCATCCTCGAGCGAGTGGAAGATAACAGCGCCGACTCGACTCATAAATTCAGTCGACAGAGGCAGGCATTCATCTCCGCCAGCAAACTCCAGCTTGGCGTCAGATATTGCTTACTCAGTACGGCTATGGAAGGCAGCACCGGCTAAGGAAGAGACTGCAGAGCTTTTACAAACTCACGCACAGCAGGCGCCAGAGGGATCCAGCCCATTTGGCCAAGTCCGCTGAGTTCCTCTTTCGTTTGGCGCCGCTCCGGGCGAATTGTGTGCGCTTTGGAGATATGCTGCAATGGTGCGCGTCAGCCTAGGTCTCTTCATAATTGCTGTTACCTGCCTGGCGCAGGAGCCGCAGGCAAGCGGCTTCGCTGGCCGCGTGCGAACGGAAACGGGGGAGCCGGTCGCCCAGGCAGAGGTCGTCCTTCGCTCGTCCGGCGCGGTAGTTTCGGCAACTACCAGCGCCTCGGGAGCTTACAAATTCAAAAGCGTCGATGCCGGCGCCTATATTGTCTCGGTGGCGTTTCAGCAGCACGAAGTGAAGTATTCGCAGCCGGTTCAACTCCCGAATGGCAAACCGGCGGAACTCATTCTGACAGCGAGCAATTCTCTAACAGTTACCTTTCCGGGACAAGCCGCTGCGAGCGGGGCAAGTGGCGGGGAAGATCTGGAAGGGCGCGCGGTTTCCGCAATTCCATTAAACAAGCGGGATTTCGGCCAGTTGTTGCTGCTGGCAGCCGGGACCATGACCGATTCCAACGGCGCCACAAACTTCACTTCGCAGTTTGCGGTGAACGGTCAGCGAGGCGTGGAAGCGGTCTTCGCGATGGATGGGGCGGACATCAGCGATCCGGAGATGGGGGGCGCGACTTTTTCAAATTTCAATGTGGACGCCGTGGCGGAAATTCAGTCTTCCTCGGGATGGATGCCCGCGGCAATCGGACGCGGCGCCGCCGGTTTCACGAACGTCCTGACGCGCTCGGGTTCAAATGCTGTGCATGGATCGCTATTCGAGTTCGTACGCAACTCGGCCTTCGATGCGCGCAATTTTTTTGATCGCCGGTCGCCGGTCAATCCGGGTAGAATTCCTCCCTTCCGCCGCAATGAATTCGGAGTGGCGGTGGGAGGGCCGGTAGTGCTGCCAAGACTGTTCGACGGCCGGAACAGAACATTCTTTTACGGTCAATACCAGGGATTCCGGCAGGTGTTAGGCACGACTCAGGTGCTTCCCGTGCCTACGCTGGAGGAGCGCGCTGGCCGGAACACGACGGCCTTTCCAGGCGATACGCTGCTGGTTCCGGTTAATCCTGCTATTGCGACGGTGTTGAGCCGTTATCCCATCCCGAACGATCCGGCCGGTCCGTTTGGGGCCCGCACGTTTGCCTCATCGTCGAAGATCCGCACCAACGCGGACCAGTTCTCGATCCGGCTGGATCATAGACTATCCGCGAAAGATTCGCTCTTCGCGCGCTTCAGCGTGAACAATCTGAACGGACCAGCAACCAATCCAAACCAGACACTAATCGACGCCAGTTTCGGAGTACTATATTCCGATCATCAGCGTAACGGCGTGGTGACCTGGACGCATGCCGGTTCTCCACGCTTCAACAACGAAGCCTCGCTTAGTTTTACGCGGAGCACGCCGTCGTTTCCCACAGCCAATCGCATTGACCCGGCGATCAGCTTCAACGATGGCCTGTACGAACCATTCAACGCGGCTGGCGGTTCCGTGCAGGCCTCCATCGGCAATCTTTTCCAGGGCCGGGAGACTATGGCGTGGACATCGCGACGCCATGCGATAAAAGCAGGGGGAGAGTTCCGCGCCAACCGCGATTCAACATATTACGGCACGGCGCCGAATGGAGCTTACACCTTCGGCGGCGGCACGGCTTACTCCACGGTGAACATACGCTCGCTGAGCGGGGCTCACGACGTGGGGATTGGAGACGCCTTGCCCGACACCCTTTCCGCCCTGCTAACCGGAAGCGCGTTCGCCTATTCGGTAGCAGTTGCGCCACCCGGGTTCCCGCAGGGAAGCCAGATCGGGGTAGCAGCGGTATCGCGCTACGACGTCAACCTTTTCGTTCAAGACACCTGGAAGATATCGGACCGTCTTCAGCTCGACTACGGAATCCGGTACGAGCTCTATACCCCCTTCAGCGACCGCGCCCGGCGTTCGGCGGGGGTATCATTCGTGATGCGCGATGGAGTTCCCGGCCAGGACTATCTCATTAATCCGCAGCCGATTTTTCGGACCCGGGCAAACAATTGGGGACCGCGCGTGCGGGTAAGTTACAGGGCAGCGAAAAGCTTGCTCATTCGCGCCGGCGCGGCTCTTACGACTATTCCGCCAAATATCTGGCAGGACAATCTACTGACCGGGGCTGGGCCTTATGTCGATTACCCGCGCCTTACCGCAGCCCGGGGCGCGCCGCTGGCCTACGGAACGCGAATTACTCCGGCGCAGCTGCCAGGGGTTTATACACCCGACAGCGTAGACATTTTCGCCGCTGCCAACTACGACTCCAAAAAGGTGGGCGCGAACACGGTTTGGGACATCACGCGCTTTGCCCGCGACCTGGCAGCTCTGAACCCAAGCAGGCAGGTTAGTCCCTTGAATGTGAATGCGATGTCCCAGGACTTTCGCAACGCCTACCTGGCGACGTGGACTTTCGCGCTCGAACGCCAATTCCGGGGACTCAGCGCGAATGCCGCTTACGTCGGAACTTCGGGAATGAGCTTACCGGCCATCAACTACCCAAATGGCTATCCGGGAGCTACCGCAGAGTTTGCCCGCTACACGCAATTCAACTCGCTGGGCCAGCCAGCTGGCGGGTTCGGGACCGAATTGCTGATGACGAATCGTTCACATTCCAGCTACCATGCCCTGCAGACTTCACTGCAAGGCAAGGTTCCAGGTGGAGGACCCTCGCTGCAGGCCAGCTATACCGCCGGGAAGTCGATTGATGACGTCAGTACCGTAATCGGAGGTTTCGTGAGCGGGGCGTCGGGTACGCTTGCTCCGGCGTCCCCGCAAAATCCGTTCAATACCCGCGCGGAGAAGGGCCCATCGACCTTCGACGTGCGGCATGCTTTTACGGCTAGCGCGATTCAGGATCTGCCGTTCGGAAAGCTGTATGGATTCCGGTCGCTGAATAGAAGACTAAGCGGCGGATGGCAGTTGCTGAGTGTGATCACCCTGACCAGTGGCGCGCCGTTTTCGGTCTTCTCGGGCGTACAGCAAACCGGAGCGGGATCGAACAGCGTCGATAGGCCCAACCAGATCGGCAAGCCAGAGCTTTCCACAGCCCGCGTTGTGCGCGAGGATTACTTTGGATTGGGGGCGAACAACGTATCGTACTTCTCCATTCCGATGGGCCAGACAGGTGGAACGGGGCCAAACAGCGGCTTTTTCGGATCGCTGGGCCGGAACACGTTTCGCGGCCCGGCCTATTACAATTTCGATTTTGCTGTGATAAAAGACACGCCCATTGGGAGCCGCTCGGGGGCCGAACTGGCCAATCTGCAATTCCGTGCGGAACTTTTTAATTTATTCAATATTGCGAACTTGGGTTTACCAGCCAATACGCTTCTCGGTTCGGGTTTCGGCCAGATCAATCGCACGGCGGGAACGTCCCGGCAGATTCAGTTTTCTTTGAAGCTGATGTTCTAATTTAGCGTTTCCGGCTGGGCCCTGAAGGGGTGAAGGTGTGCGGATCTTTGCCTGCTTTATCTCCGGCGGGTTGGTCATTCGACTTGTTTGTGATGCTCTGCTCCGGCTTGGCGTTGGGATTGCCCTGCTGTTCATTCGGGTCGCTCGGGGTTCCGCGATGAGCGTCACAGGCGCACAAGAAAAAGCAAAGCAGTAAGAGAGGAGCAGTTTTCGTTAACCGGCGAATCACAGTTAAATAGATGTCACTTGCGGCGCTAGACGGAACAGAAAATTCGCTGGGCGCGCACGAGATTAGCCTGGACTAGGAGGTAAACCCATTGGCCGCAGGAATGGCATAGGAATCAGCGGCGCGGCGCGGGATGGCTCCGTTATGTTTGCACCTCAAGGGACGGAAGACCGGCGGTTCGAATGCTTGCCTCAGGAGACGGCCACGCATTCAGCGATTGTGTTTGCATGAACTTAAGGCACGGCACGGAACTTACACTGCCGGCCGATGATTACCATGTAAACGCGTTTGAGGCTGACTTTGCTCTGCGGGAGTACCAGTATCCCGGGAGCCGTTCCAAATCTGAGGAATTTCTGAGATACACGCGCAAAACGGGCCCGGAGAGCATGGGAATTCTTTTGCTGATTGGCGGCGCGCATCCGGGTCCTTTGCGCCTCCAATAAAGCACGGAACTCCCATAAACATCCAAGCTGGACAGACGAGCGCCCCGAGGCTCCGGTGCTTTCCACCCGGGAGCAGATCAACCTGGCGTCAACATCGCTGCAATCTGCCAACAGAGGAATCAAGTCATCTTGCCCGCTGACGGCTGTATTCTAGTTACGAAGTCATATGTGTCCGCGCTGCCACTCGTCAGATCTGCATCGCTCCCATCGCTGGACGCCGAAGGACCTCATCATGAAATTATGGGGATTGAAAGCCTTCCGCTGCGAACAATGCCGCCGGCGGTTCTTCCTGCCCTCGCACTTTGAGAAGGTAATCGAAGCTGATCGACGATGGCGGCGGTCAGCAGATGTTCTCGCGTCAAAGCACCCAGACAAGCTAAGAAGACAAGCGAAGCTTAAAGGTTGAGTAGTACTGCTGTGACCCCTGGCTTCGGGCCGAATTGCCGACTTTGTGAGTCTAACCGGTTAATGTGTAAGCTCACTCTTCTCGCCCTAACCCTGTGCCTCAGTCTGCTCGCCGAAAAGACGCCTCACCGGAACGGAACCTATCGCGCAACAGCTTACTGTCAGACTGGTGTTACTAAGTCGGGTGAGTGGACCAAGCGTCACCTGGTAGCTGCCGATCCGGATGTACTTCCCATTGGAACGCGCATTAAAATCCGTCGCGCCGGCCGTTACTCCGGCGAATATGTCGTGGCCGACACCGGATCCAAAGTTCAGGGCCGTCACCTGGATATCTATATGCCCAGCCCAAAATCTTGTAAGCTCTTTGGAAGCAAAAAGGTAAAAGTAAAAGTTCTGGCACTGGGCGATGGCTCCCGCGAGTCCGTGCAAGACTCTAAGGAAGTAGTTGATGAAAACGTCGCTAAAGATTTAAAGAATAAGGCCGTTGGCAATTCCGCTACACAGGAAGACTGGGCGAAATCCAAGACTGCCAAAAAAGCTGCCGCGCAAGCATCCGAAGCAAACTCGCCTGACTCATC
The DNA here is from genome assembly GCA_965217745.1 of Bryobacteraceae bacterium. Classification (GTDB taxonomy): domain Bacteria; phylum Acidobacteriota; class Terriglobia; order Bryobacterales; family Bryobacteraceae; genus Bog-105. The sequence goes on along the minus strand of OZ244565.1, from coordinate 3,981,615 downwards.
TTCCCGCAAAGCCCAGTGATAGAAATAGGCCCCTTGCTTTTTCTGTGTAGCCGGAATCTGCTCACCCGACTCAACTGAGAAGGAGACTATTTGCATGGACAGACTCGAAGAGCTAAAAAATAAATATTCGTCGGCACTAAACACGATTAAACAGCGCGGAGTGCAACTCTCCCACCTCCACGTGCAGGACAATAAGCTCGTGATTCAGGGCGCCGCCCCTTCTCAGGACATCAAGAACGAGGTTTGGAACCAGATAAAAGGTGCCGATTCCTCATTTAGCGACTTAAACGTAGATATTTCGGTTGATTCCAGCTTGCCGCAACCGCAAGCTCAGGCTGCTGGCGCAGCAGCAGGTGGGGGCTCGTCGGCGCGCAGCTATACCGTAAAATCCGGGGACACACTTTCGAAGATTGCAAAGGACTTTTACGGGAACGCCAACGACTACAACCGTATTTTCGAGGCCAACCAGGACAAGCTGCAAAGCCCCGATAAAATCCAAGTTGGACAGGAACTTACCATTCCATAAGCGATCCAGATCCAGTTTTTCTACTAGGGAGGGCTCACAGTCTTCAAGCTATACTGAAGTCTGGAGCCCTCCCGTTTGAACCTGCGAGATTCCTTGCGCTTGCTGGCGCACATCCAACTACTTCCCATCCTCGAAAACGGCGAAGAGACTACGCTGATTGGCGGTCAGGCCGTGATTGAAGGCGTGATGATACGTTCGCCCTCGAGTTATTGCGTGGCAGTGCGCACTCCCACCGGCGAGATTGTGACCACCTCACAGCCCCTGTCACCCGCAAAGAATCGCCACGCTGTACTGCGATGGCCCGTACTGAGAGGTCTTGTCACACTCGGCAGCGCTATGACTCTCGGCATGCGCGCTCTGAAGTTTTCGGCGGAATGCGCTGCGGGAGAGGCTGGTGGCAAGTCCGCAATTCCAGAAAACCAAAAAAGCGCAAAGGCAGATGGGGGTAAAACGGCGATGGCTTTTCAGATAGCCTTCTCGTTGCTTTTCATGATCACGCTTTACAAATTTGTGCCGCTCTACTTAGCCACAACTTTGGGACATCACTTCGATCTGCTCAGCGGCCGCCTGGCCGTCAACCTGGTGGATGGAACGCTTCGGATCGGCATCTTTCTCGGCTTCATGTATCTGCTCTCTCGAATGAGCGAGATGTACCGGCTATTCCAGTACCACGGAGCTGAACACAAAGCCGTTTTCAATTTCGAATCCGGTCAGTCGATCAACGTCGAAAATGCTCAACGCTTCCAGACTTGGCATCCCCGCTGCGGCACCAGCTTCCTGGTCGTTGTACTGATCGTGTCGATGGCTGCGTATGCATTTCTTCCCATTGATAACTTCTGGGCTAAACTAGCTGCGCGAATCGCTTTGCTTCCGGTCATAGTTGGCCTAAGCTACGAGACCATCCGATATGCGGCCCAGCGCCGGAACGGTTTTCTGGCCGTGCTGACTGCTCCTGGCTTATGGCTGCAGCGCGTCACCACCAAGCCTCCAACCGACGATCAGATGGAGGTCTCCATTTGCGCTCTGAACGAAGCTATGGACATGGAAAGAGCTCGCGGCGGCACCTTCCTGATTGCGTAAGCTAGCCGGAACTTCCTCGGATCGATAGGAATCATGCAATACAAAGAGCGATTGGAGCAGGCGGAGTCCCGCTTCGAGGAATTGACCGCACGAATGGCGGATCCGGCCGTGATCAGCGACGCAGAGTCTTACCGAAAAACCGCAAAAGCACAGAGCGAACTCTTCGACCTTGTCTCGAAATACCGGGAATGGAAGCGGGCCGATCAGGAACTAACCGACGCCCGCGCCATGCTCTCCGAGAGCGATCCCGACTTGCAGCAGATGGCCGAACTTGAAGTCGCCCGTCTCGATCCGCTACGTTCCGCGCTGGAAGACGATCTGCAGATTTTGCTTCTGCCGAAGGACCCCAATGACGAGAAGAACGTGGTCCTCGAAATCCGCAAGGGTGCGGGAGGTGACGAAGCCTCGCTTTTCGCCGCCGAGATCTTCCGCCTCTATGGCCGTTATGCGGAAGAGCAAGGCTGGCGCGTAGAAGTCACATCGTTGAGTGAATCTTCAGTAGGCGGCCTCAGCGAAGTCATCGCTATGATCAGCGGCAAGAAAGTTTACAGCCGCATGAAGTACGAGAGCGGCGTACATCGCGTCCAGCGGGTGCCTTCCACGGAAACACAAGGGCGAGTGCACACTTCCACCATCACGGTTGCCGTTATGCCCGAAGCCGACGAGGTCGACGTTCAGATCGATGCGAAAGACCTCCGCATCGACACCTTCTGCTCGTCAGGCCCGGGTGGGCAGTCCGTAAATACCACCTATTCCGCTGTACGCATCACTCACCTGCCCAGCAACACAGTCGTTTCGTGCCAGGACGAAAAATCGCAGATCAAAAACCGCTCTAAAGCTATGCAGGTTCTGCGTTCCCGCCTCTACCAGATGGAAATGGAAAGGCAGCAGGCGCAGATCGGAGCCGAGCGGAAGAGCCTGGTGGGAAGCGGAGATCGCAGCGAAAAAATTCGCACCTATAATTTTCCGCAGAACCGGCTCACCGATCACCGCATCGGCCTTACGCTGCACCAGCTCGACCTTGTTATGGAAGGCCGGCTTCAACCGGTAACCGATGCGCTTACGTCGTACTACCAATCGGAGCGCTTGCGTCAAGGCGAAGCCGCCTAGTTTTCCTGCTCCGTTAAACGCATGTGAAGTTCTTGACCGTGCAAACGGCTCTGCAGCAGGGAGCCGAGATCCTCGCTAAAGGAGCTATCTCTGCCGCCAGGCTGACAGCTGAAGTCCTGCTTGCGCATGCCATGCGTGAGGACCGCGCTTACCTGTATGCGCACGCCACCGACCCGCTGACGGAAGTTTCCTGGATCCACTATGGGCGCTACCTCAACGACCGGCTTCACGGAAAACCTACCCAGTACATCACCAAGCGGCAGGAATTTTATGGCCGGGAATTTTATGTCGACAGCCGGGTGCTAATTCCCCGCCCGGAAACCGAACATCTGGTAGAGGCCGCCTTGGCTTACCTTGGACCGTCCAAAGCATCTGTCATTCTGGATATGGGAACCGGCTCTGGGGCGATTGCCGTCTCTGTGGCAGCCGAGTCCCGTCATCCCGTCTACGCATCCGACATTTCGCCCGGTGCACTCTCCGTGGCTGTTCGGAATGCGAACCGCCATCAAGCTGCCGTCCAGTTCTTCACCGCTGACCTGCTCTCCGCGGCCGCGCCGTCGTCGGTGGATCTGCTGCTCTCGAATCCGCCGTATGTTCCGGGGGGCGACGCGGCAAATATGCAGCGCGAGGTGCGCGATTGGGAACCTCACATTGCGCTGTTCGCTTCTGAAGATGGCCTCGAAATCTACCGGCGCATTATTCCCTCAGCGCACCGGACCCTGAAATCAGGTGGACGTCTCATGCTGGAGCTCGGCTACCAATCGCTTCCCGGCGTCCAAGATCTCCTCACCACAGGATGGAAAGACATCGACATTATTGCGGATCTCGCCGGCTGGCCCCGCGTCGTTGCGGCTACGAAAACTTAGCATGCGGCACGACCGAAGGTATGAGTGGCTGCGCCAAACTCGCGCTCGGGTTCGAAAACGACTGTGTTGAGGTATCTGCTACTCGGCCAACGCGTAGCCATCATTTCAGCCGAAAAGCATTACACAGCAGCATCGCTACTTAATGTCGTCATGCAATACAGTTTTGAGAGGGAAAACCCGATGGAACAGAGTTGATTGCGGCGGACGGCCGCGAGCATTTGCGGGCACCGCGCCAAATTTCGAGCCTTATTCCTTCCGGAGCGCAACCATCGGGTCAGTGCGTGCCGCCTGGCGCGCAGGAAGATAACACGCGAACACTGCCGCTAAGATCAGAATGAAAGTGACTCCTAAGAGCGTGAACGGGTCTGTTGCGCTGACGCCATACAATTGGCTGGCAAGGAGTCGTGTAGCCATAAAAGATGCTAAGAGGCCGATTAGCACACCTATTAGCACTGGTCGCATTCCCTGCCGGATGACGAATAGCAGCACTCCTCTTGCTGAGGACCCTAATGCCAACCGAAGACCAATTTCGGCGCGCTGGCGGCTCACGAAATATGCCACAACACCATGAATGCCGGCCATTGTTAATAGCAGTCCGCAGGCTCCCAATAGAGTGAGTACCAGCGTGTAGAAGCGAGCCAGGGATGCCGAACGAGCCAGGCGTTGGTTCATAGTTCTTACGTCCCCTAAAGGCAACTCAGGATCGACTTGGTTCAGGGCTCGCTGGAGCATTCCGGACATGCTCGTTGCCTCGGTCTGTGTTCGAGCAACCAGATATAGCGACTGCTCAATCCAATGCCAGGGGTTTGCCGTAACCTGCGCCAGAGGAATGTAGATGACAAGAGGAGCCTCACTCAGCAGGCCATTTGCTCGAACATCAGACACAACGCCGACAACCTGCCAAGCTTCACTTCGCCCTTCGAGCTCAGGAATGCGGATGGTCTCGCCTATCGCCTGTTCATCCGGCCATAAACGACTTGCCAAGCCATCGCTTACCAACATTACCTGTGTAGAATCCGGGCGATCATGTTGGGTGAACTCACGCCCTCTCTTCAGTGGAATCCTCATTGTGGTGAAGTAACCGTCGCTGATGTAGTGCAGTTCTGTTGCGACGTCTTGCTTCAGGGGGGTGGAAACAGCATTCTGCTTAAGTGAAAGGCCAACCGTACTCAGTGACAACGGGACTTTGGAGGTGAGAGCGGCCGAGATAACGCCAGGCTGTTCCCTTAAGTTTTGCAGGATATGGTCGTATGCCCTCGCCGCATCCTTCCCGTCCCGATACACAGCAACTGGCAAAGCAGTGCGTCCGCTGACTACACGATCAGGAGAGAATCCTGGTCTCACTTTTTGTGCCGCAATTGCGGTTCTGATCAGAAGGCCGGCACTGATGAGTAAAACGAGAGCGAGCGCGACTTCTGCCGCTATGTATGCGCTTCGCGCCGAATCGCGCGCGAGTCCGGTGGCGCCTCGACCGCCTTGCCGCAAAACGGTCTGAATATCGACCTGCGCAGCACGAATGGCCGGCCACAGTCCCGCGGTATTGTGCTTACGAATCCCAGACACAAAGCAAACAGAAACACCGGAGCATTGAGTCCGGCCTGGTCTAAACGCGGTATCGCCTCCAGGTTGAGTTTCACTACAAGGCGCAGGAGAGCTTGAGCTAAGCACAGCCCGAACGTGGCGCCTACGAGCCCCACAATCAGACTCTCGGTTAGCAATTGGCGAATGATACGGGCGCGGGTCGCGCCCATAGCTGCTCGGACGGCCAGCTCGTGCTTACGACCCGCACTCTTAGCTAGTAGCAAATTCGCCACATTCGCGCATGCGATAAGCAATACCAATCCGACGGCGCTCACGAGAACGAATAGGCGGCTCTTATAGTCGCCGACCAAGTCGTCAGCATAATCGCGAACACGGATTCCTCTGTCCCGGTTCATATCCGGGTAGAGCGCTTGCAGATCGCGCGCCAGCACATTCATTTCTGCTTGCGCTTCCTTCACGCTCAGTCCATCGCGCAGCCGGCCTACCACCTGCAAAACGCCGCCCGCCCAGTTCATCTCTTGGCCGCTGAGGGCGAGCGGCACCCACACTTGTTCAGAGCCTGGGCGAACCGAAAAGGAAGATGGCAATACGCCGATTACCGTGAACGCTTCCCGGTTGAGACGTATCTGTTGTCCCAAAATTCTGCGGTCGCCGCCAAACCGCTCCCGCCACAGTCGATCACTCAAAATGGCGAGGTGCAGACGCGGTGCTCGATCTTCTTTAGCGGTAAAGGTTCTGCCGAGCTCAGGTGAAATGCCGAAGACAGGAAAGTAGCCTGCCGAAGCAAAGCCACCAGGAATCTGGGTTGCCGCTCCGCCGTTGGAAAGCGTGAACGTAGTGGGCTGAATGGCGCCGAGCTGGCGGAAAGAATTTGCTTGGCGCTTCCAAGAATCGAAATTTCTTGGCGTAACTAGATCATCTACCTCCTGCCGCACGGAGCGCATTGAAACGAGTTGGCCGGGAGCGGGAAAGGGCAACGGCCGGAGAACGACCGCGTAAAGAATGCTGAAAGCGGCTGTCACAGCTCCCATTCCAAAACCTAACGTCAGGAGTGTCACAAGCGTTGTTCCGAGACTGCGTCGAAGTTGCGTGATCCCGTACTTGACGTCTTGGTATAGGGCGGCCCATCACTCACTGATCCTCATATGCTTCTCTCTCCTTATCGCTTGTGACTCACATACCCGCCGAACCGCAGTTATATCCCCAAATTGCCGAAGGGCTTCAATCCGGGCTTGTTCCGGCCGCCATCCTTGCTGCTCAAGTTCCTCTACTTTGCACTCGAAGTGAAACTGCAGTTCCTCCCTGACATCCGCAGCTACATCGGAGCCGAAAAAGCGGCGCTTTCGACGCCAAAGAGGGGCATTTCCCATCAGGGCTCCGGTGGTGCTGGAGCCTGCGACGCGCTCAATATCTTGGCGACTGCAGCGGTGTAGGCTTTCCAAGTTTGAGTCTGCGCCTGCAACTGTTTCCGCCCTTTTCGAGTGAGGGCATAGAACTTGGCGCGGCGTTTGTTGTCAGACAACCTCCATTCCGCTTCGATCCAACCCTTCGCCTCCATTCGATAGAGCGCCGGATAGAGGGCTCCCTCCTCAATAAGCAGCGCTTCATCAGTTTGCTGGCGAATGGCTTGAGAGATTGCGTACCCGTGCAGCGGCTGCCACGAAATAATCTTGAGGACGAGGATATCTAAGGTTCCGCGAACTAAATCAAGCGTTGCTTCTGCCATGTGTCTGATACCTATAGAACTATAGGCAATTATGGCATAAGTTACCTAAGCTTTAGGGGTAACGGAAGTTCCGGTGGGCTAACTTCACAAATCAAAGGCTCGTTTGCGCAACTCAGCGCCGCGGAATTAACGGCGGCCCAGCTCAGTGGAGCTGAACATCACGCCTTGAGCCGCTTCAAAGACACGCCTTGCAATTGAACAGCGCTTGCTATTTGTAAGAATCGACTAGGTGTAAGTGCCGTCAAAATAGCATTGCGAAACGTTGATTCGCATTTGGCTCCACGAAAGAGTCGTTGTCCGCGACCCGCTCAGCTCTAACGCGTGGGAACAGGTGAATACGCGATGTCCCGCTGAATCCAGGCAACTCCCGACGCAGCGGGAAAGCACCCCGCACGATCGAGTTGGTATATCTGCCCTTTTTGTACAGCCGATGATGCCGCGACTTGCTTCTATCGAGGCAAAAGATCAGGAACGAAGAAAATCTTTGCCGGCATTGTTCTCACGTCAAAAACAACCCTACTTGGCCCAGGCCAAGCCGTCCGCGAGTTTTCCGGCATCAATTAGATTCTTCACCGACCAGTCCTCTAGACTGATCTGCGCCACTTTCCCGCTTGCATTGCAAGACACATACGCCGTCTTGTTGTCGGGTGCAATGAGAACCTCCTGCGGAGCCTTCGGAACGTCAATAGATTTCGTAACCTTCAAAGTGGAAAGATCTACCACCGCTACTTGCGCCGCCTTTGGCACCGCCACCAGCAGCCATTTGCCGTCTTTCGTGCTAGCGGTTCCATAGCCGGTTCCAGCCAGCGGAATCCAAGTCTTTATCTTGTTCGTCACGGCATCGATCACCGCCAGGCGCGGGCTGGTCTGGTCCGCCGTGAAAACCATTTTGTCATCAGGTGTAATCGAAATGCGCTGCGCGTTTTCCGATATCGGAATGATGGTAATCACCTTGCGCGCCTTCAAGTCGAGAACCGAAACCGTTCCGGGTCCGACATTCGACGTGTATCCGCGGCTTCCATCACTCGAGATGGCCAGCATATGCGATTCTTCCTGGCCGGTGGGAACGGTACCCACAATCTTCAGGGTTTTCGGATCGATGATCGTAACCGTCTTATCCAGCTCGGTTGTGACATAAAGCATCCCATCCCCTGGATTGATCTTCGGGCAATGCGGCCGCACACCGTGCCCAAAATCGACGGTTTGCTCTACCTTGCGAGAAGCGATATCGATCACTTTCATCTCGCGTCCGTCGGTACCAGGCTTTCCAACGCCTGAATTGCCGTAGATCGGCACAAAGGCGGTCTTGCCATCGGCCGACGCAATCACTTCGTGTCCGGTGATAGCATCCTCCGCGACTGTCGCTACTTGTTTCGCAGCCGAAGGATCGATAATACTGAGGTCCCGGTCCCCCTGATTGGCAACCAGCACAACTCCACCTGGCGAACCTGCCGCCAGCATCGATGTCACCGGGCAAAGACTCAGCAGCAAACCCGCCGCCAAGGTAGAAGAAGAGCAACGCATCATAGCGCTCCTATTCTATGTCTTAAGGCAGACAATTTTCCAGCGGCTTCTCTGATAGACCTTGGCAAGGCAAGGCAAAGACGAAAAAAGGGAACGGGAGCAGCCTATCGATTGAGGGAATTCCGTGAGGCTGCTCGCCGTTCCGAGGTTGGAGGAGTGCTAACTTACTTGGGATCGTTCGACATTTTGTCCGAAGACATTTTGTCTGAGCTCTTGTCCTTTTTGCTCTTCTTGCCGTGCTCCATCTTGCCGTCCTGGCTGTCCATGTGCTCGTCCTTCATGGAGTCGTCTTGCTTGCTCATCTTGCCGGATTTCTTCTCGTGCGACATTTTGCCGTCGGACATCTTGTCACCCTTTTTGTCCTGAGACATTTTGTCAGATTGAGCGAAAAGCGGGGTCGAGGGCGCGACCAGCACAGCAGCGGCGAAAACGAAAGCGGCCAATTGTTTTTTCATATAGTTTCTCCTATTGCCTTGGTTTGACTTGGATTTTTGAATGTAATTTCCCGTCATCTATTTATTCGGATCCAGCGCTGTATAAGTCACGGAAGAAAGGAAGATCAGGCCGCCGTTTCGGATTTCACGTGAAACAGAAGCCGCATGGCGTCCTCCGTTCCTATGGTCCCCAAAGCAGCCGTTGGAGGCTTGAGATTGAAATCTTTAAAGCGGATGGTGGCTTCGCCTTTCCAGAGTCCGCTTTTATCCGGATTCCGGGCCACTTTAACCGTAACCGGGTGGGTCTCCCTTTTAATAGTGAGGTCCCCTTCAATGGTGTAACCGTCGCCGTTCTGCGCCACAGAGGTTGACCGGTACTTCAACTCCGGGTACTTACTGGCTTCCAGGAGTTCGTCTATTCCGTATCGCGTGATCTTCTCCCTATCCTTTGGTTTCACCCAGTCATCCTGGCACTCGAGGCTGTTAGCTTGAACCGTAAAAGCCACTTGTGGCTTGGGCTGCTGCGTCACCATGCCTTCATAGCGAGAGAACACCAGATGGTGTTTCTTCCCTGACATCAGTCCGGTCTTCGTCACCTCCAGGGTTAACTCAGACTCGGCGTTAGGTGTCAGCCGGAAATTGTTTTGCGCTTTCAACAATCCCCCGCCCAGAGCAAAGCTACTCATAGCGAGAATCGTGCGACGTGTCATTCTTTTTCCACTTTCTATTTGCCGCCGAAGCGCAGCACGATGCCGCCGCCTGCGGTGATGTTATGTTGGCTGCCCGAAAGGGGCACGTTATAAGCCGCATTGCCGGTGTAGAAATCGCGGATTTCACCGCGTAGCGCTACGAACCGCCAAATGGGAATGTCGACTCCGCCACCGTACATCAGTACGCCGCGGGATAACTGCCGGGGAGCTCCGTTGATTGCCCCGCTCAGCACCGTCGTGCTCTGTTCATAGTCTCCGTAGCCGCCGCCAATGGCGAACCAAGGCACGATGCGGCTGTTCGGAAATGCCCTTAACATAATGTTCGGAGTTATGTACAAGGAGGCAATGTCACGGGTGAGGCTGCCTGCCAGTGAGCTGATCTGGCGCTGAGGACTTGCCAGGAAGTGAACCCCGGCATAAATCCCCAGAGGGCCTACCCGTAAAAACCGGTATTCATAGTCTGCCTGCAGTGCAATTCCAGAGCCGACGTTGAACTGAATCCCGTTCGTCGAAATGCGGTCCGCGGACGCAAATCCGCCCAGCGTCAGACCTACCTCCTGCTTCTGCGCAAAGGCAGACACCCAGGGCAGCAGGCCTATAGTGACAACTGCGAGTCTTCTATTGCCAAACCGTCTCATATTCCACCCAACTACTGTTCGGTGAGGGCACGATTAAGTTACGGATGTCCCGGGAGTCTTTCCGGCACCCAGCATTTTTCCAAAATTGGTCCTGACCGGAATCGGCGCTCTCTTTGAGCCGGACCTTGAACAATTAGTTCAGCCGCCTATCGCAGCCAACGATCCAGATTGCTTCGGACAAACTCGTCGTCGTTCAACTCCGGATAGGCCCTACAGACTCTTTCGATCTCGTCGAGTTGCCCAGGCGACAGATCTTCCGCTGGATCCAGGCACCAGCGCCCGGCCAGCAGACCCTGGCGGCGCAGGATTTCGTGCAGGCCTGCGATGCAGCCGGCAAAGCCGTTTCGCGCATCGAAGAGCGCGGCGTTTGCATCCGTGAGAGCCGCGGAACCCGCCAAGATCTCCATCGCGCGTCCGTCGTCGTTTCCCCGGCACTCTTGAATGGCCTCTAAAAGCGCGACCGCTCGTTCCGTCCAGACCGCCCATTGGCCCAGCAACCCTCCCGCAAATCGAAGAGTGGTGTGCCCGAAGCGGAAGCCGGTCAGCAGGTCTGGAATGATGTTGTCGTCATTTCCTGTGTACAAGGAGATCTCGGCTTCACGTCCGCTGTCCGAGAGCGCCCGGACTACATCTACAGTTTGGTAGCGGTTGAACGGAGCAACTTTGATCGCCGCCAGACCTTCTAGTTCGCAGAACTGCCTCCAGAAATCGTAGCTCAGCATTCGGCCTCCCACCGCCGGCTGTAGATAAAAGCCGAACAAAGGAATCTCTTCGGCCACCGCGCGGCAATGTGCCAGCAGCTGCGCATCGCTCGCGGTGGAGAGGTCTTTCAAACTCAGCAGCCCGAGATCGAAGCCCTCCTCGCGCGCAAACTTCGCCTCCCCGAGCGCCTGCCGGGTTTGGCCGCATACGCCGGCGACCTTTACCAACCGCTTGCCGTTCGCGTCTTCGAACGAGCGCGCCTTGGAGGCGGCCAGCCGCAATACCGCTTCATACAAGCCAACGCGCGGATTCCGGATCTCGAACTGAGTCGTGTGAACGCCCACCGCAATACCATCGGAGCCGGCATCGCAGTAGTAATTCGTCAGCGCCACCTGCCGCCGCTCGTCAAGTTTCCTTGACTCGGTGAGCGCCAGAGGATGAGCTGGAATCACCGCGCCTCGTTTCAGAATGGCAGCAACTGAGGGGTCAACCTTCAGCATGCCCGGCACTCAATAATTCCCATCCACCACCTCGAAATGCGTCGGCTTTCCCAGGCTCTCGCCGCCGGCCAATATCCAGTCTGCTACCCAGGCGATCAATTCCGCAGCCTGCACCGAGGGCTTGCCGAGCAGCGAAAAGCATTGGGATGCGTCGCTCAACAATGCGCTCGCGCCGGGCTCTCCGGCGAACTTGCAGCTGGTGCCGAAGCGTTTGGCAAACTCCTCCGCCACCTCCCGGACACGCAGCCTTTCCGGACCCGTCACGTTGAGAATCCCGGCCGGCGCATCGCACAGGGCCAGCGAACGCAGCGCATAGGAGTTGGAATCGCCCTGCCAAATCACGTTGAACTCGGGAACGCTTTCATCCACGGGTTCTCCCGCGTGAACACGCCTCCCAACATCCACCAAAACGCCGTACCGCAAATCGACGGCGTAGTTCAACCGGAAAATCAGACAGCGGGTTCCGTATTCGTTGGCGTAATATTCGAAGATCCTCTCGCGGGCCAGACAGGATTGCGCGTACTCTCCAGCTGGACATACCGCATCGGTTTCCTTCGATCCGCCTGTAGAAATATCGCGCATTCCATAGACGTTGCCGGTCGAAAATACGACGATGCGGCTCTTGCGATAGCGGTGAGCCGCCAGCGCCGGAGTGATTGCGTTCATCGCCCATGTCAGATCCGGCCGTCCACTGGAACCGAACTTCCGCCCGGCCAGATAAAGCACGTTTTCACAATCCGGCAGCCGATCTATCTCAGCCGGCTTTAGCAGATCGCTACAGATAGTCTCGACTCCGGCTTGCTCCAGCGCGTGCCTAGCATTGCAAGAGGTAAAACGCGATACGGCCACGATGCGAGTCGCCGCTCTGGCCATATCCGCCGCCCGGCGCGCGAGTATCGCCAGCGAAGGCCCAATCTTTCCCCCTGCTCCCAGCAGGATTAGATCCCCGTTCAGCCTACGCATGAAATCGATATCGGCCTCGCTCGGCTTGGTAAGCTTGTCCGCTAAGTCAGCGGCGTTTTGGGTTTGACTCTGCATTCATCGGTTCTTCAGCTAGCTCTTAAATCTAAGAATCGCAAAGCCAATAAACTGTTCTTTATGGCAGTTCCCCCTACAGTCATTCTTCTCGTCAGCTGCTTTGCCTGCCTGGTCGTTTTCGTGCGCGCCCAGGATAATCCCGTTTCTGCGCCCGGGCGCGGTGGTTCCCGCGCGGCCTATCCCGCCGCCGCGGTCAAGCGAGGGCACGAACAGTTTTTGAAGACCTGCTCGTTCTGCCATGGAGCAAACGCCGCCGGCGCTACCGATGGCCCCAATCTCATCCTGAGCAAGGTCGTCCGCCATGACGACAACGGAAGCCAAATTGGACCTGTTCTTCGCCAGGGCCGGACCGACAAAGGCATGCCGGCATTCGACTTCAGCGATGCACAAATTACGGATATTGCCGCGTTCCTGCATGCGCGAATGGCTGCCTCGGATGTGCGTTCCGCTAACCATGCCGGCAACTATGCTCTCGAAAAGCTCTTAACGGGCAATCCTGCCGCCGGAAAGGCTTTCTTTTTTCACCAAGGCGGCTGTTCGGCCTGCCACTCCCCCGCCGGTGATCTCGCAGGCATCGCCGGCAAGTACTCGCCCTTTGATCTGCAATCGCGCATGCTTTACCCTCCTCACTCGCACAAAATCGCCACCGTGACCGGCAAATCCGGTCAGCAATGGAAGGGGACGCTTTCCCTGCTTACGAATTTCGACATTGCTATTCAGGATTCAAATGGCTGGTATCGGTCTTGGCCGCTCCATTCCGTCACTTACCAAATAGACAACCCGCTCGCCGCCCACCTGGCGCTGCTTTCGAAATATTCCGACACCGAGATGCACAATGTTTTCGCGTATCTGGAGTCGCTGAAGTGATCCGGTGCCTGTTGCTGTTTCTTGCGGCTTCCCTGCTCTTCTCCCAAGGGCTCGATCTCCCGGCTATCGTCAATCCGGAACGCGAGTGGACCTCCTACTATGGCGACTACAGCGGCCGCCGTTTTAGTTCGCTCTCGCAAATCGATAAAACGAACGTTTCATCGTTGACTCTCGCCTGGGCCTTTCAGACACATCGGCAGCAATCCTTGAAATCTGTTCCGCTTGAAGTGAACGGAATCTTGTACTTCACCGTGCCCAACCAGGTTTGGGCAGTCGATGCACGCACCGGGCGTCAAGTGTGGCATTTCCAGCGCCAGTCGTCAGGCAACTTCATCGGCCAGCGCGGCGTCGCCATGTACCATGACCGGATTTTTTTCGGAACGCCCGATGCCCGCTTGATTTGCCTGGATGCGCGCACGGGCAAAAAGCTGTGGGAAACCGAGGTTGCTGACGTGACCTTCGGCTACTACATCAGCATGGCGCCGCTGATTGTCAAAGGCCGCTTGATCGTGGGCATCTCCAACGACCAAACCGATATGCGAGGCTTTCTGGATTCACGCAGCGTCGATGACGGTCATGTTCTGTGGCGCTGGAACGCAACTCCCGACCCGGGCGCACCCGGTTCCGAAACCTGGCCTGACAAGGAAACCATGGCGCATGGCGGCGGCGCAACCTGGATGACCGGGACCTACGATCCGGATCTCAATCTGTTGTATTGGGGCACCGGGAATCCCCACCCGGTCCTGGCCGGCAGAGTGCGGCCCGGCGCTAACCTTTACACCTGTTCCATCGTGGCTATCGACGACGATAGCGGGAAGCTGGCATGGTACTTCCAGGCCTCGCCACACGACACTCAGGACCGCGACGCTAATGAAACCCCGGTTCTGCTCGATGGTTCTTTCGCGGGCAAGCCGAGAAAACTGCTCGCGCAGGCCAGCCGTAATGGCTACTTTTTTCTGCTCGATCGCAAAACCGGCGAACATCTGCTCACTTCCAAATTTGGCCCCGAAAATTGGTCTGCCGGTCTGAATTCCCGCGGCGAACCAATTCCCAAGCCTGCCAAGGAGCCGCAGATCCCGGGTACTCTGTTCGAGGGTACCGGCACCAATTGGTGGGCGCCCAGCTTCAGCCCCGAAAGCGGCCTCTTCTATGTCAACGCTCATCATTCTTTTGAGGTCAGCTACTACACCGTGAACGATGCCGACGAGAACAAAGCGTCTGACCATCAGGGCGGTATCAACAGTCAGTTGTGGTCACAGCCGATGCTGACCGCCATTGATTACCAGACCGGCAAGATTCGCTGGCAGCGAGACCGTCCAGCTGAAGAAGCCGGAGCAGGCTCCGGTATTCTCTCCACGCGAAGTGGTTTGCTCTTCACTGCCGATAATAGCGGCGACATCGTGGCCCTCGACAGCAAATCAGGAGACGTTTTATGGCATGTCTATGCCGGCGGCAAGCTGACCGGTGCGCCCATGACTTACGAACTCGACGGCCGCCAGTTCTTGATTACTCCGGTCGATGGCGTTCTCGATGCCTGGGCGCTTCCGACGAAGTGAGTAGTCTAGACTCAAAAGAGCAAAACATGTCGGGGCGTAGCGCAGCCTGGTAGCGCACCTGCCTTGGGCGCAGGGGGTCGTGTGTTCGAATCACACCGCCCCGACCATCTTTCTTTTGACCTCTCTGGTCTGACAAGCTATTCCCGATCCCTTTCGTTTCATCAGGTAATTCCAACCATGTGTCTTCCGGCTGCGCAGTCCTGGAACTGGTAACCCAGAACCCAAAGGACAGCCTATTCCCTTGTTTCCCATCTGTTTTGCGCGCAAAGCTGTAACGAGGAACAACGAACATGGCGCGAAAAAGCTGGTCGAATCTATTGCTGTTGCTGGCGGCCGTCGATCTGGCGATTGCCATTGTGGCGAGTCATCCGCTACGACTGGCCTGCTTGTTCATGTTCCCCATGCTGATTTTTCCGGCCATGCATCTGCGCAGGCGCATGATCTGATGCTTAATCCAGATGAAATACTTCTTCAAGCGGTGCCATAGCCCGGTCCGGCGTCACTCCGGCTGGATTCACGAAGAAGCCAGCCATCTCCCGCTGCCAGCGGGCGTTCACTTCGCGCTGCTCCATCGCAGATCGCGCTCGATCGAAGTCTTGCGTTTCCAGATAACCGATCAGCAATCCGTCAGCCCGCAAAAATAGGGAATAATTGCGCCAACCGCATTCGCGCAATGCGTCCAGCATTTCAGGCCATACCGCTACGTGCCTCGACGCATACTCCTCTAGCCGCTCAGGCCTCACTTGCAGGGTAAAGCAGATTCGCTCCATTTAACGCAAGAACGCTTCGTGCAATCCACCGTCCACCGGAATGACGTGGCCCGTGGTCTTCGCGCTGGCATCACTGGCCAGCCAGGCAATCGCGTTCGCGCAATCCGCCGGCAGAATCGGACGCCTGGTAAGCGTTCGCTGCGCGTAGAAGTTTGCCAGCTTGGTTCGCAGTTCTTCCGTGCTTTCCGCCGGTTCGAACGCGATCTTATACTTCTCCAGCGAACTCATTACTCTGTCGCGCGGAAACATGGTCGACCCCGCCACCACCGTCGCGGGCGCGATTCCATTCACGCGAACCAGGGGCCCAAAACCCACTGCCAATTCCCTGATCAGATGGTTCAGCGCCGTCTTGCTGATGTCGTAGGCTTCGCTGCCGTGTTTCGGCACCACTGCATTCGCCGAGCTCGTCAGCACCATCGACGCCGGCAATTTCTGGTCCCGCAGCACCCATTCGAGCTCCTTCAATAGAAAATAATTGCCCGTAATGTTAATGCTGAAAGTTTTGTTCCATTGCGCCTCGCTTAACTCCCCGCCACTGTCCGGCCCCGCCACGGGATAAATAGCCGCCGTATTTACTATGCAGTCGATCCCGCCAAATTGCAGCACCGCGAACTTCGCCGCCTCCGCCACCGTCTTCGCGGAACTCAGGTCCACGCTGGTGTGCACCACGTTCTGCCCGGACGAAACCGCCGCCACCTCGCTCGCCACTTCCTTTGCGCCTTCCAGGTTCTGGTCTGCAATCACCAGATGCGCGCCTTTGCGCGCCAGCAGCAGAGCTACCTCCCTGCCAATGCCGCTGCCTCCGCCCACCACTAAAACGATTTTCCGGCTGAACTCCGCTTCCGGCGGCATGCGCTGCAGCTTGGCTTCTTCCAGCGCCCAATACTCGATCCGGAACGCTTCCGAGCGCGGCAGCGCTACGTAATTCTGAAAACTGACGAACTGTTTGGATTGCTCCGAGGTGCGCGCCTGAGGATAAGGCTGAATCGCCTCCCCGCCCGAATCTAAAGCATTCGCTCCGGACATGACATGAATCGCATTCACAAAGAATTCAGTAGCAATGCGTGCTTCCTGCTTGTTCTTTCCAAAGCCGAATATGCCCAGCCCGGGAATTATAACTACTGACGGATTCGAATCGCGCAGCTTAGGCGATTCCGATGTCGCCCAATCCTTGTAATACGCCGCATATTCGGTCCGGTATTTCTCCGCGCTTTCCTCTAGTAATTGCTTCAGCTTGCCGGCGTCTTCCCTTCCCGCTTTCCAGTTCACGAACAGCGGGCAAATTCTGGTTCGGAGGAAATGGTCTGGACAACTGGTGCCCAAACTGCCCAGTTGTTCCGCCCATTCCGAGCCCGCAAATGCCAACGCGTCTTCGTGATCGTTGTAGTAAGCAATCACCCGGCGGTTCGACGAAGCCATGCCTCGCAGCGCCGGCAAAATCGCGATCGCCACGTCACGCCGGTTTTCTAGCGCCTCCACTCGAATGCCGCCAAACCGGGCACTGCCTTTCTTCTCGTGTTCCAGAATAAATTCGCCCATCTGATCGATAGTCTGAATACTGCTCAGATAGCATTCGCGCTGCGTTTCGCCCCACGTGAACAGGCCGTGGCTCCCCAGCAACACGCCGTCGCAGTCCGGATTGTCGGCCACAATCTTTTCCAATTGCATGGCCAGTTCAAAGCCTGGACGCTGCCAGGGAAGCCACTGAATCTTCCGGCCGAACTTCCGGTTGAATTCCGCAAGCTTCAGTTTGCCGTTCGCACTCGCCGCCAGTGCAATGGCCCAATCCGGATGCAGGTGATCCACATGCGGAAACGGCAGAAAGCCGTGCAACGGGGTATCGATCGAGGCGGCCACCCGGTTCTCGCCGAAGGCCGATGGAGGATAGAAGCGCAGCATCTCGTCTTCGAACTGCTCACCGCGATACAGATTCTTTATCTGCTCCAGCCGGTCAAGATAGAGAACCGCAAAGCCCGTATCCTTGATCGAGCCCAGGTCCCCGCCGCTCCCTTTCACCGCCATCACCCGTACCGGCTTTCCCGTGAATGGATCGGGCATCTCGAACTTCGAGCTGGTGTTTCCGCCGCCGAAGTTCGTAATGCGGAGGTCTGCTCCCAGCAGGTTCGAGCGGTAGCGCAACAGACTCAGCGGGTCATCTTCGAATTGCGCGGCCTCGCTCTCATTCCAAAGGTTCTTTAAGTGGATGGTTTCTGTTGTTTGCGCCATAGGTTTCTCGATTCTTCTTTGCTCCTAATCGGCATCACGCGTATGAAGTCATAACCGCGGCATTTTTTGCGCCGCGCTCCGTCGTGATCCGCTCCAGGTAGCCGCTCTCCTGAAAAGCAATCATGGGATTACCAGGAAGACCTTTAGAGGATCGCCACTCGCGGACCGCCGGCCGGACATCGGTTGCAAACGCATCCTGCAATATGGCTTCAGCCTTCACCAGATCGCTTCGCCGCTGCGCTGCCGCAAGCGCGGCATGGTCCACCAGAGCGGCTTTCGCGAACAGGTTCTGCGCCATGTCCACGGTCTGAATCATGGCTTCCATCTTGCCTTTGAGATTGTGGCTCTGGTCCACCATGTAAGCAATGTCAGGCGCGCTCCCGGTCTCAAATGTAAAGCTCGCAATCTCGTGAAAGATGCGGAAGGCCTGATACGGATCAATCGACCCCAAAGTCAAATCGTCATCCGCATAGCGCCGGTCGTTAAAGTGAAAGCCGCCCAGCATGTTCTCGCTTAACAGCCACGCCACAATCTGTTCGATGTTTTGCGCTGCGTAATGGTGGCCCGTATCTACCAGAACCTTCGCTTGCGGGCCAGCAGCCTTTGCCAGCAGAAGCGCCATTCCCCAGTCCGCGATATCGGTGTGATAAAAAGCCGGTTCAAAGGGTTTGTATTCCGCCAGCAGCCGCTGCTGAGGCCCTAATCTCTCGTGCGCCGAACGCAGCAAGTCTTCGAAGGTCTGCTTCCGCTTCCGGATATTCGCCGTTCCTGGATAGTTCGAGCCATCCGCGAACCATAGACTGATGTCTCTGCTCTTCAGCTCGCGCGCGATCCGGATACTGTCGAACGTATGCTGCAAAGCAGCCGCCCGGATTGCTTCATCGGGATTTCCGAACGAGCCGTGCTTATAGATCTGATCCTGAAAATAATTCGGATTAATAGAACCGGGCCGCACGCCGTATTGCCGGCTTAACTCCTCGATCAGCGGAACGCTCCCCACGCCCTGCGGAAAGTCCCAAAGCACATGTAAAGCGATGGCCGGACATACACCCATCAAAGCCTGCACTTGCCCGGCGTCGGCGAACCGTTCTTCAATATTCGTGGCCGCGGCCGGCTGGAGAAATTTGCCGAAACGGGTGCCCGTATTCGCAAATCCCCACGACGGCAGCTCGATCCGGAAATGCTCTAGGGCGCGAAAAATTGCATCGGACTCTTGCAAAGGCATACCTGCTCGATGCAACTCTTATAACAGATGAATCAATCCAGAAGAGAACTCACTTTGCTGCTCCCTGCTCTGCTCGCCGCCGCCGCGCCCGCCGCGGAAAAGGGTGAGAAGAAGGATGCCCTGCTGCCCTCGTCCTGCTATCCATTCGACAGCTTGCCGGTCAACGAGAACCCGAAGAACGGCAACGAAATTCGCCAGGTCCTTACGGGCACAACCCACGAAGGCTTCCCCATCGATCTGCACATCACAACCCTTCAACCCGGCCAGATGCCGCACCCGGCTCACACGCACGTTCACGAAGAGATGATCATGATGGAGACAGGCACTCTCGAAGTGGTCATCTCCGGCAAGCCGACCCGCATCGGCCCCGGTTCCGTCGCCTTCGTCAAATCGCAGGAACTGCACGGTTGGAAAAACGTGGGCGACGGGCCGGCGACTTACTTTGTGCTCGCCATCGGCCACAAGCAAGCGGCATAGAGAATCCGGCGCCGGACCGTCGTCTTTCGAACGGTAAACTTTTTACGACTTCGCCTTCTTCAAAGGTTTCGACTTGCCGGAAGTGTTGAAGGCAACTGCATGGCGGACGAGCGCCTTAAACGCGGACTCGTCAACGTCTTCTCCTTCGCGGATGTCGATTGCGCGGCGTACGTTCCCTTCGAGACTCGAGTTGAAGAGACGGGACGGATCATCCAGCGACGCGCCCTTGGCGAAGGTAAGTTTCACTATCTTCTTGTAAGTTTCTCCAGTGCAGATGATTCCGTCGTGGGACCAAACCGGAGTGCCCATCCACTTCCACTCCTCGACGGCGTCCGGGTCTGCTTCCTTTATGAGCGTGCGCACTCTGCCGAGGGTTTCTCCGCGCCAGTCCCCAAGTTCGGCAATTTTTTCCGAGATGAGCTCCGATGCGGGTTGGCCTCCGCTCGCGCCCGCCTTGTTCATGTTTTCATCCTTAACGCACACATTTTACTGCCAACAGCGTCCAACTGCATGAGCCCGAAGTGATATGTTTGGAGTCAAATTAGCTAGGCGCTCATAAATATAACCATGAATCGTAGAGATTTCAACCGGCTCGGTCTACTCGCTGGAATCGGATTTTCAACCCCTTTTCTGAAAGCGGAGACCTTCGACTATCCCTGGAAGCTGGGAATTATCACCGACGAAGTTGACTCTGACCTCGGCCACACCCTGACCAGCTTCTACCCAAAGTACGGCCTGAAATGGGCCGAAATCCGCAACGTCAAGCTGGACGGCAAAAGCAAGTACGTTTACAAGAGTGCGAGCCCGAGCCAGTTGAAAGACATTAAGAAGCAGTTGGACGATGCAGGAGTCAAGCTCTCTGACCTGGATACCGCAATTTATAAGATTGCGCTGCCGGGGACCCATCCCCATGCCATGGAAGCGGCCGAGCAGCAACCCGCGCAAGGCGAATACGAGCGGCAGATGGAAGATCTGAAGCGAGCTGCCGATTGCGCGCACGCACTGGGTACTGACCGGCTCCGCATCTTTGCTTTCCTGCGCGTCGAGAATCCAGATACGGTGTTCAACCGGGTGGTGGATGAGCTGCACAAAGCCATTGAGCACGCCAAGAAGAACGATGTGACGCTGCTTCTTGAAAACGAGTTCAGCTGCAACGTCGCAACCGGAACGGAATCGGCAAAACTCTTCAAGAACATTTCCGATCGGACCCTGATGCACCTCTGGGATCCGGGTAACTGCTTTGAAGCGGGCGAGGAACCTTATCCAAAGGCTTGGAACCAGCTAGACCACGCCCGCATCGCACACCTTCACTTGAAGGATGCGGAAGGAAAGGCGTGGAAGCCTGTCGGCAAGGGAGAAATAGACTTCATTGGCCAGTTCGAGGCTCTGAAGAAGATGAATTATTCGGAAACCTTGTCGCTCGAGACCCATTACCGGAACGCCCAAAAGGACCGATACACATCCAGCGTTGAGTCCATGGATGGGCTTGTGGACGTTCTGAAGAAAGTTTGAAAGTTTAGGAACAGAACATAGCGGAGCACAGCATTATGCAACAAAACGTCAACAATCCAGATAGGCGCTCATTTCTGAAAGCAGGCACTATGGCTGCTGCTGGCCTTGCAACGGCGGCGTCGGCCAAACGGGTTCTTGGTGCAAACGACCGCATCCGGATCGCCGTCGTGGGTGTTCGAGGCCGTGGTTGGAACCATGTCGAGGCATACCATACTATTCCGGGTGTCGAAGTTACTCACTTCTGCGATGTCGATGAGAACGTTTTGGCCAAGCGGCTTTCAGATGCCGAAAAGATGGGCATGCCCAAGCCCCAAACCGAAGTCGACATTCGCAAGTTGCTCGACAACAAGGAAGTGGACGCTGTTTCCATCGCCACTCCCAACCACTGGCACTCCTTAATCGGCATCTGGGCAGCCCAGGCCAAAAAGGATATGTACATCGAGAAGCCATGCTCGCACAACTTTTGGGAAGGCGGCCAGCTGGTCAAAGCGATCGACAAGTACAAAGTCATTTGCCAGCATGGCAGCCAGTGCCGCTCGAGCGCCGCCATTCTGGAAGCGATGGACAAGATGAAGGCCGGGCTGCTGGGCGATCTCTATATGGCCCGCGGGCTTTGCTATAAGTGGCGGCCAAGCATCGGCCATGCGCAAGAGCAGCCCGTCCCCGAGGGCGTTCACTACGATCTCTGGACCGGACCCGCGCCCTTGAAGCCCTTCACCAAAAACCGCTTTCACTACAACTGGCACTGGATCTGGGATACCGGCAACGGAGACCTGGGCAATCAAGGCATCCATGAAGTAGATCTGGCGCGCTGGGGAATGGGCGTTACCCTTCCCACAAAAATCACGGCTACTGGCGGTCACTTCCTCTTCGACGACGATCAGCAGACACCTAATATGTTGACCGTGGCATACGAGTTCAAGGGCCCGGATCAAAAGACCAAGATGATCACCTTCGAGGTGCGTGGCTGGAGCACCAATCACGAAGCCGGCATCGGCACTTCTCAATTCGCTCCCGGAGGTGTTCCGGAAGCGGGACTTGCGAAATCGGCTCCGGACGGCAAACAGGCGAAGAAGACGCTCGGACCTTCGAACAGTGCCCCATCCACCATCGGAAATCTCTTTTATGGTTCCAAAGGCTATCTCGCGATTTCTAATTACGACTCCTACAAGTCTTTTCTCGGCGAGCACAATGAGCCCGGCCCGGACAAACATGAGAAAGTGAAGAACGAGCACTTTGCGAACTTTATCGATTGCATGCGGAGCCGCGACGCCGCCAATCTGCATGCGCCCATTAGCGAGGGAAATCTATCGTCGGCGCTGGTGCATCTCGCCAACATCGCCTATCAACTTGGCCGGACCCTGAACTTCGACCCTGAGAAACAATGCTTCGTCGGCGACGAGGAAGCCGACAAGATGTTAAAGAGCGCTTATCGCGCACCCTACGTAGTGCCTGACCAGGTTTAGGAGCAGGCTGGAAAAGATACCGCTGGGAACAGGCTTACTCTGCGGTAATCTGTTCCCAGCAATAGGGGCAGGTTTCAGGAAAACTGTCGAGATCCATGCCCGTTTGTGCTGCCGCCTTCAGGGTGGCGTCCACGTAAGCATCCCGAAGGATCTCCGGGAAAGCGGCTTGCAAACTGGGATTTTCCTTCATGTGCCGCACGATTCTCCGACGCTGCTCCAGAATTGTATATCTCCAGCTCTTAGTTCGCTTTTCGGGCTGGTAGTCAAACTTCAGCATATGCGCTAGAAGTACAGCCAGGTTGTTCAGCAAATACGACTTCTGCCGTTTCCCCAAATCCTCGATCTCTTCCGCTAAGTTTTCAACATCCAAAGATTCGCCCGTCCTCAAACGATGCGCCTGATCCATAGCCCAGGCATAAGTGTCCTGCTCGTACGCGCTGGCCATGTGTCAAGTGTATCTACTCGCCGCCGTCCTGGCTCTGCTCTTGCGCAAACGTGCTAACCAGTTCCGACGCCCTCTCATTATTCGGATCTAAAGCCAGCACCTGTTCCAAAGCCTTGCGAGCCAGCTTCCATTGGCGTAGCCCTACTCGGGCCTGTGTCTGAAGCAATAATCCTTTAATGCGGTTCCGTTTAGTCAAATCATCATCGAACAATAGTAGCGACGGAATGGAAGTGGCAAAGTAATCGATGCTGCCTTTGGTTCTCGCCAGTTTGCGCCCGTAGAACCAAAGCTGCCGCAGCCAGATCCGCGACTCTCTTCTCTCTCCCAGCCGGGCCTTCGCCATCGCCGCATAAACTGTCTGTTCCGTCAAGGCTGCGTCCCCGTGCTGCCGCTCCGCACTGAACCGGGCCGAGGCGCGCTGCCATGACGCAGCGGCGCTGTCAATATCGCCCGCCGCGCTCCATGCCTCTCCCAGCCAGAAATGAATCTCGGCTTCGTCTTCCAGCAAATGCCGGGCCTCGCCCAAGTTCTCCGGAGGATGCAATGTCGCAAGAAAGTGACACCGCGCCTCTTCCGGCCGATCCTCCTTCAACCTGCGCTTTCCCAGCTTGATTTCAGTTCGCGTGTGTTGCGCCAACACCAGCCCTTCCCCGCCTTCCCACGGTTGAAAGCGCCGCGATGCCAGGACGGCCGCCGCCAGTTCCGGCTGTTCGTTCAGGTTATAAAGGGCTGCCAACTCCAGCGAAAGATCGTCGCGGCTTGAGACCAGATCACGATGTGCTTCCAGTTCTTTCAGGCGTCCTACGGGCCGGACGTTCAGGCGTTTCCAAAGCTGATCACGCTCGAACAACACGCGCGCATCCGACGGGTCTGCCGCGAACGCCTTATCATAAGCCTCCCGCGCCCCTTTCTCGTCGTGCCGTACGTTGAACAACCCAATCCCCAAATTCCTCCACGAAGTCGCAAGCCCGGGCTGCAGTCTTGTCGCAATGGTCCAGCAATCCAGAGCTTGCGTTTCCCTGCGGTGGCCATACAGCCAGTTGCCCAGGTATTGAAAGGCATGCGCATCTGCCGCATCAATCATCACCGCACTTTCCAGCGCCATCAACTCTTCCAGCCGGTACGGGAAACACCGCGCTGGCGAGGCATCTCCGCCCGCCGCATAGGCCTTCTCCGCTGAGTCAAAATCGCCGGCTTTCGCATAGGCGTATGCCAGCAGATAGTGAACCATGGGCACCGATCCATCGGCAGCGAAAATGTCCGCTCCGGTCAACACTTCCGCCGCCTGGGCATGCAAACCGGCCCGCAGATAGTCACAAGCGATGTCGATCCGGATTTGATTGTCGCCGGTTATCGGACCACCGGAGATATGCTTCGCCCAGGCATCCAAAGGATCAATGGCTAATGCCTCGCCCAGCAGCGCGCTCGCCTGCGCGGTTCGCCCAAAATGCTGGAACACTAACGCTCCCAGGCAGCGCACGTTGTTGTTGTCCGCATTTAATCGCAGCGATTCATGCAAGTGCTTTGGCGCACGCTCCCACTGGCCGCGCCTTACATCAATCTCCGCCAGAGCATACAGAGCCGGCGCGCGCCAGGCATAGTTCCAAGTGGCCTTATAGAATGCGTCGTATGCCTCGTCGGTGCGGTCCAGATACCGCAGGCAGACGCCCAGCAGATAAAATGCTTCTCCGTCGGCCGGGTTCGCGTTCCACTTCGTCATCCACTCGATAGCCCGCCGCAGGTGCTCTTCCGCTTCCTGAAATTCGCCGCGCCGCAAATGCCGGTCGCCCATCGCGATGTTGCAGCGGACATCTCCGGGGTTCCGTTTTAGCGCCTCCGCCCAATACTCCTCCGGATTTCTAGTCGCATGCCGATACTGCGCCAGATGAACGCCGATGGCATACAGCTCGTCCCCGTTGCCCACCTTCTTCGGATCTAATGGTTCTTCCGCGGGCAGCGGCGCAGCAGTCGCGGCTTCATCGCTTCCGGTACGCGCGGTATAAGCAATCAGTTCGCGGCCCTTCGACGAAACCACTCTCAGCGTGAGGCCCTCCCGCGGAACTTCCGCGCGCAGCTCGGCTTCTTCTTTCAGGGACAGACCCGGCGTCAAGTCCCGGACCCAGCTCGCCAGCGCCAGGCCGTTCCACTCGAGCGATACCGTGGCTCCAGGAAACGCGCTGGTCACAGACACTCCAACGTGCGCGACTCCATTCGCGACACTCATGGTCACTGCCGCATCCACATTCGCTTGCTGCGCCGGTCCAATGTCCCGCACCGGATACCAGAACTCGCTGAACGTCTTCGTCTCATAGGGCGCGAGAAAAGAGAAATCCGGCTGGTTGTCGGTATAAACCCCCGCCATCAACTCCACGTATGGGCCGTCGTTGTCCGTCAAATTGCGATCCCAGGCATATCCGAATTCGTGATTGCCCCAGGTCCATTGCTTCTTTCCTGGAGCGATCCGGTGATCCGCCACATGCACCACTCCGGCTTTCCGCCGGTGATCGTATCCTCCAAGAAACTCTTTGACCGATCCAATCGCCATATAGCTGGTGGGTACCGGAATATTGGCGTACCATCGCAGATCGTTCGCCGCATACGTTCCCGGCGGGACAAACCGGCTTGGCGCTTCTTCCGCCGGCACTCCCGCTTCAGCTCTGGCCGGATAGTTCACGCCATAGTACGATTTCTTCGCCAGCGGATACGTATTGGTTGCGCGCCGCGCATGATCCGCCACAAACTCCACATCTTCGGGAAGCACCGACTGATAATGCTCGTCCACGTGTACCCCGGCATTGGTCCACCACAGGAAAGTCTGCGTCAGGGGCGTACGATTGAATAGCCTTACCTTGATCTCGACATACGAGCGCCCGGGATACAGGCAAATGCCGTGCATCCCTTTCATGCGCGTCATGGGGTCGTGATCGCTGCACCAGATTGTTCTAGCGCCATCCGGGTGCTCTTCAATATGCACCGAAACCGGCATGAAAGTCGCGGGGCGATGGTGTTGCGGCCAATTGAATTCCACGCCGCCCGATATCCATGGCCCAGCCAGGCCAACCAGGGCAGGCTTAATCACGTTCTGCCGGTAGAAGAAGTCGTAGCCGTTCGTCTTATCCAAACCAACGTGAATCCGGCCGCCGATCTCAGGCAGCACCATCAGGCGCACATATTCGTTTTCGATGTGTACCGCATCCCAGCTCCACAGCTGTTTTCCGGTTGCAATCCGGTCAATGAAAGGCAGTGGATAAACCTGCCCGCTGCTGCCCTGATAAACACGCTTATGCAGGAACATGGGGTTCTTGTTGCCCTCCTCCGGCATATAGGACGGCAGCACCACGGGTTTGGACCAGGCCTTAACAGGACCTTGAAGATGCCCAGGCGCAGGCGGCAGGACAAACGCTTCATCGGCGGCGGCAGTGGCCTCTAAGTCGGCGTGGAAAGTCGGCATCCCCTTAAGATAAACTGAGTTCTCGATTTGCGCATACAACCAGACCTTACGCCTCTCGCTCTTGCGCCCAAAATCGAAAACGTCTTCGAGCATTCCGCCAGAAAGATACATTCCCTTGCAAAATCGTGGCAGCCGTCCGGGGGTGCCCCCGTCTTCACGTCTGATGGCCGTTACACCAGCCGCGGCTGGACCGAATGGACCCAGGGTTTTCAGTTCGGAGCCGAAATCCTGCAATTTGATGCTACCGGAGACAACCACTTTCTCGAATTGGGGCGCGAGAATACCTTGCGCTTCATGGCGCCGCACGTCTCCCACGTCGGCGTTCACGACCACGGCTTCAACAACATCAGCACTTACGGCAATCTGCTCCGGCTGATGGATGAAGGCCGCATCCCAAAAAACCGCTGGGAGCGGGAGTTCTACGTCCTCGCCCTTCGCTGCTCCGGCGCGGTCCAGGCATCTCGCTGGTCAGAGATCAAAGCAGGCGGCGGCTACATCTACTCCTTTAACGGTCCGCACTCTTTATTTCTCGACACCATTCGATCTCTGCGCTCGCTTGCCGTCGGCCATCTGTTGGGGCACGCCCTGATGGGCGAGAACGATATCCGTATCTCGCTTCTCGACCGTATCGTGCAGCACGCCTCCGCCACGGCCCGCTACTCCATCTACTACGGTGAGGGCCGCGACGTTTACGATGTTCGCGGTCGCACGGCGCACGAAAGCATCTTCAACATCAACGATGGCAACTATCGCTGCCCCAGTTCGCAGCAGGGCTACTCTCCCTTCAGCACCTGGACTCGCGGGCTCGCCTGGGCGATGTGCGGCTTTGCGGAACAGCTCGAGTTCTTCGCGACGCTTCCCGATGAAGCTCTGCAGCCCTTAGGCGGCCGTTCCGCCATCGAGTCAACCTTGCGCGCAGCTGCCGCGGCCACCTGTGACTTTTATCTGGAGCACACGCCCCTCGACGGAATCCCCTACTGGGACACCGGAGCGCCCTTGCTCCACCAGCTCGGCGTCTGGCAGGATAAACCGGCTGATCCCTTTAATTCCTTCGAGCCGGTAGACAGTTCCGCCGCGGCTATCGCCGCACAGGGACTTCTGCGCCTGGGCCGGTATCTGAAAAACGATCTTTACTGGAATGCTGGACTCACCGTTTGCGGCACTCTTTTCGACGAGCCCTATCTGAGCGTCGACGGCAATCATCAGGGCCTGCTCCTTCACGCCGTTTACCATCGCCCCAATGGCTGGGACCGTTCACCCGGCTCCGGTAACGTGCCTCGCGGAGAAGCCTGCATGTGGGGCGATTATCATCTGCGCGAGGTGGCGCTCTATCTGCATCGTCTAGCAAACAATGCGCCATACCTAACCTTCTGGAGCCATCCTTCATGACTATTGCAGACCTCTCCAATATCCAGGGCCGCACCTATCCCGCCCGGCGTCGCACCCAGAATCTGGTGGGTGGCGCAAGCCCGGTTCAAGCCTCCAACTTCTCCCTCGGTTACGTCACCCTGGAATCCGATGGGGGCCAGGTGCCGTGGCACAACCAGGAACAGGAGGAAATCTATTTCGTCGTCGAAGGCACGGGCGAGATGTGTCTCGGAACCGAGCGCCTTCCGCTCTCCACCGGCCAGGCTGTCTACATTCCATCGGGCGTGTTCCATCAGATGACCAACACCGGTTCCACGCCCCTGCTTATGATCTACTGCTATGGACCGGCAGGCGATGTGGCGCATTGGCGTCAGGAGCTGGAAGGAACGCTGCCCAAGGCGGGCATCGATGCGCCCTCTTTGCCAGACGGGGCGCAGCCGCAATGCACCGCTAAGCCGCAAGAGAAATAAATGAACGACCAGACCATTCACAACGTAGGCATCATCATGAATGGCGTCACGGGACGCATGGGCCTTAACCAGCATCTGCGGCGCTCCATCTATGCCATCATGCAGTCCGGCGGCCTGCGCCTGAACGATTCCGAATCCATCATGCTTAAACCGCTTCTCGTCGGGCGCAACGCGAATAAATTAAAGGCGATTGCTGCCGAATGCGGAGGTTTAGACTACTCCACAGATCTCGATTCCGCACTTGCGGACAAGAACTACGGCATCTATTTCGATGCCCAAACTACCGACCGCCGCGCCGAAGCCGTTCGCCAGGCCATCGCAGCCGGTAAACATATCTATTGCGAAAAGCCCATCTCGGGTGATCTCCAGACAGCGCTCGATCTCTACCGGACTGCTGAAGCCGCCGGAGTCAAGCATGGCGTGGTGCAGGACAAGCTCTGGCTGCCCGGCCTATTGAAAATTCAGACATTGAAGAAACTCGGTTTCTTCGGCGACATTCTCTCCATTCGCGGCGAGTTCGGCTACTGGGTATTCGAAGGCGATACCGTCCCTCCGCAGCGCCCTTCCTGGAACTACCGCAAGGAAGATGGAGGCGGCATCATCATCGACATGCTCTGCCATTGGCGTTACATCCTCGACAACCTGTTCGGCGCAGTGAAATCGGTCTCCTGTCTCGGCGCGACCCATGTACCCCAGCGCCGCGACGAAAACGGAAAGCCCTATCGCTGTACCGCCGACGATTCCGCCTACGCGACCTTTGAACTCGAAGGTGGAATCATCGCGCAATTCAACTCGTCCTGGACCGTGCGCGTTCGCCGCGACGATCTGCTTACTCTTCAAGTCGATGGATCCAAGGGCTCCGCCGTAGCCGGACTGCGCGACTGCTTTGTCCAACACTATGGTGCGACCCCCCGTCCCACCTGGAATCCAGATATTCCGCAGCCCATCAACTTCTTCGAGACCTGGCAGCAAGTTCCCGAACAGGAGAGCTTCGACAATGCTTTCAAACGCCAATGGGAACTCTTCCTCCGCCACGTGGTCAAAGACGAGCCTTTCCCCTGGAACTTGCTCGAAGGCGCAAAGGGCGTCCAATTAGCCGAAGCAGGCCTTGAATCGTGGAAGAATCGCTGCTGGACCTCAATCCAGCCCTTGCAAAGCTCCTGAAATCCTGTTTGCGCACACCACCATGGGACTCCCGATACAAGAAGAACTCAAGCAGAACAAACCCTTCCCTACCCTGAAGCAGGAAGTCCTGGTAAACCTCTTTCGCACTTCCGCCGTGCTGTCGCACCAGTTCGAAATGGCGTTGAAACCGTATCACATCACAATGACCCAATTCAATGTGCTCCGCATGCTGCGCGGCGCGGGCAAGTCCGGCCTCTTTCAGCACCAGATTCGCGAACGGATGGTGGCGCGCGTGCCCGACGTGCCTCGCCTGTTGAAGCGCATGGAAGAAACCGGACACATCTCGCAAAATCGCGACGATAACGATCGCCGGGCGGTGCTGGCCCGCATCACTAGCAAAGGTCTCGGAGTGCTTTCCCGCATCGATCGCACTATGGACCGGATCCTCGAAGAATTTTTCATCAGCTTAAGCCAACCGCAGTTGGTTAAACTGAACAAGCTGCTGAACTTGGTGCGGTAGTGTTCGCATCCTTATCGATGTTAAAACATCAATTGTCTATCGTCCTCTATCTGGAAAGGATCCTATATGAAAATTGCAGCTCTTATCGCGCGCCTGCTTCTCGGCCTGATCTTTTTTGTGTTCGGCCTCAACGGTTTTCTTCACTTCCTACCCATGCCGCCTCAGCCGGGGCTCGCGGGTGAGTACTTTGGCGTACTCCTCCGGTCAGGCTACCTCCCCGTTGTTTTTTTGCTTCAATTATTCGGCGGAGTACTGTTGCTCGCCGGTCAGTATATTCCGCTGGCGCTGGTTCTGCTAGGCCCGGTCCTCGTCAACATAGTTCTTTTCCATCTGTTGATGGCTCCTTCTGGTTTGCCTCTCGCGCTGGTTGTAGTCATTCTGTGGTTTATCCTGTTCTTTCGCTATCGAATGTCCTTCGTGCCTCTCTTTTCCAATCCTCGGCCCTAGACTTCCTTGATGGATCAACTCCTGCTGCTGCCTAAGAATTCGCTCGGAGTGGGCGATCGATTTGCCCATCAGGCGAAAGCCCAACTCCGGGCCTGCGTGCTGGCCGGCGATGCCGGGGTCGAGATCACTCCGGTTTGGAATAAGTCAAATCGGGAACACCTCATCATCGGTTCGGAGCCCGCTGAGGCGCGCGCTGCAGCGGACGCCGCGGTCAGGGCCCTCGACTGGACGAGACCCTATTTCTGTGATGCCGATCACATCAATCTCAGCACCGTAGGCCGCTTCCTCGAACCCTGCGACTTCTTCACCATCGATGTAGCGGATCTCATCGGCAAAGCCGCCGATCCCGCCACCATAACGAGCTTTGCCCAAAAGCACCCTGAGCTTTCCGGCGACATCGGGATTCCTGGCGTGGAGCGTTCTTTCTCCGTAGACCGGTCTTTCGTTGATCGCGTGGCCGCGAAGTTCCTCGCCGCGGTGCAGCAGGCTGGCGAAGTCTACCGTCATATAGCCGGAAGCAAGGGCGCTGCCAAATTCATCACGGAAATCTCCGTGGATGAGACTGATTCGCCTCAAACCCCCGTCGAGCTTCTCATCATCCTCGCTGCCATTGCGGACGAAGAGATTCCCATCCAAACCATTGCCCCCAAGTTCACAGGCCGCTTTAACAAAGGTGTTGATTACGCCGGCGACCTGGCCAAATTCAGCGAAGAGTTTTCGGACGATCTCGCCGTCTTGCGGTTCGCTGTCTCCCAATACGGTCTACCCGCCAACCTTAAGCTGAGCGTCCACTCCGGCAGCGATAAGTTCTCCATCTATCAGCCCATCCGTGAGGCGCTTCGCAAGCACGATGCCGGAATACATGTCAAAACGGCGGGCACTACTTGGCTCGAAGAACTCATTGGCCTCGCTGAATACGGTGCGCTCGAAAATGGCGGCTCGGGGCTCGATCTCGCCAAGACCATTTACAGAGAAGCCTTCGATCACCGGGAAGAGCTTTGCGCGCCTTACTCGAGCGTCATCGACATCCAGACCTCGCAGCTTCCCACTCCCAATGATGTAGCCTCCTGGTCATCTGCCCAATTTGCGTCCGCGCTCCGCCACGAACCGGTGAACCCCGCCTACAACAGCAGCATGCGGCAACTCCTGCACGTAGGCTTCAAGGTCGCTGCCAAGATGGGCAACGCTTATCTAAACCTGCTCGACGAAGCCCGCTCCGTCGTCTCGCATAATGTCACAACCAATCTATTCGAACGCCACATCAGGCCGCTCTTCCTTGACTCATAAACATGTCTCTTGAACTGTTCGATCTTACTAGCCGTGTCGCGGTCGTTATGGGAGGCACTTCCGGCATCGGCCGCGCCATCGCGGTCGGAATGGCGCAAGCCGGAGCCGACGTAGTCGCTGCCGGCCGCCGCGAGGCCAAAGTGGACGAGGTGGCCGCCGAAATCGAAGCCGCGGGACGCAAGAGTCTCCGTCACACCGTCGATGCTTCCAATCGCGCTTCCGTCGATAGTCTTCGCGACGCGGTGCTGTCTGCTTTCGGACGCGTCGATATCCTGGTCAACTCGGCCGGCCAAATCTTCCGCAAGCCCACTGTCGATATCACCGAAACCGAATGGAACAATCTCTTCGATGTGAATCTCACCGGAACTCTGCGTGCTTGCCAGAGCTTCTACGAACCGCTTGCCGCCAGCCCGCAGGCGCGCATCGTCAACGTAGCCTCGCTGAATTCATTCGTCAGTTTATTGGAAGTAACGGCCTATGCCTCGTCTAAAGCCGGTGTGTTGGGGCTCACCCGCAGCCTGGCCGTAGAATGGGCACCGCGCGGCATCAACGTGAACGCCATAGCGCCCGGAGTCTTTCCGACGGAACTAAACGCCGCCCTGCTCAATGGAACCGATCGCGGCCGCGAACTACAAATGCGAACCCCCATGAAGCGCTTCGGCAAAACACCCGAACTAGTCGGCGCGGGCATCTTCCTGGCCAGCGACGCCGCATCCTTCATCACCGGCCAATGCATCGTAGTAGACGGCGGATTTCTGGCCTCCGGAGTCAACCAATAGCAACCGCGGATTCCCCGATGCCAGACCCAGCATCATAGCCCATCCTATTCGCCGCTGCTTGTATTGTCTGGCTAAGAATGCTTCGAAAACTTCCAACAAACTGCTCTCCGTCGCTTACTAAACTGGCACCCATATCTCTATCGAGCCGAGCCCAATGCGAGGATCGAAATTCTGGTACCGTTCGAAGAAACTTAAAGAATTAGCGCCTCCTTCAACTCGCTCGATATCCGAAGAACGCAGATACTCCTCTGTCGCATCCAGCGTCTCGCGGAGCTTCGAAACATGGTCGCGATGGGTAAAAACAGCGTATTTCTGCGCCGGAATGCTGGCTTGAACAAACTCGCCCGGCAGTTCGGCACTTTCGGAAGTCTCGACTCCGGTTAGGTAATCGAACCCGCTAGACGAGTTGAAGCAGGCTCCGTAAGTCGCCTCGCCCATTCGTCCGGCGATTCCATCAATAAATGACCGAAAGCTCTGCCACTGCGCTGGAATATCATCCCAGGTGCCGGTGGTGTAATGACGGCGGAGTCCTGCCACCAGCAGTGATTTCCGATCCTCGAAGCGCGGCTCTTCTAATTCCGCTTCATTTGTCACCTAGACACCCTAGCATTTCCGGCCTGTTCGTCCCGGCTTTTCGGAGGCGCGCTGGTCTCTAACGAGTTCAGCAATCGAGCTGCGGCTTCCGTGATTTCATCAATTGCCGCGATAAACGCAGCCTGGTTCACCTTCGAAGGCTTGTGAAAGCCGCTAATCTTGCGGACGAACTGCAACGCAGCGGCCCTAATCTCCTGATCGCCGACAGGCGGGTTGAAATTGAATAGCGGCTTAATGCTCCTGCACATGGTTGCTCGGCCTCACGCTATTGATTTTCCCAAAGACTAGGATTCTCCCTTTTTCGATCCGATCAGCATGAATGCGCTCAACGAGCTGGCCAACGAGAGCCCCACCGCAATCCAGACAATCCGGCGATATCCGTCCACAAAAGAAAGCGCAATCGCCCGGCGCACCTGTTTATCGCCGGTCTGAATCGCGGCGAGCTTCGACCGCTGTGAATCGATTGCCTGGCGGGTCTCCCGGGCTATGTTCATGTCATCCAGCCGATTGTCTAGGCGGTGATTGAAGACGGTAATCAACACCAAACCCAGCACTGCCACAGCCAGCAGTCCCGCGATACGCGAAACGGAGTTATTGACGCCCGAAGCCATACCGGCCCGGTTCGGAACAACCGAGTTCATCACCGTCGTCGTCAGCGGAGCGACACTCACCGCCATTCCAATTCCAAGCAGTACCACCGCCGGGAAAAACGTGCTCCAATAACTGCCGCCGACCGAAGGCCGTGCAAAGAGAGCAAATCCGGCCGCGGCGATCAGGGGACCTACAACCAGCGGCCGCTTCGCGCCATAGCGCTCCACTAAGCCGCCCGACCAGCGCGACAAAACAAAGATCAACAGGATGAGCGGAAGCAGCGCCGCTCCAGCCTGTGTACTTGTGTAGCCCTGCACTTGTATAAGGTTTAAAGGAAAGAAGAAAAATACCCCGCCCATGCCGGTGTAAAGAAACAAAGTGAGCAGGTTAGCCCCGCTGAAATCCCGCGAGTGGAAGAGATCGAACGGCAGCATCGGACTCGACGTGCGCGCTTCTACAAAAGGCAAAACAACAAGCGCGCCAACACCAACGGGAGCCGACACCATCGCGTGTGATGGCTCAATCAGCGCGAAGACCACGCCCGCTAAGCCAACCGTCACCAGCAGCGCTCCGAGCCAATCCACGCTGCGCCTTTCATCACTCTCATTCCGGCTTTCCGGCACCTTGGATAACGTCAACGCGACCACCACGAGTGCGAGCGGCAAGTTGATAAAAAAGACCGCGCGCCACGAGACATGTTGCACCAGCCAGCCGCCCAACACCGGACCGAAGGCAGAGGTGATCGCCGTAAAGCCGGACCACGTGCCGATGGCCCGCCCGCGTTCCTCTGCCCGAAAGGAAGCGCTGATAAGAGCCAGGCTTCCCGGCACCAGCAATGCTCCGCCAAACCCTTGCAGTGCCCGTGCGGCAATCAACTGCCCCACATTAGGAGCCGAACCGCACCACGCCGATGCGAGCGCGAAGACGATGACGCCCAGAGTGAAAATCTTACGGCGGCCATAACGATCGCCCAGCGAGCCGCCAACAAGAATGAGCGAAGCCAGAAACAGCGCGTATGCTTCCACCACCCACTGCACATCGGATACAGTGGCTCGCAACGCCGATTGCAACGTTGGCAGCGCGACATTTACCACCGTGGAATCGATGAACGCCAGGCTGGAACCGAGAATCGTTGCTGCCAGCACCCAAGCCCCCCGCGCCTCTATCATGTGTGCCGCGGGCGGAGCCAGAATGGCAGCTTCGTCGCAAGGCGGTTTTCCTACCTGAACCATGATCTATTGTGGTCCCGATATCCAACTAGCATTGCTGAAAAGCTTTGCTGCCAGTCTTAAGTCGGCGTCTTTTCGCCGCCGTTCTGCATGCTATGGTGATTTAGTGTCGGCGTCGTCTTTGAATTTTCACGTAGCGCATTACGACGGCCCGCTGGATTTGCTTCTGGATTTAATTCGCAAGCAGCAGATCAACATCTACGACATTCCGATATCGCAGATCACCGCTCAGTATCTGGAATATATGCAGCAGGCGGTGGATCTCGATATCGAGCTCAGCTCCGAGTTCGTCTTTATGACTGCCACGCTGATCCACATAAAGAGCCGGCTGCTGCTGCCCCGCGATCCCGAACTCGACAAAATTTCCCCTGAAGAAGATCCACGAAAAGAACTCGTGGAGCGTTTAGTGCAGCACGAGCAATTCATGAATGCAGCGGAGATGCTGCATCAGAAGCGCATGATTGAAGAGGCTACCTGGTCTAATCCGCAGATCAAATCGTTTCTCGACGACGAAGGTCCGGCGCTTTCGGTCAACATATTTGAACTGGTCCGCACCTTTCAAAAGGTTCTGGAACGCGCCAAAACCCGCCCTGTTTTCGAAGTTGGCAACGAAGATGTCAGCGTGCCTGACATGATGCGCTTCGTTCACCGCCAGCTATCCGTGATGCGCCGCTCCGGCCCGCTTTCCGCTACGGAGCTATTCGAATCACAACTTTCAGAACGCGCCATGATCTGCCTCTTCCTCGCCATTCTGGAACTAGTCAAGCGCCGCAGCATCCAGCTCACACAAAGCGAAGCCTTCGGCGAAATCGGGATCCAGCGTGGCACCGGTTTCTCCGAAGCCTTTGAAGCTACCGGTGAATTGGCCGCCGTCGAACAGGACTATCGCTGACAATGGATTTAGGCGCTGCCGGACCGCAACTCCAGCTCGCCGTCAATTACAGGAATGGAAGAAGTCAATGCACCCGAAGCCGAATCGCCGGAGGTCGAAGCTGCGGAGCTCGAGCCAGGCGAAACGTCCCCTGAAGAAGACTCTCTTCTAATCGCCGAGGCAGTAGCCGACGAACCACAAGTCGAGGAAAGTTCGGTTGCCTTGAAGGCGATCGTCGAAGCTGCCATCTTCATCACCGATGAACCGCTGTCGCCGGAACAGATTGCCCTTGCTCTCGAACAGCCGCTTCCCCGAGTTAAGGAAGTTCTCAACCAGCTAGCTGCCGAATATAGTGCGCCTGACTGCGGCCTGTCGGTTCGTGAGGTCGCCGGCGGTTATAAATTGGCGACCAAGCCAGAGTTTCATGATTCTATCCGCCGTTTCGTAAAGAAACTGCAACCGCAGCTGAAGCTCTCGTTGGCGGCGCTTGAAACCCTGGCAGTCATAGCCTACAAGGAACCCATCACCGGCCCCGAAATCCTCGATATTCGCGGCGTGCAGGGAGCAGGCGTCCTGAAGACGCTGCTGGACCGGAAACTGATCGCTACTGCCGGACGGAAAAACGTAATCGGCAAGCCGATTATGTATAAAACTACGCGCGAGTTCCTCATTCAATTTGGCCTTAACAGTCTCGCGGAATTGCCTACCCTGAAGGAATTCGAGGAATTGGGACGCATGGCTCTATCTGACGAAGACTTGGCCGAAGGTATTACCGGACCTGCACAAGCGCATCTAGAGATCGGTGGCGAGGCTTCCATCGAACCACTCGAATCCTCCGCTGAAGGGCAGCCGGAACCCGAAAACACCGAGTCACCCGCGGAGCCGCTCGACGAAACTGCCGCGGAAAACACCGCCGCGGAAGAGAACGAAGATCATGGCTGAAGAACGCCTCCAGAAGCTCCTGGCGCACGCTGGCATCACCAGCCGCCGCAAAGCCGAAGAACTCATCGTTGCCGGGCGCGTCGCAGTGAATGGGAAAACCATTACTGAACTCGGCTCTAAGGCCGATCTCGACACCGACAAGGTGAAAGTCGACGGACAGATCATCGGAACTCCGAAGCATCATGTCTACGTGGCATTCAATAAACCCAAGAGCGTTGTCAGCACGGCCCACGATCCGGAAGGGCGTCAAACCGTCATCTCGTTTTTCAAAGGCTCGCGTGAGCGCATCTACCCAGTCGGTCGTCTCGATTATGCCAGCGAAGGCCTGCTGCTCCTCACCAACGACGGTGAGTTCGCCAACCGGCTCCTGAAGCCCGCCAGCCACATTACAAAAACCTATCTGGTGAAATCCAATGGTCCTTTGACCACTGAACAGGAAGAGTCGTTCCGCCATGGCCTTCCTATCCACGGAAAGAAAACCGCGCCGGCCGGACTCAAAATCATTCGCCCCGGCAAGAATCCCTGGTACGAAGTGCGCCTCGTCGAAGGCCGTCAAAACCAGATTCGCCTCATGTTTAAGCACTGCGGACGCCTGGTGGAAAAGCTCAAGCGCATAAAAATTGGTTTTCTCGAGTTGGGTGAATTGAAGCCCGGAGCTTACCGCACTCTTACCCGTGGTGAAGTGGCCCGCTTCAAGAAAATGCTCGACATGGAACAGAACGATCTCCAGGGTGAGAGAGTAAAGAGAGCAAAGGAATAGGAAGAGCGTTCAGCTCGCAAGTCGATAGATGATGAACGATACGGAGCTTGCGGAAGTTTTGCGGCAAGCCAGAACCATTGCCGTGGTAGGGCTTTCCAGCAATCCTGCCCGTCCCAGTTTCGGTGTTTCGCGCTTCCTGCAACGCCAGGGCTTTCGAGTCATTCCCGTCAACCCCAATGAGACGGAAGTGCTGGGCGAAAAGGCTTACCCATCATTAGCGGCAGTCCCCGATAAGGTCGATATCGTAGATGTGTTTCGCCGTCCCAATCGCGTCGACGAGGTAATTGACGAAGCATCGGCCAAGGGCATCCGTTATCTCTGGCTGCAGGAGGGCGTAGTCAATCACGAAGCGGCGAAGCGCGCAGAAGAGGCTGGAATGTCCGTGGTGATGGATCGCTGCATCCTGAAAGAACTGGCTAGGCTCATGAGCTAACTGGCTGGAGGTCCTTCCCACCCAGATGCTCCGGTTTCCCGGCCCCCACGGGACCAATTCAATTCTCACTTCCTGCGCTGCATTCTGCCTGCTGGCACTCCTTTTAGCAGGTTGCGATACCCGCGAGAGTATTTCGCTTGGCGATGCTTATGTCGCTCCCGCCCAGTTGACACTGCGGCGTGAACTCTCGAGTAAGAGCAGCAACACCGCGGTCCTTCAACACGGCGATCATGTAAGCATCATCGATGCGCGCCGCCGCTTCGTCAAAGTTCGCACTTCCAAAGGCTTTGAAGGATGGGTCGATTCTGCGCAGCTTCTTAGCGCCGGACAGATGGCCGAACTTCAGAAAGCGAACGCGCGCGACCGCAGGCTGCCTTCTGAAGGGGCTGCCACCGTCTTTGAGCCGCTGAATATTCATATCGAAGCCAACCGCCAGTCCCCCGCCCTGGCCCGCATCGTGGAAGGTGAATCAGTTGCGGTTTTGCGCCACGTCATCACAGACCGCTACAGCACCCCTCCGCGTGCTCCCTCTCTCATAAAGGAACGCCCCCAGCCTCTACGCCGCAGAAGAGAACGGCAAACCCGCTCGCTGCGCCTTCCGCCGCCTCCTCCCCCTCCTAAGCCGCCCGCCAACTGGCAGCAGCTTTCCGCCGAACGCGCCAGTAGAAGCGACAGCACGGCCGCTATGAAGGCGCGTCAAGATGCCGAGGCCGCCGCTCGCAAAGCCGAAGAGGCCCGCAAGCCGGTAAAGCTGGAAGATTGGTCGCTGGTGCGCGTCAAGGCAGGTCAAACCGGTTGGGTGCTGTCCCGGAATCTCGTCATGTCTATTCCTGACGAAGTGGCGCAGTACGCGGAGGGCAAGCACATCACCTCCTATTTCGATTTGGGCACAGTTGACGATAGCGAGAAAGGCCCGCACCACAACTGGCTTTGGACCACGTCCAACAGCCAGAAGCCTTACGATTTCGATTCGTGGCGTGTCTTTCTGTGGAACCGCCGCCGTCACCGCTATGAAACATCGTATCGGCAGCGCAACGTGGAAGGCTATTTCCCCGTTACCGTCGATCCTGTCGACCCTAGTGTGTTTGGCCGCATTTTTCGTATCGTCATTAAAGATGATGACGGGACGCTTAGGCAACGCACCTACCTCTTCGACGGCACACGCGTTCATCTTGTCAATACCGAGGCTTACCGGCCGGATAGCGGAACCCAGCTTGACGGATCTACCAGCGAAGACAAAGCCAAACAACAAAACTGGATTGCACGCCAGTGGCTCTGGCTGCAGCAGAAATTCTCTCGCTCCGCGAGGTAGCAGCCCTACGCTTCCTGCATCTTGCCTGACATCTCCACTCGATCCATTGCTAAAAATTGCTTCACGTGTGGGTGGTCGCACTGGTCAAGATCTTTCACCGGTCCGAAATAGATCGCCTCCCCCTGATAAAGGAACAGCACGGAATCTGCTACTTTCCGCATCAGATCCAGATCGTGGGTCACGACCACAGATGTCAGTTGCAGCTTATCTTTCAAGCGCAGCATCAAGTTCCCCAGGTCATCCGACATGATGGGATCTACCATCGTAGTCGGCTCGTCGTAGAGAATGCATTCCGGTTGCGCCGCCAATGCCCGGGCGATGGCAACAGCTCGCTTATAACCGGTCGAAAGGTCGTTCGGCAGAGAATCCTTGAAATTGAGCAGGTCCACCATTTTCAGCAGGCCGTCGACGATCTCCTCCTTGTTTTCTTCGTTATAATCGTCGCGCAATTCCAGCGAAAAGAGAATATTCTCACCCACGGTCATTGAATCGAACAACGCTCCCGACTGAAACACCATCGTCACTTTCCGGCGGACCTCGCTCAGTTGGTCTTCTGTCATGCCGGTGATGTCCTTGCCAGCCACGACTATGCGGCCGGCGTCGGGCTTCAGAAAGCCCATAATGTGGCCCAGCATCACTGATTTTCCGACGCCGCTGCGGCCAATTACCGCCAGTGTCTGGCCCGCGTTCACAACAAAACTTACGTCCTTTAAGACCGGCCGGGAAAACGTTTTGCTCACATGGCAGAACTCGATATACTTCCGCGATTCGGACTGCTTCTCAGTCACCTCGTCTGCCACGCCATCCACTCTTCGGGTGTAT
Source organism: Bryobacteraceae bacterium (assembly GCA_965217745.1). Classification (GTDB taxonomy): domain Bacteria; phylum Acidobacteriota; class Terriglobia; order Bryobacterales; family Bryobacteraceae; genus Bog-105. The sequence goes on along the minus strand of OZ244565.1, from coordinate 3,941,674 downwards.
TTACGTTGGCAAGCGCACTGGTCACCTTCACTGTTCCGCCGCCCAATCGCGTTACTAAGGCGCTTAACCGCAGCATCCGCATCCGCAGGCACTCGCGAATAATCGAGAGACTATCTACCCTGTAAACCGCACATAATGGGTGAACCCGGCCGTCCGGATCTTCAGCAGCTATACACAACCGGTTTGAACGTTCCGCTTCCGCCAACAAGCTCTGTAAGAGTGGGGTTCCCAGCCCGGCCAGATCAGGCAGATCACATGCCACAACCAGATTCAATTCTCTCGCTCGCGTGCTTCCCAATGCCGCTTCAACGCCGCCTAACGGACCCTGTTCTGCGTAAACATCGGACAGTCTCGGAAAATTCAATCCTTCATAACGGTCTGGAGCGCCTACCAGCGTCACGCTGCCAGCGGCCTCGAGTACGCTTTGCGCGATCTGCGCCACCAAGGGCTGCGCCTGCCAGAAAAGCAGCGCTTTATCCTGTCCCATGCGCGAACTATGTCCGCCTACAAGCACGAATCCGGCGCTGCGCATGTCCAAATGTAACACCCGCTTATGCTCATTCCGGGTATAATGCGGTAAAACAAACTCGCTTTCTTTTGTTATGTCTCTGAACGGCAGGCAGCTTACTCAAAATATGCTCCGCCGCCTCTCCCAACGCGCCGTGTTCTCGCTCTTCGTCGCGCTTGCCTGTGCGGGCGGAAAACAAGCAGCCACCTCGGCTCGAGTCGAGGCTGTACGCTTCTGGTCTTTTGGCGATGTCACCCGCATAGCCGTACAAACCTCGGGACAATACGAGCTGGCCACCGATCAGATTTCCAAACCTGCCCGCATCTACTTCGACCTTAACGGTCTGAAGCCGCCGAGTTCCCATCACGCGGGAGTTCAATCCATCCCAGTCGACGATCGTCTCTTGAAGCGGATTCGTGTCGCTGAAGTAAGTCCCGGAAAAACGCGCATCGTTCTCGACTTAGAGGCTCCTGTCGAGGTGGTGTCCTCGCGATTGGTAAACCCGGATCGGCTCATGATCGAGTTGCGGCCTAAGACGGACGGTGCGCCAGGCCTCTCAGTCGCGCGCAGTTCCACGGCATCGCAAGCCATAGATCTGGCCAAGGCGCCAGATGACCCACAAGCCACGCGAGAGGCGGTTGTGAAGGGCATTCCCACGCCTGCCACCATTCCGGCGCGCGCCCCGCCGGCTGTCCGCAATCCCGAAAGTCCTTCCAAGCCTTCCGTGACCCCACGGCCTCTGGACGTTCCTCCTGCGGCAAACGCTTCCGCCAAGGCCAAAGAGAAGCCGTCCGCCATCGCCTCGCCCGCTCAACCCGGCTCTGCCGGAGATCAATCGCTGGTGCGTGTCTTCGGCCTGAAACTTGGCAAGGTCGTTATCGATGCGGGGCATGGCGGCCATGACACCGGCACTATTGGACCGCACGGCCTCACGGAGAAAGATCTGGTGCTGGATGTCTCCCTGCGCTTAGGCAAGCTTGTAGCGTCGCAACTCGGCGCAAAGGTCATTTACACCCGCTCAGACGACACCTTCCTTCCGCTCGAACAACGCACCAGGATCGCTAACTCGGAGAAGGCCGATCTCTTTATTTCCGTTCACGCTAACTCCTCGCGCGAGTCATCCGCCACCGGGGTAGAAACTTACTTTTTTAACTTCACGTCCGATCGCGCCAGCCTCGGCCTTGCCACTCGCGAAAACGCCACTTCCACCAGCTCCATTTCCGATCTCAACGACCTGCTACACAAGGCCGTTCTCAAAGCGAAGTTATCCGAGTCGAGGGAGTTCGCGCAGAAGATTCAGCACTCTCTCTGGGCGTCCTCGGTGAAAATGAACAGCAAGTCACGCGATCGCGGAGTGCGCCAGGCCCCATTCGTCGTTCTCATCGGAGCCGATATGCCCTCGGTTCTCGCCGAAATTGGCTTCGTCTCGAATCCCCATGACGAAAAGCTCCTGCGCCGTCCCGAGCAGCGTCAGAAGATCGCGGAGGCTCTTTTCAAAGGCATTTCGCAGTACGCGAATACACTCAGTCACGTCGAAGTCGCGCGCGCCGGCATCAACTAAACTTCCAATGTTTCCGCTCTTCTGCTCTCCCGGCAGATGCCGCGCTTGCTGTTGCGCACGAAGGCCGCCAGATACCTTGCATGCGGTGAATCCACCTCGGCCTCGATCCGTTCCAGAGCTCTTTCCAGAGGCAATCCCGAACGGTATAGCAGCCGGTACGCCATCTTCAAATCGCGCACTTCCTGCCCCGAAAAGCCCGCTCGCTTCAGGCCCACCAGATTAAGTCCCCGGGCCGCAACATGAAATTCGGTGTAAAGAAAAAATGGCGGCAGATCGCTATTCACGCGAGTATTTCCGCCCACCATCGCCAGACGGCCGACCTTGGAATGCTGATGGATAACTACTCCGCCCGAAATGAAAACATCGCTCTCGATCTCCGCATAGCCGGCCACCAGGGCACAACTCGCAACCACAGCGTTGTCGCCCACCACGCAATCGTGCGCAATGTGGCCCGAAGTCATGATGAAAGTTTTATTTCCAATTCGCGTCATCGACTCAGGCTTCGTTCCGCGCGAAATTGTAAAGTGCTCTCTGATTTTATTGCCGTTACCGATAGTGACATAGCTGCGCTGTCCTTGAAACGCTTTGTCCAGCGGATCTGTTCCCAGTACTACTCCTGCTGAAAGCTCGTTTTCATCACCTAACGTGGTCCAGCGCTTGACATACGCATACGGCTGCAGCACGCATCCTCTACCCATTGCCACGTCGGCTTCGATGATGCAGAACTCACCGACATAGCAGCCGGCGCCAATCGTCGCTTCTGCGCTTACGCGTGCGGTTGGCGCGATGTAGGCGGAAGGATCTATGGCCATTACTCTTACATGCTAACTATCATGCCTAGCTAGCTCATAGCGGGCCATAGAACACTTCCGCCGCTTGGATCTCGTTCCGGCGGCAAACATGTCACCTAGACCGTCAACGGTCGGCCAAGACACAACGGTCTAGGGACGCCAATCAACGCCGGAGAGGCCGCGACGCTTTGTGCTTGCGCCGCGACTTTCTAATTGTCCAACATTTCTCCGGCTCGGTAAAGGAGCCATTTCATGCCCGACGCTTTGTGCGCCGTCGCGCAGTACGTGCAAGTACTAACCCCGGCCGAGTTCAAGGTGTTTGCCGTCATCGCAAGCACCGCCTGGTCTCTGGGATCGGATGAAACGAGAGCCTCGTGGGACGCCCTGCAGGCGGTTACCGGCTTAGGCCGGACCACCGTTTACGAAGCCCTGAAAGGAATTGAGGAAAAACAGGTGGTGATTCCGCTCGGCCGGCCGCATGGCGTCCGCGCCACGGTCTACCGCGTGCCCTGCTTGTCGGCGCTTCTGCCGGAGAAGGTTTCGGTTTTACGAGCCGACCCAGTACCTCTAGGCAGGGGTTCAGATTCCGAACCCTTGGGACAGTTTCCAGTACCTCTAGGCAGGGGTTCAGATTCCGAACCAGTACTCGTAGGCAGGGGTTCAGATTCCGAACGGGTAAGCGAACAAAATCCGCTTAGGGGTTCAGAATCCGAACCCCTAACGGCCGTCGCATATAAGGAATCACTCACTCACTCACCCACTGTGGAAAAAACGAAGCGTGAGAAAGTGAGTGAGTGTAATGCGACTTGCCGTCTTGTCGCCGATGCGGTACACAAGGTATTTGCATTCCGCCCTGCGCCGACTGATCCGAAGATCGCCCAGCTAACGCAGCACATCGAGCAGCTCGATCTGCCGGTGATCTCGCTCACGCGGTATCTACGGCATCTGCAGAACGCCAAACGGGCAAAGCATTACCCAGTCGAAAGCTTCGGGGCGGTATTCATTTGGGCCGTCACAGAAGGCGGTCTGATGGCTTGGAGAAACCAGCAGGAGTGCCGTATGTTCGATCTGGACTGGAGCCAGGAGCGCGGCACAATGAACGGCCAGCAGACAGACGTCCAGCCGATCGAGCAAGCGATACCGCTTTCCACACGGATTCTGGACCTGCAGCGATGGCTGGACGCCTTCCCGGCTAACATCAGCGCTCCTCAAGCTCGCGTCCAGCTCGCTGAATTGCAGCAGCAGGCGCAGACGCAGCAACGCAGACTTGCTGCTGGAGGAATGCGATGAATGCAATCACCAAGTGGCAGGAACTGAGCGCGGAGTTGGAGCGGCTGTGCCGGGAGCAAGGTGATCCAGAGTGGCGTTACGTCAACGCGGTGCAGTTTGCGATGAGTTCCGTTTTGATCGATCTGCTGGTCGAGACCGGCCTGGTCTCTTTCGAAGACGTCTATGAGCGCGCCGGTGCGCGCATGCAGGTACTGGTCGACGATTACCGGAACCGAGGCCGCCGATGATCCTGCCGGATGTCCGTGAGGCGGCACTGGAGCAAGTCGAGCGCGCCCTGCGCGAGGAGCTGGGCGACGATCCACTGCTCCGGACGCGGGCGGAAAGCCTGATCGCGATCGCCATTGCGGAGGATATCGACGTCGATGATCTGATTCGGTGGATTCACTACCGGATTCCAGAGAAGGAATGGTCGCTCGAAGAGTTCCAGCGCTGGGCGAAGAAGCTGCAGGAAACCGTGCAGGCGCTCACCGACCTGCAGGCGGCTGCCAACTGCGGCCAGCTGTGCGGGAATTGCTTCGGCTCCGTCGCGCAGCGCACCTCAGACGGACACTGGTGGTGTTCCCGCTGTGGACAGGTGTCGTGAGTCAAAAACCGCAAACCATCTGCACGGTTAGCTTTCGCAGCGCCGGCGGAACCCGGTGGAGCTTCACGACAATGGGGCACTCGACCTACGAGGCGGTGCGCAACGCCTGGGAGTGGTATCACGGACCCGCCTGGCACGGACCCCGGCCCGCGCGCGAGACGGTGTTCGATCTGACGACTCCGGCAGCCGGCCGCTATCGCGTCAGGGCGGCGGCAGCGCTCGACGCGCCGAAGCAGCTTGCGCAAACCCCGCTCTTCCCCGTTTGCAGCGAGCCGTTCGATCCCCGATAGGCTGTGAGTGAAGCCTACACAGCAGCAAGCAGCAGCCCGAGAGCCAACCCGATCGTGAAGACCTGGAAGACGAGAGCGACGGCGAAGAAGACGCTAACCCGCCCGCTGACGGCCACAACAACGCGCAGGCTGGCGGCGAAGAAGCTGAGAACAGAGAGGGCGACGATGACGGCGGCGGCGGGCACGATGCTTCCGAGTCCAGTATGCCGGTGGCCGAACCGTTCGAACTACCGGGTAGTACCGGTGGAGCTTGGATTTCTGCAGAAATGGTGGGATGACGGAATGAGGAAATGAAACCTTCAAAAAATTCCGCCACTCCGATGCTGCTCACGGGCGGCTGGCTAACCCTCGGTGAGGCCCTCGAACAGCTGGGGAAATCGCAATCGACGCTTGAGCGCTTAGTGGGCAGCCGCGCGATTGCATCACGGCTCGAACCGCGGCCGGGCCGGAAACCCGAGCGCCTGTATCGCGCGGAGGACATCGGCAAACAAGCCGAGCGCAATGGAGCGGGGAACACCCGTTCGCTTGCGACCGTCAAAAAATTGACACCGCCGGTATTGACGCCTTCCGCGCTGGATGCTGTGATGACGAAATGGGAGGATCGGCAGCAGCGCGCACCAGTTCTTGTGCCCATCGCGCAGAAGTTATGGCTGACGGTCCCCGAGGCGGCCGCCTACAGCGGCTTCGGCGAGGGCTTCCTGCTCGGACTGATCGACCGCCGGCTGGTGCGGGCGGCCAAGCATGGGCCGCGCGGCAGCTGGGTCATTCAGCGCAAGAGCCTCGAGCAGTTCGAGATCGAAGGAGGAGGAGGATGATACGAAGGTAAAAGCCGTCGGCCAGCGGCCCGCCGCCCGGGCGTGGTCGAAGGCCTGGCTACGCGCGCTGCCCTACGACGATCTGGCCATGTTCGCGCAGCTCGCCCAGCAGCAGATCGAAGCGCAGGCGCCGATGACGGAGCGGGAAGAGAATTGCGCAGCGCGGACGATCGCTGAATACGAGCGCCGCCGCAATCTTCCCATTCATCGCCTCAAAGCGTCGGCGATGACGATATGACGAAACGCGAGAAGCGGCGCCATGCCGCGCTCCTGAAAACGGCCTGGACCAAAGAATGGCTGGCCGCCCTCGACGACCGGGATTTTGCCATTGTGTCCGGCGTCACGCAGGCCTCGTTGCAGCCGCGAAGCAAGCTCACCGACGAACAGCTGCGCCAGGCGCGGCTCGTGGAAAGGGAACGGCAGCGGCGCCAGCAAGTGTGCGCCGTTGCTCTGACGGGATGACGCAATGGGGCTACCAGGCTACTGGACCGAGAATGCATGCGCCGGCGGTCTGCCGGCATATTGGATGGACGACCGGACAGGCGGGTTGCGCCTGGCCGTGGAAGCGTTTCTTCGCGATGACGATCTGACAGCCGCGCAGCTGCGGGCGATCCGCAATTACTTGCGGCAGTGGATCAACGCGGAGGTTTGGGAGCAGGGCCAGGTGGCCGGACCGGACATCCGCGCACTGCGCGACAGCGTGGATACGCTCGCCACCAAGGCAGACATCGATCGCTGGCTGGAGCTGGCGGTCGAAGGCGAAATCGATCCGCTGTAAAGCCGAATTTCAACGAAAACGCAATTTCGCCGCCTTTTGTATTGACAGAATCCAACGTTGGATTATATCATCAAGTATAGAGACTGGTCAGCAATAACCGGTCTCTCATTTCACCGGCGCGGCGGTACCGCGCGGAAAGAGCTCATCAATGAAAGCCATCATCAGCACAGAAAAATCGGTTACGGTTTTTGCCCTCGAAGCAGGGGCGGACGGCGGACTGATTAATACCAGCGGGTTCGCGGAAGAAACGCTGGCGCAGGTCTATCGCAGCGACAATCCGGCACAGCAGAAACGGCAGCGCGAAACGGTCAAAGCTTTGCGGAACTTGCTGGCAGAGTCCGTCCCGTCGATTAACATCACTCTTCTCGCACACGGAGGGAGATCGGCCGGCACAGCAGGTGTCGATTACGACGCGTTCGACGCCTCCGAGGAATGTCTAACCGCCTTGCGCGCCAAAGCGTCGGAAGTCAGGGAGCAGCAGGAACAGCGACTGCACGAGATTGCCGCCTGGCAGGAACAACCGTCTCTCTTGCCCGTCGGTAAGATGCTGAGCTGGTCGTCTCGCCACGAGTACGGAGCACTGATACACCAGTCGGAGACCGCTTGGCTGGTCATTCGTTCCAAAGCTCGTTGGGAATCGCACGACGACGACTCCTCTTCGATCCTTTGCGGCTGCAAGTTCTCCGGGCTCCCGCATTCGCACAAAGAGACTGAGTATGCAGAGCTGGAAAAGGCCGTTGCTGCTTACCAGCCCCAATAGCCGCTATGACCTTCGTCGTCGCAATTTCAAAGGACCGGCAGCCCCGGTCCTTCCGCTTTCAGGTCCGGGCCGGCTACGCGCAGCCGGGCGTCGCGCAATCCCGCGCTTGCAAGGACGCGGCGAACGCCCGGCGCGAAGCGGAGCGGGTATTCGGGCCAGCCGACTGGCGCAGCCCGGAGGAATGCGGCGTCACGGAAGAGTATGTCGTTTCGCTGGCGTTGTACGACGTTGCCTCGCTATGAGCAGCAAAGCAACAATTGGGCACGCCCTGCAAGCTCTAAGGAAGACGAAGAGCGGAGGACGCAATGGCGGCCGTCCGCGCTCCCCTTCGCCGCGCTGCTACTGCGGCTTGCGCACGCTGGCGAGCGCGCGGCAGCGTTCGTTCGACTGCTGCAAACGCGCCGGGAAATACGCCGCGTAGAATCGGACGATGCTCAACATCGAAGACCCGGCGGTGCAGGCCGAACTAGAGAGAACCGAAACGCACGATGCCCGGATTTTGTTGTCCCAACTCGGCAGTAATCAAGACTCCGCGGCCGCGCTTCGCTTGGTTAAGGGCTGGCTGAGGAAACAATGGTCGAACGGTTGGCTGGCTGCCGGCGGGCCTAGCGGCGCGCCGGAAGGAAAGTCCGCCTCTCAGCGCAGCCGCCTGCCGCCAGTTCTTCCGTGAGAGCGTTATGTCAACTCTCAAGAGAGCCTGAAAATGGGGCGTTCCAGACATTCCTGTCCGATAACGAATCTTATGACAACTTTAGTCCGGACTAGCCGCTGAGGCAAAATGAAGGCTGGTTAGAGAGACCGGAACGGGCGGGGTGAGCGTTTCCAAAGCGGCGCTTCTCCCCGCCCCGGCCTTTGCCCTTCCCGGCTTGGTTTAGCGGCGGCCGGCGGTACGCGACGTCAGCATGGTCTGCACGTCGCGCAGTAGTTGCGTTTGCCCGTCCACGGAACGCCGGACATCCCGTAGCTCGTCCTTCGTCGCCATCTTTTCGATGAGATGCTGGATCTCCGAATCGCGCCGCACATACTCGTCTTTGTCGACGGAGTGCTTCAAGTGCTCGGCGAGATCAGCGGATGTGCGCTGCACCTGGTCGGTAAGCCGCGCCTGGTTGACGTAGATCGTGATCGTGCCGAAGACTCCCGTCCCGATAGCGGAAACCAAGAGGCCGACGATCGCCACGCCCAGCGCGTGCATTAAGTTGAACCGGCTCTCTTTGACGATGGTGCGGTTGCTGACAATTTGTTTCGCGACGGGTGCTTTGCTGCGGGTGGGCATCGGCCTACTGGTTTCTCGGAAGAGTAGTGCCCTGCGGCCGGGCAGCGTCAGATCAGGATGTTCTGTTTGACAACGCGGCCGCTAGACGGCGGGCGCAGCGGGCAGGGTGTCAAGCGCGCCGCGCAAAACGTCGCGCAATTGCGCGCGGTAGGCAACCCACGCTTCCGGAACCGCCGTTCCCGCTTCGAACGCCCGCAGCACTACGACGTCGGAGGCGTTGAGCGCCGCGCGGGCCGCGCTCAGGAGAGCGGTTTTCAGTTCCTCGGCCGTGGGCTCGAACGGAACCAGGCGCGGCTTCCCTGCCTCGTCCGGCTCGATTTGCAGGCCGGCCGCCTGGCCTTCCATGAGTTCCCGATGCTGATCGTCGGTAACCGCAACAGCGTCCGGCGGAATTTCCGGGTTCGTATCCGGGTGAAAGAAGCTGCGCTTCGAGCGAGAGTAGAAATAGGGCATAGAATTAGCTCCCGATGGCGATCCAGAAAATGGCGTGCGAGCTGTTCTGTGTGCACGCCCAATTGAAGAAGCCGGTATTGGTCCCGGTCACGTTGATGACGGCGCTATCGGCCGCAATCCCGGCATTGCTCAATTGGGTCACGATGCACGGATTCGAGGCAAAGGAAACCGGGTAGTTGGTCGAGAGCAGAGTGCCCGCCGAATAGTTCGAGGCGGTGCCGGTCGTACCCCACTGCAAGAGTTGCCCGTTGGTCATGCGCGAATAGCCGTAGCTCGAACCAATCGAAGAGGGAAAGGCATTTTGCAGGGCAATCCGGCCGATGGTGTCGTTGTTGTCCACCTGCAAGCGCAGGCCGCCGCCGTCCCATCCTAGGTAGAGTTTGTTCCCGAGCATGCCGGTGCCGCCGTCCTGCTGTACGGGCTTGAAGCCGAGAGCGGGCTGGTAGTTCTGGTTTTTGACGAACGCGGTGCTGGCGAGGCGCGTCGAATTATCTCCCCCGGCCTGCGTGGGCGCGGTTGGATTTCCGGTGAGCGCGGGCGAGGCGTTCGGCGCGAAGGTGCCGTTGACGTACGCGTTCGTGGCGTACGTTGCGGCCGCGTTCGCAATGCTCAGGAACGTGGCGTTGACGTAAGCGAGCTTCGCAAAAAATTGGTCCACCCAGTAGGTGTTCGGAATGGCGCTGTTGGCTTGATCTTGGCCGGGCGTCGAGCCGGTCGACGGGTTGGTGAAGACCGGACCGTTCAGGAGCGCGTACGGACCCATGTCGGCGGCCGACATCAGATTCTGCAGCGTCGCCGTCAGGGTTCCGAGATTGGCGTCGCTCAGCGTGTAGCCCTTGTTGGCCAGCGCCTGGCCCAGCGCCGCGACAAACGTCGACTGCTGGTACATCAGCTTATTGAAGGTGACCGCCGGCAAGAGCGCGGAGTTCGCCGCTCCGTCCGAACGCAGGCTGTCGGCCAAGTACGCGGCGTCGCTCTCCTGGTTGTTGGCGGCGGGATTGAATGGGAGGAAGTTAGAGCTGCCTGGCATAGAGGATCAATTCCTTTGGTTGACGTAATGACGGAATGAAAAAACTCAGACGAACTTACCGGTGTCGAATCCCGCGATGTAAGCGTCGTTCTTGTCGAAGCCGAGGGCGGGAAGAGTCGCAAAGGTGTAGGTGTAGAGCACGCCTTCGGGCCGGGGCACGATGTACCCGTTGACGATGAGGCTCTTGATGATGGGAGTGAAGACCCCCGACAGCAGGACGGTTGCGGTCATGTTCTGCGAGTCGGTCACAACGATCGAGCCGCCCGGAAACAGGCTCGTCCAGATTGCCTGCAGGGACGTAATCGTACCGTCCCAGTGATTCTGCGCGACGCGCGCTCGCAGAAAAATGCGATAGGTAGCATCGTCGAGCACGGGATTGAGTCCGTCTTCAGGCTGATACGGGAGCCGCCGCGCGGCTCCGATCTCTGCGCCGAGCACGTCGAGCTGCGCGCCGGCCGCGGTATCGAGGTCGAAGCCTGCCCGCAGCGTGGCGTAGCAATTCGTCACATCGTCGAGCGGCGTCAGCGCGGCTGTTAACCAGGCAAGAAACTTGGGCGCCAGCTGATACTCGCTGGTGATCAGCCGCTGATAGTACGAGAGCGGCTGGCGCTCAATCGGAAGAAGAGATGGAGTCATGCGGATTTACACCGAAGCGAGAACGACGTTTGCGGCGCTGCCCTGCGCGACCTGGTTGTAGTTCATGGCCAGATCGGCCGTGCCGGCCGGGTTAGGGCCGGTGCCGAGCTTCAGGTTGCGGAGCGAGAACAAAGGACTGTCGGGATCCAGCCGCGCCGTCAGTGCCGCGCCGTAGATTTCACTCATCACGACCAGCTCGCCGATCTGCAGCGAATTCAGATAGTTCACGATGGCGTTCTGGATGCCGGTCAGCACGGCGCTGGTGAAGCCGGAGAGTCCGTGGACGTCCAGCGTGATGTAAACCGGCACGTACGCCGGCCGCGAGAACGAGATCGGCATGGTCGAGCCGGTCGTCGGGTTTGCGACCGTCACCGTCGTGGAGCCGTTGGTGTAGCATCCGATGCCGCGGTTGTTGTAGATCGCTGCCGCGACTGCCGCGTCGGCGCCGCCCTCGACGACGCAGGTAATCGAGTGCGCGGGCGTGCCGTAGCTGTCGGCCGCGCCGGTCGGGTTCTCGATCACGTTGTAGCGGGTCACGTTCGGTGTAGCCGCAATCGCGCCGATGGTTCCCGCGAGCATGGTCTTCGAGGGGAGCGCGACCGAGAGCGACTGGCGCGCGCGCAGCTGCGAGTCGTTCTCAACGGGCTGCCCGGCGATGGCGGGCGCCGGATTGCTAACTGCGATCCATCCCGCGGTGGGCGTGGCGATGAGCGAGATCTGCCCGGCGGCGGCGTTCACGTTGCCGGGCTGTGCTGCCCAGGCCGAGACCGTTACGGTGCCGCCTGCCCCGATCATGACCGGGCTGGGCAGGTTCCAGAGCAGGCCGTTGACGTCTTTCGCGACGCCGCCGGCGATGACGGCGCCGGGCGTTCCGGAAACAGTCAGGCTCACGGAGGAGTACGACGCCGTCTTCCGCGCGATGCCGTTCAGTTTTACCAGGCTGTCGAGATCCGCGCCGATAGCCGTCAGCGGAGAGCGGGCGTTATACGCCAGCTGCAGCGCTTGCATGGTGTCCGCAATTTTGGCGGCGACGACGGAAATCCACTGGTAATCGGATGCGTCGACACCCAGATAGACATTCTGGCCGTAGATATTGCGGTACTGCGCCAGCAGGTCATCGAGGACGGCGCTATAGCTGGGGAGCGTCAGCCCGGCAGGGCCCAGAGAAGGAGGAGCGTAAGCCATAGTATTTTCGTGTTAGGGAAGCGAGGGAGTTCCCGGTTGTCCCAGAGAGACCGTGACGGTTCCAAACTGGGTGGCGACTTGGCAGGAAAACCGGAACGCCCGGCTCGCGCCGTCGTAGCTGGTCTCGATCGCTTGGATGCCGGTAACGAAGGGCGTCCCGAGAATGCGCTGCTTCAGGAGCAGCGTGATCGCTTCCGGATGTGTGCCCGCGCCCGCTACGCCCAGCATGGATTGAAAGAGCGGCGTGCCGGCGTTCAGGTTCTCCCACCACTCGCCCTGCAGGAGCTTGAGACGGGTCGCGATGGACTGCGCCACGGCGTCGAGGTCGCGCACGAAATTCGCTTGCCCGTTGCCCAGGAGCGGCTCGCCGTTGGCGTCGAGCTTCCGGTAAGTGAGGGTGGCCATAAAGAACTGGTTCGCGCGCGGCCTTTCTGTTCTCCGCCAAAGAAGTTCCGCCGGTGCGCCGTACTCGTACTTGTACGGCATGAAAGCAAATCTAGAGAAGCGGCAGCAGGAAATGAGCGCTCGCTTCCGGGAGCCCGCCCGGGCGAAACAGAAGCGGCTGCGCGAAGAGCGGGCTTTCCGGAGGATTACGGCTTACCTGCAGCACGAGGCCCGGCGCGCCGAGGAAGAACGGCGCGTGAACGCGTTCTGGAGCATTCCGAGCTCGTGGCAGGCCATCAATGCCTATGCGCACTACTTCCCGCACGAGCCGCAACCCGCGGCTTCAGAAGCGGTAGAAGCACACGATGACGTCGTCCGGATCCCAGCCGGACAGCGGGCGCACCAACGGACCCACCAGCTGGTAGTCGGCTCCCCCGCACTGCAGCACGCCGTTACGGAAGACTTGCAAGCTGACCGGCGGCATCGGACTTTCTGCGAGAACGTATTGGCCGCTTAGCCGGGCGGGCGTTTCGGCGTCTGCGAAGCGAATGCTGAATTGGTAGCCGGTAGTCATAATTTCTTCAGAAATGACGGGATGACGAAATGAAGGGAATGGGACCAAGTCTGGGTCCCTGGGTACTCCCTACTCCCTTCCCTTTTGCCTGCGCAACTCCACACAATGGCGTCGAGGAGAGCATTTCATGATTGTGCGAACCGTCCTGATCGGGGGATTAGCTTTGGTGATGGGCGTGGCAATTTTCGAGAAGCACCACCCGGACCTGCCCGCAACCTTGCACGCCGCACCCGCAAAGCGCGGCCGGCCGGCACGGCGTCCACCGCTCGCAGCACGCAGCCAGCGGCGGCCGGAACCGGTCCCCGCCCAGCGGTCGTTCAATGCGCGTTCGGAGGATTACTGCCGCGAGCGGCTCGGGGATTCGACCAGTCTGATGATGGGATTTAGCGGCGGACGTTCCGCTCGCGATCTGAAATTGCTGTATGTCAAGCTCCTGCGCGAAGAGCCGGAAACGGCGGAAGCCGAAAACCAGCGCCAGCAAACCCTGGTCCGGGTAGAGCAACTGATCACCAACTACGAGATTGGCGTGCAGGAGTGCAAATGGGGACTGCTGAACGGCGTCTCTAAATTGCCGGACGACTTCCGCTAAGCGACCGGGCCGCTTTGGCTCGGTCCGGAGCCGACGCCGGTGTGCCGGTGGGTGAGCCAGTCCTTTCCTTCGATGGTGGTGTTGCCGCCGCCCGAAATATTCACCTGCGAGTTGCCAGTCACGTTGACGGTCGCGCCTTGGACGGTGGCCGTGCCGGAAGCGTTGACGGTGATGGTCTGCGCGGTGACAGTCACTGCGTTGGCTACGACCTGCACCTTCGTTGCGCCGTCATCCGATCGCAGCTCGGCCGCGTTGGTCACGTAGTTAGCGAGCTTGCGCGGCTGCGACCAGAGGCCGATGATGGCGATACCGTCCGATAGCGTGTGGCGGCGCTGCTCGACCTGGTTCTGCACGCCGCCCGACTGATACCAGGCGTCGATACACATATCCGCGAAAACCACCAGACACTCGTCGCCCGCTTGAATCGGCAGCGTCAGAGCGAATCCGCCGGCGCGCGGAAGCACCACCGGGACGTCGACCAGCAGAGGCAGATCTTTGACCGTGCGCACGCCGGCGATCTTCGGCACTTCGCGCAGAGCCGGCTGCACGGTGACGGTTTGTTTCCCGGCGTCGAAAGACTGGACGATGCCCGGCAGCGCGACCCGCAGGCCGCGCGCAAACGAAGCGAGCGCCTCGGTCCACTGCGCCAGCGGGTTCTGCAGCCGCTCGGCGATGCTGGTTCCGGTTTGAAGAGAAGAATCCATAGGAGGGATCCGGGAACGTCCCCCGGGACGGCGTTGGTTTATGCCCGTCCGGGCCACACTACGCCGGATACGGCCGGTTGCCGGCCTCGAGGCTATGTTTAGGCCATTCCCCTGGAACAACGCGCCCTAGCGCGCCACCGCTCCCTGGAGCTTAGCGTATTCGCGGGTGACGCCGGTGATCTCGGTGTACCACTCGTTGCCGCGCGTGTCACCGGCATGATGGATCCCGGCGACGACATACAGGCCGTCGCTTAAGGGAGGGAGCTTACCCGGGACCAGGCGCAGTTTACTCAGCAGCACGTTATCGAGCTGCACCAGCGACCCCAGCTGCACGTCGGAGTCGAGCAGGGCCCGGAAGTGGACGCCGCGTTCGGTCTGCTGCGGCGTTCCGAGCAGAGTGTATTTGGTGAGCCCGCCGCCGGTCTCCAGATGAGACGCGGGACTCAGCGGCGGTGCGTAGACGACGTCGGGAGTTTCGCCGGCTGGCGCCAGCGAGCGGATCGTCACACCTTTCCAGCTCAGCCAGATCTGCAGTTGGTTATCGGCTGCGATATCGGCGAAGAAGCGCAGCGCCCGCCCGCTATAGGCGCCGCCGCGCGGGAGCTTGCGTTTGTCGAGCGCCGGATCGAGGTATTCGATCGGAATGGCGGGAGAAGCGGCGGCGGCCACCTGGCGCACGGAGCCGGACTGCGTGGCGCCTGCGGCGAAGGAAGTCGAGACGTAGCCGGTTTCGTCCTCGAAGAGGCCCACCAGGCAGTGCAGCGTCAGGCGGTAGTCGGTTTCGCTGCTGCGCTCCCAGACGGGCTGGAACACGCGCCCGCTGAAGATCAGTCCGCTGCCCGGCGACTGATAGCCCGCCTCGAGCGTGACGAGGTCGCCCTTCTGAATGACCATAGCGGCGGCCGGCAGAAAATTATAAATGCTGATGTCGGCGAACCAGTAGGTGAGCAGCGCCACCTGTTCGACCTCGAACGTCACCTTGAGCGCTTCGGTGTCCCAGCTGCTGTTCGAGACGGTCCACTCTTCGCCGGTCGCCTGCGGCGTGACCGTGACCTTCCATGCGCGCCCGAAGAACGATGGCGTCTTCATAGCGCCGGTGTATCGTCCCACAGCAGGAGGAAGTCGCTGCCAAGATTGCCGGCGTCCGGGTAATCGCCGGCCACGCCGGAGGCGTTGATCACGTAGGCGCTCCCGATGCCCAGATAGGCGTGCTGCCCGAGTAGGTTGGCGGCGGGGTAGTCGCCGGTCAGCAGGGGCACGGAATCGACCAGCAGCGCGCCTGCGCGATCGGCGATCGTCAGCACCCAGTAGCCCGCCATTTCACTGAATCGCAGGCGCAGCTGCAGCGAGACCGTGCGCCCGTCGATGTCGAGGCTGACGGCGAGCGACTGCGCGGGCGCGCTGCTAACGGGAACGATTTGACTAGCCAAGCAGGCCTCCGAGAACGCGCTTGATGTTGCGGCTGGACCAGAGTCCGGCGCCCGGCACTTTGGGCAGACTGGCGGGCGGCACGGGCAGCCGGTGCTGCGCAGCGATGGCGGCCGGAGGCGGGCCCGCTTGCAGCGTTCCGAGCGGCGTCGCTCCGGTGGTCTGCGGCCGCGCCGGGAGCGCCTGGTCATTGTGATCGTCTCCGGCAACGGGGCCGTAAACGATATTGCCCGATTGGACGGCGGTGACACTGGCAAGAAATACTTCGCTGAACACAATCGAGGCGCGCAGCCCGTGCAAGGTCTTTGCGGAGTCGGACGTCTCGATCGCTTCGAGCAGCATATTCGAGTAAGTGTCGAGGCGCGTCGTCAGCGTCACCAAGGTGCGCGATCGCTGCAGCTCGACTAAGGCTTGATAAGCCGAAACGCTTTTCGAGGCGCTGCCGCTCCAGGCGCCGGGCGTATAGCTGGCCATCGCATCGCTCATGCCGATTTCGAGCGTGACCCGCGCCGGCATGCGGTAGGCGTGGTCGGTGACCGTGGCGACCGGGGTGCTGGCGCTGGTCTGAATGGGGTGCTCGGTGCGGCGCAGCGTGCGGCCGTGCTCGGTTTTGAGAATCGCATCGAAGATATAGACCTGCGCCGGGCTTCCCTGTGGTGCGGACGCTCCGGGCAGGCCGGGGACGACGCTGGCCGCCGCCGGCGCGCCCGTAGCCGGAATGGTGATGGCGGTGAGCGCGGTGCGCCGATCCCACTCGGACGGACGCCAGGGACCGGGCCGCGTCAGCGTGCCGGCTTCGACGGCGGCAAGGATGGGGCCAACGACGACGTTCAATTCGGTCAGTGCGAAAAAGAGGCGGCTCATGATTTATCCCACCCAGCCCAGCTGCGCGACGTTGCGCGTGGTTTGCTTGCGTAGCGCGTCGGTCATGCCGCGCTTGGCTTCGGCGTATACCTGTTCAGGCGAGGCGTGCGGCTGCGTGATGCTGATGTGCACATCGCCGATCGTGACCGTCTGCCCGCCCGCTCCCATTTTTCCCATGATGCTGCGCACGTAGTTGGTGGTTTCGAGGGGCAGCGAACGGTGGCGGGCGATGGCGCGATCGAGACCGTTCGGTCCCATGTTGTAGGCGGCGAGCGCCTTCGGTATGTCCTGGTGATAGCGCTTGAGCAATTGCTCGAGATAGGACACGCCGCCTTCGACGTTCTGTTTCGTGTCGCGCGGATCGACTTGTAAATCCCGGGCCGTAGCCGGGGTCAGCTGCATCACGCCGAGCGCTTTGCCGCTGCTGATGACGTCGCCATGCTTGTCGTATTGGCGCTGGCCGCTCTCTTGTTTGGCGACCGCTTGCGCCAGCCGCGGATCGACGCCGTGCTGCCGCGCGGTCTGGGCAACCAAGGCGGCGATGGGGCCGGTGTCGAGCTGGACGGGAGACAACGCTGCGGCCGCCGGCGAGTGGGACGCCCCGGGCTCATCGACCGGTTGCCAGTCGCGCGGAGTTGGGGTCGATGGAGGGAACAGCATCTGCTGCTGGGGCAGCGCGGGCGCCGCAATGTCGAGCGCGACGTGATCGTCGCCCGGATGAAGTTCTTTGTTAACTCCGCCCAGAGCCGCGCCGAGACCCATTCCGATTGAGGCGCCGATGCCGGTCCCCGCGCCCGGCACAATCGAGCCGATTGCGCCGCCTACGACCGCGCCCGCGATCGCCCCGGCGCCGGGCCCGAGTTCCTGAAAGCCTTTGTGCAGCTCGGCTTGGGCGTCCGCGAATTTGCCGGAGAGCGCCAGCACCGCCGCATCGGCGAAATGCACTAACATCTTCTCCGCCGAGACCAGCCAGTGCATGACGGTGCCGAGCCAGCCAACGACGTGCTGAATCGCTCCGCCGAGCTTCTGGAAGTCGAGCGTCGTACCTTGAATCGAAGTGTCGCCCGTCAGCAAGCCGATGAAATTGGCGAACAGCAGCGCCGTCTCGCCCAGCGCTTCGCCGATCTCGCTGATGACCTGCCAGGTGGTCTGGAGTACCGGCACGAACTGCGCGGCTAGTTGGTCGCCGGCAGCGGGCAGCCGCTCTTCGATCCAGGTCGTGAGAGCACGCAGCTTATCCTGCGCGCCTTGAATATCGGTGCCGAAGGCCCGGAAGATCGACGAGACGAAGCGCATCGAGAGATACTCGAGCGCTACTTTGAGCCGCGTGAACTCGAAGCGCAGATCGCGGATGCCGCGCATATCGCGGGCGAAGTTCGCGCCGAGGCCCTGTGCCAGCCGGTCTTGATCCTCGCTCAGCTGCAGAAACCGCGAGCGTAGCTCGGGATCCCAGGCGATCTCGTCGAGCGAAGCGCCTACCGCATCCAGGCCCACCTGCAGCTTCCGCGCGGCCTCCTGCGTCATGAACATCCGCAGCCCAAGCAGCCGGTATTTCTGGTCGGCTCCGGCAACGTGATCGGCCATCGCGACGATGCCCGTCGAGACGGCGCTGAAAGCGCTCGCAACGCTGGCCTGCACTTTCAGCAGGCTCTTCGCCATCCCGAGCGAGTTCGCTTCGACCAGACCGAAGGCTTCCCTTAACGCGCCATCGAACTTGCGCAGCTGGGGCTGGTTGACGTCGAAGCCGAGGCTGACGAGATAGCTCTTGAGAACTTCAGTGTCCATGATGGCGTTGTAGGCGTTCCTGATGCTCGAGCGCGCGGCGTTCGTTCTCGGTCTTCACGTCGAGCAGTTCGTGAATGTCGAGCAGGTCCCCGAAGCTGTACGTGCCGTCGAAGACCTGATGGTGCTGCCAGACGCCGGCCAGCACGGGCCGGAAGACAAACGGATCTAAGTTTGGGAAGGCGGCGAATTCGATTCCGGAACCTGCGGCAGCATGTTCAGAATCAGCGCTAACCCGCCGCCGTGCAAAAAAGGGACAAGGTTGAACTTCAGCGCATGCACGGTCAACGCCATGACGGTCAGGAGATCGTATTCGAGCTCCTTCACAGCGAAGGTGCCCGGCAGGACGAATACCGGCATCGGAATACCGTTCTCCATCCGGCGGCACACGGCCAGCGCGTGCCCCTGAATGTTGCGGAACTCTTCTTCTGAAATCATGGTGCGGTTGGCGGCGAGCTGCCCGCCCGCCGCCTTCTGCATGGCGCCTTCGATGACCGCCGGCAGCATCTTGGTCAAGACCTGCGCTAGGATCCAGGATCCGTCGCAGGCCTTGAATTGGCCGATCTGGTAGTCGGCGCCGTTAATCGTCACCGTGGTGGTTTGCTGCTGCATGGATTACTCGCTGATGACGCGCGCTGCCGGAAGCATCCAGGTGATCTTTCCGCCTTGCGAGGCGTAGACCTTATCGGGGATCTTGCCGGGCGAGATGCCGGTGATGGTGTGGACCGAGCCGTCGATGATATTGCGGATGGTCATGGCGGCGGCCGCCCAGGTGAAGACTTCGCCGAGGTCGGCCGCCGTCTTGCACGCGTTGAACCAGGTCAGCAGGAAGTTGTGCAGATCGCTGGTCTGCTGCACTTCGATCGACACCGAGCCGTTGTCTCCGGCGATGTAGGAAACCATCACCGAGCCGTCGGACGCGACGTCCTGCATGGTCCGGTCGGTGGTCATCGAGATGGTGATCTGGCCCATGCCGATATTGCCGCCGCCCAGAATGTAGCTGCCGACGAGCGGGTGGACGAACGCGCCGGTAAGGTCTTTGAAACTGTAAGTTGTCATTTCTTCATTCCGTCATTTCTGCAGATTTGCTGCGCTTTATCGCTCGACGTAAACTCCGATGGTGATCGAGTGCATCGAGCCCGCCTCGATCAGCGTCACGTAGATCGGCATGGCTTTCCGCGCGGCGCGGTCGCCTTTCGACTGCTTGGTGAAGCTTTCGGCCTGGCAGAGATAGCCGTTCGGCATGGGCGTCCCTTGCGAGACGTTGAGTACGGTCTGGCCGGTCCAGGTTCCAGGCGCGATGAAGCCGCGCGAGGCGGCGCGATCGCAAGCGCCGTTTACAGCCGCAATCAGCTGCGCTTCGCCGGCGTTGGTGTGCGGGACGGAAGGCTGGCTGATGAGCAGGTTCGCGACGCTGTACTGAATGTCGGCGGCCAGCATGTCGACGTTGAGCACTTCGTCGAGGAACTGCCCGTTCGCCATCGTGCCCTGCTCGAGCCACGAGTACACGTTGGCGTAGCTGAGGTTCAGGTTGCCGCGCGAGCCCTCAATGGAGTTGACCTGGGTCTGCGTTAGCTGCTCGTTCGAGACGCCGGCGAGCACCTTGAATTTCATCGTGAAGTTGGAATTGGCCAGGCCGGTGTTCAGGCCCATCGCAACGCCCATGGCGGCGGCCGCCGCAAACGCGTTGTTCGGGTACGTGCCGCCCTGTGTCGTCGCGTACAGGCCGAAAGTGCGGCTGTAATTGGCGGACTTCAAGGTCGCGAGAATGTTGGTGTCCAGCCCGTTCAGAACGGCCGTATCGCCGGTCGTGAAGAAGTAGCAGCTCGGAGGCGTAACGCCCTGGATCCAGGCGGCAATTTCGGCGTGGTCTGCAGCGGTGGCGCCGGTCGCCAGACAGGCCCACCAGTTCGGGCAGGCCGAGCGGCACGCCTGCAGCGCCGCCAGCGGCGTCTCGCCGATAGCTGTAATATTCACCAGCGCTCCCGAGCCGGTTCCGCCAGACGTCACCAGGCCGGAGGCGACCGAGTAGCCGCTGCCGCCCTGCACGACCGTCAGACCGGTGATGGCGCCGCCGGTGCCGATGGTGGCGACCTTCACCTGGCCGAGGGAAGCGCCGCTCTGCGTCACGGTGAGAACATCGCCCACGGCGTAATTGGTGCCCGCGGTGGCGTTGACGGCCACGGTTTTGATGGCCGTCAGATCCTGGCGGCCGACCCATAAGTACTGCGGGACCGGGGTCTGCCCGAAATACAGGCCGGCGGCCAGAAATTCCGGGTGGATGCTGGTGAAGCCGTCCGCCGTCATCTGCTCGAGCGAGGCGTACTGGCGGACGCGCGGCGAGAGGCCGGAGACGGAAGGAATCACGGTGCTCGGTCCCACGATCAATCCCTGATTGAAGCTGGGTGAAGCGGCGGCAACGGGCGAGATCGAGACCGCCACATTGCAAACGACGGATAACGGTAGCGTGTTAGGCATTGCTGGTTCTAAAGTTCCTTTGAAGAAAAAATTGAGGCGCCCAGCCCGGAGAGCCGGGAGCGCGGGTTAAATCGCGATTTCGGCCAGCTGGCCGCCATCGTTGCTGTTGAGGATCACTTCAGCCGAAGCGATCGAGTGGACCGTCAGGCTCTCGGTTACGAGTTCGTTCATCAGCACGGACAAATCTGTCCGTTCCCACCACTGGCCCTGGAATTTCTCAGGCGCGCGAGTGGTCGCGCCGATTTCGGTATTCAGATACAGGCTCATCTGGGCAAGCGTTTCCGTGGCGAAGTCGAGCGACATCAGCGCGCTCTTGACCAGGCGCGCGTTGTCGAAGCCGGTCGGGCCGTAAAACGCCCAGGTGACCCGCCAAATGCGCGTGTACGTATCGGTGCTGCCAAGCGTCGCCGCGTCCTGGTAGGAGAGGCGGCGATCCCGGATCTTGTTATAGGCGCCATCTTCTTCAGTGGCGCGGACGAAGCAAATATCTTCATCGACCCGCCACCCGGGCTGGCCCTGGGTAGGCCATTCGAGCCGTACCTTGTAATAAGCCTGTGGATCGCTGGCCGGGTCGACGCCCAGCATGCAAGCGGTGAGAGTCTGCAGGGTGACGTTGATCGCCTGCGGAGTAAGAGCCATGCTTGTTAACACCTGTCCATTCGGGAACGTAATGATGCGCACCGGCCGGGCCGGAACCAGACGTGCGCCGCTGCTGGCCTCGGCAGACGGAATGCCGGTCAGCTGAACGAAAATCGGGCGCTCGAAAACAGCCGCGCCGAACGCTTCGGCGGACGGAATGCCGGTGAGCGCCAGATCGGCGTGCGCGGCGGTCGAGAACAGACCGAAGGCCTCGCCGGACGCGATGGCGGTCCCGTTAAGGACCGCGGCTCCCACGATGCCGGAAGTGCCGAAGGCTTCGGCCGTGGGGACACCGGAGGCGAGCAGCCGGCCGTTCCGGAGCACGAGCAGGCTGCCGAACGCCTCCGAGCTTGGAATGCCGGATTGCGGAAGCGGCGTTTGTGCCGTTCGTGTAACGCTGCCGAAGGATTCGGCCGAGGGGATGCCCGTGACCGCAAACACGAGCGCCCCAGAGCCAAACACCGGCAAGCCGAATGCTTCGGCCGGCGGAATTCCAGAAGGTGTAATGGCGGTATTGCCAGCCGCGAGCGCAGGAGTTCCGAACGTCTCCGCCGGCGGAATTCCCGCGACGGCGAGAACGGTGAAATTGCCGATGCTGGGCGCGCCGAACGCTTCCGTGCTGGCGATGCCGGTTTGGTTTCGCGTGACCGCCGAGGTCTTCGCCGGTGTGCCGAACGCTTCGCCGGAGGCGATGCCGAGCGTAGCGACCGGAGCGGAACCAGGCGAAACAGCCGGGGAGCCGAACGCCTGGGCGGAGGGAATGCCCGTAAGCGCCAGCGTTCCGCCGGCCGTTTGCACTGTGGCGAGGCCGAAGGCTTCACCCGAAGATATCCCGGAAAGCGCCAGCGGCCGCGAGCCGCCTGTTAAGGAGGGCGTACCCAGCGCCTCCGCGCTGGCGATTCCGGTGTGCGGCAGCGTTGCTGTTCCGGCGGCCAGCGCTGGCGCGCCGAATGCTTCGCTGCTCGCAATACTGTTAACGGCGAGGCTCGCGCCGGACGTCGATTCTGAGCCGATGGCCAGAAAGGCCGGATCGCTCATGGAGCGATATTCGGTCGCGATCCAAGAGGCGGAACGCGCGACGTTGGCCACGCGCAGCTCGTCGTAGCCGCCTTCGCTTGCCGCCGCCAGCCAGAGGACGTCGTCGACGGTGCTTTGCGGGATCAGCTTGGCGGCGGCTTGTGATCCGTTGAGATAGACACGCCCGATGCGGGAGCCATCGAAGGTCGCGGTGAGATACGACCACTCGTTCAGCGCCAGCGCGGCGGTCTCGCCGGCGACGGTCGATTCTGTGCCGGCCTGATACTGCGCGGTGTCGGCCTTGGTGCGTAGAATCTGGTTGGTGTGATTCGGGTAAACGGTCGGCTTGGCGCCGAAAATAGTTTCGTTGCCGTCGAAGCCCGCGTGGGTGACGAGCGGTTTGTACCACAGCGAGAGCGTCGCGTGGTTGACGCCCATTCCGGACGGGCCGGTGCTCCGCGCGTAGTTGGAGTAGTACTCGCTCTGCTGGCTGAAGCGAATCGCCGAGCTGCCGTCCCACGCGCCCGCAACGGAGGCGAGCGTCGACGAGCCCGATCCGGATCCGCCGGCCGAGATGGTCAGATGATTGGCGCTCGACGACGAGTCCAGAATGGCGCCGCCAACGGCAGGCGTGTCCGCGCAATGAAAGACCGCTACGCTCGCAGCGTCCCAGACGCCGGTCTTGTTTTGCAGATCGGTGAACTGCGCGGCGTTGCCGTACAACAGATAGATCGTCGTGTCGGCGGAAGCCGCGAGACTGGGAATGCGCACCCAGGCTTCGACGGAGCCGGTGTTGGCGTTCCACGTGACGCGCTCGAAATCGAGGAGCGTTGTGCCGGACGCATCGGCATAGAACGCAAAGTCGTAACCCGAGGCGCTCTGCAGGTTGCCGCCATTGGCGGCCGCAGCCAAGTACGGGAAAGTGCCCGCAACTAAAACAGGAAAGTCGGTCTGGTCCGCCGCGACCTTCGTATGGTCGATCGTGATCGCGCGGTAGAAGGCGAAACCGGCGGCCCCGCCCCCGCCGCCTGCAGCCGTGATAGACGTTGCGCCGAAGGCTTCGCCAGAGGCAATTCCGGATGGTGTTCTCGTGGCCGTACCGGGTGCGGCCGTCAGAGCTCCGAAGGCTTCGCCCGAAGCGATGCCCGTCAGTGTTATCGCGCCGGTTTGTACGAGCGCCGCAGCGCCGAAGGCTTCCGTGGACGCCATGCCGGTCAGTGTTCGCGTGACCGAGCTGCTGCGCGTGATCGCGCCGAAAGCCTCGGCGGAAGGAATATTCGTCTGTGCGCGTGTGACGGCGCTGGTTTTCGTGGGCGCGCCCACTGCCTCCGTAGACGCAATGCCCGCGAGCGTTAGCGTCTGCGGCGTTCCACCGCCACCGCCTCCTCCTCCCGATCCGGGGTTCAGTGCGACGAGAGAGGCGACGACGCCGTTGTACCCGACTGTCCAGGTAGCGGTGTACGTTCCGGCCGGCTGCGCCGCCAGGGAGCGGCCGGTGAAGATGAAGTTGGTGTTGTCGTTGTCGACCCAGAGCGCCGACGATGTGGGACCCGAATAGCTGGGCGTGTTGCCGTTGTAGTACGTGCCCGCCGTCGCAACCAGGACGCAATCGGCTGCCGCCGTCGTGACCGAAGGCGCGGACGTGTTCCCCGAGCCCTTGGCGTCCGCAGCGTGAACGACGGCGGTCGCGTCGCCGCCCGAGACCGCAATCGCCTCTATATAGGAGGCGTCGATGTAGCCGGCGGTGAAGCCGTCCGGCTGGCTGAAGGTGACGGCGCCCGTGCCCGGCGCGGGATTGGCCACCGAGTACACGAACACCTGGCCCTGATTCATCCCGCCCGCCGCGGTCTTTTCAAGCGTGGCGGTGACGGTGGTCCCGTTGGTGAACGTGACGACCGGCGTACCCACGATGGCGGTCAGGATGTGGACATAGATCAGCAATCCGGTCGCATCCGTGGGAACGGAGAACGACGGAATGGAGTAGCTGATCGATGCGCCAGATCCCGACGCGCGATAGGCGTAGGCGGGCGTTCCGAGCGTAATGGCCATTTAAGTCGACAGAGAAGAGAACCGCGGCATGGGCGGCATGGCGGCGTTACAGTTTGAAAATCTTATTGGCTGCCGTATCCCACTGAATCGTGATGGTGCCGCCGTTGGTCGGAGTCGAGGTCACGTCTTCGCGGGCGATCAGCTGCGAGGTTGTAGCCGTGCCCGTGTCTTTGTAGATCACGATCTGCGTGACGGTCGAGCCGGTCGCCAGCGCTCCGCTGGTCACGTTGGCGGCATTGACCACGCCGGCCGCCGTCGATTTCGAGGTCAACGCGATGGGTGTGCCGATCACACTCGTGATCGAAGAAAAAAACTGATCGGTGGCCATATTCGCGGTGTAGCCGGAGCCGACCAGCGCGACCTTGATGGTGTCCGAGGTCCAGTTGATGCCGCCGTTTGCGAACGCATCGCGGCCGGTGTCGTAAAGTGCTGATGCCATAAGTAAGAGTTCCTTTGGTGCGCCACAAGGGGCGGATTTTTTGGGTAAAAAATTTCGCGCCGGTAAATTTCCAGGCGCCGATGTCCGCTACTGGCCGCTCATACGGGCGGCGAGAGCTTTGGTGTAGCCGAAATCCTGGTAAGGGAAGAGCTGCAAAATGCGGTACGTGTCGCCGTTCCAGGCGATGACGTCGCTCAGTCCCGGCTGCGATCCGCCGTGCGTCTGGAAGAGCTGCTGTGAGGTATGAATCGAGATCATGCCGGTCACTCGATCGCCCTGCGGCACCTGCGCCAGGTCTTGATCGGACGCCGGCAGGATCACGCCCCAGGCCGCCACCGTGGTCGTGATGCTCTCAAAGCCGCCCGAAACGAAGGCGCCGCTCGAGCGCTGAATGGCGAAAGCCTGCGCGAAGTCGGGATCTTGGAGTAGTTCGGAGACGTTGAGCATGATGCGTTAGTTGAGGCTGAGCGCGTACGAGCGCAGAGGCCCGTTCAGATAGCGGAAAACAATTAGAAAGTACAGCGGCGTGCGCTGGCCCGGAAACAGAATCGGCGTCATTTCTCGTCTGCCACTAGGTAGGTGATCGAGCGGCGCAACTGCGCGGTGTCGATCAGCGGGCGCTCGCTGCCCTTGCGGGCCGCCGTTGCGGGCGTATTGGGAGCCCAGCCGTTCTGCGGATCGGTAAACCAGCGCTTGGCGGCATTGGCGCCGAGAATGCCTGCGCGCTGCAGCTCTTCCGTTGCCAGCGCCGAATTCTGCGCCAGCACCGCTTTCCCCGCCCCGCCGAGCGCTTTGACGATGCGCGCCTTGTTCTGCTGCTCCTGAATGGCGGGCTCGATGATCGGCCGCGCCGGAATGCCCTGGAGCGCGGATCCGTTGGTGTGCAGATAGACCAGCCCGGCGTTGGTCATCTCATCGGTATTCCGGTTGCTGGAGTCTTCCGGCACTCCGACGTAGACCTGCTTTTTCGCCAGCGCTTTCAGCGCTTCCTTCAGCTTGCCGGCGTCTCCGGCGGAGCCGGTGTGAATCGTGGGTTTCATCATTGCTTCATTCCGTCATCCCGTCATTACTGCAGAAATGACGTTTTAGAGCTGCAGGCCGCCTGCGCCGAACATTCGCAAGAGGCGCTGGTACTCGAGGCCGTAGGTGGTCTGGTTCCACATCCCGGCATCGGCGGCCAGAACGGGCGAAAGATCATAACTGGCGCTGACGTCGCCGACGGATTTGCCGGTCTGGAGGCCTTTGGGCTCGCCCGGGATGGCGCCTGCGAGCGCGGCCGCCTGGCGGCGTTTGGCCAGGACGATAAAGTGCGCGGCGACCAGCTCCGCGCCGTAGGTCGAAAATTCGTTCCAGCGGGCTTCATCGACGAAGCCCGGCGCGAGCGTTGTCCACGTGGTCAAGAGGGCGTCGCTGTAAGCGGCGCTGTCGGAGAACTCGGGAAAGTCGCTTCGGAATTGAGAGAGGGTCAGCGGAATCATTTCAATTTGTTTCTGCGGGACTTGACAGCCAGAGGAGGAACGGCTTGCGCCGCTGGAGCGGCGGACGCCTCCGAAGGATGAGGACGGACTTCGGAATGCGCCCGCACGTACCAGTGCGCGGCGATCGCGTCTTCGACTTCCTGCACGCCCGCGCGGAAAGCGCGCGGTAGCGCGCCATCCGTCAGGGTGAGCAAGAAGTCCTGGAAAACGTGAATCGTCATCGGGAGGGGCCGTTAGATCCCGTCGGCGTATGCGGCGGTCTCGGGGTACACGAACTCGACGACGCCGAGGCGTCCGAAGTACGTGGTGAGCTGATAGATCGAGCGGTATTCAAGCGGTGTCCGCTGCAGCGGCACCATCGGGTAGCGGACCCGGCTCTTGTCGTTGGTGTAGGCAACCATGCGGTCGCTGTTCGCGGCGCCTGCGCCGGTCAGCCACTTCAGCGGCTGGATATTCAACGGGCGGCCGTTGATGGAGTTCGAGAGCGAGTTGTCCTTGAGGAACTGCAGCAGGCTCATGTTGCCGGCGGAGGAAACCTTGGTGGACACCAGCAGGCTGAATTGCTGCGGCGGAACGCGCAGCTCGGACGGGCAGATCGCGTAGCCGGTGGACTGCCATGCGCTATTCAACAAAGTGTTGATCTGCGCCAGGATGGTGTCCGGGTTGCCGGCCGCGGCCCAGGTGGACGCCACGTTGGTGGTCGAGACGGCGGCGTTGTTGAGCAGGCCGCTGACGCCGAGAGTGGAGTCGCCCTTGTAGACCATTTCGTCGATGTCCATCTGGTGCTTGAGCTTGATGGCCTCGAATTTCTGCTGGTCTACCGGGCGGCCGACGCGAGCGGCGCTTTCGAGTTCAGGAATGGTGTAAGACAGCTCCATGCCCCACAGGTAAAGGGCTTGCGCGGTCTTGCCGATGTCGAGCGCGACGCCCGAGATGGCGTTCGCGTTCTTGCCGATGAAGTTCTTCCCGGCCGGGTTGATGCCGCCCGCGGCCGCAAAGGTCGAGTTGGTGAACGAGCTGGTTTCGTCGGCGATGGTCACGTCTTCGCGCAGCTGAATGTCGCGCGACCAGGTGATCGAGACCAGCGGTTCGTTCAGAGTCTGATCGAGACGCTCGAGTTCTCCGATCAGGAAAGCGCCCGTCGAATCGATCGTGCGCCGATCGTAAGTGGTGAGCCCGTCGGTGGTGCGAGCCCGGAGGATGTTGGATTTCATGTGAGTTTGTGTTCTCCGTTTGCGTGTGGATTCAGGCTTTGTGCTCTTGCGGGCTCTGGCCTTAGAGATTGAACGCGATCTCGCAGTTGCCGGAGGCATCCGCGGGACCCGTGAAATACGAGCCTGCGAGCAGGAACGTGTTGGTGGAATCGGCGGCGGCTTCGACGCCTCCGAGGGGCTTGCCAGCAGCGGCGGCAGCGACGCGAACGTACACCGCACCGTTCTTGGCGGCGGCGGCGGAGCCGTTCAGCTGCGCGCTGATATAGCCGCGCTTCAGCACGTTACAGACGCCCGAAACGGGCGGAGTCGAAGTGCCGAGGCCATCCTGATTGTTGTTAGTGACGTACGGGCGCACGTAGAACCCGAAGACGTTGGCCGGCGTATCGCCAGCGCCGATCTTGCGGATATTCTTGCTCGCCGCGTCCACGGCTACGGGAACACCGTAGACGGTGGGGTAATTCGTGGCGTCCAGCAGCGCGGCTTCGACGGTCGCTTGGCTGGCGCGGTTCACATTGCCGGGGATACCGGCGGGCATCCGGTAGAGGAATGCATTGCTCATGGGATTGGTTCTCCTTAAGGGGTGTTAGTTACTGCGGTTCCAGAATTCGGAGTTCCGCCGGTTCATCGAACTGATGGTGGAAGCGATGCCCGAAGCGGTTTTGCCGCCGTCGAACGTCACTTTGGTTTGTGCGTTGTTGTTGTCACGCCGCACAATTTCGGAGGCGCCGATGAAGGTGCTCGTCAGCGCATCGCAGGTCAGCTTCGCGAGATCGACCCCGCGCAGCAGAGGCGCTACGGCGTCGCGCGTTTTCGGGTGTGCGAAGGCGGCTTCGAGCGCCTTCCGGCGCAGCGCGCACAGCGAATCGCGGGTCTTGGCGGGATCGGCAGCGGCATCGTGCGATGGCAGAGACAGGCCCGGCGATAGAATTTCAGCGCGTGCGAAGACGTCCTGCGCCTCCGCTCCGAGAGCGGCGGAATCGCGAGCCTTGCGATCGGCGGCTTTCTTCTTCTCTTCCTCCGTGTCCGCTTCTTCTCCGTCGCCGGTCTTAGCGGCTTCGGCTTCCTCGCGCTTCTTCTTCTCTTCTTCGGTCTCTTCCGCTTCGCTGTCCTTCGACTCGATGGCGCTCAGACGCGACTCGATCGAAGCCAGCGCGTCCAGCACCTTGCTCATGGCGTCGCCGGTTTTAGCGGCTTCGGCTTCCTCACGCTTCTTCTTTTCTTCTTCGGTCTCTTCCGTCTCGTCTGCGGTCGACTTGCCCTCTTCGAGAGCGGCTTCCATTTCGGCCTCGTCGCGCGACTTGAAGGCGGCGCGGAGGCGGTCCATCCATTTGGTTTTTTTCATTGCTCTGTCTCCTATGGCGCAGCGTGTCCCGCAGCGGCCTTTCTCGACCAGCGCGACGTGGTTGCCGATGATGTTGGTCTGCAACCCGCGCCCCGGTTCTGTTTGCTCGTAGTCGGCGTCGTAGCCGCACGAAACTTCGCGAAGACCTCCGCGCACCTGCTCGATGGCGGCGCTATCGGTGATCAGTAAATCGGCTAACAATAGATCGTTGTCGATGCCCTGCCCGCGTCTCACGTTCTGCGTGACCCCTTTCGCCAGACGCGACCAGTTCTCGGGCGAGACGTCCATCATGGGGTGATCGAGCGTGACCGCCTTGCCCTCGAAACTGGCTACCGTCTCGGGGCTGAATACGTCGCCCTCGGCGCGATCAACCCGTATGATTCCGTCACGCGGCTCGATCGGAACTTCGCCCGGCGCGTAGTACATGACGCCCGTGCGTGCAATCGGAACGTTGGTGCAGATCAGGAAGCCTTCCGGCGTCCGGTGCATGTTGGCGCTCAGAATTTCAGTGGTGTAGTAACGCATGGCGGCTGTGGTGAGATTGAAATGGAAATGAACCGATCAGCGAATGCGCGAGCTATCGCGGCGGAGGCGCTGCGCTCTCTCCAGGCGGATGCCATCGCTTACCGGCGCGACTACGGCAACGGCAAAGTGTTGATCGTCGAACGTTTGCTGGGCGGCTTCGGCCGCATCTGTGTCGGCCAGGCGCACTTGGCCGATTACGAAGATTTCTGGGATTACGACTCAGTCAACGAAGCGCTCGCCGAAGCGGTGCTCTGGCACGCCGGGAACGACCCGGAGCCCGCACGCTGGCTGCGCCACGTTCCGAGCGGCCGGCATCGTCCGGGCGGCTGCGCCGAGCTCGAGTATGTCGCCGGCGGCAGCCCGTCTCCGCTAGAGTAAAAAGCCTATGCCGGACTTGCCGCTGCTCACGGTTGTGCGAGTATGCTCGATCGCGTGTCTGGTGGCTATCGACCTGGCCCTGCGCCCGGCGCTGCCCCGCTATCCGTGGGTGCGCTTCGTTGTTGCGGCTTCGTTTGCGGTTATCGCCTTGCAGCTATATTCGCTCTGGCGCAGTCTTGCGTTCCGGCGCTTTCGATCTACGAGACACCGCCCCGGAGATTCGGCAATTATGCCTTCAGTGAGGGTCAGGGTTCCGATGCCACAGGGTGCAGCAACCCCGGCCTCACCGCGATCGAAGGGGCCGCCGGATTAGTCCTTCAGAAACTTCTTCATCTGATTCGCGCAAGCCGCCACTGCCCGCTCGCTGGTAAGGTCCGGACCTCGCTGTATCTGGCCGCCGCCGCTTTGAATGATGTCTTCGAATTCATGTTTGTCGTTTTCGCTCGGCTCGAGCGACCAAATCACGACGTAACCAGTTCGGCCACCATTTTCAGCCGCGAGTTCGATCCGCGCCTGGTTGCCCGAACGCGCAACGTAGCCGTTCTGAGCCAGCGCCCTCATGGTGGACGGATAAGAGTTCGGCAGATCCATGATCCGATTGTGCCGCAGCTTTACGCTGCGCCAGGCACGCTCACCCAGCGCTCGAACTGCGCGCGATGGACGTACTCGATGTGGCCGTGCGCATAAACCTTGTGCGGCCAGCGCACCTCGTCCAAATCGATCAGTGGCAGCGCGAGGCATCGGCAATTGTAGACAGCACCCGGATGATAACGGCCAAGGCGGTTAGCCACATGAGCCAGCTGCTCGGGCGAGGGCGGATCGGTCCAGGAAACCAGCACGCTGGCCATAAGCCGATGCGCGGGTCGAACACGTTTGTCATCACTGGTGGCCCACTCGTACCAATTCAGGCCGAGCCGTTCGGCCCGGGCGCGCGTAAGCGCCGTTTCCGCGCGGCCGACTTCGGTGCGAGCCAGCATCCGGATGGAGCTCTGCGCGGCTTGCGGCAGCTTGCGGCGTAAATCTTCGGCGATCGCACTTGCGCGCCGTCCGCGGCGTTGTTCTCCGGCTATGAATGACTGCGCCTTCCGCTCGATGCTTTCCGGCAGCTTGCGGATCAGCCGCATGTTTTCGGCGATCAATTCGTCGACGCGTACGCCGACCGGCGATCCCATCTCGTACCGCAGCGCCTCGTAAATGCGCCGCCCGTGCAGCGACTGGCGTGCCGCCGCGCGCCACGTCTGTGCATTCTGGACGGCGACGCCCGAGACCATGCGCGACGCAATGGACTGCGCCGCCTTCTCCACCAGCTGCTCTTCGAGATCGGGTAGCAGCAGCTCCGGTTCGAGACCGGATGCGATCTCGAACGGAAAGAATTCGTCGACGAACGCTTCGAGATCGCTAATGAGCCGGTTGGTCTGCCGGGTGACCGGTTGCCGCGAGCCGGAATCCATCAGGCTGCTTTGAGGAGCGGCTTGCCATCTTCCTCGTTCCCGTCCCGGCCGCCAAACGGATCGCCAATCCCGAACTCGCCCGTGTCGACATCGTCGTCGGCCGCAGCGATCATCTCGTCCGTGATGTTCGAGAACACTCCGGTGACGTGCGACAGCTGCTTCAGCTCCTTCAACGCCGTCTGGCGGCCGATGATGCCGCTGGTCTGCGCGGACGCAATGGCCGACGTAAGCGAGCTGCCGATAGTGGCCTTCTCGCTCTCCGAAATCTGCCACAGCGGCCGGAAGGTAAAGTCGGTGCCCTCGGGCGCATCCACTCCGAACATCGAGCGGAACGAGATGGCGATGAGCTTATCGATGCCAGAGCGCAAACGGCGCTCCTGCTCCTGCTCGATGCCGTCGTAATACGTTCGCAGATCGCTTTCGCCGGTCGCGCTGAGGCCCGCAGGCGACTGGCCGAACAGCCGCGTCAGCGGAATCGACAGCGCTCCCGACAGCTGCTGCGCGAACTGCAGCAGAATCTCATCGAGCCCGCCGAACTGGTACGCGTGCGCCTCGAATTCGTCTTTCGAGTCCATCAGCGTCATGCCTTCGTTGGTCTGCGTCGAGCGGATGAATTCGATTTGCTTGACCAGGCCTTCGAGCGCTTTGCCGCCGGCAGCGATGATCTCGCGCAGGCCTTCGACCTTGTACGTCCGCAGATGCGCTTTGTAAACCAGCTGCGCCGCGCCCTGCGTGGTCGAGTCGAACGCCAGCAGCCGGTCGAACAAGCGTTCGAGGACGCTCTGGCCCCACAGGTTCTCGCCGATGGCCTGGAAGAACGGCAGATCCTGTCCGTCGATCCGGATCAGACGGCTATGGTGGATCTTGCTTTGCGAGAGCTTGACGCCGTTCTGCAGATTAGCGAGCTCATAAAATTTCGGCATCCCGAGCTCGGGTCCGAGATCCTGCACCAACTCGCTCAGCGACGGCTGCAGCAGCCAGCGATCGAGCACCAGCAAGCCCTTGAAGGAATCGCGCCCGATGGTTTCGATGCGCAGCGGCGTCGAGAAGTTCTGCCCGTCGATGAGCAGCACGGCGACGGCGCCGCCGTAGAGGCGCGACCACTTCACCGTGTCGCAGAGCTTATCCCAGATTTTGAGCGTCTTCCAGTTCGCCAGCAGCTTGTCGATCTGGCCCGGCTCGGCTTCCGAGATAATCTCGACGCCGCGCTTGGTCATGTCCTCGGCCACGCTGTCGACGGCTTTGCCGCAGATCCAGGAAGAGCGATACATCGCCTCGAGCCGGTAGCGGTTACGGCTCAGGTAGTCGATGCTGTAATCGGCGCCGTCAGCGACGCTGCCCGCGCCGTAGCCGATGCGCGCCTGAAAGTTCTGGAACGAGTCCTGCGCCGGCGAGGCGGCGACACGCGCTCCAGGCCGAAGCGCCTTGGTTGAGCGATGTTCTTTTTTCATAATAAGGGCGCTTTAGGAGTTGCGTGTATGCACAGGATGTAGGTACACTAGGAATACGATGACTCGCTTCGCTAAGCCCGACCCTAAAAAGGCCAAGGCCAATTTCACGAAGCACGGCGTACGGTTCGAGGAATGCAGATCGGTGCTGGAGAACGACGACAACGCAATAACGGTTTCCGACTTCGAATCGGACCCGGACGAGGAGCGACTGATCACGATTGGCATGAGCGAAAGGGCTCGCCTCCTGGTGGTGGTTTACACCTATCGCAACCAGGAGGTCCGGATCATCTCAGGGCGTAAAGCGAGCAACGAAGAAGAGAGGGAGTACAGCGAACAATGAAATCCGAATACTCATTCAAAAACGGCAAGCGTGGGCGCGTGATTCCTGAGGCGCCGGTCGAGCCGGGCAAAGCCAGGATAACGATTCGCATCGACACCGACATTCTGGATCGGTTTTATGAACTGGCCGACGAGAATGGCGGCGGCTACCAGACTCTGATCAACAGAGCTCTGCGAGAACATCTTGACGGCACGGCGCCGAAGTTCGAAGAGACGCTCCGCCGCATCGTGCGCGAGGAAGTGGCCGCCCGTGCCAGCTAGTAGCAAGGGCAAACTCGATAAGCTGCGGAGGGACGTGACGGCTTATTTGGCAGAGGAATCCGAGAGGGCCACCATCCGGCTCCGCATCGAAGTCGAGGTTATCAACCGGTCGAAACTACTTGGCGAAGCGACCGGCCACCGCCATCAGGACATTCTTGCGTTCACGATCTCGGAAGGCGTGCGGCGGCTCATCCAGGCGGATGAGCGACGAGCGAAAGCGGAACGCAAGCGCATCTAAGCCGAAAGCCGGGCCCACACGCCCAAGCCTCCGCGGCGCTGGATATAGCCGTCGAGCCCGTATCGTTCGGCGTCCCACCCATGATTATGTTTATCGATAATCACCGGCAGCACCTCGTTCGTTTTCGCGTCGACCTTGTAGCGGTACAAGCGGCGCTCCTCGTTCATGTGCCGGCAGCGCTCGTGAATGACGATGCGCCGGAACGCCTTGAGATGCGCAATGCCGTCCTCGACCGAGCCGGGCCACTTCTCCGCTGCCTCAATGTTGAATCCCTGCCGCCGCAGGTAGCTGATCGTCTCGGGGCGCGCGCCGTCCGCTTTGATCGGCCAGTCGCGAACGCCGGGCACGCCTTCGTACTCGCGGCCGTCGCTGGCCGTTCCACCCTCGAACAGCGCCGGTAGATCGTCGAGCTCGACGCCGAAGCCGAACGCCTCGTAATCGATAAACAGGCACTCGTCCTTGATGAACGAGCGCACCAGCGCGGTCGGATCGGCGGCGAAGCCCCAGTCCGCGCCGTAGAAGAAGCGGTCGACGTCCGGAGGCGTTTCGAACGCCTCGACCGAGCAGCGCTTCCCGAAGATCACGGCGTCGGTCAGCGTCTTCGGATTGCCGCCCCAGATGTGGTCGTACGCCTCGAGGTCAATCGACTGCAGGTAGCGGCGTTCCTTGTCGAGCGTCTCCGGGAACCACGGATTGTCCTGCCAGCCGACCTTCTGCACGATGGCGCCGGGCGGCGGGTTCCGGACGAAGCGCTGATACGTCGGATCCGCTTCCTCGTAGGGATTAAAGCTGACCCAAATTTCGGAGTTGGGCTTGCGGATCGTAGGAATCAATATTTCCCAGGATTCGGTCGAGACGCTTTGCGCCTCTTCCACCCAGCAAATGTCGATACCCTCGGTCGACTTGATTTCGGCGATTGACTTGCGCAAACCCTTGAACAGAAACTCGGATCCCGTAGTGGTCCGGATCGCCTTTTCCGTGATCTGGAATTGGCGATCTAAACCGAGATCCCAAATCTGGTCGCGCAGCAGCCGGTGAACCGAGTCCGCGATAGAGGACTGGAACTCGCGGGCGCACAGGATGCGCAGCGTTCGCTGCGCCGCCAGCAGCACCAGCACGCGGGCGATGGTCCACGATTTCGCGCCGCCGCGGCCGCCGAAGTAAACCTTGCTACGGGCGGGCGTGAAGAGCGACTCGAAAACCTCGGGAAGCTCAACCTGCGCCGCCTTCGTCTGCGGCCTTGCCTTTGGGCGAGACGAAGTTGACATAAATTTTCGGGGGAGCGCCGCCGCCTTCAACGGCACCGGAATGATCGATCTTGTCTTGCTGGCCGAGGCGCTGCTTGCCGAGCCAGATCAGCATCGTGCGGTCGCCGTCGAGCGCCATCTTGAGTTGCTTGCGCCGGATCGAAATGTTGGCGCGCGAGTAGCCTTTCTCCATCGCAAGCCGGAATTCTTCTTTCCGCCGCCGGAGCTCGATGGTGCGTTCCGTGACGCCGAAGAACGCCGCAATCTCTTTGTTGGTGCAGCCGAACTCGGACAGCTTTTCCAGTTCCTGCAGGTCGATGGCGACCGTCGGCCGTCCGCGGCCGGCTTTTTCTTTTTCGGGCATAGGATCAGGCCGCTTGTTACTGCCGTTACTTCTTGCGATGGACAACCACTTGTAAAGCAAGCGGCCTCGAGTGATCAATGAATCACCGGCGCAGCCCGCCGCACAACGGAGACCTACAAAAAATGAAGACCTTTTCGATTACGCCGGACGCGAACGTCACGGCTTACGCCAGACAGCAAACCGCAGACGCCAGCGGCGAAGCGACTTTCGGAAGCGCGGAGGAACTCGGCAGCATCCTCACCAACCTGCAGATCCGGCCGGTAGATCTTTGGAACAGCCTGCCCGGCGTCACGCCAGTCAAAAAGTTCATGAACCGCGTCACCGCTTATCAGCGGATCTGGAAGCAGCTGCAGAGCCTCGAGGTAGCCCCGGAACAAACCGCCCCCGTTGCGCCACAGGCGGCGCGTGTGCCGCGCGAGGGCTCCAAGCAGGCCCAAGTACTCGACATGCTGCGCCAGCCGGGCGGCGTCGCGCTCGAAGAGATCATGCAGGCGACCGCCTGGCAGCGCCATACGGTGCGCGGCTTCATCTCCGCCGCCGTATCGAAGAAATTGGGCCTGGCGGTCGAAAGCTTCCGGAACGAGGCCGGTGAGCGGATGTACCGGGTGAACGCCTAATGCCGAGCCTCGACGAAATATACGAGACGGCGCCGGCAGATGCACTCATCGAAGGCGAAAAGCTCTGCCCTGCATGCGGCATCGGGCCGGAGTCCGCAGCATGAAGCGCGCCTCCTTCATCCAGCTCTGGGCGGACCTGCGGGCCGAACACCGCCTGCGCAACTACGGCGGCCTGCTGCCGGGCGGACCCGTTAACGGCCGCGCGGACGACGAGCAGTCCGCCGCGCGCTTCTGGCGCAAGCACCGCGCCGAATGGGCCGCCATGTCTTACCAGGAAGTTTTCGTGGTATTAAAACGATTCATCACTTGAGTCAAAGGAGCAATCACGATGCAGACTAAACAAGAACGTAACGCGCTCAGCGCCTTCATCGACCGGCTCGCCGCCGAAGCGGCCTGCGCCAGTTTCGACGCCCACGGCCGGTTCGTACCGGCCGAAATGGCGTGGGAATTCATTGCGTCGGTTTACACCGACGAGGAACGGCCCGAGGCGGATCTCATACCGGATTACCGGCCTCCGGAATTCGGCACATCCTATGAGCGGCACTGCCGCAACGAACGCGAAGGCTATTCCGATTCGATAGGCTCGGAACTATGACCGAAGCAATCCTCAAAGCGATTGACGCGCCGAAGAGCAACGTGTACGTCTTCTCGTCAGCAAGCAGCGCCGAGAGTTTCTATAGCCGCGGCGGCGTTGGAAACCG
Source organism: Bryobacteraceae bacterium (assembly GCA_965217745.1). GTDB lineage: Bacteria > Acidobacteriota > Terriglobia > Bryobacterales > Bryobacteraceae > Bog-105. Next base: position 3,905,168 of record OZ244565.1, on the reverse strand, counting down.
CTTGCTTAAAGGAAACGGCGAGTTCGTCGTAACCGCGCCGAAGTTCGCCGAGCGCCTCACCAAGCACGGCTACTCGTATGTGAACCGCGACAATCGGGCCCGCGACAGCGAGAGCGCCGGCGAGGCCGCTACGTCTCAGGCGATCAACGACGCGCGCATTCTCGAAGGTTAGGCCGCCACCGGGAACGGCACGACATCAGCGGATCCCGCTTCTTCGGCCACCCGGCGATGCGCCATCGCCACAAATTCCGGATTGAGTTCGGTGCCGACGAAGCGGCGTCCGTGGCGCAACGCCACTACCGCCGTCGTGCCGCTGCCGGTGAACGGATCGAGTACTAGGTCTCCCGGCCGGGAACCAGCCAGCACGCAAGGCTCGATCAGCATGGGAGGCATGGTGGCGAAGTGCGCGCCCTTGAACGGCTTCGGCGTCACCGTCCACACCGAACGGCGGTTGCGCCCGGGATGTTGCTGGGGCATTGACAGAGAGAGCGAGTCCCGGCGGCCAGAGCCTATGCTGTACGTTAGATTCTTCGCTCCACTGGCGCCCTGCCGATCGTCCGCAAACGGCTCGCGGATTGCATCGCGATCGTACAGATAGCGTTCGCTCTTGGCGAGCAGAAACAAATATTCGTGCGCCTTGGTGCAACGATCGCGCACGCTCTCGGGCATCGGATTCGGCTTCGCCCAGATGATGTCCTGGCGCAGATACCAGCCATCCGCCTGCAGCGCGAACGCCACCCGCCACGGTATGCCGATGAGATCCTTCGGCTTCAGACCGGAGTCGACGTGAATCAGTGTCCGGTCGATCCGGGAATTGCCTGGCAGGCCGTTCTGCTTGGGGCCAAGACGCGACGACATGCAAGCGCCGCCTTGGTCTTTACGCCCGGTTTGCCTAACGCTGCTGGTGGCGTAGCTGTCGCCGAGGTTCACCCACAGCGTGCCGTCGTCCCGCAGAACGCGCCGCACACCGCGAAACACGGCCACCAGGCGCGCCACGTAGGCCTCCGGCGACTCTTCCAGGCCTATCTGCTGGTCCACGCGAATAGCTCCGCACAGGCCGCACACGTCGCGAAAACACGGCTGCTGACAGGCGTCGGTGTAGCCCAGGCTGTGCAGGCCGCTCTTCGGCCGTTCGCTGCGCAGCTTCACCGGAGGCGTATGGTCGCAGTCGGCGGCACCGCCTTCCCAGGCGGCCGTGCCGTAGTCGCGCAGGCCGTAATACGGCGGCGACGTAATACACGTCTGCACGCTGTCCGGCTGGATCTTCTTTAGGCCTTCCAGCACGTCGCCGGTGTGAATCGTTATGCTCATGCCGCTTCCGCTTCCTGCGCAGCCGGCAGCCGGGAATCGAACAGCGAGCCGTCCTCGTGGACGGCTTTCTTCCCGGTGAACGCTTGCCAGCGCTTCACGATCACGTCCGCGTAGCGCGGATCGATTTCGATTAAACGCGCGCGCCGCGCCGTCTTCTCGCACGCAATTAGCGTCGATCCGGACCCCCCGAACAGATCGAGAACGACGTTGCCCGCCTCGCTGCTGTTGTTGATCGGGTACTCAATCAGGTCAATCGGCTTCATCGTCGGATGCTCGCCATTCCGGCTCGGCCGGTCGAACTTCCACACCGTCGTCTGCTTCCGGTCGGTGAACCAGCGATGCGCCGCCGTCGGCTTCCAGCCGTACAACACGGGCTCGTGCTGCCAGTGATAGTCCTGGCGTCCCATCACCATGCTTTGCTTCACCCAAATGCAGCACTGCGCCAGTTTCCAACCGGATTCGACCATTGCAAGCCGAAAGTTCGCACCTTCGCTGTCGGCGTGGAAGACGTAGATGCCCGCGCCGTCACCGGCGACAGCGAACAGGTTCGTGTACACCGCTTTCAGAAACTCGAAGAAGCTCTCGCCCGGCATGCTGTCGTTCTGGATCTTGAGCGCATCCTTCGTCTTGCCCTCGTAGGCGACGTTGTACGGCGGATCAGTCACGACCAGGTCGGCTTGCGCACCGTCCATCAGACGTTCCACGTGGTCGAGCAGCGTCGAGTCGCCGCAGAGCAAACGGTGATTGCCAAGAATCCACAGATCGCCCGGAACGCTCACCGGTATCGCCGGCGGCTCCGGCGCCTCGTCGGGATCGGTCAGGCCTTCCGCGACGCTCTCCGCCAGCGCAGCCAGGCCGTCCAGCTCGTCCGGATCGAACGCCGTCAGAGCCAGGTCGAAGCCGTCGAGCTTCAAATCTTCCAGCTCGAGCGACAGCAGTTCCTTATCCCACTCGGCCTCTTCGTTCGAGCGATTGTCCGCCAGGCGGTAGGCTTTGATCTGCGCCGGCGTCAGGCTGGTAGCGACATGCACCGGCCCTTCCGTCCAGCCCAGCTTCAGCGCGCCTTCGCGGCGCGTGTGCCCGACGACCAGGACGCCTGCGGCGTCCACGACCATCGGCTGCTGCCAGCCGTATTCCTTTAGCGAGGCCGCGACTTTATCGATCGCCGCCGTGTTCTTGCGCGGGTTGCGCGCGTACGGCACGATCTTGTCAAGCGGCCAGTTTTCGATCTTCATGGTTTTTAGCGGCGGAAGCCGAAATAAATCCGTTGGCCTGGTTCAGCACCGCCTGGACGCTGCTGGCGTACCAGGTGGCGCCCGTCGCGGTTTTGATTCCGAGCTCGTTCATGCGGCCCGCAATCGCCCGGTGGCTTAAGTTCTGCTGCCGGTAGCCCAACACCAGGCTGCGAACTTCGGCCGCTGCCGGTACTTTCCGGCGCGCCTCGCGCGCTTTCGCAATCGACTCTTGCCAGCGCGGATTTCCCAGCTGAACGCCGCGCGCTTTTACCTGTTCGAGCGCCGCCACCGTGCGGGCCGAGATCATCTCGCGCTCGTGCTCGGCAATCGCCGCCAGAATGTGAATTGTCAGCCGGTTGGCGTGCGGCATGTCGCAGGCGACGAAGTCGGCCGCCGACTCCATAAGTCCGCTGATGAAGTGTACGTTCCGGGCCAGCCGGTCGAGCTTGGCGATGATCAGCGTTGCCGCATTGCGCTTCGCCTGCTCGATCGCTTTCGCCAGCTGCGGGCGGTTGGTGTGCCGCTTGCCGCTTTCGATTTCCGTGAACTCGGCGGCCAGCAAAGCTCCCGGCCCGGCCTGCGCCAGATAGCGGGCGACGGCCGCGCGCTGCGCCTCTAATCCCAGGCCGCTTTCGCCCTGGCGGGCAGTCGAAACCCGGTAGTAGGCCACAAATGGCCGTCCACCGGCCGGCGTTTTCGCCGCCATTTTGCGTGACCGGGACATCCCAAAAACTGAAACCTTCGTTTCAACGCAGGTCAGGCGGACAGCAGCGCCATGCCCCGCCGGAACAGCGCTTCCTCGGCCGCGCGGCGGTTCGTCAACCCGTCGCATACTTCGCCTGCAACCTTATTCCAGCGCTTGAATTCGTTGGCCGCGCCGGCGTAGTCGCGCAGGTTCAATTTCCGGCGCAACGTCGACGTCAGAAAGCCGTCGACCGGCGGACGCGATCTCGGATTCCCCGGGCCGACGTTGTAAACGAAAAAGAAGAGCGCGTCGAACATGTCCTGCGTGAGCGGCACAATGACGCCCGCATTCACGTAGTTCTCAAAGACGCCGGCGCGGTTGCGCAGCCGGACTTCCCACTCGCTCCGCGTATGCGTCTCGCCAAGCGTGACGTGCGTATCGCCGAAGCCTCCGGTAATGACGCCGGGCCGGTCGCCGGGCAGATGCCGGGCCACTTCCGTGTAGCCTTCCAGCTGCATCAGCTGCTCGAAGCCGCTTTCGGACAGCTTCATCCGCGTCATTGCTTATTGCCGACCTTCATCCCGAGAATCGAGATCTGCGAATCGCCCGGCAGGGATGCGACTCGCTCGACGGTGCGATTAAACACGTAGCCGGTGATGCAGACTCCGAACAGCGTCAGCACTTCGCCGGGCAGGAATACCGGCTGCACTTTCGAGCCGAAGATCTGGCAGAACGGAATCATGATGTAGTTGGCCGCGAGAACCGCCATCACCAGGTACATGAACGACGGCCGCGCTCGCTCGCTGAACTTGTCCTCGCACTGCGCTTCCGCCCGGATGTTCTGTCCCGCAATGTCATTCAGCCGGGCGTCGTAGTCGAACGACGCTTGCTGCGTCTTGGCGGCGAGCTCGGCGGCCGCAGCCTGGAATTTCAGCTTGTCTTCGGGCGACAGGTGAAATTCAGAGACCAGGCCGGTGACGCTGTCGAGCGCCGGTTTGATGAGGGAATCGAAGAGTGGCATAAAAAAAGCCGCCTCTTTCGAGGCGGCGTCAGTGATCAGGAGTTTGGAGTTTTTAAATTTGCCTATCGCTCAGGCGGCTAGCCTGGCGGCCGGCATGTCTACCAGTGCTTTGCGGCGGGGCCGCATCTCAATCAGATTTGCGGGCGTCGGCGGCTCTGGCTCGTGGCTCCCGGGATCCGCTTCCGGCGCACCCGGATCGTCCGCCGTCGGCACGGCCGCCGCGGTCATGCACGAAAGCGGCACGGCGCGGAATACGCTCATCAGGAAAGTCTCGGCATCGACATCGCGCGGGACGAGCACCGGCGAGAACCGCCAGACGCGCCGTCCGCTCTCGTCCACCTGCTGCGCAAAGCTGTAGTGTTGTCCCATGTGTGCCGTCTTGCGCAGGGGCTCTTTGCCTTCGAGGGCGGCGGAGTTCTGCGGCAAGGGAAAAAATTGAACCGAACAGATCCGGCCCGTCTTGCGATTCCGCTTCACCGAACACGTCGGCGGTTCCGCGCTCAGAAACCGTTCGACCGCTTCGAGCGAATAGTTGCGGAGCCGCCGGCCGCTCGATGAGTAAGCGGGGACCGTGGACGCAGTTCGGGTACGAGTGTTCTGAGAGCGAGCGTTCATGGAAGCGCTGCGGCGCGGAGAAGCCGTTGTGGATCCAGCCCCTCCGGTGAGGGCCGCGGCCTTACTGAGACAGTAGCCCGGCAACGGGCATCCGCAGATCGGAATTTCCTGATCCGGATGATTCCGGGGGAGAGGGTTAGGGCGCTTTGCGCCTGGCTTTCCCGGGGACCGGCGGCGGCGCTTCTTCCGCCGTCCGCACCGGACGCCACTCGCGTGCGGCCACGGCTTTACGCGCCCGCTCCGAGCGCTCTGCTGCGGTCATCTTCCCGGCCGCCCGGACGCCACCGATCTTCCCGCCGATGCGTCCCTGTTCCTGAAAAAATTCACGAGTGAGTACCTTGGGCTTGCGGCTCACGAATCGCCATCCTATCATGAGGGCCTTTAGATCGGGAGTAGGGCCGGGCGGCGGCCTCAGGCCGCAATCAGATCCAAGTACGGCAGCGCGGCGCGGGTTTCGGCAAGCGCAATGCTCCGCACCTGGCAGGCCACGCAGCGATACACCGCGGTGCGCTCACCCAGCGGAATCTCGACGACGTGGGCGCGGCAGAAGCCGTCGCCGCAGTCCTCGCAATCGAAGAGGCACTCTGCGCAGATCTGCTCCACCTGGCAGCCGGCGGCGTTACACCAGCAGTGATCTTCCTCGCGGTAGAGGCGCGCGCGGCACTCCTGGCAGGGCCAGGATGACGGTTCGTGTGGGCTCATGACTTGTTGGTCCTCCGGGTAGCGTGCGGCTCTCGGGCCGGGACGCTGTTTTTCCGGGCCGCTTGCTCCGCCCGGTGATCCCATTCATCACTCAACCGTCTGGCCGCTGACAAGCGTTTCGCCGCTTACGCCGCGTAACTGGAGTAATAATCCGCAGGGGATAAGTTCAAACAAAAGAGCCGCTCGCGTGGCCCATCCACACGCGCGCGGCCCGGTACGAATCCTAGATGTCAGTTGCTGCCCGAGAGCTATGCAGCCGGCGGCGTCAAGTACCCGCCGCTCCTGCGGCCATCGTTGCGGGCGGACCGGGTAGCGCCGGATGCGCCAGGAAGAGGCCGCACTGCGCTCCGATTTCGGTGGCCAGAGCCGAATAGGCGGTCATCTCGTTCCAGTGGCCCAACTCGCTCGCGCGCGTGGACGCATAGGAAAGCGCGCTCACGATGCGCGGCGCGTTGTCCCGCACGTAGTTCGTCAAATCCACAACGCCAACCGCCGCGCTCGACGGAGCGGCGGTCCTGCTGATACCGTTTGCGGCTTTCGCCGTTGCTGTTGCCATGCGTCCAGTCTACGCGCTATTTACCCATTCCGTCACCATCCGATTGCATGCGGAAATAGCAACCGCCCGGGCCACTGTCCGGTAACGGCTATACCTCCGGCTTCGGCCGCCGGATTATTACGGCCCTTACTTGGCGGGAGCCGCGCGGGTAAGGGATTCATGTCCTTGAGGCCGGCCGTCGGAGAAGCGGCGCGCCCACGCTAAGCGGGTTTCAAATCTAAAGGCCCCTTAGATACACTACGAAGGAGAAAAACGTGAAACACACAGCCACGGCGTTGTTTGGCTCTGTAACGAAACACGATGTAACCGGACTCGTCCGGCGCGAACCGCAGCGGCGGAGAAAGGCGCGCGGCGCTCCCGCCCGTAAACCGGGCGAGCAGTGCGGCGCCTGCGCCCGGCCGCTCGCAGCAGGACAGGCATTGGAGTGCCCGGAATGCTTCGAGCCGGCGCTCTGCGCGCAGCACGTCTACGAATGCGCTTCGTGCGGCGGCCATCGCTGCCGCCGGCACATCGTCCTGGCGGTGCTGCCGCCCGAGGATACGCCCGCAATGCTGTGCTGGCGCTGCGAAGAAACGGGCGCCTTGTGCGGAACCCGCTTCGGGACCGAAAATAACGTGAGCAACCCGCGAGGAAAGGAAGTGAGAAAGCGATGACCGCACGCGACAAGATCAAGCCGCTGTTCGATGTGCCGCTGGTGTTCGAGCTCGAGCAGACCGACGGACAGGAGGTGCCGAGCAAGTTCACCGGGCTCGAATACCGCTTCAGCGTCATCTTCGAGGCCCGTCCGGCGTACATCTATCTGCCGGTGGAAGGCCGCAACGCCATCCTGAGTATCCGGCCGCAGGCGGGCGAACTGATCGAACTGGTCAAGCAGAAAAGCGGCAACCAGCTGTATTTCCGAGCGCAGCGCTTGAGCGACGCCTACGACGAGGAGCCGCCGGCGCCCGCAGCCCGCAACGGTACGCCCCGCCACGCTGCGCCACAAACGCTCAACAGAGGCGCTTACTACCGCCGGGAGGAACCGGGAGCCAACCCGCCGCCTTTGCCGCCGCGTCAAGCGCTTCCGGCAGCTCCGGCAGCGGCGCCGCCCGCTTCCCACGCGCAAAGCACCGGCCAGGCTATGCCGCCACGGCCGGAGGCCCCGAACGTTTCGCCTCTGACCCAACGCATGGCGGGCTGCCTGCGGGTGGCTTACGACGCCTGGGAAGAAGTGCGCGCCTATGCGCGCTCGAAAGGCGGCGAGCTCACCTACACGAGCGAGGACGTGCGGGCAACCGGGCTGAGCATTTACATCAATGCCGTCAGCCAGAAAGGAGGCGGCCGATGATGTGCGCTTCGAAAGAGAGCCAGTTCTCCCGGCCGCCACAACAAGAGCATGCCGTCGAAAACGCTTCGCTTGCCACCTGCCGGAAAGAAGAAGGGAGCAGACGCCGTGATTAATAATCCCGCACTCTACGCCCTCGTTCCGAAGACCACCCGGCGGCGCGCCGGACCGGCCGCCGTCACAGTCCTGCCGAAACCGAAGCGCCGCACTCCTCCCGGGGAGCAGGCGCGCCATGCCGAGCGCCGCGGCAAACAGGCCATCGACCTGGCGGATGCGCTGCTGACCCGGCTCGAGAACCGCGCGGCAGCCTACAGCCAGGAAATCGCCCGGCTGCAGAAACGCAAAGCGGCGGCGACCGCCCGGATCGAGCGCTTGACCGACGAAATCCTGCAGCGGATGGAGAACGCCGCCCTGCGCAAAGCCGACGGCTGGAAGATTGTATTCGAGGCGCGGGCGTGCCCGGCTTCGGTCGCCATCTTCGACGAGGATCTCGTTCCGGCGATCTACCTGCGCACGAAGGAAGTGACGGCGCCGAACAAAACGGCGATTAAGGAGGCGCTCGAACGGCAGCTTGCGGTTCCGGGAGCCAAGCTGGTGCAGCGGCTCACGTTGCTGCGCAAGTAAGAAGGCGCGGGCGTTCGCGCTACGCTGGGTCTGTCTCTTCAGACAGACTCACACACCGGCCGTCCGGGCTTCGACCCCTGGGCGGCCGGTGCTCCTTCCTCCTCGTATTCCTGCGCGCCGTCCGGTGCGGCCCCGGCCCTCGTAAATTCATTTGACGACCACTCCCGGAACCTTGGAGCGGCTGCGCACGATCGCGCGCCTGCTCGCCGCGGCGCAGCTCGAGCTCGAAGAAATTGAACTGCCCTCGTCTCTGGACCTGGCCACCCGGGCCCACGTCAGCTCGGCCGCCGCTCGCGTCGCCATCGCCATCAACCAGTGCGCGGCCGCGCCAGACAAACACACGAACGAGTAGATCGCTAGGCTAAGAGAGAGCCGCGCTCTGGATGCACAAACCATACGCGGCGTCATCACGGGCGTCGCGCTTCCGGACGTGTACGCCCGTGCATCACAAAACGCCGGCCAGCGGATCGCGGCGGAACGCTTGCGCCGGACGCACGTAGTGCATGACCATTTTCACGCTCTTGTGCCCTGTGCGGTGCATGATGCTCGGCAGATCCGCTCCGTTCTCGGCGGAAGCCGTGATCATTCCCGCGCGATTGCTATGCGAACCATAGTTCGCCGGATCCACCTGGATACGGCGCAAGCCGTCTTTCACGATCCGGTTGACGATGGCGCTCCCGGAAACGAGCCGCTTGCGCGTCCACTCACCGTTGGGTCCCATGCGTACAAACAGCGGACCCGGCCAGGAACCGCGCATGTCGATCCAATCCTGCAGTGCCCGCACCGGATTCGTCAGCGTCCCTTTGCCCGCGTTGATCGCAACCAGACGCCCTTCCGCAGACTGGTCGGTCTTCGAAAACCCTTGCCAGAGCGTCATTCCAGCAGCGACAAAACGGATATCCTCAAGATCGAGATGCAACACCTCGCTGCCTCGCCAACCGCAGGCAAAATGCAACAGCAGGATAGTTTTATTGCGCAGGTCCAGCGGATCAGTCCGAGAATACCGGCTCAACATCGACCGCAGCTGCTCAGGCGTTAGTGCGGCCCGGCCCTGCGGTTTCTCCTTCCGGTCGCGTTTCGCCAGCCGGAGGAGCCGTCGCGCCGGGTTCACGGGCGCTTCGAAACCCGCCTGGCGATGCTGGTAAGCGATCGCCGAGAGCCGAACGGACACGGTATTGAGGCGGCTGTCCTCGTTGAGACACCAGAGTGTAAAGTCGCTGACCGTACTCTCGTCCGCAGGCAGCGTCGCGCGCCTGTCGGCGCTGCACCACTCTTGGAACGAGCGCCAGCCGCTTTCGTAAGTGGACATCGTCTTGGGCGCTCGCGAAGCTTGTTCCAAACGTCGTTCCGTCTCCCTCAGTCTCCGATAGTCGATCTTGCCCAGATCGAACAACGTACCTTGCTCTAGATGCACATTGGCAAAATAGCAGGCTCGGGAAGTGGCGTGTCTATACTACCCAACAGTGGATAAGTTTCGAGGAAAGGAAAGGAGAACTTCAGAAAGGGATGCAGGATAAATGCTAACTATGAGAAATGCCCGGCCTAATCATATCCGCCATTGCTGATCTTTGTCAGGGTGAAATCCGTGCCAATCATGGACAGCTGATTACCGGAGCAAACACGATAGATGAAGCCGGTCCTGCCGAGGTAGGCTTCGTCGCTAACGAGAAAGCGGCAGCGGCGGCGGTTCACTCTCGAGCCGGGTGCCTGTTGGTGACTGGCCAATTCACTGCTGACGGTCCCTGGTCGGTGGTCAGAGTAGAGAATCCACGCGCTGCTTTCGCCAGGCTGCTTCCGCATCTTTATCCGGCTCCCGCCATGCGCTCCGAATTCCATCCCTCTGCCGTTATCGCGCGTTCCGCAAAAATCGGCCACCAGGTTTTTATCGGTCCTTTTGCAAACATTGGTGAAGAGGCGGTTATCGGTGATGGCTGTTACATCGGTTCTCACGCGTCCATCGGCGACCGGGTAGTCATCGGTCGCGGAACTTATCTTCATCCCCGCGTGGTGCTCTACAGCGGGATTAAGATTGGCGATCGAGGATTGCTCCATAGTGGCTGCGTAATCGGAGCCGATGGCTTTGGCTTTGCATTCGAAGAAGGCCGCTATCAAAAGTTTCCGCAAGTCGGGACAGTCGTTCTCGGCGACGACGTCGAAGTCGGGGCCAACACTTGTATCGATCGCGCAGCACTAGGTATCACCTCCGTGGGTAACGGTACTAAACTCGATAATCTTGTGCATATAGGTCACAACTGTATAGTCGGCGAGCATGTCGCCATAGCGGCGCAATGCGGTCTCTCAGGAGGCGTCGTGGTCGGTGATCGCGCGGTCTTTGGTGGACAGGTAGGTGTCGGCGACCGCGTCACTATCGCTGAAGGCGCCATTATCGGCGCACAGGCGGGCATTCTGCCCGGCAAGTACGTCCCTGCTGGCGAACCGGTCTGGGGCACACCCGCGCGTCCCCTGCGGCAACATCTGAAGACCCTCGCGCAGGTGGCGAAGCTCCCAGCCTATAAACAAGAACTGCGAACTTTGAAAGATGGATTGGCGCGGCTCTGGTCGCTGCGCCAGGGTGACACTGATGCGTCCTGAATAAACTGTTTACGAAGCCATTCGCCGTTCCAGAATGCGGTTGGCCCGGCCCACCATTGATCGGATCGTTCGCAGATGCTCGAAGACCTGCTGCTCCTCCGATACCAACTCGAGATAAAACGCCAGTGACTCGATAACTTCCAGCGGTTGCCGAAGCTCATGAACCAGTTCGTTCATTTCGCTGGGCTTTTGCAAATCTGCGCAGATATCTCTCGCGTTCTCCCGGGCTTGAGAGGCATCAAGACACGGGATTTGCATTTCAACGTACGGAAGGTTCATACAGCTTCAAGGTCGAATCAATCTAGACAGCAGCAACCCGACCGTCTGATTGTGGACCCGAACGCCCCTCCGAGTCAACAGCTTTCATCGCGAAAAGTTTACTGGTTGATTTGAGTAAAACTTTCCGCCTGATCTTCTCCCCGCCTGTGATATTCTCAAAAAAGTTCTAACGTTGCGGGCCTGTGGCGCAGTTGGGAGCGCGCTTCCATGGCATGGAAGAGGTCGACGGTTCGAACCCGTCCAGGTCCACCAATTTCCAAAGGAATTCTGTTATCCTCGCAACTCGCTCTATACTGCTGCTACACCCGCCGCAGCAGGATCTCCCCAATCTGATGGCTGCGCTCCTTCTTCAAAATCAGGTCGGCGCGTTCGCGCGTCGGCAGGATGTTCTCCTGGAGATTCGGCAGATTTATTTCTCTCCAAATACGCTCTGCCGTCGAAATCGCCTCTGCTTCGCTTAATGCCGCATACCGGTGAAAATACGAATTGCGATTCTGAAACACTGTTTCGCGCAGCCGCACGAACCGTTCGACATACCAGCGTTCTATCGTGTGGTCCGCCGCATCGATGTAAATGGAAAAATCGAAGAAATCGGACACGAATAGCTTTGCGCTGTTTCGCTGCGCTTCCGGAGATTGAAGAACATTCAATCCTTCCAAAATCAGGATGTCTGGACGATGAACCTCTACTGCTTCTCCCGGCATGATGTCGTAATGCAAGTGCGAATAGACCGGCACTGCGGTCGCGCGGGCGCCAGCCTTCACATCGGCCAGGAAACGAATTAAGCGCCGCTGGTCGTAACTCTCCGGAAATCCTTTACGCCTCATTAGCCCGCGTTCTTCCAGGATTCGATTCGGATACAGAAAGCCGTCAGTAGTAACGAGCTCTACCGTGCTGTGGTCAGGCCACCGCGCCAGCGATGCCCTTAGAACGCGCGAAAATGTGCTCTTCCCAACGGCAACGCTCCCCGCGATCCCGATCACATAAGGCACCTTCTCATTTGACGGTTTCCCCATGAAGGCTCGCCGGGCGTGAAACAGATGCTGCACCGCTGCCACATGCAGGTTCAGCAGTCGCGATAGCGGAACATAGATATCCGCCACCTCGCTCAGCGATACCTGCTCTTGAATGCCGCGCAGGCTAATCACATCTTGCTCATCCAGTAAAAGGGGTGTGTTCGCCCGCAGCGCCTTCCATTCCTCGCGGTCAAAATGGATGAAGCGGTCTATGGAGGTGTCACGGCCAACTTCTGGCAAGCTCTCCTGCAGATCGTTCGAACGCCTCTCTTCGCCAGGCCGCTCACAGGCGGTCGGCTTGGTCATTTCTCCCCATCTGCTTTGCGAAAGAAAACCATGTGCTGCCAGGGCAGCGTCTCCACTGATTTTTCAAAACGGAATCTTTCGGGCGTCACCTCCGCCTTCACCTGTTTCAAGGTCATCTTATGTTCCGGCCTGATCGGTACGCTCTCATCTTCACCCCGGTATTCCAGCAGCACAATCCGTCCACCTTCCTTCAGCGACCGGCGGATACTTCTTAACATTTCTCGCGGCCGCGAAAATTCGTGATAAACGTCCACCATCAAAACCAAATCGAGCGCTCCCTCCGGCAGCTTACAATCGGATTCAGTGCCTTGCACTTCTTTGACATTGCTGATCAATTGCTTCTTCGCCTTGGCGGCGATCTTTCGCAGCATGGCAGGTTGCAGGTCATTCGCATAGACCGTACCACTTGGAAGAACGAATTGCGCCATCCGCAAGCTGTAGAACCCCGTACCGGCTCCCACGTCCCCCACCTGCATCCCAGGCTTCAGTTCCAGTGCCGCCAGAGCTTTCTTGGTTCCCTCTTCGCTAGCGCGCTCTCTTCGGTCGAGCCAGTCAGCTCCACCCACACCCATCACCGGCGCAATGGTCCGGTTCGTAACAGGATGCGTTTGCTGTCCACAAGCAATCAGACCAACACTCGAAGCAGCCAGCAAGAGATAGCGCAGCGAAGAGACCATTCTCTAAAATTATCCTGGATGCGTCTCGCGCACGTCTGCGCCCTGGCACTTTTCGGCTCTACGGCGCTCAGTGGTCAAACACCCGAATCGACTCTCGTCATCACCGACGCTGGAGTTCAGCGCTCCGAAGATGCGCCCTTCATCTCGCCTTCTTTCAAATTTCTTCCTGGCGAGTTCCTCCATTTCACGTTTCAAATCGCGGGGTTCAAGGCCACTGCCGCTTCCGAAACTCAAGCGCGAAAGATTGCGCTGGCCTACACTGTAGCGGTGGCCGACGGTAAGAGCATGCCGCTGGCGCTGCCCGTGTCCGGAAAGATCGCCGTCGAATTAAATCCCGAGGACAAAGACTGGAGTCCTAAGCGGCGCGTCTCTTTTCACCTGCCATCTTTTGTTGCCGCCGGAACTTACCACGTACGGATTGAAGCCAGGGACATCATCGCTAACACGGAAACAGCCCGTGATTTCCCCTTCCAAATTGGTGGCCCTGTTGTCCTTCCAAGCAATAAGGTCACTGTCCAATCCTTCCACTTCTTCCGCAACGAAGACAGCCGCGATCCGCTGGAAGTCGCCGCTTTCCAGCCTGGAGATTCCATATACACGCGCTTTCGTATCGCCGGTTTTCAGAAAGCCGAGGACAATCGCTACTCGATCTCGTATAGCGTCAAGGTTCTCAGGCCTGACGGTAAGCCTTTTCTGCCTGACGAATCCGATGCCGTCGTCGATTCGAAGAGCTTCTATCCTGCTCCGTATGTGCCTGCGGAATTCGCTCTAACTACCTCCAAGAAAACCGCCACAGGAATCTATCAGATCACCATTACCGTTCACGACCGGATTGCTGGCACCGAAAACGAGTTTCTAAGTAGCTTTAGCATCGAGTAGACGCTAGTATATTTTTCAGCGCTTCTAATCCTCGTCGAAAGTCCTCCGGGGCGGTCAGCAGGCTGATCACTATATGGACGCCTCCCCCGATATCAAAGTAATATCCGGGCTGCACGATGGTCCCATGCTCATTCAGCAATTGGGCTGCCCAGTCGTCTTCGTTCATTGTTTCTGGTAAGCGCAGGATAGCCTGCCATCCTGCCTCCAGATGACAGGCATTGGCCGAGGTCCCTACCAGAGCGGCTTTCAAGACTTCCCAGTTCCTTCGAACTTGCGCGGTAATACCGGCTCTGATTGCTTCGCCCGTCTGCAACAGCTCAGGCAAAACCTCCTGAACGGGCGTCGCCACCGACAGGTAGGTGTCACCCATCAACTCAAGCCGTGCCATCGCTTCCGCGGAGTATCTGGCAGAAGGTCCGCTAACCGCCGTCCAGGCGAGCTTCATCTGCGGCATGCCCGCTGCTTTCGAAAGCCCGTTCATGGCGAACACCGCAGTTTCAGGCGCACCTATTAACGACTGTCCTGTCCGGAGTTTCACATCCATCGGATAATCCAGAAACACTTCGTCCGAGATCAATGGCAGGTTGAACTCCGCCGCCAACCCCAGCAACTCTTGACGATCGCTGCCGGGGAAATGCCCGGTGGGATTATTTGGATTCACCACCACAATCGCGCGCGTACGCGGACAGATCTGCGCCCGCAGGTCTTCGAAGTCGATGTGCCATGCTCCGTCATAAAGTAGACGGTACTGGTTGATTTCCACCGAAGCAAGCGCCGCAAGATGTTCAAACAACGGGTAAGAAGGAACTGGGGAAAGTACTGCTTCGCCTGGATTGCAAAGCAGTTTAAATAGGTAGGTGTAAGCTTCGCTCGTGCTCGCCGTCAGGAACAAATATGCAGGTTCAACCTGAATTCCGCGCGCGGCGTAGTAATTGGCAATTGCCTGGCGCGCTGTTATCGTCCCGCAGGGCTCCGGCCGGTAAGTCAAATCTGTGAGACGCCCGAACGCGCTTGCAATCGCCGCATGAGGGTAGTCGGCCAGGGCGCGGGTTGGATTGGTTTCCGTCAGGTCGATCGACGGCAAACCTAATCGCTTTCGAGTTTCGATCTGAGTGGTAAGCAGATTTGTGGAGGAGGGAGGAATCAGGCGTTGAGAGAAGGGCCGCAAATAGCTACTCTTTCATGATGCGCCGCTCGAGGTCAAAAAAGACGCATGCAGTTTTCCAGGACGCCGGTTGCCCAGACCGGCGTCCTTTCCCTATCCGGCAATGCGCATCGTGACTCCTACGCGACGCGGCCGCCTACCGCCTCGCCGGCACGCACCTCAGTGCGCGATGACCCTGGGAGTCCTTCGATGCTTCTCCGGACAGGAAACTCGATATCTCTCAAAAACTGGTTCACGAAATTTGCGTACGCCTGCTAGTGCGATCAAAAAGACGCACGCAATTTTCCAGGACGCCGGTTGCCCAGACCGGCGTCCCTATCCCTATCCGGCATTGCGCATCGTGACTCCTACGCGACGCGGCCGCCTACCGCCTCGCCGGCACGCACCTCAGTGCGCGATGACCCCGGGAGTCCTTCGATGCTTCTCCGGACAGGAAACTCGATATCTCTCAAAAACTGGTTCACGAAATTTGCGTACGCCTGCTAGTGCAATCAAAAAAGACGCACGCAATTTTCCAGGACGCCGGTTGCCCAGACCGGCGTCCCTATCCCTATCCGGCATTGCGCATCGTGACTCCTACGCGACGCGGCCGCCTACCGCCTCGCCGGCACGCACCTCAGTGCGCGATGACCCCCGGGAGTCCTTCGATGCTTCTCCGGACAGGAAACTCGATATCTCTCAAAAACTGGTTCACGAAATTTGCGTACGCCTGCTAGTGCAATCAAAAAAGACGCACGCAATTTTCCAGGACGCCGGTTGCCCAGACCGGCGTCCCTATCCCTATCCGGCATTGCGCATCGTGACTCCTACGCGACGCGGCCGCCTACCGCCTCGCCGGCACGCACCTCAGTGCGCGATGACCCCGGGAGTCCTTCGATGCTTCTCCGGACAGGAAACTCGATATCTCTCAAAAACTGGTTCACGAAATTTGCGTACGCCTGCTAGTGCAATCAAAAAAGACGCACGCAATTTTCCAGGACGCCGGTTGCCCAGACCGGCGTCCCTATCCCTATCCGGCATTGCGCATCGTGACTCCTACGCGACGCGGCCGCCTACCGCCTCGCCGGCACGCACCTCAGTGCGCGATGACCCCGGGAGTCCTTCGATGCTTCACCGGACAGGAAACTCAAAACCTATCTACGGAAGATCCGATGTGACGGATGCCCGGCTCTCGGTCGGCTCAACTGTTTGCAAGCCTCCAAGCCACCTCTCCAACGTCCCTCATCGAATCTTCCGGCGCGATCTTCGCTTCCTTCGTGCGCTTGACCCGAACCAGAAATACCGCGCACCCATACAGGGATGGCCCCTCCCAAACCGCGTAAGTGCTTGAGAATACAACTAGAAAAAAAATCTTCTCCGGTTGTGACCAGGATTGCGGGGCGTGGCTGACGGGCATAGACAGGGTTGAAGGTAGGAAAGCCGGCATAAGAAAAGCTCGGTTCCATCTGGTCGAGTACCAGGCAGTTTGTATACCTGGTTGGGATGTGTTTTCGGAACAGAAAAGTTGGGTTCCTGCCGCCCAAATGGGAAGCCGGCAAGGAATGACGTTTCAATCTAAGCGTCCTTTACCCGGGCGGCAAGATGACAATCTCATCCAACTGCGCGTTTGGCTAAAGCAATTTCGGGTGACTGCGATTGCGATGGAATCCGCGTCGCCTATGTCCAGGTGTTCCCCGATGCGGTGAACTGCGCCGGTTGGGCGGGAACTATGCCCGGCGAAAACGCAGGTTAAATTCGCTGGATCATCTGCTCTCACTCTAAAATTGCGGTTCGTCCGGCTTATCGCAATTTCGGCTTTGGTTCTATAACTAATCCGCACAATTAGTGGAAATTTTCATTCTTCAACTCCTACACCTTATTACCAACAGTTTGGTCACTTCGCATCCTGTTTAGGCGGTTCTCGTGAAAAACTATCCTGAATATCTTCTTTAGAGGCGCACCTCTTGACTTGGAAAGGAACTAAGGGGTCAGGCAATGCCACCCAGTAGCTTAATACAAAGACCGATTTTTTTCTTGCGCAGATCGGTGCTAGTCTGACGCTACCTTCTTCTTGGGGAGGGCAGAGAATCGAGTGAAAAGTTTACTTTTTGGGCCATCTAGTGAGCAGCCCATGCGGGGTCCTAATGAATCTTCAACCGAATCATCTATTCGTCAGCAACGTACGGTTTTGGTCGATGCTGGGCATCGTAACCATACATGTCCTGTATCAATGGGGCGATCAGACCAGCAGCTTAAATGCCACGGGAATATTGCAGCTCCTGCTCTTTCAAACAGTCAAATTCGCGTCCATCGCTTTCTTCCTGATTAGCGGCTTTCTGCTTGGCGGCCGACTGGAGCGCTCCGCCCCCTGGAGCTACTTCAAACGGCGTTGGAACAAAATCGGTATGCCTTGGTTCTTCTGGGCGCTGTTGTTTTCCGTGTACAGCCTTCTCCGGTACGACTTGGCTCATCTTTCACTCGCCGGAGCGATTCAGTACCGCATGTTCGACACTCTGCTTCTTTCGATTTACTGGTTCGTTCCGAATGCGCTCTTTTCACTTGGAGTGCTTCTGCTTTTCAGGCGCCATTTAGACAAGACATGGTTCGGTGCCGTGCTGTTCTCCATCAGCTTGTTTTATGCCGTGAACCCCTATTTTGGGTGGGTTTCCGGAGCCCATACCGCAGCGGTCGGCGCCTATGTTTTCTATCTGTGGCTCGGCAATCAGGCTCATCGTCACCACGGCAAAGTGGTGGAACTGTTAGAGCGCGTTCCGTTCTGGAGTCTCTGCTCCGGCATCCTCATTCTGGGAACCCTTGGCATGTTGGAATCGCTAATACTGATCGAGATGCACAGCAACGTGACTGAAACGACGGTCCGCATCAGCAACCAGCTCTTTTCCGTGCTCGTAGCTCTCTTGCTCATGAAAACCAAACCCAGTTGGCCGAAGATCACGAATCCAAGAAATGAAACCTTCGGCATCTACCTCATTCACCCGTTCACACTTTTAATCGGGAAAGCGATTGTGACAGCAGCTCATTTCAATGTGTTTCATACGCTTCTCGCCGACGACAAGCAGATTTGGGAGCATCCCGGATATGCTTTCTGCTACTGGATCGCCGAGTTCCTGTTGACTTATGGCCTCGCATTAGCGGCAACGAAAGCTTTGATCGCCTGCCGCCTGGGTAACTTGGTAGGAGCAGCGCCGCAGGAGAAAACGGCTATTCAGACCCGTCCCGTCCCGATGCAAACGCCACTGCCGGCTTAAGAATCGCCAGGAAACATTGGCAGCGCGACTTCGAAAACCGATCCTTCTGCCGATGTGCTGCTGACCTCGATCTTCGATCGATGCCGCTGGGCAATTCCACTGGCCAGCGCCAGACCGAGACCGAGGCCGCTATTGCCCTTCTCTCGCGCTGTTTCGCCGCGGTAGAAACGCTGAAACAGAAAGGGCAGTTCCGCCGCCGGAATCCCCATCCCTTCGTCCTCAACCCGCAGATGAATTTCTTCGCCCTGAGGCTCGATACGGATTCGCACTTTGCCGCCCGGGCGCGAGTATTTAACCGCATTGTCGACTAGAATCAGCACCAGCCTTCTGATTGCCGGGCGATTGCCCCAGACCAGCGGCGCTTCGCTTGTGTTCGTCGACGACAGCGCAATATAGCGCGACTCCGCCGCAGGCTGCATCAGATCACAAACCTCTTTCAACACTTCATCGAGCGCCAGTGAACTCATCGGCAGGTCTAAGCTGTCGGCATCGCACCGAGCCAGAAACAGCAGATCGTCGATCAACGCCGTCATGCGCTCCGACTCCTGGGTGATCGAGGCGAGCGCAGCGCGATACGCGCCTTCCGATCGCGAGCGCCGCCCCGCGATTTCCGCAGTGCTCCGGATTACTGCCAGTGGCGTCCGCAACTCATGCGATGCATCGGCGGTAAACCGCGAAAGCCTTGCCACCGCATCTTCCAGCCGCGCCAGCATGCCATTCCAGGTCTCTGAGAGCCGCTGCAATTCGTCGCCTGTCTGCGGAACGGTCAAGCGCTTTGATAGGTCTTCAATTCCTATCCCTCGCGCTGCCGCGGTAATCTCGTCTACCGGTCTCAAAGCGCGCCTGCTCATCCACACACCTCCGGCCCACGCAATCAGAATCACCGCTGGCATCCAGGCAAGAATCAGCCACAATAGGCGGTGTACCGTTGCATCGGCTCGCTGCAGCGAACCAGCGAACACCACGTTCCATCGCAACTCTGCCGCCGAAATTTCGTGCGCTGCGACGCGGTATCGGGTTCCGCGCCAAGTCAACATGTTCCCGTCTCTGGCGATCCGTCGAGCATCGTTCCACGGGAATGCGGAAGCCGTTGTAAACAAGCGCCTGCCATCGCGCGAACTCACTTCCATATCAATGCCTTCCGGCAGCGCCGACGCATATTCATCCAACTCGAGCGGCAGGCTCACCCGCACGTCCGCGATTTGAGCGCGGAGAAACGCTTCGATTCCATGTGTCTGCTGAGTCAACGCGCGCGTCACATCGCTTCTTAGGCTGTGCCACGTGGATGTCCATAGGGCGGCCGCAAAAACCGATAAGCCCGCAGCCAAAGCAACGGCGTACCACAGGGCAAGCCGGAGCCGAATGGATCGCATCATGCCTGCCGTCCTTCCGGCACCCTCAAGCAATAGCCCACCCCACGCATCGTGTGAATCAATTTAGGCTCGTGGGGCAGCTCGATTTTGGCTCGCAAAAGCTTGATGAATGCCTCGATTGTGTTCTCCTCTACGTTGGCATCGAAGCCCCACACCCGCTCTAGAATGACACCGCGGCTCAAAGGCCGTTCAACGTTCCGCAGCAGCAGCTCCAACAACGTGTATTCGCGCGGAGTCAGGTTGATGCTCCGTCCGGCCCGCGTCACACGGCGGCTCGCGGTGTCGAGTTGCAGATCGCCCACCGACAGCAGCACCGGCCGCGGAATAGGTCCGCGCCGGCTCACCGCCCGCAACCTCGCCAGCAGCACTTCAAAGGCAAATGGTTTGGTTAAGTAGTCATCCGCTCCCAGATCCAGCCCCTTGACTAAATCGGCCACGCTGTCGCGCGCCGTCAGCATCAAAATAGGAGTCTTATTGCCGCCTTCACGCAAGCGCCGCGCCACCGTCAGCCCGTCTATGCGCGGTAGCATCACGTCTAGGACGATCGCGTCGAAACTGGTTCCGGATGCCATAGCGAATCCGTCGGCGCCATCGCGTGCGGTGTAGACCCGATGACCTTCTTCCGCTAGACCATCGCGCAGCAACGCCGACATTCGCTCATCGTCTTCTATCAGCAGAATCTGCACGTCAGCCTTCGCATTCATGCTAGCGGAACTGCACAGCCGCTTTCAGCGATCCTTCAGGGTAGATTGTTTTAATGCTGAAGAGGTCTCATTGCGCTTCTGGTTTCTCCTCGTGTCTGCCGTCTCTTGTCTCGCCATTTGCCTCTCCGCTCAAACGCAAGCTCCACCACCGGCACCGCAAAAGCCTCTTACCATCACGCTTGCGGATGCCTTCGCGCGCGCCCGGAAGTACGGTCTACAAGTGCAAGCAGCCGATATACTCGCCCGCCTCGCTCACGAAGACCGGTCACAAGCGGTCGCCAATACTCTGCCCTCCGCCAATGGACTTAACCAATTCGTCTATACCCAGAACAACGGCACGCCTTCCGGGGTTTTTGTGGCCAATGACGGTATTCACGTCTACACCGAGCAGATCAATGTTCACGAAGAAGTACTGGCCTTCGTGCGGCGGGGCGAAATCCGCTATGCGGCCGCCGCGGAAGCAGTAGCTCGCGCGCGTGTCGATATCGCGGTACGCGGCCTGAACGCAACCGTTATCCAGAACTTCTACTCGATCGCCAGCGCGCAACAGAAAGCAGCGAGTTTAGCGCGCGCTTTGTCAGAAGCGCGGCACTTCTTTGAAATCACCCAGAAACAGGAAGCTGGAGGCGAGGTCGCACATTCCGACGTTATCAAGGCCCAGCTCTCTGTCCTGCAGCGTTCGCGCGACGCGCAGGACGCAGAACTCGCCATCATCAAAGCCAAGGTCGCGCTCGGCATTCTCATCTTTCCTCAGCTGCAAACCGATTACGAAATCACCGACGATCTCGCAGCCCTACCTGTTCTTCCGCCGCTCTCGGAAATTACCGCTCAGTCCCTAGACGCGAATCCTTCTCTGCGGGCCGCGCAACTCAATCTCCGCCAGTTCAAACTCGGTGTGACAGTGGCCCGGTATCAGTATTTGCCCTCCTTCGGTCTCGATGTCTTCTATGGCATCAACGCTAACCAGTTCCTCGCCCGGACCGACTATGCCACTCCCGGGACCGGTCAGAGCACCAAGAACAACGAGTTGGTTCCGTCCCGTCAGAATCTCGGGTACGCCGCGCAAGCGACACTGAACCTTCCACTCTGGACTTGGGGCGCCATCCACAGCAGAGTAAAACAAGCTTCGCTGCGCGCCGAGCAAGCCGGCTACGATCTCACCATCGCCCAGCGCAACTTGCAGGCGCAACTGGCTTCCGGGTACCGCGAGGCCGCGACAGCGCTCTCGCAAGTGCAATCCCTTCGCACATCGGCAGATCTTTCGAACGAAAGCCTGCGCCTGACGCTGCTTCGTTACCAGGCCGGTGAAGCGGTTGCGCTGGAGGTCACCGACGCGCAGACCACCGCCGCTCTCGCCCGCGCCTCTTATGTCGATGGCCTTTATCGATATCGTGTCGCGCTATCAGTGTTGCAGACCCTCACCGGAAACTTCTAAACCATGAACCGGACTCTTCTCGTCTTGCTAATCCTTTCTTCGGCCTGTTCGAAGCCGGCTACCGATGCGGCTGCCAGCGGCGGAGCAGATCCTGTCACGCCGGTTCAGGTCGCGCCCGTGCAGCGCAATTCCATTGCTTCCGTCGTGAATGTGGAAGCCGTGCTTTTTCCGCTCCATCAAGCGTCCATCGTTCCAAAAATCAGCGCCCCCATCCAGCGCTTTCTGGTCCAGCGCGGTGATCACGTACACACAGGCGAACTGCTCGCCGTACTCGAGAATCGCGATCTCGCAACCGCAGCGCAAGAAAACAAAGCGCTGTACGAGCAAGCGCAAGCAACCTATAAGAACACTAGCGCCGCCACCATGCCCGACGAACTTACGCGCTCCCAAAACGACGTAAAGAGCGCGGAGGAAGCGCTCGACGCCGCCACCAAAGTCTACGAGAGCCGCCTCCATCTATTCAAAGAAGGCGCGCTCGCCCAGAAGCTGGTCGAAGATGCCAAAGTCGTCAAAGTGCAAGCCCAGAGCACTCTCGACACCGCGCAACAGCATCTTCAATCGCTGCAACGGGTAGGCCAATCGTCGCAGCTGGAGGCAGCCAAGTCGCAGGTGGCTGCAGCGAAGGCCCGTTATCGAAGCGCCGAGGCACAGGTATCCTACTCGCGCATTCAGAGCCCCATCCGCGGCATCGTATCGGACCGTCCGCTAAACGTCGGCGAAATGGCCAGCAGCGGTTCGTCTCTGCTGACCATCGTCGACATCTCGCGCGTGGTGGCGCGCGCCAATGTTCCCGTCGATGCCGCTACGAAGATGCGTGTTAGCCAGCCCGGTGTTATCAGTTCCGGCACTATCGAACTCAGCGGAAAGGTCGTCGTCGTGAGCCCCGCCGTCGATCCCAACACCACTACCGTGCAGGTGTGGGTGGAAGCGCCGAATCCGGGGGAGAAGATCAAGCTCGGAACCAGCGTTCGCGTCAAAATTCAAGTTGCCGATCTATCCAACGCGGTCGTCGTGCCTACTTCAGCTTTGCTGCCCGCAGAAGGTGGCGGGGAACGCGTCATGATCGCCGGCTCCGATTCGCTGGCCCACAGTCAGCCTGTAAAGACCGGCATCCGCAACGGCGATTCAGTTCAAATCACATCGGGCTTGAAAGGCAGTGAGCAAGTAATCGTTGCCGGCGGACTCGGACTCGATGACGGAGCCAAAATTGAAACCGCCGCCAGCAAGGATAAGCAGTGAGCAGCGAGGCGCGCCTACACTGGACCGCCCGCTATCGCAAAGCCATTCTCTTCATCACGGTTGCGCTCGCGGCTTTCGGCGGTTATCTCGCCACTAGCATTCCCATCTCCGTTTTCCCCTCCACTAATTTTCCACGCATCGTCATTGGCGTCGACAACGGCGTCATGCCGATAGACCAAATGCAAGTTATCGTTACGCGGCCGGTGGAAGAAGCTATCAACGCCGTTCCCGGACTCGATCGCATTATCTCCACCACCAGCCGCGGTTCAGCCGAAATCGATCTCTTCTTCAATTGGAAGGTTGACATGTTCCAGACACTGCAGTACGTGAACGCAGCAGTCTCGCGCGTTCAAACCACGCTGCCTTCTACCGCGCAGATCACCCCCAACCGCCTCACGTTTGCAGCCTTCCCGATCATGGGTTACAGCATGACCTCGGACATCGTTCCGCAGACCGATTTGTGGCAGCTCGCCACGTATACAGTCAAGCCCCAGCTCAATCGAATCCCTGGAGTCTCAACGATTGTCGTGCAGGGCGGCAAGGAACCGGAGTTTCAGATCGAGCCCGATCCGGGCAAGCTGATTCAATCCCAGGTCACTATTCCCAACATCCTCGACGCCATCGTCAAGAGCAATCTCATCGATTCGCCCGGCCTGATCGAACGCGACCATCAGCTAGTTCTCGGCCTAGTTAGCGGACAGGCGCAAACGCCAGACGGTATCGGACGGATCGTGGTGAAGACCACCAGTTCCGGTTCGCCGGTCGCGATTCGCGATATCGCTTCCGTATCGAAGTCGGTGAAGCCCGTCTATACCGCCGTCACCGCGAACGGCAAGCCCGCCGTGCTGCTGAACCTCTATCGTCAGCCGGACAGCAACACCGTCGCGGTCGCCAACGGCGTTCACTCCCAAATTGCCGAGTTGCAAAAACGCCTGCCGCGAGGCGTCAAGCTCCTTCCCTTCTACGACCAATCGGAACTCGTAAACGAATCCATCAGCAGTGTGCGCGACGCTATTCTGATCGGGCTCGTGCTCGCCGCGATTATTATGGTGCTCTTCCTGCGCGACTGGGGAACGTCGATCGTCGCGGGCTTAGTAATCCCCTGCACCATCGCCATCACGTTCATCGTTCTTAATGCCCTGGGCGAGACCTTCAATCTGATGACCCTCGGAGGCCTGGCGGCTGCCGTGGGCCTTGTCATCGACGACGCCATCGTGGTGGTCGAAAATATCGTTCTGCATCGCGACTCCGGCCAGGACCGATCGGAGGCCATCCGCAGCGCTCTTGCCGAGATGCGCAAGCCGCTCATCGGCTCTACCGTTACCCCTATCGTTGTCTTTCTGCCCCTTATCACTATCACCGGCGTCACCGGCACTTTCTTTCGCGCTCTCGCCCTTACCGTCGGCGTTGCGCTGCTCACATCGCTGCTGCTCGCGCTAACTTGGACTCCGGCGCTCAGCCACGTGCTGCTGCGCTCGCACAGTAAGGCTCGGAAGGCGGCAGAGCAAGAGGCAGGCGAGCAATCAAGCCTTCTCAACCGCGTCTACTCCCGCGCCCTTCGAACGGCTATCGAGCGCCCGTTCGTGCTTTTCGCGCTGTGCTGTGGTCTCGTAGTGGTCTCCTTCTTCTGCTATCGCGGTCTAGGCTCCGATCTGCTGCCGGCCATGGACGAGGGCGGCTTTGTTCTTGATTACCTGATGCCCGCCGGCTCTTCGCTCTCCGATACGGACCGGGTGCTCAATGGAATCGATAAGATTCTCAGCAAAATTCCCGAAGTGGAAAGCACCTCCCGCCGCACCGGCCTGCAGCTGGGCCTCGCCTCTGTCACGGAAGCCAATACCGGCGACATCTCTGTCAAGCTCAAAAAGAACCGCAGCCGGGGAGTCGAGGAAGTGATCTCGGACGTGCGCGAAAAAGTTAACAATCAATACCCGGCGCTCGATACCGACTTCATTCAGCTGCTGCAGGATATGATCGGCGATCTTACCAGCTCGCCGGAACCGATCGCCATCAAGCTCTTCTCAGAAAACATCGGTCTTTTGCGCACCTGGGGGCCGCGCGTAGGCGACCGAATCAAAGCCATATCCGGCGTCACCGATGTAAAGAACGGCATCGAGGACACTATCAGCGGCCCGGCTATCACTTTCGAAGTCAACCGCTCCGTCGCCGCGCGCTCCGGTTTCACGCCCCAGGAATTGGAGCTCGATGCCAGCGCCATTTTCCAGGGAGAACCAGCGCCGGTTCCCGTAGTGGCCAACAATCGCGCCTACACGCTGCGCGTAACCATGCCGCCCGAGACCCGCACCAACCTCGACGCCATCCGCAACACGCTGCTGGTGAGCAGCTCAGGTAAAGTAGCTACGCTCGGCTCGTTAGCAGACGTGCAGAACGATCCCGGCCAGTTGGAAGTACGGCGGGAAAATCTACAGCGCAACATAACCGTTACAGGACGCCTGGAAGGGATCAGCCTGGGCACTGGAATCGGGCGCGTTCAGAGTGCCGTGGACCAGTTACATCTGCCCTCAGCCATTCGCGTCGAATACGGCGGCCTTTACCAGGAACAGCAGCGCTCCTTTCACGACCTGGTTTTCGTGCTGGCCGGGGCCGTGGTGCTGGTCTTTATCGTGCTGCTTATAGAGTTCGGAAATTTTGCTGCGCCTGCTGCCATTCTCGCTTCTGCGATTCTCTCCACCTCCGGGGTCTTTCTCGCTTTGCTTATCACTGGAACTACCTTCAACATTTCGTCGTTCATGGGACTCATTATGGTCGTCGGCATCGTCGCGAAGAACGGCATTCTGCTGCTCGACGCTGACGAACGCTCCCGCGCATCCGGATTGGAGCCCGAAGCTGCCATGATCGAAGCCGGAGAGCGCCGCTTGCGGCCTATCCTGATGACCGCGCTCGCGGCCATCGCCGGCATGATCCCGCTATCCCTAGCTGTCGGAGCAGGCTCTCAGATGTTGCAACCGCTGGCCATCGCAGTGATCGGCGGGCTGCTCGCTTCTCTCTTTCTGTCGCTGGTCGTCACTCCGGCGGTTTATCATTTTCTGACCGCTCGTCCTAGTCTTAAGGTAGACACAGGCGGATCTCCGGTAAGCCTAATTAAGTAAGGCGACCGCGTGGCTCAGGTTGCCGCCTGACAGCACAGAATGCCGCGGCTCACCCAGGGAGAATGCGTCAACACACTCCACTCGAACATTGCCTCATCGCTCTCGCCAAGCGGGCAATAGAGTGATTTGCTTACATGTACTTTGGTTGGACAATGCCCAGGACACCGAGAGTCAACGTTAATTGGTTTTGCAGATAGCTGGTAATCCAGAGCAGCGCTGCCCGCAGTTCCGCATCCGGCTCAGTTATGACCGGATTTTCGCGATAGAAATTATTGAACGATTGCGCAAGCTGAAAGGCATACTTAGCGACGTGTGCCGGTTCGCCCGACGTTAGCGCCCGCTCCACCATGCTTTCTGCTCTCGAGGCCAACAGAAGCGCTTGCCAGACGCTTTCGTTCTGTAAGCATCGCTGCAGCACCGCCTCGGTCAGCGCGTCCTGGAAATCGGGCAACCGCTGATACCGGCCGACATACTTCTCGACGATTTTCCCGGCGCGCACCGCAGCATATTGCACATAAGGTCCAGTCTCGCCTTCGAAGCTCAAGGCTTCGTGGAAATCGAACGCGATTACCGAATTACGCGTGAACTTCAGCATAAAATAGCGCAGCGCCCCGATGGCAATGGCCTCTGCTACTTCCAGGCGCTCGGCTTCGGGCTTATCGGGGTGGCGATCAACGACCTCCGCCAGCGCTGTGTCGATCAGCTTATCGATAAGATCGTCAGCTTTTACTCCAAGCCCTTTGCGTCCCGAGACTTCTACGTAAGGACGACGCCGGTCCTCCTCCGGCAGCGAGATCCCCAGTTCGAGACAAGTGCGCGGAGTAAGGGCCACCATTTCGTAGGAGAAGTGAATGGAGGCGTCGGCCTGCCGGTCGTAATGCAACGCTCTCAGACCGGCGACGACCACGTCCTGGAGGTACGACTGCCGCGAATCGATTACGTTGTAGACTTTGTCCCCCTTGCCGAAAGCGTGATCGGAAGGTTCGCCTGGCACATCGCTGGAGACCCAGACAGGATGTCCATCCGGATAGGTAGACCACAGCTGGTAGTAGAAGTCTTTTCCCAGGAGCCCGAATTTCCACAACTGATAGGCGATGTCTTTCCCGACGTAAGTCACTGTTCCATTCGAACGGACGATCACCTTGCTGTCGTCTTCGTCGCGGTTCGCTTCGCTTTCGTTCGCACGGAAAGCCGACGACGGCATCACCCAGCAGCCTTTATTCTTGCCGGACTGTTCGAAATAAATAGCCTCGCGCTCTTTCAGCAACTCAAAAGCAGTGGCCCAAAACTGCAGGTGCAGAATCTCGCTCTCACGGGGCAACACATCGTATTCGACGCCGAGGCGCAGCATGGTTTTCAGATGCGCGCGCACGATTGCGTCGGCGACGATGGACGCCAGGGCGGAAAGTTCACCTTCGCCGGACTCGATGGCATGCAGGGTTTCGGCGCGCCAGGCTACCGATTCGGGATGAGTTTTGTAGTGGCTTGAAATACGGGCATAGAGATCCCAGCAAAGAAAGTCGAAGCGCACTTCGGGGTCGGAGATGATCTGTTCGACATCCTGCGACGCTTTCTTTTCGAGGTAATGGAAGCCAACGACGACGTCGGCAACCTGCACGCCGGTGTTGTCGATGTAATTCTGCACTTCGACAAAACGGCCGCGCTTGCGCAGCATGCGGACAAAAGTGTCGCCGAGAACGGCATTGCGCAGATGTCCAATATGAGCGGCTTTGTTCGGATTGATGTTAGTGTGCTCAACGATGATCTTCTGTGTTCGATCGACCGCGCTTGGGTCCGGCGAGCCGTGCAGGAGCGACCATGCAAACAGCGCTCGATGAATCCGCACATTGATGTAGCCATTGCCGGCGATTTCCACGCCCGCCACGCCAGGCACAGCGCGAACGCTCTCGACTAGATCTTCCGCGATGGCGCGCGGCGATTTCCGCAATTCACGCGCTAATTGGAAGGCGACCGGGATGGCAAATTCGCCAAAAGAACTTTGCTTGGGCTGCTCGACGGGCACGGGGAGAGAAAGCTTGAATTTATCCCGCAAGGCCGACTCTACAGCCGCGGACAGCTGGGCTTCTATATCCTGAAACACTGCCTTTTAGTATGCCGGACCGCGTTACCGGCGGAGCAGACCCAACACGGCCACCTAAGCTGCCGTCGTTACAATAGGGAGTGCCTAAAGTGACATTTTTGCCGGAAGGTAAGACCGTAGAATTTGAATCCGGCAAGCTGCCGTATCACGACCATGGAAAACCTGAATCGCTGCTCGACATCGCGATGAACTTCGATATTCATCTGGAACATGCCTGCGGCGGAAGCTGTGCTTGCACCACGTGCCACGTGATCGTTACGGAAGGAGACAAAAATTTGAGCGAGGCCGAGGACGATGAACTCGACCGCCTCGACATGGCTGCCGGTCTGACGCTGCGTTCGCGGCTGGGTTGCCAGGCGATTGTGAAGGGCGACGTGACGGTGGAGAAACCAGCCTGGAACCGGAATTACATCAGCGAGGGCGGTGTTTCCACTCTCTAAGCGGCTTGCTGGAGTAGAGATCGCAATTGATAGACTCATTAGCGTGAAAACTCTACTATTTGCCCTACTAATCGCGGCTTCTCTCTTTGCGGCCGATCCGATGCGGCTGACGGACGTGCGGAAGATTTATATCGAGAAGATGGAGAACGGGCTAGATAACTACCTCCGTTCGGCCATTTCGGACAAATTTCACAACCGGTTGAACGTGGTGCTCGATCGCGGGGATGCCGACGCTATCCTCAGAGGTGTCAACACCAATGCGCAACGGGAAAGCGCGACCGTTAGTCTTGTAGATTCCAAAGGAAAAATAGTTCTATGGTCCGGTACCGCAAGCGACAGGGACATAAGATTGCTTGGATTAAGGCACGGCGGAGAAGAGCAGATCGCCGATAACCTGGTTTCTCAGATGAAGAAAGCCATGGAGCATTAAGGCTTTGTATCGGCCAGCACCGCCATGGCGGCGTTCAGTCCATTAATGGCGATCACGCTGCCGCCGGGATCGGTGCATGTTCCGCATAAGTACACTCCGGGCATAGGAGTTCGGGCGGATAAGCGCCGGCTCCACATATAGGCGGGCAGGCATTCGCCTTGAAAAATGTGCCCGCCGGCAAGGCCCACCTTGCGTTCGAGATCGGGCGGTCCGAGCACGTCAGCGTCGATTAAGGCAGAGTCGATGTTGCTTCAGAAACGAGAGAGAGTGCGGCTAAGGCAAGGTGCTTCGCTTGATCGCGGTAATCTTCCCATGTGCCCTGCGCAAATTTGTAAGGCACATACTGCGGGAAGACGCTGACAGTGTGAGTTCCCTCCGGCGCGATCCTCCATTCGTGAACGCTCTGGAAGTAGATCTCGGTCCACAGATGCTGAGGCAGCCGTCCTTGGCACGATGCGGCATAGCTCGTTTTCCATTCGTCCTTAGTTAACGGCGTATTCACCTGGCCGGAATGATGGGGCTCGCAAGTCCCCGGTCGGGCGCGAAAGTCCGGCAGTTCCCGCAGCTAGAGATTCAGTTTCAGCGTGCAACCCTCGATGGGGATGCGCTCCACTTGATGCTTCCACGCTGGGTCGGCATTCTTGCCAAGCATGGTCAAAGTCCGGCGTCCATCGGCGTTTGAAACCACTACCGGCGCGGCAGTGCGCTCTCCGCTTTCCAGAAGCACGCCTTCTCCCGGCAGAATGCTTACAACACTTGCTCCTTTTTCAATCGCGGCGCCGGCCTGTGTCGCGGCCTCCGCAATGAGAAACGACACCGTTCCCATGCCTCCGCGAACGTATCCCCAGCAGCCTGGCAGTCCACCTAGACTGCCGGAAGAATGATGAAAGCGGATGGAGGCGGTGCCCTTATCGAAAGGACTTGCGTTGGTGCCGATGATTCCCTGGCTCAGATATGCAATCTGCAATCTTTCGTCCTGAAGATAGCGCCCGGCGAACTCGGCCATCGACCGTCGAGCAATAGATGGCGGGCCTCGTCGTCAGCACCGATTCGCTCTTCCAAATGCTCTTGTGAAGGGGCATCGCGATCCAGAGGTCACGATCCGAGCCTGGACGCAATGCGTCGCGCAAGCGCCGGATGACATCCGACATCGCCCGCCAGCCGGAAATGCCGTTGGGAGAGAGCTTGCGTATTTCAGCTTCACAGCGCGCATCATCGTCGTAGAGTTGAATGCTGCTGCCGTCGAGAAAAGGAACGAAAAGGCCGTTGCTGGCAGGAGTCCAGTGAAAGCCGCGCTTCACCAGGCAGACCGGCCAGATAGGCACAGGGAGACAAGCGTACACCGGGCCAGTTTCCTCGATCGTGCAAGCTCCACTGATCGATCGCGCGTTTCTAGAACTAGAGTTCGTTTGCCAGCCCGGGCAAGATACGCTGCGCAGGTGAGGCCGTTGTGTCCTGCGCCTACTACGATGGCGTCCCACTTCTTAGCGGCAAGTTCCTTGATAGTGGGTGTCACGCTGTTTGCCATTGAGGCGAATAGTCACTAATGCCGGTCAAGATATAACTGCGTGCTCGATTTTGACTATGCAGGTTTGATGGGAGGAAAGATCGGGTGGGAGATACCACCTTTTCGAGGACAATTCGACTTCTACAAGCTTTTCAATATTGAAGCAGCGCCAGTTATCCCCAGAGCCGCGGGGCTTTAAAGCGCTACTACTCTGGCCTCCAATCTGATAGCAGAGCGCGTGCGGGTGCCCTTCCGAATTCCGGCCCAGGAGATAAGGACACAACAGCCGTCTACAGTGCTTGTAGACGGCTGCAATGGGCTTCTGTGCCGCGATGGCGGAGCGAACAAGCTCGTAGACTTGTTCGTACGATTGACTGCGTATCGGGCGCGGCGCAGCCATGGGATTTTACTAAGCGGTGCGCTGGATATCGCTTGCCTGGTTTTGACTGGCAAGCGCAGCCTGTGCCGCCGCTAACCGGGCGATGGGCACCCGGTATGGCGAGCACGACACGTAGTCCATGCCGATCCGGTAGCAGAACTCGACCGAACTAGGCTCGCCGCCATGTTCGCCGCAGATGCCGATTTCCAGGTCCGGACGCGTCTTGCGGCCCAGCTTCACAGCTTGTTCCACGATCTTGCCCACCCCTTCCTGGTCGAGAACAGCAAAGGGATCGGCTTTGAAGATTTTCAGGTCTTCGTAGTGTTTGGAGAACTTCGTATAATCGTCGCGCGACAAACCCATGGTGGTCTGAGTCAGATCGTTGGTGCCGAAGGAAAAGAACTCCGCTTCCTGTGCGACTTGATCGGCTAATAAAGCAGCCCGCGGAATCTCGATCATGGTTCCTACGTAATACTTCAGCTTCTTTAAGCCCGCCGCCCCAAGCACCTCTTCGGCTACCTTCACAACCAGCTTCCTCTGATTTTCAAGCTCCTTGACGCTGCCCACCAGGGGAATCATGACTTCGGGTATGACGTCGATTCCCTTCTTTGCCACTTGCGCGGCGGCTTCGAAGATGGCTCGCGCCTGCATCTCGGTGACTTCCGGGTAAGTGATACCTAAGCGGCATCCGCGATGGCCCAGCATGGGATTGAACTCGTGGAGTTCTTCCACACGCGCCAGCAATTCGGGCAACTGCTTTTTCAAATCGCCGACGTTCATGCGGTAGGTGGCGGCCATTTCCTTCTTCTCGCGGGAAGAGGCGCGCGGAAGCTTGGCGAGATCGACCATCAGATTCTCGCGCTTGGGAAGGAACTCGTGAAGCGGCGGATCTAGCGTGCGAATGACCACCGGGAAGCCGTCCATAGCTTCGAACAAGCCGGCGAAATCCTTGCGCTGCATCGGCAACAGCTTCTGCAGGGCTTTCACGCGCGTTTCCTTATCGCGCGCCAGAATCATAGCCTGCATGTGCGGAATGCGATCTTCGGCAAAGAACATGTGCTCGGTGCGGCAGAGACCGATGCCCTCCGCGCCGAAGAGCCGCGCCTGCTTGGCATCGCGCGGAATATCGGCATTCGCGCGAACGCCGAACTTGCCCCGGAACTCGTCGGCCCAGCTCATGAAGGTGGCGAAGTAATGCGACTTGGGATCGGGCTCATTGGTCTTGCATTGGCCCAGGTAGACCTCGCCGGTACTGCCGTCGAGAGAGATCCATTCCCCTTCCTTGACGATCAGCTTCTTTCCGTCGGACGTGATCGTTGCGATCTTCTTGTTTTCGTCTACCGACACAGTGGAAGCTCCCACCACGCAGGGCCGCCCCATGCCGCGGGCCACAACAGCCGCGTGGCTGGTCAAGCCCCCCACCGCGGTGAGAATGCCTTTCGAGACATCCATGCCGTGGATGTCGTCAGGAGTGGTCTCCTTACGAACCAGGATCACCGGGCCTTTGGCCGCCAGCGTCACGGCGTCTTCTGATGAGAAGGCCGCGCGGCCGACAGATGCGCCTGGCGATGCCGGAAGGCCCGTCGCAATCTTGGTCAGTTTCTTTTGCGCGACGGGATCGAGAACGGGGTGCAAGAGCTGATCGAGCTGATTAGGGTCCACCCGCTGCACAGCTTCCTGCTTGGTAATGGCAGCTTCTTCCACCATATCGACCGCGATGCGAACGGCGGCGGGACCGGTCCGCTTGCCGTTGCGCGTCTGCAGCATGTAGAGCTTGCCCTCTTCGATGGTGAATTCGAAATCCTGCACATCGCGATAGTGCTTTTCTAGATTTGAGGTAATTTGGCGCAGTTCGCTATAAGCTTTCGGCATCACGCTTTGCAGCTCAGAGATGGGCTGCGGCGTACGGATACCGGCAACTACATCTTCGCCCTGCGCGTTCACCAGGAACTCGCCATAGAACATTTTTTCGCCGGTGGATGGATTACGCGTGAAGCCCACGCCCGTTCCCGAGTTGTCGCCCATGTTGCCGAACACCATCGCCTGAACGTTGGCTGCGGTTCCGATGGAATCTGGAATCTTCTCCATGCGGCGGTAATACACCGCTTTCGGTGTGTTCCAGGAATTGAACACCGCGTCGCGGGACATCATTAGCTGCTGCAGCGAATCCTGCGGGAACTCTTTTCTGGTCTCCTTCTTGACCAGCTTTTTGTAATCGGCAATGATGGCTTTCAGGTGGTCCGCCGTCAGATCGGTATCGAGCTTCGCCTTCGCTTTGGCTTTACCCGCATCGAAGATGTGATCGAACTTTTCCATCTCGATTTGCAAAGCGACTTCGCCGAACATCTGAATGAAACGGCGGTAACAGTCGTAGGCAAAACGGGGATTGCCCGTCTTCTTAGCCAGACCTTCGGTGGTTTTGTCGTTCAAGCCCAGGTTGAGGATAGTGTTCATCATGCCGGGCATGGAGAACTTTGCTCCAGAACGCACGCTTAACAAGAGCGGATCGTTCGCATCACCAAGCTTCTTACCCATCAGCGCCTCGAGCTTAGCCAGCGCTTCGTGAATCTGGGCGTCGACTTCTTTCGGAACCTTGTTGCCGTTCTCGAAAAACAGATTGCAGACATCGGTCGAGATGGTAAATCCACCTGGAACCGGAACGCCCGCTTTGCACATTTCCGCTAAGCCGGCGCCTTTGCCGCCCAGCGTGTCACGCATCTTGCCATCGCCGTCAGCCGTGCCGCCGCCGAACGAGTAAACGTATTTGTTAGTCAATCATTGCTCCTGCTGTTGAAAATTTATATAGGGCCCGCTCAGGCGGTTGTGCCTTCGGTGACAATCTCTGAAAAGTCCGCGATGCTCGAGAACTCCGTCAGCAAGCTGCTTAAAAGCGCGAGACGGTTCCCGCGAATCGCCAGATCCGGGTCGTTCACTAGGATTTTATCGAAGAAGGAATCTACTTTTGGCCGCAGAGTGGCCATACGGGCTAGTTTCTCGCGATACGTCTCGCTTCGCTCGATCTGTTCGCGCACGCTTTTTAAAGTTGCGTAGAGCTCCGTTTCGGGTCCCGCAGTCAGAAGGTGCTCCTGCACGGCGCTCGAATTCCAAGATCCACCGGAAGCTCCCGCGCTTTGCTTGAGGATGTTCCCGAGGCGCTTGAAACTGGCCGCCAGAGGTTCGAAATCGCCGGTTGGACGAAGCTCGTGCAGCGCCGCGACGCGGTCGGCGAGATCCCGCAAAGTACCAATGGGCGGGGCTAAAACCGCATTCACCTCGTCGTAAGCATAGCCGCGCACTTCACGCAGATAAAACTCGATTCGTTCACGCAGGAATGCCATCAGGGTTGGGTTACCGCCCGCCAGATCCGGCAGCGGCAGATCGAGACTGGCTTCGAAAAGAATCTTAACGGCACCCTGGGCGGCTCGGCGCAAAGCAAACGGATCTTTCGATCCGGTGGGAACCAGGCCGACTTCGAAACACTTGCGCAGAGTGTCTAGCTTATCGGCCAGCGCCACAATCTGGCCTTCGAGAGTTCGCGGAATGGCATCATCCATACTGACCGGCTTGTAGTGGTCGTAAATCGCCGTGGCCACTTCATCGCCCTCATTCTGGGCTTGGGCGTATAAGCCTCCGACAACACCCTGGAGTTCGGTGAACTCCTTCACCATGTCCGTGGTCAGGTCGCACTTGGCGAGCAGCGCCGCACGTTCCACCACGCGCTGGTCGGCCGCTAAACGGCTGGCTATTTCCCGGGCAAGCTCGACGACTCGTTCAGTTTTGTCTTTGTACGTTCCTAATTTCGCCTGGAATGTGACGGCGGCCAGATCGTCTACGCGTTCCGCTAGTTTGCGCTTTTGATCCACTTCCCAAAAGAACCGCGCGTCGTTGAACCGGGCGCGCAGCACTCGTTCGTTGCCTTGCTGGATTAGGCCATCCGGATCGCCATCCGTGTTCGTTACGGCTATGAAATTGGGCGCTAGCGATCCATTCTCTTTCAGCACCGAGAAGTAGCGTTGATGGTGACGCATGACGGTAGAGAGAATCTCGCGCGGCAACTGGAGAAACGCGGGATCGAAGCTGCCTCGAATGACGGATGGATATTCGGTGAGATAGACCAGAGTCGACAACAGCTCGGGATCGTGATGAATAGCCTCGCCCAGCGACCCGGTAATGCGTTCGCGGCGGTCACCGGCCCGAACCAGCACGAAGTTGTCGCGAAGGACCGGTTCGTAGCTCGAAATGCTTACCGGCAAGGGTCCGGTTTGACCCAGGACTCGATGCCCGAAAGTCACATTGCCCGATTCAACCCCCGCCACTTCGAAAGGTACGATGCGGTCGTCGAGCAGGGCGACAATCCACCGGATGGGCCGGATAAAACGCACGCCGCCTTTGCCGGTCCAATACATCGATTTCGGAAAAGCGATGCCCGGAATTATAGACGGCAGGTGCTCGCGAAGAGTATCGAAGAGGGCTTGACCCTTCACCACTTGGTGAACAACATAGCGTTCGCCTTTCACATCGCTGGTCTTCGCAAGTCCGGCGACGCTGGTTTGGTTCTTGCGCGCGAACCCCTCTGCGGCTTTGTCCCCGGCGGAGATGTACGGTCCCAGCACCACGTTTTCGGCATCGGGCGCTCTCTCCACCAGATGCTCCGCCATCAGGACTAAGCGGCGCGGAGTCGCTTCAGTGCGCAAGGCATCTCCAGCGAAGGCAGCAAGCGCGTTCTGAAATTTTGCTCGCAGATCGGCCAGCGCGCCATCGATCATCCAATCCGGAATCTCTTCCGTTCCAATCTCCAGAAGAAAATCTGCCATCTTACGCGACCTCTTCCGCGGCGGGATTCTGCTGCTGCACCCAGGCGGAGGCTACGCCAACCGCCAGGCGGCGGACACGGCCGATGATGCCGACCCGCTCGGTGACGCTGATTGCTCCGCGAGCATCCAGCAGGTTAAAAAGATTAGAGCACTTCAACGCTTGGTCGTAAGCTGGCAGTACGGGAAAGTGAGCATGATGGTTGCTGGCCTTGAAGAGCTCGAGCAGACGCCGGCACTCGGCTTCGTGCAGCTCGAACTCTTTCCACAGGAAAGGGACATCCGCAATCTCGAAGTTATAGACCGAAAACTGTTCTTCGTCCGCGAGGCGCACATCTGAGTACTTAAAGCCAGGCGCCCAGGTGATTTCGTAAACGCTATCCACACCTTGCAGGAAAGCAACGATGCGTTCCAGCCCGTAGGTGATTTCGGCTGGAACCAATTCGAGATCGATGCCGCCACACTGTTGAAAGTAAGTGAACTGAGTGATCTCCAAGCCGTCGAGCATAACCTGCCAGCCCACGCCCCAGGCGCCCAGCGTTGGCGCGTCCCAGTTGTCTTCTTCAAACTTGATGTCATGCTTTCGTAGATCGATGCCAATGGCTTCCAGGCTGCCCAGATATTGTTCCAGTACATCGGACGGCGTGGGCTTAAGAATGACTTGCAGCTGCTGGTGCTTGTAGAGGCGGTTGGGATTCTCGCCATACCGCCCATCGGCGGGGCGGCGGCTGGGCTGGACATAGGCCACGCGATAAGGCCGCGGGCCCAGCACGCGCAGGAAAGTCTCAGGGGCCATGGTTCCGGCCCCTACTTCCAGATCGTAAGGCTCCTGGATGATTGCGCCGCGGTCCGCCCAGTAGCGCTTCAGCTTAAAAATAGTGTCCTGGAATGTGTCCATGGGGCAGTGTCGATTTAAAGCCCTTCAAGCAGGGCGGGTGTCAGGAATCTGCGCTCCACGTGCTCTTCCATCTGCCGGATTAGAAAACGCCTGAGATCGAGCGCGGTGTCCCTGGTCCAGGTACGCTGCGGCAAGGCGGCGATATGCTGCCGCAACATGGCGGCGCCCAGATCGCGCGAGACCTCGCTCAAATTGCGGTCCGGATGCGTTTGCAAATCCGGAAGAAATCCGGAAAGCCGGGTCGCCCAAAGCGAGAAGTAGGTGATGGCAGTCCAAATCGCGCCGGGAGCGCGGGTATGCATATAGTCGAGCACGGTCGCGAGCAGCCGGAAGAAGCGCTCGTTCGGTTCATTCGGGGGCAGCAGATGGTCACTGACCTCAGCCAGATAGTCCAGAGCGACCCCGGCATCGAAATCCGTCAGAAGGTTGAACTGCGATTGCACCAGTTCACACGAGTTAACGTTGACCAGCTCCCGGGTCTCTCTTTGCGAATAGAATAAGTTCACTAACGACAGCCGTTCCAGCCCGGAGCCAAAGCTGCTTTTGGGTTTACGGGCCCGCCGCGCCACCCCCCTGAGCTTGCCTTGATCGCGAGTGAAAAAGCTGACGATCAGATCGGCTTCCCGGAACGGATAAGTGCGCAATACGTAAGTTTCACTGACCCGAGCCGGCATTCCGATAGGCCGGCCGGTCGCGATGAGGTGGCAGCCGGTAGAAACTTCAGATTAGCAGTTGGCGGGAATTGATTCCTCCCGAACGCCGCGGTTATGGAGTCTGAGTAGGAAGTCCGCCGCGACCGTCGCGGTACCAGGGCTTTTTCATACGCAAGACATTGGCTAAACTGCGGCCGGGATTCAGTCCACTCCGCAGCACCGCAATGAGCAATCGCCCATGCTTCCCGCGCTCGACTCTCCCGACGACTAAACGATCGAGTGCGTCTTCGCCGGCCAGCCAGACCAGGCCCACGGTGGGAGTGACGACGTGATCTACGAAGCCGCGCGCCTTCGGCACCAGCTGCACGTTTCCCAAAGATGCCTCGCTAATGGGGCCAATCTCGAATTGCTCGCTGTACGCCGCCATGAATGCCAGGGCGCGTAGGCGGCTGATCCAATAAGAGCGAGACAATCCGAATGGCACGCGCATGTATTGCGGGTCGTTCTGCACTTCGATAAAGCCCGAGACGGAACCCATCAGCGGGTGGCCAACATAGTTGGCTAAGAATGTATCGCCATCGCTCCAGCCATGCAAATTTTGCACCGATCGCGCATAATCTTTGAAGAACGGGCCTTTCAAACCTGCCCTGGTTTGCTGCTCGGCCGCGAAACGGAAGGAATGCTGAATAACCAGGAAGTAGAATGCCTGAGTCACGGCAGGTTTCCAGTCGAACTTTTGTTTGGGCGTGGCAAGCGCAGTTACATCCTCTGCTACTACCGGTTGCAGCCAAGCGAGGGC
The DNA here is from genome assembly GCA_965217745.1 of Bryobacteraceae bacterium. Classification (GTDB taxonomy): domain Bacteria; phylum Acidobacteriota; class Terriglobia; order Bryobacterales; family Bryobacteraceae; genus Bog-105. Next base: position 3,867,057 of record OZ244565.1, on the reverse strand, counting down.
CAAAGTGGCGCACAGCAGGGCTTTCAAGCGGCCGGCCTGAGCCGAATGGAAAACCATTCTGAGCCATCTTGCTCTAAGATCAGCTCGTTATAGTCGCGGATCAGCAGATCGACGCCGGTCAGATTACCCGAAGTATTTACTCCCACTACCGGAATGCCTGCGCGCCTTCCTGCTTCGACGCCGGCTGACGCATCTTCAAAGATCACGCACTCTCCGGGCGGAACGCCAAGCAAATCCGCCGCGATGAGATAGCTCTCCGGGTTGGGCTTGCCGTTTTTCACCATGTCGGAGGTAACCAAAACATCCGGGAACTCCAGCCCGGTGATGCGGAAACGCATTTCTGCCAGAGACCGTTTTGCGGAGGTGACAACTGCCCAGCGGCCTTGCCGGGCACAATGAAGAACGGCTTCGACGCCGGGCACCAGAGGCATGCCTTCCTCATCTCCTACTTCAAAATCGGTAAACAGCCGCGACTCTTCTTCGAAGTCCAGTCCCGGGTGGAACTCTGCCATCACTTCCCGGTGGGGACGCCCGGTTTGCACGGCTAGGATTGGCTCTAAGGGGAGGCCGTGAGTTGCTGCCCACCAGCGATAGGCGCGCTCTATGTTGGCGGTGGAATCGACAAGGGTGCCGTCCATGTCGAACAGCAGGGCGCGGGCTCGTAGCACCGGCTGCTCTTCTTTTTCAACTGTCTTTTCCTCACGGGCCGTGCGCTGTTGTGACACTCTCTCTACTGTTGCATTCCAGGGTGGAATTCCGTTCTCAGTAGTAATCTGAGCAGCTCATGAAATAGCCGCACTTCTCGCACACCAGCTTGCAGCGGCTCTGCCCCAGACGGTTGCCGCACACGGGACAGTAGAGCATCGGGTCGTCCCCTGATTCGTTTGCTTTGGTGCTGTGATGGCGGCTCTCCCCGTCCGGACCCGCTGCTTTATTTTCTTCTAAGTCAGGAGATGGCATAGCGACCAGGGTTTGACGCTCTCAATGGAGTCGCGACATCAGTCTTACTTGGAAAAACTACACGCCCGCGCACTTTATACGTAATACCTCATACTCCTCCAGGGAGTGAGAGGGGTATGCAAGCTCATCGTGTTTTCAATAGTTTAGAGGCTTTCCGGCAGCGCTAAAGAATGGTCTCACAGGTGCTTGAACGTTCATGGATGTCACGTTACGTTATTCTTTCAAAACGAGATGAAGAGCGCGGGTTTTCGCTTTCCGTTAAGGCTATCGACCTGAATCTCTCGGGGGAAGCCATTTCTTTAGCGAGCCAGTTAGAAGACCACGTCAGCTCGTGCGCGGAATGCCTGCGAGCCGTACTGGTGCTGGAGGAACCGCTAGAAAGCGCGGGATGCGGCGTCTACAAAAGTGCGCTCGCAAGATATCAGTCCTCGATCAGCGCCAGTTCCTGATCGGGAAGCAACAGCCCGCGAGTTTTAAGCCCCCTGAGAGGCGCCTCATGAAGCCATGCGATCTTCAAAAAGCCCTGATACTCGCAGAAACCCAGCTTTGGGATTACGTGAGGGAGGCCGCCAGGACAAGGCGAATTGCTGAACTGCTCCTGGAACGAGAGGCGGGCGATGACCTGCCTGATCTTTACTCACAAAAACTGCGGGAAGAAGAGTCATTCACACTCTACATGCAAACCAGGGAAACGCTCTTCAAGATACTGGCTGTGACCAATGAAGAGACGGAATTCCACAGCATCGGCAGAGCTTCGGGTGCATGATCAAGCGCGAGTAATGGCAAGCGCTAAAATGCAACAGAGCAATGGGTGTTTTGGTGGCACTGCTGCGCGCGATCAATGTAGGCGGGACAGGAAAGCTGCCGATGACCGAGCTGTCCGCACTTTGTGTGGGACTCGGTTTCGAGAATGTCCGGACCTACATACAGAGCGGTAACGTCGTCTTCAAGAGCAGCCTGCCGGAAACCGAAGTTCAGTCCGGGCTGGAAAAAGCTTTGGCAAAACGGATTGGGAAGAGCGTGAACGTCATGGTGCGGACCACTTCCGGACTGCGGTCTGTTCTGAAAGCCAATCCATTTCCTGAGGCGCAGCCAGCAACGGTCGCCGTGGTGTTTCTGCCTCACTCTCCTCCCAAAGACCTTCTGGATGGTCTTGCAACCCCAGGCGGAGAGGAAGTCCGGCTGGGCGGCCGGGAGATTTACATCCACTATCCGAAGGGCATGGGCCAAACGAAGCTGAGACTGCCCCCGGCGGCCAGCGCGGGAACTGCTCGCAACATTAATACAGTTACCAGGCTGCTTGCCCTGGCAGAAGCGATTCGTTAGCGAATGATTCAATCGGGAGATTCACAAACCCGCACCGGAGGGAATGTTAGAGTCTAGGCGTTAATTGCGATGGCAAAACTTCAAGTCAAGACCCCCCTGGTAGAGCTCGATGGTGACGAGATGACGAGGATTATCTGGGCATACATCAAAGAGCTTCTGATTCTTCCGCATCTCGATGTTGACCTAAAATATTACGATCTTTCCATAGAACATCGCGACGAAACCGATGACCAGGTGACCATCGACGCTGCGACCGCGATTAAACACTATGGAGTCGGAGTAAAGTGCGCGACCATTACGCCGGACGAGGCGCGCGTCAAAGAGTTCAAGCTGAAGCACATGTGGAAATCGCCGAATGGGACCATTCGCAACATCCTGGACGGCACGATCTTCCGCGAGCCGATCATTTGCAGCAACGTGCCCCGCTATGTACCGGGCTGGATGAAGCCCATTGTGGTGGGACGCCATGCGTTCGGCGACCAATATCGCGCGACAGACATGGTCATCAAAGAGCCCGGTACGCTGACTCTGACGTTTACGCCCCAAAGTGGTCCGCCGCCGGAGCAGCATGAGGTTTTCAAGTTCAACGGCGCGGGCGTTGCAATGGCGATGTATAACCTGGACGAATCGATCGGCGGTTTTGCGCGCGCCTGTTTTAACTACGGACTGTCTCGCGGCCTTCCGGTTTATCTGTCCACCAAGAATACGATTTTGAAAAAGTATGACGGGCGCTTCAAAGATATTTTTCAGGAGATATTCGAGAGCGAATTTGAAGAGAAGTTCAAGAGCGCCAAGCTGGCGTATGAACACCGGTTGATTGACGATCTGGTGGCATATGCCATCAAGTCGGACGGCGGATTCGTGTGGGCTTGCAAGAACTACGACGGCGACGTGCAATCGGACGTGGTGGCGCAGGGGTTTGGATCGCTGGGGCTTATGACTTCAGTGCTGATTACTCCAGACGGGAAAACGGTGGAGACCGAAGCGGCGCATGGCACGGTGACGCGGCACTTCCGTGAGCACCAGAAAGGCAACGAGACTTCCACCAACCCGATTGCCTCGATTTTCGCGTGGTCTTCGGCGCTGCGCTATCGCGGCAAGTTCGACGGCACGCCGGATGTGGCCGCCTTTGCGGACAAGCTAGAGAAGGCTACGGTCGGCGCGGTTGAGGATGGCTTCATGACCAAGGATTTGGCATTGCTGGTAGGCAAACAGCAGAAGTGGTTGAACACCCGTCAATATCTGGAAAAAGTGGCGGAACGGCTCGCGGATTAATAAGCGGACTAATAAGAAGACGGGCTTGCCTTCGCGGGCTGACTCGTGAACGCGGCACTGTCCTTAGCCGCCTTAGTCTCGATTCCCTTCTTCTGGAGAAAACCCAGATCGCGGAACCAATCGATGAAGCGGAACTGCCAGGTTCCGAACGGAATGTTGTTGCGATCTGTCAACCCTCCGCTCATGCGGCTTCCATCCGGCAAAGCGCCACCGGGATGGCGGCCGTTACCGTAAAGGTGCATCTCGATATTCGGAATCCCCTGCGCCAGCATTGCGTTAAAGTATTCGACGGCCCAAATGGCGTGAACGCGATCACCTGAGCTCGCGCAAGCGATAAAGGAAGGCGGAACATTGCTGGGAATGGCCGGCGCAACGCGATTCGGAGCAAACGGGGACGGACCCGGGTAGATGATGCCCGCAAAGTCAGGGCGGGAACTAATGCCTGCCAGAGGATCGGCGGCAGTGTCGTTCTTCTTATCGAACTCGTCGAACAGCACGGCCGCTGCGGCAGTCAGCTCCGCACCCGCGGAGAAACCCATTACGCCGATCTTGTTGGGATCGAGGTTCCATTGCTTGGCATAAGCGCGCACCAGGCGGATGGATTGCAGAGCATCATTGACTCCGTCGATCTGCGGGTCGTAGCCATCGCTGCGCAGACGGTTCCGCAAGATAATCGTGTTCACGCCGTAGTTGTAGAAGAAGGGAACGAAGTCCGCCGCCTCGCTGCCGACGTTCAAGGTTCTATGGCCGCCGCCAGCCACCAGAATCACTGCTGCTCCGGTATTGATGCTTCGGTCTACAGAGTGAAACTCGATGGATGGATTATGGATGTTAACGATGCTGTTGATCCTGCCCGGCACGCTCTGCGACATGTTGTAGTGTTCGGGCTCACGGGCCCGTTTAGCATTCAGGAAATGAGAGCCCGGCGAGTAGAGCGGGATGACAATGCCGCCCGGCAGGATCGGTTGCGGCGCATAGGGAACGTCAGTCTCCGGTCCCGGTTTCGGCACGGATCCCGGAGGCGGAATCTCGGGAAGCGCTGGCCTTTGCTGATTCTGTGCCGTTGCAGCGGTCTCAACCCATACAGAACACAAGATCAGAACAACCAGCAGAGCGATGCGAGTTCTTGTCATAGGCTGCCTGGCACGACTCTATCACTCAACCCGCGGCACTCAACCCGCGGCACTCAACCCGCGGCACTCAACCCGCGGCACTCAACCCGCGGCACTCAACCGTGGGGCCATTGTGGCGGTGGACAATGGCACTCTGGTAAAGAGGATGTCCAGATTTGCGAATCGTTCGATTTCTAGCGCTGATAGCCATAGCTATCATTATCCTGTTTCCCATTACAATCTTTACGCTTTATGAAACGATTCCAGAACACGCCGGAAGTGTCTCGCATTTCGACACCATCATCGTCCTGGGAACTCCGGCAAATCCGGACGGTACGCCTTCGCCCGAACAGCGTGAGCGGACGTTGGAAGGTGTTAGAGAGTATCGAGCTGGTGTCGCTCCGCGCATCATCATGAGTGGCGGACCCGCTCACAACCACTATGTGGAAGCGGATGTAATGGCCGCGCTCGCCGGACGCAATGGCGTCCAGGACTCGGCGATTTTAGAAGAAGGCAAATCGCAAAACACGGTTCAGAACGCCTACTATTCAGTGAAAATCATGCAGTCGCATGGATGGCATTCGGCGGAGGTCGTCAGCTCACCCAGCCACCTGCCGCGAGCGAGTCTGATCTTCCGGCACTTCCCTATCGAGTGGCGCATGCACCCTGCCGCCTGGCCGGCCAGCTATGAACCGGGCTTTATTTTTAAGCACTATTTCTGGGAAGCGATTTATAGTTCGAAGCTGCGCTTGTTCGGCTTTCCTCTAACGCGTTTTTTGCCGGGTGAATGAGACAGACTGATGGCTTCGTCACCTGTTTGTCACGCGACAGTAAAGGCCCTGTCAAAGGCCAGCAGTAAGCTTAAGGGCGCATGCTGCTGCGATCTGCTCTACTCTTACTAGCCTCGATTTGCCCGTTCATCTTGACCGCCGCCGATGAGGGACACAATGTGCCGCATCGCATTTCCAACGGATACGCGCTGCCGAACGGCTGGCGTCTTACGCCGATTGGCAAAGCGGTAGAGACAAACGACTACGTTCTAAATGTCACCGCCGCTCCCGATAGCAAAGCCCTGATCGGCCTTCACAGCGGGTTTAATCCGCATGGATTAGTCGTCATCGATCCGTCAACCAGTCAGGTCGTGCAGAACATTCCGCTAAAATCCGCCTGGCTCGGATTAGCGTGGTCCAGAGACGGGAAGCAGCTTTTCGTATCCGGAGGAAATGCGGATGGGGAGAAATCGACCAAGGCCCCTATCTATGTTTTCGACTATTTAGACGGACGCCTGAGTAAACAGCCGGCATTCACCTTACTCGACGGCGAGACTAGCGCGGATCGCATTTACTGGTCGGGCCTGCTAACCCACCCCTCGAAGCCTTTGCTTTTCGCTGCTAATCGCGGTACGGACAAGGCGCCCGGTTGGATTGGCGTATTCGATCTTGCCGCGCGTACTTTGAAAAGCCGGATTCCAGTCGACGTAAACCCTTACGATCTTGTGCTGAGCCGCGATGGCCGGACGCTTTTCGTTTCGAACTGGGGAAGCCAGTCCGTTTCAGTCATAGACATTGCCAGTTCAAAGGTAACGGGAACCATCGAGGTCGGCGCGAATCCCACGGATATGGAGCTTTCGCAGGACGGCCGCCTATTCGTAGCGTGTTCCAACGACAATAGCGTCTTTGTAATCGACACACAGAAGTCCGCGGTGATAGAGCGGATTGCGACGACGCTATATCCGCATGCGCCCGAAGGCTCTACGCCTGACGCCCTGGCCCTCGACCCGCGAACACACACTCTGTTCGTCGCCAACGCCGACAACAACGACATCGCGGTAATCCACGTGGAAGAACCGAGGCATAGCGAGGTAAAGGGATTCATTCCAGGGCCCTGGTATCCTTCCGCGCTAACGGTCGACCTTCGGCATAATCTTCTAGTCATTGGAAGCAGTAAAGGAATGGGATCGTACGCCGATCCGCTCGGCCCGCATAGCCCCGTCCCTGGCGCCGACCGGGGTAGCGTGAAGAGCTTGCAGCGAGGTTCGCTCAATATGGTCAGTCTGGAACAGATCAAGAAAGACCTGCATGGTCTCACCGAGCAAGTTTATGCTAATACGCCCTACAAGGACGCCCTTCTTACCGAAGCGCGAAAGCCCACAGGCCCTTCCGTTGTCCCGCAACAAGTGGGAGCGGGATCGCCTATCAAGCATATTCTTTACATCATCAAGGAGAATCGAACTTACGATCAGGTATTCGGCGACATGGTACGCGGAAACAGCGACGACCGGCTTACCCTGTTCGGCAAGAAAGTAACGCCGAATCACCATGCGCTGGCGAATGAGTACGTTCTGCTCGACAATCTTTACTGCGATGGTGAAGTCAGTGTGGACGGGCACTCCTGGTCGAACTCGGCTTACGCGACCGACTTTAATGAGAAGCTTTGGCCGGTCACTTATGGCAAGCACAGCAAGGCTACACCTTCGGATGCTTACATTCCATCGGCCGGTCATCTGTGGGACTTGTGTAAGCGCAAGGGTTTGACTTACCGGAGTTATGGGGAATACGCATCTCGCGTTAGCGATGGCGAAAGCATGCAGGCAGCTCCGGGTATTGGCGGCCTATTGGGCCATGTTTCACCGCACTACCGGCTGGAGGGGATGCGCGATACGGACAACGCTAAGGTCTTTATCGAAGAGTTCAATCAATATGAAAAGAACTTCGACAATCCAGATATCAGTAAGCGCCTGCCCAACTTCATGGTGATGAGCCTGCCCGAAGATCATACGCGCGGCACACGGCCGGGCGAGTTTACGCCCGCAGCGATGGTGGCCAGCAATGATGAAGCCCTTGGAATGATCGTGGACCGAGTTACGCACAGCCGCTACTGGCCACAGACAGCGATCTTTGTCATCGAAGACGATGCGCAAGACGGGGCCGACCATGTCGATGCGCGGCGCACGGCCGGACTGGTCATCAGTCCTTACATCAAGCGCGAGAAAGTGGACAGCACCATGTACACGACCAGCTCGTTTGTCCGGACCATGGAGCTATTACTCGGGCTTCCTCCCATGAGCCAGTACGATGCGGCCGCTATGCCGCTCTATGCCACTTTCGGCACCGCGGCAGACCTGACGCCTTATGTGAAACGGCCCGCGGAGATCAGCCTTATAACCAAGAACACTGCGAAGTCGTATGGAGCAGCCGCTTCTCTAAAGATGGATTTCTCGGATGTCGACCGCGCGCCGGCTCAGAAGCTGAATGAAGTTCTCTGGCGCAGCATTAAAGGTGCGGATGCGAAGGTCCCGGCTCCCATACACCGGTTCTTTCGCTGACCTGAACGCCCGCTGGATCGAGCCGGCAGAGAACTCGCGGCGCTAAGCTAAATACTTTGCATGCCTAAACAGACTTCCGGCCCTGAGAGAAAACGGAATAGTGCAGCCGAGTGGGTTGTCACCGTGCTGCTTTTGCTGTTCGGGACAACAACGTTGGCGGAGGCGTTTGTTATTCCAACTGGTTCCATGGAAGACACGCTGCTCGTCGGGGACCACCTTCTGGTAGACAAACTGGCTTACGCACCGGCAGGACCGGTTAGCAAGCACCTGCTTCCCTATCAAGAACCCCAACCCGGTGACCTTATCGTCTTTCGTTATCCTCCCGATCTGAATCTGACGTTAGTGAAACGTTTGATCGGAATGCCGGGAGACCGTCTGAAAATGGAGAAGGGAGTGCTTTATCGAAATGGCTTAGCGCTCAGCGAGCCTTATGTTTACCACAAGTATGGATTTGATCGCACTTTCGACAATTTTCCGCGGGCTTGCTGCCTTCCGGTTAAAGAAGCGTCCGCAGTGGAATCGCAGCGAAAAATGCTTAGTCAGAATGTGATTGCAGGCGAGGTGGTGATACCTGCGGGTTGTTACTTCGCAATGGGCGATAATCGCGATAACTCGTCGGACAGCCGCTATTGGGGATTCGTTCCGCGGGACAATATCATCGGAAAGCCGTTCTTGGTTTATTGGTCGTATCGGGCATCAGAGGAGGATCTAACCGGCGATTCGGCAGGCTCTCTGATTCATCATCTTTGTGGATTTAGGCCAGCACTTCTTTACCCGGACGCGCTGGAACCGGACATTTAAGCTGTTGCGCGGTTTCCCTGATTCTGAACTGGCGCGCACCGCTGCCATGCCTTAGCTGCCTCAATCGCGCCAGTTTTAAACTTGTAACCATGGGTTTAACCGCTGTAAAGATGGGTCGCTGGTAACTAGAATGCGGTCTCTTGCGTGAGCTTGAGCAGCAATTAGACGGTCCAGAGCTCCGATGACGATGGCTCGCTTGCACGCTTCGCTGCGTAACGTCGCGTAGGATGTCACAATCTTCGAGGTCCAAGATTAAGATTCTAATAGTCTTCAGGAACAATTCGACATCTCGCGGCTAGCGAGTGGCACCCGGCTTTTTGGCTAAGCCATAGTTCAATTCGGCTTGCGTAATGACAGACACCGCAAGGTTCTCCGGCGATAGAGGAACATAATGCCTTCCTATGTTTACAGCGTCCTTGATCATGTCGCTAGCTGTATTCGTGTGCAAAAGATAGAGGTTCAGAATAGATCTCTTTCGAAGGCAGGCAAGTCGCCTCGATCACACATGTAGTCGTCTCGGACCGGATCAGGACCTTCATCAAGAGCGGCTAGAAATTCGTCCCAAGGATCTGGCTTGGAGGACAGAATTATCTCGCCCGTGTCCGTATCCTTGCGAATGAAGACTTCTTCCCCTTCAAAACGAAAATCGGCCATCGCTGTAACATACCAGGTCTAGATTGCAGGCTGCCTTGTGCGCCTCTCAGCGATCTTTCAATGCACTGCGGCGGCTAGAGCGGCAAGCGAGAGCATAAACGTCAGTGCGCCGGCAACAGCTCTGCGTAGATAGGATAGTGATCCGAACCCTTAACGTCTTTCCGGACTTTCCCGTCTCTAAACTTCACAGGGCCACGGACAAACATCCAGTCGAGAGCCATGGCGATTCTATGCGTGCGCTCGATCCGCTCGCCGGTCGCGCTGAGAAAGCCCTCCCGCTCGAGTTTGTGCAAATAGACAGACGGAAAGTATTTGGAGTTTAAGTCTCCGCCCAGAATCACAGCTGTACCTGGTGGATAGTTTTCTTTTAGGTCGGCCAGCATTTCATCCAGCTGATGCATTTGAATGCGGCCGAAACTGCGGCTCTCCAGATGAGTGTTGTACACCACGAGTAATCGTCCTTGGAATTCCAGGTCGGTGACCAGGGCCATGCGATCGCCCAGGCGGCGCTGCATTAGCGGCATGTTTGAGGGAATCCAGCTATGCGGTTTCCAGAAACCGGATTGGTGGCGGAAGCGCAGGATGCGCGAACGCCGCAGTGGCAGGCTGGTCAGCGTGGCCTGGCCGATGTAAGCGGGCTGGTCTTTCGCCTTCTCCTGGCTAAGCTCTTCAAATTCGATCCCATATGAAAGATTCAGATGAAGTTTACGGGCCAGCGTCTCGCCGACATTACGATCGCGGACGCGCCCGGTACCCCAATCTACCTCCTGAAACAAACAGAGCTCAGCCGGTTCGCGAGTAAGCGCGGCAGCAACTTGATCGAGTTCGCTTCCGCGATCGATGTTCCAAGAGACAACCCGTATGGAGTGGAGGCTTGAACTGGGTTGAGAAAAACGAAACTCCCGCGGCGTGTGAAACGCGGGCGGGAGTTCTTGTGCCGGGCACACCGTAGCCAGGGCTAAGGTGAACAGGACCTTACCAAGCTTACTTGCCTGTGTAATGAACGCGCCAGATAGATTTCGACCCGTCATCGGTAACCATCAAAGAACCATCTGGAGCGGTTGCAACGCCCACAGGCCGGCCCCAGGCACGGCCATCGGCAGTAACGAAGCCGGTGACGAAGTCCTGATAAGCGCCGGTAGCTTTACCGTTGTCGAGAGGAACACGGATGACCTCATAACCGGCGCGCTTTGCTTTATTCCAGGAGCCATGTTCGGAAGCAAAGATATCGCCATGGTACTCCTTCGGAAACTGCTTGCCTTCGTAAAAAGTGAGTTGGAGAGACGCATTGTGCGGCTGCAAAAGAACGTCGGGAACTATGGTTTTGTCTTTCAATTCGGGGTGCTTTCCTTCGAGCCGCGGGTCCGGATGATCGCCCATGTAATAGTAGGGCCAACCGTAGAAGCCGCCCTCCTTAACCGAAGTAATGTAGTCCGGAACAAGATTGTCGCCCAGCTTGTCGCGCTCGTTAGTCGAGCACCAGAGCTGACCAGTCTGAGGGTTGATCGCGATGCCTACGGGATTACGAATTCCCGCGCCGTAAACTTTTACGAACTTGCCTTCGGGAGTGTACTCCAGAATATTGGCGCGATGATGCTCGGCAGGATGAGTGTCGGGGTCGTCGACATTCGAGCGTGAACCAACGGAGACAAACAGCTTGGAACCATCGGGCGAGAAGGCCAGATCGCGAGTAGAGTGGCCGCCGGTCGGAATTCCGCTAATTAGTGTTTCAGGGTCGCCGGAGACTTTCATGTCGCCGTTTTTGTAGGGGAAGCGAACCACCGAATTGGTGTTCGCGATGTAGATGTATTTCGGGTTGTCGCCCTTTGGGTAAAATTGGATTCCAAAGGGACCCTTTAACCCCGAGGCGAAGACGCTCTGTTCTTTGAACTTGCCATCCGCCGTCATCCCGCGGAAAAGCAAGACCTCGCCCTTGCGGGTTTCAGCAACAAACAGATCGCCATTGGGAGCGGTGCGAATTTCACGCGGTGTATCGAGCCCTTCGGCATAGCGATCCACTTTGAAGCCGGGAAGAGCTTTGGGCCACGCATCGGGCGGTTTTGCAATTACGTCCGGCGAATTGCCGGCGCTGGGAGTGGCGAACGGCTCCGGCAGATCAGCGACCGTTATCTTCCGCATCTTCCCAGGAGCCTCCTGGCTATAGTCGGTGAAGGCGTCCGTGCCGGTGATAACGTCTTCGGCGCCGGAACTGTCAAGATTCAGGGCGCCTACTTGAAGTGCACAAATTGCAGCAATGCCCAGAATGGCAGTGGCGCTTATGGTACGACCAAATTTTTTCATCTAGTTTCTCTTCCTGTTCTATCAGACGCCGCCGGTTCTGCCAGGTCTCACTTGTTTCCGGCAGCCGTCAGAAGCTGCGCATTCAAGGCGGCTAGTTCTTCTAAATCGAGCCGCCCGGTATAAATCGACATTCCTACCGCGCAGTGGATATCGAGCCCGGATAGCGCGCGAATGTCTTCAAGGGTGGTGATGCCTCCTGCAGCAATCAGTTCGCAATTCGTGCCTCTGCGAAGCTGGCGGAACCAGTCTATATCGGTGCCCTGCATCATGCCTTCCTTGTCGACGTAGGTGCAGAGAAAGCCGGAGCAGTAGGGTTCCAATTGAGCGATTACTTCAGTAGCGGCAAAGCGGATTCCCTCTTGCCAGCCGCGCACCACGATATGCCCGTTTTTGCTGTCGAGCGCCAGCGTAATAGCTTCCACTCCGGCAGCCGTCCGGAGGGCGGAAAGAAATTCGAGATCGGGACCATCCGCGTTGAAGGCCGCTGTACCCACAATAATGCGGTGAGCGCCTTGTCGAAGAAGTTCGCACGCGCGCTCCACCGTGCGAACCCCACCGCCAGCACGAATGGTGGCACGGGCGGCAAGATGCTTCATGATGGCTGCATTTGCGCCTCTTCCCATGGCGGCGTCGAGGTCGATGACTTGGATATGAGGGAAGCGCGAGAAGAGCGCCAGCATCTCGTCGGGCGACTTGCCTTCCAGGGCTTTTTCGCGGCCCTGAATAAGCTGGACGACTTTACCATCCATGAGATCGATGCAGGGAATGATCATAGAGTCTGTACGGGCGGGCGAACGGGAATGTGCGCGGCGGCAAGCGCCTGCTTGAGATCAGCCACAGTGTACTTGCCGTAATGAAAAACGGTCGCGCCCAGGGCCGCATCCGCGTTGCCGTCGGTGAGCACTTCGACAAAATCGTTGGCAGTGCCCGCGCCGCCGGATGCGATTACAGGAATGTTAGTGGCGCGCGATACAGCTAACGTCAGCGGACAGTCGAAACCCGATTGCACGCCGTCCGTGTCCATGGAGGTCAGAAGAATTTCGCCTGCACCAAGGGATTCGCCGCGCCTGGCCCACTCGACCGCATCCAAGCCTTCGTCGTGGCGTCCACCCCTGGTAAAAACATTCCAGGTTCCGTGCGCTGTTCTTCGCGCATCGATGGCCAGCACCACGGCTTGCGCGCCGAACTCGAGGCTCAGTTCGCGAATGAGATCGGGGCGCTGCACGGCCGCGGTGTTGACGCTGACCTTATCGGCCCCGGCAAGGATGATTTTACGCGCATCGCTGACGGTGCGGATGCCGCCGCCGACAGTCAACGGAATAAAGACTTCACGCGCGGTTTTCGCTACCAGGTCAGCCATGATATTGCGGGCATCGCTGGAAGCTGTGATATCGAGAAAGACCAGTTCATCGGCACCCTGCGCGTTGTATTTTTGAGCCAGTTCCACAGGATCTCCGGCATCGCGCAGCCCAATGAAGTTTACTCCTTTAACCACGCGTCCGCCAGTGACATCGAGGCACGGAATGATGCGTTTGGCCAGCATTCAAACGGCCAGAAAATTACCGATGACGTGCAGGCCGATCGGTCCCGATTTTTCAGGATGGAACTGCACGGCGTAGACATTCTCATGTTCGAGAATCGCCGAGTAGGGCTGAAGATAGGTGCACGCGACCGCGGTGGCTGGAATGACGGGCGCGTAATAGCTGTGCGCAAAGTAAGTGTATGGCTGAGATCCAAGGCCTTTCAGTAATTGGCTGGGCCGCAAGCGTTCCAGCGAATTCCAGCCCATGTGCGGCACCCGGCCTGGACCCGTGAACCGTTGGATGATACCGCGAAAGATACCAAGGCCCGGGCTTCCTGGCGACTCTTCGCTCGAATCGAACAGGCATTGCAAACCGACACAGATACCTAGAAATGGCGTGCCGCGGCGGATGCGATCTAGCAGCGCAGGACGGAGCCTCAGTTCATCTAGCGCCCGCATCATCTGGCCGAAGTGGCCGACTCCCGGCAGCACTATCTTAGTCGCGGTCTCCACCACTGCCGGATCGTTAGTGACTCGAAAGGGTGCGCCGAGAGCTTCCAGAGTGTTCGAAACCGAGCGCAAATTTCCCGCCCCATAATCTACCAGCGTGATCACAGCAGTCCCTTAGTGGATGGCAGTTGATCTTTCAATCGTTCGTCAGTCGAGCACGCATATCGCAGGGCGCGCGCAAAGCATTTGAAAATTGCCTCGATCTTGTGGTGATTTGAGCGCCCGTAAAGCACTTTGACGTGAAGATTCGCGCCGGCATGATGCGTGAAACCCGCAAAGAAATCTTCTAGCAGTTCCGTCTGCAAATCACCGACGTGCACCACGTTCACAGCCTGATGGTAGACCAGCGCGGGACGTCCACCCAAATCCACCGCGGCTACGGCCAGCGTCTCATCCATCGGCATAACAAAATAACCGGCCCTGTTTATGCCGCGGCGGTCGCCAAGCGCCTGAGAGAAGAGCTGACCAAGGACGATGCCCACGTCTTCCACAGTGTGATGCTGATCAACATCCAGATCGCCTTTACAGGTGAGCTCCATGTCGAATGCGCCGTGCTTGGTGAAAAGCTCGAGCATGTGATCGAAGAAGCGGATGCCGGTAGAGATCTTGTAGCCGCCCAGTCCGTCAACAACCAGGCGGCCCGTGATCTGAGTCTCTTTTGTGTTCCGTACCGCTTCAGCCGTTCGCATATCAGGCACGAATCAACTCTGCGAGTTCATTGATGTCGGACAGCACCGTGAACGCGCCTTGCTGACGGAGAATATCGCTGATTTCAACGTGACGCGGATTGTGCGGAGTAGAAACTCCGATAAATGGGATTCCGGCAGAGGCAGCCGCGCGAGCGTCGTCCACGGTGTCGCCGAGATACCAGATGTGTTGGCTGGGATAGCGGTCACGGATAAGGCGCAACCCATCCGGCGCAGGCTTGGGATTCGGCACGGAATCGTCCGTGACAATCGGATCGAACTGCACGCCAGCGGCATAACGCCCCAAGGTAAAATCAGCTTCGAATTTCGCGCGGCCGGTAAAGATAGCGAGCGCGGCCTGCGCCGCAAGGTCTTCGAGCAGCCCCGGTTTGGGCAGCCATTTTTCATTCCGGATTAAGCCGTCGCCATTTTCACCCAGGAAAACGTGGTTGAATTCTTTTACTACCTCGGCGTATTCCACTTGCTTGCCGCGATCAGAGATCAAGCGCTGAGACAGCAGCCAATCGTTGTTCCATCCGCCCTGATTCTTGAAGTCTTGAATTTCATCGTGGGAGACAAGTTCGCCGCTAAAGTGCTGCACGGTGGCGCGGATGGCTTCACGATATGACTCGTTCACTTCCACCAGAACACCGTCCATATCGAATACTAAAACGCCGGGCTTCTGCCCGTCTGGATTCACCAAAGCTGCTCCAATTCGTCAAGAAAGCGCTGCACCTGATCGCGGGTTCCAACCGTGACCCGGACATAGCCGGGCAACTCGTAGCTGCGATCTCGCACCAGAATGTTGCGGGCCTTCAGCTTGTCGCGGATCTCGAGTGAGCGGTCTCCTGCATGAAATAGGACGAAGTTGGCCTGGCTCTTGATATATGGGATGTGAAGGCGCTCGAAACCCACATACAGAAGTTCGCGCGCGGCGAGCACTTCCAGCACATATTCTTCGACGAACTTGGTTTCGCCAACAGCAATGCGAGCGGTCATGGCGGCCAGCGAGTTCACACTGTAAGGCGACTGCGCTTTCCGGATGTACTTCACGTTTGCTTCATTCGAGAAGAGAACGCCGCAGCGCATGGCGGCCATCCCGTAAACCTTGGAGAAAGTCCGGCTGACAAACAGATTGCCGTATTCTTCCAGCAAAGGAAGCAGTGTGATGCCGTTGAACTCGTAATAGGCTTCGTCGACCAGCACGGCGGCATCTGGCGCCTTCTCCAGAATCAGCCGGAGCGTCTCGGCATCGGTTCCGGTGCCCGTCGGATTATTAGGATTGCTGATGAGCACGGCGCGCGTACCCGGAGTAATCCGTTCCAGCAGCTCGTCAATCGGAAAAGCCAAGCTGCCGGAGCGGTAATCGAGCTCTTCGATATCCGCACCTGCCAATTGCGCGTAGAATCGATACATGGCGTAAGAGGGTCGCAGCAGCAAGACCTTATCGCCAGCCTCCACGTAAGTGTTGACCAGAAGCTGAATGGCTTCATCGGTCCCGTTGGTAAGCGTCATTTGATCTTCGCCTACGCCGAAGTGACTGGACAAATCCTGCAGCGCATGTTCGTATTCCGGATAGATGCTGAGATCGGCTGCAGTGAGATAGCGCCGCAGAAAATCGAGCACATGCGGAGGTGCGCCAACGGTGTTTTCATTGAAGTCGAGTCGCAGCTTGTTGCGGCGGCCTGAGGACGGCGGATGGTAAGCAGCCATTCGCAGCACCGCCGCGCGCGGAGTCAGAGTAGGGGTTTGTATATCGGTAGCTGAGTTATTGGGCAGAACGAATCTCCACGGCGCGGGCATGCGCCTCTAAGCCTTCCGCGCGAGCCAGGGTTGTAATGGCAGGCGCGAGCTCTTGCAGAGCCGAAGGGGAAAGCTCCTGGATCGCGATTACCTTCACAAAGTCGGCCGCCGAAAGTCCGCCGCGCAGACGGGCAGCGCCGCCGGTGGGCAAAACATGACTGGGTCCGGAAGCGTAATCACCGGCGCTTTCGGGTGTGTATGATCCCAGGAAGACTGTCCCCGCATTCCTGATCTGCGGCAGCAGCGACGGATCGTGCAGGCTCAAGTGTTCAGGCGCAATTTTGTTGCAAAGGATCACTGCCATCGATATATCCGGAACAACGTGAATGCGGCTGTTGACATCAATGGCGTGACTAGCCACCTCGGCCGTTGGCAGCGTCTCCAACTGCCGGTTCAGTTCTTTATCGACCGCGTTCGCCAGGTCCATCGAGGTTGTAATCAGGACCGCCGAAGCAGCCGTGTCGTGCTCCGCTTGCGCCAGCATGTCGGCTGCAATCAGCTTGGGGTCGCCGTTTTCCGCGATGATCATGATCTCAGTGGGTCCAGCGACAAAATCAATTCCTACTTCGCCGGCCAGCAATTTCTTGGCTGCCGCAACAAAAGCGTTTCCAGGCCCCACAATCCGATTCACCTTCTCAATGGTCAAGGTGCCGAAGGCCATGGCCGCAATGGCATGGGCTCCGCCAACCCGGTAAACTTCCTGGATGCCCAGCAGGTGAGCGCAGCCGAGAATTTCTTTCGAAGGCCGCGGCGAAGTGACACAGATGCGCGGCACGCCTGCCGTTTGCGCCAGAACGGCCGTCATCAAAAGCGTGGAAGGCAGCGGATAGCGCCCCGAAGGAACATAGCAGCCGACCGCATCCAGCGGCCTTACGATCCAACCCAATTTGCGTCCGGGCGAAAACTCTTCGAAGCACTCGCGCGGCAATTGGCGTTCCGCAAACTGGCAAATATTCGACGTTGCAACATCGAATGCGTGCCGGAATTCTTTTGAAAGGCTATTAGCCGCCGACTCCAGCGCGCGCTCCGGAACCCGCAGCGGCTGATCGCCGAGATCGTCCAGTTTCTGCGCATACTTCAGAAGAGCTTCATCACCTTTCCGCTTAATGGCGTCAATGATGGAAGCAACCAGCGGCTCGTACTCCGCTACTGCATCTCCATTGCGCTCGAAGTTGAACGCGTCGACGCCGCGCCAGTCTTGTATGGTGATAAAGCTCATTACAAAACAATCTTGTTCAATGGATACTCAACTATTCCCTGTGCGCCGGCTTCCTTCAAACGGGGAATGAGATCGCGCACCGTCAGCTCTTCCAGAATGGTGTTGACCGCCACCCACGACTCGTCACTCAACTGCGAGATGGTGGGGTTTCTCAAAGCCGGCAGCGCGGACAACAGGGCGGAAAGATTGTCTCTCTGTACGTTCATCATCAGCCCGACTTTGCCCAGCGCGTTCATCGCGCCTTCCAGCAGCAGCTTAATATCTTCCAGCTTGCGGCGCTTCCAACTGTCGGCCCAACTGGTCTGATTAGCGATCAATTGCGTGTTCGACTCCAGCACCGTCTCTAGAATGCGCAGCTTGTTGGCTCTTAGAGACGAGCCGGTCTCTGTGACTTCAACAATGGCATCCGCCAGCTCAGGCGGCTTAACCTCCGTCGCTCCCCAGCTGAATTCCACTCTAGCTTTTACATTCCTGTTCGCCAGATAGCGCTTCGTGGTTGCGACTAACTCAGTTGCGATAGTCTTTCCTTCCAAATCTTCCAGCCGTTTGAAGGGCGACGACTCGGGGGCAGCCAGCACCCATCGCACTTTGCCGAAGCTCTGTTTGGCGTAGACCAAATCCGCGACGGTCTGCACCTGCGCTTCGTTCTCTTCCACCCAGTCACGCCCGGTAAGGCCCGCGTCGAGCACTCCATCCTCTACGTAACGAGCCATCTCCTGCGCGCGAATCAGCATGCATTCGATTTCGCCATCATCGATAGCGGGGAAATAGCTGCGGCTGCTGGTGGTAACAGTGAAACCCGCGCGCCGGAATAGGTCCACGGTGGCGGTTTCCAGACTACCCTTGGGAATGCCGAGCTTCAGCTTCACTGGTTACTTCCCTGCCCTACGCCGCTCTGCTCTGTACTGCCGTACACAGCTTCAGGGTCGTAGACCTTAGCTTCTGTTTCCTGCCACTGCCCGTCTCTCAGAGTTCGATAGAAGCAGCTCTCATAACCGGCATGGCAAACTCCGGGGCCCACCGGTTCGGCTTCAACCAGCAAGGCATCTGCGTCGCAATCGGTAGAGAGGGATTGCAGCTTCAGGAAATGACCGGAACTCTCACCCTTGGTCCAAAGCGTTTGGCGTGAGCGGCTGAAGAACGTGACGTTGCCGGTGGCGATGGTCTTGTCAAGCGCTTCGCGGTTCATATAGC
Source organism: Bryobacteraceae bacterium (assembly GCA_965217745.1). Lineage (GTDB taxonomy): Bacteria > Acidobacteriota > Terriglobia > Bryobacterales > Bryobacteraceae > Bog-105. The sequence goes on along the minus strand of OZ244565.1, from coordinate 3,848,369 downwards.
CCACCATCAGCACTCGTCCACTCTCATGGTGCTGAACCACTGCCGTAATAAGCCCGCTCTGTTTGTCAAAATCGAGAAGTTCGTCCATGTCGGTTCAAAAAACAATAGAAAAGCCCACCTTGCGGCGGGCTGGGGAAATTTGGAAGTGAGAAGGAATGCAGCCTCGCCGTCAGCGCACCCAATGTACGGGTGAGTGGCGGTGATGAGCGTTCCAAAGCATTAAGTCCCAAGTATAGCAATGGAGCGGCAGGGTCAAGGCCTGTCGAGAGCTTATTTGCGGCTCGGGTCTCGCGGCGATCTGGCAAGTAGCGCCTCGAACTCACTGCGAGGCATCTTCAGCTTTTCGGGATGAGCATCGATCCATTTCGCAAATGCAGCGTACTTCGTCGCAGTCCAACCGCCTTCGAATTCCGCGCCATTCTTTCCCTGCTGATTCAGCTCGAAATTGAAGGAGTCTTTCAGCTTGGTGAATTCGGCGGAACTAACTGCGTCTTCCGCCAGAATCGCGGGAATGAAAATCACTCCATCCGTTTTGGCCAGAACCAAATCTCCGGGCAGCACAACCGCTCTGCCGATGCGGATGGGCGCATTGATTTCCGTAAGAGTCATTTCCGCCCAGGCCGATGGATCGACGCCGCGGTAAAAGCCATTGAAGTTCGGGATCTCGCGGTTCTCTTCCTGGTCTCTGATGCCGGCATCGAAAACGAAACCGGTGTGCGTGCGGGCCGCAATAGCGTTCCCGAGATTAGATCCAATCAATGTGCCTTCGATAATCTTGCCGAAGCCGTCAGCCACGTAAACATCGCCAACCTGAAGTTCGTTAATGGGCCAGCTGTTGTTGCCGCTTACCCTTCCTTCTGCCTTGCCCTCCTTTGCAATGGCCTTCGCCATATCGGGACGCACCGGCATGTATTGCGCTGTCAGCGCTCGTCCGGCAAAAGCCTTTTCAATGTGCAGAGCTCGCCAACCGCCCTCATATTGATTCTTGTAACCCCGATGGCGCAGATAATCCCAGGCGTCTTCTATTGATATATCCACGGCGCGCTTCAGCAGATCGTCCGGCACCTTGGGGCGGCCATCCGGGAAACGGTCCCCTGTCCACTCGGACGTGTAAAACATCATCTGTTCCCGGCTCGTCTTCACCTGTGCCGGAGCGAGTGACGCGCCAATCGCCATGCAAGCGATAAGACCTTTCCAAAGCAATCTGTTCATGCAATCTCCTTCATTTGGAATGGACGTGTAGTTTATCATCATGGCGTTTCGTTCACGCGCGCCCCAGCATGATTAGTTCGTGATTGCTACTTAGATGCTTACGGCCGGTCGCAGGCCGGACGGCGGAAGTCGCCGCTTGAACCGCAAATTGAGCGCCATCGGTTACGTGGGTCCACGACACCTACAACGGACTCGACGAAGCCACAGCCGGGTCTGAGAGGCTCTTCGCCACGTTGTTGAAACTCGTGACGAAGACAATCTCAGCAGCGCCGTTTACACGCGATGGATGGGCGTCGGGAACGAGATGAACCGAATCTACACTTATGACCGCAAGCTTGTTAAGCTGGATCCGGTGCGCGTGAGGAAAGCTGACCGCTCACTTACGGCACATTGAACTTGGATTCTAAACGCCGATGCTTTCTCACCTGACACGCCGGGATTTTACTAAGCTGATGCCGGTTGCACCAATGGTGCTGGCCAAAGCCGCATTACCGAAGCAGAATTTCTTGTTCATTGCCATAGACGACATGAACGATTGGATCGGATGTCTTCACGGCCACCCCAACACCATCACTCCGAACCTGGACCGCCTGGCCGCTCGTAGCGTGAATTTCACTAGCGCGCATTGCGCAGCACCCGTGTGCAATCCGGCCCGCACCGCTGTGCTTACGGGCCGCCGTCCGTCTTCCACCGGCGTCTATGACAACGGACAGCCCTATCACGGATCTAAAGTGCTTTCTGACGTAGTAACGCTGAATCAGCGCTTCAAAGACAGCGGCTATATCACTCTGGGATGCGGCAAAATATATCACGGAACGCAGGGCGTGTTCGCGGACAACACCGGTTGGGACGATTACGGAAAAGCCGAAGACACTTCGGTTCTCTCGGGAGAAAAGCCGCTGGCCGGCGCCGCCGCTCACACCAATTTCGATTGGGGTCCTACCAAAACCGGCGACGAATCGATGCTCGACTTTAAGACCGTCGAATGGGTGTCGCGGCATCTTGCGAAGCCGCATGATCAACCGATGTTTCTGGCTTGCGGCTTCACCAGGCCGCATCTGCCGTGGTACGTACCCAAGAAATATTTCGACATGCACCCGCTGGATACGATCCAACTCCCCATCGTGAAAGAAGACGATCTGGACGATGTGCCCGCAACGGGCCGTAAGTTCGCGCTTGCCTTTGGAGATCACCCTCGCGTAACGAAAGCGGAAGCTTGGAAGAAAGGCGTCCAGGCTTACCTCGCCGCAATCACCTTTTCCGATGCCATGGTGGGCCGCGTTTTGCAGGCCCTCGAATCGGGACCTAACGCGAAGAACACAACGGTGGTTCTATGGAGCGATCACGGATGGCACCTCGGCGAAAAGCTACACTGGCGCAAGTTCACACTCTGGGAGCGGTCCACGCGGAACATTCTGATGGTAAATGCACCAGGTGTGACCAAGGCCAATCAGGTTTGCAATCGTACCGTCAGCATGATGGATATCTATCAGACGATGGTGGATCTATCCGGCTTGAAAGCGCCCGGTGTGCTGGAAGGAGAGTCCCTGATGACCTGGTTAAAAGATCCTGGCGCTCCCAAGGAAACGCCCGCCGTCACAACTTATCTATTCGGCAATCACGCCATCCGCACAGAACGATGGCGCTACATCCGCTACAACGACGGCGGCGAGGAACTCTACGACCGTGCGAAAGATCCCAACGAATGGACCAATCTAGCCGGCAAGCCGGAGGTAGCAGCAGTCAAAGCCGATTTATCCCGCTGGTTCCCCAATCACAATGAACCGGACGCTCCCAGGCGTCACGGCCAAGATAAGGATAACGACAAGGATTGAGCGGCAATACCAAAGATGACGCCTAGCGAGACTAAAGCCGAATCACTTTGTGGAGGGCGGCGAACTCTGCTTTCCCACCGAATCGATAAGCGCGTGATTTAGCTTGGATGTCTTCTCCGCATCCACCTTCAACATCTTGCGGTCGTAAGTCAGTAAGCCGTTCACTTCGCCCTCGACGTCACTTGTTTGCGTATAGATCGCCGCAGCTAAACCTGACTTTACCAGCGGAGTAAGCTTCTCGATGACATCATCAAAAGCGGACTGCAATTCTTCTTTTGATTTATAAGTGCGGTAGCCCCAATTACGCTTATTCGTCCACCACAGGTGTCCCTCCACTGGATAGCCCAGCCCGCCAAACTCTCCCAGCACCGACGCACGGTCCGACATCACTGGAAACATGTCCGGGCCAGGATACTTGTGCATGTCTTTCATATCTCCGTAGCCACGGTCTTCCCATCCGCTAGGTCCATCCACCAGGCGCGACGGATCTAGCGCCTTCACCATCTTTAACGTGTCGTTCGTGTCGTGCTCTCCCCAGCCCTCGTTAAATGGCACCCACCCGGCTATGCTGGGAACGTTCTTCAGATTTTCCACCAGAGCCTTCAGTTCGCGCTGGAAATCTGCGGCATCTGCAGGCGGGAAGGTCGCATCGGTAGCGCTACCTTTCTTTACTCTGGTGGCAGCATCATCAGTCATCGCGCTCGGCATGTCCTGCCAGATCATTAAGCCAAGCTTGTCGCACCAGTAGTAGTAGCGCGCCGGTTCCACCTTAACGTGTTTACGCAGCATGTTGAATCCCAGCTTCTTCAGCGTTTGGATATCGAACTTAATGGCCTCGTCAGTAGGAGGCGTGTAGAGGCCATCTGGCCACCAGCCCTGATCCAAAGGGCCGATCTGAAATACCGGCTTGCCATTCAACATCAGGCGGTTCAGACCGCTGCTGTCTTTCGCCATCTCAATCTTGCGCATGCCGAAGTAACTCTTAACGGAATCGCCGGATGCGAGCGTAACATCGAGATCGTAAAGAACAGGCGAATCCGGCGACCACGGATCGATCTGTTCCAGTGGAATCGCCGTCTGCTCACCGGTCTCGCCCGTAACACTGCCCACTTTCTTCCCGTTCAACTTCGCAACCGCAGTAAACCCGCCCGGGCTCGAAGCAGTGACGGATAAGCGAAGCTGTTTTCCGTCTAGATCGGGCGTCAGAGAAACGCCGCTGATGTAAGCATTAGGCACCGGCTCCAGCCACACCGTTTGCCAGATGCCGGACACGGCGGTATACCAGATGCCCTTCGGCTCCAATGATTGCTTGCCGCGCGGATGCAGAACGCTGTCCGTCCCGTCCCACACCGAGACCACCAGTTCTTGCGGAGAGTCCCCATCCTTCAGTGCCGAGGTGATGTCGAACGTGAACGGATCGTAACCGCCTTCATGTTCCCCGACCTTCGTGCCGTTCACGTAAACCTCAGTGCGCCAGTCGACTGCGCCAAAGTGAAGCAGCAGGCGCTCGTTTTTCATCTCAGGAGCTTTGAAGGTGCGGCGATACCAGAGACGCTGGTCGGGAGTCAGCGGCCGCCCCACTCCGGAAAGACTCGATTCGACGGCAAACGGAACTAAAATCTGTTCTTTGAATTCTTTTGGCCGGTCGTCCGCTTTCGCTTCGATGGCGTAATCCCAAAGCCCGTTGAGATTCGTCCACTGCTTCCGGACCAATTGGGGCCGCGGGTATTCGGGAAGAGCTTTGCCTGGACTTACGTCAGAGGTCCAAGGCGTGGTTAGAGTAGAAGGAGCAGGCTTCCAATCCGCAGCCGCTGCCAACGGAAGCGCCATTGACAGCGCCGCGAGAAGGCCGCCGGACAACATCCATGTTTTTTTCATAAGCTACATTCCCTTCATTTCGTCACGGTTGTTTAGCAGCCGTTCGCTGGCGATCTCTATCATATTCTGTTAGTTCCCGGCGCGCTTCTTCCGGCCGGTGAGTCTGGGTGTACAGCCGGGCCAGCACATAATGATTCTCCACCTTGTGGGGATTTATGGAATTCGCTTTTTGCAGGTTCTCGATAGCCTGACGAACTTCACCCAGCCCGCGATAAGCTTTCGCTAGCTCTTCAAATTCCTGGGCCCACGAGCCATCGATCTTTATGGCCGCCAAAAGCAGATCTCTGGCTCTCTCGAAATCGCCCTGCAGATTGAAGTACGTGGCAAAGTCGATGAGCGGCCACGCTGAAGGCTGCTTCTGCCTGGCATTTAAGCGCAGTCCCTCGTCGAAATTCTGCACCGCTTTATCTCGATCGCCGATGGCATTATATGCGAGTCCCGCATTGTGGTAAGTCTTCACGAACTCCGGGGCTAGCAGCTTCACTTTCTCGAACTGCTCAACCGCCTGCAAGTAGGAGCCGCGTTCAAAGTAGATACGGCCGAGCTCGTAACGGCTCTCCCAGGAGGCCGGGTCTAAGGCAATCGCCTTTTGAAGTTCGCTTATGGCCAGGTCTTTGCGCCCAAGAATGTTTAGGTCGAACGCCAAAATCTTATGCGCTTCGGCGAACCCGCTGTAGATGGCTAAGCTTTTCGAAAGCATGTTCAGCGACGGATGGATTCGATGCAGACGGAAGTAGGTATAGCCCAGCTGATATAGCGCGCGCCAGGAATCCGCATGAGCTGCCGTGTAAGTTTCGAGTTCTTGACAAACCTCGGAGAGTCGCCCCTGCTTGATCAGCAGATCGAACTGTTCAGTAGCTGCCCCGTCATCGCTCGCTTGGGCGGTGGTCTGGCCGGTCAACGAAACCGCTATAAACGCAAGCGTGCCAAGAGCGCGGAGCATAGGGATAGCTTCTATTTTGCGGCCGCGGCCACATTCTTCCCGCGTTGAACGCGCGATGGCGCCAATTGCCAGCTGACTTTATCGTCTGTTGCGGCGCGCAGCCGCGAGGCAATTTCCAGTTCCGTCTTCGCCTCAGCTTCCTGCTTCAAAGCACTCAAGGTCAGCCCCAGCTGGTAATGCGCTTTTTGGGATTTTGGATCCAATCTGATTGCCGTTCTCAGTTCCTGTTCGGCTTCCGCCAAATGTTTCGATGCCCGGCAGGCCATTGCCAGCGCGATGTGAGCACGCGTGTGGTCCGGCTGGCGGCGGACAACCATGTTCAATAGTTCAACGCTCTTGGCCGCGTCTCCTTCTTGCGCCGCGATGAGTGCCAGATAGTAATAACTCTCTACTTGCGAAGGCCGCAATCGAATACTTTTGTCGAAGTACGGCTTGGCAGTTTCGGGCTTAGATGACAGAAAGTACGCAGCTCCCAAAGCATAATTGACTTGCGCATTCGCCGGGTCTGACTGGAGAAGAGCCGCGTAAATTTCGATTGCAGCCGGGAACTCGTGGTTCGCGATATGAGCGGAAGCCAACGCGTAGAGCACCGCCGGGTTGCCGGGCTGCAGCTTCGCCGATTGCTCCAGATTGGCAGTCGCGTCGTTCGTCAGGTCCATTTGCAAGCATAAAACGCCTAAGGCATACAGGGTTGGCGGATCCTCGGGCACTAGCTCTTTCTCATGCAGCAGTAGAGACAGCGCCGCTTCGCTCTCCCCACGCAGGTTTAGAATTCGAGCGCGGGCAATCAACACCCGGGTATCGTCTGGAGCAATATCCGCTGCCCGCCGCGCGAGGGTCTCCGCTTGCTCGATCTTGCCATCCGCTAACGCTAGACGAATGCAGGGCAGAATCGCATCCAGGTTTTGACCGTTGGACGCGAGCACTCGCTCGAATTGCATCTTTGCCCCAGCCGCATCTCCTTTCGCCTCTAACAGGTTTGCCAGCGTTATGCGCGTGCCAGGTAGAGCCGGAACCATAGCCAACGCTTTTCGAAGATGCTGCTCGCCATCAACCAGCTGACCGGTTTCAAATTCGATGCTTCCCAGCAGGCTGTAGTCGAGCGCGGAAGGTCTCTGCTTAATGGCGCTCGACAGCAGGTCGTGCGCGGCCGGAAGCGACCCCGCCTGATAGAGCGCAAAAGCGTCCTTAAAAGCCTGGTCTTGGGCGCTGGCTTTCCAGGGCGTCAACGGCCCGGCTGCTAGCCCGATTGCAAGAACTAAGCTGTGCCGTGAAAAACGCATTCCGCTGTCAATAATGCTTGCCAACCTTTTATCAGCGTATTGTCGGTTAGAACGTTATCTTACTGTAGATCTGAAAGGCCCGGGGCAAATTGCATTGACCGCTCACCGCGCCAAAATTCAGATTGCTCAAGTTGGTCTCGGGATCGCACCATTGGTGCCGGTTGAATAAGTTAGAAGAGTTAGCGCCTAAGCGCCAGGTTACTCGCTCCCTGTAAACTGGAAAATCCTTAAAGAGAGAAACGTTCTCGTTGTAACTGGCCCAACCGCGCAGCACCGAATCCAGCCGGCCTTCATTTCCCAGCGTGAGCGGCGCCGGGTCCGCAAAGGCGCTTCTGGAGATATACCGGCTATTCACAATATCAAAGTTTGAATTTGTGGTGTCCTGATAACCGCTGACACCGGCGACTCGATCGGGCAGTTGACCGGTATTAAAGAGAATCCCGCTATATTGATTCTGGCCAATGTAAATGCCGAGCGGCCGGCCCTTCTCGTAACGCAGATTCCCGGCGACATTCCATCCTCCCAGCACCCAGTTGGTCCAACCGCCCCCGTTCAAGTACGTTTTGCCCTTTCCGAAAGGCAGCGCATAGAGGAACGTTATCGTCAGAATGTGAGGCACATTATCGATGGAAACAGCTTTGGTCTGCAGGAAGGTACTTACCGGCGCCGACCCGCCGAATCCTGAGCTAAGGCCGCTTTCCGCTCCGTTGTTCAACAGCTTCGACCAGACCCATCCGGTGGTCAATTGCAGCCCGTTGCTGAACCGTTTATTTAAGTTCACCTGCAGCGAGTTATAGCCGCTCCACCCATTGAAGCCGTTGAACTGCGGCACAGATTGGTACTGCGGATACGGCCGCAAGGCCTGTGCCACCGTTCCTGTAAAACCCGCATAAGGGGCCGGGATGTTATTAGCTGCAGCGGTCCCGACTTGGGAAGTCAATACGCTGATAGGGTATTGCTCCAGAATCAGCGGATTGTTTTGATTTAAACTATTCAACTGAGAACCGGTAATTAAGCGCGTACCGTGGTTGGCGACGTAAGCCGCATCCACCAGCAAGCTGTTGGTAATCTGGCGCTGAACGGATACGGTCCAATTCTGATAGCGCGGCAGTGTAACTCCGCCGGGATTCATGTAGAGAATACTGGTCCCATTCTGAAGTGTCGGACTAATTTGAGGAGGCAATGTGACCGCGTTTTGCGGAAATCCATTGTCCAACAGAAAGGCGGCTTGTCGGCCATTGGTCAGATCGGTTACCGACGGGTTGGTGCTGAAGCCGTAATTAGAATTGGCCTGGAAGCCATTCATCGTGACCGGGGCGTAGTAGATGCCATAGCCGCCGCGCAAGACCGTCTTATCCGTGATCTGGTAAGCGAACCCGAAGCGCGGACCGTAGGTGTCGGCTTGCAGATCTTCGAAGGTATTGCCGCGCCCATTCAAACCGGCAAACGCCAGAGCCCCAAGCCTTCCTCCTGCGCCCGGATTAGGCAGATTCGGATCGAAGGAAGAAAACTGGTTATGGCGTTCAGTGCGCGGAAACTGCAGATCGAAGCGGAAGCCGAAGCTCAGAGTCAGTTTGTCGGTGACCTTCCAGTCATCGTTCACCCAGGGTGCGAAATAAGGCCGGCGGTAGTCGGAAAAGGAAGGCACAGAAAAGCCTCCTTGGTTTACCTGGCCCAGCAAAAACGAAGCGTATGGATCGCCGGTACCGGTTACCGGCGCACCCGTCGAGTTGAAGGCGCCAGTGGTCGCCGCGCGGAAGTTATAATTACCCGCATCACCGACGTAAGCACCCGTGAACCACCGTTCCCAGCGGTAATCGAAGCCTGCTTTAACGGTGTGCTTGCCAATAATCTTAGTCGTGTCGTTCAGAAGCTGCCAGCGGTCGGTTCCCTGCAGGCTGCCTGCCCCGTTCACGCCGAAGTTGGTATAGCGAGAGTCGAAATTGATCGAGGGGAAGCCTCCCGCGTCCTGAAACGGAATCCCGGTGATCCCCACTTTTGAGGCCAGGCCCTGGCCCACAATCAGCGGATAGGAATCGGGAAGCACCCACCGGTCATAAGAGCCTACAAAGTGAGTAAAGAAGCTTGGGCTGATGACATAAGTGAGCTGCGCATGAGCTGTATGGGTTTGAATATCTTGCATCCGTGGATGCCCGATCGGACCGCCGCATCCGCCGATGTTATTGCAATCCAGCAATCGCGGACGATCGGTGAAATTGTAAGTCAGCGTGAAGCGGATGTTTTCCGTGAAGTTGTGGTCGCCGCGAGCGAGAATAGTTCGCGCATTCAGGAAAGCCTGCGCCGGCCCAAGCAGATAGTTTTGCGACAGTCCGGAAGTTGTGGGAGCCGGCAGGAGTGATTGTATATTCCGGGAAACTCTGCTCAAAGACGAAGTGGGGATGATATTACTAACAAACGCGTCTCTCACCGGTACGCCGGCTGGTCCTCCGCAGAGCGAAGCATCTCTGGTGGTGTTCGGATCGAAGATCTGGCCATTCAGAATAGGCCGCCCGCACGCGTCGGTGCCCGCCTGAGTAGCGCCCAAGTAAGAAGAAAAATCTCCTGCCCGTAACGAATTGGCAGCCACTGTACCCAAGCCGCTTCCCGAGCCTGCATTGGTGTACTTGAACATGTCGTAGTTGAAAAAGAAGAAGGTCTTCTTACGCCCGTTGTAGAGCTTAGGAATGACAATGGGGCCACCGAGCGTAAAGCCATATTGATTCTGCCGGACTGGCGGACGGACCGGCGCAATCTCTCCCCGAGCCTGCAACTTGTCATTGTCGAAATACTCGTAAGCCGAACCATGATAGATCGAAGTTCCACTTTTAGTTGTGTACTCGACGAAGCCGCCGCTGGTATGGCCGTATTGCGCGCTAAACGTATTGGTGATAATGCGGGCTTCCTGAATCGACTCGTAAGGCGCCGAACGTTCCTGGGTGCCATTGTGCCCACTTACCTCTCCGTAGGAAGCGCCATCTAGAAAATTCTCAAAGTCACTTCTCTGCCCCCCGTTAATGCGCGCGCCGAATGCGCTGTTCGGATAGATATTGCCCTGGCTTGGCGCAATGAATGTCGGAAAGGTGTAAAGCTGCGCTTCCGGGACCCGGTTCTCGCCCGACATCACCGCCGGAAGGGATTCATAGAACTTCTGGTTGACCGAAGCCGAGACCTGCGGATTATCAGTGTTTAATTGGGTCGCTTCCGCATTTACTTCCACCGACTGCTGAACTTCTCCCACTTGCAGCGCAACGTCCTGACGGAAGGTCTGCCCTGATGCGAGATTGATTCCGCTGGCGTGAAACGCTCGGAAACCCGGCTCAGAAACGGAAACCTCATAGGTTCCGATAGTCAGAGGCGGCGAGCTATAGTTGCCGTTCGACGTCGTTTTTAGGTTGGTAACGACACCCGTGCCGGTGTCTTTGATCTCGACTGGCGCGTTCGCGATCGCAGCGCCCTGCGAATCCGTAACCAGACCGGTGATAACTCCGCGATCCGCTTGCGCAAACGCAAGCACTCCGGCACAAAATAAGGAGAATACAGCAAGCTGACGAGTTCGACGGCTCAACATCGATCGTCTAAATACGGATCGTCTCAACATGGATCAACGACTCCTGACTCACGGTCCCTCCGTCCTTGGAATCTAGACGGATTGGATTAGGACACGATTATGCGCCAAGTAAGAAGAAGTAGTCAAGCAAATTCCGCACGCCGGGTGTAAACTTCTACTTCGATCTCGATTATTCACGAAGTGTCGCGTCGAGTCTGCACCTGGAAGGAAACAATGAAGAGAATGTTTGCTACTGTTGTTTGGGCAGTCGCGGCTGCTTCTTTTATGAGCGGCGAAACACCAGCACCGATAGAGACCGGCCCCGCAGTGGGCGTCAAAATTCCAAGCTTCTCGGCCATCGATCAAACCGGGACTCAGCAGTCTCTTCAATCGATTCTGGGCCCGAAAGGCGCGTTGCTGGTCTTCTTTCGTTCCGCGGATTGGTGACCGTTCTGCAAAGGCCAACTGGTCGAGTTGGAAAGCAAATACAGCGAAATCAAGAAAGCCGGGCTTGGACTGGCGGCTATCAGTTACGACAGCCAGGCCATTCTTAATAATTTCGCGGACCGTCACCACATCGAGTTTCCGCTGCTATCCGATCACGACTCCACCATCATTCGCAAGATTGGAATCTTGAATGAGCAAGTGGAAAAGGGCAGTTCCTCATATGGAGTTCCCTATCCGGGCATTTACATTCTCGACCCGAAAGCTGTTGTAACAGCTAAGTTCTTTGAGAACGACTTCCGCGAGCGCGACACGGCTGGAATGATCTTGCTGCAGCAGTTCGGCATTACACCTCTCGCCGGAGAGCCGATTGCGGCCAAGCATGCGATATTGAGCTTGGCTGCAACGGAGACCAACGCACGGGCGGGTCAGCATTTGTCTCTGGTGCTAGACCTGGAACTGCCGCAGAACGTGCACGTGTATGCCCCGGGAGTGCAAGGCTACATTCCTATAGACTGGCAGTTGCCGGACACCGGTGGCTTCAAAGCCGGTCCGGTCTCATACCCCCAGTCAAAGATGATGCGGCTCGAGGCCATTCAAGAAACGGTGCCGGTGTACGAAGGCCACGTTCGCCTGGAGAGAACTATCACGTTATCCAGTCAGAAAGAAGTCGAACCGCTTCTCGATTCAAAAGGCAATTTAGAAGTCTCCGGCAGCTTCCGCTATCAAGCCTGCGACGAGACAAAGTGCTTTATTCCGGAGAACGTTCCGCTAAAGCTCTCGTTGCACGTCGAACCGCTTGACCGCACTCGCGTACCGGAAGAGTTGCAAAAGAAGCCTGGCGCTTGAGTCTTTGCGGCCCCGCTTCCAAATCGAGTTTTTCCTAATGTGACAACACCGGATCACCAATAGTTTCAAACCTTACTGTAAGCATCTTTACGCATTGTCAATGCTGTATGCGGGGAATACCTTTGAATTAGGAACTCACAATGTTTATCCACAAAAAAGAATTACTTGTTCCCGTGACGGTCGATTCACCCAACCCGCGTTTCGGCCAATATTTACTCGAGCAGTTCGGCGGCGCTACCGGCGAGCTGACTGCTTGCCTACAATATTTTGTGCAGTCGTTTCATGTCCAGAATCCAGGCTTGCGAGATATGCTGCTCGACATCTCGACGGAAGAGATGGGGCATTTGGAGATGGTCGGCAAACTCATTGAGCTTCACACCAGCGGTGAGGACAAGGTAAAGGCGGAAGAAAGCCAGTTGTTCGCCTTGCGTGGACGCGGCCCGCATTTCCTCGATAGTTTTGGGTCAGCCTGGAAGGCTGATTACATCAACGAGGGCGGCGATGTAGTTCGCGATCTAAGGGCCAATTTAGCAGCTGAAGCTGGCGCGCGCCAGACTTACCAGTCCCTGATTCAATGCGCCCCGGATGACGGCAGCAAAAAGGCTTTGGTTCATCTACTGACCAGGGAAGTCGCGCATACCGAGATGTTCATGCAGGCATTGCAGTCGTTGGGCAAATTAACCGATCCATTCTTCGGAGAGATCGCACCGGACGATACGGTGAACGTTTACTTCAATATGAGCTCCGACGGCAAAGATGAACGCGGCCCGTGGAACTCTGAGCCGGTGTTCCGGTATGTGGCGGATCCTTTAAAGAAGGAAGCGGGCATGAATCCCGGAGTAAGTAAGCCAGATTTAGAAACAATCTTCAAAGAAAAGGGAGAAGGCGTCTTGCAGCACCGCTAACACCTCTTCCTCTGCTCGTAAGATCTGTTGGGCGCGTATGGTTTTAAGCGGCGTCCAACAGATCCCAGTCGTCTTCGCGCACGACGAGATCTCTTAACACACCCAGCATCTGTTCTCCGGAACCCGCCGCGTTTTCGAAAACAGCATGGAAAGCCGCAGTCGCATCAGGCATTCTGTCGCCTTCGCTGCTTCCGGCAAAAGCCATGGCCCATTCGGGAAAGTTCCGCTCCGAAGCAGGAGCACTGTGGATGACCGTTACCTCGCTATGACGGTGATCGCACTGGATCACTTCAAAAATTTGCTCGATTGACTTTAGCGGACCTTCCAGAATTTGCGCGAAATTTCCATCCGTATAGAGGAGCGCGCCCGTCACTCCGATGCGTTTGTTATTTACACGCGCGCTAGCTAATATGTTTTGTAATTCCGATGCCATATCGCTCTCGCTTCCCGATATGAGATTACGGCTGCAGTAGATAAGTTGATGTAAGTTTTGGTTAGGCACAGATGGTTTCCTGGGTTGATGATTTGGATAAAGATTGATTCAAAAACGGTGTATGTAAGCGTGAAATGATTCCGGGAAGCTGGTCTGAAGGAACGGGTTTGCTGAAGAAGTAACCCTGCACCGAGTGGCAGCCATCCTTGTGAAGGCGGGTAATCTGGTCAGCGCTCTCGACTCCTTCGGCAAGAGTGCAGACTCCCAAACTTTCGCCCAGTGCTGTTATGGCTCGGACAATCGCCCGCTGCTTAGGATCGTCGCCGTCGAATCCGGCCAGGGAACGGTCAATTTTTATCTTGTCAAATGGAAACCGGGCCAACTGGCTCAGCGATGCGTAGCCGGTTCCAAAATCATCCATGGCAATCCGGACACCCGCCGAACGGATCTCGTGAAGCGTCTTTAGGGTCGCTTCATCGTTGTTCAGCAGGATGCCTTCGGTAATCTCGATTTCCAACCTTTCACCCGGCAGACCGGTGCTGGCCAGGGCTCTCCGGACAGACTGCGAGAATTTTCCCGTCTTGTCGAACTGAAGAGGCGAAGCATTCACCGCAATGGTGATATCGCCAGGCCATTTCATGGCTTCTTTGCAAGCCGTACGCAATACCCACTCGCCAATCGGCACAATCAGTCCAATCTCCTCAGCAATGGGCAGGAAATCCGCCGGCGAGATCATGCCGCGCTCCGGATGCCGCCAGCGCACTAGAGCTTCAAACCCGACTAGCCTGTCGATGGTGGTGTCCACCTGCGGCTGATAGAAAACTTCCAATTGGCGCAGGGCCAGGGCGCGACGCAGTTCCAGTTCGTTGGTCCGGCGTGCTTCCGCCCGGCGCTGCATATGCAGGTCGAAGAAGTGGAAGACGCCGCGGCCCGACGCCTTGGAGTGGTGCAAGGCAAGATCCGCGTTCCGCATCAGGTCGGCGCAAGTAGTTCCGTGACCAGGCGATTGGGCGATTCCGATACTGGTTCCAACATTGACCAACTGCCCTTGAATCAGGTAAGTCCGCTGCACCAGGTCCAGGATGCGTTGCGCGATTCCAGTAGGCTCGTCCAGGCTGGGCGAAGGCTGAATCAGAACCGCGAATTCGTCGCCTCCCAGCCGCGCTACGAGATCTTCTTTTCGTACGGCGGACTTAAGCCGCTCGGCCGCCAGCCGGAGCAGATTGTCTCCCGTTGCGTGCCCTAAAGTGTCATTCACCGCCTTGAAGCGATCCAAATTGACGAGCAGCACCGCTACCGGTTCTTCCGGACGCCGGATGACCGCTTCGGCTACGGATTCTTCAAACATCCTCCGGGATGCAAGGCCGGTCAGCAAATCGCAGCTTGGTCTTTCAGAGGCGGTAACGTCAGCGGTTTGCTTTGCCGGCGCATGGCCAAACGATGCCATTCCGCATCCCGGTGCAACCGGGCGCAGACGCAGAGCGAGCTGCCGTCCATCGTTGCAAGTCAAGGAAATCTGACTAGTGGGCGCCGCCTTGCTCGAAAACTCTAAAAGCTGATTCTTCGCGGCTTCGCCTGAATCTCCATCCAGCACTGACTTTGACAGCAACGCAAGAACATCGAGCGTCTCGAGCGGCATTTCGGACTCGACTCCAAGCAGGGGTGCAATCTGGCTGGTCGCGTGCAGCAGCCGAAGCTGCGCGTCAAAGAGTAAAAGCCCAGCTTCAGGATCGTCTAATGCCGCTTTCAGAACAGAAGTAGGCAGCCCGGTTTCACACATAACTCATCCGTCTTTGAATGAGTGGGATCTTACGTTGAGCTCTCTCCTGGATTTTCGCTGTGCCGGACTATTCGGAGCGCAAAAGCGGCCGCAGTTCGCGTGCGGCGTAAGCGGTTAGTGAGCCGGCTTCCCTGCCCGTCAGATGTTTGCAGGATGAAGTAACCAGATTGCCCGCGCCGTTTCCCCACTCGGCGAAGAGTTCGCATTCCGCGTTCGTCAGCCAGTCGGAATCGCCTTTCTTTCGGAGTTCCGCGGCAAAGTCTGTAATGGTCGCAGGTTGATAGCTGACTTGGAAGCCGCAAACCGCCGAAATCGCCGACGCCACAGTCTCTCCTGTAAGGGACTCGGGGCCGGTAAGATCGAAGGCTCCGCCATCGTATTCTTGCGTGACGAGAGCGCTTGCAGCAGCAGCCGCGACGTCTTCGGCATCTACATGGGAAACAGATGCCGAACCGAGTGGTAGCGGCAGCGTGCCATTGGCCAGCGCGTCGAGATACCACGCCAGATTCTGCATCAGCATGTTGGGACGCAGGAAAACCCAGCGGCACGGCGAAGAACAAATGTGTTCTTCCACCGACCCATGAATACGCCCGAAGGTGTTTCCCGAATCGGGCGAAGCGCCGAGAACAGAAAGCTTCACGATGCGGCGGACGCCTGCTTCAATTGCGGCATCGAGCGCGTTCAATTCGATGCTCTTCTGCTCTTCCCCGATAGGCGAGAGAAGGAAGAGCGTTTCAACTCCTTTGAATACGGGTGGCAGCGTCTTTCGATCCGACAGATCAGCGCTCACGTACTCGACGTCAGATGCCGCGCCAGGGCTACCATCCGGCATTCGGCGTACCAGCGCACGAATTGGAATCGAACTACGGCGCAATGCCCCGATTACTCGTCTGCCTATGTTGCCGCCGGCTCCGCACACCAGAATCATGTACGTGCCGCCGCGGCGACGGAAGTCAGGTCGTAGTGCCGCATCTCCTCGATGTAGGGAATGAAAGGCGCCACATGTTTATAAAAATGCTGGAACTCGCCGCTCGACCGGAACCCTTGCATGTGTCCCTCGTGAGAGTCCCAGTGGATATGCAGGATCCACTTAGCTGGATCCTCAGTGCATCGAGACAGCTCATAATCCACGCAATGACTGGATCGTTCGAGCCATTGGCTGGCCTGCTGGTATGCCGGTTCGAACTCGTCTACGGCGTTGGGAGGTAGATTGTAGCGGATGTATTCAGAGATCATGAAGATTGGGCGTCGCTGGAAGTGCAGGTGCTGTTTACTAGGTATCACGAGGAAGAGCAGCTTACAAGAACGCACTTTTTTGTACGTTAGAAAGCCAAAACTATGCGGTTAACGGACTGCACCGTCAGAACCACCATCGACGTAATCGAAGGCAAATGGAAGCCGCTGATTCTGAATTCGCTGAAGGCTGGAGCACAACGCTATGCGCAACTGCGGGCAAGCGTCCCAGGCGCAAGCGAAAAGGTACTTACCGGGCAGCTGCGCCAACTCGAGACCGATGGAGTCATTACACGTACTGTTTATCCGGATGTTCCTCCGCGAGTGGAGTACCGCATCAGCGACTACGGCCGAACTCTAATGCCCATTTTGCAGGCCATGGCGGATTGGGGTTCGGGACATAGAAACCGGCACGATCCGGTGTGAACGCGCCGCCGCAGTGCGTCCCAGTGAAATTCCGGGTGTATCCAAGCTGCTTCGCAGCGCCGTCTGAAGAAATAGTTGCCGGCTGCGTTGCCGGTTACATCTTCATGCGTATCTCGAATTCCCTGCTTTCTTGTCTTCTTCTCTCTTCTTTATTCGTTGTTGGCAATCCAGCTTTGGCACAGAGCAACTTTCATCACTTCACGGCCAACGTGGGCGGCGGGTTTACAGCCGTCACTGGAGACATCTCCAACCGGCTCGATCATGGCGGGCACTTTCAGGGAGGCGCGGGCTACAACCTTAACCGATTTCTAAGTATTGGCGGGACGTTCAGCTATCACGCATTGGGTGTTACCCGGAGCGCGCTCCAGGCGGCGCAGCAGCCCGATGGAAATGGGCGGGTCTACACCTTCACAGTCAATCCAAAGCTGACTTATCCGCTTGGCTTTGGCAACTTCTATGTTTTAGCAGGCGGCGGATGGCTGCGGCGGACCGTGGAGTTTACACGCCCCACCATTGCGAGCACAGTTATCTTCGATCCCTTCTTCGGTTTTTTCAGGCCGGTGTTAGTAACCGCGAATCAGATCTTGGGCAGCGTTAGTCAGAATGCCGGAGTATGGGACGTGGGCGGCGGGATGAATTTCGACTTGCCCCGAACTCGGGCAAAAATATTCTGGGAGGTCCGGTTCTACAGCGGTTTAACCTCGGGCCAGCACACCACCCTGGTGCCGGTTACGGTTGGACTTCGCTGGTAAGCCGTACCGGAAAGGCCGCGTGTCTAATGCGTGCAGCCGTTCACTTTCGACGCACTCTCTTCAGAAGCATCGGCATGATACGAGCTCCGCACCAGCGGCCCAGCCTCCACATGCGCGAATCCCATCTGCATGCCGGCGCTCTTCAGCTCGTCGAATTCCGATTGCGGAACGTACCGGAGAATTGGAAGGTGTTTGGGCGAAGGCCGCAGGTACTGCCCCAAGGTGAGGATGTCGACATGGTGGTCGCGAAGGTCGCGCATCACCGTAATTACTTCACCTCTAGTCTCCCCCAGGCCTAGCATTAAGCCCGACTTAGTCGGTATGTGCGGACGAACCTGCTTGGCATAGCGCAGCATGTCGAGCGATCGCTCGTATCGCGCGCCTAGACGCACCTGTCGATACAGGCGCGGCACTGTCTCAGTATTGTGATTCAGCACTTCCGGATGTGCATTCATCACCAGGTCCATTGCTTCGTGCGAGCCCTGGAAATCCGGAACCAGCACCTCGATCTTGCAGCCTGGAATTTGTTCCCGAATGGCCGTTATCGTAAGGGCAAACAGTTCCGCTCCGCCGTCTTTGCGGTCGTCGCGGTTCACGCTTGTAATCACCGCATAGCGCAATCCGAGAGTCGCGCACGCCTCTGCTACCCGCCGCGGCTCGTCATAGTCAACCGCCAGAGGCGCACCCTTGCCAACAGCGCAAAATCCGCAGCGCCGGGTGCAGACGTTGCCCAGAATCATGAATGTGGCCGTCCGCCGGTTCCAGCACTCGCCAATGTTCGGGCAAGCCGCGCTTTCACAAACTGTATGCAGATCAAGCCGTGTCACCAGGTCTTTCAGTTCGCGGTAGTTGCCTCCCACCGGCGCCGGAGCCCGCAGCCACTTCGGGCGCTCTGGTTGTGACGATATGGTTACCAGCACTTTCCTTCAGTTTAACGATGCGCCGCCAGCCGCCTGTCATCCCCGGAACGCTCACGCTAAAATCCGGGTAGAACTTATGCCTGGACTCACCTGGAACCATATAGAAGACATCGCTCTCAGCCTCTACGAAGCACACCCTGAAGTCGACCCCACACACGTCCGCTTTACTGACCTGCACAAGTGGATATCGGAACTGGCGGATTTCAAGGACGATCCCATGGCCTCCACCGAGGGCAAACTCGAAGCTATCCAAATGGCCTGGCTTGAAGAGTACCAGGACAATCAATAGCCCAAAAGCCCGAAGGGTTGCCTGTGTTAACCTTTATTGAGCAGTCCCGCTTGCGGTTCTCTTAGGCGGTCCCCGCCGATCACAAATTCCAGGACAGTTGTTTAATGCCCAAGTTGAAGACACATCGAGGCGCTGCGAAGCGCTTCAAAAAAACTGGCACAGGAAAGATAGTTCGCCGGCACGCCAATGCACGGCACATCCTGACGTCCAAAACCCGCTCGCGCAAGCGCAGGCTCGGCCAGAGCGTGGTGGCCGATGAAACCGATCAGGCGAAGCTGAAAGAGATGCTCCCTTATTGAGGCGGTTTTCGCCGGGGCAAGCAGCTAATTCTTTGGAGCAAGGGCAGAGCGCCGCACGTGCCTGCCTCTTCTCCGTAACCAGTCAAAAGGAGAAAACGTGCCAAGAGTAAAACGAGGAACGAGCAGGCGGGACTACCGCCACAAGACCCTGCGCCGGGCAAAAGGGTTTTTTCTTACTAAGTCGAAGCTCAATCGAGCGGCTCAGGAAGCCGTCGAGAAAGCCCTTAAGTATGGATATGTAGGACGCCGCCTCAAGAAGCGGAATTTCCGGTCGCTGTGGATTGTCCGCATCAATGCAGCGTGCCGCCAGGTCGACCTTTCCTACAGCAGATTCATTAGCGGTCTGAAGAAGGCCGGCATAGATCTAAATCGCAAAGTTCTCGCCGACATCGCGGTAAATGACGCCGTTGGTTTTTCGACTCTCGCCGAGAAAGCAAAAGAAGCTTACCAGGCTCGCGTACAGTAGCCGATAATGGTCTAAGTTTTGGCGGAGTCCGCTAAGGTTCCGCCAACTCCTGAATTCTTTATGGATGTTGCAGACAGCGTCGACACACTATCAAGCCTCGAGGAACGCATCAATCGAGCCGTTCAGATTATTTCGGAATTGCGTTCCGACAACGAATTGCTGCGATCAAGACTCAGCGATTCAGAACAACAGGTTGGAGCTTTGAAATCCGAGCGCGAAGAAGCGGCTGCGATGAGTGAAGAGTTCCAGAAGGAAAACGGCGCACTCGAAGAACGCATCCAGCGGTTCACCGAAGAAGTCGAGAACCTGCGTGACGAGCGCAAGCAGGTTAAAGACCGCATCGAAAAGTTGTTGAGCCAACTCGACCTTTTGAGCGCCAGTTAGATTCGGGTAGGCACCCTGCACGCTATGGATGCGCCTGAGCAAGCTCAACGAACCAACAAACAGACTGTCCGCGTTTCCATCTTCAATCAGGTTTATACGGTTTCCACCGCGGGAGATCCGGGAGACACGGAAAATCTCGCCCGTGAAGTCGATGAACTGATGTCAGCAATCGCGCGGCGGGCTGGCAATTTAGACACCACTCGCACCGCGGTTCTGGCCTGTCTTCATCTAGCTGACCGCCTGAGGGGCGTCGAGCAGCAGTTAGACAGCCTGCGGGAGTCGATAGTTCACAAGACCCGCAATTTCGCCTCGCTTCTCGACAGCGCCATAGACACCAACGGCTCTTAGCGATCCAGCCCGGCCATCGCGATCGAATCGTTGCCGCTGCTCAGAAAATCCGCGACTGCTTGTTCAGGCTGCCGAAATTTCCGATGTTCGCCACCGAGAACGAGAACAGGTACTGGTTATCGTTGCGGATGCCCAGGTTGAACTGCCTTAGCTGTACGCTGAAGCCGCAACAGTCGGTGTTGTAGGACCCCTGGATGAAGTTGAACAGGCGGCGGTTCAATAGAACATCGTAGTAAATAGTCCCCGCGGCATTCCAGCCTTTCCGGTTGGAGTTTCCATAGCCACCACCAATTGTCACCTGATTGGCTTGCGGAACCAGCAGGGGAGACGTGGTGACAGCCACATCTCCGACCGACACAAAAAACTTCGAGTAGCGCACCGTGCCGCTAAGGCTGTGGTCGATAAATTTCTGCCGGACCGGATCGTACTCCGTCCGCCAATCTAACGCAAAGAAGTTGTAGGGCGTCACCGTTAACGTGGAAGCAACGGGCGAATAGTTCCGGGCGCCGTCGAGAAAGGCGAAGGGTGAAAACTCTTCGGTTGCGAACACCACGCTGCGCTGCCCCGGCACCGCTGCTCCGCCGAAGGTAGGGTCAAAAAAGCGCGCCTGCGTCACACGCCACTTGATCACTTCAGCAACTTTGCCGTTCTTTTCTTTCCGGTAAAAATGATTCGTTAGCGAGATCGTCAACTGGTTGGTGTCTGAAAAGGTATCGCGCGCATTGAACCGGATGAGCTTGCTGAAGTTCTCGATACCGGTCACATACTGATAGCGGGCGTCCAACTCGGCCACATGCTTGATCTTGTTTCCAAGATGCATCCATTGCGGCGGACGGTAGATCTTCTCGATCGACGGAAGCCGGAAATCGACCCCGAAATTCACGTTCTTCCGGAACACCGATGCGTTGGCGAAAGCAACATCGCTGGCCGCGTTGGGGGGACACTGCAGGTAATTGCCGCAATTGGAGACAGGCGTATAAGCGGTCGTGTTGCGCGAATAGGAGTTGCCGTACGAAGTTGCGTTCAGCGACATGCTGGGTGCTATTGCAAAACCTTTGAACTGAAAACTGGTCATCACGCGCGGCGTCAATTCCGAGCGCATATACACCCCGCTATCCAGGGCGCGCGAGAGCGAAGCGGCCGCTCCCTGGCTTCGCGGCTCTGAACGCGAGTAGGCTCCCGTGCTCGCCTCCAGCGACCACCACAGCGGAATTCTGCCCTTCGTCAGGTTCTGGTCGCGGGTAAAGAGTTCCACGGCAGGCAGCTTCTGCAGAACCTGCTGGTTGGGAGGATCGTCAACCGGAGTGGCCGCATTGAACAACTGGTCGCGCTGAAACACGATATTCAGGGAATAGGCGTCGTGCTGGAAGTGCCGCTGCAGGAATCCGATGGAGTAAACCTCGTTTGGTACCGCGCTGGTTATGGAATACGCGAAGGCCTGGCGGAAGAGAAAGCTGCTGAGATAGTTGTAATTCAGGCGGCCGGTGAAGCCAAGGATCTCCGTCTTTACATTCAGCTCGAATTCCAGGCCGCCCTGCTTCTGCACGGGCCCGGCAGGTGGAATATAGCCGGAGTCTTTCACGCCATAGTAGTTGAAGTCGAAATCGGTCGCCTCGTTCGGCTTGCCCCGGAAATCGTAGCGCAGCGCCGGTCCGCGCTTTGTGTAGTACTGCCCGACCGCGGTCATGTCATAGCTACGATTGATGGCCCAATAGAAGCCGCCGCCATAGATATAGCCGTATCGCGTGCTATTTCCGAAATTAGGTGTCAGAAACCCGCTTTGGCGAGTCTTCTTGCCCAGCGGCCGGTAGAAGTAAGGCAGATAGAAGATGGGAACGCCTTTCAGCCGGAAAGTAGTGTTCCTGGCAATGGCGCGGTCACCGGGAACAATATCGAACAGCGGTGAGTGGAAGCGCCACCAGGGCTTGCTAACGGTGCAGTCGGTGAGATACCCGTGGTGAAGAATGTAGCGCGTCTTGATGCGGTCGGCCCATTGGGCATGAAAGTAGAACGGGTTGGTGGTAGTGAGCACGCTGGGGCTCGCCACGATCTTCGCCGGAGCAGTTCCGCTCACATTCTCGAAGTGGCCGTTCTGAGTGTTCAGGTTGTACTCCGCGCGATCGCAGTCGATCTTTTCGCCGGTCTCGTAGTGATCTAAATGCACGTGCCCGCGGGCATACGTCCAATCGGTGTCGGAATTGTAATCGATCTCGTCGGCCGAAATGACAATGCTCGAAGTTTCGATGCGGGCGTTATGCCGCAGATACCGCCAGGCACCCTTAGACTCCTCCTTGTCCAGCGAATAGAGGCGAATAATATCCTCGGAGAGATTTGGCTTTTTGATCGCGTTCTGCCCGTTAGCCACTCCGGAAAACGCCAGCAAGGAGAGGGTGAAAAGGAGAACGATCGGACTTACTGAGAATTGTTCTCGACAAACACGATAATTTCTGGTAGACAGAAGATCTAAGGAATGTACCGGCGGAGACAGCTTCAATCGAGAACCGTAGCACGGCGCTGCGGGAATTCGCAAGAAAATCCGGAAGAAGCAGCCGCTGAATCGTAGACGCGCAAGATGACCTGCCAACATTGCCAGACTTGGATTTTAGACGAGGAACACCGCTGCCACCGTTGCGGCCGTCGCGTACGGAATACGCCGCAGCGGGTCTCCGCCAGCTCTTTTCCGGTTGCCGCAGCGGCGACTGCCTACGACTACGCCACCGAGTTGGATGATTACTCTCCGGAACCGGAGATCCGCATTCAGGAACAGGGTGTTCTGTTCCGCAATCCCGTCCCGGATGGGGGCGTGATTCCGTTCGATTCCCTAACCACAAGGGCTGAGCGGCAATCCATTCGAGCGCGAGCTGCCGGTCTGGAGCGGCCGGCGCCCCTGAAAACCGAAAAGATCGCGGTGAAGCATGCGCGCGCCGCCAAGTCCCGCCGGGACGCTCAACACGCGCTCGATTTTCACGGACAGGACGAGACGCTGTCTCAGCCGCAGTCGAGCATCATCTGCGACGCAATTGTCGCGCCTGCAGCGCTGCGCCTGCAAGCCGCCCTGGTTGATCTGTTCGTAATAGTGATTCCAATAGTCATCGGAGTCGCTATCTTCTTTTACGCCGGCGGCGAGTTTTCAACCGGCAAGGAGGCGCTTCCCTACTTTCTGCTGGCGCTGGCTACCATTCCGTTCTTCTATAAGCTGCTCTGGACGATCGCGAACGCCGATACCATTGGCATGCGCTCGGCTGGCTTGCTGCTGGTGGATTTCGATGGCAATCCGCCTTCGCAGGCGCGCCGCTATCTACGGTGCTTCGGAGGAATACTCAGTTTCCTGGCAGCCGGCATCGGGATGGTCTGGTCGCTGGTGGACGAAGACAAGCTCACATGGCACGACCATATTTCGAGCACCTTTCCCACGCTTGAAGAGGATTAATCCCCGGTTTCCGGAGCACTTCGCACGAACCGGGAGATGCGTTCATAAGTATCGCTCGCGACCGCCGGGCTGGATTTGAGAACGCGCTGGTAGACCAGGATCTCTCCGCCAGGATTTTCGCTCCCCAGCGAAAATGAAGTGGGCAGAAGAACAAAGTCTTTCGAAATAGGCCAGCTTCGCTCGAATGCCGCCACCAGCACTTCCACGCATCTCTGGTGTTCGGCGCGCATATGGTGCTGAAAAGGCTTTGCCACTACAACATAGTCGGCAGCGAGTATTTGCGCGGTTGGCAAGCCGTCCCGTTCATCCACCTGAGGAGTGTTCGCGATATGAATGTGATTATCGCGAAAAAGCTCACGTTCGGCATGTTCCAGCAACGCCGGATTGATGGTGGTGGAAGAAGCCGCCACCACCACTGTGTCGGCGGGTTTGACCCGGCTGCGCAGGAAGCCCACCAGACGGACAATCTGATCGTAGGCTGGGTTGACCATGGGCCGGGCAGTCAACGGCAGAAGGGCATCCGGCACATAGCTCTGGAGCAAGCGAGACGGCCAAATTCCGGAAGTTACGAAATTGAAATGCAGGATTAGAATAAGCAGAAGAGTACTGAACGCAAAGCGCCTCGGAATAGCACGAAGGGTCCCGAGGCGCAGCCAGAGCGCAGTTAGTCCAATCGCAATGAACAGCGGCAGAGCGTGCGGATAGTGCGTGGTCTCCTGGCGCACGATGCCCAGCCATAAAGCCACCCACACGGCGGCAAAAAGCCCGATAAATCGAGCGCCGGTCCGGGACGCGCCGGGCGACCGGAACAGCAGCGCATAGCCGCATGCCGCCGGCAGCAGCAGGAATGGGCTGTGATTGCGGATGATCTCGAGGAGAGATGCCCACCGGGGAGATTGGTATGCGATATAGGTGCTGGGATAACCGCCCGCTGCGGAGAGAACCGACCGGACGACGAACTGCGGCGCTACGGCCGCCACCAGCGCGACTGCTCCTCCAAACGCTATTAGGGCATTTCGATAACGGAAGGTGGTAGTTCTCAGGGTGGCTTTCCGATCCAGCCAGCAGCTGATCCCGATATCCAGGAAAATCGCTCCGGCCAGCGCTGCCACGCAATAGACATAGTGACGCCGGAACACGACACTAAGCCCGAGCAGAGCGGCAATCCAAAATGCGTCTTTCAGATCGCGCAGTGCGCCCCGCGAAAGGTAAATCCAGATCGCCGCATAGACGAACACCGCGCCGCCACAATCGGGATAACCGCGGAAGGTGGTGAACCAACATGTCGGCACGCTTAACAGCATCAGGCAGGCGGTCAGCGCCACCTGTTTCTTCTGCCCGGGAATGACCACGCTGGCGACGCCGCCGGCCAGAATGCCCAGGGGAAAAAGAAACACCAGGAAGTTGATCGCTATAAAAACCGTCCGCGTTGTCCCGAAGACGTCCAGGAACGGCAGCATAGGCAGGCTGAAAACTGCATTGTAGTCGTCGGCCAAGGTGTGGGCCACGTGCCGCAGCCCACGATAGAGCGAGATGTGCAGGTATTGCTGGGTTTCTAAAGAGAGATCGAAGAAATTCGACGTGTCCCAGAAGTGAAAAAATCTCTCATGCAGAACAAATTCACAGCATGCCAGCATGCCCGCCAGCGCGATCGCGCAATAGATCCAGCGGTTCACCCATAGAAACTCCGCGGCCTCCCGGAAAGTTCCCCAAAGCTTTTCGAAGAATGCCGGTACCCGATACTCAGACTGCGCCAGGCTCGGCTTGCGTTCTGTCTTTTCCTCGTTGAGCAGCCCCGCCTCGGGCATTATGAGATTTCTCCAGGCATTCGCTGACTGCCGCCATGATCCGATAATCCCGGTTCCAAGGCAATCACCGCAAGCATATTGCGGTACTGGAGTACTACCGTCGAGTCCTGAACGGACTAGCTGGTTTTGCTCTGGATTAATTCGACTTCTACCGTGAGATCGACCTCATCTCCGACAGTCACCCCACCGCCTTCCAGCAAACGGTTCCACACCAGGCCGAAAGCGGTGCGATCGATTTTCGTGGTTGCGGTCGCGCCCGAGTGAAGTCTGCCCTTCCCGTCCTTAACCGGCAGTTCGGGACCGGAGACATCGAAAGTCACTTGCTTCGTGACACCGTGCATGGTCATATCACCCGCCAGCTTGAACTTTCCCGGCGAGCCGGGAGTTACTTTGCTGGCTGTGAATGTGATCGTGGGATACTTTCCGGCATCGAAAAACTCGGCGCTTTTTAAGTCGGCATCACGCTTTTCGTTGCGGGTGTCGATGGTGGAAACATCTATGGTCAGGTTGACCTTCGAAGCCGCCAGGTTTTCCGGGTCGTAAACCACCGTGCCCTTTAGTCCGCTGAAACTGCCCCGTACTGTCGATACCATCATGTGCCGGACGGCGAAGGAAGCCTGTGAGTGGGCCGGATCGACCGTCCAGTCAGCTGCCTGAAGGGAAGCCAGCGAGATAGCAGACGCTGAAAGCGCCCGCAGAATCAATGTTTTCACGTGTAGTCTCTTTTTTAGGACTGTAGCATTACTCCAACGCAGTGTTGCCGGCCGGGACGAGAATGGCCGACATCGAACCCTTCGACTTGGGCATGCGGTGGTCGGCGCCAAAGGAGTGAATCTGGTCGCGCCCGAACTCGGCCTGCGGCAATTCACAAGTGATCACGATGGTGCGGCCCGTGCGATCGACCTCCACGGCATGCTGGAAAGCGCGCTCGGTGGAGAACAGGAAGAGTTTCTGCAGCATCTCGATCACGTAATCGTAGGTGTGCTCATCGTCATCGAGGAGAACTACATGAAAGAGCTGCCCGTGCTCTTCTTCTTCCTGCTTCATCACGGAAGGAGATATGGTCGGGGCAACGGCGGATTGCATGTCTAAACTGGCTCTTCTATTGGAACATCCGGAAGCCAAACTGGCAAGATTGAGGCATGCTCTGGAAACTGTTACACTAACAATGTTAATTCCCGCAGAATGGGGGCGCAACGGCTTCGACGGGATCGAATTGTTGTGTGAAGGCGTGTCGGGTTCCGAGCTCCCGTAAAACGATCGGAAAACAATAACTGCCAATAATCAGCAGTTTGCATACGCTGCCTAATCTAAACCATTAGGTTGCGCGCTCCGGCAGGTGAGCCTGCGCATTTGCTAGTGAGCGTCATTTCAGCAGGATAGGTTTGCAGCTTCCGTCTGGAGCTGCAGGTCGAGATCAATCAGGCTCGGCGGCAGCCGCTTTTGCCGGTTCTTTAGGTTGCCGTTTAAAACCCCAGGATCGGATACACACGTAGTCTTTGCATGGCAGGCTTTCTCGGACGCGGGTTCAACTCCCGCCGCCTCCACCAAACTATCCCTATCGCGCTCTTAGCGTAGCGTACTGAATTCCATTTTCATCGCCCAGAGACAACAGTTCGAAGTGGCTTGACAAAGGCATTTCACGGGAGGTGGTCGTCTACGCGAACAAGCGCAAAAGCCCGCTTGTGGGGAAAGCAGACTAGAAAGCCGCCCGGGCCCTGTCCCAGGCCGGGATGCCTCGGTCGAGGTGGCAGCGCAGTGCGGAGCGGGTGGGAAGATAGAGACTTAGAAGATGGCTACGCAACCCGCACCCGGGAGAATGTCTTTTGCGGAATACCTGGAATTCGAACGGCAGGCCGGGACGAAGAGTGAGTACCGGGCCGGAGAGATATTCGCCATGGCCGGCGGATCTGAGGAGCATTCCCGTATAAGCGTTCGTGTGACGTCGCTCCTGGAGCACCTGTTGGTGAATTGCCGCACATACAACAGCGACATGAAGGTGTATGCCGCTGCGGTCGACGAAGGCATGTATCCAGACGCGAGCGTGATCTGCGATCAACCTGAGTATCAGGATGCGCGGCGAGACGTGCTTTTGAACCCAGTCCTCGTGGTGGAAGTCCTATCCCCCACCACCCGGGAATACGACCTTTCGCTGAAGGCCGGCTTCTACCGCACGATCCCTTCACTTCAGATGCTGGTCTTTATCGACTCGGAGAGCCGATATGTCCAACGACAGACGCGGCAAGATAAAAACTGGAGCCTCGAGTCTATGACAGATCTGGGGGACGTAGCTTGGAGCTTCGCCGGAAAGAGCGTCACTCTCGGCGAAGTGTACAGCGGGATTCTGTCCGCAGCTTAAGGGGAAGTCACCTTTAATTGAAGACGTCCCGCGTCAGACCCGCTGGGCTTCGGCTCGGCTTGGGAGCTTCCAGTCCGGCCGGACGTAGTGGCAGGTGTAGCCGTTGGGGAAGCGTTCCAGGTAATCTTGATGCTCCGGTTCAGCTTCCCAGAAGTCGCTGGTAGGCGCGACTTCCGTCACCACCTTCGAAGGCCACAGGCCCGAGGCATTGACGTCGGCGATGGTCTCGTTGGCGGTCTGCTTCTGTTCTTCGTTGGTGTAAAAGATGGCCGAGCGGTAGCTCGCGCCCATGTCGTTGCCTTGGCGGTTGCGCGTCGTGGGATCGTGAATCTGGAAGAAAAACTCTAACAGGCTCCGGTAGCTGATTTTCTGGGGATCGAAGACGATCTCGATGGCCTCGGCATGGTTTCCGTGATTGCGGTAGGTCGCGTTCGGCACTTCTCCGCCGGTGTAGCCCACGCGGGTGGAAATAACGCTCGGATATCGGCGCAGCAAATCCTGCATCCCCCAGAAGCAGCCGCCGGCCAGCACTGCGCGTTCAGTAGAACCGTTCATTTAGTCACTCCTTCTTCTTCCCGTGCAGTAAAGAGCTGGCGATAAGCTCCGTAGCCTTCGGTTTCGAGGTCGTCGACGGGAACAAAGCGCAGCGAAGCCGAATTAATGCAATAGCGTAGGCCGCCTTTATCTCTGGGGCCGTCGGGGAAGACGTGGCCGAGATGGCTATCGCCATGCGTCGAACGGACTTCGGTCCGCGGCATCCCATAGCTGGTATCGCGGTTCTCGACGAGGCTTTCCGGCTCGATGGGCTTAGTAAAGCTCGGCCAACCCGAGCTGCTGTCGAATTTATCGTTGGAAGCGAACAGCGGTTCGCCCGAGACTATGTCGACATAAATACCCGGCTCTTTGTTGTCCCAGTAGGCATTCTGAAAGGGCCGTTCCGTTCCGTCACGCTGCGTGACACTGTACTGCTCCGGAGAAAGGCCGGCTACCGCTTCCGGGTTCTTGTGGTATTTCGCCATACTCTTATGATGACGGAGCGGGGCGGCAGGAGGCGAAACCGCGGAGTGCATTTACTTTTGCGCGGCTTTCGATGCGGGATTGAACTCGAGGTAACGGAGCAGGACGGCCTTGGCTTCCTGGACGGGTGAAATCTTCGCAAGGTTCAGCGCGGCCGCTTCGGTGGCCGGGTTCATGGCGAGCGCTCGTCTCCACAAGCTCCCCGCCGCCTCGTAGTCTCCGGCCTGGGCCAACAAGACGCCTAAATTCACCAGAGCTTCCAGGCGAACTGGACCCTGAGCAACGCTCTGCCGGTAGAGTTCGGCCGAGCGGTTCGGATCGCTTTCCAGCGTGGCCAGGCGGAACAGCACTGCGGAGTCGGTGGCTTTAGATCGGAGCAAGAATTCTTTCGCCCGGGCATCGCCCATTTCCGCGTAGGCCAACCCCATCGAACGGTCGTCGGCTGGTCCGGCCAGAACCGCTATGGAGTTCCCGGTAGCCTTGTTATTGGCGTCCGCCGGCAATCGCACAATTCGATGGTCGGTCACCACTCCGTGCGTGACGTCACTGGCATTCGCTTTCGGCATATGGCACGAAGCGCAGTTCTGCTTTGCGAGCTCTTGGTTCATATGCGCTTGCGCGTGACAGCCTATGCAGGCCTGCTGCGTTTTGTTTGCATTCGTGTGCGGCTGGTGGCAGCTGCCGCACCAGAGCGCGTCTCCAGAAGCACGCTTGCAGGCGCTCATTGTCAAACGCTCGAAATGGCTTACGATTTTCAGATTGTCCCGGCTCTTGGAGGAGCTGAAGTAGGTGGCAAAATCGCCGACGCGATCGCCGGCTCGGAATTGCGCGAATTTCTTGCCTGGCCGTTCGACTCTCGCGCCTCCGGTCAGGTGGCATTGCATGCAGACGGAGTCGCGCCGCTCGGCATCGAGTTTGACAGGGTTCACCATCCGGTTCGCTGCTGGATTGCGGACGTGTTCGCCGCCCGGGCCGTGACAGCGTTCGCAGCTGACTCCGTTATCGAGAAAGGGCGGGTCGGCGTAGCGGTTGCGTGTTCCATAAATGGGGCGGATCCGGCTGGCATGGCACGAGAGGCAGGTCGGATCGATGGCCCGGGTGAGATCCACTTCACTGTCGTGTTCATAGCCGGGCGAGGGCTTCCATTTGCCCTCGCGAGCAAACCAGGTCACCGGCAACTCGAAGAGAAAGCGGTCTTGCTTATGCAGGTAAGTTCTGCCGGTCCTGCCGGATCCCAGAAAGTAATCGACGCTGGCGCTCCCGCTGTCGAAATGAAGAGTGTGGTTGGAGATCCGGTATCTGTGCCCGCCCGCTTGGAAGGCCGCAGGCTGCAATTGAGTTGCGAGTCCGCTCGATTGCGCCATGGAGGTCTTCGCGTACGCAGCGCTGATTCCGGAGTGGCACGGCTGGCAGGCCTGGCTACCCACCCAGACCGCGGCAGCAGCTAACCATATGGTCATCGCACCAGGGGGTTCGGCAGCTTTTCGAAAGCCGCCTGGTGTTTATCCGCCATCGCTTTATCTCCCAGTTCTTCATAGCAGCATAGCAGCGGACCAGCTGATAGCGGATGCGGCGTTCCTGCAGTTGCGAACCGGATGTCTCCAGCGCGTGCTCACCCACCTTGGCAGCCCCGGAGAAATCGTGCCGTGCGACCAGGCAGCGCAGCTTCTCGTACAATGCATCGCTGTAACTGCTGTCGATCCGCAGAGCCTGATCGATCACATTTTCCGCGGCCGTCCATTTCCCTCCTGCAACCAAAAGCCGAGCATAGGAGATGCGCGTATCGACGCTCTTCGGAGAGATCTCCAGCGCGTGCCGGTAATAGGCAACCGCACTGTCAGGATTGTTAAGGCCCTCTTCCGTCAATCCGCGGTAGAGCAGCACCCGAGGATCGTTTTGAT
The DNA here is from genome assembly GCA_965217745.1 of Bryobacteraceae bacterium. Lineage (GTDB taxonomy): Bacteria > Acidobacteriota > Terriglobia > Bryobacterales > Bryobacteraceae > Bog-105. The sequence continues at coordinate 3,817,628 of OZ244565.1, read as the reverse complement.
CGGCAGCCGCGAGCGTATCTCTCGCCTTCTCGAAGTCGTTCTCAAGATAGTAAGTAAGCCCCAAAAGGAAGCGCGCGTAAGCAGAAGAAGGATCAAGTTTCAGAGCGGTTTTCAGCACCTGCTCCGCAACGTCCGTTTGATTGCCCGCCAGCGCCAGCCTAGCTTTCAGAGCGAGCGCCGGCAATTGCCTTGGATCCATCCGCAGCGATTGCTCGACAGCCGTGCGCGCCTGTTCCAGTTCGCCGCGCGCAAACAGCGCCTTGGCCTCGTCGTACAGTCCGGCTGCTGTCTGCTGCCACAGCAGCAAGGTGACAAAACCTGCTGCCAACATCATCGAACCCCATAGTAACGGCCAGCAGGCACATGCTCCAGCCGCTGGGTATGCTTTGCCGGTGCGGGCCAATCGATCTCGATCCAATCCGCGAAGTCCTTCGTTCCGAGCCCGATGACGAGCCTCGGATCTTGGGAGGAGAGGAAACTACCACCGGCCGTTACAAAGCGGGTGCCGCCGGGCCAGCGGATTTTGCAACCGGGTTGCAACCCCGATAGGCCGATCCAATGATTCGCGCCAGCAACGCGATGCAACAGCACCGGCGCACCGCCATTCACCCCCACGACGATATCGGGCCAGCCGTCATTGTCGAGATCGCCTACAGCAAGGCCGCGCGCCGTGTAGCCGCGCCTGAAAAGTTCACCGGCTTTCCCGGCCGAATCCACGAACTTGCCGCCGCGATTCTCCATCAGCAGCAGCGGTTCTTTCCACTTCAGACCGTTGTGAAAGGTCTCGATCAGATCGTCCGGGTGACCGTTGACCATGAGCAGATCGAGATCGCCGTCCAGATCGAAATCGAAGAAACGGACACCCCAGCCGGAGTACGGATAGGTCATGCGGCCGATTCCGGCAGCGCCTGCTTCATCGGCAAAGTGTTTTCCGTCGACATTGCGATAGAGCGAGGATCTTTCGCGATTGAAGTTCGCGACAAAGAGATCGGGCTTTCCGTCGCCATCGTAATCGGCCGCATCCACGCCCATCCCGCTGCGCGCTACGCCATCGTCCGAGTATCCGACTCCGGCTTGCAATCCGATCTCGGTAAAGACGCCGTTGCCTTCGTTGTGAAAGAGGAAATTCGAAACCGAATCGTTCGAGACAAACAGGTCTAAGTAACCGTCGCCATCGATGTCGACCGCCACAGCGCTGAATGCCTTCCCTCGGAAGCGGCCGATGCCAGAGTGTTCACTGACGTCGCGAAACGTGCCATCGCCATTGTTGCGGTAGAGCTTCGATGGGTAGGGATCGTAGCTCAACGGATAGCAGTAATGATACGTGCTGCCGGTGCGGCAATCCCTTTCCAATGCCTTCGAATACTCGACAAAATGGCCAAGAAAGAGGTCAGGATGCCCATCGTTGTCATAGTCGAACCAGACTGCGGATGTAAAAAGACCGCTGGCGTCCAGCCCCGCTTTTTGGCCCACCTCCTGAAATGTGCCGTCCCGTTGATTGTGGAACAGCTTATTCCGGCCGTAGTTAGTGACAAGAAGGTCGATCCAGCCGTCGCCATCGTAGTCGGCGGCGGCGGCTCCGATTCCGAAGGAGTCGCTGTTTCCTACCCCAGCTCTTCCCGTGACATCGGTAAAGGACCCATCACTATTATTCTTGTAGAGCGCGCCGCGGGTCAACTGGGCCGGGCGATAAAAATCGCTAGGCCCACTGTTGGGAAAGTAGATGTCGACTAATCCGTCGTTGTCGAAGTCGAACAGTGCGACGCCCGGGCCGATAGTCTCGGGTTGGTAACGCCGTTCAGAGTGCGCATTGTCGTGTTGCCACGTAATGCCGGTCTTTTGCGGAAGCCACTGCTCATAGAGCGGCTTCCAATCGTCAGCGAAACTGAGCAGGCTGGTCAACACGGCCAGCCCGCTCAGCACCGGTACACACCTCAGGCTAGAAATCGAATCTTCCTACAATCTGTCCCGCGCGGGGGCTCGGGAGCGAGTTATTGATGTTGTTCGACGAAAGGGTGGAGGCGTTGATGTAGCCGAATCCGCTGGTCAAATTTCCATTTGCGTCGCGGTTGACCGTGGCCGCCGGGTTGCCGCCAGCGGGGTTCGGAATGATGAGCCGATTGAAGACGTTGAAGAATTCTGCCCGGATGGAGAACGCCATGCGCTCCCGGATGCGGAATCGCTTACCGATATTAAAGGATTCTTGCGGCCGTCTCTGATAGCGGTAATCGCCATAGTAGACTGCCCCATTGCCGAACTGCCCTGCCGGAGCGTCGGTCCAGGCGTTGGGATTCAGCACCAGATCCTTATTCGGATCGATGCAGCCACAGTTCAAGTCTTTCAGGTAGAGCGGCTGTCCCGCCACACGGTTCTGGTAGGTGTCCTGGAACAAGATGGAATTCAAGCTATTTCTGGAATTCGGCGCTTGTATAGGAAGGCCGCTTCCGTAAGTCAGGATGCCGCCGACGGTCCAGTCGGACAGGATCGTTTTAGTCCAGCGATTCTTATTCAGGAACCCCACTGCCGGGAGCCGGTAGTTGAAGCTGAAGGTCATCAGGTGAGGCTGGTCGTATTGCGAATAGGTCTTCTGGTTCCCACGGTTGAAAACATTGTTGATGGGAACCGGTTCCGCCGGTTCCGTCTTCCGCCGTTACCAGATTTTTGGACCAGGCATAGGAGAGGATAAAGTCCAAACCGAAAGAATAACGCTTGGTGGCCTTTACCTGCAAGGAGTCATACCAGGTGTTGCCGAGCGGCGCCCACAAAGCGCCGATGCTGCCGTACTGCGGGAAGGGACGCAGACTTTGCGCTACAGTCCCGCCGTTGGGGAAGCCGGTGTACGGCTGAGTGAAGCCTCGCGTTCGCGCGGCATTAGCTGAGATGGGCCCAGCCAATAGCGACCGGTCGGTGGAACTGTTCAAGTCAATACCGCGCGCCGCCAGTGTAGCGGGATTGATGGCGTTGATGTCGATCAAGCTGTTGCCCTGAAACCAGACACCCTGGTTGCCGACGTATGCTGCTTCAACGACCAAGTCTTTGGTCAATTCCCTTTGCAAGGAGACGTTCCACTGGTTCACGCGAGGTGGGCGGCCACCGCTGCTGTCGACAAAAGCGGGCGCGTTCTGTATTCCTCCACCCGGATTGACGTTCAGACCCGGATCGTAGCTAGCGCCGTACAGCGCTCCCGGATCGTAGCTTAGACCGTTGGACAAGTTGCCGGCCGCCACTCCGAAAGTGGGCGCAGCGAAGTTTAAGGTGTTGAAGCCCATGCCTAAACTGTTGCCTCCCGAGATGTAGTTAAAGGAAGCTATGGGCCCATAGCTAAGACCCCAGCCAGCGCGGAGCACAGTCTTTGAATTGATCTGGAAGGCAGCGCCTAAACGCGGGGCGATGCCGTAGGGATAATACCCGACAATGTTGCAATTGCAGCGGTTCTGTCCATTGCCGCCGTAGACGACGCCACCGGGCAGACCGCCGGCCTGGGGGTTAAGAATGGCAGGACTGAAGCTGCTGGTGCGGTTCCAGATTTCGCGATTGGGCGATTGCAGATCGTAGCGAATTCCGTAGTCGAGAGTCAGGCGGCGGCTGACCTTCCAGGTGTCCTGTAGATAGAAGGCTCAGCTGTTGCGGCGGTATTGAGGATCCTGCGTGTGTGCTGAGGTTCGCACTGTTGTAATCGCCTAACAGGAAACTTGCGAGCGCAAAGCCTACGCCACCGCCTCCGAGGTTCACTCCATTTAGTGAAGGAAGCCCGGTCTGCACGGTGGAGAAGTTGAACTGGCCGGCAATGCCGGACGAGTTGCGGCTGGTAAAGCTATCGATCTTGAATTCCGAACCCGCCTTGTAAGTGTGATTTCCGCGCACCCAGGTTACGTCGGCGACCGCGGTCGGTTTCACCGAAAGCAGCAGATTTCTGGTCCTGATGCCGATGTTTGCTGCGTCGATCTGAGGGTTATAGTAGCCTCCGAAGGTGGATGATCCGATTCCATAAAATCTCGGGAACCCCGTCGAAGGCAGACCAGATATACCGAGGATCGTACCGGCGTCAAAATCGGTAGCAGCGGCAGGCGACGTGTCCGGGTTGCGATAGCGCTGGACTCCAGCGCCCAAGTGCAGCAGCAGCGTGGGCGAGAGAGACTGATTGTAATTGAGGCGGATGGTGTAGCTGTTGATCATTTGATCGCGGCGCTGGGAGATAGGGTCGGGCATGCCGTCCTGGCCGTTATCTTTGCTGGTCGACTGCTCCGACCAATAACCCGAAATCTTGGCGGTGTCCGTAAAGCTATGGTCGATCTTGACCGACGGAATGTACTGGATTTTGCTGAAGCTCACCACCAGAGGGTAGTTGTTGATCAAACCGCCATTGACCGGCGCCGGTATATAGGAAAGAACTTTGGCGGCTGCGGGATTGATCCGGTTCATCGGGATGATGTTGCCCGGGAACGGATTGCGCTCGATTTTTCCCGATGCGTCGCGGAAGTCGGAAGCAGGATCGTAAATGGTGTTCTCGAGAATAGCTCGGCCGAGAGGATCTGTCCCCAGCCGGCGTCCGGTAAGAATAGAGCTAAAATCGCCGTTCCGCATCCCGGCGGTGGGTACGGTTCCGGTACCCAGAATATTGACGGCGCGGTCGCGATACATCTCGTAATTAAAGAAAAAGAAAGTCCGGTCGCGGCCGTTGTACACCTTGGGAATCCAGACCGGGCCACCGACGGAAAAGCCAAAATCCTGGCGGCCCACGCGAGCGCGCCGGTGATTGCCATCACCGTCGTCAGTAAACGGAATACCGGCGTTTAACGCCTCATTGGTCAGGTAATCGTAAGCGCTGCCATGGAACTGGTTGGTGCCGCTCTTGGTGGTGAAGTTAAAGAGACCGCCCGCTACCTGCCCGTACTCGGCAGCAAAGTTCGAAGTCTGTAAAGAGAACTCCTGAATGGCTTCGACAGAGGGCTGCATCTCGTCGGAGACTTTCGGATTGAGGGTGCTGCTGGATTCCTGCCCTTCCAGCAGCACTTTGTAAGTGGTCGTGGGGTTGCCGTTGACTTTGATAACGTTCCAGCCTGAGATGCTTGCGCCGGGCGCGAGCGAGACAAACGAGAGCGGGTTGCGCACGGCTCCCGCCCCGATACCGAAGTTGATGGGCAGCGAGTTGATCTTCTGTCCGCTTACCGTGGTGGATTGTTCAGCGCTCTCCGTCTTCAGTAGTGAAGCTTCGGCTGAGACTTGAATCGACTGATTGGTCTGGCCGATCTGCAGCGGGATGTCAATGCGGGCGGTGACCGCCACCTGAACGGTGATGTTGGTCTGTTCGTAACGGCTGAAGCCTTCATGTTCGGCAGTCAGCTGATAAGTTCCGATGGGCAGCGCTGGCACCGTGTAATTGCCCGTATCCGTGCTGACGGTTTCGTATCGCGCTCCGGTAGCTGTGTTGACGATGCTGATGCGAGTGTTCGGGACCAAAGCTCCCGAAGAATCGGAAACTGTTCCGGTGATGATGCCGCGATCACCTTGCCCGAGAACAGCCATGGCGCATAACAAGCACCCTAAACTGACTGAAGCAACCCTATTCATAACTCCCCTGGATTTCTCCTGCTCACCTTTTTTTACTTGCGATTTCGTCTTACCGCAAGGTGTTGGCTAGCCGTTTCCGCGCTATCCCCAGATTGATTTTGCGAACGATCTCGAGCATGCTCCACTTTGGCGTATCGGTGACGTCGATAAGCCCGCGGGCCGTGTGTTCGCCGTAAGTGAGTTCGGGACCGGAGCCTGGCCCGCGGCCGGTGATGGCCTGGTCGCGGTAAGCGAACCAACTCGAACCGACAATGTACGGATTCGTTGCCGCCTCGTTCACCGTTTGCGCGTAGTAGACTGCGGCCTGCGTTTCGTCTTCACTGGGCGCATTGGGAGCGGCCCCAAAACCGCGCCGCATATGGTATGTCGGCGAGAAGGAAAATTCGCCCAAGAAGGCCGCTTTATTCGTGCTTTGCAGGTATTCGTTAACGCGGTCGTCTGTTAACCCGTAAGCGTAACGGTCGTATCCGATGACATCCACGTTCTGGCCCAGCAGTTTCCAATCGTCGAGCGTGGTGAAGCCTCCAATCTGAATAAACGACCCGAAGTAGAGGTGCTGAGGATCGATGTCTTTCACCGTCGAGTAGACGAATTTGAAGTAGATTTCCTCGAAGAAGAGCCGCAGCGTTTCAACGTCGGCCGCGGGCAAAACGGCGGTTTTGGAGGCGTACACATCGTCGATAGAAGACGCTGTTATCTTCCAGGCACTGGCCAGTTTCTGAAGATCGCCGTCGTAGATTTGTTTTACGGCAGCATCGGCCAGCGCCCGCTTGATAGGCACTTCAGAGCCATTCTTGGAAAACACCCCGGTGATCTCTGAGGCCGCAACAGTTTCTTCGGCTTCGTTTCCGAGCGACCAGCCGACGATAAGCGGCTCGTTGGTCCGGCCCTCCATTTGCGATGCGACAGTGTTGCGGAATACCGCCTGCACCTGAGGATCGAAAATGTCGGGCCGTTTCGCGCCCGGCACGTTGGATAAACTCTTACGGCTGAGCCTGGGGATGTACGAGAGTCCGACAGGATCGGAGAATTTGCCGAGCCCGGAGAAGCCCCACGCCAGCGCGCGCTGTTTGGTGATTTCGTTCAAACTTTCCCGCCAACCGGCACCGTACTTGCGGATCAGGTTGGCGGTGCTGAAGACGAAGTAACTGACGCCGGGGTCGCCGTTTACACCGACCCGCCAGGCTTCCGCGAACTCGCCGTCTTTGGGAGGCAACTCCTCGAACAGGTTTTCGCGGCCACTCACCGGCGTAAAGCTCAAAGTCGGGGCAGGCGCTGAGTCGAAGGAAGTGTAGAAGCATGGATTACCCAGTGGAGAGAGCAGCCACCAGAAGCCGTTCTTCTGCGTAACGCGATAGAACCCGGTGCCTTCTTCCTTCCACGAACTCTTCAGGTAGCCGCCGAAAGGATCGAACTGTTTCGGATCACCCCAGCGCCGGATCCTTTCCTGTTCGTATTGTGCGGACTGTGCGAACTGATCGTCGCTCTTGAACTTGCCGGGCCAATCGCCGTATTTACTTTGGCCGTAGCGGTCCACGTAAGGTGCGTAATCGGTAATGGAAGGTGTGGCGATGATTCGAAAGCGGGCCGTTACGGAGAGAGCTTCTCCCGGTTCCAAATCGAAATTGGCCTGGCGAGGTCCGGAAGGGTCGAAGTTGAAAAGAGGCAGCGGACGCGATGCCTCTTGTGCGAAGGAGATGCCGAGAGGCTTTCGTTTGCCAGCCTTAAGTTGAATGTCTTCGACCACCACCACGTACTCGGCAGCGGAGTCAGCAAAAGAAGGGATCACGTTGCCGGCGACGAGGCCCGATTGCGGATTGAGAGTGGCCGGCGCACTATCGAGAGTTGTGCCGTTCAGAACCAGCGTAGATATGCCGTCGGCCGCGGTGGCGATGGCAACGTATTCCTTGTTCAGTTCCCAGCCGCCATTCTGGCGCAGGAATACGAAGCTGTTCCCGTTGCCCGTGCCGAAAATTAGTGACAAATTGCCGAGGCGGCAGAGAGGGTCACCGCTGGCTGCACGGTTTTCAAAATCGAGATAGAAGCCGGCTCTGCCGTTGTGCTGGTCCGCAGCGTAATTCCGGCAGGGACCTCCCTGCCCGTAGAGCAACGGGACGGAACAGGAGATGGCAAGTGCGAATAGAAAGCGGGTCGACATGGTCCTCCACGACTTTTCGTCTTGTAATGTGAACAACCTACCACAAATTGTTGTAATCGATTTCAGAAGTGGCGCAAGTTTTCTGTGGAAAATGCGGTTGGAAAGTTCTCAGATTTTTCTGACCAGATTTCAGGGCGCGAAGCTGGCGTGGTTTGCCAAAGCAGACGCCCGGGTGAAAAGGCCAATCAACAAAACGCTGCGCTTGCTCGCCGGGGGAAATTTTGGCTAATGGCGGCCGTAGGCTCCCAACTTGGATTTAAAAAGGCAGGGCTACGCTAGAAATTGCCTGCCGAATGAGTCCCGGCGTTCCAGAACTCCGCTTCATTTCCGATCGGCTGGTGCTCGCTTACCTTCGCAAGCTCAATTCGCAGACGGGTCATGCGGCGGCGGGTTGCTCGAATGGAGTGATTTTCTGCTGACTTGCAGGGTTTTGCGGTTCGAAGCCAATTTCGCTGGAAGTGCCTGATTCGGCTTGCTTTGTCATTTTGTTGCGGAGCTGGATGGTGCGCAGTTCCAGGAGCTCCGAGCGTTTGAACTTGTACTCCGCGTCCATGGCCAGAGCCTGCAGCTTGGCCGCGCGGAGGGAATCGTCCTCGGCCTTGCGCTCCTTCTGCATCTGCTGCAGTTGGGCTAGGGTTTTGTTGAAGGCGCGTTCGTGCTGCCCCTGGTAACGCAGGAACAAGGCGAGCTGGTGTTCGAGGCCGCTAATAGACTCGTGGTCAAAAGCGCCGGTTTGGTAGGAGAGCGCGCGCTGAACGAGCCAATGGTGCTGGACTAGCTTGATGACCAGCAGCTTTTCCATCTCGTTGGCGGGCTGGTGCGCGTTCATCAGATCTCCCACGAGGTCATGGTACTGGTCGACATCTTCATCAGCAAGCAGGACGAAGCCGCCATTAAAGCCGTAGGTGCGACGGTTCTGGCTGGAGATTTCCTTGCCTTCTTCGGTCTTTGGACCGGTGGACAATTTCGAGTTCGCGCGATTGGCCGCGCACTGCGCGGGGGAAGCAGAATGGGTCATAACTGGCCAAAACAATACCATGCCGGAAAAAGCGTTTGGAGCTATGTTGTTGAAAGCAGTGAGCAAATAGCTTGTGACTGGCGGAACGTACAATCAGGAACTGGTACTGGGCACTGATCGTGCCGCAGGCCCTGATTCGTCCACTGCCCGGCTGCAGTGCATTTTAAATCGGGACCAGACTGGCTTCGCAGATTTTGGTCAGTTTACCGGTTGGCCCGGCGGCTCATCTCAGTCCAGATTTCTGTATCGAGGTTGATGCGGGCGCCGTTGTCGAGATAAATGACGCCGTCGCCAATGCGGTCGAGATTCTGCCGCTTCCGATCCCACTCCCAGGCTTTCTTCGACTCAGGATCGAATACAAATATTCGAGGGATGCCGATGCGTTCGTAGTGCTCACATTTTTCCAAGACTTGGAGCATCCGATCGTCCGGTGATAGCACCTCAGCTACAATGTCCACGGGCCGGGTTGGATAGGGATGTTCGACATGCAACGAAGCTGCAACATCCGGTCTTGGCTCCCACTCGGGATCGATGCGAAGCTCGAGCTCAGAACCAGCGGTGTACCCGGCAAGAGTGAACACTTCGCTCAAAACAACCTGAAGAATGGAATGTAGCCACGTAGGCAGAGCTTTCTGGACGACCTCGCCGAACCAGTATTCACAGCCGCTTTGGGAAGCATAGCGGGTATGATACTCCTGAAGCGTCAGTGAGGCTGTGATGCTCGCCATATTCCTAGCATAGTCCGGCGCGGGCTTTCTGCTGGCCCGAACATCGCGATCTTTTGTTAGACGGCCAAGATATAGAACTGGGGAGCGTGACTTGCCAAAAGAATTCCTTGTTCATTCCCAAGCCAATGCTATCCCCCGCTCATTTAGATTTCCCTAAAAACAGGTTTTTGTTGGAAGAGCCCGAAGCGTCAGTCAACGCTGAGTAAAGTTCAACTGCGGAACGCCGGTTGAGGTCGAAGTCACCTCGAACAAAACGGTTCTGCAGGTATCAATGGATAGCCTTTCTGCGCGCGCGAGCCGCTAAATTCAGGTGTTTCGGCGGCTCAATCGGGTTTTGAAATCAGCTGATCTCTAGAGTGCCCGGATTGAAATGACACCGCCGCGGCAACCCGTTCGCATCCAAAGCGGGTCAGACGTGGACTTCTTGCGGGCGAGCGCGGCCATGTAGCTGGCAAGACCCTGTCAGTCTTTTCCGCCATCGGACGTGGCCGCTAACCCTGCGCCTCTCAGGGCGTCATTTGCATTCGACCTGGCCCAATTCGTCGACCTCAGCCAATGCAGCACAGGCGACGGACCAGGCGGAATCTTCCGGATAGAGTGCGCTGCGAAGATAGGCCCAGGTAAGCCGCTGGACTGCAGCCACTCGTTCGGGGCTTTCGTCCGTCGTCTCATCCGCATCGTACCCAGAAACTCCGCCGAGTAGATGCTCTCCACCGGAGATAGTCAGCAGGCACTTGGGACCGCTACTTAGCCGGTAAGGATCGGAGTGCCAGTCCGCTCCTCGAACTGTCAGATGCGGGGAAACGTCCTTCTCGCCCACAACTACGAGGGTTGGCGTTGTCATCCCGTCAAAACTGGGGTGCTGGAAAAATGGAATGTTGACGGCAAACCCGCCGAGATCTGCACCGCCGTTTCCGGGTGCGGCAAGAAGCACACCTGCTTTGATCCGGGGCTCGGCTAGATCGACTTTGGTTCCGTCCTCATCGATCAGCTGAGCGCCCAGCAGCATACCTGCCGTATGCCCACCCATTGAATGCCCGGCGACAGCGACCCGGCTTCGGTCCAAGCGCCCCTCGATCTGCGGAACGCAAGCTTCGATGACGTCAAACTGGTCGAGGATGAGCTTCATGTCCTCAACGCGGGACCGCCAGAATAAAGGCGCCCCAGGCGTTTTTGGATCCAGGCTTAGCGTCTTTGAACTCAGATGAGTGGGCTGGATTACTGCAGAGCCGTGAGCAGCCCAGAAATTGGCAAGCGGGCCATAGCCGTTCAGCGAGGAGAGATTGTTGGACATTCCCTGGCCGTGCGAGAGAAGTATGATTGGTAGGTCGCGCCCGATTGGCGGAGCGGACACCCGCATCTGAAGATCGACGGCGCGCCCCGGAGCTGATAACACCACCGGACTGACGGAGATGACAGGCGTGGGTGCGCTGACCGGTATGTTTTCGGCTTTACCAATGGCCGCATGATCTTTCGGAATTCGACGAGCGATTCCTTGATTGGCCCCGGTGACTGGGTCGACAGATTTGTCTTGCATAGCAATCTCCTTTTTTGCCTAAAGTATGTGCCGAATTCCGTTTTCCCGCGCTAAGCACGAAACGGAACAGCACTCCGCTTATTATACGGAATGCTGTTCCGTTTTACAAGAGGTCATGCGGTGAGCACCAAAAAAGACCATATCGGGGATAGTCCGGAGCCACGCGATCGCGCCGATCGACATGTGCGTGCCGACGCACAGCGCAGTATCGACGCCCTGCTGGAGGCGGCCAAGGCGGTGTTCGCGGCGTCCGGAGTGGATGCTCCAGTGCGCGAGATCGCGGACCAGGCATGCGTGGGCGTAGGAACGTTGTACCGGCACTTTCCCCAGCGCTCAGACTTGATTGCAGCCGTGTTCTGCCGCGAAATCGACGCCTGCGCGGACACCGCGCCAGTTCTTGCTGACGAGCACGAGCCGTTCGAAGCTCTTGCGCATTGGATTCAGCGCTTTGCGGCTTTCATCGCAACCAAGCGCGGGCTTGCGACGGCCCTGCATTCGGGAAATCCGGCCTTCGAAACCTTGCCTGCATATTTCGATCAGCGCCTTAGGCCTGCCCTTCAGACGCTTCTTGCAGCCGCGGCAGCGGCCGGCAAGGTCCGCACCGATGTCGATGCTGACGACATAATCGGCGCAGTCGCGAGCCTGTGCATGTCCGCCAAGGTTGACCGGCCCGACCAGGCTCGGCGCATGGTTGCGGTGTTCGTTGACGGGCTACGCTAGGCGGCGGAGGGTTTCTGATGACGGCCGAGTTGCCCAGTCTTACAGGCGGATCCATACAGAGGCGGCCGCCGGGCGAGGCAAGCGGCGCCACCTCCTAATTGGCGGCAAATGTTGTGACGTCGGCATAGACGCCATTCGCAGGTTGGAGATGAACGCCAAACTGCTTATCCGGGATGTTAACGACCCGATACTCTTGAATACCGGCCCGCGCGTAGAGCTTCGCTTTTACAGCGAGGTCAAGATGCAAGGTCGAATCTGAAATTTCGACAACCAGCCTGAGATCGCTCGGAACCGGAATTTGGTGTACTCCCGAATTGATCGCGCCGTCACCATTACACAGCGAGAGCGGCCAACGACAGCACCACTGCCGTGTGGTGCTGTTTGGGCTACAATGTTGATCAGTAGGAGTAGGCCCTTTGAAGACAGCAGCACCCAACCCCAACACGATCGTCTGGTTCGGCGGCAAGTACATGCGTTTGAGCGAGGCTAATGTGAATGTGCTGACGCACTCACTAAACTACGGCACAGGAGTTTTCGAGGGGATTCGCGGCTACTATGACCATGCGCAAAAAGATCTACTTCTGTTTCGAGCTATCGAGCACTACACCCGCTGGAAGAAGAACTGCGGAATTCTGCGCATCGCCGTTCCTGCTTCGCCCGAAGATCTGACTGAAATTACAGCCGAGCTATGCCGCCGCAACGGATACACGTCGAACATCTACGTGCGTCCCCTGGCCTACAAATCCGCCGTGCGCCTGGGAATAGCGATGGATGAAGAAGACTCTTCCGCCATCACTGCCCTGCCCTTCGGCGAATATTTCAGTGGGCGCGGTCTCCGGGCGGGCGTGAGCTCGTGGCGCAGAGTGGAGGATAACGCGATTCCGGGACGCGCAAAAATCTGCGGAGCTTATGTGAACAGCGCGCTGGCCGGCGATGAAGCAAGGCGGAACGGCCACGATGAAGCGATCTTTTTGACGCAGGAGGGCCATGTTGCCGAAGGCGCCAGCTGCAATCTGTTCATGGTGCGCAATGGCCGGCTGATTACGCCGCCCGTCACCGATAACATTCTGGAAGGCATCACGCGCGCGACCGTTATGGAATTAGCGCAGCGGGAACTTGGCCTCGAGGTGGTGGAGCGCTCCATCGATCGGAGTGAACTATACATTTGCGACGAATTGTTCTTTACAGGAACGGCCGTGGAAATCGTCCCGGTTACCGCTGTAGATCATCGGGCAGTGGGAACGGGAGCAGCCGGAAGAATGACTAGCGCAATACAGGCTCTTTACCGGGATGCGACCCGGGGTGGAATACCCCGGTATGCTTCCTGGTTATGGCCGGTGTACCGCAGCGTCCTGACTCAGAAAAGCGCCTGAGTGGGATGCCCGGAGGTGGTCTTCTTTTCCGGCTGCTGTCCGGAATCGAGATCGTTCCAATTGAGAATGGCGTTGAACGCGAGGAAAAACGACCCTTGTGTCTGCCAGCGCCAAAAGGGGCGCAGAGCAAACATGGCGATATGACCTTTGCCTAGCGGCGCGTCAATGATCAGCGCGCGATTCGACAGCGCTTGCCCTCCCGCCAACATTCCGGAGAGCAGCATCTCGTCGGGATTTTGCGGGAATCGCATAATGACGCGCGGTTCAATTGGTTCGACGCCACCGGAAGCGCGAAGCCTTTCTTTAGCAGCGTCAGCTTTAGCAGCATCGGACTCTTCTGTGTTTTCCCTGGTCTTGGCGCGGGACGCAGAACCGTCAGTCATGCCTTCGAAGGGCGAGGTTTTAACCGGTGAAGTGTTCGGCGTGACGTTCTGGCCGTAATCCGGTGCGCCCCCGCGAGGGCCAGCGCCGGCTATGGTTTTGCCAGCCGCAAACACGGGACCTTGATTGAAGTAAACCGGCAGGCTGGCCCCTTCGTAGCCATAGAGAATCGGACTCTGCTTATCGGCGAAGACTCCACGCACGATCGAGCCTCGGACGGCGAGTTGGTCTGGCTGTTCCACAACGACTTCCGAAGTAAGTCCGTATTCAGCCATGAGCGCAGCCGAGGAGCCTTCAGTGATTAAGGTGCCGCCTTGCTCGACGAACTTCTCGAGTTCGCTCAGGCCGTCGAGCCCCATTCCGCCGCGGATGTCATAGCTCTGGTCGAGCACGCCCAGATTCGGCGTAAGCGCCGTCTTTTTGTAGGGAATGGGGTTCAACCCAGTTTTGGGAATGCCATCTACCTGCGACTGCGGCGTGCCGCCCACGTGAGGATAAACAATGACATCGTACTTTTCACGAAGATGACCTTCGCGGAGTTTCTGGTCGGCGAAGTAAGTGTAGGGAACAGAATAGCGGTCGAAGGCGGCGCGCACCCACCCCTCGTCCTGCGTGCGCTGCCAGCTATGGACGTAGCCAATGCGCGGCACGTCAAGTTCGTGGGTTTTGACGCCCGGCATTTCCGCCAGGGAGATGGCGTGCAGCCCGAGATCGCGAATAGACCTGGTTACCCGATCGTTGGCGCCGCCGGGAAGAATAAATGAACCCGCGCTGAACTTATGGCCAGCAGCTTCGAAATCGTCTTCGGCTGCCAGCATTTTAGTGCCTCGATTCCGGAACCGAAAGGACATCAGATTGTTTTCCGCGCGATGGTCGATAACCAGCACGCTTCCGGCGCCATCGACCGTTCCCGTGATCTTGGCATCTGCAGCCAGCAAGGTCATGGGAGCAGCGAGAATTGCCTTTAAGTTAATAGGCTGCAGCTTTACGTTGCGCATTAGCTGCATGGTCCATCCGGTATCGTCGTAAGGGCGCGGATTAGCCACCGGATAGTTCTGCACGCCGAAATACATGTCGGCGAGTTCGCGATACGGCTGATCTGCCCGGATCACGTAGTCGCCGGCACTGATATGATATTTGCCGATAGTAAGGGCCGCATCCGGCTTACTAACTTCCAGCCCCTGCCGCCGGAGTTCGTTTACCATATCCACAACATTTTCAGCGCTCCGCTGGTTGCTGGGAATCCACCAGGCGTACACCGGCCCCGCTTTGCCTTTCTCGATGGAGCGCTTGTTCTTGAGCCAGTAGTTCTGCAGATAAAGCTCGTGGTCTTTTCCGACTTGATTAAGAGCCAGCAGCAGCGCAGATTCTTGAATGTTGGTATTGTTGCGCGGTCCCCAGGCGATGGTAGGAAGGGGAGGATTGGGGCGATACCATTCGCGGCTGGTTGCCTTGGGGCCGAGACGGAGGTTTTCCTGAATGTCCGGTCCATATCCCTGCACCTCATAAAACCGGCCGAAGGAGTTATGCGTGACAGCTATCCAGAAAAGGTAGTTCGGCACCCAGCCATCGTAGAAGCCATAAGTCCAGACGCCCGGAACGCCGCGTTTCGCCATCTCCATCACTTCGGTCTCGGCGAGCAGCCACCACTCGTTGATCTGAATCGGATCGAGCGAATCGTTATACGGGCCGGTGCCGGTGGAGGTATACAGATATGACTGCGCTTCATGAAGGTCGTGAAAGACGGTAGGACGCCACTCGAGCAGGGTGCGGGTAATGTTTTGCGTCAGCTTAAGATACTGGCCCATGCCATCACGATTATTGTCGTGTTGAACGTACTTACCCCAATACATGAGCGGCGGTTTGGGCTTCTTCGTTTTCTTGCCGTAGTAGTAAGTGTCAACCTCTTTCTCGCGGCCATCCACTTCCACAACCGGAGTAATAAAAACAACGGTATTGTCGCGAATGTTCTGCACCAGGCGGCTCTCTTCAACTATCAGGCGGTAAGCCAATTCGATTAGCATTTCCGGACCGCCGGTCTCGGGCGAATGAATGCCGCTGGTGATCCAGTAGATAGGCTTGGCTGTCTTGATGAGACTAGCGGCTTTAGCCTCACTGGTCTCACGCGGATCTCCTAACGCCGCGAGCATGCTCTTGTATTTGTCCAGATTCTGGATATTGCGCTCATTCGAGATCGCCAGCACTACCATGTCGCGGCCTTCTTCGGTGGTTCCGATTTTCCAGAAGCGCGCGCGGCCCGACAAGTTCGCCAAGGTTTGAAAGTACCGGTGAATGTCTTTGGCGTAAGTCAGTTCGCCAGGGGTTCCGGGGATGCGTCCGAAAAACTTCAGCGGGGTAGGAACGGTGCTGGAGGCGGGCAGATGGTCAACTAATTCGGTGGTTATGCGCGAATCCTGCAAGTAGCGGTGAATCAGCTGCCCATATTCCTCATCGTTGCGCTGAGGCAGTGGCAATGACGCTGCGGCGTTCTTCTGCGCAGCTGCCGGTAGCGGGAGAAATAATGAAGCGGCAAACAGCGAGGATAGAAACAGAGAGGGCAGTGATGCGGATAAGAGCATTCGAACAATTTCTATAGAGTTTGGCTTTCCTGATGGAGATAAGTCAATGCGAGCCAATAACCTTACTCTATCCGCCCGTTAGACTGAAAGTTGATGGAGGCTGCCGCGAATGGGTTTGGTTCACGCTTTTGGTCGCTGGTGGGAGCGACTTTTCTAGGCTTTCTGGGCATCGGCGCGGTGCTTCCCGCGCTGGGTCCGCATGTTGTGCGCGATTTGGGCGGGACAGACCGGACCGTTGGCTTTGTTATTGGAATCTTCTCTTTCGTCGCACTGGTCAGCCGCTTCTTTTCCGGTCCTTTGGCCGATAACCGGGGCCGTAAAATCACCTTTCAGATTGGGCTGGCGAGTTGCGCGTGTGCCGGCGCGGCATATCTACTGCCTTTGCAGCTGACCGGAGCGTATCTGGGGCGCATCCTGCAGGGTTTCGGCGAAGCTTGTCTCTACACTGGTGCGGCCACCTGGGCGGTGGAAGTGGCGGGCGTGGAACGCAGCGCCCAGGCGTTGGGTTACATCAGCAGCGCCATCTGGGGCGGCATTTCCGCCGGTCCCGCGCTTGGGCATTGGTTAGGGTCGTTTGAACACGCGGCTTTGTTCCAACTGAGTGCAGCGCTGGCCGGATTTCTTTTGGCTTGGTTTGTCGCGGAAGACTTCCGGCCTTCAAAGCAATTGGAGCGCCGCTCGTGGCTGCCGCGGCAGCTCCTGATGCCGGGGCTCGCTCTGGGATTGGTAAACGTCCATTATCCGGTGATCGCCGGCTTTCTAATCTTGTTTCTGGCCAACCATGGCGGATCTGGACCGGCGGCATTCTCGGCATACGCTCTGACCATTCTCTTTTCCCGTTTCTTCCTTGGCAGTTTGCCCGACCGCATTCACCCAAGCATCACCTTCTATGGAGGCCTTTCTGCAATGGCAGTGGGATTGTTGATGCTCGCGACCGCTCCCAGGCCGGCAGTGGCAATTACCGCGGCGGCCATTCTAGGGCTGGGATTCTCGTTTCCCTGGTCGTCATTGGCTGCCACAGTTCTGCGCCGCACAGACAAGGCGCAGCATGGTTCCACCATCGGCCTGCTCAGCGCGTTTTACGATCTTTTTGTGGGCATCAGTTCTTTTGCGGCTGGCTCGGTGGCATATCATTTCGGCTACTCCGCCGCATTCGTTATGGCGGCCCTGGCATTAGTGGCCGCCGCTATCGCGGGGAGATTCGTGTTCTTCACGAAAGACGGAACGCAAGCTCCGGATCTGGTGGGGCCAAGTGAAACCGGAAAAGAAGAATGCTGCGAACCGGTTCCGGGTTGATAACGGCCTCCGGGCTGTATGACATGATATGCTTCGAGCGTTTGTTAGCAGACGTGAAGGAGAATCACCGTTGAAAGCAGCAGCAATTATTCTGATCATACTTGGGCTTGGAATCGTCATCTGGGGCGCATTCGGCTTCACGACACGCGAGAAGGTGGTAGACGTTGGGCCCATTCAAGCCACCAAAGACACACAGCATAACGTTCCCTATGGCCCAATAGCAGGCGCGGTGATCGCCTTGGGGGGCGTGTATCTGCTGGTTAAGAGCCGCGGCTAACTGGCCGTCACTTCGCCGCGACGTACCAGTTATTTTGAATATCGTGAGCCAGCTCATGCTTCTCAACCGATTTGAATCCTGCTCGCTCCAGGTACTCTAGAGTCTTCTCTTCACCCCACATGGCCCCGAGCCCTTCGCCTCCCGCGGATAATGAAACGGTCATGCAGTGCATGCACGAAATGGTGTAGAGAAAAGTCCCGAGGGGATGGCCGATGTTGCTCTCGACGCGGCTGGAGGCTTTGATCTCCTGCATTAGGTAGACTCCGCCTGGTCGAAGCGCGCGATAAATGCCCTCGAGTACATTCAGCGGTTGGCCCTGGTCGTGGATAGCGTCCAAACTGATAATCAGGTCAAAGGATCCGGGCTTTGCGGTCTTGTCGAAGTTGCTGAGATCCGTGGCTATGAATTCAAGGTTGGTCAGTCCGCGGGCGGCGGTCTCGGCGCTCGCGGACTGGATTGTTTGTTCCGAAAGGTCCATTCCGACGAAGCGGCTGTTGGGAAATAGTTCTGCCAGGCGGATTAGTACGCGGCCACGTCCGCAGCCAACGTCGAGCACCTGGATACCGCTCGCCAATTTTTCGCTCGATTGCGGAACCAGCGGCAACACGTGCGATTCGAGCGAGAATACAACGGACTGACTGCTGTCCTCGGCCATGATTTCATGGAAGCGCGGAAAACGTCCGTACGGTAATCCGCCGCCTGTCTTAAAGCACCCGGCGATATCGTCTTCGACCATGCCCAACAGAGCGATATATTGAGTGAAGGCAGCCAGATTATCCGCAGCGGAGACCCTGGTGAGCGACGATGCATGCTCGGGCGGCAGAATAAAGGTGCAAGCGGAGGGATCGACCTCGACAATCTGCGCGGTAACCATAGCGCCCAGCCACTCGCGCACGTAGCGCTCGTTTAGGTTCGCCCGCTCGGCGAGTTGCGCCGAAGTCATGGGCGGCTGGTCGAGCATGGCATCGAAAAGGCCGGTGCGGTGACCTATAGAAGTCATCAGGCAGAGCGCTCCGTCATTCAGCACTTGCAACATGCGGCCGGAAAACGCTTCCGCCTTCAGCGAATCTGTGCTCCGGTGTGAAGTTGTCTCCGGCATGTCTACTCTTTCCTTTCCGCATACGCCGGGATGAACAAGCCCGGCTGCCAATAAATAATCATATTGCGCCAAAGGAAGTTCGCGCACCCGCATGGGCCGTGCAAACATCGAGAAGATATGTTGCCGAAAAGAAAATTAGGAAACCAGGGACTAACAGTATCTGCGCTGGGACTCGGTTGCATGGGAATGAGTCACGCCTATGGTGTTCCGGACGATACGGAATCTATCGCAACGATTCACAGAGCGCTGGAACTGGGCTTGGATTTCTTCGACACCGCCGAAGTTTACGGCGCATTCACCAATGAGGAATTAGTTGGGCGCGCACTGAAGGGACGCCGCGACGAAGCCATTATTGCAACGAAATTTGGATTTCACATCGAGAATGGCAAGATGTCCGGAACGAATAGCCGGCCAGAGCATATCCGCGAGGTAGCCGACGCTTGCTTGAAGCGGCTGCAAACAGACCATATCGATTTGCTCTATCAGCACCGGGTGGACCCCAAAGTGCCCATTGAAGATGTCGCGGGCACGGTGGGAGATTTGGTGCAGGCGGGCAAGGTGAAGTATTTCGGCCTTTCCGAGGCAGGTGCGAAGACCGTCCGGCGGGCTCACGCAACCCATCCTGTAACCGCGCTGCAAAGCGAGTATTCGCTATGGGAGCGCAATCTGGAAGACGAGATAATTCCCGTGCTGCGCGAACTGGGAATCGGGCTGGTTCCGTTCAGCCCCTTAGGCCGTGGATTTCTGACCGGAACCGCCAAGCGCGCGGAAGACTATCCCGAAGGCGATTACCGGCGCGGCGATCCGCGCTTCCAGGGAGAGAATTTCGAAGCCAACATGCACGCCGCCTCGGTGGTTCAGAAGATTGCGGAAAACAAAGGTGCAAAGCCGGGACAGGTGGCCTTGGCGTGGCTGCTGCAAAAAGGCGATGACATTGTTCCGATTCCGGGCACCAAGCATAGAAGCTATCTGGAAGAGAATATTGGAGCGGTGACTTTGCAGCTAACCTCGGAGGAGATGAGAGACTTGAACGAGGCGCTATCAGCTGAGTCCGTTTCCGGACCGCGCTACAGCGAAAAGATGATGGCAATGGTAGACCGCTAAAGCTGAGATGGGTTAGCAGTGATTTCACGACGTTCTTTATTAGGTTCTGGCGGAGCGGCTGTTCTGGCGGCCCGCATCACGAACGCGTCAGAAAGCACCTTAGGAAAGCCGCTTCAGGAGTTCGAATATGGCGCTGTCCAACTCGCGCCTGGGCAGGCTCAGAGTCAATTCGAGAATACGCAGGCAGTGCTGCTGGCGCTGAACGAGGACAGTTTACTGAAGCCGTTCCGGCTCCGGGCTGGCTTGCCTGCTCCAGGCCCGGAAATAGGCGGCTGGTACGACGAAGTACCGTTGATGAAGACTGATAGCGGTGGTCATGGCTTTGCGCCCGCGCACTCTTTTGGCCAATGGATTTCAGCGCTGGCGCGCGGCTACGCGGCGTACCGTGATGTGAGCACGCGAGCAAAGCTGCAGCGGCTTCTCGATCTTTACGAGCCCGCCATCTCGAGCCGCTTTTATAAAAATTTCCGTTTTCCAGCGTACAACTACGACAAGCTGGTGATCGGCCTGCTGGATGCTCATCGCTATGCAAACATACCCCAGGCAATGGGCCTACTGGAACGCACGACCGATGCCGCTGAACCGCATCTTCCACCGCGGGCGCTAGATCGTGACGAGCCGCAGCGGCAATGGCGGCAAGCTGCCGGCGAATACTCGGGGAACGATTACACCTGGGATGAGTCGTACACGCTACCGGAAAATCTGTATCTGGCGTGGGAGAGCGGCGCGGGCGAGCGCTATAAAAGCTTGGCTGCGCGTTTCCTTCTAGACCGCACCTATTTCGATCCTTTAGCTGAGAACCGCAATGTTCTGGCGGACCATCACGCTTACAGCTTCTGCAATGCGTTAAGTTCCGCGATGCAGGCCTATCTTGCCGCGGGCAGCAAAAAGCACTTGCAAGCAGCCAGCAATGCGTTTGACATGATCACCGAAACCCAGAGTTTCGCAACCGGCGGTTGGGGGCCGAATGAAAGTTTCAGTGAACCTGGAAGCGGCAAACTCTACGCCAGCCTGAGCGGAACGCACCGGGGCTTTGAGACACCTTGCGGCAGTTACGCGCATTTCAAGCTCACCCGTTATCTGCTGCGCGTCTACCGCGACGGGCGCTATGGTGACAGCATGGAGCGCGTGTTTTATAACACGGTGCTGGGCGCGAAACCGCTGCAATCGGACGGGCACGCTTTCTACTACTCCGACTATCATTCTTCCGGCAGCAAGAGTTACTTTCACGACGCGTGGCCCTGCTGTTCAGGCACTCTGCCCCAGGTGGCGGCAGATTACAGGAAAATGATCTACTTCCGCGACGACGATAGGATCCTGGTGAATCTTTACCTGCCATCGACTCTCAACTGGATCACGAATGACGGCGCGAAATTTGTTCTGCAGCAGACGGGAGCTTATCCGGTAGAAGGCGGAATCAAAATACGATTCGAAGCCAATCGGGCGGCGAGCTTCGGACTTAGCTTCCGAATTCCCGCCTGGTCGCAAGGCAACGCATATTCGCTAAGGGTAAACGGGCAGCACGCGGCCGCTTCTTTGCGTAAAGGATTTGCGACCATTCACAGGAAATGGCGCGGTGGAGACACGGTTGAACTGCGGCTCTCGCTGCCGATGCGTACAGAAGCAATCGACAGACAGCATCCGGATACCGTAGCTTTGATGCGGGGTCCGCTGGTGCTTTTTGCTAAAAGCGAAGACCTGCCCAGAATCACGGCTGAACAGATGAGGGCTGCAGTAAAGATGCCGGATCAAGCGGCCTGGCAAGCCGGAACCGGGTCATCGCAGCGCTTGCGATTCGTGCCGTTTACCGGCATAGAAGATGAGCGCTATACAACGTATTTGCACGTGACCTGATTGCAGCCGGCCACCTTATTTCCTAGTCTGGTTTTCTTCGGGCCGCCGATCCCGGACTACTGCTGTTCCAGATGTTGCAGCCGCGCGTCCAAGACGCCTTCAACCCTGAGCAGTTGCTGGCGAGCCGCCTCGAAACGCGCATCCATTTCCGTCCTCAGGCCGGCGATCTCTATGCGAACGGATCCGATCTCCGCTCGCAGTTCGCTCTTTGCGGAATCTATTTGGCGCCCGAGTGAACCGAGGGACCGATTATTCACGAGCATTCCAACAAGGACAGCCAGAGTTGGAATGGTTATAGCTAGTACCGTACCGGTGTCCATGCTTCTCTATCTTTCCATCTTGCCTCTCGTGGAGTTCGTGACGCTGGTCGAACAGAAGCACTTGGAACAGCTCCCGGTTGTCAGTTGGTGATGTCGCTGGTGCGGCTCTCCTCGCGCAGCGGCATATAGACTTCATAGAACTTCTTCTGCGCGGGGCTATCTACATATTTTTTCAGCGCATCTTCGCTGGCGAATTCCATGACGATCAGGGTGCTGTAGCCTTCGGGCAACTGCTTCTTAACCGGCTTGGTCCATACATGAGTAATAGCCGGATCGTCAGAAGGCATTTGCGCGGCTAAATCCAGCACTTTTTGAATTTGCGCGGGAGCCGCATCGGCCTTCCACTTCACTGAAATGACATGAATGACGGTGTTGGGCGAAGAATCCGCCGCCATCATTTGGGAGCCCGCGAGCAAAGTAGAAGCAGCAATAGCTAGGAGGAGAGTTTTCATAAATTGACGAACACCATACTACAGGCTTCCGGTTCTAAACGGTGTTGACCGGTTGACGTCTTCCTGTTTGTGCGGACGACATCACGCCGTCGAGGAGGCGGCACAGGCTGACTGCACGATCGAAGCTGGGGACGGTCCGAGTGTCGTTTAAGATGTCGTCGCGAAGAGCGGCGTACAGCCCCGCCACGTTGGCAGCAGTGTCCGGCAGTGACTGGCTTTCGGCCTCGTCAACCGGCTGAGGCTCGCCCTTCAACGACAGCTTAAGCCGACTGGACTGAAAGCCCCTGGGAGCGCCGCCGTCCAAAGCTAGGCTGCCTCTATCTCCGGCGACTTCTAAGCGAAACAGCGACTCCTCAGGCTTGCGGCCTCCGGCTACCTCAATCGACAGCGCGCCACCATCGGCAAGCCGCGACTGCACCAGAAGGTGGTCAGGGATGGAACGGGTCCGGCGAGCCGAGTCGTCGCCGACTTGAATCTCGGGATACTGGGTGGTGGCCAACGCGGAGATCTCCTTGAGGTCGCCCAGCAATGCAACGGCGAGATCGAGGGCGTGGCCGCCGTGAATACTGACCAGCGTTGCGCCGTTTCCCGCGTCTTCCAGGTAGGCATCGGCCGCTCCAATCTTCTGGCTGAAGGCCATGGTCCCGGAGTACATTCTCGCAGTGAGAATACGCCCGAGCGCACCGGAGGCAACCAACTCGCGGGCGCGCTGGGCAGCAGGATTGTAATTAGTTTGCAGACCAATTGCAGAGTGAACTCCGGCCGAACGAGTTGTTTCCGCCAACTATTCCGATTCCGCAGTGTCGCGTCCCAAGGGCCATTCGCAATAGATGTGCTTGCCTTTTGCAACGGCCTCCTGGACCAGCTCGCGATGAGCGGGCACCTTGACGGCTATCGCCACGATGTCGACATCCGGATCTCTAATGAGATCTTTTGCGGCGCCATAAGCCTTTTTCGCGCCGAAAGCCTTCGCTGCAGCATCCGCCGTCTGTTGGCTACCCGTCGCAACTGCAGCCAACTCGAGCCCTGAAAGTTTCTGCACGGCAGGGGCATGGGACAATTTTGCCCATCCGCGTTCGGCGCTGGCGCCTATAATCCCTACTCGTAATACTCGGGGCATTTAGATTTCCTTTCGCTTTCTGTCATAGGAAAGTGAGAGCTGTATCTGCGCAATCCCGTTTCAGTGGGTGCTTTACGAGGCAGACACGAAAGCACATTTAAGATAGATGTCATGACATGGAAAGGCTGCTCTGGTTAAACATGTCTTCTTCAGACGCTAGCACTCGAACAGCAAGGGTCACGATGTCGCTAATGGAAGAGCGCACTCTGTCTTTCGCCCTCGCGGGCTCACTTTGAACGTTCTGGCGTTTTTCCCGGTTTAATTTCGTGGAGGCGCTTTAGCTCCAGCTGCAGGCTTAAGTTGGACGGGTTCAGGTCAACTGCGTGGCGCAGCAGCTTCTCGCCTTCCGCTTGAGCGCCGGCCAGATATCGCAACGTAGCGAGGCTGGCCAGCGCTTGTACGTTGTTCGGCGCAACTTTGAGAATCGCCTCCTGGTCCTTTATCTGCTCCGGAGCGGGAGCGTTCCGCAGGCGGGCGGCCAGTGCCGTCCAGCGGGCCCGGTCGTACGGCGTAAACGCGTTCGCGTTCACTCCTCCAAGCGCTTTTTCACCCACCGTTTCGGCCAGCGCAATGTGCGCTAAACCAAAAGATGGATCGGCCATCATAGCGCTTTGCAGAAGGTTTGCCCGTACTTGCGGAGTTTGAGCTACTGCCGCTTCAGTGAAAGGCTTCAACGCGTTGACGCTAGATGTGGAAAAGCGCTCCGAGGAAACGGAGTCGAACTGCCGGGCGACGTGCTCGAGGGCTGTTATGTAACCTGAAGGCGCGGAAAAATCTTCGGACACCACTTCCCTGCTCCGCTGCGTGGAGAGGTCGTAGCTTGCTCCGGAAAGGTGGAGGCCGTCGCCACGGCGCTCCAGAGTGAGCCGCAACATTTCCGTCGCCCCAGTGAGGTAACCGGCCGATTGATCAGCGGCGTACAGAGGCAGCACCGTACGCGATGTGGCCAGGTCCTGCTGCAAAACAAAAGAAGCCGCCAAACTCATCCAATCTGCGCCGCTATCGGCAATCAAGACCGTGACCGGCGGAATGGCAAGCCGCCGGAGAGATTTGCCGGAGGTCTGCTTCCGGTTACAACTGGCGAGCAGGAGGACAAGGAAGAGAAAGCAGACGCGGCGCAGGGAGTCCTCTGTACAGTTAAAGCGGCTTCGGATTCTGCGCTATCAATTGCTGAAAAGCCGGGACGGTTTTCAAGGTAGAAAACTCGCTCATCTCAGGAATCTTTTCGCGGTCTTTCACGCCTTCTTCAAGCGCTTTCCGCAAATAGATCAAAGCCCGGTCGGCGGAACCTTTTTTGGCGTACATCTTGGCCATATACAGATGGTATTTAGCGCGCTCTTCCACAGTCCGCTGCTGCATCATGGTGCCGAAAGTGCTGTGACGCTCGAAAACGTCGGGGTCTAACTGAAGCGCCTTCTCATAGTATTCCGCCGCCTGTTTATAGCGTTTCCGGCCGAAGTAAGCAGCTCCCAAATTGGCGTAAATGGACGCAGTAGGAGCAGAGTAGCGAAGAGCCCTCTTATAGCATCCGATGGAACGCCGGTAACTCTTCTGGGAATAGTAAATCGTGCCCAGGTTGTTGATGGCTTCCGAATAACGGCGGTCCAACTTAATCGCTTTCTGATAGTTCTTCTTGGCCAGATCGAGCTGCAGCATCTGGTGAAAAGCGATGCCGATCTTGTTGGTCAGGATCGCTGAATCGGAAGGGCCTTCCCGATACTTGTCAATCGCCTCGCGATACATCTTGCGGGCCATGAAAATATCGCCCCGCAATTCGGGAGTTATTTGAATGGGACGCCTGGGAGCGGAAAGCTCGGCAGGCGTTGAATGAGAAGCGGGAACAAAACTATTCGCCGCCACCGGAACCTGCCCGGCAGACGCGCCGGACACGGTGAAAAGCACAGCACAAAGACCAGCGTTGAAAGCTGAGAGAGAGGCCATACAAGATCCCCCTTGTGTGAACTACTATATACCTTTTCGTGGTACGCGGGGAAAGGAAATCTTACTTGAAAATGCCTTTTAATTTATCGAAGAAGCC
This sequence comes from Bryobacteraceae bacterium, assembly GCA_965217745.1. Taxonomy (GTDB): domain Bacteria; phylum Acidobacteriota; class Terriglobia; order Bryobacterales; family Bryobacteraceae; genus Bog-105. The sequence goes on along the minus strand of OZ244565.1, from coordinate 3,792,003 downwards.
TTTTTTCGCTTTACGCTTCGGTTCTTCTTTCTGGGCCGGCTCCGGAGTGTTCCCGGCGTTCAGATTCGGATCGGCAGCGGCGGCAGCGGGGTCGGCTGGAACTGTATTCGGAGCGTCCGCGTTGGACTGGCTGACGGCGGCATTGTCAGCATGCGCCGGAGGCGAACGGAACGTGGTGGGGAATTGCTGCGCGGCATGCAGGTTAGGAATGGTGGTCAGCTGAGAAGCATTAGAATTCCAGCCGGCTATTTGGGTTGCGCCGATGCTGTGCAGGGCGCAAAACGAAACTGGCTGCGTTCCAGTAAGGAAATATTCGGTAACCACCTGTTTGGGAGGACATTTCGCGGTAGCCAGCTGCCCGGTCTCGGAATCGACATCTGAGCTAACCAGGCCCTCCGGAACTTCGAAATCAGTGGCGTCCCGGTAAGCGCGATGCTTATGCGCCAGGCGCATGAACTCGGTCCAGATGGGGAGAGCAGCCTTGGCTCCCTCAAACTTTATGTCCTGATAGTCGTCAAGCCCGACCCAGACCACGCACAGCAGGTTGGAAGTGAAACCGGCAAACCAGGAGTCATGATTGCTGCCAGTCTTGCCGGCGGCCGGCAGCGTAAAGCCGCGCGATCGGACACCCGCGCCAGTGCCGCTGCGGAGTACCTCCTGCATCAGGCTGACGACCAGAAAATTCACCCGCGGGTCGACAATCTGCTTCGTCTCGGGCTTCGAGGACCATGCCTCTTTACCGTCACGGTCGACAATTTCGCCGATCAGCCGGGACTTCACCAGGTTGCCGCCGTTCGCGAAAAGCGTGTAAGCCGTGGTGATGTCTAGAGGAGTGACATCATAAGCGCCCAGCGCCATGGCGGGTGTCCCGCCAATATCGGGGAGACCAGCCTGTTTTGCCAGATCGGCAACTGTTCCAAAGCCGACCGATTCGGCTACTTCCACCGCTGGGATGTTCAGCGACTTGGCAAAAGCAGTTTGCAGGGTTACATCGCTGACCGTTCCGCCCTTATGGTAATCGGTAGGCGCATAAGGCTTACCGCCATAGTAAAAGGTCCGGTCTTCGTCTTTGAAAAGCGTGGCCGGGGTTAGCGGATCGGGCCGGTCTTGCAGCCCCGTATTCAGCCCGGCGGCATACACGAAAGGCTTGAAAATGCTTCCGGACGGCCGCTTGGCGACCGCATGGTTCAACTGACTCAGCCCATAGTTGCGCCCGCCGATCAGCGCCTTCACCTCTCCGGTGTGCGGATCCATGCAGATCAGCGCCACCTGCGGCTCTTCTAATGGAGCCCCCTTTTTGGCTCGCTTGGCGATGGTGGCATCCACGTCCTTCATGCCGAGCGCCACCGCGACCGCCGCATCGTGCTGCAGATCCGGATCGAGCGTGGTGTAAATACGAGACCCGGATTCCTGAAAGTCCTGATCGCCGAAGTTACTCGCCAGTCGGTCGTTAACCAGGTCAACGAAGTAAGGCGCGTCTTCTGAGTCGGCGCCCTGCCGGGTGGTGGTGACCGGAGCTTCCACGGCCTGCCGGTATTGAACTTCCGTGATGTACCCGTTCTCCGCCATCTGCTTAAGCACCAGATTGCGGCGCGTTTGTGCGCGATCAGGATAACGAACCGGATTAAAGCGGCTGGGCTGCTGAATCAAGCCCGCGAGGGTAGCCGCTTCCGGCAAAGTCAGGCTGCGGAGATCTTTGCCGAAATAGGCTTGAGCCGCCTCGCCGAAGCCACGGATCGCGAACGAGCCCCGCCGGCCAAGGTCCACTTGATTGGCGTAGTATTCAAAGATTTTCTGCTTGGTAAGCTTACGCTCCAGGTGAATGGTAATCAGCAGTTCGTCGAATTTCCGTCCGTAGGTTTTTCGCGAGTCGAGCCAGATATTGCGCGCCAGTTGCTGCGTGAGGGTGGAAGCGCCCTGGGCGTTGCGACGCTCGCGCAGATCGACCCATAAGGCCTTGGCGATACGCGCGGGGTCGAAACCGGAATGCTGAAAAAAGCGCTTGTCCTCAATGGAGATTACGGCATGCACCAGCACCGGCGGTATTTCGCTGTATTCCACCAGGCGGCGCTTCTCGCGGCTTTTGTCGAAGAGGCTGCTCAGCAGTCGCGGCTCCATGGTGTACTGCGTACGCGGCGCGTTATCGGAAAGCGAAATAATGGAAGAAATGCGGGCATTCGCAAACTTCACCACTCCCGGTTCGGAATGCAGATAAGATTGCGGGCCGGGGAAAATTTCAATAGCAGCAGGACGGAGATGGAACCAACCTACCGGGTTCCGCCGCTCGTCCTCGACGTAGCCGCTTTCGCGCAACCGGGACGCGAACTGCAGAGGGGCGCCCCGGTCGCCGACACCTACGATTTGAGGTGCGGCGTAAAGCAGCGAAGAATTCGGGAAGGGGCCCGACGCCAGCTTCTTATCCGCAATCTGCGCATATTTGCTGTACTCGAGACCTACCATGACGGCTGCGATGACCGCCAGACCCGCCACCACCATCAGGCCGTATTGCACGGCACGCAACTGGAAGAACCGGACAACAGCGCCGGTAAAGCCCTTCATATCAGGGCGGCGATTCTTCAGAGGGCGAAGCTGCTTCCGCTTCGATCCTGTCGAGCGAGCTCTCGCAGGAAATTTTATGCGAACAGGCAAATTTCTAAACCCAAGCTTTATAAATACAGAAAAAAGGTCTCGGCCAAAAGTGTCGAGAGCGGACGCACGGCGTTAGCGGCGATTACTTCCGGCTTGACCATACGATTCTAACTCTTTCCAGATGTTGTCGTCATGGGGCTGCCAATCGGACGGCAGACGCCCGGTGATATGCAGTTCCTCTTCTGAAAGGGTTCCATGCCCAAAAGGGCAGATAGACAGGATACGGGGACGCCCCAGCATGACGATATTCCCCCAGGAGCCGGTCTCCACCGGCATGATCAGCTTGCGGAGGCACGTGCGGCATCTACGGCGCTGATCCCACCAGGCGAGCCACAGCAATCCCGCGCCGATAAGGCCAATACCGAGTGTGGCAAAGGTGAACAGCAGATCGGAAAGGAACAGAGGAGGCGGCGGACCGAAATGAGGCAGGGGCTTGGGTGGGCGAGGGTAGAAACGAACTAGCGTGCCCTGCAGAAGAAAAGAAATCCCCAGACACGCCACAATCTTGGCAACCAGATAGAGCCCGTATCTCACGTTCATATAGACTCCATTTCAAGCACCTGAGTTCCTTCTTCTTCCATATACCTTCGTAGGCGGCCTCTAACTCCGCAGTAAGTTCTTGGCCAGAAACAGGACGTTCGCCGGACGCTCGGCAAGGCGGCGCATAAAGTAGGGATACCAGGCGTTGCCATAGGGAACATATAGCCGGAGCCGGTATCCTTCGTCCACGATACGGCGCTGCAGGTCGCGGCGGATGCCATACAGCATCTGGAACTCAAACCGCTCCGGCCCGATGCCGCGCGAACGCGCATAGTCGAGCGCGCCATTCACCATGTTCTCGTCGTGGCTGCCTATGGCCGGGTAAGTACCCGAATCAAGCAGCAGCTTCATCAGCTTGCTGTAATTTGCGTCTACATCGGCTTTCCGCGGGAAAGCGACCTCTGGGGGCTCGCGATAAGCGCCCTTGCACAGGCGGACTGGAATCTGAAGCCCGGACAGACGCCGGATATCCGCCTCGCTGCGGTAAAGATAGGATTGGATGACCGCTCGCACGTGGCCGGGATAGCGGTTTTGAATGAATTGCACCACATCGAGAGTTCGATCGGTGTAGGCGCTCGCTTCCATATCGATCTCGATCCGGCTGTCCATCGCCTGCGCACGGACAGCCAGGGCTTCGACGTTTTGGCGGCAAGCCTGCTCGGAGTAATCCAAACCGAACTGCGAAAGCTTCAACGAGACCGTGGCCGGCAGGCCAGCGCGGGATATGGCGTCGAGAGCCGCCAGGTAGCTGTCGCGGGAGGCAGCAGACTCTTCCAGTGACCTGACATTTTCGCCGAGGTAATCGAGCGTTGCCGTGGTGTTCTGCTCCGCCAAATGCTGAAGCACCTGGATGCCTTCTTCGAGCGTCGGCCCAGCGACGAACCGGGACGTCAATTTCCTGGAGAGTGGCGAGTTTTCCATCCACTGCCGCAGCCAGTGGCTTTGCGAAAGGTGCAGAAGGGTGCCGCGCAACATGCCTGGTGGTAATTAAGACATCCGGCCAATCTCAATATAGCCTGAATCAATTTGGGAAAGGAGCCGGTTAAAGAAGTTATCCGGAAATGCGGATTGCTCCTAAGTGAAGAACGAGTAGCTGACCAGCGCCAGGCCAATGCCGATTACGGCTCCCACCGCCACGTCGCTGAGGAAATGCATTCCCAGCAGAATCCGGGAACTCGCCACACTTAAGGCGCAAAACAGCAGCGGCGCCAGGGCCACGGGATAAAACGCACCCAGCGCGATTGCCACCGCGAACGCGGTGATGGTATGCCCGGAAGGAAAAGAAAACCGATCGGGCGGAAGGAGTTTAGCCCAGCAGTGCGGTTCTATCTCGCAGGGGCGTTTGCGGCCGGACAACTTCTTAATGACTTTGAACAGCCCGATGCCCACCAGAGCGGCAGAACCGGCTGCGGCCAGTGCGGAAAAGCGTCTTGGCCCGCCGGCCAGCATAACAGCCAGGCCGGCCAGGTACCATAACCAACCATCGCCGGCGCGAGTGGCGGCCATGGCCCACAAGCGAATCCATTTTGGCGCGGGCCACTGGTTCACCTTGCGCATCAGTTTGTGATCGCGTGCAGCAATAAACTGAAGCATTTGATGGTGAGCGGTCATAAACACCACCTCTCACACTTACAGTCTACGAGATTCAGCATCGTTACAGCCCTCCTCTAGCCCGTTACTTACGTTGTAAGAGACAAGCCATTACGCAACGATGACGGAACGGAAAAAGGTTAGTGAACTTCAATCGCTACAACGAAACAAACCCGGAGCGGAGAGCTGAAGCAAAGTAGGATAGAGGATTGCCGACGCCAGCCAAGGTGGATTTCCTTTTCTTCGACGCCGGAGGAGGCCATCGCAGCGCTGCGGCCGCCCTGGAGTCGGCCATTGAGTCGTGCGGCTATCCGTGGACGGTGCGGCTGGTGAACTTGCAGGAGGTGCTCGACCCCATAGACGTTTTCCGGAAATGCACCGGGGTTCGCCTGCAAGACCTCTATAACCGCATGCTGGCCCGCGGATGGACCTTGGGATCGAGCCTTTGGATTCCCATCATCCAGTGGGTTATCCGGCGTTATCACCGGCAGTCCGTTAAGCTTCTGGCCGGGTTCTGGGGTCAGAGACGGCCCGATCTGGTGGTGTCGCTGGTCCCGAACTTGAACCGCGCGTTATTCGAAAGCCTGAAGCAGGTTGCGCCTGAAACGCCGTATGTCACCGTGATGACCGACATGGCCGATTACCCGCCGCACTTCTGGATAGAGCGGCAGCGCCAGCACATCATTTGCGGGACGGCTCGCGCTTATAAACAGGCCCAGAAGAGCGGCTATCCAAACTCTCACGTCCATTCCGTAAGCGGGATGATCATCCGTCCTCCTTTCTACCGGAAAAGGTCGACCGGCGTCAGCGCGCAGATCAGCGCAGACCGGCAGGAACTGGGACTCGATCCGCGGATTCCGACAGCGCTGGTAATGTTTGGCGGCGAAGGCTCGAATGTCATGTACCGGATCGCGAAACGGCTCGACAAAGCAAACTACCCCGTGCAATCGATCTTTATCTGCGGACGCAATGAAAACCTGCGCAGACGTCTTGACCAGCTGAAAGCACGCCACAGGATGGTGGTGCTTGGCTTTACCCAGGAAGTGCCGCGCTGGATGGCGCTCGCCGATCTGTTCATCGGCAAACCGGGCCCAGGAAGCATTTCAGAAGCCCTGCATATGGGTTTGCCGGTGATTGTCGAATCGAATTGGTGGACTCTGCCGCAGGAGCGATACAACACGGTTTGGTTGAAGCAGCAAGGCTTCGGTGTGGTGTTGCGCAATTTCGCGCAAATCGAGAGCGCGCTTCGAACGCTGCTGGAAGATGGCAAATTGGCGAAGTTGAAGCATAAGGTTGCCAGCTATGAAAATCGGGCGCTGTTTGAAATTCCCTCCATTCTCGAAAAGATCTTAGCGGAGAGCAGGCCCGCTACGCCGGAGTCTCAGGCCATGAATGTTTCGGATAGCGGCGGCTGAGTTCCCGGCGCAACTGCGGATAAAGATTCTTCCAGAAGCTGGCGAGATCGGTGGTGACTTGCACCGGCCGGCCATTAGGCGCCAAAATTTGCAGCACCAGCGGCACTCGCCCGCGCGCTACCGAAGGCGATTCCTTTAAACCGATAAAGTCTTGCAGGCGCGAGGCCACCGAGGGCAGCTTTCCGGGCGTGTAATCGATGCGGGCGCGGCGGCCGGTAGGAAGGGAAATGCTGGCGGGCGCCACCTCGTCGAGTATTTTCGGGCTGGCCATGGCTTGCAGCAGCGAGAGCAGCGCACCGTTCTTCTGGCCTTCGCGCAACTCGCTGATGCTGACCAAATCTTCCGCCATCCGGTCGAGCGCGGATCGCAGCAGGGCCTCGCTTTTATCAAGCGGACTGCCGTGGGCCACCGCAAAATCCACGCGCGCCAGCAGCCGATCCACTTCAGGCTGCGCTCGCCAACTTTCCAAGCCCAGATCGATGGCTTTATCGACCAGCATTTGTTTGACCTCTGAACTTCGCTCTGTGCCGGCCGCCGGGCGCGCGCGGGTCTCAACAATGGTCAGCCGGCGATAGCGCAGAAGCTGCGCCTGCTCTACCCGCTGCTCCTCGCGATTCCAAGCCAATTCGTCACTAGTTTCGATATCTTCGGGGAAAAGATCGAGTAGCCAGTCTGGCTCGATGGGAGAAGCGATACGGACTAGCGGCAGCGAAGCATCACTACGGTCGTCCATCTCCACGGCGACACAGAACTCCGCCGTGGTGCAGCTATGGCGATCGAGGCGCGCCGAAGCGCCGCTGGCTAACAGCAGCGTTTCGCCGCGGCGTTTTCCTGCGCGGTCTCGAAACGCGAATAGGGTCGCGCGTTCTAGCGCATGCGCTTCGGCGTCCGGTGACTTCGCCACGCGGCGCGATAGCCCGACCAGCTGAGACTGCAGCTTGCGGCCAGAGAAGGAAAGCTCGCTGCTGAGAAGCGCATCTATGTCAGAAGGAAAGCGGTTACGGCTGGTCTCCGGCAGGCGGGTCCGTCCTTCAGAGAGCAGCGCCGCCAGCTTGCACGCCTCTTCCGGATTCCCCCAGGCAGATGCTTTCAGAACCAGCGCGGAGAGCCGCGGGTGAACCGGCGCATCGCCCATCAGGAGGCCATCGGAAGTGGCGCGGCCATCTTCACCGGTAGCGCCCAAATCTTGCAACAAGCCGAGAGCACTGGCAAGCGCAGATGCGGGCGGCGCGTCGAGCCAGGGGAGTTCAGCGCAATCGAGACCCGCCGCGGCGGCTTGCAGAGCGAGCTGCGCTAAATCGGCGCGAGCGATCTCGACCGCAGCTGTCTCCGGCCTGCGCACAAAATCCTCGTGGCTGTAGAGGCGAATGACCAATCCCGGCCCGGTTCGCCCCGCGCGGCCTGCACGCTGCATGCAGGATGCGCGGCTCACCTTCGAAACCTCCAGACGCCCGATGCCGCTGCAGCCGGTTGGAAATGTCATAACGCGAGCGAGACCGCTATCCACCACCGCGGTCACACCGTCAATGGTCACGGAACTCTCCGCCACGTTCGTGGAACAGATAATCTTCCTGACCTCGCTGCGCCTCACGGCCGCGTCCTGTTCGTCAGCGGAGAGATCGCCGTGCAACGCCAGCAGGCGGACGCCGGACGAGCGCGCTAACGGTTCACAGGCGCGCAGTGTATTCCGGATTTCAGCCGCTCCGGGAAGGAAAACAAGCACGTGTCCGTTTGTTTCCGCCAGCAAGCGCCGGACAGCGGCGGCTGCCTGATCTTCCAACTTTTCCGCGGAGGCCGGCAAGTGAGTTATGGAAAGCGGGAAAGCGCGGCCGGGAGCTTTGATAATAGGCACTCCGGGGTCAAGCTGAGCGGCCAGAGCCTCCGCCCCGAGCGTCGCAGACATAAGCAGCACACGTATATCGGAACGTTCCGGCAACAGGCGGCGGAGCAGAGCCAAAGCCAGATCCGTTTCCACATGCCGCTCGTGAAATTCGTCGAGTATGACTACCGTGTTTTGAGGAAGCGGCTGACCGGAAAGCAGCCGTTTTGTCAAGACCCCTTCGGTGAGATACCAGAGCCGCGTACCGGGCCCTCCTATCTTCTCGAAGCGCACCTGGTAACCCACCGTCTGGCCCAGCGGACTAGCGAGCTCTTCGGCCACTCGCCGCGCAGCCAGGCGGGCCGCCAGACGCCGGGGTTCCAGAACAAAAACAGGACGCCTGGTAGCGATGCACAGCGCGGCAGGCACGCGCGTGGTTTTGCCTGCGCCCGGCTCGGCATCGAGAAGCGTTAGCATGTTACGCTCGATTGTCTGAAGAATCTCAGGCAACAGCGGATCGATCGGAAGCTGCAATGACACTATTCTCACTAAGCGCCAAGTTTCTCTTCCCTCTCGCTAGCCAGGGCCGGCCGTGTGCGGGATAGCAGGCTTCACCCACTTCTCCCGTAAGCCCTCGCCCGTCATCATCCGGAACGCAACCGAAAGCATCCGCCACCGCGGGCCAGACCAGCAAGGACTTTTTGAATCAGACGCGGTCTCGCTGGGCGCAGTGCGCTTGAAAATCATCGATCTCCACGGCGGAGATCAGCCCATGGTCTTCGAGGATGCAGGCCTGGTGATCGTTTTTAACGGAGAGGTTTATAACCACGCCGAAGTGCGGCGCGAACTGGAAGGATTAGGGCACCGGTTCAAAACGCATTGCGATACCGAAGTGGTGCTGCATGCCTTCGCGCAGTGGAATGTAGATTGTTTCGCCCGCCTGCGCGGCATGTTCGCCGCCGCCTTCTGGCAAACCGATAGTCAGCGTCTGACCCTGGTCCGCGATCGCCTGGGAATTAAGCCGTTGTATTACGCGCTGCATCGCGGCGAACTGCATTTCGGATCGGAGTTAAAAGCGCTCTTTGCGCATCCCGGCATTCCGCGCCGGCTATGCAACACAGCGCTCGGCTATTACCTGATGCTGAACTACGTTCCCACGCCCTTCAGCCTGATCGACGGCATTATGAAGGTAGAACCGGGAACGTGGCTTCGATTCGAAAACGGGCATGTAACCACGGGCCGCTATTGGACCAACCGTTTCCAACCGCGCCAGCAGTCCATTGAAGATGCAACGGCACAATTAGATAGCCTGCTAAGCGATTCGATTCGCGAACACTTGCTGTCAGATGTTCCCCTGGGAGTGTGGGCCAGCGGAGGACTCGATTCCTCGGCGGTATTGCACTACGCCGCGCAGCATGCTTCCCGGAAGCTGCAGACCTTTTCCATTTCGTTTGCAGGACGCAGCTTCGACGAGAGCAAATTTTTTCGAGCCTTGGCTGCGCATTACCAGACCGAGCATCACGAGTTCGACATGAACAGCAGCGCTGACCTGACCAGCGCCATTTACGACTTAGCCTATTACTCGGACGAGCCGAGCGCCGATGCTGGAGCGCTGCCCGTCTACTTTCTTTCGCGGCTAACGCGCCAACATGCCACGGTGGCCCTGAGCGGCGAGGGGGCGGATGAGATCTTCGGCGGTTACCAAACCTACATTGCCGACCGGTATGCCCAGGCGGCTCGCCGCCTGCCCCGGCAATTGCTTCGTGTTGGGCTGGCGCTTGCCCGGCGCCTTCCCGTCTCGGACGAAAAGATCGGCCTCGACTACAAGTTGAAGCGCTTTCTTTCCGGTGCTCTGCTGCCTGCCGACGAGGCGCACTTCTTCTGGAACGGCACGTTCAGCAAGAGCGAACTGGAGGCGGCAGGATTCAGCCGCGCGATTCAGTCTTCCAGTGCACTGGTGAATGCTCTTTCCGGAGTTCCCGCTAGCGATGCCGTGAACCGTTATTTATTTACCGACCAGCACTACTATCTTCCCGACGACATTTTGTATAAGTGCGACCGCATGAGTATGGCGCATTCGCTGGAGGTCCGGCCGCCGTTTCTGGATCATCGTTTGGTGGAGTTCGCGGGATCGCTGCCCTCCACGTTGAAGATCCGCGGCAGCAAGACTAAGTTCGTGATGCGCGAATTATTGAAGACCAAGCTGCCCGCGCTGATCTTAGGCCATCGCAAGGAGGGCTTGGATATCCCGGCTCACGATTGGCTGCGCGGTCCTTTGAAGCCGCTGGTTCAAGAGGCTCTGAGCGGCAAATCGGTGGCGGAGTGCGGGGTGCTCTCGCCGCAAGCCGTCGATTCCGTGAAAGAACAGCACATGTCTAGGAAGGCGAATCTCGGCTATCATTTGTGGGGCCTGCTGACGCTGCATCTCTGGATGCGGAGATGGAGCGTCGAGCCGGGCGCAGCGTTCGAACCCATTCCGGAGGAAGACGCGATGGTTCCGGCAGTGCAGTAATTGAAACATGTACTCGCTTCAACTCCGCTGCCCGTCAACGGATGCAGAAACCGTGGCCGCCGGGCTGTGGGACTGGGATGCGCTTGCTCTGGGCCAAACCGAAGACGGCGCGTGGGCCACTCTGCTGGCCGGCTTTGCAGCGGACGACCGTCGAGATGAACTGCTGCGCCACTTTGCGCGCTATCAGCCGGAGTGGCGGCGCGACGATACCGATTGGGTAGCCGAAACCAGGCGGCAATGGCCCATGCGCCTGATTGGAGAGCGCATCGTTCTGATGGCGCCTTGGGATTCGAGCACTCCGCCCGAGAATCGAATCCGGATTGTATTGAACCCGGGCATGGCATCGGGAACTGGCGAACACCCCTGCACGCAACTCGCTCTGGAAGCTCTGGAACGGGTCGTGAAGCAAGGCTGCCGGGTCGCGGACATCGGCGCGGGTTCGGGAATCCTGGCGATTACTGCTGCGCAATTAGGAGCCTTCAGTTTAGCCCTGGAACCCGATCTGGGCGCGATCGACACCGCCACGGAAAATATCGAGCTTAACGCAAGCAAACCTCTGCTGGCCGCCGGATGCGCCGATGCGCTTCGCGGCGGATGGGCTGATATTACGGTGGCAAATATCAGCGGAACGGTTCTACTTGCCATCCTAGATGACTTGCAGCGCGTGACTAAATCCGGAGGCCTGCTGATTCTGAGCGGATTCGAGGAGCAAGAGACCTTCCGGTTCACCTGTCTCTTTCCGGCAGCCAAGCTGGCGACGCGGGCCGGATGGGCCTGCTTAAGCGTTCGCCTGCCATAAGGTTCTTGAAATTCGTGGAACTGCGGCTGCCTGCTGCCGTATTATCCACATATGCTGGAGCTACGCTACGCTATCCGTGCGCTGTTCAAAAATCGCGCCCTCACCATTGCGGCGCTGCTTTGTCTCGCCATAGGCATTGGCGCGAATACTGCTATCTATACGGTTGTAAACACCGTGCTGCTGCGGCCGCTTGCTTTCAAGGATTCGCAGCGGCTGATGCGTGTGTATACGGAGTTCCCTACTTATGGCAGCAGCGGAGGATTTCATAAGTTCTGGATGTCGACCCCGGAACTGCTCGATCTGCGGAGGCTAACCACATCCTGGCAGTCGCTGGAGGCGTACACAATCAACGGCACTAATCTATCCGGAAGCGGCGAACCGGTTCGCGTCACCGCCGCGCAAATCACCGGCGGAATGATGCCGATGCTGGGCGTAGCGCCGCAGCGCGGACGCATGCTGTCCCGCGACGACGACCGTTTCGGCGCGCCTCTCACAATGGTGCTCTCCGACGGGTTGTGGCATCGGGCCTTTGGCGGACGCGACGATATCATCGGCCGGAACGTAAAGGTCAACGGCCTGACGGCAACCGTAATCGGCGTTATGCCCCGAGGATTCGCCTTCCCTCCCGGCGAGACGGATGCGCCGGAATTGTGGTATCCGCAGCAGATCAATCCCGCCAGCCCAGGCGGACGATCGAACCATTTCCAGTCCGTGGTAGGCAAGCTGAAGCCTGGCATCCCGCTCGAACGCGCGCGGAGCGAATTTCAGCGCATCATGGTGCAGGAAGGTCGTGATAAGACCCCGAACCTGCACAATTTCGACCCCACCTTTCATACGCTGCTGGCGCTGCCCTACCAGGGGGAAATCACCGGCAAGGTGAGACCGGCCATGCTGGTGATGCTGGGCGCTGTCGCCTTCGTGCTCTTAATTGCTTGTGTCAATGTCGCCAACCTGCTGCTTGCGCGCGCCGAGTCGCGACAACACGAAGTTGCGATCCGCAAAGCCGTCGGCGCAAGCATCTGGCATCTGGCGCGGCAATCGCTGATTGAAGGCCTTACCCTGGCGGCGTGCGGAGCACTTCTCGGCGTCGGCCTCGCTTCGTTAGCGCTCCGCCTGATCCTCGCTTTCAACCAGGGCAGCATTCCGCGATCCGGGGAGATTGGAATGGACTGGCGTGTTTTGCTGGTCACGATAGGCGCGACCCTGCTAACGGGAATCTTTTTCGGGCTCGCTCCGCTGGCGCAGTTCGCTGGCAATACGCAGGAAGCATTAAAGAGCACCACGGGCCGCACCACCGCCACCAGCGGCGCACAATGGCTGCGTCGCCTGATGGTGATCAGCGAGTTAGCGTTGGCATTGATTCTCCTGGTTGGGGCCGGACTGATGGTACGTACCTTCTGGAGCCTGCAGCAGGTGAATGTTGGTCTCGATCCGGCCCGAATCATCACCATGCGCTTATCGCTGCCGGAAAAGCAGTATGCGAAACCGCCCGAGGTAAAACAGTTCTGGACCAGACTACTCGATCGCATCGACGCTCTTCCGGGTGTGCAATCCGCCTCCGTAGTCTCGGGACTTGCGCCGCTGCGGCCGGTGAACGCCGATGACATTCAGGTTGAGGGCTATGTAAAGAAGACCGGAGGACCCGACCAGAATGTGGATTACGATCAAGCCGTCGCGCCGGGATACTTCGAGATGTTTCGCATTCCCATGATCGAGGGCCGCACCTTCGACAGCCGCGATGGAGGCAACAGTAATCACGTCGCCATCGTCAATCTCACATTCGCGCGGACCTTCTACGGGAATGAGAGTCCTCTCGGCCGCCGCATCCGGGAGGACTCCGCTAAAGCGCCGTGGAGAACCATAGTCGGCGTCGCGGCCGACGTCAAGAACGGCGGAATCGAAAAGCCTTCGGGCACCGAGCTCTACCTGCCTTATGCGCAAATCGACAATGGAATCAGCTCTCTCTTTCTGGCTGTCAAAACCACTGGCGACCCAAGCCGGACCATCTCCGCCATCCGCAAGCAAGTGGCTGCGTTAGATCCGCAACTGCCCGTTGCGGAAATCCGGTCGATGGACGACGTTATTGCGGCCGCGAATGCGCGCCCGCGGTTCCTGACGGTACTGCTCAGCATGTTCTCGTTTATCGCTCTCGCGCTCGCGGCAGTGGGCATTTACGGCGTCATGGCCTACACGGTGGCAAGAAGAACGCAAGAGTTCGGAATCCGCATGGCTATCGGAGCGGGACCCGGCGATGTCTTGAATCTGGTGCTTTGGCAAGGATTGAAGATCGGGCTGGCCGGAGTAGCACTAGGAGCGGCAGGCGCCCTGGTGCTCACCCGCTTTATCCGCCAGTTGCTCTTCGGCGTGGGAGCCCTCGACCCCATCACATTTATCGCGACCGCCGCGCTGCTACTAATGGTGATCGCAGTGGCCTGTTATCTGCCCGCCCGCCGCGCCACCAAGGTCGACCCAATGGTGGCGCTTCGGTACGAGTAGCTGAGTGGAAGTATGAACCAGGCTTTCTAATCCTGGGATGCCGCTTTGTGTTTCTTCAAGCTGGTTCTACTTACCCCTATTGAAAACAAAGAACCGGGTGTCTTGTGCCACGGTGTATCTCAAGGAAGCGGGAGCGCTGCTTCGCGCGGAACGTAGGGTTTTTCAAATTACCGAACGCATTAGCGGCCAAACGCTCACGCGCTAACTACTCGCGTGAGCAAGCAACAACAACCCAAGCACAACCCGGAAGTCTACAGACAAGTGTCCAGAGAGTACGCCCAATACTGACGACCGACATCACCGCGATGATGACTGGCCCCGTTTTCGAAAAGAAGGCTATGACTGAGAGCAAGACGCCGCTAACCGGGGAAGTAGAAAAGGCTGAGGTCAGACTCGAACAAGTCAAAGGTCGGATCGCCAACAGAGCGGAGGGCTGTTAAGGATGCCTGAAGCTATTCAGGACGGCGGCGCAGAAGACGAAGCCGCTTGAATCCGGCTGTTAATCCGTCCTCGCACTCCGCCTTCGGCTAGCTGGTTAGACGGCGGCTTGACCCGGGCCTTCCGGTTTCGTCTACGTTTGGAAAATCTGTTTACATCCAAAACAATATATTTTGACCCTCTGTAAACTGATAAAAGTAAAAGGAAAGATGGATCCAGGACTCCTCCGCCTAGAAAATCGGACAGTTTTGTCCGATACTCTCATCACGTGAAGGGTTCAGAATTCATCCGGAAATTGCAACACCTCGGAAAGAAGACCGGAAAGCCAGTCTCGCTGGTTCCGCATCGCGGAAAAGGGAGTCACCAAACCCTCTACTTTTGGGGAAAAGATGACTATCATTCGAAATCCGAAGGACGAACTCAAAAAAGGCACTCTTCACGGCATGCTCGGACAGTTAGGAATCAGACCGGAGGACCTATAAGATGCGCATCTATCAATATCCAGCAGTGTTCACACCGTCCGACGAGGGTGGGTTCGTTATTACCTTTCCGGACGTTCCGGAAGCCATCACGCAGGGCGAGACTGTTGAGCAGTGCATAGATGAAGCCTCGGATGCATTGGAGGAGTCCATCATCGGTCGTATCAACACTCGAAAGGAAGTTCCAGCGCCCTCTGCTCAACAGAGCGGCCAGTACCTCATCCCTGTTCCGGCTCAAACAGCATTGAAGGCCGCTCTCTATGAAGAAATTCGGTTGCACGAGTGGAGCAACGTCCAACTTGCGAGTGAGATCGGCATTGACGAGAAAGAAGTCCGCAGGCTGCTCAATCCCCACCACTCATCCAAATTGCCCCGCATTGAAGAAATCCTGGAACGTGTCGGCAAGCGTGTTGTGATTCAAATTGAGGACGACAAAGAACTTGTGGCACGCGACTAGCAGAATCGCAATGTTGTTCAAGCTCTTTCTAACCGTTCTCCCGTCGCAGCGCTCCCGGCTTTTGCCTATCAGCCGGAGCACAAATCGGAACCATTTGACCTTGCCAGGGAGTTTGTTCCCGAGATTAGCGCCTTTGACTCAATTCGAGTTGCTAATGAGAAGGAGTTGAAGGAGTCTGGCTCGGACAACGGAAAGATCGCCGTTGTTATCCATTCTTTGTGCCCAGATGCACAACGAGTTGGCAACCTCAATTCACATTCTGAATGCAATGCACTTTGCCGGCAAAGAAGCTGCTGATGCTAGCAAGTTGCTCGTCAATTTGAACCAGATGAAACTCGAGCGATATGACCAAGTCAGAAACGGTCTCGGCACTCTTCATTTCATCCAACGTGATCCCAAAATCGATTACGGCGAGGCCGCAGCAAAGCTCCCTGCGCTTCGGGCTCATTCTCAAAGACAAGAAGGAGCCTGATTGGCTGGTAATCGATAAAGAGCAGAAAGCACAATTGATGGCCGATCTTGAAGACGCTTTTCATCTCTCTTCACACGAGAAAAGCCTTCCGTTCTTCGTTTGCGCAGGGGTCTTGATGCACAGATTCCTGGAGGATTCAAAGACCGCCGACCAAAAGCCCGTGAAAGAATGAGCTAGGGATCCGGTTGAGTTCGCATTTGAGAATAGACCGGAACTGAAAACGACAATATCGCCGTCCCAGCTTGACCATGGCAGTGTCATTTTATGCACTTAAAGGCATTTTTGTGCGTATTACAGATACCACATGTACCCACTATTAAAGCCATTAATATCAACTGGGTTTGAGAAAAGGTAAGAACATGACCAACACCATGAAGGCGATTGTCCTCAGCAAATTCGGTGGTTTCGATGCTTTCGAAATGCGCGATGTACCCGTAGGGGGTGTCGGACCTCGGCAGGTCCGGGTGCGCGTTCACGCCACCGCTATCAATCCCCTGGACTATCAGATTCGACGTGGCGACTACGCCGACTACGTGCCGCTCCCCGCCATCATCGGTTACGACGTTTCCGGCGTCGTGGAGGAGAAAGGGGCGTATGTGAGCGAGTTCGACATAGGCGACGAGGTTTACTACACGCCCAAAATCTTCGGCGGCCCCGGCTCATATGCGGAGCAGCACGTTGCCGATGTCGATCTGGTCGCCCGCAAGCCGCACAACATCAACCATGTGGAGGCTGCCAGCCTGACGCTGGTTGGAGGGACGGTCTGGGAAGCTCTGGTGACCCGCGCCCAGCTTGCCGTTCACGAGACCATTCTGATCCATGGTGGAGCCGGCGGTGTGGGGACGGTGGCGATCCAGCTTGCCAAGGCGATGGGTGCGCGGGTCATCACGACGGCGCGCCGTAGCAACCATGAGTTCGTGCGTTCGCTCGGAGCGGACGAGGTAATCGATCACACCTCCGATGACTACGTCTCAGCCGCGGCGGAACTGACGCATGGGCAAGGGGTGAACGTCGTATTCGATACCATCGGCGGCGATACCCTGACGAGAAGCGCGCTCGCCCTTGCGGATGCCGGACGGTTGGTCAGCATCGTCGATATTGCACAGCCGCAGAACCTGATCGAAGCTTGGGGAAAGAACGCCGCCTACCATTTCGTGTTCACCCGTCAGAACCGAGGCAAGCTCAACGCGCTGACAAATCTCATCGAACGCGGCCTGATCAAGCCGGTGATCGGCGCGGTGCTTCCTCTGGCTCGCATAGGCGAAGCGCATGAGCTGCTCGAAGGCGGGGGCTCCCGTGGGCTTCGAGGTAAGGTGGCGATCGATGTTGTGGGCCAGACTGTCGAGCTTCCCGCGCGATGGTAGATGCATTTTCACGACATCGGCATATTTCCACGATGCCATCCTTTTCGGGAAAGACGTCGCTGCAGGGAGCGGTGGCCATTCGCGTCAGGACACCCACGACCGGCCAGTCGGCAATGTCCCCAAACGCCGTCATTCATATACTTAGCGTAGCGAAGGCGGCTCGAAAGTAGGAAGCGTCAGCAAACGGCGGAATGGCGGAGGAAGAGGGATTCGAACCCCCGGGCGAGTTTCCCCGCCAACGGTTTTCAAGACCGCCGGATTAAACCGCTCTCCCATTCCTCCGCTTTCGATCTTACTGCATCTCAATCGGTTGGCCTCTAGTCACAGGCCTTTAAACAGGCGAGACCGTTAGTGTCACTAAGAGCAGCCACGGCCTTCGCTTTCGCCTCCTGGTTGGTATGGACTTAGCGCATAGTCGTGTTGATCGTTGCGTGCCCCATTAGCTCCTTGACGGTCACGATGTCGGCACCGGTCTACGGCAGGCGTGACGCAAAGGTGCGCCGCAACATTTGGTTTCCCGAATTCTTGATATCAAGAATGCTCCGCGTTAATGCCGTCAGGGCAAATCTCATTGCATGCGCTGCTGCAGGAATCTCGGCACGTCGCGCGAGCTTGGGTGACGGCGACGATCTCGACCAGGCCGGGTTTCGCGCGATAGATAATGAGGTAGGCGCCGACTGGCCAGAACCGCACTGGCAGGGGCGTCAGATCCTCACGCTTATGACCAATGCACGGAGTCCGGGCTATCGATTCGAAGGCCTCGAACAGGCGGGAAATCCAGCGGTCAGCAGGCTCTATATGATCTTGCGCTATAAATTCCCAGATCGCATCCAGGTCTGACTCGACAAACTCACCAAGGACGTAGCGGCTCACGCATCGCGCTGCCGGCGCGCAGTGGATTTCTGCTGCAGGCGCGCACGAGCCGTTTCCGGCTCCACGTGATGCTTCTGATCGAGCGATGCCAAGCGATGGCCAAGCTCCTGATTGAACTCGGCGAAACGCTCGATCTTGCCCTGGTCCCGGTCTTCTAGGAGTCGCAGCGCCTCGTTCACTACTTCGCTCGCCGAATGATAGCGGCCGGATCCAACCTCCGCGCTGACGAATTTCTCCAGCTCCGGGGTAAGGGACACGTTCATGCCTAGACCATAGCCCTAATCGAAGAACTTGTCAATTTGGGTTATCAGAGGAGCTTAAGCTTCCTTATCGCGAGCGGTTCTCGATTTTTCAGCCGATTTCTAAGAGCTTTGCACAGTGCAGTTTTGATAGTCTTGGCAAACGAACAAAAGCCAACCTTGCGCCAACGGGCTCACGGACGTTCCTGGCCAGCGTGGCAACTCGAGCGTGCGTGCGCGCGTGGTCCTTTTGGCCGCAGCAGGGAAACAGAATTCGGAGATCGCCGTAGAGACCCGGATCGGCAATCAGAAAGCAGCGCGTTGGAGGAAGCGTTTTCTCGAACTAGGCTGGGCCGGTTTGGAGAAGGATGCACCTCGTTCTGGGCGCACGCCGACTATGACGCGGAACACGGCGCGAGCCATAATTCACAAGACCACGCTGGAGAAACCGGCCGGTGCGACCCACTGGAGCAAGCTAAGCATGGCGAAGGCGGCAGGCCTCCGCGAGAAGAGCGTATACCGCACCTGGCGCCAGCATGGGCTATAACCACCCTTGTTTCGAACGTTCAACGTCAACCACGATCCGAAATTTGCGGTAAAGCTGGAAGCCATTGCCAAGCTGTATCTCAGCCCGCCCGAGCACGGGATCATGCTCTGTGCTGAAGAGAAGCGCCAGATCTAAGCGTTGGGCCGGAAGCAATCCGGATGGCCGGAGTAAAAGGGGCGCTGCGGAACTGTAACCCACGACCACAAACGCAACCGAACAGCAACCCTGTTTGCCGCGCTGAACAAACCTTAGGGAACATAAGTAGCATTTGTGACGACCGGCATCGCCATTGGGCATGGCTAAAGTCCTTACGTGTGATCGACGATGGAACCCCAGGCGGAAAAGTAGATTCAACTCATCGCACCCACAAGGATGCCAAGGTGCAGAGATAGTTGGCTCGTCACCCGCGCGCTTCCAAATCTACTTCACTCCCACTAACATGTTGCTTAATCTGCTTGCCGCACTCCTTGTTGCAAGAAAGGCTTCTCAATTCACCTGAACGGTCAGCGACGTGGACTTCGTCTCGCCTTTTGCATTGCTCGCGGTGATGGTGTAAGTGGTAGTCGACTTGGGCGAAATATCGGCGCAGTGCCGTGAGGTGGGCTTTACGTCTTCGCCGATCGAGGGCTCAATCTTCACCTTTTCGGCATTCACCATCCCGTAGCACAGCCGCGCCGACTCCCCGCTCTTCAAGTGCCCGGGGCTTGCGCTGAAGGTCAGGAACTTTACCTCGCCCGAGCCAAAAATCATATTCGCCTGCTTCTTTTCGGCGTCCTGACGCTCCTTTTCTATTACCGCTGCGGCCTCCTGTGAACGCTCGTGCCGGGAATAGAACACCCACGCTACATACAGCAAAGCCAGCACCAGCGCCACCGATGTATACGGCAGAATGCCCGCGAGCGCGGACTTCTTTTGGGGCGGCGGCTGCTCCGCGCCTTGTGGAGCATCATCATTTAGCAACGACATATCTACTCCTTAGACATGCAGCCAGCGGTAATTTGTTTCCGTCGGATACTGTCGATATACTGGCGTATAAACAGCGAAGTCTCTTAGCTTGCTAGACACAGACGAACAACTTGCCCGCTTGCGTCAGCGCATTGCCAGTGTTGAGCAGCACTTCGCGGAACGCCGCCCGCCGCCTTCCCTGCCCCTAATCGCCCGGGTCGGGATTGAAGACTGCCTGCGGGGCCAGGTGGTTGATTCCGCCCACGGCAAGCACTTCGAAGCCGAGCACTTCTTTGCCGGCCATCGCCCTCATGGCATAGCCGATGTGGGCGCTCTATGCGAGTTGGAGCCCAATCTTCTCGATGCGTTGAGCGCAGGCGGAATTCCACCGTGCCCCGCAGAACGATGGGCTTTTCTCGACACCGAAACGACAGGCCTGGCTGGAGGCTCCGGGACTTACGCTTTCCTTGTCGGCGTTGGCAGCATTGTAAGGAACGGCTTCCAAGTCCGCCAGTTTTTTATGCGCGACTATGCCGAAGAGCGCAGTACCCTTTCCGCTCTGGAACAGTATCTATCCCGGTTCGATGTGCTGATCACGTACAACGGGCGCAGCTACGATCAGCCTTTGCTAGAAACCCGCTTCCGTATGCTGCGCGAAACTCCGCCCTTCAGCCGGCTTGCGCATCTCGATCTGCTCTACGGAGCGCGGCGGCTTTGGAAACTCCGCCTCGAAGGCTGCAAATTAACATCCCTGGAGGAGCAAATACTGGGTTACCAGCGGCAAGGAGATGTACCCGGCCATCTCATTCCGCAGCTCTACTTCGATTTCCTGCGCGGAGGCCAGGCCAGCCGTTTGATGCCCGTATTCCAGCACAACGCGCTCGATATTCTCACGCTCGCCTGTCTCACCGCCATTGTCCCCGCGGCCTTCCGCGCAACGGATGGCGAAGCATTAGCTCATGCTGGGGTAAGGCATGGCCCCGACCTGGCCGGCATTGCACGCTGGCTGCTGGCTGCAAACGAATGCGAAAGAGCGCTCGATTTCTTCAAGCGCGCAGTGGATGCCGGATTGCCCGACAGCCTGCTCTTCCGCTGCCTCTGGGACATTTCGCTCCTGGAAAAAAAAATGGGACGCCCTCACGCTGCCCTGCAGCTCTGGACTGAATTAGCCGGATGCCGCAATCCATACCGCGTCGCCGCCTTCGAAGAGCTCGCCAAATTTTACGAGCACAAAGAGAAGAACTACGCACTGGCGCTCGATTTCACCTGCGAAGCGATGCGTCATTCGCGGTCTCCAGATCTGGAGATGCGAAAGAGCAGGCTCGAGGCCCGCGCCCGTACGCGCCGCAACAAGCGGCTCCCGCTCATTTAGGACGCTTTGATCTCCGTCCAATAGTGGTCCCGCAATCGCTGCGCGGCGGGCGGCAGCGCGCGGAACCATTCGCCGCGCGCCCTGGTTTCCGGCGATGGAAACAGAA
Source organism: Bryobacteraceae bacterium (assembly GCA_965217745.1). GTDB lineage: Bacteria > Acidobacteriota > Terriglobia > Bryobacterales > Bryobacteraceae > Bog-105. Next base: position 3,770,891 of record OZ244565.1, on the reverse strand, counting down.
CCGGATTCGTTCGCAATCGATCTGGCAGCAAAATGCGCGCTGCTGCGTTCACGGTCGCCCCGGTGATGGCTACCGCGATATCGGCCGCCACTTGCGGCTCCAACAGATAATTCAGGAATGCATATGCAAGTTCCACATGCCTGCTCTCCCGCAGAATGCAGGCGTTATCGGCATATAGCGGATAGCCTTCGCTGGGGTACGAGAAAGCGAGCTCGTCTGAGTTGTCCATGGCAACCTGCGCGACCTGCGCCCACATCTGCGCCGCCAGCACATCCCCTGCTATCACCTGGTCACGCACCTCTTCATTCAAGTACGCACGCAACAGCGGCTTCTGCCGGATAGCGAGATCGCGCGCCGACCGCAGCGTCTCCTCGCCGGCTGCATTCACGGAAGCGCCCATTAACTTCAAAGCCGCGCCGAACACCTCCGCCGGATCGTCCAGCATGGTGACGCGCCTTCCATACCGGTCAATCCACAAGTCGGCCCAGGCCAGAGGCGGTTCAGTTACCTTCTTGGAGTAAAGGATGCCCGTTCCGCTATGCATGAAAGGCACGCACCAGGCTAACTGCGGATCCCACTCGGGCGCTTGGAATTGCGCCTCCAGATTTATCATGTTCGGCAGTCTAGTCCGCTCCAGCTGGCGCAAGAGCGAGAGTTCCCGCATCGGCTTAATGAAGCTGTTTGAAGGAAACACTACGTCCCAACCAGAATTGCCGCTCATCACCTTCGCCAGCATTTCTTCCGCACTCGCATAGACTCCATAGCGCACCTGGCATCGATACCGCTTTTCAAAGTCAGGGATGGTGGATCTGGCGGCATAATTGTCCCAGTTGTAGACATTCAGCCGCGGCAGTCGTCCTGATGTGCAACTCGCCGCCGCAGTTGCCAGACCTGCCAGAAAAAACCGCCGGTTCAACTTTTTGTTAAGTCCTTCCGGCGATCGATTGTTCCAGCCGTCCCGCGATTAGAATCAGGACTCCCAGCCCGCTGCTGATCACCACAGACAAAGCATTGATCTCTGGGCTCACGCCTTTTCTGGCCAAAGCGTAAATCCTCATCGGCAGAGTCTCTGAATCTACGCCCGCCACCATGCTGGTAATTACGTAGTCGTCGAACGAAACGGTAAAACATAGCAGGGCCGCCGCTACAATGCCCGGCATCAGCAGCGGCAGCGTCACATAGCGGAACGCCTGCCACTCTGTGCTCCCCAAATCGGCAGCCGCTTCTTCCAGATTGCTATCGAATGTCCGCAAGCGCGCCAGCACGACTGCCACCACGTAAACGAGGGAAAACGCCACGTGCGCCAAGATTACTGTATGCAAGCCCAGGCGGATGGGCAGCACCCGGAAAGCGAGTTGGAAGAACACCAGCAGCGACACGCCTGTGACAATCTCCGGAGTCACCAGCGATAGATAGAGCCCGCCGGCAAGCGCCGGAGCCGATCGCTTCCACAAACCGTACGCCGCCGCAGTGCCAACGGCCGTTGCGATGAGAGTTGCGCAGATCGCGACCGTCAGGCTGTTGAAGGTGGCCTCCAGCAATGAACCATCGGCTAGCAGTTGTTTGTACCATCCCAGAGTGAATCCGCGCAGCACCGCAACCTTACCCTGGTTGAAGCTGAAGATGGTCAACACCGCCAGAGGCAGATAGAGGAACAGATAGAAGATCACCGCGTAAGCAGCCAGGATTCGTTTCACAGCAGATCTTCTCCGCGTATCTCAACCAACCTTCTCAACCAGGCACTCGCCAGCAGGGCAAGCAATAAAAACGCGACCGAAATGGCTGCGCCGAAGGGCCAGTCTCGCGATGGTCCGAACTGATTCGCCACCAGATTACCAACCATCACTGAACGTCCGCCGCCCATCAGGTCGGGTGTGAGATAGGCGCCCAGGCACGGGATAAACACCAGCACGCAGCCGGCGGCGATGCCCGGTTTCGCCAGGGGCACTGCGATACGCCAGGCCGCTCCAACTGCTGTTGCCCCCAGGTCTTCCGCCGCGTCTAAGAAAGTGAAATCGAGTTTCTCGACCGCGGCGTAGATTGGAAACACCATAAAGGGCAGATAGCCATACACCAGACCCAGAACCACTGCCCCAGCATTGAACAACAGCGGCAAAGGCGCGCCGATGAAACCGCCGCGCTCCAGCGAGGTGTTAATTAATCCCGTATCCCGCAGCAGAAACATCCAGGCATAGGTCCGGATCAGCAGGCTGGTCCAGAACGGCAGCGCAACCAATGCCAGCAGCAGCGTCTTCCTCTGGGCGAAGCGCGCAATGTAGAACGCTATGGGAAACGCCATTGCCAAACATGCCGCGGTAGATGCGCTGGCGATCCAGATCGACCGCCAGAGAATCTGCAGATAAAGCGCATCGGTCAGCCGCTTGTAAGCTTCGACGGTGAACGGAAGCGTCACGCCGCCGTAAGTTCCGCGTGTCATCAAGCTGTACACCAGCACGATACTGAGCGGCAGAAAGAACAGCAGCAGCATCCAAATCTGTCCAGGGGCAAGCATCTTCGCAGCTAAAGAGACCTGGCCTGTACGCGCCATGACCAGGTTTACGGCCGGCTTTACCTTAGTCATGCCTGAATCGACCGACCAACTCGTCGCAGCGCTGCCATGTGACGTAAATGCACTGCCCCCGCTCGAAGCCGCACTCGTTTGCACTTAGGTCGCACTTGCACCTGGAACCGTCTTCGAGCTGCGCGGTTACCAGCCACCGGCTCCCCAAAAACTCCAATTGTTCAACCACTCCCGGCAGGCAACGCTCGGGATCATCCTCCGGCGCTGGTGTAAAGCGTAGGCGCAGATGTTCGGGCCTGACACCGCAACCCGCTCGCACCCAGTTCACTTCTCCCAGAAATTCCGCCACGAAGCGCGTCTCCGGCCGTGTATACATATCCAGCGCGGTACCCAGCTGTTCCAGCCGTCCCCGATTCATTACGCCGATCCGATCAGAAAGGGCGAGAGCTTCTTCCTGATCGTGAGTGATGAACAAAAACGTTGTGCCCAGGCGCTTCTGCAAGCTCTTCAATTCGCTGCGCACGTGCTTGCGAAGCTGTGGGTCGAGCGCTGAAAGCGGCTCATCCAGCAGCAGCACCGCCGGCTCGACCACCAGCGAACGCGCCAGCGCCACGCGCTGCTTTTCGCCTCCCGAAAGCTGCGCAGGCCGGCGCTTCTCTTTGCCGCCCAACTGCAGCAGGTCGATCATCTCAGCCACCCGCCGCCTAATATTGTCCGCGTTCCTGCGCTCCAGCCCAAAGGCGATATTCTGCTCCGCGGAGAGGTGCGGAAACAGGGCATAGTTCTGGAAGACAGTGCTGACGTCACGCTTGCAGGGAGGCAGCTGGCTCACCGGCTTTTGCTGCAGCAGAATCTCTCCGCTGGTAGGCAGTTCAAAGCCCGCGATCATGCGCAGCGTGGTTGTTTTTCCGCAGCCCGACGGCCCCACAAGAGAAAAGAATTCGCCCGGCTCCACGGCCAGAGTCAATTCTTCCACGGCACGGAATGCGGCATACTCTTTGGTGACAGATTGCAGCTCGAGAACGCTTTCCACTTATGAAGAACTCGCGCCAAAATAATCCGGCGCTTATGTGAAACTATTCTGCCAGCATGATTATTAAGGAACTAATGGCCCACTTAAGAACTGGACTGCTCTTCTTGCTGAGCCAGAGCTTTCTAATAGCCCTGGCAGCCGCTCCGCCTGCCGCCGCAAAATCGAGTAATTTGCAACCGGACGCTCCGCAGACCAACAGGATGACCCGCATGGTGGTCCGCCTAATAGGCCCGCGAATTCAACCGGGGAGTTTCGCGGCTCTTCCTAGAACGATCTTCGAAGCTTCTCCGGGCTACGCGCGCATTGAAGATCCCCCCGACAGCAGGCAAAAAATGCAGAAGCTGATTATCGTTGCCGGACCGGATATCTTCAACGTCAATCTGATTACCAAGACCGGAACTCACGCGAGAAAAACCGCGGCTGAAAATGGTGAGACACCGCTGCTGCCGATCGTGTTGCCTTTCGACCCACAGCATCGGCTCGGCATCCTCGATCGCATCGAGTTCGGTTCCGAATACGATTTTTTTACCCAGGCCGGAGCCGTCAAGGAGAACGGTCCTATCATTAACGCGCAAACCACCACAGCGCTGCGCCTCGACACTCCTTTAGGCGCCGCCGTTCTTGTGCTCCGGGGCGACAGCGGCATTCCCGTCACTTTCAGCTGGCAGATGACAGACGGCAAGTACGCCTATGAATACATCGAGTATCAGGATCGGCCGTTCGACCCAAAGCTATTTACAAAGCCAACAGGAATCGAGATCAGGGAGCTTAGGTCAGATCCACATTTGTAAGTGATTTTGTAAGGCGCAAGTGCGAAATTTGTGATGTAATGGCCGTCGCTGGAGGATTGCCATGAAGCCCTGTTCCCTACTGATGTTGGCGAGCATCATCGCCGCGTTTCCTTTAAGCGCCGCGCCCTGTGTGCCAGCGCCTTTAACCACTTACTCTGCTGCGGGTTTCTCCTGCGAGGCCGATTCCGCGATCTTCAGCGGCTTCACTTTTCTTCTGCAAAATGGCGGAGGCGGTGATGTGCTTGGGGAGAGCGGCATCACAGTTTCACCGCTGGCTGGTGCAGGAACAACCGGCTTGCGTTTCTCTGGCGAATTTCAATCGACCGGCGGCCCGAATGGTCCAGGACCGGCACAGGGCCTGCGTATCAACGAGTATCGATTCTTCTTCCAAGTCACCCGGCCTGGCAGCGTTTTCACCTCGGTAGGTTCGCGGCTGAACGACCCACTTCGAATCGTGCGGAACGCGCTAAAATCCGGCAGTATTTTCGCGTCCAACTATGCGGCCAACGACGGCGCACAATCCTTCGCCTACGACTATGATCCTGACCTGATGGCGTTTGACGTTCTCAACAGCGAGCGCGCGATTGTGTCCGCGGACAACCTGATCCATCTCGCCGCTGGAGCTAGCGCCGGAGGAACGCTCAGCCCCGTTGGATTCGCTTCCCTCAGTTCGGCGGATTATTTGTACACGTACCGGGAAGTTGAACCCGCCATTCCCGAACCGGGAACTTGGGTGCTTTGCTTGGCTGGCTTGACGGCTTTGGTATTAGCGCGTCACAAGAAGTCCAAACAGACTCTCCGGTAGTACAGGCTTCCAGGGGCGTGGGCGGGAAAGTTAGTTGTGGAACTGTTCGGTGATAGTCACCGGGCTAACCAGTTTGAAGGTCAAAGCGGTTTCGTTTGGCAAGGTAACGCCTTTACCGCGGGTGCCGAGAACTACTCCGGTACCTGCCGCGCCACCTGCTCCCGCTCCGATTGCCGCGCCTTTTCCTCCGCCCGTCAACCCGCCGATCAGCGCGCCTAGTGCCGAGCCTGCCGCTATTTTCGCGGTGTCGCTTCCCTTGCTTGCGGACGCTTCACGAATGACGCTATTGGTCTGCACGCGGACGCGCTGACCATCGGTGGTGTTGATTTCGGTCAGGGCGAGGGAAACATTTGCACGGCCTTTCACGCGGCCGGAACGTTCCGCCTCTACTACTTGCCCTTGCACTTTCGAGCCTCGTTCGACGATCACAAATCCATCGACAATCACCGGGGCCGTTAGCGTGGCGCGGAAATTATCACCAGAGCTGTTCCGCTCAGTCGAGACGCTATCTTCCAGACGGACATTAAACGCGGTCCCGGCGCGCAGAGTTATGGTGTGCGGCTGTTGCTGCACCGGTGCAGCGGGTTCAGGCGTAAACGCCGGAGCAGCGGGAGGAGCCGCAAACGAGGAAGGGGCAGCTGGGCCTGTGCTGGTGGCAGCGGGCTCCTGATCAGGTGTTTTCGTTACAGCTGGCCGTGGCGCATTCACCGGCTCTGGATTTCTTTCCGGTTTCGCTTTCTCCGGTTTTGCCGTCTTTACCGGGAGCTGGTTCCGGAATTTTGCAAGCGGCTGTTCCACCGGCGCTGCTGGTGCCGGCGCCGGGGCGGTGGGCGTAGTTTGCACCGGAGGGTTGACCGCCGCCAACGCCGCCGGGGGTTGCGAACTGCGCATAAAGAAAAATACACTGCCCAGCGCTATCGCCAGCCCGAGAAAGAAAGCCACGATTAACTTGCTGGTGTCGGACATCTGCTGCCTCCTGATTCCCTACCAGAGAAAACGTTCCGGCGGTCCAAGTGGTTTCCTGTCCGGTAGTTAAAATGAATTTAGCAGTTTTCCTCCGGTCTCGATGAGCTCTAGAACAAACCTTGCTTTCCCCCGTTCTTACCGGGTGGGAGACATTCAAATTGCCCCGGCTACCGTTCTGGCGCCCATGGCGGGCGTGACCGACACGGTCTTCCGCCGCCTGATCCGGGACCAGGGCGGGTGCGGTCTGCTAATGACCGAATTCACCAGTTCCCACGGCGTGGTTAGCACCAAAACGGCTCGCCGCATTACTAAGAACTTTCGTTATTTATATTTTGATCCGGAAGAGCATCCCATTACCTGCCAGCTCTTCGGCTCCGACCCGGATGTAATGGCTGAGGCAGCGAAGGTTTGCGAAGACCGCGGATTCGATATCGTAGACATTAATTTCGGCTGCCCCGTAAACAAGGTCGTGAAATGCAACGGAGGCTCCGGCCTGCTCCGTGATCTTCCGTTGGTGGAGAGCATCCTGCGGAAAGTACGCAGCGCGATCGGCATTCCGCTTACGTGCAAGTTTCGCGCCGGTTGGAATGACAGTGAGTTGGTAGGTGTCCAGATGGCCCGTCTGGCCGAAGATTGCGGTCTGGCGTCTGTAGCCCTCCATCCGCGCACCCGTGAGCAAGGCTACAGCGGTCACGCCGACTGGTCGCGGATCGCGGAAGTGAAAGCCGCCGTGAAGATTCCGGTCATCGGGAACGGGGACATTCTGACGCCCGAGGACGCCGTGCGAATGGTTCGCGACACCGGATGCGACGCCGTGATGGTGGGCCGCGCTGCCTCATATAACCCTTGGATTTTCAAGCAGATCGAACAGTATATTGAAACCGGCGCTTACAATGTTCCGCCCGACAGCGAACGCTATGCCATGATGAAGACCTATTATCTTATGCTTCAGAATCACGGAGCCTCTGATGCGGTTGGCAAGATGAAGCAATTTGCTACCTACTTCACTCACGGCATTCGCAACGGGTCGAAGTTGCGGACCGATGTGTACCGGGCTGCCAGCATCCCGCAGATTCTGGAAATCGTCGATCGGTTCTTCTCCGAGCAGGCTGATTCGCAACCTGTGGCGGAGTGCGCGGAAGTAGCTTGAAACAGGTTCAACTGATTACAGATGGCGCCTGCTTAGGTAATCCCGGAAAAGGCGGCTGGGCCTGCATTTTGCGATCCGGTTCGAATAAGCGGGAGTTATTTGGCTTCGATTCGCAAACTACTAACAATCGAATGGAATTGACCGCCGCGATTGAAGGCCTGAAGCGGCTGAAGGAAGCGTGTACTGTCGAGGTGATTACGGACTCGAATTACCTGAAGGACGGGATCACCAAGTGGATACACGGATGGAAACGCAACGGTTGGAAGACTGCGGCCAAGAAGCCAGTGGTGAATCAGGATCTCTGGGTAGAACTTGATCGCCTGGTCGCTTCGCACGCCATTGCCTGGCAGTGGACCAAGGGGCATGCATCACACGACGACAATAATCGCTGCGACGAATTGGCCAGCCGGGCGGCTCGCGATCAGGTCTCCAGCGAACACGGCCCGTCCCAACGCACTGCATGAGGATTCCCCAGAGGGTTTGCGTCTTCGGGGGCACCTTTGACCCGGTTCATAAGGCGCATCTCCGGATTGCAGGTGAAGCGCAGGCCCAATGCCACCTCGACCGTATCCTTTTCGTTCCGGCAGGTAGGCCACCGCATAAGGAATTCGAAGCGATAACTCCGTTCGAAGATCGTTTCCGGATGGTGGAGGCAGCTTGTGCAGCCTTTCCGTGCTTTGAAGCTTCACGGCTGGAACAGGCGCCGCGGAGCAGCTACTCCATCGACACAATCGAAACTTTAAAGCAGGAATTGCGGACCGAAGCCAAGTTGTTTTTTCTGATTGGCTCGGACGCGTTCGACGAAATTGAGAGCTGGAAGCGCTGGCGCGACCTGACCAGTCTAGTCACCTTTATTGTTGCCGCCCGGCCGGGGAGCCAGTACAAGGTTCCTCCGCACGCCTCTGTCGAACGCATGGATAGCCTGGCTTTGGGAATCTCCAGTTCAGACATTCGCCATCGTTTGGCGGCCGGAGAAGATACCCCTGAGCTGCCCGATGCCGTCTGCGAGTACATCAGAAAGCACGGGCTTTATGGCTGGCCGGCCAACGCTAATTCCCCGGGGATGAACGCGATCGAGCTTGACTAGTGCTTAACGGCGGCGCAATGCTCGTCGAACGCATTCACCAGAATATCTGCGATTTCCGGGGCTTGGCGCATTTCGATCTGGTGGCGATGGAGCATAAACACAGGCTTGCCGTTCTGAAAGAGCGCCATCGCAGGTGAAGAAGGAGGCATTCCAGGCAGCAGTTCACGGACGCGAGCGACAGCTTCTAAATCCGCGCCAGCAAAGACGGTGGCGACTTTGTCCGGTTTTACGGAATTCTGCAGGGCCATTCCTACTCCCGGGCGAGCTTTTCCGGCCGCGCAGCCGCACACCGAGTTCACTATCATCAGCACATTGCCGCTTTCTGGCGAAAGCAGACTGTCTACTTCCTCGCGGGACTTTGTTTCTGTGACGCCATACTGCGTTAGGTCTGCACGCATAGGTGCAATTAGTTGTTCTGGATATCTCATGGCTTAATTCACTACTCTTTCATCTTACGATCGGGCAGTTTACGATCCAGCCCGGTTAGCTTGAACTTTAGGTGTTGCGAGATAGCCGACTATGGTGTTCTTCCGGATCTGATTAACTACCATTTCGTCCGGCTGACGGGCCTTCAGAGTGTAAAACTGAATGGGCTCGTTCAGGGTTCTGTCTTTCTTCTCCACCTGCTTATCATCGGCGGTAATTACCACCGTGAAGCGGTTCCGCTTGGTGTCAACCTTCTTTAATTCCACGAGAATATTGCCTACCCGCTGCGGTTTCTTCGATTTGGTAATGGTGAATTCCGAATAGTTGCGTTCGCCCAAATCCTTCAGCGCCTGCAGTTCTTTCCCGTTGGTGGCAATCAGGCTCGATTGATTGGTGATGTCGCCGGTAGCGCGCTTCAGCGTAGATATGGTTTGATCCAGCTGCGACTTGGTATTCTGCACGTCGGTCGAAACGGTGGCTAACTGCGTGGTGGCGGTGTCGGCGGTCTGCTTTACGGCATTGATGGCTTGCTGCTGCGCGGCCTGTTCGGAAGCGACTTTCTCCTGCAAGCTGGCGACCTTGTTTTCTGCGTCAATCTTTGCCTGTCCCACCAGTTGCGTCGCTGCCCGGCGAGATCGCGCCAGTTCGTTTTGCAAAGTCTGAACGCGTCGTGTGGACTGCTGCACCGCCTCAGACGAATCGAGCCGCATCTTCTCCAGCGTGGCGTTCAGCTCCTGCGACATCTTTCCCATTTCAGACTTGGTGTTCGTTCGTAGTTGGCCGAGCTGCGTGAATAGATAAATGTTCGAAGCGGCCAGCAGCACAATGGCTACGATCATGACGGGGGTCTTCCAATTGGGGCCGGAAGGAGGAGGGATTATGTAAGTTGGTTGTTGCGGTGCTGTGCTCATATTGTCCTTGGAAGTACTTCGCCGCCGGGCGCTCTAAATGCGCCTGTGATCGACGGTTGAGTTGACGTGCTCCCTTTCCATTATGTTTCAAGCAGAGTGCGGCGTTCCGTCCTCGCCCCTGCGCGCAAATTCGAAATGCTCCTGGTGGGTGCGCCGGGCTCGAAACAGTGGCGGCAGCGAGCTTCATAAGAGTTATTAGCCCCGACTAGAATCAGGTCTTCGGACCCCATTAACCGCTGGGTATGTTTCGCCGGTGCGCCGCAGCGCATACACACCGCCAGCGTCTTGGTAATTGATCCGCCACGCACAGCAGATCTGGCATGGGCGGGAACGGACGTCCGAGAAAGTCTGTGTCCAAGCCTGCGATGATCACCTGCTTGCCGCTGTCGGCAATGCGATTCGCTACCGAAACGAGCCCCTGGGAGAAGAAATTCGATTCGTCGACGCCGACAACCTGTGTCTCACTATCTATTTTCAGCGATATCTCAGCCGCCGAGAGCACGGGGTGGGAGGGCATCCGGAACGCGCTGTGACTGACAATTTCGCTCTCCGAGTAGCGCTTATCGATAGCCGGATGAAAAACCTGAACGCGTTTGCGCGCAACTGTCGCGCGGCGCAGACGTCTGATCAATTCTTCGCTTTTTCCGGAGAACATTGGCCCGCAGATGGCCTCAATCCATCCAATTGATGGCATCGCAAGATCCAATGAGAGTTCCGCCTTTAGAAAAATATCCGAAGAGGAACACAAGCGGGGACCGGGCCCGGTTTGTCCGGTCTCTAAAGTCCGGTGGATACCTCGGAGGAAGATACCCACCGGTAGTGCATCGCTCAGTTGGGCGCGTGCACCAGACCGCTGACGCCCGGCAGAGCTATTACAAATCAACTCCCCAGGCGTCAATTCCTAGCTAAACCGGCTGCTAGCCCCGTGGGCGCTCTACCTGTTTATTAAGACGTCTACCGGGAGGCAACGGTTCAAAAACGTGCAACCGGTTCCAGTGCCGCAGGTTTGTCCCATTCTACTTCTACCGGGTTTCCGACGATGAAAAGAAACCCTACGGCGCCCATCAGGCAAACGCAGCAGGAGATGGCGAAAGCCAGGAAAAACGAGTGAGTCTTCTGCAATGTCAGTCCGCTGATGAAAGGCGCCACCACTCCAGAGAAATTGCCCAGGCAGTTCTCGAATCCAGTCCATTTTCCCGCAGCCGCCGGTCCCGATAAGGTCTGGCTCAACGCCCAGTGGTTCGATGAAAAGCCCGCCATTCCGACGCAGGCCAGCGCTAACAGCAAGGTCGAGAGCCACTCCTCCCTAACCAGCACTGCAGGCAGGGTGAATAGGCAGCAACATAGTAATCCGCTTGCGACAAACAGCTGACGTACCCGCCCAGCCGGGTAGCCGCGATCGATGAGGCGATCGGCCAAAAGCCCGAAGAGCATGGAAGACACCGCAACCACCCAGAACGGAAGCGATGCGAAAATCGCCAACCGGTCTTTGGTGTAGTGGCGTTCGCTTTCAAAGTAGTAAGGCAGCCAGGTGAGAAAGAAATACCACATGTAGTTGCCTCCGAAGAGCCCCACCACAGTGCCCCAAACCGCGCGATTCCGGATGAGCTGCGAGTAGGGAGGCGACCAGGTGACCGGTTCAAGCCGCTGGCGGGCTCTTAAATGCGGCAATACCATCGTCCAGGGAACCAGCCAAAGCAAGCTGACGCCGCCGATGCCGATGAACATAAAGCGCCACGAATACTCCTCGACGATCTTCACGCCTATCAGCACACCCAAAGCCGGTCCCACCTTCGAGCCGGCATCGATCAAGGCATTCGCCGTGCCGCGCAACCGCTCGGGAAAGTTGGTGGCGATGATCTTCGAGTACGCTGGGTAAGCAACCGATTCGCCTGCGCCCAAGATCAACCGCAGCAGCAGTATAGCCGTGAAGGTCGAGACCCAGCCGGTGGCCATGGTGGCTGCCGACCAGGCGAGAAAACCTATCGCGAAAACCACATTCACGTTCCAGCGATCGATGATCTTGCCGGCAATCGGCTGGCACAACGAGTAGGTCCAGAAAACGCTTCCCAATAGAACACCCAGCTGATCGGGCTTGAAGTGAAGATCTTCGCTGATGCTATGCGCCGCTACGCCGAGATTGCCGCGGTCGACATAGTTGATGCAGACGGAGACCACCAGCAGCGCCAGGGCATACCATTGCAGCCGGTTGGGACGGATTTCCGCGGTCGCCATTAGCTCCCGACTTTATCAAATAGCTCCATCGCGGCCGCTAGTGCATGTAAAACAAGCTGAGACGGGGTAGATTCGCCCGTTCCAGCAGCGCCGTATCGAGATATCGCCGTTCCAACATCGAAATTTGGTCTGCGGTCATCTTGCCGCGATAGGGGCGAAGCTCTGCTTCGAGCGCCTGCCGCATCGAGAACAGGTCTTCATCTGTCTGCGAAGAGCGCACGGCCGCAACGATCTTGTCTTCCATAGCGCACAGGCGCTGTTCCAAGCTCTCCAAGTCAGCTAGATGTTCTTCCGCATGGGCAGCAAGGTTTTCGAGCGAGGCGGACACTTCATGGAGGGCAGTTTCGGGGCGTTCCCGCAATCGCGCGCTGGCATTGCCGAGATGGGTTGCCAGTTCAGCCGCGGCAAAGGGCGCTTCGGCTGCCGGCTTATTGGGCCGCCCAGACGACGGCCGCGAACGATTCGCCGCTTCAAGCACCGCCTGTGAGCAATATGCCACGGAATTGATCATTTTCCGGCGCACCTTGCGCGAGCGCCACTTGTCGAAGGCTTCGTCAATCCCTTTCAGCACCGCCTCCAGCGGAATGCCGCTCGCGCGCCAGTTCTCGATGAGCGCCCAATCGAGCGGCGACAGAAGAAACAGCGCCGAGCCGCGAGCGCGCTGAAAGTGCTCTTCCACTTCCGTGAAGTAGTTGAAGTAGTTCTGCGTCCAATCAGCGGGCTCGGCGGAGAAGGGGTCTGGCTCGGACATATTCAAACTACTGGGACAATCCGCTGGTTCAATCTGGTGAGTCAAAGCACCGGGCGGATGCCGCCCGCGGCAATCCTGCTCACCTGGCCGTTGTCCAATTTCAGCAGCAAGAATCCATTCTCATCCAAACCCGCCGTGATGCCGCGCGCGCCATTGTCTTCAAGAATCACACGTCGATTCAATACGTAGCTTGAGGATCTGCTGAATGCATCCAGAATTTCGCGAGGTCCGCGGTCGTTCAATACCGTACTGAATTCGTCGATCGAGTCGAGTAACTGCGCCAGCAGATGTTCCCGCGAGACCACCTGGCCCCGCCGCGCCAGCTTCAGCGAAGTCGGTGGCGTGCGCAGTTCTCTTTCGAAGCGCGTATTGTTGACGTTGATTCCAATGCCTGCAACGATACATTGCTCGACCAGATGGGGCAGAATACCCGCTACTTTGCGCTCGTCGATCAGGACATCGTTCGGCCATCTGAGATCGCAAGCCACGCCTGCGCTTTTTTGTATAGCATCGGCTGTCGCTAATCCCAGCAGCAGACTGACAACCGGGAACTGCGCTGGCGGAATTGCCAGCCGCAGCAGAATGGAGCAGTAGATGCCCACATCCGCTTCCGAGATCCAACTGCGGCCCAGACGGCCTATTCCCGCCGTCTGCTCCTCTGCAATCACTGCCGTTCCACCGCAAACTCCCTCATGCACCAGTCGCGCGGCCTCGGTCATCGTGGAGCCTATGGTTTGGAAGTAGTGAAACTTTGTCCGCGGCCTTAAAGTGGAGAGCAGAGACAGATCAAGCGGCATCTGGCAGATCAAGTTCCAGCCGGAAGCTGATGTCGACGGCGATCGCCGAGTGAGTAATGGCGCCGCACGAAATGTACTCGGGCCTAGCTTCTGCATACGCGCGCACGGTTTCGAGATTGATGCCGCCAGATAGTTCGACGGTGGCGCGGCCGTCGATATGGCGGATCCACTCGCCAGCCTCCTGCGGAGTCAGATTATCCAGCAGCAGATGCCGCGCTCCCGACTCGAGCGCATCCTCCAATTCTTGTTTGGTCCGCACCTCGATCTCGATGGGACCTGCAAAATGACTGGCGTTGCGGAGCGCGGGGATCACGCCTCCCGCCGCAGTAATGTGATTGTTTTTGATCAGCACCGCGTCGAACAATCCAAACCGGTGATTGGTTGCGCCACCGGCAGCCGCTGCCATCTTCTCCAGTTGACGCAGACCCGGGGTGGTCTTCCGGGTATCCAGAACTTTTACACTCGTACCCTCGACCGCTTCCACGTAACGCCGGGCCACAGTCGCAATGCCGCTCAGACGCTGCAGAAAGTTGAGCGCTACCCGTTCACAGGCCAGCAGAGTTCGAGCCGGACCTATAACGCTTGCAATAGCGTCACCAAGCGACAGAGTGGAACCGCTCTCCCGCAGTTGCCGCACCTCCGCGCCACCCACCAGTTCATATACGAAGGGCAACAGCTCTACGCCTGCCAGAACCGCATGCTGCTTGGCGAGGAAGACGCCGTGCGCTTGCAAGTCTTCGGGGACGGTCAACTCTGAAGTGATGTCGCCGCTGCCAAGATCCTCCGCAAGCGCCCGCTCTACTGCGCCGCGCACCTCGGCATGTGAGACGTCGAACATCCTGATTATGCTTCCAGCCGCTGCGCGTCAGGTCCTTGCGCTTCCAGCAAACCGCGGTTGTTATTCAATTGCTCTTCGTACCCGGCCAGCTTGGTACGCATTCCTTCCACAATCTTAGGTGGCGCTTTGCTCAAGAACTTTTCGTCAGACAGCTGCCGGTTCAGGCTTGTGATGTTCGCCTCCAGCTTGGCGCTTTCTTTGGCGATTCGCGTCAGGTCGATCCGGTTTGTAATTACGCCGGTATCGATCTCTAAACTAAAATCGGGCGTCGAACGCGCAGCTCTCACATCCTCGGCATTTAATTTTTCCGTCCACGTTAAATTCGTCAATCGGGCAATGGCCTCTTTATCGGCCGGCTTAAACTCGAACGCGCGCATGTCGAGCTTCGCTCGAAGCGTAACCTTCGGCTCCACTTTGTTGTCCGATCGAAGTTCGCGGGCATCGGTGACTATTTCTTTCAGAAGGGAGAAGAGCTTCAAATCGAGATCGTCATCTACGGCACGCTCGGACGCCTCCGGATATGGAGCCAGAGAGATGGATTTCGGGAGCGCCTCATTTGCCTGCGAGGCGTGGACCAATCGCTGCCATAGTTCTTCCGTTAAAAACGGCATCAGCGGATGAAGCAGCCGGAGAGTGGCTTCATAAATTGCGAGTGCGGCTTGCCAGTGCGAATCAAGACCCGAATCTTCCTGGAATCGCAGCTTCTTGATTTCCAGATACCAGTCGCAGAAATCGCCCCATACGAAGTTCCACAAGGTTTCGGCAGCTTCGTGATATCGATGCAAGGAAAGAGCGCGCGTCGCAGACTCCGCAGTCAGGGAAAAGCGATTGAAGATCCACTTGTCTTCGATTGCGTCTGAAGGATTAAGTAGTGATCCGTAATCGGGCGTCCAGCCTGAAATCTTCGATTGCTCCATCTTTAGAAAGAGGAAGCGCGTGGCATTCCAGATCTTATTTGCGAAGCTGCGGCCTGCTTCTATGCGGTCGGTCTTCAGCGCGATGTCCGAGCCGGTTGCCGCCGAATTCAGCAGCGCAATGCGCAGCGCGTCGGTTCCGTATTGCTCTATGACTTGCAGCGGATCGATGACGTTGCCTTTGGTCTTCGACATCTTCTGGCGCTCGGCGTCCCGCACCAGGCCGTGCATATGCACTTCACGAAACGGCACTTCTCCCGTGCATTCGATGCCTAACATGATCATCCGGCACACCCAGAAGAAGAGAATGTCGAAGCCGGTGATCAAGAGCGAAGTGGGATAGAAAGTGCGCAGGTCTTCGGTCTCGTCCGGCCAACCCAGAGTTGAGAACGGCCACAGCCCCGAGCTGAACCAGGTGTCGAGGACATCGGTGTCCTGCTCCACTTCTGTCGAGCCGCACTTCGGACAAACCGCTGGAACTTCGCGCGCCACGGTGATTTCAGCGCAGCCGCGGCAGTGCCACGCCGGAATACGATGCCCCCACCACAGCTGGCGCGAGATGCACCAGTCGCGGATGTTCTCCATCCATTGGAAAAAGACCGGCTCGCGATCGTCCGGGACAAAGCGAATTTTTCCGGCGCGCACCGCATCCATCGCCTTCCCGGCTAATGGTTTGGTACGCACAAACCACTGCTGTGAGACCAGCGGTTCTACAATTGTCTTGCTTCTATCGCACTTGCTGACGTTGACCGTGTAGTCTTCTGTCTTCACCAGTTCGCCCGATTGCTCCAGAGCGATGACGATGCGCCTGCGCGCCTCGAACCGGTCGAGTCCGGCGTAGGCTCCTGCGGCGTTCGTCATGCGAGCATCTTCGCCGATTATCTTTATGAAAGGAAGTCCATGGCGCTTCCCTGCCTCGAAGTCGTTCGGATCGTGAGCCGGCGTCACCTTCACCACACCGGTCCCGAATCTGGGATCAGCCAGAGTATCAGCGACGATCGGAATTTCGCGGCCCGTCAAAGGCAGGCGCACGGTCTTCCCTATTAAATGCTTGTAACGCTCGTCTTCCGGATGAACCACTAGCGCCGTGTCGCCCAGCATGGTTTCCGGACGAGTAGTCGCTACGGTCAGCGACCCTTCTCCATCGGTCAGCGGATAACGAATGTGCCACAGGTGTCCTGGAGTAGCTTCGTGGATGGTTTCGACGTCTGAGATGGCGGTCTGGCAGTCTGGACACCAGTTGACCATGTACTCGCCGCGGTAGATTAGGCCTTTTTCCCAGAGCTGCACGAAAGTCTCACGGACAGCGCGGGACAGTCCTGCATCCATGGTGAAGCGCTCGCGCGACCAGTCGACACTGGCGCCTTCGCGACGGATTTGATTGTTGATGCGTCCGCCGTACTCTTCTTTCCACCGCCAAACACGGCACTCGAACTTTTCCCTGCCCAACTGCCGCCGGGTCACGTTCTCGGCTGCGAGCTGCCGCTCCACCACCATTTGGGTTGCGATGCCTGCATGATCTGTACCCGGTACCCAGAGGGTCAATTCGCCTTTCATGCGATGCCAACGGACCGCAACATCCATGATGGTGTGATCGAGCATGTGCCCGATATGCAGCGAACCGGTAACGTTGGGCGGCGGAATGACGATTGAGAAGACCGTTCTATCGCGGGCATCCGGCGCGCTTACCTGATAGATACCGGATTCGATCCACCATTGAGCCCAGTGCCCTTCGAGACGCTGCGGCTCGTAATTCTTCTCCAGTTGCATGGGAAATTTCAGCGTAGCATTGGGTTCTGAACCGCAATTGCAATTGTGTTTTAATGGTTTTGACCGCTCATTGCATGCCGTTGCAAGGGAGCGATATTGCTCCTCAGTAGCTCAACGGTAGAGCGTTCGGCTGTTAACCGAAATGTTGTAGGTTCGAATCCTACCTGAGGAGCCAGTTTGTGTTCAGTAACTTAGCGCGCTTTACCGATTGCCCTAATCTCGCATCCCTCGATTAAAGTTTATATACGTCGGTGATTTCGTTCCCAACTCTGGCAGCAACCGAAGGGTCGCACATCAGCTCTTCGTTAAGTTCATTTTTTGCAACAGCTTCAGATGCGTACGATTCGAGAATTTTCTGAGAGTAGGGAGTTTTGATGGTAACGAGCAAACACGGCCCATACGCAGCTTGCACGAACTCATGATTTACTTGTAGGAT
This sequence comes from Bryobacteraceae bacterium, assembly GCA_965217745.1. Taxonomy (GTDB): domain Bacteria; phylum Acidobacteriota; class Terriglobia; order Bryobacterales; family Bryobacteraceae; genus Bog-105. Next base: position 3,753,460 of record OZ244565.1, on the reverse strand, counting down.
TGTGTTGTATGCCGCGGAATTATCGTGATGCCAAGCGGCGGCTGTTCGAGATCGCGGTAGGGCAACAAGGGTTCTTCACTGCTAAGCAAGCGAAGGTTGCTGGCTTCGCTGAGAACACTCACCCTTATCATGTTCAGTTTGGAAACTGGATTCGCGAGCACCGTGGAATCTATAGGCTCGCCCTGTTTCCACCAGCCGATCACCCAGATCTAATGAGGTGGGCGCTCTGGTCAAAGAACCGAGATGAGGTAATGGAGGGAGTCTATAGTCACCAGACCGCCCTCAGCCTTTATGAGCTGTCCGATCTGAATCCAGCCAAGGTGCACATGACGGTTCCCACTGATTTTCGCCGGAACAGCGACATTCCTGCGATTCTTGTTCTTCATTACGCGGATGTCGCGCATGACGATGTGCAAACAGCACTAGGGTTCAGGTATACTCGGCCACTGCGGACGATTCTGGACCTAATCGAAGCTGACAGCGTTGAGCGCACTTTTCTGCGGCAGGCGCTAACAGCCCGTGTCTAAACCACCCGATTTCGGGGGCAACCAGTAAATCACAAGACCATGAGCGAACGGATGAGCGAGAGACGTCCCCTGCCGGAGTTCGCCCACCGTGGCTCCGCGAGACTTTCTATAGCCCTCATGAACGCCAGAATCGCAAAAGGAGCTTCGATTACCCAATCGTGAGCGGCTCTCGGCTTGCCCGCTCCGTACATGGACCGCATCAGTAGTGCAAGATTGCACGCCGCCGCCTGGATGAGTAGTTTCTTGTGGACATTCTCCATGCCGCGAACATACAGGCGGTCCATGCCGCCCGTATCAAACTGATGCGCGAAGTTACGTTCGATTTTCTCGCCGCGCTGCCGCTGCAGTCGCTTTCCCCGGCGGCCCCGAATGCGCCGCCGGTTGGCGCACACCGCTTTCTTTTCCGCCTGCTTGCCATCCCAGTTGCGCGCACCCCTGTCCGGCTCCGCAATGTAAGTTCTGACTTCCAGTTCGCTCAACCCGACTGCTACCTGGTTGCTGTGGTAACCCTTGTCGGCTACCACTTCTTGCACTCCACCGGGATGCACTGCACACTTGCTTCCTTGCGGCGGGCTTGCCGGAATCAGTTCCGCTACCGCTACCCCGGCTTCTATCACCGTCGTTTCCACCGTTGCCGTGTCGGCGGCACTGCCCCCATGCGTGGTTACCGCCACAATGGCGCCTGTCTCCATATCCACCGCATTCTCCGCTTTGTAAGCCAGCGCCGTACGTCCGTCTTTCAGCTTCGTGATCTCCGCTGCGCCGTCGCTCGGGCTCTCCCAGTCTTCGTTGGAGGTCTTCTTTTTGCGCTTGCGGTCCATGCGCCGCAGTGCGGCCGCCTCTGGGGCATCCACCCCTTCGGCTTCGGCCAACCGCTTCAGATATGCGTTATAGCTCTCGCCCGTATCCCGGCGCACGATCGACTTCATCGCCGCATTCGCTTCCAGCGTGGTCGAATCCACTCCAATGGTCTTGCCCTTAATCAACCCTTCCCATGCCAGTTGTTCCAGAACCCAGGTGAAGATCCGTTGATGCGTCTCTTCACCGATCAACCGTCTAGTACGCGAAATCGTCACATGGTCCGGCGTGTTCTCGTCCAGCCCCAGCGAGAGAAACTGGCGCAACGTGAGCGAATCGGCCAGACGCCAGGCAATGCCTCGCTCGCTGTCCAGCCCTTCGAAGAAACCGATCATCATCACGCGAAAGTACATTCCCGGAGCCAAAGAGGGACGGCCCAGCTTGGCGTGATAAAAGGCTGCGCAGCTATCCTCGCAGAACCTGTCAAAACCAGCTTTGTCGAGAACTTCATTCAGGCGGTTGTAGAAAGGATGTCCAGGGGCCGTCGGCAACTCGCCCCCGTACCACAATGACTCCTGCCGCTCCCTCTTCTTCCGTGTGCCCATCGCCATGCATCCATCTTATAATTCACAACATTTCTGCGTAAAGATGTTTTTGCGTTTAGACACGGGCTGTTAACCCAGTACGATTCGGAATCGATGACATAATTTTCCGATTGGTCTAATATTTTCGCGGTTTGGCCATTCTCAAAACGGCGGTCCTCTTCAGATATTTCAGAGCCGGGCCTGGCGCTGACTGGCCGTATCCGTTTTCAAGCACTTCTCTGCCCGCTATACAGCGGCCGGAATGCTTCCGCGAATTGGCAAGGCAAACAATGGTTTTGCTCTCCGGCATCTACACCCATACTCCTTCAGCGGTTTGCTTAGCCTCCGGGCCGGTCGCACCGGAATACATGGCTGTGGCCGACGACATCGGACGCGATTTGATTCCGCGGGTACGGTCAAGGCGGCGAGCTGCCGTTCGGGAATATCGAATATATTCGTCGTCATGTTCTTTCGAAGACTTCGTAAAGGTATCAAACAATCTTCGCGCAACGTCGCGGTTTTTCATAACATGCCTTCTGCAAATTTAACGCTTCTTCTCGCCTAGCTCACCCTATTCATCGGATACGCCAATCCGCAATCTTCACCACCCATCCAGGCGTTGGGCCAGGAACGGTCTGCGCAAACGGTCAAGCAGAATCTGGCTTGCATCCTCATGCTGTTCGACTAGCAGGTGACGGACCAAGTCATGCAGTTCAACCCGGCCTAAGCAAGAAGGTGATTCTCGAGACCGGTATGAAGCCGCTCGGAGTCCGGTGGATTGACCGTTTACCGGACTCCCGCGGGACCTTTCCTCAAGTTAGTTACAACGCTCCACGCTCGAAACGCTCGTGATAGCGTGGTGGCCTACGGGAGGAACTATGGCAGACGAACGGAAGCCGCACTTCTCGCGGCGGGGATTCCTGAGAGGCGCTGGACAAACTGCCGCGGGCAGCTTGGTCCTCGATAACGTTCAGGCACTCGCTCGCGAGACGAAGCAGGCGTTACAAGCTCCGAAGGCAGTTGGGCCTGATGAGGTCCCAATTACCCTGACGGTGAACGGGAGCGCCCACAAAATTCATTGCGAACCTAGAACCACTCTGGCCGATGCCTTGCGAACGCATGCCGGGCTTACGGGGACCAAGGTCGTCTGCGATCGTGGTTCCTGTTCGGCTTGCACTGTCTGGCTGGATAAGATGCCCGCGCTTGCCTGCATGACCCTGGCGGTGGACGTCAGCGGCCGCGACATTACCACGATTGAAGGCCTTTCCGCTAACGGCGAGCTGCATCCGGTGCAGGCCGCTTTCGTCAAGCACGATGCACTGCAGTGCGGCTTCTGCACTCCCGGTATGGTGATGAGCTGCGCCGCCCTGCTCGAAAGAAATCCGCATCCGAAGCTGGAGGACGTGAAGCAAGCGATTAGCGGCAATCTCTGCCGTTGCGGTACTTATCCGAAGGTGTTTGCTGCCACGCTGGAGGTGGCGCAGTCCGGGCGGCAGTCGAACGCGGCTTTGGGTGTTGGCCGTCCGGCTCTCATTGCCCTGGAGGCCGACTAATTTTATGGCGCTTAATGAATGGCTTGGGACAGAAACGCTTCAGGAGCAGGATAGAGCGAAGTCTCCTCAGCAGGGCGTTAAAGGTGAGTCGAAACCAGTCCGGAAGACCGCCAAAGAAGATGAGCCGGGCCAGCAAGGGAAAGAAGCTTCTCCCACCCGTCAACAAAAAGTTCTGTTTGGCATTCCGCAGCTTGGCCTGACGGAGATTGATCGCACCGTGCCGGCAAATGAACCGCCGCCGCTTCCTGCCAACAAAGACCTCACCTATATAGGACACGCGACGCCCAGATACGATGGACACGCGAAGGTGACGGGCGCTGGACGTTATACCGCGGATGTCGCGCTTCCGGGGATGCTCTTTGCCAGCATGGTGACGGCCACTGTTCCGCATGCGAAGGTAAAAGCGATCGACACTTCGGCGGCTGAAAAGTCGCCCGGCGTCCGAGCGATACATGTAATCGAGCATGTCTTAGGAAACTCGGAGCTGCGCGACCCCAGCAAAGAGATGCCCTCACGCTACCCGATCGTGCGTTACTCGGGCCAGCCGATAGCGGCAGTAGCTGCGACGTCTCAGGCTGCGGCGGAAGACGCTGCCAGGAAAGTAAAAGTCGATTACGAAGCTTTCGACTTTGTAGTCGACCGCGATGCTGCACGCAAATCTGATTCGCCGAAAGTCTATCCTGGCGCCGCCGACCAGGCGGCAACCGCGGGAGGAGGCGGCGGTCCGAAGAATGTTCCTCAAACGGGCAACGTACATGGGCCGGTCCTCAAGAACAGGGGAAGCATAGATGATGGCCTTGCGGCGGCAGAAGTCCTGGTGGAAGGCGAATACGAAACGCAAGTGCAGACGCACTCAGCGCTGGAAACGCATGGCGTAGTAGCCGATTGGAAGCCGGACCTGCTGACGGTCTACGCTTCTACGCAAGGCACTTCGACAGTGCGCGAAGAACTCGCCGAAGTGTTCAAACTGCCCAAGAACCGGGTCAGAGTAATTACCGAGTTCATGGGCGGCGGGTTCGGCGCGAAGTTCGGCGCAGGGAATGAAGGCGTGGTTGCCGCGGCTTTATCGCGTAAGGCCAATGCACCCGTTCGGCTGATGCTCAACCGGCGGCAGGAGCACATTGTTTCGAATCGTCCCGACTCGATTCAGCAACTGAAGATCGGCGCAAAAAAAGACGGCACGTTGACTGCCATCAAATTGATCAGCTACGGCACTGCCGGCGTTGGCACAGGTGCGGGAACGGCTGGACCGGCAGCCAACATGTATCAATGCCCCAACCTGCACACGGCAGAGTCTGATGTCTTCACAAACGGTGGTCCGGGCGCGGCTTTCCGTGCTCCGGGACATCCACAAGGCTGTTTTGCACTCGAACAGGCGATTGACGAACTGGCCGAGAAGCTGGCCTTGGATCCGCTCGAGTATCGCGAACAAATCGACGATAACCCGGCTCGCAAGGTAGAGCGGCAAATGGTTCGTGAGCGCACAAATTGGAAGAACCGCCGTCCTGCCGGGTCAGATAGCGGGCCGCTTAAGCGCGGAATGGGTATAGCGCAGTCGGTCTGGTATCGCTTCAACAACTTAGACTCGGCGTGTGAAGTCAAGCTCCATCGCGATGGTTCACTTGAACTGAATTCGGCTGTTCAGGACATCGGCAGCGGCATTAAGACGGTGCTCGCGCAAATTGTAGCGGAAGAGTTTGGCATTCCGCCGCAGCAAGTGCAGATTCATATCGGAGACACCCAATATCCACCGGGGCCGCCATCAGGCGGAAGCATGACTACGGCCTCGATTACGCCAGCAGCCCGCAACGCCGCTTACCGGCTGAAGCAAAAGCTATTTACGGTCATTGCGCCCAAGTTTGGCGTGCAGCCGGCTGATCTCTCGATGAGTAACGGGCGCGTCGTGCAAAAAGATTCGTCTCGCTCATGGACTTTGAAACAAGCGGCAGCGAAACTAAGCTCCGACGAGATTGCGGCGCGGGCACAACGCACTGAAGATTATGCAAAGAGCAATAAACCGCTGATCTACGGAGGAGTCGATTACGTCGAGCTTACGGTAGATACCGAGACCGGGCGGGTGCATATCGACAAAGTTTTTGCCGCTCACGATTGCGGACGTCCCATGAATCCCCTGGGCGTCATCAGTCAAATTAACGGCGGCATTCTGCAGGGCATCTCATACGCGCTGTTCGAGCAGCGGGTGATGGACGAGAAGAGCGGCCACATGCTGAACGCAAACCTGGAGAGCTATAAGATCATTGGCGCACGCGAAGTGCCGGAGATAGAGGTTGCTTTGGTGGAAAACTACATCGGGCAGACATCGACCGATGCTGCCGGAATCGGCGAGTCCGCCGGCATCATCACGCTGGCGTCGGCGATCGGGAACGCTTTTTATAACGCAACTGGCGTGCGAATGCGGCGTATTCCTATGACCCCGGCTAATGTACTAGAGGCAGTGGGCGCAAAGTCGAAGGAGGCACGCGCGTGAATCGATTTACCTTTGTCGATTGCAAGACCGTTCCGGAAGCGCTCGATCAGCTGGGTGGCGGGGCGATGTTGAAGGCGGGCGGCATCGACCTGCTCGACTTGATGAAAGAAAATATCGTCAGCCCTCCCAAGCTGGTGAATATTCGCAACACCGCCGAGCTGCAAGGAATTCAGATGAGCGAGGGCGGACTCAGGCTGGGCCCGCTGGTGACCCTGGCGGAACTGGCGAGCCATTCCGCGGTTAAAACCCGCTATGCGGCGCTGTCGGATGCTGCCGGACATGCGGCTACACCGCAGGTCCGCAATATGGCGACCCTGGGCGGCAACTTGATGCAGCGCCCGCGCTGCTGGTACTTTCGCTCAGAAGACTTCGACTGCCGCAAGAAGGGAAGCTCGGACACCTGCCACGCTCACGAAGGAGAGAACCAGTATCACGCCATTCTCGACAACAGCACTTGCGCGACGGTTCACCCTTCGTCAACGGCTGTTCCTCTGATCGCCTTTGGAGCCAGCGTCGAGATTACATCTAAGACGGGAAAGCGCAGCGTGCTGCTGAAAGACTTTTACAACCCGCCGGAGAAGGATCTGGTGAACGAAACGGTAGTGGGCCCCAATGAGCTCATCACTGCGATTACGGTTCCTGCTCCCGCAGCAGGCACCAAGTCCGCTTACCAGAAGTATGGGGAGAAGGAAAGCTTCGATTGGCCGCTTGCCGACGCTGGAGTGGTGCTGAAGCTGGAGAACGGCGTCTGCCAGGAAGTTGCGATTGTTCTGGGAGTAGCTGCTCCGACTCCGCGGCATGCGGTGGAAGCCGAACAGGTGTTGCGGGGTAAACAGATTGCTGAAGCGATCGCCCGGGAGGCGGGGCGCGCAGCTGTTGCTAATGCAACTCCGCTCTCGCAAAACGGATATAAGAAGGCGCTATTTGAAACGGCTGTTTACCGGACCGTATTGCTGGCAGCAGGTTTGATGGGCCGCGACAGAAGCGCTGTGGGAGGTGCCGGTTGAGCGTTGTAAGTGGGAAGTGCAGTCATTTGCGGAGCAAATCCGCATTCGGAATTTACGGCGATTCGTTCGTCCACCTGGAAGAGGTGATGGGCGCAACAACCAGCTTTTGGTGCCTGAAGACCATGGGCAAGGCGGGCCCGGACGAGCACTATGTCCACGGGTCTTTATGCCAGGGAGACCGTGTTTGCTTTGAGAAGCGTGAAGACGACGATGAAGAGTAACTGACCACGTCACTTCTATTTCTGGAGATGCCGGTTGCCTGCCGCGGCCGGAGACGCAAGGCATAATTGTGATATGAACCCGGCCAACATAATCGCGGGCGTGGCAGCGCTGGGAACGATTTTAGTTCCCATTACCGCTCTTATCCTGAACTACCGTGGCTTCGCGAGTATCGAGAGACGGATGGAAATTTTGGAGGCTGACCTGAAGGAGTTTTATAAGGTTCAATCAGCTCAAGCCACTGATATTGCCCTTATCAAGAACAAGCTGATGATGTAGTTCAAGGCATGCTAGCATCTTCGTCGTGAGAGAGCCGCAGGTTGTAGAAGAAGAGTTGTTGGAGATAACTGCTATCGGGGACGATACGGTCAAGTTCGAGCGCCTGATTGCCTGGTCGGCGATGCACCCCGATGAAATCACTTTCGCGGCACGCTTCCTGAGCGGACAATCCAAAGGGCTTGCCGCCTGGGCGCAAAAACACTTTACGTCCAAGTCATAAACTCAGCTGAGTTCCAGAGGACCGCAGCAACACACGGCGTCCCAACTTCTTGGAAAGACGAGACCCTAAGAGCGGCGAAAGAAATCGTTCTCGATTACCAGCCGCAGTTTTCCTCGCAACGAAGCGACAGACTCTAAACGACGGGGAAACGGCATATTCTTCTCCGCCTCCTCCGGAGAGCAATCCACCAGAGGAAGAAATACCTCGATTAGGTTACGGCGGTGCACTTCCGCCAGTATGGTTTCGGCTTGGACGAGAAGTTCGCGGTCGTGGAGTTCCGCATAGTACCGGGACATAAGACACTATTGTGCAATGTGATTAACTGAGTTCATGCAATGGTTGCGTCCGAAGCCGACTTCGCAGATTCCAGAGATTCAATCGGTGGCCGAATGCGCCGGCTTGATGGAGCAGGACCTGGTGATTTTCTTCAAGCATAGCCCCACTTGTCCGGTAAGCTGGATGGCCCATCGCGAGGTAGTAAAGTTTCTGGCCGGACAGCCAGAAGCGCCCCTCTATCTGGTTCCGGTGCGGCAGCGGCGAGACGTTTCCCAACTGATTGCAGAGAAGACCGGTGTGCAACATGAATCGCCGCAGGTTGTGGTTTTAAAACGCGGACAGGTAATCGCCGATGCATCCCATGAAGAAGTAACAGCTGAGCTTCTAACCGAGGCTTTGAGTGAACAGGCAGCTGAGCAGTCGCAGAAGAAAGTTCCTCTGGCATGACGGAAGCCGCAGCAAAACAGTTGGTGGTCCCGAAACGGCTGCTTTACGGACCCGGGCCAGCAGCGGTAGAGGGCCGGGCATACGAGGCGATGAAGGAACCGGTGCTCGGCATTCGCGATCCCGCGTTCCTCAAGATTCTGGAGACGGTGCGAGAGGGATTGCGCGGTGTGTTCGGCACGCAAAACCATATGACCTTTACTGTGCCATCGAGCGGAAGCGGGGCCATGGAAGCCGCAGTCGCTAATTTCGTCATGCCGGGATCGAAGTTCGGGGTTTTTGCCGCTGGCCACTTTTCGGATCGCATCGCGGAGATGGGCCGGCGTTATGGCGCTAATGTGGTGCGGCTGGACAAGCCGTGGGGAGAGGTTTTCTCATACGAGGAAGCCGGAGATTTCATTGAGCGCGAAAAGCCGCAAGTGGTTGCATTTGTTCAGGCGGAAACTTCAACCGGCACCTATCAGACTGGGCGCGCCATAGCTCCCGCGGCCAAGAAGGCTGGGGCGCTGGTGATTGCCGATTGCGTGACATCGGTAGGGGCGATGCCAGTGGAACTAGACGATGTGGGTGTCGATGTAGCGTTCAGTTGCACCCAAAAGGGCTTGAGCTGTCCAGCCGGCCTGGCGCCGATATCGATGTCGCCGAGCGCGTGGGACCTTTTACAGAGCCGCCCGGAAGAGCCCGGAACCTGGTATTTGGATTTGCGCCTGATGGCGAAATACTTTGATCCGCCGCATGCCTATCAGCACACGCCGTCGCCACCGCTGTATTACGCGCTGCATGAGGGACTGGCGGTAATTGAAGAAGAGGGATTGCAGCGGCGATGGGCGCGGCACAAAAGAGTGAGCGAACGCTTGATGCCGGGGCTCCAAAAACTTGGATTTCAACCGCAAGTGGCGAACAGCGAAGATCGCATGTGGCATTTGGCAGTTGTAAAACCGCCTGCGGGAGCGGACGAGGCGCAGATCCGCCAAAAGCTGTTGGAGAAATACAACATCGAAGTGGCAGGCGGATTGGGTCAGTTAGCCGGAAAAGTGCTTCGTTTTGGAGCGATGGGTCCGCTGGCGACAGATGACGCCGTAGAGTTCCTACTCGACGGCGTGGCGGCTTGCGTCTAGCTCTTCAGCCTGGCTATCGTGCCATCTGACTACATCATTCGCTTCGGCTCGAGTAAGCTGCAATTGCTGAAAGGCGACATCACGCAAATTGCCGTGGATGCCATGGTGAACGCGGCCAATGCGCAACTGGCAGGAGGCGGGGGTGTAGATGGTGCTATTCACAATGCGGGCGGACGCGAGATCATGGACGAGTTGGACCAAATCCGGGGGCGGCAGGGTGGCTGCAAAACCGGGGATGCCGTGGTGACCCGGGCAGGCAAGCTTCCAGCCCAGTTTATCTTCCATGCGGTCGGCCCCATCTATCGGGACGGGCAGAGTGGCGAACCGCAAGCACTGCAATCGTGCTACGCGAAATGCCTGCAGTTAGCAGCGGAACGGAATTTGAAATCGATCAGTTTCCCGTCGATCAGCACGGGCATATACCGTTACCCTACCGAAGATGCGGCAGCGATTGCGGTCACAACCGTTGCTCGCTGGCTGGAAACGCTTGCGTCGCCGATAGAGACCGTGAAGCTGGTGCAGTTCAGCGATGCCGACCATGCCGTCTACAGGGAACAGGCAACTCGATTACGGCATCAAGCGGCGAGCGGCTAAAATAAGGTTCTGAGTTCATGCAAGTCCTTGAAGCCGGTCCCGACAAATATCTCCTGCTCGAGATCGAACCGGAATCCATTGTCACCATCGCAAGACAGGCAGGCTTCGATGTGAAGATCGACGACAGCAGCAGGGTTATGGCTGTCGACCTGTCAGTGCAGGGGCGGCAGGCTCCCTTACTTCTGTTCGACGCGGCTGACCCAGGCAACCTGGGTTGGTTTTCCAGATGCCAGTTCTATGTCGACGGAAAGTCGGGCAGAGTTTTGCAAACACCTCTCTCCGTGGCTAATCAGCGCGACCGCCGGGGCCATACCTTGCAGAACGCTCTGCGAGTGCAGATCTCGAAGGAACTGCCAGGCACGTTTCGCATGCCGGGTCGGCAACCTGTGTCAGAACAGGTTATCTACGCGGTTTTTTTCAATCTTCTGAATGCGCTGCTCAACACCGGCGTGGGAGTTTGCGGCGGGTCGATTGTGAAACCGCTGGCGGGCCGGACCGAAAGTATCGGCGCTAAAAATTAGCGCAAATGAGAGAACGAAATTCTTCTTAGCTGCATTGGGTGATCGTGCCGGATCCGGCACGGTCATAGCCTCCGGTTACAATCGGCCGCGTTGGTCAGGCGGCGCCTACTTCACTTTTTGCCTGCTCTACGGTATCTTCGATTTCTTTCCGGTACTGACGCAGTAAGTCTTCCGATGATGCTTCGAAGCGCATTACCAGAACGGGCTGCGTATTGGAAGCGCGCACCAGGCCCCAGCCCTCTTTGAAAGGCACCCGGACACCGTCAACATCGACTATTCGATGTTTCAGGCTGACCAGTTCCGCAACGCGGGTGATGACCTTGAATTTGACGTCGTCCGGGCAATCGACGCGCAGTTCAGGCGTGGAAAAGAGCTTCGGTATGCCCTCCATCTGGTGAGAGAGCGGCTGGCCGGATTTAGCCACGATCTCGAGTAGACGGCAGGCCGAGTAGATGGCGTCGTCATAGCCGTAATAACGATCGGCGAAAAACATGTGGCCGGACATTTCGCCTGCGAGTTCGGCATGCTCTTCTTTCATCTTGGCCTTGATAAGAGAATGGCCGGTCTTGTACATGATGGGGTTGCCGCCGAGCTGCTTCAAGCGATCGTACATAATCTGCGAGCACTTCACCTCGCCGATGAAAGTGGCTCCCGGCTTGCGAGTGAGTATTTCCCGTCCAAAGATCAGCAGGAGCATGTCCCCGTAAATCACTTCGCCATGTTCATCGACCGCGCCGATGCGATCGGAATCACCGTCGAACGCGATTCCCAGTTCGGCTTTGCCATCATGGACGGCCTGGGAGAGATCTTTCAGGTTGCTGAGGACGGTGGGATCGGGATGGTGGTTCGGGAAACGGCCATCCATGTCGAAGTAGAGCTCTTTGGCATCGACGTTCAGCTTCTGCATGAGGCGATGAACCACAGGGCCGGCGGTGCCATTGCCCGCATCTAGAACGACCTTGACCTTGCGATCGAACCTGAATTGCCCGGCGATTTCGTCGACGTAAGGCGTGACTGCATCCACTTCTTTAACGGAACCCTCGCCCGACTCGAAATCGTTCGAGGCGATGAGACGATAGACATGCTGGATGGCCTCGCCGTGCAGCGTACCCGCGCCGCAGACAGTCTTGAAGCCGTTGTATTCCGGCGGATTGTGGCTGCCCGTTATCATGATGGCCCCATCGGCCTGGAAATGAACCGCGGAGTAATAAACCACCGGCGTGGGAACAACGCTCAACTCGAGCACGGTGCAGCCCGCAGACAGCAGCCCTTTACGCAGGGCCTGATGGAGCCGGTCACCGCTAACCCGGCAGTCCCGGCCAAGGCAAACGATTCTGCCGCTATGGCGAATGAGGTAAGTTCCCAGACCCCGGCCTAAGGCTTCCACATCGGCATCGAGCAATTCTTCTTCAGCGATTCCGCGGATATCGTATTCGCGAAAGATACTCTGTTTGAGCATAAGTTTCAGAATAACTATAGAAAGACAAAAAGGCAGCAGGAATAGTTGGGGTTAAGGGAGCCAGATTAGACAAGTACTTCACGACGGACTACCAGGCTTTCCAGATAGTTCTTATCTAATTCCAAGCCGAATCCCGGGAGATTGGGAACATGGATGGTTCCCGAGAAAGTAACCGTGACAGGAGGTTTGACTATGTCCTGCTTCCAGTAGCGCTGGCTGGCGGACACGTCACCCGGCAGAACAAAATTAGGAAGCGTGGATAATGCGATGTTGTGGGCGCGGCCAATACCGGATTCCAGCATGCCGCCGCACCAGACCGGAATTGCGGCTGCCTCGCAGACATCATGCAGGCGTTTAGCTTCCGCGAAGCCACCGACGCGCCCCAGCTTGATGTTGATGATGCGGCAGGCTCCGAGACGAATGGCTTGCTCGGCATGGTGAGCGGAACGGATGCATTCATCGAGGCAAATGGGGGTCTCGAGATGCTTCTGCAAAACCGCGTGATCGATGATGTCGTCGTGCGCAAGCGGCTGCTCGATCATCATCAGATAGAAGTCGTCCAGGCGCTTTAGATGGTCGATGTCGTCGAGCGTATAGGCCGAATTAGCGTCAGCCATCAGCTTGGTACTGGGGAACCGCTCACGCACCTGGCGAATGACATCGACGTCCCAGCCAGGCTTGATTTTCATTTTGATGCGCTGGTATCCGGCAGCTAGTTCGGTTTCGATTTTTTCCAGCAAGCCCTCGACCGTATCCTGAATTCCGATAGAAACGCCGCAGGCGATTTCGCTGCGAGCGCCCCCGCCGATTGCCCGCCAGAGAGGTTCGTCTCTCAGCCGCGCTTCCAAATCCCAGACCGCAGCCTCGACACCTGCGCGAGTCATTTTGTGTCCGCGAATGTAGGAGGTACGGGACCCGGTATCGGCGGCAGAAGGAAAGGTATGGCCGACCACGCGCGGACCGATGTAGTCGATGAGTAGCGGCCAGATAGAGGCGGTCCACTCCTCGTTGTAGAAGGGATTCTCACCGGCAGTCACCTCGCCCCAACCAGAGACGCCCTGGCTGATCGCTTCCACCAGGATGATGTCGCGCTCGTAGGTGCGGCCGAAGCTAGTCTCGAAGAAATGCACCAGCGGCATACGGATGTGCCGCAGAATAAGCTGCTCTATTCGAATTCCCATGGTCCTAAGAGATAAGTTCCCGCTTGCTCTGTCCTTTCGAAACCGGTAACCGCAAGACCGGCGGCAAAATATTCTTCGAACTGCTGGCCGATAGCCGCTTGAATGTCCGCGGCACGATCTGGATCGGATTCGCGGAGGCCGGCGATGCCGTTCGGGACAGCGATCCGTTCGATGACTTCTTCCCGCTCAGCAGCCTGACTTAATAAGACCGCGTTAACCCGTTTTGATTGGATCCACCATTCCGGCACCAGGCGATCGGTGGGCAGCCCGCCATGCAGATGGCTGGTGGTCCGCCCGTACTGGTTTTGGACATAGCGGCGGACGATGGCTCCCAAGCGTTCAATGTTGAAGAAGGCATTTTTCAGTTCCAGCGGATCGAAGGTCCACTCGATCAGGTCGACCCCTTCAGCTAGGGCATAGTCGCGCTGGCGCAGCTTCAGCAGCCTTCCCAGACCGGCGTTCCGGTAGGGCGAGAGCACGCCCATCATATGGCTGTGCAGGTAGGCACGCCCGCCCGATTTCAAGCCGGGAATACAGATGCAGAACGCTACCATCTTTCTGCCGTGGAAGGCGCCGAGCAACTGCCCACCGATCTTGCTGGCGACCACGAACATGCGCCGGGGGAGCAGTTCTACATCTTCGAAGCCCCAAATTTCGCGCTGCAGGCGGACAACACTGGAGAACTCTTCAAGCGTGGTGAGCTGACGCACTTCTAGTTCCTCAGCAGGCAAGCCTAGATTCACTCCCATGATGTCTTTGGATATCGCATTATTGTAGTGGTGAGTCAGGAAGGGGCCGCAAGTACTAAGGCATGCGGTCCAGTACTACAACGATAAACTAGAAGTTTGTTTGCCCCTGGCCCCGGCCGGCGGTCCGGCTAAGCAGCCCGCAAACAAAACAGGAGATTCCCATGGCCTTTGAAAAACGAGTGATCCTGGCTGGCAGCGACAATGTACAGCGGCCGGGTCTGGATGCCGCAGGCGCGCTGGACAGCAATCGAACCATTCACGCGAGCGTTATCTTGAGGCGGAAGCGACCTCTTCCGGCATCCGCGATGCAGGCAGGCAGCGGCCGCTTTCTCTCTCATGCCGAAATGGAGGAAGCGCATGGAGCCGACCCTTCCGAGATAGAAAAGGTGGAGGAGTTCGCGCACGAGGCGGGCCTCTCAGTTGTCGATAGCAGCACGCTGAAGCGCAGAGTAACGCTCTCGGGCACGGCGCAGCAGATGGAGGCGGCTTTTGGAGCCAAACTGATCCAATACCGCTCAGAGAAGACTGGTGGCGAGTATCGCGGGCGGACCGGAACTATCAGCATCCCGAGCGAACTGAAAGATTCGGTGCTGGCGGTTCTCGGATTGGATGCGCGCCCGGTCGCGGAACCGCATTCCCGCATGCGGCAGAGCAGCGCCGGAAGTTTTACTCCTTTACAGGTGGCCTCGCTCTATAATTTTCCGGGCCAGTTGACGGGCAAGGGCCAGACTATTGCGATTATCGAGCTGGGCGGAGGCTACCGGCCGGCGGATCTTACCGCTTACTTTAAGAGCCTGGGCCTAAAGACCCCAAAGATGACGGCGATCTCCGTTGATGGCGGAAAAAACACCCCGGGCGGCGATGCCGATGGCGAAGTGATGCTCGACATAGAAGTAGCCGGGGCAATCGCCAGCGAAGCTAGCATCGCGTTGTATTTCGCTCCCAATACGGACGCGGGATTCGTGAACGCCATCTCAAATGCCGCCCACGATACGGCGCGCAAGCCTTCTGTGATTTCGATCAGTTGGGGCGCGTCCGAGGACAACTGGAGCGAGCAGTCTCGCAACGCGATGAACTCCGTCTTGCAAGACGCCGCGGCATTAGGAGTCACTGTAACAGCGGCCGCAGGCGACAACGGATCGACGGACGGCTCAGGGGACCGGAAGCTGCATGTGGACTTCCCTTCCTCGAGTCCGTTTGCGTTGGCTTGCGGCGGGACAACCCTGAAAGGTTCCGGCAACAAAATCACTTCGGAAACAGTTTGGAACGAGGTAGCTAACCAGGGAGGCGCAACCGGCGGCGGCATCAGCAACGCGTTCCCGCTGCCGCAGTATCAGCAGGCAGCAAAAGTACCCAAACAGCCGCAAACAAATTTTGCGGGGCGTGGAGTTCCAGACATCTCCGGTAACGCCGACCCGTTGACCGGATATCAGGTTCGTGTCAACGGCCAGAACGTGGTGGTAGGCGGAACCAGCGCGGTTTCGCCGCTTTGGGCGGCCTTGGTGGCTCAGTTTAATCAGCAACTGGGACGCCCGGTAGGATTTCTGAATCCCAAACTCTATAGCGCGCAAAAAGGCGCACTCCGCGACATTACTTCCGGCAACAACGATGACGGCAACCTCGGTTTCTACAAAGCGCAAAACGGCTGGGACGCTTGTACCGGACTGGGAACTCCGGATGGAGTCGCTCTGCTACAGATGCTGTCTTCGAGCTCGAGCGACCGGACTGAAGTAACCGGCAGCCAATTGCAGCACAATCCGGATGCGAAATGGACCGATCTTGCCAATCCAGCCAGCCAGGACATGACAGCCACGATTCTGTTGCGCCGAAGCGGCGAAGATATCGGAGACAAGCTACTGAGCGGCGCGGAACCGGTGCTGCAGCACGGCGACAGTTCGGCGAGCACTGTGGCTGCGCCGGAGGACGTCAGCGCAGTCTGCTCCTTCGCGGAAGGGCACGGACTCCGCGTGATCGAATCCAGCCCGGCAACGCGAACGGTGAAAGTGGAGGGGACAGCCGAACAGATTGCCTCCGCATTCTGCGTGCAATTAGGCGTGGTGCATGGCGAAAGCGGAGAGCACCTGACGTATCAAGGGGCGATCAGCCTGCCTCATGCCCTGGCGGAGAGAGTAACAGCCGTTCTAGGCCTGGATCAGCGGCCCATTGCGCGTCACCATACTCATACGGCTTAGTGTTCACTTAGTCGTGACCTGTCTGGAGCTCTTGTATCAGTCTTCGGGCGAGGGGCGGTAGCTTAATACAGCGAGGGCTCGCCGGGAGGGCGGGTTTTCCAACGCCGGTGGATCCATAACCATTGATCAGGCTGCTTGCGGATAGCAGCTTCGAGCGCACTGTGGACGGCCTGCGTGTCAATTTGGAGATTGCCAGTCATCGGTATCTCGGGTTCGAAGACCAGCGTGTAACGTTCCCGAGCGTAGTCCCAAACCGCGTAGCCGGGCACCACGGCGGCCTGGGAATGATAAGCGAGTTTTGTGAAAGCCGACGAAGCGCAAGCTTGCTTCCCGAAGAAGTCGACGAACACGCCTTCTGCCGGCGTAGTGTTCTGGTCGATAAGTATTCCGACGGCCTCATTGGCCCGTAAAGCTTTCAAGATGGAGCGGGCCGCATCTTTTTTTTGCAGCAGATGGTTACCGGAAAGCCTTCGCCGGGCTTCCACCAGATTGTCAATAAGAGGGTTATCGAGAGGGCGGACCATGACATTCATGGGTTCGGTCATCAAAGCGTGGGCAAAAGCGCTGAACTCCCAATTGCCAAAGTGCGCGGTTGCAACAAGAACGCCTTTGCCCTTGGCTATTGCAGCCTGATAATTTTCCAAGCCCTGGTAGCCGATCCAACGCCCGGCATTCTCCGCCGTGATGGATGGAAAACGAGCGAACACGACCAGAATGCGCGCTATGGAGCGAAAGACACCATCGACGATCGCGCTCCGATCTGTTTCAGTCACGTGAGGATAAGCGAACGAGAGATTCCGCAGCGCAATACGACGCAGCCTTGGCAGCAGCTTATCCAGAAGATAGACGGCAGCTTTCGCCAGCGCATTGGCGCCAGTTAAGGGAAGCATCTGCAACGCGGCGATTGTCACCCTCGCGATGGCAAACTCCAGGGAGACCCGGATCGATTTCAATTTCGGCTGAGCCAAAAAAGAGTTTATTCGATCCACCCGCCGCCGAGCACAAGATCGCCATCGTAGAAGACGGCGGCCTGTCCCGGCGTGACGGCCCGCTGCGGAGCATCGAACTCTACCGTGATGCGGGTAGGATCGCACGATGGAGTCAACATCGCGCTGGCAGCTTCATGCTTATTGCGGATTTTCACCTGGGCGGGACGCGGCTCCCGGGGTGCTTCGATAGAAACCCAATTTACCTGGCGAGCAGCTAGCTTATTGCGAAGCAGAGCCTGATTGCCGCCTACAATGACGCGCTGGCTGGCGGGTTCGGTGGAGATGACATACAGCGGCTCTTTGGCGGCAACGCGGAGGCCGCGGCGCTGGCCGACGGTGAAGTGGTGCGTACCTTCGTGCTCGCCCAGAACATGGCCCGAAGTATCGACAATTTCGCCCGCCGTTCGAGCAGGATCAATCCCTTGTTCGCGAAAGTAGGCATCGATGAAGCCAGCGTAGTCGCCGTTGGGAACGAAACAGATCTCCTGGCTATCGTTCTTCTCCGCCACTGGCAGATCTAACTCACGCGCTAAATCACGAACCTGCGACTTCACCATTCCGCCCAGGGGAAAAAGCGTGCGGGACAACTGCACCTGGGTAAGCCCGAAGAGAAAGTAGGTCTGGTCTTTGTTCCGATCGAGGCCGGTGCGCATCTGATAGCGGCAGGCTTCGGCATCAAAGCAGATGCGCGCGTAGTGCCCAGTCGCTATTTTTTCCGCGCCTACTCCGTCAGCCATTTCGAGAAACTGGTCGAACTTTATGAAGTTGTTGCACAGCGTGCAGGGGATCGGCGTTCTGCCGGCCAGATAGTCGTCGACAAAAGGTTTTACAACGTGCTGCTCGAAGCGCTCCTCGAAGTTGACGACATAGTAGGGAATGCCCAGCAAACCGGCTACGGCGCGCGCATCGTAGACGTCATCGAGCGAACAGCAGCGGCCTGTGGCGGCGCCATCCGGAGAGAGGCCGGGCAAGCGGCGCTGATTCCAAAGCTGCATGGTGAGGCCCACAACGGAAGCCCCTCCGCGATGCAGCATTCCGGCCACTACCGAGCTATCTACCCCGCCTGACATAGCGACTGCAATCGGCTTACATGAAGATGCGGGCGAGTTAAACGACGACATGCTTCACCAGCCTGGGAGTAGCGCGGAGAGCCATAATGGCGTTGCTGAGGGCCTCCAGCAGCAGTTCGATATCGCGGCCGGTGTTATAACGGCCAAAAGAAAAGCGGACGCTGGAGCGAGCCTGATCGCGGGTGAGACCCATAGCCAGCAGGACGTGCGAAGGCTCTACGGAACCACTGCTGCAGGCCGATCCGGTAGAGACCGACATACCTTTCATATCGAGAGCGATGACCATGGCTTCCGCTGACAGGCCCGCGAACAACAGATTGCTGGTGTTCGGCAAGCGCATGTCGCAGTCCCCGTTCACACGGATATCGGCGTTCAGAGCCAGGGTTGAAGACAAAATTTCAGTTTCAAAAAAATCTCGGAGCGCGGCTACCGAATCGCCGCCGCTGCTGCCGCAGAGTTCCACTGCCCGGGCGAAAGCCATTGCGGCGGGCACATTCTCAGTACCGGCGCGGCGTTCCCGTTCGTGGCGTCCTCCGAATAGCACCGATCGTAAGGGCACTCCTTTGCGCACGTATAATCCGCCGATCCCTTTGGGTGCAAAGACTTTGTGGCCACTGACGGAATACAGGTCGACACCGAGACTTGTCACATCTACCGGAATTTTGCCGAAAGCCTGAACGCCGTCGGAATGGAGAAAGATAGTTTGCCCGATTTCCGATCTTTCCCGGACATAAGCAGCGATTTCGGCTATCGGCTGAATGGTTCCAACCTCATTATTAGCGTGCATGACGGAGACCAGAACGGTTTCGTCGCGCATCGCGCTGGCCACGTCCGCAGCGCTAACTAGACCCCTCGTGCCGGGCTTGACGTAGGTCACGTCAACCCCTTCCCGTTCCAGCTGACGGCAGGGCTCCAGGACTGCGGGATGCTCGACGGCAGTGGTCACCACGTGCTTGCGGGCCTTAGGCAGATTGCGCACTAAACCCAGGATGGCAAGGTTGTCCGATTCGGTTCCACCGCTGGTGAAAACGAAATCCTGGCCGGAACAGCGCAGGCTCGCTGCAACAGTACGCCTAGCTTTCTCCAGCTGCTGCCGGGCCAATTGACCTTCCCGATGAGTGCTGGACGCATTCCCGAAAACCTGGCGCAGTGCTCCTATCATGGTGTCCGCTACTTCCGGAGCGACAAAGGTAGTGGCGTTGTGATCGAAGTAAAACAATGCAGTAAAAGAGCAGCGCCGACGGCACAGCGGGGAGGGCCTTACTTCTATAATTCTAGCAATGAATCCCGAACCGGCGGCCCCGCCCATTGTGACGCTGACAACGGACTTTGGCTTGGCGGACCATTATGTGGGCACCATGAAAGGCGTGATCTTGGGCCGCTGTCCGCACGCCACTCTGGTCGACATCACGCACCAGATTCCCCGTTTCAGCGTTCTTGCCGGCGCCTACGCGGTGGCGCAGGCAGCCCCCTATTTTCCACCTGGCACAGTGCATCTTGTGGTCGTGGACCCGGGTGTCGGAACCCGCCGTCATGCCTTGGCAGTGCGAGCAGACCGCCATTTCTTCATCGCACCCGATAACGGGGTGCTGGGGATGGCACTAAAGGGTAAGGCCTTCGAGGCATTCGAAATCACGAACGAAAAAGTAATGACTCGAGACATGTCACAGACTTTTCACGGCCGCGACATCTTCGCGCCTGCCGCAGCTGAGCTCGCAGCGGGTGCGCTTCGCACAGAAGAAATGGGCCCAAGGTCACACGAACTCGTCCAACTCGAAAGCCGGGACGAGCGAGAGGCAGGCGGCGCGTGGCACGGAAGCGTTCTGAGCATCGATCAATTTGGGAACGTCATCACGAATCTTGCGATTGAGCGGCACCGGAGCATAGCACTGGAAAGATTCAGCATTTGTTTGGGAGACGGCTCGGTCGGCACCTTTGCTTCAGCATTCGGGATGGCATCGCCTGACAGACCGTTCGCGTACTTTGGCAGTTCCGGCTTTGTCGAAATCGGAATCAATCAAGCCAGCGCCGCAGCAGCTTTGCGAGTCCAACCCGGCAGCCCTGTGAGAATGCAGATGCTGGCTCCGCCTGGCGAAATTTAGCTCGATGCCTCGGCTGCGGCAGGCTCACGCCGAGTGCCAGCTAAGCGATCTTTCAATTCCTTGCTCGGCCGGAAGGTGGCCTTGCGGCTGGCAGCAATCTCAATGGTTGCTCCCGTCGCCGGATTCCGCCCGGTACGGGCCTTAGTTTCCTTGGCTTCGAAGATGCCGAGTCCTCGCATTTCGACCTTCTCTCCCGATACCAGTGCGCCGGATGTTTTCTCGAGAATGGCTTCGTAAACGCTCTCGACATCGGTTCTCGACAGGTTCGTGGAGCTGACCACCTGTTCTATTAACTGTTGTTTAGTCATTTCTGTCAGCATAAACCGCCGCGCTTTAAAAAATCCTGGAAATGTGCAATTCGGGGTTAGATAGTTGCCGGGTTTCCCGGAATCGCGAATAGTAAAGGCCGGAATCGAGATCCCACTGACTATAAGCAGGGTCCTCAGGCCAAGCGACGATTTCAGCAGATTGGCGTCAGCCAGCGCTCTCCGGCACCACCTTGTATTTGAAAAAAGCCTAATAATGTCAACGCAAAATAGAAATGTCCTATTTTCTGCCAAATAGAAATGTCCGGTTTTGAAGCGGCAGGGGAGAGTTCAGGTTTAAAGTGAGATTGATTCTCGGCGGGGTCGCGCCCGTTGAGAAGAGGCAAGGCCGAAGCGATGGAGTTGGCTCCGGAGTAAACGGCAGCAGGCCCTCGGTTCAGGAAATCCAGTGAGGTTTCCGCCGAGGGTTTTGTTTTTGGAAGCGGATTTATTCTGGTGAAACTTCGGAGCGGAGGCCTTGCATAAAGTGAACGCGAAGACGGCTGGGCTGGTTTTGCCCAGCCTACCTTAAGGAGGTTTTGCCGCGGGTATCGTTCTTGCCCAAACGAAAATTCTTCATCCATCCGCTTTTGCGCGGCGCTACTTTGCGAGGACGCGGCTTGGCTTTGACCGGAACCACCTTGGGGCGAGGTAAACATTCGTTCACCGCTAGATAACGATCCCGGAATCGTACCGCCAGCGTGCCATCGAGGCGTTTTTCCACGCGTACCGTGCCGCCACGCAAGCCGGCTCGGATATCTGCGCGCTGCACCTGATAGAGCTTGTTTTCGAAACGGAGTGTGTAGTCGTTGGCGACCTGCCGGGTTTCGACATGGCTGAGACTGGCCGGAAGCGAATGCTCTGGGCCCAACGGACGATGCGCATTGTCGGCCACCGCCGGCACGACGCCGATCGTCTGGTTCCACCACGGCAAGAACTCGTTTTCCAGGTACGCATTGGCCTGGACGAGCGTCTTGGCCTTGGCTACTCGCAAGCCCTTCACTAAGCGATCTTGCGCTGTGCCAAATCCACGCTCGACGCGTCCTTTCGCTTGCGGCGAATGCGCGCCGATCCACTCGATATTCAGTTCTTTCAAGGCGCGCCCAATCTGAGTGGGCGGCAGCTCCGGACGATCCTTGCCGACCACCTCGCCGCGCCTGGTTTTCGGCAGGTTGGCGAACAAAGTGGCCTTGTCGGTATAGAAGCTCAGCGGCCTTCCGTTCTGGTTCAGATAGCTCTCCAGTAACCGCATGTTCTCTTCGGTCGAGTCGTGGGTTACAAAGTGCGCCAGCAAGCGGCTGGTCGCATCGTCGATCATGCCGATCAAGTACAGCTTCGGGCCACGGCCCTCCAGCCAATCGTGTTCGCTGGTATCCCACTGCACCAGTTCCCCCAAACGGCTGCGGCGCGCCCGCCAAGTGTGCACCCTCTCTACGCGCTTCCGCTTCGCCCGCCACAGCCCGCTGGCCATCATCCAGCCACGCACTGTCTCGCGGCTCACCGCGATGTCGTGCTTCTGCTCCAGATACTCGCACGCCAACGCCGGACCGAAGCCTCGGTACACGTCCTGACTCAGAATCTGGATGGCCTTCTTCTCTAGCTCGCCGGCTAGCTTGCGGTTGGAGCGCCGTCCTCGCCCCGCGTGCACGACCGACTTGTCGCCGCGCTCTTGCAAGCCCTGCAGCATACGCCGCACTTGCCGCTCGCTTACTCCGATCTCGCTCGCTGCCTCCTTCTGCGTGATCAGTCCCTTCTTGGCTTTCTTCAGCGCAACCAGCCGATCGCGCTCCTTCTGTGTCATCAGGAGTTGGTCCGTTTCCAACTCCCCAGCGTGCCTCTGTCATTAGGACATTTCTATTTGGCACCAGTAGGACATTATCACTTTGCTGCGACAAAAAAAGCCTAATAATCGACTTATTGGGGAACGAGATGATATATTGCCCGTTCACCTTTTGCCGGTTCTACTGAGATGAAGCCGGCCGAATCGCTGAGGAGGAAATCACTATGGACCATCGCCCCTCGCGCCGGAGAATCGTAGCCTCTCTGGGCGCCGCCGCTCTCTCTACCGGCCTGAACTCGGATCGCCTTCGGGCGGACGAACCCATCCCTTTCGACGATCATGATCTCCCAAAAATCTGTCTCGAAGCGGGCACGGGTGGCTTAACTGCCGGTAGGCTTGACGAAGCTGGCATGCGCCGAATCCGGCAGCTTGGGGTTACTCACGTCCTTACGGGAGGGCCGCGCATTCCTTGGCAGGAAGATCAACTCCAGGCTCTCATGGATAAGCTCAAATCGGGCGGTCTCGAGTTGGGGAATCTCATGATCGGCGGATTCACGAATACCCTTTACGGCAGGCCCGGCCGCGATCAGGAAATCGATCAAGTTCGCCAGTCCATTCAAGCGGCTGGGAAAGTGGGACTACCGGTAGTGGAATACAATTTCTACGCGCATCGCGCTGTGGAAGGCTACTACGAAACCACTGGCCGAGGCGGAGCGGGCATCACCTCGTTCGACTATGGCCGGATCAAAGATCTGCCGCCGATGCCGGAAGAAGGCGCGCACACTCTCGATGAGATGTGGCAGAACATTACCTACTTCCTGAAAGCTGTTGTCTCCGTTGCTGAAGAAGCGAACGTCCGGCTGGCTCTGCATCCCAACGATCCGCCAGCACCGTTAAGCCGCGGCTCGCAACAGATTATGGGCACCGTGGAAGGCTGGAAAAAACTGATCGAAATCGTACCCAGCAAATCGAACGGCATCACTTTCGATTGTGGGGTTACTCGCGAAATGGGCGCCGACCCTGTCGAGACGTGCCGCTACTTTGCTTCTCGCGATCGCATCAATCATGTCCATTACCGTAACGTTGTGGTGGAGAAGCCTTATGAGCATTACTCGGAGGTGTTCCCCGACAACGGCATGAATAACATGTTTGCGGTAATGCGAGAGTTGGTGAATAACAAATACCAGCTGCTGCTCTATCCCGAGCATCCGCGAGCCCTGGACTACGATCGTGAGCGGCCTGGATTTAAGCCATTTTATCCAGGCGGCGGTGGTTACGCCGGGTTCGCTTTTCAGGTCGGATACGCACGCGCGATGCTGCAGGCCGTGCTGGCTTCTAAAAGCTGAGCCGCAGCATGATGTTCATCAACGGCTGGCCGACGAACGAAGCGGTTGTCTGGTCTCCGGTGATCTTCCCGAATAACTGGGGATTCCGCACGTCCAACTGGCTGCTAGGTGCATTGAAGCCATAGTTGTGAAACGGATTCTGAAAGTCAAATCTGAACTGAAGATTTACCCTCTCTGTAATTGGGAAGTTCTTCTTTGCAGAAATCTGAGAATACATAAGCCCAGGACCGGTTACGATGTTACGGCCCGCATTACCCGGAGTGAACGCTGCTGGAGCCGCGAAGCAGCTAACCGGCAAGACCGGATTCTCCAGCGCCTGGTTGAAGCGGTTTCCACCGATAGCATCCCCTAAACCGAACTGCGGCATCGAAATTCCATTGCAAGCCAGATCCGGCACCCGGTTTCCGGCAGCGGTGGGAAAGTAGTTACTCGGACTGTTGACGAATGTGAAGCTGAAAGGATTCCCGGATTCGAAGCTCTGAATCCATGCCAAGTCGTATCCGCCAACCAGAAAGTTCAAGTATTTATTGTTGTTCAGAAACCGCCGCCCATTGCCCAGCGGCAACTCGTAGGTGGCGCTTGTCACAAACACGTGCGTCCTGTCGTAGCTGGCTCGCGCCTTTGCCAGATTCCGATTTTCGACCGGAGCCACTCCGGTACAGACTCCATAGTCGTTATCGCAATCGTTGATGGCCTTCGAGAAGGTATAAAAAGAATTCAAAACCACGCCTTGCGAGTAGCGTTTCTGAAATTGCACGGTTCCCGAATGATAAGTGGAGTGGCCCGTGTTCGACATGTAGTTAATCGCCCCGAAGTGCGGATAGGGCAGGAAGTTCTGCGGAGCGGCAAAGACAGCAGTGCGCAGAGCCGGATTACCGGCACCCAGGCTAGTCGGAAACAGATTATTGTTCCAGCTCTCCACCAGATCCACGCCCGCTGAACCCTGATAAGTGAACTTAAGTAAGTTGTTGGTCCCAAGTTGGTATTGAAGGCTTACATTCCAATTCATGACGTATCCCGGATGCAAATTCCCATCCGTCCAGTAAACGTTCCTGGAGCTGAAGTTAGTGCCGACAAAGGGTGAACTGGCATCCGGGAGAACCGGATAGTTGACGACGCCAGGACCTTGGCTGATCCGGTAGAGCGGCGCAGGATTGCCAGGAACTTGCTGCTGCGCCACCTGCGCCTGGTATTCGTCGAATTGCTGTAATGCATTCGGAAAGCGGATATCCACGGTGTTGATGCCGAACCCGCCGCGAAAGACCAGCTTCTCTCTCGGATGCCAGGCCAGACCGAAACGGGGCTGAAAATTTTTCAGATAACGAGCGCTCAACCCGCCGTCCGGATGGACAATGCCTCCCAGCCTACCGGTCACCGTGTCCACCGCCGTAGGATCGAAGTTGCTTACCAGCCCGTGCGCAGTGTGAAAAGGGCTTTCTGTCGACCACCGCAGGCCCAGATTCAGAGTTAGATCACGTCTCACTTTCCAGTCATCTTGGAAATACAGGCTATGAATGACATCGCGCGGCAGCCATGTAGTTGTATAGGTTGAAAAATTCGCCTGGCGAACATAGCCCAATTGCAACCCAGCAAGTAAATTGCCGGTGTTTGGAATCGGCTGCCCGTTCGGCTGCAATCCGGCTGTCATATTGTCGAACTGAAAGACACCGCTCGGCTGCCCCAGCTGAAAGTAATTGGCGCGGAAATACAGGAATTCGTAACCCATCTTGAAAGCGTGCGTGGAGATTACCTTGCTTACGTCATCTCGAAACGTCATGCTCTCCCGTATCCGTGTCGATGGTCCGGGCACGGTCAAGCCATAGGCCGTTTCGAGGCCCGGAGCAGTGGAATTCCCGCTAGCCGCCGTTCCGCTGAACGATGGAAACAGCAGCGGACTCGCATTTGGGATTCCCAGAATGCCCGTCCAATCCTGGCCGAAAGAAGGCACCATCGTATCGTTGCGGAGCCGGTAATAGCCCACGCGAAGATCGTTCAAGGCGCTTGGGCCGAACAACTTTGTAAAGCCTGCCGAAGCATTTTGCTGGGTGAAAGGAGTAACAATCCCGTTTGCGCCGTCGAAAGCAGGGACCGCGATGCTGGTGGGCCGCCCCAGTCCGCTTTGAAAGTTATAGGTGTAGCTGCCATAGGCCTTCAAATCAGAATTGAACTGGTGGTCAACGCGTCCGGAGTAATCGCTAAAAAACGTTCTTGATCTTGAAGCCCATGTGTAGTTACTTACCGGACCGGTAGTGGCAAATGAGCCTGGAGTATTCGGCGGCAGCCAGGGATTGAACGAAAGCAGCTTCGCATAAACGGGATCGAACTGAGTGGGCTGAATGCGATTCCCTGGAATGGGATCGCGCGTCCAGTTCCCATTCGGAAGCCGCCGTGTAGTGGAAGGATCGTACAACTGCTGACCGATTCCGCCGAAGGTGAAATCGCCAGTCAATTCTGCCGGCGTAGGCGTCTGGCTTGTATAAGCGGTTGACTTCTTTTCGATCAGCTTCTGGTATCCGAAGAAGAAAAAGCTCTTATTCTTTCCGTTGTAAAGCTTAGGAATTGATATCGGTCCACTCAGGCTCGCGTCGAGTTGCATAAACCAGCCAGGCACGCCATTCGGCGCTCCGGGTTGCGGATCCGACGTGCGATAGAGATTGAAGAACTGCCGGTGGGTCATTCTTCGCGTACGCCCTAAATCCGAAGCTGTCCCGTGAAAATCGTTTGTTCCACTTCGCTTTGCTACCGTCACGACGCCGCCCGTGGTGTGTCCATACTCAGCGGGAAGCGTTCCGGTCACCACCTGCACTTCTTCCACTGAGTTCTCGACCGGCTTAATATCGGTTCCGGTGCTGCTCTGCGGATCGTTGCCGAACACTCCGTCCTCGAAAACTGTCGTTCCGGTTGATCGTTGACCGGCAACATTGAAGCCTCCAAGAGATCCGCCATAGGCATAGCCGTTCATTGTCACGCCAGGGCTCAGATTCAGCGTGTTTAAGACATAGCGCTGATAGAGCGGCATCTTGTACAGCGTCTCGCCCTCGGTTACAGTGTTCACAGACGAAGTCTCGGTTTCAAGCAGCGCTCCGTGGGCCGAAACCTCTACCTTCTCGCTAAGCTGGCCGATTTCGAGAGCGGCATTCACCGGCATCACATCGCCCACCTTCAGTCGCAAGCCGCTCTGCACAATTGTCTTGAAACCTGGCGCCTCAAACGAGACATTGTAAGTTCCAGGCTGAAGGGAAGCGGCCCGATAGATGCCATCGCTATTGGTTTCGGAGCGCGCAACAAAATTAGTACTGGTCTCCACAATTGAAACCTTTACACCGGCTACTGGAGCGCCCGACGGATCGAGAACTGTTCCCGTGACTGCTGCTGTACTTACCTGGGCAGACGCTTGAAAACCGAAACTCGCGAATAACGTCATCGCTGCCAGCGCGGTCGACAACCTGAACGGGTGCATAGCTTGCTCCTCCCCACGATCCGTCTTTGTGGTGACGCCATACTATCGAAAATCTGAGGTGAATACAACGAATAGTTGAACGAAATTTGGCGGCTTCGTTTTCCTTGAAAGGCTTGAGGCGGTGCGCCGCTTCCAGAGTGCTGCGGATCAGTATTGCCAGGTCGAAGAATCAAACGCCGCTTGGCAAATCAAACGCCGCCACTTGTGCAAGTTCTCGAAATCGAGGATACTAGATATCGGAATCGAGATTTACTGTGTCAGCCTTACCGAGTACCGCCTTGCCGGGTAATGCAATCGTGGCCGGATATCCATTCGACCAAGCGCCCAATCTGTCGAATCCTGCCGAACGCGAGCGCCTCAGCTCGAGCGCCATGAAAGCATTCGTAAACATCAGCGGGAAGTGGGGGCTTACTGAGATGCAAGCGCGCGGATTAATCGGCGGGATAGCATCCTCTACCTTCCACGCGTGGAAAACAGAGGGACGCAGCAGGAAGCTGGACCAGGACACGCTGATGAGAATCTCGCTGGTCATCGGCATCTACAAGGCTCTACATATTTACTTCAGTAAGCGATGGGCGGACCGGTGGATCGGCCTCGCGAATCGCGGTTCCATGTTTGGCGGCCAGGCGCCCCTCGATTACATGCTCCGGCACGGGCAGCCGGGGATGTTACAGGTGCGCCGCCTTCTCGATACCTGGCGCGGCGGACATTGACCCCTCCCCTCGCTGTGTTCACTTTAGCGGACTGGCACCGGCTGATTCCGTCCCGATTCAGCGAAAGAGATACCGTTCTGGCCGGCATTGCCGACAGCGACGCCATGCTCGAGGACGTCATTCTTCTGGATGGGGCGACCAACGACCGCATTCAGGGCGAACAGCAGGGACTTATCGGAATTAGCACCTTTGAGCTGGTTTACGGCATTCCTAACGCCCACATCGTAAATGCCGCGTTTACGCATACAAACGAAATGGGCTCGCGTTTCAACGATGACACTCGCGGCGCGTGGTATGCGGCTGAAGTAGTGGAAACGTCGCTAGCCGAAGTGACCTATCACAAGGCGAGGAGATTAGCCGATATCATCGTCCCGGAGCTGCCTGGGGAGCAGCCGGACCAGGAGACCTCTACGTTTGATGATTGGCAGGCGGATTTCCGGGCGGCATTCCACTTACTGGAGCCGGCGGAGGATTTTCCGGAGTATCTTCAACCCGAGCCCGTGCCCCAATGCTACGCAGCTTCGCAGCAACTTGCAAAGCACCTGCTCGGGCAGCAATCGAACGGGGTTGTCTATAACAGTGTTCGGCGCGCGGGCGCTCGCTGCCTGGCGTGCTTCCGTCCGGCGCTGGTCTACAATCCGCGGCGCTCCGGGTGCTTTGAGATAAGCTTCACCTTCGCCGGATCAGGCTATCTGCACCATGTGAGCCCTTGTCTTTAGCAGCAGTGACTTTAGCGCCAGCGATTTTCGCAGCAGACGCTAGGGCTCGCATTTCCGAACATCGTCATTGGTGAGGTTACATTGATTTTCGAGAGCAGAACGCAGATCTCGATCGTCGACCCGCTCTAACAGCATCTGCAGCCGATGGGAGAGGTGCGACAGCACTTCGCGATTGTTGGCCGCGGCTTTCCGGATATATTGAAAAGCGGCAACTACCAGATCTTCGTACTTGAAGGGAGTGGCCACGACCCGCAAGGTGTTCTTATCGTCGTAAAGCAGGGTGGACGCCATGCGTCGCTGCGCCATGAAGTCGATGCTCGCCGTCAACTTATCCAGCCCGGCGATAGCCGTAAAAGGATCGTTGGTCCCCGGCGACAAGGCCCGGACAGCGATCTCTGTCAGCTGTAAGATGGCGTGTTCGGGATCTTGTTCGGGGGTTCTCTCCTTGCCGAAATAGAACGCATCGTGCAGGGAGGCTTCTTCGTCTACTTCGTCGGCGCAGTCAGCCGGCGTGACGGTAGCTAGAGGCAGGTCCGGAAGACTGAAACTGCCCGGGCGGAGGTGGATGAACAAGCGGCAGTCTTTTTTGGAGGCGTAGCGAACCAGAGCAGCGTAGTCGACGCGGATCAGATAGCCGCCTTTCCGGGTCTTTACCTCGGCGAAATCGTTGCTGGGAGGATGCACCTCCGCGCTGCCGCCAAATTCTCTTTCCAGCTTGTCGAATTTGTCTCGAGCGGGAAAAGTGTCTTCAATGGTCGAGTTCAATTCCCGCTCCACGGAATCCATGAGATTCGAGACTTGAATGGAAGCCGCGGTGTGGTGGATGAAGTAAATCAGGACGGCAAGGCTGAATATGGCGAGAACGACCCCTACCGTGACCGCCAGGTCGGGCACGAACTGGCTCTGGTCGGTTCCCCTCACCTTTCTCAAAACCAGCAAACAATAGAGAAAGGTGGAGATGAATGTTCCGAGGACAATCTGATTACCAGCATCTCGCCGGAAGGTCCGGAGCAGCCTCGGTCCGAATTGCGAAGAGGCCAGGGTAAGAGCAGCAATCGTGATGGAAAAAGTTGTCCCTGCGACGGTGATAACTGAACCGGCGATAGTGGAGAGCACGCTCCTG
Organism: Bryobacteraceae bacterium; assembly: GCA_965217745.1. Taxonomy (GTDB): domain Bacteria; phylum Acidobacteriota; class Terriglobia; order Bryobacterales; family Bryobacteraceae; genus Bog-105. Next base: position 3,723,644 of record OZ244565.1, on the reverse strand, counting down.
GCGCCCTGCGGTCCGCCGCTATACAGCCAATTTAATTCGCGGGCCACATCAGGCGGTATCACGTTATCGACCGCTACAAGAGAGTAAGCCAGGAAAACGGACGCTATCGCCATCAGGGTCGGTACAAACCAGTAACTGCTTCGAAGACTCAACCACAGCGCAATAATTCGAAGTCGCACGATTTACTTTAACCGCCGCAACTGAAGGGAAGCACGGGAAAGGACTGCTGAGCGCAAAATTCCAGGCGTAAGCCGACTTTCGCTTCGCCGGAGGGCAGCCGCGGGATTTTTCATTTGAGAGTATTGTGTGAGATGCGCTTTTCCCTGGTCTCTGGCTTCAACGCATGTAATGCGCAGAGAGTCATGGCCACTGGCCGGTACGCCAGCCGGCCGGCAGCTCACGATTCGGGTGAGTGGAATGGCGCGGCTTGCCGCCAGCCGCAGGTGCCGGAGAGTGATGATGTTTCGTTCACATGTTACGGTGACGGATCGGCCAAATTGCCGACCGGTAGTGCGCATTCCTTTCCTGATCGGCGGCGCGCAGCCGTGCCGGTTGCGCTGCTCCCGTGTTGAGGCGCATGGTTCAAGGCGATAGGCCACCGCCCCGGCAGCCGCGCGGAACCGTGGCGGGAAGGATTTCACGCGCGCCGGAGACTGCACGTTTCTTGCGGCAGGCTGCCCCGGGGTTCATTCGTGAGATCTCGCGCGAATACCGCAGAGAAAGCGAGCCGGCGCCCTTCCATCCAGATCCACGCGCCTGGCCGGACGAGGGATTGCACGCCGCCTGGTTAGGACACAGCACTGTTCTGCTGAAGATCGATGGCTTCACCGTCATCACTGATCCCGTCTTCAGCTTACGCGCGGGCCTTGGCCTGGGCCCATTCACGCTCGGCATCAAACGACTGGTAGAGGTGGCGACGCCCTTGGTGGAACTTCCCCATATCGATCTAATTCTGCTGTCTCACGCGCACATGGATCACTTCGATCTGCCCAGCCTACGGGAACTGGAAAACCGGCGAACCAGCATCGTCACGGCGGACCAGACTTCGAGTTTGCTGCGAAGGCGGCGTTTCGAACAAGTGACGGAACTGCGTTGGAACGAATCGGTGCAGATTGGCCCGGCGCTGGTGCGCGCTTTCGAGGTGCAACACTGGGGCGCCCGGATGCGCAGCGATATCTTCCGCGGCTATAACGGATATCTCGTAGAGATCAGCGGCCGCCGTTTTATCTTTGGAGGCGATACGGCCTACACGCATAGTTTCCGGCAACTGAAATCGAGTTCGCCGATCGATCTCGCCATTATGCCTATTGGCGCGTACGATCCGTGGGTGCGCGTGCACTGCACGCCGGAACAAGCATGGGCTATGGCCAACGATGCCGGAGCAAGCCGCATTCTGGCGGTGCATCACCAAACCTTTAAGCTCGGCCGCGAGACTCGCTACGAACCAATTGAACGTTTATTAGCAGCGGCGGGCGCGGAGAGCGATCGCATTTTATTTCACGAAATCGGGCAGGAGTTCCACCTATGATGGCGGTTGCCGGGTAGGCAGGAGACTTTGTTTTGCCCAATCGTAAAACAAACGAAGCCTTGCTGGAGAGCAAGGAAGTTCAAGCCATATCCCGGATACTGGCCGATCCCACGCGATTCGAAATCATCAGGAAAATTGCCGCCAGTTCCGCTCTCGCTTGTTCGGCATTGCGCGAACAGATTCCCATCACCGCCGCGACGCTCTCGCACCACTTAAAAGAGCTTGAATTGTGCGGCCTGATTGAAACCTCACGCAACGGAAAGTTCCTGGACATCCGTTTCCAGAGCCAGCGCTGGCGGGCCTATGTTGGGGCTCTGAAAGCGATCGAACGCGCCCGCTGAATCATCCCTGCCAGCGGCAACATCACTTAGACGGATATCGATTAGATGTTCATCGAACTTTTACAAAGGAGAATGCTGGAATGGGTATGTTGTCAGGGAAAGTAGCCCTAGTGACGGGCGCATCGAAAGGTATTGGCGCGTCTATCGCGGAGCATCTTGCCAAGGAAGGCGCATCCGTAGTGGTGAACTATGCAAGCAGCAAATCAGGCGCGGATGCCGTTGTGAAGCGCATCACAGAGGCCGGCGGAAAGGCCGTCGCAGTGCAGGCCAATGTCTCGAAGCCGGAAGAAATCAAAAAGCTGGTGGCAGAAACCAAGCAAGCTTACGGAAAACTGGACATACTGGTCAACAATGCCGGAGTCTACGAATTCGCTCCGCTGGAAGCGATAAGCCCGGAGCATTTTCACAAGCAGTTCGACTTGAATGTTCTGGGGTTGCTGTTGACCACCCAGGAAGCAGTCAAATTGATGGATGGCAAGGGCGGTTCTATCATCAACATCAGCTCGATCGCTGGGCCTATGCCGATTTCTATGGCATCGGTTTACTGCGCAACCAAAGCCGCAGTAGACGCGATTACCATTTCGTTGTCCCGCGAACTAGGCCCTAAAGGAATCCGGGTAAACTCCTTGAATCCGGGACTGGTAGAGACAGAAGGCACGAATGTTGCCGGAATTGCAGAGGGCGATTTCCGGAATAATGCGGAGGCGCAAACTCCTCTGGGCCGAATTGCGCAGCCCGAAGACATTGCGCGGGTCGCTGCTTTCTATGCGTCTGACAACGCAGGCTGGATAAGCGGACAAACGCTGATCCTCTCGGGAGGCTTGCGCCAGTAAGTCTAAGGCTGGTTTGCCGCAAGAGCGGTATCGATGGCCCGCTGCGCTAACGGCTGAATCAGGGCGTATCCTGCATCGTTCGGATGCAGGCAGTCGACGGTCAGCTCTTTCTTCAACATACCGTTTTCGCCGACCATGGCCGAATAGTAGTCGAGGTAGCCATGGTGGTTCAGGGTGGTGTATCCCTTAATCCAGGCATTCAGACTGATGATCTTGGCAGGTGGCCGGCGTTCGGTTTGGGGCCGGATGGAATCGCAGACCGGCATCACAGAGGAGAGCACCACCTTGATGTTATTGGCCGTCGCAAGCTGCGCCATAGAGGCCAAATTACCTTCTATCTCCTCCAGTGTCTCCGGACCAGTGTTCCCAGCTAGATCGTTGGTCCCACCCAAGATCACTACTACTTTCGGATTCAGGGCAATCACGTCGGGCCGGAATCGAATCAGCATTTGTGGAGTGGTTTGTCCGCTAATGCCGCGGTTAACGTAGCTTTTGCCCGGAAAGAAAGTGCCCTTACCACGAGACCGGCCCCAGGCGTCGGTAATAGAATCCCCCATAAAAACCACTCGATTGCCTTCCGCAGGCGCAGTCGGCAGCTGGGCGTTTTCGTCGCGATAACGGCTCAGATTCGCCCAATCCTCCAGGGTTTTTTTCATCTTTTCGACTTGCGATTGCTGCTTCGCGGCGTCAGCCGGCGCGGCAGGGACGCCAGACGGAGAGGCTTGTTGCCCGGGCAGGCAGGTTGCAACACCAACCAACAGCGTGCAGGCGCTGAACAACACTAAACAAATTCTCATGGTTCCTAGTTTGTGAGCTTACCGCACTGGATTCAGCTGTTACGCAGCTTTCGCGGAACCCTTTGTTGACGCCCTTCAGTCGCGTCGTTTCGGGTCGATGTTCAAACGCTTAATTTTCTGGTTCAGAGTCGATAGCGGGATGCGCAGCGCTTCCGCGGCTTCGGTTTGGCTGTAGTTCGCCAGTTTCAGCGACTCCAGGATTTTGCGCCGCTCGAAATCGGCAATCACTTCGAAGAGAGAAGCGTTGGGAGAAATTTCGCCACTGCTGTCGCGGGAGATCTTCATCCCTGCTGCCTGCTGCAACTGATCCGGCAAGACATGCGCCGGAACGGCAGGCGTCGTGGTCAGCACTACCGATCGTTCCACGGCATTCTCCAGCTCGCGTACATTCCCAGGCCACGAGTGTTCCATCAAAATCTGCATGGCTTCGGGCTCGAATCGCAACTGAGAGCGGCCCGCGGAATCAAGAAACTTATCGTTCTCCCGGCAGAAGCGAGTAAAAAAGTGATCCAGCAAGAGGGGGATGTCCTCTTTACGATCGCGCAGCGGCGGAAGAGTCAAATTGATGACATTCAACCGGTAGTAAAGATCTTCGCGGAACTTGCCTTCCTCTACCAGCTTCCGCAAATCAGCATTAGTCGCGGCAATGATGCGCACGTCCACGCGGATGGTGTCGTTGGAGCCGAGCGGCATGAACTCACGATCCTGCAAAACCCGCAACAGCTTTATCTGAATTTCGGGTCCAATAGTCCCGATTTCGTCGAAAAAGATGGTTCCGCGGTTCGCAGTTTCGAAGTAGCCCTTGTGATTCGAACTCGCGCTGGTGAACGCACCTTTTACGTGTCCGAAGAGCAGCGATTCCAACAGCTCAGTCGGCAGAGATCCGCTGTTGACCGGCACAAAGATTTGGTCCGAGCGGGTCGAATGCGCGTGTACGGCTTTGGCGATCAGTTCTTTGCCCGTGCCCGTGTCTCCGGTAATCAATATCGTGGCGCGGCTGGGTGCAACCTGAGCCACCTGATCGAGCAAACGCAGCATGCGCTCGCTCTTGCCAACGATATTTGGGAAGGCATAGCGCTGTTTCAGGGCCCGCTTGAGCTGGGTGTTTTCGCGTTCGAGATTACCCTTCGAAATCATCCGGTCAATTTCGATCAGCAGTTTCTCGTTGTCCCATGGCTTTGCAAAGTAGTCGTTTGCGCCCGACTTCAAGGCACGAACAGCCACCTCGATGGAGCCATACGCGGTCAGCAGAAAGATGGGGGTGTCGCGGTCACGCTGCCGGATGTCGGCCAGAACTTCTAAACCGGAGCGGTCCGGCATCATCAAATCGAGCAGAACCAAATCGTAGTTACCGGCTTCGAACTTCTGCAATCCGGACGTAGCGTTTTCCGCCAGCTCCACCAGATAGTTTTCACCGGTAAGAAGCAGTTCCAGGCTTTCGCGGATGTCGGCTTCGTCGTCGATGACGAGAATACGGCGTCGCGCGGGCGGACTCACACGGTCTGCCGGCAGGTCTCGAGATGTAAAGGCCACTTCTGTCGTTGTAGCAGACAAGTTAAAGACACAGCTGGTTCGCGCCGGATCGCGGATATTCTATCGCCTCGAGGAATCACCATTGCTGCGCCGTCGATCGGGTCTTCCTTTACTGCCAGCAGCGCGTCGTTCACCTGGTTCAGGCGGAACGGAGTGACCTTCGGCTTCAGGCGAGTCGAGCTCGCAACCAGCAGGAAATCGCGAACTCGGGAATGCAGTCCAAATGAATGGCCAACTTCCCGCAGGCTCTCCAGGGTTTGGACCACCACGTCGCCGCTGGGAAAAATCGGCACGGTCTCCGCGTTGAATCTCTGCCACGCGAATACTGCGAAAACCGCTGATTCGGGCGCACAACAGAGGTAATGGGTAAACAAAATCGGCGCCCGCCAGCGTGTAATCGGCATAGCCGCCCGGAACCGTGTAGCCCGTGAAATCCGGATGATCGCAGAGATTTTCCAGTCCGCGTTTGGAATAGGGGCGTCCCGCGCCGCAATTTGTCCGTTTCCCCGCCGTCGACCGTTCCCACAATCTGGTGGCCTGGGATAAGGTTCGGAAGCTGCTCCGGCAGCTCGCCCTAGACGATATGGAGATCCGTTCTGCAAACGCCGCCGGGATCGGCAACTTCCTTGACCCGGAGAGGACGCCCGGAAATCTGGCCCTTTGTTTCGAGAACGGCCGCTCGCATGAACGGCCATTTTGCCAAATCGGTGGGCTTATTCGATCAGCGGCAGTGTGCTCACTGCATATTCCCGCTTTCAATCTTCTTCAAGATGCCTAATCCGCGCGTCTATAACTTGCTCGACGCGCAGCAAACCCTGGCGCGCGGCTTCAAATCGCGCGTCCATGACCTTCTCCAGCGAATCGATACGGCTGGTGAGTTTGGTGTCTAAATCGGTGATCCGCTGCGACAGGTGAGTTTCCACGCTGTCGATATTACGGTTTACGCCGCCGATGGCAAACTCGTTGCGCAGAGTGCCCAGCAGCACGGCGGCTAGCGGAATGCCGGCTGTGATCCATTGGTCGATGGTCATCTAGTTTCCTTCGCTCGTGCCGCAGTCCGCTGAATAGAGGAGCTCTTCAGCCGTCGCCTTGCCCGCTGCCATTAGCGTAATGCATCCTGAGGTCGGTTCGTGTTGATCGAAACAGGTCTAAGCGGAAAGCACGTGGGGGTGGGATTCCGGCTTGCGCCCACTCTGGTTCATGCGGGAAGAACTCGAGAATTCCAGACGGAAGCGCGTTCCCTGGCCGGGTGTGCTGTCTACTTCAATGGATCCGTTGTGCTCCTGCACAATGCCGTAAGTGATGGAAAGCCCCAACCCAGTACCTTTTTTGGGTCCTTTGGTGGTAAAGAAGGGGTCGTAAATCCGGTTGAGATACTCCTGGGGAATGCCCTGCCCTTTGTCCGAAATTTCCACCAGAACATAGTCCGAGTCGGTCCAGGTTTTCACTTCCAGGCTGCCGCCCGCGGGCATGGCATCGCGCGCATTGATGAACAGATTCAGAAAGACCTGCTGCAGCTTCCCCGCATTACCACGGATGGCCGGCAGGCTTTCTCCCAGGCTTAAACGGGTTTCGACGCCGATCCTTTCGAACTGGTGCTCGACGAGATTGGCGGTCTCGCGGATAACCCGGTTCAGATCGACATCCACAAACTCCGTGGGAGAAGTGCGCGAAAAGTTCAGCAGCGAATTGACAATTTCACTGGCCCGGAAGGTCTGCTTAGCGATCTTTTCCAGCATCTTCGACTTTGGATCTTCGATGGAAACCTGCTTCGTAAGCATTTGCGCATAGGTGGAGATAACGGCCAGAGGCGTATTCACCTCATGCGCGACACCGGCCGCCAGCAGTCCTATGGAACTCAGCTTGTCGGCTTGCATCAAGCGGCGTTCCAGATCGTCGCGATCGGTAATGTTATCGATAATTACCAGGCGGCCCACCTGGTGCCCCGCTTTTGAAACCAGCGGAGCGATCGCCAGATTGACAATCGATTCGCGCCTGGATGGCACCGATGGCGCAAGCGAAAGGCCCGCCCCGGCAGGCTCGGCCACTCTCAGCGCCGCGGTTCCGGCTCCATTTCTCGGATGCAGCGGAAACTTGTATATATTGTGGACGCCCTCGTGGGCACGCGCTTGGTCGAATTTCTCAATCAGTTCCGGTGGGAAGAGATCGCGTAGCGGCTTGCCGATCGCTTGCAGCCGCGAAGTGCCGGTCAACGCTTCAATCTGGGAGTTCCAGCTCTCCACGCGATCGTCTAGCCCAACCGCCAACACTCCGACATTAATTGACTCGACAATGTTTTCGCTGAATTCTTTCAGGCGCTCGTACTCGTCCGCCTTGCGCTGCAGTGAACTGTAAAGACGCGAATTTTCGATTGCGATGGCTACATAGTTCGACAAAGTTACCAGCAGTTCTATGTCGTCGCTGGATAGAAAGTCGCCTTCGGTAGTCCGGCTGACCCCGAAAAAGGCGACCGTCTTGCCCCGCGACTTGCAGGCTACATAATATGTAAAGTCCAGACTGGCAATCGTCTCGCGGACGGTGTATGGCCAGGCCTCGGACACGATGTCATGAAGATGCTTGGGCCGTTCGAAAAACAGATAGGGTTTCTCGGCGGATTTCGGAAGGAAGGACAGATCGAGGAATTGAGGTTCCTGCACCGGGAGCGTACCGAAGCGCCCCGACCTGGCGCTGAGAGATTCCAGCCGGAAGCCCTCGGTGTCGTCATCCCGCAGAAAAAAGCCGACCCGCTGAATGGAGAGGGTGCGCTTCAGCCGTTCGGACACTTTGGCCAGCATCACGTCCTGAACGGTTTCGGAGCTCAATTCCCGTGCAAAAGCAATCAGGGTGAGCCGCGCGTCGTACCGGTCGCGATAGAAGATCCACCGGTCTAACTGTTCCTGCATCCAGCGCCGGATGGGTTGGAAGATGAAGGTGGCGAAGGAGATCAGGACAATAAAGGCCGGGGGCGGAATGTTCTGCGTATTGAAAATCAGGAACATGAACCCGTAGAAGGCGCCGATTACCGCCAGTGTGGCCAGCGTATAAACGTAGCCCTGCTGGAAAATGATGTCGACATCCATCAGGCGGTAACGGGTGATCGCGTAGGCCCAGGCCAGCGGGAGCAAGCCCGTGGAGAGAATGCTCAGGCTCATGAAGTGCGACGGGACGACGCCCAGCGCGTATGGAAGAGCGTAAAACAAGGCGAACGGAGTGATGCCGACCAGCGCGCCATTCCGCAGGTACTTGAGTTGCCTCCGGACGATTGGATCTTCCGTCTTGCGGAATTGCCGGCTCAACGTCCACGCCCCGGCGAAATAGAACAAGATAGGGAAACCGACGGCGATACGGTCAAGCAGCCATCGCAATTCTAGTAAAGATGATGAAACCCGGAACACGCCCCCAGCCGAAAGAACGAACAGGAGCAGAATCAGCGCGGAAGGAGCGTACAACAGGGCCCGCGCTCGCCAGTTGCTTAAAAAGCGCGCCGGCCCATGAAAAGTAAGGCAAAAATGCAAAAAGATGGCCGGCGCGAAAAGCTGGGCGGAAACATTCCCCCAATACATCAGGGTGTCGAAAGTATTTAAGAAGCCGGAATAATGGAAGGTGTAGGCAATGGCGGAACACAGGCACAGAACGTAGAAATGGAGCGCCTTCGCGGCGCTGGTACGGCGAAAATAGACAAACAGGCCGATCGCCAGATAGGCGAAGCCCACTACGTATTGGTAATAGAGAGCAGTGTCGCGGGGCGCGGCCCGTACAAACACGTTCTGTTTCTGAAATTCGATGCCATTGCGCCGCAAGGTGTAGCGCGCTGGAAAGGTCAGCGAGATCCGCCACAAGGCCTTGGGAACATCCAGAGCGCTCTTTATTTCGAATGATTCGATGCGCACCAACTGGTCGCCCGTGCGAATTCCCGCGTTTCCGCCCGGTCCCCCTGGCGCCACGTAAGCGGCTGAAACCGCGGTCTTGCCGCCCGGCAAAGTCCGGTCTATCCAGGTAACGCCGTCATCGTGAAGCGGGTAAGAGCGCAGGTGCTGCAGACTCAAAATGGCAGCAATAGCCGCAGCTACTGTAATGACCAGCAGCAGCGTCCCCGCGAACTGAGTTCTCGATTCGCTCAACTTATTTACCGGTTACCGGGCGTTAGGGAAGCAGCACGGGTTCTAAACTGCCGACACATCAGATACAACCCCCATTTAAGCCACAGCGCTGGTTTGCACTTTCCTGGCCAACTCACTAGTGAAGCTATATTACTGAAAAGAAAAGGAGCGAGTCCAGCGCCCGATCGGTGATTTCCCCTTTTTGAACGAAATCTATTAAATCCCGTAATGCGCGACAGCTCGAATCCGCTCCGCGAAACAATTTTCGCGCTATTTGCAACGGCGGGCACAGCATCGACGTCCCTTTCTCAGCTTGCCGCGGGCAAGCCCCGTTGACCTTGCAACTGAACGCACATAGACTAAAAGGGTACCTCCCTAAGTACAAAGGTGGTTTGTCCTGATGATGTATTCTCTCGCCAACCGGCTGACCGTAGCTGGAATTTCCACGATTCTGCTGCTTTCTCAGAGCGCAATCGCGCAATCGAAGAAAGATGGCTCAGCCAGTTCGTCATCCGGCGACGAGACGGTTTCTAAGGCTCCTTCCAAAAAGGAGCTGAGGCGAAAGCAGAAGGCGCTCGAGAAAGAACTTGCCGGTCCCTGGAAAAAGTGGATGAACGAAGACGTGGTGTACATCATTACGGACCAGGAAAAGACCGCGTTCAAACGCTTTAAGACCGACGAAGAGAAGCAACAGTTTGTGGAGAGCTTCTGGCAGCGCCGCGATCCCACCCCGGATACTGAAGAGAACGAATACAAGGAAGAGCATTACCGCCGGATCGCGTATGCGAACGACCACTACGCTTCGGGCATTCCGGGTTGGAAGGCTGACCGCGGCATGATTTACATCAAGTATGGTCCGGCGGACGAAATCGAGTCCCATCCCTCCGGTGGAAGCTATCAGCGGCCTTATGAGGAAGGTGGCGGCCAGACCTCTACTTATCCTTTCGAGCAGTGGCGCTATCGCTACCTGGATGGAATCGGCACAAACATCATCATCGAGTTTGTCGACACCACCATGACTGGTGAGTACCACATGTCGATGGACCCGACCGAGAAGGACGCGCTGCTGTATGTCCCCGGCGCAGGTTTGACCATGCAGGAGCAGATGGGCCTGTCGGACAAGACCCAGCGCTTCAACCGCTCGGACGGAACCCACCTGGGAACGGGGAACCAGCCCTTGCCCCAGAGCATGAATCAGTTTACGCGCCTGGAGCAGTTCGCCAAACTGCAAAAAGCGCCCGCGATTAAGTTTAAAGATCTGGAGGCCGCGGTCAGCTCTAACATTCGCTACAGCACCCTGCCCATGCAGGTGCGCGCCGACTACATCCGCGTTACGGATTCGACGGTGCTCACCAACCTGACACTGCTGTTCAAGAACAACGATTTGAATTATGCCACGAAAGACAAAGTCTCGAAAGCGACTATCAATCTTTATGGACGCATCACCTCACTTACGCGCCGGCCGGTGAATTGGTTTGAAGACACCGTTTCTTCTGAAGTGCCAGCAGAAATGCTCGAGAAAGCCATGAGCGGTTCGCAGATTTACTCCAAGACCGTTCCGCTGGCGCCGGGAACTTACCGGCTTAATATCGTTGCCAAAGACACCGTTGGGAATACCATGAATTCTTTCGAGATGGCTTTGAACGTTCCTCACTACGATGAAGAGCAGCTTGGCTCCAGCAGCGTCATTTTGGCCGATGTCCTGGAGCGCGTTCCCACCAAGAGCCTCGGCGGCGGTCCCTTCGTCATCCGTAGTTCAAAAGTTCGCCCGCGCGTAGGAGAAAATTTCAAGCGCGGCGAAACCATGGGGATCTACACCGAGTTCTACAACTTCGGAATGGACGAGAAAACCAAGAAACCTGAGGGAACCATTACCTATGACGTCGTGGACTCCAGCAACAAGACGGTTCTCAGCCAGACCGAAGATCTCGCTTCCATCCAGAACGCCTCCGCGTTTTTGGTCACGGTACAGAAGAAGCTCCCGCTAAAGAGTCTTTCTCCGGGGAAATACACCTTGAAACTGAAGGTGACTGACAAGCTCAAGAATCAGAGCCTAACTCCTTCGGCGGAATTTACGGTAATATCTTAAATAGGCTTTCTCCGCCTCTGGCGCGGATCGCCGCGAAGGGCACATCGAAGTTGAGTTTCCCGGGAAAACAATTCGCGCGGAAATCCTTTGGAGCGGTCTTGGTATTCACACTGCTCCTTGCGGGGGGACGCGTGTGCTCTGGCGCGGACCCCGCTCTCCCTGTCATGGGCAATCTTTTCGGTTCTATTGTCGACGATTCCGGCACCCCGCAGATTGGCGCCACCATTCAACTGCTCAACAAGTACGACCGGGTTGTCGCAAAGACACTAAGTGGACCCGGCGGCCACTTCGCTTTTTTATCATTGCCGAACGATGTCTATTCCGTTCGCGCCTCAGTGCCTAGTTTCCTGCCGGCAATCAAGAACAAAATCCTGGTGCAAGGCGGTCTGGATAGCATTCTTAAGATCCATCTAGCCACCATGCTCAGCAGTATCGAGTTAAGTTATACAGTTCCGTCGGCGACCATGACGGATGATTGGAAATGGGTCCTGCGGTCGTCGCCAGCTACCCGGCCCATCAACCGGTATACGGATGATCCTACCGCTTCTACGGCTGTTTTCTCGCAGACCCGTGCCGCGCTGTTTCTCTCCGGGGGCGATGGCGGACTGGTCGACTCGGACTCTTCGTTTGCCGATATGGGCACCGGGTTCGTTCTCTCCACCAACATTTACGGAAGCAACTGGGTCCGGGTAAGCGGGGCCGTTGGTGGCAGCACTACGATGGGAGCGCCGAGAATGGCCCTGCTGGCAACTTACTCTCGAAAGGATGACGGAATGACCCTCGTCAGCCCGCCGGAAGTAACGTTCACCATGACCCAGATAGGAAGCCTGGGAGCCCAACAGAATTCTACCTTGTCAAGCGGAAGTATTTCCGGCGCGGGACTCGGAAACCTGGTGCCGCTGCGGACAATGTCGTTAAGCACCTATAACGTTCTTGACGTTTTGGGCGGCGTACACATGGAGTATGGTGTGACCGGCGAATCCATAGACTATCTGCAGCACACCAGCCGGGTAAGCCCGTTTGGGAGAGTGACCGTAAATGCCGGTAAAGCCGGTGAAGTAATAGCCGCCTATAGCGACGGCGGCCGCCCCGGCATTCTTTCCCGGCACGATCAGCGAAGCCAGGTGGGAGATGATAGTGACGACCTCTCCACTGCGATGAACGGACTAGGGCGTGTGCCGGAGATTTCCCTGCGCAATGGGCGTCTGCGTTTGGAGCGGACCCAGAATGCCGAACTTGGGATCAAGAGAACCGTCCGTTCGGTGGTTTTGGGAGCGAGCGCTTTTTACGAAGACACTATCGACGGGCGGATTAATATAGCTGGAGACACCAGCGGGCTCGACAGCCGCAATCTCCTTTCCGATAGCCTGTCGACCACCTCGTTCTTGAACATCGGCAATTATCGCCGCAGCGGTTACCTGGTGTCGTCGCGGCGGAAATTTGGCAACGATCTGGATGTCTCGCTGGCGTTTGGACGCATAGGGGGCTTTTCCGCGGACGGGATCACCGCGTCCGCCGGAACTCCTCAAAACCTGCTGTTGAGCCAGTCGCCAAAGAACGTGGCTGCGGTCAACGTAAAGGGATTCATTCCCATTGTCGACACTCAGATAAGCGCCGGGTATGGATGGGCGCAGAGTGGATCGGTTATTCCCCGGCACACTTTCACCACGCAGAATACGCGATTGTCTCCGGGTCTGAACATCTACTTTAGTCAGCCCTTGCCTTCTCTGTTTGGAATGCCCGGACACTTGGAATTTACCGGCAATTTGCAGAACTTACTGGCGCAAGGCTACCTGCCCGTCGGTGGCGTCAGCAATGCAAGGCTTCTGGCGGTACAGTCGCCACGGGCCATTCGCGGCGGGCTGAATTTCATCTTCTAGTTTCCTGCTTATGCGTTCTATTGCCCGTCTGGCGGCGGTTCTGCTTCTGTCGCTTTCTCCCGGTTTAACGGCCCGCCAATCGACCCCCGACCGGCATCTCTCGACTGTTAAAGATATTAAGGGCAAGCGAGTCGATCCATTCAAGCCTGGATCGAAAGTTTACGTTTTCGTGTTCGTCCGGACGGACTGTCCCATAACTAACCGCTACGCTCCAGAACTGAAACGCATTGCCCAAGAGTTCGCAAATCGGCCGGTTGCCTTCTCTCTGGTTTATCCGGACCGGAACGCGACCGCTGACTCGATCAGGAGCTATGCGACGGAGTACCACTTGGTTGGCAACATTCTGATGGATCCTAAGCACGAGTTGGCGAGGCTAGCTCAGGTCAGCATCGCGCCAGAGGCAGCGGTGTTCGACAATCTCGGTCAGTTGCGCTATCACGGGCGCATCGACGACCTTTACATCTCGCTGGGCCGCAGCCGGCCGGGTGGAGCCCTCACTCACGACCTGGAGGCAGCAATCACCGCAGTAGCGGCAAGCAAGCCGGTAAGAAAGAGCGAGACGAAGGCTTTCGGATGTTCGCTAGCCGATGTCGAGTAAAGCCGTTCTGAAAATCGCTCCTGTTGCGGAGGCTGCTCGCGGTGCCGCTTCTAGCGTCATCAAGGTTTGCTCAGTCAACCTATCCAGCCCATCGTTCTTCAGCAGTGCGCTGGATGTCATTACCCACTAAGTCCAGGTCCGTTCGAGCTACGGTCTTACGCGGAGATAAAGGTTCATGCGCGGCAGGTCCCAGCTGTTCACGCAGAGCTGCTAAATACCTCATGGCTTCCTGCCCGCACTAGCGGTCCATTCAAAGACAAGCGCCGGTTAATCCGGGAACCGATTCGCCTGATCCGCGGTTGGGCTGCAGCGGGGGCTCCAGAAGGCCCGCTTGCAGCTTGGAACTCCCGATTTAGTGCTGCAGCCAGCACACCCCTTTTCCCCTCCCGCCGATGGCCCGGATGTCTTCTGGAGTTTTATCTTGCGTCCCGGACTGCGGCGAAGAGAGTATATGCGCGTTATCGAGATCCGCCCCGGCAAAGCCCGGCTGGTGCAAGAATGCGGACAAGCCTCCGCAAGGCCGAAGCCGGTAGCTTGACCGTACTCTCGTCGGGGTCGTCGAGCAGGCGGAGCCGCAGCGGTTCCGGCGTCTGCTGATGGGCTGCCGACACGCTGCTAGTCTCCTTCGCAAGGATTGCCTCGGCCTCGTAAACCGGTTTGGTTTTATGAAATTGGCTTTTGTGCTCGCCGGCCGTGTGACAATCGTTCCAATCGCCTTTGCCGCGTTGCTCAGCGACTCGAAAGGAAAACTGTGCGAATTGCGATTTTAGTTGCTGGTTTTGCAAGCTCCGCGGGCTTATTATGCGGGCAATTCTCTTCGGTGCCCGGACAAGGCCGCTCGATGGTGGTCACCAAATATGGAATTGCGGCGGCCCCGCAATTTCTGGCTTCGGAAGCGGGAGCGCGCATTCTGGAAGAGGGCGGCAATGCCGTAGATGCGGCGATTGCCGCTAACGCCGTAATGGGTGTGACACAGCCCTACGTAAACGGCATGGGCGGCGATCTGTTCGCGCTGTACTACGAAGCCAAGACCGGAAAGCTCTATGGATTGAACGCCAGCGGGTGGTCACCGAAAGCCCTCACGATTGATTACCTTAAGGCGCATCATATCGACCATCTCGACCCGATCGGCGTGCATACCATCGATGTTCCCGGCTGCGTTGCCGGCTGGGATGCGCTGAGCCATCGCTTTGGCAGACTCCCCTTCAATAAGCTGCTTGCGCCGGCGATTTCTTATGCCGAGCAGGGCTTTCCGCTCGCCGAACGCAATGCGCGCTATTGGGTGGGCAAAAAACTGATGCAGCAGCCCGGCTATGCACAGACCTATCTCCCCGGCGGCGTCGCTCCCCAGCTTGGTGATGTATTCAAGAACCCGGCGCTTGGCAAGTCGCTGCGGCAAGTAGCCGCGCACGGCCGGAATGCTTTCTACAAAGGCAAGATGACCGAAGCGATGGTCAAATTCCTGCGCAGCCAGGGCGGTACACACACGGTGGAAGACTTTGCGGATTTTCAGCCCGAGTGGGTGGACCCGGTTTCGACAAGCTATCACGGCTGGACCGTATACGAACTGCCGCCAAACGGGCAAGGCGTGGCGGCGCTGTCCATGCTAAACATCATGGAACAGTTTCCGCTGGCAAAGTATGGCCACAATTCTGCAAATGCGCTCCACGTCATGATCGAAGCGAAGAAACTGTCGTACGCCGACATGTTTCACTACGTAGGCGATCCGCGCTTTGTGCCCGTACCGGTTAAGGAGATGATTTCAAAGGAACTGGGACGGAAGCGCGCCAAGCTGATAAACATGGATCGGGCAGCCTGCGCGGTTGCGCCTTCGGAGTTGACCCAGGTGCTGAACGCGCACGGCAACTCCACGATTTACCTCTCCACCATCGATAAAGACGGAAACATCGTCTCCTTGATTCAGAGCAATTATGCAGGTTACGGCACGGGGATGGTGACACCGGGCCTGGGCTTTTCTTTTCAGAATCGCGGGGCCGGTTTCCAACTAACGCCGGGACGCCCGAACTCTCTTGCCGGTCACAAGCGGCCGCTGCATACCATCATTCCGGCCTTCATGCAGAAGGGCGATTTGCATATCGGCTTCGGCATCATGGGCGGTTGGAACCAGGCGCAAGCCCATGCGCAGTTCGTTGCGAACGTGGTCGATTACGGTATGAACATCCAGGCTGCTCTCGAGGAGCCGCGCTTCACCAAAGCCACGTTCGACAAGTGCGATGTGCAGATGGAGGAGACCATTCCGGCGGCTGTGCGAGCGCAGCTGGCAAAGCGCGGACACGAGATTGAATTGCTGGAGCCCTTTTCCTACACGGTGGGACAGGGAGACGCTGTGATGCGCGACAGCAAACGC
Source organism: Bryobacteraceae bacterium (assembly GCA_965217745.1). Classification (GTDB taxonomy): domain Bacteria; phylum Acidobacteriota; class Terriglobia; order Bryobacterales; family Bryobacteraceae; genus Bog-105. The sequence goes on along the minus strand of OZ244565.1, from coordinate 3,707,577 downwards.
GCAGTAAATTTCGCCGGCGGCGATCCGCGCTGCGACGGTTCGGCGATTCCGCAAGGTCCGGGCAGTTGATTCCTTCCCCCGGCCAAGGAAGATAGAAGTCCTCGGGTTTTTCCCAAGCCGGGCAGCTAGATCGGGCTTGAGAATTTAGCTGCTGCCGTGGGTCTACTTTCATGCAGCTATAGAGCAGACTCATGAGCCGCGCGATCAACATCGGCCAAATTCACCTCGACGCGGAAGCAAACTTCTACCAGCGGGGCGGCACTCCGCCGGTTAAGAGTAAGCCGTGATTCTGACCCATTTGCGATGCAAGTTCAAAGGCTGGAAGGCAGCCTATTGGCCACCCCCGCCAGAGGGACGGGTTCAGGAGTTCCGGCTCAATTCATGCTCTGACAGGCCGGTCTCTTCGGTGGACTGCTCACCATTGTTCCCGTCTATTTAGTCAAGCAGCATCCCGGAGCCCGGCTGACGCGGCATGTTGCAGCTGCCTCGCAGATGCTGATGGGTTCGCTGCTGATTCAGCTGACTGGCGGCCGGATTGAAACACACTTTTGTCTTTTCGGATCGCTGGCGCTGGTGGCTTTATATAAGGACGTGGGCGTTCTCGTAAATGCTACCGCCGTGGTGGCTTCAGATAACCTGTTGCGCGGCGTCTTAAATCCGCAGTCGATTTATGGAGTGGTGCGGGCCAACAACTGGAGCTTTGTCTAACATACATTTTGGATCTGCTTCGAGAATGTTTTTCTCGGGGCAACCCACGTACAAGCGCGGCGCGTGATTGGGATGGTAGCCAGGCAGCAGGCCGAAATAGAGGCAGGGAAAGAAGAGACTGAGGCGGAGGTGCAGCGGCGCACGAAGGAATTGCGGCAGAAGAACGTGGAACTGGCCGCATCGTGCGACGCGGCTCTCGAATCGACACGCGCCAAGAGCCAGTTCCTGGCGAACGGGACTTCTCGAAGATCGAGGCGGGCAAGCTGACGCTGGAGCGGGTGGCATTTCTACTCCACCATGAGGTGGATGACGTGCTGCGTTTGTTGGCTCACGCCGCCGGCAAGAAGGGTCTCGAGCTGATCTGCGATCTGCGCTCTGACTTGCCTGCCGTGCTGATGGGGGACGCGGGGCGGCTCCGGCAGATTGTGGTGAATCTGGTAGGCAATGCGATTAAGTTCACCGGTAACGGCGAGGTGACGGTGCGAGTCCGTCAAGCCGGCCGCCCCGGAAGCGCCGTCCGGCTTCGTTTCGAGGTTGCCGACACAGGAATGGGCATTCCGGAAGCCGAGCAGAAGCGGCTGTTCCAGGCCTTTGTGCAGGTAGACGGGTCGAGCACCCGGAAAACACGAGGGGACCGGCCTGGGGCTGGCCATCTCCAAGCAGCTCGTTCAACTGATGTCCGGGTCGATCGGAGTTCAATCCACTCCCGGAAACGGTTCGACGTTCTGGTTTGAAGCGGATTTGAAAGTTGTTTCCGATATCGACACCAGAAGCGACATCGACTGGAATGGGCTTGCAGGAATGCGGGTCTTGGTCATCGATGACAACGAGACGAACCGCAACGTGATGCTCCAGACCATGAAAGGCTGGGGAATGGCCGGCGTAGCCGCAGTCGATGCCTCCAGCGGAATTGAACTGATGGAGCTGGCCGTGCGATGTGGCGAGCCATTCGATGTGGCGTTAATCGATTTTCAAATGCCAGTGATGGACGGCGTGCAGGCCGCCCGGTCGATCTGGGAGCGCGAACACCTGCGTTCCGCCCGTTTGATGCTGCTGACATCACAAGGGCAGTGCTCCGTCTCCAGTTCTCTCAAGAGCATAGGCATAGTGGCTTGCATGGTAAAGCCGATCCGCCGGGAACAACTATTTCTGACAATCCTGCGCTCGACCGGCAAAACAGGCTCCATATCGCGCTCCGCGAGCGATCCCGGCGAAACCTCCGGACAGCGCAGGCTGGAGAAGCCGCAGATCACGCTGAAAATACTGGTCGCCGAAGACAATCCGGTCAATCAGCGAGTCGTTGCCCGTATGCTGGACCGCCTTGGCCACCAACACGATCTGGTTGAAGATGGTGAAGCGGCGGTTCGTTCAGCGCAATCGTCCGATTATGATCTGGTTTTGATGGACTGCCAGATGCCCAGGATGGATGGGTTCGAAGCGTCCGTGCAAATCCGGACTTTGCCAGGCGCCCGGGGCCGGGTCGCCATCGTCGCTCTGACGGCCAGTGCGATGAGTGATGTGCGAGAGCGTTGCATGGCTGCGGGAATGAATGGATGCCTGAGCAAACCCATCCGGCTGAACGACTTAGCGGACGCATTGGCAAGCATCCGGGTGGAGCCGGAAGCGCTGGTGTATGATACGGGCATTAACTAAACAGATGCGACTTTTAGCTGCTTTTTCCGTTCTGCTCGCTCTTGCATTCATGGGGGCTGCCGCCCAGAGTCCTTCACCCGTCGTAGCCAGTTTGGCAGGCAAATGGCATTTCCTCTTCGACACCGAAGGGGGCCCGCGCGATTTCGACGCCGACTTCACTCTTGCCGGGGACAAAGTTGGCGGAACCTTTAACAAATCAAAGGTGAAAGGCACCACCGTGGGCGAGCGCTTCGAACTCGAATTCCCCACCGTAAGCGAGGAAGCGGGAGAAGGAACGCTCAAAATCATTGGCAAAGTGGCGGGAGAAAAACTGACCGGCTCCTGGTCTTTCCAAGCCTACGAAGGCACTTTCACCGCCACGCGCCCCGCAGCTGATAAGAAGCCCTCCTCCGCGCAACCTTAGAGAACCCGGAAGGCAAAATTCGCCGCGGTCATTTGCGGCTTTCCCTACAGCATCAACTGGCCGCCGTTCACCTCGATGGTTTCTCCCACGATATAGCTGGATACGTCCGACGCCAGGAAGGCGATCACCTGGGCAATCTCCTCCGATGTGCCAACCCGCCCGAGCGGAATAGCCGCTGCGAAATTCCTCATCATTTCAGGCGTCGAGAATACTTCGTGGAACGGTGTATCGATCACTCCAGGCGAAACGCCGTTCACCCGTACTCCATGCGGCGCGAGTTCCTTTGCCAGAGACTTGGTCAACGTGATCAGGCCGCCTTTGGCTGTCGCGTAAGCGCCCGATCCGGGTCCGCCTCCACTGCGTCCAGCGATGGAAACAATGTTGATAATTGAGCCGCTTCCGCGATCGACCATGCCGCCCATTACCGCCTTCGAACATAGCATCGCGCTCTTCAGGTTTAGGTTCAGAACTTCGTCCCACAGATCGCCGCTCATCTCCATCATCGGCGTGCGCTGAATGAGAGATCCGGCATTGTTTACCAGAATGTCGATCGCGCCCAAAGCTTTTACGGCTCCCGCCAGCAAATCCGCCACGCCGTCGCTAGTCCGCAGATCCGCACGTACTAAAGCCGCGTTGCCGCCGACGTCTTCGATAGCACTCCTAGTTTGCTCGGCACCGTCTTGGTTATTGCTCCAAGCGATCACCACATTGGCGCTACAGGCCGCCAGCAGCCGGGCGGTTGCCGCGCCAATTCCGGATGATCCGCCGGTCACCAGTGCTCGTTTACCGGCTAAATCGCTATAGGTTTGCATAATTTTCTAGTACTACCGACACAAGGATGATTGTTGCTCGATGCGATTGCGCATATAATTACTATCAAAGCCCAGCAGCTAGTAGGTCGTTACTAGGCCCATAGCGGCCGGCTCAACTCATTGTTGCGTAATTAAGGGGAAATAAAAATCTATGAGGACTCTGTGGTCCGCGTGCATCCTTCTTACACTCACCTTCTGTCTCCAAACTCCCGTGAGGGCGCAGGCCGTCACGGGTACTATTCTCGGCACCGTAACCGACGCCAGTGGCGCTGTTATTGCCAGAGCAAAAGTAACCATCACCGAAGTAAATACCGGCGTATCGCGATCGACGCAAGCCAATGGCAGCGGTAATTACACGTTCCCGGATGTTGCTCCGGGCAACTACTCGGTCGCTTTTCAACAAGACGGTTTCCGCCGCGAAATCCGTAAGAACATTCAGGTGGCCGTCAACACAAGTACGCGTATTGACTCCTCGCTGCAGCCGGGTAACTTAAGCCAGCAGATTGAAGTAACGGCCGCGCCGCCTCCGCTGCAAACCGATCGCGCCGACACCTCGGTGAGTCTCTCTGAGACGCAGACGGCGAATCTGCCGCTGGGAACGAATCGCAACTTTCAGGGCCTGCTCGATTTAGTTCCGGGCACCACGCCTTCAGCTTCCATTCACTCGAGCTTCTTCAACGCCGGAAGCTCTCTGCAAACCCGGGTTAACGGCCAGGCGCGCATGGGCAACAACTATCAGATCGAGGGCATCGACGATAACGAGCGCACCGGTTTGCTGCAGATTCTGATTCCACCCATCGAAGCTATCACGACAGTCGACGTCTCCACCAGCAACTTTGAAGCGGAGTTGGGGAGGGCCACTGGCGCAGTTACCAACGTCATCTTGAAATCAGGCACCAACGAGATTCACGGTTCGGCCTATGAATTCCTTCGCAATAGTGAATTCAACGCCCGCTCGTTCTTCAATCAAAGCGTTGGTCACCAGGTCTATAACTACTTCGGCGGTAATGTCGGCGGTCCTATCATTAAGAACAAGCTGTTCTATTTTGGCGACATCTTACGCACTACCGACCATCAATCCGGCGCCAACACTCTCACGATTCCCACCCTTGCCGAACGCTCTGGAAATCTCGGCGGATCGAACACCATCATTTACGATCCGGCCACCGGCAACGCCGACGGTTCAGGGCGCCAGCGATTTCTCAACAACGTGATTCCCGCCGACCGCATCAATCCCATTTCGGCGAAGATACTGGCATTGCTGCCGGCGCCGAATGTGGCAAGCACCAATGGGCAAAACAACTACTTTGCGCTGCTGCCTTTCAGCAAGGACACCACTTTCTTCGACGTCAAGGTAGATTACGTGCCGGACGAGAAAGACCGGCTTAGTGTGCGGCTGAGCTACCAACGTCCGAAGATTTTTCAAGCGCCGATTTTTGGCATCGCGGGCGGCGCGGCTGCGGGAGCTTTCCAGGGAACGGGAGTTCAGCGCACCTGGAGTGGCGGCATTAATTACAACCGAGTGTTCTCACCCACCCTGGTAGCGGAGTTTCGCGCCGGCGTAGCGTATTACAACAACATCGCTACCCAAAGTGGCTATGGAAACTCCACCTCAGCCGATCTCGGAATTCCGGGAGTCAATCTGGGCGACGTAACCAGCGGTATCGTCGGCATCAACATCGGTAGTTTTTATTCGAGTCCTCTGGTCGGTTTCTCCGCCAGTCTACCCTGGGTCCGCGCAGAAGCCAATATCGACTTCGCCAACATTTGGACCAAGGTGGCGGGGAATCACACCATCAAATGGGGTGGCGACTTCAGGCGCATTCGCGACTCCCTGTTCCAACTGCAGTCGTTCAGTCCCCGCGGTATTTACAACTTCGGGTCGGGCCAGACGGCTCTAAAGACCGGCTCGAGTTCTTCGGCGACCAGCTATAACAACAACTTTGCCGGCTTTCTACTCGATCTTCCCGACTCTTCCGGCCGCGACCTTCCGACCTATTTCCCTTCGCTGCGCGGCGTACAGCTGTTTACCTTCGTGCAGGACAAGTGGACGGTCACACCGAAGCTGACCATCGACGCCGGTTTGCGCTGGGAGTTCTATAAGCCCTTTACTCCGCAGTTCGATGGCGGATTTTCGAACTACAATCCAACTAACAACACGCTCGTGATCGCGGGTGTCGGCGGTAATCCCAGAGATCTCGGGGTGAAGACACGCTACAAGTATTTCGCGCCTCGATTTGGATTGGCCTATCGCATCACCGACAAAACCGTCTTCCGCTCCGGTTTTGGCATTAGCTATACGCCCTATCCCGACAATAGTTACGCTTACAACTATCCTGTCCGGGCGAACAATGCATTCAATTCCACCTCTAGTTTCGTTCCCGCGCTGCTATCCAGCGGACAGGTAGCCAATTTTCAAAACGGCTTCCCCGCACCGGTCAATCCGGTCATTCCCGAAAATGGGATCATCCAGGTTCCTACCACCGGGCCTTTGGCTAGCCAGTCGTTCAACGTTGTCAATTTGGATTTCGTAAATCCTTCGGTGCTCAGCTGGAATGCCGCTATTCAGCAGGCACTTCCCGCCCACTTTGTCCTGGATGTCGCCTATGTCGCGAATCATGGCGTCCATTCCCCAGTCGCTTACAACCTGAACGCCGGTCTTATACCTGGCGCAGGCGCCAATGGGCAGCCGCTCTACCAGGCATTCCGCCGCCAAGCTAGCACTACTTTGAACTTCGCCGGATACTCCAATCTTTACAACTCCCTGCAGGTAAAATTGGATCGCAGATTTGCCGATCTGAACATCACCACTGCTTACACCTTCGGAAAAGGGATGGGTTTCCAAGCCGGCGATGACGGCGGACTGCTCTTTTATGTCAATCAGCGCCGCAACTATGCCCGGAACGACTTCGACCGGACGCATACTTTCGTGCAAAGCTATGTCTGGAACCTGCCATTCGGCCCCGGCAAACGCTTCCTCAACTCCGGACTGGTTGGCAATATCTTTGGGGGGTGGCGCATCACCGGTATTCTCACGCTGGCGAGCGGACTGCCGTTCACGATCAACTCGACTAACCCTGCTTTCAACCTGCCCGGTAACACGTCCACAGCAGATCAGATTGCGCCCGTCGAAATTCTGGGAGCAGTCGGCTCAGACGGACCATGGTTCAGCCCGTCTAGTTTCAGGCAGCCCACCACGGCGGTCTTCGGCAACACGGGCCGGAATATTATGGACGGCCCTGGCCTGGTGAATCTAGACGCTTCGCTGATAAAGATCATCAGCTTCCGCGAGCGTTACCAGCTGGAACTCCGTGGCGAAACGTTCAGCATCACCAACACGCCACAATTCAGCAATCCGAACAACAACGTCAGCAACAGTAACTTCGGCTTCATCACCGGAGCCGGAGGCGCCCGGAGCTTGCAGCTAGGAGCTAAGTTCAACTTCTAGCAACCGGAGGGGACCGGATTTCATCTTACGATCCAGTCCCCTCATCCAAAAAATGAGAGACTTGACAGCGTTGTTAGACTGTTGATTTAAGGAGCTACCGAAGTCTCGTATTTAGGTGTACGATACGGAATAAGCACTGTCTCTTATGATGTTCCGCGACGATATCGACCCGCTCGCACCGCAACGCGAAGCTGCTATTTTTTATGGTCTTTTTTTGCGCGGACATCCGGCCGACGATCTCCGTAAAGATATCGATGTTCCCCGCCCGCTGCTCACCAAGTGGCTTCAACCGCAGCGCTACGAAGGAACGTTCCGTCACTCGCTCCGTGAGATGTATTCTTATCGTAAAAAGGTCCTAGCCATCTTCGACGAGCTGGTCCTTAAAGAAAAACACCGCGCTCGCGTGAACTAAACTCGCTGCCCCATAATGGGGAATGGAAGTTCCCATCTATCATGTAGATGCCTTTTCGTCTCGTGTTTTCTCCGGCAATCCCGCTGCTATCTGTCCTCTAAAAAATTGGCTCGCCGACGGCGTTATGCAGTCGATAGCCGCCGAGAACAACTTGGCGGAAACGGCTTTCTTCCTGCCCAGCGGTCCCAATAGTTACCATCTGCGCTGGTTTACTCCCGTTTGCGAAGTGGAGCTTTGCGGCCATGCCACGCTGGCCTCCGCTTACGTACTATTTAATGAGCTCAACCAACCCGGGGACCGGATCTTTTTCGACACCAAGTCGGGCGAACTGACCGTACAGCGCGAGGGCAATCGCCTGACTCTGAACTTCCCTTCCCGGCCACCGGAGAAAGTTGCTAGCCCGCACCCCGCCGTTCTGAGTGCGCTTGGCGGACCCCAGCCAACCGAGATACTGGCGGCGCGCGATTACCTGGTGCGCTATCGTTCCGAAGATGAAGTGCGGGCTCTTCGTCCCGACATGCAAGCGCTGACAGAAGTGGATCGATTTGCGGTGATCGTAACAGCTCCGGGTGATGATTGCGATTTTGTTTCACGCTTCTTCGCGCCGGCGAAAGGAGTGCCGGAAGATCCGGTCACGGGTTCCGCGCATTGCACGTTGGTTCCCTACTGGGCCGGGCATCTCGAGAAGACCAAACTGCATGCACGGCAGGTTTCGGCCCGCGGCGGAGAACTTTTCTGCGAATTACTGAACGACCGGGTAGAAATGTCTGGCGAAGGCGCATTGTATTTAAAGGGAACGATTTGCTTTTAGTTTGCTGTTCTGCATTGCTAGCCGATGCCTTTAACACTGCCTTGCGGCCACATGACTTTTAACGCCGCCGGGATACCGGAGCTATCCTGCAAACGGAAGACATAGGCAAGGACGATCCGCAAATGCACCAACTTCGCCGGTGATGCGGTCCAATCTGGTAGTCGTACAGTTGTGCAAAATAGGAAAAAAGCTGCGGACTCTTTGTTGCGTGGCGGTCTAGGTGAGATGTGGCGTTCAGTCCTTGTGGTTATTTGCTGGCTGCTGCAGGATACTGGCCAGGGCTTTGGGAAATCTCGACTGAACGCGAACTCTATCACTTGGTGCAAACTTGAAATCCAGCCTTCTCAGCGGTTGCTTTCCGCTTGGACGGGCAATGGCTTACGGAGGCCGCGACAGTTCCGTCTGGCTCTGGAACCCTGCGACGTTGGCTGAACAGCTAGTCAGTCGGAATAGTACAGGTGATGTGAGCTCCAGTCCCGGCGCTCACGGGCTGGCATTCGGCGTGCATGGCTCTGTTCAGACATTGGATATTGCTGCGGGAGGTTCGGCAGCGCGGTTCAATAGTGCGGCTCTATTCCCCGTTAATGCGAATAGTTTTGACACGAATCTTTTCGGTAGCTCTGAGATTAGCGCACCAGCAGCATGGCGGCCCGGAAGAAAGGTTCAAATTCCTGGGGAGCGCCATTCTGCAGAGCCTTGCGAATCGCCTCTTCCGCGGCAGGCCGTGAACAGCCCAGGTTTTGCAGCGCCGAAAACACGTCGCGCTCCAGGGCATTCATTGGCCCGGGTCCATTTGCAGCCGGCTGATTGCCCGCCGCTGGGCCTTCGACGCCGCTGGTCAGCTTATCTTTCAGCTCCAGCACCATCCGTTCGGCAGTCTTCTTTCCGACTCCAGGAATCCGCACCAGCTTTTGCACATCGCCATTCCGGATCGCGCCAATGAGATCGGCCGTCGCGAGCCCGGATAAAACAGTAATGGCCAACTTTGGACCAATCCCGCTAACCGAAATCAATCGCTCGAAGACGCTTTTCTCTTCCGCGGTGGCAAACCCGAATAGAACGATCGCATCTTCCCGGACGTGAGTGTAAATCCGAAGCGTCACCGCCGCCTCGGTCTGCGGAAGGGATGTATAAGTGGAAATGGGGATGGCTACCTCGTAGCCCACTCCCCCGACATCGACAATCACTTCGTTCGGGCTCTTCTCGAGAACCGTCCCGCGCAAATATCCGATCATTCGCTTAAAACAATACTGACTGGCCGCGCTCCGGTCCTATCAGAAACTGCGGGCTCACCGTGGCGGAGAGAGGCAGACTCTTCAAAGTCGGCTTAATCACTATCAATGTCCGGCTGGTTTGCTTATTACGCGAGTTCTCGCTCAATACTTGATTCACTCCGGGGATCTGCGACAACCCGGCCAGGCCGTTGCGCGTCACGGACTCCGAATCGGAATCCAACCCGCCAATGACAGCCCATTCACCTTCCCGCAAACTGACGCTACCCTTGAATTGCCGTTCCAGGATGGAGGGAACCGTGTTGAAGGTTTGGCTCCCCAGCGCCTTGTATTCCGCCTCTATATCGAGCGCGATGTTGTTGTCCCCGCCTACTTTCGGAGACATCTTCAGCACGATTCCCAGATCGACAAGGTTGATCTGGGGCACGGGATTGTAAATGGAAGGCGTATTCTGGGCAAATCCAGTGTAAAGACTTTGAGCGATCGGGTATTGGTCGCCTACATGGAAATTAGCGGTCTGACCCTCGGAGACATTCACCGTAGCGTCGTAGAGACTATGCGAATAAGCATTCGTATAAGTTGCAAAGACGCTCGAATCCGCCAGCGCCAAACCGAACAGGCTTGCGCCGCCGCCGAAGGTCACGAATTTCAAAGCGCTCCCGAAATCAGGCAGTACATTCCTGAATCCGCCGGTGGTGTGTCCAAACAATCCTAGTTGAAAGCTGGTGGGCAGCGCCACACCATAGTGGTACATCTTCTGCGTATCGACGCTGATAATCTGCACTTCCAGGGACACTTGAGCTTTCGGGAGCAGCAGCGCTTCCAGCAGCCCGTAAGTGATCTTGGCTCGAGTAACCCGGTCGCGCACCATCACGGTCCGGTTCACGCTGTCCCATCCAATCGAACGGATTTTCAATACTGTGCGGACGGCGTTAGCAGCTTCCACAAGATCTTTCTGCTCCAGCGCGTTAGGCAATTGAAAGGTCAGCAGCGCCTGCGGTTCAAACTGGTTGCGTTTGTTCTCGGTGTTCCGGGCAACGAAGATTTGTTTCGGAGACACCACAAACGTGAACGTTCCAGTAGCGGCCGTCAAAGCTTCCATCGCGGTATGGAAGTCCACTTTGGCTATCTCGAAGTGCAGGTTGGAATGCGCATCCAACGCGGTATCGAAAGTTACCCGCAAGCCGTATGCGGAAGTGACCGCCCGGAAGAGAGTTCGCTCGTCTCCCCGCAAGTCGAAGCTCGCAGTTTTCTCAAAGGGCTGCACCCGGGGCAGCGGCTGCAGGTTGATCTCTTTTTCCCAGGTTGCTTCGTGCGCCATCTCAACTGGCGGCTCGGCCGAACTTCGATGGCTCTCCTCGTTCTTGACTTGATTTACCTCTTCGGTGACATTCGCATTCTGAACATCCATTTTGGCCAGCAGCTTGGCGGCTGGCGCGAGCCCGTCCCGATTTGAGGTGTAATGCCGGTTGTCCGGTTCACGGGCAGCGGCCTCCGCGAACAACATGTAGGCTCGAACTATCTGGCCGGAACTGCGCGCCTCTTCCGCTCGCCGCGCGAGTTGCGCGGCTACGGAGTCGGCTTCCAGGAGTGGAGCCAATACAAGCAGGAAGCAGGGTAAGAGGCAGAACTTCAAGAATTTACGACGTACTACACGCCATTGCTGTGCAAAGAAAAGAAAGGAAGGAATTTAAAGCTTATCAGTGGCCGGGAGCAACATACCCCGGCGGATGTGCGGCGCCTTCGCCGAAGAAGTACTCCTCCATCTGACGCAGCAAGAACTCCTGCGCTTCCGGAGTGCCCAGATTCAGACGATATTCATTCATAATCATCTTCATGTGTTCCACCCACATTTTCCAGGCGTCTTTGGAAACATTGTCGTAAATGCGTTGACCGAGCGGATGCCCATCGAAGGGCACTTCATCCAATGCCGGAAGGTCTTTGTCCAGCTTGACGCAATGAACAATGCGCTCCGCTTTACCCGTCGAGCCAGGCGTGGCTGCGTTACTCGCCATTCATTCTCCTCGTGCTTTCTATCTTGAGGATAGCCCAGCGAGCCAGAATGGGAGACCGGGCCCAAAAGCAATTCATTCCGGAGCGCTGCCATCGAATCGATACGCGAGGCGCGCCGGGCAGGCACATACCCGGCCGCCAGTGTACACGTCATCAGGATCGCCGCCGGGAGCCCAAAGACAAACACTTCGTTTGGGCGCACGCCGAATAGGAATGATGACAGGAAATGCGTCGTCTCCCACGCGACGTCGAGACCGATTACAAAGCCGATGAACGACAGCGCGAATACTTCGCGCAACACTATCCAGACAATTCGCCCGCGCTGCGCAACAAGCGCAATGCGAATTCCGATTTCGTTCGTGCGGCGCGCGACATGTAAGCCATAGCGCCATACAAGCCGACACACGCAATCACCAAGCGCGATGTCGCTTGTTAAGCGAGGAGTAGAGATTGTTTCTCGCTACGCCGACGATCGGGGGGGAGCTTTTTGGAGAAGACCTCATTAACCACTACGACGTAGGCAGATTGCAGTGTCGCGTTCGACGATAGGGTGTGGGAGCAAAAGCGGAATCTGCATCCGAGACCTTATCGCTGCTACGGAAAGCTACCGCCAGACAATCGATTTAGAGCCTTCCGTGTGTCATGAGTGCGGCTTACCATAAACTATGGCTAAAGCGGAGTTCAATCATCCCACTCCCGGACTGACTGACCTCACAATCAGACTCGCTGAACAAGCTGACATACCTTCCATGGCTGCTATTCGTTCGCAGAGATTGGGAAGCGAGTGCTTTTGGGAGGATCGGATCCGCGGATATTTGAGTGGAGAACACTCGCCGCAGAGGGCTCTGTCCACTCGGGCAGCTTTTGTCGCAGCAAATGGCGATGAAGTGATCGGTTTCGCCGCGGTACATCTAACACGCCGATTCGGCTGCGAGGGCGAGTTGCAGTGGATCGACGTTTCCGGGGAAACCCGCGCTCGTGGCATCGGCCACAAACTAATGGGCCGGATCGGAGCGTGGCTTGAAGAACAGAAAGCAACCCGCATTTGCGTAAATGTTGATCCGGGCAATACGATCGCACGGATGTTCTACACGAAGTGCGGTGCGAGCCAACTCAACGAACACTGGATGATCTGGGACGATATCCGTACCATGAGCGCACCTGATGCTTCGAAGTTCTTGATTTAGGGTGTTTGCCACAATATCCGATACTCAGATCAAATGGATGTTCGCGCACGTGCAAGAGAACTGGCTGCCGCGTATCTCGCTAAAGGCGATGCGACAGGCTGGTTCGAGCAGTTGTATCGCGAGGCTGAGGACCGCCCAAGCAGTATTCCCTGGGCCGATGGCCGGCCGAATCCGCATCTGATCGAATTCTGGAAGCAGCATTCCATCTCGAGTTCCGGCAAAACCGCGCTCACCATTGGCTGTGGACTGGGCGACGATGCGGAACAGCTCGCCGCGTGGGGTTTTGACACTACTGCGTTCGATATATCCGAGTCCGCGATCCTGGCGTGTAAACGGAGGTTTTCCGGAAGCGCAGTCAGGTATCAAGTTGCCGATCTGTTAAACCCTCCGCGCGAATGGATGCGCCGCTTCGATTTCGTGTTCGAAGCCTATACCCTACAGGCGTTGCCGAGACATCTTCGGCGGCGTGCAATGGAGAACGCGGCAGATTTTGTGGGAGCAGAGGGATACCTGTTGATGGTGACCAGAGGCCGGGACGCGAGCGATATCGAGGGCCAAATGCCATGGCCGCTAACTCGATTTGAAATGGACCAGGTCGCCTCTCTCGGACTGCGCGAAGAGTCGTTCGAGGATTTTCCAGACAGCGAATCGCCGCCCGTTCGCCGCTTTAGAGGGCTGTACAGAAGAAGCGTTCATGTTACGCCGGGCTCAGATCCGCGTTCGTTGCAATAATCGATTTGTGAATCGACGGGAACTGCAAGATCTCGCTCGAATCAGGCTTTCCGAAGCCAAGGCGTTATTGAGAGCAGGCTTTCCGGATGGAGCCTACTACTTGGCTGAGACAGCTGAACGGTATCCATCGAAAACAAAAGAGAGTTCAGCGGTAGGCTTCGCGGCGGTGGCGGATACCGGTGATCTCGATGATGTTGTCGTCTTTGGTTTGAAACAAGACCCGATAGTCTCCGCAAACGGAGCCGAAAATCGGTGCGTGGCGGCTTGAGTTTTTTCACGTCGCCGGTACGGGTGTACAGATAGTGATCCAGACAGTACAGAATCTGCAGGGCCGTTTCGCGGTCTATGGCCCGGAGATCGGCGCGGGCTTCTGGTGACCAGATGACCGCGATGCGCTGCGGATCGCTCACTGCTTGAGGCCGAACTCACGCAGAATATCTTCGTGCGGGATTCCTTCACCGCGTGCGAGTGACGCTTTAGCCCGGTCCAGGGCTGCCGCGGTCTCGAGTGTGATCTCTTCCTCTTCGACAGTAGCCGTCGCGAGCGAGGCGGTTAATGGTTCCAATATCACTTCAAGTAGACTGCGGACGGCGTTCAGCTTGTGATCCGGCAACAAATCTAACAGCTCATGCGCTTGCTGCCGCTCCGGAGTCATGTTCAGTTCTATGGGGGTCACTTGGTTTCCTCATTGTAAAACCGGCGCCGCGCCTCCTGGCGCAAGATCATGCTTCCGGGGCAGGAATGTAACTGAAGCGCAGAATTTGAAACCATAATTGCGGAACGCCCTTTGAAAGATATTTACGTTGGCTTCGTCCGGTTGAAGATTTTGCTTAGAGCCGCGATTGCGCGATCGACGTCTGCTTCGCTCAAAATGTAAGGCGGCAAAAAGCGCAGCACTTTCTCATGCGTGCAGTTGAACAGCAGACCCTCCTTCATGCCTTCAAACACCATCTGCTTGCAGGGAAATTCAATCTCCACCCCAATCATCAAGCCCTGGCCCCGCACGTCCGTAATGAAACTGTACCGGCCCATCAACTCGGTCAGGCGCATGCGGAAGTATCCGCCAACTGAATTGATCGAAGGCAGCAGGCCCTCTAATATGTCGAAAAATTCCAATGCTACACGGCAGGCCAACGGACCACCGCCATAAGTCGATCCGTGCATGCCGGGTTTGATTGTGGATGCCGCTTTCTCGTTTGCGATGATAACGCCAATGGGAATGCCGCAGGCCATCGGCTTGGCAGCGATCACCACGTCAGGCAGCAGAACCGGATCGAGCAACTGATAAGCAAAGTAAGCGCCCGGCCGTCCGACGCCGCACTGAATCTCGTCGAACACCAGCAAGGCATTGTGCTTTTCGGAGAGCTCTTTTGCCTTCCGCGCGAATTCTTCCGAGACCGGGTTGATGCCGCCTTCGCCTTGAATGAATTCCAGGACAATGCCGGCAGTCCGCTCCGATACCGCAGCCTCAAGCGCAGCAACATCGTTGCGCGGCACGAACACCGCGCCTGGCAGTAGAGGCTCGAAATCTTTGCGGTATTTCGGCTGTCCCGTAATCGAAATTGCGCCGAGTGTGCGGCCGTGGAACGAATCTTCCAGAGACACAATTTCGATCTTTTCACCCTGTCCGTGCATGTTTCCATGCGAACGGATCATCTTCAGCGCGCCTTCCATCGCCTCCGCCCCGGAGTTGCAGAAGAAGCTGCGCTCCAGACCACTTACCTCGGCGAGTTTCTGCGCGAGTTTGCCCTGATACTCGTGATAGTAGAGGTTAGACGTATGCAGCAACAACCCAGCCTGTTGGCGCAGCACCTTGGTGATACGGGGGTGCGCGTAGCCCAGCGAATTGACGCCGATACCGCTGATCAGATCGAGATGGCGGTTGCCGTCCAGATCGTACACATAGCAGCCTTTGCCGCGATGAAGCGCCAACGGATAGCGGGCATAGTTCTGCAACAGATATTTCTGCTCGAGCTCGGCAAGAGGTTGAAGGGAAGAAGAGACCTCCAGTTGGGGAGGAAGGACGGCCGCCATACGTTCATGATACGGATTCCGAAAGCGCGAAGCCGATTGCGCCAATGAGCTTTAAATATTTGGCCTTCTATAAGCCATTCCAGGTGCTGACGCAATTCAGCAGTCCGGAAGGCGAATCGCGGCGCGAGACGCTGGCAGATTATATTCGAGTGCCCGGAGTCTATCCCGCCGGACGGCTCGACTACGACAGTGAAGGGCTGCTGCTGCTCAGCGATGATGGTCCGCTGCAGCACCGCCTCACGGATCCGCGTTTCGCTCATCCGCGCACTTACTGGGCGCAGGTCGAAGGCATCATCACTGACAACGCATTGCAGCAGCTTCGCGCGGGTTTGACGGTTCAGGATTACCGCACGCGACCGTGCGAGGCCCAGCGGTTGGAACTGGCTCCCGATGTTCCGCCTCGGACTCCCCCAATTCGCTTCCGCCGCGAAATTCCTACCGCGTGGATGAGTTTGACTCTAACCGAGGGACGCAACCGGCAGGTGAGGCACATGACCGCGGCGGTGGGCCTTCCGACGCTGCGTTTGGTCCGCGCCGCTATCGGGACTATCGATTTGAAAGGCTTACGTCCGGGCGAATGGCGCTGGTTGGAGCCAGACGAAGTGAACAGCTTGAAACGTGCCGCGGCACGCTAATTCTGCGTTTGCAGCTGGTCTTCGGCCACCTGAGGCATACCCGGTTCCATGCGCGCTTTCGACTGCACGTTGTACCGGGATCGCGCCGCGAACAGCTTCTCTACTTCCTCGCGGCACAGCAGTTTAGCGCCGCCCAGCATCTCTGCGACAAAGGTGATACGGGCAAAGTGCTCCACCATTTCCATGCGGTAAAAAGCCTGCCAAACGTCGGCGCCCCAGGTAGTGCAGCCGTGATTCTCCAGCAACAACGCATCGTAATTCGAAAGATAGGGCAGCATTCCGTCGCATAAGGCGGGCGTGCCGGGCAGGCCGTAACTGGCCAGCGGAATCGCTCCGAGCTGGATGACCACTTCGGGCAGCAGGGCCTTATCCAGAGCGCGGCCGGCGGTAGCGAAACCGGTGGCGACCGGAGGGTGCGCATGCACCACGGAGCGGACATCGGGCCGGTTTTCGTAAACCGTCAGATGCATGGCGATCTCGCTGGTGCGGTCACGCTTGCCTTCCACTTTGTTGCCGGACATATCGCAAATAATAAGGTCGTCGATAGTAGCCGAACCTTTGCTGATGGCGGTGGGCGTGCATAGCAGGCGGTGCTCGTCGAGGCGCAGGCTGATATTGCCGTCGTTCATGGCGACCCAGCCCTTTTCATAGACCAAATGGCAGATCCGGATGAGATCTTCCCGATGTTCAGCCTCGGTTTTGCCCATTGGGTTCGATTCTATCAGGCCAGCGAAGCTTTGGCCGCTACAATGAAGCGGTGGAAAAGCGTCGAATGTGCCCGAACTGCCGGGCATTCATCACCACAAGTGATCGAGTCTGTCCGTATTGTGGCATGCAGCTGGGGCCGCGCGCCATCGACATGCGCACTTCCAAATTTGCCGAGTCGTTCCTGCCCCGGGCCAACCAGACCAGCCTGATTATTCTGGCCATCAACGTAGCCTTTTTTCTGCTGGAACTCGCGGTCAATTACCGGACCTTCGATAGCGGTCCATCGCAATTAGGCATTGGGACACTGATCTCGTTAGGGGCCAAATTTTCACCCCTGATCGCCGCCGGACAATACTGGCG
The DNA here is from genome assembly GCA_965217745.1 of Bryobacteraceae bacterium. GTDB lineage: Bacteria > Acidobacteriota > Terriglobia > Bryobacterales > Bryobacteraceae > Bog-105. Next base: position 3,690,429 of record OZ244565.1, on the reverse strand, counting down.
TTTCATCACTGCCGGGTTTCTCCATGGCGGATTTTTGCACATCGCCATGAACTCATACGTGCTCTTCGATCTGGTTGGCGAGGTGGAGCAGTTCTACGGCACGAGCCGGCTGATTGTCGCTTACATCTTCTCCACTTTTACGGGTTTTCTGTTGAGTTTTCTGTGGCATCCGCAAGCCCCCTCGGTAGGCGCTTCGGCAGCGGCGTTCGGCCTGATCGGCATCATGCTGGCCCTGGGTTTGAAGCAGCGTTCCGATCCCATGGCGCAGGCGGTGCGGTCTTACTACGGGCGCTGGGCCATCTACGCCATTGTGTTCAGCTTTCTACCGGGCGGTATCGATATCGCGGCGCACTTCGGCGGCCTGGCGGGAGGATTCCTGGTTGGCTGGCTGGGAGGTTTGCCAGGGCGGCCGGGTACGCCTACGGAGACGGTCTGGAAGACGCTCGCGGGCATCGCTCTGGCGGTGACATTGTACGCATTCTTTATGGATTTTCTCTCGTTCCGGATGCTGGTGCCGCAGCTCACTCGATACCAGGGTTCCTGAGACGCACGGAAAAATGAGAAGCTAAACCTCGTTTGTCGCAAACAGTGTTCCTGCGCGGGGCCAGGCAACTGCTTACGTTGCGAGGCTCGAGCCATGTGCGCCGCGGATCCGAGCTCGGCGATGTAGGAATGATTGCGGATGGTTCGGTGCTGCTGCGCGACGGGCGCATTATCAGCGTCGGTACTACGAGACGGCTCGAAAACATGAAGGAGTCGCGCACTGCCCTGGAGGTCCCGGTGCATGGCAGAGTCGTGCTCCCGGGCTTCATTGACGCTGGCTTGCAGCTGAGTCTCGACCGGTCGCGGGAAGGCCGCAAGCCGTTGCGCGCCTCGGAATTCTTCGACGACAGCCTGGGCCTGATGCGCGCCTGCCTGCAGCACGGCACGGTTACGGCGAAGCTGCATGCCAGCGCTGACTGCGGCAGCTTCGAATCCGATATTCCTGTGCTCCGCAAGCTGGCGCAGATTGGAGATCACCCGGTGCGCATGGTGAAGACGTGGCGTCTCGAAAAGGGCGCCGCGGCCGAAACCTCGTGGGCCGCGGTCGGCCTCGAAACCACTTCGCAGATTCTCCTGAAACGCAAATTCGTCGACGCTATTTCCGTTTTGGCGGGTACCGGCGGCGAGCCGGACACCCGTGCCCTAGCCATTCTGCAAGCGGCTGGTCTGCGGCTGGATCTGCTGTGGCCGGGTGGCAGCCTGCAGTTGCTTCAGAGCGCTTTCGAGAGGCTGCGGCCTGGGGCGGTATATCTGAAGACGCCTGTGACTCCTGCGGAAGCGGATTTCTTGGCGCAGCAGGATACTATCGCGGTGTTGACGGCAGGAAAGACAACTCTGGAGGGCAAAGGCGACCCGTTAGCGGCACGCTCGTTGATAGATGGTGGCGGGGCAATTGCGCTTTCCAGCGGTTACCACTCCGGCAATGCGCCGAACTTCAATATGCAAATGGCTATCGCGCTAGCCGTCGTGCGGCTTGGCCTCACGCCGGAAGAGGCCATAACGGCAGCCACCATTAACGCCGCCTACGCCATCGGATGTGACGCGACTACAGGCAGCCTGGAAGTAGGCAAGCAAGCGGATATTGTCGTGCTGAACGTTCCCGATCTGCGCGAGTTGCCGCAGCAGTTCGGGGTCAATCACGTCGCCATGGTGTTCCGCTCCGGCAGCATGGTTTTAAATAGAACACGGTGGAGAGCTCCCAACAATGAAGCAGGCGCTAATCGAATGCGTTCCAAACCTGTCTGAGGGACGCGATCCGGCGCGGATTCGATCGTTGACTGACGCCGTGGCGGGTGTCTCCGGAGCGGCGGTTCTGCATGTCACCAGCGATGCCGATCACCATCGCAGCGTTATCACTTTCGCGGGTACGGAACAGGCCGTCGCGCAGGCAGCTTTCGAACTTGCCCGCAAAGCCGTGGAACTCATCGATCTGAACGTGCACCAGGGAGTTCATCCGCGCGCCGGCGCTTTAGATGTGCTGCCGTTTGTGCCGCTTGAGGGCAGCACGATCGAAGATTGCATCCGGCTGGCTCATGCCGTGGGCGAGCGCATCTGGCACGAGTTGAAAGTTCCGGTCTACTTCTACGAAGCGGCGGCGCTGCGTCCCGGGCGGAAGCGGCTCGAAGAGGTCAGGCGCGGCGGCTTTGAAGGCATCCGGGAAGCGCTCCTGAATGGCGATAACACGCGTGCGGCCGATCTCGGCGAAGACCGGCTGCATCCATCCGCCGGAGCGGTCATCGTAGGGGCTCGGCCTTTCCTGATCGCCTACAACATTAACCTGCGCACCAGCGATATTGCGATCGCCAAAGACATCGCACGCAGAATCCGCACCAGCAGCGGCGGTTTGCCGGCAGTCAAAGCACTCGGATTGGCGCTCGCATCCCGCCAACTCGTCCAAGTATCGATGAACCTGACTGACTTCGAGACTACATCCCCTCATATCGTGTTCCAGGAGGTAGAACGGCTGGCCGCGGAGCGGGGAGTTGAAGTCGAGGAAAGCGAACTGATCGGCTTGATTCCGCGCCGCGCCCTGGAGATGGCTGCGGCGGGCATGCTGAAGCTTAACGGGTTCGACAGCCAGCGGGTGGTGGAGAGCCGCCTGCAGACTGTACTTACTCAAACGGCCAGCGGATTACCCTGCTGACGGATCGATTCCTTTGCCATGCAAACTGGGCGTTGCTTTATGTTGCATTCGAGAGCTACACAGGCCACAGTGTGCAAAAGCAGCGATAATGAGGCATGCGAGCGTATGAGGCGGATTTCGCAGGGTGGGCGGAAGACACAGCTAGAGCCATTGAAGCAGGCGATTTCAAAGATTTGGATCGCGCCGCACTGGCGGATGAGATAGCGGCCTTGTCACGATCGCAGCGCAAGGATCTGCGCAACCATCTGCGCGTGTTGCTGATCCATTTGCTGAAACAGCAGCTTCAGCCCGAGCGTCAGACACGGTCATGGGATAACACGATCCGGGAGCAGTTCAGGAACATTCACGAAGAGCTGCATGACAGCCCAAGTCTCAAGTCAGTTCTGCCAGAATTATTCGCGGACGCCTACGAGCTGGCGCGTTTGGGCGCTTCCACAGAAACTGGTCTCGCGCTTGAAAACTTCCCCGAAACATGCCCCTGGACACTGGAGCAGGTAATCCCATCATGAGCCCTGAGGAGATAAATCGATTCCGCTATCCGGCGCTACACTAGGCGGCGGGGTGGGTCCAGGGTGCCCGGTAAGGGCGCGTTAGCAGGGCATTGGCTTCGTCGTCTCCCACGACCTTTTCCGCCTGCGAGTCCCAGGTTAAGCTGCGGCCGAGGCTTAGCGCATTATTCGCCAGAATGCACGAGGCCGTCGAGATGTAGCCTTGCTCGATGTCTGACACTGGACGTCCGCGACTGCCGATGGCCTGCAGAAAATTCTTCATGTGGTAGCGGATGGCCGGGGCCACGTGCCTCTCCAGGTCTTTCTCGGTGCGGTCTTCCGGATATTGCTCGTATTCGTAAGTCACGTCTCGGCGAATGGGCTGCGCGCCTTTCTCCATGGGGATGAAGTCATAGCCGTAGACATCCACTTTCAGCGTGCCCTTGTCGCCGTAGAAAGTGGCGCTCCACGGATACTTCGGATCGGCCGGCGCTCCCCAGCTCCGGTGCTGCCACACAACTTTAACGTTATCGAAATCGAAAGTCGCGGTCTGAGTATCGGTGATGTTCGCCTTGCTCTTTTTGTCCACGAGGATGCCGCCGCTGGATGAAACCCGGTTGGGCCATCCGAGGCCCAGCACAAACCGTGTCATATCCAGCATGTGAACGCACATGTCTCCCACGATGCCGTTGCAATACTCCATGAAAGCGCGCCAGGTGCGGGGATGCACCAGCGAGTTGTAGGGACGCATGGGCGCGGGCCCGGTCCACATCTCATAATCGAGATTCGGCGGCGGCGCGGTATCGGGCGGATTGGCAGTTGCACGCATATGGTAGTAGCAGCAGATATCGACGGCCGCGATGGTTCCCAGCTTGCCTTCGTCGATGAAACGCTGCTTGGCTTCGACGATATGGGGAGTACTGCGGCGCTGCATTCCCACCTGCACCACCCGGCCCATCTGGCGCGCGTTATGCAGAATGGCGCGGCCTTCCGCGACATCGACGCTGATAGGTTTCTGCAGGTATAGATCGGCGCCGGCCTTCATGGCTTCGATAGCGATCAACGTGTGCCAGTGATCGGGGGTGGCGATCAAGACAATATCCAGGTCGCGCTCCTTCAGCATTTCGCGGTAATCGCCATATGTGCGCGGCTTTTTATGGGAATTTTGCCGCGCGCCGATCGTGTTGGCGGCATTCGCCAGCATGCTCTTGTCGACGTCGCAGAGCGAGACCACTTCCACCGGCTCTACCTGAATGAGGCGGATGAGATCTATCTTGCCGTACCAGCCGCAGCCGATCAGGCCGACTCGCCTTGGTTTAGAGCCGGCCGCCCGGAGAAATTGGGCAGCAGACCCAGCCGCGGCAGCCGATTGAAGGAACATTCTTCGGTTCACGGTCTCAGTGTAAAAGGTTCGCCTGTTAAAAACCACAGTGTCGCATACCTTTTAACGTTCCCGTAACGATTCTTACATTACAAATTCAATCGAACATTTCACGCTGGAGATGTTGGAAGGAGCTTTTTCAGTGAAGCAGTCCAAAATCCACATTCAAGAGCCAGATCGCCCCGTTAGCGGCTTTAAGACTGGCGTATCGCTGCATAGCCATACTCTTCACTCCCAGGAAACACTCGCGTTCATCGACAAGCTGGCCGACCGATCGCATGCCTGCCGTATCTGGCTGGAACACGGGCGAACGCAGTATAAGAAGGCCCACGGAACTGCGCTCGATTTGAACCGGGGCTGGTGGACCCCTCCGCTGGCGCCCTACGATGCCTGGTCGTTAGAACGCCGGCACATTGAAAACCTGCTTGACCGGAGAGCGCTGGTATCGTTGACGGATCACGACGACATCGAAGCGCCGCTCGCTCTACGCGTGCTGCAGCCCTGCCGCCATCTGCCGGTTTCCGTGGAATGGACGGTGCCTTATGGACCGGCCTTTTTTCATCTCGGCGTCCACAATCTCCCGCCGGATCGGGCCCGCTGCATTATGGCCCGGATGCAGGCTTTCACGGTGTCTGGACGGACGTCGGATCTGGCGGAATTGCTGTCATCGCTAGCGGCGAGCCGCGACACGTTGATCGTCTTCAATCACCCTTGTTGGGACGAGAGCGTCATCGGCCAGGAAGCGCATATGCAGTGGGCGACTCAATTTATCAAGCACTATGGCGAAAACCTGCATGCTCTGGAACTGAACGGCCTGCGCCCCTGGGCGGAGAACCGCGAAGTCATCAAGCTCGGGTTCGCCTGCGAAAAGCCGCTGATCTCGGGCGGCGACCGGCACGCTGTTGAACCGAACACGATTCTCGATCTGACGGACGCCCCAACGTTTTCCGAGTATGTGGAGCAGGTTCGATCCGGTTGGACAAACGTCTTTGTGACGCACCAGTACAGCGAGCCATTCAAGTTCCGTATTCTGCAAAGCCTGCAGGAGGTGATGGCCTACCGCGAAGATCACGGGCGCGGCTGGAAGCGCTGGAGCGACCGGGTTTTTTACCGCTGCGAGGATGGAGTGGTGCGTTCGCTTACTACTCTTTTCGGCGAAAAAGCGCCGGCGCCGGTGCGACTCGTGGCAGCGGTTGTGGGCCTCTCGCGTCATCGCCGTTTGCGCCAGAGCTTCCGGGTCGCGTTTCCGAAACGGCAGGAAGTGGCGCTATGAGTGTTCCACGGGTTGCGTTTTTTACGGATAGCTTTCATGAAGTAAATGGCGTAGCACGCACCAGCCGCGAGTTCGAGAGATTCGCGGCTGGCCGCGGCTACCCATTCCTGTCAGTGCATGCCGGGCCCCGCACACTCTGCTGGAGCCAGGGGAACCTCACTACCTTCGAATTGCGCAACAGCCGGCTGAGCTTCCCGCTTGAAACCGACTTGCGTTTTGATGTTTTATTCTTCCGGCACTGGCATCGATTGCTGCGGGCTTCAAAGCGCTTCCGGCCGGACTTGATACACGTCACAGGCCCGGGACACTGCGGACTATTGGGGAGCTTGATGGCGAACGCTCTGGGCGTTCCGCTGGCAGCATCGTGGCACACTAATCTTCACGAATTCGGGACGCGGCGTCTGCGCAAGCTGATGCGGTTTCTTCCGTGGTCGCTGACCGATTCCGTCTGCGAAGCTGCAGAAAGCCGTGCGCTGGATATCCTGTTGTGGTTTTACCGCCAGGCGGGCCTTCAGTTCGCGCCCAATCCCGAGCTGACCCGGATGCTGGCAGAGAGTACCGGCAGGCCCTGCTATCTGATGAAGCGCGGGATCGATAGCGGTCTATTCTCACCTTCCAAAAGGACGCGCACTTCGGACGAGTTCGTGATCGGATACGTAGGGCGCTTGTCTCCCGAGAAAGATGTGCGGCAGCTTGCCAGACTCGAGCGGAGGCTGATTCACGCCGGAGTCACCAACTACCGCTTTCTGGTAGTGGGCGAAGGCGGCGACCGGAGCTACCTTGCCGATCAGATGCATCGCTGCGATCTGCCAGGCATTCTGGTGGGCGAAGAGCTATCACGTGCTTACGCCAACATGGACGTGTTCGTCTTTCCATCAGAAACGGATACATTTGGAAATGTAGTATTGGAGGCGCTTGCCTCCGGGCTCCCTACGCTGGTCAGTTCTGGCGGCGGTCCGCAATACATAATCGATCACCGCGTAAATGGCTTCAAGACAGCGAATGTAGAAAAATGCGCTGCCGCTGTGACCGGTCTTTACCATAACCGCTCGCAGCTCGCAAGAATGAGCCAGGCAGCGCGCGAGAAGGCCTTCACGTTCTCGTGGGACGCGGTATTCGATAACGTTTACAGCCGCTACCCTGAGGCACTTCGGCCGCAAGCCTCGTTCGCTCCGGGCACTATCCTCGCGGCTCCCGCGTGACTATCGCCTGACTGGTCCCGCCTCTAAAATGGAGACTTGTTCTTCACACTGCTCCCGCTGCGATTTGCTTTCGCCGCTCTCGAGCCGGTAACGTTTCCTCCGTTTTTGGCCGCAAATATTCTGCGCGGCGCGCTGGGAATGATAGCGGACAGGCAGAGCCCTTTCTACAGCCGGCTATTCGCGCCCGCGGATCTGCCTCGGCCGTTCGTTCTGCGCGCCAGATCTCTGGACGGCCGGTCATTCGCGGCTGGAGAACGCTTCACGGTTGGCCTGAACTTGTTTCTCGTTGACAGCGCGTGCGCCGCCTACCTGATCGACACGTTTTCCCGATTTAGCGAGACGGGACTAGGTCCGCGGCGTAGCCGGGTCCAACTAGGGGAAGTTCAGAATCCAGGGGCCGTGGTGATGCCCTTAGCTGGTCCCGATAGCGGCGAGATGATGAGGATACGCATTCACTTCCGGACTCCCACCGAACTGAAGAGCGAAGGCTCAATCGCCGGCAAGCCCGAATTCCATGTGCTGGCTTCGCGGCTCTTCCATCGCATCGGCAGGCTGCGGGAATTGTATGGCGAAGACGCTCTGGCCATCGATTTTCGCCCTTTCGGCGAACGCGCTGCCCAGGTTCGTCTCGCCACGTGCGACATTCGTCACATCTCTGTCGATCGCCGAAGTACGCGTACCGGCCAGACGCATCCGTTGGGCGGCTTCATCGGATCGGCCGGATATGAAGGCCAGCTCGCCGGGTTCCTTCCGTATCTGGAACTGTGCAAGTGGATCGGCGTGGGCCGCCAAACTACCTGGGGAAAAGGCGAAATTGATTTAGAGTTCGATCCTTCTTGAGTGACGCCAATTTTTCCACTTCCAGTGGCGCGGTGTAATCCGGCCATCCGACCGTAATCCCAGCCTTGCAAACGTTGCACCCAGGCTTCGGTCTCGCTGGGCTGCATGCTGAAGGCAAGGTGTACGGGACCGCTCCCATCGTGTCCAGGAATGAATTCGACGGAGATGCGCACACCTTCCGAACTCGCTTCCACCAGTGGCGGGGAGTGCCTTCCGCTACTTGCGATACAGGGGTGGTCGCAATGGCCCCTTTGCTGGGTTACGTCTCCGCCGGAGATGGGTCGCTCGCCGGGCTCTCAGGATGGTATCCACTTCTCCCGCGCCAGTTCCCTGGACTGATCGAACGCTAGGCCGTCGCTCATCCTCTGGCTGAAGATCCCGCTGTGGTTGATCGCCGCTTGTTCCGCGGTCTGGTGAAGCTGGCGCTTCTGCTCCAGGCTCTTCACGTAGTTCGGACGATGCTCCTGCCAGTGGTTAAGAATCTTCTTGCCGAGCGGGCTCATTTCCTCGAACTTCTCCGGCACCGGTTCCTCGGTCGCCATTCGCCTGGATTGTAGCGATCTCCGCCGGTTGCTCCGGTACCGGCGGTTCTACTGCTCCGGGTCGGCAATCCGCTGCTTGACAAGCTTCGGATATTCCGCCGGCACTTCAGGCGCGACCGGACTTACCTTGCGCAACTCGGAAGCGACAGCGCGCTCGTGAATCTCAAGCGCTCTGCGTTTCTGGAACTCGCTGAGGGGGATTGTCGCCTAATTAACCTCGTTCCTCCTCGAAGTGCCCCGTGGCCTCGAGATAGCCGACTTTCGTGACAGTCTCGGGATTGCGGTAGGTTTCCAGCCAGCTATCGTCAGGGGAGGCGGAAGTTGGCGGGCTCTTCTTAGACTGCAGTCGCAGCCTCCACACTTTCCGGGTCAGCAAGACCTTCGCTCTAACTGAGACTGCTGGCGCAGACGGCTCTCGTGGCGCTACGCTGAAAGCAGAGCCGATAGGTTCTAGGCTGTCTGATGGTGGACGATTATCACCCGGTCAGACCGGGCTCCGGGGACGAGTGGAGACCCCTCGGTAGGCGGCCTTCTCTCAAACCCAGTTACCAGCCATCGTTTTGTTGCGCCGTCGAAAAGCAGACTTGCTGCACTCGACGATGGACGAAGCAATGGGCATGAAAGAATGCCCGGGGATCGGAGTAACATTTTCCGTGAAGTCCAAACCTCTGTTGGGCAATCCTCAGACGGACAAATCTTAGGCGGATAAACCCATAGAGGCAGGATCGTGGGTGGTACCGTCGAAGCGCTCGGTCGTTTTGAAAGGTTCGAAGCGGCCGCTCATGGCTACGGCTTTCGTCTTATCGACCAGCTCCGCTACTTCCGCTTGCGTCATGGGCTTGAAAGTCTTCGCGGCTTTCACGGCTTGTTCGACGCGCTCGGGTGTCTCGCATCCCGTGATGACGACCGAGGTCGGCAAGTTGAGCGCATAATGCAGGCACTCGATTCCAGTCAGACCGGTATCTGTCTTAAAGATTTGATCGGCTGCCATGGGCTTCATTCCAAGTACCGCAATCTTCTGCTCGACCAGCTTCGGAAGAACCTCGTGCGCGAAGCTGCGGAAATGGTAGTCGAGCACATTCAGCGGCATCTGGCAGGCATCGAAGTGAAAGTTATTCTTGGCAGCCACTTCGAGCATATAGAGATGGACCTTCGGATCTTTGTGCCCGGTAAAGCCTACATACCGGATTTTGCCGGCCTTCTTGGCTGCCATCACCGCTTCGTGAGCGCCATTGGGACCGAAGTAGTGATCCGGGTCGGACATCCGGATGTTCTCGTGGAACTGAATTAAATCGATATGGTCGACCTGCAAACGCTTGAGCGAAGTATCGATCTGCTCAGCGGTCTTGGCGCGCGTCCGGCCGTTAAACTTGGTCATCAGGAAGACTCGGGGGCGATATCCGTCGCGCAAAGCCTTGCCCATCAAAATCTCGCTATTGCCGTCGTGATAGTCGCAAGAGTTATCAAGAAAGCTTATGCCCTGGTCGACAGCCATGCGGATGAGCTTGATGCTGGCTTCTCCTCCCGGATTCCCCGCATGAGATCCGCCAAGTCCAATAGCCGAAACTTTCTCTCCCGTCGAGCCCAACTGGCGATAAATCATGCCATCTTTGGTTTCGGCGTGCAGGCTCGAGGCGAGGGGAAGAGCCGCTAAGGCAGCTAAAAAACGCCGCCGCTCGATATCGTCAAGTTTCATACTAAAAGATCTCCTGCCCTGGTAGACGGGTCCTGGCCGCCCGCATTTCAACCTAATCGGATTGCTGTATTTGGTACTGCCTTACTGATGCAGAGCAAGGGCCAAGCAGCGCGGCGTCCATTTCGTTTTACTATTGCTTACTTGAACTTATACATTTCGGAAGCGCCGCTGCGACGTTAAAGAAGCCGCGCGAGCGCGACGCGGGAATGCTGCACAGCAATACTCCCTTTCCGGAATGGCGCAGCGCGGATAGTCGATCTGCATACAGCCTTTCTCAACATGTCCTATACTCGGTGTTCCATACACATGATAGGTACCGATGCTGCTGGTACCGCACTTGCAATTCCCGAGAGCAATTGCTTGATGAGAAAAACATGGACTTAGAACTTGCAAACAAGAATTTCATCGTTACTGGCGGCACAGACGGTCTGGGACTGGCGACCGCAAAGAGTCTTATCGCGGAAGGAGCCAACGTATTGGTGAGCGGCCGGACAGAAAAGAAATTCCTCAGCGTCCGGGAAGAGTTGGGAGAACAATCTCACAAGCTCGCCTTTGTTCAAGGGAACAATTCCGCGACGCTGAACTTCCTGCCCGGCTTCGCGCCGCGACGCTAGAGCAATGGGGCCAGCTAGACGGTCTCCTCGTAAGCGTCGGGGGGCCACCCCTTCGAGAGTGTGTTCCTTGGCGCTGTCCGCTTGGTCCGCGAGCTTTCGGCCGCCATGGCGGACGGCGGTGCAATTGCGCTTGTGCTTGCTGTTTCCGCCAAAGAGGCTGCAGTCGATTTTCCGATCTCCAACGGTCTTCGGCCCGGCCTCGGGCTGCTGGTCAAAACGTTTGCCGAAGAACTCGGTCCCCGCAAGATAAGGATTAATGCTCTGCTTCCTAAACATGTTTGCCACCGGGAGGGTCAAGCGCCTGCTAGAGAACAAACAACCACCAACGTCGAATATCGCGCTAGGACGCATCGGTGAGCCAGCTGAATTTGGACGAATGGCAACGATTCTTCTGTCCTCGGCCGCCTCATACGTGACCGGCGCTGCGATAGCAATTGATGGCGGTCAGATAAAGTGTCTCTAGAGGAGCTCTGATTGTGTGGAGCACAAGGATACTGCCTGGTAGGTCTTAGCAGCCGCACCTAGCCTGCTGCCATCAAATAAATGCGAGGTTCGGTCGGCAAGCAGATTTACTGTAAGCTTTATCGGATGCTAGTCAAGATCCAGCCTTCCATTCGAGTGATGTTTCCAAAGTGAGCAATAAAAATTTGAGGTCGCCGATTTCGGAGTTGTTGGTAGTGAGCTGGATATCTATTTGCCGTTCTATGGTTGCGGGCAACTTTCGTTCAGCGTAGCGCCACGAATGCAGCTACTGTTAGCTGCTCACCAGGCTCATGGTTTGTTTATGTCTGCCGCCCGGACGACTTCGCCCGCTTTTGAGACTGGGCGCGATGATTGGGCGGTCGGGTTCGGCTCGATGGAATTCTGCAGAGGGTCTGACATGATGGCTCCCTTATTTTTGGGCTGTCGTCTCGTCCACAATGGAGGAGTCTCCGGCCAATGAATCGGGTTCGTCTGACCGCTGTTGTCTTGGCGGAGTTGCAGGCGGTCAGCGAATGAATCTGGTGAGCCAGAGCGCTTTCCGGGTCCAGTAACAGTCCCTAAAGCGGCTTAAGCCAATCCCTTGTTATACTTAAGCATTCGACATGGCTGTTACTGGACTGACGATTGAAGTTGACAACCCCGTAGTAAAGGACCGGCCAGCCAGAAAGATCTTATTGCTGAAGCCGCGTGGATTTTGCGCGGGAGTGGTGCGGGCCATCGACGTAGTGAAGATCGCCCTGGATCTTTATGGCGCGCCGATTTATGTACGAAAGGAGATTGTGCATAACCGGCACGTAGTGGATGAGCTGCGGCGCGCTGGAGCAATTTTCATCGAGGAGTTACGCGAGGTTCCGATTGGAGCACGAGTGATTTTCAGTGCTCATGGGGTATCGCCGGCAGTACGTGCGGAGGCTAAGCAGCGGCAGCTGCAGGTGATCGATGCGACTTGTCCTTTGGTCACGAAAGTCCATCTCGAAGCGGTGCGTTTCGCCAAGCAGGGCTACACGATCATACTTATCGGGCATCGCGACCATGATGAGGTGATCGGCACGCTCGGCGAAGCGCCAGAGAGCACCATTCTAGTTTCGGACGTTAACGACGTAAACAATCTCAAAATCGCGGATCCCGAACGCATCGTTTACCTCACGCAAACCACTTTGTCGCTGGATGAGACAAGCGCTATTGTCAACCGGCTACTGGAGCGCTTTCCCAAAATCATTGGGCCAAAAACCCAGGACATCTGCTACGCCACCGAGAACCGGCAGCTGGCCGTGAAGGCGGTAGCTCCGCTATGCGACACCCTGCTGGTGGTGGGTTCGCAGAATAGCTCTAATTCGCGGCGATTAGTAGAGGTCTGCGAGAAGGCTGGTATTCCTGCGTACTTGCTGGACGACTCGAGTGAAATACGTCCGGAGATGCTGGCGCAGGCCAATACTGTGGCCGTGACCGCGGGGGCTTCGGCGCCCGAGCACCTGGTCCAGGAATTGATTGACCATTTGCGCGTGAATGGTTACGGCGAAATGGAAGAAGTGGAAATCAAGGAAGAAGACGTGCGGTTCACGCTTCCTTCGGATCTGGAAAATTTTACCCCCCGCCTCTACTCAGTGCGGGTCTAGTACAGACGCTACTTACAGATGAGGTCGAGCTTACAAGTCACCGAGTCGCTCAGCAGCGCGGCGATTGACGCCGTCAGGAAAGCCTCCGGCTCCCTGCTGCGGCGGCAAACCGCCGAGGGGTTTTGGTGGGCCGATTTACGAGCCGATACCACGCTGGAATCCGACTACATTCTGATGCAGTTGTGGCTGCATCCGCCAGTGGACGGAAAGTGGAATCCGCCGACACGCCCGAAAGTCGATCGCGCGGCGTCAGCCATTTTAGCTCGGCAGTTGCCGGACGGCGGCTTCAACATCTACGAGCACGGACCAGCCGAGGTTAGCGCTTCCATTAAGGCCTATTTTGCGCTGAAGTTAGCGGGGCTTTCCACCGCAGATTCAAAAGTATCGCGGCTGCGCGAACGAATCTTGGAGATGGGTGGGCTCCAAGCGGGCAATAGCTACGTCCGTACTAACTTAAGTCTTTTCAATTTGTTTCCGCGCTCGGCTTGCCCGTCGATTCCGCCGGAACTAATCCTGCTGCCTTTCCGGTTTCTCTACCAGATGTCGGCGTGGACGCGCACTATTGTCATTCCGCTGGCGGTTGTACACGCGGCGAATCCAAGCCGTCCCGTGCCCGAGGGCTTCGATCTGGAGGAGCTTTTCTTACCCGGCGCACCCATGCTGCCGGAGCCCGATTTACGGACCTTCTCATGGCGCAATTGCTTCCTAGCGCTTGACCGCTTCTTAAAGATGTGGGAGCGCTTTGGTCCCGGCGTTATCCGCAAGTACGCGCTGAAGAAGTGCGAAGCGTGGATGCTGGAGCGCTTTGCGGGCTCGGACGGTTTAGGGGCAATCTATCCCGCCATGCAATATGCCGTTATGGCGGTGGACTTGTTAGGTTATGGGCCGGAACATCCCATCCGTCGCGAGGCCGAGGCGCAGTTCGATGGCCTGATGGTGGATAACGACGCGCGGGGCTTCTACATGCAGCCTTGCTTTTCGCCAGTTTGGGACACCGCGATCGCTGCATTTGCCTTGACCCAGACAGACGATCCACCTCACTCGGAGCTGCGCCGCATAGCCGACTGGCTCTTGACCAAGGAAGTTCGGCGCAAAGGTGATTGGGCTGTAAAGCGTCCGAACGTGGAGCCTTCAGGTTGGGCATTCGAATTCAACAATGAGTTTTATCCAGATGTGGACGACACCGCCATGGTGCTGCTGGCGTTCAAACGGATGCAGGCTTCCGATCCGGTAAAGCAGCAGGCCTGCATGAAACGGGCAACCAACTGGCTGCTGGCAATGCAAAGCAAGGACGGCGGCTGGGCGGCTTTCGACGCGGACAACAACTGGAGCATCCTGAGCCACGTTCCATTTGCCGATCACAATGCCATGCTCGATCCGTCTTGTCCTGATATTTCAGGACGAGTAATCGAAGCTTTATGCGCTTGTGGAGTTAAGGTTGATCATCCAGCGATACAGCGCGGCGTGAGCTATCTGCTGAAGGCACAGGAAGCCGATGGTAGTTGGTATGGCCGCTGGGGCGTGAACTACATCTACGGAACGTTTCTGGCGCTGCGCGGCTTGCGGGCGGCAGGCGTGGATGAAAATGAACCCTGCATTCAACGCGGCATAGAATTCATACGGGCTTATCAGAATCGCGACGGAGGCTGGGGCGAGAGCTGTGAAAGCTACGATGAGAACCGTTTCATTCCGAATCCCTCTACCCCATCGCAGACCGCGTGGGCCATTCTTGCCCTTCTGGCCGGCGGTGACCTGCGAACTGAAAGCCTCTATAACGGAGTTGCTTATCTGCTGAATACGCTGCGCTCCGATGGCGTCTGGGATGAAGAGTATTCAACAGGAACTGGCTTTCCTAGTGTTTTCTATCTCTGCTACACCGAATACCGGAACACCTTCCCGCTGCTGGCGCTGGCGGAATTTATTAAGGCGACAGCCGGGCGGGAAAACGCGGCCGCTGCCGGAGCAGCTTGATGGCTAGCCTGAATGTTTCGCCTACAGTGATTCCGGAACAAACGTGCCTCTTGCACTAGTAACCGGAGCCAGCGGATTTGTGGGCTGGCATGTGGCTCGAACGCTGCTGGAACGCGGTTTCCAGGTACGCGCTTTATGCAGGTCCGGAAGCCAGATCAAAGAGATCGCGGCCGAACGCCTGGAGGGAGACTTGCGAGATCCAGAGGCCGTTAGAGCGGCCTGCCGGGGCTGCCAGCAAGTGTTCCATGTAGCCGCCGATTACCGGTTGTGGGCCAAGGTTCCAGGGGAACTATATGCCTCAAATGTAGAAGGCACTCGAAATCTTCTGGATGGCGCGGCAAAAGCAGGCGTCGAACGCATTGTTTACACCAGCACTGTTGGCTGTATCGGTATGCCTGATGGACGGGATGGAGACGAGAACACGCCGGTAACCATCAGCGATATGGTGGGGCATTACAAGCGCTCCAAGTGGCTGGCCGAACAAGTGGCGCTGGAGAAGGCGCGCGAGGGGCTGCCGGTAGTGATCGTAAATCCGACTGCGCCTATTGGCGACCATGATTGGAAACCAACGCCTACAGGGAAGATCATTCTGGACTTTTTACGAAATAAACTGCCCGCGTTCGTCGACACGGGATTGAACCTGGTAGATGTCCGGGACACAGCCGCCGGGCATGTACTGGCAGCCGAGCGGGGCAACGTTGGAGAGCGCTATATTCTGGGTTGCGAGAACGTGACGTTAAAAGAGATTCTGCATCGGCTGGCGGCGCTGACAGGAAAAGCGCCGCCCAAGACTCAAATACCCTATGCAGTGGCGTATGCGGCAGGAGTAATCACGACAGGATGGGCGAATTTGACGGGCATGCCGCCGGCAGCCCCGCTGGAAGCGGTAAAGATGGCGCGTAAGCGAATGTTTGTTTCGACCGCGAAGGCGGAGCGCGAGCTGGGCTTTCGTCCCTCGCCGGTGAATGCAGCTTTGCAACGGGCGATCGATTGGTTCGAAAGCAGGAGATACATCTAAGCGCATGGCGATTCTTTACGTGGCCGCCGAAGGAGCGGAGCTGAAGCCGTTTGCGGCCAGGTTATCGCATGCACGCAAATTGAAGTGGCCCATCGACTACGCATTCGAAGGCATCTGGAAGGGACGGCGCGTTCTGCTGGCAGCTAACGGAGCCGGCCCAAAACTGGCGGCGCGCGCGGTGGAAGTGGCAGTGCGCGCGGTAACAGCGGCGGAATTGTCCTCCTCGCGATTAGAAGCGGTGGTAAGTGTCGGGTTTTGCGGCGCATTAACAGCGGATAACCGCGAAGGCGATGTGATCGTCGCAGACGAAGTGCTGGAGCAGAGCACGGGCGAGCGCTTTGCCTGCACGCCTCCCGACGAAAGCGAGGGCACGGTTAGCCACGGCATCATCGTCTCGCAAGACCGGGTGGCAATAACCGCAGGCGAGAAAGAGAGCTTAGCTGGCTCGGGCGCTGTTGCGGTGGACATGGAATCCAGCGGAGTGGCGATTCGCACGGCGCGTACTGGTTTGCCGTTCTCGTGCATCAAAGTGGTGACAGATCGGGTAGATGAATCGTTCCGTTTGGATCTCAATCTGCTGCGGACCATGGATGGACGCATCGCTCGTGGGAAAATTGTTTTTTACGCGTGTACGCATCCATGGCTGATACCCGAGTTGTTCCGCTTGAAACGGCGGGCCGAGAGTGCGGCGCAAGCGTTAGGAGCTTTTCTTGTCGAGTGCCGAATCCATGTTGGCAGGAGCAATGCCGGAAAACTCAGTTCAGAGCAGTCCAACCCAGACAGCGACAGCGCCCCGGGCGAATTGCTCGCTCCTGAATAGGTTGACTCCGCGCACCATGCAGGCGGCGGTATACCGGGGTGAACAGCGGATCGCAATCGAGACCGTCGACACACCCGGAATCGGGCCGGGGGAAATCCTGATCGCTGTTGAGAGCTGCGGTATTTGCCACACCGATTTAAAGAAGATAGAGTACAGCCTGCTCCCTCCGCCGCGCATCTTCGGGCACGAAACCGCAGGAGTCATAGCGGCGGCCGGCGAAGGTGTCACAGGTTGGTCGGTAGGCGATCGCGTGATTGCCTTCCACCATATTCCGTGCGGCAGCTGCTTCTACTGCCAGCGCCGTTTGTATGCCCAGTGCCCGGTTTATAAACGCGTGGGAATCAGCGCTGGATTCGAAGCCGCGGGCGGCGGATTTGCGCAATATGTTCGCGTGATGGATTGGATTGTAAAGCGCGGGATGGAGCGCATACCGGAAGGCGTCTCGTTCGACCAGGCGTGCTGGGTGGAACCTGTCAACACATGTTTGAAGGGAGTTAGGCTGCTGGAGCTTAGCGCTGGCGATTCTGTTGCAGTGCTGGGCCAGGGACCGATCGGCCTGATCTTTACTTCTTTGCTTGCGCGCGAAGCAGCTTCAGTGCTGGCTACCGATACCATTGAATATCGGAGGCAGTTGTCCGCGCGATTCGGAGCACAGCCATATGACCCGCGTGAGACGGGCTTGCAGGAAGCCATCGCAGAGGCTACAGGCGGCAGGGGCGTTGACGCTGTAATTGTGGCGGCTGACGCACCCGGCCTGGTGAATCAAGCCTTGGCTATCTCCCGCCCCG
The DNA here is from genome assembly GCA_965217745.1 of Bryobacteraceae bacterium. GTDB lineage: Bacteria > Acidobacteriota > Terriglobia > Bryobacterales > Bryobacteraceae > Bog-105. Next base: position 3,673,011 of record OZ244565.1, on the reverse strand, counting down.
GCGCGAAGATCCTCCTGTTTGCACAAACCTCGAAAGCGGCGAACATGGAAATATCAGGCGCGGACATTTGTGTTGGCGAACGTATGCTTTTAGGCTCTTACAGCGCTGATGTCGATTTGCAGAAGGAAGCGGCCGATCTCGTTTTCAGCGGAGTTTTACCAGTTGAAGAACTAATATCGCATCGCCTTCCTCTGAAGGACATCCAAATGGGCATCGAGGTCGCCCGCAGTCCGAAAGGGCGCTCCATGAAAGTGATTATGCACCCGCAGGAGCGAGCGTGATCGTCGACCGAACCGTGACACTGACCGAAATTCTTCCGATTGTTTCGACCACAACCATGCAGGCAGCGGTGTTGTATGGAAAGGAAGATGTTCGCCTAGAGTCGGTTCCTGTTCCAGAAGTTGGCTTCGGCGAGATCCTGGTAAGAGTACGTACCGCTTTAACTTGCGGGACTGATGTCAAAGTGTTTCGCCGCGGCTATCACGCCCGCATGATTCAACCGCCTGCGCTGTTTGGGCACGAGATGGCCGGGGACATTGTTGCGGTCGGCGATCACGTAGAGCAATTTCGTGTGGGTGATCGTGTGGTCGCCGCGAATTCAGCGCCATGCGATCGGTGTTACTTTTGCATGCGCGAACAGCCTAATCTTTGCGAAGACTTGTTGTTCAACAACGGAGCTTACGCTGAGTTCATTCGCATTCCAGAGCGCATTGTCCGTAAAAACACTTATCCCATTCCTGAGAACTTGGGTTACCGGGACGCCGCTCTGGCTGAACCTCTTGCTTGCGTGGTCCGTGGCCTGGAGGAGAGCAATCTTCGCCCGGGCGACACTGTGGCGGTGCTTGGCCTGGGTCCCATTGGGCTTATGTTCGTGCGGCTCGCCTCCCAGGCTTATGGCGCACGGGTAATTGCCTGCGCGCGGCGTTTGGAGCAGGTAGACCGTGCGATGGTCTTGGGAGCACATGAAGGCATCCTGCTTGGTGATCGTCCGGCCGTCATAGACGCGGTGAAGGCACGTACAAATGGCCGTGGCGCGGATGTGGTAATCGAGGCGATAGGCCACCCTGCTGCATGGGAACTATCCACTCATATCGTACGCAAAGGCGGGACCATCAACTTCTTTGGCGGATGCCCATCCGGCACTAAAGTCGGGCTCGACACAGCCCTGCTCCATTATTCAGAGATCACTTGCAAGGCTAGTTTCCATCACACTCCCGCGCACATCCGGCGGGCGCTCCGTTTTTTGGCGGATGGGAAAGTAAGCGCCCGGGAATTGGTTAATCACGACGAACCGTTGAGCGCTCTTCCTCAGGTGCTAGCGGATTTGGCTCATCGAAAAAACGGACAGATCAAGACCGCTATCATTCCATAAGGGGTACCGCTTCCTTTCAGGGGTGTCGCCTTACGTTGGAATTACGATTTGCCGGTAGCTCAACTACAACCGAAAGATTACCTTCAGAGCCTGGAAGCAGCTCCCGTGAGCTATTCTCTCTCTGAAGCCTCGCAGTACACCCGCTGGCTAGCTACGCATCACTACGAAAACTTTCATGTAGTCAGTGCCCTGCTGCCCAGGCGCCTGCACCAGGATTTCTACAACGTGTATTCGTTCTGCCGGTGGGCGGACGATTTAGGTGACGAAATCGACGACCCGGCCGAGAGCCTGCGCTTGCTGGGCTGGTGGCGGCAGGAACTTCAGGGCATGTACCGGGGCGACGCAGCGCATCCGGTCTTCGTGGCTTTGAAGGAGACCGTTCAGCGGCATAGTGTTCCAATCGAACCCTTTGAGCGATTGATTCAGGCATTCGAACGTGACCAGCGCGTAAAGCGCTATCGGGACTTCCCGGAAGTGTTCGACTACTGCATTTATTCCGCGAACCCGGTAGGCCACCTGGTGCTCTACTTGTGCGGCTATCGAGATGTTGAACGGCAGCAGCTTTCCGATTACACCTGCACAGCGCTGCAGCTTGCAAACTTCTGGCAGGACATCGCGTTGGACCTGAAGAAAGATAGAGTTTATCTTCCGCTCGATCTGCTGGCAAAGCATGGTTATTCCGTGGAACAGTTGTTTAAAGGGGAATGCAACAGAGCCTTCCGCGATGTTATGACCGAGGCGGTAGCTGTCGCGCAAGACCTTTTTCAGAATGGCCTTCCCTTGATCTCCAAGGTGAACCGGCGGCTGGCTCTGGACCTGGAATTATTCAGCCGCGGCGGCATGATGATCCTGAACAAGATCCGAGAACAGGGATACGACGTGCTGAGCAACCGGCCGCGGATTTCTAAGATGGAGCGAGCCGCAATTCTACTGCGATGTCTGCCGCGATTGCTCCACTAAGCCAGGACGTATCGCTGGAAGCGTCTTACCGCTATTGCAAGCGGGTAGCGCGTCAGCGAGCGAAAAACTTCTATTACTCCTTTCTCCTGCTCGAAGGCCGGCAGCGGGCCAGCATGTGCGCCATCTACGCGTTTATGCGGCAGTGTGACGATTTAAGTGACAATCCGGTGCAGACGGACCGGACCAAGGTGAAGGAATCCATCTCGCTGTGGAGACTCGAGCTTGACCGGGCGCTGCGAGGCCAATTCGGAGACGATCCCGTCTGGCCCGCGTTTCACCACACTGTGGAGCAATACAAGATTCCGCATCGCTATTTTCATGAAATGATCGACGGCATTCTTTCCGATTTGGAGCCGAGAGAGATGGTCACCTTTGAGGAGTTGTATCGCTACTGCTATCAGGTAGCCTCGGTCGTGGGGCTGACTATCATTCATATCTTCGGATTTCGATCGGTGAAAGCCCTGCTGTTAGCGGAAAAGTGCGGAGTCGCCTTTCAACTGACCAACATTCTGCGCGATGTACGGGAAGACGCGGGCCTGCAGCGGATCTACCTGCCAACAGAGGATCTCAGGCGTTTTGGAGTATCGTCTGAGCAGCTTCGTTCGGGCACCGAAGATGGGGCTTTCCGCAGGCTCATGGGCTTCGAGGCGGACCGCGCTAAGAGCTACTACGTCGAATCGGCTGCGCTGTTGAATTTAGTTGAACACCGTAGCCGGCGATCTTTGTGGGCCTTGCGGGAGATCTATCTGAAGCTGCTTGGCAAATTGGAAGATGCCGAATTCGCCGTGCTCAGCCAGCGGATCAATGTGCCGACGAGTACCAAGCTCATGCTGTTGCTGCGCGCGCTCATTCAGACTCCCCAGTGATACGAGTTGGCGGGAAGTCAAGCTTTTGCCAAATCGGCGATCGGCTGCTGGGCGGTGTAGGTAAGAATCCATTCCGAATCCGGACCGTCGATTTCTACGCCAGCGCCGCTGGCAGGTATAAACCAGGCACGCCCCGGTCCAAAAGAGTCACCATTTAAGGAACCTTCTCCTCTCAGGCAAATCAGTAGCATATAGAACGGCTGAGACGCTAGGGTTGTGGATCGTTTTGGCTCCAGGCGCTCGATGTTGAAGTAGTCGCACTGCAGAAGGCTGGTGCGCGTCTCATCCAAGTGGACCGGCGACGGCTGGTGTTCGTGAGGACCAAGATGCGAAACCTTTAAGCCGTGCTCGAGGTGGAGTTCACGCGGCCGCCCGTAGTCGTACAGACGATAGGTGATATCAGAATTTTCCTGGATTTCACAGATGGTGACGCCGGCGCCGACAGCGTGAACTGTTCCGGCGGGAGTAAACACTACATCTCCGGCGCGCACCTTGCGCCAGTCCAGAAGATGTTCGACTTCGCCTGATTTAACCGCGGATTCCATGCGTTCGGGCGTCAGAGATTCCCTAAAGCCGATGGCGACTTCTCCCGGCGGCTGGGAATCCATGACGTACCAGGCCTCGGTCTTACCCAGGCTTCCATGGTGTTTGGCTGCGTATTCGTCATCCGGATGAACCTGCACGGACAAGCGTTCGCTGGTAAACAGAAACTTCACCAGCAGCGGACAGACATCGGGATGCCCGGCCCGGGCGGCGTCACCTAGCAGCGTGGGATCAGACTGGAGCACTTCCTGGAGACTTTTTCCTAAAGAAGTACGATTTTCGCTAAAGGTATACCAAACTTCGCCGATAGGTTCTTTAAAGGGAGCAGCAGCAAAGTAGGCCGGGAGGTCTCGACGGCCCCAAACCCGTTCGCGAAAGATAGGCAAAAGTTCAAAAGGCTGCTTAAGGTGGTGCATCGTGTATATGAATCAATCCAATTCAAACCCCGCCGGCGAGGCGCAGAGAAATCCTCTATCAGACGAAGTAATGGAAGAGTTGCGGTTTACGGAGAGTCTTCTCGCCCTAAGTAAAGTTCCGTCACTAATTGTCTGTGATTTTCCACAACCCGAGCTCGACGAATCTTCATCGTTGGTGTTAGTTCACCGTGCTCAATCGAGAAGTCACGATCAACTACTTTAAAGCGGCGAATGCGCTCGAAGTCGGCAAGCTGCCGGTTGACGCGGGACACCGCTTCGCCGACGGCTTTGGTGACCGGTTCGGCCTCGGGCTGCTGCCCGTCCAACTGGTTGGCGTTCAGTGTGAACAGAGCGGTGACGTAAGGCTTTTTGTCGCCTAGCAGGAGCACCTGATTAATGAAGGGCTCCATTTTGAAGAGGTTCTCAATGCGTGCGGGATAGATTTTCTTACCGTTCGAGGAGACAATCAACTCTTTTTTACGGCCGGTGATGTACCAGTAGCCGTCCTGGTCCACTTCCGCGATATCGCCTGTGCCGAACCAGCCGTCGTCCGTCATAACGGCGCGCGTCGATTCTTCATCGCCGTAATAGCCCGCAAACAGGCAGGGAGTTTTGACGAACAGCTCGCCATCCTCGGCCAGCCTTGCCTCGACACCGGGCAGCAGATGGCCAACGCTTCCCGCCTTGGGACGTTCAATTGGATTGAAGCAGAGCACGCCGGCCTCGGTAAGACCGTAGCCTTCCACCAGGGGCAGCCCTACGGCGCGGAAGAACTCGGCCAGATCGCGGCCTAGAGGCGCGGCGCCGGAAGCGGCAATGCGGATGCGCCCACCCAGGCGTTCGCGGACTTTGGAAAAAAGTACGCGATCGGCCACGGCCAGCGGAAGCTTCAGATGCAGCGGAACGCGCTTCCCTGCCTCGCGGTATTCCCACGATTTTCTCCCTAAGGCCAGCGCGCTCGTAAAGAGTTTCTGAATCGCTGGAGATTTCTTCTTGATCTCGGCTTGAGTGCTGGCGTAAACACGCTCCCACACGCGCGGCGGAGCTACGAACACCGTGGGCCGGATGGTGCGAAGCTCGGTCGGCATCCTCGCCAGGCTTTCCGAAAACCAGACCGGAGTGCCCATGCGCATGGTCACGAGTTCCATTACAATCCGTTGAACGATGTGGGCGGAGGGCAGAAAGACAACGGTGGAATCCTGCGGATGCAGCGGCAGAACTTTGGGCCCCATATCCATGTTGGCCAGCAGCGCTGAATGGCTGGCGAGGCTCATCTTCGGTTCGCCTGTCGCGCCGGAAGTGAGATAGAGAATGGCGGGGTCTCCCGGTGAGACTTCGGACTGCAGGCGATCGAGCAGACCGGGTTCGGCAGCGGCTGCCTGCTGGCCCATACGGCAGAGATCGGCCAGCGACAGCGTTGCGGGCGCGCTGCCGGTCATCAGAATGACATGTCTCGGGATGGGCGCAGCAATCTTCGCCATTTCGGCAACCAGAGACTGCAGCGTCTTTTCATCTTCGAGAAACAGAAAATTAGGCTGAGACTTGCGGATGCTTACCGCCGAATCGGCCATCGGATAAGCGGTGTAAAGGGCGGCAGATACGCCACCCGCTCCCATGATGCCGAGATCGACCAGGTAAAACTCGGCCCGGGTTTCAGACAGTACGAATGCGATCTCGCCTTTCTGGAATCCAAGCGAGTTGAGACCGCAGGCGATGTCGCTGGACGTCTCAAGCCATTCCTTCCACGAGTAGCTGCGATACTGCGATTGCCCTTTGCCGCCCACCGGCTGATGCAATGCCGCGGCATCGCCATTCGCTTGGGTCGATTGCTGTAGAACAGTAAAGACGTTACGGCCTGCCATCGCCCGAATTCTACCAGTCTGGCGGTGAAGCGGATTGCGGCCAACGTCACTCCCTGCGGCGGATGCTCCTCTCCAGCGCCCGGTCGAGTTCCTTCCAAATCCGCTCGACTGGAATTCCGGTCAGATCCCTTGCCGGAAGCGTTGCTCCAGCTTTCCATTCCGAAACAGACCGGTCGCTTGGATCCACCAGATAGATTTTTCCGAATCCCCACTCTTGGTACTTCTGGCAGTGCTCTCGAACATTGGGGAAGGTATCGTCCTCCGAAATAATCTCCACCACAACGTCAAGCCCTTGGGTTGGATAAGCGCCTGTTAATGCCTGTGTCTTGGTGGCAATGATATCCGGCCTGGGGTGAGCTCCAAATTCGATTCGGAGTTCCACCTCCGGTGCGGATTCAAAACCCGCTTCAGTCAGTAACTGCAGAACAATTCTCTGCAGCAATCCATGCACCCAGGTGGGCATACCCTTGGGTCTAACTTCCCCGTACCAGAATTCATAAACGCGATCACCGCGCCCGTATTGCAGCTGAAATTCCTCGAATGTGAGCTTTTGCGTTACCGTCGCCATGCTGAACTTCCGTTCAACTTTAGAGTGGCACGTCCGGCCTCACCACGCGAGCGCGTCTGCCGGGGTTGCACAACGGCGTCCTAAAAAGGCGCAAAGCTACTCAGGCGCTCACGGGACCTACAGTTTGCTACTCTCATGTGTCTGGAGGTCAAGCGATGAGCGATAAGAGGCAGGGATGGATGACTGCCTGGGGCACATGGGTAGGAGCCCTCGCCACAGCAGGGCTATTACTTTTGGGTTACTGGACATACGCACATCCGAATCCAGGACAGCAGTCGTTCTCGGTTCCTGTAAGCGGTCAATCCGATGGGAAAACAGAAGTTAAGCCGGGGCAGCTTCGCGGGGGAGCCACCGTGAATTTTGAAGTAAAGCACTGCGATGTTGGATCTAAAACCGTGACGTGCTCTCTATCTGTGGTAAGCCCTCGATACGATCGAAAATTGGTTGTTAGCTCCTACTATACGCACCTAATCGACAGCGAAGGCGACAGCTTCGCAATGACAAGTGAAATGATCAGATTGGACCTGGACAGAAACCAGAAGCTAGCCTTTAAGCTCGCCTTTCAGGTAAATAAAGAACTTGTTCGGCCTTTAACAGTAAAGATGGTTGGGGATCTCGGATCTGATCGGCTAGATACCAGCTTCGAGATCAAGTGACGAGACCAACCCCTCCCCGTCCGCAAGCGGTGTTAACAATTATTCCAGCGAACATGCTAATGTTTTAACTCTTAAGTAGTACGCAGAAAGAGAAGTCGTTTTGCATCAAGTTCTTAGGGGACTTCAAGCAACCCGGAACTTTTCCATATCTTTTGACTTCAGCTCCAGGCCAAGACCGGAACGGGAAAGGTCAGGCTTCAGTTTTCCATTCTTTGCGGCAATCGCGCCGTCGAAAAACATTGATTCGATGCGGACGTGATCGTAAAAATACTCGACATTAATAAGTGGTAGTGCAGCACAGCCCAGAGAGGCATGAATGGAGGGCGACGTATGAGCGGAGAAGGGCACATGCAGCATCTCGCAGGCAGCAGCAATCTTCATGAAGTTAGTCACGCCGCCGCACCTGGTTACATCCGCTTGCAGCACATCCACCGCATTCGCTTCGAGCAAGTTCGAGGCATCGTCGAGCACGTAACAGTATTCACCGGCTGCAATTCGAACCGGCGGCGGTACGCGGTCAACCAACAGCCGCAAACCGAACCGATCATCAGAACTGACTGGTTCCTCGAACCAGGTGACCCCTAAATCCGCGAATTCTTTCGCTTTGTCCAGAGCTTGTTTCCGGGAGTAAGCTCCGTTTGCATCCACAAACAATTCTGCCGTACCCTGTAACTGCTTAGTAACGACTGCTGCTCTATGGACGTCTTGACCCGGATCGCGGCCAATCTTCATTTTCACCGCATCGAAGCACTCAGCAGCCCAGCCTCCCAGTTGATCGATTAGCTGTTTCTCGCTGTAAGAGGTAAATCCGCCGCTCCCATAAGCAGTTACTTCTTCGCGCACCTGACCCAGCAACGTCACAAGCGGAACGTTGAGAAGACGCGCTTTCAAATCCCAGAGACACGTATCTATCGCTGAGATTGCATTCGAGACTAACCCCGGCCTGCCCATGTTGCGAGTCTTCCGGTCCATCGCATTATGGACAGCAGGGATGTCAAACGGGCCCGCTCCAACGACTACTTTCTCCAGCAACTCCCTGGCTACATAAACAGCAGCCTCGTCAGCATAAGCGTACCCGAAACCAGTAACGCCGCCGCACGTCAATTGGACCAGCACCATGGTTGTCGAATCCCATGTTGCTGTCCCATCCGATTCTTCCGGCTGGCTTGTGGGGACGGTGAACGCCGAGGCTCGGCCCGAAGTAATCTTCTCGCTAGTACCGCGAACGTTCACCACTAATTCCTAAACCACTTCCCGAACCTTGTCTTTGGCAACGGTCGCGGCAATCTTCTGCCAGTCCTTCGTACCGCGAGCCATAGACTCGGCGAAATGCACTGCCTGGGTCACCTCTATCTTCGCGGGCATCGGCGGTTCGTTAGCGTCTACGATGGCTTCTACTAACACGGGTCCGGGCGTTGCCAGGGCATTCTCGATTACCTGTCCGCATTCGGTCGGCGTCTTGATAGTGAAGCTAGCTACTCCAAATCCTTTAGCCACGGCTGCAAAGTCGATGCTTTGCAATCCGGTGACATACTCGGCGTTACCCAGAAACACCATCTGTTCCCATTTAATCTGCCCGAGTTCGTCGTTCTTGATAATAAATATCTTGATCGGCAGCTTGTATTTAACGCAAGTTGCCAGTTCACCCATCAACATGGTAAAGCCGCCATCGCCCACAAAGGCAATCACCGGCCGGTCTGGAAAAGCAACCTGCGCGCCGATGGCATATGGAAAGCCGCATGCCATGGTAGCCAGATTACCCGAGCAGGTGTGCATCGCTCCTTTCAGAGAAGGTACATAGCGCGCCCACCAGGTTGTGTTGGTTCCCGAGTCGCTGGCGACAATGGCATTGGGAGGAATGCGCCGGCCAAGCTCATAGCCGACTACTTGCGGTTTCATAGGAACGTCTTTCGCCGTGCCGCGCGTCTCCAGCGTCTCCCCCCACTCCTTCATTCCCTTCTGCGCCTTCTCCAGGAATGATTTGCTCTTGGCTTTGAGGAGCGGACTTAATGCGTTCAGCGTCTCGACGCTATCGCCGACAAGAGCGACGTCAGCGGGATACCGCAGCGAGATGCGGGTGGGATCCATATCGATCTGTACGCATTTCGCCTGGCCGGGCTTAGGGTAGAACTCGATGTAAGGCAGGCAGGAGCCGACAATCAGAAGCGTATCGCAATTCTCCATGGCTTCTTCGGAGGGAAGAGTACCCAGCAAACCGAGACCGCCTGTCGTGTATGGACTGTCATCGGGAACGCACGATTTACCGAGAAGCGCCTTGATGATAGGTGCGCCTAGCGTTTCAGCCACATGCTCTAATTGCGGTCCTGCCTTCAACGCGCCGCGGCCCGCAAGAATGGCGACCCGCTTACCGTTGTTCAAGATCTCAGCAGCTTCCTGCAGCTCTCTCCCTAAAGGCCGCCGTCCGCCGATTTCGAATTCATTCGACACGTGGTTGGGCTTATTGCGCATCGAGCGTTCGTCCTGCTTTAGTTCCTGGTCCTGGATATCGACGGAAATAGTGATGTGCGCTACGCCCTTTCGAGCGAGAGCTGTCCGGCAGGCGAGTTCGGTTACGTTCTGTGCGTGGGCAGCGCCCATGATGCGCTCGTTATACAGCGCGACGTCCATAAACAGGCGGTCGGTGGCGACATCCTGCTGCGTATGCGTACCAATCAGGTCGTGGAATTGCAGGCCTGTGATCGCCAGTACGGGTGCGCCATCCATCTTTGCATCGTAGAGTCCATTCAGCAGATGAATGGCCCCCGGACCCGAAGTCGCAATGCAGACTCCTAACCGGCCCGTGACCTTCGCGTAACCGCAAGCGGCGAAAGCTGCCGCCTCCTCGTGCCGCGTTTGAATGAACTTGATTTTGTCCTGGTTCTTCCTGAGTGATTCGATGAGACCGTTTATTCCGTCGCCCGGAATGCCGAAAATTGTGTCGACGCCCCAATTGATCAGCGTCGCGACAATTACGTCGCCCGCGGTAGTTGCCATGCCTGTGTTATTGCTCCTAACGGTATGATCCAAACGCGGAGCAAACGTAACGGAATTAACGTGAGCCCGGGTATTTGCCTCTTATTTAGCTGTGAATTCACTAGAGGTAACGGCTTGAGCAACCGATCGGCCTCGAGCGCGTCTACGTCCGTGGACACTATTACTTTGGGCGGCGGCAAGCTTGCCTAACGCAATTACAAAGTTAGTCGAGACGGCTCTCGATCATATCCAAGACGGTCGCTTTCAGCGATCCATGTCATTCATTGCGGCAGGCTCCAGCTTGGCTAGCGGCCTGGAAGTCGGCTACGAACACTACAAAGGCAGCTACAGTAACCCTGTAATGTATACTCCCGTCTTGCTCAGCGGGGCCCTTTCGGCTGCTGCTCTATGGGCCGTATTCGACGAGAAAACTGCTGTGAAGACCATGCGGGTGACAGCCTTCATCACGCTTGTGGACGGCGTAATCGGCTTTGTCTTTCACGTTAGAGGCATTCAACGGAAGCCGGGCGGCTGGCGAATTCCCGTGGTGAATATCGTCATGGGACCGCCCGTTTTCGCTCCCCTGCTATTTGGAACCGCAGCTTATCTTGGCTTCATGGCCTCTTACCTTCGAAGGGAAGGCGAACCGAAACTGCTGAGCGAAGCCGGCGAAGATGACGGCCCTTACGGCAAAGGCTGGCGGCGCAACATACATTATGGCCGCTTTCAAAAGCAGCTCACCATTGTTTCGGCGCTGTGGGCGGTCTTCTCGGGTTTTGAAGCCTGGTATTCACACTACAAAAATAACTTCCGGTACTGGGCTCAGTGGACTCCGGTATTTTTGGCGCCGATCCAAGCCGGGGCCTGCGTTGCCGCTGTTTACAGCGAGCGCGCCGCTAAAACAATTTTGCCTGCGGCGTCCGCGCTCACATTCCTGGATGGGGCGGTCGGCTTTGGATATCATGCGCGGGGAATTCTCAGACGGCCGGGCGGCAGAAAGACTTGGGTTTATAACATCCTCTATGGAGCTCCTATTTTCGCTCCGCTGTTGTTTTCCGCATGCGGCATGCTGGGCCTGCTGGCTAGTGTTCTACGAAGGGAAGAAAAATGAGCAAAACCGAAGAAATGCCGGAACACTGGCTGCTCGATCCAACCACCGGCAAACGCATGCCACCGGTAAAGCAGCCAGGTTATTATCCCGGTTTCAGCACGCTTTCTCAGCGTAAGTATTGGGATGCTACAACGCGAGACTTAGTAGAAAAGCGAGTAAGTCAAGTTCCTCCCGTCCGCTTCTTTACGCCTGAAGAGGTGCCGACTATTACTGCCGTTTGTGAACGTATCCTACCGCAAGACGATCGCCTTCCGGAATCGCGCATTCCGGTGCTGAACTATATCGACGAGCGCCTTTTCGAAAACAAAATAGACGGTTACCGGTATGAGGGCATGCCATCGGATCGGGATGCTTACCGCCTGGGCGTGCAAGCGTTCGAGCAGACTGCCCTGGCAATTCATGGAGCGCCGTTCCATCAGCTGGATTCGCTGAAGCAGGACTTCCTGCTGAAGTCAGTTCATGAGGGCAAGCGGCTGGCGGCGCACGATATCTGGGAGAAGCTGCCGATTCATCATTTCTGGGCCATGTTGATTGGGGACTGCACGAAGGCCTACTACGCGCATCCGTGGGCCTGGGACGAGATCGGGTTTGGCGGCCCCGCGTATCCCAGAGCCTACATGCGTCTGGAAAATGGGCTTCCGGAGCCCTGGGAGGTGGATGAGAAGCGCTACGAGTGGAAGGCTCCAATCGGTTCGATTTCCGATGCCCAGGAACAGGGTGGTGACGGCGGTCAGATTGCCTCCACTTCCAGCCATCCAGGCCAGGGGGGCACGCATTGAGCGCTCCCATCGGAGGTGAATTCAAACAACTTCCCGGAAATGGCAAGCGGGCGTTAGGGCCTCTGCAGCGAACCTCTAGAGATACAACTCACTTCTCTGAATCCGAAGCGGTCGATTACGTAATTGTGGGCGTCGGTTCTGCCGGCGGGGTTCTATTGCAAAGGCTTTCGAAAGCGGGATTCAAAGTTGTCGGTCTGGAGGCCGGTCCCTTCTGGGATACGGAGCGCGACTGGGTGAGCGACGAAGCCGGCTCTCACAAGCTGTACTGGACCGATCTGCGCGTTACCGGAGGTGACGATCCGCTGGCGCTTGGCGAGAACAATAGCGGCAAGGGCGTCGGTGGCGGATCAGTGCATTGGGCGGCCTTCACGCCGCGCTTCCATCCTTCTGACTTTCGCGTTTACAGCCAGGATGGCGTAGGGGCCGATTGGCCTATCTCTTACGAAGAGCTGAAGCCTTACTACGAATTGCTGGAACGCGAAATGCCGGTGGCAGGTCCGGCTTATTATCCCTGGGGCGATCCGCACGGTTATCCGTATGGCCCGCATCCCATGGGCGCGGTTGGCGATGTCTTGGTGAAGGGCTGCACCAAGCTGGGCATTCGTGTCTGCGAGGGTGGCCCGGTCGCCATCAACTCCGGCTCCCATGGCGACCGTCCGCATTGCATCTACCGGGGCTTCTGCATTCAAGGCTGCAAGGTGGGCGCAAAGGCCAGCACGCTGGTCACGCACGTTCCCGATGCGCTGAAGAATCATGCCGAGATCCGTGATCACTCCATGGCTTTTCGCATCTCGATGGAGAACAAGCATCGCGTCAATGGAGTGCATTACTACGACCGCAATGGAAACGAGCGCTTCCAACGCGCCAAGGCGGTGATCGTTTGCGGTTACGCCATCGAAACACCGCGCTTGCTGATGAATTCTGCTTGCCAGGGGCATGATGCCGGCCTGGCAAATTCCAGCGGCACTCTAGGCCGGTACCTGATGGCGCAAGCGGGCAATGTAGTGCTGGGGCGCTTCGAGAACCTAATCCGGATGTATAAGTCGCCCCCGGCGCACGCCTTGACGGAAGAGTTCTACGAAACCGATTGGCGCAGAGGTTTCGCCCGCGGCTTTGCGATTCAGACTGTGGCGCCGCTCCCTATTGCATTCGCGAAGCAGATGATGACTGCCAAGAACGCCTGGGGCTGGAGCATGCGGCGCATCATGATGGATTACAACCATTGGGCAGCGCTGGGCGTTCTGGGTGAAATTCTCCCTTGGGCAGATAACCGGGTGGAACTGTCTGAGCTGAAAGACCAGTTCGGAATTCCGGTTGCGAAAGTGACGTTCAAGCTTTACGACAACGATAAGAAGTTGATCGAATTCGGCAAGAACAAAGTAATGGAAGTGATGCAGGCGGCCGGTGCGGAGGAAGTGGTGCAGGAATCCCGTTACGCTCACCTGGTGGGCGCTTGCCGCATGGGCAGCGATCCTTCCAAATCGGTGACCGACAAGTTCGGCAGAACGTGGGATGTATCGAACCTATTTGTTTGTGACGGCAGCTTGATGCCCACTCAGGGTTCAGCGAATCCGGGTTTGACCATTCAGAGCCTTGCTGCGCGCACAGCCGATTATCTGATTTCGCAGGGCACTCAAATATTCGACTCCGAGAAGCGGGACATGACTCCGCCGCCTATCCGGAAGAATCTAGCTGCGGAGGGTACGTTCTGGAAAGGTGTTCCGCGGGTGTTTACTTAGTCACTGCGTCCATACAAGAGACATGAGTATAAGAGAGACCTTAGGTCTGGATAACGGCAAGAAAGTCCGGTATGGGATCGTTGGGCTCGGAAGCATTTCGCAGGAGGGAATGATGCCGGGCTTAGAGCACACCGGCAACTCCACGATGAATGCGCTTGTGACCAGCGATTCGGATAAAGAGTTCGAACTCTCTAGCCGCTACGGTGTCACACAGAGCTTTTGCTACGAAGAGTTCGGCAAGCTAATTAATTCCGGCGAAGTGGACGCGCTCTATATTGCCACCCCGAACTGGCGTCACGCCGAGTTTGCTGTGCCAGCCCTCGAAGCAGGAATTCACGTACTGCTGGAAAAGCCTATGGAAATCGACTCCAGCCAGTGCGAGAAAATCATCGCTGCCCAGCAACGCTCGGGCGCGAAGCTGATGATTGCATACCGGCTGCATTTTGAACCAGCAACCATTGCGGCAATCGAAAAAGTCCGCTCCGGCGAATTGGGGCACGTTCACCTGTTCACTTCGACGTTTTCGCAAATGGTGGATCCCGGTAATCATCGCAACCGGAATGGAATGCAAGCGGGACCACTCTTCGACATGGGTCCATATCCCATCAACGGAGTTCGCAACCTCTTCGATAGCGAACCACTGGAAGCGTTCGCAACCGGTACACGCCATTCCGGTTCCGGATTAGGCGACTACGACGACACCATCAGCGCGATCTTGCGTTTTCCCGAAGAGCGGCTAGCGCAGTTCACAGTGTCTTACTATGGCAACGCCATCGATAGCTACACCGTTACTGGGACCGAAGGCGTGCTGGAGGTCAATCCCGCTTACACCTATGGCAAGTCTTTGGAGCACTTCCAGAAGACGGGAACGGATGAGAAGCATGAGAGCTTCAAGAATACCGATCACTTCGGCGGCCAGATGAAATACTTCTCGCAGTGCATTCTTAACGGGACTACTCCGGAACCGGACGGACATGAGGGGCTTGCCGACATTCGCGTTATAGAAGCACTAGTCCGGAGTTTGCGGTCGGGCACATTCGAGCGCGTGGAGGCGGTCGACAGTCGCCAGCGTATAGATGCCGCGCAGAAGCAGGAATTGCCGGCAGTGAAGCCGCCTGCGATGGTAAAAGCTTCCTCGCCCGCGCGCGGAGTCGTGAAAAACCCGAAAAACTGAACCTGGCCCGTGTAAGCTCAGCGCTAGAGTAGTCATCGCATTAGACTGGATGTTGAATGATAGTTAGAGACCGCGTTCCTCCGGCTTGCGTTGGTCGACTCCGAAAGCCGGTGGCACGCTTTCGCGCTTGGCACTGCGTTAAGAAGAACTCAGAGAACTGAACAGCAATACATTCAGCCATCAACGATTTCGCTGATGTCGATTAGATAAAGTTGCCTGCCGTTGCCGCCATGAGGCGAGTCGATAACAATCTTGCGGCCGTCGCGGCTGGAGCGCGGATGCGTGTCGCAGCGCCGCTCACCCTTATATTGCGGTGGCGAATAGAAATGGCCGAGCGGAAAGCGTTTGCCGCTCGCAACATTGTAGAGATAAGGGTTCTGCAAGCGCTGGCTGTCTGGATAGGTATCGTTCAGAATCCACTTGTTATCGCGAAGATAAGTGCAGTGGCCATTCACCGTCATCACCTCGGGCCCAACCACTTGCACATGGTCCGTCTTGTCCTCGAAGAGATAAAACTTGTTGCCGCGGGAAGGGTGCCATGCCCACGCAAGAATGTGTTCCGGATCTCGCCAGACATAGTGCGAAGTATTCCCATTCGGATCGAGCACATACAAGTCTTTGCCATCAACTCCCGCCGTAAACATGCGCGTAGTGAACGGAATACCGCCATTCGGCCGGCGCGCACCCCAGCGGTGCAGGAAACTGAAGCGGCTGCCATCGGGCGAGAACAGCAGATGATTGAACCAGTGATGCGCGCCGGTCCAACTACCGCGCGCGTAAGGAAATTGCGCAGCGTCGGCAAAAGAGACTAACAGGCTGCAGCGCCCGGTCTCGAGCTCGACGCGCCAGATGCCCGCGTCTTTTGGAATCGGCTGACCGGCATTCGGATCGGCCACGCCAGCGTAGCCGTAACCGGGCCGCCAGTCATGCAAGCGGCGGAAATCCGGGTACAGCGCCGACTTTCCATCTGGGCTAAGCGCATATATGGGAGCAGGAACAGTGCGCCTGGCATGCAAATGCACATCCAAAAGATGCGACACAAAGTGATCGCCTTCGCGGTCGTTCCAGATCACCTGCGAGCCGCGCCCGGGCAGCCATTGCAGCATGCAGCCCTGCTGCCAGGACCAGGCCCGGCTCTCGCCCAAGGGTATCCAGCGATTATCGTCGGCCAGATCGACCATTCCCACCGTGATTACATCGTCCGGCTTTGGCGTGCGGTTCTCGAAATCGACCTCCATGCCTAAGACATAGCGATTGGTGGGATCGAACTCCAGCTTGTCGTAGTAGCCGAACCAGTGGAACTTCGGTCCGCGCGTCAACGCTTGCACACGAGGAAGGTTTTCCTGCGCCACGGCTTGCAGCGCGGGCAGCGCTGCCATGCTCTTCAGTAACGTCCGGCGGTTCATAAGAAACGTCCTGCGTTCAGTGTATGAGAGCGATAAACTGCTGGTTGTGCCGATCATGAAACGCCGTGACTTTCTGGCAGCTTCGAGCGCGATACTGGCCGCCAAACCTTCGTCAGCCGAATCGAAACCCCATCTGGGCCGTGCCGATGGGGAACTTCCCTTTCGCCAAGTCCACTTGGACTTTCACACTAGCGAGCTGATACCCGATGTGGCCTCGGAATTCGATGCGGCTGAATTTCTCTCAACTTTGCAATCCGCAAATGTTAATTCCATCAACATCTTCGCAAAGTGCCATCACGGATGGGCTTACTACGATACGAAAGTCGCGCACAAGCATCCCTCGCTTAAGCGCGATTTGCTCGGCGAGATGATAGAAGTCCTGCGCCCTGCAGGTATCGCAGCAAATTACTACTATTCGCTGGTCTGGGATGTCCGCACCGCGCGCGAGCATCCGGATTGGCGAGCGCGATCGCGCAACGGCGAAACCATCCAATCAAACTTGTGGCCGTGGATGTGCATGAACACTCCTTATCTGGATCACGTGGTCCGCGAAAATGCTGAAATTCTGGACCGGTTCCGGGTTGATGGCGGCTGGTGGGACATACTCAGGCAACCCGACGGAGGCTGCTGGTGCAAATGGTGCGTCGCGGATCGCAAACGCCTGTCACTCGGCGATGCGCCGCAAGATCTTTTCCGCCACAACAAACTCGTCGCTCTTAAGACCGAGCGTGCGCTCTATGATTTGTTGAAAGCGAAACAGCCGGACGCAATCGCATTCTTCAACGGCCGGACTACCATCGGCATTGGAGAGGAACTAAAGTTCTTCACGCATCTCGAAATCGAGTCACTACCCAGCGGCGGATGGGGCTACAGCCATTTCGAACAGCGCGTCCGCTATTGCCGCACACTCGGCAAAGAGCTCGTCGGCATGACGGGGCGTTTCCACAAATCATGGGGCGATTTCGGCGGCTTTAAGAATCAGGCTGCGCTCGATTTCGAATGCCTCAACTTTCTGGCCAACGGAGCAAAGGCTTGCGTTGGCGATCAACTGCATCCGCGTGGCCGCCTCGATAAGATGACCTACCAGCGCATTGGATCTTCTTTCGAAAAAGTTAAGAACCTGGAGCCGCACATGCGAGGGCTTCAAGGCGTAGCCGACATTGGCGTTATGTCCACCGCCGCAATCAATCCGGATATGACAGCGGCGAAGTTGCCAGTTGTTGACGAAGGATTCACCAAAATGCTGGTGGAATTGCATCGGCAGTTCGATGTGCTCGATCTCCGCTCCGGCCTAAGCCGCTATAAAGTCGTTATTTTGCCAGACGAGATACGGCCAGTTCCGGAACTGGTTTCGCGGTTAGAACGATATGTGGCTTCTGGAGGCTGTTTAATCGTCAGTCACGAAAGCCTGCTCGACAAAGAAAAGGGCGCATTTGCTTTGAAACAGCTGGGCGTGCGCTATCTGGGTCCGGCTAAGTTCAAGGGCGAGTATCTGCTTCCCGATGTCAAAGCTTTTCCGCGTATTGAGCCGAACGCCTACTTCCTCTATCAGCCCGGTCTTTCCGTCGCGGCTGACGCTGGAACGGCAACGCTGGCGCGCTACGGTCATCCGTACTTCGACCGCTCGCCGGAGCACTGGTGTTCCCATCAGCAGACGCCTTTCGATCGAGCTACCGACGAACCGGTGATCACACGCGCAGGCAACGTCGTCTACATCGCAAATCCGTTCTTCCGGTCCTACGCGGAAGATGGCTACGGCGTGCAGAAAGAGTTAGTTCAAGGCATTCTCGATGCTTTGTTGCCTTCGCCCGCAATCCGCACAATGGGAATCCCGTCGACCGCCCGGGTCACCTTGCTTGAAGGAAACTCGGGAGCTTCGCAAGTTCTGCAGATCCTGTACGCGCCTTACGAGCGCCGCGCACCGAAGATCGACGTGATAGAAGAGCCGTCCTCGGTGCTTGGTTGTAAGGTTGACGTCCGCAGGAGCAAACCGCTGCGGCGCGCCTCACAAATTGGCACTGCCGGCGGTGCAACAACACTGCCTGTTGTAAGGGGCCGTAGCGGATACATCACAATCGATCTGCCGCCGTTTACCGGAAGCTTCGCTTTGCGACTGGAGTAGTTTACGCGATTGCGTCAGCAGACGGGCCTATGAACGCGAGTAATTCGTCATTAAGCCGGTCGGCTGCCGTCAGGAAAAGACCGTGCGGCTCGTCCTCATACTCGCTCAGCGTGGCATTCGGAACCATTTCTACAGAGCGCCGGCCGGACACATCGATTGGCACAGTAGCATCGCCGGTTCCATGGATAATTCTCACCGGAACGGTGATGGCTTTCAGATCCTCGCGGAAATCCGTGGTCGCCCATGCCTCTGCCGTCGCGAGCGTCGCCTGGAGTGAACCGGTCATCGCCATCGACTGAGTCCAATCCAACTGCGCTTCGGAGACGGTGTGATTCAGCGTCGTTCGTCCGTAAAATTTCGCTCCGAAGTCTTTCATGAAGGCCGGCCGGTCGCTGCGGATGCTCTCCGCTATGTCAGCAAACACTTTGGGGTCCACGCCACTGGGATTATCCTCAGTCTTCAGCAGATAGGGGGTGACAGCCGAGATCAAAACGGCCTTGGTTACTCGCTTCTGGGCTCCGAATCGACCGAGGTAAGCCGCTACCTCGCCGCCGCCCATAGAGAAACCGGCGAGCGTAACTCCGTGCAGGTCCAGTTTTTCTAGAAGCGCATTCAAATCCGCAGCCAACACGTTGTAGTCATAAGGACCCCACGGGTGTCCGGACCGCCCAAAACCCCGGCGATCGTAAGCAATCACGCGCATCCCGCGCTCGGCCAGGTACGTCGCTTGCTTCTCCCACATATCGCTGTTCAGAGGCCATCCGTGGATGAGCACCACCGGTGTTCCGGTGCCCCAATCCGTGTAGTAAATATCGACGTCGTGTTGTGTCTTGATAAAAGGCATACGTACAACTATTGTCACCCCCGAGGCGGCTATCGCACTCCAATGCCTGCCCTTAAACCGCCATCCACCAGATAGTCGCCGCCCGTGCAAAAACGGGCGCGATCGGAGGCCAGAAAAGCCACCATCTCGGCAACCTCCTCAGGTGTGCCCACCCTACCCATGGGGTGAGCTTCGCCGAATCGTTTCACGACTTCCTCTACCGGCAGTTCAGGCGAGAACTTTCTTGCCGCGAACTCGAGCATCGGCGTATGAATCGATCCGGGGCTGACGGAGTTGACGCGAATTCCGTCAGCAGCATGATCGATAGCCAGTGCTCGAGTCAGGCTATGGATTGCGCCCTTCGACATGGCGTAAGCGGTCACTCCCGCCTGGCAGGCATGCCCTTGCACCGAAGCCAGATTTACGATTGCGCCTCCACCGCGGCGGCGAAGCTCCGGGATGCCGTAATGCGCAAACAGAAAGATTCCGGTCACATTCACTTCGAAGCAACGCCGCCAGACCTCAATAGATGTTTGAACAGCGTCACCAAACGGATGGATAGCCGCTGAGTTGACGATGATGTCGAGACCGCCGAACTCACCGGAAGAGTAATGAATGGCTGCTTGCACCTGCTCCGGAGAGGATACGTCCACCTGGCGAATAACAATCGGCAGGCCGGATGCTAGGACAAGCTCTCGCATCTCCGCGTTCGCAGTTTCATCAATTCCGCAGGCGAGCACTTGCCCGCCGCCATTGGCAAGACGGACCGCTACCGCCCGGCCGATTCCGGAAGTGCCGGTAACGATCGCAACTTTGTTGGAAAACTCTCGAGTATCCATGATCCTTAGATGGTGTTCGTTATTTTAGTTCAGGACATTAGGAACGCGACATGCAACCGGGAAACTGCTTTCTTCTTCTTCTGTGCGGCGCTTTTACCCTGCCCCTTCTAGCGCAACCTAGAGTCATTTGGCAGATCGGTAAGCCAGACCATTCGCCACTGGAGTTTAAGAGCCCGGCCACCGGACCGCAGCGGTTCGAATTAGGCAAGAACGACTGGAAAGCAGATTGGCAGGCGCGGCAGGGCTTGAACAATCCGCAAACGTTGGTGTTCCGGCTTCCGGCGAAGACCGGGACCTATCACCTGAAAGTCGCGCTGCTGATCGAGCGCCCGCGCATTCCAACCTTGCAAGTTGCAATCAATGGGCACATCGGCATCTTTTATGTTCATCCCAAGCTGAGTTACGAAAAGGCTGACTTCGCTTATGCTTTCGACCCGCATGAATCGGAAAGCACTCTGGATATCGTGCTGCCGTCCGGGTACTTAAAAGCAGGCGAGAATGAGCTGATACTGAGCGCGGTCGACGATCCTCCGGTGACTCCCGGAGCGGGAGACTCGTCGGCTCTGATGTACGACGCAATTGCCCTGGAGAACGAGAGCTCGGCGGAAAAGAACTCCAGGGACTTCCAGGCTGATGTCATTCCAACTATCTTCTTCCACAAGAAAGCAGGAGCCCTGACCGAAGTGGTGGATTGCTTCATCCGCGCTTTGGGCGCTCGATTGGAAGGGGATGTAGCGCTGTCTCTAGGCGGAAAGAAATATGGGGCCAAGCTACCGGAGGGCTTCGAGTTTGGAGAGCAGCTTGTAAGCCTGGACATTCCTGCTTGGACCGGCACCGCAGACGGAAATTTAGAGGTAGGGGCGAGCAAGCGGGCAGCCGTCAAGGTTGCGATGAAAGCAGCTCGCCAATGGAAGGTCTACGTGGTGCCCCACACTCATCTGGATGTCGGTTTTACCGACTACCAGGGCAAGGTGGCCGAGACGCAAGCGCGAGTTTTGTCGCAGGCGGCCGACCTGATCCGGGAGCATCCTGAGTTCCGATTCTCCATGGATGGTTCGTGGAACCTGGAGCAGGTATTGCTGACCAGGTCGCCGGAGGTGAAGAAGGGCATTCTGGACTTAATCCGAACGGACAAAATGGGGATGCCCGTTCAGTATTGCAATCTGCTTACCGGCTACGCATCGCTCGAGACGCTTTATCGTTCGCTATATGCCTCCAAGGACCTGGCCAACAAATACAAACTGCCTTTCGAATACGCCAACATCACGGACGTTCCCACCTATTCAGGAGCCTATCCTTCCGTGCTGGCCAGCAGCGGAGTTAAGTATTGGGTAGCAGCGGCGAACAACGATCGCGCGCCAATTTTCAATCACAAGCAGTGGAATGAGCAGTCGCCATTCTGGTGGGAGGGTCCCGATGGCGGAAAGGTGCTGTTCTGGTATTCGCGGCACTACATGCATGTTCAAACGCTTTTTGGGCTGCCGCCGGAACTACCCGCCGTACGCGAATCGCTGCCGGTCTACTTACAAGCTTTCTCGCGCCCGGGTTATAAGCCCGATGCAGCGCTAATCTACGGCACTCAAGTGGAGAACACGGATCTGTTCCCCACCACGGCCACGTTCGCGACGGATTGGAATGCGAAGTACGAGTACCCGAAACTGCTGTACTCCACCTTTCCTGATTTCTTCCATTACCTGGACAAGAACTACGGCAAAGACCTTTCCACTTTCAAGGGCGACGGAGGGCCATACTGGGAGGACGGAATCGGCAGCGATGCTTATTTTGCGGCGGAAGATCGCCGGAATCAGAACCGGGCTTTGTCGGCCGAAGTTCTGTCAAGCGTCACCCATTCACTCAACCACAATCTAAATCCGCCCGAGGGCGTATTTACGGAGATCTGGCGCAACATCATTCTGTTTGCAGAGCACACCTGGCTTTCCTATAACTCTGTTTCGCAGCCGGATCACGAAGAATCGGTCCGGCAGGGCAGAGTGAAAGACAGCCGCGCCGAGATTGCCGCTCTGAAGATTGAAGATGTCACTGGCCGCTCACTTAGTCAGTTGGCGGACCAGATTCATGTGCCAGCTAATACGCTGGTGGTCTTCAACTCACTGAACTGGAAGCGCAACGCTTTGGTGGAGACGGATCTGCTCGAAAACGTTTCGCTGGAAGACCTCAGCACGCACGCGGCGGTGCCGCTGCAGATCCTGGAGCACAAGGAAAAGTTTTTGCATGTGCGGTTTCTGGCGGAAGATCTGCCTTCCGCCGGATACAAGTGCTATGCCATCAAGTACGGCAAGACTCCTACTCCGCAAGTTCCGGTGAAGCAGGAGACGACCATAGAAAACAGCTTCTATCGATTAGAAGTAGATACCGCTACCGGCGCGCTGCGGAGCATCTTCGATAAACAGCTTAGCCGTGAATTAGTCGACAGCAAGAGCCCCTATAAGTTCGGGCAGTATGTGTATGTCACTGGCGGCGACGGCGCGACGAAGATGATCAATCCGTTCGCTACTCTGCCGGAAGGCAAACTGCAAGAGCATGGGGCAGCAAACGGCAAAGTGGCGGGCGTGCAGCACCTGCCCTGGGGCGATTCTTTGCGGCTGACCAGCACAGATACAAATACGCCAACGATCGAAACCGAAGTCTTGCTCTTTAAGAAAGCTAAGAAGATCGAGTTCCGCTACCGGATCGTGAAAGGTTATACCAACGCTAAGGAAGGAGTCTATATCGCTTTTCCGGTGGCCGCCTCTGAGCCGCATTTCGACTACAGCACGCAGCAGGGATGGATCGATCCCAGCCGCGATCTGATGAAGGGCGGAAGCCTGGAGTGGTTCAGCATTCAATACTGGATGGCTTCGCATGACGACCAGGTAAGTGTTGGCATCGTTCCTGTCGACGCGCCTCTCGCCAGTTTTGGAGATATCTTCCGCGGCAAGTGGCCGGGAACTTTCGAACCGAAGTCTTCTACTCTCTTTTCCTATGTCATGAACAACTACTGGCATACGAACTACCGCGCCGGGCAGGGCGGCGAATTCCGATTCCGCTACGTGATGACCAGCGCTGCCAAAACAGATGGCGGCGCGCTGACGCATCTCGGCATGGAAGACCTGCGTCCAGCCGAAGTCGACTACGTAGTCGGCCAGGACAAAGCAGGCAACCCGGACCGTCCGTTGCCGGCCGAAGGCAAAGGCTTTCTGAAAACCGATGCATCGAACGTAGCTCTGATTACCTGGAAGGCGGCTGAAGACGGCAATGGGTCCATCTTGCGCCTTGCGGAAATAGCGGGCAAGCAAACGCAAGCCTTCATCGAGTTCCCGAGCGCCCAACTGCAATCGGCACAACTGTGCTCAGGGGTAGAGGATCCGGGAAAGGCAGTGCCGCTAGAGACCGAGCATGTTATCAAGCTCAGCATGAAACCCTTCGAGGTGGTGAGTCTGCGAATCAAGCAGAAGTAGACTGCGTTTCGAGCCAGAGGAAGGATTTCTACCCTCGTCTCCCGGATTTATGGCAGGTTATCTACCAACGGTATGAATGCTGAGAAACTGGACCGCCTCGAGCTTGTGCGGGGAACACTAGACATGCTCATCTTAAGAACGCTTGTCATTGGGCCGTCTCACGGGCATCAGATTGCTAAGTACATTCAAAGGACCTCTGACGATGTTTTGCAGGTAGAGCATGGTTCGCTCTACCCTGCACTTCACCGCCTCGAGCGTAAACGGTGGATTACGTCGCAATGGAACACAGCCGACCACATGGGCAAACGCGAATATAAGTTTTACCGCCTGACGGCATCCGGGAAGAAACAGCTTGCCGCTAAAGCTTCAAAGTGGCAGAAGCTTGGGGAGGCGATTGCCCGCATCATGCATCCTGTGTCTGATCATCGGCCGAGCTGATACGAGAAACACTCAAGGATTTTAGATGCAATTTATGCGCTGGTTTTCAAGATCGTCGATGGAACGCAACCTCGATCGCGAGTTGCAAAGCCACATCGATTCGGAAGCAGATGAACTGATCGCATCGGGCATGGAGCCGCAACAGGCTAGGAAAGCCGCCCGGCGGGCATTGGGCAATTACACCCGCACGAAGGAAGACACTCGCGAGAGTTGGGGCTGGTCGTGGCTTGATCGCCTTGCGCAAGACTTGCAGTACGCCTTCCGTATCTTTGGCAGGACGCCTGGCTCTACGGCGATTATCATCTTGACTCTTGCTTTCGGCATCGGCGCGAATACCGCGATCTTCAGCGTCTTCGATGCCGTGCTTCTCCGCCCTTTGCCTTACCAGGATGCTGACCGCTTGGTTGTTGTTTGGAGCCAATCCGTCAAGAACCCAGCTGCGCCAAACTTCTTCAACACTTATCGCGATTTTGAAGACTTCAAAGCTGATAGTCATACGCTCAATCATTTAACGGTTGCCACCTGGGCGAATACGGGTGGAATTCTCGACCGCCACGGCGAGGCGCGCAGTGTGCTCCGCGTTCCCGTTTCCCTCGGCTTTTTTCAACTACTCGGCGTTGCACCCCGCTACGGCCGGATCTTCGAGTCATCCGACCTGAATCGCGGATGCACGGCTATTCTCAAACACTCCTTCTGGCTAACGCTCGGCGGTGGGACTGACGTTCTCGGCCACCAAATTCGATTCAATCAGCAGCCCTGCACAGTCGTCGGGGTCATGCCGCCCAAATTCGACTTCTTCCCCGAACAGACATCCCTTTGGACCCTGATCACACCTCTCGATTCTCTTGTGCGGGATCCTGAGAACGCCTCTGTTGGCATTTTCGGCCGGCTACGCCCTAAAGTCTCGCGCAGCGATGCGCAGCGAGAGCTGCAAAACCTCTACCGGCAGCAGCATCGCGGCGACAAGCTCGCTCTGGAACGCGCTCCGGTCGTGCTCCCACTGAAAGAGCAGTTCGCTTACCTGACTGGTCCGAACTTACAGCGAAGCGTCGCGGTCCTGTTTGCAGGCGTAACGTTTGTGCTCTTCATTGCGTGCCTGAATGTCGCCAACCTGCTGCTCGGGCGCTTCCAGCACCGCAGGCGGGAACTCGCGGTCCGCATGGCTCTAGGCTCCAGCCAGGGCCGCCTGATTCGCCAACTATTAACGGAAAGCCTGCTGCTATCGCTAGCGAGCGGTTTGCTCGGAAGTGGTATTGCTGCCGCAGCCGTGCGCTGGTTTCACGTGCTCCACCCCATCCAGATGCCGCCCGGCGACCGGGTAGTTGTCGACGTTCGCATTCTCGCGTACACGATTGCAGTCGCGGTACTGACGGCGGTGCTGTTCGGTTTGCTTCCGGCGTTTTCGGCTTCACACGTCGATGTCAACGAAAGCCTTAAGGCCGCCAGCCGTTCGGCTTCACAGAATCGTAGAGGTCAGCGCCTGCCCCGGCTTCTAGTCGCTATCGAAATCGCTTTTTCGCTCGTTCTCCTCGTCGGAGCCGGACTGCTCATCTCAAGCGTTACTCGTTACTCGTCGGTTCCGCTCGGTTTCAACCCTAACGACTTGATAAAAGTCCCCGTTCAACTTCCAGAATGGGACTATACAACAGCGGAACACCGCATTCAGACCTACCAAGACATCCTGAACGAAACGGAGCGGATTGCGGCCACTCGCGATGTCGCTCTCGCGAATTCCCTGCCCCTCAACTATGCCCGGTTTGGAGCGAACACGCTTGCCGTTGAGGGCCGGCACGCGCCTAACGAGGAACAAAGAGATACCGCCCAAATTCTGATCTCACCCGGATACTTCCGCGTGATGAAAATACACGTCACGCAAGGGCGTGCGTTCAACTCTCGCGATCGCGCCGGAACGGAGCCGGTAGCGATTGTTAACGAGGCTCTGGTGCGCAAGTACTTCCCTCATCAGAACCCCATCGGAGCTCACATTAGGTTCGCAGCGCCTCCTAACAGCGGTGCTGCTCCGACCCAACCCTGGTGGACCATTGTCGGGATGGTTGGCGACGAGAAAGAAGCTGATTTCTTTCAGGAGATGAGCTGGCGTCACATTTCATACGTCTTCCGTCCGGTGGCGCAGGACCCGCCTCTCTCCCTTTCCCTTCTGGTCCGCTCTGGGGCGAACTTTGCATCGGTAGCGCCGGCGATCCAAGCGGAGATCCGGGCCAGACATCCATCCATTCCAGTCGCCGAAGCACAGACTATGAAATTCAGCTTTTCGCGTCTTCTCGCTTACCCTCGTTTCCGGGCCGCACTTCTCGGCCTGTTTGCAGCGATCTCGCTATTGCTTGCCAGCGTTGGCCTCTATAGCGTACTTGCGCAATTCGTCAGCCAGCGCACCCGCGAGATCGGTATCCGAGTAGCTCTTGGAGCGCAGCGCCGGGACGTAATTACGCTTGTTCTCCGTCAATCCATGCCGCTCGTCGTTAGCGGATTAGCCGCTGGCCTTCTCTTGGCTTGGGTGCTCTCCCGCTATGTTGCGTCCCTGCTTTATGGCGTCAGCGCGACCGATTTTCTTACTTTTGCTGGAGTGAGTTTTCTACTGCTTTGCATCACTCTCGTGGCGACATATCTTCCTGCCCGGCGGGCGGCAACCGTCGAACCCTCAATCGCGCTGCGCGACGAGTAGTTACAGACGTGGCAGGACCTCGGGATTTTTGCAGTTCTGTAGCGGCTGACCGGTTAGATAGCGGCGGATTTCGGCGGCGGCTATGCTGGCGGCGTGGTGAGCGGTTTGCTTGCTGGCGCCTGCTATGTGCGGGGTCATGACAATATGCGGCGTGGTCAGCAGACGTGATCCGGCCTGGACCTTCTCTTCCGGGAACACGTCGAAGCCCGCGCCCCAAAGATGCCCGGAGTCGAGCGCATCGCAGACGGCATCGTACTCGACCAATTGGCCCCGCGCGCAGTTTACGATGACTGAGCCCTCCGGCATCATCGCAATCTGCTTGCGGCCAATCATCCATTTGTTTTCCGGAGTTAAACGGGCGTGAATGGTGACGACTTGTGAACGCTTAAGCAGAATTTCGAGCGGCACTAATTTGCCAACACTCTCCAGCTTGTCCGGCGAGACGTAGGGATCGTAAACCAACACCTCACAACCGCAGGCTTTCAGAATCGTGGCCACTCTTGCGCCCACGATCCCGAAGCCGATAACACCGGCCGTGGCTCCATTCAGTTCGAAGCCGCTCTTCTCGTATTCGTAGTAATCGCCGCGCCATTCTCCGGCGCGCAACGCTTCGTGCATCTCGGGTATCCTTCGCATGGCGGAAAAGATCAGCGTGATGGTGTGCTCTGCCGTAGCGGATGCATTTCTTCCGGGAGCGTTACAGATGACAACTCCGCGCTCAGTTGCCGCCGGTATGTTGGCGTTGGTTGGGCCGCCGCGCGCGATCACCGCCATCTTCAAATCAGTTGCTGATTCGATGATGCGCCTCGTCAACGCCGCGTGATTATGGACAGAGATGTTGATTCCCTGGAAGGCTTCGATCAACTCTTCTTCCGTGCCCGATCCTTCCTGCACTTCCGCTACCGGAGCAAACGGCACGGCAGGCCAGGGACTCTGATATTCGTGATACTCGACAGTGCCCGGGTAGCGCGCATCTTTCAGCTCTTTCTGAATCGCTTCGATGATGATGGGCGGCAGCATGAAGTGGTCGCCGGCCGCGAGGATATGCACTTTGCGGTTCATCTATGAGGGCAGATCCGGCAGAGGAACATTGAATTGCAGAAGAGTTGTATCATCGCCTTCGATTGCGATCTCGATCAACGCATGGTTGCGGACGGAAGCAAACACTTTACGATAGCGAGCCAGCGGGATGAAGAGCAAGCGGCACAGGACAAGGCGGCACAACGTGTTGTGCGCGACTACCAGCACGCGCTGCCCTGGATGGCGCGACGCGATTTCATGCAAACACTCTGCGCCTCTCTCGGCTGCCGCGACGGGATCTTCTCCGCCAGGCAGGTGGTGAGTCACGGGATCTTTCTCGAAGAGTGCCAGACGTTCTCCGAAGCGCTGCGCCATCCCGGCCAGGGTCAGTCCCTCGCCCTCTCCGAAGTTCAATTCGCGCAGACGTTGGTCGACTTGCGGATCGATTTGCAAAGCTCGCGCTACGGCCGCAGCCGTTTCGCGGGCGCGGGATAAAGGCGAAACCCACACAGCAGACAACTCTGCCTGGCGGGCCCATGACGCCAAGGCCTCGGCCTGACAGCGGCCGTGTTCCGTCAAGGGAATATCGCTCAATCCGGCGTATCGATTTCCGCTGTGCCAGATGGTTTCACCATGGCGCGCCAAAAAGACTCTCGTCATGCCGCGGCGCGCGCCTCGCAGCAACTGAGCGTCTCGCGCGAGATCCAGCCGCGCGCGGCCAACTCTCGAACGAATCGCAGATAGGGATGGATGAAACGCGCCGTACGCTGGGGACGCGGATCGATGGTTTCGCGAATGCGGATCATCTCCCGGGCTATTTCCGCGATGGGCCGTTCTCCCGCAGCGGCCAGCAGCGCCATGCCGGCAGCCGGTTCGGCGTTCTCAGGCAAGCTGACACTTCTTCCCAGGACATCGGCACGCAACTGGGTCCAATAATGGCTCTTGACGCCGCCTCCTGTAAAAGTCAACTCGCCATCCACCGGGGCTCCGATGGAATGGAGATAGTCGAACGATAGCCGCTCCAAAAATGCGACACCTTGCAGCAAAGAGGCAAAGTAATCCGCTTCGCCCTGCGGCTCTCCCAGCGTGAATCCGTGCGCGACCGGCGCAACAAACGGGAAGCGCTCGCCTTTGCCGGCCAGTGGATAAGTGATCACGCTCGACGGCTCGTAGGATTGCGCGGCGCGGTCAAGTTCACTTAAATTTCGTCCGCCAAATTTCGCTGTCAACACTCCTGCGCCGGTGCTCGATGCGCCACCCGGTAGCCAGTTTCCATCGGAGGAGCGGTGCGAATAAACGACTCCGTTCGGATCGTGAACCAAGTCTGCGGTTACGCCTTTCAGCACCAGCGTGGTGCCCAGAACGGAATTCCAACTTCCGGCTTTCACGGCTCCGGCCGCGAGCTGCGCAGCACATCCATCGGTCATTCCACCGAAAATTGGCGTGCCCTGCGGAATGCCAGTCACGGCCGCTGCTGCATGCCCCACCTCGCCAAGGCGCGTGCCGGGACGAACCACCTCCGGCAGGATTTCAACAGGAATGCCCAGCCGGGCAACCACTTCGACAGGCCATCGCTCATGCAGCAAGTCATAACCGGTTTTGAGTGAATTGCTGGAATCGGACGGAGTTTGCTTGCCTGCCAGCCGCCATGTGATGAAGTCGACCTGCGTCAATAGCCGTGAGCCGGAGAATAGGTCCGGCTGGTGCTGTGCCAGCCACATTAGTCTCGGCAGCGCCCACGATGGCTGCATGCGATAGCCGAGCGATTGCCAGACCTCCGAACCTGCATCGTTCACTTGATTGGCAAGTTCACCGGCGCGTGCATCGTCGTACATCAATCCAGGGGTGCGTGGCCGGCCTTCGGAATCCGCAAGCAGCAGCGTTCCCGATGTGCCGTCGACAGCCAGCCCCCGCAGATCGCAGCCTTGGGCCTGCTCCATGGTCTGGCTGACCGCGGTACGGGTAGCCTTCCACCAGTTTTCCGGATCTTGCTCGTGGCGGTTGCCTTGCCGTTCATCCTGAAGCTCACACGAACCGTGTCCCGCCACGCGGCCATCGGCGGCGACCGCCACCGCCCGGACACTCTGCGTCCCCAGATCGATGCCGAGCCAGATGGCGGAGCGGCCCATGGGCGTTCTAGACATGAGCGGATCCGCTATCCATCCGGGTCCAGGCCTGCTGCACGATCTCACGCGCATCTATAAACTTTCCGTAAAGATCGCGGTACTGGTCCGCACGATTTTTATCCGGCTCGAAAATCCGGCGCGTCTGCACGAAAGCCTTCGCGGCTTCTTCAAAGTCCGGCCGCAGGCCCAGCGAGACAGTGCCTTGAATGAATGCGCCCTTCGCCCCCACCTCGCTATCTTCGCTGCAGGCAATCGGGAGGTTGGTTACGTCGGCAATCATCTGGCTCCAGATCTCATCCTTTGCTCCGCCTCCGCATAAGCGCAACTCGCTTGGCGATGCGTTCGCCGCCTGCAAACAATCCTGCACCACGAGAGAGAGCCCCTCGAGCAAGGCCTTTGCAACATGCGCGCGATCGTGTTCGAACGACAGACCTAACAAAGTTCCGCGGGCAGCCGGGTTGTAAAAAGGATTCCGTTCGCCAGCAGCGGAAAAATAGGGAAGGAATAGAAGTCCATTGGCGCCCGGTTCTATCTCGCGCCCCAATCGGCCGAAGTCGCCTGGATGATCGACCTTCATCAACTTCTGCATCCACGAAAAGACTTCCGTTCCAGCCAGCGTAGGGAAAGCCCGCAGATAGGTACCCGGCACGTTATAGGCGAGACATAAACCCGCCGCGGGCTGCGCGGTTTCCACCGAATCTTCCACTATCTCCGTGCATAAGGTGGTCCCCAGAATGCTGCAGGCTTGCCCCGGCCTTATAACGCCTGCGCCTAAAGCGGTCGACGCTACGTCGTAAGACGACATGACGACGTTGACCCCAGGCTTCAAACCGAGTTCCGCCGCTGCCCGGGGATGCAGCGGACTTACCCGCTGGTTATTGGTCAGCACTTTGGGCAATAAATGCTCCGCCCATTCCATGCCGTATAGATTGAGCAAGTGAGGCGAGTAAGTACGGCTGCGGATGTCGAGAAACGGCGCCGATGCATCCGACTCGTCTACCGCGAACTCACCTGTCAAATTCCAGAAAATCCAACCGTTGCAATACAGCGCTTTATGCGAGTGCGCCAGCCGCTGCGGATCGTTTTCGTGCAGCCAGGCGAGAATGGCATGCGGAAGTCCGGCAAAGTGACGGGAGCCGTTCACTTCATAGGCGCTGGCGATCACGCCACTGCGTTCCCAACGTTCCACGATCTGTTTGGCGCGGCTGTCATTCCATAAAATTGCGGGGCCGGTGGGGCTGCCGGACTTATCCACCAGCCAGCAGCCGTCTCCCTGGGCGGTCAGCGAAATGAAGTCGATGGTCTCCGGAATTTTCTGCACTACGGTCCGGATGGCGAACACCACGGCGTTCCACACCGATGGCATGTCCTGTTCCGAGTAGCCGGATTGGTTGCGGCTGATGGCGGTAGACTGCCGGGCCAAAGTGAGTTCACGACCGCCGCCATCGTAGGCAACGGCTTTGATTAGTGTGGTGCCTACATCTAAGCAGATTGCAGCCATCTTTTATCATCACAGCATTGGTGCCGGGGCGCAGATTAAGGGGCGTTCCAGAGTAAGAGTACCCGTTTTCTTACGATCACAGCTCTTCCGGATTGGTTGCTTGCTGGGCTCGAGCTCCATTTTCCGGTTCGAAGCCAAACGGGAACAGTAGATTTCCCAGGCTGGATTGCTCATGCCTTAGTTGCGGTCGGCCCGGTGACTTGATTTGGACATTTGGGCACGGGATTACGACTCGAACCCAATTGGAAATAACGCCTCTTCGGGCTGGATTGTGTGTGCCTTGGGTTGCAACCGCATCGAAGCCGCTTACATTTTCCGGCTTGGTTCGTTGATCTCGACATTTGCTAATTACGATTTGAAGCCACTTTGCAACTCGCGGTTTTGCGATTCGAAGCTAGACTGGACTGCGCATGCCTTCGGGCTGCGGCCGGCCCGGTTATTTGATTCGGACATCGGGGAACGGAATTACGATTCGAACCCAATTGGAAATGAAGCTTCGCCGGGCTGGATTGTGTGTGCCTTGGGTTGCAACCGCATCGAAGCCGCTTACACTTTCCGGCTTGGTTCGTTGATCTCGACATTGGCCAATTACGATTCGAAGCCATTTTGCAACTCGCGGTTTTGCGGTTCGAACCCAATCGGGAGAGTCGAACCGGCACTGTTCACCTGGAACATTGGCGGTTCGGGGACCGATGCACTTTGGGCTGCCTGTTTTGTTTGAAGCACTTCCGGAGTTGATTCGGCTTTTTGCGATTCGAACCCACGGGTGTCTGCCGGCCTTTGCTTTTGGAGCTTCATCAGGTCGCTGAGGCAGCGATGGAAGGCACGCTGGTTGGTGGTCTGATAGCGCATCCAAAGCGAGAGCTGCCTGGTTAATGTGGCTTCGTCGAGTTCGATCTGGAGGCAGGCTTCCTGGAGGCGGATGGCTCGTTGGATCAGCCAATAGTGGCGCGCCATATCCATGACGAGGAGCCGTTCGGTGGGGGTGGCGGGGTTGTGCTCAGTGATGAGGTCGTCTATCAGCCGCATGAATTCCGGGGCGTTTTCGGTGGGCTGGACACAGAAGGTTCCATTGAAGCCATGCCGGAAGTTGTTACGCGAGGCGATGGCTTTATCTTCTTCGGTGCGAGGCCCCCTCGACGATTGAGCGTTAGCGCGATTGGCATCGAGCGCGGCCTGAAAGATGGGGGAAGAAGTTTCCGGATTCTGCGCGGCGGCAGAGTTACCGGGGGATGCAGCGGCTTTACGGGCCAGTTTGCGGTCTTTGAGTTCTTGTGCGCGGCGAATTTGACGTGCTGTCATGCGCGTAGTTTCGGATGGGAGTGGTTCAGGAAAAGTTCAGAAGGGCTGGAAGGTGTTGATTCTGATGAGGAAAATTTCTGGGGCCGTTCGTGACTGAGTTATGGACGGAGGGTGGACTCAGCTGTAACTTAGATCGGCGAAGCTGACTGAGTCGTGGTTCCCTGCTCTGCCACCTTTGCCATTTGCGGCGGCAGGGTTAGGAATAGTGCCAACACTCCGCTTATCAGATGCAGAATGGCGAAGATCCAGACTACGCCGGCGACGCCCAGGGACGGCAGGAACAGGCCGGCGATCGCGGGACCCAGCCAAACGCTTGCTCCGGCTCCCAGATTCAAGATCGACATGGCGGCGCCTTTGTTCTCAGGGGCCAGTGTTGGCATCAGCGCGGAGAGCGGGACGTAGCCGGCCAATACTGCTCCGTAGCTGACTCCCGCCAGAATCGCCAGCGGATAGTTTGCGCCGAAGATATGGGGGATGTAGTAGAACATCAAAGTCGCGATGGCGCAGCCGAGGCCTCCGAAGCACGCTACGGTTTGACGCCAGCCGAGCTTATCGCCGATCACTCCGAAGAGCAGGTTCCAAATGATATTGCTCGCGAAGACGAGACTCAGCAGGCGCAGCCATTGGGGCAGAGTGAAGCCGATGGTCACCGTAAAGAAGCCCGGGAGGAACACGAGAAAACCGAATTGCGAAGCGGTATTGATGGCGCGGATGACGCTGCCGACAGCGAGCTTCGGGATCCGGCGTGCCAGCGGGATGCTGAGGAACAGGATTTTGAGCGGGTTGCCGCCTTCAGGCATGAGAGGACGGTAGCCGGTTGGCTCGCGGGAGCCGAAGAGGGCTACGAATCCGCCTAGCACTACCAGGACCAGCGAACACCAGAAAGTTTTGTATTCGCCGATCAGGGGCACGGTGAAGCTGGCGAACAAGGAGCCGAGCGTGGGGAGACCGCCGGTGAAGACAAACCAGAACCAGCCTACAGAGGTGCCTAAGCGCTTAGGTGGGGTGGCGGCGGTGATCCAGATCAGGAATCCAAAAGCAAACAGTGGATAGCCGAACCCGCGCAAGGCGTAGGTGATGAGAATCGCAGTGTAATTCCCTGAGCCGGCGCCGAAGACCAGAAATAAGATTTCAAAGAACACCCAGATTAGGAAGCCGATCCACATGACCCGGTGCGGACCGAACAAGTCGCACAGTGCGCCCGAGAACCACGCTGCCAGCGCAGCTGTTGCTCCATAAACGGTGAAGACCAGCGCGACCCGGCCGGGCGGGAAATGAAGACCGGTGAGATAGGGCGCGAGAAAGCCGGACTCGACGCCGTCGCCGATCATGAACAGCAGAACGCCCAGATACCCGAAGAAGAGCGGCGGGTAAATACCGAGCCGGTCGAGAATGTGCCGGTGTTCGCCGGCAGCCGCGGAATTGAGTGAGTCCACCGTTATTACGGTACTCGACGGCGGCTTTTCTGGGTTAGTTTGGCACCGATGTACTTGCATCCAGCGCGAAGCAGGTTCTGCCTCGTCCATGCCGCCAGAAAATCGGGCCGGCCATCACAGGCTGTTCGTCGTCCGTTGCATTCGTGAAATTTGCGCAGAGCTGATATCGCAGATCGCCGGTAGGTTCATACCCATATAGCGCGAGGGTTTGCGGATCCCGGGCTTCGATATCTTTAATCTGGTTTTCCCGGACCATTTCGGTTAGTGTCGCTGGAACGTTTGGCGTTTTACCTTGATTCCTCAACGTGGCGAACCGGACTTCGATTGCATATGCGAGTCGTTTAAGAGCTTCAACGCGCCTCCGGTCGGCTTGCTGCTGCCTCAGTTCGGAGGGCGTACCGGCTACCGTCAGTCCCAGAACAAACACCGCGACCACGGCGATTGCTGACACCGCTGAGAAGCCGCGATTCCACTTCGAATCGCTGGCCGCGGATCTCTGCTCGCGCAAGCGTAGCGAACGCAAGTAGTAAAGGAATATCGCGCCACAAATAATCATGACGACGGAGCTTCGAAGAAAGAAGCGAATGGTAATTTCACCAGACAACAGGTAATTCAGAAACCAGATGAGGTCGGTGATCATTGCCCCGGCGGTACCCAGGAGAGCAATGTAGGTGAGCCACTTGCGGACCCCGGATTGCAGTTGCTCCGGCTGCGCTGCGTTCTCCCTGACAATGGCGCGCATCACCAGCAGAAAAATGGGGAACGCGACTGCGAGGGTTGCCATCTGCCACGTTACGGACCTGTCCGCGTAGTAGTAGAAATTCGTTCTGCTGACCGGATCGGGAAACCACCGATCGATGAACTTGAACATGGCCGAGCCCAGAGCCGTGGCCCAGCAGCATAGGGTGGAGAACGCTAGCAGATAGAGGAATGCTTCACGAGCCGATTCGCTGGTCTTTACTCGCTGCGGCACCGTTAGACCGGTAAGGCCGGCCCAGTATTCTCCGAGCGCGGCGTACACGTCATCGGCCGGCCAGCCCTGACGCACGAGGAGCGCCGCGAGGAACTCGTCGGAGGCGCCCTTGCTCTTGCTGGCGAGGATGAATTCTCTCAGGTTAGAAGCAGAGTGAGACTCCATATTTATAGGGCTAGTCTATCCACCGGCGGAGTTTTCTCAACACGGTTTTAGAGAATGGACACTGGCTGTGAAATGAGTAAACATCCCCGGCGAGACTTCCTTCGGGCAGCGAGTATTTTGCCGTTGATGCCACCCGCAATCCGCGGACGCGCAGAAGGCCGGCCCAATCTGCTGATCGTTATGGCGGACCAGCAGCATGCGGGCCTGACGAAGCGATCGGGCTTTCCGCTGGACACCATGCCCACGCTCGATCGCCTGGCCGCTTCCGGCGCGGCGTTCGACCATGCTTATGCGTGCGCTCCGCTGTGCGTACCCAGCCGCGTCAGCCTGCTTACCGGGCGGTGGCCGCATGCGCATCGGGTTCGCCAAAACAGCGCGGCCCGGCACGCAGTCTTTCGCGAAGACCTCTTTGACGTGGTGAAAAAGCTTGGCTATCGAACCGGGCTCGCCGGCAAGAATCACAGCTATTTAAAGCCCTCGGATTTGGACTTCTGGCGCGAGTATTCTCACCTGGAAGGATGGAAGCCGCCGGATGCGCCGCTGGAAACGGCCGCATTCGACCGATGGCTGCTGCGCGAGAATTTCGCAATCGAACCGGAGGCCGCACCCTTTCCGCTGGAGGCGCAGCATCCCTATCGCATTGTTTCCGATGCCTGCGAATTCATCGGCGATAAGCCGGAGCAACCGTTCGCATTGTGGGTGAGTTTTCCGGAGCCGCACAATCCATACCAGGTGAGCGAACCCTACTTCAGCATGTTTCCGCCGGGGTCGGTTCCGGCTCGCGGCGTGGGCCCGGAAGCGATTGCCGGGAAGGGATACAAATGGCGCTGGCTGCGCGGATTGGAAGAAGACGCCAATCCCGGTTATGATTTGCTGTGGCGCCGCACGCGCTCGAATTATCTCGGCATGCTGCGGCTGATCGATGATCAACTGGGGCGGCTGGTCTCCTGCTTGGATAAGCGCGGTTTGCGCGAGAACACCCTGATGGTTTATCTGTCCGACCACGGCGATTACTTCTGCGACTATGGTCTGATTCACAAAGGCGTGGGGATGCCAGAGGATCTTATCCGGATTCCCATGGTGTGGTGCGGAGCAGGCGTTCAGCAGGCCCAGACCAAAGATGCATTTGTCTCGACAGCGGACATTATGCCGACACTGTGTGAAGCCCTGGGCACGGCGATTCCGCACGGCGCGCAGGGCCGCAGTCTCTGGCCGCTGTTGCAGAATCGGCCTTATCCGCGCGAAGAGTTCCGCAGCATCTACAGTGAAGTTGGTTTCGGCGGAATGCACTATGAGGAGAGCGACCACGTTCCGTATTCCGTTGCCGAATTCCGGTCTAAGGCGCCGCACTCGAAGCTGGGTTTCGACGAACTGGACAGGGTGACGCAATCGGGAAATCTAAAGATGGTGCGAATGGGTGAGTGGAAGCTCATGGTGGATATGCTCGGCAAGGGCGAGCTGTATCACCTGCCCTCCGATCCGTACGAGTTGAAGAACCGCATTGACGACCGCGAGGCTTTAGCGCATCGGAATGAATTGATGGCTGAACTGCTGGCTTGGACGATCCGTACGGAAGACGATCTTCCGCTGGCGGCCTATCCCACGAAATGGCCCAAGCGCAATTGGTATGCGCCTTACCGGCGCGGCAATAATTCTCCCGGGTAGTTGGCTCTTAGGGATCTGCCTAGTTACTCGAGGGGCATCGCGAAACATAGAATCGGACAAGCCTCAAGGGAGTCATCGATGCTAGCTTACGGATTTCAGGCGATACGCTTTCGCCTCGCTTTGATTGTGATTTCGTGCGTTGTTACAGCCGCGGCGCAGACAGCGGAGCGGCCGCTTACGCAGCGCGAGCAACAGCTATTAGACCGTGTTGAAAAGCTCGAACAGCGCTTGGCGGCGTTGGAAGCAAACGCGGGTCATCCGGCGCCGCAGCAGCAAGAGGTAGCGAAGTCCGAATCCATCCAGCAGCCGGTGCTCGAAAACCCGACGGCGGCCAGGAAAGAAAAAAATCAGCAGCCGGCTATCGAACAGGCGCTAGGCGGTACGACTATCAACGGATATCTGGATACTTACTATTCGTATAACTTCAACAATCCGATAGGACGGGATAATCTGCTGCGCGCCTACGATGTGACAAGCAATTCCTTCAGCCTGAACCAAGTGGACTTGATTGTGGAAAACGCACCGGACATCGAGAAGGGCAAGCGCTGGGGTGCGCGTCTGGATCTGCAATTCGGCCAAGCGACACAAACGCTGCAAGGGAACCGGGCCAACGAGCTTCGGCCGGAGGTGTGGCGGAATGTCTTCCAGGCTTACGGGACTTATGTTCTACCGTTTGGAAAAGGCTTAACGCTCGACTTCGGGAAGTGGGCCGGGACGCTCGGCGTGGAAGGCAATTACACGAAAGACCAGATGAACTACTCGAGGGCGTTCCTGTTTCAGTTTCTGCCGTTCTATCACACTGGGTTGCGGGCGAATTACAAGGTGAATGACGTGCTGGCGCTGAATTTCTGGCTGGTAAACGGGACGCAGCAGACAGAGCCGTTCAATAATTTCCGGGACCAGAACTACGGATTCAATTTGCATCCTGTCAAAGCGCTGAGCTGGACATTTAACTATTATTTTGGGCAGGAGAATCCTGATATCTTCTTCAATCCCGCCAACCCATCTGCCGGGCTGCCGGCATTGCAGGGCACACCGTTCCGCCCGATTCCAAATGCGCCGAAAGGCAAGCTTCACATCTTTAATACTTATGCGACGTGGAAGGCGACGCCGCGGTGGACCTTCGCGGGGGAGACGGACTATGTGATTCAGCGCTTGCAGACGACTTCGGCTCCGGCGCGCGCAAATACGGCAGCTTTGTATGCCCAGTATGCCTGGACACCGAAGCTGGCCTTCGCGGCCCGAGCCGAATATCTGAAGGATTTAGGCGGCCTCTACAGCGGAACGAATCAGATTCTCCACGAGACGACTTTCACGGCTCGATACAAGGCTGCTAATGGCTTGATGCTGTTTGGGGAGTGGCGCAGGGACTGGTCGAGCCGCGCCTATTTTCTGACAGACACACTGGGGAACCTTAAGAAGGAGCAGAACTTTGCGACACTCGGCCTGGTGTGGTGGTTTGGCCAGAAGCAAGGCGCCTGGTGAATGAAAGCAATTGGAAAATCCGCTATACTGGCCTAAAAAGCGCTAATGGTTTTGGCTCCACCAGCCGATTAGTCTTTTACTGAAGTAAGTTGTTATTCAAGATTTCCTCCCCCCAAAATTATGTTTGATCTGTTCCGTAGCCGCGAGAAGAGCGTGCGCATCGTCCTGGGCGTTTTGCTGGTGCTGGTCGCCGGTTCCATGCTGCTCTATTTGATCCCGGGCGCACCGGGTGGCTCAGGCGGAAGCACGAGCACGGTGGTCGCGACTGTGGGGGGCGACAAGATTACAGCAACCGACGTTCAGCGAGCTTTACAAAGCATCACGAGAGGACAGCAGAATCTTCCGAAAAGCATTCTGGGCATGTACGCGCCGGCGCTGGTAAATCAGATGGTGGAATCGAAGGCCATGGCGTACAAGGCCAGCGAGATGGGCCTTCAAGTATCAGACCGGGAACTGGCGGATGCAATTCAGAATGAGTTCTCGGCGCAGCTTGGGGGCAAGTTTGACATGAGCATTTACCAGGCGGTTCTGGCGCAGCAGGGACTGACGGTTCCGGAGTTCGAAGCGCGGCAGAGAGAAGCGATGCTTTCGGCGCGTCTCGAAAATCTGGAGATGCAGTCGCTGATCGTCTCGGATGCCGACGCCAAGGCTGAATATAAGCGCAAGAATCTAAAGATTGGCCTGAAATACCTGACCTTCGATCCCAAAAGTTTTGCGTCGAAGGTCAATAAAGATCCGGCAGCGGTAAAGGCCTATTTTGGGAAGAACCGCGGTGATTTCCGGATACCGGAGAAGCGGGACGTGGACCTGGTGAGCGGCACGGCAGCGCAGTTCGTTCAGAGCGCTGAGGTTTCAGAGGCTGACTTGCGCAAGACCTATAACGACAACTCAGATAGCTACCGGCAGCCGGAGCGAGTGCAGGTCCGGCACATTCTGATCAAGACGCAAGGCAAGCCCAAGGCGGAACAGGCCAAGCTTAAGGCCAAAGCGGAAGACATACTGAAGCAGCTGAAGGCGGGAGCAAAATTCGACGAGCTGGCGAAGAAAGATTCGGAAGATCCGGGGTCGGCGGAGAAGGGCGGCGAACTCGGCTACATTGTTCGCGGTCAAACGGTTCCAAACTTCGAGAAAGCGGCTTTCTCTCTGCAGCCGGGACAGCTGAGCGGCTTGATTGAAACCGAGTACGGCTACCACATTCTGCAGGTTGAGAATAAACAACAGGCACATACGCAGACCTTCGAAGAAGTACGGCCCCAGTTGCTGGCGGACGCACAGAAGCAGGCCGGCGCCGAGCATTTAAAGCAGGCGATTGAAGGCGCGCGGACAGAAATAGCCAAAAGCCCGGACCAGGCAGCAACCATAGCGGCGAAGTACAAGTTGAAATTTTCAAAAGTTGCGGGCCTGCAGAATGGTTCGCCGCTCCCGGAACTCGGGGCTGCGCCGGAAGTGACGAATGCAATCTTTGCGGCAGCAAAAGGGTCAACGACGAACGTGGTTGAGACTGGCAGCCAGAAAGCGGAAGCATTCGCTTACGTTCGCGGTGTGACGCCAGCAAGGAATGCGGAGTACGCCGAGGTAGAAACAGAAGTGATGGCGAAATACGCGGCGGCGGAATCAGAGAAACTGGCGGAAGAGGCGGCCAAGAGCGCGGCAGAGCGGGCGAAAAAGGGCGAGAGCCTGACGGCTGTTGCCAAGGCCTATGGAACGCAAGTGAAAACTGCTGCCCCGTTTACGATGGACGGCGCGGCTGAAGGCATCGGCGCGGCAACGCTGCTATCCGCGGCTTTCAAGGACGAGGTTGGCGGGGTGGTCGGTCCAATAGCAGCACAGAACAGCCAATTCGTATGCCAGGTTTCGGAGAAGACCCCGGCCGACATGAGCCAATTCGCCAAGAACAAAGAAGACATCGTCAAGAATATCGAGCAGCAGAAGCGGTCTGTTCAGCAGCCTCTGTTCCGGGACAGTGTCGTGTCGGAACTGAAGAAGCAGGGCAAGATCAAGATCAACCAGGACACGCTGAACCAGTTAGTGAGTTCTCTCCAGAGCTAGGGGAAGCCAATTATTTTCGATTGGATTGAAGAACCTTTTGCATGATGAACAGGAAATTGTTTGCTTAGCCGGCTGCTGGAGTTGTATCACAGCCTGACGAATCCGGAGTCACTTGGACAGATGATTGCCGGGAATCCGCACATGTGGATTGCATATGCGGGATTATTTTTAGTGGTGTTCGCGGAGAGCGGGTTGCTCGTGGGTTTCTTCTTGCCTGGCGATTCCCTACTCTTCACAGTGGGCGTTGTGGCGGGCGCTGGCAAGCTGGAAATTTTGCCGGTGGTAGGCCTATTGATCTGTGCATCCATACTCGGGGACGGTAGTGGTTTTCTGCTTGGCTCTACCCTGGGCTACAGATTATTTTCTAATCCTAAGTCCAAGATTTTCAGGCGAGAGTACCTGGAGCGCACTCAGGAGTTTTATGACAAGCACGGCGGTAAGACCATCATCTACGCCAAGTTTGTTCCTATCGTCAGGACGTTTGCGGCTTTCATCGCAGGGGTAGCGAAGATGCACTACTCGCGGTTTCTCGCCTTCAATGTGATCGGGGCCATAGGATGGGTACCCTCGATGATCGGCTTGGGTTACCTCTTGGGGAATGTCCCCATCATCCGGGCGCACTTCGAGAAGGTCGTGCTGCTGATTATAGTTATCTCCCTTGTGCCGGTGGCGCTGCAGGTATTTGCGAGCAAAAAGAAGTCTACGGCGGGCGAAGCAGCTTAAGCCCGGGATAAACGATAGTGGTCTTAGGCGGCCGTTAAGTGTCCTTGCGGGGGCCGGCTTGGGAGCTCAGTACCAGCATGGCAACGGCGGAGAGAGCGAGCGTAGCAGCGACGAAACAGAGGCCTCCGGCATAGCTGCCCGTGCGGCTTTTCAGCCATCCAATCATGACGGGCGCTACAAAGCCTCCAACATTTCCAATCGAGTTAATCAGCGCGATGCCAGCGGCGGCGGCAGCTCCTGACAGGAACACTGACGGGATGGCCCATATGGGTGGTTTGGCTGCGTTGACTCCGATATTTACGGCGCTCAGGGCAAGAACAACGGCCAATCCGGATCGGGCGTAGCCGGCCCAAATTAGTCCGAGACTGGCGGCTACGCAGGGGAGAACGACATGCCAGGTGCGCTCCGCTGTGCGATCGGAGTGGCGGGCCCAAAGGATCATGGCGGCGATAGCGGCCAGACCCGGCAGGCCGTTAACGAGACCCACCTGCAGCGCTGAAAAACCGAATTGCCGGATCATCATGGGCGCCCACAGTCCAATGGCGTAGAGTCCGGCGGAAGTGCCGAAGTAAATCAAGGATAAAACCAGCACGCGGGGATCGCGCATAGCGCGCCAGACATCGGCAGTATGCCCTGGAGCTCCGGCATTCCCGGCCTGCTCCGATGCCAGACGCCTCATCAGCCAGTCGCGCTCGTCGCTTGCCAGCCACGTGGCGACGGCAGGCCGGTCGGTGAGAATTCTTAAAACCAGAAAGCCCAAAATGACCGCGGGCAGACCTTCGAGGATGTAGAGCCACTGCCAATTGGCGATTCCGGCAAAAGTGGGGAGTTCCATCAGCGCGCCGGATAGGGGGGAACCGATGGCAGTCGACAGGGGCACGGCAGCCATGAAAGCGGCGGCGGCGGCGGCTCTTTGCCGGGCCGGGAACCACAGGCTGAGATAGAAGATGATGCCCGGAAAGAAGCCAGCCTCAGTGACGCCAAGCAGAAAGCGAAGGAGATAGAAGCTTTTCGGGCCAACGGCAAAGGCGGATGCGGCGGAAACGAGACCCCACGAAATCATCACCCGGGCAATCCAAAGTCTGGCGCCGACGCGATGAAGGATGAGATTCGAAGGAACTTCGAGGAGCACGTAGCCGAGGAAGAAAATGCCGCCTCCGAAACCAAACATCGCGGGGGTCAGGCCCAGAGCCTGGTTCATGCTGAGGGCGGCAAACCCAACGTTCACGCGATCGAGAAAGCTGACGAAATAGAGCAGCATCACAAACGGGAGAATGCGCCCGTTCAGCTTGCGGATGACGCGCGCTTCGAGGCTCGGCTGCATTTGAAACGTCAGACGGCGGGCTGAAGCTTTCTGCTGCCGGTCTCGATCGCCTGGCGCACGGCCTGAGTGACCTGGGCAGTGGTAGCGACGCCGCCGAGATCGCGGGTATGCAGCGCCGGATCGGCCGTAACTTGTTCGATGGCGCGCATTACCTGAGCGGCAGCT
The DNA here is from genome assembly GCA_965217745.1 of Bryobacteraceae bacterium. Lineage (GTDB taxonomy): Bacteria > Acidobacteriota > Terriglobia > Bryobacterales > Bryobacteraceae > Bog-105. The sequence goes on along the minus strand of OZ244565.1, from coordinate 3,630,289 downwards.
CCGGTCTCTCCTAAGTGCTCGAGCATCATGACCACCGACCAGAACGTGCCGATCGGATTGGCGAGGCCCTGGCCCATGATGTCGAAGGCCGAGCCGTGAATCGGCTCGAACATGGAAGGAAAGCGGTGTTCAGGATCGATGTTTCCGGTAGGCGCGATTCCCAGACTACCGGCGAGGGCGGCAGCAAGATCGCTCAGGATGTCCGCATGCAGATTGGTGGCGACGATGGTGTCGAGCGATGCCGGACGATTGACCATGCGGGCGGTCGCGGCATCGACTAATTCTTTGTCCCAGGTAACTCCGGGAAATTCGGCGGCTATTTCAGCCGCGATCTGGTCCCACATCACCATGGCGTGGCGTTGCGCATTGCTCTTGGTAATTACGGTAAGCAGCTTGCGCGGACGGGACCCGGCCAGTTGAAAGGCAAAGCGAAGAATGCGTTCGACTCCGGCGCGCGTCATCACGGATAGATCCGTAGCAACCTCGATGGGAAAGCCCTGATGCACACGGCCGCCGACTCCGGAATACTCGCCTTCGGTGTTTTCGCGGACGATCACCCAATCGAGATCTTGCGGCCGGCAGTGCTTGAGTGGCGCGTCGATGCCCGGGAGGATCCGCGTTGGGCGCACGTTGGCATATTGATCGAGGCCTTGGCATATATTGAGCCGGAGTCCCCAGAGCGTAACGTGGTCGGGAATGTGCGGGTCGCCGGCAGAGCCGAAGAGAATGGCGTCTTTGGCGCGTAAGGCAGCCAGGCCGCCGGCAGGCATCATAAGGCCGTGCTCTCGATAGTAATCGCCTCCCCAGGGAAAATCCTCAAATTCGAAGCGGAAAGAATCTTGGATTTGGGCGAGCGATAAGAGAAGCTGTTTTCCTGCCGGGATGACTTCTTTGCCGATTCCGTCGCCGGGAATGGTAGCGATGCGATAGGTCTTCACGTTTTCGGGGCTGCCTTCCTGAATTTCTCTTTACTTTATCGTCCGGAAAGGCCGGAGCCGGGTGCTTGGAGTTTATTGAAGTTTATAAGATGGCTTGGGATGATTATTCGAAATTGGTGCTTTGTAGCTGTGGGTGTGCTGTGCGGATTGTTTGCAAATTGTTTGCAGGCGCAGACAGACGGGCCGGATACAGACCTGCATTACGAGCTTGCGCCCGACGCCATTCCGCGGCAGGGCGTTCCGATGGGCCTAGTAAAAGGCCCATTTACGCTGACCAGCCAGGCGTACCCCGGAACGCAGCATACTTACTGGGTATATGTGCCGGCGCAATACGATCCAGCGGTTCCCGCAAGTTTAATGATCTATAACGACGGCCAGGCATTCATGGCGCCCAACGGCGATGTGCGCGCGCCAACCGTCATGGACAACCTGATTTTCCGGCGCGAGATTCCGGTGATGATTGCGGTCTTCATCAATCCCGGGCGGCGGCCTGACCAACCGGAGCCCACCCTGAGCAATTGGGGGGATAAAGATACAAACCGGCCGGCCGAATACAACACTCTGGACGATAAGTACGCGCGAGTGATTGTGGACGAACTGCTCCCGGTGCTGTACAAGGATTACAACATAGCGAAGGACGCCGAGCGGCATGGGATTGGCGGATCGAGTTCGGGCGCGATTGCGGCGTTCACGGTCGCATGGCAGCGCCCCGATCAGTTCCGGAAAGTATTAAGCAACGTTGGAAGCTTCGTCGATCTGCTCGGCGGGAATGCGTACCCGGGCCTGATCCGCAAGAGTGAGAAGAAGCCGATCCGCGTGTTCCTGGTGGACGGCAGAAATGATCATCGAGGACTGAAGACTGACGGAAGCTATGACCAATCACGCGATTGGTTTTATCAGAACGTTCAGATGCAGCAGGCTTTGAGCGCCAAAGGTTATGACTTGAACTATTCCTGGGGAATTCAGCGCCACGGGCAGAAGATGCTGCAGACAGTTTTTCCAGAGATGATGCGATGGCTTTGGCGGGACCATGCGGTCTCGACCGGCGTACACGACGCGGTGGAAAGATCGTTCAATGCGGCGAAAGGCGATCAGAAAAAATAGAAGCCAAGGAGGCGAGCGAGAGAGTGGAGAAAGCTAAGGGATTGTTCGAGACCAAGATGACGCAGGTGGAGGGTGATCCACACGGAGATCCGGAGATCAGCGTGATGACGCTTCGAAAGCAGTTCCATGGAGACATCGAGGCGACTAGTAAGGGGATGCTGCTGAGCGTGGTTTCGGGCAGTGGAGGTTCCGCGGGTTCAGTAGCTATGGAGCGAGTCAGCGGAAAGGTAGCGGGGCTGAGGGGTTCATTTCTGCTGCAGCATAGCGGAACGATGATGCGCGGGTCACCCCACGTCGCGGCTACCGTGGTTCCTGATTCGGGAACGGATGAATTGCAGGGCTTGGAGGGCAAGATGAAGATCAACATCTCGGAAGGAAGGCATTCATACGATTTCGAGTATTCGCTGCGATTTGAAGCGGAATAGACAGCACGAAACCGGGTGAGGGTGTAAGAAAAGATTGTGTAAACGCGGTTTTCCAGAGGAAGAAGATAGGAGAACCGAATGACAATCGAGAAAGAACTGGTCGACGAGTTGATCGCCACTAGCGGAGGGGACTTCATCGGCCCTGATGGATTGGTCAAGGAGTTGACCAAAGCGCTGGTGGAACCGATGCTGGCCGGTGAACTGAACCATCATCTGGGCTATGAGAAGCACGAGGTGGCCGGCTATCACAGCGGCAAGTCGCGGAACGGCAAAAGCCCCAAGACGCTGAAAGCCGACACCGGCGAGATGACCATCGAAGTGCCAGGCGACCGTAACGGCACCTTTGAACCACAGCTGATCGAGAAACAGCAAACAGGCTTTGAGTGTTTAGATGCCAAGGTTCTGTCGATATATTCGCTGGGCATGACGGTGCGCGACATCCAAGGTCATCTGCAGAAGTTGTATGGCGTCGAGGTGAGCGCGACGCTGATATCGGAATTAACCGACAGCTTGCTGGAAGAGGTGAGGGCGTGGCAGGACCGGCCGCTCGAAGCGCTGTAGCCGATTGTCTATCTGGATGCGCCGATGGTCGAGATGCGCCAGGATGGCAAGGTGGAGAACCGCGCAGTGTACGCGGCGCTCGGAGTCAACAGGGAAGGCCAGAAGTTGTTGCTGGGCTTTGTGGGCCAACGGGAACGAAGGCGCCAAGTACTGGATGGCGGTGCTCATGAATCTTAAGAACCGCCGCATGAAGGATGCCTTCGTGATCTGCACCGATAGCTTGAAAGGCTTCCCGGAAGCGATTGAGGCGGTGTCTACGAGCACGCTGGTGCAGACCTGCATCGTGCCCTTGATTCGTGCCAGCTGGCAGTTTGTGAAATGGAAAGAGCGCCAGGTCATGGCTGCCGATCTGAAGGACATCTATCGCGCGCCAACGGCGGAGCGAGCCGAAGCAGCCCTGGCCGGGTTCCGGCTGAAGTATCCCAAGCACCAGGTCGTTGCCGACTTGTGGGAGCGCAACTGGCAGCGCGTCATCCCGTTCTTCGATTTTTCGGAACAGATCCGCAAGATCCTCTACACGACCAATGCGGTGGAGTCACTGCATATGACCTTGCGCAAGGTCACCACGAATCGCGGCTCGTTCCCCAACCAGGAAGCGGCTATCAAACTGATTTATCTGGCACTGCGCAACGTATCAAAGAAGTGGCACACGGTCCAGGGTTGGCATGACGCGCTGCGGCAGTTGGCATTCGTTGGAACTTCGTAGCGGACCACGAGACGGCGGGAGTTTTGCAGCCAAGCAAAAAGGTGCTCGATCTTTCAGCGGCGGCGATAACGCCGCAAGGGTCTTCCGTCTTGCGTGGGATGTTTGCGGTTACGCCGGTGAGGTGCAATCATCTCGACACCGAGCCGGGCCAAGCCGGCATCGAGTATGCCGGACTCGTAAGCTCCAGCGGCTGGTCGGGCTTTCGGCCAGTGTTGCGGCCATCAGTGTCACTTCAGGCGGCGAAGCACTTGCCGTGCCTAGACGATAGGAAGACTGCAGGCGTCTGCCACTGCCCTGATCTTGGTCCCCTTGCCCCGCTTGGTTTTGCCCACCTGCAGCCTCCTTTTTTCGCCGGGGCGAAGACCCCCTCGATAACCGCTTCCCGTAGATTCAATTAGCCCCTGGCTTCCAGGTCTAAGGACAACGCTTCCAGTAGGCCGCGCAACACGCCCGAGCGCACCCATTGCTGACAGCGCCGGTGACAAGTCTGGTGGGAAGAGTAACGGTGCGGCAAATCCTTCCAGCGTGCGCCCGTGCGCAAAATCCAGAGACAGCCATTCAGCACCGAGCGCCGGTCTCAGTTAAACATTACTTTCATAACTTGTTTTGCGTTATGAGACTGCTTCTCGGGTGCTGTGAGGCAACAAGCTCATTGATCTGAAAATCGCGTTTACACAAAAGTCTTGACACTATCAACGGGGTAGTTGAAGAGTGAGCTTCTAAACTACTGTTCATGCGTTTGGTTTTCGCTTTGCTGGTTTGCGCTTCGCTGGTTGCCTCCACAGCTTGCGCGCAAACAATCCCGGAAAGGGTGGACCCCATTCTGGAAGATGCCGTTAACACAAATCTGATACCCGGAGCAGTCTTGCTGGTGGGGCATAACGGACAAGTGGTTTACCGGAAGGCATACGGTTCCCGCACTTTAATTCCGGAGCGCGAGCCGATGACTCTGGACACGATTTTCGATGCGGCGTCGCTGACCAAAGTGCTGGCGACCACACCCTCGATCATGAAGCTTTTTGAAGAGGGCAAGATCCGGATGGACGATCCGGTGACCAAGTACCTGCCGGAGTTTCAGGGCGGAAATTCGCCTATTACGGTGCGCTTGCTGATGACGCACTTTTCAGGTATGCCGCCGGATTTGGAGCTGACGCCGCGCTGGAGCGGTTACGAGCGGGGAATCGCGCGAGCGCTGGTGACGAAACCGATTGCGCCGCCGGGGGCCCGGTTTATTTACAGCGACATCAACTTTCTGCTGCTTGGGGAAATGGTGCGCCGGATCTCGGGCAAGACCCTACCCGAGTTCGCGCACGATGAATTCTATGGGCCGCTGGGGATGACCGATACGCAGTTCCAGCCGCCCGCGGCGCTGCGGCCCAGAATTGCGGCTACCGAAATAGATGACGATACCGGACTGCCATTCCGCGGCGTGGTCCACGATCCGACGGCGCGCTACATGGGCGGGGTGGCGGGACATGCGGGGCTCTTTACCACCGCCGATGACATGGCGAGATATGCGGAGATGCTCCTGAATGGCGGACAGATGGGCACGGTAAGAGTGCTGAATCCGCTAACGGTGAGGAAATTCACTTCGCCCGGGAGCCCGCCGGACCAACCCATTCTGAGAGGCTTGGGGTGGGACGTCGATTCTCCGTTCTCAAGCGAGCGCGGCGAGTTATATCCAATTGGATCGTTCGGGCATACGGGTTTTACGGGCACTTCGCTGTGGATGGATCCCACTACCAATTCGTTCGTGATTCTGTTGACGAACGTGGTGCATCCAAGGCGGGGAAACTCGCTGAGCTCGCTGCGCTCGAGGCTGGCTACCGTGATCGCGGCGGAGTTCGGCTTAGATGTGCCGGAAACGGTTTCGTTGACCAGCTATCACGAGACCCTGACAGGAGCGGGCGTGCCGCGGGTAGTGGCAAGAAATGCGGCAACCTTGACGGGTCTGGATGTTTTAGAGGCGCAGCACTTCAAAGAATTGAAGGGCAAGCGCATCGGTTTGATCACCAACCATACCGGGGTCGATCGGGAGGGACGGCGCAATGTAGACGTGATGCTTGAAAACGGAATTCGTGTCACCAGGCTGTTCTCTCCAGAACACGGAATCAGCGGCACCGCAGACGCAAATGTCGGCAACAGCAGAGACGCCGCAACGGGCTTACCGGTGATCAGCTTGTACCAGCCGGCCAAGCGCAGGCTAACGGGTGCCCAGATGGCGAATCTGGACGCCGTGGTCTACGACATTCAAGATATCGGAGCGCGGTTTTACACCTATTCCTGCACTCTGCTCTATGCGGTGGAAGAAGCAGGCAAAGCCCATAAACCGATTTGGATTCTGGATCGCCCGAATCCGATTACGGGCGTTCATGTGGAAGGCCCGTCAATGGACGACGATCTGCACTCGTTCGTGGGCTGCTACAACGTGCCGCTGCGCCACGGCCTGACATTCGGAGAGCTGGCGGGACTGGCGAATGCCGAGATGCACTGGGGTGCGGAACTGCACGTGGTGAAGATGAGGGATTGGCAGCGAGGCGACTGGTTCGATTCGACGACGCTGCCGTGGATAGACCCGTCGCCGAACATGCGAAGCCTGAACGCGGCGTTGCTTTATCCGGGCGTGGCCATGCTGGAGGCAGCGAAGAACTATTCGGTGGGGCGAGGAACGGATGCGCCGTTCGAGCAGATTGGCGCGGATTGGATAGAAGGCCCGGCGCTGGCGCTGGCCTTAAATGAACGCTTGATTCCGGGAGTGAGAGTCTATCCAACACGCTTCCGCCCGTCTAGCTCGAATCTTGCCAATAAGCAGTTGGAGGGTGTCCGTTTCGTGGTGACCGACCGAGCCAGCTTCGACAGCACTCGTTTTGGAGTCGAGCTGGCTGCAGCCTTACAGCAGCTTTATCCGGGCAAAATCGATTTCGAGAAATGCCGTTCGCTGATCGGCAGCCGCGCGATTGTGGATGGACTGAAAGAGGGACAGGACGCCAGCACTTTATGGAAGCAAATGGAGAGTGACGCGGAACTATTCACCGAGCGGCGGAAAGTCTATCTGCTTTACTGAGCGACTTGTCCGGATCAGCTGAATCGAGCCGGCGGGACCCGGACAGGGGATCCCGCGGACGAATCAGGCTTCGACAGGCACTTGGATAAGAGCCTTCGACTTGCTGCCGGGCGGGCGTCCGCGGCGGCGCGGCTCTACCGAAGGTCCGGAAGGATAATCCTCCGATGAAAGGTCGTCGCCGGCGGTAAGCGCTCCCGCATCTTTTAGCCATGAAGGAGGGCGTCCTCGGCGGCGGCCCCTGCCGCGGGCCAGGCGTTCCAGCGTTAGAATCGCCTCTTCGATCTGCTCGCGCTCCAGCCTGAGCTCAGCGAGCATTTTGTCCACGTCCAAAATCATTCCTCCTCACAATCCGTGTTAGAACACACACTTACCCGCTAATCGAGCTTCCGGCCAGAAGCAGCCGGAATAAGTGGATTTAGACGAAGTTTAATCGTTAATCGACGAACTTTTCAAGGCACAACAGTCTTTGAAAAAACAGAAAGGTTCTATCAGTACTTGCACTTAAGAACAGAGAACAGGAGTTGATTTTTCCATTAAGACGGCAAGTTTGGAGAGTTTCTCTTGCGCCAGTAGAAATAAAAGGGCACAGAAAGCGCCATTAGGCCAAGACCCATCAGCGATTCGCGAGGGCGGGTGAGAAGCGTGCTCCACAGCAGAGCTACCGCGACTAAGCAAAAAAGTACTGGAACCACAGGATAGCCAATCACCCGGTAGGGACGGGGCATGGAAGGCGCTTTTCTTCTGAGAACAAAGACTGAGGCAGCGGTCAGCAGGTAAAGAATCCAGGAGCCGAAGATCACGAAGTTGTAGAGATCGTCGAACCAGCCGCTGAGGACAACTACGCAGGACCAGCCGCAGAGAAGGAGAATCGAGTTGCCGGGCGTGTGATGGCGCGGGTGGATGGGGGCAGCGGCGCGGAAAAACAATCCATCGCGCGCCATGGCGTAGGGCACGCGTGAGCCGGAAAGAATGGAGCCGTTCAGAGCCGCGAAAATCGAGATCAGGACCGCGACGGTAACGGCAGTGACAGCAGCCGAACCTTGAACCTTGCTCATCATATCGGCGGCTACATGGCCGCTGGCAGCGACGCCTCCAGGACCGAGCACATAGAAGTAAGCGATATTTACGAGAATGTAAGTCACAATTACGGCCGATGTGCCGTAAATTAGCGAGACCGGCAGGTTGCGCTGCGGGTCTCGTATTTCGGAGGAAACCATGCTGACGTTATTCCAGCCGTCGTAAGCCCACAGTGCGCCGACCATGGCCGCGAAAAAACCCGCGATTCCGCCGGCACTCGGGATATGTTGCGCCAAATAGGAAAAATCGCCCCTGCCGGCAAAGAGCCCAACGGCGATAACACCCAGAATGAGCAGCATTTTCAGAATGGTTACGACCACCTGAAGATTGCCGCCGGCGCGCACACCGAGGTAATTGACTGCGCCTAAACCGAGAATGACGGCAATAGCAACCATTTGTCCGTAGTGAATCTCCAGCGGCTTGCCGCCGGGTCCTATGGGAAGCGGAACCGTGGCGATAGTGAAGCCGAGGGCCGGAATAAAAATCGTGAGATAGGTATAAAAGCCAGCCGCCAAGGTAGCGATAGAGCCGCTTTTGGCAACCCAGAATTGCGTCCAGCCGTAGAGATAACCCCAGAAAGGGCCATAAGCAGCGGTAAGGAAAACGTATTCTCCGCCGGCTTCTGGCATGGCGGCGGCCAGTTCAGCATAAGTAAGCGCGCCGAAGAGGCTGAGCAGGCCCGCGACGATCCAGACCATGAATAATTCGGGCACCGAGCCCACAAGCCGGATCATGGAGGAAGGCACGAGAAATACGCCGCTGCCAATGACCGTGCCGACCACAATGGAGATGGCGGCCGGCCGGCCGAGCACGCGCTGGAGGCCGGGGCCGCCAACGGCTTCAGAGGGTGAAGTAACCTGATTGGCCATTTCCGGATTTCTCATGATAAAGGCGCGGCGGCAACAGGAGTGCGCTCATCCAGGAACAAGCTGGCGGCATAGCCGGTCAAGAACGTCACAGAGGAACCTGCAAGAACGTACCACGTGTAAGCGACGTGGAGTTGCGTAAGGAGCAAGGTGGCGGCAAAACCGGCGGACATGCCGATGATGGCAGCCCACTCTCCGGGGCGACGCGTCAGCACACCCAGCAGAAAAACGCCGAGAAGCGCACCGTAGAGGATAGACGCGATAGAAAGCCCGGCTTCGAGCACGCGGCCCCAATGACGAGCCAGCAGGCCGACGCAGAAGAGAATAGCGCCCCAGGCGACAGTGCTCCAGCGGGCGAGGCGCAGGTAATAGGACTCGGCGTGGTGGGGCTGCAAGGGGCGGATGAAATCCATGACGGTGGTGGAGGCGAGGGCATTAAGGGCGGCGCTGAGGTTTGACATGGCTGCAGCCAGGATGGCCGCCATGACCAGCCCGGCCAGCCCGATCGGCATGTGCTCCCAAATAAATTCAGGATAGATACGCTCCGGAATGGGCGGCGCGGCTCTCCCGGTGTCGCGGCTATAGACGAACAGCAGGACGCCAATGAGGAGAAATAGCGCGAATTGAAAAAAAACGACAAACCAACTGGAGAAGAGGGCCAGCCGGCTTTCGCGCTGATTCCGGGCGGCGAGCAGGCGCTGGACCAAAAGTTGTTCGGTTCCGTGGCTGGCGCAGGTGAGAAAGCAGCCGCCGAGGAGCCCGGCCCAGAAGCTGTAGTTACGCGAGAAGAAGGCAGCAGAGAGGGAGAAACGAAAGTCGAAGAGCTGGAACTTGCCGTCCGCCGAACCGAGCGCCACAACATGACGCCAGGGATCTGGACCGGGGATCAGGTGAAGGATGAGAAAGAAGCTGAGCAGCGCACCGCCGATATATAGAATCATCTGGACGACATCGGTCCAGATGACGGCAGTCATGCCTCCCTCGAAGGTATAGAACAGGGTGAGACAGACGATGACGAAAATGGAGGCGAGTTCGCCGGTGCCGAGCACAATGGAGACAACGATAGACACCGCGAAGACGCGAACGCCCTCGGCGAGCGCACGGAGAAGCAGAAACGTCCCGGCGGTGAAGCGGCGGACGCGAGGGCCGAAGCGGCGCTCCATCAGCTCGTAGGCGGTGAAGAGTTCGCCGCGGAAATACTGGGGTAGAAACAGAACGGAGATGACAATCCGGCCGAGGAGATAGCCGAAGATGAGCTGGAGAAAAGTGAAGTTGCCGGCAAAGGCGATGGCGGGCGTGCCAATGACGGTGAGAGTACTGGTCTCGGCGGAGACGATGGAGAACGAGATAGCCCACCAGGGCGCGCCGCGGCCGCCCAGAAAGTAGTCCTTTAAACTTTTCTGGCTTTCCTTAAACTGAGCGCCAAACCACGTGATAAAGATCAGATAGGCCGCAATAACAGCCAGATCGACGCCGCGCATTGAAGCGGATGATAGCATGCAGAAACGATTTGGAAACCGGTCAGGACGTACGCGATATCCGGCGCCGCAACGCCGTGGGAACAAGTTTCGCGTCCGAGGCATCTAAGGCAATGAGTAAGGTTGCGGCTTGTTAAGGTTATTCGTTATACTCCGGCTTTACGTTCATAGCGTAAGGCGGAAAATCGTTCCGGCTAAAGTAATAGCAGGGCGCGAGCCCATGACAGAGCCCGTGACTGCGAGTGGTTTGGACAGATTAACCCGTTAAAAGTTAATCAGAAATTTTTATGTTCCTTCGAGGGGGTATGCCAGTGGAGTTTTGTTTGACGAAGGCAGGAAGGCCGATTGCGGCGGCTAGCGCGTTTGCTCTGTTGAGCGGATTGGTCGCTGCGCCGGTGCTGAGGGCGCAAGATGCTGCGGCGCAACAGCAGCCTGCAGGGCAACCGGCAGCCGGTCAGCCAGCGGCCGGACAGAAGGCCACCAAGAATTGGAAGGATAGAGCCGAGTACGATCTTTACACCAAGGCCGCCAAGGGCGCTGATCCACAGGCAAAACTGGCAGCTCTGAAAGAGTGGCAAGAAAAGTATCCTCAAAGCGAGTTCAGCGACATGCGCAACCAACTCTGGTTGGGTACGTTGGCTCAGCAGGCACCGAAAGATCCAGCGGCAAAACCCGAATTGCTTACGAAAGCGGGCGAGGTTTTAAAGCAGGATCCCAAAAATTTCCAGGCTGCTTATCTTATCTCTGTCTATGGTCCGCAGGTAGGAGGACAGAATCCCCAGCCGGATTTGTTGACTCAGGTAGACACGGCCGCGCAGACGGTAATGAGCGAAGCTCCCAATGTTTTTGACCAGTCGAAGAAGCCGGCGAACATGTCAGCGGAGCAATTCGACAATGCGAAGAAGCAGAGTCTGGTTATTGCTCACAATGCCATGATTTGGGAAGCGCGCTCGAAAAAGGATAACGCTGCGCTCGAAGCCGCTTACAAAGATGGTTTGAAGGCACTTCCGGATCAGTCGAAGTGGTCCGCGGAATATGCCCAAATGCTGGTGGGCCAGAAGAAGATGCCGGAGGGACTTTTTGAATACGCCCGGGCAGCGCAGTACGAAGGGCCCGGCGCGCTTCCGCCAGCTACGCGGCAGCAGTTGATGGACTACTTCAACAAAGTCTATAAGAATTTTCACGGCAGCGACGATGGCAAGCAGCAACTGCTGGACCAGGCTAAAGGGCAGGCGCTTCCGCCCGAGGGCATGGAGATTACGGATGCTTCAGCGCTGGCCGCGAAACACGCAGACGAGTTAAATGCGCGCATTCAGGCAGAGCCTGGTTTCAAAGTCTGGTACAGCATCAAGCAGCAGTTGCAGGACAGAGGGGACGGGTTCTTCAACGGCGATTTGAAGGGATTTGAAGTTCCGGGAGATTCAGTGCCAAGCAAGTCATTCACCGGAACAGTTGTTTCGGCGGATCCCTCAAGAGTGACCTTGGGAGTGGAAGATCCAGCCAAGCCGGACGCAACGCTGGAGTTCTCGAAGCCTCTACCATCGGCGGCGATGGACAAGGTCAAGGTCGGCGAAAAGCTCGACTTTTCGGGCATCGTGGACAGTTATGTCAAAGAGCCCTACATGCTGACCATTAAAGATCCGACCATTCCTGGCGTTCAGACCTCTAGTAAGAAAGGCACATCACGCCGGCGGTAAGACGTCGATTGTTCAAGTGAAAAAGCCCCGGACGAGTCATTCTCGCCGGGGCTTTTCTAACGCCATTAACAAGGTTCTACATCTTGTAACGCCCAAGATCGTCTTCGTTCAGGTTCTCCAGCCACTTGCGCAATTCTTCGTTATTGACCTTCTCTGAAACATTAGAGGATGTCTTAGAGGATTGCAAAACCTGGTCGCTGACGAAAATTGGGCAGTCGTGACGAAGAGCTAGCGCAAGGGCATCGCTGGGACGCGAATCCACGCTAATCAATTCCCCGCCCTTTTCCAGCCAAATGAGGGCAAAAAACGTATCGTCCTTCAACTCGTTGACAACCACTTTCTTAACGGATGTTTCAAGACCCATGAGCAGTATTTTGATGAGGTCGTGCGTCATAGGACGAGGTGTCGTCACCTTCTCAATTTCAAGGGCGATGGCATTTGCTTCATAGATCCCCACCCAGATCGGCAGTACAGCATCGCCGGTCATGTCTTTGAGAACGACAATGGGCATGTTGGTCATGGGATCCATCATTAAGCCTCGAATTTTCATTTCTACTTCCATGTCAATTCCGTTCCCATAAACTAAGCCTACTGCACGGCGGACGGAGCAACCGCCGCATCCGGGACATTCTCTCCAGCAAGGCTGTTCGGACCGGCGCGAGTTATCAGGACCTCGGTATAGCAACCCAGCAAAGTGCGTCCGTCGAGGGGCGCGGGCAACGAGAGATCAATGAAGTTGAGCGTTTTGTGCTGCGAGGTGCGGCCGATCCATTGGCCGGTGGCGGAGTTATAGCCCTCGACATGCACCTCTTCGACAGTACCGACGTAGGGAGCGTTACGGCGCATCTGAATCGCGCGTTGGCGTTCCTGGAGATGCTGAAAACGCCGGGTTTTTTCTTCCTCGGGAATGTGGTCGTCATACTGCAGCGCGGGCGTGTTGGGACGCTTAGAGTATTTGAAGATGAACATGGATTCGTACTCTATTTCCTCAACCATGCGCACGGTGGCTTGAAACTCCTGTTCGGTCTCGCCCGGGAAGCCAACGATTATGTCGGTGGTGATAGCGATATCCCGCTTGGCTTGCTTGATCCATTCGATGCGGCGCATGTATTCGTCGCGCGTGTAGAGCCGCTGCATGCGGTTAAGCACTTCGGTCGAGCCCGATTGCACAGGGAGGTGGACGTGATTGCAAAGCGACGGATTGCGGTCGATGACTTCGACAATCTCTTTTACAAAGTCGCGCGGATGAGAAGTAGTGAAGCGGACACGGCGCATACCGGGGAGATTTCCAACCCGGTCGAGCAGTGTGGCGAAATCGCATTTGCCCGAAGGATCGCGATAGCTATTCACGTTCTGGCCGAGCAGCTGCACCTCGGTATAGCCGAGATCGACAAGTGACGCCGCTTCCCTCAGAACACTTTCGACAGTGCGGCTGCGCTCCGGACCGCGCGTGAACGGCACGACGCAATAGGCACATGACTTGTCGCAGCCTTCGATGATAGTGATGTAAGCCCGGTGAGGATGATCGCGGCGGGTCAACGGGGTGTCGAAGGTTTCCTGGGTGTCGAGTTCGAGCCCGGTGACGCGGCGATTTCCGGCCTCGAGTTGAACCAGCATTTCAGGAAGTTTCGTGTAGCTGGCCGAACCAGCGACCAAACTGACATGCGGCGCGCGCTCGAAGATCCGCTCACCCTCCTGCTGGGCAACGCAGCCCAGCACTGCGAATTTCTGTCCCTTACCCGCATGCTTCTTGAACAGGTTCAGGCGGTGGAACACCTTTTGTTCAGCCTTGTCGCGAATACTGCAGGTGTTGTAGAGAACGAGTCCGGCGGCTTCGGGCTCATCGACTTGCGTGTAGCCCTGGTTGCACAGGGTTCCAACGACCTTCTCCGAGTCGTGAGCATTCATCTGGCATCCGAAGGTTTCGATATAGAAGGTTTTCATACTCGCGCTAACCCCTCACTCTAACCATGCAGAAGGCGCATAAACCATCCAATGCTGAACAGCGCGGCGATAAAGCATCCAAAACAATATAAGCCGTAACGAACCCGCTCGCGGTCGGTGCGCTTAGTTACTAATCCGAGGATGATGGAGGAAAACAGCGCAAACAGCACCGCTACTTCGAAATGATCGGGAGAAAAGTGCATGACAGGTTAGTCTTTCTGGCGAGTCGCGATCTCGTAAGCGTCCACCATCGCCAGGATGTTCAACAAACCGGCGCCAACGAGGAACTTCGAGCCGTAATCGGGCACGTGGCCGGGCTGATCGGGAGGACCATAGCCGGCAAAGGAGGCGAGCAGATAGAAAATGCCGCTGGAAAGATCTCCGAGAAATCCGCCGTATTGAATGAGACGCGAAAGAATATCGCCATTCGCCGCAGGCGCGAAAAAAGGTCCGTTCATCGCCACGCCGACCAGGAAACAGAGGAGTATGGTGGCGAAGATGACGGCTGCACGGCCCCGGCGGCCAAGCAGAAAATGTCCGCATCCGGGCACAATCCAGGCGGCCAGCACGATCAGGATGGGAGAGCGAAGCGGGACGGTTTCGGAACTTTCGGCGGCTGCTACGGGCATTCCTTTTAGTTTATCCGCTGAGATCTTTCCAGGGTTCGAGCGCAAGACAGCAGAGCGGGCATATTGGGTGATTTCAGAGACCCGCGTAATAAGGGCGCGGTGTTAAGCAGCACCAGAGACGGACTGCGGCAAGAGGTGTTTTACAATGGTGATCGCTTACTTTTTCAATTGAAAAGTCACATGCGGATGTGGCGGAATTGGCAGACGCGCTAGATTCAGGTTCTAGTGGGGGAAACTTCGTGGAGGTTCAAGTCCTCTCATCCGCACCAAAGAATTTACTCCGCTCCCTTGTTGTTACTCGTTTGTGCCATCACCGGACTCGTTGGAAATCCCGTGCTGGGGCATCCGTCCTGATAAAGAAGCATGATCCCCACGGTGTCTAGTGACGAACAGACGGCGAGGAGAGGGTACCCCCGTTTAGCTTGGCTGCTCGACAAACACTTTTACTCCTGATCGAAGCCGCACGCGGTCAACAACGCTCTGCGCACCTCAGGCCAGCGCTCCTCGGACAGGGTACACAGCACAGAGCCGAATCGATCGCGTTGACCGACAGACAAGTGATCGAAGTTCGCTGCACATGCCGCAGGCATGCCGTCTTCTTCTGTCAAGAGCACCTCAGTCCGCAATCCTCGAATAGTGCGCATCATGGGCGCAACGATGATCTCGTTCAGACGGTCGATAACTTGATCGCGGGTGAGCACTAGAACCGGACGGCGTTTATCGGGTAGACGAAATGTATACCATCGGATTTCGCCGCGGGTCAATGGAACTCGTCCCAGCCGACGGCTTCCCACGCGAGCGGTTCGTCGTCGCCTGCGAACTCATCGTCAGTGGGGGGTGCAACTCTATAGACCGACGCATCCATCCCTTGGGGCAAGGCGATCCACCGGAGCAGTTTGGTCCGCTCGCTGTCCGGCAGAGAAGCCACTAGTGGCATTAAGTCGTCTGCAGTCAGCAATCTCGGCACAATTCGAATTTTATCAGGCAACGCCGCGAAGAGTTGAGCTGAGGGGGAAAGCCTCGGTACTTTTGTCCATATGTTCTCTTGTAGGAAGTTTTCACTTGGACGGGGTAAGTCGGCGTCCCCGCTCCAGAGGAGGCAATTCGCTACCGATGCAGTCGTTCACCGCTCCCCGGATGCCCTGCTTACAGCCGCGAGACCGTTCGGTTGTCTGCCCGGATATATGGCCAAGCAGGCACTGAATCCGGTCCTATTCTCCGCCAGCGGAGTGGCACAACTTCGCACCCGAGCGGCGCCAGTCTTGCTCAGGCGAGCCGCCTCCAACTGCGGCCGGTCATGAGGCTATGCGCGTGGGCGGGATGCGCGTTATACATCCAAGTGAAAGGCAGCAGGCCTCGAAAACGACACCATTCTTGTTGAGCTATCGCTCCTTGAAAATGGATGAGTGAATCCGCAGAGTCAAAAACCTAAAGTTATGTGTTGCGCTAATTGCTTTCAGCACCAATGGCTGAAAGATGTTGTGCGTGGGCAAGGTAGCGAGCGGGGAACGTGTCAATTCTGCGAGGCGCGACACGTCCGGCTGCTTTCAGTCATGGATCTGTCCGGTCCATTTACGAATTTGTTGTCCGAATACGTAGATGAGTCATATCGAAAGCATGAATTTTGCGTTGGGGCTCACCACCCGGCGGCATCTTCACTTTTCGAAGCATTGCAGAACGACTGGAGAGTGTTCTCGCCCGCGACCATTCAGAATAACAACGCCGCCAAGCTCTTGGAATGCATCCTAGCGAATACCGAGAAGCCTGATTGCAAGGATCTTAAATCGGAAAGTCGAGTTTTACGATTCAGCCTACAAGCGATGAGGACTGAATGGCGTTTCCTAGACAGAATGTTTCCTCAGGACTCTATCGAGTCATTCACGCCATATGAAATTGTTCAGGAACAGCTAGAGATGCCAGGGACGCTTGAGAACCATGTCGGAAGTCATCTTGCGTATTTTGCTGTTCTTGTCGAACCGGGTGCGCTATTATTTCGCGCAAGGCCAGGGTGCGAAACGGCGGCCGGCGCGCCAGCTCCGCACCGCGATCTCGGAGCAAATCCTAAACATCCCGCTAGTCGTGCTAACGCTGAAGCACAGTACGCCATTTACCTCGCAGAGGCAGAGCACACCGCTGTAGCTGAGATCAGACAGCCGCTTGGATCGATGGTCTCGCTGGGCGAATTTGCCGTGAGCTGTAATCTGACCGTGGTTGATCTGTGCTTAACTATCGCGCCTCCTAATCCATTCGTGACGAACACTCTTTCCTGGATTCTTGACTTGACACTGCTTCTTCGAGGTATCGCTGAACTCATGTCGAAGCCCGCTCAAACTCCCGATGATTACTTCAGAACTCAGCTACTTGCCAATATCGCTCGTGCTGTGGGATACGATGGCGTGCGATATCCGAGTGCGCTGAATCCTGCTGAGCGGAACCTTGTGCTGTTCTCTCCCAATGCGGTCCAGCCGCAATCGAGCTGGGTCAATCTCCTGAAGGATTCCGGGTTTGCACGGATCTAGTTGCGACACTTGGCCGGTATGAGGTTCGGCGATTAAGCATATTTCACGTGGGCGCAAACTCGGCGTCGGTGTGTCGCTCTATCGAGTTTATGCTTGCGGCACCGCCCACGGGAGATGTACTTGCGCTCGTAGAACCGCTTCATGTCCGCTACGTTGAAGCTTCTGAGAGACCTTTCTTAAGAAGTTTAGACAGCGGTATTCATCCACATTGACAGAAAGTCGGCCATTCGGAGAAGTGGCTTTGTGGATAGGACACGAATAGTCGCCCACTTTATAGCAATCTGCGGACATCGCCAAGCATCAGGGTTGGCATCGCCACCGCGGGTATGTTGGAATGAGCTACAGAAAGCGAGGGCGTATTCGGCAATCGCGGTAACCGGCGCCAATACTCGACACGGCACGCTGGTCCGGCGAACAGCTGAACCAAAGAATGATGGCGGACGCTCGGAGCTGGAAGCCCTGCAGTTAAGCCCTATTCGTCGTGCAGCCGGAAACTATCTTTCCAAATGCGGATACTCAAGACATGGTCAGCGTTCTTAAGATCGTCGCGCCGATCTCGCTAATCTCTCTGCTGGCTCTTGCGGGCTGCACGGACAGCAATGGGACAGCGCAGATATCAGGGGGCAGCGGAGCCCTGGAGAGAGCAGCCGACAAGTCGGCGGTCCCGGTCGTGATAAGCAAGGTCGAGCGGAGTTCCTTTCCAGTGGAATTAGGCGCGATCGGTACGGGCCAGGCATTCAAGACCGTCTCCGTAGAGTCACAGGTGGCGGGCATCGTCAAGGAAGTGCATTACCGCCAAGGTCAGTTGATCCACCAAGGCGACCTGCTGATCACGCTGGACAAGAGTCCTTTTCTCGCGGCTCTGGCGCAGGCCGAAGCGGCGCTCGCCAGAGACAAAGCACAAGCCCAACTCAGCCAGGCCGAATTGCAGCGCTACACCGAACTCGATAAGCAAGGAATCATATCTAAGCAACAGTACGAGCAATCTCTGGCTACCTCAACAGCCATGCGAGCCAGTGTGCAAGCCGATGAAGCCGCCATCCAGACCGAGAAAATACAACTGTCTTACTGCTCCATTTATGCTCCTATCAGCGGTGTGGCCGGAGCTCAACTCGTCTATCCGGGAGCCACCGTCAAGGCGAATGATGTCCCGGTTCTGGTCGTGATCAACCAGGTCTCTCCGATCTATGTTGATTTCGCGGTTCCCCAGCAGTATCTGGGATCCATCAAGAGCTTTATGGCGCGCTCCCCGTTGGCAGTCGAGGCCACGCCGCCCGGCGGTTCAGTTCCGGAAAAAGGTGTTCTGACCTTCGTGAACAACACTGTCGACTCAGCTACTGGTACGATTCATCTGCTGGCTAAGTTTCCCAACGCCAACCAGCGGATTTGGCCCGGGCAGTATTCGAATGTCTTGCTTCGGCTGAACCAGGAGCAGAACGTTTTGGTAATTCCTTCGCAGGCCGTGCAAACAGGACAAAAAGGCGACTACGTGTTCGTCACGAAACCGGACATGACCGTCGAGGTCCGGCGACTGAAGGTGGGACGAAGCGTTAACAACCAGACCCAGGTTTTGCAGGGGCTTTCCGACGGCGAGACGGTGGTGATCGACGGGCAGGTGCGGCTGGTTCCCGGCACCAAGACTTATATAAGCAAGGGACTCTGACGAGGCTGGAATCGTATGAATATTTCTGGAATTTTCATCCGCCGCCCCGTGATGACATGCCTGGTGATGATCGCCATTCTTCTGTTTGGCGTTCTGGGCCACCGCCAACTGGCTGTCAGCGACCTGCCAAACGTCGACTTCCCCACCATTCAGGTCACCGCCGCGCTGCCGGGCGCCAGTCCGGAAACCATGGCGTCGTCCGTGGCAACGCCGCTAGAAAAACAGTTCACCACCATCGCCGGACTGGATTCGATGACTTCCACCAGTTCGCTGGGAAACGCGCAGATTACCCTCCAATTCAATCTCAACCGCAACATTGATTCTGCTGCTCTCGACGTGCAGACGGCGATTTCCGCGGCCTCCAATCAGCTTCCTCCTGACCTGCCTTCTCCGCCGACCTTCAAAAAAGTGAATCCCGCCGACCAGGCCATCTTTGCGCTGGCGGTTACCTCGCCGACCCTTCCGCTTTATGAAGTCGATAAGTACGCGGAAAATTTCATTGCCGAGCAGATCTCCGAGATTCCCGGCGTGGCCCAGGTGAACGTTAGTGGCGGGGCGAAATACGCGGTGCGCGTGGACGTGAATCCTCAGGCCATGGCCAGCCGGCAGATCGGCATTGATGAGGTGACGCAGGCCATTCAAACCGCCAACGTCAACATGCCGATGGGAACGCTCTCCGGCGCTCACAAGTCCTACAACATCCAATCCAACGGGCAACTCTCAGACGCCAAGGTTTACCGCCCGTTCATCGTGGCATACCGTAACGGAGCGCCCGTACGGCTTGACCAGATCGCTAACGTCAGCGATGGCGTCGAGGATCAGTACATCGCCAGTTGGGTGAACGGAATTCCCGGCATCATGCTGCAGGTGCAGCGGCAGCCGGGCACCAATACGGTGGAAATCGTCGACAACATCCGCAAATCGATTCCGCGTTTTTTCTCGATGATCCCGCCGTCAATCAATCTGTCGGTTGAATACGACCGGTCCGTTCCCGTCCGCAAGTCGGTGGATGACGTTCAGTTCACCTTGTTGCTCGCCATTTTCCTCGTCATACTGGTCATCTTTCTCTTTCTGCGCAACGTTTCGGCCACCATCATGCCGAGCCTCGCATTGCCGATGTCGATCGTGGGCACGTTTGCGGTGATGTACCTGTTCGGCTACACAATCGACACCCTGTCGTTGCTGGCATTGATCCTGGCAGTCGGCTTCGTAGTCGATGATGCCATCGTGATGCTGGAAAACATCGTGCGTCACCGGGAGATGGGCAAGGGAGCACTGCAAGCGGCACTCGATGGCTCGAAGGAAGTCGGCTTCACGATTGTGGCGATGACTGTGTCCCTGGCCGTCGTCTTCCTGCCGGTGTTCTTTATGCCCGGCGTGTTCGGACGCCTGCTCCACGAGTTTGCGGTGGTTACCATATCCGCGGTAATGGTTTCCGGCCTGGTTTCCGTGACACTTACGCCGATGCTGTGCAGGCGCTACCTGCGGCCTGATCACGGGAAGCGGCACAACTGGATGTACCGCAAACTGGAAGACATCGTGGAGGCGTGGACGCGCTGGTATGGCGTAACCCTTCGCTGGGCGCTCCGGCACCGTGTTCTGGTGATGCTGACTGGGATCTTGGTTCTAGTGGGAACGGTCTGGGAATTCTGGTCCATTCCGAAAGGCTTCCTGCCCGAAGAAGACACGTCCCAGATCTCGGTTTCCACCGAGGCCAGACAGGGGATCTCCTTCGATTCCATGAAGGCGCATCAGGATGCCGTGAATCGCGTTATCAGGGCCGACCCTAGCGTGATCCAATTCTTCTCTAATGTGAGCGCTTCGAACAATAACGGCCTCAATAACGGCAGAGCTTTTCTGCATTTGAAGGATCCTTCCGAGCGTCCCTGGACAAACAGCCCGCGCTACCGTCGACTGCTGGAGCGCTACGGAGATGCCGCCGTCGTTGGCTCCGTGGTCCGGTGGATGCGCCCACTGTTTGAACATCAACTCACTGTCGCCGACGTCATGCACGGGTTACAGCCGAGATTTAACAAAATTCCCGGCATGCGGGTGTACATGCAGAATCCCCCTGCCATCCGCATCGGCGGGCGCATTTCGAAGAGCCTGTATCAATACACGCTGTCCAGCCCGGACACCGATCAACTCTACAAGTCCGCGCAGTTGATGCTCGAAAAGATGAGGGCATCGAACACGCTGGCGGACGTTACCAGCGACCTGCAGATTGAGAATCCTCAGGCTAACGTTGTCGTCGACCGTGACAAGGCATCGGCCTTGGGCGTTACCGCGCAGGCCGTCGAAAGCGCGCTTTACAGTGCCTATGGCCAGCGCCAGGTCTCTCCGATCTACACTTCAAACAACGAATACTGGGTGGTTGTGCAGGTGCAGGAGCATTTTCAGAGCGATCCCGCCATGCTTTCGGAGCTGTACATCCACTCCTCGAGCGGCCAACTGGTCCCGCTCAGCGCCGTCTCCAAATTCGTGACTGGAGTGGGCCCACTCACGGTCAACCATACCGGCCAGCTCCCTTCGGTCACGCTTTCTTTTAACTTGAAATCCGGGGTTGCTCTAGGAGACGCGGTGAATGAAATTCAGAGCCTCTCCAGTTCGACGATGCCGATCTCAATCCAAAGCAGTTTCCAGGGAACGGCCCAGGCGTTCCAGCAATCCCTCACCGGCTTGGGCGTTCTTCTGATTGCGACGGTGGCGGTCATCTACATCGTGCTCGGCATCCTCTACGAGAGCTTCGTTCACCCCATCACGATTCTTACCGGCTTGCCGGCTGCGGCTTTTGGCGGCCTGGCGACGCTCTCGTTGTTTCACATGCAGCTTGATATTTACGGGTTTGTCGGGTTGATCATGCTCATCGGCATTGTGAAGAAAAATGCCATTATGATGATCGATTTTGCTCTGGAACTCGAGCGCAAGGGAGATATCAGCGCCAGTGAATCAGCGTATCAAAGCAGCCTGATTCGCTTCCGCCCGATTATGATGACCACTGCCTGCACGGTTATGGGCACTTTGCCCATCGCAATCGGGATTGGCGCCAACGCCGGTGCGCTGCGCTCACTGGGTCTGTGCGTAGTGGGTGGACTGGTCTTCGGCCAGATTGTAACGCTCTATCTCACCCCTGTGTTTTACACCTACATGGATGATGGGCTGAAGTGGCTTCAACCCGGCCAGCACGCAGCGACTCAGGAATTCGCCGGCGAGGAGGTTCTTACGGCGTTCGGCGAGCAGCACACCCGAGGTTGAACTGCGACCGTGTATGAGTCAAACAATCAGAGCGTCTATCCGGCAAGCACGTTGGGTTTAACAGGTAGCCGCAGGTCCTAGTCATCGACGCACACCCGTAGCCTTCGGCGATCTACTGCTACGCCTGTGCTACTGCTTGATGACCTGATCGTCCCGGTCAGAACCGTTGTGCAGGTAGTCACTCATGTGGGTAGCCTCGTTATCAGTCGAGCAGACGACTCCTGCCGTACCGCTAATATCCGAGAGCTGGGGCGGCACCTCCTAAGGGCGGAGCATCGAAGATCAGCAAGAGCACATCAGAGTATCTATGGAGTCTCTTAGCCAGATCACACGTGCTCTGGGGGATGCGAAAGCTTTGTGGAGGCTCCGGCGTGGGCCGCGAACCGTGGCAGAGGTTGCGCGCTGGCGTCACAAGGGAGCCGTAATCGACCTGAGTGGAGCGGATGCGTATCAGGTCGTTTTCAACCTTTCCGGAGGACAGGTCGTTGATTCGCCCGAACGCGCGGGAGCACAGCGGATCATTCGCGCGGGCTCGGTGGCCATTAACGCTCCCGAAGACGCCGGCGTCATCAGAGTCCATGGGCAGGCTGAAACGCTGCAGATTTTGATCAGCCCCGACCTGATACGGAGCACCCATGGCAATTCGACAACCGCGAGTCCAGCTCTTGCGACGACCACGCCAAAACTACGGGCCGCCGCTGTGCAGGCGCTGATCGCTCTTGAGAACGGAACCGGCACGGACGAAAGTGAGCTCGAACGCATTGTGCTCGAAACCGCAAAGTGTTTCGTGGGACCTTCGCTATTGCCCGTCCGAGTGTCACATGGGGGTCTCTCGCCCGGTGCTCGGAGGCGCGTATCCGCTGTTTTTCACGACTGGAGTACCGACCCAGCAAAGCCCTCGCCCACCGTTCCAGATCTGGCGAGCGCAGCCGGACTAAGCCTCTATCATTTCATTCGATCCTTCCACCGCACAGAAGGGCAGACGCCTAACACACGCTTGCTCGCCGAGCGTGTCAGTCGCGCTTTGGAGTTACTGCTGCGGACTGAGGCTCCGATTCAATGGATCTCCGATGTAACATACTTTTCCTCTCCCTCTCACTTCGTCAGCACCTTCAGGAGGCGTACGGGTGTCACGCCCGGTGCCTTCCGCCTTGCAGCTCGCCGTAAGCCTTAGGGCGTGCGCGTGAAACGTGAAGAGCGCAATTTTTGATACAGGCCGATCTCAGGGCTCGCTACGCTCACGTTAGAGGTGTTTATGGAGATTGCAAAGTGGCTTGTCACTCTTGTAGCGGTTTGGAACTTCGGTGGCTATGTGGTGGACGCGGTTATCCCCGCTACGGCCAAGCAACACCTGTATAACCCTGGATGGCCTCCGCATGCCAAATTTCACAACTGCCAGACTATGGTAATCGGTATCCTGCTGGGGCTGATCACCTTGTGTATTCTGTTCGCTTCCGGGCCGCTTACGTTTTCCAGATTACTCCTCGCGGCAGCGATTTCAGGAACATACTTCGTTGCTATGCTGTTTGCGCCCGCGTTTCCCGGCACTGAGTGGCACGATCCGGAATTTGCCCAGTTGGACCCGATGGTGTTCGGGCTGCCTGCCCAGAAACTGGTCGCCCTCATCATCTGCGCGCTGCTCTTCACGGCATGTATTCTTGCGTACACCGCGAGGTAAACAGAGCGGCTAAAAAGGAAAGAGAAACAACATGCCTCAGGTGAAGGTACTCATAGCCGGCGCCGGCCTGTAGTTAACGTGATGGCACACTCATTTGGAATCCGAAAGCGTACCATCGGTGCATTCATGTCGTGGATGATGAATGACCGCCTAAGCTTAAAGCTTGAGCTTAAATCCTCTGGTGTCCCGAGGATTGTTGAGCTCTTGGACCGGCCAATCAAGACCAAAAGATCGTCACCGAACAGGCGACCGAAGAGAAACGCCGCAAGATGCATTTAGATAATGAAGACATTGAACCTCTAGAGGGAATCCCACCACGTTCTATCCTGCTCCGAGTAGGAATAGAGATTGGATACGTTTCGCGTCCAAAGAGACTTGATGCCCTTTGGGTTTAACAGGTAGTCGCCGTTGCCTGTTACAGTTCTTCGCACTCAACTCGCAGGAGGCATTAGCACCTAGACTGCGACGGCACCGCACCTCGTAGTACTGGCATCAGCTATAGCCGGTCGTAAATGAGGTGAACGCCTAGAGATTCCAGTCATCTCATCCGCACCAAAGAAGCAGACGCTCTGCCGTTCTGCATATAGCTGCGACCAGAGAGTTAAATAGCGCAAGCGAGATGGTCCGGGGATTGAACCGCTAATCGATTCAATCCCCGGTATGCTTATTGCAGAGGCAGTTCGCCGTTCTCTGCCGCCGGAGGTAGCAGGATCGCATCCGACTCTGGAATGCAGCAAGCTGCCGCGACCTTATCGGTATCCTCCATCCGCACCAGGCGGACACCCTGGGTAGAGCGCCCGGCCTGCCGGATCTCGCCCGATTCGAGGCGAATGATTTTTCCGTCTTGGGTGATGATCATCAGGTCGGTGCTCTCCATCACTGACAGAACCGCAATCACTTTACCCACCTTCGGAGTCGTCTTCATATTGATGACACCCTTACGGCCGCGCGAGGTCAAGCGATAGTTTTCTAGATCGGTCCGCTTGCCGAATCCATTCTCTGAAATAGACAGAATCAATCCGGTCTCTTCCACCACCAGCAAACCGACCAGGTAATCCTTGTCCTCCAGATCCATGGCCCGCACGCCTCGTGCCTGCCGCCCCATGGCGCGAACTTCGTCTTCATTGAAGCGAATGGCCATGCCTTCGCGCGACCCCAGGAAGATGTAGTTCTTTCCATTGGTAATGGCCGCGCCCAGCAGTTCGTCGTCATCGTCAAGCGCCAACGCGATGATGCCGCGGGAAAGCGGATGATCGAACTCGGTTAGCTCGCATTTTTTGATGACTCCCTGGCGAGTCACCATTACGATAAAGCGATCGCCGGTGAAATCCTTCACGGGCAGAAA
Source organism: Bryobacteraceae bacterium (assembly GCA_965217745.1). Lineage (GTDB taxonomy): Bacteria > Acidobacteriota > Terriglobia > Bryobacterales > Bryobacteraceae > Bog-105. Next base: position 3,605,340 of record OZ244565.1, on the reverse strand, counting down.
CGCCTTCACCGCTTCGTCCGGCTGCAGACTGATCAGGCCGGAGATATGCTTGCCCTTGCCGGTAGTGGCCGCATCCGGTATCTCGTAAATTTTAAGCCAGTAAACCCGGCCCTTGTTCGTAAAGATCAACAGATAGGCGTGGGTGGACGCAATCACCAGATGATCCACCACGTCTTCCGAACGGGTCCCCATCCCGATGCGGCCTTTGCCGCCGCGGGATTGCCGCCGGTAGGTGTCGACGGAAGTGCGCTTCAGGTAACCGCCCCGGGAAACCGTCACGGCCACATCTTCCATTTGGACCAGGTCTTCCAAGTTGATGTCACCCGGGTCCTCGATGATCTGGGTACGCCGCTCGTCTCCGAAATCCTTCTGCACTTCGCGGAGTTCTCTAACCACAATCCCCCGCAGCACCACCTCCGAACCCAGAATTTCCATGTACTCGCCGATCATGCGTTGAATCTCGGCCAAGTCGTCCAGAATCTTCTGGCGCTCCATGCCCGTCAAGCGCTGGAGTTGCAATTCCAGGATGGCTTTTGCCTGGCGATCGGAAAATTCAAACCGGGTGACCAGCCCTTCGTGCGCTTCCTTCGAACTGCCAGCGGCACGGATTAGATTGATCACCTCGTCGAGGTTGTCCAGCGCCTTTTGGAACCCGAGCAGGATGTGCTCACGGTCGCGGGCCTTCCTCAGAAGGTAATCGGTGCGCCTCCGGACCACGTCAATGCGGTGCTCAATAAAGCGCCGGATGACGTCCATGATGCCCAACTCGCGCGGCTGGCCGTTGACGATCGCCAGCATGATGACGCCGAAGTTCACCTGCATCTGCGTCTGCTTGTACAGGTTGTTCAAGACCACGTCGGCCTGCTCGTTGCGCTTCAGTTCGAACACGATGCGCATGCCGTCCCGGTCGCTCTCGTCGCGGGCGTCCGAGATGCCTTCCAGCTTCTTGTCAGAAACCAATGCGGCCACATGCTCAATCAGCCGGCTCTTATTCACCTGAAAAGGAATTTCGGTGATGATGATGGCTTCCCGGTCCTTACCGCTCTTCTCAATAGCCGCTTTGGCGCGCACTCGCACGCTGCCCCGGCCCCTAGTGTAGTAATCGAGAATGCCCGCCCTACCTAGAATGAATCCGCCGGTGGGAAAATCAGGACCCGGCGCGAGTTCCAGCACCTTGGCCAGTGACAGTTGCGGATCTTCAATCATGGCGACCGTCGCGTCGATGATCTCCCGCAGATTGTGCGGCGGTATGTTCGTGGCCATTCCCACCGCAATACCCGACGAGCCGTTGATCAGCAGGTTGGGAACGCGCGTGGGAAGAACCTCGGGCTCGTGCTCGCTTTCATCGTAGTTGGGCCGGAAATCGACCGTTTCCTTATCGATGTCCTCCAGCAGCATGCCGGAAATTCTCGCCAGGCGGGCCTCGGTGTACCGCATGGCCGCCGGCGGGTCGCCATCTACGGAACCAAAGTTGCCCTGCCCGTCGATCAGCATGTAGCGCAGCGAGAACGGCTGGGCCATGCGGACCAGCGAATCGTAAACCGGAGCGTCGCCGTGCGGATGGTACTTACCCAGAACTTCGCCGACGATCTTGGCGCACTTGCGGGTAGGCCGGTTGAAATGCAAACCCATTTCGTGAAGCCCAAACAGAATGCGGCGATGCACCGGCTTCAGGCCGTCGCGGACATCGGGCAGAGCGCGTCCCACGATCACGCTCATGGCGTAATCGAGGTACGAGCGCTTCATCTCGTCTTCAATGTTGATCGAAATTATATTCTTGTTTCCGCCCGGTGGGAACAGACTACCCGGCGGAGGCGCTTCTTGATCGGCCAATGTTTACTCCTGACTACTTGCACACCACCCCAGGCAAACACCGCAAACTGTTGCAAACAGTATAGGTTATTAATCCTGTGGCGATTCCTTATTTTATCAGCAGCAACCCTGGCTTATTTGCAGCCGGAAGGCCTTCTCGTAAACCATTCGATAAACTGAAGTTACTCCGAAAATGCTCTCGATCGTCATCCCCATACACAACGAGGAGCCCGCGATCCTGCCGCTCTACGACCGGCTTACTTCAGTGCTCGAATCGATCCAGCGGAGCTACGAGATCATCTTTGTTGATGACGCGTCGAAAGACCGGAGTTTCGATTTGCTGGCTAATCTGGTGGAAACCGATCATCATTTGAAAGTGCTCCGCCTGCGCCGCAACTTCGGCCAGACCGCAGCTCTGGCGGCAGGTTTCGACGAAGCGCAGGGAGAGATCATCATCTCGCTGGACGGCGATCTACAGCACGATCCTGAAGACATTCCGCTATTGCTCGAAATGATCGATAACGGATACGATATCGCCAGCGGATGGCGCAAGAACCGGGTGGACAACGCCGTCACGCGCAAGATTCCTTCGCGCATCGCCAACTGGCTGATGAAGCGCGCATCCGGCGTGGATCTTCACGACTTTGGAACCACCTTCAAAGCCTATCGCGCGGAGGTGCTGAAAGACATTAATCTATATGGCGAACTCCATCGCTTCATTCCAGCGCTCGCAAGTTTCTATGGCGCGCGCGTGGTGGAAGTCCCCATCAAGAACATCGAGCGGCCTAACGGAGTCTCGCACTATGGCCTCGGCCGCACCTTTCGCGTATTCTTCGATATTCTGACCATCGGCTTTCTGCTGCGATACCTGACGCGCCCGATGCACTTCTTCGGAAAGTACGGGCTCCTCGGGATTGCCGCGGGAAGCATTGTCTTGCTCTGGCTTCTGGTGATGAAAATTACCGGACAGGACATTATCGAGGAGCACGGCCCCCTGCTGGTGGCGGGCGCTATGTTCTGGCTCTCCGGCCTGATGCTGTTCTGCGTGGGTCTAATGGGTGAAGTCTTAATGCGAACTTACTTTGAGAGCCAGGGACGCCGCATCTATGCGGTTCGTGAGATACGATCCCGGCGCGAACAATTGGTAGATGGCACTCGTTAAAGAACTCGTGAACGAAATCGACGGCGTTATCTTCGACTATGGCGGCGTCCTGGTGCATCATCAGACGGATGAAGATCACACTCGCATGGCGAAAATCGCGGGCGCGCCGCAAGAGAGTTTCTCTGAACGCTATTGGGCCGAACGTGATGCCTACGACGAAGGCCTGATTTCCAACATCGATTACTGGACGTCTGTGCTTTCTAGCGCCGGCGCGACGGTCACGGAAAAGAAAATCGACGACCTAACCGAACACGACACCGTAAGCTGGATGCGCTATGACCAGCCCATGTGGGATTGGGTGGACGAACTCAAGCGCGCCGGAAAGCGCGTAGCCATGATGTCGAACATGCCGCAGGAGATTGGAGAAGCGCTGAAGACGCGATCGGACAAGCTGGACCGGTTCCATCATGTCACGCTGTCGTATCAAATCCAATCGACCAAGCCGGAGCCTGCGATTTACGAGGAGTGCCTCGCCGGAATCGGCACCGGCGCGGCTCGAACACTGTTTCTCGACGACCGTGTTCAGAATGTCCAGGGAGGGGAATTGCTGGGCATCCGCTCCCTGCAATTTACCTCCAGGGACGAAATACTGGGCCGGCTTCGCGGCTGACGCACCTTGGGGCGTGACTTTCCTCCCCGGATTCGCGAAGTGCAAAGTATGAAGACAGTTATACGAGCTCTGACTTTGCTAGCGCTTGCCTGCGGAGGGTTTGACGCAATGGCAGCAGGCCCGTCCCGGACTCCGGTCGTTCTGGAACTGTTCACGTCTGAAGGCTGCTCCAGTTGCCCCCCGGCGGACCGTCTGCTGCAAACGTTAAACGACAAACAGCCTTCCGCCGGTGTGGAACTGATCGTACTCAGTGAACATGTCGATTATTGGAATCGTCTGGGCTGGAGCGATCCCTTCTCATCGAAAGCGTTCAGTACCCGGCAGCGGCAATACGGGGAACAGTTGGGCCTCGATTCGGTCTATACGCCTCAACTGGTCGTCGACGGGCAATACGAACTGGTGGGCAGCAACGCCGCGCAGGCCAAGGCCGCTATCGAAAAGGCCGCGCAGAGTCAAAAGGCGCCGCTGACGCTTTCCGGAATCGCGCGTGACGGAAATCGTTTGAACGTACACGCTTCCCTTCCCGGCCTGGAGGGAAAAAACGAAAACGCGACTCTTTACCTGGCTTTAGCAGAATGCAACGTGCGTTCGGAAGTGCGGAATGGCGAAAATGCCGGCCGGTCCTTATCGCACGTAGACGTTGTAAGATCTCTGACGCCAGTGGCCACTATCAAAAACGAAAGCCAGTTCTCGAAGGACCTCTCAATCGCTCTTCCCTCCGGCTTAGGACCGTCGAAACTGGTAGCCTTCTTGCAAAGCAATCAGTCGCATCGGATTCTGGGAGCGGCGGCCGCTAACATTACGCGCTGAAAGAAATAATTAGGCGGCCAAAGATCCTGACCGAAACCGGGAGAATTCAGAGGTTCGTTTCTCCGTGGTTTAACACCGCATCAAAGTTTCGCGGCACAGAAGATTGCATCCATATTGGCCAATGGCGTGATCTCCTCGTCGAACTCATACTTAACCATACTGGTGTAAATGCCCTGGCCGGGGGATCGATGAACGTACACCAGTTTGTTCTGGATGTCCACTACCCAGTAATCAGAGATGGCGGCCCGAGCGTACAGTTTAGCTTTCACCGTGAGATCTAATATTAGGGTTGAGTCTGAGATCTCCATCACGAGAAGCAAGTCGGTTGGATCGGGATGTTTGGTGTACTCTCGGGTGGATTTCTTAGTTACTGCCAAATCCGGCTCCGGCTCACTCAGGTTGGCATCCACGTCGGCGACGTCGATTGGATCCTCCACCTGAACATGTTCAGATCCGAATACTGAGTTCAACCAGGTGTGGATCAGATTCTTCCACATGACATGCGGGCGTTTCTTGCCCATTCGGTCAATGAGTTCTCCATTTATGAGTTCTAGCTTCTCGGCATTTGGAAAGCCGATGTCCACTAGAACGTGTGCTTCCTCCCGCGTCCAAGTTTTGCGCGGGAGACCAACGTCCAATTCGGCGAACTTTTCCGCGGCTCTCATACGCCCAATCATACAAGCTCCTTCCCTTCCTGCGACGCTGGGGTGGCCTTGGACTGCCAAGTCGAGAGATGCACCTGAAATACAAGGGGCCCGGACCGCGTTAGCGCTACAATCTTCAACCTGTGGCGCGCGCTAACGGCGTCACACGAATCGAGACATCGGTGTGACCGCCGAACTCTCTTACTCTTGGCAACGCCGCCGCAGATTAACTCCACCGGACACGCTCACACGATTTGTACTTCCGGAACCCGCCGCATTAAAGCGCTTTGTGGAATTCCACCTGGTAAAAGAGACCTTTGAAGACTGCTATTCCGGTACCTTTGTATCTAACAGAAACCTGAGAACATGGATCTCGGAGGGCCGGCGGAGGGCTTTAGTCCGGCTAACCCTGTAAATGATTGTGACTCCGCGGCGTAGTAAAGCTGCGCGGACCGAAGCAAAGGACTACACTGGCAGGTATTAGTGAATCGGGCGTTCAGAAATACCTTCCTCTGCCTGTTTGGCGTTTCGGGATTGATGGTTAACGCCGGTCCCATTCAGCCAATCGCGGCTAACGCAGTCGCGGATAAGTTCCGTGCGCTGCCACCGGAGAATCAGCGGCTCGCCGGTGTCCTGGCCAGCCGCCTGCGCGCCAACAGCGAGGGTTTTCTCGAACGCGCCAACTCTCGCGAACTGTTAGCGGCTTACCGCATGGGCCACGCCGGAACTTCTGGCGGCGAGGCAGCGGGACGCTTCCTCTCGGCTGCCGCGAGCACTTACGAATATCGCCGCGAACCCCAATTACGAAAGGTCCTAGACCAGGTCGCGAACGCTCTCGCGGACGCCCAGGCACGCGACGGTTATCTGGGTATCGCCGCTTCGTCCGGACGAAGCACAAGCTCCGATTTCCGTGTTCAACGAGCGAACTTACTTGGGCTCCTGGCTTACTACCAGGCTAGTGGCGAAGAGCGGGCTTATACGGCTTCACAGAAGCTGGGCGACTATCTGGTAAAGAGTTTGCAAGAAAGCGGTACGCCCGGGAAGATCCAGCTTGCTAAGGCAGATCTGGATCTCAGGCTCGCGGCGGCGGGTCTGGTTGAACCGTTAGTCGTCTTATACCGGTATACCGCTGAAACGGCATACCTGGATTTAGCCAAGTCTATTCTCCGCAATGCCGATCTGCCGGCTGCGCATGAAATGGACGCCACGCCCCTGGGAGTCCCCGCCCAATCTGACGTCTTGCAGTATGACTTGTTGCAGTCTGAATGGTTCAATGCGCTAGCGGGAATGGTTGAACTCTACAGCGCAGCTGGCGAAGCGCCTTACCTGCAGGCTGCTCTGCGGGGATGGGAAACTTACGCGCGTCATCGGTTGACCATCACCGGGACGCCGCTTATTTCCAACGCTTCTGAGGTAAGCAACTGCCTCACCGCGGCATGGATGAAACTAACTCTCGAGTTACTTCGCTGTACCGGTCAACAGCAGTTCTCAGACAACTTAGAAAGAACGATTTATAACCAATTGCTGGCAGGACAAGACGCGCGCAATGGCGACCTTTGCGCCGGGATTCCTCTGACTGGCAAAAAGAATTTCCTCTCGCGGTCGAATGCTCTGCTCTCGAACTGCGCACTAGCGGAATCGGAGGGGTTGTCGCTGATTACCAGGGCGATTTGGGGCCGATGGAGCAATGGAATCGAGATCAACCTCTATACCGCCGGACGCGGCACTTTCGAACTCAGGCGGCGCGCGCTGGTGCAGGTCTACTCGGAGGCTTCCTTCCCGGATCGCGGCGACATCCTGCTGCATGTTGAGCCGAGCCGCAAGGTGCGTTTTCCCCTGCGACTGCGGGTGCCCGAATGGGCCGGAAGCTTTTCCGCGGATTATGGCGGATCGCACATTCTGGGCAAGCCTGGCGAGTACCTGGTTATTGATCGCGAATGGCGGCGCGGAGACACAGTAAGAATCAGCATCGGAATGCGCGTCCGCTTACTGCGGGGCGCCGGTTCCTTTGAAGACCGGTTGGCACTCCAGCGCGGGCCCGAAATTCTGGTGCTAGGGCGGACACTGAACCCTGGACTCGCTGATCTGGCCAAGGCATCGCTGCCGCTGGAGAAAGAGTCGACAATTAAGATCATGCCCGTAGAAGATAAGCTGCCGGGCTATTGGTCAGGAGAGGAAGCTTACCAGATTGAAGGCGAATACGGAGGGAAGCCGCAGGTGCTAACACTGGCGCCATTCGCCGATGCCGTCGATTTCGCCATGTGGTTCACGCAGCCTAAAGGTGCGCCGGGTACCCGCTAAACAGGCCTCAGCTCACGGTAGCCAGCCGCGTATCGCTTTCCGACCGCTCCCAATAAGTCTGGAAAAGTCCTGCCATGGCTTCTGCAAAGCCTTCATGTTCGAAGATCATGGCCGTCCAGGAAGGACGGGTCAGCACCGGATCAAGCAGCGCCGCTAAACCGCAATTATTGTCGAAGAGGGCGAGTTTCATCGGAAGATTGGTAAGAAACCGCACTTGGATTCCGTGCTCGCGAAAGTCGTGCAGACGCTCCTCGTGATCCTCGTCTAATTGGCCGTTCGATTGAATCAGCAACCGGCATCGTACCCCTCGTCCGGCGGCATCCCTGACCAGCCTTTCATCAAGGGGATCAACTGCAAACGGAGGACGCGAGAACTCGGCGTATTCCGACGAGACCATCGTGAGCATGCGCCGGTAGTGCAGCGCCGTCTGCGTGGGGTCATTCACCAGATTCAGGAAGTCGAGCGCTCCCCGCCCGCCCTGGCCCTCTTGATACCCGTGGCGCAAATCTTCTATCAGGCCGTTGGCGAGGCGCGACTGTTCGGTCAGCTCTTGTTGCAATGCGCGGCTCCGGCGCGCCAGATACCCGGGGATTGCCAGGCTGGGATCGACCGCCGAAAATAGCTTTGTGCGTTCCTGCATTACCTGCGCGAAGCCCTTTTCCACTAAGCTGTCGAGCACTTCGTAGATCTTCTGGCGCGGAACATGGGCGCGAGCCGCAAGCTCCAGCGCCTTGAAACGTGGATGTCCGATTAGCACCACATACGATCGCGCCTCGTAAGCGTTCAAGCCTACCTGTTGCAGTTTGCGCCAGTTCAGCTGGTAATCGATATTCGACGGGGGCGCCGGTTCTAGCTTAGTCACGACCCCGAGAACATATCACAAATCACGCCAGCGATGCGGAGCATGGCGTCAGCGAAAATGGGCACGCCATAAATCGTTGCTAGACTCGAAGCTGTTAGTTCTTCCCGAGCGTCTTCATGCCTCACACCGACCTTCCAAAGACCCTGGGCGAGCTCCGCTCCAGCCCGTTATTTGAACGCTACTCTTCGAACCGCACTCTGAAAGAAGAGCTGCGCCTCAACCTGATCGGCAAACTCCAGCGCGGCGAAACTTTGTTTCCCGGCGTGATGGGGTTTGAAGACACCGTTGTTCCGCAGGTCGTGAACGCGATTCTTTCGCGTCATAACTTCATTCTGCTAGGTCTGCGGGGACAGGCTAAAACCCGCCTGGCGCGCATGCTCACCCGCCTGCTGGACGATGAGATGCCCTTCATCGAGGGCTGTGAAATACGCGACCATCCGCTCCATCCGCTCTGCAGGCAATGCCGCGACAAGGCAGCGGCCATGGGCGACGACGTACCGCTTTCGTGGATTTCGGCTGCGGATCGCTATATCGAAAAGCTGGCTACTCCCGATGTAACCATCGCCGATATGATCGGCGATCTCGACCCCATCAAGGCAGCTCGACGCGGCCAGGACATCTCAAACGAACTCACCATCCACTATGGGCTGCTGCCGCGCGCTAATCGCGGGTTGTTCGTGGTGAATGAATTGCCCGATCTGGCTGGCAAGGTGCAAGTCGGCCTGTTCAACATCATGCAGGAAGGTGACGTGCAAATCAAGGGTTATCCCATTCGCCTGCCGCTCGATGTCATGTTGGTGTTCACGGCCAACCCAGAAGATTACACGGCGCGAGGGAAGATCATTACTCCGCTGAAAGATCGCATCGGAAGCGAAATCCGGACCCACTATCCGCATACCGTCGAGCAGGGCATCAACATTACTTCCCAGGAAGCCTGGACGCGTAGAAATTCTCCCGTCCAGGTGGAAGTTCCCTCATTCATCCGGGAAGTCATCGAGCAGATCGCGTTTCTGGCACGCGACGACAAGCGCGTTGATAAACGTTCTGGCGTGTCCCAGCGCCTGCCCATTAGCGTTCTCGAAAATGTGGTCTCAAATGCGGAACGGAGAGCTTTGAGGGCCGGCGAGAGCGAAGCAGTTCCCAGAATCGTCGACTTGTACGCGGCGTTGCCTTCCATTACCGGCAAGCTGGAACTGGAATATGAGGGAGAGCTGAAAGGCGGGGACGCCATCGGTCGCGAGCTGATCAAGAGCGCGGTTGGCAAGGTCTACACCTCATATTTCGACGACGCGAATTTGCGGCCGGTGATTCAATGGTTCGAGCTGGGCGGCGCACTGAAGCTGGATGAAGATACCCCTTCGGCGCGCATCGTGCAGCAGCTGACGGGCATTCAAGATCTGCTTCCCTTCACTAAGAGGCTGGGCCTGGGCGAAAGCGAAACCGATGCTTTAAGGGCGGCGGCCGGCGAGTTCATCCTGGAAGGCCTCTACGCACACAAGCGAATTAGCCGCAACGAGGAACTGGAGTTTGTAGCCGGAGAGCGAATGCCTCGCGAGGAACGTCTCGAGCGCGAACTGCGCGAAGAGTTCGGCAGGCGCGGCTTCGAAGGGCGGCGCGAGAAAGGCGGTGGACGCCGGAATCTGAACTAGACCGAGGCCGATTTCCAAAAGGCGTCAGCTATGCGAAGAGTATCTTACTCGAAATTTTCAGAAGACGATCTCGGAATCGAGATGGAAGACCTGTTGCGCGCACTCTCAGATCATCTGCTTCGCAGCGGGTATCAAGATCCTTACATGCAGTTCTCGGAGATGAACGAGCACAATCTCGAGAACCTGAAACGTGCTATCGAACAAGCACTGGAAAACGGCGATCTATTCAGCCCCGAGCAGATGGAAGCCATGCAACAGCGCATTGAGGCGATGTCCGGCGAAGATCGTGAGCGCTTGATCAATAACTTAGTAAAGAAGCTAGAAGACGCGGGCTACATCAATCCCGATCAAGAGCAGCAACCGCCTCCTGGCCAAGCCGGAGGCAGCGGGCCGGATAGCGAAATAAAATTCGAAGTGACCGATAAGGCCGTCGATTTTCTCGGCTTCAAGACGCTGAAGGATCTGCTTGGTTCATTGGGCAAGTCGAGCTTTGGAGCCCACGACACTCGGGACCTCGCCACCGGCATCGACTCCAGCGGCGGGGCAAAGCAGTATGAGTTTGGAGACACCCTCAATCTTGACGTCAGCGCTACACTGTTCAGCGCCATGGCGCGAGAGGGCATATCTCTGCCTCTAAACCTCGAATACTCCGATCTGCAGGTTCATCAGTCCGAGTATCAGAGCTCGTGTGCAACCGTTCTAATGCTCGACTGCAGCCACAGCATGATTCTCTACGGAGAGGACCGCTTTACCCCTGCCAAAAAAGTCGCGCTGGCCCTTTCGCATCTGATCCGGACGCAATATCCCGGAGACAGCCTCCGGTGCGTCTTATTTCACGACACAGCCGAAGAGCTTCGCATGTCCGAGTTGGCGCGCGTACAGGTTGGCCCGTACTATACCAACACTCGCGACGGCTTGATTCTGGCGCAAAGACTCCTGGCGCAAGAGAAGAAAGACATGAAGCAGATCATCATGATCACGGACGGCAAACCTTCAGCTCTCACGCTGGAAGATGGCAGAATCTATAAGAACGCCTACGGTCTCGATCCCCTTGTCATTACGCAAACCTTGGAAGAAGTAGGGCGCTGCAAGAAACGCGGCATCATCATCAATACCTTTATGCTGGCCAGCGACTACGGCCTGGTTCAGTTCGTGCAGAAAGTAACTGCCATGTGTTCCGGGAAAGCTTACTTCACCACCCCGTACACGCTTGGTAACTACTTACTCATGGACTATATGAACCGCAAGACCCGAACCATTCATTAGCCGCCGGTTTATATAAATGTCTTCTGCCAGTCGCGTGGTACGAGAACAGAACAGATGGTTAGCACCACGCTCATGGCGCAAGGCAGCCAGATTGCCTGCCGTCCGAAGCGGTTATTGCACAATTCCCCAATCAATGCTCCGATAGCGATTCCGGTCCATGGAGCAAGCTGCAGTGTCCATTCGAACCGGCGCTCGCCCATCAGCAGTCTCCCGAATCCGCGGCCAAATTTAGAGAGTGCACCAGTCACATACGTCAGGCCGACTCCGACTCCAGCGACTTCCTCTACAGCGGAGTTCATCGCGCCCATGGCCAGGATTGTCAGGACCAGCCCGATAAGGGTCATGTTCATGGTGTGCGATATAGTCATGCCGGGAAGAGACTCGAGGCCCAGAACTTCGGGCAAGCCTGGAATCGCTGGCAACCCTGCCGCCAGAGCTAGCAGGACACTAATGTATAAGATTACTGCCGTACCGTGCATATTTCTTGCATGTCCGAAGCGGGCAATGATCGCGCCCAGAGCATTGCCAACCACAAACAGGAACAGCACCATACCCAGCCGCTCTGCCCGGCTCCAATCGCCATCTCCGAAAGCTATGGCCATGCGAGTCGTATTGCCGCTCATGAAAGAAACGAACTCGCCGGTCTGACTGAAACCAATCGCATCGGTCATTCCTGCAACGGAAGAGAGCGCAACTGTCAGCAAAACGCCGACTAGCGTGCGGAGTGCCGGGTGACTGCTGTTTGCATCTGGAAACAATGGCTTGAACATGAGAGTCGAGAAACTTTCATTCAATCGTACTTTGTGCCTGCCTACTTCGTTCAAGTGCCACAATAAGTAGAAGAAGCCGCACTATGGCCACTCAACCGCTTCAATCAGACAATGTCCCAACCGATACCAGCCGCTTCGAGCAGATCGACGGCCATTTAGTAGAACGCGCCTTGCCGAACAGGGATCATGCCAGGGTTCAGTACGCAATCACTACGCTGCTCCGTTCACAGGCCGGAATTCATGCTTGTGAGGTATGGCAGGAATGGACACTGGATGAATCTGATAAATCGAAGCACAACTGGATGACTCCGGATGTGCTGGTTGCGTCTCAATCAGCTCCCCTTGCTGCCTCGGGACATCTGCTTCCACCTGCCATCCTCGCAGTGGAAGTTCTTTCGCCCGATCAAACTATGGCTCAAATGCGCATCAAAGCTCTCCGCTACTTTCGTTGGGGAGTAGACTCGGTTTGGATTATCGATCCTGAATCCAGGTCCGCAGTTACGATGACTGCCTCGCAGCCGGGAATGGGTGAGCCTATGTTAGAAGGCACACTGGAAGCCGGGCCGATGCAAATCGACATGAGGGACATCTTCAGCTTCAAATAAAGGAAGAGGGCTGCTCTTGCCGGAACAAAAGCAACCCTCTTCTATCGCACGCTTGACGAGCGCGTTGTCAGAGTAGTTAGAACGATACGCCCAGCAGGAAGTCGCCCTGGTCCAGATTGGAGCTCAACCCGTTACCAATGAAAGCCTTGTTGGCCCAACGGGTATAACGAACTTCCGGGGTTAGCTCGAAGGGCCCTTTCTTGAACGAAATTCCAAGTCCGGCCACACCGCCGAAGCTGTTGCGGTTCCTCAACTCCACTGCATTATCGGTATAACCCGCTCCAACAATCTGAGGTCCGAAAGTCCGCTGGCTGATCGTCGATATATGCCGGTAGCTTGCGCCGACGTCGACAAATGGCCGGTAGTGTCCCATGCTGAAGTTGAACTTAAAAAGGCCCGGAATCTCCCACTGATTAAAACTAGTCTGCTGGTAAGTGCCAAGCGCAGAGTACGGGCCTAACGGCAGATTGCTGTTAAATCCACCTCTTCGATACAAGCCGTCTACCTCAAAACGGAGATGGTACGGCAACTTGAACTGACCGCTGACGCCCAGGATGTAGCGCGGTACGGACGACGTGTACGACGATCCTGGGAGTTGCTGATTGCCGCCGAACAGCGACGTATTGCTGGCGCTCATCATATCTGTTATGGGAACGCCACCCTTCAGGCCGAGCTTAACGGGTTTGTCTGTTTCCTGGCTCTGCCCAAATGCAACCGTTGCTCCCATGAGCATAATTGCTAGAAAAGAAATCTTAATTTTCATAATTTACTCTCCACCAAATCTTACTTTCGGAATGCAATACTCAGGAAATCGCCACCGGCAAGACGCACAGATAGCGATGCTGAAAGTTACTGCCTTCTATCTACAAAAGGGATGAGGAGAGTAGCCGCCAGGTTACAAATAAAACAACTTACTGGGATTAATCTGAGCGCTGGCGCATACTTGATTTGCGGGATAGTAGTTATGGATCATCCGGAAAAAACAACTAAGTAATTAGACTTAATTAAAACCTGTTAAAACTCTGAATTAGTACATAAATTACCGGCAGCGCAAACAAGCTGCTGTCCAGACGATCGAGCGCTCCCCCATGTCCAGGCAGCAGAGCACCGCTATCCTTCAGGCCCGCTCCCCGCTTTATCGCCGATTCCGCCAGGTCGCCGAACTGGCCCGCAACGTTACCGGCAACAGCCATTACGGCGACTTGGAGAATTGATGCAGCGGAAACCAAGTAATGTAAGTAGAAGATTCCGAAAAGTACACTGCCCGTTACCGAAGCGGCGGCCCCTTCCCAACTTTTGGCGGGACTGATGGTGGGCGCCAGCCGGTGTTTGCCAAACCGGCGGCCGACATAGAAAGCGCTGGAGTCACCCACCCAGTTGAGTGCCAGCGCGAAGAAGAGAAGATGGATGCTGATGGCGCGCAGATCGATTGCAAAACGCCAGGGCGCGAAGCAGTAAAAGACGCCAAACAGGGTACAAGCGGCTTCCGGAGCGATGTCACGCAGATTACGGCGTCGCAGCAAGAAGACAAGCTCAAACATCAGCCATACGGATGCGGCAGGAACTATGACCTGCGGCCGCAGCAGAATGACCAGGCCCAGCAGAATTCCAATTAAGCCCGATCGCCTTATGCCGTGCGCGGCGATCAGGTTCCCATATTCGAGATAGCAGAGCACGCCTACCAGCAATGCTCCGGCGATGAAGACGGTTTGTGGAGAGAAGAAAACCAGGTAAACGGCAAAAGCGATCAGCCCAATTGCCGTTACAATGCGAGTCATCGAGGGGTATCGAACGGCCTAAGCATGCGGCAGTTCCATAAGCTCTTCGTCGAGAAGCAGCCCGTCACGCTCGCCAGCCAGCATGACTCCGCGCGCCAGGCCGCCAAAGCGCCGCTCGCGGCCTTGAAAGTCATGAACCGCTTCCAGCAAATCGGTGCGAGTGAAGTCAGGCCAAAGCTTATCCGTGACGTACAACTCCGCGTAGGCAATCTGCCACAGCAGGAAGTTACTGACGCGCATCTCGCCCGAAGTGCGAATGAGCAGATCGGGATCACGGAGACCAGCCGTATACAAATGCGATGCGATGGAACTTTCCGTGATTTCAAGGGCGTTCAGGTTGCCCTCGTTCCTCGCGTTCTCCAGAATCGAATTTACGGCATCTATTAACTCAGTGCGGCCGCCGTAATTGATGGCTAAGTTAAGGCGCATGCCGCGATTGGCGGCGGTTTTCTTCATCACCGAGTGCAACTCCAATTGCACCGGAGTAGGCAGCGACTCCAGCCGGCCGATAGCCGCCAGTTGAATATCGTTGCGCATCAGGTTAGCCAGTTCGCGGCGCAGATAGAGCCGCAGCAGCCGCCACAAACCTTCTACTTCCTGCCGGGGCCGTTTCCAGTTTTCCACGGAGAAAGCGTATAACGTAAGCGCTTCAACGCCCATCTGGGCGCAGGTCTCCACCACCATCCGGACTGTGGTGATGCCAGCCTTGTGCCCCAACAGACGCGGGTAATTGCGTTGCCTGGCCCAACGGCCGTTTCCGTCCATAATCACTGCAATATGTCCGGGTATGCGCTTTGGATCTAGCTGTGCTGCCAGCCGCCAATCGTGCTCACCGGGGGCGAGCACCTGGAGGAGTTCCTTCATGAATCGGTCTCACCCATCGTACATCACGAAAGTGTCTTGGCAAGCGGCATCACAAGGGCTGCGGCGCACAAAAACGAGCCGAAGGGAAGCTCGAACTGGAGCGCGGCCGAGCGGTGGCGAAGCAACAGGAAGATACCCGCCGCGGAGCCCGCCAGAGAAGCCGCCAGAACGGAAGTCACGCCAGTTTCCAGGCCGAAAAACGATCCGAGCAACGCCAGCAGCTTGACATCGCCCAGACCCATGGCATCACGTTTTCTGAGGCGGGAATAGAGGAACGCAATGCCCCAGATAGGCAGGGAAAGCACCCCGGCGCCAAGCAGGAGGTTGCAGAGCGATCGCGCTATCTGCCCGAAGTGGCTGAACAGGAGATCGCCCAGCGCGCCAGGCACGGGGATAAAGAAGGCCAAGGCGAACCCCAGCATCAAGCCTCCCAGCGTGAACTCGTCCGGAAGCAGCCGCTCTTCCAGATCGGTAAAAAACAACACGATCACGATGGCTTCAAAAAGCAGCCATTTGAGAGTCTCGGGAGCCAGCCCATAGCGTTTTACCACCAGCACGAAGACGATCGCAGTCAACGCTTCAACAGCCGGGTAACGCCAGCTGATGCGCCGCCCGCAGCCGCGGCACCGGCCTCTCAACCAGAGAAAACTGAGCAGCGGAATATTATCGAACGCGGCAATCGGGACGCCGCATTCCGGGCAAAACGAGCGGGGAGTTACCACGCCAAGTTCGCGCGGCAGACGGTAGATGCAAACGTTGAGAAAGCTTCCGAAGACCAGGCCAAACAAACCGGCGAGAAATAGGATCATCCGATGCTCCGGTATACCGCCATGACACCTTCGACGAGCGCATCGGGAGTAAATCGCTGCTCGATTCGCAAGCGGCCATTGCGGCTCAGGCGCTCGGCGAGATCACGATCGGTTGTCACTCGCCGGACCGCGGCCGCAATCGCGGAGGGCTCGTTCGGTACATACAAGCCCGAGATTCCATCTTCGAATATCTCGGCTAATCCTCCGATGTTGCTCGCCACCACTGGTACGCCCAGGCTCATAGCTAACAATGCCGCGGAACCGAGACCTTCCGACCTGCTGATGTATAGAAACACCGAGCCACCAGGCAAGTCTCGAGCCAGGTCGTGACTGAAGACGGCGGATGGAAAGGCGGAGCGAATTAGATCGGCTCCTTTAGCCGGATCTTCCGACGCAAATGTAACCACCGGCGCACCAGGAGACCAATGCCACTCCGGTGCGCCGGCAGCAACGGCATCGTACACGATTGCGATCTTTTCCGGCCGCACGCCGGCCAGGCGCAGTTCCCGCGCAACCGCCCCGGAAATAGCCAGATAGGCGTCCGCACGGCTATATTTCCACTTCGACAATGCGGAGGTGCGAACCGGGAAAATCACCCGCCTGGAGACGGCGAACGGCCGGCGCGACGCGATAGCGGCCAGAGTGTGCGCGCCAGCGTCGTGAGCATGCACGGCATCGGCATCCGCGGATTCCCGGAAGGTATTCAAAAGACTGGCGGACTTGACCGGCCAACCACGCGCACCCACCTCAGAATGGAGCTTGCCGCCGCGACGCGCCAGCACCGAGAATGGCTCACCACGGGCAGCCAGCGCTTCCAGCAGCAGCAGAACCTGCCGTTGCCCGCCGCGCATTTCCCGTCCCGTGTCGATGTGCAGCGTCCGCACTAGAGCTTACGGCCAGGGCTCATCATCAGCGCTTTAAAATACTTCACAAAGTTGTAGACGGCTGCCATATAGGCGATCGCCAGCCCTTCCATTCCGTCCAGAAAACCGAGGCGCAGCAGGTAAGTTCGAAGAAACGTCCACGGAGGATCGAGCAGCAGACGGATCAACGATACCCTCTTGCCGCGGGCGGCCATCTCTTGTGCTGCCAGCGTCGTGTAATTATCCAGCGACCGAAGATGCTCGGAGAGCGAGCTGCACGTAAAGTGAAGAATGTTCGACTTCAGGTGGCCGACGCGCCCATCCACTTCGACGGATTCGTGGACCATATTGCCCGCCCAGCGCGCTCTGCGGCGATCGAAGAATCGAACCTTTCGATCGGGATACCAGCCGCTGTGCAGGATCCAACGGCCGAGATACTGTGCCAAACGCGGTGCAGTGTATCCATCGAACTCAGGCCCGGCTTTCTTAATTTGCCAGAGTTCCGCTTCCAGAGCCTCGCTCAGGCTTTCATCGGCATCCAGCGCGAGAATCCAATCGTACGCAGCCAATTCCGCAACGATGTTCTTCTGCGCCGCATAGCCGTGCCAGGATGCTTCCACCACTCTCGCGCCGAGCTTACTCGCAATCTCCACAGTACGATCGTTCGAACCGCTGTCGAGCACCAGAATTTCGTCACAACAGCGCAAGCTTTCAATCGCGCGCGCGATGTTGCGCTCCTCGTTGAAGGTGATGATCGTGGCCGAGATATTCATAGGGGAGTCTCAGTCGATCCGGATGGGCACAACCGCGAACGAGAGTATCAGCAGCACTCCGGCTGCAAAGCCAATCAGCTTGCGTCTGGTGTCGAGCGGCCGGTCGTCATAGATGGCGGGGTGACGCCGCAATAAGAAGAGTGCAATCGCCCACAAAGCCCAGGGCCAATAGAAAAATGCAGCTCCAACCAGTGCCGCGGTGACCACTCTCGAAGCGATGGCATGCCAGCGGTGGCCAAAGAGACTGTAGAGAATGTGGCCGCCATCCAGCTGCCCTACAGGAAGCAAATTGATGGCCGTGGCAAGCAACCCCGCCCAGGCG
This sequence comes from Bryobacteraceae bacterium, assembly GCA_965217745.1. Lineage (GTDB taxonomy): Bacteria > Acidobacteriota > Terriglobia > Bryobacterales > Bryobacteraceae > Bog-105. The sequence goes on along the minus strand of OZ244565.1, from coordinate 3,587,440 downwards.
GCGATCGCCATAGGGTGAAGGCAGATGTCGGCGGAGGCAATACCGGGAAAACGCAAATGCTCAACCATCAGCAGCAGCAGCGGCGTGCCGAAGGAGAAAAGCGCATGTTCCGAAAATCCGGGGCATACACGCGATCGCCATACACCGGCGAAGAGGAACGGTATCAACAATATAAAACCGCCGATGGGGCCATAGACTCCAATGTCGAAAAGGCTCCGGCGATTGTAGATAGGAGAGCGAATCCAGATAAAGGCTCCGATGGTGCCAAGGAGGGTAGGAGAAGGGCCGAAAAAGGGGAGTGTCGCGCGCACGTTCCACTGCATGCACTTCATGTAGTGCCCGAGCTCATGGGCCAGAAGAATGAGCAGCAATGGCAGCGAATAAGAAAGCCCGATCCACAACTGCGGATCGAAACGCAGTAGCCAGCTGTAAGCCTGCGCTAAGTCATCTTCGTTCAGTGGCCGCCCATGCGAGAAGCTCTCAGAAAGCGCGGCGCCGAACAGAGTTGTCGATAGCAGCGTTAGCCCCAACAAAACCAGGTTCACCCACCAAGTCCGTGGGAAATGCTGCTTGAAAAAGAAAGATGCTGACAGCACCGGCACGCGGCCGGTATAGCTGGCAAGGCGGTCTGTCAACTCCGGCTCTAAGATGGATTACTCCAGAGTCTGCAGTTCTTTTCCGGGCTTGAATCGGACTGCTTTACCCGGAGGAATCGCCACTTCCGCGCCCGTTCTGGGATTGCGTCCTATGCCGGTCTTACGCGGGCGGACATTGAAAATTCCGAACCCTCTCAGCTCGATGCGCTCGCCCTCGCTCAGCGCTTTCTTCATGGCTTCGAAGATGGTTTCGACAGCCATCTCCGCCCGGGTCTTGGTGATCCCGGTCCGGCCTACAACTTCGTTGATGATGTCGAGCTTGATCAACCCATTCCTCCGTGTGCGTCAAGAGAGCTCCGGAATTCGAGCAATCTTAATGATAAGAAACAAGTTAGCGCAGTGTCAACGGAAGGCGTCATTTCAGCCCATTACGTCAAGCGCCGGTTTAGCTACACATAGGAACTTTTACGGTGAGTTCTTACCACTATTAGGAATCCGTTGCTTTGCTCTCAGCCGCACGGGTGTTACAGGACAATGATTTACCACTTTGGCATTCAAGTTGCAACTCCGAATTCCAAAAGGGGCCCTCAAAGGATGAAACAGCTGAAAATTCTGCTCGTAGAAGATTCTGCAGCCGACGTAAGATTGATCCGCGAAGCGCTTAAGGAGACTCCCGTTGCGGTTACTCTTTCGGTCGCGCGAGATGGAGTGGAAGCGGTCGAGTTCTTAAAGGCATCCGAGACAGGCGTCACTATCCGCCCGGATTTAATTCTGCTCGATTTGAATCTTCCCCGGAAGAATGGACGCGAAGTCCTCGCCGAAGTGAAGTCGTCCCCGACGTTGAAACAGATCCCAATTCTGGTAATGACCAGCTCGCGCGCGGATGAGGATATTGCCGCAGTGTACGCTCTGAACGCTAATTGCTACATCACTAAGCCGGCCGATTTGCTGGAGTATGTCAATGTGGTCCGCGCCATCGAGGACTTTTGGTTCGTAACGGCAACCTTGCCGGATTCGACTCGCGAGTCGAATCCCGTCTACTCCTCTCCCGCGGAGATCATAGGCAGCCCGGCCGTCAGCTAGGCTGCCATCTGGATATTTACTAGTTCTTTTCTATAGCATCGTTAATGGCTGCTAACGCGGCATCGTAATCCGGATGATCTCCGACCTTCGGAACATACTCGACGTAAGAAATCTTGTTTTTGGAATCAACTACGAAAATGGCCCGGCTCTCAACACGAAGCTCCGGAATTAGCGTCCCGTAGTTTTCCCCAAAGGAACCCCTTCGATGGTCCGATAGCATCCCGATTTTGTCGACCCCGAAAGTTCCGCACCACCGGTTTTGCGCATAAGGCAGGTCCATGCTCACGCTGTAGAACTTCACATTGCTCATCTTGCCGGCTGCATCTTCAAAGCGTTTGGTTTGGGCGTCGCAAACGGGAGTATCGAGCGATGGCACCACGCTGAACACACGAACCCCAGTTCCGGTACTGGCGAGATCGACGGCTTGCAAGCTGCTGTCGACAACACTGAATTCCGGGGCGTTGTCGCCCACGCTTAATTCCGGTCCGGCGACCGGAACTTCTCTATCCCCGAATACTGTTGACCGCTTCTTCTCATTCTCTGGCATCGGCCACAGTGTAGCAGGGGCGGAACGGGTGAGTCAGGCAGTGGTTTCCGGCAGCTTGCAGGTGAAATTCTCGCATTTGTAAGTTGTAAACCGGCCTTCGCGGGGGAGGCTGCCCAGAAAAGGGGCTGCGCCGGTCAAGGCAGTCTGGGAATCGTCGGGCAGCAGAACCACGGAGGTATAGGGCAGGAACGACTGACGCCTTTCACGCACAAAAGCCAGGGCGGCGGGCGAGGCGTCGTGAGACCGAACCGCTATCTGGGAAGGCTCGGAAAACGATCTCATGGCGGCGGCAAGAGCTTGCGGGGAGGCCGTCGGCTGTGACTGCAACTTCTTGGAGAACCATTCCAGAGTGCGATCGGCCTTCTGCCGGTAGACCGGATCGCCGGTCAGGTGGGCCAGCCGGAGCAACACATCTGCGGCAACCGAATTGGCTGAAGGTTCAGCACCATCGTATTCATCCTTCATGCGAAAGAGAACATCGGGCGCATCGGCCGCAGTGCTGAAGAAACCGCCTTCCTGCCCGTCTTCAAACGGCTTCAAGCCGCGCAGGCAGAGATCGGCGGCAGCGCTCAGATAGCTGGCCTGTCCGCTTACCTCGAAGAGGTCGAGTAGGGCTTGCGCCAGAAACGCGTAGTCGTCCGCAAAAGCGGGGATGGCAGCTTCGCCCTCGCAGTACCGGCGCAACAGCCGGCCTGACGCTTGGTCGTACAGGTTGGCCAGGATGAAGTCTGCTGCCCTAACGGCCCGCTGAAGATACGTTTCGTTGGGCAGCACACCGGCGGCGCGCGCGAAAGCAGAAATCATGAGAGCATTCCACGAGGTCAGAATCTTGCTGTCGAGGTGAGGCCGCGGCCGCGATTCCCGGTGTGCGAAAAGCTTCTGCTTTGCTTCTCGCAGTTCAGGCGGTTCCTCGCCATTTTTTCCGTTCACATAGAGTATGTTGCGCCCGGTGAATTCGCCTTGCGGATCATTCTCGACATTGCCCTCGGGCTCGACTCCGAAGTATGAGCAGAATGCTGAGGCATCCGGCCCAAGAACTTTTCCAATCTCGTTTTGACGCCAGATATAGAAAGCGCCTTCGCCATGATGAGCCGGGTTCTCAGGATCTTCACTGTCGGCATCTTCCGCGGAATAGAAAGCGCCTTCGGGACTGGTCATGTCGCGGCCAACATACGCCAGAATGTCTTCGACGACTGTGGCGAAGAATCCGTCGCCTGTTGCCTGAAACGCTTCCAGATAGGCGATGGCGAGCTGCGCCTGATCGTAGAGCATCTTCTCGAAGTGGGGTACAAACCAGCGTTCGTCCACCGAATAGCGATGGAAACCGCCGCCCAACTGATCGTGCATTCCCCCCCCAGCCATGGCTCGCAGCGTGGTGGTTACCATGTCGAGAGCCTCTTCGCTGCTGTCCGCGGCATAGTAGCGGAGCAGATAGTTCAACGTCGACGGCCGGGGAAATTTAGGCGCTGCGCCGAAGCCGCCGTAACGCGCATCGAAGCCGCGGCGATATTGCCAATATGCCGAATCGACCAGCTTGCGATCCGGTATAGCTTCCCGCTCCGAGCCAGAGGAGGAGCCCGAAGAAACCGACTGAAGCTGCTCCGTCACACTGGCGCTGGATTCGACAATGCGCACTCGGTCGTCCTTCCAGGCATCGGCCAGGTGCTGCAGTATCGAGCGGAAACCCGGACGCCCATAGCGGTTGTCCGGCGGAAAGTAAGTTCCGCCGTAGAAGGGCTTCAGGTCAGGAGTAAGCCAAACCGACATGGGCCATCCGCCGCTTCCCGTCGAAGCTTGAACAAACAACATGTAGACGCGATCGATATCGGGGCGCTCTTCACGGTCGATCTTTACCGGTACGAAGTGATTGTTCAGCACCTCGGCCGTGGACTCGTCTTCGAAAGATTCGTGCGCCATCACGTGGCACCAATGGCAAGTGGAATAACCGATGGAGAGAAAGATGGGCTTGTCTTCCTGCCGTGCTTTGGCGAACGCCGCCTCGCCCCAGGGCAGCCAGGCTACGGGGTTGTGCGCGTGCTGTTTTAGATAAGGACTCTTTTCGTCTATAAGCGCATTCGTGAACATCAATTGGTGGATTTCTTCGGCGCGGGCATCACTACCGGCAGCGGCTTGCGCGGGAAAGCGGCGTCGCGGTTGGCAATGTCGTAAACCAGGGTGGCAATCACCGCGGAGGCTTGCATCAGATCTTCCGGCACGGCGTGGGGATAAGTATCCATATCGGAGTGATGGGTCACTGAGAAGTAGTCGAGTGGATCCTGAATGAATTGGAAACCCGGGAGGCCCACGGCGTCGAAGGACAGGTGATCGGTGCCGCCGGTGTCCTTCAAAGTCAATGTTTGAACACCCATGTCTGCAAAGGGGTGAAGCCAGCTTTCGAACAGGGGACGGGCGGCGTCATTGCCCTGCAGGTAAACGCCGCGGATCTTCCCGCTTCCGTTATCGAGATTAAGATAGGCGTCGAGCTTGGCGTGACCGGGTTTCAGCTGCATGGTCTTGGGATCTCCAAAATGCTGTTTGACGTAGGCTTTTGAACCGAGCAGGCCCTGTTCTTCGCCGCTCCAAAGTGCGATCCTGACGGTCCGGTAGAGGGGCAGATCCGCAGCCTTCAGAATCCGCATCACTTCCATCATGACGGCACTGCCCGCGCCATTATCGGTGGCTCCGGTACCGGAATGCCAACTGTCGAAATGAGCGCCGATCATCACAATCTCTTCCGGCTTCTTGCGTCCCGGAATTTCGCCGACGATGTTGACGGCTTCGACATCCTTGTCGGACGCCTTCACCTGCAGGTTGAAACGCAGCGACACCGGAGTGTTCTTTTCGAGCAAACGCGTCATGCGCGAATACTGCTCCTCGGTGACGACGAACGTGGGCGCAGCCATGGGGTTCGCCACTTTTTCCGAACCGGCCGCTTCGGCAAACAGCAGGCCGTTGTGAGCCCGGGTGTCGGCGGTGATGACAGCAGCGACGCCTTGTTCGCGAAAGAATTGAGATCGTTCGGTGGCGAAGTCACTGAACCGGTCGAACCATTCATCGAGCACGGGACCAGGCAGGGACGTCAGATATTTGCGGGCTTCTGCTGGATCGGAAGGCACCTTGACATCGTCAACCGGAATGTTCCGGCTAATGGAGGGCTCCGGCGCTTTCGCGATCTCCGCCAGATTTTCCGGCGTGTCCCGGCGGAATACAGGCTGTGCCGATGGCTCGGGGGGGCTAATCTCGGTGATGAGAACAGCACGGCCTTTCAGCTTGCCGTCCCATTCTTTCTTGTATTGCGCGAAAGCCTCTTTGGCAGCGGCTATGTCGTACCGGTTCTTGTTGTGAAAAGGAGCGTACAGCGCTTTGGCGGACTCAGCATTCTTGGTGGCCGAAGTCCAGGCGAGTGGAAAAGCGACCAGGTGGGAATAACGCGGCTCAGTCATTTCTAGCGAGAAGCTTTGCAATGACCAACTGCGTCCAAAAGGCCCCCATTTCTCTTCGTGCACGTTCGTAACGCCATACTGCTTCAGCGCCGATTCGGCCCAATGCGCGGCTTCTTCGAACTCAGGCGAAGCGGTCAAACGCGGGCCATAGCGATCGGTTAGCGAAGCGAGGATATCCATCACTTTCGAGCGGCTAAACGCTTCCATTTTGATATGGCCAACGGCTCCCAGGTCCGGATCGGCAGGCGCACCGAGCGCAGGAAGAGAGGTGCTGGCCAGAATGACAAAAATAAGAGTCAGCAAGCGGCGCATAGACATTGGTTGTACCACGAATTTTCAAGACCGCGCAGACAGAGCGGCCGGGCGCTCACGAGGCAAGCTGGCGATAGTAGGCAATCAGATCGAGCTGTGGAGGGGTTTGACCAAGTGCGCGGAGGAAGCCGGAAACCTGCCCGCGATGGTGCGTACCGTGGTTGACGAGGTGGAGTATGATCTGCCAGGGCGGAGTATTCCAGACATTCCCCTGCAGATCGCGATAGGCAACCGGCCGGCTCAGAGCGGCATCGTCGAGAGATTTCACCCAGTTGGACCAGCGGTCTTGCACGCCGGGCCAATCGCTTCGCAACTGGGGCAAGTTCTGATCTTCCGGCTTCACGTACGGAGGGACGGAGTTATTTTCTTCCACCCGGGCCAGCCACACTCGCTCGGCAGAGAAGATATGGAAGAGGCTCCCCAAAACACTCTTATCAGCGGTGCTGAAATCGTGCGTCACTTCTTCGGGACTTAGAGCTTCGGCGGCTTCAACAAGCCGGGCATTAGCCCAGCGCGAATAAGCAAGGTGGTGGCGGCTGACTTCTGGATTCAGCATCATGAGTGTTTGGGTGTGGCGATGATGCGCCGGAGCCAGGCTTCCGCCAGACGAGGCCAGTTCGAGACGGGATCATAGGTCGGGCGCATACCGTATCCATGGCCGCCGTGGCTATAAATATGTAATTCGGCAGGCACTTTGGCTTTCTGCAAGGCCCGGTAATACAGCAGCGTACCGCCGATGAACTTACTATCGTCTTCCGCCTGAACAAGGAAAGTGGGAGGAGTATTTGATGGCTTTACTTCCGCTGCGAGGGTCTCACCCTCATCGTGCTCCGACAGATACGCGGGGTAAACCAGCAAAACAAAGTCAGGGCGGGAACCTACGGCGTCCGCATCGTCTATTTTCGGGTAAGTTCTGGTATCAGGACTGTTGCCGAGCACAGCCAGCAGGTGGCCTCCGGCGGAAAAGCCGAGTACGCCAATCTTTCCGGGATCGATTCCGTGGTCCTTAGCTTGGCTGCGAACCAGGCCCATGGCGCGCTGCGCATCCTGTAAGGGCTGCTTGTACCGTGCAACGTCAGCGGGCTGCGGGACGCGGTATTTCACCAGAACCGCATTCACGCCGATGGTGTTCAACCATTCGCAGATCTCGGTGCCTTCCAGATCATAGGCCAAAATACGATAGCCGCCGCCGGGAAAGACGAGCACGGCCGCGTGAGTGTTATTCGACTCGGGAGCAGGATAGTAACTGAGCGTGGGTTCCGTCACATTGCCGAGGCGAATTACGCTCTTTCCCGCAGGCTTATTGTCCTTCGCGCTAGTAGTGTCTGTTTCCGCCGCCGAAGTTGCCTTCTCGCCGGGAGCCGCAGCACCGGGCCACAGCGGGATGGCCTGCCCAGCGGCATACATAGTCAAAGAAGCCAGCATGAGGAGAACCAAAGAACGCGCGCTTCGCATATCAGATCTGAGAGTAAGAAGTAGGGTTGAGGATCAAGTTCGAAATATTCGACACAATGGCTTCGTAATTATATTCCGGCTGCGAGCTAAGCTTCTTCCAATCCGGATTAGCGCTGAATGCTTTCCACTTGGCATTCAACTCCGATAAGTCGGGAAAGCTCAACATGTAAGTAAGCTGCGGCAGACGTTGCCCCACCAGCGTGTCGCCGAAGAAGACGGGCCAGAATCCGGCTTTCTTGAACACGTCGAACTCGCCATGGTTGAACATGTCCACTTTCCGCACGTGGTCTTTATGGCTTGGACTCTCATAAGTTCTAAGTTGGAAAACACGGGCTCCCTTCTCGCGCGTCACTGGCGGCACAACCAGCTTCGGCCATCCCTCGAAGGCGATGCTGATGGAGTTCTCGATGCGATCGTAGGCCGGTTCTTTGGCTGGAGCATTCAGAAACGCCGCTCCCGCCTTCATGTAGTCGTCGTCTTTCAATAGCTGTAACTCGGCAGTGACAAGCGCTTCCAGCGACTTAGACGGTATCAGCAGGTATAGGCAGGGCGTTTCAGGACCCAGATACAAATTGAATGCGCCTACCGGATTCATGCCCATGCGGTTTAACGCCGGGATCAGAGCCTCCGAAAGATATGCTTCTAACATTTTGCCTTGCGGTCCGGAGACGAGATGGTAGCGGCGCAGTTCATAGTATTCGCGCCCGGAAGAACGCGCCGGCTGAGCGGCAGCTTTCTGGGCGGCCACGGAAGCTGTTAACGGGGTAGCCAGGGCTGCCTGCTCGAGAAACGATCTTCTATTCATCTGTTCGGGAGATTCCTTTTAGTTTAGGGAGCGGGTGAAGAGACTTAGAACTGAGCCACGGTTTGCGGAAGGCTTTTATCTCCGGAGTGATTTTCTGCCCGGCAGTTTCAGCGGTAATCAGCTCGAGCGTAGGATCTTCCGTCATGGTCAGTTCTATCTTCTTGTCGCCAGTACGAGTGTGCGCCTGAATGGGCACGCGGTCACCGGGGTGATGCTTCTTCAGAAGATCTTCGAGACCCTCGCCCGATTTCCCATCGACTGAAAAGATGATATCGCCACCGCCCAGGCCGGCGTTGTAGAAAGGCGAGCCGACGCGCGGTTCGCCCTCAATTTCCAGGCCCGAAGCTGCGGACTTCAGGCTGGCGCTGCTTCCCCGCGCACTCACCAATCCAAGCCAAACCTTTCCCGGATGGGCTTTCTGCACGAGCAATCCTGCCGGCTTGACAAGCGCAGCATAGTCGAGCGCTTGCCTGCCGGCGACGTGGGAGCGGAAGAAATCCGCGGCAAACTCTTTGTCGCCGGTGGTATCGGCTAAGGCAACTTCAAGGCCGGCCAAATCATAGGGACGTTCGATATCGGGGTGCTGACGCCAGACCGTCCGCATGTAATCATCCAGCGACTTGCCGGGAAAGCGATCGCGAATCGCCAGATCAAGACCAAATGCCAATGCCTGGCCGAAAGTGTAGTAGGAAATAAAGGTGTTGGTGAAGTTGGTCTTGTCCACCGAAACGGCGGCGTCCACAAAAGGTGCAAGTTCGCTCATCCCGACAGCGCTGTGTACATTGCGTCCCGGCGACGTAAGTACGGCATTCACACCGCTCCCCATAGCGTGAGCAAAGTCATCCAGACTGATGATACCGGCGCGCTCCAGCGTCAATATGCCGTAGTAATTGGTGAATCCCTCCGCAAACCAGAGTTCACCTGACATGTCAACGTGCTCAAAGTCGAAGGGCTCCAGACTGCGCGGCCGCATGCGTCTCACGTTCCAGGAATGGAAGAACTCGTGGCTGGCGGTTCCGGCAAGCCTTTTCGCTGCTGACGCCAGGGTCTGGATGGAAGTCATCACAGTGGAGTCGCGGTGCTCCATTCCGTCGCCGAAAACGTAAGGAAGAAAGTCGGCCAGAAAGGTATAGGTTCCGCCGTCGTATTTCGGAAGCGCGCCCATGACGCCTTCTTCCTCGAGCACAATAGCGTGGCACATCTTGGCGTACTGTTGCGCTTCCTTCTTCGTTCCGCGGTGATGCAGGGCCAGGCGGAATTTTGCGTCTTCCACTTTCCATTCGAGCAGCGTGTGGTCACTAAGCTCGACGGGGCTGTCCATCATCCACTCGAGATCCGGTGCGTGGAAAGAACCGTCGTCATCCGGAAGCAGCTGGGTCGCGATTTTCCACTTGCTGCCAGGCGGTGTTTTGAATCGGAAGGTTGAGGTTTTCTCCTGATAGCCCTTGGCCCAGGCAAAGGCGGCGGGCATATTGAGGTGAGCGTGCGTCAGGTCGATTCCAGCGTAAGTGCCGTCGGCGTGATCGCCGAATAGCGTGTACTCGAAAACGACAGTACCGCGATGACCGGAGACTTGCCAGGAGTATGGATTCGGATGGGTGACCGCCAGCGAGTGCCCTGCCCCATCGGAGGCACGTACATGATAGACATTCTTGGCGAACTCGGCCAGGGCATAGCGTCCCGGCGAGGAACGGCTCATGACGATTTCGAGATTGGGCTGAGCAACTTCAGTAAAAGTTGCGCTAATCTCCGCTTCGTGATGGACGGCGTTGGGAAAGGCGATCGAATAGTTTGTGGACGGTTGGGCGAACAAGCAAGCCGCAGAAAAAATGCCGAGCCCCAAAACGCCGGAGCATAGTTTTCGCAAATGTTTCTCCTGAAGCACGATTGTAAGCCGAGGCGGAAAAAGCCCCCGAAATCGGGTGATAACCTAGAGAAGACCACTCAGCTTTGGACTCCCAGCCCGAAGTTTGTTTTGGGCCGGTAGCTCAGTTGGTAGAGCATCGCACTTTTAATGCGGTTGTCGCGGGTTCGAGCCCCGCCCGGCTCACTAGAATTCTAAAGGACTTCACTGAAGCCTCCGATTGTGACTTGCACCAGCGTCTTGCACCGGAGGAGCCTGGAGTCTTTCTTCTTTGTCCTTGAGGAAAGCCTCCATCTTCTCTGCTAGTGAGCGAATGCGTTTCGCGCTGACAATGTTGTAGCGGTCGAACACGGCGCGTGTTTTGTGGTCACTGATTTCCATCGCGTCTTTTTCGCTATAACCTGCTTCGATCATGTTGGTGATTGCCGTTCGCCAGAGGTCGTGAAATATAGTTTCGTCCACACCAGAGGCTTCGCATGCTGTTTTCCAACTCTTCTCAAAATCAATCACTGGCTTCCCTTCCCGCTGCACTAATAGCGGGCACCTCGGATCACCCACGGAGATTGCCATTTCAATCTCAGCAGCCATGTCGCCGTAGATCGGCAAGTATCGACCTTTCTTATTTTTTGTTGTTTTGCCAGTAAGCTCAATTCGACCGTTATCGAGATCAATCCGTTCTTTGCGAATCTTTCGGATCTCCCCTTTTCTCGCTCCTGTGTGATAACTGATCACTGCCGAAATTCGCGCATAGCTGGGCAAACGATCCCGAATCGCTCGGTAACTATCGTGGCTGAGGATTCCTTCCCTCGCATTCTCGACCTTCGCAATAGGAAAGTGAGGCACCACTTCAACCAGTCGAGGTTCGTGCTCCAGGCCCAGCCGAAAGCCCCTTCGCAGAAAAGTCAGCTCCTTGTTGATCGTGGCCGGTTGACCGCCCCCTTGCTGGCGGTGGACCCGATATGCTTTCAGAACCTTCGTTCCGATTTCTATAGCGCGCTTGTCGCCAAAGAAAGGTCGCAAATGTTTGTCAATTCGCTTCTCAGTGTCATAGGTTGTATCCCGCTTATTTAGCTGATAGTCTTCGATCACCAAATCGAGAAGCTGATCTACCGTCACCCGATCGACATCCGCGGTGTATTTGTACCCTCTCGCCGCTGAACGAGCGACCTTCTGCCGGAGCATGGCGACGGCCTGGTCGTAGTCATCCGTCCCGGTTGAGACGTCAATCGGTCGTGAACGCCCGGAAACGTAATACTTCAGATACCAAGTGGTCGTCTTGCGGGTTTGCCCTTGTCTATCCGTGTACGACTTCTGATAAACACTACCGGTGGAGATCTTCCGCATAGATTAACTTTTCACCTGAGCTTTCTTGATGTCGATCCACTCTTCGATATCGCGGATGTCGATCATCAACCTTCGCCCATGCCGAACGCCCGTTATCTCTTTATTGGCGATCATGTTGTAGATTTCGCGTTCCGATAACGCAAGATAGACACCCGCCTCAGGGGCTGTTAACAATCTGCGCGGTGAGATGTCGCTGATACTCATCGCACGCCTGATGGCGGCTTCGCAAGCCGCTTCGATCATCTGAGAAAGTGGGTCTGTCCGCGTTGCCATGGATGATCACCTAATCGCACTTTTACTGAAGGCGTTCCTTTGGTGGAACAGCTGTTGCCAACTTGTGAGCTCGTTCTGCCAATGAACGGGCCAACGGTTTGTCCCCTTTGGCTGACGCTTGCTTGCTAGCAGCCATAAGATCATTTGCACTGCAGGTCTTTGCAACGATGTCGTCAGTTTTCTGAAGCTGATCAGCCAGGAGAGTCTCGAGTTCAGAGAGGGCGCTCTGGGGAGTGCTCAGAATGGCATGCGCCAGCCGAGCGGACCTGAGTGCATCAAGTCTTGAAGCAACAATAGCTGCTTTGAGCTTGTCGATCTTCAGTTCTAAGAGGCGTACAAGGACCACACCTTCTTGTTGACTCTGACCGGCAGCAGCTGCTTCGTCGCCTCGGAAAATTGCAGAGTATCTCGGGAGATTGCTGTTTTCGGCAAGATCGCTGAGGCGTTTGAGTGCCTCTGGAGAAGGTCTTGAATTGGTCTCGTATCGAGCAATAGTTGCAACGGAAAGACCTGTCCTCACCGCAAATTGCTGTTGAGTGTCGCCAAACGTTATACGGAAACGGCGAATCGCCTCGGCAACTGGATTACGGAGAGACGGGACTGCCTTTGCATAGGCGGATTGAAAGACAATAGCGAGGTCGCTACGGCCCGAGTCACCGGCAAGTTTCGCAAGTGAGAGAAGTGCATCTCCGGTCGGGGGTTTCTCAGTTTCATATCGAGCGACCGTCCGCACGACAACTCCAAGCCGGTCGCTGAACTGTTGTTGAGTTTCGTTTGTTGTAGCGCGTAATTCTCGCACTGCGGCTGCGACTCTTTCCTCCTCGGCTGTCACAGCCGTTAACTGTAACACCGTGGAATTGCATGTAACTGGAATAAGGCTAACACGACAAGAGAAGACATGCAGCGAAAAAACTAGGTAGTGATGTTTTATGTCGTTTTAAGGCAGACTGACTACATAAGTGAATCAGACAGAACCGACTAAAGGCGAGCACCCCCTACCGAGCGTAGACGAGGCAGCGAAAAAGATTGGCATCTGTCGGGACGCCACGTATCGGGCTATTCAAAGAGGCGAAATCCCTTCTGTGAAGTTTGGGAAACGGATCTTCGTCTCGAGAGCGGCCCTAAGAACGCTGTTAAGAGAAGGTCGGGTTTGCGTAGGTCAGAAGACGAACGAAAAGAACTGACACATCGCCGCCTTCAACGACTCCCTCCTGAGTTTCGGATCTTGCCGCAGGTGCTAGCATTGACCGCGCATTTAGTTCCGGTCAATCCCGCACCTCAGACATCCGCAGTCCCGACTTGATGACGCCACCAACTGGCACATTGAACTATGGAAGTGGTCGCGTTCAGTCAGGATAATTCCCGAATGGCAACGCAAAACACTGTAAGAGAATTTTGCGTTTTCTTCAGCCGGGTTTGGACATGCTGAAACGCTCTTTATAGACGAGATCTAGTCGGCGATGCCGGCGTTGTGCCGAATGCTGAAGCTCAACCGCAATGTCAATTTTGTCAGACTCGCTATACCATTCCTCCCCGGGCGACAATCGATTCTCCCCGATTAAAGGAGCCGAAAACGATCTAAATACTCAGGTTCGGTGCCATCCACAGGTGGGAGTGATTGTGATGCTCCGGCGTGGCCCACTTGTGATAGACAGATTTGGCCCACCTGGGTAGTTTCTAGTTTGCCCCATTTCCAACCAGAGTTGTTGATGACCGCTCCGGTGGGAGTGGAGCTTGGCGACGCCCGAGGGCGGCGCGTTTTAAGCGGAAGGGACGCCGGGGTGGTCACCATGCGGCAACGCGGCAGCTCTCATTTCTTTTTCCTCCCTTCCATCGTTCGCTTGAACCGGAATGATTCGGTGCCGGTTTCGATGATGTGAGCGCGATCCGTCACTCGGTCCAACAGCGCCTTGCAAAGCCGTGGATTAGGAAACACCGTGGTCCACTCGGAAAATGGCAGATTCGTAGTGACGATCAATGCGGCTCGTTCAGCCCGGTCTGAGATCACTTGAAACAGGAACTCAGCACCGACATCGGCCAGCGGGACGTAGCCGACTTCGTCCAGTGCAATGAGATCGTACCTCATCCATCGCAGCATCAGCCGTTTCACTTGGCCGTTCTGTTTGGCTTCGATGAGCTCATTCACCAACGCCGCGGCAGTGATGAATCGAACGCGCCGTTTCTGATGGCATGCGGCTAAGCAGAGCCCGGTGGCCAAGTGGCTTTTACCCGTTCCACAATCGCCAATCAAAACGACGGGTTCACTGCGTTCGATGTAACCACCCTGCGCTAGATCGCGGATCTTCGCGGCTGGGATCTGGGGCGCTTTCGCGAAGTCGAACTCATCCAGCGTCTTCAAGCGTGGCAACTGCGCGTCCCGGATACGGTTGGCGATGGCATGACGATCGCGCTCTTCACACTCTATTGCCAGCAGCGCTTCCAGGTAGCGCACATGGCTGTGCTGTTCTTTGACGGCCTGTCCGGCTAGGGGAATAAAGTTGGCCGCGATGGCCGGTGTGCGTACAGTCTTGCAATACTGCCGGATGCTGGCCTGTTCCAAGGCCTCTGTCCGTTGACTCATTGAATCACCTCGTGGAGCATCGGCGCATGACTTAACAACGAGTCATATTCATCCATTACCGGCATTGGCCTTTCAAACTGTCTCAGATCTTCGGCGAGTGCCAAAGCGTACCGCTGACGATCATGGGCGTCGGGCATGTGCAAAATATGCAGCACGGCGGCAGCATCGCTTACGCCGATGCGCAGCGCTTCTTCCACTGCTGTGATCAAGCGCGGCCACGCATCGCCGGCCGTCCCGGCGCGCACCAGCATAATCATCTCGCGCGTACCGTAGGCCTTCCCGTGGCGGCTTTCCAGTTGCTGCCAGAGCGTATCCAGACATCCCGGCCAGCGCCCCGCCGCACGCCATTGCTGCAACGGCGTCGAACTCTTCATCGCGCCGGGCTTTTTCTCCAGCACATCTAGATAATGTTCCAGGTTCAGAATGTGATGCCCGCGTCCGTAACAACGTTCGTGCCGCGCTGCAAACTCCCCATCACGCCACACCTCGATGTGTGTCGGCCACACCCGCGCCGTTACCCGGGAGCCCGGATAAAGCGGCGTCGAATACCAGTTGGCTCTTACTTTCACGCGACCGTGTCCATCCACCGTGACCGGATAGATGGTCTCTGCGATGGCAAACCGCTCCGCTACTAACGGCAGCAAGTGCGATTGCTCGTCCCGCATGGCATTGCCGACGGCGGCTTCGCGACCGCTGATGATATGTTGCTGCGCTTCTCCGCAACGGCTCAGAAGCCAAGCGTTGAAGCTCTCCAGATCGTCCGCTTCCGGCACCGGCACCAACCAGTTGCGCCGGAACCAACCCAACTCCATCTCCACGCCGCCCTTCTCGTTACCGCGTGCCGGCTGGCAGTACTCGCTGGCAAAACCCCAGTGCGAGCGAAAAGCGATCATGCGTTCGGTTTCTTCGCGCCGGTAGCCACGCAAAATCTTCTTTACGGCACTGGCCAGGTTGTCGTAACGAAGCGTTCGAAAGACACCGCCAAAGTAAGCAAACGCATGCTCGTGCGCTTCCAGAAAAGCTTGTTGCGTCGCGTTAGTATAGGCACGGTGAAACGCCCCGCCGCTGTTCATACTGCGCATCGCGAAGAACTGCAGCTTCCGCGCTTCGCCACCCAGCTTTACCTGTGCTTCGAACCAATCCACTTGCGCTTCCTGGCCCGGTGCATAACTCTGCGGCACGAAGACACCGCGATGGGCTAACCCCAGGGCGCGCTTCCGTCCACGCACGGTGGACTCGGCCACCGGATGCTGTGAATGTTCCATGCACAACCGAGTCCAGATACGCCGCGCGGTATGCCGCTGTTTGCGCGGGGCCTCACCGTCCAGCTCCAGAAGGCTGTCGATGAACTGCTTTACCGGCCCTAGTTTCGGCAGCACCCGCTCTTGCTTTTTCCGCTCCGGCGGCACCGCGCTCGCCAGTGCCTGCCGCACCATGCGCCGATGCACCTGATGCTTCTGGGCGAGTGCAAGAATCGTCTCTCCTGCCGCATACCCTCGCCGGATCTCTTCAAATAGCTCCACCTTGGCTCTCCTGTCCATCCCCGGAATCTTGTCATCCAGGGTTGTCCAGGTGGGCCAAATCACTCCATCACGCTGGGCCAGATCTGAGCATCGAAATCATCAGGGCATCTCCATCAGGATTAGTGCCGATACCGAGGACTTTCTCATACTTTCTGGCTCGGTCGAGGGTCTGCGAGACGACGGTGAGGGCTACACGTGGGTCGGAGCTAAAGTGGGCGACTACATTCACGTTCCAGGTGGAACACGACACGCCTGGCGTAACGTCTCCGGCGAACCTATGCTCACCCTGATAATCAGGGCGAAAAGGCTGGGCCGATTCTTCCAGGAGGCCGGCGTCGGACGCGTCGCATCCTGTAAGGCTTGAGGATCTTGCACCCTTAGCGTCGATCAGCGCGAAGTATGGGTATTGGATCGCCACTCCCGAAGAGAATACGAGTGCGGGAATAAATGTTGGTTCTTGAGAGTTGGCGAAATACGACTGCATGTTGGGTGCAGCTATTACTCCTCGCAAGAGTCGGAACGATCCCGATGCTGAGTGTAGCGAAGTTCCTCCCGCAGTACATCGCGGAATTTCTCCGCGATCTCTTGGGCGAGAAGTCGAAAGTCAGATTGCTTCTTTGCTGGACTACTTGTTGTCGATCTGGGCTTCGGCGATTCCTCCATGCTTTCCGTCGTGACCCCCGATTCTCGATTTGAGATCACACAGCAGAACATCCAGATTCGGGTCCGTCTCCCGCATGGCCTCGACGCGTTGAATCGAGTGCACCACGGTCGAATGATCACGGCCGCCGTAGAAGCGCCCGATCACCGTCGTGCTCCAGCGACTAATGTGACTGGCCAGATACATGGCAATTTGGCGGTTGAAGCACGCCGGCTGTGACTTGCCCAAACCGCGAGTCGGGCCCAGCCGCGCTGATACAACCGAATCGATGTGCGCCAACGAAATGCGGCGATGGTCGGAATGCTTGGGCGAGAAAGACGGTGATGCCATATCTATGCTCCTTTTTGAGAAACTGCGATACCTGGTTGAACCACCAGGTGGTTGCCATCGGAATGAATATGGCGGTACAGGTCGGCCAGAGCGCCCGAACGATGTCCAGCCAACGCTCCAGCCGCTCTCGCAATTTTCGTGGCCGGTTATAGCCCTCATTTCCGAGTTGGGCGGCAAGACCAAATTTGCCGAAAAGAGGGATCCGTTCTGTCGCACGCGAGTTGAAGCAGCGGTAGGACAGCCACATGAACAAGTCCAGAGCTGCCGGAGCAGAAGACAGTGCCTTCGCCGCCTCCAAATCGGTAGGAATGGGATGAGCGGCGATCTCCTGATAGAACTCTTCGCTCAGTGTAATGCGATTTTCGAATCCGGCGGGAAATAGTGGCTGGTCCGGATTATTGGAATACCAGATCCGCGCCTCCCGCATGAAGTTAAATCGGCTGTGATGCAGCACCGCGGCGCGTTCGCGTTGACTATCTGAGCTAAAAAAGAATGTCGCTCCAAAGACACGCTGGAAAGACGCCACTAGCCGCCGGTACTGGGAGCCTCCCTGCTGCATTCCGAAAACGTCGAGCATCTCCGCCGCGCTGCGAAACGTGATGGTCTGCGATTGCTGACGGACCGCGAGCGTGGCGAGAAAAACAGGGACCAATCGATCCTGGCCGAATGGAACGCCGTACTCAGGATGGCCGATGACTTGCAGTAAGAAGTCGCCGTTACGCCTCTCATGAAGGAGAACATTCCGCGGCGGTCGCTTGACCGGCAGCCCACAAAGAACGAAGGGTCGCGAAGCGAATCCCACATTCTGCTTCGCTTCCTCCCGCTTGTCGCGCACGAGCTCAATCAGCTGAGCTTGACGCAGCTTACGTTTCGAAACCAAAAGCTCACCGGTCAGGCGCTCGGCGATCGAGCGGACGGATTCGAAGGATGAGGAATTACTTGGACAAAGTTGAGACTGAGACCGCAATCGAATCGCGGGCGCGATCCATGTTTTGTGTCGCTATTGTGTCACTAATCCGGCTCAATACCGCTCAATCCGGTCCATCTCGACCCTCTAAGTCATTGCAAATGAACGGGACCGAGTGTGACAATTAGCTTGAGGTGCTAGCGGGTAACACCGTGGGGGTTCAAGTCCCCCTCTCCGCACCATACACAAAACAAGAGACTTACCCTCCTCCTGTTCGCGAGCCAAAAACTCGCCGGCCCTCGTGCCAGCTTCGAGCGTGTCCGGAATGGTTCGTGATGTTGTAGCGCTCGAATACGCTCCGCGTGCGGTGGCCGGTGATTCTCATGATGACCGTCTCGGCCACCCCGGCCCTTCGCAGATTGCGTACCGCAATTCGGCACGAATCGAGTTCTTCAGGGTTAGGATCTCGATCCCTAGCAGTCGATCTCAGAGTAAACCCGATGAGTTGCAATCGTTTTCAAACCTCTTCATCGGGCATGAAGGTGGTGATATACTCCCGCCGAGGTCGAGCAACTCGTAACGCAAAGAACTTAGCCCGCTAACAGTTCTGGCCGTTACCGTTGAGTTTTTAGAATCCAGGCACAAGGGCGTATAGGTGATGAAAACAATCGGACAGCATTTCAAACCAAACCATATGACCTTACTTGTCCTAAGGTTTGCTCTTCTTCTGAGTATCACGGGATTAGTCCGGGCCCAGACTGGCAGGATAACCGGCCGGGTCAGCGATCCCTCCGGCGCTCCCATAGCCAGTGCAGCTGTGAAGGCGAAGGAAACCGGAACCAACCAGGAGCGCTCCACCACAACCAGCACCGATGGCTATTACACCGTGTCCAGCTTGGTGCCAGGCACTTATTCAGTGACCGTGCAGACAGCCGGATTCAGGCCCACAACCAACGAGGCGATTCAGTTACTCGTCGATCAGGATCTCCGGCTCGATTTTTCCCTCCAGATAGGAGCTCTCACGGAAGAAGTGGTGGTCACGGCGCAAGCGCCGCTGCTCGAAACCGAGACGCACTCCATTAGCCAGACCATTCAAAGCAAGCAGATTGTCAACCTGCCGATGTTAGGCCGCAATGCATACTCACTGGGCGGTCTGGTGCCTGGAGTACGTGTCTCCAGAGGCATGAACGATCTGCCGGTCGACCAGATCAGCACTTCTTCTGTATCCATCAACGGCGCGCCTGGCAACGCCAACGAGTTCCTTCTAGACGGCGCTCCCAACACCGCCCCGGCACAGAACCAACCGATTATTTACCCCAATGCCGATTCCGTGCAGGAGTTTCGGGTTGAGACCAATAACTTCAGCGCGGAATATGGACGTTCGGCAGGAGGCGTCTTCAACGTCGTCACCAAGGCTGGGACTAATCAGCTGCATGGAGATCTCTACGAGTTCTTGCGAAACGATAAACTGAACAGCAACGACTTTTTTGCCAACCGGGCCGGCAGGCCGCTTGCGCCATTCAAGTTCAATCAATTCGGCGGCGTATTAGGCGGTCCCGTGGTTTTGCCCCATCTGTACAATGGCCGCGATAAGACGTTCTTCTTCGTTAACACGGAGATAGTTCGTTTCGTGCAGGGCGTAACTTACACTGCCACTGTTCCCGATCCGGTCCAGCTTACGGGTGACTTCAGTCAACTGCGGAATGCCTCCGGACAATTGGTCACGATCTACGATCCTCGAACGACGTTTCAAAATGCTTCGGGCGGATACACCCGTCAACGCTTTGCCGGCAACGTCATCCCTACCAGCTTTATCAATCCAGTCGCGGCGAACATCGCGAAATACTGGCCCGCGCCGAACGCAGCCGGAACTGCCTTCACCGGCACCAACAACTATGTCCGGACCGACAGCAATAACATTCAAAAGAATACCTTCAGCGTGCGCGTCGATCACAACTTCACCAGCGACACACGTTTTTTCGCGCGGTCTTCCTACGACGACACGCCGTGGATCCGAGCCTCTCCCTACGGTCTCGATAATCTGGGGTCGCCCGCCTTCGGTCCGCAGGAGTTCATTCGCTACAACAACGTGGCGGAAGTCTCGCATGTCTTCTCACCGACTCTGATCGGGACATTCCGGACTTCGTTCTCGAGGCTTTCGAACCAGCGCGGACCGCTTAGCCTTGGCTTCGATATCAGCCAGCTTGGATTCCCCTCGAATCTGGCGACGCAAATCGGAGTACCGGCCGCTTTCCCGGCCATCAGCATCACCGGGTACGGCGTCAGCAGCTCCATCAGCAACAACTCCGGCGGAGGAACACTGGGCGGAACCGGAATCATTAACTTCGGAATGAACAATTACACATTCCAGGGGCTGGCTACCAAGACCATCAATCAACACACCTTGAAGGCCGGCGGCGAGTTCCGCGCCATTCAATTGAACACCTTGCAAACCGGCGATTCCAGTACGAACTTCAGCTTCAGTAATGCGTTCACTCAAGGACCGAACGCTGCCCAGTCGACAGCCACGGCGGGCAACGGCCTGGCCACCTTCCTGCTTGGCTTTCCGAATGGTTCCGTTACTCCCGCTCCAGCTCTGGCGATGCAAACAAAATATTATGCTGCCTATCTGCAGGATGATTGGAAAGTGTCGAAAAAGTTCACGTTGAATCTCGGGATTCGCTACGACCTGGAGACGCCGCGCACGGAACGGTACAACCGCCTGACTAATTTCGACTACTACGGCCCTTCTCCGCTTCAGTTAAGTGGGTTAGACTTGCGCGGTGGTCTCACTTTCGTCAATACCGGAGGGCTCTCCAGATACGACGCTAATCTCGACACGAATAACGTCGCCCCTCGCGCCGGTTTCTCGTGGCGCATATTGCCCAAAACAGTCGTTCGGGCAGGCGCAGGATTGTTTTACGGAACTAACTGGGGCTTTGGCGCGGCGGGGAATAACTTTGGTATCAGCGGCTTCAGCGCCGCCACATCTCTGGTAAGCAGCCTCAATGGTGTAACCCCGATCACCGATCTTTCTAATCCTTATCCGACAGGCTTGAACGCCGCGACGGGGAGTACGCTGGGGAAAGCAACTCTGCTCGGCCAGAATATTACGTTTTACGACCGAGGCAATGCGACGCCCTATACCGAGCAGTGGAACT
The DNA here is from genome assembly GCA_965217745.1 of Bryobacteraceae bacterium. Lineage (GTDB taxonomy): Bacteria > Acidobacteriota > Terriglobia > Bryobacterales > Bryobacteraceae > Bog-105. The sequence goes on along the minus strand of OZ244565.1, from coordinate 3,566,555 downwards.
TCGACATACAGCACGAACTGCCCTGGACGGTACTTCTGGATTTTGCTTACGTCGGCACGCGCGGCAAGAAACTTCAGTTGAGCCCGGATCGCAATCAACTGCCTGATGCCGCTCTGGCGCTGGGTAGCAATCTTCGGACACTGGTTCCCAATCCATTCTTTGGCCAGATTTCAAACGGAGCGCTGGCGAATGCCACCGTCTCTCGCGCTCAGCTTTTAAGGCCCTACCCTCAATACACCGACGTGACGTCTACCGTTTCAAACCTGGCCTGGTCCGCTTACAACGCGCTGCAGGTTAAGCTCGAAAAACGGTACAACAAGGATCTCACGCTGCTCGGATCCTACACTTACTCGAAATTGAAGGATATAGGGTCGGGAAATTTCTCTGGAGAAGCCCTCGGCGCAGGCGGCATTCAGAACTGGAACAATCTGGGCGCGGAGAAAAGCCCTTCCACGCTCGACCAGACGCATCGCCTGATCATCAGCGCGGTATACAACCTGCCCTTTTATAGCCGCCAGAATGGGGTCACCGGACACTTGCTCGGGGGCTGGCAACTGGGCGCTATCGGATCGTTCTATAGCGGCAGTCCGCTGGGTGTCACCTCGGCCGTTAACGGAACTTTCGCGCAAGGCGGCGGACAACGGCCCAACTGGAACGGTCAAGATCCAAGCGGGAATTCACGCTCCTTGAATCGATGGATCGACCCTGCCGTATTCAGTACTCCAGCAGCTTACACTTTCGGCAATGCGCCGCGGACGTTCAATAGCGTTCGCAGCGACAAGACTCGCAGCATTGACCTTACAGTTATGAAGAACACCAACATCACCGAGCAATTACATCTGCAGTTTCGGGCCGAAGCATTCAATCTGACGAACACCCCGGTCTTCGCACCGCCTAATGCAAGCTATGGGGCCTCTACCTTCGGCGTTATCAGCTCGCAGGCCAATCAGCCGCGAGTGGTGCAGCTAGCGCTAAAACTAATCTTCTAAATAGAACTCGAGCGATTTGCCTCATGCATCGAAGAACCTTTCTTACCTCCTCTTCTCTTGCCGCGCTGGGCGCTCTTTCGTCCCGGGGAAATCAGGAGTCAGCACCGGCCGGGCATCACATCCCCGAACCTCCCATTCCGGAGCGTCCGAACGTGATCTGGATTCTGGGAGATCAACTGCGCGCCCAGGCACTCGCGTTCAATGGCGACCCGAACTCGCGCACGCCTAATCTCGACCGCGCGCAAGTCAACGGGGTCAACTTCAAAGGAAATCTCTCCGGGTTTCCGCTGTGCTGCCCGTTCCGCGGCTCGATGTTAACCAGCCTCTATCCGCATAATTGTGTCCCTGGGCATGAATACCCATTTCCGGCCGGGCAGAAAACCGTCGCCGATGTCTTCAATGGCAACGGATACGACACCGCCTACTTCGGCAAATGGCATCTGGGCGGTTGGCACGAGCGGAACGGCCGCGCGGCTTTCTTCATCACCGATCCAAACCGCCGCGGGGGTTTCAAAAACTGGATCGGATATGAGAACAACAACAGCCAGTGGGACTGCTGGGTGCATGGCGGACGAGACAAAGACGCTTTTCACTACCGGCTGCCTGGCTATGAGACGGATGAGCTAACCAACCTTCTGATCAACTATGTAAAGCAGAAAGCCGGCGCGGCTCAGGATGGCAAACTGCAGCCGTTTTTCGCTGTGCTCAGCGTTCAACCTCCGCACAATCCGTACGTGGCTCCGGCGCGATTCATGGCCAACTACAATCCGCAAGACATCCAATTCCGGCCAAACGTCGCGCACTCCAAAGAAGTCCGGGAGAGGGCCGCGGTCGAGCTGGCCGGTTACTACGCCATGATCGAAAATCTGGACTGGAACTACGGCCGAGTCGTCGAGGCTCTAGCGCAGGCCGGCCAGCTGGAGAACACGCACGTCTTTTTCTTTGCCGATCACGGCGACATGCACGGTTCCCATGGCATGTACCTGAAGACCAATCCCTATGAAGAATCCATCCGGCCTCCCATGATCCTCTCCGGCGGACAACCCCAACCAAGCGGTATAGGCTGGAGGACCGGAAGCCCGCCCGTCCTAATGAATCACGTTGACATAGCCCCGACCACGCTGGGCCTCTGCCATATAGAGAAGGCCGACTGGATGGTGGGAACCGATCTCTCGCACTACCGCATACCTAAAAAACAGTCGAGCCCCGATCCCGATTCAGCTTACTTGCAGAACGTCGTTCCTACCGGCCACCCGAATAGCATCAACACTCCGTATCGCGGACTAGTTACGAAGGAAGGTTGGAAATATGTCTGTTTCGAAAATCGGTCGTGGCTGATGTTCAATCTGAACGACGACCCCTACGAAGAGTCTAATCTGGCCTTCAACAACCGTTTCCGCCCAGAGCGAAAAAGATTAATCGGCCGATTAAAGCAGTGGGTCGCTGACACGGGCGACCAGTTCTCGATTCCGAGCGATTAAGCGCAGAATCGACTATTCATCAGCCTGGGAAGAATAAAACTACGGTGACTGTGATGCTTCCGCAATTCGCGTGACTCTAATTAACTTATGGCCGCGAACAGTAAGCAGGGGCCGCAAGACAGCGATTTCAACCTTCAGCCATATAAGCAATCGATCGGCCGCCCAAAAGGAAAGTACAGTTTGGGAATGGAGCCGTTTTACTGGCCGGGGCTTCTGATAACGCTATTCAGCGACCGACCAGCTTCTGCAGATGTTCCGGGTATCTAGCGCCCTGAACCTGAATTTCTGACAGTGCATCCTGAATCTGCTGCAAGTCCTCTGAAGTGAGTTTCAAGTTCGCGGCTCCCAGATTCTCCTCTAAGCGATGGAGTTTGGTGGTTCCTGGGATCGGAATAATCCAAGGCTTCTGAGCCAGTAACCATGCGAGAGCAATCTGCGCCCGTGTAGCCTTCTTCTGCTCTGCAACCTGCCCGAGCACATCCACCAATTGCTGATTGGCTTTGCGGGCCTCAGGATTGAATCGCGGTACAGCGTTACGGAAGTCGCTGCTGGCGAAGGTTGTGTTCTCGTTGATGGCGCCGGTGAGAAATCCCTTGCCAAGCGGGCTGAACGGGACAAAGGCGATCCCGAGTTCCTCGAGCGCCGGCATGATTTCCTGTTCCGGCTCTCGCCACCAAAGCGAATACTCGCTTTGGAGGGCGGCGACGGGCTGAACCGCGTGTGCGCGGCGGATCGTTTGAGCGGCCGCCTTAGACAAGCCGAAGTGCTTCACTTTGCCTGCCTGAATTAGTTGTTTCATTTCGCCGGCAACATCCTCGATGGGTACGTTCTCATCCACGCGATGCTGATAGTACAGATCGATCGCATCTACTTGCAGCCGTTTAGCGAACCTTCGACAACCTGTTTGATATGCTCCGGATGGCTGTTGAGAGCAGACCACTTGCCGCCATCGTTGAGGTTGGCTTCCCATCCGAACTTGGTGGCGATGGCGACTTTGCCACGGAACGGAGCCAAGGCCTCGCCCACAAGCTCTTCGTTCACGAAAGGCCCGTATACCTCCGCGGTATCGAAGAATGTGACGCCCCGCTCGACAGCGGCGCGGATCAAACTGATTGCCTCGTTTCTACCGGTCGCTGGTCCATAGCCGAAGCTCAATCCCATGCAGCCGAAGCCGATTGCCGAAACCTCGAGGCCGTTCTTACCCAATACGCGCTTTTCCATGTCTTCTCCTAGATAGAGTGATTCTTGCTGCCTGCCGCTTTGTTGATGGCGATCATTTTGCGCTAATAGCGGCATCGTCAAGGTCGATCTGGTTTAAGCTTAGGCACTTCGAGCGCACTAGACAAGACTATTTAGACTCCTAACAGCTATGAGTAAACTTCATGAATGATCAAAGACCAACTGGGCAAGCTCGCCGCGTTCGCCGCCGTAGCTGAGGAACGGAGCTTTACTCGTGCTGCTGTACGGCTCGGAGTCACCCAGTCGGCCCTGAGTCACACGGTGAGAGGACTGGAAAAACAATTGGGCTTGCAATTGTTGGCTCGCACAACCCGGAGCGTTGCCCCAACAGCAGCGGGTAGCGCGCTCCTGAGAGATGTAGCGCCTGCTCTCGAACTCATTGAGAAATCGCTTGTAGAGGCAAGAAAGCTTCGGGAACGCCCCGCGGGCCGCGTACGGCTCATTACGTCGAGGGCTGCCGCCTGCATGGTGCTGCTACCTAAGCTGGCAGCCTTCGCCGACGCATACCCTGATATCGTTCTTGATGCTTTCACCTCGAATGACCCTGTCGATCTCATTGCCGGCGGATTTGATGCGGGAATTCAAATCGGAGAGTACATTCAGCGTGACATGATTGCCGTCCGGGTCAGCCGCGACTTGCGCCTCGCGGTCGTGGGTTCGCCCGAGTACTTCAAATCGCACAAAGCTCCCGAACGCCGCGTGATCTGAACGACCATCAATGCATTGGATTTCGCCTCAAAGGCGACGCCTACCGGTGGGAGTTCGAAAAAGGGCGTAAGACCATGACGGTCAGCGCGCAAGGGCCAGTCGTGTTGGATGATTCGAGTTTAATTATCCAAGCAGCTTTGAACGGTGCCGGTCTCGGTATGGCATTGGAAGATGCGGTCGCGCAACCAATCGCCAATCGTCGGTTAATTCAAGTCCTTGCGGACTGGTGTCCTCTCTTCCCTGGCTTCTATCTGTACTACCCAAGCCGCCGCCATCAGCCTGCTTCGTTAACTGCCCTCATCAAGACGCTGCGTCTTTCGGCAGAATCGATGCCGGTTGCGAATTCCGTACGTCGTCCGCAATGAGAAACCGGCTGGTTGTTTATCGAGATCCTTAAATTGATGCTCGACCGCAAAGACACCGCAGTGCATATTGCCGGCCAAAAAGGGCTCCTGCTTCGGAGTGAGAGACCAGTGACAGGCAAACCGGAGACGGAACTCACCCTTGTATGATCGTTCAAATAGTAGATCGCTTTGTGAATGCGCGTCAGCGGTGTTAGTCCTCGCAAGCGTCCGGACGATACCGGCATCACCCCTATCTGAGACGGCTGTCACCTTTTGCTTTCCCAACGGAGCTGTGGCATTCTCTTGTTAGTTTTGCAAAAGAAGACCACGCGGAATGCAGCCGCGAAAGCGCTATAAGTTTCGCAATCAGAAGACGCGGCGGCCAAAGGCTAAGAGAAGAGTTTAAATTCGCAGCGATCGACGCAAAAAAGAGAAGATCTGCGCCGGGGAGGGCCTCACACTCATGGAAAACCTATTGCTGGATTTTCGCTACGCGCTGCGTATGCTTTGGAGGTCTCCCGGATTCACAATCGTAGCGGTACTCACTCTGATGCTGGGGATCGGGGCGAACGTGGTCGTTTTCGGAGTGCTGAATGCGGTCCTGCTAAAGCCGCTGGAGGTGAGTGACCCGCAAAGCCTCTATCAGATTCGCCATAAGCCGTGGATGAGCTTCCGGCTGATAACGACCTCCTATCCCGCGTTTGAGGATTTCCGGGAACGAAATACCACCTTCAGCGGGATGGCCGGAATTGATGGATATTCTGTTGCATCGCTGCGCTGGGGCAATGCGGTGAGGCGTGCCCAAGGCAATGAGGTGACCGGCAATTACTTCGATCTGTTGGGAGTGCAGCCGCAGATAGGGCGATTCTTTCACGCGGCCGACGAGCACGGTCCCGGTTCAGCGCCATACGTGGTGTTGAGCGATAATTTGTGGCGCAGCGCGTTTCAAGCCGATAGGAGCGTAGTCGGGACAACCGTGGCGATGAACAAGCATCCGTTTACGGTAGTCGGCGTGGCGCCGGCGCGGTTCCACGGCACGGAGCGCTTTGTGTGGCCCGACTACTGGATTCCCATCGTAAACAAGGAGCAGGCACCAGGGTCTGACTACTTGCATCGGCGGGCGTCGGTAGCGGTTACGGTAATTGGCCGGCTGAAGCCGGGCGTGACGCCGCAGCAGGCGACGGAAAATCTGAATGCGATTTCGGCTGAGCTGGCGAAGGAGTATCCGCAGACCGACGACGGAGGAGCGCTGAGGCTGATCCACCCAGGACTATTTGGTGACGAAGGTGACGTCATTGGCGGATTTCTCTACAGCGTGACGGTGCTGGCGCTGCTGGTGCTGGCGGCGGCATGCGCGAATCTGGCAAGTCTGTTTGGGGCGCGCGTGGCGGATCGCAGCCGGGAGCTGGCTCTCCGTGCGGCGCTAGGATCAAGCCGTTGGCGGCTGGCAAGGCAACTGCTGACCGAGGCGCTGCTGGTATCGCTGATGGGCGGGGCAGCGGGGCTGGTGACTGCGGGCCTGTTGCTGGTTGCGCTGAACCGGTGGAATTCACCCTATGGCCATGTGGAGGTAAGCGTGAGTGCACGTGTATGCTTCGCAGGTCTAGCATTCACTCTGGGAAGCGCGCTGCTGTTTGGGATGATTCCGGCGCGGCAGGCGTGGCGAAGCAGCCCGTTGCAAATGATGAAGGACGGGCAAGCGGATGCAATGCATCTCCGCCGGTTTGCTCTGCGTGACCTGTTGTTGGGCTTGCAAATTGCCATCTGCACGCTGCTGGTAACGGCCTCGTTGGTCGCCGCCAGCGGCATGGCACGCATGTTGCGAGTTCCGCTGGGTTTCGAGCCGCAAGGCGCGATGCTGGTCGATTTGAGCTCGAGCGAGGCGGGCGGCCCGGTACGCGACAGACGGAAGGAAATTATCGAATTGGCGCTCACCATCCCCGGCGTTACTGCCGCCGGCACGGTGAACCGCACGCCAATGACCGGGGGTCTCCACGGCATTCCAGTCTTCCGGCCGGGCACAACAGAGTTTAAGGTGCAGAACTCCGTAATGACGCCGTATGTTTTTTCGATGTCACCGGGATACTTGGAGGCTGCCGGCACTCAGCTCGCCGGCGGACGGGATATATCGTGGCATGACACCGCAGATACACCCTCTGTGGCAATCGTCAATAAGATTCTTGCCCGCCAAATGTGGGGCCGAGCGCCGGCGATCGGACAGCGGTTCATTCTCTGGGGCAAGCTGACGGAAGTAGTAGGCGTATCGGAAAACGGCAAGTATCACGACATAATAGAGTCTCCGCACGCTACCGTGTATGTGCCGTTTTCGCAAAGCGAGCAGAACGAGGCCGTTTTCGTAGTGCGGTCGCGGCTGGCTCCGGACCAGATGGCAGCGGCGCTCAGACGCACGCTGAGCAGCATTGAGCCGAATGCATTAATTACGGCGCAGAGCTGGTCCGATACGCTGGATGGTCAGTTGTTCCCGGCACGAGCGGCGACAGTGGCATTGGGCGTCATGGGGCTGCTGGCGGCGATGTTGGCAGTGACCGGAATCTCCGGCATGGCGGCCTACACCGTAAGCCGGCGGATGAAGGAATTGGGCATCCGCTTGGCATTGGGCGCGCGCAAGACGCACGTGATGAGCGCGGCAGTGGGACGGCCATTGGTGCTGCTCAGCGTTGGATCGCTAGTGGGTCTGCTGGCAGGAATTTTCGCGAGCCGCCTGCTAGGGCAGATTGTGTATCAGGCAAATCCGCTGGATCCCGTGGTGTTAGGCGGCGCGGTGCTGACGATGGCCCTGCTGGGGTTAGCAGCATCCGCCATTCCCGCCCGTCGAGCGCTTGCCGTCGATCCGTCTAAACTTATGCGGCAAGAGTAAGGCTAGGTGGTGAGGCTCTTTCAGGAAAAGATTGAACCGAGAGGAAGATGAATCCCTACCGAAGGCAACAGCATGTCACCGTCGTAAAATACCTCGGATTTCGTGGTGTCTTGCCCTTTTTCAAACACGGCTATTGAACGTGATTCCGGATCGGCCAGCCATATTTTGTTCGACTCCCCACTCAATCAAAATCGAGGCTTTGTGGCGCATGTTCGAAAAATTCTGTCCCGAAGATAGAATCTCGATGGCCAATAAAGCGGGCGGACGCGCATGCCCTCCTCGAGCTTCACGGAATCCGCCAGCAGCAGATACTATGACATCGGGCGTAAGCCAGTCGCCTTTCATTTCGTCCCAGCGATCGATGGAAAGTTCGGCTTCCACTTCAAAGCCCGATCCTTCCAGGTACTTGTCGAGAACATTGGCAAAATGACGCTGTAGATGCGCGTGAGATCGAGTGGGCAGAGGACGTTCCAGCAGCTGGCCGTTCACACGTTCAAAGCGGCTGGTATCGACAGATTTCTCAGTAGTTGATGGAATGCTTTCTGTTGCCATCTCTTAGCAGCTTGAAGTTCCGGTTTATCTCCTAAATCTCTGCGTATACGTATCGCGGGGCATTCCCTCGCCGACAGCTTTGCGGCGCATCTGGGCCGCTTCCTCTTTGGGCAGAGCACCGCCGGCGGTCACGAGATAGGGTCCCTGGTCCATTTTCGGTGAGAAGACCTCGGCGTGAAGATCCGGATGACGTTTATTGATAGTGTCCGCCATTCTCTCGGCATCCGCCGAACGGCTATAGGTATAGAGAATGACGTGCCAGATATCGGCTTGGGTTGACGTTCCCGGAGCAGGGATTGCAGTCTCACCCGCAATTGAACCCTGAGGAGACGATTGGGGCGCTGACGACTGAGGGAGTGTCCGCTTGGCGGCGGGCATCTCAGGGTAAGTGTTATCGGGCTGTGCGGCAGTACCATCGGGCTGCAAAACTTTGGTCTCGCTTGATGGCAGCTTAGCGACATCGGTATTCTTCTGAGCCGCCTGGGGAGTGTTCGCAAAAGGCTTGGACGCGGCGACCGTTTTAGTGGGCTGCACTACGGCGACGGGCTTCTGGGTACTAGGCCGGAGAGCCCATACCAAAACGACTACGAAAAGAAAGGCGATGCCCGCCAGAATCCAGCGCTTACTAATGGCTGGCGCCACAGTCTTGGCCGGTGCGACACGCTGCTTCGGGGGCACGGAAGAGATACGATTGGCCGCCTTGCCCGCACCTGGTCTCCGCCCTGCTGCAGCCGCTGGCCGTCCATTTCCGGCCGAGGCTTGAGAACGAGAATTCTGCGGCTGGGCTCCGGCATTACCTGGCGCAGAGAATGCGGCCGTTCCGCGAGCAGATTGGCGCGGATCAGCGATGGACGGAGATCCACGTTGGGAACCCGGGGTTGGAGGCGGCAAAGTTACAGCGGCCGCAGTTTTAGAATCTGGTTGGGATTTGGGTGTAGCTGGAGCGGGAGAAGCCGCCAGATTCGCCGTGACCGGAACGGTCTCACTCTGCTCCGGCGTCTTCACAGCTGTGTCGGCCCCTGCTCCGGCGCCTTGTTCAATCGCCGACGAAACCCCTTCCGCGGCAAGCGCGGCCACCGGAACAGTCAACGGCGTGGCCGAGACCACGGCAGCGCTACCTGTGGCAGACATTTTAGCGCCTGCCGGAAGCGAAGACGAACCTACTGCAGCAGCCGCGGCCTTGGCGCGGGGAGCTGGTTTGATATCACCTTTTAATAAAGCGATCGCTTCAGAAAGACGGCAGCGTTTCTCCGGTTCTGTCTCCAGGCACCGGAGCGCGATGGTGGCGAACGGCTCGGGAAGCGCGCCGGTCTCCTCGCGCGACTCCTCGCTCCATTCCTTGCGGGTAAGCGACTCGAAAATGGTTGCGCCCAGACACCAGATATCGGCCTCCGGGGTAATGTTCTCGCTGGCTTCGCCATCGACGCCTTTGCTTTCAGGAGCCAGATATTTTGGCTTCGCCAGCGCTATTTCAGGTGCCTTCCCAGCTTGCCGCACCCCGGTTACAGATAACTGAATGGCGTTGCCCACTGCTACGATTTGTTCGGGCGACACGCATCCATGCACCACTCCATGCAGATGAAGTGTTTCCAGCGCCTTGGTAATGTTCAGCAAAACGTCAGTGGTCTCCGGCGCTGTAAGAGCGCGGTCGTCCACAACACGCTGGAGCGATTCGTCGGCACGCCGCTGAACGATGTAACCGAACTGGTTGCCATCACGCTCCCAACTGCCAGCCCCTAGAGGCCGGGTCAAGTTGGGATGGCGCAGTTCGCGCATCAATTCCCAGACGACGACTTGCCGCTCAATCTCTTCGGGACTGACATGGATAAATCGAGCGATGGCATCTAAAGTACGGTCGCCCAAAACGCGCGCCCGGAACTGGGCGGACTCTCGGTCGGCCGATAAAAGTTCCTTCAGCTCATAGCCACCGGATAGAATTTTTCCGGAGAGACCGCTCCAGCTTATGGGAGGCGTGTGCCGTTCAGGTTGCATAATCGATAATCCGCGATGAATATCGCGTTGCATTGGACTGGATCCGCGTTGGACACCGGTCGTGAGCGCCGCGAGCTCATCTCTGGAGGATAGCACCGTTTAGCCCTAGCTAGCCGTTTGTTTTCATTCACTTAGGACTAAGTGACGCAGTTTCAGAGTTTTAGGTGCAGTGCTAGTACTGGCCGCGCAGACCTGCCCGGCCGCACTACTTGGCGGCCGCTTCTACCGGAACGGAAGCCTTGGTCGTTTCCCATTCCAGCACCAGGCTGGCTTTCGTGGGACTTTTCTTCTCCCAGGCGATGGTGAATTGCTCCACCGGGCTCGAGGTTTTCGACACCGTCATCGCGGGCCGCCCCAGATCCTGGCCGGCGTCGTACTCGGTTCCCCATTGTCCGGTCTGCTTGTTGACAACGAGCTTCCAGCTGTCCTTGCCGGGAATTGTGTACAGCGAGTATTTACCAGCTGGGACGCGCAAGTCTCCAATCGTCAGATCGACCGGCGTGGCGATCTGGGTGGCGGAGTTAGCGCCTGTGCGCCAGACTTCTCCATAGGGGACCAGGGAACCCATAATCTTTCGCCCTCTCATGGACGGGCGGCCATAAGTAATGGTGACGGATTTGCCGCCCAGTTCCACTTCGGCCTTGCCGGGAGGGCTAGACATGGTTTGGGCCATGCATGCCGCGGCGATCGAGCACAAGGTTATCTGTCTAAAGCGGGAGGGCCAACTGCGTAAGAGTCTCATTTGAATAGTTTGACAAGAATCAATGGAAAGCAGTCCGCAGGTCAGAAACTAAGCTTTCCATCGCAGCGAGATCGCCAGGACGCACGAGTCTGCCATCGGGCCCGAAAGCCTCGTTCGCCATCGGCACGCTCACCTGCGACCGAACCACCTGCACACCAATCATCTCCAGCAGTTCGCGCAGGTGTTTCAACCCGCGTTGACCGCCTCCGCGGCCCGGCGCAGCGCTGAGGATAGCGGCCTTTTTTCCTTGAAACGCGGCCAGCGGAGGATCGCCGGCAGCCGGGCGCGAAATCCAATCCAAAGTGTTCTTGATGAGCGCGGAAAATGAACCGTTGTATTCGGGAGACGCGATCACCAAGGCGGCATGCTCGCGAACTTGCTGTTGGAACTCCAACACCGCAGCCGGCGTCCCACCCCCGGCTTCTTCGTCGCCGTCGTACAGCGGCATAGGATAATTTCGAAGATCTTTAAAGCTGACCTCCAAACCGGCATCTCGTAAAGCCGCCGCAGCCGCTTCTGCCAGCCGGCGATTGACGGAATCGGCACGGTTACTGCCAGCGAACGCTAGAATTCGCGGCCGATTGACTTGTCCGGTCCCGGGATCCGGCTGGTTCATTTCCGGCGGTTCTTCAAGGAAACGTCCACAGGAGCGCCAGTTCTCTTATTGTTGAACACCTTCTTGACCCATGCTTCCGGCGGATTCATCACGAAGATCATAATTGCAATTACCACCAGAAGGCCGCCGCCGACCAGAATCAAATACAGTATCGTCTCTCCGTCCAAGGTCGACCTGCCGTTTCCTAAGCCAGATTCCGCAGCTGCTCATCGAGAAATGCCAGCGCCGCGCCTAGCTGTTCCTGACGCCTCGGATGGATGGCTGCCTGCAATTCACGAAGAATTCGCTCACGGGAAAGCTCGATGCTTTCGCGCGCCGCCTGTATCCTGAGCGCCTCGCTATTTAAAACCGGTTCACGAACGAACCTTTGCTCTGCCGCTTGATCCATCTGCGATTCGACCGATTTACTTTCCCAGCCTCGCGCCACCTCTTCAGTGTAGGCCTCGATCTGGGAAACCGCTCAAACGCAGGAATTTTCAAGAATCCCGGAGACGGTGCGGATTGTTTCTCCACCTTGTTTTCAGGTGAGATCCGCCTCTTTCAGATGCCATTTAGCCAGATGACGATCAGCAAAAAGCTCTACATCGGTTCGTCGATTGCAGTACTCACAACCGTTTTGATGGGCATCTCGGCCTGGATCGGAATGTCGAGCAGAGAAACCAAAGTCTCTCAAGTCGTCGGGGCGGCAGCGCAGCAGGTGCTGCTTAGCAGTGAGATCGAGGCCGCCATTTCAGAACTGTCGAGCGAAGAGCATGCAGTTCTGGCAGGGTCAGCAATCCGCGATAGCGCGCGCGTGCATCAGGCGGACGAACTCTTTCAGTCAGCGTTCTCGAGGCTGAAGCACGCCACCGATCGATTGACGCCCTTGCTGGATCGCGAACCGGAAGCCCTTACAGACATTCGTACAGTCTCAGAGCAACTGGCTTCCAACCACAGAGATTTGGTCTCCGCCGCGCTGAATTCGAACTCCGCCGCGGTGGATTCGCTTTTCACCGCGAGGATATTTCCTGTGATAAACCGTACGCGCCGGCATGCCGCCGAGCTGACGCGGTCTCAAAGCTTGCAGCTTGCCGGAGCCAGCAAGAACGCATTCTCGAGCGCTGCAACCAGCCGCTGGTTAATTGCCATCATCCTGATGATTACCGTAGTCTCGGGCATTATTCTGTTCATCGCCATTCGCGGCCTGAATGCCAAGATGGCCCGCGCTGTCAGGGAACTAGGGCGATCCGCACGCGAAGTGAATACCGCATCCTCGCAGATCTCCGCAGCTAGCCAGAAGCTGGCGGAGGCCTCCTGCGAGCAAGCGGCTTGCATCGAAGAGACCTCCGCCTCTACCGAAGAAATTGGAGCCATGACGCGCCGCAACAGCGAGAACTCCAAATCGGCGGCGCAATTGGTGGATGAATCGGTTCACGGCTTTGTCCGGAGCAATCATCTGCTGGACGAAATGCTGCTCGCCATGAATGGGATCTCGGAATCGAGCGGTAAGATTTCGCGCATTATCAAGGTAATCGACGAGATTGCGTTTCAGACCAACATCCTGGCTTTGAATGCCGCCGTCGAAGCCGCGCGGGCAGGCGAAGCAGGAATGGGGTTTGCGGTTGTCGCGGACGAGGTTCGTAATCTCGCGCAGCGCTGCGCACAGGCTGCCAGGGACACCGCCACGCTCATCGAGGATTCCATCGCGCGATCGCAGGAAGGCAAATCTAAAGTAGGCGAGACCAGCCACTCTGTCCGCGGCCTAAGCGAGCAGGCAAACCAGATCAAGATTCTGATAGATGAAGTAACTTTAGGCAGCGTGGAGCAGACCCGCGGCGTCGAGCAGATTGCCCGGGCCTTATCGCAAATGGATCAGGCAACGCATAGCACCGGCGCCAATGCCGAACAAACCGCTTCCTCGGCAAATGAATTGTATACGCAAGCCGAAGATCTGCGCGGCGCTATCGAGCGGCTGCAGTTCATGTTCACGGGAGTAAGCGAAGGCAGCGCACAGAAAGAAAGCAACGGCCGGCAAGAGGACCGGCCCGCCGCAGGCTCCGCGTTCCCAACGGTGTCTGGGTGGAATGGACCAGAGAAGCGCTTCGCATCCAGCATGTCGTCACTCAGCAAGGCGACTTATAAAGCGGCAAAACCGCCCGCAGGAGTGCGCCCTTCGCCCCATGGCGGAAAGCCTCTCGCGGACGTTCGCGACGAATTTCCCCTGGAAGAATCGTTCTCCGATTTCTAGTTGACATGGCTGGGAAATATCTAGTCTTCCGGCTGGCGGGCGAAGAGTTCGGCCTTCCCATTCTCGCAGTTAGGGAGATTATCGGGATTCAAGAAATCACTTTCGTTCCGCGGACGCCCGCATGGATTAAAGGCGTCATCAATCTGCGGAGCAAAGTGGTGCCGGTCATCGATCTGCGCATTCGGTTCGGCATACCCCAGGCAGATTACAGCGATCGCACCTGCATCGTTATCACCGGAACGCAGGGCCAGACCGGCTTGCTGCTGACCGGCATAGTAGTGGACGGCGTGACGGAAGTACTGAACATCTCCGCCGCCGAAATAGAAGATGCTCCGGACTTCGGGGAACGCTCCGATGTCACCTATCTTGCCGGCATGGCGAAAGTGAAGGGACAAGTAAAGATGCTGCTCGACATCGACAAGGTCACGGCGAGCCAGGCTTCCCTGCCCGGTTGGCAGTAACTGTCCATGGCAGCGGAATCAACCACACCCTCGACCCCCGTCACTCCCGATGCGTTGCGGACGTCCATCGACGAGTTGGCCACACGCGTGGTCCTTTACGGCATCGACGAAAGCACTCCCGCTGCCTTAAAGCAGTTGAGCGAATCGGCAAGCTCCACCGGCTTCTTTGAAACTGCCACCGAAGCTGTCCTATTAGCCCGGCGGTGCAAGCCGGCCGGCGATGAAGAAGAAGCCGGCCTGCAAGCTTGCTTTCGCGAAGGATTGTCCCGTCTGCTCCAGGTCCTAGAGCAAGAGAACCGCGCGGCCGAAACGAATATGCCGGAGGTCGCTTCAGAGCCTGCTCCCCGGCTGTCGGCCGATCCCGAATTGGTCGCCGACTTTGTTGCCGAGTCGCGGGAACATCTGGGATCCATAGAGGCCCAACTGCTGGTCCTTGAACATGACCGGCAATCCGAAGAAGCGATCCACGCCGTCTTTCGAGGCTTTCACACGATTAAGGGACTGGCCGGGTTCCTGGACTTCCCGCTGATTCTCGAAGTCGCTCACGAAGTGGAAACCTTGCTGGAACTTGCCCGCAATCGCAGGATCGCGGCCACGCCCATACTCGTAGATGTCGTGCTCGAGGCAGCCGATTATCTGAAGGGTGCTATCAAGGCCATTGAAGCAAACACGGCCGGCCGGGCCGGGCCACAACTTGCCAACCGCCAACCACTGGTTCAGCGCATCCGGCAAGCGGCAAGCGGGAATACCGATCCCAACTTAGCCGATTCCAAGACCACGGAAGAGAAGAATCTGGATTCGCCCGCGCCGACTAAAGCAGAGGGCAACGCCGAAGAGAACAGGCCTTTCAGCGTTCGCGTCGACACGCAGAAGCTGGAACGGCTGATGGATGCGGTGGGCGAACTGTTGGTGGCCCAATCGGCCATGCGTCAGCGGCTGGAAGCAGCCGCCAGCCATGACCAGTCAGTGAGCGTACTCTGTGCCAGGCTGGCCCGCATTACCGCCGACGTGCAGCACAGCGCCATGTCGATGCGCATGGTTCCGGTGGGGCAGCTCTTTGGGCGCTCGGCCCGCGTCGTGCGCGATCTCTCCCGCAAGCTCGGCAAGCAGGCCCGCTACGAATCGAAAGGCGAGAACATCGAAGTCGACAAGACCATCGCGGAACATCTGTCAGACCCGCTGCTGCACATGGTCCGCAACGCTCTCGACCACGGCATCGAAATGCCGGACGACCGGGCCCGCGCCGGAAAAGATCCCACCGCCTGTGTGCGTCTATCTGCTTACCAGAAGGGCGCTGAGATTGTCATCGAGATCTCTGATGACGGGAAAGGTCTCGATCGGGACAGAATTCTAGCCAAGGCCATCGAGAATGGGTTGACGCCGCAAGACGCCGAGCTTAGCGACAGCGAAGTTTTCGCACTGATTTTCGAACCGGGTTTTTCCACTGCCAGCGCGATTACCGATCTCTCGGGCCGCGGGGTGGGCATGGACATTGTCCGCAAGAATCTAGCCAAACTGCGCGGCCGCATCGACATTGAATCGCAGCCCGGCCGCGGCAGCAACTTCTATCTGCGGATGCCGCTGACCCTGGCGATCATTGAAGGCCTGATAGTGGGCGCCGGCAATCAGCAGTTTGTGATCCCCATGTTCGATGTCAGGGAAATCGTCCGCATAACTCCGGGAATGCTTTCTAAGGTAAGCGGACGTCATGAAATGGCTCTCGTCCGAGGCAACTTACTTCCGGTCATTCGCCTCGCTTCCAAACTGGGGGTTCCTGCGGAACTCCGCGAATCGGCTAACGCTCTGCTGGTCATCACGGAATGCGAAGGCAAATCGTTCGCCGTCTGGATCGACGAACTGGTTGGCAGCCAGGATGTAGCCATCAAAAGCCTGAGTGAGGGTCTGAGGGATGTCCACCTTATATCCGGCTGCACGATCCTGGCCGACGGCCGCGTGGGGTTGATTCTCGATATGGCGGCTGTCTGCCGGGGCCGGCATTGACCAGCGGCCTGCAGAATTCCTCAGTTGGCCCCAGGTTGAGCGCGGCTGATTTTCGTAAGTTCTGCCAGCTGGCATATCGCGTCTGCGGCATCAAGCTGCAGGAGGGGAAGGAAGACTTGGTGGCTGCACGTTTGCTGAAAGTAATGCGCGCCGCCGGCATTGATTCGTTCCAGGACTACTACCGCTTTGTCGAACAAGACTCCACCGGCGAGGCGCTCGAGGAGTTGATCGACACTCTAACCACCCACCACACCGGCTTCTTCCGCGAAGCCGGCCACTTCGACTATTTCACTTCCAATATTCTGCCGGAAATCCAAAACCGCCGCCGCATTTCCATTTGGAGCGCCGCCTGCGCTACCGGGGAAGAGCCCTACTCCATTGCGTTCAGCCTGCTCGATCGGATGGGCGAACCGGCGCTAAGGCAATGCAGCATCCTGGCCACCGATGTCTCGACTCGCGTACTGGCCCGGGCGAGGCGAGGCCTCTTCGAGGGCGACCGCGTCTCGAACCTGGCAGGCGATTATCTGAGGCGCTACTTCCAGAAGGGCGCAGGCCGATGGAGCGGCTGGTTCATGGTGAAGCGAGCCATCCGCGAACAGGTGGAGTTCCGGCGCTTCAACCTGGTCAACGAGTTTAGCCCGCCCGGCCAGTTTCCGCTGATTTTCTGCAGGAACGTGATGATTTACTTCGACGCGCCCACCCAGGCGCGGCTGGTGCAATCTCTCACACGCTGTTTAGAGCCGGGCGGCTACTTGTTTATCGGCTACTCGGAGAGCCTGGGCGGCATCCCGCACGATCTGGAATCCGTTGCTCCCGCGATCTACCGCCGTCCCGGAAAGTTGATCCGCTGATGAAGAAGATCAGGGTGCTGGTGGTGGACGACTCCGCCATTGTCCGCAAGCTGCTTACCGAAGCAATTTCGGCGGCATCGGATCTGGAAGTGGTCGGAACGGCTCCTGACCCTTTCATCGCGCGGGAGAAGATACTCCAACTGAAACCCGATGTGGTCACTCTGGACATCGAGATGCCGCGCATGGACGGCCTCACCTTTCTGAAACAGATGATGAAGTATCATCCCCTGCCTGCGGTGATGATTAGTTCGTTATGCCAGTCTTCGGCGCAGCAGAGTCTGGACGCCCTCCGGCTGGGAGCCGTGGAAGTGATCGCGAAACCAGGCGGGCCCTACTCTGTGGGAGAGCTGCAGCGGGATCTCCCGCAGAAAATACGCGCCGCAGCCGCGGCCAAGCTCAAAGCGCATTCACCCGCCGATGCTCAGGTTAAGCAGCCAACTGGCGGCTCTTGGAGTCCTGGCACGATAATTGCGATCGGCGCCTCCACTGGCGGCACCGAAGCCATTCGCGAGATCCTGACGCGCCTCCCGGCCAACACTCCGCCTATCGTGATTACTCAACACATCCTGCCCGTCTTCTCGCGCACTTTCGCCAGCCGCCTCCAGCAGGTCTGTTCATTTGAAGTCCGGGAGGCCGCCGACGGTGACGAAGTTCGTCCCGGATGCGCGTTCATCGCCCCCGGCAACTTCCACATGCTGCTGCGGCGCTCTGCCGGCGAAGGGCTCCGCATTCAGATCAAAGACGGCCCGGCGGTCTGTTATAGCCGCCCTTCGGCTGACGTCATGTTTTCCTCCGTTGCGGACGTCTGCGCTGCGGCTGCGATTGGTGTCATTCTCACCGGAATGGGCAATGACGGCGCACAGGGCTTGCTCAAAATGAAGCGGGCGGGTGCCCGCACGATCGCCCAGGACGAAGCCTCATCCGTCGTTTTCGGCATGCCCAAAGAAGCCATCCGCCTCGGCTGCGTCGACAGAATTCTCTCGCTGCATGCCATTCCGGAAGCCCTCCTGACGAACCGCTGATGTAGGATGCCCGTGGTCCTAAACCCGCAATCAGAGCCTGCCGGCGCAAGCGAGCATCAGCCTCGAGCCATTCGCTGTTCTGCCGCGAATCATCACAAGCTAGATTTCTTCTTTAAAGATAGGTCCCATTCCATCCCCAACATAGAAGATCATAGAGACAGGTGTCCATCTCGTTTCTATCCATGTTCCGTCGCATTGCACTATCATCATTCCTCTTAGCGGCTTTTGCAGCCATCGGAGCGCGCTCTCAAACACCAACCCAAGTCGCCCACTGGTCTGCTGAAATAGCACCCGACAAACCGCCAGCAGGAACTAAAGCGCAGATCACTCTCTCCGTCTCGCTAATGCAAGACTGGCACCTGTATTCCCTAAGCCAGCCGGCGGGCGGTCCGATTCCCACAAAGATTTCTTTCCCGCAAGGCAGTACTGTTACGCAAGCCGGCAACATCGATGCGCCGGCTCCCAAAAAAGCTTTCGACCCGAGTTTCAACATCGAAACGGAGACCTACACCGGTGCGGTGAAGTTCGAAATCCCGGTCCAAACCAGCGCCTCCTCCGAATCTGCGGCAAACGTCAATGTTCGTTTCCAGGTGTGTAACGACCGGCTGTGCCTCCCGCCCACCACCGCCCAGGTCGCCATTCCGGGCTACACGCTTGTAGCGGCGAAGGTTCCCACAGCATCAGAACCAGCTTCGTCCGCTGCGCCTTCCGCCGCCGCCGCAAACAGCCTGGCAGCATCCGCCACGAAAACCTCTGCGGCAGGGACGTCTCCGGCGGCTCCCGGCGGATCACAGCCGCTTTCATCGTTCATCTGGTTCGCGATGGGCATGGGAGCACTATCACTACTGACTCCATGCGTCTTCCCCATGGTGCCCATCACGGTCAGCTATTTCAGCAGTCACGGCAGCGGCAGCCGCCGCGGAGCCATCATCCAAGCGCTCATCTACGGCTTAGGGATCATCTTTACCTTCAGCGGCATCGGTGTGGCCCTGGCGTTAATCTTCGGAGCTAGCGGCGTTAATCAATTAGCTGCTAATCCGTGGGTAAACGTAGTCATCACCATCATATTTATCGGTTTCGCTTTCTCGCTCTTCGGCGCATACCTGATCCAGCTGCCCACCGGCTTCATGAACTCGCTCAATAACCTGGCCAACAGCCAGGAAGCGGGCGGCATGATTGGCGCGCTCCTGATGGGCCTGACGTTCTCGCTGACTTCCTTCACCTGCACGGCGCCTTTCGTCGGAACTTTACTGGTCACGGCCGCTGGCGGAAATTGGCGCTGGCCGTTGGCTGGAATGCTGGCCTATTCCAGCATTTTTGCACTGCCCTTCTTTGTTCTCGCGCTCGCCCCGCAGTTGGTGTCGCAGCTGCCCAAGGCGGGAGGCTGGATGAACTCAGTAAAAGTCGTCATGGGCTTTCTCGAAATAGCGGCCGCCATGAAATTCATCTCGAACGCTGATCTTATCTGGGGCTGGGGAATTTTCACGCGCGACGTCGTGCTTGCGGTCTGGATCGCGACGGGCCTCTTGATCGTGCTCTACATATTTGGTTATTTCCACTTCGAGCACGACACTCCCCCAAAATTCGTCAGCGCCTGGCGGGTGTTTGCCGCCCTCTGTTTCCTGGCCGGAACTATTGCGCTGGTGCCCGGCTTGTTCGGTCGTCCTCTTGGCGAACTGGAGCCGTTCCTGCCACCGCCGTCAGCCGAAGCGCCCCTCGCTGTTGGTGCGTCTGCCGCTGCATCATCGCCGCAATGGATTCTGAACGATCTCGATCGCGCGCGCACCGTCGCCGCGCAGCAGAACAAACCCATCTTCATCGACTTCACCGGCTACACCTGCACCAATTGCCGGTGGATGGAAGCCAACATCTTTCCGAAACCCGCGGTCCGTTCGGAACTCCAGAAGTTCGTGGCGGTCCGCCTTTACACCGACGGGTCGGGAGCCGTCTACCAGAAGCAGCAGCAATTCCAGCAGGATACGTTCGGCACAGTCGCTCTTCCGCTCTACGTCATTCTCGACGGCAGCAATGGCAAGACCTTGGCAACTTTTCCCGGCTTAACCCGCCGCCCCGAAGAATTCGCCGAATTCCTGCAAAAGGCGTTTACCTCCACGGTTGCGTCCGCTGGACGGCTTTAAACGTGATACGTACCACAATACTTTTCGATAATTGATCCTGAGTTAGTCTCCAACAAATTTATCTTCTTCGACCGCATTTTAACGTGTACGAAATAGGTTGGAAGATGGATTTCCTACCCGTAATCTTTTTTAGACTTATTAGTTTTAGTACTTTAAAAAAAGTTCGGAACGCCTGAAACCATTGTTGCGGTGCTAGTAAGCATGGTATTACCTAGATAACCAAATAAGCTTTACATTATTGGGTTCGTGAGTTATTCGAAAAAGAAAGCTCGGGACAGAAAGGGCGGTAGCTGTCTCATCACCTCTTTCTTTGCCGTCGCGTTCGCTTTCAATAACAACCATTTCTAATTTTTTATTTTTAAATGACTATTCCGCAAATATTTTCTCATTTCTCCTCTGAAATATACCCCTGGTATGCCATCCGCACTCGCTCGAATCAGGAAAGAACAGTGGCCGCCAGCTTCGCAGGCAAGAACCTGGAACACTATCTTCCCTCTCAGAAAGTGGTTCGCCGCCGGTCCGATCGCATCGTTGAACTCGAGCGCCCACTTTTCCCCGGCTACGTCTTCTGCCGCTTCCCTGTCCAGCGGCGGCTGCCCATTCTCACCACGCCCGGAGTCGTCTCCATCCTGGGCTTCGGCGTGGAGCCGTCCCCGATTCCCGACGCCATCGAAACTCCTGCTTTCCAGCTCGGTCAGCCGATTATCGGGGCACCCGCGTTACCGTCTGTGACATACTCGGTTGGCTCGCAGCTTGCCAATCTCAGCCTGAGCTATAGCGCCGGTGACAAGTTTGGTAGGAAGGGTAACAGTCCGGCAAATCCTTCCAGCGTGTGCCCGTGCGCAAAATCCAGAGACAGCCATTCCGCACCGAGCGCCGATCGCGCCACGGACGGCCTCGGCCCTCGGAACCCCGTTCCGGTCCAGGAATGAGCGGACCCAAAATCTTCCATTTCAATCACCCCGCATCACAGGCATGCTTTGCCACCGCAATCGAAATGATGGCTAAGGGCAAGATCGTCACCAAGGGCCGATTTCTTACCGCCGGCGAGCTGATCGAAATTCAGCTGGCTTAAATCTTTTTACGACTTGCCTTCCCTAGAAAGGAATGTCGTCATCGGTGATGCCCATGCCCGATTCGAAGGGATCGTCGTCGCCGCTTTCCTGCCCACCGGAACCGCCCGGACCGCGGCCGCGATTTGCGCCCCCGGGACCGCGGCTGCCCGGTTGAGATCCGCCTTCGAATCCGCCGCCGCCTCCGTCGCCACGGCCGCCCAACAGCAGCACGTCGTCAGCCACCACTTCGGTGGTGTAGACCTTCTTGCCGTCCTTGTCGTCGTAGCTTCTGGATTGCAGCCTTCCCTCGACGTATACTTGCTTGCCCTTGGTCAGATAATTCGCCAGCTTTTCCCGGCTCCAGAGAACCACATTGGTCCAATTGGTCTCCTCTTTCATCTCGTCGGTGGACTTGTCTTTCCAACTCCGGGTGGTCGCAACCGAAAACCGGCTCACCGCCGAACCGCCAGCGGTAAATTTAGTCTCGGCGTCCTTGCCGAGATTGCCGACCAGAATCACTTTATTTACGCTTCGGGAAGCCATAATCTCTCGCACTCTAACATAGCGCCAGAGGAGGCGTACGCCTTAGTTTCCGCGTAACTCCGTACTGAAATCTTCCGAACTATTACTGAGACAGGCGCGCGCGCTTCAAAACTAAGGCATAATGAGGACTCTGGCGGTGAAAACCGCCGGGCGTCCAACCGTACTGACGTCGAATATCTGGGGGATGGATGGGTTCATCTGTTCATTATTTTCGCGCTTTCCCCGCTCGCCTGGGCACCTTTGTCGCGCTGCTCGTCTGCTCGACGTGTCCTGTGCGCGCTCAGTTTCTGCTGAAACCGCCCGTTGAAGGCGAATTGGTGAATCTGTTGCCGTCTGACATGGCTGTTCTCGAGTCCGGCGAAACGCGCAACGATCTTCCTTGTTCCGTAATCCAGCGCAAACCCGACTTGGGCTTCGATTTGCGATTCCATAGCGGCTACGACGTCACAATTCCGCTCACCGAAGTTTCAGGCGATGGCAACGTACTCACTGTCGTGTTCCGGGCTTATCCCGACGGCGATAAGGATCAAGCATCGTATTTCACTCAGCACATTCGGGTTCCCACGGTGGCTGATGACGCCAAGGGCGAAGCCGCCCTGGCTGGAAGCATGGACCTCGGCCCCGGTAAGTACCACATCGACTGGCTGATGCGCGACCGCCTGGAGCGTGTCTGCTCTTCCAGTTGGGACGTGGAAGCGGCTCTCCCGGCAAAGGACAAGCCCGAAGCGCTGTTCATTCAGCCGAACCAAATTGCCCAATCCGCTCCACAGCCCTTTTTTAACGATAAGGCTGCGACGGCTCCTCCTCCCAATCCCGGCGATGGCCTCAGCGTCAAACTGCTGGTGAACTTCGCGCCGCAGAATACAGATTCGGCGTCACTTCAGAGAAGCGACACCGAAGCGCTGGTGAGCATCCTGAAGTTCATCCAGCGCGATCCCCATGTCAATCGCGTCTCGCTTGTCGCATTTAATATCGGAGAAGAACGAATTGTCTACCGCCAGGACACATCGTCGGCGATCGACTTTCCTGCTCTGGGCAAGGCGCTGGAAACTATGAAGCTCGGCACTGTGGATGTCGGCAAGCTTGCAGACAAACACAGCGAAACCGACTTTCTGCAGGGTTTAATCGAGACAGAAGTCGGCGTCAGCCGCCAGCCCGACGCGGTTATTTTTGCCGGCCCCAAGACGATGTTGAGCGCGGATGTACCCCAGGAAGAATTACGGCGCATCGGTGAAGTAGAGTGCCCGGTCTTCTATATGAACTACAATCTAAATCCGCAGGCCGTGCCGTGGAAGGATTCCATAAGCCACGCTATCAAGGCCTTCAAAGGCGTAGAGTTCACCATTTCGCGTCCCCGGGATCTCTGGCTGACGACCTCGGACATGGTCAACCGGATTATCCGGTCGAAGAAACAGCACGCGGTGGCGGGAACCGCCGTTTCCGGGTCGGGCACGCACTAAACCCAGGGCAGAGTAAGCTAAATAGTCTAGGGAGTGCGTAGCATGAGGTCTCAATTCATTCGTGGTTTGTCCCTCAGCCCCGTCTTGCTGAGCTGTCTCCTATTTACCCGTTCAGTTCCGGCGCAGGAGCCGAATCTGAGCGACTTCAAGAACAATCTCGCGCCCTATGTAACGGCGCCGGAACATGCGGTTGACCGGATGCTCGAGATGGCCCGCCTGAAGCACGGCGAAACGCTCTACGATCTCGGCTGCGGCGATGGCCGGATCTTGATCGCCGCCGTCGAAAAGTATAAGGTCAAGGCGGTAGGCGTCGAAATCTCCAACCGTCTCGCGAAATCGGCGGCCGAAAACGTCAAGAAGCAGGGACTTCAAAAGGAGATCAAGGTCGTCCACGGCGATTTCATGCGCACGGACCTGAGCCCCGCAAACGTCGTCACGCTCTACCTGGCCACAACCGCAAACAACACGCTTCGGCCGAATCTGGAGCGCTTTTTACGCCCGAACACCCGCGTTGTATCCTATGACTATCCGATTCCAGGATGGAAGCCGGTCGAAACGGCGGAGACAGGCGGGTATCGTGGCGCAAGTCACACCATCTATCTCTACCAGGTGCCCGAATCCGTCCGGAAATAACCTATCAAGAAATAAGACGCATTGAGCCTTCCTATCGATGTTCTGGGCATCGGCCTTAACGCTACTGATACGCTGCTAATTGTTCCGGAGTTTCCTCCCTACGCAGGCAAGGTCCCGTTCAAACGGGAATTGCTTAGTCCGGGCGGCCAAGTGGCGACCGCGATTGTGACCTGTGCCCGGCTTGGCCTGCGGACGAAATACTGCGGTACCATCGGCGACGATCTGCGGGGCCAGATTCAGCGCGAAAGCCTTGAAGGCACCGGTGTTGACACCAGCGGCCTCATCGTCCGGTCTAACTGCCCCAATCAGACGGCCTACATCGTTATCGACGAGCGGTCGGGCGAGCGGACGGTTCTGTGGCAGCGAGCGCCGTGTCTTCGCCTGCAAGCCTCTGAAATAAAGGAAGACGACATCATAAATGCCCGCATGCTGCATATCGATGGCTTCGATATCGAGGCGGCTTCCCTGGGCGCGAAACTGGCCCGGCGTCACGGCGTTCCGGTATCGCTGGATGTGGACAGCATTTATGAAGGCTTCGGTGAGGTCCTTAAAAGTGTTGACTATCTAATCGCCGGTTCCAACTGGCCAGCCAAATGGACTGGTGAGAGCGATCCGTTCCGCGCCCTAGAACAATTGCAAAGGGAGTATGGCTTCACAGTCGCAGCTATGACGCTGGGTGATCACGGCGCTCTGGCTTTGCAGAATGGCTCCTGGTTTTATTCGCCGGCTTTCCACGTCACGTGCCAGGACACGACAGGCGCGGGAGACGTTTTCCACGGGGCCTTTTGTTATGCCATTCTCTCCGGGCGGCCCATGGACCAGGTGCTGGAGTTTTCCAACGCCGCAGCGGCTTTGAACTGCACCGCAATTGGAGCGCGGGGTCACATTCCGGTCCTCGACGAAATCGAATCGTTAATTACGACGGCTGCCGCTTCGAAGATGCCCCGCAGGGAGTCGCCGGAAGTAGCCGAGCGCGTTTTGGGAGCCCGGCATTGATTCCGCTGCGCGCATTGCTCTTTCGACGTTCTACCGCAGCGGTCACCCTGGCGTTAATTGCAGTAAACACCATCTGCTTTCTCATCGAAATCAGCCAACCTCCTTATCTGCAACATGCATTTCTAGAGCAATATGCTCTGGTGCCGGACCATTTCCGCACCTCGTCCCTGCTTACCTCGATGTTCCTTCACGGTGGCTGGCTGCACCTCATCGGCAACATGTGGTTCTTGTGGGTCTTCGGTTCCCATGTCGAGGAAGCCGTCGGCGGAGCGAAATTCCTGTTGTTCTACCTGATCAGCGGAGTCGTCTCGGCCCTGATCCAGCTGTTTGTCAGCCTGGGCAGCCCGATACCGACATTAGGAGCCAGCGGAGCGATAGCCGGCGTAATGGGCGGCTTCATGCTGCTCTATCCGCGCGCGCGAGTCGTGACGCTGGTCTTCATCATCATCTTCATCACCACCGTGGAACTGCCCGCTGCTTTCATGCTGCTCTACTGGTTCGCGATTCAGCTGTTAAGCGGTCTTCAATCCGTCAACAGTTTCAGCGACAGCGGCGGCGTTGCCTGGTTCGCTCACGTTGGCGGTTTTCTGGCTGGACTCCTTCTCATCAAGGCCTTTGCAGGCACGGGCGGCGGCGGCCGTCCGCGATACTCATATTAAGCTCAATCGCCCCAGCTAATGCACGAAGATCCCAACCGCCCTTTCGAGGACCTGCGGCCTCTCGACGTTCTTGCCATTGCCGCCCACCCGGACGACGTAGAGCAAACCTGCGGGGGGAGTATGCTGCGCGCCGGCGAATCCGGCTACCGGACTGGCGTGCTCGATTTAACGGCCGGCGACATGGGTAGCCGGGGTACGCCTGAATTGCGCATTCGCGAGTCTCAGGAAGCAGCAAGCCATCTGGGCCTGGCCTGGCGGGAGAATCTACGCTGGCCCGATGCGCGCCTTGAAAACAATATCGCAGCGCGCATGACTTTGGCAGGAGTGATTCGCCGCCTCAAGCCGCAGGTGGTGATTCTTCCTTATTGGACGGGACGCCACCCGGATCATTACCGCGCCGCGGAGATTGGCTACGAAGCGTGCTTCCTGGCCGGCCTCGCGCGGCTCGAGGAAGACACTCCTCAGCACCGGCCTTTCAAGATTCTCTATTCGTCGCTTTACGCGAACGTAACGCCGTCCTTTGTGGTCGACATCTCGCGACAGTTTGACCGGCGCATGTCCGCCCTGCTCAGCTATCGCTCTCAATATGGCGATAGTGACCAGGCTGGCGATCTCTTCCCTCCGCGCGCCGAAGTGCAGGAGCGCCTTGCCTCGGTGGCCCGATTTTATGGCAACCTGATTGGAGCGAAATATGGAGAGCCGTTTGTGGTTAAAGAATCGATGCAGGTCGATGATATCGTCGCCATGCCGGTCCGCAGCATTTAAATCGACCGGCTGAATGCACGTCGCCACAAACATCCTGGTAGTCGGTTTCCTGGTTTTTGTAGCGCATGCGTTTACAGGCTTATTCAGCCGGACCCGGGTCCCTGACGTTCTGCTCCTTACCATCATCGGGCTGTCGTTCGGCCCGATTTTTCACCTGGTTACCCCCGCACAATTCGGCGCGGTCGGCCCAGTGTTTGCTACTGTCACGCTTGTAATTATTCTCTTCGAGGCAGGCCTCAGCTTGGATCTCAAGATATTGCAGGGAGTGGTGCGGACGACCGTTTCGCTTACACTGCTGAATTTCCTGTTGACGACCGCGCTTGTCGGCATAGCGGCGCACATGCTGCTGGGCCTGGACATACGCCTGACGCTCGCACTGGGCGCGATCGTGGGCTCCACTTCCCCGGCGGTCATCGTACCTTTGACCAAGCGCTCGGCGATGCGCGAATCGTCTAAGACCATTGTCTTTTTAGAGTCGGCTGCCAGCGACGTTCTGAGCATTGTTGTTTCAATCGCAATTTTAGATAGCCTGCGGCTGGGAACCGTCCGCGTGGGATCCATGATCGGGCAGCTCTTTGCCACGCTACTGATCTCCACGATGGCCGGCGCCGCGGGAGCCTTCGCCTGGTCCGCCGTTTTGCGGCGCGTACGAGGCCTGGAGAATTCTATCTTCACCACCCCGGCATTCGTGTTCGTTCTTTTCGGCCTGGTCGAAATCTTCGGTTTCAGCGGCTACGTCACGGCAGTCGTATTCGGCGCTGTGCTAGGAAACATCAAGGTCTTTCAAAGTATTGCGTGGATGCGCCGCTACTTGCCGGACGAACCGATCAATCTAAACGAAACCGAACGCATTTTCCTCGGCGAAGTAGTTTTCCTCTTGAAGACCTTTTTCTTCGTTTACGTTGGGGTGTCCATTGAATTTACCGATCTGCACATTGCACTCATCGGCTTAGCGCTCACCGGGTTGATTTTCTTCATTCGCGTTCCCGCTACCTGGCTTACGCTCGATCGATCGACGCCCGTTCTAGATGCGTCGCTGATGTCCATTCTGAGTCCGAAGGGACTGGCTGCGGTGGTGCTCGCCTCGCTTCCCATGGAGCAGCACGTTACCAATGGAAAGATGCTGCAGTCAGTGACTTACTGCGTTGTGTTTCTCAGCATCGTCCTGACTTCAGTGCTCAGTTTCCTGATCGAGCGGACTGTGGTCTCCAGAGCTTATGCTCTGGTCTTCCGCTCATTCGCGAAAGACAGCGAACCGCTTAAGCCTGCTGGCGAGCTTTTATAGTTTGCGTTCCGCTGATTGTAAAACCAGCCTGAACGGCGTCGCTTCGGAACATCTTTACAGTTTCCAGTGAATACTCGTCCAGGTCCTTGCCAATCAGGGATAGCTTATTTAATAGCTCACCGGTCGCAGTCAGGATGTGGCAGCCAACCGACTCCGCTTGAAAAATGTTTAACAGCTCTCTGGGGCTGGCCCAAATCATTTCAAGGTCCTGGCACTCGGAAATAATCTGCACCGCATCGCGCATCACCGGAACCGGATCGCGTCCGGTATCAGCTATCCGGCCCGCAAAGACGGAAATGTAACCGGCTGGGCAGCCGCGCATCGCCTGGGATATTTCCCGCACCTGGCGCAAGGTCATCACCGCCGTTACATTGAGTTTTATACCCTTACCGGCTAAATGCTCAACCAGGCGTGCGGATGATTCGCCGAGTGTGTTTGTGACTGGCAGCTTCACATAGACGTTCTCGCCCCAACTGGCGATCTTCATGGCCTGAAGTTCCATCTCGGTGAAATCGTCCGAAAAAACCTCAAAAGAAATCGGCCGGTCAGGAATCGCGTTCAATACCTCGCGGGCGAAGTTCTCATAATCGCTGATACCCGCCTTCCGCATCAGGCTCGGATTGGTTGTAAAACCTTTAACTAAAGGATGACGGTAGAGGCTGCACATTTCGCTGAGGGTTGCACCATCGGCGAAGAGTTTAACTTTAGATGTCGCTAGGTTTGTCAGATTTTCTACTCCCTTGGCTCAAAATCCAGTCTACTGCCTCGACCAGAGATGAGACCGTTTTATCCGGTAAATGCTCCGGACCCCGTTCGCTATAGCCGCAGTCAATCCAAACCGTCGCGCAGCCGGCTCTATGTCCAGCCTCGACGTCGCGCCAGCGGTCGCCGATCATGAAGCTGACGGCCAGGTCGACCTGGAACTTCTCCGCTGCCATTGCAAGAAGACCGGGCTTCGGCTTGCGGCAGATACAATCTTCAGAGCCGTCGTGTGGGCATACAAAAAATTCGTCTATCGGAAGGCGATCAGCCAGGTATTGATTAATGGCTTCGACGTCTTTGAAACATGTTGAACCACGCGAAATGTCGGGCTGATTAGTCACAACGAGAAGCACGAAGCCGCTTTCTTTCAGCCTTGCCAGGGCAGACTCGGCTTCCGCAACCAGCCGGACATCGCCGATGGAACGCGGAGGATAAGGCTTGCCGTCGCGGACCAGTGCTTCATTCAGAACCCCATCGCGATCAAGAAAAACAGCGCGGCAGCCGGCCATCGCTTAAATGGATTCCCAGCGCGTCTTTTCGCTTTTCAAACTGGGATGCGAGACTAACAAGTGCCAAACGACAGCCTGGAAAGCTTCCGAATGCGGAGTCACGTGCGCGGCATTCACGGTTGGAACAATCACGCAAGCATCGGCGACTGAAGCTGTGAAACCTCCATCGCGGCCGATAATGCCAATCACCTTTGCACCAACCGATTTTGCATATTCCAGAGCAGCTACCAGGTTCGGACTGACTTGCTTCTCGATATTGCCGCCTCCGACGGAAAGTACAAATATGCAGTCTTCCTTCCGCAAGCGGCTTACCCGGAGCCAACTTTCAAAGACTGTGGACCAGCCTTCGTCGTTAGTCCGCGCCGTCAGTTCCGAAACGTTGTCGGTGGGCGCATAAGTTTCAATTCCCACAATTTTGCGGAAATCGTTGACCGCGTGAGAAGCGTTCGCTGCGCTGCCGCCAACACCAAGCATGAAGAGACGCCCCTGATTGGCCTTCACTTCCGCAAGCATGGCGGCCATTCGCTCGATCATTTGCGAATCCAGGCCTTGTGTAACCTCTTGTACTTCCCGTAGATAGCTGGCTGTAAATGTCATGGCTGCTCGGCTAGATGATCTTCTAAGTCCTGAATACCTGTAAGGGAACCAACTTCATAGAAACGTTCGCGCACTTCGAAGGCAGCCAATTGCCGCGCTTCCAGGAGTCTCTGGTAAACGGCAGCTAAATCCTCCACCTGCCCGGGATCAGCGCTTTCGAAAGCACTTTTCGAAAAAACTCCCAAGCCATAGTCGATGTGCTGCATCGCGCGTGTTCGCTCAACCTTGTCGTAGCGAAGAATCATTTCATCTTTGGCCTCGACGTTGCTGGTGTCGTGGTGTCCTTCGTTGCGGAAGATGGTCATCAAGCCCTGTTTATTCGAATGCAAGAAAGCAGCCGCTACAGCCAGATAGTCGCACTCGAGATAAGAGTCGCCATACAAGACGAAAAACTGTTCTCCTAGGTAGGGCAAAGCCGTGCGAATCGCGCCACCCGTGCCGAGAAGCTTTGGGCCGTCGAAAGAGTAACTCACCTTGAGCCCATAACGTGATCCATCGCCGACAAACTCCGCTACCATTTCACCAAGGAAGCCAACACAAAGCACCGCTTCAGTAAGGCCGCGGGAACCGAGAAGCTTCAGTTGATGGTGAACGAAGGGCTCTCCTCGAATCGAGATCAGCGCCTTCGGAATAGTGGAGGTTATCGGCCTCAGCCTGGTCGCCAGACCGCCGCATAGGATGGCGCACGGAAGCATGCTTACGACTGGGTCACGAGAGTGGTGCCTTGGAAATCGAACCGGATGCGCACCTCGCGGACTCCCGCGCCATGCATGGCGTGGCGCAGGCGCGTTTTATCTTCTGTGTAGAACATCAAGAAACCGCCTCCGCCTGCGCCAATCAGCTTTCCTCCTAGTGCACCGTTCCGCATCCCCAGGTCATACCACTCGTTAATGGACTGATTGCTCATGCTATTCGACCGCTTCTTTTTGTGTTCCCAATGTACTCGCATGATTTCAGCAAACTCGCGCAAGTCGCCGTCTTCAAGAGATTTTTTACTCCGATAGCCTAATTCCTTAACAAAGTGGAGATTATCAACCATCGCCTGATCGTTTGTTTTGCTGCGCGTATCCTGGTCACGCAGTATCTCGGACGCCGAACGCGTAAAGCCGGTATAGAACAACGCGAGATTGTCTTCCAGATTCACCAGGACTTCCGGCGAGATTTTTAGGGGGCTCACCTGCACGTTTCCATTTTTGCGGAACTCGAAGCACGTTAGGCCCCCGAATGCCGCGATGTACTGGTCCTGCTTCCCGACTGGCTCCTTGAGGCAGTCGATCTCGATGTAGCAGGCTTGTTCCGCCAACTCCTGCCGATGGAGCAACTGTTTCGTATGGATATGCAGAGCATGCAGCAGTGCGGTGAGAAAGCTGCCGCTGGAACCAAGGCCGGTTCCCGCCGGAATGTCCGACATACTGGTAATTTCCAAAAACTTGGCTTGCTGATCGGCCAGGCTTAAAGCTTCGCGAATCAACGGGTGCTGAATTTCGGACAAGCTATGCACCCGTTCCATTTGAGAGTACTTAAGAATCAGTTCCTCAAAGAAGGTCTGATGGACAGTTATGTAAACGTATTTGTCAATAGCCGCGGAAAGGACAAAACCTTCATGCTCCAGATAGTAAGAAGGAAGATCGGTTCCGCCGCCTCCCAAAGAGACCCGCAAAGGACTTCTTGTGATAATCATTTGCAATTCTGCAGCGATACAGGATCGTTTGTTCCAATATCGAATTCTTCGTTATGCAAAGCTCCAATCTAGCATTCCGCCTGCTATTGCTCCTGCCGGTAGTCGGCGCCCTGACGGCCCAGGCAGAAACCATCCCTTTATGGCCAACCGGCGCTCCGGGAGCCCTCGGCAAGAGCGCCGACGACATACCCACGCTCACGCTTTACCCTGCGCCAGCGAATGGACGCGTTCCCACGGGCGTCGTCGTTTGTCCGGGCGGCGGCTACGTGCATCTTGCCATGAGCTACGAGGGAAACGATGTCGCCGAGTGGCTGAACAAGCTGGGCATTTCCGCATTCGTTCTAAAGTACCGCTTGGGCCCCCGCTATCACCATCCCGCGGAACTGGACGATGCGCAAAGGGCCATTCGCTATGTCCGGGCGCATGCTTCCGATTACGGTCTTTCGCCGGCACAGATCGGCATCATGGGTTTCTCTGCCGGTGGGCATCTGGCCGCGACCGCCGGTACGCATTTTGCCTCCGGAAGTCAGCATTCGGGTGATGTAGTGGAGCGTCAAAGCTCCCGTCCTGATTTCATGATTCTGGCTTACCCAGTCATCACCATGGAGGATCCTTACACCCACCAAGGCTCACGCACGGCGCTGCTGGGGGAGCACCCTAATCCCATGCTCGTCACTGAACTCTCTAACGAGCTTCAAGTTACATCCTGGACACCTCCCGCTTTTCTCTTTCATACGACCGAAGACAAAACCGTCCCGGTAGAGAACAGTGTGAACTTCTATTTGGCCTTGCGGCGCGCGGGAGTTCCGGCAGAACTTCACGTTTACTTGAAAGGCCGCCATGGCGTTGGTCTCGCAGCAAAAGATCCCGTTCTTCACTCGTGGACCGATCGCCTCAGCGACTGGTTGAGAGCGGCCGGCTGGCGTTGATCGGCGACTGAGAGCCGGGACACTCCCGGGACAATCCAAAGTGTTCAGGCAACCTGTTACGCTGATCCCAAAGGAGAAAGATTCCGCTATGACTGATTCCCGGCGCGAGTTCCTTCACCATTCCCTGCTCGCTGCATCCGCCGTGGGCCTCGGTGTGCCAGCAGTAAATTCCGCAGCCGAAACTGAAGACTCCTCCACAACATTGTCGAGCACCAGCCCCAGACCAGACGCCGAGTGGCGAAACCGCCAATCGGGCATGGCGTACCGCCGCCTGGGCCGCACCAACCTGATGATCTCTGAAGTTATCTCCGGCGGCGACCCAATAAGTTCCGGTAATTGGCAGCACTTGAATCTTGCTCTGGAAATGGGCCTCAATTATCTCGACATGGCTCCGGCCTATGGCCACGGCGACTGCGAACTGGCGTATGGGAAATTGCTGGCCGGTTCCTCGAAACGCGGCAAAGTGTTTCTTCAGACGAAGGTTAGCGCTTTCGGAAACTTACGTAATCGCATGTATCGCGAGGTTTTCGATGGACTGCCCGCCGGCAAACAGGCAGCTATAACGAAGCGCGTCGAACAGATGCGCCACGACAGCATGGCCGAAAAACCAGGGTATTTCCTCACTTACTTTCCCGGCCAGGCGGGCCAGTTTCCCGGCAGCTTCCCCAGCTCAGCAATGGCGGCTGACTATGCGCAGAAAGTAGAAGGAAGCCAGGCTTTCAGGAAATGCATTATCGATTCCTTGGACGGAAGCTTGAAGCGGGTTGGAACTGACCATTTTGATCTGCTGATGTGCCCGCACGGAGCGGCTTCTGCGGATGTACTCGACAATCCGCACATTTTCGAGACCTTTCAGGAACTTAAGAAGAGCGGCAAAGTTCGCTTTCTGGGCGTAACCTCGCACAACGATCCTGCGACAGTAATGCGGAAGGCGACTGACTTAAAGCACTATGATGCGGTAATGGTGGCTTACAACCTGATTAATGCCGGCTACCTCGATCAAGCCATCATCGATGCCACCGCAAAGGACGTCGGAGTGATTGCGATGAAAACGGCGCATGCGGTGGCGACTCATCACAAAGAGCTGCAACCGATTCCGCAGTGGCGTATTGACAAGATCAACCGCGTGATACCGGGCGACATGAAGGT
This sequence comes from Bryobacteraceae bacterium, assembly GCA_965217745.1. Taxonomy (GTDB): domain Bacteria; phylum Acidobacteriota; class Terriglobia; order Bryobacterales; family Bryobacteraceae; genus Bog-105. The sequence goes on along the minus strand of OZ244565.1, from coordinate 3,533,291 downwards.
TCCTTTGAAAGCCTACTTATGGGTGTTGCAGAATCCGCACATATCGGCAGTGAACTCTAATCTCTGGGACGAGACTTTCGTGCGCGAGAACCTATCGCTCGCGGGAAAGAAAGTAGAACTTCACCCTGCTTGACTACTCTTGAACAGAGAGTTGTTCGGTTTCGCGCCATGCGCTGATCTTCAAACGACGGCAGACCCAGCACAGATCTTCGTCTTCCGAAACTTGCGGAGACATTTGAGGAGACGATAGGCTTCCGCAGACCACACACGGTTTGAATGGCTTTGCTTTCTTAGGATCGACCGAACGCTTGGCCAATTCCAGAATTTCGGGTGCGATAATCGCGTCGGTCAAGGGTTTTTTCTTCATCCTCCCTTCACTATAGTCCAGCTTGTTCAGATCGCTCCAGAAAGAAATTGCCAATCTTCAAAATTCGGACCCATTCATGACGGACGTTGCCTTTCTCTTTCCCGGTCAGGGCTCTCAATTCACGGGCATGGGAAAACATCTGGCTGCCGAGTATCCAGCAGCGGCCCAAGTTTTCTCAGAAGCCGATGAGGCGCTTGGTTTCTCTCTGTCGCGGCTATGCTTTGAAGGCTCCGATGAGGAGTTGAAAAAGACCGAGAACACGCAACCTGCGCTGCTCACGGTGTCCGTGGCGGCGCATCGTGTCTTGCGGGAACTTGGATACAAGCCGGCTCTCGTATGCGGGCATAGCTTAGGTGAGTATTCCGCGTTGGAAGCGGCCGGAGCCATTCCTTTCGCCGATGCGGTTCGGCTGGTACGCCGCCGCGGCCAATATATGCAGCAAGCTGTTCCGCAGGGTGCCGGAGCCATGGCTGCACTGCTGAAATTGCCAGAGGACAAACTCGGCCCGGTTTTGGCCGAGGCGGCGCAAGGAGAAATCGTCGCTGCGGCTAATCTAAATTCCCCCGGCCAGACTGTGATCGCCGGCCACACTAAAGCGGTAGAGCGCGCGATGGAACTTGCTAAGGACGCCGGCGCAAAGCGCACGATTTTTCTGCCGGTAAGCGCCCCTTTCCACTGTCCGCTAATGCAGCCTGCCGCCGAGCATCTAAAGACTGATCTCGACGCCGCACCGTTTTCCGATCTGCAAATTCCCCTAATTAACAACTGGCAGGCGGCGATGGTGATGAGTGCAGCCGAAGCTCGCGAAGGCCTGTACCAGCAAGTTCCCAATCCTGTTCGCTGGACCGAAACAGTGCGTCTGCTTGTCTCCCGCGGCGTTAAGCGGTTTGTAGAAGTGGGAGCGGGAAGTGTTCTGCAGGGTCTTTGCCGCAGTATCGACCCACGATTGCGGGGCGCGAAATTTGGCGAACCTGCCGATCTCGAGAAAGTCAAAGAACTTCTCGATTCAGATTGATCTGGCGATATCCACCAAGTCGGCAAACAGACCGTAGGCCGTCTGCTCCACACCGGGATTGATCGAGACCGCGCCCACTGTGCCCATCAAATCTGTGTGAAAAAGCAAGACGTTCGACGTGCCCTTCGCGGCCGCTAATAAATCTGTGTTCTCCACCACTTCGGGACGAACCCGCAGTTGAATCGAATGCCCATTGCGTTCACCGCGGCTGATCAGCGCCAAACTCCTTCCGGAACGCGCCACGTCCATGGCCTCTTGCATTGTTATTGCCCCGATCCCGAGACGCTGCACGTCCTGCGGTGTCACTGCCGCCTGCATCAGCACGTTTGCCAGCGCTGCGGCTTTGGCGGCCGAGTCCCAGCCCTCCACGTCATAGCTCGGGTCTGCTTCCGCGATGCCGAGCGCCTGCGCCTCGCGAATGCCTTCTTCCAGTGACCGGCCCTGCGACATGGCGCTCAATACGATCTGCGAAGTTGAATTCAAGACACCTGTGAAACCGAGAATGCCGATGCCCGGAAGATTATTCCGCACTTTATTGAAGACCGGCGTTCCGTCCATTACGGTGGACTCAAAGCGAAATTCTACCTGAACCGACCGGGCTTCCTCCGCAAGCTGAGAGTAGGCGTGGGCGATGGGCCCTTTGTTAGCGGTGATGACGTGGACGTGCTTTGAAAAAGCTGACCGGATGTGCGAAATCGCCGGTTCTCCATCGCGCGGATTGAGCGTAGTGATCTCGATAGCCACATCGGGCCGCGCACGATCGAGAAACTCACCGGCCGAATTAGCCGGACTACCGAACTCCGGCTGGAGGGCCAGTCCTTTATCATCGTATGCGGTGCCGTGGCGGGAGGTGTGAATTCCGACGATGCGGAAAGGATAAACGGACCGTTTGCGCTCCAGAAGGCGCGCAAATGCTTCCCCGACTTTTCCGTAGCCGATTAGCGCAAGCCGCAAGCTAGAGGGTAGCAATGCCGCTGCAGATGGCGCGTATTAATCGGCAAGTAAATTCTTAAAGTGAACCTGCTTGACACAAACCGGTTGCTTCGGCAGACTAAAGAGGCATTTGTGAAGATTCGAATTCTAACCATTCTGTGCCTCGGCGCCACGTTGTCTTCGGCGCAACAAGTTATCCCGGAAGATCCAGCCGGTCCTGGCAGGTTCAGTCCGCTCACACTGGCCAGCGAGTTTTTCGATAATAATTATGTTAACTATTATCTTTTTGCGAATGGCATCTTCGACTCTTACGCCCCAATTCTGCGGCAGGGACAGACCGGATCCAACTCGACAGGGGCCTTTGGTTTTCAAATCGGCGGCGGAGTAAGCGCTTTTCACCGTTTCCGGCGCGGCTCGTTCGGCTTGAGCTACTACGGGAACTATCAGCAATACCAAGCCTCAGCCTTCTCCAGCGGCACCAATCAGAATCTAAATTTCAGCTATAACCACCAATTGAGCCGCCGCTTATCGCTAAGTTTTTACCAGGGAGCCGGAATTCTGTTCTATGGTAATAGCTACTTAGGTACTGTCCCAAGTAGCGGCACCTATGTGCAAGCCAATCCTTTCGCCGCCGAGACGCGCTTCCTTTCGTCGAGCGTCAACTTGAACTATCAGTTTACTCGCCGTTTCAGCGTCTCCGCCGGAGGCGGTTTCTATCTGCAAAGATACAGCCTTACTGGGGCAATCGGGAGCACTGGCGGAAGCGGAAATGTTGCTGCTTCGTATCGTGTCACTTCCAGAGCCACGGTCAGCGGCAGCTATTCGTATGGCTATTACAAATATCAGGGCCGCGCGGGCGATGCCAAAATCAACACGTTGAATGCAAGTATTTACTATCTGTTTCCGCGCCATTGGATTGTGACCGGCTCTTTCGGCATCTCCCATACCAACACCTCTGGATTTGTCTCTTTACCCCTTTCCCAGATCACTGGCCAGCAAGGCATTGGCGGCTACGTCCTCGGATTCTACAACTCGAGTTCCAATCTCCCTTCGTTCTATGGATCGGCGATTCACAACCTGCGGAGATCTTCTTTTACGTTCGGAGGCGGGCAAAGCGTTGTCTCGGGCAACGGGTACTATCTGGCTTCGCGGAATCAATTCCTGAACGGTGGCTATTCGCGCACTTACCGGCGGGGAAACCTCAGCGCCGGCATGAACTATTACCGTTTGAAGAGCGTTGCAAATTCGATCGAGAGCACCTACAACGGCTTCAATGCCGGCGTGGGTTACGGTTATACGGTCACGAAGTATCTATCGACCAATCTGCGGTACGACTATCTTCGTTACGGGACGCTAGCGCCTCTCAATTCCATCAGCGATAACCGCATCTCTTTCGGAATTTCGATCAGCTCTAAGAGCATTCCGTTGACGTTCTACTGAGATCGTCTGGATTGTCAGGAGATGCCCTCGGAAGCCGACGTAAGCACCTGCTTTAGACGCTCGGCAAAGTTCTCGCCCGTTTCGGTTTCGAGTGTCCGCTCCTTCAACGGTAAGGCCGAGTCAACTTCGTGTACAAGCCGCAGCAGGCTCCTGATGTTCGATTCAGCCATTTTTGCGCTGCCTTGAATCTCCAAGTCAGGCAGGAAGCGGCTATCGACGCCGAAATCGATTCGCAGGGTTTCCTGCGGCATGGCGTGACGCGCGGTACCGTTATCGAAATCAGGGCCGAAACACGAGATTGAGATGCGAGCCGGGCGGAGTTCCCAATCATCTTCGAACTGCCATAGATCCCACCAGCTCTCCACCTCGATGCCCACATCGTCTCCCTTGTAATCTTCCAGAATTCCCAGTACATCGGCCACGTCGATAGGGCCGTTCATGGCGCGCTCGAGCAGTGGCGGCTCAGTGACGTTCACTGCCTGAATTCGAACGGCGGATTGCGGCTGTTTTTCGCGCTGGGAAAATGGCACGAGGCGCAGTAGAGTCTGGAGATGGCGCAGCCGGTTTGCCTGCGCGTGCCGCTCCAGCCAGACGGAAAGATACAGTTGATCGGTCACAAGTTCTATTATCGGCGACGAAACCGCTGTGCTGCCGCCGCAACAATTGTTCCCGTTCCTGTTTAGCCGCTGAGATACTGAAAGAGTGCTAACCGATCTTGTCCAGATCAAGCGTTACGGGGAAAAGAATCGCGCTGAGAACAGCAGGTTGCGTGCCTGGATGAAGACTCATAACTTCGTAGAGCGGAAGCTGAAGGCCTTAGCTCAGGAGGTGGAGGAGTCCATCGATTGCACACAGTGCGCGAACTGCTGCCGGGTTGCCACGACTCAGGTGACCGAACGCGATCTTGAACACTTGTCGCGCTTCCTCGGCATCAAGCCCGCTGTTTTAGCGCGCGATTACACCGAAGAAACAGCCGACGAAGGCCGAATTCTGAAACGCAACGAGAACGGCTGCATATTTCTGAAGGACAATCTCTGTTCCGTCTATGAGGCACGCCCCCAGACCTGCCAATTGTTCCCGCACCTGGTAAAAGGTAACGGGTCGCTGCAAAGCCGCATGTGGCATATGCCGGATAGAGCCGTGTATTGCCCGATTGTCTTCAACTCACTGGAAAGCTTCAAAATCGAGATGGGGTTTAAAAAATGATGGATGAGACGGTAATCGGCCTGGCGGTAACCCTGATTGCCGTGGTTGCCTTTGCCGCCTATCAACTCTCGGAGTCGCGGCGCTGGCGTCAGAATGCGATGGAATCCCGTGTCGAAGCGGAAAGCCGCCGTCTCGAAATTGAAAAACACCGCGAAGAGCTGGAGCTGAGCCGCGCATACGCCAAGCAGCAGGAGGGAAAAATGCTCCGCGCTGTTGAAGTGGCCGAGGTAGAGCTCCGCATGCTGAACGAAAGCAAACAGCAGCTGGAAGAAAAGTTCCGCCATCTTGCGAGCGATGCACTGCAAAGCAACAGTCAACTATTTCTCGATCGCAGCCGGGATCAAATTCAGCACTTGATCGAACCGGTGAATCAATCATTGCGCAGGTTCGAAGAACAAGTGCAGGAAATCGAGAAATCCCGAGCTGGAGCATACCAGGGAATCATGGCCCAGGTGGATGCCCTGACTCACTTGCAGGAAAGGGTTCGGGAATCTACCGATCAGCTGAAGACCGCCTTGCGTTCCCCAGTCCAGCGCGGACGGTGGGGTGAGATACAACTGCGCCGTGTGGTGGAACTGGCAGGAATGCTGGAGTATTGCGACTTCTCCGAACAGAAGACACTGTTTGGCGAAACCAACCTGCGGCCGGACCTCACGGTCAGGCTCCCGAATCAATGCCAGGTAATCGTGGACGCCAAAGTTTCGCTGGAGGCTTACCTCAAGTCCATCGAGACCAGCGATGCAACAGAACGGTCGCGCTTCCTGGCAGATCATTCGCGGCAAGTTCGCGCGCATATCAAATCGCTCAGCGAAAAGGCTTATTGGGAGCGCCTTCCCTGCACGCCCGAATTCGTGGTTGCGTTCCTGCCGCTAGAAGCTTTGTTCAGCGCCGCTGTCGAGAACGATCCGTCTCTCATCGAATTTGGCGTTGAAAAACGGGTCCTGCTGGCAACTCCACTCACCTTGATTTCGCTTCTGCTGACGGTCGCACACGGCTGGCGTCAAGAAGCCCTTTCGGAAAACATCGAGAAAGTGCGCGAGACCGGATTGGAGCTTTACTCCCGGCTTGGGACCATGCACGGTCATTTCACCAAACTCGGCGAAGCGATCGAGAAAACGGTAAACGTTTATAACAGCACCGTCGGTTCGCTGGAACGCAATGTCTTCTCGTCTGCGCGTAAGTTCCGGGATTTGCGTCCGGCTAACGCAGACGGCCTACCCGAAAGTATGGAAGTGGAGTCGACGCCTCGGCCATTGGATGCGTCGCGCTGGCGTGCGTTGGAGCCTGCAGAACAGTGACAGTTCTCCGAATATGGCTGTTGCGGCTCAATAAGGCGCAGAGATGCTACGATGCAGCACATGAGAAAGGCCTCGATTCGCGACTTACACATTAGAACTTCTGAAATTGTCCGCGAAGCTGCAGAAGTCGCGGTTATTGTGATTGAACGCCGCGGCGAACCGGTAGCTGAACTGCGCCCGATCGCTAAGACCTTGATGCGCCCACGACTACCCGATTTGAGCGAACTCTGGAGCCGCTTGCCTGCTGTTCCCGGCGACAGTGGGAGTTTTTTAGAAGAAGACCGCTGAGATGTATTTGGATTCGGCATATATCGCAAAGTATTACGTCAACGAACCGGACGCGACGGCAGTAAGAGATCTGATTCGACGAGCCTCCGCTATTTCGTCTTCTTCCTGGGCACTTTTGGAGATCAATTGCGTGTTTCATCGCCACGTCCGGGAAGGCCCGCTGACTGCGGCGCAAGGACAGGAGCTTGCCGATATCTTCAGAAGCCATGTGGAAGCCGATCTTTGGGATCTAAGACCGGTATCGGATGCTCTGCTGCGCAGAACGGTAATGCTGATTGGCAGATTGCCGTCTCATGTTCCGCTACGCGCTGGTGACATCATTCATTTAGCTACAGCTCTTGATGCTGGAGAAACGGAGATCTGGACCAATGATCGCCATTTGCTTGCAGCTGCGGCTTGCATTGGTCTAGCAGGAAAGCGCGTCGGCGATTTATAAATCCGGTGCGAGAGAAGATAGACGCAGCACTATGGACAGGCGTCAGTTCATTCAAACCAGCTCCGCGGGTGCGCTAATTAACTGGCCAGATCGTCAACCGGATTTGCAAGAACAGGCCGCCGCTTCAGCGGGCTGGTACGACCGCCCAATGCGCTGGGCCCAGGTCGCCTTTGTAGAAGACGATCCCGGGAATTACGATCGGGCGTTTTGGCTCGATTACTTTAAACGCACGCATTGCGATGCTGCATGCCTGAGCGCGGGCGGTTGCGTTGCGTTCTATCCGACGAAGATTCCGTTCCATTACCGGAGCAAGTGGCTGGGAGACAAAGATGCTTTTGGCGATCTGGCAAAGGGCTGCCGGTCGCTCGGGATGAATGTAATTGCCCGCACCGATCCTCACGCCGTGCACCAGGACGCCTACGATGCTCATCCGGAATGGATCGCCGTGGATGCGGAAGGCAGGAAGCGCCGCCATTGGTCTGATCCAAAGCTGTGGGTGACATGCGCTCTGGGGCCTTACAACTTCGACCACATGACCCAGGTGACGGAAGAAATCGTCCGGCTGTATGCGGTCGACGGCATCTTTTCGAATCGATGGGCGGGCTCCGGGATGTGCTATTGCGAAAGCTGCCGGCAAAACTTCCAGCAGTTTGCGAAGCTCGATCTGCCACGCACTACCGACCCGCAGAATTCCGCTCGCCGGCTCTATATTGTTTGGCGAGAGCAGCGCTTATTCGAGCTCTGGCGCAAGTGGGATTCCCACATCAAAGCAATCAACCCCAACGCCGCTTTCATAGCCAATGCAGGCGGCGGCGCATTGAGCGACCTTGACATGAGCACGATAGGCCAACTTGCTCCAACGCTTTTCGCCGACCGGCAAGCGCGCCGCGGTGTGATTCCGCCCTGGTCGAACGGAAAGAACGCAAAGGAATACCGCGCAACGCTTGGCCGCAAAGCCATTGCTGGAATCTTCAGCGTGGGCCTGGAGGAAGAATACCGCTGGAAAGATTCTGTTCAAAGCAGCGCGGAACTGAGAACCTGGGTGGCCGACGGCATTGCGCACGGTCTTCGTCCCTGGTTTACCAAATTCAATGCCAAGCCGATTGACAAGAGATGGCTCCCAGTTGTAGAGGAAATCTATCGGTGGCACTACCTGAACGAGAAATACCTGCGCAACATCGAACCGGTCGCTTCGGTTGCGCTGGTCTATTCTCAACAAACGGCAACGTTCTACGGCGGGGAGGAAGCTCGCGCCAAGGTCGAAGATCCGGCTTTGGGGTTCTATCAGGCTTTGGTCGAGGCCCGCATCCCTTTCGAGATGGTCCACGACAGGCTGCTGGATGCCGAGCGCCTGACGCGTTTCCGTACTCTTCTACTGCCCAATATTGCTGCCCTGTCAGCGAGGCAATGCGGTCAATTAAAAAGCTTCGTCGAGAGCGGCGGAAGTATCGTCGCAACGTACGAGAGTTCGCTATACGACGAATGGGGCGCGAGAAAGAACGATTTCGGCCTGGCTTCTCTTTTCGGTGTTTCGTTCGCGGGACAAACTGAAAACCGGATGCAGAATTCTTACCTTCAACTCGAGAAAGAGCCCGAAACGGGCCGTTTTCACCCGCTGCTGTCCGGTTTTGAAGACGCGACTCGAATCATCAACGCGACGAACCGGGTCTTAGTCAATCCTCACACCAATGCTACTTCCGAATGCCCGCTGACCGTCATTCCGTCCTATCCCGATCTGCCGATGGAGTCGGTTTACCCGCCGCCTGTCTCCAGCCGCGATGGAGGCGTCTACCTGACCCGGATCGGCAAGGGCCGTGCCGTCTACTTCCCTGGCGACATTGACCGCACATTCTGGCAAGTGTTGGACGTGGATCATGGAAAGCTGCTACGGAATGCCGTTCTGTGGGCGCATGGCATTCCGCAACTGCTGTCAGTGCAGGGCCAGGGAGTACTGGACGTAGCGGTTTGGCGGCAGCAGAATTCGATGACTGTGCATCTGGTGAATCTGACGAATCCCATGATGATGAAGGGGCCCATACGAGAGATCATTCCCATCGGCCGCCAGGAAGTGAGCGTGCAGGCGCCGCCTCGGAAGTCCGTCCGCCGCGCTCACCTTCTTGTCGGCCAACGCGATCTTCCGTTCCGGCAGTCGGGGGCGGTGATCCAGATGGAGATTGCTTCGATTGGTCTTCATGAGGTGATTGCGCTCGACTTTGTTTAGAACGATGCTGCCATGCACATACCCGATGGCTATCTGAGCCCTTCCACCTGCGCCTGCCTTTATGGTGCGTCCGCGCCCTTATGGTATTCCGCGCTGAAGCGAGTGCAACGCGCCATGCGATCGAGAACCGTGCCGCTGCTCTCTCTGTTTGCGGCTTTCTCGTTCGTCCTGATGATGTTCAATCTGCCTCTCCCTGGAGGCACGACCGGCCATGCAGTGGGCGTTGGAATCGCTGCAGTAGTTCTGGGTCCCGCGGCTTCGGTCATTGCCATCAGCATGGCCTTGCTGATTCAGGCCTTGTTTTTCGGGGATGGCGGCATCACCACATTTGGCGCGAACTGTTTCAACATGGCCATCGTCGGATCGTTTGTGGCCAGTGCTGTTTACCGGCTAGCCTCCTGGAAATCTGAACCGGCATCCAGCCGCCGCATTCTAGCTGCGGGACTAGGCGGATATATCGCCATCAATGCCGCGGCTTTCTGTGCTGCTCTCGAATTCGGCTTGCAACCGCTGCTGTTTCATGACGCTTCGGGCGCTCCGCTGTATGCTCCCTATCCCCTTCACATCGCGCTTCCGGCAATGATGATCGGCCACCTTACCATCGCAGGGGCCGCGGAATTTGCGGTGACTGCCGGTTTAACCCGTTATCTGCAGCTTACCGACGTGACGCTTCTGTCTGGAAGGCCGGCGCGAGCCGATGCAGACTACAAGACATCGCGGAAGAGTAGTCTGCGCGGTTTGTGGGCTGCGCTTGCGACGCTCTTGCTGATAACGCCACTGGGAATCATCGCGGTCGGCAGCGCGTGGGGAGAATGGACAGCCGCCGACTTGGAAGACTCTTCCGCGCGTGCTCAGATAGCGGCAGCTTCGCGAAACCAACCGCTGCCGGGCCTCGTTCCGGAGGGTATACGCAAATGGTCGGATTTCTGGAAAGCGCCTCTAACCGATTACTCTCCGGCATTCATCCCCAGCCGTTCAATGGGTTATGCCGCTTCTGCTGTCTTCGGTGTAAGCGCGATTTTACTACTCACGTGGCTACTAAGCCGTCTCTGGTCCCGAGCCCGGCGCAGCTTTGTGGAAAGCACTCTGGAAGGTCTGCTGAATGCAATGGAACGCGGACTGTTCGCGGAACTATCCTGGCGAAAGTCCGGATTCCTGCAGCGCCTGGATCCCAGGGTGAAAGTGGCCGGCTTCGCTGCGCTGGTGGTTGCCACGGCAGCCTCCGGCAAGCTCGCCATTCTGGCTTTAACACTGGCATTATCTACGCTGGCTGCGCTATTCTCCGGAGTCCCGCTCGCTCCCGTACTCACCAGGTTGTGGCTGGGAGTGCTGGCCTTCACCGGCCTGATCGCCTTCCCTGCCCTGTTCATCATCCCCGGTCATGTACTCGCGGCGTGGCCTATGCTGCATCTGAGCATCAGCGTCGAGGGCCTGCGCGGAGCGATGTTTTTAGTGCTCAGGGCCGAAGCGGTAAGCACGGTTGGCGGTCTTCTCATTCTGACCACCCCCTGGGGCGACCTCCTGCGAGCGCTGAGATTTCTGCACGTTCCGGCCTCAGTGGTCGCCAGCGCTGGCATCACTTATCGCTACGTCTTCGTGTTCGTGCAAAGCGCTCGAAGCATGCTGGAAGCACGCCTGACCCGGTCAGTCGGAAGGGTGCGCAGTTCAGAACAGAGACGGTTAGCGGCGCTGAGTGCTGGAGCGCTGCTCGATAAGGTTTTTCACATGAGTACGGAAGTCCATACGGCCATGGTCGCGCGAGGTTTCCGGGGAGAAGTGCATGTGTTGGACGAATCGGGAATGCGCAAATCGGATTGGGTGCAATTGAGCGCACTGCTTGGGGCAGCGTGCCTGCTGGCGTGGGCCGGGTGGTGAGACAGAGCCGGTAAGATCGAGCCGCGACCGCACGCCTGTCTACTTCGTATTGGCGGGTTGTTTCGAATCTGCAGGAACAATCCGCTCGATGCGGTCGGGTTGGTTAAGGACAACGTAAAGACTCCCGTCCGGCCCATTCAAGATATCGCGCACACGGCCGATTCCCTTAAAGAGGATCTCCTGATGCGTCACCTTGTCGCCGTCCACCACCAGCCGCAGCAGCTCTTGCGTAGCCAGCGATCCGAGAAATAGATTGTTCTTCCATTCCGGAAATCGATTTCCCGTATAGAAGGTAAGCGGGCTGGTGGCGATGGAGGGAACCCAATAGGTTACCGGCTGCTCCATTCCTTGATGGACCAGATGATTTGTGATTGGCGTTCCGTCGTAGTTCATGCCGTAAGTAATCACCGGCCAACCATAGTTGTGTCCGGCACGAAGCACATTCAGTTCGTCGCCGCCGCGGGGACCATGCTCCGATTCCCATAGCTCTCCTGTTACCGGGCTGAACGAGAGCCCCTGCGGATTACGATCGCCATACGTCCAGATGCTCGGAATCGCTCCCGGCCGGCCTACGAAAGGGTTGTCCTTGGGTATGGTTCCGTCGTCGTTCACGCGGTGTACTTTTCCATTCGGCTGCGTCAAATCCTGTTCGTCGCCAGGACAGGCACGGTCGCCCACCGAAAAGAAGAGATGGCCTTGGCGGTCGAATAGAAGGCGCGATCCGAAGCGCTGGCCACCAGCCCGATAGAGCGAAGCGTCGGCTTTGAAAATCTGCTGCTGATCGACGAACGCGCCATCGCGCAAGCGGCCCCGGATGACGGCCGCCATGCCTAAGCCCCCAGGGCTCTTGTCTCCGTAGGACAGATAGATCCAGTCACTGCCCGAAAGCGAATAATTGGGGTGCAGCACTACATCCAGCAGCCCGCCCTCGCCTCCATAGACCGCCGGGATGCCGCGGACAGGTTGCGGCAGCAGCTTGCCGTTCTCGATGACGCGCAAGCGGCCCGGCCGTTCGGTGACCAGCATACGGCCATCCGGCAGGAATGCTATCGCCCAGGGCGCATCCAGGCCGGTTTCCATGACAGGTTCCAGCTTGAACGAGGTATTTTCGCCAGTAACGATCGCGCCGGGTACCGGAGCGTCGAACTTTGTATGCTCGGTCTTGAACTTGGAGGCGCGTTCGCGGATGTAGATGACCAGCCCGCGAATTTCGGGAGCGTCGAACTCCTTCTCCATGGCGGGAATGCCGGCTTTCACGTGACCATTGCGAATGCTGTCCGCAATGCTCGCGTCGTCGCCGCCATTCTGCCAAACGCCGTCTATCAGGCTGGAAGCCGAGCCTCCCGCCATCTCCGCGCCATGGCAGCTGGCACACCTCTCGGTATAAAGCTTAGTGACTTCGCGGCCGCGGCTGGGAGGGTTTTCATAAGCCAAGAGCGCCGCCGCCGGAATCGCAAGAACGCAGACAAATGTCCAAAGGGTCGCTCGCATACTTCTTGTATCTTGGCATCTTCCTCCAGGACGGGATCTGCTTGTACTACCAATGCATGACCTGACCACCATCGACATTAATCGTCTGGCCGGTTATTTGCGCGGTGCGTGCGGACGATAGAAATATCGCCATGTCGGCTACATCTTCCGGCTCCTGCCAGCAGCCGAGGGGCGCTACATTGCGCACCTTTTCGTCCGCCCAGTCTTCATAGGTCCGGCGCTTATCTGGAGCTTGCCGGTTACTCCAGGCCTGCCAGACCTGTCGGTTCAGCGGTGTTCGCACCATGCCGGGATTGACCACATTCACGCGGACATTGTGCGGAGCCATGTCCTTTGCCAAACACTGCGCGAAATTGATGTTGGCGGCTTTGCTGGCACTGTAAGGCGGGTCCGTTTGCGAACCGATCTGGCCGGCAACAGATGCCACAAACACCATGGTTCCATTCCGCCGCGCTGCCATACCCGGGGCGATGGCGTGCGCGACATGTACCATTCCCATTACATTCACGTCCAGAACCTTCCGCCAATCGCCGGGTTCCAGATTCGTGAATGGGAACCCGAACTTACCCGACCCTGTGGCCGCTGCATGAATGAGGTGCGAGACCGGCCCCAATACGTCCTCTGCCTCGAGTCCGGCGGCCTCGACTGCTGCGGCATCGCTAACGTCCACAATCACGCTGTGCGCCCGTCCAGCGGCTTTGTGAGACAGCGTTGCCGCTATCTCGGTAGTCTGCCCGGAAAGGTCCCAGATCGAGACCAGACACCCCTCATGCACTAACATCCGGGCGCACGCCAAACCGATGCCGCTAGAGCCGCCGGTGACTACCGCAACGCTTCCACTTAATTCCAATTGCATAGTCGCATCGTTGAGCTCAGTCAATGCGCGGTGTATCCGCCATCCATCATCAGCACGCCGCCAGTGAAGAACGTTGCATAATCGCTGGCGAGATAGGCGAAGAACGAAGCCACCTCCTGCGGTGTTGCAATCCTGCCAATCGGATGATTGCCGCGCAGCATCGCCCAGAAGGCTTCTTCGTCCCCAGATGCTTTTGCTGAACTGTGGACCATAGGCGTATCCACCGTGCCGCATCCGACGGCGTTCACGCGAATGTTGTACTTTGCATACTCCACCGCCAATTGGCGAGTCATCTGATGCAGCGCGCCTTTCGAAGCGGCATAGGCTCCCTGCATCGGAATTCCCGCTTCGCCGGAAATGGAACCAGTCATCAGAATCAGACCGCCGCCCTGTTTAATCATCACGGGGACGACGTGCCGGACGGCCCAATAGACTGCTTTCACGTTCGTGTTCATCACCGAATCCCATTCTTCCGGCGTGTGCTCATGCAGGGCCCGAACTAAACTCACACCGGCATTGCTGACCAGAATGTCGATGCGGCCGAAGTTGTCCATCGCCGCCCGGGTGAACTGTTCCGCCGTGCTTTCTTCACTTACGTCTCCCTGCAGCGTTACAAGCTTCGAGCCGAACTGTTGCTGCCAGGAGCGCAGTTCGCCGGGAACTTCGGACCGCCGGTCGACCGCTATCAGCCCAGCTGCGCCGCACTCCTGAAACTGCCGCGCAATCGCTAATCCAATTCCGGAGAAGGCACCGGTCACGATTGCAACTTTTCCGGCCAGAGAGATCTTCATCGTTATTTGTAAGCGGACGCTGCTTCCGATGATAAGTTTACTGTGAACGTACGGATCTCACCAATGCAAAGACGGGATTTCCTGAGCCGCGGAGCAGGCTTGGCAGCTACATTTCTTCGGGGAGCGCCTTTGCGCGCGCAGAACGCGGACAGCTCTATCGAAGTATTCGCCGATGAGTCAATCGGCGTCATTTCACGCAATGTGTACGGGCACTTTACCGAACATATCGGAGGAGTCATTTACGATGGCGTGTGGGTTGGGAAGGATTCCAAGATTCCTAACGCGAATGGCATCCGGAAGGCTTTGATCGACGGATTGAAACGGATCAAAGCACCCGTCGTTCGCTGGCCCGGCGGGTGCTTCGCGGATAGCTATGACTGGAAAGATGGAGTGGGACCTGCGGCGCAGCGACCCGTTCGCACCAACTTCTGGGAAGTAGATCCCGACGCCAGACGGCTCCACGAAAAAGGCGTTCAACTCTTTGATAACAACGCGTTCGGCACAAACGAATTTGTAAGATTTTGCCAATTGAGCGGCGCAGAACCATACCTCGCGGCAAACTTGCGTAGCCTCCCTGCCCTCGATTTCGATCACTGGGTGGAATACTGCAATTCGCCCGCGGACTCAACAAGCTACGCCAAACTCCGTCAAGCTGCCGGCTCACGGAAGCCCTTCAACGTTCAATACTGGGGCGTAGGGAATGAGAGTTGGGGCTGCGGCGGCAATTTCAGACCGGAAGATTATGCTTCCGAGTTCCGGCGGTTCACCGATTGGGTGCCCACGTTCGGGCAGGACTTGTGCTTCATAGCAGCCGGCCCGAATAACAATGACGTGAACTGGACCCGGCGTTTCTTCGAGCAAATCTTCGCAGGGAAACACGCCTATCGAAACCGGCATTTCCGCGGCTGGTCGATTCACCACTATTCGCGAGTTTCCAACGGCGACGCCCTCCGCTTCAACAGCAACGAGTGGTATGCATTGCTTCGCAGCGGGGACGAGATGGAAAAGATTCTTCTCGACAACTGGGCTGTCATGGGTGAATACGATCGGGATCACCAGATTCGACTAGTCGTGGATGAGTACGGCTCATGGCATCGCGCCGGAACGGAAATCGATCCCACTCAAATCTTCGGTCAGCAGATCACCATTCGCGATGCTGTGCTCACCGCCCTGACGCTCGATTGCTTCAATCGGCATCCCGGGAAGGTGAGCATGGCCAATTGCGCTCAGCTCATCAACAACCTGAACGCGCTGTTCCTGGCGCACGAGGACAAATTCTGGGCCACGCCGAACTTCCATGTATTCGATATGTACTCCAATCATCAAGGTGCAGAAGCGGTACGCGCTACCTTCTCTGCCCCGCGAATTCCCGGCTCCATGACGGGTTCCAATGACGGTTTCTGGGGATTGAATGGGTCGGCCTCGTTGAAGGCGAAAACACTCACCATCACTGCCGTGAATCCAAGTGTGGACGCCGCTCGGGAGGCCCGTATCGTCATCCGGGGAGCTAACGTTGCTTCCGCAGCGGCCACGGTCCTCCGCGGCGATGACATCCATGCGCACGCAACATTTCAGCAGCAGAATGCCGTACGGCCGGAAAAAGCCGCTGTGAAGATCGATGGGCGCGCGCTGCGTTTCACTTTCCCGCCGGCCTGCATTGCAAAAATGGAAGTCGAACTGACGTAACTTGAAATTTTTGTCTAGCCCCGCATCCACAGAAGCCAGTTGCGAGCGGGCCTTTCCGGAGGTTTCCGCCCCCTTCCGAATTACACTCATACGAGTGAAGGAAATTCTGTTTTTAGTCTTAACCGCGACGCTGCTCCCGGGTCATCTCGGCGCTCAAGATGCCAAGCCCTTTCTGGGCCGGTGGGACGTAACCGCTACACCCGAGACCGGCGACCCGTATCCGCAGTGGATGGAACTCACCGAGACCGACGGCAGGGTCGAAGGCCGCGTGCAGCCGCGCGGAGGCGCCTGGCGTCCCATCGTGGGAGCGCATGTCGAATCCGGGAAGCTGATGATTGATGTCTTCGCTGCTGCCGGTCACAGGCCGGCCATCAATTGGGAGCTGACGTCCGTTTCTCCTGACAGTCTGAAAGGCGTAGAGATGCGCGGCGACGCTGCTGGCCCAAGCCTCGCTGCCGTTCACGCACCTGCTCTCGACCGGCCCATGCCGAAAAGCTGGTCGAACCCGAAGGCGATCTTCGATGGCAAAGACCTCGAGGGCTGGGAACCGATTGGAAAAGTCGGCAACAGCAAGTGGGTCGCTCGTGACGGTGAATTGGTGAACGACAATCCCGAGGTTCCAGGCAAGCGCGGTCCTGGCGCGGCAAACATCAAGACGACAGCCAAGTTCCAGGATTTCAAGCTACACATCGAAGTCGATTGCCCTGAAGGCGGCAACAGCGGCATCTATCTTCGAGGCCGCTATGAACTTCAGGTCGGCACAGAAGGCGGCAGGCTGCCATCGCACGAAATGGGCGCGATCTATAGCTACTATCCGCCTCCTCCCGGCTCCGTACTGGGTCTTGGGAAGTGGACCGCATTTGACGTTACTCTGGTCGGCCGCCACGTGACGGTATTACGCGATGGCAAGATGTATCACGATAACGTCGAAATTCCGGGTCCGACGGGCGGGGCACTCGATAGCCACGAAGCCGAACCCGGCCCAATCTATTTGCAGGGCGACCATCACGGCGTGATCCGATTCCGGAATATCACGATTTCTGCGCCGGAGAAGTAACGAAGTTTTGATGTAGCGGGTCTGCGATGCTATCTTGGCAGGCGCGAGCCGGACGCAATCGAATGCCTTGGTTCTGGTTGAAACCGCTTCGCGTATGAAATCTATCGCATACACCATCGGTCTCACGCACATTCAGATTTCAGCTTGACTGAAGCACGGGCATGATGCAAAATTGCGCTTCTTTGCCTGTAAGGCGGCAAAAGAGCTGGAGCTGATGCTTGATTTGGGCAGGACAAGCTACGGCAGGAATGCCGCTTTTCAAGCTTTTGGTACTTGGCCGCGGGCTATCGTTTGCCAGCCCCAGGGCGAGGAGCGGGCGTTCAGTTTGAACAGAAAATGGAAGACGGACATAACCGCGTCCGCCGCAGTGGAACTGGTTTTTCCTCCGGTGGCCTTCGCATCGTCGATAAGACGGTGGCCGCGGAGAATTACCACCAGGCGGTAGAGATTGAAGAAGGGGAACCCTGCGCCGGCGGCGATTTCGGGTTTATAGCCGGAGGCGCTCAGCAAAGAGCGCAGTTGGGAGGGCTGGAAGTGCTTGCGGTGTCCGATGTGGCGATCGAATGCCGACATGGGACCACCGGGAGCGGTGACCAGGAGACGGCAGCCTGGGGCCATGTAGTCGCGGGCGCGGCGCAGCAGCAGTTCCGGATCGTCGACGTGCTCGACAACTTCGCTGCAGACCGCGTGGGTGGCCCAAGCTTGCAGGTCCGGAGGCACTTCATTGCGTGCGAGGAGATCGCATTCGAGGAAGCTGGCGCCGGGCACCTTGCGCCGGGAAATGGCAACCCCGGAGGCGCTCAGTTCAAGTCCGAGTATCTCAGCCTCGGGATAGAGCTTCTTGACTTCGAAAGCCAAATCCCCCTGCCCGCTGCCGACGTCGAGCAGGCGAACTCCGGCGCCGGATGGAGGCAGGCGGAGACTCGAGAAAATGAGGCGGCGGCGATAATCCTGAGCCGGGTTCTTGGCGGCGGATTCGGCGTACTCATCCCAGTGGCGGCTCCAATCGTCGCGTTCGGTCATAGGCGGCCGGCCTCCAGGTCGGGGATCATGGCGAGCATGGATTTCCGGAGAGCTTCCCGAGTGGAAGATCCACACGTCCAACCCAGGCTGCGGATGCGATCCGTGTTCAAGCGGACGATGGGCACGTCGCCTTTCCAGCCGCGCGAACCACCGGTGTATTCGAGTTCGACGCGGCCGGGATCGATTCCCAGGCACTCGATGGCAAGCTTCGCGATTTCTGTGACGGTTATGTAATCGCCGGTGGCAACGTTGTAGGCGGCGAAACGAGTTGGAGATTGCTTAGCCGCAAGCAGAACGGCATTGACGACATCGTTGACATGGATATAGGATTTGCTTTGCGTCCCATCGCCGAGGATGCGGAGGCGGGCGGGATTTTTCAGCAGCTGGCGCAAGAAATCGAAGCCGACGCCGTGGGTTTGGCGGGGTCCCACTACGTTGCCGAAGCGGAAGACTCGGCCGGTGAAATCGAACATGTGGCAATAGGAAGAGATAAGCGCCTCGCCGGCCAGCTTGCTGGCGCCATAGGTGGAAACGGGCGTCAACGGGCCATGATTTTCAGCGGCTTCGAGCTCTCCGAGATCGCCGTAGATTCCGCTTCCGGAGGCATAGAGGATAGTGCCGGTTCCGGAGCGGCGCATGGCTTCAACAACGTTGTTCGAAAGCGCGGTGCCCTCACGGAAATCGATATCGGGCTCAGTAGCCGCGCGCGCGATATCGGGATTCGACGCCAAGTGAATGACGGTATCGTGACCGCGGATGGAATCGGTCAGCAGGTGCAGATCGTTGACATCTCCCCGCACAACCCGGAAACGCGGGTCGCTTTGGTGACTCTGGTAGTGCCATTCTCTTCCGGAAGAAAAATTATCGAAGAGCGTGACCTGCTCGATATCTTTCCCGGCCAGAAGACGGTCAGCAAAGTGGCTGCCGATAAAACCAGCGCCACCTACGATAAGAAAACGTTTGTATTCAGGCATCAACTTTTCAGTAAAGATTGAGGTTTAGAGCGGACGGCGGCAAACGGCAAAAGTATTCAGCCCGAATTTGTGGGAAAAGCACTGAATGCCCGATGGGCGGAATCCGGCAGCCACCAGAAGGGGCCAGAGATCGCGAACATCGTAGTAGGCTTTATGGTCATCCATCTCCTCTTTTGGGCTGAGTCCCAGCCGGAAGGCAGAGAACTCGAGAAACTTCTTGCCCCGCCAGGAAGGCACATTGAAGAGACAGACGCCGCCCGGCCGCACGATACGAAAAAATTCACGCAAGGCGATATCCGGACGCCACAGGTGTTCCAGAACCGAAATGCAGAGGACAACATCGAGGCTGGCAGAAGCAAGATCCGTCAAAGCGTCCGGGAGTATCCCCTCGACAGCTCGAACCTTGGAACTCGACTTCAGATCACCTGCCAGAGTGGAATCGACCAGTGTGACGCCGCCAACGACAGGGAGCACGGAACGAGTGAAGGCGGCGTGATAGCCGCAGCCGAAGTCGCCGATGGTTTTACCGTTTAGATCACCAGCGTATTTGCGGATTTGGCGCGCCGAGAGCCAGACCCCGAAACGGTCGACGGCAGTGGGGCGGTAGTCCTGCCCGTAAGAGCGATTGCGGTCGCCTTCGATATGAAGTTCGTCAGGGGCGTTTGAGGTTGACGGCTGCGGCATGCAAGACCAAAGTGAACGTAAAATTCATAAATCCGGCAACCAAAAACAGGAGACCGGTGATGGCGAGATGGTTCTGGGGGAAGGCGCGGCCGGGAAGAGCCAAGCCGTTGGCGAAATAAAGCGCGACGAGTGGAACAAGAAGAGCTACACCTATAAGCGTGGCAAACGCACTCAGTAGCACAGAGCGGGTGTAGGCAAAGCGGCTCAACCATCTGCGCGTCCGCTCACCACGATAATCGAACAGGACCCGCGCGAGAGATCCAACATAGACTCCGTGCAGTCCGAGAATGGAAAGCACCAGACCGAACAGCATCCAGTAAAGCGAGAAGGTGACAGGCCCGATGGAAAGCGGCCCCAGGGTCATAGGCAAGGTAAACAGGAGACCAGCCGCCAGCAGAACGAACCCAGGGCGATAGAGAAAAAAATCCGCGCCATAGACGAACATGGCGCGCAAATTGATCCACGCGGCATACCAGGGAGAAAACCAACCGGCGCGTTTGTGGTGGCTGAAGCGGCCTTCCTGGTCTTTAAGAAATCGAACCGGAACTTCGACGGTTTTGAGATTCATGCGGATGGATTTAAGGATGATCTCAGAGGCGTATTCCCAGGATTGGGAGTGCAGATCCATGCGCTTCAGAGCATCGAGCGTGAGCCCGCGCATGCCGCAGTGGATGTCGCTGAATGAGGTGCCGTTCAGAAAATTCAGCAGCCAGGTGGTGACGGGAGTGCCGAAATACTGATGAAGAGGAGGCATGGCGCCGGACTCGATATAGCCCCGGAAGCGCGAGCCCATGACGTATTCCTGGCCCTCACGGAAGCAATCGACAAAGGGTTTCAGATTACGGAAATCGTAGGTGCAATCGGCATCGCCCATCAAGACATATTTGCCGCGGATATAGGGAATCGCGTCGATGTAGGCGCGGCCCAAACCTCGCTTCGGCGACTTGAGCACGCGTGCGCCTTTGGCGATGGCGATTTCGGCTGTTCTGTCGGTCGAACTATCGATGATGAGAATTTCGCCAGCGATTCCGGCGGAAGACAAGCCCGCCAGGCACCAGTCGACAAACAGTGCAATGGTGAGCTCTTCGTTTAGGGCAGGTATGACGATCGACAGCTCGGGCGCCGCGGCGTCGGTTGACGGAATCAGCAACTGCAGTCCGGCGTGGTGGTGCTCGATCGGTGGAATGGAGACCTGCGAAGGTTGCGAAGCAGTGCTCATGTTCTAGTTTAGTTTAGGAATGACGGGCGAACGGGTCAGTAATCTTTTTGCTGGCAATTCCCGAGTTTACTAAGTAATTGAAAACCAATGTCCAACAGCTTTATGCATGGCAGCCCACTGACGAACAAAAGTCTTGTAGGCAGGCTTACAGCGGCGGTGCCGGATAGAGCAGTCTGGCAAAAAAATCTGCTGAATGCGATTTTGCTTGCGAGCGTTCTACTCTACGTTTTAATTTATGTCAACATTCCGGTTTCCGTATTGGCCGGCGCCATGCACGACGACGGGTTGTTCATAGCGCACGGATTCTCGATCGCAGCAGGCGACTGGCTGGGGCCGTACAGCCAATACACCTTGATGAAAGGCTCTGGTTATCCCCTCTTTCTCGCGGCCCTTTCCGCATTCCGCTTTCCGGTTCCGTTGGCACAGGCTCTGCTGTTCGCGGGGGCCGCGTGGCTATTGGCGATGGTGGCGCAGAGACTTTTCCGATCGTTGCTGATTACATTGACGACTTTCGAGTTCGTGCTTTGGAATTTCGGCCCGGAGACGGACCGTATTACGCGGGACGCAATTTATCATTCGCAGTTCGTAATCTGCTTTTCTTTATTGGCTCTGGCGTTCTTTGCGAGCGGGCGACGACGGATAGCGCTGATGGCGGCATCGGGTCTGTGCCTGGGGTGGATGTGGATTACCAGGGAGGAAGGGATAGCCAACCTGCCTGCCATCTTGATTGTGGCCGCTTACTTCGGCATTGCAGCGAAGGTGAGAGAGCGCGGCTATCGTCCCATACTGCTGGTTTTTGCGGTCTTTATATTGGGTGCAGCCATTCCGCCGTTTTTTGTGGCATACCGGAATTACCGCAGATACCAGGAATTTGAGACGGTGGATATCAAAGGTGAATTCGCGGGCGCACTCAGCGCATTGGAGTCGATTGATCAGGTTCACGAGCGGCCGTTTTTAGCGATTCCGCGGGAGGTGCGGGAGAAGGCGTACCGGGTGAGCCCGGCCTTTGCCAGGCTGAAAAAAGTGTTCGACGATCCCGGTCTTCCGCAGATCGTGGCGTGGAAAGATCCGGGATGCGGCTTACTGCCAACAACCTGCGGCGACTATGCGGTGGGCTGGTTCATGTGGGGCTTGCGTGACGCGGCGGCAGTGGAGGGACAGTATATAAACGCGCATACATCGGAGGAGTTCTTTCATGCCATCCGCGTGGAAATTCAGCAAGCCTGCAGGGATGGCCGCTTGACCTGCCACAGTTCGCCTGTGCCGTTCATGCCGCACCTGACCGCGGAAGAGTTGCAAGCCTTCCCGAAAGCTTATTGGACGCTGACCCGCGATCTGCTCTTCCTGAATTCGCCTGCCTCTGCGCCAAGTCCTTCGGTTGGCACCCCCGAGCAGGTGCGGGACGCGGCTTTAGCGACCAATGTCACAAATTATTTAATGCCTTCGGGTGCGCCCATTCCCATGGAGAACGCACGAGCGGCCCGGGTAGCTATCCGGCTGAAGCACGGAGCTATCCGGGTTTACTCTTACGTCATTCCGATCATGCTGCCGTTGGGCTTCACAGCGTTTCTGGTTTGCGCGGGGATGTGCATCAGGCGGCGCATCTTACCGTTTGCACTTGCTTTGATACTCGCTTGCTGGACGGAGATCGTGCTGCGGCTGGCGATATTGGCGCTAATCGACGTCACGGCGTTTCCTGCCACGTTTAACCTCTATGTGTCTTTGGCGTTCCCATTGAGTTGCTTCGCTTCACTAGCGGGATTCTTCCTGGTGAGACAACTGATAATCGAGAAGGCGCCGGAACGGCCTTCCCCGCCCCCAAGAGCTTTACGGGGTGTGGGCGGGCAGGAGTTGCACATGGTCGGGAAAAAAGGGTAAAGGCCGAATCTGATTGGCCTGAGGCGGGACCTTTCAAATACAATTCCGCGCTTCATCGAGTTTTTGTAAGACCCTCATTGATTTGTAGTATCCTTCTGCTCATACAGAACGAAACGGCAAGTAGTTTTCTTACCGGTTCGACTTGCTCAGGGGAGGTCCTATGTCGAGTGTTCCATTTGGTCAATTTTTTCGCAGAGTCGCAGTTGGTCTAGCGATCTGCGCCGGCCTGCACGCCCAGATTACCGGGGGACTGCGAGGCACCGTGGTGGACAAAAGCGGGGGGGCGATTCCTGCGGCTAAAATCAGCCTCAAAAATGTCGAGAGCGGACAGGTTCGCGAACAAACCGCTACCGGACAAGGTGAGTTTGTCTTTAATCTGCTCCGAGTCGGAACGTATCAGGTAACGGCGGTAGCGGATGGATTCGTTAAGACGGCCACCACCGCTCCGGTCAAAACCGGCGAGACATCGAGCGTGAAGCTGGAACTGGAAGTTGGTCAAATGAGCTCCACAATTGAAGTGAGTGGCGGGACTCAGGAACTGGACACCGCAAGTTCACAGATTCAAAATTCCGTGAGCGGGCAGGCAGTACAGGAGATCCCGGTAGCGCGCAATCCGAATGCATTTGCATTGCTCTCACCTGGGGTTGCGCCGGTATCGGCTAATAATCCCTTTCTCGGTTCGGGCAGTTTTAATTCAAATGGAGGCCGAGGCCGAGGCAACAACATCACTGTGGATGGGATTACCGCTACCGATGTCTCGGTGACGGGTACCGGCGGACCCTTAGGTCCATTGAATTTCTCCTCCATTAAGGAAGTGAAAGTTATAACTAACAACTTCAGCGCCGAGTATGGACGCAACTCGAGCTCACAGGTCTTGTACATAACGAAAAACGGGACCAACGATTTGCACGGCGAACTATACGAGTATTTTCAGAACGACAAGCTGAACGCCCGTTCGTTTTTCGATTCAACGGGTAAGGCCGCCATCTTGCGGAACAACAGCTACGGCTTCGAGGTTGGAGGACCAGTTTACATTCCGAAGTTATACAACGGGCGCAACCGGCTGTTCTGGCATGTGGATTATCAAGGTGATAAAACCAGGGGCGCGGGTCAGGCCAGGATCGCTTCTGTACCTACCCCTGCGCAGTTGGCGTCAGTCACGGACCCTACTTCGCTGGACCTTATTCAACGGTACAGCCTGCCCAGCAGCGCCACCGGCCGGCTGCAATCCGCCGCGCCCAATACGGTGAACTCCTACAAGGCTTCTTATCGAGTGGACTTCATTCTAAGCCACTCCGACACGCTGTGGGGAAGATACGGAGTCTTCGATTCACAAACCTCTTCGTCAGGGCTCACCTTCATCAATAGCGACTTACCCGGCTTCGGAGCGGGGAGCACCAATCATCCACGGCAAGCGACGCTCTCGGAAACGCATCTGTTCGGCGCGGCAGCAGTAAATGAATTCCGATTCGGTTTCGGCCAGAGCAAGCCGGCATTTCCGATTCAGACTCCTTACCCGCTGGGACCTCAATTAACCTTCAGCGACGGATCGGTGACTTCGATCGGCGTTTCCAGCATTCTGCCGCAAGGCCGCGAACAACGCACTTACCAATACACAGATAACTTTTCTTTCGTGCGCGGTAGCCATAGTTTCAAAGTAGGCGGCGAATACTATGCGCTAGACGCAGACTCGTTCTTTGACAGCAATCTGCGTTCAAGTTTTACTTTCAACAGCTTCGCCGATTTCGCTGCTGGTGTTCCGACGACCTACACGCAGAATTTCGGCAGTTCGTTACGGAGTAACGTCGTTCACAATGCGTTCGCCTTCGCGCAGGACGACTGGCGGGTAACGCCGCAGCTTACTTTGAACTTAGGCGTTCGATATGAGTGGGCGGGCGGCCCAACGGAAGCGAACGGCGCTATTTCGAATCTCAATCTGGACAACAAATCTGCTTTTGGGGCAGCGGGTTCTGGACCATTAGGCCTGTTGGTGACCGGGAAGCCATCGTTCGACAGTAACAGTAACTGGGCTCCGCGGGTCGGGTTTGCGTGGACTCCGGGCAGTGACGGCAAAACGGTGGTTCGTGGGGGATATGGTATCGCTTACGATTTCATCTATCTGAATCCGATTACTAATCAGCGATTCCTGCCGCCATTCATCTACGCCGGGGCACTAAACGGCACCAGCTCTTTTACTGGCGGCAACAGCTACGCCAACCTATTAGCGGGAACCGCCACGGTCCAGCAGCAAACTTCAGCCTCGGTGGGAACGCTCTCGGAGACCCGCCGGAACTTTGGAACAATCAGCCCAGCCATTGCCCAGAATTTAAATAATCCGCAAGTGCAACAGTGGAATTTAGGTATGGAACGCCAGTTTGCCGGGTTGGTTTTCAAGGCAACATACGTAGGCACAAAAGGCACTTACTTAACCCGCACGCATCCCATCAACCTGATCGCCAGTCCCGTAGCTGCCGCCACTAGCCTCGGTGATGAAATTTCTAAGCTAAACCAGCTTAATTCGGCCTTTGATGGCCTGACAGGAGGCGCAAATGCCTATAGTAACCGCTTTGACCCGCGCTACAACACGGTGAACTATCTGGAGAGTTCCGCTAACTCCAGCTATCACGCCTTTCAAGTAGAAGTGCAAAAGCGAGCGACGAAGGGCCTCTTTCTTAATGTGGCTTACTCCTGGTCGAAGTCGATCGACGACAACTCCGATGCTCTTAATGTTTTAGTTAACGACACGCCGGGCCAGCAGAATCCGCTGGATAATCGCAACAATCGCGGACCGTCGCAGTTCGATCTGCGGCATACGCTCGTGGTCAGCCATAACTACACCCTGCCGTTCTTTCAGAACTCTTCGAATTCATTTTTGAAACAGATTCTGGGAGGGTGGTCATTTGCCGGGATCAGCAGCTACCGGAGCGGCTTCCCGGTCAATATCTTTTCCGGACCGCGTTTTGGAATAACCGATTCCATTGCGCCGCTTGGAGGGGTGGCTGCAGATCGTCCTAATGTGACCGGCTCGCTCAGCAACTTCAATCCGCAGCCCGCAGGTTCGCCCGGGAACCCAGCCAGTCTCGGGAGGACTATTGTGAACGGAGTGCCTGTCAGCGCGTATGCCACGAGCCTCGGGCTCTCCCAGCCGCTGCTCGGAAATTTTGGCGGGTTGGGACGCAATGTGCTGCGCCTGAATAATCAGATCAACTTCGATTGGAACGTTTACAAGAATTTTCCCGTGAAAGAGAAGCTCACTTTTCAAGTTCGCGGGGAGTTTTATAACATCTTCAATCAAGTTGCTTTTCAGCAGCTTACATCGAGTACGATCACTTCGCAAAATTTCGGTGTCTACAATACGCTGAGTCAGGACCCACGGCTGATTCAACTAGCTATTCGAGCCATCTTTTAAGCAACGGCTGTGTGGCGAGATCGCTGGACGTGGAGAGCGCCCTCGCCACAATCTAATTCATTCGCGTCGGGGCGAATCAATTCTCGGCAATTCTCCTGACAGTGCAAAGGTCTCCGCTGTTCGCACGGCTCCAGCCATGGGAAACTTCACACTTACACATAGAACTTGTTAAACGCAGGTAGCCTTTGTGACGATCGACGTAGAGGCTGAACGGCGACCGGAATTGTCGAGCCCGCGAGAAGCAATAAAACACCTCTTATTCGCTGTTGCAATTTTGACATCCCTTCAATTTTCAGCGCTTGGACAAACTAAAGACGATCAGAATTTGCACAACAGACAATTCGGCTTGATAAGCCGTTTGCGGCGAGAAAACCGTCCGAGCGAAGCCGAAGCCGTGCTCGATCAGTTGTCGAACCGGTCAGGAACAGCTACGTTTCAACTGGGCGACTTGAAATTTAATCAGTATGCCTTTATTTCTTAACTATTGATCAACACCTACCTGCGGCTCGACGATTACATGAATGCTGAGCGGGTTGCCAGAGATCGCGTGGAATGGGCTGAAAAGCACTTCGGGCCTGAATCGAGGCAAAAAGCAGGGATGATCGGCCTTCTGGCAGAAGTAGAGAGACTGCAACTGAAATATACCGATCCCTGAATATGGCGAATTGCTTGCTCGGCAAAGAACTCTACACAGGGCTAGCCGAAACCTATGTTGCTCTGGATCGTTCGAGGGAAGCAGCAAGCCTGCTCGCGCCTGTGATCGCGGCCTGCAAAGCAATGCCCGGAAAGAAGAAATTGGGCCTTTCGGATCTACTGAACGCATACGCTATAGCCTTGGACTTCGATGACAAGCCGAAAAAGGCTTCGGATGCCAGTTCGGAGGCAGACCGGGAGAGCATCTACGACCCTCGGTATCAGCAAGAAGAGCGTGATCTGTTACGCGGTTGCTTGAGAGCCGCGGAAGGCCACTTCGACTCTGCTATTGAAACGTGCCGTAGTTGGATCTCCGTGTCCGAGAGAACGGACGGCCCGGAATCAGACCGAAGGCTTATGCGGCCGCTTGGCGAGTGCGAGCGCATCTCTCGACTGGCGGGACGCACTCCGCAGGCAGATGCTTTCAGAGCTCTCCTGAGTGCCATTCGAACCAAATACCAGGTTGACTTCTGACCTCCATGCGCTCCGCCGGAGGTTAAGCTTCGGCAGTACCGCAATTAGGAACTTCGGGATGCACGGCGGGGTCTATTCCATTTGCGGACAACTGCTCAGCTATTGGTTGTTCTCTTAGCCTGTCTCGGCGGATGCTGGCTTCTGAATCGGCGTCTTCAATCACGTCCGGTAGTCATTGCTGGCCAAGTCATCAACGCGATCACCGGCCGGCCCGCCTCTGGTTCGGAGGTCCGGATAGGCGGACTCAACTCATCCCAAGTAGTAGCTTCAACGGACGCGCACGGACGATTCACCTTTGTGGCTCCCAGATCACCTGAGGCGTACTTTCTGTATGCGGGGTCTCCGCAGTTTGGCAAATTATTGCAGACAACTTTTGGACGAACAGTCTTCGTTTGGCGGCGTGGAGAGCAGATGGGCGGCATCGTTGTTCCAGCGATACCGTCGACCCAGCTATCGGGACATGTATATGGTGAGGATGAACGTCCCCTGGCAGGCTGTTTGGTATCGGCGGTCACCCGGGAAAGTAGCCGCACGCGGGACGTAAATGTGCGGGGCTCTCAGGCGTTTACTTACGAAGCTCCGCAAACTGACGATCCACGCCAACTGATGGAGGTTGAGACCGAAGAGACCGGTGCCGATGGGTCGTACGTTTTGACGCATTTGGGAGCCGACCGCTACTTTTTGTTGGCGCGCTGCAACGAGCCGAAAGGCTTTAGAACACTGTCCACGCAGGCGTGGGAACCCATGCTCTATGCGAAAGCAAACACCATTCCGAAGGCGCGCGAAATTATTTTATTGCCAGGCGACCAGCGAGGCGGCATCGATTTCCACCTGAAGAGAAAACGGAGCTATGTGTTGCAAGGCAGGAGCGTGTTTAGCGATGGCACAGTGCCGGAACCTTGGCCCAAGGCCGTGTACTTACACGACTTGTATGTGTTCCGTTCAGATCGTGCGTTTACGTCAACATGGCTCGGCCAGGAGGATTGCGATTGGAATGCCAACACTGGAGAGTTCCGCTGCTCTTCCCTGCTTCCCGGAACATATACGTTGTACTTCGAGCTTGCCTCTGGACTCGGAGCGGCATCGCATATCCCCACGCAATTTGCGCGAGTTTCTTACACGGTTCGCACGGCAGCGAATCAACCGCCGTTGACTGTCCATCTGCATCCCGTCCCGGATTCGCGATCGTTCGGGGAACCGGTAGGACCGAGCGGGTCGATCGACCTAAGCAAAGTGTGCGGGAGTGCGGCAGGGAGAGGCGCAGTGGAAGTTCTTGCCTGGGGCAAAAGGCACACCCGCGGCGTTGCGTGCTATCTGATGAATTCCGGAGGGTATACCGGACTCTCAGTACCGGAAGATGTGTACTCGGTAACCGCTTTCGAGAAGGTCTTTGTTCAACGGGGTTTTCATCTCGGGAGTCAGTCTAAATTCGAGGACGCCGTCATGCAGTACGGAACCAAGCTACACATTGAAGCTGGCCGGACGAGCCAGATTTCGCTGCCGGTGCTGAGCAGCAAAGAGTTAATCAGGATAGGTCTGGAGTCGCTTCGTGCCGGGCAATGAAGGCACGATAGGCATGAACCAAGTTCGATTTTGTGCCTACACTCAAGAGTGATTTCGGATCAAGATATCAACGCTCAACTCACTCAGATTGTCGAGGCCGTAGAGCGTTTCAATTCAGAATCGGAAGGTGGGGACATACCATTTCGCCTGACCCTGGTTTTGCAAGTGGGGCGGTAAGCGGCATTGGTTGCAGGGCCGCCGCTTCCGAAAGCCCCGCACGAGAAGCACTCGAACTTGCCTTGAAAACCTTAAGCAGCCGGGTTTGAGAACTATCTGTGGCTAGCGGATCCTTCTCCGCGCAGCCCAGATTGAAAGCCCGGTATAAATTCCAATCAAGCTCGCCACGAAGACTAACGCCAATTGGAGCGTTGAATTTGAGGTCTGCGATGCGGTAGCTCCTAAGAGTGCTCCAAGGACTAAGCTCACGAGCAGCCGGAGTTTTGCTGCTCGCGGCAACTGTCGTTGGTTTTCGAGTCTCATCTGATAGACGCGGCTGTCGTTCCCCGTAATGCCAGGCGCAAGCCCCCAAGTATTGTAAACCTTGAATGGCGTCTCTCTTACCTTCTCGGAACGGAACACAGGTTGCGCGGAACACCGGGATCTCGAGCCTAAAGTTCGGATCCCGTGTAGTCGGCTCCGGCATAGAGGTGTTTGTCGCGCAACGTAGCGCGGAATTCAGATCTCTCCCTTACTCCCAGACGGGAGTAGCCAGTTCCGGTACGAGCTCGTGGTAACAAAGCCGCAGGCAAGACGTCGAATAAAGTGAGGATGTTATGAAGCGCACAGCGGCGGTTGCATGTATCGGAGCTGGAATCTTTCTTTTATCGAGTTGTAGCCAGTCGGACCAGGATCAGGCAAGAGCGCGGGCAGAACGGCTAAAGGAGCGGACCAAGGAAGGCGCGCAAAAACTAGCGGACAAAACCAAGGAAGCCGCCGCGGCGATTTCCGGCAAGACAAAGTCCGCGGTGGAGGACAACCGGCCGATGGCGGAATCCGCCGAAGTGAAACTTCGGAGGGGCGCGGCGCGGGCCGGTCAAGAGATCAAAGAAGGGACGATCACCGCAAAGGTCAAAGCGCACCTGGCGAACGATGTGGGCCTGAAATCCGTAACTGCCCTTAGTGTGGAAACCTCAGGCCATACGGTCACCTTGCGAGGACATGTAGCTTCAGCGGAGAGGCGGCGCGACGTGGAGAACGCGACCCTGTTAGTTGAGGGTGTGACGAAGGTGAACAATGAACTTACAGTGCAGTAATCGACATGGGGAATGGTCTGATACCATACGGTCGCAATGAATCGTAGAAAAGCAGTTCAAGCTGCGTTGAGCGCTAGCCTTGCCGCCTTCGCTGGACCGGCTGTATCGCTGGCCGGGACGCAGGCCTCCCCGTCGAAAGGCCGTCTCAAGCAGGGGGTCTCGTTCTGGTGTTACAAGAAATGGTTCACGCTGGATGAACTTTGCCTGGAAGCCAAGAAAATCGGTTTGAAGGGCATTGATCTGGTGACACCAGATCAATACGAGACCGTGAAGAAGCATGGCTTGGAGCCATCTATGACGGCGGCGAGCGAGCCGAACACGATTCCCATTGGACTCAATCGGGTGGAGAACCATGATCGCGTGCTGGCGAAGCTGAAGGACGATATTACCAGGGCTTCAGAAGCGGGCGTGAAGAACGTGATTACGTTCTCAGGCAACCGGAATGGGATGCCCGACGAGGTAGGCCTGGAAAATTGCGCGATCGGGCTGAACAAGATCAAGGGATACGCGGAAGAGAAAAACGTTCAAATCAACTTGGAGCTGCTAAACAGCAGAGTGGACCATAAGGACTATATGGCCGACCACTCGGCGTGGGGGGTCGAACTGATGAGGAAGGTAAACTCGCCGAACGTTAAATTGCTGTACGACATTTATCACATGCAGATCATGGAAGGCGATCTGATGCGCCACATCAAAAACAACATCGAGTATTTTGGCCATTTTCATACCGGCGGAGTGCCCGGGCGGCACGAGTTGGACGGGTCACAAGAAGTGAATTGGCATGCGGTAGCCAAGCAAATTGCGGACACCGGGTTCCAAGGATTCCTGTCACATGAATTTGTGCCGGCGAACGATCCTCCGATTCAGGGCCTTTATCAGGCCTATGACATCTGCACGGTCTAGAAAAGCCAGCAAAAGAAAACTCCCGGATTCTTCGGCGGGAACAGCAATGAAGAAGCCGGGAGCAGGCGTCCGGGCGGTATGAGGAATACCGCCCGAGTCAGTGGTTAAGACAGTTTAGTTCAGCAATCCCCCATGGCCTAGGCAGGCGATCTCCCAGCCGGAAATGCGGTATTTAGCCAGCATCGGCGGCAGAATCAGATCGAGTACGTTAGCTTTGGGCGACCGGTAGCAGCAGGGTGCGGAGACGATCGGAATGTCGTCTTTGTAGCTCAGGAGCATGAGATTGCCCGGTTCAACCGGGGCGAGGAATCGTTCTACATGTGCGCCAAGATTGAGCAGGGCGCGGCCGATGGTATCTTCAGGTCCAGCAGGCGCGGTAGTAGAGGCTACTAAAATGACGGCCGGCTTGGCGCGGAGCAGATGTTGGAGCGAACGAGTGATAGTTTCTTCTTCTTCGACAGCAGCAAGAGAGTAACGCGCCGAAGCACTGTAGCGCTCGATCCGGCCGCGCACGACGCCTTCGAACAGCGTGCGGGCGCGTTCTCCCTGGACTGGGTCGGTATAAAGTGTGGCAACTCCCGGGTTCCGGATCGGTCGCGCCTGCAGAATTGCGCCGCGTTCCTCCAGAATGCTCAGAACGGCTTCCAATTGAGCCTGGGCAACCGCGAACGGAGCACTTTTTACGGTGGCGATGCGCTCGCCAGCGGTAATAAAGCGATAGTTTTGCACAGTGGCGATGACAACGCTGCTGGTGCAGTTGATCTGCCGCAGGAGCTCATCGTCAATCAGCACGCAGCAGTCTTCGGTAGCGACCAGATTGGCTCGTCCACCGGCGGCAAGACGGATCTCGACGGATCCGCAGCACATAGCTTTGGCGACGGACATAACTGCCTGGTCCTCGCCGATCTCTCCATCTTCCAGTTCAGTGACCCAAACTTCACGGAGGCCTTCTGTCTCGAGAAGCCGGACATCTTCGTCACTCAGCACATGGCCTTTGGCTAACAATTTGCGGCCACCCGGACGAAAGATTGTGCAGCATAGGATCCTACCGGCAGAGGCTTGGGTATCAACGGTCTTGGATAGCATGAATGTGATTTCCCTCGAAAACCTTTTGTGAGTACTAGAGGTGATCTCTGGTACTTGTGGACAGTATAACTAGTACTAATCCCAAAAAACAATAAGATTCTAGGAAAATTCTGCAGTAATTTTGTTACCGACCAATAATTTATTTGATTTATAGGGAAATTTTTACACGCAGAGAGGCAATGTCACCGGACGGTGATCTTTGCAAGAGAAGGAAGCTGAACCAGCGGAGCAGGCGAAGTCTCCGGATGTCTTAAGTACGAGTGAGAAGGAGTCTTCAGATTTTTAATTACGGCTATTTCGTCGCAATTGTGAAATTTTGGGCAGCGGAGACAGTCTTTCCAGGCTTTAAGAGGCAGTTCTCCGCGTTCAACCTCATAAAAGCCCAAACGGGAAAAAAATCCGGGGACATAAGTGAAGGCGAATATACTTTCGAGGCCATTGCTGTTCGCCTCCGCTTCGAGGGATTCAATGATCGAGCGGCCGACGCCAAGTTGCTTGCGCGCGGGCAAAACAGCTAAAGAACGAACTTCGGCACTGTAAGGAGTGTAGAAATGCAGGGCTCCGCACCCGGCCAGAGTGGAGCCGTCGTAAGCGACTGTGAAATCGCGGATGTTCTCCGACATTTCAAATTCGGTGCGGGGCAGCATGACGCCATCAGCGGCATATCCGTTGATTAGATCCAGGAGATTCGGGATATCGCCCATCGACGCTTTCCGGACTTGAAGAGCGGTAGCAGTCAAGACGAGCTCCCGAGCGGAGAAAGAGTAGCGACATGCGTCGGAATCAGTTCGGTGCCGACACGCTCCTCATTCAAAATGCGGAGAGCTACATCCGGCTTGGAGCCTGATGCAATGGTGACGCGTAAGCCCGCCTCGAGAGCGGCGCTGGCGGATTCCAGCTTGGCCTGCATGCCGCCGTGAGCGACACCAGACGAGATAAGCTGGCGCACCTGGTCGGGAGCGAGTGTCTGAAGAATGGAATCCGAGCCGTCCTTCACGCCTGCAACATCCGTGAGGAAGACCAGGCGGGAGGCCTGCCAACCGATCGCGCAGGAAACAGCCATCTGGTCGGCATTGACATTGAAGATATTTCCCCGGCTATCACCGGCGAGGCAGGCCACAACAGGAAGATAACCAGCGTCGACAAGCAATTGCAGCAGCTGCCCATCGGAGCTGGTGGGCCGTCCGGCGAATTGCAGTTCGGGGCTGAGTTGTTCGGCGCGCGTGAGACCGCCGTCGACTCCAGACAGGCCCAATGCACGGCAGCCTTCAGCACCGAGAGCCGAAACGAATCGCTTATTGACGCTTCCGGCGATAACCATCGCGACAGCATCAATTACCTCGGCATTAGAAACACGCAGGCCGTTGACGAAGCTGGTAGCGATGCCGCGAGCGTCTAGAAATCGCGTCACCTGCTTGCCGCCCCCATGAACCACAACCAATGGATGCAGCGCCGCCACGCGAGCAAGTTGGCGGGACAGCGCGCCGAGCTTCTGGGGATGATCGAGCAGCGTGCCTCCCAGCTTGATGACAACCTTCATAGGAGTGCCTCAGTCTCTTCAAAGCCCAGCAGGAGATTCATGTTTTGAACCGCCTGGCCGGCTGCGCCTTTGCCGAGATTGTCTTCGGCGGCAACGATGAGCAGACGCTGGCTGTCCGGCTCGAAAACGAATCCGATGTCGCAGAAGTTGGTGCCCTGCACGGCTCGCAGATCGGGTATTTTACCGGGGGCGTAGAGCCGGACGAAAGGCTCGTTCTGGTAACGGTCCTCGTAAATAGAAAGAAGATCGACGGCGGCGGGAACCGACTGCGTCCGCACGTAGATAGTCTCTAAGATGCCGCGGTGCAAAGGAAGAAGCTGTGCTGTAAAAGTAAATTCGCGCTCACCGAGTCCGCTGTTCTGAAGGACTTCGGGCACGTGGCGGTGAGTGGAAAATCCATAGGCGCTGAAGTTGCCGGTGACGTCAGAGAAATGCGTCTTCCGGGTAGGTTTCCGGCCCGCGCCGCTGACGCCTGATTTAGCGTCGCAAACGACGCCGCGGCTGCGATCGATGACTTGTGCTTCGACCAGCGGCCGTAAGGCGAGGTTGGCGGCAGTTGGATAGCAGCCCGGGTTGGCAACCAGGCGTGCGCCACGGATCTGGTCTCGATAGAACTCTGGTAGCCCGTAGACCGCCTCATCAAAAAGAGAAGGAGCAAGGTGCCGCTCGCCATACCAGCGCGAGTAGGCCTCCGCATCGCCCAGGCGGAATGCTCCGCTAAGGTCAATTACTTTGATATCTGCGTCGAGGAACCCGGAGGCAAGTTCAATCGACACGCTGGGAGGAGTGGCGAGGAAGACAAGATCCACCTTCTCAGCGAAAACTGCATCCGGGGTTGCAGGAAGAGTTTTAGTCGGACGGTGTCCAAGAGGCAGCGTCTGCTCTTCGGTGTCGGCCCGATGTTCCAGCAGGACAGTTTCGACATGCGGATGGCGGGACAGGATCTTGACGAGTTCCGCACCGCTATAGCCACGGAACCCGACGATACCGACAGAGCGCTTTGAGTAATTATTCAATGCTATGAATAATTATACTATTCTTACAGCTGTTCCACGATGGAGCGAGCAGCGAGATCGCCGAGAATGGGCAGATGCACCTGCTGCTGCTGCGCGGCTTTGATGAGCAGGTAAACCCAGCAGACGAAGAGGGCGAGTTTTGCGAGGGCTAGGACCGCGTGCTCGATTCCGAAGCCGCCATGGCCGCTGAGCAGCAAGGTGGGAGCCGCCGAGGAGACGATCAGCCAGGCAACGAAGAGGTAAAGCGCTTGAAAGCCGTCAAATCTGACCCGTGGGTTCTGGCGGAAACGTTGCGAAGCAAGAATAATGATGGCTGGAATGACTCCGAAGACGGGTATGTAGCAAAGGACCGAAGCGGTGCGATCGCTGATGCTGGAAAAGTAATCGGTACGGTTGCTGGCAGGGGCCGGACCGGCGCCACCAGGATGCTGCGGTGCTCCACAGTTATGGCAGTAGAAGGCGTTTTCCCCGACGCTGGTTCCGCAACTAATACAAAACGGCACTGATTTTCTACACTCCCTTTTTCAATGATAGGTACGCAAAATGACGGAGGTCCGTTCCGTTCTGCTGAAAACTCCAGCCTGCGCCCAACAGAATGCGGCAAACTCTGAAAGGCTTGCCGGCGCGCGCGTTCACGGGCCATTTCTTCCGGGCGGGGAGGCGGTCGAGGATTTCGCGGGCAGACCATCGACAGTGCGCAATTCCATAAGCTCAGTCCGAGTGCCATCCGGATCGAAGAGATTCAGCTGGCGTTTCCGGTTGACGCCCGTTCTCGGCTCGAGCCGACGCGTGTACTGAGTTCGGTATGGTTTGCCGGACAGCTTCGCAAGGCTATCCGTGATATCCGGCACTTCCAGGCAGAGGTGGTGCGCCGTGCCGCGACGGGCCGCATCAGGCTGATCTTTGAACAACATAAATTCGACATAATCCTCGCCGTCGGGGACCTTCAAATTGATCCACGAAAGAACCTTGCCCGTGCTGCTTCCGCGCCAAGTCTCTTCGAAGCCGAGCACATCCTGGTAG
Source organism: Bryobacteraceae bacterium (assembly GCA_965217745.1). Lineage (GTDB taxonomy): Bacteria > Acidobacteriota > Terriglobia > Bryobacterales > Bryobacteraceae > Bog-105. The sequence continues at coordinate 3,497,593 of OZ244565.1, read as the reverse complement.
AACTTCATCTCTCCGTCGAACTTAGTGACGATAATTCCAACATGCATCAGGCGTTTTGAAATGCGGGTATCCGGCATGAAGTTGCCTTTCTCGCGCATTGTCCAACTGCCGGCTGGATACTGCACAATTTCAACGCTGTGGCCCTCCGGGTCTTTGATCATGAAATTAAGATTGCCGATTTTTCCTTTGGGCACGCTGTCCGGCACGGCCACTCCCCTGGCAGCGAGATATTGCCGCATGGCTTCAGCGTCGGTGGTTTCAATGGCGTAGTGGTTGAGGCGGTCGGAGCCGGATGATTTTTCGGGAGAGAGTTCAATGTACTGACGGTCGTTAATTTTGAAGAATGTCATGGAGGGAGAGCCGTCCGCATTATTCAGGGAATAGGGTTCGTCGAACCCGAGAAAATCGTGATAGAAGGAGCGCGATGCGGTGTAATCGTGGGCGAAGAGCGCGATGTGGGCTATGCCGGTGATGGGGGGACGTTCCGGCTCGGCAGCTTGAGCAAGGCCTGTGGAGGCAAGCAATAATAGCGCGGCGATTTTCATTTGGGGATCCGTTTGCATTCTACAGAGGTTGCTCTGCGGCAGGATCAGAGTGAAGATTACCTAGCCCGGGTTTTCGATGGATCCGCAAGCGGCGGCTGTGGATTGGCTGAACAGCATGGCTTCACGTGCGGTAGTTGTAATATTCCGGTGCGTCGCAAATAAGAAGGCCATTCGTATGCGTCATTAGGGCCTCATTCATCCTGATCTAATTCCTCCTCCCGTGCTTCGCGAACTCGACGACTGGCAGCCAGCTACCACGGTTGGAAAAACTTTGCGGTTTGAACTTCACCTTCTTATCAAGCCAGAGAATGAATCCCGCCGCCGTTCGTTCGGCCTGTAGAGTCATTCTGGGAACGAGGGGCATCTTGGAGGTCGGCAATTCTCCGTTGATCCAGGCGCGACTCTCTTCATCAACCCGAATGTCGACGATCGATGTCAGCACCACTTTCTCGCCTGGATTCAGATCGCGCAGCAGACGGTCGGGTAATTGCAGGCGGTCGTCTGGAAGCCGTGGAATATCGTCATTACTCATGCTCTTAATAGAGAAGATACAGGGTCGTTGTGCGATCGGACGTCACAACGTGAGGAACTGGAGCGGCAGGAGGACGGGAAGGAGACGATCCGTCTTTAAGAACTTTTCTGGAGGCGCGGGGCGGGATCGAACCGCCGAATAAAGGTTTTGCAGACCTCTGCCTTACCACTTGGCTACCGCGCCGGCCGTAGGTCTGGTCTTTTCGAAACATACCATAGCGCCGCCTCTGTAAACTGGCAATCAGCTTGTCCTCTGTCATGCATGGACACGACTTACTCGCCAAGACGCGGCTTTTGCTGTCCCGTAGCGGCAGGTATCCGGTAACCCAAGCTGTTTTCCTGCGCGTGCTGGGTCTGGTTTACCTGACGGCCTTTGCATCGCTCCGGCCGCAGATGCTGGGGCTTTTCGGGTCGCAGGGCATTGCCCCCGTTACGCAGCTGCTGACCGACGCCCGGCTTCAGCTTGGGCCAGCCGCGTACACGGCGCTACCCACCATCTTCTGGATCGGCGCACCCGACAATTGGCTGGAAGCGGTTTGCCTGCTGGGCAGCGCAGCAGCCCTTCTGGTAATGCTTGGCTTCTTCACACGAGCATCGCTGCTCGTGTGCTGGGTGCTCTATCTGTCGATCGTCACTACCGGCGCCCCTTTCACTAACTTCCAGTGGGATGCGCTGCTGCTCGAAAGCGGGTTCCTGGCGCTCTTTGCTGGCGCGCCCTGGCTGGTCTGGGCTTATCGAGGGATGCTGTTCCGCCTCATGTTCGAGTCAGGGTTGGTAAAGCTGACCTCGGGCGACCCGAACTGGCACAACCTGCACGCACTGCGATTTCATTTCCTGACACAGCCGCTCCCCACGCCACTGGCACGGTACGCATATCATCTTCCAGGCCCATTGCTGGACACCCTTACGGCTGCCACTCTTTTTGTGGAACTCGCGGTCCCGTTTTTCCTATTTGGACCCCGCAGAGTGAGACAGATCGGGGCGATCGTGCTGATGCTGCTGCAGCTCGCAATTCTTCTCACCGGCAACTACGGATTCTTCAATTTGCTAACTCTGGCTCTGTGCCTGTGGGGATTCGACGATCGCACCTTCGCACCCTTGGAACGGCTCCTTAGGGTTCGTCCGGTTCACCGGCCGGTATGGGGAGCTATTGCGAATTTAGGACTGCTTGCTTTGATGGCGTTGGGCCTGACGCAGTTACTGCAGATGAGCGGCGTAATTCATTTTTCGCCTTTTCGTCCGGTGCAGAGGATGCTGGCGCCGTTCGAGATGGTAAACACTTACGGACTCTTCGCCGTGATGACCACCACTCGTTCCGAAGTCATTCTTGAAGGTTCAAACGACGGCGAACACTGGGCTCAATATCAATTCCCTTACAAGCCCGGCGAATTACATCGCGGGCTGCCGTTTGTTGCTCCTTACATGCCCCGGCTAGATTGGCAGATGTGGTTCGCAGCTCTCGGCACAGTCAACGAGAATCAATGGGTAGCCTCTGTGATGTACCGTTTGCTGACGGGAGACCCGGCTATTCAGTCGCTGTTACTGCTACCGCCGTTCCAAACGCCGCCAAAGTATATGCGTGCCGAACTTTACGACTACACATTTACAACGCGAGCCGAACGCGCAAGAACTGGCGCTATCTGGAAACGGAAGCTGGAAGGAGATTGGTACGGCCCGGTTTCTCTGACAGGGCGCTGAATGCGTCGGCGAAAATAAAAGAAGATGAAATACCGGACGCTAGGACGCACTGGCTGGAACGTATCGGAAATCAGCTTTGGCGCATGGGCGATAGGCGGATCTTGGGGCCACGTTGAAGACAAAGATGCGCTGGCAGCCTTGCACCAGGCTATCGATGCCGGAGTAAATCTTATCGACACCGCTGACGTTTACGGAATGGGCAAGAGCGAACGGTTGATCGCGCAACTCAAGCGGGACCGGCGCGAAGAAATCGTGGTTGCCACCAAGGTGGGACGGCGGCTGCCATCGCAGACCTCCGCCGGCTACACCGAATGGAACTTGAATTCCTGGATCGACGACAGCCTGCGTAATCTCGGTGTGGAGGCGCTCGACCTGGTGCAGTTGCACTGTCCGCCGACCGATCTGTACTATCATCCCGATAGCTTCGGACTGCTCGACAAGTTAGTGGATGCCGGGAAAGTCAAGCATTACGGAGTCAGCGTGGAGCGCGTGGAGGAGGCACTGAAAGCGATAGAGTATCCAAACGTCAAAACGGTTCAAATCATCTTCAATTGTTTCCGCCAAAGGCCCGCAGATCTTTTCTTTACCGAGGCAAAGAAGCGGCAAGCCGGTATTCTGGCGAGAGTACCCCTGGCGAGCGGTCTACTAACAGGAAAATTCAAGGCAGATTCACAATTCGAGGCCGGTGATCATCGCAATTTCAACCGCCACGGAGAAGCTTTCGACGTTGGCGAGACGTTCTCGGGAGTGGATTACGATCTGGCGCTCGGAGCCGTTGACGAAATAAGGCCGCTGGTGCCCGAAGGTTTCAGCATGGCGCAGTTTGCGCTGAAATGGATTCTGATGTACGATGCGGTCACTTGCGCAATCCCAGGGGGCAAAAATCCTGCTCAGGTGGCTGCAAACTGCGCGGCGTCCGACCTGCCGGACCTTGAACAGGAGGCAATGGACGAACTGCTCAAAATTTACCGCTCGAAGATCGCTCCGGCGGTGCATCAACTCTGGTAAGCGTCATACGGCGAATTCCATCAGCCGGTCGCGAATCGATTGCGGAGCATCGGCCACTACTTCGCAATAATCACTCTCATATTTTTTCGAAATGACGGCGGCACGATCGTGCAGCAGATGAATGGCCCGGCCTTCTCCCAAAGGGAAGCGAAAACACTGCCGGGCGACCGGATCGAGCTTTAGGTTCTTATCGATGGCCGAAAGCAACTCGGCGACGCCGTCGCCGGTGCGGCCGGAGATAAGAACGGCCTGCGTGGCATTCTGCCGGGCGGTTTCTCCCAGTAGACGGTGGGTGAGGGTTTCGAGATTTTCAACTGGGAGAGCTCCAGAATCGGCGTCCGGCATACTGTCGTTTGCGTTTAGAGCGTCTATCTTGTTCAGCACAAGAATTTGCACCGTATTTTCAGCGCCGATCTCTTCCAGCACTTTCAGAACATGCGATGTCTGTTCAGCAGCGGCCGGAGAGGTTCCATCTACGACATGCAGAAGCAGCGCGGCGGCGGTCACTTCCTCGAGAGTGGCGCGAAACGCATCCACTAGTGTGGTGGGCAGGTTGCGAATGAACCCTACGGTATCGCTTAATAGAACCCGCCTTCCCGATGGCAGCCGTATCTGGCGGACCGTCGGATCGAGCGTAGCGAACATCCTGGAGTCTGCTAGGACGCCTGCGCCGGTAAGCCGGTTGAACAAGGTAGACTTGCCTGCATTGGTGTAGCCGACTAAGCCGATGGTGGATAGAGGCACCGCCTGGCGCTGTGAGCGCTGCACACCGCGGGTGGCGCGAACACGCTCGATCTCGGCCTTCAGTTTCGTGATGCGCGCACCAATGCGGCGGCGATCGGTTTCGAGTTGGGTTTCACCGGGTCCCCTGGTGCCAATGCCGCCGCCGAGACGCGACATCTGCGTACCGCGGCCAGCCAAGCGGGGCAGCAGGTAATTCAGCTGTGCTAGTTCCACTTGCAACTGGCCCTCCCGGGTGCGTGCGCGGCGAGCGAAAATATCGAGAATCAGCTGTGTGCGGTCGATAACCTTCAGGCCGAGGCGGCGTTCCAGATTCCGCAGTTGCGTAGGAGACAACTCGCGATCGAAAACCACGGTAGTTACTTCATTCGCGCCGGCGAGATCCTTAATTTCAGCAACCTTCCCGGAGCCCACCAGGGTTGCGGTGTCGAGTGCTTTGCGGACTTGAATCATGCGTCCGGTGACTTGGCCGCCCGCGCTGTCAACCAGGGCCGCGAGCTCTTCCAGCGAATCTTCCGCGCTGGACCGGTCTTCGAGAATTGCCGATGCATCACGCTCAGTGGAGAGCAGGTCCACTCCGACGACAAGCGTAAGTTCCCGTTCCACTAACAACCCTCCCGCAGAGACTTGAACGGAATCGTGGCTTTAAGATTGATCGTCTTCAATAGTTTCCGGGTTGGATTGCGGCGCTCCCGGCGCTTGGCCGCCTCCGCTTTGAGCATAACCCGCGTTGCCGTGCATGGACCGGGGAACCACCACAGTGGAGATGGCATGCTTGAAAATCAACTGCTCCTGGTTGTTCGCTTCGAGTACGACGGAGTATTTATCGAAACTCTTGATTCGTCCGGATAACTTCACACCGCTCATGAGGTAGATAGTGATGAACGTTCTCTCTTTGCGGGCATTGTTTAAGAATGCCTCCTGAATATTCTGCGCAAGCTTCTCCATATTTTTCCTTTGTTTGTTTTGAAAGCTCGAGGCCCGGCTAGTCTGAATCAGCCACACCAGATAGATTTTTTTCAGGATATGTGGTTTCACCACGGCTTGTCTCGCATTTCACAGCTGTGGGGGTAGAAGACCCGCGATATCCTCGGAGAATATGCTCGAACCGGCAGCGGCCCTCGCGTATTCCGATCGAGAATCCAGCTGGGGTAGGCGCATCGCGCTGGCGAGCGTATTTCTGTCGCTTCTGCTGGCGGTTTCAAAGATCTGGGTGGGGTATGCCGCTCATTCGGCTGCAGTAATCTCGGACGGCTTGGAGAGCGGGGGCGACGTCTTCTCTTCCGCCATGGTCTATGTTGGCCTGTGGCTTGCCAGCAAACCGCCGGACAATGAACATCCTTATGGCCATGGCCGCTACGAGACCTTGGCCGGACTGGCGGTAGGAGCCATGCTGCTGCTGATAGGCGCCGGAATTCTTTGGAGCGGGTTGACCCGGCCGGAAGAAACGCATCCGCTGCCCGCATTCGCCATTTATCCGCTACTGGCATCGCTAGTTGTGAAATCCGGGCTGGCGGGAGCAAAAGTCACGGTAGGACGCCGCATCAAGAGTCTCGCGCTGGAGGCCGACGCTCTGCATGACTTAACAGATCTCCTGTCTACCGGCGTGGCGTTGGCAAGCGTGGCGTTGGTGCTGTTCGATCCGGCGCGCTTCGCCAGCGCCGATCGGGTGGGCGGAATCATAATCGGGGTGATCATCTCGTTCCTCTCGGTTTCCATGGTGCGGCGGGTGGTCGACCAATTGCTGGATACGATGCCGGAACCTGCGCATGTGGAGGAAATTCGCGCGGCGGCGTTGCGGGTTCCGGGGGCTCTTGGCATAGAGAAGTGTTGGGCGCGCCGCACGGGAATGCGCTATCACGTGGATCTGCACCTGGAAGTAGCTCCTGAGTTGAGCGTGCGGGAATCCCACCACATCGCCGCGTCGGTAAGAATGCAAGTCAAGCAACGCTTGCCCTGGGTAGCGGACGTGCTGGTGCATGTGGAGCCTTCCGGTTTCGGGCCGGAGCAGACGGTCGCAGAAAGCGCTGCCGAAGAAGCTGCGGAACAGCGCGGCCATTTGATTGGCCGTTAGCGCTTTTATGGAAAACAAAGATATAGCCGGACTGCTTTCCGAAACCGCCGACCTGATGGAGGTAGCGGCAGAAGATTCCTTCCGCATTCGAAGCTACCGGAATGCCGCCGCAGTAATTGCTTCGCATCCCGAACGCGTCGCGGATATCGTTTTCGATTCAGAACGCAAGGTGACGGACATCGCGGGAATCGGCAAGGGGCTCGCGTTTGTCTTGACCGAAATTGTGCAACGCGGATCGTTCGAGCGCCGCGACGAAATGCTGGCGAAGTACCCGGCCTCCGCTTTGGAACTGCTCAAGATTCAGGGGCTGGGTCCGAAAAGCATCGCGCTGCTCCATCAGCATCACGGAGTAAAAAGCGTAGACGACCTGGAGCGCATCTGCCGCTCCCAGCAATTGCGCCAGTTGCCGCGCATGGGAGCGAAGCTGGAAGAAAAGGTATTGCGCGGCATCGAGTCTTATCGCAAAAGCGCAGGCCGATTTCTTCTGAGCTTCGGATGGCGAGTCGCGGACGAGCTGGCTGGAGAATTGAGGGCTCTGCCAGGCGTAGAAAAAGTGGAGCCGGCCGGAAGCTTACGGCGAGGCCGCGACACTATTGGGGACCTGGACATCATGGTGACGGGTTCGGGTGCCCTCGGCGTTCTCGACCATGTGGTCCTTCATCCAAAAGCGCAGGAGGTGCTTGGCCAGGGCGAAAATAAGGCCAGCATCCTGTATGGAATAGAACGGCTGCAAGTGGATGTGCGCGCGCTGCCTCACGAAAGTTTTGGAGCGGCCATGCAATACTTCACTGGAAGCAAGGAACACAACGTTGCGCTGCGCACCCACGCCATCAAGCAGGGTCTGTCCCTAAATGAATATGGCTTGTTCACAATAGACGGGAACGAGCGCGTAGCTGGCGAGAACGAAGCGGAAATTTACGAACGCCTCGGCTATGCCTGTGTACCTCCAGAACTACGCGAGAATTCAGGCGAACTAAAAGCGGCTGCAAGCCGGACCTTACCCAAGCTTATTGAAGCCGGCGATTTACGTGGCGACCTGCACATGCACACCACCGAAAGCGACGGCAAAGCCACGCTGCGCGAGATGGCGGAGGCAGCTGCGGCGCTCGGTTACGAATATATTGCCATTACCGACCATTCGAAGTCGCTGGCTATGACTAATGGACTCGATGAAGAGCGTGCCGTCCGTTTCGCCAGAGAGGTCCGTGAGTTGAATCGTGATGGATTGCCACTGAAGGTATTTTCCGGACTCGAATGCGACGTGATGCGCGATGGCGCAATGGATCTTTCGGAAGACGCTCTTGCGGAACTAGATTTGGTGATCGGCAGCGTACACAGTTACTTCAATCTGGACGCCTCCGAAATGACGGATCGCCTGATGAAAGCCTTTGAATCCCCTTCCATTAAGATTCTGGGACACGGCACGGGCCGCATCCTCCTGCAGCGCGAATCGTACGCGTTGAACTTCGACCTAATCTCAGAGAACGCCGCCAAACGCGGCATAGCATTAGAGATAAACGCCAGCCCGGAGCGGCTTGACCTGCCAAGTCACTTAGTCCGCGCGGCGAAACGAAAAGGGTGCCGCTTTACAATTTCGACCGATGCACACAGGCCTAGCCACCTATCGAACATGCGCTTCGGGGTTGTCACTGCGAGACGTGGATGGCTGGAGCGCGAAGACGTTCTGAATGCGCTGCCGGTCAGCGGTTTTGAATCCGCTATTTCGCGCCGCTAATGATTAAAGTCCCCCATTGTGGCCGTACAAAGGTCCGCGCTGTGCACTTGCCCAGCTGCGGCAGCATCATTCGATTTCCAGCTCCAGCGCAGTTACTGAAGCGGGCTCAAAGCTGTAAGTCAGCGGCGAAGCGGCAGCCACTTTTCCGGCGGTCGGCTTTACAATATCCGGTTGAGCGAACGTATTGCGCGCATGCAGATCTTTACTGGTCAGCACTCTCGCCTTCGCGCTCTTGATACTTCCGCCATGAATAGCTATCCCGGTCTCGCGCGCATTCGCCGCATCGGAGTTCACTACCGTCAATAGGGCCTGCTTGCCTTTCAAAGAGCACGACCCAGTTAGCCCAGGCAAGCTAATCTTCCCATTGCCTACTTTCGCCGCTGATATCTCAGTACGCACCGCAGTTGCACCCTGGTGCCCGGCATACATACCGAAGACGTGATATACCGGCGTAACCGTGAAGTTGTTTGCGTGAGCAAGAAACGAGGTATGAATGTTGTTGATCAGCTGAGCGGCATTCCCCATGGCCACTTTGTCAGCATGCCGGTTAAAAATGTCGAACGTAATGCCGGAAACAAGCGCGTCGCGGAGCGTAGGATAATAGGCCCACAAGAAACCTTCTGCGATGGTGGGGTCAGTGTGATGCCAGGCGCCCCACTCGTCGACCACTAGCTTTACCTGATGCTCTTTGTCGATCTCGCCCATAATCTGCCAGTGGTTGCCGATAAGTTCCTCCATGCGAGTGGCTTTCTTCAGCAACTCGTACCACTCATCTTGCGTGAACTCGTTGGCGACACCGTTCCCGGTTGTACCGCAGTAGTAATGAAGCGCTGTTCCAAACACGTTGCGCAAAGGTCCCGGGCCATGTTCCACCATTTTCGTGAAGAAGGATCGTGTCCAGTTGTAGTCGGCTACGTTCGGCCCGGAGGCGATGAATGACAGCTTGCCCTCGGATTCGGGAACCCACTCGGTCCAGCGGCGGAACTCCACAGCATATTCATCTCCGGTGAACGATCCGCCGCAACCCCAACTCTCGTTTCCTACGCCCCAATACTTCACGTTGAACGGTTCTGGGTCGCCGCCCTGCGCACGCAGATCTGCGAGTGTCGTAGATCCTTTGGGCGAATTGCAGTACTCGATCCAGTCATAGAAATCGCGCGCGGTAGCGCTGCGGACATTTCCCGCCAGATAGGGCTGAGCTCCCGCCAGCTTGCAAAAATGCAAAAACTCATTGGAGCCAAATGCGTTCGGATCGAATTTATATGGACCCGGCGGCGCTTTTCGCAAGTATTCGGTATTGGCCCAGAAGTTGGTGCGCTTGGGACGCTTTTCGCGAGGCCCGACACCATCGCGCCAGTTATAGCTATCCGCGAAGCAGCCTCCCGGCCAGCGAATGACGGGCGGATGCAGCTGTTTCAGGCGATCGACAAGCTCTTTTCGAATGCCGTTATAGTTGGCGATTTTTGATCCTTCGCCCACCCATACACCGTCGTAAATGCAGCCTCCCAGGTGCTCAGTGAAGTGCCCGTAGATGTCTGGCGCAATCGTGCCAATGGGCTCATCGAGGAGGATCTCAATGCGGCTCTCAGCGGCCTTCGCACTGCGGGCAGCTGCCATGGCCAAGCTAGTTAACAGGAACTCGCGTCTTTCCATAAGGACAGATCGATTCTATAACTGCGCTATGACAGCGGCTTCACGCGGATTTCTCGAAATTCAACATGCGAGCCATGTCCTAAAAATCCAATGTGTCCAGCGCCCCGCTGCAATCCCGGATGCTTGTGCAAAACAGCCGGCTCGCGAACGATGGAGAGGTCATCGTCAAGAATAATGACTCCATTCAGCGTGACGCGGATCTGATGCCCATGCATCTCGATTTCTTCCGTGTTCCACTCGCCTATTGGCTTTCGAAAGCCGGTGCGCGCAGGAATGACATCGTAGACAGAACCGTGATACTGCTCGGGACGAAGCTTGCCTTTGTACTTGGGGTCCGAATCGTCCAAAATCTGAATCTCCATTCCCTGATAGGCTGCATCGCCCTCGAAGGGCGCGCGAATACCCACGCCGCTGTTAGCGCCAGGCGTCAGCAGAAATTCGAAATGGAAAATGAAATCGGAGAACGCGACTTCGGTAAAAAGATTACCTCCGCCTTCAGCCGGGCACACCAAACGCCCATCTTGCACAATGTAGCCGGGTCCTTTGCCGCCGACCAGCTTCCAGCCGGCAAGACTCTTACCGTCGAACAGCGATTTAAATCCGGGATCTTCAGCCCCGAAAACGCCTACCGTGCAAACCAACAAAGCTAGGAAAGAAAGAGCTGCCATGCGCATACAAGTAATCTACTCCGCCCGCATTGCTTCCCACGCAATCATCAGTGCTTCTTCGGTGGTAATCACCCACGCCGCCACGCGCGAATCGGGTTTTGTGATGCATCCTTCTTTGTTGACCAGCGGTTCGTTGGCATCCCCGTCGAATTCGAGCCCCAGCCAATCCATCTCGCTGCAAATGCGTTCTCGTATCCACGGTGAATCTTCGCCGATCCCGCCTCCGAAAACAATGGCTTCAGCGCCGTTCATAATGGCGAGATACGCGCCGATGTACTTCCGGATGCGATGGCAGAAAACGTCTAAAGCAAGTTGCACCTGCGGATTATCGCGGCGCTCCATCAGGTCACGGGTGTCGTGAGAGATCCCGGACATTCCCAGCAGTCCCGACTCGTGGTTCAAAAGCTTCTCGACTTCCTCCACCGTCAGCTTCTCGGAGCGTGCGAGAAATCCAACCAGCGCGGGATCTGTCGCCGCTGCGCTTTCCCATCACCAGGCCCTCGAGCGGCGTAAAGCCCATCGAGGTCTCTACCGATTCTCCATTCCGGATTGCGCAGATGGAACAGCCGCTCTCCAGGTGCATGGTGATCAGCGAAACTTCTTTGATCTGGCGTTTCGTCAGCTCGCAATAGCGGGTGAGCAAGTAGCGATAGGACAGTCCGTGAAAACCGTAGCGCCGAATGTGGTGTTTCTCGGTCAAATCGTGCGGCAGGGCGTAAGTGAATGCTGCGGGAGGCAGAGTGTGATGAAAGATGGTGTCGAATGTCGCCACCATGCGTTGCTGAGGGCCAAGCACGCGCCGCGTGGATTCAATCACTTCGACAGCCGACCTGTTGTGCAAAGGAGCAAGGTTGTCGAGACCGTTTATTGCTTTCACAACCTTGTCGTCGATCACGGCCGGGCGGAAAAACTCCTCTCCGCCGTGGACCACCCGGTGCGCCACAATATCAAAGCCTTTCGCATTGGCATCAGGCCTTACCCGCAGCCACTCGATAGCATGAGCAGCAGCGTCGCCGTAGTCCTTGGCTTCGATGTCCTCCTTACTCGCGACATTCTTTCCTTCAAGCCGTGACAACGAGGGCTTATCGCCGCCGATCCCCTCGATGATGCAGCTAGCCAGTGTCTCGCCTTGCGAGGGCGATGCTGTCGCGGGCGCGGCTTCAATCAAGTCGAACTTCAGCGAAGCACTGCCTACGTTGAACACAAGTACTTGCATGGCAGTTCGAATCTATAAACGGCAGATCAGCAGTTCCCGCTCGTAGACCATTTCGGGCGGCAGGTGATCGTGCAGATCGATGAACAACTCTTCGTGACCAATCACTTCGGTCCGCCAGGCCGTGTCATCGAAGCGCTGCAGTTCGTCGAACTGTTTTTTCGAGAAGTCCAGGCCCTTCCAGTAGATGTCCTGGTAGCGCGGCATCCACCCGATTGGCATCTCCCGCGCGCCCACGCGGCTATTGGCCCGGTCGATGATCCACTTCAGCACGCGCAAGTTTTGACTGAAGCCGGGCCACAGAAATTCTCCCTCACTGTTCTTGCGGAACCAGTTCACATGAAAGATGCGCGGCGTCAAACTCAGGGAACGCTGCATGCGCAGCCAGTGGCGGAAGTAGTCGCCCATGTGATATCCGCAAAACGGCAGCATGGCCATGGGATCGCGCCTGACCTTCCCTACCGTGCCTGTTGCCGCCGCAGTAGTCTCCGAACCCATGGTTGCGCCCAAATACACGCCGCCGCTCCAGTTGAACGCCTGATAGACAAGCGGTATGGTGTTAGCCCGGCGTCCGCCGAAGATAATGGCGCTGATGGGAACGCCTTCTGGATCTTGCCAAGCCGGATCGATTGACGGGCACTGCGCTGCAGGCGCAGTAAAGCGCGAATTGGGATGCGCGGCTTTGCGTCCCCTTTCTTTGGCGATCCCGGGTGTCCACGGCTGTCCCTGCCAGTCCGTACATTTAGCGGGTGGCTCATCGGTTAAGCCTTCCCACCACACGCCGACCTCCGGAGTAAGCGCGACGTTCGTGAAAATCGTGTTCCGCGATAATGCCGCGATCGCATTCGGATTGGTTTTGGGCGACGTGCCCGGCGCGACACCGAAGAATCCGGCTTCCGGATTAATGGCTCGCAGTTCGCCATTGTCGTCGGGGCGGATCCACGCGATGTCATCGCCAACCGTCCAGACCTTCCAGCCTTCGAAACCCTCGGGCGGAATCATCATGGCGAAATTAGTCTTGCCACAGGCGCTCGGGAACGCCGCGGCGACGTAGGTCTTTTCACCCTCCGGATTCTCCACGCCTACAATCAGCATGTGCTCGGCCATCCAGCCTTCATCCCGCGCCATGTTCGACGCTATGCGCAGCGCAAAACACTTCTTGCCGAGCAGCGCATTGCCGCCATAGCCCGAACCATATGACCAGATCTCGCGCGCCTCCGGAAAGTGAACGATATATTTTTCGGGATTGCATGGCCATGTGGCATCGGCCTGGCCGTTCGTAAGCGGCGCTCCTACGCTATGCATGCACGGCACAACCCGCTTCACATCTTTGTCGATCTCGCGGAAAACCGGCATCCCAATGCGCGCCATGATTCGCATGTTCACCACCACGTAGGGCGAATCGGTCAGCTCCACGCCAATCTGCGAGAACGGCGACTCTATGGGCCCCATGCTGAACGGCAGCACATACATGGTCCGTCCGCGCATGCATCCGCGAAACAGCGACTTCAATTTCCGGCGCATCTCGAACGGATTCATCCAGTTGTTGGTGGGTCCCGCCGCCTCCCGGGAAAGCGAGCAGATGAAGGTGCGATCTTCGACTCGGGCGACATCGCTCGGGTCGGAACGAGCATAGTAGCAGCCCGGCCACAAATCTTCATTCAGCTTAATAAACGTGCCGCTCTCCACCATCTGGGAGCACAGCCATTGGTTCTCTTCTTCAGACCCATCCACCCAATGGATCGCGGCCGGTTTCGTCAACTCGGCCATCTTTTCCACCCAGCGGATCAGGTGTTTATTCGTGCTGAGCGGAGTCGTCGACGCAGAGGATTTCATCGTAGGCACAAAACAATACTTTACAGGTCTGAGAGGCCAGCGTTTGGAGACAGCTAGGGCGTGCTCTGAAGGCTGTGTTAACTTGGGTTTCCAAATTGATAGCCGCTCAAGTCTGATTTTTCGAAGGAGACCTAATGTAATGCCGCCTGAACTCCGTACGAGGTTTCTCGTTCCCCTTCTGCTCGTATCCTCAGCTTGCGCAGGCCTGGCGCAGGATCGCGCCACTATATTGACGGACGCTTTCGGAAAGAATTCGAAGCTTGCTCCTGACTGGGGATACTCTGCCTTAATCGAATTTGGCGGCAAGCGCATTCTCTTTGACACCGGCGACAATGCCGCTCTCTTTCCGGAGAACATGCAACGAATGCACATCGATTTATCGCACCTCGATATGGTCGTGATCTCGCATTCGCACGCCGACCATACCGCGGGACTTCGCTATGTTCTGTCACTCAATCCCAAGACGCCGCTCTTTGTGCCTGACGATCCATATTTCACCGGAACCGAAGTGCCGCGCCGTTTTTTTACTACGGATGCCCAACCTGCTCTTCCCGCAGCGATGCGCTACTTCGGCGGAAATGTTCCCGAGCACGTACCCGGCTGGCAGCTCTACAACGACACCAACATGTCTGTGGTGAGTGAGGCTATCACCGTAGCGCCTGGCGTCCGGTTGGTTGCCCTGGTTTCAGACAAGCCTGCGTTCCGGGGGCTCCACGAAATCTCGCTGATTATCGATACGCCAAAAGGGCCCGTAATATTTGCAGGGTGCTCGCACCCCGGCATTGAACAGATAATGGCGGCAGCAACCGCAAGCAGTCCGCAGACACCGGTCTACATGTTGTTCGGTGGTCTGCATCTGGTTCAAGACACTCGCGAGCAGATCGAGGCTACGCTGAATGTGCTCGCCAATCAATACTACCTGCAGAAGATCGCCGTCGGCCACTGCACCGGCGAACTCGCATTTCTGATGATTAAGCAGAAGTGGGGTAATAAAGACATATACGCAGGATTAGGTGAATCCATAGCTTTCTGAGCGATTTCACACGTGGCATATTGAAGACGTCTCGATGATCTTCAGGACTCTCTTCAAAAGCTCCGCTGCTTCGCTGCCGATGTTCTGCGTATTCGCTTTCCTGCTCTCAGGCGCAGACCCGGCCGATCGCAATTTCAAATCGCTGGCTGACGAGTATTTCGATCAGGTGCTCTTCCACTATCAGCCTTCAACAGGCACTTACCTCGGGCTGCACCAGTACGACACGCAATTGGAAAATTTTTCAATTGCATCTATCGAAGCGTGGCAGCGCGATCTTCACGCCTATGAGAAGCGCATTGCCGACGTGCCTCTAGTCCAATTGAACTCTGTCGACCGCGCCGATCGCGAGATGCTGCTGAACAGTATCCGTTCCGCGCTCCTGACCAGCGAAGTGATTCAGCCGTGGAAGAAGAATCCCGACGTATATCCGAGCAGCCTCGCTTCCAGCGCTTTCACGCTGATGGAGCGGAAGTTCGCGCCGCCGGCAGAACGCCTTCGCTCCGTGATTGCGCGCGAAAGATGGATGCCGGCCAACCTGGCCGCGGCTCGCCAGAACCTGGAGAATCCGCCGCACGTCTCCACTGACATTGCGATCCGGCAAATCGATGGCACCATCCACTTCTTCGAGAAAGATCTGCCGGCGGCGTTTTCCGATGTTCACGACGCAACCGTCACTACTGAATTCAAGCAGACGAATGCAGCGGTGGTCAAGGCTTTGCGCGACTACGCGGCCTGGCTCAAGACGGATTTGCTGCCGCGCTCCCATGGCGATTTCCGGATCGGCGCGAAGACTTATTCAGCCAAGCTGCTCTATGACGAAATGGTGGATACACCGTTGCCGAAGCTTCTCGACATCGCGTATGCCGACCTTCGCAAGAACCAGGCTTCGTTCGAGCGCATCGCTCATGAAGTGGATGCCTCAAAGAAACCGGCGGAAGTCCTCATTGAACTTGGGAGTGATCATCCAGCGCCATCACAACTTCTCAAGACGTTTAGCGAAACCTTCGACGGACTGATTCAATTCATTCAGACCAGACACATCATTACCATTCCATCGGAAATTCGACCGGCGCTGGAAGAAACACCGCCTTTCATGCGCGCCACCACTTTCGCTTCCATGGACACGCCGGGCCCGTTTGAGAAAAAAGCCCGCGAGGCTTATTTCAACGTTACGCTTCCGGAGAAGAGTTGGGGCCAGAAACGCATGGAGAGCTTCATGCAAACTTTCAGCTTCAGCAGCATTGCAAGCATCGCGATCCATGAAGCGTACCCCGGCCACTACGTGCAGCTACTCTATAGCCGGGAAGCGCCCAGCAAAATCCGCAAGATTATCGGGGCCAACACCAACATCGAAGGCTGGGCTCATTATTGCGAGCAGATGATGATGGATGAAGGGTACTCTCAGGCTGCCGCGGGAACGAACTCGCGCCGCGCGTATCTAATTCAACTGGGTCAACTGCAGGAGGCTCTGCTGCGGGATGCCAGATACATCGCCGGAATCAAGATGCACACCGGGCAGCTGACCATGGAACAAGCCGCGCATCTCTTCGTGAATGAAGGTTACACGTCCGAGGAATCGGCGCGCATCGAAACGGATCGCGGCACGTCGGATCCCACTTACCTTTACTACACTCTGGGAAAACTGGAAATTCTGAAGCTGCGCGCTGACCTGCGGAAAAGACAAGGCAGCGCCTCCTCGCTGGAAAAATTCCACGACGAGTTTGTCAAGCAGGGCAATCCGCCGATACGAGTCATTCGCCGCGCCCTGCTGGGTGATGACTCTCCTCCCATCTAAAAATCTGATAGATGGCCGCGGCCTAATGCCAGATCACCGCAAGTCCCTTGTACTCCCGGAACACACGATCGCTGCTGAGTATAGGCATCGCGGTCGCAAGGGCAAATGAAATCAACATCCGGTCGAAGGGATCGTTGTGAATTTTGGGCAATTCATAGAGCTTATCGGCGGCCGCACGCGTGAAATCGAGCACGCAAATGCCGAGACGCTCGATCAAGGCATTGACTACTGCCTGCGGGAAAACTAGTTTCTTGCTTCTTACCTTGATTGCTATCTCAACCAGCGATATAGAGCTGAGCGTTAGGATTGCGTTCTCGTCCTCGAGCACACGTCTCGCTTTCCTTCCGATTTGCTCGTAAGTATCTATACTGGCAAGCAAGATGAACGGTTGAGTGTCAAGCAGAAAACCCTGCACTTAGACGTCGCCTCGCAGCCAGGCATCGATGTCATTTTGCGGGCGCGACCAATCCGGATCGAGAATTTTGATCTCTTTCTCGAAACCGCCGAAGACCCTTTTTCGCTTGGGAGCGTCCTGTTTCCGGACTATCTCCACCACCGGGACGCCACGTCTGGTAATCGTAACCGGATCGCCGCTTTCAGCCTGTTTAATCAGTTCCGGGAGTTTGTTCTTGGCTTCGGCTACGGTGTACGTCATAAACTTAGTATAGCTACTCAGATGGCCATCAGGCAAAACGTGAACTCTTGAGGCCCGAATGATAGCTGTTCCCGCCTGCTCGAGGGATAGCGTTCCTCAATTTACCCGAACTTAGGCGCGGCAAAAATCTCGCGCAGGGCCAGGCAAATGGCTCCGTGTAGCAGCGAGTCATCTGCCGATAGGCGCGCCGGCCGGATGCGTGTCTTCAAGTTCGACTGTGCAAACACCTCGTCGGCATTCGCCTGAATCATGTCCCACATATCCGCAATACGCCCGGCGATCACAATCACCGACGGATTCAGCGCGTAAGCCATATTGGAAAGACCCACCGCCAGATAACGAGTGGTAACACGCAACGCGGCCGCTGCCCTTTCGTCACCCTCCTTGGCGGCACGCAGCATGCCGTCAAATTTCGCTATCGAATAGGTTTCCCCGGGACGGTAGCGCGCCCACGTGTCGGAGTTACTGATAAACCGCTCCCAACAGCCGCGCCTTCCACAAGCGCACTGCGGTCCTTCCGGATCTACGATCATGTGCCCGAATTCGGCGACGAAGTTTCCATCATGTCCCCGGTACGTCTCTCCGCGAATGACCATGCCGGCCCCGGCGCCGTAGTCGCTCACGTTTAAAAAGGCGAAGTCTTCGGTTAGTTCCGTGCTGTTCTCCCCTACCAGCCAAAGTTCCGAGAGCGCGCCCACGTTGCAATCGTTGTCCACTAAAACGTCCATGCCCGTCTTGCGTGCGATCTTGGCGGCAAGGTCGAAACCGGCCATTTGCGTGTGAATCGGCGTCCACAGAATGCGGCCCGCATCCACATCTACGTGCCCCGGAACGGCAATACCCACCCGCTTGTAACCTTTGTGCAAGCTATGGTCTACCTGAAATTCGAGGTGGTCCACCGCCTGCGCGAATTTGTTCACCAGGTCATCCGGATCGGAAGGGTTTTCAAAGGTAATGTTGTGCTGAATGTTTCCGCTTAAACCGGCAACTCCGACGCGCGAGTATTCCGGGCGGATATTCAACCCGAGAACCCGGACTTTGTCGTCATTCAGGCTGAGGCTTACCGGCGTGCGTCCGCGCGCTGACTGGCCTCTGCGCTCGGTTACAAGACCGTCATCCACGAGTTCATCCACAATTTCCGACACGCTGCTGCGGAAGATACCGGTCGCGCGCGCGAGATCCGCCCGGGAAATCGACTGCTGCCGCCGGATGAGATCGAGGACAATCGAACGGTTGACGGCGCGAACGCTCGATGGCGTAGCGGTGCGGATCCGCACCGGCGGAATTGGGCCTAACGTGTTCATGCGCGCGATCCGCAGTATATCGTCACGGTTCGGAAACCGGCTTTCCAGCCGATTTGTACACTGTGCCGCCCTTCATGACGAATTGCACGCGCCCGAGAGCACCCAGATCTTGCAGCGGGTCACCGTCTACCGCGATTACGTCGGCCCATGCGCCGGTCCGCAGCTCTCCGATGTCGCCTTCCCATCCCAGCAGCCGCGCGCCGTTGACGAGATCGGCCTGTAAGACCGCGGAACGGCTCATGCCGAACTTTTCCATC
Source organism: Bryobacteraceae bacterium (assembly GCA_965217745.1). Taxonomy (GTDB): domain Bacteria; phylum Acidobacteriota; class Terriglobia; order Bryobacterales; family Bryobacteraceae; genus Bog-105. The sequence goes on along the minus strand of OZ244565.1, from coordinate 3,478,847 downwards.
AGCGCGAGCTCCCTGGCTTGCGTTCCGTGTGGAAAGGGACCGACATCGGACCCCACCGCCATGGGAACCCCGGCGGCGAGCTGCTTCCTGAATTCCGCGGCATGGAACGTCAGCTGATCCCGCAGCGCTTTCGCTCTCTCCGGCGTTGCAGCGTGTTCGGAAAAGTATTCGCTAATCGTAAAAGTCGGCACGGCGTAAATCTTGCGTTCCTTCATCAGGCGCATGGTTTCGGCGGAAAGCACATCCGCGTGATCCACCGAAGCGACACCGGCTTTCACCGCGAAGAGTGTCCCTGGTTCTCCAGTAGCATGCACCGCTACCTTCTTATAGACACGTGCGGCTTCCCTGACAGCTGCGCTTAACTGCTCTTCCGTGTATTGATACGGCGTCTGAAACTTGCCGCCGGAAAGGGAATCGCGTCCGGTCTCATAGATTTTGATGAAGTCGGCTCCTTCTTTAAACTGCTGGCGAATGACGGAGATAAGCTGCGCGGCAGTGTCGGCCCGCGTGGCATTCGATAAAAGATGCTCCTCTGGATTGAAGTGGCTGGTGTCCTCGTGGCCACCTGTGATATCCACAGCATTGCCGCTAACCCGAAGGCGCGGCCCCGGAATCAGCCCGGCGTTGATGGCGTCCCGAACCGCCGAATCCGCCGATCCGGCACCCTCTGTACCCATGTCCCGTTCCGCCGTGAAGCCGGCCATGAGATCCGCGCGGGCAGCGAGCGTCGCCAGCACCACCCGCCACGGAACCGGCTCCTTTACGGTCTGAAGATCTTCGGCTCCGGGATGCAAGAACAGATGCACGTGAGCGTCGATCAGACCAGGCATCAAGGTCAAATCCCCCAGCGCTATGATTCTGGCGTCAGCGGAATGGGGAACTTTCTCTCCCACGGCAGCAATTCGGGAGCTCTCGACCAGCACTTCGGCGGGAGATGTGAGGCGGCCCGCTCGAACATCGAGCATTCGCGCGGCCTGCAGAACGATGGGTCCGGGCTCCGCCGCGTTCAGAGAACAGACTGGCTGAATGAGGCCAAAGAGGAGAAAACCGGTCACAATCCGGGAAAATAAGTTAAAAATTGTGTTGACAGAAGCTTTCATAGAGATGATCGGGCTACTCGATCAACAGTTTACATAGGAAATCCAGAAGTCCTGGTACTCCCTACATGGCCCTAGGTCTTGTAAAGGCATAGATCGGTCCCGTAAGGTAGATATAGGAGCGATCGACAGAAAGGGTTTTAGTAGGAATTCACTTATCAGACTGTCACAGAGATCACACCGGAAGAATGGGTCCAAGTTGCCAGTCAAATATCCGAGAAGACTTTAGGGTACCGAAGTGGATTTCCCGAGGAGAAGAATGAAAAAAAAGATTTTTACGAGTTTGCTGGCATTTTCAGCAGTTTTGTTTATCGGTTCAGCCAGTGCAGCTACGATTACGGGGCAAGCAAATATTGCCGGAAACGTCACTGTCACCGGGACCACAATTGATTTCAGCACGAATTTCGTGAATACGACCGGGGCAATGGAGACTGGTTCTTTCGCGGGGCTAACCGGCGGTACCATCCAAAGTTTGTCGGGTGGTCCGGTAACCGGGCCAACGTCGGTACCTGGATTTATCATGTTCAATACTGGATTGGCTGCACCGATCACTTTTGACCTGACGAACATTGCTCCTGGAGTTGGAACTCTGGCAGGCTGCTCGAGCAGTGCATTGGGTGCTTCCTGCACGCCTGAAGGGTCGCCTTTCACGTTATTCCAGATTTCGAGCAATACGGTAGTCGCGACACTTCAGTTAAGTGGCATGTCTTATACCGGAAGTTCGGCCACCGGGACTACTCCGACGGTTGGGATTTTCTCGACTCAGACCGCTTCAAACGGGACTGTGCCGCAGATTTATCAAACCCTGCTTTCGGGTGGATCGGTAACGGGCATCACTTACTCGGCTTCGTTTATCGCTACCAATCCTAGCAATCCTGTTCCGGAGCCCGCCTCAATGGCGCTTCTTGGTTTAGGACTCGTCGGAGCCGGAGTTCTGGCCCGTCGCAGAGTGAATGTTTCTAAGAATTAAGTAACGCGGTCTGAAAGACCTTTCCTCCGAAAGTTCGGAAGCCCGGCTAGACAACTCGTCTGGCCGGGCTTTTGAATTTTTGTAAGGCACGCTTTCACTGCCCGAAGGAAGAGTGTAATAGGCACTGTAAGCGACTATACTTGAGGCTGGAGCGCACACCGCTTCCTCCAGGCGCTTGAGCTTTAAGCGCGATATCGCTCATATTGAGGTCGTTTAATCTATGCATCATTTTTCACGAAGTCTGGCCACGTTGACCGGGCTCGCCATTTGCGCCAGTGCTGCCTCGGCGCAGGTAGGCCCAAAGCTTTCGGTTGGTCCAGGATTGGTTGCGACCGTAGCAAGCGGAACCAACAACACGCTGGCCGGCAACCCGGATGCGGGCGGGGCCGGTTTGGCTCCGAGCTTTAACGGAGTAGCGTATTGGAACGATCCCACTAACGGCCCCACTTTGTATTTCTCGGATGCTGCCAAGCACCGGGTCTTCCAGCTTGTTCTGGCTAACGGACAAGTCACGCCATTCGCCGGCAATGGGACGGCAGGCATTGCGGGGGACGGCGGCGTCGCCCTTTCAGCCCAATTGAACGAGCCTTCAGGCATAGCAGTAGACAGCACGGGTAACGTGATGATCGCTGACACCACTGCCAACGTGGTGCGCCGGGTGGATTATGCCTCACGCATCATATCGAGGTACGTAGGAGTTGGGACAGCCGGTACCCCTTCCTATTCTGGCGAGGGAGGCCCGGCATCAGCTGTGACGTTAAGCAAGCCGGTAGGCCTTGCCTTCGACAGCAGCAACAACCTCTTCATCGCCGCTTCCACCCAAGGCCGGGTTCTGGAAGTTGCGGCGGGATCTACAACTGTTACGACGGTTGCCGGGAACGGCGGCGGGAACTTCGGCGACGGAGCGGCGACGGCCGTTGCATTACAGCTTCCCGTAGGGGTAGCGGTCAGTGGCGGCAATATATATATTTCGGAATCGATCGCGCACGTGGTACGGCAGGTAGCCGGCGGCAACATCACAACCGTTGCGGGCCAGCGAGCCGTAACGGGTGGATATAGCGGCGACGGAGGACCTGCAGCTGCGGCGGCACTCAACACGCCCTATGGACTAGCCGTGGATGCCGGAGGCGCTCTCTACATCGCTGACGACCAGAACCATGTGATCCGGAAGGTGCAAACGGATGCCGCGCGCACCATCACGACAATTGCCGGCACGAATGTGGCCGGGTACATGGGCGATGGCGGCTCCGCTCTTTCGGCTTCCCTGAACGGTCCCAGCTTCATGACCATCAATCCCTTAACTGGCGGTCTCTACTTTGTTGATTCAGGCAATCGAGCGATTCGATTCCTATCATTTACTGCTAATCCGGTGACCTTCCCTCTGACAGCTGCCGGCGCGAACGCGAGCTCTACGATTACACTCTCCAACGTGGGTGATGCCCCCCTCAGTGTCAGCGCTGCCAATTTCCCCACGAACTTCGTTGCTACGGGCGGCTCTTGCGGAACTGCTACGCCCAACTTGGCTCCAGGCCAATCTTGCAACCTCGACTTGCAGTTTCAACCTACTTCCGGCGGAAGCACGGCCGGTAATTTGAATTTCACTACCAGCACTGCCGGTGTTTCGGCGGATGTGTATCTCACCATGTCGAATGGATTGCGGTTCGTTCCGGTAACTCCATGCCGTGTCGTCGATACCCGCTTGACGGGCTCTCAGTATGGCCAATTTGGGGGCGGACCTTTAACCGCCACCTCCTCGCGTGATTGGGACATTCGCAACAGCAACACCGTTGGCTGTACGACTGCTCCGGTGCCGGCAAGCGCAAACGTTCTGGCGTATTCGTTGAACGTTACGGTGGTCCCTCGAGGCGTTCCGCTGCAGTTTTTGACGCTATACCCAACGGGAGCTTCCTCTCGTCCGCTGGTCTCTACATTAAATTCGGTGGACGGCCGCGTCAAAGCGAATGCGGCAATCGTGCCGGTGTTAGGCGGCGACAGCCGTGTGAGTGCCTACGTAACAGATGCTTCGGATGTGATTATGGACATCAATGGCTACTTCGTTCCGGAGGCAAGCAGTGCGACGGCGCAAGCGTACTACCCAGTTCCGCCCTGCCGGGTTTCCGACACACGATTTGCGAATAGCACCACGCCTGCTTTAGGCAGCCCGTTTCTATCGGGTGGCGGCTCGTTAGCGCCGGGTCAGGCCCCGCCTTCCGGAAGTGCCAGAACGATTCCAGTGCGCAGCAGCGCCTGCGGCATTCCCACCTCAGCGACGGCGTACTCGCTGAATATCACAGCTGTTCCTAAAAGAGGCGCACTGACTTATCTAAGCATCTGGCCTTCAGACCAGACTATTCCTTTTGTCTCAACGCTCAATTCGCCTACTGGCACCGTTACGGCTAACGCTGCTATTGTCCCGGCTTCGGCCGCGAACGGCAGCATCACGGCGTACGCCACCGATGATGCCGATCTCATTGTCGACATCAGCGGCTACTATGCTCCGCCCGGAGCAGGCGGCCTCGCGCTCTATAATGTAACTCCCTGCCGCGCTTACGATAGCCGCGGCACTGTTAGCGTCAGCGGCGTTCTACAGGCAGGAGTCTCGCAACAGGGAATTGTCAGCAGCGGCTGCAGTATTCCGCCTGCTGCCCAGAGCTACATCCTCAACACCACTGTCGTTCCAACCGCATCGCTTATCTACATTACGAATTGGGCGCATGGAACCGCGCAACCCCTACAGTCCACGCTCAACGCTTACGATGCCACAGTGACGTCGAATCTGGCGATTGTTCCGACCATCGATGGCAGCATATCGACCTACGTAGCCGCTCCCACCGCTTTGGTGATAGATGCTTTCGCTTATTTTGCACCATAGTTCTGCCGCGTAATCCTAATTGGGATAGGGGGAGCCTCACAACTCCTCCCCTCCCACACCACCGGACATGAAGGTAGGCATCGGTCGGTTCCGTAATCAAAGCTGGTAAGGGCCGGAGGTGCATGGCACGTTGCCATCTAGGTTCCGCCGCTTCCAAAGTTCCTTTCGGGCTTCATCCTATACGCCTTTGGTAAGCTCAGCCGAAGCTGATTGGCTAGCGCCTAACCATCCATGAGATTTGTACATTAGTGCTTACGATCACGGCCCAATTTACAACCAGTGCCCTCGATCACTTTCGAGCTGTCGGAACGTGCCCGGCCCACCAACAATAAGGGCGCGATCTCTAAACAGAGGCCCCGCCCTTTTCCTGTTCGACTCCGCCAGGAAGGAATCTACTATTCTTCGTCTTCTTCTAAATCCCCTTCTTCCAACTCCGCATCTTCATCGTCCAGATCTTCGTCGTCCAAATCCTCATCGTCGAGGGCATCGTCTTCGTCGTCCAAATCTTCGTCATCAGCATCTTCTAGTTCTTCACCCTCATCATCAATTGCCAGAAGGTCGAAACGACTCCACACTGGAACCAGATCTTCGCTTCGTTCCATTTCAGTTAAATTTGCAAACACCTTTACCTCTCCTTTTGAATTTACGAAAGAATTTTCCCTAACCCGTTATCATGCCGTGAGATGCACGTACAGGACGGATTAGTTCCTAAATTTGTCTGCTGGTGTTTTTGCCATGCATCGGATTCCCCTGGTCGAAATATTTCCTGGGGCGCGAACAGATTAGCCGCATACGCGCATCTCACCGACGGACCGGCAACTCTTATCGTATTCGGCGAAACGATAACTGGGAAAGCCCATTCAAGCAATCCACTGGACTTATGAATACCAAGGAACTCGTTCGCGATCCACGCTGCCGCACGAATGGCTGGGGAATCGACCTGGCTTATAAAGACGCATTGGGCAAGTGGCACGAGACGGGACAGAAGACTGAACAGGCCATTCTGGCGGCAATGGGCGTCGATCCCAACACCCCCGCCTTCCGGGAAGAGAACGATCCGGTACTGTTGATTTGCGATGGCGAATCGAGACGCCTGCCCGGGCCCGGAATGCTTACCCTCGAGTCCGGCGAAACGCAAAGGGTGCTCGATCGGCTGCCCGGCGGCCTGCCGCATGGTTACCATACGCTTCAGCTTGACGGCTCCGAGCAAGCAATACCGGTGATCGCCACTCCCCGGCGCTGCTGGCTTCCCGCCGATCTTAAGACTTGGGGATGGTCCGTGCAGCTGTACGCTGCACGATCACGCGAAAGCTGGGGAATAGGGGATTTCAATGACTTATACCAACTAGCGCAGTGGTCATCCGAGAGGCAGGGCGCCGGCATGATGCTGTTGAACCCCCTGGGCGCGGCCACCCCAGTCCAGCCGCTTCAAAGCAGCCCCTACTATCCCACTTCGCGGTTGTTTTTGAACCCCTTATGGCTGCACATTCCCGCTCTTGCCGGCGCTCAGGCTCTCGGGCCGGGATACGAGGCAATCTCCGGAAAAGCCCTGGCGCTGAACTCCGAACGCCTCATCGATCGGGACAAGGTCTCGTCGCTGAAGATGGCGGCGCTGGAGATGCTCTGGCAGACGTTTAGCAGCGACCCAACCTTCGACACCTTTTGCGCCAAGCGAGGCGCAGCCCTCGATACGTTCGCGGTATTTTGCGCACTGGCCGAACATCATCGATCGGGCTGGCGCCGATGGCCATCGGAGTTGCAACACCCGCTCTCCGCTGCGGTAGGTGAATTTACCCGCGCGAATGCCGCTCGTATTCGTTTTCACAAGTGGCTGCAATGGCTGCTCGAGAAGCAGTTGGCGGAGTCGGCTCAATTGCTGGCTCTGATGCAGGATCTACCCATCGGCGTCGACCCTGACGGCGCTGATGCCTGGGCATGGCAGGATGTTTTTGCGCAAGGCGTAGGTGTGGGAGCGCCCCCCGACGAATTCAACACCCAAGGCCAGAACTGGGGTCTACCGCCGTTTGTGCCTCACAAATTGCGGGCTGCCGCTTACCGTCCTCTAGTCGAAACGATCCGGGCATCATTCCGCCAATGCCGTGGTTTACGAATCGATCATGTGATGGGTTTGTTTCGCCTGTTCTGGATTCCGAATGGGATGAAGCCCGCCGACGGGGCTTATGTCCGGTATAACGAGGACGAAATGCTTTCTATCGTGGCGCTGGAAAGCGAGCGTGCTGGCGCATACGTCGTCGGCGAAGATCTGGGAACGGTGGAAGACGAAGCGAGGGAAAAGCTGGCAAGTTTTCAGGTGCTCTCCTATCGTCTGCTCTGGTTCGAGAAAGACGCACCCCAAAGCTATCCGTTGGATGCGCTGGCGGCGGTGACCACGCATGACCTGCCAACCATTGCGGGGCTGTGGACTGGATCTGATCTGGAGAGGCAACGCGAGTTGGGCCTGAATCCCAATGACGAAAGCACTGGTGAAATTTGCAGCCGCTTGGCGGCAACGGCAAAGCTGAACGGCAACTCGCCAATCCATGATGTCGTCGATGGTACTTACAAGGTGCTCGCGTCGGCTCCTTCGCGCATCATAACCGCCTGTCTGGACGATGCTCTAGCCGTGGAAGAACGTCCCAATATTCCGGCAACCAGCCAGGATCAGAATCCTAACTGGTCGATGGCTCTTCCCGAACCCATAGAAAACATCATCCAATCAGGATTGGCGGATAAGATTGCGGCTTCTCTTCGCTCGCGCGAAGCGAGGCATCCTGAAACGAACCAGTACTTTAGAAGAGATTGATTTTGTCTCAAGCTGCCTCCGGCTCTCGTCTACAGCCAGTAATCAACTATTGATCGCTAAGGAGAAGTTTCAATCACAATGAAAAAATTTACCCTGTTTTGTATCCCGCTACTGCTTACCAGCGCAGCGATTGCTCCTGCGCCGGCAGCCACTGTTTTCCAAGCGAGCTTGTCAGGCGCTAATGAAAGCCCTGCCGTTATGACACCCGCCACGGGTTCGGCAATGCTGACCCTCTCCGATGACATGTCTACTCTGAACGTCTCGGTCAACTTCGCGGACCTCTCCGGACCGGCAATCATGGCTCACATCCACTGCTGCGTCATGCCCGGCAACAACGCTCCGGTGGTGCTTCCTTTCACAGCTTTTCCGTCTTTGGCTACCGGTTCTTACTCCCGGACGTTCGACCTGAATGAATCGGGTGTGCTGATGGGCATTACGCCTGCGGCGCTGATCACCGGAATGCAAGCTGGCGAAGCATACGTAAATCTTCACACAGCCCAAAATCCCAGCGGAGAGATTCGCGGTTTCGCGACCACAGTGCCGGAACCGGCCACGTGGGGTTTGCTGGCGCTCCCACTGCTGGCTCTGGCTGCGTTCCGCCGGAAGTCTGCCTCGGCAGCTAGATAAAGTAAGTTTAATCGTAAATTCAGGACGCTTTCATCTAACTCGTGCGAATCTACAGATGGGCACAAGGTGCTCCCAAGAAGAATTAGTCAGGAGATTAAAAGCAAATGAAGAAATTGATGATTGCATCGCTCGGCCTGGGATTGTTGTCCGGTACCGCCGTGTTCGCCCAGAACACATCGAATGACACCATGAAGGACACATCGAATGACTCGATGAAGGACACTATGAAAGGCAAGAAGCACAAGAAGTCGAAGAAGAAGAAAGACACCATGAGCAGCACCACTTCGACCAGCACTATGAAATAGTACCCGTTTTCCCCAATCGGGAGAACCTCAAAGCGCGGTTTGAATTCCGAATGAATTCAGCCGCGCTTTTTCTTTTGCTAAGAGAGACTGCCTTTGGGGGCAGCAGGGGTCTCTTTCGGAAGCAGGGAGCGCCTGGAGCGCTTGCGAGGCTGGGGCGGGTTGAATTCGAGGCGGATTTCCAGGATGAGACGCATAACTTTCATCTCGATCAGGTCACGTACGGCCACATAGACCGATTCCTCTTTGCCTATAGGGTCTTCGACTTTCCACTCGCGCACGGTAACTCCGGAGCGGGTAGGAGACGGGCGGCCGCTCATGTTGATAACGATATCGAACGCGCCAAGATCGAGAGAGGTTAGATCTTTAGTTTGATGATGGTTGATGTTGATGTTCTTGCTTTCCATTACCTTCCGGGTAAGCGGCTGAACAATGGAAGCTGGGGCCAGACCGGCGCTCGCGACCTTCATGACATCCTGTCCGTAGCGATTAGCGAAGCCCTCTGCCATCTGGCTCCGGCAGGAGTTGCCGATACAGAGAAATAAGACACGCTTCACTTGCGTATTGTAGCCGCTTTCACCTTCTCGACGAAGCTCCGGTGAATCAGCCCGGCAGTTATTGGTGTAGAAGCACCGAGTTCGGGATGGAAAGTGGCAACCATATGATGCCCCTGCTCAACCAGAACAGGCTGGTCAAGATAAGCGGCCAGGATCTTCACCTTTTCACCCGCCCGCAAGATTACAGGCGCGCGTATGAAAACCGCCTCCAGGGTTTGCCCTGCAAAATCGATAGAAGCGATGCGGCTGTCGATTTGCCGTCCATAGGCGTTTCGCTGGATAGTGAGATCCATCAGTCCGAGCGAGCGCTGGGAAGGATTCAGCACCTCTTTGGCAAGCAGGATCGCGCCCGCACAGGTGCCGAAGATAGGGCGGCTGTGACCAAAGTCCTTGAGCGGCTCAAACAAATTCTCGATATCGAGGAGCCGGAGCATGGTTGTACTTTCGCCCCCCGGGACTACCAGGCCATCCACGGCGGCCAGGTCAGAGGCAGTCCGGACCTCCGAAGGGTGGGCTCCAGCTTCTCGCAAGACTCTGCAATGCGCTTCGAAGTCGCCTTGCAGAGCCAGTACGCCAATTTTCGGGCGGTCAGAAGATTGCTCCGGCAACCGGGCTACCAACCTCGAACTTGCATGAGTTCCGACTCGGGCAGCTTCGCGATATCCAGGCCCGGCATAGCGTCGCCAAGTTCTTCGCTTGCTTCGAGCAGTTTCACGGGGTCGCGGTAGTAAGTGGCGGCCTTGACGATGGCTTTGGCGCGGCGCTCGGGATCAGAAGATTTGAAGATTCCGGAACCGACGAACACAGCTTCCGCCCCGAGCTGCATGACGAGAGCGGCATCCGCCGGAGTCGCAATTCCGCCAGCCGAGAAGTTCGGAACCGGCAGCTTACCGGTCTGCGCCACGGTCTGAACCAGCTCGAGAGGGGCTTGCAGGTTCTTAGACTCATGCAACAACTCTTCTTTGCCGAGAACAGTCAACTGCTTCATCTCCTTGACGATGGTTCGAATGTGGCGGACGGCTTCGACAATATTGCCCGAACCGGCTTCGCCCTTAGTTCGAATCATGGCCGCACCTTCGGCTATCCGGCGCAAGGCCTCTCCCAGGTTGCGTGCGCCGCAAACGAAAGGTACTTTAAAGTCTTGCTTGTCGACGTGGTGTTCTTCGTCGGCGGGGGTCAGCACCTCGCTTTCGTCGATGTAATCGACGCCGAGAACTTCGAGAATTCGCGCTTCGGTGAAATGTCCGATGCGCACCTTGGCCATCACCGGGATGGAGACCGAGGCCATAATCTCGCGGATGATGCGGATCTGCGACATGCGCGCCACGCCGCCTTCCTTCCGGATGTCGGAAGGAACGCGTTCCAGGGCCATAACTGCGCAGGCGCCAGCGCGCTCGGCGATAACCGCCTGCTCGGCGTTGACAACATCCATAATTACGCCGCCCTTAAGCATTTCGGCCAAGCCGACCTTTAAACGAAACTCGTCACTAGTAAAGTTCATCGATTCCTCCTTCGCGGTTCTTATACCAGAGCGACCGCAGGCTCCATTTGGAAATTGTCTTCGTGTTGGGAAATTTCGGCAGACGCCACCGCGCCCAAGATGTGAATGCCGCGCTCGATCAGGTCTGGGGATAAGCCGCCAAAGCTGATACGCAGACTATGGCGATGCGCGCCCAACACGGAAAAATTCGACCCGGGCAGAAATTCGACACCTTCCCTCTGCGCTCGCCGCAGCAGCACATCGGCGGTTAGCGCCTCAGGTAGATCGACCCAGAAGCTCATGCCCCCCTCCGGCCTAGTCCAGGTGGTCGCTTCGGGCCAGCTCTGCTCACAGGCGCTAAAGGCAGCCTCCAGGCGCTTGCGCCCGGCAATACAGGTCCGGGCAATATGGTTCTCCAGCTCACCCGAATGGGCAAAGCGCAGAAAGATGGCTTGCGCCAATTGGTCAGAATGCAGATCGGCGACCTGCTTCTCTTCCGTCAGGCGCTTGATGATGGCGCGAGACGCCGTAATCCATCCGACGCGTAGGCCCGGGAATGAGACTTTGGAGTAGCTGCGGAGGAGAATGCAAGAGCCTGCCTGGTCTAGCTGCTTCAGCGAGGGGATAGCTTCACCGGTGTAGCGCAACTGCGAATAAATTCCGTTTTCCACGACCAGGACGCCAGAGCGCGAAGCGGCATCTAAAAGGCGACGCCGAGAGGATAGTGGAAGAGTGACGCCGGTAGGATTTTGGAAGTCCGGCGTGACCACCAAGAGACGAGGCCGATAGCGCTCGATCAAATCTTCGGCAATCACCAGATCGAGACCGCTTTCGCCTACTGGCATCGGAACCAGTCGCGCACCAACACGCTCGAAGACCCGAAGCAGCCCGTGATAAACGGGATTTTCGACCAACACGACCGGAGCATCGGTTCCCGCCTTATGATGGGCGAAACCATGGGCCAATAAGTCGAGCGCCTGCTGGCAGCCATTGGTGACCAGGACATCGTCGGTGGCGGAAGCAGTTCCCTGCTGCCAGTCGTTTTCCAGCAGATAGCTGCGCAATGGAGCATAGCCCTGGGGCGAACCCAATTGCAGAATTTCGGCCGCTTCCGGACCGTCAATCACCTCCTTTGCCAGTTTGCGAAACGAACCCAATGGGAAAGCATTCGCCGCAGGACGGGAACTAGCGAAATTAATAGGCACACGAGAGGCGGAAAGCGGAATCTCCATTCCCGGGCCAGTTCGAAGGGCGACAAAACTTCCCCGCCCAACCTGTCCTGAGATCAATCCGGCCTCTTCCAGCAAGCCGTAGGCAGCGGAAACCGTTGTGCGATTCAAACCCAATTGACCAGCCAATTCGCGAGTGGCGGGCAGCTTCTCACCGGTTTGCATCGCCCCACATTCAATGCGGCCGGCCAGGAATTCAGCGATCTGTCGGTAAATCGGCACTACAGAAGTGGGATCGAGCGGCAGGTCGGTAATGGTCAGCAGCGCCAACTTGCACTCTACCAAATTGGCCCCCACAAAGCCAGCCATAAGCCGTCCACTTTTGGGCTCGGACTTGGGATAGGACCATCCATTTGGAGATGCCGATCGTATCGAGATAGTCTGGAGACAATAACGCATGCGGATTTTTTGGGTTTCCCTGCTGCTGGGTCTTCTGCTGACACCGGGAGATTTTCTGGCTGGACGCCAGCGGCGGGACAAAAAATATGAAGCGCCCAAACCGCAGGTTATTCCGCTTCCCCGGGAGCTGCCTATGGTGCTTTCCGCGAAGACCGCGGGTCTAACGTTCTACAACACACCACTTTTGACGAGCGGCGGCCTGGCGGCCCAGATCCGGCGAAGCTTATCCGACCTGCTGCGCGAGGCAAAGGGCAGCACCGTAATCAAGCTGCGCGCTTTCGTCTCAGGTGTAGGCGATGCTCGCCGCGTGCAGGCCGAAGTTAGCGACCAGTTCACAAGCCATAAAGCGCCACTACCGGTGTTGACAATTTTGCAAGTCGGCAGCTTGGGAGAGGAGCGCGCTCAAGTAGGCTTTCAGGCTCTGTTATCGACATCCCGGAATGCCAATCCGCACGGCCTGGTGTTCTTCCCGGGCCAGACAGCGAATTCTCTAGAACAGTCCCTGAATCAATTGCAGAAGAGTGCCTCGGAAGCATCGGTAGCGCCCGACAATATGCTTAGTTGCACTTGCTTCGTGACGCGGCTGGACGGGACAGGACGATTGAGAGAACTGCCTCGCCGAGCATTTCCTAAGGCAGCGGTTACAGTGGTGCAAGCTCAGAGGGATCCGGCAAACGATCGTGTCATGTGCCAGGGGGTTGGGCGGCTCGGAGACAGTTCAGCCGGAAAACCGCTCACCTTGTTGAAGGGAGCGAGAGCCAGCGTGGTGCGCTCGCCGGTGCTAGTCTTCACGGGGCTTCAACTTAGCTTCGGCAGCTACCTGGACGATGCCCGGGTAGCGTTCGAGAGATTGCAACGGGCTGCTTCTTCTACGGTCGAGGGCGGGGGATCTCCCGTAGAAGTAAATGCATTTTCACTCGACCCCACGGCAGGGTCCGCAATGCGCAAAAGCACTCCAGTACCGCCCAGTACCTTTACTGATCAAACCATTCAAGGGCTTCCGTCCGTGGATGCGTCGGCTGGGATCGAAGCAGTGTTATCGCCGGATAGCGGCCCAAGCTGGTGAGTCGAGTCTTACCCGGCTCTGCAATCCTGAATACTTGCGGACGAGATTGGCTTCGAATCGCAATCCACCGGGTCGCCTTTCCGCTATCGAAAACCTTTAGGTGAATTTAGCTGTGGTTGAAGAAGAACCAAATCACAATCAGGATTCCTGGTATTCCCAGAAGCCAAGCAAAAAGGTATTTCATGTTTAATCCTCCGAATGGGCCGTTTTGAAACTGTTGGACCGCTGACCAGTTAGATCGCGGGTCGGCGTATAACATTTCGCGCCATCACTCCATCAATGGAGGAGAGGAGCAAACGCGGAAAGTGCAAGATCTAAAAGGACGCTAACAGGCGTGTGGCGTCCCCAAGGGGATTCGAACCCCTGTTATCGCCGTGAAAGGGCGGTGTCCTAGGCCGGGCTAGACGATGGGGACGTGTAGCGGAAAAACAATCGGACCTCCCCAGAGTACCAGACGATTGCCAGGCCTCCAAGGAAGTCCGATTGGGACAGCTTCAGCTACTTTCCAAACGCAGCTACAGCGTTTTTAGATAGGCCATCAGATCGTCTTTTTCAGGCTTGCTCAACTGATCTTCGTAGGCAGGCATACCATTGCCGCCATTGTTTATCTGCTCCATGACGCTGGCCGCAGTTACTGGCTTTCCGTTCTTGAGCATCTTGTGCTTAAACAGGCCCTGCAGCGATGGCCCCATTTTCATCTCAGGGCTGTCCGCGCTATGGCACACTGCGCATTGCTCAAAAACCTCTTTACCTTTGGTGGCGTCACCTTTGGCGGCTGCGCCGCTTTTGTTCTGCCCGGTCATCAGGCAACCGCCCATCAATAAAGAAGAGGCAATAATCGTAATTTGTTTCATCATCGTGGATATCCCCTGGCCCAAAAATCTTAGCGCACGTCTTCCGTTTCAGTCTACAACTAGAACTACGAATATGGACGCATTTTCAGACTGTCATAGTACGGCTACAGCCAATTATTAGAAGAGATTAACAATCGGAAACGTTGATGATTCCAGACGCAGCGGGATCTCGCCGAGTATGGGAGATAATATATACATCCGGCACAGCTAACAGATCAGCGGCGATGCCGCTGCAGAGCTACACCGCTGAAAAGGCTCCCCTATCATGTTTCATCGCGCGCTTCTTAGCGCAGCAGTCGTTTTGCCAACATATCTTCTGGCGGGTACAGGCCTGGAATCTGCCTCCCTGTCTCAGCTAACCCCTCCGAAAGCCGGCCCCGTTCAGTTATTCCCGGAGGATCAGGTGAAACGAGGGATGAAGGGTATTGCCTGGACGGTGTTCCAGGGCTCAACGCCGGAAGCGGTCCCGGTGGAGATTCTGGGTGTTGCGCGAAATATGTGGGGGCCGCGAGAGGACATCATCATCGCGAAACTTACCGGCCCGGCGACCCGCACCAATGTCGCCGGCGGGATGAGCGGGAGCCCGGTTTATATCGACGGCAAATTAGTCGGCGCCATCTCGCTCCGCCTAAGCGTCTTTTCGCCCGATGCCATCTGCGGAATTACGCCCATAGGGCTGATGCTGGAGGTAAACGACTTCGACAAAAGCCGTCCTTCCGACAGCCGCACGCCGGGTGACGTTCTGGCTCCGACGGGAGAAGCGGCCCGAACCTCCATGCCCAGTCTGTTTCCTGAAGGAACGGCCATGACGCCGATCGCCACGCCGATCACCATGTCGGGATTTACGGAAGAAGCCGTGAAGGCTTTCGCGCCGGTCTTCCAACAGCTCGGGATGCCTGTCTCGCAGGGCGGAGGGGCTGGCGGATCGACAACCGGCGGCGGCTCTCTCGATTCGGCCAAACCGGTGAAAGGCTGGCAGTCGGCGCTGCAACCGGGAGAGAGCATAGCGGCTGTCCTTGTATCGGGCGACATGAGCATGACGGGCGCCGGAACGGTTACGTACAATGACGGCAAACGGATTCTGGCGTTCGGCCATCCGATGTTTAATTTAGGCCCGGTCGAGATGCCAATGGCCAAAGAAGAAATTGTCACGACGCTGGCGTCCGCGTACACGCCAACCAAAATGGGCAACCCCTCCGATGTAGTCGGCGCCTTGCACCAGGACCGGCACAGCGCCATCGGCGGTGAACTTGGGGAAACGGCGCAAATGATACCGGTGAAGATGCACGTCAGGTCTTACGACGACGCAAACAATGTCCGCAAACAGAAGGATTTTCAATTCAGCGTGTTCGTCGATCACAAGTGGACGCCCTATCTGATGACAGCGACGCTCTTCAACTCCATTTCGAATCTGAACGATTTCTCTGAGGAAGCCACCTACCGACTGCACGGGCAGCTGCAAATCGAAGGACAGCACCTGATTGACGTCTCTACCATGCAGGCGCCTGCCGGATCGATGGTTCCAACGCCGATGCTGCTGGCCGGCTGGTGGGGAGATAAGTTCAATAAGCTCTTCCTGAACTCGACGAAGCTGCCGAAGCTGGATGCGGTGGACGTATCAGTGGATCTGCTTCCGGAACGCCGCATTGCCCAGATCGAATCGGCTTGGATTGCGGACAGCAGAGTCACTCCGGGCAGCGATGTGCCGGTGAAAGTGTTTCTCAAGCCTTTTAAGGGCGAGAGATTAGAACGCACCATCAAGGTACACATTCCTGCGGGGTTTACGGCGGGGGAGCATCAGATTCTATTCAGTGATGCCGAAACACTAAGCCGTTTTCAGAACATCGCGAGTTCGCTGAATCGCATCGACGATATCCCACAGACGGTGGCGATGCTGAATCATGAACGCAGCAACAATCGCTTGTATGTGTCGCTGATCGACTCCGAGCCAACCGTATATTCGGACGAGAAGGTGCTGCCCAGCTTGCCGGCGTCGGTGTTGAACGTGATGCAGAGCGGGCGCGCCACCAATCACCAATTCGTCAGCGCACCCGAAAGCGCCCACGAGCAGACTTCACTGCCTTTCAATGTAGTTGTAACGGGCAACTACTCGCTGAAGGTATTCGTCAACTAACTTAAATGCTCATGGTTAAATCGCCGGGCGCACCGCTGGCCGCTCTCTTCGCTGTCTTTATTGCCGCGCAGCTTTCTTTCGCGGTGGAAACACGTATCTGGGATCAATCGGATCTGGCGGACTTTCTGGCCGGTACGCCAACGAATCTTTCCATTCGCAGCGATGGCCGGCTTACGCTGGCAACATCGATCCGGGAACTGGACAGCACCTCGGTACCTTACCTGTGGGCATTGGCGCAGGACGCATCCGGCACGATCTTCTATGCAGGGGGCGCTCCTACGGGAGCAACGGCTAAGGTTTTCAGCTTTGGTCCTCAGGGCAAAAGCCGGATGGTAGCCGAGATTCCGGGATTAGAAATACATGCGCTGGCGGTCGATAAGGAAAATTGCCTGTATGCCGCGGTTTTGCCCGATGCCAAGATCTTCCGCATCACCAAAGATGGCAAGCCCGAGTTGTTTTTCGATCCGAAATGCAAGTACATCTGGGCCATGGCTTTCGACCGGAGCGGCAATCTATTTGTGGCAACTGGAGACAGCGGCATTATTTACCGTGTGGCGCCGGATGGCAAGGGAAGCAAGTTCTTCGACTCCGAAGAGACGCATGTCCGGTCGATGATCATCGACAGCCAGGGCAACTTGATTGCAGGGACCGAGCCGAGCGGGTTGGTAGTGCGGATTACTCCGGCCGGCGAAGGCTTTGTCCTTTACGAAACAGACCGTCGCGAAGTCACGGCCGTAGCAGAAGAGAACGGACTGATCTATGCCGCGTCGGTTGGCAGTAAAACAGCTCCACCGGTTGTGACCGGGCCTAAGCCTGTGTTGCCGACCAGCAAAGCGCCGGTCACTCCAGCGGGAGCAGCGCGCAGCGGCAGTGCTCCCCCCAGCTTGCCTCCGTCAGTAGGCTCACTCAGCGCCCAAATTCAGGGCGGCTCGGCGGTATACCGGATCGGGCACGACGGGTTCGCGGACCAGATCTGGCGATCGCCCAGCGCACTAGTGTATGCGATCGCCTTCGATGCTTCGGGCAGACCGCTGATCGGCACTGGAAACAAAGGCACCATTTACCGCATAGATAGCGAGCAAAGGTGGACGCAGCTGCTAACTGCCCCGCCGACGCAGGTAACAGCCTTTCTGCAAAGGGAAAAAGGCTCGGCTTATGCGATCACCGGGAACGTGGGCAATCTGTACCTGCTGGACGCTGACGCTGATAGCTCCGGCACCCTGGTCAGCGACGTTCTTGACGCCCATGAATTTGCCTATTGGGGCAAAGCCCATGTCCATTCCGAACTGCGCGGCGGCAGCGTGACGCTGGAGACGAGAAGCGGAAATTTAAGCAATCCTGAGAACAAGTGGAGTTCATGGGCTCCCGTTTCGCTTTCGGACGAGGGAGGGCAAGTACAGTCGCCCGCCGCCCGGTTCCTGCAATACCGCGTCACCCTGAAGGCACCGGCCAAGGCCGCCAAGCAGGGGGAGATGCCGCCTGAAGTGAGCGCGATCGACATTGCCTATTTGCCAAAGAATGTCCCGCCGCAGATTCGCGCCGTGGAAGCTTCCCCGGTCAATTACCGGGAGGCCCCCAGCAGTAATCTGCTGGAAGAAAACGTGAACGACGCCGGGTCGCCGAAGAGCCTCACAGTCCCGGCAGTAGGTCAGCGCAGAGCTACCTTGCCTTCGCCTTCCGCGCTGGAGAATGCGTCGGCGGCCACACTGCAATACCGCAAGGGGTTCCTCACCCTGCGCTGGAGCGCCAGCGATCTGAATGACGATAATGTGGTTTTCAAAGTAGAGCTGCGCAGCAAGGGCGCACCTGGATGGCGCGTTCTACAAAACCGTCTGACAGACCGCTATTATTCCTTCGACACAACCGCTTTTCCGGATGGCGAGTATGTGGCTCGCGTGACAGCGAGCGATGCTCCAGGGAACATACCTTCGGAGGCGCTGACCGGCTCGCTGGAAAGTGATTCGTTTCTGATCGACAACACCGCGCCCGAAGTTGTAAATGTCCGGACGGAAAAAGCGGGCACAGGACGACGGGTCTCATTCACTGCGAAAGATGCGAGCAGTTGGATCAACAAGGCCGAATATTCGATCGGCGGGGGAGAGTGGATTTTGCTCAACCCTGTAAATCGAGTGACAGATTCACAACAGCTGAACTATCAATTACAGGCTGAGAACGGCCGTTCGCTATCCGTGCGCGTATTCGACGAGAATGACAACGTAACGGTCCGGCAGATTCCAAATGGGTAAACCATCGAATCGAAACAATTGTGATCTATCCTGAACATCGCCTTGCTTCGAATCTTATATCGTCTCCCCTACCCAGTTTTCGGGTTGTTTTTGCTTACGCTGAACTGGGCGGCTGTCGCGGAGTCTCCAGCGGACGAAGCGCGCATGAATCAGGTGCAGGTTACCGGAAGCCACAACAGCTACAAACAGGCTATCGACCCTGAGTTTTTCGCATTCCTGAAAGAGCGTTACGGCAGCCGCCTGGATGGCTTGGACTATTCACAACGGCCCATCGAAGAGCAGCTTGACTTGGGTCTCCGTTCCCTCGAGTTGGACATCGTGAATGATCCAGAGGGAGGTCTCTATGCCAACCCCCTGGGTTTGGCGCTAGAAAAGGAGCATCATTTAAAGAGTGGCGCGCCTTACGATCCCGAAGGCCTAATGAAGAAGCCGGGATTTAAGGTTCTGCATGTTCCTGATATTGACTTTCGAGCGAATGCTTATACCTTCGCCGCAGAGCTCAAAAAGTTGAAAACATGGTCGGAGGCTCACCCGCGTCATCTGCCGATCGTGATTACGATGAACGCGAAAGATGAAGGTTTGAAAGGGGCTGGCATGGTGATCCCGTTGAAGTTTGATGCGACCGCCTTTGACGCCTGGGACCAGGAGATTGTAGCTGGACTTGGTAGAGACAAACTGATAGAACCGGATGACGTGCGCGGGCAATATCCGACGCTCGAATCAGCAGTGCTGGCGCAGTCGTGGCCCAAATTGGGAGAAGCCCGCGGAAAGTTCTTATTCGTGCTCGATGAGCAAGGGCAGAAGCGGTCGACTTATATGAAGGGCCACCCTTCTCTGAAAAGCCGGGTTATGTTTGTAAACGTGAAGGAAGGATCACCCGCAGCGGCTTTTCGGATCGTAAATGACGCGAAGATCGACTGCAGGTATATACAGTACCTGGTAAGGTCTGGCTACTATGTGCGGACGAGGGCGGATGCTGATACCGTCGAGGCACGACATAATGACTTCACCCGCCAGCGAGAAGCTCTCATCAGCGGCGCCCAAGTGATCAGCACTGATTACTACGTGCCGGATCTTCGAATCAGCCGTCAGTATCGATTCTTCCAAGCAGCTCGCTGGAATGCTTTACAACTTCCGGATACGAGGCCGCTGCCGAATCTCGCTCCCTGAAGTGCTTATGGGACTTGCCGGAACGCCAATCAAAACTGGGATCCGCGAGTGCTTGTTTCAGGCTTAGGGATGAGACCAGGTAAAGAGCTCTTCTAATCTGGCCGCGTCAAGGAGACGGAGCACAGCATCCTCTAGCTCGGGCGAGGATAGGCTGATAAGCCGACTTTCCAACCAGGAAGGTAACGGGCCGAAGCGCTTTTCAATCTGACGTTGAAGAAGTTTTGGCGGCCCTCACGGCGACCTTCGCGACGGCCCTGCAGAATGGCCGGTCCCAAGACCTCATGTTCAAGAATATCGTTCAAAACCGGCATTGTTCGCGCTTCCTCCTCAATAACGGAGCCTAAATCCTAAAATTTCGAGACTATACGGCACGGAGTTTTCGCGCCAATGCGACGGCTAGGAGAAGACTTCTTCCAGGCTCGCCGCGTCGAGTAGACGAAGCGCAGCGTCCTCTAGCTCGGGCGACGACAGGCTGACAAGCCGACTTTCCACCCAGGAAGGTAACGGACCGAAGCGCTTTTCAATCTGACGTAGGAGAAGTTCTTGGCGGCCTTCACGTCGGCCCTCACGGCGGCCCTCGCGACGGCCTTGTAGGATGGCGGGTCCCAAGACCTCATGCTCGAGAATATCGTTCAAAACCGGCATTGTTCTCGCTTCCTCCTCAATAACGGGGCCCAAACGCCTCAATCCCGAGATTATCAGAAATTGGGCGAACATGGCGGAGCGTGCATTTTGGTCTAACGTAGCGATGCGCTTCAGAATCTGCCGGACGGCTGCCGACTGGTTCTGCAAACGCGTCAAGATTGCCAGCAGATTGTCTTCAATGCGAGTGCTTTCCAGGAAGGGTTTGCTCTCCAGATCGCGGAAATCAATAGCGGTGTAACGGAACACGAAGTCTGGCCGGACCGAATCCGGACCGCTGAAGCCAGTACTCATCCGGAGTCGAGGTTCTCCGGTATAAAGCACGATCTGATTCGGGAGTCTGCCGAACTGCCGGCATATGAACAATGAGTACTCCGCCATGCGCAGGGCCATCTGGGGGTCATTGGAGCTCTGCAACTCGATGTGAACGAGATCGTCTCCGGTTGTTGCGCCCAACAGATCAACACTGCGCTCTTGAACGTTCGAGACTTCAACGTTGAGCCAGTGCGTCACCCGGAGATTTCCGGCTATTTGCTGAAGCACGGAATCCGCCGACGCTCGCAGCAACTGCTTCAGCGCTACGTCATATTGGTTCATGCCGGGTCTTTTCTTCGAAAGGGCTGACTAGCGCAATCATGGCTTTCTCCGCCCACGCTTTCCAGACCCTTCGGTCAGAGCAAACTGCAGCTTGCGATCCACTACATCCGCGCGATCGAGCCGGACATGTACCGCATCGCCAATACCGAACGTCCGGCGGCTGCGCTCCCCAATGATCTTCCGGCCGTTTTCGTGGTAGCGGTAACGATCACCAGGCAGGGTTTCGATAGCTACCAAGCCTTCGACAAATAGATCCGCCAGTTCCACGAAGAAGCCGAATTTGGCAGTGCTGATGATCAAGGCATCGAACTCTTCGCCGACTCTATCCTCCATAAACTTCACTTTCTTCCACTCGACCAGTTCGCGCTCGGCTTCGGAGGCGCGGCGCTCGGTGAAGGAAGTGTCGTTTCCCACTTCATGCAGAAATCCCATCTCCAGCAGTGGCTGCCCAGTATCGAGCCAGTGGCTCAAGATACGATGAACCACCAAGTCGGGATAGCGCCGGATTGGTGATGTGAAATGGGTGTAAGACTGGGCGGCCAGCGCGAAATGACCTTCGTTAATGTTGCTGTATCGCGCCTGTTTCAAGGAGCGCAACATGAGATAGCTCAGAATCCGCTCTTCCGGCTTTCCAGCAATTTTCGCGATGAGCCTTTGGTAGTGACGTGACGACAACTCGAAATTGCCACTTGGAAGAGTCATGTCTTTGCGCACCTTACTGCCATCGCGGCGTCTTTGCACCGACGGCAAGCGTTTGACTGGAATGGCTCCGACACCCAGCGAATAGCCGTAGTGAGAAGCAATTTCTTCAAAATCGAGCACACGCTTCGCTTCCGGCCGCTCGTGAATGCGAAACAAAGAAGGAATTCCGGCGGCTTCCAGGTGTCCCGCAACAGCCTCGTTTGCCGCCAGCATAAACTCCTCGATGATGCGATGAGCAATGTTGCGCTCGGCCCGCGTGACGCCGGTCATCTGGCCACTCATATCGATCACGATGTTGCTCTCCGGCATATCGAAATCGATGGAACCGCGCCGGGTGCGCTTGCGATTCAGGATCAGCGCCAATTCGCGCATGATTTCGAATCGGTCTACCAGGGCGGCATACCGCTCCCGCATAGGGGCGTCGCCTTCAAGAACACGGAAGACGCCCGTGTAAGTCATGCGTTCGGCGCTACGGATCACGCCACGCGTAAACTCTTGCGCCACGACATCGCCTTTGGGATCGAGTTCGAGCAGGGCCGAAAGCACCAGGCGGTCCTCGTGGGGGCGCAATGAGCAGATATCCGTCGAAAGCTCCACAGGCAGCATGGGAACCGCGCGATCGGGGAAATAGACGCTGGTGCCGCGCATCTGCGCTTCCAGGTCGATAGCGGTTCCAGGCCGCACATAGTGGCTGACGTCGGCGATATGAACCTGCAGCGAATAGTTGCCGTTCGGCAGACGTTCAACGTAGACGGCATCGTCAAAATCGCGCGCGGTTTCGCCGTCGATGGTGACTATGGGAAGGGAGCGAAAATCGCGGCGGCGGGCCAATTCCGATTCACCGGCACTCTTGTTGGAGGCGCGGGCTTCTTCCAGGACCTCGAGAGGAAACTCATGCGGCAGATGGTGTTTGCGAATGACAATTTCGACGTCCACGCCGAAATCGTCGAGATAGCCCAGCACTTCGAGCACCCGTCCAGTTCCGTTCTCGTTGCCGTCGGGAAACTCCAAGACTTCGATGTTTACAATGGCGCCGTCGAGGTCTTCAACGGTCTTGAACTCGCGGACGCTGCCGCCGACGCGGTCTACCGATTGGGTCCGCGAAGGCATCTCAAGACCTTCGGGTATCTCAACCCACTGCGGAATGCGGTTGTCCAGAGGAACCACAAAATTGCCGCGGCGGCGTATACGGAATTCGCCCACCAGCGTGGTGTGCGCCCGGCGGAGAATTCTAAGCACCTCGCCCTCAGCCCGGCCCTCGGCGGAGCGCCTGGTTACATGCACGACGGCACGATCGCCATGCATGCCCTTCGCCGCTTCAGAGGGCGGCAGGAAAATATCTGGGGTTTGAGGACCCGATAGCGGGTCGGGAATCAAAAAGCCGAAGCCGTCCCGGTGAACGGAAAGCCGGCCTATCAAGTATTCTGAATCGGCTCCGGTAGCGATAAAGTGGCCAGAACGCAGTTCCACCAGCAGGCCTTTGTCAGTGAGGCGGTCGAGAATGGCTTCGAGCGCGTCGCGACTCTCGCCCACAAGCCGCCACTCTTTTACCAGCTGTTTATACGTGGCGCGGCTGTGCGGCAGCGCGCGAATGTGCTCGATAAGGGTTCGATCAGACAGAATTCGGGGAGCGTCTGGCGACGAGGAAGAGGGTCTTGAGTGCTTGGGCAATAACCGAATTATAGGAATTCGCCGCGAACGGGTGAAACTTTGCCCAGTTTCTGACGAAAGAGTATTTAGAGGTCATCCTGTGACACGGAATCTTTTTAGGAACCCACGCAAGACGGGTCCGGTGCGAGGCGCCTCGCCCCAAGGGCATGCGAGTTCTTCTGTTGAACGGCGGGGCGCAACCGTGCCCTTTGCCCTTCATATGCACAAAAGCAAGCGTCGACAGATGCAACCAAATCTACTGCAAGGGCGGTGGTGGTGGCTAATCGTACCGGCAGCAATCGGAGTTCTCAGCGCGACCGGATTGTATTTTGGCCTGATTCCGTAACGGCCGGACGCAAATCATTTCAGGCAAGTACGGGAAAAGGACTCCGCTCGAGTAAGCCGCGCGCTGAAAGAGCGCCGATCTCCAGGTTTACTAGTTGGTTCGATTCTCTCGGCCGACTCATTTCCACTCGCAGGAAATTTGTTGTGAGCGCTATCTTCGGTTCCTCCAGGGTGACAGCGGAAAGCGTGGATCCGATCATCCGGCTCTGAAACTGGAGCGTTTTCCTGGCCGACAGCTGACGAAGAATTCCGGTTCGAGCACGCCGGACATTCACCGGCACAGGATCGCCGCAAGAAGACGCGGCTGTTCCCGGCCGCTCCGAATAGGTGAAAACATGAAGGTAAGTGAACGGATGGTCTTCTACAAAGCGGACCGTCTGGTCGAAATCGGCGTCACTTTCGCCGGGAAACCCGGTCATGATGTCCGCCCCGAAAGCTGCGTGGGGCATTCTGCGCCAGGCGGCGAGCAGACGTGCGGAATAGTGGCGGATGCGATAGCGACGGAACATTCGCTTCAGCACGGCGTCGGAACCGGATTGCAGAGGCATGTGGACATGCTGGGCCACGCGGTTCTCACTGGCCATCAATTCGATTAAGTCCTCGTTCCAATCCATGGGCTCGACGGAACTGATACGCAAGCGGGCAAGAGAAGTACGGTCGAGCAACTGCCGGAGCAGGAAAGCGAAACGCGGACGGCCCTCCAGGTCCCTTCCCCAGCGTCCCAAATTGATACCGGTGAGAACAATCTCGCGGTAGCGCCTCGCCAAGTCTTTGACCTGCTCCACGACAGACTCAATCGGGGCGCTCCTGCTGGGACCGCGGACACTCGGAATAACGCAAAACGAGCAGCGATTCCCGCATCCATCCTGAACCTTTAGATTGGGCCTGGTCCGATCTTCACGCACATCGCGCACGGTGGACGCGAAGAACGGCAGGGAGCGGTCAAACCCGGACCAAATTATCTGGCCGTGGAACGCCTCGTGCCGCGGCTCACCAGAAACAACAGCGGCGATCTGGGTCTTATGCGAATTGCCGACCACCCAGTTAACGCCCTCGATTGCAATCAGCTCGGATGGAGCTCGTTGGGCATAGCAGCCTGTGACCGCAATTTCAGCGTGCGGAAAGTCGCGGTGGATGCCGCGAATGAAACGCCGGGCATCGACATCAGCCGAGTGAGTGACGGTGCAGGTATTCAGGACCACCAAGTCAGCCGCGCAGGCTTCCCTCACCGTCTCAAAGCCTGAATGACGCAGCGACTCTTCGATGGCTGCGCCGTCCGCCTGCGATGCCCGGCAGCCGAAGCTTTGGACGAAAGCTTTACGCGGCGAGGCAACTGTTCTCGCATTTTCTATATCGGTTAGGCTGGTGCTGCGGCTCATTTAACGGCTCTTCTCAATGGTACGGCGGCTTAGTTGAAAGCAACATGAAACATAAACTGGTTTCCGGTAAACGACGTCATGTCTCCGCAGTGGTTTCGATGGCGGTATTAGGTATTGCCGCGCTGTCCCTTCCTGCTTGCCGGACGGGTGCATTAGTCCAGCTCGGGGAACAAGGCTGGCAGATCACGGGAAGCGGCCCTTCACTGACATTGAGCTTCAACGGTGAACCGCCACCCAATTCAACCGTACTTCTCGCCAGGCTGCGAGGGCCGTTTACGATTCATTTGAGCCGCGCGAACGGTCAAATACCGGAATGGGGCACAGTACCTAATCTGATTGGCCTTTCCATTCCGGATCCGAAGCTCGTGAATTTGTCGCGCCTGAAAAACCTGGCGGCTCTATCGAAACTTGACCTAAGCGGGACCGCAATTACCGATCTTTCTCCAATCCGCGAGCTTGTGAATTTGCGGCATCTCGACCTGGCAGATACGCAGGTCCGCGACTTGTCGCCACTGGCGGATCTCCACAACCTGGAGTGGCTTTCGCTGAGCGGCACTAGAACCCAGGACATCTCTCCATTGAAGGGGCTTAAGCGACTCAAGAAGCTGAATCTGAAAGCAACCGGCATCACGGATCTGACCCTGCTGAAAGACCGGCGAGGGCTCTCCATCGTCCAATAGCCGGGCGATTAAGTGACAATATGAAATGTCTGCGCGGTTAGGCAACCGCCGGGTACGTTCGCTTGCGGGCGTGCCGGGAGGAAAGTCCGGTCTTCACAGGGCAGCATGCCGGCTAACGGCCGGGGGTTTGCGCCAAAAGCGCACGCTACGGAGAGTGCCACAGAAAATATACCGCCTGCTGTCATCCGGCAGCGGGTAAGGGTGAAAAGGTGCGGTAAGAGCGCACCGCGGCCCGAGCAATCGGGTTGGCAGGGAAAACCCCATGCGAAGCAAGACCAAATAGGGGAGGAGGAGCGGCCCGCTCCGCTACAACTTCCGGGTAGGTCGCTCGAGCCTCTCAGCAATGATTGGCCTAGACGAATGGTTGCCACCCGCCTAGCGGGACACAGAAACCGGCTTACCGACCGCGCAGGCTTATTTACCCCGGCAAGCCGGCGACGCGCTGAACGCCGCAGGTTGCTAAAATGGGGGGTTTCATGGCGATTAGTCAAGAGTTACTAGACATTCTGATCTGTCCGGCCTGTAAGGGCAAAGTTTTGCTGAAAGAGGATGGCAGTGCATTGAAATGTGTAGACTGCAATCGCGTTTATCCGATTCGCGACGATATCCCAATCATGCTGATCGACCAGGCCACCGTCGAATCGTGAGTTTTCGCCGGCCACAATTCCATGACAGTTCTGGAGCAATTGCCGGAGCATTCTCGAATCACAATTATTCGTATCCGATCTCTGGGCGACTGTGTTCTGACCACCCCTGCCATTGCCCTGCTCCGTGATTTCCGGCCAGATCTCCGGGTATCGATAAGCGTGGAACAGCAATTCAGTGCCGTTTTTAAAGGCAACCCGCGAGTTTCAGAGATAGTTGCGCCGACTTGGCAGGCCGTCCGGGGCTCCAGGCCGGATCTGTGCATAAACTTCCATGGCGGAACTCGCAGCCAATGGATGACAGCACTCTCCGGAGCTCGATGGCGTGCCGGTTTCGCGAACCACAGTCTTACAGCCGCCTACAACATCAAAATTCCGCGCGCGCAGCGGATTCTGGGCCTGAACCGAACGGTGCACACCGCAGAGCATCTTGCATCCGCCTTCGTTGCTCTGGGTGTGCCGCCGCGCGAGATACCCGCAGCGGAATTATATGCAGACACTTCTCCCATCAATGGGCGTTACGCAGTGCTGCATCCGTTTGCGTCAGAAACCGGGAAGCAATGGCCGGCGGAGCAGTTTAGCGAACTGGCGCGCTATTTAGCTCTTTGGAAGATTGAACCGGTCTTCTTGTCGGGGCCGGGGGATGATGCCACTCCTTTCTCACCGCACAGGATTTTCGCGGGAACGCTAGAAGACGCCAAGGCCGTGATTTCAGGCGCTTGCGTTTTCGTGGGCAACGATAGCGGGCCGGCACATATGGCGGCAGCTTTCGGGATACCGTCAGTGGTGCTGTTCGGCACGTCTAATCCGGCGATCTGGTCTCCGTGGAAGACGGAGTCGGAAGTGATCGTCGCACCGGATGGTCTGGCGCACATCAGCGTTTCCCGCGTAATCGCCGCGCTGGAAAGGCTGACCAAGTTCGAAGAGGCCCACGCTTGAAAGATCTGAAACGACTAATTCGCTATGTGCGGCCTTACTTGCCAGCGCTGCTTGCTTCCGTGGTTTTCATGGCTGCGGTGGGCCTCTCGCAAGGATTGCTGGTGCGTGTCATCCCGCTGATTTTCGGGCGGGTCTTGAATCCGAATCCCGCGGATAACGCGCCCGCGCTGCTGTTCGCGATTCCCGCTACGCATATCCGCATACACCTAACAGACTTGCTGCCTGAGTTCATACACAACATTTGGACCATGGTGGCCGTAGTCATGATGATGTGCTTTGTAGGGAAAGGCATTTGCGATTACCTGGGTAACTATCTGATCAACTGGGTAGGAATTAACGCCATCATGGACCTTCGGCAGGAGGTATTCGATCGCGTTTTGCAACAGGACGCGCAGTTTTTCGAGAAGGAAGAAACCGGGCGCATCATGTCGTCGATCATGCTGGACATCGATCGCATTCAGGTAGCTGTTTCGAATATGCTGGCGGACTGGCTGCGCCAGATGTTCACCGCGATCTTCCTGCTGCTGGCCATGATCACCATAGATTGGAAGCTGTCGCTGGTCAGCTTCCTCATTTTTCCCATGGTGGCGTTCCTCACTGTGCGTCTGGGCCGCAAGATCCGCCGGACCACGCGGCACGCCCAGGACATGGCCGCGGGCTTGAACCAGATTCTGCAAGAGACCATCACCGGCCATCAGGTGGTGAAGAGCTTCGGCGCAGAGGATTTTGAATCGAAGCGTTTCCGGCTGGCTTCAGGCCGGCTAAAAACCGGCACCCTGCGTTATGTGGCACAGCAGGCTTTAGCCTCACCGATCATCGAGATCTTCGGGGCATCCACCATCATGCTGTTGCTTTATTTAGCCCGTCAACAGGTTAAGAACGACGCATTGACTTCCGACACTTTCATCGGTTTTGTCCTCGCGCTGGTCTTTTTGTACGAGCCGGTAAAGCGTCTTACGAACATTCACAACATCTTTCAACAAGCCATCGGCTCATCGATGAAGGTCTTTGAATATCTTGACGCCAAGCTAAACGTCGCAGATGAACCGGACGCAATTCGCCTGGCGCGGTTTCGCGATTCCATCCGCTTCGATAACGTCTCGTTCTGCTATCCGGCCGCGCCGGACCGCTGTGTCATTCAAGACTTTACGCTGGATGTGAAAGCCGGCCAAGTGGTCGCGCTGGTCGGGCCAAGTGGGGCGGGCAAGTCAACGCTCTCGCTGCTGACGCTGCGATTTTACGATCCAACGGGCGGGGGAATCGTCATCGACGGAAAGGATCTGAGGAAGATCCGTCTTCAGAGCCTTCGGGAAAACGTCAGCATCGTTCAACAGGATACTGTTCTTTTCAATACCAGCGTCTTCGACAATATCGCTTACGGGCGGCCGGACGCAAAGGAGGAAGAGGTGATCGCGGCGGCCCAAACGGCTTTGGCGCACGAATTCATATTAGGTCTCCCGAACGGCTACAGCACCAGGATCGGCGAGCGCGGCGTCAGGCTCAGCGGAGGTCAGCGTCAGCGAGTAGCCATAGCGCGGGCGCTGCTGAAGAATGCGCCCATTCTGATTCTCGATGAGGCGACATCGCATCTAGACACGGAATCGGAGCGTTTGGTACAACAAGCTCTTACCGCGCTGATGAAACGACGCACTGTTATAGTAATCGCTCACCGGCTCTCGACGGTGCGGCAAGCCGATAAGATCGTAGTGCTGGAGAGCGGCCGCATAGCCGAATCCGGCAGCCACGAGGAACTGCTGGCCACGAAAGGCCTCTACAGCCGCCTTCACGATTTGCAGCACGCCGAGCCGGCGGTCGCGGGGTAAAGATCTCAGATCTTCGATGACATCATCATCTCTTCCTTTTCTCACTGGAACGGCTCGCAGCATGACTGGTTTCGCGAGCATGCGATCGCAAACAGCGGCGGGCGAATTGGCTGTCACCCTGCGATCGGTAAATGGCCGCAACCTGGATTTGCACTTTCACCTTGGCGGCGAATTCGCTCAATTCGAGAACGACTTGCGGGCGATGCTGAAGCGTAAGTTGGGACGCGGGCATGTGGAGATCCGCATGTCGATCGGCTCCGCGGAAGTGCCCTCTGGAGCGGCCTTAAACCTGAAATTGGCAAGTCGCTATTTGGCAACCTTCCAAGTTGTCAGCGAGACATTCGGCTTAGACTCGCGGCCCGATCTGAATCACCTATTTACACTTCCGGGTATGTTCGGCAATGCGCCGGATTTGGCCTCTTCCAGCTTGTCAGCCGAGGAAGTGCTTGCTACGGCCACGCGATGCGCGGATGACTTGAATCGATTTCGGGAGCGCGAAGGCGCTGAACTGGTTGAAGCTATTCGACTGGAGCTAGGTGAGATAGAAGCGGCTACGGAGCGGATGGCCGCTATCCGGTTGGAGGCCACCGATGAGCTAAGGGATCGGTTGGAAGACCGGCTGGCAGCCCTGCTCCGAGAAGTCAGCATTCCGCCGGCGCGCCTGATCGAGGAGGCAGCGATTCTGGCGGACCGGTCAGATGTTCAGGAAGAGCTTACCAGGCTGACGGTTCATTCCGGCGAAGTGCGGAGAATGCTTGCGGAAGGAGGCGGGATGGGTAAGCGTCTCGACTTTCTGCTGCAAGAGATGAATCGTGAAACGAATACCATTCTTTCGAAAACTTCCGGTATCGGCGAAACCGGAATCGCCATGACGAATCTCGGCATTGGGGTGAAAGTTAACATTGAGAGGATACGGGAGCAGGCGTTGAACCTGGAGTAGTTGAACCTGGAGTAAGCGAGGCTTTAAATCGCGAGCCAGCGCACCGGCCCGTGTGTTCCCACGCATGACAGTCGTCTTTATCATTTCCGCGCCCTCGGGCTCAGGCAAATCGACACTTGTATCCCGCCTGATGGCGCGCGACTCACGGCTCCGGTTTTCGGTGTCTTACACAACCCGCAAACCGCGCGGCAACGAAAAGCCGGGCGAGAGCTATGTTTACATCTCGCGTCAAGAGTTCGAAGACCGCCGCGCCCACGGCGAATTTCTCGAGGAAGCCGAGGTATTCGGCAATTACTACGGCACGCACAGGAGCGTATTGGAACAGGTAAAAAGCGAAGGCAAGGACCTGATCCTCGACATAGACGTGCAGGGTGCGAGACAATTAAATATCAGCATCCCGGAGGCGGTAAGCATTTTTATTCTGGCACCCTCCCGGGATATTTTGGAGCAGCGTTTACGAGCCCGATCTGAAGATTCCGAAGAGACGATACAACGCCGTTTGCGGGACGCGGCAGAAGAAATTCGCAATTATACGCAGTACGATTACGTGCTGGTGAATCATCAGGTAGAAGAGTCGGTGAGTACGCTGGCCGCAATCATCCGGGCGGAGCGGGTGCGCAGGATGCGGATGGAAGAGCAGATTCAACCGATTCTGCGCAGCTTCGAGGTACGCAGCCCTTCGCTGTTTTAGTTGTCAGGTAATCCGAGAACCAGTTTTTTGAGAGGCATAATGTCAGATCGACCTAGAAATTCCATGTACAGTATCCCCGAGGATGAGCACGGCAGCACGTACCGCTTTATCATCGTTTCGGCCAAACGGGCGCGCCAGCTGCAAAACGGCCAGCGGAGCGTGCTTCCTGCCACCAACAAAAAGCCGACAGTGCTGGCAATGGAGGAGACACGCCGCGGCTTGGTTCCATTTACGGATTTGAACGCTGAAGGCGAACCGGAAGCCGTACCCGCGGAGTAAACTTCCAGATGCGCGTCATCTTGGGAGTCGGCGGCGGCATTGCTGCTTATAAGGCGGCTGAACTGGTTCGGGCGCTGGATTCCCGCGGCTTTACCGTGCAGGTAGTGATGACTCGAAGCGCGGAAGAGTTTATCCGTCCGCTGACGTTTGCGGCTCTGAGCGGGCGAAAAGTAGTAACGGAGCTTTTCTCCGATACCAGCGCCGATGCAACGCTCTCGAGCTCCGTCGAGCATATCGCGCTGGCGCAAGAAAACGAGATGCTGATTATCGCTCCGGCGACGGCAAATCTGATCGCTAAGTTTGCGCAGGGCATAGCGGATGATTTTCTGACGACGATACATCTGGCTTTCCGCGGACCCGTAATACTTGCACCCGCGATGAATACGCAGATGTGGAATCATCCTGCCACTGAAGCAAATATTCAAACCCTCCGTTCACGCGGGTATAACATTATCGAGCCGGAGAGCGGGTCCCTGGCATGCGGAACGGTGGGGTATGGCAGGCTGCCCGACCCGATAGCGATCGCCGAATATGTGGATCGGTTCCGCAAAGCAGGGTCGCGAATACCGGTCCGGCGCGACCTCGAGGGCGACACGATATTGGTCACTGCCGGCCCGACGCTGGAACCGATCGATCCTGTGCGTTACATCAGCAATAGATCCTCAGGCAAGATGGGTTACGCGCTGGCGGAGGCGGCCTCCCGGCGCGGAGCTCGAGTGATCTTAATTTCGGGTCCGGTGCATCTGGCGGCTCCACGGAATGTGGAAGTAGTTGCGGTGCAAACCGCCAACGAGATGCGCGACGCGGTTATCGGCCACCTTTCTGATGCAACGGTGGTGATTAAGGCCGCAGCGGTGTCGGATTATCATGTGGCGGATCCTCCCGCGCAGAAGCTAAAGAAAACTGCAACGCGTATCTCACTGGCTCTTGATCCCACGCCAGACATCCTGGCAGAACTCGGGGCACGCAAGCGCGACTATTTGCTGATCGGTTTTGCGGCCGAGACACAGAACGTCATGGAAGAGGCGCGGCGGAAGTTGACGGCAAAGAACTGCGACATGGTGGTGGCAAATCTGGTGGGGCGCGAAGGCTCAGGCTTCGAGGCAGACACGAATGAAGTTGATATCTTGATGAGCACCGGGCAAGTTGTACATGCCGGTCCAGCAGAAAAGATCGATATCGCCGATCAGGTTCTTGACCAGATTGCGAATTTACGCTTGAGTCTCCACGCAGGAAAGAAAGAAGCGTTGGCGTGACGCGCGAGCAGATCCGGCAGCGTCTCGAGTTCTACCGGGATCTCGGCATCGAACAAGTCCATATGCCTCGAACCCCAAAGCCCGTTGAGCCGCCTTCTACAATGGCTGCTCCGAAGCCCTCTGCCACGCTGACTGTTCTACCCTCGCTCGCGCCTGAAGACGATTCACTGGACACGATCCGGCTTGACATTGGAGACTGCAAGCGCTGCCGGCTTTCAGAAGGCCGGCTGAACATTGTCTTCGGTTCTGGGAGCGAGGTGGCCAAGCTGGTTTTCGTTGGAGAAGGTCCGGGCGCAGATGAAGACGAACAGGGCATTCCGTTCATTGGACGCGCGGGACAATTGCTAACGCAGATGGTGGACAACACGGCCGCACGCGAAGGCATACCCATTACTCGCGCAGACGTTTACATCTGCAATGTCGTAAAGTGCCGGCCACCGGAAAACCGTACGCCTCAACCGGACGAGATGCAGACGTGCGGCCAATTCCTCTACCGGCAGTTGCTGGCGATCAAGCCGAAAGCGATCTGCGCGCTTGGCGGAACGGCCATGAAGGCGCTGTTAAATACGAAGGAAGGCATCACCAAGCTGCGCGGCCGGTGGCACACATGGCACGACAT
Organism: Bryobacteraceae bacterium; assembly: GCA_965217745.1. GTDB lineage: Bacteria > Acidobacteriota > Terriglobia > Bryobacterales > Bryobacteraceae > Bog-105. The sequence goes on along the minus strand of OZ244565.1, from coordinate 3,445,855 downwards.
CCCGGTGATGATTACCTACCATCCGTCCTACTTGCTGCGGCAGTATAATCAGGAAGCCAAGCGCGAGGCGTGGCAGGATTTAAAGACACTTCTGCATTTCGTTTACGATTAGATGCAGCGCGGCCTGTTTATCAGCTTTGAAGGCACGGAAGGCAGCGGGAAATCCACCCAGATGCACCTCTTGGCCGAGCGTCTGCGCGAAGCCGGAAGAACCGTCAGTTTGAATCAAGAGCCTGGCGGGACGGCCATTGGCAAAGACATACGCCGCATTCTGCTGGACCCTGCTAACGCGGAGCTGGCTTCGAAAACCGAGCTACTGCTGATGTTCGCCTCTCGAACGCAGGCGGCGGCAGAGATCATATTGCCAGCCCTTCAACGGAATGAAATGGTATTGAGCGACCGGTTCACCGATTCGAGCCTAGCCTACCAGGGAGCGGGCCGGGAACTAGGTTTTGAAACTGTGTGGGCGCTGCATGACTTAGCGCTAGGCTTGCTGCTTCCGGATGTAACTATCTGCATATCGGTGGACGTGGAAGCGGGACTGGCGCGCGCCGTTAGACGCAACCAGAACCAGGGGAGCCTGCTGCGAGAGGCCCGCATCGACGAACAATCGCTTGAGTTTCATCACCGGGTAGCCGCCGCCTACGAACGCATTGCCGAGTCAGAGCCGCACCGCTTTTATCTGGTGAACGGAGATGGCACGATTGAGAGCGTGGCGGAGAGAATCTGGCAGGTAGTGCAGGCTCATCTAAAATAGTCTAAAGGCGCGATTTCTTCCTGGCTCTTGTGGACCGCCTCGCCGGAGGTTCTGCAGGCGAAGCAGGATTGAGCCTTTGCAGGGCCTCTTCCAGGCGCTGGCCGCCAGCCAAAACCGGGGCGAACAGATCGGGTTTATTCCGGAAGCGTTCAGGCGCATTATCGATCCGGAAGTCAGACGGTTTTAGACCATGCTTCACCTCTCCCCAGTCGAGCGGTGTAGCAACGGGCGCTCCATCGTAAGCGCGGACAACGTAGGGCGCCGAGATAGTTTTCCCGGTGCCAATTTGCAGGTAGTCGAAGTAGACGCGGCCCTTTTGGCGCTTGCCCACGCTGCGCGGAGTGGTAAAGAGATTGGGTTCCCGCTCGACGGCCAAGTGCGAGAGCAGTTCAGCGAAGCCGCGGACCTGCTCGAAGGTATAGACCGGTTCGAGAGGCACATACACGTGCATGCCATCGCCACCGGTAGTCTTGCAGTAGCCTTCCAAGCCGGCTTCGTGCAACAAAACGCGAACTAAGAGAGCCGCTTCGACAATTAAGTCGTAAGAAGCCTCTACCGGATCGAGGTCGAGCAACATCCAGTCGGGATGATCGAGGCTGCCGACGCGGCTCATAAACGGGTTGTGATCGATGCAGCCGAGGTTCACGAGGTAAAGCAGGCTGGCGCGATCTTGCGCCAATGGATAATTGTTGATTTTAGGCGGATTGCTCTCCGTAATGGGCTCGCACCGCATCCAATCCGGGAAGTGCTGGCTCGCATTCTTCTGAAAAAAGTGATCCGAGGCAATCCCATTGGGATAGCGTTTCAGCGACAGAGGACGATCGTGCAAGTGGGGCAACAGATGATCGGCCACGGCATCGTAGAAGGTGAGCAGGTCGCGTTTCCGCCAGCCGTCCGTCGGGAAGAACAGCTTTTCGAGGTTGGTGAACTTGAGGGGATGGCCATCGATTTCGATTGTGGCTTCCCTGCCCTGGAACGGGCTTGCACTTTGCTTCGAAGCCGGCTCGGCGACTACCTCGCAAGCGGGTTTGTCATCGCGCAACGCAATAAACACAGGTGCGCGAAGGTTGCCGTCGCCGGTCCATTCCAAAAAGCGAACCTGGCAGATCACTTCCGGTTTAATCCAAGTGGCTGCTTTTATGCGGGGCTTCCCAGCAAGCGGGTTGCTTGAAATTATGAGGGGCTGAAGGCGAGCGTCAATCGCCTTCATGGTCTTGGCATCGAAACCAGTGCCGACCTGTCCAACGTGCCGCAGGTTTCCGTTATCGTTAACGGCTAGAATGAGCGCGCCAAAGTGCTCTCGCGCACCCTCCGTGAAGCCCGCAATGACAAACTCCTGCTCGTTTAAGACCTTTAATTTTTGCCAGCGCCGGGAGCGCGTTCCTTCGTACTTGCTACTGCGGTCTTTGGCGATGATACCTTCCAGGCCCATCTGGCGGGCAGCTTCAAACATCTGCTCTCCGTCGACTTCGTACGCCTCGGATATGCGGAACCGTTCACTGGTAGTTACGATGGCGACCAGCACCTGACGGCGATCTTCGAGGGCCGCGCCCCGTAGATCGTAACCGTCTACGTAAAGTACATCGAAGAGAAACAACGTGACGGGCGTTTTTTCTGCCAGCTGTGGAACAGCGCCGGGATTGGCGGAGATGCGAGGCTGAATCGACTCGAAGCTGGAGCGTCCTTCGGCGTTCAACGCACAAATTTCTCCGTCAAGCCAAGCGCTCTTGGCATTCACGTATGCGGCTAGATCGTGCAACTCGGGATATTGAGCGTCGCATCGATTGCCGCGGCGTGAATAGATGGACAGGCGGCCATCATCGATAAGACATAAACCCCGTACGCCATCCCATTTTATTTCGTAAGTCCAGTTTTCGCCTCGGGGCGGATCGGTCACGCCGGTGGCCAGCATGGGATCTAATGCATCCGGAAGATCTGCTTTCCGGGCTCCGTCGATGGACTCGAGGTCAAGCGATGCAGCGGGAGAGGGACGAATGTTCTGTGCGATCTGATCTTGCGACCGCCCGGTCGCTACGCTATAGGCGTGGCCTTCGATTTCGTAATCGGCCATCGCGAATTCGTCTTTTTTCTTGATGAGGAGCCATTCATTGCCCTTGCCCCGGTTCTTCATGCGGACAATAGCAAACGATCCCTTAAGCTTGGTTCCGTTCAAATTAAACTTGAAATCACCGCGTTCGAGTTGACTCTCGGCCGCCGGTTCACCGATTACCTCGTACTCACCTTTGTCCCAGAGCATGACGCTGCCGCCGCCATAATTGCCTGCAGGAATGTTTCCTTCGAAGGCGCCGTACTCAAGCGGATGGTCTTCCACCTTCATGGCCAGCAGCTTTCGAGCAGGGTCGAGGCTGGGCCCTTTCGGCACCGCCCAACTGACCAGCACTCCAGCTACTTCGAGGCGAAAATCGTAATGCAGGCGCGAGGCGTCATGACGCTGAACACAGAAGAAGCCGCCGCGGGTTTCCCCTTGCGAATGCCCTTCGGCCGGGACAGGTTCTGTCGTCTTAGTAAAGTTGCGTTTGCGCGCGTATTCTTTTAGGGCCATCCAGGGGATTGATAACCTTAAGTTACACCTCCCAGCATGAGCAGATGAACTTCGCCGAGCAGTTGAAGAGCCAGCTCAACATCGTCGATGTTGTGGGGCAGTACGTGCGTCTAAAACGCCAAGGTGCCGGACCGCGTTATGTGGGACTTTGTCCCTTCCATTCCGAGAAGACACCGTCGTTTGGCGTTAACAGCGCATTGCAGTATTACAAATGCTTTGGCTGCGAAGCGGGGGGCAACGTCTTTAACTTTGTAATGGAGCACGACCGGCTGACGTTCCCGGAAGCGCTTAAGACCCTGGCAGAACGTTACGGCATCCCCATGCCAATGCAGCAGCGGGATGACGATCCAGCAGCAAGAGAATATTCAGCTTTGCTCGAAATGCATGAGATGGCTGCCGAATTGTTCCAGGAGAACCTGCGGGGCGCAAAAGGTAAAGAAGCCATGGAGTATCTGGCAAAACGCGGAGTGAGCACAGACGCCATAAGTGAGTTCCGTATGGGTTTGTCTGACCGTTCGGGTCAGGAGCTGGTGCAGCACCTGCAAAAGTATGGCGCCGCGCTGATGGAGAAATCGGGTTTAGTTGCGCGACGGCAGGAAAGTGCGGGCTTCTATGACCGGTTTCGCGGACGTTTGATGTTTCCAATTCATAGCGAGTCTGGGAAGGTGATCGGCTTCGGCGGACGCGCTTTACGGCAAGGAGATGAGCCCAAATACCTGAACTCGCCCGAGACTCCAATTTACAAGAAGTCGCTGGTTCTCTACAATTTGCATCGCGCCAAGATCAATGCGCGCAAACATGACCGCATGGTTCTGGTGGAAGGCTATCTGGATGTAGTCGGCGTTTATTCCGCGGGCGTGCAGGAAGTTGTAGCAAGCAGCGGAACGGCGTTGTCAACCGACCAGGTCCGGACAATTAAGCGGCAGATCTCTCAAACTCAGGCCGTCAAGGGCACTATCGTTCTGAACTTTGATCCTGATGAGGCGGGTGCAAAGTCCACAGAAAAGTATATCGGCACAGTCCTTGCGGAAGGCTTGCGCGTTAGAGTGCTTCAAATTCCTGGAAATCTCGATCCAGACGAATACATTCAGAAACAGGGCGCCGGTGATTATTTAAAGTTACTCGAACACGCGGGGTCTTATTTTCATTGGCTTGCAGATCGCGCCAGAAGTAAATTCGACATGAGGTCTCCGGAAGGCCGTGTAGATGCATTTAAATCTCTGGTGCCGGCTTTACAGCTAGTTCGCGATTGGGTTGAACGAGGAGCGATTGCCAACGACTTGGCGGACTACCTGCGCGTTGACCGTGACGTCGTCCGAGAGAGCCTACGACGGCTCGTCCCTGGGGAATCGTCTCACCATTTGCGCGCAGTTACAGCTATTGTGCACCCTAACGAAAAGCTTCTTATTGCGTGCTTGCTTGCAAGCACCAATGCGCGAGCCGCAATTAGAGAGTATCTGCGCCATTCGGCGGACATGCTGCCAGTGTTGGAGCTAAAGGAAATCTTCGAGGCCGTTTTAGCGGCGGATGATGGCGGCGAGTCTTTCTCGCTGGACAAGCTGATGGCGATGCTAGAAGGAAGAGCCCACACGATCCTAATAGAGCTAAGTTTTTCTGACCTCGGAGTAGATGAGAATGATGCACCGCAACAGGCGCTGCACTGTCTGGAAGCCTTGGAGTGGCGCGCGAGCCGCAAACAATCAGAGTTGCTAAAGAGACAAATTCGCGATGCGGAACACTCGGGTGATCTACATCGTGCATTGCAGCTTACCGAGACTCTGAACCGGCTGCAAAGCGGTACTCAGAAAGCATAAATCTTGTTGTACTATGAGGAGTCGAGGACACACTGCAGCGTTTTTCAACAATTCCGAACCGGCTAGATCACGGCACGGATGGCGCGGAAACGGTAGAGTGAAAACGTAAAAGGTAGTTCATGCAGGATACGAACGACAACAGCTTCGTTCTCTACGACCAGAGGAACGAACTTGCGAATGACGAGACGCCTGCCACGGATGACCTTGGAGACTTTTTCGAGTTGCGTGATAAGGAGCCGGAAGTTCCCGGCGACGCTAAGCAGCTTGACAAGAGCCACAACGAAGACGACTTTAGCGAACTCGATCTGACGGCCGGAGTACTGGACAAGAGCAACGATTCCGTGCGGCTTTATCTGCGCGAGATGGGCCTAGTTCCACTGCTGACTCGCGAAGGTGAGATAGCGATTGCTAAACAGATAGAGAAGAGCCACCGGGCGGTTCTTAAAGAGCTCTCACGTTCCCAATTGATCGCGCAGATTCTTATTGATACGCGCAGGCATGTTGAAGCCAGGAAAATCACCATCGGCGACGTAATGCAATCGGACGTAGCGCAACCCTCGGATGCGTTAGAAGAGCCGGAAGAACACGCGCAATCGGAGAAACTGCGCGAGAAGTTCCTGGCTATGACGCAGGAATTGGAGATGCTCTACGAAAATGCCCGTCTAGCGCTTCACAAGTCGGCTGCGGCAAGTGCTTCCGCTAAAACTAAGCCTGCAGGGAAATTGAAGCGCGATACGTCGCGCGCTGTTGTGAAACTCTCCCGGCATTTAAGAGCGATTCCACTTTCGCCCCGCTTTCAACGATCGTTAGCCGGCGCGCTACGCACATTCGTCCGTGACCTGAGCATTCTCGAGCATGAGAGCTTGATATGCCAGCAGAAGATCTCGAAATCGGAGCCTGAAAGTGCAGCCAGCGCGAGCGCACGAAAGGAACTGAAGTCGCTTTCGTCGCAGGTGGTTGCGCTGGAAGAGCGCATCGGCTGCAGCGCGGCAGATCTCCGCCGCACTCTAAGCAACGTGGAACTCAGCGAGGGCCAAGGCGACGGAGCAAAGCAACGCCTGATTGAAGCCAATCTTCGTCTGGTGGTTTCGGTTGCGAAGCGGTATACCAATCGAGGCATGCATTTTCTCGATCTGATTCAAGAAGGGAACATCGGCTTGATGAGAGCCGTGGAGAAATTCGATTACAAGCGCGGCTACAAGTTCTCCACTTACGCCACCTGGTGGGTAAGGCAAGCAATAACTCGCGCGATAGCCGACCAGGGCCGGACGATTCGGATTCCGGTACACATGATTGAGACAATTAACAAGCTAATCCGCTTGCAGCGTATGATGCAGCAGGAGTTTGGCCGCGAACCCACCACTGAAGAATTGGCGGAGCGGATGGAACTTCCACCGAGCAAAATTCGAAGGGTGATGCGGGTCGCACAAGAGCCTGTGTCTCTGCAGACCCCCGTTGGGGAGGAAGAAGAATCGAACTTGGGGGACTTCCTGGTGGACAACCGCATGGTTTCGCAAACCGATGCGGTGGCTCGATTGAATCTCCGGGAGCAGACTGCGGAAGTCCTAAAGACGTTGAGTCCACGAGAGGAGAAGATCGTTAAGATGCGATTCGGTTTGCAGGACGGCAGCGAACACACTCTTGAAGAAGTCGGCCAGAACTTTGCGGTGACAAGGGAACGGATCCGGCAAATTGAAGCCAAAGCCCTTCGAAAGCTGCGCCACCCGAGCCGCAGCCAGAGATTGCGGACGTTTCTCGAAAATGGCGCGCCTTCAGTTTAGCCGATCAGAGTCGCGTTCGATGGGGATTCGGAGCTTATCCATTTCGATGAACGCCGAGACGTGATAAATGGCGCCAAGGTCTGACGTGCCGGCGCATCGAGTAGCTTGGGAAGAGTGCGCTGGCGATAGCGGAAGATGGCCAGTAACTGCCATTTCACCATAAGCGCATGGGCGATCCTTCCCAGAAATCCTAGCGGCAGCTGATAGTGAACTTCATCGCCAATTAGCGTGCCCTGGGGTGTTTCGCGAAAGGTGTGATGATGCTGCCAAAGTGTATACGGACCTTTAGCTTGCTCATCGACAAAAAGACGGGGCGGATCGTAAGCCTGTATGATGGTCTTCCATCGCATGGGAAGACCCAGCCAGCGGATGACATAATCAATCTCCGCGCCTGGGCGCATTTGAACACGATCTTTCGACGTTACCTGAAAATTCAGCCAGGACGGCGTAATTTTCGCCAAGTTGTAAGGATCTTCAAAAACCCGGAAAGTCTGTTCTATCGATTGTTCAGTGAGCATTTCGCAGCGAAGAGTATAGATAGACATAAGGTTGTGAATAGGATGCCGGTAGGCAGGATGCTGACGCGTTATCTTGGTGCTTCATATGCCTGAATCTGAAGTGGCAGAGCCGGCCCCGGTTCATCCCGTGACGCCGCCGAACAAAATCCGGAAGCCGAAGACCGCGGCAGAACGGCGGACAAGGCTTGAATCGATCATGGCGCAATTCGACCGCGTTTTTCCCTCGGCAACCTGCGCTCTGCACCATCGGAATCCGTGGGAACTGCTGGCAGCTACGATATTGTCGGCGCAATGCACCGACGAGAGAGTAAACAAAGTTACGCCGGAACTGTTTCGCAAGTACCCGGCCGTGACAGACTTTGCGGCCGCATCACAAGAGGAACTAGCGAACGACGTCCGGTCGACCGGTTTCTTTAACAACAAAGCGCGTTCTCTAATTGGCGCGGCGCGCAAGCTGGTAAGCGACTTTGGAGGCGAAGTTCCGAAACGCATGAAAGATCTTCTTACGGTGCCGGGAGCGGCTCGTAAGACCTCGAACGTAGTATTGGGAACCAGCTTTGGAATCGCCGAGGGAGTGGTTGTTGACACGCACGTGCAGCGAATCTCGCAGCGGCTTGATTTGACGAAGAACACGGAACCAGGAAAGATCGAAACCGATCTGATGCGGGTTGTGCCGCGCGATCGCTGGATCCTGTTCTCGCACCAGGTAATCCACTTTGGACGGCAGATTTGCGTGGCGCGCCGTCCGCGCTGCGCCTCTTGCCCGCTTGATCCGGTCTGTTATTCCAAAGACAAAGTGCTTTCCTGACATGGATCGTCTGTATCTAGGGGTCGATGGAGGACAGTCGAGCACCACTGCCCTGATTGCCGATGATGCCGGCCTCATTCTCGGCCGCGGCGTGGGCGGACCTTGCAATCACGTGAAGGCGGAGGACGCCCGCGCTAAGTTTTCAGAGGCTCTGGGCGACTGTTTGGGGCAAGCTTGCGCGCAAGCGAACATCTCCCCTGGCCAAGTGGAGTTTGCGGCGGCGTGTCTGGGCTTTAGCGGAGGAGCGGACGACAAAGAGCAATATGCGCGTGAGGCGGTGCGCAGTAAGCAGTGGAAAATCACGCACGATGCGGAGATCGCTTTGACAGGGGCGACGGCAGGAGAGCCGGGAATCATGGTGATTGCAGGCACTGGCTCGATGGCTTTCGGGAGAAATGCCGCAGGAGAGACTGCTCGCGCCGGGGGGTGGGGCTACTTATTCGGCGATGAAGGTGGAGCTTTGTATCTGGTGCGGGAAGCGCTTCGGACTTGCCTGCGGCATGAAGAGGGATGGGGAGAACCGACACTGCTGAAGGCGCTGTTCCTGGAAGCGACCGGGGCGGTGGACATAAACGAACTGCTCCACCGCTTCTACGTCGAGCCGCGATCTGAAGTAGCGGCGTATGCATATCTGTTGAATGAAGCTGCTGAAGCTCGCGATAAGGCAGCGCTTCGTATCTTCGACGATGCCGGGGATCGGCTGGCGTGGTATGTAGCCGGAGTGCATCAGCATATCTTTGGCGGCGAAGCGGACTTTCAGGTGAGCTATGCGGGGGGCGCCTTTCGTAGCTCTTACCTGCTTCGCGCCTACTGCAGCCGGATAAGACAGTATCTGCAGATAGAAGCTGTTTCTCCAGCCATGAGCCCGGTAGAGGGAGCCGTTCTCGAAGCGCTGCGCCTTACTCGCAGTCGTTCTAAGGTTCACCACGCCTCGCGGCAAGGTTCTACTCCAGAAGTGAAATAACTACTCCTATCTCCAGCCAATGAAATGACATAGTAACATTGGCAGGGTATCCTCCAGGTTACTTACGGGACACCAGGGAGATGAAATGTCAACTTACGGCTTTTGCATGAAGAGTGCAGGACTATTTTTGCTGTTGCCCACGCTTCTCTTATTCGGGCAATTCGAAGCAGCCACAGTTTTGGGCACAGTCACTGATCCGTCTGGAGCGGCAGTAGCAAACGCCAACGTAACTTTAGAGAACACGAAGACCGGAGTCGATGTTCAGACCAAAACCGATGCCGCAGGAAACTATAACTTTGTAAACGCGCGCCTCGGCAATTACAGTGTCCGCGTGCAAGCGACCGGCTTCCAGGTATCCAACACTGGAAGTTTTGACTTGAATATAAACGCGCGCCAGCGAGTAGACCTCAAGCTCGAGGTAGGAACCGCAACAGAGACCGTTACAGTTACCGGAGCGGCAGCGCTGCTGGAGACTGACAACAGTTCACGCGGGCAGGTGATTCATCCCCAGGAGATTGTAGGCCTACCCCTTAACGGCAGGTCATATGCTGATCTAGCTCTTCTGGTTCCGGGCACGTCACGGTCACCCTTAAATAATCAGAGCGCCAGCAGCCGCGATGCGGCTTTTAATGTCAACGGACAGAGGAGCGAGTTAAATAACTTTCTTCTCGACGGCGTAGACAACAATTCTTACGGCACTAGTAACCAGGGCTTTTCAAATCAAGTAATACAACCGAATCCCGATGCGCTGGCTGAATTCAAGGTGGAAACCAACAACTACAGCGCGGAGTACGGACGCGCCACCGGAGCAGTGGTGAATGCGACCATCAAAAGCGGTACAAACCAGCTTCATGGTGAAGTGTGGGAGTTCGTCCGGAATACAGCCTTCAATGCGAGCGGATTCTTTCGCCCGGCGAATAACACTAAACCCCGGTTCAATTGGAATCAATTCGGGGGCGCTTTGGGAGGGCCGATTCTGAAGAACAAAATGTTTCTGTTCGGCGACTACGAAGGCTTCCGGCGCGTTGCGCACTCGGTGCAGACAGCCACGATTCCAAACGCGGCTTTCAGACAGGGCGACTTCTCGAGTGTTTCCGGCCTGAGTATCCGGAATCCGTTGACCGGGGCGGCTTATGGAAGCGCTGTTCCCACTGCGGCGATGTCTCCATTCAGCCAGACTGTACTGGGGCAGTTGCCGCTGCCAACACAATCCGGATTGAACAACAATTACGTTTCTAATCTCGGCGAGACAATTTACAGCGACAAAGGCGACATCCGCTACGATTCTTACTTCAACGATCACCTAAGCGCATTCGTTCGTTACAGCCAGGGCGACATTCGCATTTTCAGTCCGCCTGCGATTCCCGGCCTGTCGGGCGGCAACTCGAACGGAAACGTTTACATTCGCAATAAGCAAGGCGTACCAGGCGTGACATGGACCATAAATCCAACGTCGGTTCTGGAGGCGAGAGTGGGTCTTGATTATACCGAAGGCGGCAAGAACCCAGTTAGCCTTGGGCTGCCGACGGAGCAGTATGGAATACCCAACCTACCGGCTAATCCGGCATTCTCGGGCGGCCTGTATTCGCTGAACTTTTCAGGTGGGCTTTCACAACTGGGGCGGCAAAGCAGCAACCCGCAGTATCAGTTCCCTCTCGTAATCAACCCGAAGGTAAACTATTCGAAGATCCTTTCCCGGCATAGCCTCAAGATCGGATTTGAATACCAGAGGATAAATACCGAGGTGCAGGATTTCCATCCGAAATACGGCGTAGACAACTACCAGGGCTTTTTCAGCAACGGCAGCGGTATAGCGAATAACAATCTCTCGTCTGCGCAGCAGCAGGCATATAGCCTTGCCGATTTCATGTTGGGGCTGCGGAGCCGCTATGAACAGAACAATTACGCGGTAGCTTACTTGCGGCAGCGCATGTACTTCGGATACCTGCAGGATGACTACCGGGTTAACGACCGATTGACGCTGAACCTTGGCGTCCGCTACGAGTTTGCCACGCCGCAATGGGAGCGCGACAACAAGCTTTCTAATTTCGACCCAACTACCGGAACGCTGATAAGCGCAAGGTCGGGGAGCCTGTATGACCGTGCCCTGGTGAACCCTAATCACAACAACTGGGCTCCGCGCGTGGGCTTCGCATACAAAGTAGGGCCGAAAACGGTTCTGCGCAGCGCTTATGGCATCAGCTACGTGCAATTCAACCGGCTCGGCGGCGAGAATCTGCTGGCATACAACGGTCCGAACGTCGTGGACGCCATTATCAATCAAATCCCATTGGGAGTTTCATCCTCAAGCGGACTTGCGACCTGCACTTCAGTAGACGATGCGGCCGGCAGCTGCTTCAGAACGACCAGCCAGGGCTTTCCGAATGACTTTGCGAGCCCCTCTTCGTTCAACACGGCGAACACACAAGTGCGCTACATACCGGCAAATAACCGCACCGGCTATGTGCAGAGCTTTCACTTCACAGTGCAGCACGATCTCGGGCACGACATGCTGCTGGATGTGGCTTACGTCGGCAATCGAGGCGTGGGCTTGATGATTCTGGCCGATGCAAATCAAGCAACGCCGAATCTACTGGGGCAAGCTCTGCCGGTGGATCCGCGGCGGCCCATCCCGAATTTCACAACGATCGAGGAGGCTTTCGCGGGAGGTTTCAGCAACTATAATGCCCTGCAAGCGAAGTTCGAAAAGAAGTATTCGAACGGATTGTACTTCATCAATTCGTTTACCTGGTCGACAGCAATCGATAACGCTCCCGGCCATTTGGAAAATTATAATGGCGATAACTCGCGCATCAATGCGGCCAACCCGAAGAGCGAACGGGCAAGATCGAGCTACGATCAGCCGTTCAACAACACAACCTCGATTCTATTCGACCTTCCGTATGGACAAGGAAAGCGTTACAACATCCAGAACCGCTGGATAGACGCGCTGGCGGGCGGTTGGAGCATCAATCTGATCAGCACACTGACGTCGGGAACTCCTATTAACGTGACTTACGGCCCTCCCACAGCGGGACAAGTGAGCACCATTCTTTCGTACCGTCCGAACTTGACTGGCGCTCCGGTGCTGGTACCTGAAGGGCAGAGGACGCCGCAGAACTACCTCAATCCCGATGCCTTTTCGCGGCCCAGCACATCGCAACCATTTGGGAACGGGGGCCGGAATATCGCGAGAAACGCGGCTTTCCAGCAGGTGGACGTAGGATTGCACAAGAACTTCGCGCTCTGGCCGGAAAGCAGCCAAATCGAGTTTCGAGCTGAAGCCTTTAACATCTTCAACACGAGCAACTTTACATCGTATTCAGGATTCGGTTCGAGCATAACTTCCGGCGGATTCGGAGCTTTCACGCAGACTTTACCGCCCCGCCAGTTGCAACTGGCGCTCAAGCTAATTTTTTAAGCGCTCACGGGCTAACATGGTTTGCTGAAGTGGTACGGCAAAACCAACTTCGAGTTGGCGTGCTGTTGTCACAATCTTCAGCAGCAGATCTGACTGCACGCGCAGAAATTCATCGAAGCTGGGCGTGAGCACGTAAGCGAAAACTTCTAGATTGAACGATTCCTTATCGATCTTGGTAAACCGAAGCGGAACGCTGGTTGGATCGACCATAGGATTATCTTCAAGGATCTTAGTGATAGCGTCCATCATGGCCTTGATCTTCTCCGGAGGAGTGTCGCGGCGCAGGGCGATAGGTGGATGAAACCACATGCGGTCCCGCTTGGCGAAGTTCTCGAGAGTCATGGTGGAGAACACGGAGTTCGGGATGGTGACGATGGTGCGATCGAGTGTGCGGATGCGCGTGGAGCGAAGTCCAATGTCTTCTATAGTTCCCACTTGATCGCCAAACCGGCAGAAGTCTCCCACAAGGACGGGCCGATCAGTAATGACAGAGACGCCGCCAAAAAGATTTTCTATGGTTTTTTGCGCGGCTAGAGCTACGGCTAATCCGCCAACACCTAAACCGGCGAGAATAGTGTTGGTGTTGTAGCCCCAAGCCGACAAAACCGCCAGAATAGCGATGCCGAGTACGATGACTTTGCCGACACGGACGAAGAGAGGGAGGACCGAATAAGAAACGGCTCGCTCGCGAGGATCGAGGCGTGAACTGACGGTATCAGAGATCACATCGATAATCCTCATAACGAGGGACGCACAACCGATGATGAAGAGAAATCCTAACAGCTTGAACAGGTAGTCACGAAGGATTGCAGAGGCCCCAATGGTCTGAATCACAGCGCCGAAGATCATTACCGAGAGGACCAAACGCAAGGGCTCGGCGAACGATTCCAAGCGATGTTCATGGAGGTTCTTTCCGGCTCGGCGCGCTATAGGCCGTAAGACGAAAAGGAGCGCGCGGGAGAGAAGGCGTGAAAGCAGGAAGATAATCAGCGCGGAGATGATGAGCGCGAGCCAGATGTAGAGCGGCGTGCCGACAAACTTTGTATTTACCAGCACCGGGGGCAGTTTCTTCTCCAGGGGAGATTCGGCGTTCAGCGTCACCAGCTTAGGAATCTGCAATACGCTGTCAGGAGAGACAAGCCAGACCTGCACGTTGCCCAGAGTGGATCGCTGTAAGGTAAGTTCAAGCGGCTGACTGTTCACTTCAAAGGTATCCAGGCCATCAATATTCCGTCCGAAGCCATCCGCTAGATCGCCAGCGGGTTCATTACTCAGCCGGCTCACTTCAAAACGCGTGTCGCGATCGAGAGCATCACATAGCCCTTCAGCCAACTCTGGGCCTTGGGTAGCTCGCAGGTCACGACGGATCCGAGACAAGTCAAGATACTGCGCAGCGACGTTATATTTCTCGTCGTGGCAAGATTGGAGCAATCCATAGATAGCACTGCGCGGAGTGCTGCGCTTCAGCGGATCAACCTCGGCAGCGGCCGATGCGGGCCCTTTCGCTCCTGTGGACGGGAGCGTCTGAGCAAACCCCGGTACTCCGATCGTCAGAACTGCGGATAAAGTGAGAATAAGCGTAGACAACGCTTTGGTGAGATTACGCATTACTTGATATTGAGATAAATACAGACCACGATGAGTTACAGAGTAAGCTCATTTAGAATTAGTTCGCAGGCCTTTCGCGGATCTTCCGCGCGTGTAACCTGACGGCCGATCACCAGGTAATCCGCACCATTCCTAAGGGCTTCCGCCGGAGTAGCGACCCGCTTCTGATCGCCTAGCGCCGCGCCGGCGGAGCGGACACCGGGTGTAATCAATTTCATACCGGGTCCGGCGATATCCCGGACGCGCGCGACGTCTAGAGGCGAGCAGACAATGCCATCCATCCCGCTCTCTTTGGCTTTTTTTACGCGTAAATCGACCAAGTCAGATACGAGAGCCTGATAACCAAGATCTTTCAGGTCGTCCTCGTCGAAACTGGTAAGCACGGTCACAGCAAGCAACTTAGTCCCGCTGACTCCCCTGCCCTGCACCGATGCGCGCATCACAGTCCGGCTTCCATGAACCGTCAGAAAGGCCGGCTCGCTGGCCCGGCAAATGTGCCTGGTGGCGCGTCTCACGGTTTCGCCAATGTCGTAGAGTTTCAGATCGAGAAAAACATCTTTGCCGGCATTGCGCAACCGTGAAATGAAATCCATGCCGCCAACAGCATAGAGCTCCATACCGACTTTGTAGAAGTTGGCCGCGGGGCCGATGGCTTCCAACAGACGCCAGGCATCGGATGTGCTGTCGACATCCAGGGCGATGATCAACGGGTTCATGCGGCAACTTCCAGCGGTTTATCCGCGCGCGCTTTCACATCGCCGACGAGGTACGCTTCAGGGCGGCGAGCCAAAAACCTTTCTGCTGCCTCAGGCGGCATCGAGATCAGCAGCCCGCCAGACGTCTGAGGATCGTAGAAGAGCGCTTCGAGGGCAGGGCAAAGCGTGAGTTTCCAATCGACGCAGCTCTGGACGAAGTCGCGGTTATTCTTGAGACCTCCGCTGTGCGCACCCAGCTCGGAATAGTGCTCGACACCTGGCAGGAACTGTATAGCGGAGCTTCGAATTCGTAAAGTAACATTGCTGGCGAGAGCCATTTCTCTTGCATGTCCCAGGAGACCGAAACCGGTGACATCTGTGCACGCATGAACTTCCAAGTTTTCCAGCGCTTCGGCCGCGCCTCGATTCAGGGTCAGCATCTGCTGGATAGAAGCAGCGACATGTTCCTCCTGGGCACTGCCGGACTTCAGCGCGGTAGAGACAATGCCGGTGCCGATTTTCTTGGTGAAGACCAGCAGGTCACCGGCACGAGCGCCAGCGTTGGTCCAATAAAGATCCGGATGGACCAGTCCCGTAACCGAGTAGCCGAATTTAATTTCGTCTTCAGCAATGCTGTGTCCGCCGAGAATGATGCAGCCGGCTTCATGTATCTTCTCCGCGCCGCCTTTTAAAATCGCTTCGAGATCGGCGAGATCACCTTTGGGAGGAAAAACAACCAGGGACAATGCCGTTATGGGCTTGCCGCCCATGGCATAAACATCGCTGAGGGCATTCGCTGCCGCGATGCCTCCGAAGGTATACGCATCATCGACAATAGGGGTGAAGAAGTCCACCGTTTGGACGATCGCAAGCGGTGCGTTACCCGCCCCAGTGAGATTGTAGATTCCAGCGTCGTCAGCGGTGTCGTAACCCACTAGAACGTTTGCATTCGCTATGCGGGGTACAGTCCGTAGAGCTCGATCCAGAATCTTCGGACTGAGCTTGGACGCGCAGCCACCTGCTTTTACATTGGCGGTTAATTTTGTAGGCATCAGATTCAAGTGTTCCGGGTACGCTGATTAAGTCGCCGACGCAGCTGATTCGGCCCACTCCCATTCTCGCCAGGCATCGAGAAGGGGAAAATATAAACCTAGCGAGATGGGGCCGGTCTCCGACCTGGCCAGAAGTGCGGCGTAGGTTTCCATCTGTTCTCGATAGCGTTCGCGCTCACGATCGAGGAACGCGTCTACGCTGCCGCCCTGGTGTTCGCTGGTCTTGAAATCGACTACCCAGAGACGATTTACAGCGTCACGGAACAGGCGATCGACGGTTCCCGAAATAAGCTGGCTGCCAAGAACACCAGTGACCGGCCACTCCGAGCGAGCGTCTTGATGGGGCTGCAGAATCCATTGGCCGCGTTGACTGTCAACGGTGTTGCGAATGGCCCGCAAAACTTGCCCGGCGGCGTGCATCTGAACTGATGCACCGACGCCAAGGCGGGACAGTTCAGCGCGCATTGATGCCTCAAGGGCATCGATGCGTCCAGGATGCCAAGCGTTAGTTCCATCGCGCGCGACGCGATTCAGCAGGCCATGCACAAGGGTGCCGACGTGACGGCTGGCGCCTCCTACCCATGCGTAAGTCACCTGCCGTTCTGATGCTTTTCCGCGATCAAAATGCGGTTGCCAGTCCAACGACGCATCGAAAGCAGGCGGATGCCAACGGCCGGGCAGGCGAGAGATCGTTTGCGGTGTACGCGCCTGCTCGAAGAGATCGGCTTGGACGGCAAAGGTGCTCATCTGAAGGCGCTTAAAATCCGGTTTGAAGCGCTGCCAAATCATTCCCAGAAAGGTATGAACCGCGGCGTTGCAGACATCGGTTCGTTTTTTATTCCGATTGACTGAACCGAGGAGAAAGAGCTGATTCCTGGCTCGAGTACAGGCAACGTAGAAAAGCCGCTTCCCCTCGTTGCGGGTCTTTTGTTTTGCGGCTTCGCGAATGGAGTTATACGCAGCATCGGGTTCTCCGCGGCGTGGCTGCGCGGCAATCTGCAGGTTCACAGAGCCATCCGCTTCCATGATTTCATTCCAGACCAGCAATTCTTCGTCATCGCCGCGCGGCGCGCTGCCCAGATGAGGAAGGATTACGGTATCGAACTCTAGACCCTTGGCTTCGTGGATGGTCATTACGCGAACTGCGCCCTTAGACGAATCAGGCCGTGCGTAGAGGCGGCACAGCCGATCGTTGAGCTGCCGGAAGTCCCGGATCATGCCTCCTTCTTCCAGATTTTCAACGAGATCGAAGAAGGTTTCGACGTCCTGCTGTTGATTCTTTTGCGCGAGAATAGCCGGGCCGCCGAGAGCGTACCAGGTTTCCTGCAGCAGTTCGCGAAGGGAAGTACGGCCGATGCGGTCCAATGCGCCGGTTAGGACAGCTTGCGCGGCAACGGTCCTGAAGCGGCCAGGAGGAGACAAACGCCGGATGATTTCGGGATCGGAGATTAGGTCGAAGATGGTTCGATTCTTTTCGCCCTCCGCAAGTGCGGTTAAATCGGCCAACGTAAGTCCACACCAGGGAGCACGCAGACAGGCGAGCCAGGCAATACGATCGGCTAAATGGGTCAGCGCCCGCGTCAGGGAAAGCAGATCGAGGATGTGTTGCTGTTCGCCCAGCGGATCGATCTCGACGGCCTGGTAGCGAATACCTGCCTGGCGCAGCGCCTGAAGTATTCGTAAAACATGCGAGCGGCTGCGGACCAGAATGGCGGCTTCACCACGATCTTTCTGTTTGTGAAGGAGGGCGACAACCTGATCGGCTTCCTGACTACCCGATTTGTCGTCGAGCAAAGGAATAACCATGGGTACTGGGCCGGTGGTCTGACGGGCTGCGATGGAAGGCTGCAGCTTTACTGCGCCTCTGGAAATATCAGTTTCGTTCAAGGCGGGAGCGAGTTCGGTTTGTACCCATTTGACAATCTGGGACGTGGAACGAAAGTTTACCAGGAGTCGCAGCGGATGAAGGCGCACCGCGCCCAAACGTTCCGCATCCCAGCAGCGCTGGAAGAGAGCAACTTCAGCGGCGCGAAAACGGTAGATGCTTTGCAGCGGATCGCCGACTAAGAAGAGCGTTCTGCCATCTTCATCTGACCATTGCCCGGTTAGAGCGCCGAGCAGATCGTACTGCGCCCGCGAAGTGTCTTGAAATTCGTCAACCAAGAGATGCTCGATGCGGTAGTCAAGTGCGTAGAGCAGATCGCTCGGCGCTTCGGGATCGCCAAGCGCGGTGATCGCGGAGCGGGTTACCTGAGTGAAGTCGACCGTGTTCCGGTTCCGGAACACGTCGTGAAGTTCGCGCTCGGCATGGCCGAGAATGGCGGTGAAGTCCGCAACCGCAACGTCCATGGGACCAGCCATTCCAATGTGCCACTGATCCCGCTTGGCGAGCATCGCGGCGATCTGACTTTCCAAGCCCGCGATATTGTTGTCGAAGTGGAGCGCGAGCCTGTGAAACAGCGCAGGCGCGGCAGAACCGCTTACGCCCTCAGCAGCTTTTTGCAAGGCCTGGCGTGCTGCCTGGCGATAGAACTCTTCTGCATCTTCCGTGACGCCGCCGATGCCGCCCGATTCAGAGACCAGAGGCATTTGGCGCACCAGGTTGGCGCACAGCGCGTCGATGGTTTGGATATGGAGGCGGCTCGGATCAGTGGTGAGGTTCCATGCCTGAGCACGGTCCCGGGCCAAAGCGGAGCGTGCAAGCTGGATGGTGCGCTCATGAAAACTATCGCGGACCAACAAGGCATCGTTGGCCGCCTCAACCAGGGCGCGTACTACCCGTTCGCGCATCTCAGCTGCAGCTTTGATCGTGAAAGTGACAGCCACGATGGATTCCGGCCGCTCGACTACGCTTAAAAGCCTGAGGATGCGCTGAACCAGAAGCCCGGTCTTTCCCGAACCGGCGGGCGCCTGAACGATGAATGAAAGGTGGGGCGCAAGGGCCTGCTCCCGCTCGCTCGAATCGGACGAGGACTGACTAATCATCTGAACCATCCTGGTTTGCAACGCCTGCTTCGGCCACGCGGCAAAGGAGATTCGACTCGCAGAAATTGCAGGCAGCCGGCTGCGGGTCGACCGCCGCCACGCCGGATAAAAACTCTTTAGCGATAATTGCCAGGTTCTCGCGCGCGCTCTCCCGTTCTACTTGCCAGTCAAGCCCAGCCTTGGTTTTACGACCTTCCGGAAAGTGTTCGTGAGCTGCCATGCCCTGCACCTTCACCTCGCGCGCTCGCACTTGGGCCAAATAGATTCCATCGACTTCGTCATCAAGTGCTGAAGCGTAGACGAGCAACTGCGGTTCACGGGGACGCTGGCCTAGAAGATCTTTCGCGGCGAGAACACCACTTTTGTAATCGAGCAGAAGAACGCTTCCGTCTGGCAGGCGATCAATGCGATCTACCCTGAGGCTCAGAGGCAGACCAGCTAGTTCCATGGTGCGTTTCTCTTCGATGTGCTCCACGCGGAACGGCACCTTGCGAGTCTTTTCGAACTGCAGCCACTCGAGCAGAACATCAATGAGGCGCTTTCGTTCGGCGTCGTTGACGGCCTGGTGGAACATGCCGCCGCCGTTATCGCGGACGGCTTCCGTGACAGCGGCCGTAACTAATGCTTGCAGCTCGTCAGGAGCAAGCGATCGCAGACGGTCGCTGCTCTGGAGATTTCGCCAAACGTGCTCGAGTGCTTGGTGCAGAGATCCACCACGCTCCCGCGCATCGAGGCCGAAGCAGGGATCCTCGGGCGCATAAGACAGCAGACGGTAACGCGCAAACGCCTGGAACGGGCATAAAGATTGCGACTTAATGATGCTGACGCCGCCTAACGCTGTTGCTCCCGCAGGAAGCGGAGGTGCTTGCTCATCTTCCAGCCGTTCAAGATTGGCGACAGAAAACGACTCCGCGGGCGTAAGGCCGGGCCATCCTTCGGGCTTCCGGCCTTGCACATTCAGGAAAGGTCTTGCCAGCGGCGCCGGAGAATCGGTATAGGTTGCGATCATCTCAGGAGCCGCGTTGAAAACTGCATGGGCGTGACGTACACGCCTTTCCGAGGCAGATGCCGGCGTGCTACCTGGCATGCCTGCCTGCCTGCGAAGACTCAGCGGAATGAAGGGCTGGCCCGGATCGGCGGCCGGCCAATCAGCCTCGGAGAAGCCCACGGCAGCGGCAGCATCGAAGGCGAAACCAACCGCATTGCTTGCATCCAGAATCTGGACCGGTGAGAAGAAATCGCCACTGCGGGGAGCAGCCGATGCGGATAAAATGCGATCAAGTTCCCGCTTTGCGGTGGCGAAGGGGACGGGCGGAAAAACGTACGAGAGGGCGGCAAACTCCGTCAGGGTGACTTGCCAGCTATCAAGCAAGGCATTCTCGCCGGCATTCAAGGCGGTGTCGCCCGGCCAGCCCGTGGCATTTAGCAGGTCAGTGATCCAGTCGCCCCATTCCGATAAAGTGGACACTTTCCCTCGAGCACGGAGGACGCGGCGAACCCCCTGCCAGACCGATTGCAATCGAGGGCAATTAACGGTCCGGGACTCCATCTGCTCCAGGGTCACGCGAAGGTCGCGATTGCGGCGCAATTGCAGATCGGCCAGAGATCGCGGATTGCGTTCGGCCGCGGCTCCGGAAAGGAATGGGGAACGCAGAATTGCGCTGGCGTCCACGGCATCCAGATCACTTTCGGCAAGTTCTAGAAAGAGAAGCGCAGCGGCGATCAGCGGCTGGGAGTGCAGACTTTCGGCACTGTGAATGTGAACGGCGGAAGCGCCACTCAGGCCGGAAGGATAAAACACCGACCTGAAGATCCGGGCAACGGCTGACCGGTGTTCGCCGAGCCTCGGCAGAAGAATACCGATGGAAAGACTCCGGTCGTGTTCGATAAGCCTTCGGGCCCACCGGGCGCAGAATTCGATCTCGCCGGCTAAATCTTCATGTTGCACAGCTGGAATGCGCCTGGTCTTCTGTCTGCCGTCAGCTGCAATGGGATGGTGCGAAGCGGGAAGGGTTCGCATTGCCGGGCTTAACGACTGAAAGCCGGTTAGCGCTAAGCGAGTTTCTTCACGTGATAGCCAGTCAGGAACAAAACGCCACAAATCCGAACGCGCGATGCAGCCCAGTTTTGTGCATTCGTTCCGGAAGTTGCGATAGAGCTCTCGAAAGCGGGAGGCATCGTGGTATTCATCCCACGCTCCGTTTTCGAGTGGAATCGACCATTCGGCCAGCGTTCGCGTCGCCTCGATGGCGAGCCTGGCTGCTCCAGCGAAATCGAACAAGTTGGGATGGGCGTTTTCAAAGAGTCGCTGCCAGAGCGCACGTTCTTGAGAAGGGGAGAGTAGATTCGGCAAGTCTTCGCCTGCGTAGCGGGCATTCTGCCAGAGACTCGCAAGCCAAGCATAAATGCCTGTGATGAACGGCCGCTGCCAAGAGGTTTGGTTCGCGTCGAGGCGTTTGCGAATGTGTTGCGCCGAGAGCACATCGGCGAAAAGGCTGTTGGGCGTGACTATCGCCGGTACCGGATGTTGGTTGAGCGGGAGATTACTACAAGCGACACGCATAGCAAAAGAAAAGGCGGCCCGGGTTAGCAGGCCGCCGATGTAAGAGCAACTCTAAAGTACCTAGACTTCGTCTACGACCACAGGCTCATCGCTAAGATCGTCAGATAAGCCGCCATTGTAAATACTGGGAGCTTCGTCGGAGAAATCGCCCAGACCATCGGTGAGCGAAAGCTCATTCTCCGGCAAAGGCTCTTCCTCGACCACGTCCTCGCCGGCGATCTTTACGCGGCGATAGTATTCCATACCGGTTCCGGCAGGAATCAAGCGCCCCATGATGACGTTTTCCTTGAGACCGCGCAAATTATCCACCTTACCGTTAATAGCGGCTTCAGTGAGAACACGCGTTGTCTCCTGGAAGCTGGCTGCGGAGATGAAGGAATCAGTCGAGAGCGACGCCTTTGTAATTCCGAGCAGCACCGGCTTCCCGGCAGCCGGTTGGCCTCCCGCTTCAATGACGCGATTGTTCTCTTCGCGGAACTTGAACTTATCGACTACTTCTTCCGGAAGGAACTCGGAATCGCCGATGTCTTCAATACGAACCCAACGCATCATCTGCCTCGAGATGACTTCCAAGTGCTTATCGTTGATGTTTACGCCCTGCAGGCGGTAAACTTCCTGAATTTCGTTTACCAGATACTTTTGCAGTTCCTTTTCGCCGAGCACTGCCAGAATGTCGTGCGGATTGCGCGGACCATCCATTAGAGGATCGCCCGAACGAACCCGCTCGCCTTCCTGCACGTTAATGTGGACACCGCGCGGAATTGCATATTCCTTCTGCACACCATCGTCACCGACGATATAAAGTTTCCGCATGCCTTTGGTGACTTCGCCATACTTTACAGCGCCGTTTATCTCGGCAATGATTGCAGTCTCACGCGGCTTGCGTGCTTCGAACAGTTCCACCACCCGGGGCAATCCGCCAGTGATGTCCTTGGTCTTGGTAGTAGCACGCGGGATCTTGGCGATAACATCGCCGGCGTGCAGAGTTTCACCATCCGAGATCATCAAGTGCGCGTGGGTCGGCATGAGATAACGCTTCTCTTCAGACCGGCCGCCGCCTTCGGGACGCATGATCACCGTGGGGAAGCGCTTCTCATCGGACGATTCGGTTACAACTACCTGCATATTGCCGGTGATCTCGTCCACCTGCTCTTGCGTCGTCACGCCGTCAATCAAATCTTTGAAGTGAATGACGCCGCTGACTTCGGTAAGAATAGAGAACGTGTACGGATCCCATTCGAGCAATACTTGGTTCGCCTTAACCGGATCGCCGTCAGCAACGTTGATTTTTGCGCCGTAAACCACCGGGTAGCGTTCGCGCTCGCGCTGCTTCTCATCGACAATGATCAAGATGCCATTACGGTTCATGGCGATCAGTTCGCTTTTGTTATTGCGAACGGTGTTGACATTGCTGAAGCGAACATAACCGTCGCTCTTGGCGTCTTGGGTCGATTGCTCACTGACTCGCGTAGCAGCGCCGCCGATATGGAACGTACGCATGGTGAGCTGTGTTCCGGGTTCGCCGATAGACTGAGCAGAGATGATACCAACGGCCTCGCCACGCTCCACCATCCGGCCGGTTGCCAAGTTGCGGCCATAGCATAGACGGCAGACGCCACGCTTGGATTCGCAAGTAAGCACAGACCGGATCTTGACGCGCTCGATGCCGGCAGCTTGAATTGCGGAAGCAAGCTGCTCCGTAATTTCTTCATTGACGCTGACGATGACGCTGTTCTCATAATCGCGCTGATCTTCCAGCGCCACACGGCCGACAATCCGATCGCGCAGCGGTTCAATGATTTCGCCCGATTCGATAATCGGCTCGACATAGATGCCGTCCGAAGTGCCGCAGTCGTCTTCGGTGATGATGACGTCCTGCGCGACGTCGCAAAGTCGGCGGGTCAAGTAACCCGAGTCGGCTGTCTTCAACGCCGTATCAGCCAGTCCCTTACGCGCACCGTGAGTCGAAATGAAGTATTCGAGCACGTTGAGACCTTCGCGGAAATTAGCGGTGATTGGGGTCTCGATGATTTCGCCTGAAGGACGCGCCATCAATCCGCGCATACCGGAGAGCTGCCGGATCTGTTGTTTAGATCCACGAGCACCGGAGTCGGCCATGATGTAAATCGGATTCAGAACACGGCCAGTGCGGTCATCCTCCTCCATGCCCTTAAACATCTTGTCTGAGACTGCTTCCGTGACCTTCGACCAGACTTCGATGATCTTGTTGTAGCGTTCGGATTGGGTAATGGCCCCTTCCTGATACTGCTGCTGGACTTCAACGACTTGCTTTTCAGCGTCTTTGACGAGATTAGCTTTGTCGGCCGGAACCACCATGTCGTCGATACCAATAGAAATGCCTGCACGCGTCGCGTAAAGGAAGCCGAGCTTCTTCACCTGGTCCAGCATCTGTACGGTTACCTGCAAACCGAACTTCAGGTAGCAATACTGCACGAGCTGCGCCATACCTTTTTTCTTCAGCAATCCATTGATGAATGGCATGGAGTCTGGCAAAACGTCATTCAGAATGACGCGGCCTACCGTGGTGTCCATATACTGCTTGCTGAATTCGATTGGCTCGGTGTGCAGAATGTTCTGGTTGTCGAAGGCCTTATTCAAGTCGATCACCCTACCGGTGTGGCGAAGCTTGATCGCTGTAAGGGTTTCAACCTCGCCCATTTCGAGTGCGATCAGAACATCGTCGATCGAGGCAAAGGTGCGGCCTGAACCCTTCGAGTTGGGCCGCATCTTGGTGAGATAGTAGAGGCCTAAAACCATGTCCTGAGTGGGTACAGTGATGGGAGCGCCGTGTGCCGGTGACAAGACGTTGTTGGAAGCCAGCATCAAAGTAGACGCTTCAATCTGGGCTTCGGGTGAAAGCGGGATGTGAACCGCCATCTGGTCACCGTCGAAATCTGCGTTAAATGCGGTGCAAGTCAGCGGATGCAGTTTGATGGCTTTGCCCTCCACCAGGACAGGCTCGAAAGCCTGAATTCCCAGACGGTGAAGCGTGGGCGCACGATTTAAGAGGATGGGGTGATCTTTGATAACTTCTTCCAGGATGTCCCAAACAACCGCATCCTGTTGTTCCACCAATTCTTTAGCCTGCTTAATTGTGGTGCAGTGTCCTCGCTGCTCCAGCCGATGGTAGATGAAAGGCTTGAAAAGCTCGAGCGCCATCTTCTTGGGAAGGCCGCACTGATGCAGCTTCAATTCCGGACCGACGACGATCACGGAGCGGCCGGAGTAGTCGACGCGCTTACCCAGTAAATTTTGGCGGAAGCGTCCCTGCTTACCCTTAAGAGTGTCTGAGAGTGACTTGAGCGGACGATTGTTGGCTCCGCGCAGCACCCGCCCGCGGCGTCCATTGTCGAATAAGGCGTCGACCGCTTCCTGGAGCATGCGTTTCTCGTTACGGACAATCACGTCCGGCGCATGCAATTCCATCAGTTTCTTCAGACGATTGTTGCGGTTGATTACGCGGCGATAGAGATCGTTAAGATCTGAAGTCGCGAAACGGCCTCCGTCGAGCGGCACCAGAGGACGAAGCTCCGGGGGGATGACCGGAATTACATCGAGAATCATCCACTCCGGTTTATTGCCGGACTTGCGGAAGCTTTCCACTACCCGAAGGCGCTTCGCGAATTTCAGCTTCTTCTGCGCAGACGTCTCCGTGCGCATCTTCTCGCGGATTTCCTGACTCAGCGATTCAATGTCAAGCTTCTTGAGCAGCTCTTTAATTCCCTCGGCTCCCATCATGGCGACGAATTTGCCGGGGAACTCCTGGTCGAGCTGGCGCTTGCGCTCATCGCTGATCACTTCACCCTGGTTGAGGCCAGTGCCTTCGCCGGGATCGATGACCGCGAAAGCCTCGTAGTAGAGAACGCGTTCGAGTTCGCGCAACGTGATGTCTACCAGATAGCCGATGCGGCTCGGCAGACCTTTAAAAAACCACACGTGCGAGGATGCACTTGCCAGTTCAATGTGGCCCAGACGCTCGCGGCGTACACGCGAAAGAGTGACTTCAACGCCGCACTTATCACAGATCACCCCGCGATGCTTCATGCGCTTGTACTTGCCGCAGAGACATTCCCAGTCGGCGACGGGCCCGAAGATGCGGGCACAGAAGAGACCGTCGCGCTCTGGCTTGAAGGTTCGGTAATTAATGGTTTCCGGCTTGGTGACTTCGCCATGAGACCAGCTCCGGATCTTCTCCGGAGAGGCGAGACTGATTCGAATCGAATCGAAGTCGGCAATCAGATTGGCTCGATCGTACGGGGAGGAACGGTACATGTTTGTCCTTAGTTACCTTTTCAGCACGGGCCCATTTTGTTTTTTCAACAAACGATTTCGGAAGGACGCGGGCACGGAATACGCCCTCCCGTCGTTCTAATTACTGCTAGCTAATCCGCAGCATGCGCCAGATCCTGCAACTCGCGCGGCTTCTTTATCAGCTCGACGTCGAGGCACAGGCTCTGCAGCTCGCGGATTAACACGTTAAAGGATTCCGGAACGCCCGGCTCGGCAGCAGCCTCGCCTTTGACGATCGCTTCGTAAATCTTGGCCCGGCCATAAACGTCGTCGGACTTGGCGGTCAGTAATTCCTGAAGAATGTAAGCCGCACCGTAAGCTTCGAGCGCCCAGACCTCCATCTCGCCAAAACGCTGTCCGCCGAACTGCGCCTTGCCGCCCAGCGGCTGCTGCGTAATTAAGGAGTAAGGCCCGATAGAGCGAGCATGGATCTTATCGTCCACCAGATGGCTCAGCTTCAGCATGTAGATGAATCCTACAGTCACCGGCTGTTCGAACATCACTCCGGTCATGCCATCGTAGAGTTCAATTTTGCCGGAGGTGGGAAGACCGGCGTTGGTGAGCTGGGTTTTGATGTCGCGCTCCGCCGCGCCGTCGAATACCGGGGTTGCGAAATGAACACCCAGCTTCTCGGCGGCCCAGCCCAGGTGAGTTTCCAGGATCTGGCCGACATTCATACGCGAAGGCACACCCAGCGGATTGAGAACAATTTCAACCGGAGTACCGTCGGGCATGTAGGGCATGTCCTCTTCCGGAACAATGCGTGAGATGACGCCTTTGTTTCCATGGCGGCCGGCCATCTTATCGCCAACGGAGAGCTTTCGCTTCATGGCGATATAGACCTTTACCAGCTTGATCACGCCCGGAGGCAGCTCATCCCCTTTCCGAAGCTTGGCAACGCGCTCTTCGGTGATCTTCTCGAGAACCGCAATCTGCCGCGAGGTCATCTCTTCGATTTCATCGATCTGCTCATTCAGCCGGACGTCTTTGGTGTTCAGCCGCATGCGCTTCAAATCACGAGCCTTTAACTTCTCGAGCACGTCGCGCGTGAGTGGCATCTCTTTCGAGAGCAACTTTTTATTGGTCTTTTCGTCGTGCAAGTCAGCCTGCAGCTCTTTGCCGTGGAGCAGCGATTCGAGCCGCTTGGCCCTTTCGTCGCTCAAGATCCGCTTTTCGTCATCCAAGTTGCGGTGCATACGCTCTTCCTGGATGCCCAGTATTTGTTTAGAGCGCTCGTCGAGTTCCGCGCCCTTGCGTGAAAACACCTTGCAATCGACGATGGTGCCTTCGATTCCGGGCGGGCAGTACAGCGAAGCATCCTTTACATCGCCAGCTTTCTCGCCGAAGATGGCCCGCAGAAGTTTTTCTTCCGGGGTTAATTGCGTTTCGCCTTTAGGCGTGACTTTTCCGACAAGAATATCGCCGGATTTAATCGTTGCTCCGATACGGATAATTCCGCTGTCGTCCAGGTTGCGCAGGAACGACTCCGCGATGTTCGGAATATCGCGGGTAATTTCCTCCGGTCCAAGCTTGGTATCGCGGCCTTCGATTTCGAATTCCTCAATGTGAATGGAGGTGTAGTAATCGTCTTTGACCAGCTTTTCGCTTACAACAATGGCGTCCTCGAAGTTATAACCGCGCCATGGCATAAACGCCACTAGCACGTTGCGGCCCAACGCCAGTTCGCCTGCTTCTGTACAAGGGCCATCAGCCAGGACATCGCCTTTGCGGACACGTTGCCCCTCATACACAATCGGCTTCTGGCTGATGCAGGTGTTCTGGTTCGACCTTTTAAACTTAGTCAGCTGGTAAATGTCGGCGCCAACTTCGCGTGACATCTGCCCTTCATGCTGAGCGCCACCTTCGACACGAACGATGATCCGTTCACTGTCTACGGAATCGACAACGCCTGCCCGCTTACAAATAACTACCGCGCCAGAGTCGCGAGCTGTCACTCCTTCCATGCCGGTACCCACATAAGGAGCCTCGGCGCGCAGAAGCGGAACGGCCTGACGCTGCATGTTCGAACCCATCAGGGCGCGGTTGGCATCGTCATTTTCGAGGAATGGAATCAGACTGGCAGCTACTGAGACCAGCTGCTTCGGACTGACGTCCATGTATTCAATCTCTTCGCGATTCTTAAGAACAAAGTTCCCAGCTTGGCGGGCGTTAACCAAGTCCTCGGTCATGCGGCCCTGTTCGTCGATGGCGACGTTAGCCTGAGCGACGATGTATTTGTCTTCTTCCCAGGCGGACAGATAATCGGAATGGGCTTCAAATTCGGCGGCACGCTTCTTATCGCCCAACTTGCCGTTGGCCTTTGTCACTTCTTCACGGGCCACGACGTCACCAACCCGAAGCGAGGTGTCACCGGGATTGATAATACGGACTTCATCCACCAATGCGCCCTCGCGCACGCGCCGGTATGGGCTTTCGATAAAGCCGTACTCATTAATACGGGCGAAGCAGGAAAGCGATGAAATAAGTCCGATATTCGGACCTTCCGGAGTTTCGATGGGGCAAATCCGCCCATAGTGCGTAGGATGCACGTCGCGCACCTCAAAGCCCGCACGTTCTCGCGACAAACCGCCAGGTCCAAGCGCCGACAGACGCCGCTTGTGAGTGATCTCGGACAGAGGGTTAGTCTGATCCATGAATTGAGAAAGCTGGCTTGATCCGAAGAATTCGCGGATTGCTGCCATTACCGGTTTCGCATTCACCAGGTCATGCGGCATGGCCGTAGACATTTCCTGGTAGACCGACATCTTTTCCTTGATGGCGCGCTCCATGCGCACCAATCCAATGCGGAACTGGTTTTCGAGTAACTCGCCTACGGCTCGAACGCGCCGATTTCCTAAGTGATCGATGTCATCGACCACACCAATTCCCTTTCGCAGCTTCAACAGATACAGAATCGTTTCGGTAAAGTCCTGCTGGTCCAAGGTCCGCTTATCAAGCGGGGTGGCATCTGCTTTGTCATACAGCTTGATATTGAACTTCATGCGTCCAACCCGCGAAAAGTCGTACTTCCGCGAATCGAAAAACATACCTTGAAAGAGCTGGGTCGCTGTGTCCAGTGTCGGAGGATCGCCGGGCCGAAGCTTACGGTAAATCTCCAGCAATGCGTCGCTTTGGGTTTTTACGGCATCCTTCCGCAAAGTAGCGGAGATGACGTTACCCGCATCGTCGCGGTCGGGGAAGAAGACTTCAAAGGTCTCAATTCCCGCTTCGGACAGCTTTCCAATGGTAGTGGCGGTGAGTTCATGATTAGCCTCGATCAGAACCTCGCCGGTGGACATATCAATGACATCGGTAGCAACATAGCCGCCCTCGAGATCGTTCGATGCAATTTCAACCTGTTCGATTTTGTGCTTCTGAATTTCACGGAAAACCGAATTAGTGATTTTACGTCCTTGAGGAACGACCTGCTCGCCAGACGCATTCGATATTGCGTGCGACAGCTTCATACCCACTAGCGACTGGTTGACGGCCCAATAAAGCTTACTCCCCAGTATGGAAATATTGGAAAGTTTATAAAAAGCTTTGATGATATCCGCGTCCGTCTTTAGACCGAGGGCGCGCAAAAAAACAGTCCCGTAAAACTTGCGTTTCCGATCAATACGAACGTAGAGCAGATTTTTGTTGTCGTATTCGAACTCCACCCAACTGCCGCGGTAAGGAATTATCTTTCCAAGAAAGTAGCCTTGCGCCTGGACACGTTCAAAGAAGACGCCTGGTGAGCGATGCAACTGAGAAACAATAACGCGCTCGGTTCCGTTGATGATGAAGGTCCCGTTATCGGTCATCAGCGGAATTTCACCGAAGAATACCTCTTGTTCCTTGATGTCCCGGACGGTCTTGTTCCCGGCCTCGTCTTTGTCGTAAACGGTAAGGCGAATCGTTACTTTGAGGGGCGCGGCGTAGGTCATGCCACGCTCTTCACATTCCGGAACGTCGTACTTTAGCTGCAAAGCGACAGGGTCACCACAGCGATTACAGAACGTGACAATGTTCTTGTTGAAAGTTCCGCAGCGATGACAAAGAACATCGCCGGAATGGAACGGATCGGTCTTTATTTCCGCTCCACAACTAGGATTCCGGCAGATGGTGCGAAGATGATGCAGCCCTTTTAAATTGCCGCATTTACATTCCCAATTGCCGATAGCGTAGTCGACGAATTCGAGTTGGCTAAGGCCGCGGAAATCGGAAATCGGGAACACAGAACTGAAAACACTTTGCAAACCAGCATCTTCACGTTCTTTTGGAAGAAGATCCATTTGCAGAAAACGTTCATAAGAACGCTTCTGCACTTCGATCAGATTGGGGATCGGAATCGAAGTAATAATTTTCGAGAAATCTACTCTCTCACGGACAGAACCGTTAGCAACCTTAAGCATCTACGTTTTTCCTTCTTGGGCTTTCGGAAAGCAATAACAAAGCAATCAGCGGGCAACACACGTTCAAACAACAAACCAGCAACTAATAAAAACGAAGCGCATCGTCCATTCCCGACGCATAACCGGCTTTCAAATGAACTTTATAGAGCGAACATTTCATAAGATCTTTTGGCTGAACTGCGCACCATAAGTAAGGACGCCCGGTGAAGACCGCCCCGTCAGTTTACGGACGTCCAGAGATCTGCGCTGACCCGGGCAGTAGTCCGCTACATGTGCACGCGGCAGACTCACATCAGAGCTGAAAATAAGAGGCAACAATGAAGAATGGGAAATTGGACACGCAAAAGCTCCGCCGACTTTTTCAAGCCGACGGAACAAGCTTTTGTACTATATAAAATTCACGAAAGAAATTCTAGACCGCCCTCAAAGATCTGGGTTAAATTATAGACGATCCTAGGATAGCATACGGAGGGCCGATCAGGAGAATCCCGGTCGGCCACCTTCCACTTTACACTGAAACAAATAATCTTGCAATTGATTTCAGCAGCATGGCTCTTGAGAGAATGACGTGACTGGGCACAGCGCCCACGATACCGGAAACGCTGTCAGCTATTTCACTTCGACCGTAGCACCGACATCGACAAACTTCTTCTTGATGGTTTCTGCTTCATCTTTGGTTACGCCCTCCTTGATGGGTTTAGGCGCACCGTCCACTAAATCTTTTGCTTCTTTCAGTCCCAAGCTGGTGACTTCCCGGACAGCTTTAATCACGTTAATTTTGTTGGCTCCGGCAGCTGCCAGGACCACCGTAAACTCGGTCTGCTCTTCAACTGGAGCAGCAGCAGCGGCACCGCCTCCAGCAGGGGCTGCCGCCACGGAAGCTGCAGCCGCAGAAACACCCAACTTCTCTTCCAATAACTTAACCAGCTCAGAAGCCTCGAGAAGAGTCAAGCCCTGAATCTGTTCTGCAATTGCGTTAATATCCGCCATCTAGTTTCTTCTAACTCCCTAACTATCGCTTAAATTTCCGGCGGACGTTCCGCCACACCGCAGCCTGTTCACCCCAGGGGGACCGTCAGGCTAAACCTTACTGCTTAAACTTGTTTTCCTGGCGCGCTTGATCAATCACAATCGCCAAATTGCGACCGACGCCATTGATCGAGGTGA
Organism: Bryobacteraceae bacterium; assembly: GCA_965217745.1. Taxonomy (GTDB): domain Bacteria; phylum Acidobacteriota; class Terriglobia; order Bryobacterales; family Bryobacteraceae; genus Bog-105. The sequence goes on along the minus strand of OZ244565.1, from coordinate 3,414,451 downwards.
CCAGCCGGGTTGCCGTCGCGTTCACTAAGAACAATAGCTTGGCATAGATCTCTTCCTTCGGCGGCATCGCGGCAAGGTCACTGATGGCCCTGATATCGATGACTCGTCCCTCGACCATCCCGGCTTTGAACGTGAAAGCAGAGTTATCCTTCGCATACTTCTGCAAAGCCTTCGCCAAAGCTACGGGGTCGCTGGAAGTAAGCGCCAGTGAGGTCATGCCTTTCAACCCGGATAGCAAATCCTGAGCCGGAGTACCCTCCGCCGCCTTCTCAACTACATTGTTCTTTACAACCTGATACTGGCCGCCTGCGTCCCGAACAGTTTTACGCAGCAGATTATCCTGTTTGACTGTGAGCTTCTCATAGCTCGAGACGAAGATATCTGGATTTGAGCCCAGTGCTTTCTTCAGCGCGTCGAAGTCTTTACTTTTATCTTTCCGGCTTTTCATTTCTATACGGCCTTCGCATTGAAACTTGACACATCCAGATGCACACCCGGCCCCATTGTGGAGCATACAGTAGCGCTTTTGACGTACTTGCCCTTGGCTGCCGACGGTTTTGCCTTCAGGACAGCTTGTATGAGACTGTTAGCGTTCTCGAGAAGTTTGTCGGTGCCGAAACTGACCTTGCCTACCGGAGCATGGATGACTCCCGTCTTATCCACACGGAACTCAACTTTACCGGCCTTAATTTCTTCGATGGCGGTCTTCACATCCGTCGTGACGGTCCCTGTTTTCGGATTCGGCATCAGTCCGCGGGGTCCAAGTACCTTACCGAGCCGGCCTACCGATCGCATCATGTCAGGGGTGGCAATAACCGCATCGTAAGCCGTCCAATTTTCGGACTGTATGCGGGTTACAATCTCTTCGCCGCCAACGAAGTCCGCTCCCGCTTCCTGCGCTTCCCGAACTTTGTCACCCGAGGCGATTACAAGAACGATCTTCGACTTTCCCAGTCCATTCGGCAGCACGACTGTGCCTCGAACCATCTGGTCCGCATGCTTGGGATCCACGCCAAGGCGCATGTGCACCTCGATGGTCTCATCAAATTTAGTGAATTTAATTTTCTGGACGAGGGAAACGGCGTCGGCAAGCAGGTACGGTTTAGACTCCACGTGTTTTGCTGCCGCCTCGAACTTCTTACCGGGCTTATTACTCATAATATGATTGGTGCAAACGGCTTAGGCCAAGTAACGGCTCTGTGCCTCCCAAAGTTTGCTGGAAACCTTTTAGTAGAGTACCACAAGTCCCCAGCAGGCCATTGAGCCGTTCAGGCACTGTAACCGCACAGGATGAGCTACCGGATATTTGAAAACGGCAGCGGCCTGAGAATGACGTTACTGATGTTGCTGACAATCTCAGCATCTTTCAATTCCGGTATTGCGCTTAACTTTTTCCATTCGGGATCGCTAACGAAACTCTGCCATAGTCGATCGCGGGCGGCAAGATCTTCGTAGGAAAGCATATAAGTCAAATTGGGCTGCTTGGAGCCGGCGAAAGTCTCGCCGAAAAAAACCGGCTGCATGCCGAGACGCTCGAAAATCTTAGCTTCCCCTTTGTTGAACATTCCTACCTTGCGAGTGAGTGCGGTGAAGCTCGGAGACTGGTAGGTGCGCATTTCAAAGATACGGCTTGCCTTCCCTTCCTTCTTCGGCGTGAGGGACACCCGAGGCATAACATCGAAGCTTCGCAGCAGGCTGCTGTCCACCCGGACGAACGGAGCACCACCGCCGGCGGCCAACTGCTCCGCCGCCTGATTATGCGCTGCATCGGCGTTCATCTTGAGTACGACATCCCCCATCGACGCCAAGCTCGCGTACTGAGACAGCGTCACGATATAGGGGCCGCCCTGGCCAATTACATTCGCAAAGACGCCGCTCAACTGCGCTCCCGAGCGCTGCAGGGCTGGAGCCAGGCCATGTTGCAGATACTCACCCAGGCGCTTGCCCTGATCTTCCGCGCTGTTGTGCAGATGCCAGGTCCTGATCTCCAGGATTGTGTTTTGCTCTTCTTCTAACTCGGCTGCGGTCAACCCCATCAAGCCAGAAGCCGCAAGTCCGGTCAATATCTTTCGACGCTCCACGCTTTGACTGTATAACAGTCAAAGCGAATTCGGCAGCTTCGGCACGAAGTAGAAGTTACCAGATGAGCCGTGACGGTAAGTGCAACCAGGGTCAGGAATGAGTGATCGGAATTGCTGGTTGCTATGGATAGGGGCTATCTCGCGCGATCATCAAGCGGGACGGCAAACACCTTGCTGGGATCGGGCGGCCTCAGCGGAGCCGCACACCTCAATTCGGGAAGAGAAACGAATCGGCTTAAAGAGATCGATCCGGAACGCCGCGCCGGCCGTAGGGAGACGTCGGAGCTTTGCGAGTTCTTTTGGACAGTTGTTTTAAAATTCGGTTCGCTAACTCCGGGATCGAGTGGATCAGCAAGAAAACGCAGTGTCTGATTGCCACCGGAGCCATTCGACCCGATACTGATTCTACAGCGAAAGCCGAATAGGTTCCGTCTCAGTAGATCGTGAGTCTCCCAACATAAAGAGCTCCAGGTCACTCGTTAATCGAGCCGACAGTTGGGCTTTAGCCCAAAAAAGGCCGGCCTACTTGGCCAGCCTCTTTTTCACACGCATTCTTTTTAGCGATCAGTCCGCGGTCTTAGCGCGAAGACGTCAGCGTCTCCATCCGCCCCGGCTGGGCGTGCCCGAGAATGCGAAGTTCCGCACCTTCCATCTGGACACCAATCAAGCGTGCTTGCGCCTCCTCTTTAGTGAACTGCAGGGCAGAGGGCGCTCCGGCTTTCGGGGCGCTGCTAGGAACACTGATGGCCATCGCCGCCTTGCCCTGGCCTTGAACGCGGATGACACCGCTGCCGCTTTGATGAACCTGGTAATCTCCAGCTTCAAATTGCTGACCGGCCATAACGAACGCAAACGGCACGTGAGCCGAGAGAGTATTGGTGGGCGACGCCGCCAATAATGAACTGGGAACTGCAAACGCAGTTGCAGCAGCAAACGTTTTAAACAACTTCATAGGGTAATGTCTCCTCTAAGTGGCTAAGAATTGTCACATGGGGAGCTGACGTAGCACCGTATCTAAGCTAAAGCTTTAAGCTCCAGCCCGAATCAAAAACGTCTTTACGAGGACCACAGACTAACTGGGGCAGATTTGCCATCCCGAGTCAAACAAGACCTTCAGAATGCTTCTTTGCTGGCGGGGAAAGCTGACGGGTTGTGGAGGTAATCTAGGCCTCCACCATAAGACTAACTTTAGTTTTAGGATAGCCGGGTTTTCAGCTAAACACTCATAGCATTTTCAAATCTAATTGCTTAAAAATACTGCGGAAGAGCTTGCGGTGTAGGGAGCATACAAAGCCTCTAAATCGGCACTTCTACACCCATGCTGCGGCATGCGCCACGCACTTGCTCCTTAGCAGCATCGATGGAGAAGCAATTCAGGTCGGGCATCTTGATTTTGGCGATCTCTTCAATTTGCTCTTCGGTAATTTTCCCGACTTTATTTTTATTCGGTTCCGCTGAGCCTTTCGCCAAGCTGACCGCTCGCTTCACCAGAATCGCGACGGGAGGGGTTTTCGTGACAAATGTAAACGAACGGTCGGAGTAGATGGTGATCACCACTGGGATGATGAGGCCTTCCTGCTCTTTAGCGGAAGTTTTGGCATTGTATGCCTTGCAGAACTCCATGATGTTCACGCCCTGCGGTCCAAGTGCGGTGCCCACCGGCGGAGCAGGAGTTGCCTTTCCTGCTGGAATCTGCAGCTTGACTTCGGCTGTTACTTTCTTTGCCATTTCCTAAGATCCTTAATTAACTGTTTGCAGTATGCGAAAAGAACAAATCTAAATTTTTTCTACTTGCAGAAAATCGAGCTCGACCGGGGTTGATCTTCCAAAGATCGTGACCATGACGCGAAGAGTACTACGCTCGAAGTTAACTTCGTCCACCTTGCCCGAGAAGTTGGTGAACGGCCCGTCGACGATCTTAACCGGTTCGTTTTTCTCGAAAGTCATCTTTGGACGCGGACGTTCCGCGCTGGAAGCTTGACGATAGAGAACAGAGTTGACCTCATCCGCAGTTAGCGGAATCGGTTTAGTGCCGCCTCCAACGAAACCAGTCACGCGAGGTGTCGACTTAACGGCATGCCAGAGTTCGTCGTCCATCTCCATCTCTACCAGAACATAACCGGGGTAAAGCAGGCGCTTGCTGGTTACCTTCTTGCCATTCCGCAATTCGATGACTTCTTCGGTTGGAATCAGGATTTGCCCCATTCTCTCGGCAAATCCGAACGCCTGCGAACGCGAACGCAAAGATTCGGCGACCTTACCTTCAAAACCAGAATAGGCGTGGATAATGTACCAATTCTTGGGCGGCCCGGCTTCATCAGTCGAGTCAACAGTGGCCTCTACATTTGCGTCTTCCTCCTCGTGAGAAAGTCCATGTACCCCATCGTCGCTGGCTTCGGGCTGGATTTCGCCTTCAATTACGGCGCTTTCCTGCTCCAGTTCGTCTTCGTCATACTCGGCCAACGTCTCTGCCTCTGCGTCCGGTTGCGGAGGAGATTCGGCGTCTTCCGAGTGATCCGAGGGCGAGCTTTGCTCTTCGTCGCTCAATTTATATTCCTGATTGCCGGTTGCCATGGTGATTTCCGTTCTAACAGCGTTTACCGATGATGCACAAAGTAATCGATCACCCGGGTGATAGCAGCGTTAACGATGGAATCTACGATAAAGAAGTAGGCAGCGAACAAGAATACTGCTCCAATAACAACTCCGGTGGTTGAGCGCACCTGCGGCCAGCTGGGCCAGGAGACCCGCTTCATCTCGGTCCTTACTTCCTGTATGTACGATCTCGTCTGCTCGGGCCAACTACCCGCCTTGCTTAGTTCCATTCACACTCGCTAGAAAATAAAAATTGTTCGCGTTCGCCAGTTCACCCGGGATCGTAAAACCCCTTCCCGGCAGCAAGCAAATCAGGATGGCAGGGGCAGAGGGATTCGAACCCCCAAAGGCGGTTTTGGAGACCGCTGGTTTACCATTAGCCTATGCCCCTAGTCGCATTTCGGACTGCTCTTCAGGCTACCAAATCTACGGAAAAGACCGGCATCCGCCATGCCCCTAAATCCTTCTAAGCGGCTATGACAGCAGGGCAGATGCCCTCCTCTGGTTACTTCGTTTCGCGATGTCCCTGATGCTTGCGGCAATAGGGACAGAACTTCTTCATTTCGAGACGCTCAGTAGTCGTCTTCTTATTTTTCGTCTTGCTGTAGTTGCGGTTCTTACATTCGCCGCATTGCAGCTGAATAATTTCTCGTGGCATTATAACTTCCTTCTGCGGGATTCGTTGAAATTTTTAGGAAACGATCTCCGTCACCGTGCCCGCGCCCACGGTGCGTCCGCCTTCGCGAATTGCAAACCGCAAGCCCTTGTCCATGGCCACCGGAGTAATCAATTCGATTTCCATGGTCACGTTATCGCCCGGCATCACCATCTCCATGCCTTCCGGCAGTTTCGCCACGCCTGTTACGTCGGTCGTACGGAAGTAGAACTGCGGACGGTAGCCGTTAAAGAACGGCGTATGGCGTCCGCCCTCTTCCTTCGAGAGCACGTACACTTCGCCTTTGAACTTCTTGTAGCCCTTGATCGTGTTGGGCTTCGCCAGCACCTGCCCCCGCTCGACGTCATTCTTTTCAATGCCGCGCAGCAGCAGCCCCACATTGTCGCCTGCCCGGCCCTCGTCCAGCAGCTTCTTGAACATTTCCACGCCCGTGACCACCGTCTTGCGTGTGTCCGCGAACCCGACGATCTCCATTTCCTCGCCGACCTTGCAGATCCCCTTCTCGATGCGCCCCGTCACCACCGTCCCGCGTCCCTGAATCGAAAAGATGTCTTCAATCGGCATTAGGAATGGCTTGTCAATGGCGCGCTCGGGTACGGGAATGTACGCGTCTACCTTCGCCATCAATTCGTCGACGCTCTTCTGCCACTTCTCTTCTCCATTCAACGCGCCCAGCGCGCTGACCTGCACCACCGGCAGATCGTCGCCCGGAAACTGGTAGCTCGACAGCAGTTCGCGCACTTCCAGCTCCACCAATTCGAGCAGCTCCGGATCGTCCACCATGTCGACCTTGTTCAAGGCCACCACGATATACGGAACCCCCACCTGGCGGGCCAGCAGAATGTGCTCGCGCGTTTGCGGCATGGGACCGTCCGTCGCCGCCACCACCAGAATCGCGCCATCCATCTGCGCCGCACCCGTGATCATGTTCTTGATGTAATCGGCGTGCCCCGGGCAATCCACGTGCGCATAGTGCCGGTTCGCGGTCTCGTACTCCACGTGCGCTACCGCAATCGTGATGCCGCGCTCTTTCTCCTCCGGCGCATTGTCGATCGAATCGAACGACCGGGCTTTGTTCTTCGGATTGTGCTTCGACAGCGTCGTCGTTATGGCCGCCGTTAAGGTCGTCTTGCCATGATCGATGTGCCCGATCGTTCCAATGTTGACGTGCGGCTTGCTTCGGTCAAATTTCTCTTTCGCCATTCTTTATCTCTTCAATTCAATATCGTCGGATTGCTTGCGGATTCTCTCGCCACCCATTAGGGCAGAGAACATAGGTAGAAGAGGCGCACACCACAGAAACCAATGCTGCTGCGCCCATCTGGAAGGATACCATGGAAAGGCCAGTAAAATGCCTCCAAACGATGTCCGCGGCGCACTTGCTAGTGCAGCAGTGTAGACGCCTCGAAACCTCGCAAAGCTGAACTCTGAAAGTTTGCGAAGCTTGGGATGCTCTACGGATTCCCGCTGTTTCGCGAGAGAGATCTTGGAGCCGTTGATCGGGATTGAACCGATGACCTCTTCCTTACCAAGGAAGTGCTCTACCAACTGAGCTACAACGGCTTATTCGTCAATCAGTCGCGTGACTGGCATCAAGCGATGGTGGACAGGGAAGGATTCGAACCTTCGTACCTCGCAAGGAGGGACAGATTTACAGTCTGTTGGTTTTAACCACTCACCCACCTGTCCGCTGACTTCCAATAGCGATAGTAGCAAAAACGGCGTTTCAGATCCGCGGCTTTTCAGCGCCGGTTTTCCGGTCTGTCTTGCTGCCGCCGTCTCCGTAATGCGATCATGGCCGACCCGGACTGTGACATAGCGGATCAAACTTGGCACAATAGGGATCGAGCGGGAATTCAAGCTCGACAGCGATCGGCGAAGACCGTTCCGTTTACAACCGTGAAGCAACTAATTGGAACCGCTACCGTGGATAGCTCTCAACCACTTCGGGAATACTCGATTCTTCTGGTCGAGGACGATGCCGAACTCTCGGGCATGATGGAAGAGTTTCTATCCTCTCAGAGCATCGCGCTAAACGTAGCCCACACCGGAAGCGAGGGTTTGAAGCGCGCTCTTGAGGGCCGCTTCGATCTGATCATTCTCGATGTGATGTTGCCCGGGATGGACGGGTTTGAACTATTGCGCCACCTGCGACGCCGTAGTTCAATGCCGGTCATCATGCTTACCGCGCGAACGGAGCACGAAGACAAGATCAGGGGGCTGAATGCCGGCGCTGACGACTATCTGGCGAAACCATTTTCACCTGACGAACTGCTGGCCCGGGTGGGAGCGGTCCTGCGTCGAGTCGGTCGCGGTTCTCCCTTCAAAGTTGAGACCATCGAAGCCAACGGTGTGCGTGTCAATCCCAGCACCCGCGAAGTCTACCTCGATAACGAACGCGTCGAAGTAACCTCCATAGAATTCGAAATTCTCGAGGTTCTGGTCCGTTCTGCCGGACGGGTCGTTTCTCGCGACGATCTCGCGCGATTGCTCTACAACCGGCAAGCCAATCCGCTGGAACGCGCTCTCGATGTACACGTTAGCCATCTAAGAAAGAAGCTGGAACGCTCGCGAGAACTCATCCGCACGGTCAGGGGCGTAGGCTATCTGTTTGCGGCGGGAGCAGCCCTTCCCGGAATGAGTCCGGCCGCGGAAGGTTGGGCGGGCTAGTTCCGCAAAGGGGGTTTTCCTTTTCGTGAGGTCACTTTTCAGCCGCTTGGCCTTGTGGGCATTTGCGACCTCGATCTTCTGCATCGCGGGCTTCAATCTCACCGAAAACCTGCGCAGCTTCTCGCAAACGCGGGGTGATTTTCTCTCTAAGTTTCTCGAATTCCAGGTCGTGGAGGCGCGGCGGGCATATCTTGCCGACGGCAAGCCCGGGCTGAGAAGCTTTATCCTCCATCTCCGGAATCACTTCCCCGGCGACTACGCGCTGCTGGATGAGACCGGCCAGGATGTATTGACAGGAGAGGATCGTCACGCCGACGTTCGAACGCCCCGCCTTCCGCGTTTCTGGCGCGGAGGCAAGGATAAGGTTGAGATCGTCTGGCCGGATACCGATTCAAAGTTCTACTTGGCCGCCGCTGCCGTTTTCCCGAACGGGCCGCCGCAGCCGGTTCCCTACTATTTTTGGCTGGTCATCGCGAGTCTCGGCTTTTGCGCCATTCCCGCACTCCAGCTGGCATCGCCGCTTCGGAACCTAAGCCACACCGTCGAAAAGTTCGGGTTCGGCGACTTGCACGCGCGCGTAAACTTCCGCGGCAAGGATGAGCTCGGGAAGCTGGGGCACTCCTTCAACGTAATGGCCGACCGCATTCAATCACTGCTAACGGCGGAGCGCCGCCTTTTGCTGGATATCTCGCACGAATTGCGCTCCCCGTTAGCACGGCTTAAGTTTGCTGTGCAACTGGCGCGCACCAGCCCGGATCGCCAGAAGTCCCTCGATCGCATTGAAAAGGATATCGACCGCTTGACGGTGCTGGTTTCAGAGCTGCTGAAGGTCACCAGAGCCGAAAGCGACTTGCATGGGCGAATTAGCGCGCCCGTAGATATCAAGGCGCTGCTGCACGAGATTGCCGATGCAGGCACGCTTGAGACGCAAGCTCGCCACTGCCATATCCGTATGGAGGCACCGGAAGCTCTCGTCGTTACAGGCGATCGGGAACTTCTCTATCGGGCAATCGAGAACGTATTGCGCAATGCTATCCGCTTTGCTCCCGACGCGACTGACATCGATATAAACTTGAGCCGGCAGTTCTCTTCCGCGGTGATTTCCATCCGCGATCGCGGACCCGGCGTTCCCGACGAAGCGATTCAATCGCTGTTTAAGCCGTTCTTCCGCGTCGAGGCTGACCGCACCCGCATGCAAGGCGGCGGAGTAGGTCTCGGGCTCTCGATCGCCGAACGAGCCGTGGCCGTCCATGGAGGAAGCATCGGCGCCCGCCACGCCTTCCCGGGCTTGAACGTGGAAATTCTGCTGCCGCTTTCGCAGAGCGCTATTCACAACCGGACTAAGAAATCTGAACCAGGCTCTCTTGTCGCAATCGGACGGGACGCGTAACCCCGCGAACCCAAACTATGCCCCCTATTCGCGGGTCGGCGCGGCTATCTGAACTTTACTGTGCTTGACGGAATAACCGAAGTAAATAACCAAGCCGCCGGCCAGCCAAATCAGGAGAACACTCCACGTCAACAGCGGCAGTTTCAGCATCAGGTAAAAGGCGCTTAGCATCCCGAGGATCGGGACTAGCGGAACCATCGGCGTGCGGAACGGCCTGGGAAGATCAGGGTTCCTGCGGCGCAATACCCACACACCGGCGCAGACGATGGTAAAGGCCAGCAGCGTGCCGATATTCACCAGCTGGCTGAGCTTGTCGATAGGCAGCACGGCGGGCAGGAACGCCACGATTACGCCGACAATAGCAGTTGAAATATAGGGTGTGCGGAATCTCGGGTGAATGGCGCTGGCCCACCGCGGCAGCAGCCCATCCCGCGACATGGAAAAGAACACGCGGGATTGCCCCAGCAACATCACCAGCATCACCGTTCCCAGCCCAAACACCGCACCAATCTTCACAAGTAAGCTGCCCCAGGTAATGCCCGTTGCATCGATGCCAATGGCGACCGGGTCGGCGACGTTAAGAGTCTTATAATTTACCAGGCCGGTAAGAACCAGCGAGACCGCAATGTAAAGCACGGTGCAAACGACCAGAGATCCCAGAATGCCAATGGGCATGTCGCGCTGTGGGTTGCGCGCCTCTTGCGCTGCTGTCGAGACGGCGTCGAAACCGATATAGGCGAAAAAAACAGACGCTGCTCCGGCCGCGATCCCATTCCAGCCGAACGAACCGGATTGGTCAACCGGAGGGATGAAAGGATGCCAATTGGCTTCGGCGACTTCAGGGTGCCGCAGCAGAAACCAGATTCCCAGGCACAGGAAAACTGCGACGACCGCCAACTTCACGCCGACGATAATCGAGTTCAGCGTAGCCGACTCCTCAATGCCGACAATCAGCACGCCAGTAACAATCAGAACCGCGATAAATGCCACCAGGTTGAAGATCCCGGTGACGTGCTGCAGCGAGCCAAGCGCAATCGAAGCCGGCAGGGCCCCAGGCTCCTGCCATCTGCCGTCGTAAAGATACAATACATTCCCGGTGGTAGTTGTTAACTCCGGAGGCAAGTAGATATGCACCTGCCGCAACAGGCTGACGAAATAACCCGACCAACCCGAAGCTACCGTTGCGGCGCCGAATGCGTACTCCAGAACCAGGTCCCAGCCGATAATCCAGGCCACAAGTTCGCCTAGCGTAGCGTAGCCATAGGTGTATGCGGACCCCGCAATCGGAATTATCGAGGCAAATTCCGCATAGCACAGGCCCGCAAAGGCGCACGTAATGCCCGCCAGCACGAAACTGAGAGAGACCGCCGGGCCGGCATGCAGAGCCGCCGCCTGCCCGGTTAAAACAAAGATGCCGGCGCCGATGATTGCTCCGATGCCTAGCGTAATCAGATGGATGGGGCCCAAAGAACGCTTTAGGGTATTTTCTCCTTGTTCATTTGCTTCGTCAGTAAGCGATGCAAGGGGCTTTACCGCTAAGAGGTTGGGCATGGAAAACTAGCGACCGGCAATCGCTGAAGTCTATCACGAGAAGCGCAAAGAACCAGGCTTCGGGCCGCTCGAGATGGAAACTCACTTTCATCTTTGGCCGAAAGAAGAACAAACCCCTCGTTTTCCGGCCTTCATCCTCTAGCGCCGTTTCTTAGCCGCGGCCTTCTTTGCGGAAACTCTCTTGATCGCCTTTTTGGCAGGAGCGGACTTTTTGGCGGTCGCTTTTTTCTTAATCGGGATAGTTTTCTTGGCTAATTTATGAGGCGGCGGTGACTTCTTAATCCCTTTTCTGGCCGCCACTGTCTTCACTGCCGCGCTCTTCCCGATGGCCTTCTTTGCGGGAATTTTCTTAGCTACAGACTTCTTGGTTACAGATTTTTTACCTATAGCCTTCCTAGCTATAGCCTTTCTCGCTGTGGGCTTCTTAGCCGCGCCCTTCTTCGCAGTTGCCGGCCTGGCGGAGACGGCCTTCGCGGGCAGCCTCTTCGCTGTCTTAGCGGGAATCGGCTGGGCTGATGCAGCGCTCTTGCTGGGTGACGGCATCTTTTCCGCCGCAGCCGACTTTCTTGGCGAGGACGCCCTTTTTACGGATTCCTTTTTCTCCATGGACAAAGCCATTGCGGAAGGCGCGGTGTCGGCTTCACCGGCCGCAGCGCCGGCGATGGGCCCGCCGGTGGGAACGATCGTAGGGCTTCCAGCATCTTCGGTTGATTTGTCAGGGGAAACTTCCCTCTTGCTCCCGGCGGCTTGAGCGGCTGGCACCAGAACGGGTACCTCCTGGACGGCAGCCCTTTCACTAGCGCCTTCAGGCGGGGCCTCGGAGTCCTCGTCTTCATCCACATCCTCGTCATCGGCGCCGTATTCGGTCTTGTCGGATTCCCGCTCTATGTGTTCGTCTTCGTAATCGAAGTCGTCATCATCATCGTCCGGTACCAGCCAATAGCTCATTTAAGTTTCTCCCTCTCGTTGCACAATTCGAAAAGACTCGAGATGACAATAGCAGGAAAAATGATTTCACATGCCGCACTGAATAACAAGAGTGCGCAACGAAAAATGACATTTAAGCGGAAGAAATTGGCAGACTAGTGCGAGATATGCGCCTGGGCAGAAGGCCGCTTAGCGGGAATACGCCGGGAAGCCGAGATGTGAGCGCCGCGAACACCAGCCGTTGTCTTGCTCGAATGGGTTAACGCCGTTGTCCGTTTGCGCAGCGATCGAGCTTTTTTTGAGCGCTTGATCGCAGGCTCGTGATAAACGGCCGGAATTAAAAGCACATCGCCTTTATCGAGTGAAGCCCCGGCGGTGCTGTTCACAGAGCTGATGCGATTAGCCGGCAGGTGATATGCGCGGGCGATGGTCTGCAGCGTATCACCTTTCTCTACATGGTGGAGCCGCCAGGCATCGCGGTTGCCGGCCGGCACTTTCTCCAGTGCTGCCATGGTGCTCTCGGCTGAGCCTTTCGGAACCCGGACGAGAAAGCCGCTGGGCGCCACCATTCGGAGCAGGGCGGGATTCAGGTCACGAATAACCGAAAGCGGCTGCATACTGGCGTCCGCGATCAAATTCAGGTTCGTGGACGCAGTGAGCTGCAGGTTATCGAAGGCCAGCGGTTCGTCGAGTTCGACGTTCTCCAGGCCGTAATCTTGCGGATTCTTGGCCATAATGGTCATCGCCACGATGATGGGAACGTAACTAGCCGTTTCTCGCGGCAGCGCATTACGCTTCAGCAACTCCCAATAATCAGCGTAGCCGGTCCGCTCGACGGCACGGTCCACGGCGCCTGCTCCGCAGTTGTAGGCCGCCATGGCGAGGTACCAATCGCCATAACGGGCATAGAGATCCTTCAGAAACTTGGCTGCCGCGCGAGTAGCCTTTTCCGGATCGAAGCGCTCGTCCAGCGCGCTGGTCTTCACCAGATCGTAGGTCGAGCCGGTGCCGGCGATAAACTGCCACATGCCTACGGCTTTCTTGTAAGACACAGCTCTCGGCAAAAAACCGGATTCGGCTTGCGCCAAATATATTAGTTCCTGCGGGACACCCTCTTCCGCCAGAATCCGCTGGATCATCGGGCGATACTTACCCGACCGCCGAAGTCCAGAGAGTAAAATCGCGCGGCCCCGATCGGTTGAAAAATAATGAACAAAGCTGAGCACCGGGTCGGAAAGTTCTAGCGGGATACCCGAAGCGGTTTGGTGCAACTCTGATTTCAGGCGAGCCGCAATGGCCGGGTCCACGGGAAAAGTCATGTGGCTGACTTCGTCTATAGGCGCCTTGTCGAACGCCATTTCGTTGTCCGGTCCGCCCCCGGCTCCCAGTTTTTCAACATCGAACCGGTAGATCAATTCGCAGAGCTCATCCAGGCGCCGTTCCACGCGCTTCCGGTCGGGCGTGTTCTCGGGAGTGGTCAGCAGCGTATTGACGGCCGCGTCGAATTCCCGATGGGCCGAAGCCAGATTCCCCTGAAAATAGAACTGCCGGCCATTGCTGAAATGCACATCGGCTTTTCGGAGCCGTTCATCCGTCTCGGATGACGCACCGGTGTTCGGTCTGGATGCGCCAGAACTTACGGCTGTTTGTGCAGGCGTGAACCCCGGAGGTAACAGTGGTTCAGAACCCATGGAACCGGAATAGGCAAGCGCCGGAACGGCAATCGAAGACAAGAAAAATCTTTTAAGGGCCGACTGGTACTTAGCGATCATTCAATAGAAGCTCTTGAGAAACAGGTGTTTAGCGGCTGAACCATAAATGTAACCGACACTCCCTATGCCGGTCAAGGTTCTTGGGTATAGGAACTAAAAAATCACGCTCCCTACGGAAAGCAAATAGACAGGGCACCGCCTCTAGAGGCTTCCCTCGAAGGGGGTCAGGACAGCACCCTGTAAACCGCAACACCCAGTTAGCGCGTGGAAACTGGCTCCAGATGGCGGCTGGAAATCACGCGATCAATCATCCCGTACTCGAGCGCCGCTTCTGGCTCCAGAATATAATCCCGATCGACATCGCGGGCGATCTTATCCTCCGTCTGTCCGGTCGCTTCGGCTAGTATCTGATTGAGACTCTGGCGCATTCTCAGGATCTCCCGCGCATAAATGTCGATATCGGCCGCCTGTCCGCCCAGGCCGCTCATGGATGGTTGGTGAATCAGGATCCGCGAATTGGGAAGGCTGAACCGTTTGCCTTTGGTACCGCAAGCCAGCAGTACTGCGGCCATGGAGGCCGCCTGCCCGAGACAATAAGTCACAATATCGGGTTCCACCAGGCGCATGGTGTCCAGGATGGCGAGGCCGGCGGTAATGGAACCACCCGGAGAGTTGATATATAGCGAGATATCGCGTTCTGGATCTTCGGCAGCTAAGAATAACATCTGAGCTATGACCAAGTTAGCGATATTGTCGTCGATGGGAGTACCAATAAATATAATGTTTTCTTTAAGCAGGCGCGAGTATATGTCGAACGCGCGTTCCCCCCGGGAGGTCTGCTCAACCACCATGGGGACTAGTACTGAATTATTCATCCAAGCTCCTTCACTCGAAAGATCTTAAGCCAATACGCAAAAGTTTGAGCGGTATCCCCATCATAAGTGATCTCACTGGATAGCAGTTCTAGCCGTCACTTAGCCATGTTTTTCAGAGAGGCCGATTGACCCTCGCTTGAGATATCTGGATAGTAAAAGTACACCTATTCATTTAGGGTCACTGAAAACGGAACGAGGCAGATGTGAAGCCCGAGGGCTGATTCCCTGAAAACTTTGAGCGAAACCAATCGAGAAAGCACCGCCCCTCCGCCGCAGAAGGTTTTGATTGCGGACGACAGCGCTCCCTCGCGTCTGCTCTTGCGGCGCACCCTGTCGCGTTGGGGATACGATGTCATAACAGCGAATGATGGAGCGGAGGCCTGGGCGGTGCTCTCGGCGGACGATGCCCCTACCATGGCCATTCTCGATTGGGAGATGCCTGAACTGACGGGGCCGGAGGTTTGCCACAAGGTGCGGGAGACACTCCGGAAGCCCTATACTTACCTGCTGCTGCTGACATCCAGGGATTCGAAAGAAGAAACCGTCGAAGGCATGAACGCCGGCGCAGACGATTACATCATCAAGCCTTTCAACGAACACGAACTGCAGGTACGGCTGCGCGCCGGCAAACGGATTATCGATTTACAGAACGAACTTCTGAAGGCACAGGAAGAATTGCGTGAGCGTGCGAACAAAGATCTGCTGACCATGCTCCCGAACCGGTCCGCAATTGCGGCGGCTCTCGACCAGGAAGTCGCTCGCGGCCATCGCGATCATCGGACCGTAGGCGTTATTCTGCTCGATATTGACCATTTTAAGAGGATCAACGACACTTACGGACACTTTGCCGGTGACGCCGTGCTGCGCGAAACGGCCGCCCGGCTGCGCTCAAACATGCGGCAATACGACAAGGTGGGACGCTACGGCGGAGAAGAGTTCCTGGTGGTGCTTCCCAACTGCGACTTAGGCCAGGCGGCCCAACAGGCGGAACGCCTGCGCACACGCCTGTGCGACACGCCGATTCGCGTGGACGGCGTCGAACTGACGGTATCGGCCAGCTTTGGCGTTACGGTCTCGAAGCTCGAGGAGAACAATCCGGAACTGTTTGTCCGGGTAGCGGACGAGGCGCTGTACCGGGCTAAAGCACAGGGCAGAAACTGTGTCGCGACTCTCACTTTCGCCGATTCTTCGGCGCGAGATCCGAAACCGGAATAAGCCGTCCCAGCCCTGCTATACTCAAGGTCGTTGCGCCCGTAGCTCAGCTGGATAGAGCGTCTGGCTACGAACCAGAAGGCCGGGTGTTCGAATCACTCCGGGCGCACCAAACCCTCCTTCTCATCCCTCATTCCCCGGACATTTCAACCGCATCAGAAATCGTAGCGCGCAGCAAATTGCATCACGCGCGGGGTGGTCAGCGTGTCGGTGTACTTGCCGAATGATCCGATATTTCCCAAATCTGCGGAGATTGCCAGCGGGTCGAAACGGGTGCTGTTCGTCACGTTGAAAACCTCCCAGCGGAACTGCAGCTTTTGAAGATGCTCCCCGCTCCACGGGAGGATAAACGCCTTGCTCAAGCCCAGGTCGAGGCCCAAATTCCCGTCTCCCCGCAACACGTTCCGGCTCCCTACCGCTCCTGGGAGGCTGTAAGCAAAATCATCGATGGCAGTAGTCGGGTCCTGGAACAGGTTTACGCCCGCGGTGCCTCCCGGCGGCGCTGCTGCGTTTCGATTTGTGCCGTCCGCCACCGGACCCAAGGCGGTCGCATTTCCCGTGATATTCCAGTTAGTCGGCCAGAAGCGGCCGTTTCCTACGGAAGTTGGCAGACCGGTCGATTGCCGGTACAAACCGGTTATCTGCCATCCTCCAACCACCGCATTCAGGAAGCCTCTTTTGTCCAGAAATTTCTGACCGAAACCGAGTGGCAAGTTGTACACCACATTCGCATTCCACTGCTGGCGCGCGTCGTAGTCCGCCGGCGCGCGGAACAGCCCGCGGTTAAAGGCGTTAATGATCGTACCCTGAGTTGCCGTCGCAATCTCCGGAGTGGACGTCAAATCAATCGCCTTCGACCAGGTGTAGTTAAAATCGATCTGATCTCCAGTCTTGAACAGCTTTCGCGTCGTGAACTGGAACGCATGGTAGTTCCCATTTCCGATCGAGCGCAGCGTCCGGAGGTAGCTGTACTGGCGGTTGAACTGGGAGTATCTTCCCAGCCGGCCGCAAGCCGGATCGCAAGCCACGTCCAACGAATAGAGCGCCGATGTGTAATCCGGCGCGTAGTCGGCATAGGTGTTGTAAACCGCCTGAGTAGCACTAAGTCCTCCGCCGGCCAAATTGCCGTAAAAATTTTCCCAGAAAGGAATTTGCGGAACGCTGCCCACCGGGGTGTTGCTGTTCACCAGATTTGCAATCTGGGTAGCTGCATCGAAATACGTCTGCCCGGAATTGGGATCTCTCAGATTCGTCGGCATCGCGATATCTTCGCTGGTTAGAGTCCGCCGGGAGAGCCGGCCGACATAAGACACCTGAAACACGATATTGTTCTCGAACGAGCGCGCGATCGAGAGATTCATGTTCATTGTGTAGGGAGGCTTCAGCCGGTCATCAAGGCTGTTGGTGATGGCGAAATTATTGGGCGCAACGGCAGGAAAGCCTCCTGGCGGAGCCGGAGCGAGCAGCCCATCCGGAATACTGTTTAGTCCTGCAAATCGGGGCGCAGTAGCTGCGGAGAGAGTGCTGGACGGATTAGTAATTGAGGTCGACAGCCCAAATGCGCTGGCGTCGTAGTTAGTGATAAGGCCGCTCCCCAGCGCATCATAGAACATTCCCCATCCAGCGCGGATAACGGTTTTTCCCGGGCCGCCGAAGAGCGCCTTGCCAACCGGATCCGCGGCGTTTGGCGAATAGGCCAGGGCAAATCGCGGAGCGAAGTTTTTCTTGTGGAAGGGATATAGGCTGCGGCCTCCCGGCTGATCTTTCAACACATAGCTAACCGGTGTGACGGCGCTTTGCGACAAGCCGGCATCCGCCAATCCGACGCGGGTATCAAAGAATGTCGAGAGCGATTGCTGCGCGACAGTCTGAATGCCGTTCGCTTCATAAATTGGGGGGTCCAGCGAATAACGGAGACCGTAGGTCAAAGTGAGTTCGCGGGTGATCCGCCAGGTGTCTTGCAGGTAGAGTTCGTACTCTTCTGCATTGAACTGCCGCCCTACTCCGGCTCCCACCGGCAGTGGGGAACCATCTTTGTTGTAGTTGTAGCTGGCGTTGCCCTGTGAGACCAGGCCGAGAACGGTCGTTACCGCGTCGCGGTAGGCAGTTCGTCCGGTGCTCGCTAAATCTGTCAACCCCACATTCAGGTTGGCCCCGCTGTTCACCAGCCACGATGAATTGGCGGAAGCCGATGGAAATGAGTTAGCGAAATTGAGCCGGTTGTTTCTGATCAACCGGACAACACCCCCAGCCTTCAACTCGTGACTTCCTGCCACAAAGCTGAAATCGTCGGCAAAAGTATGCACTGGCGTTTTCCTGATGAAAGGTCGGGTAGTCCCCACGATAGGTTCGAGACCGCGGAAGGTGACAAACGTATCACGGGAAACGCCGGTATTCTCCACTCCCACACGCGTGATTCCGTAGCGGAAGTTGTTCACCTTGGTGGGCCCCAAAACGGAAGTCAAGCCGAAGGCCAAGCCTTTGTTATTGCCGAGAATGGTGTTGTTCGGCGGGAGACCTGGGAACTGCGGCGCTTGTGTTTGCTTGTCGTCCTGCAGGTTTCCGCGCACGAACAGCTGATTCTTGCCTTCGCTGTCCAAATAGTAGTCTAGCCGGGCGATATAGGTGTTCCAGTCAAGCCGGATAGGCGCATTAAACCGGTAGCCGGAAGTGTTGATGGCATCGCCCGCCGCGCTGTCGTTGGGCAAAGGATACCGGTTCAGAACAGCTAGGGCCGCCGAATCGGGGCCGATTCCCAGCGGGTCGATGCGGGTCCGCAGGTCCGTCGGCGACAAAGCCGCGATGCTTCCGTCCGTACGCACATATTGAACAACTCCCTGCCGTAATGTTGCGGTGGGCACGGTACGCAAAACAGAGTCTTCGCGACGGTCTTTACGTCCTTCGTAGTTTCCAAACAGGAACAAGCGGTTCTTCAGAATCGGTCCGCCTAACGAAGCTCCGAAGACATTCCGGTTCAACTTCGCCAGCGGAACGCCGTTCGTGTTGTTGAAGAAAGAGTTCGCATTGGTCGCCTTGTTGCGCAAATACTCGTAAGCGCTGCCATGTACTTCGTTCGTGCCGCTCTTGGTTATCAACGTCACTTGCGCTCCTGACGAGCGGCCCATATCCGCTCCCGCGCCAGTAGTGACCACCCGGAATTCCTGAGTCGAATCCAGCGTCGTTCGCAACACGCTGGTGAACGGATCCCGATTCTGCTGATCGTTAACGTCGACGCCATCCAGCGTGACGTTCGCCTGGTCGCTCTTGCCCCCGTTGACGTTGCCGGTCCGGTAACTCGCCAGCGCTGTTCCGCTGGCGGATGCCGTTTCGTTGGCTCCCGTATTTTCGTTGCTCCCGACATAACTCACGCCGGGCTGCAGCGAGAGCAGTCCCACCACATTGCGGCCTTCGAGAGGCAATTGCATGATCGGCTTGGTGCCGAATGCGTTGCCAAGACTTGAATCGACGGTGTTTAGCTGCGTCGCTTCGGCAGTCACCGCGATGGTATTCGAGACAGTGCCGATTTCCAGTTGGACATTCTGCGTGGCAGGACTCCCCACCAGCAGGCGGATGTCCTCCAGGCTGACCGCGTTGAAACCCGGTGCTTTTACGTTCAGCCGGTAAGTACCTGGCTGCAGCTGGGTAAAGCTGTAAGCCCCCTCGTCATTTGCCACACCAGTCCGGGCTTGGTTGGTTTCCGTATTGGTGAGCTCGAGACCGGCTCGCGGTACCGTCGCCCCGCTCGCGTCGGTGATCGTTCCCGAGATGGACGTGGTGGCTTGCCCGAAGGCCAAGCTCGCGCACAGCAGACAGGAAACCAGGATCCCTAAATTCTTGTAGTTCACAACCACCTCTAATTCCGGAATTTTGGCGGTCGCGGACGGGGAGACCGGAGAGCTACGGAGGACGGGTGCGCAGCTAACCCAAAGATGTTAGCCATTGTCGCACTTATTCGAGGCCTCCGGTAAGCCTTTCTTATCCTGCCTGCCTAAGCAGTACCAAAGCCGATCCCACAATGGAAATTTTTCCACTTTGACCTGCCCGAATTTGCAGTCACAAAAACTAGAGAAAAAATAAGTCTTTTAGTTTGTATGTTTTAAGGCAATTTCTCGAAGCCGGAAAGGCTTACCGGGTGAGTACCTTCGTGTGCAGGAAGGATTTACACAACACCATGCATCACCCCATCATCATTTTCGACGCTCTTATCGCCGTTCTCCAGACCGTTTTTGGCTTCTAGATTCCGCTTCGCTCAAGGACAAACCCATGCATCATCCCATCATCATTTTCGACGCTCTTATCGCCGTTCTCCAGACCGTTTTTGGCTTCTAGATTCCGCTTCGCTCAAGGACAAACCCATGCATCATCCCATCATCATTTTCGACGCTGTTGTTGCCGTTCTCCAAGCCCTTTTCCTGTTTTAGTGTAGGTTGCATTCACCGTAAGCTGCTAGTAATTATCCCCCGCGCGGGGATGAAGTTTGAAGGTGGTAGAGTGAACCGAAGTCTATAGAAAACTTCCTGGTAATCCTCTGCTATTCCAAAGATTGTGGAGGCGGTCACCCAGGTGGTGGCTGCCTTTAGTGTTTCTGGCGTCCGGTTGTGGACGTTACGCACTGGGTTTAGAAATCGACCCCGCCTCACGCGCCACTTCGGACTACGCTACTGCGCTGGCTCACGCGCAAAAATTCCGCATGTCCGGCCAGTGTTCAAAAGCAATACCGCTGTTTGCTCAAGCCGCGCAAGAGGCCGGGCAGCAAAACCAACTTCCCGAGCAGGGCAAAGCGCTCCTTTACCAGGGCGGCTGTGAGCTTGGCATCTTTCGCTATGGTTCGGCAATTCAGACACTCGACCGAGGCGCTGAAGTTGCGGCACGCGCCCACGACAACACGCTTGCGGGCCAAATTGCTATCAACAAAGCGACTCTCTACTCTCAACTAGGAGACTTCAATGCGGCCAGTTCGGCAGCCCGGCGCAGCGTCGAAGATCTCAGAAATTCTCCCAGGCAAGATCACTTTGTTCTCGCACTGGACAATCTCGCTGGTATCGAGTTTGGCGAAAATCGTCCGTCAGAAGGAAAGAGATATTTTCGGCAAGCGTTGGCCCTGGCCCGGGAGAATCAAGACAATCGTCTGGAAGCGATCGTTGCTGAAGACTTCGGCATTTGGCTGGTTCTGACTAACGAACTCGGCGAGGCGGAACAGTTGCTTCGCAGAGCTTTCGATATTCGAAAACAGCAGGGCCGTACAGCCGAGCTCGCCATCTCCTATGAGCATCTTGCCGAACTGGAAGAAAAAAAAGGCAACGCTTTTCTCCCGTCTGCGCTGAGACATATTAATGCAGCGCTCGCCCGGCCCTCCGACTTAGCGGCCGATCCAAAATATTACCCGCTCCATGTACGCGGAACCATTTACCGCGACCTCGGCCGGACTCAGGCAGCACTCGCCGACTTCCGCCGGGCGGTAAACGAGGCCGATCAATGGCGTCAGAGCGCCCTGCCCGGAGATGCAACCAACACCAGGACAGTCGCTCAACTCACGGCGGTCTATCGGGACTATGCTCATCTAGCTGCTTCTCTCTCCCTCAAAACGCACAACAAGGCTTTAGCTCGTGAAGCTTTCGAAGTCTTGGCGCATAATCGCGCCGCCAGCCTTCGCGAACAACTGACGCTCGCCTACCGCGGAAAACTTCTCGCTTCCCCTCGCTATTTCTCCCTCCTCCAGCAGCTACAGGTTGCTCAAGCCAACGTCACGCTCAGCACCACCAAGGAAAAATCCGAACAAGCCCGGGAAAATCTGGACCAGATCAGAATTCAATTAAACGATCTAGAAAACCGTCTGGGTCTCGATAAGGAGAATGTGGTTGTTCTTTCGGAGAACAATCGCAACAGGAATTTACTTAGAGATATTCAATCCAGGTTGGGGACAAGTGCGGCTCTACTCAGTATTAGCCTGGGCACCACCCACTCCTATCTCTGGACAGTGACGAGCACGAACTTGCAGCTTTTACAATTACCGGACAGGAACACCATCGAGGAACAGGCGCGGGAATTTCGCGCTGCTGTCCACCAGCCCGGTAAACGGAAAAATCTGGAGCCTGCCGGACGAGCGCTGTTCCGGTCGCTCTTCGGTTCCGTGCCGCCATCCGTGACGGCAAAGCCCGAATGGCTGATCGCGGCCGATGGGGAGCTGCTTGACAAGATGCCTTTCGCCGCCCTTCCGGGACCAGATGAGCGCAGCCAGAAGTTTGTGATCGCGAAACACTCGCTGCGCACCCTGCCGAGTTCGATGCTGCCGCGCAATCCTGCCGGCAAAGTGCCGGCAGACACCTTCGATGGCGTGGGTGATCCTATTTACAATCGAGCCGATCCGCGCTTCGACCGGAAAGCTGCTCCGCGTTCATCAAGCCAGGCTCGTTACACGACTCTGGCTCGTCTGGTCGGCAGCAAGAAAGAGCTCGTCGCTTCCGCCCAGGCCTGCGGTCTTCCCAATACGAATCTGCTGACCGGCCGCGAGGCGTCTGCCGCTCACCTGAGAACGGTCACAGCAAAGGCCACCCCCGAAATTTTGCACTTCGCGGTCCATGTGGTTAGCCCAGAAGGACGGCCCGGTGAGGCGGCCCTGGCGCTCAGCCTGACCAAGAACAGCATTCCCGAACTGTTAACCTCCGAAGCTGTTGCCACTTATCACATTCCCGGCAGCCTAGTCGTGCTCAGCGGCTGCGCTTCCCAGCAAGGCGAGGTCGTGCCTGGTTCCGGTCTAGTCGGCCTAAGCCGCAGCTGGCTTCTGGCCGGCGCAGCCGCCGTCGTCGTTAGCGCCTGGCCCACCCCCGACGACTCCGGGCAGTTCTTCGCTAAGTTCTACGAAAAGTACCGCCGGACTCACGGCTCCGTTTCCCACCGGGCTGCCACCGCGCTCCAGCTAACTCAAACGGAGATGGCGCAAGCCGGCGGCTACCGGGGCGACCCTGACTTCTGGGCAGCCTATTCGATCGTTTCCAAGGAGTAATGCCTTTCTCATGCCGGCCTATAAAACCCTAGAAGAGCCTGCCACAGCCGCAGCGCCGTCCCCTGTTCCCTCCCAGCGCGAGCCGAATGGCCGAACCAGCCTCTCGCCTGCGGAATGGGCGGACCTCGTCGCCCAGATCAAAGCTGGCGAAGACTCTGGCATGGAACAGCTCTACAAGCTGTTCAGCCGCGGTATCCGCTACTATCTCTGCCGCCAGCTCGGCCCCCAGGAACTCGAGGACAAAGTCCACGACACCTTCCTGATCGTGGTCAACGCCATAAAGCGGGGCGACCTCCGGGAGCCCGAGCGCCTAATGGGCTTCGTCCGCACTGTGGTCCGCCGTCAAGTGGCTGCTTATATCGAAACGGCGGTCCATACCCGCCGCGAACAAACCGATCTCGAAAGCGGCGTCACTGTAATCGATCGCACGCAGAATCCGGAGCGGGAAGCGATGGCTCGCCAAAAGGCGGAGCTTATGCGCAGCGCGCTCGACGCGCTTTCCGCTCGCGACCGCGAAATTCTGGTCCGTTTCTACCTCCAAGAGCAGACCCAGGAACAGATCTGCCGTGAAATGTCTCTCAATGAAACCCAATTTCGCCTCATGAAGTCTAGAGCCAAGGCGAAATTCGGTGAGGTTGGTAGGAAAAAACTGACGAGTAACGGAATTTTCTCAGTATTGCTGAGAGCCCAGGCGGGGTAAAAGCACTATAGAGACATGAGGACGGAAATCTTATCCGAAAACCCTATGCAGCAATTCCCTGAACATCCGTCGGAAGATGACCTCGAGCGTTTCATCCTTCACCGCATCAACGATGAAGAAGAACTCGAGGGTATGGAAACCCACATTCTGGCGTGCCACAGCTGTGTGACCCGTTTAGAAGAACTCGAAATTCAAATCGCCGCCACGAAAATGGCTTTGGCAGACCTGCACCAGCAAACCGTCGCCGCAAATTTCGCCTCCGAAACTGCCGGCCGTAACAAAAAGTCGCTCTGGAGCTTCAGTTGGCTCAACGCCAAATACCTGTCCCTGGCAGGCGCGGCAGCCGCCATCGCCATGATCGTTACCGTCATTCCACACGGCACTAAAATCGTCGAGAAAGATATGTCGGCCTTCCGCGGCGCCGAAATCAACACTATTCCTGCCGGCCAACCCGTGCTGGTCCACCTGAACGCCAAAGATCTTCCTGAAAATTCGGTCTCCATCGAGGTCGTCAGCACAGAAGGCGACGAGATCTGGAATGGCGACGCCAAAGTCGATCATCAGACCGTCGACGCCAAGCTTCCCCCCATCGACACCAGGGGGAATTATCTGTTCCGTATATACGCAGCCGGCAACCAAGACGCGCATGGTGAACTTCTTCGCGAGTTCTCCTTCGACGTAAAGTAAGCCATCATCAGTAGGGAGAGTTTCGGCTCTCCCTACTTTTTTCTTCCTGCACCCTCTCACCGGGTTAGCCAAAGCTTGGCATTAACTTGGTCACGTTTCAAGCCAGAAGGCGCCTGGGTGGTTCAGAATCACTTTAGGCAGTGGCCAAGTCTGCTCTACGTTTGCGATGGAGTTCGAATGACTCGAGCGAGCGAGACCGATCCGTTGCAGAACTGATCTCTGCTCTTCGGCCGGTCCGGTCTGCACTACATCGGGTTTTCTACATTCAGGCAGACCGGGACCGCCGTGGAGCAAACTCCCACCCTTGTGACCTGCCGCTGCGAGGCTGCAACGATCGCACTGGCAGCCATTACGTACGATAGCGGCGAAGTCAAGATTACAGGTCCGGAATCCACCTGTCTGCAAATGCCAAAAATGCCAGAGCGCGACCGAGGACAAATCAGTTTGCACGAATTGGCAACCCACACGCGGGCTTGCCCCGCCTTCCATCAAAGTTAAAAGCCAGGAAGCGGGCCTAACTTGCCTTTGCGCCGGATCCGTAGCATCACCGTCTCCCCTCAAAGAACTTAGAAGATTTTCTGCTTCAGCCGCGCGACATTGAAAGAAGCGGTTTCCGCCACAGCCATCACCGCCATGACGCCCGCCTGCACTGGATCGGTCACCACCAAATCGGCCGCTTCGGGAACACTCCCAGCCATATTCAAACTGATTACCAGCAAGCCGTCGCTGCGGACTTCCCGCACTGCAGCTTCTATTTCTCCGCCCATTAGCGAACCCGCCAGGACCAATGCCCGCACCCGGGTCAATCTCCGCACGGCTCGGACCGCAGCCGCAAGCGTCTGCTCCCCCACCAGCGGAATAGTATCCACGGAAATGTGTTCGCCACGAATGTTGTGCCTGTCCGCTTCCGAAATAGCGCCCAGAGCCACTTGACCCACCTGCGCGCCGCCACCCATAATTAGAACGCGCTTGCCGTAAATGCGCTGCAGCGACTGCACCGTGCTTACCTCGCGCACGATCGGCAGCAGCCGCAAATCTGAAACCAGCACTTCGGCGTCCACCGGCAGATCCAGCTCGAAATAGATGCGCGTCTGGATGTTCGAGGCTTCGATGATCGATACCGACCGGATATCGCCTCCGTGGCGGGCGATCACGCCGGTCAGTTCATAGAGAATCCCCGGCCCAATCCCGGTCGTGAGCACCAGGCCGACCTTCCCGGTCAGGTCCTGGTTCAGGGCTTCACCTCGTATTTTTCGAGAATCTCTTCCCACTTGCCGTTAGACCGCAGCAGCAATTCCACAACTTCCCGCACTGCGCCCGAACCCCCGGGAGCGCCGGTGACCGCCATAGCCGAGTGCTTCACCTCCGGCCTGGCATTTGCCGGCGCGATCGACAGGCCCACGCGATTCATAATCACGATGTCAGTCAGGTCGTCGCCCACATAGGCGACCTCACCGGATGAGACCTCCGCCTCCGACATAATCTTTTCAAAAAATGGAATTTTCTCGATGTGCCCTTGAAACACCCAGGTCATACCCACCTGCTGAGCACGTTCCGTAGTCGCCGGAGAATCGCGGCCGCTAATCACGCCCGTTCTTATCCCATACCAGGTGAGCCACCGCAGCGCAATTCCGTCCTGGGCGTCGAACGTTTTGCTCTCAACGGTCTTCCCGGCGGGTCCTGGAAAAAAGTAAAGCCGGCCATCCGTCAGAACTCCATCTACATCCATCAGTAGGACTTTTATTCCGGCGGCAATCTTCTTGATTTCTGATTCGGTATGGGGAGAGTTGATGTTCATAGGGAGGATGAAATGATGCCCGGCCTACAATGCAGTTGGTGTCTGCTGACCTGGTCGAACGCGTTGCCAAATTGCTTCATCTTTATAGCACGCAATCGCAACCGTTGAATTTGGGAGTCGCTGTTTCCGGCGGCGCTGATTCCGTAGTGCTCCTACACATTCTGACGAAGCTAAAACGATCCGTTGCAATGCAGCTTACAATCCTGCATGTCAATCATCAGCTCCGTGGGTTCGAATCGCAAAATGACGAACTCTTTGTCCGCGAACTTGCCGCTGCGCTCAATCTTCCGGTCTACGTAGGCCAATGCCCGCCACCGCCCGGGAATCTGGAAGCGCAGGCTCGACGCGTTCGCCAGGAATTCTTCCATCAGGCGAGACGCGATTACGAGTTGCAGTTTGTCGCCTTGGGACACACGGCCAGTGACCAGGCCGAGACGGTCCTGTTTCGCCTGCTCCGGGGCTCTGGATTGCGCGGGTTGGCAGGAATGCGACCCGCCGGGAGTAATTTGTTGCGTCCGCTGCTGACCACCACGCGAAAAGAAGTCCGGGAGTACGCGCACCAACATGGACTCTCCTGGCGGGAAGATTCGTCTAACCGTGACTTGCGATTCCGGCGCAATCGCCTCCGGCTGGAAACCATGCCAGAACTCGAGCGCCTTTTCAATCCCAATCTCGAACAGGTTCTAAGCGGCTATGCGAACGTCGCCAGGGATGAGGAAGACTACTTATCCGCCGAGACGGCCCGCAGCATGGCTAGTCTTTCGCGCCCGTTTGCTCATGGAGATGGCCTTCTGCTCGACGCGCCCGCGCTCCTTCGTTTGCCGGCGGCCTTGCAGCGCCGGGTGATTCGCTCAGCTTTAAACCAGGTGCGAGGCCACCTGCTTGCCATCGACCTCCCGCACGTCGAGGCCATTCTGGCGGTCGCGTCGAGCAAGCACGGGCATGACCGGGTCCAAGCTCCCGGAGCGGATATTCTGCGGTCATTCGACACCATCTTAATTACCCGTCCCGAAACCCTGAAATCTACCCGGAATTACTCGCTGGAGGTACCGTTCGGCGTTCCTATCAAGCTGCCGGAATGCCTAGGAATTTTCAGTGTCGATCCGGTGAATTCGAGTGGCCAAACTTGTGCTACCGTCAAGGATAAAGACTCGCTTTTTATCGAAGAAGCTACGTTGGATTGGGAAGCAGTCGCGGAGGCTTGCGGAACATCCGGCCTGCAAGTGCGAAATTGGCGGCCGGGTGACCAAATTCTACTTCCCGGAGAAGGGCATCCTCGAAAGCTGAAGACGCTATTTCAGGAGCATCGAATTCTGCTCTGGGAACGGCGTTACTGGCCGGTTTTGGTGGCTGGAGAGAGAATTTTATGGGTTCGCCGCTTTGCTGTAGCGGCGGAGTTCGCGGCTACCGTCGAGAGCCGTCGGCTTCTGAGTGTCCGATACGGCCCCCCTGGGCCTTTTAGCCCGATTGTAAGTGAATCGAAAGAGTAATGATCGACGTCTTTCACTATATGAGTGGGAAGCGGGTCTGGTTTTGAGATCAGGACCCTTGCCGGACCAGTGGATCTCCCGGCGAAAGGTAATTCTTCAATGAGTGCAAATGTAAAAACTGCGGTTTTCTGGGTGGTAATCATCTGTGCGGTTGTTCTGGTCTACATGGCTGTGAAAACCGGCCGAGGACCAGCACCTCAGAATCTGTCCGCGTCCGATTTCGTCTCCCAGGTGCAGGACGGGAAAATCAAAGACGCCAACATAACTGGGACCGACGTTCAAGGTAAGACGACTGAGGGCCGTGACTTCCACACTGTCATCCCTCCGAATTATCCCGACATTTATAAGGTTATGCAGGAAAAGGGTGTCAAGTACACCTGGAAGGACGCTGCCGGCAATGGCTGGTTGGGAATCCTGTTTAATGCTATTCCGATCCTGATTCTACTTGGCCTTTGGATCTTCATGATGCGCCAGATGCAGAGTGGGGGAAACAAGGCGCTCAGCTTTGGGAAGAGCCGGGCGCGTTTGCACTCCTCGCAGCAGAAGAAGGTTACGTTCAAAGACGTTGCGGGCGTGGAGGAAGCCAAAGAGGAACTGCAGGAAATCATCGAGTTCCTGCGAGAACCGCAAAAATTTCAGAAGCTGGGCGGCCGCATACCGAAAGGCGTTTTGCTTATCGGACCTCCGGGAACCGGTAAGACTTTGCTCGCTCGCGCAATTGCGGGTGAAGCAAATGTTCCTTTCTTCTCGATATCCGGCTCGGACTTCGTGGAAATGTTTGTCGGCGTGGGCGCCAGCCGGGTTCGCGATCTGTTCGAGCAAGGCAAGAAGAATGCCCCTTGCATTATTTTTATCGATGAGATCGACGCCGTTGGACGTCACCGTGGTGCTGGTTTAGGTGGCGGTCACGACGAGCGGGAACAGACACTCAATCAACTGTTGGTTGAAATGGATGGGTTTGAATCGAACGAAGGCGTGATCCTGGTCGCCGCGACCAACCGTCCCGACGTTCTCGATCCTGCCCTGCTCCGTCCTGGCCGCTTTGACCGCCGGGTAGTGGTAGATCGTCCAGACGTCCGGGGACGCGAAAGCATTCTGAAGGTACATACAAAGAAAACACCGCTTGGCGACGACATCGATCTCTCGGTAATCGCACGCGGTACGCCCGGTTTTGCCGGGGCCGATCTCGCAAACCTCGTGAATGAGGCGGCTCTGATCGCTGCCCGCCAAAACCGGAAAGTGGTGACGCAGCACGATTTCGAGCTCGCCAAAGACAAAGTCCTGATGGGCGTGGAACGCAAGAGCATGATCATCAGCGATAAGGAGAAGCGGATGACCGCCTATCACGAAGCGGGTCATGCCCTGGTAGCTGCGCTGCTCGAGCACGCCGATCCGCTGCATAAGGTCACCATCATCCCCCGTGGAATGGCTTTGGGCTTGACCATGCAATTGCCGCTGGATGACAAGCTTTCTCACGATAAACGCTATCTCGAAACCCGGTTGGGCATCTTAATGGCCGGCCGCATAGCTGAAGAGATATTCCTGGATCAAATGACCACCGGCGCCGGAAACGACATTGAGCGCGCCACCGAGATGGCTCACAAAATGGTATGCGAATGGGGAATGAGCGAACTAGGCCCCTTGAGTTTCGGAAAGAAAGAAGAGCAGATCTTTTTAGGCCGGGAGATTGCCCAGCACCGTGACTATAGCGAAGCAACCGCCATCCAAATCGACGAGCAAGTGAGAAAGCTCGTCGAGAAGGGCTACACAACGGCGAAAGGGATCATCGATAATCACCACGATGCGATGGTAAGAATAACCGAAGCCCTTTTGGAAAGAGAAGTACTCGATGGGGCTGAAGTAATTGATCTAATTAATGGCAAGCCGTTACCGAAATTTGCGGGAACGCCTAAAATGACCACTACTCCGACGCCTCCGGAGGGCGGGACAGTTATTGCTCCTCATCCTTCAAACCTTCCCGGTTTGGTGGGAGGGGGAGAACCGCAGCCGGCTTGATTCCAGCGTTTCCGGCGTATATTTTTGATGACGTTGACGGCACCCTGGTTGACTCCGCACAAGACATTTGTGGAGCCATCCAGGGTGTTCTCGTTGAAACCGAACATAAATACGTGCCGTTCGAGTTTTTATGCGGATACATCGGGCGTCATCTGGTAGAGCTTTTCACCGATCTATTTCCAACTCGTTCGACCGAGCAGATTGAGAGCATGATCGAGCAGTATCGCACCATCTACCCTGCTCGAAATCACGCCGCCACCAAGGTCTATCCCCACATCCCGCAAGTGCTGGCTGCTTTAGGCGGCAGAAAAGCTACTGGCACGACCAAAGGTACGCCGACCACGCGGAAGGTTCTGGAGATGTTTGAGCTAATGCCCTTTTTCGATCATGTGCAAGGGACCGACGGATTTCCAGCCAAGCCAGAACCCGATGTGCTCTATCGTGCCGCACAGGGATTAGACGCGCGGTTGAAAGACTGTCTTTTCGTGGGAGATTCGGCAGCAGATATGCAAGCAGCTAGGAATGCGGGAATGAAGTCGTGCGCCGTAACCTACGGCTATGGCAAACAAGAGGATATGCGGCGCTGGGAGCCGACGTACTGGATAGACGACCCCCGGCAGCTGCTTCCCGGAAACTAAATGACTACCGGCTAAAGCCGGTATGTTCGGGTGCGACTGAAAGTCGAGGGATCCGGCTGAAGCCGTCTGAAGCATCCCCGGCTCAGAGCCGGCTCAAGGCTCGGTGGGCGCAGTAATTTTAAACCCTTGATCATCTTCGTCCCACTTTTGGTTCTCAATACAGGCTTTGATCGTGTCCTCGTCCACCGTCGCGCAAAAGTATCCGAGCGCCCACCGATGCTGACCCCAGTAACGCTTGCGCAGGCTCGGAAGTTCTTCCTGCAGTCGGCGCGACGAACGCCCCTTGACGTACTGCACCAGCTTGGATGGCGCCATTTGAGCGGGTGCCGACACCAGCATCTGTGAATGTGTCCGGCGACACCGATCCCCGAATGATCACCACTTCCCGGGCTAGACAAATCTGCCGAATCAGATCGCGGGCACGCTCCGCCACCTCTCCGCGCAATATCTTGTAACGGTGATTCGTGATCCATACCAGGAAATACTCGATATCGCACATGGCGTGCCCGCTATGTCGATAATCGGCCATTCCCTCATTCTCGTAGAGAATCGCTTAAAGCTGATCGCCTAAAAGGCGGTGGGTTTAGACCCGGCGATGGAAACCAAACCCCTCGATCGTATCCATCCCACTTTTGGTTCTCTAGGAGCAGTTTCCTCATTCCTGTAACGAATAGCCGCAGTGGTGGAACCAGGCTTGAGCATTGGCGGGAAGCGCCTCAGCGAGGACTTGAAAGAGGTGATTGACGGTTCTCGCTTTGGTTCGGCGTAGGTTGGCCGGGTGTGAGCCGCGGACAGCAAACCGGCAGTGCTCAAGGCGCTTAGGGTGGTGACCAACTTCCAGTGTCCCACCAGTGGCGGCGTCGTCGACGCCCACCCAATTCGATACCGTGCGTTTCCCGTAACGCCTGCTGCCATTCCCCCCGGTGTTCGATCGGGCCGCTGATGCACCTGCTCGCGCAGGCTCTATTCCATCTTTGCCGTCACCTTGCTGAGCGGCCCGTGCGTTGCTCGACGCGTTCCATCCCACCGCTCTGCCGCTGCTGGCGTGAGATCTTCTCCACCCAACCCCGACTGACTCCGAACCGCTCCGCCAAGACACGCATCGACCCTTCCCGCTGCGTGGGCTTCCGACACCTTGCGCCGCAGATCGTTCGAATAGGCTTGCCGCTCGGCGACGCCAATCCTCGAACGATTACCATTCCCCAAGCTTGTCCAATCTGCCGAATCAGATCGCGGGCACGCTTCCTACATTTCACCAAGCAACATCTTGTAGCCGTACTTCATGATCCACACCAGGCGACACTTGATACCGCACATCTCGTACCAGCGTATTGATACTCGGCCCTTCCCTCATTCCCGGTAAAGAACCGCTTAAAGTTGACCGCCTAAAGGGCGGTCGACTTCAGACCGGGCGATGGCTACTAAACCCTACTTTTCAGATGTACTAACCGGCACGGTCAAAGCCGATTCCAGGCGGAAATTCAGGACCGTCTCGGCTGGAATCTTGACCTGGTCGCCATGTGTGAATGCATTCCAGCCGAATCCTGCACCGCCACCAGCGGCCGCTCCAATTCCAGCCCCTTTGCCCCCTCCGGCTAAACCGCCGATTAGAGCACCGGCGGCCGCCCCAAGACCAGTCTTGAGCGCGGTGTTCTTGCCGCGTCCCTTGCCTTGATCGGAGTAGACGCTGCTCGCCAAGTCGTACGACTTGCCCCGGTATTCCATCGATGTAGCAGCCAGGCTCAAAGTGCTATTGCCCTTGATGCGTCCGGCGTTTTTAACATTCCGGATAGTCAGGGTGACATCGGTGCCCGCCGGTACAATCACGCGTCCCTTTGAGGTCAAAGGAGAGTCGAGAGAAGCCCTGTAAGTCTGTCCTTCTCTTGCAGTCTTGGAATCGATCGTATCGCTGGTCCGGACTGCGAGGCGGGTACCGGCAGCAAGCGTCGCATTTTCGGGGCGGACAGGTTTGCGCTCCGGCTCCGGATCGGATTTCGCGACGTGCGTCCGGGCAGGCGCAGGTTCTGGATCAGGCGCCGGTTTTTTAGCTGCGGCAGCAGTCTTTGACGCCATATTGGAAGCGGCTGCGGCGCTTACGTCAGGCGGCGGGACCGCCGGCATGGAAGCCGCAGCGCTGGTTACTTTCATCTGATCGCTTACGCTTCGAACGCCGTCAGTGGAGTTGGCAACCTTCATAGCCTCGAGCTCGACATCGCTGCCGGGCACTTCGCCAGATAGTGTGACTACTCCATCTTTCACGGATACGGCGACATTACCTTGACGGGTTGTCTCATTTCCATACAGCTTGGACTGCACCGCAGTCTTTAAGGCCTGATCATCGATGGTCTTCTTGGCGCACGAGACAGCGAAAAAGCTCATGGCGCCGGCCAAGACTAGTGAGAGCGTACTACGTTTCATAGGCATCCTCCAAAACTCTTTATCCGTCCAGTTCACCAGAAAAAAATGCCGCTGGACTGGGTTGCATTCCTTATTCTCCCTGATAATCCTCTACTTTGGGTAGCAAAGCCCAGTTTTTGCCTGTTTTGGGTTCATCTCCGATATCGACGATACAATTAAGTGTGATGTTGTTCCCGTCGAGCTAAAAATGGCGAAGCAGACAAGCCCCGATCGATCGCTTGAGAAGCCCAGCAATGCGGCTGACCTCACCAGCACGCCAGAAGTTAGTGAGATCAAAGAACCCGCTCGCAATGGAATCGCAGAATGGGCAGTTACGATTCTTCTGCTCCTTTTCGGAACCACGACTCTGGTTCAGGCATTCGTCATTCCGACCGGTTCCATGGAGGATACCCTCCTAATAGGGGATCATCTTCTGGTAGACAAGCTTGCTTATTCGCCATCCGGCCCGATTAGCAAGTATCTATTGCCTTATGAGCAGCCAAAACACGGCGACATCATCGTCTTCCGTTATCCAGTCGATATTTCGCAGACTTTCGTGAAACGTGTCATCGGCGTTCCCGGAGATCACCTGAAAATGGTCAACCGGATCATTTACCGGAATGGCGTAAGACTCAACGAGCCTTACGTTTATCACAAATTTCCATACGAACCCACTCGCGATAATTTCCCGGGTGAGGCTGGTTACTACACAGACCAACCCTTGCAGGCGCAATTGCAGCGGGACATGCTCGACAATCACGTGAAGGACGGAGAGGTGATCGTGCCGCCCAACAAGTACTTCGCGATGGGCGACAATCGAGACAACTCACTAGACAGCCGTTATTGGGGCTTTGTACCTCGAGATAATATCATCGGCAAGCCGCTGCTAATCTACTGGTCTTATCGGGCGACGACCGAGGATCTGGCCGGAAACTCGATAGGATCTCTGGTTTCGCACTTTGTTGACTTAGGCGAGCACTTTTTCACCAGAACCCGGTGGAGCCGAACTTTGAACGTAATTCGCGGGTTTCCGGATTCAAAGCTTTCCGATAAGCCACTGCCGATTCAGACCGGTTCTCCTAACCCATAGCGCTACGCTTTCCGAGCGGCAGTTTGGAGAGGAAGAGCCCGAGAGCCTACACTATGTAGTTCATGGCGAATCATCGTTATGCACTCATTATGGCCGGTGGACGGGGTACCCGCTTCTGGCCGCGCAGCCGTAAACGCAATGCCAAGCAGGTGCTGCGTTTCTTCGGCGAACGCAGCCTGATTCAGCAGGCCGTCGACCGTCTCGAGGGCGTCGTCCCGGCGGAAAACATCTGGGTAATCACCAATGAATACTTGCAGGCGGAAATCAGGAAGCAGCTGCCGCGGGTGCCGAAAGCACAGATCATTGCCGAGCCATCGCAGCAGAATACCGCCCCCTGCATAGCGTTGGCAGCGCAAGTACTCTCCGGCGTGGACGCCAAAGCAACCATGGGCGTTTTTCCGGCAGACCATTTGATCACCAAAGAGCCGCGCTTCCGGAAGTTCGTAAAAGCCGCATACAAGGCTGCCGAAAAGCAGGACGTGGTGGTGCTGGGCATTCAGCCTCGATGGGCCGAAACCGGTTACGGATATATCGAGTTCCCGGCTGACGCAAAGCCGGGCTCAATGGAGACCGTTCCGGTTGCAAGCTTCCGCGAAAAGCCGGACGGGAAAACCGCCGAACAATTCTTGAAGGCGGGAAATTTTTTCTGGAACGCCGGAATGTTCTTCTGGAGAACCTCGAAAGTGCTGGATCTGATGCACCAGCATCAGGCTAAGACGGCCACGCTGCTGGCCAGCCTTCCGGCGTTCAGCAACCGGAAGTTCGCCGGGCGGCTTAACGAGGTTTACCCGCAATGCGAGAACATTTCGATCGATTACGCGGTCATCGAAAAAGCTAACAACGTTTCCGGCATTGCTCTTGACGATATCGGCTGGAACGACGTCGGGAGTTGGGAAGCGGTGTATGGTTTGACTCCTAAAGATGCCAGCGGAAATGCTTCGCATGGGGAGATAATTGCCGAGGACAGCAGTGGGAATTACATCAGCGCCAGCAAGCCGGTTGCGCTTGTCGGCGTGCAGAATTTGGTTATTGTAGATACTCCTGACGCGCTCCTGGTGGGCCAACGCGCGAGAGCTCAGGATGTCAGCAAGATTGTCAAGACGCTGGATGCGCAGAAGCGGGAAGAACTCTTGTAAGTCCTTCCCGTTTTCAAAAGATGACCGCCGGCGATATCGAGCATCGGAGTAAAAATGCTGCGGACCAGCGGATCAGTGGCGGCAGCTTTGAATCGCCTGTCGATGGGGGCTCTGGTTCGGTGAACGATCGCGAAGTAAGCGAAAAATTGCATTTGACGAATTCCGGCCGCGGAGTCGACCGCTGAGATACCATCAGTCAGCGGCAGATTCACCCGTACAGTAGACGCTGGTCGAACGATCGGTACTGATATAACCACGGGGCAATCTACGTCGATCTACACCGTGGTTACGGACTCAAATGGCAATCTCGTCACTGCATTTCCTGGTAATCCGCGCAGATAATTATGGGATTTGGAATCGAGCTACAAGATGAGTGGGGCGCACAGCTTTATGCGGTGGTGGATCCCAAGAATATCCTTGTCCGATTGACCCGTCCCAGGAGATAGCTCAAGTCCGATGCTGGGCTCTATTGACCCCTACGGTGATACCGTGTTTAACGTCATGCAGATAAATTGGTTCTATCCGAATGGAGCACGGTTTCAGCTAAGGCACAGGCTGCCGAGGAGCAGGAACTTATTTCTAAGATCGCGGTGATGGCTCAACGCGTTCGTGATGGGGTGGGTCTCTATCTGAAATTCGTTGGCGACTAAATAGGTACTTGGCGCTACGCACAGGCATCAGATGGGGGACACGTCACCCCTGGGGAGTTTTGCTACGGCTACGATGCTTCATCGGTATCCTAGTCGGCAGGGCGATTGACGTCGGTCGGCAATGGAGCGGCGGCACGGTACACCACGGCTTACGACGCGCAGGGCCGGATAACGGCCAGCAGCCAAATCACGGCAGGGCAGACGTACTCGTTTACCTACGGCTATAGTGCCGCCGGTTCGTTGACCAGCGAGACCTACCCGTCGGGGCGGGTAATCAAGACGGGCTACGACGGCGCAAACCGCCCGGCCTGGGTGCAAGGCTCGTTCGGCGGCGTGAATACCGATTACGCGGGTTCGCCGGGCGATCCAAACACCTGGGCGCATTACTGGCCCCACGGCGGGTTATATTACCACCTGCGCGGGAACGGCGTCTGGCATGCGGCTTCGTTCAATAAACAACTGCGCCAAACAGAAACTTACGAAGCGAAGAACAACGATGCCGGGCAGATGCTGTTCGTATCGTGTCCGGATTGGGGAGAAAACGGGAACTTCGCGGTGTATTCCATTTGGCCGGTTAACGCCGGCAGCGGGAACAACGGCAATCTGAAGGGGTATGTGGAATACCATGGCGGACCGGGTTACCCGCAGTTTTTGGCCTTCTCGCAACAGTTCGGCTATGACGGATTGAATCGGCTGACGAGCATCGGCGACAGCGGCGGCTACGGCCGGAACTTCGCCTACGATGCGTACGGCAACATAGCCGTCCAGTCGTTCTCCGGGATTGGGCTGTCGAGCTTGACGCCTTAGGTCGGGCAACAACAGACAGCAACTTGTTCGACGGCAGCAATCATTTGCGGAATGCGGGCTACGATCTCGTGGGAAACCAGACAAGCGTAGGTTCGCTGCAGATCGGCTACGATGCCGAGAACCGGCAGCGCAGTTTAACGGATGCGCCGGACCGCTCGGTATCGGTGCAGTATGAGTACGACGGCGACGGAAACCGCGTTACCAAGAGCAGTCTGGCCGGTACGACGGTATATGTCTACGACGCCTTCGGACAGTTGGCCGCGGAGTATTCCAACGCCGCACCTGCGGCATCGCCGTGCCGCACTTGTTATCTGGCCTACGATCACCTGGGCTCGGTGCGCCTGGTGATGGTCGAAGCGGGCAATGTCGTAGGCCGGCACGATTATCTGCCCTTCGGGGAAGAAGTGACGGGCGGTTCGGCTGGCCGCAACTCGCAGTTCGGGAGTTCCGATGGCGTGAACCAGAAGTTTACGGGACAGGAACGGGATTCGGGGACGGTGCCGAACCTGGATTACTTCTACGCGCGATATTTCGATGGCGAACAAGGGCGCTTCCTGAGTCCAGATCCGGAGAATGCCGGGGCGGATCCGCTGAACCCGCAGAGCTGGAATCGGGGGAGCATCGTACGTGCCGGTCTGCGTTCTGACGAGTCTGGTCAATATAGGATTGCTACTCGCGATCGTGCTCCAAACGACTTATAGCTTCGAGGGTGCCTGCGGCACCAGCGTCAGTTAGTCGATACCGTATCCGGCAGGGCGAATGGCGCGGTACACCACGGCTTACGACGCGCAGGGCTGGATAACGGCCAGCAGCCAAGTCACGGCAGGGCAGAAGTATTCCTTCAACTGCCCAGGATCCTCTGAGCGGCCTCATCCGCCGGCTTACCGTCCGAGTTTCGTTGCGGCTTGCCACGCTTCCTATTTCATGGCTTGGACGACATCTTGATGTCAAGGTACTCTACAAAGAATCTTGACATAAAGATTTGCATCTAACAAGAAAATGAGCGAGGAAAGCCAAACCACACCGGAGAAATTATGGCTGGTTCTGGCCAAATGCTACAAGTCCATGGCCGAGTATAGCCGCCGGCAGGTGGAAGGCAGCGGCCTGGGATTGAGTGACTTCGAGGTTCTGGAGGCGCTGCTGCACAAAGGGCCGCTCGCGATATCGAGCATCGGAGCAAAAGTGCTGCTGACCAGCGGATCAATGACGGCTGCGGTGAATCGCCTGGCAGACAAGGATCTGGTCCGGCGAATCGCCGACCAGAAAGACCGCCGGGTACAAAGAGTCGATTTGACGAAAGCCGGGCGGAAGCTAATTGCGTCGACCTTTCGGAAGCATCAAGCCGCCCTGAAGACTGCAGTCGCCGTGCTGACGGAGAGAGAACGCGAACAGATGGCCATTCTTCTGAAGAAGCTCGGGCTGTCGACGCAGCAAATGCTTGGAAGGGAATCGAAGCTGACCGGGCCGGGCCTCAACAAGAAAGGTGGAACTAAGGAATGATGACGCTTAGGAAGAGCAACGAGCGAGGACACGCAAATCACGGGTGGTTAGATACTTCTTACACCTTCTCCTTCGCTGATTATTACGACCCGGAACACATGGGCTTCCGGTCGCTGCGTGTAATCAACGAAGACACAATTGCGTCGCAGCGGGGTTTCGGAATGCATCCGCACGAGAACATGGAGATTCTCACCTATGTTCTGAAGGGGAAACTCGCGCATAAAGACAGCATGGGCGAGCAGCATGTGCTGGGTCCCAACGAAATTCAAAAGATGTCCGCAGGCACAGGTATTCTGCACGGGGAGTTCAACGCCTCAGCAAGCGAGCCAGTTCATCTCCTGCAGATCTGGATGGAGCCGGCCGAACACAATGTAAAGCCGTCATATCAGCAATTTGCTTTTGAAACATCAGAAAAGCAAGGCCGCCTTCGACTGCTAGCATCTCCCGGCGGAAACAATGGAGATCGCGTGGCTCATCTGCATCAGGACGCACGCTTGTATGTTGGCGCTTTCTCGGGCACCGAGAAAGTAGAACATCAACTATCGCCCGGACGCGGCGCCTGGGTACACGTTGTGAATGGCGGCGTCATGGTGAACCGCACAGAACTCTCAGCCGGAGATGCCGCAGGCATTCAAGACGAATCTGAAATTGCAATTACGGCAGGCCAGAATCCCGGCGAGGTTTTGATCTTCGATCTCGCGTAACGATTTCAGCCCGGGCGGACAACCGTCAGGCAGAAGTAGAACCGGCTACTGCGCTGCGAGGTTCGGAAATGGGATGCGCCCGGTCATCCAACTTCGTGAAGATCATTTTGCCTGCGGTTGTTTGCAGCACGCTGGTCACTATCGCGTCCACGGTCTTCGAAACCTGGCGGCGCGCGTTTTCCACCACCACCATAGTTCCGTCTTCCAGATAAGCGATGCCCTGCCCATGCTCCTTCCCTTCTTTCAAAATGAAGATTCGCATGCTTTCGCCGGGCAGCACCACGGGCCGGAGAGCTCCAGCCAATTCGTTTATATTAAGCACGCCGATGCTCTGCACCTGGGCTAACTTATTAAGGTTGAAGTCATTGGTGACAACCTGCGCATGACGGGATTTTGCCGCTTCGATCAATTTAAGATCCACTTCACGGATAGCGGGATAATCGACAGGCGAGATTTCGACGGTCACTTGCGTCAATTTCTGCAGCCGGCTTACGATATCGAGTCCGCGACGCCCTCGATTGCGGCGGGCGGAATCGGCGGAATCAGCAATTGATTGCAATTCGTGCAGGACAAATTCGGGAATTACCAGGCACCCGTCCAGAAAACCTGCCTCTACAATGTCGGCAATACGGCCATCGATCAACACGCTGGTATCTAGAAGCTTAGGCGCTAGCAGGTTCCGGCGCTGCTGGTTCGCCAACCTGAACGGACTCACCCGCGAAACGATTTCGTTAGTCAGATCGGATTTGGCGAGTCCCACCAGGAGTCCCGTAAACCCGCAAGCCAACGGAATACTCAGCCGGAAGAAAAGAGCTGTTCTTAATGACAAGAAATCGGCAGTATCGATCGGCAGAACGAACAACAATCCGAGGAATCCACCGGTTGCCAATCCGAGGCAGGCACCCGTCAGAGAAGCAACTCGCGCACGACGAAGACGCAACTCCAGCAAGTTGCACGCGAGAGCTCCGAAAGCGCCGATCAGAGCAGCAGTTTCAAGATTGAGGCCAAACGGCCTGAAAAAAGCGGCAATGGCTGCGACTAGAACTACGAAGCCAGCACGGAGGAGCAAGAGATCCCAGTTTGAGCGAGCCAAAAATCACGACCCGAAGTGCCATCTCGCCGAAATTAACCGGCGAAGTGCAGGTTGAGCCCGGCGAGATAGAGATTGCAAAAGTATAACAGGCGGCTGGAGATGAAGGGTTTGGAGAAAGACGGAATGATTGCTCGGCAGGCAGAGGTCGAAACGGGGAAGGAATGAGGAGAACCCGCGGCTAAAGTGCTTTGGCGAGTTCTTCTGCAAAGGCGCTATTACGGTTCGGGCCACCATTCCGGGCGGGGCGTCCACCTCCCATGGTCTTGCGGTTCTGCCCGGTGGGAGGAGATCCAACGGCGAAAGAAGGGCGTCTGCCACGGTCCATAGCAGGAGCGGATTTTCCGCTGCCCTTTCCGGACTTGGGAGGTTGCGCAGGATTAGCGCGCAGCATGCGATCCTCTAGAGGAGCTCGATCAAACCGGCGGATGATGGAATTCATCTCCTCCTGGTTTGGTGATTCGATAAAGGCGAAGCCCTTGGACTCTTGGGTCTCAGGGTTGCGGATTACTTTGACGTCGTCGGCGACCAGGTTTTCAGTTGCAAGCCACGATTTAATATCGTCCTTGGTCACCCAGATAGGGAGATTTCCGAGGAAAACGGTAAAGCTCATCAGTAGTGTGTTTGTGCTCCGTGAGGGAAGTTGCGAGGCATGCCTCACGGGGATCTCAGCCCCCGGAGGCTACTAGAATGTTAGCACGAAGGCCGCAACGAGGCAAACAGTGAAAACAGCGTTAATTCGTTGCTGGCAAACGGCTAGAATATATTTCCGATGCCTGTGAACGCCCGGAAGACTCGCCGGATTTCGAGTGCGCGGCTGGCGGCGTTCGACGTGTTGGCAGGAGTGGAGGAGGGAGGATATGCCTCCGACCTTCTTCGAACCAGGACGGCTGACCTCGATACCCGCGACGCCGGGCTCGCCGGTCAAATTGTCTTTGGAACGCTACGCTTTCAGCTGCAACTCGATTATCTGATTTCAAGTTACTCGGGCCGGGCCGCCGCCGGGCTCCACCGTGCCGTGATAATCGCGCTTCGCATGGCACTTTTCCAGCTTCGATACCTGGAGCGCGTCCCGCCCCATGCCGCAGTTCACGAAACCGTAGAACTAGTGAAACTGCATCGCCGAGCCGCATCGGGATTTGCGAATGCGGTTCTAAGGAAAGTAAACCGCGACGCAGTTCCGTGGCCGGACCGCGCTACGGAACTCTGCTGTCCGGCATTTCTTTTGCAGCGCTGGGATGAACATTTTGGGACGGCTCAGTCGAATGCAATAGCGCGCGCGGGCCTGAATCCTCCAGACGAGTACATACGAGTGCCTGCTGGAGAAGAGTTGCCCCCCGGATTACAAGTTGAGCCTACTGAAGTCGCAGGAGCTTTCCTGGTCGCAGGCGGGCAAAGGGGGGGAGCGCTCCGGCTCCAGGATATCGGTTCTCAAGCCATCTTCCCGCTGCTCGATCTGCAGGCAGGCCATCGTTATCTCGACCTGTGTTCAGCACCCGGCAACAAGACCCGGCAGGCACTTGAGAGCAATCCCTGTCTGGCAATCGCTTGCGACGTCAGTTTCGCCCGTATGGCGGCGGTGGGTCCGCTTTGCCCTCGCATCGTGCTCGATGGAACCCGGACTCTACCGTTTCCCGCAGCTTCGTTCGATCGAATTTTCGTGGATGCTCCCTGCTCCGGAACGGGAACAATCCGTCGCAACCCGGAGATCAAGTGGCGCATCAGAACTCA
This sequence comes from Bryobacteraceae bacterium, assembly GCA_965217745.1. Lineage (GTDB taxonomy): Bacteria > Acidobacteriota > Terriglobia > Bryobacterales > Bryobacteraceae > Bog-105. The sequence continues at coordinate 3,373,325 of OZ244565.1, read as the reverse complement.
CGACTTCGGCGCGTTCCGGAAGAAGCAGATCGGGTTGATGGAGCAGGCCGCGAAAGCCCTGAAGTTGGATGGCAAGTTGCTGTACGCAACCTGTTCGCTGGAGCGTGAAGAAAACGAAGATGTGGTCTCCGCGGTTTGTGAACGCACCGGCCTTCGGCTGGCGAATTGGGTCTGGCGGCTTCCCGGGCGCGACGCGGGGGATGGCTTCTACGCAGCCGTGCTCACAGCCGGACAGGATGGGAAACCGTGTTAACATGAGCGAAAAAGTAATCTGTGAGCGGTTTGCGCTGCATACCCGCTTGTCGCCGTCCGTCGGCTGCGCCCGGTTGCGGCTCAACCGGCGGAGAAATTGACCAGATCACGTGCCTCTTATCGTTCCTTCCATCTTTGCCGCCGATTTCACCCGCTTAGGCGAGGACGTCGAGAAAATACAAGCTGCCGGCGCGGTTATGATCCACGTCGACATCATGGATGGGCACTTCGTTCCCAACTTCACGCTGGGTACTCCCGTGACGGAATCGCTGCGCCGCAGATTTCCAAATTTGAAGCTCGACCATCACCTGATGATTGAAGATCCCGACACCTACGCACCCATCTTTATCAAGGCGGGCGCCAGCTCGGTAAGCGTGCATTATGAGGCCTGCCGGAATCTTGACCGTACGCTGCACATGATCCAAGATCATGGCGCTTTGGCCGGGGTGGTGATTAACCCTGCTACTTCGGTGCGTCTATTGGAAAACGTGCTGGATTTTGCCGATTATGTGCTGGTGATGAGCGTAAACCCAGGGTACGGCGGGCAAAAATTCATTCCTCGATCTTTAGACAAAGTTCGTGAGCTTGTCCGCATGCGCGATAACCGGCAGTTGAATTTCGCGATTGAAATTGATGGCGGCGTCGGCCCTGACAATCTCCCGGAGGTGATTGGGGCGGGCGTAGATTGGGTAGTGGCCGGATCATCCGTATTCGGCGCCGCTGACCCGGGGGCTACTCTTCAGCATATGGAGCAGTTAGCCCGCGAAACCACGTTAGTTAAGGTTTGAGCTTTCTCATGGAATTTGCAGCGAATATGCCGAAACGCGCGCTTCTCACGGCGCTTTCTCTGGGACTTCTCGCTTCTTGTATTCACAAGAAGTACGACACACCCATTACGAAGAACACGCAACAGCCGGACAAGGTTCTGTTCGATCAGGCGGTTAAGGATATCGAGCACGGCCGCTATGAGGTTGCCCGCATTTCACTTCAGACCCTGATGAACACCTACGAGTCAAGCGAGTACATGGCGAAATCTAAACTCGCGATTGCCGACTCCTGGTACCGGGAAGGCGGCATGAACGGAATGGCGCAGGCCGAAGCCGAATACAAGGACTTCATTCTGTTCTATCCGAGCATGGAAGAGTCCGCCCAAGCGCAGAACCGGGTCTGCGAGATCCACTACCGGCAGATGGAGAAGAGCGATCGCGATTGGTCGCAAAGCTTGCGCGCTGAAACCGAGTGCCGGCAGCTCCTGCAGCAATTTCCCAATAGCAAGTTCGCCCCCGCGGCCACCCAGCGCCTGCGCAACATTCAAGAGAGCCTGGCGGAACATGAGTTCGTTGTCGGAGACTTTTATTGGAAACGCGACATGATGCCTGCCGCCGCGAACCGGCTGGTGGGCCTGGTGGACCAGTACCCGCTATTCAGTAAAGCGGGCGAGTCTTTGTATGAAGCCGGCGATGCGTACACTCACATGGGCCCCCGATTCCGGCAGCAAGCCGGAGAAGAGTTTGCCAAAGTGGTGCGGGAGTATCCCATGAGCCCTCGCGCACAGGACGCAACCCAGCGCCTTCAGGATCTCGAGATGCCCGTGCCGAAACCCGACCAAGAAGCGCTTGATCGCGGCAAATTCGAACAGGAGAGCTATAAGGAGCCTGGTTTCGTGTCCCGGTCAATGGGCTTTATGAAAAGTAGCCCGGACGTAAGTCACGCCGCTCATGCGGGCGCACCTACCATGACTGAACCACAGCGGCTGATTCCGGCAAGCGTTCCGGTACCGGCGACATCTTTAGAAGATACGACTTCTGCCGGGACGGGCGCCTCTGCAGGAGCCGGAACTACCGACGTGAGCGCAACGCAAGTCACGGGACCCAGCGCGCTTGACAATACTCCTGATGCCCGCGCCAATGGCGGTGGGGCTAGCCCTCCTGCCGATTCCGAACGCGCTCAGACACCTCAACAGCCGCTGCCTACCAATCGGGATGCGGATCTGAAGAAAATGCGTGAAAAGCAGGCCAAGCAGCAGGCCAAGCTACAGAAGAAAAGCAGTAAGAAGGCGAAAACTAAACCTGCTGCAAAAAAATCTAGGGCAGAAGGACAGATAGCGCCACCGCAGGCTTCGCAAGGCATACCAAACCCGGGCAGTACGCCGAATGGGACACCTCCGGCTCCCGTTAATCCCGCTTCTCCTCCGCCAAATGAGTAGAATCCTGCTGGCGGATGACAGCCCACAAGCGCTCCGCCTCGCAGAACAGATTCTTAAACGCGATGGCGTCGAGGTGGTCAGTGTCACCGATGGAGCGGTTGCACTTCGACGCTTACCCGACGTAAATCCGGACATCCTCGTCACCGACGTCTACCTACCTACTCGAAATGGATTCGAGTTGGCGCGATTCCTCCGTTCGCAGCCGAAATACAATCACGTACGGATCATCTTCGCGGCATCTCCTGCTGACGAATTCGATGAACAGGACGCCAGGAATGCGGGCGCGGATGAAATTCTCCACAAGCCTTTCGAGGCATCCGCCCTGCTCGCCGCAGTCGAACGCTTGCTCGAGATGAGTAAAGCGGCTCGGTCTGATGGCCAGCCAATTGAAGCAGTACTCGATCGAAACAGCGTGCGTGCCGCTGTCACCCTGGCTCTCGATTTAGCTATGCCGGCCCTGATCGAGGAACTGACAGAGCGCGTCAGCACGGCTTTAGCTCACCGGGAAAAGCGATAAGCGCGGCAACTCTTAGCCGGCAGCCGCTTGCGCTTCCAGGCGCCGTAAAGCTGAACCCGTTCGCCCGCCTTCGCCCATCTCTATATCTTTCTTAACGTAATGCTCCTGTAATTTCGTGCTATAAAGGAAAACACTGTTGTAAGTAGTCACCAGGGGTAAGTTTTTTGGAGGTTAATCGATGCGCAAAGTCCGCTCATCAGTCGCTCTTCGTCTGACAGTTTTGTCAGCCGCGTTCGCCGTTTTCCCGCTGTTCGCCCAGAACGGCCAGATTCAAGGCACACTCACCGACCCTTCCGGGGCCGCTATTGCCGGTGCTCATGTCAAAGTGACAGACACCAACAAGGGCGTTGTCGTTAAGGAGACGGAAACCGGATCAACGGGCAATTTCAATTTCCAGCCGCTGCCGCAGGGAACGTATTCCGTCAATGCCGAGAGCACTGGAATGAAAAAGCTGGAGCGTACCGGCATTACTCTCGACGTGAACCAGATCCTGAATTTGGGCTCGCTTCAGATGGCGCTCGGTTCCACTAGTGAGCAGATAACAGTAGAAGCGACGACGCCGCTGGTGGAGACTACCACTTCCCAGAAATCGTTCACAATTACGTCGGCCCAGGTACTTGAAACGTCGCTGAACGGCCGTGACTTCCAGTCGCTGATTCGCACTGCGCCGGGCGTGACATCGAACGATTCATCGGACTTTCGCCTGGCGTTCAACAATACGGATTCTTTTCACGTGAACGGGTTGCGCGGCAGCCAGAACAATGTTTTCCTCGACGGGAGCATCAACACCGACGTCGGAGCCAATGACGGTCAATATACGCAACTCAGCTTGGATGCAGTAGGTGAGTTTCGGGTTCAGACTAGTACGTTCAACGCTGAGTACGGCCGTATCGCCGGTGTTCTAATCGCGGCCAACACCAAGAGCGGCACCCAGAATTTCCACGGGACGGCTTATGAATTTAATCGGAACGACGCTTACGATGCCAACGATTTTTTCAACAATCTGCAAGGCGCAGGGAAGAGCAAACTTCGCTACAACCAATTCGGCGGGAATCTTGGCGGTCCGATTCTGATTCCTAAAGTTTCACCGCCCAGCAATAAGAAGCTGTTTTTCTTCTTTAATTACGAAGGCACGCGCGCCGGACGGCCCACAGGAGGAACTTACTACGATGTTCCTTCGCCGGCCCTTTTGAATGGTGATTTCCGCAGTTCGCTGCGATTTAATCCTGATGGGACGCCGTTACTTCTGGTTAACACGGATACCAATCAAAACACCGCGTTCCAGGTAGGTACGGTATTCCAACCCGGAACTATCCGGCGCGACTCTAACGGAAACATCATCAGCGGCGTTCCTTATCCCAATAACGTTGTTCCGGCTAACCAGTTCAGCCGGCAAACTTCTGCATTCCAGTCGCTTTTGGGCCGGGCTTATCAGGGCCGAACGACTTTTGCTCCTACCCCCGGAAATCCTGACTCGGTCCGTATTCCTTATCAGGACAATTACAACTTCGATAAAGATCAGAAAGCTTTGCGGGTAGATTATGCGATCAGCTCGCGCATGAACGCGTTTTTCCGGTGGGTGGCTGATGCGCAGTCTGAAGGCCAGCAGTTCGGTATTTTCTCCGGCAACTCCTTCCCAGTGCTGCCCCAGTTTCGCGCAAAGCCGGGCTCCAGCTACGCTCTTAACGTAGTAAACACCATTTCGCCCACGAGCACGAACGAAGTCATTTTGACTTACAATCACCTGACTCAGGTGGTGGACATCCAGGGCTCGGTACCGCAATCGAACTATGATTTGGGAGCTCTGGGCTTCTCATTCCAGCAACTTTATCCCGCCTCTAACATTCAAAACACGTTTCCGAGGATTAGCTCGAGTCCCAGTTATACAAGTTATAACGGCGGCGGATTCAACATTGCGCCCTTCCCTCCCGGCTGGCGCAGTGAAGGCCAGACGTATGCAATAACTGACAACTTCACAAAAATTCTCGGCAATCACACTTTGAAACTTGGCGCCTTTTTTAATGCTAATGTAAACCACCAACAACCGTACTGGACATACGCTCCAGATCTTAATTTCAATCCCAGCCGCCAGAACGTGAATGACAGCGGCAATGGCGTCGCCAACCTGCTTCTCGGAAATTATTCGAATGTTTCCCAGACCAATGGCGTCTTCTATGGCGGCTTCCGGTTCTTTCAACCGGAAGCCTATGTACAGGACAGCTGGAAGGCTAGCCGGAATCTTACTATTGAAATGGGTGTTCGATGGGCCTATCTGGGACCCACGTACTCCTATGGCAAGTATCTGATCAATTACTTCGACCCATCGAGATACGATCCTGCACAAGCGGTTGGAATCAACACCGCATCGGGAAATCAGTTTGGCAGCATTCTTCCTAATAGCGGAAACCCTTACAACGGCCTGATTCAAGAGGGGTCTAATGGATCGCCTTTGGGATTTGCTAAACACCGCTACAACAACTGGGGTCCGCGCCTGGGCTTCTCCTGGGATCCGACGGGGCAAGGCAAGACTGCCATTCGCGGCGGGGGCGGCATCTTCTATGAACGAATTCGCCAGAACGTGAACAGCTTCGACGCTTTGGGGAACCCTCCGCTAACTTATACGCCAACCCTTTACAGCGGCAATATTGACAATCTGTCGCCGGCATTGACCAGCGGGGGCACTCAATTTCCGGTGAGGGTGATTACCATCAGCGGACAGGGCAAAATTCCGACTATCTACTCGTGGAGCTTCGACATTCAGCACCAGTTCTCGCGCAGTACGGCGCTGGATATTGGATATGTAGGAAACGCGGCTTCGCATTTAAGCTATGCCTTTGATTTAAACCAGCGCCCGCTAGGCTACACAACCAATAACAATCGTCTGGCAAACGTGAACCAGTCTGAAGACGCACTCCGTCCGTTCCTGGGTTACAAGCAGGTCAACTTTACAGACTTTGGCGCAAACAGCAACTACCATGCCTCCAGGTGCAATTGACCCGTCGCTTTAGCAAAGATGTGTTTATCAGTGCAAACTATACCTGGTCGCGCGCAATGGATCAGGCAGACGACGACACTAACCCTATCTTCAACTCGTTCGACCGCCGCGGGCAGTATGCGCCTGCCGGCTTCGACCGCACACATACATTCACCGTGAACTATGTTTATACCCTGCCCTTACTGCAGAACCGGAATGCCCTTGTGAAATACACCTTGGGGGGCTGGGAGTTCTCGGGCATCACTCGCTTTTGGAGCGGCACTCCGTTTTCCCCACTCTGTGGCAACTGCAATCCGGGAAACCTGGACGGCGGAGGTCAAGGCCGATACGGCGTCAGCGGCACGAATTATGGCGGCGCCCGCTTAGACTACGCCGGTGGCGAACTGTACCCGGCCACCCAAACAGTTCAGCAATATATCAACCTTGCTGCGTTTGCGAGGCCAGCCGAAGGAACACAGGGCAGCCTCGGCCGCAATGCCTTGCGAGGTCCGGGCATCAACCAATGGGACATCTCGCTTTTTAAGAACATCAACTTTACCGAGAATGTTAAGTTTCAGCTGCGGCTGGAGACGTTTAACACGTTCAACCACACGCAATTTGCAGGCATAAACAACGTTTTCAGTATTAATGCTCCCGGGCTCTTGGCGTCGTCTCTCAGTAGTGGCAGCACTGCCGGACAGATAAACTCGACCCGTAATCCGCGTAACGTACAGCTTGGGATCAAGTTTTATTTTTAAGCTGGTTCGTCCGCTTCTTATCGCCGTGACTCTTCTGCTTCTGAGGCAGGAGGTCACGGCTTTTTCTTCTAACGAGGAGATTTTCCGGCAAGGCGTAGAGGCGCTTTCGCGATCTGATTACGCTGCGGCAGAGGCGGCCTTCAAAAGCGTCCTGAAATCGGAGCCTGACAATCTCGGAGCACTCGGGAATCTCGGTGTGGTTTATTCCCGCACCGAGAGACCCGGCCAAGCGGTGAAGACCTATAAGACGGCTCTTCATTTAGCTCCCAACGATCCGAGCTTGTTATTAAACCTCGGTCTTGCCTATTTGAAACAGCAGGATTACCGGAATGCCCTGATTAACTTCCTGGAATTGGAACGGCTCGACCCGCATAATATGCAAGCCAGGGAACTTGCCGCTACCAGTCAAGTGTTCTCCGGCGACGAGGCCGAGGCCATACCCCGCCTGGAGCAACTGCGCGCCGACGATCCGAACAAAGCGGGAGTGCTATACCTTCTGGGCGTTGCTTACACCAGGGCCCATCAGCCGGAGAAAGCCAAGCCGGTTTTTGCTCAGCTGCTGGGTGGCGCGGCCGACGCGGAGAAGTCAGGTCTGCTGCTGGGCCGCGCCTACTACGACGGTGGACAGTTTGAGAATGCGGAACAGTCGTATTACGAAGCGCTGCGTGCCAACCCGGTGAGCCGCGAAGTGCGCCTAGGGCTTGCCAAGACGCTCATCAGCGAGCGCAAAACTGGCGACGCGGTCGCGCAATTGCGTCACATGCTGCAACAAAATGGCTCCGACCCGGACGCGCATTACTACCTGGGAGCGCTGCTGCTACAAAACGAGAAGCCGGAAGAGGCGCTGTCCCACCTCCAAATGGCCGAAAAGGCATTTCCCAACTCGGGATCGGTTGCCTTCTACCTCGGCAAGCTCGCACTGCAACAGCATCGATATCCCGCGGCGATTAAACATTTGCGGCGCGCCACGGAACTGAACGGCGACAACGAAGCGGCTTTCTATTCACTCGCGCAGGCTCTGCGCCAAACGGGCGAAACAGAACGGGCGAAAACGGCTCTCGAACATGTCCGCTCGGCCAAGGCAAACGCTCTGAAGCGGGAAGAGACCGCCATCGCCAACATACCGCCAGCCAAGTAATCAGGGCGGCATCTTACTATGGGAGCTTAGGTTTCTATGCCGGAAAATACTTTTGACGTTGCCTCGAAGATCGACTTGACTGAGGTTTTAAATGCCGTGCAGCAGGCTTCTAAGGAGATTCAAACCCGCTACGATTTGAAAGACTCGAAGTCGTCCGTGGAGCTGAAAGAGAAAGAAAACAAGATCTATCTCGCAAGTTCCGACGAATATAAGCTGAAGGCGGTAAACGAAATCCTCGGGCAGAAGCTGGTCAAGCGCAATGTGCCGCTGAAAGGTCTCGAGTACGGGGAGATTACTCCCGCCACCCAGGGCAGCGTGCGCCAGGAAATAACGCTCCAGCAGGGCATTTCTACGGAAAAAGCGAAAGAGGTTATCAAGACCATCAAGGACAGCAAGCTTAAGGTTCAAACGACGATTCAGGGAGATGTAGTACGCGTGAGCGGAAAAGATCGCGATACGCTGCAGCAGGCGATCGCCTTACTGCGAGGCAAAGAGTTCGGGATCGATATGCAGTTCATCAATTTCCGCTCGAACTGATGCCGCGCAAAATCGAGAAGCTTTTCCTGGCGGGTCCGGCGGGACGATTAGAGGCGCTGCTGGAGGAGCCTGAGGACGATGCGCCGCTAGAAGCTGCGCTGGTCTGCCATCCGCACCCGAAAGGCGGCGGGACCATGCACAACAAAGTGGTCTATCGCATCGCGCGCGGGTTGCGCAAAACCGGATGTGTGGTGCTGCGCTTCAACTATCGCGGCGTAAACCTGAGCGAAGGCGAATACGATCGGGGTGAAGGCGAACTGGAAGATGCCCGCGTGGCAATGAATGAATTGCGCGGGCGCTATGCGGATGTGCCGCTAACTATTGCGGGCTTCTCGTTCGGCTCGCGGATTGCGCTCCGGCTGGCCGGACAGGAGAATGGCCTACTGCGCGCCATCGCTGTGGGATTCCCGGCCAAAATTACAGAGCGCCCGTATGCGCACGACGTCGGTATTCCCAAGTACTTCATCCAAAGTACCAATGATGAATTCGGTCCGCCAGAAGAATTCCAGCAGTTCTACGAGCAGGTTCCCGAACCGAAGCATCTGGACTGGGTGACGGCAGCAGACCACTTCTTTAAAGATGCTCTCGATCAGTTCGAGGCCGCTGTGGAACGCGTGGGCTTCGAGCGTCCTCAACCCCAATCCCTTTGATACGCTCGAATTACCGATATCAGAATGAGTAGTTTGACTCTTACGCTGCCGGACGGCAGTCAGAAATCCGTATCCGTGGGCACCAGCGCGTTTGAAGTTGCACAGTCTATCAGCCCTCGTCTGGCGAATGATGCAATTCTAGCGCGCGTCGATGGAGAGCTGTTCGATCTGACGCATCCGCTGACGGAGGATGGCAAGATCGAGATACTGACCACCAAGAGCCCGGATGCGCTGCAAGTCTACCGGCACTCTACCGCGCACTTACTGGCTGCGGCCGTCTTAGAATTGTTTCCCGAGACCCAGTTAGGCATAGGACCCCCAACTGAAACCGGCTTTTATTACGATTTCGACCGGGCAACTAAGTTTACCGTTGAAGACCTGGAAAAGCTGGAAGCACGGATGCGCGAAATACAGGCGCGCAATCTGCCCTTTGAACGCAAGCTGACCCGGAAAGAAGACGGTCTCGAAAAATATAAAGACGACTGGATGAAGCACGAGCTTATTGAGGACCGTGCCGGCGAAGTTTTCACCGAATATACGCTGGGCCCGAATTTCATCGATTTCTGCCGTGGTCCGCACGTTCCCAATACGGACAAGCTGAAAGCGTTTAAGCTGCTATCCATCGCGGGCGCTTACTGGAAAGGCAGCGAGAAAAACAAACAGCTGCAGCGCATCTACGGAACAGCTTTCTTCACGAAAAAAGAGCTGGATGAGTATCTTGCGCGACTGGAGGAAGCGCGCAAGCGGGACCATCGCCGCATTGGCAAAGAACTCGAACTGTTTACCGTTAACGAATTAGTAGGCGCAGGCCTGCCGCTCTGGCTGCCGAAGGGAGCGACCATCCGGCGGGTGCTGGAAGAATATATTCTCGACAAAGAACGGCGCAGCGGCTATCAGCATGTTTATACTCCGTCGCTCGCCAAGGTAGACCTGTATCAGCGATCCGGGCACTGGGAACACTATCACGAGGATATGTTTCCCCCCATGGATTTGGAAACAGAGCAGATGGTGCTGCGGCCGATGAACTGCCCGCACCACATTCTGATCTACAAAGCGAAGATGCACAGCTATCGTGATCTGCCAGTGAGGCTCGCGGAACTCGGGACCATGTACCGGTATGAGCGGTCCGGTGTGCTGAGCGGATTAAGCCGGGTGCGCTGTATGACGCTGAACGATGCGCATATCTTCTGCACGCCCGAACAGATTAAAGACGAGTTCACCAAGGTGATGCGCTTGGTGGAAGATACTTACCGCGACCTCGGCATAACGAAATACAGCTATCGCCTCTCTCTGCGGGACAAAGCCAATAAAGAGAAGTACGTTGACAACGATGAAATGTGGGCGCTCGGAGAACGGGTGCTGCGCGAGGCGATGGATTCTCTGGGGCTGCCCTATGTGGAGGCTCCCGGCGAAGCGGCATTTTACGGACCGAAGCTGGATATCCAACTGGCCGACGTCATGGGCCACGAGGAGACTTACTCCACCATTCAGATCGATTTTCACCTGCCGAATCAATTCGAGTTAGGCTACGTCGGGGCCGATGGGCAGCAGCACCGGCCTGTGATGATTCATCGCGCCATCATCAGCACCATGGAACGAATGATTTCTTACCTGATCGAGCTTTATGGCGGAGCTTTTCCGGTTTGGTTGGCTCCGGTTCAGGCTGTGGTGTTGCCGATTTCGGATAAGCAGAACGACTATGCGCGAGGAGTTTACGAGTCTCTGCTGGCTGATGGAGTGCGCGCCGAAATCGACACACGTTCCGATAAAATCAACCTCAAGATTCGCGAAGCGCAACTGCAGAAGATCCCCTACATGCTGGTTGTTGGCGATCGGGAAGCCCAGGCAGGACAGGTCTCTGTCCGCAACCGGAAGAGCGGCGACCAGGGAGCAGCCCTAACTGACGACTTCCGGTCCCGTCTTACACAGGTCATTACAACCAAGAATTTAGAAGAATAATGAAGTGATTGCAGCGCTGTTGATTCTGCTGGGCTGCTGGGTCTACTGCATACTCGCCATTACAGCCTCGGTAAGGCATGCGAATCAAAAAGTAGCGGCCGGGGCGGTTGAACTTTCCGCCATCAGTATCTTGAAGCCGCTGGCGGGGCTCGATGAAGGATTGGAGCAGAATCTTCGCAGCTACTTCGAGCAGCAATACTCGCCCTACGAACTGCTCTTTGCGATGCGCGTGCCGTCAGATCCGGCCTATGGACTTGTTCAGAGGCTGATCGCAGAGTATCCAAATGTGAGAGCAAGGCTCATTCTCACCGGCGAGCCGCCCTACCCGCATGCTAAGGTTCACAGCTTGCAGTGCATGCTGGATGAAGCTCAGAACGAGTTGATAGTGATGAGCGACAGCGATGTTCGCGTAGGCACTGATTTCTGCCGTAAGCTAGCCGAAGAGTTTTCAGATCCCAAGCTTCACTTAGTAACTTGCCCCTATCGCGCGGTCGCCGGAAATAGCATATGGTCCCGGCTGGAAGCGGTTGGGATGAACACGGATTTCCATGCGGGATTGTTCACGGCAGTCATGACGGAAGGCGCTGCTAAGTTCGCAGTAGGGCCTACTATTGTTACCCGGAAGCGTGTTATGGAACGCTTAGGCGGCATGAAGCGAGTGAAAGATTATCTCGCGGAAGATTTCATGCTCGGCCGTCTCGCTTCCGAAGCGGGATTTACGGTTAAGCTCTCTCCGTATGTGGTGGAACACCGAATCGGAAGCGAATCGATGACCAGCAATTTCAGCCATCGAATCCGCTGGGCTCGGATGGCTAGACGTTACCGTCCGCTGGGCTATGTGGGCCAATTCTTTACTTGCCTGCTGCCGATTAACGTTTGCTTAGTCGCAGTCTTCCCCTCCCTGTGGCCATCATTGCTGCTGACGTTTACGCTTCGCGCCATCCTGGCTGATCAGGTCTCGTGGCGCATTCTACGGGCCAAGATTCCGTGGGGGCTGCTGGCCATTCAGGACATACTGCAATTTGCATTCTGGATTGCCGGTTTTTTTGGAAACTCCATTCAATGGCGGGGACGGCGCTATCTTTTGAATCGCGACGGCACCGTACAGCCATCAGGCTGAAAACTACTTCTTTTCTTCGGACTTGAGCCCTTCGTTCTTTAAGTCTTCGGGGATCCGCTCGTTGTTTATGGCCTGAAATCCTTGCAAAGTCTCGTTCGAATTAGCAGCATCTTCCAGGCTGCGGGCGCTCTTGGCGGCTTCGCCAGGGGCGTCTACTAAGTTCTCGATCTTTTCGTGCTCTTTTTGTTCTGGCATATCAGTAATAAGACATCGAGTCAGCGACTACGGTTTCCCTTTAAGCGGGCGGCAGGACGCTCTCCAGCGGGATCTGAATACCGAGGTGCCGCGCCACTAGCGTGTCCTCTATTTCCTGGGGACCGGATTCTGAATCGAAGATCCACGCGCGCCGGGCCCAGGGGTCTACTACCCATACGCACGGCACTCCCATTCCCTGGTAGTCACTGATTTTCGGAGTAACATTTCGCCAGCGGTCATCCGGCGAAAGGATTTCGACACATAGCAATGGCGCTTTGGTGGTCACCGCTTCCAACTCTTCCACTACGCTGACGTCGGGAACTCTCACGCGGTAAGGGGAAACCCGCGTCCGCTTTTCGGGAAGCACCAGAAGATTTCTGTCGTCAAGAAGTGTGTCGAGAAACCTGTAGATCTTGCCTTGCGTATACGAGTGATTTCCTTGCCCCACGTTGCGCTTTAATATGAAGCCATCGATGTACTCGCAATCCGGCGAATACGAAGTATTCATGTACTCTTCAAACGGAATCGAGTGTATTGCAGTGGTCGCCATTTGACGCTCTAAGCAGGCGGCAGGACGCTCTCGAGCGGGATCTGAATACCGAGGTGCCGCGCAACCAGCGTGTCCTCTATTTCCTGGGGACCGGATTCTGAATCGAAGATCCACGCGCGGCGCGCCCAGGGGTCGACTACCCATACGCACGGCACTCCCATTTCCTGGTAGTCACTGATTTTCGGAGTAATATTTCGCCAGCGGTCATCCGGCGAAAGGATTTCCACACAAAGCAATGGCGCTTTGGTGGTCACCGCTTCCAACTCTTCCACTACGCTGACGTCGGGAACTCTCACGCGGTAAGGGGAAACCCGCGTCCGCTGTTCCGTCAAGGCCATCAGGCCTTTTGGTCGAACCTGCTCACGAAGAGCGACCGCAATTTCAACCTGCATGTAGGAATGCTTTCCTTGGCCCACGTTGCGCTCTAATATAAAGCCATCGATGTACTCGCAATCCGGCGAATACGAAGTATTCATGTACTCTTCGAAATTAACCGGATGGGCCGCGGTCGCCATGACTCCCCTATTTTGCCTTACTTTGCCTTAGCGGTTCTACCTGAAGCACATCTTTAGCTGTCACATGGTTGAACTCCATGGGGAAGCTGTTTCCGTAGTAGTAGGCGTTCCACTGATCTTTGTAATGCTTCGAGGCCACCATGCCCGATTCTCCGGCTGGAAGATTCTGCAGTGAAGCGTCGAGATTCCCCAGATCCACCACCATCCGCTCGGATGGACCCACCGTGGCTGTAGTTTGCTTCACCGTTGTTCCCGATCCGCTCATCTCCACGGGCCCGATATCGAAGAACCGATCAACAATGGGAAGTTCTTTACCCACTGGGTGAGCCAGCTTCCATTGGAGAATGCTTCCCCAACGCCATTTTTTTACACGACTACCCTGCCGGTCACGGCCTACCGAAATTGCCGCGCGGAGATTCTGAAGCAGCCAGCCGTCCCAATCATCTTTTGGCGCCCAGCCTTTCGGACGCTGGCGAAGGAGCATCTCGATTACTTGTGGGCGAGGCAAAATTTTCGGGAGAGTTTCGCCCTGCGGGTCCGGCTTCCTTGTGGCTTTGCCCGAAACGAGCGACATCGTTAGTTTCTCTGCCAATTGCGCATGGAGCAATTCTGTAATCACCGGTGCTGCGAGGTCGTGTTCCATTTGGCCATGCCACGGGCGCAGAATGTCAACAACTTCGCCGAGCCCGCCCGCTTTTGAGCTGCCGACGGCCTTCACCACCTCTTCAGCCAGAAAATCATCGTAAGCCGAATAGACATCCTTCTGAACCGCGATCATCTGAGGAGCCTTCCAGCCGTCGCGAGCCGACAGGAGGCTGCGAATCTGACCGATCCGGTAGCGATCTGCATAGCTGCCTGGCACGGCAAACGGGAAGCCTTCCGGAAAAGGGTTTTGGTTGGCAGTGGCGATAATGCCGGAGGCGGGGTTGTAAAGGCTGGGCATTTGCGCGAAGGGAATGTACCCGGTCCATTCGGCCGCGCCGCTTGCCCCGTCTAGCGGAGCATCACTGTAGATCACGGTTTTTCCGTCTCCGCGAACTGGCATTCGTCCGGTCGCTTGATAGCCAATGTTCCCCGCCCGGTCCGCATAGACAAAGTTCTGACCTGGTCCCCAGTAATCGCGCAGCGGAGCACGGAACTCTTCCCAGTTCGAAGCCCTGTCGATAGCGAGAAACGGAAAACTGAATCCATCGGCCGCGCTCCAGCGGAGACTCAGGTTCTGCCCGCCGGAATGCAAAACCACGGGCCCGTGCCGCGTCACCCAATTGTTTATCTCCGTCGGCTTGCCGCTGCGGACGCCAATTACCTGCCGGTTAAGAACCGCCTGTTCGGTCTTGCCCTGGAACACGTAATGACCAGTCCGCTCGTCCAACTGCTCGGCGTACAGGTCCATTACATCGGTTTGCATATTCGTGACGCCCCAGGCAATCTGCTCGTTGTGGCCGGTGATTACGCAAGGCACTCCGGGAAGAGCTGCGCCAGATACATTCAATCCTGGAGACTTCAAATGGACCAGGTGCCAAGTGCCCGGAATTCCATAAGCCAGATGGGGATCGTTTGCCAGCAGAGGCTTGCCGGTTGCCGAATGCGCTCCCGAAACAGCCCAGGCGTTGGAACCGGGACTCAGCCGGGCGCCCTGCGACATTGGAAACAGAATGCGCACTTTACCAGCGTCGGCATCGGCGTTGCGCAGCAATTGCCCCTTTTCATATTCGAAAGTCGACGAATCGGTCAGGTCACGATACATCACCAGGCCAACCAGCATGGAGTCGGTCGGAGTCCAAGGTTTGGGATCATACTCATGGCCCGGCAGCGAGAACTCGAGCGAGTAGCGGCCCCGGTGAGTTTCCATGAAGTAGTTCACGCCCCGCGCATACTCGATCATGGCCGTTCGAGCGTCGCCGGAGAGGTGCGCGGCGTTATTCACGGCCAGCGCGCGCATTCGCATGGCCCGGGAACGCTGGTCCGAAGGAAGCGCTGCTTTCCCGAAGACCTCCGCAAGTTCGCCCGCGCCAAACCGGCGCAGCGTGTCCATTTGCCACAATCGATCTTGGGCTGTCACGAATCCTTGAAGGAAAAGAGCATCCTGCCATGACGCCGCCTCGATATGCGGAACCCCGCGGTTATCCCGCCGGATGCTGGCGTGGCCGCTCACCGGCGCGGCGATTTGTCCGGAGACCTTTGGCAGAGGCCGCAGAGCGTACCAGTAAACGGCAATCAAAATGAGAGCAATCAGAATTGCGGCGCTCACATTGAAAACACGAACTAAGCGGACTAACACCAATAGATTTTACTCTGCTAACGCGCAAGGCTCTGCCTTGTGAGCCTTCGTCTGGTTCTGCTGTTCATCATTTTGGCTTCGAATGGTTTTTTTGCGGCTGCCGAGGTCTCGCTGGTGTCGGTCCGGCAATCCCGGCTCCGGGAGTTGGCTGCGGCAGGCAATGCTGGCGCTCAGAGTGCTCTCAGCCTGCTTGCCAATCCCGGCCGCTTGCTCTCCGTCACCCAGTTTGGCATTACACTCGCAAGCCTCGGCCTGGGTTGGGCCGGCGAAGACACGCTTTACCACATTTTCAAAGATTTGATCGACTCGTTTGCGTTCCCGGTCTCTCCGGTGGTGATCCAGGGAGTCGGTTTCGGCCTGTCTTTTCTGCTGATCAGCTATGCGCACGTGATCGTCGGTGAAGTCGTCCCTAAGAACCTGGCTCTCGACAAGGCGGATCGGATCGCCATGCTGGCCGCCCCGGCGCTGCTGATCTTCTACCGCCTGTCGCAACCATTCGTGATTGTCATTGAAAAATCGTCGGCCCTGGTTCTTCGTTCCCTGGGGCTAGGCGCAAGCCACACTCCCGGCGGCCATACGCCTGAGGAATTGAAGTACATCGTGCAATCCAGCCGCCACGAGGGCCATCTGGCGGAGTTCCAACAAGATGCCATTCAGCATCTCATCGATCTTTCCGGCTATTCCGTGCGCGAAATCATGACGCCGCGCGTCGATATCGTCTCGCTGCCCGTCGATGCCGATCTTGAACTGGTGCTCACTACCATGTCTGAACACAAGTTCGCGCGTGTTCCGGTATATGAAGACCGTCCCGAACAGATCATCGGAGTGGTGCATTACAAAGACCTGCTGCGGGTCTGGGATGAACGCCGTTTCGCTCACGACCGGCGTCGCGCCACCCGGCCTTTCCGGCTCCGCCGGTTTGTCAAAAAACCTCTTGTGCTGCCCGAAACCAAACCGCTGAATGAAGTAATTACGGAGTTCCGGAAGGCCAGTACCCGCATGGCTTTGGTGGTTGACGAGTTCGGAACCATTACCGGCCTGCTGACACTTGACGATGTTCTGGAGGAGGTTTTCGGCGAAATACCGGATGAACACGACGATATCCGTCCGGAGCCCTCGGCCCTCGACAAAGTGCTGCAGCTCGAAGGCAATATTTCTATTCGAGACCTGGAAACGCGCTATAAAATCGTCTTGCCTACCGAAGCAGGTTTCGAGACTCTGGCGGGCTTTCTGCTCTTCCAGATTGGGAACATTCCAACCATCGATGAAAGCATTTTATACAGCGGCCGTCGCTACACCATCAAGCAAATGGAGCGCAACCGGATCGCGACCGTAATGGTAGAAAAGCTCGACCCTGCAGAACTGCCTAATCCCCCTGATTAGGGGTGAAAGGGGCGCAATTCCTGATTTCCGACGGCGTCCAAATACCGCGAAAGCGGCGCGCGCGTTTCCGGATGGATGAGACCCGGGGCCAGCTCGAGCAGCGGGAGCAAAGCGAACCGCCGTCCGGTCAACCTCGGATGGGGCACTTCCAGGTGCCTCGTATGGATCACCCGGTCCCCGAACAGCAGAATGTCGATATCGATGGGCCGGGGACCGCGCCGCACTGCGCCTCTCCGGCTGCGACCGCCCTCTCGCTCGATTCGTTGCAGCCTCCGCAGCAGTTCCAGAGGCGGCCATGCGGCTTCGCATTCCACCACCTGATTCAGGAACCAGGGTTGCGCCGCTACATCCTGGGGCGACGACTCGTACAGAGCAGAGAACTGTACAACGAAAATGTTTTCCTGAATGAGGCCCTGAACCGCCTTCCGCAAATGCCCGGCGCGATCACCCAGATTGCTCCCAAGAGAGAGATAGAGCGTGGTTGCTTTCACAGCTTGCTCACGTGGTAGGATGGCGCGCAGATGGCAAACATTGAATTAAGCACCGGCGCAGTCTTCCCAGTGGAAAGCGTCAGCAGCGTCCGCCGTTTCCATGAGCCGGTGGCGCCCGCTGAACCGAATGCCGAAGGCGGCACATCGGAAGTGGAGACCCGGGAAGTGCTCCTGATTGAGATGAAAAGCGGCCCCGCCGAGCGCGTCGAGGGCGAGCATGCAGCGATCGACGCCGCACGTCTGAAGGAAGCCGGATTCACGATTGGCGACTGAATCACCTAAAAGAGCGGCGGTTGGCCAGCCATTTTCATCCGGCGCGGCAGGTTGAAGTATTCGAAGGCCCGGTCAGTAGCGATGCGTCCTCGCGGTGTTCGATCGAGAAATCCGAGCTGAATCAGATATGGTTCATAGACTTCCTCGATCGTGTCGGGCTGTTCGTCGATTGAGGCCGCAATGGTTCCCAAGCCAACCGGACCGCCCCCGTGCTTTATTGCGATTGTCATCATAATTTTTTGGTCCGTCTCGTCCAGTCCGAATGGATCGACCTTCAGCATGTTCAAGGCGGACTGCGCGACCGGGTGGTCGATAAACCCTTCGGCCCGCACCTCAGCAAAATCCCGTACTCGCCGCAACAGCCGGTTGGCAATACGCGGCGTACCCCTCGCGCGCCGCGCAATCTCGCGCGCGGCATCGTGCGTAATGCCGATAGTCAGCAGCCCTGCAGAGCGTTCCACAATGCGCGCCAGCGTCTCTTCGTCATAGGGGTCGAGACGCAGTACGATGCCAAACCGACCTCGCAGCGGCGCGCTTAACAGCCCCTGCCGTGTTGTAGCTCCCACCACCGTGAATCGCGGCAGAGTTATCGAGTGCGTCCGCGCTCCCGGTCCCGTGCCAATCAAAATATCGAGCCGGAAGTCCTCCAGCGCGGAGTAGAGTATCTCCTCGATATCGGGCATCAAGCGGTGTATTTCGTCGACAAAGAAGACCTGCTGTTTGTGAACATTCGTCAGAATGCCCGTTAAATCCAGCTTTTTTTGGAGCACGGGTCCGGCTGTCTGGTCCATGGTCACTCCCAGTTCCTGAGCGATGATGCCGGCCAGCGTGGTTTTGCCCAAGCCTGGAGGCCCGCACAGCAAAACGTGGTCCATCGCCTCTCCGCGTCGCTTAGCCGCTTCGATAGCAATGGAGAGCTGTTCGCGGACGTGAGGCTGACCTGCGAAATCGTTCAAACTGGTGGGACGAAGCGCCGCCTCGAATCGCTTTTCCTCCTCCTGGGCGGCCGGGGAGGCCATACCTTCGCGCATTGGAACTCTCACCTTAACGCATTGGCGTTCCCAGACCGCAGCCGTTATTTCCCGTACACTGAAGGCTAACCATGAAGTTCCGGCATATCGCTCTTTTCACTCTGGCTGGCGGGCTGCTTTGCTCTTCCGTGCTTTCCGCGGGGCAAGCCTCGGCATCAAAACCTTCCGGTTCCGCGCCGACTAGTACCGCTGCACCTGACCCCGCCAAGACACCTCTAATCGAAGAGCTCTTCCGTTTGATGAAACCCGAGAACATGGTGCAACAAGCCAAGA
The DNA here is from genome assembly GCA_965217745.1 of Bryobacteraceae bacterium. GTDB lineage: Bacteria > Acidobacteriota > Terriglobia > Bryobacterales > Bryobacteraceae > Bog-105. The sequence continues at coordinate 3,354,222 of OZ244565.1, read as the reverse complement.
CCGCTATCGGCAACGCTGCCCATCAAGCCTTCAACGCCCAGCTTCAGAAGATGGGCGACGAGCCGTCCAAATATCAGACTAACTACCAGCAACTGCAAGGGCGAATGATGACAATCATCGATTCGAAGCTCGATTGGCAGAAAATGAAGCCGCAGCTTCTCAAGATCTACTCAGATATGTTCACAAAAGATGAACTGGCGGGAATAACCGCTTTCTATCGCTCTCCCGCAGGCCAGGCCGAGATGCGCAAGATGCCCGAAGTGGCGTACAAGACGAATCTCCTTGGGCAGCAGCAGTTGGCAAGTGTTCAACCCGATTTACAGAAGGTAATGACCGACGCTCTGAACCAGATCAAGCAGAAAAGCCAAACTACCCGCCCCGCGCCCGCGAAACCAAAACCTTGATGTTGCGCTTAGTTAGTCCGGCTGCGGTTGCGTGTGTCTTGCCGGGCGCTGCTCTTCTAAATCTAAGGCCGGTTCCCCACCCAAGAGAACTCAAAACGTCGTAGTTGCTGCTTTGAGCCCTGGGTTACGCGACAGAGTCTATGGAACGGCAAAGTTCATTGAAACCGTGACTATCATTACAGCTGTGAATTGTTCAGAACAGATTGCACTCCGGGCTGTTGCGTCTCGAGGCGGTCTATTCTCGCGAGATACCTTCTTAAGACCGCGGTGCCTCGTACGCTGAGAGAATAATGGAACCGTGACTGAAATTCGTGCCTCCGTCTGCGCGCTCGATTGTCCCGATACATGTTCTCTGCTCGTTCACATAGGTGAGGATGGCCGTGCCACTAAGCTGAAAGGCAATCCCGAACATCCCATCACGCGCGGCTTTCTCTGCGCCAAAGTAACCAGGTATCTGGATCGCGAGTATCATCCGCAGCGCCTGCTCTATCCTCAGCGGCGGACCGGCTCTAAAGGTGACGGCAAGTTCGAGCGCATCACTTGGGATGAAGCTCTTCATGAAATTACCGGCCGCCTGAGACAAGTCAGCACTGAGTTCGGGCCCGAAGCGGTTCTGCCGTACAGCTACGGCGGCACGCTTGGCTTTTTGAACGGCAGCGGAATGGATCGCCGCTTCTTTCATCGCCTGGGTGCTTCGCGACTCGACCGCACCATCTGCGCTTCTGCCGGCGGCGAAGCTCTGCTGCGGACGCAGGGTATCCGGTTAGGAACCGAACCTGAACAGTTCGCCGAGGCGAAGCTAATCATTGCCTGGGGCGCAAACATTCTCGGCACCAATGTGCACCTGTGGCCTTACATCGTCGAGGCCCGCCGTCGCGGCGCCAAATTCTACGTAATCGATCCGGTCCGCAACCGCACCGGACGTGCCGCCGACCGCCACTTCGCGGTAAATCCTGGCAGCGATCTAGCGCTCGCTCTGGGCATGGCGCACGTCATTCTGCGGGAAGGTTGGCAAGACAACGATTACCTGGAAGCCTACGCGAATGGCGTCAAAGAGTTTGTTGACTTGGCGCACGACTATACGCCAGGGCGGGTCGCGCAACTCACCGGCTTGTCCGTCGCCGATATCGAATTGCTTGCCACGGAATACGCCACTTCTAAGGCGTCGGTCATCCGCGTGAACTATGGTGTGCAGCGTTCCGAGCGGGGCGGCAGCGCCGTCCGCGCCATCTCGGCTTTGCCTGTTCTTACCGGCTCATGGCGAAGCATCGGAGGTGGACTGCAACTCAGCACCTCCGGCGCATTCGAGTTGAACAAGGCCGCATTGGAGATGCCGGAGCTCCAGAAGCTTTCTCCGCTCGGCCGCCAGGCGCGCATCATAAACATGTCGCAGCTGGGAGAGGTGCTGAACACTCTGGAACACCCGCCCGTAAAAGCACTGGTGGTCTATAATTCCAATCCCGCTGTGGTCGCGCCCGATCAGCGTTCCGTACTGAAGGGATTGTTGCGTGACGATCTCTTTACGGTTGTCTTAGAACACTTTCAAACCGACACCGCGAACTATGCGGACATTCTTCTTCCGGCCACCACCTTTCTCGAGCACACGGATCTGTATTTGGCTTATGGGCACTACTATCTGCAGCTAGCGCGTCCAGCTCTCCCGGCCCCAGGCGAGGCGAAGTCAAATGTCGAAATTTTCCGCGCCTTGGCCCGGCACATGAACTTCCGCGACGAGTGTTTTAGCCAGTCTGAAGATACGATGTTGCGGCTCTTGCTGGACTCAAATTCGACTTATTGCAAAGGTATTACTCTGGAACTCCTCGACCGGGAAAACTCCGTGCGGCTGAACGTCTCTCCCCCCGGTACGCCGTTTAAGCCATTCGCTGAAGGCGGGTTCATGACCCCCTCAGGCCGCTTTGAGTTCGACGCGCAGTCGCTTCGCTACACGCCTCCCGTCGAGTCGCGGCACGGTGACTCAGCGCACTGCGAGAAGTACCCTTTCGAACTAATCTCGGCAAAGAACGACAACAGCTTGAATTCCACTTTCGGTTATCGTCCGGAGCTGCACAAAGAAAACTCTCTTATCTACATCCATCCCAACGATGCACTCGTAAAAGAAATCAGTGAAGGCGATTGCGTAAAGCTGTTTAACGCCCGCGGGGAATGTTATCTGCAGGCAAGCATCTCGGACTCCGTACAGCCTGGAGTTGTGAGCGTGCGCAGCATTCGTTGGGACCGGCTGGACGGGAAAGTCAGCAACGGAGTAAATCAGCTCACCTCGCAGCGGCTTACCGATATAGGTGGCGGCGCTACTTTCTATAGCTGCTTAGTGGATTTAGAAAGAGCCGGCGGCGTGAGTAGAGTGGCGGATGAAGAGACGTAAAGAGGCATGATCGAAATCATGTACTTCGAGCTTCTGTACGGGAGTACTTGCCGAAACTCTTCTCCGCAGACCTCTGCCGGGACCCAAGACTCTCGACTTTACCGGAGGCTTACATTCTTTCCATCTCAGATGAGAGAAACTTCCCGGTCGGGCAACCATAAACTCATCGGAGCGATGGGATGGAAGGAAAAGCAGGAAGGAAGACCAGCAATTTCAGCCGGCAGGCCGAGCCGGCTGTGACTGCGATTCTGGAGGGCAGAGGCGGACGCCGTCTTCATTCAGCACTTCTTTTCCCACGGAATACGTTGGAATAGAAGGGCTTTTGCGAAGCTTAGCCGGCCGGAACCTGCAGCAGAAAAAAACGTGGAGCATCCAGTCGCCGCCGCATGGACCGCCAGTAGATCTTCGGTGGGGCGAAAACGCGCAGTATGGAGCTCCAATTGCTATGAGGGTGTGTTATGATCTGGGGATTCGAAAAGCGCCGACTTCTCGATACGGATGAGAATTTCCGTCCAGTCGAGGGAACCAACTACTTCACTGCGAGCGGCCGATTGACCTCATCGCTCGTACCGCTATTTGTTTCCAAACTATGGTACGAATTGACCTCCGATAAGCGGTCAAATTGTGGTATCCGTTGTTGAACCTTTTTCGAAAGTCCCTACGTCTAAACGACAGACTTGGAAAAACCAAGCGGCATAAGTGGAGAAGTTGAGCAAGAAGTTAGAAGGAGAAGCAAGATGACGAAGACCGAAATAGACAGTTTTAAAAAGATCCTGGAAACGAAACGGGACGAACTAGAGCGAATCGTACGCAACCGCGATGCGATCACCATCGAAAAAAGCGCTGACGCTCTGGATGAAGTGCAGCACGCCGCAGAGCGTGAGCTGGCGATTCGGAATCTGGATCGCGAATCGAATCTGCTCCGCAACGTGCGTTCGGCTCTCCGTCGCATCGAAGAAGGAACTTTCGGTGTTTGCGCGCATTGTGAAGAGGATATAAGCCCCAAGCGGATAGCAGCAGTGCCCTGGGCTCCCTACTGTATCCAGTGTCAGGAGCAGGCTGACCGCCTTCGTGTCGAAGGTGAAGAGATGCCTGACGATATGCTCGTAAACGCCGCTTAATCTTCCTCCTTACCCGGTCCCTGTAGGGCGCTATGCTTTCGACTGCATAGCGCCCTATTTTTATTACCGGTAACTTCCGGCGTGACACTGACGCCTTCTACTCACGATGGATCGAACTTATCTGAAACCGTTGGAGGACTAAGTCGTGAAACGTGTTTCTCTGGCAATTGCGCTTTTATTTATTTCACCTCTGTTACCTACTACTCTGCTTCAGTGTCAGACAGCCGCCGCACCAGCAAAGCCCACCGAGCATTTTCTGGGCTCCATCACCGGCGTGGATCCAAATCTTCACACCATCACAGTAAAAGCGGACGGCACGGATGCTATCCACACCGTGTCGATTGGCGCCACCCGGACTCTCTTGAAAGTGCAACCCGGAGCCAAAGACGTGAAAGGCGCTCAAAGAATTCAAGCTGGTGATCTGGCGATTGGAGATCGCGTGGATGTGCGCGGCTTCAAAATGGAAGCCGACCCAGGCGCAATCAATGCGCGCAGCGTCATCTTGATGTCGGCGCGCGATTTACAGGAAGTTCACGAAATGCAATCGGCAGCATGGCGTAAGGCCAGCGGTGGCGTGGTGACTGCCGTCGATCCCGCGGCGCAGAAGCTCACAGTGAATGTTCGCGGGCCTGCCGGAATTTCGCCGGTGACAGTGGATGCTGCTCATGCGCAATTTCTGCGCTTCTCACCCGAACAGCCGCAGACCCCGGAAGCTTCGCAGTTTGCGGATATCAAGCCGGGCGATCAGATTCGGATTATTGGCGAGAAGAACGACGATGGCAACACCATGATGGCCGAAAAGATCTATTCCGGCACTTTTAAGACGACCGCGGGCACAGTGGTCTCCGTGAACCCCGACGGCAAGGGCCTGGTGGTGAAAGATCTTACGACTAAGCAACCTGTCACGGTTGCGCTCGCGACGACGGCGGCAATTCACAAGCTGCCTCCGATGATGGCGGCGATGCTCGCTCGGCGCTTTAATCCGAACATGAAAGGTGCTCCTGCCAGTGGTGCTCCAGGAGCACCATCCGCGGCAGAACAACCAGCCCCCAGCGATACGGAAAGCCCGGCTAGCAACGCCGCTCCCGGTCGAGTGCGGGGAGCCGCCAACGGCGATCTGTCGCAGATGCTGAGCCGGCTGCCGGCGATAGAGCTTTCCGATTTGAAACCGGGTGACGCCGTCATCGTTTCCGGAGCGCCTGAGAAGGGCGACGCGGAAACCCTTTTAGCCACCGCGGTGATTGCCGGCGTGGAGCCGATTTTCCAGTCGGCCTCTCCGCGCCAGGCGCAATCTTTGGGCGACTGGGGCGGCGGCCTCGGCGGGGCTGGTGGAACTGACGCAGCTAGTGGTGGTGGCGACGCGCCTCCGCAATAATTTCGAGTTTCTTTTTTAGCACTTACCCGTTTTATATGAATTCAAGAACTCTACGTGTATTCTGTTTGGCGCTGATTGCCGCCGCATTGTCGTTTGGCGGTCAGGCCACGCGCAGCACCGCAGCCGGATCCATTACCGGCACTGTCAAGGACGGCACTGGCGGAGTCGTTCCCGGGGCGAAGATCACGCTCTCGAATAAGAACGGCGCCGTGCAGACTGTCGAATCAACGGCGGAAGGCAGCTATACCTTTCGCAATGTCCCGCCGGGCAGTTATATGGTCTCCTCCACCTATGAGGGGCTGCAGCAGGAAGGCATTTCCGCCGTTACCGTGCAGCCGGGGCGCGCCGCTACAGACAACCTGACGATGATGATTCAGGTGCAGCGGCAGGAAGTAAACGTTAACGAAACCGGGGTCAATGCCGTGAGCACGGACCCTGCGAATAATGCCACCGCGCTGGTGCTGCGGCAGGAAGATCTCGACGCGCTGCCAGACGACCCGGACGATCTGCAAGCCGATCTGCAAGCTTTGGCTGGACCGGGCGCGGGACCCGGCGGTAACCAAATCTTCATCGACGGTTTCTCGGGAGGACGCCTGCCACCGAAGGAATCCATCCGCGAGATCCGCATCAACTCCAATCCTTTTTCGGCGGAGTTCGACAAGGTGGGTTTCGGGCGGATTCAGATCTTTACCAAGCCCGGCACGGATAGATTCCACGGACAGGGCTTCTATTCCATCAGCGATGGCGTCTGGAACTCCCGCAATCCGTACGCGAACGTAAATCCACCCTTCCGGTCCCAGAACTTCGGCGGCAACGTCAGCGGCCCGATCAGCAAGAAAGCCAGCTTCTTTGTGGATGTGGAACGCCGCAACATTGATGACAACGGCATCATTGTCGCCAGCGTCCCCACGCCAGATTTTTCAGACGTATTAGCCTACAGCAAGTTGTTTTCAAACTTCTATCCGACGCCGCAGCGCCGGACCACGGTTAGCCCGCGAGTCGATTACCAGATCAACGCCAACAATACGCTGAGCTTCCGCTATGCCTATATGGAGAACGCCCGGGTTGTTACCGGCATCGGGAGCTTTAATCTGCCGCAGACTACTGTCGGCGGCATCAACTACGCCAGCACCGGATACGGACTCGATAGGACCGGCCACGAATTTCAGGTAGTGGAAACTGCGGTTCTCAGCCCGAAGGCGATCAACGAATCGCGCTTTCAATACGAGCGCGACGCATCCAACTGGAACAGCCAAAGCGCCGGCCCCAAGCTCTCGGTTGGGCAAGCTTTCAATGCCGGCGGCTCCGGCTTTACGGCTCCAGGCTTTAGCAGCGCTTACAGTCTGGAGAACAGCTACGAGTTCCAGAACTACACCTCGCTGACGCAAGGCAATCATACGATGAAGTTCGGCATCCGGATCCGGACCTCGGTGCTCGACGATTCCAGCCCTAAAGGCTACAACGGCGCCTATCAGTTCCTGGGCGGAGACTTCAACGACCCTACTACCGGAGCGCCAGTGACGCTGACATCCATTCAGCAATATCTGGTGACCGAACGCCTGCTGCAGGCTGGACGCAGCCCGGATTTCATCAAGCAGAACAACTTCGGCGGTCCTTCCAAATACTTGGTAAGCACCGGCAACCCATACATCGGCTTCTATCAGATGGACTTTGGTCCCTTTTTCCAAGACGATTGGAAAGTGCGCCCCAATCTGACCGTCAGCATGGGGCTTCGCTGGGAATCGCAGACCAACCTTCCTTCGAAAAGCAGTTGGGCTCCCCGGTTCGCGGTCGCCTGGTCGCCTGATAATCGCGGCGGGAACAGCCGCCCCAAAACGGTGATCCGCGCCGGTTGGGGACTCTTCTACGATCGCTTCTCCGCTACAAACGTCGAGACCGTTTACCGCTATAGCGCCAGCCAGCAGCAGAGCTATCAGGTGAGCCTTCCGACGGCCTATACCGCCAGCTTCGATACGCCGATACCGATCTCCGCTCTGACCCAGGTGGCGTCGTCTAGCCAGCGCTACCAGCTCGACAATACGCTGCAAGCGCCGCGGCTGATGCAGACGGCCTTGACTCTGGAGCGTCAGCTTTTCAATCGCACGACGCTGAACGTTAGCTTCTCTAATACGCGCGGCGTGCACCAGTTGCGGACGGCGGACATCAATGCTCCGTTAGTCACCTTCGGACTGTTGCCGCCCGGCGCGGACAATACCGGGCTGAATACGCCTCTGCGGCCCTTTGGCAACGTAGGCGATATCTACAATTACCAATCCGACGGCATCTACAAGCAGACCCGCGTGCAGGTGGGTGTCAATAGTCAGGTAGGCAAGTGGCTCACACTGTTTAGCCGCTATTCTTATACAAATGCAAACAGCGACACTGACGGCCTGTCGTCCATTCCTTCCAATCCGTATAACTACAAGTCCGAGTGGGGACAATCTGCTCTCAATCTGCAGCACACTCTCTTCATCGGGGGCTCGGCTACGGCTCCTTTGGGTTTGCGCTTTTCCCCATTTCTAGTCGCCCACAGCGGCCAGCCCTTCAATATCACCACCGGTACCGATTTATACCTGCAGGGCCTTGCTGCTCCGACAGCACGTCCGGCCCTGCTCCCCGGCCTTGCTGATCTAGGAAACCGTGACTCATACAACCGGATCCCGGATGTCGGCGATCTGATCATTCCTCGGAACTTCGGCACAGGAGCCGGCTACGTTGGATTTAATCTCCGGGTCAGCAAGACCTGGGGCTTCGGCACGACGAAGTTTGCTGGACCTTCGGGTGGCGCCAGGGCGGGAGGCGGTGGCGGTCGGCGTGGCGGGGGACGGGGGTTCGGGAACGAATCGACCAGGCACCGCTATAACGTTACTGCCTCGATCATCGCGCGCAACATCATCAATCATGAGAACCCAAACACTTTCAATGGTTCCCTCACTTCGCCCTATTTCTTCCAGCCAACGAACATCACAGGCGGATTCGGGGCGGAAGCGAGCGCCAGCAACCAGCGCAGACTCGATCTGCAGCTACGTTTCTCGTTTTAGGCAGCCTGGTACTTTTTCCCAGTTATAAAGAGAGCCTACCCAAGATTTACCTACTCTATAAGTGCAGGAATAAGTCTTTTGGGGAGGTAATCGTGCTCCAGTCATTCGCACGTATTTGTCACCGGTTCCTTGTTCGGCGCGGTCTGCTTAACGAACTGCTTTAGCGGTCCGGTCACTCCGTCATCAGCGTCTCGGCCAGCGAAATGCGGCGGAGGCGCAGCGTAGGCAGCAGGCTTGCTGCTACCGCTATGGCGCCCAGCAGGAGTGCTACACATATTAGGGTAGCGGGATCGTATTGGCTTACTCCGTAGATCTCGCTCGCCAGTGCCCGGGTGGCCACAAGGGAGAGAGCAACTCCGGCGGCTAAGCCCAGAGCGGCTGCTACCAGACCCGAGCGGCCGACGTGAATCATGGCCTGGGCGGTTGTTGAACCGAGGGCGATACGGATTCCCACTTCGCGCGTTCTCTGCACCACCAGATTGGCGACCGTGGCGTATATGCCGAGCGCCGAAAGGACGAGAGCCAACCCTGCCAGCGTCGTGAGCAGCAGCACTTCGATGCGCTGCGTTTGAAGCTGTTGAGCCTGAATCTGATCCATGGAGTAAACCCCGGAGATGGGGAGATTGGGATCGGCTTTCGCGATTGCCTTCTCCATGGCTCCGGTTAGACCGGATACCGGGTGCGACGCGCGGACGAGCCACGAAGGTTGAAACCAGATATGAGCAACATTTGCCATGCTTTGTGGCGTCTGGGCTACTGGAATGTAGAAGACTGGCTCCGTCGAAAGAGGCGCGTCCGGCTCGATACCTGGGCTCTTGGCAATGTTCGCAACTACTCCGACGATCGTCAAAGTAATATCGCCCGTCTTAAAGTGGTGGCCGATTGGCCGCGGGTCGTTGAAGAATTTCCGGCCGAACGCAGGATTTAGTATCGCGACAGGCTGCGAATCGGGCGAGTCAGCGTCGGTGAACGTCCGGCCGGCCAGCTTTGGAATGCGAAGAGTAGAGAAATAGCCCGGCGTTACATAAGCCATGCTGGAACCAAAGCCGCCGCCAGCGTGCGGTCCGTCCATCGCCTCGAGACCGATGTTCAGTCCACGCTCAAAAGGCACGCTCAGACCGACTGCCGCGTCTTCCACTCCAGGAATCTGCCGCAGTTCGCCGACGCTCTTTTGCATTAGATCGCGAAACGCTCCGGCTTGGTGATAGCGGACGCTATCCAGAGACGCCTTGGCAGTCAAAACGCCGCGGCCATCGAATCCCGGCGAGACACTCTCTAAATGCACAAGGGTTCGAACCAGCAGCCCGGCTCCTACCAGCAGTACAAACGTCAGGGCCACTTGAGCGCCGATCATCCATTGACGCAGCCGGCCCGAGCTCGTCGATAGAGTCCGGCCGCCGTGAGACATCGCCGAACGCAGGTCGACCCGTAGAGCCTGCAACGCCGGGAGCGCGCCGAACAAAATGCTGGTAGCAAGCGCCGCCGTGAACGTGAAGACTATAACGCGATGGTCGATACCGAAGCCTCCGACAGGAATCATGTGCTCCGGCAGTAGATTGCTTAAGCCAGTCAAGATGAGAGACGCTAAAGCCAGACCCGCGGCCCCGCCCAGCAGCGAAAGCAAAGCGCATTCCAACCACAACTGCCGCAGGACCGCGCCTCCGGTCGCGCCCAAAGCCAAGCGCGTTGCAATCTCGAGGGATCGGCGCGAGATGCGAACCAACGCCAGTCCCGCCAGATTCGCGCACGCGATCAGCAGGATAAAGCCGACGGCGAGCATGAGAACTTGGACTCTGCCGCTCATATCTCCCGCGAACTCAAGCTTTACCGGCCGGGCGTAGAGCCGGGCGTGTCCGTGAGATTTCGCTTCGATCCTGGCAAAACTGGAGAACCGGACCCGCGCCAATTGAGCTTCTGCCGCTTCCCAAGTCATGCCGGGTTTCAGGCGTGCGAGGATGCCGCAGTTCGGCCCTTCGGAGCATTCGCCAGTCGGGGACATAATGCGCAGCGGAACCAAGACATCCGGCTGATTCGGCAGAACTGCATTCCGGGCGAGAACACCGACGACGGTGTACGGAGCCCCGCGTAATTCGACCGGCTTGCCGATGATGTCCCTGTTTGCGCCGAAGGTGGACTTCCAGAGCGAATAGCTCAGCACGGCCGCGGTGGGTCCTTCTGGGCGGTCTTCCTCTTCCGTGAAGCCGCGCCCCAGGTACACCGGAACGCCCAATACGTTCAGATAGCCAGCCGACACGCGGCTTGCCTTCACGTAGCGGACCGCCCCACCCGCCGCCGCGCTGGCCTTCAGATTTGCGCCGCTGCTCATATCGCCGCCCGACGCAGCAAAGTTCAGCGCCGTTACGCTCTCGTTGATCTGCTGCCAATTGCGCGCATCGAAGCTGTCGTCTTCTTCGGTAACCGCCTTGCCGGTGCGCGCGTTGTTGCCGTCTTTGTGGACGACCAGGGCTCCAACTCGGCCCGGTTCGCGGTAGGGCAGCGGCCGCAGCAGGAATCCATTCACCATGCTGAAGACCGCCGTGTTGACTCCGACTCCCAAAGCCAGCGTTACGACTACCGCCAGCGAGAACCCCGGACTCTTCCAAATCTGTCGTAAGGTAAAGCGCAAATCACGGAACATGTTGGTTTTTCTCCAGGGCTTTTCATTGCACGTGCATGCCCGTCCGTAAGCTATTGATTCGCTTGCGGATCTATCCTGACACGATGTTCGAAATCGCAAATCACTGTCCGGAAATGGGACGAATACTGCGAACTTTGGAGCCATCTACTGGCCTACGGATGAATTCTCTTTCCGCGCAGTTCGGCCAACCTGTTTCTTTACGCCATAGGAAGATGACGAGGGAACGAACAAGTTTCTCGCTCTGCCGCAAGTCCTCTATGGATAAACTTTGCAGCTGGGTTCTGAACCCGGCTACTCTAAAAGACCAGCCGCAAACTGAATTGAATACGCCGCGGTGTTCCCGTACCTACCGCGCCCGTGTTCAATACCGATGTGATCTGGCCGAAGCTGCCGGCCGAAAGGTTCGAGGCAGGCACGTCGTATATCGGATGATTGAACAGATTGAAAGCTTCTGTGCGAAAGCGGAGCGCGAACCTTTCGGTGAGGGAAAATTGTTTTTGCAGCGCCGTGTCGATCTCATAGTATCCCGGACCGCGCGCCGCATACCTTCCCAGATTGCCCCACGTTCCCGGCGCGGGCGTCGCAAACGCCGCTGAGTTAAACCAATTACCAATCCTTCTATTTGCAGCGTAAATCGGCACGCCTGGTACTAAGTCCGGTCGCTGCGCCGAGCGATTTCCATCGGGCAGAGCGGATGCCGGGCGATTGATTGTGATGTTCACCGGCTGCCCGGTGCTGGCAGTCGCAAGACCTGACAATTCCCATCCGCCGAGAATGGCCGACGGCAGGCCGGGCGAGCTCAAGTAGCGCCGTCCCGGTCCTACCGGCAGCTGATAGATAGCATTCGTAGTGGTCGTGTGCCGGATATCGTAGGGGCTGCTGCTGCGGTCGCAGCGCCGGCAAGACTGGTTCTGGTAGGCCACACTTTCGCCTGCCCCGATCGACGCGTCCGTAATCGCGTGTGACCACATGTATTGGGTTTGCCAGAGAAAACCATTCCGGAAGCGCCGCTCAGCCGAGAGCTGCAGCGCGTTAAATGTGTTGTTGCCGTCGTTCGCTTTCAGCCCAAATTGCGAGAAATCCGCCAGCGGCCGTTCGCCCGTTGCGGGATCGATCAGGTTCACCTGATGGCGCGTGAACAAGTGACGACCCACACTGCCCACGTAAGACGCTTTGGCCAGAAATTGCAGGGGAAGCTGCTGCTCGATCGAAAAATCCCAATTCTGATAGGACAAGTCTTTGCGAAAGCGGTCGATCGCTTTAGGAGCAAACAGCGCAAACTCCGGACTGATGAAAGGCGTAATCGGATAACCGATTGCCGGTATATCTGAAGCGGTAATCTTGTAGCGGGGAACGCTGCTCTCCAGCGGATCAGAGAAGTCGTCGTTCTGGTTCGCTCCATAGTAAATTCCAAAGCCGGTGCGAAACACAGTCATGCCGTGGAAAATCGCGGGCGACCAGGCGGCTCCCACGCGTGGTCCGAAGTCGCGGTAGTTTGGATTGTAAAACGGCGTTCCCTTGGGGCAAAAGCCGCCGCAGCCCTGTATATCAACCACTGCGGCGCGATCGAGGATCTCATGCGCCACCGAGTAGAACTCATAGCGCAGTCCAAGGTTTATCGTGAACGTTGGAGTGACTTTGAAGTCGTCTTGGGTAAAGCCGCTGTAGAAGGTCCGGCGGTTGCCGCGGATGGCCTCGCCTTCCAGCACGTCAATTTCATCGGCCTGATTACTGATGAAGTTCTCAGGGGAGGCGTACACAACCGTCGAATCTCGAATGGCGTTCCCGGAGTTGTTCAACCGGATGCGCCGGATGTCAACGCCGAACTTCAGATTATGACGCCCTATCACTTTCGATAGCGTGTCTATGTAGGAAAATGTCGTACCTACTTCTTCGTCGAGAGTATTGTCGCTAATCATGTCGAACAGTCCGCTGGTATCCACGCTGATCGGCGAAGTGCCGTAATTGAAATTGCGATAATTAGCCCGGTTCAGCCCAAATTTACTCTCATTGATCAGGGTTGGTGAGAATATGTGCTGAAACTCCAGCACTAGGTTTTGCGGCGTGTGCGGAATCACGTTACGCGTGCCGAGGGCGTCCTGAGGACTATCTATGAAGGCTTTATCGATGTTGTACCGGACGTACGCAGTGGAGGTGTCGCTCAAGCGGTAGTCGATGCGAAACAAGCCAGTGTCTTCCTGAACGGTATTCTTGCCCTGAAAGGCGATCTGGTCGGTGATGCCGTCTACCGGCGTCTGTCCGGCCGGATACGCGTTCACCAGCGGCGCCAATACGGGGGAAGCGGCGAGAACCTGATTGCGAAAAGCGGCGTTCGGCACGAATCCGATGAGTGTTTGTCCCAGGCTCTGCCGCAGCCCTTCGTAGTTGACAAAGAAGAACGCCTTGTCTTTGATAATCGGTCCACCCAACCCGCCGCCAAACTGGTTGAGGCGGAAAGGCGGGATCGTGGAACCATCAAAGGGCGACCGCGCGTCCACTTTGTCATTGCGCAGAAATTCATAAGCAGTGCCGTGAAAGTCGTTGTTTCCGGATTTCGATACGACGTTGATCTGCGCCCCGCCTGCGGCTCCCGATTCAGCCGTATACACCGCCGAGGCCACGCGGAACTCGTCAATCGAATCCGTCGAAATATTCAACCGTGTGTCGGCCTTCTGCGTTTGCTCCTGCACTCCGCTTGTGTCAATGCCGTCGAAGGTGAAGTTGCTGTCATCCAGCGAGTGGCCGTTGAACCGGATGCTGCGCTGTCCGCCATTGCCCGTGTTCACGGCACCCGGCGCCAGCGTCATCAACGTTGCCCAGTTCCTGCCATTCAGAGGAATCTCACGAATTTGGGGAGCCTCAATCACGCCGGCGATCTCCGCGTTCGAGCGGTTGAGCGCATCGTTTTCGGCCGTTACCTGAACCACGCTCGAGGTGGTCCCTAACGCCAGATCGGCATCCACCGTTCTCACTTGCCCGTAGTTCAGATTGATATTTGAGAGGATCGACGTCCGGAAGCCCGGCTTCTTAATAGTCACCTGGTAGGAGCCAACCGGCAGAGAATCGAAGCGATACACCCCCTTGGCTGAGCTCAATGTTTCTCGTTTGAGAGCAGTGGAGGGCGAGACCAACTCCACGGCGGCAGACGGAACCGATCGGTGCGAGGCGTCAAACACCGTTCCTTCGATGGAAGCGCGGTCCTGCCCGAACAACACAAACGAAAAGCTCGAAGCCAGAAAAAAGACAATTCCAAGCTGGCGCATATACCCTCGATTCGAAACGATCGGACTTTATGGTACTGGCCTGCCGTTTCAACTGGATTATTTATGCGTGACAGTTGAGTCAACAGCCGTAATTCAACGGCTCTTCGCCCGCAGTTCGAAGTGATCTTTCGCTTCGACCGTGAGCTTTTCCGCCTTCGGATCAGCGATCCGGTACATTACGGCATCCAGGCGATCATTCATCAGCGTGAACTTTACGTAATTGTAATTGGGGAAGAGCTTGCTTTGATAGAGGTCGTCCGGTGTTCGCTCGACCATGTAGGGTCGCGCGCCGCCGCCTCCGGAAACCAGGTAAACCACATCATCGATATTGTGCCGCTCATAATTATGAATGTGACCGGCGCTGACAAGAAAGCGAGCATGCGTCGCCGGCGCCAGCTTGGAAAGCATGTCGCGCAATGCAATCTCATTCGGCCGGGGATTGTGGCTCACTTCAATATGCTTCTGAATATCGGCTGAAGGGGGATGGTGCATGCTTATCACGACGAAGTCGATCGATGCCGGCAGCCCTTGAATCTGTTGACTCAACCAGCGGCCCTGATCACTGCCGGGAAGCAGCGAGGTGTCGCTATCGACCGCGATCGTATAAAGGCGCGTGCCCAACTGCGCCGAGTACCAGCGCCGGTTGCGCATCTCCGGAAACGCGTTCCACCAATTTTCAAGACACTGCTGCGGATTCGGCCCGTGGAATTCGTGGTTTCCCAGCGCGGGATATACGTGCAGGCGTGCGTCGCGCCATGGTCCGGTTTCGGCGTGGTACACGGCGTAGTCATTCGTGTCATTGCCGTTAAGCGGAACGTCGCCATTAAGCAAAACCGCGTCCGGGTGCTCTGCCGCGATTTTGTCTACCAGCCACTTACGCACGCGGGGATCGGTCGACGTGGTGTTCGACGGGTCCGTGAAGCGCATGTCGCCATAAGCGATGAATGTTGCCGGCGAGTGCATGTCGCTGTCTGAAACTTGAAAGGTGGGACCCGGTTGGCTCAAAAGATTAGCGGTCGGCAGATCGGCAGCGTGATTTTGCGCCAGCGACGTACAGCCCGTCAGCGCCAAACAGGTGGCAAGGGTAAAGATAGTCTTCATATTTAGTTGACTGGGTAAACTTGCAAGGCCGCATGGTCCAGCGCGGTCTTGGTTTGGGAGATGTAAAACTCGCGGTTCGACGTATCGCAAGATAGAAGTCTTTCCACTGTTCGTTTCAAACCGCTCCAGCAGCGTCTTTTTATCGGGATCACCGTCGTGATAAAAACTTACACCGCCGAAACCGGTCACATAGATCCAATTGTCATACGAATCGAAATGCCATTCCGTCAGCAATTCTGCCAACCTTGCAGTTAGACATCGCTCCTAATAAATGTTTGAAAGCGGGACTGTTTCACTCTCCCCTTGTAATGCCCTGATGGCGGCGCTGTCTCGAGTGACTCGGCCCTGATCGACGCACCTGGAACCGTGGCTCCGGCTGAATCCAGAATCGTTCCTGAAAAGCTGGCAGTCTCGGTTTGTCCGAAAAGTACCGCCCCGAACAGCACGCTCAGCACGGCAACACGGGAAGGTAACGTAAGTGGCATACAACCTCGTTTGGAGAGTACGCTCCCAGAATGAATTGGCTGTTATCGTTCGAATACGATCTGGTAAATCTGCTGCATTTCTCAGCCAAAGACGATCAGGAAAATTACGAAGACCGGCTGATCTTCAGTAAATCTTCAGATTGGCGCACTACGATTGGGAGCCGAAAGACATTTAAACACCGAAAATGATGTACCTGTTGAAAGTGAAAGCTATCCTGTTCGCCGGCGCGTTTGCCACGCTGCCCATTGCGGCGCAGACATATGTGCCGGCTGGTTCGTTTCCAGTAGGAGGCAAGGGCGGTTGGGACTACCTAGCATTGGACGCTCCGTCTCACCGCTTGTTCGTCTCACATAGCGGCGATGTTGAGGTCCTCGACGACTCGTCCGGAAAAGTCTTGGGAAAGATATCGGGCATGAAGCGTGTACATGGCATCGCCTTTGCTAATGATCTGCATACCGGCTTCATCAGTGATGGCGGCAGCGACGAGGTTGTCTTCTTTGATCTGAAAACACTTGCTGTTCAGAAGAAGGTGAAGACCGGCGCCAACCCCGACGGCATTGTCTACGATTCCGCTTCCAAATGCGTCTTCGCCTTTAATGGCCATAGCCAGAATGCAACTGCTATCGATGCCGCCACCGGAAGCGTGAAAGCCACCATCGCTCTCGGCGGCAAGCCGGAGTTTCCGGTGAGTGACGGCAAGGGCAGTATTTATGACAACATCGAAGATAAGGGTGAGATTGTCAAGCTCGATTCCAAGGCCCTGAAGGTCAAAGCGCATTGGTCCGTCGCACCTTGCGAATCCCCTTCAGGACTTGCCATGGATCAGGCTAACCGGCGCTTGTTCGCGGTTTGCGAGAACAAGTTAATGGCTGTCGTGGACGCGGATTCCGGCAAGGTGGTCGCCACACCGGCGATCGGCGAAGGCCCAGATGCGGCCGCCTTCGATCCGGGCAAAGACCTCGCCTTCTCGTCAAACGGACAAGAGGGCACGCTCACCATTGTGAAACAAGACGGCAAGGATGCTTACTCGGTTGCGGCGACTGTCCCCACCGCCAAGGGAGCTCGGACCATGACTCTTGACCCGAAAACTCACAAGATTTATCTCTCTACCGCTGAATTCGGTTCCGCGCCGGAAGCTACTGCAGACCATCCGCATCCGCGTCCTTCGATCCTTCCGGACACCTTTAGAGTTTTGGTTTTTGCGCCGGCCGGCTCTCACTAGGCCTACCTGCTGACCGCGGCTTGCGACGGCAGGTTGGCCGCCATATTTATAGCGAACACCACCGACGCAAACCGTCCGGCGGTGGATTTGTTCACAACAAGCTCAACTCTGGCTCAGCTCCGCTGCCCAGCTTCCAGGGGCCATACAATCGTTCAGAAGCTGCGCCAGACGTAGTCCTGCTTCTTCCAGGCGTTGTTTGAAGATTCCGATCTTGTGATGGAACTACACCTCGTTGGTCAATCCATTGTCGGGATGCAGCGTGCCTTCCGCAAGTCGGTGCGACTCGTTTATCGAATCTGCCATGGCCTTCGTCGCCGCAAGTTGTCTTATCCCATTCCATAATCTGTAGTCGATGAGGGGGACGGGGCCAAATCTGCCTTACGCAATGGCCTCCTATGTTGATCCGTACACTCTCGCGCATTTAAGCGGGCACAGCGACTTTTCCAACAGAGAGCGATACTCCACCCCCAAAAGGATATTGCGCGTTCTGCCATGGAGCGAGCGCACAAAGCTTGGGGTAGCAGTAGTTTCGACCATAGTAAGGAGAAAGGCCCTTTGAACGGGAAAGACTCGGACGAGACTAAAGGTTTTGATCTGAGTGGGATCAAACGGTCGGGGCGCTATCGGTTGCTCAGGAATGCTGCTTCTGCTTACTTTTCTATGGTTTACATCGCCGTCCTCCAGTGCAGGTAGTAATGGAGAGCAATGCTTCTATGCACGGGGTAGGCATAGTATTGGACATAGTCATTACCGAAGGCCGCCCCGAAGACAGATATTTCTCAGGCTTGCCCGGGTTCACAAAATCGGACTCTTCAACGGTACTCGACATCGGTGCTCCAATATTCAAGGGAGTTGGCGAATTGAATTCCGAACATTCAACACCCGCGCGAACGGTTCCGAATCGCCATGCAAGGTTCCGCGACTCTGGAAATCTTCCGGGATACACCGGGAGGCGGTGAGGAAACCCGCAGCCATTCGGGACGAAGCGAAAACGAGCTATCCTTCCGGTAGGCGATCTGTAACGAAAGCATTTTCAAGTTCGCGGCGTATTCTCCATTGCCAGTCTTAGGCTTGTTCGGTCCAAGTCGGCACCTTGAAGGGTACTTGACATCGGTCTCCTTCATCAAAAGGAGATAGCAGCCATACCTACTGTGAGGCGCACGGGAACGGCTACAATCGGAGATATGGAGACGCAAGATTGGCTGGATTGTCCGCTCATTTCGAGTGACCCTGAAATTGTTCACGGTGAGCCTGTGTTCAAGGGAACACGTCTGCCGGTAGAGACGATCACGGACAATGTGGATGCTTACATGGAGCTTCAAGGGCAGAGCTTGGACCAGGCAATTGCTTCGACTCTGGAGAGCTTTCCGGACACGCCCGGAGGCGCTGAGGCAATCCGAACCGTGCTGGCGTACCGCGACGTTCACGAACACCAATTGCAGCTTTGAAAGTGCTGTTTGATGAGGGGGTGCCGCGCCAACTGTCCTCCAGAATTCCTCGTCACCAAATAGCGACTATAAAATCGCAGGGTTGGCTCGGCGTTAAGAACGGTCGTCTGCTCGACTTGATCGCACAAACTTCATTTGATGCGTTCCTGACGAACGACAAGCGGATGGAAAATGAACAGAATTTGATGGAGCGATCCTTTG
The DNA here is from genome assembly GCA_965217745.1 of Bryobacteraceae bacterium. GTDB lineage: Bacteria > Acidobacteriota > Terriglobia > Bryobacterales > Bryobacteraceae > Bog-105. The sequence continues at coordinate 3,335,539 of OZ244565.1, read as the reverse complement.
CAGTCCTCGTTCAATCGACGAACCATTGGAGGACTTTAGAACCGCACGTTCCTGAAATTGTCTCTGCCATCGACCGGTGTCAACCCGGCCCAGTGAGCAGGATTGATTGCGGTAAGTTCGTGCAGCGTAAGTACAGAAAGCCGACGGATCCAGCCGTCTAGATTGGTCTTTCTTCGTCCCTCGTATTCCGGCCTGATGGCCAACTAGCTCGTGGCTCCGGCATCGGGACACAGAGTGTCGAGGACGAGTGCTCCTTCGGAACCGGAAGCGTTCTTGATCCGAGTTTATTCGTAAAGCGTTAATTCATCTAAACTTTCACAGCCTCGGATCAACCGGCTCGCTTTCAAGCGCAAGTACTCCGAACACGCATTCATGCACCCGTCGCAGCGGTTCACGCGCAACGAAGCGCTCGAGTGCCTCAATTCCGAGAGCGAACTCCCGGTTGGCCAGGCTGCGTTTGCCTGAAAGTCCGCGCTGTCGCAGCTTCGGCAGCTGATCGTCGGCTGTATATTCCGGCCCATAAATGATGCGCAGATACTCGCGTCCCCTGCATTTCAGGGCCGGTTGCACTATTCCCTTTGGGCCTCTTACGACGAAATCCAGCGGTTTGACCACCATGCCTTCTCCGCCTTTGCCGGTGCACGTCTCCCACCATTGAGAGGCTGTTTGCACTGCGGCTTCGCTGCCGACCTCAATCTCAAGGAACGGCGTTGCCAGGATGAAGTTCGGATCGACAACCGCGAGCCGATGCAAAGTTTCCATGTGCCATCGATTGTTTTTATCTGCATGGACTGCACCTTCGGATGCCAGCAGATGAAAAGGCGCAAGCCGATAGTCCGCGAGGGAATTCACGGGCCAGCAGTAACGGCGATAGGCTTCGCGGTATTTCTGTAAACGCTGCAACCGCTGCTTGTATCGCGGGACTAAGTCGCTCACCGCGGGAACATCCCCAAGCGCTTGTAACACCGCGCTTAGCGAACTCTCGCCAGCCGCAGCCACGGACGCGTACTGTCGCTGAATGAGTTCGCGCGCCTTGGCGGACCATGGCATCAGCTCGCAGTCGAGGCAGAACCAGTCCGACTTGAACTCTTCCCAAAAGCCGGACTTCCCGATAGCCGCTTGAACACGTTCAATAAAGCCCGCTTCCTCCGCGGGATCTGGAAAGAATGGTCTTCCCGTCCGGGTGTAGCAAACGCCCGAGCGGCCGTCAATCGATCCAAATCGTTCCCGCGCTGTCTTCACATCCCTGCAGACAACCACCACGGCGCGCGATCCCATATGCTTCTCTTCGCAAATCACTTTGGCGACACCGTTTCTACGAAAGTAGTCGAATGTCTCGGTCGGGTACTCCAAATAATCAGTCCGCGACGAAGTCTCACTGGGTGACATGGTCGGCGGCAAGTAAATGATCCAGTGCGGATCGGTTGCAAACCGGCTCATCACTTCCAGAGCCGCAATCGAGTTCTCCTCGCGGATCGTGATCGTGCGATGAAGGCGGGTTTCAACGATTCGCTTGCCCGTCACATCTTCCAGATCGAGTACATCATCGAGCACCTGCTGGCTGGTACGCGCTTCTGGGCCTGCCGCGATGATAGGCCTGACCGGAACGGAATACTCGCGAGTTGCCGGAACCGAGATAAACTCCCGCTCTGGATAGCGCATCGCGGTTAGCTTGCCACCGAACACTGCACCGGTATCGATGTTGATGGTGTTGTTCAGCCATTCGGCTTCGGGAACTGGCGTGTGCCCGTAAACGACCGTGGCTTTCCCCCGATACTCCGATGCCCAGTTGTAGCGAATGGGCAATCCGAATTCGTCGGTTTCTCCTGTTGTCTCTCCATAGAGGCAAAACTCGCGAACGGCAGCGGCTCCACGGCCATGCATCTGCTCGCGGAGGCCGGCGTGGGCTACGACCAGCCGCCCTTCGTCCAGAACATAGTGGCTGACCAGTCCATCGAGAAAGGACGCGATCTTGCCGCGATCTTCGGCGGTCAATCCTTCAACTTCCGCGATGGATCGATCAAGACCATGTTTCACCTGCACTTGTTTCCCCCGGAGCCAGCGCAGCAGCTTAACGTCATGGTTTCCCGCAACGCATTCAGCATTGCCAGTCTTGACCATGTTGCGCACAATGCGGACGCTATCCAGGACCTGTGGACCGCGGTCTACAAGATCTCCCAGGAAGACGGCCTTCCGCCCAGATGGATGCTGCCATGATTCGGCGCCCCACGGATCTTCAGGCTGCTCTAGACTGTACGGTTCCCATCCCATCTTCTTCAGCAAAGCACGCAGTTCATCCGCGCATCCATGAATGTCGCCAAAGATATCGAACGGACCATGCTCGTCTTTCTTGTTATTCCAGAGCGGCACACGCCGCACCTCGACGTCGTCAGTTCCATTCAGGATGTGAACGTAGCGGAAGCCTTCCCGTTCCAGCCCGCGCAGGCCGCGCTTTAGTTCTGCGACTTGGCGGCGCACAACGTGAGGGCCAAAGACTCTGTCAACCCGATGCTTATTGCGCTCCAGGCAGACCCGTTCCGGCAAGTCAATGACAATCGCGACAGCAAAACAGTGGTACTTCCGTGCATATTCCACCAGACGTTTCCGATCTTCCGGACGCACGTTCGTCGCATCCAAGACGGTAAGCTTTCCCCTCGCGAGTCTCTTGCCAAGAAGATAGTAAAGCGCATCGAATGCGTCCGGCGTAGCCGCCTGATCGTTTTCGTCGTCGCTCACAAGACCTCGGAAGAAGTCGGAGGAAAGGATTTCCGTGTGGAGGAAGTGCTGCTTGGCAAACGTGGATTTTCCTGAGCCCGAAGCGCCGATCAGAGAAACTAGCGCGAGTTCCGGGATGTCGATGGTTTTCATTGCCGGACCGGCTTTTCGGCAAGAGAGAAAATTACCAATTGCGACGGTGCTCCGTGAGTCTCGTCCACGGGACCGATCGGCTCAACTTCGAAGCTATAGCCGAAGCGATGGCCTGTCCTTTCGGCCCAGCTAGAGAACTCGAGTCTAGTCCATTCGAAGCGGTGATCGCCGTGCCGCATCGCGCCTGATGCAAGCGTTGGGAACAATGCGTTGTACTCGCGATTCGGCGTGGTAATCGCTACGTGACGTGGCCGTGCAAATTCGAAGAGCACCCGCTCCATGGCGACGAGGCGGGCTGGATCGAGATGCTCGATCACCTCTACAAGCGCTGCCCCATCGAAGTCCTCCAAACGTCTGTCCCGATAAAGCAGTGAGCCTTGAATCAGATCGACTCGTTTTCGCTGCCGCTCCGGCATCCGATCGAGTTTCAGTCTTGCGGACGCGATTTCCAACGAGCGATGGCTGACGTCCATGCCGAGAATGCGCTCAAAGGCGCGATCCGCCAGCAAGCGCCGAAGCAATTTGCCCTCGCCGCAGCCTAGATCGACGACGCTCTTGACGTTCAGTTCTCTCAACCGAACCGCCACCAGGCTCAGGCGCTGCGTGTGCAACGTAAGCGGGCGCTCGAGGTCCTTCTCTGCATGCGCAGCTTTCTCCGACCTCGACTCCGCAGCTTTCACTTCTGGGTTTTCGTCATCGAGAAGGCGAGCAAACGCCTGATCCGTGAGCGACGACCGGCGCTTCAGATACCTGCTCACGATGAGTTGACGTTCCGGGTGTTTTCCTAACCAGCCTTCTCCGTGGCGAAGCAACTTATCAACCTCTTCGTCGCCGACGTAGTAGTGCTTCTGATCATCGAGAACAGGCAGGAGCACGTAGATATGGGACAGAAGGTCATGCACGGTAGATTTGCCCGCCACCGAGAAGCGGTAGTAACTGCTTTCACCCCATTCAGGAAATCTGTCGTCAAGAGTTAACTGCTTGGCTTCCACTGTGTAGCCTAGTGGCTCAAATAACTTCCGCAGGATTTCGCTTCCACCGCGCGCTCGAATCACCGCAACTTCGGCCGCCAGCGAAAGCTTCATCGGAACGAGATCGGGCCGTTTCTGGCAGTTGCCGGCGAGCGCTGTTCCGAATACGCGCCCAATCGCCACAGTCATGTACGAAGACGAAACGTAGGGCCTGTCATTCACATAATCTTCAGGTCGCTGGGAGCCGCGTACCAGATCCACCGGATTGATCTCTAATAGCAGACACGCGCTGCACACTGCGTCAGTGGCGGCAGAATAAAATACTTGCACGCGACCAAACGGGAGTTCGGCGAAATGGACATTCGCCGGATTCTTATGAAGCAGAAATCCCAGGTCAGTCGAATGCGTTCCGCGGTTTGTGATGGTGAGAAGCACGAGTGCCGATTATGGTCTATTTTCGCGAAATCGGTCCGAGCGAAGCCGTCGCAATATTACGCTCGAAACACATCGAGAGTTTTTGCAGGCGACTTCTATCTTAGTGCGCGCGTGAAGTGTGCGCGCGTGAAGTTCAGTTCCCACTTAAAGGGGCCATGGGATCGGCGAAGTCGACGCCAGCAGAGATTGCTCGGGCAGATCCTAACCGTTAGGGCCCTTGTGACGCTGTATTGACCGGCTTGACGAGATTGGCGGGAAACCAGGATGGCAGGGCGACTATGCCCAGTTTCACCTCGCGAAAGCAAAAACATTCGATATCGTAAACCATTGAAACAGCTCTACTTCTATGCTGGATCAGATTTAATCTCCTGGTTCTAACCCAGCAGATCGTCCGTGCACAAGACGCACGCCTACTTACGAAATCGTGTAAATTACCTAATTTGATTGGTCGGGGCGAGAGGATTCGAACCTCCGGCCTCCTGGTCCCGAACCAGGCGCTCTACCAGGCTGAGCCACGCCCCGATGTTCCTCAGTTTACACGAATCAATTGCCTTTTTTCAGCTCTTCCGCCAACCCGGAAATGCCGCGCCGCCGGTAGACTTGCGCCAGTCGCTGCTGTTCCGGCGAATTCGCTAGCACTTGGCGGAGCATGGGGTCCGCAGTGGCTTCTTGGATGTCGCTCCGGCTCGGTATCCAGAGTTTCCCATCGGCAAATTCCACGTCGCTCACGAACGCCATCAGCGAGGCAACATCTAGCTTCTGCCCGGAGCTTCGCGAGAATCGCAACACTCCAGCAGAGGAGGTGGTGGCTGTCTGAACCGGCGCCAACTCAACTTCCGATGGCAGTAAACCGGCCATGAAGGCGCGGCCCCGATCGTCCCGCACGATCCATCCCACTTCCAAGCTTCGTACCGGCTTTGCGGATCGGTTTTTGATCTCAATCCGAGGATCCCGTACTTCGTTGCCCGCCAACTGCGCCAACCCGTTCAAAGCCTGAATCGGAGAATTCGGAAATGGCATTGTCCGCACCGCCACCGGCTGCTCGTTCGCGCTACTCGACGGCGCTCGCAGCAACTCCAGCGCGAGTCTCGCGGGGTACATATCCTGCAAGCCGAAATTGAGCTCTTCGCGAATTTCAGCCACCCGCCCCGAGCGGAGCAATTTTGCGAGATATTGACGGTCGCGCCGCGCCTGCATTTCATACACCAGCAGGGAGCGGCGGGAGTTCAGATCATCCGGCCCGTAAGAAGTTAAGTCTGCAAAGAGGGCGCAATCGAGCGACACTCTGACCATTGCGCCGTCGCCCTGCCCGAACGAAAAAGGCCGCTTCAACTCGAGATCGATCCGTACCGGGAAAGTCTCTCCCGGCTTGGCTTCGACGCTCGGCACGGTAACAGAACCGCGGCCCGCGGGAGTCAGATCTTGCGCATCAACCCGAAGCGTCAGCCCCGAAATACTCTTAGTGCCTGTGTTGCGCAGCAGCAGCGATGCATGCAGATTCAGGGCGATGGACGATCCTACGACTCGCGCGGTAGTCGGCCGCAAGCTGAACGAGACAGGAAGCACCGGAGAGTCGCGCGGAAAATCGACGTCGAGCCATTTGCCGTCTTCGGCGCGCGCCCCGGGCAGCAGCACCAAAACGAAAGCAATCCAGAGTACCCGCTCCATCATGCGCCAGCGATTCCCAATCCGGCTTCGCCGAAACAAGCTATTGCCCATACACGCTGGAGATGGTCACTTGTCCCGAGTCTTCGTCTACAAAGCTGGCCCGCATCGTCCCGACTCCAGCCATGGAGACAACAGCCGACCGCGGATGGCGCATGGTTAAGGTCAACCCCTGCGAGCGTACGAAGATTCCGTCAGGCGACGAACGCATCACGGTTCCCAGCGGCTGCGGCGACATCTCGCCTCTAGCCCATCTTTGCAGCGTACTCATCAATTGCCGGGTCTGCTCAGCCGGAATATGCGTCCACCATCCCAAAATGAAAAGCGCGCCCAGGGCCGCTGCAACCAGCGCAACTCTGCGCCACGGGCGTGGTCGCCCATCTTCGTCGACACAACGCGCCGCCGCCAGGCCCACGGAGATGTTGCCTAACATTTCCTGCTCCAGACGCGGAAGATCTGCAATGGCTTCAAAGCCGGTCAATGTCTGCGAACCGGCTTCGCGCCTCAATTCTGTCTGAGCTGCACGAATACGGAAGACGTAATCCCCGCAGCCTTCACAACTCCGCAGGTGGCGTCGTACGGCGGCTGTCTGCATCCACGGCAAGTCTGAACCTGCAAACTGCGCGAGCTGCGAGACAGCCGGATGATTGCTCTTAGTGACGCCCGTCTTCACAACCGCTTCCTCTCGTCCAGGTACCGCTTGAATTTAATCCGGGCGTTGGCGATATGCGACCGGACTGTCGCAGTGGAGCAATTCATATGCGCGGCCACCTGCTCGGCAGGGAGCTCCTCCACATCGCGCAGCAGCAAAGCAGTACGTTCGCGCGCTGTCAACACCGCCAGGCCGCCGTCGAGCTGAAGCTTGCGTTCTCCCCGCAGAATCAGCTGCTCGGGGCTCTCATGGGTGGACATGCGCGTATCCAGCAGTTCGCCCACCTCGGCCGCGGAAAAGCGCTTGTTGCGGCGCATGAAATCGATGGCTGTATTGGCGGCGATCCGGGACAGCCACCCAGCCGCCTTCTCGAGATCCCGCAGTTGCTTCTGGCGCTGCAAAGCCTTGATAAAGGTTTCCTGCGTCAAGTCTTGCGCATCGTCTACATTGCCCACCATGCGATAGATAAGCAAGAAAATGCGGCGGATATTCTGCTGCACGAACCGCGTCTGGAGATCGCTTTCCGACTCCAGTCGAGATTCTGAAAGATGCACGGGACGCTCGCTCACCGCAGCACCTGCAGCAGACAGTCGCAGCCCTGCCTCCGCCGACGGTAACCAGCCGCGTCCACTCTCAAACTGTTCCATCCGATTTCTGGAAACCGCCTTCCGGCCGATGCCTCTCTAAAGAGGAGACGTCGCGCGCCGCCAAACGTGCAGGACCGGCAATTCATGGGAAGTAACCTTAATTCTATATGAGATCCGTCGGTATAGCGGGCATCGGCAAGACTGCCTTCGGCGCTTTTCCAGACCGCGACCTCCGCTCGCTTGCGGAGGTCGCGATTGCTCACGCGCTGACCGATGCAAGGCTGGAGCCCAGCCGCATACAAGCGTTCTATCTCGGTAATTTTGCCGGTCCTTCTTTCGTCGGCCAAAATCATCTAGCTCCCTACATTGCCGCTCAGGCCGGGCTCCGCGGCATTCCTGCGACGCGGTTCGAGGCCGCTTGCGCATCCGGCGGCTCCGCTTTTTTTCATGCTTGGCAAAGTGTCTCCGCCGGTATATACGATTGCGTTCTGGTGGCCGGAGTGGAAAAAATGACGAATCAACCCACCCCCCGGGTTACCGAAATCCTGGCAGGTGCAGGCGACATGGCGGGCGAAGGGCTGGCGGGCGCAACCTTCCCTGCCCTGTTCGCTATGATCGCGCGCCGCCATATGCAGCAATATGGCACCACGCGGGAACAACTAGCGGCAGTCGCGGTAAAAAATCACGCTAACGGCGCCAAGAATCCGCTGGCGCATATGCGGAAGGTAATCACGTTAGAGCAGGCACTTGCCGGTAAACCGGTCGCGGAACCGCTTACCGTTTACGACTGCTCACTAATTAGCGACGGCGCGGCGGCGTTAGTGCTGGTGCCCTGGGACAATGCGCAGGACCGGTCGATTCGCATTCGGGCCGTCGCGCAGACCTCGGACGTGGTAGCGCTGGACGCCAAAGACGACATCACTATTTTCGAGGCGGTCCGGTCGGCCGCCGAAAGCGCATACGAGCAGGCGGGCATCGGCCCGCATGATATCGAATTAGCCGAAGTACACGATTGCTTTACCATCGCCGAAATCGTCGCTTCGGAAGATCTCGGATTCGTGCCTAAAGGTAATGGCGGACCTTTTGCCCAATCCGGCCAGACCGCGCTTACCGGTTGCCTTCCCATCAACGCGAGCGGCGGACTCAAATCTAAAGGCCACCCGGTTGGCGCAACCGGTGTTGGGCAAATCTGCGACCTGGTACAGCAGATGCGCGGCGAGGCCAGCGAAAGCCAGGTCGAGCACCACGACATCGGGCTCGCACAGAATTTGGGCGGTTCTGGCGCAACCTGCGTAGTTACTATTCTGGGAACTGACTAAATGGGACCTGGAATAGTCTATACCGAAACCGTCGTACACGCACCTCCGCAGCAATACGCGGCTGAAGCGCCCTATCAGATCGCGATCATCGAACTAGCTCCAGGCAAGCGGCTGACCGTTCGGATTGCTGCTGAAACGGCTGCCGACCGCGTTCAAATTGGCGACCGCGTGGCCTTTGTGGAAGAGCGCAACGGCGTAGAATTCTATCGCAAATCAGACGAGGATGATGTGGATTGACTCTAGATCAGGAGTACGTCTGCTTCCAGGCACTTTGTCTGCGGCGCTTCCCCCCGCTGGTCGCCGGGCGGTCGAAGCACTGTCTTGCATTTGCAGCCAAAGACCGCGACTGCGCTATACACCCCGAACTGGATGACGATCACGTCCTTTCCTTAACGTTCAACCCTCCAAATGCCAGCCTGTAGCGGACCTTCCAAGATCAGTGGAACTTCAGACTCGCGCTTTCTCCCAACGAGAAGACCATTTTTTATAGTCAACTTCCGCTAGCGCTACTCTTAGGACGAGGAGCACGGTTATATGGATCGTCGTGATTTCTTAAAAACCGCGGCGGCTGGTTTAGCTGCCGAATCTCTAGTTGGCCAAGCTAAGCAGCTACCGAAACGCCCATTCAAAGACGGCGTGGAGTTGTCTGTAATCGGGTTCGGCGGAATCATCATGCTTGGCCAGGAACAGAACAAGGCCAACGATATCGTTTCCAAGGCTGTCGCGCGCGGCGTGAATTATTTCGATGTCGCGCCTTCGTACGGCGACGGGGAAGCAGAGGAAAAGCTGGGCATCGCACTGCAGCCCCACCGCAAGAACTCTTTTCTCGCGTGCAAGGCCGAAAAGCGCGATGCCCAGGGCGCGCGCGATCAGCTCGAGACTTCGTTGAAACGCGCCAAGACGGATCACTTCGACCTTTATCAGTTTCACGCGGTCAAAACACCGGAAGAAGCCCGCCAGATTATGGGACCCAACGGCGCCGGTGAAACTTTTGTAAGAGCCAAGCGCGATGGACTGGTGCGGTATATCGGCGTGTCCGCGCACGGCATTGAGGCGGCCAAGATTCTAATGGACGGCATGGCTCTCGATTCCGTCCTCTTCCCAGTCAATTACGTCAACTACGCCGAAGGGGATTTCGGTCCGCAGATCCTCGCCGAAGCCAAGAAGCGGGGTACTGCTCGCATGGCTCTCAAGTCTCTTGCACAGACTACCTGGAAACCAGGCGAAACAAAGACGTATGCGAATTGCTGGTATCGCCCTATAGAGGATCCAGAAACCGCCGAGAAGGCGCTTCGCTTCACGCTCTCGGAAGATGTCTCTTCGGCCATTCCGCCAGGCTATGAAAAGTTTCTCGATATGGCGATCGAGTTCGCTTTGCGATTCCAGCCTTTAAGCACCAACGAACGCACGCAGTTGTTGGCAAGCGCGGATCAGTACGCTCCCATATTCCGCAAGGGTTCCGGCCCGCAGGGATAGGCCCTTGCGGTCGTTTAAGTGGCGCGTGTTCTGAACGGCAGGCGGAAGCGGCTGAGAATCCTGTCCACCGTCTGCCGCGAGGGCAGCCAGTTCCGCCGTTTTCCCATATAGAACAAAACTGCCAAAGCCACTATCCACAGCAGCGCGCACCCGCCCGTCAGCGCTAGCTCATGTTGCGGAACGTAGTCGCGAGCGACCGAGAGCGCAGCCAGCGCCGTCATGGCGCTCATGCTCCAAGCCATCACTCCGGCCAATCCTTTCGGCATATTGCCCTTTCTCTTCAAAACGATTACCAGCAGCACCGCTTGCACCAGGTGCCCCGCCAGGTAAACGGCTGCTCCCTTTGCCGCAGTAGAACTGTGCAGCAGAAACACCGTAGCGGCAAACCCTACGAATATCGCCCAAGCTGTGTTGATAGCACCGGAAAGTTTGATCGAGATTACGGAGAGCCGCGCCACGCCCGGCGAAGTGCCCATATGCGCTAAAGAAGTCGCCAGCGCGATCGCAGTTGCTGCCGCGGCCGCTGCATACGCCTTCCCATAGATCAAGGTCAACATCCAAGGTGCGACGATGATGCCCGCGCCAGCCACCAGCATGCAAATCAAAGTTGAAACATAAGTGCAGAGCGCCATCACATTGTCAGGAGTGTTTTCCAATTCGTGGTTCTGGTTCGCCATCTCGGCGAAGCTGCCCTCCACCAGTAGACTTGGCACGAGAGCGACCACGTTGCGGAACTGATGGGCCACCGCAAAGAAGCCCATCTGGACCATGGTGACATCGCCTTTTGCAACCAATGATGTCAGCCACCAGCCCGCCGCATTCAACCCAACCAGGCCCGCCAGTTGCATCATTCCGTAGGACCAGACTTTCTTCAATACAGGCCGGAACGGCAGCGGCTTCTCCACGGAAGCAGGACTGGAAAGCTCCAGCGGCCTGTAGAGCAACAGGCAGATTGCCACAGCGCCCATGGTCACCATGCTCTGTCCGCAGATCATGGTGACAGGGCCGAAGCGGGACGAAAGGGGCAGCACTGTCACCATGCCGACTCCGACAATCGCGGACAACAGCACCACTGCCTTCAACCGCCGCTGGCCTACAAAGAACCCACGAGCGCACTCGAGCAGCAGAATGCCGGAAGCTGAAAGAGCAGCCCACCGCAACACCGGAACAATCGAAGGTTTCGCCAGCAGCCGCGACAGCGGTTCCGCTCCCAGCCACAAGATGACGCCAGCCGCCATGCAGGAGACCGTCGCAATCAGCGCCAGAGCCTTCGCAAGTGTCAAGTATCCGGGCGTTTCGCGCGAGTATTCACCCGAGAAGCGGATCGCGGTAGATCCGATCCCCCCGGCCGCATAGGTGCTCACGTTGTTCGCCGTCGAGATCGCTAGCGAGTATGTTCCAAAAGTCGAAGCTCCGCCCAGCCGCGCCGCCAGAATGTTCGAGAGAAAGCTGAACGCCCTCTCGATAATCACGCCAATGCCGAGTGCGGACGTGCCCGACAGCACGTTCTTCATGACGTCCGACGGAAGAGGCTGCCGCTCCAGGACAGGTTCGAGTTCTTCTAGTGCAGCGTCGCTCATAGGAATTTATAGGTACGAATAATCAGCGCCATTGGCGCCAAACTGCACCCATTATCGCGGAAGAAAGCTACTTTTGCCTATCGGCCGCAGCTCTAGAACTGCTTAGCCCGTGGCAATCATGTAGCTTAAGGCGTCCACCTGGTATCCACCCGGATGTTCACCTAATGAATGAAACCCAGCTTGCGGAGTTCGGCTTCCGGCAACGGCGCATTGAACTGCGTTTGCGGGAAGGTCTTCTTCACCTGGCCATCCACCAGCGCCACTCCAAACGGCGGATCGACAAACTTGAACTTCTCTCGCAGTTTCGCCGCTTCCGGGCTGGTGCTTGCGTGTAACCCGGCATCCTGAAGAAACTCTTGCGCGAATTGCGGCACGTTCGTCGGCAGTGTCACCAACCGTGTTCCTCTCCAATTCATAGTGCTCATGAACTTCGCCGCAGCAGCGCAATGGGAACACATCGGATCGTAAAAGAACAAGAAAACTTTGCCCTTTGCCAGATTCTCCGGCTTGCCATCCACCATCACGGGTCCGGGAAGCTGCACGTTGGTGCGCTGCTGGGCGTGAACTCCGACGCTCACCGCCGCAAGTACCGCTAAAGCGGCAAGCGCCATACCGGGAATCCGGAAACGGCGCACAGGCGGCGACCACAGAGAGGCGACTACGCCCAGCGCCAGCATGATCCCGTCGCCAACAAAAAAACCGGGCCCAACCGAGCGCTTAATCAGAGGAAAGCAACTGCACTCTTGCCCCGCCAGCTTGCTGTAGTAAAAACCGATCCAGCCTATGAAGAATATCAGCAGCGCCGAGCCCAACAGACCACCCCAGCGCCGGTAACGGGGTATGAGTAGGAGAAATGCGGTGAGCAACTCGACGGTTCCTAGCGTAGCCGCGCCCAGAGTGCCGTAGCCGGCCGGCACCTGCGCCTGTTCCAGCAGTTCTCCCGTTTGGAACGGCTGCAAAACCTTCCAGGCGCCTGAAACTAAAAACATAATAGCGAGCAAAACACCTGCCACTGCGGCAGCTGTCTTCTGCCAACTTCTTACTTGCATCTATAACTCAATTGTATTCTGAGTTCTTGACGCCCAAACTTTTTCGCACTCTCATCTCCCTGTTCTGTCCGCTTCTGTTGGCCGCCGCACCGCCAACTGGCAAGCGACTCGACCGCGAGGTGGAAAAGATCACCAAGACCGCCATCCTCATCGACACTCACAACGACATTCCAAGCTTCACTGTCGATGGAACGGATATCGGGAACGCTCCCAAGAACCACACCGATATTCCGCGCTTACGAACGGGTGGAGTCGGCGCAATTTTCTTTTCAGTTTATGTCTCGAGCACTTACGTGGAAGGAAACCATTCCGCCAACCGCGCGTTACAGATGATCGATACCGTCAAACATGACATCATTGATCGTTATCCGGATGTGTTCATGCCCGCTTTCACCGCCGCCGATATCGAACGAGCGCACAAGCAAGGAAAAATTGCGGCACTGATGGGACTTGAAGGCGGCCACGCTATTGAGGACAGTCCGCGCTTGCTCCGCGACTACTACCGGTTGGGCGTTCGCTACATGACTCTGACGCACACGAACACCAACACGTGGGCCGATTCGTCGGGAGACATGGATAAACCGGGAGTGCAGCACCATAACGGACTCACGCCATTCGGCAAAGACATCGTTCACGAAATGAATCGGTTGGGCATGATGGTGGATATCTCGCACGTAGCTGACGAGACTTTCTACGACGCGCTAGAAACCAGCACGGCGCCGTTAATCGCGTCTCACTCTGCTTCCCGCGCGATCACGGATGTGCCCCGCAACATGACGGACGACATGATCCGCGCGCTGGCGAAGAAAGGCGGCGTCATTCAAGTGAATTTCTACTGCAACTTCGTGTCCCTAGAGCATCCGCCCAAACAAGCGACGCTCGCCGACGTAGTGGCGCATATCGATCACATCAAAGAGGTTGCCGGCATCGACGCCATAGGACTAGGGACCGACTTTGACGGCATCGACTGCGCCCCGGAGGGCCTGGATGACGTCAGCAGATTTCCCAATCTCACGCGAGCGCTTCTTGAACGGGGTTACTCGGCCAAGGACATTAAGAAGATCTACGGTGGCAATACGCTGCGCTTGATGCGTGCTGTGGAACAAGCTGCGGCTCGCTCCCACTGAAGGAAAGTAGAATTGAGGATGTTTTCTAGCTCCGCCGCTTTTTAAAACCGCCGATCATTGCTGCGAGTCCCGCGCCCAATAACAGCAGCGAAGAAGGTTCGGGAATGGCAGTTGTTATCTCACCGCTGCGAACGCTGAAGTCATAACGGCCCGCTGCTCCGCCGCGTGAGTTCAAGCTATTCGCCACCAGGCTCCCGCTGCTGCCGTCGACAAAAGAACCGGCGATCAACGACCCCGGCAGTTCCGTTGCGGTCCCGTCGGCTCTCAAGCCCACCACCGCTGCCGTTCCGCCCAATCCATTCAACCCGCCGCTATTATCCCCGCTCTCCCACTGAATCTGGTTATAGTTAAGTTCGACATCGAAGTTGCCCGCTCCGGTATCTGCCCGGTCGAGGAGAATCAGCTGGAAACTGTTTGTTTTTGATGTATTCACGAGATAGAAGCCAACATTCAAGTAAGTGGCCACGAAGCTTTGCCGGCCCGCAACGGTCGCATTCCCGAATTGAATGGTCCCTATGCCGCGAGTATCGGCATCCGCCCAGAACGGCGCGATCAGAACTCGTCCGGTGTCACTGAGGTTCGTAGGGGTGCCCTGGCCGAATCCTCCATCTCCGAAAGACAGAATGCCGTTAGTATTTACAGCCACTGAGGTATAAGTCCCAGTTCCGAAGTTAATCGAGAATCCCAGGTTCACATCGCCCGTCGTTTGGTCATCCCCGGCTGACAGGCTACCGGAAAGCGCCACGGGCTCAATTGCCGCCGCATTAAGAGCGTTCACGACGAGCGCACAAAGCCCGCACGCCACCACTGTATTGCTAATTATCTTCTTCATCTAATGTTCCTTTGCGAATATTCAAGTACAGTTACTGCAGTTGCGAAGCCAGCCAGGGATAAAAGCGGTTTACCGCAGAGCGGCGCATCAAGATCAGCTGATTACAAAGCTGGTCGGCATTCGATACGCCAACTCCAAGCAAGAGCCCGTCCTTACCGATTAGCTGATACAGCATTGGAAGCTTGCCTGGAGCCGGACTGACTATGCTCCTGCTCCGATTGGCTGCAAACAAACCGTTAGTAGTCGTTCCCTTAGCTATGTTGTGAGTTACCGAGACCAGGTGTCCGGAGGGCTGCTCGAAATAGAAGCTCCAGCCGAAGTCCATGTCGTTTTCGTCCATCGGTCCAAGGTTGTAATCCCAGACTCGATAAGCGGCCTGTTCGCGGACGTGATCGGGATCTCCAAGCCTATTCCGCAAAGCAACTTCCGTTAAATCGAGAGAAAAACTTAGCAATTTTGGGGTCGGCGGAGCCGACCCCATCGATGCTAGAGAGAGCCCCAGCACGGTGTATACCAAGAAACAGGCGCGCATTACTTGCCGGGAGTAGCCGGATACTTAGTGCTTTGCAAAACCTTGTTGACAAAGTAGTCGCCATCCACGGTTTCGCCTGAAAGCGAGACGGCCATTTTGAAGAACAGGTCCGTCTGGTCCATGTAGCCCGTGAACAGGAATGCACCCGGTCCTTCGGCGGTCACGGGAACAGAGGATCCGGTGTGGTTACCAGTACGGAAACCGACCGAAAGCCGGAGATTGCCCCGATTGCCGGAGAGTTGATTTGTCGGGTAGCCGGTAGCGTCGCTGACATAGTTCGGGAAATCAGCGTTATAAACCCGCTGGTACGGGCCTAGGCCAGAGACTCCTTCTATACCCGAGGTATTCGGGTCTCCGCCAGAATTATAGTAGCCGTAGGAAGCGCGGGTATTCGCCGGTGCGTCCTTGTACACTTTCGTGCTCTGCGCGCCAACGCCAGCGTTCACCGTTATGGTTTGCGATGTGCTCCGATCGGTGTAGTCAGCGTCGGGAATTCGGTTGACGCCAATGATGCTCATGGATTGGTCGTGGTCGGCCGACACCAGCAACAGAGTGTCCTGAGCCGGCCGGGACGCCGCGAAGGTGCGTCCAACGCCTACCGCTTTATCCATTTCAATGACGTCCCAAATCACACCGGCAGCGTGATTCGGATGAGATTGCTTGTCGATCGAAGCGCCTTCAACCATCAGGATGAAAGGTTGTGTGCCGCCAGGTCCGGCCAAAGCTTGAATCGCGCGATCGGTCATCGTCTCGAGCATGGGCTGATCGGTGTAAGATCCAAAGTCCGGCTGCGGTTCGCTCGCGGGACGCTGCAGGCGTAATTTATCGTAGGCCACGTCCATGTTTCCGTTCTCGGATGGCCGGATGCCGCTCGACGCGCGCGACACAGTGTTGGGGCGGCGGAAGAGGCCGAGCACCTTAGATGTGCTCGCATTGACATTACTAAGTTCGCTCGCACTGCTAACGAACGTGTAACCCAGGCTCTGAAACTCGGCAACTAAGTTGCGTCCATCAGCCCGGATGTCAGGATCGAAATCTTCACGGCCGCCGCCCATGATCACATCGAACCCTGGTTGATTGTTCAGCAGGGCATTCTCGCGATACTGCCGTGCTACTTCAAAGGTATAGGCGCGGCTCGCTGTGTGCGCACCCTATCCTGCCGGCGTCGCATCAGTAATGAAGGCTGTCGAAACAATGCCGGTGCGGTATCAGTACTTGCGCTTCATGTATTCCCAAAGCGTTTCAACTCGCGGATTATCGAGTGCTGCGCCGATGTTGGCAGCGTTCTGACCGGTACTCCATTGGCAATCGGTCCCATCGCCAAAGACGGCCAAGGCACCCTCGAAAGTCTTGTTTCCAGTGGTCCATGCACTCGCTGTGTTCGCCGAATCCGGAATCACGCGATCTCTCGCGTAGGTCATCACCATTCCGCTTATCGGCATTTTGTCCATCTCCTGCAGGTTGTCGAAGAAGCCTTCCCGGAAGCTATCTCCTCCGGCCGCCGTCTGTGAGCTTTGGCCCACAATGCGCCCCGCATCACGGTAAGCAGTGCCCATGGCATCGCCGATGTAGAGAATGACGTTGCGGGCCTTGTTCGCCAGAGCGAATGGGCGTACTAGCAGTGTGCGCGAATCAGTCAAGCTTCCATAAGTGGCAGTCAGAGGGATCGAGCCAATTTGCTCGAAACTTACCAGATCGGCTCGATAGACCATGCCAGCGGTCCCATTGCAATCCAGACCGACCATGGTTGGACCAGAAAATAGGCTGGTGAGATCCCGGCCGCCAGCAGTAACCTGCAAGCTGCCACCGGAGGCTGCTCCACGAATCTCAATTACGAGATCGACTCGCTGATCTTGCAGCAGCCGGGTTCGCTCGGGAAGAACTAGATTGAGACTTTGAGCCGACGCGGATTCGGCGGTAAAAAGAATGCCCAGTGAAAGTAAAACACAGGAACAGTTGCGAAGGATTGCCATTGAATCTCCAGAAAAATTGTTAAGCCATCTGAAGAGTAGTGGGCTTATATTACTGCTTATTGATAAACGAGTGAATAATTAGTTACGGATTCCAACGGACGACCGGCGGAGAGAAGCACGCAATGGGGATAGAGGGGAGTCTCACAACTCCTCTCATCCCCTCCCACACCACCGGACCTGTGGGTCCGCATCCGGCGCACCGCTTTTGGCCGCCGATTCATCGCGTCTTTGGTTATGACGCTCCGTATCCGAGCGCCAGAGGGACTTCACCCCTTCTGAGCAACGCGCTGCTCATCGCTCGCTACACCCTCTGCTGCCAAGTTCTGAACCCAGAATGAACGGCAGATCTCCCGACTGCCAACCGGACGCTCTTTAAACTGGGACGGTCGGTTCAGTTCGCTTCGAGTTCCTTGCCCCGGGTCTCCGGCAACAGCAGCACGCCACCAACCATGAGCAGATAGGCAGCCATCGCGAACAGGGCAATCGCGCTGGCTAATGAGAGACGTGCTGCAAGGTAGCCAACGAACGTAGGAAACAATGCGCCGATACCGCGTCCAGTGTTGTATGAGAAGCCTTGGCCGGAGCCGCGCAGCGCCGTCGGAAACAGTTCGGTAAAGAACGACCCCATCGGGCTGAAAGTTCCAGACGAAAAGAACCCGAGCGGGAAACCGAGCACCAGCATAAACGAGTCACTTACTCCGACCGCCGTATATAGCCACACAGTAAGTGACGAGCACACAGCGAACAGAATTAAGGTGTAGCGCCTGCCGATGCGATCAGTAAGGTCGGCGCTAATCAGATAACCGGCAAACGCGCCAGCAATCACAACAAAGAGATAGCCGGTTGTGTTCAACACCGAAAGGCCGCGCACCGTCTTCAGGTAGAGCGGCAGCCACGTCGTAATCGCATAGTATCCGCCCTGAGCCCCGATAGCGACAACCGAAGCCAGGATGGTAGTGGGCAGCAGCTCTGGCCCGAAGATCTGAAGAAACCCGCCTGAGCTCGCCTTGAAACGCCTCTGCAACTCTTTGAAGACGGCAGGTTCCGGCACTCTCTTTCTGATGTAGAAAACCAGCAGCGCCGGCAAGATACCCACCCAGAACATCGCCCGCCATGCCATTTCGGGCTTCATCAGCGAGAAGAACACGGAATAGAAAAGCGCCGCGATGCCCCAACCGATGGCCCAGCCGCCTTGCACGGAACCCACCGCGCGCCCTCTGTTGCGAGCCGCTATGGCTTCGCCCATTAGCACCGATCCCACCGCCCACTCGCCTCCGAACCCGAGACCTTGCAGTCCCCTAACCACGAGCAATTGTGAAAACGAATTAGTGAAGCCGCTAAGGAACGTGAAGAACGCAAACCAAACGATGGTCAACTGCAGAACCTTCACCCGTCCGAACCGGTCGGCAGCAAGGCCCGCCGCCCAGCCTCCCACCGACGAGATCAGCAGTGCGGAGGTAGCCAGCAATCCCGCTTCCCCTTGCGTGATGTGCCAGAGCGAAATGAGTGTAGGCACCACGAAGCTGTAGACCATCACGTCCATGCCGTCCAGCATCCACCCGCAAAAGGTCGCAATCAGTGTAGAGCGCTCGTCTCGGGTGAGCTGGAATATCCAGGCGCCTGATGCGCTCGGGCTTGTTTTCGGCATTTGCGCGCCAGTAGCCGTAACCTATTGCAGCTTCGATTCGGCTGCGCTGTTCGCCTGATCTTCCGGCGTGTTGTCCTTCATCCGCTCTGGCAGTACCGGACGATCCCGCTCCACCTTCCACTGCACTCCGTCGAAGAACTCCTTCTGCGTACGATGGATCTTGAACTTTCCCTCGGCGAAATAGTCGAGGTGCGCATGATCGTAAGCCAATCCTGCCGAGGCGACCAATTGAAGCCACGCTCCATAAGCCGTCTCGTCGGGAGCCTCCGTGTAGCCATCGTCGTAAGTGACATCCGGGTAGCGCGCCATAAAGCTGCTCGCCTGGCCTTTGGGGGTCTGTCCCTTCAAGGCCATATAAATGCGAACACCTTTATAAATAGGCTGCTGGAAAGCCTTCTCGTCCCAACGCTGACCATAGCGCTCATATCGAGCATTCATTCTTGCGTTCATGTCCAGCACGCCCGACGTCTTGGCCATTGCATCCGCTATCCGGTCACGCAAGGCGTATGTGACGGACTTGCTCGATCTGTGTTCTTCATCGCCCAAATAGCCGAGGCTGGTGAACCAACCGCGGGGAATCCACCACGCCCGCCCATTCTCGGCTTGCATACGGGTAATTACCCAAGCGGCATATTCGGAAAAGGGTTGCACCCATTCGTGCGACGGATAGCCATGCGGATTCAGAAAAGCATCCGGAAGCCACGACTGCCAAAGCAACTTTCGCGTCGCGGACTCCGGATAAACCGGATCTTCGTCCCACTGCGCCGTCACCACGTCCGCCGTTAACGATGCGTGGTAGCCAGGATGCAGCATGTTGTCGGGCGTGATCTTAGCCAGATCCATGGCGAGCTGCGCTCCATCGACATTGGTAATCGGATGAACCACCACGTTCACCTTTTCAAGTGTCTTACGGGTCCGCGCATCGGTGACCAATTGCTCAGCCAACTTCAGAATGTGGCTCGTGCTCGATACTTCGTTGGCGTGCTGGCGTCCCGAGTAGATGATCGTTGCCTTCAGCGTCGTCTCCTTGGGCATCGATCGCAACACCGATGGCGACGGCAACAGAATGTCCGCCGCCCAGATATTAAGGCCGAGATATGTGCGGCCCATCCAATAGACGTCTACCCCGGGATAGGATGCAAGCCGGCTCATAATCCGCTCTTCTTCTGCCGGGCCGATAGGATTCTTCCAGGAAACAAACTGTTTTCCCCCGTCGAGCGGCGCTGGTGAAACATCCGCAATCTGCGGCCGCTTCGTTTCCGGCTCCGGCACGTTTAATTGCGCCGTCACTATGTCACTCTTCACGTGTTCCGCGGCCCAGAGTTTCCGCGGCTGCTCGAACTCCATCGCAATTGCACCCAGATGCGGGTAGGCAAGTGCGTCGCGGTAGAGTCCCTGGGCGTGCAACTGCTGCAGCCAATGCAACTGTGCCGCTCCCTGCTCCGCGGCAAACAATGACCGCTCCACTTGCTCTTCGGGCTGAAGCTTAATGCACCCCTGGAAGTCATACTTATCGAAGTCGCTCTGCATTCTCCACGTCAGCGCCTTAAGACCTTCCCCGCCGGACTGCACTCTTGCTGAAACCAATCGCGGATTCCCGGCAGCGAGCGCCGGAATCGGGCGCACGCGCTCGTGTTCCACCGGGTCTCCGGCCGTGTGCCACGCCAGCTTTACTCGCGGATAGCCGGCATCCTTCGCGTAGAATTCGATCCTTACATGTCCATCCTGTCCATCTTGGGGCGGATATGCAACCGGCAGCACGCGACCCATGTAATCCATCTTGCCGTTCGATACCAGATCGCCCATCATGTAGAAGTAGTTCTGGGTGGAAAACAATGTGTCTTCCTGCAAAGCCTCCAGCGGCGAGATGCGCTCCTGGTCGATGCCAATTTTGAACTCCGGCTCGCTCATCTTGAAGCTGACCTTCAGCGTGTCGAACAGTGGTTGAAATTCCGTCTTCGGCTTGCCGTCATTTTGTTTCATAACGAAGTCGAAAATTCGCGGCAACGTTTTCGTCTGGTAGTGCGACCAGAACTCTTCCGTGTCCGTGGGAATGCGCTCGTCCAGAAGCTTCTGTTTGCCGCAGTCAAATCGCACCCAACCGGTCTCGACGGTCACGTGATCGTAGTGCTTGAACTGCTCGCTGTAAGGTTGTACGAATGTCGAGACCGTAAAGTCTCTGGCCAGCAGTTCCTTGCCTCCCGCATCGTAAGCGTGAACGCGATACGTTGGCCCAGACGTATCTGCCATCTCGGCAAACTGAATATTCGTCAGCGGTATCTGCAAGTCTCGCGCTAGCACCTCGTCCACGGGGTAGAGTTCCTGCACCCATCGCGACACGGAACGCATGCTGGACATCTCCTGTGGATCTTTGTATCGCGCGAACTCAATCTTCAGCGAGGCAGCGTTCTTTGCCTTTAGCTCGGGCTCCACAGCATCGACAAGCCAGCTGTAGCCCTGCTTGTAAGCGCTTAATACACTCACCTGCAACTTGCCGGGATCGGCTCCTGCTTTCTCCAGCTTCCCGGCTAGTTCTTTGCGCAGCTGCTCTCTTACGTCGCGGCTCTCGCTGACTCGCGCCTCGAGATGAATCTCATCGCCCGATTTCATTTGACGCGCCGCTTTCTCTACCGCCTCGGATAACCTGTGGCCCTCCCATGGAATCACCAGATCCTCCGCAAAGGTAGGCTTCGCTTGTTTGAAAGGCTCAAGCGGCGAGTGGTAATGAAACGCGGGATCGCTATCGCAACACTTCTTGCCGGCGTGCAAGCTGCCGGTTTTTACTTCGACATTGTCTAGATGAAGATTCTTCTGGAGTTCGGCTCTGATTGCAGCGGCAAGCTTGGGGTCGGCCTCATCCACGTCCACTTCGACCGAGGCCGACGTAACCTTTGCGGAAGCTAGCTGCTTAGTCCACCGGTCCAGCTGAAACAGGGCGAAGGTCGCCTGCCCGGCAGCGGAACGCAATTCGAAGAATCGCCGCAGATCGTCCCGTATCTCGCTAACCGATGCGAACTTTTTCGATGGTTCCCACAGATAGGGCAGGTGCTCCGAGGCATACTGTGCCGCCGCTACGGTGCCGGCTTCGTCTCCTCTCAACAGCAATGCCGGGCTCTTCTTGAAGGCCCGGTCGACCACGCGAATCTCTCCTTCTCCCGGCGCTAAAGCTGGCAGCTCCGGGCTGCCCGCCTTGGCATACTGACCCGGCAGGATCTTATCTGTTTCCGTGCCGCCCGGAGCTCCCAGCAGATCGAGAGCATGGGTGGCGAGAAGAGAATCTCCGGCCAGCACAGCTGTGCTATTCACTTCGGATGGCGAAGTGCCGGTCATCGGAAAAGCCAGCGGCAAATTAATCCCGGTCGTTTCCAGACCGATGCGCGCGGCGAGATTCGCCAGCGCTACCCCCGCCGCACCCGCCGGCACATACAATTTCGCTCCCACACCTGACGGAATCAGCTTCTTCGCGGACCCTGTCAACAGCCCGTGTATGGTATACAGACTGCCCAGATCCAAGAGACGCGTTTCCTCTCCCGGTGCATTCGGTAAAGCCGGCAGACTGCGTTGCACAGCGTTTGCTGCGCCGGAGAGCGTGACTGCGGGACCGTTTCCAACCAGCAACTGGATTTCTCTCGCCGAACTGAAGCGGGCAGCAGGGCTGTTTTCATCCGGGGCCAGAGCTTTACGGATCGCCTCCGCATCGGCACTCCCGGTAACGCGCAGCACCGCCGTGCGAATCCCACTCTGATTCGAAAGATAGGTAAGTCCGATCAGTTCCGCGCTAGCTTCCACCTTCTTTGCCTTCAAGGCGACATTGATCGCTTTCGCAATAGAGGACAGCTTATGGCCGGGAACATTCCACGAATACGGTGCTCTCGCCGCATAAGCATCGGCGGCGGCAAGTAAACCCACGGAGTCGTTTGCGGTGAAAGCCAATCCACGGCCAACAGCGATCACGCCGCCCTCGCCCACCTGCAATCCCGATTCGATAGCACGGATCGTCGCTGCGTCCGTAGCCGGGATGGCCCGTTTACCCACATATAACGGAACCACACCCGGGCTGCAAACAGCCTTTACCTTTCCCGCGGGCGTCGTAACAATCGGTAGAGTTATTCCCGAGCTCTCATACCCTAGCCGCGCCGCGATATTGGCGGCAGCGGCATTCTCAGATGCTTCGGGCGCATCGGGGACAATCACCTGACCGCATACCGCATCGGCGATCTTGTCCTGATTCGTATCCCGGACAATAGCGCCTACTCTGAAGGCATTTTCGAGCAGCGTTTCCGCATCGGTAGTCTGGCCTAGGGCCGCTTCCGGCACGACCACCAGCGCAACAGTAAGCGTTGCCAGTAACAAACGAGAACTGACCAACTAAACCTCCAAAGCTTTTCTATTAGAAAACAAATCGGGCTGCTAACTCCGCCTGCTGCAGATTACTCGCCGCTGTGATAGCTCCGAATGAGGACGAAGCCGCGCTTGTAGTGTAATTGCCGGCCGTCAGGTTTTCATGGCCGAAGAGATTAAAGCACTGCCCGATTATCTCCAAACGGCGCTGCTCATTTACAAAGAACGATTTCGAGAGCCGCAGGTCGAAGCTGCTAAAAAAATTGTTGTTCGTAGACGCGACGGCCGCCAGCCCCAACGTTGCCCGATACGTATTCACCGCTCCCAAATCGAGATTTCGGTTTCCCTGATTCCGGGACGTGCCCGGTACATATTGCGTCGTCCCGTTGGCGTTGACAGTTCTCGAAAAGGCGCTGAACGGCAGCGATGATCGAGCGGTGAAGATCGCGCCCAGCGTTACCGCCCAGGGCAGCTCCACCGACCCGGCGGCAACCAAAGCATGGCGTCGGTCAATGTTGGCGGGTCCCCAGCTTAGATCGGGATTCGTATAGTTCACGATGGAAGCTTGCGGGTTGTTGTCTTTCGCCGCGGACAGCGTATAAGAGATGGTGCTCTGAAAACGCCTGCTGAACCGTTTGTCCAGTTCGACGAATAGCGCTTTGTATTTTGCATGCGCAGTCGGTTGATGCTGGTTAATCTGTCCCCACGTGGGCAGAGGCCGCACGCCGTTTGCGTTTGGATAGTTCAAGTCGACGGTTCGAAAATCTCGCAGCGTGTGCTGGTAGACTCCGTTCACCTTTAAGGCAAGATCGTTTGTAAACTGATGGGAATAACCGACCACAGTCTGCTGCGAATACGGATTGACATAGTCGGGCGCAAGCGTGACCACGTTCGGCGGAGCGGTCGAGCAAAAGCTCGAAGCACTCTGTCCGTTGAACGGGTCTGGATAGGAAGGATTCCGGACCGTTATGCTGCAGAGAGCGAGATTCCGATTCTCACCGAAATTCAGCAGCGTTTGTATGTTGTTGTAGTAAATTCCATAACCCGCGCGGAACACGTCTTTCCCTTTCCCAAACGGATCCCACACAATGCCCGCTCTGGGCCCAAAATTATTGCCGTCGCCGCGCTTACCCGGGTCGCCCTGAAAAGGAATCACTCGCGGAAATGTATTCAAATCGAGAGTTTCATTGAAAGATCCAAGTTCGCGGTCGTAGCGAAGCCCCAGATTCACTGTCAGGCCGCGCCGCACCCTCCATTCATCCGAAGCGAAGAAGCCGAGCTCCCAAGTGGGAACGCTGGTCGAAATGGCGGGAATCGACGCGGTAAACAGCGTCGGACCCGTCAGAGCAGCGACTGTAGCCGGGTCCGCGGGATTGAATAATTGGTCCGAACCGAACGTATATGTCCCTTGCACGTTGCTTGCCGTGCTGTCGATGAAAGGAATGTAATTGATGTCGAATCCCAACTTGAACGTGTGGTTTCCCTTCTGCAGGTTTAGAACGTCGTTTCCTTCCCAGCGCTTCTCTACCCCGGTCTCTTGATATCCATAACCGTAGCTGAAGCTAGGAAAGATGTACGCGCGCTGCAACGTCGCTGTAGCTTCCGGAGAGGTCGCGAGCGTTTCAGCATCTGTCCAGACATTCCCGGGAGGTCCTAGCTGGAAAGAGGAGTAAGCGTACTGGAATCGAAATTGATTCACCAGCGTTGCATTTGGCGTCCACGTATGACCCGCTACAATGGCGTGGCGCGGAATCAATCCGTCATAGCAATTCCGCTGTGATGTGCCGCCGCAACCCTGAAAAGTCAAGCGGTTCCACTCCTGCCCATAGCGGACAAAAGCCGACTGGCTGTTGCTGATTTGGTGATCCGCTCGCGCCGTGATCATCTGGTCATAAAGCGGCTGCTTGAAAGTTCCCTGCAGCGATCCATAGAACTGCGGCTGGTTCGTGAATAACGTGTAAGAGGAACTCGTCTGCGTTCTCTCATAGGCCAGATAGAAATGTGTCCGGTCTTTGACAATGGGGCCACCCACGTCGGCGCCAAACTGATTCCGGTTGAAAGGATTCCCCGTGTTCTGCCGCGCTTCCGCCGCTTGTTGAAAGCGATTGTCGTGGTTCAGAGCTTCGTTTCTCCAGTATTCGAAAATCTCGCCGTGGAAATCATTCGTTCCCGATTTAGTCGCTACTGTCACCACGCCGCCCATATAGAGACCGAACTCTGCCGGATACTCCGCCACATAAACCTTAAACTCCTGCACTGCGCCTTGAGGAAAGTTCTGTCGCGGCTCGCCTTGCTCCGCCCACGTATTCCGCACGCCATCCACCATCAAACCGTTTGCATAGTAGTAGCCTCCGCCGCCCACCTGGACGTTGTTGTAAAAGGTTCGCGAGGCATCTTGCGTGGTTCCCGGCTCCAGCAGCGCCAAATTCAAATACTGGCGTGTATTTACAGGCAGCGTCGTAATCTGTTTCTGATCGATCACGCCCGATATCTCCTGCGAAGTCGTGTCTATAACCGGCACTTGCCCGGAAACCTCCATTACTTGCTGCATGTTACCGACTGTCATCGTCACGTCCTGCCTCAAATGAACACCTAAGTTGAGGTTCAGCTTGTCGATTTCCGCGGATTTGAATCCTGCCGCTTGCGCGCGAATCGCGTAATTGCCTGGCGGTATTGCCGAAAATCGGTACCGTCCTTCGCTATCGGTACTGATAGTGCGCGTGACGCCTGCTTCCGTATTCGTCAAGGTAACCTGAGCTCGCGGCACAGAGCCCCCGGAGGAGTCTGTCACAGTCCCTTGTATTTCGGCCTCGCCCGTCTGGCTCCACAGAACTCCGGCGCTATGGACCAGCACGATGAGCAGAAGAAGGGTGTGAAACTGCTGTGAAAAGCGCGTCATGTCTCGCAATTATAGGTTTGCCGTGACGCATCGGTCAACAACTATTTGCGTCTGCTTCGCTGCCGTCCTGTTTTCATGCAGTTACGTTTGAACGGAGGACTGGCGCGGCGAACTTTCATTGCGGCTATTTACAAATTGTCGACAATTCGTACATCCTAGGTAGAGTCTACGTCGACTATGACCAAATCGATTTCCATTCATCACGCTATGAAGCAAGACATTGTCCTGTGTGAGCTCAGCCCGGGCGCATCGGTATCCGAGGCCGAACTCTGCCATCGCTACAGCGCCGGACGCACTCCCATCCGCGAAGCCTGCCGCCGGCTGCAGGAAGAATCGCTCTTGGAGATTGTTCCTTTCCGCGGCTATTTCGTAGCGCCGCTCACCATCTCAGAATTCCGCAGCTTAATGGAAGCTCAGTTGACCATCGAACCTGCCACTGCTGCCCTCGCGGCGGAACGTGCCCAGCCGGAGCAAGTCAAGAAGATTCAAATGCTCGCTGAATACGAATACTACCCGGGCGTAAAGACCAGCTACACTACCTTCCTGGAACGAAACTACAAATTTCATCACGAGATTGCGGCCGCGAGCGGCAATGAAGTGTTTCTGAATACCGTTGCTAATTTGCAGGTCCGCCTGATGCGTTACTTCTATCAAGTCATTTCGATGGATGCCTACGGCCCACAGCTGGTGGAGGAACACCGCGCTTTAGCCCGGGCCATCAAGCGCCGCGATCCGAAGCAAGCCCGCCAGAAGTCGGCCGAACATCTTCAGAAGACTATGGAACGCAGCGCTCGTCTCCACTTCGAAGCTGGCGTCGGCATTCACCACCTGCCGGACCGGCTGATCTTCGCCGGAGCCCACCGATCTTAGCGGTGCTCAATCCAAGTTGGAGTTCCACCTCGAATGCGAATCGCAATTGACACCGGCGGCACCTTCACCGATTGCGTTTACCTGAGCAACGGGGCCCTGCATGTTCTAAAGCTCTTCTCCACCCCCGAAAATCCTGGCGATGCTCTGTTACGCGCGGTCGAGGCAGTGGGACAGACCGATCCTCCTCACGTGCGGCACGGGACCACAGTCGGCACCAACGCTCTCATCGAAAGGAAGGGCGCGCGCGTCGCCTTTGTTACAACCGTCGGATTCGAAGACGTCATTGCCATCGGCCGCCAGGCCCGTAAGCACCTCTATGACTGGTTTGCCGCCCCCGAACCCGGCATCGTGCCTCCCCATCTGCGCTTCGGTGTTCCCGAGCGGGTGGCCGCCGATGGCTCCATCCTGCGCGCTCCTAATCAAGCTGAGCTCAGCAAGCTGAAGCAAGCCATCGAGGCAAGCGGAGCCGAAGCCATTGCCATCTCGTTCTTGTTCTCCTTCGCCAATCCAGCCAACGAGCGGACGGTCGCGGACGCACTGGCTGATCTAGGCCTTCCCATCTCCGTGTCCAGCCAAATTCTTCCCGAGTTCCGCGAATACGAACGTAGTTCGACCGTCGCCGTGAATGCTTTTCTTGCTCCGAAAGTCGGGCGCTATCTCCACGGCTTGGAAACACTCTTGAAGCGCACTTCCGACCAAGCCGAATTCGCGGTAATGCAGTCGTCCGGCGGCATCGTGCCCGCTCGCTTCGCCGCTGAACAACCGGTTCGGACGGTTCTTTCCGGACCCGCGGGCGGAGTAATGGGAGCTTATCTCGTGGCGCAAAAGGCCGGTTTTTCTAAGATCGTTGCTTTCGACATGGGCGGCACCTCCACCGACGTCTGCTTGATCGATGCCGATGAGGGCGGTCCGCGAATCACCAGCGAGGCGATTGTCTCCGGCATGCCCGTCAGCGTTCCCATGCTCGACATTCACACCGTCGGCGCGGGCGGCGGATCGCTGGCGCATTTCGACGAGGCCGGCATTCTCCACGTCGGCCCCGAATCGGCGGGTTCAGATCCCGGACCTATCTGTTATGGGCGCGGCACACGGCCCACTGTCAGTGATGCCAACGTTATTCTTGGCCGTCTCGATCCCGATCGCTTTCTGGGCGGGGAAGTCCGCCTCGATTCGGAACGTACCCGAAAGTTCATGGCGGAAGCGAACGGTTCCTCCGAATCCGTCGAAGCGTTCGCCACTGGAATTGTGCTGCTCGCGGAGACCGCTATGGAACGTGCCATTCGAGTCATTTCCATCGAACGCGGCTACGATCCCCGCGACTTCACGTTAGTTGCCTTCGGCGGCGCAGGTCCGCTCCATGCCTGCGCTCTCGCGCGCGAGTTACGCATGCCTCGCGTCTTGGTTCCCGCGCTTCCCGGTGCGCTCTCCGCTGTCGGCATTCTGGTCTCCGACACGGTTCACGATTATTCAAAGACTGTCATGCTCAAAGCCGGATCATCCGATCTCGAACCGTACTTCCGCCGCCTGGAAGAAACCGGTCTTGCCGAATCGTCTTCCGCCGGACGGTCTCCCTCCATTGTTCGATCGCTCGACGTGCGCTACACAGGCCAGGGTTACGAGTTGAATGTTCCTGCCGGCGAGAACTACCTCCAGGATTTTCACCGGATTCATCGCCGCCGCTTCGGATATGCCGACGAAACCCGCCCTGTCGAAATTGTGAACCTGCGCATTCGCATCGTCACGCCCGGTGAGCCCGTCGACTTTCCTTCGCATCCGGTGCGGGAAGGGAAGGGTTCGCAGGCCATCTTAGAGGAACGGCCGGCTGTGTTCAAGGGCAGCCATTTCCCAACCAGGATCTACGACCGCGATCTGCTCTCACCCGGCGATCGTTTCCCCGGCCCTGCGATTGTCATCGAATACAGCGCCACCACCATCGTTCCACCCGGCTGCGAGCTTACAGTCGACTCTTACGCAAACTTAGTAATCGAGGTGAACGCTTGGCCGCAATAGACACCGCCGCAGATCCAGTCGAACTCGCCATCTTCACCAGCGCCGTTCATTCCATCGCTGAAGAAATGGGAGCGGCTCTGCGCCGCACTTCCTACTCGCCCAACATCAAGGAACGCAGAGATTACTCCTGCGCGGTGTTCGAAGCCTGCGGGAGCGCGATTGCGATGGGCGATCACATGCCGGTTCATCTCGGCTCCATGCCCATGTCGGTGAAAGCCGCTATCGACCGTGTCTCTTTTTCCGAAGGCGACATCGTCATCCTCAACGATCCCTACGCCGGCGGAACCCACCTTCCCGACATCACTATGGTTCTGCCCGTGTTCCACAATGGCGCGGTTATCTTTTACGTCGCCTCGCGCGCGCACCATGCCGATGTCGGCGGCCGTTATCCGGGTTCCATGGGCCCTTGCAGCGAAATCTATCAGGAGGGCCTGCGCATTCCTCCCGTCAAAATCGTTCAGGGCGGCACGATCATCCAGGATGTTCTCGACTTCATTCTCTACAACGTGCGCACGCCAGCCGAGAGGCTGGGGGACCTGACCGCACAAATAGGCGCCTGCCGCGTAGGCGAAGCCCGATTGCACCAGCTGATCGCAAAATTCGGGCTCCAGAAGATCGCTGGTCTAACGAAAGAGTTGCTCGAATATACCGAACGCCTGGTTCGCGCGGAACTAGGCCGCATGCCGGCAGGAGTGTTCGAAGCGGAAGATTTTCTGGATGACGACGGCGCTTCGGATGTGCCGGTCGGGATCCGCGTCTCTATCACGCTCGACCCGGATAAGCGCTCCGCGACCGTCGATTTCGCGCGTTCCGATAAACAAGTGAAAAGCAGCATCAACGCTGTCTACGCCATCACGTACTCGGCCGTTTATTATGTATTTCGCTGCCTTCTGCCTGAGCGGACGCCCGCCAGTTCCGGCATTATGCGGCCCATCGAAGTCGTCGCGCCCGAAGGCACGGTAGTGAACGCCTTGCCTCCCGCTCCGGTCGCCGGAGGTAACGTGGAGACGTCCCAGCGCATTGTCGACGTGGTCATGCGAGCGCTCGCAAAAGCCATTCCCGATCGCATTCCAGCCGCCAGCTCCGGCACCATGAACAATCTCACCATTGGCGGTATCGACCCCCGGACTGCCGCTCCTTTTGCCTACTACGAAACCACTGCGGGCGGAATGGGCGCCCGGCCGGTGGCCGACGGACTCTCCGGCGTTCACACCCACATGACCAACTCGCTGAACACACCCGCCGAAGCTCTAGAATACGCCTACCCGTTGCGTGTCATTCGCTACAGCTACCGCCCGAACTCGGGAGGAGATGGTGAATACCGGGGCGGCGATGGACTGATCCGCGAGATCGAGTTGCTGGCCGATTCGCAGGTTACGTTATTAGCGGATCGCCGGAAGTTTACTCCATACGGTTTGGCTGGAGGAGGATCCGGAGCTAAAGGTGTGACCACTCTGATCACGCAAGAAGGCGAACGCGAGCTCCCCGGAAAATGCAGCCTAAGCGCGTCGAAAGGCGATGTGATCCGGATCGAATCGCCCGGCGGCGGAGGTTGGGGTGGCGAGCACTTAGGATGAACTCCGTCCGAGGTAAGTTCGACGGCCTTCCGCACGCAACCGCCGGATTAAGGTTACAAGCCAGTGCCCTTGATGGATATGAGTTGGTTGTCACTCGCCAAGTCGTCCGGCACCTGTGAAAAGGACTTTCACCTGCGAGCTGTCGAACATGCCCAGCACCATCAAAAAAGCCCTGCGCGTCTCCGCGCAGGGCTTACTTTTTTTTCGAGTTAGAAGGGGCTTAGTCGCCCATCGCCCCGACTTCCTCTTCCTGCTCTTGAACAGCAGGAGCAGCCGGCGCTTTCGGAAGACTATTCAACAATCCATCCAGTGAAACGAACCCCTCCTGGCGTTTCTCGCCAAGGATGTGTTCACGGTAGAGGCGCGCCATTTTCTCATCTTCAGCTTTTTTGCGAATCGCCTGATCGCGGGCGCGGGTCTTCTCCTCGCGAGCCGTTTTAGCAATGCCTTTGTCGTCGAGATCGTGCTGACGGCCAGCGTCCACATGCTCTTGAACCAAGACCAAATTGTGATCGGCGCTAGTCAACGGAACGTTCTTGTTGCCGGCAAAGATTTCATGGCGGCCCTTGTCTTCGTACCACTTGGTCAAGGAAGCGGTCATGTGCATCTTCTCGATGATGTTCCGCCAACCGACGCCCGTGTTGTACGCGCAGAAGGAAATTTCGCCTTCTTGGGTCGCGTACGGAATAATGCATTGCTCCGTGCGGCGGAAATCGTAATTGAACAGATCCTGGAACCACATCCCCGCGATAAACAGGAAGTTCCAACGGTCATTCCGCCTCTTCTGAATGTCACTGACTGTTCTGTCGCCAGTTACCTTGCCGTACCCGCCGCTACGCGCCTTCTTCGACATACCAAAGCACTTGTCGAACTTTGCTACCAGGTCAGAAAGCTTAAAGTAAGTTGGCGCTGCAAACGGATCGTAGTTACGAAGCAACGCAAGTGTTACTCCAGCTACCGACAGAAATCTCCCTCGAGCGCCATCATTGATGCGCGCGATGTCTTTTGCCAACTGGTCGGCATGCAGAAACGCGGTGACAGGCACGTGCTCTTTGGTTTCCTTATCGCACATGATCGCCATGCCGATTCCGCAGTTCGGGTGGCAGCCGCAGCTCAACTGTCCCCAATCGGCCGATGGTCCATGAACCAAATCGGCAAAGTCGGAGAAGGTGCTCATGAAGCTGATGGGAAACCAATCGCGAACAGGCACACCAATGCCGGTCTGGTTTTTTACGTCATGAGCAAGGTGAGACAGCGTGTAGCGTTGCGCCTGGCGGCGTTCGTCGGTAACGGCTTCGTCGCGGCCCGTGAAGGAAACTGGCTGAAACGAGAGGAACGGAATCTTCTTGGGATTATCCAACGCAAACTGGACCACGCGGCCCACCTGCTCGTTGTTCACTCCATTGATGATCGTAATAACCGGGACAATATCGACGCCATTAGTCCAGAGGTTCTCGATCGCCCGAAGCTTCACGTCAAATAAGTTGCCCACCGCGCGATGACTGTTAGCGGCATTACCGATGCCATCGAACTGCAGATATGCGTAGCGCAGACCAGCTTCAGCGGCTTCTTTACAGAACTCAGGGCGTTTTGCAAATTCAATTCCGTTGGTTGCCGCTTGCACACTGTTGTAGCCAACCTGGCGTGAATAGCGGACCGCATCCAGGAAGTAAGGGGAAAGCGTTGGTTCTCCGCCCGAAAACTGCACCGACATCTGCCGGCGCGGCTTAATCGAGATCGCGTTGTCGAGCAGCGTCTTAATATCTTTCCAGGTCAACTCGTGTACGAACCCGACCTGATTCGCATCCATAAAGCACGGATCGCACATCATGTTGCAGCGATTCGTCAGATCGAGGGTGAGCACCGAACCTCGTCCGTGGGTAATGGTGCTGCTTCCATGGTTGTGGAGCGATTCGTCCGAATGGGCCTTGATGTCGCGGCCCGGAAATACGTCTTCCAGATGCTTCGAAAATTCGGGGTCAATCGACATCAGATCTTCGAACTCGCCGTGCACCGGGCAGGTCTTAACCATCAGGATTTGGCCATCTCGCTCGATAATTCTGGCCTTGATTTCGCCTACAGGCTCGTTCAGGAGGATTTTGTAATCCACCTCTCCGTCGACAATCCGCTGCCGGATTTCAGGGATACAGCGCGGGCACAGAGAGTCTGTTTCCCGCGGCCATCCGAGTGGCGGCTTCGTCTTCTGGTAACTCTTCAGCAGCGGCTTTTCTGACCACTTCGGTGTAAAGGAAGGGTTCTGCTTAATCTGGTTTACCCGGTCGAAGACCTGCCAAGCGGCGTTCGCGCCCACTGTAATCGCTTTTTCGAAGTACTTAACTGGTTTATGCATTGCAGAATTTTTTAGGCCTACTGCGCTCTCCCATAGAATCGCTGGCAGTCGCCTGTCAGCAGGAATAGGCCTATTCTATCGGCGGACTATCCCTCCCCTAAAGAAAACACGTCGAATAGCAGCTATCAGAGGTTGTATGGTGATTTACGGCATTGAAATGCACCCTCGTAGTAACAGGAAAAGCTTGCACAATCAGCAACTTAAGCAGAAGTGCCCGGTGTTTCTTGCAAGCCCAAAGGGGGACCGCGGACGCCTGGGCCTGGTTGGCAAGGGTCCTCAAAAGTGCTAAGAGCACGGCTGCGCGCCACCTCAGTAAAAGAACTCGCCTGCTTTTCGGGCGGGACGCTTGACCCCGGGCCCGTTTGCGCGGGTTCCTCCGAAGTCCCTGCTCTACCAGGCCCGGTAAAAGCCGTCTTGCACGGTCATCTCCACAGAGGCGCTGAACAGATCGTCCAGCGATCGCTTGTTCAGAACCTCGGTTTTAGGGCCGTCCTGCCACACATGGCCGTCCTTCAGCAACACCACGCGATTGATCTCCGGGATAATCTCTTCAAGATGATGGGTCACCAGCAGCAGACCTGCTCCGGCCCGCGATAAGCGCCGCATGGTCTGACGCATTTCCCGCTGCGCCGGCAGATCGAGGCTGGTGGTTGGTTCGTCTAGCACTAGCGTCTTGGGCGCGTGGATCAGAGCGCGGGCGATCAGCAGCCGCCGCGCTTCTCCGGAAGACAATTCATCGGTCCAGCGCTGAGCCAGGTGTTCAACCCCTAACCGGGCCATGGCTTTCCGTGCAGTCGCCTCCTGATCGCCGGCTACGGTTCGATGCGGCGGAATGCCTACCGAGCCGAAGAAGCCGGATAACACCAGTTCGCGCCCGGTGATGTCACGGGTGCATTGCTCCATCAATTCATTACTCACGATTCCCAGCTGCTCGCGCAGCTCGAAAATATTCCAGCTGTCTGCCCCTAGAATGCGCAGTTGCATACCTGGCGTCAGCAGCGGATAGCACTCCCGTTGCAGCAATTTCAAGAGAGTCGATTTCCCGCTGCCGTTCGGCCCCAGTATGGCTACGTGCTCGCCCTCTTCCACCTGTAAATTGAGGCGGTCGAGTGCCAGGCGACTGCCGCGCTGCACGCTCACGTTTTGAAAATCGATTAGTAAGGGCGTCAAAATAAAACAAGAGAGTAGCAGTTCAACCAGTGCCGCCTTCGGATGTCTCGCCGCGTATTTCGCCACAGATCGTAAGGGATCTGGCGCGGGAGTGCGGATTCGAGTTGGCAGGCATCGCTTCCGCCCTGCCTCCAAGCGACTACCAACACTTCGACGAATGGCGCAAGGCCGGATTTGCCGCTGAGATGTCATATCTAACCGACCACCGCGGAGACCTGCGCTCCGATCCGCGACATCTGCTGCCTTCCGTCCAAACTGTCATCTGCGTCGGAAAGCTCTACAACACTGAGAAGCCTTACTCGGTTAATGCCAACCATGGCGGCAGCGGATGGGTGGCCCGCTATGCCTGGGGAGACGACTACCACGATGTACTTCGATCTGGTCTTCAGCGATTGGTCGAGCGCATCTCATCCGTGCTTGACGGTCCGTTCGACTCACGCATCTGCGTCGATACCGCGCCGCTGCTGGAACGTTCTTTCGCCCGGCTTGCTGGCCTCGGCTGGATCGGAAAAAATACGTGCCTCATCAACCAGCAGCACGGTTCATGGTTTGTTCTCGGCGAGCTGCTGCTTTCTCTCTATCTGGTTCCCGACACACCTCCACCCGATCGCTGCGGAACCTGCCGCCGCTGCATCGATGCCTGCCCGACGAATGCCCTGGTTCCGGATGAACAGGGCCGCTTTCAGCTAGACAGCCGGCAATGTATCTCTTATCTGACAATTGAAAAGCGCGGCGATCTGCCGGACCACCTCGAGCCGGAGATAGGCACGCATATTTTCGGCTGTGACATCTGCCAGGATGTCTGCCCCTGGAACCGGAAATCACCCGTTACGGAAGACCTTTCGTTCGCACCCCAGCATTATTCGCCTTCTCTTGCGGAACTTGCGAATCTAAGCGAAGCTGACTTTCGTCATATCTTCAGAACCAGTCCGATATGGCGGTCGAAATACCTGGGGTTTTTACGTAATGTAGCCGTTGCCATGGGTAATTCAGGGCAAGCAAATTTGTTGGAGCCGTTGCGGCGGCTTAGCTTAAACTCTGACGCGCTGGTGTCTAAAACTGCTGGGAGAGCTTATCGACGGCTCTTGCACCAACTCTTGAATAGAAGTGTATGTCCCGAAGACTCCTCCACAACGCCCAACGATTAGCCGTCGTTTTAATACTAATTTTATTCGTCATTACCTCGATTAAAGCCCTGGAAAACGATCGTCTAGCCAGGAATCCCATGCAGAACCCCGGCTTTGTCGCTTTCTTCAACAACGACTATGAGACCGCTATTGATTACTTCTCGAAGCAGGTGGAGAAGTCTCCATCAGACCCGAAACAGTACAACCACTTAGCCCAGGCAATTCTCTACCGCGAGCTTTACCGCAACGGTGCGCTCGAGTCTCAACTGGTTGGCGGCAATAACGCCTTTCTGCATCGCGAGAAGATAGAGATACAGGCCAGCGAAAAGAACCTCCTGATGCGGTGCCTCGATAAGGCTCAAGCTCTTAGTGAAGCGCGACTGAAGAAGCATTCCAAAGATCCGATTTCCCTCTATGAGTTGGGTGTCACACATGGCCTCCGAGCCAACTATTTTTTCCTGGTAGAGAAAGCCTGGACCGATGCGCTCGGCGAGGCGTCAGCCGCTCGCAAAGACAATGAGCGCGTCCTTGAACTCGATCCCAGCTTTGTAGATGCCAATCTGATTCTCGGGGTCGATCAATATGTCGTCGGTTCTCTGCCTTTCTACCTTCGGGCGGTTGGTTTTTTCGGTGGCTTTCATGGTGATAAGGAGGAAGGCATTCACAAACTGGAACTCGTTGCCCGCAATGGCGTCCAAAACCGTTACGACGCTCAGGTCCTCCTAGCTGTTTTGTACCGCCGTGAGCACCACTCCAGTCAGGCCATCCCGCTTCTCCGGAACCTTGCTGCTAAATTTCCGGGGAATAATCTCTTCCGCTTTGAACAGGTGCAGATGTATAGCGACGTTGGCGACAAGAAATCCGCAATGGCTGTTCTGACGTCCATTGAAAATCAGCGAAGGGCTGGCATTGCGGGCTACGCTGACATCCCGGAAGCGAAAATTCGATACGTAGCAGGTAACCTGAATTTTTGGTACGGCGATTTGCCGGCCGCGCTTTCCAGCCTGAACGTGGCGACCAGGCAGGCGGATCAACTGGATCTCAGCATGGCAGTTCTGGCTTGGCTGCGTCTAGGCCAGGTACATGACTTAAGGGGCAACCACGAAGCGGCGAGGACCGCCTACGAGCAGTCGATGCGAACCGCCCCTGACTCAGACGCCGCGTCCGAAGCCAAGGATTACCTGTCAAAGCCTTACAAGCGCAAACAGAAGAGCGACAAAACCGGTTGACGTTACACTATTCTCCTATGGCGTTCACGGCATCGGATAATAAAAGCCTATCCAAGCCCGGCCTTTACCGGGAACTTTGTACGCAGCTAAGCGAGCTAGTGAAACAGGAGACTAATTTGGTGGCTAATGCGGCCAACGCAGCCTCCGTGCTGTTTCATACGCTGCCTGATGTCAATTGGGTCGGCTTTTATTTCACGGAAAACCTCGAGCTCGTTTTAGGACCATTTCAAGGCCGGCCGGCTGGCACACGTATCCCATTCGGCAAAGGAGTATGCGGCGCTAGCGCGGTTTCGCAAGCCACCGTGATCGTTCCCGATGTCGAAAAATATCCGGAACACATTGCCTGCGATGCCCGGTCGAAGTCAGAGATTGTGGTGCCGCTGCTCAACTGGGGCCATCTACTCGGCGTGCTCGATGTTGACAGCCCGGTTCTCAACCGCTTCGATGAGGACGATGAAGAAGGACTTGAATCCATTGCCGCTGTGCTGCTCTCGAGCGTCGTCACAAACGATCTGCCGGACTTCGGCGAAAACGATTCATCCGAGTAGCACTGCAGTCCACCCGTGTATCGCGCCGCCCCATCGTCTGCCTTCTACACTAGAATTTGGCGAGTTCTTCCATCCCCCAGACCGGACACTGTTCCAATTGCGGATCACTAATCGGCTATGATGCGCTGGTTTGCCCCCAGTGCCGCCGGTACACGCACACCCAGGAAATGGAGGAACTATCCCGGCACGCCCGGCACCTCGCCGCCACTGGAAAACTGAATTCCGCGCGGGATGCTTGGGCTGGCGTGCTTCGCCTGCTGCCGCCGGACAATTCAGAGAGTCGTGCTGTTCAGCGCGAAATTGACCGTCTTGACGCCCGGCTCTCGCCCAAACCTACCACCGACTGGAAAAAGAAGCTTGGGCCGGTCGGAGTCGGCATCGCGGCTATTCTCAAGTACAAAACCGCCGCCTTTCTGCTGCTGACAAAAGGTAAGTTTCTGTTCAGCCTGGTCCTCTACTTCGGCATGTATTGGGCGCTGTTCGGATGGTGGTTTGCCTTCGGCTTCACCGTCTCCATTTTTCTCCACGAAATGGGCCACTACGTGTTTGCCCGTGCCGCTGGGTACGCCGCCGAACTGCCCATGTTTATCCCGGGCTTTGGCGCCTATGTCCGCTGGAATGGAGCGGATGCCGACCCGAACGTTCGCGCCCGCATAGCGCTTGCCGGACCTCTTTTCGGCTTGCTTTCCGGTGTACTCGCTTATGGCCTCTTCCTCTCCACGCATCAACCGGTGTGGCTCGCCATTGCTCACTTCGCGGCTTGGATCAATCTCCTGCAGCTCGTCCCGGTCTTCATTTTCGACGGTGCTTCCGCCATGCACGCGCTCGACAAGCAGGGGCGTCTGGCCATTCTCGTCGTCAGCGTCCTCATGTTTTTAATGGTGAAGGAATTCTTATTTATCTTGATTGCGGCGGCCACCGCCTACCGCATCTACCAGCGTGACTTCGCTCCCGTTTCACGCCAGCGCATCGCTCTCGCCTTTATCGGCCTCCTTCTCGGCAACGGATTTCTCAGCTGGTTCGCTTTGAACCAGGCGCGCGTGCTCTTCCCACGTTAAACTGCCGCTCGTACCGCTGCCCTTCCGCTCGTGGCATACTCGTGTACTCACCATCTATGTCATGCGCTCGTCTATGTTTCGCGGCTTGTCTCTTAGCCCTCCCGGTGTGCGCGCAAACCTCCCTGCGTTGCGGTTCGCTTCTCGATCCGGATACCAACACCGTTCAGCATGATGTCGTTATCCAAATGGAGGCGGGCAAAATTACGTCAGTCACCAGCGGCCAGTCTCCGGCCGGCTCCGCCGTCGTCGATCTCTCGCGCGGCTTCTGCCTTCCGGGCTTAATTGATGTCCACGATCACCTGACAGCCGATCCCACTAATTCCGGCTATAAAGGCCTGGGCGTCTCGGTTCCCCGCTCCGCTATCACTGGCGCCAAAAATGCACGGCTCACTCTGCTGGCGGGCTTCACCACTGTGCGCAACGTGGGCGCCTCGGGATACAGCGATGTCGCTCTCCGGGATGGCATCGCGGCAGGCGACATTCCCGGGCCCCGCATGTTCGTCTCAGGGCCCCCGCTCGGCATCACCGGTGGCCACTGCGACGACAACCTGCTTGCGCCCGAGTTCCATGACAAAGAAGCAGGCGTTGCCGATGGACCCTGGGCCGCCAGGGCGAAAGTCCGGGAAGTAATTAAATACGGAGCCGACGTGATTAAAGTCTGCGCCTCCGGTGGCGTTCTCTCGAAAGGCGATTCACCTGGCGTGGAACAGTACACTCCGGAAGAAATGCGGGCCATCGCCGAAGAGGCACACAAACTGGGACGGAAAGTCGCCGCCCACGCCCATGGAACTCTCGCTATCAAGGACGCTATTCGCGCGGGCATCGATTCCATCGAACACTCAAGTCTGATCGACGATGAAGGTATCGCGCTCGCCAAACAGCACGGCACTTATCTGGTGTTTGATATTTATAACGACACTTACATTCTGAATGAAGGACCCAAGGTCGGCATGTTGCCCGAATCCATCGAGAAGGAACGGGCGATCGGGAAACTGCAGCGCGAAAATTTCGGCCGGGCGTATCGCGCCGGTGCGCCGCTGGCCTTCGGCACCGACGGCGGAGTCTATCCGCACGGCGATAACGCCAAACAGTTCGCCGTCATGGTCGAGTACGGAGCCAAAACCATCGAAGCCATCCGCACCGCCACCGTCAACGCAGCCCAACTACTGAGCTTGCCCGGAAAGGCCGGCGTCGTCAAACCCGGCGCGTTCGCCGACATCATTGCCGTCGGCTCCGATCCCCGCGCACACATCGAAGAACTCGAACACGTTAAGTTCGTCTGCAAAGACGGGAAAATTTACAAGAATGAATGGGCCTCATCCACTTCGAACAAGAGTTTCTAAGCCGCGCGTCGGCATTTGCATTTCAAAAACTCCCAGCTTGCTCTTGTGCGTCTTGCTGGCTTTCGCTCCGGCTGACTTTGCCCAGACCACCATCCGCGAAGAAGTCCGGCAGGTTCTGGTTCCCGTGGTAGTCATCGACAAGAAGGGTCATCATGTCACCGGGCTGCAAGCTTCCGATTTCCATGTTTCCGAAGGTGGAACTGCGTAGGACATCGTAGCGTTCAGTACATCCACCTTACCCGCTCAAGCCACCGAGGAAACGAACTCAACAGTCCGCTCGCCCGCGGTGTCTCCGGCAAAATCGGCCATTGCATCACAGCGTTCCCTACAGGACCAATCGCCTAAACGCACCTACCTCATTTGTATTGACACTCTCCATTCCGCCTTTGCCAATTTCGCCAGGGTCAGGGAAGCGCTGAAAAAGTTTTTCGCCACGGAGAAGGGCGGTGATTCTCAGTACGCTCTCTCTTTTCGCGATCGGCCGGAACCTGAAAGTGCTGCAGGACTCTACGCGCGGTCCAGCGAAGATTCTGTCCGCCATCGCAGACAAGAAATCGATGAAAGCAATCCTCGACAGCGAGTCTTACAACATGGCGCGGAATGTCCAAATGTTCACTTACTTCATGCGCGACGATTATTGCAACAAATGCGTATGCCAGGTCTTTAGCCGCGAACCTTGTCCAGGATGCCTCGGAGCGCAGGCCAGGCTGCAAATGCACCTTCTGAACTCGGGGGAAAGAATGGCGATTCTCGATCGGAACTTCTTTGAGGCGCTTCATCAGGTGGTCTCTGCGATTTCAGCTATGCCGACAGTTCGCACCGTGATTTTTATCTCCGACGGCTTCAACCGGTTCCCCGGCCGCGAGCTTGACGCGGTTCTGGACGGCTTCTCGCCGCAAGATCACCAATTTGAATTCAATCCACAGGATTCAGACGCCCAACTGCAGAAAATTCTCCGTGATCCTGTGCGCAACAACGTCCGTTTCTACACCATCGATTCGCGCGGACTCTATACCCTGGCATCTCTGGGCGGAAGCACTTTCGATGCAAGCACGGGCGAGGCCGGTCCCATCCCGCAAAGAGTCGATTCCAACGCCATGACGGTGGCGCACGAAAATACGGACGCTTTGGCGGACCTGGCCCGGCAGACCTGCGGATTGTTTTTTGAAAACAATAACGATTTATTACGAGGGATTGAACGGGCCTTCGCCGACGGACGGGGAATTCTATGTACTTGCCTACGTTCCCAAAAACAAAGCCGCGAACGGCGCATTTCGCCACATAAAAGTTGAAGTAAGTAGACCCAGGCTTCAGGTGACCGCAAAAGCAGGCTACTGGGCCACAAACCAATAACATCGTCTACGACGGCCCAATTGCATGATGCATCCCCGGCGAGTAACCCTGCAACCCTTCCCTTTTGCAAGGTGGTCATCTTAGGGGAAAATTCAATTAGCGCGTAAAGCCACCATCGGGTCGATCTTTGAGGCGCGCCGGGCGGGGAGCCAGGCTGCGGTGGCGGCGACACACGTCAGGGTGACAAGCGTCGCGGCAAAGGTGACCGGATCTGCAGGGCTTACGGCGAAAAGCAAACCTTGCATGGCGCGCGTAAGAAAGATAGAGGCCGCGGTGCCGACTAGAAGTCCGGCGGCGGCGAGTGCCAAGG
The DNA here is from genome assembly GCA_965217745.1 of Bryobacteraceae bacterium. Classification (GTDB taxonomy): domain Bacteria; phylum Acidobacteriota; class Terriglobia; order Bryobacterales; family Bryobacteraceae; genus Bog-105. The sequence goes on along the minus strand of OZ244565.1, from coordinate 3,294,640 downwards.
CTTGCGAGAGTATTGAACGCTGCAGCAAGGCGGGAGATGCGCCGAGAGCCATGCGGATAGCGATTTCGGGGGTGCGCTGTCCTACCGAGTACGAGATCACGGCATAGATGCCGAGGGAGGCGAGAATCAAGGCAAACAAAGCGAAGCCGGAGAGCAATGTCACGATGAAACGGCGCGGCGAGACAGACCGGTCGACGATCTGTTGAAGGCTGTGGAATGGCGCTTTCGGTAAGGTGGAATTGATGGGCAGCAGAACGCCGCGCACATTGGCGCTAAGGGTGCTGTTATCGAGCCCGGAACGAACGACGAGATTGATAGAGCCGTAGTCGGGGACCTGGCGAACCGGGAAATACATTTCCGAACCAGAGCCTTGTTCAAGGGCCAGATGACGGACATCGCGCACCACGCCGACCACCCGTTTTGGCCCTCTAGGGCCGGACTCCATGATGCGTCCAAGGGGATTCAGTCCCGGCCACAGCCGGCGCGCCAGAGTTTCGTTTATAAGTACCACAAGTTCGCTGTTTGAGCTATCGCGCTGATTGAAATCGCGGCCGTCCTTCAGACTGATACCGGCGGCTTGTAAGTAACCCTCAGTAACTATGTGAACGAATGCGGTGGGATATTCACCGCGTTTGTACGCCACACCCCGAGCGCCAGCCCCCCAGGTACGGTTTCGGCCAAGTGGCAGAGCGTCCGTCAGGCCGGCGGCTTCGACACCGGGAAGATCGCGAACGCGGCGCAGCAGTTCGTTGAAATAGGCATTCGCGTGGTCTTGAGTAGTCGTTTTCGACTTGGGATCGACACGCAGGATTTGCGCGTTGGGGTCGACGCGCATGGCAGCGGCTTGGGCGGGTCGAAAGCCAAGATCCACGTCGAGGACTCTCAGAAAGCTGCGGATCAGCAGTCCCGTTCCCACCAGCAAAACGCAGGCAAAGGCGATCTCGGAGATGACCAGTGTGCCGCGAATCCAGGCGTGACCGCGGGAGTCGGTAGTGCCGCGATTCTGGTCTTTCAAGGCCTCATTTACCTTGATTCTGGGTAACTGCAGGGCAGGCACAATCCCGAAGAGAATGCCGCTGAAACCAGCCAGCAGAACGGTGAATACCAACGCCCTGAAATCAAGGCGAATAGCAGACAGCAAGGGAACGTTAAAGCTGGTGAGCTGTGCCAGAACCCTGGTTCCGGCGAATGCAAAAGCGACTCCAAAGGCGGCGCCGCAGAAGGAAAGCGAGAGGCTTTCTGTAAGTATTTGACGGATGAGCCGCTTCTTGCTTGCGCCCAATGCACTACGCACGGCCAGTTCCTTCTGCCGGCTGATGCCGCGGGCGAGGAGAAGATTGGCGAGGTTCGCGCAGACGATCAGCATAACCATGCCAACTGCGAAAGCAAGCATCAGCAGCGCGGGGCGAAGTTTGCCGGTAACGTGATCCTGCAATAACGCGATGCGAGGATCGATGTCGTTCCCGCTGTGCGGTTCGCCGGAAATTTGCTTCCCAAGGATAGCGGCTTCGGCCTGGGCTTTCGCCACCGTAACACCCGGTTTCAGGCGGCCAATCACTGAGAGCGTATTGCCCCACCGGTCGGTTTCCTGGGTAAGGGGAAACGCGAAGTAGAGATCCATGTGGGTGCCGGGCGCGAACACTGAGCCGAAGTCGAACGAGGGGGGAAGCACGCCAATAACGGTAACTGGTTCATCGTCGATCGTGATGCGCCGCCCGGCAATGTGCGGGTCGGCCGCGAATCGCCTTTGCCACAAACCGTTGCTCAAAAGCACTGCTTTCGGACCGTTCCACTTGCATTCCTCGGCGGAAAACAGCCGTCCAATCTGCGGTTGAACGCCAAGCAGGGGGAAGAAGTTTTTTGAGACCGGAAGCGCGTTGAGGCGCTCCGTTTCACCATCCGTTTTCAACCTGCTGTCTCCGGCTCCGTAGAACGCAAAATAGGCGGCCATCTCCGAGAAGGATTGATTTCGTTCTCTAAAGGAGAGATAGGGACGCACCTGCAGGGTTTGGCCAGAGAGATCGTTATCTTTCGCATCATTCTGGATCCAAGCGAGATTGCCCGGGTCACGAAACGGAAGAGGACGGATCAAAACGGTGCTCAAGACACTGAAGATGGTGGTGCCGGCGCCAATGCCCAGCGCAACTATCAGGACAGCGAAAACCGTGAAGCCAGGCTCGCGGCGCATGGCGCGAAAGGCGTAGCGCAGGTCTTGCACGAGACATTCGAAAAACAGTAAAGAACGAGCTTCACGTTGGGCTTCTTTCGCCGATTCCTGTCCGCCGAATCTAAGCATGGCCTGACGCCGGGCTTCTTCCCGAGCCATGCCGCCGCCTATGTTTTCTTCGATGGCGAAATCGATGTGGGACTGAAATTCGGCATCGAGGTCGCTTTCCCGGCGATTCCTCAGAAAAAACGACCGGAGGCGATTGAGGAACTCACGCATGGGAGCCGCCGTCCGGGGTGATAGCGAGCACGCGCGTCATAACATCGGATAGGCGACGCCAGTAATCCATATCGTTCAGGAGACGGGACCGGCCACGTGCCGTAATCGAATAAAACTTGGCTTTGCGGTTGTTGTCGGATGTCCCCCACTTCGCGGAGATCCAGCCTCGTTGCTGAAGCCGGACAAGCGAAGCGTAAATGGTGCCCTGGTTGAGCAGAACTTGATCACCGCTCACCTGTTCAATGCGACGCGCGATTCCGTAACCATGCCGCGCGCCCAGCACCGAAAGAGTCTGGAGCACCATGACATCTAAGGTGCCTTGCAAAAGATCGAGTTTTTCGTCCGCCAAAGGGGTCTCCTGTGTTACTACCACACCAGTCTAACAGAAGACATGTGTTTGCGCCACAGAGGGGCAAAAGCCTCCCGGTGCGGCTTCAAAAGAGACCGTTTTCTAGCCTCAAGTAGTTTGCAGTCCCTGAAAATGCTCGAGCAACCGCGTCGAGATCCACCTGGGCACTTCATCTAGCAGCCAGTGAGATTTTCCATCAAGCCTCTCAAACCGGTAAAACCCCTTTACATAGGAAGCCGTAGTCAGTGCGGCAGCCTCGCCAACTGCCATATCTTCCGATCCCCACAAATGCAGGGTGGGAACAGTAATGGGACCGATTCGCGTTCTCATATCGAGAGCGCGATACCAGTTCAGCGCCGCCGTCAAAACGCCTGGTTCTGAAAACCGGCTGATGTTTTCCTTCATGCGTTCTTCGCGAATCTTCCCTGATAGATCCTTCGCAGCGCTTCCGAATCATCTGCCCGCAGGTATGCCTCTGCGGCGTCGCCCGGCATCCGGAAAAACTCGATGTACCTGGACCGCTGTTTCTGATCTGCATCCGTTTCAATCGCATTCAACAAAGCATCCGGATGCGGAGTCGAAATGACCGAAAGCGAGCGGATGCGGCCGGGGTGCTCCGCAGCCAACTGCCACGCCAGCAGACCGCCCCAATCATGAGCCACCAGATGGAATCGATCCGTTCCCAGGTAATCCGCAAATCCGAGTACATCTGCGGTCAATAGCTCTGTCGCGTAATCTTCAACCCGGCCGGACCGTGCATCCGCGAGTAGCCCCGCTGATTTACGGCGACTGTCCGGAACCCCCTTGCCGCGATTGGGTGCATAATCTGAAGCCAGGCATCTGCAAAATCAGAGAAGCCATGAAGGAAGAGAACCATCTTGCCGTTAACCGCCCCTTGCGCCGGCCCCTCGAAACGCAAGCCATTGCACTCGATGAGAAGCTGTTCAGCAAAACTGTATGGCGTCATCACTTACTCCACCGCTGATCATTTCAAGACTGCAGCCGTTTTGTTCTTCTCTGGCTTTCCGGAATGACCCTGCGCCGGAACACTTCGGCTTTCTCACCGGGCGATCGATAGCATAGTTGCAACCGGGATTAACCCGGCTAAATGAGGAGTACCCATCGTGAGCAAGTTCGAACTCAAGGTAAATGGCCGTTCACACACTCTGGATGTGGAGCCGTCGACGCCGCTCCTGTATGTTCTGCGTAATGATCTGGACCTGCGTGGGCCGCGGTTTGGATGCGGACTCGCTCAGTGCGGCGCTTGCAAAGTACTCATAAACGGCAAGGCCGTTCCTTCCTGCGTCATGCCTGTTTCATCCGTTAAAAGCGAGATTACAACCCTCGAGGGACTTTCTTCCAAGGGCAAATTGCACCCTGTGCAGCAGGCCTGGATCGAGGCGCAGGCGCCGCAGTGCGGATTCTGCCAGAACGGGCAAATCATGACTGCGAAAGCAATGCTGGATAAGAACCCGCATCCAACCGATGCTCAGATCCGCGAATCGATGAACGGAACATTGTGCCGCTGCATGAGCTACAACCGGGTACAGACCGCGATCAAGAGCGCCATCAAGAGCATGGCCGAAGCTCGGCCAGCTGTTGACAAAGAGGTGGTGGCATGAGCGCGTCCCAGGCCATCCCCCAACACATAGAAGACGTGCTGGTCACGCATCGCCGCGATTTTCTCAAGAGCGCGGGACTGCTGGCAGTGAGCTTCGGATTGTTCGGCGCAGCCAGCGAGGAGGCCGGCGCGCAGAGCATTGCCGCGGCTGAAGGATCGGCCCCCTATCACGATCCCGACTTCCGGCAAATCGATTCGTGGATCGTGATTCACGAAAACAACACCGCCACCTTTTACGTTGGCAAGACAGACCCGGGCCAGGGTACCGGGACAGCTTTCCGCCAGCTAATGTCTGACGAGCTCGATATTGCCTTCAACAAGACCGCGTGCATCATGGGAAGCACGGATATAACGGTCGACCAGGTCGGATCGGGTGGGTCGACGGCTATCGAGAGGGATTCGTGGCCCATGCGCCGCGTCGCAGCGGAAGCGCGCCGCGTGCTGCTGGAGATGGCGTCGGAACACCTGGGAGCGCCGGTGGATCAACTCGCGGTCAACGAAGCCGTCATTACTCTCGAGGCCGATCCTTCCAAGCGCGTCACCTATGGCGAATTGATCGCGGGAAAGAAATTCAATGTCACCTTGACCGGAGACAACATCAACCGCGTCACAGGCCGGGCAAAAACCAAATCCGTCCCCGAGCTCAAATACACGGGCCAGTCCATTCAGCGTGACGATATTCCCGCTAAGGTGGACGGCTCCCTGGAATGGGCAGTGGACGTCAAGCTTCCGGGCATGGTTCACGCGCGCAACGTAAAGCCTCCCTTCGCCTGCGCGAAGCTGACGGGCATTGATGAAGCTTCGGTGAAGAGCCTGCCGGGCTTTATCAAGGTGCTGAGCAAAGGCAACTACGTGGCCGTGGTTTGTGAGCGCGAAGAGCAGGCCATCCAGGCGTCCCGCAAGCTGAAGGCCACTTGGAAGAAGCCGTCGACGCCGCCGTTCCCCGCATCGGAAGATCTTTTCAAGTACATGCGCGCTGCAACACCGGCACAGGCGGCAGATGGACCCAGATCCGGCGAGTCAGGACAGTCGGAACCCAGGCCCGCTGTCGAGGGAGATGCTGAATTGCGAGGCCAGGCATCCAAGTCCGCCGAAGCAGGAAAAGCCGGCCTACGCGTGCCACCATCCCAGACCCCGGCGGCGGAAAAGCCCAGGAGTCGTGCTCCGCTAGCCGGGCCGGTGATAGTGGGCGAGCCCGATGAAGCGTTTTCGGGCGCGGCAAAAATCGTCGAGGCGGAATATGAGATACCGTTTCAGGGACACACGGCATTTGCTGGCGCACATGCTTTAGCCGACCCCTCGAATGGTCAGATGACGGTCTACACGAATGACATGAAATCGTACGGCATGCGGAGAGGTATCGCTGAGTTTCTTGGCATGCCGCACGAACAGGTGCGCGTCGTCTGGATGATGGGACCGCAGGGCTTCGGCCGTTCCGCGGCGGAGGACGCCGCTTTCGAAGCCGCCTGGATCGCCCGTGAGATCGGTCGGCCCGTTCGTATGCAATGGATGAGAGACGAGGAAACGGCTTGGGATACGAAGGGCCCCGCATTCCTCGTGACGATGCGCGGTGTCGTTGGCAGCGATAGGAATCTGGTCGCGTACGATTACCACGCCCGTTCTTGCGACTACAACCATGTCGGATACAACGAGCCGGATACCGTCCTCATCGCTCAACTGATGGGATCGCGGAAGGTAACGCCTGGCGCCGGAAGCGCCGCTATGCCTTCCGATATGTACGCCATTCCGAATCGCAAAATGACTGGGGAGGTGGTTAGCCTGCCGATTGTGTGGGAGACGCCGCTTAGAACCGGCAACCTGCGCGACCCGAACGGCCCGCAGCCCACCTTCGCTTCCGAGTCGTTCATCGACGAAGTTGCTGCCGCCGCGAAGATCGATCCGCTGGAGTTCCGCATCAAAATGGTCGAGGCCGGCACAGAGGATGACAGCGGATTCCGGCGCGCGCGTTCCCTGGCGGTTTTGAAAGCCGCTGCGGATAAGTATGGCTGGGATGCCCGGCCTTCGCCAAAACCAAAAGGCAAGGAAAACATTCTTACCGGACGCGGCATTGCCTACTCGTTCCGCGGCCAGACGGTGGTTGCGCAAATCGCCGAGGTTGAAGTAAATCGCCAGACCGGCCATGTGTGGGCCAAACGCCTGGTGTGCGCGCACGACTGCGGTCTGGTAGTGAATCCTGATGGCCTGCGGCACACCGTCGAATGCGGTACACTTCACGGCCTGAGCCGCGCCATTCACGAAGAGGTTCAATTCGACACGGAGAAGGTGACCAGCCGCGACTGGTTCTCGCATCCCACTCTTCGCCACGCTGACAATCCCGAACGTATCGATATCGTCTTAGTGAACGGCGATCCAAATCCCGGCCGTCCCGATCTGCCGCCCTACGGAGCCGGTGAAGCCTCGCTCAAACCCATGCTCGCAGCAATTGGGAACGCGATCTACGATGCTACCGGCGTTCGCATCCGAAGAGTTCCCTTCCGGAACGGCCGTGTGCTCGACGCGCTGAAAGCCGCGGGACTGTGACCCGACGTGAGCAGCAAAATACGCCCGGCTGAGACTAACCACTGCCAGACAAGCTATGAACCGTAGAGAGCTCCTGCTATCCATAGGCGCGGCCGCCGCCTCGCCTGAATTTGTCCCTGCCGCGAACGCCGCGGACCCGAAACAGATCCTGCCCATCGAACAGTATCAGCCTCGCAGCATGCTCCACACCACCGGGACAAAAATCCTCCGCGCAGCTTTCCCGGTGATCGACATACACACTCACATCACCCACGCCGGAGGGCTGAAAGGCCCTGGAGAGCTTCGCTTCGCCGCCACCGCCGACGAGTGCCTGGCCGTAATGGATCGCAAGAACATCCGCACCATGGTCGATCTCACCGGCGGCTATGGAACCAACCTTCAGCAAGCCATCGACAGGCTGCAGATCGCACATCCCGAGCGCTTTCTGGTATTCACCGAGCCTGCCTGGAGCAAGGCCGCGGACTCCGATTACTCCAAGGTACAGGCCGATTTGATCGCGGATGCCCACAAGCGTAGCGCAAAGGGCCTGAAAGTTCTTAAGACTCTCGGGCTCTATCTACGCGAGAATGTCACCTCTGGTCAGCTCGTGCGCATCGACGATCGGCGCTTCGATAGCATGTGGGATGCCGCCGGGTCGCTCGGCATGCCGATTGCCATTCACTCTTCCGATCCCGAAGCCTTCTTTCTGCCCGTGGACCGCTTCAACGAACGTTGGGAAGAGTTGAACGCACATCCGGACTGGTCGTTTTATGGCGGAGACTTCCCTTCCAATCGCGACTTACAGGAAGCCCGCCGCAACGTGATGCGGCGTCATCCGCGAACGCAATTCATCTGCTTACACGTCGCCGATGCGGAAAATCTGTCCTATGTTTCGGAGTGTCTGGACTCGCATCCCAACATGCATGTCGAGATCGCCGCAAGAATTGGAGAGCTCGGACGCCAGCCCCGAGCCGCTCGCCAGTTCATCGAGAAATATCAGGATCGTGTCATGTTCGGAACCGACGCGATTCCGGGAGGATTGGAAACTCCGCAGCAGATCTTCAACGATCAGCTTTACGAGATCTACTACCGGTTCCTGGAAACAGACGATGAGTACTTCGACTACGCGCCAGCTCCCACACCGCCGCAAGGCAGGTGGAAGATTTCTGGACTGGCCCTGCCCGAACCCGTACTGCGCAAAATCTATTCGGAGAATGCCGCTCGCCTACTGAATCTGTCTGTCTAAAGTCACGTAGATATAAACTTCCAGGGGAGACTTCATCTAAACTATGACCCGAATTCTTGCGCTACTTTTCACCTCTTCCCTGGCCCTGGCCGCGGCTGACTTGACCGGCAACTGGGCAGCAAAAGATCCGCGCCCTGACGGAACAATCCGGCGCAGTTATTTCGATCTCCAGCAGCAGGGTGACAAGATCCGCGGCCACATTCGCGCCGACCCTTTCTACTTCACGGTAAGCGACAGCAGTGGTACGCCGGAAAATTTCACGCTGACCGCAACCAGGCCTGACGGTAAATCGACCCCCACTGCAAAATTCGAGGGACGGCTGGAGGGCGATGAGTTGCATATCACCATGCACCGGCGTCCCGGTGCTCCGCCCATCGAAATGGTTGCTCATCGCGCGCCTGCCGGCGAAGGAGCCATGCCCGCCCGCGTTCCCCTTCCCGCGCTCCACAAAGTCCCCTATAACGGCCTCGCCAAAACGCCTCCCATGGGTTGGAACAGCTGGAATAAATTTGCCAGCCGGGTAGACGATGCCGGCGTCCGTGCCGCCGCCGACGCGCTCGAGTCTACCGGAATGAAAGACGCGGGATACGAATTCGTAAACATCGACGACACCTGGCAGGGTGAGCGCGACGCCCAGGGTGTTCTGCAGCCCAATAAGAAGTTCCCGGATATGAAAGCCCTCGCCGATTATGTTCACGGCAAAGGCCTGAAGATCGGCATCTATTCTTCGCCTGGCCCAAACACCTGCGCAGGTTACAAAGGCAGCCTCGGCCACGAGGAGCAAGACGCCAAGACCTACGCCGAGTGGGGCATCGACTATCTCAAATACGATTGGTGCGGCGCCCGCAACATTTACAAAGACACCGAAATGCAGCCGCTCTATCAAAAAATGGGCGACGCTCTGCAGTCGACTGGCCGTAAGATTGTCTACAGCCTTTGCCAGTATGGGCGCGAAGACGTGTGGGAATGGGGACCAGAAGTCGGAGGCAATCTCTGGCGCACCACCGGCGACATTCGCGACAGATGGGACTCCATGAAGAAGATCGGTTTTGACCAGGGCCGGCTCGCGCCTTTCGCCGCACCCGGGCACTGGAACGATCCGGACATGCTCGAAGTCGGCAACGGCGGCATGACCCCAACCGAATACCGCACCCACATGAGCTTGTGGGCCATGCTCGCCGCGCCATTGTTGGCGGGCAACGATCTCGCGAATATGGATTCTGAAACGCAGTCCATTCTCACCAACCGCGGTGTGATTGCCATCGATCAGGATGCGGCCGGCAAACAGGGTAAGCGTAAAGCGGAATCCGGCGATACCCAAATTTGGGTAAAAGATCTGTCGGGCGGCGATCAGGCGGTTGCGGTTTTCAATCTGGGCGAGTCTGAAACTACCGTGCCCGTTAAGTGGTCGCAGATTGGACTCAAAACTCCGTCGAAGGCACAGGATGTCTGGTCGGGCAAGGACATCGACCTCGATGGGCCAGAGTACAAGGCCACCGTCGCTTCGCATGGAGTTCTGCTGCTGCGCGTTCCCGGCTCTGACAGGTGAACCGGTTCGAATCTCTCCGTTCGACTGCCGCCTTTCAGCTCCGCCGCGGCGGCCGTTTTCTGATTGCCGATCTTCTGACGCCGCATCTCGTTCTAAGCACCTCCACCTGCAACGGCGGCCAGAGCGACGCGGTTCGCTTTCTGGTAAATCATCAGAGCTGCGAAGGAACCGATCATCGCGAACGCCACTCTGCCTTGGTCGATCGCGGACTCGAACACTATCATCGGGAAGTTTGCCAGGAGGTCGATCTCCCGGCCGGAGAGGTTGCCCTGATGGGCACGGCCGCCAACATGAATTACGCCGCGGTCAGCGAACGGAAAGGAGAAGATGTCGGCGTAGTCGCAGTGGTCACGGCCGGCGTTCAAGGAAATGCGACCTGCGCCGGAGATCCCGCTGCCTGGCGCGAAACCGAAGCCGGATGGTCTAAGATCCCCAGCTACTCCGGAACCATCAACACCATGCTTCTAATCAGCCGCCCGCTGACCGCAGGCGCGCTGTCACGAGCCGCTATGACTGCAACGGAGGGAAAAACCGCTGCCCTCCAGCAGCTTGCGGTGCGCAGCCTTTACTCGAACGATCTTGCCACCGGTACTGGAACTGATCAATACTGCCTGGCTGCCCCGTTCGAAGGCTCCAAGCCGCTGACTACTGCCAGCACCCACGTCGAACTCGGTGAATTAGTTGCCGCGGCGGTTCGAGACGCTACCCTCGAAGCCCTCCGCTGGCAGAACGGCCTTGAACCAAGCTATACGCGTGGCTTGCCGCATGCGCTGGGCCGCTACGGTTTCTCGAACGAAAAGCAATTCTGCGAAGCCCTACGCGCGCATCTTTCCGGACGCCAATTCGAACTGCTTGAGAAGAACGCCAAGTCGGTTCTCTATGAGCCGCTGGTCGCCGCGTCCGTTTATGCCTATACGGCCGTGCTTGATCGCATTCGCTTCGGAACTCTACCGGCCTCCGCCGTTGCCGAAGCTCTGCGCCAACAGGCGTCGTGCATTGCCGCCAATCTGGCAGCGCAACCCGGCCGCTGGTCTGAGTTTCATGGCTTGCTTTCCGAGGTCAATCCGGAAGAGCCCGTCGCGCTCCTGCTGAGAGCGCTGGCGCTCGGCTGGTCCTCTAAATGGACCTGAGCATTCTTCGCCCCAGCGCTTCCCTGCTCGCTTGCGCGGTTCTGCTCGATTTGGCCTTCGGAGACCCTGCTTATCCATTCCATCCCGTGCGCCTCATGGGCCGCACGCTCTCATGGCTTGAAGAGTGGCTGCGTCGGCTGCGGTTTAGTGGCTACAGCGGAGGCATCGCTCTATTCCTTCTGCTCGCCAGTATCTGGTGCGTCGCCGCGTCATCGTTAGTCGCTCTGCTTGCGGACTACAGCTATCCGTCGGCTGCCGTGTTCCACATCTTTTTTCTCTATTCGATGCTGGCGCTCCGCGACCTTCTGCAACATGCCTGGAACGTAGAGAAGGCCGCTTCGAACAGCGATCTTGAAGGCGCTCGTCGAGCCATCGCTCAATTGGTAGGACGCGATACCAGCCGGATGGATATCGCCGCCTGCCGCCGTGCCGCCGTCGAAAGCGTTAGCGAGAATCTGGCCGATGGCTTCACCAGTCCGCTCTTCTGGTACGCTCTCGCGGGCCTTCCCGGCATCCTGCTCTTCAAACTCGTCAGCACTATGGATTCCATGGTCGGCTACAAGACGCCGCGCTATTTGCACTTTGGCTGGTGCGGCGCTCGCCTCGACGATCTTCTGAATCTGGCGCCCGCACGATTGACCTGGCTGCTCATTTCCATCGTTGCCATATTCATACCGAAGTGCTCCGCTCGTAAGGCGCTGCAGATTGGCTGGAACCAGCATGCGCTTGTGCCCGGGCCGAATGCCGGATGGAGCGAAGCCGCCACCGCGGGCGCTCTCCAGCGGCGTCTGGTAGGCCCCATCTGGTCGAACGGACAGATCGTAACCGAGACTTGGCTTGGAGATCCAGCGGACCCCCCACTGGAATCGCACAGCGATCTGGTCAGAGCCCTGAAGCTTGTCGCAACGAGCGGAGTAATTGCGGCGGTTATCACAGGTCTGGTCATTATTCTTGTCCTCTGGACTTAGCCCTTGGCATTGGCTTGCTCTACAAACACTCCAGCATTCTGTACAAATAGGAATGGGTGCTAAATGAATATTTCGGGCAGCAGATGGCTCACCGCCATAACAGTGACTCTGGCAACTGGCCTGGTTGCGTTTTACGCCGGGTCTAACCCCTCACTCAAAGTTAATGCGCATCAGCAATCGATAGAGCCGTCTATCTCGCCAGTCAAGGCCGACTTCGTAGAAACCCGCTATGACTCAAAAGGTCTTCTGGCTAAACGGATAAAACGGCATTATCTTCGATTTAGCGACCATACGATTGTCAATAGCTCCGAGGAGCTTTTTCCGGGGAGCGCCCCTCTCGGAAGATATGATCTTAGGCTTTAAAGTGTATGAGTATATCGATTATCCGGACGAAAATTGGATTCGTGACAGGTGGGTTGCGCCGGAGCTTAACGGCTTGCCTTGAAACGAACCGACAGCCTGAAAGGAGGACCGGGAAATGAAGAGAGCGCCGTCAGCCTGGACGCTTCCGAACCTGCTGCCGATCTCCATTCCTCTCCTGCTGACTATGTTGACCGTGATCCTGAGACTGTGGAACAGCTACATAGAGCCAGAACATCGAGACCATTCTGGGGCTCTGCAATACTCGCCCAGATGATGAAAACCTATGGAAAAGTCGCGCCCCAGTAGCCAATACTGCTTGTGAGCACGACTACTTTGCGTCTCTTCTCCAACTAACCCGCCCCTATATCTCGTTCGGGGTCTGATCGCATCGGCGCAAGTTCCCTGCGGCACAGGACGATGCAGTCGTTGTCGAACGTTAAACCCCAACTCAACCATTGACGCTCCGAATTCAGTCGTGCTAACGTTTCTTTAGTCCTCAGGCGCCCGCAAGGGCTTAATAGGGAAGTCCGGTGTGATGCCGGCGCGGTCCCGCCACTGTAAATGAGCAGTCTGCCCGGAATCACCACTCGCCCGCAAGGGATCGGGGAAGGTCGGGTGAGACGGCAGCTTACCTGCCACTCATGAGCCAGGAGACCTACCGGGGACTGGTACGGCTGACTTTCCTGCGGAGAACAGGGAGAATGCGAATGACATCCATTCCGCTTCGGGCCTTGGCGCTCGAACATCTTTATCCCGCCGGAAGTCTGTCCCTGAAATAGGAGCAGGCACATTGCAAAACCACAGTTTCTACGCGCTTCGCTCGTTGGCGGCGGCCTAATCCTGCCATGCCGCTCGCGCGCGTTCGCCGTTTTGCCGCTCCGGTGTTGCTGGTTCTGCTGGTGGTGATGATGGCCATGGGCATCGAACGCTACGCTGCTCCTGCCGGGGGATTGCAGCTCCCTGTCCCGCAGTTCGAGAAAGGCAAGCATGTTTTCGTTGCCGGCGAAGACTCCTATCCGCGGGAAGTGAAGGATGCCGATAATATCCGCGTCCGCATAGCCCGTCCGGCCCATCGCATCGCTTCTCAATACTGGTCCATCGACGAGTTTGTCTATTCGATTGTCCCCCCTCTAGATGTAGTCGCAGTCAGCGCCAGCGCTTATGAACCCACCGTCAGCAACGTTCTTCCGTTCGTCCGCAGATACGAGCCCGTTATCGCCACCGATCCTGAAAGGGTCCTGAAGGTAGACCCCGATCTCATCCTGGTCTCCAGCGAAGGCCGCTCGGATTTTACAAGCCTCATACGCAGTGCCGGAATTCCGGTCTTCCGTACTCAGGTCACGTTCGAAACACTCGCCGAAATCGAGGCTTCCATTCGCCTCATGGGTTATCTCACCGGCGCGGACCGGAAAGCCCAAAGCGTTGCCGACTCTTTCCACTCGACTATCGAACGGCTGCGCTACCGGCGGCCCACGGACACGGCTCCACCCCGTGTTCTCGGTCTCGGCGGACGTTACAGCTATGGCAGCAAGACCATTTTCAACGACATCATCCACACGCTTGGAGGCGTTAACGTCAGCGCTGAAGGCGGCCTGAAGGGCTATTCCGCATTCAACTACGAGCAGGCCATCGGTTGGAATCCGGAATGGATCTTCGCGGGCGCAGCGCCTGAGCAGACCGGCCAGGTGCTCGATCAGCTCCTGAAAGATCCATCCATCGCGCTCACTGATGCCGCACGCTCAGGGCACGTCGTAGTGCTCGACAACAATGTGTTTTTGCCCATGTCGCCTTACACGGTGCTGCTGGCCTCCGCCATCGCTGATGCTCTTTACCCGGCTGCTTCAAACGGTGTTTCACAGTGAGCCGCCCCTCCGTGTTTGCGGCCGAGCGGTTCCGGCTCAGCTTGTTCTACAGCGTGCTGCTTCCGGTGCTTTCCATCAGCATTTTGTTGGCTGCCGCCATCGGCAGCACGCACATCGACTTCTCTGTAATCGCCCGCGTGTTTGCAAGCAAGGTTCTTCCCGCATCTTGGATCGATACCGCCGGCATCACCAAAGCCGACACGGTGATCGTTTGGCTCATCCGCATTCCGCGCGTCATCGTGGCGGCATTCGTCGGCGCCGGCCTGTCCGCCGCGGGAGCCATCATGCAGGCGCTCTTTCGCAATCCCTTAGCAGAGCCCGGCTTGGTAGGCGCAGGCTCCGGCGCAGTACTCGGGGGAGTAATCTCCTTCATAGCCGGGTGGAGCAACGCTTCCGTTATCAGCCTGCCGCTGGCATCCATGGCGGGGGCGCTGATCGCGCTCGTCCTGGTCTATCTGATGGCCACGCGCGGCGGAGTTACTCCGGTTGCCACTCTGCTGCTGGCCGGTGTGGCCGCGAATGCTTTGCTGGGCGCAATTTATAGTCTGCTGCTCTCGGTGTATATCGTGAACTGGCAGATTGCGCAGGACATCATTTTCTGGAGCATGGGCGGTCTCGATGCGCGCACCTGGACCCATGTTTGGCTGTGCGCTCCCTTTGTGCTAATCGGCCTGGTGGCGGCCCTGATGCAATCCCGCGATCTCGATTTGCTTCTGCAGGGCGAGGAGACCGCCGCTGCCTTAGGTGTTGACGTCGAGCGCTCCAAACGGATGCTGACTCTCACCGCCGCTATTCTGACTGGCGCCGCTGTTGCTGTAGCGGGTTTGATTGGGTTTGTCGGGCTAGTTGTGCCGCATGGCGTTCGCCTGGTCGTAGGCCCGTCGAATCGCATCCTGCTGCCCGCCAGTGCGCTTGCAGGCGCGGCTTTTCTCATCCTCTGCGATCTCGTCGCCCGGACCATTCATCCGCCCACCGAAATTCGATTGGGTGTCGTTACCGCGCTCATCGGCGGTCCCCTTTTCATTGCCCTGTTGCTGCGCCGCTATCGAGGTGCCAGCGGAGGATGAGCACGCTTCAGGTCGTCAATGCCACTGTAGAGCGGGACGGGCGGCCGATTTTAAACTCGGCAAGTCTCTCGATCAGCTCCGGCGACTTTGCGGCGATTGTGGGCCCCAATGGCAGCGGGAAAAGCACTCTGCTGCGGGTTCTCACGGGCCTCTGGAAGCCTTCGCGGCCGGAAGGCGAAGTGGCTCTGGATGGCATTCCGCTTCACACCTTGCGCAGACCCGAGATCGCCCGCCGCATCGCCTTTGTCCCGCAAGACACTTACACCGATTTCGCTTTCACAGTAGATGAAATCGTCTCCATGGGCCGTCATCCCCATCGTGGGCGATTCGATCGCGAAGCCCTGGCCGATCGCGAAGCGATCACCAGGGCGCTGCGCCAATGCGACATTCTCCAGCTAAGCCGCCGTTACGTCAACACGCTTTCCGGAGGCGAACGCCAGCGTGTCCTGCTGGCCCGTTGTCTCGCTGCTCAGCCGGAATTCATCCTGCTCGACGAACCGACTGCCAGCCTCGACGTAGAGCACAGCCTCGACATTCTGCACCTCTGCAGCCGCCTTTCCGCCCAGGGGCACGCTGTCGTCATCAGCACCCATGATTTGAACGCGGTCGCCCGTTTTGCCGGCAAAGTAGTGCTGCTCGATCGCGGAAGTCTTGCCGCGTCGGGATCCGGAGAAGAGGTTCTGAATCCAGCCGTGCTGAATAGTGTTTTCGGCGTCGAGACGGAAGTGGCTTTCACCCGCGGCGGGCAGCGCTATTACGTCTTTCATAAGTCCCTCAAAACTCCCAATTCGAATACAAAATGATCCGCACTTTTTTGCTCGTTGTTTTTTGCATGGCAGCGCATCTTGCTGCCGCCACTCTGAAAGGGAAAATTGAAGATAAGCAGGGAGGAGCCATTCCGGGCGCGCGCCTGCATCTCTATCGCCAGGACAATAACTTCGCCATCGATAGTTCCAGTAACGATTCGGGAACTTATTCCTTCGAAAATCTGGCGCCCGGCAACTACATCTTGAACATCGCTAAAGACGAGTTCCGATCGGCGGTCATCAATGTACATATCGACCAGGCAAACACAGCTCGCAGCCTGAACGCCACGCTCCAGATAGCAGGCGTCAATCAGACGGTGGTCGTCACTGCCGCGAACGCCGCCCAGACTTTGAACGAAGTGTCGAAAGCGCTGACGGTGGTTTCAAAAGAGGAGATCGATGATCGTAACGATTATGCGTTGAGCGAAGTCTTGCGCACCACGCCGGGTGTGCAAATCCTGAATAGCGGCGGCCCGGGCCAGAACACTTCCATGCGCATCCGAGGCCTGCGTCCCGACGCCACGGCTTTTCTCATCGACGGCCTGCGCTTCCGCGACGCGTCTACCGTGCAGGGGGACGCCAGCTCTTTTCTCTCGGCTCTCAACGTCGTCGATCCCGGACGCATCGAAATTCTTCGCGGCTCAGGCTCTTCGCTCTATGGCACCAACGCTGCTGGAGGCGCTGTGAACATCGTCACCGGTCAGGGCGGCGGGCCGGCACACGGGCAATTACAAGCCGAAGGGGGCAACTTGGGGCTGTTCCGTGGCCGCGGCAATTTGGCTGGGGGTGCGCTCGGCGATCGCCTCAAATATTCGGCCGGACTGCTGCACCTGAACGTCGCCTCCGGAGTCGACGGCCAGGATGCCAACCGCAGCACCGGACTGCAAGGCTTTCTCCGCTATGACTTCACGCCGCGAATCTCCCTAAGCGGGCGCTTGTGGGGCTCAGACGATTTTGTCCAGCTCAACAACAGCCCCACTACTTCCGGCATTCCATCCGCCAATCTTCCCCCCGCCGGAGTTATCCAAGCCATTCCGCTCAGCACTGCGGGACAGCAAGTTGTGCTGGCGGGAGGTAGACCTAACTTCGGCAGCGCGACTTACGTTCCAGCAATCAACGATCCCGATTCTCGCCGCACATCCCGTTTTCTGAATAGCGCCTTTATCTTCCGCCAGATCCTCGCTCCCCGCTTCAGCTGGCAAACCAGTTATCAACGCGTCCATACCGATCGTGTCTACGAGAATGGCCCCATTGGCGTCGGCTTCCAACCGATCGCGCGCAGCTATGGCAATTACGTCGGAGATATCGATACCGCCGATATCCGGGGCATCTCGCAGCTCACCAGCTGGCTTAGCCTCACCGGCGGTTACGAGTTCGAACGCGACCATTACTTCGACCACCAGGATGATAACGCCCCGAACCCCGGCCGCGTGATTGAGCTCACCAATGCCCAGCAATACTCGCAAGCCGCCTATTTCGCCTCGCAGATGGCCTTTCTCCATCGTCAACTGCAGGTATCCGTTTCCGGACGCGCGCAATTCTTCCAGCTTTCCCGGCCCGACTTCCAATACTCCGGAGTTCTCAATCCATATGCCAACGTGCCGCTGCCCAATCCGCCGCACGCCCTCACCGGAGACATTTCGGTTGCTTATTTCACTTCCCGATCGAACACCAAGCTGCGAGCCCACTTCGGCAACGCCTTCCGCGCACCGTCGCTCTACGAACGCTTCGGCGCAGGCTTCTATAACAATCCGGTGTCCGGCCAGGTCATCTTCAGCCCGTATGGAAACCCGGGCCTCGCTCCCGATCGCTACAACTCTTTCGACGCCGGCATCGATCAGTATCTATTCGGCACCCGGCTGCTGGCTTCGAGCACCTTCTTCTACTCGCGCGCGGTCAATCTCACCGCGTTCGACTTCAGCGGCGTCCTCGATCCAGCTACCGATCCGTACGGACGCAGTTCCGGGTATCTGAATGGATCAGGCGGTCTCTCGCGCGGCGCGGAAGTCGCCATTAAAGCCCGCCCCACGCGGAGCTTGTCCGTATCCGGCTCTTACACTTACACGAATGCCAACACGGACAGAGACATTTTGATTCCACGCTTTTACCGGGTCGCCGGAGTTCCCAAACATGTTGTCACCGCGGTCGCAACCAACCAGTGGACCCGCCGTCTCACCACTACCGTCGATCTCTATCATTACTCCAGCAACTACTCGGCCTTCTCTGCCAACTTCGAGCCCCGTCCATTCCGCTTCCCCGGTTTCACAAAAACCGGGTTAGTAGCCAGCTATCGTTTCTGGGATCGCGAAACCAAATCCGCCCGCGCCTACGCCCGCGTCGACAACTTATTCAATAGGCATTACTACGAACTCGGCTTTCTGGCCCCCGGCGCAACTTTTGTCACAGGCCTGGCTTATTCGTTTTGACGCGTGCACAATTATCCACTTAGTTAGTGCTTCGCAAATATAGCGAGCTTGAGGTTCGGCCCTCGCTTATCTTTTGTTGAACTTAGACTGCTCCAGCGCTTGGCCGTCGCCGTGCAATGCCATTGACGTTCCCTAACCAATCACATACAATCGGGAACCGCTGGAGCAACCATGCCCAAGAAGAAAGACTACTTCCTCGATCCTGCCGGTCGATCGCTTAAAATTACCGGCGTCCTCGAATCGAATGGCGGAGCATACTTCGGCGCAGGGGAGTACTCGCCGGCAACCCGGGTGCCTAAGCCTGTCACGCGCTCCTCCAGATATCTGATCGACGTCTAACGATCCGTGAACGACATGGCAACTACGCAGCAATCGGAGCCGCAGCACCTTCTGATCCGGGTGCGCCTTGCAGAGCAGTCACCGGTGTGCGCCGGCAACTGCCTTGCCCTAGATGTGGAAGCTCAGGTCAATCGCTCATCCATCTATCCGGCCGGCCGCGTCGATCTCGACCTTCTCCAGCTGAGAAAACTCGAACATGCTCCGGGCAATGAGTACGGTCGCCTTCTCGGCCAGAAACTCTGTGGTAGCCTGCCGCTGCAGAACGCAATCGTCAACCTCTCTCGAGCTGCTTACCTGCGTATTCAGATCATGCTGGAGCCGCCCGGCTTTCCCTTGAGCCTGATTCGGTGGGAGCGTTTGGAATTTAATTCGCTCGGCGTTAAGGGTCCGCTGGCGCTCGTTCAACAGACGCCCTTGTCGCGCTTTGCGGCGGTAAATCGCGAAGAAAGCGAGCCCCCTGCTGACGCTGGCTTTCATATGCTCGTCTTCGCCGCCAGCCCCGCAGGTCTTCCTGCGGTTGACGCCGCTCTCGAGTTCCAGACTCTTAAAGATGCCTGCGGAGGCTTGCTCGATAAGGGGTGGCTTGAACTAACCTTCGCGCCCGGCTTTCGTGGCCTGACTGACCTTCAGCGCCAGCAGCTCTCACACCCTAAAGTCCATATCGCCGATGGGCCTGCCACATTGGAGAATCTCGCGGCTCTGCTGGCGGGCAAAAACGAATTCACGGCGCTTCACGCGATTGCTCACGGCCGTTTTGCCGGTAACGCATTCCAGTTGATGCTCGAAGCCGGCGATGGCGAGCTCATGCCCGCAAAATCGGAAGCGCTCATTTCATCCTGGAACCTTCCGGCGTTGCGCCTGATTTATCTGCAGTCCTGTCAAAGCGGCATTTCTGCTGATGAGGCCGGCAACGATCCGCGTCCGCATGTGACAGGATTCATGCACCAGCTGGTGGAAGCTGGAGTCCCTGGCGTCATTGCCATGCAGGACAACATCTTGATGGAAGATGCGGGCCGCTTCTGCCAAGGTTTCTACGCTTCCCTGCTACAAGATGGATTAGCCGATGCTGCCGTGAATGCGGGCCGCTCCCGTATTCAAAGCGGCTCAGTCCAAGCCGGCGATTCCGGCGCGCGCTGGTCGATTCCCGCCTTTGCTACGCGCCTGGTCGACGCCTCCCTTTGGGTTGTATCGCCGCTCCGGACCGCGCAGCAAAGACTCGCGCGCCGGATTGAAGGCAATTGGAGAGCATGCTCCTTTCGCGAACTTCCCATTGACGTCGCCGTTACCGGTAAAGCGGCTCTTGAAAAAGAAAACGTGGCTGGTGTTGACCAGTTGAATCTCGTCGCGCGGCAGTCATCGTTTCTGGTCACGGCCAAACTCGCATTGCATGAGGCCGCAACCGCGGATGGAATCCCTCCGTTTACCTGCCTCATCGGCCCCCGGGGCCGGGCCAAGAAACAGTTGCTCGAACGTGTTTTTCTCGACTGCCTCGATTCCTCGAGCAGCACAGATGGAAGGAACGTAAGCCGCGCCTGTGTCATGCTGCGTCTCTCCGATTGCGCCCACCCCGCCTACGATCCCCTTACCACCATCGCCCGCGCCGTTGCTACATACCACGAAAACTCGACCGGGGCAGTTCTCGACCTGCCATCGCTGGTCGCTCGCATGGAGCACGAAAGCTTTGTCTTCCTTGTTCAGGGCGACGAAAATGTCGGCCGCAACGTGGCCGAGGGTCTTCAGTTGCTCGGCCGTTTCATGGACAATGAGGAAGCTCGCAAACGTCACCGCTTCATCCTGACTCTCGACCAGAATGAACTCTGCGTCTCTAATCTTCCCGAAGATGCGCGTTGCCTGCTCATTCAGCCCATGTGCGCAGAGCGTGTACGCGAGTTTTTGCGCTCGGAAGATGCCGGCGCAGCCGGGAGAAAGCTCTTGCAAGTCCTCGAAGAGTTTGCGCTCTTCGATCTGGCGGAGGCGCCCTGGCTGCTGAACGAAATGCTCGATCAGGCCCGGCGCGGCACTTTGAAACAATCCCGCGCCGGCATTCTCGGCCGCGTCATTGATGATGGCATCGCACGCTTTACCGGGTCTTCGGTTACCGCTAATCGGGTCCGGGAAGCACTCCAGCGTTTTGCCTGGGAAGTGCAGAACCGGCGCGACTACTTCTTGCCGGAGCGCCAGGCTTATGAAATCCTTCAGGAACTTCGCGGCAACCGCGACTACCCGCTGTTCGGCTTCCTCAGTGAAATGATCGATTCCTGCAACATTCTCGCATCAGTCACCGAAGAAGGAATCGGCTTTAACTATCCGGGTTTTCGTTCTTATTGCGCTGCTAACTACCTCGCTTGCCAAGACCCGGCGCGCAGGAGAGATCTGCTGGAAGACATCACCGCCCAGTTGGGGCGGCAGTCCCGGGCGGACAACTGGAGCGAGACCCTCTACGTCCTGGCCGGGCTCTGGGACGGCGCGGCGGAACTACTCAGCATGATTCTCTCCGGCAGCTTGATTCATCAAGGGGAACAACTCTATATCGCCGCGCGCTGCCTTCAAGAAGCCCGCCTTCGCTCTGGAAATGCTTTGTGGAACGAGCCGATTGTTCATTCAATAGTCGGCTCGCTGCTGCAAGTCGCCTCTCCTGGCCTGCGCTCCGTAGCCACTCGCAGAAAGGCTATCGCCCACCTGGGGCCTTTGCGCGAACCCAAGGCCATTCGTCCTCTGGCCTCCATCGTTCTCGACAAGCGTCGCAGCATCAACCAGAGTGGACAAGAAGCTCTCCTCTACGACTACTCGGGCGCTCGCCTAGGCGCCATGCAGGCTCTTGCCTTTTCTAAAGAGGCCTTTCACCGGGCAGTCCTGAAAGATCCGGAGTGGTCACAAATTCCGAATATCCAGGATTTTTTTCTTGCGTGGAATAGCTGCAGCTACCAACCGCTCGGCCGTTTGCTCGAATCCGCCTCCGATCCGGTCTCGGACATGGCCGCATTCAGCCTCGCCATGGCCCGCGCCGAGGGGGCATTCGATTTGCTAACGCGCTGTTTCGACAGTTCTGACTTGCAAACCGAAGCACTCTGGCCCATCACCGATGCGCTTCTCGAGCTATCGGATCCCCGAATGGCCCGCTTCATCGCCTGCCGCCTCGATCGGGAAGACCGCTGCGAAGTAGTCGCCCACATGATCGGCAGAATGGGCCAGGCAGCTGAGGGCTCTCGCGAGTGCGGCTTTCTCTGGAGCCATCTCGAAAGCCCCAATCGTAAGTTGGCAGGACGCTGCCTGATAGCCCTTGGTGAGCTCTCGTGCGCCGATGCGCTGCCCGTCTGCCGTTCGTGGCTTACCAGCAAACCCCCAAACAACTCTTACTTTGCTCTTCAGGCTCTGCGCGGAGTCGGCGAATGGAAAGATTTGAAACTGATCGAGCGATTACAGTGGAATTCACTCCGCGACGATCCTAACAAGCGCCTGTTTCTCGACAGTGTACGCACCGAGGTGTACGACACCATCTATTGGCGTCTGGCCGGAGGCCTCTCGCGCGAAGTAATGACTTCGCCCCGGCTTACGGCCGTCAAGCAAACCGGCAGTCCAAAGCCAACCCAAACTAGACCCGCAAAAACCATGAAAGCAGGAGGCTGAAATGCCCTTTCGAACAACTCCCAAGACGCAAACACCTTACGCGTTAATCGCCTTCGATTCCAAAGGCAAGGAACGCGACAACGACCCGGAAGGCTCCGGAGGACTGCTAAGCCGCCGCCTGCTTTCCAATGTGGAAGCGCAGCCGCCCAGTGACGTATTCGTATTTAGTCACGGCTGGCGCGGCGACATTCCATCGGCTATCGATCAATACGACCGGTGGATTGACGCCATGGCCGCGCTCCAACCCGACGCCGCCCGGATGGGCAAGAACTTCCGCCCGCTTTGGGTTGGTATTCACTGGCCTAGCGAACCGTGGGGCGAAGAAGACCTGGAGAGCGCCAACGACTTCTCTGTTGCCGCTTCTGGTGTGGAGGCTGCAACAGATCTGAAAACCGCCTATCTGAGCCGCCTGGACCTGACCGGATCGCCCGAAGCCGAAACCCTGCTGGACTCGATATTCGACGCGCAACGCGATCACGCCGCCGCCCGCTCGCTACCTCCGGATACCCTTGCCGCTTACAATCGCATCTACCAACTGATGGAGTTTTCTCCGGAAGGCACGGGCGCTGAGCCCGGCAACGACACCGTGGCCTTCGATCCTCAATCGGCCTTCGATGCCATAAACAGCTATGGCGTCCCGTTCGGCCCTGGCGGGGCCGCGAATAAACTGCTTGCGCCCTTGCGTGTGCTCTCCTTCTGGAACATGAAGCGGCGTGCTCGAACGGTGGGCGAAACCGGCGTGAACCAACTGGTCGCGCAGATACAGTCAGCCGTGCCCCAGTGCAGTGTCCACGCCATGGGTCACAGCTTCGGAACCATCGTCGTATCATCGCTGTGCGGCAAAGAAGGCGCATGGCTTCCGCGTCCCATCGATTCTCTGGCGCTCGTCCAGGGTGCGGTTTCGCTATGGTCTTATGCCGATAAACTTCAAGGCAAAGACAAACCCGGTTATTACCAACCTATGTTCCGCAAGCCCGCCATTCGCGGCCCGGTGATCACCACGCAATCTACTTTCGACCGCGCCGTCAGCAAGTTCTACAGAGCAGCGGTCGCCCTGGTTCTAGCAAGCCCGGATTTCGATCCTGGCATTAACGACGTACATTGGGGCGCGATCGGTCAATACGGCATCCAGGGCTTGCCGGACGTTCAAGCCGCAACCCTTCTCGATGCCAACGCGGAGTATAACTTCGAGAACGGCAAGATCTACAATCTCGAATCGAGCCAGTACATTAAGAAGGGCGCTGGCGCGAGTGGCGCACATTCCGATATCGACGGTCCTGAAGTCGCTCACGCTTTATGGCAGGTTGCGCTCGCGAGTAAATCTTCGTCCGGCCGGGCACTGGCCTCGGCTGCCGGAAACGCGGTGCCTGCTGCCGCTCCGGCCGTTCACAAAAATGCGGCCGGCACCGGCATGATGCCGTTACCATTTGGCATTCAAGCCGAAACGGGCGCATATCTCCCCGCTCTCCAGAGTTCGGATTTAAAGCACATAGGCCGCGACTCGAATGCTCCCGTTCTGCGCGGAGAGACTGGCGGGACAACCTTCGGAGTCACCGCGACCGTCAACCCCGATGACCTCGCCGAATCCGGCTGGGGCATTCTCTTCTCGAACAACGCAAGCCATGATATCGAGGCCATCCGGAATGCTCTCGAGCCGCTTCTCGATCTCCGCAAACAACAGGCAGGAGCTTTGTACTCGGATTTTAGCGGCGACAGCGGCTACGTCACGGGCCTCGATGCCGGCGATTGGTTAGCCGAGCGGGGCTCGGGTCTGGCGCCCGTCGATCCCAAGCAGGGTGTCCCCTACTATCTGTTGCTGGTGGGTTCGCCGCAAGACATACCTTTCGAGTTCCAATACGATCTCGATACCTTCTTTGCCGTGGGCCGCCTCTACTTTCCATCGATAGAAGAATACCGGCGCTACGCAGAAAATATGGTGGCCTACGAAGGCGCGAAGGAGGTACCGCATGCCAAGTCGGCTGCCGTTTTTGCAACCCGCAACCCCGGGGACGAAGCCACTCAGATGCTGCACGATCTGGTCGCCATGCCTTTGGCGAACGGCGACGCTGCGCGGGCGGTGCTGCCGCTGGGCCAGCGCCAGGGCTACAAGACCATCCCACTCCTTGCCGCCCAAGCCAAAAAGTCCGATCTCTTGAAACTGCTAGCCGGCCAACAGGATGGCGGTTATCCGGCGCTGCTCTTCACTGGTTCTCATGGGGTAGCTTTCCGGCCGGACGACCCCAGCCAGGCCGTTAAACAAGGCGCGATCCTCACGCAGGACTGGCGTGGCTTCAATAAGCCTGCTGCTCCGGAAGCTTATCTCACTGCTGCGGAACTGGAAGGCGCACCGTCCGTTTCTGGAATGATCCACTACTTCTTCGCTTGTTATAGCGCCGCTTGCCCGGTTTACGACACCTACACTTACGACGTAAACAAATTGCCGAAGGCCATCGCCAGCCAGCCGTTTATCGCCCGCCTTCCCCAGCAGCTCCTGCTGAACGGCGCGCAAGCGGTGATCGGTCACGTCGATCGTGCCTGGGCCTACTCCTTCCAAAGCGGAAAAGGCATTACGCTAAGTCAAAATTTCCGCGATCCCATGGAGCGAATCCTGCAAGGTTCACGTGTCGGCGACGCCATGGATGCGGTCAACCAGCGTTGGAGCGTTCTGAGCGGACAGCTCACAACTCTACTGAACCGCCGCGCTGCCGCCAAGACGGCAGTATCCGACGCACGGCTGGCCAACTGCTGGGTAGAACGGGACGACGCCCGCAATTACATCATCCTGGGAGATCCAGCCAGCAAACTCCGCACTTCATAGATTTGACAGCGCCACGGGACCATCGATATTATTGGTGAGCCCGGGATTCAGATCCGAGGAGGGTCGAACGGTTATGGGCACGAACGGAAACACGCTACCTCCCGAACCGGCGGCGATTCATCTCGCGGGTCCCGAGGACACGCGTCTGCGTTTCTCGGGTCCGCCGAAGAGTCTCACCGGCAAAGTACCCCTCGTCAACACCGGTTCCGGAAAGCAGAAGATCCGGAGCATCGCGGTCAACTCCAAGGAACTGATGGGTGCTGCGCGGCTTCCAATACGCGAGATGCCTTTCTATGCGCGTGTATACGGCGGTGAGCAAGTGAGTGTGCCCGCCACTCTGGTGCTCGATCCACAGACTCCCCCGGGTAGCTACGATCTGGAACTTACCGTCGGCGAGCGCACATTGGCTGCTACTGCGTACGTCTCCGAAGTTGTCGATCTGCGGCTCGATCCGGTTCAGATCACGATTCTGGCGGGCGCGTCTACTTCCTACACTCGAACGCTGCTTGTCGAAAACGCGGGTAACGTTGCTTTGCCTACCGGGGCTCAATGCGAAGCACCTATCTTCGACTCTTTCGATCTGGCCAGCACCTTTCTCATCGGCCTGAATAAAGGAGACCGGCAATCCGCGGAGTCTATGGCCAGATCATTTCTGAATGAGTGGGCCGATCTGAAGGCGGGCACCCTCGTTACCAGGCGCAAAGCGATGACTCTCGCGCCGGGCCAGAAACTCGCGGTCGACGTCGAATTTCAGCTTCCCTCCGATCTGAAGCCCCTGCGGCACTACCGCGCGAGTCTCCAGCTTTATAACGCGACTCTGTCGGTGGACATCTACACCACGGCAAACGCAGGATCAGAGCAGCAAAAGCCAAGAAAACGAAAAGGAGATTCTCAGAATGAGTAAAGGCAGCGGCGTTGACATTCCCAGCGATTACACATTTAAGCTCGGCAGTGACGGCTCCACCATTCACGTAGATGCGGATCTCGATAACATCCGCGTCAACGAGATTGCTCCGGTAACGGTCAATTCGAATGTGGCGGTCACGCAGCCAATTGTCTCCGAATCGACATCGAAAAGCGATTCGACTGCGAACCTGGCACTCAAGGTAGAACCGCTCAAGGTGGCGAGCGACTCCACTTCGCAGATCGACCTGAAGCCGCTGGCGGTGGACTCCTGCCAGACACTAAAGCTGGCGCCGCTTCCACCCATTAAGATGGAACAGCCGTACTCGCAGCATTTCGGCATTACCTTCATGGGAATGGAAATGTGGGGCCTCAACATCTCCGGAAAATCCGAAACCCTGCTTCACAGCCCGCCAAAAGCCCGCCACTATCATGCTGGAATACCAGAACCTTGCGACTGTGGCAGCGAGCCGGCACAGATACCAACATCTACTCCTGCGCAACCTCGCAGCGGTTTGCGCGTGCGTTTGAAATAGGCACAACGGAAGCATTAAGAAGAAAGGAACCTATGCAGACCGGACAACAACAACGCTATTCGAGCCATGGCTGTCAGGAACAAGGCCGCGGACCCGAAATACTTTACGGCTACTGCCACGAAACCAACCGCATGCGGATGATGGATTACACGGACTACATGAAAAATATGCAGACCGGCTACTCCAATCTCTACAGCAATCCGGCTTCAAGCATGCGGCCCATGATGGACGCCCTCTCGAGCATGATGCGCGGCATGGATTCACCGTCCGCCCGCTCGCGGCACAAAGGCGATTGCGATTGCGAGCAGGACTGCACCTGTTCGTGTTGTATTCGCTGCGCCGACGTGGTCGAGTACGCGCGGTGCGGCGAACTACGGCGCATTCCGATCACCTTCGACAACGACACCCGCCGGGAGCGCGAAGTCACCCTGCAGCTCGGGAATTTCGCCACTGAAAGCGGCCAGGATGTTGCCTGGAAAGTGTCTCTGTCCGAAACCGCGTTCAAACTACCGCCTTGTGGTGAAAAGACCATTTTGGTATCTGTGAATGTCGATTGCGGCAGTCTGGGCGGCCGCCCATCCAACCCGAACGGCGAAGACAGGACCGCAAAAGTCGACAGTTGCAGAGTGGCTTACGCCACCCTTCGTGCGGACGGCTGCACCATACGTCCGGTGGTAATTGCGGTGGCAGTACTCCCGGAGCATTGCGGCTCACACAGCGTTGGATGTGGGTGCGGCTGCTGCAATTGATTTCTGGATTACATTCGCCGGGCGCGTAGGATGCGGTATTCCCACGCCCCGGAATTCATCTGCTCATACACTGCCGACCCGGGCACGGCGAGAAAGTTATCGATGGTCTCGCTGCTGCCGCCGAACGCCTGAGTGCGGTTGGAAGCGACATCGTCGCAAGACCGAAGCACGTTGGCGGTGATATCCCGCTCGCTCTCGCTGGAAAGCCCTAGCGATGCGAGCAGCACTCGAACCTCCGCCCATCGCTGCACCGGCAGCAGGTCGGTATAGAGAAAGATTCCGCCTTGCGCTAGAACGCGCCTCACCTCCGCAAAAAATGCCCGCAGATTGGGATACGTATGCGACGATTCCATGTTCGTCACCACCTCGAAGCTGTCGTCTTCAAAGGGAAGGTGCTCTGCATCTCCCACTTCGAACCGGGTTCCGTCGCCGTGAGTATTCCGGCAGAAAGCGATGGCCTCAGGTGACAGGTCGACTCCGCTCGCGGCCGCCCCGAATGTTCCGGCTAGCAACGCCACCGTTCCACCCCGGCCGCAGCCTACGTCCAGCACTTTGCGGCCGTTCAGTTGTGTGCTGCCAATCAATTCGAAAGCCAGCCTGACTGAGTTCCGGTTGAAGACCTCCGCCGGAATCTCGAAGCGGGCCTCGTCGCCATCTCCAAGGCTGATATATCCATAGTTCAGGAAGAACGAGGCCGCGCTCATGCCTGATTGCTCCAGCCGCCGCGTTACGTCATCGTAGAACTCGCGGTAGCTGGTCTTCGCAGCTACTTCCGGCAGATTGCCCTGCAACTCGGTAGCGCCAACCGTGCCCGCCGCGGCAGCAAAAGCTCGCGTAGGCCCGGCGTCAGATCCACCTGCGCGAGCCTGGTCCACCAGCACCGCCAACTCGCTTACCGTAGGCGCTTGGAAGAGCTTCAATACCGGCAATTCGATCTGAAACTGGTCGCAGATCTCTGACGCAATCTGCGCTGCCAACAGCGAGTGTCCCCCTAAATCGAAGAAGCGGTCGTGAATGCCGACTCCATCGAGGCCCAGCTGCGCTCCCCAGATCTCCGCCAACAGGCGCTCCGTTTCGGTGCGCGGCTCGATCAAGGCGGTAGCCAAGTTCGGCCGTGGATGCCTGTCCATACCAGCTTTTGGCGCGGGTTTGGCTTCACTGTGCTGAATCCAGGCTTTCAGGCGCTCGGCCAAGTTAATCGCTACCAGAGCTCGCGACCCTTGCCAGTCGCCAATTAGCCGCAGCAGCACCTCGCTTCCCTCTGCCGGTTTGATCGCCGAAGGCATGCTGGCGCTCTGCGCCTCGGCGGCGTTATCCCAGGCATCCCAATCGATGCTGAGCCAATGCGGCCCCCGGTCGAGCGCAAGTGCATCCAGCATGGCGTTGGCCCCCGCATAAGCGCCCAGCCCCAATCCGCCGAGTACGGACGAAATCGAGGAGTGCAGAATCCAGCGGCGCGGCTCCCGGCCTCGAAGAGCCTCCATCAGGTGCAGCAGCCCCCGCAGCTTGGGCGAGAACTGCGCTTCAACGATGTCCCAATTGGTCTCGGCGGCAGAACCGAAAGCAGCAGCGTCGATGCGAGCGGCCCCGTGTATCACTAAGTCGATCTGTCCGAATTGGGCGAGTGCTGAATCCACGGCTGCCTTCACCTGGGCAGCATCATTCATGTCGGCCGGAACCACGATAACTTCGTCTCGTAAGGCCCGCATCTTTGAGAGCCGCTGCAGCAGAACCTTATGCTGCGGAGAAGTTTGCGGATCTTCACTCTTCGCTGCCCACTCCGCCGGCGGCGGCAGCGGTGCACGGCCAAGCAGGATCAACTTCATGCGCGCCTTTGTGAAAAGCGCTTCGGCGAGGTTAATGCCCATGTGACCCAGTCCGCCTGTAATTAAGACCACTGGACTGAGGGGCAAATCGGCAGGCGGTTTCGCGACCCTGATCGGGGTCGGCTCGAAAGCCTCTACGAAGCGCTTTCCATCTCTGATCGCGACCGCCGCCCGCGGAGCGCTGGCCGCCAATTCCGCAATCACCATGTCAGCTACGTTACCGGCGTTATCCGTGTCGATATGCGTCAAGCGCAGGCCGGGATGCTCTTGCGGCAAGACGCGTGCAATGCCGACACCCAGCGCCCGCGGAGGATCCATCTGATCCGCCCCGTATACTCGCGTCGTTCCAGAGGCCAAGAGCAGCAGCGGAAGTGGACGCAAGGTTTGCTGACCGCTGAGCGCATGAGCCAGCCGCATCGGCGCGAGCAGGCTCATGACGGCTGCCTCGTCGAGATCCGTACCACCGAGTTCAGGCGGCGCAAGCGCCGTCGCGCTCCAGCAATCGATCACTCCCGAGAGTCGTGTTTCGTTGTCGCAAACCGAGCGTGCCAGTTCACGGAAGTTCTGTTCCTCTGCGGGATTCACAATCCAATCGCGTTCGCTTAGACGCGCAAAGGCATCGCCCGGCCTCGCTGTTAAGACATCGCAGCCCAATTGACGCAGACGTTCGACGACTGCTGAGCCCGGCGATGTCTCGCGGTCGAGCACCAGAATCCGCCGGCCGGCGATGGTTGGCTTTGTGCTCGCGGCCGGCGGCTCCTCGCGCCAGGCGGCGCGGTAAAACCAACTGAACGGGTCGCGTACTTCCTCCGCATTAGCCGAAGCGCTTGCTCCCACCCAGTAGGTCTGCCGCTCGAAAGGATAAGCCGGCAAACTCACCCGCGAACGAGGCTCCTCACGGTGGAAAGCCTCCCAATCCACTTCCATCCCATGGGCCCATGACTGCCCGAGCGCGTTCAACATCTCCTCCGTATCGCTGCGCCGCGAGCCGGGTCCGGGCAACGATGGCAGACATAGCAAAGTTTTTCCTTTTGCGGCCTCGCGCGCAAAAGTCGAGAGCGTGTTTCCCGGACCGGCTTCGATGCAGATCGGGTCTTTGCCGGCAGGGCTGCCGGCGGTCAGCAGCTTCTCCATTCCATCACCAAAACGCACCGCCTGGCGCACCTGGCGGCTCCAATAGCCAGGTCGAGTCACTTCTTCTCCGGCCCATTCGCCGGTTAGCGTAGAGATGAACGGCATGGCTGGGGCCGAGAGCTTGACGCGCGACACGGCTTCCTCGAACTGCTCGAGAATCGGGTCCATCATGCTCGAGTGGAATGCATGCGACGTGTGCAGGCGTCGCGCCGGAATTTTTTCTTTTTCGAGCTCCTTTTCGAGGCGATCTATGGAGGAGTCCGGACCCGACAACACCGTAAACCCTGGAGCATTCATGGCGGCGATTGCAACTTCTCCGTCCACGTAACGTTCCACACCTTCCACTGGGCTCATCACTGCCAGCATCGATCCTCGCGGGAGCTTTGAGATCATCTGCCCGCGCTGGGCTATCAACCTCAGCGCGTCCTCGAGACTCAAGACGCCCGCGAGCGTCGCAGCCACATACTCGCCCACACTGTGCCCGATCATGGCCGACTGTTTCACGCCCCACGCGTTCCACAGCGAAGCGAGCGCGTAACCCACCGTGAATAAAGCAGGCTGGGCCCACTTGGTGTTCTTTAGCGCTTCCGCCGCGCCGGTGAGGCTGCGTTTCGACGGAAACAAAACCTTCCTTAAATCCGCGTCCAGCGCAGGCTTCAGAAGCCGCGCGCAGCGGTCGATAGCGCGGCGAACCGCAGGCTCGCTCTTATACAGGCCCGCTGCCATTCCCGGATACTGCGAACCCTGGCCCGGAAACAAGAACACTATTGGACACTCGGCCCCCGCCACGAATGAAGGCAGTTTGCCGGGAGATTCGAGAGCATCCGCCAAACGTTCACGCTCTTCGCTGCCGGCCACCATCACTCGCCGGTGCTTGAAGGAATGCCTGCCCAAATGGAGCGTGAATGCCGCATCAGCCAGATTCATTTCAGGGTGCGCTCGCACGTGCGACGCCAGACGCTTAGAAGCTTCGTTCAGCGCTGCCTCGCTTCGCGCGCTGATCGTAAACAGATGGTGAGGAAGCTTGCCGCTTCGCTCGGCGCACTGCGGCGCCTCCTCGACGATGAGATGCGCATTGGTGCCGCCTACGCCGAACGAGCTGATTCCAGCCCGTCGCGGTGTTCCATTGCGGTCCCATTCCCGCAGACGGGTGGTTACATAGAACGGACTGGAGGCCAGTGCGATTGCCGGATTCGGTGACGTGTAGTGCACAGTGGGCGGAATCGCCCGGTTCTCGAGTGCGAGCACCGTCTTGATCAAGCCCGTGACACCCGCCGCGCACGACAGATGCCCGAAGTTCGATTTTGCCGATCCGATGCCGCAGAATCCACGGCGGCTGGTCGACTCCCGGAAAACCTCGGTCAGCGCGGACAGCTCGATGTGGTCGCCAAGAATGGTGCCCGTTCCGTGTGCTTCCACGTACCCGATTGATTCGGCATCTACTCCCGCGCTCCGGTGAGCCGCGCGAATCGCGCCCGCTTGTCCGCGCGTGCTCGGCGCTGTATAGCCAACCTTGTCGTTGCCGTCGTTGTTGATGCCCGCTCCCAGTATCACGGCCCGGATGTGATCGCCAGCTTCCACCGCATCGGCCAGGCGCTTCAGCACCACCAGCCCGACACCGCTGCCGACGATAGTCCCTTGCGCCTGCGCATCGAAAGGCCGGCAATGCCCATCGGGTGACAGAATTGATCCGGCAGTGTAGTAGTATCCACCCCGCTGTGGAACCCGCACGGTTACGCCGCCCGCCAGCGCCATGCCGCAGCGATGATGCTGCAAACTCTCGCATGCTAACGCCACCGCCACCAACGAGGTGGAGCAGGTGGTCTGCACCGCCACGCTTGGCCCTCTTAAATTCAGCCGGTACGATACCTGCGTGCAGAGGTGATCTTTGTCGTTCGTCACCATCAACTGCATGCCATCGAGGTACTTCAAGGAGTCAAGATTCTGATAAAGGTGGCCGAGATAAGTGCTCAGCTCGCATCCTCCGAAGACGCCGATCGCATCCGGATATCGCGCCGGATCGTAGCCCGCATCTTCCAGCGCTTGCCAGGCGGTCTCCAGAAACAGACGGTGCTGCGGATCCGTCAGCGCCGCGTCGCGCGCCGAGAAGCCGAAGAACGGCGCATCGAACTGGTCAATTCCATCCAGCACCGGCGACGCGTTCACGTATCCCGGAAGCTTGGAGATGGCTTCCGGAATCCCGGCAGCGCGCATCTCGTCCTGCGTCAGGATTGCGATGGACTCAACCCCGTGCGCCAGATTTGCCCAAAGCTGATCCACATCGCTGGCGCCGGGGAATCGCCCCGACATGCCAATGATTGCGATTGGCTCCATCCGCATATCCGCGGGCCGAAGCGCTTCTGCTGCGCGGTGACTATTCTTGCGCGGTCTCATCTCGCGCCCTGGGCGTTGGCCCGCCCTGACGAATCGACAGTAGCCAGAATTCTCAGATCCACTTCCAGCGGAACGTCCGACCCGCCTGTCAGGTACAACGCGCCACTATAAAGCGCATCCGGATCGTATACTGCCGGGTCGAGGTGCAAGGCAACCGTCAGCAAGCCTTCCTCCTCCGGACCGAGTTCAAGTGTCTCCGGAACAAACTTTAACGACGGAACAAGGCTTGGGCCGGTACCGTCCACTCTCCGCACATCAGCGATCCGGTGGCCGATTTGCGTCCGCTGTCCGGTCGTGTTTATTACAGACAGCGATGCAGATGCGGTAGCGCCTGCATTTCCTGCCAGCGCCAGCGTTACCTTTGCTTCACTATCCGGTGATTCAGCTTTTGCGAGCAAGCCGCGGAAATAGGTTTCTTCGTAAGCCGAGCGGACGTCATTCAACCCATTCAGCAGATCGAAATAAATCCGGCTAATCAATTGCATCTGCTCTGGCAGTCCCTGCGCCATCTGCTCCGCGGTTTGTTGCTGCACTTCGCTCGGCGTCGTCTCTCCGGACGCGACCCGGTCGAGTTGCGACCGGTAGCTTTTGATCGCGCGCGCATTTACCTCGCCTGCATACTCGGCAAGCTGTTCGTACCAGCGAGCAGGGTTTGAAGAATCGAATTGCGGAAGGATCGGATCCGCCGCGGCCGGCGGCGGCTGCTGCTGCTGCGAAAAACTGGAGCCAAGCCGCACCAAATCGCTTAGGAAGCGCGAGCCAACTTCCGAAAACCGATTCGTGAACTCAGCCGCATGAGCAACTGCAAAGGCCGGAAAATGATCCTGGAAAATTGTCGGCGGCAGCTTGCCTTGGGACACTCGCTCCAGCGCTAACTGGTAAAGGTTCAAAGTCCGCGCGGAGAGCGCTGCCGATCGAGCCAAATACTGCGAGTACGATGCCGACCAGTCGTTAGCGTTAGTTTCATCAGCCATAGTTCCCTCACTTTGGCGCCAACTGAACCCGGGTTTATGCCGTCCTACATTCTTTCCCAAAGCAGGCGTCAAGTCAATCGAGCTTTCGCCGAATCTGTAATTTTGGATCTTAATTGCCCGCTGCTGGCCTGAATACGTAAGAGCGCCAACAAAACCAGGTGGAACCGGCAGGTCGCGCAATGTCCAGGAGGCATCTGCTGTCTTCCGCATGCCCGTTAACCCTTCGCCCGTGGCCTTGCTGTAAGCCTCCTGTCGAGCCCACAGACGGAAAAACGCCGGCTCCCGCTCTGCTGGCGGCAACGCAAGGATCTTAGCTGCTTTCTCCGGCGGGAAAAAGCGGCTCGCAATTTCCACGATAGAAATCCCCGGCTGCATTCGTTCGATGTCGATGCCAACCTGGCAGTCCCAGGCGAATGCGCATGCAACTGTTCCGCTGGAACGCGTCATGCTGAAGCCGAGTCCAGTGCCCTCGATGGATGGTTTACCCTGCGGCCCATAGCTGAATCGCAGACCGGCGGGATCGGCTTTCAGATAGCAGCCCAGAAACTGCCGAAGCACACCGCGCGCAAACACAAAGTCACGTTGGCTTTGCTCCGGACCGAAGCGCGAAGCACGATCTCTTTCATCAGGTGAAAGTAAAGCTTTCAGTTGTGCAACAAGCGCCAGCGAAGGGTGACTCGACATTATCCACACATGCACCTCGGCCGGCGCCAGATCGAAACAAGCAGGCGGATGCATTGAGGACAGTCTCGATGAATACTAAGGGTTCATCATACGTCGCAGCGCTCGCCACCCATTACTCTGAAACTGTTTATGTCTTTACGACTCGTCATTGCCGGCCTGTTCATTGCGCTTCTAATTGGACAGACCTCGAGTGGCGCGACAGCACCATTCACTATTCCGCTGCAATTCCTGCCTGATCAAGCTCTTTTGATTAAGGTTCGAGTGAACGGCCTCGGACCTTTCGTTTGCCAGTTCGACTCCGGCGGGGCGGATTCTTTCGTGCTAGACCGTGATAAAGCCCGGAACGCAGGACTTAACCCAACCGATACCGGTACAAGCGAAGGCGTTGGACCGGCAGTGATCAACGATGAACGCCTTCCTGCCTCCACGGTTGACCTGGGACCAATTAAGATTCCGAATCAAACCGTTCTAATGTTCGCTATGGGTGGCCAGGGCTGTATCTTCGGCGCTGGAATCTTGAGGAACTTCGTCCTGCAGATTGACTATCTAACGGCGACTCTTTTGTTATACGATCCGCAGAACTTTATCGCTCCGCCTGATGCGGTGAACGTCCCATTTGCTTTATCCGCAGGTAGCCCGGTTGTGGACGCCACGATTAGCTTTGGCTCAGGCGAAAGAGTGAATGCAAAGCTTCTCGTCGACACAGCGGTCCGGCGCTTTCTCGTTCTATCAAAGGGGTTTACAGATCGGGAACAAGTCGTCCGCCGCGTACGGAAAGTTGTTAAGCCTCCGTTCTCTGCTGAAGGCACAGGAGGAAAAGTTGATCTCCTCGCAACCAGGCTCGAAGCAGTTTCGATTGGATCTGCGCGGGTTGAAGAGCCAATTGCGTTATTGCTTCGTACGGCATCGGGTGCATCGCGAGTCGAACCTGACGGATACTTAGGGAACGAATTCTTTCACCGATTCCTGCTCACTCTCGACTATTCGCACAGGCGCTTACTCCTCGAGCCGAACAGGCATTATTACGATGCGCCGACGCCTTACGATGGGAGCGGCCTGGGGATAGAGGAAAAGAAAGGTCGTCGCGTTGTGACAGCGATAGTGCCGAAAAGCGCAGCAGCGCAGGCAGGCATCGAAATCGGAGACGAACTTCTCTCTTTGGACGGCCAACAAGTGATCGAACTGAAATCCGGACAGCTTCAGGAAAAACTCTGCCGATTTAACGGGAAATGCGTCGTGCAGGTTCGACGCGGCCGTCAGGTACTCACGTACCCATTGAAACTCAGGCCAGTTCTCTAAACATGAGCGCGAGAAGCGATGTTGAATCGAACAGAAGCGGGTCTGTCCAGATACACGATCGAACACAACGCCTCCAGCGGCCGATCCTGCCAAGCCTTGACTTCTTCCAGAATGCTATCGGTGACCTCCGAGATCAACGCAGCGCTTACGTCTACGCCATACAGATCCTGCAGATGGCCTGGATGTCACGCGTAGTCATGCCGAGCGCGCACATCGACAGAATCTTCTCATCGAAGCCGCTGAAAAGCGTTCGATGCCTTTCGATCAACTGCGGCGCGGTCGCGCGGCACTTCGATCGCTACCTCGCGGCCTCGCTTTTTAGCTTCTTCGCGCTCTTGCCATTGCGCGAGTAGCCGCTTTTGTAGCCTGCCACAGCATGCTTCTCATAGCCCTGGTGGTGAATTAAACTCACCCGCCAGCATCCGTTCTACCAGCGCCCAAGCCAGTTCTTTTACCAGTCCAGCGGGACCGATCAAACTCCCTTGTTGGCCGCGATCAACTCGTCGATCAACTCTTTCTTGATTGCCATTCGGTTCTCCTCTTCTCGTCTTCCTGAGAACCGCGTTTACACAATCCTTACAAGCCTGACACCGTCACATGATTTCGCCGCTCACGCCAGCATTTCTTGCGATCCGGACTGCTAACACGCCAACCATTGCTTCCCGGATGTTCTGCTTCAATTCATCGATAGTTTCGCCCTGGGAATAGCAATCAGGAAGGGCCGGGACCTCGGCCCAGAAGCCGCCATCCGAATCTTGGTGAATGACAACAGCATACTTCTGCACCACCCGATTTTCGCATGTATTTCCGTTCTGGAGTTTCATCAGAATCAAACAGTCACCTGACACAATAATCGGGAATGGTGAGACTTTATTCTCTTTGTGGGCTGATCGGCTTAACTGCTTCGCTGGGCTTCTGCAAGACGGAAAATGTCATCTTTGTCATGACCGATGGGCTGCGCTGGCAGGAGGTCTTTCGCGGAGCGGACCAGGCTTTGATGCCAAAGGAAGAGATGGCTGCGCTGAAGGCGAAATACTGGCGCGAGGACCTGCGCGATCGGCGCGCTGCTTTGATGCCGTTTCTCTGGCAAACGATTGCGGCGCAGGGGCAGGTTTTCGGAAACCGTGACAAGGGTTCCGACGCTTACGTTACGAACAACTTCTGGTTCTCTTATCCGGGCTATAGCGAGACTCTCTGCGGTTTTGCCGACCCTCGCATTCAGAGCAACGACGATGTTCCGAATCCGAATGTCACGGTGCTGGAGTGGCTGAACAAACGTCCGGAGCTCTCGGGCAAAATTGCGGCGTTCGGCGCTTGGAAAGTGATTGCCGAAGTGGTCAACGGCGCTCGGGGGCATTTTCCGGCAAATGCCGGGTGGGCGCCTTTCGCGGGACTTCCCGCCAACCCGGAAGTAAATCTACTGAATAAACTCAAGGCCGAAAATCCGCGAGTGTGGCCGGATGAACCGTTCGATGCCCTGCCCTTCCATACTGCTCTCCAGTACCTGCAGGCCCGGAAGCCGCGAGTGCTGTATCTGTCTCTTGGGGAAACGGACGAATGGGCGCACGACAACAAGTACGCTCACTATCTGGACGCCGCGCACCGGGTGGACGCCTACTTAGCTGAACTATGGGCGGCGGTGCAATCGATGCCGGAATACAAGGACAGGACCACACTTATTTTTTCACCCGATCACGGGCGCGGCGAAGGGCGGGAGTGGACAGATCACGGACAGAAAGTTCCATTGTCTAAATACATTTGGATGGCATTCCTGGGCCCCGATACTCCGGCGCTGGGCGAACGCTCTAAGATTCCAGCTGTCACCCAAAACCAGATTGCCGCCACTTTGGCTGCGCTTCTAGGTGCAGATTACAACGCAGCGGTTCCCGAGGCCGGGAAGCCGATCGCCGATGTTCTGTCTCAGCGCACCGATTCGGCTTCCGCCACTTTGCGAGTCTCTGGCCGATCGGTCAGGCCTGCCGCGGGCTCGATACGAGCGGCAACGCTCTTCTTCGATTTACCCAAACGAATGAACGTCTTCTCCACCAAGTAGAAAGAGGCGGAGGCGACAACCAGCGTAAGCAGCAGTCCCAGGATAGCGACAGTGTAGTGATCGTGGACGCCGAGAACGGATTCTACAAAGCGCCGGCACAGCCCGTGATAGAGGTAAACCGAATAGGACATTTTGCCGAAATAGCGAGTTGCCGGATTGTTCATCCAGTTCCACAACGAGCCCGAAGGAAGGGCCAGCAACTGAACGATGAGAATAGCGGCCAGTCCGGCTTCGACGCATGAGCGGAAGACTACGTTATAGGTGTTATCGAGAGTCGCGATTCCCGAAACTATCAACAAGGCCAGGGTTATGGGAACGAAGAACGTCTTTGCCGCCACGACGTTCACAAAGCCTCTGGCTTTTTCGTTCGCGACGCAGATGGCAAGCAGGCACCCGGTCATCAGTGAATCCGCCCGGGCCTCGAAGGCGTACATCAGGTAATTCAGGTTCAGATGCAGAATGTACTGCTCCACCAGCCGGCAGCAGAAGGAAAATACGATAAGGCAGATGGTCCCGTTGACCAGCCAGCGCGCGTTGTCTTTCCATTTGGAGAACAGCAGCGGCCAGATTAAGTAGAACTGTTCTTCGATGCTGAGCGACCAGGTGATCACCATGAGCGGCGCTACGCCGGTGATGCCCCAGTAGTAGTTGGAGTAGTAGAAGAACGAACTCATGGCCTGGGGCCACGGAACCAGTTCTCCGTAGTAGAGCATCAGGCCGATGTAGACAAACCAGAAGCAGTAGAAGGCGGGAAAGATCCGGAACATGCGCCGGCGATAGAATCCGCCCAGAGAAACCGTTCCGGTGCGCCGGTTTTCGCCGAGCAGCAGCCCAGTAATCAAGTAGCCGCTAAGCGCGAAGAAGATGGTGACGCCGACAGTACCGGTAAGGCCGCGCGTCAAGCGGAAGTGATCGATGACTACCAGGAACGCAGCAATGGCCCGAACCACGTCGAGCATGGGCACTCTGCTGGCTTGCATCTTCGCTTTGAGCAGGTCAAAGCGATCGAGCGGTGGGGAGTCAGGAGTCATTCAGTGGGAAGCGCAGTCACTCTCCTGATTTTCTCATCGACCATCTTCGCCCCGGCCGACACCCCAGATTCTTCTGACTCTGACTAGAACCGGACTTGCGGCTAAACACCGGGGCCGGTGGTGGGATTCAGCTTCCGGCCTTGACGTCCTTGAACGCGACCAATGATTTGTCCGCGGCTTCCATCTCGGTGTAAGGTCCGCCTTCTTGCTCCACCAAGTAGTATTCAACGCCGCCCTTCGACTCCGCAGCCTGGAAGACTTCTTTCCATTTGACGATACCTTCTCCGATTAGAAGATCGAACTTCTTTTCAGGCGACCAGTCTTTCACGTGGATCGACTTGATCCGTCCGGGATGAGCATCGATCCAGGCAACCGGGTCTGCGCCTGCAGCCACACAGTGCCCGATGTCAAGCTGCAAGACAACGCTCTTGTCGGTGTTATCGGCCAGCACAGCTAGCGGGACCTTACCATCCATCTCTTTCCATTCAGGGATGTGATTGTGATAGCCGGAATGCAATCCGGAATGCTTCATCTTGTTGTTGGCCTGATTCAGCGTGTCCGCGACTTTCTTCCAATCGTCCAGGGTCTCGACCTTGCCAGGACTCGCCATGATGACGTATTTGGCGCCCAGTATTTTGTTCAGTTCGATGGCTTTATCGATGCCATCAGGCGAGAAAGATTTGGCTCCATTATGAGTGGAGTAACACTTGACGCCCAAGCCGTCGAGTTGCTTCCGGACTTCCTTGGCGTGCTCCGGAGTCCACTCGTAGTAGGGGGCATAGAATTCGACGCACTCATAGCCCATCTTGGCGACGGCTTGAAGAGTGCCGCTCTCGTCCTTCTTCAGGTCTTTGCGGACCGTGTAAAGCTCCAGGCCGACCGGCAGCTTTTTGCTGCCCGCAGGCGCCGCTTTCGTCAAGAGTGGCGCTGCCGCCAGCAGTGAGGTAAATGCGCGCCGGGAGAGAGATTCGTTAAGGGCCATCGGGAGAAAGATATCACAAGCGGGCTGTGTCACCATGAGGGTTTAGCCAATGCCAGCTTCGTCCTCCCAGCCAGCAGTCCGGGAGCGCCGCAACGCCACCCCGGAGGACTCCGGCGGAAAATCTTCCGGCCGAAAGGTTCCGTCCGCAGCAGTCACGGCGTATCGATCGAACAAGACCTTGATCTTGACCGCGCCTGCCGTGGCTATATTGTGCGGACTGATAGTATTTCTTCTGCTTTCGTATGGCAGCCGTGATTTGCCACATTCCAAGGTGCGGCCCGCGGTTCGCAGCGAGGCACAGCAGCCCGCTGAAGTTTCGGCCATGCCGGCTCCGGTTTCGACGCCCGTGGAATCGGTAGCGGCACCCGTGGAAACAGCATCTTTCCAACTGCGCCGCTCGAGGCGGTACACAGATATTGCGGGCCTGCGATGCCGCGTGGTTCGCATTGATCCGCATGAGACGTCATGCGACTTGCTGGTCCGGAAGGATCGGAAGCCATCGGTGCGGCTCCGGGCCTATCTGGACCGGCCGTTAGAGCTGCCTTCGCCGGATGGCGCTGCGCGAATGCTGCTGATTGACACGATCACAAAGACGCAGGTAGCAGGATCCGTCGAAACGACGCACTAGCGAGCGCAGGCCGTCGCGTAGCGTTTCCAGCGGGTCGCCTACGCTCAGGACCTCCGCGCTGTTGATGGTCACGGTTATTAAGGCCTCTTGCTTGCGCAGTCCGAAAGCCGCGGCCTGAGGATCCTCGAAGAGCACATTGCGCGCGAACTGCACGTCGAATGTAGGGATCGGAAGCCCTCGGTGCGGCTCCGGGCCCATCTCGACCGGCCGTTAGAGCTGCCTTCGCCGGATGGCGCTGCGGGAATGTTGCTGATCGACTCTGATCGACTCCAACCTAAAGACGCAGGTAGCACCACGCCGGAACTTCAGGGGGCGGGCTAGCCACTTCTGGTATTCCGGATCTCCGCTCCGTTGATGGTCACGGCTTTCAAGGCCTCTTCCTTGGGCCGTCTGCAAGCCGCGGCCTGAGCCTCCTCGAAGAGCAGATTGCGCGCGAACTGCACGTCGAATGTAGGGATCGGAAGCCATCGGTGCGGATCCGGGCCATCTCGACCGGCCGTTAGAGCTGCCTTTGCCGGATGGCGCTGCGCTAATGTTGCTGATCGACTCCATCCTCAAGGCGCAAGTAGCACTACGCCAGAACTTCAGGGGCGGGCTAGCCACTTCTGGTATTCGCGGGTGTGGCGGGACTCCAGAGGGACTTCACGTCCGGCTATGAACATTTTCTTGATGTTGGTGCGCGCTTCCAATGGGTCGCCGTCGGTCAGAATGAGGTCGGCGATTTTGCCTTTTTCGATGGAGCCTACGCGGTCGGCTACGCCCAGGATCTCCGCGCCGTTGATGGTCACGGCTTTCAGGGCCTCTTCTTTAGGCAGTCCGAAAGCTGCGGCTTGAGCCGCCTCGAAGGGCAGATTGCGCGCGAACTGCACGTCAAATGTAGCGAAGCACAATTTCACGCCCGCTTTATAAAATTGTCCGGCCAGGGCGTAGGGCGCATCGTAGTTATCATCGTCCCGGAGCGGCAGTTCGAGCGATTTGCCCAGCACCACAGGAATGTTTTTTTCCTTCAGCAAGTGTCCGGTGGAGCCGATTTCAAGGGGGTCGGCAATGATGATCTTTACTTTCTCCTTGTCTGCAAAGGCGATGGCATCTTTAATGGCACGCTCACGTTCAGCGCGTACGAAGAGCGGAAGTTTTCCTTCAAGCACGGGAATCATGGCGTCGAGGCGAATGTCCCTCCGGAAACTGGGCTCACCCGCCGCTTTCGCCTTGGCATAACGCCGGGCTTCCTCGAAGAAGTCGCTCACATCCCGCAGGGTTTCCTGATACTTCTTCTCTTCTTCAGCGAACGGCTTCGGAGGAGTTCCGAGGATAGCCGCGAATTGCCGGGGAACAGCTCGAATTTCGGGGAAGACCATGTCCATAACGGCGCTGGGCTTTACGGCCATTTCTTCCCAGGTCCAACCAGCGAGGTGCATGAGCGCAGCCTGGCCGGTGATGATATTCGTATCTGTATTGCGGAAGCCGCGGGAACCGCTGCCGGGCAGACTGATGACAGACGTGATGCCCGAGGCACGCGTCACCTCGACGTGCTCGCTGGAGGGATTGAATGCCACCTCCGCTTTGAGCTCCGGATTGAAAGGTCCGATTTCGTCGAGATCGACGGTTTCGCGCTCTGCCGAGATTTCCGAGAGACCTACGTTGGTTCCGGCGTTGATCATCCCGGGATACAGATGCAGACCGTGCCCATCCAACACACGTGCGCCTTTGCGGGCAGCTACGCGCGCACCCGCTTCGACGATTTTGCCTTCAATCACTAATACCGCGCCATTCTGAATCGGGGCAGATGTGACGGGATGGATCGTTACATTCCGGATTAGGACTGAATCAGCTTCGCTGGCCTCCAGCGGCAAGGCCGCAACAGGTAACGCCAGCAGAACTGCGCTTATCAGGCGATTCACTTCCGCACCTCCGCCGCACGAGGCGACGCCGTTCCCCCGCCCTGCTGTTGCAAGCTCTTCATGGGTTTTCCGGCAGCTTCCTTGTCCATCAACGTCTTCTTATCGTCCTGGAACTTCGGCCGCTTCTCCAGGTCCTTTTCGCGATCGAAATACTCGTGCCCGTCGATCCAGACCTTCAGGGCTTTCGAGTAGTTCGACAGCGGGTTCTGGTCGAACAGCACCACATCGGCGGATTTGCCGACCTCGATGGAACCTACCTTATCGTCTACGCCCAACTGCTTAGCCGGGTTGATGGTGACCATGGCGAGCGCCTCGGTATCACTCATGCCACCGTAGCGGAGCATTTTAGCGGCTTCCAGATTGAGGTGCCGCTGCAGTTCATCGGAATCGGAATTCAACGAAACAACCACTCCTTTGCGGGTCATGATGGCGGCATTGTAAGGAGTCGCATCGTAGGCCTCGGCTTTGTAGGACCACCAATCACTGAAGGTGGATGCGCCTGCTCCGTGAGCCGCAATTTCCTTGGCTACCTTATAGCCTTCGAGGACGTGCTGAAAAGTTCTGATTTTGAAGCCCATCTCGTCGGCGACGCGGATCAACATAAGAATCTCGTCGGAGCGATAACAGTGGGCGTGCACAAAGCGCTTGCCTTCCAGCACTTCGACCAACGGATCGAGCCGGAGATCTTTGCGCGGCGGAATGGGATGCTCTCCCTTGCTGACGGCGGCGTTGTAAGCCTTCCAATCGGCCTGATAATTCTTGGCTTCGGCGAAGGAATCCCTTATCACCTCCTGAACGCCCATGCGAGTACCGGGATAGCGCCGTTCGGGAGCGGGGCCGGGACTGAACAGATTCTGCTGGGGCTGTCCCTGGCGCTTTGGATTCTCGCCCAGAGCAAATTTGATTCCGGGCTTGGCGCCTTCGAACAGAAGCTCATCGGCCCGTTTGCCCCAGCGCAGTTTAATGACGACGGTCTGGCCGCCGATGGCGTTGGCGCTGCCGTGGAGAACATTAGAAACAGTTAGCCCACCGGCGAGTCCGCGATAGATATTGATGTCTTCCGGGTCGAGCACGTCTTTGATATTGACCATGGAGGAATCGGAAACGGTGCCCTCGTTTACGCCGCCTTCGATAGCAGT
The DNA here is from genome assembly GCA_965217745.1 of Bryobacteraceae bacterium. GTDB lineage: Bacteria > Acidobacteriota > Terriglobia > Bryobacterales > Bryobacteraceae > Bog-105. Next base: position 3,251,270 of record OZ244565.1, on the reverse strand, counting down.
ATGAGAGTGGCAGTCGATAATGCCGGGCATCAGGTATTTGCCGGTGGCGTCGACTATGGTGGCGTCCGAGGGACCGTGTACGTTCTTCCCGATGGCGGTGATTTTACCGTTTTCGAGGAGCACGCTACTGTTTGGCAGCGTGCCTTTGGTGACGGTGAGCACGGTGGCGTTGCGGATCAAAGTGGTCTCCGCAGCTTGCGCAGGCGCAACCAGAGACAACAGCGATGCGACAGCCCAAACCCAACGTTTAGAGCGCATCCGCTTAACAGAATGGCGGCGACGCGCGCGCCTTTCAAACGCACCGTAAGGGTTCATCTAGTTTGCTCCTTGTGCTGCGAAATCCAACGACGGCTTAGGCTGTTTGTTTTGATCTGCTTTGTTATCCGGATCTGCCTTCTTGTCCGGCGGTTTTTGCAGATCTGGTGACGGGCGGAACTGTTCGCCATCGATGAAGACGTATTCAATGGAACTCTTATCGTCGAAAGCCTCGCCGCGCATGACCACCAGATTGGCAATTTTACCCTTGTCCAAGCTGCCGAGGCGGTCGGAAACGCCGTAGAATTCAGCGGCCGTCAAGGTGAGCGCGCGCACGGCTTCGGCCCGGGGCAGACCCGCGTCTACCGCTTTCTTAATTGCCTTCTTCAAGTCTGGCGCGGTGCCTACTCCATCGGAAAAGAAAGCGAACTTGACGCCGGCCTTGGCGAGCATTCCGGGCAGCGCGGGAGCCTGTTCGCGCTCCAGGAGTTCGCGGTAATCCGGGATCTCGGCCGGGTTCTGATCTTTGGGCTTTTCAGGCCACTTTAAGCTAATGAGCAGCGGCACGTTGGCTTTCTTCAGCTCGGGAACGCGCTTGTAGCCCTCATGCAGGCCGTATAAGATGTAGGGCACTTTCAATTCCTGGCCGAAGCCGATCATGCGATCGATCTGCTGCATTTCTACCGCCGGCAGCAACAGGCGCGGCGATTCGTCCAGGCCTTCCAACGTTTTGTCGTACTCCGGGCGTTTCATGCCCTGGGGGTGGGCATGGTAGATTTTTTTCGCCTTCCGGTACTGGCCGAGATCGAGATACATCTGCCGGACGTAAGCGATATTGCCCATTAAAGAAGAAGGAAATGAGCGGCGTGAGCCTCCACCGCCTACGCGGAAGAAGATTCGCTGCCCAACCGGTTGGGCGACCACCATGTCGCGGCCGCGCTCGCCAGCCAGATCGACGATTGCACCCTGGCCTTCAAAGATTCCACGGTTGGGGAAGGTAGCGGCCGTGGTGAATCCGGCGGCGCGCGCTGCAGGCAAGCGGTTGTCTTCGGGATTTACCAAGTCGGCGGCCCGCTCTTCGGAGTAGTTTTGAGGGCGATCTTCGGGGCCATGAACGCGCTTCGCCGGACGGGGCGGACGCTGGGCCGGAGGAGGCGGGTTGGCGGGTGCGGCACCGGCGGCGCGCGCGGAACCGCCGGCTACCGGCGCAGCGCCCGGAATACCCCAGGTGCTTAAAGCATCGATGAAGCCGGGGTACACGGTTAATCCCGTACCGTCGATGACCGAAGCATCTGCGGGGATGGAGGCGTCCGGACCTACGGCTTCAATCAGGCCATCGCGCATCACCACTGTCGCCTTCGGCAGATCCGCGCCGCTTACGGTCACGACATGCGCGTCCTTTATCGCCAGAACCAGCAGCATGAGACAGCCAGGGTAGTCCACAAAAATCCTCTTTCAGCAAACGTTCGGAATAAAAGGCAAGCCGCGCAAAATGGGCCCGGCATTAAGCCGTCCCCTTCGCGCTTCCGGGAAATTCCTTATCTTTTCACAGATACATGAAAAGGCAAATCGAAACGATGACTTGTGCGGCAAAGAAGTTTGAATGGGCGGCGGCGTTACTTTCGGCCGCAGTGGACGCCACAGGGATAGATCGAATAGGAAATTCCCTTGTCCGGCCGACTAGCGGGAGTTGCGGTTCGAAGCCAATTTTCCTAAATGTGGGTGGCGGTGTCTTCTTTTCCGGTTCTGGATTTGACCGCAGAACCGGCATATAGATTGCAGATGACGGCCGCTTACATTTTCAAGCTTAAACTGCATTTTGATTCTTTGCGTTATGCGCACGAGGTTTGCGATTCGAAGCCAATCTACTTGGAAGCGGTCGATGGCGTTTGCTCCTTTGAATTTGGGTTTGGCCGGAAAACGGGCGGATGGATTGCAGCTGGCGGAGCTTCCACTTCCGGGCCTGGATTGCATTTCAACCCGCGGCGATAAATTGAGTGGGTTATCCGAGACAGAGCGCGCTACAGCGGCATTTTGCGATTCGAAGCCAATTTACTTGGAAGCGGTCGATGGCGTTTCCTCCTTTGAATTTGGGTTTGGCCGGGAAACGGGCGGATGGGTTGCAGCTGGCGGCCGCTTACGCTTTCAGGCTTGGAGCGCACTTTAACGTTAGCGGTAATGTGCGCAAGTTTTGCGATTCGAAGCCAATTTTCCTGGATTGGTTGATGGTGTCTCCTTTTCCGGTTTTCTGTTTAGCCGAAGTACGGCGGGTGGATTGCATCCGGGGTCGCTTTACCCTTCGGGGCGCCGATTGAGGACGTAAGATCGGCAGGGATTTGCCGACCGGGAAAGCCCGGGCCCACAACGAGATGCTGTGTTTAAATCACCGTCTACGCGGCGGCGGGTTGCTCCAATGGAGTGATTTTCTGCTGACTTGCAGGGTTTTGCGGTTCGAAGCCAATTTCGCTGGAAGTGCTTGAATTGTCTTGCTTTGTGATTTTGTTGCGGAGCTGGATGGTGCGCAGTTCCAGGAGTTCCGAGCGTTTGAACTTGTACTCCGCGTCCATGGCCAGAGCCTGCAGCTTGGCCGCGCGGAGGGAATCGTCCTCGGCCTTGCGCTCCTTCTGCATCTGCTGCAGTTGGGCGAGGGTTTTATTGAAGGCGCGTTCGTGCTGCCCCTGGTAACGCAGGAACAAGGCGAGCTGGCGTTCGAGGCCGCTGACCATCTCGTGGTCAAAAGCGCCAGTCTGGTAGGAGAGCGCGCGCTGAACGAGCCAATGGTGCTGGACGAGTTTGATGACCAGCAAGCGTTCCATCTCATTGGCGGGCTGGTGCGCTTTCATCAGATCTCCCACGAGGTCGTGGTACTGGTCGACATCTTCATCGGCGAGCAGGACGAAGCCGCCATTGAAACCGTAGGTGCGACGGTTCTGGCTGGAGATTTCCTTGCCTTCTTCGGTTTTCGGACCGGTGGACAGTTTCGAGTTCGCGCGATTGGCCGCGAACTGCGCAGGGGAAGCAGAGTTGGTCATAACTGGCCAAAACAATACCATGCCAGAAAAAGCCTTTGGAGCTATGTTGTTGAAAGGAATGAGCAAATAGGTTGTGATTGGAGATTTCAGGATGGGTAAAACGGCTGCACCTTTAGAAAGTTGTTCTGGATGCACCCGGCCAAAGACGGCAATCGAATAGCGCGCAGTCGGATCGGGCGGGCGGACTTGCCGGTAGTTTTTGCGAATGAATGCTTCTATGCGACGGAACTTTAGCGTGCTTGGGTTCGAGTTAGGCCAGATCGCGAGGATCGCCTTAACTGGAAGGTTGTGCCAGATGACCCACTGCGGCGGGCTGGCGTTTAGCTCCCGGAGGGCCTGGATTCATCCTCGGCTGTCATCATGCCCGGTTGCAGAAAGTCGTAGTAAGTGGGATTCCTTGCGCGTGTCAAGGAATACCAGATCGGCTGGTACGGGAACACGAAGAGAGATTCGCCCGGCTGCACGGCGGCGGTGGCGAACTCAACGCTGCGTTGGTCTTGCGGCCGGCAGAGAACCTCACCCAGTTGCGTACTGACTGGAACGGTGGGCCTTCTCGCCGTGACGGTGAAGAAAATAACAGCTGCGCAGATCGCGAGTTGGCAAACAGCTACCGCCCGGACCCGTTGAGATGAAAGAAGAGCTGAGCCCAGCAGGAACAGAGCGCCTAAAAAAAATGGAGCTGTGAAGAGTAGCTGATCCGTGGACCAGCGGGGATAGCAGGAGAGAACCGCACCGATGCCGGCAGCGAGGAGCCATTTGACTCGCGGGGTGACAGACTCCCTCCGCCACGTACTTGATAGGAACAGAAGAAGAGCCAGAAACGGCAGCACCGCGGGTATCGCAAGCAGCAGTTTTTGCGAGAAAGATTCTGAGCCTCCGGATTGTGAAGACATGTATTCCGGCTCGAAACCGTAGGGAACGGAGTTTGCCCGCTGATAGTGCGCCGTGGCCCATTGAAAACTCTGCAGCATGGGACTAAACGAATGCTGGGCCAATAGAAATCCTGAGGCTGAAATTACGGCGGCAGCGAATCCCAGTCCGAACAGGTACACAGACTTCCGATTGGCCGACACAAGCAGGTACGTTGCCGTCGCCAGAGAAATGAAAGCAGTGGGCGGAGTGACGATCACTGCGCAGCCCATTAGCAGCCCGGAACAGATGAGGTGCTTGGGTTTCGGCGCTTTCGCTAGCAGCACCATGGAAAGAAGCGTCAGACACAGACTGTCCCAGCGGTGATTCACAAACAAGCGGAAGGAAAAGACGGTGAGGAGCGCAACGAAGCTACTACTGGTCGCCAGCGCTGGCAGCCAGCCCGCGCCAGCTTCCACAAGCCAGTAAATAGCCGCGGCAATCAATCCGATTTCAAGGTCGAGTACAACATGAGCAACGAAGAGAGAATTCCCGAAGAGTTCGAACACTGCTGCGAAAATCCAATCGGTGCCAGGCCCTGTAAAGCCGAGCCAATCTTTATATAGGTTCTGGCCTTCCAGGATTCTTTGAGCTCCATGAAGATAAATCCCTTCGTCGAGATAAAGGCTCAATTGCGGACCGGCGATGGCGTGGGCTAAGAGCGTCGCAATAAGAAAGGAGGCGCATGCTCCGAACAGCTTTCGTCTGTTCAATTGCGTAAGTGGTTGCGTAGTCGTCCTTCTTTTGGCGCTACTTTCCGACAACGGTGACCTACGCTTCCCCGCCGATCGGGCTCTCCCTTTTCTCATTCATTCGCTGCCGCCTTTCCTAAAGGAACTCCGATAGAACGTGCGACTCTGGAAATACACGATGACGTCGCAGTTCCGCTTCCTTACTCTGATGCATAGCTAATCTTTTCGATTACTGCGCTGGACCTTAGCCGCCTACGGTAACTTCGCTGCTGTCAGTGAAAGTTGGTTTGTACGTCACCCAGACGTTCTTCAATCAACGCGGCGGAATAAGTCCCCAGGACAGTGCGTGTACTTAGCAGCAAACCTAAAGGATAATCATCGTCCCACCTCTTATCACCCTCTTAGTGCATAATCACGCTTACAGAACAATACTTTGGCAATAGCTGATGCTGCCCCGATCACTACGAAACCAGGGCCGTACGGGGCCTAGTCTTGCGAAGCGACACAGAATTCAGAAATTTAGATGTGGTTCGAACATTCCGGAAGATACAGTCTTTATCAGGTGTTCTCATTTTTACAAATTCGATCACAACTCTGCCATTGCATGAATTGCCGCACGATACTATTGACCGAGGGGACACTCATTCTAGTTACTCACGGCATTGCACGGCTATGTGATCATTCACAAACTTACCTTGCTGAATGTCGAAGGAGGAATTCCTCATGTAACGCTTTCCCCGGTCGTCTTGCCTGCTCATAGGAATCTCGATCAGGATCGAGGTAACTTCCCCATTTCTCCCGCATCTTTTTCCGCACTGCCGACACTAAGGAGAGGAAATCCGTCTGTTTACCGGAACTTATATCGATTGCTTTCACAGCTATTATTGGCGCATACGCATTGCTCATGATGAATCCAGTGATCTGAGAATCACTCGACCAGAAGACCTCAGCAAACGAGGTTTGCCAATTAAGTTCCTCCGTGCCATCTATTACCGTGCTCATGTGAGCATTTTTGCCTCCGATGACAAACCTAAACTCTGAAGAGAAACCCAATTTAACAGGAACTCGAATCAGGGCGGCCTTATTCTGCCCATCTGGCGACCAAGCTACGGCATACTCACGCTCAAGGTGTTTAGAACAGGATCCCAACAATAGGAGGCAGACTGTAATCGTTAGGCCAGCCCGGCTACTATCCCGCCTCTTTGATCTGGCACTGTCGGTATTTTCATTGGCCAATCCCATAAGTTAAAGATCACGGAATTGCATTGGGATCGCAAAGAGCATTAGAAACCCTTGTCGCAAGAGTAGATAGAGTGGCACCGTTGTCTTGATAAGTGTTAAAACCGAAACCACTAGCCAGCAATCCAAGGCCAACATCTTGCGGATTGTCCAACACACTATCGACATAGAATGCGGCTAAACCTGCGAGAGGTCCATATTGAAACCCAAGTTCATAGAAAGCGGCAAAGTGATGGACTTGATCTGCATATTGGTTAACCATTAGACCTCTCGAGTCTTGATACCGTGACAAGAATCCAGAACGTTGTAGCGGGAGACCTGCACCCCCTGGGTTTAGCAGTTGAACTCGCGAGCTTTCCGGTACACTCGGGAGACCGAGGCCACTTACACCAGAGTTGTCTGCGGGAACGAATACCCCAAGCGCTTGGTTTAACTCGGTTGCATTTAGCCCTAAGTTGACAGCCTGATCAATATAGGAAACTAAACCTTGACAGTCTGTCAATTGTCCGCTCCTCACTGAATCTCGAATTCGTGTTGCAGTCGCTCTTGCGGTATTTACTCGAATGGCTGATTGAACCAGGAATGCCGATGGGTCACCCCCAGTAAAACCTATTAGTGTCCCTGGCCCGGATCCTGATCCACCACTGCCCCCCTGTAAAGGAGAAGATCCATATCCTGAGCTCGGTGCCCCAATGCCCACTGTCGCTATCGGGTCTACAGAAGCGTAGACGTTGACGGAATTTACATTGTGATCGTTGTAATAGCCGTTTGGACCGTAGGCTAGTCCCTCCGGGTCGAACTCGTTTGCCGGATCGTTTCCTACATAGCTGTACCGGTTCCAACTTTGGGGATTACCAAAGCTAGCACTGCCACCGTACGGATCGGGGCGTGTAAAGCGTCCGATGATACTGCTGTAATATCGCTGATTCGCGTAATCCAGTCCGGTAGCCGAATCCCGCGTGTAAGTAGCAAACTTCTCCTGATCGTTTGGCGGGTTCGCGGGCGTGATGTTGGTGCGCTCCTCGCCGAAGGCGAAGTACTTGCCTTTGGAGCCCAGACGATCTTCCGGCGAGACCAGGCGTCCTCCGAACCATTGTTTGGTAACGGTGGCTTGGAGCAGTATTCCGCTGCTCGGGTCGATCTGCCAGGTGCCGTACTTATGTCCCTCGACGCCGTAGAAGTAGAACTCCTCGGAGCTGTAGGTTCCATTGTTGAGCCCGGCTTTGTAAGTCCGGTGATTGGTGGTGTCGTAGCCGTAGATCACGGTGCCCGCGCCGGAGACGCTGGCCTGCACCATGCGGTTCTGCAGATCGTAGCTGTATCCGTCTCCCGCGTACCCGGTCATGTTGCCGTTGTTGTCGTAGCTGGCGAAGGATTGGATCCGGTTGGTGGCCCAATCGACCGCGACGCTCAATTGCGGCGCGTTGGTCGAGGTTTTGCCCGTCAAGTTACCGAAACCATCGAAGCTGAAGTTTTGCGCCCACGAGCCCGACGGATCGCCAGCCGCGCTCGCTTGTACTAGCCGCTTCAGCGAATCGTATTGATAGCTGATGGTTTCTCCGCTCACTAAATCCTGCTGCGAAGTGATCTGCCCATTATTCTGCGTTGCCGAGTAGTTGTATTTGCGATGAACGCTGACGCCGGAGACCAGTTGCGTCAGTTGCAGGTTTGCGTTATAGCTGCGGGTCTCATTGAAGGTGCTGGCGGTCATGGTCAGCATCTCGTCCGCCGGTCCGTAGGTGACATCGTTGACAATAGGGTTATTCGCCAAGTCGCTCATGCGCTGTAAACGGCCCAACGAATCGTAGGTGTAGTTATAAAGCGGACCATCGACCGTGGTTCCGCTGCTGTTCACTTGCCCGAATGGATAGCGGATGGAGAGCACGCGGCCTTCTCCGTCGTAGGTGTACGCCGCGTCCATGTTGATGTTGCTGGAGCCGAAAGGCGTTCCGGTGATTTGGACACGCTTCTTGGTCACGCCGCCCGCGTTGTGATAGCTGTACATTTCCACAAACGAGACGCCGTGCGGTCCGGCGTAGGTGATTTGGGAGACGCGGCCGTTGGTGGCAGTGGAGAAACCGCTGTTCGTGCCTTCGTAAAGCGTACGTGGTGCGCTGCGAAACGTAGCGGAAACCAGCTGAGAAAGAGCAGAGTTGCGGGTTTGGAAAGCAACTCGCCATCCGGCCAAGACAGGCCCGCTGCGGTCATTTAATAGTTTGCAGACCCAGAACGTTGGTACCGATCTCGGCCTAGTAGTTCATGCTGACTATTATCAATAGTTGCTAGCAGCCAATTAAGCTCCTGCAAAACGATTATTTGACGAGTGGAATGACGAGTCAGATCCCCGCAAGTGGATGCTTGAAGTCGCCGTCACATACCCAGCCCTCGTCGCCTTCATGAACGCCAGTGGTCAGACGGACCTTCAAGTAAACCGGGGCGTCGAAAGGCACATTGAAGCACTTCACGTCTGATCGCTCAATGATCCTAGCGTAGGTTTGCTCTGGGACGGCAGTGCTTGGCTGTGTCGACATTTCGTCCAGAAACAGCCCGCGATTGGCTGTGTACACATTAGGATTTGCCTGCTTGAGTAAGAATTGTTGAAATTCATCTTGCGTCACTTCGCCGTGAGCCCGCCCTTCTTTGAAGATGTTGCCTGTCTCTTGCTCCACACGTGCATTCAGCTCTTTGCTTCGTTGGAGTAGAAAAAGCTGCCGGACCTTCTCGGTATCCTTAATTAGCCTGATATGCGATCCAACTGGGGCTATGAGTTCGCGGTCACGGTTGAAGAAACAACTACTTGCTACAGCTTGGATGATAGAGACCATAGCAATTAGCCATTCTGCTCTTGCAAAAGTGTTCATACTTAAATAGCTGCGACTTGATTGGAAAGGATGACCCAAAAAGGGAATGATCCTTTCCTAGCCTTTAATCATAGCGTTCCGGTGCTACCAGAAGACCGGATGTGAGAAACCTGGCGCGGCAAGAGAAAGCGAAGCCGCAGGGCCAATCGGAAGCCCGACGCCACTCAAAACTAACAGTCCCGAGACAAAGCTATTACTGTTTCCCTCTATTGGTAAATAGCCTCCGTAAACTGAATAGCTAAAAAAGTTATTAGGGAATCTGCCTGCGGTTGTTCTGATAGCTATATCTTGCGTGCAGTTTGCCGCGTTAAAACCGCTTTCCCATGCTAATTCGTACGGATTCGGATAGTAAGGCTTATTAATCAGTGCATAAGTAGGTAGACATTAGATAGAATAAGGAATGCCGCGCCGGGATGCCCGTGAACTAGACCACAAGACCCTGGAAGAGATTCGGATTCGAGCCGTCGAGCAGGTGCAGTCGGGAGAGAGTCCGGAGGTGGTGATCAAGGCGCTGGGGTTTAGCCGTAGCTGCATTTACACGTGGCTGGCCCTGTACCGGGGTGGAGGCTGGAGTGCGTTGAAGGCTCGCGCGCTGCAGGGGCGGCCGGCGAGGATTCAGGCGGCGCAAATCAAGTGGCTGTACGAAACGATTACAGGGAAGAACCCTTTGCAATTTCGGTTTGAGTTCGCGCTTTGGACTCGCGAAATGATTCGGACGTTGTTGCGGGAGGAGTTTTCTTTGCAGTTGAGTGTCACCAGCGTGGGCCGATTACTGGGTCAATTGGGGTTGAGCTGCCAACGCCCGCTGTTTCGGGCGATCGAGCAAGATCCAGAGCGGGTTCGGCACTGGCGCGAGGAGGAATTTCCGGCCCTTCGCCGGTGGGCGAACGAGACCGGAGCGGCGATTTTGTTCGGCGATGAAGCCGGTGTGCGGAGCGACTATCACGCGGGCACCACGTGGGGTGTGAAAGGCAAAACTCCGGTCGTCCCCCGCACCGGCGGTCGGCACTCCCTCAACATGCTCTCCACGGTGAGCGCTCGCGGCGAGTTGCGTTTTATGATCGTGAACGGCCGGGTCAACGGATCGATTTTTGCCGAGTTTCTTCGCCGCCTCATGCACAACGCCGCGCATCCGGTGTTTCTCATTCTCGACGGACACTCGATTCATCGAAGCCGCGCCGTGCGCGACTTTGTGGCTGGCCAACAAGGCCGGCTTCGTCTGTTCTTCCTTCCGCCGTACTCGCCGGAACTCAATCCCGACGAGCAGGTCTGGAACTATGTAAAGCATCACGGCGTCGGCAAAGCCTTCCTGCGCAGCACCTCGGATCTACGCCGCTTTGTGCTGGCGCGTCTCCGCTCACTGCAACGCTTGCCCTGGACTGTACGCATGTTCTTCCTTACTCCCGATACCCGGTACGCTGCCTCTTGACTGCTCGATTACGTCTACTTACTTATTGCCGCCTTAATAAAAGCGCTTCCTCCTGTTCGATTTAGGGCAGCTAAGCCAATGATGGTCTCTGTGAGAGTTGCATCCCTTGTGCCAAGGTGAAAAATCGACTTTGGACCGGCCTCAAAGTAACTAGTTGGTACAGGTTGTCCAAAGATTTTTTCTTGCAGGCCCACAGCCGTGTGAACGAATGGATCGGATCCACTTCCTGCAGGCGTTTTATACACCTGGATGTTGCATTCGAATGACGACTGGGAAGGCCGAAACGGTATTACAGGAGGTTGTGGAAGAAGACACAGATCGATAGATGAGGTGCCGAGAATGCCGTTTCCCGCTGGACAATAATTCCGATCTCCAGAAGGCAACGCCCCGCCCCCATATCCTCCTCCGCCGCCGAAGTCATCTTGATTACAAGGCCCGATGAGAGATGCGTCGGAAGCCCAGTTTGAACCGCATGCTTGCAAGTTCAGCCCGCTAGGGTCTATGGAGTTCGTTGGATCGTTCTCTGTGTAAGTGTACCGATCCCAGCTTTGAGGCGCTCCAGGGCGTGCACTATCTTCGAATGAGTCCGGTCGTGTGAACCGTCCGATGATACTGCTGTAATAACGTTGATCAGCGTAATCCAGTCCGGTAGCCGAATCCCGCGTGTAGGTGGCGAACTTCTCCTGATCGTTCGGCGGGTTCGCTGGCGTGATGTTGGTGCGCTCCTCGCCGAAGGCGAAGTATTTGCCTTTGGATCCTAAACGATCCTCTGGTGAGACGAGCCTTCCGCCGAACCATTGCTTGGTAACGCTGGCTTGCAGCAGCACTCCGCTGCTCGGATTAATCTTCCAGGTTCCGTACTTATGGCCCTCTACGCCGTAGAAGTAAAACTCTTCGGCGCTGTAGGCTCCGCTGCTGTACGCTGCTTTGTAAGTACGGTGATTGCTGGTGTCGTAGCCGTAGATCACCGTGCCGGCACCCGAGACGCTGGCTTGCACCATGCGGTTCTGCAGATCGTAGGAGTAGCCGTCTCCCGCATACCCGGTCATGTTGCCGTTGTTGTCGTAGCTGGCGAAGGATTGGATCCGGTTGGTGGCCCAATCGACCGCGACGCTCAATTGCGGAGCGTTGGTCGAGGTTTTTTCCGTCAAGTTGCCGAAGCCCTCGAAACTGAAGTTCTGCGCCCACGAGCCGGATGGATCGCCAGCCGCGCTCGCTTGTACTAGCCGTTTCAGTGAGTCGTATTGATAGCTGATGGTTTCTCCGCTCACTAAATCCTGTTGCGAAGTGATCTGCCCGTTGTTCTGCGTCGCCGAATAGATGTATTTGCGATGGACGCTGACGCCGGACACCAGTTCCGTCAGCTGCAGGTTAGCGTTATAGCTGCGGGTCTCATTGAAGGCGCTGGCGGTCATGGTCAGCATCTCGTCCGCCGGTCCGTAGGTAACATCGTTGACAATAGGGTTATTCGCCAGGTCTGTCATGCGCTGCAAGCGGCCCAACGAATCGTAGGAGTAGTTATAAAGCGGCCCATCGACCGTGGTTCCGTTGCTGTTCACTTGCCCGAAGGGATAACGGATGGAGAGCACGCGGCCTTCTCCGTCGTAGGTGTACGCCGCGTCCATGTTGATGTTGCTGGAGCCGAAAGGCGTTCCGGTGATTTGGACACGCTTCTTCGTGACGCCTCCGGCATTGTGATAGCTGTACATTTCAACGAACGACGTGCCGTGCGGACCAGCATAGGTGACTTGGGAGACGCGGCCGTTGGTGGCAGTGGAGAAACCGTTGTTCGTGCCTTCGTAAGCGTACGTGGTGCGCTGCGCTAGGTCCTCAGTAAAGGTACTGCCGCTGAGCGTTCCGCGTGCAATCTGAATAATGCGGCCGAAGTTATCGTAAGTGAATACTTTGCGCTGGTTCTTGGCGTCGGTGACGGTGGCCAGCGTATTGTCGCTGTTATAGGTGTAAGTTACCGTCCCCGCCTCCGGGCTGGTCTTGCTCAGCAGCCGCAGCGTCTGCGGGTCATACGCCCAGGCGCGATATTGGGTCCGCACTGTGCTGCCGATGGTGCGATCCATGCGCACCTGCGTGAGATGGCCGAAGACATCGTAGCTGTACAGGGTTACGTGATTGGGCTCGGAGGCGGGCTTGGGGCTGGGCTCTTCCACGCGCACGATCTGGCCGAAGGCATCCCGAGTGAGCTTCTTCCATTTGCCGGACGGATCGGTAACGGTGACCGTGTTGCCGGCGTATGAGTATGTGGTGGTGGATTGGGCGTCCGGTTTCTTGCGCGTCAGCAGGAGGCCGAGCGAATCGTAGGTGAACGCCGTCCACACCGGCGTCGCGCCGGGCAGGTGCGGCATGCTTTGCTGGTAGACCTTGCCCAGCGGGTTGCAGCCGCAGGTATCGTAAACAGTTTCGACCACAGACTTCGTTACGGCCGTGTCACCGCGTTCCTGGCGGGCAGTCCGGCCTAGCCCGTCCAAATAGGTTTTCGCCCAACGGCTGCCGGTGGTGGTTGCTGTCACTTGCGGTCCGCTGACGCCATAGCTATAGACGGTTTGCGCGCCGTAAGGAGACGTCTGAACAGCAGGGCGATTCGAGGGATCGTAGCCGATTTATCACACTTGAGAACCGTTTTTTGGAGACATTGTTCTCCGGGCTAATATAGTTCCGCAGGACCGAGGTTGGATTCCGGAATGAAGTACATTCGGGAAACTTATTTCTGAGGTGGAGGCTCACAGAAGATCATTTGTTCTCGTGGCGGTTCACCGTAGGAAAATAATCCCAAATACCAGTCGTGATCGTAAAGAAACACTCCATCTGCCTCAATTATGCCTGAGTCTGGACTGGAACGAAAAGCAAATCGGACCGGTTGCCTACAGCAGGCAGAGTCACTCTTGACTTTTCTCAATTGAAGTATCTTCACGAGTGATCGCGTTCGATTAAATTCTGGAGTTCTCGAAATGATTCTTGCGGCATGCTCAACTGACAAGTCGGGAATTCTATAACAGCCTGCCTCCAAAACAAGGGTGGTCCCGAATGTCAACAGAATTGCCAGAGCGCGTAATTGAGGCATCATGTTCAACTACTTCGAAATTATTGTGGGTTGCATAGAGCTTCGCGGATTGTGGCAGCAACTTCGCTCGCAGGAAGGACTCCCGATTCCACATAAGCTCCTAATTGCGAGGCTTTGCGTCCCAAGTTGATATCACCCTGATTTGCTGGGCTCCCATCATATAGTTCCCATAAATGGGCAACGTCGGCTCCTACAGCTGCACCTTGAGCATATCCGAGTTGAAAGAAAGCCGCAAAATGATGGGCTTCGTCCACTAGCAGCCTGTGTCTAAAGTCAAAAAACACTTATACCTGAAAATGTTTTGACTTTAAGATCGAGTTATGGCGATGGGCACGCGGAAGAAGAGAGAGCGGCAGGAATCGCTGTGGTACGGCAGTGAGCTGCCGACAGCTCCTGGACACCCGTTTTACAGCCGGCTGAACGAGGTTCTGGAAAAAGCGGACTTCGATCGCTTCTGCGAGGAGTCCTGTGCCGGGTTTTATCATGCGAAGCTCGGTCGTCCGTCGCTGGCTCCGGGATTATACTTCCGGATCATGATGATCGGATTTTTCGAAGGCATCGACAGCGAGCGCGGCATTGCCTGACGGCTGGCCGATTCGCTGACATTGCGGCAGTTTCTCTCCATCGGCCTGGACGAACAGACGCCGGATCACGTGACGATATCGCGGACGCGGCGACTGATCGGCGCCGAGACCCATCAGCGAATCTTCACTTGGGTGCTGGAAAGGCTGGCGCAGGACGGGTTGATCAAAGGGAAGACGATCGGCGTGGATTCCACGACGCTGGAGGCGAACGCGGCGATGAAGTCTATCGTAAGGCGTGACACCGGCGAAAGCTATAGCGGATATCTGAAGCGGTTGGCTGCCGCCGAAGGAGCGGAAGCGACTGATGCGGCAGCGCTGAGACGCATGGATCGAAAGCGCAAGAAGAAGGGTTCCAACGAAGACTGGGCGAGCTCGAGTGATGCCGAAGCGGAGATCACAAAGCTGAAGGACGGGCGCACCGCACTGGCCTATAAGGCGGAGAACGCGGTGGATATGGAAACCGGAGCTATTGTGGCGGTGACGACGCACGGCGGAGCGGCTGCCGACACCGACACAATAGAATCGACTGTCATCGAAGCGGGTGTGGCGGTGGCCGGCTTGGTTGCAGAAACGACGCCTGAGGGGAACTGCGAAGTGCATCCCGACGGGCTGCAGGAGGTGGTTGCGGACAAGGGATACCACAGCAACGATGTGGCGCGGGCGCTCAGGGAACTGGAAGTCAGAACCTATATCGCGGAGCCGGAGCGTGGCTTGCGTAACTGGAATGGCAAACCAGCGGAGAAGGAAGCGGTCTATGCGAACCGGCGGCGCATCCGCGGTGCACACGGCAAGAGGATGCAACGGCAACGCGGGGAAAAGATCGAACGCAACTTCGCGCATCAGTTTGACACCGGCGGTATGGACCGGCTCTGGGTGAGAGGCCGCGAAAATGTCCACAAGAAACTGCTGATCCAAGCCGCCGCCTGCAATCTCGCACTGCTGATGCGGTCGATCTATGGAGCCGGCAAGCCCAAAGCCGCTCATGATCGGATACGCAAAGCCGTTTTTGCAATTCTGGGCTTCATAAAAGCCCTCGAAACCTTCTGCCAGCCACCGTCCGTGTACTCCCGGTCCCCTGGCGCGACAACCTCGAATCTCGCCGCGTCGCCTTTCAATCTGCCGCACCATTCGAAATCACGCGCTTTAGACACAGGCTCTTAGCGGTGATTCACTTCGAAAACCACTGGGCTTGTTTGTCTCATTTAGCAGCCAGTGTCTAAACTCCAAAACATGTAGGCTATGAACGACTTGCCGTGCGGACCGAGATAGGTGATCCCTGCGTTAAGGTGCTTGCCGATATCCGATTCCGCGTCCTTCGTCTGGGTCACCGAAACTGATGTAAAGGCGAAAAGGGGGTCTGGAGCCAAGTACAGTTAGCGCACATGGGCAGTTTTGAGAAGGAAAGTCTGACGTCTGGAAATGGAATCGCACATTCCAGAAAGTGTCATGCTCCAGGATCCACGTTCCAGAGCCACTATCAAGATGACTGGTGGGTTGTCCTGTCAGCGCTCTCCAGCTATCGGGGACCTTGTTAGCATAGAAATGGTTCTGGCTGAGCGTGATGGAAGAAGTTACGAGAGGGTTGCCGGGTTGAAAGCTGGATATGACTGCTATATAGTGGCCCAGAATGTCATGACGAGTTAGGTAGTCTAATCTCGTGTAGCTTAGCTGCATCGGATCGCCGACGCAGCTGCTACATGAGACAAATGCAAAGATCGTAAATACGACGGATAGCAGGAAAACCCAGTTTCTTATTCGCATACCTTCCGTCTTTAGTGAACACTAATTTTTTCCGATAGCGGCAGCTAAGCTCCAGTTGAGTTAGCTTGCCGTTTCGAAGCGGCGAAGAGACCGCCAACATAGCCCCAACTAGCGACCATCGGCAAAACCAGCAGCGCTCCAAGCCCTTTCTCACCGCTGTCCTTGCCGGGCCAAAAACTATATTCCAACGCCTCTAGCATTGGCGCATGCATCAGCCAGCCGTATGTGTTCGAAAGAACAAGGAAAGTGGGAATTATCCAGACCCACCGGCCTCCTTTGACTGCAGATGAGAACTTGACCTGGATGAGGTAACCGGCCAGAGCACTAACGACGGAAGGAACTACAACGGCAGATATCTCCACCGTAAGGAAAGGTAGCGCTAAAATCATCCCGACGAGCGGGAGGAAGAACAAGACTAAGACTTGCTGTGAAAAGAATGAAGCAATAGGGGTAGGGGCCTCGACTTCTTGATCAAACATACATGCCTACTGCGACAGCGATCCGGCTCATTGAACTATCAGCATCCGCTCACAATGCTTGGCGGGGCATCTTCTCTCTTTGACAGGCACAGGCCTTTCAACCTCCGACACTTCACGGTAGCTCCTGTCGCGTAGCCCACGGATGAATACACGGGAAGCGTAAGAAAAATCATACCGATCGCGCCTTCGCCTCCAACTACTCTTTGATTGCCGGTAATGTAACCGGCGATTGCATATTCGAGTCCGAAATGGTTCGCTTCGAGAACAAACACAATGCAGAAAGATGCGAGAGGAAGAATCCACAGCAGCCTAGCAACCCGGAATCCGTTCGGGAAAAGCGCGGGCAGGGTCCAGCCGCCTGCGGGCGCGGCCAATAATGTTGCGATGGCTATGAGTAACCCGGCTATCCGCCCTGCCCACGGTGATGAAGCATTCCAACAAGCAATAGTTAACAGCGTGAGGACAACGGGACTAATTAGCAGCGCTAACGCCTGTTGACCAAAGAGTGCAATCATAAAAACCCATTGCGGAAGGATCTAGAATAGATCGGTTTTTGGCAATGGACGGTGACGCCGTTTGACCAACCCCGGCATGGAAGCGAAGTGCTTACAAAAGACTCTGCAAACATAGGCGGCGGCCGTCGAAGACGGGGATCTGCACTTCATGCGTGTGGGCAGAAAACTTCCGGTAGCTGCCGTCACGAGGTTCCAGGTGGATGAGCAGCCGTGGTGCTTCCGCTATCCGAACGTCCACGATCCAATATTCCCGGATGCCGGCGCGAGCGTAGAGTGACGCTTTAACCGTTCTGTCATAGTCAAACGTCGAATCAGAGACTTCGACCACCAGACGCAGATCATCCGGTTCCGGGTTTGAGCCGCGCGTCACCCGGATCGACTGGACAGTGACGATCAAATCTGGTTCCGGCTCAGAAGTTGGATTATCTTGCGGAGCGACATCAATCGGATCTTCCGCCCGGGCGTAGCCGCTGCCAAATTGTTCCGCCAACCAATCGAAGAGCACGTTCTTCCAGTAGACGTGCGGCGGCTTCTTCCCCATATGGTCGATCAATTCTCCGTTGACGAGTTCGAGCGACAGGCCAACTGCGGAAAGGCGATCTGCTTCCGCCCTGGTCCAGATCTTGCGGGGGATGAATAGGGAATCCGCAGCGCTCATTGTCTCGATTTTAGCGCCTCGCTAACGCTAGACAAGACTCATGTCTGCGCCGTCTTCCGGCAGTGGACGTAGCCGTTCAATGCAGATGCCAGACCTGCTGCTCGGGAACAGCTAGCAAGTCCAAGTCCGATCGCCGATCGAGCTCTGCGATGCTGCGCACTCGCTTCAAGGCTTCAGGCAGACCGATGCCGGGGCGATCGTCATCGTAGAGATCGAACCACGGAAGACCTGCGTCTGTATACGCTTTCGCATTTACGGGAGTGGGTGGCGCAGGCAAGCCGGTGACGGCCTGGAAGTAAGCGCTGTTCAGAATGTGAACGCGAAGAATAGCAAGCGGCTCGGGCCGCCAGGTGTCGAGGCCGTAAGGGTCTGGGTAGATCTTCTGCTTCATTGCACCTCCAGCGGCGACGCCCATCGCCATCCCTGCTTGAGATAGCATTTCTTCCGGAGTTTGGACAGGTTCGGTGGCAGGAAATTTGCCGGCGTGCGCTTCGAAGATCGCCAGCCTGAGCCCCCCGGCCTCATCATCGCCATTGATTTGGTGTTCGATTGTATATGCCGAACCGGCAGGCATGGCCACAAACTGACGTACGCGTCCGGTGCCCGCATTTATGCCATCGAGCCAGGGCTGCGGTGGACAAACCAGATAATTCGAAGGCGAATCGGATAGCACAGGATTCCATCGCAGCCCGGATATAGCGTTCACCTTGCCGAGACCGATTTGCACAACATCGGGATGCCACTTGACGCCATTAAAACCGATCCACATCGCCTCGCGTTCGTACATTGAAATGAAGAGCTCGTCAGCGTTTCGCCAGGCCGGCGGGGCTTGCGGAAAATCGCGGGCGCGATAGATAACAAAGGCTCCCAGGCCAGGCGGAAGCGGGTAGTCGTTGCCATTGTCAGGAATGCGCAGCGTGCGCTGGAACGAGATATCCAGACGCGGCCCAGCGCTCAGGTGATAGTAGTTCGCCATGCGGTTTCGATTGCGATTGCCGTGCCAAATGTAGAAGCTCTGCCGTAGCCGGATGCAGGCTTTGGCATGAGGCTTGCAGGGTTACAGGATATTCCATCAGCTAGGAGGCTCATTATGGAAATTAAAGTATGTATCGATCGCATTCTCCCCGAGGACACTCAGGGCGATGCGTTGCTGCGTTCCGTGGAAGAAAATTCCCGCAACGCGGTATTAAGAGTAGCCATGGACGGAGCAGAAGCCGCAGGCGATACCGGAGGTGTCGCACTTGCGGTTGCCGCCGGCGAAGAGCCGCTGCGCCTTGCGGCTCTCACCGCTAAGATGTGGGCCGTCGGCCGCACGCTGCGCGTCCGGTTCTTGAATGGCGACGTCGCGATTCAAAACAAGATCGTCGCGCACGCCCAGGAGTGGTTGAAGTACGCCAATATCAACTTCGTTTTCGGCAACGACCCGCAGGCCGAAATTCGTATTGAATTGGCTTCAGACGGCAATAGCTGGTCGAACATCGGAACCGACTGCCTCAGCGTTCAACAGAACCGGGCGACCATGCATTTCGGCTGGTTCACCTCGTCTACCGCCGATGACGAGTACGAACGCACTGTGGTCCACGAATTCGGGCATGCGCTGGGCTGCGTTCACGAACATCAGAATCCCGCCGGCAACATTCAGTGGAATAAAGATGCGGTCTACCGCTACTACGAAGGACCGCCCAACAATTGGACCAAAGAGCAGGTCGACCATAACCTGTTCGAAAAATACAGCACGACGATTACGCAATTCTCGTCTTTCGATCCGCAATCGATCATGCTCTATTCCATTCCAGCAGCGTTCACTACCAACGGCTTTAGCGTGGGGTGGAATAAACAGCTCTCCACCATGGACAAAACGTTCATCGCGCGCTGGTATCCGCCCTATCAAGTAAGCATCAACATGACCTCGGCGCAGTATCAGCAGACGTTCAACGATCTAACATCGAAGGGCTTCCGCTTGTCCTGCATAAGCGGATACAACGTAGCAGGCCAGGAGCGCTACGCGGCCTGCTTCACAAAGGTCCCCTATCCGGGAATGACGGCATGGCAGGCGCGGCACGGCATGACATCGGCTCAGTATCAGCAGAATTTCGATACGTTCGTGAATCAGGGCTACCGGCTGGCGGATGTGAGCGGATACCAGGTGGGAAACGAAGCGCATTATGCAGCGCTTTGGATAAAGGCTCCCGGGCCGGCGTTCATTGCGCGGCATGGACTGACTTCAGACCAGTATCAGCAGGCGTTTAATCAGTATCTCGGTCAAGGCTACCGGTTGGTACACGTCAGCGGTTATGGAGTAAACGGCCAAGCCTTCTACGCCGGCATCTGGGAGAAGAACAACGGTACGCCATTCGTAGCCCGGCACGGTCTGACATCCGACCAGTATCAACAGGCCTTCAACCAGTACGCGGCACAAGGCTACCGGCTGAGCGACGTCAGCGGCTATGCGGTTGGGAACCAGATTCTATATGCCGCCGTTTGGAACAAGACGGCTGGTCCGGGCTATCAGGCTCGGCATGGCGTCGGGGGGCCGGATTTCCTCGCCTTCAATCGGCAACTCGCCAATCAGGGCTTCGTGCCTATACGGGTTAGCGGGTATGCATCGGGCAATCGGGACTTGTACGCAGGTTTCTGGGAAGCCCATCTGTAAGTTCACGGTGCCGCCTTCGTTCAGCAGAGCGGAGGCGGCATTGCTCTTCGATGACTGACTGGTGGCGATCGGGTGCCGGTCTACGATAAACATCATGAACGGATTCGGCCGGTGACTCGTGGTCTGCGGAAGGCTTTGCCCAGCTATGGCGATGCGGAGTTCTCGTGGTTTCTTCGCAGCGCTTTTATTAAGGCTATGGGGTATTCGGACGATGCGCTGGAGCGGCCTATCGTCGGGATCACGAACACTTACAGCGATTACAATCCCTGCCATGGCAATGTCCCGGACCTGATTGAAGCGGTGAAGCGCGGTGTTTTGCTGGGCGGCGGATTGCCGATGGTGTTCCCCACCATGTCGCTGCATGAGAGCTTCGTCTATCCGACCGCGATGTATCTGCGGAACCTGATGGCCATGGAGACGGAAGAACTGATCCGGGCGCAGCCGATGGACGCAGTCGTGTTGATTGGCGGCTGCGACAAGACGCTTCCGGCGCAGATGATGGCGGCCATCAGCGCGAACCGTCCAGCGATTGTTTTACCCACCGGGCCGATGGTGGTTGGCCACCACAGAGGAGAAGTGCTGGGCGCCTGCACCGACTGCCGGCGATTGTGGGCGAGCTTCCGGGCAGGCAATATCGATGCGGCGGAGATGAAGCAAGCGAATGCGAGGCTTGCGCCTTCGGTGGGCACGTGCATGGTGATGGGTACGGCCAGCACGATGGCCTGCATTACAGAGGCCCTGGGTTTTTCGCTGCCTCTGAGCGCGACCATTCCAGCCACTCACGCCGAGAGGCGGCGGCTGGCGGAAGCAACCGGCAGACGAGCCGCGGCAATGGCAGCCGAGGGCCACCCTCTGCCGAGCGAAATCGTCACGGAGAAGAGCATCCGGAATGCGCTGGTGATTCTACAGTCGATTGGGGGCTCGACAAACGGGCTGATTCATCTCGCCGCCATTGCGGGCCGCATGGGCCTGCGGCTCGACTTAGACGCATTCGACCGGCTGGGCCGGGAAGTTCCGGTGCTGGTGGACTTAAAACCTTCGGGCGAACACTACATGGAGCACTTGCATCACGCAGGAGGAGTTCCGCGGGTGATGAAAGAGCTGGGCGATCTGCTGGCGGCCGATGCCGCGACGGTGGGAGGAGGAACGCTTGCGGACGCAATTGCCATAGCCGAAGACGTGCCGGGACAGACGGTGATACGGCCGCGATCGGCGCCTGTAAATGCGAAAGGCGCGCTGGCTGTGTTGCGGGGGAATCTCGCGCCGCGGGGGGCGGTGATCAAGCAATCAGCGGCATCGCAGACGCTGATGCAGCATACGGGCACGGCGGTGGTTTTCAATTCCACGGAAGAGATGATGCGGATGGTGGACGATCCTGATCTGGAGGTGACGCCGGACAGCGTTCTGGTGCTGCGGAACGCCGGACCGAAGGGCGCGCCGGGCATGCCCGAGGCGGGATACATTCCCATTCCAAAGAAGCTGGCAGGCGCCGGGGTGAAGGACATGGTGCGGATTTCCGATGCGCGCATGAGCGGGACCGCTTTCGGCACGATTGTTTTGCATATTGCTCCCGAAGCCGCGGCCGGAGGACCTTTGGCGCTAGTGAGGCCGGGCGATTCGATCCGGTTGGACGTTGCGGCACGACGGCTGGATCTGCTGATCAGCGACGAGGAATTCGAATTGCGGGTGCGGGAAAGTAGCTTGCCAATAAGTAACGGATGGGATACATCGCGCGGGTATGCCGAGTTGTTCTCCGAAAGCGTTCTGCAAGCGGATGAAGGATGCGACTTCGACTTTTTGCGGAAGGGCTAAAATTTCAGAACGATTTTGCCGAAATGGCTGGCGGATTCCATGTGCCGGAGCGCATCGGGGAATCCGGTCCAGGGGAAGACGCGGTCGATAACAGGCTTGAGGCGGTGGAGTTCGATGGCCTTGTTCAGCCGTTCGAACATCAAGCGCGAACCGACGTAGATACCCTGCACGTGAGCGCTGTTCCTAATCAGGGCCTGTGGCGTGACAGCGGGTTCCGCACCTCCGCTGAGAACGCCGATGACGCTGACTGCTCCGCCGGTACGGATGGCTTTCATCGAGAGGGCAAGGGTGTCGCTGCCGCCCAGTTCGATGATGTTGTCGACGCCTATTCCGGCGGTAAGCTCGCGAGCCTGCTTGTCCCAGCCGGGAGTGGTGCGGTAATTGATCAGATGGTGCGCTCCCATCTGGGCGGCGCGCTGCAGCTTGTCATCGCTGCTGGATGTGATGATAATCCGCAGACCAGCGGCATGCGCTAACTGTAAGGCGAAGATGGACACGCCGCCGGTTCCCTGGAGGAGAACCGTATCGCCCGGGACCGGCGGCGTATGTTCGAAGAGCGCATGCCAGGCGGTAACGGCAGCACAGGGCAGCGTGGCAGCTTCTTCGTCGTTTAGAGATGGCGGCGAAGCGACGAGTCCCTCCGCATTGAAGACTACGAATTCGGCGAGCACTCCATCGAGGCTGCCGCCCAAAGCCGAATTCCCCGCGGCTTTGGTGATGGGTCCTTGCAGCCACGATTGCATGAAGATGCCACAGACGCGGTCGTCCTTTTCCCACTGGGTGACGCCGGGGCCGGCCTCTTCGACGATTCCAGAACCGTCCGATAGGGGCACCATGGGGCGGCGCAGCTTGGGATTGTAGTCGCCTTTAACGACCATGAGATCCCGGTAGTTGAGCGAGGCGGCCGACATGCGGACGAGGACCTGGCCAGCTGCCGGCCGCGGTGTGTCGCACTCGACCAGAGCGAGTTTATCGATGCCGAATTCCGGAATCTGAAAAGTTTTCATGCGGGTTGGATGCCGGGTGGGAGCGCCGGTGTCGCGATTCCGGGTGGGGGGGACATGCGCTATGGGGGGAAGTTGGAGGTGAACTCGCGAAGGGCGTCGAGCTTGCGGGTGGCCGCGCCGCTGTCGATGGATTCGGCCGCGGCGGTCACCGCGGATTTGAGATCGGGAGCGCGACGAGCCAACAAGAGTGCGGCAGCGGCGTTAGCGATGACGACGTCACGCTTCGGTCCGGCTTCGCCTGCCAGGAGAGATTTCAGAATGGAGGCGTTGGTTTCGGGATCGGCCCCTTCCAGATCGGCAGCATCGGAGACAGGCAGATCGAAATCGGCGGGAGACCAGCTGCCCTTGCGCACGCTTCCGTCCTCCACCTGGAAGACCGTGGTGGGGCCGGTGACGGTGATTTCGTCGAGACCGTCGGAACCATGGACTACAAATGCGGCATCGCGGCCGAGCCTCATGGCAGCTTGCGCCAGCATTTCGGCGGCACGCACGGAGAAAGCGCCCATGAGCTGCATGCGGGCGCGCAGCGGATTGGTAAGCGGGCCGAGAAGGTTGAAGATGGTGCGGCCTTTCAGCAGGAGACGGGCCTCGCCGGCGTGTTTCATGGCAGGATGCAGCAGGGGAGCGTACAAAAAGCCGATCCCGGTTTCGCGAACGCAATCCGCTACCTGGCGCGTCGTGAGGTGGGTGGGTATGCCGAGCGCCTCCAGCACATCCCAGCTGCCGCAGTTGCTGGATATCTTGCGGTTACCGTGCTTAGCAACACGAAGGCCGGCTCCGGCGGCCACAAAGGCAGTGGCGGTGGAGATATTGAAGGTTCCGCAACCGTCGCCGCCGGTGCCGCAGGTATCGAGCAGAGGTTCTTCAGATTGGTCGATTTCGACGGCTTCAGAGCGGTCGTTTATGGCTTGCGCAAAGCCAACGAGTTCAGAGACGGTCTCGCCCTTCTGGCGGAGGAAGTGAAGTATGCCGGCGATTTCGCCGATGGCCATCTCGCCGGACAAAATGCCGTGCATGACCCGGTAAGCTTCGTCCTGCGTGAGATGAACAGAATTCCGGAACGGAAGATACGAGGTGCGTGAGCTACTCATTGAAGAAAGATCAGAGGATAGGGTAGCGGGCAGATGCATTTGCTTTTGGAGACCGGCACTTCACAGCTGCGGGCGCTTGGCGGCGGCCAGCACGCCCAGCCAGACCGCCAGATAACCCAGCGCCACGCTGCCCAAAAGATAGAGCAGCGCGATGAAAGGGCGGCCGGCACGGAAATCGAGATAGCCATCGAACTCAAATGCCGAGAAGGTAGTGTAACCGCCGAGAAATCCAGTGACAGCGGCTAGCTGCCACAGCGGAGAGAGATGGACGCGATCGGCGAAGAATGTCATGGCAAGACCGATCAAAAAAGACCCTGTGACATTAACGAATAAAGTGCCGACGGCGAAATTGACATGAGGGAAGTACTGTATTAAGACCTTATTCACAAGATAGCGTGACAGGGAGCCCAAACCACCGCCCAGGAGAACACAGAGATAACGGGACATGCAAAGTTTCCTATCCGATTTTGAAACAGGCCGGGTGAGAGCCGGACCAGGTAGCCGGATTAGGGAGCCGCTTCCGGTAGGCTAGGAGCGGGAGATTTCCACAGTGTTAGTGGTGATGAAAGCGCAGGCAGAGGCGGCCGACATTGCACGCGTCCGGCAAAAGATAGAGGCCCTGGGATTTCGCGCGCACATTATTCCGGGCGAGCAGCGGACGGCGGTAGGCGTCACGGGCAACAACGGCGCGGTGGACGCCGCGGAGTTCGAAGGGCTGCCGGGAGTAGCGGAAGCCATCCGGGTTTCAAAGCCTTACAAGCTTGTGAGCCGCGAGATGAAACGCGAGAACACGGTGGTTCCGGTGTTTGGCGTACCAGTGGGCGGAGACGAGATGGTAATCTGCGGCGGCCCCTGTTCGGTGGAAAGCCGGGAGCAGATTCGGGCGTCGGGCCGCGCCGTGAAAGCCGGCGGAGGCCGATTGCTGCGGGGCGGCGCTTACAAGCCGCGCACGTCGCCCTACAGCTTCCAGGGCATGGGCGAAGAGGGTTTGAAACTGCTGGCGGAAGTGCGCGAGGAAACCGGACTGGGCATTGTCACAGAGGCGATGGATAGCGAGACGTTCGACCTGGTGGAGAAGTATGCCGATTGCGTGCAGATTGGGGCGCGCAACATGCAGAATTTCTCGCTGCTGCGGCGCGCGGGGCGGTCGCGGAAGCCGGTGCTGTTGAAGCGCGGCATGTCGTCGACGCTGGAAGAGCTACTGATGGCGGCCGAGTACATACTGTCCGAAGGCAACTACAACGTGATTCTGTGTGAGCGCGGCGTACGGACATTTGCCGACCATACGCGCAATACGCTGGACTTGAGTATTGTGCCTGCAGTGCAGAGTCTGAGCCATCTGCCGATTCTGGTGGACCCGAGCCATGGCACCGGCAAGCGGGATAAAGTGATCCCTATGGCGCTGGCGGCGATTGCCGCGGGAGCGAACGGATTAATCGTGGAAGTGCACCCCGAACCTGACAAGGCGCTCTCGGATGGCTATCAGTCGCTGGATCCGGAACAGTTTGCGGAGATGGCGGACGATTGCCGGGCGCTTGCGGAACTGCTGCAATCGCGGCGGCGGGTGATGACGGTTGTGTAAGGCGGAGCGGCGAATACCTTTGAACAGAATTTTTGTGATCTCTATTTTTTCATTAGCGAGCGTTACGGGAAAAGCGGCAGATCAGCCTTTAAGAGCAGTCCCGCATGTGGATGTTGATCGCTATGCCGGCAAGTGGTACGAGATTGCCCGGCTTCCGAACCGGTTCGAAAAGCACCGCGCGAGCGATGTGACGGCCGAGTACACGCCGCGTCCGGACGGGAAAATCCAGGTGGTTAACAGCTGCAAAAGTGTCGATGGGAAAACGAAAAAAGCGAAAGGCACGGCGAAATTAGCAGACAAGAACGGCCGCAATTCGAAGTTTAAGGTGACGTTCTTCTGGCCTTTTTATGGCGACTATTGGATTCTCGACATCGATCCGGGGTATCGATGGGCACTGGTTGGAGATCCCGGCCGCGATTATCTTTGGATTCTGAGCCGGTCAGCGCACTTAGATCTAAACACGTTGGACCAGATTATCGCCATGGCGGAAGCAAAGGGCTTCGACATCAGCAGGTTGATGCAACCGGAACAGAGCTAGCAATTACACGGCTGCCGGGAATCAGTGTAAGCTGATAAACGGTATCACTCACGCGCAAACTCCTGGCTATCCTTGTCGTCTCTTCGGCGGGCTTTATCGCGAGGGCGGAGGATAAGCCCTTGCAAGTCATACCGAAGGTGAACCTTGATCGCTATCAGGGGACTTGGTACGAAATCACCAGACTTCCCAATAGCTTTGAAGAAGACTGCGTGAAAAATGTAACGTCGAAGTACTCGCTGAATTCCGACGGGAATCTCGATGTACTCAACACTTGCAAGAAGAAAGACGGCACTATCAAGGACTTAACCGGGACGGCGGAAGTAGCCGATAAGACGGGCGAGAATACGAAGCTGGAAATAACCTTTGTCTGGCCTTTCAGTGGAGACTATTGGATTTTCGATTTGGACCCAGACTACAAGCGGGTCTTGGTCGGGTCTCCAAGCCGGAAATATCTTTGGATTCTGAGCCGGGGGCCTGAGTTGGATAAAAAGACGACCGATGACTTGATTACCGAAGCCAAAGCGAAGGGTTTCGATACCAGCAAGCTAATTCGATCGACTCATTAGCGGGCTTCATTTCTGAGTCCGGGCGAAAAGGATCTGCCCATTGCGTATGGTCCAATGCACTTGCGTGAAGGCGGAGATCGCGGACGCAGGATCGGCATCCAGCACGACTAGATCGGCTGCCTTTCCAACTGCTACGACGCCTTTGGAATCGGCTACACCGAAGCGCTCCGCTGGCGCGGTGGTGAGCATGCGCAGAATGTCCCAGAAGTTCAATCCACAGGTCTGAAGCGCCTGAAATTCATCACCGGTGGTGTATTCCTTCATGTAGCCGACATCGGTTCCGAATAGCAATTGTCCGCCGAGGGCGTGGAAGCCGCGGACCTCCGAGTAGATCGGTTTTAGGTAGGAAGGGTTCCTGGTGACGGTGGTGGCAAACATCTTCAACGTGGGAATCATGGCCATGCGGAGATCGACCATGGTTCGAAGCAGGGATTTGTCAATCCCGTCAGGAGAGTCAGGGGCATGCGCGAGCACATCCACTCCGCCGTGGATTGCCACCAGGGTTCCGGCCAGATTGGACGGGTGGCTATAGACAATTTGCCCGTGGGCATGCGCGACAGCGGCTGCCGCTTTGGCGATGTTCAGCGGCATGGGAAGAACTTTGCCGCGGTCGATGTACGAGCCGGTAAACAGCTTCAGCAGGTCGGCTCCGCGAGCGATGTTCTGTTGTTCCAGAGCAGCGGCCGCGGAGGGCGAATCGGGCTGAGGCAGCAGCCAGCGGATTAAGAATGGAGTGGCGTTCTTTACGTAGTAAGGGATGCCATGCGGCGGATAGAAGCCAGGGCCAGCCGTGTATATTGCCGGTCCGCGCAGCTCACCCGAGGAGATGCGGCGGCGCAGCGAGAGAGTGATTCTCAGGTCGGAGCTGGCATCGACGACGGTGGTAAAGCCGCGGCTGGTGAGCATGTCTGCAAGCTGCGCATTCAAGGTGTGAGCAGTCTTCCACGCGGCGAAATTCCATTTTGGTTCGGTGAAGTGGACGTGCGCGTTCCAGAAACCGGCCGTTATGGTGCAACGATCGCAGGAAAGCACCTGCGCTTGGGGCGGTATGGCAACATCGCTTCCTACTGCGGCGATGAGGCCATCTCGCACCAACACCGTGCCGTTTGTTATGGGCGGATCGACGGGAGACGGATAGATTTTCGCGGCGCGAATCGCTAGTGTGCCCCTGGGAATTTGGACGGCAGGATGGGGATCGCGCAGAAGCCAGAAGCCGATGTACCAGACGGCTGCACAAATGAGTAGGCAGCCAAGGGCCAAGACGATCCAAAACCAGCGGTGGAGACGAAAAGCCAAGGCCTCCAGGATAAACGCATCGATAGTAGATCGACAAATGCGTCGCCCCAATGGAAGATAGAGATAAGCTATCCGTTAATGAAACGTCGGGAATTCCTCTCATGCGCCGGGGGCGCGGCGGCATGCATGCTGGGTTCCGGAACCGGTTTGCCGGCCAGCACGCGCAGGCCGAATATTGTGCTGATCTACGCCGATGACGTGGGCTATGGGGATGTTAGCTGCTACGGCGCAACGCGAGTCAAAACTCCGAACATCGACCGGATTGCAGGCGGCGGCGCGCGCTTTACCGATGCGCACTCGCCGGCGGCGACTTGCACGCCCTCCCGATTTTCGCTGTTAACGGGAGAGTATGCATGGCGGCAGAAAGGAACCGGGATTTTACCGGGAGACGCGGCGCTGATTATCAAGCCGGGCAAGGTCACAATTCCCTCGGTGCTTAAGCAACAGGGCTATCGCACGGGAGCAGTTGGAAAGTGGCATTTGGGCCTCGGGAATGGAGGCGTCGACTGGAACGGAGAGGTTAAGCCGGGACCGCTGGAGATCGGATTCGATTATTCGTTCTTGATACCGGCGACTGGGGATCGAGTGCCGACCGTTTTTCTGGAGGATCATAAAGTCGTCAATCTGGATCCGAAAGATCCGATCAGAGTCAGCTACAAAAAGCCGTTCGAGGGCGAGCCAACCGGCAAGGACAATCCGGAGCTCTTGAAGATGAAGCCCAGCCATGGGCATGACCAGGCGATTGTCAATGGCGTCAGCCGGATTGGATACATGACCGGCGGGAAATCAGCGCTGTGGGTGGATGAAGAAATCTCGACCGTGCTGACCAAGAAGGCCACCGATTTTATTGACCGGAACAAGAGCGGCCCGTTCTTTCTTTATTTCGCGACTCATGATATTCATGTGCCGCGGATGCCAAATTCGCGCTTTGTGGGGAAGACCGGGATGGGGCCGCGCGGCGACGCAATTGCGGAACTGGATTGGTCAGTCGGCGAGGTTCTGAAAACCCTGGAGCGGAACGGGCTTACCGGCAACACGCTCGTGATTTTTACCAGCGACAATGGCCCGGTGGTGGACGACGGCTATCAGGACCAGGCAGTGGAAAAACTGGGGAGTCACAAACCGGCAGGCCCGTACCGCGGCGGGAAGTACAGCAACTTTGATGGCGGAACGCGGGTGCCGTTTGTGGTGCGCTGGCCGGGACAGATCAAGCCGGATACGGAATCCGAGGCGCTGATTAGCCAGGTAGACTTACTAAGTTCATTCGCCGCTTTGACCGGGCAGCCGTTGCCAGAACAGGCGGCTCCGGACAGCATGAATGTGCTGCCGGCATTACTGGGGAAGACGAAGAAGGGCCGGGAGCGGTTAGTGGAGGACGCGGATGTATTGTCGCTGGTGGATGGAGACTGGAAGTTGATTCAGCAGAGTAAGTTGCCTGTGATGAATAAGAATACGAATACGGAATTGGGAAACGCGCCTAAGCCGCAGCTTTACAACCTGGTGACGGATCCGGGCGAGAAGAATGACTTGGCGGAGCAGGAGCCGACCCGGGTTGCCGCGATGGTGAAGAAGTTGAAAGAGATTCGGGCTGGGCGGCGGACGCGGCCTTCTTAAGGGCTAGCGCGGGTGCTGAAAAAGTGGAACTATGCCTTGGCCAGGATATGTTCTGCAATCGCGGCGGTTTTTTTTACCGGATTTGCCAGCGCGAAGGAATGGCCGCTCAGCAAACCAGAAGAACCCGTAGGCTAAAGCGAGTACAGAGGGCAGGAGCAACAGGAACACGACAAACGCGTATGTGCCTTGCCAGTGCAGCCGCGCAATAACTTCGTGGTCAATCAAAATAAGCAGCGGCGCGTGAACAAGATAAATACTGTAGGAGAATGTACCCAAGAACACCAGCGGTCGCCAGGACAACAGCCAGACAACAGCCGGATGTTGTACACCGAGGACCAGTAATGGAACCATCGCAGTACCCACCACGAAATCGGATACTGCCAGTCTGTGCTCCAGGCCCCAGCGGTTGTACAGAATAAATACTGATAACCACCCCAATAGCGCAGAGGCTACCAATGGTGATTTCGAAATCATCACCCGCTTGGAGAGCCACGCAGCTAACATGCCCGAACCGAAAACGCCTAACAGCCCGTGTCTAAACCACCCGATTTCGGGGGCAACCAGTAAATCACAAGACCATGAGCGAACGGATGAGCGAGAGACGTCCCCTGCCGGAGTTCGCCCACCGTAGCTCCGCGAGACTTTCTATAGCCCTCATGAACGCCAGAATCGCAAAAGGAGCTTCGATTACCCAATCGTGAGCGGCTCTCGGCTTGCCCGCTCCGTACATGGACCGCATCAGTAGTGCAAGATTGCACGCCGCCGCCTGGATGAGTAGTTTCTTGTGGACATTCTCCATGCCGCGAACATACAGGCGGTCCATGCCGCCCGTATCAAACTGATGCGCGAAGTTACGTTCGATTTTCTCGCCGCGCTGCCGCTGCAGTCGCTTTCCCCGGCGGCCCCGAATGCGCCGCCGGTTGGCGCACACCGCTTTCTTTTCCGCCTGCTTGCCATCCCAGTTGCGCGCACCCCTGTCCGGCTCCGCAATGTAAGTTCTGACTTCCAGTTCGCTCAACCCGACTGCTACCTGGTTGCTGTGGTAACCCTTGTCGGCTACTACTTCTTGCACTCCACCGGGATGCACTGCACACTTGCTTCCTTGCGGCGGGCTTGCCGGAATCAGTTCCGCTACCGCTACCCCGGCTTCTATCACCGTCGTTTCCACCGTTGCCGTGTCGGCGGCACTGCCCCCATGCGTGGTTACCGCCACAATGGCGCCTGTCTCCATATCCACCGCATTCTCCGCTTTGTAAGCCAGCGCCGTACGTCCGTCTTTCAGCTTCGTGATCTCCGCTGCGCCGTCGCTCGGGCTCTCCCAGTCTTCGTTGGAGGTCTTCTTTTTGCGCTTGCGGTCCATGCGCCGCAGTGCGGCCGCCTCTGGGGCATCCACCCCTTCGGCTTCGGCCAACCGCTTCAGATATGCGTTATAGCTCTCGCCCGTATCCCGGCGCACGATCGACTTCATCGCCGCATTCGCTTCCAGCGTGGTCGAATCCACTCCAATGGTCTTGCCCTTAATCAACCCTTCCCATGCCAGTTGTTCCAGAACCCAGGTGAAGATCCGTTGATGCGTCTCTTCACCGATCAACCGTCTAGTACGCGAAATCGTCACATGGTCCGGCGTGTTCTCGTCCAGCCCCAGCGAGAGAAACTGGCGCAACGTGAGCGAATCGGCCAGACGCCAGGCAATGCCTCGCTCGCTGTCCAGCCCTTCGAAGAAACCGATCATCATCACGCGAAAGTACATTCCCGGAGCCAAAGAGGGACGGCCCAGCTTGGCGTGATAAAAGGCTGCGCAGCTATCCTCGCAGAACCTGTCAAAACCAGCTTTGTCGAGAACTTCATTCAGGCGGTTGTAGAAAGGATGTCCAGGGGCCGTCGGCAACTCGCCCCCGTACCACAATGACTCCTGCCGCTCCCTCTTCTTCCGTGTGCCCATCGCCATGCATCCATCTTATAATTCACAACATTTCTGCGTAAAGATGTTTTTGCGTTTAGACACGGGCTGCTAAATAATAACTAGGGTGGGCAGTGTTGTGTCCCAGACAGTAATAGCTGCCGTAGCCTGCGAAGACGCAGGCTACGGTGGGCATAAGAATCCCATGCTTGCGAT
Source organism: Bryobacteraceae bacterium (assembly GCA_965217745.1). Taxonomy (GTDB): domain Bacteria; phylum Acidobacteriota; class Terriglobia; order Bryobacterales; family Bryobacteraceae; genus Bog-105. The sequence continues at coordinate 3,219,505 of OZ244565.1, read as the reverse complement.
ACATCCAAATGAGTGCAGGGAAGAGCAGGTAAATTTGGAACTCAAGAGCAACCGACCAGAGAGCTAAATTGAGGTCGAACTCATACGGCCCACTCCAATTCTGAAGCAGGAAGAAGTGCTCTATAAGAGCCGTACCAGAGACTCTCCGTTGCGCATGGTAATCGACCAAAGTTCCTAGAGCGAGGGCTGCGTAATAAGGAGGTAGAATCCGCCAAGCGCGGCGGGACAGGAACTTTGGTGTGGAGAATTTCCCTCCGCCGTCCTTCAATTACGGCAACATGAGACAGAATCCGGACAATGCGATAAATACCGTGACCGGGGTATGTCCATAGGCAAGCGGCGAAACCAGAGTCCCCAACAGGCCGCCCGGGGCCTTACCGCCCCACTCCGCCCGCCAAGAGAACATCCACATGTGGAACAGGCAGACGTAGGTAGCGGCAATTCCCCGTATTCCTTCCAGAAACGGGTAGTATTGTGTTCGATTATCCACCTAATTACCAAAGATAGCTAATCCTTTTTTGCGATTTTAGTGCGGCAATCCAGACGTAATTCCCGGGAATCGGATTTCTGAAGAAGCGATGAGGGAGGACGTCGCTGATTGGAGGAGCGTGTCAGGAGCGTGACGGATGCGCGCGAACACATTTCGGAACCAGGCGAACGGATTGAGTGGGTTCGTTCGGTTCGCAAGAACGCGACAGGCCGCTGGCACCGGTCGCTGACGCTCCGGTCATCCGCGAGATGTTTCCAGTTTTGGCATGGTTAGACACAGAACGGAGATTCATTGGTTAGACAGGGGATTGGAAGTTAACCTAGCTGCTGGGTACTGAGGCGGGGGCCCGGATGGTTGCGGAGGCGGAAGCCCAGGACGATCAGCAGGACTCCGAAGAAGAGGCCGTAGGCGGCTACGGTCCAGACCAAGATGACTGCGCCGGCTATGGGTTCGGCAAACAGTACGATTCCGAAGAGGATCGAGAGTACTCCGACCAGGATGAGAAGCCATTCGCCTTTGATGCTGCGGCGGAGGCGGAACGCGGCTATGATTTCCAGCACTCCGGTGATGAGGGCCCAGATGGCAAGCACCTGAATGAAGACGGCGGCCACAGCCAGCGGCGCTGCCAGGGCCACAATCCCAAAGAGAATTCCCAAGATGCCTTCGAGGAGAAAGGCTCCCCAGCGGCCGTGTACTTCCGCCGCCTTCACGGTAAGAACGATAGCAAGGACGCCGTCAATAAGGGCGTAGATGCCAAACAGCACGATCAGAGCCGCCACCGTTACGCCGGGGAGAGCGAAGGCGAGAATCCCGAGCAAAACGGCGACTACTCCGCGCAAGACTAGCGCCCACCAGTTGGTACGCAATGCAGGCGTCATTTAGTTTCCTTGTGTCTGAGCCGAAATGGCCGCTGGATGTTTCACAACAGAGATGGTGACTTGTGACGGATATGCGCTGGAGTGGTGAACCACGTTATGCGCGATGACGCCCTTGGTTTCATCGTAGTTGTTTCCGCCGGTGTTCAGGTTGCGATCGAAGCGCGGGAAATTGCTGCTGGAAATTTCGATTCGCAGCTTGTGCCCGGTTTCGAAATAGTTGCTGGTGACCATGGGCTGAAAGCTTAGCTTGTAGACTTTACCGGGCTCCATCCAAGACACCGGCTTGTCGTAGCCGTTACGATAGCGGGCGCGCTGAATGGTCTCGTCGAGGTTGTAAGCCGTTCCGTCAGGCAAGACATCGATCAGTTTCACGGTGAAGTCGGTGTCTTTGGCATCGGAGGAGACGTAGAGAGTGACGTCGACAGGACCGCTCACTTCCGCGGGTTCTTTGAAAGGCTCGGAGGTGTAGACCAGGATGTCGGAGCGTTCTTCCATTCTGCGCTGATCGAAAGCGCCTCCCTTAACAGCATTACCGGTGCAGCAGACATTACCGCCGTAGGAAGGTACAGGGTTCATCGGATCGTAGGTGAAATGGTCGGGCTTATCCGCAGCAGCGGCAGTGCGGGAGAGAGTTCCATCGCCGTTCAACGAGTTGGCTTGACCCGCGCCGGCGAGATAGAAAGTGAGCGGCTTCGCGCCGGCGGGCGGCCAGGTTTCGGAGGTCTGCCACTTATTCATCCCCATGGTGAAGTAGCGCACTTTGGGATTTTTTTCGAGGATATGATTGTCCTCGCCTTTCAGGAAGTGATCGAACCAGCCGTAAGTGAGGGCATCGTAATCGAGACGGGCGTCGCCCATGCTGCGCTCGCCTACTACGGTATCTTCGGTGGCGCGTTTGTAGCCGCAGTGAAGAGTGGGCGCGATGACCGCGTACTGCTCGTTTGCCACTTCTTTGTTGGCAGTCCGGCGGACATAGTTGTAGGCCGCTAAATTGGGGCTGGTTGACACGTCGTACCAGCTCATAAACCACAGGCCAGGGATATTGATGCGCATGTTGTCGTGCCAGAGGCCGCCGCGATACCAGGCGGGATCGTTGGGCGTGCGCTGGATCATCGCGCCGCCGGTTGCGACAGGCATGGGGTCGGCGAAGATGCCCTTGGGCCCGTCGACGGCTTTGATGATGTCTTTCTCGGGCAGATGGCGCAGGGCTTTGGACCAATCGACAGGCGGCGACTGCTGTGCCAGGTCGAACGACTTGGATTCCCGCAGCAGATCGTCGTGCGACATGCCGCGCGGGAACATGGGGCGCGCCTGATTCTGCTCGCCATAGAGCCAGGCAATGAAGAGCATCTGGACCGCGCCGCCGCGATACCAGTTGCCTTGCTCATAATACGGGCCGACTCGGCCGACGCCTGCCCCGAAGCCTTCCGGAATCATGGTGGTGAAGGCTTTGTTTCCGAGCGCGGCAACACCGAGCTGCCACTCGGCGGTGGACGAGCAGCCGATGGTTCCGACTTTGCCGTTGGACCAGGGCTGCGACGCGATCCAGGATATGGCATCGTCTCCATCCGTCCGCGGCGGGCCGAGAATGTCGTACTCGCCTTCTGAAAAGAAGTGGCCACGCTCATTCATCTCGACGTAGGCATAGCCGCGCTTGACCGCATCGAGAGCAGCGGTCATGTCTCGCGGAGCGCCGAGGCGCACGTCCCAGTAGTTGAAGTTGTAAGGCGTACGGACGAAGATGGCTCCGTACTTCTTCGATTCGTCTTTAGGGCGGTACACGTCGGCGGCCATGCGCTTGTCGTCGCGCATAGGGATCATCAGCTTGCGCTCGATAGTAGCGACGGATTCGAGTTCCGTTTCGATGGTGTTGCGCTTTTCGATCAGCTTGGGATCGGGCGCGGGCCGGGCTTGGGGGAAAGCGGCAGGTATGAAAGCAACGCAGAAGAGCAGAGTGAGGAAAGGCGATCGTCGCATAGAGATTGAGTTTAGACTAGGGCATGTTCACGCTATCTAAGTGCAATCTGCGGAAGAGACGTTCGATCTCATTACGCTTTTCGTAGAGGGCGCGGTCGTACTGCCAAGGATCAAGTCTGTTGGACTTCGGCGGAACCACCGGAACATACCGAGTTCCCGCACCAACTGTCGCATCTCATTGCCTTCATAAGCACGATCTATCAGCAGCGGAAGGCGGTCCGGCATGGTGGCCTAAGTATTCCAGGAAGGCCCGCCCGTGTGGCGCACCGTGGTCGTAAACCCGGGGATAGGGCAAAGACTGTTGCTGTGCGAACATCCGCAGCGACCATATGAATTTTGGTGTCCAACTGCCGCGGGACTTGCCGATGGCTTGTGGCCAGTTTTTTTAACGCGACCGTGCCGCCCGATGGACCTTCACCGCAGTGGAATCGAGCGAGAACACCTCAGATTGGATGCGGACAAGTTGCTCTGTCGGCAACTGCTCAAAACACCCGGTCCAGCACGCCGTTCTTCGCCCAACGACTCATGTGCATGTCAACCGTATGCCAAGGGCAGACGCGCTTCGGTAGCCCGCGCCACTTGCAGCCTTACTTGGCCACATACAGAATTGCATTCAGCACCTGCAGGTTACTTAGACTTACATTGCCGCGCTGCACTGGGCAGGGCATTCTTGATGCGTGCGTACCGTTCTTCGGTAAGCTCGATCTTACGAACATTTTATTTGTTTACTGTTTTATAGCGTGAACACGTCCTAGTTGAGCGAGTAAATCTGTAGAGCTGCATTATCCAGCCCAGTCTTGGTGTGAGCAATGAACAAGTGCCGGTTCGACGAATCGAGGACAGAGGTTTTTCCACCGTTGGTTTCGAACTGCGTCAGCAGCGTGTACTGATCGGGATTGTCCTCGTGGAAAACGCTTACACCGCCGAAACCCGTGACATAGATCCGGCTGTCTCGCGGGTCGAAAGTCATACCGTCGGCAATATCCACCGTGCCAATTTCACTAATGAGCTTTCCGTTGTTACTATCCAGCACATAGAATTTGCCAGGCTTACGGCCGACGATAAACAATCGGTGATGCGGAGCGTCGAATGCCATCGCGGTGTTCAGATTAAGACCAGGAATGGACCACGTCTGGCGTACTTCGCCCTTGGACAGATCCACAACGGCGACGCTTTTCTTATCGCGCAAGTTCACATACAGCAGGTCGTCCGAACGGTTAATCGCCATGGATTCCAGGTTGTTTGCTTCGATACGAATTCGCTGAACCTCCTTACCTTCGACGGCCGAGATGACGCTTACGAAGGAATAAGGCTGGTTTGCGTGCCGCCCTCCATTCCCGACGTAGAAGAGACGCTTTTGCGCGTTATAGCAGCCGGCGTCCGGCCCTGCCTCAAGCGGGATCCGCTTGATTTCGTGCATGTCTCGAACGTCGAGAATCCGGCAGGATGCATCGCCTCCATCCGCTACCAGTAACTCGTTTTTCTCAGGAACGAAAGCCAGCGTATGCGGCGTGGTAACGCCCGGGGCACTCTGCAGGTGTTCGCCGGTCTTGAGGTTGAAGACTTCAATGGAGTGGTGCTCTTCAGCCGCAACGTACAGACGGTTGTTCCTTTCGTCAGCCGCGAGATGATCGAAATCTCCCACGATGCCGGGCAGGGGAACGGTGCGAATCAGTACTAGCGGTGCACTTTGCGGCGCAGTCTTGAACAATGCTGCATAGCCTGGGATCTGCTGTTCTACTTCTGTGGTGATGGCCTGTGCCTTCTGCAGAGCATCATCCGCATTGGCCGCGCCGGAGAAACGCATCTCCATCACGATCATGCCGAGAGGGTGCTTGCCGGCGTCCGACAGAGGTACCGCCAAGTCATAGAAGGACTTTTCCGCCACCGTTTTCACGGCCGGTTTTCCAGGGCGCTCCTCCTGCAGGTCCGCTTCAGAGGACTTCTTGCCGATCTTGCTCGGGACACTGCAGGCGATGATGGTTTCTTCGGCTGCGCCCGGCGCCTCTGCATGCAATCCCATTTTTTGCAGTTCGGGATGAGGGACATCGTTTTCGTCACCAGATACTGCGCATAATGCGCTTGCACTGTTTGAGCCGGAAGGAGCGACGGCAGCGTAACGATTGCTAAAGCTATCAAGGCGTATTTGGTCATTGGATGTTGGTTATGAAAGCTTTTCAAAACTCAAGGCGCAGCGCGAACTCCAGCACGCGCGGCGTACCGGTGCCAATTCCAGTGGAATTCCATTGACTGGTGATCTGTCCGAAGGAAGCGGAGTTCGAAAAGTTACCCGAGGGCGCAGCAAACTGCGGATGATTAAACAGATTGAAGGCTTCGGCGCGGATCACGAGGTGGAGCTGCTCCTTCAATGGAACTGTCTTCATTAGGGCTGTATCCAGCTGCCAGACATCGGGTCCGCGACCCAGGTTGCGGCCGGCATTGCCGAAGGTCCCCGCAGCCGGAATCGCAAAGGTGCCGGGGTTCAGAAAATTCGAGATGCTCTGATTGGGGGGTGTCAGCGGCACGCCAGAGACAACGTTGGGACGCTGTGGGCTGTTGGTGTTCCCGTCGGGAACGGCTGATCCGGAGCGCGAGATGGTGATGTTCACCGGCAGACCGGAGCGAGCGGTGACGATGTTGGCCCACTCCCAACCGCCGAGAATGGCACTGGCCCAACCTGAGTTGCTAAGGAACTGCCTGCCGGATCCGAACGGCAGCTGGTAAATCAGATTGCCGGAGAAGTAGTGGCGCACGTCATAGTCACTGGAGCCACGTTCACAGGAGCGGCAGTTTACGTTCTGAGGGTAGGAGGTCTCGCCGCCGCCCGTCGATCCATCATTGATCGCGTGCGACCACATGTAGTTTGCAGTAGCCTGTAATGCGCCGCTCAGATTGCGCTGCAAGCCGATCTGCAGAGCGTTGAAGCTATTGTTGGCTGCGGTTGTTTTATAATCGATGAGCCCAAATTGAGGATAAGGCCTCACCTTAGTTAGGGGATCGAGTGTATTTAAGTAAGATCTTGTAAATTGATGTGCGCCCGCTTCGCCCAGGTAGCCGACGGTGAGTACCGTCTTGTTAGTCACTGCCTGTTGGATGGAGAAGGTCCATTCCTCGGTATAAGGAGTAACTCGATTGCGGTCCAGGCTGCGCGGGCTGGGAAACGCGAAGGCGGTGGCAGCGAGCGCGGGGTCCACTGGATAACTGAGGCCGCGGTATGCTTGACCAGTTAAGAGAGCACGCCCGGCAATGTTGTCCACAGGCGCATTCAGATCGCCCAACTGCCCTTCGCCATAGAAGATGCCGTAGCCTACGCGCAAAACGGTCCGATTGTTCAAGCGCCGCGGGGCCCAGGTGAAGCTGATACGGGGAGCGAAGTTATTACGGTCAGCCTTATAGAACGCGGTGCCCGCGGGACAGTATCCGCCGGCGCAGGTGAGCGGGTCAAAGACAATGCCGCGGCCATTTACCTCAGAAGGCACGCCAAAGAACTCATACCGCAGGCCGAGATTCGCCGTGATCTCGGGAGAGACGCGAAGCTCATCTTGTACATAGCCGAAGTACTCGGTGCGGCGAAAGCCAGTAGCCGGCAATGTGTTGACCAGGCTTGCCTGGCTGAGCAAGTTGTCCCGGAAATTCGCAGTACTGGCGTAAGTGAACTGATAATCATTAGCCGCGGTTGCGGTGGCGTTTAGCTGTACGCGCCGGACTTCGACACCCGCCTTCACAGTGTGTTTTCCGAGCACCATGGTGAGCGTATCGAGATAGTCAAACGAGTTGCCTATTTGGACTTTGCCGGTGTTGTTATACAGACTGCTGAACTGCGGGGCATTTATTTGCGAGTTCAGAACGCTTTCGTTGTGGGTCTGAAAATTCGGCCGGTTGTAGCCCGCCTTAAACTCATTCACGAGGCGCGGCGATAGCACCGAGGCCAGCGTGATGGCTGCGTTCTGAGTGATCAGGGTTGTGGCTGTGCGGTCTAGCAGAAGGCCATTTGGCACATCCGATAAACCGTTGTCGATGTTGTAGCGCACCGACAGCGAATTGGTGTCAGAGAACTTATGATCGTAACGGAAGAGGCCGAAATTTTCATTCGTCACCTGCCGCCCCGATCCGATATAGCGGTTCACATTCGAATCGCTAGTCGGGACCGATCCCGCTGGATAGGCCGTTATAATATTGGCAAGTCCAGGCGAGGTAGAGATCACCTGAGAGCGGAAAAGTGCCGATGGCACAAACCCGGTTAGAGTCTGTCCGACGCGCTGCCGCAAGCCCTCGTAGGTAACGAAGATGAAGTCTTTGTTCTTGCGAATGGGTCCGCCGAAGCTGCCGCCAAACTGGTTCAGGCGAAAGGGCGGCAGCGTTCTATCAAAGGGTCCGCGCGCATCGAAGGCATCATTGCGCAGGTACTCGAAAAGAGATCCAGCGAATTGATTACTGCCGCTTCGGGAGACGACGTTGATTTGGCCGCCCTGAGTGCCGCCATTCTCCGCAGTGTAGACCGCGGCATCGGCACGGAACTCTTGAATCGCTTCCGTGGAGAACTGCAGACGGAAGTTCCCTTTTTGTGATTGGTTGATGATGCCGGTAGCATCTACGCCGTCGAATCGATAATTATTGTCGTCAAGGCCGTGCCCGGCGAAGCGGATGCTGCGCTGGTTTCCCGTACCGCTGTCGATCGCTCCGGGCGTTTGTGACTGGAGACTGGCCCAGCTGCGACCGTTGATCGGAAGTTGGCGAACCTGCTCGCCGGAAACGACACCGCCCACAGTCGCGGAAGTTTCGTCCAGCGGTGGCGCGGCCGCGCTGACCTCTACAGTGGAGACGGACGAGGCCAACTCCAGATGAGCATCCAGGGTCAAGTTCCGTCCGACTTGCAATTGAACATCAGGCCAGGTGAACGTCTTAAAGCCCGGCTGCAGCACTGTGACCTTGTAGTGCCCAACCGGCAGCGCACTAATCGTGTAGACACCGGATGTACCGCTGACGGTGCTTCGCTGCGCGCCGGTCTTTAAAGACTCGGCCATAATGGATGCGCCTGGAACTGTGGCCGCAGCGGAATCCAAAATTGTTCCCGAAAAGCTTGCAGTTTCAGTCTGTCCGAATAAGAGTGACCCGAAGAGCGCGCCTAGCAGAGCAGCACGAGAGGGCAATTTGAGTGGCATAACGACCTCCTTACGAGGCTATGTTTTGAAGATGAATCGGTGGTTATAGTTGGAATACGTTCAGGTGAATACATTTTTTTAGAGCCAAAACTGACGTGAAAAAATACAGTGGCAACTTCGGCTCTATCTTCAGGAAAGTTTCAGATTGATTAATTAGGCGAAATGCGAACTGTTTTTCTTCTCCTATTCAGCATTGCGCCCTTGCTGGCAGGCCCGGCGGAGACAGTGCAGAAGCTGTTCGACTGTATGGCCCGGCATGACGCGAAAGAAGCACGAGAGCTGTTTATTCCGGGCACGAACTTGACTTTGGTGGGCGCTGACGGGAAGACTACGGTCATCGTGCTGGAAAAGTGGCTGGAGCGGATGAGCAGCAGCAAACAGGAATGGAAGGAGCGGATGTGGGATCCGACGGTGCTGGAACATAACAGCCTGGCCGTGGTGTGGGCATCCTACGATTTCCATTTGGACGGCAAGCTTACGCATTGCGGGATCGATACGGCGAATCTGGTGAAAATAGACGGGGACTGGAAGATCAGCGGGTTGTACTTTACCCACGAAACCAGAGGTTGCGAGATACACTAGCGATTGGCTTGAAAACGGGCTGGAGCATTCGAAGCGCTTTTCTCAAGCCTTGACAACTTATGAAAATTCACGAGTATCAGGCGAAAGCGATTCTCGCCAAATACGACGTCCCGGTACCGCGCGGGGAAGTCGCCTACACGGTAGAGGAAGCGGAGGCCGCCGCGAAGAAGATTGGCGGCAGCGTGGTGGTGAAGGCGCAGATTCATGCGGGAGGCCGCGGCAAGGGCGGCGGCGTGAAGGTAGCCAAGAACCTGGCCGAAGCGAGCGAAATAGCGAAGAAAATTCTGGGCCTGACGCTGGTGACGCACCAGACCGGTCCGGAAGGCCGGGTGGTGCAACGGCTGCTGGTAGAAGAGACGCTGCCGATTGAGCGGGAACTGTATCTGGGCATCGTGCTGGATCGCGATACCGGACAGAACGTGTTCATGGCTTCGAAGGCGGGCGGCATGGAGATTGAAGAAGTCGCCGAGAAAACGCCCGAGCTAATTCTAAGAGAGACGCTGCTGCCGGGCGAAACTCTGCAGCCATTCCAAGCCCGTAAGTTGGCTTTCGAGATGGGCATTCCGACGGCAAGCGTAAATGCCGCGGCGAAGGCCATGATGGCGCTCTCGAAAGCGTACGACGCCATCGACGGTTCTCTGGCTGAGATCAATCCATTCATTCTGACCAGCGACGGCAGAGTATTTGCGCTGGACGCCAAGATTACGGTTGACGATAACGCGCTGTACCGGCATAAGGATCTGCTGGAGCTTCGGGACAGAAACGAAGAGGATCCGCTGGAAGTGGAAGCTTCGCGGTTCGGCTTGAATTACATCAAGCTCGACGGCAATATCGCCTGCATGGTGAACGGCGCGGGGCTCGCGATGGCAACCATGGACATTATTAAATACGCCGGGGGACAGCCGGCAAACTTCCTGGATGTAGGCGGCGGGGCGAATGCCGAACAGATCAAGAATGCATTCCGGATTCTGCTCTCCGATTCGAGCGTGAAGGCCGTGCTGATCAACATCTTCGGGGGCATACTGCGGTGCGACACGCTAGCGAACGGCGTGGTGTCGGCGGCTACCGAACTCGGGTTTAAGATTCCTGTCGTGGTGCGCATGGAAGGAACGAACGTGGAGTTGGGACAGAAAGTATTGACGGAATCGGGCTTTAACTTCACGGTGGCCGACGGTATGAAAGACGCAGCAGAGAAGGTGGTAAAGCTAGCGCAATGAGCGTACTTGTAAACGAAAACACCAAAGTCCTGTTTCAAGGCTTTACGGGGCGTGAAGGCAGCTTCCATGCCGAACAGGCCATCAATTACGGAACGCAAGTGGTGGGAGGAATAACGCCGGGAAAAGGGGGACAGACCCATTTAGACCGGCCGGTTTTCAACACTGTCGAGGGGGCTATTAAAGAAACGGGGGCGAACGCTTCGGTGATCTTCGTGCCGCCGCCCTTTGCCGCGGATGCCATTATGGAGGCCGCCGACGCGGGATTGCCGCTGGTGGTTTGCATTACGGAAGGCATTCCGGTAAACGACATGGTGCGGGTCTGGAGCTATCTTCAGACCAAGCCGGGCACGCGGCTGATCGGTCCGAACTGTCCGGGCGTGATTACTCCGGACAAGTGCAAGATCGGCATTATGCCGGGGCACATTCATAAGGCGGGAAATGTGGGCATCGTCTCGCGATCGGGAACCTTGACTTATGAAGCGGTGGGCCAGCTGACCAAGCTGGGCATCGGACAATCCACGTGCATCGGAATCGGCGGGGATCCGATTATCGGCACATCGTTTACGGATGCGATCGAGCTGTTTAATAATGATCCGGACACGCACGCGATTATCATGATCGGCGAGATTGGCGGCAATGCGGAAGAACGGGCCGCGGCTTACGTCAAGGAGCACGTCAAGAAACCCGTGGTGGGATTTATCGCCGGGCAGACCGCGCCTCCGGGACGGCGCATGGGTCACGCGGGAGCGATTATCTCCGGCGGATCGGGCAAGGCCGAGAACAAAGTGGCAGCGATGGAGGAAGCCGGTATCATCGTGTGCCCATCGCCAGCGGTGCTAGGCGAGAAGATGCAGGAAGCCTTGAGCGCGGTTAAGAACTGAGGCACCGGGAGGATTTCAGGAAACTTCTATGGCAATGGAACGAACATTCGGGATGGTGAAGCCCGATGCAGTAGCGAACAAGCACGCCGGTAAGATTCTGGCGTTGATCGAAGAGAGTGGATTCCGGTTGGTAGGAATCAAGACCAAGCGACTGGCAAAGCACGAGGCGGAGGCGTTTTATGCCGTTCACAAAGAGCGGCCATTCTATTCGGGCTTGGTCACATTCATGACGGAAGGGCCGGTAGTGCTGCTGGTGCTGGAACGGGAAGATGCGATTGCCAAGTGGCGCGAGTTGATGGGGGCTACTAATCCGGCGAATGCGGCGGAGGGAACCATCCGGAAGCAGTTTGCTGAGAACATCGAGCGGAATTCGGTGCATGGGTCGGACGCGCCGGAGACGGCTGCGATGGAGATTCCGTTCTTCTTTAGCTCCGCGGAATTACTTTAGAGAAGAGCCGTGTCTTGAAGTTAGAGGAGAAGAAAAATTAAATTTGCGGCAAAGAGCAAGAAAGAGCGAACTGTCGAGGTGCAGAAAAGCCTGGAGACGAGAAATAGATTTCCGATCTCGTACTTCGATTCCCGCAAATACATCCAACATAATGTTCTGATAGAAGACGGACTCGGTCCGATCCTCGCTTTTATGGACTCGCTACCGGCGGATCGCACCAAGGTAGACGTGCTCCGCTCGTTCGAAGATGGCGCGTACAGCGTTGCGCATGCCGATTACGAGCTGGGCGATTGGGGCAAAATGGTTGGCTTCGAAATCCATCGCTGGGAGGACGACCGCATTGTAGAGCACTGGGACAATCTTCAGGCTAAGCCGGCTGAAGCCAATTCAAGCGGCCGGACCATGACAGATGGTGTGAAGGAGGTGACCGATCCCGACCGGACTGTTGCTAATAAGGCTCTGGTGGAAAGATTTGGAATCAGGGTTTTGATTAATCGGGATTTTAGTGCTGCCTCTTCCTTTTTCAAAGACGACTCACTGATCCAGCATAGTCCGCTGATGGGCGATGGCGTATCTGCACTGATCGCATACCTGTCTACCGGCGATGCCGAATTTGGCCGACTGCACAAGCTGCTTGGGGAGGGCAATATGGTACTTGCAATAAGCGAAGGATGACTCGCAGTGAGAGGGGCACGCGTCAGCCTACGGCTTTCTAGAACTTATTCCGAATCGAGAATGACGCCATCGCCGAGATTAGGACGTCGTCGAGGTCATAGCGCCACGAGACGCATGGAGGAATGGAAACGGCAAATTTTGATGACGGTACAGGCCTGTCGAAAAACACACAACTCCAGTAGTACCCCCTGGCGGTAGATCGTGCCGAGCCTAAATACAACCCGGTGCGAGTGGTTTTTAGTTCTTTCAACTAGCATTTACTGAGGCGCTTTTAACGTTCCGGTACCGGGCGGCGACGCAGACCGGGTTCGGCTAAGGCAGACAGCAGCCTTGCGTTTACTCCTCGCAATGCATACCTCGAAGCGCAGCGGCCCGGCGTTGTAAAAGCAAAAGAGAGAAATCTAGATGTCTCTTGTCTACGTGGATTTGAGAAACGCTAAGCAACCCTGGTTTCGAGAGATGGGGTCTCGAGCGCTCTCGCCAATGCTTTCTTGGTTTTCTCGGCTAAGTTGCGTAAACGGGCCTGTTTGGGGCGAGTCAACTTGCGTTCAACGCTGCGGCGCGCTCTCAGCAGACGAATGCGGACGGCGGTCTCTGACCAGCCATTCTGACGGGCGATCTCCTGGACCTTGAACCCTTCGATGTAATGGCCTTCGAGGACTACCCGGTCGTTTGGCTTGCACTCGCCTAGTATGCGCTTGACGTCAATCGCCGCCACGTTCATCCTGGGCGGGGCCTGCAACTCCGGTAAGGTCTGCGTTTGAGGCTCCCGGCGAAGGAAGGTGCGATGGATATTGAGGGCAATGCTGTTGGTCCAAGTTAAGACGAGGGCCGGATCGCGTAGTTGTTCGCGGCGTTCCCATCCTTTCGCCCAGGCGGCCTGAGAGGTATCGAGAGCCGCGTCATAGGAAAGTCCCCGGGAGACCAAAAAACGCACTGTCAAGTTAAATCCGCGTTGATATGCTTTGCCGTATTCTTCAGTAGTCATTTAAAACTTAAGCTCCACCGTTGCTATCTTTTGTTTTGCGCTTTAGAGCGCTTCTATTTACCGGCGGCAACCTCCTGCGATTGCCTTACCGTGTCACGCAAGGTTTGTAGGCAGTTTTAGTTCCAAGCGCCGGCAGACAAACGGCGGCAGGTAGGCGTTTGCCCGCAAACCCAACAAAAAGATGCAGATATTCCGGCATAGGGGAGACAGATTGCAGCTGTACGGGGCTCTAAGAAAATTCCTATGAGGATTTCCTGGTGCAAGAATTTCCGGTTCGCGTCCGAAACTGCGAAACGTTTTCAGAGTGACGTTGGCCTATGGCGATTGAAGGGAGTACGCAAATGAGCGTAGAAGCAGATAGTCCTATATACTTGGATTGCAAACAGTCCGGCTACTTCGGACGGTTGCGGGAGATTGTCAAATGATCGAAGGCTTATTACAACCACAACACTTGCTGATAATTCTGGCTGTGGCTCTGTTCGTGTTTGGTCCGAAGAAATTACCGGAGCTAGGCCAAGGTCTAGGCAAGGGAATTCGTTCGTTCCGCGACAGCATGAAGGTGGGCGCGGAGGCAGATGAGAAGACCGATGCCGCCGCGAGCCGCACCAGCGATACCTCCCAGAAGTAAAGCGAGGCGGTTCCGGTCGAAGAACTTCAAAGAGAGCTCGCGTGAAGTTTCGACAGCCAGATGTGACTGGTCAGGCGCGACGCGTCAGACGGTTGACAGATGTGAAACCCTTGGCTATAGTACTGAAGACTCAACGGCTTGAACAAGCTGGCCCGCACCGGTGATAGTAAGCTGAAGTTGCCGGGCGATTTGTTCTAACGAGCGGCAACTTCAGGACAACAACCCCATGGCTGGTTCAACAGACGACCAACTGGATCTTACCGGATCTGCTGACATTGTCGAATACCAGGCGTTTCTCGACGATTACACCAGTCACTTTGCAACGAATAACCGGGAAGTGCTGCAAGGCCGAGTTTTAAGCGTCAGCGACAAAGAAGTTATCGTCGACATCGGCCGCAAGATCGAGGGACTGGTTCCTGCGCACCAATTCCCCCAAGCTGACGGAAAGCCAGCGGTGGCGGTGGGCGACAGCATCGAAGTGATGTTTGACCGCAGCGGCCCGGCAGTGGAAGGGTACATTCTGCTTTCGTTCGAGAAAGCGCACCGTCTGCACATCTGGGAAGATCTCGAAAAAGCGGCAGCGGATGGAACGCCGGTGGTGGGCAAAGTTCTTCACAAGGTGAAGGGCGGACTCGCCGTGGATATCGGCATTGAGGCGTTCCTGCCCTCCTCGCAGATAGAACTTCGTCCTCAGCACAATCTGGACAGCTACGCAGGGCAGGAACTTTCCGTCCGTGTGCTGAAGGTAAACCGGCGGCGCGGGAATGCGGTGGTGTCGCACCGCGTACTTGTCGAAGGCGAGCAATTGGCCCGCAAATCGGAAGTGCTGGCGGATTTGGAAGAGGGTGCCGAGGTAACCGGCGTTGTGAAGAATCTGACGGATTACGGCGCTTTTCTGGATCTGGGCGGCGTAGACGGCTTGCTGCATGTCAGCGACCTGAGCTACGGCAACATTACGCATCCCTCGGCGGTTGTCCAGGTCGGAGATGCGTTAACGGTCAAGGTTTTGAAGTTCGACCGGGAGAAGGAGCGCATTTCACTCGGGTTGAAGCAGATGCGGCCCGACCCGTGGCTAGACATTGCGGAACGCTATCCAACCGGCAACCGCGTGATTGGCCGGGTTGTGAGCGTAACCGACTATGGCGCCTTCGTAGAGCTCGAGCAGGGGGTAGAAGGCCTGATCCACATCTCGGAGATGACGTGGAGCCGGCGAATGAAGCATCCCTCGAAAGTGGTGAAAGCAGGAGACGAGGTCGAGGCCGTCATTCTAGAGGTGAAGCCGGTGGAGCGGCGGGTCTCCCTGGGAATCAAACAATTGGAACCGGACCCCTGGACGACGGTTTCCGAACGATACAGTATCGGGTCGGTGGTGGAAGGCCGGGTAAGAAAACTGACCGAGTTTGGCGCGTTTATCGAAATTGAAGAAGGCGTGGACGGCCTGGTGCATGTCTCGGACCTTTCCTGGACCACGCACGTGAAGCACGTATCGGAGCTGGTGAAGAAGGGCCAGATGGTGCAAGCCGTCATTCTCAACATCGATGCGCAAAACAGGCGGCTATCGCTAGGCGTCAAGCAATTGCAGCCGGATGCCTGGGAGACCTTCTTCGAAACCCATCAGGTGGGCGATCTGGTGCGAGGCAAAGTGAGCCGATCAGCGCCATTCGGCGTTTTTGTGGAGCTGGTTCCGGGAGTGGAAGGGCTGTGCCACCGGAGCGAGCTCGCGGGCGCAACAGGTGCAAAGCAGTCTAGCCAGCAGCAGACGGGAGCGGAGCCGAGCCTGCCGGTAGGCGAAGAGCACGACTTCAAGATCATCAAAATGGACGAGGCTCAAAAGCGCATCGGTTTAAGTTTGCGGCGGATTGAGGAAGAGGGTGAACTCGACCGGATGGGGGATTATCGCCGCCAGGCGGCCGCGGCCACTTCCACCTTGGGAAGTATTATCAAGCAGCAGCATACATGGAACGACAAGGACCAGGAACAACAACGAGCGGGCGCGTATGACGAAGGCTGAGCTCATCGAGCAAGTCTCCAAGGTAGTGGAGATGACCCGCAAAGACTCAGAAACCATCGTGGAGACGATTTTTGACAGTATTGTAAACAGCCTGCACAAGGGCGACAAGATCGAAATCCGGGGCTTCGGCAGCTTTCGAACCCGGCAGCGGAAACCGCGGGTGGGACGGAATCCCAAGACCGGGTCGCGGGTGGAAGTGCCATCGAAACGCATTCCCTATTTCAAGCCCAGCAAAGAGCTTCGCGACCTGGTGAATGGCCTGGCTTCGAATCATTCTTCGCGGACGCCCAAGAACGGCGAGGGTACGGACGAGGACGAAGCGTTTTCATTTGGCGATGACGAGCCGACCGGCACTTTTTAATTTCTGGAATCCGGCGGAATGGATACATTGTGGACGCCCTGGCGATCCACTTACATGAAGGCCAAAAAGGAAAAGGGCCGGTGCATCTTTTGTGACGCCGTGGAGAGTAGCGACGATGCTGAGACGTTAATTGTCCATCGGGCGGCTTACTGCTTCGTCATCCTTAACCGGTATCCGTACACCAGCGGCCATTTGATGGTGGCGCCTTACAGCCATGTCTCGCGGTTAACCGCAATTCCGGATGAAGCCGCGCAGGAGATGATGCGTCTGGTCCGGCGGGCGGAAACCGCAATTGAGCGCGCATACTGCCCGGACGGACTGAATCTCGGGATGAACCTGGGCGAGGCGGCGGGAGCAGGGATTGAGCAGCACATCCACATGCATGTGCTGCCGCGGTGGCGAGGAGATGCCAACTTTATGACCAGCATAGGCGCGGTGCGTATTATTCCGGAAGACTTGAGGAAAACGTACCAGAAGCTATGTTCGGAATTTTGGGGATTGCAAGACGGCGACGGAGAGGAATCACTTTAGCTTCGAAGGATGCTCAGGTTCTCGAATTGCTCGATCTCTACCTCACCATCAGGGAACACAGCTCGGATTTTTACGTCGCAGCCCATAGCAGCGACGAATTGCCTCAACGTGCTGATGTACATATCTGTGTTCCGCTCCATCTTCGAAACACTTGCCTGGGAGATTCCCATGGATTGGGCAAGCCGTATCTGGGTGAATTCTCTCTCGGCCCGCAACTCATAAAGCGGCATTTGCGAAAGAATCTCCCGAGCCCCGGCTTCATTTTTTGCCCGACGCCTTGGCGACAGCTTAGCCCGAAGTTCTGAATATTTCTTAGCGATTAGCCTTTCTTCTCCTTCTCTAAATTTGCTCGATGCCCATCGAATAGATGGTCCGCAAGCGGAACGTTGATTGACCGTGCCGTGAGCCATTGATTTTTGATCGGAAGGGAAAATCCAGATGCAGGCCTATTTCAATGAGTAAACCGACAACCCGATCAACAGAGTCCTGTTCGCTTTTGCCACAGCTAGGTGAAGAGGGAGGAGCCGCTGTAAGGATTCAGACCGGAATGGAGAGTCTGCCTGTTTGAAGGAGGGGGCGCTTACGCTCCTAAGCTCGGGTTGAGCAGAGCATCGCGCCGGAGGGCTAAACGTCATAGTTGTTTCCGGCAAGTGCATTCTCTTGTTCGCGGGAACGGTTCTGATAATATCGGGCGCATGCGCTCGGTAGCCTGTTCAGCTGTTCTCTTGCTTTGTTCCGTTGGGATGCTTGCAGCCCGCCCCAAGGCTCTCGAGATCTTCTTCATCGATGTCGAAGGAGGGCAAGCTACTTTATTTGTCGCGCCTTCGGGACAGTCTTTGCTGATCGACACGGGGTGGGGCTATAACGCGTATCGGGACGCCAACCGGATTGCCGCAGCAGCAAAGCGGGCGAAGGTGAAAAAAATCGACTACGTTGTGATTACCCATTATCATTCGGATCACGTGGGCGGCGTTCCGCAACTGGTAGCGAAGATTCCGGTGGGCACCTTTTTGGACCACGGGCCGAATCGAGAGGACTCGAATTCGGTGAAACACATGGTGTCCGAATACCAGACGGCTATCGGCAGTTCAAAACACCGGGTTGTGACGCCGGGCGACCATATCGACCTGAAAGGCCTGCAAGTGGAAGTGGTGAGTGCTGATGGAAAACTGCTCTCGACGCCGCTGGCTGGAGAAGGAGAAAGCAACAGTGCGTGCTCCGGCGTGGCGAAAAAAGCAGCAGATCCGACGGAGAACGCAAGGTCAGTGGGATTAGCGATTCAGTATGGCAAGTTTCACACAATCGATCTGGGCGACCTCACCTGGAACAAGGAACTGGAGCTGATGTGCCCAACGGACAAGCTGGGGCACGGGGACCTGTTAATTGTGTCGCATCACGGCCTGGACCAGAGCAACAGCCCAGCGCTGGTGCATGGATTGAAACCGCGCGTCGCGGTGATGGACAATGGCGCGAAGAAAGGCGGCTCGCCTTCAGCCTGGGACATCATCCATGCTTCGCCCGGCCTGGAGGACATCTGGCAGCTTCATTTTGCGAACGCCGGTGGCCGCGAACACAACAGCTCCGATCCGTACATCGCCAATGTGAATTCCGGCGAGGGAGATGCAGGGAACTATCTGGAAGTAACCGCTCACGAAGACGGAAGTTTCGAAGTATACAATCCGCGGAATAAATTCACCAAGCCTTATCCGGCCCCTTGAACCAGTAAATTTCATCAACTTTTCATGCAACGCGGCTATCCAGGGTAAATCCAAACTTCGATATACAGTTCTGCGGGAGGCAGATAGATATGCATCGTCGAAGTTTTCTGAATACGCTCGCTGCCGGGGGCAGTTGCGCGTGGCTGGTTGGCCGGAAGGCAACTGCACAAGCGAATGGCGCTCCGGTCCAGCAGGACTATTCGAAACCGGTGCCACTCGTTCCAGACCCGGCACAAGCGGCGTCTTATTTTGCAGTGAGTCCGGCGGCAAGCGGCGAGCAAGCCGCTATCTTTCCGCAAAGTGTCGCGTCGGGCGATCCACGGCCGAATGGAGTGGTGCTTTGGACCCGGGTAGATCCGCAGAAACAGCTGGCGGGAAACGTAGTGGCGTGGCAAATCTCGACCACTGCCGACTTTCAGGGCGTGATCATTAATGGGCTGGCGGCACTCAGCAATGAAAATGACAACACGGTTAAGCTGCCAGTAAGCGACGGGCAATTACAGCCGTATACAACTTATTTCTACCGGTTTCTGTACAACGGTGTGGCAAGCCGCACCGGCCGCTTTAAAACGCTGCCCGAGCCCAACAGCGCACCTGCTTCTATAAAGTTCGCCTTTGTGGTTTGCCAGGATTTTGGCAACGGCTACTATACAGCGCTGCAGTTTCTGGCGGCGGAGCAAGTAGACTATGTGATCCATTTGGGAGATTACATCTATGAGACGATTGCCAGTCCCGCGTTTCAAAGCAATGCCGTGCGCACTTTGCCTCCGTTCCCGAGCGGCAGCGGCAGTATGGTTCCCCAGGATGTGAACGATTACCGGCATCTGTACAAGGTGTACCGCAGTGACTTGAATCAACAGGCGGTACACGAGAATTTCGCTTATATTCAGTTGTGGGACGACCATGAGTTTGCAAACGATTGCCACCAGGATTTCCGTCCCGACGACACGATGAATCCGGACGCTCCGGAGCCGGATCTGCGCCAAGCTGCAAATCAGGCTTGGGCGGAGTACGGCCTGGCTGATGTGCCGTTCCAAACCGCCGCTTCGTGGGACCAATCAGTGCAGGTTTACCGCAAATTCAGCTTTGGCAATCTGGCCGACTTGATAGTGACGGACGAGAGGCTCTACCGGGACGGACCACCGTGCGGAAACAGCCAGGCGTTCCAGCGCTATTTTTCATTGGGTTGCGCGGAGCTGCATAATCCGAACCGGACCATGCTGGGCGAGGCGCAGCGCCAATGGTTCCTGGAACAGGTAACAGGTTCAACCGCTACTTGGAAGCTGTGGGCAAACGAGGTAATGCTAATGCCTCTGAAGGTGGCGGGAAGGATTTATGTCAGCCTGGATCAGTGGGATGGCTACCCCAGCGAACGAACCTCACTCCTGCAATCGATCCAAAACGCGGGTGTTAAGAATTTCGTTGTGCTGACGGGCGACCTGCACACTTTCCAGGCGGGATATCTTAAGACTGATTTCAACAACTTATTCCAGCGACCGATGGGCGTCGAGTTTATGGTGGGATCGATCACCTCGGCGAATCTTGCTGAAGAGATTACCTCGGCGCTGCACTTACCGAGTGCGCCGATGCCGGCCAAGCACTTTGGCGTGCAGCCGAATCTGCTGGAGCCGCTCATCCGATTGAACAATCCACATAT
The DNA here is from genome assembly GCA_965217745.1 of Bryobacteraceae bacterium. GTDB lineage: Bacteria > Acidobacteriota > Terriglobia > Bryobacterales > Bryobacteraceae > Bog-105. The sequence continues at coordinate 3,199,301 of OZ244565.1, read as the reverse complement.
CCGCTACTGGAACTCATCGACGCACGGCTACGGAATTGTGGAGCTGAGTCAGGCGCAGCTTAGTTGCACGTTCAAAGCGGTGACCACCGTACGCTCTACGGCGGCAAACCTGGTCCGGCTGAAAACCTTTACCGTTCCAGCTGGACAAGCTCGAATTGAAGCGAGTTAATGTGCAAGCGCCCGGCGAGAAACAAACAAGTAAAAGGGGCTTGGCGGGAACGCTCGTGCGACTATAGCCTGAAGGCTCTAGATTAAAGACTGCTAACGTCTGAGGGTGAGCATGAATACAGATCTGCCGGAAACGGAATGCCTGGAGGCAGAAAATGCAGTGGCTTTCGGGACTGGATGCCTGGAGACACGCCGCGTCTACGATCTGGTGGCGCCTTTGTATTCGTTATCGAGCTGGCTGTTTCACTCGCGAGCGCATAAGGCGGCGCTGATTGCGGCAAACATTCAGAATGGGACGCAGGTTCTGGAGGTGGCGACAGGTTCGGGTGAGATGCTGAAACGCTTAATGCAAGCGAACCCGGACGGGCACACGGTAGGGGTGGATCTCTCACCGAAGATGGCGGCGCGAGCTCAAGCCATAGCGCGAGAGGATTTTCCACGGGTCCAGATGGATTGCCAAGCCGCCGATGTCACGTCGCTTCCCTTTGCATCAGGCTCGTTCGACACGGTTGTGTGCTGCTATCTGTTCGAACTGTTGCCCGAAGGAGAGATGCTGAAATCGCTGGTGGAGTTGAGCCGCGTACTGCGCCCGGGCGGCAAGCTTGTGACGACGCTGGTGGGCCAAAACAGATCTGTCTTCAATGCCATGTACCGGGTGTGCAACAGAGTAGCGCCAGCTTTCTGGGGCCGTCAAGTAGAGGGCCAAGTGATGAATCTGCTGGACAGCTGGGGCTACACGATCGACACGGATCACCATGTGGGACAGATCTATTACAGCTCCAGGATCGTATCGGCGACGCGGTCACAAAGCCTGCGTTGCGAGACGCGGCTCGGTGAGGGAAAAAGCTATGCGGTCGCCGCTGGAGCGCACGTTTCCGGACCACTTCAGCTTGCCGTTGATGAGACCGTTCACTTCCCGGTCGAGCCGATGGTCGAGGATTAATATCTCGCCGACCTTCAGATCGACAAGCGTCTGAGCTTCAATGGTTCCGCCATTGATCTGAGCTTCAAAGCCGAGCGTTGCGCCTTGGATGAGGTGTGCAATGTGCTGTTGATCCTGGATGGTGGATACCGCCCTACGGATCTTTTGCAGCTGATCGAGCTTCTGACGGAGCCGTTTGACGAAGATGGAGGGGATTGCGAAGTTCATCAAACCCGCAGTGACACCGACGCGAACCTCAACAGCGATCACGATAACGGCTTCCGACGGAGCCAGCACATGCATGACCTGCGGTTCGCTGGCAAGGGATTGAACGGAGAAAGCGATGTCGGCGACGGAACGCCATGCTTCGCTGAGATTGCGCAGGATCACCTTCAAAAGCGTCTGGATGAGCTTTTTCTCGATATCGGTTATTTTCCGCTGCAAGGGTGCGGTAGGGCGGCCCTTGCTGCCTAAGAGAAGCTCGAGCAGGCCGAAGACCAGGTTGTTGCTGAGTTCGAGAACGCCGGTGCCTTCGTAGGGTGACAGGCCGACATAGGCGATGCAGGTGGGCGACGCAACGCCTTCGAGGAACTCCGCGTAGGAGATCTGCTCGAGGCTGACAAAATTGAGGGCGACGTAGGATCTCAGGTAGGCCGACAGGCTGGAAGCAAGATTGCGGACGAAGTTTTCATGCACTAGATGAAGTGATTGCAGCTGAGACTTCGGTATCCGGTCGAGCCGGTTGAAGTCGAAGGTATTTGCCTGCGGCATGCCATCGAGGCAGGCTTCAGCGCCGCCTTGGAATACGGCATCGATCTCTTCCTGGGAGAGAATTCTCTTCATAGTTAAATTTCTTTTTGCAGGGGCGGGTTTGCGAGCGCTAACGGGTGGCGTAGAGGCTCAAGCGATCCTGACGGCTTATGATCTCCTTGATGCGCACGCCATAGTTGCCCCTGACCGAGACGACTTCGCCGCGGGCCACGACGGTGCCATGCACAATCAACTCCACATGGTCGCCGATATTGCGGTCGAGCTCGATTAAAGAACCAGCGGTGACCTTGAGCACATCAGAGATCGGCATTTTAGACCGGCCGAGCGACACCGCCAAGGGGAGTTCGAGATCCATCAAGCGGCTGAGCATGGGGGCCATGACACCGCCTTCGGCATGACTGCCTGGCAGTAAGGCTTTTACCGCGGGCGCTTCAGCGGGAAGAGGCGCCAGGATCTGGCTGACCTGCGGATCGAGAGCGATGGCAAGCGAAGGCAGTTCGACGCCTTGCAGTTGGATACCGACGAGAGCGTAAGAAAGCGAATGAAAATCGGGGGCGGAATCCAACTGGCCATCGCCGGCACGAAGATTAGCGCCGCTTTGCAGACCGATAGTGGCGGCGACGCCGTTCTGGGTCTGGCTGATAATTTCGAGGTAAGCAGCTTTAGCGGCTTCCGGCCCGCTGTCCGCCTCGATGGCCCCGATGGCGAGCCAAGTCGCCTCTTTCACGCCGATCCAATTATTGAAGTCCCGATCGGCATGGAAGGTTTGCTTCCACCAGAGCAGATCGCCCATTTCGGTGGGCGCCAAGGCCTTGGCGCGGCTGTAGCTGATGCTGGGCAGGTGGCCGGAGAACATCTCTACGGCACGGGCAAACTCCTGGGTCCAAGCATCCAACCACTGATCGATAACGGCTGTTTCAAGGTTCATTTATTCCGGTCCTGGGAGGAGGAAGCCGCGTCAGGCAGCGGCCGAGTCGTCCTCGATAGTTTCTGTTTTCGGGGTCGTGGGCAGCTTGTCGCGAAGATCGGCGACGCGGATGGCGAGCGCGCCGTCGATGACCAGGATCTCGCCGCTGCCCAGCAGGATGTCGCCGACAAAGAGATCGATATTTTCCCCGGCGGGACGGTTGAGCATGACGACGGCTCCAGGTTCAAGCTTGACGAGCTCGCCGAAGGTGATGGTCCGCCGGTCGAGTTCGGCGGTCAAGATGATGTCGACGTCGGAAATCAAACTGAAAGCGTCGATGGAAATTCCGAACCCTGGCGGGTTTCTTCCGGATGGCAGCCCCTGGTTCAGCATCAGTAGACGTACTGCTCGTTAGCAGCACCCTTCAGGCTGATGACGCCTTCCTTTTCCATATCACGGGCGAGAGCGATTATTTCCTGCTGGGCCGCGTCAACGTCCTTGAGCTTTACGGGACCCAGGCTGGCGATATCGTCGGCCATCATGGCTGCGCCGCGCTGGCTTTGGGTTGCGAGGAACTTCTGGCGCAGGGTTTCGTTGGCGCCCTTAAGAGCAATGATCAGAGTGGAACGATTGACGCGCTGGATGATGGCGGCAATGGAGGTTTTGTCCAGGTCTTCCAGATCGCGAAAGACGAACATAAAGCGGCGAATGTTCTCCGAGAGGGTCTGATTTTCACGATCGACCGCATCCATGAGCTGGGTGCAGCTTTCCGGATCGAGGCGGTTGAAGATATTCGCGACGGCTCGAACGCCCCCATAGGACTCGCGGCTGAGTTCGCCCAGATTCCGGAGCTTGTGGTCGATCACGGAAGCGATACTGCGCACGATCTCCGGCGAGATCTGGTCTAAATCGGCCATACGAAGAGCGATGTCGGTTCGCACTTCGAATGGCAGGGAGCTGATTAAATTGGCAGCTTGAGAGGGGTCGAGGCGCGACAAAATGAGGGCCACGGTTTGGGGGTGCTCATCCTGAATAAATTTTGCGAGCTGCTGCGGGTCAGCTTTGCGGAAATTTTCAAAGTTCAGCGCATCGTTGGTGAGACTCTTGCTGAGGCGGTCGACCAGGTCTTGCGCGACAGAGGGACCGTAGGCCTCGGTGAACATTTTGCGGGCGTATTCCATACCGCCCTTGAGATAGAGGCTTTCGAAGGAGGTGTAGCGGTAGAACTCTTCGAGCGCTTCCTGGACCTGCTCGGGAGTTACGCGGTCCAGCTGGGCAATGGCCTTGGCAAAACGGTCGGCTTCGTCTTCCGAGACGTGCTTCAGCATCTGCGCGCTTTCGGCGGGACCGAGCGTCACCAAGATAATAGCCGCCTTCTGCAGACCCGTCAGCTTGATAGTAGCGAGATCAGTACTCTCTTCTGCCATGGATCAGAAACATCCTTCTGAATGTTTTTCCGCCGGAGCGCCACAACTGTTGTGGAGAGTTTGCCTCATTGCGTATCGGAAAGTAAGTGTGTCGAGGGCGAATTTTGTCCCCAGTTTTTTCCCGGTCTAATCAGAAAAAGTTCACTGGACTTTGAGACCGGTTCTGCCGATAGGAGTAAATGGGAACCCAAGTGCGCGGGCTTAAGCAACGCCGGAGTCTTGGAATGTGACCCTAAGCTGCTGCCTTTAAAGGTGTTATCGAGCATGAAACTACATATTTTGGTGGTTGACGATTCTGCTGCCATCCGGAAGATTCTGAAGAGGGTGCTGTCCCAAACGGACCTGCCCATAGAAGAAGTACACGAAGCCAGCGACGGCGTAGAAGCGCTGAAGATCCTGAAGAGCGACGGGGTCAACCTAGTGCTATCGGACGTGAATATGCCGAATATGGACGGGCTGGAGCTATTGATGAGCGTACGCGCTAACGCCCAGTGGAAGAAAGTTCCAGTCATCATGATCACGACGGAAGGAAGCCAGGCCAAAGTTTTCGAAGCGGTACAGCTAGGGGCAAATGGGTACGTCCGGAAGCCGTTTACCGCGGAGCAAATCAAGGATAAGGTTCTGTCGTGCCTGAAGACCGCCGCTGAGTGAGAGTGCGATTAGAGCAGGAGAAATCGGGATAGGAAAAATCCTAGGAAGTAATCACCGGCGGACGCCTAGCGGATGGCCGTCTACGCTTCCCTGCCCGGACGGGTTGGGTTTCAGGGATTTACGGTCGCGATCTCGCGCCGCGGAGGGAATGATGGAACAGCAGTTTATCGAACGAGCCGTATTCGCCGCTGTGCAAGAGGTTTTGTCCACAATGCTGGGAATGGAGGCGGAGATCGCCGACCGGCTCCCAATCGAGGGATCGACCGACGGCCACGAGCGGGTGGTGGCGTTAATCGGGCTTGCCGGTCACTACATTGGAACCGGCACGATCGGCTGCTCGGCGAAGTTCGCCTGCAAGGCCGCTTCGACCATGACAATGGCAGAATATCCGGCTGTCGATGGCGAGGTTCTCGATGCAATCGGGGAGATTGCGAACATGATTTTCGGAAATGTCAAAACGGCTCTGGAAGGAGAGATAGGCGAGTTGGGTTTAAGCATTCCCACAGTGGTGTTTGGACGCAACTTCTGTACCCGGAGCATGGGGAGCCAATCGTGGATAGATGTTCCCATAAGAGTGGAGAACGAAGAGATAAATGTTCGATTTTGCGTTACGGCAAATCCGGCAGCTTCCCGGCAGCAGCGGCATGGCTTCAGGCGGGAGCAGACGGCTTCCGAAATGGAATAAGCCCGCAGATGGCGTGGGGCCGCGCGGTTTGACAGTCACAGCCTCCACAAAACTTTTATCTAGCGACTCATCAGACAGTTAGAGCTGAAAATCAAAGTTGCGTTTTCCTGTGACGCCGTATCGGGTGATACTCTCCGGCAGGCTCGCAGTGGGATTTTTTCCGCTGCGGGCCGTATTCGTTGGAGGAGACGCGAAACGGGCGATGAGTACAGAACAGATTTTCAAGCTGCAGCCGGACCGGACACTGTATCTGCGCGGATTTACCGGCGTGGGTTCCGCCGCTTCGCTTTGCAAGACCAGCCCCACTGGATTTACGGTGCGCGGCGTGTTTCGCGACATGGCGGATTTCTGCGTTCTGAACGTTTACGACGCGGACAACGTTTTTGAGCACTACTCTGTCCGTTACCTGCCCGATTTCGACCTGGCGGGGATAGTCCTCACTTTCGATGTTGCTTACCAGGGATTGCAGCCGCTGGACTCTGCCAAATATTCGTGGATTGACTGGGCCCATATGGACGTCATTCGGGAAGACGGCACCAGTGAAAAAATCCGGCTTTGGGAGCATGCGGAGCTTGTCAGCGGAAACCACTCGACTGCTTCGGGCAGTTGGCAGTTCACAACTGGGGCGCAAGGCTGCAGTGCTGGCGATAGGCTCACTCTTTTCGTTAACAACGTAAGTTTCGAGTTCGAAGCAAAAGGCGGGGAGATTGCCGGTGATGTAGCAGCTTTCTTCAAGGATGCGATCAATAGCTATGACTGGTCGGATTTCGGAAATCACAGTGTTTCAGTGAAGGCGGACGCGGACCCGGGCGGCAAGCTGACGTTGAAGAACGGACGAGCAGGCAAGGTTTGGGTTTCGGGCGAACAGGTGGAGCTAAAAACCGGTATTCCCTTCACCGGTATGGCAGCGGGATCGGTGATTTACATCGGAGGCAAATCTTACAAGATTGCCAGCGTGGATTCGTCCATAAGGCTGACTCTTACAACGGAAGCCGTTGATCAAGGAAGCAGCTTCTATCTGGCTAAATACGGGGGCCTGGATGGCAATGAAGTATCGGCTTATTTCGTGGGCCCGGCTTCCGGGACTTTGATTGTCGACAATCCGGTCATCAATTTAAGCGGGGGCAACTCAGATGATGTGGTGTGGCGGATCCGGCTCGACTTCTCGGCATTAAGCATCGATCGTATACGGCAGGCCTGGCTGACGTTCGCGCCACAGTTAACCAACTCTGACGCTTACCGGGATACGGAGTGGACGGCGACGTTCAGCAATTGGATGGTGGAGGATCCGAACGGCGTCCGGCGGCTGCAGTGCGCGGGACCGGCGAGCCTGCGTATTGGCAACGAGGCAAGCCAATCTTGCGCATTTTCGGGAAGCGGATGGAAGATGCTGTCTGCTAACAACTACTGGCATGGGTTTGCGCGAGCTACCGGAAGCGCGGGAGACAGTATCACGATCCGCTATTCCCAAACTCGAATTCACGATCTGTATCTCGGCACTTCGCTGAACAAAAGCCGCGGAGTGGTTTCGATTAGCGTCGATGGCGACGAAGCGACGACGCTCAATTGTTCTCTCGATATATCAGGTGAGTTGGTGACGCGGCGGGCAATACGCAAGCCGGTTGCGGCTGGAGATCATACGGTGACGATTACGCTTCAGCCGCCATCCGATGAAGCTAGTTATTCAGACTGTGGTTTGCTTTTCGATTATCTCGAAGCTGCGGTTCCTGGGGATTTCCCGGATGCGCCGGTCATCTATGACAACGTCAGTCCGGCGCTGGACTACGATACCGATGCAACTTACAAAGTGAGCCCGCAGCGATTGCTCTGGCACTTACAAAAGCTCGGGTTTAGAGGACACCTTAACGAGTACCTGGGTGTTTTCTGGTGGAACCAGAGAAAGCGCGTCGGGGGAGTTTGGAACAGCGCGGAAGTGACTTTCGCGGGTGACTGGGCGGTTGGAGAGATTGCAACGATTCGCATTGGCGGAGACAACTTTCCCATCCGGAAAAGCATTACGGCGTGGGAAACCGCGGATACGATCGCCGGCCATTTCATCTACTACATCAATGCAGCAAGCGTTTCTATGTGGGCGGAGAAGATCGGACCGGGCCGGATCAGAATTCATACGCGGACTCCGAACTGGGGAGATCCCATCGATTCCGGGGAGCAGGCGGATTCGCGCATCACGATCACGGGCACTGTAAACGTTGGAACGGATGGGACTTGGGTCATCAATCCAACGATGCCTGATCCGATCAACGTTGCGTTCCGGGAGTGGCATTCCGATCTATTCAAGGAAGTACGCGATGCCGGCCTGGCGATTACGACATCCTTTTCAATGGAGTTAGTCAATCCTCCGGAAGACGGAAGCCCTGGGAACGAGTGGCAGGCCCGTTATTCGAATGGGAAACCTGTTACTACAGACACGGGGTTCAGCAACTTGTCATCTTCGCAATGCGCGCCCATACCCAACGTCACGGAGTATCAGAAAGCGGCTTTCAAGGTGATGGCCGGATTGCAGGCAGAGGCAGGGTTGACTCCGTGGCTGCAATTTGGAGAGTTCCTGTGGTGGTTCTTTTCGTCAGTGTCGCAGCCGGTTGGTTACTGCGCATACACCGATCCGATCAGCATTGGCTTAGGGAAGCCCCATGGCTTGAAGACCGGCGATGGTGTTGTAATTCTAAATGTGCGTGGCTGCACGGCAGCGAATGGACAGTGGGTTGCGACGGTGACCGACGACACGCACTTCACGATTCCGGTATCAGCAAACGGGGAATGGATTGCCGGGACAGGGTGGGTGGGAGGCGGATCGATGGCCTACTACGATGCGGTAACAGCAGAAGCTGCACAAGCCGCACTGGGGCGACCGTTGGCTCACTTTCTGTATCAGGATGACGACCCTTCGATAAACGGTGGCACTGACGCTGCGTTTCTAGCTGATAGACTTCGACAGCACGTTGACGCAATCCGGAATGAGGTACTAGCAGCCTACCCGCAGACGAAATTCGAACTTCTGTATCCGAACGACGTAAATAACTCTAAGTTTTATTTCGGAGGAGGAATAACTTCGCCGCAGGGAGGCCGGTTGAACGCCGCCGTGAATTGCCCGCCCGAATGGAAGAAGAAGCAGACTAGCGGTTTGGACCGATTCAAAGTGGAAGCGCTTAGTTGGGGCGCACAGTATTGCAGCCTGAATCTGGCAACCGAAGCCATTACTTTCGCGTCAACAACTCCCATGGAGTGGGCTCGCGAGGATACGGCTTATCTGGTTCCGTGGTTCAACGGAAGGTGTCCGTGGCCGGCCGAGTATCACGCCGCGCAAAGTTTTGTTCCGTTGGTTAATTTTTGGGCATATGATCATCTGGCGTTGATGTCGTGGCCACTGCCGTTTCCTACGCATGGCCGAAGTACCCATCGGGTGTTTAGCTCGGCTAGAGTATCAACAAACGAAACCTAACTTACGCTGCCTCATCTATAGGCAGACGGTGATGGAAGAAGAGCGGATTTCAGAAGGCGCAGGCAGCGTTCCTTTATTTAAAAGCTTCTGGCAAGCCGGATTTGAATGTTCCACTCAAAGACGCCGCGACGGAAAACGGTTAGATCTTCTTTCCCAAACCCGGCATGACGAACTGGCTGTAGAAGACTTTCGCCGTTTGGCTTCGTTTGGGATCAAGACGGTGCGGACCGGCGCACGATGGCATCTGGTGGAAGCGCATGAACGAGATTACCGGTTCGATTCGTTACTTCCCACGATAGAGGCCGCGGAGGAAACGGGTGTTCAGGTCTTGCTCGATCTGATGCACTTTGGCTGGCCGGATGATCTCGACATTTTCGGTGCTGAATTCCTGCGCCGCTTTGGACTGTACACGCGGGCTCTCATCCGCTTCCTGAAACCATACCGGCATCTGATCGGCGCGTTTGCACCGGTAAACGAGATTTCTTTTCTCGCCTGGGCCGGCGGTGAAGCTGCATTTCTGAATCCGCACCAAAGCGGCCGCGCGGACGAACTGAAGCGAATACTCGTCGCGGCGGCGGCCATCAGCAGCGAGGTACTGCTCAATGAGTGGTCCAACTGCCGATTGATTTCTCCCGAACCGGTGGTTCACGTCGTAGGCGATCAATCACTTCCTGGCAGCGAACAACATGCAGCGGCTTTTTCCGCAGCTCAGTATCAAGCGTGGGATATGTTGAGCGGCCGTTCGCATCCGGAATTGGGCGGACGTCCCGAGTATCTGGATATCATTGGACTCAATTTCTACGAGCAGAATCAGTGGGCGATTTCCGGCGAGCGGGTAGTCCGTTCCGATTTTCGTTATAAACCATTCCGGGGGATACTGCGAGAAGTTTTTGAAAAATACGGACGCCCGATGTTCGTGTCTGAAACTGGAGCGGAAGACGACAACCGGGCAGATTGGTTCAACTATGTTTGCGGAGAAGTGAAAGCGGCGTGCGGAGCTGGCGTATGCATTCATGGCATATGTCTTTATCCCATCCTGAACCACCCCGGCTGGGACGACGACCGGCACTGCTGCAACGGACTATTCGACTATGCCGATGGCAATGGGGATCGCGAAATACATAAGCCGCTTGCGCGAGCACTGCGTGACCGCCAGTTTGAGCTCGACCGCCACTTTGCGAGAGACAGAAATCCTTTAAGTTTCGAGGCACTGACGCAACGCGCGCCTAGTTTCAAGCTCCCCGAACAGAGGGTAGGCGAGTTCCTTTCCTGATTGGCCGCGCGCAGACTTGTCCCTTGCGATTCTCATGACCATATCCAAACCCGATATCCTTTGTTTTTCCCATTTGCGGTGGCAGTTTGTCTTCCAGAGGCCGCAGCACCTGATGAGCCGCTTCGCGCGTCGAGGCCGGGTGTTTTTCATTGAAGAACCTATTTTTGGGGATGGTCCATCTGAGTTAAAAACGAACGTCTGTGAGAAGACGGGTGTGCATGTAGTTACTCCTCACCTGCCACACGGCTTGGAACAGATTACGATTCCGGCTACCCAGCGGGAGTTGCTTGGTGATGTGCTCCGCGCTCAGGAGATATCGAAATATGTCTCCTGGTATTACACGCCCATGGCCATGGAGTTCACCAGCCTGCTTGACCCTCTTATGACCGTTTATGACTGCATGGATGAGCTCTCGGCCTTTGCCGGCGCTCCAGCAGCAATGCGAAGCAACGAGGAAGCGCTGTTCCGGCAGGCCGATCTGGTTTTTACCGGTGGGGCTACGCTGTACGAAGCCAAGAAACAACAGCATGCGGCGGTGTTCCTATTCCCCAGTAGTATTGACGCGAGTCATTTTTCCTCCGCACGAAACTCCCGAACAGCTCCGGGAGATCAACGCAACATCGGCCAGCCGCGAATTGGGTATTCGGGAGTGATCGATGAGCGAATGGATCTTCAGTTACTGCAGCAGGCGGCAAGTCTGAAACCAGAGTGGCAGTTTGTCATGCTTGGGCCGGTGGTTAAGATTGATCCCGCGACGCTGCCCAAGGCAGCAAATATCCATTACCTGGGAATGAAAAGCTACGACGAGCTGCCGGATTATCTCTCCGGATGGAGGATCGGCATGCTTCCGTTCGCGTTGAACGAATCAACACGGTATATCAGTCCCACGAAGACGCCAGAGTATCTGGCAGCGGGACTGAGAATCATCTCTACACCCATTCAGGATGTGGTCACTCCCTACGGTGACCTTGGATTGGCAGCTATAGTGCGTAATGCGGAACAGTTTGTCAGCGCCGGCGAAGCACTCTTATCGGCAGGCGGCGACGGCGAGTTCCGGCAGGGAGCCGATGCGTTCCTGGCTAAGTCTTCGTGGGACCGGACTTGGTCCGGGATGGACCTTCTCATGGAACAGCGGCTTGAGTCCAGCGAAGCCGGCTCAATCCCAGTCGGACATTCGCGTGAATCGACGTTGGCTGCACCGGAGAAAGGCTAAGGATGTTTGATTATTTAGTTGTAGGAGCGGGCTTTGCAGGTTCAGTGGTGGCCGAGCAGCTGGCGCGGCGGCATGGAAAGAAGGTGCTGGTTATTGATCGACGCCCGCACGTCGGCGGTAACGCCTATGACCATTTGGACGAACACGGCATTCTGGTGCATCGCTACGGGCCCCATATTTTCCACACGAACTCGGACGCTGTTTTCAATTATCTATCGCAATTCACATCCTGGAGAAAGTATGAGCACCGGGTACTGGCGAGCGTTGACGGCTTGCTGGTGCCGATTCCGATCAACCGGGAGACAGTCAACAAGCTGTATGGCATGAAGCTCGAGACTGAGCAGGAAACGGAAGCGTTCTTCGCAGAGCGCGCTGAAGTGCGGAATAACATTCGCACCTCTGAAGATGTAGTAGTAAGCCGGGTAGGCCGCGATTTATATAACAAGCTATTCCGGAACTACACGCGGAAGCAGTGGGGTAAAGATCCGTCAGAACTGGATGCACAAGTTACAGCGCGAATTCCGGTGCGAACGAATTCGGACGACCGCTACTTCGCCGACACGCACCAGGCTATGCCGAAACACGGCTTCACTCGAATGTTCGAGAACATGCTCGACCACAGGAACATCACGTTGGAGCAAGGCTCGGACTATCGCGACGTAATTCGACGAGTAAAATACAAGCAGCTTGTTTATACGGGGCCTGTAGACGAGTACTTTGGTTATAGGTTTGGACCGCTACCTTATCGCTCGTTGCATTTCCGGCACGAGACCTTGGCGCAGAAGTTCCTGCAGCCTGTAGCAGTAGTGAATTATCCAAACGATCACACTTATACCCGGGTTACCGAATTTAAGCATCTTACGGGACAGATACATTCCAAAACCAGCCTCGTTTATGAATATCCCGCGGTGGCGGGAGACCCGTACTACCCTGTTCCAACGCCCGAGAATGCTTCGCTTTACAAGCAGTATGCGCGATTGGCGGAAGCGGAACCGAAGGTACATTTCGTTGGGCGGCTCGCCACTTATAGGTACTACAACATGGACCAGGTAGTGGCGCAGGCGCTAACTCTATGCAGGCAACTGGCTAGCGGTGCGGAATTTGAAGCGGAGGCGAAAGAAGTTGCCGTAGCGCCTCTCAGTTTGGCTTTCGGGGCGAACTAGTTTTCGCCTTAGTCGGAGATGCTAATTCCAGGAAAGCTTAGGCAATGGCGGGGGCGGGGGCGACCTGCCAAAGCATTTCCGCGAGCGGCCATTGTTTGTCGATCCAAGCTGATACCGTCAGGAAGCCGCTCTCGACAGCAAGCCGCCGTAACTCACTTTCGTCGAATTTGTGCGAAGATTCGGTCCAAATTGTTTCTCCAGCTCGAAAAGAGAAAACGGATTCGAGCACACGTGCCCTAACCTTTTGATCGGTGCGCGACAACAGATGCATTTCAATGCGCCGCTTCTCAGAGTTCCATCTCACTTCGTGAGCGAATGCAGAGAGATCAAAATCGGCGTCGAATTCGCGGTTGATGCGGCCCAGTAAGTTCAGGTTGAAGGCGGCAGTAACCCCTGTGGGGTCGTCGTACGCGCAGAGCATCACGTCGATGTCTTTGACCAGATCAGCTCCCAGAAGCAAATAATCTCCAGGCTGCAATTTGTTCCCGATGGACCGGAAAAACGCGGGCAAATCTTCGCGTTCCAGATTTCCGACTGAGCTGCCAAGGAACAGCAGCAGCATCGGTTCGTCAGGCATACGGGCCCGGCTTATTTGTTCGAGGCCGGCCATCCAATCGCTGCAAACCGCCGATACGCGGCACAGATCGCCAATTTCCTTCTGGCAAAAGTCAAGAGCGGAACTCGACACATCGATCGGCTGATAGAGCAGCCCGGGATTCAACTCCCGCTGTGCAATGAGAACATGAAGCGCTTTCTTACCGCTGCCACTGCCCAACTCAGCGACGATTCCGAGGCGGCCAGTTCTGTGGGCGATCTCTACCGAGTGTTGGGCTAGAAGCCGTTCGTCAGCCCTGGTTAATCCATACTCCGGCAAGAGAGTAATCGCCTCGAAAAGAGCGCTGCCTAGATCGTCGTAGAAGTATTTCGGTGTGAGACGTTTCCCTTCTTTCCTGGAGAGTCCTTCAAGAACGTCAACACCGAATTCAGAAACCGCCGTTACACCAGAAGACATGAGCGAATAAGAAGAGAGGCGCTAATTTTTCACACATCGGAAAGTCGAGTAAGTGTATGCGTAATCGGGGCGGAACCAATTGCGGAAAGAAGCGCGGAGCAAACGAGCAGCCGTACGGGAGCATCCTCCTTTGATCACATAATGTTCGCCATCAAAAAAGTTGGAGGAGTATCCCGGGTAGTTCGCTCGCGGCGCAAAACCGGGAAAGGGAGCAAAGACCGAAGAAGTCCATTGCCAGCCGTTGCCGAGTAACTGACTGACTCCGAACGCGCTATCGGCAGACGGGTCCGCATCGACTGGAAGCGGATCCCAGCGGCGGAGATCGAAGTTTCCTTCATGGTCATCAGGGCTCTGACGACCCCACGGATATGGGCGCGTTTCACCTGCGGGAGTTCCGTAGGCGGCACGGTGAAACTGCGCTTCTGAAGGGAGATGCCTGCCCAGCGATGCCGCATAGGCGGTCGCTTGCTTCTGCGTGACATATACGGGCCAATCCAGCGGAAGCGGTATTTCACTGAACATTCCTCGATAGTAATAGACGCCATCGCGAACGTTCCAGAAGTGCGGAATCTCAGCTCCGTTCTTCACAAACTCAAGATAGTCGCCGTTGGTTACACTGAACTTCTGAATGTGGAAGGCAGGAATTTGAACTCGAAGTTCATTGTATTCGTTATCCCATCCAAATTCGCCGTCTTCGTTCTTGCCGAGAATGGCTTCGCCAGCCGGAACCGTACACCAGGAATTTTGCAAGTTAGCACCACTTGAAATGACGGGGTCCTGGTAAGCTGCCACTTTCTGATCGAAACCAAAGTTGTGGAACATGTATACGAGGGTCTCCAGGTGCATCTGGCGATGTTCCAGCGCCATGGCAACAGTCTCTTCAGGCGCACGGGCCAGATTCGCATCTACATGCTGGCGGCAGCGATCGACATAGTCCCGAACTTGCTCCACCGTCGGCCAATCAGAAGGCTGGTCCGATGGCAGGTTATTCGAGTCTGGATCAATTCCCGCCTGAAACAGGCGATCGAGATCAGGGTCGGGGGAGGCGATGCCCAAGCCTTCGCGGCAGATCTGAATGGAATCGAATCCATCGAGATGCCCAATATAAAAAAGAACGCGGTGGCGTTCCGCGATGGGACGTTCGTACAAAGCCTCAGGCTTAAGAATTCCGAAAAGCCGGTCGCTTTCCGCCCGCGCCATTTCGATCTGCGCTCTCAGCGAAGCCGATGTTGATTCCAGAACTTGCATCACTTTATGTAGATGCCGGACCCTCATTCAGTGCAGCAAGTTTATTTGGCAGAGACGCCGCTGGAACTCTCTTTCAGAAGTGTTTCGGCCAATTGAAGTGCCTCGGCAGGAGTTGCGATTGAACTCTCAAGCTGGGCGGATTCAACAGCTTCGAGCGCCTCCGCAAACTTCGGACCAGGCTTGTAACCGGCTTTGATCAAATCTTCGCCGGTGATGAGGCGCGGCGGCCGCAGTTGCCGGTCATCGAGATGTGCTAGCTGCTCCGTTACAAAGTCGTAGGCGCCAGTCAGACCATTGCTCGCGCCGCAATCGAGGCGATGGAGTGCAAGATGTTCCTCGAATGCGGGCAGCCGGAGAAACCGTTTCAGAGTGCTTACCCGCATTTGCCGGACATCTTTAAATTTCATATGATTTGCGACCAGGGCGGTAACTTGGTCGACTTCGCCGGCCGGAAGCTTAAGCCTTTGCAGAATGCGCTGGGCCATCTGAGCGCCTAGTTCGGCATGACCGTCGAAGCGGATGCGATCGGCTACGCGGTAGGTAGGCGGTTTGCCGACATCATGCAGCAGAACACCCCATGCAAGAGCCGGCGAGGGGCTCTGGAGCCGTTCCAGCATCAGAAGCACATGCTTCCAAACGTCGCCTTCGGGATGGAATTGCGGGGGCTGCTGCACGCCCTGAAACGCTTTGACCTCAGGAAGCAGAATGGGAAGCAGACCGGTTTCGTCGAGCAGTTCAAAGCCCAACCGCGCGCCGCCTTCCGTAAGGATACGAGTCAGTTCGTCTCTAATCCGTTCGGCAGAGATCTTGTTGATGTTGGGGGCGAGTTCCTGAATGGCCTGCATCGTGGCACGCTCTATGGCGAAGCCGAGACGCGCAGCAAAGCGGATAGCGCGCAACATGCGGAGATGGTCTTCCCGGAAACGCAGGAAAGGATCGCCGATAGCGCGAATGGTTTTGGCTTGAAGGTCGGCTTGCCCTTCGACGTAGTCGTGAATGTTCCGGGTGACCGCATCCTCGAAGAGACCGTTAATGGTGAAGTCGCGACGGCGCGCATCGAGTTCGGGATCTGTGACGAAACTAACCCGGCCGGGACGACGCCCATCGGTGTATTCGCCTTCACTGCGAAACGTGGCGACCTCTACGTGGACGCTAGGCGATTTCCTGACCAGCAAGACGCCGAAGTGCGCACCGACCAATTGAGAGCCGGGGAAGAGACGCAGCAGGGTTTCTGGCGGAGCGCTGGTGCCGATGTCGTAGTCTTTGGGCTGTATTCCGAGCAGGCGATCGCGTACACATCCGCCTACCAGGAAAGCCACATGGCGGTTAGCCTGAAGCTTTTCGACGATTTCCAAAGCCAGATTAAAGTGCGCAGTGTGAAGGGGCAAACTGAGACAGCATCTAAACTAAAAGGACTGGAAGAAACAATCGATTACCCAGCGTCACGCCGGGCACCGGTTGGAGGCTAAGCGTGTTCGCTGCGGGATTTCAGCGCGGGTTCTGCAGTTTCATCGATAGCCGGCGTCCCTGGGGCATTTTCACCGGCTGCCGCAGCCAAAGCGGCCTGCGCTTCGGCCTCTAACCTCTTCAACTCTTTCTTAGTAGGCGGAGCTTGTTCATGACGGTAGTCATGATCGTGATAGCAGGTGCGGCAGCGCACCTTGGCAGCTTTATCTTCGATAATGGAAACGATGGAGTGATTGGTGATCCTCCGGCATTTTATGCAATGGTCATCAATCACGTCGCCTAAACGTTGTTCGCTCATGGTTTCGGCTGCTAATGCGGATTTTATCATGGCTGAAGAGACTTGCGGTGGTGCGTACGGCTGCTTGGGGAGCGGCAAGAGGCATCCAGGGTTTTGGTAATCTAAAGAATTCAGTACATTGGCCAGGTAGCTCAGTCGGTAGAGCGCAGCCCTGAAAAGGCTGGCGTCGGCGGTTCGATTCCGTCCCTGGCCACCACATTCTGATACAACACGCGTACTCAATCGAGTCCAGCCACTGTGTTGATTTCTCGACTGAATGTCACACGATACCCGCTTTCTGCAAGGAGGGCCTCGTTGAATTCGAAGGATACTGCAGCACATCACCACCTGCATGCGTCCAAGTGTTCAGAAATGACTGCGTGGGAAAGTGAAGAAAAAGATATGAGTGACGCCCAAAGCCGAGGAATCAAGTTCGCCTGCTTCATATTGGGAGTGGCTTTACCTGTCGTGGGTGTTTCGATATGGGCAAAGGCCAGGGACACAGAGACCCAGGACCATGTAGAGGAGTCATTAGACGCCACAATGGAAGACAGTTTCCCCGCTAGCGATCCACCAGCTGCATGGTAACGAGAACCAGAAACAATTAACGCAATAAGAGGAGACCTTTCTAAGTCTCCCCTTATTCTCGCCTTAGAGACTGTCGGAGCCGTGTAGTTTTACCAGCTTATTGTAGATTCCTAGCGCAAGAAACGTGGGCGCCCAATGTCCGATGAAGCCGGCTTTACGGTCGTCGCCGGTGATCTGGAAGATCAAAGATGTTGCAATGGAGCCAAAGGCAGCCCATAGCCAGACGTCGGAAGGCAGCTTGGCGGTCTGCTGCTCGATGCTGCGAGCAACTGGGCCCTCTCTGTGTTCGGCTCGAGCGCCGGGGCGTGGTTCGGTAGCTACGTTATCTTTTAAATCGCTATAGTTCATTTTTTCTCCTTAAGAAATTCGAGCGGGGCTTTACGGGCATACCCCTCGAAAGTGAGATTCGAAACAGGGGGTATAAGATTTCTTTCCATCTTCGGATTATTTGGGGTAATTACTCGTAGCGGAGCGCTTCGGTGGGATTCAATTGAGAAGCGCGACGGGCGGGTAATAGCCCAAAACCGACGCCCACCGTAAAAGACACAGCGAAAGCGACGATGACGGAAAGCGGCGAAATAGGCACGCTGATCTGGTCGGTGACAAGGCGAATACTGAGAGGAAGCGACAGCCCGATGGCAATACCGATGAATCCACCAATCAAGCTGATTAGCACGGATTCCACCAGGAATTGCAGCAGGATTTCCTTTCTGGATGCGCCTACCGCCATGCGTACGCCGATTTCCCGCGTTCGCTCGGTAACGGTGACGAGCATGATATTCATGATGCCGATTCCGGAAATCAAGAGGGCGATGGCCGAGACAATGATGAGAACCACGGTCAGCACGGTGGCAATCTGGTTGGCCGTGTCGAGAATGGCTTTCAGGTTCTGCACGTTGTAGTTGGCTCCGGGCCGATGGCGCTGGCGGAGCAGATCGCGGGTTTGCTCGGTAATCGCTGGAACATCGGCCGGACTTCGCGCCTGAAGATACACCGGCTCGATGCGCTCCACCGGCACGAAGTATTTCATCACCGTGATGGGGATGAGGATGGCGTCTTCGGACGAGATCTCGCTTTGACCCATAGTGCTGGTTTTCTCGCGAAAGGTGCCGATTACGGTGAATTGAAGGCCTTTTATCTTCATTTTCTGGTCCAGGGACGCGTTCAGGCTTCCAAACATTCTGATGGCCAGCTTGTCGCTGAGCATAGCTACCCTGCCGCGCAGCACCATGTCGCTGGAATCGAAGCTGCGGCCGTTGAGGACCACGATATTGCGGACTGACTTATAAAATTCGTCGACTCCGTTGATGGTGACGGGGCGCACTTTACCGTTGATGACGATTTGGTCACTATTGGGCAATACGGCTGTGGCAGCGACGATGCGGTCGCCGAACAGTTCTCGCAGGGCCTGGACATCTGCCAGCTTGACGTAATCGGCGCGAACCTGAGCCGCGTTCTGGCCGCTCTGTTCGAGGTTTGCATAAACCAGGTTGGATCCGACGCCACGAATCAGGTTCAGGATAAGGTCGGTGCTGGCAAGAGAGATGGTGACGACGAGAATGACGGAGGCATTCCCGATAATCATGCCGAGAGCAGTCAGAAAGGTACGGAGCCGGTTGGCGCGCAACGCCCGAAGGCTGAACGAAATGGCTTCAGTCAGCTTCATCGGCTAATAGAGAAAAGGCTTGATCGGGATTGAGCTTGCGGGAATCAAGAGAAGATCAAGCGCCGCCAGCTTGCTTGAGGAGCTTTGCTGCTTCCTGGCGCGAGGGATCTTCCGGCGTTAGGGGGGCGCGTATATATCTTTGCAGAAGCGCCTTTGCCACATCGAGCTGGCGCTTCTGCTGGATCAGTATCTGCGCGTGTTCATACCAGACGTCCGGGGACTTGGCGGCGGCGTTTTCAGCCTTGGCGAAGAGGGCATCGCTTTCGCTAGACTGCCCTTGTTTCGCCAGGAATTTCGCCAAATTTGTGATTGGGCCCGGTTTTCCAGGGTCAACAGCCACCGCTTTTCGCAACAACTGCTCGGCTGCGCCGAAGTCCTTCTGCTTTTCGGCGAGCCGCGCGCGGGCATTGAAGGCTCGAGCACGATCGAGAGCGGAGATCTTTTCCGCGACGGCAGCGGCTTTGTCGTAGCCGCCTCCCAGGAAGCCGGGAGCTTCCAGATAGTAGTCGAACAGGTCGCTGAGGGCATCCTGGTTTTTCCCGTTCAATTCTACGGCTTTCTCGAAGGCCTGGCGGGTCTTAGAGGCAAGTCCCGGGGCCATGAACGGATTCGCGGTTTCGGCCCTGCGCCCGTAGGCTTTCCCCAGCCAATCCATGTACTCGCTGTTGCCCGGTTCGACGGTGGTGGCCTTCTCCAGCGCTTCAGAAGCTTTTTTCGATTCACCGAGCATCAGGTGATCGCGGCCGATGAGGAAGTTGGTTGGGCCATCTGAGCTATCTTTGCCGAGGAGACTAAGAGATTTGCTGTAGTCCGTGGTTTGGTAGAGCTTTTCCGCGCGGGCGAGGTCAGATGCGGCTGCGGAAAGCTGAACTACTCCAAGTAAAACCACGCCAAGCTGAATCATGCCAAGCGGGACGAGAGATGAAACTATGCGAGTCACAGCAATAATTCTTAAGCGACGTATATTCGGGCGCTAAAGTTGCGAAGGCCGTTCGTGGGAGACCCATAAAGGCTCTCCACAAAAGATGCTGCAATTGTCAGATTCCGCACGTCTGACCTCTTGTAGTATCCTGAGACCGAAACCACGGAATACTTGAATAAGGAGAGTTAAATCATTATGTTAGCCCGGTTGCGACAGTCACTTCTTTTAGGCAGTCTCGCGCTGCTGATCACCGGTACAGCGCTAGCCCAAACCACTACCCTCGAGGGCGAGGTGAAAGGCGAGGGCGGGCAACCGGTAAAAGGCGCAATGATCAAGCTGGAGCGCACTGACATTAAAGGCAATTACAAAGTAAAGTCGGATAAGAAAGGGCACTGGCTCTACACCGGACTGCCTTTGGGAACCTTCGATATTAGCTGCGAAGTTGACGGAAAGGTAGTGGACAAGATTGGCGGCGTGAAGTCGAAATACGGCGACAGTACAGTCGTGAATTTCGACACCACCAGAGCCCAGCAGGCAGCAGCCGCACAAGCAGCGAACAAAAGCGGACAGTTGACGCAAGAGCAGGAACGCGGCATGAGCAAAGAGCAGAAGGAAAAGATGGAGGCTGAGCTCAAGAAGCGTTCCGAGCAGATGAAGAAGAATAAGGCTTTGAACGACGCGTTTAATACCGCGCAGGACGCCTTGAAGCAAGCCGGAGCCGAACCAGACAAGGCAAAGAAAGCTCCTCTTTATCAGACGGCCGTGGACAATTTGAACAAAGCCGGCGAGATGGATCCGCAGCAGGTTGCCGTTTGGAACAGCTTGGGAGAAGCCTACACCGGTTTGGGCGATACGCAGGCCGGAGAGGAACGCAACAAGAGCTACGACGCGGCGATAGAAGCCTATAAAAAAGGCCTGGCATTGAAGCCAGACGACGCGGGCGTCTACAACCAAATGGGCAATCTGTACGCCAAGGAGAAAAAGATGCCCGAAGCGACGGAAGCTCTGAATAAAGCTGCTTCGCTGGACCCGGCGATGGCTTCAAAAGCTTACTTTAATCTCGGCGCGAACCTGGTGAATAGCGGCAAAGCGGAAGAGGCCACTCCGTTCTTCAAGAAAGCGACGGATGCAGATCCTAATTACGCGGAGGCGTGGTATCAGTTGGGCAGCACTTCGGCAATGAAGGGAACAGTGGATCCAAAAAGCGGGAAGACAGAGTATCCGCCGGACACGGCGCCCGCTTATCACAAGTACCTCGAGTTGCAGCCATCGGGAGCGCATGCCCAGGAGGCCGAGGCGATGTTAACGGCGATGGGTGAAAAGGTGCAAACCAAGATCAGCGTGCCTTCGTCCAAAAAGAAGAAGTAAACACACAGCTGGCAGAAGTCAGCTAATCTGAAAGTAATGAGGGAGGGCGTGAACGGTTACGCCCTCTTTCTTTTTTGCTCCCTACAGTATTGGCAGCCATATGATTCGTGCCCTTGTCGAGTTTCTGTTCGTAATTATTCTGGCTATGGTGGGCCGGGCGATTCTCACCAGCATCTTCCGCGGCGTAAGCCAAGCCTCGGCTAATGCATTTCAACAGACGCACGAAGAAGCGGAGCGCCGCCGGAGCGGACAAGAACGACCGCGAGAGGCGGCCAGCGCGGGCGTGCTTCACAAAGATCCGGTATGCGGAACGTTCGTGGCTGAATCGACGGACTTCAAATCGGTGAGGGGTAGCCAGACGTTTTACTTCTGCTCGGGCGAATGCCGCGAAGAGTTCAAGCCGGTTCCCCGCTGACAAGCAACAGTTCCGAGTGAATTCCGGAATGAGGAATTCGGTAGATCAATTGACGCCAGGCCGCAATCTATAGTTAAGCGGAGCTTAAGTTGGTGACGCCCGCTAAGGAGAATCATCATTGGCTCGTCATGCCCTCATCATCGGCGCTGGTCCGGGTGGGCTTACAGCGGCAGCGATATTGGCCAAAGCTGGGCTGCGCGTTACTGTTCTGGAGAGACTGCCGCACGTAGGCGGACGCACATCCTGTTTCGAAGCCGAAGGCTTCCGATTCGATCACGGCCCTACATTTTTTCATTATCCGCAGGTTCTGGACAGCATCCTGAAGAGTGTCGGCTACGACCTATGGAGCGAACTGAATCTGATCAGGCTCGATCCGCAGTACCGGTTGGTTTATGGGGGAGGTGGCGAAATTCTGGCCAGTCCGAATGTCGCCCGCATGGAAAGCGAAATTGCCCGAATCTGCCCGAACGATTCCGGGCAGATGTCGCGCTTCCTAAGCGACAATCGCGACAAGCTGAGTAAGTTTAAGCCCTTTCTGGAATGCTCGTTCGACAGCTGGCGCAGCACCATTACGCCGAAGCTTCTGCAGCTGCTTCCAACCTTGAGGCCATGGCGTTCGCTGGACGGCGAATTGCGTCAATACTTTTCAGACGAACGGGTCCGGTTGGCGTTTTCGTTCCAATCTAAGTATCTGGGCATGTCCCCTTTCGAGTGTCCCGGACTGTTTACGATTCTTTCTTTTCTGGAGTACGAGTACGGCGTTTACCATCCAGTTGGCGGTTGCGGCTCTGTTACCGAGATGCTGGCCCGGGTAGCTCGGGACTTAGGCGCGGAGATCCGGCTGAATGAGCCGGTAGAGGAGGTATTGGTAGAGGGACGAAAGGCCACCGGAGTCCGGACCAACCAGCGCGAATACAAGGCTGACGCCATTGTGATTAACGCTGATTTCGGGCGCGCCATGACCCGTTTGATTCCGGCCCGGCTGCGCCGCAAGTGGACTGATTCGACTCTTCAGAAGAAACGGATGTCGTGCTCGGCTTTCATGATGTATCTGGGCATCCGAGGCGTTTACGATAAAGTCGCCCACCACACGATTTATATTTCGAAAGACTATGCGCGCAACATGGAGGAGATCGGCCACCGCCATGTGCTTTCCGACGATCCTTCCACTTACGTTCAGAACGCTGGGATCACCGACCGGAGCATGGCGCCAGAGGGAAAGAGCACGATTTACGTTCTGGTGCCGGTTACCCACCAGACAGAGAACGTTGATTGGAAACGGGAGACTCCCAAGTATCGACGCTTAGTTCTAGAAAAGCTGAAGCACTTGGGCATGCACGATATTGAATCACGCATTGAGTATGAACGGATTTTGACGCCGGATTCCTGGGATACGGACTTTGAGGTGCATCGCGGAAGCGTGTTCGGATTGGCGCATAGCTGGTCGCAGATGCTGCACATGCGCCCCCGCAACCGCTTCGAAGAGCTGGACGCCGTTTATCTCACTGGCGGCAGTACGCATCCCGGGAGCGGTTTGCCGGTGATCTTCGAGTCAGCCCGCATCAGTAGCCGTCTGCTGCTGCAGGATCTGGGAATAAGCGCTCCGGGAAAACAGGAGATGTCAGCAGCAGCCGTGGTTGGAGCAGCCTGAGGTGATGCCGGCCACTGCACTAGAGGGCAGGGGTTTGCAGGAGATGACCGGAAGTGTCAGAGCCGAGGTGGACTCGATCACACACTTGCGAAATGCACAGCGGCTTTGGTCGCAATTGGATTTGCGCCAGCGGTTGAGCATTGTACGGAAATTCCGGAATCTGTTAGCGGCGAATGGTGGCCGCTTGGCGGAGCAGGTCTCTCCGCTGTTACAACGCGCAACTGCAGAGACTCTGAGCGCAGAAGTCATACCTCTGGCGGAAGCCGCCCGGTATCTGGAACTTCGAGCCGGCCGATTGTTACAGCCACGGCGGTTAAGCTCCCAGGGACGTCCCGGTTGGCTTCGCAGAGTCGAGATTACCGTGCAGCGGGACGCCTATGGGGTCGTGCTGATCATAGGGCCGTCCAATTACCCTCTCTTTTTGCCTGGAGTGCAAGCGCTGCAAGCGTTAGTTGCGGGTAATGCCGTGATCTGGAAACCAGGCGCAGGAGGCAGAGCGAGTGCCGAGGCCATTTCGGCCCTGTTGATTGAAGCAGGTCTGGATCGTGGCCTTATCCTAGTTACGGACGAGAGTGCTGAGACGGCGCAACGGTGTATCGACGGAAAAGTAGATAAGGTGGTGATGACGGGATCCGCCGCTTCCGGCCGCAGTGTTCTGGCACGTTGCGCCGGGATACCCACCGAAGCAACGGTGGAGCTGTCAGGAAGCGACTGTGTTTTCATTCTTCCGGACGCGGACATAGGTTTGGCGGTGCGAGCGTTGACGTTCGGCCTTACGTTGAATGGGGGCTCTACGTGTATTGGACCCCGGCGCGTGTTCGTGCATGCCGCGATTGCTAAAGAGTTTGAACATGCTCTGGCTTCGGCTATTCAAGAAATTCCGTCCGTTTCTATCACGCCCAGGGTTGCCCAGCAACTAGCTGATCTGGTGGAAGATGCGCAGGCGAGGGGTGCAGGGCTGCTGACGGCTTTCGACAAGCATGCCGCGTCGAATCTCCATCCGGTGATAGTGATGCGCGCCAATCCGGACATGGCAATTATGCAGGCGGATATATTTGCGCCTGTGCTGGCCGTGATGATGACTCCGACCATAGAGGCAGCTTTAGAAGCTTCCAGCCGTTGCAGCTATGCATTGGGAGCGTCAATTTTCGGAAGCGTCGAGAGTTCCCGCCGGCTGGCGGAGCGGATTGCCGTTGGCGTGGTGGTAATCAACGACATGATCGTGCCTACGGCCGATCCGCGCTTGTCTTTTGGAGGCCGCAAAAACAGCGGCTGGGGAAAGACTCGCGGAGCGGAAGGATTGCTGGAGATGACGGTCTCGAAATCGATTGCCGTGCAGCGTGGGAAACGTTTACGTCATCTGGAGCCAGCGCATCCCAGGGCAGCGAACATCTTCGATTCATATTTGCGTTTGAGTCACGGTGGCGGCATCGCGAAGCGAGCGATTGCGGCCGCCGATCTCTGTAAGGCTGCATTGAGCTGGAATTAGACATCAGGTATTTATGGCAATGGATCAAAAGATCGGTGTTATTGGATCGGGGCTGGGAGGGCTTAGCGCCGCTTGCGTGCTGGCGGCCCGGGGCTACAAAGTGGTGGTGTTCGAGAAGAACGATTGGATTGGGGGCAAGGCGGCAGTGCTCAACGAGGGCGGATACCGCTTCGACATGGGCCCGACCATTCTCATCTATCCGTCGGTTCTGAAGAAGATCTTCTCGGAGGCGGGCCGGAATCTGAACGACTATGTAGACCTTATTAAGTTGGAACCGCAGTGGCGCAGCTTCTTCAATGATCAAAGCAAGCTCGATTTGTACGGCGACCTTAATCTGATGAAAGCCGAACTGGAGCGTTATTCGCCGGGCGCCAGTTCCGGATATGAAAAGTTCTCTTCCACTGCGGAAGAGCTGCATTCCATCTCTAACCGCTTCTTTTTCTGGCGTTCAATCGGCTCGATGAGAGACACGTTCGATACCGGTTCGGCCATGAATCTTTCGCTGCTGCGGGATATAAGCCGCATGCGCCTGGGGCATACCGTGGCAAGCACTATCCGGCGAGATGTGAAGGACGCGCGGGTAGCGCAGATGCTCGACCATATGGTGCAGTATGTGGGTTCTTCACCGGAAAGGACGCCGGCGATTCTTTGTGCTATCGGCCATATGCAAGCCAGCGAAGGCGTCTGGTACCCAAGGGGAGGCACGCGCGCTATTCCGGAAGCGCTTGCCAAGTTGGCAGGCGAACTGGGCGTAGAAATACGGACTAATTCACCGGTGAAACGGATTGTGTTGGAACGGGATGCAGTACGCGGAATTGAAACCGCGGAAGGCGATGTGGTGCGCCTGGGCGCGGTAGTCGCTAACTCCGATTCCGTTCGTACGCATCGTGAATTGATTGGCGGCCAACCGGCCGCAAAATTCGAAAAACGGCGCAAGTACGAACCTGCTTGCTCGGGCGTAGTGATGTATTTGGGCCTCGACCGGCAGTACGAGCACTTGGCCCACCACAACTTCGTGTTTTCCCGTGATGCCGGGGAAGAGTTCCACGCGATTTACGATAAAGGCGAGACTGCACCCGATCCAACAGCTTATCTTTGCGCTCCCGCGAGAACGGAAGCGGCGGTAGCGCCTGCCGGGGGGGAGGCGCTCTATATCCTGGTACACACGCCCTATCTGCGCAAAGGACACGACTGGTCTAAGATGTACAGCGGCTATCGCAAAGTGATTCTCGACAAGCTGGCCAGGACCGCGGGCTTGAAAGACCTGGAATCGCATATTAAAGTAGAACGCCATCTGACGCCGCAAGATATTCACGAGCGCTATGGAGTGCTGAACGGCGCCATCTATGGAATCACCAGCCATGGACGCCTGCAGGGCGGCTTCAAGCCCGCGAACCACAGTAAAGACGTTGAAGGTTTATACCTGGCGGGCGGCTCAGCGCATCCCGGACCGGGCATGCCCATGGTGATGATGTCGGGATGGATCGCCGCGGATAAGCTGGACGCTGACGGCATAGTAGGCAAGACGGTAAACGAACCGCACGCACACGCTATCGCTGTGTAAGAAGATCATGCCGGCGACCGGGTCCCCTTCATTCGAGCTGCCAGTCGTTTCGAGATGGCAGCTGCGTTTGTTTGCGCGATACGTTCGCTTCTATCTGGCCCGCCACTTTCACGGCTTGCACTTACTGGAGACGGCTCCGCTGGACTCTCTAGCGGGAATGCCGGTATTGATCTGCCTGAACCATCCATCCTGGTGGGATCCGCTGATCGCGGTTTACCTTAGCCAAAGATTTTTTGCCTGTCGCCGGCAGTATTCGCCGATCGCATCGAAAGGATTGGAGAAGTATCGTTTCTTTGAGCGTCTCGGCTTCTTCGGCATCGACCCGGAAAGCCGAAGCGGCGCGCAACGCTTTCTGCAGATCGGGAGAGCGGTTCTAGAGCGGCCTGACGGAGTCTTGTGGGTAACGGCGCAAGGGCATTTTAAGGATGTCCGCGAGCGTCCGGTTACGCTGAGCGGCGGAGTGGGACATCTGGCGCATGGTTCGGCCACACCGTTTGTTTTTCTGCCGATAGCTTTGGAGTATTCGTTCTGGGAGGAACGCACGCCCGAGGCGTTTGTCTGCCTGGGTGAGCCGGAAGAGATTCGCGATGGGCGCGCCGCCATCGCGGCAGATTGGACAACGCACTTCGCCGGCCGGTTAGAAGAGACGCAGGACCATTTGGCACGACAGGTCTTATCACGGGACCCCAGAGCCTTTCAGCCGCTGCTGAAGGGGCGTGCCGGAGTGGGAGGAATTTACGATGTGTGGCGCGCCGCCAAGTCTCTGGGCAGGGGCAAGCGATTCCGCGCGGAACACGGCGGGCGACTGTGATTCTGCTGCTGATAATTTGTATTTGCCTGACGCTGGCGTTCTTCAATGCGGTCTTGTTCGTGCGCAATCTGCTGGTATATTCTCCTCCTCCACAGGCCGATATGGCGATCCGGGCGGCCGTGTCGGTCTTAATTCCGGCTCGCAATGAAGAGAACGCAATCGGCGAAGCTGTTCTGGCGGCGCTTGCCAGCCGCGGCGTAAATCTGGAGGTGATTGTCCTCGACGACCACTCCAATGACCGGACGGCGGCCATTGTCAGCGAGCTAAGCGCGCAAGACAGCAGAGTCCGCCTGGAGCGGGCGCCGGCGCTGCCGCCGGGCTGGTGCGGAAAGCAATTCGCGTGCTGGGTGCTTTCGGGATTAGCCCGACACGATAGGCTGTGCTTTTTGGATTCTGATGTACGTCTGCGGCCGGATGGACTGGCCCGCATGATTCAATTTCAGCAGACGAGCAATGCGAGCCTGGTGAGCGGTTTCCCACAGCAGGAATTGGTGACGTTCTTCGAGAAGCTGCTGCTGCCGATGATGCACTTCCTGCTGCTCAGTTACCTACCGATAGACGCCATGAGGAAGTATTTCGCGCTATCGTTCAGCGCGGGGTGCGGGCAAGTATTCGTGGCTGGGCGTGACGACTATGTGAAAGCCGGCGGGCATTCCGCTATCCGCGGTTCCCGTCACGATGGAATAGCGCTACCGAAAGCATTCCGCCGGGCCAAGCTGAGGACCGATCTGTGCGACGCGACGTCGGTGGCGACCTGCCGCATGTACCGGAGCGCGAACGAAGTATTCAGCGGACTTCTGAAGAACGCCAACGAAGGTATCGCGGCTCCCGTGCGAATATTTGTGTTCACTGGATTGCTGCTCGGCGGCCACGTGCTGCCGCCAATGCTGTGCATCTACTGCCTGGTGGCCGAACAGTTTGGGCTGGCGCTGGCATTGGCCCTGCTGGCAACGCTGCTGTCGTTTGTGCCGCGGCTGGCCGGCGCGGTGCGATTCCGGCAGCCGCTGCGGGAAGCGCTGTTGAATCCGTTCGCGGTGGCTGTCTTTCTCGCGTTGCAATGGTACGCGCGATATCTCGACCTGGCAGGTGCGCCAGCGGTGTGGAAGGGCCGCACCTATCAGGCCAACGAGCAGCACGAGATTCTGATCGAGCGATAGTGTTTCATGGTAATTGTGACTGTCGCATCTCGCTTACTGAACGTCTTCTCATTGGCTTGCCCGCTTCTCGCCGCCGTCCACCTTCAGCCCGCAGTACAGCAGGCGCGGGATTGTTATTACAAAGGCATTTACGGGGACAAGACGGCTGGAGAGAAAGCGGATGACCTCTTTTCTGAACTGCACAAACAGCAGCCGGACGATCCTTTAATTACGGTCTACTTCGGGAGCCTGCGTTTGCTGGAGGCTCAGCATACGTGGGCCATCTGGAAGAAGAACTCGTTATCGAAGCAAGGCATTCACATGATGGACCAGGCGGTGGCAGAATGCCCGAAAAGCCTGGAAATCCGCTTTATACGCGCGGCCACTGAACGGAACCTGCCTAGTTTTTTCGGCCGTCAGGAGCAAGCTGCGTCGGATTTAAACTATATCGTGCAGCATGCCCCCGAAGCGGTTCAAAAAGGTGAGTTCGAGCCCCGTTTAGCGGCCGCGACTTTTTTCTTTTACGGGGATTGGTGCCGCGCACAATCGCGTTTGCAAGATGCAAAGCAAGCCTGGGAGATGGCGGTTAACATCGCGCCTTCAAGCAATGGCGGACGAAAATCTTCCGCCGAGCTAACCAAGATAGCGAAGCGAGGCTGACCGGAGGAGTTACGTTAAGCGGAGGTACCATAGCAGAAATGCTCAATCGCAGACGACTTCTCGGCGGTATTTCAGGTTTGCTCGGCGCGCACGCGTTTAGCGGCGCACAGGAGAGAAAGCAAGAGAACGCGGCAGTAAAACTACCAGCAGCGATTGCGGCGCTGAAAAATCGGCGAGCAGAAGCAAGCCCGATTACGGTCGCCGAGCGGACAGACCGGCTGGGGCATGCGCGGCGCTTGATGGCGCAGAACGGGCTTTCGGCGATCTGCCTGGCTGGAGGCACTTCTCTGGACTATTTCACGGGGGTCCGATGGGGCAATAGCGAACGCTTATTCATGTTCGTGCTGCCGAAAATGGGATCTCCTTTTTATGTAAGTCCGGCATTCGAGGAAGACCGCGCCCGGGAGCAGATTTCACAAGGGCCGGAACCCGATTCGTGCCGGGTTCTAACGTGGCAGGAAGACGAGAACCCTTATCAGCTGCTGCATCGCGGCTTGACCGATGCGGGCATTAGAACGGGAAACATCGGGGTCGAGGAACGCGTACAGTTCGTCTTTGCAGACGGTATAGCCAAAGCCAGTCCGGGATTAACAGTGGCCAGCGCCACTCCGGTCACCGCGGGATGCCGGATGGTGAAGAGCCCGGCGGAACTCGCTTTGATGCGGCTGGCATCGAAGGTGACGCTAGCGGCTTATGAGGCGACCTGGAAATCATTGGAGCCCGGCATGACGCAGCACCAGGTGAGCGGCCTGGTGGATGCAGCTTACGGGCAGCTTGGCTTCACAGGAGAAGCGAGCATCCAAGTGGGCGAGTTCTCTGCCCTGCCCCACGGTTCGCGCAAGCCGCAGACCATTCGTGAAGGCACGGTTCTTTTGATCGACGACGGCTGCAAGGTGGAAGGCTACTATTCCGACATCAGCCGCACGTTTGTTCTGGGCAAAGCTTCGGACAAGGTGAAGAAGGTTTTCGACATCGTCCACGCCGCGCAGACGGCAGCCCTGAAGACCGCGCGGCCCGGGCTTCCCGCCGGACAAGTGGATACGGCCGCACGGAAGGTGATTACAGATGCAGGCTACGGTCCGGGCTACAAATACTTCACGCATCGGGTGGGGCACGGAATAGGGATGGACATGCATGAGTGGGCCTACCTGGTGAAAGACAATCCGCTCCCGCTTCAGGCCAACATGACTTTCAGCGACGAACCGGGCATTTACATCCAGGGAGAATTCGGCGTTCGCCTGGAAGACGACATGCACATTACCGAAGATGGCGCCGAGCTTCTAACACCGCAGAGCCCGTCTCCCGAGCAGCCCTTCGCTCATACTTAGAGGGTGAACTGGACAGCGATAGGAAGCTTGCTGATGGCCTTGGCGGTGGCCGCGGGGGCATTTGGCGCGCATGGATTGCGGAACCGGCTGGATGCGTACTCTCTTTCGGTTTATGAGAAAGCGGTCTTTTACCACTTCATTCATGCCATAGGCATTCTTCTGGTGGCGCTGCTGGCGCGGACGAACACGATTTCGCTGACAGCCCAGTCTCGCGTTGCAGCGCTCTTCTTCGCCGGCATTTTGATCTTCTCTGGAAGCCTGTATGCGCTGGCCCTCAGCGGCGTCCGGATGCTGGGGGCGATCACGCCACTGGGCGGTATTTCGTTTATCGCTGGATGGCTGATACTTACCTGGGAAGCAGTCCGCGCTCAACGGCTCTGACGCGTTACTTCTACCAGGGTGCGCGATCCCATTCCGTCGGGCAGATGGTAGCGTTCCAGAACGCGCAGCGCGAAAGGTCCATTTATGCCGGCAATCTCCTGCTCCACATCCGGCCCCTTGTAGAGCAGTAGGCGCGCGCCGTTTCGCAGCGGCAGGCGAAACAAATCGATCAGCTTAGATATCGGAGCGACGGCACGGGCGGTAATGAGCTGATGTTTCTGGTTCAAAGCTACGGTCTCCGCTCTACCTGCGATGACCGAGACATTCTGAAGCTCGAATTCATCCGCAACCGCATCGATAAAGCGCGCTTTTTTGGCGACGGATTCAGCCAGCGTAAAAGAGGTTTGCGGCATCAGAACCGAGAGGGGCAAGCCAGGAAATCCTGCTCCTGTGCCGGCGTCCAAGATTTTGGATGCGCCGGCGAAGGCCCTCCACGGCGCTACGCAATCGTAAACGTGCTTAATGGCAGCTTCCGCCGGGCTGGTGATGCGAGTCAGATTCATATACTCGTTGGCTTCCGCAATCTTATCCAGATGCCGGGAAGCGACGGAGATCAGCAGCTGGCGGTGGGGAAGGTCGCCCGGCAGAACGCGCGTAAGCTCTTCAGCAAACTGCACGTTCACATGATGCCATTCGCGGTTAGCAGCTATGCCGGGTGTAAGCGAAAATAGAGGGAAATGTTAACAGCGGGTATTGTGGGGCTTCCCAATGTGGGGAAGAGCACCTTGTTTAATGCAGTCACGCAGTCAAGAAAAGCGATGGCCGCCAACTATCGTTTCTGCACGATAGAGCCGAATACGGGAGTGGTGACTGTGCCTGACGACCGGTTGGAGGTGTTGTCGAATCTAAGTAAGTCACAGAAGATTGTACCGGCGGTGTTCGAGTTCGTGGATATCGCGGGCCTGGTGAAGGGCGCGAGCCAGGGCGAGGGTCTGGGTAATCAGTTTCTGGGGCACATTCGCGAAGTGGACGCGATCATTCAGGTAGTCCGCTGCTTTGAGAACTCGAATATCGAGCACGTGATGGATACAGTGGACCCGGTTCGCGATATCGACATCATTAACACGGAACTGGTGCTTGCCGACCTGGAGGCGGTGGAAAAGCGCAAGTCCAAATCACAGAAAGCGGCTAAGAGCGGAGACAAAAAAGCTTTGGCGGAAGTGGAACTGCTGGAGCGGCTGGAGGCGCATCTGAACCTGGGCAAGACTGTGGCAACGCTCGATCTGACAACTGAAGACAAGTCGCTGGTTAAAGGCTTCTTCCTCCTGACCGCCAAGCCGACGCTATTTGCCTGCAATGTGGCCGAGGAGGATCTTGCGACGGCGGACAGCAATCCCTTTGTAGAGAAGGTGCGAACTTACGTGAAAGAACACCATGACACCAGCGCGGCGGTGGTTTCGGCTGAAATCGAAGCGGAACTAGTGACCCTGTCAGAAGAAGAGAGGAGGGATTACCTGAAAGATCTGGGTGTAACCGATACGGGCGCCAGCACTCTGATCCGCGAGGCTTATCACTTACTAGGCCTGCGCACTTATCTCACAACCGGCGAGAAAGAGACCCGCGCCTGGACGATACACGCTGGCGACAAAGCGCCTCAGGCAGCCGCCGTGATCCATTCCGATTTCGAGAAGGCCTTTATTTCCGCGGAAACCATAGCTTTCAGCGATTTGGTGGAAGCTAAAACTTTCGCGCGCGCACGCGAACTTGGGAAGATGCGGACGGAAGGCAAAGAGTATCTGGTGCAGGATGGCGATGTTATGGAGTTCAAGACTTACGTTTAGGCCTGGGGGCCGATTTTCGCAGTTGAAGTACTTCCAGGGCGGAAAGTTCGCGCCATTTTCCAATGGTTAGTCCTTCCAGATTCAGAGGTCCGAGGCTGGTTCTGACAAGCTTGAGCACCCGGCTATCAATCGCCTCCAGCATGCGTCTTACTTGACGGTTGCGGCCCTCGGTTAAGGTCAGTTCCAGGAAAGTGTGTTTGCCGGAATCGCGAAGGCGGCGCACTTGGGCGGGCCGGGTAGGGCCGTCGCTCAACTCGACGCCCGAAGCCAGTCTCTGAAGTTGTTCATCGGTGAGGATAGTGGAGACTTTCACCAGGTAGGTTTTCGGCACGTGATGCTCCGGATTGGTGAGCAACTCGGAGAGCAAATTGTCGTTGGTCAGCAGCAGCAGGCCGGACGTGTCCGAATCCAGCCGCCCGACGGTACCGATGAACTGCCCTACATCTTCGAGCAGCTTATAAACTGTTGGCCGGT
Organism: Bryobacteraceae bacterium; assembly: GCA_965217745.1. Taxonomy (GTDB): domain Bacteria; phylum Acidobacteriota; class Terriglobia; order Bryobacterales; family Bryobacteraceae; genus Bog-105. The sequence continues at coordinate 3,166,423 of OZ244565.1, read as the reverse complement.
TTTCGGGATCGCGATAGGTAGTCAGGTAGCCTTTGGGTTTATACAGCAGGATGTATCGCAGTTGTGCCCGGGTGAGCGACTTTCCATCCATGCTGACGTCGTCGCGGGCCGGGTCGACCCAATGGTCCGGAGTGCGAACGGTGCGCCCGTTGACCTGAATGCGGCCGGTACCGATCCAGCTGCGGGCCTCAGTGCGGGAACCGAGTCCGGCTTTGGAAATGACACGGTCGAGCGTCTTAAGAACCCTCTCCTGATTTGCTCGCTTCAATTTCTATCTGGGTTGAGCAGGTCGCTTCGATTGATGCGTTCGCCCCGGAAAACGACGCCGGCGATGTGGTCAAGGCTATTGATGTCGGCGACCGGATCGCCGTCGATGATCAGCAGACTTGCCTCGTGAGCGGGGGCAATTAGTCCCAGGCGTTTCTCTACTCTCAGTGCCCGCGCGGAATTGTAAGTGGCAGCCTGTAAGGCTGCCGCGGGAGGCACGCCCGCTTTCACCCACAACGCGAGTTCGTGCTGGATAGTGGGTCCATGGATGACCAGCTGATTGCCAGCATCGCTTCCGGATATCAACATCACGCCTGCTTTATATGCCCGCAGGAGGTTGCGATTGGCATGTTCCAGCATGGGCATCAGAGATGCCTGCCGCTTTGGATCGCCGTGCTGTTTAGTGTATTTTTGAGTTGCCGCCAGCAGATCGGCGGGTACAGCTTGCCGCAGCAGAGGCCGCAGCAATAGATCCGAATTTCCGATGCGGCTGTCGATGATGCCTTCGATGACGCTCACCGTGGGGTCATAAGCAATTGCTTTCGCTTTTAGCTGCGCCAGGGTTGTGGCAGGAATTTCATCTCTTGCGGAGCCGTGTTCAACAGTGTTGGTTCCTGCCACGGCGGCTTCCAGAACATCGGCAGCATCGCCGGTGTGGGTAGCCGAAACTAAATTGTCCTTGTGTGACTGATCCACTATGGCGCTGTAAATCGCAGCGTCAAGATGATTAAACGTACCCAGCACGGGACTTCCACTTTCCAGAACACTCTTAATGCAATCCACGCCCGCGGTTTTCAGTTCGTCTACTTGCTGGCGGGCTTCCTGGGAAGTCTTGGGGAGCCGCAAGAACTGTTTTTCGCCTGAGGCTTGCACAACTTTGGGCATGGCTTTCAGGATTTCGGTGGGATGACCTCCCGGCGCCGTAAAGAGGGGGCCGCAGGTAAACAGGTGCGCTCCCAGATGCTCGCCCGTCTTCATCGATTCACGAAGCTTCAGCGACTCGTCGAGCCAATCGCCGGTGCTGCGTACGGCGACGATACCGCTATACAAGTACGCAGCCAGACGCTGGCGGCCCAGGTTCGGATCACCATATTTACTCGCGTCGCTATAGACACCGCCGGGCGCGCCCAGATGAACGTGCATGTCGATTAAACCGGGCATCACGGTTTTTCCGGAGACGTCGATGACCGTGGCATTGAAGGCTTTCGGATCGGAAGGTTGCTGGGAGAGCACCTGTTCGATGACCCCATTGCGAATCAGCACCGCGCCGCTTTCAATGACGCGGCCATCGCCCACGAAAATCCGGGCGTTGGTGTAAAGCAACGATTGCTGGCGCGAGGCCTGGCGTGCGAGGATCTTCGCTTTGACAACGTTCTGGTGCGTCTTGGCCTGGTAAGCGCCCAACAGGAAGAAAGGAGCGAGAACGACTGCAATCCAGAGCTTCGCTTTGCCGGAGATCTTCTCTTCTTTCTCCCAGCGGAAGAGCTTGACTCCAACAAACACCGACACGGCAGTGGCTATCAACAGCGCCAGAATCGCGGCGCCATTTGACATGAGCGACTCTCCGCCAACAACGATGGATTGCACGCCTGCGTAGAGATAGGTGGCCGGAAGGAACTGCGCAACCGTTTGCAGCCAGACGGGCATCATGGCGATAGGGAAAGTAGCTCCGCTGAGAAACAGCATCGGGAGATAGAAGATCTGAACCAGGATGTTGCCTTCCTGGGCGGAGTTCACGACTGCTGCCAAAATCATGCCGAGGGCCCGGAAGGCCAGTAGGCCGATGGCGACGAACACGATCAACGATCCGGTGTTGGAAGGGAAAGGCGTTTGATAGATGAACCGGGCGCAGAGCAGAAAGAGCAGCAGTACGGGAAGAAAGTTAACCAGGCCTGAGACCAGCGACGCCACGATTACCGGGGCAGCGTTCGTGGGAGCGACTTTAAAACGCCGCAGGACGTTGGTCTCGCGATCCTGGACGGTGCGCATGCCCGCCCCGAAAAAGCCATTGCCCAGAACGCCGATGATGATGACCGCAGCCAGCACCTGAGCCATGCCGCCCGGGTTCTTGCTGGCATCGAAGGCCTGCGCAAAGATGAAGAAAAAGATCAGAGGAAAAACTACGCTGAAGAAGAGCACCGAACGGTCGCGACCCATCAACAGCAGGTAGCTTTTGATCTGAGCAAGGTAGGGTTTCATGTCTCGCGCAATTTCTTTCCGGTCAGCTCGATGAAGACGTCTTCGAGAGTTGGACGCTTCATGTGGATATCTACCAGCCGCAGCCCATTCGAATCGATCCACTTAACCAGATCGACAATCAGCGCGGCCGGATGCTCGCTTTGCATGGACAGGGCGCGCCCTTCGTTCGTGATCTGGTGCTTTTCGGAGCGAAGCCTTTCGGGAAGCTGTTCAGCGGGCATGGCTTGGTCGGTGGTGACTTCGACAACGGTGTGGCCGAGAACGCGGCTCTGAATCTCGCGGGGACTGCCAAGCTCGATGATCTTTCCGTCGTCGATTATGGCGACGCGGTCGCAAAGGCGTTCAGCTTCTTCGATGTAATGAGTGGTAATCAGAATGGTGCGGCGATTTTCTTTCAGCTCCTGAATGACGCCGTGGATTTCATGCCGTACTTGAGGATCGAGCCCGGTGGTGGGTTCATCGAGGAAGAGGAGGTCAGGGTCATTCAATAAAGCCAGCGCTAAGGCGACACGCTGCTTTTGCCCGCCGGAAAGTGTCTTATAGAAGGCATCTTTCTTCTCGAGCAGTTGAAGCCGCGTCAGAATCTTGGTGCGATCGGAGGTCTTCGAGTAGAAGGCGCTGAAGAGCTCTAACGCCTCATGAACCTTCATCTTATCGGGGAGATTGGTGGCCTGCAGACAGACCCCGATGCGATCTTTAATGGCGTTCGCCTGGCTGGAGGGATCGAGCCCCAGCACCGACACTTCCCCACCGGTCCGCGGCCGTATGCCTTCCAGAATTTCGATGGTGGTGGTTTTGCCTGCGCCATTGGGACCGAGGAGCCCGAAGACCTCACCGCGCTGAACTTCGAGATCGATACCTCTGACAGCGTGAACGCTGCCGTAAGACTTGGTCAGATTCTTTACCCGGATTGCGGACGCCGTTTCGGCCGTGCCGTTCATGGTCTATTGAGTTTACTTCGGAACGCTTTCCCCGCGCACCAAATCTTCGTAAGTCTCCCGGGCGCGAGCGGCGTGGACATGTGCGCCGTCTACCAGCAATTCGCAGGCGCGAGGCCGGGAGTTGTAGTTCGACGCTAGAACGAAGCCGTAAGCGCCCGCGGTCTGGATGGCGATAAGTTCGCCTTCATTTACGGCGGGAAGAGTTCTGCCGCGAGCGAAGAAATCCCCCGTCTCGCACACGGGCCCTACAATGTCGACTTCAGTCCCGGTGCGGTCAGTCTGGATTACGGGCACGATTTCGTGATGCGCCTGATAAAGCGATGGCCGGATGAGATCGTTCATGCCTGCATCGACTACGACAAAGGTTTTCTCCGCGTTCCGCTTGGTCAAGGTTACGCGGCACAGCAACACTCCTGCCTCAGCGACGATCGAGCGGCCCGGTTCCAGCATTAGTGTCAAGCCAAGCCCTTGGAGCTTGCTCCGCAGCTGAGCAATAAGCTCCGCAACTCCGGCGCTCTTCTCGCCGGGCCGGTAAGGGACCCCGATACCGCCGCCTAGGTCGAGATGCGTGATGCGGTGGCCATTCGCTCTCAGCCGCTCTACTAGGCCGATCACCTTATCCGCAGCTTCCAGCAGCGGGCGGACCTCGAGAAGCTGTGATCCGATATGGCAGCTGACGCCTTCGGCATGGATGCCCGGCAGACGAGCAGCACGCTGGTAGATGGCCTCCGCTTCTTCAATGCCCACCCCGAACTTATGCTGCCGCAGTCCTGTCGAGATATAAGGATGCGTGGCAGCGTCCACGTCTGGATTAACCCGGAGCGCAATGGATGCCGTTCGTCCCGTAGCATGTGCGGCCCGCGAGATGGAGTGGATTTCGGTCTCGGACTCGCAATTGAAACTATGGATGCTGTTTTCGAGAGCGAAGCGGATTTCTTCATCGGTCTTCCCTACTCCCGAGAAGACCACCTTTCCGGCGTCCGCGCCCGCCGCTAAGACGCGGAACAACTCGCCGCCTGAAACAATATCGAAGCCGGAGCCGGCCTGGGCAAGCGCGTGCAGCACACTTAAATTCGAATTGGCTTTGACGGCAAAACAGACCTGATGAGGCAGTCCGGAAAGAGCTGACGTGTAGGCCTGAAAACGGCTGAGGATCGCGCGCTTAGAGTAGACGTATGCCGGCGTTCCATACCGCTGAGCCAGCTCCGGCAGCGGAGCTTGTTCGCACGTCAAGACACCATTGCAGTAATAGATTTCACCATCGGTAAACATGCTGAAGGCTATAGGACGCGAATTGCGACGGCAGTTTGATCGTCGGTCAGCGGTGCGACGCCGCGAAACTGATCGAGGTCTTCAAAGACAGCATTCACCACGTGCTGCGGATTCTTGCGGGCATTCTTCGACAAGAGTTTTACAAGCCGCTTATGCCCGTAGTCTTCCGTCTCCGAAAGCTGGTCCTCGATCCCGTCAGAATAGAGAACCAGGAGATCGCCGGGCTGCGCGACCAGTTCGATCTGATCATAGACCTGGTCGTCCAACAGGCCGATGGGCACGCCTTCCGCCTTAGCTTCAGTGATCTTTCCGTTGCGGCACAGCAGGGGCGCCAGCGTTCCCGCGCCGGCGATGGTGAAGGTAACGGTCCGAGGCTCCCAGAGAATCAGTGAAAGCGTAGCGTATTGCGCATCGACCCGCCGTTCCAACAATGCTTCGTTCAACAACTTCATCAATTGCGCGGGGGTGCGCTTACGCGGGGCCAGAATTCGCAGCAGCCCGGAAATCAGGGCTCCATAGAGAGCCGCCGCAGCGCCTTTGCCGCTCACATCTCCAAACGCGATCAGATTGTAATCGTCGCTGTGCTCGAAGAAGTCGTAGATATCGCCGCTGATTTCGCGAGCGGGCCTGCTCTTGATGGCAATCTGAAGGCCCGGGACGTCGGTGACGGTCCGCGGCAGCAGCACCGACTGCAGTTTGTAGGCGGCTCGCAGGTCCTGCTCCATGCGGCTTTCGCGTTTGGCCAGTTCTTCATACAAGCGGGCATTTTCAACGGAGGTGGCGATCTGCGGCGCCAGAAGTGTCAGGGCGCGAACGTGGTCATCGGTGAAAAATCCGATGCGTACGCTCTCCAAATCCATGACGCCAATTACCCGGTCGCGCGAGATAAGCGGAACAGCCACCTCCGACAGGACATCGGAATGGGTGGCCACATAGCGGGGATCGCTGGTAACGTCGGCGACCCGCACAACCTGCCGGGTTTCCGCTGCCGTGCCGGTAATTCCGCGGCCGAAGGGCAGGTTTTCCACCGTCGTGTGCTTGTCGTAGCGCTGGCTGAACCGGCATGTCAGCAGCTTGCGGTCCTCTTGCACCAGGTAGATGCTGAATGAATCGAAATTGATCAGGGCGCGCACGGTAACGGCGATCTTGGTCAGCAGTTCATCCAGATCGAGAATGGAGCTAAACTCCTGCGAAAGGTGGGCCAGAACCCGCAGGGTACGGTTCTGCCGCTCGACGCGCCGGTATAGCCGCGCATTATCGATAGCAATTCCCACACGGCTCGCGATAAGCACAAGCAGGGCCCGGTCCTGTTCGGCGAAGGCATCGACATGGGTCGCCTGCAGGTCAATGATGCCGACCAGTTTGCCGCGCACGAGCATGGGTACGGCTAGCTCCGCCCGCACTGCATCGAGAGCATTCAGATAGCGTTGATCGCGCCGGACGTCGGCCACCAGAATCGGCTGGCGGCTGGCGGCCGAGGCTCCAGTAATTCCGTCGCCTACCTTGAGCACTAAGTTCTTGGCGACCTCGTCCCGGTGACCGATGGAGTACCGGATTTTCAACCCGCGCGTTCGCTCGTTATAAAGCAGAATGGCGATGAGATCGTACGGAATTACATCTTTAATAATCTCGGCGACGTTGGGCAGCAGACGATCGAGGTCGAGAGTCTCGGCGGTGATAGAACTCACCTCCAGGAGAAAGTCGAGAAGATCGGCGCGCTCCCGGAAGCGCACTTCTCCTTTGCGCGTAACCGACGACATCAATATGCGCCTGCGTCATTCGAGACAGGAGCGGCGTGGAGTTCCCGCAGAATGGCTAAGCCATTGCTAGTGCCGATGCGGGTAGCGCCCGCGGCGACCATTCCAGTGAGCGCGGATAAGGTCCGGACGCCTCCCGAAGCCTTCACGCCAATATTCGCACCGGCCTCTCGCCGCATTAGAGCAACGTCTGCAATGGTCGCGCCGCCGGTAGAAAAGCCCGTAGACGTCTTGAGAAAATCAGCTTTCGAGGCAACCGCTAAACGGCAGGCCTTCCGTTTTTCCTCGCCAGTCAACAGGCATGTTTCAAGAATCACTTTCAGCAGCGCTCCCGAAGCATGCGCCAGATCTGACAACTCGGCAATCTCCTCGGCAACGAGGCCGTCCTCACCCGATCGCAACGCGCCGATATTGAGAACCATGTCGAGCTCGCGAGCGCCGTCCAGCAGAGCAAGTTTAGTTTCCGCTACTTTCGCCGGAGTGCGCGATGCACCTAACGGGAAACCGATAACGGTACAAACCTTGACCGGCGAGTTATGGAGCTCAGCTGCTGCCAGTGGCACCCAATAGGGGTTGACACAAACAGAAGCAAAGCGCTCCAGGCAAGCCTCTTCACATAGATGCACCACATCATCGCGTCTTGCATCCGGCTTTAGCAGTGTGTGATCGATAAGAGCCGCCACTTCGCTTTTAACGGTAAGGTTCACAATTCCAAGACCTCCGTCAGGAGGGAAAGAAGAGTCAATGCCGGCCGGCGGCCCCGTGGCAGCGCTCTGGAATCCGGGAGGAATTAACCATCCTAGAAGACTCAGAATATCACGCGAAGATACTTTATCGGCATCGCGGTTCCACCCACAATTGCATGATGATAAAGAGGTTTTCTGCGCTCGCTTCGGTTTGAATCGCTACTCGGCTGGCCAGGGCAACAGCTGGCGAACGGGAACCGCCGCACCCCTGTAAAGGCTTCTCCAAGCTCCTTCGTTGTGCGCGTGTTATCCTTACGCCACCAGTCCTGAATGATGCTCTCCCGTGGTTTGTGTGTGGCCACCGTCACTGGTTTACTCCTGCCGGTTCTGGCAATTTTCTGCGCGCCCCTGCCGGCTGGCCAGTCCCGGACCATGCCCATGCAGTCGAACGAAGAAGACGGGCCGACCAGCAATCTCTCAACGGTTGGAAAGCGCAGCACTCGAGCCGCTCAGCAGCCCCTCAGCTTCCGGCAGTATCCAGGCTGGGAGTACTACGATTTTCCGCTTCCACCCGATTACCAGCGACCGGCCGAATGGGCCTTTGCGCGCCTTATGTATCGCTCGGTTCCGTCGTGGCGCGGACGGCTGGGAAACTGGACCATCGACTATCCGCGTTCCGACCGGCATCTCGCCGCCACGGTGCGACGCCTTACCCGTATAGATGCGCGATCAGTGGAGCAACCGGTAGCTGCCGAAGACGGAGACGACATCTACAACTGGCCATGGCTCTATGGCGTGGAAGTGGGACACTGGGACCTGAGCGATTACGAAGCGGCGAAGCTTCGCGACTACCTGGACCGCGGCGGGTTTTTTATGTGTGACGACTTTCATGGAACGATGGAGTGGGAGACTTTCACCGCCAGCATGAAGCGCGTTTTTCCGGATCGTGAAATCGTAGATATTCCGAGTAGCGACGCCATTTTCCATTCGGTCTACGACCTTGACGACCGTTATCAGGTTCCCGGGGAACAGTTTGTCTATACCCACCGCACGGCGGAGCGTGATGGATACCAGGCGCGCTGGCGGGGCATTTACGACGATCACCATCGCATTATGGTTGCCATCTGCCACAACATGGATTTGGGAGACTCCTGGGAGCACGCCGACAATCCGCTGTACCCGGAACAGTATTCCGCCCTGGGCTTTCGCATTGGAGTCAACTACCTGGTTTACGCCATGACTCACTAGCTTCGATCACCCTGAATAAGCATCAGCATGTTCGAGTTCCTCTTCAAATACCCGGCTAGTGTTTTTTCAAGAGGAACTCTTGTGTTGTTAGGCAGTTGGCCGAAATGGTCACTGCTGACTCTGGCGCTGCTTGCGGCGTGCGCCATAGGTTATATCTACTTCCGCAATAAACAGCGCTGGTCGCGGCAAATTACGTTGTGGACTCTGCAATCGGCGATGCTAGCGCTGCTGCTGCTGCTGCTTTGGCAGCCTGCCCTCAGCATCACAGCTTTACTTCCTCAGCAAAATGTTATAGCAGTGGTGCTCGATGACAGCCGCAGCATGTTACTGGAAGAGCATGGGCGTTCCCGGTTGGACGCTGCGAAGAAGACTCTACGGGACAATCTCTTGCCGAAGCTGTCAAAACGCTTCCAAATCCGGCTGTACCGTTTGGGAGCAGCCGTCGAGCGGACGGCTGACGCATCGAAGCTGAATGCACAAGAAACGTCGTCGCAGATTGGACGCGGCCTGAAGCAACTGGCAAGCGAAGCCGGAACACTGCCGATTGGAGCGGTAGTGCTTCTCAGTGACGGCGCGGATACCACTGGCGGAATCGACAATCAGACCTTCAGCGCTCTTAATCGAAGGCACCTTCCAGTGAGCACCGTCGGTTTCGGCGAAACAACGCTCGACCACGACATGGAACTGGATAACGTCGAGATGCCGGCTCGCACGCTTCCTGACTCCCGGCTGGACGTACAAGTGAAAATTAGGCAGCGCGGTTTCGACGGAAAGCGGACGAAGCTAGTAGTTACGAGCGGCGGCAAGACGCTGGCGTCGCGCGAGATTGCCTTACTGAACAAGCCGGAACAGGTGGAATCCATTGAGTTCTACGGCGGTGCGGCGGGCGTGCGGACAGTTGACGTTCGTCTCGATCCGCTGGCTGGAGAAACGAATCGCGACAACAACCGGCGCTCCCAGATTCTCTCTGTCGATGCCTCGAAAAGGCGCATCTTATACGTCGAAGGAGAGCCGCGCTGGGATTACAAATTCCTTCGCCGGGCGGTGGAAGACGACAATGCGGTCACCGTAGTATCGATGCTGCGCACCACTCAAAATAAAATTTACCGGCAGGGCATAGCGAACCCGGATGAACTGGCTAGCGGGTTCCCCAGCAAACCCGAAGACTTATTCGCGTACGATGCTCTGATTTTGGGGAGCGTGGAAGCAAGCTTCTTCAACAGCAGCCAGCAGTCTTTGATCGAGAGTTTCGTGGATAGACGCGGCGGCGGCCTGCTTTTCCTGGGCGGCCGGTTTGCGCTGGCAGACGGCGGATATAACGTCAAGCCCTTCTCCGATCTGCTGCCCACGAGCTTGCCGAACCGGAAAGATACATTCCAGCGCAACTTCGTAGCCGCCGAACTGACCGAGGCAGGACGCGCCAGCATGATCTGCCGGATTGATGACGCGCGCGAAAAAAATAACGATCATTGGGAGATTCTTCCCTACCTGGCGAATTACCAGGATCCGGGAACTCCCAAACCGGCGGCTACCGTGTTGGCCCGCGTCGCAACCGGGAAGACACGCGTTCCGCTGCTGGTGACGGAGAACTACGGGCGCGGACGCACGGCTGTTTTTGCAACCGGCGGAAGCTGGCGCTGGCAGATGCAGCAGCCCGTTTCCGACCAAAGTGACGAAACATTTTGGAAACAACTGCTGCGCTGGACCGTGACCGGAGCGCGAGGACCCGTGTCTGTTTCAATGACCGGCGATTTGCACGACGATGGACAGCTTCAGCTCAGGGCTGAGACGCGCGATCGCGCTTTTCAAATCGCCGGCGACGCAGAAGTGCAAGCGCGAATCGTTAAGCCGGATGGCAGTTCCGAAACCATACAATTGCAGCCCGATCCGGGCACCGCTGGACTTTATACGGCAGATTGGAATGCCCCGGTCCCCGGGTCGTATGCCGTGGAGGTCACGGCTTCACGCGGACAGGAAACTTTGGGCAGCGATGTCGTGTCGTTCCGCCGTGAAGACGGCACTTCAGAAAACTTCCATCGCGAACAGAACCGTGATCTGCTTCGCCAGCTTTCCGAGCAGACCGGAGGGCATTACTACACTCCCGCGGAAGCCGGCAAGTTGACGGACGATATCGCCTATTCCGAAGCGGGCGTCACGGCGCGGGAATTCAAAGACTTGTGGAACATGCCCATCATCTTCATGATCTTGCTGGCGCTTAAGTCAAGCGAGTGGCTGCTGCGCCGCAAGTGGGGGGCGGTATGAAGGGCTTACTGCTTCTGCTTTCCCTGGCATGCACTGCGCATGCGGCAAGCTATTGCATAACGGTGGCGGGCCTGGGGGGCCTGCCAGAGTATGAAAAGGAATTTACCCGGCTGGCGAAGGAACTGGAAGGCGAGCTTACGGCGGCCGGACCCGATGTTCATGTGATGACGCTTAGCGGCACATCGGCGACCAAAGCGGCTTTAGGCGAAGCGCTGTCCCGCATGGCGGGACAAGTGAAGGGCGAAGACACGTTCAGTCTCTTTCTAATCGGCCATGGCACCTTTGACGGCGACACCTATAAGTTCAATCTTCCGGGCCCGGACATTACCGCGCAAGACTTAGCCGCGCTTCTAAACAAGGTCGGCGCGCGGAAACAGCTAGTTGTCGACATGTCCAGTTCCAGCGGAGCTGCATTTCCGTTGTTAGCCGCGCCAGGGCGTATCGTGATTACGGCCACTAAATCCGGTAATGAAAAGAATGCGACAATTTTTGGCCGCTACTGGGTGGAGGCTTTACGCGAACCGGCTTCCGACGCCGATAAGAATGGCATTGTCTCCGCGCTCGAGGCGTATACCTATGCAAGCCGCAAGACCAAAGCCTATTTCGATGCCGAAAAACTGATCGCGACCGAGCATTCGATGATGACTCCCAATACCGACAAATCGGTTGTCGCGTCTCTTTATGCTGTTCGCCAGAGCCGGACCCAAATCGCGGCGGCTGCGGAAAAGACTCCGGCGACGCTGCGGGCCCAGCAGTTGGAAGCGCGTGTCGAGCAATTGAAGATTAGGAAATCCGCGATGAAACCGGACGCTTACAAGCAGCAGCTTACAGCATTGTTAGTAGATCTCGCTCGGGCCGATCTGGAGGTAAATCCATGAGATTGCTCGGCGCCCTGCTTCTGCTGTCATTCGCAGGTAGTTCCGCCGCTGGTCCATTAGAGGACTGCCTGACATTGGAACATCACGGCAAATCGCAGGCCGCGGCTACCTGCTTCACTCGCCTTACCAGCGATAAATCAAGTTTTCTTCGCGCCGAAGGCCGCTGGGGTTTGCATCAATACGATGCTGCGAATGACGAGTTCAAGTTGGCCTACCGCGAAGAGCCTCAGTCCGCGATTGTCCGAACGGAATGGGGCAAGCTCTTTCTGGAGCGCTTCACGCCACAGGAAGCGGCGAAGCTTTTCAATGAAGCTCTGAAGCTGGATAGCAACTACGCTCCGGCCTACTTGGGCATAGCGCGAGTGGCCGCCGAAGGATACAGCAAACAGGCGGTAGAGTTCGCGCAGAAGGGTTTAAGCCACGATCCGGAATATACAGAGGCCCACGAATTCTTAAGCTTTCTCGCTCTGGAAGACAGCGACGAGAAACTAGCTGCGGAAGAAGCCGGTAAAGCGCTGGCGCTTTCGAAGGAAGCCCTGGATGCCATGGCGGTTATGGCGTCGCTCGATTGGCTAGGTGGTAACAATCAATCGGACTGGATGCGGCGTCTGCTGGAGATTAACCCGGCTTACGGCAAAGCATACGAGACCGGCGCGCATTTTCTGGTTATTAACCGGCGCTATCAGGAAGGCATTGCGCTCTATCGCAAGGCCCTGCAGCTGACGCCCGATCTGTGGTCGGCTCGTTCCCAGTTAGGCATCAACCTGATGCGGCTGGGCCAACCCCAGGAAGCAAAAGCCGAAATGGAGCGCTGCTACAACGCCCACTTCCGCGATGCTCAGACGGTGAATGCGCTAAGGCTGCTGGACCGGGCCGGCGACTACGAGACCTTTACAAGCGGCAATGTCGAGCTGGTTCTGAATAAGAAGGAAGCTGCTCTGCTGCGGTCTTACGTGCAACCGGAACTAGAACGCGCGATCGCCACATACAGCCGTAAATACAAGATGCAGCTGCCCGGACGGATGCGTTTGGAAGTGTATCCCAATCACGAAGATTTTGTGGTGCGCACGTTGGGCCTGCCCGGCCAGGGCGGCTTATTGGGCGTTACGTTCGGCCTGGTGGTTGCCATGGACAGTCCTTCAGCGCGTTCGCCAGGCAGCTTCAACTGGGCCAGCACCATGTGGCACGAACTCAGCCACGTCTATGTGGTGACAGCTACTCATCATCTGGTTCCTCGCTGGTTTACGGAAGGGCTGGCGGTTCACGATGAAGGTGCTGTGTCGCCGGCCTGGGGCGACCGCCTGACGCCCCAAATTATCGAGGCTATTCGCAAGAATAAGCTGCTGCCGGTTGTCGATTTAGAACGCGGTTTCATCCGGCCCGACTATCCCGCTCAAGTTCTGGTTTCTTACTACGAAGCCGGCAAGATGCTGGATTTCATTACGCTGAGATGGGGCGATACTGCCGTGTTAGGCATGATTCGCTCGTTCGCTGCACGGAAGACTACGGCAGAGGCGATCAACGATAACCTGCACGAAACTCCCGCGGCTTTTGATAAGGAATTTATGGCGTGGCTCGACAAGCAGAACGCCAGCCCGGTAATGCGATTCGACGAGTGGCGCGCGAGCATGAAGGCTGCCCATGCTGCTCTCGATGCAGGGAATTCACCCGACGCAGTGCTAAAGGCTGCTGCCTCCAACGGCGTATATCCCGGCTACGTTGGCGGAGGCAGTGCCTACGAGGTTTCGGCGGACGCACATCTTGCGTCGAAGGATGCTGTATCGGCGATCAAAGACCTGGAAAAATACCGCGACACCGGCGGCACGAATGTTGAAGCGCTGAAGAAAGCGTCGACCCTCGAAATCGAGCACAACCAACCGGAGCAGGCGCGGCGCACTCTAAAGGAATTGTCGTACATCTATCCGGAAGACGAAGAGATGCATCGGCAGTGGGGCAATCTGCTGCTCGAGGCCAAGGACGGTACCGGCGCGGTGCGCGAGTATCGAGCGGTTCTGTCGCTGCAGCCGGCCGACCTCGTCGACGCGCACTATCGTCTCGCTTCCGCTCTGCACATGACCGGCAGCAATGCCGAGGCAAAGGACGAAGTGTTGACTGCCCTCGAAGACGCTCCGCGCTATCGCCCAGCCCAAAAACTTCTGCTAGATCTTAGCGAGCCAGTCGAGCACCCATAATGTCCACCGCCATCACAAACGAAGTCGACTCCAGCGAACTCAAAGCACGTCTTCGCCGCTTCACAGACAGCTACGAATCGATCAATCGCGAGATTCGGAAAGTTATTGTCGGCCAGGAAGAAGTTGTCGACCATGTTCTTATCTCGCTGTTTGTAGGGGGCCACTGCCTGCTCACCGGCCTTCCCGGAACAGCCAAGACGCTGCTGGTGCGTACCGTGGCGCAGGCGCTGGGCCTCAAGTTTAACCGCATTCAGTTCACGCCCGACCTGATGCCCTCCGACATAACTGGCACGGACATCATCGAAGAAGACCCTGGAACGGGCCACCGGACCTGGACGTTTGTGCCCGGCCCCATTTTTTCCAATGTTCTGCTGGCTGACGAAATCAACCGTACGCCGCCAAAGACGCAATCCGCGCTGCTGGAAGCCATGCAGGAGCACTCCTGCACGGTACGCGGCCATCAGTACAAAATAGAGCCGCCCTTTCTGGTGCTGGCGACGCAGAATCCCATTGAGCTGGAAGGCACCTACCCGCTGCCCGAAGCGCAGCTGGATCGTTTTCTGTTTAATACGGTCCTTGAATATCTTTCCCCTGGCGACGAACTGAAGGTTGTGGACCTGACCACCACCAACGCACGCCCGGAGCCGGACGTGATCACGAACCGCGACGAGGTGCAGCAGTTTCAGCACTTGGTACGCATGACCCCGATTGCCGGGCCGGTCTCTGAATATGTGGTCAAGCTGGTGCGGGCCACGCGTCCGAAAGGCGGCGAAGCGCCGGACTTCGTCAAAAAATATGTAAACTTCGGCGGCAGCGTGCGCGCTATGCAGTTTCTGATTCTCGCGGCAAAAGCCCGGGCGCTGATGCAGGGCAGGTTCCACGTCTCGTACGACGACGTGCGGGCTTTAGCGATCCCGGTTTTGCGGCATCGCGTTCTACTGAATTTTCATGCCGAGTCCGATCGGCTGACGACTGACGATCTCATGCGAAGGCTCCTCGATTCCGTTCCTGCTCCCCGAGGGTAAATTGTGCCCACGGAAACCATTAACCGATTTCTGGACCCGGCGGTGCTGGCGCAAATCTCCAGTTTGGATCTGGTAGCGCGCACCGTGGTGGACGGTTTTATTTCCGGCTTGCATCGTTCTCCCGATTTCGGCTTCAGCCAGGAATTCGCCGAGTACCGCTCTTACACGCCGGGCGACGATCTGCGGCACGTCGACTGGAATGTTTACGCGCGCACTAAAAAGGCTTACCTGAAGCGCTTCCGGGGCGAAACGAACACGACTCTGAACATTTTGCTGGACGCCAGCGGGAGCATGGGGTTCGCTTCTCCCGGCTCTCTTTCCAAGTTTGATTACGCCAAGTATCTGGCTTCCGCACTGGTTTATCTGGCGAATCTGCAGCGCGACAGCACAGGTCTAATCGTTTTCGCTGACGACATCTCGAATTTTATTCAGCCTTCGTCCCGCCAGGGCCAGCTGATGCGCCTGTGGCACGCTATCGATGGTGCAGTTCTCGGAAAACGCACCGACTTTTCCCGGCCATTTTTTGAACTGCAGCAGTTTCTGAAGCGCCGCGGCATTACGGTTTTAATTTCCGACTTCTTTGAAAGTCCCGATACAATCGTCGACACGGTTTCTCCGCTGCGCTATCGCGGAAACGAGCTGGCGCTGTTTCACCTGCTCGATCGCCAGGAGCTGGAGCCCAAACTGGATGGACCGGCGCTGCTGCTCGATATGGAGACCGGAGACGCAATGGAGGCCACGCCGGAGTATGCTCGCGGCGAGTATCGCACCAAGGTAGATGCCCATATCGCCAGCTTGCGAACAAAATCGCAAGCAGCCGGAATCGGCTACTTTCTGCTGCCCACCGATCGTCCGCTAGACGCCGCCTTGCGCGAGTATTTCATCCTCCGGGAAGGCAAGCTGTAAATGGGATTGTTGTCTCCATGGTTTCTGGCCGGACTGCTGGCGGCTGGTCTTCCGGTGTGGCTGCACCTGCTGCGCCGCAGCCAGCATACGCCGCGGCCATTCAGTTCGCTGATGTTCTTCGAGCGCCGCGTGGAGAGTTCTTCGAAGCACCGCCGGTTGCGTTATCTCTCGCTGCTGGCTTCCCGTATCGCGCTGCTTGCCCTGCTAGCACTCGGATTTGCGAGTCCGTTTGTCAACCGGACAGAAAATTCCCTTCGCAAAAAGCGCGTGGCCGTGATCGCAGTCGACCGCTCGTTCAGCATGCGCAGTGGAGACCGCATGGCACAGGCCAGAAATGCGGCTCATGCAATTGTTCGCGGTCTCCCCGTTGGCCAGCTTGCACAAGTGATGGCGTTTGACCGGCGAGTGGAAAACATGACCGGACTAGAGATCGATCGAGCCGCCTTGAACGCAGCTATCGAGGCCGTCCAGCCCACCGATCTCGAGAGCTCATATGGCGAACTGGTCCGCGCTCTGCATGTGCTGGCGCAGTCGAAAGATACAGCGCTCGATGTCCACCTGGTCAGCGACATGCAGCAAACTTCCATGCCGCAAGATTTCCATGCCCTGGCGCTGGGGGAAACTGCCATCCTGCGGACGCACCAGATTGGGAAGCCGGGACCGAATTGGACTGTCGAAACAGTGGTGACATCTCCGCGTGTATACGACGTAACGAAAACTCAATTGACGGCGACGGTGGCCGGATGGGAGACTCCTGCGGCCAAACCGCGCGTTCAATTGTTGCTGGATGGAAAGGCTATTGATGAGAAGGAACTGCCAGTTCCGGCCGCGGGCCATGCGGAAGTGGAGTTCCGGGGCTTCAACGTTCCATTTGGAGAACATCGCGGCGAAGTGCGCATCGATCCGGCCGACGCTCTGACGCCCGACAATCGCTTCGTTTTTTCGGTCGAGCGTTCGGAGCCCCTGCACATCCTATTTCTCTATTCGCACGGCCGTCCGAGGCAGGCGTTTTATTACAAAGCGGCCTTGTCTTCTGCAAGTGATACCGGCCTGGATGTCGAGCCATTCCCGGTGGAGCAGCTCGAAGGCAAGGATCTCTCCCGATATGCGTTCGTGGTGCTGAACGATCTGGGTTCGCTCGACAAGGACATAGAACAGAAGATTTGTTCGTTCGTAATGGGCGGCAAAGCAGCGCTAGTTGCCATCGGGCCCGATACGGTCCGGGCCGGACGTATTCCTCTCTCCAAACTGACCGTTACTGGAGTTAAGCAGGCACAGAGCGCCAGTCTCACTGACTCGCAGCGCAGCCCGGCACTTGGCAGCAACCACTTCGACAACGTTCAGTTCTTCCACACCGGCCGGTGGACGCCCGGCGAAGATGACCGGGTGATCGCCCGGCTTGCGGACCGTTCGCCGCTGCTGGTGGAAGAGCCGATGGGCGAAGGCCGGATCTTGCAATTCGCCGCTTCTCTCGACAACACCAGCAGTGATTTTCCGCTGCATGCAGCCTACCTGCCGTTCGTCGCCCAGACCGGGCGCTATCTCAGCGGCGGAGACGCCATCGCGGCCAGCTATCCTGCCGGTTCCGTTATTACTTTGCGCCGTATACAGGGCGGCAAGAGCGGCGCTGATGTCACCGGACCGGACGGGAAGCACGAACTCTCGCTTGCTCAATCCAAAGGGAACACCAGTTTTGAGGCAGATCGGGAAGGTTTTTACGATATAGTGCGCGCCGATGGCAGGCGGCTGCTGGTAGCGGCGCATGCCGACCGCCGTGAATCCGACTTGCGTACGGTTCCTGAAGACACTCTCGAACTTTGGCGCAATACTGGAAATACATCCGCTGCGCCGCAGCGGGAGTCGAGCAAGACCGAGACCAGGCGCTGGAGCTTCTGGCGTTACATTTTGATTCTGGCGATAGTGGCGGCGTTAGTCGAGTCGTTTGTGGCGCGCCGATATTCACAGGAGGGACAGCGGACTGTATGACAGCTTTAGAGCAGTTACAAGGCTATTTGCGAGGCCTGACGTGGCGCCTGCGATTCTTCGCCGCGTCGCGCGGGCTGGCGGTGACGGCGGCTTGCGCGCTGCTGCTGACGCTTCTTTTCGTCTATATCGGAAATCGATTCGAGTTTGCAGGCGGCGTCGTTCTGCCGCTGCGGATCGTGCTCTATGCCGCGGTCGCGGTGGTGCTCGCCATAGCGCTGCTGAAACCATTACTGGGTTTAAACCGGCAGCAGGTCACCCGGGAAGTGGAAGATCGCGCTCCGGAATTCAAAGAGCGCCTGCTCACTATCAGCGAACGTGAACGCAACGCCGGCAACTCCGCTTGGATGGAACTGCTGGCTGAGGATACGCTGGCCATAGCGCAAAGGAATGCTCCGGAAGGCATTCGTTCGAGCCGCGTGCTATTTGGTTTCGCCGGTGCTTTCGCCGTCGCGGCCGCCCTGCTGATCTGGATCATAGCAGCCGGTCCGGGTTACTGGGGATATGGCGCGGCGCTGCTGTGGACAGGCAAAGCCGATCTTGGTAAGCGGCCGCTCTACGCAATCAACGTCCAGCCTGGTGATAGGACGATTCGACGCCGCTCCGATCAGGCTGTGACAGCGCAGCTGAAGGGATTTTCGGCCCGTAATGTGGTGCTTCATGCTCGTTATGGAAAAGCTTCCAAATGGGATGCTGCGCCTATGGAGGCGAACGGCGGCGGAAACGCTTACCGTTTTGTTTTTGCGAGCGTCAGCGAACCGGTGGAGTATTACGTCGAGGCCGCACATTCCCAGAGCAGGCATTTTCATATTCGAGTGAAGGATCTCGCGGGAGTGAAACGGATTCGCGTAGCTCTCCAGTTCCCGAGCGAACTCGGGCTTCAGAACGTAACGCTCGACCCGGCCGGCGATATCCGGGCGGTAGCCGGCACTAGGGCCCGCGTTCAGGTGGAAACTGACAAACCTCTGGAACATGGCGTTCTGGTCGTCGACAATACGACGAATGTCCCGCTAGTGCGTGAGAACGGGAACTGGCAGTCGGCGGAAATTTCAGTCCAGAAGGATGGCTCGTATTATGTTGCTGCCATCGACGACGGCGAGACGATTCGCATCAGCGAAGACTACTTTATCGAAGCTCGGAAAGATGAGCCGCCGACAGTAAAGATCTCGCGTCCCGGCCACGATCCGCACGTCAGTCCGATAGAAGAGATGCCCGTCACGGTGTCCGCCGCTGACGACTATGGTGTGGGCGCCCTGGAACTGCATTACGCCGTGAATGGCGGGCCGGAGCGGACATACTCTCTTTTGAAGGCAAAGGGAACAAAGGATGCCGAAGCAAAGACCAGCATTTCATTTGAAGATCTGAAGGCCGTTCCTGGAGATATGGTCAGCCTTTATGCGGTGGCGCGCGACGCACACACGACGGCTCGCAGCGAAATCCTTTTTGCTCAGGCTGATGCGTTCGACTATAAATTTTCGCAGTCGCAGCAGTCCGGCGGCATGGGCGGCGGCGGAAGTGGAAACGAGTCTAGCGATATTTCACAGCGCCAGAAGCAGATCATTGCCGCGACGTTCAATCAGCTCAAGGGCGGCAAAACTGGAGCGGCCCGGTCTGAGGATGCTAAGTTCCTTTCGGAAGAGCAGGCTAAATTGGGCGAGCAGGCCACGACGCTGGCGGCCCGCATGCAGAGCCGGGAACTGGGCTCATCCGGCAAGATGTTCGAGGAGTTTGCGAAGCTTCTGAACCAGGCGTCCGGCGAGATGGGAGACGCAGTGAAGCAGCTAAAGCCCGCTAAATGGGACGATGCGCTTGCTCCCGAACAGAAGGCGCTCACTTCCCTTTTGCATGCCGAAGCGCTGTTCCGCGATATACAGCTTTCAATGTCCAAAGGCGGGGGCGGGGGCGGAGCGAACAGCAACGCTGGGCGAGACTTGGCGCGGATGTTCGACCTGGAGCTCGACACCTCCAAAAATCAGTATGAGACCGGGAAATCCGCACCTCCTCCGGGAGCAGCGGACAACCAGAAAGCTTTAGATGAGGCCCGGCAGAGGCTCGAGGCGCTGGCGCGAAGACAGCAGGAACTCGCCGCGCAAAATATGAAGTCGCAGGCCTTCGAACAGCGTTGGCAGGAAGAGCAGTTGCGCCGGGAAGCGGAAGAACTAAAGCGGCAACTGCAAGAGATGGCGAAGAATTCGCAAAGCGGTTCCGAACAGCAGCAGGACCAGGAGGGGCAGCAAGGCCAAGAGGGAAAACCGGGCGAGCAGGGCCAACCAGGGCAGCAGACGGCTCAGGCCGGTTCGCAACAATCAGGGCAGCCATCCGGGTCCGAACAATCTGGTTCTTCGCAATCCGGGGCTCAGCAGTCTGGCGGACAGCGCATGGGCTCGAATCGGAGTGGATCGAGCCAG
The DNA here is from genome assembly GCA_965217745.1 of Bryobacteraceae bacterium. GTDB lineage: Bacteria > Acidobacteriota > Terriglobia > Bryobacterales > Bryobacteraceae > Bog-105. The sequence goes on along the minus strand of OZ244565.1, from coordinate 3,146,399 downwards.
TCACAATCCAACCAGGCGGGGGAACGTCAATCCGGATCGCAGCAAACCGCTTCCTCTCGCCCAGGCAGCCGTGAACAGAGCAGTGAGGCGCGGGCTGCTGCCGCCGGGATGCAACGGGCTTTGAGAGAAGCCACTCGGGCCCTGGACCGCGCGGAAGAAGAAATGCGCAACTCTGTTAGCAACCACGACAAGGGCGCTGGCTCTCGAGCGGCCGATCATCTGCGCCAGGCACAGCAATTAATGGCCGAGGCGCTCCAGAAGCAAGCTGGAGGCACAATGTCCGACCTGGCTGGCAAAGCTGAGCAAATTGCGTCCGCGCAACAGGAAATAGCTAAGACGATGAAGCAGATGTATGGCGAGAGCAGCAGCGATCGTCTGCGCCGCTATGCCCGCATGCCAGGTGAGCAAAGTGGAGGCGACGACGGAACTGCGATGCAGGAGATGAACGACCCTAATATGCGTTTCCGGCGTCGTTATGGGATGGGCATGTATTACTCGCGGCCCGGCCGTCAGCCCACCGCTACCGAAAAGGAGCTCGCCGGCAACAAAGAAAAGCTGGCTGCGGAGATAGAAAGCTTGCAGCGGCAGGTGCAGCAGCAGGCGCAGGCGATGTCCGGGGCCCGCCCGGAAGCTTCGGCCAAGATGCTGCGAGCTTTATCCGATGCGGAGGGTAAGGAACTGGCTTTGCGTTTGCAGAAAAACGCGGAGTGGATGAGGCAGGGTTTCGGCGACCGTAATGTGGGCAGCGAAGACGCTGTCACCAACGGGCTGCAACAGTTTGGACGTGCGCTACGCGATGTCGAAGTGGCGATTAATGCTCCTAATGCCGCAGGAGAAGAAAAACTTCCTGGCCGCGACACAGCTTCCGGCACCCGGACGCCTGCGAATGAACAGGCGCCGGCGCAGTTTCGCGATGCCGTGGCAGGATATTTTAAGAAGCTGAGCCAAGCCAAGTAGCAATAGGGGTGCGGCTGGACCAATCGTAAATGCCAGTCTCGATCAAGGACATTGCCCGCTTGGCCGGGGTGTCGCACTCAACCGTCTCGCGCGCGCTTCGCAATAGTCCACTGATTCCCGGCCGCACGGCTGAACGGATTCAGCAACTTGCCAAGGAGCAAGGCTACACCGCGAGTGCGATCGGCCGAAGCCTGGTTACCCGGAAAACTCAGGCAATCGGGGTTGTAGTCACGTCGATTGCCGACCCTTTCAACGGCGACATTTTAGACGGCATCGAGCAGATCGCCAACGAACGAGGCTATTCGGTAATTCTGTCGATGTCAAAGGGCAAGGCCGACCGGGAATTGGCGGTGGTACGCAGCTTTCAAGAACGGCGGGTCGACGGCATCCTGGTTGCCTCTTCGCGAGTGGGCGCGCTTTATCTGCCGGTTCTTAAAGAGTTGAAAGTGCCGATGGTGTTGATTAACAACCAGGGCGGCAAGGCCGAGGTTCACACGGTCGCCTTCGATAACATCAGCGGCGGTCTTCTGGCGACCCGGCATCTCCTCGAACTCGGCCACAGGCGAATCGCTTACATCAGCGACCGGACCGGATTTCAGTCTGAAAAAGACCGGTTTGAGGGCTGCAAGTGGGCGCTTGAGGAATCAGGCGCCGAGCCGGAAGACTTAGTCTTCTTGGAAGGGGACGGAGGAATAGATGGAGGTGTCGCGGCCGGCTGTGCGATTGCTGGTCTGAAAATCAGGCCGACCGCTGTTTTCTGCTACAACGATATGACGGCTCTTGGGCTGATGGCGGAAGCTTGCCGCTGCGGATTAAAAGTTCCCGAAGAACTCAGCGTTGTAGGCTTTGACGATATTGTGTTTGCGAGTCTTTCACGCCCCGGTTTGACCACAGTGCGCCAACCGCGATACGAAATGGGGGCTCTAGCTATGCGCATGCTCCTGTCGAAGATGGATGGCATGCTTACGGATAAGACGGTGTCGATACCGGGCGAACTGATCGTTCGGGGTTCCACAGCACTGCTACGGTCTTAGGTTTCCGTTTGCTCGAACCGGAACAGGTTACTCGTGGCCCCCTAAGACGCCTTTAACTCTGCCGTGAAAAGATCTTCTCGATGCTTGTGACCTGGAATAAACGCACGGCAATATCGTCCAGTTCGGCAGCGGGAAGTTTTCGGAGACGAGCATCGATCCGGGCGGGAACTGGCCCAAAGCGCTTTTCGATCAGATGCAGAACCATCTCATGCCGTCCTTCCTGGCGGCCTTCTTGGCGGCCTTTCTGGAGACCTTCTTCCCGGCCCTGTAAGATGGCTGGACCCAGCAAATCGTGATCGAGAATATCGTTTAGAATCGGCATACTTTGCACTTCCTCCTGTATGGTCTTTCCCAGTCGCCTTAAACCTGAGATTATCAGAAATTGAGCGAGTGCCACCCGCCTTTCCGCTTCTTGTAGCGTAGCGATACGCATCAAAATCTGCCGCACCGTGGCCGCTTGATCCTGCAGTCGCGCCAAGATCGCCAACAGATTGTCTTCAATGTGCTGACTGGCCAACAGCGGCTCGCTCTCCAGGTTGCGGAAATCGACCATCGCATACCGGAATGATAAATCTGGATTTGCCGGATCCGGACCGCTGAAACCAGACTTCATGCGCAACTTCCGCTGGCCGGCGTACAGGACGATCTGCTTGGGAATCTTTCTGAATTTCCTCAGGATCGCTATGGAACATTCCGCCATGCGCACCGCCATATCCGAAGCATTGGAGCTTTGCAGCTCAATATGAATCAGATCGCCTTCCGCTGTCGCCCCCAGCAGGTCCGCCCGCGGTGTTTCCACCTTCTGAAACTCAACTTCCAGCCATCGCTTCACCCGTACATTCCCGCCCACCTGACGGAGCACCGAATCGGCCGAAGCTCTTAGCAGTTGTTTCAGCGCAACATCGTATTCCTGCATGCTGTCCTTCCATTGTCGAGCAGACTTCCCACAAGGTTCCGCTCGGAATGCAAGATCTCGCATCCGCAAAAGGGGCGCGGCCACCCAACGGCGGCTTAGGGAATTTAGGAGCAATCTGAGGGAAAAGGCTCTTGCACACGTGTGCATTTCCGAAGATACTTAAGAGAGGAGAGGATTTTATGTCTGCAGTTCTGGAATCGCAACCGTTGAAACAGCTTGACGAATGGGATGATTTCGTGGCCGTCCGCTACCAGGAAGGAAAGACGGAGGAGGAGTTTCGCAACTACAAAGCCGATGCGAACCCCACCGTTACCGAGTTCTACCGTCAGAATCACAAGCATCAGACGCTCGAGTTCGTTCTGAACAAGAAGAATGAATACTGTGGCCTGACCCGCGGCACAAAAAGCATCTGGGAGATGGCCGAATACCTGAATCAACTGGTGGACGACAGCGATCCCGATACCGATCTCACCCAAATCGAGCATCTCTTGCAGACTGCGGAAGCCATCCGCAAAGACGGCCATCCTCGCTGGTTCGTACTCACCGGCTTGATCCACGACCTCGGCAAGGTGCTTTGCCTTTATGGTGAACCGCAATGGGCCGTGGTGGGAGATACATTCCCAGTGGGCTGTGCCTGGTCTGAACAAATCGTATTTCCGGAATTCTTCGACGCAAATCCCGATAAGGACGTCCCTGAATATCAATCCAAATACGGAATTTACCGGCCCAACTGCGGCCTCGACAAAGTTCATTTATCTTGGGGCCACGACGAATACATCTTCCAGGCGACTCGCAACTATCTTCCCGAGCCAGCCCAATACATGCTCCGGTATCACTCGTTCTACCCGGCTCACAGGCACAATGCTTATACCCACCTGATGAATGATCACGATACCGCTATGTTCGATTGGGTTCACAAGTTCAATCCTTACGATCTCTACTCCAAGGGCAGAGAGCGCCCAAACCTGAAGGAAATCATGCCGTACTACCAGGATCTAGTCGCGGAGTTTTTCCCAGACAAAATCGACTGGTAGAAGCGAGCGCCACACACATTCCGTCGGGATGGCCAGGCTTCGGTTCGACCTGACCTTATATTGAGGGGAGTGTCCTTTTCCTCAAGAATCTCAGCCGCCGCTCTGGTGTTAGGCCTGTCAGTAATCGGTTTTCCGCCCCTTCAGGTTTCCGCTGGAATAACGCAAACGGGAGAATCCCCTTCCACCACCTCCGGCCTCTCCCTTCACGACCGCATCGCGCAGCTAATCATTGTCCGGGGCTACGGCGATTATCCTCCGCAAAGCGACCCCGAATACCGGCGCTTTCTCCATTGGATTCAGGAAGACCACGTTGGCGGCTTTATAGTAGCGGGACATATCCGCAACGGCAGCGTTATCCGCGCGCAGCCCTTCGAAATGGTTGCGTTTATCAATCATTTACAAGCAATTGCGAAGACCCCCCTGCTAGTGGGATCTGACTTTGAACGCGGGGCATCGATGCGTGTCGCGGGTACGGCGGACTTCCCTTACCTGATGGCCTTCGGAGCCGCTCACAATCTCGCGTACGTAAAAGCTTTAGGAGCAGCCACGGCAAGGGAGGCGCGGGATCTCGGTGTGAACTGGGTATTCGCGCCGGACGCAGATGTCAACAACAACCCCAGCAATCCGATCATCAACACCCGATCGTTCGGAGAAGATCCGGCTGCCGTTGCCGCTGGCGTGCAAGCCTTTATTGAAGGCGCGCACTCGACTATCGGCCGCTATGTTCTGGTTACCGCCAAGCACTTTCCCGGCCATGGAGACACCTCGGAAGACAGTCATTTACGGGTTCCGAAAGTCAACGTGTCCCGCGACCGTCTAAATTCGGTTGAACTTGTTCCATTCCGGGCAGCCATAAAGAGTGGCGTCGACAGCATCATGACCGGGCATCTGGCGGTTCCAGCGATCGAGAGCGACGGCCGCCCCGCAACTGTTTCACGCAAGGTTCTCACCGGGCTGCTGCAAGACGAACTCGGATTCAAGGGATTGGTTGTGACGGACGCACTCGAGATGCGCGGCATTACTTCCCGGTATTCGTCAGGCGAAGCCGCGGTGCTGGCGGTGGAAGCGGGCGCGGACGTCCTTCTCATGCCGCCAGATCCAGCCGCTTGCATTAAGGCTCTTATGGGCGCAGTGGCAAGCGGCCGCATATCGCGCGAGCGCATCGACCGAAGCGTGACCAAGGTGCTTGCAGCAAAGTTGCGAGTTGGCTTAATGGCCAAGCGCACGGTCGACGTCGATCGGCTTAGCGATGAACTATCCAGCACTGGCGGCGACGCGCTAGCTCAAACAGTCGCCGACCACGCCTTAACCCTGGTGAAGGACGAGAGACATCTGTTCCCCATTAAGAATTCCAGGAACGCGTGCCTGGTCGTCTTGGGCGAGAGTCTTTTCACGCAGCGCGGAGAGGCGCTTTCCGTAGAGCTCCGGCGATCCGTCAAGAACTTGAACGTGTATGTCGTCACGCCGGCCGCTCCAGGTAAGGTGCTGAGCGCAGTTGTCGAGGATACAAAAGGATGCAGCCAGATCTACGCTGCTGCCTTTGTTACCGTCGCAGCCAGCCGCGGCAGCGTCGCGCTGGAGGGCGGACTGAATAAGTTTCTAGACGGATTAGTCCATGGCCCTGTGCCGGTCGCACTCGTCTCTTTCGGCAATCCTTATCTGTTGCGCAATTTTAAAGACGTTCCCGCCTACGCCGCTACCTTCAGCACCACGCAGACTTCTGAAATCGCAGCTGCCCGCGCCATCCTGGGCAAAATGCCGATAGGCGGACGAATGCCTGTTTCCATTCCCGGAATAGCGAAGGTGGGCGACGGCATCGATGTACCTGCCCGCGCATCGACTGCATCTAAATAAATGGAATGAAGATTACCTGGCTGGGACACTCCACCTTTGCCCTTGAGTATCCGGGCGGCGAAGTGCTGCTGCTGGATCCCTGGATGGAAAGCAATCCGGCGTTCCCGAAAGATTTCAAGCTGCGCCGCGTCGATGGAATTGCTATTTCGCATGGGCATTCCGATCACACCGGCAGCGTGCTGCCTATCGCTAAGCAGTTCTCGCCTAAGAAAGTAATTGCGATTTTCGAACTGGCAGGCATTCTGGAGAAGCAAGGCGTACCGGACACCGAGGGAATCGGAAAGGGAGGCACGTTCGATTTCGGTTTCGCAAAAGTGACGGCCGTGAATGCCTCGCACTCCTCGTCTTACAAAGACGGAGACAATATGCTTTATGCAGGCGAACCGGCGGGCTTCATTATCCGCTCCGAAGAAGCGCCCACCATCTACTTTGCCGGCGACACCTGTGTCTTCGGCGATATGGCCTTGATAGCTGAAATCTACAATCCGGAACTCGCGATTTTACCTATCGGTGGCCACTTCACGATGGATCCGCACGAAGCGGCGCACGCTTCGCGTCTGTTGAAAGTAAAGCAAGTGATTCCTATGCACTATGGAACCTTCCCTGCCCTCACAGGAACACCCGATCAATTGTCGGAGAGGGTCAAAAAGGATGGAATTCAGGTCATTGTAATGAAGACCGGAGAGGAAAAGGAGTGGTAAACAACATGATTAAGCTGAACTCTGAATTAGAGCAGAGGCTGCAAGATATTGCTGCCCGCAGCAGACGGACTATCAATGAGTTGGCGACCGATATTCTGACGGACTATGTAACCGAAGTGGACGGCTTGGAACATTCTTTCAACGAAGATGTAAGCACGGAAGCTGCCCAAGGGGCCGCCGAGCTGGTTTATGTTAAATGGCGTAACACTGACCGGAATCAGTAGGTCTGTACGATGACTTCCCGGAAACCGGTTTTTCTCAACGAGTCGCGGGTAGCCGACAGGTCGCCCGCGTCATGGACCGGACCAATAATCACTCGGTAGATCTTGGTGCTTCCAGGCTTGGCCACCGCGTGAGCTCGAAAGCCTTTCCGGTGTAAAACATCCGCCAGCGTCTCCGCCTCATCCTTGCTTACGGCAGCAACCTGAAGGTATCGGGACCCTCTGTGGGGGCTATAGTCGGCAGACGCCTCCTCCGAACTTGCCTGGATCTTGCGGTTTGGGGCTCTGCTTTTTGTAGCCGTCTCATCAGCATCGGAAGCACCGCCTTTTCTCCGTTCTCCCAACCCCAACGGAGCGATACTAGCCGATATTTTCTCCTGCCCCTTCGCGCCAGACTGCGGTCGTCCCAGCGGATTCTCATCGGAGCCAACCGTGTGCGTTTGCCCGGCCCTATGGGTACGATCGACAGCACTTTCTTCGCTATCTGCCGGTCGCACTAGTGGCGGCGGGTTTTCTGTGTCGGTCGAAAGATTGTTCTTAACGTTGGTCTTTCCACGCACCACATAACCGGCGGTAAAAGCAATGCCAAGCAACACCGCCACTATGAGAAAGATGCCGGCAAGCTGTTTATTGCCCAGTACGATCTCGGATTCGTCTTCGCGTGTCTGCAACATTTCTACCTTGAATTGTACTGAAAATCCTGGGCGTTGGAATGCTAACCTGACGAATTAGCCCTGTCAAACAGCTATGAAACTGTTTTATAAGGCCGCCTTCACAGCCGGTCTTTCCGTATTTAGTGTCACTTCAGCCATGCTTGTTATGCCATTGGCCGGAGATTTCACCACCGTCGTCCACGCCGCCGGTGCCCAGACGCAACTCAATTTACTTCCTGGAATGCCGCCGGTTCGGGATCCTGCCAACCTATATTCAGCTGCGTCCGCCGGCATGATCAGTCCAAGTGCGCGGGATTTTCCCGCCCGCGTATACGTGCCGAATTCCAAGAGCGATTCTGTGGATATCATCGACCCGGCGACATACAAGATCATCGGGCATTTCGCCCTTCCGAGACACAGGAAAGGAAGGCTTCTGGAACCGCAGCACGTAGTTCCGTCCTACGATCTGAAGACGCTTTGGGTAGCGCAAGACTTGGGAGATCAACTAACGGCCATCGATCCCGCAACCGGAAAGCAGGGACGGACCATACATGTAGATGACCCATACAACATGTATTACACTCCCGACGGCAAGTACGCGATAGTAATGGCCGAGCGCGAACGGCGTATCGATTTCCTGGATGCGAAAACTATGCAAGTGGTCAACCGGGTGGCCGTGAATTGCGATGGCGTGAACCACGCTGATTTTTCGCCCGATGGCCGCTACATGCTGGCGACATGCGAGTTTTCGAGCGAGATGATCAAGGTCGATGTCGCCGCGCAAAAAGTAACAGGGCATTTGAAACTGGAGCCGCGAGGCATGCCGCAAGACTGCCGCATCTCGCCTGATGGAAAGGTCTTCTACGTCGCGAATATGGATGCCCATGGCATACACATCATTGATGGAAATACTTTTAAGCAGATCTCCTTTCTCCCCACCGGGAAAGGCGCGCACGGCCTATATTTCAGCCGCGATGCCAAGGTTCTCTACATCTCTAATCGCGGCGAAGGATCCGTTTCTCTCCTGGACCTAAGCACGCACAAACTGTCGGCGAAGTGGATCATTCCCGGCGGAGGAAGCCCCGACATGGGTGGCGTTTCTAGCGACGGAAAATCGCTCTGGCTTTCTGGCCGCTACAACAGGGAAGTATATGTGTTCGATACGTCCAACGGCACCCTACGCGCTCGCATCAAGGTAGGCAATGGGCCGCACGGCTTGTGCGTTTATCCTCAGCCTGGACGTTACTCACTGGGACATACCGGAAACATGCGGTGACGTGGAGCCTTCCTCGCTAGCAGATCTACCGTTGTCAAAACAACCACTGCCGGAACCATGGCTGCGCGGACCGCTGGCGGACGTTCCTCCGGCTGTTATGCCGGTATTCTTTTCGTTCCAGCAAGTTCGCGAAGATCTTCGGCGTCACGTGGCCGGTCTGCAGCCGGAGCAGATCTGGAAGCCAATGCCCGGCGGTTCACTTGGCTTTCATCTGAAGCATTTAGCGGGCAGCGTTGACCGGCTCACAACCTACTTATTCGGGGGAGAGCTCACTGGCGAACAATTATCTTCGCTTGCCGCCGAATCGGCAGGCCTGGAAAATGCAGCGGAACTGCTGGACTTGGCCGGCATTCAGCTTTCTAAGAGTGAACAGCGATTGCTGACACTCGAAGCTTCAACCCTATTCGAGCAGCGCTTTGCCGGGCGTCAGCGCCTGCCCACCACCACGCTCGGCTTGCTGGTTCATCTTGCCGAGCACACCCAGCGTCATTTGGGACAGAGTATTACCCTTTCTCACCTGCTCCGGCGACCAGCCTAATGGCGAGTTTCAGCTCACTCCTCCGGAACAACCGGAACTATCGATTTGCCTGGTTCGGCCAGATCGTCAGCGAAGTGGGAGATCACTTCAACAACGTCGCGGTCCTCAGCCTTGCGATCGACAAAACGCATAGCGGACGGGTGATTGCCGCCGTGATGCTGTCTCGCGCCATTCCGGTGGTGCTCATCGGGCCGTTCGCGGGCGTTCTTCTCGACCGTTTCGATCGCCGCAAAATCATGATAGCCAGTGATCTTGTGCGCGGATTCGTTGCCCTCGGCTTCATCGGGGCCATTGCGTACCGGCAGATTTGGCTGCTCTATGTCCTTAGTGCGGCGCTTATGGCTGCGTCTCCCTTCTTCACCAGCGGGCGGTCGGCGATTCTTCCTGCCATCGCGACCGAAACTGAACTGCACACGGCAAACTCCCTGACCCAGACCACGGGATGGCTTACCTTGTCTGTAGGCGCTTACTTCGGAGGAACCACCGCGGCTCGCTTCGGCTACGAACTGGCGTTCGTTTTCAACTCCCTTTCATTTTTCTTTTCTGCGCTTTGCATCTTCCAGCTCAGGTCCCCGCTCGGCCATTACCGGGGAAGAAAGGTCACCGATCCGAATCTCAACGAGACCAAAGTAGCCCGTCCCTGGCATGAATACCGCGAAGGCCTCGGCTACATGATTGGCAGCCCGCTCATTCTAGGTATCGGGCTCATCGGAGTCGGGTGGGCGAGCGGCGGAGGCGCGGCTCAGGTGCTCTTCACGCTCTTCAGTGAGATCGTTTTCAATCGCGGAGCCCAGGGTCTCGGTCAACTCTGGGGTACCGCCGGTGCCGGATTGCTGATCGGCGGAGTAATTGGAAACTACCTCGGCAAGACCATCAGGTTCGAAGCTTACAAGCGTACGGTCTTCTTTTGCTTTTTGCTGCACGGCGGCGCATATGTAATCTTCAGCCAGATGCAGAGTTGGGGCTGGGCGCTTTTTTTCATGGGCTTGTCTCGGGCGGCAGTGGCGGTTAGCTCCGTTCTAAACTGGTCGAAGCTCCTCACCCATGTCGATAATCGTTACCGAGGTCGCGTATTCTCCACCATCGAAACCATGAACTGGTCGACCATGATGCTGTCAATGTTGGGCGCGGGCATCGCCTCGCAATACTTCGGTGTCCGAGCTATCGGAGTTGCATCGGGCCTGCTGAGTTCTTCTACTGCGCTCTTCTGGGGGTGGGCAAACTGGACACGCAAGCTGCCTGAGCCAAAGGAAGTGAAAATAGATCGCCCCGTGGAGATCCATGGTGATCCCACGACTTAGGCGAGCCGGAAAAATGCATTACAGAATGGTCATGGTTTTGACCTTGATCAAATTTCCCTTGAGATCTCCCTCTGTCATGACCCGCAAATTGTCCTTGTCGTGGCTGTCATTCAACAGCATCTTCGCTCTCCGGTTTCCTTCTTTATCGAAGTGGTAAAACTTCTTACCATCGGTGATTAGACCGTACTCCTTGCGTGCGGAATTCGGAACAAGGGAGCAGCTGCTGTCTTGCTTCAGAACCTGTGCGCGTCCATCGCGCACCATCTTCTTCGTGCACTTCCAATCTGCAAGTACCCCTTGGATCTCGGCGGCCGGGGATAGGCTTGACAGAGCAAGACACAGAACGAGGGATGAGAAGGCCATGCGCATATTCATATCTTTACTCAAGAAGATGCTGCCACGTTGATTTTCTGCTGCAAAATACTTAGGAACTTTACCATTTTCCTGGAATCCAATCTACGATGACAGCTGACCGGCAAGAGGATTTCTACAATCGGCACTTTGGGGCCTGCGTAACCCGGTACAAGCCGTTCGATGAGAGCGCCGTTCGTTTAGTGGTAGAGCTTACTCTTACTTGCGACATAACTAGCCAAATCCTCTCCCGTTCTATGAGTGAGTTCGGTCTTTCGAAATCCAGCTTTAACGTCCTTATGCTGTTGCGGCATGGCCCGGCCGGAGGCATGCAACTTCACGCGCTGGGAGAATTACTTGTAGTTAGCCGAGCTAACATCACCGGACTTACTAACCACCTGGAGCAGAAGGGTTACGTCACCCGGGAGACTTCAGATGAGGATCGGCGTGTCCGGTACGCTAGGATCACTGCCCAGGCAGAAGATCTTCTCAACCGCTTTACGCCTGTTCATCTGGCCAATGTCGAGAGGTTACTCTCCGGCCTGACAACCTACGAGAAGGATCGATTGAGGGCCGGCTTAACAAAATTCCGGCAAAGTCTGCGAAGTCATTCGCTACGTGGCTCAGGCTGGAGTTCTGCTGCAACCGCTTCTCCTCTCTAAACTTTATCCGGCATTGCACGGGCACTCCGAAAGACAATATAGAAGAATATAAATCATGGCAGACGAGCAAAAGCAGGACCAGCAAAACGATCAAGAGAATGGCAGGGAGCAGGACCAAGATTCCAACAAAGACAAAGATGGCGGCAAGAAAGAAGAAAAAAGCAAAGGCATGGACCCTCGGCGCAAGCGCACCATCCGCTTCATCGCCATTGCAGTTGCGGTCGTTGCTGTTCTCGTATCCATTCCTATCTACTTCTACTATTCAGTTCGAGAATCGACCGATGACGCTCAGATCGACGGTCACGTTATCCCGATTAGCGCCCGTATCAGCGGCAACATCCAGGAAGTCCTGGTGAATGACAACCAGCATGTAAAGGTAGGCGAGTCACTGGTGAAACTCGATCCAGCAGACTACAGGGTGGCTCTGAACCAGGCTCAGGCTCAGTTAGCCAGCACACTTGCAACCTCTCTTCAATCGAAAGCAAATGTGCCGATTACTAACATCAATACTCGTAGTTCTGTCAGCGTCGCTACTACCCAAGAGCGATCGGCCAAGGCGGCGGTTGAGGGAGCGATCCAGGGAGTAAACGCCGCACGCGCCCGCTTATCCGCCAGTAGATCGGCGCTCACCCAGGCGCAAGCTAATTTCGTCCGGTCGCAGAAGGATCTCGAACGGCTGAGAATCCTGGTGGCGAAAGATGAAATTTCAAAGCAGGAGTACGATGGTGCGGTCGCCACCGCCGATGCGAACGCAGCACAGGTTGGTGCAGCCCAGGCCGACGTCTTACAATCCCAGCACACACTTGATCAGAGCATCGCGCAAGTGGACGAATCAAAGGCGAGCTTAGAATCGGCAGTAGTGCAGCGGCGTCAGAACGAGGAGAGCAAGCCCCGGCAAATCGAGGTTTCGCAAGCTCGTTATAAACAATCTCAAGCAGCTGGTGACCAACAGAAAGCTGCGGTCGATCAAGCGAGCTTGAACTTGGAATACACGCTGCTTAAGGCGCCTATAAGCGGAACTGTCAGCCGCAAAAGCGCCGAACCTGGCATGCAAATAGCTGCCGGCCAGCAGCTAATGGCTCTGGTCCCGCTCGATGAGATCTGGGTAACGGCCAACTTCAAAGAAACCCAATTAAAAGAGATGCGTCGTGGGCAGAAAGTTGAAATCGAGGTCGACACCTACGGAAGTTCCCGCGATTATATGGGGCACATCGACAGCATCGCAGCTGCCTCAGGCGCGGTATTCAGCCTGCTGCCGCCGCAAAACGCTACCGGAAACTACGTCAAGGTTGTTCAACGAGTTCCGGTGAAAATCGTATTTGAGCCGGGCCAGAACCGGGATCACCGCCTGGTTCCGGGGATGTCGGTCGTTCCGACAGTACTTCTGAATACCCATGTGGACTCCGGCAATGAGGGAAATCGCTAGCTTACTTACCCTGTATTGCAACCTGATTGGAGGCTGGGAGGCCGGTCTCAATCCGGATCACCTCCAGGCTTATGGGAAGGCTGAAGTAGAAAGTAGAACCTCGGCCTTCCTCTGATTCCGCCCAGATTCGTCCTCCGTGGCGCTCGGTAATCTTCCTGGCGATAGTAAGTCCGATCCCAGTCCCTTCCACCGCCCGGGTGCCATTTATGCGTTGAAACATACCGAAAATGCGGTCAGAAAATTGTTGGTCGAAGCCGCGACCGTTATCTTGTACGCTGAAGATCCAGTGAGTACTTTCGCGCGCAGCGGACACATGAATATGGGGGGCCACGTCCAGCTTCCGGTACTTCATAGCATTAGAGATAAGGTTCTGTATAAGCTGCAAGATTTGCACCTTATCGACTACCAGGGAAGGCAAATGGTTATGGGAGATCACGGCTTCACTCGCTTGAATCGATGCCGCCAGATTTGACTCGACTTCATTCAGCAAGTCATCGAAAGCGACCGGAGCGGTAGGCTGGCCGGTTTTTCGAAGCCGGGCCAGGGCCAAGAGGCCATTGATCAAATCAGTCATCCTGCGCGAGGCCGCCACAATAAAGCCGATGAACTCGTCGGCATCCTCATCTAGCTTCCCCTGGTAGCGACTCTGCAAGAGCTGCGTAAAACTAGTGATCGTGCGCAACGGCTCCTGCAGATCGTGGCTGGCGACGTAGGCAAACTGCTGCAGTTCTTCGTTCGCCAATCTTAGATCGCCTGTTCGCTGCTCCACCTCCGACTCCAGGGAGAGGTTCAGCCTGTGCAGTTCATCCTGCAGCGCGTCGCGGCTGTGGAGATACGTCACTGCCGCCTTATAAAGACGCACTAGAACAACCACCAGCACCACGGTCCCAAGAAGGAAGACCAAATAGCTGATTCGATTCCAGTCCCGCTGCTTGCGCAACACCGAGGACTCTGTGACGGCCACCTGTTTCTCGAGATTTTCCAGCTCGTCTTGCACTCGAACAGCAAGGCTGGCGATTTCCCGCTGCCGGTCGATTGCTGCGCGAGCCGCTGCTCCTCCCTTCTCATGCAAGATTGAAAGCACTTCGGAAGCTTGTATGGCTTGGCTGCTCAATAGCTGACCCAGTCTCCGGGTGGCCGTCGCCATTTCTCCTGAGACCCTGGAAGCAGCTTGCTCACAAGAGCCAATCTGGGCTGGCAGGTTAGCGTAGGCCCGTTCCAGGGAACCGAGATACTCCTCATTCGCGGTCAGAACAAATCCATGCGCTCCAGTTTCCATGTCGCTTGACAGTGACTGTAACTTCGCCACGCAAAGAGTCAAGCTTTGCACCTTCTGCAGTTGACTCTGTGTTCTATCTGAAAATACGGTCAGTAGAAAGAAAACAAAAGTAAGCGCAAACGGAACAGCAAACAATGCTGCAAGCCGGCGGCGCGCACGCACATTGGTTTGGGGTCTCATCTGTCTCGCGGATTCGTCAACGGCGCTGGAAACTCCTCGCTCAATCTATAAAATTGGAATCAATCGCAACCCGATACGTTTCAGAACGCAAACAAACATTAAATGGCCGGCAGCCCGCTTGCGAGACGCGGACCAGTACGTTTGCCGCAGAGAATCAACCTGGCAATGGACTGGCAGGGCTTCAATACCGGAACTCCAAGCCGGAGGATTGCTACAATCCACCTTAATGTTCAAGGGTATCGAGCACTTTGCTATCGCCTCTCCCGATCCGCGGCAACTTGTGGACTTCTACATCACGCACCTGGGTTTCGCAGTGACCTACGAGTACGCGGGAAACTATTTCATCGAGGCTAAAGACGGAGCGCTTATCGAGATCATTCCCGCTGAAGGTGAGCCTCCCGTGAACCAAATGCGAACGCCAGGCCTCCGGCACATCGCGCTGGCCGTCGACGACTTCGATGCTGCTCACTCTAAGCTCCGTGAACAGGGAATTCATTTTGAAGGCGAGCCTTATGAGAATCAGGGCAATCGCCTGGTGTTCTTTAGAGATCCCGACGGAAATTTACTGCACCTGATTAAAAGAGAAAAGCCTCTTCGATAATTGTTAAGTAGAGTTTTCAAGGCTTTCCGCTATCCGGATTTCCGGCTTATGTGGCTGGGTGCCTGCGCCTCGAGCATAGGCACCTGGATGCAGATCCTCGCTCAAAGCTGGCTGGTTTACAGGCTGTCGAACTCTTCTGTTTACCTTGGTCTCGATGCGTTCTTCGGCCAAATTCCAGTCTTTCTATTTTCACTGTTTGGCGGCGTGTTCGCGGACCGCAAGAACCGCAAAACCATCCTGCTGATCTCGCAATTCATGCAGATGGGCTGTGCTTTCGGGCTGGCAGCGCTAGTCTTCTCCGGCGTAGTCCGAGTGTGGCATATCTGGTGCCTCTCGTTTACCGTCGGTATCGCGCAATCGTTCGGCGGCCCGGCCTACTCGGCCTTAGTGCCGTCCCTGGTCGAGAAAGAAGACCTGCAGAACGCCATCGCGCTGAATTCCATTCAATTTAATTTAGCCCGTGTCGTAGGCCCTGCGCTCGGCGGTATTGCGCTGGTCAAACTGGGACCGGGCTGGTGCTTTACTCTTAACGGGCTCTCGTTCCTGGCAGTGATTGCGTCGCTGCTCGCCATCCGCACAGTCTTCAAGCCAGAGAAGGTAACTCTCTCCGTTTTGCAAAGCATGCGGGAGGGAGTGCTCTTCCTGCGCCATCGCGAGGGCATGGTCAGTTTGGTCATTTTGGCCTTTCTGATCACCTTTCTCTCATATCCGCTAGTCACGTTTCTTCCCGTGCTCGCACGTGACGTCTTCCACGGCGGCGAAGAGACGTTTACTATCTTTCTGTCTCTCTCGGGCGCCGGTTCAGTTGCCGGAGCACTGCTGGTCGCCGCCAGCAGCCGCACTTACGGCACCGCTCAACATGCTCTCGCAGTCATGCTCTTGCTTGGAGTATTCCTGACAGGAATCGGAGTTTCCCGCAATTTGACGCTTACTTCGTCTCTAATTTTTATTGCCGGATCTCTGCTGATGATTGTCTTCGCAGTGAACTCCTCGCTGGTGCAATACAGCACTACAGACGCCATGCGGGGTCGCGTGATGAGCGTCTATAACGTAGCGTTTCGCGGCGGCATGCCTCTAGGAAGCCTGGCCTCGGGCCTCTTGATCAAGCACACTTCTGCCCCGTTCGTCATGGCTGTGAACGGTCTATTGGTTCTCTTCGTCGCTATTTATTTCCTGTCCTTTCAACGCAAGCTAGCTAAGAGCTGAGCGGGCCAGTTCCTTCCTCCCACTACAATGATTCTGAGGAATGTTTACATTAAAGCCCCGGTCCGGTTTGCTGAGGATAGCTGTTTCTATGTGCGCGTGCGTTGTAATGTCTGCAGCTCTGCCTGCGACCACGGATTTAATGAAAGCCCGTGACCTGGATGACGGCGCAGCGCTCAAACGTTTGATCGAACAGGCAAAGGCTGCCGCAGCAAAAAAGAGCTCCCCGGACAACCTTTACCGGCTTGCCGTGGCTTACTCATACGCAGCCGAAGTCGCTACCGAAAAAAAGGACAAGGCTACAGCGCAAGCTATGGCGGAGGCAGGTTTGCAGCCAGCTCACAAGCTGGCCGATGGAGACAATAAAGTCGCCGAGTACCACCGCCTCCTGGGCAAGCTGTGCGGCCAGGTGATCCCGGCCAATCCGCTTATGGGGACCCTCAAATATGGGCCCTGCGCGCGCGACGAGATCAACAAAGCAATCCAAATAGATCCCAACCTTGCCCTGGCATACGTCACCCGCGGCGTTGGCAATTACTATCTTCCAAGTTCCTTTGGCGGGGGCCCGGCACTCTCACTTTCAGACTTTGATAAAGCCATCGCGCTCGACGGCCGCCTGGCCGAAGCCTATCTCTGGAAAGGGATAGCGCTGCGCAAGCTAAATCGCAATCCCGAGGCTCACGCAGCTCTTGAGAAAAGCGTTCAACTGGCTCCTGACCGCTTGTGGGCTAAAGAGCAGCTTGCGAAAACTCCCGCTCAGTAAGCAACCATGCGTCGAGCGCTGGTGATCCTTGGCTTACTCGCCTGCGCTTACTTCGAATTCACGGTCTATCCGGGCCACACCTTTCTTTCGGGAGAATCCCAGGTGTTCGCTCCCATGCTGGAACGGCTTAGGTTTCCCGGACTGCTGTCGAGAGATCTGGTCGCCACCCATCCCATTCTCCGGTACACCGTCTACGACGAAGCTACCTTGCTTCTGGAGCGCGCGGCCCATCTCGATTTGGGCCAGGCGCTCGCCGCACAGCAGTTTGCGGCGCGGTTTGGCCAGCTTCTAGGCGTCTACCTCATCGCCTCGTCGGCTGCCGTGCCGGCGGTTGCGTCTATTTTGATTGCAGCTGCCGCGGGCGTCGGAATCGCGCTTCCCGGAGTGATCGCGTTTACATCCCATAGTGAGCCGGTACCTTATGCGACCGCACTGGGGTTTCTCGTACTCTCCGCCGGATTGGCTGCCAGAGAAAAAGTGCTGTTGTCGGGAGTCTTTGCGGGAGTCGCCCTTCTCTATTCAGTGCCTCTTGCGGTCCCGTTCTGGCTTTGTTTGTTGGCTCCTCCACTACTAAAGAGGAATCTGCGCCCGGCACTGCGTACGCTGTTCACTATCTTTGCAGTCTTTGCTTTGCTGCTGGCTAATCTTGCGCAATTGCAGCCGGGAGCGCCGGTTCCCAATTCGCTCGTCAGCCGTATTTCTCCAGCGTGGCTCGAACAGCTTCAAACCCGCACACCAGCCGCTTTGGTCTGGACTTGGGCTAGTCAGGAAATATGGCTATACTCCGCAATCGTCATTGCAGGTCTGTGCGCGATGTTCAGGCTGCGATTCCACTTCAGCCGCATGGCACGTTGGTTGCTACTCACCTTATTCACAACTGCCCTGCTCAGCGTTCCTTTCATGTGGATTGTCCAGCTTGCACTGCCGTTGTCCTTCTGGATGCGCGTTGACCTCACCCGGATCTTGCTGCTGGCGGTTCTCATGTGCTTCACTTTGAGCGGAATTGCGGCGTTTGACGCATGGAAGCGGCACTTGTGGCAAGAGATGGCCGCATGGAGCATGGCAGTTATCGCCCTTCTACTAACCCCTTTCCTGATTCCGCCGCAGGCTGGCGACGATTCGTCCGCAGCCTTCTTCAGCGTGTCGAGCGTTACCGGTCTCTCCAGATGGGCACGGGACAACACCTGGGGCGGCTCCATGTTTCTCTTCGCTGGGGCAGGCCGCCACGCGGATGCCGGCCGCTTTCGCGCACTCTCTTTACGTTCTGTGTACGTCGATTGGCAAGGCGGCGAGTTAACCCGCCATTTTGAGGATTTCGCGGTCGAGTGGGCCAAACGATGGCAGCGGGCTAACGCCGGAACTTCGGTGGCGGCACAAATTCGCGGCCTGTTACCTGAATCCATCGACTATTACGTCATTGCGCAAGGCGAGAGCTTCGCTGGCGTAGCGCCCGTCTACTCCAACCGTGAACTTGCGGTTTACGACGCTCGCGATTTGAAGAGTGCCCGCGGATGGATTAAGCGTTCAAATTGACGCCGAGCTTCTTTAACTCGTCGGCATAGTAACGCTTGTGCAGGATTTCAAATTCTTCGCCGCCCTCCGGAATCTCGCGTTTTTGCGTGCGCACCTTGTCCCGGGCCGTCTTATCGACCCGTTCTTCCATCAGCAGCAGGTCTGTCATCTCCCGCACCAGCGCCAAACGCAGGTCGTTGGGGTCTTTGCGCACCCGGAAGTCCCGAGACTTACGCATCTCGGCGACAATCTTGTGCGACAACTCGTTGACGCGATCGCGCGAGAGTTTCATCTGATCACCGGTGTCCCGCCCCGCCGCACGCGTCAATTTGCGCTGCGCCAAAAGCTGCTTCTTGATCTTGCGGAACATTTCCTGATACGAGATATTCTGTTCCCGCATATATTCGCTGTAATCTTCTAGAATCTCGCGCACCTCATCGTTTAATTTGTCTTCGATGGAGAGATCGTCTTCGATTACGGTTGTGACAACGCCCGCCGCCACAACCGGATCGGATGTTTCGAAAGCAGTGGGACTGAGACGGGCGACAAGCTGCCGCGATAAATACCCAATGAATTCGCGAGCCAATAGCATTCGGGGCTAGTTTAACAATTCGATACATCGAGAGACATACTTCTTACTCCGGCTGGCACTGCGAGCACCAGTAGAGGTCTCGTCCCGCAAACGCTTTCGTTTCTATCTTCGTGGTGCACACAAAGCACGGCAGCCCATCGCGCCGGTAGACATAGTGCGTCTCTCCTCTTCGTGCTTTCCCTTCCCTGTGTGGGCGGTCCGCCGGTTTCGTCGTAACGATGCGCCGGTCTTTCATGCCGTCCACCAGCAAAACCTGCGCTTCCTTCCAAAGCTTTTTAAGAGCCCGCATATCCACCTCGCTGCCTGGCCGGAAAGGGCTCAATCGAGCGCGAAATAGGAGCTCGGCCCGATAGATATTTCCAATGCCAGAAACGACCGCTTGATCCATCAAGAGCGCTCCAATGGGTGTGTGGCGCTCGCGAATACGTTCGAACGCCGCCTTTGGATCGGAATCTCCGCGCAACGGGTCGGGGCCAATTCGCGCCAGCAGCTTCTCGCGAACTTCTTCATCAATCACCTCGCAGGCCGTCGGTCCGCGCAATTCCAGCCAGTGTTTGGATGAAGAGATGCGCAGCCGCAACGCGCCTTGCGGCTCAGGAAACGGCATCGCGCCATCACGAAACTTGCCGAAGCGGCCCAAATGAATGTGCAAAATGCGACCCCGCCCGAAGTCGTATAGGAGATGCTTTCCGTAGGCTTCAATGCGCTTCAACTTGTGACCCGTGAGAAGTTTTGCGTCGGCGAATCGTCCGTTGGGTCCGTCTACTTCCAGAGCCCGCCCAGTAAACAGCGGTGTTTGCAGATCGGCATAGCGGTGAACCTCATTCCCTTCGGGCATCTTCTATTTGTAACCGCCACCAATCGAGATGAAGGGGAGGGCTGCCGAACCGCCGTAGCACCAGGAGGCATGAACCAATAGAATCAAATACATACCTCCCCAATAATGGGGACAGACCCCAATTTCCGGTGAACTAGCCTCAGACAATTCTGGGAATAGAAACCACTCAGAATAGGGACAGACCCCATTTTGAAGGCTGGCTCGGCCTGGAGAATTCTGAGGGCAGGAGCCGTCAGGCAAACTGCGCTAGGAGAGTCACTACTGAACGTCCGGGAAGCTCGATCCGGTCACCTACGACTGGCAGTTGCTTCAATTCGTGCCCCGGAGCGTCGGACGTAACATAGCTAATCATCGACTGCGGCTTCAAGCCACGCTGGCCGGACGCGAAAGCGAGTTGGCGCGATTGTGTTTGTTCATTCATATTGACGTACACCGCAACCACTTTTTCGTTCGAATCATTCTTGTACGCCGATCCCATCACGCCGTCGATGGCTTGACCATTGACCGTCATATCAACACGGCACATGCCAGGCCGGATGAAGCGGCTGTAATTCCCCAAAGCCCAAAAAAGACGAGAAGAATAAATCGATTCTTCATCACCCGGCTTCTTCCAATCTGTATAGATGAGACCATCCTTGAAGTCGCCGCCCGACACTGCCAGCCACCACTGCCAGGCGGAAACGCCGACCAGAGTCAGGTCCAAATGAATGATGCGCGCTACATCGAGGGCGGTTTTCATAGTCAGATCGCGGCCTTTCCCGCCCTGCCCCTCGCTGCCGGAGAGAATGCAATACTCGCTCATCCAAAGCTTGCAATCTGGATGCCGCCGCAATTTTGCCAAAAACTTACCGCGCAGCTTGGTTCGATGTTCGACAAGTTCGCCCGCGACCCGATCCGACCAATAGTCGTGATAGCTGATGCGCTGCGCCATCGCAGGCCAGACATCCGGATCGTCAAGAAAAGCGTCCAGATAATTTCCATAGGGCGCTTTCCAAGTGGCAGTAGCCTTGGCATCTAAATGCCACATGTCCGGAAGTGAACCGCTTTCGAGCGCTGCAATTTCGGTCGCCGACTTGCGGCGGTCCAACTCGGTGTGCAGACTTTTAAGAATCCGCTTGATATCGTCGTTAGCCGCCCGATTCCCTTCCTGGGAGTGCTTAGCCCAATCCCACTGCGGTTCGTTCACGGGGCTGATATATGCGAATTCGATCCTCTGGCTGAGATCGGGGTTGTTACGGAAGTGCTCCAGGATGTCGGCCAAATAGCGTGCGTACTGTTCCTCGCAGCCGCGCTTCAAATTCGTCGTATCCGGGCCTTTGTCACAGAAGGTGTGCCCATTTCGAGTCATGCGGCGCGGCGGGCTGTTCACAAAGGCGAGGAATTGCGGAACGCCCCGGGCTTTTGCCGCTCCCAAGAACCAACGCTCTCCGGCTTGGCGCGTCCAGTCGTAGCGCCCCTCAGCAAGCTCGAATGTTTCGACCCTCCGCCAGGGATTCGAAATCTGAGGATCGATCCCGCCGCCGATGTTGAAGCGCCAGCACGAGAGTCCAATTCCATTCGTCTGCGAAAACAGAAGATCGGCGACTTTATTCCGATTGTCGAGAGACCAAGTCCCGAGCTTCTGCATACTCCAAGCATCCGAAGCTCCGAAGTTTTCAATGACCTGGTGCTCCCGGCCGAGATCGATCGTATCAGTGACCATCTCCCGTGGCGCGCCACGGAGAGTACCCGTCGCACATCCCGCTAAAGCTTTCTTGATAATCGATCTTCGTGATTGCATGTTTATATTTCCCCACGCTATTTTTCCGCATTTATGGGTCTGCCGTCTTCACACTCATTCTCCGTTAGCACTCTTCTAAGTGCCGCCTAAGTCGACCTAGAGACAGCTCGTCGGCTTTCATTTTGACCAGCAAAGCAAGTCTGATAAGCCTGGATAAGCGGCGCTCTTTCCGGCCGGACCTCTTTAACTTGAACTTGACTTGAAGAATGAATCCCGCTTTTATTCTGCTAATTATCGACCTCCTCGGGACTGTAGCAGGAGTTCTCCTGATGAGAGTCCGCCAGATCAGCCACCACGTGTTGCCGATCAGTGGAGGAATGCTGTTCGGCATCGCTGTTTTCTGGATCTTGCCCGAGATGAGGGAGTTAGCCGGATGGCCAAGAGCACTCTTATGGGCAATCAGCATTTTCCTTCTTCTTCTCGTTATTGATCGAAAGATCTTTCCGATTTGTCCGTGTTGCGGCCATCGAGGCTGCACTCCAGACAATCGGCCCGCGCTTGGATTCGTGCCGCTAATCGGGGCCATAGTCTTACACAATATTTTTGACGGCTGGACGATTGCTTTATCGAATCAGGTTGATGGCGTTACGAAGTGGGAATTAATTGGTGGCGTACTGGCTCATAAGCTTCCGGAGGCACTCATATTCGGCTTGATGCTTTCCATGGCAACCAAGAAACGGGAGCATGCCTTGCTAGCAGCATTGATCACGGCATCAGGTATTGGCATCGGCGCAGCGGGCCAGGCGCTAGTCGTGCATTCTGCCGCAAGCGCCCTAGGATTTGTTTCTTTAGCTCTCGCAGAGGCAAGTTTTCTGTTTGCCGGAGTTCATCTTTTCCTGCGCCACAGGCGAGATAGCGGTCTTCCGGTTGCGCTGGCGTCATCGGGCGTCGGCGCTACTCTCGCTATCCTGATGCAAGTTGCCATTGCGCGATAGCCATGGCCGTCCACCTATCTTCTTTTGAAGTCCACTCGCAGCTTTTAAAATCCCGTCTGTGGATATGTTGTGGCATCCCCTGCATAAGTGCGGGATCCTTAAATGATAATGCCGATGCGCTGCAGGCGCAGCCTTTAGAAGAGAAGGTCACCGCATGTCTTTGCATAAATGGACGCCGTTCCTCATCCCGAGATCCTCCATGCCGCCATTGCGCTATGCACCATCAGCATCGCATCCCTAGTCGGCTCGGTTAGTTTCGCTCTCGGACGGCGTCTCCAGCCCGCTCTCCCCTATTTGGTCGCAATTGCAGGAGGCACCTTGCTCGCCGCCTCCGTGACTCACCTGCTGCCCGAGTCCATCGAGCACTTACAAGATGTGCGTAAGGCCAGTCTCCTCTTTCTCATTGGTCTTCTGGGATCGTTCTTTTTGGAGCGGATGCTTCTAATCTCATTCCGGAGATTACACCCGCCAGAACTGCTGGAGAATAACAAACAACAAAATCAACATTTCCATCATGTCCATGAGAGCGATCAGAAATCCGGCCGTCCGATTGTCGCGAACATTTTGCTCAGTGGCGCCGTTCACAGCTTTTTCGATGGTGTCTCCATTGCGGTCGCCTTCGCGGTTGGCCACCGCGCAGGCATCGCCACAACCGTTGCTGTATTCCTGCACGAAGTGCCCCATCACATCGCCGATGTCGGAGTTCTTGTCTATTCAGGTCTTACCCGGCGGCGGGCGATCCTCCTGAACCTACTTGCGACATGCGGCTGCGGAGCCGGTGGCATCCTGGTGCTGGTTTTTGGATTGCGATCGGCGGCATTCACTTATAGTCTTCTACCCGTTACCGCTGGCAATTTTCTATACATTGGGCTCTCGATTCTTGTTCCCGAACTGCAGCGGGAGCAAAACGACCGGCGAGCCCTGATTCAAGTGGCTGGCTTCATAACGGCCGCGTTGGTGATGACCACGCTGAGTTATTGGAAACCCGGCTAGTGGTGAGCCTTCCGGGTCGCAACACGAGACTAGAAAGAAGTTGGAGAGTAAACAAATGAGCACTAAATCAACGAGCAAGAAAGCAAAGCTCGGCAAAAAGAGTATAGCCGCGATCGCCGATCAGGTAGAAAGCCGCATGCGGCAAGGGAATGACACATCCCGGCGGCGTGGCGATCCAGAAGAACGTTCGCACGGTTCGAAAAGCATATTTTTATGGGGTGCAGCTTCAGGGCTCGCATTAGCAGTAGCAGCACCTTTACTGGGCAAGCAAGCACGGCCGGCCGCGCGGTCTGCCATCAAAGGCGGGATCGTCGCAGGGCGCTACGTTCGACGGGTCGCCTCGAGCATGAAGGAAGATGTGCAGGATCTCTCAGCGGAGGCCGAAGCCGATCTGAATTCGGACCAGGGCCCTTCCAATTGAGATGGCAGTTCCAAACGCAAAAGCAAGTAGAGCCGCCATCGTGCGGTCGTAATAGTAACGAGGACAAGAATGCATCAGATTTTGGGTAGTTTGGTTGCCGGCGCCATCGCCGGAGAAGGTGCCCGTAAGCTGACGTGGCGGCCGCTTTTCAAGCGTGCGTTTAAAGGCAGCATACGCGCCAGGCGTGGAATCTTGTGGGCCGCCGCTTCCGTCAGCGCGGAGACTAGCCGCTTGATTGCCGAAGCACAGGCTGAATTGGATGGCCCGGCCTCGTTCTCCCGTAAAGAAGCGAAACCCCGTAAGAAAGCGAAACAATGAGTGCTGCCTCCGTCGCGACTTCCCCGTTCGAGCCAGTACTTCTCTCCTGCTTACCGCACCGGCAACGCTGGCATGTTCCCTCTATCCTTAACTCTCCGCGGCTCGCGGCTTCAGTCGAGGTACGTCTTCGAAAAACTCATCCGTCGCTCATAATTGCGGCGAACAGCCTCACTGGAAGGGTCCTTTTGGAATGCGCCGGAATGCCGCGAAACACCCGTGGAATGCTGAGAGAAGCGCTTTCCTGCAAGCCAATGGACGATGGCGCCTACTTAGCGTTCAAAGCAAAACGCAAGCACTCGTCCAAGCCGCACAAACTCATTACAAAGCTTTCGATCGGTGGAGCCAAGCTGCTTTTGTTGGCCGCCAATTGGCTGGTTTGGGGTTCCATCGCGGGCTCGCCTATCGCAACGCCCCTGGTAATCTTGTCAATTTCGGGAACCATCATCACCGGCTACGATTTTCTGCGCGCTTTGATTCGCACGGTCACCGGGCAGAGCGGAATCACAACCGGGACGCTGGTCGGAGCGGCAACCGTTTCAAGTCTGATGCTGCGAGAAAATGTCACTGCCCTGGTTGTTCTCTGGCTCTTGAACTTAGGCGAGTACCTGGAACTTCTCACCCTGAGGCGCACTCGCACAGCCATTCGCCATTTGCTCTCGACTGAAGAGGATGAAGCTTGGCTGATTCAAAACGGTGTGGAAGTAAGCACACGGGTCGCTGACGTCGAATTGAATCAGCTTGTTCTGGTACGTTCAGGACGGCGGATTCCAGTGGACGGGGTGATTGACTCGGGAGAAGCCTTCGTCAATCAGGCTCCGATTACCGGCGAAAGCATGCCGGTAAAACGAGTTCACGGCGAAACAGTGTATGCCGGTACGGTGTTGGTTTCCGGATCTTTAAAAGTTCGTGTGAGCGGTGTAGGCTCGGATACCGTCGTCGGACGCATTATTCAGCGCGTCGAAGAAGCGCAGGCGCTGCGGCCACGCATTCAAACGGTAGGCGATGCGTTTGCGAAGAAAGTTGTTCCGTCTTCCTTCGCAGCGGCGCTGCTGGTTTTCGTAGTGACCAGGGATCCCCGCCGCGCTCTCACCATGATGCTGGTGGCTTGCCCCTGTGCGGCCGGACTCGCGACGCCTACAGCGGTCAGCGCCTCTATAGGCAATGGCGCGCGGCGAGGCATACTGATCAAAGGCGGGACCCATCTGGAAGCGATGGCCGCGATAGATACGGTCTGTTTCGACAAAACGGGCACTTTGACCGAAAGCCACCCAACCGTGGGGCAAGTGATTCCGACGCACCCGGACTACGATGAACGCCGGGTTCTCGCTCTGGCATCTCGCGTCGAACGGCACTCCCAACATCCCTTGGCCAAAGCGGTCGTCGAGGAAGCGCGGAAGCGCCTGCGTCTCGATGAGCCTGCGACCGGTAATTTTGGAGATGACAACTTTGAGATCCTGAGTGGACGCGGAGTCCGGATCTGGACAGCTGACGAAGAGATTCTGGCCGGCAACGAGCGCCTGCTGCTCGAGCGCGGACTCACCCTGAACGAAGAAGCATTGCGCTGGAAGGCTCGGCTGGCTGAAGAAGCGGCAACTTGCGTCTTCGTGGTTCATCAATCGCAAGTTGTGGGCCTTCTTACTGTGGTGGCCGCGGTACGGGCCGAGGCCTCGGAATCCATCCGTCAATTGCGAGACGCCGGTGTGAAAAGCTTCCTGATGCTCACTGGCGATAGCGAGGCGGTAGCTAAGGCGGTCGCGAAGAGAGTCGGCGTTGACGACTGGCGGTCTGGCTTGCTGCCTCGAGATAAATTTGAAGCCGTCGATCGGCTGCGTGGCGAAGGGCACAAAGTGGCAATGATTGGAGATGGAATCAATGACGCGCCGGCTCTCGCGAACGCTGACGTCGGAATTGCGATCGGCACTGGCGGCTCGGATGTCGCCATTGAAACGGCGGATGTGGCCTTGGCCGCCGACGACTTGCGGCTAGTAAGTTCCGTAATTCATTTAAGCCGGCAAACTATGTCGGTAATACGTCAGAATTATGGAATCGCCTTGGGCACTAATTCGATCGGTCTGTATCTGGCCGCAATGGGTTCTATAAATCCGATCGTGGCAGCGGTTTTGCACAATCTCAGTACCATCCTGGTAATCGGAAATTCAACCAGGCTGATTGGTTACAACCCCACCATCCGCAGCGGCCGGCTTCCCGATCAATCTCGTTCCACGTCTGGGACCGAACACCGAGACAAGGCCGACAGCGAGAGCTCCAGTTCCGGCGCAAGCCGGACAGAGCAGCCCAGCCAGAAGGGTCTTGAAGAAGATGCAGCTTAGTTCCGTAGAAAGCAGCCCCCGTAGCGGTGTTCCTATTCCGTATTTTCTTCCCATCGGGAGGGACGAGTTTTCCGGTTCTGCAAACTCTCCCGCCAAGAGCGGGCCGAATCCCACCGCTCGGACAAGTAAAGTGCCGATTGGCTCCTTTATTTGTTCCGGCGAGTACTCAACCAGCAATCGCCCATTCAACGTATTGACCACTACCCGATGAATACCGGGCTCGCTTTCCACAAGCATCTTGACTGAAACAGCGTAGCGGGAATTCCGTTCCAGCTCGGGAATCTCCCACCGCTCCCGGCCCAGAGCTCTCGACCGCAACCTGATGTTGATCTCAGAAGGGGAAGCGGCCTCGCGGCCGCTTGTGATCGGGGTCATGTCAGTCAGTTATTGGCAGTTTATCCCGGAAAAATGACTTACTGGCTCAATAATCGACAAGCGAATCTCTCCCGGTTGTGAGCGGACGTTGCAAGGCTATGAACGGATGCTTTTCGCAGTACACTCTGGTCTCCCAACGGCAGTTATCGCATCACAGAACCTCCATCAGGCTGCTCAGCAAGATTAAATCCGCACACCTGGAACAACAGGCCGCTCACCGCTCTCTTCAGGCCGCTCGTGAAAGGCAAGTAGCGTTTCTGCATTAGAGTGGGTACTCTGGCGTTGATCTATGCGTGCGCTGATTGTAGATGATGAACCGATCGCTCGTCAGGTACTTCGTGAGGAGCTCGAACTCCTGTCCGTAGAAATCACCGGCGAGGCGGAAAACGGGGAAGCTGCCTTACTTCAGATTGCAAAGACTAAACCGGACGTTATCCTGCTCGACGTGCAGATGCCGGTTATGAACGGCTTCGAGTTTCTGAGTCACCTGGATGAAGAGAGTGCTCCGGCAATCATCATGGTAACGGCTTACGATCAACACGCACTGGAGGCCTTCAAAGCGGGAGCAGTTGACTATCTGCTGAAACCGGTAAGCGGCGAGCGACTCTCGATGTCGCTGGCTCGAATCAGAAGGCTCATTCGCAACCCTGGCGGCGCTGCTGATCAGGTGAAGCATTTGCAAAAGCTGGCGCCTCCGGCCGCCGGGCGGTCCCCAATCGAAAGAAAGATTGTCGGCAAATCCGGTGCAGAATTCTTCCTATTGAATATCGGCGATGTGCTTGCTTTCCAGGCGGAAGGCGACCTTACCTGGATCATTACCGCCAAACAGAAGTACTTTGCTGCGCAGAACCTTCGGGCTCTTGACGACCGGCTCAAGGGTAGTTCGTTTCGCCGTATTCATCGCAACGCGCTGGTCAACGTTCATCACATTTTAAAAATGAGCATGATCACCAGCCAGCGCTGGCTTTTGACACTGAGTAATGGCCAGGAATTCGTCGTCAGCAAAAGGCAAGCTAAGAACGTCCGCGATGTCCTGAGCTGGTAGTCCGGACATCCCGCTTACTGGGAAAAACAGTTCATTCGTGGAGCCGGAAAGTTCGTCGAGCCGAAACTTCTTTGAATTCCTCCCTGTTTCCGGTTTGATGGATTATCAAGCTTTCAAAAGCTTTACTCCGTACCGCGGAGAAACATCTTCAGGAGTTTATGTGAATCGTAGTTTGACTTTCATTTTTTTGGCCTCGGCATTGTTGCTGATCGCGCCTGGCTTGCACGCCCAATCGCTAGGCAACGCCGGCACCATTCAGGGTACGGTCACCGACCCAACCGGCGCGGCTCTTCCGGACGCAACAATTACCGCTGAAAATCCGATCACCGGTTATAAACAAAGCGTGGTTAGCGATCACCAGGGTAGCTTCCGGCTGGTGAATGTCCCGCGCAACAGCTATCACATGGTTATTAACGCCAAGGGCTTTGCAACTTTCAGCGAAGATCTCACGATCCGGAACGCACTTCCAATCGACTTCAATGCCAAGATGAAGCTCGCTTCTGCCGGTACAACCGTGCAGGTGGAAGCCAGCGGTCAGGATTTGGTCGAGAATTCGCCTACGGCGCATATTGACGTTGATCGCAGCCAGATACTAAAGATTCCCGCCTTCGATCCGGCTGGTGGCTTAAGCCAGGCGATTACCTACAGCACAGGCGGAGTTGCGGCCGATTCAAACGGATTTTTTCACCCCGTAGGCGATCATGCGCAGGTCAGTTTTATCGTAGACGGACAGCCAATCACCGACCAGCAAAGCAAGGTCTTCTCGACGCAGCTACCGAACAACGCGATCCAAAGTATGGAGTTGATTACGGGAGCGCCGCAGGCCGAATTTGGAGATAAATCGAGTTTGATCGCGGAGATCTCCACCCGGTCTGGCTTAGGGGCGATGCGCACGTTCGGGAATCTCGACGCTTACTATGGCACATTTGGAAATGTTGGCGGCACAGCTGGACTCGGTGTCGGAAACGAAAAGTTCGGAAACTTTCTGGCGCTCGACGGAGTCCGCAGCGGCCGTTTTTTGGACACACCGCAGTTCACTCCCTTCCATGACAAGGGCAATAACCAGACTATCTTCGATCGCCTCGATCTTCAGCCGACCGCACGCGATGCCTTCCACCTCAATCTGTTTACGGCGCGCAATTGGATCCAGATTCCAAACGATTACGATCAACTTCCGCAAGATCAGCGCCAGCGTGTACTCACCTGGAACATTGCGCCGGGCTATCAACATACTTTCAACTCCCATTACCTGCTGACCATCAATCCGTACATCCGGAAAGATGAGTTCTATTACTATCCAAGCCGAGATCTGTTGAACGATACGCCGTCGACTCAAGCACAGAACCGTAAACTGTTTAACTACGGAATTCGCAGCGACGTCGCGATGAACGTGGGCCGGCATAACGTCAAACTCGGTATCGATCTCAAGCAGACCCGCCTTGCCGAACAGTTTGCTTTCGGCATTACAGACCCTACTTATAACCCTCCCTGCTTGGACGGAGACGGCAACGCTGTAGTTGACCCCAATGCCGCCGCGCCTGAAGCCTGCGGTAATTTAGGATTCATTCCCAACCCCGATCTACAAAATGGTCTGCTGCCGTTCGATTTATCGAGGAACGGCAGTCTGTTCCGCTACCAAGCTACCCACAACATCAATCAGTACGCGGCTTATGTGCAAGACTCAATCACGTTCGGCAACCTGCTCTTGAATGTTGGCCTGCGAGGCGATACCTACTACGGTTTGACTCAGGATAGTGGAGTGACGCCCCGCGCCGGGCTCTCTTACAACATCAAAAAGACCAACACCGTTCTTCGCGCCGCTTATTCGCGAACATTCGAAACTCCATTCAACGAAAATCTCCTCTTGTCGAGCGCGACCGGTCTCAGTAATGGCGTAGCCCAGGCGATATTGGGAGTGAATGACGCCCCGCCTATTCCGGTGGGACGCCGCAACCAGTACAATGCCGGCTTCCAGCAAGCGATCGGGAAGTTTATTCTGATCGACGCCGACTATTTCTGGAAGTATACGCACAATGCTTATGACTTCAGCACGCTCCAGAACACCACCATTACCTTCCCGATTGCCTGGCGCAAGTCGAATATCGACGGCGTGACCGGCCGCATCAGCACCACTAACCTGCGTGGCTTCCAGGCTTATTGGACGTTCGGACATTCGCGTGCGCGTTACTTCCCCAGCCAGACGGGCGGATTGTTGAACACCTCAGATGTGCCGGAAGGCGTTTTTCGCATCGATCACGACCAGGCTCTCCAGTCGACAGTTTTGGCGCGTTATCAACGTCCGAATAACGCCGAATGGATCTCATTTAGCTGGCGATATGACAGCGGCCTGGTTGCTGGCCTTGGGGACGTAGGCGAGGCTCTTGACCTGAGCCCGGCACAGCAAGTAACCATCGGGTTCGCTTGCGACGGTGTGGCGGCCACTTACGCCGCTCCTATCTCCAGTTGCGATGGACGCGGCACATCGACCCTTCTCACGCTTCCGCAGGCCGGGGAAGCGCAGGATGACCATAATCCTGATCGGGTGAAGCCACGGAGTCTATTCAATCTGGCGGTAGGCACCGATAACCTTCTCCACTCCGAAGGTCCTAAACGGTTCGTCGCATCGATTCAGATACAGAACCTGACTAATAAAGTGGCACTCTATAACTTCCTCTCGACATTCAGCGGAACCCACTTCGTTCAGCCGAGAGCAGTGTTGGGCACCATAGGGTTCCGGTTCTAAGATCGCGGCCATTGGCCTCGCCGCTTACGGTTGAGCAGCAGCCTTCCGGGTGTTCGTTAAGGTAGACGTTAACGACTCCCTGGGCTGCTTCTCCACATACGGACCTACTGCCCAATTCAATCCCGGCGGAATATCGCGCGAAAGAGAAACCGTGCGGCATTCCGCCAGTACCCCGCCGTCGGTCTCCTCCAGGCTCCAATATCCGTAGAGCCGCCAGAGAAAGCCGTGCCCTTCATCCGGAGGGAACTTCCTGCCCCGGGAGAACAGTCTCGTATCGGTCTCGATAATCTTGCGCGCGTAAGTACGGCCATCCCATTTGCCCGGCGAGGCTCTCTCGTACGTGGCTTCTTCTGTGACGTCCAGCTTCACAGGAACTAAGCCGCCTTGTTCCAGCCGCCAGTGCCCAGTGATCGTCGATCTATTCCGCCGGACGGTCTTGGATCGCTTTACCTCCGGATAAATATCTTTGTGGCGGTCGAAGTCTTCCAGTATGGAAACGACGTGCTCGGCTGTCGCTTGAGGAATAAAAACCGCGCCTCGCCAGTCGTGAATGAGGCCGTCCTTGATCGCGACCGGACCGGCTTCATGCATCCCGTGAATCGAGACTTCGCCGCCGAGAACCCGCTTCTTCTCAGCCTCGTCACTGTCGATCGCCAGAAACTGACCGCCGGAATGCCAACGCGCAGTCAATTGCGCTTCTACCTTCTTATCGTAGGCTTCAAACGCAGCCAGTGTTTCAGGTGATAGCTTCGTCACCAACTGAGCCGGCATGCCCTGGGTGAAGACGAATAAAAAAATCATCAGAGCCCAAGAGTCGGGACGGAAACAGCTTGTCATCTCTCTCCAGGCTATGCCCAGCCGTCGCGGAAGACCCGCATCCTCTCCCCAAAACAGGCGTTTGCAACAGGGACAGACCCCATTTTCCCAGCGTCCGTAATAGGGACAGACCCTTTTCCCTTCATAGGGACAGACCCTTTTTCCTTCCCTCTTTTTGCTTTTTCGCGGGAGAGGAATTGCGGCGGTGGCGTACTCTATTTTCGGTTGTCCTTTTATGGCTCGCGTATCCCGGTTTGTCTTGGAGAACGTCGTACACCACGTTGTCGCCCGCGGCGTCAACCGCCAGCGCATCTTCGAGACCGGATACGAAAAGAACAAATACCTGAAGCGCTTTGCCAAGGTTGCCGAGGAAGAGCAGGTGCTGGTGCATGGGTTTTGCCTCAATACCCATCGGTCAGCTCCCTCCTATCAGCTCTCTCCCTGTAACTTATCTTTTCATTTCAAACTTTTTTCCCCCGACTTACAAGCTCTGTTAGTACTACACAGGCTCGATTGGCCGGTTCTTTTACCGTAACCTACGGTGATGAACCCAAAACCCGTTGTGGCCGGTTCCCGTCCGGTTGTTCAGCCGGAAGCTACTCGTTCCACGCTACAGCAAGCCCGCGCCGTCATCATGGATGCGGCCCATGCGCCTCAGACCCTCCGGAAATACCGGATCTACTGGCGCGTTTTTACGGAATGGTGCGGCCGGGAGAACCGGCCCAGTTTGCCGGCTGACGCCGATACCATCATCGATTTTCTCCTAGTCCGGCTCGAGACGGGCGTTAAGTTGAGCACGCTTTCGAGCTGCTTGTCCGCGATCCGGGATAAACATTTGGCGGCCGGTCTGCGCAACCCTGTCGATATTGAGGTGCAGGGCTTCATGCGGAATGCGCGCCGCAAGCTGAAGCAGCGCGTTGTGGGGAAGAATGCGCTGACGCCGGGCTGCCTGCGGAATATTGTCCGGGCTCTCGATGCGCAGAAGTCGGGGGTGGCGATCCGCGACAAAGCCATGATCATGACCGGATTCGCTTCCGGCTGGCGGGGCGGCGAGATCGTCGGGCTGGCGCTGAACGAGATTTCTTTTTTGGATGACCGGCTGTGCCTGGAGCTGGGAGCGTCGAAAATGGATCAGGAAGCGAAGAAGGGCCGGCGGGTCTATATTCCGGAGGGCCACTCCCCGGACACCTGTCCGGTCGCCGCGATGCGGGCCTGGCTGGATCTGCGCGGCGAATGGCAGGGGCCGCTCTTCTGCAGCGTCGACCGTTGGGGCCGCGTGAAGCGGCGGGCCATCCAGACCGATGTGCTGCGCCTGCGCATCAAAAAGCATCTGCGCAGCGTCGGCGCGAATGCCGGGCTTTTCGGTTCGCACTCGCTGAGGGCCGGCATGATTACCGCGGCCGTCGAAAATGGCGCCGACGCGCTCTCGATTGCGCAGCGTACCGGGCACAGCGATCTGAGCACAGTGCTGCGCTACGTCCGTCCGGCGCTGGGTTTGCGCTACGATCCGCTGCGCGGCGTTCTCTAAGCCGTTAGGGGCTTAAGGTGTTAGCACCTGGGATCCCTAAGAACTTCACGAAACGCCAGGCGCCAGAGGCGCCGGAGCGGCACAGGAACCCACTGGCAGGTTTCACTGCCGGCCGCCCTCGGCGCCTCTAGCCGGCCGCAATCCCAGGCGGAACCGACTTCGCCCAGGCACGACTCGACTATCAGGCTAGCGCGCCGGGAGAATTGACAGGAGCCAAACCGGCAGCGTGCCGGGCATCGTAAAAAAGGAATGGCTTCTGTGCAAGACGGCCGTCTGGCGAAGGCGTTGGAGCTGCTCGAGCAGGCGGGAAGAGAGATCGAGGCGGCCGCGCCTCTGCCGTCCGCATTGGATTTGCGGGCGCGCGCGGGATTACAGCTGGTCACGGCATGCCTGGCGTGCGCGCGGCGGGAGTTGAACGGGGCGGCGGATGGTCCGGAAGAGGCGGGGGTTGGGCCGGGAGGGGTCCGGCCCACCGATTCGATGCACTGTTGACGCGTTGTTAAGGTTGGACCTATTATGCCGTTGTGCGCAGCAGCCCGGCAAATCCCGGGTCGAGGTGCGACAGGATGATGCTTTTGTGCTCGCGCAGCCGCTGTCCGGCGGCCTCGAGGGCCTCGGCGCATTGCTGCCGCTCTTCCGGAGTCAGGCGGACGGCTTCACGCTTCGCGGCGCGGCGCAGTTTTTCGAGTACCGGCTGGGCGGCGGCGAAGGCGGCGGCTCCGGATAAATCTGGTAGCGGCTGACCGTTCGATCGCAGCCCGCTGCTGGCAACCGGGGCGGCGCCCACGGAAAGCCCTAGAGCAAAGGCGATGGTCACGGAGGCGTGCCCATCGAGAATCCCTTCCATAGAGGCACTGTCTCACGCGGCCGCGGACGGTGGAAAGCGCTGGCGCTCGAAACCGGATTGCTGGTAGCGTTCGAGCTTGGCGAGGGTTGTGCGCCAGAGTTTGCGTCCGGCGCGGAACGACTCGATCTCGCCGGTAGCCATGAGGCGCAGAGCCGACCGTTCGGAGATGCCGAGAATCTGGGCCACTTCTTTTGGGCACACGCAGGCTAGGGAGAGAGACGCGTCCATGCCGATATAGTGTGCCGGAGGCGGGAAAAGTCGCGAAACGGCCGCAAAGGGCGGCTGCGCGGCCGGATTGCATTAGCGCGGTTTATGGGTCCACCGGGCGTTACCGGACAGCGCGGGAGATATCCGCCAATCCAGAGACAGGCACCCGGTTGGTTCCACTCTATAGCCACACTCAGCAGCCTTTCCCCAACCGAGGGAAACGAAACTATCGGCCCGCAGCGCTTACCCTTTCGGGGAGTAAGAGTTTGTCACGTGCTAGAGCACTAGCCCTTTGAGTCCTTTGCTTTGTTTCGGTCCGGGTGCCCGGTTCATCTCCTAGCCGGGCATCCGCAGCGGCGAATCCAGGGGCCCGTGAACGCAACCGACAGAACGATACCGATTTACTCCGCGGACGGAACCCGTCTGCGCAACCGCACCGCAGCATCGATCGAGCAACTACTGGCCGATGGGAAAATTGTGGTCGAGCGGAACCGGCGCGGCCGCATTGTCTGCGCGACGTTTCACCCGGCGCAGTCCGCAGCGCTGGTCATCCGCAAGAAACCACATGCTGGCCAGACGTACAGCTATTCGCAGACGCTGCCGAGCGGACGGAAAGCTTGGCGTTTTTCGGCGCTCATCGCGGCCGAAGATTTAGAAGATTTGTCGTGGCAGGGCGTTTCGCCGGCCGAAGCCGATTGTTACGTGCGGAGTCTTTTCCTGACGGTCTCGGCATCGATAACGGTGGAGCACGCGCCCGTCAATCCGCCGGCGAAATCCCGGCCGCGAGCGGAAGTCGTTTGCATCACAACGAAGCGGAAGCGTCCGGTCGAATTCGATTCCGAGTACAGAAGGGCCGCGTAGAGAAACATGCAGTGGACGCGATCGGAGACATTAGCGCTGGCATCGCAGCGCTGCACCAGTTGTTGGGGCTTGGGCGTCTGTCCGGGCCGCCAGGGCACAGACAGACCTTGTAATTGTGTGTTCCGGGCGATCTTTCGCGCTTGCTATGCGCGCTTCCGGACCTGCGCGGTGGCCGAACCGTACATGGCGTGCTTGAGCATGGAGCGCCGCGGCGTCGCCTCGCGCGGCTATAGCTACAAGAATCAGGAGTACGTCGCGGATTTCGTGCTGCTGTCGCAGCGGATCTTGGGACGCGGCACGCTGGCCGGGCGCATCTTCCGGTATCACTTTCTGCAGGGCGCGGATTGGAAGCTCTGCACGAAGCGTTTGGGGATCGATCGCGGCGAATTCTTTCACGAGGTCTACCGGGTGCAGCAGCGGCTGGGCCGGGCGTACCGCGAGACCCAGCCCTATGGCCTGTTTCCGCTCGATGAGTATTTCGGCGGCCGGGTAGAAACCGGCCGTACTGTTGCTGTTGTGGATGGTGCGCCGAATGGCGTACCGCTGCGCGCGCCGCTGCTGGCGGCCTAATTTCGTTTGACGTCTTGCGGCCGCGGCGCTCAAGATAAGAGAGTGCCTGCGGAGAGCAGGAAAAACGAAATAGGGAGAACCATCATGGCAGCAACAAAGACAGTGAAACGCTCATCGCCCGCGGCGAAACCGGCCGCGAAACCGGCGGCATCGCGCAGCTCGGCGAAAGCCGCGCCAGCGAGCCGGAGTAAAGCGAAGGGCAAGTAAACTAGGTTTAGTTCTTTCCAAAGCGAAAGCAAACCAATCACTAACACGCGAAGAGGCGCTCCGGGCAACCGGCAGCGCCTCTTTCGCATTTCAGGCCTTCCGTTAGCCGCTTAGTTCGCTTCCGGTACACATTTATGTTCACGTTTCACCAGCGCAGCGGGCGCCTTTATGCCGGCTCGCGCTTACTCGCGACCGGATACGCCGGCCAGGGTGCCGGAAAGAATAACCCGGACCGGCAGGACATCCGCAATGAAGGCCCGCTGCCACGCGGCATCTATGCGATCGGCGCGGCGTTCGCTCATCCGCACAAAGGGCCGCTGTGCATGCGCTTGACGCCGGCCGGCACGAACGAAATGTTCGGCCGCGCGGGTTTCCTCATTCACGGCGATTCGATCGCGCATCCGGGCGCGGCTAGCCAGGGCTGCATTATTCTGGCGTGCCCGGCGCGGCGGGCTATCGCAGAATCACCGGACCGGATTCTTGAGGTCGTATCGTAATGCTGCTGGTTGCGCTGGGGGCGGTCTCGCCGGATCTGGTCGAGGCGGTGCAGCGCTTCCGCGGCCTGATCTATCAGGCGGATGGCGCGATTGTCGAACTTACAGATGGCCGCCACTTGGAATTTGCGGACACTGCGGCCTATCATGTCGTACTGCTGCGAGAGGGCGGGATCGTTGCCTGCCTGCGGTATTTGCGTGACTCCCGGCCGGATCGCCCTCGGGTGCGGATCGGCGGCTGGGCGGTTGCGCCTGAACTTCGCGGGACGCGGGTAGCGGTGCGCCTGGCTCTCGAGGCGGTGCGCCTGGCGCGGCACTTCGGCGACCGGTCGGGCATCGCGACGGCTACGGTGCGGCACAATTCAGCCGGGATTCTGGGGCGTCTGGGCGGCCGCGTGCTGGCGCGCTATTGGGATGCGGCGTATGGCTGCGAGATGGAGCGGCTGGAATTCACGCTCGAGGCGATGGAACGCCGGATGCCGGAGGCGGCCTGATGCTGGCTCCGCGGAAACCCTGCGCCCGTCCCGGCTGCGGCGCGCTGGTGCCGAAGGGCTACTGCCCGCGCTGCCAGCCACGGGCAACGGCACTGGCAGCGCAGTACGAGATTCATCGTGGGAACTCGCACCAACGCGGGTACGACGCGGACTGGCGGCACTTTCGCGTCTGGTTCCTGGCGCAGCCGGAAAACAAGATCTGCCGGGACTGCTCCCGGAAACGGGCGGCGCATGTCCACCACATTCGCAAGCTGCGCGACTATCCGCACTTGCGCCTCGACCCGGAAAATTGCCGCGGCCTATGCCATGCGTGCCATTCGGCGCGCACCAACCGCGGCGAATAACAACGTAAGAACGTAACACCACAAGATCTTATGAAACGACAAACGAAAGCCGAATCTGAAAAGCGCCAGCGCATCGTGGATGAGTTCGCGTCGCTCGACCGGAAGATCGGGCCACTGAAGCCGCAGGTAAGGCGGCATGAGGAGTTAGCGTCGCTGATCCGCTCCTGGTACACGGATGCGGATTTGGATTCTACGGTGACCGCGGCCGGTGCGGCCTACACGGTCACGCTGGGGCCGTGTGGATCGCGGACGCGCATCACCGATATGGCGGAGATCTATCGCCTGTTGGGCCGGGAGAAGTTCCTCGCGCACGCGGGCATGACCATTAAAGCTCTTGAGGCCTGCGGCCTGGATGAGACCGCCATCGCCTCCCTCACCGCGAAGGAACGTAATGGCTACCGTCCGATTGTCCTGGTTCAGCCGGCTTCCTAGCTAAGCGGACAGAGCTTTCATCTCGGCCCGTACCGCCTCACGCACCACCGCCTCGATCTGAGGCGCCGTTAATTGCTGGCGCAGGGCATCGTTGATGAGGCTCTGATAGCCGATCTTGCCGCCGGACTTGTCGGCCAGCGCCATGTAGGCGTCGACGATATCGGCATCCAGCCGGATGCTTATTTTGACTTTTCCGGGTGCAAGCGGCGCTTCCGGTCGAACTGCGCCGCGTTTACCTTTGCTGAAATCGTAAGTCTTCATTGGTTGGTTAGTATCCCTTTCTTTCGTTCGGTTCGGCCTGGCGCGCCGAAATGATGCGGATGTTGACCGTCCGGTAAGTGAATGCCACCACCAGCAGGCGCCCCAACGCTCCGAGGCCCATGGTCACGAATCTCTCTTCCTCCGGATCGGATTCGTTGTCGCCAACGGTGATGGCGTATGGATCGTCGAATACGGCTTTCGCTTCTTGAAAGCGGACGCCATGCTCGGCGTGGTTGATCCCGGCTTTGCGTTCGTCCCACTCGAAACCTTCCTCGAAAACATCCACAATTCAATTGTATAGACAATTGTATGCACAAACAAGATAGGATTTTTCCGGTTCATGGCTGTCATGAGCTCGTTAACACCTTAAGGTATTAACACCACTGGGGAGGGGTGGGTAAAGTTCGTTGAAGGGGGGCGGGGCGCGACCGGGCTTGCCTCGAATTTTCGTTTCCGCAAAATTCCATGTTTTTGCTTTAGGGCGCGTTTGGCGCCGTCGCGGGCCTTTTAATGCTGTTTTCCGCCACAGCGGCCGCGTTTCAGAGGGCGATGAGTCCCTGTTTGAGGCCTTCGCGCACCAGGTCGATGCCGTTGCGGGCGCCGAGCTTGCGCATCAGGTTGCGCTTGTGGGTATCGACCGTGCGGGGATCGATTTCGAGCAGAATTCCGATCTGCTTCATGGGATTTCCCTCGAGGTAGAGGGCGAAAATCTGGCGCTCGCGCCGGCTTAACGCGTATATCCCGGAGGGGCGGCGGCGCTCTTTGAGTTCGTTCTGGCAGCCGATTGAGCAGCAATTCATCTGCCTTGAGGTCAGGCGGTACTCGCAGATGGCGCAGAGGCGTTCGGGCATGGGGGGATCAAAATTATGAGGCAAACCATTCAGAAAACTCTCAGGCAAATGAGCAAGCGGGCGCTGAAGTCGCCGAAGACGACTGCGGCCGGGCTGGCGGCGCTGGTCACGCTGGTTGCGCCGCACGTGGATAGCGCGCGCATCCTGGCTATCGCGGTTTTCGTTCTGGGGCTGCTTTCGCAGGATGCGGACACGACGGACGCGGATCAGTAGCGGTAGTAGGCGAGGAAGCGGTCGGACGGCTCGATCGGGGCGGACGGAACGACGAAGAAACCGGCCATCGAAAAGTCTGTGCCGGGGGTTTGGAGGAGCCCGTTCCGGAAGAGCTGTAGGCTTTCGGCCGGGTGGGGGACGTTCGCCAGCACAAGCTGATTCCCGGCCTGGCTGGGGATTTCGGCGTCCGAAAATTTGATTACGACGGAATAGCTCGAGACCGAAAAGCCGGTCGCACCGAGCAGGAGCAGCGCTCCAGCCAGCGCCAGCGTCGCGATCTTCATCTCTCTAAATTATTGGATCGGGTTTTGATTCACAAGTCCGGCGAAGGGGCGAAACGCTTTACCGGCGCTTGTTTGAGCGCAATTCGCGCGCAGGCGCAAACAGCGGCCGGTCTATAGTCGGCACGCTGCAGAAATGACGCCAGTACTCGAAAAAGCAGAAGTTTCGGCGGGCCGGAGCCGGGCGATGGCGCGGCGGCGCGAGCGATCGGTCGAATCGTACCGGTCGGCGGCCGATTGCATCGGGCGGATTGCGCCGGGCATGGGGTTGTTTGCGATCACGCGCGGCCAGTTTTCGATGCTGGACGCGGTACTGGCCTGTCTCGATCAGACGGGACCGGCGCGGGTATCGGTGTGGACCTGGACGGTGGCGGCTTACGAGTTGGACGTATTCGCGGCCTTCGCGGCGGACGGGCGGATCCGGGAGGGTCTGCTGGTGATTGATGGCGGGGCGCGGGAGAAGAATTCCGGTCTGCTGCGGCAGTGGCAGGCGAGTTTTGGGGCATCTTCGATTCGATTAGTCCGGAATCACGCGAAGATCGCCACGATCGAGAACGAGCGCTTCCGGTTGCTGTTGCGCGGCTCGATGAATCTGAATTTCAATCCGCGCTTCGAGCAGCTGGACATTACCGAAGGCGGCGAAGATTTCGAATTGGTGCGGCGGCTGGAGCGGGAGCTTCCGGAGCTGCCGATGGACGCGAGCGGCGAAGAAGTCTACCGGGGATCGAAGCTGGGGGCGGCATTCGAGCAGGAGACGTTGGCGGTTTTCGAAGGAATCAAGACATGGGCGAAGTAGCCGAAATCGATATCGAGAAAGAGATCCGGGCCGACAATCCTTCGCTGCGGCTGGTCGAAGTCCGGGTGTTTTCCGATGCGCTGCGGGTCTATCACGAAGGATCGCGGAATTTACGGGCGAACGGGGCGATCGTGATGCATCCGCGGACGGGCTCGCCGATCGAAAACCCTTATCTCAAAGTTCAGAAGCAGGCGGGCGATGTCCTGGCGCGGTACAGCAAGCGCGTGAAAGCAGACCGCGTGATGCGGTTGCTGGGAGTTTAAATGGCGCGCCCGAGAACTCCGGCCGCGCTGCTCGAGCTGCGCGGCGCATTTAAGAAAGATCCGCAGCGGCGGCGGGAAGAACCGGCGGCGAATGGACCGGTAGGCGGTCCACCTCCCAGTTTCGACGCGGAGCTAGCGGCGGTTTGGGAAGAACTGGTCGGCCTGGTTCCGGCGGGCGTTTTATCGCGGGCGGACCGTTGGACGGCGGAGGTTGCTTGCCGGATGATGCACCAGCTGCGCAACGGGGACATCAAGGCCGCGGAAATCGGAATTTTACAGAGCTGTTTGAGCCGGATGGGCATGACACCGGCGGATCGGTCACGCATTGCCATACCCGAAGAAACACCAGAAATCGACGAACTCGGCGCTCTCGCAGCCGAAGGGCTTGCAGTTGCCGGAGAACGGCTCCTCCAGTAAGGGCCCGGACTACCCGGCGCAAGCGTTGGAGTACGCGCGTGCGGTGGCCGCGGGTCAGATTTTGGCCTGCAAATGGGTGCGCCTGGCGTGCCAGCGGCACCTGAACGATTTGGAGCGCGCTCGTTCGGCGCCATTTCCGTATCGTTTCGACGAGGCGAAGGCGGCGCGGGTTTGCCGGTTTTTGGAGCAGCTGCCGCACACCAAAGGCGATTGGGCGATTACGGTGGGCGGCCGGGACAATCGCATCCGGTTGGAACCGTGGCAGTGCTTTCTTTATTGTTCGGTGTTCGGCTGGGTCGCGAAAGCGACCGGCCTGCGGCGCTTCCGGATTGCCTACGTTTGCATTCCGAGAAAGAACGGAAAATCGATCGTCGCAGCGGGCACCGGGAACTACATGCTGGCGGCGGACGGGGAATTCGGGGCGGAGGTGTATGCGGGCGCCACCTGCCAGCGCCAGGCGATGGAAGTCTTCCGGCCGGCGAAGCAGATGGTGGAGCGAACGCCGCGGCTGCAAGAAGCATTTGGAATCCGTGCCGGTGCCAGAAACATGGTCATTCAAGCGAATGGCAGCCGGTTCGAGCCGGTGGTCGGAAAACCCGGCGATGGCTCTAGTCCATCCTGCGCGATCGTGGACGAGTATCACGAGCATAGGACTGACGAACTGGTCGATGCGATGCGCACCGGCATGGGTGCCCGCAAGCAGCCCCTGCTGTGGATCATCACCACGGCGGGAGTCGACCTGGCGGGCCCCTGCCACGATCTGCAACGCGATGTCGAAAAGACGCTCGAAGGGACGCTCGAGCGCGACGAACTGTTCGGCATCGTCTACACGATCGACGAAACGGATGACTGGACCAGCGAGCAGGCGCTGCGGAAGGCGAACCCGAACTTCGGCGTCTCGATCGAGCCGGACTTCTTGCTGAGCGAGCAAGCGGCCGCGATTCAAAACAGCCGCAAACAGAACATCTTCAAAACGAAGCACCTGAACATCTGGTGCGGGGCTTCGGTGGCGTTCATCAACGGCGAGAAATGGAAAGCGTTGGGCGATCCGGCGCTGAAGATCGAGCAGTTCGAGGGCGAGCAGGCCTGGGCGGCCTGCGATCTGGCGTTTACGACGGACATCTGCGCTCGGGTCCTGGTGTTCCGGCGGCAGGTCGATGGCGTCGCGCACTACTACGTGTTCGGGCGCTACTATCTGCCGCGCGACAAGGCGGAAGACCCGGAGCATCAGCACTACCAAAAATGGGTGCATGACGGGCAGCTGACATCCATCGACGGGCCGACGGTCGACTTGGCGATCCTGCGCCGCGATTTGCTGGCCGATGCAGCCCGGTTTGATTTCCAGGCGATCGCTTTCGACCCTTGGGCGGCGGTCGAGACACAGCAGGAGCTGCAGCGCGAACTGGGCGAAGAACTGGTGGTTTCGGTTCCGCAGCAGGTCAAGTATCTGAGCTATCCGATGAAGCAGCTGGAAGCGCTGGTGCTCGAGAAGCGGCTGCATCACGATGCCTGTCCGGTGCTGGCCTGGATGATCGCGAACGTGATCGCGCACGCGGATGCGAACGACAACATCTACCCGCGCAAAGAGCGGCCGGAGAACAAGATCGACGGCGCAGTCGCGCTGATTATGGCGCTCTCGCGGGCGCTGACCGATACCGGCGAAGAGTTCGAAACTTACTCGGGGTTCTAAGCAATGAAAGCTTCTTTTTTGACTGACCTGCTGGCGACGGCGGGCCTGGTGCTGATCGTGTCTGGGCTGTATGCCTGGCACGGCTATCTGGCACTGATTTTCGCCGGCATCGTGTTGGTGCTGCTGGCGCGCAAATTAACGTTCGAGGAGGTTGCGGCCTCCCCTGAACCGGCCGCGGAGTAATCTATGTCTCTTTTTGGAAAACTGCTGCGGGGCAATACCCCGTTTGATAACCCGCAAGTGCCGATGACGGCGGCGAACGTCGCCTATTTTCTCGATCTGTTCGGCGGCGGCCGCACGGAATCGAACGAAGTGGTGACGCCGCTCTCGGCGATGCAGACGGCGACGGTGTTCGCCTGTGTGCGCATCTTGTCCGAGCAGGTGGGCAACATGCCGTTGAACACGTTCGAGCACACCGAATCCGGGAAGAAACTGGCGGTCGACCATCCGGTTTTCGAATTGTTGGAGCTGTGCCCGAATCCGGAGATGACGGCGATGGTGTTCCGGCAGGCGCTGACCGCGCAGACCTTGCTTTGGGGCAACGGGTACGCCGAAATCCAGCGCAACGGCGCGGGCCAGGTCACGGCTTTGTGGCCGCGGGGCGCCTGGGCGACCGAACCGGCGCGGGTGAACGGGCGGCTGGTCTATAAGGTCACCGAAAGCGGCGCGCCGCGTTACATCGACGCCGAGGACATGCTGCATATCCCATATGTGACGCTCGACGGCATGCTGGGGCTGTCGCCGATCGCGCAGGCGCGGCAGACCATCGGGATGAACCTGGCGATGGACCGCTTCGGGGCGCGTTTCTTCGGCAACTTCGCGATGCCGAAAATCGCTCTGAAATTCAAGAACAAAATGCGCCCGGAAGACAAGACACAGGCGCGCTCGGACTGGGAAGCGCTGCAGTCGGGCAGCAATCAGCATCGCGTCGCGATCCTGGATAACGCGGCGGAGATTGAAAAGCTCTCGATGCCGCCGGAGGATGCGCAGTTTCTCGAA
Source organism: Bryobacteraceae bacterium (assembly GCA_965217745.1). Classification (GTDB taxonomy): domain Bacteria; phylum Acidobacteriota; class Terriglobia; order Bryobacterales; family Bryobacteraceae; genus Bog-105. The sequence goes on along the minus strand of OZ244565.1, from coordinate 3,102,996 downwards.
TCGCGGGCCTTCACGAAGCGTGAAATCTGCGCGCTGTACGGGGTTCCTCCGCAGATGGTGGCGGATCTGGACAAGGCCATCAAATCGAACGTCGAGCAGCAGGGTATCGAGTTTTTGCAATACACGCTTTCGCCCTTGCTGAAGCGCTGGGTGCAGGAGTGCCGGCGGAAATTGCTGCCGCGCTTTACCGGCACGGGCCGGCGCTATACGGTCGGCTTCGACGTCCGCGACTTATTGCGGCCGGACGCCTCGACGCGCCAGGCGTACTACCAGTCGGGCATTCAAAACGGCTACTTGCTGCCGAACGAAGTGCGCGAATTCGAGGATCTGAACCCGTATGAGGGCGAAGTCGGCTGGGAACCGATGGTGCAACTCAACATGCAGCCGGTGGCGAACATCAACGCGCTGACGCCGGGCGCAGCGCCGCAGGGCAACACCGACATTTTGGACGAGGCGGCCTAAGCGGCCGGAAGGAACGAGGAATCATCATGAAAACGCAACGCAAGCGCGAACATCGCGTGGTGCCGGCCCGCGAACTGCGCGTAGCCCGCACGGAAAACGGGCAGCTGCGCATCGAAGGGTACGCGGCGGTTTTTAATTCGCCGTCGGAGGATCTGGGCGGCTTTCTGGAGGTCATCCGGCCGGGCGCGTTCGTGAAAACGCTGCAGGCGGGGGCGGATGTCCGCGCGCTGTTCAATCACGACGAAAACAACGTGCTGGGGCGCACGAAATCGGGCACGCTCGAGCTGGCGGAAGACGCGACCGGCCTGCATTTTGTCTGCAGCCTGCCGGATACGCAGATGGCGCGCGATCTGGCGGTTTCGATGGAGCGCGGCGACATCGATCAGTGCAGCTTCGGCTTCTCTTGTTTGCGGGACGAATGGAAGCTGGTGGGCGAGGATGCGGTCCGGTTCGTCGAGGAAGCCGATCTGTTCGACGTTTCGGTGGTGACCTATCCGGCGTATCTCGATACCAGCGCCGCGGTGCGCAGCCTGTGGCGGGATGGGCAGCCGGAATCGATCCGCGAAGGCATCGAAGCCGCAAAAAAACCGCGATTAGAGGAAGCAAATCGAGACAATACCTGTAAGAATTGTTCTGATAACTGCTTCTGCAGCGACCGCGGCATTCTCCGGGCGAGAATGCGCGTCTTGCTGGCCTCGTTGTAGCGCCAATCCGCACGCACCCGTCACGTCATATTTGCCACTGGCAGGGCAGAAGACAAAGCAGCGCTTTTGACTTAGGAGCAACCCACAAATATGAAACGTTCAGTAGAACTGCGGCAGCGCCGGGCTGCCGCAGTCGACGAGGCCACCAAACTGATTCCCGCCGACGGGCAGCAGTGGCAGGCCGACAGCAAAGAGAAATTCGACCGCATCATGGCGGACGTGGACTCGATGAAGGCGGATATCGACCGGATCGAGAAAGCGGAAACGCTCTCGGACGAGATGCGCAGCGTCCTGCCGTACAAGGGTGCCAGCGCGCAACCGGGCGCCTACGATTTCGAGGCGAACGGAACGGTCGACCCGAAGATTTTAGAAGGACAGCAGCGCCAGTACCGGCGGACGTTCGACAAATATCTGCGCCGTGGCCTGCCGGCGCTGACCGGCGAAGAACAGACGCTGTTGCGCACGCAGGGGCGATCGGCGGAGTACCGGGATCTGGACAATACCAGCGGCCCCGGCGGCGGGTTTCTGATTCCGCAAGGTTTCCAGCAAGAGCTGGAAATCGCGCTGAAGATGTATGGCGGCATGCGCCAGGTATCGCGGACCATCACGACCGGCACGGGCAATGCACTTCCCTGGCCGACCACGAACGACACTTCGGTCAAGGGCCGGCGGTTGGGCGCGAATGCGGTGGCGAATCCGGCGGTCGAGCGGGATACGTCTTTCGGCCAGGTGCAATTTGGGGCTTACACGTACACGGCCGACGTGGTGCGCGTGCCGAACGAGCTACTGAACGATTCAGCGTTCGATCTCGAAGCGCATCTGCGCATGATCTTCGGCGAGCGCATCGGGCGCATCCAGAATGACGAATTCACGAACTTGCCGGCGTCGAGCAACGGACCGACGGGCTGGCTGACGCAGGTGCCGGTTGGTAAGGTCGGCGCGGCGGGGGAAGTAACCAGCATCGGTTACGACGATGTCATCGATCTTGAACATTCGGTCGATCCGTCGTACCGCATGGGAGCGGGCTACATGTGCTACGACAACACCATCGGGGCGATCCGGAAAATCAAGGATCAATACGGGCGGCCGCTCTGGGGCGCGGGTCTCGAGGCCGGGGCTCCGGATACGCTCAATAACTACGCGCTGGTGACCAATCAAGACATGCCGGTGATGGCGGCGGGCGCGAAATCGCTGGCGTTCGGGCTATGGAGTAAATTCGTGATCCGCGATGTCGCGAATTCGGCGGTGGTCGCGCGCCTCACCGAACTGTACGCGCTGCAGAACGAGACCGCTTTCGTGGCGTTTCTGCGCAGCGACGGCAAGCTGGTCGACGCGGGAACGAATCCGATCAAGGTCTATCAGAACGCGGCGGCGTAAACCAAGTTTGTGAAAGATCCGCGGGGCGCTCCGCGGATCGGCACTCACAAAGGAACGGTCTCGAGCGGGAAGCTGACAGTCGACAGGCTTTCCGCCGGGCCGGTTCCAAAACCCAGCATAAATGAAAATCGAAATTTTGAAACCGATTGTGGGCGTTGGCGATTGCGTCGAGGGTTTTCCGCACCGCTTCGCACTCGATCCGGGCATGATCGCGGAGGTCGAGAACCGGCAGGCGCTCCGCTGGATCGAGGGAGGACTGGCCCGGCGAGCCGAAGAGATGCCAGGCGCGGAATCGGCGATGCTGGCGCGGCCGGCGGCGAAGCCGCGGAAGAAAGGGTTGCTGCGCCGTGGCGTTTAACGTCAAGCCGCTGGGCTTGCCCGCGCGCGAACCGGTCACGCTGGCGGAGCTGAAAGCGCATCTGACCATCGATCCGTCGTTTACCGCGGATGACGCCACGCTGAGCGACATGCTGGCGGGCGCGCGCCAGGCGGCGGAGGATTTGCTAGGGAAAACGCTGGTCCCGCGGCGCTGGCTATTCGCGCGCGACAGTTTCCCGGTTTTCCGGCATCTCGATCAAGCGCCTTCGCGGACGGACTACGACGCGCTCGGCAACTACAACTTCAGCGGGATGCGCTGGAACGATTCGCAGACCATCATCCTGCCGCAGCCACCGCTGTTGAGCGTCGATACGCTGCGCTATGCGGATCTAGACGGAAGCTGGCAGCTGCTCGATCCAGCGGGCTATCAGGTCGATACGATTTCGGAGCCCGGCCGGGTTCTGCCGGCGGGCGGGGCGTATTGGCCGCAGACCGCTCCGGTCGCGAACGCGGTGCAGGTTGAATTCACAGCGGGCTTCGCGCAGACCATCGAGGCGGAAACGGTGTTTGTGCCGGCGGATGCTCCGTATACAGTCATGCTCGAGCAGGCGGCGCTGTACTGCCAGCTGCTGAAAGTCACGGATGTCGAGAGCGGCGATGCGGCGCCGGCGGGCCAGTACGCGGCCGGCAGCGAGGGCCGGATTCTGTTCGCCTCGGCTTTAGCGGGCAAGGCGCTGGCGGTCGATTATCGGGTCGTCGACATTCCGGCGAATTGCAAAATGGCGATTAAGCTGCGGGCGGCGACGTTCTATGCGAACCGGGAAGAATATGTGGCGGGCTCCGCGGCCGCGGAAGTGCCGACCTGGTTCGAGGATCTGCTCGAACAGGGCACGGGGCGTTCGAACCTGTTCGGGTACCGGGCCTAACGATGATGAGCACCTCGATTGCCATTGCGGCCGGTTCGCTGCGGCACGGGATTACGATCGAGCACCAGGTCTCCGCTTTCGACCGCTCCGGATCTGTTACGGCCTGGACTCCGTTCCTGGAAACGCGGGCGGCGATCGAATCGGTGCGGGCGGGCGATGCGGTCACGGCTGGCCAGACCACGGCGCAGATTTGGTTTATCGTCACGATCCGGTACCGGCCGGGGATCAATGCCGCGATGCGCATCCGCGGCGCGAACGCGATCTACCGCATCCAGGCGATCGAGAACGTGCTGGAGCGCAACCGGGTACTGAAGATGACATGCCTGCAGATCGGGCAGGGGGAGTAAGCGAATGGAAGTGACCGTCGACATCGAAGGACTGAAGGGCGTCGAGGACGCGTTGGCCGGAGCGGGGCCGGAACTGGCAAAACGAGCGATGCGCAAAGCGCTGCGGGCGGGCGGAAAGGTTTTACTTGAGGCGGCGCGGAATCGCGCTCCGGTGCTCACGAAAGGGACACCCAAACGGATTCCGGGCGCGCTGCGCGATTCGCTGACCATGAAAGTGCAGCTGTCGCCGAAGCAGGAGTCGGGCGTCGTGCATGTGGGGTCGCAGTATAAGGGCGGCGGTCACAATTCGCCGGCGGTGTACGGCAAATGGGTCGAATTCGGCAGCGTTCACAATCCGCAGCCGCAGCCGTTTATGCGCCCGGCGTTCGACAGCGCGAGCAAAGACGCGGAGGAAGCGTTCACCGCGGTCATGCGCGCGGAAGTCGAGAAGCTCGGCAAAGCATGATCGAGAACGGCATCGTGCAGCTGGTGCAAGCCGACGCCATCGTCACTTCGTTGTGCGCGGCGGGCGGCTACTATGCGCAGCTGCCGGAAGATCAGCGTCTGCCGTGCTGGTCGTACCTGTTCGTCTCGGATGTGGCGGACTATACGCTGCTCGGGATGGTCGCCCTGACGATGAGGAGGCTGCAGGTCGATTGTTACGGCGCGAGCGGCGCCGACGCGATCGGTCTGGCGGATGCGATCGACCGGATTCTGAGCGGGTACAAGGGCGTTCTGCCGGACCCGGAAAACACCGTCGTGCAGGGCTGCTTCCGCTCGAACCTCATTGATTTTTTCGATTCTTCGAGCCGTTCGTTCCGGCGGATGCTCGAATACACGCTCTGGTTCAACCAGAGCTAATTCACTGAAAAGAGGAGTTGCATTGCCTAACTCACAAGCGGTTCTCGGATACGGATCGACCTTCTCGGTCGGCTCCGGCACGGGAACCATCACTTACACGCCGACCGCCGAAATTACGACCATCAATTTCGCGGGCTTTACTGTCTCGGACGTCGATGTCACTCACCTGCAGTCACCCGGCAGCGTGATGGAGTCCATACCCGGCTTGTTGAAACCGGGCACCATCGAACTGAGCGGCAATTACACCGGCGAAGCCTCGCAGCAGTCGCTGACGACGCTCGGACAGGCCCGGACGGTGTTTCCGTGGCAGATTACCTCCCCGCTGCAGGACAGCAAGACGTATACGCTGACCGGCAACGGGTATGTCTCGAAGCTGCAAAAGGGGCCGTTCGACGCGAACAAGAAAGTCGATTTTTCGGTGTCGATTCAGGTCACCGGGGCTTTCGACGAGAGCATCACGCCCTAAAGAAAGCTTCCTGAGAACTTGGGGCGGTTGACAGCTCTTCCCTAAGTGGGAGTGCGTTCGTTCGGGGCCGCTCCCTCGAAAAGTTTCTTATGGCTACCAAGAAAACCGCGGGCGGGGCGGGCGACAAGCTGACCCGCAAAGTGCAAATTGAGATGGACGGCAAGAGCTGGCCGCTGTTCATCAACCACAATGTGCTGATCGACTGCGAGGAACTGACCGGCCTGAATCTGCTGGCCGGGGAAGCGAACCTGCTGCGGCCTTCCGCGAAGCTGGTGCGCGGCTTGCTGTTTCTGTGCCTGAAGCGGGCCGGGGCGCCGTATTCGCTCGAACAGGTCGGCGAGATGATTCACCCGCAGAACATCGTGGTGGTGCAGGAAGCGCTGCTGAATGCCTGGGCGGCTTCGATGCCGGAACGGGAGCCGGAAACGGAAGACCCTACGGCGGCGGCGAGCGAGTAAGCGCGCCGCCGGCAGTACTCACTTGGATGGACGCCTGGGCCATCGCCCGGTACGATCTCGAGCTGACGGACGAGGAGTGGCTGGAGATGACGCCGCGGCAGCTGCAGGCCTTGCGCAGCCGCCACTTGCACGCGCAGCAGCGCGAGGAGCTGCTGATGGGCATCGTCGCCTCGACAACCGCTAATTTCAGTTTCTGCCGTCCGGAGCGGCCGTTGACGCCGGAACAATTCATGCTGCACCCGATGCCGCGGCCGGCCTCGAGCGAACCGGCGGTGACCGGAGAGTCCCTGATGTCGCTGGTGCGGGCGCTTCCTAAACAATTTATTTCTTCGCAGGTGCATTAAATGTCAGTCGTTATCGGCACGCTTACGATCGATCTCAAGGCCAATACGGCCTCGTTTTCGCAGTCTATGGACAAGATGTCGCACTTGTCGGCGAAGTCGGCGAACGACATCAAGCGCTCGCTCGAGCGGATCGCGGTCGCGGGCGCGGCGATGGCATCGGCAGTCGCGGCCGGGACGGCGGTGCTGATTAGCAGCGCTCTCGATTCGGTCGACGTTCTCGGGAAATTGGCGCAATCGGTGGGCACCACAACTGAGAGGCTCTCGACGCTGCAATACGCGGCGGATTTGTCGGGCGCCTCGGCCGAACAAATGGCGACCGGCCTCGAAAAGCTCTCGAAAAGCGCGCTCGATGCGCAGAACGGCAACGATCAACTCCAGAAAGTCTTCGCGCGGTTGGGCATTCAGATCGCCGACAGCAACGGGCATCTGATTGACTCGGGCGTCGTGTTTGGCCAGGTGGCGTCGAAGTTTGCGGCGATGCAGGACGGGGCGGGCAAGACGGCGCTGGCGATGACGCTATTCGGCCGCAGTGGCGCGGTGCTGATCCCGACGCTCAATGCGTTCGGGGCGGAACAAGCCAAGGTTACGGCGGAAGCGCAGCGTTTCGGCGTCGTCATCGCGAGTTCGACGGCGGCGCAAGCGGGGGCGGCGCATGACAATCTGGACCGGCTGCATGCGGTCCTGCGCGGCATCGGGCTGTCGGCGTTGGGAGCGACCTTACCGGCCATCCAAAAGCTGACCGATCAGCTGGTCGAACTGGCGAAGAGCGCCAATATTCCGGACCTGGCGCGGAGCTTCGGCGGAAAAGTCGTCACGGCAATCGAGGCGCTGAGCAGCGGGCTGCGGTTCGCGGCGGAACATGCGACCGCGCTGAAGGTCGCGTTAGAGGCGCTGGCGGCGATCCAACTGGGCCGGATCGCGATTCCGCTGCTGGCGGATCTGGCGAACGGGGGACTCGAGAAAGCGGCGCTCGGCATCGCGCGGTTTGTCGCCTCGGGATTAGGGATCACGCGGCTGATCGCGCCGCTGGCGCAGTACGAGAATTTCATTCGCGCGAGCATCGTCAGCGTCCGGACGTTGGCGGCGACGGAAGGGATCGCGGCGGCGGCTTCGGCCGGCTTCGGCGCAACCATTACCGCGCTGGGCGGACCGTTGACGATTGCGGTAGGCGCCCTGGTGGGACTGGGCGTCGCGCTCTACAAGTTCCGCGAGAGCACGTTCCAGCTGAACGGGACCGCGTTTCAGCTGCAGGACAGCTGGCATGCGGCCTGGATTCTGATCGGCAAGGGAATCGACTGGGCGGGCGAAAAGTTCCGGCAGATGGTCGATTGGATGAAGCGGCTGTGGGGCAGCTTCCTGAATTGGTTCTCGGCGTCTCCCTTTCTGAAGACTTTGGAGGGCTGGTTCACCACAGCGGTCGAGTTCGCTTCGAAGTGGATCGGCAAGCTGACACCGGACTTCATCGGCGATGCGCTGAAGCAAGCGAAAGCGGAGCGCGAAGCGGCCGCGGCCGCGGCGGGAAAACCGGCGCTCGAACCGCCGAAGCCGGGCAACAATTTGGCGAACGCGCCGGTCACCACCGGCCTGAGCAAGCCGGATAAAGATCCCTACGGCGACCAGATTCAAAAGCTCAATCTCGCGATCGCGGCGGAAGCCCGCTACATTGCGGCGCTCGACCGGGGACCGGCAGCGCTGGCGGCGCTGGCATCCGCGGAAAAAGCGGCCGGCATCGTGCTCGAGATCAACAATAAGCGGCGCGATGACGGGAAAAGCAGCCTGACGCGGCAGCAAGTCGCGCTGATCGGGACCAAGGTCGCGATGGAAGCGTCGCTCAAAGCGATCCACGACTACGGGATGGAACTGGTCAATCAACAGCAGTCGGCCGGGCTGTCGATCCAGCAGACGCGGGCGCTGGCGGCCGCGACGCTCGAGGGCGACGAAGCGGTTCGCAAGGCTACCGTCGATAACGCCATTCTGGGGCTGACCTACAACAAAACCGCGGAGCAGCTGCGCGCGATGGCGCCGGAGATCGCGAAAGTCCGGGCGCTGCTCGAGGCGAAAGCCACGGTCGATCTGGTCGCGAATGCGAATAAAGAAATCGCGAGCCTCGAGGATGGGCTGGCGGTTCGCAAGCTGGTGCTGGCGGCTATGACCGGCTCGATCGAAGCGCAGAGGCAAGCCGCGCTGGCGGCGCAGCTTTACGGTCTCGATCAGGAGATCGCGAACACGAAGGACAAAGAAGCCGTGGCGGTCTTGCAAAAGAAGCGCCAGCTGCTGGCCGAAACCTTTCAGGTCGAGTCGCAGAGCGAACGGTTGCGCTCGGCGCTGGCCAATCTGCGGACGCCGGAAGAACAGTTTGCACGCGAGGCTGACGCCATTCACGACGATGTCGAGGCTCTGCTCCAGGCGCAGAACGGCTTGCTGACCTACGGGCAGTCGCTGATTATTGCGGAGCGGGAGCAGGAAGCCTTTACCCGCCAGGTGGATGCGACGGTCAATCAACTGCTGCGGTATGGGAAAGCCCGCGATGGGGTCAGCGCGTTTTTCATCGATATGCAGCGGCAAGCCCGGAGCACGGCTTCGATCGTTTACGAAGCGCTGCACTCGGCCTTCGACAAACTCTCGGACAGTTTGACGGAACTCATCACCGGCGGCAAAGCGGATTTCGGCAAGATGTTCCAGGATCTCGGCAAGCAGATGCTGAACGCGACCATCAAGCAGCAGCTACAGAAAGCGCTTGGCGGATTGGGCGAGAAGCTGGGGTTCGGGCTGACGAAACGCGACGGCTCGTCGCAGTCGTCGGCGCTGTGGGTCCAGATGGCGGACGGCGGCGGGCTGGGCCTGGGCGCAGAGGGCGAAGAGGGCAAGCTCGGGGGCATCCTCGGCAAATTGGGCAAGGGCATCGGCGGTATTTTCGGCAAAATCGGCGGCGCGCTGGGCGGGATCTTTTCGAAGATCGGGGGTTTGTTCGGCAGCGGCGGCAGCGGTTCGGGCGGCCTGTTCGGGTTCCTGGGCGCACTGATTCCGCACGCGGATGGCGGCTCGGTGAATCCGGCGCAAGCCTATCTGGTCGGGGAGCGCGGTCCTGAGATTCTGACCGGCGCCTCGGGCCGGATCGCCAGTAACGCTTCGTCGCAGCGCCTGCTGACGCAATCGACCGGTCCGGTCATCAACTACTCGATCGATGCCCGCGGCACCGATCCGGCGCAAACCGAACAGCGGACGCGGGCGGCGATCATTGCGGCGCACAATTCGGCGGTCGGGACTTCTTTCCAGGTACAGCAGGAGCATCTGCGGCGGGTTCCGCGGAACCGGTAAATCGCTATGGCAATCATTGGATCGTTTAACGGCGCGAGCGTCGTCGGCATGCCGGCGTATCCGGCTCCGCAAACCATCGACTTTACGGCGCAGGATATTGTCGCGGTGAGCACCTCGCCGTTTACCGGCCGTCAGCAGGTCCAGGACTGGCAGGCGAGCTGGCTTGAGGCGTCGGTCAACATGCCGCCGATGGATCATTTTCAGGCGCAAGCTTGGATCGCGTTTCTCTTGCAGCTGCGCGGGCAGTCCGCGGTCTTCCAGTTGGGTGATCCGCTGGCAAGTGCGCCGCGGGGCAGCGCGGCAGGCGCACCGGTCGTGAGCGGGGCCGGGCAGTCCGGGTATCGGTTGTCGACGCGCGGCTGGGCCGCGAACGCCGCAAATCTCTTGCTGCCGGGCGACTGGCTGCAGTTGGGCTTCCGGTTGTACCGCAATCTCGACACGGTGAGCACGGACGCAAGCGGGAACGCGGCCTTGCGCATCTGGCCGCAGCTGCGGGAGTCACCAGCCGATGGCACAGGTCTGGTCCTGACCAACACGAAAGGGCTCTTCCGACTCAGCTCGAATCAGAGGAAATGGTCGATTACGGAAGCGCGGAATTACGGTTTCAGCTTTGGGATCCGGGAAGCGCTTTAGAATTTGAGGAGATGCCTCGCGACGTCACTCCCGCGTTTCTTGCCGCTCTCGCCAGCCAGCAGGTCAGGCCCGCGATTTTCGTCGAGGCGCATTTCGTCAGCGGTCCGGTGTATCTCTGGACCGGCCTCGGTTCGATTGTGTGGAACGGGCACACCTGGCTGGGGGTCGGATCGCTGGGATCGATCTCGACGATCGAAGAAGGCTCGGCGGTCGAAGCGAAGGGCATCACGCTGACCCTGAGCGGCGTCGATGCGTCGCTGCTGAATCTGGTCACGGGAGAATTCCAGCAAGGGTTGCCGGTGACGGTCTCGCTCGGTCTGTTCGATGATGCGGGGCAGCTGATTCCGAATCCGGTGCTGTCGTTCGCCGGGCGCACCGATCAGCCGCGAATCGAAGTCAGCGGGGACACCGCGACGATCTCGATTGCCTGCGAGAATCTGCTGATCGATCTCAACACCTCAATCGAGCGGCGCTATACCAACGAGGATCAGCAGTCCGAATTTCCGGGCGACCGCGGCTTCGAGTTCGTGCCGTCGATCCAGCAGCGCACGATTCATTGGGGGCAGTCGGCATCGTCGACCAACAACGGTTGAAGCGGCGGGCGGACTGGCAAAGCCGCCTGCAAAGCTTCCTGCTCGAGCGGCAGGCCCAACCCTTTTCTTACGGACGTTTTGACTGCTGCCTGTTTGTGGCGGATGCGATCGAGTCCATGACCGGCGTCGATATCGCGCAGCCGCTGCGCGGCCGTTACCGGACCCGGCAGCAGGCCTTCGAGGTCATCCATGCGTTTACGGGACACCGGACGGTGCATGCGATCGCGCTGCGCTTGTTCTACGATCACGGACTGCCGCTTTGGCCGGCCAAGCGGGCGCAGCGCGGCGATGTGGTGCTGCTCGCGAACGATTCGCTGGGCCTGGTCGATTTGAACGGCCGCGATGCCATTGCCTGCGCAGAGGCGGGGCTGTGGCGCGCGCCGCTGCGCCTGGCCCGGAAGGCCTGGCATGTCTAAATTCATTTCGGTCGCGATCGGCGCGGCGCTGGTGGTCGGAAGCATCCTGACGTATGGCACGCTGACGCTGGCGCTGGCGAGCACGCTGGGTAGCTTTCTGGTCACGACCGGCGCGAGCCTGGTGCTGTCGGGCGTCGGCTCGCTGCTGAGCAAAGACGCGAGCGGAGCTGCTTCGACCGGCACGTCCGTCGCGTCGCGGAATCCCATCGCGCCCTGGAATGCGGTGTACGGCCGCGCGAAAGTCGGCGGCACGATTGTCTATATCGAGGAGACCGGATACGGCAACAGCCTGCTCCACTTGGTGATGGTGCTGGCGTGCCATCCCTGTGAGAGCGTCGACGCGCTGTTATTCGACGGGCAGCGCATTTTGCTCGATCCGAACGGCAATAGCTATACGCCATCCCAAACCTCGGTCTCGATCGCTTCGATCCAGCGCGCGAACGATGTCGTCACGGTCCATCTGGCCAATCCGCTGCCGGGCGTCGACGGCGCGACGCTGCTGATCCAGAATGTCTCCGACCGGACCATGAACGGCCGCTACCAGGTTTCGCAAGCCAGCGATACGGTGCTGACGTACATCTGCGGCGGCAATCCCGGCAGCGCGAGCGGCGGCTCGGTCGATACCACGCATCCCAATTACGGCAGCCAGGTTTCGATGGACGTCCTGCTCGGGAATCACACCAGCACCTTTCCGCGGCTGCTCGCTTCGACCAACGGCATCTGGACGAATAAGCATCTGCTGCGCGGCCGCACGGCGGTCTATCTGCAGCTCGGCTATCACCCGGAGTATTTTGCGAACGGGCTTCCCTCGATTAGTTTTCTGGTGCGCGGCAAGAATGACATCTACGATCCACGCGCCGGGGCGAAGGGCTACAGCGAGAACGCGGCGCTCTGCATCGCGGATTTTTTGGCGCATCCGGCCTGGGGTTTCCGGGCCGGATACGGCTCGCATCTGCCGGAGGCGCCGCTGATCGCGGCGGCGAATGTCTGCGATGAACCGGTCGCATTAGCGAACGGCGGCACGGAACCGCGCTATGCCGCGAACGGAACCTTCCAGCTGTCGACCGGCCGGGGCACGATCCTGCAGAACTTACTCACCAGCTGCGCCGGCCGATTGAGCTACCAGGGCGGACAATTCCTCATTCAGCCAGCGGCGTGGCAGGGAGCTTCCGTCTCGATCGGCGCGGAGGCGGGAGCGGCCTCGAGCGCGGTCAACATGCTGATGAACGACTCCGGATTGGTCGTGAATGCGTACAACAACCAGGCGGGGCGGGGCGATTATTTTTCGGAGGCGGCCGGAACGAGCGAGGGCCAGTTTCTGCTCGCTCTCGGACTGCTGGATGCCTATAGCGCGACCGGGAATGCTTCCGCGCTGGCGCTGGCGAATACGGCGCTTAGCCATGTTCTCGAGGTTCTGTATCGCGGCAACCCGATTCCGGCGGCGGTCGACCGGTCGGGCAATAACTTCGCGCCGCACTGGCTGTTCGCGGTCAAGCATGCGTTCCGGATGAGCGTCATCCACTACAAAACCGAGTTCCCGTTCACGAACGGATCGGCACAAATCCCGGATGCGCCCGGCGGGCCGCTGCACTATGTCTTCCAGGTCACGACTCCCGGATACAAGTTACTCTGGGCGAATCCATATTCGGTGTTAGTGACGGGATCGAGTTACCCGTTCACTTACTCGGCCAGCGGCGGCGTCACGACAGTTACTCTGACGGGCGCGCAAGCGGCGTTCACGGGATCGCTGGCGGTCATTCATTCGACCTTGAGCGGCGGGTATATCAAGCCGGACGATCCCTTCGAGGCCTGGCCGGACTGGCGGCTGTTGGCGGATGGCGAAATCGATGCCGCTTGCGACACCTTCAATTGGGCCTACCGCTGTTACCAGCGGGCGGCCGCGCTGCTCGGAGCGCCCTGGGACGAAGCGGCGCGCGCGACGCTAGAGCAAACGGCGCTGGCTTATGACGTCAACGACTCCCGCGATTGGATCCGGCCATCCTACACCCGCAATCCTTTCAGCGACGGGTCGCGGTTCAGCTACTACAACCACACGGACAGCCTGTACTACGATCCGTGGCTGCAGCAGTTTACGAATTTGCCTGCGCCTCAGTACTCGGCGGACGCGAAAGGCCAGGTTCTGCTGGCGGTGGGAAGCGATCCTAGCGATCCGCAGAACCCGGTTATTCTCGCGGGCTACAATCCGCCGAACGGGCCGCAGGGGTTTAACGAGACGGACGGTACTTTCGATGGCTATCAGTACGGGAACGCCTCGGTGCTCGATCAATACAAAGCCGGCGACTCGACGGCGGTCGTGCTGGGCTTTTTCCAGCACTACAATTCGCAGCCGCCGTGGATGGGGAATGTCTACTGGGCCAGCCTTGTGAAATCGCTGACTGGGCGCGTGTACTGCTACATCGACACCACGCAGCAGACACCTTTCGATCCGGCGAACCGCTATCGCACGGCCACGTTCCTGGTCGATCCGCCGGACGCGCATACGCATACCGCGCCGGGCGCGGTTAATCTACAGGATCTTCCGTACAACGCCTTCGCCGGGGCGGCGAATGGCGACGGCACGTACACCTTCACGTTTTCGCGCACGGACTTCCAGAATGCGAACGGCGATATTCTGCCGCAGGGCTCCCAGGTGTACACCTTCGGGGTCTGCGATCTGACGCGGCTGGGACACCGGTTGACTATCGGACGGGTCCGGCAATTGCCGAACCGCAACATCTTGTACTATCCGGGGGCGACTCCCTTCACGGCGAATTTTCTGGGCAACCCGGCGACCTTGATCGACTGGCGTGGTCCGGTCTATATGGGCTACATGTCGGCCTGGATGTGGCGGCAGACGGGCAACGAGACGGGCGTCGGGAACGTCGTCCAGATGCTGGCGGATGCGCAGGCGGCCTGGCAGACGCAAACAGGCCAGCCGGATAGCGGGCCATTCGCGCCGGTCTTTTTGTTCGATCGCGCCGATGCGGTCCAATATGGCGCGCCCAACAGCTTCACCTGGAACGGGCCCGATCCGAATACGCGCTGGGGCGGCTACCAGTACCGGCCGCTGCTCGAGCTGGGCTGCCTGGTAGCCAACTGCTCCGGCAGCGAGAGCTACTACGCGCAGGCGCTGGCGAGCACGAACAGCTTTCTTGCCTGGATCGATGCGCACTGGATGGATGCGACCACGGGCCCGCCGACGGATTTTCCGCCGGGCCCAGCGGAAGTCAATTACCCGGAGCCGCATTTTGTTGCGCTGATCGTGCATTCGGCGCTGGTGATGGACGACGCGGCGAACAGCACCTACGCTTCGCTGCTCGAGAAGGCGGTCAGCTTCTGGAGCTATTGGTATCAGTCGAGCGGGCCGATGGCGGGCACATTCTGCACAGATGTCGAAAACCGCACCTGGTTCGGCTTCTGGCACGGCGAAATCCTGCGGGCTTTGTCGCTGCTGTCCGAATGGGGCGCGGTGCACGATCCGGCGAAACAGGCGCTTGCGGAAACTTGGATCGCGGGCATGGTCGATTGGGCGGCCGCGAATGTCGTCAGCGCCAGCAGCGGCTCGAACGTCGCGCTCGAAAACGCTTCGGGCTCGTTTGAATGGCGGCCGAAGCTCTCGATTCGCGATTTGTATAACGGGGTCAAAGGGGTTTACGTTTCGCCCGGCAATAATTGGGAGACCAGCGATATTCCGCCGTATGCGCAAGATGCCAAGCACGGCTACACCAACGGACCGGCCGCGTATTCCTACGATGCGAACCTGGCGCTCGATCGCGGCGACCGGCGCTGGTTCGACGTTCAGCTGCCGTTTACGATTTCAGCGGCGGCCGCGCAGCGCCTGGCGAAGATCGAATTGCTACGGAAGCGCCAGCAGGGCACTGGCAGTTTCTCTTTCAATCTGTGGATGTACCAGCTGGCCGCGCTCGATATTGTCGAGTTCACGCTGCCGGCATTGCGCTGGGAAGCGAAGCTGCTCGAGGTAGCCGCGCACCGGTTTACGCTCAACCGTCAAAATATTGACGGTTCCGAGGTTGTCGTCTTGGGGGCGGAGGTCGATCTGCAGGAGACCGATCCGTCGGTTTACGAGTGGGACATCCCGGAAGAGCTGACGCCGCACGGCTATCAGCAGGCGGTGTTACCCGCGCGCGGCAATCCGTCGACGCAGGTCAGTTACGGCTCGTTGACAGATGCGCCGGTGTTCACGGTGGACGGAGTCTAGCGGATGCCATCGAAATCCATCGCCTTCAATTCCACTTTCCCGGCCGCGCCTCCGGGTAATCGCAATATCCACTGGCAGGGCGATGGCGGCGAACCGCAGAACCTATCGGCTTATGTGCCGGTATCCGGGCTGCTGGGCACGCATGCCGGGCGGCCGGCGGCGGCGAGCTATGCCGAGGGCACGATGCTCTATGAGACGGACCGGCGGGTGGTGTTTATTCAGGCGGACGGGGCCTGGCAGTATGCCGGGGGCGTGCAGGTCGCGTCTTCGGCGGCGCGGCCGGGCGATCTCGGGAACAGCGATGCCGGCTATCAGTTTCTGGCGAACGATACGCAGACGCTCTATACCTGGATCGGCTCGGCCTGGATCCAGACTTCGGGCGGCAGCGGCGGCGGCTATCAGGGCCCGTCCGTTTGGGGCCCGAGCGCGGGCGGCTTCGTTTGGGGACCTGCCGGTATCGACCAAAGCCAGCTGATCTGGCAGGAGGATCCGCCTCCGCCTAAGCTGGTATGGGGTTAGGGTTTTAGTGTGTTAACACCGTAAGAGCTTATGAAAATCGACTATACGTTTACGCCGCAGGAGCGGAGCTACTTCGAGCGGTTGCAGATGCAATTCCAGACCGGCGTTAATTCCGGGATTTCGCTGATCTGCACGCAGCAGGATCTGCCGGGGCAGTGGCGGGTGAAGCCGGACGGCTCCGGGATCGAGCGCGCGGATCTCCAGTCGCCGTTTGCGCCCGAGGCGCAGGATCCCGGGAAGGCGGCGAATGGCGTGGCCTAGCAACGTCACCGGCGGGCAGGGCGCGCTCGCTTCCGATTTCAACGGACTGATTGCGGCGCTGCAGGTCTGGGGCGGCGATGTCTCGGCCGCTGGCTTCTCTGCAAACGATTTGCTGGTCCTCGGGATGCATACTGGCAACGCGAGCTGGCAGGAGTTCCGCTTGCACGCGGTTGCTGGCGCTAACGTTTCCAGCGACGTTTATGCTCTCGAAGTAAACGCGCGGGCTGGTGCTGGGAGCGCTGACGCCTGGTCGAATGTCTTTTCGGTGACGGCGCTGACGGGCGCTGTCGCGTTCACGCCGCCGGTCACCTTTAACGGAATACCGACTTTTTCGGCCGCGAGTTCCGGCGGCGTCGGCTCCGCGCAAATCAAGGTCTCGCCAGGGCAAGCGTCCTTGGATCTCTGGAACAACACCACCAGCGGCTCGCCGGCGCCTGCGGGCGGTTCGCGCTGGCGTCTTTTTGCCGACAACGTCGGCGGCGGCGGCGGCAACCTGACCTTCGGCTTTTATGATGTAGCAAACTCGCGCGTGGCGGGTGGTTTCGATAATAGCGGCTACCTAGTTGCTTCTGCGGGATTCACCTGCAGCAATGCGGCCAATATGAATTTCGGCGGCAATTGGCAAGCTTGGCCGGCGTCGATCGCTGCCAGCGGCTCCATGACGGTTTCCGCGGTGACGGTTGATTTGGCGCGATACATTCGCCTCGGGCCGTTGGTTCATTTCTTTTTCAAGGCGAACTTCAATCTGGGCGGCACTTCTTCGACCACACTGTATATCAGCCTTCCGGTTCCCGCTGCTTCGCTCACGGACTACATGCTCGTCGTTGCGCGGCTGACTTTTCCGAATGTGGTGGGCAACGAAGTTGCTTCAGGGGAAGTGGGCGGAGGGGTCATCTCGATTACACGGTCCGGCTATGCCGGTATGCCCTTGGTGAATGGCGTTTCTCTTTATCTCAGTGGAACTTATCGTGTGGCTTGAGGAACGGACTCTAATTGGCTTGGCCTAATCCAGTTTCGGCGGGAGTCTCGCGCGTGCTGGCCTCGCAGTACGACGAACTGCTGTCCGCTGTCAAGGTATGGGGCGGAGGCGTCAGCGCCGGCGGATACGCGCTGGCCGATCTCGGCGGCGGAAGCTACCGGACCGCGAATGCGGGCTGGCAGGAATGGCAGTTCGTGGCCAGCGCGGGCGCGAGTCTGGCCTCGGACGTGCTCGCGCTGCAGGTTAATACGCGGGCGGCGGCGGGCGATCCGGACAGCTGGTCGGACGTTTTCCGGGTCGGCCGCAACGGCGCAATTGCGTTCGCCGGCAGCGTGACGGGATTGCCGAACGCCGCGAATTGGACCGAAGACAGCTACGCCAACGGCTACGCGCTGCTGTTCCGCACCTCGAATGTCACTTGGCCGGAGTTTTCGCTCGCGACCAATCGCGGCGTTTCATCGGCCTACGATCAGTTCGTTCTGCAATACAACACGCGGGCGGGCGGCACGGATTTCTGGGCCGCGGCGGTGACGGTCGCGGCGCTTTCGGGGAACGTCTCGGTGAACAGCCTGCTGACGCTGAACGGGCAACTGGTCCTGAATGCCGGGATGAACATCAACGGGCAGACCATCACCGGCGACGCGCATTTTCTGAACACCGTTTTCGCGGCCAGCCTGAATCTGGCGGGCGGCCAGGAGACGGCGGTTGCGGGCAACCCGCGCTTCGGCGGGGCGGCGAAATTCGATGGCGCGGTGACGTTTTATAACACCGTCGTTTCCTCGGGAGGGTTGGCCGTCAATAATGGGCTCACGCTCAATAGCGGCGTCAACTGTAATGGGCAGACCTTTTCGGGCGCGGCGAACTTCGCCGGCGCGCTGCAGTTTTACTCTTCGGTTTCGTTTTCGAACGCGGCGGCGATCTCGATCGGCACAAATTGGACAGCCTGGTCGCCTGGGATCTCGACGGGGGCGAGTTACTCGGGCTATAGCGTCATTGACGCGAGCTACTACCGGCTGGGCAAACTCGTCCATTTCAAGCTCGCTTTCAATTTGACGTTTACCTCGGGGTCGACCAATTACGTGGCGCTGTCGCTGCCGTTGCCTTCGCCCTATGCCGCGCAGGTTGTGGCGTCCATGATCGGGCCCGGAGGCTCGAACTACACGCCCGGCGTCTGCTACCTCCAGGGCAGCGGCTCCTCGCAAGTGATCTGCTATTTGCCGGGCTGGGCGGCCTACGCCCTCAGCAGCTATTCCTTCTATCTTTCGGGCACCTATCAGGTCGCTTAACCATCTCTATGTCCTCACGAGCACAACAATTTCTGCTAATCAAAGACGAGACATTCCGGGCTCAGGTAAGCGGCGCGCTGCTGGCCGCTTCCTCGCAGATCCTGAACGAGGCTGCCACGGCTCCCAATCACGAGAACCGGCTGCGGTGGGCGAATGCCATTTTCGCCAGCCCGGAGCAGCAGACGGCTTTCTTCCTGCCGGCTGTTCTGACGAATGCGACCATTGCCGGAGCGGCTGGGAACGTTCCCTTGCCTGCTTCGGGGACGCCCGTCAGCGACGGCGATATCGATTACGTCGTCGCCTCGCTCTTCGATTCCTACGCCAACCAGTTCGCGGCGCAGCAGAATACCGGCTCTTCCCTCGAAATGGGCAACTGGTAAGATCCGCGGTCACGGCAGACGAAAATCACGTGGGGGCGCGCCTGGCGTTTCCTGGGCCTGTTTGCGGGTGTTGACCGGCTGAGCGGCAGCGCACAATAGCGGCCGTGAAAAACTTCTTTCTGAAGCTGTTCGGAAAACTCAAACAAGACGCTGCGCCGCTCCTCGATGCCGCGGAGCAATGGGCCCGGGCCGAAGGCCTGGCCATTGTCCGGGAGGTCGAAGCCGAAATCGCCGGCAAGACCGGGCCGGAGTTGCAGGCGTTCATCAACGGCATCCTATCGCGCACCTTCGGCGTCTTAGCCGAGCCGGTGGGCGGGCTGCTTTCCTCGGCCGCGATCGACCTGGCCATCACGGCGCTGGCCCGCGAAAAGGCGAAGCTGGCCAGCGGCAAGACCTGGCGGACGGCGGTCCTCAATGCCGGGATCGAAGAGGCGCTGCTGCTGCTCAAGGGCCAATCCGGCGATACCGCCACGGCTCCTACCAACTAATTTCTTTTTACTACTTCTGGAAAGGGAAGCGCTGTCCGGGTCTTACTCGAGGCCCGGACGGCTTTTGTATTTTTATGGCCCGTCAAAAAAATGCCCGAGTCCTCGAAATGCCGCGCCGCGCTCCGCGCCTGGCGGCCGCGAATCCGCTCGATAACCTGCACCTCGGCAATAAGCTGGCGACGGCCATCATCGGCCTGCTCTGCACGCTCATCGCGACCGGCGTCACGGGGATGGTCGTGCTCTACAAGGACGTCGCCACGCTCACCGAAGCGCAGCTGCGCACGCAGAAGCAGCTGGACCGGCATCTCGATCATTCGGTTGACCGGGACGCCTACATCAATCAGGACGCCGCAGTGCAGCGGGCCCTTTCGGAGAAAGCGAGCAAAGAAGAAGTGAGCGACATCCGCGATCAGGTAAAGGAACAGCTGCGCGAATTGCGGACCGCGCAGGAGCTGCTTTTAAGCGCGCGCTTGCTCACTCCGGCGAAGCGCTAACTAGTAGCAAACTAGTAGTACTAAATACCTTATGGTCTTAACACCATAAGGAACTAATAATGGGGTTGTGATCCTCACGGTAGCTTCGTTCAAGGGCGGCCAGGGCAAATCGACCACAGCGATGCACCTGGCCGAATATTTCAGCCGTAAGGCGCCGGCGCTGCTGGTGGATGGCGATCCGAACCGCAGCGCGACCCAATGGGCCAGCCGTGGCACGCTGCCGTTCCGGGTCGCCGGGGAAGGCCAGGCGGCCATGCTGGCGGCAAAGCACCGGCACATCGTGATCGACACGAAAGCCCGGCCAGAAGCAGAGGATCTGCGGGAGCTGGCGGCGGGCTGCCATCTGCTGATTCTGCCTTGCACGCCGGATACGCTCTCGATCGACGCATTGGTGCTCACCGTCAAGTCGCTCCAGGATATCGGCGCGGAGTCGTACCGGATTCTGCTGACCATCGTTCCTCCACTGCCGATGCGGGACGGCGAACGGGCGCGCGAAGCGTTGCTCGAGGCCGGCTTTCCGCTCTTCCGGTCGCAGATTCCGCGGGCCGTCGCCTACCAGCGGGCTGCCGCTGAGGGCAAGACCACGCCTAGCCCGGAATACGAAAGCCTCGGCCGGGAAATCGAAAAGCTGCGATTGGACGCATAATAGCTTAAGGATTTAACACGTTATGCCTACCCCGAAAAAGAAGAAGAAGCCGGCACCCAACGCTTTCCGCAAGCTGCTGGCATCGACCGGCCAGGCCAAGCCTCCGGCTCCTCCAGCGCCTGCGGCAGTCAGCGAGCGGCGGATGAAGACGGGTTATGTCCAGGTCGGCGCGAACATTCCGCTGCAGCTGAAGCGCGAAGTATTTAAGCTGCTGCAAGATGAGGGAATGAGCTTCTCGGCACTCACGGAGCAACTCTTAACGCAATGGGCCAGCAAACGGTAATCCAGGATTCGCTGTGGTGCCCTTGCGGCGCGCTCGAGGTCAACCGGCGGGGTTTGTGCCGGCGCTGCGACCGGTTGCGGCGTCTGAGCCGGGAACACTTCGGGGGCTTGCGGGAGCGCGTTCTGCTGCGCGACGAAGCCCGCTGCCGCTGCTGCGGAGAGTTCGAGATCCAGCGATTGGTGGTCCATCACCGGCGGCCGGGCGCGAACTCGATCCGGCTGCTGCTGACGCTGTGCCGGGCCTGCCATGTCCGGATTCATCGCACCTGGCGGCCGCGCTTCGGCTTTTCCGGGGAACTGCGCCTGCTCTGGCGCGAGCAGTATCCGGATTTGGCGGAACAGCGGGAACTGCCGCTCTATGGCCCCGCGCCTCTGCTGGCCGTTTCCTTCTTTCAGCCGGACTTGTTTTCCCTAGCGGCCTGATCCGGGATCGCTACGGATTAATCCTTACCGGGCCGGGAAAGTCCTACCCGTATTCTTCGGGTTTATTTATTGACAGAATCCAACGTTGCATTGTATCATTGAAATATAAGGATCGACGAAGAACATCGGTTCTTAAATTTCACCGGCGCGGCGGTACCGCGCGGAAAAGAGCACATCAAATGGAACTCAACGGACAAATCGCCATCGACCTGGCCCGCATTAACGGCCTGACCCTCAACAAATATGCCGATCCGATCGAGGATGCGCGCACCGGCCTGACGCCTGAAGAAGCGCAAGTCATTGCCCGCGAAGATCCCCGCCTGATCTACATCGACATCCCGCTGCTGGTCGTCGATGGCGCCACGGACCAACGCGAGACCGGTACGGAAGCGACCATCCAGCCCTGGGACGGCACCAGCAAATACCAGGATTCCAACGAGCTGCGCATCGACGATGAAAGCCTGATCCGGGCGCTCTACGATCATCCGGCAGCGGAAGCGTTCGGCGATATGTCGTACACGGTTCGATAGGCCGCGGCGCATTGATGACGATGAACCAGTTATTCCTGGCGCTCCTGAGAACGCTGCTCGCGCTGTTGGCCGCGTTCTACAAACTCCTGAAAGGCCACCTGGACACGAAGTTCAACGGAGCCGGTAAGGAATTCGAGGGCGTCAACAGCAAGCTCGACTTGCTGTTAGAACACTTCAGCAGGGTAGAGAAACGGGCAAAGAACTCATGACCTTCGTCGTCGCGATTTCAAAGGACCGGCAGCCCCGGTCCTTCCGCTTCCAGGTCCGGCCCGGGTACGCGCAGCCGGGCGTCGCGCAATCGCGCGCTTGCAAGGACCAGGCCAATGCCCGGCGCGAGGCGGAACGCGTCTTCGGGCCTGGCGTCTGGCGCGATCCCGCGGAATGCGGCATCACGGAAGAGTACATCGTCGCGGCCGCGTTGTATGAGGTCGATGGGGCGAAATGAAGAGGAGAATACATTGATCGACACAAACACATTACTGGCAGTCTCGATCCCATCGCTGACGGTGCTGGTTGGCATCTTGGTCAACAATCACCGGATCGGCGACGTTTACAAGCGCCTTGATGCGCTCGATTCCAGCCTGAACCATCGCATCGGCGACACCAAAGAAGTTCTGCGGGCGGAAATTAAGGCTTTCCGCGTCGAGATGCTGGCCGAGTTCCGTGCGTTAAACGAAAAGATCGACAGCAGCATGAGACAGCACATAGCGGAGTATCACAAATGAGCGCCAGTAACCGATCGAAAATCGGCAGCGCGCTGCAAGCTCTCCGGAAGACGAAGAGCGGAGGACGCAACGGCGGACGTCCGCGCTCCCCTGCGCCGCGCTGCTACTGCGGCTTGCGCACGCTGGCGAGCGCGCGGCAGCGTTCTTTCGACTGCTGCAAACGCGCCGGGAAATACGCCGCGTAGAATCATGGCGCGGCGACGCTCTCGCTGTACTCTGGCGGAATCTCGTACGGCGCAAAGTTCGGATTAAGCGCGTTCAAGTCGTTTGTGAATGCCAGAATGCGGTAGAGCATGGTGTGATTTTCGTTGCGGTTGGCCGTACCAGCAGCGATCCCGAGATAGAGTGTCAGCCGGCTGTATTCTTCGCGCGTCATGTCGAGGGAGACGCGCACGCCCCGTTGTTTGTAGGTCATAAATCTTCCCCTAAGCTTTCACGCGGCACGCTCGAATAGCGCGACTTTGACTTTGGGTAAGCTCACGCGCTCCAGTCTAGCGCCGCGGACGCGGATCGAAGGCGTCCTGCTGACTGACTTGGGGTTCCGGTTCGTCATCGTCCTCGCAGGTAAAGAGGCGGGCCTGGGCGGGCGCATCCGGCTGAGTGAAGCAGTGCTGGCAGCGGTTCGTGCGGAACTCCGGCGCATACAGATAGCGGCGTCCGCAGCGCCGGCAGGTCACCACCGCAATAGGCTTGCTCACGTCTTGGGCTCCGGCAGGATGCGGCGTTTGGCTAAATCGTTGTACTCTTCTGTCCATTCGACAGGTACGGGCAAACGCGCCTGGGCGTAGCGCCCAATCGCCTCTGCTAAATCTTTGAACCTGGTTTCGTCATGTACCCAGCGGGGTTTAACGCCGATCGGCGGCGCCGTAGGGTCGCTCACGGCGTCAGTTCTCCTTCGGTTGGATCCACGGCCGGACGCGGGGCAGGCTTGCTCCATTCGACGGCGAGGAGCCGTCCGCAGCGCTCGCAGCGGGTCTCCCGTTCGTGGGATTGTACGGTCGCTCCGCACTCGCACGGAATGACGAAATAGGATTTTCCTGGTTCGGTGGGCATCGGTTCTCCATCCGGCTGGCTAGCTGGTCATCGTCCCAGCGCCTTTCCCGCGCTTCGGGCGGCGCTAGCAGCCCCTCTCGTTCCATCTGGCTCCGGATAGCCGGATAGCGCCGGACGGTTCGCTGAGCCGCTATTTCCGGCGGATCTCCGCGCATCCGGCATAACAGCGCGTAGAGGGCGGCGCGCCCGCGCTGTTCATCGCTCATCATTGCGGCTGCTCCCTCAATTCGTTGAAGCGCTCGCACCAGCGCCGCCACTCCGAAGCGCTCCATTGCTTCGTTGGCGTCTGCACGTGGATCCACTGCAGCAGGTGATCGATAGTCACCTTGTGCCGGATCGCGATCGCGACCATGTTCTCGGCGCGCTGGGCGATCAGCGGCGAGTTCTCCCGCAGCACTTCTTCGAGCGCTTGGGTCACTTCTTCGAGCGCGGCCTCGCGGACATCCGGCAAGATCATGCGGCTTTACCCATCAACCGGAATTTTCCGGGCCTTCCGATGCGCAGGAAAGTCTGTGTTTCCGCCGATGACTTAGGCATGAAGAAACTCCTGAACCAATCACTCATCGCGTTCCTTTCGCTTTCTTTTGGCTTCGCCACTCTTGCGGCGGCGGCTCCCATGGGAGGACCGGCTGTTTACATCGCGCCCGCCGATGGCTTCGAGCTCAGCATTGCGGCTGCGTTCCAGAAGAAGCAAGTTCCGGTGCAACTGGTTGCCGATCCGGCGTTTGCGGAGTACGTTTTGATTCCGAGCGCTGTCCAAACCCACAGCGAATCGGGAGCTTCGAAAATCGCGCGCTGCTTGTTTGCATACTGCGCTGGGATTGAAGACAGCAGCAACGTTTCGGTGCAGTTGGTCAACCAGCGGACGCACCGGGTCTTGTGGGCGTATCAAGTAGCCAAGCAGCGCGCGTCGTGGAACCGGCAATCGATGGCTGAGGCGATCGCGAAGCATTTTAAGCACGATATGTATTCCAGCGCTCGTTAAACTTCATGTTTTGCCAGCATCGCTAGCGCGAGATCACGTTTTGCCTTTTGCGCCGGATCGTTCGCCGGTCTTTCCGCGATGGCTCTCCAGCGGGCCAGATCAGCGGCTGACATGCCGTCGGCCAAAGATCCCGCTTCATCAGCAGCGGCTGAATCACTCTTGTTTTCCGATTTCTTGCAACGGCAGCGGCGCGCTTGCTGCTGCTGGCCGTCGATGACGCTGCTCGCCCAACCGGTACCTCCGCACAGAAAACAGCTCGACTGACGGGGAGAAGGAATCTCTTCGTAATTCGACCGCGCCATTTGCTCGGCGATTCGATACACGTTTGCCGGAATGGGAGCGTATTCGGCTATCTGGATGAGATGGTCGGCGACTCGAATAACCTGCTCATCGGTCGAGCAAGCCTGGCCGAAAGCTCGCGCAAGGTCCAATTGGCCCACTTTGCCGGGGAATTTTGGATAGGCGCTAAATCTCTGGACTTGCCTCAGGATTAGATCTTTGCTGGGTTCGTCTGGCCTGCTCCCAGCGGCGGCGATCGGAATCACAGGAGTTTTCTTGCGCTGCTGCTCCGGCGGCCGCAAGAGTTGATCTAGATCGTTGCCGCCGAATTTATTCAGCATCCTCGAGTTCCTCCAGAGTCAGCAGCTCGACTGCCTGTTTTCGTTTTTTGGGGACGAAGATCGCGGTCCACCGCTGATCCTCGAGGTACCGGATGAGGGACGGCTCGTAGCCGGGATCCCAGGGCGGAGCAGCTTTGTATTCGCGCAGCCGCTGGACGGCATGCAGCCGGTCCTCGATGGTTAGCCGGGCGAAGACTTCCCGGATTCGCGGTGTTTCGGGTCTTGTGAAGCGGATGGGGATTGCTGTGGCTAACTCGATCAGCTCTTCGTAGCCAGATCCGCGAATCTTGGTTTGCTCGGGTTCATTGGAGTAGGTTTTTGTTTCTCTCTCCGGGGTTGCTGGCGGCTCTGGCTCGGAGGCTCTAGAGATGGGAGAAAAAGCCTCAATCGGAGCATTAATAAGATCTTCAGATCTTATATAGGATGCGTCGTTTTCCGTCCCCTCCGCCTGCAACGCATCCTTGCCCACGTCTGCAACTTCCGGTTGCACACGGCTGGAATCTGGTTGGGTGTTAATTGCAGGCGGGTGAATTGCACCATTGTGCAAATCTTGACTGGCTTTGAACTCGGCAAGCGCCTGGGAGCGAATGCGGGAAACAATACTGCTGGCTTGAGAAAATTTGTCCGCTTCTGCGGGACGCTCTTTGAGCCAAGAATCGAAGTATTCGCCAAATGTTCTCCCCCGCGGAAACTCGGGTGATTGCGATGGAGAAGGTTTAGCGAAAGGTCCTTCAGAAGGGTCGATGACAGGATAACCATCGCGTCCATCCATCCGCAAGCGGTTCCGCTCCTGCAGCCTTCTTACGGAACGATTTACTGTCGAGGAGGAGAGATCCAACATTCTCGCAATGTCGGTTTGCATCAGACCGATCATTCCGGTTTCGTCATCAACGGCACAGTCCGAGAAGTTTCCCCACGCCTGCCGCTGATAGCAGGCGAGAACACGGCAGTCGGTGTCGACGTTCGGATCTCGAATCAGGTCCTCAAGCGCGGTATTGAATTGCTTTGTGAAGCGCCGACCTTTATGGCGAGCGTTAAAGTCGGCGGCGCGCTCTGGATAATAGAAGCCACCGTCCAGCGCTTCCGGTCGGCTTATCGGAGAACTCACTGATTGCCTCCGCCGCCGTTCTGGCAGGGGTCAGGTTCTGAAAGTTCTAGAACTTGATGCAATATCCGATGCGCCGTTCGCTTCCCGGACGTTCCAGGAGCACTGAGGATCAGATTCAAGTCATTTAATTGCGCAATGGCGCGGCCAACATGAGACCGGGAAAATCCAGTCAGATCAGCTAACTCCCGCACGGACAGCCGGGCTCTGCCGTCACTGTCTTGGAAAAACTCCAGATCGGCGAGCACTTTCCGTTGTGCCCTAGTTAGTACTGATTCGCGCTCTTGGGGAGACGCCATAACACGGTTCCTTTGAATTCGAACCGGAAGTTAGGGCATAATTGAGGAGTCGCAGTAAATGGCTCCTTTGCATGCTGCGGCCTTCCGGCGAAGGTTGGTTAGAGAACTCGCTGCTTCGTTCCGCCAAGAAAGTTGGCAGCTTGTTCTTATGTTCTGGTAGCCGGCAGTTTAGTGCTGGCAGCCAGTGGACGTGACGATTCTCAAGGGCAGGCGAGTAACAGATAGTTGTTACTCGTAGCTGTTAATGCCTCATGGACAATCACGTTCACTGGCTGCTGACTCCGGCCACTCCCAAAGGCCTCGCCCGCCTGTTCCAACGCGTCCACACCTGGTGGGCGGTAGTCTTCAACCGCAAGCATCGGCGCACCGGCCACCTGTTTCAGAACCGCTACCACTCGTCTCCTCTTGACGAACAGCACTATTGGGAAGCGCTGCGCTATGTAGAACTGAATCCCAAGAAAGCAGGCATCGTCCGCCATGCCGGCGATTGTGAATTTTCTTCTGCACGCCAACACCTAAGCGGAAGACTAGAATTGCGCATAAACCTGGTGCCAGTCAAAACCCGTAAGCGGTTCTTCATCGCTGACTGGCGCATCTTCCTGCGCACTTCAGACGCTCAAAAAGAACGTTTGATCCGGCGCGCTTCTGCCACCTTCCGGCCTTGCGGGAACAAACATTGGATTTCGAAGATCGAAAGCGAGCCCAACCGGCGATTGGCTTGGCTCCCTCCAGGAAGGCCGGCAGCTTCAATCAAGACCTTCTCAGCGGCAAAGACCGAGAGCTAAGTAAACTGTCCCTGTGAAACCAATAAGGCGAAAGATTCTTTTCCGAGGATAGCTTTTTTCAAAGGACAGCCCACTAGCAGCTATCGATAGCCTCGTCTCAGCGAATCAGCAAAGACGCTTCTTCGGCCCGCAACTCCAGCGCCTCTTCAATTCCCTGCGTCACGCGCTTCATAATTTGATCGCGATTCGATTCCGCTTCCTTTTCCTTCTCCTCACGGTCGGGTTCATCGGCAGGGTAGCCGCCGGTAATGCTCATCCGAACGGCGTTCTCAACCTTCTGGTCAATCTCAGACGCGCGCTTCAAGATTCCGCTCCTGAGCCAAGATTCCGGATATCGCCTTTTCACCCAACCTGGAATCTCCATGTCTGTCACCTTTTCAATCAGCACTTTCTTTCCCGCTTCGCCGATCAGCCACAGGAATAGACCCGCTATCACCGGCGCCAGAGGCCCGGTATGTAGCAGCATGGCTGTGCCCCCGCCGAACAGAATCACGCCAACAACGAAGCTAATGGTTGCCAGCACCGCGCTCATAATAGGCCTGGCCGAACCGAACACCAATTCGTCGGGACTTGCCAGGCTGCCAGTCCGGTTTGGGCTGAAAAGATCGCGCGGAATATCCAAAGCGTCGGAAGGCAGATTCCACTGCAAGCAGATCTTGGAAGTGATATCGTGCAATTCTTTCTCAATAGCGATGTACCAGTCTTTCAGCGCCGTCAGCATCGCCCGCCGCCCTTCCACCGATTCCGACCATTCCTTCATCCTGGTCGAAACATCCGCAATCACGTTGCGCAGCTTGCCTTCGTCCGCGTTGCGCCAGGCTACAAAACACGGCAGAATGAAAGCCGATGTGAAGTTGTACCCCACCGCCTGAGAGACGGTCTCGGCGAACTCCGGCGTGCGCTTGCTGATGATGTCTTCCACCGCTGTCGACGCGATCAGCGATCGAATTTCCAATCGAAAGCCGCGGGTGCGGAAGTGAATCGATCCTGCATGCGCAAGGCCAACCGAGATCGCATGCTCCGGTTCAGGAGCGCGCATGACATTAACCGGGGCGCGGAAGACGTCTTTGGCTAATGCCACGACGAAGTCCATGCGAGCGGCGCCTCCGGTAAGAATCACGTATGCCGGTTGTGAGCCCGCTCTGCTCACAATCAAGTCGCGAGCAGATTCCAGATCCGAGCGAAGACGCGCACGCCATGAACTTGGCTTTAATCCCAGATCCATAGGCGTATCGAGCGCCTTCATGAACGCGTCCGCACTTAGATCGGCCTCGAGCCGGACTTTTTTCCCTTCGGCAACGAAATAGACGACGCGAGCTTCTATCGATCCGCCCTTTCTAACGGCATCCTCGTCACTGAAGAACTCTTCCTTGCGCTGGCGGAATTCCCACACCGTGCGGTGAAATTCGCTCGGATGCTTTTTCCACCACTCGCGGATGGTCTGGGAATCTTGACAGGATTGCATCGCAATTTCCACCAACTGCCGCTCGATTCGCGACGCTCCTAACGGATGCTCCCGGCCGATCGAAAGCTCCTCTGGAATGAGATTGTTCGAGAAGGTGAAATCCGTAGTCGACGAACCGAGATCGACAATCAAAATCGATTCGCGAAGCTGCTCCACGCTGAGCTGCCGGGCTTCCTTCATGGTGATGAAGGCGGCTCTCGATTCGCGCACCAGCATTACCTGCGAATCGGGAACTTCCTTCGCGAGCACCGTGCCGTAAGCTAATCGGTCCTCATCCGCCCACGCTGAAGGGCAGCCGAATACAAATAGCGTCGAGCAATCGAACGGGATGGTGCTGTTGTTCTCGCGAAGCTTGCTAATAGTTGCCCGGACGAATAAGCGCAGCGGTTCATAAACCGAAGGGTCGCTGACCAGCGCGCTCTTGAATTGATGAGTTAGCCCCACTGCGTCGCCTCGGTATGCGTTGCGGCCGATCAGAATGCCGCCGTCGGCACCCTTCGCAACTGCAGTAACGACGGTCTTTGAGCCTTTCAAGATCTCCAGCTTCATGGCTTCGCCGCCCAAAGCGTGGACCCGCGCAACCGACGTGTCACCGTGGCCTAGATCAAAGCCGACGATGTCGATCGGGTCTGGTCTTAACTCCGGTTGTTCCAAGGCCCGCAAGCCGGAGTAACTTGTATCCGCAGACGCTAACAACTGAGACCGGGCCAACTTAAACTATTCCTCTTTCGATCGTCATTGAACCGGAACCAGAACCGTTCCTCGCATCAGAACGCGTCCCTGACCGTCGAGCAAGGCGGGCCGCAGCGTCATGGTCTTGCTGATCCCGGCCGGCTGATCGTCGAACAGTTCCGCTTTCTCACTTGTATATTCCACGCTTGTAATGTTCGCGGCCCGCAGCGCCCGCGTTGCCTGCGCCGCCAGATCACGAATGGTGTCTTCCGCATCGGGATTGATCCGGTGCGCTACCAGGCCTTGCAGCAGTTGCAGAACAGTGTCGGAGTTGAGGGCCGGTCCGGCTACCGCGCGATCCGCATTGCGGGCGGCCGCTATGGCCACCAGATCGTCTGCCGCGCGCAACGCCCGGCTCAGATGCCCATGCACCGTTCGGGCATCCACATGAAGTTCAATACCACCTCCCGGTGTGCGGTGCTTGAAAAGCGATAGCGCTGATGAATCCTTTTGCGCCATCGCAAATGACGAGCCTACTGCCGCCACCAGGGCGATGACAACAAATGCGAGCGCATCGAGATTCAGCTCACGCACGTAGATCGACATGGCGGCTGCGCCGAAACCGAGAACCACCAGCAGCCAGAGGAACCGCACTCCAATACGGCGGCTTGCGGAACGCAACGACCCGGCGGCATCAGCATTCTCACTTGCGATTTTCGCGGTGGCAGTTACGGATGCAATTAAAGGCACCGTCTCGGCCAAAATTGCGAGTGCATGATGGGCGATCCGCACGTCCGAATCGCTGGACAGAGCCTGATCGGAAAACGGGCGTTCAAGTTGATGAAGAATCCCCCGAATCTTGGCCGAAGCATCGGAAGGTTCAACTCCCTCCAATTCGGAGACGAATTCATCATGACGCTTTGTGTATAGAGTCAGCAGCGGAGATGTCATGGTGCGTTCCGGTCTTCTTTATTATCGTTCTATTGAACAACGACCTGCTGCATTTCGACTGAGGCGCGACTCCGGGCTTCTCAGCCCCTTACATGTGGCACCCCTCAGATCAGACTCGTTAATGGGCGTGGCGAAATCCGCAATTTCTACTAGTAGTAGACAGACTCCTGCCAGATGTGGTAGAACAGCTACTACCATGCCAAAAGCGCGGGAAGGCGACCGGATTGAGTTGGTCTACGGGACGTTAGACCTGTTAATCCTCCGAACACTGCGCTGGGGACCTACGCACGGGCATGGCATTGCGAAGTCCATTGAACGCATGTCCGAAGACGCTCTCAAGGTCGATCATGGTTCCCTTTATCCGGCACTGCAGCGTCTTTTACAGGAGCAGTGGGTAACAGCCGAGTGGGGTGTTTCCGAGAATAAGCAACGCGCCAAATACTACCGTCTGACCGCGGCCGGCCGGAAGAAACTCGTAACCGAAACTTCACGCTGGGAGCGATTTGTCAAGGCGATTACCGGCGTTCTCACGCCCGCTGGAGGTAACAAAAGACAATGAGTTGGCGACGAGAGCTCTCAAAAGTTCATCGGCTCTTTCGCCTGCATAAACCAATCGACGACATCGAAGAGGAGATTCGTACCCACCTCCAAATGGAAGCTTCGGAAAAGCGGGAAGCCGGAATGCCGCCAGAAGAAGCCTATTATGCCGCTCGAAGGCGTTTCGGCAACGTGACCATCGCGCAGGAGAAAACCAGGGCCATTTGGAGATGGCATTCCGTTGAAGTGCTCTTCCAGGATCTTCGCTACGGCCTCCGGCAGCTCCGGCGGAATATCGGGTTTACCGCCGCTGCTGTACTTGCTCTGGCGCTCGGTATTGGCGTTAGCACCGCTGTCTATACGGCTTACAAGGCAATGATCGTCCGTTCCTTCGATGCTCGCAATCCCTCCGAGCTGGTGAACCTCGCGCTGATCAGTGATTCGGGAGCCAGCACTTTCACTTTCAGCTATCCCGACTACCAGGCCTATCGGGATTCGACAAGTGCCTTCACCGGCCTGATCGCCTTCCGCGGTGAGCGCATGAGACTCTCGGAGGCCGGTGGCAGTTTCGATCAACGCGATGCGAAGACCGGAAGGGGGCTGGGAATATTGGGGCTGCCATCCTCCCCGGCCAGCAATGCCGAGTTCGCAACTGTCTATGTCGTTTCCGAAAACTATTTCAAAGTTCTCGGGGTTGCAGCCTTCCGCGGTCTCACCTTCGACTCCATTAGCATTCCTCACCTTGTGGCCTCGCCCTCGATTCTCATCAGCGAAAACTATTGGCAAAAGCGGTTTGCTAACGATCCGGCGGTTATCGGTAAAACCATCCTTCTAAATCGCGCAGCCTTTACGGTAGTGGGAGTCACAGCACACAACTTTGCCGGTACGGATATAGGCGTACCAGATTTCTGGCTTCCGATCTGCCTCGAGCCATTGGTCCACGGCGATCAGAATTGGCTTTACAACCGTGAGAGCCAGCACTTCCGGCTGGTTGGCCGTCTCGCTACCGGCGTCAATATCACGCGCGCACAAGCAGAAGTGGATCTTGTAGCTGATCGCCTCCGGAGTCTGCACGATCCCCACTCCGATGCGGCTAAACCTGCGGCTGCGCTCGTCTGGCCGGGCTCTCCTTTTCCTCTGCCCTTGAGAATGTACAAAGGACTGACGCTGACCATTCTGCTTATCATGTCCGCCGCCGGAATGGTCCTCCTCATTGCCTGCTCCAATGTTGCCTGCTTGCAGCTAGCTCGTGCCAGGTCCCGCCAGTCTGAACTACACATGCGTCTCGCTCTCGGGGCCAGCCGATTCCGCATTGTTAAGCAACTACTCACTGAGAGTGCTCTGCTGGCGCTGCTGGCGGGTGCTATAGCGCTCCCATGTACTTGGGTATTGCTGAAAATAATCCTAGTTATTGCTGCCCAAGAGCTTCCGCCGGATGTCATGCTCGTATTCGATCTAACTCCCGATCTTCAAATCTTTGGTTTTGTCGTCGCAATTTCTCTGGTTTCTGGCATTGTTTTCGGGCTCGCCCCCGCGCTGGAAAGCTCCCGCTCTGCGCTTTACTCCGCCGTCAGAGGCGGTACGTCTCCGTTGCGTAGCCGCCGCATTCAAGACCTTCTCATCGCCGCGCAGGTTGCCGGTGCCGTGGTCCTCATGATCTCCGGAAGCATGTTAATTAGAAGTTCCATAAATTCACTTGCGATGGAAACCGGCTACGACAGCAAACACGTTGTCGACCTCGACTTTAAGTTCCCGGAGGAAGCAAGGTACTCTACCACTCGCAAGGTTGCGCTCGTCCAGGAGATTCGCGCGCGTTTGGCCGCCCTCCCCGGTGTGATTGCAGTGACCAGCGCACGGGCGCCGGACGACAACAGCTTTCGGACAGCCGCAGTTGCGCTCGCCACCAATCAGCAAGTCGAAAGCCGGCAATCGATTCTTCACTACGGCTTCGTTCAATCCAACTACTTCGAGACTCTCGGCATTCCGCTGTTCGCCGGCCACAGCTTTCAAACGAACGCCCGCCAATCTGAACACTCTGTCATTCTTAGCGAGTCAGCTGCCAAACAACTCTGGCCCGGCCAAAATCCCGTGGGCCGGAGCCTCCGTTTGGGTCCTCTTAATGAGCGGCTCCACAATCAGGCTGACCTCATTGCCAGCGGACCTGCCTACCAGGTCATCGGCATTGCCCGTGACACGCGCGGCGTTGAGTTTGACGGTAGCGATTCCAAAAAAGTCTTCCTCCCGCTGCCCGAAACCGGAATCCAGGATCACCCCATCCTCATCCGGAGCCGGTACGACCCGGCGCAGGCAATCAGAGCGATCAACCCGCTCATCTCGTCCCTAGACCCGAATTTGACCGCAACCTACCTGACCCTGGAAGAAATGCTTCGCTGGTCTGCACCGTTCCTCGCCGCCAGGCTCTCGGCCACAGTCGCGTCCGCTGTTGGCCTAGTTGGGCTTCTTCTCGCCTCGATGGGTATTTACGGAACAGTCACTTACATAGTTGTCCTGCGCACTCGCGAAGTGGGAATCCGCATGGCAGTCGGAGCGCAAAAACGCGACATTCTTCAGCTAATCCTGGGCGAAAGCACGCGGCCCGTGCTTGCTGGGTTGTGCGCCGGAATGTTTCTTGCGGCCGGAGCTTCTTACCTGCTTCGCAGCGTGCTTTATGGACTGCCCATCGTAGATGGCATCTCATTTGCCGGAGTCTCTTTGCTTTTCTTGGCCGTCGCACTGCTTGCCGCCTACCCACCTTCACGGCGAGCCATGCGTGTCGATCCTATGATCGCTCTCAGATACGAATAGCCGGTTGCGCCAGCATGGTCCAATCACATCGGTCCTTCAAAAAAACTCGCCAAGCCCAAACTCCCGCCGCGTGGACCTCCAAGAAAAGCTCTCTTTATACATTCGCTATCAGACCAACTCAACAAAATGCTTGCAGAACTCCGCATCGAGACAAGTGAGACCACAGATTCAACCTCGATTTCAACCTGCGCTCCAGCGGAGCCACTGGCCTAAGCTTCGTCGCTATGCCCGCCCCTAGCGCAGCAAGGACGATAGAGCAATATAGAAAGAATGCTGAACTTGTGTCTTCGATCCGGTTTTGCCTGTCTGCTTTTCCTGCTCCCGGTTTCCCTTCCCGCGCAGGCCATTAATCCCAAACTATTCGATGGATTGCGATGGCGCGAGATCGGGCCATATCGCGGTGGCCGCACGAGGGCTCTGTCGGGTGTCCCGAGCCAGCCCAGCACATTCTACATCGCTCAGGTGAACGGCGGTGTTTTCAAAACGACAGACTTTGGCCACACCTGGAACCCGATCTTCGATCACCAGGATTCGGCTTCGGTAGGTTCGCTTGCCGTCGCGCCGTCCAACCCAAACGTAATCTACGTGGGCAGTGGCGAGGGCTTGCAGCGGCCCGATCTTTCTACCGGCGACGGTGTCTACAAGTCCACTGATGCCGGAAAGAGTTGGACGCATCTAGGCCTGCGCGACGGCCAGCAGATTCCGCGCATTGCCGTCGATCCGCGAGACGCCAACCGGGTGTTCGTCGCCGTCCTTGGTCATCCTTACGGGCCCAACAAAGAACGCGGACTCTATCTTTCCACCGATGGCGGCAAGAACTTCAAGAAGGCGCTGGATAAAGGCGAGAATACGGGCGCCAACGACGTCGTAATTGATCCATCGAATCCCGGCGTTGTTTACACGAGCTTTTGGGAAGCGCGTCAAGGCCCGTGGGAGAACGCCGCGTGGAGCGGCACGCACGGCGGCATTTTCAAGTCGACCGACGGCGGCAAAACCTGGAAGCCGGTGATGAACGGTCTTCCGAGCGGCGCAGATGGTTTCGTTCAGGCCAACCTCGCGATTGCGCCTTCGAACACCAGCCGCATCTATGCGTCGGTGGCTTCGCAAGGCGGTGGCCTTGGCATTTACCGCTCCGACGATGGCGGCGAGAACTGGTCGAAGATCACCACCGATCCGCGCCCGGCAGCTCGCATCGGTGGCGGCGATCTTCCCGTTCCTGCCGTCGATCCTAAGAATCCCGACGTGGTTTACAGCGCTAGCGTGGTCACTTGGAAATCGACCGATGGGGGCAACACCTGGACCGGCATTCGAGGCGCTCCTGGCGGGGACGATTATCAGGGCATCTGGATCAATCCAACTCAGCCCGGAATCATGCTGGTGGCGGGCGATCAGGGCGCAATCGTAACGGTCAACGGCGGCGAGACTTGGACCAACTGGTATAACCAGCCGACCGCCCAGATGTACCACGTAGTCGCCGACAACGCTTTCCCTTACCGCGTTTGCAGCGGACAGCAGGAAAGCGGCTCCGCTTGCGTTTCATCGCGGGGCAACGACGGGCAGATCACCGTCCGGCAGTGGCATCCCGTCGGAGTCGAGGAGTACGGCTACGCAGTGCCCGATCCGCTCGATCCCGATTTCGTTTACGGCGGCAAAGTAACGCGCTACGATCGCCGCACCGGACAGGTGCAGAACGTAGGACCCAAAGCTTTGCGCACAGCCGGTTTCCGCACTGTGCGCACCGCGCCCCTGGTATTCTCGCCTGTCGATCCGCATACACTCTTCTTCGGCGCCAATACGCTGTGGAAGACGCAGAATGGCGGACAAAGCTGGCTTGAGATCAGCCCTGATTTAACCCGCAAGACCTGGAGCATCCCCGAGAGCGTAGGCATCTACCGCGATACGCCAACAGCACAGCCGTCTCAGCGCGGCGTCATTTACGCGCTCGCCCCTTCCCCGCTCGATGTGAACTGCATTTGGGCGGGTACCGACGACGGCCTGGTGCAGGTAACTTTCGATGGCGGCAAGTCGTGGAAGAACGTCACGCCGAAGCAGCTCACACCGTGGGAAAAAATCTCCATCGTCGACGCCAGCCATTTCGACAAGCAGACGGCCTACATCGCGGTGAATACCTTCCGGCTAGACGATCTTCGTCCACATCTCTATCGCACTCACGATGGCGGCGCAACCTGGAGCGAGATCGTCAACGGCATGGCCTCGAACGCGCCCGTCAACGTGATCCGGGAAGATCCGGTGCGCCAAGGTTTACTGTTCGCCGGCAGCGAGCGGGCTGTCTACGCCTCCATCGACGATGGCGGCAATTGGCAGTCTCTGCGGCTCAACATGCCGGCCACTTCAGTACGCGATCTGATCGTCAAAGACAGCGATGTAGTGGCAGCGACCCACGGGCGCGGCTTCTGGATTCTCGACGGCATCGCTCCGCTGCGTCAATGGAAGCCGGAAACTTTCACTGCTCCGGCCGCTCTCATCCGTCCTGCTACCGCCATTCGCGTGCGATGGGACATGAACACCGACACTCCGCTGCCGCCCGATGTACCGGCAGGCAAGAATCCTCCGGACGGCGTTCCGATCGATTACTACTTGGGCGAAAGCGCGGCAGGCAAAATAGTGAAGCTCGAAATATTGGATGCCGGAGGCCAGGTGGTTCGCGAATACTCTAGCGACGACGCCATACGCGAGATCGACCCCATGCTGCCGATTCCAAAGTATTGGGTTCGTACACCGCGTAAGCTTTCGAATGCAGCAGGAATGCACCGGTTTGTTTGGGACCTGCACTACGGGCCCATTAGAGCGCAGCGCTCGGAATATCCCATGCAGGCGATAGTCCACAACACCGCGCCTGCTTCCGCCGCGCCGTGGGTAATGCCCGGCGCCTACAAAGTGCGATTGACTGCCGGGGGCAAGAGCTACACAGAGCCGCTGACGGTGAAGATGGATCCGCGCGTCAAGACGAGCATGAAAGATCTGGGCGTTCAGTTCTCCGAGTCGAAGAAGATCTATGACGATCTGCTTTCCTCCACGGTGGCTCTCGAGCAGGTCCGCGCACTTCGCGAAGATATCGAGAAGCGCGAGAAGCAGAAACAAGCGCCCTCGCAGAAGCTTAAGGACTTCAGCAGGAAACTGCTGGCGCTGGCTGGCGAGACCGAAAGATTCCGGGGCCGCGGCGCAGCGCCCGGACCCGATACGCTGGCGAGCGTCGATGGCGCGCTGAATGGCCTGTTGAAGAGCCTGCAGGAAGCCGATGCGCTGCCGACCATGCCGGAATTAAATGCTGTATCCGATCGGCGCGCCGCGCTTGCAAAATTGATGGAGCGATGGGGCAACATTAAGCGAGTCGATCTGCCGAATGTGAACGCCCGCTTAAGAAGCGCGGCGCTTGGTGAATTGGCGCTGCTGAAACCCGAAAGCATCGAAGTCGATCCGCCCACGTCAGCCGATGACGATGAGCAGGATCTTCAATGAGCCGATGTCTATTTGCCACACTCTGTTTTATGCGGTTAGCCTTCGGACAAACTTCGGACACCGCTACGCTGCGCGGGAAGGTAATTGACGAAAGCGGCGGAACGGTCGCCAACGTTCATATCTCGGCAAAGAACGGCCAGCTTCAATTCACGCGTACGGCCATTACGGATGAGGGCGGCCGTTTCTCTATCTCCGGTCTTCCGGTTTCCGGCGCTTACATGCTGGAGGCATCCAAGCCCGGCTTCTCCAATGCGATCCTCCGGAATACTTTCCTGACAGGCGGCACAACGATTTCAGCTGACATCGTCCTTCGCGTCGCCGCAGACAAGAGCGAACTGACCGTCTCGGGAGCGGCCGGAGACCTGCGCCCGGACGAACCACAACTCGGTCTGCAATTACGCAGTGGCCAAGCCGGAAAGATTCCTCTGTTGAACCGCCGCATCACCTATCTGCCGCTGCTGAATTCGGCGAATCGCCCAGCATTGAATCAGGGCGACGTCTTCACAAACCAGAATCTGTTCACCAGCAACGGAACGGGGCGGCGTCAGACCTGGTTCGAAATCGACGGCAGCACCGGCAGCGACATTTGGGGGCGGCAGACCATCTTCACTAACATTCCTCTGGCGGCAGTGGAAGAGATGGACATTCTGACCAACGCCTTCTCCGCCGAATACGGCAATTCGGGCGGAAGCGCTGTCAACATCATTACCAAGTCCGGTTCCAATCAGTTTCATGGCGATTTACTTGCATTGGCTCGTCCTGCTGAGACTTCCGCGGCGCTCTCTGGCTATACGGCAAGCTCCGCCGCCAATGGCAATTCCATAACCGGCGACCAGCTTTATCAGGGGGCATTCTCGCTATCGGGTCCAGTAGGAAGAAGCGGCAACACGCAATTTTTCTCCGCTGCAGAGTTCAGCGCGCAGAACCGGACATCTCCCATTACTTCACCCATTGCGCCCGGTGCGTTTACCGGCAGATATCGAAATCTGATCGGGCTGCTGCGCGTCGATCATCAGTTCAATTCCCGGAATCATCTATTCTTTCGAAGCAGCGCCGACGGTTTTTACGATACGAACCCAAATGGAACCGTGGGCGGCAATTCTCTGCCGAGCGTCGGCCGGGTGTTCCGGCGGCGAACTTATTCAGAGGAAATCGGTGAGACCGCGACGCTGAGCCCGCGCGTGGTGAGCAATCTCCGGCTCCAGTTCCAATTGGCTTCGCCGATTACCCAGTTCGACCCCATCGATTACGGAACCCAGTTCATTGTGCCGACCTCGCTGGCAGGAAGGTTTACCGCCGGAACATCGCAATCGGCGCTGCTGATGAACCGGCAGTATCAAGCGGCCGAAACCGTGGCAGCATCGCTAGGCGCGCATCAGTTGCGATTCGGAGCGAGCTTCATCTATGTCCACACTGGAGGCAACAGTAAAGAGTTCGGCGGTCCACTCTACCTGGGGCAGCTTACGTATAACACTTGCACCCAGGCGCTTGAGTTCTGCGAAGGCGCGCAGTATCTCAGCGACATTCGCAACGTTGCCAGTTACACGCAAAGTTATGGCGCGAGTTCCTATATCGTGAACGACCGTTTGGCGGCAGGGTTCTTACAAGACGATTATCATGTCCGGCCGGGCCTCACCGTAAACCTGGGTCTGCGTTACGAGTATCAGTCGTTTGCCGATTCGACAAGAAATTTTGCTCCCAGAGCCGGCTTTGCCTACACTGCCGGAAGCAGCGGACGAACCGTGGTGCGCGGAGGGTTCGGGATCTACCATTCGCAAATCCTCGACAACGCTCAAGCCAACTACACACTGTCGGGACCAGCTGGAGTCTTCAACTACTCTGCTGCTCCAGGGCAGATCGGGTTTCCTTCCTCGATTACAGCTGTGCCGCTGCCCGCGCTGCCTTCAGGGGCGTCGCCGCCAGTGCGCAGCTTGTACGTTCGTCCGGGGAATGCGGCTTACCTGAATCGATTCTTTCCGGTTGATGTTCTGCCTGGATACCCGCGGCAGTTGCTCCGGCCTTACACGGAGCAGTGGACGTTCGGCGTGGAGCAGCGTCTTGGACGCGGGTGGGTGCTCAGCACGGACTACGTCGGCTCGCATAGTTTGCGGATTAACCGGCCCTTGGATATCAACGCACCGCAGCCATTTATCCGGACTGCTCCGGGACAGGTCCGCACTGCGCAAGCCGCCAACTGCACCCGGCCGTATTGGATCGATTGGTATCGAAGCCGAGGGCTGACCTGCAATCCGCTTGCGTCGAGCCAGATCCAGCCGCCTTACAGTGTGATTCAAAGCGATGTCAACAACGGATACGCGACATATCATGCGTTGAATCTAAATCTGAACCGGCGGTTTGCCAATGGCGTCTTCTTGTTAGCGAGCTATACCTGGTCGCATACTTTGAACAATGTGGACCCTGACGTTCCCGGACAGAACCCGAACGATCCGAACTTTACCGGTAAAGCCGAATATGGAAATGCGATTTTCGATCAGCGCCACCGGTTTGTGGCAAGCGGCGTCTACACAGGCCCGTGGAGAATACTAGTGGGCGGAATCGTTACGTTAGCTTCGGGACTGCCGTATAACTTCCTAACCGGTTTGAATAACAGCGGAGATACAGGAGCTACCGCGGACCGGCCGGTGATCGATGGCGTCGTCGTGGGCAGGAACATGGGCCGAGGCGGAGCCATTTACGATGTGTCGCCCTTTTTGGAGCGGACAACCTATCTCGGAGGCGAACGCCCGGTTCTGGTGCTGCGGGCAGATGCCTTCAACGTATTCAACCGGGCTAATTTCGTGGGTTACAGCGGCATCTACGGCAATGGAAACTCAGCTCCAGCTGGATTCGGCCAGCCTCTTGCCGGGATCACGAATCAGCTACCGGCCCGGTCATTCCAGTTTTCGGCTAGGCTTGGGTTCTGATCTGTATGGACTTCGACATTCGCACACTAGGTTTTGCCATGGGTTCGGCATGGCTTTCGGGCATCAATCTCTACGCCACGGTGCTGACGTTGGGCCTGCTCCAGCGCTTCCACTTGGTAAAGATGCCAGGCGAGATGGCGTATTTGAGCCACGATTGGATTCTGGGCTTAGCCGCGGTATTGACCGTCATCGAATTTGTCGCCGATAAGGTTCCGGCGGTCGATTCGCTATGGGACGCCGTACATACCTTCATCCGCATTCCGGCGGGCGGCATTCTGGCAGCCACCGCGTTCGCGCATTTTGATCCCTCAGTGCGGCTTGCAGCAGTGCTTTTGGGCGGCGGACTCGCGCTAAGCTCGCACGGCGCAAAATCGGCTACCAGACTGGCAGTAAATACCTCCCCAGAGCCATTTTCAAATTGGATCATGAGTTTCTTAGGCGACCTGATCGCCGTCGGTGGCACGATCCTGATGGTGGTGAACCCGGCCCTGATCATCGCGATCGTGGTGGTCGGGCTGATCGTTTCAGTGTTGTTGTTCCGCTGGATCTACCGGGCGCTGAAACGCCTGTTGGCACAAAGGCGCCAGCCAATCACATCTTCTCTTTAGACGCCGGCCTTCAGCAGGTCACCAGCCGCGGGCAACACGGACCTCACAAGGCCAAGCTAGTGGTGTGTCCACGAAATAACTGGACCAGTCGAATGCTCGTCTAATGGGGTTTATTTGTGTTTATCAGCAGCCGATTCCTCTGGAGAAGCCTGGGTTGGGGACCGTACTTCATGATAATGGGCCACTGATGAACTTCGATGAACGTTAATAGTTCGATGAGTCAACCGAGCGGTTGCCCGGAGCCGTCTTCGAAATGTCCCAACACCCTGGGCGCCGGATTCCTGCGAGAAAGCCTATCAGTATGCTCTGGTCCACGAACTCCGCCTGCGCGCCATCCGGGCTGCTGCCTAAGTCTCTCTTCCGGTAACTTCCAAGGGCCGTGTCGAAGAGGAGTGCTTTGACGATAGCCTCGTGGAAGGTGTGTTGGACCGCGCAGTGTCTTAACTATTTGCGAGCCGGCTAGCCACCTCTTCGTCTGTCCAGCTATTTTCTGGACACTAAACGAGCCGATTGCGGCAACATCCTGATGGAGAATCGAAACGGTTTCTTGGCGTGCTTGAACGAGCTGCAATTTATCAACAACAGCCCGGTTTCCTGGCGCGAATGAAAGCGCCCATGAACTTGCCGGCGACTACCGGCGCGATTGCGTCCACATCAATTCCTTGATTGACCAGAAACGCCCGCGCGTCTTCCACGTCATAGACGCGCGTCGGTTCAATGTCGATGTTTTCAAATCCAGCTTGCGACAACTTGCTCGCAAATTCACTTTCCTGCAGTGCGCCGGCAATACATCCTACCCACAGCTCCATGCTGTGTCGCACGCCGTCCGGAACGTCTCCCCGGACTACGACGTCGGAGACGGCAAAGCGGCCGCCAGGCTTCAGCACGCGAAAGGCTTCGTTTAGTACCCGGTCTTTGTCGCCTGAAAGATTGATGACGCAATTCGAGATAATCACGTCCACGCTGTTATCCGGGAGCGGCACATGCTCGATTTCGCCCTTAAGGAATTCGGCGTTCTCGATGCCTGCTTTTCGTTGATTGTCACGCGCCAGCGCGAGCATGTCGTCCGTCATATCCAGGCCGTAAGCTTTGCCGGTAGGCCCGACACGGCGCGCCGAAAGCAGGACGTCGATGCCGCCGCCTGACCCTAGATCGAGCACTGTCTCCCCCGGGTTCAACTCCGCAAGCGCCGTTGGGTTACCGCAGCCTAGAGAAGCTTTCAGCGCGGTGTCCGGAATTAGTCCCGCCTCGCTTTCGCCATACAGATTCTTGGTGATGGGGTCACAGCTGCCGTCCATCAGTTCCGCGCCTCCGCAGCAGCCGTTGCTGCCGCCAGCGGCCACTCGGCGCGCGGCCTCACCGTATTTCTCTCTAACCAAGTCTTTTACGTCCATGCGGATCGTTTCAGCAAACCTGAAGAACTGCTCGCGGTTCAATGGCTTTATTACGGGTGCAGCACTCCGCATACAGGAACTGCAGCAATTCCTGAAGCACGTCGGCATTTGCGGAATACCAGAGAAATGTGCTTTCGCGCCGCACTTTCACTAGCTCCTCGTTCCTGAGCTTATCCAGATGATGGGAAAGCGTGGAGCACGGGATGTCGAGTTCACCACTGATGTAACCCGCCGTCATGCCTTGCGGATGCTCGGCCAGCAGCAGGCGCATGATGCGCAAACGCGGACCAGTTCCCATAGCGGAAAACATATCGGCATACCGTGCTACGTCCGGCTCATTCTGCGCCTTCGCCATTTAGCCCCACTCCTCCACGTCCCATTCATCCAGTGAACACAAGATGCAGCCATCGGGCGTAAGGCGCTCCAGCGCCTCCATAGTGTCATCCGGAAAATCCAGCGCCTTCTGGTTGACGCCTTGCTCCTCGCGGCCTTCCAGGAGTTCACGGGCCGGCAGGGTTGTTCGCTTCTCCTGACCTTTCCGTTCCATATTTCGATATTACTCGAAACATGGGAATCTGTCAACCCGGGCTTAAGTTTCTGCCGGCCTGCTGAGCACTTCCCAACTCTGCCATTTCAATCGAAGCAGCTGCGCGGCAAGAGTTTTCTCCCGGTCGGTTCTCCGGTCTTTGATCTTCTCCAGGTGAGTCCAGATCTTATCGATCCCGCCCGTCACCGCATCAATGATGCCACTGATGGGATCAATCCCGGAG
Source organism: Bryobacteraceae bacterium (assembly GCA_965217745.1). Classification (GTDB taxonomy): domain Bacteria; phylum Acidobacteriota; class Terriglobia; order Bryobacterales; family Bryobacteraceae; genus Bog-105. The sequence continues at coordinate 3,060,109 of OZ244565.1, read as the reverse complement.
GCTAGAGGCTTCGCCGCAAGCTGGTCGAGCGCTCCATTGACGATAGTCACAAAATCCTGGACGGCCTGCGTGAAGTCATCCTCATTGAGTTTCGCGCGATCGTGAACGTTAACATCTTCGGTAAGCAGGCTGATCAATTTTTCGATGAATCCGTTGTATTGGACCAGCGCTTCCGTGTACTTATCCCGAGCCATTCTCAAAGTGTTTGGGCTGATTCCCGTTGCGTGGATGATCTGAAGCGCCTTGTCTTCCGACAGATCCCGTCCGCTCGAAAACAGTTCTATCGCTTCTCCCAGGGCCAACTTCTCGCCATCGTTAGATCCTGACGTTCCCGCGTGGGAAGTGTACAAAGTCATTTGCTCTCTCCTTTATGCAGCGAAGCCAGTTCCAGGAAGCAGCAGCTTATTGGTGAAGCACAACGGGCTCACGGCCGGGCTTCATAAACGATGTTAAATGGCGTTTCGGCCGCGCGGCGGAAGCGAGTGAAACCGGCCGAGTTCACTACTTCCCGAATGCGTTTTTCTCCAGCCTGGGCACCCAGGCAGAGCGCTACCTCCTGCGATCGCGAGCACGGTGTGCATAGAAGCGTTGAGAACGAGTAATACACCCGGCCCACAGGATTCAAATTGTCCTTCAACTCATCGTTGGCGAAAGGTTCCACAATCATCCAGGCGCCTTGGGCAGTTAAGGATTGCCGGACGTGTCTCGCGGCCCCCACCGGATCGCCCATGTCATGCAAGCAGTCGAACACGGTCACAAGGTCATATCCGCTTCCCGGGTATTCTTTAGCGCTCGCGACTTCGAATGTTGTGCGATCGGTCAGATCCTGACGCTTCGCTGACTTTCTTGCCGCTTCAATCGACTGTTCGTGGTAATCGAATCCAAAGAAGCTGGATCGGGAAAATGCTTTCGCCATTAACATCGTGGATGCGCCCTTTCCGCAACCGACATCGGCGACTTTGGCGCCGGCCTCCAGCTTCTCCTGGACACCATCGAGAGCCGGAATCCAGGAGCTTACGAGATTCGCAGCATAACCTGGCCGGAAGAACTTCTCGCATCCGTGAAAGACATCTTCATGCTGTTCATTCCAGCCCATTCCCTTACCGGTGCGAAACGAATCGGCAATTCGCGGAACCGCCGCAAGCGAGCCCAAAGCAAGTTGAAATGCGCCCGGAAGATATGCCGGGCTGTCCTCGTCCGCAAGAGTAAAAGCCTGCTCCTCAGTCAGGCTGAACTTGTTGTTTCCTTCGTCAAAGGTGACGTAGCCGCCTGCCGCCTGCGAGGCCAGCCACTCCCGCACATAACGTTCGTCGGTTTGAGTCTTGGAGGCGAGTTCACTCGACGTGAGTGGCCCGCTGGCAAGCGCTCTGTACAATCCGAGCCGGTCCCCGATGACAACCATGCCGGCGTGGACGGTGGCTCCCAAATCGCCAACGAACTGCCCGACGAAAGCATTCAGTTTATCCATGTCAACAGCCATAGCGCCTCTCCTTAGGCAGCTAACATACTACTGCAAAAGTTGGCCGTTCAGAAATGGATCTGGAGCTGCAAGCGGAGAGGGCTTACGAGATGTGGGCGGTTTGCGTGGGCTGAATTACAACCAGGGTCTGCGGACCGGAAACGAGACCTTCCAGATTAGGAGTCATCCGGCGCGGGAGGCGTCCGACAGGTATGTATTTCAGGCGGTCCTAACGGAGCGAGCATCTCATAAGTTACAGATTCAGCGAAGTGGACATGGAGGAACTCGCGCGGTCGCCTCACGGCACTGTCGCCCTCGAGAGGTCCGCGTGGCCGTGGCGCATCTTGGGAATGCTTGCGGAAGAGAGCTTCAGTGAGTGCCGATTCCCGCTCAAGCGGCAGCCGCACCGGACTAGCGGAAACTGTTTAAAGGCCTTGCAGCGGCTGTCCTTGCGGAGGCAGCCGCTGCAATGTTCAAAAGATATTTATACCCGCTGCGATTAGAAGCGGAAACCCGTGGTCAAGACCACCGTCTGCAGCCAGAGCCGCGTCCGGCTATTGTTGAACTCGCCGCCGGTAAGACTGCTCTTGTTTACCGATGCTTCGGACGGCAGATTCACCTGGTAAGCCAAGCCTATGCGATAGCGGCTGCGATCGAACATGACACCAGTGGAAAGGCCGTTCTTCATGATGTTCGCCGTCATGGGCGTAAGCGTTCTGTCTGGCACCGGACTGTTGGTATGCGAATAGCCGCCGGAGATGCTGGTTCCTTCCGTCAGAGCGTATTCGACTCCGCCCCGCCAAGTCAGCTGATTGCGCCAGCGGAGGGCGATGGAGTCGTTCAGCGATGACGAACCCAGCAGGCTGTTGATATCGGGATTGTTTCCGGCGGTCAGGCGCACTGGAAGGTCGATGAAAGCGCCATGCCAATTCACCCAATCGGCTTGCAGGTGGGCTCGCAGGCGATTATTCACCTGGAACCGGGTATAGGCAGCAGCGGATTGCGGAAACACGTTCACCACCTCGGCGTTGTAACGGAAGGTGCGCTGGAAGGGAGCGCCGAGAACATCGAACTGCGCACCTGCGTCGCCCGTCGCCAAACCAGTGCTTCTAACCACGGTACGGGTTTTGTACGAAGCCCCGAATTCCAGCCTCTTGACCGGTGTAAGAACCGCTCCGAAGGTTCCGTTGTAGCCGGTTCCCGAGGTGTGCAGGTCCAGGAGTGTTTTTAACCCGGCCAGCGCATTGTTCTGGAAAATGTAAGGGCTGTGCAGGGTATTGCGGTTGTAGAGCACGCCGAAACCAGCGCCAAGAGACAATACGCGATTGACCTGCCAGGAGATAGCAGCGGTGGACTGCAGCGCAATGAAGGCGGACTCATTGACTTGTACCCCGTAGCTGGCGCCTCCAATGCCCACCGGGTCGGTAAATCGCCAGGAACCGGAAAGCATGGAAACCGGGAAAATACCGGCTCCCACGCTAATGGGAGAATGTCCGAGGCGTGTTCCGAAAGCAGCAGAACCGGCGAATCCAGTCGAGTTCTCGAGAAAGCCAGGATTGGGGGTGGAATTCCGGTAGCTGCCGCTGGCAAAGACACCCATTCCGGACGCCTCCAGCATGGGACGCCCCAAAAAGGACAGAGCGGCTGGATTGGCCGCTAACGAGTCGGTTGGGCCGCTTCCAGAGCCTGGAAACAAGCCTCCGAGCGAAGTCGATTGCGCGCTCGGTGAAGCGCCATACAGATCGACCGCTTCAACGCGAACCGCCGCTAAGCTTAACGCAATGAATGAGATTGCAATAAGACGTGACATGTTATAAACTTCTCCGCAAACCAATTAGTGCGGTTTTGCAGAAAAAATTTCCGAAAACATGTATCGATAGGAAAACAGGAATGATCTGATCGTTTAATTGAGGGAATATATTTCTATTCAGACGAATCAGGCTTTAAGCCACTAATTCAGTATGAGCGCCGCTACTATTCCGAATTCCACCATCGAACTTAAGGCTCCGGCTGCCGCCGCGAACGCTCTGCCTGAATGGCGGGCGCCGAGTTATCTGAAAACAAGCACGGCGGCAGAGCCGCTCCGGTTGGGCGCGGTGGTCTCGGCGCTATCGCATGCGCTGGATCTTTCAACCGGCCAGCCAATTGGCCACTCCGTGCGCACCTGCGTGCTTGGAATGCGAATCGCGGAGGAGCTGCGCCTGTCTGCGAAAACGCGGAGGGATCTCTATTACGCGCTGCTGTTGAAAGACTGTGGCTGCAGCGGCAACGCCTCGAAAATGTTCCATGCTCTCGGTTCGGACGATCTTAAAGCCAAGCGCGACGTAAAGACCACCGATTGGACCAAAACGAGCTGGGAGAGCGTGCGCTATGCACTGGCGCATGTTGCTCCGGGCAAGCCCTTTCTGGAGCGCAGCCGCGCCATTTTCAGCCTCGCTTTAAACCAGAAACGCCATGCGCGCGACGTTACGAAAATCCGCTGCGAAAGAGGTTCGACACTCGCGCGATTGATGGGATTGTCGGAATTAACCGCCAGCGGCATTCTGAATCTCGACGAGCATTGGGATGGCAGCGGCAATCCCGAGCATTTACGCAAATACGAAATTCCGGCAGTTTCCCGGATTATGCTGCTGGCGCAAACCCTGGAAAACTATTCCGCTGCGCAAGGCAACGAAAAGGCGATAGAGATTGTCACCGAGCGCAGCCGGAAATGGTTCGATCCAGATCTGGTAAAGGCCGCCCAGGCTCTGCATAGCCGAGGAAATCTTTGGACCGATGTGGCGACCGAAAGAGCTTTCCAATTGGGGCTCGAGATGGAACCCGAGCAGCGCATGATCACCGATACGGACACGATGCTGGATTCCATCTGCATCGCATTCGCAAACATCGTGGACGCAAAGTCGCCGTTTACATTCAACCATTCGAACGGAGTCGCGAACGCGGCAGTGGCGATCGCGCGCACGCTGGGCCTTCCGCGGGAGGAGATCGTCTTCATCCGCCATGCAGGGCTGCTGCACGACCTGGGAAAGCTGGGCGTGTCGAACGCCATCCTGGAGAAGCCAGGCAAGCTGGACGATGAAGAATGGAAAGCGATGCGCTCCCATCCCTTCTACACATGGAAGATCTTGTGCGGCATTCCAGGTTTTGATCGCTTGAGCGAAGTCGCCGCATCGCATCATGAAAAGCTGAATGGAACAGGCTACTTCCGGGGGTTGACCGCGGAACAGATGCCGCTAGAGGCGCGAATTCTGGTGGTCGCCGATATCTTCGACGCGCTGGCCGCCGACCGGCCCTACCGGGAGGCGATGCCGCTGGAAAAGGTGTTCGCGATTCTCCGGAAGGATACGCCGCATGCACTTGATGGCGCGTGCGTGGACGCTCTGGAGCAATCCGGAATGAGTTCGGACCAGACCTTCGTCGATCTGCAGATTCTAAGTGAGCGCTTGAACCGGTTCTAGCAATTTCTCTCGTTCGGCAAAGTCTTCGCGTAATCTATTCACAGAGGATTCTTACGAAGGGGATGATTTCTTCGATTCGCAAATGACAACTTTACAAGAGCGTAAGAGGCGTGGGGAAGAGATCGTGAAGAAATACAAAACCAGCACTTCCGTCGATCCCTATGCACTGGCGGTGGACGCCATAGCCGACGTACTGCTCTTCGTAGCCCAGGGCGAGGGAGAAGGAACCCAGATTCTCCATGCAGCGGAAATGGATTTCCGCAATGCGGCTGAAGGGGAGGCTTTTGCCTCAGAAGGCTAAAAAGTGGTGGGTTTCGACCGGGCGATGGAAACTGAAGCTCTCTAGCGCCTTTTCAATTCTTCATTCAACTGATTCAGCACTTCCTGCCGTTCTTCAGACGACAACTCACCCTCGAGGCGGCGCAGGGCCAGGCCCACTACATCCCGATGGTGGAGTTTCGAGCCCAGAGCGTCTTCGGCGCTTAGCGTAAGCCATAGGTCGTGCAGTTTGTCGACGTCCTCCGGCCATAAGCGGGGCGGATGCGGGCCTAGATTGACATAGGTGGACGGCCGGTTCGGCGTAATGATCTCAAGCGAGAAAGGATGCCGCGGCTCGGGCAGGTGCTCCCACGCAAGACCGATCCGGCGGGCCAGTTCCTCCGAGCTCATGCGCGGAGATACGCCGGTTACCAATCGCGAGACTTTGAGCTGATTCGCAGTCTGCACCAGGGTTTCGATCGGATCGAAGCCGGGAACCACTAGCAGCTCGACGTGTTTGCCTTCTTTTTCCGCGACGTTTACAACGGTAGTGAAAACTTCCTTCTCGTCAGATCCGAATACCTGTTCTCCTTTTAAGTCGTATTCGCTGTCGGGAGCGACGGGACGGACCGTCATGACGACGACGTCGTTGCGGCGGAGATTGGTTTTTTGCAGGGCGCGCCGCAGGTGCTCTAGATTGCCCGAACTGCGGACCGCGACGAGCACCGAACCCTGGCGGGCATGAACCGAAGCGGGATTAATGGAAGGCGACTGCTGGAGGTTGAATTCTTCCAGGTGTTGCTCTTTCAGGAACTTATGCTTGCGGGCGTTCACCCAGCTTGAAATGGTGAAGACCAGAAAGAAGGCCGCGGTGAAGCTGATGCCGTAGATGGTGGCGTACTGTTTCGAGAACAGGTTAACGATCGCCGTGACCAGCAGTACAAGGGTGGTTGCAGCCAGACCGACGGGTATCTCGCGATCTCTGATTTTAAAGTTGAAGGGAACCTTGTATTCCTGATCGTGACGCTGGTAGCGCAGCGCGAGAACGCCAAGCGCTTTCAGAGCAAAACTCCACACCACGCCGAAGGCGTACGCTTCGCTAAGCAGATAGACATCTCCCCCGCTGAGCAGGATGGTGGCGATCTGCAGGAGAACGACGACGTTGATAATGTGCGAGGTGGTTCCAAATTTTGGATGCAGCTTGCGGAACCAGTCGAGCAGCACTCCATCTTCCGCAACGCGATTCAATACCCCGTTGGCGCCGATGATCGAAGTATTCACCGCGCCCGAAAGAATGAGAACTCCGACGATGACGACGAAGACGTGGAATAGCAGGCGGAGGATCTCGGGACCGGCCAGGTTCATAGCCAGACCGCCTATGAGATTGTCGAAGTATTTAGGCCGGACTTGGTCCGGAATGATCATGACGGCAAACAAGGTGATGAAGCCGGTGGAAACAATCGCATAACAGCAGACAATGTTGGCGGCAATTTTCAGATTCTTAATCTTCGGCGATGCGATTTCCCGGTAGACCTGGGCCAGCGTCTCAAAGCCGCTCATCGATAACAAGGAATGTCCAAACGCGATAACCACCACGACTACCGGCAGCGTAAGCCAAGATGTTCCTCGAAACCAGCCCTGCGATTCGTCGTTCAAAACGATGTGACTCGGGATGGGGGAAGGTGGCAATTGCCAGCGATGATGCAGCAGCATTGTGAGCGGACACCAGATAAGCAGCATCGCCACCATGACGGTGGTAATCTGCATGATCCGGAGAGCCGCGGAACTGGACTCTTCGATACCGCGAATGTTGCTGCGCCAAAAGTAAATGGTAATGACGACGCCGAACGCCGCGGCGAACAGATTAGCGTTTAGGTTGGCATTGATGTGAGCAAAGCCTAACAGCTCTTCGACTAGCCTGCCGAGATATTGGCCGGCGCTGACAGAGCTAATAGGACCGGTGAGTACGAAATCGAAGACCAGTGCCGAGACCGAGAGCCGCGCCGCGAACGGACCCATGCTGTCGCGAACCACCACGTAGACGCCGCCGCGGACAAACATGCCGCAGCTCTCCAGGTAGACGGAGCGCACAGCAAAGGAAAACAGCATAACTCCCAGCACATACCAGGCGCCTGCCTTGCCGATAGCCTGCTCGACAATACCGCCGACGTAGAACATTGACGATGCCATATCGCTGAGGACAATCGCCGCTCCCCGCCAGTAGCTGATAAACGACAGGGCAACGGTGGTGGCGACCACCACCTTCATGCCGGGAGAACTGCTGGACTCTTTTTCCATGAAGCAGAAGCAACAAACAATTATGGCTCGAATATGTTTGTGAAGTTGCTGACTGCACTCAGATTAGGCATGAATGTTACTGTGGTGATTTAAATCTTCCGGTACTGGGAAAAACTTCGTTTATCGGCGCATGACTTATCTACAATGCAGTGCGCGCGGCTGCGGACACAAGCTGGATGCGCATGACCGGTGTCTGGCTTGTCCGCGTTGCGGGGACCTGTTGGAGGTGGTGGTCGAGCCAGAGCAGGTTGAACCCAGCAAACTAAAAGCCCTGTGGCGGGAGCGCCGGACCAGTTGGCATGCGCACGATACCAGCGGAGTATGGCGTTTCCGGGAAGTGCTGCCGTGCTATGCCACGGAAATTGTCACCCTCGGCGAAGGCAACATTCCGCTGGTGGAAGGCTGCAAAACGGCATCCTGGTCAGGCATCGAGAAGCTCTGGTTTAAGCACTTAGGATTCAACCCTACCGGATCTTTCAAAGACCTGGGCATGACGGCCGGCATGACCGAGGCCAAGTTTCTCGGCGCAACGGCGGTGGCTTGCGCTTCCACCGGAAATACGGCGGCTGCGCTGGCGGCTTATGCGGCGCGCGGCGGCATGACCGCGCGTGTGTATCTGCCCGCGGGACAGGCATCGGCAAATAAGCTGGCGCAGGCGATCGACTACGGCGCGGAGATTGTCCAGATCGAGGGCAGCTTCGACGACGCGCTGAACGAACTGCTGGCGACAGCTGGAGGAGAGCTGTACTTTCTGAACTCCATCAACCCGTTCCGCATCGAAGGCCAGAAGACTGCCATGTACGAATTGATGGAGCAGTTCGATTGGCATCCGCCGGACGTGCTGGTGGTGCCAGGAGGGAACCTTGGGAACTCGTCGGCATTCGGGAAAGCGTTTATCGAGATGAAGCGTTTCGGATTGATCGACCGGATTCCGCGTATGGTGATCGTACAAGCGGAAGGAGCGAACCCGCTGGCGCGAATGTGGCGATCGAAGGCCCCGACTCTGGAGGCGTTGGCGCATCCCGAAACGGCAGCGACGGCCATTCGCATCGGCAATCCGCGGAGCTGGCGCAAGGCATTGGAAGGCATTGCGTTCACCGGCGGAACCATTCTGGATGTGACGGACGAAGAACTGGGTGAAGCAAAGGACATTATCGGACGCGACGGAATCGGCTGCGAGCCGGCCTCGGCGACCACGCTTGCCGGGCTGCGGAAGCTGATTCGCGCGGGAGAGATCGACCGCACTGCTCGCGTGGCTGCCGTGCTGACTGGGCACGTATTGAAGGACACGGACTACATCATCAAGCACAATAAGCACCCGGGAAAGCACGCGGCGGCATGACGGGGCAGTTCCCTCAAAGATTCGAGCTCGAAGTCCCTGCATCTATTGCTAACATCGGACCGGGATTCGACACCCTGGCGGTGGCGGTTAGCTTATATCTGCGCTTGCGCGTAGAAGTTCTACCGGGCAGCGGCGGCATCGACTTTCATTTCGATGGCCAGACGCCGGATGGCGAGAACTATGTGCAGCGCGCATTCCATTTCCTGCTGAATCAAAGACCAGCGAAGAACCTGCCTTCGCTGCGCGTAGTGGTGGCGAGCGAAATTCCGCAGAAGTCGGGACTAGGCAGCAGCGCGGCAGCAACGGTGGCGGGTTTGCGGCTATTTGAGGCGGTTGCCGGGCCGCTGTCACCGGGAGGACTGCTGAATGCCGCTTGCGCGCTGGAACATCATCCGGACAACGTGGCAGCGGCACTGCTAGGCGGTCTAACGTTGAGTTGCCAGATGCCGGACCGATCGGTAGTGGCGACGCGCACGGAGTGGCCAGAGGCGCTGGAGTTTGTGGTGCTGACGCCGCACTACCCGCTATCGACATCGGAATCGAGACTGGCGCTGCCGCCACTGATCTCCCGAGAAGATGCCGTATTCAATCTGCAGCGAGTGGCCTTGCTGCTAGATTCGATCGCGCGCGGAAACTACGGACTGCTGAAAGAGGCGCTGCAAGACCGGCTGCATCAGCCTTACCGGCAGCACCTGGTGCCTGGACTCGAGCAGGCACTGGCATTGGAGCATCCTGATCTGCTGGGCACTTGCCTGTGCGGCGCGGGACCGTCAGTAGCGGCTTTTGCCATCGGCAATTTCGCAGAGATCGAAGAACTGCTGGCAGACAGCTTCCGGCGAGCCGGGATTTGTTTTACGATCCGCCGTTTAGCCGTTCATAAGTAGAGTGAGGCATCGAGCTTAGCCTTAGCAATCAATCATCCAGCCTGATCCGGTAAACGCCTGCCCGTCTGCATCAAGCCTCATCGCCGTACCTTCGAAAGCGTGTTCCCTGGACGATGTACACCAATCAGGCGGCTGCTTAGGCTGAGTTTCGAGTGATGACGTCTACGCCGGTCATGTCCCCAAACTCTTTCTGTTCGTTTACTTGTAGAACAACTCCACAAGTCCGTTTTGGCGGTCACAACATGCTCGGCGGCAAATGTTCTAACCGTATCATGTGGAGTAGCCTTCGAAATTAAACGCATATGGACGCCTCAACTCTAATCTCTCCGTTAATCGGATTGATCGCGCCAATCGTGGTCAGTGCAATTAGAAGACCGTCGAGCAGGATTGAAGAGCGTACGGCTCGCCTTCAATATTGGAAGACGTTTTTTGAGGTTGCCCCCCTGGCAGGCACCCCGGTCATCGAGGAAGCAAATCAACTATGTCGTGTAGAGATGGCGGAAGCGGAGGATGAGACCCGGAACTTCAGCAATAAATTCGTCACCTCTATCACAACCTCTTGCACGTTGATCTTGATGTTCCTTGTCCTATCGCTGCTTGAATGGCTCAGTACATCGACCCTGGTCATGATGAGTCGGCAATACCAGAAGCACAACCCGCCGCAGGTCACGCCCCAACGATTCAGAGAGCAGGTCGACTATGCGTACTTAATTATTCAGGCTCTTGTGATGTGCCTCATATGGTTCTGGGCGCGATGGAAAATCAGAAGCTTCGTATGGAACCGGCTCCGACCTGGAAGATACTTCGACTTCCTGCTTACTGCAAGCAACAGAATGAAGGCATTCGCTGAGCTTGTGCTGATGTTTTTAGTGCCACTGGCTTTTTGGGGAATACTCGTCTTTTTCAGTCATCTACAACTTCGTTAAATCTCCCGACACTCCGACAGTTCGCTTACAAGGGAATTACCGAGCAAGTTCAGATAGTTCGTTGTATTTTGCGCTTGCGACGATTGATCTTTCGTGTATGGCATCACTTAGTCGAGGAATGAGTCTTAATCAGCTCTGACGTGGGACAGTAAGCCCGTTAGTCTTCCGAATGTTTGCGCGCCCAGTCTAGATAGCCGTCTACCGAATAGAACGTACGGTGCTTGTAAAGGCGGCCGTCATCTTCGACAGGATAGGTCCAATCGAACTTCCAGGAGTCGCCGGTCGATTTCATCCATTGCTGAAGGCGGGCTTCGAGTTTATCTCTCATGGGGCGGGCTTCCGCCTGGTCCACAAGATTGGTTTGTTCATATGGATCTTTCTCGAGATCGTAAAGCAGCCATGGCGCATCCTGGGTTCGCGCATACATGTAGCGCGCGGTGCGAACTCCTCGCCAGGCATGCTCGGTGCCATCGCCGTGAAATGGGCCGAAGATTTGGAAGTAAACGGAGTCCGGCGTGTGTTGGGATTGGCCGGATAGATAGGCCGAAAAATCGATGCCTTGGACGGCAGTTTTTGGCTTGACGCCGGTGAAGCCGAGCAGCGTCGGAACGAAATCGATGTGGCTGAAGAGCGCGTCGCGTTTGCCGGGCTTGATACGTCGCGGGTAGCGAATGATGCCGGGCACGCAAATCGATTCCTCCCAGGGTTTGCGCTTCAGGCGCTGGCCGTGGGAACCCAGCATGTCGCCGTGATCGGATGAGACCATCACGATGGTGTCATCGCGGAATCCAGACTCATCGAGGGCCGTCACAAGCCGGCCGATCTGATCGTCTACGGCAGTCACCGCGGCATAGTAAGCGGCGATTTCTTTTTTGCCCGGAATACGGCCCTCCCCGCCCTGCCAGTTGGGCCGGAGTTCGATTTGCTCCGGACTGTACATGCGTAGATATTTGTCCGGCGCAGTGTAGGGATCGTGCGGCGGACCCATGAAAAGAAAAAGGCAAAATGGGCGCTGATCTGTTTTCGATTGCTGGATGAAGTCGATGCCCAGGTCCACCCAACCTTCCGCTTCGAACTTTCCTAACGGTATCGGCGTATCGCTATCGCGGAAGTAGTGAGTGTGGAAGGGGCGGTGATCGCATTCATTGGCGGCCCAGTATTCGAAGCCTTGCCGGCGCGGTCCGGGAGGAATGAAGCCGGGCAGACGCCGGCCGCCGTCCAAGTGCCACTTGCCGATAAAGCCGGTGCGGTAGCCTGCGGCTTGCAGCCACTCCGCTATGGCCGGCTGCGATTCGCGCAGGCGGAGGTCGTTGGCAACCATGCCGTTCCGATGGCAATACAAGCCGGTCATCAGGATGGCACGCGCGGGACAGCAAACGGGAGTGTTAGCAAAGGTGTTGGGAAGGTAAGCGCCTTCACCGGCAAGGCGGTCTAGATTGGGCGTTTTCACTTGTTGGTTTCCGGCACAACCCATCGCTTGCCCGCGCATCTGGTCCGGCAGAATGAGGACAATGTTCGGCCGCTTTTCACTTGCGGCTCGCACCGTCACTGCGGCGGCTGCCGCCGCCAAGAAATTTCGCCTGGTGGTCATTGGGGCGTCTTGCTGTATTTCATCCAGTTCGAATAAGAGTGCTTGCTGGGGCCGGTGTATTCAATAGTCTCGAAGAAATCGGCACGCCCTAGCATGCGCAGATCGCCTTCCGAGCGAAGAAATTCTTCCATGCGCTGCTGCAGATGGCGCTTGGCTTGCGCATACTTCAGGTCCGACGCGACGTTCTTCATGCAATCGGGATCCTGGTCGATCAGATAAAGCTCTTCGGGCGGCCGCTTTCCGAATGACAAGCGGAAGAGGTCATCGAAATTGGAAAGCATGTACTGCTTGGTAGGGCCGTCGTCAACGTTGGTGTAGCCAGTCTCGGGGTTTCCGGCAGGCCAGCGGTCCGGCTCGTAGTTGCGCACATAGAGGAACTCGCGGGTACGTATGGCGCGCACCGGATAGCCCCAATTGTTGGGACGCCCGATATCATGCCGCTCTTTGGCGATGTACATGGTGTCGCGCGAGGCATCTACGCGTCCTGTTTTTTCCGATTGAAGCACGTCGAGGAAACTGCGCCCCGTCATAGATCCTGCGATGTCTACGGCGGCGGCTTGCAAAAACGTCGGAGCGTAGTCGCGAGTATTAATGAAATCGTCTACAGTGCGTCCGGCGCGAATGTGCTTTCCCCAGCGGATGGCGAGAGGGATGTGATATCCGGCTTCGTAGATCTGGCCTTTGACGCGCGGGAACGGCATGCCGTGATCGGAGGTCATGACAATCAAGGTATTGTCGAGCTCTCCGATTTGCTCGAGTTTCTTCAAGGCCCTTGCAACGTGCGAGTCGAAGTATTCCACCTCGAGAGAGTAGTCGAGCAAGTCGCCGCGAACAATCGGATTATCGGGAAGGTAGGGAGGAACGGTGACATCGGCAAGCTTTTTGCCGGAGCGCAAGCCCGAGCCTTGTTCGTAGGCGCGATGCGGCTCGTGGCCGCCGAGCCAGAAGCAGAACGGCTGATCGGGTTTCTTTCCGGCTAGGAATGCTTCGAAGTTCTTCGCATAATCCGTCTTCGAGATGCCGGTAAACGGCGGCTCGGTTTTGTGCTCCTGATACTCTTTGCCCGCCGGATTGTGGGCATAACCGGTTGAGGTGAAGTCTCCTGGCGCCCAGCCTTTTCCGGTCATGCCGACGTGGTAACCGGCGCGTTCGAGTTCCGCTGGATAGACGGCAAACTCGTTGGGAAAGATGCTGTAGTGATCGATGGCTTCCTTCAACTGCCAGGTGTTGCGGCCGGTGAGAATGGTGGCCCGGCAGGGACTGCACTTGGGGTTCGATGTGAAGGCCCGGGTGAAGAGAACGCCTTCTCGAGCGATGCGATCGAAAGCAGGCGTGTTAATCCATTTGCATCCGTACGCGCCGGCGTGGCCGAAGCCCCAATCGTCGGCGATGGCAAAGAAAATGTTGGGACGCCTGGCCGCAGGCGCAGCGGCTGCACCGAGGGCGGCGGCACCGGCCGCCGACAGAAAAGTTCGTCTCGATAGCGGTGCGACACTCATAATATTCAAAAGCTAAAACGAGCTCCTACCTGAACTTGGCGCGCGGAATTGGAGCCGGTAATAACTCCGAATCCAGCACCGCCAAGAACCCGGCCGGGCACGTCGAAGTTGGTCTTATTCAATGCATTGAAAAACTCGCCGCGCAATTCCATGCCAAGTTTTTCCTTGATATGAAACGCGCGCAGTACCGAGATATCGAACGTCACCAGACCGGCGGCACGGATCACGCCTACGCCCTGGTTCCCGAACTGGAAGGCAGCCGGCTGTGTGAAAGCGGAGGTGTCGAACCAACGGCTGACGCTGCGCTCGTCCGAGCCGAGGTTGGGATCACGGAGAACATCGGCCCGAAGCGCGCCGGCTGAGAAAGAGTTTGTAGTGTTGGTTTGGGTAGTGACGGTGAAAGGCGCGCCGGACTGGATGGAGGTCAGGTCGGCAATGGACCAGCCTCCGACGATGTAGCGAAGCGGGCCGGAGTTCAGCCACCGCTTTCCAGTTCCGAACGGCAGCTCGTAGACGAAATGGACCACTCCTCGATGCCGGATGTCGTTGGCGGATGGCCCGTAATCGCGCGCGCGGTCGTAGAAGTTGGAATAGGGTGTGCCATTGTCGCCGACGGTCGCCCCCACTTCGTTCGTATTGTCGAAGAAGCGCGACCAGGTGTAGTTTGCGCCTAAGTTGAGTCCGTTGGAGTAGCGCTTCTGGAAACGGATCATCGCTCCATAGTAATTGGCCAAACCTAAGGTAGGAGACTGGATGGTGACATTGCTGAATTGAGGATAGGGGCGGTCGCGCTGCGACTGATGCTGCGGGCCGAGAATGTTGGGCGCAATCTGATTGATGGATATCGACGTGCTCGCGAGTTTGCGAGCGAGATTCCCGAGGAAGGTCAACTCGACCACAGACGACGAGGAAAGCTGCCGTTGCACTCCGATGTTGAATTGCTGGGAATAACCGGTGCGGCGATTCTCTTCAAAGAACGGCACTGCCGTGTTGGCGTTGGTGCCTACTGGAACAGCGCCGAACGAATCATTCAGCTCCGGAGCAGCAGCGCCGGTGGCAGGAACGCCGTCCCGCAAGAAGAAGGGTGCGGTGATGCCGTTGTTGGGGCTATTGAGATCTTTGGAGATGCTGAAGCCCAACGCGACGGCGTTCGGCACACCAGCATCGAAGGGATGCGCAGAGAAGATTCCATATCCTCCGCGTATCACAGTTCGCTCCGAACCCAATATCTTCCATGCGAAGCCAATCCGGGGGGCGAAGTTATTCCAATCGCCGTTATACGGAGTGGAGCGATATCCGTCCCGTCCGAGAAACTTAACCACTCCGGGTGTGCCCGAGACTGGATTGATCTGCCGCGGATCGAAACTGTTCATGCGGTCGCGCTTGTCCACCATCGGCGTATCGGTCTCCCAACGAACGCCCAGGTTCAGTGTGAGGGATCTGTTCACGCGCCAATCGTCTTGCGCAAAGCCGGCCAGGTACCAGCTGGAGCGGTCGAGTTCCTGCGTTTGCAGCTGAGAAAAGCTGGTGGGAAAACCCACCAAGAGCGACGCGATTCCGCTGCCCGTGGCAGCATTTCCGGGACGCCCCGTGGGTTGGGTACTAAAGCTGAAGGAGCCGGAGACGGTTTGCAGATTGAATTCGTGATTGCGGGAGTGCCGCACTTCGACGCCGAACTTAAGCGAATGTTTGCCGCTGATTTTCGTGACGTTTTCGACGATTTGCTGCTGCTCGATGGGGGACTGCTGCCGCTCCTGGGAAGTTGCGCCTAAGCTGCTGAATCCGGCGGGCGAGAACCGCGGGAAAGCAGTATCGGGCACTCCCTGCAATCCGAGCTTAGAAGGATAATCGCCGCCTAGACCCGCACTGATCAAGTGAAACGAACGCCGGATGTAGGTGAACCGGAGATCGCTGACCAAGGTGGGACTGATGGTGCGGGTCCAGCTTCCGTAAGCGTAGTGCTGGCTGTTATCGGCTCCCGTGCGCGGCTCGGCTGCAGGAATAGCGTAGACGCTCGAGTTCCGGGTGGGGCCGCCGTTGTAGAAGTAGCGTCCGGTCAGCTTATCTCTTTCGGTGAAGCTATGGTCGACTTTGGCCATGTAGAAATCGGCGTCGGAAGAAGTGACATAGTTGCCGCGAAAGTTATTGGAACCGGTGATGTCGGTAGTTCGATTGGGCAGCGGATAGTAATCCATTAATCTAAGCGCCACAGGATCGAGCTGAGGCGTGGGGATACGATTGCCCAGGAACGCATCGCGGACGTATGCGCCATTCACCAAGCGCGTGGAAGCAGGATCGTAGATGACGGTTTGCCGCCCTTGCGCGTTGAAGGTTTGCGAGAAATCTCCGGCGCGTTGGAGTGCCGTAGGAACGGTGAGAGTGTCGATTCCGCCGGTGCGAAGGCGCTGGCCTTCATAAGCACCGAAGAAGAACGTCTTATCGTGCCGGATGGGGCCGCCCATGGTCGCGCCGAAGACGTTGTAGCGGAGGCGCGGCTTAACCTTCTGACCATTCGTCACGGGCGCGAAAAATCCGGGCGCGTCCATGGCATCGTTGCGCAGATATTCATAGCCGCTGCCGTGGAACTCGTTAGTGCCCGATTTGGTGGTCTCGACAATGACGCCTCCGGCCGAACCGCCGAATTCAGCGGAGTTGTTGTTGGAGAGGACGCGAATCTCGCTGACCGTCTCGACGGGTGGATCGAGATTGATCTGGCCCTGGCCGATGCGAAGGTTCTGACCAGCACCGCCGTCGATCCAGAACATCTGGCTTTGCGTACGGCCGCCAGCAAGGCTGAAGTCCGGGTTGGCATTTCCAGGGGTGTTGTTGTAGCGGACGAAGACGGCGGCTCCGGTCAACTTAATAACGTTCAGCGTGCGCCGGTTTCCCAGCGGAATGCTTTGAATGCTCTTGGCATCGATCAACTGCGTTACGTCTGAAGTGCGCGTTTCCACTAGCGGCGCTTCGCTGGTGACCTTTACGGTCTCGCTTACCTGTCCGACTTGCATTTGCAGATTGAGTTCCATTGACTGGCCGGTGGTGAGTGTGACTCCCTGGCTGACGCTGCGGCGGAAGCCGGGGTTTTCGACGGCGACGGTGTACTCGCCGATGGGCAGGCTGGGGAGGGAGTAGAACCCAGATCCATTCGTGACCGTGTCGCTGCGCGATTGCGTAGCGGAGTTGATGGCCGAAATACGCGCGGACGGAATGACTGCGCCTTGTTCATCGGTGACGACACCGCTGATGGACGCCTGGTTCGATTGCGCGGCTAGTGCACTGCAAAGCGCCACTAAGAGGCAGCTGATACGGAACATGTTGAGTCTCCGGATTTACGGGAATCAAAAACGGAACGAGTATATATCAAGTCAGTAAGCAGTCGCGCGGACAGGAAGCTTTTCCGATTCGACGCCCTGAGAGACGAGGCTCGAGAGTTTGATCTTTGCGGCGATGGAGCGGTTTGGACTTATTTTGCGATTCGAACCCAATTGGGCTGAGGACCTCCGGTGATTGCCGGCGATTTTGGTGCTAACAAACACCGGTGTCTTGGTGATCCGCGGACAATTCCAAACCGTTTTGCGATTCGAAGCCAGTTGGGAGGATGGAGCCGACGCCGTTTACGAGCACATTCGTGGGCTCTGAAATGATTTCGGCCGCATCGGGCTGATCGTGTTCTGGCTTTTCCGGAGTCGATTTGACTTTTTGCGATTCGAACCCATGGGCGTCTGCCGGCCTTTGCTTGCGGAGCTTCATCAAGTCGCCGAGGCAGCGATGGAAGGCACGCTGGTTGGTGGTCTGATAGCGCATCCAAAGCGAGAGCTGCCTGGTTAAGGTGGCTTCGTCGAGCTCGATCTGGAGACAGGCTTCCTGAAGGCGAATGGCTCGCTGGATCAGCCAGTAGTGGCGCGCCATATCTATCACGAGGAGCCGTTCGGTGGGGGTGGCGGGGTGGTGCTCAGTGATGAGGTCGTCTATGAGCCGCATGAATTCCGCGGCGTTTTCGGTGGGCTGGACACAGAAGGTTCCATTGAAACCATGCCGGAAGTTGTTGCGCGAGGAGATGGCTTTACCTTCTTCGGTACGTGGGCCCGTCGAAGATTGGGCGTTAGCGCGATTGGCATCGAGCCTGGCTTGGGAAATGGGGGAAGAAGTTTCCGGATTCTGCGCGGCGGCAGAGTTACCGGCGGATGCAGCGGCTTTACGGGCCAGTTTGCGATCTTTGTATTCTTGTGCGCGGCGAATTTGACGTGCTGTCATGCGCGTAGTTTCGGATGAGGGCCGTTCGGGGAAAGCTGAGAATGGCTGGAAGATGTTGATTCTGCTATGGAAATTTTTTGTCGTTTCTTGAACCGGGGGAAGAGGACTTACGAATGAGTGGGTCTCTGGCTTCCGTAGACGTTGCCGGCTGGGTCGAAACACCCCATGCTCAGGAGATGCTGGAAGCACCTAATTTGCGACGCCCTAGAACAGGTTGTGGAACGCATCGTAGCGACCCGAGCTGAAACCCGGCTTGCAGCTTTGGATGAGCCGGTCCACCGGCGGCAAAATCCTAACGCGGCACCGCGAGCTTTATCGTTGCAGCATCACCGCCAAAAAAAACGATGCGGACGAGAAGGCAAATACTGAGTAGTTCAGCGGGGCATGCACGCCCAGAACGAAGCTCATCGCAAGCGCAAACAATCCCGTGAGAACAGCGGTGAGCAAAGCGGTCCATCGCAACTGATATCCGACGAGCAGCGCGACTCCGAGTGCCACTTCGGCCGATGTTGCGACCCAACCAAGCGCGGGCACGAGCGCCGGCGGACACCAGGGATTAAGCGTTTGTGTATAGGCAAGAAAGTTGCCGAACGTTCCCCAGGCGACCTGCGGAGAGCCGGCGCCGCCCCACAGTCCGAAGCGATCGGCTACGGCTGAAAGTAAGCTGGCCGAGAGGCCAACACGGAGCAGCACTTCTGCAGTTCTTCTGACCTTTCGCGATGCCGCCCAGCTTTCCAAACTCAGACGCCGCACTCCAGGGTCAGCGCTCATCGGACACTTCCTTTACTAGCCATTCCAGGCGGCGCGGAGCGAAGCCGAAGACGCGTTTTGCTTTGGCGTTCGAGGCTCCTACGAGCTTTGTCCCGTAGAACACAGCATCGTCCCCCAAAAGATTGCGGGCCTCTTGCTCCGTGATGGTGGCGGGCAGTGGTGCCCCGAGCGAGGCGGCGAAGGCCGGCAGCCACACCTTGATCTCCGTTGGATTGTCATCCACTATGTTGTAAACACCCGGGGGAAGAGAGAGAGCGGCAACCGTCGCGTCGACTGCATCGTCGATGTGAATCCATGACCACACTGCCGTTCCTTGTCCAATGACCGGATATTGGTGTTGCCTTACGATCCCGGCATAGCCTCCATCAGGGGCATACCAGGTGGCCGGACCGTAAAAGAAACCGTAGCGCAGAATAACTGCTTCGATGGCAGTGGACGTAAGCCGCCGTTCTAGCTTCGTATACGTTGTGGCACTGGCGGCTATCCCTGGTGTGGCATTAACCGCCAGCGGCGATTGTTCATCAGCGAGTCCATGATCTGCAGTGAGGAAGAAGGCACTGGACTGCTGGATATAACGTCTCGCTCCGCAGTTCTGTGCCGCACGCAGGAGGTTGCCGCCACCTTCCAATCGCAACCTTGCGTCGCCCGCAGCGGCTTTCGGCATGTCTGCTGGATTATCCGGAAGAGAGGTGAGTTGGTCGATAACGATTTTGGGCCTTGAAGTTCGAATGACGTCATCTAAAGCCTCCTCCTCAAGCGCGTTGGCAATGATCGCCTCAGCACCCTGCCCGCGCAATCTCGCAGCGCCAGTCGCTGACTGTGTTAGGCCCGTCACTTCGTGACCTTCCGCGACGAGGCTGGAGATGAGCGGCTTTCCGATGGCACCACTGGCTCCGGCTACAAAGATCTTCATTGTGGACTCTCCAGGCTTGAAGAGCTCTAAGGGACGGGCGTGACAATAGGGGCGTTCTTGTTCTTGATGAAGAAGGCAAGGAATTTCGCCGGTTTCGTTTTGCTCGCGTTCCGCCCAACCGTATGTATATCGGCTGGCCCCTCATAGAACGTTTGCCCAGGGCCAAGCTTCTGTTGCACGCCGCCCTTTACTTCCATGATGATCTCGCCTTCCAGCACATAGACGAAGACATACGCGTTGTGACGATGGACGGGACCAACCGACCCTGGGGCCATTTGAACAGTCATCATCTCGACTTCTTTTCCAGGAAACTCAGAAACATCCTTCGACATCAGCGGAGTCACGGTTTGCGCATGCATAGCGATCGCCATCATGGCGGCACAGATCGACGTTATTATCTTGCTCATTTTCCTCTCCTGTTGCTGCGTGCTTCGAACACTGCTCGTTCAGCTACCAAGCGCGGATGGTCGCAAAGAAGCACTCAGCAGTAATGATAAGGTTATTTGGACCAGAGCGATAGACCGCTATTATGGAAGGCCGTCTTCGTGCAGGATCCCGCGTTCCATCTCCGCGAAATCTTTCTGTGCAACACGGTATTGCCCGCGGCACGGTTGCCACGGCGCTGAACCAGCTGAAGGCAGAGGGCTACGTAGTCACCGGGTCTGGAGTGCCGTTTCGCATGGACGGCCAATGCTCTACTTGGCATTCTGCTTATTCTCTTCACGAGCCGCGCGAGGAGATTCCCGCGCATTCGCGAATGCTGTACACAGCAGCTAAAGAACCAGGATAGAGATTCCGTGTGCGAATAGTGGCTACTCTTGATCTTGTCCGCGCAGGCCAACCCAGCGTTCATTCCAGTAGC
The DNA here is from genome assembly GCA_965217745.1 of Bryobacteraceae bacterium. Taxonomy (GTDB): domain Bacteria; phylum Acidobacteriota; class Terriglobia; order Bryobacterales; family Bryobacteraceae; genus Bog-105. The sequence continues at coordinate 3,039,594 of OZ244565.1, read as the reverse complement.
GATAAAGCCTTCATTCCTGATTGGCCTCTCCGTTAACGTCATTCAGGACGATGGCCGGCACATTCTGGTCGCGGACGAGTTTGTTGAAAGCTGCGACATCGCCGGTAAGCAGACGATCGAGGCTCTTCAACTGCGCATTGGTCTTGGTTGCGAGGTCCTCGAACACCATGCTGGATTGGGCGGTGGGCGCGATATCAGTGGCCATCACAGTTCCCAGCAGCGCCGCGATCTTGTTATTGAGCTTGATAGGAAAATTCAAAGCATCTTCGTTCGCCTTTAATTTTGTCTGGTAGAGCTCTTCTTCTACGGCTTTTAACTTGTCCGCTAACTGATGCGCCCGAGCAGAAACGGCCTGGTTGCGGCTCGATTCGTATTGGTTCAGCTGCTCTTCAGCGGCACGAATGCGAACGACTCCCTGGTTTGCCTGGGAGAGCTTATCGCGGAGTTGCAATGCCAGTGCGAGCTGGCGCTGGAAATCCGCTGGCGTGGTGGGCGCTCGCGGATCTTTTTTGATTTGAAAACCGGCAACCTGGGTCTGCCCGTTGGCTTGAAGACGCACTCGATATCTGCCAGGCACGACGACAGGGCCGCGCGTCGATGCCGCCCATAGAATCATGCCGGGGAAGCGCGTTGCATCCTCGTAGTGCATGTCCCAGACGAACCGGTTCATTCCGGTTTCTTTCGCGACTCGGTCGTTTTTCGCGGGCCGCGGTTCATCTTCGTCCTCCTCATCCTCTTCCGCGTTCTTTTCTTCGTGCGACGGAGGGTTGCTGCTTACCTTGCGAATGAGCTTGCCGGACGTATCCAGGAACTCCAGCGTCACTTCACCTTTCGGCTTCGACGGAAACCAGTAGTTGACGACAATGCCGTTGGGAGGATTTGTGCCCGCTCCGCTTTCCGGCGAATTACCGCTTCCGCCGGAGAGCAACCGGTAACCGTCTTTCGGCGTGAACAGGTGCGCGGCCCCTATCCAAGACGGATTCTTCGCCGGATCTAGCGAACGCACCATCGGCATATCGTCGAGGATGTAGAAGGCCCGGCCTTGGGTTGCAACCACCAGGTCGTCGGCTGCCGGTTGGAAAGCCAGATCCGTTATGGGAACGACAGGTAGATTCAGCTGAAAGGGACGCCACGTTCCGCCATCGTCGTAAGAGATGTAGAGGCCGGTTTCGGTTCCCGCGACCAGAAGTCCGCGCTGGTGCGGATCTTCACGAATGGCGCGGGTGAAATCGCCAGCAGGGATGCCTTGCACGATCCTGGTCCAAGTCTTGCCGTAATCGCTGGTCTTATAGAGGAATGGGCGAAAGTCGTCTGTCAGATAAAGCGTAGCGGCGAAGTAGGCGACTGCGGGATCGTGGGGCGATGCTGCAATGCTATTGATGCGGATCCAATCGGGCAGGCCGTTGGGTGTCACGTTCGTCCACCTGGCTCCGCCATCTTGAGTCAGATAAATCAGTCCATCGTCGGAGCCGGTCCAGATAACGCCTTTCTTCACAGGCGATTCGTCGACAGTAAAGATGGTGCCGTAGTATTCGACTGCCGTGTTGTCTTTGGTAATCGGCCCGCCAACCGGTCCCTGCTTGCTCTTGTCGTTCCGCGTGAGATCTGGACTCATGGGCGCCCAATGCTGGCCTTCGTCCACGGTCTTTAACAGCACGTTAGCCCCGGCGTAGAGAAGCTTGGGATCGTGAGGCGAAAACAGCAAAGGGAAATTCCATTGGAAACGATATTTCATGACCTCGACGCCGGAACCCATCGGATTGTCGGGCCACACCGTAACGTTCCTGGTTGCGCCGGTGCGATGGTCGTAGCGCGTCAGCAGCCCGTCGTAAGAACCGGCGTAAACTACGGCCGGGTTCTTGGGGTCGGGCGCAATCCAACCGCTCTCGCCACCTCCGACGGAATGCCAGTCGCGTTCGGTAATTGGTCCGGAATTGCTGCGGCTGGCGATTTCGACGGTCGAATTATCTTGCTGCGCTCCGAAGACGCGGTAAGGGAACTGATTATCAAGTGCTACGCGATAAAACTGGGCGGTAGGTTGATTGCCTTCCGGGCTCCAGGACTTGCCGCCGTTCAGCGAGACCTCAGCGCCCCCATCGTTGCCTTCGATCATGCGGTCAGGATCTTCGGGAGCAATCCAGAGATCGTGATTGTCGCCGTGTTCATTATGAATAGCCGAGAAAGTCTTTCCGCCATCCTCGGAACGATAGATGCCGGTGTTCAGGACATAGACCGTGTCGAGCCTTTTAGGGTCGGCGAAGATGTGCGAGTAGTACCAGGCACGCTGGCGCAGACTCCGCTGATCGTTTATTTTGCTCCAAGTTTTGCCGGCGTCATCCGAACGGAACACGCCGCCTTCTTCCGCCTCTACAATCGCCCAGACGCGATCGCCATTCACGGGCGAAACGGTGACACCGATGCGGCCGATGACGCCGCTGGGCAGTCCCTTGTTGCGGGTGATATCGGTCCAGGTATCGCCACCGTCGGTTGATTTGTAGAGCGCGCTATCGGGGCCGCCGCTTTCAAACGTCCACGGCTTGCGGATAACTTGCCAGAACGCGGCGTAGAGAACGTTTGAATTGCCGGGATCGAAAGCGAGGTCGATCGCGCCGGCTTTGTTGCTCTTAAACAGAACCTTCTGCCAGGTCTTGCCGCCGTCTTTGGAGCGGAAGACACCGCGTTCCTCGTTCGGACCCGACATGTGTCCCAGCGCAGCAATAAACACGATGTTTGGATTCTTGGAATCAATTCGTATCCTGCCAATCTGCTGCGTATCCGCAAGACCGACATTCTTCCAGGTGCGGCCCGCATCGATGGACTTGTAAACGCCATCGCCATGCGAAGCATTGCCGCGGATGCAGCCCTCGCCCATTCCGGCGTAGATCACGTTCGGGTCGGATTCGGCCACCGCGATGGCGCCCACCGAACCGGTTTTCACCTGACCATCGGTTATGGGCTGCCAGTGGTCTCCTCCATCGGTGGTTTTGAAGATGCCCCCGCCGGTAGCGCCGAAATAATAGGTGAGCGGCTGGTGTTTCACTCCGGACACGGCGATGACGCGGCCGCCGCGGAAAGGGCCGATCAAGCGGAACTGCAAGGCTTTCATCGGATCGGGTTCTGTGATCTTTCCAGCGAATGCTCCCCCTATACACCAGGAAACCAGGCAGCCGGTTATGAAAAGCGCTTTTCGCATGCGGTTAAGCACTGCACTTTAGCATGGAAAGAGGAAATCAGCGATATACAGTGGAAGAGACTTTATGAACGCTATTCCTCAGGAACAACAAACGGCGCTGGTGGATCGGCTCACGGAGGCGTGCGGGGGCGGATATTCGCCCGAGGTGCGACGCCGCTACTTTATTACCGGGCCGCAGTGGGCTCCTTCTTATGAGGGGCAGGCGGTCTTTCATGCGCCGGTCCGGACGCCGCTGACTTTCGACAAAGTGATAGAGGAATACAGCAAGGTGGGCGTGGGTTACTGGTGTTCTCACGATACTGACGTGATTGCTACCAATGATCTATTTACTCCCCGGCAGGACGAGATTGTAGCGGACATCAAGACGAGCCTAAAGAAGCACGGGCTAAAGTGCTCGATGGTGACGACGGAGACCTTTTCGCATCCGGTGTGGGCAGCCGGACCCGCGGCAGAGTCGCCGGCAGTGCGGGAATACGCGCGCAATCGCCTGTCGAATACGGTTCGGATTGGGCATGAACTGGAGGCGCAGTTCTGTGTCTACTGGCCGGGCATGCTGGGCTATTACACGCAGGGGATCATCGATGAGACCGAGACACTGCGCTGGTTTGCGGACGGGATTAACGCCGCCTGCGATACGGACATCGAGATTGCGAAGAGCAGGAATCGCGCGCCGCTAAAACACGCTCTGGAGGCGAAGCCTTTCGAGCCGCAGGCTGAGATTATTCTTCCAACCTCCGATGCGATGCTGGCTTTCATTTCGTCGGGGCTGCTTACGCACCCGGAGATGGTGGGGTTGAATCCGGAGTATTTGCATGAGCTGATGTGGGGCGCGGCTCCGCGGGCATCGCTGGCCCGGGCCCTGGTTTGCGGAAAACTCTTTCACTTCGACATCAACGACGGCTACCGGCTGAAGCACGATGTCGATATTGCCATCGGGCTTGTTAATCCGCTCGACTGGCTGAATGTTCTGGTGCTGCTGCGTTCGCATGATTATCGAGGACCGTTCAACCTGGATTACAAGCCGCCGCGCACCACCAGCAATCATGGTGTCTGGTTGATCAGCGTGCCGACACAGATCGACCGCTTCATCACGCTGTGGGAGATGGCGGGAGAAGTGATCTCCGATCCGATTATCAAAGAAGCAATGGATGCCTTGAAAGCGGGAGGCGCTGGCGCGGACTCGAAGAACGCCGAGTCGGTGACTAAGGCCAATCGCGAACTTCTATCGCTGCATGAGCTAATCGCGCACCGGCTTTTTCAGATACTGATTGGCGCGCATCGGGGCAGAGTTTACAGCCTGTAGAGTGAAACGTAATTCCACTTCAGTTCGCTGGTCGAGGAGATCGTTTGTCGCCTCCTCGGCTGCGCTGCCACTGGTTGGTGAAGAGCTAGCTAAGGCCGCGGACAATCCGGCCAAGCCAACGCACCAACCGGCGTACTTGGAATTCGAGAAATTCATTGCAGCAGGGAACGATGAATTCAGCGGCGAGAAGATCGCCATGCAGATTCGCGCGAGTCTGCACGAAGCGGTGAAAGCGCGCCAACTGCCGTTGAGTGCTTCGGCAACCGGATTCCCGCCTTGCGCCGAACGCTACGAGCAGATTGCGAAGGATGTGCAATCGGCGGTTTACAACCAGCGGAACAGAGCCCTTGCGGCTGGATGGCAACAGTGGATCGCATCGTTGGGCAAGATACGGAGATTGGAGTTCTTCGTCCTGCCGGATGAAATCATTCGCTTTGAAGTGGTGAGCGAAAAAGATGACAAACTGTTCAGCCGTGTGGGCCATTGGAAACAGCAATGGAAAGCAGGCCGGCTGCAGGCATTCGAGCCGGTTAGTGAAGAAATTGTTTCGGCAGCGGAGCCATTTTTTCGCGATGTGACGGCGGCGGCATTGGGGTCGCGTGCCGCGTTTTCCAGGCAGCTCTCGAAGGGCATACCTTACTGGCGTTCGCGTCTGGACCCGGCAAGTGGAATCGATATCTACGGCAGCAATGGCATCGCGGTAGGAGACATCGATGGCGATGGCGCCGACGAGATTTATGTCTGCCAGCCCGGAGGACTGCCGAATCGCCTTCTTAAGTTCGGTCCGGATCACCAGTTGATCGATATTACCCATACATGGGGCGTTGGATTGCTGGACGACACATCCACGGCGCTGTTTCTCGACTTGCGAAATTCCGGGCAGCAAGATCTGGTGGTGCTGCGCGGCGGAGGTCCGGTTTTATATATCCATCAAGGCAGCCGCTACGGGCTGAATACTGATGCGTTCCGGTTTGCGACGCGGCCGTTAGGCGGTTTCACCGGAATGTCGGCGGCCGACTTCGACCGCGACGGCAAGCTAGATCTGTATCTGTGCTGCTATGTGTACTTCCAAAGCGAAGCGCAATATACATATGCGTCGCCGTATCACGATGCGCAGAACGGTCCGCCTAACTTTCTTTTCCGCAATCGCCTGAACGCGGACGGGAGTGGCTTCTTCGAGGATGCGACGGCCGAAACGGGCATGAACGAGAACAACAATCGCTTCAGCTTTGCGCCTGCCTGGTGTGACTTTAACGATGATGGCTGGCCAGACTTGTTCGTCGCCAACGATTTTGGACGCAAGAATCTATATGTGAATCGCAATGGGCATTTCCGCGATGAGGCCGGTGCCGCGGGCGTAGAAGACGTCGGGCCTGGCATGAGCGCCAGCTGGTTCGACTATGACGGCGACGGCAAGGCGGATCTGTATGTGGCGAATATGTGGTCGGATGCCGGACAGCGCGTGATTCGCGATCCGCATTTCGCTCCCGCCTCGAGCCCTGAGACCAAGCAAGCTTATATCAGGCATACGCGCGGGAATTCGCTCTACCGCAACCGGGCCAATGGCACTTTTGAAGACGCGACGTTCGCGCAGCATGCCGGATTCGGGCGCTGGGCCTGGTCGGCGTGTGGAGTGGATCTGGACAATGACGGACAACCGGAAATCTTTTCTACCAGCGGGATGTTGACGAACGAGTCGACGACGGATCTGATGGGGTTCTTCTGGCGGCAGGTGGTTGCGAAGTCGCCGGTCACGGCGGGTGTCGCGCCGGAGTATCAGAGCGGTTGGAACGCGATTAATCAATTCGTCCGCGAGGAGTACAGTTGGGACGGCCACCAACCCAACTTGCTGCATGGGCGGAGGGGCGATCGCTACTATGATTTTTCCGGCGTCAGCGGGCTGGACTTTGCGCAAGACAGCCGCGCCTTCGCGGTAACCGATATCGACGGGGACGGCAGGCCCGACGTGATTCTGAAGAGCCGTCTCGCACCTCAAGTCCGGGTGCTGCAGAACAATTGCTGCAAGGACCGGCATTCGCTTGCCATTCAACTGGAAGGGACGAAAAGCAATCGCGACGCCATTGGAGCTCGCGTTGAAGTGGATGGGCAGACGAAGTGGTTGGAGGCTGGGACGGGATTCCTGTCGCAGCACAGCAAGCGGATGATCTTCGGCCTGGGTGAAGCTTCAATTGCCGGCAGCGTGCAGATTACCTGGCCGTCCGGAACGAAGCAGACTCTGTCAAAATTGCAGGCCGGAAGCACCTACTACATCAAAGAAGGTTCACAGGATGTGAAAAGCCGCGCCTATGCTTCGCGCCCCATGCTGACGTCTGCATTGCCGGAGGCAGATAACAGCTTGCGGCTGGAAGATACCTGGCTTGTAGAGCCGGTTCCTTTTCCGGAATCGTTCAAAGGCCCGGGACTTCTGGTGCTAACGGAAGAAGCCGGAAGCACCGACAAATCGAATGGTGTTACGACTATCCGCTTTGCGAACGCGCTGGAGGATCGCCGCCGGCAATATGAGATCTTCCGGCGCTACTTGTTTGACTGGCGCACTTCGCTGAAACTTCCAATCGCGTTTCTGCTGAACGAGGAAGGCCATGCGGTGAAAGTCTACCCGGGCGTTCCGGCGGAGACGCAATGGCGAAAAGATCTTGCAAACATCAAGAGTCATGCGCAGTTCGCGCTGCCGTTCGATGGCCAATATATAGTCCCGCCACAGCGTGATTTCGCAAAGTATGGCATCGCATTCCTGCTGTCGAATTATCCGGATCAAGCGCTGCCCTACTTCAATCAGGCTTTACGCCGCAATCCAGGCAATGCGCGGGTGATTGAATTGGTGGGGCAGATTCACCTAGAGGCAAAACGCTTTGAGAAAGCCGAGGAAGCTTACAAACAGGCGATAAAAACCGGGAGCGCAGGACCGGAAGCAGCTTATGGCCTGGCGCTTGCACTCGCCAAGCAGAACAGGTTAGATGAAGCGCGGGGCTTCTTTCAGGAAGCGATTAAAGAGCGGCCCGATTACGCAGAAGCCATCAACGATCTGGGAGCGCTCTACATTCAGCAGGGCAAGATTAAAGACGCCATCGCAGCCTTCCGTTACGGCATTCAAGCTGCTCCGGACGGCGATATACTTTACTTGAACTTGGGGCGTACATTCGCGCAACTGGGGCAGTACGATGAAGCGCGCCAGGTGATGCAGCAGCTACTAGATCGCAAACCGGACAACCAGACCGCGCGCCGTGCGTTACAGGAATTGAGCGGACGATGACTTTTCCCCTGAAATTACTAATGCTTCTAATGGTTGCCGCGCCACCGGTGGAATTGATTAATGAAGTCGCGCAAACGGGCCGCTGCATGACAGTTGGAGAAAGCCCCGATGCGCGTGTGAGCGTTGTGCCGCGGATTGCGCCGGGGCCGCCGCCGCTGTTCAGCTTTCGCTTGTACGAAGGGCGATCGCGGCAGCGCTTCGGCAATTCCGATTTGATGCTGGACGATGCCGGGCATTAGAACTATTTTTATAGCGCTGCTGAGCGCTGCTTGTGTCGCGAGGGCGCAATCGGCTGTCGAAGAAGGCATTGCTGACTTCAATCACGGCAAGTATTCGGAAGCTTTGATCAAGTTGAAAGATGCGCAAGGCGAACGGGGGCAGGTTTTCTTTGCTTTGACGCAGGCTGCAGGCGGCAACTGCGCAGCTGCTCTTCCTGGATTGCGCAGAGCTGCGGCTGATCCGGCCCTAGCAAGATTGCAGGCCATCGCGGCCACAAAATGTTACCTGGCCGAAGATCAAATTGAAGCGGCGGCGGCATCGCTTCGGAGCTTGCAGCAGCAGTATCCGCACGATGCTGATGTGCTCTACCTGGCAGCGAAAGTCCACATGAAGGGCTTCAACGATGCGACTCTCGCCATGTTCCAGCATGCGCCGGCGTCTTACCGGGTGCATCAATTGTCCGCCGAGATTCTGGAGATCGACGGACGCTACAGCGACGCGATACCGGAGTATCGCAAGGCAATTCAATTGAATCCTAGTGCGCCGGATCTGCACTTCCGTTTAGGACGCGCGCTGCTGCTGCAGAGTCATGAAGGCAAGGCGCTCGACGAGGCAGCGGCGGAGTTTCAGTCGGAGTTGCGATTGAGCCCGGAAGACAGCGCGACCGAATTTCAGCTTGGCCAGATTGCTCTGGTAAAAGGGAACACACCGGAGGCGAAACAGCACTTGGAGCGCGCCATCGCTTTATCGCCTTCGTTCGTGCAGGCGCTAATCGCGCTGGGAAAAATGGCGGGCCGGGAGAAGAATCGAAGCCGCGAAATCGCGCTGCTCTCACGGGCTACGCGATCGCAACCGGATAATCAAAGCGCCCATTATGCGTTGATGACGGCTTATCGCGATAGTGGGAACATGCAGCAGGCCAAGGCGGAGAAGGCGATCCTCGACAAGTTGCAGAAGCCGGCTAGCGGTGAATTTTCCGAGTTCCTGAAGAAGATTGGCGAGAAGCCGCCGCAACAGTGATATTCCGCGCGGCTGCTATTGTCGTTCCGATAATTCTGGCGGCTGGAGGGCCGGGAGTCCCCGATTTCCGCAACGTCGCCACACACGCGGGGCTGCACGATGCCTTTCCGAATGGCGGCACGGCATCGAAGCGCTACATCGTCGAGACCACCGGTAGCGGGATTGCTTTTATCGACTACGATAACGACGGATTGGCAGATCTATTCGTGCTTTCGGGCGAGGGCTCGACTAACCGAATGTACCGCAACGAAGGGCATTCGATGTTTCGCGATGCCACCAGTGCGCTTGGGCTGCAATCTTCGGGATGGGCGCAGGGCGTTTGCTCGGGCGATTTCGATAATGACGGATTTACCGACTTGTTCGTGACGTACTGGGGATCGAATCGCCTTTATCGCAACGTAAATGGAAAGTCGTTCGACGACATTACCGGCAAAGCGCATCTGAAGCAAGCGGCGACGCGGTTTAATACGGGATGCTCGTTCGTGGACATCGATAACGATGGGAACCTCGATTTGTTTGTCGCCAATTATCTGAAATACGATCCGAAGATTACGCCTGCTCCCGGCGCAAATCCATACTGCTTCTATCGTGGAATCCCGGTTGCTTGCGGCCCGCGTGGATTGCCGTTCGAGCACAATCTTCTCTACCGCAACAACGGCGACGGGACTTTCACGGACATTTCGGAGAGCTCCGGTGTGGGTGAGCCAGCGGGACATTATGGATTGGGAGTGCTGACTGGCGATTTCAACGAAGATGGATTGCCGGATATCTATGTGGCATGCGATCAGACGCCATCGCTGCTCTATATCAATCACGGCGGCGGCGAGTTCGAAGAAGAGGCGGTGTTGCGCGGCGTGGCGTTCGATGGCAACGGGAAGGAGATGTCGGGGATGGGAGTGGACGCAGCGGACTATGCTGCCGATGGACACCAAAGCATCTTCCGCACCAACTTTTCAGACGAGTTCGAAACGCTGTATAGGAATCGCGGCGAGGGAAATTTCGACGATGTGACGCTGGATTCGGGATTGGGTAGAAACACCCGTTTTGTTGGCTGGGGCACGGGTTTCTTCGATTTCGACAACGATGGCTGGAAGGATTTGTTTCTGGTCAACGGGCATGCTTTTCCGGAGGTGGACCAGCTCGGGATCGATGTTCACTATAAAGACCGGGCCATTCTTTACCGCAACCAGGAAGGGCGCAGATTCCGCGATATTTCCGAGCAAGCCGGTCCTGCCATTCTGGAAAAGCATTCCTCGCGCGGAGCTGCTTTTGCGGATATCAACAATGACGGAAGAATAGAAATCGCGATTAACAATCAGAACGAGCCGCCTTCGCTGCTACAAGACGACGCGAAGAATTCGAATCACTGGATTTCGATGCATCTGGTGGGGACGAAATCGAATCGCAGCGCTATCGGCAGTAGAGTCACGTTGATTAGCGGGGGCCACAAGCAGTTGGCCGAAGTCCGGAGCGGCGGGAGTTATCTTTCGCAAAACAGTCTGCGGTTGCATTTCGGTTTGGGTAATGCCGAGACGGTTGACGCTATTCAGATTGCCTGGCCGTCGGGAAAGAAGCAGAGGCTGGAGAGGCAGAAGGTTGATCGAGTCCTGACGATTGAAGAGCCGCGGTGAAACGGGACAGTATGCAGTAGAGAATGAAACAAAGGATCATGAATCTGTGACGAACGAGCAGCTTATTGCCGTAATCGGTTGTCCAGCCGCAATCATCAGCCTTGGGCTCATGTTCTTTAAGTTCTATAGCGATGCAAAGTTCGAGGGTTTGTACAAGTATTTAGACGCTAAATTCCTGGCGGTCGACAATCGATTCACTATTATCGAGAACGGTCTCAGAACCGCGTCGGAACACGATTACGAACACCAGAAGCGCATCTCGCAACTCGAGGTGAAGTAGTAAGAAGTTGGTTATGGATAATAGCGAAGGGTTCCAACGAATACTCGACCGTCTTCATCGCATGGCGACTTTGGCGGCCATTCGGGAAGGCATGGCGAGCGCAGAACGCGGCGAGTTGAAGCCCGCCGCTCAAGTGTTAGAAGAGATGCGGGCCAAGTATGGCTTAAGCCGCGGCAACTGATACAATCCCGCTCGTGCGGATAATTGCTCTTCTTGCCTGGTTGTGCTGCATCGTGAATTACGCCTCGGCTCTGGATAAAAGCGGCGTGGAGTTTGCGAGCCCGAATGGGAAACCGCTGCTGCTGGATCTTCATGTGCCCGATGGGGAAGGCCCATTTCCCACTGCCATATTGGTTCACGGCGGTGGATTCGACGAGGGCAACCGGACTATCTTTATCAGCCCTCTTTTCCCCGTGCTTTCAGGCGCGGCATTTACGTGGTTCAGTATCGATTACCGGCTTGCGCCAGAAGCTCACCTTGAAGAAGCTGCGCAGGATGTCCGCTCCGCCATCGCCTGGGTGCGTCTTCATGCCAAGCAGTACAAAGTCGACCCGGAGAAGACTGCTCTGATCGGAGAATCGGCTGGCGGCTATCTGGTGAACTATGTGGGCACCCGCGAAACGCCGGAGAGCAAAGTGGCGGCCGTGGTCGATTTCTATGGACCCTCGGATTATGCAAAGCTCGCACAAGCGCGCGCTGCTCACCCGGGACTGTTCAACATGAAGAGCGCGGAACGGCACGCCGCGCATGGCGGAGGCATTCACTTCTTTGGAGTCGAACAGCTGGATAGCGAGGGGATAGCCAAGCTGCGCAAGGTGTCGCCGATAGCCGCTGTCCACAAAGGCATGCCTCCGTTTCTGTGCATTCACGGGAACAAAGATGACCAGGTGCTATACGGGCAAACGACAGAGTTTTGCGATGCGATTCGCAATGCGGGCAGCAAGTGCGATGTGATCACGGTGAATGGCGGCGGTCACGGCATGAGCAGCTGGCGCAGCAGCGGTATGCAGCACTGGAAGCCGGAGATGGTCGAATGGTTGAAGAAAACTCTCGGAGTCGACTAGCGCGTTTCGGGCTTACACACCGGATAGCTGGGCCGTACTGCATTTCCTTCGTACTGCAACTCTTCGATTAAGCCCACGTGCGAGGTGTAGTAGCCATCTGCGGTCAGGCTCTTGATAAGAGAGAAAAACTGCACGTTCCGGCCTCTTGCCAGTCCATCGGTATTGTCAGCGGCTTCGCATAGCGGCTCCAGAATCGACAGTTGCTGGTCTTCAGACAGAGCCAGAAATTTCTTCCGGGCTATCCGCTCCGCTTCTCCGTCGAGCCACCGCAAACCATCGGCAACCACGAGCTGCTGGTCGGTGTTTCGGCCTACCACCCCATCAATGTACGACGGAACACCTGCGACCAAGGCTCCGGGCGATTCGGTTTGCGGAATGATCAAGTCGGCGATACGGGAGATGGCGGCGAAGTCCTGCTGATTGAAGAAGTGCGCGCCGGCAGGCGGCTCCGGACTGGGCGCATGATGATGCTCGGGAGCGGTCTGGCCGTAGAGTTCATCGCTCGCAAACGGATAGGCGCAGGTTGCGCCAATGGAGCCGAAGATCTTCAGCAGTGAGCGGCGATCGCTGGAATAGCTTGCCACGTTTATACCTCGCCTTTCTTCAGCCGGTTAGCGATATGGTCCGCAGTGCGCGCGGCTAAGGCCATGATGGTCAGGGTCGGATTCTTTTCCGATGAACTGGGGAAAACACTGGCGTCTACGACGTAGAGATTTGGTACATCGTGCGCGCGGCAGAACTCGTTCACGACAGAAGTGCGCGGATCGGAGCCGATGCGGCATCCGCCAACTTCGTGATTGGTGGCGGGCGCTTTACTTACCGAATGGATCTCGGCCTTACTCGACAGCAGAATATCGCGGCACCAATCTTTCATGTGATTGTGAAGCTTCCAATCGGAATCGGATAGCTTCCAGGTACGGCGCGCGCGCGGCAATCCGTATTCGTCGATGCGGTCGGGATCGAGATCGATAAAGCTGTCTTTATTGGGCAGCATTTCGTGATAACCGGTGAAGGTGAGATAGGCCGGATAGCGATCTTTTATCGACTGCTTGTAGGAGCGGCCCATGCCTTTCATGCTGCGGGCCCAGCCGACGCTGCGATGGTTCTGATAGTTGAACTGGATACCGAAGCTGCGCCCGTAATCGCGTTTGCGTTCGTGCATGAACGATGGGATGTAGGAGTGATCGAGAAAGCCTTCGTCATTCACGGAGGGCCGTCCGATGAAATCAGTAAGGAAGGCCTCGAAGCCGGCGGTGATATGCGGAATAAAATTCTTTCCGAGTTCCCCGCTGGAGTTTGCCAGGCCAGCCGGGAAGCGGCTCGATTTAGACATCGAAAGTAGCGCCACGCTCTGGGCGCAGGCGCAAGAGACAACCACTATGCGGCCACGCGCCACGCCTTGCGCACGCGTCTCCCGGTCGAAGTAGCGGACTTCTTTTATCGCCGCTTCGTCGTTAACAGCCAAATCGTAAACTATGCTGTTCGATTGCAGAGTCAGCTTACCGGTGCGCTGCGCCGGAATCATGTGCACATCGTAGGAGTTGTATTTCGCAACTACATCGCACCCCGACATGCAGTTGCCGCAGAAATGGCAGGCCGGCCTGGTGCCTCGCGGACGGCTCAAGGTGGCTTTGCGCACGTGGATAACCTTTACACCTAGCTTGGCCGCCCCTGCCTGGATCGCCAGGTCGCTGCACTTCATAGGAGGCGGCGGCATGAAGATGCCGTCAGGCAAATCTTCCAGGCCATCGTAGTTGCCGCAGACTCCCACCTGGGACTCGATGCGATCGTAATAGGGCTTTATCTCGGTATAGCCGAAGGGCCAGTCTTCTCCGTTTCCATCATGCTGGCGGCCTTTGAAATCACGTTCGCTGAAGCGCAGCGCGACGGCATTCCACAGCTGTGTTTTTCCGCCTAATCCACGGCTGCGCTCCCCATCCATGCCGGGCTTGCCGGGCTTCATGATAGGTATGTGGCGGCTGGGAAACTCATAGGGAAGCGCATGAGTATTGAAGTCGGTGCGCGTGTTTAGCTTAGGGCCGCCTTCGAGCACCAGCACATTTGCTCCAAGTTCGGCGAGGCGCGAGGAGAGTGTACCGCCACCAGCGCCGGAGCCGACCACCACGACATCGTAAAGAGTGTCCGCCATAGTTCTTACTTCATCTTGCTTGCGAATAGAAAAAGGCCGCTCTTGCCCGCGACCACAAAATCGGGCTTGCCATCGCCATCGATATCTTGCACTGGAATCTGCAATCCTCCTCCCGTGCGTCCGCCGTAGTCGATGACGTGCTTTACCCATTCAACCGTATTCGAATCCGGAGGAATCAGGCGTTCGTACCAGTAGACGCCCAGCGGCTCACGCGCGCCGGGGTCGTTTCCGTTGTGCGCCATGTAGCGCTTACCCGTCAGCAGACCTACGCTGCCGTCGCCGCGCAGGTCGACCGGAACGACCTCATGAGCCTGTGACCAGCTGTCATCGATGGTGTGCTTGACCCACTGGGGCTGTTCGCTCGAGCCTTTATTCTCCAGCCAGAAGATGCCGTAATCGTGAGCCATGGAGGTGACGATGTCCGGCTTGCCGTCTTTGTTGACATCAGCGACATAGAGGAATCCGGTGACGCCTAGCTTCCAATCGCCGTGATATTGCCAATCGGAATCTTCGATGTCGACAGGCGCTTCCAACCAGCCGTTGGGAGTGAGGATATCGTTGCGGCCGTCGCCGTTGACGTCCCCTGCGCCGATGCCGTGGCCGAAACTGCGGCCGCTGACGACGTGCTTCGCCATGCCGCCGCGGCCGTCCGGTTCGAACCAGGCCAGCGGCGCTTTGATGTCACCGAACTGCGGCAGAACGGCGTTCTTCTTTCCGGAATTTCTTAAGTCGACCAGCTCTGCGAACTCAACCGGAAAGGCGGTCTGCATCGCGTGCTCTTCCCAAAAGCCTTGCGATGAACCAGGATTGTGCCACCAGGCAACCTTCTTGCCGAACCAGCCAACCGTTACCAGATCGACATGGCCGTCGCCGTCGACATCCAGCGGCACGGTGCTGAGGTCGTCGACATAGTTATTGGTGTAGTAGACGTCCCGGAAGTGGTGCTTCGTCCAATGCGGAGCTTCATACCAGTTTTCGCCGGAAACAATGTCGAGCTTCCCATCGCCGTTGATGTCGCAGACGGCGGCGGATTCGCTCGAGCCCGGATCGATCAGCGTCTTAGAAAAGGCGATTTCGGGCGGACGGGTGACCACATCCGAAGCTGCGGCAAGCGAGACTAAAACTATTCCGGTGATGATGGGTCGCAACACTCGTAGACTCCTTCGGGCAAAACTTTTCCTCCAAAGCAATTGACTATATCGAAAAGCGTTCCGGCAAATGCCTACAGTCATGAGCGTAATAGTCATTTCCTGGATGTACCCATGGGTGTAATATTTCCGCTAGCCACTTCATCCGCCATGTCGACCATTAAGCAAGTCGCGGAGCTCGCCGGTGTTTCCATCGGCACGGTGTCGCACGTGATCGGCGGAACGGTGGCAGTCAGCGGGAAGCTGCAGCGAAGAGTGTTGGACGCGATCCGCACGCTGGATTATCATCCCAACCACATCGCGCGCAGCCTGAAAACCACTAAGACCCGTACCATCGGCATGGTGGTTCCCGACATGACCATCCCGTTCTTTTCTCAATTGATCAGGAGCGCGGAGATGGCTGCCCGGATAAGCGGATATTGGGTGCTGGCGGTTGATTCGGACGACGATCCCGCGCGCCAGCAGGAGGTCTTGTCGCTGCTGCGGTCTCAGCGAGTAGAAGGCATTCTGCTAGTAAGCGCTTCCGGTAGAGAAGCGAAAGCGCAGATCCGCAAACTGCTCGCTTCGGGGCTGCCGGTGGTCTGTCTTGATCGCTTGCCGGAGGGCGTGGAAGTCGATTCGGTCTGCATTGAAGATGCCAAAGCCGCGGAGATGGCAACGGCGCATCTGATTGCGCAAGGCCACACCAGGATCGCGATTCTTACCGGACCCCTGGCGCTGCGGAATGAACGGGAACGGCTTCGGGGCTATGAGACAGCTCTGAAGCGGGGCGGTATTCCGATGTCTCCAGCGCTCATCTGGCATTCGGGCTTACAGGGGGAAGACGTGATTCGAGTCTGCCGCGAACGGCTGACTGCTTCGGATGGCCGGCCTACCGCTCTTTTCTGCACTAACGGGGTAACGGGATTGGGAGCGCTGCGGGGCATGGCGGCCTGCGGCCTTCGCACGCCTCGAGACATGGCGTTTGTCACGTTCGATGAATTGAGCGCGAACGACCTGTTCCGCCCCTCGATTACCTCGGTGGTGCAGCCCGCAAGCGAGATTGGAAGCCGCGCGGCCGCGAGATTGATCGAGCGATTGCAGGCGGGACTCGCGAGAAGTCCTACGACAGAAGCGCGTTTCGCCGCCAGCCTGAAAATCGGCGAGTCGTCTGGTACCCGCGCAGACGCAAGCGCCCGCGCTTTGCGAGCGCGGAGCTCAGAAACACCCCGCTAGAAAATCAAGAGCCTCTTCTTAGCGTCGATCTTTTCCGGATTGATCCCGGGTACTTTCTTCAAGTCGCCGACCGTCTTAAACAGGCCGTTGTGTTCGCGATAAGCCACGATGGACTGAGATTCTTCGGGAGTCAGCGCTAAGTGCGTCTTCAGTTCGCCCGCGCTGGCGGTATTCACGTTGACCTTCGCACCGGCGGGCGGGAAATTGGTGGAAAGGTATTGGACGACGTAGGCGAAATCGTTTTCAGTGCCCTGAGCGCCGCGCTGAATCATGTTCAACACAACCTGCGTCCAGCCATCTTCGGTATTGCCGCGGCCAATCACGATTTGGGGACCGTGGCAGCCGCCGCAGGTCCGCACAAAGACGTCTTTTCCTTCGCCGTCCGGCAGCTTTTGCTCCTGGGCCACTCCGCGCGACATCGGAAGAACAAGGAGCGCCAGGAAAGTGAACGAAGTGGTTGAGCGTAGCATGGAGTCAACTGGAATACAAAGGAGTTGGCGAACGGTACGAACGCCATTATGATATACCGTTTGGGATATTGAAACGTTTTAAATTCGCCGCGAGACGTCCCAACTTGTTCACATCGAGCTCACATCCAGCCGGAGATTAACCCTTATGCAAATGCGACCGAACCGTTTTCTTACTGCCACAGTTATCTGTTTTGCGAACTGCGTTTTATTGCCGGCAGCCGATTGGCCAACGGACGGCGGCAACATTCACCGTACCGCCTGGCAGAAGGACGAAGCGGTACTTACGCCGGCGAGCGTGAAGGACATGAAGCTTCAGTGGAAGATCAAGCTGGACAATCAACCACGGGAGATGCACTCGCTTTTCCCCACGTTGGTTGCCGGCAAAGTACGCACCTCATCCGGTGAAAAGCAGATCGCGGTAGTGGCCGGCGTCTCAGACAATATTTACGCAATTGACGCGGATGCCGGAACCATTCTCTGGCAGAAGCATTTCCCTTACACGTCGAAGAAGCCTCTAGGCGGGCGGCCGGGCACGCTTTGTCCGGGCGGATTGACGGCTACGCCGGTGATAGGGCCGCCAACGGATTCCAGCAAACGGATTATCTACACAGTTTCCTGGGATGGCATGCTGCACCAGTTGAACGTTGCTGACGGTGAGGACATTGCTGCGCCTCGCGATTTCCTGCCGGCAAATGGCAAACCATATGCTCTGAACTTGAACGGGAATTTCATCTACACAACTACCGCGCAAGGCTGCGGCGGAAATCCGAATCGCGTATATTCCATCGATATCAGCAGCCCTGAAGGGAAGATTTCAACGTTCAACCCGGGAGGAAATGGCGGACTCTGGGGGAGAACGGGCGCATCGATCGGTTCCGATGGCACGGCGTACGCGCCTACTGGCGACGGGCCGTTCGATCCGGAACACCACATGCTGAGTGAAGCCATAATCGCGGTGACGCCGAAAGACGTTCAATTGAAAGACTACTTCGCGCCGCCGAATGCCGCCTTTCTCTGGAAGCGCGACCTGGATATGAACGTGACGCCGGCGGTGTTCGATTTCAAGGGACGTGAGTTGCTGACAACATCGTGCAAAGAGTGCCGGATGTTTCTGCTTGACAGCAAATCGCTGGGCGGGCCGGACCATCGCACCGCGCTTTACACCTCGCCGCTGATGTGCAACCAGGAAGTAAATTTCGCCGCCGCGGGTGTTTGGGGCAGCATGGCCAGTTGGCAGGATAGCGATGGCACGCGATGGGTGCTGACTCCGTTCTGGGGGCCAGTTCACCCAGACTTTAAAGTGCCGGTCTCATATGGTCCGGTGCAAAACGGCGCGGTGGTGGCTTTCAAGGTGGAAGAGAAAGACGGGAAGCCCGTCCTGACACCAGCTTGGATGTCGCGTGATATGAATCAGGCCGAAGCGCCGATAGTAGCGAACGGCGTGGTGTATGCCTATGGCAGCGGCGAGAGCAACATTCAAGCCACTGCCGCAGAAGGATTAGGGGCGAATACGTCGCCGGAGCGCATACGCAATTCGAAGCATGCCGTGCTCTATGCGCTGGATGCGCGAACGGGCAAACAGTTGTGGTCGAGCGGCGACCAGATTTCGTCGTTCGCGCATTTCACCGGGCTGTCGATCGCTAATGGACGGGTTTATCTGGGCACCTATGACAGCGTGGTCTATTCGTTTGGCCTCGCTAAGCCGGAGAGTTCGAATTGATGAAAGCCTTCTTCTTCGCTGTGGCTCTTGCCGCGGGCGGCGCGGCCTTCTCTTATGCGCAGATGGGACGGACTACGGATTGGTGGACGTACGCGGGCGATGCCCAACGCACCGGCTTTGAGAAGAACGACCAGAAATTCCTGAAAGAAGACGTCAAGAATTTTCGACAACTGTGGAAGATGAAATTGGAAGGGGCCAAGAACGGCCCTGGGAAATTAGCCGCACCGGTGATTCTCGGCAACCTGATCGGATCGCGCGGCTTTAAAGAATTGGCGTTTGTGCAGAGCGCATCAGGCGGCTTGTGGTCGATTGATGCCGATCTAGCTCGCATGTACTGGGAAAAGCAGTTCCCGCCGCCCGAAGCGAACGGGCAGAACTGCGGCGGATCGGCTACCGTGCCGAACCTGCCTGCCCCGGTGGTGTTTCGCTTCCGGAAGCGTCCGCCAACACCAAGCACTCCAACCACTCCGCCGCCGACCGCGCCGTCGGGAACACCGGGCGGCCGGGGCATTCCCGGCGGTGGACCGGGAGCGCCGGCAACTGGATTGCCTGCAGGAGCGCCTCCGGCGGCAAAGGCGCCAACGATTGTAAACGCGGCTTTTCGTGTGCGCCCCATCTACATGCTTTCACCTGACGGAAAGCTTCATGAACTGAACCTGGATGATGGCTCAGAACTACGTCCAGGAATGGATTTCGTGCCTGGCGGTTTGAGTCCGCAGAGCATGAACATTGCCGATAACGTGATTTACACGGTGACGCAGAGTTGCGGGCAGACGCCTTCCGCGGTTTACGCACTGGATGTCTCCGCTCCCACGCCAAAGGCCGTCTCCTTCAGCTCCGCTGCGCCGATTCACAGCACTGGCGGACCGGCGATAAGCGGCGACGGAACAATATATGTTCAAACCGGTAATGGGCCGGACGATGCAGCCAAAGGGAGCTATGCCAATGCAGTGATAGCACTAACCGAAAAAGATCTGACGGCAAAAGACTACGTGATACTTCCGGGCGGCGGCAAGGAAGAGACCGGCATGAACATCACCACGCCCGTTCTGTTCAACTACCAAGGCCGGGAAATGGTGGTGACCGCCGGGAAAGATGGACGATTGTATTTACTCGACGCAAGCTCGTTGGGGGGCAGCGACCACAAGACTCCTGTGTCGCGGACCGAGCCACTGGTCGAGCCCGTCAAAGCAGCCGACAAAGGCATCTGGCGAAATCTCTCGAGCTGGACAACCCTGGATGGGACGCGCTATGTACTGGCCACGGTATGGGGACCGCTGCAGGAAAACTTTAAAGCGCCTATCGAGAACGGCAAAACTCCTAACGGGTCCGTTGTCGCATTCAAAGTTGCAGCGGAGAATGGGAATCTATCGCTGGTTCCTGCCTGGGTATCGCACGATCTGATGACGCCTGATCCGCCGGTAGTTGCGCAAGGCGTGGTCTTCGCCCTCTCTAATGGAAAGTACAAACGCAAGATGAAGAAGAACCACAGCGCAGAGATGGCTGAGGAGACGCCCGCAAACCAGAGCCATGCCACGCTGTATGCAATGGATGGCCTCACCGGCAAGGAGATGTGGTCGACGGGCGACGACGTAAGCGCGCCTGGGAGTTTGACTGGACTCTCCATCGCCAATTCGCGCTTGTACTTCACTACGGTGGATGGCACGCTTCAGGTGTTCGGGAAGTATCTGGAAACGGGACTTTAAAGTCTAGAAAGTCTTCAGCCGGATGTTCCGCGTTTCCATCTTCATGGCGCCTTTAGGAAGTTTATGAAGCTGGATTCCAATCTCGCCTGACATTTTGCGGCCTTTGGGATCGTCATCGATAACTGTACTCATCACCCGGCCGTTGATCATCTGGATAATGGTGTTACCACGAGCAATTATGTGCAGATCGTTCCAGTCGTTGCTGTGAATAAGGCTCTTCAGCTGATCTTCCTCACCCACTTTGCCGATGGATCCAGGCTCACCATCTGTGGGCACATATGAGATCATGCCGCGGCGCGCGAGAAAGCCACGGCCGCGTTCTTCGTAGATCTGGCCAGTGTACTGTTGATTGAGATCGATGTCGGCCTGGTAGCCCTTCATCACCCATTTCGCCACATCAAGTAGTTCGACGCTTCGATATTGAATGCCGCTGTTGCCCTCGTTTACGCCAGTAAGCTTGTACTGCAGTTTCAGTTCAAAGTCGCCCGGCTGGCCGCCTTTCCAAATGCAGAAAATGTTCTGCTTGGGCTGGTGATCGAGCCGCGTTTCGCCGATGATTTCTCCGTTCTCCGCATGCCAGAAATCGGGGTCGCAATCCCAGTCATCTAGCGACTTGCCGTCGAACATGGGTTTAAAGCCGGTCTCGACCAGGGGATCTACTACGCCGAAAGGACGTTTCGGTTTGGCGTTCTGGCCGGCATTGGCCGGGTGAGCGATGGGGAGGCCGGATAGCATCACTGTGAATGCAGCTAGCGCGATACGGCGGTTATTGATGTGATTTGAAGTGATCATGTTTTAACCCGGTGAACTTTGACCCAGCTTCGTTCTTGTGCCGCTTTCAGAACGGCTTCGGTTACGTAGTCGGTCTTCATAGCTTCGCGGAAAGTGGGCGATATTGCCGCCTCGCCTACCAGCGAAATGAGGAAATCCGCGGCCTGGTGAATAAAGCTGTGCTCGTAACCAATCTGCAATCCGGGCACCCACCAATGCTTCATGTAAGGATGGTCGCCATCAGTGACGTGGATGGTGCGCCAGCCGCGCAAGCGCCCTTCATTCTGATAATCGAAGAACTCCAGGCGATGCAGGTCGTGCAGGTTCCAGAGCAGCGAACCGTTCTCGCCGTTGATCTCGAGCGTATAGAGCGCCTTATGTCCGCGGGCGTATCGCGTGGCTTCGAAGGTCGACAGCGATCCGTTTTCAAAGCGAGCGAGAAAGGCGCTGGCATCGTCGATGCGGACTGGTTCGGGCTTGCCGCTCAGCGCATGTTGACGTGTCTTGATGAACGTTTCGGTCATGGCCGCCACTTCGTCAATTGCGCCGTTCAGCCAGAGCGCAGTGTCGATGTTGTGAGCCAGCAAGTCGCCGGTAACGCCGCTGCCTGCAACGCTCGCATCCAGCCTCCAGAGCCCGGCTCCTCCTTGCGGCAAATCACTCGAGATGGTCCAATCCTGCAGGAAGACAGTGCGGTAGTGGAAGATTCGGCCTAAGCGACCCTCGTCAATTATCTGCTTGGCCAACATCACGGCGGGAACACGGCGATAGTTATACCAGACCATGTTGCGCACTCCAGCGCTTTCAACGGCTTTCACCATCGCTTCCGATTCGGCAGTGTTGCGTCCCAGCGGTTTTTCGCACATCACGATTTTGCCTGCCTGAGCGGCAGCGACCGCAATTTCCGCATGCGTGTCGTTCGGGCTGGCGATGTCGATCAGATCGATTTCAGGAGACTCCACCAGCTTGCGCCAATCGGTTTCGAAGCCTGCATATCCCCAGTTGGCGGCGAACACCCCGGCGCGCTCTGCATTGCGGGCGCAAACAGTTTTCAATACCGGCCGAACCGTAAGTTCAAAGAACCGGGGGGCTTGTAGAAATGCGTTGGAATGCGTGCGGCCCATGAAGCCGGCGCCCACTAACCCGATGTTGATGGTTTGCATCGCTAATCCCAGCCGTGTGCGTCACGCACGTCGATCATGACTCGCAGCACGTCGTTCCAAGTCTGCCGGTCGAGCATCACTGAATTCGGAAACATGCAGCCGTCCCAGCAGATGTGCTGGAACGCGCGAGTCGCCTGGCCCTGGTCTCCGCAGAGCCATGCACCCGCATCGCGCACAATGTCGAGTTTCCCGTCGGGATCGAACGCCTGACAGTGCCTGCCGGTCTTGTCGTGCGAGCCTTCGCCCTTTACCGTGCCGTCATTTTGGGCCACATGGAAGTCGATAGTCCAGTGACGCAGAGCACTTGCCATCTTGCGATATGCGGCGCTCAGTTGTTCGTGATCGGACCAATCGAAGTTTTCTGGAAGCAGGCGATCTTCAGGCGCATTTACTCCCATCACAAACAGCATGGTGTGCGCCATATCGGCCTGGAAGCCGAGGGTTTGCGGACGTCCCACGCTTTCGAGCAACTCCAAAGTATGACGCCAACTGTGCATGCCGCCCCAGCAGATCTCGCCTTCCGCAGCCAGACGCTCGCCGAAACCTTCGGCAATCTCGCAGGCTTCGCGAAACGTGGCTGCGATGGTACGGGTGTTCTCCACCGGGTTTTCCGCCCAATCCGCAGGGCTGGCGGCGGAGTCGATCCGGATGACGCCATAGGTCCTGACGCCCGATTCTCTCAAATAGCGGCCGATCTGGCATGCCTTCTTCACTTGCGTTAAGAATTTCTTGCGCTCCGCGGCGTTGCCCATTGCGGAACCGCCGCCCGTAGCCGGCCACACTGGCGCCACTAGCGAACCGATTCGCAGATTCTTTCCACCTACCTTTTCAGTGAGCGCCGAGATCTGGTCTCGATCCGCGTCGATGCTGATGTGGGGCAGCGAGAGAAAGAGATCGACTCCATCGAAATGTACACCGTCGACCTCGGCGGCGCTTGTCAAATCGAGCATCGTGTCGAGATCGATCGGCGGCTCCGACCCGTCGCCTTTCCCCACTAAGCCTGGCCACATGGCGTTATGCAGCGCGGGATATTTGTGAACTGTATTCATGCTCGGCTGTATGCTGATTCTGGCGATCTTGAAACGTTCAAAACGTTTGAAACCCCAGATGGATATTATCGGCGATCGGCCAAGTTGTCAATGCGAGGGGCTTAAGAAGAAAGTTTTGTTTCCGGTATCGAAGCGCGTTGACGGAGCGCGGCAAAGCTTTTACGCTTAGTACATGGACGTTCCCTTCTCCACCGATGAGCAGGCCCGAATCGACGAGAGTGCCTCCAGCACGGGGCAAGGCGCGGCGCAATTCGTACGTGAAGTCATGAACGGCTATTTTGAGGAACTGGACGAAGTGCGCCATACGCTCAGGACCCGCTATGACGACCTCAAGAGCGGGCGAGTAACGCCGGTGGATGGTGAGGAAGTATTTGCGAAGCTAAGACGCAAGAGCGAGCAACTTCGCGCTCGGCGCTGATGACTAAGTATGTCTTTCATCCGCAAGCAGACGCCGACCTCGACCTCATTTGGGAGTTTATCGCCGACGTGAGCGTCTGCGTTTTCCAACGACCCGGAAAATTACCTGATTGCCTATTCTCCCGAAGAGACATCTCTATTGGTAATTGCGGTATTTCACGGGCGTCGCGGTCCACAGAAAATGGCAGAAATTCTGCACAGCCGGCACTAATCCCCTTGACACCAGACAGTGTCCTCCCTAAGACTTCACTTGTTTTGCTTCCCGAGTGATAGACAATTGGCGTTGCGTCTAAATTAAGAAGGAGCGAGAACCCCGATTGTTTTCTGAAAGTTCGTTTCATGGCCGTAAAGCAGTGCAGTTGGAGAATGACGTGCTGAGGCTTACACTTACGCTGGAAGGCGGCCACCTTGCCGAGCTGCTGGATAAAGCTACCAATGTAAGTCCACTTTGGATACCGCCGTGGAAAACGATGGAGCATAGCGCTTACTCGCCTCAGGAGCATCCGGAATATGGATTGAACTCGGAGAGTAAACTGCTGGCCGGCATTATGGGCCACAATCTCTGCCTGGATCTGTTTGGTCCGCCTTCCGATGCCGAAGCAGAGGAGGGCTTAACGGTACATGGCGAAGGCAGCACCTCTGCTTACGAATTTACTGCCTCAGAAGGTGGGGTGGCCGGCAGATGTTCGTTGATTGCTGCCCAACTAGCTTTCGAACGAGAGCTCCGGTTGGAATCACGCAAGGTGACCATCAAAGAGACGGTAGAAAATTTATCGGCCTACGATCGTCCGATTGCGTGGCAGGAACACGTAACCCTGGGACCGCCGTTTCTGGTGCGCGGGGCAACGCAATTTCGCGCACCGGTGGACAAAGCCGCCGTAATGAGCACGGGGGAGCACTTCACCTGGCCGCATAAGCCGCGGCCTGGCGGCGAAACACAGGATCTTCGCACCTTTACAAGCAGCGCTTCATCGGCCGGCTTCACGGCGCAGCTTCTGGACAAAAGCAACGCGCGGAGTTGGGTGTTTGCCTTTTCACCTCAGTCGCAGTTGGTTTTGGGCTATGTCTGGAAAGCTGCCGATTTTCCGTGGCTAGGCATGTGGGAGGAAAATCATGAGCGCCAGCAGCCGCCGTGGAATGGCCGCACCATGACCCAGGGTCTGGAATTCGGCACCACGCCCTTTCCGGAAACCAGGCGGCAGATGATTGAGCGAGGCGAACTCTTTAACACTCCTTCTTACCGTTGGATTGCGGCCAAGTCGCGATTGACCGTCGAGTACTACGCCGCTCTTCTGCCAGCTCAGCGCATACCCGAGACTCTGGAAGAATTCGAAAAGCTGATCTCATAACCTGACTATGCCTCAAACGACACTTATCAACGATGCTCTCGGCGCGGGCGAGGGCGTGGTCCGTCTCGCGCCCTGCTGGGTGCCCCGTTCTTTCCTGATGCCGGGCGGACGATTGAAGCTGGATCCTCGCGATCTGTATGCCTACGGCGCGCATCGCGGCGGTATAGACGAGCGCTGGTTCTCGTCAACCACCAAAGCGGCGAACGGCCCGCTTACGACGGAAGACGAGGGGCTCAGCTACATCGAATTTCAGGGGAAGAAGGTGCTGCTAAAGCAAGCCATCGAGACTGCTGGAGACCAGTTCTTAGGGGCTGACGTCATGAAGCAGTACGGCGGCTGGAATCTGCTTTGCAAGTTCTTCGACAATCTGGGGCCTATTCCACATCACCTTCACCAAAACGACGAATTCGCTGCGCGGGTGGGGCAGAAAGGCAAGCCGGAAGCTTACTACTTTCCGCCGCAATATAACTTCAAGGGCAATAATTTCCCGTACACATTTATGGGGCTGAATCCGGGCACGACGCGCGACCAGATGCGGCGCTGCCTGGAGCGCTGGAACGAGGGCGACAACGAAATTTTGTACCTGTCTCGTGCCTACAAGCTAAAGCCCGGCACGGGATGGCAGATCGATCCCGGAATCCTGCATGCGCCTGGATCGCTGGTCACCTATGAGCCGCAGGTGAACTCCGACGTCTTCGCGATGTATCAATCGCTGGTGGAAGGGCGTGCAGTGCAGAGGGAACTATTGGTGAAAGATGTTCCCGCTGATCATCATGATGACCTCGAGTATTTAATCGAGATGATGGATTGGGACAGCAACGTGGATCCTGAGTTTTCGGCACACCGGCTGTTCGATCCTGTTCCTGTGCGCCCGGCAGAAGAGATGCAGGCGGAAGGTTATGCCGAGAACTGGGTTGTCTATTCGACGCCGCATTATTCGGCGAAAGAACTGACGGTCTATCCTGGCAGGTCGGCCACGATTCGCGATGCCGCAGCCTACGGCCTCATCATGGTGCAAGGGTACGGAACATTCGGCAAGCACGAGATTGAGACACCGACACTGGTTCGATTCGGCGAGATGACTAAGGACGAGTTGTTTGTAAGTGCCGATGCCGCCCAGGCGGGAGTAAAGATTACGAATCGCAGCGATCGCGAGAATCTGGTGATGCTGAAACATTTCGGGCCTGGGAATCCAGATGCTCCGGCTGGCAGAGTTAGCGGAAAAGGTTAAGATTGTGGGACTCGGACTCTTGATTAACGGCCTTCGAGAGCAAGGCTTGATTGTGATGGCGAAAGCACATGCATCCCGAGATCTAGCCTCGCCTGCGTCGTGATACTCCGAAACTCAGACCTGATGCTGAACACCTTGTAGAAAGCGCAGGCCTTCGAAAGCTATATCTTCGGCCTTCGGCGCCAGGTCCCGCCAGATGGAGGCGGCTGCTGAGACTGCTCCTACTGCGAAGCCGAAGCTCTCAATTGTCAGCCAGCCGTCGTAACCGGTTTGTTTAATCGACTCAAAAACGTTAGGCCAATCGACATGGCCGGTGCCCGGGATTCCCCGGTCGTTCTCGCAGGAATGAAAGTGCTTCAGGTATGGACCGGCGACCCGGATGGCATCCGCAACATTCTTCTCTTCGATGTTGGCGTGATAGGTGTCGAATAAGATTCCGGCTTTCTGGTGCGCAATCTCCTGGCAGAGCTTTGCGGCGTCTTCCGCTGTGTTTAGGAAGTAAGTCTCGTAGCGGTTTAATGGCTCAATTGCAGCGGTTACTCCGGCGCGGTCGAGATCGGGCCCTAGAGATTGAAATGCTCCTACGACGCGCTTCCATTCTTCCTCAGTTCTCCTCCTTCCTGGAAGGAAACCTACCGGAGCATATAGTGGGCCGCCCATCACGCGAGCCTCGATTTCATTACATGTCCGGATGCAGCCGCGAAGGTGCTCTATGGTCTTGTTCCGCACGTCCGCATCGTCACTTACCAGGCTCAGACCCGCCGGGATGATAGAGCAGACGGTACACTCCAGACCACTAGAGACAAGCGCTCGCCGGACCTCACTATCTTGAAGATCGTTAGGCCCGAACAGCGGCACTTCTACTCCATCGAAGCCAGCTTCCTTGATGCGGGAAAGCAGCGGAATCTGCTCGCGGTTGAATCCGTCTGCCCAAATGAAAGTGTTGACTCCGAATTTCATGTTTGCCTCCATTCAAAAGTTATAGCGGTCGATGTTGTCGCGCCGGAAAATCACCGGCTTGCCTAAGATGACCTGGCTGCCCGCAATTCTCATGCTCCCCAAATGCGGAGTTTTGAAAAAGTCTTTGCCCTTAAGCGACTCCCCGCGAGCCAGCGCGGTGGGCAGGGCAACTGCCAGATAGCCCAGCTTCGCGGTGTCCCACAACACGACCGCTTCTATCGAGCCGCCGTGAACATAGGGCTTGCAGAGATTGGGCAGCGAGAGTCCCACCACCTGCACATCGTTTCTCCCCGATTGCTTAACGGCTTCGCCCGCTCCGGGCACCGCAGGCGCGGAGATCCCGATGATTACTTTGATGCGGGGATAGACCTTCAGTAGAGTCTGCGTCTCCGCGAAGGCTTTATCGCGATCGTCGTCGCTGGGACGAATGCCTAGCAGCTTCATGCGCGGATAATTTTGCTTCACGCGCTGTTTCATGAAGCTAATCCATTGATTCTGGTTTGCCGCGCTCAACGCTCCGGTAATGATGGCGAATTCGCCCTGGCCTGACATCACGCGCGCGGCTTCGTCGATCAGTGTGTTGCCTATGGCTTCCGGAGTGGCTTGATTAGCGAAATAATCGCGGCTATCGGGCTGCGCATCAGCATCCCAGGTTACGACTTTGATTCCTTGCGCTCGAGCCTTTCTAAGCACGGTGGAGATGCCGGGCGCGTTTTCCACCGCGACGGAAATAGCGTCGACCCGGCGCGTAATCCAGCCTTGTACAATCTCGTTTTGCTTAGCGGCATCGAGGCCGGTGGGTCCGTCCCAGATTATGTCGATGCCGAGGTCGCGCGCGGCTTGCTCCGCACCTTTCCGGCAGCTGATGAAATAGGGGTCGCCTTTCGCTTTCGGCATGACGCCGACCACAATGCGGTGCTTGCCGCCCCCGGCGTGCGAAAGAGCTGCTGCTCCGAGCAGGGCAACCACCAACAGCGCTGCCACCGCCGCCCACTTGCTTCGCAGAAAATAAAATGGCGGTTTGTCCTGGAGCTGACTGCTCTGCCGCCGCAGATCTGCGACGCGGCTGAGGGCGATGGTGGCAACCAGCAGAACGCCAGTGCAGATTCCGGCAAGTTCGGCCGGCCATGCTGAGAGCCTGAGTCCGTTTTGCAGAATGACGATGGCGCTCAAGCCCAGCAGCGTTCCTCCGATGGTGCCTGAGCCGCCGAAGATGGACGTTCCACCCAGCACGACAGCGGTGATGGCGATCAACTCGTAACCAGTGCCGGCATCCGATTTGGCCTGGCCCAAATGCGCGACGTAGATAATTCCGGCAACGCCCGCCGCGATGCCCGACAGCACGTAGACAAGTTGCACTCGTTTCACAACTGGAATGCCTGCGTAGCGCGCTCCCTCAGCCGAGTGGCCAATGGCATAGATCGCGCGCCCGATGATGGTGCGATGCAGCAGTGCCCAGAAGAACAGCGCGGCGGCAAGTAAAACCAGCGCTTGCACCGGCAGGAAGCCACCGAGATAGCCTTGCCCGAAGAAGAGAAAATCGGCGGGAAATCCGGAGTAGTTCTTGGCTCCGGTAGTGATCGCTTCCGCCAATCCCCGATAGAGCGAGTAAGTGCCCAGCGTGACGATCAGCGCGGAGACCCGCAGCCTGGCAATCAGGAAGCCGTTCAGCGCGCCGCAGCAGGCGCTTACCAGCAATGTGAGAAGCAGTGCCGCGAACAGCGGCAAGCGGGCCTGTTCGAGCAACGCGCCGAAACACACCGCGCAGAGTCCCATGGCGGAGCCGACCGACAGATCGATTCCTGCCGACACGATGACGGGAGTAAGCGCAAGCGCCAACAGCCCCAGTTCGACCGCCAGCCGGATGCACTCGAAGAAGTTCGCGAGCGATAGAAAATTCTGGCCCGTGAAGCTGAAGAACAGAATTTCGAGCAGTATGACGAACGAGAGAATGATCTCCTGCTGGAACTTGGAGTTCACGCTGCGGCTAGCCGCCTTTCGCGCCTGGAGTTCAGGGCATCGAAGAAGACGGTCACCAGAATGATGGAGCCTTGGATGGCCTTGGTCCAGTAGGAACCGATTCCCAGGAACGTTAGAGCGGGGTCGATGCTGCCCAACAAAGCAACGCCCGCAAGCGTTCCCCAGAGACTTCCCCGCCCGCCGGTTATGGGTGTACCTCCCACGACCACCGCGGCAATCGCGATTAGTTCGAGATTGATGCCGCTGTTGGCCGGGACATCCGAAAAACGCACAGAGTTGAGCAGCGCGGCAACGCCGGTGAGCGCGCCCGTAAGCACAAACACCAGGCAGATGACCTGCGGAACGGCGATCCCGGCCAGGCGCGCGGCTTCTTCGTCGGAACCAGCCGCAAAGACGGCTCGCATCACCGAAATGTTGCGCGACGCCCAGACCATAACGAGAAAGAGTGAGGTTGCGATCCCAATGAGAATAACTTCGCCGGCGGCCTGGCTGAAACCGAACCATTGGAAATTCGCAGGCAAGCCCGATACCCAGGCGCCGCCGGTGAGCCATCGGAGACTCTCGCGCAGCGCCACCATGGTCGCCAGAGTGACAACGATGGACGGTGCGCGCAGGCCCGCCACCAGCAGCCCGTTCATCATGCCTAACGCACTTCCGATGATCAGCGCGGCCGCAAACAACAGCGGCGCTCCGAGCCCGCCTTTCGCGAGAAAGCCCAACAAGACGCTGGCAACCGCAAAGGCCGACCCAACCGAGATATCGATCTCACCGGCGACAATTACCAGCGTCATGCCGGAAGCGACCAGCAGGGTCGAGACGTTGCTCAAGGCGATGTCCCGCAAGTTATCACCGCTGAAGAATTGCGGAGCCATTGCGGCCATCACCAGATAAAGCAGCAGCAGTGCGAGTACGCAGGGCCATTCGCGGCGTGCTGAAAACTTCATTGCGAATGTCCTAACGCCATTTCTAGAAGGCGGTATGGGGTTGCTTCCGCGCATGTCAGCGTGCCGGCTATTTTCCCTTTGGCCATCACGGCAATGCGGTCGCTCATACCCAGCAGCTCGTTCATATCCGAAGAGATCATCAGAATGGCGACACCGTCTTCCGCCAGGCGTCCGATCAAATCATATATCTCGGACTTAGCGCCCACATCGATTCCCTGAGTTGGCTCGTCCAGGATGAGAATTTTTGGTTTCGTCATCAGCCAGCGGGCCAGCGCTACTTTCTGCTGGTTACCTCCGGAGAGATTTCGGACCGGATCATCGATGGAACGGATTTTAATAGCCAGGCGCTTTACATAGCCTGTTGCGGCTTCCTGTTCGGACTGAAAGCGCAGAAAACCTTCGGTCGAGATAGCGGGCAGGCTGGCCATGGTGGTGTTCGACGCCACGGACATGTCAAGCACCACTCCATGCCTCCTGCGATCTTCCGGAAGATATGCGATTCCGTGCTTCATCGCGTCGGTGGGTCTTCGGATTTGCACCGCTTCGCCATTTACCCGCACTTTGCCGCCATCTGCGGGCGCTAGTCCGAAGAGCGCTTCGGCGAATTCAGTTCTGCCGGAACCCACAAGGCCAGCCAGCCCCAGAACTTCGCCGCGCCGCACTTGCAAGTTGACATTCCGAATGCCTTCTACGGCAAGAGCCTCGCCGCCCGGTTCGATTTTGCGTTTGGGATAGACGGTAGACAAGTCGCGGCCCACCATCAGGCGGATGAGATCTTCCTTAGTGACGGCTGCGATGGGCCGGTCTTCGATGCTCTGGCCGTCTCTGAGGATGGTGACCCGGTCGGCGATCCGGAACAATTCCTCGAAGCGATGGGAGACATACACGACGGCGCTGCCGCGTTCCCGCATCTCGCCCACGATGCGGAAGAGATGCCCGGTGTCCGCGTCACCCAGAGAAGCCGTCGGCTCGTCCAGAATCAGGACGCCGGGATTTCCATCGATAGCCTTGGCGATCTCGACCAACTGCTGCTCAGGCATGCTGAGACTGCTGACGATTCGATCGGGTTCCACTCGCGCTCCGACGCGTTCCAGCAATGCGCGAGCGCGTTTGCGCCGGCCGCGCCAATCGATTCTCTGAAACCAACGGACGCTATCTTTGGCGACTGCGATGTTTTCTTCGACTGTTAAGTCTGCAAACAGGGCGGGCTGCTGATAGACCACCGCGATTCCGAGATTTCTGGCTTTAGCGGGAGAATTACTCGAGACAGCCTGGCCGCGGAGATGCACCGTGCCGGTATCCGGTTGAATCGCGCCGGTCAGCACTTTCAGCAGAGTCGATTTGCCAGCGCCATTCTCGCCGACGAGAGCATGCACCTCGCCTGCCCGCAAAGTGAGCGAAACGCCTCGCAAGGCTTGCACGCCTCCGAAGCTCTTCCTGATATCGGCTGCCTCCAGCACCGGATCTTTCATGGGCTCCACAGTATTGGCGATTACGTTAACATGAAGGCCGGAAATGAGTAATCTCAGTCCGCCTAGTTACAGCAAGACGCAGGCGGCTCCGCTTCCGGTTCAGGGCCAGAGCATCCGCTGGTTCTATGCCTTTTTCTTTATATCGGGATTTTGCAGCCTGGTCTATGAGGTGGTTTGGCTGCGGCTGGCGGTAGCGAAGTTCGGTGTCACGACGCCGATGGTTTCCATCATGCTGTCGGTGTTCATGGCCGGCCTGGGCCTGGGCTCCTGGGGCGGCGGATGGTTCATTAAGCGCTTCAGCCGTTCTTCCGCGTTTCTTCCGCTCCGGCTGTATGCGGGGCTGGAATTTCTCATTGGGCTTTCGGCTTTGCTGGTTCCGGCGCTGCTAAACGCGGGATCGGAACTGTCGCAGGGCTACGGAGCAGGCCTCGCCTGGGGTTCGGCACTTTTTTATCTTGCCTCTGGATGTTGGATCACCCTGTCGCTGCTGCCGTGGTGCACCTCGATGGGCGCGACCTTCCCCTTTGCGATGGCAGCCATTCGCAAGCTGGACGAGGAACACTCCGGACGTTCGTTCAGCTATCTCTATCTGGCGAACGTGCTGGGCGCCATGACAGGCACTCTGATTCCTGCGTTTTTATTGATAGAGCTGCTCGGGTTTCAGGGTACGCTCTACGTCGCAGGCGCTCTGAACATGCTGCTAGCGGCGGCAGTGTTTTTGTTCAGCATGACGGTGGCGCGATACGCAACCGAATCCGGCGCTTCAGACCGCTCAGAAAAAACGCCGCTTCCCGCGAACAGCAACGCAATCTTACTTCAGCTATTCGCCACGGGTATCTGCAGCATGGCTCTGGAGGTTGTCTGGATACGCCAATTCACGGTTTATCTGGGGAACGTCGTTTACGCTTTCGCGATTATACTGGCGCTTTATTTGGGCGCGACTTTCGCGGGGTCAGCGTACTACCGCAAGTGGGCCCGAACGCGCGATTTTCAAAGTGTTGGCGCAGCCTGGATTCCGCTCGGACTGTTTGCGCTGCTGCCACTGCTGGCGGCAGATCCTCGCGTACCGATTCCAGAAACCCTTTTTGTGTTGCAAAGCATGGTGAATGGCGCATTGCGGACAGCTATCGGCATTGTCCCCTTCAGCGCGCTGGTTGGCTTTCTGACGCCTATGCTGGTAGACCGCTGGTCGCTAGGAATTCCCGACCGGGCGGGGCGCGCCTACGCCGTAAACGTGCTGGGGTCGATTCTGGGGCCGCTTGTCGCTGGCTTTTTTATTGTTCCGTATGCAGGCGAGCGCTGGGGTTTGCTGCTGATCGCTTTACCGCTCTTCTATCTCGGCCTTGTCAGCAGCAGCGGGAAGCGGATGACCTATGCGTGGGGAAGCACGGTTGCGGCCTCGATTCTGCTGCTGGTTTTCACCCGCAATTACAGCATCAAATATCCGGGCCATATCGAACTGCGGGATCACACCGCGACCGTGCTGGCCAGCGGCGAAGGCATGCGCAAACGGCTTCTAGTGAATGGCACCGGCATGACGAAGCTAACGCCGATTACCAAGATGATGGCGCATCTCCCGATCGTTTTTCATCAAGGCCCGGTCCGCAAAGGGCTGGTCATCTGCATGGGCATGGGAACCACTTTCCGGTCGATGCTCTCGTGGGGCATTGACTCCACCGTGGTCGAATTAGTGCCCAGCGTTCCGAAGCTATTCAGCTACTTTCATCCGGACGCGCCGCAACTGTTGGCAAGCGGCAAGGGCCACATCGTGGTCGACGATGGACGACGCTTTCTGGACCGTTCATCGGAGCAGTTCGACGTTATGGCCATCGATCCACCGCCTCCTATCGGCGCGCCGACGTCGAGTCTGCTCTATTCGCTCGAGTTCTACGCTACTCTCAAGCCGCATCTTCGTCCTGACGCGGTTGTGCAGATCTGGTGTCCCGGCGGCGACGCGACGACCCAGGCGTCTATCACCAAAGCGATTCAAGCGTCATTCCCCTACGTGAGAGCATTCGAGTCTCTGGAAGGATGGGGTACGCATTATATTGCCAGCGCCAAACCGATTCCGGACCCAGATGTAGCAAGCGTTGCCGCGCATATGCCGATAGCAGCGGCGAAAGACATGGTGGAGTTCAATCCGGACATGACGCCGCCGCAGATGTTAGACAAAGTGATCAACGAAGAATTCGATGTGGACGGCATCGCGAATCTCGATCCATCAACGCCGCCGATCAGCGATAACCGTCCCATCAATGAGTATTTTCTGGTGCGCGCGTTCAGCGAAAAACCTCAGTAGACAGGAATTGAAGAATTGAAACAGATCGTTTTGAATGAACCGGGCCGCTTCTCATCGCGCGATGCGGCCGAGCCGACGCCGCAAGCTGGGTTCGCCGTGGTCCGCATCAGCAATGTGGGTCTCTGCGGAAGCGACTATCACGCCTTTGCGGGTACGCATCCGATTTACACTTACCCTCGAGTGATCGGGCATGAGTTAAGCGGCGTGGTGGCAGATCTGCGCAGCGAAGCCGGCGGTATACAAGAGGGAGACCATTGCGCAATTGAGCCTTATGTAGCCTGCGGGCATTGCCGCGCGTGCGCCCGCAATCGTCCGAACTGCTGCGAGAACATTCAGGTATTGGGAATTCACGTGGACGGCGGCTTGCAGGAATATCTATCGGTTCCTATCAACCTGCTGCATCGGTCAGACAAGCTCAGCCTCGAGCAGCTTGCGCTGGTGGAGACACTCGGCATTGGAGCGCATGCCGTCAGCCGGTCAAACCTGCAAGCGGGAGAGAGCGCGCTGGTGGTGGGCGCGGGGCCGATTGGCCTGGCGGTAATGCAATTTGCCAAGGCTACCGGAGCAGAGGTTTGCGCGATCGAGCGGAACACGTCGCGGCAGCAATTCGCACGGCGATTCATTGATGAAGTTATGAACGAAGCCGGAGACCGGCAGGCCGACGTGGTGTTCGATGCCACCGGCAATGCGAAGGCCATGGAGGCCAGCCTGCAGCTGGTAGCTCCGGGAGGGCGGTTGGTATTTGTAGGCTTGTGTTCGGAAGTTATCGGGATCGACGATCCTACTTTTCACAAGCGCGAGGTCACGTTGATGGCCAGCCGGAACAGCGCGCATCAGTTTCCCAGAATCATTCAGATGATGGAGAGTGCGCAAATCGATACATCGCCCTGGATCGGGGCGCGCTTGACTTTGGATGAGGTGCCAGAAGTATTTCCCACTCTGCGTTCGCGGCCGGACCTGGTGAAGGCCGTTGTGCAGGTCTCCTGATAGCGGCATGGAGACCAGACCGTTGGGCAAGACGGGACTCGATGTTTCCGTCCTGGGCTTCGGATGTTCACCGCTGGGCGGCGTGTTTCGTCCCGTCGATCCTGCCGAGGCAAAGCGTGCGGTA
This sequence comes from Bryobacteraceae bacterium, assembly GCA_965217745.1. GTDB lineage: Bacteria > Acidobacteriota > Terriglobia > Bryobacterales > Bryobacteraceae > Bog-105. The sequence continues at coordinate 3,004,459 of OZ244565.1, read as the reverse complement.
CATGCCGCCATCGATTTCGGAGTCAATTTCTTCGATGTTTCGCCGTACTACGGCGCTACCCGCGCCGAAAGCGTTTTAGGAGAAGCGCTGCAAGGCGTTTCGCGCGATCGCTTTCTGGTTGCGACCAAGGTGGGCCGCTATGGTGAACACGATTTTGACTTCTCCGCGGAGCGCGTGACCCAAAGCGTAGACGAGAGCCTGGCTAGGCTGGGCGTCGACATCATCGATTTGATTCAGTGTCATGACATCGAGTTCGGCGACTTGGATCAGATTGTGGACGAGTCTCTTCCTGCGCTCGAATTGTTGAAGGATCAGGGCAAGGTCCGGTTCATCGGCATCACGGGGCTTCCCCTGTCTATCTTCCCTTACGTGATGGAGAAGAGTGCCGTCGACACGATCCTCAGCTACTGCCATTACACGCTGGCGAATACGGAACTCACCGGCTTGCTCCCCGCGCTTGAAGCTAGCGGAACGGGTGTTATCAACGCCGCACCGTTGTGCATGGGACTGCTGACAAATGCCGGGCCTCCGAATTGGCATCCGGCCGATGAAAAGCTGAAAAACCGGTGCGCCGAGGCAGCGCGGTTCTGCTCTGAAAACGGCCTAGATATCGCGCAGCTGAGCCTTCAGTTTTCCCTTCAGGAACCGCGTGTTCACACCACCGTCATTGGAATGACGACCGTCTCGGAGGTGGTCCGCAATGTCGATGCGCTCTCGCAACCGTTTGACCGGGAGTTCGCGGAGGAAGTCCGCCGGAGATTGCAGCATGGCTGACAAAATCGATTCGCACCATCACCTGTGGCATTATTCGGAATCCCAGTATGCCTGGATCGGCCCCAGGATGAGCGCCATCCGCCGCGATTTCCTGCCTGCCGATATCCATCGCGAGTTGCAGCGATGCGGGCTACAAGGGTGCGTCACCGTTCAGGCCCGGCAGAATCGCGAGGAGACCGATACGCTGCTTCGCTATGCTGCCGAAAACAGCTTCATTCGCGGCGTAGTCGGCTGGGTTCCGTTAACCTCTCCCGGTCTGGATAGCGAACTGAACCGGCTGCAAGGCGAGAAGAAGCTGAAGGGCGTCCGTCACATCGTCCATGACGAGGCCGATGATTTCTATATACTACGGGACGACTTCAACGCAGGAATCCGTAAGCTCGCTGGGACCGGTCTGGTCTACGATATCCTGATCTTCGAAAAACATCTGCCTCAGACCATCGAGTTTGTGGATAAGCACCCGCAACAGATATTCGTCGTGGATCACATTGCCAAGCCGCGCATCCGGGATGGAGCGATTTCGCCCTGGCGGACCAGGCTGCAGGATCTGGCAAGAAGGCCGAACGTCTATTGCAAGCTGTCCGGAGTGGTGACGGAAGCAAACTGGACCGAATGGCGGAATCAGAAGGTTGGAGATTACATAGACGTTGCGCTGGAGGCTTTCGGCGCCAAGCGCATGATGTTCGGTTCCGATTGGCCGGTGCTGCTGGTGGCGGCTTCTTACGCGGAGTGGTGGCAAACCGTGGAGCAGATGGCCGCCAGTCTATCCACGGATGAACAAGCGCGCATCCTGGGCGGCACGGCCACCGAAGTGTATCGCTTATAGATCGCGCTCCATCAGCCGGTAGACGTCCCGGCCATACTTCTCCACAAAGTGCCGGCCGATTCCTTTGATGGCCAGCAAATCGCTATCGGCGGCAGGTTCCTCCAGCGCGATGGCGTGCAGCACCTGATCAGTGCAGATGCGGAATGCCGGAAGGCCCAGGCGTTTGGCTTCCTCCAGCCGCCAGGCGCGAAGCTTCGCCACAAGCTCCGGAGAGGCTTTCTGGGAGACGACCGGATCTGCCGCGGGAGCAGATTTGGATCGAGGTGTTCTCTTCGCGCGCCGGACGCCGTTGGAGCCATCGCCGCCGGCGTTCATCACCACATCAAGAGGCGTGCTTTCGTCAGCCGACCTGCCTTCCGCGGTCAGGCTCACTTTGCGATAAGGAATACTTTCGCCGTCTTTTTCAAAAACCGCGCTGACGATCTTGATCAACCCGGCGCGAGCCATCGCGCCAAGCACCGCTTCGAAACTTTTGCGGGTCACCTCCGCGGGCGTGTAGAGCTCTTTATACAGCTGTCCGCTGGTAGAGCCGTCGCGTACTCGCAGCGCATGAAGAACTTTGAAGATCGCGGTGCGCTCCCACGATTCTAAGCTCCGGAAGCGCTGCGCTACGCATGCGGAGGGCAGGCAATAATCGCAGTGGCCGCAGCTTTTTCTGGCTTCGGCGCTGTCTCCGAAGTAATGAACAATAGCGGCCATCCGGCAGTGGTGAGCAGAAACGTAACGCAGCATCAATTCGAGTTGATCGGAGCGATGCTTCGACTGGGCAAGATAAAGATCGCGCCATTCATCTTTACCGCGGATAATGTTTTCGGCGTAATCGACCAGAGCTCCGCCATGCGCCCACAACTTCTCGAGAGCCTTTTCGAAGACCTCCTCGGGCGCCTTCGCCAGTGACTTCAGATCGTTCTTTGCCACGGGAGCACTGCCGATGTTTCCATAGAGCCGATCGAGAATGCGTACGTCGGGATAGTCGCGGTCGAAGAAGAAGTCGTGGGTGTGGCGATCGCTGTACGATTGCATCAGGATGGCCCTACTCGGGCCGCCGTCGCGTCCGGCACGGCCAATTTCCTGGTAGTAGCCTTCGATGCTGCCCGGCAGACCGGTATGAATGACGGTACGCACGTCCGGCTTATCGATGCCCATTCCGAAAGCGATAGTCGCGACAATGACGTCGAGCTTTCCGCCCAGAAAGCGCTCCTGAACAGCCGCGCGGCGGGATGCTTCGAGACCCGCATGGTACGGCGCGGCGCGAAGCTTACTGCTCAGCTCGGAAGCAAGTTCATCGGTGGCCTTGCGTGTAGGGGCATAGATGATAGCGGGCCGCGACTCCGGTTTCTCGAGGATCTCATTTACCAGGAGGCCGCGGCCGGAAGGCGCAACCTCGACGATCTCGATGGCGATGTTGTCACGCCGGAAGCCGCCGATGGATTGCAATGGATCGAGCAAGCCCAGTTGGCGGGCGATGTCCGCTTGCACCACGCGCGTGGCCGTTGCCGTGACCGCCATCACCGGGGTGGGGCGCAGCATGGGTATGTACTGGCCCAGCATGCGATAGTCAGGCCTGAAATCGTGGCCCCATTGCGAGATGCAGTGCGCCTCGTCGATGGCGATTAAGGCGGGCTTGCGCTTGGCCAACATTTGGGCAAACCCTGCGACCCGGAAACGTTCCGGCGCAACGAAGAGAAACTGCAGCTTGCCTTCCAAGTAATTGAAGGAAGCGTGGCGCGATTCCTGCCGGTCTCGTCCGGAATGAATGCGATCCACCGACATGCCGAGAGCTTCTAGTTTCGCCACCTGGTCTTCCATCAAGGCGATGAGTGGGCTGACAACCAGGGTTACGCCGCCGCTGGCTAAGCCCGGCAACTGGTAACAAAGCGATTTGCCAGAACCGGTGGGCATCACCAACAGCACATCGCGGCCGGCCAGCGCCGCTCGGCAAACCTCTTCCTGGTTGGGACGGAAGGCCTCGAAACCAAACCAGCGATGCAGCAGGTCTTCAAGAGACGCGGGAGGTTCCATGGGAGCAAACGAGCTCAGGCGCGCGTTCATGCGGGGACAGCCGGCTTCCTCTCACGAAAGCGTATGTGGGCCATATAAAGCACGATGACGACGTTGATTGCGAGCACGGCAATTCGCTCCCAGGTGGCGCGCTCCACAACTTTGGCTATTTCGAAAGGGAGATAGGTGGCGCCCGAGAGCAGAGCGAACCATTCGGCCCAAACTCTCCGGTTCCACAATCCCCAAGCCTCGATGAAACGCACGCTGGAATAACTGAGCGACAATCCGGCGATCGTCCAGAAGCGGGCGTCGCTCACGGTGACGGCTGCATTCATCACCATGTGTCCGAACCTGGCGTCGGTGTCGATGTGAAGATGATCCAGCAGATTTTCGATTACGTCTTCCGCGCGGGTGTGATAGATCAGCAAAAAGATACCGAGAATTATGACCAACACACCCTTAGTTGCTTCAAGACTCGCCACCGCCCGCAAGCCTGCGGGACTCGATCGTTGGTCAAGCGCATGGTTAATCGCAACCGGAGGACCAGCCTGAGCTTCCATACTAAGATGCTCACACATGGGCGGTTTCCCGAACCGCAATCGAGTACACTGACGCTTCATGGCCCCTGCTTCCGCAACTCGACTCGCAAAGAGCCCGGAGCCGGACCATCCACCGCCGCAGAGGCGCCGCAGAAGCATTACTTTAAGCTTGAGCAAGCCGCAGCAACGGCAGATTCTGGCAAGCGCTGCGGCACTGCTTGCAGGTGCGCTCCTGGTGGTCATGGTGGTGCGCTTTCATGCGCGCTATACGGTAGGTCTCCAGTCACCGCTGGTGCTTCATCTGCGCTGGCCGGTAGTGATTGCGGAGCGCGTGAAAGCTCCCAGCGTGGTGAAGGCGACGATCAACCAGCCCCAAAAGCCTGCTACGCCGGAAGAGTACGCTTGCCAGAAGTTCGGCCCGGCATGCCGGGTTGCACTAGCCATCCAGCGCGCTGAGAATCCGCAAGGCAAGTGCGAGATTTACCATTACAATGCCGACGGCACTCTCGATTGGGGCTATTTCCAGATCAACACGGTGCATCTGACGCGGCGAGGCGTAATTTTGCGGGATCTGCTCGACTGCAAGAAGAATATCGATTTTGCTTACCTGCTCTATCAGGAACGCGGCAATTTCAGCGCCTGGACCACTTACAACAGCGGGCGCTATCGCCACTATTTGAAAGACTAGAGCGGCGATCGGAAGGCTGTCGCGCTACGATGACGGTCGCAACATGAATGATTATCTGCTGGCCCTGGTTCTGGGAGTTATCGAAGGCGTCACTGAATTTCTTCCGGTAAGCTCGACTGCGCATCTCCGCATTTCCGAAGCGCTGATGCATGTGGATTTAGGGGATGGCTATTGGAAGATGTTTTCGATTGTCATCCAGCTGGGAGCGGTGCTTTGCCTACCCATCTATTTCTGGAACAGGATCATGGAATTTCTGCGGACGTTTCCGCGCGGAATCAACGGAGACCGGACCGCGGTGAACCATCCGCTAACCTTAACGCTTCTGGCATTCGTCTGCACCGGTATTCCCTCCTTTTTGCTTGCCAAAGTGATCGGGAAAAATCTGGAGAGCCTGGTGGTGATGGGCGCCTCGCTCCTGATCGGCGGCATCGTGATGTGGATCATCGATGTCCGCTTCGGCGATCGGAACAAATCTAAGGATGTGGAGAGCGTCACTACCGGGCAGGCGGTGTTTGTGGGTCTTTGCCAGACACTGGCTCCGGTGTTCCCGGGAACCTCTCGCTCAATGGCCACGATCTCTTCCGGGGAATTAGCGGGGATGTCACGGACAACTGCACTGGAGTTCAGTTTCTTGCTTTCCATTCCTACAATGGCGGTTGCGACGGCCTACGAATTCCTGAAATTTGTTAAGGAATCCAAGGAGACCGGCGGCGCATTTCATTTCGGATCACACGAACTGGTTTTGCTGGCGATCGGCTTCGTGGTTTCTTTTTTTGTTGCCTGGGCGGTGGTGGCGTGGTTCATGAACTGGGTTCGCAGCCGCGGGTTCGTGCCCTTTGCCATCTATCGAATTCTGGCCGGGATTGCAGTTTTAATTTGGGCTCTGCGGTAGCGGATAGCGGCCTGGAAAGACCACTATCCGCTTTCAGTATTCAGGCCCCGCTACGCGCTAAAAAGAAAGCTTGGTTGCGAACTGCCAGCTGCGGGGCGGATCCTGGCTGGTGATGGTTCCGAAGGCTGAACTCGCAGGGCTGGTGTTCGGACTGCCCAGGTTGACGTTGTTCCAAGCGTTAAAAGTCTCAGCGCGTATTTGAAAGCGCCAGCGTTCCTGGAAGTAGAAGTTCTTGATCAGGGAGAGATCCCAGCGCTGCTGGCCCGGACCGCGGATGCCGGAAAAGCGGAGCGGAAAGGTACGCAAATTACTGGCAAGCTGGGCATTGCCGCGGCGCTCGAAGCCGGCGTTGGTATTGAACCAGCGGTCGACGTTATGCACATCGCTTGACAGCGGAATATCGGCTAAATCACCGTTGAAAATAGCGTTGCCGAAACCTAGCGGACCGCCGCTCTGGAATTGCATGAGGCAGTTGAGCTGCCAACCTCCCGCGATCCCTTCGACAAGCCAGGGGAGCTTGCTTCCGAAATGACGTCCGCGGCCGAAGGGCAGCTCCCAAATGCCGCTGGCCGTGACGCGCCAGGTGCGATCGAGATCGGAGATAGAACGGTACGGGACCGAATCCGCGCCATTGAGAAAATCGATGGCCTGCATGTTCTTGGACCAGGTGGCGCTCATTTCATAGCTGAAGCCATTGTTCAGACGCCGTTCGAGCTTGGCTTGCATAGAGTGATACCAGGCGTATCCGACCGGCTGCTGCACGGAGATGTCGGAGAATTCAGGATAGGCGAGCCGCAACTGCCGGCGCGAAATGTTCCGGGTGTAGACGGAACCGAGGCCGAAGAACGGGTTGGGGACGGTCTGATCGAGGAAGTTGATCTGGGCCTGATCGCGCACCGGTGAGGTGCTGAGCAGATCGTTCGGAACCGCGTTCAGATTCCGTGCGGTGCTGATCTGCGTGACACGATTGCCGACGTAGTTGACTTCGGCAACGAACTGCAGCGGCAACTCGTGCTGAAAGCCGAATGACCAGCGCTGGGAGTAGGGGTTTTTGCGCGCACGGTCGAAGAAGCTGAGATCCTGGCCGAGATTTGTGGCCAGACCGCCAGCCGCGCCTACCGGCTGGAGAATGCCATTGAGAAAGGGATTCGCAAGCGTCGCCTGATAGGTCAAGCCGTTGTTGAGAGAGGCCTGAATCGGGGTCGTTTGACTGAAGCCGGTTTGAATCGAGTTGGAATAGAGGGTACCGATCGGGCCATAGTAGATTCCATAACCGGCCCGGAGGACGGTCTTGGGGCGGACGGCGTAGGCGATGCCGACGCGCGGCGCCAGGTTATTTTTATCAGAATCCCAAAGCTGGCGCGGATTGCCGTTGACGCCGGGGAAGGTGACACCGCCGAGGACCTGAAATTGACTCACCGGCAACTCCGGCAGCGGATTTCCAGCATAATTGGCTTGCGCCGCGGCCGCGATTGGATTGGCGGCGTCGTAGGCGAAACCGGCCACAGAGCGGTTAAAGCGCTCGGTCATGGCGGTCTCGAGTTCATACCGAACCCCGAGATTGAGCGTCAATTTGCGGCTGAGTTTGTAGTCATCTTGGAAATAGAAGCCGTAAATGGCGTTCTGCTCCGCATAGCTGGCGGACTTGGCAATGCTGCCGGACGGCACGCCCAACAGGAAGGACGCAATCTCGCCGCCGAGTTGGGGAGCGGCCGCGGTGTTCAGGGGGCCGTTGGTGAAGGTGGAGGCAAAATTCAAGTCGGGCGAAACCTGCGTAGGGAAGCGGTTGCGAAACTCGCGGATGAAGCGGAAGTCGCCACCGAAGCTCATGGAGTGTTTGCCGCGCAAGTAAGTGAGGGCAGCTACCGGGTTGTGAATGAGGGAAGTGGTAGTGCCGTCTCCCGACTCCCAATTCGACAGCTGGGACCAGGGTGCGACATTCACTCGCGGGAAAGTAGCCAACGCGGGATTGATGCTGCTGACCAGCTGCGGCGAGAAGCCCAGCGATGCCAGATCGAAACCGCGGCTCACGCGCTGCTCGGGAAACTCCTGCGCGGTAAGGCCGTAGCGAACGTTTAACAAGAAGGAAGGATTGATGACGAAAACATTGTCGAGCGCAATACCCCGGTTGATGCGATTCAGAATGATTCCGGTGGCGACGGTGTCCGGAAAGATGCGATTCTTATCTTCCTGCCAATAATCGCGATCGACTCGCACGAAGGTGCGGAACCGTTCGCTAAAGGAATGGTCGAAGCGGGCGATTGTGGTCCAGTAATCTTCAATTGCTTTGGACGAGGTGAAGTAGTTCTGCCGGCCTTCCGAAGTGCCCGGAGCGTTGGGTAAAGGGTAATAGTTCAAGATGCGGAGCGCGACCGGATCGAGACGGCTCGCGGGGAGAACATTACCCACGAATGGCTGGCGTTGGAAGCGGCCGTTGGAGACCGCTACCGTCGAAGTGGGATCGTAGACCTGATAGGAGGAACCAAGCGCCAGCAGCGCCGACAGATCGCCGCTCCGCTCGGCAACGGTAGGAACCGTCTGTACGCTTTGACCCACATTCGGATCGCCGAATTTGTTGCCTTCATAGGCAAAGAACCAGAAGGTCCGATTGTGCCCGTCATACAGCTTGGGCAGCACAATCGGACCGCCCATGGAACCGCCGTAGCGATTGTCCTGGTAGATGGGCAGGCTTAAACCTTGCCGGTTCTGAAAGATGGTCTTGGTGTCGAGTTTGCTGTGGCGGAACCAATAGTGAAGCTCGCCATGCAAGTCGTTGGTTCCTCCCTTAGTATTGACATTCACGACGGAACCGAGCGTGGCGCCCTGCATCGCGTCGAAGCTGGTGGTCTTGATCTTGAATTCGCTGATCGCCGTTTGCGGGGGCGAGAAGGCGACCCGAGGCTGCGTTCCATCGCTGTAGGTGTTGGAGACTCCATCGATGGTGAATTCGTTCTGGTTGTTAGCGCCGCCGACCGTTGAGAACTGGCTGGGCGCGGAGTTAAATGGCGCCTTGCGCAGCCGCAAGTTGGTGCCGTTCACGGTGCCGGGCGCCAGTTGCACCAGGTCCATCGCATTGCCGGCAAAGAGGGGAAGCTCTTCAATGCGTTTCTGATCGATAACCTGGCCGATGGATACATCTCCGGTACTCAAGAGCGGCGTTTCGGCGCGCACTTCCACCGATTGGGTGACGTCCCCCACCTGGAGTTGGACCGGCACTTCTAGGGTGTCGTTGGTGCGCACTTGGATTTCGGAAGCGTACTTCTTGAAACCGGTTTGTTCCGCTTCCAGGCGATAACGGCCCGGGGTCAGATAGGGGATGGTGAAGTTGCCGGTTGCGCTGGTGGTGTTACCGGCAGGTACATTCGTTTCCAGGTTGACCGCCCGCACGGCGACGCCCGGCATAGGAGAACCGCTGGGATCGACCACGCGGCCAGAAATAGTGCCGCGCGAGTCCTGAGCTGACGCGGCCTGGAATCCTGCGAGAAGGACGGCTAACACAGCACACGCCCGGTGAGTAAACACGGAAACCCCTCTCTGAATTGCGAGGGCATTATATTACAGGGAACTTTGGGTAGCGCGCAAAGAACTCATCGGGCTGAGGTGGGAGGTGTATCAGGCGGAGAGCCAGGCTGCCATGGCGGCGACAAACGTATGCGTGTGAGCGTGGCGGCAAAGGCTTGCGAAACTAGTGCCGGGTTCAGATAGCTTTCCCCGGCAGCTGTTCAGCCGCCGATGGCGTACATGGGGCGGGCCGGCGCTATAAAGGAGACCTGCTGAATTTCATGGCCAACCGCTTTTTGGCGGACATTCTCCCGGATGGCCGCCTGCAGTTCAGAGTGCGGGATGCCGGGTGCGAGTAGATGCCGGATGTCCAACTCTTCGCGCGCGAAGAGGCAATTCCGCAGCTTGCCTTCGGCGGTCAGGCGAAGGCGATTGCAATTCATGCAGAAGGGACGGCTGACGGAGGCGATGAAGCCGACACGGTAGCCGTCTTCAAAGCGGTACTCCGTGGCAGGCGCGCGCGGATCGGCATCGGGAACGGCTTGCAGCGGTCCGAATTCTTTCGAGAGCGATCGAATCATCTGATCGGCCGTCAGAACGCGATCGAGATTCCAGATCTGCTGTCCGTCGAGCGGCATGAACTCGATGAAGCGGACTTCCATGCCGCGCTCCCGGCCAAAGCGGACCAGTTGCGGAATGTCCGGTTCGCTGATGCCCTTCATCGCGACGGCGTTCAACTTGATTTGGCGAAACCCGGCAGCTTGCGCCGCATCCAGGCCGTCGAGTACGCGGACGAGATCGTCGCGGCGGGTAAGTTGGGCGAAACGATAGCGATCCAGAGTGTCTAGGTGAACGTTCAGACGGCGTAAACCGGCAGCAAACAGCGGTTCGGCCCATTTCCGCAGCAGAACGCCATTGGTCGTCAGCGCCAAATCGTCAATCTGCGGAAATAGCCGGATGCGCCCGACTAGATCCGGCAGCTTGGGACGCAGCAGCGGTTCGCCCCCGGTCAAACGCACTTTACGGATACCGAGAGGAACGCTGGCAGTTAGAAAATGAACAATCTGGTCGAAGGTCAGAAGCGACGAGGCCGGCACGAATTTCGCTCCGCTTTCCGGCATGCAATAAAAACAACGGATGTTACAGCGATCGGTCACGCTGATTCGCAGGTCAGAGTGAATACGGCCGAAATTGTCGGATAGCGGCAACATCTATGGGAGCGCCAACATGCGTTCAATAGGAAGGCGCGCGCGGTCCATGAGTCCGGTGGGAAGCTCGATGCGCGGCTGCAGGGTATCCAGGCAGTCGCGGAGTTTTTCGAGGGTATTCATGCGCATGTAAGGGCACTCGCTGCAATTGCAGTTCTCGTTCGCGACGAAGTAGAACTTCTTTCCTGGCGAACGGCGCTCCAGCGAAAATCGCACGCCACTCTCGGTCATTACGATGAACTCTTCCGCGGATTGCGACGAGCACCAGTCGATGATGGCCGACGTGGAGCCAATGAAATCAGCTTGCCGTAGAACATCCTGCGGGCATTCCGGATGAGCCGCCACGAGAGCATCGGGATGTTCGTTACGGGCAGCGGTGACCCGCCGCGCCGGGAAAGTGGCGTGGACGATACAGGCGCCCTGCCAGATTTTCATATTCTCGCGGCCGGTCTGCGCCTTGACGTAGTTGCCGAGATTGATATCCGGCAGGAACAAGATGGGCTTTTCGGCTGGAATGGAATTGACTACCTTTACAGAGTTGCGGGAAGTGCAGAGAATGTCGCTCTCCGCTTTCACCTCAACCGAAGTGTTGACGTAGCTGACGATGACGTATTCGGGATTCTTGCGGCGGAAATTCCGGATTGCTTCAACTGGGCAGCTATCTACCAGGCTGCAGCCGGCATGCAGGTCGGGCAGAACCACGGTGCGCTCAGGGTTGAGCACTTTAGCGGTTTCGGCCATGAACTTAACTCCGCAGAAGGCGATGACGTCCCCTTGGAATTTCTGAGCGGTGCGGGAAAGTTCCAGACTGTCTCCCACCGAGTCAGCCAGCTCCTGAATCTCGGCTTCCTGGTAATGATGAGCCAGAATCAGAGCATTGCGTTGTTCCTTGAGACTCAGGATCTCTTCAGCGATGGAAGTAGCGGCTACAGGCATGATGGACTTGATACTTAGATCGATTCCACAGTACCAAGGTTGCGTAGCGGGTTGCGAATTACCGCCGGAACGGAAGTAACTCATTGGGCGGCTTTAGAGTCGTTTACTGAAAGCGCGGTATTCCTCCGAGTCCGCGCCTGGGGCCGGCCGCACGAGAGACGGCAGGCCCCTTCCTGCCCCTGTTCCACCTCTAGAAGAAGAATTTGATCGCCAGAGTCAAAATCCGGGGATTGCTGCTGAAGGTCTGATCGGCCCGGTTGAAAGTGGAGCTGGCCGGATTAGTGAAATTGCGTACGTTATTTCCGGTGTAGCCTATGCTCAGGACATCGGCAAGGTAGCCACCGATGTATTGCGGATGGTTCAGCGTATTCGAAACCTGGCCGAACAATTCGACGCGATAGCGGTCGCTCAACGAGAATCTTTTCACAACGCTGAGATCCAGGTTGTCCGTCGGAGGCAGGCGCAGGGTGTTGCGAGCAGAATTAGGATAGACGCCGGGCCCGGCAACAATGTTCTGCGCGTTGGGATTGGCGGCTAGATATCCCACGGTCGCACCAGCGCTGTTTGTTAGCTCGGTTACGTCCGAACCGATTCCGGCCACTCCTTGCGGATTGACCACGGTGCGATCGCTAAAGCTGTCGCCATTCTGATCGGAATCGATCGCGCTCTGCGCCGTGTACCACGTGCCGGTCTGATACGTATAGACCGGCGCTACCTCCCAGTTGCCGACTACATTCCTCAAGAACCAGCTTTTGTCCTTGAAGTAAGGAACGTCGTAAGTGAGTTGAAAAGTGAACCGGTGCTTGTGGTCGAGAGCCGAGTTCGCACGCTCGGCGCGGAGATTCTGAAAATCCTGGGGCCGCCGCGGAGTAGTCAGCGTCGAAAAGACTTCCGCGGTCGAATCGTCGATATTGTGGCTCCAGGTGTAGCTGCCCTGGAATTGCAAGCCATTGGTGAAGCGGCGCTTCACCTCCGTCGCCAGACCGTGATAGATGGAGTTGCCGCTCGGCGCGTATCCGGTGATGTTCGACTGAAAACCGGCTGCATAATAGGCGGGCAGGAACCGGCCGCTGGCTCCTTGCGCCGCACCGATGCCGTCTAGCGTGAGAGGCAGTGAGTCTAGCTCCGCCTGGGTGGGCGCCGCGATATAGGTGGGAAGGCTGAATTGCGGGGTAACAATCGACCGCACGTTGTAGCGATTCTGGATCGGCAGATTAATGCCGCGGGTTCCGAGATAGCGCACCTGGACGGTGTAATTCTGAGCGAAGACGTGCTGCACTCCGATGTTCCACTGAAGCGCTTTGGGCAGTTGGACATCAGGGATAAAGCCCGAGGTTTGTGCGCGCGCCGAGGTCGGCGTCAGAGCTACGGGCGAAGCAGGCAAGCCGCCGGTGGCAAGAAAGTTGGGCGTGGTGCTGCCGGTGGGGACGTCGTTGGTCTGCTGCAGCTGCGGAGGCAGCGAGAGAGTCCCCAGATTATCGAAGAGTACGTCGTAACCGATACCGAATCCGCCCCGGAAAGAGGTCGTTCCAGACGAACCCGGCGAGTATGCAAATCCCACCCGCGGCATGAAGTTGGTTTTCTGGGTCTTCGGCACGCCGAAAGTGAGCAATCCGGGTACGCTTGAAACCGAGTTCAGCGCCTGCTGCTTCTCGGCAGCGGGCAGGGTCCAGTACTCATAACGCAGGCCGAGGTTGATGGTCAGGTTGGGCCGGATCTTCCAATCATCATTGCCGAAGAACGCGAAATTCCACTGGTTAGCCCAATAGGTCAGATCGCCGGCTGAACGCTCACCAAAATTGTTAGGTGCAAGGTCTCGAAGATAGCTTTCCAGGTCGGTCCACTCGTAATCGCCCCGGACGCGTTGCGTGAATCCTTGAGGTGAAATCCAGCGCCGCCCGTCAAAACCGAACTTCGCGGAATGCGCACCCTTGGTCCAACTGATGTTGTCGTTCAGCTGGTACATATTGCTGACCGTGTACTGTGGGGCATTCGGATCGGGACCGAGATTCACCTGATAGGGATCGAGAGTAATATTCGGGAAGGTATTCAGACCCGGAAACTGGAAGGAACCCGCGTCAATCTGCTGGTTGTAGCGGTTGTAGGCCAGCCGGAATTCATTGTTCACAGTAGGGGTGAAGGAGTGATATTCACTAAGATTGGCGAGGTAAAACCGGGTCGGAATGGTGGTGTAGAAGGCAGGCAGCGCCGCGGCGGTATTGATCTCGTCTCGACGATTGTAGACATAGCGGCCACGGAGTTGGTCTTTCTGCGACAGATTGTAATCGACAGAAAGCACTCCCGTATAGTCGTTGCGGAAGTTGGGAGCTACAACCGGAACAAGGCCCGATTCAATCGTCTGACCGCCAACCACGGGGTAAACCCCTAAAGGCAGAGTAGCGGGATCGGATGCAGAGGGTGCCTGGACATATTGCCGGAGGACGCTGAGATTGTTTTGAGCAAGGCCCGGGACGCCGGCCAGAGTAGCGTAGCCAGCCGCCGTGGGTCCATACAGCTGCCCTGGGGTTGCGGATTGACCGCGCGGGTTGTACTCGAACCCCGTGAAGAAGAAGAGTTTATTTTGCAGAATTGGACCGCCGAAGTTCGCTCCGAGGCGGTTATAGTCAGAACGCGGATTCGAGGTCACGCCGATGTTGGCCAGGTTCTGATCGACAGCGTTGAAATTGCGGTTCTGCAAGTAGTCGTACAGCAGGCCATGAAATTCGTTAGTGCCGGATTTGACAACCGTATTGAATTGCCCGCCGGTCGAGTGGCCGAACTCCGGCGAAAACTGGTTCTGCAGAAGGGAGAATTCCGCGACATCGTCGTTCGGGACCGTCACTAGCGGGCCGGTGATGCTGCGGTTGTTATTGTCGACGCCTTCCAGCATAAAGTTGTTGTTGCGGGAGCGCTGTCCGCCTACGGAAGGTCCGGTTCCGACGCCGATGGTTCCGCTGCTGGAGACTCCAGCAGACAGCAGCGAGAGATTCAATACACCCTGCCCTGTGCTGGTGAGCGGAAGATCGGCAATCTGTTTGGCCTGGTAAGTGGATTGAATCTGGGCGGTGGTCGTGTCGATGGCGGCCGGCGCACTGGTGACTTCCACCGTACTGGTAGCCTCACCGATTTGCAGCGTGACGTTACGGGTTACGGTTTGATTCAGTTCGATTCTCGCTTCGACAGTTGACTTAGAAAAGCCGGCGGAGGCAACGTTAAGCGTGTAGGAACCAACGGGGAGGTTCGGAATTCGGTAGGTTCCGTTTGAAGTGGATTCGGTGCTGGTATCGACCCCGGTGTCGTTGTTGTGCGCCGTGACTTCAGAGCCGGCAACAGTTGCCCCGGCTGGATCGTAAATAGTGCCAGTCAGGTTTCCGCTTGTCGACTGTGCAAAAATCTGCCCTACTAGAAACAAGGACACAGCGAGAAGTCCTGCAACTCGACTTCCTCGGTAAATCATTAAAATATCGTCTCCTTACCCGTGTGTGCGCAAAGGCACACCGGGAAGTAAAGGCAGTTTGAGCACCAAACGGAAACGATGGCCTAAGTGGTTTATCTTGAATTAGATAGCTTGGCATTACGACAATCTACTAGGGATTGCCTGATCCTGAATTACGGAGTCGCGGACGCCAGTACTCCCAGAATGCGTATCGGATTGTTCCTATAAAAAGGAAAAGGCCAAGCCATCAGGGCCTGACCTCTTCAGAAGCTGGGAATTGGAGAGTGTACGGCTATCGAGCGGCGAGCAGCGCTCTCAGATGCCGGGCGCGTTCCGGCGACCGAAGCTGGCGCAGGGCTTTGGCTTCGATCTGGCGGATGCGTTCGCGGGTGACATCGAACTCCTGCCCAATTTCTTCCAGGGTGTGTTCGCGCTCGCAGCCGATACCGAAGCGGAGGCGAATCACCTTCTCTTCCTTCGGGGAAAGAGTTTTCAGGATGTTAGCCGTTTCGTCGCGTACGTTTGAATCAATGACCGCGTCGACAGGGGAACCTACCCAGCGGTCTTCGATGAGGTCACCCAAAGCGGACTCGCCATCTCGCCCGACCGGGGTCTCCAGCGAAACCGGATCACGGGAGATCGTCTTGAGCTTCTGTACTTTCTCCACCGGAATGTCCATGCGCCGACTGATCTCTTCGTTAGTGGGAATCCGGCCTAGCTCTTTTTCGAGCTCGCGGGTCGCCCGGAGGAACTTATTCATGCTCTCGTTCATGTGAACGGGAATACGAATGGTTCGGGACTGGTCCGCGATGGCGCGCGTGATGGCCTGGCGGATCCACCAGGTAGCGTAGGTAGAGAACTTGTAGCCGCGCCGGTATTCGAATTTGTCGGCAGCGCGCATCAGGCCGATATTGCCCTCTTGAATAAGATCGAGCAGGTGGAGACCGCGATTAACGTACTTCTTAGCGACTGAAACAACCAGTCGAAGATTGGCTTCGACTAGATCTTTCTTAGCTCGTTCGGCCTCGATTTCACCGTGCCGAATAACTTGTAAGCTATGCCGAAGGTCAGGCAGCGAAGCTTCCGCTTCGGACTCTCGTTTCTTCAGATCACGGCGCAGTTCCTTGATGCGAGCCTGCGATTGCGACGTATTTCGATTTTCAAGACGCTTGCATTCGGCGTCTAGAAGCGACATCTCATTGACCGCACCCTCGATAGCGCGGACGAATTCTTTCCAGCGGGCCAGGTTAAAGGGCACGGCCCGCAGCGCTTGGGAGAATTCGACCTTGGAGCGGGCGATTTTGCCCTGCCACTTTTTGCGAAGCTTCTTGTTGATAGCCGGAACAGAGTTGTGCTTATCCGCTGTCTGGGCAAGCCTCTTGTGCGCCGCCAGATAGTTCATGAACAACTCAGCTATGTCTCCGCGCCGCTTCAGATCGGCAGCGCTGCCTTCCTCTATATCGGACGGCGGGAAATCTACGTAGCTGTCCACGTCTTCAGCGCCACGCCGGATCAGATCGCCGAACTCCATCACCACATTCTGGATAAGCGGAGAGCGGCTGATTGCCTTCTGCATCCGGATTTTGCCGCGCTCCATCTTGCGGGCAAGAGTCACCTCGCCCTCCCGCGTTAGGAGCGGCACTGACCCCATTTCCCGCAGGTAAACGCGAACCGGATCGTCAGTGTAGATCGACTCCTCGACCTGCTGAGCGCCATGGAACTCTTCATCCTGAACTTCCTCCGGATGAAAAAAGTTTGCGTCCTCATCAAAGGGCAAACCCATCGGTTCGCGGCCCTCAGCTATAAATTGATCTTCGAATTGATCCACCTTACCTAGTCACCTCTTGTTTACTGCACTCCCTCAAATTTCTCTCGCTTAACCGGCTGAACTGTTGACGACGGTCCAAAAAAATGGCTCACCTCATTTCGATAGCCTATGGATGGAATCGCGCTGACGGTCAACCTTTGTCTATTGTCTATTTGGATTGACCGGCACGGACACTGAATACGTTTAACACTGCCACCCGGAACAAACCGGAAGTAACATAAAAAAACTAACTTAAAACCAAACGCCGCTGAATTGGCTGAATCGCCCGAGTGGTGTCGCCTTGTAAGTATTGCGCGCTCAATTATAGCCGATCCCTTACGAAATCGCGATCCCTCTATTACAAGATGCTGCTAAAAGTGGTTGGTTACAGCAAAGATAGACGGATCGAGGACGTGTACTATGCCATTCCCGGTTCCGCATCAGCAAGAAACCAGAACGAAAAAATTACCTAACTCCAGAACCGCCTACGATTTGCGATGCAGCACAATGCCCCGGAGTTCATCCAGGAACTCCTCCACGTCTTGAAAATCCCGATATACGGAAGCAAACCGGATGTAGGCAATCTTATCTAATTCGCGCAGACGGGCCATAATTCGCTCCCCTAGCGCCCGAGCAGGCAATTCTCGATCCGGATTCTCGAGGAGATAGCTCTCAACATCGTTGACCAAATCGGCCAGGTCACGCATGCTGACGGGCCGCTTCTCGCAGGCGCGTAAGAGGCCATTCAATACTTTTTGCCGGTCGAAGTGCTCTCTTCTCCCGTCTTTTTTGATGACCATATAGGGAACTTCGTCGCAGCGTTCATAGGTAGTGAATCGCCGTTCGCAGGCCAGGCACTGGCGGCGACGCCGGATGGATCCGCCATCTTTACTTTCCCGCGAATCGATCACTTTGTCCTCCCGGTGGTTGCAGAAGGGGCAGGTCATGAATGTCGCTTCTGATGATACGTGGCTAACGCTCTACGATTCGAAGCCAAAACCAGGGAGCAAATCCCCACAAAAATTCCATCCCCTGAACTTTCGAGAGCGCCTCAACAAAATCAATGAGATAGAAAGGGACAGACCGCCGTAATGGGGACAGACCCGCCGTAATGGGGACAGACCCCATTTTAAGCGAGACCCCATTTTAAGCGTGTTCAACTATTAGGTAGATTACTTTTTGGAATTGGCTTCCTGTTGGAGTTGCGCCCTGTTGTGAGGGTGTTCTGCGATTCGAAGCCATCCACTTCTTCATAAGTTTTTTTTATAGTTTGATTCTCTTGCATAAAAATCGCTTCTACGTTAGTCTGAGGACATGAGGGTATGGGCACTCGACCGAGTGCACCGCCTGTACTTCAAAGAAAGGCCGCTGACCGGCGCACCAAGCCGTTTTGGCGGCCTTTTTTGGGTATTATCCCACCTTGTTCAAGAATAAATTCAGATCCTCCATGGCAAATAACCTTCTATCCGGTGCGCAGATCCTTTTGAATTGCCTGACAGCCGAAGGCGTCGACTGCATCTTCGGTTATCCGGGCGGCGTTACTTTACCTCTTTACGACGCGCTCTATGATCACCCGATCCGCCATGTGCTGGTACGGCACGAGCAGAACGCGGCGTTCGCGGCCCAGGGATTTGCGCGTACCACCGGCAAAGTAGGGGTTTGCTGCGCGACTTCAGGTCCCGGCGCCACCAACCTCGTGACGGGCCTGGTAGATGCCATGATGGATTCCGTTCCGATTGTGGCGATCACAGGCCAGGTGACCAGCAAACTGATGGGCAGCGACGCGTTCCAGGAAGCGGACACATTCGGGATTACGCGTTCAGCCACAAAACACAACTTCCTTGTTAAAGACGTAAGAGAACTGCCGAAGGCGATCCACGAGGCATTCTACATCGCGGCTTCCGGGCGTCCTGGCCCGGTGTTGGTCGACATTACTAAAGATGTTTTGACAGGGCATGCGCATTATGCACCGGTAGAGGAGATTCACCTGCCCGGATACAGAGTCTTTAGCGAAGGACACACGGGACAGATCAAACGAGCAGCGCAGATGATGCTGGAGGCCGAAAGGCCCATGATCTATGCGGGCGGCGGGATCATTGCGGCTGAAGCCAGCCGTGAGTTGCGCGATCTGGTGGAGGCACTGGATTTCCCGACGGTCTGTACTCTAATGGGTTTGGGCGCTTTACCGAGTGACCATCCGAGCTTCATCAGCATGCCCGGAATGCATGGCGGTTACGCAGCAAATATGGGGCTATCCCATTCCGACCTGCTGATTTCCCTGGGAGTGCGCTTTGACGACCGGGTAACAGGACGTCTGGCGGCATTCGCGCCCCACGCCAAGATTATCCATGTCGACGTGGACCCGGCCGAAATCGGCAAGAACCGGTATGCGGATTTGCCCATTGTGGGAAATGCAAAGCGAGTGCTCCCCAAGCTGACGGAGGCCTTGAACGAGTTCAAGCCGAGCCTGGGCGGCAAGAACGAAGTGGCCCGGGAAAGCTGGCGCAAGCAGATTCGAGATTGGAAAGAGGAGCATCCATTAAAGCCCGAGTATTCGGATACGGAGATCAAGCCGCAGCACCTGATGGCGGAAATCGATCGCCTATCGGGCGGGCAGGCCATCGTCTGCAGCGATGTGGGGCAGCACCAGATGTGGTCGGCGCAATTGATCCGGTTCAATGAACCGCGTTTATGGATCAATTCTGGCGGCCTGGGTTCGATGGGATTCGGACTACCTTCAGCCATTGGAGCGCAGTTCGCCCGGCCGGATAAGCTGGTGTTCGCAGTAGTGGGCGATGGCGGTTTTCAGATGTCCATTCCTGAGTTGGCTACCATCGCAAATCATGCGTTGCCGGTGAAGATTATTGTCATGAACAATGGCTATCTCGGCATGGTGCGGCAGTGGCAGGAGCTGTTTTATAACAACCGGCTCAGCAGCGTGGCCCTGACTTCGTTTCCTGATCCGGAGAAGCTAGCAGGCGCTTACGGCTTCAGGGGAAGCACGGTGGAGGATGTCCGCGACATGCCTTCGGCGCTAGAAGCTGCGGTAAAGGAACCGGGACCGTATTTGTTGAACGTGAAAGTGACGCCTACCGAGAATGTCTTCCCCATGGTGCCGGCGGGCGGAGCTCTGAACGAGATGGTGCTGCGTCCACCGCAGCCAGTGGAAGTGTAGGAGAAAAACCCGGATGCAACAGATTATCTCTCTTCTGATGGAGAATAGGCCCGGCGCGCTGATGCGGGTGACCGGGTTGTTGAGCCAGCGCGGTTACAACATCGAGAGCCTGACAGTTTCTCGAACACTCGACCCGATGATTTCGCGCATGACCATTGTGGTGGACGTCGAAGCAAACATCCGCGCGCAGGTGATTAAGCAGATGAACAAGCTGATCAACGTGCTGCAGGCGGCGGATGTGACGGACGGTCCGGCGATCAATCATGAACTAGTACTGGTGCGCGTGAAGACGGCCCAAAATTCCCGGACCGCCGTGCTGAAGGAAGCTGAAATTTTCCATGCGCGCGTGGTCGATTCGTCGGTGGAAGGATTCGCTCTGGAAGCCACGGGCGACGGCGAAAAGCTGGATGAGTTTATCGAAGTGATGCGCAGTTACGGCGAGATAGATGTAACTCGCTCCGGCGTGGTGTCGATGTCCCTCGAGACCCGGAGGCTGCGGCTTTCTCCTCCCGTGCCGCGCGGCGCATCGCCGGAAGAGGCTCTGGAACTGCAGGAAACGACCTAAGGGTTTAAACATGCCAAAACGTTATTACGAGCAGGACGGAAGTCTTGCGCCTTTGCGGGACAAAGTTATCGCGGTGATCGGTTACGGAAGCCAGGGCCATGCCCATTCCTTAAATCTGCGCGATTCCGGACTTAATGTGGTAGTCGGCCTGCAGCCGGGCAGCAAGAGCAAAGCCAAGGCCGAGGCTGCGGGCCTGGAAGTATTGAGCGTCGCGGATGCTGCGAAAAAGGGCGATGTGGTGATGCTGCTACTTCCCGATCATCTGCAGGGCCCGGTCTACAAGGCCGAAATCGGTCCACAGATGAAGGCGGGCAAGACGCTAATGTTCGCCCACGGTTTCAACATCCATTTTGGCGAAATTCAGCTGCCGGAAGGCGTCGATGTGTCGATGATCGCGCCCAAGGCGCCGGGCCATCGGGTGCGGGAGTTGTTTACGGAAGGCGTAGGTGTTCCGGCCCTGGTTGCGATCGCGCAAGATGCCTCGGGAGATGCGCTGGAGAATGCATTGGCTTATGCCTTTGGACTGGGCTGCCTGAAAGCGGGCGTTATCGAAACCACCTTCAAGGAAGAGACCGAAAGCGATCTGTTCGGAGAGCAGGCGGTGCTCTGCGGCGGGGTGAGCGAATTGATCCAGGCTGGTTTCGAAACGTTGACCGCTGCGGGATATGCTCCGGAGATCGCCTACTTTGAGTGTTTGCACGAGTTGAAGCTGATCGTAGATTTGATTTACGAAGGCGGACTCGGCTACATGCGTTACTCCATCTCGGATACGGCGGAGTACGGTGACTACACGCGCGGTCCTCGCGTGGTAACGGATGAGACTCGCGCCGAGATGAAGAAGATTCTGGGCGAAATCCAGTCGGGCGACTTTGCACGCAAATGGCTGGATGAAAACAGGACTGGGCGCAAGCAGTTCCTCGCCATGCGGGAGTCGGCTAAGGACAGTTCGATCGAACGGGTGGGTGCAGAGTTGCGCTCCATGATGCCGTTCTTGAAGAAACGGAAAGAAGCGGGCATTCCGGAAGAAGTCGCCGCAAATGCTTAATTTAGCAAGTGGCGGGTAGCTGCGCAGCAAAGCTCAGAAGCATATCTCTACTAATGCGGGCCGTCTTTAGTCTTGCGGTTCTGAGTTCCCCAAACGAAGGGCTTGTGCAGGTTCGACGTATTGAATTCGCAGAGCGGGGACTCAAGCTCTTAGGCTGTTCAGATATATGGCACGAATCCTGACGAAGGCCTATATATCAGAGGCTAGATGCGTCGGATCGCCAAGGAGTCATCAAGTCGGGTAGTGAGAACGGAGAACCGTTGAGAGCGGCAGCAAGTACTTGCTCCACTTGGCACGCTGCAAAGGAGTCATTGCTCGTCTAGTCGCAGTTTTGAGCGGACTACAACGACCATGCGTAAATGCCAATTCCTGATTTTCAAAGCTTCTTCGTTCCTATTTTGCGTGCGACGGTAGATCGAAAGGAGCATCCGACACACCAGATTCGGGAGAAGGTGTCGTTATTCATGAGTCTGAGTCCGGAAGACCTTGATACTAGACTTCCGAGTGGAGTTCAAACCGTATTCGCTAACCGTGTCGCATGGAGCCTCGTCTATCTGACCAAGGCAAATGCTCTTCGGAGGCGGAAAAGGGGCGTATTTCAAATCACTGAGCGAGGTGAGCAACTTCTGGAGCAGAATCCAAACGGGTTCAAGAAAGTCATTCTGAATGCTTATCCAGAGTTCGTGGCTTTTGATAAGGGAAAGGCGACGCAGACGGACGCTGTGGGGACAAGGTCCGATGCCGCGTCATCTTCTGCCAATCCCGATCAAACACCAGAAGAGAATTTACTAAACGCTTATCAAATTCTGCGAAGCACATTAGCGAATGAGGTGCTGGAAGCCGTTAAGAAATCGACACCGCAGTTCTTCGAGGAGCTTGTTGTCGATTTGCTTGTTGCGATGGGCTACGGGGGGTCTTTGGATGATGCAGGAAGAGCGGTCGGTCGAAGCGGCGATGACGGTATCGACGGAATTATCAAAGAAGACAAGCTTGGTCTCGATGTGGTTTACATCCAGGCTAAGCGGTGGAGCAATTCGGTGGGTAGACCTTTAGTTCAGGCATTTGCCGGAAGTTTGGAAGGCGTGCGGGCCAGAAAAGGTGTCTTTATCACGACTTCGACTTTCACCGCTGACGCGGTCGACTACGTGCAGCGGATAGAGAAGAAGATAGTGCTGATTGACGGGTCGCAGCTGGCTGATCTGATGATCGACTATAACGTCGGAGTTACTGTCTCTCAAACTTTCAAGATCAAGCGGCTGGATTCAGATTACTTTGAGTCGGCTTGACTGCGTAATTCTCGCCAGCAAGTTAGCCGCCAGCCGTAACCGCTATCATGGTTATGTTGCTTGTGGTTTGGCAATAGATCTCTTCTCCTTCCAACTATGAGCGTTCCTCTATCGCAGATGTGGACTGTAGCGTCTTACGTTCTCAAACAGCGTTTAGCTGGACGTAGGCGGTACCCGCTGGTTCTTATGCTGGAGCCGCTGTTCCGCTGCAATCTGGCTTGTGCAGGTTGCGGCAAGATCCAATACCCGGCGCATGTGCTGAAGCGGCAACTGACTCCAGAAGAGTGCTTCCGCGCAGTGGACGAGTGCGGCGCGCCGGCGGTTTCGATTCCCGGGGGTGAACCCCTGATGCATCCCCAGATTGCAGAGATCGTGGAGGGGTTAGTCGCTCGCAAGAAGTACATTTATCTCTGTACGAACGCGCTGCTGCTGGAAGAAAAGCTTCACTTGTTTAAACCCAGCAAATATCTCAGTTTCTCGGTGCATGTGGATGGCGAACGGGAGCACCACGATTTTTCGGTCTGCCGCGAAGGCGGATACGACATTGCCGTCCGCGGCATGAAAGCAGCTCTAGCTGCCGGCTTCCGCGTAACGACCAACACCACCTTGTTCGATGGAGCCGACCCAAACAGCGTGCGCCGCTTTTTCGACGAGATGATGGATATCGGCGTCGAAGGCATGATGCTGTCACCCGGATACTCCTACGATAAGGCGCCGGACCAGCAGCATTTTCTCGGTCGCGCCCGCACCCGCCGCTTGTTCCGCGCCATCTTCTCGAATCGTAAGGCTAGCTGGAAGTTCAACATGTCTCCACTATTTGCAGAATTCCTGATGGGGCACCGTGATTTCTCGTGCACACCGTGGGGCATGCCGACGTACAACGTCTTTGGTTGGCAAAAACCCTGCTACCTGCTGCAAGACGGTTACGCCGACACCTTCAATGAGTTGATGGCGGAAACGGCGTGGGCTAACTACGGAACGGAATCAGGAAATCCGAAGTGCGCTAATTGCATGGTGCATAGCGGGTACGAGGCATCTTCGGTGCACTACGGATTCAATACCATTCGGGGCTTTGCGGGCATGGTGAAAGCACAATTCTTCAATCGCTACAAAGACGGCTATGCGCAGGCGCTCTTGAACGAACCCGCTAAGCCGGTGCATTCTTACAATCCGCTGGTGCAGATACAAGAGCCGATGCACGCCGCTCAGGAAACCGAAGCTTGAGTGACCAGAACGCCAGGCCATCTTTAGCAGATCCAGACAGCCTGGAAGTCGCGCCCGGTTTTCAGCACCAGCAACTTCAGGGGTGGATTCCCGCTCTCGATAATGAAGAAGACTTGCGCGCCGCGCTAGAACAAGCGTTCGATTACCGCGGCGATGTCAGCATCACGCTGAAAGACGGAACCAATGTCGACGGCTATCTCTATGACCGGCGCAGCGGGCCGACACTCCGGGAGTCGCTGGTCCGCCTGCTTCCTGCGAACGGAAAGCCGCGCGTCAATGTCGCTTACTCCGAGATAGCCAGCCTGAAGTTCAGCGACCGCGATCCGGCTGCCGGGAAAAGCTGGGAGGCGTGGGTGCGCAAATTCTGGGAGAAGAAAGCGGCCGGCGAAAACGCAGTTATCGAATCGGAGCCTCTGGACTAACCGGAGCCGAACGATTCGAGTAAATCAACGGCTCTCGCCCAGTCATCGTTCCGCTGTTGAGCGGTACTGTGTTCGCCGCCCCGATGCTGCCAAAGCCGGTAGGCCAACTCGTCGATCTCGTGGTGTGAGATGTATCGCCGCTTGCTGCGGGAGGCACTTTTTCGCAAGCTCCGGCGGGCAAGCAATCCGAGCGCAAAGCCAGCGAGTAGGGCAAGAGAGATCTTCATCCCATCACGCCAGGAACGCTTCCACTTCCACTTTGCTGCCGAGGACTAAGGGCGTGCGCTGGTGGATGTCCTCCGGTTCGATTTCGAGTATCGGCCTTTTGCCGTCGATTGCCATGCCGCCCGCTTGCTCGGCTATAAAGGCGAGAGGACTGGCTTCATACAGCAGCCGTAGCTTGCCCTTCGGATATTGCTTTGCAGGCGGATAGAGAAACACTCCGCCTTTCAGCATGGTGCGATGGAAGTCCGCCACCAGAGAACCTACGTACCGTGAACTGTAACTCTGGCCGAGGCTGCCGGAACGCAAGCGCTGTAAGTAGTCGCGATACTCGGGCGGAAAAGTGTGAGCTTGTCCTTCGTTCACGGAATAATATGGGCCTTGCGGGGGCATCTGCAGACGGTCATGGCTTAAAACGTAAGCTCCGATGGCCGGATCGAGGGTAAACCCGAACGCGCCATTGCCGGCAGTGTAGACCATGATGGTAGACGAACCGTAAGCAACATATCCCGCCGCCACCTGCTTGGAGCCCGGCTGCAAACAGGCCCGGCTGAGATCGCCTCCATCCGGCCGGCGGTAGATGGAAAAAATAGTGCCGACGCTGACGTTCACGTCGATATTCGAGGAACCGTCGAGCGGATCGAAAACAACGATATATTTGCCTTTCTCCGGATCGCGATCGAACACCACGGGCTCTTCGTTTTCTTCTGACACCAGCATGGCCACGGAATCGCGCGACCCGAGGCAATGCAGCAGCGCTTGATTAGCGTAAACATCCAGCTTTTGCTGAGTCTCGCCCTGCACGTTCGTAGCGCCGGCTGCGCCTAAGACATCCAGCAGTCCCGCTTGCCGGATTTTGGCTTGCACCATTTTGGTGGCAAGCGTGATGGCGGAGAGCAGCCATGAGAATACGCCTTGCGCCTCGGGGTAGCGCATCTGCTGATGCTGAATGTGTTGCTGGGCGGTGGTGATCACAGATAGACACTCCAACTGGGGAGTGAGCGTAAGTATATAGCAGAAAGTTAGCGCGCCAGAATTAGCTGAGCGACGTTTCGAAACGATTTGCAGGTTTTTGGTCATGCGGTTAGCTCGAATGCTGCCGCCATGAGTTCTTGTTCGGCTCTTGGGATACCCAGCAGCGCCGCTTCGTGACGCCACGACGCAACAGCCGCAGTCACTGCCGCGATGGTCTGGTCCGCCTCTCTTTCCGAAAGGCCGTACTCGGCGTGAGCTTCCCGGGCGATAGAGATGTCGCAAAGGGTATCGACTTCGTTGATCGCAAGCGAGAGCTCAGTGCGATCAGTGGAGGGATTGATGTCGTAAGCAGGCGAAAGCGAGATACCTTGCTCCTCTATGAAGAAGCCATGATTCCGTAGATGATCGTCCGTGTTGTGGATAAGAATACTGAACACAACGCGGCGGAATAGCTCTACGCGGTCGTCGTGAGTACGTGATCCCCGGGATTGCAGCAGATCAACTAATTCGAGATAGCTGGCCCCAGCCTCTCCATCTTCCCGCTGGGTAAGGGTCATTGCCGATACAAACGCCAATCGCCCCCGCTCCGGTGTGCGATCGAATCTCCTCACCAGAAAGGTAGTGTAAGCACTGTCAGGCACCCGCAATCCGCGCGCGGAAGGCACGTCGATTCCGGCCCTGGCAGCCAGCCGATGAGCGACCAATTCCCATGCGCCGACATCGCGGCGGTCTTGCCGGCTGGGAAACTTCGCCAGACAGAGTACACCCTCTTCATCTCTCACCGATGCTTTCGGCCGAGCCCCGCCAAGGGACGTCCCTGGAGCAAACAGCTGAGTGAGCCACCGTTCGTATCCGGGGTGCTCTTCGTCGTCGACGTGCGATTCGAATTGGAGACTCGCCGCCTGAAGCTCGCGGAGCGAAGCGATTGGGGGCGCTGCAAACTCGTCGTCGCTGTCGATGAATCGCCCGGATTCCGGATCTCGAAAACGCAGAGCGCCTAATCGGGTCTCGTCATGCACGCCGAGCAGGAAATCCCATTCGGTTAGCGATTTAGGCCTGCGTCCCTGACGGCGCGCGCGAATATTCTCCCGCCTCTGCATCAGAACACGGCCCCACCGATCGGGAGACGAATCAAGGAAGATGCCGAAATTCTGCCGGCCGACGACGGGATATTGGGGACCGCTGGCCAGGGTGAGATCCGGGTCGAACGAGAATGCGCCGGGCCTCTGCAGCCACGACGGTTCATATTCGAACGAGAAGATATCTCCCGTCCGGCTTTTCTGGCGGCGCAGCGAACCCATCAGGGAAGGCGCTCCGAAGCGCTCCTGGTCTGCATAGACGGAGACTGTCTCCCAATGGCCGGGCATCAGGATGGATCCTCCGGCTTCTCAGCTCTAATCGTCGAGTTCTCCTCGTTGAGCCGGTGCGCCAGCTTAGATTTTTTAGGCGCGCGCCGTTTCGGCTCCAGGTTGGCGTCTTGCAGTTTCCGGCCTAGCGCATCGTCCTGTGCGATTGCCGCGAGATCGTTCTCGAGCCTGAGCGCCTGCAGCACTCTTGCGTAGATGCCGATGGCTACGGCCGGATCTCCCTGCTCAACGCGATACAACGTTTTGCGAGAGATTCCCGCGCGTTGGGCTATTGTTTCAGACGAGTGGGCACGACGAAGCCGGGCTCTTCTAATGTTCTGGCCGATACCGGTCAGCAAGCGAGCCAGCCGGGGAAGAATCGAAGGCGCGTCTCGGGGCATAATGAGTTATATCATACCCTAAAAGTGGAGGTTTTGGGCAATATATGACTTGTTATGTGACGTCTCGGCAGGAAAAATTAGGAGGGAGCGCGATCGGTATTCACTTTATTGCCGGGAGACTGTTCAGGCCGATTGAATCGATCCTGCCGAGTCGTAACCGTTGCTGCAGCCACAAGACGCGATCTTTTGTTGCCGCGGGATTCAAGGAATGTCCCGCCTCGTAAAATCTTATGCGCTTGGGCTCTCCGAAGCGGTCGAACGCCCTCAGATCCTGTGCCTTAGGATGATCCCGGCTGCCAAATTGCAAGAAGACACTGGAAGGCGACGAGTAAGGCAGGTAGTGGACAGGATCGTCCCAGAAATACTCACGGAAGTAGTCGTGGATCCGATCGTCACCCACCTGTTTGCGGATCGCGAGAATCACGGGATCCCTGGAGGCAAACGTAGTCTGTTCGTCGGCATAGGACCCAGCCAATCAACACAAACGTCTGAACTCGCTTATCTACTGCCGCCAGCACGGCTCCCACGTGGGCATCGAAGCTGTGGCCTACATAGGCGATCCGGGAGACATCTATATCTGGCCGCGTTAGCAACCAATCCAGGCCGCGGCGAAAATCGATCACCTGCTGCCGCGAAGCCTCGGAAGTACGTGCGGCACTTCGGAGAATTTCCTTTTCTTCCAAAAAACCAGGCCGGACGAGGGGAGTATCGATCAACAAGGAAACAACGCCGTACTGGGCCAGCAGCACCGCTTCCTCCAGGAACTCTTTCCGGTTCATGAGCGGAGAGCCATGCATCATCCAATGCCCGTAAAGCAAGACGGCAAACGGTCCATTGCTGCCTTGCGGTACGACTAGATAAGCGGGAACCGGGCCGCCGAGGGGACTTCGATACGACAAATCGTGAATCCGCACTCCATTGCGATTGGACACGTTGCTTTCATGCAAATCAAAAGGCGTGGTTCTGTCGTAGTCGAAATGGGATTTCAGATCCCGGAGCCGGACTCTTTCCTGCGGCGATGATCGGATAGGTAACCAGCTTAAGAAAGAGATCAGGACAGCGATAGGGACAATACTGCGCATTACGATTCAGATTATGGCAAGAGACCACAGGAGCCCTGCAATAGAGCACAAAGCCCTGGCAGACTGATCGCTTGGATAGCGATCAGACCAGTTCGAAGTAAAGATGTAGTCCGGGGGCAAGGCCGCACGGGACAGGGTGTCGAGCGTGACGCCGTTCTTTTCTGAATCTAGGAGCCGGTCGAGCGCGGCGCGGCTGGTGTACATGCGCTTTGCCATCGCCGCCTTGGATAAGTGTTTTCCTCTAGGGCCGCCAGGATAGTAAACCATTGGCCGGAAAACCCTTATCTTCTCAGGCTGCGGTTATCTGCCGCCTCGAAGATCTGGCGGATCTCGATCTCGCTGTCTTCTTGCGTGGGATTGGGACAACGTTTCACCCATTCGATGGCCTCTTGCTTCGAGTTCACCTGGAAGATCCAGAAGCCGGCGACCAGGTCTTTCGATTCGGCGAACGGTCCGTCGACAACGTTACGCTTGCTGCGGGAGAACCGGACGCGTGCACCCTTCGAAGTCGGCTGCAATCCTTCCCCCGCCAGTAGCACTCCCGCGTCCGCTAGCTCCTGGTTGAATTTGCCCATCTCTTCCAGCAGCTTCCGGTCAGGAAGAACGCCGGCCTCCGAATTCTTATCGGCTTTGACCAACACCATGAATCGCAATATCGTTTGTTCCTTTCAGAGTTTGGTCCCAACACCACGACGAAACAGGGAGTTCGAAATCAGGTCCGGTTTCGATCTTTTCCATGTCACTGCCAGCTCATGAGGGAGACAATTTGTGTGGCTTGCGGCTAGAAGGTGCCTGCACGTTTAGCAGAGGCGGACCGGATCCGCTAGTCTGAAGCTTGTCCCAACTGTCCCCTGCCCCGCCGCGCCTGCGCGTGCTGTTGCCTTCTGCGTCTATTTTTCTAGCTGCGTTCCTTCTCTTTGCCTTGGAACCTCTGGTTGCGAAGCGCATTCTGCCCTGGTTCGGTGGCTCGGCGGCGGTATGGTCCACCTGCCTGGTGTTCTATCAAACCGCTTTGTTGATCGGCTACGGATATGCCAACACGCTAGTGGGCTGGAATACACGTTTGAACAGCGGGCGGCAGCTGATGGCATTGCATATTGCGATTGTCCTGGCATCATTGGCGTTTCTTCCAATCGGGCCCGGGCCGTCCTGGGCGCATCTCGACGTCAGCCATCCGGTGTGGCAAATCATGGGCATGCTGGTGCTGACCGTGGGATTGCCGTTTGCCGTGCTCTCGTCCACCAATCCGCTTTTGCAGGCGTGGGCAGCGCGAGCTGGAGACAGGGTTCCTTACCGGCTTTTTGCGCTCTCGAACCTGGCATCGCTGTGCGCTCTGGTTGCGTATCCATTGCTGATCGAACCTGAATTCTCCGTACGGACACAAGTGGCGGTCTGGTCATCACTGTACTTGGTTTATGTCTTGTTCGTAGCGGGAACCGCAGGTTTGATGATGCGTTCCGCGAAGCTGCCTACCGAAGCTGCGCAAAGCGATGAGCGGCGCTACATCCTGCCCTGGCAGTGGCTGAGCTGGTTTGCGCTCTCAGCGTGCGGATCGATGCTGCTGCTCGCGGTGACCAACCACATAACCGCGAACGTGGCGGCGGTTCCGCTGCTCTGGGTGCTGCCTCTAACGATTTACCTGCTCACTTTTATCGTCGCGTTTGCACGCAAGCGGCCGCTCGGCCGGGCATTGTGGCTGCGGCTGCTCGCTTTTGCTCTGGGAGTTCTGGCTTACTCTATTTACGATGTAAATGCCATATCGGCAGTGCAGGTGAGTATTCCGGTGTTTCTGGCAGGGCTTTATATCTGCTGTTACTACTGCCACGGCGAGTTGAACGCATTGCGTCCCGAAACCGGCGGGCTCACCACGTTCTATCTTGCTATCGCGGCCGGTGGAGCGGCCGGCGCGATCACCGCCGGTATTATTGCGCCTTCTATTTTCAGCGGAGTCTACGATCTGCCGGTGGTGCTTGCGTTGACGGCCATACTCGCCACGGTTTTAATCTGGCGGAGCGCCGGATGGACGCTGCGCGTTTTATGGCTGGGTGTGACGGCGTGCATGGCGGCCACTGTGGCAAACAACGTACACGCCTTTCACGAGAATACACTTACGTTGCGCCGCAGCTTCTACGGATCGCTGCGCGTGACGCAATCGCCTCATGCCGGTCCGGAACAGATCCGGACGCTATTTCACGGCACCATCGAACACGGTGCTCAGCATGTTCAGCTGCCGGAGCGGCTTAGACCGGGCACTTACTACGGGCCGGATTCCGGTATCGGGATTCTGCTGCGCGAATATCCTAAATCGCCGAAGCGGGTCGCGATTGTCGGCCTAGGCACAGGCACGGTCGCCGCATTTGGAAAGGCTGGCGATAGCTTCCGTTTCTTCGAAATTAATCGGCAGGTCATCGATATTGCGGAATCGTTGTTCACTTATCTGCGCGAATCGAGGGCGCACGTCGACGTTATAGAGGGGGACGGACGGCTGGCTCTGGAGCGCGATCCGGGTCCTCGCTTCGATGTCATTGTGTTGGATGCTTTCTCCGGCGATGCCATCCCGGTACACCTTCTGACACAGGAGGCCATGACTATCTATCGACGCCATTTGGAGCCCGGCGGTACCATCGCCGTTCACGTCTCGAACGACTTTCTCGATCTGCCGCCGGTGGTAAAGCAGTTGGCGAATGCAATTGGGTTTCACGCGATCCTGGTCCATAGTCACGAAGATGTAAGTGAAGGATTGCTGCCATCGGATTGGATGCTGGTTACTCAAAACCTGGCAATACGGGAGAATAGCAGCGTCCGCGTACACTCCGTTGCGGTCAATAACCGGCCTGACTTACCGCTTTGGACCGATGATTACAATAATCTTCTGCAGATTTTGAAGGTTCCGCACTGGCAGTAGGCAATTGAACTTGCTTGTGAGAGGTGGAGGCTTGCCGCCAGTCAGATTACTAATAGCCTTTAATGCAGCAGACTGATACCGATAGAGCACTCGATTCGTCATAATATGTAAAGAAGGTTTCTCTCTGGCAGCCCAGAGAGTGGAGGAACATATAATGGGAAAATTTTTGGCGTCTTCAATCCTCGCTTTGTCTCTCTCTGCCGTTCCGGTAATGGCGCAAGGGAGGGGCACGGTGCGGGATGCGCAGCAAGCATTGAAGGACAAGGGATTCGATCCAGGTCCAGTGGATGGAGTTAACGGGCCGATGACCCGGGCAGCAGTAAAGAAATACCAGGATGACCAGCATCTGGACGAAGACGGACAGTTAGGTCCCAAGACTCTCGGCAGCTTAGGCGTGAAGCACGTCAAGTCGACGACTCAGTTTGCCAGGGGCGGCAATCAGGTTAAGAACGGCTACAGCAAGGGCGGGAAACAAGTTGCCGAGGGCAGCCAGGATATGGGCCACGAAATCAAGAAAGGCGAAGTAGGAGCAGCCGCCATCGATTTCGGAAAAGGCGTAGGTGGTGGTGCAGCATCCATCGGGAAGAGCACCGGGCACGCGGCGAAGAGCGTAGCCAAGGGCGTGAAGAATGCCATTATGCCCAACGACAAAGAGAAGCCGAAGAAGTAGTTCAATCGATCGGTTACTGTAAGCAGCCGGGCGTTGCACTTCTGCGATGCCCGGCTTTTCTTTTTTGTTATCTACTGCGACCAGGGCGGTGTGACATCTTCCATACGCGCGTAGGCAATGGACTGCCCGAGATGCTCGTTCATATGCACCAGCAAACGCAGCATAACGTTCCCGGCAGTACTCGGACGATTGAAGAAGACTACCTTCTTACTGGCATCTATCTTCGGATAGCTTTTGCGCACCGCGGAGAACGATCGATTCAGCCAATCAATGACCTGCTCTTTGGAAGTTACTTTCTTTTCTGAGCCGGCTGGAGCGTTAGTCGTATCGGGGGCGTCTGCCTGCTTCAGCAAGAATTGATTGGTCAACACGATGTGCATGTAGACCTCCGAGATTGAGCGGACCCCGGGCGCGGGACGCCAGTTGTATTTGTTTTCCGGGACCGCTTGCGCGAGAGCGACAATGTGGCGCGCGGCCATATCGAATTCTCCTAGCCAGCCTTGACCCGAACCTGGGTCGGGAGCGGCATAGGCCATGCAGCTGAACAGGATGCCAGCCAGGCCTAGAGCGCTAATTCTCCTGAAAGCGCCGGAAAACCAGGCAGCCATTGGTGCCGCCGAAGCCGAAACTATTCGATGCCGCGTATTCCATCGCCATGGGACGAGCCTTGTGGGGAACATAATCGAGGTCGCAGCCTTCATCCGGCGAGTCGAGATTCACGGTGGGCGGCGCAATCTGATCGCGCAGCGCGAGAACCACGATGCCGGCTTCGAGACCGCCGGCGCCGCCCAGTAGGTGGCCAGTCATCGACTTAGTGGAACTGATGGCCAGCTTAGAGGCATGCTCGCCGAAGGCTCGCTTGATGGCGAACGTCTCGGCGCGGTCGCCCTGCCCGGTGGAGGTGCCGTGCGCATTCACATACTGCACCTGCGAGGGTTCTATCCGGGCATCGCGCAGAGCATTGCGCATAACGCGATAAGCGCCGTCGCCGCTGTCGGGAGGAGAGGTGATATGAAACGCGTCGCCGCTCATCCCATAGCCCACGACTTCGGCGAGGATGCGAGCTCCGCGCTTGCGGGCGAATTCGAGTTCTTCCAAAACCAGAATGCCGGCGCCTTCGCCGACAATGAACCCGTCCCGATCCTTATCCCAGGGCCGGGAAGCGCGTGCGGGCTCATCGTTGCGGGTGGAGAGCGCGCGCATGGCTGCAAACCCGCCAATACCCATCGGAGTGACGCAAGCTTCCGCGCCGCCGCAGATCATGACTTCCGAATAACCGTGCTGTATCAACCGGCATGAATCACCAATCGAGTGCGCGCTGGTGGTGCAGGCAGTCGCGGTGGCGGAATTGGGACCTTTCGCTCCATAGCGGATGGATACATAACCACTGGCCAAGTTGACTATGCAAGATGGAATAAAGAAGGGAGAGATCCGATTAGGGCCGCGTTCCAGGAAGATCCGGTGCTCCCTTTCTATGACTTCAAAGCCGCCGATTCCGCTCCCAATATAGACACCAAAATTCTCGGCCTGCTCTTCGGGGACTTTCAATTGGGCGGAAGCAACCGCAAATTCGCTGGCTGCCATGGCGAACTGGATGAAGCGGCCCATCTTCTTAACGTCTTTCTTGTCGACGTATAGCAGTGGGTCGAAATTCTTCACCTCGCCAGCAATGCGGCACGAGAAATCCGACGCATCGAATTGCGTAATTGGCTCGATACCGTTCTTACCTGCTTGAATGGCCGACCAAGTCTCTTCCGTTCCGGTTCCGACCGATGTGACCAAGCCTACGCCTGTGACAACTACCCTGCGCCTCACCGCCGACCCCTAAAGCACCTCGTTCCGCCCGCCACGCGAAGCGGTTGTGCTCCCACTTACTTCTTCTTCGCTTCGATATATTCGATAGCGTCCTTGACGGTCTTGATCTTTTCGGCTTCATCGTCGGGAATGTCCAAGTCGAAAGCCTCTTCAAACGCCATCACGAGCTCGACGATGTCAAGCGAATCCGCTCCCAGGTCATCTACGAACGATGCGCTTGGCTCGACCTGGCTCTCGTCAACCCCGAGTTGCTCGACGATAATCTGCTTTACTCTTTCCGGTATCGACATGTATTTTCTTCTTCTCCTGTGTTCGCAAAAGCGGCTGCCCGACTCAAGCACCGGATCTCAGATCCAACACTCTAAACTACATCATCGAGGAAGGCAGAATTGCGGGGCGGTTACACTCGCGGGTAGAGGGGTGGCGTTGCGCCCCCATCCTCTACGAATCTCCCCCCATGATTTCCCTGCCCGCCGACGGGTCCAGTGCAGACTCAAAGCAGCCCAGCCGTAAACATCCTCGCTTTTTATATTTACATGGCTTCGCCTCCAGCCCAGCGTCCAGGAAAGCGCGGTTCTTCGTGGAAAAGCTCGCAGCGGAAGGAATTGATGTCGATGTCCTTGCGCTGGACGGAGGCGATTTCGAGTCACTTACCATCAGCAAGCAGCTAAAAGTGGTGGAGCGGGATGCTGACAGTAAAGATACCGTTCTCATCGGCTCCAGCATGGGAGGCTATCTGGCGGCACTCTACGCAGCGCGCCATGAGAATGTCCGAGGGATGGTGCTAATGGCTCCGGCCTTCGATTTTGACGGTCTATGGCGTCAACGCATGGGGGAGGAAACTTTTAAGCATTGGCAGCAGCAGGGCACAGTTCCGGTGTTTCATTATGGTCTCGGCCGCGAGACAGCGCTGCGGTTCGACTTAATGCCGGATGCGGAGAAGTACGAAGCACGGCCTCGATTTGCTGCTCCCGCGCTGATTTTCCACGGCAATCAGGACGACGTGGTGCCGGTTGAATCGTCTGTGGAGTTTGTTGGCCAGCATCCGAACGCCGAACTAATGCGCCTGGAGGCCGGACACGAACTGACGGAAGTTCTCGAACCTATCTGGAAGCGTGCCTGGCCTTTTCTGCAAAGCGCTCTGACCCAGTTTTGAATGTTAAGCTAGGGATATCGATCAGATAGGGCGAATCATGCCTCAGTGCAACCGCGGTATGCCGTTAAACGTCCACTCGGTTACAAGAACTCGTACAGCATTCAAGACCGCACCTCTAGGCTAATTAATGGCAGAGCACTTACCTTCGTCACCGGATGTTCACTTGGACAGGCTTCTTCTTCAAACCGATCTTGAAGCGCCTTGGTATAGGTCGATTGTCCGTAGCGTCCGTGAACACTTCAACCCGCCAAAACTGCCGCCTTTAGAACTGACTTCGAAGCCCGTGTCCGAGGCTGATCTGGGCGATGTCAGCAGCATCGAACTTCCCTGGTATAAGTCGCTCGTTCTTAACGTTCGCGATTTGTTGAGTCCCCCTAAAATGGCGCCTCTGGAGGTTTCGTCGAAGCCTGTGGAGGTGGGTAGTATCTGGGGCGCCTACCGGGGCGGTGAGTCGCGATCTGGGGTGGTATCGCTGCTGGTACACGCCGGCGTCATTGGGTTGCTGTTATTGATTTTCCGCCCGGCTTTGGTCAAAGAAAAACCCAAGCGTGATTACTCGCCTATTTTCCTGGAAGGCTACAAGCCAAAGGTGCCAGCGGCCCAGAAATCAGGCGGAGGAGGCGGCGGCGGGCAAAAAGTGCCGACCCCGGTCAGCAAAGGAGCGCCCCCGAAATTTTCTCCAAAGCAGTTCCAACCTCCGGCGCCCGCGGTGGTGAAACCTAAGCTGGCGGCTACACCCACCATTAGTGCGCCGACACCCCAGATTCAGGCCGATAACTATGGTGATCCTAGCGCTCTCGACAAGCTGTTCTCCGGGGGGCAAGGCGCCAATGGACTCGGAAATGGGAAAGGTGGCGGATTAGGAAGCGGTGAGGGAACCGGCTATGGCCCTGGATCGGGCGGCGGAACCGGAGGCGGCGTATTCCGGGCGGGAGGCGACGTGTCGAATCCTGTGCCGATCAGCCGTCCCGAGCCCGAATACTCTGAGGAAGCCCGAAAGGCAAAGTATTCTGGAACAGTATTGCTGCAGATTGTAGTTGGGGAAGACGGCATTCCGCGCAACATCAAGGTGCTTCGTCCGCTTGGCCTGGGTCTCGATGAGAAAGCAGTGGAGGCCGTATCACATTGGAGATTCCGTCCTGGCCTAAAGGGTGGAAAGCCGGTGGCGGTTCAAGCCACTATTGAAGTTAGTTTCAGGCTGCTCTAAGCCGTCCGGATCTGGCGCTCTTCAGAACCAGATTTCGATTTGCATTCCGCGCAGGGGCAAATCGCACGCAGATGGTCAAAAGAGTAGATACCCGTACTATGCCCGTCATTCCAATAGATTCGGACGGCGTAACTGCCAACTGATTCAACAGAGTCCATCTTCAAAGCTGGTTTATACATTTGAAACGGATCGGGAGTAGTATAGCTTGACTTCTGAGGAGGCGTTCCGTGCGCTCCCGTACACGTTGCACAGGGACATTCGTCCCGGAGGTAAGCGAGCGTGTAGTCGCTTGAATGTCTGTCCTTCCAATCGATCTTTATGCCGTTGGACTTCGAAATGGCGATATGTTCTGGATCTGCTGTCACTTTGATTAGTTGGTGAAAAGACGTTGGATGTCCCGGACACCGGGAACACGGCGGAATGCTTGAATTACCCGCTCCAGCTGCTTCTTGTCTTTGACGTCCATCAAGATGTCGATGATGGCGCTCTCATCCTTGCGGCTGTGGTCGCCGCGCGCTTCCAGAGTGCGGATGTTTGTCGATTCGTTGCTCATGATGGACGTGAGTTGGTGAAGGATGCCGGGGCGATCGTCGGTGTAGATGATGACTTTCACCGGCAGCGGATCACTGGCGCTGCGCGCCCATTCCACATCGATCTTGCGCTCCGCTTCATACATCAGGCTTTGAACATTCGGGCAGAGTTGCGCGTGAACCGCGACGCCCTTGCCGCGGGTGATGTAGCCAACGATGCTCTCTCCCCGGATGGGATTGCAGCAGCGGGCGCGATAGACCATAACGTCATCGCCGCCCCGGACGTGAATGGTCAGGTCGCCTTCGCCTAGCGGAGAACCGGGCTGCGCCTGGGGCGGACGATTCGCCGGCATTGGCGCAGTGGTTTCCGTTTCGGCTCCCGGGACTTCGTCGGGCGCGATCTTCTGCAGCAATTGGCGGGCGGAGAAGCGTCCGAAACCGAGCGCGGCATACAAGTCTTCGGTCTTGCTCACACCGTAATCGGAAGCCGCCTTGGTCAGATCGTCCTGCGAGATGCGGCCCAGACTCACGCCGAACCGGCGCGCCTCTTTTTCCAGCGACTTCTGACCGATCTCCACCGCCTTGGTGCGTTCCACGGCGTTAATAACGTGCTTAATCTTATTGCGAGCACGCGAGGTTTTGACTACCGACAGCCAGTCGCGGCTTGGCTGGTGGCCGGCGTGCGTCATGATCTCTACTACATCGCCGTTGCGTAGCGTTGATTTCAGAGGACGAATGCTGCCATTCACTTTAGCGCCGACGCAGGTTGCGCCTACATCGCTATGAATGCTGTAGGCAAAGTCGATAGGGGTGGCATCGCGAGGCAGAACGATGACACGGCCTTTGGGGGTGAAGGTGTAAACCTCTTCCGAATAGAGCTCGACTTTAAGTGTCGACATGAAATCGCCGGAGTCGCGCATTTCGTGCTGCCATTCCACCAGTTGGCGCAACCAGGCGATGCGCTGATCGTCGTTGCCCGGACCTTTGCTGCCTTCCTTGTATTTCCAGTGAGCCGCGATGCCCTCTTCGGCGATCTTGTGCATTTCTTCGGTGCGAATTTGGACCTCGAAAGCCATGCCGCCGGGACCAATGACCGAGGTATGCAGAGATTGGTATAGGTTCGGACGCGGCATGGCGATGAAGTCTTTAATGCGGCCCGGCACCGGATGCCACTCGTTATGAATTACTCCCAGCGCGGCGTAACAATTTTTTACGGAGTCGGTGATGATGCGGACGGCCAGCACATCGTAGACCTGGTCGAGAGTGATGCGCTGCCGCTTCAGCTTCAAGTACACCGAATAGGCCCGTTTGACGCGGCCGTGAACGCGCGCGGGCACGTCTTCGCCGGCTAATTTTTCTTCAATGTGACTCTGCACTTGTTTGAGCAGCAGTTCGTGCTCGTGCAGCTTCGACTGGATTTCCCGATTCAGATCGCCGGCTTCTTCCGGATGCAAGACGCGGAATGCCAGGTCCTCCAGTTCACCACGCACTTTACCCATTCCGAGACGGTGCGCGATGGGAGCATAAATTTCAATGGTTTCCTGCGAAATGGCCTCGCGGCGCGCTGGCGCCAGGCTTTCGATGGTCCGCATGTTGTGCAGCCGGTCAGCGAGCTTGACAATAATCACGCGGATGTCGGTGGTCATCGCGAGCAGCATTTTGCGAATGCTTTCCGCCTGCCGCTCCTGTTGGTTCGCGAGACTAATCTTGCTAAGTTTGGTGACTCCGTCGACGCAGCGGGCCACTTCGTCTCCGAAAAGCTCATGGATTTTCTCGAGCTTGGCGCTGGTGTCTTCAACCGTATCGTGCAGCAGGCCCGTTTGCACACACACCAGATCCATGTGCATGTCCGCCAGCACGTGCGCGACAGCTAGGGGATGCGTGATATACGGTTCACCAGACTTCCGCTTTTGCGAGCTATGGTGATCGGCCGCGAACCGGTAGGCTTTTTCTAGGGCCTGCAGGTCGTCGGCGGGCCGTATGCCGTGGACCTTCTCTTCCAAGCTGCGGTAAAGCTGCTCCACCTGCGGCAATTCTGAAACCGTAGTCGACATCAAACAGTTGTTAATAGGTTAGATCAGAGCGGGGTGACTCTCGATGCACGGGCGGCTGGGATTTATTGCAGGGCCAGCAGAAGCTCGCGCCGCACGGGCCAGAGACCGCTGACCGTTGTCCCGGAGGTTTCGAATGACCCGGCGGTCAATAATCCAGTCAGACCGGCGGGATCAGGCTTCTCGTGGGCCCGCTTCAATCCCATTTTCAGCATCTTGGTTTGTAGTTCCAGTTGAGTTCGAGCGGTGCCGGCAGCGGCGGAGTTCGGCATCTTCGCTTTGAACTTGAGGACAAACGCGGCATTCGAGGCTTCGGCCGCCGGGCCAAGCGAGAGGACGACCGACGTGGCCGACGCGAGAGAGATGGCGAAGATTCTGAGCGGCAGCGGCAACTCGGCCGGATTCGAAAGCACGCCGGGACCGAGTTTCAGCCAAACCGGTGCATCGGGCAGTTCAGAACGCGGCGCGGAATTAGAATCCGAAATAGGGACAGACCCGTTTTCCCGGCTGAAAATGGGGCTGAAAATGGGGACAGACCCCTTTTTATTTGCTTTTTGTTCAAATATATTTGTATTATTTTCGGCGGCTTCAAAACCAATGAAGAGCTGCAAAACGTCGGGTTGAATTTCGCGGAAGGCGAGTTTCCGGTGGCCGGTTTTGGATGCCAACCGGCAAAAATCCCCTTGGCAAGATCCCCCGCTTTTCATGGCGTAACTCCGTAGCCTGCTCCAATCAAAATGTCCTTTAGCTAACAGAACAGTAGAAGAAATGGGGACAGACCCCTTTTTGGCCTCCTTTTTGGCCGATCCGTTTTTGGCGGCTAGAGTGTTGAGGTCGCGGATATAGTCGAAGCCGGTTTCCCGAACGAAGGTTTCGTAATCCGGGTCACGCACCACGGTCTTGGGCGCGACAAACCGTTCTAAAAAGCCGCCCCGCCGCAGCAGGTTTACATCGACGAAGAGAGTCGTGCCCGGTCGGGCAGGAAGGAAATGGAACAGATCGCGATCGCTGCGGACGAACCGGTGCCGCCACGCGGAAATCCCCCAGGTAGAGGCGAGCACCAGAAGGAGTATCGCCGCCAGACCGCCGTATTTGCGCAAGGGTTCGATAGGGCTATGCCGTGGCCAATTGTCCGGCGCGAGCATTTTTCCAGAGCTCGATATAGGGCCGCAGCTCGGTCATCATCTCGCCAAATTGCGGAATGCTCAACGACTGAGCTCCGTCACTCATGGCCTTTTCAGGATGGGGATGGACCTCTACAATAATGCCGTCAGCTCCAATTGCGACAGCGGCTCGGGAGAGCGCCGGTACCAGACTGCGCTTGCCGGTTGCATGACTGGGATCGAGCATCACGGGCAGGTGAGAGAGCTCGTCCAACACCGCAACAGCCGTGATGTCGCAGGTATTGCGAGTTGCCGTTTCGAACGTGCGGATGCCGCGTTCGCACAAAATGACGTTCGGATTGCCGTGGGCCACTACATACTCGGCCGACATCAGCAGTTCTTTTATCGTGGAACTCAGTCCCCGCTTCAACATGACCGGCCGATTCGCACGCCCCAGCGCTTTCAGTAGCGCGAAATTCTGCATGTTCCGAGCGCCAATTTGCAGGATATCGGCGTATTCGGCGACCATCTCGACATCGCGGTCGCTCATCACTTCGGTGATAATGCCCAGGCCGGTTTCAGCTTTGGCTTTGGCCAGTAGTTTAAGGCCTTCGAGTTCCATCCCCTGAAAATCGTACGGCGAGGTGCGCGGTTTGAATGCCCCGCCCCGCAGGAACGTTGCGCCGTGTTGAGCCACACCGTGGGCGGATTCGAGAATCTGCTTTTCGCTCTCGACAGAACACGGGCCTGCCATGACGATAAAAAAGTCGCCGCCGATCTCAGTGCGGTTGACGCGGATTTGCGTTTTCGCGCCGCGGAATTCGCGGCTGACGAATTTGTAAGGCGCCGAAATGCGGACCGCTCGCTCTACCTGAGGCATGGCTTCGAGCGATTCGAGACACGCGGTAACATCACCAACGCCGACGGCCGCTATTACGACCCGCTCTTCGCCCTCAATGGAATGCACCTTATAGCCAAAGTCATGTATGCGCTCGCACACGGCATCGATCTCCGCCCGGCTCGAGTGCAGCTTAATAGAGATGATCATCTTAATCCTCCATGATAGGAAAATTCGAGTTGGCAATCTGCTTCACGATGTTAAAATCGGGAATCCCGATGAGATTGCTTTTCGTTCTGGCTCTAGCGGGAACCTTTTCAGCAGCTTCGTGGTGCGCGCCGCCGACCGCACAGTCCGCTAAGAAAAACGCCGCTCCGAAAGCCAGTTCTTCCAAAGCCAAAGGCGCCAAAACAGCCAAGACCAGCCGGCGCAGTACGTCTAAGCGGAGGCGGAGAAGCCGTTCGCCGCGCTGGACCTTTCAAGCGCACCCGGAACCGGCGCGTTATGCCGAGATTCAGCGTGCGCTGGCCGAACGCGGCTACTTTAAAGGCGAAGTGAATGGCGAGTGGAAGGACAATTCCGTGGACGCTCTAAAGCGCTTTCAAGCCGATCAAAAGCTGCCCGATGACGGCAAAATCGGTGCGTTGAGCCTGACTGCGCTCGGGTTAGGACCGCGCCATGACGGCGCCACAGCCAGTACGGTTCCGGCACCGGCACCGGCTGCACCCGCGGCTCCGGAAAGCCCGGATAAGACGGCAACTCCGCCGTCAACCCGTTAGACCGGCTCATCGAACTGTCACCATAAGAGCAAGAGATTTGAAGCTGTGATTATTGGCGTACCGAAAGAAGTCAAAGATCATGAGACGCGGGTCGGCTGTGTTCCCAGCATGGTCAGCGCGCTGCGCGATTGCGGGCACGAGGTTCTGGTCGAGACGCAAGCTGGAGTCGGCAGTTCCATTGCGGACGCGGAGTACGCCGAAGCAGGCGCACTAATTCTGGAAAGCGCGGCCGAGGTCTGGAGCAGGTCCGAACTGGTGGTAAAGGTGAAAGAACCTCAACCGGCGGAGTACCCTTTCTTCCGCGAAGGCTTGATTCTTTTCACCTATCTTCACCTTGCGCCGCTTCAGGAGCTGACTGACGCTCTGCTGGTTTCCCGGGTCCACTCGGTGGCGTACGAGACCATCCGCGAGAACGATGGTTCGCTTCCGCTGCTGACACCCATGAGCGAAGTGGCCGGGCGCATGGCCGTTCAGGTCGGCGCACAATACCTGGAGAGGCAGAATGGCGGACGCGGCATTCTGCTCGGCGGCATTCCCGGAGTCGCGCCCGCTAACGTGGTCGTGCTTGGCGGCGGGGTTGTGGGCCATAATGCCGCCAAAATGGCTTGTGGCTTAGGCGCCAACGTTACCATCCTCGATCGGAATTTAGACCGGTTGCGTGAGCTCGATGATATCTACCTGAACTCCATCCGGACTCTAGCATCGAATACCCACACCATTCGCGATAGCGTTCGCCAGGCCGATCTCGTGATCGGGGCGGTGCTGATTCCCGGCGCTTCCGCACCCAGGCTGGTGCGCCGGGAGATGGTGGCGCAAATGAAAACCGGAGCAGTGATTGTGGACGTAGCGATCGACCAGGGCGGCTGCGTGGAAACAGCTCACGCGACGACGCATACCGATCCCATCTATTACGTCGATGGAGTGCTGCACTATTGCGTGTCGAACATGCCCGCGGCAGTGCCGCACACATCCACTTTCGGATTAACGAACGCCACTGTCCCTTATCTGCTGGCACTCGCAAACCAGGGACTGGAGCGAGCCTGTGAACTCAATCCGGCGATTGCAGAAGGCGTGAATACCTATCACGGCGAATTGACATATGCGGGAGTGGCCAAGTCACAAGGCCGCCATTGGCGCGAACTAAGCTCGATTCTGTAGCGATGACGGACGCGGTTGCGCAGCTGAAAGAGGCGATCGACATGAACGAGCTTGATCGCGTCCGTACGTTGATGACCGGTCATCCGGAGTTGCATCGTGCGCCGCTCGGCTATGGCAAAGATGGGCCGCTCACCTGGGTGGCCGAATGCCGTGTTCCTTGGGAAGCACCCGGCCCAGCGAGGCTGGCGATCGCAAGGTGGATGATCGAGAACGGCTCGGACGTTCATCAGGGCGGCGACGCACCGTTGATGCGGGCTGCATTAGCCGGAGATCGCGTGCCGATGATGGAGCTTCTCGTAAGCCAGGGAGCGAATGTCAACGCAGCTTGGCACGGAACCTATCCGATCGTTCATGCGGCTTGCGAAACGCTCGATCCGGCATCTCTGAAGTGGCTGCTGCGGCATGGAGCCGATCCCAATCCATCATCCGGGACAGCGTTGGATTACGCGATCGGTTCCTATATTCGCGATTTGGAGAGGCTGCGGTCATGCATCGAGATTCTTCTCGAGTCAGGTGGGAAGACCAAGCACAACATCCCTGCTGTGCTTGCGCTGCTGCGGGGGCGCATCGACGATGTGACTACAGAACTCGATTCCAATCCAGAGCTGATCGGCCGCCGATTCGAAGAGCTTAACTTTGGAACCACCGGCGGACGGATGCTGACGCTGCAAGGCGCGACGCTGCTGCATGTCGCAACTGAATACGGCGATGTGGAAGCCGCACGATGGTTGTTGGACCGTGGCGCGGACGTGAATGCGCGAGCGACGATCAACGAGGCTGGCATAGGAGGCCATACGGCCATTTTCCACAGCGCGACTCAGTTCGGCGACCATGGTCTTGCGTTAACTAAGCTTCTGATTGACCGAGGCGCAGATTTGTCGATTCAGGCAAAGCTTCCCGGTCATTATGAACGGCCGGGCGAAGTGGTGAATGGTACCCCCCTGGAGTACGCGGGGTTGTTTCCTGGCCGTGACAGCGCAACATTGGCGCTGCTACGGCAAGCTACGGCCAGCTAAAACGCTCCTTTTATGCCGAAATGTGCCGCGTCGAAGGCTGGAGTATGCGAACGCTTCAGGAGAAAATTGACGGCATGCTGTATGAGCGGACGGCCTCATCCAAGAAGCCAACGCTCCTGATTGAACGGGAACTGGCGGAGCTTCGTACGGAAGACCGGCTGACGCCCGCTCTGGTATTCAAAGACCGTTATGCTCTCGAC
Source organism: Bryobacteraceae bacterium (assembly GCA_965217745.1). GTDB lineage: Bacteria > Acidobacteriota > Terriglobia > Bryobacterales > Bryobacteraceae > Bog-105. The sequence continues at coordinate 2,960,680 of OZ244565.1, read as the reverse complement.
TTTCCAGGGCTGCGGGACACGTAATCGGAAAAAGATTTAGAGTCGGCTTTGCTCCGGGAGATTGAACGGTTTCTCTTGGAAACTCGGCGCCGGTTCGCCTTTATCGAACGCCAGAAGCGCATTGTGGCGGACGGCGAAGGCTTCTACCTGGATCTTCTTTTCTTCGACCGGCGCTTGTGCCGATTGGTACCCGTCGAACTTAAAACTGGGTACCTTTCAAGCCGCGATACCGAGCGATCGCGCGATGGCGGGACTACGGCGAGTTGTACGCGAGCACCGGCCGGCCTTCGATCGCACCGGAGAAGCTGTTGCGGGCACTGCTGCTGCAGATTCTGTACAGGGTGCGCAGCGCGCGTCTGCTGATGGAGCAATTGCAATACAATTTGCTGTTCCGCTGGTTTTGTGGGGCTGAACAGGGATGAACCGGTGTGGGTGGCGACAGTGTTCACCAAGAATCGGGATCGTTTGCTGGAAGGCGATGCTTGCGGCTATACTTGGCCAGCCGCTTCCTCCGGTTCCCGGGGGAATTCACCGGCTCCAGCAGGCACGAACTGCTTCTCAGAACCTTTCCAGTCAGCGAAAGCTCCCAAGTAAATGTCTAGCAAGTCACTTATTTGTGCACTAACTTGCTTCTTATCTGTCACAAACGGCCTGTAACAGTGGCGCTGCTCTCGTGGAACGTCCGTCGGGTAGCGGGCTCAGTGGTTACCGCGATGACCTGAATGCTCCGATCATCGTTGTCGCGCGAGTGATTGACAATCAGCCACGCGCAAAAAACAGCCGCCCCTCAAAATGGGACAAGAGTCTCCCCGTTCTGGGATGGCGAACCGCAATACAGATTGAAAGCGTCCTCAGAGGCAGGATTGATGCGGGCGGTGCAGAAATCTTTTACTTTAACTACGATATGAGCGGGCTCCGCCAGGTAGGCAATCGGGTCCTGGGGAGCCGGAGTTTGTTCTTCTTGGAACGCGATTCCGGAGTGCTCCGAACTATCTGCGATGGCTGGAGTACTTTCGTAATCCCGGTCCTCACCGGAGCTCATCAAGATCTTCTGATCCAAAATCACCCGATGAGCCAGACAATCATAGATCTGCTCTTAACTCGGGGGAAAAACTACCTTTTCCAAAGACTACACAATCAAAAACCTTCAACAACTCGTGCGGACAGAGACACCGGCAGTGAGCGAGAGAGCCTGCGAATCGATCGTCAATCTCGGTCTTAATTGCGAAGTGCGCAAACGTTGAGACGCGGACGCAACAAGCGTGGACGGAGATTAGGTACGGTTAGCGCTGAGCGCGAGGATGGTACTAACCGGCGTAGGGCAGGGCGGCTACCTGGCGGCTCACCGAACTGGCGGGATTTGCCGCCACTGACCGCCCGCCGCTTTCGCGCTCCAGAAAAGCGGAAAGGCGAAGAAACGGTTCTCCATTGCCTGATTGCTGCTGCATCGCCCGGAGATAGCGTCGCAGCACCTCCGGACGCGAGGATTTCCGGATCCGGCTGGTTTGCAGGTCGAACAGCAGTTCCAGTTCACTCTGCGTGAAGGTGTGCCGCCGGACGGATCCATTGATGAGTTCTTGCACCAGTTGGCTGAACGAGGCCAGGTCAGGACGTGCTCTGTGCGTTTCGGTCACGTTAAAGAAGTGCCAAGGCCGTCAGATATCTCTTACAATTTGTGCGATTTGACAGGTTTGCGCCGCACTAATTGTATGGAAGCATCTTGGCCGAATACCTTCACCTGTCCACTTACCTGTGGCCGCTGGTCTTAGGTCTTCTCGCGTCTTTTTTACTCGTCAGCGGTATCGACGATTTAGTGCCGCTCGCCATCTGTCTTTCTCACTGGCTTCGTCCCAAGCGTGCTCGTGCGCCATTGCCCGCCCCCGCGGTGGAGCGCAAGATCGCAATCTTTGTTCCTTGCTGGAAAGAGTCTGAAGTCATCGGCAACATGGTACGGCACAATCTCGCCTCGATCCGGTACAGTAACTATGACTTCTTCCTGGGCGTCTATCCCAACGATCCGGCGACTCTCGAAGCAGGTGAAAGCCTCAGCCGGACCTACCGCAACGTTCACGTTTCAATCTGTCCGCACCCCGGCCCCACCTCCAAAGCCGACTGTCTCAACGCCATTTACGCCCGCATGTGTGAACTCGAGACTGAACGGGGAACTCACTTCAACACCGTCGTGCTGCATGATGCGGAAGATCTCATTCATCCCGATGCTCTGGCTATCATCAATCGCGAGCGCTGCCGCTATGCGATGGTGCAAGTGCCCGTGCTTCCTCTGCCCACGCCTATTGGCGAGTTCACTCACGGAATCTACTGCGACGAGTTCGCCGAGTTTCAAACGATCGACATGCCGGCCCGTTTCTTCAGCCGGTCATTCATCCCCTCGAATGGCGTCGGTACCGGATTCGCCCGCCACATTCTGCAACGCCTGGCTTACGAGCGTGGCGACATTTTCAACCCGGTCAGCCTGACCGAAGACTACGAGATCGGCGTCTACATCCACAAGATCGGCCACCATCAACTGTTCGCGCGTCTCGAGCGGGGCGAACGCGGTATTGCGGCCACTCGCGAATACTTTCCTCGCAAGTGGAAATCGGCGATCCGCCAGCGTACCCGCTGGGTCACCGGCATCGCGCTGCAGGGTTGGGAGCGGGATGGCTGGCGCGGAAGCTGGGTGACAAAGTATTGGTTCTGGCGCGACCGCAAAGGGCTGCTTGCCAATCCCCTTAGTCTTGCAACCAACCTGCTCTGTTTTGCCGGATTAGCCGATTGGTTCCTGAGCATCATGCAGCATCGACCCTGGTTGTTCCAGGCGGACAATCCGGCTTTGATCAGGCTCTATCTGGCAACGTCGATTCTGCAAGGGTTCCGCCTTGCCTTGCGGATGCTGTGCGTCGGACGAATTTTCGGGCCAGCATTTGCAATCGCACTTCCCATGCGCGTGGTATATGGAAATTTCATTAATTCAGCCGCGTCGTTTAACGCACTCCTCCATTTCGCAAAAGCGAAGCTGCGAGGGGAACCGCTAGTCTGGCTCAAAACGGAACACGCTTACCCCAACCGCGAGACGTTACCCGGTTACCGGCGCGACCTCCGGGACGTGCTTGTCAGTTCCGGCATGCTGCATGAGAAGCACCTCAAACAGTATGAGAGCACGACCGGCGAAGATCTGCTCCGGCTCTTACAGCAAACCGGGCTTATAAGCGATGAAGACAAATGCCAGGCCCTCAGTTTGCAATCCGGCATTCCCATGACGCAGATAGACATCGCCCAGGTGAGACGCGGAGTTATCCAATCATTGCCCAAGCACTTGCAGAAAAGCTTTGAACTGGTTCCGTTTTCCATCAGAGAAGGACGCCTGATGGTGGCGTCCGCGCGGGTGCCGACCCCCGAGATGTTCGAAGAGCTTAAGGCGTTTACCCGCCTGCCGGTCGATTTTCAATTAGTCACCGAAAGCAATTTTGCCGAGCTCCGCGAACTCTCGAAAAACCATTGATCGGGATCCGCTTTTGTTTTACTTCGTCTCTAATTGGGGATTAAACAAATCTACAGGGGTGAAGTTAACGATCTTCCAGCTTTTCCCTTTACCCGATTGTTCCCGGCTGAGCCGGATTTTCACGTCTTGCCGTCTCTGCCTGGTGGCGCTGCTGACCAGGCCCGTAAGAGTCATCGCCCAATTCGCTTCCAATTCGGCTGCATCCTTTTCTGTATTCTCACCAGTAATCTCCACCTCGCTGGTGATTTCGTAACTACGGGTCAACGCAGAAAAATACTCGACCAACTTTCCGTAATCTGGACAGTTCTTGGAGAATACAGATAACGCGTCCGACGGATTGCCGTTTGCCAGGGCCGAAGACATATAGGCCAGAACAGCTCGCGGGTCGTCTGGTCCCCAGGCGCGAGCAGGCCACGCAATCGCGGCCGAAGAAACCAGAAGTTTCAACAAAGAACGGCGTTTATGGAAGGGGCGGCTCAGATCAACTTCGGTAACTGCCATTGATGCGAATGTACCCCTCTGTAAGATCGCAAGTAAAGAATCGAGCATGGCCTGTGCCGGCGCGTTTCAGCTCCAGTCGAATGTCTATCTGCTGCTCGTCCAGCTTGCGCTTCATTGCGCTCTCGTCCATTTCTACGGCTAGTCCGCGACTGCAAACCAGCATGTTTTGCAGGTAAATATCCACTTTAGAAGGGTCGAACGCCACGCCCGAATATCCCGCCGCGGCCAGAATTCTTCCCCAATTGGCATCGCTGCCCGCAATCGCGGTTTTCACAAGCGGAGAGTTAGCGATCGCTCGCCCGACCTTACGCGCTGCGTCGTTCGTCGTAAAGCCGGCGGTCTCCACCACCACCAGTTTGCGAGCCCCTTCCCCGTCGGCAGCAATCTGCCTGGCAAGGCTTTCCAGCAGGCTTGAAAAAGCTTCGGCCACGGCATTGACCTCCCTGCCAGCTGGCTGCAAGTTAGAAGCACCGCTGGCAAGCAGCGCCACCATGTCGTTTGTCGACATGTCCCCATCCACACTCAGTGAGTTGAAGCTGGTCGCGATTCCGGCACGGAGCATGCGCCGCAGCGCCGCGGACGGAAGCATCGCGTCTGTCATGACGAACCCAAGCGTTGTCGCCATATCCGGATGGATCATTCCGGAGCCTTTTGTCATTCCGGCTAGATGAACGGTTCCGCGCTTCAGCCGCACTTCTTCGCTTGCAACCTTGGCTCGCGTATCGGTGGTCATCATGGCGCGAGCTAAATTGTCAAAGCTTTCGGGCGATAACAGATCCATTAGCTTCGGCACGTTTTCTATTAGCGGAGCGGGATCGAGTTCCACGCCAATCACGCCGGTGGAAGCGGGCAAAACGTAATCGACCTTTACTTTCAGCGCGAAAGCAACCGCCTTGGTGGTTGCGACAGCAACCTGCATGCCCGTGCGAGTAGCGCAATTTGCATTGCCCGCGTTCACCAACACGGCCGATACTTTCCCGCCTGACTTCCGAAGCCGTTCGCGGGCGAGTTTAACAGGGGCGGCTTGCACGACGTTGCGCGTGAAAACCGCCGCCGCCGCTGCAGGCTTGTCAGCGACAATCAAACCCACATCGTCCCGGTGTTCTTTGCGAATGCCCGCGTAAGTCGCGGCATAGCGAAATCCCAAAGGTAAGTTCAACGATTGTTCTCCGCTTCGCCGGCGGTGGAGAACAGTTCCCCGCTCTGCGGCCGGTACCCATTCATGAAAGCCTCGGCTGTCATCCGTTTCTTGCCGGCAGGCTGCAGCTCGACTACTTGTACAGCTGATTGTGCGCCGCAACCCACTAACAAGCTGCCCTTCTCCACCCTGACAGTTCCTGGCGTTAAATGCACGCCGGCAAGAGGACGCATGCTGGTCAGATTTACAGGCTGACCGCGGAAGGTAGTGTAAGCGCCCGGCCAGGCAGTAAATCCGCGCAGCCGATTGTGGATGTCAAACGCAGTTCGGTTCCAATCGATCCGGCCCTCCTCTTTCTTCAAAATGGGAGCAAGCGTCGCTTCGGCATCATCCTGTTTTTCAGGATCGAGCGCGTCTTGCTCCATCAGCTCGATCGTCTCCGCCAAAACCTCAGCGCCCAGCAAAGCCATTCGCGCTCCTAGTTCCGGAGCAGTCTCGTCATCGCCTATCGCAAGCCGCTTCTTAGCCAGCATGTCTCCGGTATCCAGGCCCGCGTCGATCTGCATGATGGTCACGCCGGTTTCCTTCTCTCCATTAGCGATGGCCCACTGAATGGGAGCAGCGCCACGATACTTCGGAAGCAGAGAACCATGGACATTCAGAATTCCGTAACGCGGGATATCAATGATGTTCTGCGGAATGATTTGTCCGTAACCCACTACTACCATCAGATCCGGAGCCAAAACGCGGAGCGCTTCGACGGATTCCGGTTTACGCACTCGCTCTGGCTGAGAAACCGCCAGGCCAAGTTCCGAAGCCGCATTTTTGACGGGCGATTCAGCAAGCTGATTGCCCCGGCCCTTGGGCCGGTCGGGTTGCGTGAACACCGCGGGAACATTGTGGCCAGAACGGACCAGCGCCTCGAGAGACGGCACTGCAAATTCAGGCGTGCCCAAAAACACTATCCGCATGCCGGGCGAGACCCGCTTACTCCCACTCTCCCGCTTTCTGCAGCTTCTTGATTTTGCGGCGGATGATGTCGCGTTTCAAGACACTCAGATGATTCAGGAACAGGATGCCATTCAAATGATCGATCTCATGCAGAAACGCCCGCGCCAGCAACTCTTCACCGTTCAGTTCAACGCTCTCGCCCTGAAGATTCTGCGCGCGCACGATGACTTTGTTCGACCGGGCCACGGGCTCCCGGAATCCTGGGATACTCAGGCAACCTTCCTCACCCACCTGCTTTCCCTCTTTAAACAAAACCTCGGGATTGATAATGGCGATTTTTTGTTCCGGATCTTCGCCCACGCTTACATCGATAACGGAGATACGGCGGCTGACACCTACCTGTGGGGCGGCCAACCCTACGCCTTTCGCCGCATACATGGTCTCGAACATATCGTCAACTAATTGCTGAAGTTCCAGATCGAACTGTGTGACGGGTTCAGACGGCTGCTCTAGAACCGGCTCACCGTACTTCAATATCTTGAGAATCATTTCCTAAGCACAAGCGCGCAATACTGCGCTTCAAAAATCCTTTATCTGCTGTAGATAACTGCCGTAGTTGCGTTTGGTCTCGCGAAGCGAGTCGCCGCCGAACTTGTCCAGGAACGCACCCGCTAGAACCAGCGCGACCATGGCTTCACCGATTACACCCGCCGCGGGAACAACTGCCACATCGCTGCGTTCATATGCGGCCAGAGCCGAATCGCGGTTTTGCAGATCTACTGACTCTAGTGGACGCCGCAAGGTAGAGATGGGCTTCAAAAAGCCGCGAACTACCACGTCTTGCCCGTTTGTGATGCCGCCCTCCAATCCGCCCGCGCGGTTAGATCCCCGGTGGAAAGCGCTTTCCTGCTTGTCGTAGTGGATCGTGTCCTGAACACCCGAGCCATACGAGCGAGCCCCGGCTTCAGCAGCGCCGATCTCAGCGCCCTTCACCGCTTGAATGGAAACGATTGCGCCCGCCAGCTTGCCGTCCAGACGGGTATCCCAGGCGATGTGCGAACCCAATCCCGGTGGAATACCGTGCGCGACCACCTCGAAAACGCCGCCGATCGTGTCACCAGTTCGATAAGCATGATCTACCGCTTCCTTCATGCAAGCCTCGGCGTCTGAATCTACGCAGCCCAGTAGAACTTCTTCGCGATCGTGAAGCGCGACGATTTCTTCCCAAGCCGCTTGTCTTTCCAGCCGCACCGGACCTACACCAACGACGTGGCTCAGAACATAAATGCCGAACTGCTGCAGAAATGCTTTCGCGCAGGCCCCCACCGCCACCCGGGCCGCTGTCTCACGGGCACTGGCTCGCTCCAGAATGTAGCGCGCATCTGGGAAGTCATACTTCAGCGCACCCGGCAGATCGGCATGACCTGGACGCGGCCGTGACACCGGCTTCTCCTGGCCGGCGACAGCGTCTTTGGCCTCCACCGGCAGCGTACCGGTCCAGTTCTTCCAATCTTTGTTCTCGATCAGGATGGCTATCGGCGAACCAATGGTTTGCGACAAGCGGACACCTGAGACAATATGCACCTGGTCAGTCTCGATCTTCATCCGGCCGCCGCGCCCGAAACCCTGCTGCCTCCGCCAAAGCTCGCGGTTCATTGCATCGATCGATATGGGAATGCCTGCAGGCAGGCCGGTAAGCAGGGCGACCAGACATTCGCCATGTGACTCGCCCGCGGTCTCAAAACGCAACATGGAACCTTTTATGGTACCCGGAGGGCGCTTGGTTTCAGTGCGCCGGATTAGCGCGATTTGGTCATGGGCATTCGGAAGCAGCACTCAGTCGTTACGAGCGCTGCTGATTCATGAAGCAGCAGGGGACCTGGTAGTCTGTCGGTTTAACGCGCTGCGCTTCAACGTCAACAGCTTTGTACTCTTCGATAGTCAGCGCGCTAAATTCAAGTTCCCCAGCTAAAATTTAGCCGACATCCGTCCCAAATGTCGACTTCTCGAGTTGCTCCGGCAGTACCGCGAAGAAGGTTCGGGAGTGAGTTTTAGTTCGACTAATGAATTTCCGGTTCCGGCGTTTCACCCGGTCTCTCCAAAAAGCGGAAATCGCAGCCTTCGTGAGCCTGCGTAACATGCTCGCTGTACAGCGCTCCAAACCCCCGCAAGTATTGCGGTTCCGGAGCAATCCATCCCGCGCGGCGTCGCGCAAACTCATCTTCGGTTATCAGAACGTTTAGCGCGCGGCGGGAAACACTCAGCGAGATCAGATCGCCATCCCGCACTAAAGCGAGAGGGCCGCCAACGTAACTCTCCGGAGACACGTGAAGCACGCAGGCCCCGTAAGCCGTACCGCTCATCCGTGCATCTGAAATGCGAACGATATCGCGAACGCCCTTCAATAAAAGCTTGTGAGGAATAGGAAGCATGCCCCACTCGGGCATGCCGGGACCGCCCAATGGCCCTGCGTTTTGCAGCACCAGAACCGAATCTTCGGTTACCTCCAGATCGTCACGATCGATTCTCGCTTCCATTTCGGAATAATTCAGAAAGACGAGAGCTGGGCCGGTGTGTTCTAGAAAGCGCGTGTCTGCCGCGGAAGTCTTGATAACGGCCCCATCCGGAGCAAGGTTGCCGTAAAGAATCGCCGTGCCTCCACTCGAAACCAGCGGGTTGCTTCGCGACCGGATGACTTCGTGATCATGTATGCAAGCGCGCGCTAGATTCTCCTCTAGCGTGCGGCCGTTGACGGTCTTGCAATCGAGATGTAGCAGGTCCTTCATCTCGCCCATAAGAGCGGCCAAGCCGCCGGCATAATAAAAATCCTCCATCAAAAATTTGCCGGAAGGACGAATATTGGCCAGCACCGGGACGCGCCGGGAAATTTCATCGAAGCGGTTCAACCCCAGAGCCAGGCCGCAGCGCCGCGCCAGTGCAACCAGGTGAATGATCGCGTTGGTCGAACCGCCGATCGCCATATCCACCGCGATTGCATTCTCGAAAGCGTTTGCGGTCAAAATCGACTTAGGCTTCAAGTCTTCCCAGACCATCTCGACGATGCGGCGCCCGCAGCCCATCGACATGCGCACGTGATTGGTATCCGGCGCCGGAATAGAAGATGCTCCCGGCAGCGTCAGGCCGAGCGCCTCCGCTAGCGCGGTCATGGTGGAGGCGGTACCCATGGTCATGCAAAAGCCGGGAGACCGCGCGATCCCGCCTTCCATCTCATTCCATTCCTCCTCGGTGATGGCGCCCGCGCAGCGCTCGGTCCAGAACTTCCAGAGGTCGGTCCCGCTTCCTAGCGGCTGTCCTTTCCAATTGCCGCGCAACATCGGTCCCGCCGGCAGGTAAATACATGGCAGATTCATGCTGATAGCGCCCATCAGCAGGCCCGGCGTGGTCTTATCGCAGCCGCCCATCAGCACCGCGCCGTCTACCGGAAGGCTGCGCAAATACTCTTCGGTCTCCATCGCCAGAAGATTCCGGTAAAGCATGGGACTCGGCTTCATGTAGGTTTCGGTAATCGAGAAAGCAGGAAGTTCCACCGGAAAGCCTCCTGCCTGCCATACACCTTTCTTTACAGCCTCTGCTCGTTCGCGAAGATGCGAGTGGCAGGGATTAAGCTCGCTCCAGGTGTTGACGATCGCGATGACAGGTTTGCCGGTAAAATCCTCGCGCCGGTATCCCACTTGCTTCATGCGGGAGCGATGGCTGAAACCCCGCATGGTCTCCGGGCCGAACCATCGAAAACTTCGTAACTCTTCAGGCTTTTTGTTCATGGTGTTTTGCCGGAACGCCAACCCTGATGCGGGTGGCAAGAACGCCGGCGATGAGCATACATCCGGTCAGGAACCATAGGCCCATTTCATAACGGCCGGTCGCGGTCCTCAGATATCCGAATAAGTAAGGCCCGGCGAATCCACCGAGATTGCCCACTGAGTTGATGGTTCCGATAGCGGTTGCGGCCGCAGCCTTGCCAAGAAAGGCGCTCGGAAGCGTCCAAAGCACGGGAAGGAATGCCTGGAAGGAAAAACCGGCCAGGCAGAAGAAGGCAATCACGAACGCGGTATGGTCGCCCGCCAGAATCGCGAACGAAAGACTCGCCGATGTCATCAGGATAGGGACAGCGATATGCCATCGCCTTTCCCCGGTGCGATTGGACGAAAAACCGTTGATCAGAATTCCCGCCACACTGAAGATGTAGGGGAGCACCGTGACGGCGGTGCGCCACGCAACTGACATCGCTTTCATGTTATTTGTGATCGACGGAAGGAAGAAGAGAATCGCCTGGTTCCCGGTAACGATCAGAAACAAAATGGCGCTCAGCAGAACTGTTTGCGGGGAACGAAATGCGTCAAAGATGTGAACGCGTCCCGCCGCGATTTTCTTGTTCTCTTCGTTCTTCAACTCAGCCATCAACCAGCGCTTTTCATCTTCGGGCAGCCAGCGCGCTTCATGCACGCGATCAGTCAAGTAGAAGAGCGCAAAAATCCCCAGCGCAATCGAAGGCGCGCCCTCCAGGAAAAACACCCAGCGCCACCCGGGCAGTCCCTGCCAATGTATATTCTCGAGGATCCATCGCGAAACCGGGAGGCCGACCACAACAGACAACGGTTGCGTGATCATAAACCAGGATTTCGCGCGCGTCCGGTCTTCATAGCGGAACCAGTGCGAAAGATAAACGATAACCCCCGGAAAGAAACCCGCTTCCGCAGCGCCCAACAGAAAGCGCGCGGCATAGAATTGTCCCGATGTAGCGGCGAAACCAGTCAGGGCCGCCACAAGACCCCACGAAATCATGATGCGGGCGAACCACTTGCGTGCACTGTACCGTTCGACAATCAGACTTCCGGGGATTTCAAGAATGAAATATCCGATAAAGAAGATGCCGGCGCCGAAACCGATGGTGGCGTCCGTGAAACCCAAATCGGTCTGCATCTGCAGCTTTGCGATGCCCACGTTGGAGCGGTCGACATAAGCCAGCAGGTAGACCACAATCAGGAAGGGCATCAAACGCCTGGTCACCCGGCGTCTAGCGCGTTCCCCAATTAGGACGGGCGCACTGTCTCGAGGAATGCGAGCACGGCGCTCCTCCAAACGGCTAACCGGCTCTCCAGCAGATCGACTTCGGTTCCGTCATCTCATCGGTGGCCGTCATGAAGGTATTCCTCGGGAGCCATCATATAACGATGCCGGAAAGATTGTTCCACGTCCGAGCAGCCAATTCGGATCCAGCCGGCGCTTCACCTCCGCCATCGCTCGAATGTGCCCGGGGGCGTACTGCAGCGGCAACAGTTTAGCTTTCCTTTTGCCTAGTCCATGCTCCGCGGATAAGGTCCCACCCAGAGCCACGGCGTGGCGCGCGAACTCATCTAACAAAGAACTCGCCACATCGGCTTCCGCCGCGCTCCCGGGCAGCATATTGACATGCACATGAGCGTCCCCGATATGGCCGTAAATCAAATAGAGTCCGGGTAGTTCCCGCTCCAAGCGGCTGCGGTAAAAAGCAAGCATTTCCCGGTTCCGGCTTGGGGGAACGGCGTAATCCGTTCCCATTTTCAGGAAGCCGCGCCGGACCACCGTTTCGATCACAAGTTCCGGCAACGAGTGGCGGAATTCGCGGAAACGATCCCGGTCGCCGGCCGCGGTGGCAAACCAGGATGCATCGCTCAGAGCGCCGGTGGAACCGAGCCGCGCTTCCCAGACATCAAGGTCGTCGCCGTCGGCTTCAATTAGTAAGGCGGCCAGAGCCTCGACTGGAATCTCCGGGAAGCGGCTCACCAGCAAATGCAACGAATTACGGTCCACGTATTCCAGCATGCGGAGTTCGGGAATGCCGCACCACTCATCGACAGCCGCCAGCGCATGTTCGTCCGACGGGAAAAAGATCACGCCCGCAAACAGATCGCGCGGCATAGGAAGCAACCCGATCTCAGCCTCGAGAATGACGCCCAGAGTTCCTTCGGAGCCGCAGAACAGATCGACCCAATCCATGCCGGACTCCAGTCTGTAGCCGGCGGTGTTCTTGCGCGTATCCGGGCGAGGGATCGTCTCCACGGGAAAATTGATCGCATCCCCGCGCCGGTATTCTTTCACGCTGCCATCTATGTGAGCGACCCGCAACGCCCGCACATGCTGCCGCGTGCTCCCGTATCGAAAGCTGCGGGAGCCGCTGGCGTTCGTTGCAATCGCTCCTCCGATCCACGCGGTGGTCTCAGTCGGATCGGGCGCGAAGAACTGGCGTGATTTCGCAGCGGCATCCCGGATCTCGCGAAGCATGACTGCCGGTCCTACGCGAGCGCTGCCATCACCGCACTCCAGTTTGCGTAGTTTTTCCAGCGAGATGACAGCCCCGCCTTGCGGCACCCGCGCACCGGTCAGTCCGGTGCCCGCACCCGCGACTGTTATGGCAGTGCGCCCCCGGCTGGCTCTATCCAGAACGGCAAGGACTTCCTCCTCATTGGAAGGGAGCAAGACCTGATCGGCAAAACCCTGAAATCCAGAAGCATCGGTTAGGTAGCGAGGGGGAACGTTGCTCATGCAGGTATCCATTTGCAAGTTTGACAAAATAGAAGCGTTCAACCACCTGGAACGATGCCGTCGGCTCCCGCCCCTCCCATCTCCGAAGCCGCGCAGATTGAAAACCTGATCGGAACGGCACGCCGTCGCAGCCTTACCGTTCTCGCGCTCGAGCAGCTTGCACTCTTCGCCGCCGCTCTTCTCTGCTGCGCTATCCTCGTAATTCTTTTCGGCACCGGCGTCATTCCAACGCCTGCAATTGTTTTACTGGTGCTCGGTCTGCTGCTTGCGTGGGTCTTTCGAGTACGGCAGGGGGCCAGAACTTCTTCGGCGATCGCCCAGATCGTCGACAGCAAACTCGCCCTGAACGACACCATATCCACTGCGCACTTTCTTCTCCACAGCCCGGATAGGCAGGAGGGCGCGTGGCGTCATTATCCGGTACAGCAGGCAGCCGCTCTCGCTAGTACCGTTGCACCGAAGCTGGTTTTCCCCTTCCGGGGTCAGCGCTGGTGGGCCATCTCCGGATTGCTTCTTCTGATCGCAGCCGGATGCTTTTCCGCGCGTTATCTGGTAACCCGTACGCTTAGCCTCCGCCCACCGCTGATTACCCTGGCCCTTCCGCCGATCCTCCAGCGCATCGAAGAGGCTCTGGGCACGAAGGAGACAGATTCGATCGACTCCGCGCGCCAAAAGGCTCGCGATAAAGCCGCCTCGAATGCTACTGGAGAGCAGCAGAAAGAAAACAGGGCGGAGCAGGCGGCCGATCCGGTTCCTCCCCCCCTCGAAACAAGAGCGCCAGCTTCTTCGAACGGAGAACCTGGCAGCAGGAACGAAGAAGGCAAGCCCGAGATGGGAGATCAGAGAGCAGCGGGCGCGTCGAATGGCGACGACCCGGCTCAATCCGCCTCCCAGCAAGCCTCCCAACCTGGTGAATCTGGCGCTTCAAAGGCCAACCAACCAAACGCTAACGAACAATCCGGAGCATCCGCAAAGAGCGAGGACGCGGCCTCAAAACCCAGCCTTGCCGGATCGTCCAGCCTGATGAGCCGCATGAAAGACACGCTCTCCAGCATGATGGCGAAGCTCAATCCGCAAAGCGCGGGTCAGAAATCGGCTAATGCGGGCGATCCGTCAAAGCCAGCCGGGCAGCAGGGTCAACAATCCGCCAAAGCGGGCGAACAGAGCGCCGCCCAGCAAGGCAGCGCCAGCCAGGAAAACGGGAAGTCAGAAGCAAGCAGCGGCGGCCAAGGCGACGGGCAAACCGCCGAAAAGCCGGGTGGGGCACAGGGCCAGAGCAGCAGCAATTCCCAGCAAAAGGGATCCGATTCGCAATCGGGTGTTGGCCAGCAGGACGGCGACAAACAGCTTCGCGATGCCGAACAACAAAAAGCCATGGGCAAGTTAGCGGAAGTCCTCGGCAAGCGATCTGCCGAATTGACCGGGGATATGAGCGTGGAGACTCCCTCCGGCAACCAGCAATTGAAGACGGAGTATTCAAACCGGCTGAGCCGCCACTCCGATTCCAGCGGAGAGATCAATCGTAACGAAGTTCCCGCCCGCTACCGGGAGTATGTGCGCGAATACATGGAGCAGGTCCACAAGGCCAAGCCGCAGAAGTGAGCTACCGCTTGTCGCGGCTCTTCAATACCGATTGTGCGTAGTAGTTCACCACCTTGGCTTCGCTTCTGGCAACCTCGTAGAAAGCTGAACGCAGCACCTGCTCCTTGCCCTGGAATAGACCCTGCCGGATCTCTTCCTGCACTCTTGGATCGCTAAGTTCTCTCTGGCCGGCCGGTACGCGCGCGATCACCTTAATAAGCCGGTATCCTTCCGCCGTGTGGACGGGTTGGGAAACTTGGCCGGGAGTCATATCCACGATTAGCTTCCGCAACTCGGAATTGGCGCGGCTCAGCGTCGATTCCGGAACAAAACCCAAGTCGCCGCCGCTGGGCGCAGTCTCTGTGTCCTCGGAATACTGCTGCGCAAGCGCGCCGAAATCTTCGCCCTGTTTCAACCGCAGCTGCAGCATCTGAATTTTGTTTTTCGCCTGGCTTTCATTCTGCGCTTTATTGTTCTTCAGATTGTTTACGCTTGGGTTCGGGGTCGGCGTGACGAGAATTTGCGCCAGCCGCACTTTGCTCTCCGCCAGGTTGAAACTTGCCTTGTTCGCGTTATAGAATGCCGTCACATCCGCATCGGAGATAGAGATGTGGGAACCAATCTCTTTGTTCATCAGCTTCTGAATACTGATCTCACGCCGGATCTGAGTCCGCAAATCGGCCATGGACATTTTTTTCTGGTCCAGCAGTCGCTTGAACTCCTCTTGCGTGTGGGGAGCCTTCAATTCATTCAGGCGGCCATCCACATCGGCATCTGATGCCAGCAATCCAGCTTTTTCGGCCCGCTGCATCAGAATCTCGTTATCGATCAGCGCGCGCAAGGCCTCCAGTCGCAACTGAATCGTCCCCTCTGGATTTGCCTTGTCGTTCACGTTCTGAAACTGCGCCGAGATCGCGCGGTCCAGTTCCGAGTACGTGATCGACCGGCCATTGACGGTAGCGGCTACATCTTTGCTTACAGGCCTATTGCAGCCGGCAAGCCAAAGCAACCCAACCGGCATGGATAGAAGAACAGCAATACGCCGCCAACGCGGCAAAGCATGTGTCATGCGCGATTACGACTTCGCTTTCCTGACTGCTTCGGTAATGGCCGGCACTACATCGAACAGATCCGCCACGATGCCATAGTCGGCTGTCTCGAAAATGGGCGCAGACTCGTCTTTATTGATCGCGACGATTACCTTCGACCCTTTCATGCCGACCAGATGCTGTATCGCCCCCGAGATTCCCAGCGCGAAGTAGACCTTGGGCGAAACGGTCTGCCCAGAGCTGCCCACCTGGCGCTCCATCGGCAGCCAGCCGTTATCGCAGATCGGCCGCGATGCCGCCAGTTCCGCTCCTAGCGCTTCGGCTAACTCCTCCGCTATTTGCAAATTCTCTTTTTCCCTAATCCCGCGTCCCACCGAAACAATCAGATCCGCGGCTCCTAAATCGACAGACCGCTGCGTTTCCTGGAAGGGCGGTTCCGGCTTGCTGCGGATCGCCGCTTGATCCAGCTTGACCGGAAAGACTTCTACGGGAGTCTGCTCACCCGCGATGGGATCGAGGGCCCGGAAAGCGCCCGCCTGGATAGAAACAAACTGCAGCGCTTCATTCGCAAGGACGTCTGCGTTTAATTTTCCCTGGAAGAATTGGCGTACAAACGAAGTCTCGCCATTCTTCTTAATGTCAATTACGTCGCTAATCAAAGGTTGGCCCAGGCGCGCCGCCAGCTTAGCCGCATAATCGCGGACCTGGTACGTATGTGGAAAGACCACTGTGCCCGGTTTCGCGGTTGCAATCAGCTGCTCGAGCGCTAACGTGTACCCTTCCGCCGTGTATTGGCCAAGCGCCGGATCGTCAAGAACCCAAATTTTCTCTAACGGATAACTTGCCGCTTCTTTAACTGCGTTCTCCACTGCGCTGCCCATTACGACGGCCGCCACGCTGCTGTCTGACATTTCCGCAAGCTTCTTTCCAGCGGCGAGCGCTTCAAACGAAAGCCGATTCCACTTGGCGTCACGCTGCTCCAGCACTACCAGGACACTCATAGAACGCGGGCCTCGAATTTCAGCTTCTCTACCAGTTCCTGCGCAACCTGCTTGGCGTCTCCATTCAGCATCTGGATCTGCTTACTCCGGCCCGGCACCTGGAGATTTCGAGTTTGAAGCACTGCCTCCCCTCCATATCCCAGGCTGGTTGCTTGCAGCGCTTTTACCTCTTTGCTCTTGGCTTTTTTTATTCCCATCAAGGTTGCATAACGAAGCTTCTTAATTCCGGACTGCACCGTCAAAACAACCGGCAGCGGTAGCGTAACGTATTGATACCAGCCGTCTTCGAGCTCGCGCTTGACTCTTACTTCGCCCTCTTTGGGTTCCACGTCCATAACAATTGTGGCGTGCGCGAAACCCAGCAATTCCGCCATGATCACCCCGGTCTGGCCATAACCCAGATCGTCGGACTGCAGCCCTGTCAGAACAAACTCCGGCTTCTCGCCTTCTATGGCTTTCGCCAGCAGCTTAGCCGTAGTTAGAGGATCGGGAGCGAAACCCTCGAAAGCTGTCTGCACATGAATCGCCCGATCGGCTCCTTTTGCGAGAGCTTCGCGAATTGTCTGGCTGGCGCCGTCGGGCCCTGCCGTAAGCACCACCACTTCCCCGCCCAGCTTCTCTCTTAGTTGCAGCGCTTCTTCCAGCGCATACGCATCCGGCTCGTTCATCTCGAAAGAGAGCTGCGACTCGTTGAGCCACTCTCCGCCGCTGGCAGGCTGCAAGGCCGAATCGCGTGAAGGGACCTGCTTCACAGAAACGATGATTTTCATGGGATCTACCGGCTCGCCCACTACTACGGGCTATTACCAGTATGCAAAACGCCGCGCTTCCAGCAGATCGCAGTCGGTACCCTTACGGTTGAGGACACAATCAATTCTCTATGGCGCCTTTGCGCTTTTTAATGTGCCCGCCCGAGTTCTTCGAGGTGGCTTACGTCATCAATCCCTGGATGGAAGGTCAGGTCCATGCGGCTGACCGTTCCCTCGCCATCGAGCAGTGGTCGGCATTGTACGGCTTGCTTAGCGATTCCGCCGAAATCATTTCCATGCCTGCGGTCGACGGCTTGCCTGATCTGGTTTTTACAGCCAATGCCGGCTTAGTGTATGGCGGTAAAGCAATCGTCAGCAGCTTCCGTTTTCCAGAGCGCCAGGGGGAGTCTCCGCGTTTTGCAGCCTGGTTCGAGAGTCATGGATTTGAAGCGCACCAACTCCCGCCGCCGGCTCTTTTCGAAGGCGCCGGCGATGCGCTGTTCGACCGCTCCCGGCAACTGCTCTGGCTCGGCTACGGCATGCGCTCAAACTACGAGGCAATCGAACCGGTAGAACGCCTGCTCGACGTCGAGGTTCAGGCCTTACGTCTGCAAAATCCCAGCTTCTACCATCTCGACACCTGCTTCTGTCCCCTGAACGATGGCTATCTGCTCTACTTTCCGGAAGCCTTCGACGAGGCGAGCCGCAACGCCATCGAAAGACGGGTGCCTGAGGGCAAGCGCCTCCCCGTGGATCGCGCCGACGCTGCGCGTTTTGCCTGCAATGCCGTGAACATCCAAAACATGGTAATCGCCAATAGCTTCAGCCGAGATCTCGAGAGCCGCCTCTCTGCGGCGGGATTTCAAACCGTCAAGTCTCCATTGAGCGAATTCATGCGCGCAGGTGGCGCAGCTAAGTGCCTGTCTCTCCGGCTCGACGAAGGAGCGTAACCAGATTCCGGCGTCAACAAATCGACTAAGATAAGGAACGTGAGAGTGTTTGTCCGGTTTTTCGCCTGGTTTGGTCTATGTACATGCTGTGCGGCAGCAGCCCAGGGTATTGAAGGAAACTACGGTATCCGTTTCGAGCCCACTGCCACCCTTCAGACAGGCCCGCCGATACCGTTCCAAATCCTGGTTAAGGACGCACTTCGCAAGCCGCTGGTTCATGCCAAGGTGACACTGCAAATAGCGGATTCAGAGGGCCGGGCTGTTCAGGTCTTTCCTGCTACTGAGGTCGAGGCAGGAACTTACATCGCCAAGCCATCCTTTCATGAGGCCGGTGACTGGAGTATCTACGTGGAGGTAGATCGCCAAGGCTCGATGAGCGCTCGTACCATTCATTTTCAGGTTTCGGATTAGCTGCCCGGTAAGCGAAACGCAACTGCCACCCGAAGCGTACTAACAGTATCTAGCTGCGGAGAACCTGTTACTCATGCCTAGTACTTTCCGGCGTCTACCGATTGTTCTTGTCACCTTGGCTGTCGCTGCCGTTGCGGCCGACGATCCGGTGTTTCGCAGCGAAGTCGCGTTGTCTCGAGTCGATGCGCGGGTGGTCGATCGCTACGGACACACTGTGACCGGACTCATGGCCAGAGATTTCGTTCTTCGTTTGGACGGCAAAGAGGTGGCAATCCGCAATTTCGCCAACGAGAGTACTCCCATCGACATCCTTCTACTGCTCGACGTCAGCGGAAGCATGGAGCCGCATGTGGAGCGGATCGCGACTGCGGCCGAACAAGCGCTTCAGGTCTTAGGTGATAACGATCGCGTGGCGATTATGGTTTTCGATTCGCGCACCAGAGTGCGGCTCCCGTTCCGAGGCGATCGCGGTGAAGTCACCCATGCGCTCGACCGCCTGCTGCGTGCTGAGAGCTTCAATGGTGGGACAAGAATCACCTCGGCATTGCTCTCGGCTGCTCGCTATGTGGAAAAAGAAGCCCGGCCCGATGCCCGGCACGCGATTGTCATCCTTACAGACGATCAGACTCAGGACGACGCCGACGAAGGCCGTGTCGAGTCGGCTTTACGAAATGCCGGAGCAATTCTCAGCTTCCTGCAAGCGCCTTACGAGGAGACTAGTTCTTACGGAATGCCTGGTGGTGGCATGCCCGGCGGCGGTCGAGGTAGACGGCGCGGCCCCTGGGGATCGGGCGGCGGCGGAACGGGAACTGGGTGGCCGGGAGGAGGTGGTTGGCCAGGAGGCGGGGGTCCCATCGGCTTTCCGGGTCGCGGTGGAGGCGGCGGTTATCCCATGGGAGACCGGTCCCATTCCGCCGGGACGGACACAATTGCGCACGATTCCGGAGGAGACACCATGCAGGTTCAAGACGCTGCCGCGCTGGAGGACACTCTGTCGAGACTGCGGCAACGTTACGCCCTCTACTTTTACCTGCCCGAGGGCATGACCCCTTCGGATATTGGCAAACTTCAAATTGGAATGTCGGAAGCAGCCAGCCTGCGCTATCACGGAGCGGAAATCGAGTCGCGCCGTGTTTTCATGGCAGGCGGAAACAGTAACCGGGCAATTATCGAGCCCACTTCGATAACGAAAGTGGATCGTCCTTCTGCACCTCCAGTGAACCGTTCCGTCCTGGTCGACGACCCGAACCGCACCGAACGACGCAGTCGTGCCGTGAATGAGACTTCCGGACCGAAAGTTAACAGCATGGGCGTCGATCCGGCTGCCGGGAGCGCCGATCCCGCGCCTCCCGCGAATTCTAGAGGCGGCTGGCCGCGCGCACCTGGGAAGACGAATCAGTAAGCAGATTTGCCCGCGCTATTTTCGTCCAGCATCCGGAGAGCTTCGCGGTACCCATTTAGCGTTCCCACATCGACGTATGACTTCCCGGCTTTTATTCCGTACGCCTTACCTCCTTCGCTCAGATAGGCATTCACGAGCGTCCCCAGGTATTCGTCTTTCCGGGTCAACCACAGCGCATGAAGCTCGCGCAGTATCGAACCTGGCATCTTTAAGGCGCCCCAGATCCAGTTCGTGGCAGCATTCTCATTCTTAACTTGCACCTGCTCTACCTGTCCATCGTCTCCAGTCAAAACGGCATCGAACCGCTCAGGATGCTCCACCGGAAACAGCAGAAAGGAAAGGTGGTCCGGGGGCAATTCCGCAAGCGCCTCTTCCGGAAACCAGATAGTATCCGGCAAGCCGATGCAAACCTCTTCTTCGGGCTGAATCAGCGGGAGAGCCTGGAAAATAGCATCACAAAGACCAGCCGGACGAGGCTGCACGGCGTAGAAGATACGCGCAGCAAAAGCTTGGCTGCCGAAGTAATCTAATATGTCTGACTTGCCAGGCGAAATAACAAAGCAGATTTTGTCTACTCCGCCATTAACCATGCGCTCCACTAGATATTCACTTACTGCGCGGGGGCGTTCCTGGCCATTGCTCGTGTAACTTCCCACTGGCAGCAACTCTTTTGAAAAGGCTAGCGGTTGAATCCGGGTACCCATGCCGGCAGCGGGAACGATACCCCACATCTCAGGCCCGCGCAGCCGCGGCAGTTTTCCCGCTGGCGGAAGACGGCGCTTCTATAAGAGAAATCAATCGCTGCGCTCGAATATCGGCGGTATGGCAATCCAATGCTCGTTCGCGGGCTCGCGCTCCGATGGCTTTCAACTCTGCAGGATCGCGAGACAGAGCTTCGATCACCTGATCCTTAGATTCCGCTACCAGGATTTCTTCGCCGGCCTTAAAGAATGTGTCGAGACCTTCCCACCAGTCGCTCAAAACCGCCGTTCCGCAGGCGGCCGATTCAAATATGCGTCCGGATGGACAATAGCCGTTTTGCGCCATCGACGCGCGCGTCACATTTAGCATTAATGGCGTAGACGAATAGAAGCGGCCATGATCGGGAGGAGCAATATGTTCGAAGGTTCTTATGTTGCGCGGCCAGGAAGCGCGATCAGGATACAACGCTCCGGCAACCACAAATTGACAATCAGCTAAGTCATGAGCCGGCGCGATCAGCAACTCTTCCAGAGCTGGTTGGCGGTCCGCTGCATAGGTGCCTAAGTAAGCGAGATCGGCCGCAAACTCCTTATCTACAGGCTGCCGGAAATGAATCGCCGGATCTACCCACCCGTAAAGCGGTGCAGCATTACGGGCGCCTAACTGTTCCCGTAGACCATCAAGCGTCCGGCCGCCGGTGTAACTAAGCACGAGATCGAACTCCGCAAGTCCTGCTTCCGGAAGGTAATCGATTTTTTTCCCGCGAGCTAATCTTTCCAGCGTGACCGGCGTGTCCAGGTCGTAGAACACGCTGCGAGGAAGGTGCGAATCAAGAATCAGGCGGCAAGCCGCAGCGCCGTCGGGACAGTACGATGTCACCACTCCAACATCTGCTTTGCCGATACTCCGGCGGATCTCCCCTATGGCCTGATTCCAATCCTGATAGAAGTGCAAATGCGCATACGGCAGAACCTCGGCATCGCGGTGCGCCGCATAGTAAGGAACGTCTTTCTCGAAGAAATGGATCTCGTGTCCCCGGGCATGCAACACCCGGAACAAACCGCGCAGTAGCGTGGCATGCCCATTGCCCCAGGCCGAGCTGATAGAAAGGCCGAAGATAACGAAGTTCATAAGTTGGAAGGGGAACTCCCTACTGCACTTTGAACTTATAGAAGAATTGGATGCTCACGTTGCCGTTATAGTCACGCAGTCCAACGGCGGACAGCTTCGGCGTCAACGCCCATTCCACTTTAATGATTTGCGAGTTCGTCTGCGTGACGTCAGTTATATAAGTAAACGTTACAGCACTGGCAATCTTCTGCTCCAGAGTTAGCTTGGCGGTCGGCTGGCCATTCGCTCCAGCAACAGAGGGGTCGATCTTGAAAGCGCTCAAGCCGAATACCCGTTGCACGCGGCTCGCTAGGGGATTGGCGACAGCTTGGCCCAGAATAGCGGAAGAACCCATCTGCGCCAGCGACTGCTGCGCCGGAGCAGGTTGACGGGCAGCAATAGTTGGATCGTTTGGAGTCGTGTTGGTGGCGAGCAATTGAACGATCTGCTGGAACGTAAGCGGCGGATCGGAACGGTAGCTGAGAGCTAAGTTATCCACCGGCCCGGTCACCCCTAAAACTACGTTGACATTCTGCGCGACAGTCTGTAGCGAGAAATTAACGATAGGTTGAATCGTGTTCGCATTGTAGAAATTCACGGTACCCGTATTTACCGTGTACTTGTTCCCGAAGAACACAAGCTCGCCGTCCGTGATGGAAACGTTGCCCAGCACTCCGGGCGACGCGGCGGTGCCGCGGACCGCCAGATTGGCTTCAATTCCTAACCGGTCAGCGTAAGTGGTGACTACGCGCAGATCAGGGGCGGTAACAATGCGCACGTCTAGCCGCATGCCGGCCAGCAGAGGCGAAGGTGAGGAAGGCGTGGAAGGAGGCGTACCGGCGCGAGTCAGAAACGATCCGGCATCGCTCGAACTGCCATACGAAATTTTGTGGAGCGTGATCTCACCGCTCGCCAGGGAACGCTTGGAGTTTCCAGTAAGCGAGATATCTGCATCGGACGTAACACTAACGCCCGAGACGCGTACACGGACTTTATTGGCTTTCGCTTGTAAATTGAAGGTAGCCGCATTGCTGTTATAGCCAGCGAAACCCGAGAGGGCGACCCGGCCGCCGCCGCTTTCCCCAGTCAATTTTTGAATGGAGGCGCTGGTTCCGTTCAGCAGAATGACGCCGTTCGCGTTCGACAGACCGTTAGGCGACTGAGCATAATTAACATTCGCGTTCTTCAGCTCGATCTTTCCATTCAGCAGCGGCTGAGCGAGACTGCCTCGCACCGAAGCGTTTAACGCCAGCAGTCCCGAAGAGTAGAAGTCGCGGTTGGTGTCTTGCAGGATTCCCAGATCCGCATTGCCGTCGATGTTGAGCGCGATGGGAGACCGGTTCTTCTTCAAATTGACAGCGCCGGACGCTTTCAGCGATGTCTTGGGCCCTTCGATATCGAAATGATCGATGTTTACCACTGACTTATTCAGCGCAATTACCACCGGACCTTGATTCTTGAATGCGACCGTGCGATTCGGCGGGGCACCGGTGGGCGACGCCCTCGGCACAGTTCGCAGTTCCAGCGTGTCGAGTTGAAGACGCGCCGCCAGATCGTCGATGTTCAGCACAGGTCCATTAACGGTTGCCTTGCCCTCCACAAGCGCATCCACACGAGGCTGCCGGACATTATCGGTGGATAGAAACGGCGCGATGTTTACATATCGTATGTTGGCGAAGGTAAGCGAAGCGCGAGTCCGGTAATTCCCTGTCAGTTCCGAGGAGCCTGCCGCATGAATCGCACTTTTTGCCAGATTGGAATCGAGGCGGAAATCGACACTCTGGCCCTTCGTTTTCGTATTGAGCAACAGCTGCCCAAGCTGCTGGCTTCCCACCCGGAGACTTTTGGCCGAGATCTCCGAATTCAGGCGCGAGAAGACCAGAGCAGGAGCTCCCTTTCGATCCTGAACCCGCGCCGCAACATCGGCTGCCAGCTTAATGACACCGGCAATTCCAGGCTTTGCTGCGGTTGCGTGTTCGATCTTCGCTACCTGAATGTCGCTGCTGTCTAACATCAGTTTGAGATCGCCTCTATTGAAGTTGCCGGGAGGGTGCGTAAACGCGCCGTGCAGATTCACGCTGCCCGCTGGAACATTCAAAGCCAGCGAGGGAATCTCCACAGCACGATCAGTGTACTGAACTCGGCCGCCGAGGCTATCGATCCTTTCTTGATACACCTCACCGTCTTTGAAAGCGAAGTTGAGCAGCGCGTCGGGTTTGTCAAGAGTGCCTGAGACATGCGCGTCGGCAGACAGAGTTCCCGTGGCGGGAACGCTTCCCTGCCCCGCCAACAGCAGAACCTTCCGGATGGACAGATCACTAATCCGGGCATCCGCCTTCGTCGGATACGAAGCGGTCAACCCCGTCGTGCCGTTCACTTTAATATTCGATCCCGCCAGACCGGAGGTCACGTTGTAAGCCACCTGCTGGCCTTGCGTTCGGGCTCTAGCAGTAAGATCACCGGCATCCTGGTTCCGGACTTTAAGACCATGCGCGTTGAGATCCGCCTTCACATTCGAGAGAGCGAATTGGCTCTGTTCCCCCGCGTTCCGCAGGTCGCCAGCAATATCGGCGGCCAGGTTTACCAGACCGCCAACACCGGGAGACTTCTCTTGCAGCGGACGGATATTAGCGAGCTGCAGATCGGTGCTGCGAACGTGCGCATCCAGGTGACCCGTTGAAAAACTATCGCCCGGATGACGGAAAGTGCCATCCGCATTCAATTGCGCCCCGGCCGCGGCCACTTCGAAGTTGGTCAGTTTTATCAGCCGGTCTACCAGATCGACATTCAAGTAAACGTGATCGATGGCTTGGTCGTAGGCGGTGGCATCGGTAATCTGCACCTTCGCGCTGCCCAGAGGATTTCCATAAGTGCCGTTTACGTGAATGTCGCCGGCAAGCTGCCCGGTCGCCGGAACCGAACTGTCGCCGGCAAGGCTGAGCAGGTCGGCAATATTTCCGTCGCGGATAGTCACGTTCGCGCTAAGCGGCGACCGCGGAATGGGGCTCCACTTGCGAAGGCCGATGGAGGCATCGAAAGCCGTCTGCAGTCCGCGGCGAGTTAGCGCGCCATTCGTCACGCTTGCGCCGGAGGGCGAGGCTTTCAGGTCTAATGCCAGGCGGTTGAAAGCACGGCCTTCCGCCGCAAAATTGTTCACTGCCAGATGGCTCTGAATGCGCGGGGCCGAAAGATCGCCTTTAATTTGAGCTTGCAATGCAGCCGTGCCCCTGCCCGTCAGAGTTACCGGCAGCGAAGTCTGCGGCTTAGCGGCGCCAAAATTCGCGGCGGGAAGAAAATCGTTCAAGTTCCGGGAAAGCAGATTTACATCGATCTGCCTGTTCAGCGCGCCTGAGAGATCGAGCCGCGTGTGCGGCATTGCCACGTATGATTTTCCGAGGTCGAGCTGGTTGCGGGCGCCATCAAATCGCGCGGTGAGGCGGCCGCTTAAGGGAACGCCCCGATTCCCCGGCACAATGGATAGATTCGCCTGTCCGCTGAATCCTGTGACGCCCTTGGCCTTCAAATCACCCTGTGCGCGAAGCGTGCCGTTGATTGTCCCGCTGTAATCGAGGTTCTTGCCAGTAACCGCAGCCACAACGCCAGGAATATAAAATCCGCGCAGCCCGGTCTCGAGACTCAGGCGCTCCATTTTCTCGATAAACAATTTGGCGGCGAGCGAACCGCCGAGCGCGTTCAACTTCAGCCCATCCAGGCTGATTAGAAATGGGTCTGCATGGAACGGTGAAACCAGCGAAACATTCCGCAACCGGGTCGTTCCGCTTTCGACAGAAACATTCTCGCTGTTTAATCTTCCGTTGACAATATAATTCTTCTGGCGGTCGAAGCGCGCGGCGCCGTTGGCATGCAGTGCTCCGGTGACCTTCACGTCTTTAGCCTTGAACAGTGACGCCAACTGAGGCAAAGCAAAATTCGACCTGAAATCCACCTGCGAATTATCAGCGGGATTCATTGTGCCTGAAGCATGAACAGTAGTCGCTCCCAAAGCCAGATCGGCATTGTTAACTTGAATTACGTTGTCACCCGAGGTCTGAACCGAAGCCGCAAGAGTCAACGTCTTGGGAGATCGCGGCGAAGTGGTATCCAGCGGTAGAGCAAAACTCGTCTGCATCTCGGGAAGCGAAATGTTCGCATTTAGTTTGGCCGAAATCGCTGGGTTCTTGAGGTTCTCTAAAGAGGCATTCAGTAGTATTTGCGACAGAGGTGTGGCAATCTTCGCATCTGTAATACGGACGGCATCGGTCTCGATGGAGAGCGGCACATTGACACTCGCCTCCAGCGGTTTGTTCGGACCGGACCTCACCACCAGAGGATCAATGGAGAGTTTCCCCTCATAACTGGGTTTCGCCAGGCTGTACTCGAGCAATAGGCGCAAGTGCTCGCCCTGAGCTGCGAAGTCCACCTTGCGTTGCGAGTAATGCAGCGAGCCGTGATCGATCAGAAATTTGCCCACCGCGAGATTCACCACAGTTTCCAGTCCGGAGCTACTGCTGGGAGAAGATGGCTTCTTCACCTTGGGCTCAGGAACATTGGTCTTGCCATCCGCAAAGACGATGAAGTTAATTTGCGGAGTATCGATGCCCAGGTACTGAATATCGACAACCTTCTTCAAGCCCGACAGCAGTTTTAGCCGGACCTCGAGCAGCTTGACCTGCGCCAAAGGCGTTTCGCCCGCCGGTTCGGTTCCGTGCAGAACGAAACCCTTTAGCCGCGCGGTCAGGTGGGTCCAGTCGAATTCGAAGGCTTGCAGTTCTACTCTGCCGCCCGTCGATTCCTCTACTGTGGCGATAATCTTCTCGCGAACAAACCCCGCAAACCACGAAGACTGCAGAATTAGGATGGACACAAGCACCAGCAGTAATAGTGCGCCGGCCATTATGGCCGCAATGCGCAGCAGCAGTTTCTTGCGATGGGTCACCGCAAATCCTCCTCATAGAAAACCACTTTGTTGGTCTTCCGCTTCTCATCCAGCCAGGAAAAAAAAAGATCGTTCACCTTTTCACCGGTGATGGTTTCCCTAATCTGGTCGCTTGCATCGTCCAGTACCGGGATGGAAACGTTCTTTCGGCGCAACTGCGCTTTATGCTCCCGGTAGTACTTCTCGATCTCGCTATCGTTAACCAGAACAGCGGGGCGAAAGCGAGCGTCGATAAAGCGCAAAACTGTAAGCTGCCACTGAAATTCAAATCGCAGGTCCGGCTCGTTAATACCGTACTGCGACAGCTTCCTATCGAAAGCCGCGGCGTTCGCGAAACGAGCCTTTTTAAATTTCGCCAACTGCTCATCGGCCGCCGACCACTCCGCGGCGGGGTAATCGCCGATGCGGATCTCTTCCCGGATAAAAACTTGATCGATCAGCCGCTGCACGGCTTTCTTCCGGGCTGCTTCGTTCAACCGCAAGGTATCTTTGTTTAGAAAGTCGGTCACGCGGAGATTCCGGCTGATGTCGCTATCCTTGATGATCGAGTTGTCGACCCGGACCGCTATCTGATCGATAATTACGCCCGGAACCGGTGACACCGCAAGCCAGAGCGGAATGAAAGCAATCCGCCAAAATCTCAAAATGCCTGTCCTATAGAGAAGAAGAAGGTGAAGTGGCTCAGCGTTTGCGGACTAGCAGAGCAGCGCGGCGTAACTCCAATCTGCGAAGGTGAGCAAGTCAGCAGATCCTGGAGGGTTTCGTTGCGGCTGAACCCCTGATACGAAGTAGGGTTCAATGCGTACGCCAGATCCACTCTTACCGGCCCAACCGGCGTCTTATAGCGAATCCCGAAACCTACGGCTTGAAGCGCGTAATTGAAATCCTGATTGCTGCGCTGCTTATACCGGAAGGATATGTCCGAGACATCGGTGTAGATGTTGCCCAGATCGTGAAAGGCAACCCCGGTTATATTAGGACCCAACAGAGGAAAGCGTAACTCGATATTGTTGAAGAGTAGCCCGTTGCCCCCGATGGGGAAACCGGTTGGAGTAGTCGTCGGAACGCCCGGCTGCTGATTGGCGGTGCCGACATCGCGCGGACCTGCCTGGTTGTAACCGAAGCCGCGCATCGACGTGCCGCCTCCTCCGAAGAAGCGTTCCGGCAGCGGAACGTATTGGGATTTTGAAATGCCTTGTCCGATATTAAATGGGACGACTGCGCCGAATTGCGTCTGGCGGGCCAGCACCAGGTTCCGGGAGAGCTGCGTGTAAGTGGCGTTGCGTGCGAGCACGCGATAAAACGTCCGCTGCGAGCCAAAAAAGTTGCCGGCGATTCCCGTGTCGACTGTGTTCCAGAAGCCGTGATGCGCGTCAGCAGGGTTATCGCGGTGATCTTGAATATAGCTCGCCGACAAAATGCCAATGCGGACCGGCTGGAGCAGCGCAGGAATCAGGAGCGACGGAATGACGATACTGCCGGTGCTGACACGCCGGTAAGCAAACCGCGCTACCAGCGTGGAAGCCCGGTTCAACCGCTGTGATGTAGCCACAGACGCTTCCAGCCTGCGGGATGAAAACGTCTGAACATCGCGCGTCGCATTGTAGAGCAGAGAGAAGGTTACGTTGCGGTCGGATGAACCGAGAAATCGCGGGACGATATAGTTCAGCCCGTAGCGTTGTTCGATGTTGGAATAGCGCGTCTGCAGCCCCAGCGTTTGACCGCGTCCGCGAAAATTTAGCCGGTTAACGTCGAAGGCGACAATTGGAGACACACCGCTGGAACCGCCCGCGTTCGACAGATTATTCGTGGTGGTGCCGAATATTCCCACCTGTAAGCCGAAGCCGACGTTGAACGTATAACGCGCGGCCTCGTCGAGATCGTATAGAACATTTTTGTAGTGAGTAGTCCCGCTGGAATCTTGTACCGCCGAACTAACGTTGGCAAAAACTCCGAGGTTACTTAAGTCCCTCGAGATTTCGCTAATTTTCAACATCGAAACTGGTTCGCCCGGCTGAATATTAATGCGGCTTTGAACCAGATCGCGCCTGGTGCGGTAGAGACCGGAAACGATCACCTGTTTTACAAATTCCTGCGGCCCCTCGCGAACGGTGTAGATCAGGTTGACAGTGTGTGGCTCAGATCCTGGTTCGGTGGTGTAACGAAAACCGGTATTCGGGAAACCGTCCGAGTAATAGTCCTGCAAAATCAGGTTGCGGTCGGTCGCGATATTCACGTCGGCATACGGCTGGCCCACCGCTGAGGTCAGCGTGGGCTTCAGAGCTTTCAGGTCGTGGCGGGCATTCCCTTTTATCTCGAGTTTCGCAACCGTCCATTGCACGCCCGGCTTCACAGTGAACCGGACAGACAGGTCTTTCTCCTTCCCCTTGTAGTTCGTTTCGACGACGGATGTCACCTTTACATCCTGAAACCCGTTCGACCGGTAGAGGTCCTCGATAGCCCTCTCGTCCTGATCGCGGAAAGTCTCGCTGTAGCGCCCATAACGCATCAAGATCGTTTTCGTCTTCAAAAACATTCGTTCTTCAAGCGTCTCGCGTAAGAAGTAAAAGTTTCCGTCAATGTCGATGTTGACCAGCCTGCGCCGCGGACCGGTACTGATGTAGTAGTTGATCACTTGGCGATCGTCTTTTGCCGGTTCGGAATTGAACGTCACATCGACGTCGGGGTAGCCCTTCGATTGAAAGTAGTCGTGGATATTCCGCGCCCCTTCCGTGAGCAGGTCGCGGTCCACTGAACCTTCCTGATACACCGGAACATACTTCCTGATCTTGCTTTTTGAGAGCTTTGCCTCCAGTGCTTTAATCTCGATCTTAGGACCGGCCTGGATATCGAGAGTTGGCTTTAAAGTGTTCGTGCCGGCGTTGTAATCGAGTGAGCGTACATCGATTGACGTAGTAAGCCGGTCCTTGCCGGCATACTTCTTCTGAATTCCGTCGATTCCTTTGTCGGTTAGAGCCTGCGTGACGTGACGCCAATAGTGAATCAAAGGGATTCGCCAACCGGTAGCTCTCACAATGGTGCTGTCGGAGAGCTTGGGATCGCCCTGAATCACCGGCGCCTCATACTTGGCCCGGTCTCCCGAATCAATCAGAAAACGGATCGTCATCAGGCGCGTCTCGGGATCCTCAATAGTGGTCACGTCCACCCGGCCCCGGTACAATCCATTTCTCCGCAGCTCCGCCTCGATATTCTTTTTAGCCGTAAACAGCGCTTCTTCGTCGAAAGGATTCCCTAAAGACAGCTGCGAATCGCTCAGAATGACCGCCCGGCTGGGAGGACTGCTGATCTTACCCTGAGCATCGACGTGCCCGATAAAGCGGCGTGGTTTGGTGAGAAAGGTAATCGCCACACCGTTCTGGCTTGGCTTGGCATTAACCTTAAGATCATCGTAAAGTCCGGTCGAAAACAACCGGTCAAGCGTCGCCGCCACTTGACGAGGTTCCAGCGGCTCCCCAACCTGGACCAGCTGCATGCGCGCCAGATCACGAGCGTCTATCGGTTGATTTACCGGTTCGTAAGAAATGCTCTTAACGGTCTTGCCGGCAATATCCTGGCTCCAGCCCTGATCCGGCGGGAGCAAGAAGAGAAATAAAGCGCAAAGCAACGCTCGAATCCATCGGACGAAGTTCCCGATTCGCAAAAAACTAAACCTCACTGTTCAGGCTGGAGCCTGGCAAATAATAGTAGGTACTCTCGTGGACGTCCGCACGATTCGTACGTTACATGTCTCAGAAAGCGAAAACCCTGCAGTCTATATATAAAGATATGACACGCTCAGAGCTCAAACGCCTGCTGCAATCAACTTTTGAAATATGGAGCGACCACAATGCCCCTCGTCTGGGAGCAGCGCTTTCCTTTTACATGCTCTTGTCCATGGCGCCGCTCCTAATTCTTCTGGTGACCATTTGCGGATTAGTATTCAGTGAAGCCTCCGCCAGACAGCAGATCATGGCGCAAGCGACCGCCATTGCCGGACAAGCTGGCGAGCACACGATCAGCATGCTGATGGAAAACGCCGCCCGCCCTAAGAGCGGCATCCTGGCTTCCGTGGTGGCGCTGGTCACACTACTGCTAGGCGCATCCGGCGTTTTCCTCGAACTCCGCGATTCTTTGAACACCATCTGGGATGCCCCCAAGCAAACTGGCTCGGCGCTCAGGACCATGGTCTGGACGCGGCTTACCTCTTTCGGCATGGTGCTGGGATTGGGCCTGCTGTTGCTGGTCTCGCTTGTCTTAAGCGCGGCAATCACTATCATCGAAAACTTCTTCTTCGGACTGATTCCGCTGAATGTTGCCGTATTAAGCAGAGTCGCGAATTTTGTTATTCCGCTGATTGCCATCTCCGTTCTCTTCGCATTGATTTTTAAGTTCGTTCCCGACGTGCCCATTGCCTGGCGTGATGTTGTAGTCGGAGCCGTTGTGACCGCAGTGCTGTTCAGTATCGGCAAAGCCCTGCTGGCGTACTATCTGGGTACGGTGGGCGTGGGCTCCACCTACGGCGCGGCAGGCTCGCTGGTCGCCTTTATCGTATGGGTCTATTACTCGGCGCAAATCTTCTTCTTTGGTGCGGTGTTCACCAAGAATTACGCTTCTTTTTACGGGACTTTGTCGCCAACCGGTTCGCCCAAAGCCAAACCGGGGCAAGATACCCAATTTCTGGCGCGTAACCAGAACGCTTGAACGCGGTAAAATGAAGATTCCCCACGAATTTTCATGATTTCAGTTAGCAATGTCAGCATGCGCTATGGCGCGAAAATCCTCTTTGATGAGGTAACTACCGCGTTTTTACCTTCCCGCCGCTATGGATTGACCGGTCCGAACGGCGCCGGCAAATCCACGTTCATGAACCTGCTCTCGGGCGATCTGGAGCCGCAGAAAGGATCAGTAACTCGCCCGAAAAAGCTTGGCATCCTGCGGCAAGATCAGTTTGCCTTCGACCAGTTCCGGGTTGTGGACACCGTCATCATGGGAAATCTTCCGCTATGGAAAGCACTCGAAGAGCGCGAACAACTCTATTCCAAGGCAGACTTAACCGATCAGGATGGTATGCGCCTCGGCGAACTCGAGGGCATCGTGGCCGAAGAGGATGGTTATTCCGCGGAGAGCAATGCGGCAGTCTTGCTTGCCGGCCTGGACATTCCGGAGCCGCTTCACGAGCGCAAGATGAACGAATTGCAGGGAGGCCAGAAAGTCAGAGTGCTGTTGGCACAGGCGCTGTTCGGGAATCCTGAAGCCTTGTTGCTCGACGAGCCCACCAACTACCTCGATCTGGAATCGATTCACTGGCTCCAGAATTTCTTAACCCGCTACGAAGGTTCGCTGATCGTGATCTCCCACGATCGCCACTTCCTGAACAGCGTCTGCACGCATATTGCCGACATCGATTACCAGACCATCATCACGTACCCCGGTGGATATGACGATATGGTGCTGCAGAAGACTCAGGTCCGTTCCAGAATCGAATCCGAAAATGCCCAGCGCGAGAAGAAGATCTCGCAATTGAACGAGTTCATCGCTCGATTCTCGGCCGGCACCCGCGCTAGCCAGGTGACATCGCGGAAGCGCGAAGTGGAGCGGCTGCAAACCACTGATCTGGCTCGTTCCAACATTGCGCGCCCGTTTATCCGTTTTGAGATGAAACGCCCCTCCGGCCGGAACGCTTTGCAGTGCAAAGATGTCGGCAAGGGTTACGATGGGCAGCCTGTCATCCGCGGCTTTTCCGCATCCCTGCAGCGTGGCGAGAAAGTAGCTCTCATGGGCCGGAACGGCGCAGGGAAGACCACCATGCTGAAGGCTTTGCTGGAGGACGCTCCGGGAGTCGAAGATAAGGACGTCGGCCGCGACTCCGGTGAGGTTACCTGGGGCCATGAGATCCAGATCGGCTACTTCTCGCAGGATCATAGCGAAAGCATTGAAGGCGGAACAACCGTTTCGGAGTGGCTCCACCAATGGGATCCGCAAGCATCGCGCGAAGAGATACACGGTCTTTTGGGACAGATGCTCTTCCGCGGCGAAGAAGGCTCCAAGCCTACCGGCGCTCTGTCGGGAGGCGAAGCTGCTCGTCTCACGTTTTGCAAGTTGATGCTCCAGAAGCCCAACGTGCTGGTGTTCGACGAACCCACAAACCACCTGGACCTCGAGTCCATCAACGCTCTCAACGTCGCATTGCAAAAGTTCGAAGGCACTGTACTGCTGGTGACTCACGACGAAGACCTCGTCGACGAGGTCGCCACCCGTATATGGCACTTTGAAGATGGTTCCGTAGAAGATTTCACCGGACCCTACGCCGAATTCACCACCGCCGCGACCGCGCGTTAACTCCTCATTAGCAGAACGGCCGCCTGCGCCTCGCAAGAGCGGCCTTCACCCACTGGGCCTACCATTTCAGCGGTTTTGAACTTGACAGAAACCTGCTCCAGCGGTAGGTTAACTGCCCGGCTCAGACTCTCCCGGATCGGGAGCCTGTAGTCCTTCAACTTTGGCTTTTCCAGGACAATCGTGGTGTCAAGATTCACCAGCGCAAATCCTTGTTCGGCGCAAAGACTGGCTGCGTGCTGCAGAAATTGAAGACTGTTGGCGTTCTTCCACTCGGCAGCAGTGTCGGGGAAGTGCATCCCGATGTCACCCAGCGCAAGTGCCCCCAGAATGGCATCCGTGACAGCGTGAAACAGCACGTCGGCATCCGAGTGGCCGGAAAGCCCGAACTCAGAGGGAATTCTGACTCCCCCAAGAATCAGCGGCCGGTCAGCTTCAATTCGATGAGTATCCCATCCTTGTCCGATCCTCATCGCCGTCATGAGGTTAGTTCAGACTTACCGACGCGCTGCCTTCCAGCGTCAGATAAAGCCGCGCCAGGTCCATATCGCTGGGTTTCGTAATCTTTATGTTTCGATCCGTCCCCAGCACCACCGAAACTTCCACTTGTTCCAGGCGCTCAACCAGGGATGACTCGTCGGTACCGATAAAGAGATCTTCACGCGCCTTTGCAAAAGCTTTGCGCAGCAGATCGAGACGGAAGACCTGCGGGGTCTGCGTCAGAATCAAGCGCTCTCGAGGCAAAGTAGCTCGAACTTTGTTGCGATGGACTTGCTTTACCGTGTCGATGGGCACTACGCCTACGATTGCCGCGCCCGTTTCCGCCGCTTCCGCAATCACGCGCTCGATGAAACTGAGTTCCACAAATGGACGGACCGCATCATGTACCGCCACCAGATCGGTGTCTTCGGCCAGCGTAGCCAGGGCGTTTTCAACCGACTGCTGCCGTGTCTCACCGCCTTGCACAATCCGCACGTTCGAGGGGAGAGCCTCCGACGAGAACAGGTCGCGCGCCCAATCCATATCCTCCATCCGAAGCGCGACCACGATCTCCGTCACCGATGGCGAACTGATGAACTTCCGGATCGTGTGGATCAGGATAGGCGAATTATTGAGCAGCATGAACTGCTTCCGGCTGATGCCCGCTCTCTCAGGAGCACCGCGGCCCATGCGAGTGCCGAGCCCAGCAGCCGGGATGATAACGGAGACTTTCATGATGACTGGCCGAAGGGGCTGAGAGTCTAATCTGAAATCTCAGCCACTCCTCGACTATTCATCATAGAAGAACACAACACCCTGGATAGAAGAACACAACACCCTGGTTGCTTACTTCGTTCCGGTGTTCTGCTTCCCCTCGTTCACAACCATCAGGTCGTTCTCGACGCTGAACACACCGGAAGTAGTATTGGCCTGCATTCCCGCGATGGTGGCGTCGGCCGAGTTGTTCACAACTCCTGTCAGCGTGACATTCCCATTCTTCACAATGATGTGGATAGCATGCCAGCCGATGGGAGGATCCCTGGTGATTCCCATAGTCGCTCGCGTCAGGCTCAAATACTGCGGACCCCGGTTGCTGGTGTACTTCTGAAGAGTGGGGCTTGAATAAATCTTGGCGTATACCAGAGCCCTTATCCTGTCGTCGTTCGGAGAGAGCGGAAGAACATCGATCTCGTTCTGAACTGTCTCTACGCCCTCGATGTCTTTTGTGACCCGCTCCGCTGACGATTTCAGGGTTGGCCGGGAAGCTTCGCCACGCAAAATCACCTTGTGGCCCTGGATCGCGAAATGAAGATTATCGAAGACACCATATTGAGGCAGCTTTACGATGGCTTTGCGGATGGCTTCCGCCGTTTTCAAAGTAACGGTCTCTTGCGGCTTTTTCGCAGTCGACGTATCCTGCCCGACGGCAAATTGGCAACTGGAAAAGAACAAGACAGCAGCACATATTCTGCCGATCGAACGAAAAGTGTAAGCTAACATCCTAATACCTCTGCACCAATAGGACGGCGCAATCCGTTATTTGTTACGACTAGCCTCTGGCCTTTGGATTTCGATTATCGCTGCATCGAAAATGGCCGCGCAGCAATCGTTGTAGGAGAGCCGTTCAGTAATTACTGTTCTGAATGTAACTTTCCGCTCTAAGCGAACAAATCCGAAAGCCCGAGAGAGAATAGAAGAGATGTCGCTGAGCGACCATATCCGCGCAATCAAACGCGAAGACCCGGCCGCCAAGAGCAGCCTCGAGATCCTACTCTGCTATCAGGGCCTCCACGCGGTTATGTTCCACCGTGTGGCGAACTGGTTCTACCGCCGCCGTTTGTTCGTCTTGGCCCGCCTTATCTCGACTGTGGGGCGCATCCTGACCGCTATCGAGATTCATCCGGGCGCGACCATAGGCAAACGATTATTCATAGACCACGGCCTCGGAGTTGTTATTGGAGAGACAGCCGAAGTCGGTGACGACGTGCTGCTCTACCAGGGAGTGACGCTAGGCGGAACGGGCAAGGAACGCGGCAAGCGCCACCCAACCATTGGCGATCGTGTCGTAGTTGGAACGGGCGCTTCCGTGCTGGGAAACATCCGCCTGGGCCACGACGCTCGCGTCGGAGCGGGTTCTGTGGTTGTTCATTCCGTGCCGGATGGCGCAACGGTAGTCGGTATCCCAGGCAAAGTTGTGAGAACCCGCGATGAAGTGATTGGCGCGCTGGAGCACGGACAAGTGGCTGAGTGCGGCGAGACTCCGGATATGGAGCACCTGAACGATCGCATTCGCGAACTGGAAGCGCTGATGGCGCTTCTGCTCGAGGAGCGCCTGGGCCAAACTCGCGGTTAACCCATCATTGATTCAACTGGGCTACTTGAAACGAAACGGTAGCGCAGACTGTTCTCTGCAAGCTGCCGCAGTTCCGCTCTCGAGAAGCCGAAGATTTCCGCACAGATCGCATATTCATTCAACAGGTTCGTCGCAAAGAGCGCCGGATCATCCGACCCCAGCACGATCGGCACCCCAGCGTCGAAGATCTCACGAATCGGGTGCGCCGCCAACTCCGGCACCGCGCCGGTGCATACGTTGCTGGAGGGGCAGATTTCGAGCGGGATGTCCCGCTCGCGCAAATGATTTAGCAGCGCCGCATCCTGGACGGAACCGATGCCATGTCCAATGCGTTCCGAACCAATTCGCAGCGCTTGCCAGACGCTCTCCGGACCGGAAGTTTCACCGGCATGGCA
This sequence comes from Bryobacteraceae bacterium, assembly GCA_965217745.1. Classification (GTDB taxonomy): domain Bacteria; phylum Acidobacteriota; class Terriglobia; order Bryobacterales; family Bryobacteraceae; genus Bog-105. The sequence continues at coordinate 2,924,590 of OZ244565.1, read as the reverse complement.
GGTGAGCCTAAGCCCGTCGGCTTTGGCTTTTCGAAACAGACCTTCGAACCAGGAGGCCGGTCCGCGCACCTCATCGCCGCCCAGCCCGACCGCGACGACGCCGTTCTTCTTGTGTTCCCGGGCCAGGTCGAACACCGGCTCGGCCGGTCCGGCCCCAAACTGGCGAATGGCATCGAAGATCCAGCCAATGGTCACGTCCGGGTGCAACGCTGTCTCTGCTGCCATCGAGGTGAAAATCGGCTCGAATTCCTGTTTCTTCCACAGAATCATCCCCACCGAGAGTGTGACTTCCGCATAGCTGATGTTCTGCGCCCGAAGCTGCTCGATCAAGCGTCGCGTGGCCAGCCGGTAAGCGTCCGGTGAAACCAGCTTCTGAGTCACCCAAATGTAAGCTTTCAAAAATCCAGGAAAGCCACTGTAGTCAAATTGGGTATGGATCTCCTCGAGGGAAAGCGCCGGATCTAATTCGCGCAGCGTCTCCGGCCGCACCGACCCTTCCAGGTGCAGGTGGAGTTCCGCTTTGGGGAGTTCGCGGATATACTGCTTCAGCGAAGCAGCGGAATCTTCGGGGTGAACAGGCTCTGCGAGATCATTCATTTGGTAGGGTTTCGGAAGGTAAAGCGTCAAAGGAAAGAGTTAGCGGCAGGTTTAGCCAGTTTGGCGCTCACGCGCCTGACACTGCCGGGCTGGCGTAAATTAGACATTTTGTATGAACGAACAAGAATTGGAAGCAATCGCGGGCGGTCATCATGGCGACCCGTTCGCTATTTTAGGACCACATGCGCGATCGAGCGCCGATGCTAAAGCTATCGATGGGAAGCGCTCCGCCGGGAAGGCAGACGATAAAGCCGGCTGGGAAGTGCGCGCGTTTTTGCCGCAGGCCAAAAGTGTATCTGTGATTACCGCGTCGGGGGCTGTGCCCATGGAACGCGTCCATGCGTCCGGCATCTATGTTGCCCCGCTGGAAAGCCGCCCTGAAACCTACAAGCTTCGGATCGACGATTTTGCAGACCAGGTATCTGAGATGGAAGATCCCTATCGCTTCGCACCCGTTCTCAGCGATTTCGATCTCCACTTGCACTCCGAAGGCACGAACTATGAAGGTTACAATTCGTTCGGCTCTCACCTGCAGACCGTTGAAGGCGTCGCAGGTGTCCGCTTCACCGTCTGGGCCCCAAACGCCATCGTTGTTAGCGTGGTGGGGGACTTTAATGATTGGGACTCCCGCAGGCATCCCATGCGCAGCCGCACCGGAGGCGTTTGGGAGATCTTCATTCCGGGAGTAAAAGCGGGCGCAGTTTACAAATACTCCGTAAAGTCTAGATTCCGCGGTTACAACCAGATGAAATCCGATCCCTACGGATTCCAGATGGAAACTCCTCCAAAATCGGCCACCGTTGTGGTCGATGTCGACAATTATCAATGGAGTGACGAGGAGTGGATGGCGGGACGAGCCGCCACCCGCCAACTCGAAGCCCCTATGTCGATTTACGAAGTGCATTTGGGCTCCTGGCGTCGCGATGCGGAAGGCCGCCCGTACACTTACCGCGAACTGGCGACAGAGTTGGTCGACTACGTCAAGAATCTGGGCTATACGCATATCGAGCTCATGCCCATAGCCGAACATCCCTACGCGCCGTCGTGGGGTTATCAGGTAACTGGTTATTTTGCCCCCACTTCGCGGCACGGAACTCCGGAAGATTTCATGTACTTCGTCGATCGCTGCCATCAGGCAGGCATCGGCGTCTTGATGGACTGGGTGCCCGGGCACTTCCCAAAGGATGCTCACGGTCTGGCATTCTTCGACGGTACTGCCCTCTACGAGCACGAAGATCCGCGTCTCGGCGAGCATCGCGATTGGGGCACCCTGATCTTTAACTACGGACGTAATGAAGTTCGTTCGTTCCTGATCTCGAACGCCATGTTCTGGCTGAAGAAATATCACATTGATGGACTGCGTGTCGATGCAGTGGCGTCCATGCTCTATCTCGACTACTCGCGCAAAGCCGGGGAGTGGATTCCCAACGCCTACGGCGGAAACGAAAATCTGGAAGCCATTTCGCTTTTGCGCCGCGTGAACGAGTTAGTTCACCAAATTCCTGGCGCCATGACAGCGGCGGAAGAATCGACCGCGTTTCCCGGCGTCTCGCGTCCCGTTTATCTGAACGGCCTTGGCTTCACCATGAAGTGGAACATGGGCTGGATGCACGACATGCTGCACTACTTCGAGCGTGATCCCATCTATCGCCGCTATCACCAGAACGACATCACGTTCAGCATGGTCTATGCGTTCACCGAGAACTTCATCCTCCCTATTTCGCACGACGAAGTGGTTTATGGAAAACGCAACCTGCTCGACAAAATGCCCGGAGATGAGTGGCAGCGCTTTGCCAATACCCGGGCCTTCCTCAGCTTCATGTATGGACATCCCGGAAAGAAGCTTCTGTTCATGGGTTCGGAATTCGGCCAGACGCAGGAATGGAACTCGGAGTCACAGCTGGAATGGTGGCTGCTCGACCATCGCGTTCACCAGCAGTTGCAGCAGTTCTGTGCTGCGCTGAACTGGCTCTACCGCAGCCAACCTTCGCTCTACGAGATCGATTTCAGTGCTTCCGGTTTCGAATGGATCGACTTCCACGACGGAGAAAATTCCATCGTGTCATTCGTGAGAAGGGCGAAGAATCCCAACGATTTTACAGTCTTTGTGTGCAACTTCACTCCGCTGCCGCATCTGCATTACCGGATCGGATTGCCCGAGGCCGGTGGTTACCAGGAAATTTTCAATTCAGACGCCGGAATCTTTGGAGGCAGCAATCTAGGCAACGGCGGATGGGTGAATGCGGAAGCGACTTCTTCTCACGGGCGACCGGCTTCGGCCGAAGTCATTGTTCCGCCGCTCGGCGTGGTGGTTCTCAGGCCGGCGCGGCCTACGCCGCCCGCGCCAGAAGAGTAAGCGTCTATGCTGGAGACATCAAACTTCGCGCATTCAGATTTTTCTTCTTAGCGGGAGTCTTCTTCCTTGCATCAGCTGGTGCATTCGCCGATGCACCCAGGCGCATTCGTCTCCCCATTGAGGGTAGTGAGCATTACCAGCTAACGGGCAACCGCAAACCGATGCTGGCGCTGGCTGAAGACCTCGGCGAGGTGAACGGATCTGAACCGTTAACGGGCTTGACCCTGCATTTTTCGATGACCGCCGGGCAGGAGGAAGATCTCGGTCGCCTTCTAGACCAGCAGCAAACTCGCGGCAACCGTGAGTTTCATAAATTCCTCTCGCCTGAAGAGTTCAGCCATCGCTTCGGACCTAACCCGGACGACGTTGCGAAAATTACGGCTTGGCTGGCCGGAGAAGGATTTTCCGGCATTCAGGCTGCTCGAAGCCGGACCTTTGTGCAGTTCGAAGGCAGCGCCGCCCAGGCCCAAGCCACATTCCAAACTCCCATCCACAGTTATAGATGGCGCGGTGAAACCCACTATGCCAACGCGGCAGATCCTAAATTGCCGGTAGCGCTGCGCGGCGTTGTAAGCAGCATTCAGGGCTTGAGCGACTTCCGAATGCGACCGCGGGGCATCCGGCAACTCCATACCCGGTTTACCTCCGGCATACCAGGCAGTCACTTTATGGCCCCGGGGGATTTCGCCACCATCTACAACCTTCAGCCGCTGTACAGTTCTGGCCTGGATGGGACCGGCGCGAGAATCGCGATCGTCGGTCAAAGCAACATCCAGCTCAGCGACAGCCGGGCCTTCCGCGCCGCTTCCGGCCTTCCGCCGAACGACCCGACCGTGATTGTGGCCGGCGTCGATCCCGGATTGAAGACAGATGGAGACCGGACAGAAGCTGACCTCGACATAGAATGGGCAGGCGCGGTTGCACCAAACGCGAACATCGTTTTCGTCACTTCCACAAATCTCTTCCAGTCGATTCTTTACGTCATCGATAACAACGTAGCGCCTATCCTCTCCACTTCTTACGGTTCGTGTGAGCCCAACGTCAGCCGCGCGGAATCCGAGGCTCAGGCTTCCCTCTTCAAGCAGGCCAACGCCCAGGGAATCACCATCGTCGCCGCCTCCGGAGATTCGGGCGCGGCCGGCTGCGACAGCAGCTATCCCGCAACGCGAGGACTGGCGGTCGACTTCCCCGCAAGTCTTCCCAATGTCACCGGCGTCGGCGGCAGCCGTTTTAACGAAGGACCCGGCCAGGACGGCAGCTACTGGGGGGCTGCCAATAACGCCTTCGGCGCTTCAGCGCTCTCCTATATCCCCGAAACAGCCTGGAACGATTCAGATAACACTGGCCCTTCGGCCAGTGGCGGCGGCGTCAGCATTTACAACGCCAGGCCGTCCTGGCAAACCGGCATCGGCGTCCTTAACACTGGAGCCCGTAGCGTGCCTGACTTATCGTTAGCTGCTTCGTCCACTCACGACGGCTATCTGATCTGTTCGCAAGGCAACTGCGTCAACGGCTTCGTAGACAATGATTCCTCCGTCACGGTTGCGGGCGGAACATCAGCCGGTTCGCCGGCCTTTGCCGGAATTCTTGCCTTACTCGCCGGGTCATCCGGTCCGCAAGGCAACATCAACCCTACTCTGTACGCTCTCGCCACCAGCTTTCTGGACACCTTCCACGACATCACTCTCTCGAACAATTCCGTCGCGTGCCAGGCAGGAACACCGGATTGCACTGCCGGGCAGCTAGGCTACTCCGCCGGGATCGGCTACGACCAGGTGACCGGTCTCGGCTCCGTGGATGCCTACCGCTTGCTTACCGAGTGGAACGGCGTAAATGCCCTGGCGGCGGGCGGCGCGAAAGGACCGTTGATTTTTGTTCCAGTGACGCCGTGCCGCGTCTCGGATACGCGAAACGAGCCAGACGCCTTCGGCGGCCCTAAGCTGGGGGCCAAAGCTATTCGCGAATTTGACGTTCCTGACAGCGGCTGCACTATTCCTTCCACGGCGGTTGCCTACGCTCTGAACATTACCGTGGTTCCCGATGGACCTTTGCAATACCTGACAACCTGGCCCAGCGGACAAGTCCGGCCATTTGTCTCTACCCTCAATTCCGACGGCCGCATCAAAGGCAATGCCGCAATCGTTCCGGCTGGAGTAAAAGGAGGCGTGAACATCTACGTAACTGACCCTACGCACGTCATCTTGGACATCAGCGGTTACTTCTTGCCAGCCGCCTCCACTTCAGGGCTGCAGTTCTTTCCCCTCGCTCCCTGCCGCATCGCCGATACCCGCGAAGCCGCAAGCAGTCTGGGCGGCCCTCTTCTCACCGGAGGCGTCGCCCGAGCATTCCCGGTGCTTTCCAGCAATTGCAACATTCCGCCCGCGGCACAAGCGTATTCACTGAACTTAACGGCCGTACCGCGATCTTCGCTGCTGTTTGTCACGGCCTGGCCTTCAGGACAGGTCCAGCCGCTCGCATCTATTCTCAACGCGCCTAACGGCACAGCCGCCGCGAACGCCGCTATCATTCCCGCGGGCGCCAACGGCAGCATCTCCACTTTTGCCAGCAGCGATACTGATTTGGTTATAGATATCAACGGCTACTTTGCACCGGCGGCGAGCGGCGGCAGCTACTTCTATTCGCTTCCTCCGTGCCGCGTTCTCGATACCAGAATTGCCAATGCGCAGCCCTCCTCTGGCATCTCGGCCGTAGACGTAGCTAACAGCGGATGCCAGGCGTCAGCATCCGCCAACGCCTATGCTCTGAATGCCACGGTTGTGCCCACCGGACCGCTGGCTTACCTGACCTTGTTCCCTAACGGGCAGGCCACCGTGCCATTTGTCTCAACTTTGAACGCCGACGCGAACACGGTATCTTCGAACGCCGCAATCGTTCCTTCCAGTAATGGTTCGATTAATGCCTACGCCAGCGGACCTACTTATCTCATCCTCGATCTCTTCGGCTACTTCGCACCGTAGCAGAGCAGATAGCACCGCTGCACGCTGAGCCTGTGCCAGACGGGGCAGTAAGCTGCATATATGAACAGGCGAACTTTCGTGCGCGCTGGCCTTGCGGCGGCGGCCGTTTCAAAAAATCAGCCCGGCGTCTCAGCCGCTCCGGCGCAGCGCAAGCAAATGTCCCGCCCCAACATTCTGATGATCATGGCGGATCAACTGCGCGCCGACTGCCTTGGCGTCTACGGAAATAAGACCGTCAGAACACCGAACATCGACCGTATCGGCGCTGAAGGGGCTGTCTTCACCAGCGCCTACACGTCTACTCCTAGCTGCACACCCGCGCGCTCGGCTCTGCTGACTGGCCTGGCGCCCTGGCATCACGGCATGCTGGGCATGACGCGAATGGCCACCCGGTACCCAGTCGAGAAGCCTCGTGTTCTGGCGGAGAGCGGCTATTACACCACCGTGGTCGGCAAAAACCACTTCTTTCCCATCCGCAACCCGCACGGCTATCACCAGATGCTGCTCGACGAGCACTGTTCCTACTGGTTCGACAAACACGAATCGGATTTGTCCATGGCCGCGGGTCCCGAAGAGCGCTGCGACTATGAAGCCTGGTTCTGGTCGCAACAGCCTACTGCCAACCCTCACGCTACCGGCCTCGGCTGGAACGACTATCGCGGCAAGGCCTTTGCGCTGCCGGAGCATCTGCACGCTACCCGGTGGACCGGTCAGACCGCCGTTAATTTCCTGGATTCGTACCAGCAGTCCGATCCGTTCTTCCTGAAAGTCTCCTTCATCCGTCCGCATAGCCCTTACGATCCGCCGTCCCGATGGATGAAGCAATACGCCGATGCCAATATTCCACCCGCCGTCGCAGGGGGCTGGGCCGACCGCTACATCCCGAGAAGTGACGATACTAACGACATCTGGCATGGCAAGCTGCCGGACGACGTCATTCGCACTTCAAGGCAGGCTTACTACGCGAACGTCAGCTTTGTGGACGAGCAGGTTGGGCTCATTCTGGAAGCTCTCGAACGGCGGGGAATACTCGACGAAACGCTCATCGTCTTCACTTCCGATCACGGCGACATGTTGGGCGACCAAAACCTGTGGCGCAAGACCTACGCTTACGAGCCGTCTGCGCGAATCCCCTTCCTGATGCGCTGGCCCTCCGGTTTGCTCTCCGCCCGGCGGGGCCAGCGCCGTCCGGAGCCAATTGAGCTGCGCGATGTGCTCCCCACATTTCTCGAGGCCGGCAATGTTCCGCAAGCCCAGGAAATGATACACCGCATGGACGGCCGAAGCTTACTGGCGCTTCTGCGCGGAGAAGGCGTCTCGTGGCGTCAGTGGATCGATCTGGAGCACAACGTTTGCTACAGCCCATCCAACCACTGGAATGCTTTGGCTGACGGACGTTCGAAGTACATCTACCATGCGCAAAACGGAGAAGAACAGCTCTTCGATCTCGTTCACGATCCTCAGGAGTTGAAGGATTTGGCGCAAGTCAGCGAGTACAGCGCCCCGCTGCGGCAATGGCGCAATCGATTGATCGAACATCTTTCGGAACGCGGAGATGCTTTTGTCCAGAACGGCCGTCTCGCCCTGCGGCCCCAGGGCATGATGACCTCCCCGAACTTTCCCGGCTATTCCGAATCCTCGTAAAACAGGAACGCCGCAAGTCGCATTGATCAGCCTCGCCTAAATTTTCTATACTGTTCGAGGATGCCCGCTCTTCCACGCATGTTTCTACCCGCCGTCGAAGACAACACTTCGCCGAGCGCCTACCTGGATGCCATTCGCACGATGCAGGCCTCGGGCGCATCGGAGTATCCCAAGATTTGGCATATGTTCGCCTTCCTTCCTGAGGCCACCAAACACTTGGCCCAGTTTACGCAGGAAATTATGCGTGAACCCGCGCCGCTTACTCCCGGTATCCGCGAACTGATTGCGGCCTTTACATCAGCCCGCAACCACTGTCCGTTTTGAATGAACTCTCATGCTGCGGTCGCAGCAGTCTTACTGGCAAGTGAACGTGAGTTGCCTCCTTCTTCCAACCCGGACCTTTCCCCCGGCGAAGATTTTGTGGCCCGCGTACTCGACGACATGGACTCCTCGGCTCTTTCGTCCGCCGAGATCCAGCTTTTCCATTTTGTGGATAAAGTAAACGGCCAATCGCACCAGATCTCCGCAGCCGATATGGAACCTTTACACGAAGCAGGTTGGACCGACGAACAGATCTACTTTGCCATCACGGTCTGCGCCCTGTTCAATTTTTTTAATCGCTGGATAGACGCGAGCGGCGTGCCCCCGCTTTCAAAAGAGGCGCATCGCCAGGGCGGAAAACGCTCTGCTGCTACCGGCTACGTCCGGAAATAAACCCAGCCGCTCGCTCGAGCTGGCCGGAAAGACGCAATCCATTGGTGTAATCTCACCCGCTTTCGCCATCTGATAGCAGAGGAGATAAATTACATTTTCATGAGTGGGTTCTTATCCGGCAAGCGCGCCTTAGTCACCGGCGGTTCAAAGGGAATTGGCCTCGCTACCGCGCAAGCACTAGCTGCCAACGGAGCTTCCGTGGTCATCTGCGCACGCACCGCCAAAAGTATCGACAGCGGTCTTGCCGAGTTGAAGAAGGCGGGCTCCAGCAAAGTTGCCGGCACGTCCGCCGACGTCAGCCGCAGCAGCGATGTTGTCGACCTCTTCCGGTTCGTAGACGAAGAACTCGGCGGACTCGACATTCTAATTAATAACGCCGGCGTCGGCGTCTTCCGTGCCGCCGCCGAACTGACCGTAGAGGAGTGGGACCGCGTCATCGGCACCAACTTGTCTGGCTCCTTCTATTGCACCCGCGAAGCACTTAGCCGCTTTAGCGAAGCCGAAGGCGGCCAAATTATTAATATCAGTAGTCTCGCGGGAAAAAATCCGTTTGCTGGTGGCAGCGCCTACAATGCTTCCAAGTTTGGGCTGAATGCGTTAAGCGAAGCCAGCATGCTCGACCACAGATACGATAAAGTCCGGGTCAGCTACATCATGCCCGGCAGCGTTGCCACCGAATTTGCAGGCCACGCCACCAGTTCAGAAGAAGAAGAGTGGAAAATCTCGGCCGGCGATGTAGCCGAAATCGCGCTCTCTATCCTCCGCATGCCCCAGCGGACCCTTATCAGCCGCGTAGAAGTACGGCCTTCCCGGCCCCGGAAGCATTAGTCTTTCTCTACCAAAACACCCACTTTCCGGGTGGCCAGCGAAATGCTTATTTTTCTTTAGAACGAACCGAAGAAAAAAATGTCCGGTCCCACACTGATGATGCAGTGATTGGGATTTGGCAAGCACGCGAAGAAAGGTCAAAGGAAATGAGCCGGTTAAGGAAAGTTCTCGACCCAGCTAGAACGGGTAAAGACGCAGAGTCCCTGGAGCGGACACTTCACAACTTGGTGATTGGGCAAGACGAGGCCATCCAGCAGATCGTCAACATCTATCAGATGCACGTCACCGGGCTTAGCGCACCAGGCAGGCCCATCGGTAACTTCCTCTTTCTCGGGCCTACCGGCTCAGGCAAGACCCGGACAGTGGAAGCGACCGCCGAGGCTCTGCTGGGAAATCCTCGCGCCGTCATTAAGATTGATTGCGCCGAATTTCAGCACAGCCACGAGATTGCGAAGCTGATCGGTTCGCCTCCCGGCTATCTCGGCCACCGCGAAACGCACCCGCTCCTCAGCCAGGAGGTGATTAACCAGCACCAGACCGATACGGTGAAGATCAGCTTTATACTCTTCGACGAGATCGAAAAGGCCAGCGACTCACTTTGGAATCTGCTGCTGGGAATTCTTGATAAAGCCACGCTCACATTAGGTGACAACCGGAAGGTCGATTTCTCGCGGACCATGATCTTCATGACCAGCAATCTCGGCGCGACCGAAATGAGCGCCTTGATCAATCCCAAACTGGGTTTCAAACCGGGATGTTCCGGAACCGATTCTGCCGCCGCTCACGCCGACCTCTCAAAAAAGATGTCCCGTAGCGGAGTCGAAGCCGCCCGGCGGAAATTTACGCCGGAGTTCATGAATCGCATCGACAAAACCGTTGTATTCAAGCCTCTCGGCGAAGACGAACTACGCCGCATTCTCGACCTAGAACTCGGCCAGGTGCAGCAGCGCATCCTCCTCTCTCCCGCCGATAAGTCCTTTGTGTTCACAGTTTCGGAAGCGGGAAAGAACTTTCTGCTTACCGAGGGAACCGATCTCAAATACGGTGCCCGGCACCTGAAACGCGCCATTGAACGGCTGCTAGTACAGCCGCTCTCGAACCTGATGGCCACCAGCCAGGTGAGTGCCGGCGATTGGATTCAAGCTGACTTCGACGCCGATCGTGAGTGCCTGGTGTTCATGACCGAGGCCGAAGGCCTGGAAGTTCATGTCATGGCGAAGATGATCGGCCAGAATTTCCGCGTACCGGCCGTTGCCGCCGTTGCCTCCAGTCAGCCGGATCTCGTCAAGACTGTGGTGGCCGGAAAGCTTTCCAAGAAGTAAGCAAACAATTAAGTAAAAATCCTTCCTTAGCCACTCCACTTGTCGGCGAGCGGAAACACCCTTACCGGGTCAACTGCTCGCCTTTTTTTTCGCGTCTCGCTCTCGGAACATTATTCTTCTTTCACCTGGAGACACCCACGGCATAAGATCTGCGTCCTTCCGACCAGGGAGAGTGTCACATGCTTAAAATCACCCTGAAGAGCTTGCTGCTTCTGGGAGTAATAGCCGCTTCGGTCTCCGCCCAAAGCTTTGTACAAATCAGCAGTGTTCGCGCCCATCCGGTTCGCCTGACGTGCGTTGGTCCGGGCGCAACCAGCTATGTCCGCGTACAAGTCTACGTCGCCGGAGTTCCCGAAAAGATCCGCAATTCCGCTGCAATCAGAGTTAGTCTTTCCACCTACTCAGCCCATCCGTCGATCAGTAAGATCGACATTCGCGACGCGGCCAAAGAAATGGCTCTCACCGAAAGTCCCATGCTTGTCGATTTCGAGGTGAACTGCACATCGGACACGCTTCCGGGCGTCATCTCCCTAGGCGCCACCATCGCCGCTGCGCCAGAAGGAATTCTCATTAAAGAGCCTGTCGAAGCGGCTATTGTAGATCTGAAAATTCTACGCCCGCGACCATAAGATCCGCAGCCATCAGGGGAGCTCGGCGCGAAAGGGCCCAAGCCCGGCTTCTCGCGCGCATACCAAAACCCTGGCCTGGGAGCGCGACCAAATTTAGGCGGCCAATTCTGTCTCGCCCATTAAATGTCTGTCGATGTGGTGAGCGGCCTTCCGGCCTTCCGCTATCGCCCACACCACCAGTGATTGCCCGCGGCGCGCATCGCCCGCCACGAAAACACCCGGAACCGAACTCATGTAGGCTTTGTCGGTTTTCACGTTGCCTCGTTCGTCGGCTTCCACCTGCAGCTGATCCAGAAGTCCGTTACGCACCGGACCCGAGAAGCCGATGGCAATCAGCACCATGTCAGCTTCCAGATAGAATTCGCTTTCCGGTACGCGCTCCAGCGCAGGCTTTGGACCCACCCGGACACAGTGCAGTTTGCGCACGTTCCCCTGTTCGTCTCCGCTAAAATGCGTGGTCAGAACGCTCCACTCGCGTACGCCGCCCTCTTCGTGAGCCGATTCGACACGCAATTGCAGCGGCCATAACGGCCAGGGTGTCGTCCCATGCCGCGTCTCTGAGGGCATAGCATGAATCTGAAGCTGATGAACTGATAACGCCTTCTGGCGGTGCGACGTGCCCAGGCAATCCGCGCCCGTGTCGCCGCCGCCGATGATGATCACGCGCTTGCCATCAGCGGTTAGTTCTTGCTGCGGAGCAAATGCTTCGCCGATCGTCCTCCGGTTCTGCTGCACCAGGTAATCCATCGCAAAATGGATCCCTTTCAGTTCGCGGCCGGGAATTTCCAGATCGCGGGGCTTCTCCGCGCCCATCGCCAGCAGCACCGCGTCATACTCGCGCTGCAAATCATCGCCCGTAATTTCATTTCCCACGGCCACGCCGGTCTGGAATGTCACGCCCTCCGCCGCCATCTGCTCCAAGCGGCGGTCGATCGTAAACTTCTCCATCTTGAAGTCCGGAATTCCATAGCGCAGCAGCCCGCCTAATCTGTCTTCACGCTCCAACACCGTTACGGCGTGTCCGGCCCGGGCCAACTGTTGCGCCGCCGCTAATCCGGCCGGTCCTGAACCGACAATCGCTATCTTCTTCCCTGTCTGCCGTCGCGGCAGCTCCGGCTGCACCCATCCCTGCTCCCAGGCATGATCTATAATTTTCTGCTCCACCGGCTTTATGCTGACCGCCGGCTCGTTGATGCCCAGCACACAGGCCGCTTCGCACGGCGCAGGGCAGATCCGGCCCGTAAATTCCGGAAAGTTGTTCGTTGCATGCAGCGACCGCAGGGCGTCTCTCCAGCGATCCTTGAAAACCAAGTCGTTCCAGTCGGGGATAAAGTTATTCAACGGGCAGCCGGTATGGCAGAACGGCACACCGCAATCCATGCATCGCGCCGCTTGTTCCTTCGCTTTAGCCGCAGGAAAATCCTGATAAACCTCGAACCAGTCGTTGACCCGCTCGATTACCGGACGCTTTTGAGGGGTCTCGCGCGGGTATTCCAGAAATCCAGTCGTCTTGCCCATGCTTACCTTGCGCCCTCGCCCGCCGCCACTGCGCTGCTGCTGGTTGCTCCCAGCTGTACTTTTACGGTGATGCCCGATTCTTCTTGCTTCGCGAGCACACGCTTATACTCGTGCGGCAGAACCTTAACAAATTGCGGGATCGTCGCCGTCCAGTCCTGCAGGATTTTCCGGCCCAGCGGACTCCCCGTATATTCCGTATGCTTCCGGATCACACGCTGCAACAGCGCCAGATCTTCGCTCTCGAACAGCTTCTCCAGATCACAGGCCGCCCTATTGCACCGGTGATTCGCAAAGTCGTTGTCCAGATCCAGAACGAACGCCAGCCCACCGCTCATGCCCGCCGCGAAATTGCGCCCCGTTCTACCCAGCACCACCACCAGCCCGTTCGTCATATACTCGCAGGCGTGGTCGCCGACGCCTTCCACCACCGCGATTGCCCCCGAATTTCTCACCGCGAACCGCTCACCGGCCACACCGCTGAAATAAGCTTCGCCGCTGGTTGCCCCGTAGAGAACAGTGTTGCCCACCAGGATGTTCTCCTCCGGAGCAAACGTGGAGTTCCGCGGAGGGAATACCGCTATCTTGCCGCCAGAAAGCCCCTTGCCCGCGTAATCGTTCGCGTCACCTTCCAGCATCAGCGTTACGCCTTTGCACAGGAACGCGCCTAAACTCTGGCCCGCCGAACCAGCCAGCCGGATCTGAATCGTATCTTCCTTCAGTCCTTCGGCCCCGTGCTTCCTAGCAATCTCTCCGCTCAACATCGTGCCCACCGCCCGATCGGTATTGCGAATCGCAGACTCAAGCACCACCGGCTTGCCACTCTCGATGGCCTGCCTCGCTTGCTCGATTAAGCCATAATCCAGGGCCTCCTCCAAGCCGTGATCTTGCGCGATAAGCTGGCGTCGCCCTACTCTTCCCGGCGCCTGTGGATTGAACAGCATTGACGAGAAATCCAGGCCCCGCGCCTTCCAATGCTCTACCGGCGGCTGCATCTCGATCAGGTCCACGCGGCCAATCATTTCGTCCATTTTGCGGAAGCCCATCCCGGCCATCAGTTCACGTACCTGCTCGGCTACAAAGAAGAAGAAGTTGATCACGTGTTCCGGTTGTCCCTGGAACTTTTTCCGCAGTTCTGGATTCTGCGTCGCAATACCCACTGGACAGGTGTTCAGGTGGCACTTACGCATCATGATGCAGCCCAGCGCCACCAGCGGCGCAGTCGAGAACCCAAATTCTTCCGCGCCCAGCAGCGCCGCTATCGCTACATCGCGCCCGGTCTGCAGCTTGCCATCCACTTGCACGCGGATGCGGCTGCGAAGATCGTTCATCACCAATACTTGCTGCGTTTCAGCCAAACCCAGTTCCCAGGGCGTACCCGCATGCTTAATCGAGGTCAATGGCGACGCGCCCGTGCCCCCATCATGCCCGCTGATCAGAACGACGTCGGCGTGCGCTTTCGCCACGCCCGCAGCCACCGTTCCCACCCCGACCTCGGAGACCAATTTCACCGAGATGCGAGCCGCCGCATTCACGTTCTTCAAGTCGAAGATCAGTTGCGATAGGTCTTCAATCGAGTAAATGTCGTGGTGCGGAGGCGGCGAGATCAGGCTGACCCCCGGAATGGAATGCCGCACCCGTGCGATGTTGGCGTCGATCTTGAATCCGGGCAGTTGTCCGCCCTCGCCCGGTTTCGCCCCTTGCGCTATTTTTATCTGTAACTCGTCGGCGTTTACAAGGTAGTTAGTCGTGACGCCGAAACGCCCGGAAGCCACCTGCTTCACCGCGCTCCGCTTCGAATCGCCATTCGCTAGCGGCTTAAACCGCTCCGGGTCTTCCCCGCCCTCTCCCGTATTTGACCGTCCACCCAGGCGATTCATGGCCACGGCTAAAGTCTCGTGCGCCTCTTTGCTGATAGAGCCGAACGACATCGCTCCCGTCGCAAAGCGCTTTACAATCTCGCTCGCCGGCTCCACTTCTTCCAGCGGAAGCGGGTGCGCCGTCTTCTTCAAATTCATCAATCCGCGCAGCGTACACAGCTTCTCGTTCTGCTGGTCGATCAACTCCGCAAACTCTTCAAAGGTCGCATGGTTCCCCTGCTGTACGGCATGCTGCAGCTTGCTCACCGTTACTGGATTCAGCAGATGGTATTCGCCATGCACCCGGAACTGGTAGTTCCCTCCTACCATCAGTTCAGTCTCTGATTCGGACATCGGGCGGAAAGCGAAGCTGTGCTTGGCGATGGCCTCTTGCGCCAGAACTTCCCAGCCGATACCTTCTATGCGCGAAGAGGTTCCAGTGAAGTATTGGTCTACCAGTTCCTTATTTAATCCGATCGCCTCAAACACTTGCGCGCCGCGGTAACTCTGCAATGTCGAAATACCCATCTTCGAGAAGACCTTCAGCAGGCCCTTATTCACGGCCTTGATATAGTTCTTCACCGCGGCATCGGCCGGCACGCCTCCCAGTTCGCCGCTGGCTGCCAGATCTTCAATGGTCTCGATCGCCAGGTACGGATTCACCGCGCTCGCGCCATAACCGATCAGGAGACTGAAGTGCATTACCTCGCGCGGCTCCCCAGATTCCAGGATCAGAGCCACGCCGGTTCTGGTCCCCTCCCGCGCCAGATGGTTATGAACCGCCGTCAAAGCCAGCAGCGACGGAATGGGAGCAAACTCCTCGTCGATGCCTCGATCGGAGAGAATCAGCAACGTGTAGCCCGCCTTGATTGCCAGGGATGCCCGATGGCACAACCGGTCGAGCGCCTTCTTCAATCCGGCGTCTCCCTCATCCACGCTGAACATCAACGGCAGCGTCGAAGCCAGCAGATCACCGCGCGAAACCCGCCGCAGCTTCTCCAAGTCCCGGTTCGTCAGCACCGGGTGCGGCATTTTCAGCGTGTGGCAATGCTCCGGAGTTTCATCCAGCATATTGCGTTCGGTTCCGATGTAACTCGTAAGCGACATCACCAGATCCTCCCGGATGGGGTCGATCGGCGGATTCGTCACCTGCGCAAACAACTGCTTGAAGTAATGGAACAAAGGTTGCGGCTTGTCTGAAAGACAGGCCAGCGGCGTGTCCGTCCCCATCGATCCCACGGCTTCTTCACCATTCGCCGCCATGGGCGAAATCAGCATGCGGATATCTTCATCCGTGTACCCGAAACACCGCTGCCGCTGCAACACCGTCCCGTGGTCCGTGCCCTGCACGCGCGCCGGTTCCGGCAGCGAATCGAGCGTCACCTGGTTCTCGCTCAGCCATTTGCCATAAGGCTGGCGCCCTGCCAGCTCCGCTTTAATCTCTGCATCGGGCACCATTCTTCCGGCTTCGAGATCCACCAACAGCATTTTGCCCGGCTGCAGGCGTCCCTTGCAGGCAATCTCATCCGGCGGAATCGGCAGCACGCCCGTCTCGGAGGCCATCACAATCAGCCCGCCATGCGTTACCAGGTAACGGGCCGGTCGCAATCCGTTCCGGTCGAGCGTCGCCCCAACCACCTTTCCATCGGTAAACGCGACCGCCGCCGGTCCGTCCCAGGGCTCCGTCAGCGACGCATGATATTCGTAAAAAGCACGCTTTCCCGGAGCCATGGTTTCGTCCCCATCCCAAGCTTCCGGAATCAACATCGCCATGACATGTGGCAGCGAGCGTCCCGACATAGTCAGCAGTTCCACGGCATTATCCAAAGCCGCCGAATCACTGACGCCCTTCTGCATCAAAGGCCACAGCGGCTTCAGATCGCCCAATACCGGCGACGACAGAATGGACTCCCGGGCATTCATCCAGTTCAAATTGCCGCGTACGGTATTGATCTCGCCGTTATGACACAACGTTCGGAAAGGATGCGCCAACTGCCAGGTGGGAAAGGTATTTGTCGAAAATCTCTGATGGACTAGACACAAAGCACTTATGGTGTCCTCATCCAGCAGTTCGGTGTAGAACTGCCCGATCTGCGACGGTAGCAGCAGACCTTTATAAATAATGGTGCGCGCTGAGAACGACGGAATGTAGAAGAAATCCCGGTCCCGCAAGCCGGACTTGCCCACCGCGGCCTCCGCCCGCTTGCGGACCACGAACAGCTTGCGCTCGAATTCATCCAGTGCGACGCCCGCCGGCCGCGCCACGAAAAACTGCTGAATATAGGGCTGCGACGTGCGCGCCAGGCGGCCAATCGCGTCCACATCCACGGGAATGTCGCGCCATCCAATGCCGGCGATCCCTTCCTCGCGAGTGATTTTCTCCAGAATGCCTTCGCACGCCAGACGCTGCTGCCGTTCCACTGGAAGGAAACACATCGCGACGCCGTAATCGCCCGCATCAGGCAGGCTGAATCCACGGTTCGGAGTCTCTTTAACGAAAAATCGATGCGGAATCTGTATCAAAATGCCCGCGCCATCGCCCGTCTCGGCATCGCAGCCGCAAGCGCCGCGATGATGCAGGTTCACCAGAATCTCCAGCCCCTTCTGAACAATGTCGTGGGCCGGTTTACCGTTTATGTTTGCGACGAAGCCAAGGCCGCACGCGTCATGCTCGTTCCTTGGATCGTAAAGGCCTTCGGCGGGGGGTAAAGTAGCGGGTGAAAAAGTCATGGTTGTATCGGCCAGGGACACGAATACCTCCTCTGCAAACTAGGGAGAGATAGTGCTAGTGTACCGATGCGCCTACTATTCGTCAAATCGAATCTATCGTCCTCTATTATCAGTTTTACTTATGCTAAACTGACCTCGTCGTGAACCCTGCGAATCTCCGTCTGATCCGCGATGTCGCGCATCATCGCAGCATCAGTAAAGCCGCCCGCTTAAGCGACCTCAGCCAATCTGCCGCCAGCCAGGCGATTCAGGAGATTGAACGCGAACTGGACGTCGAACTCTTCGACCGCGGCACCCGCCCCCTGACCGTCACCGCCGCCGGAAAGCTATACACCGAATTTTGCCGCGACGTTCTGCGCAAGCATGACGAACTGCTCGCTTCCTTGAACATTGTCCGGAAGAGCGCCCGGGAATCCACTCGCCTGGCTGCCATCTATTCGGTCGGCCTCTCCGACATGGCCGGAATCGAGAGCCGCTTTGCTCAGCTGTTCCCCGACGCCCAACTCGAAATCTCCTATCGCCGGCCCGAGCGGGTCTGGGAAGCCATCGAGCACGATGAAGCCGATTTGGGTTTGATGAGCTACGCCGAGTCTTCACGGGAAATTCTCGTCCTGCCCTGGCGCGAAGAAGAGATGGTGGTGGCCATGTCGCCCGATCACCCGTTAGCTTCCGCAGGTTGTATCAGAGTCGAACAATTAGAAGGCGAAGCATTCATTGCGTTCGACGAAGATCTGCCCATTCAACAGGATATCGAGCGCTTTCTTCGCGAGCGCCGCGTCGGCGTAGAAGTCACTCTCCGCTTCGACAATATCGAAATTATTAAGCAGGCGGTCGCCCATGGTTCAGGCATCAGCATCATGCCACGCCGCGTCATGCGCGCCGACCTGGAATCGAAACGTCTGGTGGCCCTCGATTTCGATCCGCCGGAACTTTACCGCCCCGTCCGTATCATTCACCGCCGCCGCAAAGTCTTCAATCAAGTCACCGCCGGACTGCTGCATCTGCTAAAAGACGAGCAGCTTGACACTCGTAAGTGACCCCGGTCGAGACTATTTTGATTTCTTCTTAGACTTCGCCTTCGGTTTGCAACTGCCTTCCGAAAAAGGCTCCTTGCCCGGTGTCGGCTCGTAGCCTGGCCAGCACCGGCCCGTTTTCGCCTTGCTCTTACTTGCTGCCTTCTTCTTCGCCATATCTCGCTAGTCTCTTGATGCTGGGAGATCGGCAGCAAATCATATTTTTCCTATTGCTCCTGCAGCAAGCGGACCTTGGCAGTAACAGTCCTGAAGGTGCCGGACGGCATTAGTGTCCAGCACGGCTACGACCGGAAGGAGAAAATCTACAGTCTGACTAAACCGGCAAGAAACAGCTTGCCGCGGAAACCTACAAATGGCAGCAGACAAGCGGAATGATCGCCCGGTTCTTCGCAGATCTGAAAACTCTCGACGTCACGGTGCGGACCGATGAGTGAGAAAGAGAGATTTTGGTTGCGAGCCACACCGAACGGCTCCAAAATAATTCTATGAAGATAACGCTTAAAAATTTGCCGCAGAAGACTTACCGGGCGATTAAGCGTGAAGCGGAGGAGCAGGGCCGCAGTCTGAACACCCACATCATCCAAGTTCTGCAATACGAGGCAACAGAGGTTCAGCGGCGGAAAGGCTTGGGAAAGGTCCGAAAGGAGCTGGACAGATTCGCGGCGTCATTAATGCCCTTCGATGACAGCACTCCTTTGATCCGCCAGGACCGGCAGCGCTAGCGTACCGGCCGTGGCAGAGCAACTGGTTGTAAATTGCAGCGTAGCCGCAAAATGGTTGCTGCCAGAATAAGCAGATCGGAGTTAGCTGAGATAAGACACCGTCCTCGATACAGCTCAGCGCTTAAAGTTGGACGACGTAACTGCGGAGCTCCGGCATCGAATACTGTTTCTTCCGGAGATCGCCGGTCGGAATTTTGGCGGCAAAACCCTCACGCAGGTTTGTCCCCGAATTTCTCCTGCAAGCGATACATCTCCGCTTTCAAATTCGCAATGGTTTTCTGATATGCCGGATCGTGATACCGGTTCACCATCTCGCGCTTGTCTTTGCGCAGGTCGAAGAACTCCCAGTCCGGCTTGCTATCCGGCGGGAACGCCCCAGTCATTCCGAGCGGCTTTCCATAGTAGTAAATCAGTTTGTAATCGGCGGTGCGGATGCCATAATTCGCGGGCACATGATGATCGGGATCATTGTGCATCCAATAGCGGTAATACATTGCCGTACGCCAGTCGTCCGGCGTGTTCCCGCGAAGGTTCGGCCGGAAGCTGCGTCCCTGCATTTCAGCCGGAGCAGCACGGCCGGCGAAATCGAGGAACGTCGGTGCAAAATCGATGTTGAGAATAATGTCTTTGTTCACCGAACCCGGCTTTATAGATACTGGATAACGCACCAGAAACGGCATCCGCAAAGACTCTTCGTACATCAGCCGCTTATCGAAGAAGCCGTGATCGCCCAGGAAGAAGCCTTGATCGGAAGTGTAGATCACCACCGTGTTCTTCGCGAGGCCCGACGCCTCCAAATAATCGAGCAAGCGTCCAACATTGTCGTCCACGCTCTGGACGCACCGTAAGTAGTCCTTAATGTAGTACTGATATCCCCAACGCCGCAGATCATCGCCTTTCAATCCGGCCGGCTTATCAACCTTCAGATCGCGCTTGGTATTGTTCTCCCCCACCTTCATCTGTACGTTCGCCACGCTCTCCGGCTTTCCTTCGTAGTGGTCGAACAGATTATCGGGTTCCGGAATCTTAACGCCGTCGAAGAGCTTCGCATATTTCTCCGGCGGGTCCCACGGACGATGCGGCGCTTTGTTGTGGCACATCAGGAAAAACGGCTTGCCGGGATCGCGCTTCTTCATCCAATCCAGCGAGAAGTCCGCGATCAAGTCGGTACAGTAGCCCTGGTGTTTCACTCGCCCTTGAGCCGTGATGAAATCAGGATCGTAGTAAACGCCCTGCCCTGGAAGAATATTCCAATAATCGAAGCCGGTCGGCTCCGTCTTCAAGTGCCACTTACCGATCATCGCGGTCTGATAGCCCGCCTTTTGCATTTCTTTCGCAACGTTATCGCGGGACCCGTCCAGTTTGTCGTTCAGGGTATAAACGCCATTCTTGTTGCTGTATTGTCCCGTTAAGATTGCGGCCCGGCTCGGGGTGCAAATGGAGTTCGTGCAAAAGCAGTTATCCAGCTTCATCCCCTCGTTCGCTATACGATCGATGTTCGGTGTTTTGTTTATCTTGCTGCCGTACGCGGAAATAGCGTGAGCAGCATGGTCATCCGACATGATGTAGATAATGTTAGGCTGCGTTCCGTTTTCGGCAGCATAGGCCGAGACAGCGCTGCCGAGAGCCGTCAACATAAAGCCGCGGCGAGTAGGTCCGTACGTCTTCGATTCCATTTTTGGCAGCACTCAGCTTATCATCCGGAGCATTGAAGCCAACTCGTCAATAGACGTCTGGTTTTCTCCCGCCATCCTCTAGGCAAAGCCATAAGGACCAGTGGGTAACAAGCAATCATCCAGACGCGCAGGCAAAGCAGATCTCGCGCTTGGCCACCAACATCGCTTCGGGGCCTCCAAAGCGGAACTTAACCGAGCGGCAGAAAAGAGCGATCTCTCCCTCATCCACGAATCGTTTTACAATCTGAAATTATGGATTCCACTTTTGAGCAGACCTCTCAAGTTCGCGTACTTCATAAGACACTTGACATTCTCGAGGTATTAAAGCAGGCTGAATCCGGAATCGGCCTTGCGCTTGTCTGTCAATCGGTGGGAATGCCAAAGCCCACCGTTTACCGCATTTTGAATACTCTCGAGACCCGCGGTTACGTAGATCGCCGTCCCGATGGCGCCTACCGCATGTCGCATAAGCTGTTCGCGCTGCAACGCGGCAAATCACTCGAAGAAACTCTCCGTATGCGCGCCCAACCGATCATGGAATTGCTCAGCGGCAAGTGCCGCGAAACCGTTAATCTAGGCGCTCTCGACGGCGGTGAAGTGGTGGTGATCGCCACCATCGAGAGTTCGCAGTCCATCCGCATGACTTCGAAAGTCGGCAACCGGCGTCACGTTCACACGACTGCCTTGGGCAAGGTTCTACTCTCAGGCTTGGAAGAGAAAGAGGTCCAGCGTCTGGTTCGGCTCCGCGGCTTGCCGCGCTGCACCCGCAAAAGTATTGTCACCCAGGCGGCTCTGCTGGCAGAATTAAAACTGGCCCGGCGTCAAGGCTTTGCGATCGACAACCAGGAGAACGAGTCGGATGGACGCTGCATCGCAAGTCCGGTTTTCGACCCCGACGGCCAGTTGATCGCGGCCCTCAGCATATCAGGCCCGGCGTTCCGGGTGGATCTCCAAAGCCTTCGCTCCTTTCAAAGGGCACTAAGAGAGAATTGCCTCGCCTTATCGGACGCCCTTCGAACCTGAATGTCTTGGTTCGCTCACGGTCCGTATCCGGGCTGGATTGGGAGCCCGAGATCGAGCAAGATTTTGATCGCGGACCCTATTGTTTCACATTGTGAAATGCTTCGAGCTTAGTCGCTCCATCCTCCATAAAAATGCAAGTACTTAGCGTTGCCAAGCAAAATCAGCGAAATTCCACATTGTGGAATAACGAATTCCAAAAACCAGTGAACATCGCTTGACACTTGGTTGCCCGATGTGATCTAACAGTCTCCACCGGACACGCTTTGGAGGTGACCTTGTATGCGCCCTGCGCGGATTGCACGTTTAACCGTGACCCTAATCTATTGTTCTCTTCCCTGCTTGTTGATGGCTCAGTTCAACAGTTCTATCGAGGGCGTCGTAACCGACCGTTCCGGCGGCGTCATACCCGGTGCGTCTGTCACTGTTTCGAACCTCGCAACCAACGTGTCGCGGCAGGTGAAAACGTCAAGCGAGGGCTTCTACCGGGTCGTCGATCTAGGATTAGGCACGTACAACGTGATCGTGGAGAGCCAAGGCTTCAAGTCGGCCGAGCAGCAGGGTGTCAACGTGCCGGCCAGTCAAACGGTGCGCGCAAACGTAATGCTGGATGTCGGATCCATCGGCGAGAAGGTCACTGTGGAGGCGCAGGTGCCCCAGGTCGAAACCGACCAGGGACGCCTTTCCGGCACCATCACCACGCAGCAGCTAAAACAGCTTCCGCTGAATGGAAACAATCTCTACAACCTGCTGGCAGTGCAGCCGGGTGTCACCGGGCGTGGGCTCGCCGCATCGTTCGGCGCAGGAGGCGGAGGAGCCAACAACGATTCATTCGCTGCCGAGAATCAGCCCGAAATCAGCGCCTCCGGACAGCGCGTCGAGTCGAATGGCTACTCGCTAGACGACAGCAGCGTAAACTCCGCGGCGCGCGGCGGCGTCGCCAACATCACCCCCAATGCCGATTCCATCGCCGAAGTACGAGTAGTATCAAATAACTTCTCCGCTGTGAACGGCCGCAGCAGCGGCGGGCAGATCGAGATGGTCAGCAAGTCCGGCACAAATGCGTTTCACGGCGGCCTATCCGAGTTTTTCCAGAACAACACTCTCGCCGACCGCAATGCATTCGAGGCCAGCGTGCCCGTATTCCGCCGCAACCAGTTCGGCTACTACGTGGGTGGGCCTATCATTCGGAACCGCACCTTTTTCTTCACTTCGTTCAACGGAATCCGGCAGTCAGGGGCGAGAGGCCAGGTTTATAGCGTCGAGTCTCCGCAGTTCCGGGATTACGTGACGCAAAACTTCCCTAACTCGATCGCGGCAAACCTGCTAAGCAACTACCGGCCGGCCGTAGACGCAAATTACAACTTCCGCGTGGTCCCGCCCGTCTCCGGCGGCATTACTCTACCGGCGCAACTTCCCGCCATCGCAAGCGTTCGCTATGCTCCCGATGCCTACCGGAACGGGCAGCAGTTCAGCGGCCGGATCGATCATCAGCTTCGGCCCGGCAAGGACCATCTCTACGTGAATTTTTATCGCACTTGGGCGGAAACTTTGAATGGAGGAATCCGTCCGTCTTTCAACCGGCCCGGCAATGAATACGGCACCTTTGTCAGTCTGAACGAAATACACATCTTCACTCCCAACCTCCTGAATGAATTTCGCGCGAACATGATGCGCGTCGTCGGAACCAGCGCTTTCCCTCCCAACGCTCAGGTGCCGGCGATTAGTGTCCCCTCTATCAGCGGGTTCAGCACCAATGGATATCCCAGCGGCTACTTTCAAACGAACATCAACGAAAAGGACGTGCTGTCGTGGGTGCATGGCGCCCATACCATCAAGAGCGGTGCTGAATTGCGGCGCGTCCGTTCGAATTCCATCAACACCAGCAATTTCATTCCCAGCTATTCGTTCTCCAGCATTCTGAGTTTCGCGGCGGACAACCCGTTCCAGCAGACCCGTTTGGTCGATCCCTCCACTGGCCTTCCCGCCGTGAACATCGTAGGCTTGCGAAATTGGGAATGGGCTGTCTTCGTAAATGACGATTGGAAAGTTCGTCGTAATCTCACGCTGAACTTAGGAATCCGCTATGAAAATTACCGGAGCCCCAGCGAAGTAAACGGATTGCTGCGCAATCTCGTCTTCGGTCCCGGCTCGGATTTCAGTTCGCGGCTCGCCACGGGTACAGTCGATGTCGTCGATCGTTTCTTTCCGCCGGATAATGGCAACTGGGCGCCGCGCTTCGGCTTCTCCTGGGACCCCCGGGCAGACGGTAAAACGGCTATCCGCGGCGGCTATGGCATCGCATACGATCGCCTCTTCATGACACCGCTTCTCGAATTCCGCAACAATCCACCTCTTCGCGCCACGGCCACGCTAGGTTCGCTCTTTGGAACATCTTTTACATACTCGCTGGGTGATCCAGCACAGCCGTATCTCGGGTTCCCCATCGATCCCGCTTTGCAGGTCGGTCTGAATGCGAGCAACAGCATCAGAGGCGCTCGCGTCAGTCTCCGGGCCGTCGATCCGAATCTACAGCAGGCCTACACTCACAATTGGTTTTTCGGACTGCAGCACGAATTGCCCGGACGCACCATTGTCGAAGCCAATTACACTGGTTCCGCTGGCCGCCATCTCTATAGCCTTTCGGACATAAACCGATTTACCGGCGATCTGCTTCCCACCGGCAGGTTTCGAGGATTGAATCCCAACTTCTCTGGTGTGAACCTCATCACCTCAGGTTCGAACTCCATCTATAGCGGGGCGACGGTAACGATCAAACGCAGCTACTCACATGCCCTTACATTTCAAGGCTCATACACCTTCTCCCGGGCCATCGATGTCACCGACACGCTGACCAATCAGGCCTACTTTCAAGAGAACGCGAACCGCAATCTCGATCGTGGTCTGGCTGGCTTCAACGTCACCCACCGGTTCTCGTTCACCTTCGTCTGGGAGATGCCGTTCTTCCGCATAAACCGCGGCTTTCTGGGATATGCGCTCGGCGGATGGCAGCTTTCCGGCTTTGGCGTGCTCCAAAGCGGCTTCCCGGTTACGGTCAACAACACAGCATTTCCCGCCGGCGACTACAATGCCGACGGAACCGCTTTCGATCGGCCGGATACGCCTGCACCCGATGTCCCACGCAGTGGTTGGACGCGTCAGCAGTTTCTTTCCGGTATCTTCCCGGCTTCGGCATTTCCTATACCGCTAAAAGGAACCAATGGCAATCTTGGCCGCAACACCTTCCAAGGTCCCGGCTTTCTCGAAATCGACGCCACGCTCGCTAAAACCTTCAACCTGACCGAGCGGTTCCACTTGCAAATTCGCTGCGATGCCTTTAACGTGCTGAACAGAGTCAACTTGAATAATCCGGTGCTCGATCTATCCAGCGGCAATTTCGGGCAGTCTACATCGGCACTAAGCCCGCGCCAATTTCAAGCCGGCGCACGGTTCGAATTCTAATCTCCAGCTACTTTCAAAAGAGACACACTTATGCTCCGCCGTAACTTTTTAGCCTCCCTTGCCGCTTCGCCCCTAATCGCCGGACCTCGCCCCGAGCCTGCCCGCATCACTCGCATTCGGGTTTCGCAGGCCACCGGACATTTCCACAAATTCGTGGCGATGAACGCCTACGACAAACAGCCGAAGGGCGAAACGTACCAGCATCAACTCATCCGCATCGAGACGAATCGCCCGGGCAAGGAGGGCATCGGAGCCGGTCTCTACGCGAGTTTCGACGAGCCGTTTTACACCGCCATCCAATCTCTGGTTGGCGCGGATCCCATGTCTCTCTTTTCCATGGATGGCGCCCGGATTGCTGGTGCTTCTCAGCAATTAGAACCGTTGCTGCAGAAGTATTCTTTTCTCGATGCACCGCTGTTCGACTTGGTTGGCAAGTTGACCGGCAAACCGGTGTGGCAGCTGCTGGGCAAAAGCGTCCGCGAGCGGATCCCGGCCTACGACGGCACGCTTTATTTCGCGGATGTGCTGCATCCAGATAAAGGAGTCTCGGCTGTGACCGATGAATGCAAAGAATCGGTGGACGCGGGCTATAAGGGCTTTAAGCTGAAGCTGGGCAGGAACTTCAAATGGATGCCGCCGGAGACCGGTCGCGCCCGCGACATCGAAATCGTTCACGCTGCCAGAAAAGCGGTGGGGAGCGGCATCAAGGTAATGGCCGATGCGAACAATGGATACCACGACGATTTCGACAACGCCTGGAAGCTGGTCGAAAGCACGGCTCCGGACAATCTTTATTGGATGGAGGAACTCTTCCCGGAGAGTGTCGAAGCCTGCTCCCGGTTAAAAGACAAGATGACTCAGGCGGGCATGAAGACTCTAATCGCCGACGGCGAGAACTTTAGCCGGCCCGGTCAGTTCAGCCCCTATCTGCGCCCGCGCCGATTGATGGATGTGCTGCAGCTCGATATTCGCCGCGGCGGCTTCCTGGGTAACCGCGAACTAGCAAAGCTCGGCGCTCCCGTCGGAGCCTATACGATCCCGCACAATTGGGCCTCGCAGATTGGGGTGTGCATGGCGCTGCATCTGGCAAAGGTGACTCCGTCCATGCCGATGGTGGAAGACGACCGCTCGAAACTCGACGTTCTCGTCGCAACCGGATATAAATTCCACGATGATGGCTACTCAATCTCGAACGAGCCCGGGCTAGGCATCGAGATTGATCCGGCGGCTTACAAGAAAGACTGCGAGCCCCAGGAACGAATCATCTCTTGATACCCGGTGACTGCGCCAATTGTAGTCCATGCTCGTGTGACCATGGGGCGATAATGCCTGTGAATCCCCAGAGAACCTCTTGCGGATGACGATTCAGCAAAGCCGCCTGTCACTTCCTCCGCCGGCCCGGAAATCACTGTCACAATCGACCAGGATTACCGCGATCGCCAGGGCTACGATCGAAAGTTCCTCGACATCGAGATTCCGCTGCCCCGCATAGCGGAAATCATGAAACAGGAAACCTCCCAGGTGGCTACCAGCGCAGTAAAGCACAATGACCCTTACGAGCTCACTTACTACCATTACAGCGTTTACATGAATAAGCGCCGCCGGACTGCTTGGTTCTCCGCTGCGAATGTGGACGGCAAAAACAGGCCCGGCATCGGTGGGCGTCCCACCGATCGATGGTACACAGATACCCGCATTCCGTCTTCAGATCAATTGACTCAGGAAGCCTTCGAACCCGGCATAGACCGCGGTCACCTAACCCGCCGCGACGATGTAGTCTGGGGACCTACTGTAGAAGCCGCCTTGAAGGCCAGCAACGACACGTTTCATTTCACTAACTGCGGATTGCAGGCGTCTGTCTTTAATCGCGGCCTCGACCGCTGGCAGGGCCTCGAACAATTTCTCCTGGAGCAGCATGCGAAAAAAGACAAGCTGAGACTTGACGTCATTACCGGACCGCTCTTCGCCGATACTGATCCCGTCTACCAAAACTCCCGGATGACTTATGCTGTCCGCTGCCCTATCCAGTTCTGGAAAGTGTGCGCGCTGATCCGCCCTGACAATACGCTATGCGCAACCGCCTTCATTCTCGGCCAGGAGGACATAAAAGGGCTGCCCGGTTTCCAGGACCGGGTCTTCGCCGTGAATTTGGCCCAGACTACAGTGAAAGATCTGGAAGCCAGAACCGGTCTAACCTTTGGCGATTTAAAGAACCGCGATCGTTTCGCCAATGGCGGCGCTCCGGGGACGCTCGCAATTGCACTTCAACAGGCCGCGAACCGCCTCATCAAACCCATCGTAAGAATTGAAGACATCGTGGTCTGAAACCTGAGACTTCGCTAGAATAACTCCTGGAAAGGACTCCTGAAGTATGAATGAAACCTTAACAGTAGGGAAAAAGTTGGTAGACCTGTGCCGCGAAGGCAAGAATACGGAAGCCATCCAGACGCTATACAGCCCGGACATCGTCAGTATCGAAGTGATGGGCAGTCCCGACATGCCTGCGCGAATGGAAGGTATGGACGCCATCAAAGGCAAGAACGATTGGTGGGAAAAAAACCACGAAGTACATAGCGCACAGGTGGACGGCCCCTGGCCGCACGGGGATCGTTTTATCGTCCGATTCAAATACGACATCACCGCGAAGGCCGGACCGATGGCCGGTAAACGCATGACTCTCGATGAGGCTGGCTTATACACGGTTAAGAATGGGAAAGTAACGCAAGAAGAATTCTTCTACGAAATGGGTAGTTAATAGCCCGCGTTTAATTCTGCCAGTTGATCTTGACTGTCGCGCTGCGAACCAGCGCGACGGTCAGAAGGGCAGCGGCCATTAATGCCGCTGCTCCTCTCACGTGGTTCCAGGCAGTCCAGCTATTGACGTAGCTCACCCATATCGCGGCGCTGCCTGCATTCTCCGGAACAATAAGCGCGAGCATCTCGTTTCGCGGCACATGGAAAGCGATGGTCACCAGAATGGCGCCGCCCAGATAGAAAAGGCTGCCGGTTAGTAAGTACGCAGCGCCAGGTTTCTGCCAATCTGAAAGCGACAGCACCACTAGCAGAAGGCAAGTGGCTGCCGTCCCAAAAAGGGCCGTCATAAACAGCGGAGCGACTGCCGCAACATTGATGGATTGCATCGTGACGATTCCCAGCGCTGCTGGAAGCCGGGCCAGCACCTTCATCACAAATGCTGAGAAAGCAAAGAATACCCCCGCCATCAGCCCGCACCCGAGCGCAGAAACCAGAGTCAGAAAAATTGCAATTTTGTCCATCATCTCGAGCGCTGGGTTATTCGGCGGTTAGTTTCTTCAAATAGTCCGCCTCCCGGGTAAGCGCGTCCGCGGCGACTGCCAACTGATCCTTCGCCTCCTGATAGCGTCCCTGCTCCAAAGCTTCGCGGACGCCTGGAATCGTCTTCGCACCGTATCCGGTGTAAGTCCCAGGCGCATACAGAAGATGCTTCACCCAGGGCCGGCCCGGCAGGCCGCTGTCAGCTGTCAATTGCCGTTCCGCCTGCACCAATTTCGCATTCACCTTCTTTTGCTCCTCCAGCGGAGCATTTGTCAAAGCGCCCAACTTCTCCTGGTACTCGCCCGATGCCTTCTTAAGCGCCGCAACCGCCGCGTCAAACTCCGAAAAGTCCAGGTCCGGTGGGGCGTTCAACGCAGTTGGTGCCTGCGTCGGCTCTTGCGGGTCATCTGTCAGTTTATAGAGCTTCAGGTCGATGTTGCGCCGCCGCTCTTCTGCCTCTTTCTGCAGGGATTTCACCAGCGCTTTCAACTCCGCGTCGTAAGTCTCTACCGTGCTCGCCAGAGCCGGAAAGCTGTAAGGCAGAATTTCCGCATTCGCAAAACGCATCACCAGCGTTCCGGCCGTTTGCGCGAGAGTTTTTCCGTAAGCCGCGGTTTTATCCCCGAAATGCTCCTCGAACCAGGGAGTGTCATAGGCTGAATGGTAAGTGCCGCCCCGGTCCTCTCCTCCAAAGCCCAGGCTCAACGACGCAATCCCGAGATGGTCGAGAAAAACTCCAAAATCCGAACCGCTGCCGATCGCCATCAGGGGAAGAGTTTTCCGCTTCAGCAAGGCGTCCGCACTCATGCCGCGGCTTCCGCGCCGCCCTCCATTTAAGATCATTGACGCCTGCTGTCGCTGCCAGACCGGAACGTTCGTTTCCGGATCGGTCACATCGTGCGCGACGTTATTGACTACTTGTTCGAGAGAATGGGATCCGCCCGCCCCGAAGAAGCCTCGGCCTGTCTCGTCGGAATTGATATAGATCGCCGCATGCTTCTCCAACTCTTCAGCATGCGCCTCGCCCCACTCGGTGGAGCCGATCAGGCCGGGCTCTTCACCATCCCAGGCGGCATAGACCAGCGTCCGTTTGGGACTCCATCCCTGCTTCTTCAATTCTCCAAGCGCGCGGGCCTCTTCCAGTAATGCGGACTGCCCTGATATCGGATCGTTCGCGCCATTTACCCAGCCGTCATAGTGATTGCCTCGCACGATCCAGGTTTCCGGCTCTTCAGAGCCCTGCATCTTGGCAATAACGTCCAGCACGGGCCGCTGCTCCCAATTGAACTCCAACTTAAGATGAGCTTTCGCCGGTCCCGGCCCGAAGTGGTAAGTGAAAGGCAAGCCGCCCCGCCACGCCGCTGGGACCACGCGCCCGTCGATTTGGGAGAGAAAGTGCGCTGCATCGCCGTATCCGATCGGCAGCACCGGTATGTGCATCAACGTCTTCGCTTCTTCTCGCGGGATGCGCTTCGCGCCGGGTACCGACGCAATGCCGGGAGTCAGCGGGTCACCGGAATAGAGAGTTGTGTCGGCCACGCTGCCCCTCTGAATGCCATCTGGAGGCCGCATAGGGCCTTTCGGCAGCACATCGCCCTGCACATAACCGTCGTCGGCCGGATCGGAATAGATGATACAGCCGATCGCGCCGTGCTCATAAGCGAGCTTTGGCTTCAGTCCGCGCCAGCCTCCGCCATAGCGCGCGATCACAATCGCGCCTTTCACTGAGACACTGTTGCGCTCTAACTCCTCATAGTCAGCCTGCATTCCGTAGTTGACATAGACCAGTGGACCCGTAACGTCCCCTTCGCCGGAATAAATGTTATATCCGGGCAGCTGATCGGCAGTGTCCTTGGTGTATGGATCGCCCGGAAGCGGGGGCTCAGTCGTCTTAGCTGTGTACTTTACCGGAGAAATAAGCTCGAGCTTTTCAGTCTTCGGAGTTGGATACAGCACATCAAATTGCTCAATGTGCGAATCCCAGCCCCACTCTTTGTACTTCGCGGCAATCCACTCCGCGTTCTTACGCTGATAAGTGGAGCCTACGTTGTGCGGATGCCCGGCAAGTTGCACCCTGTTCGCGACAATCCTTTGCGGCTCTGGAAGTGCTTTAAAGCGGCGCTCCCAATCTCTCTCTGTCTTCGAACTCGCGGCCGTAAAACCAAGAAGCGGCGAAGTGTCCTGCTCGGCTCCTTGAATCACAAAAACGCCCAGCAAAACAGCTGCTAAATAGAAACGCAATACTCCTCCAGATGCCCGGATAACTCTCGGAACAAATAAAGATGAGTATTACACGTCCACGAATTCTAGCGGCGTCGAAATTACGCCGCGCTCAATAAAGTAGAAACGACCACAGCATATCCCCGGTAGCGGCAATCAGGTATTGGCGCCCGTCGAGCATGTAAGTCTGCGGAGCATTGCTTACATCTCCGATCCTGGTATGCCAAACCGGATTCCCGTTCGATGCATCATGCGCCACCAGGCTCCCGGCGCCGTCACCGGCGAACACTAGGCCTCCCGCGGTCGCAAGCAGACCCCCGCCGCCGCCGCGCCCGTAGTAACAGTGCCTCCATGCCACCTTCCCGGTCTTATAATCAATCGCGGTCAGATAGCTGCCGTCGGAACCCACGTCCGCTTCTTCTTTGCCGCCCAGTCCCATAGATCCGCGCGGATCGATATCGGTCAGATAGAACAGCGAGAAAGAATTATTCTCCGAGACATAGAACAGGCTGGTGTCCTCTGAATACGCTGGCGGCTGCCAGTTCACCACGCCGCCCGAATTGGGCGAGGCCAGCGAACCTGGAATGGTAGCGTCTTTCTCCGGATTGCGCTTAGGACCGCCGAACTTGTTTTCACCTTTCGCCCAGTTCGTAAGCTTGCCGTACTTGCTGGTCACCAGGTGCTCGCCGGTTATTCGATCGACAACAAAGAAATATCCGTTGCGCGCCGCGGTCAGCGCCATCTTCCTCATCTTGCCGCCGAACATGCCATCTACCAGTACCGGAGTCTGGGCGGAATCGTAATCATGCATGTCATGCGGCGACGTCTGAAAATACCAGGCCATCTTCCCGGTCTCCACATTCAGAGCGATCAGCGAACAGGTAAATAAGTTATCCCCCTCGCCGCGCGTGCCCGTGGTGTAAGCCGGCGTCGGATTTCCAGTGCCGAAGATATACAGATGTGTATCTGGATCGTACGCCCCAGTGATCCAAGTTTGGGCGCCCCCATGCCGCGCTGCATCCAGCGTCTTCCACGTATCCAGGCCCGGGTCGCCCTTCTTCATCGGCACGGTGTAAAACTTCCACTGCAACTCTCCCGATTCCGGATCGAAAGATTGCAGGAAGCCGGGTGAATCGATGTCGTTCCCGGTACCGACTAAGACATGGTTCCCCACCACTAGAGGCGCGGCCGTCGAAAAGTAACCCTGGTCTAACTCCGCTATCGGTTTGTGCCAGCGCTCTTTCCCTGTCTTGGCCTCCAGCGACACCAGATAATCATCAGGAGTCTCCATGTAGAGATAGTCGTTCCACATAGCGAAGCCGCGATTCCCGATGTGCGTACCGCCCTTGGTCTTCCAGAAGTAATGCCACAATTCGCGGCCGCTCCGCGCATCCACCGCCCAGCCGTTATCAGGAGTCGTCACATACAACGTGCCGTCTACTTCTAGGATGGAAGCTTTGATCGAACCGCCCCGGATCTTAATGTCGCCTGGGCCCTCGCCTCCCACGATCTCCGGAACTTTCTCGCGGCCGTGCCGGCTCATGCCATCAGCCACTGCATCCTCGGCCAACCCCGGAGTCACTCGCGTCATCCAACCTAGCGTCAGATTCTTTACCGTCGACTTATCTATCTGCTTCAGCAAGCTGTAGCGTTTGCCTGAATAATCTCCGTTATAAGTCGGCCACGACTCTTTCAGCGGCTTTAAAAGCGCGTCCGGGCTTACGCCGCTTCCCTGACCCGCCAGCAGCATCGGAAGGCACAAGGCGGGAATCGTTAAAAGAAAACTTTTAAATTTCATTTGAGGGTTTCCAGATACGCAGTCACGTCGTGAATATCTTTGTCCGTGTATTCCGCCAGCAGATCTCTGTGGGCCTCCATCGGATCCTTCACCACAACCTTGGGCTCGTCGCCATTTCGCCGGAAGGTGCGCTCGCTTCCGTCAGGCAGTTCCAGCATCACCAGAAAATCGTCCATGCGCTCCAGGTTACCTTCCACGCTCTCCCCGGAAGGCATGGTCACCGTAACCTTCGCCGGCGGAGTCGGTGTACCTATTATTCCTCTCCGCTCGCTCTTGCGGCCGGCGCCCACCCAGGCGGTTTGCAGCTTTTTGGGGTCTGAAATTCTGGTGGCGATCCCCGCCATGTCGCCAGTGGCGCTATGGCACCCGCTGCACTTCGCGTCAAAGTACACCTTGCCTTCTTTCGCGTCTCCTACCAGAATGCTCGGCGCTTCCCTTCCCGTGTCCGGCGGCATGCCCTGCACTCCAATCTCCCCCACCACGCTGCGCACATACGCGGCCACTGCCTTAGCGTCAGCGTCATTAATCCCTATCGCCGGCATCCCTTGGCTCTTGCGGCTTCCATGGATAATCGGCACAATCATCTCGCCGTCCTTATCGCCCAGCGCCACCTGCGACCGCAGCAGATTCGGACCGCCCATGTCTCCGCCGCGCAGATCCGCGCCATGGCAAGCCCGGCAGTTGATGTCGTAGAGCGTTTTGCCGTGCGCCAGCATCACCGGATCTTCCTTCTTTCGCTCCTGCCCTGGAACAAATCCCCCCTTTTTCTTCTGCCCGCTGGCATCTTGCCGCTTCGGCGCAGGTGAAGCGGAAGTAGCTTGCGATCCAGCCGCCGGGATGCTCTTAGGCGGATCCGCCGGAGCCTGCGAAGCCTCGGAATTTGCGACTCCTATCGCGAGTACAGAGAGAGCAACAATAAACAAATTGGTGCTGATAAGAATCTTACGTCCCACGATAAAAATATAGCGTGCTGTCCGCGACGCCCGCGATAACCTTGCTTAAAGGTTCTTCCAATTTGAAAATGACTCCACGCACAACCCACCTCCTCCTTTCCTCGCTCCTTCTCTTTGCGTTTCCATCTTTCTCTCAAACTCGAGCCATTCCTGCGAAAGATCGCATGGTCGTGGTCATCAGCCTCGATGGGTTCCCGGCGTACGACCTGGAAGACCCGAAGCTTCCCGCCCCAACCATCCGCCATCTCATGAGCACCGGCTCCTGGGCCAAACGTATGCAGCCGGTCAACCCGACCGTCACCTGGCCGAACCACACCACCATGGTCACCGGCCTTTACCCGAGCGATCACGGCCTGCTCTTCAACGGAGCCTTGATCCGCACCGATGATCCGCTATCGGCCAAAATCGATCCCACCGTCGAAAAAAGCCGCATGGTCCACGTTCCCACCGTCTATGACATCGCACATGAAAACGGCTTGACCACCGCGCAGGTCGATTGGGTCGCCATCAACAACGCTTCTACCATCAACTGGGCCTTCCCGGAACGTGCGAAACCGTCCGACCCGCTGGTTGCGGAAATGATTTCTAAAGGAATCATCAGCGCCGATGACGTCGGCAACGAAGGTAAACCCACCATTCTGTGGCGCGATCAGATCTGGACCCAAGCTGGGTCCTACATCATCCGCCAGCATAAGCCCAACCTGCTGCTGTTCCACCTGCTCTCCCTCGACGCCACGCATCACAACTACGGGCCCAGAACCCTTGCCAGCTACGACGCCATCGCTTTCCTCGACAGCCGCGTCAAGCAGCTTGTGGATTCGGTGAAAGATGCCGGCATGCTCGACCGTACTACTTTCATCGTCGTTTCCGATCACGGCTTTAAAGCGGTAACTAAACAGATCCACCTTAAGAGCCTTCTCGCCAACGCGCATCTGTCTTCCAGCGTCCAGGCCGTTCCAGAAGGCGGAAGCACCATGATCTACATAAAGAAGTCGGAGCGAAGCAAGCTGCTGCCCGAACTACAAACGCTGTTTTCTGGAACCGAGGGAGTCGAGTCCGTAGTCAGCGAATCCCAGTACGAGTTACTGGGACTTCCCTCCCCCTCCCAAGATCCTCAATCGCCCGATCTCGTGGCTTACGCCAAATCCGGCTACGCGTTCTCTGGCGGAAAAGAAGGCGATGCGGTGATTACCTCAATCGAACCTGCCGTCGGAAGCCACGGCTATCGCAACACCGATCCTGAAATGGACGCCATCTTCATCGCCTCCGGCTATGGCATTCGCCCCCACGTCGTACTCGACAAGATCCGCAATCTCAGCGTCGCCCCCACCCTAGCCAGCCTGCTGAACATTAAACTGCCAAAAACCGAAGTCCCAGCCTTAAAAGAACTCCTCCAGTAGGCCGGATTCTGAAACTTAATGGACTTCTAGCGACCGAATGGCTGCTGCCTCGGATAAGCACTTGCGGAACGGCGTCAGTCGACTAAACCGAAGCCTGCAAATCGATCTGGCCATTCACCTTGAAGGCTTCCCTTCCCAAAACAATCCTTCCCCGCTCCACTCTTCCTGCCGAACTCGTCCGGATCGCACCGCCTCCCGGAGCATGAATATGCACCACCAAGTCCCCCGAGAAACCATCAGGTGTTTGAATCGAAATATCCCACGTCCGATCGTTAATGGCTCGAGTCCTCCAGGTAAGCGAACCGAAGCGTGTAGGGCACTTCTCGACACTGATCTGCTGTCCCTCTGCAAACCAATGCTTCGGAGCCGCTTTCTGCAGATGGCATACTTCCGCATTGCTCTCCTCATAGCAGAGCAGCCAGCGCAGCCCCATAGTAGGCTGCAGAACACTGTTCACCACCGCCGACCATTGATAGGGATTCCCCTCGCCTGGAAAACCGCCCGGAAGATAAGCATCTTCCGGAGAATACCGGTTCCCTGAATCCGCGGCATAGCAGCACAATGAGTAAAGTGTCAGCAGGAAAGGCCGGTAATCATCTTCGCGAATGCGCGCCGCCAACGTTCCATGGCTCATGAAGTTCGAAGTCCGGCTGACGGCGGCATCCGTGTGCAGTCCCATCACTTCATATCCCGCCAGCCTGCGATGCTCCAGATGTCCTTTATCCAAAGCCGGCGCGCCCCAGTCGGCAGTAAACCAATCCATCATGAACCGGTGATTTTCGTAACTCGAAAGCCCCTTCGGATCCCGATCGACATCGCCCGGCGTGAACGGCGTAATACCCGCGCGTTTCATAGCTTCACTCGAAGCCCGCACCGTCGCATTTATCGACCGCTCGAAGATCCCGCGCATCTCCGTTGCCAGCTGCTCTAACTTCTCAGCCTCCTCCGTCAGCTCTGCGGCTTCCGTCTTCTCCGTGATTCTTCCGGCCGCCTTCCGCAGGCACCGGCTATGTTCTTTGACGCCCCGCCAGATCCAAACAGAGTTCTGAAAATAGAGCGGATGCGAATTAGGGAAGTCGTTTGCCGGTGAGCCGAGATCTGCCTCCGGCGAACCCCAAATCAGACCATGCCGCCGGTCACCGGATGGAAACGCATTCTTGCCATACTCATACCGCTTCAACAGAAACTCGAGCATCCGCCGCAAGATCGGCAGCCGCTTGTTCAGCGCATTCAAATCGCCCGTATAATCGAACGCCCGCGCCGAATTCCAAAGCAGCACTCCCGCATTCATTGGCGCCTCTACCTGGTCCTGCGTGTTGTAAAGAAAATTCCCGTCCGGCAGAATGTAGTGGTCCAGATAGAACTGGAAATAAGCGTCGCTCTCGTGCGTTAAATTCCAGAGCTGCTGCGCCCAGATGAACTCGTAATGCGCCACCGGAAACAGCGCATGGCTGCGCTCCGGAATCTTTGTGTACGCGCCTTCCCCAATCTGATAGGTGGGAGCAAGGCCGCGATAACTGCAGCGCGACAGCACCACGCCCGCCCGGGCCGCATCCAGCAGCCATCGGTCCGGTATCTCAACCCGCATTTGGTCATGAAAGAAATGCTGCCAGTAATTAGCGACGCCAGCGACGGCTTCCCAGAAAAGTTCCCGGGAGGTCTCCCAGTAACGCTCCACAAAGTAACTGCCGTCCGGATTCTGACGCAGATCTTCGCTGCCAGCCATGCTCTTCGCCATCCAGGGAGGAACGCTCGCGCGCACCATGCCCACCGGCTCCGCGTTCTCTCCGCGCGGCCAGACCACCATCACCTCATAGCCGTTCTTCGACTCGGGATTCCATACGCCCGTATGCGCCACCGGCAGAAAGCCATTCAGCAGAGTGCGCTTGCTATAGCCCTCGACGAAGTTATAAAGACCAGGCGCTTCTCCCGGAAATAAGCTCGATGGATTGAACAAGCTGTGAACCAGATCCGGAGCCCATCGCGCCTCTGGCTTGTCCGCCAGCTCCCGCGAAGATCCATCCGCCGCAATGAACAGCGACCGCCGTGGGCCCGCCCCTTCGTCCGCCACCAGCGAATACCCTACATATTCTTTGCCTATGGCGGCAACGTTCTCGTAACCAGGGTCTTCCTTCAAGCTCAGGATGTAATTCCCCAGCACATCGGGACCAGGCACATAAGGAGTTCGCCGCGTGAACCGGGCATGCTCCGGCGGATCGACTTTCCGGGGCCGGATGGAAGAAAGGAAACCAATATGCTTCGGAACCTTTAAAATGATCCCTTCGGCTTCCGTGACATAAACAATCACGCCCTGATGAGTCACGCTCTTTTCCAGCACCGCCGTCATAGTGCCGTTCATCCGGGCCGTGCAGAGCAGTTGCCATCCGCCGAAGAATTTACCGGCGGTTACGCGCTGCCGCTCCCCGTTCACTTCCGCTTCAATGCTGCCGCGCGCCACTGTGAAGATCTTCGGGATCTTTTCTAGCGCTGCCTCCTCGCCTGCCAGAAACAGCGAGTAATCGTTCGCAATGCGTCCGGCAGTCTCCGCATTATCTTTGCGGTTAGACGCATCTCCCTCCGTTCGTTCTTGAACGGCAGCCTTCAAAGTACTTGCCTGAAGGGCTGGCAGCGCGCTCGACGCACCAGCTGCCAGCAGAAATTCCCGGCGCTTCATCAAGCAATCGTCTCAGCGTCTCGATTGCAGAGTCGAAGCCTGGCACGGCGTCTGGCCCGCCA
The DNA here is from genome assembly GCA_965217745.1 of Bryobacteraceae bacterium. GTDB lineage: Bacteria > Acidobacteriota > Terriglobia > Bryobacterales > Bryobacteraceae > Bog-105. The sequence continues at coordinate 2,887,103 of OZ244565.1, read as the reverse complement.
GATAAGGGAACGAGGTAATGCGAAGCTTTGCCGAGCCATAAGGAATCAACACCAACTCCTGAAGCTTGGCGTCTGACTTTACCGGGCTCACCGGCAGCGTACCCGCGGAGTTCTGCTCCACATTCCAGTTTTCCAACCGGCGGCCCTGAACCTGCAAGAGAATCCGCGGATTCTTCACATCGAATGGTATATCGCCAGCGGATGCGTCCTTCGCCGTTGCACTGCATGGGCCGGCGCCGCCCGGCCCGCCTGAACCCAATGCCACCGCGTAATTCCAATCCTTTGTCGCCTTCAATTGCCAGTCTGCCGACTTCTGCGCGTACTGCTTCAACTCCGACCACTCCGCATCCAGTGGAAGCGCAAACACCAGCGGACCGCGCTCAAAGGTCACAGATTTGTGATACCAGTGGCTCACTCGCGGCTGCGCGTCGAACTTCACTTCCACCTTGTCGCCCTCCTTCCAGGTCCTCGCGATCCGCTGAAAGGCCTTTCCTGGATCGCACTTCTTTTCCTCTGGCGACTCTCCATCGGGAAGCGAACAACCGGGAGCCGCAAATTTCGTCGCTTTGCCGTTGACGGTTACCATTCCTCCTAATGCCCAACTCGGGATCCGCAGCGAAAGCGGAAACTCAGCCGGGGCGGAAGGGTGCATCGTCATTTGGACTGTATTGTGAAATGGATAATCGGTCGTCTCGTCGATGCTCACACTGACGTCCCCCGCATAGGTCTTTACTTGGCTGGGAGCGTAAGCCGCCGCCACTAAACCTCCGTCATTGGTCCCCATCCACAGAGATGAAACGAATTTCGGCCATCCTTGATGCAGATTCGCAGTGCAGCATCCGAAATTCGGTTCTAAACCAAACAAATTGGAATCGTCTCCGTTTGTAGACCATTGCCGGTGAGCGCGAGTACATGCAATCTGGTTAGGCTGCTGATCGTACTGATGCGACCACATATCGTTCGATAGGGTCGCCGGTAAGGCGTTGTATGCCACTTTCTCCAACCGGTCTGCCAGCAGCGGTTCACCTAGCACAGCGAAATCCTGCTCCAGAGAAAACATCTCTTCCACCACCGCGCACAGTTCGATGCCCTGCGAAGGATCAAGACCCGCAAAGTGCTCGTCGCCGCTAAACATTCCATTGGGAAGGCCGTGATATTTATCCAGTTCCGACAGTTGCCGGTCCAATCCAGCCTTGTCTTTTTTGTCACCCGTAATCAGATACCAGATTGGCGAAGCCTTCAGCGCCATGGCGTTGTTCACTCCATGGGTCGACATGGCATGGTCAGACGGCTTACCATCCGGCCGGTTCTTCAACACTGCGCGGTCTACTTTCCCGGTGTACTGAAAGTCCGCAAACTGCGCCTGCCAGTCGTGACCCTGCTGGTGCAGCAGCTTGGCCAGATCCAACAAACTTTTATCGCCAGTCCGGTTATAGAGCCACAGCACCGTATAGACGTTGTCGTGCCATCGGTATTTGCCCCAATCGCGCAGCGGACGCTTCGGCAAGTTCTCCAACTCGAAATGAAAATACTTCGTCATTAGAGGAATCACGCGCTTGTCGCCCGTTACTTCCTCATATTGGGTCAGCACCTTCAGCATCACCATTCGCGGCCACCAGTCGTCGTTCGAAGACGGGCCAATCTGGCCATCAGGCTTTTGATTGTTCAAGGTCCAATCCACCCAGCGCTTCGCTTTTTCAATCAGCTTTTCGTTTCCCAGTTGATAGGCCAGTGGAAGTAGGCCATCCAAATAATAAGGCCCCCGCTCCCACGACTCGCCCGTCCCGCCCAGCCAGCCGCTGTTATCCCCGACGTCTTTCCAGAACTCGTCCAGATGCCCGGTCAATCCCTCAGCCTGAATCTCCAATTGCTTCCGGAGCCACCCTCTCGGCGTGATAGCGCCCAGTGGCAGCGGATTGTATGTGTTCTTTTGCAGAGGCGTCCGGTTGGGCACCGCCTTGGTGGCGGAGCGCTGATCCGATTGCGCCGCCAGCCCCGCGCAGAAAACAGACGAACAGGCTAACGTCGCCGCCAGCGATTTCCTAAACATGTATGGATCCTCTCATTACTTACCTAACAATCAGCTCGTGGTTTGTTCTGGGCCTTTCAGAATGTCCGGATAGATCTCTTCGAGAGAGAACGACCATCCGTCAAGCCGAACCTCTTGTTCACTCCGGGTAAATTCTTCAAGGCTCCAAGTCCCGTCACTTTGCCGCGTCTGCGTCTGAACGTAGCGCTTCTGAGTGTCCACCAGCGCCAAGACCTTTAGACTCGAAATCTGGCGGTAAAACTCCGCCTTTAATCCTTTGTCGTAAGCCGCCGAGGAAGGAGAAAGTACTTCAATCAGCAACGTTGGGTTCAGAATCACGTTCCTGCGGTCTTGGTAGAACTCCGGGACGCCGCAGATTACGGTTACATCGGGGTACATAGCCTCATTTGCGGCCAAAACGTAGCTTTTCAAATCACTGGTATACACCCGGCAATCTTTCTGGCGCTTTTGCTTTAGCAGGAAGATGAGCTGTGCCGATAGTTCGGCATGCACGTCCGTCCCCCCTGACATAGCAAACATTTCGCCGCCGCGGTATTCGCTCTTGAACTCGGCTTGCTCTTCGATCACAAGGTATTCGTCGAAGCTCAGTGGATGGGGAACTGTTCGGCTAGCCACGGATCTATCTTCATCTCAAGAATGCCAAATACCAGCAGTCATCAGAACTAGGATGCTCGCAGCGCGCACCCACAAAATCGAAGTGCAGGCAACAGTCGCACAATTCGGTGTTTCTGCGCCTGATCCTCTCGGGAGTGCTCCTTCCGAATCCTGTTTCAACATCCCGCTAGAAAGTTAACTTCGCCCCTACCTGCAAATTGCGCGGATTGTATTGCTGAGTGGAACGGCCAAAATTCGAGTCTGAAAGGTTAGAAACCACGCCGCGCAGATTCACCTGGTTGAACACGTTATAAGCCTCGAAACGAAGTTGCAGATTCAAGCGCTCGAAAATTTTGGTGCTTTTCAGCAGCGCAGCGTCGGTCTGGTAATAAGCGGGATTGCGGAATCCGCTTACCTTTTCATTTCCCGCCGAACCCAACGCGGGTTGCACAAACTGATTCGACCCGAACACTCCCCCCAAAAACCCCTGGCGGGTCCGGTCGATCGAGTACCCGGATACATTCGGATAATCCAGGTTGAATCCGTCGGCATTATAGTCGCCGCTGCCGGGTTGGAAGCCGATGAATGTACCATTCGCATCCCGCAAAGGTTGGAACGTCGCATTGGTAAAAACCGTAAACGGGTTGCCGCCTTGGAGAATCGACGTTCCGCTGACGGTCCACCCGCTGAGAAGATGACCGAAGATTCCCCGGTTCGCATTGAAGTTCCCGAAATCGAAATTAAAAGTTAGCGAAAACCGGTGGGGCGTATCCCAAGCCGAGTAAGCATAATATTGCGAGATGTTTTCAAAGGTTGGATACACCTGCGAGTTATCGAGCGATCGCGAACGGGTATAAGAGCCGTCGAAATACAGCCGGTTCTTAATCCGGCCGCGCACATCTACAATCACGGCGTCATACCGGGCGTCCGCCGCGTTCTTCGCGTAATTGATAGCACCAAAGCTCGGATTCAGCCGCGTAGGCGAAGTCCGGTTGTTTAGAATCAGGTCTCCGGCAAAGCGGTTCACATCAATTCCATAGTTCGTATTATTCGTTTGGCCATAGCCTGAAAAAATGTTCAGCGAGTTCGAGCCCTGGTACCCGACACTGCCGACAATGTTCCCCACTAATTTGTGCTCCAGAGTAGCGGCATAGATAAAGGTGTTCGGCGCTCCCAGCAGCGGATCAATTCCGCCCACGTTTGCCCGGGTTCCGATCAGGCCCCCTTGTGGCGTAAGCGACGTCGAGGGCAAAACCGGGTAAGGAAAGCCGAAAGGAAAGGTATTGCTGGTCCCGTAGGCAAAGATCGGCCGGGCCGTTGTACCGTCGTTGAAAAACGTCGGCAAAATGTAGCCGGGCGGGTTGGAATTCAGGCCGTTTTCCGCATTTCCCAGCGTTGGGAAGTCATGGTAGATTCCGAAGCCGCCGCGCAGCACCCACGAACCGTTCTTACTGGGATCCCATGCCAATCCAAACCGGGGCGACCACACATTGTTAATGCGGCCAGCATAGACATTGCTCACTTTACGCATCACGCCCGTCGCTACCTGTTGATTGAGTGTTGGCCCAGCGTCGAGGAAGAAGTTCGACAGGTTCGTTCCCGCTAGTGACGGATAAGGATTCCCATAATCATCCCACCGCAGGCCGTAGTTGAAAGTGAGATTCGATTTCACCTTCCAGGTGTCCTGGAAAAACACCGAGTTAGTCGACATGGCATAGCCATAATTTCCAGGCTGCGGCTGGCCGCTCAGCGGATTGTATGACAGGCCTGTTTCGCTGAACGGCTGATCCTGAACCAGGTCGAGTATGTTGTTGAAGTTGAAATTGCCTTGGCCGCGCGCGCCCGCAAAAAGCGCTACATCATCTCCGTGCCAGCCGTCATAGCCGAACTTTAAAGTGTGGCTTCCCGAAATGTGAGTCAGCACGTCTCTCCAGTGATAGCTGTGCTGGATAAAGTCTCCCAGCGCGAAGCCGTTTCCAAAACCGGTTCCCAGACCCTGTACCGACACCACCGGAACCGCGAAATTGCCCGTTGCCGGCTGAACACCCTCAATTCTCAAAAACGCAAATGCCGCCTCGTTCAGAGTGGTTGGTGAAAAAGTATGCGTCTCATTGGCCTGAAACGAATTAGTTGAGAACGTGTTTGTTGTCTCGAAAGCCGGTCTCACCGTCGGGCCTCCTGTATCCAGCGTGGTGCGATAGAAATTCCCGTACACGCGGTCTTTGGTGAAGTACTTGTCGACACGGACGTTGTACTGCAGCGCGTTACGGAAATTACTGGCATTGAACAAGCCATTGTTATAAATTGGCGTGCTGCAAGGCAGGAAAGAAGTGGCAGCCGTACCGCAAGTCGACGGGAAAATATCCGAAGCTCTCTTGTTAACGCTGGTGAAAGTGGCCCCGCTCGCGGGATACCTGTCTAAGAGGCTCGTTCCCACGGTATTCGGGAAGTTCTGCCTTGCAAAAGCCGTGAAGGCGTCATTCTCGTAAGTGATCGTGCTGTTACCGGTCGCCGTCGAGGCCCGGAACGGCTCCACGGAACCGAAGAAGAAAAGCTGTTTATGCGGAATGATCGGCCCGCTCAAAGCCGCGGAAAAATTGTTGCTGTGGAATGGTGCATACTGCGACGGCGAAAACTCGGTACGCGCCCAGAACTTCTGGTAAGTGAAGTAGTCGCTTGCCAGGCCATGAAACTGGTCGCTGCCCGATTTTGTCGTCATCGCCATCTGAATCGAACTCGAGCGGCCATACTCCACCCCGAAAGTGTTCACCTGGATCGAAGCTTCCTGAATCGAGTCCGGGTTGGGCGTCAGGTTCACCACGCCCGGCCGGATGTTGCTGGTCACATCCAAGCCATCCACGATGTACATGTTCCCGTTGCTGCTGCGGCCGTTCGCACTGGCGTCTACCGATAGCTCGGTCGAGAAGTTATCGCTGCTCGAACCGGGGCTGCCGCCGGGAGCCGTTCCCCGCCCTGTCACGCCGGGCGCCAGCGTAACCAGCGTCATCATGTTCCTGCCGGGCAGCGGCAGCGCGGCCAACTCTTGCGTCTGCAGCGTCAACTGGTTACGGCTGTCCGCAGTGTCGATTACCGGCGTAGCGCCAGTCACCTCGATCGCCGTTGAAGCGGAACTCAAAGTCAAAGCGATCGGGATATCCGCATTCTGATTGGTTTGCAGCGTAAACGGCGTGACGGTCTTCGCAAAGCCGGATGGCTTCACCGTCACCGTATAAGAGCTTGGAGGCAGACTTACGAACCGGTAGTTTCCCCGATCGTCAGTCTTAGCTTCCTGGGAAACCGATGTCGCGGTGTTCTGCAGCGTCACGGTCACGTTGGGAACCACTTCCCCTGACGGATCTTTCACTGTCCCCTGCACGCTCCCACTGAACTGCGCGAACAGCGAACTGGAGAACAAAAGCACGCCTAGACATCGGGCAACCGCTCCCCTGGCTTTAGAGCGACTTACAGGAATCACTGTTGGCTTCACTTGGCCACCTTTCAGAGCCACTGACTGCGCGACCCGCGTGGTGAAATCATACCGTAACGAAGTTTTAAATTCTCAATGACCCGGCTCGGAAGAAATTTCGCCATTCTCTTTGCGCTCTTCGGCCCACCTGCACTGCCATCCCGCGAACCGCCATCCAACGCCGTCGCCTCCGCCACTGCTCTTATGCGGTCAGGCAGTTTCAACGAGGCCCATCAGTTGTTGAGCGATGCACTCGCTGGCGATGGCAGCGATCCAAGACTCTGGACCCTCGACGGCTACGCGCTCTCCCACATGCAGCGCGATCGCGAAGCTCTCACGTCCTATGAATCGGCTCTGCGTCTCGCCCCGCGCTACTTGCCCGCCCTGGAAGGCGCTGCCGAACTGAAGTTCAAGACCCGCAGCCCCGATGCGGCGCAGTTGCTCCAGCAGCTCGCCTCTCTGCAGCCTACCGACCAGACCACCCATGCCATGCTGGCCACGCTCGCCTTCGAACATCGCGACTGTGAAACCGCGGAAGCCGAGTTCCAGAAAAGCGAGCGATTGCTAGTAACGCAAGCCTTACAGCTCGAGCAGCGGGGCGCATGTCTCATTCGCTTAAATCGGCCGCGCACCGCGGTCACCGCTTTCCAGCAGCTCGCCAGGCTGGATTCGGCCCGTCCGCATGTCCATTACAATCTGGCGCTCAGCCAGTTCGAAGCCGGCCTCTACCGCGAAGCCATCTCCACCCTTACTGCGCTGCCGGCTTCGAAGCGCGATTCCGATGCGCTCGATCTTCTTTCCAGCGCTTACGAAAGCATCTCCGATACGCCGTCAGCCGTAGCCGCTCTCCGCGAAGCGATCGTGCTGAATCCCGGCAGCACGCAGCTCTATCTCCACTTCGCCGACCTCTGCCTGGCCCACGCATCTTTTCAGGCCGGAGTCGACATGCTCAATGCTGGAATCCACCACTCGCCCAAGGCGTCATCCCTTTATCTCGCTCGCGGCATTCTGCAGATTCAGCTCGCGCAATATGCCGCCGCCGAAGAAGATTTCTCCCGGGCCGAAACCCTCGACCCCAACACCCGCTATGCCGCGGCCCTGCAAGGCATGACCAGGCTGCAGCAGAACCATCTGGGGCAAGCCGCCGGGGAACTGCGCAAGCGAATCAAGCAGCAGCCCAAAGATGCTTTCCTGCACTACCTGCTTGCCGAAACATTGCTTCGCAGCGGGGCCGCTCAGGGCAGTCCGGAATTTTCGCAGGCCCTTGAAGCCGCCAAGACAGCGGTGCGGCTGCAACCGGAACTGGGCCTTGCCCGCGATGTGCTCGGCCGCCTCTACCTGCAATCCGGCAACATCAACGGAGCGGTAGAACAAAGCAAATTAGCGTTTGCGGACGACCCCACCGACCAGACTGCCCTCTACCACCTCATCCTCGCCTTGCGTAAAGCAGGACGGACCAGCGAAATCCCGGCCCTCGTGAAAAAGTTGACCGCCCTGCGCCAGCAGGCACAGCAAAAGGAAATTGACGAACGCCGCTTCGCCATCGTAACCAAGCCTTCCCTAAACTGACGCGCGCGGCGTCAGCGCCTGCATCTCCAATTTAGGCGAATCTCATACGCTTGACACTCTGTACCTTGCGATCGAATTGCGAGCGTTGGCCTTGGAGACCGGATCGGGAAGATCCCAATTCGCAAGCTTGGAACTTTTTTCGGAATAACGTTACATCACGAATGTGGAGGCGCATGGTCATCAGTGGTGTTTTGGCTCTGGCTTTCACTCCGGTAATGGCGCGTTTTCTGTTTGACTTGAGCGGCACTGATCCGCCCACTTTTGCAGTTGTCGTTATTTTGCGCTGAATCGCTTTCTCACTTGCCATCTGCCGGGGCATTAAGCGACCCAAATAGATCCTATGATCGCGCTACGGCACGAACAAGTCAGGTTGATAGCTCCTCCTCGTCGCGAAGTATTTACCAGTCCTAAATGGCACGCCTTGCCCAAACCAGCGTTTATGCAATCGCTTGTATTCCCGACGCGCCGATAGCTCTACGCTGCGCCGTCAGTGCGGATCTACCGCCCTTGCTCGCCCATTTTCCGGATTGCCAGTTAACCGGGCGCAATTCGGAGACAACCGATATTCCCAAACATATGGAAAGCGCTCGCGGCCATGCTTACCTCTTGTTGCGATCCGATTGCGGAGCCTTTGCTGAGACGAAAACGAAGCGATGCGACCGCAGTGAGTGGTTATGCGGACCTGGACTGACGATTGAAGCGGGTTGCATAATCAGCGGCACTGACGCCAAGCACCCGCAAGAACGTTCGGCGCATGGAATCCGCAGATTGAAAGCCCGAGGCATCTGCAATTTCTTTTAGGCCCATAGAGGAGCTGTCGATCATCTGTTGTGAAGCTTCGACTCGCATTCGATCAACGAACTGGCCAGGGTTCATCTTCGTTTCCCGCAAGCACACGCGAGTGAATTGCCGCGCGCTCATTCCTAATCGATCGGCAAGCTTATCAACGGTCAGGTCTTCACGCAGGTTCTCAAGCATCCAGACCTGAAGCTCGCGCAGAGGCTTGGACGTCACCGCTTGCCGCAGAAGCATGTGGCTATACTGCGCCTGCCCGCCAGGTCGAACGAGGAACATCACCAGGAATCTGGCGACATTTAGTGCCACCTCATGTCCATGGTCCTCCTCCACCAGCGCAAGACAAAGGTCGATCCCTGCCGTTATTCCCGCTGAGGTGTAGATCGAGCCGTCTTTCAGAAAAATCGGTTCTGGTCGTACGATCGCCTTTGGAAACTCCGTGGCGAGCTTGTCGCAGAACATCCAATGAGTGACGACCTGCTTACCTTCGAGAAGGCCGGCGGCTCCCAACAAAAATGTACCGGTACAAATGGAAGCCACACGACGGGACCGCGCCGCTGCTTCCGCAATCCAAGATGTGAATCCTTCCTCGTAGATGCCGGTCTCAGCCCCTGGTCCGCCAGTGATGATGAGTGTGTCGATGGGGCCGGTGATTTCGCCAAGCGGCGTAGCACCGGTAAGTGCGACTCCCCGGCTGGTCTGCAGGGATCTGTCCCGTCCCGGACTGCCCAACTGCACTTCATACTCAGGTGCATTCGAAAAGACTTCGAGCGGGCCGGTTACGTCGAGAATTTGCACCGGGGGAGGGCCAATGATAACCACCTTACGCATTTCATAATTCTCTCTCTGATGTCTTAATTTGCTGCTTCTGCGTCGTGGCTGCGGCCCTCCGTTTCGAACTACCGTTGAGTTGTAAGCAGTTCAAAGGAGACAGACAATGTACAAGACATCAACAACAATTCAGATTCCCGATACCAAGCTCGCGAGGGAAGCGCACGATATCTTGCGCGAGTTTTCAACCGAGCTTCTCTACAACCATTCCAATCGCGTCTACCTGTTCGCAGCGGAACAGGGCCGTCAACAAAACTTGTTTTTTGACTCGGAGCTCCTGTACGTCAGTGCCGCTTTCCATGATTTGGGTCTTCTGACCGAGTATGCGAGCGAGACCGAACGCTTTGAAGTCGACGGCGCTAACGCGGTCCGCCAGTTTCTTCTCGCACACCAGATTCCGGAGGAAAAGGCCCAAACAGCGTGGGAGGCCATTGCGCTCCACACGACGCCTGGGGTGACGCAGTACATGAGACCGGAGGTCACCCTGCTGTTCACGGGAGTAGGACTTGATGTACTCGGCGAAGGTTTGGATGAGTTTCCAACCGATTTGCGGAACAAGATCGTGGAAGCTTATCCACGGGTGGACTTCAAAGCAGGGATCGTACAGGCGTTCTTTCACGGGTTTTCCCATAAGCCCGCAACCACCTGGGGCACGGTTAAAGCCGATGTCTGTGAACGTCATATTCCGGGATACCAGAGCCCAAATTTCTGCGACTTGATTGCAAACTCCCCGTTCCCTGAGGTTTCAGGCGTAAGGAGCACTGTGTAAATGCGATCTCACCTTGTTAACCCTTCAACAGAGCTCATCAGCGCAGGAGCGAACATGAACTTTACTCAAGAAGCAGTTTCAGTAGCGGGAGCGAATCGCCTTTTCACAGTCGCTGCCGGTTTCGATCGGTTCGGAATGGGGCTCCTCCGCGCAGGGTTAGTGATTGTGCTCCTTTGGATCGGAGGGCTGAAGTTTGCCAGCTACGAAGCCGACGGCATAGTCCCGCTGGTTGCCAACAGTCCAATGGCAAGCTTCTTGTACCATCACCCAGCGCCGGACTACCGTCAGCATGTGAACAAGGAGGGTGAAGTAAAACTAGCCAACCAAGAATGGCAGCGGTCGAACAATACTTATCCCGTTTCCTACGGCCTCGGCGTGGTCATCGTAACGCTAGGCCTGCTGATCGCTCTATACCCGGTGCTGCCCCAAGCCTCAGCAATAGGAAGCGGTCTTCTTGTCGTGATGTCCTTTACTACGCTTTCTTTCCTCGCCACCACACCAGAGGCTTGGGTTCCGGCGCTTGGTGACGCGCATCACGGCTTCCCTTATCTGTCTGGGGTGGGCCGGCTCATCGTCAAGGATTGCATTATGCTCGGCGCGGCAGTGTTAACCATGGCTGATTCCGCCAAGTCCTACCTTCATCGCCTTGACAAAAACGGGCGATCACGATTTTAACCTTCTACGAATTCCGCCGGAGACCCATATGATGCGTAGGAACTTTCTCTCTCAAAGCGCTAGCATGCTGGCATACTCAATTACTGCTCAAGCGATGGAGCCTCAGGACAATTACAAAATGGACAAAATGCCGCAAACCACAGTACATCGCGTTCAGGCTGATGGTCTGAGCTTGTTCTACCGGGCAGCCGGGCCGATTGATGCCCCGATAATGCTCCTGCTGCATGGCTTTCCCACATCTTCGTTCCAGTATCGGAATCTCATGCCATTGCTTGCTGACCGTTACCGGGTCATTGCGCCTGATCTTCCAGGCTTCGGATTTACCGAAGTGCCGACAGAGCGCAATTACCGGTATACCTTCGGCAACTTGGCTCACCCGGTCGACGCCTTCACGGAAGTGCTTCAGCTGAAGCGATACGCAATTTACGTCTTCGACTATGGTGCGCCCACAGGGTTTCGACTGGCGATGGCACACCCGGAGCGTGTTACCGCCATCGTTTCACAAAACGGTAATTCCTACGTGGACGGTCTGGGAGATGCTTGGGCTCCTATTCAGCGCTACTGGAAGCAACCGTCAGCGGAGAATCGCCAGATTCTGCGGCAAGCCCTAGACCCGGCAGGTCTGCGCTCACAGTATACGGATGGCGTTCCTCATCCCGAACGAATCGACCCCGTCGGTTACACGCTCGATGCAGCCATGATCGCAAGGCCCGGAAACAGGGACATTCAGCTGGATCTGTTTCTTGACTACGCCAACAATGTGAAGCTCTACCCCGCATTTCAAGAGTATTTTCGTCGTGTCAAGCCGCCTCTGCTCGCAATTTGGGGCAAGTACGATCCCTTCTTTATTCCGCCTGGTGCTGAGGCTTTCAAGCGAGATAATCCGAATGCCACAGTGCAGTTCCTGGACACGGGCCACTTCGCCCTGGAGACTCACGTAGAGGAAGTCGCGTTCGCGATAAAGCAGTTCCTTACGCCTGCAATTCATCCTATGCTGTGAATCCGTGAACCAGCCAGACATTCAGTGACGTTGTTTGACAGTTGCTACGGACGGAAAGAAAGTTTATGCCCCAGGTTTGGCTAATTACAGGTAGTTCTCGTGGCCTCGGACGAGCGTTTGTGAAGGCGGTTCTCGAGGCAGGTCACTGCGTGGTGGCAGGGGCCCGCAGTCCAGATCAACTTAACGATCTGACAAGCAGGTACGGGAAGAATATCCAGACAGTGTCGCTCGATGTTACTAGTAAAGTGCAGGCTAGAGACGCGGTAGATAAGGCGATTGAGAGCTTTGGCCGTGTGGACTTAATCGTCAACAATGCAGGTTACGGCAACGTTGGCTCAGTCGAAGACACGTCTCTGGAGGACTTTCGAGCTCAGATCGAGACCAATCTCTTCGGCGTCATCATTATGACCAAAGCTGTTCTGCCCTATTTTCGCGAGCGAAGGTCGGGACACATCATCCAAGTTACATCCATCTCTGGACGGATTGGACCTATTGGCCGCGCTCCCTATGCAGCTGCAAAGTTTGCTGTTGAGGGCTTTTCGGAGTCCCTCTCAAAAGAAGTCGGTCCACTCGGCGTCAAGGTCACGATCGTGGAACCAGGCGGCTTTCGAACGGACTTCGCGGGTTCCTCTACGGAGCTTCGCGAGGGGCGCCCAGAGTATGAAGCCACTGTGGGGGCGACGGTCCGCTTTCAGAAAGACTACAACGGAAGGCAGCCGGGAGACCCTGCCAAAGCAGCAGCTGCTCTCCTCCAGATTGCATCCATGTCGGCGCCCCCGCTCCGCCTTTTACTGGGGAGCGACGCTCATGCCGCAGCCGAAAAAAGTGCCCTCGCCCAACTCGAATCTGACCGGCAATGGAGAAGCCTCAGTGTCTCCACTGATTACGGTTCTTGAACAACACCCTTACTCCTCGGGCGAGCGAACCAGCAGTTCGGGCGGCCTTTTAACCGAGCACAACGCCATCGCCCAGCGCGTCCTGATCTGCTGTATTTGTGTCGTGGCAACCAGGGCTGATCCAGGCTACTGTGATTTAGGCACGAGTACACCGAGGGTTGCCGGTATTGCAATCCACTAGGAGCCACCACCAATGAAAGCATGGAAAGTAGCAGACATTCCTTCGCAAACAGGCCGATTATCCGTAGTCACCGGAGCGAACAGTGGAATCGGATGGCACACGGCGCTGGAACTGGCTCGCGCAGGAAGCGAAGTTGTGGTTGCAGCACGGACGGCGGCCAAGGGCAACGACGCAGTAGAGCGTATCAGAAAGGAGCTACCCGACGCGAAGGTTAGGTTTGAAGCATTGGATCTGGCTAGCCTGAATTCGGTGCGAGCATTCGCCAAGGCCCTGGCTCGCGATACCAAGGTAGACCTTCTCGTGAACAATGCCGGGGTGATGCGAGTGCCGACACGCGAGTTGACCGAAGATGGCTTTGAGAAGCAGTTCGGAACGAACTTCGTGGGGCCGTTCGCACTAACGATGCTTCTTATGCCCTCGCTATTACGATCGAACTCCCCACGGGTGACTACCCTTTCTAGCGGAGCAGCGAATATGGGAATGAAGCGCATAAACTTCAATGACCTGCAAGGAGGCACGGCGTACGGGCCTTGGAAGGCGTACTGCCAATCGAAGCTGGCCGATCTGATGTTTGCGATCGAGTTGGGCCGCCGTAGCCGAACCGCCGGACTGCACTTGATGAGCAATGCAGCCCATCCAGGTTGGGCGCGAACAAACCTCCAAAGTTCCGGTCCCGGCAGAGAGCTGAACGCGATTGAGAGATTCCTGTCGGGTTTCCTGTCACAGGATGCAGCTCACGGAGCCTTACCGACACTACGCGCCGCTACAGCGGCAGACACCTCTTCAGGAAGCTACTACGCTCCCGCGAAGATGTTTCACCTCAACGGGGATCCTGTGCCGGTAGAGATCCCGAAGCCTGCGCTAGACGAAAAGATGTCGGCTCAATTATGGGCTACGGCAGAGCAATTGACCGGAACATGCTGGTTGTCTTGAAAGGAACGAAACGTGATGCACATTCTGAACGGCAAAACTGCACTTGTGACGGGCGCTTCGAAGGGAATCGGAGCTGGAATCGCGAAGGGTTTAGCAGCGGCGGGAGCCGCGGTCGTGGTGAACTACGCTTCTGATAAGGACGGTGCTGATCGCGTCGTCGCCGAGATCGTAGGTAAAGGCGGGAAAGCAATCGCTATCCAAGCAGACATTTCAACGGGCGGCGAAGCGAAGCGCTTAGTCGCCGAATCAGTGAAAGCCTGGGGATCGCTCGACATTGTTGTCAACAATGCTGGTGTCTATTCGTTTGGTCCCTTGGAGTCATTGACGGAAGCAGAGTTCCACCGTCAGTTCAACACGAATGTTCTTGGGTTACTGCTCGTTACTCAGGAAGCTCTCAAGCACTTAGAGAGTAAGGGCGGCAGCATCGTCAATATCGGAACCGCTGCTTCCCAAACAGGCTCGGCGAATATGGTCCTTTATCTGGCAACGAAGAGCGGAGTCGATTCAATCACTCGCGTCTTGTCAAAGGAGCTTGGACCTAAGAAGATTCGAGTCAACTCGATCAATCCAGGGGGAACTGATACGGAGGGAGCTCGCACGTTGGGCGTGATCGGGAGCGACTTTGAAAAGCACCTGATCACCCAAACTCCACTCGGACGATTAGGGCGGCCTGACGACGTCGCCCCAGTCGCAGTGTTTCTTGCCTCGGACGCGTCCAGCTGGCTTACCGGAGAAATCATTCATGCTTCTGGAGGTGCTCGCTGACCAAGCCGGTTAGGCTTTGAGGTCCAAGTGACAGCGAAGCGGAGAAGCGCTGGGTAACAGCTTCTGCAACTTTTAGGAAGGTCCGCTTTCTTCCGTCAGCCGTTAGAAGTTTAAGGCGATGAGGATAAACGTCGGGTGGTTCTAGCGCCTTATTCAGACACGTTTACCGGTAGCGGTTATGTAATAAACCGGGCAGACCCTCAATATTGTTAGCGAGCCGTCGGCCATCTGGACATTGGACCTTCGCTATGCCCAACCGCGCTCAGTGTCCAGGTTGCCCGTCACCCTACCAGGATCAACATCACAGCCCTAAAGGTTCGGGAACATATCCATGCATGCTGCCCATCATTCGCGTGGAAGAAGGGTCGGTTCTTGATGCAGCTCGGAAACGGGAACTACATCGACTTGTCGTTGCGCTTTCTGCTTTGCCAAACAAGCCAGAAGATAGCGACCCACATAAGGACGGAAGCCGCCCAACGAGCAATCAGCGCCTAAGCACTTGCCATGATCAAATGATATCTCCTTCGCTGGAGAGATGGCGATTACAGTAGTCTTGAGCCAATCGTCGGCAATCCGGAAACTACGATTGCCCGCGAGTAGTCCGGATGTGTAGGTCTATCCCGAGAAAACGAGCGTTTACGCAACGACCTCCCAATCCATCGATTTGCTCGGGTTCGAGCGTTGCGAAAAGGTATTGCCTTATCAATGCGATTGGCGGCGCATTTGTGTAATGCGGGCCAGAGTCTCACTGACGATCAGGACAAAGCCGCCCAGGTGGCTCCGCTCGAGGCCGCTGCTTGCGGCCACATCTGGCTTTTCAGCCCTATACCCAGCGCTCTTCCCACCCCTCCCGCCGAAGCCCAACGTCCCGCAACGGTATTCCCAGCCAGCCTGCTAAGCGTTTGAGGTCCAAGCATCAGGCGCATTCCCCGGCCTTTGCCAAACCCGGTCACAGCTCTCGAAAATATTTCTAATCCCAACAATCCAAAAATTTTAGCTCCAAATTCCCCAACCCGGAAGTTCGGAATCGAAGTTTCGTTTGCTAAGTTCAGGCAGCCCAAATGCCCACACCATCACTCCCCATACCCAGAACTCCCGAAGAACTCGATGTCATCGAGCTAGCTCTTCTCGAAGGCGAACTAGCGGTTCGCAAACTCAGGGAATTGAACGCCGAAGTTGACGTCGATCTCGACCTCGCGCCCTCGCAGGAATTTGCCTGGCCTCCCACCGAGGAGAACACAGAGCCTCTGCTGCCCCTCATTAAGCCTCGCGCCAAAGCGAACCGGGAAAATGCGAAGCTCTCCACCGGCCCTGTCACTCCCGCCGGCAAAGAAGTCTCGAAACTCAACGCCACCCGCCACGGGCTCACCGGCCGTCAAGTTCTACTTCCCAGCGAAGATGCTGAAGCCTACAGCGCGCACATGGAACGCTTCCGGCGCGATCTCCAGCCGGCCACCGAGCGCGAAGTTGAACTCACCCAGATGCTCGCCGACACGCAATGGCGCTTGAACCGCATTCCCAGTCTCGAATCCTCCATCTTCGCGGTTGGCCGCATGCGCTACGCCGAAATGCACAAAGACTTCGACCCCGCCATCCGCAATCAGGTCATCGACTTCTACACACTGGAACAGCACGCGCGCCAGCTCAACAATCTGAGCATTCAGGAAAGCCGCCTGCGCTGCAACTACGCCAAAGACCTCGCCGAGCTCGAGACCCTGCAAGCAAAACGTAGAAAGCTGGAAACTGTGCCGCAGCAAGCGGAAAAGACGGCAGCCGTAGCCAAAGCTGCAACCGCATCCAACTCTTCGTCGCCGGATGGCTTCGTTTTTTCAACCACTTATCCATCGGTTCCGCCTGTGCCGAATGGCGCAAGCGAATCCGTTACTACTTCGGCTCGGTCTTCGCTGCAAAAGTCTGCATAACGATTTTGCCGTCACGGATCAGGAAGGTATCGGTCGCCATAGTGTAATGATTGTCGGCGCTCTCCGCGGTCCACACGATATAAGCGTAATCACCCTCCACCAAGGTTTGCTGCATAGAAACGGATGCTCCTGGCTTCTCGAACTCGGCAAACAGGTCAACGAAGAAACCCTCTATGGAGGAGATCCCCTTGCAAATCCCCTTAGGGTCGAATAGGACCGAATCGGGCGCATAGTCCTTCAGAATGCCTTCCAGGTCGCGCCCCGAGAAGCATTTCAGGTGATGGTCGAGTATGTCTTTTGTTGTGCTCATGTCGAAAGGGACTGGCGTTAAGCCGGCAATGCATCAGTGTTTCTCGAGGCTTCGCCGCTATGGTGCGTTCTACTTGCCGGCACGTGGAAAGTCTTACAGGTTCGTGCCAGGGTCTTCCGCGGTTTCAGAAGCATCGGCGCTTTCCGCGTCTTCCAGGCAGTAAGGAGTCTCCGGTATGGCGGCCAAACGAGCTGGTGGAATCTGCTTTCCGCAAATGACGCATTTCCCGTAAGTGCCGTCATCCAGACGGGTCAGCGCATTCTGTACGTCGCGCAGCGATTGATATTCGTGGCTGCCGACGCCCAGCGCGGTTGCCTTCACCCCTGCGCTGGTGACATGGTCGATTTCATCCTGAACATCGGAAGAACCCGCATCCAGCGCCTCGCCGTTCAGCCGCCCCAGCGATTCTTCAAGCTCGTGCTGGCGCGCGGTTAGCGTCTTTCGAATCTGTTCGGATTGATCCATAACCGCAGTATAAAGAGTCCTTCATGCAAGCGGCCTTGCCCCGTGCCGCAGAAATGCCAATATTGTCAGGAGGTGGTACATGCCCTGCGATCCGGATATTCTCAAAGATGTGCCGCTGTTCTCTCTGCTGGACAGCGAAGAATTGGCCGTTCTTGCCAGTCAAGTAGAGTTGCGGACTTTCGTCCGGCGTCAGCGCATTTATAAGATCGGAGATCCCGGCGGCCGCGCCTATGTCGTGTCCTCAGGGGTGGTGGAAGTTTCCACCATTGACGAAGATCAGCAGGAAATAGTGGTGGATGAGGTGGGGTCCGGAGACTTCTTCGGCTTCGCTTCCATGATCGATGAAACCGAGCACCAGACCAGCGCCGTAGCGCTCGAGGATTGCATCTGTATCGAAGTCGACCGGCACGACATCACAGTGTTGCTCCAGCGCAAGCCGACCGCCGGAATGGACCTGCTCACCACGCTTGGACGGCAGATCCATGCCGCGCAAAAACTGGTGCGCCTCCGGTCCACCCGCAACCCCAATGAGGTCATTGAGAAAGAGGCCACAGTGGGCGACCACCTCGCCGACGCAGTAGCCCGTTTCGGCGGCTCGTGGGCCTTCATTATCTCGTTCGGAGCAGTGCTGGTTAGCTACACCGCCATCAATATCCTGCTGCGAGGTCACGCCTGGGACCCATACCCGTTCATTCTGCTGAATTTATTCCTCTCTATGCTGGCCGCGGTGCAAGCGCCCGTCATCATGATGAGCCAGAACCGCCAGGACCAGAAGGACCGCCTGCGCGGCGAGTTGGATTACGATGTAAACCGCCGGGCTGAAGCAGAGATCCAGGGCCTCTCACGCAAGCTCAATCGCATGGATGAGAAAGTCAGTGACATAGAAGAGTTACTGCGGGAGCGATTCGCCCAGCTGAAAGGCGCCCGGGAAGCGTGATGCAGCCTCGCGCGGCAGTTATCGGCAGTGGTCCCAATGGCTTGGCGGCAGCCATTCGCATGGCGCAAGCAGGATTCGAGGTCGAAGTGTTCGAAGGCGCCGCTCGAGCCGGTGGAGGAGCCAGTTCGGGCGAGTTGACGCTGCCCGGGTTTGTACACGATCTCGGATCGGCCATTCATCCCATGGCCCTCGCGTCTCCCTTCTTTCGCTCGCTTCATCTCGAAGAGCATGGGCTGCGCTGGATCCAACCGGAGATTCCTCTGGCCCATCCCCTGGACGATGGAACAGCCGTGACGCTCCGGCGTGATCTGGAAGAAACCGTCGCGGATTTAGGCCCCGATGGAGCGGCTTACCGGGATTTGGTGGAGCCAGCGGTTCGCCATTGGAGCACTCTGATGGGCGAAACCCTCAAGCCCTTGTTAGCAGTTCCTGGACATCCTTTCCTGATGGCGCAATTCGGCCTGCGGGCTTTTCAACCGGCCGCCATTCTGGCAGATGCTATGTTCCGGACAGAACGCGCTAAGGCCCTGTTCGCAGGCTCGTCGGCGCACTCCTTCCTGCAATTGGAGCGATGGATGAGCGCCTCGTTCGGGATGATCCTGTCGGCCTCGGCGCATGCCGTGGGATGGCCCATTCCGGCCGGCGGCGCGCAGTCCATAACCGATGCTCTCTTGAGTGTTCTGCGCAACCACGGAGGAATAATTCATCTCAGTACATCCATCAGCTCGCTGGAAGAGTTGCCTGACCGGCAAACCATCCTGTGCGACGTTACCCCCCGCCAGTTTCTGCACCTGGCGCACGGCGGCATGCAGCCCTGGTTTCAACGCGCTCTCGAACGCTACCGGTATGGTCCGGGCATCTACAAGCTCGACTGGGCGCTGAGTGATCCAATACCTTGGCGTGCCCCGGAATGCCGGCGCGCCGGAACGGTTCACGTGGGCGGAACCATGCCGGAGATCGCCGCTTCGGAACGCGCTATGTTCGGCCCGGAGCCATCCGGAAAACCGTTTATCATTGTGGCGCAGTCCAGTGTCTTCGACTCTACCCGCGCCCCGGACGGCCAGCACACGGCTTGGGGCTACTGCCACGTTCCGAACGCTTGGAATGGAAATCATACTGACGCGATCGAGAGCCAAATCGAGCGATTCGCGCCCGGCTTTCGCGATTGCGTGCTCGCCCGCCACGTCTCCACTCCTGCTGACCTCCAGCGCTGGAATCCTAATCTGGTGGGCGGCGATATCAATGGCGGATTGGCCAACTTGACGCAGTTCGTGCTGCGTCCCACTCTGCTCAACTACCGCACTTCCATCCCGGGCGTTTACCTCTGTTCATCCTCCACTCCTCCGGGCGGCGGTGTCCACGGAATGTGCGGCTACAATGCCGCGCAGGTCGCGCTCAGAAAGTGGCGCATCGCGTCTGCCTGAGGCGTCTGAAGCAGCCAGGGTTATCTGTCCGCCGTTTCTTTGTGCGACACCATCACCAGCGTCGCCTCTCCTTTGTCGGTCAGAACGTGGCTGGTAGTCGTCAACGTTTTGCCGTCGGCCGACAGCGCATACCGGTCCTCAATCACTTCGTCCTCGTTCTTCGAGTTCTTCATGTTGGTGCGGATCACAAGATCACGCCCGTCCCAGAAGGACTTGCTTCTGGCATCGCGCCCGTTCACCACGTTCGTCGCATATGTGCCATCTATCTTGTATGTCACGTCCACGGTGCTGGTACGATCTCCCGTGGTCTGAACCAGGTGAACGTTCATGTCGGAGCCGTGTTGATCGATGGCTCGCACCACCAGGTCGGGCTTGCGGAAAGTTCCGAAATCGCTCTTCTGCTTGTCCATGCGCCAGCGTCCGCTGAAATCGGTGCGAGCGGCAGGTTTTTCTTTCTGTGCTTCTGGCTCTTGCGCCTTAGTTTCCTTCGCCTGGAAAGCAGCCGGCTCCATGGCAGCGGAAGACAGAACCGCCAGCAGAAGCAAAACTTGTAATCGCATCATCGTTTCCTTCTCAATCTAGCGTGCTACTTATCGTATTTGAACGCTTTGCATTTCGAACTGTTCTACTGTGATCACTACCCGTTCCCGCTCCCGCCCGGGCACAAGTTCCCCCTGGCGAAATATCGCATGTTGCGCGATGAATTGGCGGCCGACGGTTGCTTCGATTTAGAGCCGGCGGAATTGGCTTCTACCGATGACATTGTCCGGGTTCATGACCGGCAGTATGTGGAGAGCTTTCTCGATGGCACCATTGATCCCATGTGCATGCGCCGCATTGGGTTTCCCTGGTCAGCCGATTTGGTGAAACGAACGCTGGCAAGCACCGGAGGAACCTTATGCGCGGCCCGCGCGGCGATTGCCCGAGGGTTTGGCGGTTCGCTGGCCGGTGGCACCCATCATGCCACCCGGTCTGAAGGCTCGGGCTTCTGCGTTTTTAACGATCTTGCGGTCAGCATCGAAGCCATCCGGAAAGAAGCCGGGCTGCAGCGCTTTGCGGTAGTGGACCTGGACGTACACCAGGGTGATGGGACAGCAGCCATCTTTGCGGGAGACGACCGCGTCTTTACGCTCTCACTACATGCTGAACGCAACTTCCCTTTTCGCAAGCAGAAGAGCGCCCTCGATGTCCCGTTGCCGGACGAGATGGATGACGATTCCTATTTGGCTGCACTTAGAGAAGCGCTGCCCGCGGTGGCGGAGTTCCGCCCGCAGATGATTCTCTTCCAAGCCGGTGTCGACGGTCTTAAGACCGATCGGTTGGGCCGTCTGTCGCTTACCCAGGAGGGCCTTCGCCAGCGCGACTTACTGGTAGCCAAACTCGCACAGTCATTAAAGGCACCCCTGGTCATTACCATAGGCGGCGGCTACTCCGACCCGATTGAACAGACCGTAAGCGCCCACGCCCAAACCTTCCGCACGATCGCTTCCTGCAACGGACTCAACAACTAGTTGTATTCGGGAGCGTTCAGTTCCACAAGCGCGTGCCGCGCATCACCAAGCTTGCGCTGAACCTCGCTCCAATTCGCTCCCCCGCGCGTGGCGAGCTCGGATGTCTGCAGAGCGCTCTCCACATCGATAAGCGCCTTCACGGCATCTTGGATCTTCTCTCGCTGATCAACGGTCATGATTGGTAGACGACGAGGCGGCGAAAACCGTACGTAGCAACCTCTCGCTTACGGAAATCCGGTCAATAGTCGGGAATGGCGGAGAACTTAAACCAGGCCCGCAACAACTGTCCGCCATCGTCTGCCAGGGCATAAGCATGGAATGCGCCGGCGCCGGGACGCCCAAAACGCAAGTCGGTCAATTCGATCCGTTTACCGCGGCCCTCGCGAAGTTCCACCGGCTCTTCCGTCCACACCGGGAAACGCGCGAAGTAGAGGAAGAAGCGAAACGGTTCCTGCTTTCGAGCGGCCAGCACCTCTGGCGTTTGAGGAATCTTGTAAAACGTCAGAGGATCGCCGCTCGCCAGATCTCCACCGGGCTTCGGCGGATAGCGATAAGTTGCTCGTGAGGATTCCGCCACACCCGTCCAGGAAAGCGGGTTAATCGCGTCGGGAAAGGCGCCTGTCAGAACGGGCGGCGCATTGTCGTATATCCGCGCTTCCAACTGCTGGATAGCAAGATGATGGAAATAAGCACGCGCGCAATCGAACAGCAGAAAGAAGACCAGCGCGAATCTGGCAATTCCCTTCCCGGTCGCGGCGCGGCCGCCGATCTCGCCGCTCACCAGGCGGGAGAACCAGGGCCATGCGCAAGCGAGAAGAAGAACGGCCCAGACAACCACATCGTAGAGATGGATCAGGTCGAGATGAGACCAGCGCGAGGAGAACGGCAGGAATAGACGAATGCCGTAATCGTTGGTGAGGTCGAGAAAAAGGTGGCTCGCAATGCCAATGCAACAGAGCGCGAAAGCACGCAACCAGGGAAAGCGCGTCCGGAACATTGCTGCTACCAGGATTACGACAGCTGCGGCCAGCAGGGGCAGCGAAATGATGGCATGCGAATAGCCGCGATGAGCCTCGAGATAGTAGAGCTCTCCGCGGGCAATGGCAATAAAGTCGAGGTCAGGCACATTAGCCGAAAGCACCAGTAACGCGCTTGCATGAGGCGAAAAACGATTCAACCCCGCGCGGCTGAGTGCGAGCCCGGTAAGCGAGTGAGTGAGATTGTCCATGCGGCGGGAACGAAGCGACTAGGCGTAGGTAGGAACGGAGGCAGCCAGGGCCTGTTCCCGGATGGCAAATTCCGGTGGCGCAAGCAACGTGAGAGCGCCCGGAATGAGCTCTGCGGAAACGGGAACTGCACCGGCAAGTTCGCCATCTACTTGCGCGTAGACCGTTTTCCCGCTGACCGGGTGGCAGGTTACATTGCGTCCATGCAACACTTGGCAGCCATGTATCCGATGGACTTTCTTGAGGGCAACGCCGAGAAGATAGGGCACGTATTGCAGGGCAAGACTGCCGCGGAACAGAACAATTTCAAAGTCATTGCGCAGAAGCGAGGCCCCGCGCGCGATTTCCAAGTCGCCTCCGTAATTGCGCACGCGGCTGATAAGAGCGAAGCTGGCGCGGTAGGAGCGGCCATCCACATCGACGTCGAATTCAGGAAGAGTGCGCCAAATCTGGGCAAAGCCCGAAACGTAATAAGCCAGCTTGCCCGCAGCAGCTTTGAAATCGAGGTTTAAACGCGAAATAACATCCGCATCGAGTCCGATGCCCGCCATGCAGATAAATGTTCGATGCACGGATTCGGAAGTGCGAAGGCTCCCGATAGTGATCGTGTGCGGCTCGAGATTGCTGACTAATCCGGCGGCTTTCTCGGGATTTGTAGGCAGATGCAGCTCGCGCGCCAGTACATTGGCCGTGCCACAGGGGACGATGGCCAACGGAACGCCGGTATAAAGCATTCCGTCGGCGACTTCATTGATAGTGCCGTCACCGCCGGCAGCGACAACCAAATTGCAGCCTTCCGCAATTTGCTCCTTTACTTGCCCGGTTGCGCTGCCTGGAGAGACGGTTGGAACAAGACGGCAATCGATGTTTTGGCGGGCAAGAAGATCGGCAACTCGCGGGATAAGGTCACGATGACGCGCGAGCGTGCGGGCGACCGGATTATAGAGAAGCGCAGCGCGCCTGCCAGCCGTGGTTTGCAAACTATTTATTATCGACAATCGCGGATGCGAGACTAAAGAGTTCGTGCCGGCCAGTAAGTTAGCAGATGCAAAGCGGCGCGCGGAGGACTTGCGCGCCCACTTGGAGCATCACGAATATCAGTACTACGTTCTTGATCGGCCCGAGATTACGGATGCCGATTACGACGCCCAGATGCGTGAATTGCGCGACCTCGAAATCGCGCATCCGGAATTGCAGGATGCAAATTCGCCTACCCAGCGCGTCGGTGGCCAACCGCGCGAAGGCTTTGTCAAGGTCCCGCATAGCTCGCCTATGCTCAGTCTGGACAACGCACTGAACGAAGCGGAGTTGCGGGAGTTCGATCGCCGGGTCCAATCGCTTCTCAAAGGTAGCCCGTATGAATACGTGGCCGAGTTAAAGTTGGACGGGCTTTCTATGGCTGCCCAATACGAAGGCGGCCAATTCATTCAGGCGCTGACGCGCGGCGACGGGGCCATCGGCGAAGAAGTTACCGGCAATGCGCGCACGATCCGTTCGCTGCCTCTGCGTTTGAAAAAGAATGCACTCGCGGAATCTGCTTTTGAAGTCCGCGGCGAAGCCGTTATGACGGAGCGATCGTTTGCACGTTTAAACCAGGAGCGGGAGGCCGCGGGACAAACGCCCTTTGCCAACCCCCGGAATGCGGCGGCCGGCGCACTCCGAGCCCTGGACCCCAGTGTTACGGCGGCCCGGCAGCTCGACTATTTTGTCTACTTCATATTGCGGGACGGAAAACCCGCCTTCGAAAGCCATTGGCAATCGCTCGAGACGCTGCATGCACTGGGCTTTAAAGTAAACCCGCAGCGGCGCAAATGCTCCGGTTTGGATGAATTGCTTGCGTTTATTCGCGAGTGGGAAGGCCAGCGCGAAACCCTGCCATACGAGATCGATGGCGTAGTGGCAAAGATCGACAGCATAGCGCAACAGGTGCGCTTAGGGTTGACCGCTAAGGCGCCTCGTTGGGCCATAGCTTTCAAGTATCCACCACGCCAGGCGCAAACCGTTCTTGAAAATATAGGCGTTCAGGTGGGCCGCACCGGAGTGCTAACTCCAGTGGCGCATCTGCGGCCCGTCTTGGTAAGCGGAGTAACGATTTCCCGCGCTACGCTCCATAACGAAGACGAGATCACCCGCCTGGGACTCGAAATCGGCGATACCGTCCTGCTGGAACGCAGCGGCGACGTGATCCCCAAGGTAGTGAAGGTGGTCAGCCAGGGCGAGCATCGTAAGGCATTCAGGATGCCCCGTCAGTGTCCCATCTGCGGCGGACACGTGGAGCGCCAGGAGGGTGAAGCGGCCAGCCGCTGCATGAACACGAATTGCCCCGCCCGGCTGCGCGAATCGCTGCTGCACTTTGCGTCACGGGCGGTGATGGACATTGACGGTTTGGGCGACGCACTGGTCGACGCGTTGCTGGCGCGCGGAATCGTGAAAAATATCGCGAACCTTTATTCATTGCGCGAAGAGCAACTGCTCGACCTCGATCGCATGGGAAAGAAGTCGGCTTCGAAGATTATCGCCAATATCGACCGGTCGCGCGAGCGGCCGCTCAGCCGCGTCCTGAATGGCCTTGGCATTCCGTTTGTCGGCGAGAGAACCGCGCAAATTCTGGCGGCGCACTTCGGCAGTTTGGACGCGCTGGCCAAGGCATCGGAACTGGAGTTGCAGAAAGCGCAGGAGATCGGCCCCAAAGTAGCGGCCTCCATCCGGCAGTTCTTTGGCGAGAGACGCAACGACGAACTTGTCGAGAGCCTGCGGTCCGCGGGTCTGCAATTCAAATACACCGGTCCGAAGCTCGATAGCCAGGCAGGACCGCTGCACGGCAAAACATTCGTGTTAACCGGAACGCTACCCACTCTGAAACGGGAGGAAGCGAAGCAGCGATTGGAAGAGGCGGGAGCAAAGGTAGTTGGATCGGTCAGCAGCAAGACTTCTTTTGTCGTAGCCGGCGAAGACGCCGGTTCCAAGTTGGATAAAGCACGGGCGCTGGAAGTCCCAGTCATCGATGAAGAGACTCTGCTGGGCATGCTCGACGGGAAGATCGTTTGATCGAAGCCTTTCTGTGGGTGCCCGCAACCCAAGCCCTCAAGCCCGGACATGCCCCTCCCGGCAAGTGGAAGGCGCTGATGGCGGCGCTAGTCTCGTGGGGGCCCGGCGGCTTGTTTGTTTTGGCGGCGCTCGATTCCGCCGGAGTTCCGGTAGTGGGGGGCGTCGATCTCCTGCTGGTGAATGTGGCGGCAGCGCGTCCATCATTGGCTTACGTGGCGGCGCTCTGCGCCATAGCCGGCTCGATGCTGGGAAGCGCGGTGCTGTTCGCCATCGCCCGCAAAGGCGGAGAGTTGATGCTGGCAAAATACATTGCCGGCCGGCGTGGTGCTCGCATGCACCGGTGGTTTGAACGCTACGGTTTGATAACCGTTTTCATCCCGGCACTCTCGCCTCTGCCTCTGCCAATGAAGATCCCGGTTTTCTGCGCGGGTGCGTTGGAAGTGCACTGGACCCGCTTTCTGCTAGTGGTGCTAAGCGCACGGACTATTCGTTACTTCAGCCTGGCATATTTCGGGGTCCGCTACGGGGCTTCGACGCTACTCTACTTGAGAGATCACCTGCTCGCTATCGCCTTCCTCGCTTTGGGCATCGCGGCTGTTGCCGTAATCGTGTTACAGCTTAGAGACAGGCGGAACCGGGCTCGCCATCGAGCATCCCGGCTTCCGGTGTGACCGAATTATGCAGTGGGTTCTGCGGCTGGGATTGCTAGTACTATGCGGATCCGCCCGGCTTCCGGCGGCACTTACGCCGCAACAGATTTTCGATAATGTTCGCGCGCGGGTCCAGACGCAATTAAAGAATTCCTATAACTACACTTGCGTGCAGACCCTTACCCGAACGTCCTATGCAAACGCCGGAGCTCAACGCGGCTGCAAGTCCCGGAACGACCGGGCGGCCGGAGATCTTTCTGTGCGCGACCGCTTGCGACTGGATGTAGCGGTCTCAGAAGGCAAGGAAATGTTCTCTTGGCACGGAGGGAAAAGCTTTTCCTCGAACAACGTGACGGATGTCGTACCGTCCGGATCGATCGCTTCGGGTTCCTTTGTCGGATATCTGGAAAATATCTTCTTTCATCGTGGCGTTCAGATCAGCTATAGCCGCCAGGCAGCGCCGGATAAACGCTTTCACTTCAATTACGACGTACCACTCAGTGCCAGTGCTAATTACATCTCCACCGCAAAAGGCAGCAGCCTGGTCGCATATCGAGGCGAATT
Organism: Bryobacteraceae bacterium; assembly: GCA_965217745.1. GTDB lineage: Bacteria > Acidobacteriota > Terriglobia > Bryobacterales > Bryobacteraceae > Bog-105. The sequence goes on along the minus strand of OZ244565.1, from coordinate 2,860,522 downwards.
TGAAGCCGATCCGCAGACCTTTCAATTAACCAGCCTGAGCGCTTCCGTCGACCGGCCGCCGCGAAACTCGAAGATCTGCCGTACCAGTTCAGAGGTCGAGTATCAGACCGTGGACATATCCGGATCTCCTTCCCGCATACCGCAAAGATTTACGCTGCGGATCGAACATCAAAACGGCTTTTTCAGCACCATCGAGAGTACCTATCAAAGTTGCCGCGCGTTTACCGGCGAGTCCACCATAAACTTTGGCGCGGATACCTTTCAGCCTCCCGCTAGTGATACAGCGCCGTCGAAAGAGCAGGCGCTGCCGGCTGGAGTGACGTTGCCGGTAACACTACAAACTCCGATAGACGAAATGCGATCCTTTACCGGCGACCCTGTGGAAGGTGTTCTCGCCCGCCCGGTGAAAGTGCGGAAGAAAGGAATCACGCTGCCGAAAGGCGCTACGGTAAGCGGAGTCGTAACGCGGCTGGAGACACACTTTCAGCCTGTAAAGTTTTACGTTTTAAGCATCCGCTTCGATCATGTGGCTTACCGCAATGCCTCATATACGATGGATGCGATTCCGGTAATTTCACGGCGAAGCATGGATAATCTTCACTCGGTTTACGGCCCCAGGTTCTCTGATTACGTAGAGAATGGAATGACAAAGGGAGTGATTATCCGTAGTGATCCGCATTTGCGTCTCAACCAGCACGAGGCGCAAGATTGGGTGACGGTCACCCTTCCAAAGGATGAAAAGCCGTAAAATGGGAGACATGCCAGCACCTCATAACCGGCGAGAGTTCTTTGCGCGCACTGCGGCACTTACGTCTCTGTCGACAGCTTTGCTCGCGGACCCGCTGCGACGCGGAAATTTGGGCGTCGAGCTCTACACCGTCAGGGACCTGATGCCGAAAGATCCGGCAGGAGTTTTAAAGCAGATTAAGAACATCGGATATGCCGAGTTGGAGGCGACCGATTACGGCAATTCACACGAGGTGTGGAAAGCGATTTCGAACTCCGGGCTGAAGACTGCCAGCGTACACATGGACGCCATGCAGTTGGAGAAAAGCGCCGCCGACACCAACAGCAAAATGGCTGAATTTAAGATGATGGGTTTCAGCTATGTGGTCTTCCCGTACCTAAAGCCTGAACTGCGTGGCGGCGCAGACGTTTATAAGGCCCTGGCGGAAAAGCTGAACAAAGCCGGAGTCATCGCAAAAGAGCATGGCTTGCAGCTTTGCTATCACAATCACGCCTTCGAATTTCAGGAGATGAACGGCACAACGCCGCTGCAGATCCTGATGGACAACACGGACAAAGCTAACTTGCAGCTCGAGATGGATATCTTCTGGGTAACGGTGGCGGGAAATGATCCGGTGAAATTGCTGGGGACTTACTCCGGACGGGTGCCGCTGTTGCACATAAAGGACAAAGCCAAAGGAATACCGGCGCAGCCGCAATACAACGAAAAAGTTCCGAAGGATGCTTTCAAAGAAGCCGGCAATGGATCAATCGACATTCCTGCCGTGCTGAAAGCGGCCGACGCAGCGGGCGTGAAGCACTACTTCGTGGAGCAGGATCAAACACCGGATCCGATAAACAGCTTGAAGCAGAGCTACACCTATCTGAGTAAGCATTTTTCGAAGTAGTCAATCGCTGCGTGGATTGATATGATCGCCTCTGCACTTTGGTAGGTCTGGAAGACTGACTTGAGAGTCGAGGGCGATTACTTCATGAATAGGCTTCTCTGCGGTGTATTAATTTGCGCTGCTCTGGGCGCGGCAGGCGGGCGGCTAGATGCTCAAACGAGCTTGGGTACAGCCACACTTTCCGGGACCGTCCGGGATTCCAGCGGACTCGCTGTTCCGCAAGCCACGGTGGTCGTCAGAAATACGGAGCGCGGCGACAAGCGGCAAACCGTTACTAACGGCTCTGGCTCGTATGCAGTTCCCAATATTCCCGCGGGAACTTACCTGTTGGAAGTCCAGAAAAGCGGCTTCGACAGCAAGCGTGTAACAGGTCTTCAACTGCAGGTCGGGCAGGTAGCGGCGGTGGATATTGCGCTGCAGCCGGGCGCGGTTTCGACGGTTGTTTCGGTCTCCGGAGAGCAGTCAACCATCATAGACACCGAATCGAATGTGATCGGGACGGTAGTCAATTCCCAGCAGGTGCAAGATCTGCCTTTAAACGGCCGCGACTTTCTGCAGCTCGCGCTTACGGCTGCGGGGTCCAGTCCGGTCACCGGCGGGTCGGATGTTTACTCCTCACAGATTGGGCATCCAAATCGCGCGGTCGTCATCAATGGAAATCCGCCGACAACAACCGGGTACACCATTAATGGAATCGCAACCCGGGGGCAGAGGCTCGGCGAGAGTTCTTTGAATCTATCGGTGGCGGCAATCGACCAATTCAAGGTACAGCAAAGTTTCTTTTTACCCGATCAAGGGCCGGACCCAGGCCTGGTTAACATTACGACCAAGGGCGGCACGAACCGGTTTCACGGACAAGCCTTCGAATTCCTGAGGAACGAAGTCCTGGATGCGCGCAGTTTTTTCGCTAAGGCTCCGGAGGCCCTGAAGAGGAATCAGTTTGGCGGCGCGCTTGGCGGCCCAATTAGAAAAGACAAGATTTGGTTTTATGGATTCTACGAGGGGTTAAGGCAGGTGTCGGCATTCGCTTCCAATGCGTTTACGCCAACGCAGCCGATGTTCAGCGGGAACTTCCAGGAATTGAACAGAGTCATCTACGATCCTGCCACTTTCTCCAGCGCAACCGGCAAGCGATCTCCTTTCGCCGGCAATATCATTCCGCAAGGAAGAATCAATGCTGTTTCGTCAAATTTGCTGCCGTATTACCGGGCGGGTTCGAGCCTCTCCCAGCTGCCTAGCAATTATTTTGCAAACCCACGGAACACGCTCAACGACGACCAGGGCGGCGTCCGCGTGGATTCCATGCTCTCGAACAAGCAGTCTCTGTTCGCGCAGTTCGTCTACGAAAAAGGTTCTGCAATCAACTCTGGAACCTTTCCGCTATCGGGCGCAGCGTATCCCAACTCGAGTACGCTGGCAATGTTGCAGCACACCTGGAGCATTTCTCCTACCTTCGTGAACACGATTCGAGCGGGTTTCACGCGCGGCGAGGCGCGGTTTACAAACGAAGGGACGACAGCCGGTCACATTCTGGGCAACCTCGGGATCGAGAATACGCTCGACGATCAGGGAGTCTCGTCCATCTCGCTTTCCGGGTACTCGAATTTCGGACGTTCCAATGGAAATCTTGGAAACATCGATAACAATTATCAGTTGGACGAAGGCGCAAATTGGATAAGGGGCAAGCACACTCTGCAGTTCGGAACCAGTACTCGATATCACCGGACGTGGCAGCAGAATGCTAACGCAAATGCGCTGGGATCAGTTGCATTTCAACCGACCTTCACGGCGCAGCTGACGCAAACAGCATCCGGGACTTTCTCCGCTGTAGCGGGGAGTGGCGACTCCTTCGCAGACTTCCTGCTCGGCCTCCCCTTCAACGCATCGCTTGCCGGACTACCGATGTTTCAATACCGCTTCACGGAGCATCAGCCCTATTTGCAAGACACGTGGCGAGTCCGTTCGAATCTGACTTTGAATATGGGCCTTTCCTGGTACATCAGCACAGTGCCGGACCCGCAAGGAGCAGCCCGTCAGTTTGTGCATGGCTTCGATTCGCAGAGCGGCCTGCTGACGTATGCGGCTCTCGGTCAAGTGCCGCCGAAAGTTCTAAGCCTCGACAAAAACAACTTGACGCCGCGTTTTGGCCTTGCTTGGCAGCCGGCCGTGCTGCCCAGGACCGTGATCCGGGCGGGCGCGGGCCTCTACTATTTCAATTCCGCTCTTTCTGAGGCGCAGTTTGCGCTGGTTGCTCCGCCGTTCAACACGCCGCTGCAGCTATTCAATTCTCAACCAGCTCCGGCATACGTCTTAGGCCAGAACATTTTTCCGGCGCGATCGCTTCCGGCCTTATCGTCAAATACGGCTGCGTCGCTGCCAAACGGGACGACCGCATTTCTATTGAACCCGCCCGGGCCGGTACCGTATGTCAGCCAGTGGAATGTCTCGCTGGAGCATGCCTTGGGGCCAAATACGTCTTTCGAGGTCGACTACCTGGGCTCTTCGTCTCACCGGATTCAAAACCGCTACGACCGGGATCAGTGCGTTCCCGACGCCAGCCTTTTCTGCAGTCCCTCCACCAAGCCCTATCCGCGATACGCCGGACTCTTGACCGCGGACTTCAACGGGAACTCTTCATATCAAGCAATCTATGGCAAATTCAATCATCGGGCGGCGGACGGCTTGAATTTCCGCCTGGAGTACACATTCTCCAAGGTGCTGACCGATGCTTTCGAGGGTCCAAACGTGGCAACGAGTACTCAAGTTGCTTCGTGCCGGAGCTGCGATAAAGGATATGCATCCTTCGACCAGCGGCATCGGGTAGTGGCGAGCACGGTATACGATTTGCCATTTGGGAAAGCACGCCGCTTCGGCAGTTCCTTACCCGGCGCGGTCAACGCGTTGATAGGCGATTGGACGGTGAGCGCCATCACAACTTTCTCCACCGGTGTCCCGATCTTCGTTACCTCGCCCAGCCAAACCTCCAGCATCTACGTGTCGCAGCGGCCCAACCGCGTGTGTGATGGCGGCGATTCCAGCCTCTCCGGCAACCTGAGAAGCAATGGTTTCCTCTACTTCGACACTTCCTGCTTCATCACTCCGGCGCCGGGCTATTTCGGTACGTCTGGCCGGACCCCGCTTCACGGGCCGGGCCGGAACAATTGGGATATCGGAATTCACAAGCAATTTCCTTTACCCATCGACGAAGCATCCGCGCTGGAGCTGCGCGGCGAGTTCTTTAACGCATTTAATCATGCGCAATTTTCCAATCCGAATTCCAACACGGGATCGGGAGCGAACTTCGGCCGCGTCTCCGGGACGGCTGCTCCGCGCCTGGTGCAAGTTGCGATGAAGCTAACCTGGTAAGGCTTTCCAAATGGATCTATCCCGACGCAACTTTCTCGAGGCGGCAACTGCAGCGGCCTTCACTTCCGGCCCGGAAGAGCCGCGAAAGAACGATCCGGGCAGCCGTCCGAACATTCTGTTCCTGGTGGCCGACGATCACCGTGCCGATGTGCTCGGGTTTGCGGGACATGGAATCGTACACACACCGGAGCTGGATCGTCTGGCGGGAGAAGGTGTAGCGTTCGAGAACCATTTCTGCACGACGCCGATCTGTTCCGCGAGCCGCGCGAGCATCATGCTGGGCCAGTATGCCGGAACCCATGGCATTTTCGATTTCGCCACGCCGTTGAGCCCTGAGCAGGTTCAACAGACCTACTGGCAACAGTTAAAGCAAGCCGGTTATCACATCGGGTTTATTGGGAAGTTTGGAGTCGGCAATAAGATGCCCGGCGAAGCGTTCGATTATTGGAAGGGGTTTCCGGACCAGGGTTCTTATTTTCCGAATGGCGAATCGGGTCCGCATCTGACGCACATCATGCGCGATCAGGCAAATACCTTCTTCGAACAAGCGCCGCGCGGCAAGCCTTTCTGCCTTTCCATCAGCTTTAAAGCGCCGCACGTGCAGGATGCGGATCCGCGGCAGTATCTTCCTTCGTCCGGCACATTCCATCTCTATAAAGATGTAACGATCCCGGCTTCTTCGGGTGCAGGTCCAGAGGACATCTATCGATTTCCGGCAGCGATACAGCATTCCGAAAACCGGCGGCGGTGGGGCGTCCGATTCTCCACGCCGGATATTTATCAGGCATCGGCTAAGGGTTACTACCGGCTGGTAAGCGGAATCGACGCGGCGGTGGGAGCGATGCGAACGCGCTTAGAGCAACTGGGACTTGCGGAGAATACGGTCATCGTTTACTCGGCTGACCACGGAATTTTCAACGGGGAGCACGGATTCGCCGGGAAGTGGTATGGACACGAAGAGTCGCTGCGCATTCCCTTGATCGTCTACGATCCGCGCGCTGCCGCGGGCGAACGAAGCAAGCGCCTGAAATCAATGTCGCTGACTATCGATCTGAACCCGACTGTCCTGGAATTCGCGCAATTAAAGCCGTCCACGGCGACGCAGGGACAGAGCCTGGTTCCGCTAATGCGAAACAAAGCTGCGGTCGAGCGCAAGGTGATGTTCTTCGAACATCATTTTCCGTATAACGGCTGGATCCCTTCGAGCGAAGGAATACGAACTGAACGATGGAAGTATATAAGCTACACCGATTCCGCCGCGCCGTTCGAAGAGATGTACGACCTTTCCCAGAACCGCATCGAGACGGTCAACCTTGCTGGCAACTCAAAGTATTCACGTGAGAAAAAAGCGCTCACCGCTTACTGGCATAAATGGCACCAGAGTTTACGCGTCAAAGGCAGCACTTGGACTCCTCCCGTGAACGATGACGATCTGAAGCGCGATGGACTGATCTAATTTCTCGCAGTTCTTAGGCTTCTTACATATCGACGCGCTGTTCGCGGTGGCGGTTCAGATACCAGCAGGGCGGAACAGCCGAATGGGGATAGAGCGAATTAACGCATGTCTCCACATGCGGGTCGTCTTCCAGGTACTCCTCTTTTCTATCTTTCCGGGGTACGGCGTAGTAACGCCGGATGACTACCCTGTCGAAGGCTTTGCCATGACCGGCGAACTTCCAGCGCAGCCACCCGAGGTCGATTAAGTAAGACAAGCAGACCGCGGCTATCAGAACTAGAAGGATGTTTCCGGTGAGGCGAAGAACTGGTCTTTCGGAAAACATTTCCTTAGTACCACGATAACGGGAGATCATTGCTATAGTTAAGCCAATACTCAACCCAGTCCGTTGCGTTTTCCATTCAGGGGAGTGTTCCATGAACGCATCGCGCCGCAGAATTGCGGCATGGCTTTTCTTCTTCTTGCTCGCTTTCAGCTGCAGCAGCCTCCGCGCGCAATCCACCGGTTCCATTCAAGGTACAGTTACCGATCCGACTGGCGCCGTTATAGCTAACGCCGAAGTCGCAGTCGAAAACACCGCGACCGGCAGCAAGCAAACACTGAAAACAAATGACGTGGGACTCTACTCCGCAGTGTCTCTTCCGACTGGCTCTTACTCGGTAGAAGTCAAGTCGCCAGGCATGCAGACCACGCTGGTGAAGCCGCTGACCGTCGCCGTGGGCAGCATAACGCGCCAGGATTTTACGCTGCAGGTGGCGGCAGGCAGCCAGCGCGTGGAGATTGAAGGCGGCAGCCCGGTCATCGAGACAACCAGCGTTTCGTTGAGTTCGGTGGTCAACCAGCGAACGGTGCAGGAGATTCCGCTGAATGGACGGCACTTCGTCGATTTGGCATTATTGACGCCGGGCACCGTCACACCGCCGCAATCGGGCTTTTTAACCTCGCCATTGCGGGGACAGGGATCCTTCAGCTTCAACTCGGCCGGCGCACGGGAAGACACGGTGAACTTCATGATCAATGGCATCAACATGAACGACATCGCGCAGAATCAGATCACCTTCCAACCGACTGTAAATACTGTCGATGAATTCAAGATCGACAACTCCACCTTCAGCGCCGAGTATGGCCGCAATTCGGGAGCAATCGTGAATATCGCGACGCGCTCCGGAACCAATGCGCTGCACGGTGAGGCCTACGACTATCTGCGCAACGAAGCTTTCGATGCACGCAATTTCATCAATCCGGTGGGCGTCCCTCAAGCGCCGTTCAAGCGGAATCAATTCGGTGGCGCAGGTGGATTCCCGATTAAGAAAGACAGCACATTTCTCTTTCTGAGTTACGAGCAGTTGATCCAGCGACAGAGTGTTCCTCTTTCGACGCCTGTCTTGAGTCCCGCGCAGCGCGCTCAAGCGGCAACTTCATCGGACCCCGTCATTCGCCAGCTTTTGCCTCTAATCCCTGAGGCGAACTCCAGCGGCAATGTGCTCACTGGCAGCGCAGTCGCGCCGGTAAACATTTACCAGGGCACCGCGAATTTCACCCACAACTTCGGCCAGTTCAACCGCTTTAACCTCTACTATGCGATGCAGCAGGATCAGCGCAACGAACCGCCAAGCACGGGAGGAAACAGTCTGCCAGGTTATGGCGACCTGCGGAATGGAGTCCGCCAGGTGCTGGCAATCAACGATACCCAAACCATCAGTCCGACGCTGGTGAACGAAAGCCGGCTGGGCTTCAATCGCATTCACATCACGTTCGAGGCTGCAAATTCTTTGAATCCCGCTGCGTTCGGAATCGATAGCGGAGTGAATGCGCCCATCGGCCTGCCGCAGATTTTCGTTACCGGCGCTTTCGCCTTTGGCGGCGTCAACGGTTTCCCGCAAGGAAGAGGCGACAACACGATTGTGGCTTCCGACACGCTGAGCTGGATACGCGGCAAGCACAGCCTGAAGTTCGGGGCCGAGTACCGGCAGTCGATCGCCAACAGCTTTTCTCAAACTCCGGGCTCCATCACGTTCCCGAGCATTGCGAACTTCCTCGCCGATCGCGCCAATGCGTTTAGCGCTAACAGCTCGAATCGTGCAGCTCGTATCTATGGATCTTCGGTGGGCGGCTTCGTCCAGGATGCTTATAAGATTTCCAGGCGGCTGACACTGAACTTGGGGCTGCGGTACGACTGGAATGGAACGCCGACGGAATCCCGCCAGCACTTTGTGAAGTTCGACCCAACAACCGTTTCGCTGGTCCAGGTCGGCGTAGGAAACGGACCGCAGTACGCTTACGAGCAAAGCACCTTGAATTTCCAGCCGCGGGTTGGATTTGCGTGGGATGTAACAGGAACTGGCAAGACGGTTCTGCGCAGCGCTTATGCCATCTTCGTCGACCAGCCTAACAACAACGTGGTAAGCGGCCTGGTCAGCAACCCGCCCTTCTCCCAGCCGGTAAACTTTTCGCCCACCGCGGCCATGCCTTTCGTCTCGCTTGGAAATGCGTACTCGTTCGCTTCAGGCAGTATTTCTCCGGCATCCGTTGCCCAGAACTATCACAATGCCTACGTCCAGTCTTGGAACTTCAACCTTCAGCAGCAACTGGCCAGCAACTACATCTTGACCGCCAGCTATGTCGGCAGTAAGGGCACACGACTGAATTTGGCGCGCAACTACAATCAGCCGGTGAATGGAGTGCGGCCCTACCGCACGCTGTCGGCGGCAAGCCCGATCAGTCCGGGATCTCCGCTCGGCAACATCACGGTCAACGAGAGCATCGGAAATTCCTCTTATCAGGCGGCCTGGCTGACCGTGCAGAAAAACTTCTCGCGCAATCTACAATTTTCAGGATCGTACACCTGGTCGAAATCGCTTGATTACAACTCGCGTAATTTTCAGGGAGTCGTGGTCCAGGACAGCTACAACGTGCGCAATGACCGCGGTCTATCGGATTTCGATGCGCGCCACCGTTTTGTGCTGAGCGGCATTTATGATCTGCCATTCAAGGGCAACCGGCTGGTGGAAGGTTGGATGATATCGCTGATCGAGACCTTGCAGAGCGGAAATCCGGTGAACTTCCGGGTGCCGATCACTTCGGTGAGCGGCGCACAAACTCTGCGGGCCAGCGTCACTGGACCGATTGAGAGCGGCTTCACTCCGTCTTCGAACGGAAATGCGACCTTTGTTGGCTATCTTCAGAACAACGCGATCTACAGCCAAGGTGCAGCGTTCGGAAATCTGGGGCGGAATGTAGTGATCGGGCCCGGATTCGCCAACCTCGACGTGGCGCTGGTGAAGAACACCAGAATCAACGAGCGCTTCAACATACAGCTCCGCGGCGATGCGTTCGACATATTGAACCAGGTGAATTTCGGCCAACCTGGCTCCACCGTGGGAACGCAGTCGTTTGGCTTGATCAGCAGCACCCGCTTCCCCACCGGCGATTCTGGTTCGTCGCGGCAGTTGCAACTGGCTTTGAAGCTGATCTTCTAAGACTCTATTAAGCTGAGAGCTTGAGGCCTACTCGAAGAGATCTTCTTGCGGGAGCAGCTTTCAGCTTTACGAGCCTGCGGACCGCACCAGCGGCGGAAGTCTACCCGCCAGCGCCATACGGCCCCGCACCAGCGAAAGCGCAGATGCAGTGGGCCGCGATGGAGTATTACAACTTCCTCCACTTCACCGTCAACACGTTCACCGGCAAGGAGTGGGGTGAAGGCGACGAAGACCCGGCTATCTTCAATCCGTCTGCCTTCGACGCGGATGCGATTGTCGCGGGGTTGAAGAGCAGCGGTAGCAAGGGCGTGATCCTCACGTGCAAGCATCACGACGGCTTCTGCCTGTGGCCAACCGAAACTACCGATCACAGCATCAAGAACAGTCCCTACAAAAACGGCAAGGGAGACATTGTGCGGGAACTATCGGATGCCGCGGGACGCGCCGGACTCAAATTCGGCATTTATGTTTCTCCATGGGATCGCAACAATGCCGCCTACGGCAAGCCCGAATATTTGAAGATCTACCGGCAGCAAGTGGCAGAGCTGCTGACGCGATATGGTCCGGTCTTCGAGATTTGGCACGACGGAGCCAACGGCGGGAGCGGCTATTATGGCGGCGCGAGAGAGACCCGTAAGATCGACAAGCTGCACTATTACGATTGGGCGAACACGTGGAAGCTGGAACGGGAGTTGCAGCCCGGCGCGATGCGCTTCAGCGACGTGGGACCCGATATCCGCTGGGTGGGGAACGAGAAGGGCATCGCCGGCGAGACCTGCTGGGCTACCTTTACGCCGCGTTCGCCAAGCGGAGCACCTGGCGCTCCGGGTGACGTCGTCGAGGCGGAATTGACCACGGGAACGCGGCGCGGAGCGAAGTGGATGCCGGCGGAATGCGATGTATCGATCCGTCCCGGCTGGTTCTATCACGCCAAGGAAGATAATCAGGTGCGGACCGTTCGGAATCTGCTCGATCTCTACTACGAGTCGGTAGGGCGCGGTGCGAGTTTCCTCTTGAATGTCCCTCCAGACCGCCGCGGACTGCTGGCCGCTTCGGACTTGCAATCGCTGCAAGGCTTCGGGAAAGCGATGGAGGAGACGTTTGCGAAGAATCTAGCTGGGAAGGCAAGAGCGCATGCCTCAAACGTGCGCGGGCGGAGCAAGCAGTATGCGGCGAAGAACCTTCTCGATGGACAGCGCAACACCTACTGGTCGACCGAAGACGGCCAGACAACGGCTACGGTGACGTTCGAGCTTGGACGCCCCGTAGCATTCGATCTGATTCGCTTGCGTGAATACATTCCTTTAGGGCAGCGGGTCCGGGCATTCACGGTTGCAACATCGAATGGCGATGAATGGATGCCGTTTGCTCAGGGGACGAGCATCGGCATGTGCCGGATACTGCGCTCGAACAAGCCTGTGATGGCGTCGCGGGTGCGATTGCAGATTACGGAGGCGGACGCGTGCCCGGCGTTGAGTGAGTTTGGAGTTTTTCTGGAGAGCGTCACCTAAAAGATTAAGAACACTGGGCACTTCGGCAGGAACAATTTATACTCTCGGGAGCAGAACATGACGATACTTAGCCAAGACCCGGATAAGACTTTCACGATCGATGAGGTCTTTGGGATCAGCCGCGATCTCCCTCTGAACTACGTAGACCGGACGGACGTAGACGAGAAGCTTCTTGAAAATCTGACTCGAGAAAAACACATCGTAGTCTACGGGAGTTCAAAACAGGGAAAAACGAGCTTGCGAAAACACTGTTTGGAAGAATCTGACTACATCGTCGTCCAGTGCAGCAACAAGTGGAGCATCGAGGATATTCTCGCCAACATCCTTAAGAGAGCTGGCTTCAAAATCACTCAATCAGAGAAAAAAACTATATCAGGTAAAAACAAGATTTTGGCATCCTTATCGGCCTCTTTTTTTGGCCTTGGTTCTAAGATTGGAGCCGACCAGGAGAACGCCGAAAGTGCCGAAACTACTCAGTCCGAGCTTGAGCTCGATCCATCTGACGTCAATGACGTTATCGATGCACTAAGAAGAATAAATTTCGAAAAATATATCGTACTCGAAGATTTCCATTATCTTTCCACGGAAGCTCAGAAAGATTTTTCAGTCTCTTTGAAGGCTTTCCACGAGGCTTCTAAAATCTGCTTTATCGTGGTCGGGGTTTGGCTTGAGGAGAATCGGCTCATCGTGTTCAATGGTGACCTGACAGGTCGATTGATCGCGATCGATGCAGACAAGTGGACGGAAACTGAACTGCGACGGGTTATCGATTCGGGAGCTAAGCTCCTGAACTTAACCTTTGATCCTGTCTTCGAGGCGGAACTTATTAAAGAATCATACGGAAGCGTGTACATAGTTCAGGAAACTTGCCGTCAGGCATGTCTACTTGCGGGGGTTCGCCAAACAAAAGCAATGCCCGAGCAAGTTGGTGCCGGCGTGGCGACGCGAGATATCGTGAAGGCTATCGCGGATCAGCAAGGTGGTAGATACAGATCCTTCCTCTCGCAATTTGCAATTGGTTTTCAAGAGACCCAGCTTGAGATGTACAAATGGCTGCTATATCCCGTGTTGGAAGCCAACGCCGAAAAACTGGAAATGGGTTTCACCTATGCTGACCTAAGACGCTCCGTCAAGGAGCATCACCCGAGGGGAAAGGCCTTGAACTTAGGCAATTTAAGTCAGGCCCTCCAATCAACAGCGTCTCTCCAAGTGACTAAGAACATCAAGCCAATCATTTTAGACTACGACCAGACGAATACCAGACTAAACATAGTTGATCGTGGGTTTGTCATTTGGTTGCAAAACCAGGACAGGCTAAGTTTGTTCGGGGAGTTGGATCTCCCGGCGGGGGACAAACCGACCCAGATGACATTCAATGACGCTGAGGCTTCGTAGGGCTAGGAGTCGCTTTAGTGAATCCGGGCAGCTTATAAGTGATCATCACAAGAAGACTGTGTGGGTTAGCAAGTTCCGTTAGTACACCGATGCGCCTTACGCACCCGACCCTCAATTGCTAGAGCGAACTTATCTAGAGCCGCAGCCCTGCGATGCTGAAACCATGGCAGAAACAGGCGAAAACGAGACATTGCTCTCACAACTCAAGAAGAGCATCGAAGGCAGCGAAGCACATATCGATTTCGATTCGGCAGTAAAAGACCTTCCCGCGGAACTGCGAGGCGTGCGGCCGGAGGGCGGCCAGCATTCAGCATGGGAACTGCTGGAGCACATGCGGATCGCGCAAGAGGACATCCTCGATTTCTCCCGCAATCCCGACTACAAAGCGCGAAAATGGCCGGACAGCTACTGGCCGGAATCTCCAAAACCTGCGAGCGATCAAGAGTGGGAGCAAACCGTAGCAGCTTTTAAATCGGATCGCGCCGAGTTCGAAAAACTACTGTCTGGCAAGGATACCGATCTCTTTAAACCCCTCGAACATGGCGATGGACAGACCCTCTTGCGGGAGGGGCTCCTGGTTGCGTCTCATAATTCCTACCATCTTGGACAACTGGTTTACGTCAAGAAGCTGCTTACGAAAGCCGGTTGATTGGGTACACTAGATGCAGATGGCGATAGAGATTCAGGCCGGGATCATTATTAGCGTGGTCATTAATACCGCCTGAGCCCTCGCACATCCACGAATTCGAGAGGCCGCCAGGCGAGAAGAGATTCTCCTGGCGGCTTTTTGTTGTTTGGTGACCGGAATTTCGGACAAGTGAGCAAAGCAGACAGCCGATGAAAATTTTTACATTCGATACCACTCTTCGGGATGGCACTCAAGGAGAGTCGGTCTCGTTTTCCGTGGAAGACAAGATTCTTATTGCCGAGAAATTGGATTCCCTGGGCATCGATTACATCGAAGGCGGCTGGCCCGGGTCGAATCCCAAAGACCGTGCGTTCTTCGAGAGCGCGAAGCAGCTGAAGCTGCGGCATGCGAAATTGACGGCCTTCGGCTCCACCAGACTAGCCAAGAACAACGTTGAAAGGGATTCCAACATCGCAGAGTTACTGGGCGCGGAAACTCCCGTAATCTCCATCTTCGGCAAAACCTGGGATTTTCATGTTCATCGCGCGCTGGGAATCACTGAAGAAGAGAATCTGAAGTTGATCGGCGAAACCGTTGCCTACTTGAAGAAGCACGGCCGCGAGGTGGTTTATGACGCCGAGCATTTCTTCGATGGCTATCTGGCGAACGCCGGGTTTGCGATGCGCACTTTAGAAGCAGCTACAGTGGCGGGCGCGGACGTACTGTGCTTGTGCGATACCAACGGCGGGACGCTGCCGCAAAAGGTCGCTGAAATCGTTGCGGATGTACGAGCGCGCTTCGACGGGGTGCTAGGCATTCACTGTCACAACGATTCGGAGGTGGCCGTAGCAAACACGCTAGCCGCAGTCGAAGCCGGAGCAACGCACGTGCAGGGCTGCATCAACGGATATGGCGAACGCTGCGGAAACGCCAACATGATCGCGATTCTGGCGAACCTCGAATTGAAGCTGGGGCACACCTCCATTGGAGAGGACAACCTGAAGCAGTTAACATCTGTGGCGCGCTACGTGGCAGAACTCGCTAATCTTCCGCTGCGTTCCGATCAGGCCTATGTCGGTCCCAGCGCGTTCGCTCACAAGGGAGGAATCCACGTAAGCGCGGTCATGAAGGATGCGGCTACTTACGAGCACGTGCGCCCGGAAGTTGTCGGCAACCGCCAGCGGGTGCTGTTAAGCGATCTGTCCGGCCGCAGCAATGTGTCGTACAAGCTCGACCAGATGGATTTGAAGGAGCATGTGACCGGAGCCGCGCGCCAAGATCTGCTGCAGCGCATCAAGCTGATGGAGCACGAAGGATACGACTTCGAAGCGGCCGAGGGCACTTTCGAGCTACTGGTAAGGCAGGCGGCGCATCCCGATTACGTCCCCTTCGAGGTGGTGAGCTACGAAGTCTCGACCCGGCTCGATCGGGCTTCGGGCGGCGAGGAAACCGTGACTTCCGCTACCGTCACACTGCGCGCCGCCGGCGAGCAGCGTTCTTACTCGGCCACAGGGTCTGGCCCGGTAAATGCCCTCGATATCTGCCTGCGGCAGTGTCTCGCGCCCAGCTATCCAGCCATCATGGCGGTGCGCTTAGTGGATTACAAGGTGCGCGTGCTGGGCGTCCGGGGCGGTACCGAGTCGAAAGTTCGCGTATTAGTCGAGTGGACCGACGGCGAGAACACCTGGTCCACTGTTGGGGTATCGAATAACGTCATCGACGCCAGCTGGCATGCTCTGACCGATGCGCTGCGGCTGGAACTGACTCGCCTGATTCATGAGCATGCCCATGCGCATTCCGAAGTACTGATTTAAAGGCCGGGCAGCGTCTCGAGAGAGCTTTCCGGGCATTCTCCCACTTACGTTGCGGTGATACTCTGAAAATGATTTCAGAGCCAAGTACGCTTTTTAAATTCGTCAAAGACCGGGAAGCCACCCGGCGCATTTTGCCAACTGCCCTGACGTGCGGTCTTGCGGCTTGACGCTATGAGCACCACGGTCAGCCACAGCACTCCCCTGCAGATCGCTCCGCGACAGCAAACTAAACGGCGCGAGCTGCTGCTGGTTCTCCCATTTCTCCTTCTCTTCCTGGTGCAGTTGGCGCATCATCAGATGTGGCGCGACGAACTCAATGCCTGGGGCATTGCGGTCGCCAGTTCCGGCCCAAAGTCGCTCTATCAGCACATACGCTACGAAGGCCATCCGAGCCTCTGGTATATCGTGCTCTGGTTTGCAAGCCGCTTTACCGCTTCCCCGGTTGCCATGAAGTGCGTGCAGGCGCTTATCGGAATCTCCCTCTATCTGATGATTGCCCTGCGGAGCCCCTTTTCACGCCTGGAAAAGTTGCTGCTCTACGCGGGGTACTTTATCTCTTTCGAGTACACGGTGATGTCCCGGATGTACGGGTTATGCCTGCTGCTGACGCTGATTTACGCTTATCGACGGAGCCGCTATCCGCGCGATTTCACTTTGAATGCCGCGCTGCTGGCCCTGATTGCGAATACCGACGTCTCCGGCCTCATCCTCTCAGCAGCCTTGCTGGCCGAATACGCTTTCTCCAGTTTCGCTGCCTGGAAAGAGGGCGGCATTTCACCGCGGCAGATATGGCGCAGCCTGGCGGTTTACCTGGCGGGAGTCTTCTTCACCCTCGTCTGCCTGCGTATTTCGCCTCACATCAGCTGGCGAACCACTGGCCGCATGTTCATCCACGCGCGCGATCCCATGTACCTAGTGCAGGCGGTGGTCAGCTACATTGCGGTGCCCTGGTTTCCCATCGACAACCGCTTCCCGAACCACTTCTGGAATCCATGGATTTACGCGCCGCTGGCTCATCCGGGCTTGCTGCTGATGACTCCGGTGATCGCCGGACTGTATATCTGGATTTTCCGCCGCGAGTGGAAGCTCGGTCTTATTTTGCTGATAACGGCTTGCGGAGCGATCGTCTTCGCGCACCTGATCTACATGGGCGGTACGCGGCACTATGGCGTTACGTTCACCGCATTTCTGGCCGCGCTGTGGCTGCAGCGCTATCGCCGTCCGCAATTTTCCATTCCAGTTTTGCTGCTGCTGCTTTTCGGCGCAACCGCGGGCTTAGAGGCCGCTATCGGGCAGTGGGATCACCCGTTTTCCAACGGGCGCGCTGTGGTTGCCTGGCTGCGGGAGCATGGGCTCGATAAAGCGCCTCTGGTAGGCACCCCCGACACCAGCGTCGCGGGAATCGCGGAGCAGCTCGAACGTTCCATTTACTTTCTCGACTGCAACTGTGCGGACACCTATCTGCTGTTCTCGAATCGCCGTGACGATTTCGACGCGCGGCAGACTCCTGAACGGCTGCTTTTGGCCAGCCGCAAGCTTCAGGCGCGCGATATGACCTTCATCACCACTTATCCGCTGCCGCCGGAGCGAATCGAAGCTATCCGCGATATCGGTTTCAGCATCAATCTCGCGGCCACATTCACCGGCGCCGAAGATCTGGAAGAGAATTACTACATCTATCGCGTAAAGCTGAAGTAGTTCTCCGCTATCATCTTCAAGTATGAAAGCGGGGCAAGCATGAAAGCGGGGCAAGTATGAAAGCGGTCGTTGCAGAGCCCACCGGTGGCCCTGAAAACCTCGTGTATAAGGACCTGCCGGACCCACAGCCCAGCGCAGGCGAGCTGCTGGTGAAAGTGGAAGCCGTGGGGGTAAACTTCATCGACGTTTACTTTCGCAAAGGCGTCTATAAAGCGCCGGAATCACCGGTAAGGCTGGGGAATGAAGCCTCTGGAACGGTAGTGGACGCCAACGGAAGTTCGCGATTCAAAGCCGGCGACCGGGTAGCGTACGCCATGGTTCGGGGTTCTTACGCTGAAATGGCCGCGGTACCCGAGAGCCTTCTGGTTCACCTGCCTCGTGGCGTCACCTTTGAAAATGGAGCAGCCGTCATGTTGCAAGGCATGACCGCGCACTATCTGGCGAAATCCACCTTTGCCCTGCAGCCCGACCAGACCTGCCTGGTGCATGCTGCCGCCGGCGGCGCTGGATCGCTTCTGGTGCAGGTGGCGAAAATAGCGGGCGCGAAAGTCATCGGTACGGTTTCGACAGAAGAGAAGGCGCAGTTAGCGAGGCAATATGGCGCCGACCATGTCATTAATTACGAGACCAGCGATTTTGCCGCGGAAGTAAACATTCTCACTGGGGGCCAAGGTGTGGACGTGGTCTATGACTCGGTTGGCGCCAGCACCTTCGCCAAAAGCCTCGATTGCCTGAAGCCGCGCGGCATGATGGTGACTTTCGGACAGTCGAGCGGCCAGGTGGGAGACATCGATCCGCTCATTCTTTCGCAAAAGGGCTCGCTCTACATGACCCGCCCGAGCCTGGCGAATTATACCGGATCGCGCGATGAACTGGAGTGGCGCTCGCGCGACCTGTTCACCTGGATCGAAAGCGGTCAGCTGCAATTGAGTATTTACAAAGTTTACCCACTGCAGGACGCCGCGGATGCGCATCGTGACCTCGAATCGCGCCGCACCTCCGGGAAGCTGCTGTTGAAGCCGTAGAAAGCAAAGAATTGCCGACCTCGACCGACTTCACAACCACCGCGTTTTCCGCAGCTCGCGAACGGCTTATCTCCCGTTTTCGCGAACTCCGCATCCGCGCCTTTCTCACCACCGCTCTTCCCAACATCCGGTATTTGACCGGTTTCACTGGCAGCAACGGAGCGCTGCTGCTGACGGATGATCGTGCGCTGCTCTTTACAGATCCGCGCTATGCCGTTCAGGCTCCCGCGGAATCGGACTGCGAGGTTAAAGTGGCGCGCGGCCCGCTGCTGAAGGAAGCGCACAAGTGGATGAAGCGTTTGCATCTGAAGAATACAGGCTTCGAGCGCAATCGCCTGAGCTTCGACGAGTTCCAGCAGCTGAAAGAGCTCAGCGGCAAAATCCGCCTGAAGCCTTTGGTCGACGAGGTAGAACGGCTGCGCATGGTGAAGACCGAAGGTGAGATCGCGGCCGTGCGCGCGTCGGTTAAGCTGAACTCACAGGCTCTGGAAAAAGCGCTCCAGCGCTTTAAGCCCGGCAAAACCACGGAAGCGGAACTAGCCTCCGAAATAGAATACCGGATGCGCCAGATGGGAGCCGATGGACCGTCGTTCGGGACGATTGTGGCTTCCGGCGGCCGGACCGCTCAGCCTCACGCGCGCCCTACTTCAAATCCCGTCCCACTGGATGATTTACTATTAGTTGATGTAGGTGCGACTGTTGCGGGTTATTCCAGCGACATGACTCGCACTTACGCTACCGGCAAGTTAGACGGGAAAAGACGGCAGATGTATAAAGCCGTTCTGCAGAGTCAGCTTGCCGCCATAGATGCAATCAAGCCGGGAGTGCAAACCAGCGGGGTCGATCGCGCCGCCCGGAGCGTATTGCGTGAGTATGGCTGGGATAAGTTGTTTGTTCATTCCACCGGCCACGGGCTGGGGTTGGAAATTCACGAGAGCCCAAGAGTGGGCCGGAAAGATAAGACGAAGCTTGAAGCGGGCATGATCATTACCGTAGAACCTGGGATTTATGAGGAAGACTTCGGCGGCATCCGCATCGAAGACACGGTCCTGGTAACCTCCATTGGTTGTGAGCCTCTAACTCCTACGGGAAAAGAGTTGACTATTTTATGAAGCTGGTAACTGAAATAGCCGGCGGAGAATGCCGTGGTAATGACAAAAGCCAATCATGACAAATGATGAAATCAGAGAGCTGATTCGGATTCTGCAGGATACCGGCATTGCCGAATTGGAAGTCCAGCGCGGAGACGACCGGGTTTGGATCTGCGGTTCGCGGGCCGGCGTTTCCGAAGTGGCGATTCCTACCACCATTCCGGCAAATGTCAGTCCTGCTGCTCAGGGCGCGCTTATGCACTCCGAATCCGTCGCTTCCGGACAGGCCACCATCGCTGCTCAGCCCTCTGGCGCGCTAAATGCTGGAGAGGCAAACGATCAGGCCGTAAACTCGCCGATTGTTGGCACCTACTATGATGCGCCCTCGCCCAGCGCACCGCCGTTCGTGAAAGTGGGCGACCGGGTCGAGCCTAAACAGGTGCTCTGCATTATCGAATCCATGAAGTTGATGAACGAGATCGAGGCCGAGATCGGCGGCACGCTAACGGCCAAGCTGGTCGACAATGGCAGGCCTGTCGAATACGGCGAAACCCTGTTCACTATACGTCCCCAATAGTTTTCAGCTCCACCTTCAATGTTCCGCAAAATTCTGATCGCAAACCGGGGTGAAATTGCCCTGCGCATTATTTGCGCCTGCCGCGACCTGGGCATCAAGACCGTCGCTGTGTACTCGGAAGCCGATCAGCACAGCCTGCACGTCCGCTTCGCCGACGAAGCCATCCGCATTGGCCCGGCTAAGAGCGCTTTAAGCTACCTGAACATTCCAGCAGTGATCAGCGCGGCGGAGATCACCAACGCCGACGCGATACATCCCGGCTATGGCTTTCTCAGCGAAAACCCCGATTTCGCCGAGGTATGCGACATGTCGGGCATCAAATTCGTCGGTCCCCGGCCTGACGTAATCCGCGAAATGGGCCTGAAACAGCGGGCCCGAGCCTTGATGGAAGAGGCGGGTGTCCCCATTCTGCCGGGTTCCAAAGGACTCGTAAAGACCAATGACGAGGCGCTGGCCTTAGGAAATCAAATCGGCTACCCGGTGATGATCAAGGCCGCTGCGGGCGGCGGAGGCCGCGGCATGCGGGTCGTTCGATCAGAAGATCAGTTACTAGGTTTGCTGGCACAGGCTCAATCGGAAGCGCAAGCCGCCTTCTCGTGCGGCGATGTCTACATGGAGAAGCTGGTGGAAAGGCCTCGCCACATCGAATTCCAGGTGATCGCGGACGAGCATGGAAACGTGGAAGTTCTGGGAGAGCGCGAATGCTCTATTCAGCGCCGGCACCAGAAGTTGCTGGAAGAGGCGCCTTCGCCCTCTGTGACAAAGGACATCCGCGAGCGAATCTCGAAGCGCTTGCGTAACGCCATGAAGAAAATCGGCTACACCAACGCGGGTACCGTCGAGTTTCTTATGGATGATCGCAAGAACCTGTACTTCATTGAAGTGAATGCCCGCATCCAGGTAGAGCACCCCGTTACCGAGGCTGTCACTGGCGTTGATTTGGTGAAAGCCCAGATCAGGATAGCGGCGGGTGAGCGGCTGAACGAGATTCTGCCTCAACCGGTGAAGCTTTCCGGCCATGCCATTGAATGCCGGATCAACGCCGAGGATCCCCGGACCTTTGTTCCGTCGCCAGGCCGGATCACCGGACTTAATCTGCCGGGCAGCATCGGCATCCGCGTCGACACGGTTGCCTATACCGATAGTGTCGTGCCCCCCTACTACGATTCCTTAGTGGCGAAACTCATCGCGCACGGCAAAGATCGCACCGAAGCAATAGCGCGTATGCGCCGGGCGCTTAGCATGTTCGTAGTGGAAGGCATTCATACAACCATTCCGTTGCACGAAAAAATTCTTGCCGATGCAAACTTTGTCGCGGGCCGCTTCGACACCAGCTTTATGGCGAATTTCTATTCGAAAACCGCCGACATAGCCGCTAAGTAAAGAACTTGTCTGCCGGCGGTCTGCGAAAATAATTCCTGGAACTCACAGCCTGAAGAAAGAGTCAAAAATCTTTCACTATGCCGGAGATTGAACCGATAACTCAGAGCTCTAGCACTTCAGAGCCAGGCACTTCAGATCGAACTCATCCGCAACCAGCGATGCCAAGCAAAGTTCGGGCATCCCGGCTGAAGTATTACATCCACGACGGTGTCGAGTGTTTCCGTCTTCAGTTGTTGGGTGAGCTTGCTGAAGGGGACGTTCCGGACCTCACAGGTTGTTGGAATACAGCTCGCACGACTTTAGCCAATCGCAAATTGCTGTTGGACTTGACTCAGTTGAGTAAGGCCGACGAAGCCGGGCGGAAGTGGATGCTCTCCATGGTGAGGGACGGCGCTACAGTTGAGCCCGAATCTTACTTTCGCGATCATTTGGCAAATGCGGTTCAGAAAGAGACTCGAACTCCCAGCGGTAAGCTGTGCCGGGTCGCGAATCTGTTTCGAAGCGGCCGCGATCAGCTTGGAGTCGAGAGCTCTACACGAGCACGGTGAAGACTGATTCTTCCATCTCCTGACGGGCAACCGGGCGATAACTGGTGTCGCGTTCTAAAGGTTCGCGGCCTGATTCACGGATCAATCTCAGCAGATCCTGGCGGCGCAAATGCTGAGAAGTAGTCGCTCCCGCATCGTGGTAAATCTTTTCTTCCACTACAGTTCCGTCGATGTCGTTGGCTCCGAATCGCTGCGCAATTTGCGCCACTCCGGGCGTCATCATAATCCAGTAAGCTTTGATGTGTGGAATGTTGTCGAGCATCAAGCGCGCTATCGCAATTTGCTTTAAATCGTCGAAGCCGCTGGTGGTCTCCAGATGGGCCAAAGCTGTATTAGCGGGATGGAATGCCAGCGGAATAAAGGTCACGAAACCGCTCGTATCGTCTTGCACTTCGCGCAGACGCACCAGATGGTCGGCCCGGTCCTCGGCGGTCTCCAGATGCCCGTATAGCATCGTGCAGTTGCTCTTGATTCCCAGCCGATGGGCCTCGCGTGCGGTCTCCAGCCATTCCGAGCCGTCAATCTTGTGGTCGCAGATGATGCGGCGGACTCGCTCCGAAAAGATTTCAGCTCCACCGCCAGGCATGGAGTCGACACCGGCATCGCGCAATTTTTGTAAGGTTTCGGGAATGGTAATCTTGGCGCGCTTGGCGAGATAAGCAATCTCGACCATGGTGAAAGCCTTCAGGTGAACACCCGGATAACGCTCCTTCAGGCCGGCGATCATCCGGCAGAACCAATCGAGCGTCAGTTCAGGGTGCAGCCCGCCAACGATGTGAAACTCGGTGACGGCCTCGGCGTACCCCTTGCCCGCCATCTCCCAAACCTGCTCGAGCGACATGGTGTACGAGCTCGGATCTTTGGCTTTCTTGCCGAACGCACAAAGGCGGCAGCTGGCAACACAAACGTCGGTGGGATTGATGTGGCGGTTTACGTTGAAATAAGTAATGTTGCCGTGCATGCGCTCCCGTACCAGATTGGCCATATATCCCAGCCCGAGAATGTCTTGCGAACGGAAAAGAGTTACCCCATCTTCGTAGGTCAGCCGTTCCTTCCTCTCGACTTTCGCGAGAATAGGCCGCAGCTTGGGATCTTCAAGCGGGAGTGCTTCCGCTGGCGCGGCCTCACTCGGCGTCTTGGCATCGGGATTGGTCAAAAGAGAAGAACTCATAGGGATAAGGAATGGCGGTGCAGAAGAATATCGGCGGCCCAGAAGGCAAAAAACAATAAGCTCACGTAGCCGTTTACCGCAAAGAAAGCGGCGTTAACGCGCGATAGATCGGTTGGCTTTACCAGGCCATGCTCGTAGATCAGTAAGGCGGCAACCGCAACAATTCCAATCATGCTAAGCGTTCCCAGGTCGAAAGCCAATACTAAAGCGACTAAGCAGGCAATCATCAGCAGGTGCAGGCCGCGGGCGATTTTTAAGGCGTTCGCGACTCCGAACCGGCGCGGGATGCTGCACAGGCCTTCGACACAATCGAACTCGAAGTCCTGGCAGGCATAAATGACATCGAACCCGGCCGTCCAGAACATCACCGCCCCGGTCAGCAGCAGGATCCGGGGATCCAGCGACCCATGCACGGCGATGAACGCCGCAGCGGGAGCAATGCCGAGGGCAAACCCAAGCCAGAGATGCGCCCAGGTAGTAAAGCGTTTGGTGAACGAGTAGAAAAAGACGACGCCTAGAGCAATCGGCGAAAGCAGCAGGCAGACCGGACCAAGCTCGCGTGCCGCCCATAAAAATACCAGCGACGTGACTGCCGTGAACAGCCAGGCAAAACGCAAGCTCAAAAGGCCTGCTGGAATGGCTCGTGCGGCGGTACGCCGGTTGCGGCCATCGATCTGAGCATCTAGAATGCGATTAAAAGTCATCGCCGCGGCCCTGGCCGCCACCATGGCAACGACAATCCAGAAAAGCCGCCACGGTAAGCCAGCGGTCGCATAGGCGTCGTCGCGCCAGGCTAATAGTGCGCCCGTCATGGCAAATGGCAGCGCGAACACAGAGTGCTCGAACTTGATCATTTCCAACGTGAGGCGCAGACGGCGCAAGAAGTGAGCCATAAGCGGAGAGAACGCTACCATTTTAAGTGATGATGCCAGAGCGGGTCCGGTCGCCAAAATGAATGTCACAGAGCTCCACAAGTTACTTTCCCAGGTGCGCGACGGCGCGCTGGATCCGGAGGCGGCGGTCGAACAGCTGCGCGATTTGCCGTTCGAGGATTTAGGCTTCGCGAGAGTCGATCATCACCGGTCCATCCGGCACGGCATGCCGGAGGTGATTCTGGGCCAGGGGAAACAGCCGGAACAGGTGGCCGGGATTTCCCGCGCGCTGCTGGCGAAGTCTTCTAATCTACTAGTGACACGCGCTACTGAGGAGATGGCCAGCCAGGTAAAGCCCCTGGCGCACGAAGCGGAGTACTTCCCGTTATCGAGAACCATCCGGGTGTGGCGCGACCGCACCGTCACTGGTAAAGGAAAAATCGCGGCAGTGTGTGCCGGTACCAGTGACCTGCCAGTGCTGGAAGAAGCCAGAATCACCGCCGAAATCATGGGGAACGAAGTCGATGCCATCTGCGACGTGGGAGTCGCCGGTATTCACCGCCTGCTGCATGAGCGCCAGCGGCTGGCCGAGGCGCGGGTCGCCATCGTTTGCGCCGGCATGGAAGGAGCTTTGCCGAGCGTGGTAGGTGGTCTAGTAGGATGCCCAGTGATTGCGGTACCCACCAGTGTCGGCTATGGCGCAAGCTTCGGGGGCTTGGCGGCGCTACTGGGCATGCTGAACAGCTGTTCCAGCAATGTGACGGTGGTAAACATAGACAACGGCTTTGGCGCAGCGTATGTGGCAAGCCTGATCAACCGGATGTAAGCGCCTGCAAGCGCTCGGCAGCCGCTTCCAAAGTCTCTTTGCGTTTGGCGAAACAGAAGCGGACCAGATGCCTACCATCGCGCGGATCGCGGAAGAAACTAGATCCTGGAACCGCTGCCACGCCCACGTTCTCCACCAGATGACGCGCAAACGCGACATCATCGGAGAAGCCGAACGCGCTGATGTCGCACATGACGTAGTAAGCGCCTTCTGGCGGATAGCACCGGAATCCCGCCGACTCTAGAATGCGGACACACAGATCGCGGCGCTCCTGGTAGTCACGTCCCAGATGGCGATAGTAGCTATCGGGCATATTCAGCGCGGTAGCGCCGGCTTGCTGCAAAGGAGCCGCCGCGCCGACGGTCAGAAAGTCATGGACCTTGCGAATGGAGCTGGTCAAATCCGGCGGTGCGATCACCCATCCCACACGCCATCCGGTGACCGAAAAAGTCTTGCTTAAGCTGTTCACCAGAACGCTGCGCTCACGCATTCCGCGCATAGCGATGGGCAGCAGGTGGCGAGCGCCGTCGTAAAGGATGTGTTCGTAAATTTCGTCCGTTATCAGCAGGCAATCGAATTCTTCGCAGAGATCGGCCAGGATTTGGAGTTCGTCCGCGCAGAATACCCGGCCGGTTGGATTATTGGGACTGTTTAGAATCACGGCACGAGTCTTTGAAGTAAAGGCTTTGCGAAGTTCGTGCGGATCGAACGTCCAACTGGGCGCCCGCAGGCGGACAAACCGGCAGCGCGCGCCGCTCAACTGCGAATCGGGCCAGTAGTTCTCATAGAACGGCTCAAAGACCACTACTTCGTCTTCCTGGTTCAGCAGGGCCAGCAGCGTAGCGATCATTCCTTCGGTAGCGCCGCAGCAGACCGTGATCTCGCGTTCGGGATCGACTTCGACGCCATAGAAGCGGCGGTAGTAGGCAGCGATAGCATCGCGGAATGGTTTCGCGCCCCAGGTGATGGCGTACTGGTTGATGTCGTCCGCGATGGCGGCTTGCGCGGCGGCCTTGATCTCTTCGGGAGCACTGAAATCAGGAAAGCCCTGCGCCAAATTCACCGCGCCATGCCGTAGCGCGAGCCGTGTCATCTCGCGAATCACCGACTCCTTGAAATCTGCGACGCGAGCACTCTGAAAACGACCTGCGGAAACAGTAGCCACGCTGCGATTCTAGCGCCGGGTGCGTTTCAGCGGCACACGTTTGCGTTTGACTTTCACCTTGGTCGCAGGCGCAGGTTTGGGATGGTAGGTTGGAATCGCCGCGGTTGGCCCGGAATAAAGCCTGCGGTACACTTCGGCATTCCGCAAGACCACCTGAACATAGGTGCGCGTTTCATGAAACGGTATGTTCTCGATGAATTCCGCCTGCTCGCGGTAAGGCCCCCAGGTGTCCCATAGCTTCGCGCGGCTCGGGCCCGCGTTGTAGGATGCAAGCACATATTCTTCGTGGCCGTCAAACGACTTCATCAGCTTGCGCACATACATCGTTCCCAGCTGGATGTTCCGGTCGGGAGTGAGCAACTGAGTCGTTCGGAAGCGCCGGATTCCCGCCTGCCGCGCCAACTCCTTACCGGTAGAGGGCAGCACTTGCATCAGGCCGTACGCATGGGCGGGAGAAATGACGGCGGCATTGAACTCGGATTCCTGGCGAATCAGAGCGGAAACAAAAAAGGGATCGAGACTTTGCTGCCGGCTGCGGGTATCGATCGACGAGCGATAGGACAGCGGAAACGCCATGCGCCAGAACGTAACCGGCGCCTGCTCGAACGGCATATACAGATAGCCCGGCGCATAGTGCTTGATGTAGCGCAGTGCCTGATCGGGCGCATTGCGGCCATCTGCTGATTTGGCTAGTTCGAGGGCATATACATTCTGCTGCTCGGCATCGTTGCCGGCGCCGAATCGCAATTCACCTTCCGCGAAACTGGTCAATCCAGTCGCTTGCAGCAGCCGCGCCCGGTGAATGCGGCTTAGCGCCAGAGCGCCCGGCTCGAAGCTCGGAAACTCCGGCCGCGGGGCCCAATCCACTTCCTGCAGGAACTGTTTCATCTCCGGGCTGGGAGTGGCTCTTTTGAGAGCGGTCTGCTTCAAGCGTTCTTTCGCGACTACGGCATAATACGTATTCGGGAAACGGCTCAGCAGCTCTTCATAGCAGGCCCGGGCCGAGGCGATATCGTTCTTGCGTTCACTCAGGCGGCCCAAAAAATAGACAGCGTCGTTGATGTCCTCCGAAACCGGATACTGCTGCACATGGCTGCGCAAAAGATCGTAGGCGTCGGCCCCATCTTTCCAATAGCTCTCAAACGCCAGACGCCAGTGGCACCAGGCCGCCCGCTTGTCACGAGGGAAGGTTGTCGCGCACGCGCGATACAAGGGGATGTAGGTGGTGGCATCGTGATCGATCCGCGCCTGGTCTCCTGCGAACACCAGGGCGTCCAGCCGCCATGTAGAGGCGGCATGCCGGGCTTCCAGCTGCGCAAGATAAGTTTTAACGTCTGACTTGCGGTCGCTCTTCCGGGCGCTACGGATCAGGTAATCGAGGCGTTCGGCATCCGCCTCCGGATCGTTCACCTTCAGCGAGGACAGATAGTCGAAGGCTGCGGTCGCTTTTCCGGCCAGGAAGTCCGCCACGCCCAGGCGGACGCGCGCCACATCGAGCTCGGCACCCGCCAATTGCGGAATGGCAGCGGCCAGCTCGACACGCGCCGCATCGGGATTGCGGGCGTCGAAGAGTTTTTGCGCTCTGCCCAGCAGAGCTCGCGGCATGACCGGCGGGAAAGCGTCACCCAACCGTGTTTTCAGGTCTGCCAGAGCGGCGCCCGCATCGGTCGCTTCTCTCGAATTGGGATAGTCGTAGTAGATCCGGTTGAAGTATTCGGCGGCCTGCGGCAGATCTCCGGTGGCTTGAAAGCAGCGCGCTAACAGCAGGTTGGCTTCGGGCTGCGGGATCACCCCGAAGTACTTCTTGATCAGCTGCAGGGCTTCTTTGGGATGATCGCCATCCAGATCTGCCCGCACTGCCAGAGCCGCGGCTGGACCTACAAAGGGCGACAACGGAGCATGATTAAAAATACGGGTGGCCGATTCCGCCACGTTGCCGTAATGCCGCAGCTGCAGCTCCGCCTGCGCGCGTATGTAATGCGCGTAATCAGCCAGGACAGGCGCTTTGCCTGCGGCCGTTTTCGCGTATTCGGAGGCAGCCGCGTAATTCTGAGTTTCCAGTTGGTGCTGCGCCAGCGCGATCGGCCCCGCTGCTCCCACGCTCTTCACCGGCGCAGGACGATTTGCCTTCGCGGCCTGCTTGCGTGCTTTGAGGGAAGCAGCGGACCTGGTCTTTACTTGGCCGGATTTCGATTTGCTGGCCGGACTTCTGCGGGCCTGCGGCTTACGGGTTTGCGCCTTATGGGTTTGCGCCGCAGCCGAGGACAACGGAGCAAGCGTGATTACCAGGGCTGGCAGCCAGGCAAATGCAAACCTAGCTTTAAGCAAGAGGCCCTGGATAATCCTCTCCCAACTTTGATTCATCTCCGGCTGCGGCAGTGTTTATAAGCTCCAAATGTAAGTAGTCGACCATGGAGGGCGTCTCCATAAATTGTTTACGGAAAGCGTCGCGCGCACGATCAAGATCCCGCTTCAGGTAGACGAACAGGTTTCCGTTCTCGCGGCCGCTGCGGCATACCTCGGGCTGCGCCAGTTGCAACTCGGCAATGGTGACACGCGCAAACCGCTGCGCTTGAATGTGCCGGGCCCGTTCCGCATCGGGCAAATCGGCCCAATCCGGAAGAAAACTATTCGAAATCGGTGGGGCCGCGGGCTTCGAACCGCTTTGCGCCGCGGCCTTTTTCCCGGGACGTTTGGCTCCTTTATCGTCGTTACCTTCACGCTCCAGTTTTGCGGCCGGCGCCGCGATCTGAGTATGCAGATTGCGGTTGGAACCGCGCTCCAGAACAATAGAAGCAATTCCGGAGATAAGTTCCAATGCATTCGCGTCGATGGATTCAGAACCAGCCGCAAACAGCACTGCCACGACCCGGTCCTGGTTCAGCAAGGGGAGCACATGGGCGCGCGCAGCGGAGTCCTTCGACTCCAATTCGGCGGTCACTTCCGCCGCCGATCTCAGAGCGACTACGGGATCGCGAGTATCGATTGCAGTGGAGAAGGCGGCGGCAGAGGCAGCTCCTTTACCGGCCGCGAACTTGAATCCGGACGGCAGATTCATTCCTATCTGGGCGCGCAAGCACAAATTGAAGGGCGGATTGCGATCACCGCTCGCGGCCGGATCAACGTCAAAGATGGCGGCTTCGGGCACAAAGCGACCTACACTCTCCATCAACGTCAAGCCCCAGTCCTGCTCATCGCGGTATTGCCGGAGCCGCCGGAGTAGTTGGTTGAGATTGTTAGTGAGTTCCCCACGCGCAGCGCGCGCCGATTGGGAACAGGCTGCATCAAAATCTTTTTTGACGGCCTCCCAGGCAGAATCGAGAGGATGCATGCTGCCCCTCGATTTTAGCGGAGTGCAAATCTCGCCTTGTTTACCGCTAGTGCAGCATCGATAGCGCGGGATCGCGATCGGGGAATAGGGCGGTGACGATGTGGCGCTGACGATCGCCGTGCTCCAGATCGAGCATCAACTTGCCATCGCTCTGCGTCACGCCTTCTCCGGTCCAGGGTTCGTCCGTTTCGTCCGCCTGAATTCCGGCTTGCAGGTTCGCCTGCAAGTTGGTCCTCAAATCCGACAAACGCAGGCTGGGCCAGCCGTCTGCAAAAGAGGCGGTGAAATTTCCTGCTACGCGATCGACGGTATCCTCTGGCGTCAGCGTCAGATTTCCTCCTGAAAAAGTACCGGAGGCTTGCAGGTTCCGAAGCACGTCGTCGCCAGTACCTCCGCTCTCGACGGTTCCCTGTGCCGTGAGATGGCCTCCCGCCCAGCGAAGCGCGTTCGCCTGCACGGTGAAGCTGTAAACCGGCGAATAGGAAGCTAAAGCCACGCTGCCTTGCGCCTCTAAACTACCCCTCAGCGAGTTCAGCGAAACGTTCGAAAACTGAAGAGTCGTTCCCCGCCACCAGAAGTGAGCAGCTAACGAGCCGGCCTCGCTGTCGCCTGCCAGCAATCGTTTCACCACTAAGTCGCCCTCCAGATCGCGGCCGGCGAGCCATTCCGGAACCGAACGTTTCGTCATGTGCAGGCGCGCCAGCCAGTTTTGCGCCTCCAGGGTGGGCGCCAGCAGGGCCTGTATCTCAGACAACCCGGCGGCCGGCAACTCGATCCGGAGGCGTTCCGGATGCCTTGCCGCCGGAAGATAGCGATAGCTGCCGCTGACCGCAAGTTCACCGGCCATGCTGCTGAAATGTGAGATGTCCACCGCCTGGCTGTCGAAACTTACCCAGCCCTCTGCATTTTGCAAGGGCTTCGCCAGACCGGGCAGCTTCAATGTCGCTCCCGTGACATGCACCTTTCCAGCCCATGCTCCCTCCGTATCTTCGTCTTTCGAATAGACCAGTTGACCGGAAATCTTTCCGTCACTCAGCAACTCGACATTTTCCGGCATGCCCAGCCAGGGTGAGAGCGCAGCTTTCAATTCAGTTATGGGGAAGTCTTGCGTATCTATCGACGCATCGGACTTGGGAGTCATCAGGAAGTAGTCGCCACCCAATTGCAGATTTGAACCGGCGGTTTGCAGAGTCGTCTTATCAAAGTGAACGCGGTCCTGTTGAATGCTGACGTTGACAATTTCGGCATTCAGCGGCGGGGTTTCAGGCAAAGTTGCGGACACGTCCCGCAGAGTGGCATTGCCCTGCACGCCGGCATTGCTGTTCAGAGTGATCTCGCCATCGACATCGCCGGTCACCGTCAGGTTTGACGGCAGATTCAAGCCCATGCGACGGCCGGCGGGAAGCACCTTCGCCAGAGGAACTTTGCTCATCTTCGCGGTCAAGGCCCAGACGGGGCGCGTCAGGAAATGATTCACTTCTAGAGCTAACGAAACGGGAGTCCGCTCCGGCCGGGAGCCGCTCTCGGTCTTTCCCCAGGTCTCTATGGTGAGGCGGTTCGCGACCAGATCGGCATTTCCTCCATAGCGGATATTCCAATCCTCTCCGTCTACCGGAATCAGATCCCAGCGATGCACATCTGTGAAATGCACGTTACCCTGCAACCGTAATTTGTGCAGCGGGCCGACGGCACGAAAGGAACTGCTGACGGTTCCATGTACACCCAGGTCATGACCTTCCACCAGCGCCGTCATTTCACCCAGGTTGCTGGGCTCCAGATTGACGTCAGCCTGCAGAGCATCTTCGTCTCCGCGCGCATTTACGTGCCATCTTGCTTCTCCGCGGACATGCCCAAACCCGTGTCCAGCACGGTCGGTGCGGGCGGGAGATCCGGAGAACTGCAGGGCCAGCAGACCGGAGCGCTCCGGGTAAACCGACATACCGGTATCGCGCAGATAGAGGGTGGTCTTCTTCGTACCGAACTTAAAGTCGATCCGGCCGTCTTCTACCTCGAGCACCGGAAACAGATGCAGCGGCGACCGGCGCGGCGCGCTGAGGCGGCGGACGAGTTCCACGACGTTCCAGGTCTTATCGTCGAGTTTCACCAGGTTGAGAGAAGGACCGACAAGCCGTAAGGTGGAGAAGCGGATCTGCCCGATCAGAAGCTTATCGGGCCTCAGCCGCACCTGAAGCTTGGGTACGAAGGCAAATGGCTCCAGGCCGTAGCGCGGGTCTTCACCGATGGTGACGTTTTCAAGCGACACGCCCGGACCGGTGAATAAGGTGAAGTGAACTTTTTCAAACTCGACGCGGCGTCCTAAGCTCTGCTCCAGGCTTTTTCGAATGGCGCCGCTCCAGTGCGACGCATCCACCCAGGGCGCAACCAGGCCCGCGACGACGAAGATAGCGGCACAAACCAGGAAGATGCGCCGGAGCGCGGGCCAGGGGAGTTTTGGAAGCGATAGAACGGGGCGGCTCAAAAGCTATGGCTCTGCAAAAGAAAACCCGGGAGCGAATGGACCTTCTTAGTGTGTGCCCTGATTATAACGTCGATCTGGCCGCTTCCGGAGTTCGATATGATGGCCGTCGCGCAGCCGACAGGCGCCAATATTCGGAAAAGACGAGGTAATTACTTTTGACAAGCAGCCGATTTCGAAGCGCTACCAGAGTTTCGCAGCTTCTGCCAGCCGCGGTATGCC
The DNA here is from genome assembly GCA_965217745.1 of Bryobacteraceae bacterium. Taxonomy (GTDB): domain Bacteria; phylum Acidobacteriota; class Terriglobia; order Bryobacterales; family Bryobacteraceae; genus Bog-105. The sequence continues at coordinate 2,828,854 of OZ244565.1, read as the reverse complement.
TGCTCTCCGCGGCAATGGCATTTCCACAATCTGCCGGCTCTCAAAGCGGTCCGCGAGCGCCCGGCCAGAACCCCGAGGGCATGCGCATTTACATCTGGGCGGGCCTGAAGTCACACCTACCCGGCCAGCACGATTACCCTCAACTGCTGGCGGACTGGAGCAAGCTGCTGACGGAACACGGGGCCGTGGTGGATGGCGCTTTACATCCTCCCAGCGCTTCGGACCTGGCGCATACCGATGTGCTGGTAATTTACAAGGGCGACGCCGGCTATCTGATCGAGAGCGAAAAGACTGCCATCGAAGACTTCGTCAAGCGCGGCGGCGGTCTGGTTAATTTTCATGACGCTCTGTGCGGTCCCGACCCGGCCTACTTATCGACGCTTCTCGGCGGGGCGAAGAAGCATGGGGAGGTGAACTACACCCTGGACGCCCCCATCCATTACTCGGTGGTCGACCAGTCGGACCCCATCATGAAAGACATGTCGGGTATTACGATTCTCGATGAAGCCTTCTACAATTTGACGTGGGCGAAAGATCCCGGCATCCATGTGCTGGCGACCGCAGCCATGCCGGCCACCCGCAGCGCGGGCAAGCATAAGGGAGAAGTGGTGCCGCAAATCTGGACTTACGAACACTCGCTCAGCGGAGGCCCTCCGGCCCGCGCATTTGTCTGGATGCAGGGCCACATCTACGCGAATTTTTCGAATTACCAGATCCAGCGCACCCTATTGCGCGGTATTGCGTGGGCCGCCAAGAAGCCAGTGGATGAGCTGGTAGACTACGTGCCGCCCCCGCGTCCCTCCCGCACAGGAATGCCGCGCGGCAACCCCACAAACTAGGCTTGCCGTCCTACGCGTGTCCCGAGAGAATTGCGCCTCGCTGGGCACTACTGTCTTTTAGGTAACGATGGAGACTTTACGGCGATTTGCGACCGCAACGTATTACCGGCCACTGTACGCCTGGTGGTTGGCCGCCGTTACCGTTGCCGGGATCTTTCTTTTGGCGTTGCTTCATTCGTGCAACACTCCCGAGCGCAACCGGGTGTTCCGGATCGGCGCCGACCACGCCCCGCCCTACTATTTTCTGCGGCCCAATGGAACGATCGAGGGCTTAGCGGTGGATGTCCTGAACAACGCCGCGGCCAGAGCAGGAATCCGGCTGAAATGGATCCCCATCCGAAGCAATCTGGACAAAGCTTTCAAGGAAAACAAGGTGGACCTCTGGCCCGCGGTTTCGTCCACGCCTGGCCGTCGGGCTCTCCACTATGAATTCACCAAGCCCTGGCTGAAGAACAACTACTGTCTCTTTTCGAGGGCCGATGCCGGGATTACCGGCCCGGCCAGCACGAGCCAACACGTGGTTGCTTATCGGGACAGTCAGTTTCTCAGCCATGTCGCCCAAACCGCTCTGTCTGGCCCGTATCTCAGGCCGACCGCGACTCGCCAGCAAGCAGTCCGGGCGGTCTGTACGGGCGAAGCTTCCGCGTCTCTGGTGGAAGTCCGGTTCCTCGACAGTTTTCTTCTGCAACGGATTCCGGATTGCCGGGACACAGATTTCCGCATCGACGTGTTACATGGATTTGCCTCCGAACTGAGCATCATGTCGACTCCCGCCGCGGCGAAAACGGCCGGGCTTCTGCGGAAAAAAATTTCGAGCCTGGCCATGGACGGCTCCCTATCGAACAGCCTGGAGCACTGGAGCGCCTTCAGTTCCACCGAAGCACGCTCAGTCTACGCTCTGGAAGAGGCGGAACGGCGAAACCGGTTGACGCACTATGCGCTGATGGCCGCTCTGCTGGTTTCGGGCGTTTTGGCCTGGCAGATCCACCGGGCTCGAAAGGAGCGCGCGAAGGCTACGTCCGCGCGCCTGGCGGCGGAGCGGGCGAGCCAGATCAAGGGCGAGTTTCTCGCCAACATGAGCCATGAGATCCGGACGCCCATGAACGGCATTCTCGGTATGACGGCGCTCGCTTTAGAGACCGATCTCGACGCTGAACAGCGCGAGTTGATATCAACCGTGGACAGTTCCGGCAAACTACTGCTGCGCATCATAAACGACATCCTCGATTTCTCCAAGATCGAGGCGGGGCAGATGATACTCGATCCCACGCCTTTCGTTCTAAACACGGCGGTTCAGGACGCGATGAAAGGCCTGGCCGTTCGCGCAAACCAGCAAGGGATAGAACTGCGGTACCACGTCAACGCGGATGTGCCGCAGCGGCTGGCCGGCGACGCGCTGCGGCTGCAGCAAATCATCATCAATCTGCTCAGCAATGCGGTGAAATTCACGCCGGCCGGCCGAAGCGTGACGGTGACTGCCGGTCTCGACGAGCAGATAGGCCGTAAATTGAAGCTCCGGTTTGCGGTCTCAGATAGCGGCATCGGAATCGCTCCGGAGAAGCTGGCCTGCATCTTCGAGCCCTTCCAGCAGGCGGACGGCTCCACCACTCGCCGTTACGGCGGAACCGGCTTGGGCCTGGCAATCTGCAAACGCATCGCGGCGGCCATGGGCGGTGAGATCTCCGTCGATAGCGTAGTGGGCCAGGGCAGCACTTTCGCCTTCACGGTGGAACTGGAGCAGCAGGCAGACTGCGCGGATGTAATTCCGATGCCGGCCGTAGTGACGCCGCCGCAGCGCGAGCAACAGGACGCGAGCGGCATGTCGATTCTGGTGGCCGAGGACAATCCGGTAAATCAACTCCTGATGCGCCGCATACTCGAAAAAGAAGGACACCAGGTATTGCTGGTGGACACAGGACGCAAGGCCGTGGAGGCATGCCGTAACCGCGCTTTCGATGTAGTCCTGATGGACGTGCAGATGCCCGAGATGGACGGCCTGACCGCTACCGCGCTGATTCGCCAACGGGAGAGGGAGCACGGCGGCTGTATCCCCATTCTCGCGTTGACCGCGAATGCCATGGAAGGCGACCGGGAGAAATGCATCGGCGCGGGCATGACCGACTATCTGAGCAAGCCTGTTCAGATGGAAGCTCTACGATCTAAACTGCGGGAGCTGACAGCCGTTCGCCAAGCCGCTTAAGCAAACATCAGGTTTTCATCCGGGCCATTAGATATGAGCCTGCCAGCAGGAATAAAACGTCTGGAGACCACGCCGCCATAATGGGCGGCAGCTGGTTCAAATCGCCGATCTGTTCAAAGACTGTCCCGATGCTCCAGTAGGCGATCGCAATCGCGAAGCTGATGCCGACTCCCGTCATGGCGCCGCGGTTCCCGGCCACAAACGCGAACGGAATGCTGATGACGGCCATGATAAAAGCAAACAGCGGCACCGCAAACTTCTTGTAGTACTGAACGCGCAGAGGTGTTGTATCCATGCCGCTGGCCTGCAATTCCTGAATGAAGCGGTCGAGCTCGTTGAAGTTCATCTCCTTGTATTCTTTTTCTTCCTTGACGAACCACTTCGGCGGTTCGGTGAGTTCAGGGAAGGTGGCCGTTCCGCGGAACTGGCGGTAGTTATCGAATTTGCTGCCGGCATCGCGGCTCATGCCGTCCTGAAAGATCCAAGTCTTTTGCCTGGGAGACCAGGTAGCTCGATCGGCCGAGATGTGACGCACAATCTGGCTGTTCCGGCGGTTGAATTCGTAGACGTTAACACGCGACATTACTGCTGAATTGCGGTCCAGGAAACGGTAATTGTAGATTCGCGAACCCTGGCCATAAACCCACTGGCGATCGGAGCGCAGATAAGTCGCTACGGGCTTATTCTTAATCTGTGCGCGAAGCTTCTCCTGACGACGGTTCGACTCCGGGATATAGAAATGATCGAAGACGAACAGCGTTCCGCTGATAGCCAGGCTCATTACCAGCACCGGAGCAGCCAGCCGGTGAATACTGACGCCGCCGGCTTTGAAAGCGGTTACCTCGTTGTACTTGGTGAGAATGCCGAAACAGATCAGCGAGGCAACCAGGGTGCCGATGGGCGTGGTGTCGTAGATCAGCTTAGGCGCAAGATGCCAGAGATAATCGAGCATGGTACCCATGCCGATATTGTTTTTAACCATGTCGCCCAGCAGTTCAAAGAACGTGAAGACTTCAATCAAACAGACCAGCGCGACCAGCAAAATGAAGAAGTAGAACAGGAAGCTGTTCAGCACATAGCCGTCGATGAGGAGCGGCCGGAAGGCAAACAGAGGTGAACGCGGTGCAGCGGCATCCCTGCGCCGGCGTCTTCGCTTCGCCGAAAAGCGCGCGGCCAGCCAAGCGCCGAAGCTGCGGAAATAACGGAAAGAGCCGGTGTCGCCGGGGCGTTCGAGCAGGGAAAGCAGCCAAATACTGGCGCAAGCGAAGATAGCATCCGGAGTCCAAACGGCAATGGGAACGGGCAGGCTGCCCTTGCGCGCCAATCCTATAAGCGTGATGAACCCCAGGTAATAAATGAAAGCCACCATCACGGTAAGAATGAAGGCGCCGGATTTGCCGCCTTTGCGCGACGAGATACCAAGCGGGATACCGATCAGGCCGAGCAGCACGCAAGCGAGCGGCAATGCAAAGCGCTGGTGGAGTTCGATAGCGGCTTCGACATGCTCTTCTTTTTTCAGGTCGTGCCGCCAATAGACGCGCTTGTAAAGCGGCACGGTATCGAGTTCCTGAACGGTCTTGTTCAACTGGAGCTCGTCGCGCTTCTGGGCTTGCAGCACTTCCACCTGCCTGGGGGCAGCGGTGCTGATCACCTTGCCTTCTTTGTCCCGCTCGCTAGTGTGGACATTCCGCATGTCTAGAATAATGCGGTTATGGGCAGCGTCCGGATGAGCGAAGGCTTGTTGGGCAACGATGACCCGGGGCGTATCGCCACGATCTCTACCCTGCTCGGAAAGTTCCGCGGGGGGCGTGGTGTCAGCGATAAAGATGCCGTTCCATCCGACTTGTTTCCCGCCGCTGGTGACATTGTCGACATAGAGAACGGTGTTGGGAAACTGCTCGTTAAAGATACGCGGCTCGATCTCGCCCGTGAGTTGCGCAGCTGCGAAATGACGCGCCACTTTGGTCTCCAGATGCAACGAGAGCGGCGTCAGCCAAAGCGACGCCAGCGCGGTTATGACCATGGCAGAGGACGAAAAGAGCAGCACCGGCCGGACTACGCTGAGACTCGAGACGCCGGCCGCGCGCATGGCGATGATTTCGCTATCGGCAGACATGCGGCTGAGCCCCACTAGAATGCCAACCAGAACGCCTAAGGGTAGAGCGAAGGGAAGCGTGGAGGGAAGCGCATAGAGCACCAGTTCCGCGATGACCTGCCAAGGCGCGGAGATTCTGACCAGCAGCACCGACAGCCGCTCGATGGTGCGCAAGAACAGGACAAAGATGAATAGTAATGTGCCGAGGCTGGCGCTGGCGAAGATCTCGAAGAAAATGGCCCGGCTGAGGATCCGCATCAGACTTGCTTAGTGGAGGTTGGAAGCGGACATCTGCATATCGATTGCCTTGTTCATCGCCTGCTTAACGATGGCGGGTGACGGAACCAGCGGAAGCTTGCCTGCTTCGCCTTCGGCGCGCGCCAGATCGATGCTCTCGAAGAGCAGGGAGGGGCAGATAACGGAAGAAGTAGTGGCATCGGAATTTGAATTTACGAGGTTCAAAGACGAGCCGTTATTGACGTAGTTCAGAACGTAAGGCTTGTTCGAGGCGGCGCTGATATCGCGCAGATCTTTGGCGCTGAACTCCTGGAAGCGAAAACCTCGCACCAGTTCCTCGCGGCCGTCGGGATAGACCCGGTAGGCAAGAATGGGCGCGTTCAAAGTGCGCAGAAATCCACTCTGCCGCATCTGCTGCACCATGGATTGCAGTTCTTCCAGGTTGGCTGTCGATGGGAAATCGATGCGGCGGATGATGAAACCAAACTTGAGGCCGGAGGTCTTGATGCGTTTAATCAGTTTGGCCTTGAGCTGCTGCTCGGATATGCTCTGGCCGGCCTGAACGAACAGATTGCCGAAGGCGGCTTCCGCGTTCCCGAAGTCTCCCGGCAGGCGTCCGTGCCCATTGGAGCCATTGAAGGTTCTGACGGGCCGGCGGCTCAGGAGAAAGTTCTTCAACACGCCTTTATCGACGAGTGTGACGCGCTCGGCCGGTACACCTTCGTCGTCCACATCGTATTGTCCGGCGAGCGTGACGCCGCCGGAACGCTGCTGGCGCGGATCATCAAACAGACTCATCCACTCGGGTAGAACGCGCGAACCCAGGCGGCTGGCCCAGACGCTGGCTACGGTTTGGCCGGCGCTGCTGTGGCTGCCCGGAGGGACAAAAGGCTTGCGCTGGAGACGCACGGTATTTGAAAGCACCTGGGCCATCATCTCGGCTGCCGCTTCACCCTGGAACAGCACTGGGCCGCTGTAATCTTCGCCCAGCGGAGCACGCGCCAAGGCTTCTGTTTCGGTCCCGATCGTGTTGATGGTATTGGTCAACTGAGCTTCGGAGGGAAGCTCCTCGGGCTTTACGGCGGTGATGAGCCGATGGTTCCAGATGCGGCTGCCGTCGGCGGCGAAGGTGCTGGCCGCGATGTCAATATCGCTCAACAGCTGGGGAATGCGCACAACCGTGCCTTCGGTGTTCACGAGCCGGTAAGTGGACGAGATGGAGCGGACGCGCACCTGCGAGTTCATGACGTTGCCGTAGCGGGCGAACAGGCCAGACAGCCGGCGGATCTCTTCGTTCCAGGCGCTTTCGTCGAGATGAAATTCAGGAAGCGGCTGGATGATCTGCACGGCCTTGGCGGGCGCAAAATCGGGAGTCTTATCGGGCGCGGCGATTTCATTCATGGAGGTCCGCTTGTAAGCGACCTGATCGGCAGAGGCCTTGTATAGCAGATCGGTCCAAAGCCAGAGATTGTCGCGGATGGCGAGATAGTTGTGGTCGATGGGCAGCAGCCCAAAGCGGGACTCCCGCGAAAAGACAGTGTTGGTGTTGTCGAACTGATAGTTTCCGACCCGGACCTGCAGCTTAGGTTGATCGGTGTGCGACGACTCGGAGCTCAGCAGCCCGCCTAAACTCGCAGTGGCGGTGAACTGCCGCGCATCGCTGCTGGTGTATTGCACGAAGTAAGGCTTGTCGAGGTTGTTTAGCTGGATGGTCTTGGCACGCGCGAGTTCGTCCCGCATGGCTCGCAGTTCCACGTCACTGGAGATCTGGCTTTCAAGCGGAGTTTCCGCGAAGCTGGCGGCAGCCAAGAGAAGAAGCCCCGAGATTCTGAGAAACGCGCGCAAAAAATAATGGGACATTCCAGGTAGACCTGCGTCAGGTTGCCGGTTTTGGAGGAACTTGCTCATGGGTGATTCCCTTGCGGGCGCGGCAGAATGGGAAGGCGCTGTTGAGCGTTCTGCTTTTTCTGGGTTTCGATTTCGGAAACCAGAATCGCGGGGGAGATTGCCGAGACTGGGATGCTTCCCGATTCGGCTCCGCAGTATCCATTGAACACGGATGCTTTATCGGAGGTAGCAACAATCTTCTGGAAACTGGCCAGCGGCGTTCCAACAATGTCTACGCCGCGAATGAGCTCATCAGGACGTCCATCAGCGAAAACGCGATAGACGATGAGCGGCACTACGGTGAAGGCCTGCAAGCCGCGCCGGCCGGTGGTGGTGTAGCCGTTGGAGACCTCTTCGAAATACAAGCCGTAAGGCTTATTCTGACGCTTGATCTCGGCTACCAATTGCGCCCGGAGTTGGCCGCCGGACACCTGCTTGCTGGATTCCACAATAAGGTTCGACTGCCGCGAAATGACTTCGAACCCCGGCTGGCGGCGGCCATGGCCGTTCGACTGCAGAAACTCTCCCACCGGCGATCTGGAGAGCAGAAAAGTCTTTAAAATGCCATTGTCGACCAGCTTTACGGGGCGCGCCTTGACGCCTTCATCGTCGAAGTTGTATGCGCCAATCAGGTCGGTTCCGTCAAAAGTGGTGCGCGTGGGATCGGATTCGACGCTGAGAAAAGAAGGCAGAATGGATTGCCCGAGCATGCGCGTGAAAGTCTGGCCTTCGTTGATGTCTTTCTGGCGGTGGCCTTCCATGCGATGCCCGAAAATCTCGTGAAAGAAAACGGCGGCGGCACGGCCGGAGAGAATGGCGGGACAGACGATTGGCTCGGCAGGCGACGCCTCGCGCAGGGCGTCCAGATCTTTAGCAACTTTTTGGATATGGGCCTGCACGGTTTCGTCACTGGGAAAGTGGGACAGATCGGAAGCTTCAATCGTGTCGAAGGTTCGCAGATCCATGCCATCGGCCGCGAGTGCAATGCCTCCGGTTTCGAGGCGATAGAGGACGCTGCCGCGCTGCACTTCAGCGCCCTCAGTATTCACAAGGGTGCGACGGTCGCGCTGGGCGGAGAAGCTTACCGAAGAACTCAGAATGTTGGGATGGGTGCGGAACAAGCCCGACCAATTGCGGACCTTTTCGGCCCACGCCTTGGAATCGTAGTGCAACTCCGGCGGATCGGTAATGGAGTGTTCTGGCTTTTCGGTGGTGAAGTCGGCGTTCTTTTCTTTCTCGTCGGCAAGCAACTGCTGATCGGTTTTCAGCTGAGTAAAACGGCGGGATGCCAGGCGGTAAACGCGGTCGGTCTCGCTCCACAGGGCGCGCCTTATCTGGTTGGCATCGTTGTCCAGGCTTAATGCCCGGAAGGTTGTGAAGCGGATAGCCGAACCTTTGTAGGGATGATAGTTGTCGAACGCTGGAGAGCCGACGCGAATGGTGGTATCGACGCCACGGTTATGCGAACGGGAGTCTCGCACAAGCGCACCCTGGCTGCCGGAAAGCACCTCGGCTTGCTGCTCTACGGCTTCATACGCCATGAAGTAGGGAGGCGGGGTTCCCTTGTCTTTCAGCAGCGAAAATTCACGGGTGAGCTCGGAATTCAAGATGGAGATAAACGCGTTGCCAGCTGGTTGAGCGGTCGTTTGACCAAGGGCGGAAATAGACAGTCCGAGGGCCGCGAGCACACACGAGGACGCCCGGCCGGAAGAACAAAATCGAAGCAAATTCAAGAATAACAGCCCTTTTGGCTCTGCCTGGCGAGCGAAAGACCGCGCGATATTTGTTTAAGACTGCCGAGCTTGCGCAGCTTTAGACGGTTTGGAAGTTTCGGGGGAGGCGCTGGCTCCGGCAGCGAAGATATCAGGCCTGGATTCACGGAGTTCACGGAACATGAGTTCGTCCTGGCAGCGGATTTTTGCGCCCAGAATTAAGAGTTCCTGATGTTCCGCGGCCTGCTTTTGCTCGAGCAGGCGGGCTTCATCAGAGGCTTTGCGGCGTTGCTGCGATTCGAACCCACGCTGCTCACTCTGGCGAGCGCGGCGGAGCTTCAGCAGGTCGCCCAAACAGCGATGAAAGGCACGCTGGTTGGTGGTTTGATAGCGGATGTAAAGCGCCAGCTTCTTTTCGATCTTCGAGTCGTCGAGACTGCCGGCCGCAAAGCACTCTTCCTGAAGGCGGATGGCGCGCTGGGTGAGCCAGTAGTGCCGGGCCATGTCGCCGACCAGCAAGGATTCGGTTGGAGTGGCAGGATCGTGTTCGGCTTCCAGGCCGGCTAAGAGTTTGCGGAAAGCGGCGTCATCTTCGTCCGGCAGGATGCAAAAGACGCCGGTGAAGCCATGGCGAAAGTTGTTGCGCGACGAGATGGCTTTGCCTTCTTCTGTGCGCGGTCCGGTGGAGAGTTGGGCATTCGCCCGGTTGGCTTCGAGCCGGGCTGGAGAGATTTCCGGAGGGACCGGGACGGTTTGGGGTTGTGGGTAAACGGAGCGGGTTGCGGGCGTCTGATTCTGCTCAACGGCAGAGTTGGCTTTACGAGCTAATTTGCGCGCTGTGTGTTCTTGTGCGCGGCGAAGTTGACGTGCTGTCATGCGCGCAGTTTCTGATAGGGGTGTTTCGGTGAATGAAGAAAAGCGCTGTAAGTTGTTGGTTAGGTTGGGAGAATGTTTTTTGGAAATTTGTGACTGTTTCAGTTCTCATCGGCGGGGCGGGTTGGATACCGATGGCTTGCGGCAGCTGGCTGGTTGCGCTGGCAGAGGCATACAATGCGGCTGAAGGCGAGAGCGTTTCATTTCAGTGACCGTAGCAGTGTACCTTCTGAATCTGTTGCTGTATACGTTGCCCGGCGTGGCAGCAGCTTATCTGATCTGGAGACGGCGCACGCTGGGTGCTGTTGCTCTGTTTGCTGTTCTGCTGGGAACGGCGGCTGTTCTGGGTTACGCCGGCTTCTGGATTTTCCTATGGAATAAAACCGCCGGGCGCATTTTCTGCTATCTGGTTTACCTGGCCTCCCTTGCGATTGTGGTTGCGGCTATCAGGCAGCGCGCTTTCTGGCGGACAATCTGGCCCATCGTTCGCGACCCACTTCTCCTGGTTGGGCTGGGCGGCATTCTGTATCTGTCGTTGTTGTTTATCTTTGGAGACCCTGCAGGACAGGGCGTCGCTCTTCCTAATGTTCGATTCTTCAACGAATACCGGCCGGGTGACAACTTAATACCTCTGATCTTCGCCGAAAAAATTTACTCGCACCAACCGCTGCGACCGTTCTGCTGCGGGGACTGGCTGAGCAGCGACCGGCCGCCACTTCAGACGGGCGTGGTGTTGCTGCTCAGGCAGTTTCGAATCATTGGATCGATTGCTTTGAACTACCAGGCGTTATCGACTTTGCTGCAGTGCTTGTGGATTGCCGGCGTCTGGCAGGTGCTTTGCGCATGCGGGGCGGGCCTGGCCCGGCGGCGGCAGGTGCTGGTGCTGTTGATGCTCTCGGGCTTTTACTTTTACAACAGCGTGTTTGTCTGGCCCAAGCTGTTTGCGGCGGCGTTGCTTCTGCTGGCGATTGCAATGGCGATCGAAGCGATTCGCGAACACAGGGCACTAAGCTTGACCGATGCGGCGGTAGGGGGAGTCAGCGTGAGTTTAGCTCTGCTGGCGCATCCGGGCAGCATCTTTAGTTTGCCGGCTTTCGGTTTAGCCGTGGTGTGGAACAGAAGGCTGTTTCCGTGGCGCGCGCTCTGTGCTGCGGCAATTGCGCCGGCGCTGCTGCTGTCATCGTGGGCCGCTTACCAACGCTGGATCGATCCGCCCGGCAATCGTCTGACGAAGATGCATCTGGCAGGAGTTGGCGAGATCGACAGCCGCACTTTAGGACAAGCCTTGGCAGATGCCTACGGGAATTTAAGCTGGCGGACCATCGCCGATTACAAGTGGTCGAATGTGCGGAATTTAATGGGGACAGACCCGCTAATTTTGGATACGATAATTGCGAACACGATACGCTTGAACCCGGAAAAATCACGCATTGCGCAGCGCGAATATATCTCGAGTGCGGTTGGTTTGTTAAACATCGGCTGGATCGGGCTGCTGCTCTGGCGGTTTCGCGGAAACTTTCGCAGTGACCTGAGACCTTTTGCGTGGCTGCTGCCGGCGGGGATTTTCAATCTCGTGGTTTGGTCGCTCGCGCTGTTTGGTCCGCATGCGACATACACCACCCATAGCTCCTATGTAGACATTTTGCTGGTGACGATTTCGTTGGCGATGTTTCTGGTGGTGGAACTGCCGCGCGCGGTGAGTTTTCTCGTGCTTGGATTGCAAGTGCTTAACCTGCTTTTGGTTTGGACCTGGCCGGCACCCTCGAAATATTTCCCGCATCCACATCTCGTGCCCTGGTTCGTGGCGAGTGCGCTGGCCTCGATTGCGGTGCTGATCTGGATATTCGCCAGGGAGTCGAAAGCACTGGAGCAAGACCCTTGATTTGGTGAATACTTATAACTATAATTATGTCAGGAGAGGATATGACGCTAACTACTTTGAAATTAGCTGCTGTAGGAACCTCGACAGGAGTTGTGCTACCGAAAGCACTGCTCAACCGGTTGAGAGTAGAGAAGGGAGATCAACTATTCGCTGTGGAAGCTCCAAATGGCGTGTTATTGACTCCTTATGATCCCTCGATAAAGGAGCAACTCGAGATCGGCTCGAAACTAATGGAAAAACATCGAGACGTCTTCAAGGCGCTTGCTGAATAGATAAAGATCTTTCGCTGAACTCTAAATGACGGAACCCGTATGGGTCAGCCGGACTGCTCTTGAACTGCTCCACGCAAAGAGTCTTGCCATTTTCGGGGGTCTGAATGGTTTACGAGATTCCGGACTCCTGGACTCGGCATTGGCCTGCCCTCGGCAGATGATGGCATATGGACAAGCCGATTCATTATCCGCTTTGGCCGCTGCTTATGCGGTGGGAATTTCCCGCAACAATCCGTTTGCCGATGGCAATAAACGAGCGGCGTTCTTAGCTGCTCTTGTCTTCCTAGAGATTAACGGCAGTGAGCTAGTTTTTGACAAGGTTGATGCAATCCAAACCGTGATAGGCGTTTCTGCTGGGGAGATTTCCGAGGAACAGTTGAAACGCTGGATAGTTTCCCGGGTGCGAGCAATTTGATTGGCCGATTTGCTGAAACATGGCTTAAGCGGAGACGATTTGTTCCTAAAATCCATCGATGTCCGGGTTAACTGAGCTGGGCCGCTTTGAAGCCTGTGGTGCTGAGTTGCGGAGAGGGACGGTTTGGGCAATACCGAGTTTCCGTCGTCTCGCATCAAAGACGCAACTTCCGCAGGCAGAACCACGGTGCCCGGACCGATCCGATGTTATGCGGGATCTAGTCTACTGTCCGGCTTCACTTGCCTGGATAGCCGACGGGATGATGCAGAAGAATGCAGAGCCGAACGTGAAAGCGAATTGGCCAACAACTCCATGATCCAGCACCCGCGGCGAACGCGCTTCTCTGGCCGCTGTGGTTCTAGGCCTTCTGTACAATTGCTCGAACCTTCGTTTACGGAATGGTCCGGAGCTTACTCGCTCTTAAGCGATGGTTATACCGAGGCTTTGCTGAGACTAAGAATGCGGACAATGATGATCCCAAACAAAAGGCCACTCGCCAGAAGCCAGCGAGGCTCCGGCACATCGGCTATTGCCACCGGAGTCATTCCATCCGCCTCAAAGAAGCTTAGATAGAGTCCCGATTCTGGCCCGCCACCCGCTGCTTCATCGCTGAACCCAGCCCCGCCTATCGCAGTATCCGTGATCGTAATCGTCAGAGGAGTGCCAAGCTGGACCGCTCTTGGATAGTTGAAGCCGAGGCTGAATCCTGGTGCGAAGTAGTCCGGGTTTGCAGAGATGGTTGACCCTCCGACAGCACCATTTCGCAGAAAGTCCTGGCTGAAGCTCCCGATGACAATCCCGTTCCGCAGCGAACCCTCAGTTCCGACCTGAATGGTGATTCGAATGTTCGCTGAGGCATCACCGCTCCCTCCCAAATCTCTTCCTCCGGCGAGAATCGATGCACCAGACAGCAGAACGAGGTTGTTTGCATCCAGCCGTATATCGTAGTAAGTGCTGGCTGTCGCCGACCCCCCGAAAATGTCGTTGCGACAGCTGCTGGCGCCAGTCACCGTAGATGAGCCGATACGATCACGAGTCGTGCAGGACGTGGCAGAGATTATGCTTGCTGCTGGACTTAATGCCGAGAGTAAGACGAGCGTTCCGAGGACGCGAGCGAGAGAGTACATGCATTTGACTGTATAGCATCAGCGCTCCGCTTGCCCCTAAATGGCTTTTATGCAACGGATCACATCGAACCGCTTGCATGCGGCGGAGCGGAGATCCGGCCCTTTAGCGTCTAGAGTGGGCAACCCAGGGTTTGTAAATCGAATGCGGACCACCCTGTTTCATTGATTCTTCAGTTGAAGAACGGTATTGCACAACCGAATGGATTTGCGATTAGGTTGTGCAATGCTTTCCGGCTATGCGGCCGTTTTCCACATACGACCAGGATGCCGATACGCAAGTCGCGGCACTAAAACCGGCCCAGTGCGAACAGGTCTTCCTTGAAAAAGCGTCCGTTGTCCTTTGGGACTTTGGGAGCGGCCGGAGGTTAGTCGAATTCTCGACCGCTTGTGCCAGGGAGACGTACTCGTTGCCACGTGGCTTAGAAAGTTTTCGAGGGAATGTTTGGAGTAAGCGCAACGACCCGAATCTGGAAAGCCATGATTTCAATTCTGAATCTATCATGATACGAGCCATTCCAAGAGAGATTGCCATTATGCCTGATATTCGCCGCGAGAAATTTGCCACTCAGATCAATGCTGATCTGCTGGCCGAGCTCCGTTCTCTGGCGCAGAGCGAAGGCCGGCAACTGCAGGCGCTGCTAGATGAGGCTCTGGGCGACCTGATTGCCAAGCACAAAAATGTAACGCCGCGGCCGCAAGTCCTCGCCGCCTACCTCGCCAGCCACGAAAAATACGGCCCGCTTTATAAAAAGCTAGCCGAGTGACCGATTACCTGACGCCCATCGACGTGCCGGCCATGCACGCCGATCAGATCGAACGCTATGGCGGCACGCACGGCGTCCGGGACCTGGGACTTCTTGAAGCCGCGCTCTGGGAAAGCCTGTCACAAAATCATCCTTTCGTCGACGGCAACAAGCGCACGGCTTTCGCGGCTGTGTACACGCCGTCACTCAATAAAAGGGGTTTGAACCGGGCCGGACACCGATCTGGAAAGCGATTCGTGGCAGGTCGTCATGGCCTTCAATGTTGCAGTCAGATAACGCCGGACCGTTCCCAGTTCTTCCGGTGTGAACGCGTCCATGACGGCATCGCTCAGGCGTATGACCGCCGGATGAATCTTTCGGGCGAGGTCGCGGCCGGCGTTCGTCAGATGTACGAAGACTTTGCGCTGGTCCGCCGGATGACCCGATCGTTCGATCAAGCCGGCCTGTGCCAGTCGCTTCAAAAGAAAGGTAGTGGCACCCGATGTTAGGCCGAGTTCGCCGCCCAGCGTGCCAACAGTCAATGGCCGCGCTTCCCCTTCGGCAAGCATTACGCGAGCAAGCGCCTCGACATCGGTCTGGTGGAGCCGTTGCCGCTGCGCAATTATGTCCACGATCTTGCGGCCCTCAGTTGCGATAAGGGGCATTAGGCGCATCAGTTCCAATCGCAGCTTGGCAGTGTCTGCATGCGCCATCATCTACCCCAAAGCTCTGCGTGCTGTCATGGATAAACGCGTCCTCGTGACCGGCGGAAGTATCGCTGCAAACATGCTAGCCTGGTGGCTCACCGAAGGCGGTTTCGACGTCACCGTGGTCGAGAAGGAACCGGAGTTCCGTAAGGGCGGGCAGAGCATCGATGTGCGCGGAGCCGGCGAGACGGTGCTCCGGCGCACGGGTGTGCGCGAGGATGTCGGCGAGTCCGGAACAGGGGAGACCGGCTGGACCTTTGTTGACGAGAACGGCGAACAAGTTGCCGCGTTCGAGGTGGAGGATATCGGACCCGATGGCCCGACGGCGGAGCTGGAAATCCTGCGCGGCGATCTAGCATACATCCTGTACGAAAAGGTAAGGCCACGGGTCGATTACCGCTTCGGTGACTCGGTGGCAGCGGTGGAAGATCGCGGCGCTGCCGTCCATGTCCGCTTCGAGAGCGGCCGGGAAGAGGAATATGCGCTGCTGCTGGTCGCGGAGGGAGTCGGCTCGAGCACGCGGGAGAAGCTATTCCCCGGCGAGAATGATCCGCGCTGGATGGACATGACGCTGGGCTTCTTCACCATCCCGCGCGCACCGAGCGACGGCACTGACGCACGCTGGTACAATGCGCCCGGTGGCCGCAGCGTGTTCTTGCGCCCCGATCCCCACGGCACCACCAGGGCGGTACTGACGCTCAAGGAGGAAGCGCGCGAGCCATCCGCTCTGCCGGACGAGGACGCCAAGGCCTGGCTCAAGGAAACCTTCGCCGATGCGGGCTGGGAAACGCCGCGCGTGCTCGCGGGACTGGAACAAGCCGACGATCTTTATTTTGAGGTGCTTCGTCAGGTTCGGATGGAGCGCTGGTCAAAGGGGCGGATCGCGCTGACTGGAGACGCAGCCTGGTGCGCCACGCCCGTTAGCGGGGTCGGCACAACACTAGCGGTGGTCGGCGCCTATATTCTTGCCGGCGAACTGGCGAAAACCGACGACCATGAGGCCGCGTTTCTGGAGTATGACCGCCTGATGCGGCCCTTCGTCGAGGAAGGACAGGGAAAGGGCAAAGGGCCGAGCTGGACACATCCGCAGACCAAGTTCGGCATCACCTTGCAACGCATCACACTGAACCTGCTATCGAAGCCCATCCTGCGCGACGCCTTCATGGCCGTGGGCATGCGCGACCCCGGGGACGTCGAGTTGCCGGACTACCGGTTCCCCAGCGCCGCACTCGGCGAACAAACAGTTCAGCCCGACTGAGGCATGTGCCTTGATTGCGCTTTCCCGAAATGGTCAATCGGACATGGAGAAACGGGAACGCCGCGCACGGTTCAAATGACCGGTTTCGGCATTGCGTTCCGGTTGATTAAACGACCAAAAATAGGCCGAACCCCGTCAAGCGGGGATCACAGTCTGCCCGCCGATAGCGTCCCGACTCCAAAATCCCAGATACAGCCGTGTAGTACACCGTCGCCAGCGGGCTCATAAATGCCCATTGGCATGAGGTTTTAATTGGCGAGTTGCCGGAAACGGCGGGCTTCGAATCGATCGGGTTTTCAGTCCCTATTGGGCGCACACCGTATGCGGTGACCGGGGAAGATCAAGGCTCTTTGGTAACAAATCCTAATCGCTGCCCGCTTACGATCGCAGGTCCGAACTGGAGAGATCACTGTCAGGGCGTCGAGGGCTTGCGAGGCGCGGGGGTTTCGAAGCTGGGCTTGACTCCCAGATTCTGTAAGAGAAACGCATCGATGTCAGTGTTCTGTTCGATGCCTTTTCTGGTGCTGCTGGGGCCGTGGCCGGAGTTGGTGTCGATACGGATCAGCACAGGATTTTTAGGGCTGGCTTTCTCTTGAAGCGCAGCCGCATATTTGAAGGAGTGGCCGGGGACCACTCTGTCATCGTGGTCGGCGGTGGTTATCAGAGTGGCGGGATATTCAACTCCTTCACGAATGTTGTGAAGCGGGGAATAGGCGAAGAGGTTTTTGAATTGCTGAGGATCGCCGCTCGAGCCATAGTCAGCGATCCAATTCCAACCTATGGTGAACTTCTGAAAGCGCAGCATATCCATAACGCCGGCCTGGGCAATGGCCGCGCGGAACAGATCGGGCCGCTGATTCATCACTGCACCGATCAGAAGCCCGCCATTCGATACTCCATGGATCGCCAATTTGGCGGGTGAGGTGTATTTGCTATCGATGAGCCACTGGGCAGCGGCGATGAAGTCGTCGAATACGTTCTGCTTATTCAGCAGCATACCGGCCTGATGCCACTTCTCGCCGTATTCCCCGCCTCCGCGCAAATTGGCGGATGCATAAACGACGCCTTGCTCGAGGAGCGCCAAGCGCTGCGCGGAGAAGGTTGGATTATTGCTGATGTTGAAGCCGCCATAGCCATAGAGCAGAGTGGGGTTGCTTCCATCAAGCTTTATTCCACGGCGGTAGACCAAGAACATCGGGATCCGAGTACCGTCCTTGCTTTGGTAAAAGACCTCTTTACTTTCATAACGCCCGGGCTGGAAGCCAGGAATTGCCGATTGACGCCAGACGCTATTCTTTCCGGTTTTCAGATCATAGCTGTAGATGGTTTCCGGCTGGTTCAGTGAACTGAAAGCATAGAACGCGAAGCGGTCATCGTTTTCAGCCATCAAGCTCGTTGCAGTCCCTTGGCCCGGCAGTTGAATCTCCGCTGCTGCTTTGCCGTCGAGCCCGTAGATGTAGAGTTTTGAAGCGACATCCTCGGAATACTCAACCAGCAGCTTACTGCCGGCAAAGCGGACTTCGGTTAAGGCGTGCGGCTTTTCGGCGATGATATCTTTCCAGGCCTTCGCATCCGGATTGTAAGAAGCGACCCGGCCGTTGGGAGCGTGAGCATTTGTCTGAATCAAGAACTTGCCCCCGGCTTCATCGACCAACTCATAGCGGTCGTTAGAGATGGCGCTTACGATGGGGCGGAGTGGTGAATCGGGCTTGGATAAATCACGGAACAGCAGTGCATTGCCATCTTTGCCCGACCCGCGGTCGGAAGTGGAGAGCAGCGCATAGCGTTCGTTGCCGGTGGTCTCGACGTAATGAAAACGCTGCGGGTGAGCTTTGTCTGCGTAGAAGAGGCGATCTTGCGATTGCGAATCGCCGGTGCGATGGAAATACACCATCTGGTTCTCGTTCTTCGAAGACAGTTCGCGGCCGCTCTCCGGTTGCGGGTAGCGGCTGTAGAAGAAGCCATCTCCCGCCCAGGCCAGCGCGGTTGATTTTAGCCATTGAAGCCGGTCGGGCAAGACACGGCCCGTCGCCACTTCCATGACATGGCACTCCTGCCAATCGGAACCGCCGGCAGAAACGGTGTAGGCGGCGAACTTACCGTTTTTCGAAACTTCCAGAATATTGAGTCTGGTGGTGCCGTCCGACGAGAAGGTATTCGGATCGAGCAGCACTCGCGGGGTTCCGTCTAGCCCCGGTTGCACGTAGACGACATCCTGGTTTTGCAGGCCGTCATTCTTGCGGAAGAAATAGAGATCCCCTCTGTGGACAGGAGGGCGGAAGCGCGGATAATTTTGCAGTTGTTCGAGACGTTCTTTCAGAGTGCCGCGGTAGGGTATTTTGTCGAAGTAAGATCCGGTCAAGGCGTTTTCGGCTTTTACCCAACGTGCAGTCTGGTCCGAATTATCGTCTTCGAGCCAACGGTAGGGATCGTTGACGCGGGTTCCGTGATAGTCATCTGATTGGTCACCTTTATGCGCTGCAGGGTAGTGGAAATTCTGTCCGTGAACTGCGCCGGCCAAGAACGAGCTGAGTACAACTATGCTTCGAAGAATGCTCAACACTCGCATCAGGATCTCCTTCAGAACGATTTTCTCTAAACCGAAGCCAAAAAAAAGGCCGGTAGATCATGGACTCTACCGGCCAATCAGATTAACACTTTGTGTATGGACGAATTAACGAGCGCCAACCAACTCGGGTTCTTCTACTTTGAGTCCGAGTCCTTCGGCAACGCCTCGTCCGTACGCTGGATCGGCCTTAGTGAAGTGGCTGATCTGTAGCTTTTGAATGTACTCGGGCACAGTTTTCATATGGCCAACGAGGTTGCTGATCAAGCGAGCCTTCTCATCTGTATTAAGCATCCGGAACAGATCGCCCGCTTGCGAGTAGTCGTCGTTGCCTTCACGGTGATTCCAACGGCCGATGTCGCCGGTTGCGTGATAGCTCATTTCGCGATAGCGATGATCGTCCACCGGCCCATTAAAGCTGTTGGGCTCGTAGTTGGGTCCAGCACCGCCGTTGTCGTCGTGGCGCATAAATCCATCGCGATTGTATGTGTTTACCGGGCACTTAGGAGCGTTTACTGGAAGTGACTCGTAGTTTACGCCAAGCCGGTAGCGATGAGCATCCGGATAGCTGATCAGCCGCGCTTGCAGCATTTTGTCGGGCGAGTAGCCCATTCCAGGAACGATGTTCACCGGCGAGTACGCTACTTGCTCGATCTCGGCAAAGTAGTTGCGGGGATTCTGGTTCAATTCCATTTCGCCGACATCGATCAGCGGATAGTCCTTGTGAGACCAAACCTTTGTTAAGTCGAAGGGGTTGACTCTGTAGTTCTCGGCTTCGGCTTCCGGCATGACCTGGATGCAAACGCGCCATTTAGGGAAGTCCTTGTTCTCGATGGCCTGATACAGATCATGAGTAGCGTAGTCCGGATGCGTTCCGGCCAACTCGTCGGCCTTGTCAGCGAACAGATTCTTGATGCCTTGTTTGGTTTTGAAGTGCCACTTCACCCAGAAACGTTCGCCCTGTGAATTGATAAGGCTGAAAGTATGACTGGAGTAGCCGTTCATGTGGCGGAATCCGTCGGGAGTTCCGCGGTCAGAAAACAAAATCGTGACCTGATGCAGGGACTCGGGTGAGAGCGACCAAAAATCCCACATGACAGTGGGAGACCTCAAGTTGGTCTGCGGAACCCGCTTCTGGGAATGGATAAAGTCGCCAAACTTCATTCCATCGCGCACGAAGAAGATAGGAGTGTTGTTGCCTGTCATATCCCAGTTGCCTTCTTCCGTGTAAAATTTCACGGAAAAGCCGCGAGGGTCTCGAGCCGTGTCGGCAGAGCCTTTCTCGCCGGCAACAGTGGAAAAACGGCTTACAATGCGCGTTTGCTTTCCAATTTTACTGAACAGCTTTGCGCTGGTGTATTTGCTGATGTCGTGGGTAACGGTGAACGTGCCGAACGCGCCTGCGCCCTTGGCGTGGACAACGCGCTCTGGGATGCGCTCACGATTGAACTGAGCCATCTTCTCAAAGAGGATGTAATCCTCCATTAAGACCGGGCCGCGCGGGCCCACGGTTACCGAGTTTTGATTGTCACCGACCGGCCGCCCGGAATTCGTGGTCATAACGGGACATTCTTGCTTTTTATCTGGTTGATCTAATGCCATAAAGCTCCTTCCAACAGATCCCTGTAACCACTATGAGATGCACTAGGGCCGGGCGGCGTCGCCGGGAAATCGAGGAAAATCACGAAAGCGGACGTAAAGAAATGCGGTTACTGCTCCGATGGAGAAAGCGACCGTGCTGCAAGCCAGATCGAACAGCAGAGACCCGGGGAACAAGCCGCTGTTTCCGAAGGCAAAAGTGTTGCGAACGTAAAGTTCTACCAGGACGATTGCCGCACCGCCTCCCGCCAGAGCTGAGCTGATCTGACTGGTAAAACGACGCCGCAACGGTCCGAGCACGAGAATCGGCAATCCGAAAAGGAAATAGCCCGCGAGTGCAAACACCACGAAAAAGTAATCGATTCCGAACCATCTGACTGGGGAGTGATCACGGTCGAATAGGATCGAGCCAGCAAGGACCAGTAAACAGGGCACGGCACATCCGGCGGCTAACGACAGGAGTGATACGGCAATCCGTTTTGAAGCTGCCGGTTCGCGGATTGGGGGCAGTGGAGCTGCTTTTTCACCACCCGCTAGAGAATGAAACACGAGCAGTGTGGTGAACGCCGCGATCGCGCCGAATAGCAGGTTAAGAAAGATATAGCGTGGATTACCGGCGCCATAATTCAACCCGGCGGACAGCAGCGAAATGCCCAAGGCCATGGAGATGCCGGTGGCAATTGCCGCAGCCGCCGCTTTTCTCTTCGAATCCTTAAAGGCCGCCGACGGATTCGACAGCAGGTGCGGCAAGCCAAACGCAAGGTAGAGCAGCAGAACAAGCCGTCCGGGGCCGGCGGCAAAATACTGGTGGATCAAACGGGAAGCATCGGGCCCGCCGGAGCGACGGAATTGCAGAGCTCCCATGACGAGAACGGCACCCGTAAACCCGGCAAGAACGGAGACGAGGGAAATACTGAAACGGGCGATACCGGAAAGGCTGAAAATTGCCGCTCTGTACATTGATGAAAGTTGGTGAGAAGAAGTCTGCCGAGTGCGAGCGGCAGGCCTAGACGGCAGGCTGGGAACATGCCGCCATCTCGGACTAAGCGTTGCTAGAAGGTGAGGCCTACCAGAAAGTCAGCTTGACTCGAGGTGCTGTGAATTAGGGATCCGGAACCGAAAACGTCGCTCGGAAAATAGGTGTACCGGATCTCCGGAGCAAGGCGGATGAACAGAAACTTCAAGGTCAAGCCAGCACCTACGGATACTCCCACGGTATTTGGATTACCGATCACCGCATTGGAAAGGCTCACGTGGCGGTAAGTCACGCCTCCATCGATAAACGGGCTGATGAACGGCTTCCGCTTGAAATGGTATTTGGCGAGAATTGGAAACTGCCAGTCGTTGCCGGTACTGCTGGTGTGAGTTCTACCTACGGATGGTGCGGAGAAGTAACGGTCGTATCCCAGGCGGCGGTAGAGAGCGTCGGCCTCCACTGAAAGACCAAATGGTAGATGGAGTTCTCCGGTCGCGCCGACTATATAGCGCCGAACTCCGTGCTCCAATCCGATGGAAGCGCTGGTATCGAGCGGATCGGTCAGCGGCACGCCTCCCTTGATTCCGAACGAAATCAGTTGTGAGTAGCCCGGAATGGCGGAGATTAGAAAAAGAGCAACGAAGAGGATTCTGTACATACTTGCCGATTTGGTTCTTCTGGTTCGACGTATAGTCCAGATCCGGGTTTACTCTTTTTCATCGTAAAGATTTTCCCGGTTTGCGCCGATGAATAAACTGAGGCGCTTCGACATTGGAAATTATCTGTTTGATACTCACCAGCATCGTGATTCTGCTGATCTTTACCGTGGCGGTCTGGTGTTGCTTCGGCCGTTAGCAATTCCGATGGCCGCCGGAGTGAGAGTTCCATTACCGTATTTTTCGACCTGGCGCGTTTTCATGTTGTAGACGTCGCCGGGGGAAAGAACGTAGTAGGGCTTTTGCCACGGTTCATAGCGGCGGGTATTGTCATGAATGGCGACCTTCCACTTGCCGATGACCTGGAACTGATCTCCGGTCACGACAATCGCTGTCCCTTCCGACAGTCCGATGCCGAGCAGACTAGGGTATTTCTGGATGACCGGGACGAGGTCGTCCCAGCGGTTTCTGGTGTTGATGTGTTGATCGATGGCGGAATGGCGGAGGAAGGCGAAGCCATGCTGATGTTCGGGTTCCGGCGTCATCATGATTTGGGAGCCCGCTACGGCGCCTCGAACCAGATAGTCGCCCTGAATAGTGGCTCCGGCAGAACTGCCTCCGATGACACCGCCGCGGTGGAGCACCTCCCGGATCTCGCGCAAGGTGAGAGTTCCGGCATAGGAATCCACACAGTTCCATTGGCGGCCGCCGTTGAACCAGACGCCCTTTGCATCCTGCAGAGGAGCGGCAAAAGCTTCGGTATCGGCCACTTTGCGGTCGGCGGTGTGCAACATATGGACGTTAGTGAGCCCAAGTTTCTTCCAAGGGGCCAGGATCTTAGCTTCGTCGTATTCGATAAGGCTACCGTCCGGCTTCCGATTGCCGCCAGCGGTAGGTATCACGATGATCTTTGCGTCGAGGCCACCCGCGAGATTAACGAAAGTTTCGTGGATCCCGGTGCCTTCGGCGGATCCGCCTCCTTGAATGACAAGCGTCCCCTCCTCAGGTCCATATTCGGGCTGCCGCGCGGTGAGCCGGAAGGCCAGTAGAGTGACTAGAAATGCAAGGTTAACGCGGCGCATCTTTCACGAGACTATAGCAACTTCGGGCATCTCTGGGAGCGATTGACAAATTGCCGCCGCGCGCTTGTGAAATCCGGGAGGTTCAGATCTCGCTTGGCTCGGCCTTCGGATCTGGGCTTGATTCCAAGTGCTCGCCTTGTTTGCCTTCATCACGAACAAACTCGAGAATGTCGAATGAATTGGAATTGCCCGGCATCCACTCGCTTTCCTGAATCGGCGGGCAGTCTGCAGCGGCGGCGCCAGTAATTCGCAAGCTTCGGCCGGCTGGTTCAGTGACGAAGTTTTTGCCAAGTATTCTCGCCAGGTCCGAATCGCTCTTGGCGTCCACTTTCGACAAATCCACCAAGATGATGGCGTGGCCGTCGGCGAGAGCTTTTCCAACTGCAGTGCGGACCACATCGGCACTTTCGGCAGAATCGAGCGAGCCGCTTACAGCAAAAATTAGCTCGCGGTGTTCTTTCCGCTGATCGATATGGAGGGACATCGGTATCTATATGGATTATCGTGAGCAGCTACAAGTTGTTAGAGAAACAATTTTATAATTACGGTTTCACAAGAACGATTACGGTTAAACTAGAAATAGAGAGCGTCCTCTCCTGGGTTTGAAAGTGTTTTCTCATCATCCACTCATCGCGTTACTGCAGGCTTCGCCGATCGAAGGATTAGAACATCGCATTGCCGATATCTTCAAACCCCTGGGGACACCGGCAGAGACGGAGAAAGCGATTGCTTATCTGGTGTTTGCGATAACCGGCGCCATCTTTGTGGTGGTCGCCACCCTGATCGTTTTCACCATCGCGCGTTTTCGCCGGCGGTCTGGCGATACGGCTCACCGGGAACCGGCGCAAGTGTACGGCAGCAATCAGATTGAAATCGCCTGGACGGTCATTCCCATTCTGATTGTGTTCGTTTTGATTGGAGTCTCGGCACGCGTGATTGCCGCAGTAGAAAACGCCAGCCCACCGAAAAGGACCGTGAAAATAAGGGTAGTCGGGCACCAATGGTGGTGGGAAGTTCACTATCCGGACTACAGCATTGTGACGGCCAACGAAGTTCACATACCGGTGAGCACTCCCGATAAGCCGGTGGCGGCATACCTTACTTTGCAAAGCCAGGACGTGATACACAGTTTTTGGATCCCGCAGCTTTCCGGCAAGACGGATCTGATTCCGAACCGTTCGAATCACATGTGGATCGACGCGAGGGAACCCGGGCTGTACCTGGGCAACTGCGCCGAGTATTGCGGCACGCAGCACGCCAACATGCTGCTTCGCGTGATCGCCGAAACTCCCGAAGGCTGGAAGAAATGGACGGCCAACCAGCAGCGTGCGGCGGCGGGCTCAACCGGGGGAATGCAGAACGCCGGAAGTATGGGTGGACCGCAGATGCAACGGGTCTCGGCAGATTCTATCCCGCCGGATGAAGCGGCGTTTCAGTCGCTGGCATGTGTGAACTGCCATTCAGTGAAAGGAACGATTGCCGATGGCAAGTTTGGACCTGACCTGACGCATCTGATGAGCCGGAAAACAATAGGGGCGGGGGTGCTGGACAACAACCACCGCAATCTTCGCAGCTGGATAGACGATCCGCAGGAGGCGAAGCCGGGATGC
The DNA here is from genome assembly GCA_965217745.1 of Bryobacteraceae bacterium. Lineage (GTDB taxonomy): Bacteria > Acidobacteriota > Terriglobia > Bryobacterales > Bryobacteraceae > Bog-105. The sequence goes on along the minus strand of OZ244565.1, from coordinate 2,804,118 downwards.
CTGATGCCGAGCATGAAGCTAACCCCTAAAGAATTGGACAGTGTAGTGGCATATCTGGAGACGCTGAAATAACGCCATGGCAACGATCGATTATCCTTTAGACCGCCCGCGTGAGTTAACAAAGGAGTTCTCCTTTTCCGAGACCCTCTACAAGTGGGTGGCGACGGTAGACCACAAGCGCCTGGGCCTGATGTATTTGATGTCCGCGTTTCTTTATTTTCTGGTGGCGGGAACCATGGCGGCGGTCATTCGCTGGCAACTGGCCTTTCCAGATAGCCACGTAGTCGCGCCCGACACCTACAATCGCCTGTTCACAATGCACGGAACGAGCATGATCTTTCTGTTCGGGATGCCGTTGATCGCCGGTTTCTCCAACTACCTGGTTCCGCTGATGATCGGGGCACGGGACATGGCTTTCCCGCGGTTGAATGCATTCGGTTTCTGGATCTTTCTATTTGGCACTCTGCTGCTGTACTTCAGCTACATCGGCGGGGGCGGTCTGGGCGGCTCGGGGTCTGCTCCCGATGTAGGCTGGTTTGCATATTCACCCCTGACGGCACGTCCCTTTTCTCGCGGAGCCAGCACTGATTACTGGATTCTGGGAATTCTGATCACCGGCATGGGGAGCATTGCGAGCGCCATCAATGTAATCGTCACGTGCATTTCGATGCGCTGCCCGGGAATGACGCTCAGCAAGATGCCGCTGTTTGTCTGGACCATGCTGGTGGATTCGTGGTTGATCGTGATTGCGCTTCCGCCTCTCTCGGCGGCCCAGATCATGCTGTTAATGGACCGGTATCTAGGGGCCAGATTTTTCAATACGCAAGCGGGAGGATCGGCCGTACTCTGGCAGCACTTTTTCTGGATTTTCGGACATCCTGAGGTTTACATTTTGATTTTTCTCGGCTTTGCGATTCTGAACGAGATTATTCCGGTGTTTTCCCGCAAGCCGATGTTTGGACGCCAGGCAATGGTAGGCGCATTAGTCGCCATAGGGTTCATCAGCCTGGGCGTATGGGCGCATCACATGTTCGCGGTGGGAATGGGTTCCTGGTCAAATACCTTCTTTGCAGCGGCCACAATGCTGGTAGGCGTGCCGACGGGCATCAAAATTTTCAACTGGACGGCAACGATGTATGGGGGCAAGCTGCGTCTCGACACGCCGATGCTTTTCTGCTGTGCCTTTCTGCTGCAATTTCTAGTGGCTGGATTGACCGGCATTATGCTCGGCATAACTCCCTTCAATTGGCAGCTTACGGATTCTTACTTTGTAGTCGGCCATTTTCACTTCACGCTGGTTGGGGGCTTAGTAATGGGCATTTTTGCGGGTGCCTATTACTGGTTTCCGAAAGTCACGGGCAAGATGCTGGACGAGAAGCTGGGACGCCTGCATTTCTGGATATTCGTGATTGGATTTAATTTGACTTTTCTTCCCCAGCACTTTCTCGGCTTTCTGGGCATGCCGCGGCGGATTTACACTTACCAGGCAGGCCGGGGTTGGGATACCTGGAACCTGATTTCTTCCGCAGGCGTGCCGCTGCAGATGATAGCGGTAGCGTTTTTCGCGTGGAACATTCTGCACTCGCTGCGGTCCGGAGAACCGGCGGGCGACGATCCATGGGATGGGTGGACGCTCGAGTGGGCCACCAGTTCGCCTCCGCCTGAATATAACTTTGAAAAACTGCCGGTGGTTCGAAGCAGCCGCCCGCTTTGGGATCTAAAGCACCCGCAAGATCCGGATTGGAAGTTTAACCAATAGATATGCCGGACATTGGAGCAGCAACAGCAGATGCATTAGAGCTCGAAGAGGGCTGGAGTCTTCCCGACCGCGGCAAAGTAGGAGTTCTTTTCTTAATACTGACCGAGTCGGCCTTATTCACTATCTTCGTAGTGGCGTACCTGGTTTATCACGGCAGCAGCACAAATGGTCCGTACCCGAAAGATGTGTTGGAACTTCCGATTTTCTCGACCATTTGCCTCTTCTCGAGCAGCGGGACAATTGTGTTCGCCGAAAAAGCTTTGGAGCATGGCAAGATGGCGGCGTTTCGCTTGTGGTGGGGGCTCACCGCGTTACTAGGGCTGATATTTCTGGTGGCAACGGGCAGAGAATGGCACCATCTGATTTACAACGATAATCTAACAATCAGTACTAACCTCTTTGGCACCACTTACTATTCACTAGTTGGCCTGCATGCCAGCCACGTTGTATTTGGCTTATTTTTTCTGCTACTGGTGATGGCAGTTACGCTGCTCGGGTTTCCAATTCAGGAGCAACAACGAAGGGTCATGTTGCTGTCTTGGTATTGGCATTTTGTGGATGCGGTCTGGGTGGTGGTGTTTACGGTTGTTTATGTTTTCAGATAGCGGGCAACAAAACTATGGGTCATGAACTTCATCACGGAGAGGCCGGCGAGCAGACCAGCAAGTCGCACATTGAACTTCCTGCTCCCACCTTCTGGCCGATGGTCTTCTCATTCGGCTTGACCTTGATAGGTGCGGGTTTGGTTACGCACTGGGTTATAAGCGCCACGGGGCTAATTATTTTTGCGCGCGCCGCGTACGGGTGGTGGGTCAACGTGATTCCGCACGAGGAGCACGAAGAAGTTCCGATCAATGTCAAACTGCGTCCAGCGCCGATTATGGTGGAAGCACGTTCAGTAGTCCGGCTCAGCCCAGGTGAGGAGCAGCATCGCAAGATGGTACCGGAGTCGGTTCACCCTTACTCGGCAGGAGTGTGGGGAGGACTGGCGGGAGGCGCGGCGATGGCTGCTTTAGCCTGCCTCTATGGCTTGTTCGCGGAGCACAGTATCTGGTACCCGGTCAACCTGCTCTCCGGAGTCGTGATACCGGGCATGGGTACCGCTTCGCTAGAACAGCTCAGGCAGTTCCATTTTGCTCCATTCATGGCTGCCGTCGCAGGGCATGGAACGATATCGATTCTGGTGGGGATTGTGTACGCCGTAATGCTCCCCATGTTTCCGAAGTACGCACCATTCTGGGCGGGAATATTGATGCCGCTGTTCTGGAGCGGTCTGGTGGCGACCATGCTGAACGTCATCAATCCAGCGATGAACCAACGGATCAGCTGGCCCTGGTTTGTGGCTTGCCAGCTTGGGTTCGGCCTAGTGGGCGGTTTTGTGATCGCGCGCAGCACCAGCATCAAAACCATGCAGACCTGGAGTTTGTCTGACCGCTTATTCGTAGAAGCTCCCGGCATGCGGGGGCATGGCGGAAAGCAGGGCGGCGAATGACAGTGAGAGAGCCAGATAAGAATCTGCGGAAAATTCGTTCTGGTTTTGTGGCCGGTTTTGCTTTCGCTCTTTTCTTTTCCGCCAGCTGCCATGCCCCGGGAAAGCCGGACAAGGAGGAGGAGACAGCTTCGGCAAAGGCTAACGACTTCCAGACTTTGTACTCGTCCAACTGCGAGGGCTGCCATGGGGTCAATGGGAAGAACGGACCGGGTCGAATTTTGAACGACTCCTTGTATCTCAGCTTCATCCCAAAGGCAGAGTTCAAGAAGATCCTGGTCTATGGGCGTGCTGGGACCGCCATGCCGGCTTGGTCAAAAAGCCAGGGAGGACCGCTGACCGATAAGCAACTAAACACCCTGGTAAACGGCGTTTATTCCCATTGGGCTCACCCCTTCTACACCCACGGAGCAGAAATGCCGGCTTACAGTGCTGCAGTCGATAGCGGGAACCCGGTGAATGGGAAGAAATTGTTTTCGCGAAGCTGCTTCATGTGCCATGGACCGGGCGCGCCGGTGGGTTTAATTACTAGCTCCTCGTACCTTGCGCTAGTTAGTAATCAGATGCTCCGAACTTCGATTGTGGTAGGACGGCCAGATCTGGGCATGCCTAGTTATCTGCATTTGAAAGCCGGGAAGGCACTAAGTGATGCCGATATTACTGACATAGTGGCTTACATATCTTCGTTGCGGCCTGCGGATAAGGGGCCGATGGGAGAAGGAGCCAAGATGAGCGGCGAGGCGGGCAGCAGCAGTTATCCGGGAAGTACGAACGAGAGCCCAGGCGAGGGCAATAAGCCGGGGAATTCCAGCCAGAGTGGCGGAACAATCGAGAAGACGGCAAAGGAACCAAAATGAGCGGGAGTGAAAAGCCACGCGGCGCTGACCGCGAAGACGAAAAGGCAAAACAAAACGCGAAAGACCCGACCAGACGTAACTGGCTATTCATAGCCGGTGTCGCGGCAAACGTGATCGCAGGCGCCGCCATGGCTATTCCGCTGATCGGCTATGCTTTTTCGAGCTTCACTGAGAAAAGTGATCCGCGGGATTGGATTTCGCTAGGCCCGGTGGATGGCTTTCCAGAGCAGACGACGCGCATTGCAACATACCGGAATCCGTTTACCCGCCCTTGGGATGGCAAGACTGCCGACATTCCGTGCTGGGTGCGGCATGTGAAGAGCAACGAGTTTCAGGTGTTTGCTATTAACTGCGCTCATCTGGGATGTCCCGTGCGATGGTTTCCTCAGTCGGGTTTATTTCTGTGTCCCTGCCACGGCGGCGCCTATTACGAAGATGGCGCGCGTGCGGCAGGTCCGCCCCCACGGGGGCTTTTCGAGTACGATTACAAAGTTCATCAGGGGGAGTTATGGGTTAAGGGCGGCCAGATGCCGACCCTTAGTAACCCCGTGTAAGTGAGTTTAAGGAATTTGCCATGAATAAGTTGAGAGATCTCTCGGTTTGGCTGGATGACCGGCTTCACATATCAGCGCTCTATGCCTCGACCGCTGGACATGAAGTTCCGGCCAGTGCAGGGAGCTGGTTCTATGTATTCGGCAGCGCCACACTGTTGTGTTTCATAATCCAGGTGATTACGGGCACACTGCTGGCGTTTGTGTACATTCCTTCGACTAACGAGGCTTTCACCAGCCTGCAGTATCTAAATCATGCGCAGTTCTGGGGTTGGTATTTGCGCAGCGTGCATTACTGGGGTTCAAACTTTATGGTCTTGATCATGACGCTGCACATGATACAGGTCTTTCTGTTCGGGGCCTATAAGTACCCTAGGGAACTTACGTGGGTAAGTGGAATCTTTCTGCTGCTGTTTACTCTGGCAATGGCTTTTACAGGCCAGGTGATGCGGTGGGATCAGGATGCGTACTGGGGTCTGGCGATAGGCTCTTCGGTGACTGGACGTGTTCCGTTCATAGGCGGGCAGTTGGTGCATCTCCTGCTGGCGGGGCCGATCATCGCGGGCGAGACGTTATCCAGGTTCTGGACACTGCACGTTTTCATCATTCCAGGACTGATTATCGCCATAGTCAGCATGCACCTGCGGCTGGTGCTGACTAAAGGCATTAACGAGTATCCGCGTCCGGGTGTTCCTGTGCATCGCGCCACTTACGATGCGGAATACGCTGAAATTCTCCGGAAGGATGGAGTACCGTTCGTCCCGGATGCTATTGGCAAAGATCTAATCTTCGCTGCGTTAACGATTTTTGGCATTCTGGCGTGCGCTTTTTTCCTAGGTCCGAAAGGTCCGGCTGGCGCTCCGGATCCCACTCTAATCCAGACGAACCCGCGCCCCGATTTCTACTTTCTCTCGATCTTTGCAGCACTCGCGCTGCTGCCCGATTGGATGGAAGTTTTTGTGCTGTTCATCGCTCCTGCCTTGCTGGGTGGTTGGCTGCTGGCGCTTCCGTTTATCTCGGGCACTGGCGAGAAGAGTGCGCGGCGGCGTCCGGTGGCAGTACTATCAGTCATCTTTATCATGCTGGTAATCTGCACGCTAACCTACATGGGAGACACGTCTCCGTGGTCGCCGCACATGAGTGCCTGGAGCAGTAATGCGGTTCCGGTGCAGTATGTGAAGGGACGAAGCCCGCTTGAAATGCATGGCGCACTGCTGTTCCAGAACAAGCAATGCCGGAACTGCCACTCCCTGGGCGGGGTCGGCGGCGAGCGCGGGCCTGCACTCGATGCGGTTGCAACGAGGCTCACTGGTCCAGAACTGGTGCGGCAGATCATTCAGGGTGGCGGTAACATGCCGGCATACGGAAAGAAGTTGAAACCAGCTGAAGTCGAGGCAATAGTAGCCTTTCTGGGGACGCTTCAGCCGAAGATGATTCCGCCGGCACACGACTCGGCAAAACCGCAGGATCGTTTGCCGCACGATATCGCAGCGGTGCACAAGCCGGCAGAGGGCGGAACCCGCTAGCGGGAGGTCCGCCATTTGCAGTGGATCCTTTAATCAGCGGAGCGCTCGAGACCTGGTCTCCTAACTTTTTCGTTATCGGCCTGCTGCTTGCGCTCGGATATCTGTACCTACGAGGCTGGCGGCTTGGAAGACGACTGATTCGGACGCCGGTAGACGGTCAGCGGTTATTCGCCTTTCTGGGCGGACTCTTTTTTCTCGGACTGACTCTCGAATCGCCGCTGGATGCTTTAGATGGACTGTTTCTTTCGGCGCATATGACGCAGCACTTGCTGCTGCTGATGATTATTCCGCCATTGCTGCTATTGGGCGAGCCTACCGTTCCGCTGCTGCGAGGTTTGCCTCGGCGGTTTGTTAAGAACGGCCTCGGCCCATTTCTCACTTGGCCGGTGCTGCGAGGCGCGGGACATTGGCTTACGGCATTGCCGGTAGCCTGGCTGCTCTTTTCCTCGAGTACGCTGCTCTGGCACGTCCCCCGCTTTTACGAACTGGCACTGCACTCGAACGGCTGGCATGACGTGCAGCATGCCTGCTTCTTCTGGTCGGGGGTGCTGTTCTGGTGGCCGATTATCCTGCAGGAACCGGCGAAACGCCGCTGGCCCGAGTGGACGCTTATCCCTTACCTGCTGTTGGGGGACATTGTAAATACGGCGCTTTCGGCGTTCTTCATCTTTTCGGGTTCAGTTCTGTATCCCTCTTATGCAGTGGCGCGGCTTACCGGCCTGACGGCGCAAGACGATCAGGCGCTAGCGGGCGCGATCATGTGGGTGCCAGGCTCAATCATTTATCTGTTGCCGGCGATTGTCTTTGCAATGCGGATGCTCGGCACATCCAGCCCGGCAAAGCAGAACACCATAGCTATTCGCGTTGAGCGGCCAATGCGGGTTCGAGCGAAGAGCAGTCACTGGACACGGCGGTTGCCTGCTCTGCGACGCGCGGCTCAAGTAATGATGCTGGTTCTCGCCGTGTTTGTAGTGGCGGACGGCTTTACGGGCTCGCAGGTAGCGCCGCTGAACACGGCGGGCGTGCTTCCCTGGGTTCACTGGCGGGCTTTGTCGATAATCGCGCTGCTGACAATTGGAAATCTCTTCTGCGCGGCTTGCCCGTTTGTGCTGGTGCGCGACATTGGCCGCCGCATTCTGCCTGCAAAATACCGGTGGCCCCGCGCGCTGCGCAATAAGTGGCTGCCCATAGGGCTTCTGCTGCTGTACTTCTGGGCTTATGAGGCGCTTCATCTATGGAACAGCCCCTGGAGCACAGCCTGCATAATCGTGGGTTATTTTGCGGCGGCTGTGGCTGTGGATGGTTTTTTCCGGGGTGCGAGCTTCTGCAAGTATGTCTGTCCCATTGGGCAATTTCATTTCGTCTCGTCGTTGGTCTCACCTCGCGAAGTGAAGGTGAAAGAGCCGAGCGTCTGCGGATCGTGCCGCACCTTCGATTGCATCCGGGGGAACGAAACAACACGGGGATGTGAGCTCGATTTGTTTCAGCCGAAGAAAGAGAGCAATCTGGATTGCACCTTCTGTCTCGATTGCATCAAGGCCTGCCCTCACGATAACGTTGCGATTCTTCCTGTGCTGCCCGCCGAGACGCTGCTGAACAACAGCTACAGGTCTTCCATTGGCCGGCTGGCCAAACGAACCGATTACGCGGCGCTGGTGCTGCTGATTGTGTTCGGAGCTTTTGTGAATGCAGGCGGCATGATTGGTCCGGTGATGATGATGGAACATCGCTGGCATGCACGCCTGGGACCGCATGGCATGCCGATCGCGATTGCGGCGTTTACTTTGTTGGGGGCGGTGTTCGTGCCCTCGGCGTTGGTTGGCATCTGCGCGGCATTCACGCGCAATGCCGATGTAGTGCGCCGCTTTATTTTTACACTGGTCCCCATAGGCGTAGCGATGTGGGCGGCGCATCTCATGTACCACTTTGTGACGGTTCTGGCGGCAGGGCAATTTCCGGCGTGGCTCACAGGTTTGCAATTGGCGCTTCTCGACGCGGGTGTTCTCTGGACCCTGTATTTAGGATGGCGTCTGGCGAGCCAGCAAGCCGGCAAGCTGCGGTCGCAAATTGCGCTCTGGGCGCCCTGGTCGGCGGTTGCTCTGGGACTATATGCGACGGGAGTTTGGATACTGCTGCAGCCAATGGACATGCGCGGGATGATGATGTAGTGATCCGCCGGACATCTGCTGTAGCTTTTTTAGCGATTCTCTCGTGCTGCTCTCTGCTTGCCGACGGCGGGACGATTCAGTTCCGCAAGCAGGCAGGCGCATTCCGGATCACATTGTTGAGCGAGCCCAGTCCGGTTCGTGTAGGCAAGGTGGATTTAAGCGTTCTCTGCGAGCGCACCATTAACAACGAGCCGGTGAAGGATGCACAAGTACTGATTCACCTGCGCCGTCCAGGCGCGGGCGACATCCTGGAAATTGCGCTCCCTGCCAAGCGCGGCAAGAACAAGAACCAAGTGTTGTACACGGCCATGGGTAATCTGGAGAGCCCCGGGAAATGGCCGGTCCGGATCGCTGTGAGTAGCGAAGGAGAAGAAGCAGTGGTAACCGGCTCCTTGGAAGTTTTGCTTTCGGAACCCGCCATAGTCACTTACTGGCCGTTCTTTGTGGCGGTTCCGCTGCTGGCGCTGGTGTTTGCCATTAATCTGCGGCTGAGGCGCGGCAGAGAACTGCGCCATCCGCGGGCGAAGAAATAAACACGCGCTTTGGAGATCCAGGCGCTTTCAGGCGCTTAGACGAGTTTCTGGCGGATCAGGCTTTCGGCGCACTCGATAACTGCGGTTGAGGCAGAGCGCGGATGCCAATCGAGCAGCGTCCCGGCCTTCGCAATATCGAACCCGGTGCGAACTCCGAGCATAGGCGCCATGAAAACCGCCTCTTCCTGCCGGAACAGGGCTGCGAGACGTAAGACGAAGTCCGGCAGCTTGTGTTTGGGAATCTTTGCCGCGCGGTCAGCGAAGCGATCGCGAAGCAGGTTCGCGATATCGGACAGCCAAAGGAAGTCAGCCGTCGCTAAGAATCTCTGGCCCGAAGCTTCCGGAGCCACCATTGCTTTCAGGTGTAAATCCGTCAAGTCGCGGACATCGACAATGTTGAATCCGATGCGGGGTAGAGCGGGAAATTTGCCCGCGAGCATACGCGAGACCACCTCGACCGAACCCGCGAACCCGGGAGTAATGACAGGGCCGAGGATCAGCCCCGGGAGAATGGTGGCAAGTGTCATTTGATGCGGCGCTTTTTCGATAAAGTCCCAGGCTGCACGTTCCGCCAGAGTCTTGGAACGGGGGTATTCGGGCAGCTCCTTTTCTGCAGAGTCCGTCCATACGGATTCGTCGACCGGAGCCTGCAAATCCGGGCGTACGGACCTTGGGGGCTGGGCCGCCGCGATAGAGGAGGTGACCACTACTCGCCGAACTCCTTGACGCGAGGCGGCCCGCAGAACCCGAAGCGTGCCCTCGCGGGCAGGACCGACCAAGTCAGTCCCTTTCGGCACGCCCTGGCCCAGGGGAGAAGCAACATGCAGGACGTATTCGCAGCCTTCGACGGCACTCTCCCAACCGGTGTCGCTCAGCAAATCAGCGGCAAAGAATGAGAGCCTGCCTTCAGGAGGAACCTGGGTAGCAACCGCGGAGCGCACTGCGTCTTTCTTCGCGAGGCTTCGCAGCGTCGTGCGGACGTGATACCCGCGCCGCAGCAGGGCTACAATCATCCAGGCGCCAACGTAACCGGAACCGCCCGTAACCAAAACCGTCTCGCGCTGCTTCGCGCCGCCATTCAACTCACCATCCATTGCTTTATGGGTATCCTTTGCAGACTTTGATGCTGTTGGAAACGATAAGTTCCCCGTAAGGAGGCACTTTAAAATAACTGCGCAAGACGGGCCCGGTCTCAAGCGCTCCGCCGAAAAGAAGGTGAGTTCTTTTGCTGATTGGCGGCGCGCATCCGTGTCTTTTGAGGATCTCCCGCAGAGGTTTGCAGTTCCTCGAGCGATGTTTTGTCCCGGGTGGGAGACAAGTGATCGATCCGGATCATTCGCATGCTTTCGCGCAAGAGCCTGTGATTCGGCGAGTTTAGAAGAAGCCTTAGTTCCATCTCGCAGAAGGTGCTGACGGAAGTTTCGGCCCTGCTAAGATTTGTATTGACATGCGACACGTGGCGGGTTACGTTGCGGTATGATAAACAGTTTCCGCCACAAGGGACTGAAACGGCTCTTTGAGCAGGACGACCCGAGCGGCGTGAACCCGGAACATGTGGGCAAGCTGAAAAACATCTTGGCGACTCTTCATGCCGCCCCTACAGTCCGCCATATGGACTTGCCGGGGTTCCGGCTGCATCCGCTCAAGGGCGACTTAAAGGGCTTTTGGGGGGTTACGGTACGCGCCAATTGGCGGGTGGTTTTCCGCTTTGGCACCGACGCCGAGGACGTTGATTATGTCGATTACCACTAGACAGGGAGAAAGACCCATGCCCATGAAAAATCCGCCGCACCCCGGCGTTGTCGTTTTGCAGGAGTGCATTGAGCCTTCGGGATTGACCATCACGCAAGCAGCGGAAGCCCTCGGGGTGACCCGCAACACGCTTTCCGAACTTGTGAACGGCAAGCGCGGTGTATCCCCGGAAATGGCCGTGAGAATAGCAAAGGTTTTCGGCGGCACCGAGGAAGGCTGGCTCATTCAACAAGCGCAGTACGAGCTTGCCCATGTTCGCCGCGACACTTTCAAAAACTTGAAACGGCTGGAACTGGTCTAGACTTCGTTCCTATGGATACGCCGCTAACCGTTGCGATCATTTCCGCCGCTGCCGCTATCGTAGTTCCGGCGATCAGTTTTTATCTGACCAAGAGTAAGGAACGGCAAGCCGACTGGCAGCGTTATAAATTCGACCTCTACAAGGAATTGGTCCAGTCTTTGAGCGGCATTGTGGGAACGGACTCAAGCCCGGAGGGAAATAGGCGTTTTGCCTCTGCCTGCAACACACTTCACCTGATCGGCTCAAATGGTGTTCTTAAAGCCTTACATCATTTTCAGGACGAAATCCGGGTATCGAATTCCAGCCGCGACGACGATAGACACGATGCATTGCTATCGCGTTTGGAGTTGGAAATAAGGGAAGATTTGCGCATCCCGAACAATCCACCACTCGATCAATTCAAAGCCCGTCTTTGGTGTTCCGGGAGCGGCACCGCAAACAAACCATAATTCTCATAAAGGGTCGTTTGCGCGACACGACAGGATGCCTGAATATGTCTCCGGACGATTCCCCTAATCCGGCTTATTGTGCCGTTGAGGCGTCCTCAATATTCAACGACAGCAGAATCCGCCTGTCGGGACCGTTGCTTATATCGGTGAGACCTGCGGCAAGGATATTTCCAATATCCTCAGTTTTAATTTTGAGCAAGCCCTCGAACCAAGAGAACAGTGATCGGCCTGCATTTTTCAGTATTACCTCATTGCTAATCTTCAGCACCACGTCCCGTGTCGCGCATTCAGGAGAGTGGCGCATAATCGACTCCACTAAGAACCGAGCGCTAGGGACAAGCTTTGAATCCACGGCCTTTTCGAGGTTGAGTGAAAGGGCAGCCGAAAAATCCAGATACACATCCGGGATGTGACCACTCGGTCGTGCTGTGGTGGAGCGATGCACGCATTTAGGAGGATCAGATCGGTTCCCCCGCTATACGTCCATCTGGTCCGGCGCTCCACGTCTTCAACTGCGGAGACGAAGCATTCATCGGAAAAGTCATTCTCGTCGAAAGGGCTTGGCTCCGAAGGATCACGGCGCTGGGCTGATGGGAAGTATCCCATGTAGAAAAACTCGACATTCTCGCCGGATCGAAGGTTGTAGTAGGAACGACCTGCTAGGAACTGATCGTGGAAGGTTTTAGAGGACGGTCTGCCGAAGATCAAGACGACTGGCCGAAGCGGCACAGGATAGGCCCTTGATTCGAACGCAGCCGGGTTCGGGAGAGCACCCTGTGCTTGAAACAGCCGGTACAGGCTGCTGGTCACATATGAGAGGTGGGGACCGCCGCGATGAACCCCGTAAAAGTCACCCACCGTGCAACGGTAACAGAATTGTGAATGTAGCAGGAACCTAGTCTCGCAAAGGGTAAGTTGTGAGACCCTGTCTGGAAGGGACGAATGCCGTACGTAAATGTTCAAATCACAGCAGTGGCTACTCGACAGCAGAAGACGGAGCTGGTAAGAGAGTTCACGGCGTCGCTTGCCCGCATCCTCGGCAAGAAGCCGGAGCACACCCACATCGTCATTCAGGAAATTGAAGAGGAAAACTGGGGCTTCTCCGGAATGCTGACAGACGAATGGAAGAAGGCTCGTTGACGATGCTCTCCATGTCTCACAAAGGGTCCTTTGTTAGATTAGACGGCACCTTGTAGGATTCTACACATGGCGCTGAAACGGATGGACAACGTAGGAATCGTCGTCGATGACCTCGGAGGGACGATTGATTTCTTTCGCGAGCTGGGCCTCGAGCTCGAAGGGCGGGCCACGATCGAAGGAGAATGGGCCGGACGTGTCACTGGACTGGGCGATCAGCGCGTCGAGATTGCCATGATGCGCACGCCGGACGGCCACGGCCGGCTTGAGCTCTCCCGCTTCCTCACGCCACCTGCCGTGGCGGATCACCGCAACGCCCCGGTGAACGCTCTAGGCTATCTCCGCGTCATGTTCGCCGTTGACGACATCGACGAGACGCTTGAAAGGCTCTGCAAGAGCGGCGCGCAGCTGGTAGGCGAAGTTGTCCAGTATAAAGACGCGTATCGGCTCTGCTACATCCGCGGGCCTGAAGGGCTGCTCATCGGACTCGCCCAAGAAGTCAGCTGAGCGCAATACGAAGACAATGACGAAGAGCGACCAAATGTCAGCGAGCGCGTTTCACAAAGCGTCCTTTGTGTCCACCATTGGCCCACCCGTCCCGGCTGTGCTAATCCCGCTGCTGAAATGATGGAGACTGAGCATAAAGAAGGTACAGGAAATTGAACGCGCGATAGATGCCGCTACACGCCGCAGCAGATGGAAGAGCTACACGAATGGCTTGACCAGCGCTATCCGCAGCCTGTCGACGCGCAGCTTAAAGCCGATCTTGATGCCCGGCATAACGTCTATGACCCTCTCATCAAAGTGACCCGCGCGGTTTGGCTTAAAAAAGGGGTAGTTAACGCCCTATTGGCGCATTCCGATCTACTCACTTCGTAGTAAAAGCTACTTCCGGTACGCGTATCTCTGTCAGCGCCTCACGCACAATTTGCCAAGCGCCCTGCAAAGCGAGGCCAGCCATCACAGCCGCGACAAGCACGTCCGGCCAGCCGGTGCCGGTGCCGAACACGCCGACGGCTGCTAGCAGCACGGCAAAGTTGCCGATTACATCGTTCCGAGAGCATAACCAGACAGAGCGCATGTTGCTATCGCCAGCCCGATAAGCCCATAAGATTGCGAACGTCACTCCATTTGCGACCAGTGCGGCAAAGCCGACTATCCCCATTGTTTCCGCTTCCGGCAGGGTGCCGTATAGTGCGTGCCAAACAGTCGAGCCAAGAACCCAAAGCCCGAACGCGCCCATCGATACGCCTTTAATCAAGGCTGCTCTGGCCCGTGTACGTAGCGCCATGCCCAGCACGAAAAGACTAATCGCGTAATTGGCGCTGTCGGCAAGGAAATCAAGGGCATCCGCTTGCAGGGATACAGAGCGTGCCGCGAAACCCGCAACGATTTCGATTAAAAACAAAGACGCGTTTATCGCCAGCGCGATCCAAAGTACCCGGCGATAACGCGGATCTGGCGGAGTGTTCTTTCCGTCATCGTGACTGCAACAGGCCATTTATGTGTCCTGTCTCCAGGATGCCGTATAAGCAAATTTTCTAAATTAGGACACAAAGGGTAAGTCTTGCACCATTACGCGAAGGCCCGTAACACGCACATTGGTTTTTAGCAGCCGGACACGCAGCAGGAACGTTGCGCCTGAATGGGCGGACACTTCGAACGCGGCGATCCCGATGTACCCGCCTGCTTCCGCTTAGAGCTATTTGTTCTAGAATGTACATGTAATGGGTGCGCATGATTATCTTGGAGAATTTGAGCACATGATCATGCTGGCCCTTTTGCGGCTTGACGATAAAGCGTATGGAGTTCCTGTGCGCCGGGAAATTCAAGCCCGCACTAAACGTGACGTGTCCATCGGTGCGGTCTATGCCACGCTCGATCGCCTCGAGGCGAAAGGGTACGTCAGTTCATTCCGAGCCGATCCGACACCGGAACGCGGCGGACGTTCCAAACGATTCTTCCGTACCACAGGAATGGGAGTGGCGGCTGTGAACCGGACACTAAACGCACTCCAACGTATGACTGAAGGTCTGGACCTGGTCCGGAGCTTCTCATGACGTCCCCATCAGCTTTCAGTCAGCCGCCGCGATTCGCTACGTGGCTGGCCGCTCTGTTCATGCCTGTCGAGGAAGCAGAATCGCTGCAAGGAGACCTGCTGGAAGAATTCTCCAGTCTCGCCTCCGAGCGGGGCGATGTGTTTGCCCGAAACTGGTACTGGCGGCAAGTTCTGAAGACGATCGTGCACCTCGCCGGCACTGCCTTCCGCACCGCTCCTTTCTTAATGGCAGCGGCCGTCACAGCCGGATTTCTTCTGATAGGAATTGCGTCCCGGTTCTCGGTGCAGGCAACGCACGCGTTTCTGGAGAGCCACCGGGTTTATGAGCCGCATCCGGACGCTTACCTGTTCTGGATAAAGTTCCCACTACAGACAGGCCGTATGGTTGTATGTTTCCTGGCTGGCGTTTTGCTTGCGCTCGCCGCCAGGCGCAGAGAACTTACTGCTACTCTGACCCTGGCTGTGGTTGAGATGGCGTTTTTTTTGAGTGCTGTTTTGGTAGTAATCACAAGTGGACGCGCCTGGTTCCACTGGTTTCTCGCGATGCTGCCCTGGAATGGCCTCTTTTCTCTGGCAATTCTGACTGGGGGAATTATTGTCCAAAGGTGGAGATCAGCTAAGGGCGGCGCGAGCCTTGGCCGCCGGTCCGCAGCCTGGAAGGCACCTGAGTAAGCAACCGGCTTCCACGCTACACCGGAGTTTCGACTAAAATCCGAATATGGCGACCCAGCCGACGCATTACTTGACTGTTGACGAATACCTGGAAATAGAAGATCGGGCTTTAGACCGTCACGAATACCTGAATGGAGAAATGTTTGAGATGCCGGGAGGGACCTTAGAGCATTCTACGATTGGCACGAACATTCTCGCCAGTCTTCACTCTCAACTTCTGCAAACGCCGTGCCTGGTTCTAGGCCCGGACACCCGTATTCGCACTTCTGCTACGGGCCTTTACACCTACGCGGATGTCTCCGTCTGCCGCGGTCAAACTCAGGTCGAAAAAACGGCTCTTCTCAACCCGGTCCTGATCGTTGAAGTATTGTCAGACAGCACCGGGAATTACGACCGCGGTAAGAAATTCGAGATGTATCGTCAGATCGAATCGCTTAGCGAGTATCTGATCGTCGCGCAAGACCAAATTTATGTCGAGCGCCATACCAAGAGCGAGACTCCGAAGATGTGGAACATGAAAATTTTCGACGATGCGAAAGACGAGATAGCGCTCGCTTCTGTCACGGCAACGCTCGCGATGCCGGACATCTACCGGAAAGTTCTGCTCTGAGCCACTATCGGGGAATGCGATTCTCGACTTTGGGCAGCAACAACAGCAATCGCTCGGTCTCGGCTGCCGCTAAATCGGCCAAGACATGGACGTTGCTCCCGTCCTTCTTCACCTGGATAGCGTCGTAGATTTTCAGCAGATCGGTTTCATTGTCTTTGGTGGTCAAGCGCGCCAGACCGATGATGCCGCGGAAAGCGTCATGCACTCGCGTAGCGCCATCAGGGGAGTAACACGAAACATCGGCCTGGAGATGAGAGCCGCTATCGGCCGCGATGCCAAGCGTGACGCCACTGATTGCGCCGGCGAAGTTGGCCAGATTCGACTTCATGTCGCTGCGAAGGGGAGTTTGCGCCAGAGGAATACCGCCGCGGCTCACCAGCCAGACCTGGTCATTGCCGGGCAACGTGTGGAGCCGCGATGCGAGTTCTTCCGGCAGTTCGCCGGTTCGCTGCTGCTCGAGCGTGCGTGCCGTACGGATGGCCTCCGCGTCTCCCGCCAAAGCAACCCGGTCGTTGAGAAAAACTAACTCACGATTGCCCTGCCCGGTATCGAGTTTTTTACGTTTCTTGAAATCTCCCTTGGCGAACATGAGCAGATGCTTACCGTCGAAAGTGAATCCGAGAAACTCAATATCGCGCCGCGGGTCGATACCAAGCCGTTTGACGCCAGCTTGCGGCATGAGCTGATCGAGCTGCTCCTCATGCCGTTGATAGAGCGGAGTATTTTTCAAGCGCTTCAGATCGATGCCGGCAACTACCTTTGAATCCGGCGAGATGACGACGCGGAAGGCCTTGTCTACCTCCAAAGCGTGCGAAGCGGGGCTGGAACAGCCGTTGAAGAAAATCGTTGAGAGTAGTAGAAGAGCAGCGCAAACAGATCGCAATTAGAAATCCCGTTTCCTGAAGACAAAGACCGCCGTTGCCAATACAACTGCTCCAAAAGCAGCCGAGGTCCAAACCGGCGTAAACCAATCGGCCTCGCGCTCATAGACAACGATCTGGCGCATGGCGGCGGCAAGATCATAGACTTTCGGCAGCACCCAATAGAGACCCTGCCATAAATTGCGAGACCATTCCGAACTTAGCAGACGGATCATGGTGTCGCGCTGGGCCAGGATAGCGCTGATGAGCATCAGCGCCACGGCGACCATCACGGCGAGAGCCGAACTCTCTGACAACACACCCACGAGAACCACTACGCAGAGCAGCACCGCAAAGATGAACAGACTACTGGCGATGGAGAGCAGAAAACGAGGGAGCCAAATGTCGGTCTTCAAGCCGATAATGAGCCAGATGCTGCAGACGAGATAGATATGGTTAGCCGCGACAATCAGCACATTACCGGCATAGCGCCCCAGGAGCAAAGTGGATCGCTTGACGGGCTTTGCCAGTAGGAGCGAAATGCGGCCCGGCTCGAGGACGCTGGGGATGAGTCCGGACGAAGCGAAGATGGCCAGGAAAGTTCCCCAGACATACAGGAACACCGAGATCCAGGCGTACGATGCGGTTACGAAGTGATGAATGTTGATGCGGCGGGTAGTGGATTCGATTCCCATGAAAGAGATGGCGCCTTCCACCAGATCGATCTTCATCACAAACAGGAACAGCAGTATCAGCAGAGTGGAGAGGCCGAAGAGTCCCCAGAAAAGCCATCGCGCGCGCGCCTCCTGGAAGGTATCAGCGATCAGTGCGAGGAGCACGCTCATGCCGCAGCCTTCTCTTTCAAGTGCGCGGCCGATGTAACGCGGATAAAAACATCTTCGAGGCTGCTGGCGGAGCTGCGCACAGACTCGATTTCGCTTCCAGCCGACCGGAGGATATCGATGCAGAGATTTGCGTTTTCGCGCGAGGCGCTCCGGATCTCAACGCCGGAAGCATGAGGCGAGAGCGCAGCTCCCAGGTGAGCGAGCTTTGCGGCAGCCTCCTGGGGAACCGGCGAAGCAATTACGGTATAGCCACCCTCGGCGGTCAACAAGCTGATCTTTCCTTCGAGAGCCAGCCTGCCTTTGTGGAGAATAGCGACGTACTCGCAGAAAGACTCCACTTCAGAGAGTAGATGAGAGTTGATAAACACCGTAACGCCCGTGCCGGTCAGGCGGTTCAAAATGTCACGGATCTCGCGGCGTCCTACGGGATCGACTCCGTCGGTGGGCTCATCGAGTATCAGCAACCGCGGGCGATGGATAAGCGCTTGCGCCAAACCAAGCCGCTGCAGCATGCCTTTGGAATACTTTTTGATGCGGACGTCTCCCCAATCCTCTAAGCCGACCAGGTTCAGCATCTCCGGGATCCGGGAGCGGCGGGTGCGGCCGTCCAAACCGGAAAGCGCTCCATAGAAATCGAGCATTCCCTGGCCGGTGAGATAGGTGGGAAAACGATGATTTTCGGGCAGGTATCCGATGGGCCGCCGTGCTTCGGGCACGCTCGCATCGCGGCCGAACAGACGAGCCGAACCGGAAGTGGGATGAACCGCCGACAGCAGCATTTTGACGAAGGTGGTCTTCCCTGCTCCGTTCGGGCCCAGCAGGCCGAACTTTATGCCCGCCGGAACGCGGAGGGAAAGCTCTGAGACAGCGATGATTTCGCGGCCCCGGAATTTCGATCGGTAGACCTTGGTAAGCTGCGAAGCCTCGATTGCATACTCGGTGGACATCCAACATCAGAATACGGGTCGCCGGACGCCAATGTTCCCTTGGCAGGTTGGGATGGCGTGTTGTACTAGAGCAAGTCATCTTGTTACCTTCGCTTTGTTTCGCTTACAGGCCGGTCTGGTGCGTTGTGTTCGCGGTTGGTGGAATATGCGCTTATGCGCAGAGTGCCACACCGCAGGATCAGCAAGCCCCCACGCCACCGCCGGTGAAGACCACCGTCACGGTGAACGGGTCGATCATAACCGAAACTCCGGCGGCCATTACTGTGCTGACGCAGCAACAACTGCAGACGATTCCCGGCGTCAACCTGGACGACCGGCTGCGCCAAGTTCCCGGCTTCAGTTTGTTCCGGAGAAGTTCAAGCCTGGTGGCGAACCCCACGACGCAAGGCGTTTCGCTGCGCGCCACCGGTTCATCAGGCGCCAGCAGGACGCTGATTCTTTGGGACAGCATTCCGCTGAACGATCCTTTCGGGGGTTGGGTTTACTGGACCAGAATCGATCCGAATTTTATCGAGCGCGTGGAGATCGATCGCGGCGGCACGACAGCCGTCTTTGGAGATCGGGCGCTGGGCGGCAGCATCTCGCTGTTCACTCCCAGGCCCGAGCGCGAACACCTATTCGCGGACGCCGTGGGCGGCAATCTAGGCACGGTGGATCTGTCCGCCGCTTATTCAAATACCTGGGGCAAATGGGGCCTGACGGTTCACTCGCGGGCTTTCACCACGGATGGCTATTACATCGTTCCCGAGGAGAATCGGGGAACGGCCGACACGCGGGCCAATCTGCGTTTTGGCACAGGCGACACGCATCTCGATTTTCTGGGAGAAGCTAACCGCCTGTCGTTTCACTTTGATGTGCTGGCCGAAGAACGCCACAACGGAACGCAGTTGACGCGCAACTCGACCGGGCTTGGGACCGCGGGTCTGAACTACAATCACACCTGGAAAAACGATCAGATTTCGGTGCTGCTGTTCCATACCCGGGAGCGCTACAACAGTACGTTCGCCGCTGTATCAGAGGATCGCAACGCGGAACGCTTGACCGCCGATCAACATGTTCCCAGCCAGAACTACAGCGGAGCGGCCTACTGGCAGCATGGGGGCGCGATCAAGAAGAAGCGCTGGACCAGCATCATCGGCGCCGACGTGAACGACGTCCACGGCACCAGTTTCGATTACTCGTATGCAACCGGACGTGTCACCCCGGGCGGCGGCACTCTTCTGCAGCACGGACTGTTCGGGCAGGGTGATATCGACTTAGGGCGGGTCCATTTATTCGGCGGTATCAGGCATCAATACACTGGCGTGCGGGGCGGAACGTTTGTCAGTCCCAATGCCGGGGCCTCGGTGGGAGCTGGCAACTTCCGGTTCCGCGCTTCGGGTTATCGAACCTTCCGGGCTCCCACGCTGAACGAGCTGTATCGCAATTTCCGCGTGGGCAATGCGCTGACGATGGCAAATGCAGGCTTGAATCCGGAAGGGCTGACCGGGGTGGAAGCTGGGTTCGACTGGAGCAAGCCGTCCACCAGGATCTCGCTGACGCTGTTCCGCAATGATCTATCGGCGCTGATTACGAATACAACACTAAGCATTTCGCCGACGCTGATTCTGCGGCAGAGGACGAATCTTTCCGATGGCTTATCGCGAGGCGTTGAAGCTAGCGTTCTACATCGCTGGACGCACTGGTGGGCGGAAGCGGGTTACCTTTATGCCGATGCCCGGCTGAGCAGCGGCTTTCGCATTTCACAGGTTCCAAAACAGCAGGGAACCGCTCAAGTGAGTTTCCGCGCAAAGCAAACGACGCTCTCGGGCGGCATGCGGGCACTGGGTCTGCAGTTTGACGACGATATCAACCGGTTCCTGCTGCCCGGCTTCGCGGCACTGCAATTCACGGCTCAACAGCAATTGACCGAAAGTCTGTCATTCACGGCCGCCATCGACAACTTGCTCGACCGTTCGTATCTGGTGGCTCTGACTCCGAATCCGAACACCGGCGGACCGCGTCAATGGCGTCTGGGTTTGCGCTGGAGCGGGCCGTTCCGGTAAATCGCCCGCACAAAGCTCTTGATTGTCAGCCAGGCAGGCCAAATTCGTCGTAACCCAAAATTTCGTCCTCCGCCCGGCTGTCCAACACACGGAGATTCGCACAATGCTCGGCGATCTCCTGCAATTCTCCGGGCACACCGGACTGCTGATTATCCGGTAACGCTTCTGTGACAACTTTGGTTCCCGTTTTGATAGCTTTCAGAGCCAGCCGCTTGGCTTCAGGATTGCGAGTATCGAGATCCATTCTGTTAGTCGTAGAGCTCCAAGGAGACCATATCACGTCAGTCACCGGCAGGCAAGGTGTGTGATCATTGTGTACGCAACGGAGGGAGTACCATGCAGAGCAACAGGGTGGGCGTTCGAGAGTTTCGCGAGAACTTGTCCGACTATCTGGAATCGAAAACTCCCATTTCGATTACACGTCACGGGGCGACGATCGGCATCTATGTACCGACTAAGCTTAAACCGAGTCAGGCCGATCTGGAAGCTCTTCGAATCGCCGGCAAGAAGATGCAAGAGTTGATTGCGGAGGCGGGGACGACTGAGGACGAGTTGATGGAGGATTTCAAAAAGCTGCGCCGCCATCGGCGGACGCAACGGAGCTGATCGTGCTGGTGCTGGACGCAAACATCCTAATTCGGGCGGTTTTAGGATTTCGTGTCCTCCTGCTGCTCCGTCAATATGCAGCGCGAGTAGAGTTTTTTGCACCCGACACCGCTTTCCAGGAGGCTCGGGCAGCTCTTCCCGAGATTCTCGAGCGCCGTCAGATGCCAGTAGGTCCCGCGCTTACAACCTTGGAGATGGTGGCCCGGTTGGTGAAGGTCGTCGAAGCTGAGACTTATTCTCCCTTTGAAGCCCTCGCCCGCCAGCGGATCGATCGCCGCGACGAAGATGATTGGCCGATTTTAGCTTCGGCGTTAGTGCTGGGCTGCTCGATCTGGACAGAGGACACCGATTTCTTCGGATGTGGCGTAGCGACGTGGACTACAGACCGGGTCGGGTTCTATTTGGCGGAAGCGCAAGAACCCGAACTCTGAGTGGTCTGAGATATTTCCATGCTGGGCGTCACAACCCCGGGAACATCACCTCGGAAAATGATGATTTCGCTTGACTCCGATCATCGCCGAATGTAGTCGTTTTTTGCTAGCGAAGCGTCTATGAACCGGAGGTTTCCTTATGGATGCAATCCACCTACCCTCGTACGAGGTCATGCAGATGAATGACATCGCACCCGGGGTGAAAGGCGTTCGCCTATTATTCGTAAATGTTTTCGCCGTGGCCAATGAATCGGGACGCGGTTGGACGCTAGTCGACACGGGAATTCCCTTTTCGGCAGGCAAGATTAAACACTGGGCCGAGGGCCTGTTCGGCAAAGGCGCCAAGCCCGACGCAATTGTGCTCACGCATGGGCATTTCGATCATGTGGGAACGGTAAAGACCCTGGCCGATGACTGGAAAGTGCCGGTATATGCACACTCGGATGAGTTCCCATTTCTGACCGGCCATCAGAAATATCCGCCGCCCGATCCGGGCGTAGGCGGCGGACTGATGGCTGCGATGTCACCGCTGTTTCCCCGCGCATCGGCCGATCTGAAAGGGCGTGTTCAAGAGCTTCCTTCGGACGGAACAATTCCGACGCTGGCGGAGTGGCGGTATCTGCACACTCCCGGCCATGCTCCAGGTCACATCTCGCTGTTTCGCGAGAAGGACCGGGTGTTGATCGCGGGAGATGCGATTACTACGACCCGTCAGGAGTCGTTCCTGGCAGTTGCGAAACAGACGCCCGAATTGCACGGACCACCGTCGTACTACACGCCGGATTGGGATGCGGCACGGTCTTCCGTCAGGGCTTTGGCCGATCTCAGGCCTCGAACAATTGCTGCGGGGCATGGGTTGCCGATGTGCGGCGACGAGGTTCCCGGCCAGATCGGCAGGCTTGCGCGTGAGTTCGACCACTATGTGCTGCCGCATAGCGGTAAGTATGTAAAATCAGCGCATACCGCTTAAGAATTTTCCGCCGCATAAAGGCGGCAAGAGAGACTGCCAGAGGTTCGGCCACTTTATTAGCAGTTATGTCGGCCGATGAACTTTGGAGCCTACTCTACGACGAGTATCTGCCTTTCCGTTTGTATGCGGAACACCGGCAAGGGGCATCGCTGCGGGACATTTCGCAGCAGACGGGATTGCCGGAAGATTGGGTTGAAGAGCGCATTGCCGCCGCCGAGGTAGGCATTCGCACCGGCGGAAAACTGTTGTCTCCGGCCTTCGACCGGCGGTCGCGAAGACGTCCGGATGCGGCATAGCTGGCTTGAACGCGCAGGCGAATGCTGACGCTCTCGCAAGAGCTGGGGGCAAACCTATCCTCGGGTCTCGAGTAATCTCGGCGTCCCAAGCAGCAGCGCAGCCCGGGCTGACGAGGTGATTTTATACGGCATTGGGTTTGGATACATCCAACAATCGCCAAGTTGAGCTTAGAGGACAGCCCGGCAATCGAGACCTTTTGCCGACGTATTGCGGTCGATGAAATTGACCATCTCGACGCGGCTCATTTGTCGACGCGCTAAGATCACTGATGCAACTTGGCGTTAAGCAGGCACTGGGACGACATAGCGGCCGCCCTTCATTCGGTAGATGGTGTCGAGCAAGGCGGCGGTCACGCGAGGCGCGGCCAGATGAACCAACCTGTCGACGGTACTTTGACGCCGCGCAGGATCTTGGCCGCCGGGGACGCGACATGCTCGCGCAAAAATCGTGCGGCTTTACCGGTAGACGCGGTGGGGCCGGAGGGCTCCGATACCGGAGCCGAGGATTAAGCCGTTTTGACGGGGTTGGGCATGTCCAGATCCATCCTTTTCACGCGAGGACTGGCATCGTGTTGTGAAATGTTCTTGCTGCTCGGGGTTTTCAGAAATCCCAGTTCTCTTTCTAGATGCGCCTGCATCTGCCGGTAATTGGGAGTTTCTGGGCTTCGCGCTGGCGTGATTGGGATGTGCATATCGTTGTCTAAGTACTGCCTCAGGCGTTTGAATTGCCGCTGTTTTAATCACTTCCTTAGGATTGCAAGGTTCTGATCAGGATGCTCATTAGTTTAGTAGATCTGCAAGTGGCAGATGATCATACGCCTGAGCAGGTGTTGAAGATCGCCGAAAGCCTGTTCTGACCAGACTACTCTTGCTGCCCGTTCTTCCATCTACGAACCTCGTCGGTTGATACTACGTTTCCTTCCGCCCACTGCCACCGAGAGATGCGGAATTTCTCTCGCCAGCCGGGCCGATTCTCAAGACGCACCTCTGGAGGTTCGTCAATGGCGCCGAGGGCTTGCTCAAGGTCTCATCGATGAGACCGTTAGCGTCTTCTTCCTTGGTACGTAAGGTGCCGGGAGATCTCTTTGCTGATAGTGCCTTGGGTGATATCGTAACTGTCCGTTTACGACCGTGAAGCCGCCACGAGGCATTTAGAGTATCCCGGATTTAGATACCGCAAGGGGTGGAAGAATCTCGCCGTTACCCGACCTACTACAGTCGCTCCGTATAATCGAAGCATGCTTCGAGACCAGTGGATTCGAGACCGTTCAGCCGATCCGGTACGCACGCAAATTTATTACGCTCGCCAAGGCCAGATTACCGGCGAAATGCGTTATGTGGCCAATCGGGAAGGGCTGGCTCCTGAGCTGATCCGTGACGAAGTGGGGCGTGGGCGCATGATCATTCCCGCCAACCTGCACCACCACAGCCTGGAACCGATGGCTATCGGGGTGGCTTCATCCTGCAAGATCAATGCCAATATCGGCAACTCCTCCACCACTTCGAATATCTCGGAAGAACTGGACAAGCTGGGTTATGCCGTCAAATTCGGCGCGGATACGGTGATGGACCTGTCCACCGGCGGGGACATTCCGCGCATCCGGCAGGCGATCATCGACGCCTCTCCTGTTCCTATCGGCACCGTTCCTATTTACGAGGCGCTGAATCGCGTGCGACGCGTGGAAGACCTGAACATCAACGTGATGCTGGAAGTGATCGAAGAACAGGCCGAGCAGGGCGTCGATTACATGACCATTCATGCCGGGGTGCTGGTGCAGTATGTGCCACTGACCCGCAACCGCATCACCGGCATTGTCAGCCGCGGCGGCGCGATTCTTGCCGAATGGATGGTAAAGAACCATAGGCAAAACTTTCTCTACGAACACTACGACGCCATCTGCAAAATCTTTCAGAAGCACGACGTCAGTTTTTCTCTGGGCGATGGATTGCGGCCCGGCTGCCTGGCGGACGCGAGCGACGCAGCCCAATTTGCGGAGTTGAAGACATTGGGCGAGTTAACGAAGAAAGCTTGGGAACACGATGTGCAGGTGATGATCGAAGGCCCGGGACACATTCCGCTCGATCAGATCGCGCTGCAAGTGGAAAAAGAAAACGAGCTGTGCCACGAAGCTCCGTTTTATACGCTGGGCCCGCTGGTAACCGACATTGCTCCGGGTTATGACCACATCACATCGGCCATTGGCGCTGCGATGATCGGCTGGCACGGTGCATCCATGCTCTGCTATGTCACACCCAAAGAGCATCTAGGTCTTCCCAATCGCGAAGACGTAAAGCAGGGCATCATCGCTTACAAGATTGCCGCCCATGCGGCAGATGTAGCGCGCCATAGGAAAGGTGCTCGCGACCGGGATGACGAACTTTCGCGCGCGCGCTTCAACTTCGATTGGCGCAAGCAGTTCGCTTTGTCTCTCGACCCCGAAACAGCAGAAGCGATGCACGACGAAACGTTGCCAGAAGAAGGCTTCAAGGATGCGGCGTTTTGTTCCATGTGCGGGCCGAAGTTCTGTTCTATGAATCATTCGGCGAAGACCCAGGAGTTCACGGAATCCGATGCTGCCGCGGTCCTCGCCGAATCGAGCAAAGAGCCGCTGGTGAACGTCCGCTAACGTGACCGCCGACATCTTTCTTCACGTCGTGGCCCGGTTTCTCCACATCGGGTCAGTCATTCTACTGTTAGGCGGCATCGCTTACTCCCGGCAGGTGCTGGTACCGGCGCTGGAATCACTGGGAGATGATGTGCGCCTGCGCCTCGCCAGCGAGAGCCAACGGCGTTTTCGGACGACTCTTTGGACGCTACTGAGCTTGATTGTAATTTCCGGCTTCTATAACTACTTCACTTATTCCGGTCCCCGGCACACCTCGGCTTACCAGATGTGGTTTGGCATAAAGTTCCTGCTGGTGCTGCATGTCGTGGCTACCGCGATCCTGTGGTCGACGTCGGCTTACCGCGACGCTAGCGCTATCGGCAAATCCAAGAGACGGCTGATTAGCCTGATGATCTCCGGTTTTTGCATTGTCCTGATCTCGGCTTATCTGCGGTCGCTATCGCAACGCGGCTTATAGGAGCCGGGAATCATCGAAGAACCATGAACGGGTACGAAGCATTGCGGACGCGAGCCGCATTTATCGATCTGTCGCAGCGCGGCAAGCTCCGGATCACGGGTGAGGACCGGGTACGCTTCCTGCATGCCATGAGCACGAACGATATCGCCCGCCTGGCTCCCGGCGCGGGGCTCTACGCTTTTTTCCTCACCGCGCAGGGCCGCATACTAGCTGACGCATACACCTACAATCGCGGCGAAGAGTTCTGGCTGGACACCGAGCCCGAGACGGCCAAGAAGCTGTTCGAGCATTTGGACAAATACATCATCGCCGACGATATAACGCTGGAAGACTGCACGGAAAGCTGGATGGCACTCGGAATCGAGGGGCCGCAAAGTCTCGAATTTGCCGGCAAAATCGACTGTCCTATACCACCGGAGGCGGAAAGCACCGCTGGATTCCAGACCGGCTTCGTGGCGCGGGTGGCGGCCTCGGGCAGCGAAGGCTTGCGGCTGTTCCTTCCGGCAACTGAGCGCGACCGCGTATGGCAGCAACTTCGCGATCTGGAGCTTCCGGAGGCCGATGCGGAAGCAGCACGCACGGTACGCATGGAAAACAAACGGCCGCGTTTCGGAGAAGATATCTCGGAACGCTATCTGGTTCAGGAGACGCAGCAACTGCAAGCGGTTCACTTCAGCAAAGGCTGCTACATCGGCCAGGAGATTGTCGAGCGCGTGCGTTCGCGAGGACAGGTGCATCGTCTGCTGACCGCGATCGCGATTCAGGGCACGGAGGCTCCCGGCGCGGGATCGAAACTCTCGGTCAGCGGCAAAGAGGTGGGCGAACTTACGTCCGCGGTATTCTCCCCCGCGTTGAACCAGGTAGCAGGCTTCGCTTACTTGCGCGGCGAGGGTCTGCAGCCCGGTGCAATGCTCGATATCACGATTGATTCAATCGCCCAGCAGGCGTCCGTAAGGCTCTAAAGACTCCACGTTGTCGCAAACGGTCTTGATGCCGGCCATGATGGGAATGGCCAGCACCAGGCCGATGCCGCCCCAGATCAGTCCCCAAAACAGCAGCGCAATGGTCACCACCAACGGATTCAACCGGACTCGGCGGCCGACGATCTTGGCGTAGAGCACGTTCATCGCGAGGAGGTGCAAAGCTGCTGTCAGCAAAACGATGGCTAAGACGATTTTGAACTTATTCGGCACCGCGATGGCAGCTAGGACGGGCGGCAGAATCGAGAGCGGCAAGCCTGCATAAGGCACCAGGCTGAAAAACGCGCTCGCAAAACCAGCCAGCGCCCAATACGGAACGCCTAGAAAGAAGAATGCAATGGCGCTGATGCTGCTCAGCAGCACCCACAGAACGAAATTACCAAGCACATAGGCGCGTGTGGAATGACCGATTCCTGTCCAGCTTTTACCGACAACATAGCGGGCATGTCCCTGGAACATGCGCATAAAGCTCTTGCCCACGTGGTCCCGCCAGCTCAGCATGAAGTAGACCAGAAAGGGCACGAAGGACGTGAGAAACAGAAAGTGAAAGTAGCGCGACGAGTAGCTGTAAAGCTTGACCAGCAATGGCTTGGGATCGGCATGAATCCGGACTTCCTGAATCGCCGGTGGAGCCGCTGCCGGCATCATTACTGGCTTGGCGCGGGCATTCCGCCGCTTTCTGGCCTGCATCGCCAGCTGCGGCTTCTGCTGAATCTGCTCGCCCTGCTCGCGCAGCAGCTGAGGAACCACCATCGCGATGGCGCTCTGTTCAAGCCCCTCGAGTTGTTCGCTGGTCTTATCCCATAACTCAGTCATTCGCGAAGTGTAGGTGGGTAAGTCCAGGGTCAGGCGGCGCGCTTGCATCCAAGCTACGGACGCAACCAGGGCAATTGCTAAACAGGCGAATCCCAAGACAATCGCAGTGGCGGCGGGGCGAGGCAGCGAAAGTTTCATCACCAGAACCACCAGCGGATCGAGGATAAGAGCGAACACCGCGGAAACGATAAGAGTGACGAAAAAGTCCCGCCCGTAATAGAGCAGAACTACCAGCGACGCCAAAGCGACAATCGACGTGCGGACACCGAACAGCTTGACCGGTGATGGAATGGGCGGGGTAAAGAGTGCCAAGGTTTAAGAGCGGCCCAAGTAAATGTACTCTAGCATGCGAAGTGGTTTTCTGAGCTGCGCCGATGGTACATCTGGGGCACTTTATAATCCAAACGTGGAAGCGTCAGCGGCATCGAGAGATCCTTTGAAGGGACTGGGCCGTATTCTTGCTCTGGATGTTGGGAAAAAACGGATTGGCCTGGCGGTTTCCGATCCCCTCGGCATCACGGCGCAGGGCTTGCCTACCTTGCATCGCGGACGCATTCGCGACGACCTGGACGCACTCCGGAACATGGCCGGGGAACGGGAAGTCAAGCTGCTGCTGATTGGGCGGCCGCTTCACATGAGCGGTGACGAGAGCCGCCAAAGCGCCTACACGGCGGAGTTCGCGGCCCGGCTTTCGAAGCACCTCGATCTTCCCGTCACGTTCTGGGACGAGCGCCTGACGTCGGCCGAGGCCGAGCGCCGCCTGCGTTCGGACGGCACGTCGACTGGACGCCAGACGGGCAACGTGGATCGCCTGGCGGCCACACTGCTGCTGGAAAGCTATCTGGCGTTCCAGGAAGCGCAGGCTGCTGACCTGGAAGTGCTCGAGGCTGCCGGGGAGGACGAACACCTTCGTGATTAAATTCTTAGCTCGTTCGCTTGTGGTGCTGGTGCTGCTTGCCATCGTGCTCGCCGGCTTCGGCTGGTTCGCCTACCTGGGCGTCTACCAGAGTTCCAGACCGGAGACCTTCATCGAGTTCAAGCGGGGCATGTCTTCGCGAGCCATTGCCAACGATCTGGCCAGCCATGACGTGGTAAGTTCGCCGTGGGTTTTTCTAGCGGTTCGCGCCCTGCATCCGCGCGCCAAATTGCAAGCCGGAGAGTACCGGTTCGGCCCGGCGCAGTCGCCCCTGGAGGTCTTCGACAGAATCAGGCGAGGCGACACGTTCTACGAAGATTTCACGGTTCCCGAAGGGAGCAATCGATTCGACATCGCGAATCTCCTGAAGCAGGGCGATACTGTGAAGCCGGATCAATTCTTGACTGCATCGGGCGATGCGAAGAGCATTCACGATCTCGATCCGCAGGCGCCGTCGCTGGAAGGATATCTCTTCCCTTCCACTTACCGGGTGACCCACAAAACCACAGCCGTGCAGCTGTGCAATCTGATGACTGGCGAGTTTCGAAAGCAATGGAAGACCGCCGTTCAGGGGATGCCGAGCGGAGACATTCACCACGTGATTACTCTGGCGTCATTGGTGGAACGCGAGAGCGCCGTACCTGCGGAACGGCCCTTAGTAGCGGCAGTCTTCGCCAACCGGCTTAAGAACGGCATGGCGCTGCAATGCGATCCTACGGTGGTGTACGCAGCTTTGCTGCAGAATCGCTATCGCGGCACGATATACAAATCGGATTTGGCCAGCAGCAGCCCATACAACACCTACAGCCACACCGGACTGCCTCCGGGACCGATCTCCAATCCGGGACTGACGTCTATCCGAGCGGCGTTACAGCCGGCTGATACGAGTTATCTGTATTTCGTCAGGAAAGTAAACGGCAAGGGCTCCCACCAGTTCTCGGCCACGCTGGCGGAACATCTAAAAGCCGTGGAAGCGTTTCGCAAAGCTAATTGAAAAAGCGGCGCGTCCGAGTAACAAGTATCTACTTTGACTGCGCGGGACTACTTTCAAATGGCCTGACTTCCAGCACATCGGAAGATGCGATCTGTATGACTTGGGACAGCGGTTTTGGAGGTGATTCCGAGCTCCCTCGCATTCTCAACACGCAATCCTTTACAGATTCAGAGGGCCGCAAGGGCCGGAGAATTATGACTTCGCCGAATTGGAGTATCAGACAGCCAGACACGCGCAGAAGCCATCCTTCATCCGCATTGAAGTAGGTTGAGGCGAGTTCTGTGTTGCTGGACACCTTTTGCTTGAGAACGATCGTCACTGGAATGTCGCCTCCGACACCAAGCTTTTTAAGAATCATGCTCGGCAATGCTCCGGGAGCCCACCAAAAAGTAGTGAATGACGATCAACGCTAGAAAAGCGAAAATGACCGTTACCCATTCGCGGAACGCGGGAACGGAACGAGATAAGACATTGCAACCGACGTCCATGGACAGCGTGAACCACAAATTAGATATGTATGCCGGGGCAAGAGACATTACTGCGATCTCCCCCTCTCTTGCATCTCCCGAAATTGGTCTACGATAGAGCGCGAAGTAGCATACAAGCGGAACGAGAACAAAAGCGGCCGTCGGCACCCAACTCCCGTAGAAGACACGCAAATTATTAAGGGCTGGACTAACATAGTGTTGCTTTGAATTTAAGATGACGCAGTTGCTTCACTCTTTGCTCTACTTCTTGAGCCACATGTCGGAAACTCTGCGGGCTTCAATTATTGGCGGCATGATTGGCGGTAGTATTCCACTCTTTGGTGTTTGGCTCGCTCATCGGGTTTCCGAGAGAAGCAGAAGGCGTCGGAAAAAAGAAGAGATCCAAAACCTGCTCTCCTCGCTTCACACGGAATTAAAGAGTTTGTGGGAACGATACAACGTAACGGTGGGACCTGAGCTAGACAAACTATCAGATCCCACTAGAGCTCTTTACGCCCGAGTTCCGATCAGTCACGATCTAATCACCGTGTACAACGCAAATGCCTCCAAGCTGGGCAGCATCCCCAACGTCTTGCTTCGTGAAAGCATCGTGTCTACCTATCTTTGGATCAAAACGTTGATCGAGTCGCTCAAGGCAAATAGCGACTACTACGACGAATTTCGGAACTATGTCGCGCAAAAAGGAAAAAAAGATCAGTTCTCCGACGTCACGGAAGACTTCTTGAGAGCTTTTGGAAGGCAACTCTATGCCACTCACCTCAAGCTCGGATCTGACGTGCCATCGTTACTCTCGATGCTGGAAGATCGCACAAGTCGCCGGTAAATTCTGCCAATTTTGGACGTCGAGTCGGCTCACTGGAATTGGAAGTACGAGCGTCCCGCGACGATTTGAAGATGGATCATACCGAGCACTTGCGCATGTTCTTTCGTCTATCACAGATCCTGAACTGTCACGCGATTTGAATCAACAGATTTGACAACTTGTTTAACAGGAAGGCACGACACATTTTTAGCAACAAGTTCGCGAATCTTATCGATCGGGGAGCGGAAGCCGGCGATGGCGGAATATCTGTGGGCGAGCGCAAACGCAGCGGCCGCCTATTCACTTTTCAATCGGCAAGGGCTCCCATCAGTTCTCGGCGACGCTGGCGGAACATCTGAAGGCCGTGGAAGCGTTTCGTAAAGCTAATTATAAGACCTTTCACTGACAAGCTTTATTATTTGCTCCACCCATCGTGAGGAAGGTGATGCTGGCGGCGGGTAGTTGGAGTTCGCCTTCAGGAGCCGCGACACCTGAAGATGGCTCGGGGCTCCTAATGTCGGCTGAGGTAAGGGTATAGCGCTCTGCTTTTTCAACGTTGAGCCGCGTAATTTCCTCCGTCGTCGCCGGCCTTTCTTCGGCAGGGCTTTGATTGGGGTTAACAGCAGTTCGGAAATTCATGACAGCATTGGCGGGGATTTCATGTGGTTTATAGTCTGGGAATATTTACCTCGGAATAGCTGCCGGCAGCGGCCGAATCAATCGCTTTCTGTACAAGCTCCACATGGTGACGTAATACGGGCCATTGTGCATTTCCTAAAACGATCAAAGCTATTTTGCGCTCTGAAAAATTCTGCTGATACAGCATATTCTTGTCTGATGTAACCAGCACCTCGAACCCGGCATTCTCGGCAGCATTCAAGAGTTCGCCATTTTTTAAGCGGTCCTATCCTTCCAAGCGGGCCTCCCTGATGCGATGGCCGTGAATGAACGGTAGAGCGGGGCCGGAACGCCATGATCGAAAAGAACAAGCATTCAGCGGCCTGCCGGTTGCGGTGCATCGAGACTACGCGCGGCAAAGTCCAGAACACTTCGAATCTGCTCTGGTGTGAGATGAAACCACTCGGCCACCTCGCCAACTGTAGCTTTGGCTTCCAAATTTTTAAAGACTGTAGCTACCGGCATCCGGGTATCTTTCAAGACCCATGCCCCGGAAACTCTTCCTGGAATACTTTCCACGGCTGGGCATTGTGACCAATCAAGCATGATCGAAGTTCTCCCCATCAAATATATTTCAGGGGTTAGGTCGCATTGGCACTCTCTTCCCCTTTAATATTCATTCGCAAGCGTGTCCGCGTGAGTCTCTGGCGCCGTGGCCTTGCTGCCGTAGGGCTTGAAAATGTGTCTCGAACAGAATGATCATTTGCCTATGTCACTTTGACGCGGCGAGTCGATCTTAACGACGAATGGGAAGAGCGAAACGTCGGCCACGCTGGCGGAACATCGGAAGGCCGTGGAAGCGTTTCGCAAAGCCAATTAAGACCTTTCACTGGCAAGCTTTGTTATTTGCTCCAGCCATGGCAAGGAAGGTGATGCTGGCGGCGGGTAGTTGGAGTTCGCCTTCAGGAGCCGCGACACCTGAAAACGCGGGAACGTCACCAGTAGCGGAGAGATGAAGACCTTTCCGTTGAGTTGTACAGCTGGGCTGGTAAGGGTCGCCGAAGTGAGAGTGTAGCGGTCTGCTTTTCCGGCGAGGCGCAATTTGTTTGTTTCGGTGCGGCTGAGATTGAGCGCGAGCAGAGAGACGCCGCCGGGATGGTTCGCCATGCACTGAGCATAGAGATGAACTGCGCTGGAAGGCGCGGCACCTGCGTCCAGGACCGTGTTGCCCATGGTTCGATGCCAGAGGAGAGCCGCCCAATAGTTGGGGCGCGGCTTCATCGTCTTCTCATCGATCAGAGCATAGTCGCTGGCTGCAAGCGTGTTGTGCATAACAACCTTCACATTGCGGCGGGCGAGGAGGCCGAGTTGATCCAGATAGCGGAACGTGTCTAGATAGCTGGCCGCCCAGCGATTGCCTCCGCAAGCGGCTTGGGCGGTTTCAGTAAGCCACATCGGCTTCCCTGGCGCAAACTTATCGCGCAATCCAGCATAAAAAGCTTCCACTCTGCCGGAGCGCGAAAGCCAATCTTCCGAGAGGGCGGCAGCTGGATCGGTGGTGCCCTTCGCTCCTCCCATGGCAGCACCGCACCGCTCCGAGACAGCACCGTAAAAATGATAGGAGAAGGCGTCGATGGCGTTGGGACCTATAGCTTCAAGCAATTCTGTGGACGCAAGCAGCTTGACAGGAACAAGGTTGATGCCCTCACCGACAGAGCCGGGGCCCAGCAAAGTAGCGTCTGGCAGAGCCTTGCGAAAGAAGCGCTTAAACACAGCAAAGTCACGGCCGTAAGCGGCTGCGTCGTAGCCCTTGGGCACGCCTGCAGCGCTGGGAAAGGTCGGTTCGTTCATGAACTCTGCCGCGGCAATGGAGCCGCCGGCGGATTGTGTGTAGGCGGCGAATTTTTTGGCTTCGACGGGCGTCCACGTCCCGGCGGAATCGCGCGTGCCGCTGCTGGTGGAAAAAGAAGTGACGATCTGCCCGTTAACGGCTTTGGCGAAGTCGATAACGGCTTTCCACTCCTCGCGGGTGAGCACCCCGCCGAAACCCTCGGGCGGAGCGGCCGGCGCCGGCACATCGGAGTCCTGAAAATAGACCGTATTAGCCCAGGTGCCAGAGACCCGGATGTACGCCGGGCCGAACGCAGCAGCCAGCTTACGGAGGCGCTGATTTGAGAGGTCGATCGGTTTCCTTTGTTCAAACAGGGCGGGATCTATGCCGCCAGGCGTAGCGCCGGCTTTGCTCTCCGGCGCCGCGGCCTTACTGCCGTAGGGCTTCCAAAAGCGGCCCCCGATTACCTCGACCATCTCCACGTTGTACGACTGGAAGCGAGGGTCAACCGTCGCAACCTTCGCCATAGTCGATGGATTTTTCTGAGCCGCAATCGGAAATACAGCAGAGGTGAAAGTGAAGGCGAGCACGAGGGTGGCTTTCATGGCTGACCACTTTATCATTTGTGAGCTGCCCTTCGGGTGCCAGTTTGCCCTAACCGCTAAACAAGCAAGATTCCATCTTGTGCGCTCGATCCAGCAATGTTTTGCACAATCGGGCATTCGGAATGACTTGCGTCCATTTCTGAAAACGGAAGTTTCGAGGTAATCGCAATCGCAAAAAGTCTACTCAGTAAAAACGATTTGCGGGGGGGGAGGCACCGATACCCCTACTTACACCTTGAAACGGATGTCAGTCCGCGAGCAGCGGCGGTGGGAATACAAATGTGCGAAAGCAAGGCTGAATTTCTTCTCCTGCGAACATGGGGACATAAGTCTTCGCACGAAATCTTTTTGTTGGTACGGCACAAGAGAGTGACGACAGATCGATAGCAGCTACAGAAAGACAAATCTACTATGAATCGCCGGCAGGCACTCAAAGCAGCAACCGCAGGACTGGCTGGATCGGCGACTATTCCCGATTCGCTTGCGGCAAAGCAAACCACAACCGGAACACGAGACGCGGATGGAACAGGCAGGAGCACAGGGCGGCCAGACAGTTTTGAGGAACTGCCCGTCGGCAGTGTCCGTCCGCTAGGGTGGATTCTCGCTGAGATGCAGAAGCAGGCGGCGGGTATTACCGGTCATCTGACCGAACTTTATCCTCCGTTCACGGGAACGGCATGGACTGCGGATGAAACTTCAAATAAGGCTAGATGGACGCCGTGGGAAGTGCGGGCTTACTGGTGCGACGGCGCGATCCGCTGCGGCATTCTGCTGGGTGATGCCGATCTGGTGGCGAAGGCGACGGAACTGCTGCAGTTCACGTTCTCCCATCCGCAACCTGATGGCTATCTCGGGCCCGCGTTTTTAAAGACGCCGGGTGAGTATCACCGGTGGCCCCATACTGTTCTGTTCCGCGCCGCCATGGCTTGGTACGACTCCACCCGGAACACAGACATCGTTGAAAAAATGAGCCGTCATTATCTCGGCTCGGAATACCTTTTTAACGGCTTTCGGGAGCAGACCAACATCGAGCCCATGCTGTGGCTCTACAAGAAAACCGGCAATCCGCGCCTTCTGGAACTTGCAGAGCGAACATGGCGGCTGGCGCAGCAAAGAAATGTAAAAACTGCCCGCGAATGGGACTTTACAGAGGCCGCGATGCTAAGTCCCGGGCCGGTGCGAAAGATGCACGGCGTGTCCTACGCGGAGATCAGCAAGCTACCTTCCCTCTTGTATCTGGCAACGGGAACACAGAGATACCTGGACCTTTCTGTTTCCGCGCACCGCAAGATCCGCGATTTCCATATGCTGGTTAACGGCGCTCCCTCGACGTCCGAATATCTTTCCACAACAACGGCACGCGATGCGCATGAAGTCTGCGACATTATCGATTACTGCTGGGATTGGGGCTACCTACTGCAGGCGACACGCGACGGCGAGTACGGGGACCGCATAGAGCGGGCTACCTTCAACGCGCTGCCGGGTTCCATACGAAAGGATTGGAGGGCCTTGCAATACTATTCGAGTCCGAACCAATTTCTGTGCACATCGACTTCAGACCACTTGGCATTAATGAAAGGGACACCCCTTGCCACGATTGAACACTATGGCTACATGCGCCGTATGTCTTTTCGGCCTTCTCCGGGTTATATCGTTGTCTGCTGCCCTGCAAACTTGAATCGTGCGTTGCCAAATTACGTCACGCGCATGTGGATGGCCGACCCGGCAACAAACGGGATTGCGGCAACGCTCTACGGGCCTTCCAAAGTGGAGGCGATCGTAGGACCACGAAGGACGCCGGTCACCTTGGTGGAAATCACGGAGTATCCGTACTCAGAAGAAATACACTTCACCATCCAGGCGAATGAGCCGGTTCTGTTTCCACTCCATCTACGGATTCCTGCATGGACCTCTGAGATAAAGATTCAGATCAATGGTCAAAAACAGGAGGATCTATCGGTGGCCAGCGGCTTTGTTTCGCTTAATCGAACGTGGCGGTCCGGCGATACCGTGACACTGGCCCTTCCAATGCCGGTTACAACCTCCAGGTGGCCTGAAGATGGCGTCGCTGTCGAACGAGGCCCTCTGGTCTACGCATATCCGATTCCTCAGCAGTGGTCAAAAGTCCCTGACGAGCTCGCCACAGACGCTTTCCCAGCCTGGGACCTGAAGCCGACGGCTGACTGGAATTACTCGCTGCTTACTGACGACCTAACGAAAGCGGAAGTCATGGTGGTGCCGGGAGAACATCAGAATCCGTGGAGTAATCCCGCATCCAAAATCCGAGTGCGCTCGCGAAAGGTCAGCGGATGGGAGCTTTCTAAGAGTTCTGTGAACGGCCAAGCAGTGGAATTCACACCACCCTTACCCGATCCGGCCTTATTGATGAAGAAAGTCACCGGCCCGTTACAAACGATTGATCTCATTCCTTACGGCAACACTGAACTTCGGCTCGCTGTCTTCCCGAAGCTTAAGGTCGACTTGGGCCCAATGCCCGGAGATACATAAGCAGAGATCTTCCATGAAGAGGGCTAACGGACCATCTCGAAAGTCCGGAACTCTACTTACGAGTAGTATCGCTGGCAGCCTTACCAGAGCACGCCCGATAAACCGCGCGCCTGTAACCGTTCAAAAAAGCCGCGCCCATGCACGTGGGCCTCGCTGAATGAAACGTTCACCCCAACACCGGGCGGAACCCGCTGGGATCGACCCCAAAAGGCCATTAGAACGACGCTTGAATCACCGAACCGCCGTGCCGGAGCTTGTCGGAGCGCACATCCAAAACACTTACGGCATCTCCCCAAGCGGCCGGTTGCGCCACTCGTTGGCGCCTCGTCAAGCAACCGGGTGGCTCGACTCACCTACGGGCTGGACTTCCAATCCGCTCAACTGGCCATCACCGCGGTCACTTTTGCGTTTTGCAAAAGCCAGCTCGCCGACCCGGTCTGCAGCGCCTTCGGCTTAAATCCGTTGGTATAGCCGCGCCGCTTCCCAGTCCACTGGTACGGGCCGGCCTCCAACGACTAGGAGCACTCAAGGCACCCGAATCGCTTCGGAGTCACCTTCCAGAAACGATCTTCACGCGAACCATTTCTACTGGGCTCCGCGGCTCAACAGCATCACCTTTACGGTGTGAAAAATGATATAAAAGTCGAGCGCCGGGGCTACGTGTTTGATGTAGTAGAGGTCGTACTCCAGCTTGATCATGGCGTCCAATTGGGTGTCGCCGTATTTGTGATTGATCTGCGCCCAGCCGGTGATGCCCGGCTTCACGGCCAGCCGCTGCCGGTAATAGGGAATTTGTTGAGCCAGAACATCCACGAACTCCGGGCGCTCGGGACGCGGACCCACTATCACCATATCGCCGCGCAGCACGTTCCAAAACTGCGGCAATTCGTCTAAGCGCAACTTCCGCAGCCATTTTCCGAGCGGGGTGATGCGAGGATCGTCTTTTTTGGCCCACACCGCGCCGGTGCGCGCTTCCGCATCGACGTACATGGAGCGGAACTTAAACAGGGTAAATGTCTTGCCGTTAATGCCGACGCGCCGCTGCCGGTAGAACATTGGGCCGGGCGAAGTTACCCAGACGGCTGCAGCGGTCAACAGCATTAACGGGAAACAAACGATCATGCCGACGATGCCGATTAGAAACGAATAGAAGGTCTGAATCGCCAGGGCCTGCGGCCGCGGACCCAGCATGGCCGAAAAGATCAGCTGCGAGGGCTGAATCTTGCGGCTGCAGACCCTCCGCAGGGCGACTTCGTAGGTGTCCGCGGCATCCTCGATGATGATTCCGCCAAACCGGATGTCGAGAAGTTCATGCACCGGAAGCCGGTTCCGGCGCTCCGCCATGCCGACCACGATGCGGGTGGGCCGGTAAGTCGCGCAAATAGACTGGATCTCCGACAGGGTGCCCAGGCAGGGCACCGGAAAATCGCACGGCTCGTCTTCGCAGACATATCCCAGGATGGAGTAGCCGAACTCCGGTTTCCTATGCAAACACTCGATTACTTCGGCAAGAATGCTCGAGTTCCCGAGTAGGAGGACCTTTTCCGACCGCAACGCTCCAATGATGTAGTTCCAGAAGAAGATTCGCCAGACAGGCAGAATGATGACGATCAACAAGCTGCCCATCACCATCAGCCAGCGTCCCAGAACAAACTCCGGCTGCAGATAGCCGAGGAATGCCATCAGGAGCAAGGCGCTTCCAACTGCCAGGCAGATCTGCTGCGCTAAAAGGATGCGGGAAGTGATGCGGAGTTCGGCATACAGATCTTGGAAGTAGAGCGCCAGGACGATGCAGCCGGTTACGGCGAGCAGTTTCCAATAATTATTTTCAGCGAAAAGATAGAAAAAAGGATCAGAGCTCAGGACGAAGAGAGAGCCCACATAGCAGGCCAAGACGATCAGTATCTCGGACAGCAGCAGCGCCAGCACGCTTGCTGGGATAAAAACTCTGAAAAGCCTAATCAAGCGAGATACTTACGGGTAGAGTGACAATTGTTAAGTCTATCACGTTAAGCCGGTTTCTGAGGGGTTCCGCAACGCGTTTAGGCAGATGCCGGGAAGAGGCTGGGGCTACCATGCAAATGTCTCATTTCAAGAGCTTTAAAAGTTAACTCACGGGCTTGTCAAAGTGTTATAAATAAGAAAGATCGTGTTGGCTGCGCGGACAGCTTCCCTCCTCTCCTGATTCAGAATGCTTCGATTAACAAAGAAGGCGGATTACAGCTTGATTGCTCTCAAGCATTTTGCCATCTGCCAGCTAGAGAAAGGTTCGGCCGTAAGCGCCAAGGAAGTAGCGGAATCGTGCGGTATCCCCCTGCCATTGCTTTCCAAATTATTGCAAAAGCTGGGCCGGAGCGGTTTCCTGCTTTCCGAGCAGGGTACTAATGGAGGCTACCGCCTGGCGAGGGCTCCCGGTCAAATTTCGGCGCTGGAAGTGATTCGCGCTATCGACGGACCGATTGTGCTGGCGAACTGTTTTACCGAGCATGCTGTTTGCGGCCACTCCGATCGCTGCACCGTGAGGAAGCCGCTACGACGGATTCACGATGGCATTCTGCGTCTTCTGGACAGCGTTAGCATCCAAGACATGTTGCAGGATGAATCGGCAACTGCTCCCGCCCCAAACTCGGCTCTGGTGGCTCTTACCAGCGCGGCGACGATGAGCCCCGAGCCCTAAGACATTGGAAGGAAAAGACACCTATGAAATTGCCTATCTATCTGGATAGCCACGCTACTACCCGCACGGACCCTCGCGTGATCGAGGCTATGCTGCCTTATTTCACTGACTTTTTTGGAAATGCCGCTTCCCGCAACCACAGTTTCGGCTGGGAGGCGGAAGAAGGTACGGAGAAGGCTCGCAAGCAGATTGCGAACCTGATTGGCGCTACTCCCAAAGAGATTGTTTTTACCAGCGGAGCAACAGAATCGAACAACCTCGCCCTGAAGGGCGTGGCGGAGATGTATTCGGAACGCGGCAATCACATTATTACTCAGGCGATTGAGCACAAGGCGGTGCTCGACACTTGCAAACGCCTCGAAAAAGAAGGCACAAGAATCACTTATCTTCCGGTTCAGCAGAACGGCCTGATCGATCTCGATCAGTTGCGCGATGCGATTACGGACAAAACAATTCTGATCTCGATCATGTACGCCAATAACGAGATTGGCGTGATTCAGCCCATGAAAGAGATCAGCAAGATTGCCAAGGAAAAGGGTATTCTCTTCCATACCGATGCCGTTCAGGCAGTTGGCAAAATCCCGGTAAACGTTATCGAGGATGGCATTGATCTTCTGTCTTTGACGGCCCATAAGATCTATGGACCGAAGGGTGTTGGTGCGCTGTACGTACGCCGCCGTAATCCGCGCGTACAGCTGACGGCCCAAATTGACGGCGGCGGCCACGAACGAGGAATGCGCTCAGGCACTTTGAATGTGCCGGGAATTGTCGGGCTGGGCGCTGCGTGCGAACTGTCTCAACAGCTGATGCCTGAAGAATCGAAGCGCATGATGTTTCTTCGAGACCGGCTGAAAGACATGCTGATGACGGAGTTGGACGAAGTTTACATCAATGGAACGACGGAGCATCGTCTTCCTCACAACCTGAATATCAGCTTCGCGTACGTCGAGGGCGAGAGCCTGCTAATGGGAATTAATGATATCGCAGTATCAAGCGGATCGGCCTGCACTTCGGCCACTCTGGAGCCCAGCTACGTTTTAAAAGCGTTAGGAGCTGGTGACGATCTAGCGCACTCTTCAATCCGGTTCGGCATCGGCCGTTTCAATACTGAAGAAGAAATCGACTATGTTGGTAATAAGGTGATTGACGTAGTGCGGAAGCTGAGAGAGTTGTCGCCACTGTATGAAATGGCGAAAGAGGGCGTAGATCTCTCAAAGGTTGTCTGGGCCGCGCACTAGCAATTGGCATCTTGCGACTGAGACAGGAAAAGGAATAGATATGGCTTATTCAAACAAAGTTATCGATCATTACGAAAACCCCCGCAACGTCGGCTCGCTCGACAAAAAGAGCCAGGATGTTGGCACTGGGATGGTGGGAGCTCCGGAGTGCGGAGACGTTATGAAACTGCAGGTGAAGGTGAACCCGGAAACCGGCGTTATCGAGGACGCAAAGTTTAAGACTTTCGGTTGTGGCAGCGCGATCGCCAGTTCCTCGTTAGCGACCGAATGGCTGAAGGGTAAAACTGTCGACCAAGCTCTGGAAATCAAGAACACTGATATCGTGAACGAACTCGCGCTGCCTCCGGTTAAAATTCACTGCTCAGTTCTGGCCGAAGATGCTATTAAGGCCGCGATCGGGGACTACAAGAGCAAGAACGGATCTACTGCAGCGAAGGCAGAAGCCGTCGCTGTCCACTAAGGCTAATGGCTGAACTAATGCAGTTGAGTTCGGAGACTAAAGCCGAAGCCAAAGCGACTGAGCCCAAACAAGTGTTCGTCACCCCGAAAGCGGTGGCCAAAATCCGTTCCGCTTTCGCGCGTGAAGGTGTGGACGGGGGACTTCGCCTGGGAGTGCTTGGGGGCGGCTGCTCCGGTCTCAGCTATCAGTTCAAGTTTGCTCCCGAACCGCGTTCGCACGATCACGTTTTCCACTTTGAAGACGTACGTGTATTTGTGGATCCGAAGAGCATGGTTTTTCTCGATGGAATGACGCTCGATTGGCAAGATTCTCTCATTCAATCGGGTTTTGTTTTCCAAAATCCGCATGCAACCAAAAGCTGCGGCTGCGGCACCTCCTTTTCCGCTTAAGAATCCCGTTAACCTGGGCTCGGAATCCCTACCACTTGGACATGGGCCCGAGCCCAGCGCTTTAAATGCCCTCTACTCCACGGAATTATTTCGACTTTTTCGGCGTTCAGCGCAAGCTGGAGTTGAATGAAGCCGATCTTCAAAAGCGCTTCTACGAACTTAGCAAGCAGTGGCATCCCGATCGCTTTTCCCGCAAGAGTGCGGCCGAACAAGCGGAAGCACTGGATGTTACTTCCCTTCTTAATGACTCATACCGAACCCTCCGCGAACCCGTAAAGCGGGCTGAATATCTGTTGACGGAAGAAGGTTTTCCGATCGGTGAACAGGGTTCGAAAGATGTTCCGCCGGAGCTCCTGGAGGAAGTTTTCGATTTGAATATGGCGCTGGAGGAGATGAAAAGCGGAGATGAAGAGTCGCGGCCGCAGCTTGAATCCGCGCAGCAGAATTTTGTGAAGATGCGGAGTTCTATCGACGGCGAGTTGCAGAGATTATTCAGCAAGTATGATGCGGCAGCAGCGGAATCGGAAGGCGCCAGCCAGGCATTGCATGAAGTTCGGGGCGTGCTGAATCGCCGCCGCTACATCGAGAATCTGCTGCGCGACGTAGACAAGGCGCTGGATCCGGCGCTTGCGGTGGCGGAGACCACCGAAGACAAACTATAAGTCACTATGGGAAGCTTTCAAATCGACTTCGGCGAGAATCGCAAATCGAAAATTGTGGGGATAGACCTTGGCACCACGAACAGCCTGGTGGCCGTTATGGGATTGACCGGTCCGGAGATTCTTGCTGGTCCGGAGGGCGCAAAGATTGTTCCCAGTATCGTTTCGGCGGACCACAGCGGGCAGTTGATTGCTGGCTATGAGGCGGCGCAACTGCTGATCACGCGGCCCGACCGAACCGTTTACTCGGTGAAACGCCTGATGGGGCGCGGCGTGGAGGATGTGAAAGAGGAAGCCAAACTGTTTCCTTTCCGCATTGCTTCAGATAGCGAATCGGTGATCAAGTTGCGTCTAGGCGAGCGCACTTACACTCCGTCTGAGATCTCAGCAGCCGTTCTCAGCCGGTTAAAAGAGATGGCCGAAACGGCTTTGGATGCGCCGGTGGCAGATGCCGTGATTACCGTTCCGGCTTACTTCAACGATGCGCAGCGGCAAGCAACCAAAGATGCTGGCCGCCTGGCGGGATTGAATGTGCTGCGCCTGATAAACGAGCCGACTGCGGCCTCTCTGGCCTACGGACTGGACAAACGCAAGGAGGGGATCGTAGCCGTTTACGATTTCGGCGGCGGCACCTTCGACATTTCCATTCTGCGCATTCACGATGGCATTTTCGAAGTGCTGGCCACGCATGGCGACACGCATTTGGGCGGCGACGATATCGACAATCTGCTGCTTCGCATCGCCCTGGAA
This sequence comes from Bryobacteraceae bacterium, assembly GCA_965217745.1. Taxonomy (GTDB): domain Bacteria; phylum Acidobacteriota; class Terriglobia; order Bryobacterales; family Bryobacteraceae; genus Bog-105. The sequence goes on along the minus strand of OZ244565.1, from coordinate 2,761,440 downwards.
GATATGCAGTCGGAAAGCGGCAACACATTCGCGCAAGATAGCGAAGGGTTGCAGCGCCTGCGCCGTGCGGTGATTGCCGCGAAGGAACAGCTTTCTTTTTCTCCTGAGGCCGCGATCCTGCTGGAGCATGACGGCCAGCGTTACGAGCGGGTGATTGATCGTCCGCTGTTCGAACGCTTGATTGCGCCGGTGGTGGAACGTACTCTAGAGCCTTGCCGCGCCTGTCTTGCCGATGCAAAGATGAGTCCGGAGCAAATCGATGAAGTAGTGATGGTCGGCGGCTCCACCCGGATTCCGCTAGTCCGCGCGGCAGTCGAACGCCTTTTCAAATCGAAGCCGCATACTGAACTTAATCCGGATGAAGTGGTGGCGCTGGGGGCAGCGGTGCAGGCGGGCATTCTGTCGGGCGACGTCGAAGATAAATTACTGCTGGACGTGACGCCGCTTTCGCTAGGTATCGAGACCATGGGAGGCGTGGTTTCGAAGCTCATTCACCGCAACTCCACCATTCCGGCGAGCGCGGGAGAGCAATTCACCACCGCGGTGGATGGGCAGCGGAATGTGCTGATTCACGTCCTGCAAGGTGAGCGCGAACTGGTTAAAGACTGCCGCAGTTTAGCCCGCTTTGACTTGAAAGACATCGATCCCGTACCGGCGGGAATGGCGCGGATCGAGGTTCGATTCCTGATCGATGCAAACGGCATCTTGAATGTCAGCGCCAAAGACGCCCGCACCGGCAAAGAGCAGACTGTTGAAGTGAAGCCGTCCTACGGACTAACGGACGACCAGGTGGAAGCCATGATCCGTGAGTCTTTCGAACGCGCCGAAGACGACATGCGCGAGCGTCAGGTTCGCGAAGCACAAGTGGAAGCCGACAGCATTCTCTCCGCGACGGCGAAAGCCAAGAAAAGCGATGCTTGGGTGCATCTGGACCAGCCCGGGCAGGAGAAGATCGATTCCGCCATTCGGGAATTAGAGAGCGCGTACCACGGCGGCGATCACCATGTCCTGAATGCCAAAATTGAAGCGTTGAATGCGGCGACACAGTCGCTGGCCGAGAACCTGATGAATACGGCGGTCAGCGGGGCTCTGCGCGGGACCAAGATCTAAACAACTTGTATCCCATCATAGACCTTGCATCTGCCGATTCCAAGAGCCTCTGTGGACGGCCGCAGTCGTAGCCACCAACCGGTAAATTGTAGTTGTGATGAGCAATCCTGCTGCTATGTCCGGCGCGGAAGTCACGAAGTTGTAGGCGCATTTCGAAGTCAAGAGTAGGATTGGGTGGCTGCGAATATTGCCCTCAACCATTCCGCTCGGGATCGCCGCACCTCAGCCCAAAAAGATTCGTTGCAATTACATTGCGACTGGACGGCCGCCTTGTTCTTTGCTTCTTTGGGCCGCATCCAGCATGTGAAACTCCTCGAGCGTTTCGCTGTTGGGGACGGGCGGTTTTCGTGTGGTCATGAACTTAACGATTTGGCGCACCAGTGGAATGTAACCGCCGTCTATGTCCTGTAAGACGTCCACCTGATTCTGAGTTCGAAACACTACCGCGCCGAACTTACTATAGGGCCGATCGACGCGCAGTGTTCCCAAACGGCCATCCTTCCATCGGCAGGTGACCACATCGGCATCTTTGGAAGCCGTCCGGGTGACTTCGGCGCATCCTTCGCCCATTAGCCGGTACAGCATCTCCGCGGCGTGAATTCCATACCACGTTAAGTCCAGCGGCTGATGTGGTTCGGTAGGTCCCGGGCCCCAGACGATTGCCCCCTGCAACGGCTTCTGCGCCAACGTCTCGATTTCGCTGAAACGCAAGCTGGAGGCGCTAAACCAAGGTATTCCAGCAGACGACGCAACGCGCGCCATTTGCTCGGCATCCTGCAACGACGCGGCGAAAGGCTTGTCGACAAAGATGGGTTTACCGCATGTAACCGCCTCCTTCAACTGCGGCAGATGCCGCCGGCCGTCAAGACTTTCCAGAAGAATACCGTCGACCGAATCGCACATTTCGGGAATGGTGTTTACGAATTTTACACCAAACTGATCGCGAAGTTGGTTCGCAAACTTCTCTACGCGGCTGCTGCTATCCTCAACATCCGGACTCCCGCCTTTAAATGCGATGACGATACGGGCTCCAGAAACATGTTTAGGGTCCCCGGGGTTATTCAAGGCCTTCGCAAACGCAACGGCATGCGACGTATCGGTGCCGATGACTCCTAGACGCAGGTCCGCAGCGGACCCGTGAGCGGCCAACAAGCCAGCACAGAGCAGAGTTAAAAGAGAGTAGATTTTCATACTTGAATTCATTGCCAACCAGCAGTGCGGAAACCGGGCGAGCGTCAGACGATCTGCTCGGCCGCGGCGTCCCAACGCATTGTGCGCTTCTGCCGGTAGCTTTCCACCGCCATCCGGCACGCGATGGACACTTTAAAGCCGAGTTCGAAGGGACAGTTAGTCTCTTTCCCGTTTCTGATGCAGTCGAGAAAGTTCTGCATGTGGGCACGATCCGCGGTGGGCGTGTTCCCGGTCAGTGGGTTCGCGTCCGGCTTATTCACTTTCTCCGGAATGTACCGGATCTTATCGATGCCTTTGAAGATACTGCCGTCGCTGCCCAGCACCCGTTCGGTCATTCCAAGGCTTTCGTTTCCGAAACCCGACAGCCAACTGAACAACATCCGCTCGGGCTGTTCCATGGAGACATTCATGGTGTCCGGAACCTCGCGCCCATCCTTCCACAGGTAGAGGCCTCCGGTCATGGTGACTGCCTGGGGAATTTGGAGGTTCATCACCTTGTACCAGAACGATACCTGATGGCTCATATTTTCGTAGACGTTACCCCCCGAATAGTCCCAAAAGAAGCGCCAATTGATATAGCGATTTGCATCGAACGGCACTTTTGGAGCGGCACCCAGGAACTTATTCCAAAGAATGTTCTCGGGATTCATTTGGGGCGTAACCGGTCTAGACCATTGCGGTTCTCCGTGAGGGGTGTTGCGGTACATCATGGCATCGATGGCAGTGATCTGGCCTAGCTTGTTGTCTTTAAGGAAATCCAATGCATCGCTCACCTGCCCGAAGGAGCAGCTTTGATGCCCGACCTGCACCGCCTGCTTGCCTTTCACCGGCAGATAGGCCGCGCGCATACGCTTGGCATGATCTACGGTGAAGGCCATGGTCTTTTCCTGATAGACATGTTTGCCGGCGTGAATCGCATCTGTGAAGTGCTGGCAGTGCAGATGCTGCGGAGTCGCGATCAGAACGGCATCGATGCTTTTGTCTTCGAGCATCAGTTTGTGGTCAAGGTAGGTTTTCACGCCCGGAACGTGGGCCTTCGCCTTTTCCAATTGTTGGGTATAAACATCGGCAACCGCGACGAACTCCGTGTTCGGGCAGGCGATTGCATCGGCGGTAATGCGAGCGCCGCGAGTACCATAGCCGATGATGCCGAGGCGGATCCGGTCGTTGGCTCCCTTAAGGCGCTGGGTAAGCAGCAGGCCGCTTCCCAATCCGGATGTGACTTGACCCATAAAGCGGCGGCGCGATTTCAGCGATCCGGGCGAAGATAAGTGTGGCAAGATCTCTCCTTATTTGGCCTAACTTAGAATGTTAATCGCAGTCCGAGTTGGGTGATGCGTGGATCGCGCGCGCTGGTCACCTGGCCGAAGCTGGTCGATCCAAAAGTAGTCCCAACATTCGACCACTGCGGATGGTTAAAGATATTAAAGAACTCTGCTCTGAATTGAAGCAAGATGTTCTCCCGGAGAGCAGTTCTCTTACTGAACGAGAGATCGGTGTTGGCGAAACCAGGGCCTCGAATGAGGGACCGGCTGGCGTTGCCAAACGTTCCTAACGCCGGAGTGGAGAATGCGCTGCCATCGAACCAGACAAACTGAGTGTTCGGCGTCTTGATGGGACCGGTAACGTTGGGCCGCTGCGAACCGGTTGCGCCAGTGCCAGCGCGATCACCGGTAAGGACAGGCGTCAAAGGATTTCCTGACTGAACCGACGTAATGCCGGAAATCTGCCATCCGTCCAGGAGTTTCTTGCGGAAGCCCGTTAGCCCTCTGGTAAAGGGAAGTTCCCAGATGTAGCTGATAGTGAACACGTGAGTACGATCGAAACTGGAGGTCGCTCGCTGAACAGATTGGGAAGCATACGAATTGAGCGGCGTCGCAACAGTATCGATACTCTTGCTCCAGGTGTAGGCCGCATCCACTGAGAAGCCACGGGAAAAACGTTTAACTGCAGACGCCTGCAGGGAGTTATAGAAAGAGCTGCCGCTAGTCTCATAGCTATTGATCGCTGCGAAGCCGGGATAGGGCCGGACCGCGTTCGGGCTCACCGCTCCGGATGCAACCGTCGAGCTGGCTACCGGCTGATTGATGTCTCTTGAAAAGATCAGATGGGTGCCTTTCGACCCAACATAGCTGGTGTCTAGAACAATGCCCGCTGGCAATTGTCTCTGGATACCTAATGACCACTTTTGCAGGTTAGGGACATCCCAGGGAGAACGAAAGTTTGTCAGCGCAATCGGAAAGATACGCAGCGAACCCTCGGCCGGATTGCTGAAACTCGTATTAAAGATGGAAACGCTTTGATTGAAGGGATAGTTGTTCCGCGCTGCCGAGGCGTACTGCGACCAACGATCGAAAAAACGGCCGTAACCGCCGCGCAGGACAGTGAGATTATCGCTGGTAAGCGTGTAGGCGAAGCCGATGCGGGGCGAAAAGTTCAGGCGCTGGGAATTCGTAAGCGCGTGCCCGTATGGCGCTGTGTCAGATGCGACGACGACGCCGTTGCCGAAGTTCTGCGTGCCTGACACGATTTGGCCATTCGGCAAAACCCGGGCAGCTTGCGAGGCAGCGAACCGGAAGGGATCGAAATATGAAATCGTGCCGGCGCGATCCTCTTCCGGTTGGAAGAACTCGTAACGCACACCATAGGTTAGTGTCAGCCTTGGGGTAGCTCGCCACTGATCTTGTGCGAACGCTTCCACATTGTAATAACGCAAACTCCCGCTCAGGTGAGCCGAGTTTTCAGTGTATTGGTACGCCTGTCCAAGGAGCATGTCTGCCAACGCATCGCCGCTCGCCGAGCCGTTGAAGGCGAAGGTGCCGTTGTTGTTGGGATTAGAGTTGTCCTGGGTCTTGTTCTCTCGCGCCAGATAACCGCCGAATTTCAGCGTGTGCCTACCGAGAACATAGGTAAGATTGTCGAACGCCTCGTAGGTATATCCGGAAACATTCTGCGGCCAAGCGAGCGAGATGCCTGCGTAACCTTGCCCCAGATTGATGGAGGGGATGAAGCTGCTGGAATCCGTCGCCGTGTCGAACACCCGAGGTACGTTCAGCGACGGAGCCAGGCTGCGGGACGCGCCAGGCAACAGCCCAATGCCGATGGAAAGATGAAAGAACGCGGTGGTGAACTGGTTGACAAGGTCCGGCCTTGGGGTCCAAGTGCTGGATAGATTTTCCGTGTGGGCGATCCAGGCCTGTTGTGAGGCGGCCGATCCAGGCATAGGATTCGAGGAGAACAGCCCATATGGGCTAAACAGCCGGGTGCTATCGATGTTATAACGCCCAAACAGGCTGAGGGTGGGAGAGACGTTATAGTCGAGACGCCCCAGCCCAGACCGGTAATTTGTTGTATCAGGCTCAGAGCTTGTAAAATTGAGCGCCCCCTGCTGAAAACCAGGCGTCGGCGCAGCGTAGTACGTGTTCAGAAACGTTACCGCATTCGGGTCGAGCCGCGAGGCTGGAATTCGATTGTTGAGGAAGCTGGCACTACCGAGTGGGTCTACTATCGTGCGGCCTCCAACAAAATCTCCGCCGATCTGTGCCGAGGTCGGCACAATAGCAGTCCGTGTTCCAGTATTTTGGATGATACGGCGATATTCATTAGACAAGAAGAAGAACAGTTTGTCTTTCTTGACCGGTCCCCCAACAGTAGCGCCAAAATTGTTGTAGCGGCGCTCCGGCTTCCCGCTTGCAAAAAAATTGCGAGCGTCCAGCAGGTCGTTTCGAAAGAATTCAAAGGCACTGCCATGAAAGTCATTTGTGCCCGATTTGGTGATGACATTGATCTGAGCTCCTGCATTGCGGCCGTACTCAGACGAATAAGCGTTCCGTTCGATACGGACTTCGGCAATTGCATCGAGGTTGATCATCGTCATGTTATTTCCGTTATAGGTATCGATGTTCCGGCTTCCATCCACCAGCCAGTTATTCGAGCTCTGCTGGGCTCCGTTAAACGAGAAGGGCACCGAAGTATTCGAACCGAATCCGGGCTGCTGCGCCTGGCTCGACGCGACGCCGGGCTGCAGGGTCATCAATTGGGTGAAACTGCGGGTGTTCAGCGCCAGTTCGCGTACCTGAGAGCCGTATACGGTGCTGCCTACATTGGCCGTGCTGGTATCTACCTCGGCGATCTTTGAATTGACCTGAACCTCTTGCCCCACCGATCCAATAATTAAGCTCGCATCTAGGCGAAGCGATTGTCCGGCGCTTAGACTTACTCCATCGCGGACTTCTTTGCGAAAGCCTGCGTGCTCGAATTCCAGCCTGTAGGTACCGGGCTGAGCGTTAAGGATCCGGTAATTCCCATCAGCGTCCGTGGTGACCTCAGCCGAGGTATTCGTTTCAGCGCGAATCGCGCGCACCGTGGCATTCGGGACAGCAGCGCCGGAGGGATCTTTTAAAGTTCCCAAGAAGCTTCCGAAGTTCAATGCCTGTGAAAACAGGGTTGACACAGAAAGCAGATAGGCCGAACCGTAAATCAATGCCCGAAGAATGTTTCTTACCTTCAACGATTGCCTCCCACAGTTACCCGGGATTCGCAGTTAGCACCAGCACCGCGTACGGGCAATTCTACACCCTAGGAAACAACCCTGCAAACATTTTCAGGGATGAGAATAAAGATTTTCATAATGCTCAGAGTGATGTAGCGCATATTTCCGTCTCTGGCCAGCGCTCCTGAAACTTGGTGTGGACACTGTGCAATGATGCTGTTACCTGAACATTAAGCCCCTTTGCACCTCGAGATTTGCAAATGGATGAGAAGACCACACTTCGAGAAATAGCTGTCATTGCCAAAGTCAGTATCGCGACCGCCTCCCGGGCGCTGAACGGAACTGGAACGGTCAGCCCCGGTGTTGCCGGACGCGTACTGGCTGCAGCCGGCAAACTGCGCGCCACGCGGAAGCAAAGTTCCAAGTCAAAGGTGCTCTGCTTTTTGCTCGCCAACCGGTCGATGCTCCATCCCTTTCACGCTCACGTGCTGATGGGCTGCCAGGAATTTGCGACCGAGCACTATAACCAGATCTTGTTTTATCCATTCCATTACGATGCGCGAGCAGACGCTGCCGACATCCGGCTGCCGCTTTTGGAAGAACGGCGCGGGATGGTAGACGGCTATATCGTAGGCGGGATGAACACCGTTAATCTGCTCGAACTCCTCACCCGGGCCGGATTGCCGTTTTCGGTTCTTGGGAATAACGTGATGGGTTCCTGGACGCCCGAAAAATACGATGCGGTCTGGATGGACGACATGATGGGTGCTTACGAGTTGACCCGGTACCTTCAGAAGTTGGGCCATCGGGCGATCTGTTTTCTGGGCAGCCGGCGCTTTCCGACGTCCCGCATTTTCGAAGGCTACAGCCGCGCTATGCGAGAACAGGGCCTTACTCCGCAGGTTGCCGAAAACGACTCAGAAGACGAGCGGGAATGCGGATATCTCACCGCAAAGTCGTTATTCGCCCGGAGCGAACCGGTGACGGCGCTGATGAGTTATAACGATAGCGTCGCGCATGGGGCAATTGAAGCGGCACGGGCTTTTGGGCTGACTGTACCTGACGAAATCACGATTGTCGGCTTCGGCAACAGGCCGGAAGCGGAAGCATTGTCTCCGTCTCTTACCTCGGTCTGGGGATACCCGGAGCAAGTCGGCAGGCGGCTTGCCGAACTTGTCCTGCAGCGCATCGCCAATCCTGGTAGCCCGCCGCAACAGATTGTGCTGCCTACACGGTTGATTGAGCGAAACTCGGCGGCAAAACCCAAATTGGCTATCTATGACTCCTTTATTGAATAGATCGAGGAAAGCAGGCCGCTGCGCTTGGTTTTATCTTCTGGCGGCCGGGCCGTTATTGACACCCATGCGTGCGGCCGCGGCTACTGACCCGCTGCCCGAGGGACCGGGAAGAACAGCAACACAGCGAATTTGCGCGCAGTGTCACGGCATTGAAGTCGCCATCAGCTCGAAGCGCAGTGTTGCCGGATGGCGGCGGATTATAGCTGACATGGTGGCTCGCGGCGCCTCGGGTTCGCCCACCGATCTTGAAGCGGTGACCACATATCTTTCGGCACATTTTGGATCGCCTGGCGGATCTGAGGAGGCAGCCACCGCACCCGCGAAATCGGACCAGCACAATACGGGCTCTCCTCCCCAACCGAACGGCGCTGGCCCTACGAGTTTTGATAAAGCAACGAAGGTGCCTCGCCGGGACGAGTGGCCCAGCTATGGCTATGATCCGGGCGGAACTCGCTATTCGCCGCTAACCCAAATTACGCCGGCTAATGTTTCGAAGCTCCAGCGGGCGTGGACTTACCATATGGACGCAGTAGGTTCAGAAGCGACGCCGCTGGTGATAGACAGCGTGATGTACGTGACGGCTGTCGACGGCATCTATGCGCTGACCCCGGAAACCGGAGAGCTGCTTTGGAAGTACCCATCGGCTAAGGTCGCGCGACGGGGCTTAGCGTATTGGGCCGGAGATAAATCGACCCATCCCCGCCTATTTTGCGGAGTCGAGCGCGGGAAACTTCTCGCCATCGATGTCACGACAGGAAAACCCGCTTACGGTTTCGGGGATGAGGGAACCATCGACCTGCGGAAAGGGGTGATCGGTCCTTATCTGGATGCTCCTTTCTTTATGGCATCGCCGCCTGCGATTTATAAAGATATCGTGATTACCGGCGGAAGCAACAGCGAACCGGGTCCGGCGCGCGGCGCTTACGGGGACGTTCGCGGCTGGGACGCCCATTCGGGGAAACTGGTCTGGACGTTCCACACCATTCCCCACACAGGTGAGCCCCAAAATGAAACCTGGAAACCGGGAAGCTGGGAAAATCGCTCCGGCACAAACGTCTGGGGACTGATGACCGTCGACGAGCCGAGGGGCTTGGTTTTTCTTCCTATTGGCGCTCCCACCTACGACATGTATGGGGGAGACCGGCCAGGAAACAATCTTTACGGTAATTCGTTGGTGGCGCTCGAAGCAGCCACAGGAAAAATTCGCTGGTTCCAGCAGTTGGTTCATCATGATGTCTGGGACTTCGACGTAGCTGCACCGCCGGCGCTGATAAACATTGTTCACGGCGGCAGAACAATTCCCGCGGTGGCGCAAATCACCAAGATGGGCCTGCTGTTTCTGTTCGACAGAAGCAACGGCAAGCCTATCTATGGAATTGAAGAAAGGGTCGTGCCGCGCAGTGTTGTCCCGGGTGAAGAGTCGTCGCCGACGCAGCCCTTTCCTTTGAAGCCAGAACCGCTGGCCCGCACGACATTCTCGGAGAAGGATCTTTATTCGCTTACTCCCGAACATGCGGCGGTCTGCAAAACTCTTTTCAAAGATCGCCACATGGTCATTGGCCCGCTGTTTGCGCCGCTGCCGATGGAAGGCAACGCGCTCCTGTTTCCCAGCACGCTGGGAGGGGGCAACTGGGGCGGCGTTTCCTACAATCCGTCGCTCGGCCTGCTCTTCTCCAATGTGATGGACATCGGCCAATGGGGCCATATGGCGAAAAAAACGGATCCCCAGACCGGCGCGGAAACCTATGTACGAACTGCCGAAGTAGGAGGGGCATACGCCCGTTTTTGGGATCCGGCAAACCACATCCCATGCCAAAACCCTCCCTTTGGCGAGTTGATTGCCATAAATGTGAACACAGGTGATATCGCCTGGAAGAAACCGCTCGGATTTTTCGAGGAACTGGCTGCAAAAGGCTTCGATAAGACGGGCACTTTAAATTTGGGAGGAAGTATTGCCACCGCATCAGGGCTCACCTTCATTGCCGCCACCAAAGACAGCCGGTTCCGCGCCTTCGATTCGCGCTCCGGCAAAGAGCTCTGGGTTGGAAAAATCGACGCTCCGGCTTACACGGTGCCGATCACGTATCGCGGCCGGGACAACCGCCAATATGTGGCCGTAGTTGCGGGCGGCGGCGGATCGTGGGAGAGCCCGACGAGTGATGCTGTCATCGGGTTCGCTCTCCCTGCCGAGCAGTAAATCGACATTAACTGATCTTTGCTTAAATGATTTTTTTTTCTGTGTCAACGCAAAATAGAAATGTCCTATTTTCTGCCAAATAGAAATGTCCGGTTTTGAAGCGGCAGGGGAGAGTTCAGGTTTAAAGTGAGATTGATTCTCGGCGGGGTCGCGCCCGTTGAGAAGAGGCAAGGCCGAAGCGATGGAGTTGGCTCCGGAGTAAACGGCAGCAGGCCCTCGGTTCAGGAAATCCAGTGAGGTTTCCGCCGAGGGTTTTGTTTTTGGAAGCGGATTTATTCTGGTGAAACTTCGGAGCGGAGGCCTTGCATAAAGTGAACGCGAAGACGGCTGGGCTGGTTTTGCCCAGCCTACCTTAAGGAGGTTTTGCCGCGGGTATCGTTCTTGCCCAAACGAAAATTCTTCATCCATCCGCTTTTGCGCGGCGCTACTTTGCGAGGACGCGGCTTGGCTTTGACCGGAACCACCTTGGGGCGAGGTAAACATTCGTTCACCGCTAGATAACGATCCCGGAATCGTACCGCCAGCGTGCCATCGAGGCGTTTTTCCACGCGTACCGTGCCGCCACGCAAGCCGGCTCGGATATCTGCGCGCTGCACCTGATAGAGCTTGTTTTCGAAACGGAGTGTGTAGTCGTTGGCGACCTGCCGGGTTTCGACATGGCTGAGACTGGCCGGAAGCGAATGCTCTGGGCCCAACGGACGATGCGCATTGTCGGCCACCGCCGGCACGACGCCGATCGTCTGGTTCCACCACGGCAAGAACTCGTTTTCCAGGTACGCATTGGCCTGGACGAGCGTCTTGGCCTTGGCTACTCGCAAGCCCTTCACTAAGCGATCTTGCGCTGTGCCAAATCCACGCTCGACGCGTCCTTTCGCTTGCGGCGAATGCGCGCCGATCCACTCGATATTCAGTTCTTTCAAGGCGCGCCCAATCTGAGTGGGCGGCAGCTCCGGACGATCCTTGCCGACCACCTCGCCGCGCCTGGTTTTCGGCAGGTTGGCGAACAAAGTGGCCTTGTCGGTATAGAAGCTCAGCGGCCTTCCGTTCTGGTTCAGATAGCTCTCCAGTAACCGCATGTTCTCTTCGGTCGAGTCGTGGGTTACAAAGTGCGCCAGCAAGCGGCTGGTCGCATCGTCGATCATGCCGATCAAGTACAGCTTCGGGCCACGGCCCTCCAGCCAATCGTGTTCGCTGGTATCCCACTGCACCAGTTCCCCCAAACGGCTGCGGCGCGCCCGCCAAGTGTGCACCCTCTCTACGCGCTTCCGCTTCGCCCGCCACAGCCCGCTGGCCATCATCCAGCCACGCACTGTCTCGCGGCTCACCGCGATGTCGTGCTTCTGCTCCAGATACTCGCACGCCAACGCCGGACCGAAGCCTCGGTACACGTCCTGACTCAGAATCTGGATGGCCTTCTTCTCTAGCTCGCCGGCTAGCTTGCGGTTGGAGCGCCGTCCTCGCCCCGCGTGCACGACCGACTTGTCGCCGCGCTCTTGCAAGCCCTGCAGCATACGCCGCACTTGCCGCTCGCTTACTCCGATCTCGCTCGCTGCCTCCTTCTGCGTGATCAGTCCCTTCTTGGCTTTCTTCAGCGCAACCAGCCGATCGCGCTCCTTCTGTGTCATCAGGAGTTGGTCCGTTTCCAACTCCCCAGCGTGCCTCTGTCATTAGGACATTTCTATTTGGCACCAGTAGGACATTATCACTTTGCTGCGACATAATTTTTTTTTCTGTTGACACGACCTCCGAAATCGATTATGTTTCTCTTGCCACTCGATAAAAGAGGGCTAATTCGATTGGAGGTTTTTGTACCGTCAAGAAACGCCAAGCTACTTGCTTGCTTACTCTTCTGCTCGACTGCTCCACTTATGAAAAGCGAGCCTGAATTCTTATTCCATGCGCAGAATATCCCCGGTGTGGAAGTTATTTATCCGCGATCTGACCAGTTCGCAGCAGCAATAAAAACTACCGTCGACCCGGCAGTTCTGCCCGACATTCAGGATTTGCTGCCTTTTACGTATGTTCTGCGAAACATCAGCAATAAGACTATCATTGCCTACTCAAGCCGTTGGACGCTTACAGATGCTATGGGCCATGTGAATACGACAAATGCAACGTGGTGGAATCTCTCGACACTGACCGGCGGTGATGTGATCGAACCTAAAGATGCCCGGCTTGTATCGCCGATCTTTCGACTCGGGGTACGAAGTTACGGACCCACAGGAGCCACCCTTCAGCGACAGGTCGAGCGGTTTGCCTCTTTGTTCGGCTCAAAATCCGGCGTCGAGTTATCTATTGATACTGTCATCTTTGATGACGGAACCGCTTTTGGCCCAGACCTGACTAACACCGTCGCCCGAGCACAGGCGTTTTTGGATGCCGAACGGCAAGTTGCCGACAAGTCTAGTTTCGAGATCGCCAAAAGCTTGGCATCGACCCGACCCGCTAACCGTTTTACGCCTCTTTCAAATCCACCCACCTACCAGGAATGTCTGGCCCATTATCGACGGCTAATATTAGACGGCTTGTCTCAAGTTTCAATCGCCAATAAATCCGATACTTCAACTACGCTCTCATCTTTGCGGCACAATGTTGAGCGAAAACGTGGACTAGCTATAGTCAAGAAAGATTAAGAAGTTTAAAGAAGAATTGTTATGAAGAGATTTTTACTTTCCAGTACGCTTCTTGCGTTAACTCTGGTTTGCACTCAGCACAAGATAGACGCTCAGGTGATTGACGGAACTCTGGCATGCAGCGTACCGGGCTGCCTGTATGGCACGCAAGGAACTAGTTGGTTTCTAGCTAATGATGTTACTGCCTTTAGTTTCTATAATGGTGTGGGGTATGCCTTAGAAGCCTACGCGAGTGTGCAGGCTAACAACTGCAACTTCGTTGTAGTTGGGCAGGTCAGCGGAGGATACGTACCAAACTCTAGCTATACCTATTACATCGGAATCATATCTGAAGCAACTGGCGCAGTGGCTGAACTTGCGGCGTATTTTCAAGAGGTCTGTTATGCTGACGGCACACTTGCCATAAACGGTGGAGGCTCCTACCCATGCTGACTCGGTAAATAGCAAGTATCGGCTGCCAAAGCTATTTACTATCAACTCGATAGATTTGGCAGCCGCGACCCATGTCGGCTTAATCCTTTTGACCAAGAGTGTCAATAAATTTGTGCAGGTTTTGTTTTCGGTTTTCTCTTTCTTCTGATTCTAAACTCGGTATCTGGCTAATGGGCAGGCCGGAGCGCCACATGGTTATTGGCCCGCTGTTTGCGCCGCTACCAATGGAAGGCAATGCGCTGCTGTTTCCCAGCACGCTGGGAGGGGGCAACTGGGGCGGAGTTTCCTACAATCCGTCACTCGGCCTACTCTTCTCCAACGTGATGGACATCGGCCAATGGGGCCATATGGTGAAAAAGACGGATCCCCAGAGCGGCGCGGAAACCTATGTACGGACTGCCGAAGTGGGAGGGGCATACGCCCGTTTTTGGGATCCGGCAAACCACATTCCATGCCAAAACCCTCCCTTTGGCGAGTTGATTGCCATAAACGTGAACACAGGTGATATCGCCTGGAAGAAACCGCTAGGGTTTTTCGAGGAACTGGCTGCAAAAGGCTTCGATAAGACGGGCACTTTAAATTTGGGAGGAAGTATTGCAACCGCCTCAGGGCTCACCTTCATTGCCGCCACCAAAGACAGCCGGTTCCGCGCCTTCGATTCGCGCTCCGGCAAAGAGCTCTGGGTTGAAAAAATCGACGCTCCGGCTTACACGGTGCCGATCACGTATCGCGGCCGGGACAGCCGCCAATACGTAGCTGTAGTTGCGGGCGGCGGCGGATCTTGGGAGAGCCCGACGAGTGATGCTGTCATCGGGTTCGCACTTCCGGCAGATCAATAATTCGAATACTTTTTCTATTGACAGCCTGGCTCGGGGAGCCTTAAACTGGACCTAGCTAGCTAGGCAATGGGCAAAAGTAGAAACGACAAACTTCAGGGCACCCTCACGCTCCTGATTCTGCAGACATTGGAAGCGCGCGGGCCGCTGCATGGATACGGGCTCTGCTCGCATGTGCAAGCGGCTTCCGTCGATCTGCTGCGGATTGAAGAGGGCTCGCTATACCCTGCCCTGCACCGCATGGAGCAAGATGGATGGCTTGCCTCCAAATGGCACGTCACAGACAAGGGACGGAAGGCCAAAATATACTCGATCACTGCTCGCGGACGCGCCCAGCTAGCGGCGGAAAAAGAGAGCTGGAACCGGCTCACCCGCGGAGTCGCGCGAGTGCTTCAATACACCTGACCTTTGGAACTCCTATGTCCTGGTTCGCACGTTTGCGGAATGTCTTTCGAAGCGAGAAGCTTTCGGTCGAGCTCGATGACGAACTCGCATTCCACCTCGCCGAACGCATTGACGAACTGGTGTCCCAAGGCATGCCGGAAGACGAAGCGAAACGTCAGGCTTTTCTGCTGTTTGGCAATTACTCTTTACAGAAGGAAAAAACACGCGATATGAACATTGCATCGTGGCTGCAAGCAGTGCGCGCGGATCTCACATTCGGAGCCCGCCAGCTACGCCTGAACCCGGGGTTCACGACCGTTGCGGTCCTCTCTCTGGCACTGGGGATTGGGGCGAATACAGCGATTTTTCAGCTGATCGACGCTGTTCGTCTGCGTGGGTTGCCGGTGAGTAATCCGTCGCAGTTGGTGGCAATCGATACGGCAAAGGATTTTCTGACCAGCGGACGGTATTCGTCGCGTATTCGCGCTTTCACCTCGGCCCAACTCGACGCGATCCGTCAAGACCAGCAGGCGTTCACCGATTTCTTCTCTTTACACGATACGCGCTTCAATCTCAGCAACGCTGGCGAGTCGCGTTTCGCTGAAGGCCTCTACGTAAGCCCCAATTTCCTCAAAGTTCTCGGTATCTCTCCCGTGATCGGAAGAGACTTCTCCCAGACACAGGACAAATCCTGCTCAGCGCCTGGCGTCCTGTTGAACTATGCTTTCTGGCAGCGGGAATTTGGGGGCAATCTCGACGCTATCGGCAAACTAGTAAGTCTCGATGGCAAGCAGTTCCCAGTGATTGGCGTCACGCCATCCAGCTTCTTCGGAGTGGAGCCCGGCCAACGATTCGACATCGCGCTGCCACTCTGCGCCGAAACCCTATTTGCAAAGGATGGCAAGGGCCGCGCCTCTAGCCGCATTGAATGGTGGCTCAGCGCCATCGGACGTCTAAAACCGGGCTGGTCGGTGGAGCGCGCTTCGAACTACTTTCGGGATCTCTCCCCGGCGGTCATGCGCGCAAGCCTGCCCTCGGAGTATCGCCCTGAACAGGCGAAGAAATACCTGAAGAACAAGCTGCGTGCTATTTCAGCCAGCGCAGGTGTTTCGGCAGTAAGACGTCAATACGAAAATCCGCTTTGGATCTTAATGGGCCTTACGGGTCTGGTTTTGCTGATCGCCTGCGCCAATCTAGCTAATTTGTTGCTGGCCCGCGCCAGCGCCCGCGAGCGGGAGATCGCCGTGCGCCAGGCTCTTGGGGCATCTCGCCTGCGGTTAATTGTGCAACTGCTGTGCGAAAGCTTGCTGCTCGCCTTGATGGGTGGCGTCTTCGGTGCGGTGATCGCGACAATCCTGAGCCGCACGCTGGTGCTGTTCCTCAGCAACTCCAAAAATCAGCTCGTACTGGGACTCGGCTTCGATTGGAGAATTTTTGCCTTCACTGGATCACTGGCCTTCTTCACCTGCCTGCTGTTCGGCCTGCTACCCGCCTTGCGAGCCAGCGCGGCGACCCCGGCCAGCGCCATGCGTGGAAGCCGGACCTCCACCGCAACTGGTGAACGGAACACTCTACGCCGGACCCTGGTGGTGTCTCAGGTCGCGTTGTCGCTAGTGCTGCTGGTCGCGGCGGTCCTTTTCAGCCGGAGCTTACAGAAGTTGTTCGCTACCTCGACAGGATTCGACTCGCAGAATGTATTGCTCACGTCCGTTGACGCAAACAGTTCCTCGTTTCCGAATCCCGAACGACGGAAGCAACTATTTCGGGAACTCGAATTCCGCCTATCCTCCCTGCCCGGAGTTGCCGCTGAAGCCCGCGTCTCCATTACTCCTTTTAGCGGTAACGGTTGGAATGAGGACGTTCATCCCGACAACGACCGCAGCAGAACCGGAGGCAAAGAATCCTGGTTCAATCGAACCGGTCCCGGCTACTTCTCGACTATGGGCACACCTCTGATTGCCGGGCGGGATTTTAATGCCCGCGATGATGCTCATTCGCCCGATGTGGCAATTGTCAACCAGGGCTTTTCCAAGCGTTTCTTCGCTGACAAAAGCCCCGTCGGTCGCAGCTTCCGTGTCGAACAACGAGCGGGTGAGGCAGATCGGACTTACAAGATTGTCGGGCTGGTTGCCAACACTAAATACAACGAGCTCCGCGAACAGAACGAACCTATCGCGTTCTTGCCGGTGGCTCAGGACAAAGAAATTCCCGAGGGTATCAATTTGGTGATTCGCTCACGGGCTTCGCTCGATTCGCTGTCGCACGCAATTCAGCGCGAGATCGCGCAAATTAACCCGAGCCTGCTGGTCGAATTTAAGGTTCTCGATGTCCAGATCCGCGAGTCCGTGCTGCGCGAACGCCTGATGGCCAACTTAACCCTGGGTTTCGGCTTCCTCGCCGCCTGCCTGTCCACGCTGGGACTCTATGGCGTCATGTCTTATCTAGTCGCCCGCCGCCGCGGCGAGATCGGACTTCGTCTCGCGCTCGGAGCCGCCCGTCACAATATTCTCGGGCTCATCTTGAAAGACGCCGGGAAGATGGTCGCAATCGGCCTAGTCGCCGGAATCGCCGCCTCGCTCCTGCTCTCCCGCTTCGCCGAATCCCTGCTGTTCGGTCTGAAAGCCAGCGATCCCGTGACGCTCATTTTAGCCACTACGCTTCTGGCCTTAACTGCCGCCGGGGCAACCCTCATCCCCGCCAGCCAAGCCGCCCGCCTCGAACCCATGACCGCCTTGCGCGAAGAGTAAACAAGACAGCGGCAAGCCGATTTTCGCGACTTGAGCCCACGTCGGACGAGGTGTGGGCCACAGAACTGATTGCCAGAGGTGCTTTGCACTTCGAATCGTGGCCTCGCAGTCGCTCGCCTTAATGCACCTTTTACGGTACAGTGTGTTACGCAAAGTTTTTGTTAATGGCGGGTGACCCACACGCGCAAAAACTTCCGCTGATCTTTTCCGGACACTGGCGGGCGGCGAGCCTGTGCGGGAGTGGCTGAAAGGGCTGGATGTAGCGGAGCGCCAGGCGATTGGGAAGGATTTGCTGCGAGCGCAATGCCAATGGCCGGTGGGTATGCCACTTTGCCGTGCGCCGGGAAGTGGGCTATGGGAGGTGCGGACGGACTTGCCCACCAAACGGACGGCGCGTGTGCTGCTCTGTCTTTACCGCGAGCACTTGGTCGCGCTGCACGGCTTTATCAAGGAAACGCGGACTACCCCCGACGAGGATATGACAACAGCGCGGAAGCGCCAGAAAGATGTAGAGCATGAGCAAGAAGAACATGGGTTCAAGCATTGATAATCTCCTGAAGGAGGAAGGCATTTTCGAGGAGGCGCAAGCGCAAGCGATCAAAGAGGTAGTTGCGTGGCAGCTCGCCGAGGCCATGCGGAGAAAGAAAATTTCCAAGAACAAGCTGGCCACGCTGCTCAAGACGAGCCGCACGCAAGTGGATCGCCTGCTCGATCCCAACAATGACATTACGCTCGGCAGTCTGCAGCGAGCCGCGGCGATGGTCGGACGCCGTATCATCATTGATCTGGTTTAAGGAAGAACACACCAAACTGGTCGCGAAATCCGGGGGCATGCTTCTCGACCCGGTTGATACTCGCTTCCTCATCCGGACCGCCGCCTTTGAACGCAATCGCATTGCGCGCTCCGGAATGATCATTCGAAGCTTCGGGCTTATTCAATGCTCTGGCAAACACAACGACATTGCGACGTATCGGTCTCGATGCGCCTAGGCGCAAGCCGGCACTGGACCCGCGACCGATCGACAGGCTATGCGAAGACTAAGTTGATGTATTGCGAGCCCTTGCTTCGCGTTGCAGGCATTCCATAGGCCGTCCGGTACCGGAACGGTTCACTAACCATTTTCTTCTGGCGTTACACAAACTGGTCTACGCCTTAGATATCTGAAAGCGCCTAATTGTAAGGGTAATTACACTTATGTCGCGGTTGCTTCTGGTGAATTGCATCGGCCCCTGAATTGCCACATTTTCTCAGTCACGCCGAGTAAACGGCTAGTCGAACGACTTACAAAGCGAAAAGATTAGTTGCAACTTGGCGCGGCGATAAGAGGGAGGACCTAGCCCGATGGAACTTAGCCGGATTTGCCTTCTATCGTTGCTGGCCGCAATTGCCGTCTCCGTGAAAGCGCCCGCAGACGAAGAGCGCGGCACTACTTCAGCGATACCGTTCTGCTAGACCAAAACAGTCTCTCTCAGCGTTTCTATTCTGACCTGCTGCGCGGCAAGACAGTGGTTATTCATTCTTTCTCCGCTACCTGCCATGGCGTCTGCCCAGTTTTGTTGGGCCGTATGAAAGCAATTCAAGAGCGCCTCGGCGGCCGCGCCGGCAGGGACGTCGTCTTGTTAAGCATAACCGTGAATTCAGGTGACGACATACCCGCCAAGATGCTCGACTTAGCAGCCTCTCTAGGCGCCAAGCCCGGCTGGTTTATTCCGCCGCCCCGTGAACTGTGTGTCCAGGTAAGCGGGCTTCACGCCCGCTCCGGAAAGTGCTGCGATAGCGAACGGCTTGCGTATTGGCGAGTACACGGCTCGGGTGCAGGAGTACCTATTTCCCGAGACCAACGTTTTCGGCCAGCCGCCCGCTCCGCTGAATTTTGAGAATCTCTGCTTTCTGTTTGCAGGGACGGGAAACCTGACAACGCTCGGCCGCACCAGTGGACCGAAGGTCGGCCAACTCACTCCTTGGCCGGACTCCGGTAACATGACTCCGCAGGCGCCTTGCCCGGCCAGTTTCTAGGTTTGCAATCGTTGCGAACCGTCGCTTAAGCGGGGCAATCACATGAGTGCGACGTGAGCAATTGCCGCTCCTGCGTGGCGGCGATAGTTGCTCCTCGCTCCGTTCCTCCCTGTTTGACTTTGACAAAGCAATCATCAAGGAGCTATCGGCTCGCAGCGCGTCCGCGGGGATCACAACATTCTGCTCGGCATTTCCCTTAGTTGCCAGGCTTGCCGCTGCACATCGCGAGCCCCTACGCTGCCCTGCAGCCGATCCGGTCCGGGCAGTCCCGTGGCCCTGTCATCTGGTGCAGCAAACTAAACTAGAGAAAAGCCCCAGGACGTCTACTCAGGCGACAGTACTTGCTGGGCCTGCGCTCCGAATGCCGCCAGTCAAAGCCACAGAAGATATCCGGTTCGGGTTGGATTTCGGAACTACCAACAGCTCGATCGCGCTTGCCAACGGCGACGGCGCGGTGGAAGTGGTCCGGTTTCAGCATGCCGGCGGGTCTACCGAATCGTTCCGGTCGCTGCTTTATCTTGAAAAGTATCGCGAGGGCCATCGCACCACAATTGCGTCCTACAGCGGACCTGCTGGAATCGAGCGCTATCTGCAGGCCGACGATAAGGGCCGTCTGATGCAGAGTCTAAAGTCATTTCTGGCGAGCCGGAGCCTGCAGGCGACAGAGGTTTTCGGGCGGCGCTTCACTCTGGAATCACTGATCGCCAAACTCATCCGCGACATCAGGCAAAAAGCGGAAGCACAGTGGGGAATTCCGGTCAAGAATGTCACCGTCGGCCGGCCCGTCCGTTTTGTTGGTTCCAGCGGCCCCGAGGACGATGACTACGCTCTGAAACGGCTGACGGCCGCGTTACTGGAGGCGGGCTTCGAAAACATCCGCTTTGAGTATGAACCGGTCGCGGCCGCCACTTATTACGAGTCCACTCTCAACCATGACGAGCTGATCCTGATCGGCGATTTCGGAGGCGGAACCAGCGATTTCTCGCTGCTGCGCGCCGGTCCTTCTTTCAGGAAATCCGGTAAGGCCGGAGACCGCGTTCTTGGAAATCTGGGATTAGCCCTCGCCGGTGATGCCTTTGACGCCAAGCTGATCCGCTATCTGGTGTCGCCGCGCTTGGGCGCTGGAACGTCGCTTCAGTCGGGCAACAAAAGGCTGCCGGTGCCTAACTGGGTGTACTTCAAGCTGGAGCGTTGGCATCATCTCTCTTTCCTGCGATCGCGAGAAACCTTGCATATGCTCGAGAGCGTGGCGCGCCAGGCTGTAGAGCCCGAAAAAATCTCCAGCTTGCTCTATCTTGTGAAGCACGACCTTGGCTTCGCGCTTCATCGGGCTGTGCAAGAGGTGAAAGCGGCGCTGTCGCAGGGACCAGCCGGGCAATTTCGATTCGACGATGGGGACGTGGAAATTGACGCCGCCGTTACTCGCGCCGAATTCGAAAGCTGGATCGCGGAGGAGTTAAGCGCGGTCGAGGAAAGCGTCGATACTCTTCTAAAGAACACTGGGGTCGAGCGGACCGAAGTGGATCGCGTGTTTCTTACCGGCGGCAGTTCGTTCGTTCCCGCAGTGCGACTCATCTTCGAGCGGCGCTTCGGCGCGGAGAAGATTACCAGCGGCCAGGAGTTCACCTCTGTAGCTCATGGGCTAGCCCTTTCCAGAGCTAATTCCACCTACTTGGAATAGGCCGGACTAGACCGTCTGGCGTAGATCAGGTTCGACATGGGCATCTTAGATGGCACTTCTAATTTTTCCGCTAGGACTAAAGCCTTTTTCCCGTTCTGCCGATAGACAGAGTGTTCTGGAAGTACCGGAACTAATGAAAGGTCACCATTATGAGTCTCCTCGGCATTTTCCCCAGTGGCGGATCGTCTTCGTCGAACCACAGCAGCCCGTCCAGTTCAGCCTCCCGCGCCAGCCAAACGCCGACGGCAAATCAGAATACAAATTCCAGCAACAGCAACCAGGCGAACAGCGCGTCTCAAACCGGTTCGTCCAATCAGGACTCGGCGGAGTTGAGTCCGGAGGCGCAAGCAGGCTCGTCGAACAGTTCGCAGCCCTCTGACACCACCCAGTCTTCAAGCAGCACTGAGGCATCGAACGCGGCCACACCGCCTAATACTGAAGGGCCGGCTCCGGCAAGTAGTACTTCGCCTCAGGATTCTGATTCAGCGCCAGCGCAGCAGAATTCCAGTAGTTCCGCCAATTCGACGCCTGCCGATTCCGATAGTTCCGCGTCTGCGTCTGAAGCTCAACCTGCACCGTCAGCTTCCGAACCCAAACCGCAAAGTTCCACACCCGCTTCCAAACCGGCTGTGGCAAACAACAAACCGAAAGCCTCCGCGAGCACGGCGGAGCCGGGCGAAGTTACGGTTGCAAGCCTATCCGCCAGTCCGGAGAAATCGACCGAAGTCGCTGTTTCGAAGATCTCTACTAGTTCGATCGAGAGCGGCAAATCGCTGCAGCAGAGCTTCAACTCGCAATTGGAGAGCCTGCGGAAACCTGTGGCAGTGTCAAATCCAGCTCTGACGGCCTACAGCTTTGACTATTCGCGCCTGCTGAAGGAAAGCTCCATTTCAGTCTATGCTTGATTGTATTATTCCTGCCCCCGCGACAGCATGATGCGATAACATCTTGACATCGGGTTATTGCGTGGGTTAAGCTTTCAGGTATGCGCACGACGATCGACCTGGATAGCGACATTCTTCGCCTTGCCAAGCAGCTTTCTGCGGAGCGCGAGCAAAGCCTGGGAAGAATCGTTTCGGATCTGGTACGCAAAGGTCTTCAACCCGCGAATGAAGTGGCCGCACAGCCTGGGTTTATACCTGTCTTACCGCGCAAACCCGGTGGCGGCCCGGTAACGGCGCAAGCAGTCAAGGAACTTCTGGAAATGGAGCTTTAGCAAATGCCAGGGCTAATGGACGTCAATGCTCTTATCGCGCTCGTGGATTCGGATCACATCAGCCACAACGTGATGCAGAAGTGGTTCGCCAGTCATCAGGAACTCGGGTGGGCTACCTGTCCGATAACCGAATGTGGAATGGTGCGCGTGCTGTCGCAGCCCGCCTATCCGAGTGGGCAACGTACGCCGTCCGAGGTAATTCAAGTGCTGAACGCGCTCAAAGCGGCTTTTCCGGCATCGCACCAGTTCTGGCCCGGCGACCTTTCGATCAGCGACGAGACCGCGTTCGATAAATCACTCATCGCTGGAGCTCGCCAGGTAACGGATGTTTATCTGTTGGGTTTAGCCGCCCGCCACAACGGAACCCTGGTCAGTTTCGATCGTTCACTGCTTTGGCAGGCTATTCGCGGAGCTTCGGGACAACTCGTCCAACGCCCCGAGTAATGCGCCCAGGTTAAAAGAAGGCGTGCGACGCTCTTATGACCGGATCGCGATTAAAGACTTCTTTAAAGTGAAGAACCTCTCAGATACCACCTGCGCATCCGGGAAGAGCTTCTGAAGATCGGACGCATTCAACAATTTCAACTCATGTAAGCAATGGTGAATGTAAGAATGTCGCTCCGCTTTCGAGGGTCGGACGACAAACTCCCAGCCAGTAAATCTATTCACGATGGAAGCCTGCCATTTTGGGGTCAATAGATGAACGAGCGGCAGCAGCAAGTGCTGTTCGACCGGAAATCCCTTATTCGGAGTCTGTACCCAGAAGCACTTGCCAACCCGGGCAATTTCCTGAGCAAATTTCCGCTGATTCTCGACACTTCCTACATGCTCGATGACCGAGTTGCTGAAAACGATGTCGAATTCGTTGTCTCCAAAAGGAAGCATGCAACCGTCGGCAGCAACTTGAACTTTCCGCCGCTCTAAAGGCTGGAGGGCGCTCGGCAGATTGACGATCGTGAGGTTCGGCTGCACACTGGCATAGCGCCATATCCCGGCCGATCCACCCACATCTAGAATTCGTGTCTTTTCCGTTATCCGGAACGCCCTCTGGAAACGCATCATTCTGCGCATCCGAAAACGGCACAAAAGCTTCTCGAGCAGACGCGAATCCATTAAGCAAGCACCATATCATCGAAGGCTTATCGAGCACCGAACAGTCAGCGGCTCTCAGCTTGATTCTTCCCTGCATTTAGGTGCTGCGATGCCTCATACGCCGATCCAATTCTGCCCAGATTTTCCCGACCGGAATGCCGGTTAACTCCAGAACGGGAAGCGATGCCCCTTTCCTCCACTGCACTACGGACCGATTACCCGGATCGAAGAGATAGATGCCGGTGAAGCCCCATTCCTCGTATTTTCTGGCAATGCTCTCTGATGTTCGAGATGCTGTCGTCTTCGGAGATGACCTCGACCACTCTGGCTGAAGCTGGTTTTCGAATCTGCGCCGGAAGTCGAGCCGGGAATCGCAAGCGAAATTCACCCGCGGCCCGATGTGATTGCTACGCGGACGCAGGCCGTGTAAGGGCTGTATCCATCTCGCGCTCTCGACGTACACCATCCTCATCAGTGGAACCACTTACACCATGGAATTGTTCAGCCAGAATGCCGCCGCTGATGTCACGGTGGCTAGTTTGGATTTGAACAGCTTCACACGTGGCGTTGGTCTTTCTTCGGGAGTTTGCCTGCAGGGGCATGGCTGGCCCGAACTGCCGGCAAAATGCCATAACGCCATTCGTTCTGCGCGACGAGATGGGCAACGTGTTTTCACTATGGTATCGGCCCTCGCCACTTGCTGGCTGTTCCGGCGCAGATGCGCTTAGTGCGTGCCTTTACCTACCAATACTCTTATGCCCGTACCGATTATGAAATTCTTTTGATCAGGAAACTCTTCCAAGGTGAGCACGACGAGAAAGTTGCTCCCAGACTCAAGCTTTGTGAGCCAGAACATTGACCAGCTTCCCAAACGGATCGCGTACATAGAAACGCCGAACGCCCCAAGGCTCATCTGCCGGACCGTACTCGATAACAAATCCCGCGGCTTGCATCGCATTGCATGCAGCATCGACATCATCCACTTCAATCGATAGATCGGGCGTAGAAGTTTCAGACCCGCCTTGCGAAGCAAAGCTAATCTGAATGTCCATCTTTCGGGTTGATCCGTAAGTCGCGATCCACCCTTGATCCATTAAGAGCTCGAGACCGAGCACGTCCTCGTAAAAGCATTTGGCGGCCGCGAGATTGGCCGTTCCAACGTTGGCGACGATCCGCTTCACACTAAAATCAGCCATCACGATCACCTTCCCGGTTACCGCGAGAGCGACTTAAGCCCCGAGTTAACAACCTCTACCGAGAATGCCTCCGGATCGAAGTCTTCGCCCACCCAATCCCGCATTTCCTCGTATTCTTCATGTTTGGGATCGCCGATTGCTTCGAGGAGGTTGTAAAAACCTGGTATGCCGCCACAATCTTCCGGAGGGCAGCGGCGTTCGCCTCCTGTGCAAAACGGGTAAGGATGCCCGGGGTCCATAGGCAGCACCTTTTCCAGCACGATCGTATGTTCCCAACCGTCACCGAAGTCGTAGGTATACAAAGCTTTCGAGCCCGTGCCGAGCACTTTAGACAGCTTCACCTTGCGCTCGCTGCTGACGGGATCGAAGCCCGCACTGTCTGACAGGCCGGGTGTCCCGTACCGTTCCTGGTCGATGAGGAATTCGTGCAAATGGCCGTCTGCCCACCCCATCGCCACTTGCAATACGTGGTGCAATCGCTCCAGAGTGAAACCGGCCGGGACCAGTAACCGGCGCCAGATGGACGGCTTGGCACCCAGCAGAGTGACCTTTAGCTGATAGATTTCTTCGGAAGCCGAAGCTCTCTTCGTTGCCATGCGATGGTTTTCCTCAGCAGTAAGAATACCCAAATGCGTTGTTAAGTTTGAAACTGATTTGATAACGGCGGCGTGCTCGACGGCAATACCGCCGTCTCCGATCAAAAAGCAGAGAAATCCCGGCTGTTCCCGCCACTCCTAGAAGCGCTTTTCTGCCGGGCAGTTTCCCGGTCCGGCAGCCGCAAAAGACCTCTGACTCGGAATGGCCACGCAACCGCAAACTCTCCCCTCATCCAAATCCGGCTTCGGATTCGGCAAAATCACCATTCCCAATCTCGGGCAATTAGGCGTCCCGGTAGCGGTTCTGGCAATTGTTATCGCCCTCATCACGCCACTGCCGCCGTTCATTCTCGACCTGCTTATCGTAATCGACATCATGATGTCGGTGATCGTCATGATGGTCGCGATGCACATCTTGAAGCCGGTTGATTTCAGCGTCTTTCCTACCACGCTGCTGCTGCTTACACTCTTCCGGCTTTCCTTGAACGTCAGTTCCGCGCGGCTCATTCTGCTGAACGGAAACAGCGGCACCCACGCCGCTGGCAGCGTCATTGAAGCTTTCGGGAGCTTTGTTGTGGGCGGCAACTACGTCATCGGCGCGGTGATCTTCCTGGTCCTGATTGCCATTCAATACGTCGTCATCAACCACGGCGCAGTCCGGATTTCGGAAGTCGCCGCCCGTTTCACCCTGGATGCTCTCCCCGGCAAGCAGATGTCTATCGACGCCGAAATGAATGCCGGTCTGATCGATGAATCCGAAGCGCGCAAACGCCGTAAGCAAGTGAGCGCCGAAGCCGAATTCTACGGAGCCATGGACGGCGCCTCCCGCTTCACCCAGCGCGACGCCATTGCCAGCATCCTTATTACTGGCATCAATATCTTCGCCGGCTTCCTTATCGGCGTCCTGCAGCATGGCATGGAGTTGAAGCGCGCCCTTCAGACCTACACTGTGCTCACCATTGGCGATGGCCTGGTGACGGTCGTACCGGCGCTGATGATCTCGGTCTCCGGGGGCTTAATTGTTACCCGGGCGAGCTCGGAAACCCGGGTCAGCGAGGAGTTTGCCACGCAACTTTTCGGCAAAGTCGAACCCTTGATGCTCGCCAGCGGAGTTTTGGTTGCACTCTCTGCCTTCCCAGGGCTCCCCACAATTCCGTTTATCGTCCTGGGGGGTGGTCTCGGCACTTTTGCCTGGCGGAAACGCGGTCAAATCAAGGCCGCGAACAGGGTCGAAGAGGCCATCGCACCGCCCCCGGCGAAGGAAAATCTGGAAGCCCTGCTGAAAGTGGAGCCCATTGCCATCGAAGTCGGCCTGGGCCTGGTAAATCTGGTCGCCGGCGGCTCGGCTTCTCCACTGTTGAAGAAAATCGCCGGCATCCGCCGCCAGTTTGTCACCAACTTGGGCTACCTGCTTCCTCCCGTGCGGGTTACCGACAATCTGTCGCTGCGTTCGCGCGAGTACATCATCTTAATGAAGGGCAGCGAGATCGGCCGTTATGAATTGCTGCCGGGCAGCGAGCTTGCTCTGCCCACGCCCTCCGCCGACAAGTCGTTTCCGGGCCAACACACTCTGGAACCAGCGTTCGGATTGCCCGCGCTGTGGGTACCCATCGATTCTGTCGAGGCGGCCCGCGCCGCCAGCTATACCGTGGTCGACCCGGTAAATGTCATCGGCACGCACTTTTCGGAACTGGTCCGCCAGCACTCGGCCGAAATGTTCTCACGCCAGGACGCCAAGTTGTTCTGCGACCGGATTGGGCAGGAAAACAGCAAAGTGGTGGAAGATCTGGTCCCCAAGCTTCTCCCGCTAGCCGTGGTCCAGCGAGTGCTTCAGAACCTGCTGCGCGAGCGAGTTTCCATCCGCGATGGCGTCACTATTCTGGAAGCACTAGGCGAAGCTGCCGGAACTACGAAGAATCCGGTGCTCCTTACGGAATTTTCCCGACAATGTTTAAGACGTTCGGTGGTGAAACCCTACTTGAATGCAAAGGGTGAATTGCCAGCCTACGTCATGGATAACAGCACCGAACAGGCGATTGAATCTGCCGTTCAGCACACCGAAGCCAATAGCCTGTGCATGCTGCCTCCCCAGATCGTCCGGGAGATTGTCGCCCGCCTGGAGCGCAAGATCGAGCGCCGGGAAGTCGCCACGGTGGTACTTACCAGCGTGGGGGCGCGCTACTTCCTGCGCCAGATGGTTGAGTCCTCCCTGCACAACGTCTTCTTTATCTCCCACAATGAAGTGCCGGCAGGCGTAAGAATCCTGTCCCTTGGAGCCATCTAGAACCAAAATCATGAGACTGAAATCCTACGTCGCACCCTCTGTTGAAGAAGCCATTGAACGGGCCCGCCTGGAACTGGGCCCGGAAGCGATGCTGCTCAACTCGCGCAACATTGCCGGCGAGCAGAGTGGACAAGGCGCCTATGAAGTCGTTTTTGGAATCACCGGAGAAACGCTGCAGCGCAAGCCTGCGCCGGATACGCGAGCACGTTTCGCCGCGCCTCCGGCATCTCGCCCGGCGGCTGCCGCCTCCGCCTCTGCGCCGGCTCCCGCTCTGGTTGCCGTTCCCAAAACGCTCCCTGGTCCCATCCCGGCAGCAATGCGGGCCCTCGATCCTCCGGTTGTCCTGCCAATTCCTGCGACACCCGATGCCTCCGAAGACAACCGCAATTCTGCCACTGCCGAATCACCCGCGCTGGCCGACGAATTGGCCGAGTTGCGCAGGCAGATCCAAGCCGTTCAGCACTCCCTGTCGGGAACCGGGGACTCTCGCGCCGCAGGTCCGGCTCGCACCGAGGAAGAGACCTACCAGCGCCTGGTTGGCTTCGACTTCTCTGACCGCGCTGCCCGGCGGTTTGCGGAGGCTGCCGGTGCGCTGGCCCGCTCCGGCGACGGACACGCGGTGTCGAGCGCGCGCCTGGCCCGCGCTCTCAGCAGTGAAATCAGCTCCCGCTTCGACATTTCTCCGTGCGTAGGCCGGGACGACTCCGCTTGCCGGATGGTGATGCTGGTGGGACCTCCCGGAGCCGGCAAGACCATAACGATCGTGAAACTGGCCGTGCGGCTTGGCATTCAGCGCCGCATCCCGATTCAATTGCTCTCTCTAGACACCATGCGGGTCGGCGGTTCGGAACAGCTCGGCGAATATGCGCGTATATTGGGCGTCGACTTCCGTGCCATCTACGACGCAGCGGCATTCGATGAAGCGCTCGAGAGTTGCTCCGGCAAGAAGCTTGTTCTTATCGACACGCCCGGCTACGGACCCGCTGAAATGGACGAAGCGGAAGAGACCGCCTACTTTGTGAGCCAACACCCGGAAATAGAAGTGCAGCTGGTGTTGCCGGCTTCCTTGCGGGCCTCTGCCTTCGATAAGTTTTTCGAGCGCTTTTCCATGTTCGAACCCGCGAAGTTGATCTTCACTCATCTCGATGAAGTCGAGTCCTATGGCCCGCTGATTGAACACGCCATGACCACGCAGCTGCCGATATCGTATTTGACCTGTGGACAAGCCATTCCCTCCGATATCGAAGAAGCTTCCAAGGAGCGCTTACTCGGCGGTTTATTCGAGCAGCTCGCCTCCAAAGCGGTTCCTGCAGCTTAGCCGGGTAGAACGCGCAGACCATGTACGCAGCTGCCCTCGAAACCCGAACCTCGCAGGAACGAGAAGAGATGATTCTGGCTCACCTGCCGCAGGTGAACTGGATCGCTTCGCGCATTCACGAGAAACTACCCTCCAGCGTGGAACTGGACGATCTCATCTCCGCCGGGGTGGTGGGCCTGATGGCCGCGGTAGATAACTTCGATCCCAGCCATAACGCCTCACTCAAAACCTACGCGGAATATAAAATTCGCGGCGCAATCCTCGACAGCATCCGCGGCCTGGACGGCGTGCCCACTCACCGCCGCAAACATGTGAAGCAGGTGCAGGCCGCCATTTCGGCGGCTGAACAGCGCCTGAAACGCTCGCCTTCGGAAGAGGAAATCGCCGCCGAACTCGGCCTCCCGATTGCTGAATACCAGCAGTGGGTGCTCGATCTTCGCGCCGTTTCCATCGGCAGTCTCGACGTCGTCGAAAACAGCGAGGACGTCGCCATGCTCAAATTCATCTCCGACGATTCGCAGCTTTCGCCTGACGAAACGCTGCAGCAGTCGGAACTCGAACGCGTGATCGCCGACGGCATCGAAAAAATGCCCGAGAATGAACGCACCGTACTAAGCCTGTACTACAAAGAGGAACTGAACCTGCGTGAAATCGCCTCCGTAATGGGGCTTCACATCACCCGTATTTCGCAGCTGCGCGCTCAAGGCATTCTCCGTTTGCGCAACTATATTGAACGCAAATGGCCAAGCCGGCGCGGCATCTTTTAACCCTGCTGGAGACAAGAAAACATGAACTACGATTATTCCAACCTCGTTACCCTGTTTGAGGGCTTAGCTGGTTTTACGGCAGCCGCAGCGGCCGGTTGCGCCGCGCACGCCTTCTGGCTGAAAAAGCAACTCGGCACTCGCCTCGCCGCCCTGGAATTGCGGCCCGAAGCCGCTCCCGGCGATTCGCTGGAAGACGTCCGGGCGCTGGCCGCGCGTGTCTCGTCGATGCAGAGCAGCATATCCGTTCTCCAGAGCGGCATGGCTGCAATGCAGACCGGCCTGGCTTCCCTGAACTCCCGGGAGGATCACGGCCGGCCCGAAACTGACCCGCTCCCGGCCGGCA
Source organism: Bryobacteraceae bacterium (assembly GCA_965217745.1). GTDB lineage: Bacteria > Acidobacteriota > Terriglobia > Bryobacterales > Bryobacteraceae > Bog-105. The sequence goes on along the minus strand of OZ244565.1, from coordinate 2,731,610 downwards.
AAAGCCGCGTCGATTCCGATCGCCGGAAACCGCGCTTTCAAACCGAATGGAACAGCATCGCTCCCCTGAACTCCAGCAATCGCCGCGGCCAGATGTTGCGCATGCATCGCCGCGGTGAATCAGTTCCCGCCATTGCGTCTGCTCTCGGAATTTCCCAGGGAGAAGTCAAACTAACGGTCCGGCTGCAGGAACTCTCCTCGGAAATGCCTGAAGAGGAAAATTCTCAAGATCGATTCTAATCCGCCCTGCTTCGGCTCGATATGGATAGCAGAACGTAATTTAAGGAGATTTGAAGTGAACATTCGGATTGCAGGTCAACCAGAGGTCGTAACAGTCGAGGGCTCTCGCGCCGCGGCTGCCAGGTCCAACGAAGCCGATGTCAAGCCGACTGGGAGTGCCATCTTCCCAAGCGGCTCGGATCGTGCTGACATTTCAAACGCTTCCCAACTCGTCGCGCTCGCCAAGAACCTGGCGCCTTCGGGTAAACCGGAAAAATTGGCGAGTCTCGCTGCGCGCGTCGGTTCGGGCACTTACCGCCCTGCCGCCATGGAAGTAAGCCGCTCTATCGTCCAGGGATTATTGAAGCAATAAGCGGGGGTTTCCGTGTCCTCTATTCCAAGCTCCACTTTTCCCGCGGGCACCATGCCGGACCGGCTGATGAGCATGGAAACGAAGCTGCAGCGTTTAGCCGCTCAGATCGTTTCCGATCCCAGCCGCCCGGATGCGGTTCTATCGTCTCTCGAAGAGATCTCGAAGCTGATGGAACCCTTCGATGCTGTCAAAAATCTCGATCATCCTCCGATGCATATCGAAGCCCTGATCAGCGCTGTCCGAGCGCAGCTTGTGAGAGTGCACCTGTTACTGGAATCCGCTCTCGCTTATCACAGCGGAGCCCTGCTAGCTGAGTCGCCGGATGGTGCGCAGGCTAACGGCACCTACACCCCCGAAGGCAAATGGCTGACCGCAGCCGCCGGGGCCAACCTCAACCTCCAAGCTTAAGGAACCTAATTTGTCACTGTTAACCACCCTACGGTCGGCGGCAGGATCCCTGTCGACCTTCGAGCAGGCCATCAACACTATTCAGAGCAATGTCACTAATGCTTCTGTTCCGAACTACACCGCCCAGACGCCCGCGCTTGCGAGCACGCTGTCCGGTGTCACCGTAAAAGGAAATGTCGATGCCCGCAACTCGTACGCCGAACGAGCGGTTTGGGACGCCAATCAGAGTCTCGGCTTCGCGACGGCTCAGTCCAACAATCTGACGCTGATTCAATCGCAGTTCGATGTCTCTGGCGAAAACGGCGTACCCGGCGCCCTCAGCAAACTATACAGCGCTTTCTCCGCCTGGAGCACCAGCCCCAGTGACCCGACAGCGCGCAATCAGGTTCTGGTTTCTGCGCAGAAAGTTGCCACCGCCTTCAATCAGGCGCACGCTTCCCTGCAGCAGTCATCGCAGCAGTTGGAGTCACAAATTTCAAACACGGTCGGGCAGATCAATGCGATCTCAGCGAAAATCGTCGAGATCAACCAGCAGATTCAGAACCACGGCGGCACTAATCCGAGCCTCCAGGCCGACCTCTATGGACAGCTTCAGGCTCTCTCGCAATACAGCAGCGCATCCGTGCATATCGAAGACAACGGAACCGCTACCGTTCTGCTGAATGGCCAGGTGCCGCTGGTGGTGGGCGTTACTGCTTCGCCGCTGAAAATCGATTACCCCTCGGATGCGTCAGCTGTCTATCCCACCGCGCCTCGCAGCGCCCGGATAACCATCAATAATGGTCAGGATGTTACCTCCGCTGCTGCCGCGGGCGGCCAGCTAGCCGGACTGCTTCAGGTTCGGAACACCACCATTCCCTCTCTGATAGGCGACCAATTCCAGCAAGGAAGTCTGAACCAGCTGGCTCAGGGGCTGGCTGATCGCGTAAACGCCGTCCTTACCAGCGGACAGGTTAGCGTAGGTCCGCCTGCCGTCTCCGGATCTCCGCTCTTTACTTACGACGCTTCGTCGCCAACCGCCGTCGCCTCTAGTCTGGCCGTCGATTCCACCGTCGCACCGGCCGATCTCGCGGCCATACAGCCGGGTCCTCCGGTGGTCGCCAATGGCATTGCCAACCAACTCGCCGGCCTTGCTAATTCGTCCGACCCGGCCGACCAGATCAGCGGCTCCAGCTACACCGATTTCTACAGCCGATTAGTCTCGAAGGTGGGTAGCCAGGCTTCCGCCGCAACCGCCAGCAAGACCACCCAAACCGATCAATTGACCCAGGCCGAAAATCTGCGGTCCGAGATTTCCGGCATCTCGCTCAACGAGCAGGCGGCCATGCTCATGCAATATCAGCAGGCTTATCAGGCCTCGTCTCAGCTGATTACGGTGGTGAATAGCCTGACCGGCTATCTCATGAATATGATTCAGTCGTAAGTGGCGCGCGTCCTCAAAACACTACTCAGGAAAATCTCATGCTAAAAGGTATCCACGCCGGCGACAACGGCTTTCTGGTTTCGATGAACCGGACCGAAGCCCGGATTACGTCCGCGAACATCCAGATCACCAGCGGAATTCGCGTCAATCAGGCAGAGGACGATCCGTTCGCCATTCAGTCAATTCTGGCTTATCAGAATCAGCTCGACCAGCTGACGCAACTGCAAACCAACTTAAATCTGGCCAAGAACGACGCCGTCTCCGCGGACGGCGCCCTACAAACCGTTTCGGACGTCATGAACCGGTTGATTACCATCGGTTCACAAGGCGCATCGGACCTCACTTCGTCTACCTCGCGCGCCAATCTGGCGATCCAGGCGAAACAGCTGACCGAGCAGATCATCGGCATCGCCAATACCCAGGTCGGCAGCCGCTACATCTTCGGCGGTGACGATCCATCTGCCAGGCCGTACAGCGAAGATTGGACCGTGCCGGGCGGCGTCGTCAGCACCTCAGGCTCCCCGGCAACCATTCTGTTGCGCGATGGCAGCGGAACTACCCAGCGCGCCGGAATGACCGCGCAGGAGATCTTCGACGCCCGCGATGCCTCGAACAATCCAATTCCGGGAAACATTTTCCAAGCCGCCTACTCCTTAACTCAGGCGCTATCCAACGACGACCCCGCCGCCACCAATGCAGCGCTAGCAGACTTGAAATACGGAGTCAATCACCTGGCTAAGGCGACCGTTTTCTACGGCAACGTCGAAACGTGGATTCAATCCGCCAGCGATCAGGCCAGCAACCAGAGCGCCTCCATCACTCAAACTCTGGCCAGTCTTCGCGACACCGACCTGCCCGCCGCCATCACCCAGATGACCGAGAATCAGGTCTCGCTTCAGGCGGCTCTATCGGCCCACGCCAGCCTGCCTTCGAAAACGCTGTTCGACTATTTGGGATAGCGGTCTAGCCGCAGTCACAAATTCTGGAAGAAATAACTCGCCTGTTATCAACTAACTGCTATTTTTGTCGTGACATTGTCTGGCAACTTAATGTAGTTTAGAGATTGAGAGGCTTTGGTTAAGAATGAAGGCTACCATGACAACTACAGAAGCTCGTACCGAGAAGCTCGATATCCGGCTCACACCTTCGTCCAAGAGTCTTTTACAGACGGCCGCCCTGGTCTCCAAGCAGTCGGTCAGTGAATTTGTTCTTGACAGTGCGCTATCTCGTGCCGAGGAGACACTCCCGGACCGGCAGCATTTCGGCCTGAACGCCGATCGATGGGCTCAATTCCAGGCTGCACTCGAAGCTCCTGTCCGGCCTCTGCCGCGCCTGACAACCCTGCTGCGCGAACCCGGCGTATTCGAACGCGGCCTTTGACCATCCTGCCGCGCGTCGAGAAGCTTCAGCGCAGCCACGATATTGACTCTTTCGATTGCGGACAGGAAGACCTGAACCGATTTCTGATCCGCCACGCCCTCCAGAATCAGAACGCCAGCGCGTCCCAGACCTACGTCGCGCTGGTCGAATTGGAGATCGTTGGGTTCTACACATTGGTGTACGGACAGATTGAGTACCTGGACGCGCCGCAGCGTCTGACTAAAGGTTTGGCCCGCCACCCTGTTCCGGTCATGCTTTTAGCGAGGCTTGCGGTATCCACTCCCTGGCAGGGGAAGGGATTGGGAGCTGGTCTATTGAAGAACGCGATGCTGCGAAGCTTACACGCCGCCGATATCGCCGGTATGCGCGCCTTCGCCGCTCACGCCAAAGATGATAAGGCGCGCGCTTTCTATGAACGCTTCGATTTCGTCCCATCGCCTACCGATCCGTATCACGTGGCAATCTTGCTGAAAGATCTTCGCGCGGCTTTGCAGCAGCCGGGTTGACCAGTGACGTAAAAACGTTAACTCCGCGAGTTCAGAGGCTGCTCGTTCCGATTCGTATTCTTTGCGGGTGCGGTCGTCACAGTCGCCGCGAAGCATCTCGCCCCTTTTACGCAAACCAACCCTGCACCTTTGCCCCATTAAAAATGCTTTGATTGACTTGCCCCTGAAAGAGCGAATAGAAGTTCATCGGCTCAAACGCGCTCGCTGTCTGCAGAAGCTCCAGATGCGGCGCGGAGAGTGCAACATCGAGTGCCTCGATGTTGCTCCGGAGCTGGTCCACCTTCGTTGCTCCGATAATCAGGGAAGTTATGCCCGGTTGGGCGAGCGCCCATGCGAGTGCAACCTGCGACATTGGCCGATCCATCTCCCTACTCACGCCGGCAAGCGCATCGAGGATCTTCCAATTGCGCTCAGTGAACATGCGAAAGGGCTGATTATCGGAATCGAGCCGTCCGCCTCCCGCTAAAACTTTTCCGCTTTCGTCACGCCGGTACTTGCCGGTAAGGAACCCTGCCCCGAGTGGGCTCCAGGGGGTAATCCCCATGCCGAGTTCTCTGGCCGCCGGTACGTGTTCATGCTCAATAATCCGCTCAGCAAGCGAATACACAAGTTGAAGGGCGATGGGACCAGGAGCATTGTGCACTTGAGCCAGAGTGCCCATGCGAGCCGCATACCAGGCCGGCACGTCTGACAGTCCAAAGTAACGGATTTTCCCGCAACGGACCAGATCGCCCAAGGACTGAAGAAGTTCTTCGGCGGGCGTCACCGCATCCCAAACATGAACCCAATACAGGTCGATGTAGTCAGTCTGCAATCGCTTCAATGACCCTTCCAGGGCGCGATGGAGATTTTTGCGGCCATTTCCGCCGCTGAAGCTGTACTTGGTCGCCAAAACGACACGGTCGCGGAGCTTTTGCTCGGCAATTAAGCTGCCGACAAGTTCCTCGCTCCTGCCACCGCTATACACATCGGCTGTGTCGACGAAGTTACCACCAGCCTCTAAATACGCTTCGAAGATCTCGCGCGAGACCTCGTCGGACGATCCCCAACCCTGGTTGCCGAAGGTCATGGCGCCGAGAGCGAGCGGACTGACAGGCAGGCCGGATCGCCCCAAGGTAAGACGATTTGAGAGTTCCATGTGAACCCCACGGATAGCACAAGCTAAAGGTGCTTACCCATTCGAAGCCAGCAAAGCTTGCGGATAGCTAAGCGGGACTGCGCTCGAATCGTCGAAGCGTTTGCCCAGGATGGGAATCACTCCTTTGGCGATCAGCCACGCTCACGCGACTTAATCTCGCTTTGGATCATGAAATTAATTACAGAGCGTGGTCGATTGGAACGGGCTCGCCGGCCCAGACTTTCCGGGAAGTCCAGGCAGAGTCGGGCCTGCTCCAGAAAGGATCGGCAGATGGCAAACCCAGCGGGAGGAAAGCCGCCGAACAGAGATAGAGGCTGCCGGTAGAAATGTATCGTTCGCCGATCGACGGCTGGTGGCCGGCGATGCCGATCTGCAGCCAGCCTTTACCGGTGAAAGTGCCCTTTGCGTCCAAGGTGCGGCGAATGACAGCGGTCAGTGCGCACCGGACTTGAGCAGGCGAGATGGCATCGGGAAGCGCGCGCCGCAGGGCAATATCGGCCAGCAGTTGGAATGCTCCGCAACGATACGCGAGCGAACGCCCGATTGCGGGATAAGTTCCGTCGGGCGCGATCAGGCGCTCCTGAATCGCCGCGTATCGCTTGGCCCGCTCGTGGAAGGCGGACTCCAGCGGCTTCCAAGCGCGTTCCTCCGAGCCGACTGCGTCCGTGATCGCAAGCAGCATCGGCTGTATTACAAAGCTGTTGTAGTAGTCCCAATGAAAATTGGGGCCGTCGCCATAGATGCCGTCGCCCAGGTACCACTCTTCATGCTGACGTAAAGCGTAGTCGACGCGCATCTTGTCCCAACTCTCTCCGGCTTTGGCAAAGAAAGCTTCTATGGTGGCGCTGAACAGCAGCCAGTTGTTGAATCCGGGAAGGATCACGCAGGAAGAACGAAGCGCCTGCAGCAGGTGAGTTTTCGTCGCGGCATCCAGCTTTTCCCACAGTTCCCGTGGCGCGCGCAGCAAAGCCAGAGCCAGAAAAGCGGCATCTACAACGGGTTGACGGCCTTCTTTGAAATTCATGAAATCGGGCGACTTCGGATCGACGGCAGACGCAATGGCGCGCCGCGCCGAATCTGCCCACTTGCTTCGATCCTGCTCCTCGCCTGCCGCGCTGGCCTGCGACTCCAGCCACGGCGCCATCCCGCAGAGCAGCCGCCCAAGAGCTTCTAAATAGGTGTAGTGCGCTCGATCAGTAGTTCCGGCATGTGCCTCTATCGGCATTTCGGCTTTCAGCCGTCCGTTGCTGAGAGCATTCAGAACGGGACCGCCCAATTTGCAAAGCGTCTGAATCCAGTACTCTCGAGCACTGCCCGGCAGTTCAGCAACGGCTATTGGCAAAAGCGCTGGAACCTGCAGAAAGCCCCGGCGTGAAAAGTCGTAAGTTGGCATCGGAACAGCCCGATTTTATCGAAGCACCCGTAGGGTAAAATCAGGAGGTCGATCCTTCTACTACGGGAGTAAGCTTAATGGGTTGCGTCACAGCCTTTCAAGCTGCAAAATTGGCTCCGCATATGAGTCATAGATCGTGCTCCTCCACCGACGAAGTTGACATAGAGTGCGGGTGTGGCCTAATGGTTGGGCTGTAGCCTTCCAAGCTACCTAAACGGGTTCGATTCCCGTCACCCGCTCCAAAGACAGAAGAGCGTACTCGGATGACTGCCTAAGTGGCCGGTCTGCCGTGGTCCAGGCAAAGATCGGCCAGATCTGAGATATTTGCTTCGCCCACGCACATAACCGTATCTGCGCCACCCCAATAGATCTTCACAGTTCCATCGGGTTCCGGAACAGCTCCGCATGTGAATACCACATTGTGGACATATCCAGTGATTTCCCACGGGTCCTCAGGTTGCAAGATCCACGAATCGCCTACACCCAGCACCTTTGCCGGATTCTTCAGATCGTGAAGAGCAACCCCCAACCGGTAAATCGAACCATTCATTGTTCGGAAGACTCCGTGATAGATGCAAAGCCATCCCTGGTCGGTCTTGATCGGTGGCGCGCCAGGTCCGATCTTCATTTCATCCCAGTGATATGGTTCCGGCCTCATGATGAGCCGTGATTCACCCCAAAAGCGTAGATCCGGAGAATAGGAGATCCAGATGGACCAAGGGGCGATTTCCGAGTGGGGACGGTCAAGCCTGGCATAGAGCCCGTCAAACTTCGTGGGAAAGATTACCACGTTCCGATAATCCGCTTCCGTGATGAGGGAGACCCTTTCCACATGAATGAAGTCCTTCGTCTTGGCAAGGGCAATCCGCACTCCATTGCGTGAGTAGGCGCTGTACGTAATAACGTATTCGTCTTCAATGCGGGTTACGCGCGGGTCCTCCACCCCGAACTCTTCATAGGGAGCGAAATGGCTGTCTGAGGCCGGAATCAGAAAGGGATCTGGATCGGCGGTGAAGTGAAATCCGTCTGGACTGCGTGCCAAACCAATGATGGAGCGCCCCGTCCGGAGGTGCGAGCGGAAGAGCATGATGTATTGGTCACCGTGCTTGACCACAGCCGCATTGTGCACGGTTTCCACTGGATAGGGCACATCTGCCTTAGTGAGGATGGGATTGTAGGCGTATCTTCGGACAATGTCCGGCTTCACGATCGCTTCCCTGCTTCCAAATCAAAAATCCTGGAGTAAACCCGCTCATACCCTTCCACCATGTTGTTGATTGAAAAGTGCTGCTGGATTCTTTGCCTGCAATCGCTACGATTGATCTCCGCAAGACGTTTCAGGGCCTCCACTGCCTCGTGGACGTTGTTGACCAGAAAACCCGTCTCCCCCTCTTTGATCACCTCACGGCAGGAGCCCAGGTCCATAGCGATTACGGGGACACCTGCACAATTCGCTTCGGCCAATACTAGTCCAAACCTTTCCGGGATGGTATTCATGTGAAGCAAAGCTGAAGCCCTGGCGAATAGCGCATTCTTGCCGGCTACATCCACCGGTCCGACGTAGCAGACATTACGATCGTCAATGTGCGGTTTGATTTGGTCTTCAAAATAGCCTTTGTCCTGAACTATTCCGGCAATCACTAAGCGCCTGCCGCTCAGGCGAGCGATTTCGATCGCCAGGTGAACACCCTTATCCGGGTGAATGCGTCCGAGGAAAATCAGGTCATCTCCGCACAATGGCTGAAATGGATACAACGAAACGTCAATGCCGTTATAAACCGTTGCCAGATAGTTCAGACCCGGAGCGCGATCGGAATCGCTGACCGAGACAAAGTATCCTGCGCGGTACTTTTCGTAGACAGGTAGGATCTGTGGCGACGAGAAGCCGTGAATTGTTGTTAGAACGGGCGTACTGACCAGGCGCGTGTAGGTCAGCGCCATAAAGTCATAGTGGCTGTGGATGAGATCGAACTCATCGGCATGCTCGAATGCTTCAGAGATGTGTAGGTACTCAGCGACCTTAGGATCAACGGACCGATCTTCTTCGTAGCCTTTGTCCACTACAGCATGCAGATGCGCGTTCGTTACAGAGTCTCTGCTGGCAAATAATGTAACATCCCAGCCGCGCGCGACCAGACCTTCGGTAATGTTGCTGGCGACCGTCTCCCAGGCGCCGTATTGCTGGGGCGGTGTCCGCCAGGCAACTGGAGACAGTATCGCCACACGCTTGCTTGGCCGTTGCATCCGGGTGAAGACTCCTTAGTTCATCGCAGCCAGCACCTGCTGCAGGGGCACTGTGGCAAAGCCCGTGGCGTGGTCGGCAAGCCCATAAGGGATAATCAATTCGCCATTGTGGAGCAGAGCGCCACAGCTATAGACAACGTTCGGTACATAGCCCTCTCGTTCGTTTTCACTTGGCTTGAGCAAAGGATCACTCAGGCGTCCGATAACTTTACTAGGATCATGCAGATCGAGAAGAAACGCTCCAATGCAGTATTTCCGCATGGGGCCGACACCATGGCTGAGCACGAGCCATCCTGCGTCCGTTTCGATGGGTGACCCGCAATTCCCAAGCTGAATCAACTCCCAAGGAAAGACCGGTCTGAGCAAAATCTGGCGTTCGTGCCAGAAGTGAATATTCTCGGAGAACATGAGAAAAATGTTCTCGTTGTCTTGGCGAGAAATCATGGCGTAGAGCCCATTAATCTTTCGAGGGAAGAGCGCCATCCCTTTGTTCTCCGCTGCAGGGCCATTGAGCGTGATGAACCGAAAGAGAAGGAAGTCGGAGGTCTCAATCAACTGGGGCATGATGATGCTCCCGTCAAAGGCGGTGAAGGTCGCGTAATAGACGCATTTGCCGTCGTCGTTCTCAAAGCAGACAAACCTTGCATCTTCAATGCCGTTCCGCTGGGAGGGCGTTGCAGGAAAGATGATGCGTTCCGACAGTGACTCCGCGGGTTGGAATTGAACCGCATGGTTCGAGAGAGCGAGCATCCGGATTCCCTGGGCGGTTTCTCCATCTTCATGCAGAGTTTCTTTCGATGCGGCGGAGTGCTGTAACTCCGCTTGAAGACATGTCCGGAGATCCTGCAGCGTGAAGAAGCTGTCGAGGTTGCGCATCACCTTGTGGGTAAATTCACTTACTAGTCCGAGTTCAAAGAGCTTCCTGCTGAACTGTGCTTTTTCATACCTGGCGTTTGGCGTCTGCCGCGGTTCCGTCAGAAAACCGCTGGCCTTCTCTATCTCGATTTGGTTGTTTGCAGTGATCACGCCCGTTCGGAAGGTAATGGAAGAGATGTGACCCTCGCCGGTAGCGCGCAAGCTTAGGATGAACCGAAGAGCATCGCTTTCGACGCCTGTTTGATCAGGGTGAGGCACGATGGATGGATTGAACAGCGCGGCAGATTCCAGAGAATATTCGGCGAGAAAATAGGCGCCAATCAATAATTTGCGCTGGTCCGAGACTCGCTCCTCCGTCACCAGCAATTCACGAAGATCCCCAAAGCGTTCTTGAAACACGTTCATTATGCGTTCATGGCGTCGAGAAAATTCGACCGACACTTCTTCTAGAAGAGGTCCGACCCGATCCTCGGGGATGGACATGATCCTCGTTATAATGCGCGCCATTCGCTGGGAATCACCGGGAGCAAAAGGCCGGAGAAGGACCCTCGACTGGTCGGGGGTCAGGAGTGTGGTCGTGCGTGTGACGTCAATCGGCATGTGGCCTTTCAGAAAAATAGAAGCAAGGCAGGATAGCTATTCTCCGGAGGCAATCGGTTGCCGGAAGCTAGTAAGCATGTTTTGAGCTAACTGCAATTCAGCCAGCGAAAGCAAGAAAGACAAAGTTGATTCGGCACCCTGGTTCCCGTTAACCCGGTCAACGTGCAACCCATCGAAGCAGCCACCGGTCTCGGGCGAGTAGAGTTCCAGCCCCAGGTCGTTCCAGCCGATGAACCAGTCGAAAGCCCGCTGCGCCTGTTTGTACCACCACGGATCTGATGTGGCCCGGTAGGCTTCGAGACAAGCGGACACGGTGGACTGCGCTTCAATCGGCTGCTGATCGAAGTGGGCGCGTGAGCCGCCACGAGTGTAGAAGCCATTGCTGCCGATGGGCCGGAAATGGCCTTTTTCAGACATTTGCAACTCTGTCAGCCAGCGCAGGGTTTGAAGTCCTCGCTCCAACAAATTCTCCCGCCCAGTGGCACGGCCGCTAACAATCAAGGCGTGCGGAATTTTTGCATTGTCGTACGCAAGAGACGCTTCGAACCATAACCAATCAGGCTGGGCGGATTGCTCAAAAAGCTCCATCAGACGGGAAGTCAAGACGTCCCGGATTTGATTGACTTGACTGTCTCCACTTAAGCGGCGCAGATACTCATGAATACCGATCAAGCCAAAGGCCCACGCGCGCGGCGAATTGAGTTCAGCCAACGAGGGCAGCGCCGAAGCGAAGAGTTGCCCAGCCATCATCTGAAAGCTACGGAACGGAGATCTCCCCACGGCTGTTCCCAACGCCCAGAGTGTGCGGCCCTGACAATCCTCTGACGCGTCTTCCCCAGCCCAGCGCCGGTCGAAGGTCATGAAATTGTGAAAACGCGCGATCGTTGGGTCGAATGAGTGGTGAAGAAAAGCCGCGTACGTTGTGCCTAATGTTTTGACCTGCTCAGAATATCCCCCTAATTGACCAAGCAGGATCGTCAAGATGAATGCCCGGGCATTATCGTCTGTGCAATATCCTTCCCGGAAGTTGGGAACGCTGAAAAAGGCGTGTTGAAAGATGCCCGTTGAGTCAGTCATCCGCAAAACATGACTCAGTTTCAGTTCTGGCAGTTCGCGAGGCTTTTGGTCGAGCGTTTTTGTGGCGAGCAGTTTTCGAGACTCCCCAGCACCTTGGAGACGCGACAACTCGAAGGAATTCATGTACTGGTGCGCAACGTTGCTCCAGGTCATCTCACGCCCCAGCTTGTAGGCATTCTTGCGCATCGCGTGCCGGCGTGCATCGTCGTGCAGTAAATCGATTGCTTCACGGGCGATCGCGGAGGCGTCTCCGAAGGGGACAAGAACACCGCGATCATCCGCCAGCAACTCCGCCGCATGCCAGTACGGAGTGGAAATGACTGCCTTACCGGAACCGAATGTGTAGGCCAAGGTGCCCGAGGTTATCTGAGCCTCGTTGAGGTACGGAGTTATATAAAGGTCTGCCGCGCCGATGAACTCCTTCAAGTTTTCAAGTTCGACGAACTGGTTGTAGAAGATGACGTGCTTTTCGATGTTGTTCCTTTTGGCCAGCATCTCGAGGCTGAGTCGATACGCTTCGCCGTGCTCCCGTTGTTCGTTTGGGTGCGTAGCGCCCAGGACGACATAGACAACTTCTGGAAACTCCGCCACAATGTCCGGCAGTGCATTCAGCACACTTTCGATGCCCTTGTTAGGCGAAAGCAGTCCGAAGGTGAGCAGAACCACCTTGCCTTCGACGCCGAATTGGTCTTTGAAGTAAGTTGGGTCGACAAATCCCACATCTGGAATACCATGGGGGATCAGATCGATCTTTGAATTCGGAGCTGCATAAATCTCTTGAAGCATTTGCCGGCCGCGCTCAGCCATGACAATCAGCCGCGTCGAAAGCGAGATCAGTTCCTGCATAACGCGGCGTTGATCCACCCTTGGTTTCTGTAAGATCGTGTGAAGTGTTGTAACTACCGGCATCCGGAGCTCGCGCAGAAAAGCCAGAATATGGCTACCGGCTGTTCCCCCGAAGATGCCAAACTCATGCTGTAGGCACACGATGTCGGCATTACTGATATTCAGGAAGTCGGCTGCCCGCAGGTAAGACGAGAGATCCTGTTCTTCAATCTCGAAGCGAACTACATCCGGATACTCATAACCTGTTTTAAGATCGTTTACCGCAACGGAAAGACATTGACTATGCGGATAAGCGGTCGCAACAGCAGAGAGAAGGTCCGAGGTAAATGTAGCTATGCCGCACTTGCGGGGCAGGTAATCGGCTACGAAGGCGATCTTGCGAACTTTAGGGCTCTCCTTGAAAAGGATCTCCGAGGGGTTATGCTGTCGCATTTTTGTATGGATCTAGGCCTTGCTTTTCCCCGAGGTGCGGAAACGGGGCTGCAGTTCGCGAACGAGTTTTTCAAGGGGATGCCGCGCTCGCCGGGCGAGCATAACTCGACAGCGAAGCCAGTCGGACCTTCGATTTGCAGACGGGAGTCCATTTCCCTCAGTCTTATTAGCTGCTAAGCGCGTATATTGCTGCTTTGCCGGACGAAGAGGCATTCCCCTTGATTGTATAGACCGCAGAATCCTGGGAGTTCCAACGCATTCTTCTGAATCGGCACGGCCGTGAAGAACGAGCTGCTAATTGCGCGAACAGCATAGAAGAAACGCATTGAGACAAAGAGCGTCTTGAAGGCTCCAGATGACGCCCGTTCAGAGCAGCCCGGAAGGCGGTAAGAATTGGGGTGATCGTTGCACGCCAATTACCTTGCTACTCCGTGCGAATTCGATTCCCGTTTCCTACTGCATTGCTTTTCGCCCCTGCCGTTGAATTCAAGCCGGCAGCAACAATAACGGGCAACTGCGCTAATGGACCCGTGCCCAACAACATATTCGGCAACATTATGTACCCCCGCAATCCGGCCGTGGGATTCGATTGGTCATCGCTCTCAGGCTAAGGTGACTGCCACTTGATAAGCAATTTCGGCCTCGTCAGCATCCGGATGCCTGCGGCGTGCCACAGCCCATTGAAGAGCTTGCGCTGCCTCCCAGAGCGCAGCTGCGAGACGGGTGCGTTCGGCAGGAGTCATTTACCCAAGCCGTTGGAAATAGACTTGGCTCACTTTCGATGATATGTCACTTAACGCCATTGCAGTCCGAGTATTTCTCATTGACACCAGCTGATCGACGGCTACACGGAAGTTGAGTACAAAGTCTGATTACCGGCGGGTAGCCGCCGGGGGTTTAGCGGCCGGAGGCAGAACCGATTCGTTTACGTGGCTGAAGATCAAGGATCATAGCGCCGAAGGAAACTTATACGAGAAGCGCAATTTAGCGTCCTGAACTCCCCATCGATATGTGTTGCGCCGTATTCCACGAGTAATTAGATCCATTCCAAGCTAGTGACACAAGTGGCAGCAAGCCTGAGCTGTCCGGTTTTGATCAACAGATTAAAACGGAACTCGGGGCTGGTACTTCGCTGCTGCTCTGTGACCAAGCCCTCCCGAACTCAGTTGAAATGTACAGGGTGCCAGCGCTGTCAACCACCGCAACAACTGAGCCGTTTGTGGCGATGGAACCTGTGTCGGCGATACCGTTGAGCCACGTAGGCAGGCCATCTTCGACGGCCACTATCTCTCCATCCGGTCTGATCGGCCGACGATACATTCTCCCCTTGGTTGCAAAGTGATCTGTGGACGCGGAGACAAGCATGTCACCGTCCGACAAGGCTACCGCGGAGCAGTACGATGCGTGTAGGCCTTCACGTTCTATGCCCCACGTTGCTCCTGCGTCATGGCTGATGCAAAGGCCGATAGCGGACGCCGCGATGATGAGATCCGGATTTGCCGGGTGCGCGCGAACCTCATGAACATCGCTGTTGATATCGATGGTGGGCTGCCAGGTTCTTCCGCCATCCAGTGAACGCGGAATGCCTCCCACGTGAACGTTGGCGAACAGGATGCTCCCGTTCGAGTTGGCCGCAACCGAGCGAATGCCTAGCGGTGGCCCGAGACGCTGCCCATTAACAATTGCCGAACCAGCAAACCAAGCATCCCGCCCCACGATGTTGTCGAAACCCTCCATAGGAGCAAGTACACCGCCTGCATGGCTTAGCCGCAGCATGCGTGCATCGTCCGTTCCTACGTAGATGGTGTCTCCAACAGCCATACAGCACGAAAGCTCGAACTCGCTCGTAGCGATGGTTGCCCATTCGCAGCTTGGTGCGCGCCTGCGCAGCGAATGTCCGCCGGCAATGGCGAGCACACCGCCGCTTCCATCCGGTGCAAGCCCTCTAACGGGCTGGTTTGCAATCTCTTGCTTATGCTTGTCTCCGGTGAATGCGAACAGTCCTTCGCTCCACGTCGCCACAAGTATTGCCGGTTCCTTCATGGATCACGGAGCGCAGCATGGACGGCTGGTGATGAGTTCCCCGAACGCGCTGGCAAATGCTTTAGAGACTGGCTAGAAATAGACACCTGTCAGTCCTTGCTACGATTATGCTTCTCGTCTTGTTGCCATGTCACGGTCAACCCGGGTAATTTGCTTCTTTGCGCTGCTTCTCTCTACTCTCTACGGCCACGATCTTTATCTTCTGCCGGACCGTTTCCAAGCCGAGCCTTCGACTAAGATTCAAGTCGCTTTCCACAATGGAGACTCCTTTCCAGAAAGTGAGGTAGCGCCGAAGCCCGATCGTCTGCAGGATGCCTCACTGCGATCTTCCAATCAGAATCGTCACATCACGGGCCTGCACATCAGCGGCAACGAAACGCTGGGCATGGCGCAAGTCCCGGGGCGGGGCTGCATCCTGCTCTCGGTACGCACCGTCCCGAATTTCATTGAGCTTCCCGCGGATAAGTTTACGGCCTACCTGAAAGAAGAAGGTCTCACCAAAGTGTTGCGCTGGCGCGGCGAACATCAGGAAGCGCTAAAGCCAGGCAGGGAGAGATATCGCAAATTTGCCAAGTCATTGCTAGTTGCCGGCAAGGCAGACGACTTCTATAAAGAAAAGTTGGGCTTGGCAATTGAAATTGTTCCACTGCTCAACCCGTATCAGTTACATGCTGGAGCGCGGCTGCCGGTCCAGGTGTTGTTTCGCGGAAAACCGGCCGCAGATTTGCAGTTAGAAGCCGCATGGGCGGGAGAAGGCGGCAAGAAGGTGGAAGTGGTGGGCCGTACCAAAGCTAACGGACAGATCGACGTGCCGCTTGCCAAACCGGGCAAGTGGCGATTGCATACGCTAGCGATGGAACGCTGTCCGGAACCCAAAATAGCGGATTGGGACAGTTATTGGGCCAGCCTGACGTTTGCGATCGAGCCATGACTTACTTCACCGCTGGATTCTTTGGCAAACTCAACATATTCGCAAAGATCCGGTAAGCGCCCGGCACACCCTCCGGCAGCTGCCGGTAAAACGCATAAGCGTTGTAGATGTAAACCCCTTTGCCATACTTGGCGTAGAGCAAGCCGCCTTTCTGCGGCTCCTGGTTTTCGTCGTGCGTCTCTAAAAGCGCTTCATAGCGCGGGTCCCACGTTTTCATCCACTTCGAACCACGCTCTTCCACCCAACCTGAGAAATCTTTTTCTGAAATTTTGTTCGGCCAGTTGAAAAGCGGAATCTGCGCATCCAGAATTTGTACGTTCGAGGCTTCATCAGTCACTTCCTCGGGATTGTTACCCATCGTGTATGGATACGGCCCGAAGTTATTGTCGAACTCCGGAGTGTTGTATTGAACGATCATCACGCCGCCCTGCTTCACGTAATCCAACAACCGGCTGTTATAAGTGCGGAGATCGTCGCGAGCCGCATACGTCCGCACACCAAGCAGAATCACGTCGAATTGGGCCAGGTCGCCAGTTGCGACGTCAGTCGGCCCCAGATAGCTGACATGAATTCCCAGATGTTCCAGCGACGAAGGGACATCGTCGCCGCTTCCCATTACGTACCCTACCTTAAGATTAGGAGCGACCTTAACATCGACGCCGGATGTCCGGTAAGTGGCGGGACGGTAAAGAAAGTAAGGCCGCAAACCGGGATAGCCAGTTACTTGATAACCTTCCGCGTAGCGATGATTGTCGTATGTCGCGGCTGCAGTAATGCGATAGGGCTTCTGCTCTAAATTCGAGGGCCTTACCGCGAAGCTGACAGATTGGTCCTGTCCGTCACCGCCCAAAGAGAACTCAGCGTCTTCCGGCTTTGAATGCCAGCCCTTCGGCAGATCGAGTTCTAACTTTCCTCTGGCTGGTCCTTTGACATTGTTGTGAACCACGGCCGTGACCGTAAATGTTTTCGCCTCCAAGGGAATAATTCCAGCCTCCGGAGTAATAGCGACGCCAATCGCTGGAGCAACCGTTAGCGGTTCGAGCACGGTTCCCTGTCCAGTCACTCGTTTCACGGTTTGCACATATTCGCCTATTCGGATAGTTACGCCCGGGTAGTCGAAATCCGCCCATGCTTGCAGCGGATAAGGCATCAGCGGCTTGCCTGAATACCTGGTGTTGACCTCGTAATACGACCGTTCGATGTTCGGCCGCGTAAAGTAAGGCCGAGTGTACTGCGCATTGCCGGGAACGGTGACATTGAATTTCTTGTCCGGACCTTTCGTTTCCGCCTGCGTCACCTTCCACGGTGCTTGGCTATCGGACGCCTCGACCGTCACCGACTTCAAGGCCGCGCCGGCGCTGCTGACGATGGCGCTATGACCATTCACCGCGAAGGTCTGTCCCGGTATCGCATTTCGAAACGTTTCCGGGTCTCCCATGAACATCCGCATGAGCGGACTCGGTTCAGTCTCGGGCGCCACGACGGCCGAAACCGATAGTCCGAGCGATTCCGCCAGGGCATTGTTGAACTGCGCCTGCTTAATCTTCAGTTCGTGCGCTATGTCGTACTTTGCCTGCGCCGCAAGCCCACTCTTCTCTACAGCGGCAAGCAAAGCGTTGGTCTCCTGCAAGCCATTCGCAAGCGCCGGGGCTACCCGCTCAGGATGCGGCGCGGAAAACTTCACCAGAGCGTCTTCTACCGCAGCATTGATCTTGCCCAGGGCCGGGCGCAGAAATTTTGCCTCATCGCCGTTTCCGGCAAGATCGGAGATACCATTCAGCGACGTGTCGATGCCGTCGAAGAATCCATGCTCTTTCTCTGGCGCGTCTACCGTAGAGCCAAAGCGATGATAAGCCGCGTTGACCGGTCCGTCTTTCGGTATCGAGCTGCCGCCGTTTTGCGATTTCTGATAACCCAATCCCTCGCGTGAAAGCTGCACATAGGAGACACCGAGCAGCGGATCGTAGGTTCCTTCGGGAATCTCCACGTTAACCGGTAACAATTTGCCTCCGTGCCGCATGAAGGGCTGCCGAGCGTAAACTTTTTTCGGAGCCCAAGGCTGCAAGCCCTCTTTGATCTGATCGGGAAATATATCCGGATCACCCGCCGCCTTGAATACTTCCTGCGCCATCGCGCCCGCGGTCTGGTGATTGCCGTGTCCGTCGCTCGGCCCGCCTACAAATACCGATGTCACCACTAATGGCCGTACCATGCGTACGGTCCGCACCACATCGTAAAGCACCCGGTCGTGTGTCCAACGGCTGATCGACTCCGCTTTCGTCTTCGAGAAGCCATAGTCGATTACGCGCGTCCAATACTGTTCCACGCCGTAATAGCGGTCCGCAGCGAGCAGTTCCATCGTGCGCACCAGGCCGAGCGCGTCGAAGTAGTCGTTCGACATCACGTTGGCCCCGCCTTCGCCGCGATTCAGCGTCAACAGCGCGACGCGCGCGCCCTGGCCTCTCGACTCGTACGCCAGCATTCCGCCGTCCTCGTCGTCCGGATGTGCCGTAATCATGATCAGGCTGGCGCGTGTATGCAGCTTCTTCAGGCTTTGGTAAAGCGCCGCTACACCTCGATTAGCCGCAATCGGGTGCGCCACGCTAGACGGATCGATGCTCGTCGGATATGGCGCTTGGGCCAGCATCGTTGTGCTTGCCAGCAGCGCCATGATTGCCTGCTTAGTCATGTTCCCTCAAAATACAGTTTCAGCGCAAATTGGATATCCCGCGGGTCGCTCACGGTGTTGAAAATCTTGCCAAACGATCGGAGTTGCGAGGTAGTGAATGTCGAGTTCGGATTGGTAAAGCTCGGATGGTTGAACGAATTGAAGAATTCGGCGCGAAACTCCAAGCGCCACTGTTCGCGAATCGGGAACTGCTTGAACACGCTTAAGTCGATGTTCTCCAGGCCGGGACCGTGAAAGCCACGGGGAGCGCAATTACCGAACGTGCCGAGCGCTGGAAATGCAAACGCCGCCGGGTTTATGAAGAAGCCTGTCGCTGCTGTGCCGGCAATCTGCGAAGGATCGGTGCTTGTGCCCGCGTAGGGATTCGAAACGCAGGTTGCTCTGCTTTGATGATTCGAGCCGGTTAAGCTGAAATCGTTTGTAGTAACAGTGAATGGCGTGCCGGTCTGCAGAGTAATAATGCCGTTGACCTGCCATCCGCCAACCAGTGTGCTTGCCCATCCGCCGTTGTTCAGAATCAGTCCGCCTTTCCCGATGGGAAGGCTCCAGACCGCATTCGCGACAAAGCGATGCGTTGTGTCGAACGGAGAGTAACTGCGTTCCGCACTGTAGTTATAGGCGTTCTGTGGCGTCGAACCGCCGGTCAGGTTGTCGACGAAATCGGAGAAGTTGCGGCTCCACGTGTAGCTGATGCCATAACCGAGCCCCTTGCCGAAGCGCTTCCGCAAGGAAACCAGCAGCCCGTTGTAATTCGTATTGCCGTCGTTGGTAGCTAACTCGAGAAAGGCGTGATTGCCGCCGCTGGGATTGCTCGAGCTATTCAGATTCGCATACGGAAACGCGGCCACCGGAGTTGTTCCGGCAAAACCCGCGAAGATACCCTGGTTAGCGTTCCGCAGCCGGTTCATTTTCCGCCCGAAGTTTCCAACATACGAAAGATCTAGAACAGTCGATTGGCTCAACTGCACTTGCGGTCCGAAGCTGGCCTGTTGTACGTATCCGGTTCTCTGATTCGGATCTTGCGCTCGAATCTGCAGTCTCGAAAGATCGAGCAGAGCCGAGCCGAACTGCCCGGCGGGAAAGCCATCGCGCAATTGAAAAACCGGCGAGGTCGCACCCAGGCTTCTCGAAATCGATTGATCGTAGAAAAATGGTGGATTCGCGCCTAAGACGCTTTCCGAACCGATGCGCACATCGTGCTGATAGAAGATTCCATAGCCTCCGCGCAGGACGACTTTGTCAAAGGCTTGATAGCTGATGCCGAACCGCGGCGCCCAATCGTTCTTATCGGGCTGAATCAGCGAACGTTGGAACCATCCGCCATCGGTCGCCTGTACAAACCCTCCGCCATTCGCATCTGTGAAGTTGGCGAGCGCATTCTGATGATTCAGCATGGGCGAAAATAGCTCGTAGCGAACTCCATAGTTCACCGTCAAGTGATTGTTCAGCCGCCAGCTGTCCTGCGCAAAGAAGTTATAAGCCACTTTGAAGTTATGAATCACCGACGGGCTGGTGAATGAAGCAGTGCTTACGTCACCGAGCAGAAAATCGGGAACGCCCAGGCCATTGTTGCCGGTGTAAATGCTGGTGGCGGTAATCTGGCCCTGCGGCGATTGCGCATCCAGAAAGTTATTGCTGGTATGGCGGTGCTCGAAGCCGAACTTCATGCTATGTGAGCCTTTCAGCCAGCTCAAGGTGTCAAGCAGCTGCCAGACTTGCGCTACCTGCACCTGCGGCCGCCACGGCGCTGTTCCAAGTCTTTGCAGGCCGCTGATGTTGATGGGTGGAATGCCCGCCGTGAACGGCCCTGCCGGAATGCCGGTCAAGCCGTAATTATCCGCCAGCGAAGTCCCGACGGAAAGCCCGAGAGGGTCGCTGCGCGCATTGTCGCGGCTGAATCCTCCCCGTAATTCGTTTAGGATCGAAGGCGAGATCGCGCTAGTCAACGACAAGGCCACTGACTTGCCTCGGATCTTATACTGCGTAGCGAAGTTGCCGTTTCCGGCAATGGCATTTCCGGTCCAGGGCGGATCCTGCCGGTCAACCGAGTAGTCGCTGAAACGCCCGAACATGCGATTGCTGGAATTCAGATTGTGGTCGATGCGAACGTCGTATGAAAACGTATCGTTCGGGACCGAATATTGAAACTGATAGTTTGAAGAACCGCCCCAACTACCGGCGCTTTCCTGACGTGCAACCGCTGCGGGTATATTCGGATCGGGATAGAGTGCTAGCAACTGAAGGGCTGTTGAATCGAGGCACGACGCCGCGATCACGTTTCCTGAAATACAGCTGCTTTGCGAAGGAACTAAAGGGTTAGTAAGTGCCGACGGTAGTTCGGTAAAGTTGCCGGTTTTCATCAGCGGCGTCGGCACGGTGGATTGCACTGTAGTAGCGCGGCGGCTGGTGAAATCCTGCGCATCGAAGAAGAAAAATGTGCGATCTTTTATTACTGGACCGCCGATCGTGCCCCCGAATTGATTCTGGGAGAACTGGCCGCGCGGTACGCCATTCAGATTGTTGAAGTAACGGTTCGCATCCAGCTTGCTGTTCCGTAAGAACTCCCATACATCGCCGTGGAAACCGTTAGTACCGCTCTTTATCGTCGCGTTGATTACCGCGCCGGCCGACGTTCCGAATTCAGACGAGTAAGTCCGGGTCTGCACGCGGAACTCCTGCAGGGCATCGGGCGGCGGCTGCACGTTCTGCGTGGAGCCTTCTTGTAAGTTAGTCGAGCCGGAGTTGTTATCTACACCGTCGAGCGCAAAGTAGTTTTGGGTCTCCAGGTTGCCGTTTGAACTGAAGCGATCAGGCGCCGTATTGTTCGGATTAGTCAGATTGCGCTGAATGCCCGGCTCGAGAAGGGCCAGATCGGCATACCGGCGGCCATTCAGGGGCAGGTCTACAATCTGCCGTGCATGGACGACGCCTCCCACGTCGGCCGTTTCCGTGTCTAAGAGCGGAGTCTGGGCCTGCACTTCCAGCGTCTGTGTCACGTTGCCTATCTGCAGATTGAAATCGATAGAGGGACGGCCTTGCACCTCCACCTGCACATCAGGAAACTGCTGCGCGGAGAATCCAGCCAGGCTGGCCTTCACCGAGTAATTGCCCGGTTTCAGAGCATTAAACTGATATTGCCCGCTGCCATTCGTGGTGGTCGTCAGAAGAACGTTGGTTGATTTCTCGAGAGCGGTCACGGTGGCATTGGCAATCGACCCACCGCTCGCATCGCGAACCGAGCCCACAATGGAACCGCGATCGATCTGAGCAACTGCGCAAGCGCAGAGCAGTAGACCGGCAAATACACATTTTTTCAAGCTCCGAAGAAGAGCCATGGCTGCGATACCCTCCACTTTAAGTTGGTGGCGGGATCATACCACAATTTACATGCCCGCTTACTTCTTCCGTAGATCCTGCAAGGCTGTAAGTCCCGTCAAGGATTCCTCCGGCTGCTGGCCTAAGAGCTTCTTCCGCGCTTCCAGTTCGCGATGCGCTAAAGCACTTTTGCCCAGGTGCTGGTAGACCATGGCCAATCGGTAGTGGTTCCGCGGCGAAGGGTCCATAGTGACGCAACTCTCTAGCTCTCTGCGCGCTTGCAACCATTCATTCGTCCATTGATACGCTTGCCCTAAAGCGCATCGGGCCACACGGTTTTCCGGCGGAGCAGCCTTCAGAGTTGCCATGGCGCGGCTCTGTTCTTCGCGATCGCTACTCTCGCGAGCCACGCGCAGTTCTAATGCGCTGCAGACGACTTCATCCCAGCCGCACAATGACCGGATGGTTTCATTTGATGGCGTCGAAGACGACCCCAGAACCAGCTGCGCCAAACTGCGATAAGCCGGTTCGAACTTCGCGTTCTGCCGGATGGCCTGATTCAGCAAGGCTTCGGCATCTTTAAACTCGCCTTGCGCATAGTGCGCGATGCCGAGAAGAGTCAGGTCGATTGCCGATTTCTTGGCACTCTTCAGCACTGCGATGGCTTCTTCGCTCGTCCCGCTCTCAATCAGCGCAAATCCGGTTGCGGTCCGCAAGTCATCGTCGTCAGGCGCGAGCGCCAGGGCGTGTTTCATTTCGCCGGCGGCTTCCGGCAAACGATGCAACCCGGCTGCGATCGCCGCTCGCAGCCGATGGTATGCAATGCGCTGCTTCAAATCCTGCGGCTCCGCTTGGCCTCTCAGCTTCTCTTCGGCTTGCTGGAAACGGCCTTCGCGCACCAGCGTTACCGCTTCCTGAAGCGGCAATTGAAGCGCCAGGGCAAGAAGGAGAAAGGCCCGCATTCGTTACCATGAAGTGTACCCATGGACGTCACCTCCGTTGACCTGAAGAAGACGGTCAACCTTCCTAAAACTGCGTTTCCGATGAAGGCGAACCTGCCCACGCTCGAGCCGAAACTGCTCGAAAGCTGGGAGGCAAACGATCTCTACGCGCAGATTCGTAAGGCGCGCGAGGGCCATCCACAGTATGTTTTGCACGATGGTCCGCCGTATGCGAACGGCAACATCCATCTCGGCACAGCGTTCAATAAAATCCTGAAAGACTTCATCGTCAAGTCGAAGACCATGGCGGGATTCGATGCGCCTTACATTCCTGGTTGGGACTGCCATGGCCTGCCCATTGAGTTCAAAGTCGATGCCGACCTGGGCAAGCGCAAAGCCTCGATGACCGTGGCGCAGATCCGGGCTGAATGCCGTGCCTACGCCGCTAAGTTTGTCGACATTCACCGGCGGGAGTTTAAGCGGCTGGGCATTCTCGGCCGCTGGGAAGATCCGTATCTGACGATGAGCGCTGAGTACGAGGCGGTGATCGCTCAAGCCTTCGTCGACTTCCTGCATGGCGGCACTGTTTACAAGGGTCTGAAGCCGGTTCACTGGTGCATTAAGGATCGCACCGCACTCGCTGAAGCCGAAGTGGAGTATGAGAACCACGCCAGCCCGTCGATCTATGTCCGGTTCAAACTGAAATCCGATCCGGCAGCACTCGATCCGGCCCTTGCAGACAAAGCCGTGTCGGTGCTCATCTGGACTACCACGCCTTGGACAATTCCGGCGAACCTGGCTATCAGCTTCAATCCGAAGTTCGAGTATGTGGCGGTCGACACGATGGAAGGCATCACGATAGTCGCGGAAGGTCTTCTGCCCCAGGTGGCCGAGGCCCTTGGCTGGGATCAGACAGTGTTGGCGCGATTCCCTGGTGTCAGGCTCGATCGCGCCGTGTTTCGCCACCCGTTCCTGGATCGCGATTCGCTCGGGCTCATCGGCGACCACGTCACTCTCGAGCAAGGCACTGGCGCGGTGCATACGGCCCCCGGGCATGGCCAGGAGGATTTCGTTATCGGGCAGCGCTATGGTCTTCCGGTGTATTGTCCGGTCGATGCGTCCGGACGGATATTTCAGGCCGAAGGCACAAGCGGAACATTGCCCGAGGAACTTTTAGGCAAGACGGTTTGGGAAAGCAACCCGATCGTCATTAAGCTGCTGGAAGAGCATGGCGCGCTGGCCGGACAGGCGGGGCTCGACCATAGTTATCCGCACTGCTGGCGCTGCCATAATCCGGTGATCTTTCGAGCTACTGAGCAGTGGTTTATCGGCATGGACCGTGAAGGTCTGCGGACCGATGCGCTGGCCGCCATCAAGCAAGTGGAATGGCATCCCGAGTGGGGCGAAGAGCGCATGACCAAAATGATTGCAATGCGGCCCGATTGGTGCATCTCGCGCCAGCGCGTGTGGGGCGTACCGATCATTGTGTTCTATTGCGAAGCCTGCGGTGATCCCTTTACCGATCGCGCGGTGCTCGAATCGGTAGTCGCCAAGTTTCGCCAGCAGACAGCGGATGTCTGGTACAGCGAGACTGTCTCGCAACTGATGGGCGGAGCTCGGACTTGCGCCAAGTGCGGCGCTTCGGAGTTCCGCAAAGAGACCGACATTCTTGATGTCTGGTTCGATTCGGGTTCGAGTCATCTGGCGGTCCTGACGGAAGCCAACGGTGTGCACTGGCCGGCCGACATGTATGTCGAAGGCGGCGACCAGTATCGCGGCTGGTTTCATAGTTCGCTGTTGATTGGTGTGGGGCTAAAGGGCGCGGCTCCTTATCGCGAGTGCGCTACCCATGGCTGGACACTCGATGCCGATGGGCGTGCGATGTCGAAGTCGCTCGGCAACATCATCGAGCCGGAGAAGATCGTGAAGCAGAGCGGCGCAGATCTCCTGCGCCTGTGGGTGGCTTCGGTCGACTTTACAGAAGACGTCCGGCTGTCCGATACCATCTTGACCCGCTTATCGGAAGCGTACCGGAAGCTTCGGAATACCTTCCGGTTCATGCTGGGCAATCTCAGCGACTTTCAACCCGCGGATGCCGTACCGGGGAGTGCGTTACACGGGATCGAGGCGTGGATTCTAATACGTGCCGAAGATGTGGTGGCGCGCTGTCTGCAGCACTACAAAGACTATGCCTTCCATCGTGTGTATCGTGCCGTCTACGACTTTGCCACGGTGACGGTCTCGGCTCTGTACGCGGACATTTCAAAGGACCGGCTCTATACCTTCGGCGCGAATTCGCCGGAACGCAGAAGCGCGCAGACGGCCTTACAGCGGATCCATCTGGCAATGGCGAAATTGCTCGCTCCGATTCTTTCCTATACGTGCGAGGAAGTGTGGAGCTATACCAAATCGGATGCCGGCGATCCGGAGAGCATTCACGTTGGCTTGTTCCCAGAGCCCGGCGAACTGACTGAGGGCATTACGGCGGAACAGCGTGCCGCAGCGGCTGACTGGGAAGCTCTGCTTCTGGTTCGCGAGCAGGTATTCAAGGCGCTCGATTCGGCGCGCGAAGACAAGGTGATCGGCTCATCCTTAGAAGCTGCAGTTGAATTGACAGCAAGTGGCGAGCTCTTGGCGCGGTTGAAGAGTCATGAAGCGGACTTGCCGACGTGGTTTATCGTTTCGCAAGTCAGTCTGGAATCGGGTGAGTTCGCCGTAAGTGTCGAACGGGCGCAGGGCGATAAGTGCGAGCGGTGTTGGCGGTATACAGATGACGTCGGCAGCAATCCGGATTTCCCAACGGTGTGCGCGCGCTGCGCCGCCGTACTGCCCGGGTTCCTGGCCTGAAGATGACGAGCCGAATCATGGCACTGGTGGTGGCGCTGCTCATCGCCCTCGCGGACCGTCTGACGAAAGTATCAATCCAGCACA
Source organism: Bryobacteraceae bacterium (assembly GCA_965217745.1). Lineage (GTDB taxonomy): Bacteria > Acidobacteriota > Terriglobia > Bryobacterales > Bryobacteraceae > Bog-105. The sequence goes on along the minus strand of OZ244565.1, from coordinate 2,705,846 downwards.
GCATGAACGCTTACGAGAACATACCTCTGATTCCAGGCTTTCTGCGCATTGTTCATACCGAGAATCCAGGCGCGGCTTTCGGGATGCTCGCGGAAGGCAACCCGGTGCTGCGGGCGATCGTCTTAATCGGTGTGTCTTCGCTTGTGCTGATCTTTGTGGCTGGCACGTTGTGGAGCAAGACGAGTTCCTACACTTCCTTGCAATCGCGCTTTGGCCTGGGCCTGATTCTGGGCGGCGCGATCGGCAACCTTCTCGACCGCATTACCCGCGGCACGGTCACGGATTTTATCGAGGTCTTTCATGGTAGTTGGTCTTTTCCAGCTTTCAATGTGGCCGATAGCGCGATTACGGTCGGCGCGGTTCTGTTGATCGCGGAGATGATTTGGCAGCGCCGTAAGCCTGTAACTCAGAATGTATCCTAAGCTCTTTACCATCGGTTCTTTCTCACTGCCGACCTACGGTGTTCTGGTCGCGCTCGGCTTTCTGGCCGGGCTGACCGTAACCACGCGGCTGTCGAAGCGCGCGGGCTTGCCGCCGGATAAGGTCACCAATCTGGCGGTCTACTGCGCCATGGCCGGCATTATCGGGGCCAAGCTGTTTATGTTCCTGTTCGATTTCGGATATTACGTCAGCAATCCCGGGCAGATCTTCACACTGGAGACATTGCAGGCGGCGGGCGTATTCCACGGGGGACTCATTCTTGCCATTCTCTTCGCAATCGTCTACATGCGGCGGGAGTCCCTACCGGCGCTGCGTACGATGGACGCATTCGCTCCGGGGATTGCCATCGGACAGGCAGTGGGACGGCTGGGCTGCTTTGCGGCGGGCTGCTGTTGGGGCCGCGAGTGCAGTCTTCCCTGGGGAGTGCGTTTCCGGTCGGATGCGGCCGCGCCGGTGCCGCTTAACAAGACACTACATCCGGCACAGCTGTATGAGTCGGCTGCCGATCTGTTGATTTTCCTGTACCTCTATCGCCAGTTCGGGCGTAATGAAAAGCCGGGCCGCATCATCGGGCAGTATCTGGTGCTCTATTCCGTAGCGCGCTTTATCATCGAGTTCTTCCGCGAGCATGAACAGGCGTTGGTAGGGCCGTTCTCGCTGACGCAGTGGCTGGCGCTCGGTTTGCTGGTAGCGGGTCTCGCGATTCTATTCCTTAATGGCCAACCGATTGCCGCTCAGTCCCGTCCAGCTTCTGTATCGCGCCCGTGAGTCCTTCGGCGGACGGACGGGAGTGGTGGATGGCCCGCTGCGATTCACTTATGGCGAGTTCGCCGAGCGCTGCGAGGGAATGGCCGCCGAACTGCTGCGGCGCGGAGTGAGCCCAGGAGATACGGTAGCTTTCCGGAGTTTCAATACGCACCAGATGCTGGAGGCTTACTTTGCGCCGGCATTGATTGGGGCGATCTGCCTGCCGCTGAACACGCGGTTGGCATATACAGAGGTGCAGACCATTCTGGACCACGCAAAGCCGCGGCTGTTTTGGACGGAACCGTTTCCTGCTATCGACTATTCAGGCCGGGTAACGCCTTTCAATTTGGACGAGTCCGTGACAGCGGCCCTGTTTTACACGAGCGGCACGACCGGCGAACCGAAGCCCGTCCAGCTGTCTCATCGCAATCTGTATCTTCATGGCTTGGCGCTCAGTGCCGCAGTTCAGCGCCGGCAGGATGCTGTTGAACTTCAAGTGATTCCGTTGTTCCATGCGAATGGCTGGGGCCGCCCGCATATGTCGGTCTGGAACGGCAACAAGATCATCTTGCAGCGGCGCTTCGATTCAGTCGAGACGCTCCGGCTGGTCGAGCAGGAGGGCGTAACCGATATCGCGTTGGTGCCGGCCATGGCCCGGGATCTGTTGGCTTGCGGTGAAGGATTCGGGCGGTCAAGCCTGCGCGAGATCCATCTGGGCGGATCGCCGGTGCCGCCGCACCTGATCGCCGCGCTGGAGCAGACATTCGGCTGCCGGGTGACGGTGGGCTACGGCATGACCGAAGCAAACTCCGCGATTGCCTATGACGGGGCACCGGTGCCGGGCGTAGATGTCCGGGTAGAAGACGACGGCGAGATTTGGCTGCGCGGCGAAACGATCGCCGCAGACGGCTGGTTTGCGACGGGCGACCTGGGCCGGTGGACGAGCGGCGGCCGTCTCGAAGTAATCGGCCGGAAGAAAGAGATCATCATCAGCGGCGGCGAGAACATTTCGGCTCGGGAAGTGGAGCAGGCGATTGACGCTCACCCGGATGTGCTGGAATCGGCCGTTATTGGGGTGCCGGATGAGCGCTGGGGAGAGGCCCCAATTGCCTTCATCGTAATAAAAGCAAGCACTTCCAAACCGGGTCTGTCCCCATTACCGGAGGGTCTGTCCCGGTTTTTGAAGGGGCGGATTGCTAGCTTTAAGATTCCGCGAACTGTTTACTTTCGTACAAAACTACTACCGAGAAACGGGGCGGGGAAGATCGTCAAGGGCGTGCTTCGCGAAGAACATCGGGCCACCGCGCCAGGCCGGGAAGCCGAAGCCGTGCAGGAAAACCATGTCGATGTCGACCTCTCGTGACGCTACACCTTCCGTAAGGATCCGATGGCCTTCGGCTATGAGAGCTCCTATGCAACGGTCTACGATGGCGGCATCGGTAAAAGGTACGGCTGATCCGGCGAGGCGGGCCACTTCCTCATCAGGATGCGCCTGCCGGTTCTCGTTGTAACGGGACCAGCCGCGACCGTTCTTCTGCCCGAGGCGTCCAGACTCTACTAATTGCCGGAGAAGCCGGGATTTCGATTCGAACCCACTGAGCCGGCTTGCAAGCTCTTCTTCGATGTCGAGCGAGACATCAAGACCGATGAGGTCATCGACAGCCAACGGGCCCATCGCCATCCCCCAATCGGTAAGAGCCTGGTTGACCTGCTCGACAGAGGCACCCTCTTCGACCAGCAGACGAGCCTCTTGTAGATAGGGCGCAAAGACCCGATTGCCGATAAAACCCGGAGCGTTCCGGGCGAGTACCCCAACCTTGCCTAACTGTCTAACCAGGGCCATACCGGTTCTGGCTGCTTCTTCTCCAGTGTGCTTCCCGCAAACGACTTCGACCAGACGCATGACATTCGCGGGACTGAAAAAGTGCAGCCCGAGAAGCCGTTCCGGGTGGCTGTTCCCTTCGGCGATGGCGTCGACGTCCAGGCTGGAGGTGTTGGTTGCCAGCAGGCAATCGGGGCCGACGACCGCATCAAGCTCGGCGAAAATCTTCCGTTTTGCTTCCAGCTTCTCAAAAACGGCTTCAATGACGAGATTTTGCGGTTCGAAGCCATGGTAATCCGTTTGTCCTTGGATCAGTCCGATGCGGCTCTCCACTTCCGCGACGGTCAGTTTGCCTTTGGCTACGCTTCGTTCGTAATTCTTGCGGATCGAACCCAACGCCCGGCTAAGTGCTTCCGAATCGGTCTCTTTCAGAAGAACTGGGAATCCGGCGTCAGCAAACGCCATGGCGATTCCGCAGCCCATAGCGCCACCGCCGACTACCGCAACCCGATCGACTTTGCTAGGATTCCCTTCGACTTTGGACACAGATCGTTCGCCGAAGAAGGCATAAATGAGCGCCTTCGATTCGAGCGAACGTAAACGTTCTTCGAATAACTCCTTTTCCCGGAGGCAGCCCTCCTCGAATGAAAGAGTGGCCGCTCCGATGGCATCGAGTGCCGCCAGCGGTGCTCCGCCGAACCTTCGAAAGCTGTGCAGCTTTTTGCGAAACGAACCCAAACTTTCTGGAAGCACATTCCGGTCGCGCGTCGTTCGAACCGGTTTTTGCGAAACGAACCCAACGGCGCTTTGAAGCAGATCGCCTTCTATGACCGCGTCGATCAGACCCATAGCGAGAGCTTCGCGGGATTCCACCGGCTGACCCAAACAGCACATTTCGGCCGCTTTCCGGAGCCCGGCGAGTCTGGGGAGGCGCTGTGTTCCAGCCATCCCCGGGATGAGACCCAGCTTTACCTCCGGCTGACCAAATTGAGCGCCGACCGACGCTATCCGGTAATGCGCGGCCATTGCGAGTTCAAGACCTCCTCCCAAAGCAGTCCCATGAATAGCGGCAACAATCGATTTAGGTGAATTTTCTACAGCAAGAAGAAGCGGGTACAGATTCAGAGGCGGCCGTTTTCCCTCTGAAATATCCGCTAACTCGCGAATGTCGACTCCCGCAACGAAAGTCCGCCCTGCTCCCATGAGGGCAATAGCTTTGATCGAAGGATCGGCGATGGCGGTTGCAAGCTGCTGCTCGAGAGCATGAGAAACCGCTGAACTGAAAGCATTTACGGGAGGGTTGTCGATTGTGATGACGGCAACGCTGCCATGCTGGCTAGTGGTGCAGGGAATGGATTTCGGGGTATTGCTCACGTCGCGATCGTAGCGCGGAAGACCTTAACGATCGGGGTAACCGCGGGGGCATGGCAGGCCGGTATTCCCATCCGCCAGCTGGACCAACTCCATAGCTCCTTCGTAAGAGGGACAGCCGGTCTGTCCCTTTTATTTGCCGGCGGCAAACGGGTCTGTCCCTATTACTTACCAGATGTAGTCTTTGGCCTCGCTCCGGCGAGCGTGGCTGTCTAGGACATGAACCACCCGCACGCGCTTGATCTTCGCCGGCGAGAGCTGCCCCAGAGGAATATAAACAATCTTCCGATTCACCCGGTTTGCGGCTTGGCGAACGATGCTCCGGGGCGGCTTGGCTGCTATGTAAAGCACATGCCGCTCCACTGAATAATCCAACGCCGCCAGCAGCAGACGTTCCGCCTTGGTTTCCGCCCACTCGTAGTCGGGATCGTTCCAAACGTCGTACAGCCGATGCGGCGGCAGCGTCATCAACAACCCGCCGTATTCCGCCCTGCCAATTCCCGGCCCCACGACGTGCTCAAATGGCTGCGTCGAATAGAAGGCCATGTCCGACTCGTTCTGGTGCTCGCCCAGCCACGTCGTCAGATACGTATACCGGTCCAGCCGGTCTTCATCGAAGATGATCACCACGCCGCCCACTTCTCCGGAAAAACGCCCGAGTTCCCGCACGTACAATTGCCCCCGATGCCAATTCCGCACCGTCTCGCGAATGTCAATGCCATCCAGCATCGAGGTAGTGAACGCCTCCACCCGCGAGCGCTCTTCGGAAACCAGGTGCTTGGCATACCGCTTCAGAAAGCGGCCGTAATTCTCGATAACTAGATCCTCCGGAGGATAAGAACAGATCGAATGCCCATCGGTCTGCCGTGCCCACTCTCCGGGCGTCGCTTCCTGTTTCCGCCGCTTCAGTCTGGCCGGCCGCAGCATCTGCTTCATGCGGGGCAGCCGCCGGCGGATACGCAATTTGCGCGTCCGCAGCCACACATTTTCCCCGGAAAGATTCAGTGTCTCGAGATCCGGATCCTCGGTCTTCTGCGCGCTGAACCGGTTGGCCATCTGCCACACTTCGTAAGCGTAGTTGTCATCGACAATCGACCGCGCGCCCAAAGCGAGGTCGTACGTACCGGGAAGCAAGCGGCTGTCTAGCAACGCTAGATTGCGAGTGAACTTCGCCAGCAGCAAACGCTGCCAGGAACGCATCGTCTCGCCCGTATTGATCCGGTACTCACCTTCGGCATCGCGCAGCAGGCGGTTTTGCCAGCGCGGACGGTCGAGAGCAATGCCCTGGCAGTCAACACGCGCCGCTTCGTACACTTCCTGATAGTAAGGCGGTTCGCTGGTAACCTCCGCCAGGCAATCCGGATGCAGATTCACCAGTTCCGAGTATCCGAAAAGCCGCGTGCGCGGTTTCGCAGGCTCGTCTCCTGGCCGCTCCATGGCATCCAGCAGCGGGTCCAGCATATTGAACGACACCACCGCGCACACCGGCGCGAGCGGGTCCGCCCCTTGCAGCCTCCAGGCCATGGCCGCGGCATGCCCATCCAACTCCTGAGTCCGCGGCTGGCTATGAACCCGGTACGCCTCCAGGAAGCGGTCGCCGCCGATCACATCCACCGTATAGCTGTCGGGGTAGAAATCCTGCAGGTGTGGCTTGGCGTGGGTGGGCGGCTCCAGCAGCATGGTCTCTGCGCCGATCTCCGCGGCGGTGCGAAGCGCTTCGACAAACGGATCGCCCGGCTCCACCGGAATGTAGGCCGCAGCCGTTTCTTCCCCAGCTTCGCCGTCCGCTTCCGCCAGAACCACGGCCGACATCTCGGGCATGCGCGCAATCGCCTTACGGTAAACCCCTTCTAGCGAGGAAGGCAACTCCACCGCCACAAACCGGGGCCGCTCCGCCAGCAGATAGCGGCGTACACGAGCCGCAAACTCAATGCGCCCGGGCACCACCGCAAAATAGGTAATATTGCCGCGCTGCAGAGTACCGGAACTGACTGATTCGGCCATCCCCCGCCAGACTAGCGGCGCACCCCGTACCGCAGCGCGTCCTCGCCCAGCACTGACTGCACCGCCATTTGCAAGGTCGACCGGGGAACCCCGCTCCCCGCCTCGCCCGCCAGCTTGATGGCGTACCGGGCAATGTTAATCCCATCGCGAACCGTGTAACTTTCATCGGCCGCATGCGCCTGCTGCAGAAACTCGGTGACGTATTGCAAGACATCCTCCGGGGAAAAAGGCAGGTTCTCGCGCAGTATGGCAAGCTCCTCCTCCCGTTCCGGAAAGTCGATCAGAATCTGCGGCTGCAGCCGGGAGTGAATGTACTCCGGAATGTCGAACGTGGAAGCGTCGTCGTTCATGGTGGCGACCAGCCGGAAGTCGGGATGCGCCTTGATCTTTACGCCGGCCACCAGCGATTCCACATAGCGCCGGTTATCCAGCAAAGGGGCCAGGCTAGCCCAGCTTTTTTCGCTCATCCGGTTGCCTTCGTCCAGAATGGCGACGCCGCCCGAAACCATGGCCGTGACCAGCGGCGATGCAACATACTTCAGGCGCGAAGCACCCTCGATCACCGGGGTAATAATCAGGTCTTCCGGCCGCGTATCCACCGTCGCCTGCAGAATATACACATCCCGGCCGAAGCGTTTTGCGGCGGCATAAGCCATAGTGGTTTTCCCCACGCCGGGTTTACCGAGAAGGCGCGGATTCATGGGCAGGTCGCCCGGGTGAAAGACCATCCAGGCAGCCATCAGCTGCCGCATGGCCTCTTCCTGGCCCACCCACCGGATGTTCAGTTCGTCGGGGTGCGCCAGATGTACTTCTGTGTCTTCGATTAGCGTTTTCATGCTCTTACGATTCACCCCGGGAGAACCAACAGGGCCACTTCCATCGTAGAATGAGGAAGTTCCGGGAATGACACCAAGGCATCTGCGAGTTGTTTATGTTTTCGAGTTTCTGCTCGCAGTAGTGGCCATTTTCACGGCGTGGTCGGAGATCGGTGGCCAGAGCACGCTCGACCTCATGCCCTGGGGTTGGAAGAGCGCTCTTGCTATCGCGCTGGCGATCTCCATTGTCGGATGCACGGCCGCGCTAGCGGCCGCCGACAGCTTTTGGACTCTGCGCTCCGCGCGCTGGTTCATGGCGGTACTAGTCTGCCTACTTATCACCGGCTTTGTCACCTACTACTATTCCCTTCAAGTCGAAATGGGTGATAGCGAAGAGACCGGCACAATCTCTAGGATTGTAGTAGTGAGCCCGTTAGCGTGCCAGACCGTATGAGACTCGACCCGGAGACAGCCGGATTGCAGACCGAGTACGCCTATTGGCAGGAACCCGGCGGCCCCTTACAAATCCAGTACTCGCTTCCCGTTTTTCACGAGATCGACTTTCAGGTGAATGAAGGATACCGGCGCATTCCTCACGGCGGCGTGGAAACCGGAGGCATATTATGGGGCCGCATGACGCCGGACGTGATAACTGTTGAGGCGTTCCGCCAGATTGATTGTGAACACGCGTCGGGACCGTCATTCCTGCTGTCGGAACGCGACCTGGAAGCGCTGCCGGAGTTATTCAGCCGCGCCGCCAGTGAAGAAGAACTTCGAAGCCTGGAGCCGGTGGGCTGGTTCGTCGCGCACACCCGCGGCCCGCTGACCCTTACCGGTCCAGAACTCGTTGTCTTTAACCGACTCTTTCCCGGGCCGGGTAAGATCACCATGCTGGTCAAGCCGGAACGTTTCCAACCCACCCGGTTTGGTTTCCTGTTGCGGCAGTCCGACGGCAGTACGCCGTCGGAAGCGGCCGATCGGGCTTTCATCCTTCCTCTGCCCGGCCGGGCGGGTAAGGGCGTTGCGGCTTCCATTCCCGCTCCGGGGACAGACCCGGCGGCTGCCCGGTCTCAAACGGAAGGCGGCGCAATGGCGCTGCCAATGCCCGCGGATGTTCCGAAGCCCCAGCCGCCATCCCCGGCGTCTCTACCGTCTGCGCCGATACCGGTGGCTGCCGCGAAACAGCCGGCGTCGACAGCCGAAGTCCGCTCCGCGTCCACGCCTGAAGTCCGCTCCGCGTCCGGGCCGGCTGTGCTGCCGGAACCAGCGGCGGCTCAGACGGTGGCCCCCCCAACTGCGTCTACGGCCGAAACCGGGCCTGCCGAGATCCGACGCAGACGCGCGGAGCATTTTCGAGGCGTCGTCCAGGAGAGCCCGCCGCCGGCCCAACCGGTTCTGGAGCCGCGCAAAAGACCTTCGAACACTACCAGCCTCTTCTTCCTGCTTCTGTTGGCCGCCGGCCTGGGCTGTGCACTCGGCTACTTTGCTTATTTGCAATTACCCTCACCGTACATTGAGTTGCAGGCTCAGAAGCGGTCCTCGGGATTGCTCGTGCAATGGCCGCCCGTTCAGACACGCGGCGTAGAGTACGCTGCTGTCCGGGTCGATGACGGGCCACCTCAATTGCTGACGGATAGCCAGAAGGAATCGGGCGTTGTCGAAGTACCCACGCGTACCAGCAACACCAAGGTGGAGATCATTGCGCAACACTGGATCCGCGACTCCCGCGGCATTGTGCGCTACATCAGCCCGCAACCTAAGCCGGTAGAGAATCCCATACCCGCGGCTTCAAAGCCCCCAGCTTCGGCACGCCCCGCCCGGAAAACTCGTTAACTTTTCGATTCACCCTCGATACGCGTGTGTTTAGCGTCGCGGCGCCGCTTCACATACTGGCTGAGCACACCATTGATGCGACCCTGCCAGCCATCGCCAGTCGCGCGGAAGTATTCCAGCACATCCGGCGCCAGGCGAATGTTGATGGCTTCCTTTGTCGGCGCTTTCTGGGGACCGCGTCCACGCCGGATGCTGGCCGACGCCCAGTAAGCCCCGGCGGCAGCGTCGTCGTTCGGGTCGTAGGGCCCGTCTTTGGGATTGTATGGGATCGGCGCGTCTTCACGTTTCACCCGGTCCCAGTCAGTCCGGCTCTTTACTTTCGATGCGTTCTCCATAGAGTCTCCTATGATGTTTTGTCAACTGCGAACTGGTTCTCGTCTTTCGCAAGACGAAGAAACTGTGTTGTTTTTGATTCCCGGTGGTGGGTTCCGGAGTGCCTTCATGATGCCTCCGCCAGTACGAAGTTGGGGAAGTCCTCAAACACCCATCCATTTTTCAGCGTCCGGTAGATGACGCCCAGGAATTTGCGAGCCAGCGCAATGATTGCCTTACCGGCCCCCCGCCGCGCTTTCACCTGCTCATAGAACCGCTTCAGATACGGGCTGTAGTTGGCTGCTATTAAGGCGGCAATAAGTAAGTAGACGTAATCGAGCAGTCAAGAGGCAGCGTACCGGGTATCGGGAGTAAGGAAGAACATGCGTACAGTCCAGGGCAAGCGTTGCAGTGAGCGGAGACGCGCCAGCACAAAGCGGCGTAGATCCGAGGCGCTGCGCAGGAAGGCTTTGCCGACGCCGTGATGCTTTACATAGTTCCAGACCTGCTCGTCGGGATTGAGTTCCGGCGAGTACGGCGGAAGGAAGAACAGACGAAGCCGGCCTTGTTGGCCAGCCACAAAGTCGCGCACGGCGCGGCTTCGATGAATCGAGTGTCCGTCGAGAATGAGAAACACCGGATGCGCGGCGTTGTGCATGAGGCGGCGAAGAAACTCGGCAAAAATCGATCCGTTGACCCGGCCGTTCACGATCATAAAACGCAACTCGCCGCGAGCGCTCACCGTGGAGAGCATGTTGAGGGAGTGCCGACCGCCGGTGCGGGGGACGACCGGAGTTTTGCCTTTCACACCCCACGTGGTGCCCGCGTGATAGTCGCTCCGCACACCGGCTTCATCGCCGAACAAAATCGCCGCTCCGGTCTCGTTCGCCCACCGGCGAAGGGCCGGAAATTCCTCCTCGCGCCAGTGCCGAACCCGCTCTGGATCTTGCTCGATCGCCCGAAACAGCGGGCGTTGGCAGCTCAACCCCAATTGACCCAGTAATCGGCCCACGCTGGTGACACTCAACTGCAAAGAAAACTCCTCCCGCAACAACGTCCGAATCATTTCGCGAGTCCAAAGCGCGAACTCAAACCGAAATTGCAAAGGGTTCTTCCCTGTAATCGTTTCGTACAGCCACTTGATTTGCGCCGCCTGAATCCTCGCCGGCCGCCCCTGCAGCGCGCGAGCCTTCAACGCACTCCAGCCTCCACCCCGGTACAGGGCCAGCCACGTGTAAATGCAGCTACGGCTAAACCCCAGCGCCTTGATCACCACCTCCGGACTCTCTCCCGACTGCACCTGCTCGACGGCTCGAATCCGAATCTCTTCCAGGGTCTTGTGGTCTAGTTCACGGGCATCCCGGCGCGGCATTCCTTATTCTATCTAATGTCTACCTACTTATGCACTGATTAATATCAGGGCCGACTGCACCAGCGCCGTTCGTCCCAGCTTGGTCCCGCGTTTATGAATGCGGCCGCTGTGCTCGGTTTCGTTCGAGTTCGACACGCGCGGCACGATGCCGAAGTAACTGGCCAGATGGCCCTCGTCGGCAAAGTCCTGCACATTCCCGATCACGCTCAGCAGGATCGCGCCGGTGATTTTGCCGATTCCCTTGATGCTGGACAGGCCCTTGTGCCCCTCCAGCTTCGAGCCTTCCTCGCCAATTGTCTTCTCCAGTTCGGCAATGCTCTTGTTCAAACTCCGGATCTGCTCGACGATCACCCGCAGTTCGATCTGCACGGTCTCGTCGAAAGGCAGACTCAGCACTTCATTGAGCTTCTTCTCGCTTGACAGCGCCTCTTTGGGCAGATTCAGCCCGCGCGCGCTCAGAATATTGTTGATCTTATTCTTGAGCGCAGTGCGCAGCTTCACCAGCGTGTCTCGTGTCTGCGTCAGCGACGCTAGTTGCCCATGCTCCTTATCCTTCATGCGCACCTCCGGCAGCATGTTCTTCGACAGGTACAGCGCCAGTGTCCGCGCGTCGTTGGGATCGGTCTTCTTCACCGATTGCCGGATAACACGGAACTGGCTCGTGTTCACGACCACAATGCGCGCCACATGCCCGGCCACCGCATCGTGAAACAGCCGGGTGTTGCCCGTGATTTCCACCGCCACTTCGTCTGTCGGCCGCAGCTTCTTCACGAATTTCCCCAGGTCCGCCAACTCCCATTCGGTCAGGTACGTCCGCTCGTTCTCCAGCCGTATGCAGCAGGTGAACCGATTGCGATGCAGGTCGATTCCGATATATCGCTTTTCCATTTTTCTCTCCTGGTTTGTTGTTCTTCCAGGTCGAGCAGACTAACTTTACGGCGGTCACCATACTCCTATCCGAGGTCGCTTCGCGCCTCACGATGACGTTCCATCCACAGGTCTGACCAATCTCCTTTACGGGGTCCGTGCCCCACCAAACGTATCCAGCCTGTGACCTGTCTGCTCCGGAAGTTTCCTCCCGGAGCTTACCGCCGATCTTCGGGTGATAAGACATTCATCTCATCTCCTTTCTTTCCTTGATGCATCCCGGAATAAAATCACATGCACGTCGCGGCCCTTGATCACATACACCAGCACAAGCACGGCATCGACGATTTGCACCAGCGCGATATCGAGTTCCCGTGGTTCATCGTCGCGGGGTCCAGGTGTAACCCACCCTTTAACTGTTTCTACAATATACGTATGGCCGTCAATCGTTAGGATGCTGATTTACTGGAGTTCTGGGCCCGTAAGGATGATGAAAGTCCAACAGCGCCGTCGGCGAGTTCGAGCTGCATCTATTGTAAGGAGCGCACCGCTCCCCCATTGAGCCTCCGGCGAGCGAAGCTACGTGGTTACCCGCAGATCGCGCCCCATCATCTGCTCCGGCTGCTCGAGCCCGAGAATGCCCAGCACCGTCGGAGCCACGTCTTTCAACGCCCCACCCGAGTGCAGTCGCACCGGTTCGTTGCTCATATAAATGAATGGCACCGGATTCGTGGTGTGATACGTATGCGGGCCTCTTGTCGCCGGATCGAGCATCATTTCGGCATTGCCATGGTCCGCTGTCACCAGCCACGAACCGCCTGCCCGTTGCAGCGCCGAATAGATTTCACCCAGGCCCGCATCGACGGCTTCTACCGCCTCTATCGTCGGCATCAGCTTGCCGGAGTGGGCCACCATATCGGCATTGGCGAAGTTCATCACAATCACGTCGAAGCCACCCTGCTCGATAGCGCTCACCACCTTCGCGGTGACGCCGGACGCGCTCATGCGCGGCATTAAATCGTACGTGGCAACCTTAGGCGAAGCCACCATTTCGCGTTCTTCACCCGCGAAGGGACGCTCGTTGCCGCCGTTAAAAAAATAAGTGACATGCGCGTACTTTTCAGTCTCGGCCACTCGCAGATTCTTCCAGTCCGCCCGCTCCATCACCTCAGCCAGAATATTGTCAGGATGCTCGGGAGGCAGCACGAACGGCAGCCCGAAGCTGCGATCGTACTGCGTCATCATCGTGTAGGTGAGATTCGCCGGAACCAGCGAACGCGCTGGCTGCTCGAGCAATTGATTGGTAAACGCCATCGTAATCTCGCGCGCGCGGTCGGCTCTGTAGTTGTACATGATCAGGCTGTCATCGTCCCGCACTAGCCCGATAGGATCGTTGCGCTCGTCGACTATGGTCGCGGGCAGCACAAACTCGTCCGTTACTCCATTCCGGTATGAATTGAGAACCGCGTCTTCCGCCGAAGAAAACTTATCGCCGCTCCCGAGCACCATCGCCCCGAATGCCTTTTCCAACCGCTCCCAGCGCTTATCGCGATCCATCGCGTAGTAGCGGCCCGAAACCGAAGCGATGCGGCCCACCTGCAACTCGCGGAGTTTCTGTTCCACCTGCCGGATGTAGCCTGCCCCGCTTTCGGGGGCCGTATCCCGGCCATCCACGAAACAGTGGACAAAGACCTCGTTCAGACCCTGCCGCTTCGCCATTTCGAGCAGTGCGTAGAGATGAGCCAGCTGCGCGTGAACGCCGCCATCGCTGCACAATCCCAGCAAATGCAACCGGTGGCCCTTAGCTTTCTCCAACGCATGCAGCAGCACCGGATTCGAATAGATCGCGCCCGAACTGATCATCAGATCGAGGCGCGTGACATCCATGTAGATCACGCGGCCCGCGCCCATGTTCATGTGTCCAACTTCGCTGTTGCCCATCTGGCCTTGCGGCAAGCCAACCGAAGGACCCGATGTTTGTATCAGCGTGTTCGGATAGGTGGCGAGCAGATGATCGTAGACCGGCTTACGCGCCAGCGCAATCGCGTTATTCTCGACTACCGGTGAGTAGCCCCAGCCGTCCAGAATCGTAAGAACCAGCGGTTTGTTATTCGGCATTTCTTGCGCGCGCTTACTGCCGGAAGGCTTTCTTGCCCAGATACACGGCAGCGCTGCCGAGTTCTTCTTCAATGCGAAGCAGCTGATTATATTTGGCGATGCGATCGGTCCGGCTGGCTGATCCAGTCTTGATCTGGCCAGCATTCGTCGCCACCGCCAGATCGGCAATGAAGGTATCTTCGGTTTCACCGGAGCGATGCGAAACCATAGCCGTGTAATTCGCACTGGCTGCCAGGCGCATAGCGTCCAGCGTTTCGGTCACCGATCCAATCTGGTTTACTTTTACTAGAATCGAGTTACCCACGCCTTTGTCAATTCCCTGCTGCAGGCGTTCCGAGTTAGTAACAAAAAGGTCATCGCCTACTAACTGCACCTTGCTGCCGATCGCGTCGGTAAGCAGCTTCCAGCCTTCCCAATCGTCTTCCGCCATGCCATCTTCAATCGAAATGATCGGGTACTGCTTAGCCCAGTTCGACCAGAACTCCACTAATTGTTCGGAAGTCTTCTCGCTCTTGTCCGATTTCTTGAAGACATATCGATTCCTGCTCTTATCGAAGAATTCGCTGGAAGCCGGATCGAGCGCGATAGCAATCTGCTCGCCAGGCTTATAACCTGCTCCCGAGATCGCCTCTGTCAATACTTCAAGTGCTTCTTCGTTCGATTTCAGGCTCGGCGCAAAGCCGCCTTCATCTCCGACGGCCGTGGAATAGCCGCGCTTCTTCAACACACCCTTTAAGGTATGAAATGTTTCCGTGCCCATGCGCAGCGCTTCTGAAAAGCTGTCCGCACCCACCGGAGCCAGCATAAATTCCTGCATGTCGACCGAACTGTCCGCATGCGCGCCACCATTGATGACATTCATCATGGGCACCGGAAGCACGCGTGCGTTCACACCGCCCAGGTAGCGGTAGAGCGGCGTCATCTCCGATTCCGCGGCCGCGCGTGCCGCCGCCATCGAGACCGCGAGAATGGCGTTCGCGCCCAGGTTCTTCTTGTTTGCCGAGCCATCCAGTTTCAGCATGGTGTGGTCGACCAGCGTCTGATCAGCCGCATCAATGCCCGCCAGCGCCGCCGATATTTTGTTGTTGATGTTCTCGACGGCTTTGCGCGTACCCTTGCCCAGGAAGCGGCCTTTGTCCTCATCGCGCAGTTCGACGGCCTCATGCTCGCCCGTGGATGCACCCGACGGCACAGCCGCCCGGCCAATGGTGCCGTCCGCTAAATAAACGTCGGCTTCTACGGTCGGATTGCCGCGCGAATCCAAAATCTCTCGACCAACTGCTTTGACAATTTCCATGATTGAATTGAAATTTCACTCTAGCAAGCAGTGGCAGTTTGCTCACTGCTTTCATTGGATTATGGCTGACTGTCAAGGCCAACCTGTACGCACCATTCCGGTGCGTTGACTTGCTGTGAAAGTGTTTTTCAGCGGAAGCAAAATGAGAGCACACAGAAGCGGCCGCCCCTCAAATGAGGATGGTTCCCGCCGCGCTGCTACTCTCGTCACTCCTACCCGAGTTCAGAGACAAGAAATAGAATGTCATGACATTATCCTTGTTTCGTGTTCTTGAGCAAAGCAGGGCTCTCATGGAGAGTTTTATAGCGTGGATCTTCGAGAAAGGGTCACAGAATCCCCCTGAGCGAGTTCGCGTTCCACCGCAAGTCCAAATAGAATGCGATCCCGTGACAGGGAATGTTCAACGGCGCTCGGTCAGGCCAGACATTTGCTTTCTAGACGATCAAAGAGATGGGGAAACCGGTCCTTCTGCTAAAGAGAACAAGTTTGGTGCAGGTCTGACGGAGCGGCAACCCGTGAAGTACCTTGCCCGGCTCGCCGGAGACCAGCCATCTGGTTTGGTGTTCATATCTCCGGGATCCCGATTCGAGAGTTGCAGCAGGCGTGTTACAAGCGCTGCGAAGATGCATGGCTGCACCCTACTCCAATCGACAACGGCTATTTCTCAGTAGGTCCAAAATTCGTATTGTTCCTCTCTGGGAAGAACTCCTTGAGCACATTTAGAGAACAGCCCTGGCGAGTGCCGGTCCCGAATGTAACAGCGGCAAAGCACAGTTGGAAAGTACGAACGACATATCCCAATTAGAAGGTATAAGGAGAAGAATGGAAGGAGAAAGAATCGAGGCTTTCGAACAGACGGAACTCGTCCAACTGAAGAAGATAGCCAAGCGGGTACCTCAGCTTCGCCGCCTCTTGGAGAAATGAAGGAAGAGCTTCACCATCGCCAGTTTATTGCCAAGTGGGAGAAATCCGAACTGAAGGGCGGACTCAACCTCGTTATCCAAGAGAAGGATTTCTGGCTCTTCCCCGATTTCGAGTCACTTGCAAGCG
Organism: Bryobacteraceae bacterium; assembly: GCA_965217745.1. Classification (GTDB taxonomy): domain Bacteria; phylum Acidobacteriota; class Terriglobia; order Bryobacterales; family Bryobacteraceae; genus Bog-105. The sequence goes on along the minus strand of OZ244565.1, from coordinate 2,689,797 downwards.
ACGAGAGTAGTCTTTCACCATTTAGGCTGCGAATAGGATTTGATTCTACTTGGGAACGGAACAGTTTCATCTCCTACCCGAAGAGACAGCAAATCCGGTTAGCAATGGAACAGACCGGTCAAAGCGTTCGCGATTTTCTTGTCGCGACTTTCTCGATTCCAGTACCTTTCGAGACGGATCACAATGAACAGGATCTTGTTAACGCTGTCGCGGACGTAATCTCGCAACAAGATCGTAATCTTGCTGAACTGCTGGACACTCCTACTGGCCGCTCGCAAGAGTAATAAGTTACTTAGCTTACCAAAGGTGATAAGCTGTCTTGGTGTTAGTCGAAGCAGACCATCTGGAGTGTGCTGGAAATGCTTATCCTTTTAGCCTCGGAATGGGTAGAGATCATCCGGCGCATGGAAGACCTCGGAAACCTTTTGAACGTGTCCGAGATGAGCGATCTCGTGCACGGCAAAACAGAGGAGATTTTGGTAGCGTTGCGAAAGATCTCCCAAGCCTGCGCTTCTATGGGGCTTCGGTTTTCGGCGTCATACGCAAACGAACTTATCGCATCGGTCGAGTCCTACGTAGGTTTGTCTGTCCGTCTTAATGCCTTTATAGAAGGGCAGGCCAAAGGCAAACACGATAAGGAATTAACACCCCAAGCGTTCGTGAATGAGATAACCATCCTAAAGAAGCGAATCGACGACGAACTCAAGAATGTGGAGTTCTTTTCCTTAGAACCGGGACGATCCTCTTTCGTCAGCGACCCCTACCTGTTCGGAGTGAAGGTATTCAACCGATTTCCATCTGCGGTGCTGGACGTTGAAGAGGCTGGCAAATGCTTCGCCTTTAGCAGATTCACCGCGTGCGTGTTCCATCTCATGCGAGTCGTAGAGACTGGGTTGCGAGAACTCGGCAGATCCCTGAACGATCCAAGTCTGGACCCCAAAACAAATCCAAACTGGGAGCGCATTCTAAAACGCTGCGATGACGAGTTGAAGAAGCCACATGCAGACCGGACACCCGAATGGCGTAATGCCCCACAGTTCTTTGCTGAGGCCACTGCCAACCTGAGAGCAGTGAAAGACGCGTGGCGTAATCCGTCGCTACACGTTGAAATCAGCTATGACGAGGACAAGTGCTCGGAATTGTGGAATGCAGTCAGAGCCTTTATGCGCCATCTGGGGGAGGGGCTGCCGAAATAACGGGCTTTGGCGCGGCGTTGTGTGCTGAGCTTAGGATCGGCGAAGATCACTCCGCCCGCGTCGAAATCAATGCCATCATGAGGCCATGAAACCCCGCACGGAAATGATCGAAGGGCCGGAAGCTTGGGAGCGTTTTCGCACGGCTATGAAACCATCATTAAGGTTCCGAAAAGCGCATTGCCGCCTAGCCCGTTCGGGAAGCGTGCCAATGATACGAAAAAGCCGAAGGACCGTAAAGGCTAATCGGATTTTTTCTTTCCGCGCTGCTGCCGCAAACGTTCCTTTTCAGTTAAGGCACGTTTGCGGTTCCGGCAACTTGCCAGTGAGGTGCTTCCAAGTAAGGCGTTTGCCGACAATCTGAGACATTGCCAGTTTGAAGCGATCGAAGTCTTCCAGCGGTTCGCCATTCTCATTCTTTCGGTTGTTGTAGCGATAGGCTTGTTCATCCAGATACCGGAACAGATGGAACGGCTCAACACTGACGTAGGTTCCGTTGATGCCACGCTTTAACAAGCTCCAAAAATTCTCTAGCGCGTTAGTGTGAACGCGCCCGTCAACGTACTCCACGGCATGGTCGATCACGTGATGGGCGTAATCACTTGCAAGACCTTCGTAGCTCAGCAATGCGTCAGTGTAGAGTGCTGCACCGGCTTCCACGTGCTTTTTGACTTCAGCCTGAAGCGCTTTTTTCTTGCGGTTCGGAACCCTTGGTAAGTCAAGTAAGTTATTACCCTCGCAAGGCGCCGATTTGATCCAGGCTTCTTCCCAGTTACTAGCGTTTTAACCAAGCGGCAGTCCGTTCCGGCACTGTATTCCGCCATTCGAATTTTTCACTCGGCACGAGGCCTCATTCCTGCGTTGCGATCATTTCTGGAAGAGCCGGCCCTCGGTTGAGGATGAGCCCGAGTGCCGCCCAGCAGTTCGCGATCACTACCGCTGGACCCAGCACATGAAATTGCAGTGCAGTTACGAATTGACCATGCAGCGCCGCACCGATAGACCGGGTCAATCCGCACAACGGACACTCGAACCCTGTAAGCAGGCGAAACACGCAAACGGGTATCACCCAATGCGCCCCATAAGCGGCATAGGCGAAGGCTAGGTGAACGAGCCCCAGCAGGTTGAGGGCGCGTGTGCGAACGAAGAGAGTAGAATTCAAGATCTTGTAAGGTCCGCCCCGGTGATTTGGATTTGCACCACTTCTACCGATGGCTGGGTCGCATAAACAATCAGATAGACCAGCAGAGGCAGCACGCAGAGAACAAATCCGATCACGGCCCAAACGATCTTGAATTCCTTCTTTTTTTGCAGCGTAGCGCTGTTGCTGGTCTTATTTACGACAACAAAACCCTGCGCAATGTAGACGGTGATGACCCGCTCCATGGCATCCGCATTCGAGACCGGTACGCTGTGGACCTTTGAGCCAGCCATACGCCGCAATATAGCATTCCTCCGGCTGGCGCAGAAAAGACGTCACCGTGCATCTTTAATTCTCGTTTTCGGTCTCACGTCACGAAGAATTTACGCTCATGGAGTCACCGCGGCTAATTGATGCAGCACCTGCAGAATCAAGCCCCTCTTCAATTTGCGCTAGAGCCGGCCTCTTCGCAAGTCATGGGCGTACGCGGCACGCCGGCGCCAAACCATGATCGCTAACAGCCCTCCGCCAAGCAGGCCGAGAGCCCCGGGCTCTGGAGTCACCGATACGCCGCCACTGACATAATCCAATGACGTATCGCTGGTAGCGACTGCGACGCCGTAATTGATGGGACCGGCGCCGGTAGCGCTGAAGTCACCGTTGCTCCAGAAATTGACCACGCGTCCGCCACCGATATCGAAGAGCAGTCCGTAAATATCGAGGAATCCGCCATGCACCGGGTAGGAGGAGGCAGTTTGCGGCGAACCTCCGGGATAGAAGAGGTTGTCATAGTTCAGAGAGGTGCCGCCCTCCGAGGGTACGCCGCCCATTACCGCGAACCTGCTGAAATCGTTGGGCGCCAGCAAGTTGGTGGGTTCCGGGGCGTCGCGTCTGACTGGCTCGAGCGGACCAATCGGCGCATTGACAATATTGAGGCCGTTATTCGAGTCGGAAAAGATACCACTAATTCCGGTGACCGCGAAGGCTTGGGGATACTTCCCGTCCGTGGTCGCGCCATAAGTCAACTCGAAGGCGCCACTTACCCCGGGACCCGTAAAGCTGAAGTCGAATGTACTCGCGTTTGCCTGCCAAGGGAGCGACGCCGGCAAGAGCAGCGTGGCTAAAACTATAAGTTGTTTTCCGATCATTACAAAGAACTCCTGATTAAGAACTCTGCACTGCATGCGCTCTTAACTACCTGTCGCGAGCACCTATGGATTATAGTCATCCCCCGCGAGGAAGAGCAACAGTAATCCACGACATCGCCACGGCAGCAGCGGCGAACACGTTTCTTCCGGTGGCAGCAAGGCATGGGATTCTTCCCCATTTTCGTGTCTCTCACCAGGCCAAACCAGAGGCACACCGCCACTCGCTTACGCTCGGGTGGGACCAGACCAAAGCCAAAGCCTCCTTGGGACGGCTTCAGGCCGGTAAGGAAGCAAAACACTTTTTAGTGAACTGAAGCGGTCACGTCTGCTGACAAACTTCTTTCTCCTTATCCTTTGAAGCAGTTACCCGGTTTGTAACATCGCCTCTTATATCCGCCTTCCCATACTCGGGCGAAATGGCACGACGGCGGAATACACCAGATAAGCCCGCCGGTCAGCCCGCGCCGAATCCTACTCTGTTTCGTCGCGAGATCCTGATCGGAGGCGAAAGCGCGGAGGAATTCTCCACGCTGCATGAACAGTACCGGCTCGAATACCGGCCCGATACGCCCCTCTTTGAGCAGGCCGTATTGCGCGCGGCGGAAGCCGACTGGCTGCTGCGCCGCGAACATAGGCAGCTTGATCGCGCCGAACGCAGCCTCTTTCTGCAATTTGAAAACGCTGCTGATTGGAGCACTGAACAGCACAAGTCGCAGCGGGAACTCGCTCGCCGCGTCGATCGTGCGGAACGCGAGTTGCTACGCCTGCGCGGACCCGTCGAGCAGATGCGGCGTTCACGATTGCTCGAAAAGATCCGCCTCGACAACCAGCGCATGCGCGACGAGTCCCACGAAGCCAAAATGAAGCAGAGGAAAAGAGCTTCGGAGGAGCAAAAGAAGGAAGAAACCCCGGCCGTTCCCGAAAAGAAGACGACTCTCTGTCCCCCCGAAAAGATGCCGTTCTTTCAATACATTGAAGCTCGCGTTGTGGAAGGGGAAACCATCACCATCCGCAACCCGCCGAACCATGCAATCCTGGCCATGCTCCACAAGATGGGACGGCCCGATCAGGTCGTAAAAAGAAGCATGCATTTCCCCGCCGGCATTCCCCCCGGATACGAGTGGGCCATTCCGGCGGACGGGCGCATTTTGAAAAACCTGGTTTGGAGCATGCCGGAAGCCGATTTCGAAATCGATGCCCAGCGCGAGGCCGACGCCGGAGACAATCTCGTTCTGCAGAGCAAGCACATGCCCATCCTCCGCGAGGTGGTGCTGCTTTAACCGACTAGCCAAAGCTGCAGGCCCGGCTAGCAGCCCCCGGAATGGGGACAGACCCCCGAATGGGGACAGACTCTCAAATGGGGACAGACCCTCAAATGGGGACAGACCCTCAAATGGGGACAGACCGTCAAATAGGGACAGACCCCCAAATGGGGACAGATCCCCGAATCTGCCGGTAATCTTTCTTGCAACTGGCCGTTCGCGAGGGTGTCTAACCATCGCTCACCTTAAAAACGAGCGCTCACCTTTGGAATGAGGTCCCCCATGCTCCCAATCAGAATTTTGTCTATCAAGAAGTCGCCCTTTTTGAAATGTATTCAGGCCGGCTTTTTGCTGGCTCTAGCTGCCAACGCCGCGACGATCGCTATCTACCCGCCCGGCACAACACTCGAGAACATCGTCATTGCTCCAGGCGGCGATCTTTTCGTTACAGCCATAAACAGCGGCACGATATACCAGGTAGCACCCTCCGGAGCGAGCCGGGTTTTCGGCCAGGCGCCGGCATCGACTTTGGGCATCAGCCGCGATCTGGACGGCACGATTGTGGCGGCTGGCGGCGGCTCTTCGTTCTATCGATTCGATAGTGGGGGCGCAGCTTCAGTAGTCACGCAGGTACCGGGCGCGCAAATGCTGAATGGAGTAACCCTGTTCAGCGCCGGAACTTTTCTCATTGCCGATTCCCGGGCCGGAACGATTTGGAGAGTAAACCTGGCCACCGGCGCAGCGGAGGCATGGTCAACCGACAGCGCGCTCGCGATTGCTCCCGGCAGCACGCGCATGGTTGGCGCAAACGGCGTTAAGCTGTTCGGCGGCTCTGTTTACGTCTCGAATACGTCCTCGTCTTCCGTCTTGCGCATTCCCATTTTGAGTGACGGATCAGCTGGACAGGCGGAAGTTTACGCTACCGGTCTACAGCTGGACGACTTCGCATTCGCTGCCGATGGCTCCCTCTTCGGCGCGACGCAGTTCGGTAACTCCGTGGTCAGGCTGAGCCCTGGTGGAGCGCGGACCACCATCGCAACTTCGGCTGACGGACTGCTCGGCGACGCCGCTTTGGCTTTCGGCAGAACTGCCGCCGATGACCAGGACATTTATATAGTGAACAACGGGGGCGCTTTCCTGAATCTTCCAGGTGGGCCGCAGCCGGCCAGCATCGTTCGCCTGAATGTTGGCATTTCCGGCGCAATACCGGAGCTGCAGGCAGTGCCGGAACCGGCAACCTTCTTCACGTCAGGTTTTCTCTTGCTGGCTGGAGTCCTCTTCTCTGCTCGTTACCGTCGTCAGCGCGCCATCAAGCTTCGATAGTATGGGAGCGATTGAAGGATTAGAAACTATGGCTTTCAAACTGAACGTGAACGGACAATCGAAAGACGTAGACGTCCCGGGCGATACACCGCTTTTGTGGGCGCTCCGCGATTCGCTCGACTTGCATGGAACTAAATATGGCTGCGGCATCGGCCAATGCGGCGCCTGCACGGTGCATTTGAACGGCAAGCCCGTTCGCTCGTGCTTGACGCCTGTGTCAGCCGCGGCGAAAGGGCCAATCACAACCATCGAAGGCCTCTCTACAGACGGCGCACATCCCCTTCAGCAAGCTTGGATAGAGATCGACGTGCCGCAGTGCGGTTACTGCCAGGCGGGTCAGATCATGTCGGCGGCGGCGCTACTCAACGAGCATCCGAAACCGACCGACGCCGAAATCGATAGCGCCTTGAGCGGCAATCTGTGCCGTTGCGGCACCTATATCCGCGTTCGCGAGGCAGTTCACAAAGCCGCCAACATGGCGGGAGGCAGTAAAGCTGCGAAGCTTCAGCCGGAAGATCGAACAGAAGGGAGCTTGGCATGAAAACCGTTTTCGCAAGCAAGAATGTCGCGAATAAGGAATTATCCAAAGCGGGCAAGACAACGAAAGCAACCGTGAGCCGCCGGTCATTCCTGCAGGTAACCGCGCTCTCGAGTGGTGGTCTGCTGCTGGGTTTCGCTGCAGCTCCCCGGCTCAGCGCTCAGTCTTCCGGAGACCAGCCGGTGCTGTCTCCCAATGACTTCATCCGCATTGATAAGGACGGGACCGTAACACTGATCTCGCGGAATCCGGAAATTGGACAGGGAATCAAGAACATGCTTCCCATGCTGATCGCCGAAGAGCTGGAAATCGATTGGAAGAATGTAAAGGTCGAACAAGCCGATCTGGATGCAAAATATGGCCGCCAGACGACGGGCGGAAGCCGCGCGGCGTCCAACAATTGGATTCCCATGCGCCAGATGGGTGCGGCCGGCAAACAGATGCTGATCAGCGCCGCAGCCCAGGATTGGAATGTTCCCGAAGAAGAGTGCTACGCCCAGAATGGCCGCGTTTACCATCGCAAGACCGACCGGTCGCTCGGCTATGGGGAGCTGGCCGCAAAAGCAGCCGCGCTTCCTCCACCTGACCTCGACAAGCTCAAGCTGAAAGACAAGAAGGACTTCCGGATTATCGGAGTTCGGACGCCGGGCATCGATGTTCCCGATATCGTCGTTGGCAAACCGGTATTCGGCATCGATTTCACGACGCCGGGAATGTTGTATGCCGTCTATGACAAGTGCCCGGTCTTCGGCGGCAAGCCGGTCAGCGCGAATCTGGACGAGATTAAGAAGCTTCCGGGAGTGCGCCATGCGTTCCTGGTGGAGGGCAACGTCAAGCTCGCGCCCAGCATTCAGAATGAGCCGGGTTTGGAAGGTGGCGTCGCGATCGTCGCCGATACCTGGTGGCAGGCGAATACCGCGCGGCAGCAGTTAAAGGTCAAGTGGGACGAAGGAGCGGCTGCCGACCAAAGCAGCCAGCAGTTCGCCCGGAAAGCCGCGGAGCTGTCCAAGCAGAAACCCACTAAAATGCTGCGGTCGGACGGCGATCTGGCTGCTGCCTTCGGTGACGGCGCGAAGGTGATCGAGGCGGCCTATAGCTACCCGTTTATCTCACATGCGCCGCTGGAACCCCGAAACTGTTCGGCGCACTTTAGAGACGGCAAGCTGGAAGTTTGGAGTACCACGCAGCTCCCGGCCAATGGCCGTAAATTTACGGCGGCTATGCTCGGTATCCCGGAAGATGCCATCACTATCCATCTTTTGCGAGCCGGCGGGTCATTCGGCCGGGGCTTGACCAACGACTATATGGCTGAAGTCGGCTACATCGCGAAGACCGTCGGCGTACCTGTGAAGCTCGTTTGGTCTCGCGAAGACGATATGATGCACGACTACTATCGTCCCGGCGGTTTCCACTACTTGAAGGGCGCGGTCGATAAAAGCGGGAAAATTTCGGCGTGGCAGAACCATTTCGTCACTTATGGCGACGGCACAAAATATTCGCCATCCGCCACCATGGCTTCCGGTGAGTTTCCGGCTGGCTTCGTATCGAATTTCTCGGCTGGCGTCAGCATGATGCCGCTCATGATTAAGACTGGAGCTTTGCGCGCTCCCGGGGCCAACGCGCAGTCTTTCGTCATGCAGTCTTTTATCGATGAATTAGCCCATGCTGCCGATAAAGATCCGCTGGAATTCCGGTTGGCGCTGCTTCAGGTCCCAAATAAGAACATGGTGCATGAGGCCGCCAAGCCAAAAGTGGAGAATGAGGGAACGCCGAAGCCGTCCGACCGCGAAAAGCAGGCCTACGATGTGGAACGCATGCACAAAGTGGTGTCCACAGTTGCGGAGCGAGCTGGATGGGGCAAACGCACTCTTGCCAAGGGAACCGCGCTGGGGGTGGCCTTCCATTACAGCTTCCAGGGTTATTTCGCGCATGTCGCGGAAGTGACCGTGATGCCCGGCAACAAAGTAAAAGTAAATAAGGTCTGGGCCTGCGGCGACGTCGGCAGCCAGATCATCAATCCCAGCGGCGCAGAAGCTCAGGTACAGGGCGCCATCATGGATGGGCTCAGCGAGATGATGTACCAGGAGATCACGCTGGAGGGCGGGCGTGTGATGCAAAAGAATTACGATCAGCATGGTTTGCTTCGGCTGGCGCAGGCGCCGCAAATCGACGTTCACTTTGTCTCGTCCGATCATCCGCCGACCGGCTTAGGCGAACCTGCTTTGCCGCCGCTAATCCCGGCAGTGTGCAACGCAATTTTCGCCGCATCGGGCCACCGGCTGCGGTCGCTGCCGCTGAAAAAGATCGGCTACAGCTGGGCCTAACAGGGACGGACCCTGCTTTCGCAGACTAGAACGGTAAGCCAAATTACAGAAAATATCCATATAACGGGGACAGACCCCGTTTTGCGGATCAGTAAGTGTAAGATGTCTTATAGTTTCTCTTCGTAAGAGGGACAGGCCCGATTTCCAAACGTGAAGACAAAGTGATAAAGATTACGCATTTAGCTAGAGTATTGGGGACAGACTCTGTTTGGCGGATGATGAAACTGTAAGATACATTTCATTGTTTACCGCCATACGTAGGGACCAACCTGGTTTAGGGGTAGCGTGTGATGCTGGAAGAACGGATTCACAGCGCCATTCCGCCACCCTTTACCTGGTTGCAACGCCAATCGGTAATCTGGAAGACATAACTCTTCGGGCACTCCGGGTGCTTCGGGATCTAGTCGCCACAATTGCTTGCGAAGATACCCGGCAGACTCAAAAGCTGCTGCGGCACTTCGAGATCCGCAAGCCGCTAATCAGTTATCACGAGCACAATGAAGCATCTCGAACGGAGCAGATGCTTGCCGCCCTGGAGCGTGGGGAGTCGGTCGCCCTGGTCAGCGACGCAGGCACGCCTCTCATTTCAGATCCCGGTTATCGAGTTGTCCAGGCGGCCGTAGAACGCGGCTTCGCGGTGATTCCAATTCCCGGTCCCGCAGCATGTATTGCGGCCCTTATCGGATCGGGATTGGCGACAGACGAGTTCCGTTATATCGGGTTTCTACCGATGAAGGCAGGCGCCCGGCTGAGAGCCCTGGAAAAGCTAAAGGACGAGCAGGCGACCATCGTCGCTTACGAAAGTCCACACCGTATTCTCGAGGCTCTGGATGATATCGCTGAAATTCTCGGAGATCGCCCCATGGCAGTGGCTCGCGAATTGACCAAGATGCATGAGGAATTCCTTCGCGGCTCAGCGCAGACAATCGTAGCGGAGATGCGGGAACGCGCCTCCGTTAAAGGCGAGTTCACCCTGGTAATCGGCCGGGGCATCGAGCAGAAAGGAACTGGTGATCCACTGGACGCGGTTCGCGCTCTCGAAGCCGGAGGAATGCCGCGCATGGACGCAGTCAAGGCCGCTGCAAAGAAACTGGGTCTGCCGAAACGCGAGGTGTATCGACTGGCGGCCGACGCGTCGGAGCAGGACAACAGTTCGCAGGGCAGACATCGTGATTAGGGCCGAGATTTCCTGTTGCCAGCCGTGGAGTGCCCGGAGATAAGCGCTCGGTTATCAGCTCGCGAATCGCTGAGATGAAGGCAGGATGCGTACCGGCGGTCTCTGCCCTAACCAGATTCATGCCGAGTTCCCGGGCTAAATCAGCAGCCTCGGTGTCCAGATCGTAAAGCACTTCCAGGTGATCGGAGATAAAGCCCAGTGGCGCGACGATCACATTCTCGACGCCTTCAGCATGCAAGCCGCGTAGATGGTCGAGAATATCGGGTTCCAGCCAGGGCTGGCCAGGCGGGCCGCTACGACTCTGAAAGACGAGATCCCATTCCGGAAACCCAGTCGCTTCCGCCACCAGACGGGCCGTTTCGCGCAGCTGCTTTTCATAGTTGCTGGTCTCCGCCATGGAACACGGAATGCTGTGGGCCGTTACCACCAAACGCACCCGCCGTCCCGCGGCGTTCCCAAGCTTTTCCGACGCGGCTTGTACCCGGCCGGCACACGCCTGTATGAAGCCTGGATGATTATAGAAGACGCGAAGCTTGTCGACCTTGGGAGTACCTTCGCCGACCTCGGCCTGCGCCGCCGCTACATTTTCGCGATACTGCCGGCAGCCTGAATAAGAACTATAGGCGGAAGTCATGAACGCCAGCGCGTTCTTAACACCGGCATCCCGCATTGAAACGAGCGCCTGCGGCAGGGTCGGACTCCAGTTTCGATTGCCCCAGAAAATGGGTAGCGCAATTCCGTGAAGATCCAGCTCTGCTCGAAGAGCGGCGATGAGAGCTCGATTCTGCTCGTTGATTGGGCTCTTGCCTCCAAAGTGATAGTAGTGCTCTGCCACCTCCGCTAAGCGTTCTGGAGGAATGTTGCGCCCTCGCGTGACATTTTCCAAAAAGGGCATAACGTCCGTCGGCTTATCGGGGCCCCCGAACGAGACAACTAAAAGAGCGTCGTACATCTTTCAGACAGGGATGCCGTTGATACGATGGAGCTTCAACATATTCGTGGATCCGCGCAAGCCCACTGGCTGGCCGGCCACGAAAACAATGTTGTCGCCCGCTTTGGCGCGTCCCGACTCGACCAGCTGCTGTTCCATTCCCTGCAGCATCTGATCAGTGGATTCCATGGCAGGCGCGACGATGGCATGCACTCCGTAGATTACCGAGAGCTGCCGGGCAACATGTTCGTTAGAGGTAAAGGCAAAGATCGGGACGGGAGGGCGATAGCGCGCCAGCAGCCGGGCGGAAGCTCCGGACGTGGTGCCGACAGCTAAAGCAGCAACGCCGGCGGACTTGGCGGAGTGGTAGGCGGCATCCGCGATGATATCAGGAATCGAGGGCTGTTCTTTTTTCCAGATCTCAGGAAAACGATTCTTGGCGGAGCTTTCAGTTTCCACCGCAATTCGCGCCATTACTTTTACCGACTCCACTGGATGTTTTCCTGCGGAAGTCTCGGCCGAAAGCATCACCGCGCTGGTCCCGTCATAAATCGCGTTGGCGATGTCGCTGACTTCGGCGCGCGTTGGCATGGGGTTCTCAATCATTGATTCCAGCATCTGCGTCGCAGTGATAGCAAACCGCCCGCATTTCCGGGCTTTCTCGAGAATGGTCTTCTGAATAAATGGCACTTTTTCAGGGGCCATCTCGACGCCTAGATCGCCGCGCGCAACCATCACCCCATCGCATTCTTCCAGGATCTCGTCGAGGTTCCGCCAGCCCTCCGGCTTCTCGATTTTCGCGATGATGGGTTGCCTGGCATCCACCTCCTCCAGCAAGTGGCGCAGCCGGAGCACGTCGCGCGCGCTGCGAACAAAGGAGAGAGCAAAGAAATCGACTCCGTGCTGAACTCCAAAATGCGCATCGGAGATATCTTTCTTCGAAAGCGACGGAGTGCTGATGTTGACGCCCGGCAGATTGATACCCTTGCGGCTGCTGATCTTGCCGCCGCTCTCGACGATGCAACGTACCGACGTTCCGTCAGTGGAGGCGACGCGAAGAACAACAGAGCCGTCGGCGAGCAAGACCGGGTCACCGGCCTTCACATCGCGGGCAAAGTCCTGATAATTAGTTGACGCCGCCTCCTGAGAGCCTTCTAGCTCGCGGGTGCTAATGGTAAACGACTGACCATCGAGCAGGGTATGCGGCCCATTCGGGAACATGCCTAGACGGATTTTAGGCCCTTGCAGATCGAGCATGATTCCGGCGCTCGACTTAAACTCAACGGCCATCGCGCGAACCGCGTGAATACGACGCGAGATATCTTCTTGTGAGCCGTGGGAAGCATTCAGGCGGAACACATCCACGCCTGCCGCAAACAGCATCTTGAGCACCTCACCCTCGTCGGTGGAAGGTCCTAGAGTAGCTACTATCTTTGTCGCTCGCATGCTTGCTGAGGTGCAGGTAGAGCCCGTAGCAGACGGGTAAAGCCTCGGGTCTCTTCTTCATTATGCAGTCTGGTTCCTCAAGAACGCTTCGTTGCGATGCTTCTGTCACGTACTTTTCACATGGCCGCCGTATTGTGGAACGGGATGGCGCAAAGACAGGCGCACCCTCTGGCATAATGGTGATCGCTCTGGTTCAGTTTCTTCGCAAAGGCGAATGACGTTACTCTCGCCCTCGCGCCACATCCGGCTCAATGAAGCCGGTGGGTTTCTATTGCTTCTGCTAGGTTTGGCCGTTTCGCTAAGCCTGGTCTCTTACTCTTCAGCGGATCCTTCGTGGAACACCGCTACTGCGGCTACGCGCACGCACAATCTCCTGGGCCTTTTCGGAGCGCGCTGGGCTGATCTCCTATTGCAAATCTTCGGGTTGAGCGTTTTTCTACTTCCGATTCACATCTGGGCGTTGGGCTGGAAGTGGGTCCGATCGTCGCCAATCGATAGCGCCTGGTTCCGGGTGTCCGGCGCGCTGGCGCTGTGGTTCTGCATATCGACGGCGTGCGGCCTAATACCGCATCCGTGGCTGATTGGCGGCACGGTCCGGCCCAGCGGCATGGTCGGCATGGTTCTGGCCAGCTATCTGCTTTCCCATTTCGAGTTAGCAGGAGCGGCAATTGTGACGGTTGCGTCCGGCATCATCGCGCTGTACTTCGCATCGACATTCCAGGTATCGACCCTGGCCCGTTGGCTAAGAGGCCCGATAGCCCGGTGGAAGCTGTCGATGGCGCGATGGAGAGGCGCTCGCAAGCTGCGCCGGGAAGCGGCAGTAGAGCGCGCGAAAGCTTTGGCGGCAGATCGCGCGCTGCGGCGAGAGCAGGCCCAAGGAGCGAAAACGCTGGTTCGCCGCACCAAGGCAGCAGCCGGGTCCACTCCGGCCGAAGTGCCCCGGAGGCATGCTGGCACTCCTATTTCTGAAGACGACAATGAAGAGCCTCCGTTCGATTTCGGTCCGGCGCAGCCGGCAATGGCGGGCGGAGATGCTGACGGCGACATTCCCATTCGCACGCTTGAAGATCAGGCCGCTGTGCGAGATTATGAGCCGCCGCCCACTCCCACGCCGCCGGTATTCGACACGCCGTCAACGCTCCCGCCTATTCCCGGAAAGCGGAAACGCGCATATCGTCTTCCCTCCACAGATCTGCTTCACGAAGCTCCTCCCGGCAGCGGATTCGACGGACAGGAGCTGAAGGAAGTCGCCAGCCGGATTAAGTCGAAACTCGAGGAGTTCAATGTCCGCGGCTCGGTCGTTCAGATCAATCCTGGCCCGGTGGTTACGACCTTCGAATACAAGCCGGAAGCAGGCATCAAGTACAGCCGGATTACTACCCTGACGGAAGATCTCTGCCTCGGCCTGCAGGCGGAATCGATCCTAATCGAGCGATTGCCCGGCAAGCCCACAGTCGGAATCGAGGTGCCAAACACACGGCGCGAAGTGATCAGCCTGCGGGAGATTATCGAATCGGACAGCTTTCACGATTCGCCGTCCAAGATGACCATCGCGCTGGGCAAGGACATCAACGGCCGCATTAAGGTGGCCTCGCTCGAGACCATGCCTCACCTGCTGATTGCGGGCTCCACCGGATCGGGAAAGAGCGTCATGCTGAACGCCATGATCATGTCTTTCCTCTACAAGGCGACGCCCGACGAGGTACGCATGATCATGGTGGATCCGAAACGGGTGGAATTGGGCATTTACGAAGGAATTCCCCACCTCTTGACGCCGGTGATCACAGAGCCGAAAAAAGCGACGAATGCGCTCCGGAACGCAGTGCTGGAAATGGAGCGGCGCTTGAAACTGCTGGCGGCTCAGGGCGTTCGCAACATCGACCAGTACAACCGCAAGATGGGGCAACTCCGCAAGGAGCCATTAAACCTATTCGAGGAAAATGCTCCGGAAGACGAAGAGACGCAGCCGCTGCCCTATGTCTTGATACTGATCGACGAGCTGGCGGATCTGATGATGCTGGAGCGGGCTAACGTCGAAGAGTGCATCACCCGGCTGGCGCAGATGGCGCGCGCTGTTGGCATGCACCTGGTGCTGGCGACACAGCGGCCAAGCGTGGACGTGATTACTGGCTTGATCAAGGCGAATTTTCCATCGAGGATCAGCTTCCGGGTTGCAACTCGCGTCGATTCCAGAACGGTTCTGGATTCGATGGGCGCAGAACACCTGCTGGGACGGGGTGACATGATGTTTTTACCGCCGGGATCGTCGCGTTTGACGCGAGTTCACGGCGCCTATGTTACCGAGCTGGAGACGAACAGCGTAGTGGACTTCTGGAAAGCGCAGGCAGAGCCCGAATACGATGAAAGCTTCCTGATGACTCCTCCATCCGAAGAAGAAGGCGAGGATGGCGAGGCGTTCAATGGCGAACAGGACCCCATGTACGAAGATGCCGTCCGCGTGGTGTTGGAGATGGGCAAAGCGTCGACTTCCACTCTCCAGCGGCGGTTGCGGCTCGGCTACGGCAGGGCGGCGCGTATCCTGGATATGATGCAGCGCGAAGGAATCATTGGACCACCAGATGGAAGCAAGCCGCGCGAAGTACTCAAGAGCCCGGACTGGCTTCGCGAGGTCGACAATCAACTCCGCTAAAGCGCGCGCTGAAAGGTGCCGCGGGGTGTTCCAGACATGAACGGCAAGCGCGTGGTGGTAGCGATCGACGGGCCTGCCGGCGCCGGGAAGAGCACGCTGGCCAAGCGAGTCGCCACCAAGCTCGGATACATCTACATCAACAGCGGCGCTATGTATAGGGCGATTGCGCTCTGGGCGCTGCGCCTTGGCACAGAGTTGAGCGACATGCACCGGCTGGCGCAGTTGGCACGTGAAGCGGCGTTGGAATTGACTCCCGACGGCCGAACAATTCTAAACGGAGAAGACGTCAGCGATGCCATTCGCGAGCCGCGCGTTTCGACAGCGGCTTCTGAGGTGTCCGTTGTCCCGGAGGTGCGCCGGGTGCTGCTGGCCGTACAACGAGGGATAGCCGAAAAAAGTAGCGTGGTGATGGAGGGCCGGGATATTGGCTCGGTGGTGTTTCCTGAAGCAGAAGTGAAGATATTTCTGGATGCCGATCCGAAAATCCGGGCTGAGCGACGCGCCGCTGAACTTCAGCAAGGCGGACAGCGGGCCCGAGTGTCCGAGGTCGAGGCTGAAATTGGGCTGCGCGACAGCCGTGACCGGCAGAGAAAAGAAGCGCCGCTGCTGCAGGCGCCAGACGCTCAATTGGTGGATACGACCGGCCTGACGATCGACCAAGTGGAAGAGGCGATTTTAAGAATCGTCAGGGCCAAAATCTCGAATGGAAGCTCCGTCGCTGGAGTTCACTAGGCCGCAGTAGCTGACGATTTCTCGCTCTGCGGCTCGGGCGCAGGTTGAGGCTGCGATGCAGGCTTAAAAGCGCGGCGGCGATAGAAGCGATTAAAGCAAACCCGGCAGCGCCACGGCAGGAATATTACACCCAAAACGTACTCCAGCGGATTCTTCCGATGCGATCGAGAAATTTCGAGAGATCCGCATTTAGAACATTGCTGCGGAGATCTGGAATGAGAATTTCTCATGTTGGATGTTCGATCAGATACCTCTTCAGGATCGCACAATCCAGCACCTCAGCAAATCGAGTTCGCCTCGAGTTGGTAACCCGAGTACCACCCGGTCTCTGCAGACTCCGGCAGGATTAATCGTGTGTATTCCATATTACTGAATTGACGCTAGAAATGGGGACAGACCCCATTTTTTAGACCCCATTTTTTGGGTATTTAATGCGATTTATCTTACACATTCGAGCGGAAAGCAGGGACAGACCCGATTTCGAGGGGAGTTTTTTTGTTATGCAGCTTATTTAGCAAATCAAGGAAATAGGGACAGGCTCGGCAGTGGGCGGCAGACGCTAGAATGGACTTGTCTCGGGGGCGTAGCTCAGTTGGATAGAGCATCAGCCTTCTAAGCTGAGGGTCGCAGGTTCGATCCCTGCCGCCCCTACCATCTTTTCAACAACTTGGGAGAACTGAAAATCACGCTTTATTCCGTTTACCTTCGTAAACTCACCCGAATCGCGGTTTTCTTTCCCGGATTACCTCGGACTCCAGTTTGGCAACAGCTTCGCACGTCTGCTCCAAACGATTCGAGAGTATAAGCCCAGTAGCGTTAGTGCGCCCAAGGACTGGGAAGGTCGCCTGGTCCAGACCAGACCAAAGCCCATCAATTTCGGGTCGGGTCTCACGGATGCTTTCTCAACCTCTGACCGCAATCTCTTGAACCGGTGCTGGTTTCCCCTTGCGTGGCAGCGATCTTGAGATAGTCGGTGGCTTCGACGGCACTCAGCAGTCTATCGCGAAGACGATACCGAGAACCCTAGCAGCCGCTTAGCTATTTCGGAGCGCGCCATGCACGTCCATTCTGATGGCTCGCCTGGCCGGCAAAATAGCGGCTGCTAAGGTGCAGAGCGTCAGCAGCAGAACTGCTGCCAGGTAAGTTCCGGGCTCGCGGAAAGAAATGTTTGCAAGTTGATGCTGCGCCAGCGAAAGACCAAAGTAGGTAAGAGGAACGGCCAGGCATAATCCACCGGCCAAAATCCAAATGGCTTCCCGCAGAACGAGCCACACGATATCGAGCGGGCGAGCGCCGACTGAGACGCGGATGGCGAACTCCACGGTGCGCAATGACGCGCTGTATGAGACGACACCATAGACACTGGCAGCAGCGATAGTTAAGGCTAACGCCCCAAATACCGCCACCAACAAAGCCATGGCACTCTCTCTGGAGGCAAACTCGGCCATGCGCGTCTGCATGGTTGCAACGTCGTATGGAGAGATGGACGGTGCTTCTTTATGAACGATGGCCTGAATGGTCTTTGAGGTCAAGGACGGACCCTGGCTTCGCACAAAGTACGCGACGTCTGTCACGCGTCTGGCCTGCTGCGCTGGCGTATAGATCAGCAATGCATTGGTACGCCGCCAGGACTGGTGATGATCCGCAATCACACCTACGATAGCGCGGCGCACGGGAAGAAAGATCGCAGCGGTAACGAAGTCGCGCATGTTTTCTTCATTGGTGAGAAACAGGGCGAAGTCGGCTGCGATATCAGGATGTTTGCAATCGCGGCTGACCCCAATGGCGTTGCCGCCCAGTTCGGCTGCGAAGGTCTTATCGCGTGGAAGAAAGGTTGCGCCGTATTCAAAGTTATAACTGAGTTCCTGAAGAGCTTGCGGTCCGACATCGGAATAGATGCCGACCACGCCGGCGGCGAACAGGTTTTCCGCTTGCTCGGCGGACTGCGCGGAATCGCTCGCCGGCACCAAGCGTCTGGTAGTTGAACCGTTCGTTAATGCTGGCCCAGCGGGCTTCCGCACCCACCTTCCAATCGTGCGCACCGTTCTGCCCCGCCAGACTGCCGTTCAGATGCCCTTGGCGATAACCGCGATCTTGCGAAGCGGCGATCGGCGTAGAATTTGGATTCAACCATAGAGTGGCCGCGATGTCGCGGACAGTGCCGCGCAACGCACCCAGCAGCGACGGAGTGAAGATGTGCTTATAAGAGACCGCTGAGGCAATGCCAGACCCGCGAACATCGTGGCAGCGGCGCAGGCAAGAGGGTTTGTGTTTATATTGAGTAGCTTTCAAGAACGGCCGCCTACGCAAGGCGGCCGTAACCGATTAGCGAAACGGCTAAGCTGCTTGCGGATGCAAAAGAACCTTCGTCCAGCCGCTGTCCCGATCGTCAAAGTGCTTGTAAGCTTCGGGCGCCTTTTCGAGCGGAAGCTCATGCGAGACGATCAGCGACGGGTTGGCTTTATCGTAGTGAATCAAATCACGGAGTCTGCGATTGTAAGCCTTGACGTTACACTGGCCGGTGCCCATTTTCTGCCCTTTGAACCAGAATTTACCGAAGTCGAAGGCGATTTGCCCTTTCTGCGCTAGCTTGTTGTCAGATCCAGGATCCTTGGGCACAAACACGCCGATAACACCGATGCGTCCGGTAGCTTTCACCGCATCTACCAGGGAGTTCATCACCAGGTTGGGAACCTCCTTGCCGGAGGCGTTGTGACATTGATAGCCCACACATTCAGAACCGCAGTCGGCTCCGAAACCTTTAGTCTGTTCACGGATTTGATCGCCAATTTCTCCATCTTTGGTCTCGATTGTGGTCGCGCCAATTTGCTTCGCTAGAGCGAGGCGATCCGGCTGATCGTCAACGATAAAGATCTGGCTTGCGCCTTGTATCCGCGCGGACAATGCCGCCATTAGGCCGACAGGTCCAGCTCCATAAATCACAATGGATTCTCCCGGCTCAAGTTCCGCTAGACGAGTGGAATGCCATCCGGTGGGAAAGATGTCGGAGAGCATTACATAGTCTTTTTCTTTTTGCGCGGCATCTTCCGGGAGCTGGAGGCAATTGAAATCGGCGTAGGGTACGCGAAGATACTCTGCCTGTCCGCCCGCATAAGGACCCATATCGGCGAAGCCGTACGCAGCCCCTGCCATTCCAGGCATGACAGAAGGATTGGCGCAGGTGAGGCAGAACGCCGTCAAACCGCGTTCGCAGTTGGCGCAGAACCCGCAAGCGACGTTAAAGGGGAGCACAACCTTATCGCCTTTCTTGACGGAATCGACGGCATCGCCAACCTCGACGACTTCGCCGAGATTTTCATGTCCGAGAATTTTCCCTTTCTGCATGTCTGTCCGGCCTTCGTACATGTGGAGGTCGGAGCCACAAATGTTGGTGGTGGTGAGCTTGATAATTACGTCGGTTAGCTTCTCGATCTTAGGGTCGGGGACCTTATCGATAGATACCTTCTTAGTGCCGTGATAAACAAGAGCTTTCATTTTTTCAACCTTTCCTGGACTCGCGTTGTTCCGCCTCAACAGCTGGGCAAATAGGTACCACACCCCCATTTAAATAAAGGAGTGCAGCTACTAATGTCGACCGTCTTTTCGTGTTAGCAGTTTTCAAATCGCTGCACGTGGGGATGACTGGAGCATTGAACTGAACGTTGTCTCTCTAGTTGGAGGTTTAAAGACGATCGAATGCTACGTCTTATATGCTCTACCAGTATTTTTAGCAGTCGCTCAGGTATTCCGAAGCACGCAATGTAAGTCTGTTTTCATGGCTCGTTCGGCGGTGCTGGAGCCGAGCAGTTATGCCAGCGCCAGAAGAAAAGTTAGTGTACGCTAAGCTGACTAATCCATTAGCTATTCCGCAGCGCACCATGCACGTCCATTCTCATGGCTCGCCTGGCCGGCAGAATGGCGGCTGCTAAGGTGCAGAGCGTCAGCAACAGAACTGCTGCCAGGTAAGTTCCGGGCTCGCGGAAAGAAATGTCTGTAAGTTGATGCTGCGCCAGCGAAAGACCAAAGTAGGTCAGAGGAACGGCCAGGCATAATCCACCGGCCAAAATCCAAATGGCTTCCCGCAGAATGAGCCACACGATATCGAGCGGGCGAGCGCCGACCGCGACGCGAACGGCGAACTCGACGGTGCGCAGCGACGTACTGTATGCGACGACGCCATAGACACCCACCGCCGCGATAGCCAACGCTAACAGCCCGTGTCTAAACCACCCGATTTCGGGGGCAACCAGTAAATCACAAGACCATGAGCGAACGGATGAGCGAGAGACGTCCCCTGCCGGAGTTCGCCCACCGTAGCTCCGCGAGACTTTCTATAGCCCTCATGAACGCCAGAATCGCAAAAGGAGCTTCGATTACCCAATCGTGAGCGGCTCTCGGCTTGCCCGCTCCGTACATGGACCGCATCAGTAGTGCAAGATTGCACGCCGCCGCCTGGATGAGTAGTTTCTTGTGGACATTCTCCATGCCGCGAACATACAGGCGGTCCATGCCGCCCGTATCAAACTGATGCGCGAAGTTACGTTCGATTTTCTCGCCGCGCTGCCGCTGCAGTCGCTTTCCCCGGCGGCCCCGAATGCGCCGCCGGTTGGCGCACACCGCTTTCTTTTCCGCCTGCTTGCCATCCCAGTTGCGCGCACCCCTGTCCGGCTCCGCAATGTAAGTTCTGACTTCCAGTTCGCTCAACCCGACTGCTACCTGGTTGCTGTGGTAACCCTTGTCGGCTACTACTTCTTGCACTCCACCGGGATGCACTGCACACTTGCTTCCTTGCGGCGGGCTTGCCGGAATCAGTTCCGCTACCGCTACCCCGGCTTCTATCACCGTCGTTTCCACCGTTGCCGTGTCGGCGGCACTGCCCCCATGCGTGGTTACCGCCACAATGGCGCCTGTCTCCATATCCACCGCATTCTCCGCTTTGTAAGCCAGCGCCGTACGTCCGTCTTTCAGCTTCGTGATCTCCGCTGCGCCGTCGCTCGGGCTCTCCCAGTCTTCGTTGGAGGTCTTCTTTTTGCGCTTGCGGTCCATGCGCCGCAGTGCGGCCGCCTCTGGGGCATCCACCCCTTCGGCTTCGGCCAACCGCTTCAGATATGCGTTATAGCTCTCGCCCGTATCCCGGCGCACGATCGACTTCATCGCCGCATTCGCTTCCAGCGTGGTCGAATCCACTCCAATGGTCTTGCCCTTAATCAACCCTTCCCATGCCAGTTGTTCCAGAACCCAGGTGAAGATCCGTTGATGCGTCTCTTCACCGATCAACCGTCTAGTACGCGAAATCGTCACATGGTCCGGCGTGTTCTCGTCCAGCCCCAGCGAGAGAAACTGGCGCAACGTGAGCGAATCGGCCAGACGCCAGGCAATGCCTCGCTCGCTGTCCAGCCCTTCGAAGAAACCGATCATCATCACGCGAAAGTACATTCCCGGAGCCAAAGAGGGACGGCCCAGCTTGGCGTGATAAAAGGCTGCGCAGCTATCCTCGCAGAACCTGTCAAAACCAGCTTTGTCGAGAACTTCATTCAGGCGGTTGTAGAAAGGATGTCCAGGGGCCGTCGGCAACTCGCCCCCGTACCACAATGACTCCTGCCGCTCCCTCTTCTTCCGTGTGCCCATCGCCATGCATCCATCTTATAATTCACAACATTTCTGCGTAAAGATGTTTTTGCGTTTAGACACGGGCTGCTAACGCTGCGAACGCCGCCACCAGCAAAGCCATGGCTCGCTCCCGTGAAGCGAACTCCGCCATGCGCGTCCGCATGGTTGTCACATCGTACGGCGAGATCGCCGGTACTTGCTTGTGAACGATCGCCTGGATGGTTTGCGGGGATAAAGGTTGGCCCGCGGTCCTCACAAAGTAGGTGATGTCGGTCACGCGTCTGGCCTGTTGCGCCGGCGTATAGATAAGCGGAGCATTCGCGCGCTTCCATGACTGATGATGATCCGCGATTACGCCCACGATGGTGGCGAGCCAGTTCGGGTCGAGGCCATTGAAAAGCATGACGGTCTTGCCGACGGGATTCGTCTTGCCGAATAGCCGCTGCGCCAGGGTTCGATTCAAAATGACCACATCGGGCGTATTGCGACGATCCCGCCGGTCGAACTCCCTTCCGGAGATGACCGGGATGCCCAACGTGGAGAAGTATTGCGGGCCGATCAGGCTGCGCATTCCGCTCTGCTGCTTTCGAATCGCCTGGGCGTTCGGCGCGGGTATCACGACCGCGACATCGGCTTCTTGCGGGAATGGTCCGCCGGTGCCGTAGGTAGCCTCGGCGACGCCGGACGTCTCCTTCAAGCGATACTCGATGCCGGTCCACAGGACAGTTGTGTTGGCCGCATTCGAACCGGCAAGTTTTGGATCGATGGAGAACACCGCTAGATGCTCGGGGTTGAATCCGACGGGAACGCTGATTAGCTTGTGGAGGCTTTGCGCGAAGAAACCGGCGGCCACTGCCAGCACCAGAGAGAGCGCGATCTGAGCGGCGGCAACGAACCTTCTGATGAAAGCCTGCGAGCCCGCAGCGGATTGAGTCTGCGCGCCTTCTTTCAGACCACCTGCCAGACCGGTGGACAGATCTAATCTTGCCGCTTGCCATGCGGGGAAGAGTCCGACGAACAGGCCCGTGCCGAGTGCCGCCGCCCAGTGAGCCGCCAAGATCCATCCGTGCGGACGATAAGCAACAGCGCCGCCGGTGTCCATATGCGCTAAATGCGTGAGCAACTGCACACCCCATTGCGCGAACCAGAGCCCGAGAACGCCGCCCGCAAGCGACATGGCTACCGTGTAGAGGAACTGCAGCCGCATGACTGCTCCGCGCGTTGCGCCCAGAGCGTAGCGAATCAGCATCTCCCGCCTTTGCTTCAATGCTCTAATGACCATCAGCCCCGCTACATTGATAGCGGCCAGCAGCAACACGGCTGCCGTCATCCATTGCAGGATGCGCAGCGGCTCCTGCCACTCATCGAGCATCGCGTGAGCGCCCTGTGAAGCCGGAATAAGCGTCATGCGCTCGTGCGAAAGCTCCTTCAGATACTCCGGCGCTTGCGCTCTTCCGTTGGCCAGTTCCAGTCGAGCCGCGGCACGATAGACCGGCTGCAGTTCCGCCTCGGCCTGCGCGCGCGTCACGTTCGCAGGCAAGCGCGCGAAAGCATTCAACCAGCGCAGAGACCAATCATCGGAACCGTGCCACCCGGGATTCACTTCACCGAAAGTTTCCACTGGAAGATAGATTTTCGGCGCATGCCCGGAGATTAGGCCGCGAAAGGCGGGCGGAGCGACACCAACAATCCGGAATGGCACACCGTTGACGTGCAGGACGCTGTTCCAGGCGGTGGGCTGGCCTCCGTAGGCTTGCTGCCAGAAGTCGAACGAGAGTACGGCGGCATGACGATCGCCAGTGGCATCGGAATGTTCGCTAAAAGCATTTCCGAGCACGGCATTCGCTCCGAGGACGCTGAAGAAATTGCCGGTCACAAAGTCGGCGAGCAGATGCTGCGACCCCGCTGGCGTTTCGAGGTTCACGAGTTCGCCATGCCGGGCGATAACTCCCTGAGGGGCGTGGAGATGCGCCGCCAGATAGCGGTACATGGGCATGCTGAAGGTTTGGGTGGCCCTAGCATCGCTGTCGGAGCGTCCCGCATGCGTCACGTTCGTCTTGAATGTGAATATCCGTTCAGGAGCCGGCACCGGGAGCTGCGCGTATATGGCCTGCCAGAGCAGAGTGAAAACAGCAGAAGCAAAGCCGATTCCCAGCGCAAGCAGAACCACCGAGAGAATCGTGAAGGTTCTCTCCTTCCGCAGGCTTCGCAGGATTTGTGCAGTCTCTCTCAAAAGCGCCATGAAGCGATTCTAATATCGCGGAAAATGAAGTGTGATTACGACGGGACTGGAAGGCAAGGTGGTGGTGGTGACCGGCGGCGCGTCGGGCATAGGACACGCAACGGCGCAGCGATTCAGGGACGAGGGTTGCCGGGTGGCGACCTGGGATGTGAAGCCGCACCAACAAGAGAACTCGTTCGAGGTGGATGTTACCAAGACAGCCAGCGTAGAGGCAGCGGTGACGCAAGTGCTAGAGAAATGGGGCCGCATCGATGTTCTGGTGAACAATGCCGGCGTCCTGCGAGACGGCCAACTTATAAAGGTGAAGGATGGCGAGATCACCAGCTTCATGAGCGACGAGCAGTTCGATTCGCTGATCTCAGTGAATCTGCGCGGCGTATTTGTTTGTACGCGTGCCGTGACGCCGCACATGATCCGGTCGGGAGGCGGAGTGGTGCTGAACGCTTCCAGCGTGGTGGGGCTTTACGGAAACTTCGGCCAGACCAACTATGTGGCTAGTAAGGCCGGGGTCATCGGTATGACGCGCGTCTGGGCCCGGGAATTAGGCAAGCATAGGATCCGGGTGAATGCCGTGGCCCCAGGCTTCATCGCGACGGAGATGATCGCGGCCATGCCGGAAAAGGTGCTGAATCAGATGCGGGAGCATACGCCGCTGGGCCGGCTTGGCGAAACCGGGGATATAGCCAATGCTTATCTGTGGCTAGCGTCGGAGGGTGCGTCGTTCGTCACGGGCACGGTGTTGAGTGTTGATGGCGGGGTGGTGGTGGGCACGTGATTTCTGAGGTT
This sequence comes from Bryobacteraceae bacterium, assembly GCA_965217745.1. GTDB lineage: Bacteria > Acidobacteriota > Terriglobia > Bryobacterales > Bryobacteraceae > Bog-105. Next base: position 2,665,294 of record OZ244565.1, on the reverse strand, counting down.
CCCGATGGGACCGGAGCTTTCAGGTGTTCCAATACGGCTGATAGGATGAAGGCGCATGGCTTCGCTGCTAGAACGACAGCTCGGCCTGGAATCTTCGGAAACCTGCCGGGAGAGCGACGGTCCGTTAAGAATTGGGGACGCATATTTCTCAGCGGACGTTGAAACTGACGGACCGATTCCGGGGCCGTACTCTATTGTGTCTTTTGCCCTCGTATACGCCGGCTCTTTCGATGGGAATCGGTTCGAGCGCCCCTCCCGGTACGAGCATCTTTTCTATAGGGAGTTAAAGCCAATCTCAGAGCGCTTTGAGTCAGAAGCTTTGCGTGTCAATGGATTAGACAGGGAGCGTTTTGTGAGCTCTGGAGATTCTCCAGAGCAGGCGATGGCTGAGGCCTGCCAGTGGGTACAGGATCTCGCCGGCCGAGCAAAACCCGTATTAGTTGCTTACCCGTTAAGCTTCGACTGGACATGGTTGTACTGGTACTTTGTGAAGTTCTCGAAACAGGGCTCTCCGTTCGATTATTCCCGCTGCTTCGATATCAAGACGGCTCTTGCTGTGAAGGCGGGTATCCCAATTTCCGAGGCAGGACGATCGAAGCTTCAAGACTCCTTGCGGTCTAAGCGAGTACATACCCATCACGCGATAGACGATGCAATCGAGCAAGCTGAAATCTTCGCAAATATCTTCGAATGGACAGGCAATGGGCGAACTCGCGACTCGTCGAGCTAAGACCCAGGAACGTCTCAATCAACTCCGCTCCATGTTAGTGGAAGCCGAGTCGTTAGCATCCGGAAAGGCATGCGTTTACGCTACTGGGTCTTTTGGCAGGCAGGAAGCTAGTCTGCACAGTGATTTGGACCTCTTCATTGTGGGTAAGACAGAGGATGGGAAAGGCAAGGTGAGCAAGCCGGGCAGTTCGTTGAGCCGGCTCGATGAGATTTGTATCAAGGCAGCTCTGATTGAAGTTACTCGCCAAGCCGGCATTCAAGACTTCTCGGGAGAAGGCCGCTATCTGGTGCACTACTCGGTGGAGGAATTCACCAAAACTTTGGGGACGCCGGAAGACGACGTGACGAACACGTTCACTGCAAGATTGCTGCTCCTGCTTGAGAGTTGTCCTCTGCTGGAGTCCAATGTGTATCGAGAAGTCATTGAAGAAGTGATAGCCGCCTATCGGAAGGACTACGAGGATCACAAGACGGATTTTATTCCGGCCTTCCTTGGGAACGACATTCTTCGGCTTTGGAGAACTTTTTGCGTCAATTACGAAGCTCGGACAACGAGGGTACCCGATGAGGAAAAAGCTAAAGGCAAGCTGAAGAATTACAAGCTAAAGCACAGCACGCTGCTGACGTGCTACTCCGCTCTCTTATATCTCTTGGCCGTCCACCGGGAGAACAATACTGTCAGCCCAGGAGATGCGATACGGATGGTTGAGCTTACCCCGACTCAGCGTCTTGATGCACTGCTACAAAAACAACGTCTTGGCGAGGCGCACGCAACCATATCTCGTATTCTTGAGCAGTACGAGAGATTTCTCGAGGCCACGAATGCTGACGAAAAAGAACTCGTCGGTCGGTTCCTGAACAAAGAGACAAGCAAGACATACATGACGGATGCCTACAAGTTCGGTGATTTGGTTTTCGATGCGATGGCATCCATCGGCAAGGCAGAACGATTTCACCGGCTGCTGGTCGTATAAGAGCGGCTTCGGGATCGATTTGGACGGCTGCCAATCAACTAAATTCTTCCTGCCGGATAAAGTAGCAGCATCCAATGGACTGGTTACATGGCGCACCTCTCGCTGCGGCGGGTTTCTAAGACCTACGATTCGGGCGTAACGGCCCTGCAACCAGTCGATCTGGAAGTAACGGACGGGCAACTTATGGTGCTGGTTGGCCCTTCCGGGTGCGGCAAATCGACGTTGCTGCGAATCATTGCGGGTCTGGAGGCGCCTACATCGGGTGAGGTGCTTTTAGATAACGCCGAAGTCACGAACACTCAGCCTAAAGATCGCGATGTGGCCATGGTTTTCCAGAACTACGCGCTCTATCCGCACATGACGGTGCGCGAGAATCTCGGGTTTGCGCTGAAAATGCGCGGCATGCCAGCAGAGCAGCGGCTGCGCGAAGTGAATGCGGTAGCGGAGCTGCTGGAATTGCAGAGCATGCTCGACCGGCGTCCTCCGCAGCTTTCCGGAGGCCAGCAGCAGCGCGTGGCGTTGGGCCGGGCGATCGTGCGGCGGCCGAAGCTGTTTCTCTTCGACGAACCCTTCAGCAATCTGGACGCGACGCTGCGGGCCAGCACGCGAACAGAACTATTGCGGCTGCATCGCAAACTGCAAGCTACCGCGGTCTTCGTCACACACGACCAAGTGGAAGCGATGACCATGGCCGATGTGCTGGTGGTGATGAAAGACGGGAAAGTGCTGCAGATTGGAGCGCCACTCGAAGTCTATCGCCGTCCAGCCAACTTGTTTGTGGCGCAATTTATCGGTTTCCCGCCTATGAACCTACTCAAGCCAGAGGTGCTGCCCCTTAATGTGGAACAGCCTCCTGCGGCGGGAAAACTCATCTTGGGGTTGCGCGCGGAGCACGTGGCGGTGGTATCGAACAAGAGTGCAGCAACTCCTGCATTAAATCATCTAGCGGTAAGCGCCAAAGTTATGCTGCTGGAGCTGCTTGGCAATGAAATTCTGATGACCTGTTTAGCGGGCGGCCAGGATGTAGTGACTCGCGTTCCAGCTTCGACGGTATTGCGTCCGGGGCAGGACGTGCGACTGGCGTTCGATATGAATGAGGCGGTGTGGTTCGACCAGGATTCGGGCGAAGTGATGGAACCCGAGGGGGTGCTTACTTGATTCCAGTCCGCGCGATGCCGCGAATGAAGTAGCGCTGAAGAAAAAGAAACAGGCACATAATGGGCGCTACCGAACAGAGTGAAATAATCATGAGGCCGGGCCAATCCGGAACGTGTTCGCCTTGCAGAAAGCTGAGGCCCACCGGAAGAGTAAGCGATTGCTGGTCTTGCAGCACGATCAGCGGCCAGCCAAAGTCGTTCCAATAGCCGATCACGAGCAGCAGCGAGAGAATCGCCACGATAGGCTTGTTCAAGGGCAGCACGATGCGCCAGAAGATAGTCCATTCACTCGCGCCATCGAGGCGCGCAGCATTAAGTAGTTCGTCTGGCACACCACTGAAAAATTGCCGAGCCAGAAAGACCCCGTAAGACTCGGCAGCCTTCGGCAGGATAACCGCCCAGAGCGTATTGACTCCGCCTAAAGCCGCGACTGCCAGAAACTGCGGCACCATATAAACCTGCACGGGAATCATCATGGTCCCGAGCAGCAGAATGAACAGCACGTTCCGCCCGGGAAACTCGAATTTCGCGAAGGCATAACCGGCCAGCAGGTCTACCGCAACAGCAAGCGCACCGCCCAGAACGGCAATGAGAACCGAATTCAGAAACCAGTCGGAGACATCGTAAGTATTCCAAGTGCGCGCGAAGTTGCTCCACATCAGGCTTGACGGAATTAGGTTGAGCGTGCGGGCAAAAGTCTCTGACGGCGGGCGCAAAGCAGTAAGCAGCATCCAGTAGACGGGGAAGAGGGCAAGGCACGACGCTGCGGTCAGCGATACAAAGACGAGCGTCGCCTGTCCCTTATGCTTCACGGAACCGCCTCCAGGTAATCAGGCTGGTAAGCACCGTCAGAACAATGAGCAAGATGACACCGATGGCAGAGCCGTAACCCAGGCGCTGCTGGCGGAATGCGGCTTCGTACAGATATTGCACCAGCACGGTTGTAGAACCGGCCGGGCCGCCTTCCGTCATGACAAAGATGAGATCGAAGACGTGCAGCGAATAAATGAGATTAGTGAAGAGAAGGAAGGTGGTCGCCGGACCCAGCACAGGCCATACGACGTGACGGAAACGATTCCATCCGCCTGCTCCATCAAGCGCCGCGGCTTCCATCTGATTATGAGGGACATCTTGCAGAGCGGCAAGATAGATCACCATGCACAGGCCGGTGCGCAGCCAGACCGTGGTCGCCATGATGGAGGGCATGGCTAGCCTGGTAGAGGAAAGCCACGGCAGGCGCGGCAGATGGATTGAGGCGAGCAGCGCATTCAGAACGCCATAGTGCTCCTCAAAAATCCAAGCGGCGATTAAACCAGAAGCCACGCCGGAAATAACAGTTGGAAGATAAATAGCAGCGCGGAAACTGTTCCGGCCTGGTATGGGGCGGTTTAAGGCAATGGCAAGCGCAAGCCCAGCGGCAATGGTCGCGGGTACAATTATCAGCGCATAGAGCAGAGTGTTGCCGAGAGCACGCCAGAACTGGCGATCGCCCAGGAGTTCGATGTAATTGCCTAACCCGATAAAGCGATGACCGCCGAGCAGATTCCAGTCGAACAGGCTGAGGAAGAAAATCGACGCAATCGGAAGCAGCAGGAACGGGAGAAACAGTGAGAGTTGCGGAACCAGGAAGCGCCACGGCCAGTGCGGTTTCATAGCGCTCGGGCAATGGCTTCTGACAGGCGGTTTTGCGTCGTGTCGAGTGACTGGCCGCCGGTGAAAGTCAGGTCGAGTTCGTCACCGAGAGCTTTGCCGATGCGGTGGAACTCAGGCAGCGTCACTGTGCGCGCTAGTTCAAGCGGCACAGTAGTGGCTTGGTCCAGGTGAACACGCATTTCATCGGGCCGCTTCGGGTAAACCGGAGGATTGGCGACCAGGCTGCGGCGCACCGGCAGGAAAAGCGCCGCGGTAACGAAGTCGCGCATGTTCTCTTCATTGGTGAGAAACAGAGTGAAGTCGGCTGCGATATCAGGATGTTTGCAATCGCGGCTAACCCCGATGGCGTTGCCTCCCAGTTCGGCTGCGAAGGTCTTATCGCGCGGAAGAAAGGTTGCGCCGTATTCAAAGCTATAACTGAGTTCCTGAAGAGCTTGCGGCCCGACATCGAAATACATGCCGACCACGCCGGTGGAGAACAGGTTTTCCACTTGCTCGGCAGACTGCGCGGAATCGCTAGCCGGCACCAGACGCCTGGTGAAGAAGGAACGGGTCCATTCGAGAGTCTCCGATGCGAGTTCCGAGGGGATCGCCGGGCGGCGATGATCGCCGGTAAGAAGCGTGCCGCCGTGCTGGTAGAGAAAATTCAGCCAGCGGAAAGCGCCGCCCATGGTCCAGTTCATAGCGAAGCCGTAATCGAAGCCATTCCGCTGGAGTGTGCGCGCTACATCGGTGAATTCATCCCAATGCCAGCTTTCGCTTAAGGTTTGCGGAGGCTCGATTCCTATTCTTTTGAAAGCGCCGCGATTGTAGAGAATGGCGCTGGTGTCGGTGTGATGCGGCAGCGCGTGCGGACGGCCCTGGAATTGCACGGCTGTCCAGGTCTGCTCAGTAAATTCGCTGCCGAGATGCGGCGGGATATATTTCGTGAGATCGATGAGCGCGCCGCTGGGGCTATAACGTCCTACTTCGAGATACTGCACCCGAACCAGGTCGGGACCGAGTCCCGCGGCAATGAGCATGTCCACCTGATTGCGGACGTTATAGCTTATGATCTGCAGATCAATCTTGATGCCGCGATGGAGCGTTTCGTAGCGGCGGATGACGCGCCGGAAAGCTTCTAGTTCCACAGGTTCGCCCCAAGTGCTGAGGCGCAGATGCAGGTTACCGTCGTTCGGCTGCTTCGCGCGGCTGCAGGCTCCGCTTACCAGTGCCGCCGTCCCGCTAGAAGCGGTAGCAAGGAATTCCCTCCGGGAAAAAGGCATGGCCGTGACTAAAAGTCTGCTCGCAGGCGAAAACCGAAGCTGCGGGGTTGCGCGATCGCAGTGCCGGAAAGCAGCCCAGCGAAATTAGTTACATTCAAGCGATCAGTTAGATTCATCGCGTCGGCTTGGAAAGTGACGGCATGGCGTTCCTGTTTCCATAGATCGACGCCCACCGAGGCATTCAGGGAAAAAGAGGGGCGGACCCGCCCACGCTCCAGATTGGCGCGACGGACCACTTCCGATCCATATTGCAGATTTAGAAACTCGACATCAGGCAGGTCGTCTCCCTCGATAGGCAATCCGCTGGTGTAAGTGCCGGTCCAAGCTGTCCAGAGACGCGGCAGAAGCTGGCAGCGTACCCGGGCGCGCGCTGCATTCCGAACGTCCTGTGAGATGGGTAAGCGGCCTGTGGAAGCGAGCAAATCGCCGGCGTTGTCATCAAGGAACAGACCACCGGTTATGGGCAGATGCGCTTGCCCAACAGCGTTGGTGTAGCTGAGGTAACCGGAAAAGCGGCCCCAGTTGGGAACCGACAGTTTTGCTTCTGTGCCATGGATGCGGGTACGTGCATACGTGATAGGGAAGCTGACGCCGGTATTCAGGAGCAGGTCATCGTCAAGAAAGTTCGAGACGTCGCGCAAGAAGTAAGAAGCATCCAGGCGCACGTGGCGGCCGAATGCCTGCGCGATGCCGCCTTCATAATAGTTGCCGTGCGAAGGACGGACAGGAAGATAGAAGCCCAGGTCGAAGCGGCTGCCGGGAGCGGCGGAGACAAGCAAGTTTTCGAAAGGAGGCGTTCCGAATGTGCGATCGTAAGAGCCGTGTAGCACGGTTCCCAGTGGCTGGAAAGTCCAGGCCAATGCGACTCGCGGACTCCAGGCCGATTCGTCTACCAGCAGACGATAATGATCGAAACGCAAGCCGAGACTTACCGTAAAGTTTCGCCAGCGCAGAGTGTCTTGCGCATAAGCCGCCTGGCCCTGATCGGGCGAGTGGCCGTTGAAGTTGTAACTGGCAGGAATTTCGGGATCGAAGATGGGAAAGTCGCCGGGTTGGTAGCTATACTGCGCGATCTGATAGCCGAACCGCTCGTTAATACTGGCCCAGCGGGCTTCCGCGCCCACTTTCCAATCGTGCGCACCGTTCTGTCCGGCCAGGCTGCCGTTTAAATAGCCCTCGCGATAACCGCGATCTTGCGAAGCATTGATCGGCGTAGAGTTTGGATTCGACCATAGAGTTGCCCCGATGTCGCGGACCGTGCCGTGCACCGCGCCGAGCAGAGAAGGGTTGAAGACGTGCTGATAAGAGACGGCTCCTTCGGTATCGCGGCTGCCGCGATCCTGCCGCTGGCCTGCATCCTGCTGCAACCGTGTGTTCGGAACCTGGAACCAGGTGGAGCGGCGCGCCACCCACAGGCGCACACGATTGGCTTCGTTGAAGTCGCGCTCGACGGAACCGGTGAACGAGGTATTGGAGGCGTGATTGCTGTAGTTGGCAATCACGGCCGGATCTAGATAGCGGTCGGTTAAGAAGCCTTGCGCCGTAGCGCTAACCGTAGTGGGACCGTTTACATACTGGCCAGATAGAAATCCTCCAGCGGTAGCGAAACTGCCGCCTTGCGCAACCGCCGAACCGTGGAAACCGGGCGAGGTGTTGCGGCGGGTGTTGATTTCGACAACCCCGCCCATCTTCTGTCCGAATTCCGCTGGTATGCCTCCGGTCATGACTTTTACCGATTCGATGCCATCCGGAACCACGGTGGGAGCAAAAGCAGGCGAGCGATTGTCATATTGCGGAATGCCGTTGATGACAAATTGCGTGTCGTATTCCGATTCGCGCGGATGAAGGATGCCATTAGCTTCCAGGGTCCAGCCCGGCTGCATAGCGATCAAATCGATCAACCCGCGGCCTTGCTGCATAGCGGCGGAACGATCGCGCAATTGCTTCGAGCCGATGAAGTAGGAGGTCCCGGTACGGTTCGGATCGAGCAGGGTGTCGGATTCGGTCACCTCCACTGTCGCTTTCAGCGCTTGGATGGAGAGCGTAACCTCACGGCGTTTTGGCAAAGCCGAGCGAATGTCAAGCATCTCGGTGGCGGAGGCAAAGCCCCCGCGGGAAACGGAGAGCCGGTAACGTCCCAAGGGAAGAGACTTAAACGTGTAGCGCCCGGAGGAAGAGAGCCGGACGGACTGATGAATGCTGTTGGCCTGATTATCAAGCTCGACAGAAGCGGCGAGCGCCGCGCCGGAGGCATCGTGTACCTGCAGGCGCAGTTCTCCGTACTCGTTCTGCCCGTAGACACAGACAGTTACCGCCAGGAAGAGAAGAAGCCGAAGCGAAACCACCGTTCACTTAGTTTGTCACCCTGGTAAACAGCCACTGAATGACTGGTCCTGGCGACAACAGAACGACACATGATCGTGCATCGTAAGTGATGTGGCGAAGTGCACCAGCTCTGTTCAGTGTTTTGGGAAAGGAGAACATGAAGCGTACGCCGGAAAGGTATGGGGCTGGACGTGCTCATCGCCATCATTGCCGCGTGCAAGATTGTAATCTCAGCCGATCTCGTCCTTGATGGAGCGGACTTCGCCTATCCCTGGTGCGATTATGCCCGGCGAACCGAACCGTGCTGTTTTGCTCAAGATGGTGGAGATTTACGTGAGGACGCTTTGCGGCAGATCGTAGAAGAGCATAAAAATTATCAGGCCGTGATGCTTTACCGGGAAAACACCGCGTCCCTAGATTAAGACGGGAGTTCTTCCCCTATTAGAGAACCGGTTGAATTGCCGCGCAGACGCTCAAGCAGTTTCATCCAGAAGCGTAGACCACTGCGGTGAGCGCGCGGGAAATGCAGGCTATTGTCGTGACAGGATGCACTATCTCCTGTAAAATTAGATTGATATAGAACACAAGAAGTAACGGTCATGACCCTGAAACTCGATCTTCCTTCGGACACGCATGCCGCGCTCAAAGCACAGGCAGAAGTTCTGGGCATGTCGGCCGAGGACTACGCGCAGCAAGCCTTGCATCAAGTACTCCTTGCTGAACAACCCGTTTCCTTACAAGACGAACTAAGCCCTGAAGAGTGGGTCCGGCAGTTTCGCACCTGGGCGCGGAACCACGACCGCACAACGCCGCTGCTTTCCGCTGAGACAATCAGCCGCGAAACCATTTATCCAGACCGATTCTAGCGCGTGTTGGTCGATACCAACATCCTAGTCCGCATCTTGCAGCCCCACCATCCGCTTTTCCATCCGGCGGATCGTGCCATTGCAAAATTGCGCACCCACGGCCACCGCCTGCACCTCATGCCCCAAAACCTGATTGAACTCTGGGCCGTCATGACACGGCCGACCGATGTCAACGGCCTGGGGATGAATTTTGCTGAGGCACGGGCGGAATTGGACCGGCTGGAGCGCTTCTTTACGGTATTGCCCGAAACGCCAGCGCTCTATTCGGCATGGAAGCGCTTGATGGGCGTCCATGAGGTCTCGGGAAAACCGGCCCATGACGCCCGGCTTGTGGCGGCGATGCAGGTCCACGGACTGATTGAGATTCTCACCTTCGACAAAACCGGCTTTACCCGTTATCTGGGCTTGCGTGTGATCGATCCACGGGAAGTCTGAAATGACGTTTGGAAATTGTGTCCGACAAACCGAGCCGTGCTGTTTCGTTCGAGATGGTGTGTATTCCAAGCCCGGTTTCAAATCTCTGGATACGTTCGAACCCGCTTGCAGCAAATGATAGAGGACATTATCATGCGGAGTGATGGGCACGGAACTGGAATGGAACGCTTTCGTTGAAAGCTGCCACACCTACTTCGAGGGCCGACGGCAAAACAGTCTATTCCCCCTAGTCGAGGCAATTGACGGTCTCTACCAGCTAGCCCCGGAAAAAGCGCCGTTTCCGCGCAGCGCCGCCAACGAGCAATCCTCGGATTCCTTTCATCAATGTTTTTTCGTTTGCCACAAGGCATTTCTCTCTGCCGCCATGATGACCGCAATGGCCCTGCCGGAGGATGGGGAGGGAATCACCCGCAGGGCGCTGGAAGCCGCAAAGACCTGTCTCGCCATCAAACTTGATCCCGCCAACGGCGAAATATGGAACGCTTTTCAAAAACGGGTAACACGCTGGCGGGAGCGGCACCAGGGGAAAGTTCCCAAAACCCTAGCGCTTCAGTACAACAAGGTTCAGGCGGAACCGCTCTATCAGGAGCTCCAGGGGGAGATCGGCTCTCTTTCTGATTTCGGCGTCCACTTCACGCCGGAATTTTTTGGCCGGTATGTGTGGGAAGAACAGCGCCGACCGGAGGGCGGAAACGAATATAGCTTTGGGTTGGTGGCAGGCGAAGTCGAGATCGGATTTCTCAGGTTGAGCAAGCATCACGAGCTCATATTCCGTGTCTTTGACCGCTGCCAGGATGGAAGAATGTTGAGCCATCCGGAAGTGCGTGCCGCGCTGGATCATGTATGCAGCCTGCACAATCACTTCCTCCAGCTCCTCAAGCCGAGAATGGATGCCATGACTTCCAGAGAACCATCATGAGCGCTTTCCTGATTCCGTTTCAAGCACGGCGTGGCCTGGCCGGCTTAGCTGCTACCCCCGGCCGGGCTTCTCATCGATGAAAAAGCCGCCGAGCGCTTCTTCGGTTTCTTCACCGGCCATATCCGCAACAAGAACGCGGGACTGTCCCGTCCGTCCGCCTGCGCGACCAGGCGCTGATCAGCGTCATGATTTAAACCTTCGCCCGCATCGCCGCGGTGCTGCAGATGTATGTCGAGGATTACTTCACGAAAGGGCAGCACGGCTGGGTGCGGCTGCACGAAAAATGCGGCAAAGAGCACGAAGCGCCCCGCCACCAAAAGCTGGAACGGTTCCTGAGGAGCGAACATCATGGGCGGCAGGCGGAGAAAGTTCTCACCTCGCGCGGACCGGGCCCCAGACAATCTGAGGCAGGCGTCGCGTTCAGACGGGGAAAGCACATGCCAAAAGATAGATTTTGCCCTAACAGATATGATATTGTCCGATTAATTCATCCAGGCGAAAGGAATACTCCTAATGGCGAAAATGACGATCTCGATGCCGGACACTATGAGTGACTACATCAGCGCTCGCGTTGAGACTGGACAATACGGCAATGTCAGCGAATATTTCCGGGATCTGGTGCGCCGCGAACAGCAGCGCCAGAGCGCGGCGGAAGAGCTGCGCCGGGTCCTGGAAGAGGCTGAAGCCAGCGGTATCAGCAAACGCAAAATCCCGGAAATTATGAGGGAGGTTGAGGCCGACATGCGGGCCAATGGCCGGTTATAAGCTAACCGAAACGGCGGATAACGGTTGGGAGACATCTACCGTTATTCGGTTGTGACCTTTGGATTTGAGATCGCAGAACGTTATCTGAACGATCTGCATCGGGCGTTCGAGCTGTTAGCGGATAATCCGCAGCTCGGTACGGATCAAAGCTGGATCAGAACGGGTTACCGGCGATCGGTTCATCAGTCGCATATGGTTTATTACCGGCGCTTAGAGGATGGCGTATTGATCGTCGAAATTCTGCACCAGGCGCAAGACCCGGCAAGGCACTTCGAAGAGGAAAATTGAAACAGAAGTAACCGATTTTGTTTCGGGCTAGAATTTTTCCGGCTCGAACCAGCTCGGCGGGTAGGGGATATTCACTTCGATGTGACTGCCGGGCGGCGCCGCATTCACGACCTTCACAACGCCCTGTACGTGCGGGCGGAGTTTGGGCCATTGCTGCGGCCGAGGCGTCAAGAGCAGGTCGGATCCGGCTTCTTCCGCTACATCCAGCAACGCCGCGTTGGAAGGTAAAGCTGCTCACCGGTAAGCCTTAAGAAACGGTAAGGGAGAGACCTTGGGCTTATCCGTTCCGATCTCAATCAATTTTACCGTTCTTTGTACGAGCTTCAAGCAAAGGTGGAAAATAAGTAAGAAATGATCGGATTGTGGGGGTCTTTAGCACGGTCCGATTAGACCCGGGCATAACGATAAGCAGCGTCGTTCCAGCGCAGTTCTTTCTTGAAATTCGCGACAGTTGTGGAATCGTCGATCACCAGACACTCGAGACCGGCCATCTCGGTGTAATTGTCCAAATGCTCCACGGTCAGAGCCTGACTGAAACCAGTGTGATGAGCGCCGCCTGCTAGTATCCACGAGGTTGCCGCCACGCGAAGATTAGGGTTCGGATTCCAAAGCACCCGCGCGACCGGCAGCTTGGGCAGCGGTTCCGGGGGCGCAACAACGTCCACTGTATTCACAACTAAACGAAAGCGTTCGCCGACATCCACGATAGAAGCGTTCAACGCAGGACCGCTGCGGCCTGTAAAAACCAAACGCACAGGATCAGACTTGCCCCCGATAGAGAGCGGATGAATTTCCACCGAAGGCTTGCCATCTGCAATCGACGGGCAGACTTCCAGCATGTGCGCGCCCAGCACTTGACCGCCGCCTTGCAGATGGTAAGTGTAATCTTCCATGAACGATGTGCCGCCATCAAGTCCGGCAGCCATCACCTTCATTGTGCGGACCAGGGCGGCAGTCTTCCAATCACCTTCGCCGCCGAAGCCATAGCCGTCCGCCATCAGGCGCTGCACAGCGATCCCCGGCAGCTGTTTCAAGCCGTAAAGATTTTCGAAGTTGTCGGTAAAGGCGGTGAATTTGCCGTCGTCGAGAAAGCGGCGCAGTCCTAATTCGATGCGCGCGGCATCCAGCAGTTCAGAGCGCCGTGCGCCATTGGGCCGCAGTTCTTCGTCCACGTCGTAGCTGTCGTCGTATTCCGAAGCGATGCTTCCAGCATCGGCATCGCTTACTTCTTCGATACGAGCAACCAGATCGCCGACGCCATACGCTTGCACCGAATAGCGGAGGCGGATTTGAGCTTCCACCTTGTCGCCTTCGGTGACGGCGACATTGCGCATGTTGTCGCCGAAGCGCGCCACCTTCATGCTCTGCGCATCGTGCCAGGCTGCGGCCGAGCGGCTCCATACGCCGAGTTCTGCAAGCACTTCAGGGTCCTGCCACGAGCCTACGATTACTTTGCGATTCAGGCGCATCCGGCTGGCCAGAAAACCGAACTCGCGATCGCCATGAGCGGACTGATGCAAGTTCATGAAGTCCATGTCGATCGCCGACCACGGGAGGTCGCGATAGAACTGCGTATGCAGGTGGACGAAAGGCTTCGCTAGAGCCCGCAGGCCGGCGATCCACATCTTCGCAGGGGAGAAGGTGTGCATCCAGCAAACCAGACCGATGCAGCGTTTGGAACTGTTCGCGTCGAGAGCAAGTTGATGAATCGCGTCCGCCGTGGTGAGTACGGGTTTGGCGATGACGTTGACAGGTAGAGTCCCCGCGGCGTTCAGGCCGCGAACAATTTCATCGGAATGACGCTCCACCTGCTTCAGCGTGTCTTCCCCATAGAGGTGCTGGCTGCCGGTAATAAACCACAGCTCGAGCTTTGAAAAATCGAAAGTCATGCCTTGGTTTTTTCCTGCCCGTAGTAGGCGTCCGGTCCGTGCTTTCGTAAGAAGTGCTTGTCGCGCAGATGGTCTGAGATACCTTCCACGTTGGAGCCGATCGTAGTTGTCAAATACGCCATATGCGCGACCTCTTCTACAACGGCAGCAGTATGCGCAGCTTCCGTAGGCGATGGTCCCCAGCAAAACGGCGCATGTCCGGCAACCAGGACGGCGGGCGTGTGCATGGGGTCCATCCCGGCGAAACGCCGGATGATGACCTGCCCGGTGTTCCATTCGTAATCCGACTGAATCTCTTCGCGCTGCATGTGCGGCGTTACCGGAATGGGGCCGTGAAAATAATCGGCATGCGTGGTGCCAAGGCACGGTATGGGAATGCTGGCCTGGGCCCAGGCGGTGGCGTAGCGCGAATGGGTATGAACAACGCCGCGAATGCCTGGAAAGGCCTGATATAGGGCGGCATGCGTGGGCAGATCGGACGAGGGACGAAGCGAGCCTTCCACAACCTTGCCTTGCACATCGGTGACAACCAGATCGGCGGCAGTCAACTTACCATAAGGAACACCGCTGGGTTTAATTACGATGCGTCCAGACTCGGGATCGTAGCCGCTGGCATTGCCGAACGTAAAGACCACCAGCTGCCGGCGCACCAATTCGAGATTGGCCTCGAGCACTTCTTCTCGCAATGCTTTTAAGTTCATGCCGATTTCCTAACTTCTTCCGCGATGCGCCGAAGTTCCGGGAGTATCTCGCCCAACCCGGCGGGGGCCGCATCGCGGGTACCGAGCGCGAAATAGCAACTCTTGAACAAAGCATGAAGGCGATTGTAAATTTCCACACTTGCTGGTTCAGGGTTGAAGACGCGGTGTTTGGGACAGAGCGCATCCTGGGCGGCGGCGATATTCGGGAATGTTTTCGCGGCCAAGAACGCAAAGATAGCCGAGCCCAGACTGGTGACATCCCCCGTGGGCACCAGAATGGGCTTGTTCAGCACATTGGCATAGACCTGATTCAGAACATTATTCTTCTGCGGGATGCCGCCGCCATTGATCAGGCGTTTCACTTCGACTCCATGTTCGGCCATGCGATCGAGAATAATGCGCGTGTGGAATGCCGTCCCCTCTATAGCGGCAAAAAATTCGTCCGCGGCAGTGCTGGCAAGATGCCAGCCGAGCGTAACGCCGCCTAGTTCCGGGTTTACCAGCACGGTTCTATCGCCGTTATCCCAAGTGGTACGCAGCAGGCCGGTTTGTCCGGCGCGGTAACCGGTAATCTCATCCGACAGTGCCGCGGCCGAAGAGCCTGAGCGCCGTGCAATCGACTCGAACAAATCGCCCACGGCGGAGAGCCCAGCTTCCACGCCGACCTGTTTCGGATCGACCGAACCGGAAACCACGCCGCAGACTCCCGGTATCAGCGTGCCGTTCGAGCTCAGTCCAATCATGCAGGTGGAGGTTCCGATAACATTCACTAGATCGCCAAGTTGAACGCCCGCGGCCACGGCATCCCAGTGAGCATCGAAGGCTCCCACCGGGATCACAACATCTTCATTCAGACCGAGCTTGGCAGCCCATTCCGGCGAGAGCTTTCCGGCAAGATGGTCGGACGAAAGATAGCGGCCCCCCAGCTTGGCTCGAACGCCTTTCAGAAGCGGATCGACGGAGACTAAGAAATCCTCGGGAGGCAGGCCGCCGAGCGATTCGTTCCACATCCACTTATGGCCCATGGCGCAGATGCTGCGAGGAGCATGGGAGATATCGCGAATGCCGCACAGAATAGTGGCAACGTAGTCGCAATGCTCGAAAGCGCTGACGAGCTTGTCGCGCTTGCCGGGATTGTGGCGAAGCCAGTGTAGAAGCTTCGAAAAGCCCCATTCGGAAGAGTAGACGCCGCCGGACCACTTGATGGCTTCAAGGTTGGCTTCATGCGCCTTGGCGGTTATTTCCGCGGCTTCGCGCCACGAGCGATGGTCGGCCCAAAGATAGTAATCGTCCAGCGGCTCGAGATTTTCGCCGACTGGAATAACGCTCGATCCGGTGGTGTCGAGAGCCATGGCCTTCACTGCCGAACCATCGACGCCCGCCTCTTTCAACGCCCGTTCGGTAGCCAGCACCAGAGCGTTCATGTGGTCGGCATGGCTCTGGGTTGCGTAATCGGGATCTTCGCGCTTGCGGTGGAGCGGGTATTCCGCGGTGCCGGATCCGAGCCGTCCCCGTTCGGAATCGAAGATCGATACGCGAACGCTGAGAGTTCCGAAATCGACGCCCGCTACGACAGTGCTGCTCATAGTGCGCTATCCATGTACTTCAACCATGCACGTCAACCCTGCCGCTTGGGGAAAAATTTGATCAGATAGACGAGGCCGATAGCAAGCAGGATGAGGCCCCACCAGATGCTGGCGTGCAGACTGGCGAGAACGGGCGGATTCGCGGGCGGCACGGCGAGTTCGTAAATGCCCGTCGCGGTAATGAGGACGCCGTAGACCGTAAGCAGAAGACCGATGAAGAACCAGATAGAAAGAAAGCCAGGACCTTGCATGTATTGTTTACCAGAAGATGATGTTGAGAACGACGAAGACCAGCGACACCGCGACGGCCCAGAAGGCCGGACGCTGATAGATGGGTAAGGGCTGTTCCTCAGGAATGGCGGTGACGCCATAAACGAGCCCATCGAGTTCGGTAATGGGCTTGGGCGTGGTGGCATAACTTACGATGACGGTCACGATGACGCAAACGAGCCAGGACCAGAGGGCGCGATACATATTCTCCGCCATATCTTTCGCATTAGGCGAGATCGCGATGAAGCGCAGGGCCGAAGGATCGAGCTTCACCCAGGCCCACATGCCAATGGACGAGAAGGTGCCGGTCGCCAGCCCCCAGAAACCGCCGGTGGGTGTGGCTCGTTTCCACAGCATTCCCAGAATGACGGTTCCGAACAGCGGCGCGATAAAGAAGCTGAAGAGCGCCTGAACATAGTCCATGATGCTGGCGAACTGCATTACCAGATAAGCCGTGCCGATGCTGATCAGCACGCCGATGACAGTACACCAGCGGCCCACCGAGACGTAGTGCTCATCGGAGGCGGAACGCCGCATAAAGGCGCGGTAAATATCGTAGGTCCAGACGGTGGCGAAAGCACTGACGTTGCCCGCCATGCCGGACATGAACCCCGCAATCAGAGCGGTGATGCCGAGGCCCAGCAGTCCCGGGCCGCAGTAGCGCGCCAGCATGATGGGCAGCACTTCGTTATAGGTGTGAACGCCGGGCGTGGCCTGCCCTTCGCCTACCAGTCTCTCCGGCAAGACGGCAAGCGCGAGCAGGCCAGGCAGGATCACAATGAACGGCAGCGCCATCTTGAATACGGAACCGATGACGGGCGCCATCTTCGCGCTGCGCAGATCTTTTGCCGCGAGCACGCGCTGCACGACGAGAAAATCTGTGGTCCAGTAGCCAAAAGAAATTACGAAGCCCAATCCGAGTACGATGCCGGTCCATTGAATACCCATGGGATTCGTGGTAAACGATCCGAGGCCGCTCCAGAGGTGCGTGTAGTCCTGCTCCGGAAAGCGCTGGTGGATGCGGGCCACCATGCCGCTCCAGCCGCCGGTTTCTACTAAGCCGATGATGGGTATCAGAAGCGCGCCCAGCCAGATGAGAAAAAATTGCAGTACCTCATTGAAAATGGCCGAGAGGAGACCGCCGAGAAAGACGTACGCGGCGACGGTGATGGACGACACCCAGATGCTGAAGTTGATATCCCATCCCAGGATGATCTTCATCACGAGCGCCATGGAGTACATATTGATGCCGCTCATAAAAACGGTCATCAATCCGAACGAGATGGCGGACAGAGCCCGCGTCGATTCTCCAAAACGCAATTGCAGGTAACCCGGCACCGAATGCGTTTTGGAGATGTAATAGAACGGCATCATCACGATGCCGAGGAAGAGCATAGCGGGAATGGCGCCAATCCAGTACCAGTGCGTCGCCAGAATGCCATATTGATAAGCTGATGCGGCCCAACCCATTAGTTCCAGAGAGCCGAGATTCGCGGCGACAAAGCTCAGCCCGGCAATCCAGGAGCTCATGTCGCGCCCGGCCATAAAAAAGTCTTCGCCGGTCTTGGTGAAGCTTTTCAGGTAGAGGCCGATCCCCAGGACCATCACGAAATAGAGCGCGATGATCAGGAGGTCGACAAAACTGAGGTGCAGGAGATGGGTAGGCGAAGCGAGAAGGGCGATCGTCATGGATGGGCCAAGCTAACGTTGCGCGGCAATGAAAGCGTTTACAGTCTAACCGATCGCGAATTTAGCCGATGCTCCCTTTCAGCATCGTAAAGGAGTGCGCCGGGAAGCTGTATTTCAGAGTCCCGCCCGAAGCGGTCACCGATTTGGATTGTGTTTTGACCGGGCTCTGGTTGAAGTTGTTCTCGGCTTTAATGTCGGGGCCGTTCACTTCGAATACCTGGAAGTCGCCGTTGAACTTCTTGTCTTCCAGCTCGAAAACGGCATCCTGCGCGCTCTCGCGGTGACGGTTGGTGACGTTCAAAATTAGCGTTCCATTGTTCAGCGCGGCGGAAGTGTCGAGATAGGGCACCTTGGGATGCGTGCCAGTAGAGTAAGTGGGTCCATCAACGAAAAGATCGAGCGCCGTCCCGTGGCAATGCGTAGCGAATAATTGGAGAGGGTAGTAGATGGTCTGCAGGTAAAGGCCCTTTTCATTCGTAAAAATCGGCGCGATTACATTTACCAGCTGCGCCATGTTCGCAATCTTTACAACGTGGGCGTGATTGACGAAGGTGTTCAGAAAGCTGGATACCACAAGCGCGTCTTCCAGATTGTAGTGTTCTTCCAGAATGCGGCGTCCTCTTTCCTGATCGCCGCGGGCGCGATACCAGACATTCCATTCGTCCCAGGCAAGATAGATGCGTTTCGATCGCGGGGCGCCGGAGAGAGCTTCATTGATCAACCCTGCAGAGAGCTTTATGCGCTCGGCTAGAGGCAGCGTGGTGGCTTGAAAGCTGTAGTAGTCGTTCTCTTTGTTGCCTACATAGGTGTGCAACGCGAGATAGTCGATATGGTCTTTCAGATATTCAAGGACGGTGCGATTCCAGCCGAGCCAGTCGACGCCGGAACCGAAATTGGAAGAGCCTGCCGCGACCAATTCAATGTTGCGGTCTGTCCAGTGCATCAGTTTGGCGGCTTCAAGAGCGAACTTGCCGTAGTCCTCCGCCGAGCGATGACCCATTTGCCAGGGGCCATCCATCTCGTTGCCCAAACCCCAATATTTGACTTTCCAGGGCTTCTCGCGGCCATTCTTGCGGCGCAAGCGAGTCATTGCCGTATCGCCGTCGAAGTTTACGTACTCGACCCACTGCTGCGCCATCTCCCAACTGCCGGTGCCGAGATTCGCGCAAATGTACGGTTCGGCTTTAACTCGCTCTGTGTATTCGAGAAATTCGTGAGTGCCAAAGCGGTTGTCTTCGATGGTGCCCCAAGCCATCTCGAGCCGCCGGGGACGCGAATCGCGCGGACCAATGCCGTCCCTCCAGTCGTAGTTCGATGAAAAATTACCGCCAGGCCAGCGCAGAAAAGAAACGTGCAGATCCTTAGCTGCCTTTTCAACGTCGCGGCGGTAGCCCTGCTTATCGGAGAGCGGCGAATTCTCTTCAAAAATGCCGCCTTCGATGCAGCGCCCAGGTGCTCGAGAAAATTACCGTAGATCTTAGGGTCGATCTCGCCGATAGTCCGTTCCGTATCGATCTTGATCCGGGCAGCCTGCAAACTGGTTTGATTCCCCTTGAGCAGAGCGGGCGCGGATAACAGCAGCGCGGACATCTCCCGGCGCGACAAGACTGGTTTCTGCATACAGAGGAGCTTATCTGATCCGGTTGTAAGCGGATTCCGGCGTCCCGAATCGAGAGATGAAGAAGAGAGAGAATCAAGAAGAACAACTATGCAGCTACACGGAAAAAACATTATTGGGGCGAGTTTGTCGGCAGAAGGGATGCCGAACATTTACGGCTACGATCCCAAAGCTGGAACAAAGCTGGCGGTCGCCTTTCACGAAGCCACTGCCGATGAGATTGACCGCGCTCTCGATTTGGCGACGCAGGCGTTTCCTGCTCTGCGAAGCGCCAGCTCGGAACAGATCGCGAATCTGCTCGAAAACATCGCTGCGGAAATTGAGGCGCTGGGTGACGTTCTGATCGAGCAGGCTTCGCTCGAATCCGGCCTGGGCAAGGAACGGCTGATCGGCGAGCGCGCCCGCACTATGAATCAGTTGAAGCTATTTGCGAGCGTGGTGCGGGATGGCTCTTATCTCGATGTGCGAATCGACCCGGCGCTGCCCGATCGGAAACCTCTTCCGCGGCCCGATCTGCGGCGGATGCTGATCCCGATGGGTCCGGTTGTCGTGTTCGGAGCCAGCAATTTTCCTCTCGCGTTCTCAGTAGCAGGGGGAGATACGGCGGCGGCATTAGCAGCCCGGAATCCGGTGGTGGTGAAAGGTCACCCGGCGCACCCGGGGACTTCGGAGATGGTCGCGTCGGCCATTGCCAAGGCAGTAAGAGCGGGCGGCTTGCCTGAAGGCACGTTCTCGTTGGTGCAGGCGGCAGACCCGGCGGTGAGCATCAGTTTGGTTCAGCACCCTGCAACCAAGGCGGTCGCGTTCACCGGTTCGGAGCGCGCCGGACGAGCGATCTTTGATGCTGCCACGGAAAGATCGCAACCCATTCCGGCCTATGTCGAGATGGGCAGCATCAATCCAGTGTTTGTCCTTCCGGGAGCCCTGAAAGACGCTAAAGCGCTGGCGCAAGGCCTGTTCAATTCCATCAACCTGGGAGTGGGCCAGTTCTGCACCTCGCCCGGAGTCGTGGTGGGAGAAGAAGGTTCGGAGTTCTCCTCCTTTTCAGAAACCCTGGCAAAACATTTCGCGAACGGCGCGCCGGGCACTATGTTGCATCCGGGAATTTTGCAAAGTTACCAGAAGAGCGTCGATGAGCGCGGCAAAGTGAATGGCGTGAAAGCGCTGGCATCCCAAGCCGAGGCGCACGAGGCTTTGACGCAAGCATTGCCGGTGCTGTTCGAGACGGACGGCCAAACCTGGATGAGCCACGAGGATCTAGCGAAAGAGATCTTCGGGCCGAGTTCGATCGCTGTCCGGGTGCAGTCGCGCGAAGAGCTGATGCGCGTGGCCGAGGGCCTGGACGGAACCTTGACGGTGACGCTGTGTGGAACGCCAGCGGATCTCGAAGAGTACCGGGACTTGGTTGCGATACTCGAAACGAAAGCTGGGCGCTTGCTTTTCAACGGCTTTCCGACAGGCGTGGAAGTAAGCCACGCGATGAATCATGGCGGACCGTATCCTGCGACGGCGGACCCCAAATTTACATCAGTGGGAACGGCTTCGATCCTGCGATTCTTGCGCCCGGTTTGCTATCAAAGCTTTCCCGAAAATCTCTTGCCCCCGGAGTTGCAGAATGCGAATCCTCGCGGCATTTGGCGCATGATAGACGGGAAACTGAGCAAGGACAAACTCTGATGCTAGTGCAGATTGACGCAGCGCCCACGGAGGAGAACGCGGCGATACTGCTGCATTCGACTGACAATGTCGCGATTGCCCGAGTGCTGCTGGGAGAGGGGCAGCAGGTGATTGCCGGTTCGAAAGAAGTGGTTACCAGAACGGCTATTCCGGCAGGTCACAAGGTTGCTTTAGAGCACATTCCCGCTGGAAAACCCGTGCGGCGTTACGGTGAACAAATCGGGGTGGCGCGCACCGGAATACAGCCCGGCGATCACGTGCATCAGCACAACTTGCTGTATGAAGAGCCGGACAGCGAGTTCAAATTCCGTGGCGCGCCGCAGCCGGTGAGGAAAAAATCGACACGGACCTTCATGGGATACCAGCGGGACGACGGACGAATCGGCACCCGCAACTACATTGCCGTCGTGGCCGCCAGCAACTGTGCATCCCATACGGCGAGCTTGATCGAAAGACACTTTGAAGGGCGCACGTTGCCCCCTAATGTCGATGGCGTAATGAGCTTTCCGCATGGAGACGGATGTGCGCAGAGCATTGGCCCCGACACGGAGCAGTTGCAGCGGACGCTGGAAGGGGTCCTCGATCATCCGAATGTGGCGGCTGCTGTGATTTTGGGCCTGGGTTGCGAAGTCAATCAGATTGATCATTACCTGGGCCGTTCAAGCGAGGGGGTTTCGAAGAGTCTGGTGGGGCTTACGCTACAGGAGAGCGGCGGAACCCGCAAGGCAGTCGAAAAAGCAGTTGGACAGATAGAGAAATTGATCGCGGCGGCGGCTGGATTGCAGCGCGTGGAAGCGCCCGTCTCCGCGTTAACACTAGGATTGAATTGCGGCGGTTCCGATTCTTTTTCAGGGATTACTGCGAATCCGGCGCTCGGCTTTTGTTCCGACTTACTGGTGGAGCAAGGCGGGACCCCGGTGCTCGCCGAGACCACGGAAATCATCGGCGCCGAACATACGCTGCTGCGGCGCGCCAAAGATGAAGCAACGGCGCGCAAGCTGCTCGACTGCATCGGCTATTACAAAAGCTATCTGGGGCAATTTGGCGGTAGCTTCGACGATAATCCATCCCCCGGCAACAAGAAGGGCGGCTTGACGAACATCGTCGAAAAGTCGCTGGGCGCGGTGGCAAAAGGCGGCACGACGCCATTGGAGGATGTGGTTGCCTACAGCGAACGCATTCGCAGCCATGGATTCGTTTTTATGAACACGCCAGGCTACGATCCGGCTTCGCTGGCGGGACTGGCGGCGGGTGGCGTCAACTTGATTGCATTCACAACGGGCCGCGGAAGCGCGATCGGATTCCCCACCATTCCGGTGCTGAAGATCAGCAGCAATTCAGACACGTTCGGGCGCATGCCGGACAACATGGACATCAACGCGGGCGTGATTGCGGACGGTAGCGGGACAGTCGAGGAGGTAGGCCGCAAAATCTTCGAAGCGCTGCTGAGAATTGCGAGCGGCGAGAAGACCAAGGCCGAAGTTCTGGGCCACCACGAGTTTGTCCCGTGGCGTATTGGGCCGATGCTGTAAGAACGCGTCTGATTAGGCTGCCGATAAGGTCTTAGCAACGATGGATGGTCGTCCCGGCGGCGAGGCAGTGAATTTTCTTCCGTGTTTAAGTTCCAATCCGGCAATCCATTCGTCTTCGCCACACGGTCGTGATCCGGCTGCAGCTTTACGGATTGAGTCGTTGGCTGCTACGTCGTAAACGCGGAGGAAAATGCGCCAATCTGCAGCTGAGAAGTGCTTTCGCGTCTTAACTGCCACCAGACGAATACGAGGATCGGCCTCGCCGTTCAGGTGGTACTTGGCCGAAGAAAACTCCCACTTGATTGTGATGCTCCGGCGTGGCCCACTTGTGATGGGCAGATTTGGCCCACCTGGGTAGTTTCTAGTTTGCCCCATTTCCAACCAGAGTTGTTGATGACCGCTCCGGTGGGAGTGGAGCTTGGCGACGCCCGGGAGGGCGGCGCGTTTCAAGCGGAACGGACGCCGGGGCGGTCATCATGCGGCGACCCGGCAGCTCTCATCTCTTTTTCCTCCCTTCCATAGTTCGCTTGAACCGGAACGATTCGGTGCCGGTTTCGATGATGTGAGCGCGGTCCGTCACTCGGTCCAGCAGCGCCTTGCAGAGCCGTGGATTGGGAAACACCGTGGTCCATTCGGAAAATGGCAGATTCGTGGTGACGATTAAGGCTGCGCGTTCGGCCCGGTCTGAGATTACCTGGAATAGGAACTCAGCGCCGATATCGGCCAGCGGGACGTAGCCCACTTCGTCCAACGCGATGAGGTCGTATCTCATCCATCGCATCATCAGCCGTTTCACTTGGCCGTTCTGTTTGGCTTCGATAAGCTCATTCACCAATGCCGCGGCAGTGATGAATCGAACACGCCGTTTCTGATGGCATGCAGCTAAGCAGAGCCCGGTGGCCAAGTGGCTTTTACCCGTTCCACAATCGCCAATCAAAACGATGGGTTCACTGCGTTCGATGTAACCGCCCTGCGCTAAATCGCGGATCTTTGCGGCTGGGATCTGGGGCGCTTTCGCAAAGTCGAACTCATCCAGCGTCTTCAAGCGTGGCAACTGCGCGTCCCGGATACGGTTAGCAATGGCATGACGGTCGCGCTCTTCACACTCCATTGCCAGCAGCGCTTCCAGGTAGCGCACATGGCTGTGCTGTTCTTTGACGGCCTGTCCGGCTAGCGGAATAAAGTTGGCCGCGATGGCCGGTGTGCGCACGATTTTGCAATACTGCCGGATGCTGGCCTGTTCCAACGCCTCTGTCTGGAGATTCATTGAATCACCTCTTGGGAGGGCATCGGCAGATGACTTAGCAACGAGTCGTATTCATCCATCACCGGCATCGGCCTTTCAAACTGCCTCAGATCTTCGGCGAGCGCCAGCGCGTAGCGCTGACGTTCGTGAGCGTCGGGCATGTGCAGAATATGCAGCACCGCGGCCGCATCGCTTACGCCGATGCGCAGTGCTTCTTCCACTGCTGTGATCAAGCGCGGCCACGCATTGCCGGCCGTCCCGGCACGCACCAGCATAATCATCTCGCGCGTACCTTTGGCCTTGCCGTGGCGGCTTTCCAGTTGCTGCCAGAGCGTATCCAGACACCCCGGCCAGCGCCCCGCCGCACGCCACTGCTGCAACGGCGTCGAACTCTTCATCGCACCAGGCTTCTTCTCCAGCACATCCAGATAATGTTCCAGGTTCAGAATGTGATGCCCGCGTCCATAACAACGCTCGTGCCGCGCTGCAAACTCCCCATCACGCCACACCTCGATGTGTGTAGGCCACACCCGCGCCGTTACCCGGGAGCCCGGATAAAGCGGCGTCGAATACCAGTTGGCTCTTACTTTCACGCGACCGTGTCCATCCACCGTGACCGGATAGATGGTCTCTGCGATGGCAAACCGCTCCGCTACTAACGGCAGCAAGTGCGACTGCTCGTCCCGCATGGCATTGCCGACGGCGGCTTCGCGACCGCTGATGATATGTTGCTGCGCTTCTCCGCAACGGCTCAGAAGCCAAGCGTTGAAGCTCTCCAGATCGTCCGCTTCCGGCACCGGTACCAACCAGTTGCGCCGGAACCAACCCAACTCCATCTCCACGCCGCCCTTCTCGTTACCGCGTGCCGGCTGGCAGTACTCGCTGGCAAAACCCCAGTGCGAGCGAAAAGCGATCATGCGTTCGGTTTCTTCGCGCCGGTAGCCACGCAAAATCTTCTTTACGGCACTGGCCAGGTTGTCGTAACGAAGCGTTCGAAAGACACCGCCAAAGTAAGCAAACGCATGCTCGTGCGCTTCCAGAAAGGCTTGTTGCGTCGCGTTAGTATAGGCACGGTGAAACGCCCCGCCGCTGTTCATACTGCGCATCGCGAAGAACTGCAGCTTCCGCGCTTCGCCACCCAGCTTTACCTGTGCTTCGAACCAATCCACTTGCGCTTCCTGGCCCGGTGCATAACTCTGCGGCACGAAGACACCGCGATGGGCTAACCCCAGGGCGCGCTTCCGTCCACGCACGGTGGACTCGGCCACCGGATGCTGTGAATGTTCCATGCACAACCGAGTCCAGATACGCCGCGCGGTATGCCGCTGTTTGCGCGGGGCCTCACCGTCCAGCTCCAGAAGGCTGTCGATGAACTGCTTTACCGGCCCTAGTTTCGGCAGCACCCGCTCTTGCTTTTTCCGCTCCGGCGGCACCGCGCTCGCCAGTGCCTGCCGCACCATGCGCCGATGCACCTGATACTTCTGGGCGAGTGCAAGAATCGTCTCTCCTGCCGCATACCCTCGCCGGATCTCTTCAAATAACTCCACCTTGGCTCTCCTGTCCATCCCCGGAATCTTGTCATCCAGGGGTTGTCCAGGTGGGCCAAATCACTCCATCACCGTGGGCCAGATCTGAGCATCGAAATCACCACTCATCCGGCCGCTTGATGAGGCCTGCCTTCTTAGGATTGAGTTCTACGTAGCGAAGCGCTTCCCAGTAGTGCTTCTCGTCGAGCGGAGACGAATGGTAACGGTTCTGGAACAGATGGCCGGTGCGCCCATTCTTACGGTTGTAAACGACCGCCCACCAAGTATGCACGCGCTGAAACAGCCGTGCCAAACCTTTTGGATTGCTAGGAGTAAGCAGCCAATGAACATGATTATTCATCAAGCAGAAGCCATGGACTGACACCTTTTCTTCCTCTGCAATTTTAGCGAAGCGCTTCAAATACTTTTTTTTGTCGTAACCAGTCCGGAAAATGCGCTGCCGGTTGACGCCGCGAGCCACGACGTGATGCACAACATTCTCTAAAACGAAACGAGGTAAGCGCGCCATCCAGTAATCACCTTTCCGCTCGAAAAGGAAGTGCACAACTCAATCAACTCCTCTCCACAAATTGGGGTCTGTCCCCTTTTTTGTTGTTTTTTTGTTTTTTTCAATGGATTTTTACGATTCTTTCGGGCATTGGCGGGGGCTTGCCTGCCAGGCTGAGAATCGTCGATGCAAAATTCAAGCTGTCATACGGCTCTTCAATCGCTCGGTGGGGAATGCCGGCTCCTGCCATCATCCAAACAGAATGCGTGGAGATGCGGAAGAAGCCTCCATGATTGCCGCCTGGATTAAAACTGCGCGCATTGAAATTCCAACCGCTAGAGGCGAAAACGTGAAAATCCGCTTGCACCAGTTCCCGGCGACGCCGCTCGTACCGCACCATAATGTCGCTCGCGCCCTGCGGTCCAGGAACGTTTTCACCTACCGGTGACAGGTCTTCGATAATTCCAATCACCCCATCTGAATACTGGCAACGATGTATTGCTTTCAGCCACTCCCGTTCAGAGTGCCAGGCCTCCAGCCACTCACCTCTGCCAGACCCCGCGGGAGGATTGAATGCCGCATCTTCATATAGGTGGAGGGGCAGGCCCGCTGCGAAAGACATCCCATCCCAGGTAACCTTCCCGTTCGCATGCCCGGCCAGATTTTCTACCGCTCTCAGCGCGATCCGTCCCGCGCGGTCGGTCATGATCAGCAATTGCGCCTTATCGCTCCCGTACAACCAATAAACATGCTCAGCTTCCGGCACAAGCGCCTGGAAGGAACTTTCAGGTAACCGCAGAGTCACAAAGTCGATGGGCATCTTTGGCAACTCTGCCTGCGGACTGTTACGCACGGTCTGGCTCAGCAGGCGTGGAAAGTAGTTGATCGTCTCAAACGAACGCTTCTCGTCGAGAGCGCCGGAGGATTCCATTACTAATCCGCCGTTTTTCATCCCAACCACGTAATTCTGAAGATCGTAGATCTCGTTTTTGCTGCCCAACTCGCGAGGGGGAATCAGGTCGGCTATCGAACCTCGGAAACGTTTGGCCTTGTCTGGATGCAGGTCTAGCAGTCTCCGCGAGCTCTGTATGAACTCTTGATAGCTGGCTGCCTCCCGCTCCCACCAACTCAGATCGCGATTCAACCGGCGCGCTGCCTTATCATCCCCCTTATCGTGCTGCGCCAGCGTCCATTTTTTGGGAATCCCCCCAACTTCCTGCTTCCGCTGTGCAATAGCTTTTTTGATTGCCGCGATCTCTTCGGTCAAGTCCGTTACTGTGTGCGTCCACTGCTCACGATGGCGATCGATAGTTTGCTGGAGACAAACCGCTGCCGCGCTGCGCATACCTGGATCCAAATCCTTGCGGCTCAATTGCTGAAGCAGGATCTGGATCCTGTTCAGGTCGCTGTTCCGCATCTGCACAGATGCCCGCTCATTTCCATCCAGGTCGAGCCAGACAGTGGGATATTCCGACGACTTTCCGTCTAGATACCTAGAAGCTTTGCTGGGAGTAACTACGGTATGCACCATCGGATCCAGACCCATCAGCTTGTAATCGCTCATCTGATGACGGTTAGTCACCACATGATGTCCGCCTCCCGCTACGCTGTTGAAAAAATCAGGAAGGTTAAAGCTTTCGCTGAATAGGCCTGGCCGGTTATTCATGCCGTGATCCGAAACCACAACAAAGACGGTCTCACCGGCAAGCGGACTCTTCTGAATGGCAGTCCAAATCCTTCCTGCCAGCGCGTCAATGTGCTGGAGTGTGTCAGTCAAAGCGGTGCGCTGATTGGTCGCGTGCCCCTCATGATCGACGTCGCCAGTGTAGAAATCAAGATACAAAATACGTGAACTCGCGAGGCCATCTCGCAATTCCGCTTCGGTTTGCTCGCCGAGCAACTTATCGAGTGATTCGGGCCCAACCCCTTCCACAGGCGAGAGAAGCAGTTGGCTTTTTACTCGCCGTTTCAATACTTCTTTCAAGGTTTCCCATCTGACTCCGCGCTGCAGCAGTTGAAAACCTTCATACTGCTGATCGTAGGGAAACGCATCGATGACCAGCGGGATCCCGGCACGGTCAAGCACCTCCACGCCGGGCATGTCTACCTGTTTGCTGCGCGCGTAGTTGAGATAGAACGGAAAGAAATTCAGATAGTCGTAAGTTCGGCCAGTGTAGCGGTCATATTCGACATTCCCGCGGATGACGCTGTGGTGTCCCGTATCAAGAAGCGCCCACGATGGAGCAGAAAGGCTGATGCCACGCACGTAGAAATTCTTGAAGACAGTGCCGTTCTGGCGGAAGATCTCAGAAAACCAAGGCAAAGTAGACCGCCTCGTCTTCGCGTCTTGTTGAGACATGAGACTGTCCAGCAGATCGGCGTTCAATCCATCGATCTTCAGAATCACCAAGCGACGCCCGATCGAAGCAGGCTGCGCGGCAATCAGGCTTATCCAACTCAGGCAACAAAAAGCCGCCAGCCAGCGACTCACCGTACCGCACTTACCGGAGCAGGAATAAAGGAAGCACTTTCCACAGACGCGCTATCGCCAACGTCAGCCTCGCTATCAAGAGATTCGCCACTGAGGACGTTCGGCGATGAACGCAAACCAGAGCCGGGATTGACATTCAATGCTAATTTGGCGCTCCGGCAGTTCGCTTCCAAACCCGGGTCTCTGGTCAACTCGGCAACTTGGTGTACGGTATTCAACGCGTGCTCCCGCAGTCGTTGCGAGCTTACGCTTCCGGCAAGCTGTGTCAAAACCGATGCCGCAGCGCGCAGCGAGGCCGCATCGTAAGCAGTCTCTGGCGTTGTCCCGTTCCGGATGGCACGGTCAAGCAAGTCTAGCGAGTACTGAAACCTGCGCTGTCTGTCAAGCTGCGCCAGATTAAAGTGTTCTGCTCTCGCTCGCTGCGTGTATAAGCCAAGTGTCCCCATGTGCAAAAGATTGTGAGCTACGCTTGACTTGACGCTCTGCCCGAAGGTAGCCGCTTCAGCCCTACGATCGTTATCTAATCGCGATAGCAGAGCCGAACCTTTCTCAGTCTGGGATAAAAGCAGCGCATAACGGCTTTCCGCTAGATGAATGGAGTTTTCAACGGCACTGTCCAAGGGACTAACGCGCAAAGAGTTCGCGCGCCTCGACAGTTCGGCATAAAGCTTACGATTAATTTTCCTATCCAGCGAAAGATTCGCCCGGAATTGCGCATAACTGTCCAGTCTCTTTGCTTGGCTGACAGCTGAACCGTGCCGGCTGGAAACAAAATTGTAAACCATAGCGCCAGCGTAGTAATACCAGTTAGTGAAGTGCGAAATTCCAATTATGCCCGAAGTCAGCTCCGTTATCCCCCGCTGCAGCATCTCGTGGCGGCGGACATGTAGTTTATCCCGGAAGTCTACTAACAGCAGTGGAACGTTCGGGTAAGTAAGGCTGTAAAACCCTAATGGAATCATTCTCACCTCTCGCCCGCTTAAAGAGCCCTCGGGAAGCAATCGCCCGCTGTCGTCCAACCGGCGGTCGAATGACAAGCCATCCCAGTTCTGTAAACGTTGGTCGGTGTATGGATCGCTAATCTTAAGGAGCTTCCAAACAGATTTCAGCGGTGTGCCCTCAGCAGGGGCTTCAATCCCTTCCGGGTACCAGAGGATGGCGTACTGCTCTTTCTCTCCACCCAACTCGAAAGGCTCGAAATACAATCCACTTCTCTCTGCGCACTGCCTTAATAACTCCCAGTTATGGCTGCGAACCCGCTCTTCCTCATAGCTGGACTCTTGCGCGAAGCGGGCGGCGTGCTTATCATCCGCCAAGCCCCCTAACATGTTTTTCCTCAGCTCTAATCGCGCGATAACGGTCATCACCTGTTCGTCGCTCAGCGAATCCGGCTCATCTGACGTAGGGGCGTGACGCAAATAGCTAATTGTCTCCTCTAAATGAAAGCGCTCATCATCGGATGAATTGGACTGATAGCTGCGCGAGGGCGCCCTGGCCCACATAGCCAATGGATCTAACGCACTCCACTGAAGTATTTTCCGGGAGAAGCCAGCCAGCATCGGATTTTGAGGAGCTGTTAAATCTACTTGCGGCTTTAAACTCCCTGATGTAGCTTTCGTTGATCCCTTTCCTAAGCGCCAGTAGAAGAAAGGAGCGGCTGCAAGTAATTTTCGCCCTATACCCGGCTGTGGAGCCGTGAGCAGCCATGCGTAAGACACCCTATCGTTATCCGGTGATGAATCCCCCAGGGTGTCCCTCAGAACGCTGACTAACGGAACCTCGCTCTGGTGGTTATCCCATCCGAAACACGAGCGGCAGAAGAGCGTAAGTAGTTGTGCATCATTACCCGCGGGACTTGACTTCCAAAAGTAAGAGGATCTGAGCTGGTCCAGTTTGTTACGGGCGCTGCTTGTAAGCCGCCGCTCACTGAACTGCCCCGGGAAGTCTGACGCTGCCGCAAATGCCGTTGAAAACAGTAGAAATACGGATAGGCGGCCGACAACTTTAAACAGGAACATTATCAAGACAGCTATAGGATGCAATCCGGCTGCCAAAGTTCAAACAGAAAAAATTTTAATGGAGCAACTCGGATTGAGAACCGAATCGCCGTGATATTTTAGGACCTAGTGCCATTCGATGTAGCCCTTAATTTGGCTTGGCTTGGGTTAGGGAGTTTGATTCTAGCTCTGACAATTGGGGCCTCTCGCCGCCTCAAGGGCCGCGATTCGGTTCCTTACTGGCTTCAAATCGCCGGGGCTGTGGCAATCGCCGGGGCACTCTTCCCCTTCGTCTCCGCGACTGACGACTTGGTACGCATGGAAGCGATTGCATCTCCTTCGGAACACCAGGACACGCGGAACACAGGAACGTCCGGATCGACCAGCAACCTACTGTATCTCTATCAGGCGGCCGAAACCTTCCTGACCTCTCGCGCCATTCGAATCGCCTATACACCGGTCTTCTTTGCTATCTCGCGCTCGATCGCACCACAGTCGCTCGGCTATGTTCGATTGCATATTGCTGGCCGCTCTCCTCCCCATCTCCCTGCGTTCTAAATCTTCGCGAAACCACCAATAAGAATTTGAGGAGTAGTCATGCATTGCCCCAGATGGCGCATGCTTGCCGGTCTTGTTTCAGCTTGCGCATGTGTTGCTCAGAGCGTCAATCCGCCTGGAGCCCTAACCTGGCAGGAGACCGTTGCAAAGTTTAGAACTAGTAATCCCACGTTAAGCGCTGGGAAGATCACCGTTGACGAGGCTCGTGCGCAGGAGATTACAGCCTTTCTCCGGCCCAACCCCCTGTTGAACGTCGGCATCGACCAGGCTTCTGTTTTCACCAATAGCCCATACCGTCCGTTGGGAAATGACTATACCTTCGGCACCTTCAGCTATTTACATGAGCGCCAACACAAGCGCGAGTTGCGCCTGGAAAGCACCCAGCAAAGTACTGACATCGCTGCCGCCGATCAAGACGATTTGGAACGCAATCTTTTGTTCAGTCTTCGCGACGCGTTCAATCGTGTCCTCCTGGCCAAGGCGGTCCGCGATATTGCAAGTGAAAACTTGTCTCATTACGATCACCTGATTCAGATCAACCGCGACCGCTTTAAGGTAGGCGATTTGGCGCGAGTTGACTTTCAGCGCGTGGAACTGCAGCGCGTACAGTACGAATCCGATCTGCAGACGGCGGAAGTCAATCTTCGGACGGCCAAGATAGACCTTCAACAACTCTTGCGCGATCGGACTCCAACAGAACAGTTCGATGTGCAGGCCAACTTCGATTTCGTGGAGCCGGCCGCGACTTTGCAGGAGTTGCGGGCCCTAGCTTTGGAAAACCGTCCCGATTTGCAGAGTGCTCGTGAGGCGGCGCAGCGAGCGAAGACAGATAACCGCCTGGCATTTGCGAATGGCTCTACTGATCCGGTATTCGGTGTCAGCGTCTCTCACCAACCGGATCCATATAACGTCTATGTAGGCGTGCAGGCAACTATTCCGCTGCGCATCTTCGATCGCAATCAAGGAGAAAAAGCCCGCACGCGTTTGGAAGTCGTTAGAGCGGCGAGACTGCAGGATGCCGCCGAAGTTGCGGCGCTTCATGACGTGGATGCGGCCTACGCCACGCTGCAGAGCACAATCGTCCTGTTGCGTCCCTACAAGACAACCTATCTGAAAGAAGCGACCGACATACGGGAAACCGTCTCTTTCGCGTTCCAGAAGGGAGCATCGTCGTTACTCGACTTTTTGGACGCCCAGCGGCAATACCGTACTACTCAGCTTTCCTACCTGAATTTGGTAGGAGCTTACTTCTCTTCGGCAAACCAAGTAAATCTCGCCGTCGGGCGTGAGGTGATTCAATGACAGGAACTTATTTCTTCCGGTTCGCGGCCGCTGTTCTAGCTGCTCTGCTGCTGGAAAGCTGCCATGGGAATGGCAAGATCGACGAGGCAGCTGCCGCACCGCCGAAGACTGAGGTCGTCGTCGAACCCGATCTCGACACGGTGAAGGTGACTGATCGGAGGCACTTTGAGCTGGTGGCCGCGGGACGGCAGGATGAGAGACCGGAGATTCACGCGACCGGCGAAGTGACGGCCGATGTGGACCGCTCGGTTCCCGTCGTCTCGCTGGCCGCGGGTCGAGTGATGGCTTTGAATGCCAAGCTCGGTGACGACGTAAAGAAGGGCCAGGTGCTGCTGCGAGTGCTCAGCAGCGATGTCTCGGGCGCCTTTCAGACTTATGGCCAAGCCGTCGCAGACGAAGTTCTGTCCAGCCGCCAGCTCGAGCGGGCCAAAACTCTTTATGATCGCGGCGCAATTTCCCTTAACGACCTGCAGCTGGCCGAGGATACAGAGCAGAAAGCGGTCATCGCGAAGAACTCCGCCAACCAGCAGATAAAAACCTTGGGCGGGGATCCCGATCACCAGGGATCTATTATCGAAATTAAAGCGCCTGTTTCGGGCACTATTGTCGAGCAGAACGTCGCGCCTTCGGGCAGCGTTCACACGCCGGACAACCAGCAGAGCCTTTTCACTATCGCCGATCTGTCTCATGTCTGGGTGATGTGCGATGTTTACGAGAACGACCTGCCGGCCGTTCGCGCCGGAGACATTGCAGACATCCGCCTAAATGCTTATCCTGACCGGGTCTTCCACGGGCGCATCAGCAATATAGGCAAGGTGCTCGATCCTACCCTGCGCACCGCCAAGGTCCGCATTGATTTAGCCAACCCAGGGATGATGCGGTCTGGAATGTTTGTCACGGCTACGTTCTTTGGGCTGCGAGGTAAAGTAGACGCGACTGTACCCAGCAGCGCGGTTCTTCATCTTCACGATCGGGACTGGGTCTTTGTTCCCAGCGGTGACGACCTGATGCGGCGGCGCGAAGTCGCGGCCGGCAAGCTGGAGGGAGCTACCCAAGTGATTCTGTCGGGCATCGCACCGGGCCAGCAGGTTGTCAAGGATGCGCTTGCGCTGTCATCTGAAGGTGGACAATGATTCGCGGGTTTGTCGAGGGATCTCTCCGCAACCGGATGCTGGTGCTGCTGGTGGCGGCGATTGTTTTAGTCTGGGGCGCCATCTCGTTCAAAAATCTGCCCGTCGAAGCCTACCCGGATGTTGCGAACAACTACGTACAAGTCATTACCCAGTGGCCGGGGCGAGCCGCTGAAGAAATAGAACAGCAAGTCAGCATTCCTCTGGAAGTGCAGATGGCGGGACTTCCTCATATGAGTAACATCCGGTCGCTCTCCGAATTCGGGTTGTCTGTCGTGACTATGATTTTCGATGACGCTTCGGTTAACGATTGGAATCGCCAGAAGGTGCTGGAACGTCTCAGCATGGTTACTCTCCCAAGCGGTCTGCAGCCAGTCATCGGACCCGATTACAGCCCGGTTGGGCAAGTGTACTGGTACACACTCAAGAGCACCAATCCTTCTTACGATTTGATGGAGTTAAAGACCCTGCAGGATTGGGTTCTCGAAAAGCAATTGAAATCGGTTCCCGACGTGGTTGATGTCTCGAGTTTCGGAGGCCTGACCCGCGAATATCAGGTCCAGCTCGATCCCAACCGCTTAGTTGCCTACGGACTTGGAATACCGCAAATCACCCAGGCTCTAAGCGGCAACAACACCAACGCCGGCGGCAGCTTTATTCAGACTGGTAATCAGCAGGTTAATGTCCGAGAACTGGGATTGTTTCGCGGCACCGCCGACATCGGCCAGACATTTATCAAGACTCAAAACGGAACGCCTATCCGGATACGCGAATTAGCGGATGTTTTTCAAGGGCCGAAAATTCGCCTCGGCCAGGTCGCCAGAGCCATTCACCGGAAAGACAACAAGGTGCTCGACGATGGCGACGTGGTGGAAGGAATCGTACTTCTGCGCAAGGGGGCCAATGCGGATCGAATGCTCGATTTGCTGCATGCGAAAGTGAAAGACCTGAACGAGCATTTGCTCCCGCCGGGTGTCAAGATTGTTCCCTTCCTCGACCGCAGCGATTTGCTGCACGTAACCACTCACACGGTGGAGCACAACCTGACGGAAGGAATGATTCTGGTTTCCATCATCCTGCTGATCTTTATTGGAAATCTGCGTTCGGCTCTGATTGTCGTGCTCACCATTCCGTTCTCGCTGCTGTTCGCTTCCATCTGCCTCGATCTCAGTAGAGTTCCGGCGAACCTGCTTTCCTTGGGAGCACTCGATTTTGGGATGGTGGTGGATGGAGCGGTCGTAATGGTGGAAAACATCATGCGCCATCTTGCCCGCAGCGAGAGGAGCGAGAAAACTCCCATCGAACGAATCCGCGAGGCGGCTGTCGAAGTCCAGCGGCCGGTTTTTTATGCGATCGCAATTATTATTACGGCATACCTGCCGATCTTCACGCTGCAGCAAGTGGAAGGCCGGCTATTCCGCCCTATGGCGCTGACGGTTGCCTTTGCCCTGCTCGGAGCGCTCTTGTTTTCACTTTCCGTTATCCCAGTGCTCACCAGCCTGGTATTCCGGGGGCACGTCAAGGAATGGCACAATCCGCTGATGGCGCTGATGACCAGAGCCTACCGGCGGTCGCTGCGCGCAATCGTGGGCAATCGCATGCCCAGCTTCGCACTATTGGGCGGAGTGCTGCTGCTGCTGGCTGGGATCGTATACCTGGGCGGCAAAGTCGGTTCCGAATTTCTCCCCCACCTCGACGAAGGCGCCATCTGGGCCCGCGGAACGTTCCCGCCGAGCACTGGGCCGGCTGCCGCCGGCGAAGTTTTGCTGAAGTGCCGGCGCATCTTTGCCAGTTTCCCGGAAGTGAAGCAGGTAATCAGCCAAGTGGGCCGCCCAGACGACGGCACCGACCCGTCTCTGTTCTCGAACACGGAATACTTCATCGATTTAAAACCACGCAGCGAGTGGCGTCCGATTTTCCACGAGCAGAAGGAACAAGTGATCCGCGCCATGGGCCGGGAAGTGGAACACATCCCCGGCGTTCTCTGGAATTTCTCACAACCTATTGCCGACAATATGGAGGAGGCGGTCAGCGGCGTCAAAGGTGAACTTGCAATTAAGGTGTTTGGCACCGATCTGGTCGACTTGGAGCGGACCGGTGAGCGCATCGTGCAGGTGATGTCGAAAATTCGAGGCGTCACTGATCTGGGTCTATTCCGCGTCATTGGCCAGCCAAATTTGAACGTCTATGTCGATCGTGAACGCGCCAACCGTTACGGAATTAATGTCAGCGATGTGCAGGATGCAATCGAAACCGCGGTAGGCGGCAAGAGCGTCAGCAACGTGTTGGTTGGCGAGCAGCGCTATGACCTTGTGGTGCGCTACGCACCGCAGTTCCGGCTTACGCCCGACGCGATCCGGAACATCAAACTATTGTCAGCATCCGGCGAACGTGTTCCGCTCGATCAGGTTAGCCTCAGCACGGTACGAGACGGTGCTTCGCAGATCTACCGGGAGAACAACAGCCGCTATGTAGCGCTGAAATACAGCGTCCGCGGCAGGGATCTTGGCAGTACGGTGGAAGAAGCCATCGACACCGTTGGAAGGAAGGTAAAACTTCCCACTGGCTACCACCTGGAGTGGGCCGGCGAATACGCAAGTAAGCAAAGGGCCAACAAGCGCCTGGCTCTGGTAGTTCCGGTCACAATGGCCGGCATCTTCCTGCTCCTGTATTCCATGTTTCGTTCCTTTAAGTGGGCAGGACTGGTGATGGTAACAGTGGTTCTATCCCCTATCGGCGGCGTTCTCGCGCTCTTCTTCACTGACACTCACTTCAGTGTCTCCTCCGGCATTGGAATGCTAGCGCTGTTCGGCGTGTCGGTTCAGACTGGCGTTCTCATGGTGGAATACATCAATCAGCTGCGCGCCCGTGGACACTCCATTGTCGAAGCAGCGATCGAGGGCTCTGTTTTACCGTTGCGTCCCGTGCTGATGACTATGCTGGTGGCGACGCTCGGCCTTCTGCCTGCCGCGGTATCGACCAGCATTGGGTCCGACTCCCAGAGGCCTTTCGCTATCGTGATTGTCGGCGGTCTCAGTGCTACCTTAATCCTGAGCGTTTTCGTATTGCCGACTCTCTATGCGCTGATTGCCGGTCCAAACGATCCGCTGCCCGATTATGAACCGGATTTTGTGGAAAACACTCACTAGCGCTGCGCTGTTGCTGCTGCTTGCGCAACGCACTCCCGCAGCCCCATCCCGAGCTACGCTGCCGGCGCTGAAGGTCGATTCATCCGGAAGGTTCCTGGTTGAAGCGAATGGCAAGCCGTTCTTCTATCTTGCCGATACTGCGTGGGAACTGTTTCACCGGGCCAGCCGCGAAGAAGCGCTGAAGTATCTTGACGTCCGCGCCAGCCAGAGGTTCACAGTCATTCAAGCGGTGGCGCTTGCTGAGGAAGACGGCCTTACAAAACCGAACGCTTACGGAGATCTTCCCCTTCTGGGAAAAGATCCGCTCCAAC
Organism: Bryobacteraceae bacterium; assembly: GCA_965217745.1. Lineage (GTDB taxonomy): Bacteria > Acidobacteriota > Terriglobia > Bryobacterales > Bryobacteraceae > Bog-105. Next base: position 2,628,738 of record OZ244565.1, on the reverse strand, counting down.
CCGCGATAACGCGCGGCTCCAACCCAAAGCGCGCCGATGAATACGATTACTGGGACCACGTCGAATACATCATTGACCAGGCAAACCGGAGAGGCTTGTATGTTGGCTTGCTACCCACTTGGGGGCGCTGGGTTACTAAGAGCCGTAAGATAGATGAACCTATTTTTACTGTGTCCTCTGCCGAAGAATATGGGAAGTTCCTGGGAAAACGATTCGGCCGGAAAGCCGTGATCTGGATTCTTGGCGGCGATCGCAGCGCTGCAGAAGTCGAGGATATCTGGCGCGCCATGGCCAAAGGAATTGCCATCGGCGTATCCGGCCGCGAAGATTATGACCGGGTCCTGATGGGCTTTCATCCGACGGGCGGCCAAACCTCTTCTACTTGGTTTCACAACGATCGTTGGCTCGACATGAATATGGAGCAGAATGGCCACGGAATACCCGGCAGAAGCCGGCCATGGCTGAGAGTTGCCCGGGATTATGAGCTAAAGCCCCCAAAACCGGTAATCGATGCGGAGCCTCTGTATGAAGATCACCCGCTCGCCTTTAACTCCAAGGAAAACGGCTACAGTTTCGATGCCCACGTTCGGCAGTACGTCTACTGGGATGTGTTCTCCGGAGCGTGCGGGATCACCTATGGCAACCACGCTGTCTGGCAGTTCTACTCTCCTTCGCGGCCGGCGAAGAATGGACCGTTGATGTATTGGTACGAGGCGGTTTTACGGCCGGGCGCAGTTCAGATGCAATACCTTCGAAAGCTGATTGAATCGCGGCCCGTGCTGTCTCGCATTCCCGACCAGACGCTTGTCGCCGACGATTTGGAAGGCGCTGACCACATCGCGGCAACTCGCGGCGACGGGTATGCCTTCATCTATACGGCGCAGGGTCGTTCCTTTACCTTGAATCTTGGCAAAATTTCTGGAGAACGCGTTAAGTGCCACTGGTTCAATCCGCGTAGCGGCGACTTCCTCGACGCCGGGAGTTTCAAAAATCAAGGCACCCACAAATTCGACGCGCCTTCACAAGGCTTTGGCAGTGACTGGGTGTTGGTGGTGGACGACGCCTCGTCGCGGCCATGAATCGGCCCGGGTAATTCTGTGGCGTAGCACCACAGTTCCATCGTTCAACGTTGAGCTGCAGTGCGATTCCAAGAAACAACTCGCTTCGGCAGCGTCGGGGACCTTGCGTTCAGATCAATAGAATCAAACACATACCTAACGCAAAAATGGGGACAGACCCCAATTTTAGGCTGAAATAGCCTCTGGTAAATTCTGTGGCGTAGTGTGGGCTCTGGGTAGGCTCGGAAGGCTCGGGTACTTCAAGGGGCCGAGGGCTTCGAGGGCGGTGGAGTCTCTCCGAAGAAGCGTTGGAAGAATTGTTTCCAGCGCCACTTGTACTCCTGACATTCCGGCGCAGGCGCGAAACTGAGGCTATTATCTCTTCGCAACACGGCCAACGACTCTACTTCGGTACCCGACGCCTGCACGTTTACTGTCAGAAATTGCGTGCAACTGTCGGTAGATGCTACCTTCCAGTCCCCAGAACCTTTCTTTGGCCCCCAATCCTCCATGAATCGGTTGTAGTCGTAGTTAGGGCAAGGGTGCTGTTGGGTGCAGCCCCATTGCTGGTAAGCGACCCGGTAATCATGAGCATTCACGGCTTCCAGGAACTGCTTCGCCTTCCGCTTTTCGGGGTAATTATGAAAGATGAAGTAAGCGGCTATGGCCACGGCAATGACGGCGACCACCGAGAGAACGATGTTCCGGATGATTTTGTTGCGACGTTCATCGCCCGCTCCGTACTGCTGGAGATATGACGCCATCCGCTATAAGCCCTTAATTGGCAGGATAAGCTTTGTCGTAGGCTGCCGTCGCCTCGGCGGTGATGTCCAGAGCCGGCTTGAAGTACAGCGTATTCGAGATGTCGATTACAATGTCGAACCCTTTAGACTCTGCGATCTTCTTCACCACTTCGGTCATCTGCCGGCCGGCGCGTCCCAGAATATCCTGGCGTTCGTTATTGACATCGGCCTGCAGATCCTCCGAGAGGCGCTGCAATTCCTTTTGTTTCTGAGTGCCTTCCATGCGCAGTTGAGCTTCGCGCTGAGGCGGAACATTCGGCGTGCTCATCTGCTTCTGAATGGTTTGCAGCTGGTTTTGAAGACTGGTAACGGCTTGCGTGCGGGGCCGGTATTTAGCTTCTAAGGTGGTCTGGGCCTTCTTAATTCCCGCGGTGTCGGCTACCGCCTTCTGGGCGTTTATGATAGCGACCTTCGCAGGCGCGATCTGCTGGGCTTCAGCGGAAAAGGAAGACAAAGTCAGAGCGGCTACTAGAGCGAGGCCGCGAGTATTCCAAAACATGAACTTTTCGATAACTCCTGGAATTTTAGTGGACCATTTGATCTTATCGGATGCGTCCGTCCGCACCGATGGATAGAGTCCTATCGCGCCACTTCACCTGTCTACTGCGATACGAACCCAACCAGATAGCGAAGGCATACCAGTCCCACAGAGGAGCGAGCCAGGGCAGAAAAAGCGCGGATCTTGCCCGGAGCACCAGGCCGCCCGTCACCAGGGCGGATAACGTACGGAGAACAAAGAGGATCGCGGCGAATCGCCAGGATCCGATACATAGCAGAAAAGCAATCCAGAGCCCCGCTTGCGTGATGGGCAGCCCGGCGTAGCCACCCCCTTTGGAAGACCGGATGGTCCGGGCCCAGCGAAGCTGATGCTGCCAGATCCCGGACCAGGTGTCGTCGCCAAACGAAGTTTCGACGATGTAAAGCGAGAGCAGCGCTCGCTTCCCCAGGCCGGTGATTCGCTTCGCGAGTTGGTAATCATCGGCGAGATAGTCACTGAACGATTCGAACCCACCGGCTGTCTGAAGGTCAGCCGCCCGGAAAGCCAAAGTCGAACCTAACCCAAACTCACGAACTCCCACCAGAGGCGCCACCAGGGTGCTCGGCATAAAATCGATCGCCACTCCGAAAGCTTCCCAAGACGCTGGCAAATTGTGACCTAAAGCACGGTACGGGCAAGTGACTAAACCAACAGCATCGTCGGCCAAAGGCCCGACGACACTAGCCAAATAATGGGGACAGACCCTAATATCGCTGTCGTTCACCACCCAGAAGTGGTGCTTGGCATGGCTGGCGAGAGCAATCAGTACTCCTACTTTCCCGTTAGATGTATCTGGGGCTCCAACAACGAGTCGAATGTCAGCTTCCGGATACTCGGTCTGCAGCCGCCGGACCCATGCCGCTGCGGGATCATCCTCGCGGGCGACGCCAAAGAGCAGCTCAAAATCCGGATAGTCCTGCTCGACTTGCGAGACGAAAGCTTCGTAGGTGTTGGGATCGAGGCCGCGAAGCGGTTTCAGGACCGAGACAGCAGGCCTAAATTTGGGTTCGTCCGGTTTTTTGCCGAAGCAGCGCAACCAGAAGTGCCGCAGTCCAGCAGTGATCGCCAAAACCTGGTAGGCAGCAGGCGCCAGGAACGCAATTAGAGAAAGCGGCACGAGGGCTACTTGGCCAAAAGAACGATTCCGCCCAGCACGAGAAGAGTTCCCGCCGTCCGGCGCGCGCCAACATTTTCACCAAGGACAAACTTCGCCAGGATGGTTTCGAGCACAAAAGTTGCCGCTGAGGCGGGAACAGCAAAGCTGAGAGGAGCGATCTGAACCAGCGCCATAAATGCGAAGAAAGATACTGCCATACAGAAAATGGCCAGCGCCAAAGGACTGCGGCTGGCAATCATCTTCACCAGCCTTGCTAGACCTCGAACGTCCACCCGCTGTTCTCCGCTACGCTTCATCTCACGGCTTTGCAGCAGGTCGCTGAGAACCGTTGCGAAAATGATAATGCCCAGCAGCACCCACCTCACTGGGAATTGTTCTCCCGGGGCGTGGTGAATTGCCTGGTGCTGCCAACCAGCAGGCTACCGGCAAAGATCAGGACAGTTCCGGCCCAACGCGCAGCAGTGACCTGCTCGTTAAGGAAGACTCTGCCCAACACCGCCGCCAGCACATATCCGAGGCTGGTGATAGGCAAAACAAAACTCAAGTCTGCCCAACTTAACAGCGTCATGCGCGTGAGCAGCCACAAAATAAGCAACAGAATACCTGCAGCAACCGCCGGATTCAGCATAGGAGGCAAGAAGCTTAAGGGGCTCGACAATTCCACCGCAGGCGAGCGTTTCATACCCCAGGCCAGAGCCAAATTCCCAGCGGCATTGAAAAAAATCACAGCCAAGGCCAGCAGGAAGACCTTAGCTTTTTGAAAGGTGCTGGATGAGGGGTTAGAAATAGAAGCGCTTGCCAACCCTCGACTAGTCTCCGGAGCTGAGTACAGCTTGCGCTTCTTTCTCGCTCCTCGAATCTTTCACAAATTGCTTGCGCTTGGAACGAAGTGCGAGATACTCACGCGCCTCCTTGTACAACCGCCTACGCTCGTCGCCATTGAAGATGGCTTTGCGAACCAGCCGGAAAGCGACCTTGGGACGGAAGTAGAATTCGCCATAGAAGCGCTCCACCCAATCCACAAGCTCCCCTTTGTCCAGGCCCGGATAATTGTAATTCGGAAGTTGGTGGCCGGCATCATCGGTCATCTTGGCATCGATGGTGATGAGGCCGTTCTTCTCCACGTGATCATAGAACTCGGTCCCCGGATAAGGATGCCCTATGGAAACCTGGATGGTTTCGACGTCGAGTTCTTTAGCGAAGTCGATGCTAGTGCGGATAGTATCCCGGGTCTCACCTGGAAGGCCGACTATAAAGTCGCCGTGAACCAGCAGCCCCAACTTCTTGCAATTAGCAGTGAAGCGGCGCGCCATGTCAATGGTTGCGCCCTTCTTGATGTTCTTCAGGATCTGCTGGTCGCCCGATTCGTACCCCACAATAAGCAAGCGGCAGCCGGCTTCGCGCATGGCTTTTAGAGTGTCGTAATCGGTGGTAACGCGTGACGTGCAGCTCCAGGTGAAGTTCAACTTCTTGAGCTTGGAGCAAAGTTCCAAGGTACGAGCTTTCTGATAATTGAAAGTATCGTCATCGAAGAATATCTCTTTCAGGCCCGGGAAGTTCTCCAGCGTGTAGCGGCACTCGTTCACGATGTCGTCGGAAGAGCGCAAGCGCCAACGGTGGCCAGAATGGGTCTGAGGCCAGAGGCAGAAGGTGCATTGCGCTGGACAGCCACGGCTAGTGTAGAACGAAAGATAAGGGTGTAAGAGGAACGGAACGTTATAACGGCGGAAATCAAGATCCCGCTTATAGACCTTGGTCACCCAGGGCAATGCATCGAGATCTTCGATCGGGGAGATCTCCGGATTGTGTTGAAAGCCGCCGTTCTTCCGGAACACCACACCCGGTAATTCGTCGAGGGGCTTGCCCATGGCGAAGTCGCGGATCTGATAGTCGAATTCCTTCTTAACGATGAAGTCGATGGCCGAAGAACAGCGAAGACTCTCCTCTGGGCGGACCGTTACATGCGGCCCGACGAAAGAGATGCGCAGCTTCGGGTTCAAATCTTTCATCATCTCGGCGATTTTCACGTCAACATGAAAACCGGGAGTAGAAGTAAACAGAACCAGCAGCTCAAAGTCCGATGCCATGGCCACGGTTTGCTCGATCGAGATCTTGTGCGGGGGCGCATCTAGAACTTTGCTATCCGGAATCATGCCTGCCGGGTAGCACAGCCAAACTGGATACCAATACGATTCAATCTCGCGCGAGGCGGGCCAGCGCGAACTTGCTCCACCGTCAAAGCCCTCAAACGATGGAGGGTTCAGAAAAAGCGTTCTCATAGAATTCTGCAGTTACTATCAGGTTAACTGTTTAAACCGCCCGTGCTCGAAAAAATCGAGGCGGCTGAAATATTACTTGTTGATGAGCCGGGCTGCAGATCTGTGTTGCAACATGTAAAACCGAGGCAGCTCACTGGCATAAACCGTATGGAAATCCAACCGTGTTGGCAGCAGCGGTAGCGCTAACTGGAGTCTCAACTCCACTCCGGTTTACGGCTGAATCCGGCGAGAACTTCGAGTATCTGATCTGCAGCTCGACCTTTCCGATCAACCGTGTATCTATCGTGCTGGTCATCTGTTCCGGGACAGATAAACCGCCTCGAATATGGAAAGCTCGTTCGAAATCTACCTTCTTGAAGAAGATGCTTGGATTCTTAACCAGTCGGCCTTTCTCGAGCAATGGCAGGTAGGTTTTCGGGTCCAGCCACAGTTCTCCCTTAAACAATCCGACTTTCTTTTTCCGGGGAGATAACTGAAACACATGAGCGCGTTGTCCAGCTTGGGTCTCCTTCAAGCCTTTGTACTTGAACTTGTAGTTTTCCGGGGTGATGTCGATTTTAGAGTCGCCCTGGCCCTGCTGCTCCGCTTCCAGGTAGCGGACGATAACTTGGTTCTTGACAGTCTTGTCGCCCTGGAAGCTCAACACTCGATAAGTAACTTGACCAACCTTCGAAATCTTACGAAGAGCCTGGAGCGTACCATTCTCTTTTAGCTTCGGTATAAAGGCCCTGATTTCGACCTGCATGGAAGCACCACGAAGATCGTCTTCGTGACCCCTTGTAGCTGCCAAGTAGCTGTCGATGATGCTGGTACTGGCAGGATCTTCTTCGCTCTCGATATTCAGGCCGGATGCAGGCACGGATATGCCGAGAGGCACAAAAATCAAAGCACAGATGAGAACCAAGCGTTTCAATGCAGTAGCCGTTATACCGGACGAAATTAGCATCCGGAAAATTCGTTACAGTGAGAGCCGACTAAACAGTTTAGCAAAAAAACGTTTTCAACCAACTCACACCCCATTCGCTGCCAGTTGGATGCCGTCCGGCGGCCCAGGTTGCAATCCAGCCGCCGAAAGCTGCCAATCTGCGAAGCCAGATGAAATGCGGGTAGTAATAAGATGAAACGGTCTCTGGCAGGGGCTCCAGGTTCAGCAGATCGCCAGGCGGGATGCGCCGGGGCGAGAGGGGTAAAGAGATGCGGAAAATTGGAATTGTCTATGGGATGGAAAATACGTTTCCGTCGGCCCTAGTCGATCGGATCAACAGTAAGGAAGTTCACGGCATTTTAGCGGAGCATATCTATGTTGGCGGGATAAGAATGACGTGGCCCTCCGGCTATCGAGTGATAATCGACCGCGTCTCCCACGAAGTCGACTTCTATCGCGCTTTTCTGAAAAATGCCGTTCTCACCGGAACTTCGGTGATTAACAATCCATTCTGGTGGAGCGCTGACGACAAATTCTTTAATTTTGCCCTGGCGAGCAAGTTGGGCGTGGCGGTTCCCAAAACGATGGTTTTACCGCACAAAGCGCATCCTCCAGGCGCCACGGCGCAGTCGATGAGAAATCTGGTCTTTCCGCTGAACTGGGAAGAAGTTTTCGACTACGTCGGCTTTCCGGCATTTTTGAAGCCATTCAGCGGCGGCGGATGGAAAAAGGTGTTCAAGGTAAATTCGCGCGACGAGTTCTTTCATGCCTACGATCAGACCGGGAGCCTTTGCATGACGCTGCAGAGCGCGATCAAATTCGACGAGTTCTTTCGCTGCTACGTGGTCGGCCAGCAAAATGTACGCGTGATGAAGTACGATTCGAAACAGCCGCATCATCTCCGCTATTCGAAAGACGGCCAGGCCAGTTCCCGGAAATTGCAAGAACGCCTAGTGGCCGACTCCCTAGCCCTTTGCCGGGCGCTTGGCTATGACTTCAATACCGTTGAATTCGCGGTTCAGGATGGCGTTCCCTATGCTATCGACTTTCTCAACCCCGCGCCAGATACCGACATCCACTCAGTTGGCCCTGAAAATTTTGAATGGGTGGTGGAGAACGTCGCGCAATTGGCTATTAAGAGGGCGTTGCAAGACGCCGAAGAGCCGGAGTATCACTGGGGCCATTTTCAATCCGGAGCAGCTGCGGCCACCGCTGCTAAGTAGCACCTTCCGCGTGCCCGACATAGGAGCTATCGCATGAAGCCGAGTTTTACGCTGGGCATTGAAGAGGAATATCAGACCATCAACCCCGAAACCCGGGACTTGTGCTCACACACCGATGCGGGGATCATCTCGAAAGGGAAGATTCTGCTGAAGGGAGCAGTGAAGGCCGAGATGCTGCAATCGGTGGTCGAGATTGGCACGGATGTTTGCCAGAACATCCAGGAAGCGGCCGCGCAATTGAAGGACCTGCGCACCCAGATCTGCCATCTGGCCAGGCAGAACGGAATGCATCTGGCGGCCGCTGGCACCCATCCATTCGCAGACTGGCGCAATCAGGAGATCTATCCCGACGATCGTTACCGGGTCATCGTAGAGGATCTTAAGATGGTGGCCCGATCGAATCTCATTTTCGGGTTACACGTACACGTGGGTGTGGAAGACCGCGAAGTCGCTATCCAGCTTATGAATACCGCACGTTATTTTCTGCCACACATACTCGCTCTTTCCACGAACTCGCCTTTCTGGAAAGGGATGGATACGGGCCTGAAATCGTATCGCTGCAAGGTTTTCGATAAATTTCCGCGCACCAATGTTCCCGAGTTTTTTCCAAGCTGGGGCGAATACGAGCGCTTTGTCAGCCTCCTGGTGGAAACCAACTGCATCGACAACGGCAAGAAAATCTGGTGGGACATTCGTCCGCATCCGGAGTTTCCTACGCTCGAATTCCGCATTTGCGATGTGCCGATGCGCGCCGATGAAACCATCGCAATCGCGGCGCTCATCCAGGCGACCGTTGCCAAGCTCTACAAGCTGCATGCGGCCAACCAGGGCTTCCGTCTCTACCGGCGCGCTCTGATTATGGAGAACAAGTGGCGCGCGCTGCGCTACGGTCTCGACGGCAAGATGATCGATTTCGGCAAGGAGATCGAAGTACCGGCGCGCGATCTGATTCACGAGTATCTGGATTTTGTCGACGATGTGCTGGATGAACTGGGCTCGCGCCGCGAGATCGAGTACATTCACCGGATTCTGGACGAAGGCACGGGCGCTGACCGGCAGCTGAGAATTTTCCAGGAGACTGGTGATCTGTTGAAGGTGGTGGATTACATCGTCTATGAAACGGAGGCCGGCCTGGCAAACGAACCTGCATCTACCAGACCTGAAAACGCCATTTGAGCGAGGATCTGACGAAGCACCCCTTCGACCCAGAGTTGCAGCCAGGAGCACGCAATGCGGTCTTCGTTTGCCTGAATGTGCAGTCCTCAGAGAAAGTGACGCTCATTACCGATCGAGCTACCTTGGAGATCGCGGCCAGCTTGGTTTCGCAGCTGCGGACGCGAGGCTGCCATTTCAACGCGTTCATTCTGGAAGACGTAGCCCTGCGCCCTTTGCAAGACATGCCGCCGCAGGTGCTGGCCGATTTGGAGACCAGCCAGGTCAGCATTTTCGCAGGGCAGGCGCAGATCAACGAATTGAAGACCCGGATGCAGATGTGCGAGGTGATTAACCGGAAGGGGCTTCGACATGCGCACATGGTGAATATCGAGAAGAAAATCATGAAGGGGGGCATGTGCGCCGATTATCGACGCGTGGATGAACTCACTTTACGCGTGATGAACATCATGGACAAGACCCGGACCATTCGCGCCACCACGCCGGCTGGCACGAATATCGAAGCAATACTGACGCCGGAGTATAGATGGATCAAAACCAGCGGTATTATCAGCTCAGAAGCGTGGGGCAACCTGCCGGGAGGCGAGACTTTTACTTCACCGCTCGAAGTGAATGGCCGATTCGTGGTGGATGGAGTGGTAGGAGATTACCTGTGCGCCAAGTACGGGGACTTGCAAGCCTTCCCGTTGACCTTAGATATTCAAGGCAACCGCTTACGCGCGGTTGCCTGCGATAACAAAGAGTTGGAGCGCGAGTTCTGGGAATACACGCATCGCGACGAGAATAGCGATCGCGTAGGCGAGTTTGCCATCGGAACGAATCTCGCGGTACAGGACGTGGTGGGAAATATTCTGCAAGATGAAAAAATTCCTGGCGTTCACATGGCCTTCGGCGATCCCTATGGTTCGCATACCGGAGCTGAATGGACTTCGACAACGCATATCGATGTCGTCGGGCGCGACTTCGACATTTGGGCTGACGGCCGTCCGATTATGCGGACAGGACGTTTTTTGGTTTAATCCATATAAATTTGATTCATAGATGCCAAGTGAGACGTAAGCTGTGATCCCGGAGCTACGAAAACGATTTCTCGAACAGTGGTCTCCTGAGAGCTATGCCGCGATGCTCGCCGATCTGGAAGCGGCCGCGGGCAGGCGCGTCGGTTTCCGGATCAGCGAAACGCCGGTATTCTATCCGCGGGCGCTACTCGATAAAATGATCCGTTATGGGCAGGAGCTGTACGCCCAAATCGCCAACAACCCGGAGTATCGCGCTGCATCGGATCGAATCATTCCTGCTGGCTTTCAAGTGCCGCGGGAGGCGGAGCACCCGCTTTTCGTTCAGGCTGACTTTGGGCTTGTCAGGGAACCGGATGGCTCGCTAGAACCCAAGCTGGTTGAGGTGCAAGGCTTCCCTTCGATCTTTGCGCTTCAAGAGGTTATCGCCGAGGCGTATGCGAACACCTACGGCATTCAGGAAGCGCACTTCCTGGGTGGCCTAACTCGCGGCAGCTTTACAGAGCTCTTTAAGAAAGCAGTACTGGGCGGCCACGACCCCGCCGACGTCGTTCTGCTCGAGATTGACCCGGAAAATCAAAAGACCGCCGCGGATTTCCATGCCGTGCGCCGACTACTAGACCTCCGCATTTGCCCTTTGCAGGACGTAAGAAAGCGGGGCCGCAAATTGATCTATGAGGGACGCGAAATCAAACGCGTTTTCAACCGGGTCATCTTCGATGAGATTGTGCGCAAAGATGTGCAGTTCGATTTCCGGTTTTCGGATGACCTGGATATTGAGTGGGCCGGCCATCCGAACTGGTTCTACCGGTTAAGCAAGTTTTCGCTGCCCTGGTTTAGGCATGCTTGCGTGCCGCCGACGCAGCTATTGAGCGATGTGGCCGCGCTGCCCGGCAATCTGGAGGATTACGTGCTGAAGCCGTTGTATTCGTTTGGCGGACGAGGTGTCAGGGTTGGGCCGTCGCGAGAGGAAGTGGAATCAATTCCGCCGGTCGAACGCGGAGACTATATTCTGCAGCAGCGCGTGAACTTCGTGCCGGTACTAGATACGCCCCGCGGCCCGACAAAAGTGGAAACGCGCATCTTGTACATTCACGACGGCAGCGAACTGCACCCGGTCGCCACAGTGGTAAGGACCGGACGGGGAAACATGATGGGCGTCACTTACAACGACGATCTCGATTGGGTAGGCGCCTCGGCGGCATTCTATACGCGAGGCAGTTGACGAGCGAAAAAGGGCTCGGGCATTGCGTCGAACAGGCACTCATTGCCAGAGGGTGCGCGGAGCCCTAGTCTTTGACGCACCGGGGGGAGAGTGCCGTGGCACTATACTGCCCCTCATCCTGGCTTAGATAATGTAACTCAGCTTACTTAAATATTCTCAGCAAAAGAGGGTCTGTCCCCATTTCGGGGAGAACTATCGTAATTTGTCTTACAATTTGCCGCCTACAAAACGGGGTCTGTCCCCATTATTTGGGGCTTATGTAATCCAACTTATGGAATCATTGGCCGCGAAAAGAGGGTCTGTCCCCATTATTTGGGGCTTGGCGCTGATTGCTACTCCGCGAACTCGCCCACGACGGCAATGCTGGTGTTGAACGATCGCCAGCCCGATACAATCCGAGAGAAGCTATGCCAAACGATCCGCGCGCGGGAAAACCCGCCGACCCCCACATGCTCGTAAACGTTCCCCGCCTGATTACGAGTTACTACGCTTTAGAGCCGGACTCTGAAGTAACCGCCCAGAGAGTGTCGTTCGGCACATCGGGCCATCGGGGTTCGTCGGTTCAGTCGAGCTTCAACGAAAATCACATTCTGGCGATTACGCAGGCCATCTGCCGCTACCGTGCTGAACAAGGAACCACCGGCCCATTGTTCCTCGGCATGGACACACACGCGCTATCGGAACCGGCGCTTGCGAGCGCGCTGGAAGTGCTTACCGCTAACGGAGTCGAGGTGATGATCGACGCGGAGGGCGGCTATACGCCGACTCCAGCTTTATCGAATGCCATTCTGAATCGCAACCAGGACCGCACGTCGGGACTGGCGGACGGCATCGTCATCACTCCATCGCACAATCCGCCGGAGGATGGTGGATTCAAGTACAATCCGCCGTCCGGAGGTCCGGCGGACACCAGCGCTACTAAGTGGATTGAGAACGAAGCCAATCGCCATCTCCGGGAAGGCTTGAAGGAGATCAAGCGCGTCACCTATAGAGAGGCCATGCGAGCGTCCACGACGCATAAATTCGGGTTCCTGGACAGCTATGTAGAGGGCTTGGCAGAGACAATCGATTTCGATTCCATTGCGCAGTCGGGATTGAAGCTGGCCGTCGATCCGCTGGGTGGAGCGGGCGTGGCTTACTGGCCGCGCATCGCAGAAAAATACCGCTTGAATCTGGAAGTGGTGAATACCGAGGTTGATCCGGCGTTCCGCTTCATGACCTTGGATTGGGACGGCAAGATCCGCATGGACTGCTCATCGCCCTACGCCATGGCAAGCCTGATCGCGCTGAAAGATCGCTTCGACGTGTCGTTTGCCTGCGATCCCGACCATGACCGTCATGGGGTGGTGACGCCTGAGGCCGGATTGCTGAATCCGAACCATTATCTTGCCGTAGCCATCGATTACCTGTTTCGCAGCCGGCCCCAATGGCGGCCAGGCGCAGGAGTGGGAAAGACACTGGTGAGCAGCAGCATGATCGATCGCGTGGCCAAAGATCTGGGGCGCAGCTTATTCGAAGTGCCGGTAGGCTTCAAGTGGTTTGTGGAGGGCTTGCTGGACGGGAGCCTGGGATTTGGCGGCGAAGAAAGTGCTGGAGCATCGTTCCTGAAGATGAACGGCAAGCCCTGGAGCACCGACAAAGACGGGCTAATCATGGGCTTGCTGGCAGCCGAGATTACCGCCAAAACGGGGACAGACCCGGGTAAACGGTACAAGGAACTGACGGAGAAATTCGGCGATCCGGTTTATGAACGCATCGACGCGCCCGCCTCTCCGGAGCAGAAAGCGATTCTTGCCAAGCTGTCACCAGACCAGGTATCCGCGAAAGAACTCGCTGGGGAACCAATCACCGCGATGTTGACCACCGCGCCCGGCAATGGCGCGGCGCTGGGGGGATTGAAAGTAGAGACGGCCGGCGGATGGTTTGCCGCGAGACCCTCTGGAACTGAGAATGTCTACAAAATATATGCCGAGAGCTTCAACGGTCCCGATCATTTGAAGCGGCTGCAGACCGAGGCTCGGGATCTGATTGCCAGCACCTTCGCGGCTTCCGGAGCGAAATCGTAAGCTAAAAACGGATGACGTTTGAGAGTGTTACGCGCCGCAGATTGCTCGGAGGCGCAGTGGCCGGCTTGGCTGCAGGTACGGCCGGCAGCCTGCTTCGAGGTCAGGGCGTTTCGAGCCGGGGCGTGAGGGCACAGCCACGCGGCAAGCCTTCAGGCCTGCCATTCGATGCCAGGTTTACAGACGTCGCGCAAGAGGCGGGCTTGCATGCGCCGGTGATTTACGGGCCAGGCGACAGGAAGACTTACATCGTCGAGACAGTCGGCTGCGGATGCGCTTTTTTCGATTACGATAACGACGGCTGGCTCGACATCTTTGTCCTAAGCGGCACGAGGTGGGAGTCCGATCCGCCGGGCGCAACGAACCGCCTGTATCACAACAACCGGGACGGTACTTTCACCGATATCACGGAGAAAGCCGGCCTGCAGAAAACGGGCTGGGCTTCCGCCGTAACCGTGGGCGACTACGACAACGATGGTCATGAAGATTTGTTCGTCACCTATTGGGGCCAGAACGTACTTTATAAAAACAACGGCGACGGCACGTTTACCGACGTGACCACCAAGGCGGGCTTGCTGCATCCAGAGCGGCGCTGGGGTTCGGGCTGCACATTCGTCGACTATAACCGGGATGGACGCCTGGATCTGTTTGTCGCGAACTATCTGAATTTCGATCCGAACAAGGTGCCCAAGCCGGGCGAGAGTTCGTTTTGCAATTGGAAGGGTATCCCGGTGAACTGCGGACCTCGCGGATTGCCTCCTGGCTACTGCACGCTATACCACAACAATGGAGACGGCACTTTCACCGACGTAAGCGATAAGTCAGGTGTCACCAAGGCCAAAGGCAGTTACTGCATGACCACGGCTGTCGCGGATTTCGACGATGACGGATGGCCAGATGTTTATGTTGCCTGCGACTCCACTCCCAGCTTCCTGTTCAAAAACAACCACGACGGCACCTTCACGAATGTCGGCCTGGAAAGCGGCGTCGCCTTGAACGAAGACGGCATGGAGCAGGCAGGCATGGGATTGGGCGTCGCCGATTACAACCTGGATGGCAGTATCGACATCCTGAAGACCCACTTCGCCGACGACACAGCGGTTTTATACCGGAACAACGATGGCAAAGGCAACTTCGAGGACGTCACCAACTCGGCTGGGTTAGGCGTGGAGACCCGCTATATCAGCTGGGGCGCCGGCATCGTCGATTTGGATAACGATGGCTATCCCGACCTGTTCTGGGTGACCGGCAGCGTGTATCCGGAAGTGGAGAAGACGCTTCCCAGTTATCCGTACAAGAGTCCGCGAATTGTTTTTCGCAATCTGCACAACGGGAAGTTCGAAGAGCTGCTGGGACAGGCCGGGCCAGGCATCGTAGCGCCGCATGCCAGCCGCGGCTGCGCCTTCGGGGACTTCGACAACGATGGCGACATGGACGTTCTGGTTATCAACCTGAATGAGCCCCCATCCCTGCTGCGCAACGACGTTTCCGGGAACAGCCACTGGATTAAAGTGAAGCTGATTGGAACGAAATCGAACCGGAGCGCAATCGGCGCCAGGGTGACCATGCGCTATGGCGGAAAACGGCAGGCCCAGGAAGTGCAGAGCCAGTCCAGCTTCTATTCCGTTAACGACATGCGCCTGCACTTCGGTTTAGGAGGCACGGGCAAGGTGGATTTCGACGTGCGCTGGCCAAATGGAGCTGTGGAGAAGTTTACGAATGTGCAGGCGGACAGATTGGTAACCGTCAAGGAAGGTTCTGGTATCGCCAGCTCGCAGGAATTTAAGAAGCCTCGGCCTGCATGATTTGGAAACCGGAAATTCGCCGGGACGTACATAGTTTCAACGGTGGCTCAGGGAAACAATCGGGAGATTTATGACCAAGGCGTGTCATGCATTTTTTCTGCTCACAGTCACTTCGCCGGCATGGGCGCAATCAGCCGCCGTGGACAATGCAGTCATGCGGCCGTACGAGGCGCAAGCCACCGCCGTCGAAGGCGACGTGAACCGCATTCGCGATCACCAGCCCTGGGCGCTTAGCAGTGGGGAACGCATTCAGGTGGCGCAAGTCATCACCACCGGCAGGGACGGATATGCGCACTTCACCATGGACGGCTGCCGCTACTTCGATATCTTCAGCAACTCGCGCGTGATCTTCCGCGAAAACGTTGCGAATACCGGCGACCTGGTGGATGTCTTGTCGGGGCGCGTACAAGTTCATTTACATCCGGCGCCGGGGCAAGCGCAGGAGCGTGTTTTCTGCCCCACCGCGGTGATCAGCGCTCATCAGCCTTCCACCGTAGCGCTGGCTATCGATGAAGATGATACGGTCCGCATCGACGTGATTGAGGGAGAGGTGCGCGTGCAGCATACCATCCGGCCTACCGGAGAGCCGGTGGTGGTGCGCGCCATCGATGCCATACTGGTCCGGCGGAACCAGCCGATTTCACGCCAGGTGGATCGCGGCAGCCTGTATCGATATACGGCGAAAATCTGGTCCGCCTTGACGCTAGGCCACGGCTCACACGACGCCGAACCGATAGAAGGCAACAAACTCCTGGCGCAACAATCCAGACACTTTGCCTTCTGAGGGCATCGCCAGCGCTGATACACCAGCCCTGATACAGCAGCGCCGATACAATAGTTTCGCGTGATTAAATGCTCTTTAATGGCCACGCTATTTTCCGCAATCGCCTGCCTGCAGACGCCAGCGCAGCAGCCAACATCCGCCGTTCGGCCGGATGGTCTCGAAACACCCTGGGACGCGCGGAAGATTGTGGACGATGTGCAGAAGCAAGCCGATGAAATGGAGCCCCTGCTGGCAAAAATCGATCCGCAAGGTTGGGTGAACAGCAAGGGAGCACCTAGCACTTACATCGTCCAGTGGCTAAATGCACAGAGCCAGGTAAAGAATGTCGATATTGTCGCAGAGCGGTTCGAGCGAAAAACCGGCAGCCTGGTGGCAGGATTAGACGTCTACTTCCGGCTGGAAGCACTCGAGGTGACTGAACGCTCGCTGGAAGAGGGCGCCCGGAGATACGATTCGCGAGCTGTCGCCGACAAATTGGCGGCCATGATTGCCCGTAACTTCGATGGCCGCCAGCGAATGCGAGAATACTTGCAGAACCTGGCTGCCAGCACGGAACAAGACTTCAAGATAGCCGACGAGGAAGCGCAGCGCTGCCGCAGCAGCTTGATCAAGCAAACGCCCGCGGCAGGCAATAGATCGAAGAGGAAATGAACGAGACCGCTGTTTACAGTTGTTCCATCTGCGAGGCCGCGTCGCGCGAGATTTGCGTGCTCTGCACCAAAGACGCCTGCCCTAATCACCTGTGCCTCAGATGCCGGCGCTGCATCGATTGCTGTATCTGCGAGATGCCGCGGACGGCAGCTACTCTGAACGAAGCCTCTCCTTCAACAGGATCGCCGCAGGGCAACGGGCACTCGAATCCCGGTTGAGCTTCTGGTCTGGCGAATGGCCCACCTCAACCCAGAATTAGGAAGTGGAATGCCCGGGGTTGATTTTGAATTTGCGCTTGGGCGAAATTGCGTGTTCGATCACCGCCTGCCGATCTCCGGCGACCCAGGCTTCTTTTATCTGGCTGTCGGATAGAGAAGCCATTCTTCCGGCCAGGATGAAGGGCGGCAGGGCATCCCGCAGATTGCTCCACTTCGCCATCTCGAGAACAGACTGCAGAGCGCGGCTGCGCATCAGCTGTAAAGTCTCCGGGTCGCGCTTGTCCGTCAACTCCACCAGTGCCAGGCTGGCATTGTGACGGTCTGACCACACGGGCGAATTCAGCAATTCGATAAACCAAACTGGCGAAAGCCTTATGTGCTGTTCGGGATGCAGCCGGGCCCCAACCGCCACGGCCTTCAGCGAGCGCATGGCGTTTTCGCGAACCGAGTCTTCGTTGTCCTGCAGTGCGTACATCAAGGCATTTACCATCACGGTAATCGAATTCGGGTTCCGCGGCGCGTATTGAAGAACGTATGCCGCGATGGTGCGCTGCTCGGGGTCGGAGGAATTGCGAACGACGGCGTCGATGTCCGTCAGGTCACGCGCCACCAGAGGAACGAAGCGATGTTGAATCGTGTTTCCTTCGGCCGACTGCATCAGCGAATAACCGTTTGTAAAGTCCTGCGCGGATGAATCATCACGAATGCTGTCCGCCACCGAATTGATGAACGCATGATAGTTGCTAACCACATCGTCTGCGAGCTTTATGTCTCCGGCTGGCGATGGATGAAACTCCATGTGAGGCGCATCGCGTTCTTCCACGCCGACATAGAGGGTCAGATTGGGTCCGATGCAGCAGGTCGCCTGCACACGCGAAGCCAGTACGCCGGATATTTTATTAATGCGCTCTTCGGCATCCTCGCGCGAGGGCGGCGCGCCGCCGGGCTTGGTCTCGAGGGCCGCTTTGATTTTGGATGACGATGTTTTCCGGTTTCCGTAAATCTCGATGCTACCGACGCGCGGAGTAATGTCGTCGGCCAGAACAACCAGACCTGCGCCCGCCAGGCAGCAAGCTGCCACACAGACCGTCTTCGACGACCCTCGATTTAAGAACACCTGTTATCGGACGCGGTGAGCTGCCGATCCGTTTACACCTGTTTTTCCGCCAGCTCCCCGATGAAGGGCAGGACAATCTTCTTTCCCTGATAGGCCGTGACGATCATATAGACCCAGGCAAGCAGAAAGACGATCTGGTAGAGCGGATAGATGAGCAGCGCCATGCCGTGAGCCACAATGCCGATCAGGATTCCAATGACAATCCAAGCCAGTGTGAAGAAAATTGACTGGAAGGCATGGAAACGGATCAGGGGATCGCGGTTGTAAGGAGCAATCAGAAGAAAGATGACCCCGCCGATGATTCCCAGCAGATAGCAAAGCGCCGCGACCATATTGCTGCTCAGGCCAGACATCGCGGGTTGGCCCTGCGGGATGAACCCAGAGCCGCTAGTGGAACTCGCGCCCCCGCCGAGAGCCGTGCCACAATTCGGGCAGAAGCTTCCAGCGGCCTGAGTGCCGCAATTTGGACAGAAAGTCATAACGGATCCTCCTGATTGCAATGAAATCGTTGGTTAAAGTTTATCTTAATGCCGCGAATGGTTTCTACACCGTCGCCGGCTGCCGCAGCACCGGCCGCAGCAAGACGTTCACCACTATCATCAGCACCGAGAAAACAGGCAGCAGCAGCAGCGCCCGCCCATAGCGATCGCCTTGCGCCAGCGCGCCGATGATGGGCGAGCTGATAGCGAGGCCGAGCCAGCCGCAAGTGATGACAATGCCCATGGCGGTAGCGGTTCCGCGCAGGAAGGTATCTCCGACAATCGCCAGTACCGTGGGGAACACCGGAGCCATGCTGAGGCCGGCGCAGAAAACGGCCAGGGTGATAGCGGCAGGAGAGCCCAGCGACAACATGGCGTAGGTAGTAATCGACATCAGCACCGCGGCCGCCAGCAAAACGTTTATGGCAGGAACCTTGATGATGATTCGCGAGACTACCAGACGGCCTACCAGAATTCCAAAGGCGAAACCGTAGCTGACCACGTGACCGGCCGTGGAGCGATCGAAGTTTACAGTCACCAGATATTTCGTCAGCCAGTTCCAAACGCCCACTTCGCAGGCGACGTAAAGGAACATGAAAAGCGAGAGCAGCAACAGCGCTGGGCGCGAGAGCAGCACTGGCACTTCGTTCAAGCGGAAGCTAGCTTCGCCCGTGGGCATGGGCATTTTAGTTATGGCGTTCACGATTAAGGCGACCAGCGTAAGGCCGGCAATCAGATAACAAAGGGTGTCAGGCGAGATATGTTCGCTGGCGACATAAGTAGTGACAATGCCGCCCAGTCCGAAGAACAGATTCAGAAAATTCAGCGCGGAGCCGCGGCGGGTAGGGTCCACTGAGCCAGCCAGGGCGTTCGCCGCCGTGACGACGATGCCGCCGCCCAAACCGAGAACAAAATAAGTGAGAAGAAGTCCTGAGAAGCCACCCGCGTTGGGAGCCGCCAAAAGCGACACGATCACCAGGCCCAGGCCGGAAAGCAGGGCGAGCTTGTTGCCTTTGAGATCGATAATTGGTCCCGCGGACAGCGACGCGACCACCAGCCCGAGCGCGTTGGTAAGCGTGAGAGACCCTTCTTGAGAGGGCGTCAGCGCATAAGCAGGAAGCAGCGCACCTAGAATGGGAGCGATTAGGCCGTAGACGAAGACGGCGAGTGTTGCCGCGAGAATGAGCACCGGGGAATAGTATCAGACGTTCGCAGTTTGTACCGCCAGACGACTCTTCAGGCGATCTGCGGCCTGGGCTACGGCCGTGGCGGCGCGCTTGCACTGCTCGCTGGTTACATCCCGGTGAGTCACCATGCGCATGTGCGTCTCGTCGATGCCATTGACGAGCACGCCGGAGGCTTTCAACTCGGCACTCAGGGTCTTAGCGCCGATACCCAAGCCGCCAACACTCAAGCCAGAGATATCGAAGATGACGATGTTGGTTTGAATAGCGCCCGGGTCGATGCGGATGCCTGGAATCCGGGCCAGATCTTCCGCCAGAGCGCGGGCGTTTCCATGATCTGCCGTTAAGCCTGCGGGTGATTCTTCGAGAGCGATCAGGCCAGCCGCCGCCAGCACGCCCGATTGCCGCATGCCTCCGCCCAGCCGCTTGCGGTAAAGCCGTGCTTCCGCCATTTCGTCCGCGCGGCCCGCCAGCATTGAGCCGACCGGAGCGCCCAGCCCTTTCGACAGGCAGAACGTGACGGTATCGGCATCACGGGCAATTCTCGAAACCGGCAGACCGACGGCCGCGGCAGCGTTGAAGAGGCGAGCGCCATCGATGTGAACGCGCAGGCCGCGGGCATGCGCCTCACCGCAGATTTCATCGAGATTTTCCAGCGGATACACCGTGCCGCCGCCCATGTTGTGAGTATTCTCGAGCGAGATCAAAGTTGTCGGCGCATTGTGCGGACCTTTAGGACGCAGGGCCGCAGCAATCCGCGGCCAGGAGAGAATGCCGTTATCCGTGCTGATGGCGCGCGGAATGACGCCGGCAAACCACGCCATCATGGAAAGCTCCCAATCGACAATATGGGAACGCGCATCGCAGATGACCTCTTCGCCATGCCGGGTGTTCACCTTGATGGCGATGGTGTTGCCCATGGTGCCGGTGGGGACGAACAGGGCCGCCTGCTTGCCCAGGATTTCGGCGGCGCGCTGCTCCAGGCGATTCACGGTGGGGTCTTCGCCATATACGTCGTCGCCTACTTCGGCAGCAGCCATCGCGTCTCGCATGCGCTTGCTGGGACGAGTTACGGTGTCGCTGCGCAGATCGATTGATTGGACTGGATCGGGCAGGCCGGTTAGCGCGTGTGAATTTGAATCAGGCATTTATGAAGTCCTGAAGAATTTCATTCGAGAGCAGAACACCGCTCGAGGAGAGCCGCAGGGTTGCGCCTTGACTCTCGAGCATTCCTTCGCCGAGCCACCTGGCGATCGGCTCAGCGAAGCGATCGCGTTCCGCGGCAGTGGGTTGAATGCCGCGGGTTAAGCGCAGGCCGACAAAGAAGTGCTCTTCGGCTCTGTCGATGGGTTCGCGTTCACAGTGCGATGCGCCATTTGCAGCAAGATAGGCAAGCAGAGAGTCCGGATTGCCCCAACGTTCTTGGCCGTTAAAGGAGTGCGCATCGAGGCCGAAGCCGGCATAAGGCTCGTGCTGCCAATACTTCAAGTTATGCCGCGATTCGCTTCCAGGGCGAGCGAAATTCGAGATCTCATAGCGTTTCAGGCCGAGTGTGCTCAACCGTGCAGTGGCGACCTCATAGAACCCGGCCGCCAGATCGCCGGAAGGCACGTGCGCGGCGCTGTATCGAATGCCGCCTTCAAGCAGTTCCCTGCCCAGATTGCTGTCTTCGTCCATTTCAAACAGGTAAACCGAGACGTGCGGCGCGTCAAGGCTTTCGATTGAATTAAGCGAATCGTTCCAGGATTCGAGAGTCTGATAGGGAAGGCCGGCTATCAGGTCGATGTTGATGTTCCGGATGCCTTCAGCGCGCAACATCTCGACATCTTGCCTGACGGTTTCAGCTGTGTGATTCCGCCCCGTGCGGCGCAGTTCCAGCTCGGCAAATGACTGCACGCCGAGGCTGACGCGATCGAGCCCCAAGCCGCGCCAACCGCGAACTCGATCCCGGGTTATGGTTCCGGGAGCGCACTCCATCGTACTTTCGATAAGAGCAGCGCGCGGTACGTGGCCCAAAATTTGCGCCAGCGCATCGATCTCCAGCAAGCTTGGGGTGCCGCCTCCCAGGTAAAGGGTCTCGGGCTGCCATTCCCAGCGGTGCTTTAAAATTTCCAGGCACAGCGCGGAGTGATAATCCGCACGAGCACTTGCCGAACCAACGGAAGACGCGAAGTTGCAGAAGCTGCACTTCTGATTACAAAACGGATAAGAGATGTAAACGCCAGGCACGACGGGTTAGAGGGAGACCTCTTCGCCAATTTGTTTGCTGATGGCGGATGACAGCATCTGTTCCAAGCTCTCGCCTGTTTCCGGCAGCACAAACGCCAACCGTGCGGCATCCCAACCCAACTTAAAGCTTTTGGAATGCGCGGAGACCCAGATTTGGCGCACCGGGGTGTTGGGGCTCACCACGAATTTGCCCTTCGGCTCTTCAAACTCGATAGCCAGCGCGCCGGCATTGAAATCCGCTTCTATGTCGTAGCGGTCGGATGCGGCTGCCAGCTTCCGGTACACGGCTTGCATCGAGCGCTCCGCCTGGGTTTGAAATTCCTGTTCGTCCATGTTTCTAGTTTCCGGTGACTATTTCTATTGTGCATGGCTGGCCATAGGGCAGTTGAACCAAAGTTTAGTAACTTTCAAGATGAGGCAATCATCTGCTTACTGCGACCCAATCTATGGAGCCTTCTTGCGTCTACCAGACCAACATCCCCGGTATCAGCAAGCTCTATGGAGATTATCTTTACAGTTATGAGCGGGTTAGCCGCTATTACCCACGGCATTTTTCCGATCTCGACGGCTTAACTGAATTTTCACGCAATCTCGAGTTTCCGGAGGAGCGGCGGGCTCAGATTGTATCGGCCCTGCGCTCGCAGAACCCAGACAGCAAAGCGCTGAAGCAGTTGGCAGAACCGGGTACGGTGGCCGTTGTAACAGGGCAGCAGGTAGGCCTGCTCTCCGGCCCTGTCTACACCATCTTCAAGGCTCTGACTGCGGTAAAGATTGCTAAACAATTGGAGAGCAGCGGCGTTCCGGCGGTTCCGGTCTTCTGGCTGGCAACGGAAGATCATGATTTGGCGGAAGTAAATCACGCCTGGGTCTATGACCACAACGCATCCCCTTCACGGATTTCGGTGAAGGCATCGAGCTTACAAAACGTCCCAGTGGGAACGGTTGCGATCGATGACTTTTCCATGGATGCGGTTCAGCAGGCACTAGGGGAACTGCCGTTTGCGGCGGATGTCCTGGAACTGGTTCGCAAACACTATGGCGCCAGCACCACGTTCAGCCGATCTTTCCATGGCTTTCTGAAGGAAGTCCTGGGCGGGTTCGATCTGGTGTTTCTGGATCCTTTGCAGCCGGGAATCAGGTCACTAGCCGCGCCGCTTCTGGGAGAGGTTGTACGCCGCAACTCAGAGTTGACCGCTGCCGTTCGCGAGCGCGGCACTGAATTGGAACAAGCCGGTTACCACGCTCAGGTACACGTTGACCAGAACGCATCGCTCCTCTTTCTGCTGGAGAATGAACGCCGCAGTCCGATCAAGTTTCGTGACGGCCAGTTCAGCGCGAAAGATCGCAGCTATTCAAGCGGCGAATTGGAGTTGATGGGTGAGCAGATTTCGCCCAACGCACTGTTGCGGCCGGTGATGCAAGATTACCTGCTGCCAACGGTCAGCTACGTTGGCGGCCCTGCGGAAGTTGCATACATGGCCCAGAGCCAAGTGCTTTACGAGCGTTTGCTGGGGCGCATGCCGGTGATCTATCCGCGTAATTCTTTTACTTTGCTCGATGACCGCGCCGTTAAACTGCTTGATCGCTACCGGCTGCATGTTGAGGATCTGTTTACTTCGCAAGATAGGGTTAGGTCGGCAATAGCCGGTAAACTGGTGCCAGTGGACTTGCGGGGCGATCTGACGGCCTTGCGCTCCACTTTGAAGAACGCCATGGGCGACCTTAGGGAGAAGCTGCTGAAGTTCGATCCGACGCTTGCGGCGGCGACAGATAAATCGATGGCTAAAATCGGGTATCAGGTGGATAAGATCAGCGCCAAGACAGCGCGGGAGACCATGCGGCGCGACCAGCACGCCGGGGCGGACGCCGATTTCCTGATCAATCTGATTTACCCGCAGCGCCATCTGCAGGAGCGGCTGTATTCTGTGGTTCCGCTGCTTGCGGAGCACGGTCTCGATCTGCCTCGACGTGTGTACGAGTTGATTCAACTCTCGTGCCCCGATCATATGGTTCGGCAGCTATAGCGGTTGAGGTAGTGGCCCGTTGATTGTTCTGGTTTTTTTCGCTGCATTGCTGTTGGGAGACGTCGCAGGAGATTTAGCAGCCAAGGCGGAAGCGCAGGCTCGCGGTGGAGATTCTGCAGCAGCGCTGAACACGCTGGCCCAGGCCGCAAAACTGAAAGCCGCGTCCGCGGAATCGGAAGACAAAATTGGATTTCTCTTCACCGCGCTGGGGAAGCCTGACGAGGGAATTCAGCACTTTCGCAAGGCGGTCAGCAGGAATCCTAGGCTGGCAGCGGCGCACTACCATCTCGGAGTCGCGCTATGGCTGCAGGAATTGCGTGTGGCAGCGGCCTCGGAACTGGCTGAGGCGGTGCGGCTGGCTCCGAATGTTTTCGATTACCGCTACCGGCTTGGCTCCGCTTACCTGGAAGCTGGAAACTACGAGGATGCCGCGAAACAGCTTAGGAGGGCCGCGCAACTGAACGACGGTAGCGCCGAGACATGGAATGCTTTTGGGCAGGCTTTGCAGGGCAGCCGTGACTTGGCCGCAGCCACCGCCGCCTACGAAAGGGCGGTAAAGCTTCAGCCAGCTAATGACGATTTCCGTAGTCAATACGCCACTGCCCTGACTGAAACGCGACAGGCCGACCGTGCGATTGCGGAACTCGAAAGCATCTTAAAGCGCAATCCCAAGAATTCGCAGGCGCGGGTCAACCTGGGGTACGCGTACCTGAAAAAAGGCAGCTTCGACAAGGCGGCGGTCGTGTTTCGAAATGTGATCGCCGACGATCCTGGATCGGTGGCGGCGCACTACGATCTCGGCATCGCGCTGAAGATGAAGGACCAGATCGAGGCGGCGCAGAAGGAATTCCAGGAAGCCATCCGGCTCGATCCTGAGCTTGCGGAAGCGCGCTTCACGCTGGGGATTACCGATTGGCAATTGGGAGATTTCGCCGGCACCATCGAGCAGATGCGCGCGGCCGTGAAAATCCGGCCCGGCTATGCGGAAGCGCACTACATGCTGGGGATCGCGCTGAAGCAAAGCGGGGATCTGGATGGTGCAATACCGGAGTTGCGGGAATCGATACGCCTGGATTCGAGCACGCCCGGTCCCTTCAATACACTAGGCCAGATCCTGCGGCAGAAAGGCGACATGGCTGGCAGCGCGGAGGCATTCGCAACCGGCGCGCGGCTAAAACGCGAGAAAGAATCGCAGCTGTCGCACTCTCTCGAACAGGGCATGCGCGGCGGCGCGGACATGCCTCGTGCGTTGCCAGCGCCCAAATCCACACCGCACCGTTAAACCGCCCTACCGCGGCAATAAACCAAATAGAATCAGTAATATAAATGGGGACAGACCCTTTTTTTTGGTGCTTTTTATCGGCGTTTTTCCGCGATTTTCGAAGCGACTTGGCGCGGAAGCATTCGCGATCAGCGCGCGGCTAAAACGCGAGAAAGAATGTAAGCTGTCACACCCCCTCGAAATGGGTATGCGCTGTCCGCGTTCCAATCCACGCCGCGCCGGCAAACCGCCCTACCGGGGCAATAAATCCAGCAAAATCAATAATATAAATGGGGACAGACCCCAATTTTTTTTTAGACCCCCTTTTTGGACTTTCGCTAAAAGCGGTAGGTGAATCCTACTTCGGCGGTGAAGGCGTGCGGGACGATGGATCCGCTGGTTGAGAGAAATCCGTTGGGTTGGCCGAAGTTGGCGGATCGGATACTAGTGGTGTAGTTGGTTCCAAAGTTCGCGCGATTGGTCAGGTTGAACATCTGGCAAAGCAACTCGATCCGGTGCTTCTCGGCAATAGTGAAGATCTTGCTGACGCGCAGGTCCATTTGGAAGAAGCGATTGCCGCGAATGGGATTGTAGGGCAACGTGGTTAGGGAGCGGTCAGCCAGTCCTGCGCGAAGTTGCGCAGCCGAAAGGCTGGCCGTTGCTCGATAGAAAGTCTGATTGTCCGTAGGCACAATCGCCCGCCAAGCTCCGTTTCCGTTACCGTTAGCAAACACGTTAATCCCTTGAGTGGGATTGTAGGGACGGCCGGTGGCCCACTGAATAATCGGCGCAACCTGGAATCCCCAGGGTGCTTGATAGACCCCGCTGAAAACCCAGCGATGCGGCTCATCGTTGGGTGTATGCCCAAATTCGCTCGAGCCGAATAGATTATTCGGGTCAGGCGAGATGTTGCTGAAGTTGGCCGGACTACCGTTGTACGCAAGCGCGCGGGAGCGAACATAATTGGTATTGACGCTAACGTGGTCTGTCAGACGACGCCGGTAAGAAATGTTCAAAGCGTCATAGCGCGATCTTCCAACTGACGATTCCACGATAATCTGTGCCAGGGCTGGAACGCCCGCAGCCCTGAATTGAGCGGTATAGGGCTTTATGCCTGAGGGGAGCGTAGGGTTGATGTTGATTCTCTTCGACTCCCGCAACGCTAGCGTGTGGATGCCTTCGATCTCGAGAACATCGTTGGGAGAGATCTGCCAAGCGTAGCCGAGATTGAACTCCTGATTATAAGGATTGTGGTAACCGGGATTTACTAACCGTCCAGTCGAGCCGCCAGGCAGGAATCCAGGAACGGGTTGCGGAACTGCTGGAAAGGGATCGATCCCGTATCGATAATTCGAAAGCAGGATGCCGCCGGTGCTGGGCACCACGCTGGCAGTTGTGTCGCCCGGTCCGCTGCTCGACAGATTCAAAGTTCCGGTATAGATCGTCGAGTTCTCCTGCTGCTGAGTAAACAGCGGGATATTCGCAAAAATCTGGCCAAAGTAGATGCCGTAGCCGCCACGAATCACATGATGGCCGCTACCGGTCACGTCATAAGCAAACCCGAAGCGAGGGCTGAAATTCAGATTATCGTTCTGCGGCAATGCACCAGCATAATTGCTCCCAATCGCCTTCAGGTACTGGTAGGTCAAGCTTTGGTCTTGAGTGTTACCGCCATTCAGGTTGAAGTCTTTGTCCCAACGGATACCCAGACTAAGATTCAACTTCTTTGTGATCTTGTAGTCATCTTGGAAATAGAGGCCCAGCATCTTGGCGTCTTTTGTCGCGAAGTACGGGTTTCCGGCGGAAGCCGTAACCGCACCTATTAGACCAGGCGTCGCAAATCCCTGTGGATAGAGCGCTGCGTTAGATGTAATGGCAGTGGGATCAGCCAGGAAGGTGTAGCCCAAGACGGAATTGCCGAAAACACCTCCCAGTTTCGGCAGATTGACGAAGTCGACGCCCGCTTTGAAGGTGTGCTTGTCCCGGGTAAACGAAAAATCGTCGCGAAACTGCCACTTGGCTTGATAGGACTCCTGGGGAACGTTGGGGTTTGTGCCGAAAGATGCGCCCCCGGGAAAGCTTACGTAGGGCAGCCGGGTATTCGAATCGATGAGGTTATGCCAATACTGATAGCCAAGCGTGAAAGAGTTTACGGCACGCGGTGACAGAACGGAATTCAGTGTCGCGCTGGCCAGGATCAACTCATTCGTAGTGAAGTTGCCTTCCGTAAGGTCGGTGTTGCTGGAGGCCTGGTCGTTCAACGAGTTATTCGATTGCGAATTATAAGTGAAGGAAAACTGTTCGGTTGGCGAAATGGTCCAGTCCAACCTGCCGGTATAGCGCTGATCGTTGTAAGGAATGGGTATATTGAGCGCCGCAACGGCTCCCAAAGGTTGAGCCAACGTCAACTGCTGAAATGCGTCCGCCCCAACCGAGATCTGCTGCTGCTCTCGCAAGCGTTCGATGGCGAAGAATAAGAAGAGCGAATCTTTCTTGACCGGTCCGCCAATCGATCCGCCATACTGCTGGCGGCTGTAGGGAGCGGTCGGCAGATCGCTTTGCTTGGAAAAATAATCGTTGGCGTTCAGCACCGTGTCCCGTTCGAACAGAAATAGCGAGCCGTGGAAATCGTTCGTTCCGGATTTCGTAATGACGTTGACGGCTGCGCCTTCACTGCGCCCGTTTGCGGCGGAGAACCGCTGAGTGCTTATGTTGAATTCCTGCACGGCGTTCAGGGGAAGTTGCATAACGGGGCCGCCGACTGTGTTGTCTTTGTTGTCGACCCCATTGACGGTAACGTTTACATTTCGTCCGTTCGATCCGTTGATCCCGAATACCGCAATGCGGTTTTTGGTGGGATCGTAGGAATTCACGGGCTTGGCGCCCGGCGCCAGAAACGCAAGATTCGCGAAGTCGCGGCCGTTCAGGGGCAGGCTTTGCACCTCGGTGGGCGTGATCGCACGGCTAACATCCGTTCTACTGCTGTCTATCAGCGGAGCCGCATCCTGAACATTGATTACGCTGCTCTGCTCGCCCGGCTGGAGGGTCGCGGTGACCGAAGTAGAAGTGGCCACCTGCAAAGTGATCTGGTCGTATAGGGCAGTCTTAAACCCAGGCGACTTTACCGAAAGCGCGTAGGTTCCGGCGGCCAGGCCATTGAAACTATAGTTGCCGCTTTCTCCCGATTGCTGTTTGCGAACGGCCCCGGTGGCGGGATTAGTGAGTTCTAAATCAGCCTTTGGCACGGCCGCGCCTGAACTGTCGACGACCACACCTTGCAGAGTGCTGGTTGCGGTTGCCTGTCCGAATAGCGCGGCTGAGCCGGCTGTGGCAAATACGAATGCCAGAAGAATTCTTTTCACTAGAGACCCCTTTTGATTCAGCATGCTGCCGTCTATTCGCCGGATCGGAACGGGGATCTGTGTTCAGGTTCTTCAACCTGATTTGCTAGCGACGACGAGCTTGAATCTGAGGATAATCGTTCCGCAGCCGTCTAGCAAGTTTTATTTAGTAATAACGGAACAGGCTCTGAAATGATGGCAGCAGGCCTCCGCGCAGCTGCCCAGCTCTCCGAGAGGTCGCTTCGTGTGCACCTTCGCACGCCGCAGGCCCGGTCGAATACCGGCTCGGGCTAACTGATAGATCCGGCCCTCGTAGTGGACGGCATAGTCGCGAAGTCGACAACGGGCAATCTCAATTTACGTTGACATTCCGGAGATTTTTCTTGGCTGATAGCGGCTAATCAACTATCATGCCGGCAGAGATACAACTTATGGCTCTATTCACACTAGTCGGCCGCAAAGGAATACTAATTGTTTTAGCAGCAGCTTGTCTAGGTTCTGTTCCGGTTTTAGCAGCCCGTGTCTAAACGCAAAAACATCTTTACGCAGAAATGTTGTGAATTATAAGATGGATGCATGGCGATGGGCACACGGAAGAAGAGGGAGCGGCAGGAGTCATTGTGGTACGGGGGCGAGTTGCCGACGGCCCCTGGACATCCTTTCTACAACCGCCTGAATGAAGTTCTCGACAAAGCTGGTTTTGACAGGTTCTGCGAGGATAGCTGCGCAGCCTTTTATCACGCCAAGCTGGGCCGTCCCTCTTTGGCTCCGGGAATGTACTTTCGCGTGATGATGATCGGTTTCTTCGAAGGGCTGGACAGCGAGCGAGGCATTGCCTGGCGTCTGGCCGATTCGCTCACGTTGCGCCAGTTTCTCTCGCTGGGGCTGGACGAGAACACGCCGGACCATGTGACGATTTCGCGTACTAGACGGTTGATCGGTGAAGAGACGCATCAACGGATCTTCACCTGGGTTCTGGAACAACTGGCATGGGAAGGGTTGATTAAGGGCAAGACCATTGGAGTGGATTCGACCACGCTGGAAGCGAATGCGGCGATGAAGTCGATCGTGCGCCGGGATACGGGCGAGAGCTATAACGCATATCTGAAGCGGTTGGCCGAAGCCGAAGGGGTGGATGCCCCAGAGGCGGCCGCACTGCGGCGCATGGACCGCAAGCGCAAAAAGAAGACCTCCAACGAAGACTGGGAGAGCCCGAGCGACGGCGCAGCGGAGATCACGAAGCTGAAAGACGGACGTACGGCGCTGGCTTACAAAGCGGAGAATGCGGTGGACATGGAGACAGGCGCCATTGTGGCGGTAACCACGCATGGGGGCAGTGCCGCCGACACGGCAACGGTGGAAACGACGGTGATAGAAGCCGGGGTAGCGGTAGCGGAACTGATTCCGGCAAGCCCGCCGCAAGGAAGCAAGTGTGCAGTGCATCCCGGTGGAGTGCAAGAAGTGGTAGCCGACAAGGGTTACCACAGCAACCAGGTAGCAGTCGGGTTGAGCGAACTGGAAGTCAGAACTTACATTGCGGAGCCGGACAGGGGTGCGCGCAACTGGGATGGCAAGCAGGCGGAAAAGAAAGCGGTGTGCGCCAACCGGCGGCGCATTCGGGGCCGCCGGGGAAAGCGACTGCAGCGGCAGCGCGGCGAGAAAATCGAACGTAACTTCGCGCATCAGTTTGATACGGGCGGCATGGACCGCCTGTATGTTCGCGGCATGGAGAATGTCCACAAGAAACTACTCATCCAGGCGGCGGCGTGCAATCTTGCACTACTGATGCGGTCCATGTACGGAGCGGGCAAGCCGAGAGCCGCTCACGATTGGGTAATCGAAGCTCCTTTTGCGATTCTGGCGTTCATGAGGGCTATAGAAAGTCTCGCGGAGCCACGGTGGGCGAACTCCGGCAGGGGACGTCTCTCGCTCATCCGTTCGCTCATGGTCTTGTGATTTACTGGTTGCCCCCGAAATCGGGTGGTTTAGACACGGGCTGTTAGCTTGGTCCCAACAATCGTCAGAAGTTGAGCCCGAATACAAAGCTCTAATGCCGGAATCTTCTTTCTTTATACCGATCAAAGACGGGACTTCTATATGGTCGGGTTCTGTGGACGAATCAGGTAGGCTTGCCGTGTTCAATACAGGGAAATTGTCCAGCAGCCTGCTTTGGCTCGATTTATCGGGAAAGGTCCTAAAGGAAATGGACCTGACCGGGTTAATATTTCGAGGCAGCGAAGTCCTTCCAAATTCTGATCATAGGATAGCCATTATTCAGAGCAAATCCGAGATCGCATTTTGGGACCAGGATATTCAAAAAACGTGCCCAGTATTCCGGGCGGTGCCTTAGCAAGTGCTTTCGTCTCAAGGAAGTTCTATCAGGTTGGTCCACAAGGCGCGACACTAATAGACGATCTGAATAGTATTAAATCTTTCCCAAGCTCTCGACGTTTCAGCTGGCCAAGCAAGGCAGTAGCTTTGGGCGATCACGAACTCGGAGTTTTTGAGCTTGCTGCCGGCAACTTGAACGTATTGGACATAGCCTCCGGCAGCTGGCATTCAAAGAGACTGAATGCGCAAGAAATCCTGAACGAACGTACGCCTGAACGAACCGGTAATCAGGCCACGGCCACAATTTCGTCGATTGCGCCCGATGCAAGCTCTGGAAGCTTTTACATAGCGAAGGCGCCGTTTTATTTGACAGAGGGTGCACCAATCCTCCAGTTCGATCATGACGGAAACGTCCTGAGGCGATTTCGCTGCAAGCTCCCTGTGCTTCCATCGCTTCGAACTAATCGCAATAAGAGCGGACAATTTTCTCTTTCGCAAATCTTCTATGTAAGTCACAAATTGTTATTGGTATCTGAATCTCAACGCTTCGTTCTCATTTACGGCATTTCTTAGGAGAGCCGCCGCACACTGAAAGAGCCATCCCTTTTTAGGAGGATACTCTCATGTGGCGCTGCCATTCATCATGTAGGTCATTGACGACTTTTATTCGACAGTGATAGCATCATCAGCCAGGATCTCTTCCATAAGGAGCTGTACCTATGTCTGCGTTGACCGGTCTCCGAAAGTGTCTGCTGGGACTCGTTTTCTCTCTTGCTGTTGCGAACGCGCAAATGGATACGGGAACCATCCTGGGTATCGTGCGCGACAGCAGCGGCGGCCTGGTAGCCAATGCCACCGTGACTCTGACAAACGAGGGCACCGGTGCGTCACGCTCAGCAACTACGACGGATGGCGGGCAATATACCTTCTCGCCGCTGCGCATCGGCACTTACTCAGTAGAGGTGCAGACGCCGGGCTTTCAAACCCAGAAAAAGACCGGCGTGGTTTTGAACATCCAGCAGCAAGCGGCCGTCGATTTCAGTCTTGCTCCCGGCCAGGTGACCAGCACGGTCGACGTAAGCGCTGCCGTAGCGGCGCTGCAGAGCGAGAACGCGTCGGTGGGCCAGGTGGTGCAGGCGCGGCAGATCAACAATCTTCCGTTGAACGGACGTAACTACACTTTTCTGGCACGGCTGGCGCCGGGAGTGACGCAAGGCCAGCAGGAAGGCAGAGGACAGAATGCCGCGGGACAGTTTACGGCCAACGGCGCGCGTCCGGCACAAAACAACTACCTGCTGGACGGCATCGACAACAACACCAGCAACGTTGACTTTCTCGCCGGCACCAGCTTCGTCATAAAACCTCCAGTAGATGCGATTGCGGAATTCAACCTGCAGACCAGTGACTTCAGCGCGGAGTTCGGCCGGGCCGGCGGAGCGGTTTTGAATGCCAGCATAAAATCCGGCACCAACAGCCTGCACGGCAGCGCCTGGGAGTTTCTCCGCAACGACAAACTGGATGCCGCCGACTATTTTCAAAACGCGAATGGCACACAGAAGGGGGCCTTCCGGCAGAATCAATTCGGCGTCACCGCGGGAGGGAGAATTATTCGTAACAAGACCTTCTGGTTTGGCGACTACGAAGGCACACGCATCCGGCAGGCTGCGCCACAGACCGCCACGGTTCCCACTGCCCTCGCGCGCAGCAGCGGCTTCAACGATCTCAGCGACCTGATTCGTTTGCAGTCCGGCAGCTACTCCGACGCGCTAGGCAACTCCTATCCGGCAGGGACGGTCTTCGATCCCGCAACCACCCAGC
Source organism: Bryobacteraceae bacterium (assembly GCA_965217745.1). Taxonomy (GTDB): domain Bacteria; phylum Acidobacteriota; class Terriglobia; order Bryobacterales; family Bryobacteraceae; genus Bog-105. The sequence continues at coordinate 2,596,076 of OZ244565.1, read as the reverse complement.
AACTAGCCAACGGTAAGTATGTGAGGCAGCCCTTTGCGGGGAACGTGCTTCCGGCCAACCGGCTCGATCCGAACGCCATCAAGCTGCTGAGTCTCTATCCGGCTCCCACCTCGCCGGGGCTGTTGAATAATTACAGCGTCAACCGGAACAACCGGTTCGATAGCAACTCTTTTGACGTCCGCCTCGATCAGTATTTCTCGGAACACGATCAAGCTTTTTTGCGGTACAGCTATGCTCACTCGCCGGCCGTCTATCCTGGACCGTTCGATAGTGTTGCCGATGGCGGAGGATTCGCGAATGGCGACCAGACCTCCGACGTTCAGGGCGCAGCTCTCAGCTACACGCATTCCTTCAGCAGCAGCCTGGTGAACGAAGCGCGCGCCGGTTTCAATCGCGAGCACAGTATCCGGCAGCAGGCTTACGGAAGCGACACTTCCAACATCCCGCTGCAATTCGGTATTCCCGGCGTCCTGCAAACCGAGGGGAACGGCGGCCTTCCGTTTATTACGCCCGGCAACCTGACCCACCTTGGCCCGGCGCAATGGCTGGTTAGCGATCGTTACAGCAACACCATTCAACTTACCGAGAATCTGACCAAGATTTACGGTTCGCATAACTTCAAAGGAGGCGTGGAATATCAGAACATCAAATTCCCGTGGAAAGCCCCTCCGAATGCGCGTGGATCTTTCGCCTTTAACGGCAGCTACACCTCCACTCCCGGCGTCACCGACAACAGCACCGGCCTGGCGCAGATGCTGCTGATGCCCGTCCCGTCGGCGGTGGGCGGTCCCAATTTTGCTGGCGGCTCCAACTCCGTTGGCGTTTCGAATTTCGGCGGAGTGGCCGCCAAGCGCTCATACTGGGGCGGATTCTTTCAGGACGATTGGAAGATCAATCCCCGGCTTACTTTGAATCTCGGCGTGCGCTACGAATGGTTCAGTCCCACCGGTGAAACTTACAACGCGCAGGCCAACTTCGTGCCTGGAAACCCGGGGAGCACGGCTGCTTATCTGATACCGGCCGCGCGCCGCGATCAACCCGTCCTGTCTTCCAGCTTTACTAACTTGCTGGCACAAGATGGCATTCAACTCAAGTACACCGATCAATATGGTTCCGGCTTGACCAATGTGCAGACTACGAACTTCGCGCCGCGCATCGGCATCGCTTACCGGCCCAGCGATAAATGGGTAGTGCGGGCTGGGTTCGGCATGTTCTATGGAGCATTTGAAAATCGCGGCGGATCCCCGAGCCTGGCATACAACTACCCATTCCAGTATTCCTTCAGCTTCCCGGCGCCGAGCCCGGTGGCGCCCATACGCTACAGCAACGGAAGCCTGGCAACCCTCGAAAACGGGCTTACCGCCATTCCTCTCGATCCCACGCAAGTGAATGGGTTCAACCTGTCTCTGCGCGGCATCCAGCTGAATTATAAGACGCCTTATTACGAGAATTACAATTTCTCGATTCAGCGCCAGCTGACGAAAAGCAGTGCGCTTACGGTAAGTTACGTGGGCGGTGTTTCGCGGCATTTGGAAACGTTCCCCGGAACAAATCTGCAAAGCGTGCTTCTTCCTACCACGGCCAATCCGCAGCAATACGTGCCCTTCCCGGACTTCTCGCGCGGGTCATCGTATCTGGACAGCATCGGAATTTCCTCCTACAATGCGCTGCAGACAAAACTGGAAAAGCGCTACTCCAGCGGCCTTGCCATGCTGATTTCGTATTCGTTCCAGAAAACCTTGACGGACGCGGGAGATTCTTTAAACGGCGGGGGACTGAACGGCTACCGGGCTACCGGACTGATTGGTATTCGCGGCGATTATGGACCGGCAGCTTTCGACGTCCGCCATGCGTTTACCGCCAGCGGAACTTATGAACTGCCGGCCGGCCGCGGTAAACCGTACCTGGCGCATTCATCTGCCATCACCCAGGCCATTCTCGGAAACTGGAGCCTGAACTGGATTCTGACGCTGAGCACCGGCCAACCGCAGACCATCGGCTGCGCGACGTCGACGGGAGCTGGAACAGGATGCTTTGCAAACGCCGTCGCGGGTGTGGACCGCTATGCCGGCCAGAGCGTTCAACACTTCTATAACGCTGCCGCCTTTGCCACTCCGCCGTTAGTTGCGGCAGTGGGACAGAGCGACCTTTCACCTCTAGGCGGCGGGCAGGGGCAGGTGTACGGCCCATCCTATCGCCGGCTGGACTTCTCGTTGTTCAAGGCATTTCCGATTGGGGAAACGCGGCGCTTCGAATTTCGCGCAGAATCATTCAACCTGTCGAATACTCCGAGCTTCGCTCTGCCGGGAAGTCTGAACTACGTCAATACCAGGAACTTCGCGCAGATCACTGCGACGCGGGATAATCCCAACGGAGCACGCCAGATTCAGTTCGCTCTAAAATTCTATTGGTGAGGGAGAGCGGTTGCTGATCATCTGTTGCTTGCTGTTATTGGTGCAGCGTTCGGCCGCCGGTGATTCCGCCTTTGCCGCGCAGCATCGCCAGGGCGAAGCGTACATTCAGGAGAAGAACTATCGCTCTGCGGTTCCGTTTCTGCGGGAAGCCTACCAGCTGAACCCGGCCGATTACAGCAATGCCTTCGATCTGGCGCAAGCAGAGTTGCAGATTGGAGATACGGCCGCGGCGCGGAAGATAGCAACAGAACTCCTGGCGCGCGGTGAGCGGCCAGAGCTTCACCGGTTGCTGGGCGAATGCGCTGAATCGGCAGAGGAGTGGCGGGAGGCGATCAATCAATTTCAGATCGCGGCGCGCGCCGACGAGACTGAACCGAATCTTTTTTACTTTGGCTCGGCGCTGTTGAAGGCGAATGCGCCGGCAGAAGCGAAACAAATCTTTTCGTATGCCGCTGGACGATATTCTCGCTCAGCCCGGATTCAGGTCGGACTTGGTGTTGCACAATACGCTGCGGGCGACTATCCGCAGGCGGTTGAGACGCTGTGCCGCGCAGTCGATCTGGATCCGGCGGATGCACGCGCACTCGAATTCCTGGGCAAGATGCCCGGCGTCGCGCCTTCGCTCGCCAGCGAGGTGTCAAGACGCCTGCAGCACTTTGTGACGATCTATCCGAACAATCCGGCGGCGAATTTCTACTACGCTATGAGCCTGCGTGCTTCCCCCGGCGAAAATGAGGCCCCGCCCCAATCAGCGGAAGTTTATCTGGAACGCGCGGTCACGTTAGCGCCGTCTTTCGCAGAAGCCCACTACCAGCTCGGGCTGGTGAAGCAGCAGCGAAGCGATTCGGCGGCAGCGATCGAGCAGTATCGAGAGGCGATTCGCCTTCAACCGGGTTTACGCCAGGCGCACTATCACTTGGCCCAACTCTACCGCAAGACCGGCCAGTCCGCTGCAGCAGAGCAGGAATATGCGATAGTTCGCAGACTCGGTGAGCAATAGCCGGATTGCCGGTTGCCTCAAACTTGGTGATACAGCGAACGCCTTTGCTTCGTGGACTCACTTTATGTGCCGGAAGGGTGAGCTCGAAAACAGGGCGAACTGCAGGTTGTGGTTGTGCTCGACGATGAATCCATTGCGCAGGGGAATGTGTTGATACATATATCCTGCTTCAAACCGGTTATTCTTCGAGAGTTTGTAAGTAAAAGCGCCGTAAGTACGGTTTTGATCGAGGATGTTAGATCCGTGGTTGGCTCCAAACTGCACGAAAAATTCGTTGTAGAAAGCCAGGCCAAATCGACTCTCAGGCCCACTCCCAAGAGGAACGTCCGCCCGCAGAAAGTACCGGAAGCGATGCCTGCTTTGCCAACCCTCGATATCGGCATTCGCCGCGTTGAATTGGCCAATGAAACGCTGTTCCTCACGGAGCCGGTGCTGGATGCCAACCCTTCCAAGCTTGTGCTTAAAAACGATCTGCTCAAACAAGGCGTTTTCAGGAACCTTAAAGGGCCGCGGAAAGTCGCCATAGGGCCACGTATAAAGGAATGTGTAACCGGCGGTTAGGAACACATGCTTGTTGATTGTAAAATTGACGGCCGGCCGCAAAAGGAGTTGTTGCCAGCTGAGCACACCCCTGGCCCGCCGGACCTGAGTTTCTAAATGCACGCCCCAGCGGCGCGACACCTGGTGGTCGCCGAAATAATTGAACCAGCTGTTAAAATTCTTATCCTCCGCCGACGTTTGGCCGAAAGCAGCATTGCCTGGCGGCAGAACGGAGAGTAAGAGACAAAATCCCAGAGAACGAGAGAAAGACATTGTTCTCTACAGGTTACAAGACCGGCTTCGACTTACAATCTGGTTTGAGCCAATATCCTTCTGTATTTCCGCTCACTACTTAGAATTAAACCCGGAAAGCGCTCCAATTCGTCCACTTTATCCTTGACTCCAGAGGTAATTACAAGTAACATCGCCTTAACCCGATTCTGGAGGTGGCCTTGCATGCAAATCGGCGCAGGCTATGTCGGCAGCCGGTTGATCTTCGGCTTTGGCAGCGCAGTTGCGTTGGGCGCTTCGGCACTCCAACTGAGCCACTGGCTGGCGCGTCTCCGGACAACTGATTCGGATAACCGCCAGCGGATGATCAGGCGAGTCATAGAAGACGCGCAGGGCGCGGCAATCCGGAAGCAGAAGCAATCTGCACGCGGGCATGGCGCTGGGGATTAGGACAATCGACCGAAAGCCTACGCCAGCACCGGCTCCCGCTCTTCCATTGTGCTGCCGGCGGCGGCTGCTTTGGCGTTCGCTCTGGTTTCAGCGCCATTGTCGAATTTCACCGATACAAGCTTCGAGACTCCCGGTTCCTGCATCGTGACGCCATAGAGTGAGTGGGCCGCCTCCATGGTGCGCTTGGAGTGGGTAATCACTATGAATTGCGTCTGGCCGGCCATCTCGCGCAACAGCCGGGTAAGCCGCTCGGTGTTTGGTTCGTCTAGGGGAGCATCCACTTCGTCGAGAACACAGAACGGGCTGGGCGTAAATTGAAAGACCGCCATCAGCAGAGCCATCGCGGTCAGCGACTTCTCTCCACCAGACAGCAGCAGAACGCTCTGCAGCCTTTTACCGGGAGGCGAAGCGACAATCTCGATTCCCGATTCGGCCAGATTCTCTTCGTCGGTCAATCTCATTTCGCCCATGCCGCCGCCGAACAGAAGCTTGAACATCTCGCGGAAGTTGGCATTTATGGCGGTGAAGGCTTCGCCGAAACGTTTCCGCGACTCTCCATCGATTTCGCCGATCGCCTTCTCAGTGTCGCGGATAGAGTCGAGCAGATCTTGCCGTTGAGCATTCAGGAAGTCCTGGCGCTGTTGCGACTCTTCAAACTCTTCCAGGGCTTGAGGATTAACAGGCCCGAGCGCTTCGATCTTGCGGCGTACGTCGTCATACTTCGCTGCCAGCTGAGCCACTTCCTCGTCGCCGGGTATGGTCTCCGATTCGCCTGCCAATTCCGCAAGCGGGATATTCAGTTCCTTGAGACTGGTATCGGTAAGGTGATGCAGATCGGATTCGGCGCGGGCCAGATCCACTTGGCTCTGGCTCTTTTTCTCCTGAGCGGTCTGGGCCTGGGCCCGGAAGCGTTTCAGTTCCTCGTCAAGAGCCGCCAGGCGGACACGCAGCTGTTCTTCGTTCTCCGCCAGGCCCGCTACTTGCGTATCCCAGCCCGAGACCGATTGCGCCAGCTCCGCGATCCGGACTTCCAGTTCCGTGTTGTTCTCCAGCAAGTTGGCTCGATCCGTTGCCAGGCGCTCCGATTCGTGCAGCAGATGCGATCGCCGGCTGGCGAGATCTTGCACCTGGGTCCGCAACCGGCCCTGATGCGCGGCTGCCGAGCGGCGGCGCTCTTCGACGCTCGCCAGACTGGCGCGCAGAGTTGAATGTGCTTCAGTCGCCTCAGCAACGGCGGCTTGCAATCCGGAGAGCGTTTCGCGGGCCATCTCGAGCGCCGCTTCCTGTTCCGATCGAGCCATCTCCGCCCGCTGCAAGGCTTCGCGATCGCGTCCCAAGCTGTCTTCCACCCGGCCCCGATCGCGTCCCAGCCGGTCCAATTCCAGACGCGCGTGCGACAGCCTGGATTGCACGCGTCCAAACTCTTCGCCCAGCTTTCTGCTTTCGTGGTCGAGGGCTAAGACGTCTTTTTCCTCGGACTGCTGCTTTCCGCGCAAACCTTCCAACTGCTCCTGAAGCCTGGCCAGGTTGTGTTCCAGTGATGCGAGATTTCCGGCTGCCGCTTCCATCTCGCCGCGGCTGACCCGTTCCGCCGCCGCGAGTTCCCGCAGCTCGCGCTTTAGAGCCAACGGACCGGCGCCGGATTTCTTGCCGCCGCTGATGGCGCGCCCATGATAGTTAACGCCGTCGCGCGTGAGAAACCAGCAGTGCGGAAACTCTCCGGCAAGACGCTGCGCCGAAGCTCGATCGTTAACAACATAAGAATGAGCAATGCGATGCATGAACTGCATCGGCATCCCAGTTAAGCCATTGGTCATGCGCAGCGCGGCAGTCAGCCGGATAGCCGTTTCAGCAGATAAATCCGGCAGCGGCAAAGCAGCGCTGGTACTCGCTTCGCTCTCTTCCTCCACCAGGAAAGTGGCGCGGCCCTCCAGATCGGTGCGCATCAACTCGACGCCGCTTTCCGCCTCCGCCCAGTTCCGGACGACTACGTATTCCAGTTCTTCATGCAGGAACTCTTCCGCCGCTTTTTCCAACTGGGGGTCGGTCACTTCCAGGAAGTCCGCCAGTACACCGATGGGCCGGAACTCACCGGCTTTGTTCTTTTCGACTGCGGTGAATAAGCGCTTGACCGTTTCGGTGGTGTAACTGCGATGCTGGATGATGTCTTCGAGCGATTCCTTGCGCGCCTTCAGCCGTGAGTGCTCATTCCGAGCGCGATCGAGCATCTGCCGGGTTTCTCCCAGCGCGCCGCGAGTGGTTTGCAGTTCGCTTTCCACGTCCTTTCGCTGATCGGTAATCGAAAGCAGCTCGGTCTGGCGTGATTGCAAGCGCGAAGAAATTTCGGCCTTAATTTTCTCGATCCGGCCAAGGTCGCTGAGTGACTGCTGTTCCTCAGACTGGGCGCGCACGGTTTCGCGATCCGCAGAGGCGGCCTGCGTCTCAACCTGGATGATGCGGTTTTTCAACGAGGACGATTCACCCAGCAGGCGCAGAACATTCTGGCGTACCGCTTCGAGGCTTCTTTCCTGCTCCGAGAGTTCCACCTGAGCGTGCTGCCGCTCGGCTGCCCGCGCATCTAACTCCTCCCGGGAACCGCCCAGTTCGGAGTCGAGCGCTTCCAGTTCAGCGGTTTGACCTTCGAGCTCGGCGGCGCGTTCCAGCTCCTGCCGCTCCAGCGTTTGCGCTTCACCAACACCGGAGGCCAGCCGCTTTTCGAACCCGTCGATTTGGCGCACTTGATACTCCCGCTTGCTGCGCGCACGCTCCGCTTCGACATGCAGATCGGCCAGCTGTTTCCGGGCGGCTGTTAGTGCCTGCTCCACCGCGTAGGAACGTTCAAGCACTCCCGTCTGCTCGGTCTCGTGACCTTGAATGGCGGTCTGCCCGTTTTGCAATTCGCTCGTCTGCAGATTCAGTTCGATGACTAATTCCGCCATCTGGCGCTCCAGCACTTTGAAGCGCGCGGAAAGAACGCCCTTCAGATAAGCAACGGCCTCGGTCCTCAGTTCGCCATATCGCTTGGTCTTCGCGGCCTGCCGGCGCAGGGAATTTACCTGCCTGTTCACCTCTTCGAGAATGTCGAAGACGCGCGACAGATTCTGTTTGGCACTCTCGAGCTTTGCTTCAGCCAGCCGCTTCCGGGTCCGGAATTTCGTGATGCCGGCGGCTTCTTCGATGACATTGCGGCGATCTTGGGGCTTGTTGCTTAGAATCTGTCCAATCCGGCCCTGCTCAATAATGGCGTAGCTTTCCGGCCCCAAGCCCGTACCCATGAACAGGTCTTGAATATCGCGAAGACGGGCGAGCTTGCCATTGATCAGATATTCGCTTTCGCCTGAGCGGTAGAGCCGTCTGGTAATCGTGACTTCACCCGTTTTTTGCGCCGTCTTGTTAGCGCCCGATGGCGGGGGCGTCACAGAGGGAAGCTTCTCCGGAGGCTCGTCAGTGCCCGGGTTTTCCGCCTCGGCTGATTCGTCCGCGGCTTTGCGGATCTCGACGGCGGGATTCGCGGGGAGAAGCGACGCAGCAAGCACCGATTCGTCCGGTACCAGCGTCATAGTCACAGAGGCCATTCCAAGAGCCTTCTTTTCCCGGGTGCCGGCGAAGATGACATCTTCCATCCGGGCTCCACGCAGGCTCTTTGCCGATTGTTCTCCCAACACCCAGCTAATGGCGTCACTGAGGTTTGATTTCCCGCAGCCGTTCGGGCCCACAACGGCAGCAATACCGCTGCCGTTAAATTTCATCTCCGTCCGATCGTAGAACGATTTAAAGCCTTGAATTTCAACGCGCTTCAGTTTCAGCAAGAGAACAGTACCTTTTTCCGGGCCATCTCGGGGGGTGCTTCCATAGTAATAGAGAGCGCCGGGATGTGTAAAGAAATATGGCCACTGAGGGTTGGGCCTATAATCGGCCTAACCCATACATATAGGGGTGTTGTGGATTGGAGCCAAGTTCGTGGCATTTGTTGACCGCGCGGGAACCCGCATTTATTGGGAGGCATCCGGTGCCGGCGAACCCATGCTCATGATTATGGGGTTGAGTTTCACCCACGAAATGTGGTTTCGCGTCCTGCCGCATTTGGTGGGTTCGTACCGCACGATTACCTTTGACAACCGGGGCGCCGGGCGCAGCGACGTTCCCCGGGGACCATATTCGATGGCGACGATGGCGGACGACGCACTGGCGGTTTTAGAAGCTGCCGGTCACGATTCGGCGCACATTGTGGGTGCCTCAATGGGTGGCATGATCGCGCAGGAGATCGCGTTGCGCTACCCGTCAAAAGTGCGGAGCCTTACGTTGGGTTGCACCAGCCACAGCGGAGTGTTCAGCCGCTGGCCTCGTTTCGGACGCGGACCCGGATTCGCATGGTTCAAGATGACCGACCGGATCGCGCGTGAACGCAGCCTGCGCCACATGCTCTATGCCGCAGATACGCCCGATGAACGGATCGAAGAAGACATCCGCATCCGTTGCGATTGCGCCTGGAACATGAAGGGAGTGGTCGCGCAACTCGCCGGCATTTTACTCTGGAGTTCTTACCTCCGGCTGCCCTACCTCCGTATGCCTACGCTGGTTCTCCATGGAGACGAGGACCACCTGCTGCCGCCGCAAAACGGACGCATCGTCGCAGCCCGAATTCCGAACGCGCAGTTCGAATTGATTCCGAAGGCCGGGCATGTCCTGACAACCGATCAGCCTGAACTGACAGTCGACCGTCTGCTTCGGTTTCTACGAAAAATGGGGACAGACCCCGTTTAAAGTATTGATTCTATTGAGGCCAGTATGTCCAGATTTTTCCGAAGGCAAGCAAATAATTTGCTCTCAAGCCATTGGATTCCGCTCTTTGTTGCGACGCCTGCCGGTTCTGCGTTGGACGGGGCAGAAATAGAAGCGAAACCAGCCAGAAGGAGCTCTCCTTGCTGGCACGACTGAATAGAATCAGTAAGATAAATGGGGACAGACCCCATTTTTTGATATTCAAGGTAATATACATTACACATTCAGTAGGTTCAAGATCGAGGGCGGAGGAGCAGCTTCCCACGCTCGGTTTCGACGCGACTAGGGAGATTAAAATCGGGACAGAGACAAGATTTAAGTCATTGGTTCTAATTACGGACGGCCTAGCCCGCGTCTCGCCCCAAAGCAACCTAGCGAGCTAAGCGATAAGTCACTGTTACTTCAGTTTCGACCGCGATCGGGTTTCCGTTCAGTAAAGTCGGAGCGTACCGCCACTGGCCGACGGCGTCGGTCGCTGACTGGGCCAAGTCCTCTGAAGGCGAAGTGCGGACCTTTATATCTTCCGGAATGCCCTGTTTGGAGACCAACATCTCTAAAACTACGCTCCCCTGAATTCCGGCTTTCTTGGCTTCGACTGGATAAACAGGAGGCACCTGCTTCACCAGCTTGTTCCGCTGGACATTGCTATCGACGTGCACCGGTTTCCCGTTATCGCTTTTGGCGGCAACGAGTTTCGCCTGACTGCTGCCGAACTGCGCGTTCGGGGGTCCGCTGACGGCACCGGCCGATAGTCCGGCAGCCGCTAACAATGTTCCGGGTAGAATTCGTTTCATCATGCTTGCTCCTATGGATCTGGTGTTGTATTGATGGTTTACGCTGACGGTGGACGCAGCCAAAGTCAGCATTGTCAGTAGGGTTGCGCAGAGAAGAGGAATGCGGCGCGAACTCTGTGGGGGAGGAAATTTCAGCAAAGCACGAATCCGGGTTTCGAGATTACCCGGACGCAGCATTCCTATGGCTGCCGTGCCTATGGCTCCGGTGCCGATGACTAACGGGAAAGCAAGTTGTGAGCCCTGAAAACCTTGCGCTATCCGCACCAGGTCGCTGGCGTAATCAGAAGCCCGCACTCCGCACTGCAAGACGAGCAGATCGCAAGCCAGTTCACTATCTTGCCCCATACGTTTCCGGGTGAGGGCCAGCAAGGGCTGGAACCACCAGAGAGACGCAACGACAGACGCGAACATCTGCGCCTCTCGAGATCGCGCCGCTTAAGATGCGCGAGTTCATGCGCCAAGACGCTGCGCTTGGTCAGGACCGGCCATTCCTCGCAATCGGCTGGCAAAATGATGCGTTTGCGCCAGCATCCGTAAACAGGCGGCACCACCACCTGGTTAGTTTTCAAGAGCTGGGGGCTTGCTCTAAGTCGAAGTCTCGCTTTTAGATCGTCGAGCGACCGGGTGCACTCGGGATGGCTAACGGAAGTGGCCCGCTTAGCTATCCAGCAAATTCTCGCGTAGCCCACCGCTAGCGGGGCTAACGATAGCACCACTCCCGCCAGCCACAACCATGCTGGCCATAACGAGGCTGTGAAGCCGCTGCCGGTGAAGCCTTGTTGCAGAACGCGGGTCTCGAAGCTGATGGTGCTCGACCAGGATTCCCTTAGAAAAATTGACAAACCAAAGTCAGGGACAAGGATTGCCAACAAGGGAGACAGAAGAAGCAACATCAGGCCGGTTAGCCGCAACCGGTACCGGGCCGCGGGCATTAAGCTGCCAGCCATCCGGCACAGTCCCTCGGTAATCGCTAGAATCGCGAACGAGTGCAGGAAGAAATCTAGCAGCAGCCACAGCATTAGCGTCCCGCCTGCCGTGCTTTTTCGATTAGCTCAGCCAGGCGGTCCAGCTCTGCTTGTGAGAGGTCGCGATCGGAAGCATTCAGCAGCGTGGCGACGGCCTGCTCGGTAGAACCTTCAAAAAATGTATCGAGGAGATGGCGAAGCGCCGAACGCTGGGCCTTCTCTCGCGCGACAACGGGCATGAAGACATAGCGCAAATCCTTCTCTTCATGCAGAACATGGCTCTTGGACTCCAAAATTCGCAAGGTCGCTCGTATCGCCGAGTAACTCGGCGCATCGGGAATTGCGGAGCGAATCTCTGCCGCGGTTGCCTTTCCCATGCGGTAGAGAACGTCCATGATCTGTCGCTCTCGACGGCTTAGCTTTAACTGCTGGCCTTTTAGCACTCTGCTAGAAAAGTAGCATGCCGTGTAGTTCTTGTCAACTCAACCTCTTGGAAAATGCCCTAAAGACGGCGAAAAGGGGACAGACCCCGTTTAAAGTATTGATTCTATTAAGGCCAGTATGTTCAGATTTTTCCGAAGGAAGGCAAATAGTTTGCTCTCGAGCCATTGGATTCCGCTCTTTTTGTTGCGCCGCCTTCCGGTTCTGCGTTGGACGGGGCACAAACAGAAGCTAAACCAGTCAAAAGGAGCTCTCCGTACTTACGCGACTGAATAGAATCAACAATATAAATGGGGACAGACCCCATTTTCTCCATTTTCTGAGCTTATCAAGTAATACAACTTACAGATGAATTGGTTTCAAGATCGAAGGAGCAGCCTCCCACGTTCAGTTTCCGTTAGAGAACGTCCGCGTTATATACGGGAAGCGGATACAAAATGCGCCACACCTCGGGAGATCAGCCTCATTAGTCCTACTGACCAATTTCAAGAGAGGCTTCACAGCCATTCGATGCCGCTGGAGAGCAGGGCTCCGCCTAGCAGATCGGCGGCTTGATTTTCAGCTGCCTGGAGGACCTTTCCGGCGAATACTCGATCGTTGGAAACAGTTGCAACGCCAATGGCCGAATGCCGCCGGGATTCCAGGTGGTCTATCTCGGAAACAGAGACGTTAAAACGGTCGCGCAGACGGTCTTTCAAGCTCTTAACTACTTGCCGCTTGTCTTTCAGGGAATGGGAGTGCTCGACGAAAATCTCTAGCGTGAGCACTCCCACGACGGGCATGATTACTTACTGCGTCTGCGGCACGGGCAGTTGCGCAGCAATGCGTTCGGTTATGAACGTTTCCAGCCTGTCCCCAACATTGACGTTGTTGAAGTTAGCGATCGAGATACCGCACTCAAGCCCATTTTTCACTTCGCCGGCATCGTTCTTGAAGCGTTTCAGAGCCTCGATGCGGCCAGTATGAATCACCTCGCCGCCACGCACAATCCGAATCTGGTTCTCACGGCGAATAGTCCCGTCCGTAACGAAACAACCGGCAACCGTGCCCACCTTGGTGATCCGGAACGTTTCGCGAACATCGGCATGGCCTTGGACAGTTTCTTTGTAGATCGGCTCGAGCAGCCCGGTCATGGCCTGCTGCACTTCGGCGATCAGTTCATAAATGATGGTGTGGAGCCGCAGATCCACCTTCTGCTGTTCGGCTGTAGATTGGGCATTCTTTTCCGCCTTCACGTTGAAGCCGATGATGAGCGCTTCGGAGGCGGATGCCAGCAGGACATCGTCCTCGGTTATGGCGCCGACGCCGGTCCGCAGAGCACGAACCCGAACCTTCTCATTTGAAAGCTGTTGAAGTGTATCTGAGAGCACCTCGGCAGTGCCGCCCACGTCAGCCTTGATGATGATATTGAGGTCTTTGAGGTCACCTTCCTTGAATTGCTGGTTCAAAGAGGCAAGCGTCGCCACACGGGCACCCTTAGCCATGGCCGCATCACGCGCTTTGGCTTCCCGATAGATAACAATTTGCTTGGCCTTCGAAGTATCAGAAACGACCTGGAAGCTGTCGCCCACTTCGGGAAGGCTTTCGAGACCAATGACTTCCACGGGCATGGACGGTTCGGCTTCCCTCACCGGATTGCCACGGTCGTCGAACATCGCGCGAACCTTGCTGAATAGCGCTCCGCAGATGAACTGTTCGCCCACACGGAACGTGCCGTTTCGCACCAGCATGGTGGCCACGGGTCCGCGACCTCGATCGAGTTTCGCTTCGAGAACCGTTCCAAGCGCGGGACGCCCCGGATTGGCTTTCAGGTCTTGAATATCCGCAACCAGGAGGATCATCTCGAGCAGCAGATCGAGGTTTTCTCCGGTCTTAGCTGAAACCGGAGTCATGACAACATCGCCGCCCCAGTCTTCCGCAAGCAGTCCGCGATCGGAGAGCTGCTGCTTAACTCGATCGGGCTGAGCGCCGGGTTTATCCATCTTGTTGATGGCGACGATCATCGGAACCCCGGCGGCCTTGGCATGATCGATCGCCTCCAGGGTTTGAGGCATCACGCCATCGTCGGCCGAAACAACCAGCACGACGATATCGGTGACCTTAGCTCCCCGGGCGCGCATGCGAGTGAACGCCTGGTGGCCGGGAGTATCTATAAAAACGATTTTGCGATCGTTCTTCTCAATCCGGTACGCACCGATGTGCTGTGTAATTCCTCCAGCTTCGCGCCCGGCGACGTTAGTGTCCCGAATTGCATCTAGCAGCGAGGTCTTACCGTGATCGACATGACCCATGATAGTGACCACGGGTGCGCGCCGGACCATGTCCTTAGCTTCATCGGCGAGTTCCAGATCCTGAGTGGACTCTTCCTCGAAGGTAACCTGATTTGTCGATGCGCCAAATTCGCGCGCCAAATCCTCAGCTAGTTTTGCGTCCAGAGTCTGGTTAATGGTGGCGAAAATCTTCTTCTCCACCAGCTTCTTAATCACCAGATTGGCCTTTACATTGAGCTTCTCGGAGAGTTCCTTAACTGTGACGCCTTCAGCGATGGTGATTTCGCGATCAATAGGCGGAGGCGGAGCAGCCACCTGGCGCTTAATGGTGCGGAGCCTTTGGTTCCCTTCTTCCCGATCCTCGCGTTTCCGCGGACCAGGCCGGCCTGCAGGTTTCCCTTGATGCCGACGCTGCTCGGTCGGCATGGGAGTAGCCGATTCCGGACGCAGCGAGGTGGGGTGCATGGGCCGCATGCCCGGGCGGCGAGGGCCAGCGGGAAATCCTGGTCCGGCTGGTCCCCCTGGACCTCGAGTCATTGGCTGTCCGGGACGAATAGGACCCCGGAAAATCGGTTGACCCGGCGAAGGAGGCCGTGGCGACGGTGCGGCCGGGCGAGGAGTGGCCGGAGTAGCGCTAGCGAAATTGGGCTGCCCGGATGCCCCGAAAGCTTGTGCGGGACGACCAGGACCGCCTTGTTGTTTCAATCGCTGCACCATGTCGGGGCGCGGCGGAACTATCGGCCTAGCCGAAGGCTGTCCGGCCAAAGGCGGCCGCGTACCCGCAGGCCGCGGAGCGATCGGGGCTCCGGGCGTCAATCCCGGACGAGAGGCAGCTGGACGTGCCGGGATGGGGGCACCCGGTATGTTGGCCCCGGAACCCGGGCCGGACGTTGGGCCGACCGCCGCACCTGGGGCAACCACGTGAGTAGGAGGAACGGGCCGCTGAGGAGACACCGGAACCCGGGGAGCAGCCGGACGCGGTTGAACAGGAGTGCCGGGAGTCGATGCTTGGGGTGGAGCGGGAGGGGCCGGAATGGGAGCCGCTGGCACCGACGGGCGAGGGGCAGTGTGCCCGCCTGCCGGGTGTGCGCCAGGCAAGTTCGAGCCGGGCAAGACTCGCGTTGCCGGGTCGCTTCCGCTGGGTGCCGACGCAGCAGATGCGGTGGTTTGCGCAGGAGAAGGGGAAGCAGGCAGAGGCTGACGTGGTCCCAACGCCGCACGAGTTTCAGACGCTGGCGGCAAGGGCTGCCGCGGACCTTGCGAACCGCCTTCCCGAGGCGGCGCCTGGGGCAGAGGCCGGGCCGGAACAGCTACGTTCCGGGACGGCACACCCGCCGCCGGAACAGAGCTCGAACCAGAGGCAGGAGGTGACGAGGCAGCAGGTGATAAAGGCGGCTGGATGGCGCCTCCACGCCCCAGAGGTGGCCGCAGAGGTTGAAACCTTGGGCCTGACCGCTCTGGAGCAGCAGATGGAATTTCAGCGCCTCCCGGCTTAGTCTCCGTTGGAGCAGCTTGCGTGGCGGCCTTTGATACCGGCAATGGAATAGCAGCCGGACGAGTTGTTACCGCCGGTTGTGATGCTTCCTTCGGAGGCGTCCGGGAAGCGGGTACCGGGCCGGAGGGTTGAGATGCCGGACTCGCGACGGAGGCTCCAGCAGAAAGCGCTTCGCCTCCGGTACTTACATTTTCGGTGTTCGACGCCTTCTGCCAATCTTGGTGCTTAGCAGCGTTTCCGGATACTGCCTCGGTGGCAGCAGACGAGCCCGGTCTATCGTGAACATCGCTGCCTCTCTCATCTGCATCCGCCTCATCATGCTGAAAGCCATTCGAATCGTTTGGATGACTTCCGAGGCTACCTGTCTCCGCGAGGCGGTCTTTCAAAGCTATAGCTGTATCTTCGTCGATCGAACTCGAGTGGGTCTTCTTTTCGCTTACACCTAGATCGGGCAATAAATCGAGGATCAGGCCGGGCTTCACCTCCAGTTCTCGAGCCAACTCGTTGATTCTAATTTTCTTCATAGGAAGAGACAGCTATATAACTCCTTACGCTAAACAGGATTTGTAGAGTGGAGACCGGCGAAGGACCGCTATCGACGAAAACCCGCTATCTTAGAGATCGTATCAGATTTCTTCTTTTTCGGCCGGATCGCCCGGCTCCATGCCTGGCTTTAATGAAGATGGAGCCCCGGACAACCCTTCGACCTGTCCGAGATCGAGCACTTCCTCTTTGCCATGCTCTTCGACCGGCGCTTTCTCGTGTGTGGCGAGGTCATGTTCCAGCACGCCGGTTTCGATATTCTCGAAAAAATCTTCTCCAGCCGGGGCAGATCCATCGCGTTCACCGCTAACGGGAATCTTGCCGGCAGAGTCTTCCTCCGGCTCAGAGTCGATCCTTTTCTGAATGGACTCAGCGTCGGTTGCAGCAGCTTCCTGCCCCGGATTGCCCTGCTCTCGAGAGTCGGCGTCAACCCCCGGCGCAAGTGTCGACTCGCTAACTTCTTCCTGGTTTCCCATAGAGCTCCCCTCGTCGGCGGATTCGTACTGGCCGTAAAAAGACACAACCGCAGCCTGAATCTGCTCGACGGTCTCTTCGTGAATATCTGGAATGGACTCCAACTGCTCCGGAGTCATAGAGCCGAGGCGTTCCACGGTCCCGATACCCGCGCCGACCAGCTTTTCCATGATGTGTTCTTCAAGGCCATGATCGAGAAGAACGGAAACCGGCGCGCCTGAAATGACCAGCTCATCCATGCGCGCCTCGTTTTCGCGGCGCTTTTCTTCTTCGCTCTTGATGTCGATTTTCCAGCCCAGCAACTTTGCCGCCAGACGTACATTTTGGCCGCGCTTACCGATAGCCAGGGAGAGCTGCAGATCGTCAACAACAACTTCGAGATGCTTGCCCGCGGAATCGACCACCGTAACGCGCGAAATCTTTGCGGGGCTCAAGGCCTTGGTGACATAGAGCACCGGGTCATCGGAATACTCGATGATGTCAATCTTCTCGCCCCGGAGTTCCCGGATAATCGATTGCACGCGCATGCCTTTCATGCCGACGCAGGCACCCACGCTATCCACATCGCGATCGCGGCTGAACACAGCGATTTTGGTCCGCTCACCGGCTTCGCGGGCGCAAGCTTTGATGGATACCGTATTGTCGTAGATCTCGGGAACTTCCTGCTCGAAAAGCCGCATGACCAATTCTGGAGCCGAGCGCGATACCATCACGCCGGAAAACTTGCTTCCGCGCTCGACGCCTTTGATGACACAGCGCACACGGTCGCCTACGCTGAAGCTTTCGGCACGCGACTGCTCTTTCTTGGGCAGCCGGGCTTCGGTTTTGCCCATGTCGACGACATAATCCTGGCCTTCCAGCCGCTTGATCATGCAATTGACCAATTCGCCATAGCGGCCTTGAAACTCCGAGAAGACGCTATCGCGCTCGGCCTCGCGCACCTTCTGCAAGATGACTTGCTTAGCGGTTTGCGCGGAGATGCGACCGAGGGTGTCGGTAGATTTCGACTCTCTTACCTGGGAACCGATTTCGGCCTGAGGATCGAACTGACGAGCAGCGGTCAAACTGATCTCCCGGGAAGGATCTTCCACGGCATCGACTACCTGCTTAACGCTAAAAATCTGGATGTTGCCGGAATCTTCGTCCAGATCGGCAACCAGGTCTTCCTGTGAGCGGTAATGTTTGCGGGCGGCCGCCAGCATGGCATCCTTCACCGCATCCAAGACAATCTGCGGATCAATACCTTTCTCTTTGCTCAACATCTCAATGGACTGATAAATAGAAGCCATCTTCACTACCTCTCAAACGATTCAACTCTGGATTTTGCCTCCAGGCCAAGCTAAGTTGGCGCCGAAATAAGTTGGCAAAGATACGCCGTTTAGCTTCCTGGAGGAGGTAAGCCCGATATCCCGGAAGTCAGGGCTCGAACTTCAGCTTTGCCCTGGCAACCTGATCGAGCGGAACTCCGAATGTTTCACCGGGGTGGAGCTCCAGATCGAGCGAATCGTCCCGAACATTCAACAACTTTCCTTCCACCGAGGCTCTGCCATTTGCCGGAGCTCGTAGGGTCAGCGCGATCTTCTGCCCGATGACGCGCTCGTAATCGCGTGGAATCTTCAACTTGCGGTCAGCACCTAGAGAACTCACCTCCAGTGTGTAACTCCCCTCCGGCATGATGTCGCGCTCATCCAGCAGTTGGCTGACGCGGTCTGAGACGAACTCACAATCCCCATGCGTGACGCCGCCCGGTTTATCGATATAAATCCGGAGCAGGCGCGCGTATCCAGCTCCACGAAGCTGCACCTCGGCGATCTCGACTCCGCTGTTCGCAATCGCCTCGTGACCTAATTCCGTGATTCTTTCTGTAAGCTCGCTGTTTGCCGCCGTTGGCATTTTTCGCCTCTAGCGCAATAAAAAAGTGGGCTTTCGCCCACTTGCATTACTCGCTACTCTTTTATTAAAGCACCCTCCGCCTAAAACGGCAAACCGCATGCCTGCTGAGACAAAACCGTCAACTCTGGGAAAACAAGTGGCCATCCGCGCCGCTCAACGGCCGCAACCAATTTGTCTCGGCGGCCGGTGGATCCGGCTCGAACCGCTCGACCCCGCGATTCACGCGCCGCATCTGTGGGAGGCGCTGCGGGATAGTTCGAATGACGGGCTCTGGGACTATTTAGCCGAAGGGCCATACGCGGACTATGCCGGCTTTCAGTCTTGCGTTGCACGCAAAGCGAATGCAGCGGATCTGGTGGCTTACGCCATTGTCGACCAGCATTCCAGCAAGCCCGTCGGAATGGCGGCGCTGATGCGGATAGAGCCGGACGACCGAGTGATCGAAGTCGGCCACGTCCTGTATTCGCCGCGATTACAGAAAACACGCGGCGCGACTGAAGCCATGTATCTGCTGGCCCGGCATGTGTTTGAGGAACTCGGCTATCGGCGGTATGAATGGAAGTGCAATGCGCTCAACACAGGGTCAAGACGAGCGGCGGAACGCCTGGGATTCACTTTCGAGGGCATTTTCCGTCAGCACAAGATCGTGAAAGGGCGGAATCGGGACACGGCCTGGTTTTCGATGCTCGACATTGAGTGGCCGGAACGCCGGAAAGCTCTCGAAGCGTGGCTCGCGCCTCGCAATTTCGACGATCAGGGACGCCAGAAAGAAAGTCTGAACCCCGGGAACACTGGGCCATAATCCGCCTAGAAACCGCCCCCCACTCTAAAAGGCCACTCAAAACGGGGACTGTCCCCATTTATTTTCTCCCGGATGTAAGGCCGGATGTCTTTTTAGAGTGGGCCGCGTTAGAGCGGGCCGCGCTCGATTCCAACCTACAGTGAATCTCCCGGATAGCTAAAACCGTTTTCATGGTTGAGCATCCCGAAGCTTTTTATGCTTCGCTTAAATTCGACATCGAACGCCAAGTGAACATGGCACGGAAACTGGGCTTGACTCCCGCAGTCCGCCTAAACGGGACGTCTGGTCTTCCGAAATTGAGCTCACACTTCGCCGACATCTTCTTCCCAGATGTCCAGTTTTACGACTATCCGAAGATTCAGAAACCGTGGTTTCGGACGCGCGTCCGAGCTACCATGTAACGTTCTCTCATGCCGAAAACAAACTTTCAGCATGCTTAGACGCGTTGAAATGTGGTGTTAACGTCGCAGTTGTTTTCGGCGGGGCCGCTTTGAAGGCGATGCTGTCAACATGGCACGGATACCCGGTTGTCTCGGGCGATAGTACCGATTTTCGGTTTCTAGAGCCTTTGGGTCATGTTATCGCGCTCAAAGCTAAGGGCCGCGCGAAGAAAGACAAAAGCCTGGCTGTCACTTTGCAGTTGCTGCCCCACGCGTGTTGATGGATGTTCGAAGCCAGCGGGGGATGCACAAGGGGGCCAACAGCATCCTGAGCGAATTCGAAGGCATCGAAATCGTTCCCAAAACCTAACGGAAATCTGCGATACCCTCACTACATGAGTGCAGTGGATTCCATCTCCATCCCTCGCAAGGTCTGGACCAGGGCTGATGTCGAAAATCTTCTTTTACCCGACCGCCTTCCGTCGCTCGAACTCATCAACGGGGAATTGATCGACAAACGCATGGGCAAGAATCGCCCTCACACATTCTGGATTGGAAGCATCGGAAAGTGGCTCCGGCAGCAGTTCGACGATGATTACGTCCGCTCCGAAAGTCTGATTGATGTTGCACCCGAGGATAATGCCACCAGTGAGCCGGAACCAGATTTGGTTGTCACTCTCCGTTCGCGGCGAGAACTCCGCTACGAGAAAGTGCAGCCAAAGGATGTCGTACTCGTGGTCGAGATCTCCGATTCGACCTATGACTACGACCGTACGGTGAAAGCCGCTCTTTACGCCCGGGCGGGCATTGCGGAGTATTGGGTGGTGGACATCCTGGACGCGAATGCACCCGTGCTTGTGCGCCACCTGATGCCTCTTGAGCGCGTGCAGTCCCCAACTCCCAGATGCGCCTATCAGATCGTGACGACCTGCGGCTGCGGAGACGCCCTGGTGTTCAAGGGGTACGAATTCCGGCTGAAGGATCTCGGGTGATGCCGGACTCCTAAAAGCCGCGTTTGATTTAAAACACCCGGCGACAGTCTTCACAGAAACCGGCGATGCAATCGTCGTCCGCAGGTCTGGTTGCTGCGAGTCACAGTAAGGACAATTGCCTGCGCAATGCAATTCCGAGACGACAAGCCCACTTCAGCGGTTGTTGAATTAGGACGCGTTACGATGCGGCATGGGCTCTTTCGGCAACCGCAAAGTTCTATCGTTCGAGAGCAGACGGTCAAATGAAATTGCCGAACTAATTCGCATCAATGGAGGCCAGCCGTTCGTCGCTCCTGCCTTGCTGGAAGTACCTATCGAACATAACGAGACCGCTTTCCAGTTCGCCGACCGCCTCCAGGCCGGCGACTTTCAGATGGTCATTTTCCTGACGGGCGTCGGCGCGCGGCATCTTGGCAAAATACTCAGTTCCCGCGATGGAGACGAAAGGCTACCCATGGAACTGCGCCAGGTGAAGATAGTCGCGCGCGGTCCAAAACCAACTGCGGTTCTGCGGGAATGGCAGGTTCCCATCTGTATTCAGGTTCCAGAACCGAACACTTATCGTGAACTACTCACCGCAGTTGCAAACGAACCGGGGCCTTCCGTCGCGGTCCAGGAGTACGGCCGCCCCAACGACGAACTAATTTCGGGACTTGAAGCGCAAGGCCGGAAGGTAATGTCTGTTCCTGTTTACCAATGGCGGCTGCCAGAAGATACAGCCCCGCTCTCAGAGGCTCTCAATCGGCTATTAGCAGGCGAGTTCCTGATCAGCGTGTTCACGACCGGCGTGCAGATAGAACATTTTCTCGGGTTTGCTGAACAACTTGGGAACCGTAGAGAGGCCGAAACCGCTCTGCAAAAAACCTTCATCGCTTCGATAGGCCCAACCTGCAGCGAGGCTCTTCGTCAGTGTGGGCTCTCGCCTTCCCTCGAGCCTTCCCACCCGAAGATGGGAATACTTATCAGGGAAGCTGCCCAGCAATTCAGCAGTGTTGCACCCGGCACCCATTCACAGATGCAACAGTCCTAGCCTTTCTGCCTTCTAACGACATAATGTTTCTGCGGCTTACTGGTTCACTCGCGATCTGCTTAGGGTTAGGAGGCGGCCTCGTGCCGGCGCAAGAGCCCGATGGGCAGGGCGGACCGGTGGAGAAAATCACCATCGACGCCGGAGCCCAATCCAGTCAGTTTCCCCATTTTTGGGAGCAGACGTTTGGCTCTGGACGCGCAGTTCTCACGCTCCGAGAGAATTGGCGAAAAGATGCAGCAATGGTAAAGCAGATCACAGACTTCAAATACGTGCGCTTCCACGCCATCTTCCAGGACGATATGGGAGTTTATGACGAGGACGCACAGGGCAAGCCGATCTACAACTTCTCATATGTCGACCAGGTATACGATGGCCTGCTGGAACTGGGCATAAAGCCATTCGTCGAACTAAGCTTCATGCCGCGTAAGTTGGCGTTGAATTTGCAGCCCCATCCCTTCTGGTACAAGCAGCTTCCGTCACCTCCAAAAGATCCGGCCAAGTGGGCAGCTCTGATCGAAGCTTTTACGCGTCACCTCGTCGATCGTTACGGCCGCGGCGAAGTGGAAAGCTGGTACTTCGAAGTCTGGAACGAGCCCAACATCGACTTTTGGAATGGAAAGCCGCAGATGGAAACGTACTTCGCGCTGTATGACGAAACTGCCAGAACGGTAAAGGCCGTCGACCAAAAGCTTCGTATCGGCGGACCTGCGACCGCGCAAGCCGCCTGGGTGGACAAGTTCATCGCTCATTGCACTGAAAGCAGAACGCCATTCGATTTTGTTTCTACTCACGTATATGGCAACGATGTTGCCCGAGACGTTTTTGGGACCGACGAAAAAATTCCCCGGCGGGACATGGTGGCACGCGCGGTAAAGAAAGTTTACGACCAGGTGAAGGCATCAGCCGCGCCGGACACTCCCATAATTTGGTCAGAATACAACGCGACCTATATGAACGAGGTGGACGTCACGGATAGCGCCTTTATGGGTCCCTGGCTGGCGAACAATATTCGTGAGTGCGACGGCCTGGCGAGCATGATGGCGTATTGGGATATTTCGGATGTCTTCGAGGAGCAGGGCGTGGTGAAGAAGCCGTTCTACGGCGGCTACGGGTTGGTGGCGGAGCGCGGTATTCCGAAGGCGGATTTCCGAGCCTTCGAACTGCTGCATCGATTGGGGGATCAGCGTTTGCCTTCCCCATCCGAAAACGCGTTGGTAACGAAAAGCGCTAACGGCGGGTACGTTGTAGCTCTGTGGGATTACGCCGAGCCCAAGCAATCCGGCTCTCCCAGAACCTTCCAATTAGAGCTTAAGGGAGTGAAAGCTAAGAGCTATCGCCTGCAGTTCGTCGCGCCCGGCTCAGGATCTCCTCTCCAGGCCTGGATGAAGATGGGAAGTCCGTCTTACCCCACCCAGCAGCAGATCAAAGATCTGCGGCAGGCATCCGAGATGACGCCGCCAAGAAAGCTCCCCATTTCGAAGCCTATCGTTCTGGCCCCTTATGCCCTGGCAGTTGTGGAGATCGAGCGGTAGTTTTCAGCTCAGAGCGCAAGCCCACAACTTGGCCGATTACAAATACGGCCGGGCTCTTCACTTCGACTTCACCCGCTGCGACCTGCGCCAATGTACTCACGATGATGCTTTCACTCTCCAAGCTCCCGTTTTGGATGAAAGCGACCTGCTCACCCTCCCGCCGGCCGGCCCGCAATAGGAAAGTAGCGATCCGTTGGCGGTTTTTCACGCCCATCAAGACGACCAGCGTGTCGACATCTTTATACCGGGCCCAATGTCCCGGGGCGCTCTCTTCCAGATGGCCGGTGACGACCGCGAAACCTTGTGAAAGCTGCCGGTAAGTTAAAGGAATACCGGCTAATCCAGGCACGCCGATGGCGGAGCTGACACCGGGAATAAACTCGACCTCTATTCCGTGATCGAATGCAAGCGCCCACTCTTCCGCACCGCGACCGAAAACAAAGGGATCTCCACCCTTCAAACGGGCCACGACCTTTCCAGCCGTAGCGTGCTCCAGAATAAGGGAGAAAATGCGCTCTTGGACTTGTTCTTGTTCGCCTTGGAGCTTGCCTACATGCACCAATTCAGCGTTTGAGCGGGTGTGCGACAGAATGGAGCTATTTACAAGGCGATCATATAGGACCACATCGCAGTAATTCAAGACCCGGGCCGCTTTCAACGTCAGAAGCTCGGGATCGCCTGGGCCCGCGCCAATCAGGTATAGCTTGCCTCGCGGCGGATGAGAATGCAACTGAATGATACTACGTTAACGGACCTCTAGGCTTGCATCAAATCGCTGATTACTTCAAACTTAAATCCGTTGTCCTTCAGCACCGGAACAATCTTTCGTAGGGCGCGCAAAGTACTCTCAACATTGGGATTTCGCTGTGTTCTCCGGCCATCTTGCAGGCATATGATCGCACCTGGCCTGGTATGGGACAAAACGTGCGAAGCAATCTGATCCGATGGCCAGCGCCAATCATTTCCGACAATCGTCCACATCACACTCAAAAGAGCCAGTTTTTGCTGGACTTCGCGCATACCCAACCAGCGGCATCCATAAGGTGGACGCATCACCATGGGCGTGATGCCAGTCTCTTCAGCTATGACGTGTTGGGCTGTGCTGAACTCTTTCTCGATGAACTCAGCCGATTTGAAAGGAAGTCTCGGATGTGAGTAGCTGTGATTCCCTAGCTGGTGACCAGCTGCCGCAACTCTTCCCGCGATGCCAGGCAGGCGCTGTACGTTGACGCCACACTGGAAAAACGTCGCCCAGATGTTCTCCCGGTCAAGATATTCCAAAATGGGCAGCGTTCCTTCGCTCGGTCCGTCATCGAAGGTCAACGCAACGGACCTGCGCTGTCCGCCACCCCGATACACGGATGGCCCGAAAAGCTGGGAAGAACGCGAGATACTGCCATAAGCAGCCGTAGCCGACATGGCTCCCAAAACAGTGCTGGCCGCTACTCCAGCAAACTTGTACGCTCGCATTTTCAAAAGGCTATCACTATTTAGAGCTATTTCCATGGGCGAAACTGAAGTAGTACCACGTTTAGGGTACTACGATTCCGCACGGCCAAAAATCGCTCTTCGAGAGCTTTAGATTCAGCTAAAGTACTTGATAAGTAAGCCACTTATCTGATCGTTGCATCCGGAAAAAAGAGCTTGGCCCAGCACTCTTTGGCCTCCCTCTTTGCAATTCTTAAGGAAGCGCCTGTAATCTAAATCCCCTCTTCCGCCGAAGGGAACCGGTGTACCCCTGGCGCCTCGTAGAAGAGTTGCTGGTAAAACGGTACTGTTAGAGCCTGGCAATGCAAACCTTGAAGCTGAAACATTTTAGAGCGACCCGCTGGTTTCACTGGATTAATTTCCCGCTGCTGTTTCTGATGATCTGGAGCGGAATGCTGATCTATTGGGCCTTCCCCACTTATAGCCTCGGCCCGCTGCATTTCTTCCCAGACTGGTTCTACAAAGCTCTCAATATTCCTTTCCGGCTGGCGGATGGCATGGCGCTGCATTTCTTCTTCATGTGGTTGTTCACCATAAATGGAATTTTGTATGTCGGATATACGCTTCTTTCGGGCGAGTGGCGCTATTTGACTCCACGCTCCCTATCTGCTTTTCGAGATGCCTGGCAGGTACTGCTACACGATCTGCATCTAACCCACGATCCGCTCCCGTCACAGGACAAGTACAATGCTGCGCAACAAATCGCCTATACCGGGACTGTAGCCATGGGAGCCGGTTCGGTGATTACCGGCTTAGCAATCTACAAGCCTGCCCAACTCTTTTGGCTCACCGCGATTTTAGGAGGGTATCGATTCGCGCGAGCCATCCACTTTACGCTGACTATTCTGTTTGTGATCTTTTTTGTGATTCATGTCGTTCAGGTCCTGCTGGCCGGGTGGAATAATCTTCGTGGAATGCTTAGTGGCTACGAGTTGGCCGAAAAGAATGAGTTAAGAGGAAAGGCTCTCGATGAGACAGAACCAGCATCCTGAAATTGATCTGCAGGATTCCGAGGCTCGAGAAAAGATCAGAAGCCACACGCGACGCAGCCTTCTGGTTGGGGGCGTCGCGACCGCCGCCGGTTTCGGCTTTTACCGCTGGGCAACGCATGCGGATGAGGCCGGAAGCCTGCCCTCCCCGCAGCGTCGCGTGCTCGATTTTAATGGCCGCCTGGCGCGAGCTTATCTCAGTGATCACGGGAGCATGCCTACCTACCAGCCTGAAGATGTAGGCGGTGTGAAACCGAATGGCGACTATGGACTCGCTGAGCAGGTCTCACCCAAAGACTGGCGGGTGCGCGTGGAATTCGAAGAAGACAACTTGCTGGGCGTCTTTTCCCTTGCAGACATTCAAGCAATGCCCAAGACCGATCTCATTACGCGCTTCTGTTGTATCGAGGGCTGGAGCGGGGTTGCCCACTGGGGAGGCGTTCGTTTCCGGGAGTTTACAGACCGCTTTTTCCCGGATGCTTCGAAACTGCCGCGATACGTCTACATGGCGACTCCAGATGAGGAATATTATGTCGGCCTCGACATGAAGAGCGCCCGGCACCACCAGACCTTATTGGCGTACGAGCAAAACGGTAAGCCGCTTGAAGTCCGGAGGGGAGCGCCGCTGCGTCTGGCAATTCCGGTAAAGTACGGCATCAAGAACATCAAGCAGTTATCGCTTATTCGCTACACTAATACCCGGCCGGACGACTACTGGGCAGAGGAAAGTTATGACTGGTTCGCCGGGCTCTGACCTATGGCGGACTTAACACTGTATTGCGGCACCTCGGGCTTCTCGTACCCCGCTTGGAAGCCCGGATTCTATCCGGAAAACATCCCCAGCACTCGCTTTCTGTCCTACTATGCGACACGATTGAATGCGGTTGAAGTGAACTACACCTATCGCCGGCTTGCTTCGGCCTCCACATTTGAGAAATGGGTCGCGGCTACGCCGGAGGGATTCCTGTTTTTGCCGAAAGCGCACATGAAGATTACGCATCAATTGAAACTCGAGGATGCGGAGGACTTTACTCGCGTCTTTCTGCAATCCCTGGAGCCATTGCGTGCTGCCGGACGTCTGGGGCCCATCCTGTTCCAGCTCGCTCCATCTTTCAAGGCTGACAACGATCTTCTGGGACGCTTTCTTCGCAAACTTCCACGGGGGCTTCAAATTTCGTTTGAATTTCGCAACCCCGCGTGGTTCGAAGATAGTACTTACGAGGTTCTGCGCGACTGCAATGTGGCACTCTGCCTGGCGGAAAATGAACGTCTCGACACACCTTTCGTGCTGACTTCAGAATTCGTCTATCTGCGCCTGCGCAAGCCGGAATATCTTGCGCCTGAGATGTCGAGCATCAACTACCGGGTTGGGCAGTATCTGGCAAACGCTTATCCTACCTTCGTCGTCTTTAAGCATGAGGACACTCCGGCCGGGGCCCTCAACGCGGAAAAATTGCTGGTCAGCCAGAAGCAATCGATTGCCTAAATTGGAGCGTTCAGCGGCGAGCCTGCTGCAATCGATTTCGGGTTAGACGGCCTCCCGGGTGGGGACAAATGCAAGCGTCGCCCGTGTTCGGCTTCTAGTCCTGCAATCCATTCATCTTCGCCACAGGGGCGGGAGCTGGCTGCGGCACGACGGATCGATTGATTCTTCTGGTCGTCGGAAGCGCACAGGAAAATGCGCCAGTCTGAGAAGGAGAACTGTCTGCGGGTCTCAACTGGAACCAGTGCGATTCGGGAGTCCGGCAGTCTGCGCAAATGCGCCCGCGCGGAAGAGTACTTCCATTGGCCTGCACGCTGGACCAAACCGGCTTTCTTGGGATTGAGTTCCACGTAGCGCAGAGCCTCCCAATAGTGCTTTTCGTCAAGAGGCGACGAGTGATAGCGATTCTGAAACAAATGCCCGGTGCGACCGTACTTGCGATTGAAGACGACGGCCCACCAGGTGTGTACGCGTTGAAAAAGACGAGCGAGGCCATTAGAGGTGGTAGGCGTTAGGATCCAGTGGACGTGATTTCGCATGAGGCAGAATCCATGCACCAGGACCTTTTCCTCGTCCGCTATTTTGGCGAACCGCTTTAGGTATTTGGCTTTGTCGGAGCCGCTGCGAAAGATGCGCCGTCGATTCACGCCGCGGGCAACCACGTGATGCACAACATCCTTCAATACGAAGCGAGCGACTCGAGCCACGAAAGAGAAGTGCCCGAGATCCAACCCTCCTCTCCAAAAATCAGGGACTGTCCCCATTATTTCCGCAGAAATGGGGGTCTGTCCCCGACATTAGGCTTTGCGAAATGGGGGTCTGTCCCTGAGATCGGGGGTTAGTTGTTCTTTTTGAACCAGCTATACTGCGCCTCTGTCAGTGGCACTACCGATAGCCTTCCTTGCCTTACCAAAGGAGAATCGGCGAACAAGGGATCGGCTTTTATGTCCGCCAGCGTTCTCGGTTTCGAGAAAGTTTCGGCAAAGCGGATATGCACCTGCGGCTTTTTCGGATATTTGAATTCCACTTTTGTCACGGTTGCGGCACCTACAGCCTGACGCTCTTTTCCAGTGTGATAGTAAACCAGCTTGTCGCCAGCATGCATTTCGCCGAGGTGCTTGACCGCAGTGGGATTGGCAACTCCATCCCAGAGAGTCTCTCCATCCCGCTCGAGATCGGAAAGTGAATATTGATCCGGTTCAGATTTCAAAAGATACGGCATGCTTGCCGCATGGTATCGCGTTTTGCGGAACTGCGCTCAGTGCCCGCGACGACCGGCTGGACTCGCTGCTGCTGGATTCCCGCTTCTGGGACGTGCTGCTCCGCCCCCACCACCGAAACCTGCCGCTCCTCCTGCTCCACTGCGACCGCCCATGCCGCCACCGCCCGCGCCGATATTGGACAGAGGCCGCGAGCCTCCCATGCCTGCACTCCGCCCGCCGCGATGCCATGCTCCACCAGGATTAGCCATCCTCTGATGATCTCCATTCCATCCACTAGGACGCGGCCGCATCGGTACGGGAGCGGAAACAACGCCCCCACCCGCACCGGCAGGAACTCCGCGACGATAACCAGAGCCATAACCGCGGCCGCGCAGCGGCGAAACGACAACCGGGGCGTAACCCACTAGTCCGGGAGAGTAGAATCCGTAACCAAACGGACTCGAAAACGCACCAGAACCCGGCAGCCAAGCCCAGGAACTGAAACCGGTATCCCAGTACCATCCGGAACTGTATCGCCCCGAGCCGAAGCCATACCCCATCGCACCCAAACCGCCCATGCTCGCATTTCTCGCCACCCGGTAACTGGCCGCTGCTTGATATTCAGAACGAACGTTACTCCAGGCATAAAGATCGTCCGTCTTCTTGCGGTCGAACTTCTCCGCCTTCAGACCAGCTGCCACAACCGTTTGCCGCCCCTTTTTCAAATCGAACTTGCGATCGCCAAAATCGACACGCGCTTTGCCGTCGAACACCGACACCTGGGGAGGATTGTCTGCCGTAAACCGGTACAGGCCGTTCTTCTTGACGGTCGTGGTGCTTCCGTGGTCCAGCACTTGCAGATCGTTGCCTTTTACCAAACCGGTCGCCTCAATCATCAGTTCGCCGCGAGTCAACTCCACCTTGATGTCGATCAACGAAGTGGCCAGCATGCGAACTTCCGATTCCTCGCCTACCCGCAGGTAAACCCCAGGCGTCAAGAGCACTTCCGCCCTGCCATCGCCCGTAGATAACGAATCGTTTACGTTCAAGAACACTCTGCGGAGTTCTTTCGCCGGAAGCGGTTTGCCGTTCAGCAGAACCGAGCCCTCGATGTAATTTACAGCGCCAGGCTTCGCCGATATCGTATCCACCTGTGCCGAAACGCCGGCCGCTGAAGAGATTAGCATCAGCAACCCGATGAACGTAAATCCCA
Source organism: Bryobacteraceae bacterium (assembly GCA_965217745.1). Classification (GTDB taxonomy): domain Bacteria; phylum Acidobacteriota; class Terriglobia; order Bryobacterales; family Bryobacteraceae; genus Bog-105. The sequence continues at coordinate 2,566,673 of OZ244565.1, read as the reverse complement.
AGGTCCTGCTTTTCATCTCAAACTCCTTCCTCCGGCCCCGTTCCGAAGCTGCGTTTACCAACCCGGGTTCCTGCTCTAGTTGTTAGATGCGATCTTCCAGTTGGCCGTTCCTTTTACCAGGGGTATCGCGATAAGCCTTGCGAATCCGCTCCCGTGTACTAGATAAGTACTGAATTCCCGAGGCTCAAGCGCTATTCTAAGCACCGGTACGATAAAATTCGACCCGGGACGGACCTTTCTCTTGACTCTGAATGCCATCGACTACCTCAGCCTGATCATTTATTTTCTATTCGTTCTGGGAATCGGCTGGCTCACCAAGAAAAAGATTACCTCCAGCGCGGACTTTCTCACTTCCAAGAATTCGGTTCCGGTCTGGATTACCAGCCTTGCCTTCATTGCGGCCAATCTGGGGGCTCAGGAAATGATCGGCATGTGTGCCTCGGGCGCCAAATACGGCATTATGACCGCGCATTTCTACTGGCTGGGCGCGGTACCTGCCATGGTTTTCGTAGGCGTATTCATGATGCCGTTCTACTACGGCAGCCGCGCGCGCAGCGTGCCGGAGTACCTCAAGCTGCGCTTCGACGAAAAGACACGCGGCCTGAACGCGATCACATTCGCCATCATGACGATCTTTTCGTCCGGTATCAGCATGTACGCGCTCGGCTTGCTGTTCCAACTGGTGCTGGGCTGGAGCTTCACCAATTCCGTGCTGCTTTCGGCAGTGATCGTGCTCATTTATACGCTGTTGGGGGGACTCACCAGCGCTATCTATAACGAGGTGGTGCAGTTCTTCCTCATCGTGCTCGGTTTCGCGCCGCTCTCTTATTACGCAGTGCGAAAAGCCGGCGGCTGGACCGGAATCACTCACACTCTACAGCCCGTGATGACGCATTCCTGGCGCTACATTGGGAACTCAAGCGAGAACCCGATGGGCGTCGAACTCTTCGGCTTGGTGGCCGGTCTGGGCTTTGTGCTTTCGTTCGGCTATTGGTGTACCAACTTCCTGGTCGTGCAGCGCGCGATGGCTGCCCAGACCATGGCTGAGGCGCGGCAGACGCCTCTTTTCGCGGCCTTCCCGAAGATCTTTATGCCTTTCGTCGTAATTCTGCCGGGCGTCGCGGCAGTGGCGCTGATGAGCCAGTCCAGCGGATACACCCTGCCCTTGAAACCCACCGGCGGATACGACTACGATCAGGTACTCACCACGCTGATGGTGCAGTTCTACCCCTCGGGCATGCTCGGCATTGGACTTACGGCTTTAATGGCTTCGTTCATGTCGGGCATGGCCGGCAACGTCACGGCCTTCAATACCGTATTCACATACGACCTCTATCAAAGCTATATCCGCAAGGATGCACCCGACAGCCACTACTTGTGGGTCGGCCGGGTGACCACCGTGGTGGGCGTGCTGCTTTCCATCGCGACGGCTTACGTGGCAACGCGCTTCAACAACATGATGGATTTCCTGCAGCTCATCTTCGGATTTGTCAATGCTCCGCTATTCGGCACTTTCGTTTTAGGCATGTTCTGGCGGCGGCCGACTGGGGATGGCGCGTTCTGGGGCCTGCTGTCCGGCACGGGCGCGGCAGCAGCCGTTCACGGATTTACCGTAGCCGAAGGGAAAGGAGGATGGCTCGCTAATTTGCACGAATTCCCCTCCGCCATGGCCCAGAACTTCTGGATCGCCATTATGGCTTTTTCCGTCTGCCTGATCGTAACCACAGTTGTGAGTTTATTTACCGAGCCAAAGACCGAAGCGCAACTTGAGAACCTGGTCTACGGCGTTACCAAAATTCCGCATGAGGCTGACGCTCCCTGGTATAAGAGACCCGGCCCGCTTGCGATCATCGTACTGTCCGTGCTGGTCGTCATGAATTTGCTGTTCTGGTAGGAGCCTTCAAGCAAAGAGGAATTGTATGGATGATCTTCGCCGGCCCACCGGCTATTTATTCGGCCTGCTGGGCTTGATTCTACTGGCCTATGGGTTAGCTTTTCCTTCGGTCCGCGCGCCCCTCGATCCGGAGACGAATGTCAATATCTGGTGCGGACTCATGCTGCTTATCTTTGGAGGATGCCTGCTTTGGCTCTCGTTCCGGCGCAAATCGTAAACACGTTCCGCTCTCATTTCCGGACAGACGCCCAGCCTGCTGTCTATCGCGCCCCCGGCCGCGTCAATCTGATCGGCGAACACACTGACTATAATCTCGGATTTGTTCTGCCCATGGCCCTGGAAATGTCGTGCTACGTCGCGATCGGCCCCTCTCCAGATAAATATCTGCACATCTACTCGGAAGACCTGGGTAGTGAGTTCTCTATCGAGGCGGCCAAACTGAAGGACGCGCAGCCTAGCGGCCTCTGGCACGATTATGTGGTGGGAGTGGCGCGCGAACTCTTCGCGGCGGGCTACGAAATAGCGCCCGCAAATCTCCTCATCAGAAGCGAGGTACCTGCCGGCTCCGGACTAAGTTCGTCGGCCGCGCTTGAAATCAGCAGCGCGGTTGCACTCCTCGGCAAGCAGGAACTCGAACCCATCGAAGTCGCGCTGCTGGGCCAGCGCGCGGAGTCGTCTTTCGTAGGAATGCCTTGCGGAATCATGGACCAGTACGCTTCCGTATTCGGGCGGGAGCACTCCGCGATTCAAATCGATTGCCGCAGCCTGCAGCACGAATATGTCTCGCTTCCGGAAAACGTTTCCGTGCTAGCCGTGAACTCGATGGTGAAACACGAACTGGGTTCTTCCGCCTACCGCGATCGCGTGGCCGAGTGTCAGCAGGCCGTGGCGGCATTGCAGAAGATCGACAGTTCCATTGAAAGTCTGCGCGACGCGCCTCTCGACTTCTTCATTCGCGTGCAAGAAAGCATTCCGCCTCTGCCGCGCCAGCGCGCACGGCACGTGATTTCCGATACCCAGCGCGTGGTCGATTTTGCCGCCGCAGCCAAGAACGGCGATCTGAGCGAGATGGGGAAACTGTTTGTCGCTTCGCATCGCAGCATGCAATACGACTACGAGATCAGCTGCGAAGAAATAGATCTTCTAGTCGATTCGGCTTTGAACATACCCGGCGTCTACGGCGCGCGCATGACCGGCGGAGGTTTCGGAGGCTGTACAGTCAATCTGGTGGAGCCGGGCGCCGCGGGCCGTTTTCGTGAGCAGTTATCCAGCGAATATCAGGCGCGGTACCAAAAACAACCCGTGTTTTACGACTGCGAACCGGCAGCGGGCGCGGGACAACTGAAGATCGGTTAAATGAGAGTTATCGCGGCTGCTCTGCCTATCGCGGTATTGCTGTATGCCATTGGCATCCGCCGGGTGAGCGCATGGAAAGCGTCGCTCCTCGGTCTGGGTTTCGCGATTGCAGTGGCTTGGCTCGCGTTTCAGATGCCGCTGCTGTCGGTGATCAGCGCTGGACTGTTTGGCGCGGCCTTCGGCACGTTTCCCATTTTCTGGGTCATCTTCTGGGCCATTCTTCTCTACCGCATCACCTTGGAAACGGGCCAGTTCGAAATCATCAAAGAGTCGATCGGGGCCTTGACCTTAAACCGTAATCTGCAAGCTCTGCTGATCGCGTTTGCCTTTGGCGCTTTTCTGGAAGGCGCTGCCGGATTCGGAACTCCGGTGGCAGTCGCGGCGGCCATTCTCGGTGGTCTCGGGTTTGCTCCCTTCTACGCGGCCGCTATTTGCCTGCTGGCGAATACAGCGCCCGTGGCTTTCGGTTCCATTGCCATTCCGCTGGTCACATTGGCCGCCACCACCGGATTGCCGATAGATGCACTGAGTCGCGACGTCGGCCGCCTGTGCGCACCTGTGTCGCTGATCATTCCGGCTTATCTCATTCTGGTAATGGGCGGCCGTCCGGCATTAAGAACCGTGTGGCCAGGCGCTCTGGTCTGCGGCGTCACTTTCGCGAGTGTACAATTTGTGGTCTCGAATTTTATCGGTCCCTACCTGACCGACATTCTGAGTTCCGTATCGGCAATGCTCGCGCTGGTTATTCTGCTGCGCTTCTGGCATCCGCCGGGTGAGCGTCCTCCTGTCATCGGACATACGCGTGGAGCCATCGCGCGGGCTTGGCTACCCTATCTGCTGCTGGTCGTGTTCATCCTTACGTGGAGTCTCGGCCCGATCAAAGCGATTCTCGAACATGGAACCATTTTCATTCATTGGCCGGCGCTGCCTGCCTCAGCGGTTTACCGCATGCGCATCATTGCTGAAGCCGGAACCGCCTGTGCCGTGGCCGCGATCTGTTCTGGATTTCTGCTGCGTCTCAGTCCTTCCCGGATGGTGAAACTAGCCGGCGAATCCGCGCACCAATTGCGATGGCCCTTCGTCAGCATCGTCAGCGTGCTGGCGCTAGCGTTCATCATGAACTACTCCGGGGCAACGACAACATTGGGAGACGCTTTCGCATCTACCGGGAGAGTGTTCCCATTCTTTAGCGCGATGCTCGGCTGGCTCGGAGTCTTTCTCACCGGAAGCGATACTTCTGCGAATGCTCTGTTCGGAAATCTGCAGCAAGTCAGCGCCAGGCATTTGGGCTTCAGCCCGGTGCTGATGGCGGCAGCTAATTCAGCGGGCGGAGTGATGGGCAAGATGATTAGCCTGCAGAGCATCGCCGTGGCCGCTGCCGCCGCGGGGATGAGCGCTGAGGAAGAGCCGAAATTGTTCCGCTTCACTCTGAAGCACAGTATCTTCCTGGCTAGCCTGGTGGGGCTGCTGACAATGCTCTACGCCTACTGGTAGTCGTTAGGGCCGTACGCCCGATCCTGCGATCTTCAACGGCATGCGGTAAACGTCCGCACTGACGGTGATGTAAAGCGTCTTGGCGTCCTTGCCGCCCCAATTCAGGTTCGAAACCCTGTCGGGGAATTTGATCGTGGCCAGGTGTTTACCGTCAGGCGAAAAGATCCACACTCCGCCCGGACCTGCGCCATAGATGTTGCCCTCGCGATCGACTTTGACTCCGTCGGGTGAGCCTACTGCGGGGTCGTTGCTGGCATCGAAGAATGTCTTTCCATCTGCCAGTGATCCGTCCGCCTTTACGCTGTAGCGCATCCAAAACCGTTTGGGTTCGGAGTTAGAAACGTACAGGTACTTTTCGTCTGGCGAGAACGCCAGTCCATTTGGACGCGGTAAATCTTTGACTAACATTTGCGGCTCCTTCGGGGCAGAACCAAATTTTTGACTGGCTGCATCGGGGATGCGATACACTCCGTTGAAAGGCAGTTCCTTCTTGGCATCCTTATCGCTTTGCGTCTCCAGCCCATAAGGCGGATCAGTGAAGTAGAGCGATCCGCCGGACTTGTAAACCACATCGTTCGGGCTGTTCAACTTCTTGCCCTCGTACGAATTGGCAAGCACGGTTGCCGGACTGTCCGGGTCACCGGACTCCAACCGCCAAACATTGCGCCTGCCATGTCCGGCAACCGTCAAGCGGCCTTTCTGGTCGAGCGTCATGCCGTTCGAGCCTGGCTCCTTACCTTGGTAGGGCTCCGGCAAGTTATAGCCGCTCGGCTTCAGGAAAACCGTTGCCTTTGTTTCGCCCGGCGTCCATTTCATGATGGTGTTGCTGGGAATATCGGCAAACAGTAGAAAACCTTGCGGCATCCAGACCGGCCCTTCCGTCCAGGTGAAGCCGCTCACCAGTTTTTCCAGCTGCGGGTTGGCGGGAAAGATCAGCTCGGCGGCGGGACTGAACTTTTGAATATCAACTTTCACGGGATCCATGGCAGCCAGAGAAAGGCTTAACAAAACTGCAGAAATAACAGTAACCGGCGCACCTGTTTTCACGCGCTCGATTCTATAACATTCCAGCTGTCACCACGCACCATTCAGAACGTCGAAGTAAATGTGCAGGCCTTTCTTAAACTCGTCGAGAGGTACGCGTTCGCTGTCGCTGTGCATCGTGGCGATGGTAGCCGCATCCACTTTGAACGGCATTAAGCCATAGCCGGTCACCCCGCGAAGGCGGAATTTTTGCGTGTCGGTGCCGTACGGAATGATGGTGGGCACGACGACGGCATCCGGATGCTGCTCGTGAATGGCTTTTACCAAGGCTTGAAACAGGGGCGTATCGGTGCGGCTTGGCCCCGGGTCGGCGGGATGGGACAACTGTTCGAAAGTAACTCGCGGGTCGTTGACGCGGGCTTTGATCCCGGACACAAACTCCTCTGCATTTTGGCCGGAAAGCAGGCGGCAATCGAGGGTGGCTTCCGCCACTGACGGAATGACATTCACCTTCGGCGGATCGCCTACTCCGCTCCGCAGGGTAGTTAGCGACATCGTATTCCGCACTACCGCGTTCATGAACTTATTGGGCGCAAAAGCGCCGATAGACGAGCGCATCTGCTCTACCACCGCGTTGGGCTTGCCTGCCGGCTTGAAGTCTTTTGCTTTCACAATCGCGGCCATTAGGATGTCGTTGGCGTTGTCGGTGATCGGCTGGGACGCATGCCCTGAGGTGCCGGTAGCGCGCATCTTTAACCAGAGCACCTGCTTGTCACCCACAGAGATGCCGAAGACTGTTTTGTCCGGGCTATAGAGGTCGCCCGATCCGATACCGCCTTCATCCAGCACGTACTCGGGATCAAGCTCTTGCCAGTGGTTCTCGATCATCCAACCGGCGCCGTGCGTGCCGTCGCTCTCCTCATCGCAGGTGGAGAGGAACAGAATATCGCGCGATGGAACGATGCCCAGCTTCTTTAACTGGAGTAAAGCTGTCAGTTGAGCGATGCCCGTGCTCTTCATATCGAGCGACCCGCGTCCCCACATGGCGCCATCGACGATCTCGGCGTCGAATGGTTTCTTCGACCAGCGTGAGGCGTCTACCGGAACCACGTCCATATGGTTCAGCAGCAGCAGCGGTTTCTTCTTGTGGTCCTTGCCGGGAAAACGCACCAGCATATTGACCTTTCCCGGCGACCCGGTTTCGTAGATCTTGGGCTCCAGACCCGCAGTTCGAAATTCTTCCGCAAGTAATTTCGCCGTCGCGCGCGTATCCGCCGGTGGATTGATGCTGCGAAGCTGCACATACCGCTGCAGCAGGCTCACCGCGTGATCCTCGACAGCCGGCCAATCCGGTTCAGCCGCAAGGGCGAGGCACGGAAGGCACAGAGCGAGCGGCAGCAAACTTCGAGCGGAAATCATAACCTCCCGCATTCTGGCATAGACTCGGGATTCTCAGCGTGCTAGAAATAGCTCGTGCTGGCAATAGCGGCGCATCGGAGTGCATGAAAATGGCAGCCAGGAAGAAATCTTCGTCGGGTTCAGACCCCAAATCGAAGCGCATCGTGAAAAAGAAAATGGCGACGACGATGCAAGAGTTCAAAGAACATGAATTGAAGTCCGGCGGAAGCGGCGAGACAGTGAAGAATCCGAAGCAGGCGATTGCGATCGCTCTCAGCGAAGCACGCCGCGCAGGCGCCGATATTCCGCCCTCGCCAAACGCCAAAAAGAGCAGCTCTAAAAAGAAGAAATAGCTTTACAGCCGGCGGCGGAAGAATTCGACTCCTGCCGCTTGATTATCGTTATAGCGGGTTACGGGCTCGAAGCCGAGATCCTGATAAAGCCGGTAGGCCGCTTGCATCTGTCCGGGGACGGTATCGAGGTACATGGCGTCAAAGCGGAGCGCCTCTGCTTCTTCCAACAGCTTTGCCGCAAGCGCTCGTCCCAGGCCGATGGCTCGGCATTCCGGCTTTACCCACAGGCGTTTCATCTCACAAGCGCGTTGGCGGCGACTCGTAACAATCGCTTTTAACAGCACGCAACCGGCTGGCTGGCCGTCGATCTTTCCGAGAAGCAGGGCGGCATATCTGGCAGGCAGATCTTTCAATTCGGTCTCGTACGCGGTCAGGCAAACGTGCTCTGGTCCAATGGTTTCGATCAGGTGTTCGGCATACTCCCGGAGGAGTGTTTGCAAGTTTTGTATCGCGGAACGGTCGTCGGCGCGCACGCTGTCGATTGTGAATTTCAAGTCCGAGTTCGCCGCCGAATGACTTTCACCATAAACCATCCCAGGAACGCTCCGAGAAAATACGGCGGAAAGTCGTCCCACCCGAAGGTGGTGCCGAGTAGCACCCGGCCGGGAAACGTGGCGCGAATCGCCTCGAGCCAAACCGGATGCCATAGCTGTAGAAATTCCAGCAAGCAGGTGACGAGCAGGACGCCTAGAGCAAGCCTCGAGGCGGCAGTACGTACCCAGAAGAAAGCCGCCGAAACGACCCAGAGGACCACGTAGACCACCCCACCGGAAGAGTCGCGCAACTCGGGAGCAAGGGGTGCCCGAAACCGCAGCCAGTACCCGAGCGGAACCAGGCAAAGCAACACCACCGCCAGAGTAGTTCGTTCAGATATCATCTCCGATCCAATAAAATCAACAACATAAAAGGGGACAGACCCCATTTTTTTGGGGATAAGTGTTAGCAAGAATACGTAACTCTACCACTCCGAATGCCAGGTCCCATTTCCTGAGTGTATGAATTATTACGCAAATAGTGTCCGTAATGGGGACAGACCCCATTTTTTTGAGGGTATGAAGTATGACATCTTACACAATCAGTGTTCCAGCCCAGGCGCCCGTTTGATTCGACTACTTGGAAATTACTTGACTTTCAGGCCAAGAATACTCCGTACGAAAATCGCGTCAGGACTTCAAGCACGCAGGGATCCGGGCGGAGGCCACAAAGAGGCCGTCTCATAAACTGAATGCGACTACATAATCGCCGGTGGGCGACAGATCTGGGATGCCGAATCCGCCAGCTGTTACGACTACGTACTGCTTGCCGTCCGGACCTTGAAAGGTCATGGGGACAGAATGGGCGCTGGCGGGCAAATCACCTTTCCAAAGCTCTTTTCCGGTTTTTATGTCGAAGGCATACAAGGCGGGAACGAGTGTACCGCCAACCAGAACCAGGCCGCCGGCCGTCGAAATGGGACCTCCCAGCGAAAGAGAACCCCACTTTGCGGGAAGCTTCGGGCTCAATTGTCCCAGGGGGACTTCCCACTTCTTATCGCCGGTGGCGGCCGAGATGGCTACCAACTTACCCCATGGTGGAGGCGTGCAGGGGATGCGCTTCGGGCTAAGGAGCAGCCGCCGCATCATGCCGTAGGGAGTTCCATGCTGTGGAGCAAACTCCCAATCGCCATCCAGTTTTCTGTCGCGTGAACTACGCCGGCGTTCGTAATCGACGCGCGGGATCAGTCGGACTTCCGCGGCGAGATTGTTGCTTGGAAGAACGAGCAGGTCATGAATGGGATCGTACGTCATGCCGCCCCAATTCTGCCCGCCGACATTCCCGGGCAGCAGCAGCGTACCCTGAAGCGATGGCGGCGTAAATACGCTTCCCGTGCGGAGTTTTGCGATTTCGTCACGACACCACTTCCGATCCTCATCATCAACTCCAAAAGCATCGTTCGCGGACATACTCTGCGCTGAAACGGCTGCCGGCTTGACGGGAAACGGCTGCGTAGGAGAAGCCGTTTCGCCGGGCACGTCGCTTTTAGGTACTGGCCTTTCCTCCACGCCAAAAACCGGTTTACCCGTCTCGCGGTTCAGGATAAAGAGGTTGGCGGTTTTCGAGCCAATGGCGATGGCGGGAATGGTTTTCGCTCCACGGCGAATGTCGAACAGTAACGGCGGAGTTGCGACGTCGTAATCCCACAAGTCGTGATGCACGGTCTGGAAATTCCAGACACGCTCGCCCGTCTCTGCACGAAGCGCGACAATCGAATTGGCAAACAGATTGTCCCCGAGGCGTTCGCCGCCATAGTAATCGGGACTGGCGCTTCCAGTGGGAACAAAGGCAAGCTTGCGTTCCGGATCGACGGCGATCACTGACCAGGCATTCGCCGCGCCCGTCCGCGATGCGCTCCGGTTCTTCCACGTATTCGCACCAAATGCGGCGGGACTTTGGGGAATGGGATTCCAGGTCCATTTTAGTTTGCCTGTCGCAGCATCGAAGCCTCGAACTTCGCCGCTGGGCTCGTCGGTCCAGGAATTGTCCTGAATGCCGGAACCCACCACCAGCGTGCCGCCGACGATTGCAGGCGGCGAGGTTTCTTCGTAGTCGGCGAAGCCGCGCGGCTTAATGCGCAGACCGCGGCGCAGGTCCACGACTCCGTTATCTCCAAAACCGGCGCATGGCTTGCCGGATGACGCATCGACAGCAACCAGACGCGCATCGATGGTTGCGATGTAGATCCGGCGGTGACCGGAGGGCGGCTTCCACGTCGAAACGCCCCGGTTGGCGAAGTCGCCATACCCTTTATCTTTGTCGATGTGCGGATCGTAGGCCCAACGCTGTTTTCCACTCACAGGATCGAGCGCAATAATGCGTCCGAGCGGCGTACCCAGGAACAAAGTGCCGTCCACATACAGCGGCGTGGCTTCGAACTGAGCCGGCTTCGCTCCGCTGGCGGGAACATAGGCGTCGCCCGTGCGGAATGTCCACGCGACTTTCAGTGACTTCACGTTGGTCCGATCGATTGCCTTCAACGGCGAAAACCGCTGGCCACCCGGATCATGGCCGTAGGTGGGCCAGTCGCCCTTTTCCGCTGCGGACAACAGCAACGTGACCATGGCGAGGGCGAGCGTGACGCGAAGAGGCTTCATGCTTACAGTCTGCCCCTTATGGGCAAACATTTGAAATACATATGGGACAAGCGGGACTGCAGCACTTACGACCGGGCGAACCCGGCCGATTAATCCGCGCAAAACGGGCCCGGTATCAGGCGTTCGCTCCCAGGAGCAGCCGGGTTCCTTTCACCCGATGGCGGCGCGCATCCGCACCCTTTGCGCTATGCCTTTTCGAGTTCTTCCGGCGACAAGGGGCGGTAGCGGCGGCTCCAATTCAATTCTTTGCCGTTCCGCAGAACGACTCTTTGATCGCCGTGAAACCAAGATCGCACTTCCGCGATGCTCTCGATATTTACAATCTGAGACCGATTGATACGTCGAAAAATCGCGCGATCAAGTTTGGCCTCTAGCGACTCCAGACTGCTGCGCAAGGTGTAGGTACGGTCGCCTGAATAGATACAAACGTAATTTCTTGCGGCTTCCAGCCAGTCGATCCGGCTGACATCGAGAAAGATCGAGCGGCCGTTTTCCTGAATCAGGAGACGGCGGGCACAAATGCGATCGAGCCGCAGAGTTCGCACGAGTGCCTCAAGCCGGCTGGCGATCTGCTTGGCGTCCGGGGCTTCCGACGCCTCCATCATGCGCCGGACGCGCTGTATCGATTGCAAGAACCGCTCAGGTTCGACTGGTTTCAGCAGGTAATCGATGGCATGCACATCGAAAGCTTTCAGGGCAAAATTATCATGCGCTGTCACGAAGATCAGGTGAAGGTTTTCACGGGAGGCAAGCGTTTCCACAACGTCGAATCCCGTGCAATCCGGAAGCTGTACGTCGATAAAGGCCAAATCCGGCTGCAGTCGATTCAACAGCTCCACGGCTTGTGCGCCGGAACCGGCTTCTCCGGCGATAGTAATATCGGACTCGGACGAAAGGAGATGACGGAGCTTACGGCGCGCCGGCGGCTCGTCGTCAACTAAAACGGCGCGTATCACCTGGCATCCGTCTCGAAGAGAGATCTAGAAAGCATCAGAGATTGCATATCGGTACTTAGTTCCTGACCTTCGCCGGTGCGTTGAAAAGGCATGCGGATTTCAGCGATAGCTCCGCCGCCTTCTGCATTGCGGATTTCAAAACTCTGCTCGCTGTAATACAACCGTTCGAGCCGTTCAGTTGTATTCCGAAGTCCGAGGCCGGCTTTCCGAGGCTTGGAAGTTTGAATGCCCGGGCCGTGATCCCGCACAGACAAATAGAGCGAGTCGCCGTCACGGCGCGCCAGTATAACCACCCTCGCTTCAAATTTTTCATCCATCCCATAGCGAATCGCGTTTTCCACTAGCGGCTGCAGGATCAATTGGGGTACAAGCGCCTGCCTGGCTGGAGCCTCTACATCGATGCTCACGCTCAAACGATCTTCCAGGCGCGCTTCCATAATGCCGATATATAAAGTTAGGATCTCCATTTCGCGGGTCAGAGGAATGGTCTGCGAGCGATCCTCGTTCAGGAGGCTCCGAAGAAGTTCGCCTAGGCGGCAGACCATTCGGTCAGCAGCGCGCGGATTTTCGTAGATAGCCGCCGAGATAGCATTCAGAGCGTTGAATAGGAAATGCGGCTCAATCTGCAGCTGAAGATTTCGAAGTCGCGCCTCCGCCAGACTGGCCTCGACTTTAGCCTGACGCAACTCGCGCTCGCGGGCGAAACGGACTTCGTGGAACAGGTAGATCAGGCTAACGCCGAACCAGTAATAGATGAAGAGATGAGAGAACTCCATCGGATAGCGTGCGGGCAGATAACCGTAGCCCTCCCGCGCGAATCCAAGCAATGGAAAGAAGGCCATGCGCAACAAGGCTATGAGAGTGGTGTGAATCAGCGAGATAACGCAGACCGCCAGCAGATGCACCGCCAGGTTGAATCGCCACCGCGCCGAGGGAAAGGGGAAACGAACGGCTATGAGATAGATGAGCGGGAATACCGCTAGTCCTGCGAGCCCGCCAACTGTTTCCTCCGCCAAGGTCAACCCTGGGAATCTGTAGTTGGCATTGGAGACGTAATCAAGTTGCCGGTAGAAGAAAAGACAGATCGTGTTCAGGCTGATCAGGCCTACCACGATGCGCCAGTCTACCTTTCTGAGAGCTACATAATGGCGGGGAAATGCCGGTTCCACAGTGAAAACGATGGTAGCAATTTCGAGTACCTATAAAGAAGATGCTGAATGAAGACAGCACCCTCAGGGCGACAGGACTATGGATCATAGCCCTTTTCCGGGCCATGCTGAAACCGCTATCAGATTCAGCAAACGCCGCTGTAAGGCGTCTTTGACTTGCAGCACCTGCTGGTGGTTACGGCCAGATCGAAAGCTCCACCACGGATTGCTTGGGCGAATTTTAAACGCCTGGCATCTTTCCCACGAGGGCAATGGCCGCGCGCAGCGCGAATCAATCAGCCGACTTGCCCGGGAAAACGAGTGTTGAATCGCTTGGGAGCACCTGACACAACCTATAAATGCCGCAGGCTTCCGTCGAATGCTTTCGCGGCGACATGACCAAGTCGGTAGCAATCGGTTTCTGTCGAGGAAGTGTATCAGCGAGGCAAATGGTCAGCAGGACGGCTAGGAGGGTCGAACAAGTGTGCTGGAGCTGCTTGAGGCCAGCAACTTTGGTAGCCCTGCTTAGTGAGGCGTCCAATTCCAACTATGCCGCGTCGTAGAAAGTGGGTTTTTGCGAACGGGCTTCATTCAGGGTGTTGGTCAGACTTTGCGTCCAGGTATGCGGGTCGACACTGGCTGCTTTGACCCTGGCTGCATAGGAACCAACACTGGCGAGGGGGATGCCACGTTTTGTAATTGTGAAATGGTCCCCGAGCGCTACCCGATCCAGAAACGAGGAGAAGTGAGTATTTGACCTGGTAATTCCGACTCACCGAAACGGAGGAAGGGTTACTGCGCGGCCGGAGCGAGGGCGGTTCCGTTCGCCACAGCCGTGAAATGCAACACAAACGACCGCATACCGCGCTCGAGGGAGCTCATGCCATGGGCCTTGGCTTCCTGTAAGGCGCGTTTGTTGGTCCAGCCATCGTGTTGCACGCGATAACACGCGATGACAGTTCCGGTGCGATCTTTTCCACGGCGGCAATGCACCAGGATCGTGCCTGGCTCGGAGTCCATTAGTAGCGCCAGCACGGAGCCTACCTGTTCCTGACTTGGAGCGGAGAAAGGAGGGAACGGAATATTCAGGTACTGAATACCGAGCTTCGATAGGGCTTCGCCTTCGGCCTTTTCGGCGTTACCGCGCTCCCGCAGATCAATCACCCGGCGGATTCCGAATGCTCCCAACTCTCCGAGACCTGCCTGAGATGGCTGGCCGCTCCGGTAGATGTGCTGGTTGACCTTGTCGAAGTTAGGTACGTGCTTGACACCCGCAAAATCAGACGCTAACGCCGAGCTTAAGCAGAAGCACAGAGCCAGGGCGAGCGAGCGGATCATCTTTGGGCCAGTATATCGCCGTCTATGAGCACGTGCGACGCGGGGGGTCTGGGTCTGCGTCAGGCGCGCTTTTTGCTCTTCTCAGGGCTTGGGCGGAGCGGGAGCAGCAGGCGGATTCTGCGCCGGAGGGGTATCCGCCGTCACATCACCATATTGGATAGTGGATTCGCTCTTAAAGCGCTTGTAATCGTCGTATTTAATGACTTCTTTGATGCGCTGGGACGAATCCTTAAAATTCAGCGTGTCGTTGGCATAGGTGTAGGTAGGAAACCAGTATTTGCCGTCGACCTGTTCGCGGTAGGTCTCGAATTTGGGGAACTGCTGGTCTTCGCCCTTCTTGAGATAGCCGGTAGCTTTGCCGAAGGTTTTCACGATCTGAAAATCGCGGTCGTCGACCCAGATGTCTCCATCGAAATAGCGCTTGCGATCTTTGGTGAGCTCTTTGGGGTGTACAGAAAAGACATAGCAGGTGATCTCGTCAACCTTCTCGTGCCGCAGGTATTTGACGTCGTACTGGTCAGCGGTCTCATTCGTCATCACGAATGGCATCACGTTCCTAAGATCCTGCTCGTCTTCCGCAGTCATCTGGATGTTTTGCAGGGTAGCAACAGGCGCTCGCACGACATGGAAAGTTTTGCGGCCGCGATTGTCGAATGCGATATCTTCGACTATCTGATAGCTGCCGCCGGCCGGCTCCGTTTCGGTCAACTTCGTAGTTTGCCGGTACGTGTAATCCTCGCGCGCGGCCGCGAACTCGGTTTCCTTCTGGGTGAACTGCTTGATGATCTTCTGAATTTCTTCCGGAGTGGGGTCCTTGGCCGGAATGGTAGCGGCAGGAATCAAAATCGCCGCTTGCGCGAGACACAGTGCGATGGCAAAACCACGATTTAACATAGCTTCAGTTGCGTTTTTTTGACGCTTTTCCGGCCAGCATCGTTGCTACTATCTGCCAACCCGGTTAGCCAGCAGCGATTTCGCGATGGTGATCCGCTGCATATTGCTGGTGCCCTCGTAAATGCGGCCGATCTTGGCATCCCGGTACAACTTTTCTACCGGGTACTCCTTCGAGAAACCGACGCCTCCCAAAACCTCCACGGCTTGGGATGCCACTTCTTCGGCTACTTGCGCAGCGAAGTATTTGGCCATGGCGGCTTCGGTGACAAAGGGGAGCCCGGCATCCCGGAGCCGCGCAGCGTTGTAAACCATAAGATGTGCGGCCTCGACTTTGGTGGCCATTTCGGCCAGGCTGAACTGGACTCCTTGAAAATCGCCGATGGGTTTACCGAACTGTTTCCGTTCGCGCGCATGGGCGAGAGAATGCGCCAAGGCGCCTTCGGCCAAGCCAAGCATCTGGGCCGCGATCCCGATCCGGCCTTCGTTGAGGGTCTCGATGGCGACTTTGTAGCCTTTTCCGATTTGGCCCAGCACCTGATCAGGAGCAACCTGAACATCATCCAGAATCAACTCGCAAGTAGAAGAAGCCCGGATGCCCAGCTTGTCTTCTTTTTTGCCGACAGTGAAACCCGGTGTACCGCGCTCCACGAGGAAGCAGGTGATGCCGCGATATCCGGCCGCGGGATCGACAGTGGCGAAGACCAGAAATATGTCTGCCTCGCGGGCGTTGGTAATCCAGAGCTTACGCCCGGAAAGCCGGTAGGCGTCTCCATCTCCGGCCGCACGGGTGGTTAATGCGAAGGCATCCGATCCGGAGGCGGGTTCGGACAGCGCATAAGCGCCCACCGAGCGGGTGGCGAGCCGGGGGAGATACTCACGCTTCTGTCCGGCGGTGGCCCAGCGCGCCAGGGCGTTGTTGACCAGCGTATTCTGCACGTCGACAATGACCGAAGCTGAGGGGTCGACTTTCGCCAGTTCCTCGATAGCCAGGATGGATTGAAAGAACGTACCGCCTTGTCCGCCGTGCTCTTCCGCCACGTCAATGCCCATCAAGCCGAGCGCAAAGAATTCGCGCAGCAGATCTTCGCGGAAGTGCGCCGACTCGTCCATGGCGCGCACGTGCGGCTGCAATCGATCGCGCGCAAACTCGCGCACCGAGCTTTGGAACATCCGCTCGTCATCGCTGAGCTGAGTGAGCGGCAACGCCGGAGACACAAGGGCCGTACTCATACGGCGACCATGATAGCGATTTAAGAGCCGGGTGCAGGGCGCGCGACGATGCTGAAAAGGCTATTGCGTTGCTTTTGCAGGCGCACTCACTTCTACGGTTTTTGGATCAACCGTGATTTCCTTGATCCGCGTTTCCACGTTCTCTGGTACTGCAGTTTGGGCTCGCCCGTCCAGGTATTTGGCTAAAAAGCGCTCCATTTCGGCAAACATGGCGAGATTGTTGATGGGCCGGCGGAAGCCGTGTCCTTCGTCAGGCGCGACCAGATACACGACAGGTCTGTGGTTGTCCCGGACAGCCGCTACGATTTGATCGGACTCTCGCTTGTTGACGCGCGGATCGTTCGCGCCTTGCACCACCATCAGCGGCGTACGAATTTTGTCCGCCGCGCTGAGTGGCGATTCTTCGGCCAGCAGTTTGCGTCCTTCAGGCGTTTCGAGATCGGCCATGCGCGTATACATCTGCTTGCGCATCGCTTCCCAATAGGGTGGAATGGCTTTCAGCAACGTAACCAGATTTGAAGGGCCGACTATAGAAACCGCAGCGGCGTAGAGATTGGGAGTGAAAGCCACGCCCGCCAGCGTCGCGTAGCCTCCATACGACCCTCCCGTAATGCCAATGCGTTTGGGATTAGCGGTTCCCTGCGCGACCAGGTACTTGACGCCATAAGTAAGGTCGTCTTGCATTTTGCGGCCCCACTCACCATTACCCGTATCTAGGAATTTCTTTCCGAACCCGACGGAAGCGCGGAAATTCGGCTGCAAAACAGCGTATCCGCGATTCGCAAGAAACTGCACCATGCCGTCGTACCGCCAGCTATCCCTCCCCCAGGGGCCGCCATGCGGCAGCACGATCAAAGGTAGTTCCTTGGGCGGGATTCCCTTGGGCAGCGTGAGGTAAGCCGGAATCTCCAGGCCGTCGGAAGAGGATAACGAATGCTGGTCATCGAAGCCAGCGCATCGCGCTGGATCTCTTCCCGTAGCTGATACTGCCGCTGCAGCTGCTTGGCTTTCCGATCGAAGAGATAGACTTCGCCCGGCTCGGTGTCGCTGCTTGCCGAAACAATCCAGAGATTCTCGTCCGCTGTTCCGGATGCGAAGTCCAGCTCCAGATTGGGCAGTTTTCCCGTTAACCATTTGTAGTCGGCTTCGAAGGCCTGGTTGTGCCAAACAATCGAGCGCCGGTCGTATTCATAGACCGTTGCCAGCAGCCGGTCAGTGCGCTCGGAGAACATTGCGTATTGAAGATCGACTTGCCCTTTCGGATCGGACTCTATCTTGTTCACTTTGCCGCTGGTTAAATCAAGCAGCCCAAGTTCCGTGAAGTTAGTGCCCGGGCCTTTGTTGGTGATGAGATAGAGCTTGTCGTTCCGGGCATCGAAACGCAGCGGCCGGCACTCGTCGAGAACGCCGCAGGTGTAAACCGGCTGCGTTGCGCTCGCGTCCACTCTCAGGATGTTGGTATCGCCGGCATCCGTGGTCCTGGTGGCGGCTCGCAGCTTGCCCTGATTGTCGAAAAGCCATTGTGAAATGCGATCTTTGTTCTCGCGCATCAGCTCGCGCTTGCCGGTGGAGAGAGTGAGCTTATAAAGATCGTGCCACGCTTGGTCGCGATCGTTCAGGCCGATGTAGATGGTGCCGGGCTGGTTCTTGGGAAGCGCGTAGATCATGGCTCGCACGCCCTTCGAATCTGTCAAGTTGCGGGTAGGGGGAACACCTGTTGCAGAGTCCGCCGGATCACCGGGATGAACCGCATAGATGTTGAAATTTTCACCGCCCGCGTAGTCCTGGACATAGAGAATGTATTTGCTGTCGCGGCTCCAGAAATACGCGGGAATCGGCCGCTTCTGCTGGGCTGTGAGAGGCTTGGCCGCAGAAAAGGGCTCGGCCGTTCTCTTGATCCAAACATTGCGCGCGCCCTTATAGGGTTTCAGAAATGAAAGGTACTGGCCGTCGGGAGAAATTTGAGCACCGCTGATTTGAACTTCGCCAAAAAAGAGATTGCGGTCGATTAGCGGCGGTAGTTCGGCTTTGATTTGTAGCACGGATAGAGCCAAAAGGAGAAGCAGAGAGCCTGGACTACGCATGCGGACCTTCTTGCGAGATTTACAGCATATCTCAGTTGGAGATGGTTTGGCTTGCCACTCAGGCTAACACTCATGAATCTCGCCGGAAACCAGAACTGCCCGGGCAAACGCCAGTGAGAAGGAGATTTGTGAAGGAAGCGTCGACGGAGATTTTGAGGAGTGCCCCGTCGACGCATATTAAGCAACGTACCAGTCAGAAAAAACGTTTGAGAGTGTAACGACGTGTGAAGGAAGCGCCAGCCAGGAGTTTGAGGAGTGCCGGGCCGGCGCTTGTTTAGCAACGCACTAGCTACGAAAACCCAGTTTGTCACCCCGGAAGGCTTTGTCTTCGCCCCGGTCACGGATCAGAGCCACAACGGCGATCACGATTTGGGCGGCGAGAAGAATCATCCAGGAGTTCATGCCTTCTTAGAAAGCATCTGCTATGCCAACTTGCCAGATTCTGGAAGTTATTGATTTTAAAAAGCTAGATTTAACGGGCGGCGCTTCGATTCCGCAATTGAAACGGCGACACCGTTTCAATTTGGAATTGCGGTTTCAGATCGGCACGACTAGCGCCCCGGCCGGACCTGCCAAGTAAACCAGCACAGTAAACTTAAGAAGAAATGACCTCTGAAGAGTTGGAAAGAGAGTATGTTGCGCTCCGCCAGCAGGCCGAAGCTGTGCGGAGCTATCTTTGACGCCCCCGGCAAAGAGCGGCAGCTGAAAGAGCTTGAAGTTGAGATTGGCGATCCCGACTTCTGGAACAATCCGGAAAAAAGCCAGCGCATCATGCAGCTGCGCAAGCGCCTGGAAGAAGCCATTGGAAACGCGAAGCTGGTGGGAGGCAAGACTTCCGACATCGAGACATTGTTCGAGCTGGCGCGGGAAGGCGAAGCCGTCGACGGCGAGCTAACCAGCGAGATGAAAGCGCTGGGAACCGAACTGGAACGCCTCGAAACCGGGATGCTGCTTTCGGGTGAAAACGATACCCGGGATGCCATCATTACCATTCATCCGGGCGCCGGAGGCACCGAAAGCCAGGATTGGGCCGAGATGCTGCTGCGAATGTACCTGCGTTGGACAGAACGGCACGGCTGGAAGGCCGAAATTACGGACCGGCTGGAGGGCGAAGGAGCGGGCATCAAGTCGGTCACCGTCGAGATCAGCGGCGAGAACATCTATGGCCAGTTGCAAGCTGAAGTGGGTGTTCACCGCCTGGTACGCATCTCGCCTTTCGACGCCAATGCCCGGCGTCACACATCGTTCGCGTCGGTGTTTGTCTATCCGCTGATCGACGACGATATCCACATCGAGATCAAGCCGGACGACCTGAAAATCGACGTATTCCGCGCTAGTGGAGCGGGCGGCCAGCATGTAAACCGGACCGAATCGGCGGTGCGATTTACCCACCTGCCGACCGGTTTGGTGGTGCAGTGCCAGAACGAGCGGTCGCAGCATAAAAATCGCGCCAGCGCCATGAAGCAGATGAAAGCCAAGCTCTATGAATACGAGCTGGAGAAGAAGCGAGCGGCTGACCAGAAAGTGGAAGACACCAAGCTGGGCATTAACTTCGGAAGCCAGATCCGCAGCTATGTCCTGGCGCCTTACCGGATGATAAAAGATCACCGGACCAAGCTTTCGATTGGCGACGTCGATCGCGTTCTGGACGGCGACATGGACTCGCTAATGCACGCATACCTGGTGTGGGCGAAGACCGGTAAGACGGCGGGCGACGGCAAAGACGAATTGCCGGACTGATGAGTCTCCACACAGAGGAATTAAACCTGAAGCGGGCCGCCGACGCAATTCGCCAGGGCAAGCTGGTGGCGTTTCCGACCGAAACGGTTTACGGATTAGGCGCGAACGCGCTGGATGCGGATGCGGTTCGCCGTATCTACGAGGCAAAGGGGCGGCCCTGGGCGAGTCCCCTGATCGTGCATGTGGCCGATGAGGCTATGGCGCGATCGATTGCGGCGGAATGGCCATCGGCCGCTGGAAAACTGGCTGCGAAATACTGGCCGGGGCCGTTGACGATGGTTCTCCGCAAAGCGGACATCATTCCCGATTTGGTGACCGCCGGCCTGCCGACGGTTGGCATCCGAATACCGGATCATCCGTTGGCGCTGGCCCTGATCCGCACAGCGGGCGTGCCGGTTGCCGCACCGAGCGCGAATCCCTTCATGGGCATTTCGCCAACCACGGCGGAGCATGTACGTGAAAGTCTCGGCGATCGGGTGGATTTCATTCTCGATGGCGGACCGGCTAGCGTCGGGATCGAATCCACGGTAGTGTCTCTGAATCGGAATCCGCCGGCGGTACTTCGCGCGGGAATGATTTCTCGCGAGGAGCTTCGATCGCTCACCGGCATCGGTTTCGCGGCGGAGGCTGACAAGCCCGAACTAGTGCAGCATTTGGGTGACGAAGCTCCGGGGCAGCAGCCCCGGCATTACTCTCCCAAGACGCGTCTAGTTCTGTTGAAGCCTGGCGAGCCTGACCCGGAAGGGCGCGGATACAAGCTTGAAATGCCTTCCGATCCGGCGCGTTTTGCAGCGGCGCTCTATGCGCGCTTGCATGAAGCCGATGGCCAGGGTTGGGAGTGGATTGCTATTGATGAACCTGCAAATTCGTCCGAATGGGAAGGCATTCTAGACCGGCTCCGCCGAGCCAGCAGCAGCGGAAGTTGACGCTATCTCTTCTCGCCCATCATTTCATAGACTTTGCCGGTCAGCAGCTTTACATCGGCGCGGATCTCGCGCATATCCGTTTCTAGTGCATCGAAGCGCCTGTCCATTTGAGTAAATCGCTCGTTGACTGTATTGAACCGCTCATTAACCGTATTAAACCGCTCGTCAAATCTGTCCCCGATACCCTTTGCGCTCCAAAGAATAATGACAATATTCACAAGGAACATGATCGCCGGAAGCGCGATTGCGACATAGAACTGCGTGTTCGTCACCTCGTTATTGTATCTTTTTTCAGGGCATTCAAGCGCCGCTCCTATAATCGGGTGTTATGCCAGAGTTCGAGCGCGTGAGGGATCAGCTTTGCGCCATACCGGAACTGACCATTAAAGAAGCGGAGCCGCTGGCTTCCTACACGCGGTTTGCGATTGGCGGGCCCGCGTCGCTCTTCTGCGATGCGTCTAATCAGAGTGCCTTCGCTTCGGCGCTCCGGATCGCGAGACATTCCAGCCTTTCGACTGTCGTGATCGGCGGCGGCTCAAATCTGGTTGTGTCGGACAGCGGATTCGATGGAATCGTCCTGCACTTTACCGGGAACTCGATCCGTAGGGAAGGCGACATGCTTCATGCCGAGGCCGGCGCGCCTTTGCAGCAGGTGGTCGACAGCAGCATCGAGTTTGGCCTGGAGGGAATGGAGTCGATGACCGGCATTCCGGGCTCTCTCGGCGGCGCGGTGTATGGAAATGCCGGTGCATATGGACGCGCCATCGAAGAAGCCGTGCGGAGCGTCACGTTCACCGATGGCTTGCAGACGCGGACGGTCGGCAATGCTGAATGCGAGTTCCGCTATCGCGAGAGTGTCTTCAAGCGGCGCAAAGAGTGGATTGTACTAAGCGCTGCGCTGCAATTTACTCTGGGAGACTCAAATGCGCTGAGCGGGAAGGCGACCGAGATCCGCTCTATCCGCGACGCCAAATATCCGCCCGATATGAAGTGCGCCGGTAGCATATTCAAGAACGTTTTCTACAGCGATCTTCCCGCTGCCGTGCAGCAGGAAGTTCCCGGGAAGCTGGTGCGCGACGGCAAGGTTCCTTCCGCCTGGTTCCTGGAACAAGCAGGAGTGAAAGGCATCCGCTGCGGCGATATACAGGTAGCGGAGTATCATGCGAATCTAATCTATAACGACGGGCAGGGACGAGCGTCAGATCTGCTGGCGGTGATTGAAAAGTGCAAGGCCAGCGTACGCGCGCGCTTTGGATTTGACTTACAGGAAGAGGTGCAGTATGTCGGTTTCGACCACGTTGCGGTTTAGCCTGGCGTTGATGCTGGGAGCATCAGTTTGCCCGGCGCAAACGCAGCCCACGCTGATCCTGTCCAACGGCAAGATCTGGACCGGCAATCCGAAACAGCCGGAAGCGGAAGCGGTGGCTATCACGAACGATCG
Organism: Bryobacteraceae bacterium; assembly: GCA_965217745.1. GTDB lineage: Bacteria > Acidobacteriota > Terriglobia > Bryobacterales > Bryobacteraceae > Bog-105. Next base: position 2,544,306 of record OZ244565.1, on the reverse strand, counting down.
CATTGTTGCCGTGGGCAAGACGGACGAGATTATGCGCTTGAAAGGCAGCGCAACCGGCGTCGCGGATCTCGCTGGCCGCCGCGTTGTTCCCGCCTTCAACGACGCACATGTTCACCTACTGGCCGGAGGTCTTAATCTGGCCGGACCACAACTGCGATTCTCGAAGAGCAAGGAAGACTTCCGGAACACGCTGAGCATCTATGCGCAAACGCAACCGAAAGGACAGTGGATTACAGGCGGCAATTGGGATCACGAGAACTGGTCGCCCGCGGCTCTGCCAACGCGGCAACTGATCGATGATGTGACGAACGACCGGCCGGTATTTGTAAAACGCCTGGACGGCCATATGGCGCTGGCAAATTCCCTGGCGCTGCAGCTGGCCGGCGTCGACAGGAGCACGAAAGACGTTCCGGGAGGCGTGATCGTGCGGGACAGCAGCGGCAACCCCACCGGCATTCTGAAGGACGCTGCGATGAGCCTGGTGGGCAGAGTAATTCCGCCTGTGACCGAAGCACAGATGATCGCCGGCATTCGCGCCGCGCAGGTGTATGCGAATGCGCAAGGCGTCACCAGCGTGCAGGATATGTCGACCCCGCCCGAGTTGCTGCGCGTTTATCAGAAGATGCTGAAAGCAGGCGATCTGCACCTGCGCATCGCGACGCATCAGCCGCTGGGGCAGTGGAAACGATTGGGGAACGCGGGTTTCCAGGCCGGTTTCGGCGGGCAGCAGATTCAAGTTGGCGCGCTGAAAGGGTTTGCCGATGGGTCCCTGGGTTCCACTACAGCGCTATTGTTTCAGCCTTATCTCGATTCGCCCGGCAACAGCGGCATCCCCAGCGCGGAACTAGCGAACCCCGAGCAGATGTGGCAAAACATCTGCGATGCCGACGCCGCCGGCTTGCAAATCGCCGTTCATGCCATCGGAGACAAAGCCAACAATACGATCCTGAACTTTTACAGCAAAGTGGCCGCCGAGCACGGGAGTCGCGACCGGCGCCTGCGCATTGAGCATGCCCAGCATCTGCTCGCTTCGGACATTCCCCGTTTCGGGCAGCAGCACGTAATCGCGTCGATGCAGCCGCGGCATCTGGCGGACGATGGGCGGTGGGCGGAAAAGCGCATCGGGCCGGAGCGCGCTAAGACGGCTTACGCATTCCGATCGCTGCTCGATTCGGGCGCCACGCTGGCCTTCGGCTCCGATTGGGATGTGGCTCCCATGAGCCCTATTCTTGGCATCGCGGCGGCGGTGACGCGGCAGACGCTGGATGGCAAGCACCCCGAGGGGTGGATTCCCGACCAAAAGATTACTGTGGCTGAGGCCGTGCGGGCATATACCTACGGCTCGGCGTACGGGAGCTTCGAAGAGAATGTCAAAGGGACAATCGAGCCAACTAAACTGGCGGACTTGACGGTGCTCTCCGAGGACATCTTTACGATAGAGCCATCTAAGATTCAGGACACCAAGATCGTAGCGACGGTGTTTAACGGCAAGGTTATTGTTGGGGTCGAGCCGTTTCCGTACCGAACGTTGCCAAGCGGACTCCTGCTTCGTCAATAAAGCGCCGGATGCGCGGCGAGACGAGAGCTTCCAGTTCGCGCACGCGCGAATCCTTCAGCCGGGTGCTGGCTGCCTGCAGTTCGCTATCCAGAAAGCCAGGGTGGCACATGAATTCAGTCGTGCCTTTCTGCAACCCGGATAGCGCGGTTTGAAGAGTTTCCTCGTTCAGCGTCCCGGTCAGCCGGTAGCCCAGAAAGTGGTCGGTCATGCGCACATTGCGGCGCATCGCAAATTTTCTGTACCGGGGATCGAGCACCGAACACAGCCGGCCTAAGTACGGGGCTGTACGGTCGAACGGCAGGCGGACGTAAGGAATCTGAAACTCCTGCGCCAGACGGACTACAGTTCGAAACACGCTTGGCATGATGTGGGTGTGCTTGTGCGAGTCGAGATGAGTAACTTGGACGCCGGCGTCGATCAGCTTCTGAATCTGCGCTCGAAATTCGGCGCTAACGTCGAAGCCACCCCGCAACATACCCATTAAGACATCGCGCGGCGTTTCAGGGAAGGCCTGGCCGGTGGTGAGCGCGCGGCCCTGTATCAGCACCAGATGGCAGCCCACGTCGAGAGAGGGAGTTTCGTGAGCTAACCGGACAGCGTCGTCAAACGCGCCGCCATTGGCCATGAGCGTGGTGGAGGTCAAAACGCCTTCACGATGGGCATGCACGATGCCAGCATTTACGTCGCGCGTAAATCCGAAATCATCGGCATTGATAATCAGCGTCTTCAACGTTAGAAGAGCTTCAGCTTGATGGAGAGGAACTTCTTGGGATTAGCCCGGAAGTCGCGGAGCAGATCGTGCAGTTCGCGCGTAGTGCCGTTCGCCGATTCATACAATTGCGGATTCACCAGCAGCTGACCGATAGTGCCCTGCCCGGAGTTCACCTTGTCCAGCGTGGTATTGATGCGGTCGAGACTGCCCGAAATCTGGTTGGCAATCTTCGGATCGTTTATTAGTCTCGCTGCCGTTCCGTTTCCGCTGTTGACCTTGGTCAAGATGGTGTTCAGCTGATTGACGGAGGCATCCAGCTGGTTATAGAGTTTGGGATCCTTGAGAAATTTGCCTGCCGATCCTTTTCCGTTCTGCAAATCGAGCGTCATGGTATCGAAGCGGTCAACCATGGCCTCGATCCTGGTATAAAGCGCTTCGTCGTTAACCAAATGCCCGATGGTGCCCTGCTTGCTATTCAGCGTCGAAGTCAACAACTGGACCTGGTTGACAGTAGCTTGCAGGCTGTTATAAAGGGTTTCGTCCACGAGCAGCTTTCCGATAGTTCCCTTGCCGACTTCCACCTGGCCGACGATGTCCTGCACGCGGGTAAGGATCACCTGCAGGGAGTCCAGAACGCCATAACCTTGCTGGACCAGTGCATCGAACTGCCGCGTGTCCGCCGACCGGACAATCGCGTTCGCCTGGATCATCTCGGGACTTACGCCCTTGTTAATCTGCAGAAATTTGGAGCCGCCCAGCAGGTTGTCGGCCGAAATGGAGGCGATGGAGTCTTTCGGCACTTGACGCTGCATGTCTTTATCGATAACGAAGTCAACCTTGATGATCCTGTTCGGATCGGTGTCGCCAGAAAGCGAAACTTGCTTGACGGTACCGGCCTGGATGCCGTTGATGCGGACCGGCGCACCGGAATTGAGTCCCGATGCGTCGGCAGTATAGACATGCAATTGGATCTGCTCTTTGAACCAGCTGGAGTTGCCGGTCAGCAGAAATACGATCAAGGTGATGCAGGCGAGCGCAACAATAGCCAGGATGCCGACTTTCAATTGCGCGAAGCTTACTTTGTCTTTAGCTGGCATCGTTCTTATTCTCCCGCTTCACGAATTTCTTTACGTACTCGTCGTCCGATGCTTCCAATTCGTCGCGCGTCCCGAAGAAGACGATTTCACCGCCCTTCATCACAAAAAAACGAGTTAGCTTATCCTTACCGCGGCGGCAAGCTTCCTGAGAGGTGATGGGCTCTAGCTCATGGCTCTCCTCGACATACTGATAGCCGGCCATGATTTCGCCGTCCTGGTAGCGATGCGTGACAATCAGCGAAGCGCTGTTCCGCGTGTCCCGCTCTTTTGCAATTAAAGCCATGATGTTGTTCGCTGTAATAGGATCGAGGCCGGCTGTGGGCGAATCGTAGAGCACCAGGGGCGGCTGGGTAACGATGGCGCGGGCAATCCCGACCCGCCGCCGCATACCGCCGGAGACCTGGCTGGGAAACTGCGCAATGGTCTGCTCCAACTCCACGAAGCAGAGCGCCTCGCGAACGCGGCCATCTTCGTCGAGCTCTTGGCCGCCGTCGTTATTGCTCGAATGCTTTCCGGAGGGTTCCTGATTCTGCAGGGGGTAGGCGACGTTCTCCCCAATGGTCAGCGAATCGAACAAGCCGCCTTCCTGGAACAGAAATCCAGCGCGGCTGCGCAGGCCGTAGAGCTGCTGCTCTTTCATGTCCCGCACATTCTCGCCAAACAGGCGGATCTCACCCTCATCCACCGGTATCAAGCCGACTACCGCTTTCAGCAGCATGGTCTTGCCGCTGCCTGCTTCGCCGAAAATGATGCGCGAATCGCCTGGGTAAAGCGCGAAGGAGATGTTCTTCAGCGCCCAGGTCTCGCCGAAGCGGAGGCTGACGTTTTTGAATTCGAGAAGAGGCTCGCTCGTTTCAGGCATCGATTAGAGTCCGACAAAGATCTTGTCGATGAGGAAAGTCACGAAGAAGATCCAGATGGAAGATACGACGACCGCCTGCGTCGTGGCATGCCCGACGCCCTGGGTTCCGCCGGTTGTGCGCAGACCATAGAAGCAGCCCACTAAAGCGATGATAATGCCGAACAGGAAGGGTTTGATGAGACCTTGCGCCAGATCATTTAACACCAGTGCGCGCCAGGACGTCGACCAGTAGGTGCCCGCGCTGATGATATGGAGCAGAGGAACCGAAACCAGATAAGCACCCACCAATCCGATGGCGTCCGCGATAACCGTCAGGCAAGGCAGCATCAGGGCCGTAGCGGTGAGTCGCGGCGTCACCAGCTTCTGCACGGGGTCCGTACCGAGAGCCCGCATGGCGTCGATCTGCTCGGTGACTTTCATGGAGCCTAGTTCACTGGCGATTCCTGACGCGTTGCGGCCGGCCACCAGCAGCGCGGTCAACACGGGCCCCAATTCGCGCACCAGAGTGAGCGCCACGATAGAACCCACCTGGCTGCTGGCGCCGTAGGTGCTCAGGGCGCGGGACATCTGCAGTGAGATGATGGCTCCGCTAAAGAATCCGATGAGGACCGTAATCGGGATGCTGCCGATGCCGATCGCATCCATCTGCAAAATCCAGTCGTCGTAGTAATGAGGACGCTTGAAGATGTTCAGAAAAGCGCGGCCAGCAAGAAGAACAAACTCCTGGAAGGAGCCAATCCATGATGTCAGGAACTGACCCAATTAAGGGCTCCAAATGGCGGCTTCTCCTGCATCTATGGCTCGATGCTAACACAGGGTTCCAAGACAGCCGCAGCTTGAATCACAAGGCTCTAGCAAGCGTGAATATCAGTAGGTTACTTCCACCAGCGCCGAGCGGGCGCTGACATTTCCCTTCTGGTCTACGGCGCCGACTGCATAGCGATAGTGCTTTCCGTGCTCCACGCTGCGGTCGCTGAACGAAGGCAAAGTCAGCAACTCCCCCTGACGCTGGAACTGGCCTCCATCCTTGGAGCGGAACAACTCGTAACCTTTCAGATCAATTTCGCCATTGCGAGACCAGCTAAGCTCTACCGAGGTTGGACCGGCCAAAGCCACCAAGCCGATGGGCGCGGCAGGTGCGAATGTATCCGGGGAGTCGGCGGCCACGGGGTTGGAGGGCAAACTCTCCACATCGCCGGATTGCGCAACGACGCTGTAGAGATAGGGCGTGCTCCATTGCGCGGTTCCGTCGACGTATTCCGATTTCTCGCTGATCCCGTTGACAGTAGGAGTTTTCTCGCCCGGGCCCTGGCGGAAGATCTGGTAGCGCCGCGCTCCCGTACCGGTAGTCCAGGTCAGCTTGTATCCGTCGGCCGTTGCCTGCACATTCAACTTGGGCGGCTGCAGGGGCGTAACGACATCCAAGGCGACGCGGTTTGACCAATCAGAAAAGTGGGTGCGCTTTTCACCTGCCGTGCGCACCAGAATCTCGATGCGTTTACCTTCCCATTCGGCGGCCGGGATATTCTTGGTGAGCGGCAGAGATTTGCCGGCTTCCTGGTCTTCGTCTTGCCGGCCCGCGGGCGACGGTAGGCGATAAGCATGGGCGGCATTTTCCCATAAGGCCAGATCGAATGGCCGCACGGAGGGACCGATCCGCAAGTCGATCTCTGAGAATTCTTCAATCGGCAGCGAATCTACGGTCCGCGCAGGGATGGAAAAAGTGATAACAATCTGGTCGCCACGCTCCATCGCAGCGAGGTTGGTAACGGCCAGAGGGATGCGAGGCGAAGGCGGAACTACCGGCCCGACATAACCGCACCCTGCCAAGCCCAGCAGCGCCACGCAGACAGCAACGAGGGCGACCCGAAGCACTACAGAATGTACCTGCTGAGATCCTGATCTTTTACGATCTCGCAGAGCTGCTTGCGAACATAATTCGCGTCGATCTTGACATTCTTGCGCTTCAGATCGGGACCATCGAACGAGATCTCTTCCAACAGTTTTTCCATGATGGTGTGCAGCCGGCGGGCCCCGATATTTTCTGACGATTCGTTCACCTGCGCCGCGATGCTCGCGATTTCGACAACGGCGTCGTCAGTAAAGGTGAGCTTGATGCCTTCGGTTTCGAGCAGCGCCGTATACTGCTTAACCAAAGCGGACTTCGGCTCCTTCAAGATACGGATGAAATCAGCCGCGCCCAACGATTTCAACTCCACGCGAATAGGAAAGCGTCCCTGCAGCTCGGGAATTAAATCAGCCGGCTTTGAAACGTGAAAAGCGCCGGCGGCGACAAACAGAATATGGTCGGTGCGCACAAATCCATGGCGGGTATTGACGGTGGTTCCTTCCACAATCGGAAGAATGTCGCGCTGCACGCCCTCGCGGCTTACATCAGGCCCGTGGCTGCCTTCCCGCCCCGAGATCTTATCGATTTCGTCGAGGAAGATAATGCCGTTGCGTTCCACCCGTTCGAGTGCTACCCGGGTTACCTGATCCATGTCGATCAGCTTTTGCTCTTCTTCCTGTATCAGATATTCGAGAGCTTCCGAGACGCGCATGTTGCGCTTCTTGGTACGTGGACCGAACAGGCCGGGAATGACATCTTTCAGGTTGATGTCCATCTCTTCAACGTTGCCGTTGGTGGCTATCTCAAACGTAGGACCACGCTCTTTTACATCTACTTCCACCTGCCGGTCGTCCAGCTTTCCGGCGCGCAGTTTCTCCCGCAGCTTTTCACGTGTCCGCTCGATGCTCTCGCTGCCGTCCGCCTGCAGCGGCATTAACAAATCGAGCAGGTGATCTTCCGCCTGTTGCTCCGCGCGGTCCGCTACCTGATCGAGACGCTCCTCCCGGACCATGTCAATGGAGACATCCACCAGGTCGCGAATCATAGATTCGACATCGCGCCCCACATAACCCACTTCCGTGAACTTACTGGCCTCGATTTTCAGGAACGGCGAATTGGAGAGTTTCGCCAGACGGCGCGCGATTTCTGTCTTGCCGACGCCTGTGGGACCGATCATGAGGATGTTCTTGGGCATCACTTCTTCGGCCATTTCAGGTTCCAGCTTCTGCCGGCGAACGCGATTGCGCAGCGCTATTGCTACGGAGCGTTTGGCATCCGCCTGTCCCACCACGTGCTTGTCGAGCTCCGCCACAATTTCGCGCGGTGTGAGTTCATCCAGCAGCGGTGCTTCGTCATTCGATTGCTGCGGCAGATAGATCACCATCAGGACAACTCCTCGAATTGAAGATTGCCGTTGGTGTAGATGCAAACTTCACCGGCGATTTTCATTGACTTCTCTACTATCTCCCGCGCCTCGAAGTTGGTGTTCTCAATCATGGCGATAGCGGCGCATTTCGCAAAGGGTCCACCTGAGCCGATGGCCGCGATCGGGCTATCCGGCTCGATCACGTCTCCCGTGCCGCTTACTATGTACATGTTCTTTTCATCGGCCACCAGCAGGAGCGCCTCTAGATGGCGCAGATTGCGATCGGTGCGCCAGTCTTTTGCGAGCTCGACAACGCTGCGCGGCAAGTTGCCGCTATATTGCTCCAGCTTGGCCTCAAAGCGTGCGAATAGCGCGAAGGCGTCAGCCGTAGAACCTGCGAAACCAGATATGACTTTGTTGTTGTAGAGACGGCGCAGTTTTCGCGCTCCGCTTTTAAGAACCTCGCTGCCCATGGTGACTTGACCATCGCCAGCGAGCACCACCTTGCCGTTCCGCCGCACGCAAAGAATCGTCGTCGAACGGATTTTTCTTGTCATTTAAGTGCTTAGCTCAATTCCCGTTCCGGGCCGGACAGAGCCGCCCGCGGAACGGGTTGATCCGGAAACTTTCATTTCAACACAGGGCTGGGAAATCGAGACGCCTGCGGACGGCGGTGGCTTCCCTACTTCAAGTTGTCTTCAAAAAACTTGGTGGTCTCTTCCAGCAGATGACGCCGCAGCGGACCGCTGACGCCATGCGCCTTCTGCGGATAGATCAGCATGTAGAATTGCTTGCCCGCTTTCTCAAATGCGTTGGCCATTTGCATGGTGTTGGCAAAGTGAACGTTGTCGTCTTCCACGTTATGCACCATCAACAGTTTGGTTTCGAGCTGCCCGGCCACCACCTGCGGAGTGTCGGTTTTGTAGGCTTCCTGGTTATTCTCTGGCAATCCCATGTAGCGCTCGGTGTAGATGCTGTCGTAGTTGTACCAGCTGGTGACGGGCGCCCCCGCGATGGCCGCTTTGATCAATCCCGGCGCATTCGTCACTGTGTTCAGGGTCATGAAGCCGCCGTAGCTCCAACCGTAGAGCCCAAGGCGCGCAGGGTCGACATAGCCGAGCGAATTCAGATATTGAATACCCTCTTTCTGGTCGGCAAGCTCTTGTTTGCCGAGATGATGAAACACCGCTGTTTCAAACTTGTGCCCACGGCCGTTCGATCCGCGATTGTCGAGGCTCCAGATGACGAAGCCCTTATGGGCCAGCACCTGATCCCAGGTCAGACCGCTCCAGCGATCTTGAATCAGCTGTACACCGGGGCCGCCATACACCATAACGATGGCCGGATATTTCTTCGCAGGGTCGAAGCCCGCAGGTTTGGTCACGCGGCCATACAGCAGCGTTCCGTCGGATGCTGTTACCTTGACAACCTCGACAGGCAAGAGTTCATTATCGTCGCTTTCGCTCGTATCCGCGGCTCGGTAGACCCGGATTTGCTCGCCATCGGGCTTGTGCAACGTAGTCGATGGAACCACCGTAATGCTGCTGTACGTGTCCAGATAGCTGCCTGCATCCGGAGCCATCTCAATCCGGTGGGTGCCTGCGCCTTTCGACAATTGCTGCTTGCCGGAGCCGTCGAGCGCTATTGAATACAGTTGACGTTCCAGTGGACTCCCTTCCGTCGAGACGTAGTAGATTCGGCCGGCCTTCTCATCAACACCGGCGATATCACTCACCAGCCACTCGCCCGACGTTAACTGCTGGGGATCTCCACCATCGATGGAGCAGCGGTAGAGGTGCCGGAAGCCGCTCCGTTCACTGGTCCAGAGAAAGCTCTTGCCGTCTTTCAGAAACTTCGGTTCGCCCTCGACATTGATCCAGTGGGGATCTTCTTCGTTCAGCACGGCGCGGGACTTACCGCTTTCGATATCCGCCACCAGTAGCGCGAGCTTGTTCTGAATGCGGGTTAACTTCTCCGCTGCGATTCGTTGGCTATCCGGCAGCCAGATTACTCGCGCCAGCAGATTGTTCCGGGGCTCGCCCAGATCCATCCACTTTGTTTCGCCGCCTTCCGCCGACACTACGCCCACTCTCACTTCGGCATTGGGATCGCCGGCTTTGGGGTAGCGCTCCGGCTCCAGAAGGCCGTGCTGCTTCAATAGAGAGACCTGCGGGAAGATCGGCTCGAAGCTGACATCGAATTGCAGATAAGCGACGTGCTTGCTGTCGGGAGACCACCAATGCGCGGTCCCGAGATCGAGCTCTTCCGGATACACCCAATCGAGTTCACCGTTCAAGAGCGTCTCGCTGCCATTGTTCGTCAGGCGATGTATTTTTTGGTCCGCCAGTGACAGGGTATATAGGTCGTGCGCCTTCCTGAAAGAGACGTAGCAGTTATCGGGAGACAGCTTTGGATCGACTTCATCTACATCAGTCTTGGTGAGTTGTTCAAAGCTGCCTTTCCGAACGTCCACTATGAACAGGTCGCCCGATTCCGCAACCAGCAGCCGCCGGTTGTCGGAAAACCATTGCACATCACTCGCGGAGACGCGGCGGTTGGTCCAATCAAAGACCGCTGGTTCTTCCACTTTCGAAGCAGCTTCTTTCAGCTTTGCAGTGGCAATAATCTCGCGCTTTTTGCCGGAAGAGACGTCGTAGAGCAGCAGTTTGCCTTCGTCTTTGATTACGAATTCGTCTCCATTGGGAGACCAGATCACCGGGCCGCTGTGCTTGGGTTCTTCGCTCTTCTTCATCAGGGCGTCAATGGTGACCGGCTTCTTGGACGTCGCGGACCAACCGCTACCGGGAGCGAGGAGAAAGAGCGTGCAAACGGCCGCAAATCGCAGATGCATGTGGATTTTCAATGATAAGCCCCGACTGGAAGGGCATCTGCTCAACCTTGAGTAGACACAGATTCTCGATCCCCGAAAATAGAAGAATCTAACTAAACTCTATTTTTAGTTAATCTATACTTTAACTAAATCTGCTACGCGACGTTCGATCATCCGATCCTGAAGCTCTCGGGAATCGAGGGCGTAATTGAGGCCTGGCGGCAGCGGCAACCTCGTGTAGACGGTCCAGAGTATATCTTTCTCGATGAGGCGCAGTTCATTCGGGACTGGGGCACCTGGATCAAGCATCAGGTCGACTTTTCCCGTCACCGGCGAATTATCTTCACTGGGTCCGCTACGCCATTGCTGGAAGCCGATCAGGAATCCGGTGTCGGCCGGTGGCATGCCATAAGACTAACCACGCTGTCATTCTACGAGTACCTTCAAATCAAGAAGCTTCAACTGCCGCCCCTTCCAAAGTTGAACAGCTTGACTGAACTGTTCAATGAACCTGCAGGATATTTTTCGCGGGTAAAAGAGCTCGGCAAGCTATACGTCGCCCACTTTCATGAGTACCTGCTGCGAGGAGGATTTCCTCAGACCGCCCAGGTAGAGAGCATCACGCAGGCGCAGCGGCTCTTGCGCGAAGACATCATCGACAAAGTACTGAAGCGGGACATGACCGCACTATTTGGAGTACGCCGCATCCTCGACCTTGAACAGACATTCCTTTATCTATGCATGCATGACGGCGGCTTACTCGACATGCCTGCGCTTTGCAGCAATCTTGAAGTGAAGCGGCCGACCGCACAGCATTTCATTGAACTGCTGGAGGCCACCCATCTAATCTACCGGCTTCAGCCTTTCGGATATGGGAAAGAAGTGCTGCGCGGCAGGTACAAAATATATCTCGCCGATGCTGCTATCTCACCCGCCGTGATGCTGAAGGGAAAGGGAGTAATGGAAGACCCTGTGGCGCTTGGCATAGCGACGGAAGCCGCGGTCTTTAAGCATCTCTTCGCCCGGTACTACGCCAGGCAAGTCCGATTTACTTACTGGCGCGGGAAGCAGAATCACGAAGTCGATCTGGTTGCTGAATTTGGCGACCACTTAATCCCGTTCGAGGTGAAGTATCGCGCGGCGCATGCGGACCCGCGTCAACTCAAGGGGCTGATCGAGTTGTGCAAAACCAAAGCTGTGGAGCGGGCTTATGTCGTGACAAAATCGCTTGACGATTTCGGTCTTCTAGCCTCGCCGGACGACGTCGCAACCCGCATTATGCGTGTACCCGCACCCCTGCTCTGCTATTGGATGGGTGAGGCTGAAACCCATTCCTCTGAGAATTGATTTCATGCGGGGCGAAACTGCTATCGGTTTACTTCTCTGGAGCCAGCAGACTTGCAACCAAGTCGCCCAGTTGCTTCGCCGTGAACTGATTGCCTTCAATGTTGGCCACAACTTGACCTTGCCGATCAATGAGGACAGTGTGCAGCGAATGCGTCAGAAGGCCCTCATCCGGCCAGAAGTTCATCCCGAATAGAGAACAAACCTGTTTCACCTGGTCAAGTGAACCGGTCAGGAAATGCCAGCCTGGAGTATCGGACCCCCAAATGCCGGCATATTTCCGGAGCACCGCCGGCTGATCGTGCATTGGATCGAACGTAATACTCAGCAGCACAAGATCACGGCCCATCTGCTGTTCGAAGCGCTTCCGAAGCTGCCCAAAATTATTCGATAGCCGGAAGCAGTAGTCAGGAAGCGGGCAGCGGGTGTAGATGAAAGTGACTGCGACAAGTTTTCCCCTGAATTCAGAAAGCGTTACACGATTGTTGCTTTGATCGGTCAATGCGAAATCGGGAACAAGCTCTCCCGTCGCAAGTTGCTTTTCTGTCCGGGCGCTCGGATCCATGGCCTTCTCGAGCAGTTTCAACGTCTTTACCTGCACCGGATCCCGCGCCACGCTGTCGAACTCGCGGGGATTTATATTGCGCACATAAGACGAGCTCTTTTCAACAACCAGGCTAAAGTCGACGACCATGCCGGGCTTCAAATCCTGAGACAGACTCGAGTCGCTTACCCGGTAAGTCATCACCATCGCTTCCATAAAGTTGGGGATACGCTCTTCGGAAACAGTCAAGGTCTGATGAGACTTGTCGATCTGCAATACCAAGCCCTCCACCTTATAGGTCTGCTCCGCTCTCGCTTGCGTCCCGGCAAACAGCAGTAGCAGGCAAGCCGGCAGCATGCCAGGCAGCTTGGATGGATGGCGGTTTGCTGTCTCGATCATCGATTACGCCACTCGGCTGTCTTTGACCCAGCCAGATGCACCCGCGGACGGCTTAGCTTCGTGTAGTTGGCGGCAAACTCTTTTATTTCGAGAAACTGATTAGTTTCCACACTTTCAAAGTTCTGCCTTGTGTCCGAAGTGGGCCACGAGATTTCGATATTCCGGATCCTGGCTCCGCGCCCTAGGCCGATGTGCTGCTGAAATGGCGAAGCGCCGAACGAGCCGCCACTCCCAACAGTGCGGCAGATCGTACGACGATTGTGAGCCGGATCCTCGACTGTAAGCTTGATTCGCGCTCCGATGGCCGACTTGTTAGACTTCACTCCCACGAGTTTGAGACTAATCCAATCGTTACCGTTGCCGGGATTTTCGAAGAGCCTGGCCCGGTGGCGGTCGCCGGGGACCGCGCCGCCCATCACGACAAAGATGTCCTCATCGCCGTCGTTATCGATATCACCAAAGGCAACGCCATGTCCCTTAGCCATAGCGGCCGTTCCAGATGAAGCCGTGACGTCGACGAACGACTTGCCTTCCCGGTTTTGCAATAACACGTTAGGAACCAGTGACGCGAATGATGGATTGCCGTTTCCCAAATAGATATCCAGAAAACCATCGTTGTCGATGTCCCCGAAGTTTGAGCCCATCGGCATGAAGACGCGGTTGAGGCCGACCTCCGAGGTCACGTCTGCAAAACGAGCATTGCCGAGATTCCTGTAGAGTTTCAGAGTCTCCGCATTAGGCGGAAGCCCCAGGTAACTGCGAACAGTCTCTTCGGTGGACATGTAATAACTCGTGACAAAAAGATCTGGCCAGCCGTCGTTGTCATAGTCAAAAAACCACGCGGCGAAACTTGCCCAAGGCAGTTGTACCCCGGAAGTGGCAGCAAAATCTGTAAACGTCCGATCCCGGTTGTTGTGATAGAGAAAGTTTTCGCCGTTTAGATTTGAGGCGTATAGATCCGCATATCCATCGTTGTCATAGTCGGCGCTGACGACGGCCTTAGTGAATCCAATCCGGTCTATCCCGGCGCTTTTCGAGATGTCTATGAAAGTCCCGTCTCCTTTGTTCAGAAAGAGCTCCGCAGGGGCGTTCTCATTGGCAATAAACAGGTCGAGCTTTCCGTCGTTGTCAATGTCTGTCCAGACAGCGCTCTGCGTTGACCTGGCGGGTTCGGCCAGACCGCTCTGCACCGTTACATCGGTGAACGTTCCATCTCCGTTGTTTCGAAGTAAGGAGGTGCGCTTCGGGAACTCCCACGCGCCGCGAAGTACCAACAGATCTACGAACCCGTCGTTGTTGTAGTCGGCTTGAATTATGTTGAGTCCACCCAACTGGCCGGATAAACCGGCTTGCGCAGTGCGATTGCTGAAACTGCCATTGTTAGCGTTATGAAAGTAATTGAGCGGTGCGCAATCGTCCTGTTCGGATGTAATTACATCGAGCAGCCCGTCATTATCGAAATCGTCCATCACCGCGCCGCCTGCCGTTGTGTAGACATTCAGGCCCGCAGCAGGGGCAACGTCGAGAAACCGCGGCGACTTGATTTTCGGCGTGAGTTTATCGGGAGGGATCAGGTATTGCTTGGGAACACTGGCCGGATAAGTTCCCGCAGTCATGTAGCACAAGTTGAGCAGCCATTCCAATTCCAGATTGGAAGGCTCGCGCTTCAGCGCCTTCAGCAGATACCCTGTGGCTATTCTCAGATCGGAGTCTCTGGGATGCAAGGCTCCGGGGTGCGAGGGAAAAATCCGGCTCTCGTCGATTCCGTGCGACGGGGACTCGTCCGGCGAGGCTCGATAAAAGTACGCCAACCCGAGCGCTTCCTCCAATTGCGCTGACATCTTTCCGGATTCACCGGAAAGCCGATAGGCCGCTTCCCACCCGGCGATGGCCTTGTCCATGTTCCCTTCATAAGCCCACAACTCGCCTGCTGTGAAATGAGCGAAGATGGCTTTTTCGGGGGCCATCTCGCCTCCTTGGAAGAGTGCTTCGATCTTGCCGAGTACGTCGGGAATGGCACGTCGGCGGACCTCGCATACCGATTGCAAGTCCTGCCCAAGCGCGGGATCCTTCAGCATGGTGACCCTCATTGCTACATTTGCCTGCGTGAAGCCTCCAATATCCGGGCTCAGCCGCACCGTTCCTGCTGCCGCTAGCGGAAGCAATCGATTCGGGTTCGCTGAAGCCGCCTGGGCATTTTTTTGATCGGCAACTTTCAGAATGGCGTATCCGGAAGGAAGCTTTACGATCTTTGTTAGTTCGCCAGGCGATACGTCCCGCAAAGCATCCCTGAGCTCTGAACGTAAAGCGGATGGATCTATTTGGCCAATCTCTCCGCCTTGGGCAGCCGTTGGATCTGTCGAATTCTCACGCGCCAGCTTTGCAAAGTCTTCTCCGTTCTTCAGCCGGATGAGAATCGCTTGCGCCTCTTCTTGTGAACTGACAGTGATGATTTGCAACGCGACCGGTGGAGCGGAAGATCCCGGCCCGGAACTGCTCTGGAGCAAAAGCGGCAGCATGAGGAAAAGCGATCTGAGTAGCGAAGACATTACAAATCAGCCGAAAGCTGAGTGAGGTCGAAGTGACGGGCGACTTCGTTAAATGCAGTTAGCTGATGCGTGATCCACTCTTGATCATGGCCGAGTTCCCTGGCCATCAGCGAGGCCACTTTCGGCGCGGCGGAAATCGCCGCTTTCGCGTTTAGGAACAAAGCGCGCGTGCGGCGGGAAAGAACGTCGTCCACGGTACGAGCCATCTCGTGCCGCGTGGCCCATACGGCTTCGGCAGCGACATACGGAAGTCCGTCTGCCAGGTGCTCTGCGCCAGGCCCCTGGTTCATCAACGCCAGGATCTCGCGCGCGTCAGAGCCGTAAACCCCCAGCCATCCAAACTTGCGCGATTGGCCATGAAAGCCGTGTATGTTCAACTGCTTCGTTACGCAAGGTTTCTCGGGAAGCTTCCCCAGCGTCGCCGCCTGATTCACCGCGTCTTCGGCCATGTGTCGATAAGTGGTCCACTTGCCGCCCGTGATGGTCAGCAAGCCGGATGGATCGATCTGAATCGTGTGATCGCGCGAGAGCGCCGCGGTGTTGCTGGCGCCGGCTGCTTTCACCAGCGGCCTGATGCCGGTGAACACGCTGAGGACATCGCCGCGGCTGGGGGGCTTGTGCAGATATTCGGCAGCCGTGCTTAAGACAAATTCGATTTCTTTCTCCATGGGCGTAGGCTCCAGCACTGCTTCGGGAATGGCTGTGTCGGTGGTGCCCACCAGCGTATGGTCGTGCCACGGAATCGCAAACAGTACTCTTCCATCGCTGGTATGCGGCACCATGATGGCCGTGTTTCCGGGAAGAAACGAACGGTCGAAGACCAGGTGAATTCCCTGGCTGGGAGAAATCATAGGCCGCGCTCCCGGCTCCGCATTTTGCCGCAGCGCATCAACGAATGGGCCCGTTGCATTGACGACTACCTTCGCACGCAATTGGAACTCTTCGCCGGTTTCTTCATCTCGCGCCGATATGCCATTTACGAATCCCTCGGTGTCTTTGGAGAGCCCGTTGACGCGCACGTAGTTCAGGAGCGTTGCGCCCTGCTCGGCCGCGGTAGTGACCATGTTGATCAGCAGCCTGGCATCGTCAAACTGCCCGTCGTAATAAATCACGCCGCCTCGCAAACCTTCACGATTCAACGTTGGAAGGTGCTGCAGCGCTTCTTCGCGCGAAAGAATTTTGGAAGGCCCGAAGCCATACTTACCCGAGAGCAGATTGTAAATCTTCAGGCCAAGCCCGTAGAATGGCGCTTCCCACCAGTCGTAATTTGGCACTACAAACGCGAGATCACTCACCAGATGCGGAGCATTCCGGCGCAGCAAGCCGCGCTCCTTCAACGCTTCCATTACCAGCGAAATGTTGCCTTGCTCCAGATAGCGCACGCCGCCGTGAACCAGCTTTGTGCTGCGGCTGGACGTGCCTTTGCCGAAATCCGATCCTTCCAGCAGCAGGGTTTCATAACCTCGCGACGCTGCATCGATTGCGACTCCCACGCCAGTGGCCCCGCCGCCCACTACGATCATGTCCCACTCGCCCGAGTGCGCACGGAGGCGCTTCAGCATATTGTCGCGATTCATATCTCTATGCTTCCACCCATGCTTTCGAGCGCTCCAGAGCTAGATGCCAGCGGTCGCGCATGCGTTTGGCTCCGGCCCGATTCGAGGCCGGCTCGAATGTGCGGTCAACTTTCCATTGCGCCTCTATCTCGCCGGTGTCCTTCCAGAACTTTGTATGCAGGCCAGCCAGATAGGCAGCGCCCAAAGAGGTAGTTTCAGTTACGGCGGGCCTGACGACCGGTATGCCCAGCAGATCTGCCTGGAACTGCATCAGCATGTCGTTGGCACAAGCGCCGCCATCGACGCGCAGTTCACGAATCGGCATGCCGGAATCCGCCTGCATAGCGCCGGCAAGATCGGCGACCTGGTAAGCGATACTCTCCAACGCGGCACGCGCGATGTGTCCAGCCTTGGTGCCGCGAGTAATGCCGATAATACTTCCGCGCGCATGCGGATCCCAATGCGGAGCGCCCAAACCAGTAAACGCCGGAACGAGATAAACATCTCCGTTGTCCGGAACACTGGCGGCTAATGCCTCCACGTCGTTGGAACTGCGAATGATGCCAAGGCCATCGCGCAGCCACTGCACCACCGAGCCGGCCACGAAGACGCTGCCCTCGAGCGCATATTCCATCTGGCCGTTCAAGCGCCACGCCACCGTGGTCAGCAGCCGGTTTGCGGAAGGCTTCGGCTCCGTTCCGCAGTTCTGCAGCAGGAACGCCCCGGTTCCGTAAGTGCATTTCGCCAGCCCTGGTTTAAAGCAAGCCTGTCCGAAGAGCGCCGCCTGCTGGTCGCCCGCAACGCCGCAGATGGGCAGATCTTCCAGGCCCAGCGTAGTGGAGACGTTGCCGAAGTGCCCGCTCGAGGGAAGCACTTCCGGCAGCAGCACAGCCGGTATGCGCAGGGCATGCAGCAAATCGTCGTCCCACAAGGCTTCGTGGATGTTGAAAAGCATGGTGCGGGAGGCGTTTGTCACGTCGGTCGCATGCACCTTGCCGCTGGTGAGATTCCAGATCAGCCAGCTATCGATGGTCCCGAATGCCAGTTCCCCTGCCTCGGCCCGCTGCCGCGCGCCCGGCACGTTCTCGAGCATCCACATAATCTTGGTGGCGGAAAAGTAAGCATCGATCAGCAGGCCCGTTTTCTTGCGGACCACTTCTTCGAGGCGGCTCTGCCGCAGCGTCTCGCAGATGGCCGCCGTTCGCCGGTCCTGCCACACAATAGCGTTGCAGATGGGCTCGCCGGTTTTTCGGTCCCAAATCACTGCCGTCTCGCGCTGATTTGTTATTCCTATGGCGGCAATGTCCCGGGGCCGTGCCTGCGCCCTGCTCAGAGCTTCTATCGCGACGCTGATTTGTGAGGTCCAAATTTCGGCAGCATCGTGTTCCACCCACCCGGCCTGCGGATAGATTTGCTCGAATTCGCGCTGCGCAACCGCCCGTATGGCGCCTTCGTGGTCGTAGAGAATCGCGCGGGAACTTGTTGTTCCCTGGTCTAGTGCGAGTACATATTTCATCGGGACACCATTCATGAATGTACTCGCTTGCCAAAATGCCCACACGGGAGAACGATACACTGGCGTCTGCTTAGGACTTAAACGACTACAGGTATGACCATCAACAGTTCGGCCGTTGCCGGTGAATTCGTAGGAACCGCCATTTTAGTTCTGCTGGGGGACGGCGTAGTGGCCGGAGTGCTGCTGGCGCGTTCTAAAGCGGAAAATGCAGGCTGGATGACGATCACTACTGCCTGGGCGCTGGCGGTGTTTGCAGGCATATTCGTGGCAGCTTCGTTGGGCGACCCGGACGGTCACCTGAATCCCGCTTCCACCATTGCTTCGGTGGTGATGACTGGGCACCCGGATCGTTTGTGGACTTATATTCCGGCGCAATTACTCGGGGGCTTTACGGGCGCCGCTTTAGTTTGGCTGTTTTACCGGCCGCACTGGCGTCTCACCGATAGCAAGGCGAATAAGCTCGGCTGCTTTTGCACCTCTCCCGCTATCCGGAGCCTTCCGGACAATTTCATAAGCGAAGCCATCGCCACCTTCGTGCTGATTATCGGAGCAACGTCTTTCGCCACCAAGCGAATCTCTCCCGCCGGTGTTCCTCCCGGCATCGGACCCATCCTGGTGGGGGGCCTGGTCTGGAGCATCGGACTTTCGCTTGGTGGCACGACTGGTTACGCCATCAATCCGGCACGTGATTTCGGACCGCGGCTGGCGCATTCGCTGCTGCCGATTGCGGGCAAGGGGCACTCCGATTGGAGCTATGCCTGGGTTCCAGTATTGGGTCCCATCTGCGGAGCCATTCTGGCCGCTCTGTTCGTGAACTGGTCGGGCATGCAATAGCGGCGCCTTGGGATCGCCTAACTAAGACCCACTAGCGCGTGGTACAACAGGATCGCATGCCGGTCTTTGAGGTCAAAACCTCCCAGCGCGTCTATCCGAACATCGTGGAGCGAGGCGTCATCGAGCGCGCCGTCGAATATACGCCCGCCGGAGCCGGCAAGCTGTTCATCGTTACTACGGAAGATGTCTGGAGCCTGCATGGCGCCGTATTGGCCAGACAATTCTCAAATAGGCAAATGCACGTGCTTTTCTTTCCTGGCGGAGAGAGCAACAAGCGTCTGGCGGCCGTGGAAGCACTGGCCGAACAGCTTTCGCAGCATGGTGCGGATCGGAAGAGCGTGGTGATCGGTTTCGGCGGCGGCATTGTCACCGACATTGCAGGGTTTCTTGCTGCCATCTTTATGCGCGGCATTCCGGTTATTCAAGTGCCCACAACATTACTAGCGCAAGTGGACGCCGCAACTGGCGGCAAGACCGGTGTCAATCTCGAATCCGGCAAGAATCTGGTGGGCAGCTTTAATCAGCCTCTGGCGGTACTGATTGACCCCGATGTGCTGGCCACGCTTCCCGAGCGTGAGTACCGGGCTGGATTATTCGAAGTAATCAAGTGCGGCGTAATCCGCGATCCGGATCTGTTCCGCCTCTTCGAAATCGATCCCGACGGAATCCGTGCTTTAGACCGCGAGCTGGTGGAGGCGCTGATCAGCGGCGCGGTGCGGATAAAAACGGAAGTGGTCACGGCCGATGAGAAAGAGGGCGACTTACGACGGATTCTAAACTTCGGGCACACCGTTGGACACGCCATTGAAGCCGAGACCGGATATCTCCGCTTCCTGCATGGCGAGGCGGTGGGCTGCGGTATGCTGGCGGCCTCGCGTATCGCTCAACTGGTAGACATGATGCCAGAAGCGGAGTGCGAGAGGGTCGCGGCCGTGGTAAACGCCTTCGGACCCTTTCCCCCAACCCACGACTTGTCCGCCGACCGCCTGCTGGCCGGGATGGGCCGCGACAAGAAGACCATCGATGGCAAGCTGCACTTCGTGCTACCGGTAACTATCGGCAAAGTGAAAATCGTAGATGACATTCCCGAGACCATCATTCGTCAGGCGATTGCCGAGACGCTGCAATGAGCCAGGCGCCCGCGGCATCGGGCAGCACGCCGCCTTCCGCGCAGGGTGAGGTGCAAGCGGCGGCATGGGTGCAGCGCATGTTTGCCCAGGTCGCGGCCCGCTACGACCTGCTAAATCATGTGCTCTCGTTTAACATCGATCGTGGTTGGCGGAAGCTTCTTTTGCAAAGCTTGCAACCGGTGCTGCAGCGGCCCGGCGCTTTGGTGCTGGACGTCTGCTGTGGCACTGGAGACGTGCTTCTGGAGTTCCAGCAGTCCAGCCGCGCTCGGGTGTTTGGTATCGACTTTTGCCACCCCATGTTGGTACAGGCGCAACGCAAGATACGAAGCCGGGGGTTAAGGAACCCCCTTTTAGAAGGAGATGCGCTCTCGCTGCCTTTGCCCGATCGATCGGTAGACGCGGTGGCAATCTCGTTCGGCTTTCGCAATCTGGCGAACTACCAGGGCGGCCTAGCCGAACTGCATCGCGTGCTGAAGCCTGGCGGGACGCTCGCCATCCTCGAGTTCTCTCATCCGCCAAACCCTATCGTTCGCTGGGTCTATGGCATTTACTCCAGGCTGGTTCTGCCCTGGGTCGGCGCGCTCATCTCAGGCTCCCGGGACGCGTACACTTATCTGCCTGAATCGATCCGCAAGTTTCCCCATGCGAAGCTTCTCGCAACCTGGATGTCAGAGACGGGCTTCGCCGATGTCGAGTACCGACTTCTAACCGCAGGCATTGCTGCGCTGCACGTAGCGGCGAAACCCATTTTTGTTCCAGCGAAGCCGGCCTGCTTACAACTGCTTACGTGAGAGACGAGCCCGGCGCAAGCGAATGCCGCCGAAAGCTGTCAGGCCTGCGCCCAGCAACCACATTGTGGAAGGCTCGGGGACGGCCGATGTAGCTAATCCTGTCACGCTCTGCCCGTTAATGTTGGCAACCAGCGATGCCGCACCCGTGCCCAGGTTGACGCTATGAAGACCCGAACCCGCGCTTCCCGTTTGCAGCGTTGCGTAGGCGATGTTGCCGGGATATCCGATGTCGAATCCCACATTCGAGCCGATAGTTTTGCCTACTCCCAACGAGCCCACCAGCATCTGAGTTCCAGCATTGGGCGGGTTCTGGACATAAAGCGAACCGGTCGTGTTGTCGATTCCGTAGAGAGTTGTTGTTGTCGCGCCGCCGAAACTATTCGTGTAAGCCGAAGCAACGATGCTGGTTGTCGCACCGTCCAACGCTCCATCCGTCGCCGATAGTGTGCCATCGTTCGGATTCAATCGCAAATCCTGCCCGGCATTGCTCGTCACTCGAATCCGATCCACTGTTGGATTAAAATCGAATCCAAAAGAAGTTCCGTTCAGAGAGAAGGCGCCCGGTGACCCTACGCTCACCGCGGCGGCGGTGTTGATGTCGATTGCGTACAGCCGGCTGCTGCTGCCAAGCCCGAACAGCTGCCCGTTAGCAGGCCGGAAATCGATTCCAAGTAAGTTCTCCCCAGCGGACAGGCCGTTTACGCTTCCAACTGTCATGATGCTTCCCGGCGTATTAACGTCACCTCGAAGCAGCTGATTCTGCGAGTTAGTCATGAACAAAGTGTCCGCGTTTAAACTAACCGCGAAGGTTAAAAGGAAAATGGCCTTTTTGGTACTATTCATTTAGTCTCCTGTAAGTGAGTTCCTGAGAAATTCTCCCTGCATACGGTAGCCGGCAGGTCATCGGATGGAAGTGAAGGTACTACGCTCTCAGACTCAACACTTATGGTCCACTTTCAGGTGTTTAATTGATGCATCGCGAATCCAAGGTGTAGTTGCGTCCGGTTTCCCGATCTCTCTTAGGCCGGAATCGCCTCGCGATTAAAGTGGAGATCAAGAAACAAACAGCCTATAACTCCCGGTCTGCTCGCCGCCTTCAACTATTCTTTCCAGTTTGAATCGCGATTTCTTTCGAGGATGTATTCAGTAAAAGGTTCGACTTTTCGCGTATCCAGAAGCCGGTAGCCTATCGCTTCGATCCTCGCCCGTTCACGGCCCAGGTAGGTGGCGTAGATGTGAGCCAGTTGCTCGCGCTTCGTCGTGAAGACCAGCCGATCCGGCTGCCGGACGGCGATGAACTCTTCGGCCGCTTGGAAGACTCCATTAAAGACGAAGAACGCTCGATGGTAGTCTTCGCCGCCCTTTGGCGTTGCGGTTTCGAAGGAAAGGGTCCACTCTCCAGGCGCTCGTTGCTCGAACCGCACCTCCACCCGCGCTTCATCTACGTAGAAGTGCGCCGATACCCGCCCGTCTTTCAGATCCCAAGTCAAACCAGCTATAGATTCGAAGTTCTCGGCAACGAATTCCGCAAAGGGCATACCCTTAGCCTAATGCGACCTCATCGTAGATCGCACTCAGCGGGAGTAAGATCCCAGATCGTTCCAGATGCACCGCATCTGTGATCTCTTGGTAGAACTGCTGCTTCCACTCGCGGCCCGCTTGGCGCAGGTGATATTCCACCATAATCTCGTCCTGCGCGATCAGCAGGTATTCGGAAAACGATGGAATGGATCGATAGGCTTGGAACTTCTTCCCACGGTCGTAGGCTTCGGTCGACGGCGACAAGACTTCGACGATTAATGCCGGATTCAGCAGCGTATCAAATAAGTCGTCTTGATATTCTTCTTCCTCGCAGATCATTACTGCATCGGCATAGGTGTAACGTCCCGTCGCAGGAATAAAAAGGCGTGTTTCAGAGTTACTTGTAGTGCACCCACTCTCAGATCTTTTTCCTCTGAGATAGAACATTGCATTGTCCATGAGTTCCCGATGTCTCCGGTTAGCCCCGGCCATCGCGAACATCTGCCCGTCTGCGTACTCGTGCTTTTCTGCCGATGCCCTTTCGAGTCGCAGATACTCTTCCGGCGTAATGAAGTTCGGCGCACTTGCCATAAGGCCTTCTCTCTAGCCTATCTTCCGGACTACGTTTACCGCTCGACCCGGATTTCGCAGGTGTAGTGAATCGGAACTGCACCTCCATCTGGCGGTCCCCACAAGACTTGCCGCCGGTTTACTTTCTGCTCCATTTTCACTTTCCTGGAACCGGTCAGCGCTCTTCCGCAGTCAGCCGGCGAGTGATCTCTTCTTTCAGGCCGAGATTCTTTACCAAGCGCAGCAGATAGTTGGGATGGATTCCTAGCACCTTCGCAGCGCGCTTATAATCGCCGGCGCCTTGTGCATAAGCTTCAATAATGGCATCACGTTTGGCCTGGCCGACGGAGTGGTGGTACCGGGTCTCGGAATCGCGCGGGGCCGCTTCGAGAAGGTTTTCCGGCAGGTCTTCCGGCAGCACCCAATCAGAGACTCCGAGCACTACCGCGCGTTCCATCGCATTCTCCAGCTCGCGCACGTTGCCGGGCCACGAGTAATGCAGCATCGTTTCCTTGGTCTCGTCCCCTATCCCCTTCAAGTGGCGTTTACAGCGCTCCGCCGACCGTTGGAGAAAGTAATCGGCCAGCAGCGGAATATCGTCCGGGCGATCGCGCAGAGGCGGCGAGTTGAGATTCACTACGTTCAACCGGTGAAACATGTCTTCGCGAAACTTGCCCTGGCGCACCTCTTCGCTTAAGTCGCGATTTGTCGCGGCAATCAGTCTGATATCGAGGGAATGGACTTGCGTGCCCCCAACGCGTTCGAACTCGCGCTGCTGCAGCACGCGCAGCAACTTCGCCTGCGAGCCTAGCGCCAGTTCCCCCACTTCATCCAGAAAGATGGTTCCGCCATCCGCCATCTCGAAGCGGCCGCGCTTGAGAGCGATCGCGCCGCTGAAGGCTCCCTTTTCATGACCAAACATTTCACTTTCGAACAGGCTTTCGCTCAACGCTGCGCAGTTGACAGCAATAAACGGACGATCACGGCGTCCGCTCTTCTGGTGCAGCGCTCGTGCAATTAGCTCTTTTCCGGTGCCGCTTTCTCCCGTAATCAGCACCGTGGTGTCGCGAGGCGCTACCCGGTCCACAAGCGCCAGCAGGCGCTTGATGGGTGGACTGGTCCCTACAATGCCGGTATTGATGGCAATCTGTTCTTGCAGGAGGGCGTTTTCGGCGCGCAGAACCTCCACTTCCTGGTAGGCTTCAAATCCGATAGACGCCAGCGAGGCGATCGCCGTAAAGGTTTCTAGATGCGCGGCCGTGCGCGGCGCCTCAGATGCCGGCAGTTTCAACAGCAGTGCTC
Source organism: Bryobacteraceae bacterium (assembly GCA_965217745.1). Taxonomy (GTDB): domain Bacteria; phylum Acidobacteriota; class Terriglobia; order Bryobacterales; family Bryobacteraceae; genus Bog-105. The sequence continues at coordinate 2,519,976 of OZ244565.1, read as the reverse complement.
CGCCCAGTACGCCATGCAAATAAAGAGGCACACCGGCCATGCCATTGCCGGAATCGGCGAATGCGCCTTCGTCGCAGATCCGCTTCAGACTGTTCTGAAATTCATCTTGTCTTTGCGTAGTGCGATTGCTGAGTTCGGCCTCCAGAGCTGCCAGGCGTGAACCCAGCAGGATATGGCTCTCTTCCGCCGGCAGCAGATCCGACACAAGCCGTAAGATCTGGTTCTGTACCACCCGGCTCTGCGCTTCGTCATCCGCCGCGGCCAGAGCGCGCGCTAGAAACACCAGGGAACACGCCGTCAGTAAAGCCGGTTTATGGTCGCTATGTTTCTGGCCGGCAGTGCCGGGCAGATGGTCCAGGGCAGCGAACGGTTCCGCCCCACACCGGAACAGCAGGGTGGTGCGCCCAACGCTGATCTGGTCTCCATCTTCCAGCCAGCGCTCCGCCGAACGCATCCCGTTTACAAAGGTTCCAACGGACGAGCGAAGATCGGAAATCAGATAGCGTTCGCCTTGCCTCCGGATCTGGCAGTGACGCCACGCGATTTCAGGCTCGAGCAATGCCAGCGTGGAGGCTGGCGCACGCCCGATATAAACTTCGCCCTGGCTGAGATCGACGCGTGCCCCCGCATTCGGCCCGTTTACGACCTGGAGTTCGACGTTCATCCTGTTCTCTCAGTCTCGCTTTTCCCGATCTTGCTTTGCATGGAAGGCTTAATCTATCAACTACCGGATCCGAATCTCTACTAATTCTTCACTACCGATCCCGCTACCCGCCTCGCCATCCAAATTAAGCAAACGCGTATCCAGCAACCGGCTGCCATCCACATTTCCCATCGCAGACAGCAGCGTTTCCTTCAAGAATGGGTGCTCACTCTCCATCTGGTTAAGAAACAATCGCAGCGAATCGCGAACCGTTCCGGTTTTCTGGGAACATCCGCAGGGAATGACCGGCGCGCACATCTGCCCGGCAAATGCCCTCGTCAGATCTTCTGTCACGTAAACCAGCGGCCGGATCAGGCGGAATTCGTTCTTGCGCGACCAGGTCATGGGAGGCAATGCGCTCACCCGGCCCGTAAACATGGCGTTGCGCAGAAAGGACTCGCAAAAATCGTCGGCAGTGTGGCCCAGCGCCACTACGTTGCAGCCTAACTTGCGAGCGACATCGTACACCGCGCGCCGCCGGAACCGGCTGCAAACGTCGCATCCGTGGTCTGGCTGATCTTCAATCAAGTCGATGGAAGCCTGGTCTTCTACGTAGGTCCATTCGATGTTCCGCCCGCGCAGGTATTCCCCCACCGGATGAATTGGGCTCAGAAATTTGCCTTGCTCCACCGTAAACGCATGCACCGAAAAGTCTATGGGAGCTCGCTTCTGCAGGATAAGCAGCGCTTCCAATAGCGTCAGCGAATCTTTGCCGCCCGAGACGCCCACAGCCACCCGGTCGCCATCGCGAATCATCTTGAAGCGGCTGATCGCCTCCCCTACTTTGCGCAGTACAGTACGCTCGAGATCCATAGCAAATAACCTGTCTCTCAACGATAACGGATCAGTTGAGTCCCAAATCTGCGAAAATAAAAGTGCTGCTTGGACCACCCCTCCGGTTCCGATCGTCTTTCCTGACGCTAACTCGATTCCGGACCGAAAATTCTTCCGGTTTAAGCCCTATCGCCAGTGCCTGTAAAACAACCGAACCATTTCCGCGACAGCCCCAGTCTCGCTCTCTCTTTTGGATTCAATTTCGAAGATTTATATGAAAGCCAAGGCCTGCGACGGCTGGACGCAAAATTTCTCGACGAATTGAACGCTACCGAACCCGCCCTGGGTCAACGCCTGACCGGCGCCCGTGAAGATCCGTCGACACTAACCGGAAAATTTCTTTCGGAGCTGATCATCGAAGCCGCGCCCCACCTCGAAGATTTTCTGGGCCGTTTGTTTCAGGTGGAGCCGGAGCTGAGCCGCTTACAGTACAAGCACACCGAGCTCGCTCCGCTCTACTCCGTCAAACGGAAGTTCGTTCAGCGCAAGGCGCTCACAGGGTATACCGAAGAACGCGCCAGCGAAGTGGATGGGTTTGCAATCCGTTCGGAACTAGAGGCGCTATTTCAAGAGCCGTTCACCGAATTCAGCTTCGCTTCCCACGTGAATCGCTGGCTGGAGAACGAAGCGCAGAATTCGTCCCAGCTGCAACTCGCTGCATCTTATGCCGCCTGGGCGGTGTTGTCGCCGGCAGGCAAGGCCTCGCATGGGACTGGCGTGCTGTTCCGGGTGCCGCATAAGCTCGACATGCACCATCTGGTTCATGCCGGGGAATCGCATGCGGACGGCCTGGTTCGGATCGAACTCCCGAAGGATTCCTGGCGCAATCGGGAAGGTTTTCAGTTGACGGATCCGGGTGCCGATCTTACGGGTGCGCTCGACCAGGCCAGCTATTGCATCAAGTGCCACAACCAGGCGAAAGACAGCTGCTCTACAGGTCTCAAAGAAAAAGACGGCACGTTCAAGTCGAGCGTCTTTGGGGTCCCCTTAGCAGGGTGCCCGCTCGACGAGAAAATTTCGGAGATGAATGCGGTAAAGGGCAGCGGCAATCCCATAGGCGCGTTGGCCGTCGTCACCATCGACAACCCCATGGCTGCCGGCACCGGCCACCGCATCTGTAACGACTGCATGAAGTCCTGCATTTTTCAGAAGCAGGACCCGGTCGACATTCCGCAAGTGGAAACCCGCACGCTGAAAGACGTGCTCGAGCTGCCCTGGGGCTTCGAGATCTATAGCCTGCTTACTCGCTGGAATCCGCTAAACATTCATCGGCCCTACCCGCGCGAGGACACCGGCCGCAAGGTTCTGGTGGTGGGACTTGGACCCGCTGGCTTTACACTGGCACATCATCTGATGAACGATGGCCACACTGTTGCCGCTGTCGACGGACTCAAACTGGAACCGCTGCCGGCAGATCTGTCGGGCGTCGATCCTTACGGCAAGCAGGTTGCCTTCCGGCCGATCCGCGATGTCTCTGAGATTTATGAGCGTCTGGATGAACGCGTTCTGGCAGGTTTTGGCGGCGTCGCCGAATATGGCATTACGGTTCGCTGGAATAAAAACTTTCTGAAGATCATCCGCCTGCTGTTGGAACGACGCCGTGCGTTCGCCATGTTCGGCGGAGTGCGTTTTGGCGGGACCCTGACGGTGGACAGCGCTTTTGAAATGGGCTTCGATCACATCGCCTTGTGCGCCGGCGCGGGCCGCCCCACTGTCATTCCAATGAAGAATGGCCTTACGCGTGGTGTTCGCCAGGCGTCCGATTTCCTGATGGCTCTGCAACTCACCGGCGCAGCGAAGTATGAGTCTCTGGCGAACCTGCAGATCCGCATGCCCATCGTGGTCATCGGAGGCGGCCTCACTGCGGTAGACACCGCTACCGAGTCGCTGGCTTACTACGTTGTTCAGGTAGAGAAATTCCTGAAGCGCTTTGAACTGCTTGCGAAGGAGATTGGCGAGCGCGCCGTCCGTTCGCGCTGGAACGACGAAGAAAACGTAATCGCAGACGAGTTCCTGGAACATGCTCGAGCCATTCAAGTCGAGCGCACGGCTGCGATTCGCGAAGGCCGCCGGCCCGATCTGATTGAACTGCTGCACTCGTGGGGTGGCGCAACCATCGCCTACCGGCGGCGTCTCATCGATGCTCCCAGCTACACGCTCAACCATGAGGAAGTTGCGAAGGCTTTGGAAGAGGGGGTTCGGTTTACCGAATGCCTGGCGCCACAGGAAGTGGAGATCGATCAATTCGGACATGCCCAGGCGCTCGTGCTCGAGAAGCAGAACATCGATTCGGGTACCGGTCAACTGATGCCGTCGGGTGAACGCGTGACGCTTCCAGCACGCAGTATTCTGGTCGCCGCCGGCACGCAGCCCAACACCGTGCTCGCGCGCGAAGACGAAGAAAACTTTCAACTCGATGGCCGCTTCTTCCGGGCGATAGACGAAGACGGTAATCTCGCAAAACCGCAGCGGATTTCGAAACCTGACGAAACCTATGTCCTGGTTTCCAAGCATCAAGATGGCCGCGCGGTCAGCTTCTTTGGCGACTTGCATCCTTCTTTCTCCGGAAATGTCGTTAAGGCTATGGGCAGCGCGAAGCGAGGCTATCCGGTGGTTTCGCGCGTCCTCGAAAAGCAGCCGCTAACCGGGCCCGCGCCGCAGGTATTGCTGGAACAGCTCAACCGCGATCTGCGTCCGGTGGTGGAAAACGTCATCCGGCTCACTCCGAACATCCTTGAGATTGTCGTCCGTGCACCAATCGCCGCGCGCGCGTTTAAGCCCGGCCAGTTCTACCGGCTGCAGAATTACGAGAGTCTTGCTCAGCGCAGTGAAGCCACCGTGCTGGCTATGGAAGGGCTTGCGCTGACTGGCGCTTCGGTGAACTGGGAAAAGGGCCTGCTTTCCACTATTGTGCTGGAAATGGGCGGCTCATCAGATCTCTGCAGCCTGCTGAAACCTGGTGAGCCAGTAGTGCTGATGGGCCCTACCGGCACCCCCACGGAGACACCGGGGAAAGAAACCGTACTGCTCGCCGGCGGCGGTCTCGGGAACGCCGTGCTGTTTTCCATCGGCCAGCAGCTCCGCGCTTCCGGCTCGCAGGTTATCTACTTCGCCGGCTACAAGAAGATCATCGATCGCTATAAAGTCGAGGAAATCGAGAAAGCCTCAGATGCCGTGGTGTGGGTCTGTGACGAAGCGCCCGGCTTCACTCCGGATCGTATTCAGGACAGCGCGTTTGTCGGCAACATCGTCGAAGCAATTGCGGCTTACGGTCGCGGCGAACTCAACCAATCTGAAATTCCGCTGAGTTCGGTCGATCGCCTGATTGTTATTGGTTCCGACGGCATGATGCGCGCCGTCCAGCAGGCTCGCCATACTGTGCTGCGGCCCTTTCTTAAACCCGATCACCAAGCCATCGGCAGCATCAACTCGCCCATGCAATGCATGATGAAAGAAATTTGCGCGCAGTGCCTCCAGATGCACAAAGATCCAATTACGGGCAAGGAGACGGTGGTGTTCTCCTGCTTCAATCAGGACCAGCCGCTGGATCATGTCGAGTTCAACAGCCTGCGTTCGCGGCTCTCGCAGAATGGAACCCAGGAGAAGCTCACGAAGCTATGGATTGACCGCTGCCTCCGGGATATAGGAGCCCGTTCGGAACTCGTCACGCTGTAACCCCGGCGCCAGTTGTAGTGACACCGTTAAAGCAGCTTGCGGAAGAATACTACGCGCTAGCGTTCCTCAAAACCTAACGCAACGTGGAATGCTTGGCCCTCTGGGTTTTCCCAATCGGCATCAGAGCCCAATTCCGAGCAACCCACTCCCCTGCCCCACGATTCGACAGCAAGGCAGAGGGCTTCTGCAATGCCTTCTCTTCTGTGCAGCGGCCGCGTGTAAATTGCTTCCAGAAAGACTACTGGCGTGGTTTCACAGCCGTTTACATATTCGTGGCGAACAGAAGCTTCTGCAAATCCGACGGGCGCAGCGTCATGAGAAAGCGCTATGAACGCAATGAACCCTCGAGGATCCGCCGACAAAAGCTCTGCAATCTCGCTGCCGTGCTAACTTGTGCTTGCTTCGGGCCACAGCTCTGAGCGCATGTTTATCCACTGATCACGGTACTTATCACTGGCAATCTCAATCGGCATCTCTCATCTAAGCCGAGCTGTTCTTCGGGCTATTTGCTCTCGACCCGCAGGTTGTTCGTGACGGAGAAGACGTTCGGCACTGAATTGGCACGAATGTTGATCAGGTTCTTGTCGCCCTGGTTGGCAACCACTCCGTCGAGTGTCACGTGGCCGTTGTTCACGATAATGTGGATAGACGGAAGCGCGCGATAGCCGTAACGGTCACCGATGGTGGGATCGCCGTAGATAGTCCGGGCGGTCGCCAAGCGAATTCGATCGTCCATGGGTGAAAGCGGCAGCACATTGATTTTGTTGACAACGTTGGTCACGCCTTCGACACTCTTGGTTACGTTCTCGGCGCTCGATTTGAGAGTGGGCCGGACGACATCGCCCATCAACGTTACAGTACCTCCGTCGATTCTGAATGACAGGTCGTCGAAAAGGCTGTAATAGGGCAGCATCACGAGTTCATGACGGACCTCGCGCGCGATCCGGGGCTCGTCATTGGGACCGGGTACAAAGGATTCCTTTTTAGAGTCGCTTTTCGAATCGCTCTGTTGAGCGGCTGAAAGACCTGAACCTATCAAAGTTACAGCTAGTAGAAAGGACAGGATGTTAAAACGCATTTTTAAGTTCTCCGCTTTTATGGACTCGAGTTACTTAAAAAAGTTTGGACCGGAAGAGATCAAAGACCAGCCCGTAGCAGGAGTAGGCGAGCGCAGGATCGTAGCGGTATCCTTCGTCACGCATGAAGGCATGCGCGGCGTTTACTTCGATCCATTGAAAGCTAACACCGGCTTCCTCCAGCCGCGCGCGAATGCGGTTTCGGCCTTCAAGCGGGACATGAGGATCTTGGCGGCCCCAGATGTGGAGCAGTTCTCCTTTGATGTCAGCGGCACGTGCGAGGGAATCGTCTTGTTGGCCCTCGCCCAGCGTGCTCGAGTGAATATCGGTCGCGTAGAAGCAAGCAGCTGCCAAAATTCCGGGGTGCATGGCGGCGCGAAAGGCGAGATGACCACCGAGGCAGATGCCCGCTGCGCCAAGGCGGCCGGTGCAATCTTCGCGTGATTTCAGATAGGTAACCAGGGCCTCGACATCGTTGTCATAAGCCGCCAGGGGTTTAGCGAATTTATGAGCGTTGCCGCGTTCCGCGCCGGCCTGATCGTAGGCGAGCACGACGCCAGGAGCCTCCAACTCGTGATAGACCTCGGGGACCGCGACTATGTAGCCCTGACCGGAAAGCATGGCGGCCATACGGCGGACGGGCCCGGTTACCTGGAAAATCTCGGAGAACAAAATGAGGGCTGCATACTCGCCATCGAGCGTGGGCCGGAGGATGTAAGTCCGCATAGGCCCGGTTGGGGTTGGGACATCGACGATTAGCTCGTCTTTCAGGGTCATTGAAGCAAAAGAGACTTACTGGGCGCGAGGAGCTTCGGCCACAGCAACGAGGGCCTTGCCACTAGACAAATTTCTTTTCTGGCATCGTACTACCTGGCCGGGACCAAACTCCCAGTTTTCGTTCAGGGGCATTTCGTCGAGAATGTGATAGAAGTCGCGCCCGAGATATTCGGCGGTAACGGAACGCAACATATTCATTCCTTCGCCTTTCAAATGGACGTAGATTTGGGCCTGCTTGCCGCCTTTGATGGGTGCAGCTCCGGCCCTGAACGGCGCAGGAGCAGGTTCGGGTGCATGCTCCAGGTTAGTGGGCGGAGAAAACTCTCTGACTGGATCTGGCACAGGGTCTGGAGTGGGCGATTCGAAAGCGTTCTCTTCCTGATGAACGGGATCGCGCCGGAAATCACTTGGCTGGCTGTACTCGGGCTGTGGAGGCGGTTCGGCCGGAGCAGTAACCGGATCGTAGCGCGAGGGCACAGAAGGAGGAGGCGCGTAGGCCGGGACAGACGCTGGATAAGCGGACTGCGGGGGGAATGGTGCGAACGCGGCGGACGGAGACGTTCCGGGGCGCATGCGATCAAAGAGCAGAACAGCCAGGCTTGCTAAAAGCCACACCACGTAGACAATCGGCAGGCCCAGGGACAATGCGCCAACTAGGCCAGAGTAGATTGGCAGGAACGCGATGGAGACAACGAAGCCTCCAACCGCGGCGAACGCCAGGCTCTGGAAAAGGGTTTTGCGGACATCGGATTCAAAAGCGAAAAGCACGACGAGCAGCGCGATGCCACCGGGAAGACCGAAGGCCGAGGCTTCGCGAGGCAACAATGCCGCCGCGGTCATGATAGCTGCGAGTTTTATTCCGGAGAGGGACGAATCGGACATGTTCGTAAGCAGGCTCAATTCTAACCGAGGACGGTGGTGTAGGTTGGGTCTGCATGGTGAAACCGACTTTCATACCGCAAGCAAGCCGCATTCAACCGGTGGGAAACAAGCCCAAAATTATCGACGAATTTGTGGGGCGGGTGAACTCGAGCACGGAATCGGTGAGCGTAGCAAGAATGAAGAGCCCAGAGGGCTGGACCGAACCGGCACAGCGGCCCGAGTTTGATGAATTTACGATCGTGACGAAAGGACGCTTACAAGTGGACTACGAAGGCGGCGTTATCGAAGTGCAGGCTGGCCAAGCGGTGATGACGCCTAAAGGGGAGTGGGTTCGCTACAGTACGCCAGATGCGGAGGGCGCGGAGTATTTCGCGATCTGCGTGCCGGCGTTTTCTCCGGAGATGGTGCATCGGGACGACTAGGTTTGCGACGAGGGGCGAGAGGGGATGAGGATTAAAGGTGGGTGGAGTGCTATATTTTGTGAGAGGTAGTTTTCGTACCTCATACCCGTCATTCTTCTCCCCACCATTCGAACGGGCGCGTAGCTCAATTGGCAGAGCAAGTGACTCTTAATCACTAGGTTGTAGGTTCGATTCCTACCGCGCTCACCAGATAAGACAACAACAAAGTAACTACTGAACTGGTGGTTTGATATCCGCTGTGGGAAATTTTGTGAGGAGCGCACCTGAAATGGAGTTCCCAAGCCCACCCGCAAGCGCGTCCCTCGCTTGCCGCATGGCTGCCACCGGGACATCTCGCCGATTTGTGCTGACTTTGACAACTTCACACCGACGGATTTTGGCCATTCAAGCACGCTTTGGACGCTGTTCAAGCCCTCAGGAAGTGGTTGCGCTTCGTGGTCTTCGACATGAAATTGATTAATCCGAAAATGGCAATGTGTATGGCCCGGACATGGGTGACACTTTGGTTCTAGGAAATGGGTAGCAATGTTCTCTTTGAGTATCGCGGAAGCGGTGTCGCGGAGCGACACTGCTTCCTCAGTGCCAAATAGCCGACGGCTCGGTAACAACGCTAAACGCTAGGCCGCCGTTGATTTTCTGCTATGGACGCGCCATGACCAAAGCTTTCTGCGCTCGCAGGATCACCTACACCCTTGTGTTTGGGTTGAATCGGATACGGATAGACGGGGCGAGCAACTTCGAGCCATCAGGACCACTATGTGCCACCACGATTACGTCAGGAGCGCGTCCTCTCTCAACCCAGTCTTCTAGATAGCTCACATAATCGACATTGCTGGCACCTGCGCCTCCTCCACAGTGCCTCATACCTGGAAGAATAAACAGCCGGTAGAATCCACCAGTAGTCACGATCAAAATTCAAGTCACTGCTCTGCCAGTTCGGTCCTTGGGCCGGCTCGAAAGCCATGTACTTCAAGAAGTCGGTGTCGAAAGAGGAGAAGTTCCAGATTGATAGTACTGTAAGCACGATATGAACCCCTCTGGTGCCTGACCAGTGGGCAGCTGATATTGAGATGGATGGGAACCGCAGGTTAAAGAGGTCGTTTACGAGGCCTACGACGGAAAACAAGAGGCCCACAGCCGCCAGGAAAATAGCTAACGATCGAAGCGGCATTGTGCGGAACAGTTCCGCTCGTTTCGCCCACCTGCGGGAGATCCCAGACATCTCCTGTCATGGTAACGAGCGGGCCAGTTCAAGACTTCTAAGACTTTCGACGAGGAGTCCCGCACCAGATCCCTTCAGCATTACTTCATCGGCTAGCTCCAAAGCAGCAGAGTGCTGAAGCGTATGCGGATGGAAGCCGGTTAGGACAATGATGTGCAGCCCCGCGGATCCGTTCCGCAGGTCGCGTACAGTTTCGAGGCCATCCTCGACAGAAGGGAGACACAGGTCTACGACGGCACACTGCGGATCTTCCTGCCGGGCTGACTGCAAGGCGTTGTTCCGCGTAGAACATTCAAATGTTTCGAATCCTTCATGCCGCAACAGCAGAGACCGGATGGCGAGCTGATCCCTGTCGTCGTCTACCAAAAGAACTTTCATGCAGAAACTAATCGGCGAATGTGATGCTGGCGATCACCATGGCGGGGACGGCCTGATTCCAACCGTCCGGCAAAGCGTCGAAAGGAAGACGGAAGGCGCGCGTCTGGCCCGGTGCAAGTGATGATCCCTGGCCGGAGACCACGGAGCTTCGTTCGCGATGAATCTCCTGGCCGGAAGGACTATAGAAAAGGCAAAAGACTTCGACCAGCTTCAGCGGCCGGTCGCCGCGATTGGTGATCTTCCCTTCCACTTCGATCAACTGCTGCCGCATGAAGTTCTCGCTGGCGTGCATGGAAACGCTGCTCAACTGCAACTGCTTGACGTAAGCTTTGGCCTGGGCGGATACAGCAGCGTCGCGACTTTGCCCAGGGGAGACTGACGAACGGCTGAGGTAGAAGCCGGCCGCGAATGCGATCAAAATAGCCACCGTGCCTATTGCAATAAGAGCAACGGGAGAAATCTTCGTGGCTGCAGCCGGTGATGCCATGGGAGAGTTTGCGAACCTCTCTCTCGATTATCGATGTGTTGATTATCTGCGCTTTTTGGAGGCAGATTTCTTGGCCGGCATTTTCTTCTTTGCGGGCACCTTTTTGGCCGGAGTCTTCTTTACAGCTTTCTTCTTTGCAGCTGTCTTCTTAATAGCTTTCTGCGCCGCGGCTTTTTTCACGACCGTCTTTTGAGCGGGAGTTTTCTTGGATGCGGCTTTCTTAGCGGGCGCAGCCTTCTTGGCAGGAGCTTTCTTTTTCGCAGCCGTCTTCTTCATGGGAGCGCTCTTAGCGGCTTTTTTTGCCACGGCTTTTTTTGCGGCAGACTTCTTAGCAGCAGCTTTCTTCGCGCTCTTCTTCTTAGTAGCCGGCGCGGAGGACGGGGAAGCAGGACTCGAACTGCTGCTCTCATCCGATACCGATGCATGCTCGGCCTTCACGATCTTGTTGAAGTTGCTCCGCTCACCGTCCGCGGTCTCTTCCTGGTAAACCAGAGCTAACCCTTGTTCGTCGAACTTCTCGAAAAACTCTTCCCAGGGAATCGATTCGAGTGAATCTGCGCCGCTGTAGCCGGGAAAGTCGATCCGCAGAATGCCGACGTCGTCAGCGGATTCGGTGGACTTGACGTGAGAAGGCTTGCCGCCGCGCTCTTCGGCCCATTGCCGGATCTCTTCGTGATTCTGTGTGGTCTTGGATTCGTTTGCCATGCTGTCGTCTCGTTGTCCTTTGTTTGCGTTCGTGGCTGGAACTTAGTGCTTGGATGCAGCAGACAAATAGCAAGAGCTACTCGTTCGTGCTCACGCAATTAGATCCAACACTAACATTACGGTTACTCGCTGGTTACTCGCAAGTAGTCGAAGGCAGAGGCAGCTTATGCCCGGAAACTCGCAGGCGGCGGTAATCGGCTCTCCATTCACCGTCGCGGAACAAACTTGGACGCAGTTCCTCGACGACATCGACGACGGCTTTACGGCGCTGCTCGGACGGTACGGTTTCGAAATAGTAGGCCGCGAATTGATTCAGCCACTGTTCCATTCCGCGATCGCCTGCAAGCAAAGTGGGCCGATGGAACAGATTGGCTGTGAGCACCTCCAGGCCGTTCCGCTCGAGAATGCTGGCGAAGCTGGAGACGCTTTGGAACAGGGTGCGCGACGGCGGAAGCGGAACGCCCATGCGGCCAAAGACACGGGTGATCGCCGTCTCGATTGTGGCAATGTTTCCCTTGCCGCCGCATTCGATGACTAGCCGCCCTCCCGGTTTCAGAGCTCGTGCCAGCGCTCTTGCTACCGCTTCGCTATCGAGCATCCAGTGGACAGCGGCATTCGAGAAGATGGCATCGAACTCATTTTCGAACTGCATAGCAAGGGCGTCGGCGAGCATAAAGCTCAATCCCGGATGATGAGAAGGCGGAAAGTTCTGCCGGGCCTGACCGATCATGTCGGGAGACGAGTCCAGGCCGATGACGGTGGCCCCGGGTGCCGCGATTTCAGCGGTCAGGTGGCCGGTTCCGCAGCCTACGTCAAGAATGCGTTCGCCTGGTTTCGCGGCCAGCGTTTCGAGCAAGCCGCGGCCCATTTGCCAGACGAACGAATGTTGCGCTTCGTAGAGTTCGGTATCCCAGCGGTTGACTGCGGCCATGACGACCAGCTTATCGGGCGGATCAAGGTCTTAAGCGCCGGTGTAAGACTTCAACACGAAGTAGACCACCACGCCCGTGACCGAGACATAGAGCCAGATCGGGAGAGTCCAGCGGGCTACCCGCCGATGAAATCTGAACTGCGTTCGCAAGGCGTACCAGAGCGTACCGAGAATAAGCGGGAGCGCCACCATCGACAGGGTGATATGCGAAATCAAGATCGTGAAGTAGACTGGGCGGATCCAGCCGTGCCCCGGAAACTTGGTGTCACCGTGGAAGAAGTGATACGTGATATAGCTGACCAGGAAAAGCGTAGAGAAGACCGTCGCGCTAAGCATGAAACGCATGTGAACCACCCGGTTGCCGCGGCGAATCTCCCGATAGCCCAGCAGCAGGCAAATCGCACTGAGGGAGTTAAAGAACGCGTTGGCGCCTGGGAGCATGCCGATCCATTGGGGGCCCGCAACGCGGCCTTTGAAGTAGATCAGCCAGACCAGGAAGGCGGCAATCGCTCCGCTGAGGACCAGGATCACCGGCAGCGGCTTTCGAGCTAACTCCGCTTGGTTAATAGGGACAGACCCGGTTTTTGGGGAAATATTCTCAGACATCAAACCGTAATCTCACATACACTACATTGCCGGCGAATGGGGACAGACCCTCTTTTGCGAAAGCTGGGCTTTTCTTTTCAGGCATTTACGAATTTACCCTGCGCAGACTTTCGACGTCGCGGACCATCTGGTCGAGGTCATCGCCGTTCAGACTCGAGTAGTAGCCACGGATGCGCCCAATCTTGTCTACTAATGCAAACTTGGTACTGTGTTCCAGCTTACCCAAGACGTCGCCCACGTGAAAGGTCTCGAAAGCGAGCAGGTGCACGGTGTCGGGCGTCGCCGTAATAAAGCGCCATTGCTGGTTTCCGCCTCCGTAGCGGTCAGCAAACTGTTGCAACACCGGAGGAGTGTCGCGAGCGGGATCGACCGAGGTGGAGAGAATTTTCACGTCATCTTCGCCTTTCAGAGCAGCAGCAACCCTCTTCATCTTGGAACTCATCAGCGGGCACTCGGCCGGGCAATGGGTGTAGATAAAGTCAACCACCCATACCTTTCCGGCCATATTCTCCCGGGTAAATGGCTTCCCATGCGAGTCGGTTGCGTGGAAAGCGGGTACCGAGTCATAAACCGGCAGTTTAGCTGCGGGATTAGCGCAACCCGTCGAGATAAGAGCGGATAAGAGAGATGCGAAGAAAATTGCGCGCGAAACGATCACAGGCGAACGGGATCAAAAACCATCAGCAGATATAGTACTGGCAAATAGAGCACCGACGTCAGCAGAACCGCGCGGGCACGGGCTGTGGTTCTATTCAGGAAGACTCGTACCCCTGAATAGAGAAACATCAGACCCAGCACAATTGCACCAGTCATGTAGACATAGCCGGTCATACCCAGCCATTTTGGAAGCAGGCTTATGGGTATCAACAGAATGGAATAGAAGAGAATCTGGCGCGCCGTAGAGTCTCCATTGGGCTCCACCACAGGCAGCATTTGAATGCCTGCCCGGGAATAATCCTCGCGGTACATCCATGCGATCGCATAGAAGTGAGGGAACTGCCAAAGGAATAAAATGGCTCCCAGCGCCCAGGCTTCGGGCGTAAGCTGATTTGCTGCAGCGGCATAACCGATAAGAGGAGGCATCGCCCCGGGGACGGCGCCGATGGTAGTCGACCACCAGGTTTTTTGCTTCAACGGCGTATACAGGAACAAGTAGAGGATTAGGGTGGTCACGCCCAATCCCGACGCCAGCCAATTGACGAAGAAGCCGAGTTCAAGACTTCCAAGTATCGCGAGGGCGATGCCGAAGATCAGCGCCTGCTTCGGCTGAAGGCGTCCGGAAGGCAGTGGGCGGGCCCTCGTCCGCCGCATCTGGCGGTCGGCATCCCGTTCATACCATTGATTTAATGCCGCTGTACCCGATGCGATCAGGGCGGTTCCGAACATGGTGTTCAGAATCGAAGCGATGGACCAATTCCCGCTATGACCGAAGAAGTAGCCCACCGCCGCGCTCATGACAATCAGCCATGTGATACGCGGTTTGGTGAGCTCCAGATAATCTTTCACGATGTGCGTTCCAGCGTACCGCAAATTGCGATAACGAACAGCCTCTACGCTGTAAGTGTAACCTTTCTTGTTTGACAAGAATTCTAGAAACGCGAATAAATCGCATATTGTCGATTTCGAGACATTGGCGGGCTAGCGGAGTCCCGGCCAACTCGATCGAGAGGTCCCGGAGATCCGCGGCACTCCAAATCGCCGGTCTGTCCGCGGTCCTACTAAGAGAAGTGAAGGCAATGCGCTGGTTCCTCCAATCGGGGCCCACGGCGATGGCTGCATGGAAGCTTTCACCGCTCCGGAGACTGTAAGAATCGAACCGAATCCGGTACTGGCTGATTTCGTCGCCGCGCACATCCAGCGAGACTCCCCGGAATTTGCTCAGGTCAGCAAGTTCGATGCCGCCCGGGGTAAGTGGGAAGTGAATGGAAGCGAAGTTCTTCTCTTTAGGACCCATTTGGACATGAATCATCAAGGCGTGGCCGTTCGAGTTACTGGACATTCTCGTGAAAAAGGATTTTGGAGTGGTCTATGCCGGGATCGGTAACTTTATACGCAGCGTCCCGAGTTCAGTGCGCCCATCGGAGCGTTCAAAGTCGTCAACCAGCGGACCTACCGGGTGGACGGGCAGTTGAGTCATCCGGTTCAACTGAATGTCACGATGTAAGGCTTGCGGATCGAACTCGCGGCCGTCTAAGAAGACCCGTGCGGTCTTGTGAATGGCCGTGATGTGCTCATCCGGCTGCAGATCGGCCAGCTTACTCGGCGAAATACTCCCAAGCTGGGAGTCAACGCCCAAAATTTTCGCGCTATTCAGAGTGGCGACCTGGATCGCCTGAAGGGGCGTTAGTCCGGCCTCTACCTTCAACTCCATTTCGCGCAAGGCGGCCCAGCCGTGAAACGTACCCTTCATGCCGGCATCGGTGCCGTTGCCCAGAGTAACGCCCGCGTCGAAGAGCCGCTTGTCGTTCGCCAGCAGGATCTGCCAGCGTTTCTGCCGACCGCTGTCTTCGTGGCCGTGTTCACTTGAGTTGCCAGCAGCCGTATGATGCAGCAAAGGCTGAAGCAGCAGCGGTTCGAGCAAGGGCTGAAGTCCGTCGTAGAGTTTGACCCGGTTGCGCGGTTCGTAGACGGCGAGCGTGGACACATAACCCGTACGCTTTTGTTTGATCAGCTGCAGGAATTCGTCGTCTACCTCCTGGTCTTGAATGCCGTGGAACAGCGCATCGACGCCGGCACGGACCGTGATCTTCGCGTTTTCAAGGCTCACCGTATGGGTAAGCACCGGGGATACTGACGGCATGAGCACCGGCCACGATTGCGGCAATGGTCTTCTCGTTCATGCTCATCAGGTTGGGGATCGTTCTATAGCGCCAGCCGTAGGTAAAGATCTTTTTTTACGTTCGGCTTCGCATCTTTATCGGCCGGAACCCAACGCATAACGGCGTGCGCCTATTCGGGAGTGGCTGCTTGCAGGGTGAACATATCTCCCCATCCCGACTCCGTGCCGTGTCCGCCCGGCGGGCTGATCCGCGCTGCCATGTGAACTCTCGGACCGTGGACAGCGCCGCTAGCGAGCAGACGGCGCATGGGAGCGAACATCTCGCTGTAAAGACTAAAATCGTCGACCGAGGTAACGCCGCAGGCCAGATACGCTTCCAAATTCTTGCCCCAGTCCGCGGAAATCGGCACGGAGGAAGCGCGCAGATGTGTATGCAGGTCGAAGAGGCCGGGCAGCAGAGTTTGGCCCGAAGCATCGATGATCCGAGCATCCTTAGGCGCAGCAATATCGGAGCCTACCGATGAGATACGATCGCCATCGATAACAACGGTGGCAGCGCGCGCCGGAGATCCGGTACCGTCAATCACGCGAGCATTGCGGATCACGACCGTCCTGGCAGGAGACAGGATCGCGAAACAGCAGAGCAGCAGAAGAACGAACGCAGGACGCATGTGATCAGGGGCAGCGAATTACTTTTGACTCCCGGAGCCGGCGATCCCGCGTAACCAATGGCAGATTGTGCGCCAGACTGGTTTCGGCAATTAATTCATCTCCAGAATCGGCCTGAAAATCCAGCGATTGGACGCTCGAGCAAACGTCGGCGATCAACAGGCCAGATTGTAATTTGTGCTAGCGCCTCAACCAGAGCCGGAAAATCGAAGCCAAAGTTAAGCCGCGAACGTTGGCGAAGTTTGCCGATTTCCCAAAGCAGCATCGCAGAGATGCTCCAATCACGATCGCGTTGAAGCAGCCGCTTCGTCTTCGCGGGGAGCCGGTTTTCCAGAATTTCAACCAGAACGTTAGTATCGAGGTTTAACATTCTCTTCGTCCGCAGTAGCTTCGATGCCGGTTGAAAAGAGATCGTCGTCGGGATTTGTTCTAAAGTTACTTTTCTAAACTGCGGCGGTGAACGACCTATTCATTGCAGCGCAAGAGCTACAGGTATTCTGCGAGTCCCAAAGCTGGAAATTCTGCATCATGGGCGGCATCGCGGTCTTGCGTTAAGACGAATCGAGAGTCACTCGGGACATCGATCTGACTCTTTTAACTGGATTCGGCAATGAGGATAATTTTATCGAGAAACTTCTGCTTGCCTATCCTGCCCGCGTTCCAGATCCGCTGGCATTCGCTCGCCAATCGCGGGTTCTACTCTTACGATCGCCGGACACATCGGTATCGACATCTTTTTGGGGGCACTTCCCTTCGAAGAAAACGTAATCGAGCGATCCAGCAAATATGAACTGGCTCCGAAAGTGGCTTTGCGGACCTGTTCGGCCGAGGACTTAATAGTTATGAAGCTGTTTGGCTTCCCGTCCACAGGACATTCGGGATGTCGAGGGTACAGCCCTGAGGCAAGGTCAGGCGCTCGATTGGGAATACATCGGCAAGCATCTCCTACCGCTAGCTGAGCTCAAGGAAGATCCTGCGATTCTGAGGAGTTTCACGCGCATCCGGCAGCTGTAGCGAGCCGGCCATCCAAGCCTTTGCTCTAATTCGGTTATGGCTTTGAACCGAATCCTGAGCACGGCCGCGCACAGCCGATGACGGGCGAACGGGAAGACTCATCCCGCCCGATAGTAGGCGTCATCATGGGCAGCAAGTCCGATTGGGACACCATGAAGCTCACCAGCCAAACGCTAGCGAAGCTCGATATCCCGCATGATTGCCGCATCGTATCGGCACATCGAACCCCCGAGTGGATGGCCGAATATGCCCAGGAAGCCATTGCACGCGGACTCGAGATTATTATTGCCGCGGCCGGCGGCGCTGCGCACCTGCCCGGCATGGTGGCGGCTCATACGGTGCTTCCCGTCCTGGGAGTGCCCATTAAAAGCAGCGTTCTGAATGGCATCGATTCCCTGCTCTCCATTGTGCAGATGCCGGCCGGCGTTCCGGTCGGCACTCTGGCGATTGGACCTGCCGGCGCAATGAATGCTGCCTTATTAGCAGCCAGCATTTTGGGCGTCAAATATCCGGCCATTCGCAGCCGCCTGGAGGAGTGGCGCAGACAGCAAACAGCCGCCGTGTTGCAAGACAACGTTTTATGAGCCGTTCAAACTGGAATGATCCGGTGTTGCCCGGCAGTGCCATCGGCGTACTCGGGAGCGGACAGTTGGGCCGCATGTTCGCGATCGCTGCCCGGCGCATGGGCTATAGGGTTCACACCTATTCGCCCGATGCTGATACGCCGACCGGTCAGATAGCGGACGTAGAAGTGACAGCTCCCTATGAAGACCTGGAAGCGGTGCGCCAGTTCGCCCGCGAAGTCTCCGTAGTGACCTTCGAGTTCGAGAACGTTCCGGCGGAAACCGCAGCGGCGGCGGCGCAGCAGGCTCCCGTGCGCCCCGCGGGTCGCGCGCTGCACACGACGCAGCACCGCCTGCGCGAGAAGACTTTTCTCACCAAGGCAGGCCTGCCGCTGACACCTTTTCGCCGGGTCGGCAGCTTGGAGGAACTGGCGAGCGCGGCCGATCAACTCGGGCTTCCGGCTATCTTAAAGACCGCCGGCTTTGGATACGACGGCAAGGGCCAGTTCCGGCTGAAAAGCATCGATCAACTGGATTCCGCGTGGCGGGCCGTCGGTGAACAGGAAGCCGTTCTCGAATCGTTCATTGATTTCGAATGCGAGATCTCCATAGTGGCGGCGCGCAGCGTAAACGGACAGTTTGTCCACTACGGCGCAATCGAAAACCATCATGTGAACGGGATTCTGGATGTCTCGATTTCACCAGCACGCGTCGAAAGCAGCATCGCGAACGAAGCCATTCAGCTTGCCGAAGCTGTCCTTGAAGAACTTGAAGTCGTCGGCGTCTTATGCACCGAATTTTTCGTCGCCAAAGACGGGCGCGTGCTGATTAACGAACTTGCTCCCAGACCCCATAACTCCGGTCATTTGACCGTTGACGCCAGCTTGACCAGTCAATTCGAGCAGCAGTTGCGCGCGGTGTGCCTCCTTCCGCTAGGCGGAGTCGAACAATGGTCTCCGGCCGCTATGGTGAATCTGCTTGGTGAAGTTTGGAACGACGGCGAACCCAATTGGCCGGGCGCTGCCCAACTGGAGAATGTAAAGCTGCACCTGTATGGAAAATCGGAGCCGCGTCCCGGCCGCAAAATGGGGCACTTGACAGCTTTGGCAAAGACGCGCGAAGAAGCAGCGCTGCAGGCGCTACGGGCTCGGGATGCTCTGCTTTCGGAAGCCTAAATTCAACAGCGACTCCCCGATCGGGGATCCTTCGAGCGCTCTATCTGAAATGCTCCATCTTGCATTGGGCTCTGCCGCCACCGACACTCTGGATTCCCGGAAAAAAATTGGCAGGAAAAAAGTTGCGCTTGTTATGGCCAGAATTTCTGGCTATAATTTCTGAATGGATGTCAGCGTCGTCGAAGCCAAGAATCAACTGTCGGCTTTGCTAAAGGCCGTTGAAGGTGGCGAGTCGGTGCTCATCACCAGGAACGGCAGGCCTGTAGCCCAGCTAACGCCGCCGCCGCCGGCCAAAAGAAAGGTCATCCTTGGGGGCATGAGAGGAAAAATCACAATGTCTCCGGGTTGGGATGACCCTATTACGCTCGACCAATTTCTTTCTGGTGACTTTTGAAAGGCTTCCTGGGCGACACCAACGTCGCTCTAAGAGCAACTTCAAAGCCGGAAAGCCTTTCTAAGCCTATCCAGCGAGCGCTTATGCACGGGCCTCTGTTCATCAGCGCTCTCACTTATTGGGAGGTAATTGTCAAAGTAGGCAAGAAGAAGTTGGACGTCGGCAACCCGAAAATCTGGTGGGCGGAAATGCTGGCTCAACTGAACGCGAATCAGCTTTCTTTCCGCCCCGAACACGCAGCCGGCATCTTCAATCTTCCGAATCACCACAACGATCCTTTCGACCGCGGGCTGATTGCCCAGGCAATCGCGGAAGATCTCCCGTTCCTGTCAACCGATACTCAAATGCCTCAATACAAGTCTGCCGGTCTGAAGCTAATCAGCTAAGCCTACCCGGTACACTTGAGTTTGCCGCTGCGAGTCCGCGGCTCTCCGAAACCGAATGAAAATCTGCTATTTCGATGCATTCTCCGGCATCAGCGGCGACATGACTGTTGGCGCGCTACTCGACGCCGGCGCTAGCTGGGATGAACTGCAAACCACTCTCCACAGCCTCAATCTACCCGCGGACTTCCGGCTGGAAAAAACCAAGCGCCGGGGCATCGCCGCTTCCAAATTCTACGTCGATGCACAAGAAGAAAAAAAGCACCGGCACCTGCCGCACATTGAAAAGATCATTCTTGCTGGCGAACTCTCTGAAACCAGCAAGAGCAAAGCGCTGAAGGTATTCACGAAACTCGCGGAGGCAGAAGCAAAGTCGCACGCCGTCCCGATGGAAAAAGTTCACTTCCACGAAGTGGGCGCGGTCGATTCCATCTGTGACATTGTGGGGGCTTGCGTGGCGCTAGATCTACTCGGCGTCGAACAGATCCACTGTTCCAAAATCAACGTGGGCAGCGGCACCGTCGAAACAGAACACGGCACGCTTCCCGTCCCCGCTCCGGCTACGGCGAATTTACTTCAGGACCGGCCCATTTACTCCGCCGGTCCGGAAGCGGAACTCACTACTCCCACCGGCGCGGCGCTCGTTTCGGCACTTGCTTCTAGTTTCGGCGCTCCACCGGCTATGCGAATGCTCTCGCAGGGTTTCGGCGCAGGCGACAAAGACTTTCCGGGCCGCGCGAACGTCCTCCGGGTGCTGGTCGGTGAAAGTGTCGCGGCTTCGGAGACCACGTCGGTACAAGTAATCGAAGCCAACATCGACGATTCCACTCCTCAGGTATTGGGCTACGCCATGGAGCGCCTCCTGGATGCCGGGGCGCTCGACGTAACTCTCAGCTCTGTGCTGATGAAGAAAAATCGTCCTGGAACGCTAGTTTCGGTGCTGGCGCAACCGGACCATGCGGAAGCGATGGCAGCCATTCTCTTCGCCGAGACTTCAACACTAGGTGTTCGCATCTTCGACGCCCAGCGCCGGGTTCTCGCGCGCCACACCGAGGACGTGCAGACGCAGCACGGAACCGTGCGAATTAAATTCACCGAAGGCGGCGGCTTTGCGCCCGAATACGAGGATTGCCGGCGCATCGCTTCGGAGCACTCCCTACCGCTGCGCACTGTGATTGCGGAGGCCACGCAGGCGTTTCGCCAGAAAGTGAACGCTTAAGCGCTCATGGATTCGGGAAAGTACTATCTAACGACGCCCATTTACTATGTAAATGCCGCGCCGCACATCGGGCACGCTTATACGACTGTTGCCGCCGAAGCTATCGCCCGCTTAAAGAGGATGCAAGGGTTCGATGTCGTGCTGACCAGCGGCACCGACGAGCACGGAACCAAGGTAGAGCGCGCCGCGCGAGCGCAGGGCAAAACGCCAGAGGCTTTCGTCGACCTTATTTCGAACGAGTTCGGGACTCAATGGCAGAAGCTGGACCTGCAGATTGATCGTTTTCAGCGCACCACCAATCCGCAGCACGGCAAGTTGGTCAATAAGCTGTTTGAAGCTTGCAAAGCCAACGGCTACATCTATAAGGGCAGCTACACGGGCTTGTACGCCGTGGTGAGCGAGTCTTTTGTAAACGATGCGAAACCCGGAGATATCGATCCGGAAACCGGCAAGCCGTACGAGGAACTGACCGAAGAGAACTACTTCTTTAAGCTTTCGGCTTTTACGGATCGGCTGCTCGAGTTTTACGATTCGAACCCAAATTTCATCGGCCCGGAGGTCCGCCGCAACGAAGTTCTGTCCTTTGTAAAAGGCGGTCTCTCAGATCTTTCGATTACGCGAACCAGCATCCAGTGGGGGATTCCAGTGGATTCCGATCCCGCGCATGTGTTCTACGTCTGGTTCGACGCTTTGACCACTTACATGAGCGCGGTGGAAGGCGAAGAACGCTGGCCTGCCGATCTGCACCTCATCGGCAAGGAAATTCTCCGCTTCCATGCCGTGTTTTGGCCGGCCTTTCTGATGGCTGCCGGGTGGCCGCTGCCCAAGCGCATCTTCGCCCACGGCTGGCTGCTGTTCGAAAACGACAAGATGAGCAAGTCCCGGGGCAACATCGTGCGTCCTACTCCAATCGCCGACGTAATGGGCGTGGATGCGCTGCGCTATTTTCTGCTGCGCGAAATCGTTTTCGGGCAAGACGGAAGCTTCAGCTTCGATGCGCTGGTAAACCGCTACAATTCCGACCTAGCCAACGGCTTGGGCAATCTCTCGAGCCGCACTCTGAACATGATCAGCCAGTATCGCGGCGGCGTCATTCCTAAAGCCGCTGGTGACGATACAGTAGCCTCCATCGCACGGCAAAACACCGAAGTGGCGTTGGCCGCTTACGGCAGTTTCGATTTCTCCCGGGCGCTCGAAGCCATCTGGGGCATCGTTGCGGCGGTTGATAAATTTATTGTCGAGCGCGCTCCCTGGAAGCTCGCTAAAAACGCGGAATCCGACGCTCAGGCCCGTCTGGATGAAATACTTTACACAGCCGCTGAGTCACTGCGCATTGTTACTGCGTTGGTCAGCCCAGTGCTGCCGCATTCCGCTCAAGCCATCTGGCAGCAGCTTGGCTTTTCCGAACCTGTAAGCGGCGTAAGCTCAGAAGATCTCTCCTGGGGCGGGCTTCCTTCACAAAAAATCGGGATAATCGCACCCGTGTTCCCGCGGCTGGACGCGAAGCCAACCATCGATAAAATGCAGCAGCTCGAAGAAACCGAAAAAGCCCGGCAGGCTGCCCTTATGGGCAGCGCACCTGCTGCCGAAGCAAGCGGACCCGCGTTCTCTCCGCTTGCGCCCGAAATCACAATCGAAGACTTTTCCAAAGTAGATCTGCGGGTTGGCGAAGTGAAGTCCGCCGAGAGCGTGAAGGGCGCCGACAAGCTGTTGCACTTGAAAGTCGATGTCGGCGAAGCCGAACCGCGCACCATTGTGGCGGGCATCGCGCTGGCTTACAAGCCGGAACAGTTGATAGGCCGCAAAGTCGTTATTGTCGCGAATCTGGCTCCCCGGAAGCTGCGCGGGCTCACCTCCCAGGGGATGATTGTAGCCGCCAGTCTCGAAGGAGAACTGCCTGTGTTGGCAGGCTTCGGCGAAGACGTTCCAGTGGGCGCTCGCCTGAAATAATGGCTGCCGCCGAACCACCGCTGCAATTTGTTGATTCCCACTGTCATCTTGACGACCGCCAATTCGAACCGGATCGTGATGCCACAATTGAGCGTGCCCGTGCAGCCGGACTGAAATTTATGCTGGCGATCGGAACCGGCGACGGTCCTCCTGATCTGGAAGCGGCGCTGCGTCTGTCAGAAAACCACCCGTTTATTTACGCGACAGCGGGGGTGCATCCAAATGACGCACCTAAAGTGCTGACGGATACCTTTGGCCATCTAGAGACGGTTCTGCAGCATCCTAAAATCGTGGCTGTAGGTGAAATCGGGCTGGATTATCACTGGGGAGTTCCCAAAGAGGAGCAGGAAGCTGTGTTCCGCCGTCAACTTCAATTGGCCGCCGAGGCACAAATGCCGGTGGTGATCCACACCCGCGACGCGTGGCAAGACACTTTACAAATTTTGCGCGAGCAGTGGGCGCCAGTAGGTTTGCCTTGCCTGATGCATTGCTTCACCGGGGATAGCGCCCAGGCAGAAGAGTGCCTTTCACTCGGTTTTTCGCTCGCGTTCGGCGGCGTCACTACCTTCCCAAAGTCGCAGGCGATTCGGGATGCATCCGCGATGACCCCGCTCGATCGCATGCTGATTGAAACTGATGCACCCTACCTTGCTCCGGTTCCGTTCCGCGGGAAGCGCAACGAGCCGGCCTACGTGACACATACCGCGCAGGTTCTCTCAGACGCGCGGGGCATTTCTCTTGATCAAATCGCCCGGGCGACGACGTCCAATTTTGAGCGGATGTTTTTCCCAAACTGATCATGCTTACTAAGATCCGCCAATCCATCGCAGCGCGAGAGGCCTTCGACCTCGTCCAAGCGGATCTGCGGGAAGTCGAACGGGAGATCAGCGCAGAATCGGTCGCCTCCGTAGAAGCGATCACTACCATCAATCAGTATTTGCAAGCCGGGGGCGGTAAACGTCTCAGGCCGGCGCTGCTGTTGATGTGCAACCGTCTGATTGGTCCTTGCACCGATTGCGCCCGTCGGCTTGCTGCCGTTGTCGAGATGATCCACACGGCCACGCTGGTCCACGATGACGTGATCGACGTGGCGAAATCCCGCCGTGGCCGGCCCTCTACGAACGTTGTATGGGGCAATCACGTATCCGTGCTGGCGGGCGATTGGCTCTACATGCAGGCGTTTCAACTAGCCCTGCGTGAGCGCAATTTTCATATTCTCGACCTCCTCATCTCGTTGACCCAAATGATGGTAGAAGGTGAACTGCTGCAACTGGAGCGCCTTCACAAAGCTGACATCACCGAGGCCGACTACATGGAACTGGTTGATCGCAAGACGGCCAGCCTATTTTCCGCTTGCGCCAACCTAGGAGCAGTCGCCGGAGGCGCGGACGAAGCCACGGAATCGAAGCTTGGCGATTTCGCTTGGAACCTGGGAATGGCGTTTCAATTGGTCGATGACATTCTCGACTTCACGTCTACGGAAAAAATCCTGGGCAAGCCTTCGGGCAACGATCTCCGCGAAGGCAAAGTTACTCTGCCCATGATTTACGCTTTGGAGTCGGCCACATCGGAGGAGCGCTTCGCCGTCGAAACGGTCATGAGCGATGGCGCCTACGAGCAGGTTCCGTTTATGCGCATTCTTCAAATTCTGGAGCACCACAAAGCCATTCCACGCGCCTACGAACGGGCGCACACGTTCACCGACAAAGCCCGCGAGATTATCTCGACCTTCCCGGAATCGGCTGCACAGCGCGCGCTAGGCGCTATCGTTGAGCTTGTAACCGAGCGTAATTCGTAAGAGCGTGTCGAGCCGCCCTGCCGGAGGCCGAGTAGGTGAATTAGAATTGTGTCATGGAGTCCATCGCGGAATTGGTGGATGCAGGGACGGTGATTCCGCGCAAGGTATGGACGCGCGAGGAGGCACACTTGCTCGTCGATCTAGGGTTTCCTAACAGCCCGTGTCTAAACCACCCGATTTCGGGGGCAACCAGTAAATCACAAGACCATGAGCGAACGGATGAGCGAGAGACGTCCCCTGCCGGAGTTCGCCCACCGTAGCTCCGCGAGACTTTCTATAGCCCTCATGAACGCCAGAATCGCAAAAGGAGCTTCGATTACCCAATCGTGAGCGGCTCTCGGCTTGCCCGCTCCGTACATGGACCGCATCAGTAGTGCAAGATTGCACGCCGCCGCCTGGATGAGTAGTTTCTTGTGGACATTCTCCATGCCGCGAACATACAGGCGGTCCATGCCGCCCGTATCAAACTGATGCGCGAAGTTACGTTCGATTTTCTCGCCGCGCTGCCGCTGCAGTCGCTTTCCCCGGCGGCCCCGAATGCGCCGCCGGTTGGCGCACACCGCTTTCTTTTCCGCCTGCTTGCCATCCCAGTTGCGCGCACCCCTGTCCGGCTCCGCAATGTAAGTTCTGACTTCCAGTTCGCTCAACCCGACTGCTACCTGGTTGCTGTGGTAACCCTTGTCGGCTACTACTTCTTGCACTCCACCGGGATGCACTGCACACTTGCTTCCTTGCGGCGGGCTTGCCGGAATCAGTTCCGCTACCGCTACCCCGGCTTCTATCACCGTCGTTTCCACCGTTGCCGTGTCGGCGGCACTGCCCCCATGCGTGGTTACCGCCACAATGGCGCCTGTCTCCATATCCACCGCATTCTCCGCTTTGTAAGCCAGCGCCGTACGTCCGTCTTTCAGCTTCGTGATCTCCGCTGCGCCGTCGCTCGGGCTCTCCCAGTCTTCGTTGGAGGTCTTCTTTTTGCGCTTGCGGTCCATGCGCCGCAGTGCGGCCGCCTCTGGGGCATCCACCCCTTCGGCTTCGGCCAACCGCTTCAGATATGCGTTATAGCTCTCGCCCGTATCCCGGCGCACGATCGACTTCATCGCCGCATTCGCTTCCAGCGTGGTCGAATCCACTCCAATGGTCTTGCCCTTAATCAACCCTTCCCATGCCAGTTGTTCCAGAACCCAGGTGAAGATCCGTTGATGCGTCTCTTCACCGATCAACCGTCTAGTACGCGAAATCGTCACATGGTCCGGCGTGTTCTCGTCCAGCCCCAGCGAGAGAAACTGGCGCAACGTGAGCGAATCGGCCAGACGCCAGGCAATGCCTCGCTCGCTGTCCAGCCCTTCGAAGAAACCGATCATCATCACGCGAAAGTACATTCCCGGAGCCAAAGAGGGACGGCCCAGCTTGGCGTGATAAAAGGCTGCGCAGCTATCCTCGCAGAACCTGTCAAAACCAGCTTTGTCGAGAACTTCATTCAGGCGGTTGTAGAAAGGATGTCCAGGGGCCGTCGGCAACTCGCCCCCGTACCACAATGACTCCTGCCGCTCCCTCTTCTTCCGTGTGCCCATCGCCATGCATCCATCTTATAATTCACAACATTTCTGCGTAAAGATGTTTTTGCGTTTAGACACGGGCTGCTAACGCCGAGAAACTGGAACTCATCAATGGGGAATTGATCGAAGGGTTCGGAAAGAATCATCCTCACGTCCTTTGGGAAAACCTCACTTTAGCTTGGCTTCACGCTATTTTTGGTTCAGAGTTTGTCCGGTTCGAAGCTCCAACCGACGTCTCAGCAGAAGAGAATCCCACTAACGAACCTGAGCCGGATCTGGTGGTCATCAAGAAATCGATCCGGGAGTACACAACCACGCCCTCGCCGACCGACCTTCAGCTCGTAATTGAGATCTCCGATTCAACGGTGAAGTTCGACCGGAGTGTGAAGGCCGATCTTTATGCCAGGGCTAAAATCGTCGAATACTGGATGATCGACATTCCCGGAAACCAAGTTTTGGTTCATCGCGATCCCCGCGATGGAAAATATCAGACCGTCATGAGCGCCCGATCCGACGAGACAATTTCCCCACTCGCCAAGCCAGAGGCCCTGTTCTGTATGGATCGGCTTTAGGGGCAAGCTTCAAACTCCGGCCCTGATGATCTAGCTGATTGCGCGAATGGCCCTGACCACGTCCACGGTGTCTATCTCTTCATTCCAATAACGAATGATGGCATCCCGATTTACTTCAATCCACTGAGTTAAGAGATCCAGCTCATGCCCGTTCATTGCTCCTTCAACTACATGAACATCCGGCCATAGACCGACGCTAATCATATTGCCAGATTGAGCTTTGGTCCCGAAGTTACTCTCACGCGGATATCATGCCGCGATCCGCCTCGCACTGAAATCCAAACCACAAATGGAAGGCCCGTATGCCGGATGATTTTGATGCTCAGATCTGGCCCAGCGTGATGGAGTGATTTGGCCCACCTGGACAACCCTGGATGACAAGATTCCGGGGATGGACAGGAGAGCCAAGGTGGAGCTATTTGAAGAGATCCGGCGAGGATATGCGGCAGGAGAGACGATTCTTGCACTCGCCCAGAAGTATCAGGTGCATCGGCGCATGGTGCGGCAGGCACTGGCGAGCGCGGTGCCGCCGGAGCGGAAAAAGCAAGAGCGGGTGCTGCCGAAACTAGGGCCGGTAAAGCAGTTCATCGACAGCCTTCTGGAGCTGGACGGTGAGGCCCCGCGCAAACAGCGGCATACCGCGCGGCGTATCTGGACTCGGTTGTGCATGGAACATTCACAGCATCCGGTGGCCGAGTCCACCGTGCGTGAATACGTGCGTGGACGGAAGCGCGCCCTGGGGTTAGCCCATCGCGGTGTCTTCGTGCCGCAGAGTTATGCACCGGGCCAGGAAGCGCAAGTGGATTGGTTCGAAGCACAGGTAAAGCTGGGTGGCGAAGCGCGGAAGCTGCAGTTCTTCGCGATGCGCAGTATGAACAGCGGCGGGGCGTTTCACCGTGCCTATACTAACGCGACGCAACAAGCTTTTCTGGAAGCGCACGAGCATGCGTTTGCTTACTTTGGCGGTGTCTTTCGAACGCTTCGTTACGACAACCTGGCCAGTGCCGTAAAGAAGATTTTGCGTGGCTACCGGCGCGAAGAAACCGAACGCATGATCGCTTTTCGCTCGCACTGGGGTTTTGCCAGCGAGTACTGCCAGCCGGCACGCGGTAACGAGAAGGGCGGCGTGGAGATGGAGTTGGGTTGGTTCCGGCGCAACTGGTTGGTGCCGGTGCCGGAAGCGGACGATCTGGAGAGCTTCAACGCTTGGCTTCTGAGCCGTTGCGGAGAAGCGCAGCAACATATCATCAGCGGTCGCGAAGCCGCCGTCGGCGATGCCATGCGGGACGAGCAGTCGCACTTGCTGCCGTTAGTAGCGGAGCGGTTTGCCATCGCGGAGACGATCTATCCGGTCACGGTGGATGGACACGGTCGCGTGAAAGTAAGAGCCAACTGGTATTCGACGCCGCTTTATCCGGGCTCCCGGGTAACGGCGCGGGTGTGGCCTACACACATCGAGGTGTGGCGTGATGGGGAGTTTGCAGCGCGGCACGAGCGTTGTTATGGACGCGGGCATCACATTCTGAACCTGGAACATTATCTGGATGTGCTGGAGAAGAAGCCTGGTGCGATGAAGAGTTCGACGCCGTTGCAGCAGTGGCGTGCGGCGGGGCGCTGGCCGGGGTGTCTGGATACGCTCTGGCAGCAACTGGAAAGCCGCCACGGCAAGGCCAAAGGTACGCGCGAGATGATTATGCTGGTGCGTGCCGGGACGGCCGGCAATGCGTGGCCGCGCTTGATCACAGCAGTGGAAGAAGCACTGCGCATCGGCGTAAGCGATGCGGCCGCGGTGCTGCATATTCTGCACATGCCCGACGCTCACGAACGTCAGCGCTACGCGCTGGCGCTCGCCGAAGATCTGAGGCAGTTTGAAAGGCCGATGCCGGTGATGGATGAATACGACTCGTTGCTAAGTCATCTGCCGATGCCCTCCCAAGAGGTGATTCAATGAATCTCCAGACAGAGGCGTTGGAACAGGCCAGCATCCGGCAGTATTGCAAAATCGTGCGCACACCGGCCATCGCGGCCAACTTTATTCCCCTAGCCGGACAGGCCGTCAAAGAACAGCACAGCCATGTGCGCTACCTGGAAGCGCTGCTGGCAATAGAGTGTGAAGAGCGCGACCGTCATGCCATTGCTAACCGTATCCGGGACGCGCAGTTGCCACGCTTGAAGACGCTGGATGAGTTCGACTTTGCGAAAGCGCCCCAGATCCCAGCCGCAAAGATCCGCGATTTAGCGCAGGGCGGTTACATCGAACGCAGTGAACCCATCGTTTTGATTGGCGATTGTGGAACGGGTAAAAGCCACTTGGCCACCGGGCTCTGCTTAGCTGCATGCCATCAGAAACGGCGTGTTCGATTCATCACTGCCGCGGCATTGGTGAATGAGCTTATCGAAGCCAAACAGAACGGCCAAGTGAAACGGCTGATGATGCGATGGATGAGATACGACCTCATCGCGTTGGACGAAGTGGGCTACGTCCCGCTGGCCGATATCGGCGCTGAGTTCCTATTCCAGGTAATCTCAGACCGGGCCGAACGCGCAGCCTTAATCGTCACCACGAATCTGCCATTTTCCGAATGGACCACGGTGTTTCCCAATCCACGGCTCTGCAAGGCGCTGCTGGACCGAGTGACGGACCGCGCTCACATCATCGAAACCGGCACCGAATCGTTCCGGTTCAAGCGAACTATGGAAGGGAGGAAAAAGAGATGAGAGCTGCCGGGTCGCCGCATGATGACCGCCCCGGCGTCCGTTCCGCTTGAAACGCGCCGCCCTCCCGGGCGTCGCCAAGCTCCACTCCCACCGGAGCGGTCATCAACAACTCTGGTTGGAAATGGGGCAAACTAGAAACTACCCAGGTGGGCCAAATCTGCCCATCACAAGTGGGCCACGCCGGAGCATCACAATCACCGGGGAAAGAGGTTCGCCATTTCGTAGAAACTCTTCTCGCCAACACCTATCTCTGGATGTAGATTAACCGTTACGTCTTCCTTATGTTAGAGACTTTGTTCCGGCCCACTTTGGATCACTGACTATCTGCGGAACTCTATCCAGCCGATTTGGTATTGCACTCAGGGAAAAGACTTCGCCAGGAAGAATCCAATTGAAGCCAAGTTTGCGCGCCGTAGGAACTCGTTCGCGTCTCTGGAACGTGCAACAGTCCATGGCCTTTCGAACAGACCAGCTCTATCCCATACCACTCCAGCATAGTGTGCGAGGGTTGCCCGACCCGGACAGGATTCGTCAACAACTGGAGGCAGACGGGACACCGCCGACGCTGGTCGATCAGCGCCCAGCGCAAAGCAAGAAAGTATCCGATTAATGTCGCTTGGGGCGGAAATCCGGCTAGACCGAACATTGGCCAGAAATCCAGGGTTGCGCAGAAGACGATCACCAGCAAAAGCACGATCTTCATACTTAGAAACAACCATCGGTTCAGACTGGCCGGCCCTGTACTCGAATGAAGGTTCGAAGGATAATGACCAAGCGCAAAGTGAGTCGTGGTGGGTAGAATCAGCAGCGCCATACCAAGAACGAGTAGTTGCAAGAACATGAACTTGCTGCCCGTATAAGGAGCCTGCAACATTCCTTCCATATACGCGACAACAGACGTAATAGTCGCAAGCAGCGCCAGGAGAATCGTACATCCTATCGGCAAGCGTAACCATAGCCGTTCATCGAGGGTGTGATTCAACTTATTCCGCCGCATCCAGTATGCGTCCGGAAACGATCCCAGACAAAAAGTCACTACGCGTTGCCTACACTGCGCATTCAGACCTGCATCACTGCCTTTCATGAGATACCAGAGTTCCGACGTCCATTCCGTCAGCCATTCTTTGCGCTCCGACGGCGGCACGAATAGGCTGACGCCGAGAAGAACAAGACGATAAACCGAAAAACTCTCGAAGGAGCCGCCAATTTTCATTCTTCCTCCCCACCGCTCCTGATGAGCAAGCCTGCCAATAGCGGAAAGCGCTTCTGTGCCGATTCCAATCTGGTTCTTCCCGAACGAGTGAGCTTGTAGTAACGCCGCAATGGCCGCTGCTCAGCGTCGGCAATCTTCTGGTTTTCCCAGGAAGCACGAATCAACACATCGCGCTCGAGCCGTCGTAGCGAAGGATACACAGTTCCGCTAGGAAGCCCAGTAGCTTCCATAATGCCCAGACCGTAACTATGGCCGGCATCGATGGCTTGAAGGATCATGGCTGCCGTGTGAGTGAGCTTTGGTCCGGCGTCCATGAAAAAAGTATAACCCGCCCTATGTAGTGCGCTACTTGACCAAATGTTAGTAGTGTGCTACATAGGGTGAGGAGCACTTATTTAGCAATGCTAGAGTTGCGCAAGATTACTAAAGACTTCTCCGGAATTCGCGCCGTAGACGACGTTAGCTTCCGCGCCCGGAAGGGCGAGGTTACGGGATATCTGGGTCCAAACGGATCAGGCAAGTCGACCACCATGAAAATGATCACTGGACTTATCGAGCCGAGCGCTGGCGGAGTCCTGTTCGACTCCGCTCCCATCCAACGGGATCCGATGGCATACCGGCAACGCATGGGCTACGTACCCGAAGAACCGCACCTTTATGCCCATCTTTCCGGCTGGGAGTTCTTGAACATAGTGGCGCAGCTACGCAACTTGCCGCGTACATCTGCTAAAAATCGCATCGACGGATTGCTTCAGTTGTTCTCGCTGCACTCCGACAGGCATACCGGGATCTCCTCTTACTCGAAGGGCATGCGCCAAAAAGTGCTGCTCTTGGCGGCGCTGCTGCACAATCCAGATCTCATTCTCTTGGATGAGCCATTCTCAGGTCTAGACGTTGGTTCAGCACTAGTGTTGCGGAGCCTGATTCAGGAACTAGCCGCGCGTGGCAAAGTCATCCTTTTCAGCTCGCATGAACTTGAGACCGTAGAGCGGGTTTGCTCTCACATCGTCATCTTGCATCGCGGGAAAGTAGTGGCCGACGATTCGATCGAACACCTGAGAACGCTGATGGCGCTTCCAACCCTGGAAGCCATCTTCGCGGAGCTTGCTATCGAGCAAGACACTGTCAGAATCTCGAGAGAAATCGCCGACTTGATCCAGGCATAGGCACACATGACTAAACTCCAGTTCCGAATTTTGTACCGGGAGTTCTTTTTTTGTCTGGTAGACCGCGAAGTACTCTCGAGCGGTGCGCAAGGCGACGCAAGCAAACTGTTCGGGCGCATCGCTTCCATCTTGGTTCTTTTGAGCATCCCGTTCACGATTCCAGTTATTGCAATCGGTGATAGCCGCTTGCCTCATGAGGGAGTGCTTGTAGCCGCCTGGCCTGCGGAACATGCTCTGATTGCGACCACGATGCTGATCGTGGGACTTTTTGCAGTGCTGAGTTGGGACTCCGCTTATCCCGAGCGGCGCGATATTTTTGTGTTGACTCCCTTGCCCGTGCGCGCGAGCACGATTTTTCTCGCCAAAATCGCTTCTCTCACAGTTGCGTTGAGTGTGGCAGCCGTCATCTTTAATGCGGCTTCGGGTCTGCTCCTCCCTGCGACTTTCGCTGTCAGAGGCGCCAGCATTCTGGATGTCCTTTTTTCGATAGATCTCTACCGGCAATTCGCCGCTTATTGGATCACGATGTTTTCAGCTGGGACATTCGTTCTCGGCTGCATACTGGTGCGGCAGGGAATGGCAGGACAACTTCCGCGGCGTCTCGCCCTGCGGATTTCACCGCTTTTGCAACTTGCGACCTTCTGCGTCTTGCTGAGCAGCTATCTGCTTCAACCATCGATTGCATCGCCGGAGGCTCTTACTGCGCCGCACAATCAGCACCTGCTCCCCTGGTTACCTTCCTACTGGTTCCTTGGTTTCTTTCAGCAATTGAACGGATCTATCGATGTGTTCAATGGGTCAGTACGTCCGGCACTCGCACCACTGGCAACTCGTGCATGGACTGGCTTAGGATTTGCCGTTGTCACAGCAGGAGCGATGTTTTTCTTGTCTTATTCCCGTACCCTTCGCAGAATTGTGGAACAACCCGACATTGTGCCGAGTTCCCATCGGCTAAACTGGCTCCCTCGTTTTGGCATAACGATCAACACGGCGGTTACACAATTCAGTATTCGAAGCATCTTACGAAGCCGGCAGCACCGCATGCTGCTTTCGTTCTATTTGGGAATCGGCTTTGGCGTTGTGATTCTCTATTTGAAAACTCCCGTGGCACATCAGCTCTTGGCGTTGGTACCGAAATACCCGCGATCTCAAGTGAGTTTGCCTCTTCTCGCCTCAAGTTTCGTGATGATGTTCGCCTGGATCATCGGTATACGTGTGGTCTTTTCCATTCCGCTGGAACTCAAAGCAAATTGGATTTTTCGAATAACGCAAATCCGGACCCCGGCTGATTATTTTTTGGCGAGCCGGCGCGCAGCCTACGTGGTGGCGTTATTTCCTGTATGGGCATTCTCAACCATGTTCTTTCTATTCCTTTGGCGTTGGCGGCAGGCTCTGGGCCACGAAGCTGTTCTTGTTCTCCTGGGTATCACCATCATTGAGCTGTGGCTGCACGGTTTCCATAAGATCCCACTTACCTGTTCTTATCTGCCGGGAAAAACCAATCTCCACATTACATTTTTGCTATGTGTGATGCTTGGCCTGAATGCTATCTACTGGAGCGCCGATTTCGAACTCCGAGCGCTCTCGGACATGCCTAAGTATTTGCGGATGATTGCCGCTCTGGGTGCAGTGGCCTCGTTTGCCTGGTGGAAAAGAGCGCGAGCAACCTCCGGTGCCGTGGAGCTTCAGTTCGAAGAAGAACCGCCCCTGGTGATCACGACTCTCGGGATTTGACAAGATGGCATGATCCAGAGTCGCTCGCCGAAACTCTTGTCTCGAAGTCGATCCATCGGAGGGTAAGTGCCATAAGATTGCCTGATCAGCCCTCGATCTCCTTCAGGCGTGTCAGCGTTTGTTGGAGTCTTTCTGCAAGATCCTGGTCGATATTTTGAATCTCGCCGAGAAATCCATCTACCACTAAACGGAAAGCACGCAAGAGCTCGGCGGCATCTAAGTTCCGCACGAGAGAACCTTCGAAAGGCGCGGTCACGTTGCCCGGCAACTGGTCCCTGCCTCGACCATGAATAGCGGGCAGACCGTGGCGAACGCAGGCCAGCGCAAGCGCATTGTCGCGGACACCGCTGATCATGTACTCGGCTTGCCAAAATCTCCGTCGGGCTACGCAGCTTCGCGCGTGGAGCGCGTAAAGCCAACCCAAGCCGATGATGCCATCAGACGTGGGCGGAGGAACGGGCCGCGGTTCATTCGACTCTCCGAACACAAGACGGAATGAGGGTGCCAAGGCCCGGAAGTCGTGGGCGGGCGCGAAGCCGAGATCGACTTGCAGAGTGCTTGGCAACAGAAAAGCCCGATAAACCCACTGGCCAGATTTGATATCAAGATGATGCAACGCCTCATGCTGACCGTACATGTGCGCT
The DNA here is from genome assembly GCA_965217745.1 of Bryobacteraceae bacterium. Lineage (GTDB taxonomy): Bacteria > Acidobacteriota > Terriglobia > Bryobacterales > Bryobacteraceae > Bog-105. The sequence continues at coordinate 2,485,731 of OZ244565.1, read as the reverse complement.
GTCCAATCGGCGAGGACTCTCGGCAGTTCATCCGCATCAGCTACTCCAAAAGCGAGATCGATATCCGACCAACGATCTTCGCGGGCGGCGGCCGCAGAGCCCGTGATCGCAGCACCAGTGATTCGCGAGTCGCCGGCAGCGTATTCGAGAAGATCGGAGCGCAAACAAGCACGCTCTTCTGAAGTAAACATAGGCCTCTGATTCTATTCTTCAGCGGACGATCAGGTGGTGCAAAGGGTTGCCGAGATGCCGACCGGGACGCCTACCCCGGATTCGCGCTTGCCCGATCCGGCCGGAAACTCCACCGTGAATTTGTCCCCGTAGTAGTGGTGAAACCGCTGCAGCGCCTCGATCAGCAGCAAATTCATCGGAAACCACACCGGACTACGCCAGTTCGAGTTCCCACCGAACATGGAAGTCTGCGAATCGCCGGGCTCATAATCAACGCGGAACTCCCGGCCATCCAGCTGCACGATGCAGGGGTTGTCCTTGTGATTACGCGACATAGAACGTATGCCGAAGGGCGACAGAAATTCCTCTTCGCTCAGCACCCGCTGAAGAATCAATTCGAGCCGCTGTCTGTTTACGATGGCGAGCAGACGCCGCGACTCCATACCGCTCTCCATCAGTGGCGCTAACCCTTCCGTCAGATCGGGCCGGTTCTCGACAAACCACTCCATGCGCTTCTTGAACCCCGGATGACTGTCCAGCAAGTCCCACTCGAGCGTGTCCGCGGCAAATAAAGGAACGATGCCGACCAGCGATCGCACGCGCAACAGTTTCGGAATTCAGAACCTCGACGAACTCCTGCCCACGCCCCGACTATTCACGGCAACTTACACGCTGCTCCGATCAGCAACGGCACGTTATTCGCTATTCCGGTGTTTTGTGCGATGATCACCCATCTTCGCCAGGTCAGGGTCAGCGAGAAGTTTCACCGGTTGCGCGGGCCGACGAGCATGCAGCAACCCGATCAACTATCTGTGATCAAGCCGCTGGACTTTCCGCCTTTCTCGACCTGGATCTTCTGTTGTATCTTACGTACTTCATGTACGAGGTTAAGGAAAGAACCTTGTGTTTGAGGCACTTCAGGTATTCCCTTCAGGAGACCTCGCTTAGAAGATAGCTCGACGAACAGAGCCGCAAACTCTGTGGAAGGTGGCAACTCTCCGTCTCTTCTGCGATCTTCGTATTGAAAGATGAGTTCAATGGCGTAAGAGGATTTCAGAATGTCTGCCACTCTAAGTCCTTCGGAGAGGGCCGCCATACTCTCTGCATGCCGGCCCTCCGATTCGAGTATGTTTGCAATGGAGTGCTGATTCAAAGGGTATGAGTCATGTACTTCAGATTGCGCTTGAGCGTAAATCTCTAAAGCTCGATCATTCTGGTGAGCAGAAGCATAGGTATCAGCTCTATAGGCCCAAATAGTCCGTTCAAACCAATCCCTCGTATCTGGACTTACATCCGTGGCTAGTGTCTCTAAATCGCTTAATAGCCCTAGCGCCTCATCTGTTAGGTTATTACCAACTAGAACTACCCACTCCGGAAGCTTACTCTCGAAAAGATCTTTTCCGTCATACATAATAGCCGCCTCCTAGATCGGACAGTTGTAATAGGGCCAATCATTCCCATTGTTCTTGCATTCACGGTAGCAATCGCTACAGTCAAACCCTCGCCCCACACATTCTACTAATTCTTTTCCGCAAGGCATGTCTTCGATCGGAATGTAACGTGTACTTCGAGACTGTGCAATGTAGTCGGCAGCAGCCTTCGCCAAATAAACGGCTGCTAGCAAGACGATCGCTACACCGAAAACGGCTATTATTTCCGGCCCGGCTAAGATGATCACCGGCACTGAAGCGGCATAAGCCCCTGCCCGACTAGGCTGTTATATTGGTCCTGCGTAAAGATTACATTGCGGTCTATATCGACTTGTAGGCCATCAGCCTCTGCCCAATCACGATAAACGTTCATCCCTCCTGAACTGCCGACCTGAGCCGTTTCGCACGGCGACGAGTCGTCGGGTGGTTGGAGTGGAGCAAACCAGTCCGCATAAGCCGTAGCGGACCCTGGGGTCTGACAACTTGCATTTCCTGAACTCGTCAAACTCGTCACCGATGGATTCGATGAGTACCACGTTGCACCGAACACTTCGTATGGACCATACTGTGCATACGAGCAATCGGTTCGAGTCATTAAAGCCGCGAACGGAGTTCCTGCTCCTCCAACAACATCGATTGTAGAGGAGGGTCTTACAAAATTGTTTATCACCCAGGGTGGACAATTACAGTTAGGACAGCTAAAGCTACTAACGACACCGAGAGTGGCATTTTTCATACTTACACGACCGATCAGGGATCCCCTAACTTCTTCAAACCAAACAATCTTGCCACGGTCCACCGACTCCGGGAGCAGGTTACCAATAACGTCTTTTGTTTTGTCGCTTCGTAAAGAAGATAGATTGATGGTTACGCTCTCATAAGGCTGCATCAAAACTCGCTTGCCTTGGTATGACCTTGCCCGAAGGAACTGAGCCACTCTAAACTAGGTTTTCCGAAGCAACGAGAGTTGCGGAAGGAGAGCAAAGGTGAAGAACAGTCGATTTAGTGAAGAGCAGATCATCGGGATTTTAAAGCAGAGCGAAGCGGGAGCAAAGACCGGCGAGTTGTGCCGGCAACAGGGGATTAGTAGGGCGACATTTTATGGATGGCGCAGCAAGTACGGTGGACTGGAAGTGAGCGAAGCCAAGCGTCTGAAACAGCTGGAGGAAGAGAACGGAAAGCTGAAGCGGATTGTGGCCGATCAAGCTCTGGATATCACGATGTTGAAGGACCTGGTTGGAAAAAAATGGTAAGCCCGGAGGACAAGAGAGCGGCGATCGCGCATGTGCGGCAGGTACATGGCGTCAGCGAGCGCCGCGCCTGCGGGCTGATAGGCCAGACGCGATCCACGCAACGGTATCGAGCCAAGACGAAGGCGGAGGATGGGGTGCGGCGGCGGATTGCCGAGCTGGCGGCAGAGCGTCCTCGCTTTGGCTATCGACGGCTGACCGCACTGCTCAAGCGGGAAGGCGTACCGGTGTGGCACGGCCGTGTGTATCGCATTGCGAAGGAGCTGCGGCTGCAAGTGCCGCGGCGAAAGCGCAAACGGATGGCCTCCGCTGCGCCAGCGCCGATAGCGATTACGCGGCCGAATCAACGTTGGGGAATGGACTTCGTTACCGACGGTTTAGCGGACGGACGCAGCTTCCGGGCATTGGCCGTGGTGGATCACTACACGCGCGAGTGTCTCGTGATTGAAGTCGATCTGAGCCTCCCCGGAACACGGGTGGTACGGGTATTGGAACGGCTGGCGGAGGAGCGTGGGTTACCCGAAGCTGTTCGGGTGGACAACGGTCCGGAATTCGTTTGCGCCGCTGTGCGCCACTGGTGCCAACAGAAGAAACTGCAGTTGGACTACATTGCGCCTGGCAAGCCGATGCAGAATGGGCATATCGAGAGCTTTAACGGGAAGTTTCGAGACGAATGCCTGAATACGCATTGGTTCACAAGTCTACGCCAGGCCAGAACTCACATCGAAAGTTGGAGGATAGACTATAACGAATTTCGACCACATAGCGCGCTGGGGTACGCGACGCCGAACGAGTTTGCGAACAGGAGCAGCGCTTCCTTCGCCATCGAGATTTTGAGTAACACGACAGCGAAACCGGGTCAAGGCAACCCTAACGGGCTCGCTACGCTCGGCCTTGACCCGGCCCCGCCGTCGTGTGAACGGCGACTAATATGACGGCGAAGGAAAGCTACAAATGAGCTTGGGAATACGTGGAAAACCCAGTTATGACTGGTACAGTTTCCGCGGGCAGGTCAGGTACACTCCGCTTTCGTAACGAATCTGAAAAATCGCAGCGGCCGGTTTAGCAGTCGCATTTTTTAGCTGTAAGCTTGAAGCGTACCCATCATCGAGTCTCCAAGGATGGCTGCCGCCCCCCCCCGACCCCAACCAGCAAGTGGGTCTTTAACGGGGATGTCGAGCGAGATATCTTTGCTGTTGTCGTAGCTCAGTACTCTTGCTATCACGAAGCCAGTTGATCCCAAGTAAGCGATGTCGACGCTTGCATCTGAAATCTCGACATCCCCTTCCTCCTTGAAAATCTGATCTGTTTAGATTCAGATGCTTTGCCTCAAGTTCTTGTAGCTCAATTTCAGTCAGACCGATGGTTTTTAGTTTTGAGTTAACTTTGTACGTCAGCGAAGGGGAGATCTTCGTCGGTTTCGAGTCTGTATTTGCCACGGACAGCAAGGCAGTATAATTTGCACCCTTCCCGATGCCAAGGTCTTGCTTTCTCTCACCTATCGGAATAGAGGTGCTCCCAAGGTAATGTGAGCTTCCGCTTGTCGACTCTTCAAAGAAGATATTTGAGGAGAATCCAGACCTGTTATCGTATACGCTTCCAGTTGCGATCAGGTCCTCCGGGTGCCCAGTATGCTGTACGGTGAGAACCTGCGGTCGGTCAGTGAAGATCCCCAATTTGGAGAGGTCTTCACTTTCGAATAAGGTCATTTGCTTCGGTTCTAAGGTTATCTGCCTTAGACTCTTGATCCCCACTTTTGACGATATGATAATCCGGTCTCTTCCGACATTAGTCAGCGCGATTGTGAGTCCAGATGCAAACGTTGGCGTGTAGAGAATCGTGCGTAGACTCGTAGATGATTGAGTCATCTGCATCATAGAATCAGAGGCCGTTCTCTTATCGGTCGATAGCATTGTGATCTGGCCTGTAACCTGCATAGTTCTTGCCCCTGTGTATGAGATCTCAACATGGCCCTCACTAAAAGTTCGAGGGTAAGCGTAAGAGCAACCCCATCTATCTTGAACCTGGAAAGCATGATGAAGTGAGGGAATGGCAGATGGAAACAAGAGAGCACGTTCACCGCGGCTGAGCAGAGCAGATACCGGCAAAGTGGTGGCAGATTATGAAGCCAGCGGGTTAAGCCGCGAAGTGTTTTGCGCACAGCGCGGCATGGGGATAACAACGCTGGTCCGATACTTGCGGGTGGCGCAAGGAAGCGCAGGGTGCGGGGAAGGCAAAGTTCGTGGCGGTGCAGGTGACGCGGAAGAAGCGGCCAGCGATTGCCGGAGATGGCGCGCTGACAGTGGCGCTGGCCAATGGACGGCGGATCGAAGTAGGCAGCCGCTTCGATGGAGCGATGCTGGAGCAGTTGGTTCGCCTGCTGGAGCGCGCGTAAAGGTTCGGCCTGGGGCCGGCCACGCGCATTTATCTGGCGGCCGGAACAACCGACATGCGCAAGGGCTTCGAGGGCCTGCACGGCCTGGTGCGTGACCGCCTGCTGTGCGAGCCGTTAAGCGGACACATCTTTGTCTTCGCCAATGCCGGCCGCAACCGGCTGAAGCTTTTGTTCTGGGATGGCACCGGCTTGTGGGTTTGTTCGAAGCGTTTGGAGAAGGGGAGATTCCGCTGGCCTGAGGCAGACAGCGGCGCAGCGAAAGTGAAACTGAGCCATGAGGAACTGACGCTGCTGCTGGGTGGAATTGATCTCACACAGACCCGGCGGCGAGGCTGGCACCGGGTGGAAACTCCAGCAGAAAATAGTCAGCATCATTGGAGTTAGTAAGTGGAAGTAAGTGTAGCTATTACTCACTATCGACGGTAAAATATCTCTATACCGTCCGTGAGTTCATCCCCTTCGCCACAGTCAGAATCCACACAGGTTGAGCAGCTGCAAAAGCAACTGCGCTGGGCCGAGATGCGGATTCAATCGCTGGAAGAAATGCTGCGGCTGGCGCGCATTGCCAAGTATGGGCCTGGCAGCGAGAAGCTGAACAGCGCGCAACTGGAGCTTCTGGAGTTTGAGCCGGGCGTGAGCGGCAACGAGGTGGAAGCGGAGAGCAAACGAGAGCTGCTGGCAGCCGCCGCGCTACAAAAGGATCGCAAACAACATCCAGGCCGTCAAACCCTGCCCGCTGATCTGCCGCGCGTGGAACGCGTGCTGCCCAGCACACCCGAGCAATGCACCTGCCGGAGTTGCGGCGGCGGGACAGTGGTGATCGGCTATGAGCAGAGTGAGCAGTTAGACTGCCAGCCAGCCGAGTACTTCGTCTCAGTAGTCAAACGCGAGAAGCGCGCTTGCCAGGCGTGTGAAGAGGGCGGCGTGGTGACGGCGCCGCTGCCGGCGCGGATTATCGACAGGAGCCTGGTGAGCGATCAGGTGATCATCGGCACCATCATTTCCAAGTATTGCGATCATCTGCCGCTGTACCGCCAGAGCGCGATGCTGGAGCGCGAGACAGGAATCGAGATCAGCCGCGCGACGCTGGATGGCTGGGTGATGCGGGTGGGCGGGTTGCTGCTGCCGATTGTGGATGCGCTGGGCCGCGAGTTACGGGCTGAGAGTTATCTCCAGGCCGATGAGACACCGGTGGATGTGCAGAGCAAAGACAAGCGGGGGAAAAACCACCAGGCCTATCTGTGGCAATATGGGCGGCCTGGAGCAAGCGTGGTGTTCGACTTTCGCATGGGCCGTGGCCGCGCAGGGCCAAAACTCTTTCTGGGTCCGTCCGGAGGGATTTTGCAGACCGATGGCTACGCCGCTTACGGCAAGGTAGGCGGAGCCGGGATGGTGCATGCCGCTTGCTGGGCGCATTCCAGACGCAAGTTTTCCGATGCCCTGAAGCTGAATCCTGATGACCGGATAGCCGCGCTGATGGTGAAACAGATTGATGAGCTGTTTGGCATTGATGGCAAGGCGCGCGCGAACGGTCTCGATTATGCAGCACGGCACGCGCTGCGCCGTGAGCGCTCTGTTCCGCTGCTGGATCTGATTCGGAAACAAGTGGAAGCGGCGAAAGTCAGCGCATTGCCAGCCAGCACTCTGGGCAAGGCCGCCGCTTACACGCTGAACCTTTGGGGCAAGTTGACGCGCTTTCTGGAACATCCAGAACTGGAGTTGAGCAACAACCTGGCGGAGAACTCCATGCGGCCGCTGGTGCTGGGAAGAAAGAACTGGATTCATGTCGGCAGCCAGCAGGCTGGACCGAAAGTGGCGGCCATTCTCTCGGTTGTTGAAAGCTGCCGGCGGCTCAAGTTGTCGCTGCGCGATTACTTGTCGGCGGTGCTGCCAGGATTGTCTGATTTGCCCGTCAAGCAGGTCAGCCGACTGACCCCTTCTGCCTGGGCTGCGGCTCAATAGTTCAGCAAGAACATAACGCACCGGGATAGTCTAGGCTGCGGTTGCTCGGACGCTTACGTTCGAGGGGCATCGTTGGCCAGATCCGCTAACGAAACATATGCAGGCGACCTCTCGTCAAGACTGACCGGTTCAGCATCAAAGCGCTTTCCGTCTGGATCATATAGTGAAATGCTCACCGTGGTTGAGCCAGGGCCATTGTTGTTCAACATAAGTGTTGACGACAAGCCATGTTTAAGGCTGTAGTAACCAAATCGCAATGTTTGCGGGATTGCCGCTACTGGAAGTGATGATGTAGGAGCCGCTGAACCACCTCTAATCAGGAATTGCGAAACAAATTGTAAATTATGGGTAACATTTGTTATTGGTTCAGCCTGTGACGCAGAATTAATCAGCAGTAATTCATAGACACCTAATGCAAGCCACCTGTTGACAACTAACATGTATCCTACTAAAGGACGGGAGCAACACTGTATTTAAATTGTGTGCCGATCCAAATTTTATAGCTGGCACAAAATCTTGTCAAGGCCAGACTATATAGTCGCGGCAGCCTGTTATTAAGGCGGCAATAAGTAAGTAGACGTAATCGAGCAGTCAAGAGGCAGCGTACCGGGTATCGGGAGTAAGGAAGAACATGCGTACAGTCCAGGGCAAGCGTTGCAGTGAGCGGAGACGCGCCAGCACAAAGCGGCGTAGATCCGAGGCGCTGCGCAGGAAGGCTTTGCCGACGCCGTGATGCTTTACATAGTTCCAGACCTGCTCGTCGGGATTGAGTTCCGGCGAGTACGGCGGAAGGAAGAACAGACGAAGCCGGCCTTGTTGGCCAGCCACAAAGTCGCGCACGGCGCGGCTTCGATGAATCGAGTGTCCGTCGAGAATGAGAAACACCGGATGCGCGGCGTTGTGCATGAGGCGGCGAAGAAACTCGGCAAAAATCGATCCGTTGACCCGGCCGTTCACGATCATAAAACGCAACTCGCCGCGAGCGCTCACCGTGGAGAGCATGTTGAGGGAGTGCCGACCGCCGGTGCGGGGGACGACCGGAGTTTTGCCTTTCACACCCCACGTGGTGCCCGCGTGATAGTCGCTCCGCACACCGGCTTCATCGCCGAACAAAATCGCCGCTCCGGTCTCGTTCGCCCACCGGCGAAGGGCCGGAAATTCCTCCTCGCGCCAGTGCCGAACCCGCTCTGGATCTTGCTCGATCGCCCGAAACAGCGGGCGTTGGCAGCTCAACCCCAATTGACCCAGTAATCGGCCCACGCTGGTGACACTCAACTGCAAAGAAAACTCCTCCCGCAACAACGTCCGAATCATTTCGCGAGTCCAAAGCGCGAACTCAAACCGAAATTGCAAAGGGTTCTTCCCTGTAATCGTTTCGTACAGCCACTTGATTTGCGCCGCCTGAATCCTCGCCGGCCGCCCCTGCAGCGCGCGAGCCTTCAACGCACTCCAGCCTCCACTCCGGTACAGGGCCAGCCACGTGTAAATGCAGCTACGGCTAAACCCCAGCGCCTTGATCACCACCTCCGGACTCTCTCCCGACTGCACCTGCTCGACGGCTCGAATCCGAATCTCTTCCAGGGTCTTGTGGTCTAGTTCACGGGCATCCCGGCGCGGCATTCCTTATTCTATCTAATGTCTACCTACTTATGCACTGATTAATAAATACGCGTGAGGTTCACCCAAATCTGTGTAGCCACGATGGAAGACAGCAGAGCATCATGAGCGCCCGATACGACAAGAAGATTTCATGACTGGCCAAGCCAGAGGCGGTGTTCTGCGTGGATCGACTTTAGCGGCGGGCCTCGGATACTATTTCTTCAAGAATCTAAGTCGTGTTGGTCGATCGCATTTAGCAGTCGTGGACATTCCCGGAAGCGTGGCGCCAGAGCGCCTGGGGCGCTATCATCGAACTCGGTATCTCGGCAATTCGTAGAGCTTTTCCCCTTCTGCCCTTGCGCCGGCCTAACGATCTAACCGATCGAGCGAATGGCGCTCACCACATCCACGGTAGCGATCTCTTCGTTCCAATAACGAACGAGAGCGTCCCGGTTCAGTTCGATCCATTGAGTTAAGAGCTCCAGGTCGTGCCCGTCCATTTTCCTTCAACCACGTGAACGTCCGGCCGGAGACCGACGCTGACCATAATCGCCAGATTGAGCTTTCGGTCCTGATGTTACCTTTACTCGGACATCGTGCCGTGCTCCGCCTCCCACTGAAATCCAAACCACAAACGGTAGGTCCGTATGCCGTGGAAAGAGGTTCGCCATTTCATAGAAGCTCTCCTCAACGACGCCAGTCCTGGGATGCAGAGTGATCGCCACGGATTCCATTCTACTGGAACATCTCAGCTGTCGATTCCCTTTAGTTGTGCCAGCGTTTCTCTCAGACGTCCTGTCAACCGATGATTGGGCTTTGAATCTCACCGGAAAATCCGTCAACAACCGCTCGAGAATACGGCGAGAGCTCTTGGGCATCCAGCTGCCACACGGGCGAATCCTCGACGGGTGCGGTCACGTTGCCCGGCAATTCGTCTCTGTCGAAGAATACATAGACGAGGAATGAGAGCGAGAAGGAAAACACCGCATCCTGGTTTCGCTCTTTTCATTTCAGCGCCTCAACCGAAAGCCATAGGATGGGTGTAACTCGATTCCGTCATCCCCGCGCCGCTCTGCTGAAGCAACTTCGCCACCAGCCCCGTCCAGCCAGTCTGATGGCTCGCTCCCAAACCCAACCCTGAATCTCCGTTGAAGAATTCGTAGAACAGAATGTAATCGCGGAAATTTGGATCGCTCTGAAAAAGTTCGTTGCTTCCGTAGACCGCACGTTTCCCGTGATCGTCCCGAACGAAAAGTGAAATCAGCCGTTGCGACAACAGCCGCGCAATCTCGTGCAAATTCTCGCGCTTGCCCGATCCGGCCGGAAACTCCACCGTGAATTTGTCTCCGTAGTAGTGGTGGAACCGCTGCAGCGCCTCGATCAGCAGCAAATTCATCGGAAACCACACCGGACCGCGCCAGTTCGAGTTCCCCCCGAACATGGAAGTCTGCGAATCGCCGGGCTCATAATCGACACGGAACTCCCGGCCATCCAGCTGCACGATACAGGGGTTGTCCTTGTGATAACGCGACATAGAACGTATGCCGAAGGGCGACAGAAATTCCTCTTCGCTCAGAACCCGCTGCAGGATGCGTTCGAGCCGGTTCCGGTCCACAATGGCGAGAAGACGCCGCGACTCCATACCACTCTCCATCAGTGGCGCTAACCCTTCCGTCAGATCGGGCCGGTTCTCGACAAACCACTCCATGCGCTTCTTGAACCCCGGATGGCTGTCCAGCAAGTCCCACTCGAGCGTGTCCGCCGCGAACAAAGGAACGATGCCGACCAGCGATCGCAGGCGCAACAGCTTCCGATTGCCATCCGGGAAACGCAGCCGGTCGTAATAGAAGCCGTCCTTCTCGTCCCACAAGCCGGTCCGGTAGTTGTGATTCATCGCGTCTGCAATGTAGAGGAAGTGCTCGAAGAATTTGCTGGCGATATCCTCATAAGTCGAATTGAAGGCCGACAATTCGAGAGCAATCTTCAGCATCAAGAGGCAGTACATCGCCATCCAGCTGGAGCCATCCGACTGCTCGAGCATCCAGCCGTTTGGCAGGGTAGCGCTGCGATCGAAGATCCCGATATTGTCGAGGCCCAGGAAACCGCCTTCGAAAATGTTCGCTCCCTCCGAATCCTTCCGGTTTACCCACCAGGTAAAGTTCACCAGCAGCTTATGGAAAACGCTTTCCAGGAACTTGATATCCGGATCGCCCTTGATGCGGCGGTCGATCTGGAAAACGCGCCAGCAGGCCCAGGCATGAACCGGCGGGTTGACATCGCTAAATGACCACTCATACGCCGGCAGCTGCCCGTTCGGATGCATATACCACTCGCGCAGAAAGAGGGACAGTTGCGACTTGGCGAAGTCGGGGTCAGCGGGCGCGATTGCGACCGCATGGAAAGCGAGGTCCCAGGCGGCATACCACGGGTATTCCCACTTATCAGGCATCGATATAACGTCGTCGTTAAAGAGGTGCCGCCAGGCTCTATTGCGGCCCTGCTGGCGCTGTTCGGGAGGAGCGGGCTCATCGGGATCGCCCTTAAGCCAGGTCTCCACCACAAAGTGGTAATACTGCTTGCTCCAGAACATACCGGCAAAAGCCTGTCTCTGGATGGATGGCGCTTCGCCATCGAGGCCGCTGCTTAAGTCGGCGTAGAATTCATCGGCTTCCTGAATCCTGCGCGCGAAAATCGAGGGCCATTCCGATCGCGGCAGCACTGGCGAATTTTTCCTCGCCAAACGGAAAGTGTAAGAGCGTTCCTCACCCGGGTTAAGGCTCAAATGATACACGGCGCACGCTTTCGTCCCTTTGCCTTCAGGATTGACAGCTTCGCCGTTCCCTCCGATCAGGTAGTCGTGAAAGGCATCCTTGAAGTGGCGGTGCGCGCTTGGAAGACCCCACAGGCGATGGCTGTTGCTCTCGTTTTCGGTGAAGAGCGTTTGCGGCGTGCCATCCAGTTGTAAGACGAACGAGCCTTGCTCTACGTGGCTCGTTTCCAATTCGCTAGAAGACTTGCGGATGATCTTGGGCTTTTGTTCTGGCTCTTCCGTAGCTCCCCAAACCCACGTATTGCGGAACCAGAGATTGGGAATGAGAATCAACGGTGCAGCTTCCGGCCCGCGGTTCACGATTCGAACTCTGATCAGAACATCGTCCACATCGTTCTTGGCGTACTCGGCAAACACGTCGAAGTAACGGTTTTCAGAGAAGATGCCGGTGTCGGTGATTTCATACTCCGGCTCGAGCCGGGATCGCCGCCCGTTTTCGGCAACCAGATCATCGTAGGGATAGGCATTCTGCGGGTATTTATACAGGCCTTTCAGGTAAGAAGCAGTAGGCGTGGCATCGAGATAGTAGTACAGCTCTTTTACGTCCTCGCCGTGATTCCCCTGCGGACCGGTTAATCCGAACAAGCGCTCTTTCAGGATGGGATCATTGCCGTTCCAGAACGCGAGCCCGAAACACAGAAATTGGTGATTGTCGCAAAGACCGAGAATGCCATCCTCGGTCCAGCGGTAAGCGCGCGCCCGGGCATGATCGTGGGGGAAGTAGTTCCAGACGTCACCGTAGGCACTATAATCCTCACGGACCGTACCCCACGACCGCTCGGAAAGATAAGGCCCCCAGCGGGACCAGTATTTGATACGCGCCTCGGACTCCGAGAGGCGTTTCCGCTCCGCCGAGATCCGTTTCGGCATCAGGCAAAAAGGCGGAACAGATGAAGCCGTGAGCGAACGCTCAAGCCACGCTCGTTTCCTTCTCTTCTACTTCCAGGGGCCGCTTGTATTTGCACTCCGTATTAGGACACTGAGCAACCGGGCCGGCTTTCAGATATTTTTCGACCAGATAGCTGCTGCCGCAATCCGGACACTTCTCTGTAATCGGCTTGCCCCAGGCAACGAAGTCACACTCCGGATAGCGATTGCAGCCGAAGAAAACCTTGCCGCGCTTCGACTTGCGTTCGACAATCTCGCCCTGGCTGCAGTTCGGGCACGGAACCCCAATGGTCTTCTGCTTAACGTACTTGCACTTCGGGTAATTGCTGCAGGCGACGAACTCGCCGTAGCGCCCGAACTTCTGAACCAGGTTGCTATCGCATTGCGGGCACTTCTCTTCGAGCGGAACGTCTTTGCGCTGTTCTCCGCCGATCTGTTTTGTAGTTTTGCAGTCCGGGTATCCAGAGCAAGCAAAGAACTGTCCGAAGCGCCCCTTCTTCAACACCATCGGGCGGCCGCAATTCTCGCAGTACTCGGCCTCGTCCTGCTCGGTCACGTCGCCGCCGTTTGCTTCAGTAGGTTCGACCGCCACCTCCCTGGTATTACTGCACTCCGGAAAGCCAGAGCAAGCGATAAAGCTGCCGTGCTTGCCCCATTTGATGACCATGGGCTTGCTGCACTTCTCGCAAATCAGGTCGGTGGGCTTCTCCATGCGCTTCACGTCCGTCATGGTGCGTTCCGCATTCTCGAGATTCTGCTGAAAGCGGCCGTAAAAATCGGCCATGGCAACCCGCCATTCGATTTTGCCTTCTTCTATGTCGTCCAGTTCCTCTTCCATGCGAGCCGTGTATTTCACATCGAAAAGGTCGTTGAAGCTTTCGAGCAGCAGGTCAGTAACCACCATTCCCAACTCAGTGGGATGAAACTTGCCGCCTTCCTTCTTCACGTACTCGCGATCCTGGATGGTCGACAGAATGGAAGCGTAAGTGGACGGACGGCCCACGCCATCTGACTCGAGTTTCTTGACCAGGGTAGCTTCGTTGTAGCGCGGCGGCGGCTCCGTAAAGTGCTGTTCAGGCTTCAATTCCTTGAGCTTCAGCGTCTCGCCCTGGCTGACTGCCGGAAGCTTCTGCTTCAGCTCGTCGTCGTCTTCATCCTTCTGATCTTTACCTTCTTCGTAGACTTTCAGGAAGCCGTCAAACTTCTGGACGCTTCCCGTCGCGCGGAATGCATACTCCTGGCCGCTCTTTCCTTTTGCATCGATATCTATAGTGGTCTGGTCGAACACTGCCGGAGTCATCTGCGATGCCACAAAACGCATCCAGATCAGACGATAGAGTTTCAACTCATCCTCGGCCAGAAACTTTTCCATCGCCTCCGGAGTATGCAGCACCGAAGTGGGGCGAACGGCTTCGTGTGCGTCCTGAGCATCTTTCTTGGTTTTATAGATATTGGGCTTCTCGGGAACGTAAGCGTACGGCGGTTGAGCGTCCTTCCCATAGCGATCGGAAACGAACTGGCGCACCTCAGTTAGCGCATCCTCTGAAACACGGGTAGAGTCGGTACGCATGTAGGTGATTAAACCGACCGAACCTTCTTTTCCCAGCTCTTTGCCTTCGTAAAGGCCCTGGGCTAGCATCATGGTCCGCTTGACGCTGAATCGAAGCTTGCGCGACGATTCCTGCTGCAAGGTCGACGTGATGAATGGCGGCACCGGATTGCGCTTCTTCTCGCGCGTGGCAACCGCACGGACTATATAAGATGCGCCGTCCAGATCCGCGACGATGCCGTCGGCACTCTGCTGGTTGCCGATCGCCGGCGCATCTTTCCCAACCTTGTTTAAACGGGCGCTTAGGACGGGCGGCTTCTTGGCATTCAGCGCCGCATCCAACGTCCAGTATTCTTCGCGCAGGAAGGCTTTGATTTCGCGCTCGCGCTCGACAATCAGCCGCAGTGCGACAGTTTGAACCCGTCCGGCCGACAGTCCGCGGCGAACTTTATCCCACAGCAGGGGCGAAATCTTGTAGCCGACAAGACGATCGAGAACCCGCCGGGCCTGTTGAGCCTCCACCAGATGGACATTCACCGCCAGGGGCTTATCGAACGCCTTCTTCACGGCGTTAGCGGTGATTTCGTTGAACATGACGCGGAAGATCGCTGGCTTGTCCGACGCCTTCTTCGGTTCCAGCTCTTCCTGCAGGTGCCAGCAGATCGCCTCGCCTTCGCGATCCGGGTCAGCTGCCAGATAGATGGAATCGACGCCTTTAGCGGCTTGTTTAAGTTCCGAGATAAGCTTCTTCTTACCTTCAATCACCTCATATCTAGGTGTGAAGTCGTGCTCGACGTCTACCGCCAAGTCCTTCTTCGGAAGGTCTTTAACGTGACCGAGCGAGGCTTTGACGATGAATTGCTTGCCTAGATATTTCCCGATAGTTTTCGCCTTCGCCGGGGATTCAACGATGACGAGAGATTTTGCCATACCAGCTTATTACCTGTTGCTCTTTCGAAAGGCTTACGGCCTTTCCCACAGAACGCTACTTGTTTTACCACACCTTGACGAAGCTCTTGCCGGGCAGTTGCCGGATCATTCCCGTCATTTGGAGGTCAAACAGGGCGCCGATCAACTCTGATGAAGAGACGCCCTCAAAGGATTCAAGCAGCGAGTCAAGTTGTTGAGGAGTATCGACTTGCAAACTCTGCAACACTCGCCGCTGAAGGGTCTTTTGTGGTGTGTCCGGCTCCGCGGAAACGGGCGGCGGCGCTTCGCCGGATTCTTCGAAAAGCTTGGCCTGCGCTTTCGCCGACAGTTCCCGGCGGACTTCCGAGGACAGCTCATTTGTAACGTCGGTCCACTCCTGAACCAGCTTGGCTCCCCCTTCCTTGATCAGCAAGTTGGGACCCCAGCTCATTTTAGAGGTAATATTCCCCGGAACAGCGAACACTTCCCGGCTTTGATCCATAGCCAGCTTGGCGGTAATTGCGGATCCGCTGTGCTGCGCACCTTCGACGATGACCACCCCTAAAGAGAGTCCGCTGACGATGCGGTTTCGAATGGGAAAATTCTGCGGATAGGCCGGCGCACCCATCGGAAACTCGGAGACCAGCAGTCCGCGCTGTGCAATTTCCTGGTATAGCCGCCGATTGTCAGCCGGGTAGAGCACATCCACGCCGCAGCCTAACACGGCAATTGTCATCCCATCTTCATGTAGAGCAGCTTTATGCGATGCCGTGTCGATGCCTCGCGCCATACCGCTGATAATCGCCAAGCCGGCTTTGGCCAAATCGGCGCTCAACCGCTCGGCAGCTGCGATCCCGTAAGGCGTCGGCCGCCTGGTCCCGACCATAGCGATGGAGGGAAGCACGAGCAGATCCGGATTGCCTAGAACGAACAGCAGCAGCGGCGGATCGAAAATGTCACGCAGCCTCTGCGGATACCGCTCGTCGTGCAGTGTTATGAGCTGGGCGCCGGAATTGAGCAGTTTCTGCTGCTGCTCCACTGCATCGTCGAAAGAATAGCCGCTCGAAATGCTTTTTGCCTGCGCGGCTGTCAAGCCGGCGGCTTGCAATTCGGATGCGGACGCCCGGAAAATGGCTTGCGGAGAATGCATCCGCTTCAGCAGGCGCAGCGTACCTAACGTGCCCAGCCCGGGCGCCATGCGGAGCGCCAGCCAATGGAGTACGTCTTCCTGACTTAATGTGTGTCTCGACATGCTGATTAAACCTGGCCAACCTCGAGGCAGCCAGAACGATCGTGCAGAGCAGACTACATAGAGTGGTCCTGAACTGTCTATCGAAAGTTTAGGTGCCAAACTTTAAGGCGTGCTCTCATGCGGCTTGGCCGGAAATATCTTGCGCACAGCCGTTTCAGTAACCTGACGCCGCCCGGCTTGCGTCTACATCGAAGAAATGCAATGAGTTCCTCAAGTCCCGGCACGTGGCTTCTCAGTTTTGTCTTAGTCAGTTGTCTACCCGCCCAGACCATGCCGGGGCAAGGAATTCCGCCGGGGCAGTATCCTCCAGGCCAATATCCCAGAGGACAGTATCCGCCCTCGCAAAACCCGGGCCGAAGCACTGGCATTCCACGGCCGTTTGGGAAGAAATCCGGGAAAAAACAGCCTACGCCGGTCAATCCGGATTTCTTTGCAGATGCTCAAGTGGTCTCAGTAAATGAAAAACAACTGGTCGCCGGCACCGATGATGGAAGGACGCTTACCCTTTCGGTTGTGCCCCAAACCGTCTGGCAGCGAGATGGCCAGGCAACGGCGATGTCGGGGATTAAGCCTGGCATGGTGATTCATATAGAAGCGGTGGAGGATGGCGAGTCGTTCCTGACGGCTTCGACTATCAACGTGACAGCGGAAAAGAAGCTTATGACACGGCCTCCGGCAGACGAGGAGCCGGTCACCAGCACATCTAAAGCGCAGACGGCCACAGCGCAAGATCCTGCCTCGCCCGGGACGCCTCCAGACGATCCCGACCGGCCAATATTGAGACGTGGAAGGCCAGCCAAGACAGCGTCTCAACCAAGAGAGAAGACCCAAACCGGGGGCGCGCGCCAACCGGCGGCAAAGTTTAAGGCCCCTGTCGATCCCAATGCGACGACGGAGTTTACGATCGAAGAACACTCCGACCCGCAACGCCTTAGTTCGGGAGTGCCGACTCTGATTGCGCAGACGATGGAATGGGTTCAAACCTTCGCTAACGGGCTTCCTAATTTTCTGTGCCAGCAGATTACGACCCGGTATGGCAGGGAGTCGAAGAGCGAAGATTGGAATCCGCTCGACATTGTGACTGCCAAGGTGGTCTACGAAAACGGCGGAGAGAGCTACCGGGACATCACGTTAGGCGGAAGAAAAACCAGCAAGAGCATGCTGCAACTGGGTGGTTCAACGTCAACTGGCGAATTCGCGGCGATACTCCGCACGTTATTCTGGCCCGGAACAAAGGCAAAGTTTCAAGTTGCGAAATCGGCCACGATTGGTACCACGCCAGTCTTGGTTTACGGCTTCGAGGTCGATCTGGCCCACTCGGACTGGACTATAAAGGTTGGTGGCCAGTCGTTGAAACCGGCTTACAGCGGGCAGGTTTGGGTCGGCAAATCGACCGGCGAAGTCCGCAAAATCGAGATGCAGGCGGACAACGTTCCAGCAAACTTCCCCCTCCGCACGGTTTTCTCTAGCGTTGCTTATGACCCGGTAAGGCTCGGGACGGGCAACTTCCTGCTTCCGGTGCTAGCCGTAAATCAGAGCTGCGAACGCAAGTCGTCCGCCTGCAACAAGAACGACGTAGAATGGCGGGATTACCACAAATTTTCTGGCGAAAGTACGCTTTCTTTTCAGTGATATAAGCGGCAGCTACTTCAAGGGCAAGAGTGGTGCTTTGCGGATTGCGATGGATAGAATCTTCACGGGAGTGTTGGGCCTATCTTCTTCGTTTTTGGGAACTCTCGAGATCGCGTCAGCGACCTCTTGGCCGGATACCACTTGGCCGAAGATGGAATATTTGCCATTCAGATGTTCGGCCGGGGCTACCGTAATGAAAAATTGGCTTCCATTCGTATCCGGTCCGGAGTTGGCCATCGCCAGGACTCCCGGCTGCGAAAAATTCTTGTCTGGAGGCACTTCGTTAGCGAATTCGAATCCCGGGCCGCCATTTCCGTCGCCCTCCGGATCTCCTCCCTGAATCATGAAATCCGGAATGACACGGTGAAACGTAGTCCTTGAGTAGAGAGGAGTGTGACGCGTCTTACCGGTCTTAGGATCTTTCCAGGCCTTAGCTCCGGTAGCCAGGCCACGGAAATTCGCGACGGTTTTAGGTGCTTCATTTTCATACAACCGGCAAACTATGTTGCCCATTGACGTATAGATAACCGCGTAGAGGCCGGGTGCGTCCGGCAGGGTAACCGGAGGAAGATCTGATCTCTCTGCTATCTTTCCGGAGCGTTTCTGTAATGTTGTCTGAGGATTCTGCCGATAGGGTTGGCAGAGGAGAACTGCTCCGATAGCGAAAAAAGCGATGGCCGAAAGAACTCTACGCATCCTAAACGCCGATTATAAGATTGCGCTGGAAAGCGAAATTCCGGGACAGCAGGGATTTTTGATCGGTACTCCTTGACGGTGCGGCTCGACCTTGCAAAAAGACCTCAGCTTTTCCCTTGTGTGTAAAACCGTGAAAATCCCCTACAATTCAAGTAAGCGCCAAATCGATATGAAGTATTTTATTTCCCTTGCAGGAGTCTGTGCACTTCTGTTCTCGTCCGCCTGCAGCCAGAGTCCCGAAAAGCTGATCGCTTCCGGCAATCGCTATCACGAGAATAAGAAGTTCAGAGAAGCCTCCATTCTGTATCAGAAAGCCATCGCCAAGGATAAGACGAATGCGGAAGCTTATTACCGGGAAGGCTTAAATCTTCTCGATGACGGCAACTTGATGGAGGCTACCAAGTATCTGCGGCGGGCTATCGACTTGAAGCCTTCAAACACGGATGCGGAAACCAAGTTGGCGGAGATTTACCTGGGTGCATATGCCACAAACCCCAAAAAGTTCAAGAGTTTCCTGAATGACGTGAAGGATCTTGACACCAAGATTCTGTCGAACGACCCGAACTCGTTCGACGGCATTCGCATTCAGGGGCTGGTTCATCTGGCCAATGACGAACGAGATAAGGCCCTGGCGAGCTTCGAGAAAGCGAATAAGATTAAACCGAATTCTCCCGAGTTGGTGGGTTGGTATGCCGAGACTTTGTCCGCCTCTCAGCGCTCGAAAGAAGCGGAAGCACTGGTCCGGCAAACCATCGATAGAAACAAGAAGTGGGGGCAGGGATACGATTTCCTGTTTATTCTGTATTCCCGCCAGAACGATAAGCAGAAGGCCGAAGCGGTTCTGAAGGAGCGGGCGGAGAACGATCCGGCCAGCCCGGTTGCACTCCAGAACTACGCGAATTTTCTGCTGGTTCAGAATCGCTTTAATGAAGGCGAAGCAGTGATCAAGCGGGCGCTTAGTAAAGACTTTCCTTCCGGGCATCAGATTGTCGGCGACTATTATCTACGGGCCAAGAAGTGGAGTGAAGCGACAGCGCAGTATCAAGCTGGTATTGCCGCTGACCCCAAGAACGCCATGGCCTATAAGCAGCGCATGATCACAGCCTACGAAGCCATGGGTAAACGGGACGAGGCATTCAAGTTGGCCAAGACCCTCGCGAAAGACAACCCCAAAGACGAAATGGCAAACGAGGCTTACGCCTCGCTGCTGCTGCAGTCCCCCTCTAAATCCAATCTCGCCGCCGCTTCCAACGAGCTGAAGAAGATGGTCGCCAATATTCCTGCCGATGGCGCACTGCACTATCAACTCGCCCGCAGCCTGTTTCTACAGGGTGAGCCGGAAAAGGCCCTTCCCGAGGCACTGGAGGCGGTCTCGAACGAATTAAAGAAGAAGCCCGCCCGGCCGCTGGTATTGACTGGAAGCAGAAACTTGGCAGCCCGGATTTATGAGGACCGCGGCGATCACGCTAAGGCAATCGAACAGACCGAAATCGTGCTGACGACCGAGCCGAAAAACATCGACGCCCGCTACCTGCATGACCGGGCCCTGGTGGGAATTAATCAGGCGGATCGGGCACAAACCGATCTCGAAGCGCTGGTACAGGAAGTGCCGCGCATGAACGATGCCCGCCTCCAATTGGCGTCCATTTACTTGTCGCAACGTAAGTTCGACAAAGCCAAGAGTGAATTCGAGAAGGTCTATAAATCGGATCCTCCCGATAATCGCGGGTTGCTGGGCCTGCAGAGCGTAAAACTGGCTCAAGGTCAGGGTAAAGAGGCGGTCGCCACGCTTCAGGACCTGGTTCAGAAGAACCCTTCCGTTCCGGGCTACCGGCAAGAACTCGCTAACTTCCAGGCTACGGCTGGAGCACAAATGCTTAAGTCCGACCCGGCTGCTGCTGATAGGCTTTTCACTCAGGCCGCGGATAACTACAAAGAACTTTTGAAAAACAATTCAGGCAAGGAAGACAATTGGCTGCGGCTGGGCACACTACAGCGGCAACTCGGACGAAAGCAAGAAGCGCTCACTTCTTTTGAGCGTGCCTCTAATGCCAATCCCAAGGACGTGAATGCCCTGTTAAGCCGGGGAATGCTTTTGGAAACGCTGGGAAAAGGATCGCAAGCTGCAGACATTTACAACAGAGTTTTGGGAATCGACCACGACAACCCGCTCGCGCTTAATAACATCGCTTTCATGAATGCGGAGCAGGGCACTGATCTCGACCAGGCCATGACCTTCGCGGAACGCGCTAAGAAGCAGGTGCCGGATAGCCCGGACATTTCCGACACTCTCGGGTATGTGTACATGAAGAAAAACCTGAATTCGGAGGCGCTGCGCATTCTGAAGCAGATAGTTCAACAGCACCCGAACAATCCGACCTATCATTTCCATTTGGCTATGGCGCTGCTGAAGCAAGGTGATCGCCGGGGCGCGAAGGAAGAAGCGCAGAAGGCGCTGGACAACTCGCCGCAGCAGGAACAGGAGAGCAAGATTCGCAGCTTCGTTAGTCAGATTGGCTGAGAGAAGCGAGTGCCTGCCACTGCCATCTCTCGTTGGAGCGAACGGTATCCTTCTCTCCAATATGTGCTGCCGTTCGCGCTCTTCCTTCTGTTTCTCAGCATTTCGTCGAAGCATTGGATTGGCGCGGCGTGGGAAGCGCCGCTCTGGGTGCTGGTGCTCGCGGTGGTTTGCTATCTCTGCCGGCCGCGGGAACTCTCTATTCAACCCAGCCACGCATTTTCGAGTGTTGCCCTGGGCCTAATTGTCTTCGCGCTCTGGATCTTACCCGATTACCTGATTCCGGGGTATCGGGAAAGTTCGCTGCTCTCAAACCCGGTTATGGGCCATTTGCACTCTTCAATAAGGCCGGGCGATCTTCAAAGCTCATGGGTTTTGAGTTGGAGGACTGCCAGAGCGGTTCTGATCGTGCCTATTGTCGAGGAACTCTTCTGGCGAGCCTGGTTGATGCGATGGCTGGTAAATACAGATTTCCAGAAAGTGCCGCTAGGGACATACACCCCAATTGCGTTTTGGCTTACCGCAATTCTATTTGCGTCGGAACACGGGCCTTACTGGGACGTAGGATTGCTGACGGGCATCATTTACAACTTCTGGATGATAAGAACGAAATCGATAGCCGATTGTATCTTGATGCATTTGGTCACCAATGCCGCACTCAGTGCGTTTGTGATTGCAACGGCGCAGTGGCAGTACTGGCAGTAACAATGCTTGGCCATTTGCCGCAAAAACGTACATAATCGAGACCAAGATTCATGCCGTGTTTACTAGCTATTCTCGCCGTCGCTTTCCCTCGCATTGCAATTGTGCTGCTTTGGTTGTTTACAACGTTTTTCAACGGGGTTTATCAAAGCCTGATTTTATCGATTCTCGGCTTTTTGTTTCTGCCGCTGACGTTAATCGTTTACACCTATTTGCAAAAAGGCCATGGCGGGCCGCTGACTACGCAGGGGCTGGTCTTTCTGTTTATCGCCCTTATTCTCGACTTAGGCCTGATCGGCGGCGGCAGTTTGGGTCGACGCCGGACCGCTTAGTCTGAGAATCGGCTCGCGGGATAGCTACCTAGATTCTGTGGCACTGTTCCGCACCTTTAGCGCAGCAATTCAAGGCATCGATGCACACGTTATCGACGTCGAAGTCGACATGTACCCGGCCGGAACCAACCGGGACTTCATAACCGTCGGCATGCCGGATGCGGCAGTCCGGGAAAGCCGGGAACGCATCAAGTCGGCTCTGCTGAATTCGGGCTTCGGCTATCCGAGCAAATCTGTAACCATCAATTTGGCTCCAGCGAACGTGCGCAAAGAGGGCGCGGGCTTCGATCTACCGATGGCCACCGCGATCCTGGGCGCAATGGGGGCCGTGTCACGCGCCGATAATTATCTGATCGTAGGAGAACTATCGCTCGACGGCAGCCTGCGTCCGGTGCGAGGAGCGCTCTCCATCGCCGTTTGCGCGGCCAGGCACGGAATCAGCAATCTATTGGTGCCCGAAGGCAACGCCTCGGAAGCCGCCGTCGCAGAAGGCATTAGCGTTTACGGTCTTCGGCATCTGGCGGAGGTCGTTAAGTTCCTGAATGAACCGGAAGCATTTAAGCCCGCTTCGGCGGAGCTGCCCAATCCGGAAACAGCCTGCGCGGATTTACCTGACTTCAGCGACGTTCGCGGCCAGACTACCGCTAAGCGCGCTCTGGAAGTCGCAGCTTCGGGCAATCACAACGTCTTGATGATCGGTCCTCCCGGTTCAGGAAAAACCATGCTGGCGAAGCGTTTCGCCGGCATTCTGCCGGAGCTGACGTTCCGGGAAGCGCTGGAAGCAACCCAGATTCACGGGGTGGCAGGCATCATGCCGACGGGAGCCGGATTGTTGAAGAGGCGGCCATTCAGGTCTCCGCACCACACCATCTCTGACGCCGGACTGATTGGCGGAGGCAGCGGAAGTCCGCGCCCCGGCGAGGTCAGTTTGGCACATCAAGGCGTACTGTTCTTGGACGAACTGCCCGAGTTTCCAAGAGGCGTTCTCGAACAGCTGCGGCAGCCGCTGGAAGAGGGCTCGGTTACGCTGGCGCGCAGCGCCGGTACGCTGACCTTCCCCGCGCGGATCCTGCTGGTCGGAGCCATGAATCCTTGCCCGTGCGGCTTCTATGGAGACCCGACAAGGGAATGCCGCTGCACACCCGGTATCATCCAACGCTATCTTGCCAAGGTGAGTGGCCCGCTGCTGGACCGCATAGATCTTCACATCGAAGTACCGGCGGTTCAGTACAAGGAGCTTCGCAGCAAGTCTGACGGTATACCATCATCGGAAATACGCGGTCGCGTGGAGGCGGCGCGAGCGGTCCAGAGGGAGCGCGGCTTTTACAACTCTCAGATTCCGACCTCGCAACTCCGGGTTCTTTCAGCGCTCGATGAGAGCGGAGAGCGAACACTCGAAATGGCGGTGCGCCGCATGAGCCTGTCGGCGCGAGCGCACGACCGGATCCTCAGGGTGGCACGCACCGTAGCGGACCTGGACCATTCCGAGACCGTTTCCTCCAAGCACCTGGCTGAAGCCGTGCAGTACCGGAATCTAGACCGCAGTTACTGGACTTAGTAGATCGTCCCCGCAGGCGAGGAGAGCGATGAGAATTCGGGGGGTCCACTCGGCTATCGAGCCAGTGTAAACCGGACATGTCCCTAGTTCGCGTCTGATCTGAGTAAGCGCGCAAAGCGGGCCCGGTCTCACGCGCGAGTTCTTTTCCTGATTGGCGGAGCGCATCATTGCCCTATCCGCTTTGAGTAATCCGGCAAGACATATTTGCGACGAATTTACCTCATATAGAGATCGACCAAGCGGATAACTGCGTTGGTGGGCCATGTCCGTGTTCGACATAACGACAAAGCGAGCCTATCTTTCCGCCGAGGAACGCTCCACAGCGCTTGAAGAGGATTTGGATCACGCCCTGCAAACCACTGGCGGACCTCTTCCTGAGCATCTTGGCGCATCGGCCAAAGCCTTTGTCATTCGCCCTTTGCCGCTTCGTTCCAATGCCGCTCTCGAGAAGCGGTTTGGATACAAGATAGAGAATCCCGGGCAGAGAGCCGCCGAGATCGGGGTCCGGCTCATGCGCTCAGGAGGGTATAAAGAACTAGGACTCTCGCCACAGGAAGCCCGTTCTCTTGCGGTCGGCTATGTGCGAACGTTAAGAAAGGAGCATGGCCGTGAAACAGCCCGCAAAATCGGCAATCGCATCTTCGAAGCACTCGATAGAACAGGTAGGAGAGGCGCGGAGGAATCTGGTGCGCTGCCTGAAAGCTTACGGCGAGAAGGGGAAGGCAGGGTTGAACCGGGAGATCGCCCGGATTTATCCGCCCCTGCCCCCATCAAGTCCGGGCAAGGTGCGCGTGAAGTCGACTCCGGTGTACGCAAAAACCCGGTTGAATCCGAATCCGCCCGCTCCCGTCGAAACGACATAACCCTCGGTTCCGGCCTCGGAGCGCTGCAGCCTCTCGCCGAAACCGCCGGTAAAGCCGCTGCCGGTTTCTTCCGCTTTAGTCGAATGGACCGCAGGGATCGACCAGCGTGCCGCATTCTTTGATCTCATTACCGGAAATTGGGGAGTGGGAATCAGCGCAATAGACCGTTTCGCTGTTTCCTTGGACTCTCGCTGCCATGAAAATGGTCCCGGCCTGAGAGTGTAAAAGGATGATCGCGGCCAGCAATGGGAGGTTGATCGGTCCCGATGGCTGGTAAAAGAACTGATAAAGGCGCTGGTAGAACGGATGCTGACGGGTGAGTTAAATCACCACCTGGGCTCCGAGAAGCATAATGTGGGGACTACAACAGCGGCAACTCGCGCAATAGCAAGAGCACGAAGACGCTAAAAGGCGAGGTCAGCGAGATAGCGATTGAAGTGCCGCGCGACCGCGCTGCAGTTGATCGAAAAGCATCAAACGCGTTTCAGCGGCTTCGATGAGAAGATTCTGTCGATGTACGCGCTGATCTGTACGGCGTAGACGTAAGCTCTGCGTTGATCTCGGAGGTCACCGATCGCATTCTGGAAGAAGTCAAGGCTTGGCAGGCCGCTGGAGGCGTTGTATCCGATCGTGTATCCGGACACCTTGATGGTGAAGATGCGCCAGGACGGCAAAGTCGAGAACCGGGCGGTGTACTTCGCCATCGGCATTAACCAGGAAGGCCGGAAGCCGATGCTGGGGTTGTGGGCCAACGGCAACGAAGGCGCCAAGTACTGGATGGCGGTGTTGCAGAACCTGAAGAGCCGGGACATGAAGGATTGTATTGTGCATCTCATCCGAGCCGGTTTGAACTTCGTGAACTGGAAAGAACGCAAGGACAGCGCCGCCGATCTGAAGTGTATTTACCGAGCCGCTACCGTCGAGCGGGCCGCAGAGGCGCTGGCTGACCTCCGGCGCAAATACCCCAAGCACCAGAGCCAGCTCTCGAAACAGATGATCTCCATGACAAGCCGGAAGAAATCCATGGCCGGAAAATCCGGTCTTGAGTGCGGAGGGGCTATTCCGTTTCTCTCGTATTCGCCAGCGCATTCATCAACAGCAGTTGGACACCAGCCGGAGCAGCATCACAAAACGCAAGAAAGATCCCGTTCGGGAGGACCGAATCCACAATGAAGCCATCGTGGACGCCTATGGATCGGAGGAGCGGGCCATGGCTTGGTACTACTACCTTGAGGACAAAATTCGCTTCCCGTTCCAGGCAAAATGCATTGTCTGTCAGCTGGTTTCGCCGCTCCGAAAGGGAGAGACTGCCGAAGTCAAGCGCTTAGCGCCTGAAGATACCTGCGCCAGCGACATACTTGTGCTGATCCGGTGGCGGGACCGGAACATGGCCGTTCCGCTCTCTCAGTTGACCGCAATCGATCCGGATGAATCAACGGATGAGGCCATTGGCGATTGGCACTACTGGGTCTCGCAAGGCTATCTTTTCTGAAATGATACTCCGTCCGGCGTCGTTACGCGGCCTTGCCGAGAGGAGACACGTTCATTTCTGCACGGCGGCGCATAGGCCTGCCTTGACGGCTTCAGAAGAACCTAACACGCGCTCGATCCGCGCACGTTGCACCTGATGCTTTCTTCGAACCGCAGGATTTGCGGCGATTACATTCGCTCGATGGCGGCAATTAACCGCAGTTGGACCTCCGTAATGAGCTCCGTAATGAGCTCCGTAATGGGGACAGACCCCATTATCCGAGAAATGAGTGTAAGAAAAATAACATCCAAATGCCCATGCTCCGGTGTCCATCCTCGGGAGACCTTTGCTGTGTTAGAGTCTAATATCTGTCGCTTCTGGAACAAACATCAGGCACAATCCGTCCTGAATTACCGGGGAGATTTTTTGTTTGAAGACAAAGTGGAAGGCCGCAATCCTCATCGGATTGCTGGTGATTGTGGCCGTCGGCGTTTTTGCCAGCATTAAGTACAGCAATCGAGGCATTGTCACCGTACAGACAGGAAAAGCAACCAAAACCGATCTCATCGCCACCGTGACCGCTTCTGGGGAAGTTAAGCCCCGGAACTACATCAACATCGGTGCAAATACACAAGGGCCTGCTCCCATAACGGCAATTCTCGTGAAGGAAGGCGATGAGGTCCATAAAGGCCAAGTTCTTGCCCGTCTTGCAAATATTCAACCTTCCGCTGATTTAAGAGCGCAACAGGCAGCGCTCAATGGAGCCCTTGCCGATTCGTCGGCCAGTGAGGCGGCTTCAGCCTCCGCGGACGAAAATATTGCGGTGGCGCAATCGCAGGTGGAGCACGATAAAGCCGATCTGGCGCAGAAGAAAGTCGATCAGAAGCGCAGCAAGCAACTCTTCGACAGCAAGTTAATTTCATCGCAGGAATACGAAACGAAGAAGATTCTCGTCGATCTGGCGGAAGCAACTCTAAATTCTTCAAAACGCAAAGTGGCGCAGGCTCGGGCTCAAAAGGCGCAGGCTGCGGCACAGCTGACGGCAGCACAGCGCAAGATCGCCCAGTCTCAGGCAATGGTTTCGCGTTCCCAGAACGTACTATCCCAATATGAAGCCATCTCTCCTCTCGACGGCGTCATCACCAATTTGCCCGTTAGGGTGGGTGAGACGGTGGTACCCGGTATACAGAATTCAGCCGCCTCCACCATCATGACCATTGCCGATATGTCGATCATCACCGCTGAAGTCCATGTGGACGAGACCGATATTGTTAGCGTCAAGCTCGGTCAGAGCGCCGACGTCACCGTCGAGGCCATTCCGGACCGCACCTTTAAGGGAAAGGTAATCGAGATCGGCGATACTGCGCTCGTGCGCTCCACGGGAGTCGCCGCCTCGCAAAGTCAGACCTCGAGCCAGGAAGCCAAGGATTTCAAGGTAGTGATCGCGCTCGACATTCCCGCGAACATGGTGCGGCCAGGTCTCAGCTGCACTGCTAAGGTCACCACGGCCGTCCGGAAGGACGCACTCTCCATTCCGATCCAGGCGCTCACGATTCGCCAGAGAGGACAGTTGCAAGCCGCGAAGCAAGGCAAACCGCAGCAGCCCAGCACCGACCCCGCGGAGAAACGCCGCATGAAAGAAGAGGTACAGGGCGTTTTCGTACTCCAGAACGGCAAGGCCGTCTTCCGGCCCGTGAAAACCGGCATTACCGGCACCACTGAAATCGAGGTTCTCGACGGCCTGAAAGATGGCGACCAGATCGTTACCGGCAGCTTCCAGGTAATTCGCACCATTCGCAACCAAGCCAAAGTGAAGATTGACAACAAGGCGGGTTCTCCGGCGGAAACGCCCATGGCAAGCTAGCAGTTCAGCCCGGAATTACCGCCATGGCCACTTCTGTCACCAACGTCGCGCTCTCCGGCCTCTCTCCCCAGCAGCGGGAAGAGCGGGGCGAAAGACTGCGAGGCGATGGCGTCGTCATTCGCACTTACGATCTCTGGAAGACCTACATCATGGGCGATCAGGAGATCCATGCCGTCTCAGGCGTCGATATCGAAATCCATCGCGGTGAGTATGTCGCCATCATGGGCCCTTCCGGCTCCGGAAAATCGACCCTGATGAACCTGATTGGCTGCCTCGACTCCCCAACTCAGGGACTTTATTACCTGAACGGAAAATTAGCCAGCGACATGGAAGACGATGAATTGGCTCGCATCCGCAACAAGGAAATCGGCTTCGTCTTTCAAACTTTTAACCTGCTGGCTCGCTCTTCCGCCCTGCACAACGTGGAATTGCCTCTCATCTACGCGGGAATTCCTGCCGCCGAACGTCTCAATCGGGCTCGTGAAGCGCTCAAGGCTGTCGACTTGGAGAAACGCATGCACCACAAGCCTAACGAGCTCTCCGGTGGGCAGCGTCAACGTGTTGCGGTGGCTCGCGCTCTGGTTAATCAGCCCTCCATTTTGCTTGCTGATGAACCCACCGGGGCGCTGGATACGAAAACAGGCGTTGAAATTATGGCCTTGTTTGAGCGATTGTATAAAGAAGGTAATACCATCGTTCTCGTCACCCACGAAGCGGATATCGCGATGCATGCTCACCGTGTCATCCACATTCGCGATGGAAAGGTCGATCGGGACGAACCTGTCGACCGTGAGAAATCCAAATAGGGCTTTTAGGCCTTGGGGAACCGAAGATCAAGCGCGGATATCTGTAGGTGATTTCCGAGGTGGGCTTTGATGCCGCCCGGAGCCTGCAGGCTACCGGCGAGCATAGCTAATGGATAGTATTCCGTCACGAAACGATCAACCCATAACCGCCTCCGAAGCGGCCAGAGACTCACCGGCCCGGCCTGGCAACGGGGAGTTCCAGCCCCGCATTCTCATGGCGGAAGACAACCAAATAAACCAGAAGGTCGGCAAGCTCATTTTGCAGCGGGCTGGTTTCGCTATCGATCTAGCGGACGACGGCAGCGCAGCGCTGGAGGCTCATAAAGCTCGTCCGTACGATCTGATACTGATGGACTGCCAGATGCCAACCATGGATGGATTCGAGGCCAGCCGGAAGATCAGATCCCTCGCAGGCCCACAGCCGGTGATCGTGGCTGTTACAGCGAACGCGCTCGCCGGTGAGCGTCAGCGCTGCCTGGATGCCGGGATGGATGACTACCTTTCGAAACCATTCCAGGCCGAACAACTGGTGGCGCTGGTCAAAAAGTGGTGCCAGAACCCCCCTTCCGCCACATAAAATTACTCAGCGAGTGACTCTGATTTCTGCCCAAAATAGGGAAGGGCATGCTGGAGCCGAAACGCGTAAATGAATCCGTAAAGAACTTTGTTCAACTCCGCCTGGTGCGTCCTATCGAGGAGTTCCTGGCGCAAGAAGTCTCCGGTGGACTATTTCTCATTGCCGCTACCGTAGCCGCTCTAGTCTGGGCGAACTCCTCCGCTTCAGCAACTTATAGCAATTTCTGGCATATCAGAATTGGGACCAGCCAGGAATACGGCGGTATCGGCGCTACTTTGCACTTCGTTGTCAACGACGTGCTGATGGCGGTCTTCTTCTTCGTTGTCGGCATGGAAATCAAGCGGGAAATGCTGGTGGGGGAACTCGCCAAGCCCCGTCAGGCCGCGCTGCCGATCTTGGCGGCCGTTGGCGGAGCGGTTCTGCCGGCACTGATTTTCGCCGGCTTCAATGCCTCCGGGCCCGGGAAATCCGCCTGGGGCGTTCCCATGGCGACTGACATCGCGTTTGCGGTGGGCGTCATGGCACTGCTCGGGAAGCGGGTGCCTCTGGGCGTAAAGGTGTTCTTGATGGCACTGGCCATAGCCGACGACCTGATGGCCGTCTTAGTCATTGCATTCTTCTACACCAGTCAGATTCTTTGGCCAGCGTTAGCCGTAGCCGTTCTGTGCCTGCTGCTGCTTACCATTGTTAACCGGCTCGGCACCAGGAGCTTGTTGCTGTACGTTGTTCTCGGAGGGTTTCTCTGGTATTTCACTCTCCGGTCTGGCGTACACTCCACTGTGGCGGGAGTCGCTCTGGCCTTTGCTATTCCCGCGCGCCGCGAAGACGATTTACTCTACCGCCTGGTGCATCGCCTGCATCCCTGGGTGACGTATTTCATAATGCCCGTATTTGCGCTCGCCAATGCCGGGCTCACGCTGAGGGCTGACCTGACCCAGGCGATCTTCGATCCGATTGTGGCCGGAATCTGGATCGGATTGCTGATCGGCAAACCCCTTGGCATCACCTTCGCTTCGTGGATGGCAGTGAAGCTCGGCTGGGCCTGCCTTCCCGCGAACGTTCGCTGGCGCGACCTGCACGCAGCCAGTTGGTTAGGCGGAATCGGCTTCACCATGTCCCTGTTCATAGCCAATCTCGCGCTGCACACGGACGCCTTGCTGAATCTGGCGAAAATTGGCATTTTTGGAGGTTCGCTTACCGCCGGCTTGGTAGGATCGGCTCTGCTGATGAGAGGGAGGGCGCCCCAGGAAGAAGAGCGCCCTTCAGAAGAATGCGAAAGCCACCTCGAACCCGCCACGAAGATCGAAGTATAAGCAAGATTGCGTGTGCGGTTTGTCCTAGATAACGATCTAATGCACCAGGAGATCGACTCATGTCAGAAGAAAAGAAATGCGAACATCCATCCTGCAAATGCCATGCCCGTGAAGGCAGCGACTACTGCAGCGCTTATTGCGAGGGCGCAGGAACCACGCTGGACATCCAGTGCGGATGCGGACATCCGGCATGTTCCGTGGCGCAAAAAGTCTGAAGACTTCAGAATTGCTGATCTACTTAGCTAGTACTTGTACTCCGGTACTATAACGGTCATATACCCAACTGTTGTGCTAAGTTTCTCGTTCAGCAGCTTTGCTGAACGAGAAGAATGTATTCACTAGGTACAGGTAACAGATTCTTCAAAGCCGCTTTTGGCGTGCTTTCCTCTTAATTTTCATAATTGCCGTCATAATCGCAACTACGGGCCAGTTCGCAAATCCTTATCTGGTTCCTACTGGTCCCACCGCTCACAACCCTGCAGGTCTCCCGTTCTTATTCAGCCTTCTTTTCCGTATTTTCGGCACTGGTTTTGCCGGGTTTGCGGCCAAATGCACATTTGTGATCTCGTGTTACGGGCTGCTTCCCCGTATCGCAGTTGCCTTATCGCTACCTTTCGAGGTTGGGTTTCTAGCGGGTATCACAGGAGCACTACTTCCGGTGCGCCGGTCGAGCGAACTGCATATGGCGTGGGAAGAGCCGATTACCGCCCTGTTCCTAGCGGCCGCCACCATACTCACGTTCCGAATCGTTCAACGACGGGAGTTCCGGCTGCCCACAGCGGCTTTGTTTGGCGCGCTTTGGGGCATTGCGTTCTATTTTGCGCCGGCCTTAGCTCCAGTCTATTTAGGCCTTCTCGCGATCATCGGCGCGGTCCTCTGGCGGACCGCGTTCGTGTTCTGCCCATGGCTGTCGTGTCGCTGCTAATTACTGGGGCAGTGGTCCTGCCCTGGACTATTCGCAATCATCAGAAGCTGGGTGCCTGGATGTTTATGCGCAGCAATTTCGGGCTTGAACTCCGGGTGTCGAACAACAATATGGCTGGGGCGACCGCACAGGAGAATAAAGACATTTACAAGCACTTTCATCCAGGCTTTTAGCGCAACCCGCGCCCGGGAACTCCGGCAGGTGGGAGAAGTCGCTTACCACCACCGGATGCTTGAAGATGCGAAAGCCTGGATCGCACAGCACCCCGCCAGATTCGCCTGGCTAACCGCAAAGCGCTGCCTTTTCTTTTGGTTACCTCAGAGTCATGCAACGTCCACTCTCATCGTTCTGTATACCGCCGCCGCATTTTTCGGATTGAGCATGCTGTGGCGGGAACGCCGTTTCCATCTTTGCCTTATTATCGGGGCCATCTGGCTTCTGTTCCCGGCGACATATTACTTGATCCAGATGAATCAGCGTTATCGAGCTCCCATGGATTGGACGGTTCTCCTTTGCGCTGCCTATGCTGTCTGGCGACTGTGGGGAAACCGCTTCACACGCGCAAGTGAAGCACGCCAAATGGAAACTGAAAGTCGAATACTGACAAGAGCCTGACCTTATGAGTACGCACATCTTCCAGTCTTGGAAAGATCAATTGAGTGCGGTCATCTTCGATATGGATGGCGTCCTTGTGCTTTCGTCCGGAATTCATGCAGCCGCATTTGCGGAGGCGCTAAAGCCGCTTTCGGTCACATTTGACTATCCCAAGTACGCAGGCATGCGTACCCGCGAGGCGATAGAGGCAATTGCATGTTCAAACGGCTTGACTCTTTCTTCAGCGGAGTTGGAAGAGCTCGCCCGGCAGAAAAGCGCTGCCGCCTTGCGCCGGATGCAAGCGGAAAACCCGCTGAATCCTGCAGCCAGGCAGGTACTCGAGCATCTGCACCGGCATTACCCGCTGGCGCTTGCAACGTCGGCCTCGGAGTCGACCGTTAAAACGGTGATCAATGGTAACTCCCTCGCGCCTTATTTCCGTTGCATCCTCTCGGCGGCTGACTGCCGGAGTGCAAAGCCGTCGCCGGAAATCTATCTGAAAGCCGCAGGTGAGCTGGGAGTCAAATCGTCCTCGTGCCTCGTCGTGGAGGACGCTCCTTCGGGCATCACCGCCGCTAAAGCCGCTGGAGCCGTTTGTGCGGCTGTCGCCGGCACACTTCCCATCGAACAACTCCGCACCTCTGGCGCGGACGTCGTCCTTTCAAATCTTTCTGAACTTATGGAGCTATGATGCTTGACTACCAAATTCTGGAACCGCATGAAATCCCTCCGTCAATGTGCGCCGGGAAAATCGACCCAGGCAGTTGCACCGCACTGATCGCGGCAGCCAGGCGGGGCTCCCGGATAAAGTCCGATCAGCCCAAAATCCTTTACCCTATCGCCGGCGTTAGTGTAATGCAGCGTCTGGTCGACCTGCTGTCGCCCTTCTGTGCTCGTTTCGTATTCATCGTTTCACCGTCCGGCCGCGCGGCCATCACGGCAGCGGCGGAACGCATCTGCCCCGGGCGGTACGAGATCGCCGAACAAACCGTCCCAACCGGCATGCTCGATGCTGTAGCCTGCGGCGTTCCACCCATCAGGACTCCACATGTCCTGATCGTTTGGGGCGACCAGGCGGCGCTTCGTCCCGAATCTGTCCGTGCATCTCTCGCTCTTCATTCTGGGCCGCTAGCGCCTGACGCTACCCTTCCGACCCTGATCTGTGACCGGCCCTATATTCACCTGGAGCGCGACCCAGATGGCACGACAACCCGCGTCTTACAGGCGCGCGAGAACGACGAAATGCCGGCGCGGGGCGAGAGCGACTGTGGCATCTTCATCTTCCGCACGGACGTACTCAGAAAGACTCTCGAAGAAGAGCACGCCTGTCTGGGCCGCGTAACTGGCGAACGGAATTTCCTGCCGATCCTTCCGGCAGTGTCGCGGCGCGGGAAGGTTCTCTCGGTGCGCATTGCCAAGCCGATTGAGGCACTAGGCGTGAATACTCGCGAGGACGCTGAAGCAATTTCCCGCCACATCTCTTCCAGCATGGGAGCCACCGCATGAACTCGCTCGCGTTCGCACCTAAGTTGGAGTTGGCGGATGCAGTCACCACGACTGCCCCCCTTCCCCAAGACCGTGTCAAGATCGTTCTTTTTTCAGGCGGCAGTGGAACCCAGACCATCTGTGACACGCTTATCGGCCAGCCGCAGGTCGATCTGACGGTTCTGATCAACGCCTATGATGATGGGCATTCCACTGGACGCATCCGGCGCTTCGTTCCGGGCATGCTCGGTCCTTCCGATGTGCGCAAGAACATCAACCGGCTGATGCCTCAGCAGGACCGCTCTCATCTTGCCCTGAGAGAGCTATCCGACTTCCGCTTGGCAAAAAACGTTGACTACCAAGATGCGCACAGCATCGTGGCGGCCTTCGCCCGGCGGCAATACGACCTGCTGCCGGCCGGGATACGTGAGTATTTCGCCCTTATCACGGTGGGCCAAGCCAACCGTATTTCAGAGCTCTTCGAACATTTCTACCGGTACTCTGCCGAGCAGTTTGCCATAGGCAATCTATTCGACTACCGGGATTGCGCGCTCGGTAATATCCTCTTTGCCGGCTGCTTTTTGGCGGAAGGGCGCGACTTCAATAGAACAGTCGCCGCCTTGAGCGAGCTTTACGAGCTTCGCGCAACGCTGTTGAATGTCACCGCTGGCGAGAATCTGTTCCTGGCTGCGCGAAAAGAAGACGGCAGTTTCCTGCGCGGGGAGTTCGACATCGTCGCGGCACAGAACGGATCGCCCGGAACGTGAAGTGTACGCGCCTCAGCTGGAAGCAAGCGGCCGAAGTCTACGGCAATGCTGCCGGCGTCTATGTCTTGAGCAAGTTCGGCGGCATCTGCCTGGGCATGGCGACGCTGATCCTGTACAACCGTTACATCACCGACTCGCTCACTTCCCTGATGGCGTTCGATGCCGATATGCTCCACTCTCTCGATCTGAGGGCGAACGGTCTCGGGATTCAAACGGAGATCATCGCGAAGCTCTGCCAGAGGGGTGAGCACATCCTCGAAATTCCGGTCGCATATCAACCAAAACGGAAGGCAGCAGGAAGAAAGAGAAAAGCTCTCGAGGGAGTTCGCGCCTTTCTCCCTCTATTCACGACTAAATACTAGGAAACCGAGATGAAAACTCTATCCGTAGCCATTCCCGCCTACAACGAGGAGAAATCGCTCGCCTCGCTGCTCGATCAGATCTTAGCCGTAGACTTGACGGGCATCGGGTTCCAGAAAGAGCTCATCGTCATCAACGACGGATCTGCCGACCGCACCAGCGAAATCGCGCACGCCTACGCTAGTGCTGGAGTTCGCTGCATCGATCAGATTCCCAATCAGGGCAAAGGCCGGGCCGTGCAAGCCGGTATCGCCGCGAGTTCGGGAGACTACATCCTGGTCCAGGATGCCGACATGGAATACGATCCGCGCGATTATGCCGTGATTCTGAAAGGCCTCCAGAAGGGTGCCGATTGTGTCTACGGGAGCCGCACTCTCGGCCAGTTCAGGCAAAATGGTTGGACTCTATTTCCCGGCCGGCATCCCAATCAGGCCTTTGGTCCCTGGCTCGCTGGCGTGCTCCTACCCGCATGGACATTTCTACTCTACGGCCGTTGGATTTCGGATACGCTGACCGCGTACAAACTTTACCCGGGAAGGGTCATCTAGCCGATGCAGATCGAGACTTGCGGCTTTGAAACAGATCACGAGATTACCGCGAAACTGATCCTTGGCGGCTACCGGATATCTGAAGTCCCGATCGCCTATCACCCGAGAACTTCCGCCGAGGGCAAGAAGATTAAGGCTAGTGACGGGTTCATAGCCATCTGGACGTTGCTGAAATATTGGTTTTTCTCCTCGCGGAAACTGCGGACACGTGCCGCCAGGGCTGCCAGGGCTGCCAGATAAAACATGGCGACCATTGCCGCGGACCAGAGTACCGCTAAATTTTTCACGGCAGCCTCGGATCTCTGCATCCGAATTGTCGAGAACAGTAAGTTCTTCGTTGCTCTCCTGCTGGTTGCGATCGCAGCGCAGCTGCTGGCCTCCAGCTACCAGCTTCCGATGGGAGGCCACTCAGACGAGCCGGCGCATTTTCTGGGCTCGGTTATGGTGCGCGATTACCTGCTGGCCGGTCTGCCGTCGGGGCCGATGGCCTATGCCGAGCAATACTATGCGCATTACCCGGCCATCGCCATCGGCTATTGGCCGCCGCTGTTTTATCTCGTGGCTGGAGCCTGGATGGTTCTGTTCGGAATCTCTCACGTCTCAGCTTTGCTGCTGACTGCCGTTATCTGTGCTTCTCTCCAATATCTGCTGTTCCGGTTCGGCGAGAAGGAGTTCAATAGAATATTCGCTTTTGCGTTGGCGGCAGTAGTCCCGTTCATTCCGGAGGTGACGCGCTCGCTAACCATAGTGATGAGCGACTTGCTGCTCGCCTTACTGGCATTCGCTGCCGCCATAATAAGCTTCGGATACTACCTGGCGCGGCCAACCACGCTGCAGGCAGCATTATTCGGCGTACTTTCCTCTGCCGCGATTCTGACCAAGGCCAGCGCAATTTTCCTGGTCTTGCTGCCCGTGCTTGCCGTGCCGCTCTCGCGCAAGTTCAATCTCGTGCGGAGACAAGACTTCTGGCTTCCAGTTCCGATCCTGGCGGTGCTCTGTGGACCGTGGTATGCATTGACCCATCAGCTAAGTACGAAGGGCTTGCTGCCGGGCGGCAGCGATCCTTTCCTCTCCGCAAGCCTGCACTACGTGTCCGCACTGGTGCGCGTAACCGGCCCGGTGATTCTGGCTGCGGCGTTGGTTGGAACCGTACTGATCGTGCTCCAGGCTGCGCAGCCTGCGTGGTGCGTGATTGCAGCACTGCCGGTTTGTGTCGGACTGGTGCTGTCCCTTGCGCCCGTTAAGATTGAACCGCGTTACTGCTTCACGGCTTTGCCATGCCTCCTGCTGCTAGCTGCTTACGCTTTCCGGGACTTGTTACAGCGGACCGAATCATTTGCCCTGCACACACTTGTCGTGGTGACGGTCTTTGCTTCTCTCCTGAGCGCTGGCACCCGGATTCAACCGGAGCGTGTTCCAGGGCTTGCACCGGCTCTGAATTGCGTCGATCGCCTGGCTAAACCCAACGCGGTGATTCTGGTTTCGTCTGTCAATGCGGCCGAAGTATTGATCGTCGCTGACTTAGCCGCCCTCGAAACCGACCGGCCTGGCAGAACCATCATCCGGTCAAATAAGGTGCTGGCCGCATCTGATTGGAACATGACCCGCTATCGACTGCGGTATCACAAACCCGAGCAGATATTGGAAGAATTGGAGCGAAAATCGGTCGATATCATCCTGGTAAGTGCGCCCGGCGTCAGCAATCACACGCTCCCTCACCACGATCTACTCGTGCGGACGCTTGAAGAATTACCCGGTAAGTGGCAGGTCGCTTACGGGGGCCCTGAAGATCCGGGCTCCCGTTACCGCGTTTACCTGTCGAACCATTACCGCTCCCGGTCACGGCTTACGATTGGACCTTTCGAATAAAAGCGCCAACTTCTGCGCGCTCTTCAGGCGTCGAACGGGTAAAGTTCGTCGTCGACTTTTCCGGAGGCGGCTGGGGCTTCACTCGACTGCTTGATCCGTTTGCGCTGGCAGCACGGCGGCGAGGAGTTTTCGCCCCCTGCTCACGCCCGGCGCGCTGTTCGGCCTCTTGCTTCTCCACAACCCTTTCCGTAATGGCTTTGTTCTGAGCGATCCGCAAGGCGGTCTTTTCCGCCTGGGTCAACATGTGAAATGGTTTATCCATAGTTTTCGACTCCTGAGACCTTGACGAAACGGGCACTTGGTTCTCTAAAGTTTACTGGAAGATTTGTATTTCTCATTGGCAATCTGATATTGTCGGCACGATGACGCGGCTTACTTTTCTGGCTTCCTGTTTTCTGGCGGCGACTACTCTCACCTGCCCGGTATTCGGAGATGAAGCTCACCCCACTTTGGAGTTAGGCTCGAGAGCTCCGGATTTTTCGCTGCCGGGCGTCGATGGCAAAATGCATCAGCTGAACGACTACGCTTCCGCAAAAGTTCTAGCCGTCGTCTTCACCTGTAACCATTGTCCTACTGCGCAATTGTACGAGACGCGTTTAAAGCGTCTGGCCTCCGATTTTCATGGCAAGGGCGTTGCCTTTATCGCCATTCAGCCCAACAACCCAGACTCGATCCGGCTCGACGAATTGGGTTACACCGATGTCTCAGACACTCTCGATGACATGAAAATTCGTGCCGCTTACCGTCACTTCGATTTCCCATATCTGTATGACGGAGCTACGCAAAAGGTAAGCCTCGCTTACGGGCCAAAGGCCACGCCCCACGCCTTTGTCTTCGACCA
The DNA here is from genome assembly GCA_965217745.1 of Bryobacteraceae bacterium. Classification (GTDB taxonomy): domain Bacteria; phylum Acidobacteriota; class Terriglobia; order Bryobacterales; family Bryobacteraceae; genus Bog-105. The sequence goes on along the minus strand of OZ244565.1, from coordinate 2,447,775 downwards.
TGATCGCAAGTTGCGCTATGAAGGCCGCGTAGACAACAATCAGCGCGAGCAGTTGGTAAAAACCCAGGATCTACGCAATGCCATCGACGCTCTGCTGGCTGACAAGCCTGTGCGGGTAGACCACACTGGGGTTTTCGGCTGCTCCACCAAGTGGATGTCGAAACAAGCCGCGCGAGAGGCCGAGATGAAGAAGATCGAGGCCGAACCGGTGAAACTCGAAATGGTTTCTCCCGCGGAGCTCACCAAGCTGCGTTCCAACGGAACTGGCAAGGTGCTGGTGGTGAATTTTTGGGCCACCTGGTGCGGGCCCTGCGTACACGAGATGCCGGAACTCGAAACCACTTACCGCATGTTCAGGGGACGTGATTTCGATCTCGTCATGGTCTCAGCCAATATGCCGGATGAAAAGCCCGCGGTGATGAAGATGCTCGAAAAGATGAATGCTTCCAGCCGCAATCTGCTCTTCGGCTCGGAGGACACACCGGCCATGCAGAAGGCATTCGACCCTAGTTGGGAGTCGGGCGTGCCTTACACGGCTGTCATAGCTCCCGATGGCAAATTGCTTTATAAAGAGAACGGCGAGGTGAACATCCTGAAGCTCCGGCGTATTGTGCTGGCGAATTTGCCGGACGAAAGCTACAAAGGTCATCGCGAGTATTGGGCTGCCAGCCTGGCCAGGTAGCTTACTGCAGGCTGTTCAAATAGCCGCTCCATCCGGCCTTCGCGGCGCGGGCGAACGGAGCCATCTGGCTGTAGTCATCAGCCCAGGTTGTATACATCAAGCCTTGGATGCCGGGACCGCCTTGCGCAGCCTGTAATTCGGCGGTAGCGGCCTTCGCTCCATCGCCCCAATCGTAGTATCCGGCGATCACCTGTTTATGGGCAAACGCGACCGCGAGCATTGGGCTGCCGGCCTGGCCAAGTAGACTTACTGCAGGCTGTTCAAATAGCCGTTCCATCCGGCCGGCCCCAAGTCGTGTACATCAAGCCTAGCTGGAATGCCGGGAACGTTGTGCGCAGCCCGCAATTCGGCGGTGGCGGCCTTCGCTCCATCGCCCCAATCGTAGTATCCGGCGATCACCTGTTTATCGGCAAACGCCACCGCGAGTATTGGGCTGCCAGCCTGGCCAGGTAGCTTACTGCAGGCTGTTCCAATAGCCGCTCCATCCGGCCTTCGCGGCGCGAGCGAACTGAGCCATCTGGCTGTAGTCATCAGCCCAGGTTGTATACATCAAGCCTTGGATGCCGGGAACGCCTTGCGCAGCCTCCAATTCGGCAGTGGCGGCCCTCGCTCCGTCGCCCAAATCGTAGTATCCGGCGATCACCTGTTTATGGGCAACCGGCTGGCGGCGTTCGAGACCCGCGAACCAGCCTAGCGATTCGTGCAGGTGCTCCAGGTTCCAGTTCATGATCGCGACTCCCGCCGGAACACCCGCCCAGGAGCCGGCCAAATCGCCCTCCACGTGATAGTAATCCGCGTGCGCGTTGTGATACGGATCGAACATGTCGTTCCAGATGTAAAGCGGGCGTCCCGGCGCGGATTCGATATAGATCCCGGAGACCTTTCCTGCATTCCAGGCGAGCAATTGCCCGGCAGTCATCTTCTTCGCCCGGCAGCTTCCGCAGGAGTTGGCCTGGCGGATTTCGTCGTAGCCGAGGAATAAGCCGCCACCCTTCGGCAAAACATGGTCGATGGCTTTCGCGTTCCGGGCGATTGCCTGGAAGGTTGCGGGCTCGGTCATACACATGGATACGCTGTGGAAGCCCGGAATAGGCGCTGCGGCGTAATAGTCGATGGCCACTGTGTCTCCTGGCTTCAGCCGGGTTCCGCGCGGCAAGGTGACGGGCGCAGGCGGATGGTAATCATCGGAGAACGCTTTCGGGTCGTTCATGCGCGGGTCGATGATGCGGTCTACGTCCCGCCCTTCCTGGTACACCGTTTTGGGGTGGCCGGGCGCATAGATCTTAAGGGGAGTACCAGAACGCCTGGTCAGATAGACAAAAGCCGTCTCCTCGATACTGACGTCATCGAACCAGATCGTCCCGGAGCTACCGCCCCAAACGCCAAAGTAGATCTGGCCGCTGGAGCTCTCTTCGCTATTGAAAGTGTAGTCGAGTTGAGTCCAGTCGTGATCACCGTTGGCAGCGATGTTGGCGTTCAAATAAACCCGCTTAGTCGAGCTGCCGTCGAAGACCGAAATCATCGGCCCACCCCGGAATTTGGAAGACTTGAAGAACAGCCGGACATGGTACTGATGCCAGGGCTGCAGCGGAAAACTCTGCCGGAAGCGGGCATTTCCCGGAGCATCGACCACCACTGCGGAAGCTTTTCCGGTATGGGCCACTTCGCTGAGACCGATCCCGCGATCGCCCGTATCGAACCAATCTTGCTTTTGCGATTCGAACCCAATATTGGCCAGCCCCGGGAATCTACTTTTTACAATCAAATACTTACCAGACTTATCAACAGTAAATTCCGCTCCGATGACACGCTGCGATTCAGCCCAGTTTGGGTTCGTCTCGAGAAATTCGTTTGAATATCCGTAGATCGCCGGAGCAGCAGTAACTTTCAAATGCCTCTTGGAGGCGTACTGGAGAACGTCGCGGATACGGTCCTCGTTCTCAGCGGGCCAAGTGCCATTGCCCAGGTAATCGAGGCTGCTGTCCCAAAGCACGAGTCCGGTATAGCCGGCCGCGACAGCCTTATCGATCAGTTCCCTACTTCGACCAACGGCCTCGTCCGTGACGAGATAGCTGTGGTGGTAATACCACAGCTCGGGAGCCGCGGGTGTGGGCAGGTTCGAGGATGCAGGGCGTGCTCCGCAGGTAAGCAGCAGAGGCACGGTGACCAAGAGAAGAAGTCCTAATCTCAGGCCGTAGGAGGGAATGAGGGCCACGATTCAGTCTAGATCTAGCATAGAGATCCAGGCATCTATCGTGCATTTGTTCCGGCTGCAGAAGCCGAGAGGAGATCGCGGCGTGATCAGATACAATCCAGCCGGAACCTGTCTCGTCGAGAGTCCGATCGTCTTCGGGTATCAGTCTCTGTGAATTAGACCGATTCTGTCAGCGCGTCTCTGCTGAGGTTCTGCGATTAGAGACGCACCGCGTTCTCAGCCGCCCCAAGTTTTAATCCGGTACACCAACTGAGCGCTCTGACTGGGCAGCCCGGATGCCCGAAGCGCGCCTCCGCCGTGCCGACTTGCTGGCTGCAGCGCTGACAGGCTACCAACTTCTTCGGGCGTCCGCCGGCCCGGCTGATGGTCTTGCGTTTGGTTTGACGCACCATGCCCACGATGCGGTAGGCTGCCGCCGCGCAGTCCGGCGAGTCGCGGAAGTGCCCGACATTCGCCGACTGGCCGCATTGCGGACAGTGCAACGGCAGCGCCGTGGTCATTGCGCGATCCATTGCCAGCTCCATTCTCCAAATTAAGCTAGCACACGCAATAGGAGGAGCGGAAGCGCCAAGACCATGGAACAGCGCGACCGCAGCCAGGGTGACAACCACGCGGCTCATGCGCTCGTAGACGCCAGTTCCCGGAGGAGACAGCGGGATATCCAGCACCGGGATGGGTGATTCCGGGGAGAGCGTCCTCGACCTGAAATCCGTAAAAAGCACGGTAAATGCACATAGTCTCTTTATCGGCGAGACGGTGAGGTTTCTTGAGCTGAGTCGATCTCCATTTCGATCTGGCGTGGGTCGATTGCCAGGACGTCACGACGCCGTCAGGCTGTACAAGGTCCGAGCAGTGAAGAGGCACAATTCCTGCAAATCCGAGGATTGGTCCGGGCCTAGCGAGGCCCGAGCGAATATAGATCCTAATGGTGCAGAATAGAACTGAAGGAGAAGAGTAATGCCACTCTCAGAACAAGATAAGCAATGGCTCGACCAGCGAATTGGAGGATTGGACCAGCGAATTATAGGATTGGAGCAGCGAGTTGGAGGAGTGGAGGGGTCGGAGCAGCGAATGCAGCAATGGTTTGAGCAGCGAATGGCAGGCTGGGAACGACGCCTCGAGAAGGTTGAGACCTCCCTGTTGACCGAGTTCCACAAGTGGGCTTCTCCGACGAGTGCCCGGATCAATTCCCATGCAGCCGCTATTCGAGCCCTTGATGCTCAGCAGGAATACCTCGATGATCGAGTGTCGAAGCTGGAGAGTAAGAACTAGGAACTCTTCGTACCCCACGGCTTGGCTTCTACTACTCCGCCTTTGTAGCCGTTCTTCATGCGCTCCTCGATAATCGCCCAGACTTTCGGGTCGCATCCGGTCCACTTCATAACGGCGACATTGCCAAGGTAAGGCAGCGCCTTAACGCCTGCTTTGCTTGAGAAATAGCCGCTCACTACGAGACTGCGGAGGTCACTAAAGAACTTTACTCCTTGAGAATCGTTCTTGTTCGCTTTCTTGGGATAGGCGATGCGGTCGAGCAGCTTCTTCTGCGCCGCTTCACCTGCATCCACAAAGTCTTTGCCAGAAGCTTTATTGCTCTCGCGATCCAGCCACATCAGACCGCCCAGCATCTCGGCCTGGAAGTTCAGGTTGTTGTCCTGTTCGGTCCGGAAGGCGATCCAGTCATCGAGAAATTCGGGAACACCCGCGGTCGAGGCTGCCGGTCCGCTCTCGTCGGCGGGCATGATCGTGTCAGAGAGCAGACGAATTGTCTTCCACTGATGATCGTCGAAGACCTGGCGCTTGTAAGGGCCTTTGGCAGAGGGAGAATCCTTCGCGGCATGCGGGTGCCCTGCGTGCGCGGCCGCTGCGCTTCCCAGTGCAGCCGCGGCCGGAACAGCGCCAATAATTTGAAAAATGTTGCGACGGCTTACGTTGTCAGACATGTTCTTCCTGTGCTTCCCTAGACCTTCACGTTTAGTTTCTTCACCTGTTCGGTGATGTAGTCAGAAGTACGCCAGCCCAGTGCCGAGATGGTCAGCGTAGGATTCTTATCGGCGTTGCTGACAAAGGGCGCGGCGTCGGTGATGAACAGATTTTTCACGTCCCAAGCCTGGCAGTGCTCATTCAAAACGGACTTCTTGGGATCGCTTCCCATCTGAGTAGACCCCACCTCGTGGATGATCTCCCCGCCTCGTGAAATGCCCCAGTTCTCTTCCGCTCCAGCACTCCGGGTAACAGTTCCGCCCATGGTGTGAATGACGTCCTGGAATGTCTCCTGCATGTGTTTAGCTTGCAGAATCTCATCCTCGCTCCATTTGAAGTGGAAGCGCAATACCGGGATGCCCCACTCGTCAATCACGCTGGGATCGATCTCGCAGTAGCTGTCTTTATTCGGAATCATCTCGCCGCGGCCGGACATGTGAACTGCGCAGCCATAAAGTTTGCGGAGATTTTGCTTCATCTCCACGCCATAGCCGCCACCGAGCCATTGCTCGGCGTACCCGCCCATTGCGCCATTGCCGGGCAACGACCTGCCGCCGCCAAGCTCGATGTGATATCCGCGGGCGAAAGGCATTTTGTTTTCCTTTTGCTCCTTGTAGAGCCACCACGGCATATAAAGATGCATGCCGCCGACGCCATCTTCATTCTGCGGCGGCAGGTCCTGCATGATCGGAAGAAAGCCGCTGACAGCCGAGCCGACCGTATCCATAATGTAGCGGCCTACTAAGCCCGATGAATTGGCGATGCCATCCGGAAACTGGCTGGACTTCGAGTTCAGCATAATGCGCGCGGTTTCGCAGCAGCTGGCCGCCAGAACGACCACCTTCGCGCGGACTTCCACTTCTTTGCGCGTCTTCTTGTCGATATAGGAGACGCCGGTTGCCATGCCGTCTTTGCCTAACAAAACCTCTCGCACCATAGCGCCGGTACGGACTTCGAGGTTGTTGGTCTTCATGGCCGGCTTGATGTGAACGCCGGGCGAATTGAAGTTCGCATTCACGCCGCAAGACCTTCCGCACTGCGCGCAATAATGGCACGCGGGGCGCCCGTTCAGGGGCTCGGTCAAAATCGCGAGACGTGAAGGAATGCAGGGAATATTTAGTTCGTCAGAAGCTTTCTTAATCAGGCGTTCGTAGCCGCGGGGCGCAGGGGGAGGTTGGAAGACTCCATCGGGCGTGTTCTCCAAGCCTTCCTTGGAACCAAAAACACCAATAAGACCCTCCGCTTTGTCGTAGTACGGCGCGAGGTCTTCATAGCTGATGGGCCAATCGAAACCTTTGCCATCACGGCTAAATGGTTTGAAATCGTAAGGCCCCATGCGCAGTGAAATACGGCCATAGTGATTCGTTCGTCCACCCAGCATGCGGGCTCGCCACCACAGCCAATCAGACCCGGGAGCGTTGGTGTAGGGTTCGCCGGGCACATGCCATCCGCCGACTGTAGTGGCGTCAAAGAAGCCCCACGGCTTGTCCCGGGTTCCAGCGCCGCGATGCGGAACATTGTACGGCCACTCGAACATCTTGGTGTCGTGCGTGCAGTCGAACCAATCGCCCGCTTCCAGCATGCAAATCTTAGCGCCCGCCAGCGAAAGCACATGGGCGGCAACACCGCCACCTGCTCCCGAGCCGACGACCACCACATCATAAGTTTTTGGAGTTGCCTTAACTTGGGCCATGAAACTACTACTTTATCGAAATTGTTTGAAGAAAGGAAAATCCCGCGCAGCGAGGCGCTGCGCGGGACTTGTTTTACTGCACTTGCATTGGTTAAGAGTTTAGAAGGTATAGCGCAAGCTGAGTTGCAGCTGACGCTGACCGCCCTTAGTCGTCACTTTGCCGAATTGGCCGCTGAGCGGGTTGGTTTGTACACCGCCGCCCGTTTCGCCGCCCCAGTTGGGATGGTTGATCCAATTGAAAATTTCAAACCGCAGCGTGGCGAATTGCTTCTCTGTGGTGTTGAAGTTTTTGAAGATGCCTGCGCTCCATGTCTGGAAGCCGGGTCCATAGAAGATGTTGCGGCTGCGCTGATTGCTGAAGGTGCCCTGTGCGGGACGAATGATATTGGTTTGGGTGAAGTCGTACCACTGGCCATTCTGGCCGAAGGTGGCCGTTTGTGCGATGTTGCCGTTTACAATCCAGCGGCTCGCCATACCGCTGCCGTTTCCGCTTCCCGGACCAACGCCTGCGAAGTCATCACCGGTCTGAACCGAGAAGGGAGTTCCGGTTTGGAACTGAGTGATCTCCGAGATCTGCCAGCCGCCCAGCAGCTTACCGGCAAGAGTGCTCTTGTCTTTGTAGAACGGCAATTCCCAGATGAAGTTGATAACCATCACGTGACGGCGGTCGAAGTCAGAGTTGCCATACAGCAGATTGGTATCGCCATAGGCATTCGGTATTACATCGCGCTGAGCAGAGCCGGTGTCGGTACTATGTGACCACGTGTAGGCGAGACCGAACAGGAAGCCTTTGCTAAAGCGGCGGTTCAAATCCACCTGCAAGCCATGATAGATCGAAGTCGCGGTATTGTTCGTGGACCGAATGGGACCAAAGCCGGCGAAGGGACGCAGCGCGTCTGGACTAACGCCTGGATTCGCAAACCGCTGGCCGACCTGCAACTGATTGATGTTTCTCTCCTGCTGCAGACGCAAGCCGCGCCGGCCGACATAAGCAACTTCGAGGGTGGTTTGGAAACCGATGTCACGCTGCAACGAAGCGTTCCACTGCCAAGCTTCGGGATTGTAAAAGACGGGATCCTGAGTGGTAAGTGGAAGCGGGAAGCTGCTCTGCCCCACTCCGCCAGGGTTGTCAACCGAGCCGAAGCTTACAGAAGCGCTGGGCTGGAAGGGCGGGTTGCCGCCCAGGAATACTGAGTCACTGACCCCAAGACGAGTAAGATAACGTCCTCCTGCTGCGCGGAATACCGTCTTCTGGTCAAAGGCATAAGCCAGACCGACACGGGGCTGGAAGCCTTGCAGAAAGTGGGTCTGCGAGTAAGACTTACCTACTGCCCCATTGCGGAACAGACGAAGGATACCGTTCTGATAGAGCGGATAATCGTCAGCTAGGACTCGCCCATGCGCGGACGCTGGGAAGCCACTACCAGGAATGACGACTCCATTGTAAATGTCCCCGGTTCCCGGAACGGGATTGCCGTTGGGATTAACCTGTACCGCATTAGCCGGGTCGTAGAATCTCTGATCGAAGACTGCCATGTTGCGCCAGACGCTGTAGTACGGAACGATGATCGAGTGACGCAGACCGAGATCGAGATGCAGCTTTGGAGTTACCTTCCAGGAATCCTGAACAAACCATTCGTACATGAAACCGCGATAGGGCGTGTAGGCGCGGGTTCCTAATTCTGAGTAAGTATCGAACCTTCCGATGGCGGCGTTCGCGATTCCCAGCCCGGTCGCATTCGGCGTGGAATCCTGGAATACAAAACGGCCATTCTGGTTGTTAGTACCGCCCGGAACGCCAGCCACGTTAATTTGATCGTAATCATTCTGTCCGGCCTTCTCGAACAAGCCGCCAAATTTCAGGTTGTGATTACCGACAATCCAGGACACGTTATCAGAGATGTCATAGATGGGACCAGCGGACGAGGATGGATAAGGCAAGCCGCTCAACTCACCGAAAGGACCATTCAGAGTGATTGTCGGGATCTTAGTTGGGATGTTCTTGCCGTCCGGGAACAGGTAAGGGTAGTTAATCCCGTAATTATTGCGATTAAACAAACCGTTTGACGGATCGATATTGATCGCAACTTGATCCCGGCTGGCAGACACCAGAAGCTCGTTCACGACTGTCGGAGTGACCGTCCAGGTGTAATTTACGGATGCAGTTTGATTCGGACGGCTGAACAACTGTGGAATCACTTTGTAGCCACTGGCAAACGGATTAACGTTGTCGTAGGTGTAGTTGAGAAGCCGTACGCGAATGTAGTGGTTGTCTTTCGGGATGTAATCGACCGACCCGGTGTCTTTCCGCTGATTCTGCGGCGCGGAGCCAGTCGCAAAGTAATTCAAAAAGCCTGTGGCATTTGGAGCGGGGAAAGTATTCAGAAGAGCCAAGCCGTTCGGGCTAAGTTGGTTCTGCGGAATGACGTTATTCGGATAAGGATTACCTGTCGTCGGATCAGTGATAACCCGAGTGCCACCGTAGAAAGGATTAGCCGGGTTCAACAACTCGCTAAAATTTCCCTGACGCATCAGGTTAGTCGGCACAAACTGGTGATCGGTGAGGTTATTCTGATTGTCCTGACGATAGCGAACATACTCTTGTCCAAAAAGAAAGAAGAGGCGGTTGCGATCAGCATTGAAGACCTTCGGGATGAACAACGGCCCGTTGATGTTATAGCCAAACTGGTTGAAACGGAAGGGCGCAGCTTTGCTGTTTATGCTCGGATCGGAACTGTTATTGCGCGACCAAGAGTTGGCGTCGAGCGCCGAATTGCGGAAATACTCATAGGCAGTGCCATGGAAATCCCGTCCTCCGCTCTTGGTGACTACGCGAATCTGGCCGCCCGAAGCGCGTCCGTATTCGGCAGTGTAGTTGGAGGTGAGAATCTGTACCTCCTGAGTGGAATCGGCATCCGCCACGCCGATGCTGGTTCCGTTGGAGCGGGTGCGAACCGCGACGGCTCCATCTTGAGTAATCAGAGTGTCCTGATTGCGCGAGCCGTTCACGTTCAAGCCGTTATTCAAGCCAAAGCTGAATCCGGCGAGACTGCCGCCACTTACACCCGGCTTCAGCAGCGAGAGCAGGTAAGGATTTCGCCCGTTCAACTGCAGGTCTTCGATCTGCTTGGTGGTGACGTTGCGGCCCAGGGTCGCGCTATCCGCCTGGACTGGCGGCGCTTCCGATGTAACCTGGACGGTTTCGGTCGCTTGGCCCAGCGTCAACGAGGCATCGAGTGTAGCCGTAACGTTGGCTTGAATGACATTGCCCGATTGCTCATACTTCTTGAAACCGGATGCTTCGACGGTTAGCGTGACTGGCCCCGCGGGAACGCTGGGAACAACGTAGTTGCCGGTACCGCTGGTGGTTGCTTTGCGGGCAGCACCGGTGGTTTGATTGGTTATGGTGACGGTTGCTCCCGCAACTACCGCGCCGGTTGGATCGCGTACCACGCCTTGGACGGTCGTCGAATCCGACTGCGCCAGGCCGAGCACCGCAAAAATGGTCAAAAACAGAGATGTGGCCAGCAGACGCCGCAGCTTGGCCCAAAGATGTGTCCTCATAGACTCCCTCAACTTGGAAGAGCAGCAGATTGCATTGTGGTGTCCGGAGCCGACCCCTCAGCCCCTGGAACTACAACCGGCTATCCTCGATTAAATTTTACTTATCGAACCTGAGTATAAGGCGAAACAATCCAGAGTGCAAACGATTTCATACAACAGAAACGAAAATTTTTGTTTTTTATGGAACGTAAACGTCCAGGTAGCGTTTGGCCATGACGAATCCGGTCTTGAAATCGGCGCTGAAGTCCGGCCCGGGATTGTTATCCGCTCCGTAGAGGGGATCTTCCTGCTCGATCGACATTGCGCCGGTGTAACCAACGTCCTGTAGTACGGTAAAGAACTCGCGCCAGGAGATGGAACCCATACCGGGGATACGGTAGCGCCACCAGTGCGCTTTGTTGACCGGATCTATGCCGCCGGCGCGCAGGATGGGCCAGAGGATTTCGGTGTCTTTCAGGTGCACGTCGTAGATCTGGCCTACAAAGTCGCGGGCGGTCTGGATAGGGTCCATGAACTGACGGACCAAATGTGAGGGATCGTATTGCAGCCCGACGTAGGGCGAGTCGCCGAAGCCGTTAAAGAGAGCCTCAAAACCCACCGGGCTGGTGGCGAGATTGGGACCTTCCGGGTATGGCTCCCATAGGATGCGAACCTTATTTCGTTCGCACGCGGCGAAGTAATGCTGCTTGTAAGTTTCGACGATCTCGTCGATCTGCTTCTGAAAGGGGAGGGAGGGGTTCGTCCCGGAGGCGGTGCCGATGTAGGGAACGCCCAACTTGCCCGCCATTTCGATGGCCTTCACAAAGTAAGTGTTGATGGCGGTTCGCTTGGCGGGATCGGGATCGATGTGGTTTACCGTGAGCTGGAAGGCGGAAACGTGCATGCCGTTGGTGGTGAGCGTGCGTTTCACCTCGTCGATTTGCTGGCCGGAGATGCTCGCGGCGTCCAACGTCGAGCGATGTCCGGCTCCCAGAATCATGTTGGTGAATCCGGCCGATTTCGCCCAGGCAACGTTGGCGGGCGTGTAGGGTCCGAGGACTCCTAGTTTGGGCTGCCATTCGGTGTGCTTTTTGGATTGGCCTTGTGCCCGGAGAGCGGCGGCCGCGGCTAGGGAGCCGACCAGAGTTCTGCGTGTCATGTATCCAAAGATTGTATGGCAACGGAAGCTGGTGGCATCTTCTGTAGCGTGGACACCGGACCAGGGAATGAACAAGGGAAATGGATACGGCAGGCCATCGCGCTCGCCGTAGAGAATGTGCAGCAGGGACGCGGCGGGCCTTTCGGAGCATTGGTCGTGCGCGGCGGCGAGCTGATTGCCACGGGATTGAATCTCGTGACTGCCAACCACGATCCGACTGCGCATGCCGAAGTGATGGCGATCCGCGCCGCCTGCCAGAAACTGGGAACGTTCCAGCTGGAAGGCTGCGATCTGTATGCCAGCTGCGAGCCCTGCCCGATGTGCTTGTCCGCTGTTTACTGGGCGCGCCTGCGGTCTTACTATTTTTCATGTACCCGGGAGAGCGCCTCGGAAGCCGGATTCGACGACGACTTTATCTATCGGGAACTGCATCTGGAGCCGGAATTGCGGGCGATTCCCGGTCATTGCCTGAAAACCCAGGGCAGCGATGTGCCGTTCGTCGAATGGGCGCAGAGCCTGCAGAAGATCCGGTACTAGTTCGAAAGCCAAAACCGGCGGAATCGGGCGAAATCGGGAAGCCGCCTCGATAGAGGTCAGGTTAAACGTCGGGATCGAGATGGCGGAATATTCTAATCTCGATCGACAAGATAGATATTAGCGGAAGTGCCGGAAATTGTGCCGGAAATTGGGGACAGACCCCATTTAACTGGTTGATTCTATTGGATCATGGTCCGGCAGAATCAGCATTAGAGCGCTTCAATCAGAGCTCGGGAGAAAGAGCCGGGATAGAAGATGACAGATGTAATCAGAGGGAATCTCCCAATGTCGATCGCCATGAGGTACATTCAGGAAAGATCGCAGAATGAGATCGCAGAATGGGGACAGACCCCTTCTAAGTGCTTGATTCTATTGATATGCGATTTACTGAATCGGCTTTAGGGGTGCTTCGCTCGAGGCTGAGCTAAGGCTCACGATCGAGATCAGGATGCTACACAAGGGATCTGATCCAATCGAATAATGTTCATGTCAATCAATAAGGTAGACAATGCTGAAATAAGCCGGAAATGGGGACAGACCCCATTTAAGTGTTTGATTCTATTAAGTTGCATTTTAGCTTGGTCAGCACTAGGGCGCTTAGGGGCAGCGACAGGGTAACGATCCAGACCGGCCGGTAGAAGTTGCCGCGATCCGCCAAACTTCCGATGTAGGGCGAAATTCCGGCCTGCAGAATTCCGTAGGCGCAGGTCATCGCCGCAACAGCAAATCCCGCTTTCGCTCCGCCGTAGATGTCGATCGCCAGCGCGTAGATATTCACGCTCCCGGCCAGTGCGAAGAAGAAGCTGGCGGAAATAATGGCCGCCGCCATTGCGGGCTGCTGCACCAACGGCAGGAGCAGTGTCACTAGGGAAGCGCCGGCACTGATCCAAACGGCTCTTTTCCTCGCCTCCACCGGATTTACGCCCCTCCTAATCGAGCGCAGGGATAGGTATCCGCCAAAAAATCCACCGGCATTCGAGATTAGCGGAGGGATCCAGGTGTAGCGAGCTGATTCAGACAAGGTGAGGCGATGCACTCCCATGAAGTAGAACGTAAGCCAATTGCTCCAGAAGTAATAGGAACCCATCCAGAGAAGATTTGCCGCCACCAGCAACAGTAGCGGATAGTCCTTCAGCATAGAGAGCGAGACCCGCTGCCGCGTGGGCGTGGGCCTCTGGTCCACCTGCGCCGGGATCGCGCGGCTGACCCCGAGCCAGACTGGAATCCACAACAGGCTTAGCAGCCCCGTGAAGACGAAGGGCGTGCGCCACGAATGCTGCTGCGCCATGCCGACCCACAGAGGAGTTGCCGCCAGTCCCAAGCTCAGCCCCAAACCGTTCAGGGCTGTGCCCAATGCGCGCTCCTCCGCCTTTAGATAGAGGCCGTTGATTTTGCTGACCGCAGGAATCCCAGCCGATTCCCCGATCGCCAGAGCTCCGCGAGCGGCAAATAAGCCCGGTATGCCGCGCACCGCCGCCGTCGCTATTCCCGCCAGCGACCACCAGCCGACAGCCAGCGGCATCACCCGGTTGACGCCCCACCGGTCGAGAAAGAAGCCGGCAAACAGGGCCGCCGCCGCATACACCAAAGCGGTGACCGAAAGAATCCAGCCGAAGGTAGTTTTGTTCAGATGCAGATCGTCCAGAATCAAGGGCGCCAATTGATTCAGAAGAAAACGATCGAGATAGTTAAGGCTCGACGCAATGACGAATACGCCGAAGGCAATCCAGCGGAAGCGGTGAACACGCATCGCAGGTTAAGGGTCTACCATCAGAGAAGAAATGAGCCTCGATCGGCGCGCTTTCATGCAAACGACTTCAGCAGCCAGCTTGACGCTCGCATCCGAAGTTCCTCTCGAGCATAACGGCACCCTCACCGATATTAGCGGCTTGCGGGTAGGCCATTTCACCAGCGACCGCCGACCCACCGGATGCACTGTAGTCCTCTTCGATAAGCCGGCGGTCGCGGGAGTTGACGTGCGCGGCTCCGCCCCGGGGACGCGCGAAACCGATCTACTGCATCCGCTGAACACCGTACAGGCCGTGAACGCCATCGTGTTGTCCGGCGGCAGCGCGTTCGGGTTGGATGCGGCTTCGGGCGTGATGCGATTCCTTGATGAGCACCAGATCGGTTATCGCGTCGGTCCGCTGGTGGTGCCTATCGTGCCGGCTGCCATCATTTTTGATCTGAACGTAGGTGACAACAAGATCCGCCCCGACGCGGATGCGGGCTATCGGGCTTGCAGATCGGCATCCACGCAACCGGTGCCGCAGGGCAACGTAGGCGCAGGCGCCGGCGCAACCGTCGGCAAACTTTTTGGACGCGATTTTGCTATGAAAGGCGGCACCGGCAGCGCCAGCATCCACCTCCCGGATTCCGGTGTCATCGTCGCGGCTCTGGCGGTCGTAAATGCGGTCGGCGATATTGTCGATCACCGCAGTGGAGCTATTCTGGCCGGTGCTCGCTCCCCGGATGGCAAAGGCCTGCGCAATTCCGTTAGCGCGATGCTGCGAGGCGAGACGGCAAAATCGCAGCATGGCGCAAACTCCACGGTCGCCTTGGTCGCTACGAACGCGCAGCTGACGAAAGTTCAAGCCAACAAAATGGCGCAGATGGCGCATGACGGATTCGCGCGCTCCATAAACCCGGTCCATACCGCGGCCGACGGTGACACGATCTTTGCGGCCGCCACCGGCGAAATGCAAACGCAAATCGATTTCACGGTGATCGGAAGCCTGGGAGCGGAGTGCATGGCGCTCGCAATTCAAAATGCAGTCAAAAACGCCGCCAGCATTCCCGGATATCCGGCTTACCGCGATTTCCTGAAGGGATAGCTACCAGCGGAAGGTGCGCGATTCAATGCCGTCATTCTCGATGCTGATCATTTCCTTGTGGCGGCTCTCGCCGTTGACCAGCAAAAACTCGTGCTCTCCGGCGGAGAGTTTAAGGGTAACCGGCGTCTTTCCGTAGTTCTTGCCATCGACGAACACATCCGAACCGGCCGGATCGCTCTTAAGAAAGAGAATGCCCTCTTTCTTCCGGAGCGTGACGTTCACCAAGATCTCTTCGGGAACATTGAAAACTTTGCGCGCCAGGTTGTAGCCGTCGTGCGAAGCGGTTAGCGTGTGCCGGCCGCGGGGCAGCGGTAAAGTACAGGGCGCAATGCATGAAGTGGTTTCGCGATCGTCGATGACCACTTGCGATCCGGGAGGGTTGGAGAGGATGGTTGCGTCGCTGACCGAAGCCGCGGGCGGCGCAAGGGCCGGTTCGCCCTGAGCGCCGGAGGGCGGAAGCTGCGTTGGTTGGGCTGGCGGAGTTGCTTTTCCCGAGGGCGAAGGGGCTGCTTCCGTTTTCGCCGGCTCGGCTTTCGATTGTCCGTTCGTAACAGGCGAGGAAGGCGTGCCGCCCTTGTGCCGCAGCGTTATGGCCAGAATGATGCCAATGCAGACCGCGACAACGAGAGCGAGATTCACGCGCATCCGTGGATCAAGCAGCGAACCCAACAAGGAACCCATCAGGGATTCGGATCGGGAATCGCCGGCATCCGGGAGCCGGCGCGAAGCAGGCACGAACACCGGTACATCCGGCCGTGCGGCGGGTGCGAATCCTTCACCCGGGCCCCCGGTGAGAACCGGATTTCCAGCTCCAGCCGGCGTACCCAAAACGGGCGCTTGATTCACAAAAGCATCTTCCAGTGCGCCGACAAAAGCGGAACAGCTGACAAACCGTGCGGCGGACTCCTTCGACAGCGCCCGGCCCAGCACCCGGCTGACAGCTTCCGGCAAAGCGGTATTGAACTCGTGAGCCGGCTTCGGCTCCACTTTGCAAATCTGGTAGAACAGCGTCGGCAGCCCGTCCCCGGCGAAGGGCTTCACGCCCGTGAGCAATTCGTAGATCACCACGGCCAGGGAAAACTGATCGGACCGGCCATCGGAGATTAATCCCTGTATCTGCTCGGGTGACATGTAGGCGGGGGTGCCCATCATGGTTCCGCTGTGAGTGGTGTCCTGCGAAATGAATTTAGCCACGCCGAAATCGGCGACTTTGGCGCGCTTTTCACCGCTGCCTTCGGGTTCCGCGAGTATGATGTTGCCCGGCTTGATGTCGCGATGAATGACGCCCCGGCGATGCGCCGAATCGAGCGCGTCGGCCACTTGCAGCAGATACCGAAGGAGTTCTGAAACCGGCGGCAGATGGCTGTCTCGCAGCAGGTTGTCCAGCGACCGGCCGCGCACGAACTCCATAAAGATGTAGGCGCTATCCTCTTGCTCCAGAACGTCGTAGATGGTGACGATGGAGGGATGGGACAGCAGACCGGCCGACTGCGCTTCCCGCAAGATGCGTTCTTGTACGCGGTGGCGTTCTTCCACGTCTGCGAACTCGCCCAGGCGAATCGCTTTTATTGCCACCGTGCGGGCGATGGTAGGATCGTAAGCCTTATAGACGATGCCCATCGCGCCGCGGCCGAGCTGCTCCAGAATCTGGTAGCGGCCGATCTTCATTTTGGCAGCCAGCGTCTCGTCGTGCGCGCCGGGGCCGGGCGAACCTGCACCTAGTTTCGGGCGCGACGACGCGGGTCCGTTGTGTGCCGGTCCGTTAGAGCTCACCGTTGATCAGTATAACGGCCGGGGGCCGCTAGGATGCTTGCCAGAGGCCTCCGCTTGTTAGCATTAAGGTACTCTGCATGATTCCTGAGGTAATTCCAGAAGGGCTTACGTTTGACGACGTCCTGCTGCAGCCCGCGCACAGTAATCTTGCGCCGGCTGACGCTGATACGAATACCTGGCTTACTCCGCAAGTACAGCTGCAAATCCCAATCATCAGCGCCGCTATGGACACAGTAACGGAGTCCCACATGGCGATTGCGCTGGCCCAGCAAGGTGGCATCGGCATTATCCACCGCAACATGCCCATCGACCGGCAGGCTGAAGAAGTGGATCGCGTGAAACGCAGCGAAAGCGGCATGATCGTGGACCCGGTGACGATTGAACCGGAACGCAAGATATCGGAAGCGCTGGAGTTGATGAGCCGCTTCCGCATCTCGGGCGTGCCGGTCACCAGCAACGGCAAACTTGTCGGCATTCTGACCAATCGCGATCTGCGCTTCGAGAGCCGTTATGACCTGCCGATTTCCGAGGTGATGACCAAGAAGAACCTCATTACCGTGCCGGTGGGAACCACGTTGAGCGAAGCGCAGGAGATTCTGCATCGCCATCGCGTGGAGAAGCTGCTGGTGGTGGACGACAACTACGTTCTGAAAGGCCTGATTACCGTCAAGGACATTCAAAAGAAGCTGAAGTATCCAAACGCGGCCAAGGATTCGCAAGGACGCCTGCGGGTGGCAGCGGCTATCGGCGCAACCGGCGATTTTCTCGAGCGCGCCCAGGAACTGACGGCCAAGAAAGTGGACGTGATCGCCATCGACTCAGCGCATGGACACAGTCAGCGCGTCATGGACGCTATTAAGACCATAAAACAGAGCATTCCCCAAGTTCAGGTGCTGGCGGGCAACGTGGCTTCCTTCGAAGGCGCGCGCGACCTGATCCGCCTGGGCGCGGATGGCATCAAGGTGGGCATCGGCCCGGGCTCCATCTGCACCACGCGCGTGGTCAGCGGCGCGGGAGTACCGCAGATTACCGCGATTGCGGAATGCTCCCGAGCGACTCGCGATGCTGGGGTTCCCCTGATCGCGGATGGGGGTATCAAGTATTCGGGAGACATTACCAAGGCCATTGCGGCCGGCGCGGATTCGGTGATGATGGGAAGCATGCTGGCCGGTACCGAAGAAAGCCCGGGCGAGACCATTCTTTATCAGGGCCGGACGTTCAAGACCTATCGCGGCATGGGCTCTATGGGGGCACTGCCCGGCAATTCGGACCGCTACTCGCAGGCGGCAAACGGGAAACTGGTTCCGGAAGGCATCGAGGGCCGCGTCCCTTTCAAGGGTTTAGTGGCAGAACTCGTTTACCAATTGGTAGGCGGTTTGCGATCAGGCATGGGCTACTGCGGATGCCGGAGTATCAAGGAACTGCAGGAACGCGCGAAATTCCTGCGAGTTACTGTGGCGGGCCTGCGCGAAAGCCATGTGCACGATGTCATTATCACCAAGGAAGCGCCGAATTACCGCCAGGAATAAGAATTACTAACGCAAGTTGAGGGTCTGTCCCGGTTGGAGGGTCTGTCCCGGTTTTTGGACGTAAAAGACGCCCGGCTTCCTGACGGAGGCCGGGCAGATTGTTTTAGCTTGCTTTGGCTAGCGAGTTCACTTGCAAGCCGGGAATGACGATGGAGAGGACATCCTCCACCCGTTCGGCGAAGTGGAACTGCATTTCCTGGCGGACGTGATCCGGGAGATCGCGCAGATCCTTCTTGTTGCCTTGCGGCAGGATGACGCGGCGGATACCGGCTCTTCTAGCCGCCAGTACTTTCTCCTTGACGCCGCCGATGGGGAGGACCAGTCCGGCGAGCGTTACTTCACCGGTCATAGCGACATCGCTGCGCGCCGGCAGTCCTGTGTAGAGCGACGTCAAAGCAGAGGTCATGGTGACGCCAGCCGATGGACCATCTTTAGGGATCGCGCCAGCGGGCACGTGTACATGGACCCCGTTGTTTTTGATGTTGTCGGGATCGATGCCTAAATCGGCTGCATGGGCCCAAATGTAACTTTGGGCGATTTTGGCCGACTCCTGCATGACATCGCCCAATTGGCCGGTCATGGTCAGGGACTTGCCTTCCGGCAGCAGTGCACTCTCAATGTAGAGAACGTCGCCGCCAGCTTCGGTCCAGGCCAAGCCGGTAACCACACCCGGGGGAACAGTCTTGCGCATCTGCTCCGGCGAAAAGATTTCAGGCCCGAGCAGATCACCCAGCGTCTCCGGGGTGACGACGACGCGCTGCGCTTCGCCGGTTTCGATTTGCAAAGTAACTTTGCGGGCGACTTTCGCGATAGCCCGCTCCAGGCGGCGCAGACCGGCTTCGCGGGTGTAACCGCTGATGATTCCAGTTAGGGCCTCGTCGGTGATTTCAATCTGCTCAGCGGTCAAGGCGGTGGCTTTGAACTGCTTCGGGATCAGATAACGCCGGGCGATGCTGGTCTTCTCTTCCTCGCTGTAGCCGGAGAGCCGCAGAATTTCCATGCGGTCCAGCAGAGGCTGAGGCACGGTATCGAGCGAATTGGCAGTAGTGATGAACAGCACCTTCGACAGATCGAAGGCCATATCGAGGTAGTTGTCCCGGAAGGTCTTATTCTGCTCCGGATCGAGCACTTCTAGCAGCGCAGCCGCCGGATCGCCCCGGAAATCGCGGCCCAACTTGTCGACTTCGTCCAGCAAGATCACAGAATTCAAGGCGCCGGCCCGGCGCATAGACTGCATCAAGCGGCCAGCCATGGCGCCAATGTAGGTCCGGCGATGACCGCGCAATTCCGCCTCGTCGTGCATTCCGCCTAAACTGAAGCGTTCGAATTTACGGCCCAGAGCACGGGCGATCGATTGCCCCAAGGAAGTTTTACCGACGCCCGGCGCACCGACCAAGCACAGAATCGGCGCTTTCGCTTCAGGATTGCGCTTCAGAACACTAAGTTGCTCGAGGATGCGCTCCTTAACTTCTTTCAGGCCGAAGTGATCCTCGTCCAGAATCTTACGGGCGTGGGCGAGATCGAGGTTGTCTTCCGTCATGGTGTTCCATGGAAGATCGAGGACAAACTCCAGATAGGTCCGGGTTACGTGGAAGTCAGGCGCACCGGCAGGCAATCTCTCGAGCCGCGCCATTTCCCGCTCGAATTCCTTTTTGGCTTCGGCGGGAAGTTCGAGCTTGCTGTAGCGTTCCCGCAGCATCTCGATCTCGGCCTTATCGCCATCTTTGTCGCCCAGTTCCTGCTGGATGGCCCGCAACTGCTGGCGCAGCAAATATTCCCGCTGTTCTTTCGACATTTCGCTGTGCGCAGTGGACGAGATTTTCTGACGCAGCTCCAAAACCTGCAGCTCATGTGAAAGAAACGAATGAATCAGCCTTAGGGCGTCGACGCGAGTTTCGGCTTCGAGCAGCTTCTGTTCGCGGGCGACATCCAAGCTGAAAATACTCGCCAGCAAATAGGCTACCTGCAGCGGATCGTCATGACCGGCGAGCATGCGCGTCAATTCGGCCGCAGACTGCGGTTGCGCCAACGAAATCGCCTTGGCCGCGAGGTCCAGCAAAGCGCCGGATAAGGCTTCGACCTCGGAACCGCCGTCTTCCGGCTGGGGCAGCGGACGGTACTTAGCGATTAAATAGGACTCGCCGTCTCCTGCCTCTACGCTCTCTACCTTGACCACTACGACGCGCTCTCCGCCGAGAACCAGAATCTCGAGCAAGCCTTCACCTGGCCGCGACGATTTCCGGATGACGGCCTTCGTTCCGATGGTGTAGAGATCATCCTGCTCCGGCGCGTCCACTTGTGGATCCCGCTGGGCGATCAGAATGACTTCTTTTTCTTCGGTCTGCAAAGCAGCCGTAACGGCTTTCAGGGAAGCATCCCTGCCGACCGACAGCGGAAGCATCAAGCCGGGAAACAGGATGGTGTTCTTTAATGGAAGAATCGGTAGAACTTTGATGTCTTGAGTGGCCATGAAATTCTCTATCCCTTCGATGCAGGCATCGAGCGGGAAGCTGCGATTACCTGCGTGTTAATGACTCAACTAATTTAGAGGCTAAAAAAGCCCGGAATAGCGGAGGTTCTATTCCGGGCTGCAACTACCAGGACAAGTACTAGCGTTTACTTCGGTTGTACCGGAATGAAGGCGACGTGGCCCTGGGCGTTGATGGTCAGCAGCACAGCCTTGCCTTCTTCAGCGGCCATGAGGCGCTTGAAGTCAGCGGTGCTAGTTACGGGCTTGCGGTTTACCGCAGTAATGATCATTCCGCGCGATAAGGGAGCGTCCGCGGAAGAACTGCTCTGATCGACATTAGTGATGACCACGCCTTTGGTGCCTGGATCTACGCCGACTTGCTGTGCGGTTGCGGAAGTGAGAGCTTCGAC
Organism: Bryobacteraceae bacterium; assembly: GCA_965217745.1. Classification (GTDB taxonomy): domain Bacteria; phylum Acidobacteriota; class Terriglobia; order Bryobacterales; family Bryobacteraceae; genus Bog-105. The sequence goes on along the minus strand of OZ244565.1, from coordinate 2,426,950 downwards.
GCTAATTCCGCGGGCACTAGCGGCTCCGGCGGGGCTGTTGTCGTCGCCCTGTTCGTTGTCGTTGGATCCGTTTTTGCCGTTCTTGTCCCAATCGATGCCGCTGGGGCGTTGGCCTAATGGAACCTTCACCTTCATTGGGCTGCCGTTACGCATCACGTCCAGAGTTACCGTGTCGCCGGGCTTGTGAGCAACAACGTCCATGGTCAAATCGTCCGAGCCATTTACCGGCGTGCCGTCGATAGCGGTAATTACATCGCCAGATTTGAGACCAGCTTTGGCACCTGGCGCATCCGCGTTCACATCGCCCACAACCGCGCCTTTGGAATCCTTGAGACCGAATAGAGGAGCGCTTTCGGGTGTAATATTCTGCAGCGTGACACCCATGTAACCGCGCGAAACCTTGCCGCTTTTCATTAATTGATCGGCTACATTCTTCGCCATGTTGGAAGGAACCGCAAAACCGATCCCAATATTTCCACCCTCCCCTCCGAAGCTGGAACCACCGGACAAGATCGCGGTATTCATACCGATCAAATCGCCGTGAGCATTGATCAGCGCACCGCCCGAATTACCCGGGTTGATAGCAGCATCGGTCTGGATGAAATTCTGCAGGTAGGTGTTTTTCTCCAGCGCGCGGCCTTTGGCGCTTACGATACCCATGGTGACGGTGTGATCCTGGCCGAAGGGATTGCCGATGGCAAAACAGAGATCGCCGACTCGCGCCGAGTTGGAATCGGCGAACGATAAGGTGGGGAGCTTCGAAGCGTCGATTTTCACGACAGCCACGTCGGTTTGCGAGTCGGCCCCGATCGCCTTCCCAGTAAAGACCCGGCCATCGGAGAGTTCTACCTTCAAGCTGCTGGCTTTATCGATAACGTGATTGTTAGTCAAGATATAGCCGTCATTAGTGATAATGACGCCTGATCCAAGGCCGCGCTCGCGCTGGTCTTGCGGCCGGGCTCCACCGTTGGGTCCACCGAAAAACCGCTGAAAAAATGGGTCCTGGGCAAGTGGATTGTTGCCTTTTTGCTCGGATGCCTTGACGATCCGGGTGGAACTGATCTTCACCACCGCCGGAGAAGCTTTTTCGATCATGTCGGCGAAGGAGTTAGACAGCGAGCTGATCTTCTGCGTGCTAGTGTCTGCTCGCGCTACGGAAACTACGGGCGCGTTTTCATGCGTCGCCACCGCGAAGGCAGCGATCAGGCCGCCGCCTATGGATGCCGCCACCAGCGTTAGAATCGCTGTCGAGCGGCGAAATTGGACTAAGTTAGCCATGTACCTCTTAAAATTCCTTTCTCTCTCACTCGAGCCCGTTTAAGAGCCCGAAAGCGGCCGGCTTTGTGTTCCGAATCCGCCGTTCATTTCATTTGACGTACTATTCCGTATTTCGATTCCCTTTCAGGATGCATTTGAACCGGAGACGGTCGCGAATGCTTCTTCCGTCCGGAAGCGTAGCGGAGTATTCTCCGGGCCGGCTTCGACCAGAATGGTCTGGCCATCCCGGATTTCGCCCGCGATGATCTTCCTGGCAAGGGGTGTTTCGATCTCCCGCTGAATGGCCCGCTTCAAGGGGCGAGCGCCATATTGCGGATCGAAGCCACTTTTAACCAGCCTGGTCCGGGCTTCATCGGTAAGCTTCAGGCTAATCTTGCGCTCTTCGAGCCTGGCCCGCAGACCTGCCAGCTGGATTTCGACAATCCGCTCGAGGTGTTCTTCCGATAAAGCGTGGAAGACGATGATCTCGTCCAGGCGGTTCAGAAATTCAGGCCGGAAGCCCTGCCGCAGTTCATCCAGCACGGCATCCTTCATGCGCCGGTAATCTTCGCCCTCGAAAGCTCCGCGATATTCGAGAATCCGATGGCTTCCAATATTAGAGGTGAGAATAACGATGACGTTCTTGAAGTCGACCGTGCGTCCCTGGCCGTCGGTGAGCCGCCCGTCGTCGAGCAACTGCAGCAAGGCGTTGAAGACGTCGTGATGAGCCTTTTCGATCTCGTCGAAGAGGACCACTGAATAGGGACGGCGGCGGATTGCCTCGGTCAACTGTCCGCCTTCGTCATAGCCGACGTAGCCGGGAGGCGCTCCGATTAAGCGCGAGACCGAGTGCTTTTCCTGGTACTCGGACATATCGATGCGGACCATGGCGCGCTCGTCGTCGAACAGAAATTCCGCGAGTGCGCGCGCTAGTTCGGTTTTGCCGACGCCGGTGGGACCTAGAAACAAGAAGCTGCCGATGGGACGATTGGGATCTTTCAAACCCGAGCGCGCCCGCAATACAGCCTCGGCCACCGCCAGAACGGCTTCGTCCTGGCCAATGACGCGCTGATGCAGATCGTCCTCGAGCGCCAAAAGCTTTTTCATCTCGCCTTCAAGCAGCTTGGAGACGGGAACGCCCGTCCAGCGGCTGACGACTTCGGCAATATCTTCTTCGTCGACCTCTTCCTTCAGGAGACGGCGTTCGACATCGCGTTTCTGCTCAGCCTGGTACTGCTGCTCGAGTCCGGTCAGCTTACCGTACTTCAACTCGGCCGCTTTATTGAGGTCATAGGCCCGTTCGGCCTGGGCGATCTCGACCTTTACCTGATCGAGCTGTTCGCGCAGGGAACGAACGCGCTGGACGGCTTCTTTCTCCGTCTGCCATTGCGCTTGGAGGGCGGACGACTGGGTCTTCAATTCCGCCAATTCCTTTTCGATACGGGCGAGACGGTCTTTCGAAACCGAGTCGGTTTCCTTCTTAAGCGCCTCGCGCTCGATTTCGAGCTGCATGGTGCGCCGCAGAATTTCGTCGAGCTCGCTGGGCATGGAATCGATCTCAGTCCGGAGCTTGGCCGCTGCTTCGTCCATCAGATCGATGGCTTTGTCGGGAAGAAAGCGGTCGGTGATATAGCGGTTTGACAGCACCGCCGCGGCGACCAGCGAAGTGTCTTTGATGCGTACGCCATGGTGGAGTTCGTAGCGCTCGCGCAAGCCGCGCAGAATGGAAATTGTGTCTTCGACGGTCGGTTGGTCGACCAGGACGGTTTGAAAACGGCGCTCGAGAGCCGCGTCTTTTTCGATGTATTTCCGGTATTCGTCGAGCGTGGTCGCGCCGATGCAATGAAGTTCGCCGCGGGCGAGCATGGGCTTCAACAGGTTACCGGCATCCATCGCGCCTTCTGCCTTGCCCGCGCCGACGACGGTGTGCAGTTCGTCTATGAAGAGAATAATGCGGCCTTCCGACGATTGGACCTCCTTCAGGACGGCTTTGAGGCGCTCTTCGAATTCGCCTCGGAACTTGGCGCCGGCGATGAGAGCGCCCATGTCGAGCGACACGACCTGCTTATCTTTCAGGCCTTCGGGGACGTCGCCGCGGACAATGCGCTGCGCCAGACCTTCTGCGATGGCGGTTTTGCCGACGCCGGGCTCTCCTATTAGGACCGGGTTATTCTTGGTGCGTCTCGAGAGAACCTGGATGACGCGGCGGATCTCCTCGTCGCGGCCGATCACCGGATCGAGCTTGCCCTTGGAAGCGGCTTCGGTGAGGTCGCGGCCGTACTTCTGCAAGGCTTCGTAGCTGGCCTCCGGGTTCTGGGTGGTGACGCGCTGGTTGCCGCGGACCTGCACCAGCGCCTTCATCAGGCGATCACGGGTTAAGCCGCTTTCCCGCAATACTTTTCCGGCGGCACCTTTGTCGTCAGCCGTAGCCAGCAGCAGGTGCTCAATGGAAACGTACTCGTCTTTGAGGCGCTTCGCCTGCTCCTCCGCAGTGGCAAACAGCGAGTTCAGGCGGCTGGTGACGTATACCTGATCGGGCCGTGTCGCCGAGCCGCTTACCTTGGGCAGGCGGTCTATTTCCACTTGAAGACGTCGATGAACGGTTTCCGGCGGCACATCCGCCCGCAACAGAATGGACGGCGCAAGTCCGCCCTCCTGCTCCAGCATTGCCAGGAGCAGATGTTCGACGTCGACCTGCTGATTGCCATGAGCGATTGCCAGAGATTGCGCCTGCCGGATGGCTTCCTGAGATTTTTCCGTCAGCCGATTAAAGTCCATGTACAAAGTCTATACCTTAGTGTATTAGAATGCAATTACCTTAGCGGTTATTACTAAGATTTCCTGGGAAAATGGGGTCTGTCCCCATTTTGCGGTAGATTTGGATTGGGGTCTGTCCCCATTTCGTGGGGGTTTTGATGGTTTGCCATTCTCGATGGCTGGCTCTAAGTTGTTGTTTTTTGGTTAGTTCTCCGCTGTTTGGTTGATAGGAGACGGGGCACCGCGTGGTAGCGCGGCTGGCGGCCGACCATTTGACTCCCACTGCGCGTATCCAGATCGCCCGCGTTCTGGGAGTCCCAGGCACCACGCCGCGAGCGGTTGCCGATGCGCTCGCTGAGGCTTCGACCTGGGCCGACGAGGTGAAGCGGACACCCGGACCGGGCCTTGGCCTTACATCGATTTGGCTTTGCAGGACTCGAAAGCCGATATCCCTTTGCGCTGCGAGGGCGGCGATTGCGTGACCGCGAAACTTTTCAGCTTCTCATTACAGTTGGCGGCCCAGCGGGCGAACGGCAGGTGGAGCGAAGCCGATGCCCTACGTTTCGTCGTGCATTTCGCGGGTGATATCAACCAGCCGCTGCACGCCATATCGGACGCCGATTTGGGCGGCAACTGCGAACAGCTCGACCCGCCAATCGGAGACGCGAAGAACATCCATTCTCTATGGGACGGCGAGATGGTTCGGGCACTGAACGGAAGCGCCGTGAGCCTGGCGGCCAACATTGAGACATATTTGAAGGCGCTCGGTCCGGAGAAGCAAGCCGAATGAGCGCGGGCACTCCCGACGATTGGGCTTGGGAGTCCCATGAGCTGGCGCAGCAGGACATTTACGGAAAACTGCACATACCGGTGGAACCGGTCACTTTCCCCCATGGCTGCAAGGAAGCTCCGCCGGAGATTGCAAGCTTCAAAGCCCCAGATCGAACTGCTCTACATCGATTCGATGAAGCCGGTCGTCCGCGATCAGCTTGCGAAGGCTGGTTTGCGCCTGGCACGGATCCTGAACGAAACGTTTTAGCGGGTCTGTCCCTCTTTTGGTTCTCAGAATGAGCGGGCTACGCGGCGGCGGGTTGCTCCAATGGAGTTATTTTCTGCTGACTTGCGGCGGTTTGCGGTTCGAAGCCAATTTTACTGGAAGTGCTTGATTCGGCTTGCTTTGTCATTTTGTTGCGGAGCTCGATGGTGCGCAGTTCCAGGAGTTCCGAGCGTTTGAACTTGTACTCTGCGTCCATGGCCAGAGCCTGCAGCTTGGCCGCGCGGAGGGAATCGTCCTCGGCCTTGCGCTCCTTCTGCATCTGCTGCAGTTGGGCTAGGGTTTTGTTGAAGGCGCGTTCGTGCTGCCCCTGGTAACGCAGGAACAAGGCGAGCTGGTGTTCGAGGCCGCTAATAGACTCGTGGTCAAAAGCGCCGGTTTGGTAGGAGAGCGCGCGCTGAACGAGCCAATGGTGCTGGACTAGCTTGATGACCAGCAGCTTTTCCATCTCGTTGGCGGGCTGGTGCGCGTTCATCAGATCTCCCACGAGGTCATGGTACTGGTCGACATCTTCATCAGCAAGCAGGACGAAGCCGCCATTGAAGCCGTAGGTGCGACGGTTCTGGCTGGAGATTTCCTTGCCTTCTTCGGTCTTTGGACCGGTGGACAATTTCGAGTTCGCGCGATTGGCCGCGCACTGCGCGGGGGAAGCAGAATGGGTCATAACTGGCCAAAACAATACCATGCCGGAAAAAGCGTTTGGAGCTATGTTGTTGAAAGCAATAAGCAAATAGGTTGTGATTGGGAAAATCGGCGGGAGCTAAAAAAGAGAGCCTAGCTAAAAAAGAGAGCTAAAGAAGAGGGTCTGTCCCTATTCTGCGGGGATTTTGACGTTTTGCCGTTCTCGATTGCTGGCTCTCAGTTGTTGTTTTCTGGTTAGTTCTCCGCTGTTTGGCTGGTGGGAGACGGGGCGCCGTGTGATGGCACGCCTGGCGGCTGAAGGTCATCCCGGACGCTGATTTGGGCGGCAACTGTGAAGAGCTCGACCCGGCGGTGGGAGAGGCAAAGAGTATCCACGCGCGCAATGGATGGTGAGATGGTCCGGGCACTGAACGGAAGCGCGGTGGGTCGGTCGGCCAACATGGAACATTCTTTGAAGGCGCTGGGTCCGGAGAAGCAAGCGCTTGAACTGGCGCAGCAGGATATCTACGGAAGCTACATATTCCGACGGACCCAGTATCTTTCCCCATGGCTGCAAGGAAGCTCCGCCGGAGATTGCGGATTTCCGGAAAAAAATCGATACGCTTTACAATCCATTCGATGAAGCCGGTAGTGCGCGATGAATGGGCAAAGGCCGGTGTGCGCCGGGCGCGGATGCTTAACGAAGCGCTGTTAAGCTCATCTCCCGGATAACGCTGTTATCCATTGTCTTCAGGTTGTAGTCGCGGGTGTTTGAGCGGCCGAGCGCAGCTTAGTGAAGATACTCATTCTGGCGAGGACGTCGCGGCCGTAATCGCCGCCAGTGGTGGTTCGATCGGGATCACGTCCCGATCGGATAGACCGGAGAACTTTGCCCTCGCCAGTGTTGTAAGCCGCCGCAATCGCCCGAAGGTCCGAAACTCCGTTCTGAAGTAAGTACGTTCGTTTGCCCGCCAGTATCTTTGCGCCGCGATCAATCGACGGTTTTACCTGATCCATAGTCCAAGTACGGCAGAACTCAGGGTCGGTCCCTATGTCGACCTGCATAATCCCATACCCGTGATAGATGCCGCCGCGAAAATCGCCCTTGATGTTGCTCGTGTTGGTTTCCCGGCTTGCTATTCCGAGCAGGAGTTCCACTGCAAGGTCCAGAGAACGGGATGCGTTCTCGAAAAACGATATCCACCCGTGTTGCATTGCAGTGTTCCAGTGCTGATTCAAATCCGCTTCTGTCCAGTTCGCCATGTGAGTTGAGCCTGCCTTCGGTAGTCGGTCGGGCAATTGGAATACCAAAATTTGCTGCTATCCAGGCCGAGGGGTGGCTTACGGAAAGATCGGAGATGCTTGCCAGGCTTTTGAGTTTAGAAAAGGGGGGTCTGTCCCCATTTAAGGCGAATGCATGGCGAAACAGTACCTCAGAAACTATACTTTAAGCAGATTTGCATTCACACTAGGTCTTTTGCCGCTTATAGATGTATAAGCGCGAACGAAGGAGAGAGATCGTATATGAACTGGATTGCAATCCTAAGCCGCTGGTCCGTTTTGACCGCGAGCTTGGCTACCGTGGCGCTGGCCCAAGGCTCCGGATACTGGCATACGTCGGGAAACCGGATTGTGGATTCGAACAATCAGACCGTGCGCATTGCGGGCGTGAACTGGTACGGTTTTGAGACCACCGACGAAGTGGCGCACGGGCTCTGGGCGCAGGATTACAAGGCGATTCTGAATGCTGTCCGCTCGAATGGCTATAACACCATCCGCCTGCCGTTCTCGAATCAGATGGTGGAGAACCCCATCGTGCCCTCCAATATCAGCTTCAACGGGAGCGGCGGAGCGATCAATAGCGACCTGAAAAACCAGAACTCCCTGGAGATCATGGACAAGATCATCGCCTACGCCGGACAGATTGGCCTGCGCATTGTCCTCGATAATCACCGGTCTGAAGCGGGCAACAGCGCGCAAGCGAATGGTTTGTGGTATGCCGGGCAGTATACCGAGCAGAAATGGATCGACGATTGGACGGCGCTGGCCGCGCGCTACAAAGGGAACACCGCCGTGATCGGCGCTGACCTGCGAAACGAGCCGCACAACGCGACCAGCGGCGGCGCGTGTTGGGGCTGCGGCTCTCCGGCGAATGACTGGAGGCTGGCTGCCGAACGTGGAGGCAACGCGGTACTGGCCGCTAACCCGAACTGGCTGATTTTTGTGGAAGGCACCGATTGCTTCAACGGGAGTTGCGATTGGTGGGGCGGCAACCTGCAGGGAGCGCAGCAGTATCCGGTGCGGCTTAGCAACCCCACGCAGCTGGTCTATTCGGCGCACGACTATGGTCCACGTGAATACGGACAGAGCTGGTTCAACGGAAGCACCACCGCCGACAGCCTGAAAGCGGTTTGGACCAAAAACTGGGCTTATCTGAGCCTGAACGGCATTGCTCCGGTCTGGGTGGGCGAGTTTGGGACCCCGAACAACGCAGCCGATATCGCCAGCGCGGCTCCCGGATCGCAGGGCCAATGGTTCCAGAGCCTGGTTTCGTTCCTGAACGCAAACGCGAACCTCAGTTGGACGTATTGGGCGCTGAATGGCGAAGACTCCTATGGCCTGCTCGATTCGAACTACAGCAGCACTCCGGCAAGTGCGGCGAAACAGCAGGCGCTGGCATCCATTCAAACCACGCTGGCGGGCGGAACCCCTTCGTGTGCGTCTGCGCCTGCCGCGCCGGCCGGATTGAGCGCGGCTGCCGCCTCCGCGAGCCGGATCGAACTTCAATGGACCGCTTCGCCGGCTCCCGCGGGCTGCATGGTCACCTACACCGTTTACCAGAGCACCGACGCCAACAACACTGTCAGCGCCGCAAATATTGTCAGCACCGGTTCGGAATCGAATTCCTACGCAGCTTCGGGGCTGCAAGCGAGCACGACGTACTACTTCGCGGTGACCGCCTCCGATGCGGCGGGATCGTCTTCCCCTTCCGCTGTAAAGCCGGCCACAACCCAGGCCAGTGTTTCCCAGCCTGCTCCGGCTCCGCCGGGAGATTTGGCTGCTATGGCCACTTCCGCGACCTCCATCAGCCTCACTTGGCGGGCTAGTGCAACGGCTGGAGTGACTTATAACGTTTATCGCGGTACGACCGCCGACTTCCTGTCATCTTCTCCGGGCCCGATCGCGCGCGGCGTAAATGGGGCAAGCTACGCCAGCAACGGTCTAGCGACCGGAACCAGTTACTTTTTTGCCGTGACGGCGGCGAATGGGGGAGGCGAATCGCCGGAATCGAATGTTGCCAGCGCAGCGACTCTCAGCCCGGCCCCGGGGGGCGCAGCCTGCCATGTCGATTACGTGGTGAACTCTCAGTGGAATACCGGCTTCAACGTAGGCATAAATATTCACAACACCGGAGCCTCGGCAGTAAATGGATGGACGCTCACCTGGACCTTCGCAGCCGGCCAGAACGTTGCGCAGGCCTGGAATGCCAACGCCGTCAGCAGCGGCCCCAACGTAGTCTTCAGCAATGCCAGCTGGAACAACTCCATTCCGGCAGGAGCTGGTGTAAGCGGCGTCGGCTTCAACGGAAACTATAGCGGCAGCAATCCAGCGCCGGTGGTCTTTTACCTGAATGGAACCATGTGCCGATAGCATTAACCAAGCCGGGCGGCAGAAGAGTCAGCATCAGCAACCGTCCAAGTCTCCGGCATTCGAGGGGAATGAAACAGCTCCGGGAGAACATCCGGGAGATCCGTGCCGGCGTAAAGCTCCTGAAGGCCAGGGTAGGGTTTACGAAGTCTCGAGAGAGAAGTAGCGGCCGACAACGTTCTCAGCGGCGTGAACATGCGGCGGAAATCTTTCAATCTGCGGAAGAGGCGTTCGATCGTTGCGGTTCTTGTAAAGAGCCCGGCTGTACTCCTACGAAAGCAGTCTGTTGGACTTCGGCAGAACCACGGGGGTCATGCCTAGTTCCGTCACCAGTGGTTCGTAAGCATGATCCTTCCGCAGCGGGAGGCAGTCCAACATGGGGGCCTAAAGCTCCCTGCAACGTCCACCCTTGCGGTGCATCGTGGCCGTGGCCGGGCTACCTCGACCCGGATGCGCACCAGTTGCCCGGCCTACAACTGCTCAAAAACCCGGTCCGGCACCCCGTGCTTGGCTTAACGGTTTAGGCACATATAAATCGTATGGCAGGAGCCGAACCGCTTCGGCAGCCCGCGCCACTTGCAACCCTGTTCAGCCACATACACAATTGCGTTCAGCCTTAAAGGTTACTCAGGCTGACATTGCCGGACTGCACTGCCAGACTGTCCTTTATGCGAGCATACTGCCGTCCGGTGATCCCCATCTTTCGAACCCTAGTATTGTTCGCTCCGGCCTCGGCGGATAGTAGCCGCTTCACGGCGAAAACTTTAACAGAAGCTAATTCCTGAAGAAACCGGGCACTTTCATCGTGGGAGGGAATACGCCGCGCATAAACGCTCGTGCCCAGATATAGTGTATGGAAATGAAACCGGTAGTCAGGATCTCCGTTATGCGGGCAACTCCGGCGAATTTTGAACACGTGGTGGTTCTCATGCGCGAAGCCGAATCGACATTGCGGCCGGGCATCGAGAAGTTGCCAGGACTGATTCACTACTATGTTGGATCGGATGCCAAGACGTTGACGCTGCATAATACGAGCACATGGGAAACGGTCGAGGCCGCCGAGCAGATGGCGAGCTACCAACCCATGCTCGACCTAGCAGAGCGCTTCGCGCAAGAAGGAATCGAGTTCATCAGGCCGGTTATGAATTTCACCGAATTGTGGTCGATCGCCGCACGGCAATAAACCGTAGCCGATGAGGAAAGAACTGGCTTGTGGAAGTGGTTGCCAGCAAGCCATTGACAGCTCCACCTGAAAGGGGACCCTGTGTCGATAGACTAATGAAGGCGGCACAAACCAGACGGCCGAAACGGAGAGAACATGGACAAACGAGATTTTTTGAAGGCTTCCGGCGCTCTGTTGACTGGAAGTATGGTGTCCCGGTTAGTTGCCGGCGAGAACGACAGCGACAAGCGGACCAATTGGGCCGGAAATTACCAATACAGCACCGATAACCTGCACGTTCCCGAAAACGTAAAGGAAGTTTGTAAAGTGGTCGAGAACTGCGGCAAGCTGAAGGCTTTGGGCGCGCGCCACTCTTTCAATGGCATCGCCGACAGCAAGCAGAACCAAATCTCTCTGAAGCACTTCAACCAGATGGCGGTAGATGAGAAATCAAAAACCGTCACGGTAGGCGCGGGCGTCACCTACGGCCAGTTAGCGCCCTATCTGGATGGGAAAGGCTATGCGCTGCATAATCTCGCGTCTCTGCCGCATATCTCGGTGGTAGGCGCCTGTTCCACAGGCACGCACGGTTCTGGAATTAAGAATGGCAATCTCTCCACCGCGGTCTCCGGCTTTGAAATGGTGAACGCCGATGGCGAGGTGGTTACCTTGACCAAAGAGCGCGACGGGCAACAGCTGATGGGCGCAGTGGTGGGCCTGGGCGCTATGGGCGTTGTGACCAGCATCACGCTCGACGTGCAGCCGACATATCAGATGCAACAGTGGGTTTACCAAGATTTGCCGCTGGAACAGTTAGAACATCATCTGGACGAGATTTTCGGGAGCGGATACAGCGTCAGCCTGTTTACCGACTGGCAGAACCACCGTGCCACCCAAGTGTGGATCAAGCGCCGCGTGAAAGCGGGCGAACCGGCGGAGGCGCAGCCCGAGTTCTTCGGAGCGCACCTGGCCACACAGAAGCTCCACCCGCTGGCCGGGCATCCGGCCGAGAGCTGCACCGAACAAATGGGCACCGTTGGCCCCTGGTATGAGCGCCTGCCGCATTTCCGCATGAACTTCACGCCCAGCAGCGGCCAGGAATTGCAAACGGAGTACTTTGTTCCGCGCGAGAAAGGGTACGAGGCGATTCTGGCGGTGGAGCAGTTGCGCGATCAGGTTACGCCGCATCTGTTCATCAGCGAACTGCGCACTATCGATGCAGACAACCTCTGGATGAGCCCCTGTTATCAGCGGGCGGCCATGACCGTGCATTTCACCTGGAAGCCGGAGTGGCCGGCGGTGCGAAAGCTGCTGCCTATGATTGAGGAAAAGCTTGCTCCGTTTAACGCCCGGCCGCATTGGGCCAAGCTCTTTACTATGGATCCGCCGCGGATACAATCGGCTTACGCCATGCTGCCGCAATTTAAGCAGCTCGCGGCAAAGTTCGATCCCGATGGCAAGTTCCGCAACGAGTTTTTAAAGACCAATCTGTATTCGGGCTGAATAGCATAAAAAATGAGAATTCGTTTCCGGTCCGCTCTGGGCCTCGTATCTGCAATTACTGCCTGCGCGGCCAGCCTTCCGGCGAAGACACCGAACAAGGACATTCAGCATCTGGTGGAACAAATCTCCGCTGAACGGATTGCGGAGACGCAGCGCAAGCTGGAGAGCTTCGGCACGCGCAACATCTACTCCGCGACGGATGATCCGAACCACGGTATTGGCGCGGCGCGGGAATGGATTGCCGCGCAGTTCAAGAGCTATAGCCCCAACCTGCAGGTCTCCTTCGACAAGCACACATTGAAGGGCGATCCGGCGAAGCGATTGTTTAAAGACGTCGAGATCTGGAACGTGGTGGCGGTGCTGCCTGGAACGGTAGCTCCCGAGCGCCATGTCATGGTGAGCGGGCACTACGACAGCTTCAACATGGTTTTCAAGCAAGGGCCCGACCGAAAGCGGCAACTGGATAACGAGAAGACCGTCGCAGCCATTGCGCCGGGAGTGACCGACGACGGCAGCGGTACGGCGGCGGTACTCGAACTGGCGCGCGTTCTGAGCCAGCAGAAGTTTCCGAAGAGCATCGTGTTTGTGGCTTTCGCTTCGGAAGAGTACGGCCTGCAGGGCAGCAGTCTCTATGCCGAAGAGGCCGCAGCGCGCCACGAAGTTATTGAAGGGCTATTTAACAACGACATCATCGGGAGCGATATCAAGGGCGATGGCGAGACCAGCGATCAGTATGTGAACGTCTACTCCGCCGGGCCGGAAGATTCTTCGTCCCGTTCACTAGCGCGCTATCTAAAAAATACGAATGCGATTTATCAACCAGGGTTCGATGTCCGGCTGGTCTTCCGGCACGACCGGTTCGGGCGGGGCGGCGATCACAGCCCGTTCGCGGCCGAAGGTTTCCCGGCAATCCGGATCACCACACCGATGGAGAACTACTCGAATCAGCACACCGCGACGGACACGTTTGCCAACACCGCTCCCGAATACACGGCCCTGGTAACCAGAGCGAACGCGGCGGCGATCGCGGATCTGGCCAAGGCGCCCAAGATGCCCGAGATCCGGACGTCCGCGCCGGGCGGTGGGCGATCGTTCGCTTCGCCGTTGAGCCGAGGCAAGGGCTACGATGCGGTGCTTACCTGGCACAATGACGATCCTGAACCGGATTTGGCTGGGTATGCCGTGGTGATGCGGGATACGACGGACGCGGAGTGGCAGCGCGAAATCCTGGTTGGGAATGTGACCAGCTATACGCTGCCCAAGGTTAATATCGACGAGGTAGTTCTGGGCGTAAAGGCGATTGGGAAAGACGGATGCGAAAGCCCGGTGAACGCTTTTGTCAGCCCTACTTACCATCCGCAGAAAGTAGAGACGGTTTCGAAAGTTGAGGCAGTCTCGCAGAAGTAGGGCGTTCTAAAAAGAACGCGGGTTCGCAAGAACAGAAGTTCAAAAAGAGGCGCGTCCGATGGGTTCCGAGGCGCGCCATAATCAAGAAAACGGTCTGGTGAGCTAGCTACTGCACGCCCTGAGTGAATGCGGATTGACCTCCGAGTACCATCCGCATTTTTCAGGACGCGCGCAGAATAGGAATGCACGCGATGGGCCAAGCGCTGGCGCAAAACCGGTAGACTCGGGAAAAAAGCGGGCCGAGCGCCCGGTGGGTCTCGATTTCCGCTGGATCCCGGGCTCGAAAGGTGAGTGGGATGACGGGCTGGGCAGGCCCTTGCATTTGAACACATTGGATAAATCACCTGCTTGCGATAACCAAGTGGATAATGGTTCTGTTCTTGCTAGGACGCTGGTCCGGAATTCTCAATTGTCATTAACCGTCACATCCCGAGTGGAAGGCAGCTGCGCCGTTCTCGATTTGAACGGGCAGTTGACACTTGGACCGGCGTTGGGCGCTGTCCGGGATGCGGCGAAACGCGCCCTCGGCGACCGGAAGGTGTCGGGTTTGCTGCTGCTGATGGGTGGCGTGACGGTGGCCGACAGCTCCGGATTGGGCGAATTAACGGTGGTCTACAGCATGGCTGCAAAGAAGGGGTGCCCGGTCCGTTTAGTGGAAGCCAGCACAAGTCTTCGCAAAATGCTGCAGATGACCCGGATCGATGAGCTGCTGCCCACTTCAGACACGCTTACCGAAGCCAAGAGCGCAATCGAAAGCCCTTAGGAAAATCATGCCAGCGCCAGCTTCTGCTGCTTCGGCAGGGGCGGCGGACGACCTTCGATTTGGCGCGCCTGATTCCGGAGCATGGAAGCCGCAAGCTGCCACGTGGGACCGGGCGTATCGCGCCAAGGGGCGGGCACATTGACCATCAGGTAAATCGAAGTTTCGGCATTAATATAGAAGAAGCCGTTATGGCTGCGAACCAAGCGTCTCGATTCTTCCGTCCCGGCCGTTCCAATTTCTATTAAGCCGCACTCCACCGGTATTTCCGGAGGCGAGAGCATGCCGGCCGGAGAAACAAAGTAAAACTCATTCGAGAAGCGCATGCCCAAACGCCGCTTCAGTGGCCGGTTGATCTCGCATAGAAAGTCGGCGCGGGAGGCTTTCAGTTCGTAACAGATCCGCTTCATTCCCAGATAGGGAAGGCAGTTGAGGGCAAACGCGTCCAAACGCTGAGAGGAAGTATTGCGATGCCCGGTTCCGACCCGCAGCTCCCGGAAGAAGATCCACTCGGACGACTTGCTGTGGAGCGCCGCTTCCAGCGTGTCGAGCATAGCGGGTGCATCGATCTCGCGACCCGCCATTCAGTTTTCGCGCAGAGGCGACAGATCGGTGTTCGCTCTCTTATTGCGGTCGAGCTCATCGTCGATGAGCCGCTCGAGATCTTTGCCGGAAGCATTCAGGCGGCTGGTCAAAGCCGGATCCTGCGGGAATTTACGCAATCCTTCTTTCCAGATGGCTTGAGCCTTTTCTAAGTTGTCCAGCTTCCACTCGGCGTCTCCCAAGGAGACATAGGTCTTCACATAATAGGGTTCTTCGGCGTGCCTGCCCTGCAAGGCGAGAGCATTTTCGAGATCGTCCAAGGCGGATTTGGCCTTCCCGAAAACCTTCGGGAAGTAGAGCGATACTTGCGCCCGCGCATAGTAGCCGATCCATTTCGGTTTCAGATCTAGCGATTTGGAGATGGCCGCGATCGCGTCTTTACCAAGCTTGAGCTGCGAGAACATGCTGGAGGCCGGAATCTTATCAACGTAGGCGAAACCGAGATTGAGGTAGGCGTTCGCGGAGCCCGGATGCAAGTCGACCAGCTTTTTAAAGAAGTCGATGGAGCGGTTGAACTGGCCTTCTTGGATGGCAGCCTGCCGGTAATCGCTTCCCAATTTGAGATTGTCCGGCTGGGCCGCGACGGCTTGTTCCAGCGAGTCGAGCGCCGATGCCGATACATTGCCGGAAAGCAGAAGCAGGCAGAGGATCGGAACGTGAAGCATGTTATCGAAAATCATACCCGAAAAGCCGCCATTTCAATTATGTTACGGCGGATTCGGGAGACGACAGGGCCGGGTTGAGGAACGTCTGGCAGGATACGAACTAATCGAATCCGGCTTGCTTACGCGCCTCGTAGACACCGCTGTCAGGTCATTTGATTCAGGATGAACACGAGCATCGACATCGCCCACAACTTTCGTATCATTTTTACAGCTTGGCTCAATGAGCGTACGGCCGTAAAGTCCTGGTGATTACAGTGCGGTTTGAGCTTCTGCTTTACACCGGACAGCCCTGCCGGTGTAGGGCTGCCTAGCGAATCTACCAGAGTACTGGCGTCATTCAGAATTCAAAGATTCGTAATCCATTTGAAATGCCTGCTCCGGTATCTTCGGTTTCGAGGGTACTTTCTTGAAATCAGTTCTACCAGTCTTGCTAGGACTTTTGTTGTCCAGCTTTTCTTTTGCGCAAACCAGCACGGGTTTGATTAGTGGCACAGTCACCGATCAGGCCGGCGCGACAATTCCTGGCGCCACGGTCACAGTTATCAACGAGAGGACCAGCGCGGAGCGCCAAGGCACGACCAACGGCGACGGGTCTTTCACTTTTCCGGGGCTGGACCCATCGATGTACACGCTGACTGCGACTCAGCAGGGTTTCGCGGAGAGTAAAACCACGGGTTTGAACCTGCAGGTGGGCCAGGATATCCGCCGGACCATCAGTCTTTTAGTCAGCACGGCTTCCGCGGTGGTGAACGTGGAGAGCGGCGCCATCGACGCGGTGGACAGCAGCAACGTCAAAATCGGCGTAAACGTCACGCAGCGCGAAGTGCAGGATCTGCCTTTGAATGGGCGGCAGGTCTCGCAGATGTATCTGTTGACGCCGGGTGCGGTGAACAGCGGCGCTGGAACTTATGACAATATCCGCTTTAGCGGCCGCTCGAATCAGCAGAACATTATCCGCTATGACGGAATCGAGGCTACTTCGATCATCGATGCTTCACCCGGCAATTTGAACGGGGAAACGACTTCGAACTTCCGGCTGCAGAACAGCCTGGAGAACATACAAGAGTTTCGCGTGGACAGCAGCAACTATCCGGCCGAGTACGGGACCGGGACGGGCGGGCAAATCAGCGTGATCACGAAGTCGGGATCGAACGATTTCCACGGAGCTCTGTTCGAATATGTCCGCAACAATTACTTCGATGCACGGAACTTCTTTACGACTAGCGGTTCTCCCGACAAACTGCGCTTGAATCAATACGGCGGGTCGCTGGGCGGCAAGATCATCAAAGACAAATTGTTTTTCTTCGGGAGTTATGAAGGGCTGCGGCAGAGAACGGAAGCTCCGTTCAACGAGGGTACGTTAAGCCCTCTGGCGCGTGGCCTGGCGGTTCCTTCTATCCAGCCGCTGCTGGGCGCGTTCCCGACTGGAGCGACTCCCACCGCCGATCCGCTGGTGAACCAGGTAATTGTTTTGGGCCCTGGATTGATCAACGAAGATTATGGCGGCATCCGGTTCGACTACAACATCAGTTCGAGGCTTAAGTTGTACGCCCGCTATTACCGCGACCAGGGCTTTTCGTCACAGACGCAAAACACGACGCAAAGCCAGTATGTGCAGACGGTGGTTCCGCAAAACGGCGTGATCACGCTGACTCAGACGCTGACTCCGACAATTCTCAACGAAACCAAGTTCGGCGTCAATTCGGTGAAAGAGCGGGTGGAGGGAGTCGCTGGTCCGACCGGCGGAGTCGACATCTCAGCCGCTTCGATCGTAATTGGCGGCGGCCCGGCTTTGAGTGGAATCGCCGGTCAGACGGGTAATAACTCGATTGCGATTCCCACGGGACTTATCCGCTTATCGAGTAACTTCAACGGACGGGGCGCTCCGTACACGAACTACTCTTTGTCCGGCATTGATAATTTGTCGTGGGTAAAGGGCAATCACAATATGAAGTTCGGCGTGGAGTTCCGGCCGATTACGCTGTACAACAATCAATTGGGCGGGGCCACTTATAACTTCCCGTCAGTGACAGCCTTTCTGAATAATCAGCCGAGTCAAGTCGCTTACAACGGCGACTTAAGCGACCTGAGCCCGTTTACCGGCCTTTCGGGGAACGCGAAGCTGCAGCAGACCTACTACATCGGCTACGCGCAGGACGAGTGGAGAATCAAGCCAAATTTCACCATGAATTATGGCTTGCGCTACGAATACTACACACCGTTATCGGAAGCTCGCAATAAGAATGTGTTCTTCAACATTCCGACTGGAACTATCATTCCGCGGTACGACCAGGAATGGTATGCGAGTTCCAAAGCCAACTTCGGGCCGCGGCTGGGATTTACCTGGTCTCCGATGGCTTCGAATGGCAAGACCGTTCTTCGCGCAGGCGCAGGTTATTACTACGGTCCCGGCCAAACTGAGGACCAACTGCAGCCGGAAGCAAACGACCGGATTGGGCGGACACTGGCAGCTGGGAGCACCCCGGGTTTAGCCTATCCGATCGATACGGCGGCGATCCGGGCGAATTACGACATTAACAATCCAAGTCTGGGTTTTCAACCGCGCGCCTATGGAGCAGGATACCGGATTCCGGAAAGGGTGCTTTCTTACACGTTTTCGATACAGCAACAGCTGCCCGATAATACTGCCCTTACCCTGGCATATGTTGGCAGCCAGGGGCGCAATCTATTCCTGCGGAGTATCACGAATCTGATCACTTCGGTAAACCCGATCACCGGTAGTGCAACTCGCCAGTTCGGCGGCCGGTTTGCCGAAATCGACTACAAGACCAGCGGCGGCACCGACCACTACAATGCTTTGCAGATCGGATTAAGCCGGCGCTACTCGAAGGGTCTGACTCTGGGCGGGCAATACACCTGGGGGCACTCCATTGGCAACACCGCCGGATCGAACGAGGCGAATACCGCCGGCAATCCGTTTGACTTCGGGGCCGATTACGGCAACAACAACTTCGATATCCGCCAGAGCTTCAACCTGGATGCGCTCTACGAAATTCCGTATGGCAGGGGCCGCCGGTTCGGCGCGAATTCGAATCGGCTGGTGGACAGTATTTTCGGGGGTTGGCAACTTGGCGGCGTTATCAACGCGCGTTCCGGGGTACCGATCGACATTCTGATTCAACGTCCCGATGTGGTTTGGCGGAACAATGCTACCGGGGCGATTTACTCCAGCCAAGTGCCCGGTTCAACTGCGATCATCAACACCTTAGGCGGAGGGGCTTCCCGCAATGTGCGCCGGCCAGATGTGGTCTCGGGGGTCGATCCGATCCTTACGAACGCCGGGCTTTCATACGTCAACCCGGCTGCATTTAGTGTTCCCGCACCGGGGACGTTCGGCAACTCAGCGCGTAACTCGCTGGCCGGACCGGCCATCGCGCAGCTCGACATTACCGTCAATAAGATCTTCAGCCTTACGGAACGATTGAAGCTGGAACTGCGGGGTGAAGCGTACAACATTACCAACCACACGAACTTCGCCAATCCGGGGAGCGTCCGGCTCAACCAGGGGCTGCCGTCGAGCTTAACTTCCACGAACTCGGTTCAGCCGGGGCAGCCTTTCACGAGAGCGGCGGCTGGAGGTACGTTTGGGAACTTGAGCTCGACGGTTTCGAACCAGATCGGTTTGGGGACCGCGCGGCAATTTCAAATTGCGCTGCGGCTGAGTTTCTAATTACAAATTCAGTTCGTCCTTTTTATGGGCGTCGGCTTCGGCTGACGCCCTTTTTTTATTCCGAAAGAATTCGAAGGCAAGAACCGGAGTGCCGGGACTTCAAATGGTTGTTGGTTTCTTACTTATATGACCACTTCAGCCGAGCAAGATCCGCGCTGGCTATCTTGCGCGCGGTAATGCCGGATTTGAAACATTGTCCGCCAGGGTGGTTGCGTTTGTAGAGTCTCCAAAGCCGGGCTTGGACCTGCCGCTGGATATCCGCGGCACGGCATCCAACAGTGCATCTGCCAGCAGGTGGAAAATCATTTTGCGTAGCGGCAATTAGGACGAGCAGCACTACAGCCGCTAATACCACTCAGGCGAAATAGGAGCAAACCCCTCAGTCCCGCCAATTGAGGAAGCGTACCAGGTAGGGAGATTCATCTCGACATCCAGGTCTAAGAACTACATCAGGCCGAACAGAACGCGACGCAAAGGTTCGACCGGGAGGGTTCTCAAAGCGTCAGCGTCTTAGGATTGCCATGCGTTCGAGGCTAAGCCAGCCGCATACTAAGCTCGGAGCACAGCCCTGAATAAGCGTTTATCCAGATCGATGCACCGCTATCCCCTTGTCCGGCAGCCTTCCGATTTGTTGCGTACAAGCCATTCTGAAGGGCGTACACCTGATTCTGCACGGACCACAAATTCACCACGAACGGCATTCCCTTCGCAATCTTCAGTGCGTGGAGCAGTTCATTCATACGAACCAGATTGTCCGGTTGCGAAGCAAAGCGTGCGCTGAGCGATTCCAGCTTGCGCCGCATTAGAAACTCGAGAGTTGTTTTATCGAGCGCGACATTTGCCGAGTGCGCTTCTTGCAGCAGGTTTCCGATGCGATCACGGTCCAGTTGATCGCTCGAGCACGCCCGCCGCAGCAGTCCGTTTAGCGCGTATTCGACCGCCGCCGCAAACTCGCGCGGCATGGGCGTTCCCAGGCTGTTCACAAAGCGCATCAGGGCCGCGTGATGTTCGTAGAGCGAAAGGTAGGCCGCTTCCGCTTCGGCGACCGTGGACGAGAGAATCGTTCGGACAATGCGCCGCTGCTCGTCGCGGAAAAGAGAGCGCAGCGAGTAGATGCGATTTCCGAACTGCCGGTCGAGAAGCCGCACCACCTCGGGGATGTCCACGCGTGAAAACGAGTCGCCCATCAATTGCAGCATTTCCTGGTAGCGGCGGTCGTCCTCCACCACTCTTTGCACCCCGGCCGCCACGTTGTGATCGCCAAAGTGAACCACCCAGAAGGTGAGCACCTCCGATTCGCAGGTGATCTTGGAAGTAAACTCCGCTTTGCCGACCGCCATGCGCAGCTTGCCCGCATCTCGCTTGTGATAGTCGAGAAGCCGGACCGCATACGATACGATGTCGGTCCGTTCGCCATACGGCGCAAATAGTGAACTGATGGAATAGTGCGCGCCTACCTTTTCCAGGTCGACCATCGCAGGCCTCACCTGGCTGATGTAGATGTCGCGTCCGGTGCCGTGTTCAGGCTGGTTGCTGGCCGCTAGCGACAGCTTCTGGAGGAATTCTTCTTCCACAGGCTTGCCGAATAGCTGTTCAGCCAGCTGCACCACGCGCCCGGCGTATTGAATCACCTGCACCGTCTCGATTCCGGATAGGTCATCGAAGAACCAGCCGCAGCTGGTGTACATCAGCATGGCGTTGCGCTGCAACTCCATCAGTCTCCAGACGGTAATGTGTTCGCTATCGTCGAGCTTGCGCAAGAAGTGTTGCTCGCCGAAGCGGCTGCGGTTTGCCGCGGAGCGGTCCAGCACAATATCGATAAAGCTGTCGCGCGCCGCCCAGGGATCGCGAAGATATTTCTTCCCCAGCGCTTCGAACTGTGGGGCCACTAAATCGCGGAGCCAGTCGAGAGCTTCGCGCAGCGGCCTGCGCCAGGCCTGGTTCCAGCCGGGATGTCCCGCATTGCACCCACAATCGCTTCGCCAGCGCTCGATGCCGTGCGCACAGCTCCAGGCAGTATTTTCGTAGATCTGTACTTCATGGCTCGGCGGGAAATTCTCCAGAAACTCGCCGTAGTTGGTGATGCGGGCAAGCTGCTTATCTTCTATGTACTGCAGAGCGTATGCCAGAGCCATTTCGCCGTGCTTGTGATGGTGCCCATATGTCTCGCCGTCCGTCGCGATGTGCGCTAATTGCGGCCAGGTCCGGGAACTCGCGAAAGCTCCGGTCAGGCGGGATGCGAACTTCTCGCCATTATCCAGCAGCTTCTCGAAGGCCACCGCTTGCGATATGGGGCCATCGTAGAAGAACAGATTGATCTTGTGTCCGCCTGGAGTGTTGAACAAATACGCGCGCGTCGGATCGATCTTCGAGCCGGTGACGTCGCTCCATTCCGGAACGGATGTGGATGCGCTCTTGCTCCTGCTTTTACCGGTCGCGAAAGGTGCGGCAGTCGGACGGAACGCCTTTGCCTGATGCGGTGCGAGAATAGCGAACCTGATGCCCGCGGCGGCCATGATGCCGAGGGTCTCCGAATCCACCGCGGTCTCGGGCAGCCACATCCCTTCCGGTTTGCGTCCGAACCGGCTGACGAAATCCGCGATGCCCCAAAGCACCTGCGTCTTCTTGTCACGAGCATTCGCCAGCGGCATGATGATGTGGTTGTACGCCTGCGCCATTGCCGACCCATGTCCCGAGAACAGTTTCTGGCTCTCGGCGTCAGCCTGCAGAATGCCGTCGTAGGTCTGCTTCGCATGCTCGGCGGCCCACGATAAAAGTGTGGGTCCAAAGTTAAAACTGATTCTCGCGTAATTGCTGACGATGTGCGAGATATTTTGCGACTGGTCGAGAATCCTGGCGGCCAGATTCGGCGCGTAGCATTCGGCATCCACGCGTTCGTTCCAGTCATGATACGGATAAGCGGAATCCTGGAGTTCGATCTGTTCCAGCCAGGCATTCTCGCGCGGCGGTTGATAAAAATGGCAGTGAATGCAGAGATGCTTCATAACCGGCTCATCCGTTCACCTTAATAAGTGATCGGAAAGCGGCCGGAACTCTCTTTGCAAATAGACTTTCCATTCCCTCTATCGTAGGGCGGGGAGTTCTATCGTGAAAGTCGCCCCGCTGCGCCGCTCGTTGTTCGTCGCGGAAACCGTGCCCGCATACTTTTCGACGATGGTCGCAATGATGTGCAGCCCCAGGCCGTGGCGCGCTTCCGTTTTTTTGCTCGACACGTTCGGCTGGAACATGCGGGGAAGAATCTCGGGCGGTATTCCGGGCCCGTTATCCGATACGGCGATGGTCAGGCGTCCGTCGGCCTCGCGCGCGGAGATGCTGATTCGCCCGGGCTTCTCCAGCATCTGCACGGTATTCAGGAAAAGATTGGCGAAAACCCGTTCCCAATCTTTTGTAGATCCCGGAAGCCAGATACTTGGCCCGATATCGCGCGTGGCCTGAATGCGCGGGCGGCGCGCCGCGATGCAGTAGTCGACCGTAGATTGCAATGCATCGTCCACCACTGCCGCCAGCCTGGGAGTGCGGTCGGGAATGGCTCCCAGCAGGCGTTTCCCGCGCGCCACCGAACGCACGATGGTGGCCGCTATGGGCTTCCACCGCTTATCGCTGTTCAATAGTTCGGCGGCCTCGGTTATGGTCTCGAAGACATTGTTGAAATCGTGAATCAACGCCTCGTGACTCAGCGTCGGGTCGGCGGCGTCATCCATCAGCGTACAATCTGTTTCAGCGTTTCGTAAAACTCCGGATACGAAACCGAAGCCGCTTCGGCATCGTGGATCGTGCTTTCCTCGTCCGCCGCCAGGGCCGCAATGGCAAACGACATGGCAATACGGTGATCCCCACGGGATTGAATTTCGGCCGCCCGGAAACGCTGCCGGCCGGGAATCTCGATGCTGTCGGCGGTGGTCTTGGCTGATACGCCCATGCTTTGCAGATTATCGGCTATGGCCTCGATGCGGTCTGTTTCTTTGACGCGCAGTTCGCCCGCGTCGCGCACTATCAGGCCGTTGCTCGAGATTGCGCCGAGTACAGCCAGAGCAGGGATTTCGTCGATCAGCGCGGCAGTGGTTGCGCCCTCAATCACGCCGCCTTTCATCTGCGATGTACTTACCTGCAGCGTGCCAATCAGTTCGCCATTCACCTGTTCAATGTGCAGCACTTTAATGTTCGCGCCCATACCGCGCAGCACATCCAGCAGGGACGCCCGGGTGGGATTTAAACCCACATTGGTGACGGTCAGGTCCGCATCGCGCGCAATCAGAGCGGCCACCAGAAAGAAGGCCGCGGACGAGATATCACCAGGCACCACCATCTGGCGTCCCGTCAGTTCGTTCCCGCCGCGAATCAAGGTCCTGCGGATCTGGACATCGATATCTGCGCCGAGTTCCTTCAGCGCGATTTCGGTATGGTCGCGGGTCATCACCGGCTCTTCGACAATGGTTTCACCGCCGGCATAAAGACCGGCCAGCAGCACGCAGCTTTTCACCTGGGCGCTCGCTACCGGAACCTTGTAGTGAATGGCTTGCAGTTTAGAGCCCTGGATCTTCAGCGGCGCGAACTGCTCATTCGTAGCCTCGATCCGCGCGCCCATCTCCGCGAGCGGCGTCATAATGCGGCGCATGGGACGCTTCACCAGAGACTCGTCGCCGGTTATGGAAGACGTGAAGGATTGTCCCGCCAGTATACCCGAAAGCATACGCATGGTAGAACCCGAGTTCCCCGCATCAAGAATGGAGCCTGGCTCCTGCAGTCCATGCAGTCCGGTGCCGTGAACGATCAACAGCCGGCGGCCTTCTATTTCCTTAAACTCGTGCTGAACTCCCAGCTGCGAGAGGCACGCCAAAGTCGATTGGCAATCGGCGCCGGTTGAATAGTTGTAGATTTCGGAGTCGCCGTTCGCGATGCCGGTCAGCATGGCGTAGCGGTGAGAGATGGACTTGTCGCCCGGGATATTAACGGACCCGCGAATGCTGCTTGCGGGCGTGATGCGCTGAATCATTCGACTCCGCTAATTGTAACGTCGGAGACGCAGGCGGTGATCAGAGTATTCAGCTGTACTTGATCATTTCGAGGCCATAGCCGGATTGAATTTGCTATGGGATTCCCAGTGCGGCCTCTGGGGAGAATTCGCTACCGCTTTGACCAGCGCTTCGTAGAAGGCGTTGAATTTTGCCGCGGCTTCCGGCAGCCATGGTTGTTCGGTATCGTCCGCCGGGCTGTGATACCGTTCGGCGTACCAGGCCCGGTAAATGGCTTCGTCTCCGGTTCCTGGTTGATAGCCAAAGACAAAATTCAGGGCGGGCACTCCGATCTGCATAAAGCTGTAATGGTCCGATCGCCGCAGCAGACCCCGTTCGGGCTCCGGATCGGGCTGAACGCGAATGCCCATTGAATCCGCCACCTGCCGGGCGTCAGCTCCAAGGGACGAATCATTAAGCGCCAACACCGTCAAGGTGCGCAGCGGGAAAATCGGGCGTAATTGGTCGAGGTTCAAATCGGCCACCATTTTTGTTTTTGCAACGGTGGGATGCGCCGCAAAATACTTGGAACCGAGCAGCCCTTTCTCTTCGCCAGTCACGATGCAAAACAGCAGTGATCGCTTCAACTGCGTATGTGACTCTTTCAGCTTGTGAGCTAGATCGATAAGCGTGGCCACGTACGCCGCGTCATCAAAAGCTCCGTTGTAAATGCCGTCGCCGTGCCATGCCTCGCCCTTGCCATACCCATCCAGATGCGCAGAGAGAACCACGTACTCATCACGAAGCGCAGGGTCCGACCCCGGTAAAGCTGCGGCGATGTTGTCTGAGCTGACCGTGCCGCTTTCAAATTTCAGCGATGCACTCAGGCTGTTTGCAAGCGCGAAATTGGGCAGCGGTTTTCCGGCACTTCGCAGGCTGCGCAATTCCTCGAGCGTATGGCCAGATCCGGCAAACAAAACTCCTGCGCTTTCTGGATTCATCCGGAAATGTGGAGGTCCGTTGGAGGAGGCGGGCTGGCGATCTTCCGCCAGGCGATAGGAAACTGCGTAGGCTGCAGGCCAGCGCGGCGGTTCGGGCCCTCCCAGGGTGTCGATCGCAACGACCGCCGAGGCTTGCGCTAACGTTTGGGATTGGATGGACCGGCCGGCTCCCGAAAACCGCGGCGGACTCAGAACCACGACGGCTTTCCCCTGCAAGTCTGCCGGCCGGATTTTGGCATCGCCGCCCAGAAAGTACAACTCTCCGGTGATGCTTGCTGGCAGGCCGGCGCGAACAGACGACAGTGTCACCTCCTGCAGCCACTCGAGTTTCGAACGCTTTTCTCTACTGGAAATCTCAATCGACGAATTCTTCGTGTCGAGTTTCACGAACTGAAGTGGGACTGGCTGGCGATAGCCCTCTGTGCCAGCAGGCTTTAGACCTGCCCGGGTGAATTGTTTGATTACATATTCCTCGGCCCGGCGATAACCATCGCTACCGGTATCTCTGCCTTCGTTCTTATCGCTTGCCAGAGCTTTTATGTAAGACCACCAGCGCGCAGTCTCCGGATTAGGCTCGGTCGCATTCGCCAGCAAAGCGGCGGCAAGCAAAATCGCGGCAGATTTCAGGCACGGTTGCATTCCTTGCAGGTTAGCGCGAATGTTTTGCGGATAGAAAGGCGGTAGAGTTACGTCCAATCAGCATGGCTTCCATCAAAATTTATGGCGCGGACTGGTGCCGCATGACAAAAAGTTCGCGAGCGTACCTCGACAAGAAGAATGTGACTTACGAATATATAGACATCGACCATGACCGCACGGCCGCGAAATGGGTGGCCGATCAGAACGGCGGCAAAGAGAAGAAACCGACTATCGATATTGATGGGAAAGTGCTGACTGAACCGAGTGATAAGGAGTTGGAGGAGGCACTGGCGGGAGTTTGAGGATTACCCGCCAGCGCCAGGGAGCAACGGCTGAAAACTTTGAGCGTAGTGAGTGAAGGAAGCGCCGGCCAGGAATTTGAGGAGTGCCTCGCCGGCGCTTTTTAGCAACGTACTAGCTACGAAAACCCAATTTGTCACCTTGGAAAGCTTTTTCTTCGCCGCGCTCACGGATCAGAGCCACAACGGCGATCACGATTTGGGCGGCCAGAAGAATCATCCAGAGGTTCATGCCTTCTTAGAAAGCATTCGCCGTGCCAGTCCACCAATTCCTGTAAATTACTCATTCTAAAAAGCGATCCCGTTTCGTATTGCGTTCCGTTCCCAATTTGAAACGAACGTAGCGTCCCGGCTTGGCATTCTCGTTCCACTTCGGCACAACTACCGGAATTGCGCTGCTGACAGCTACCGATTCATGACAAAATTGAAGGAAGAAAGCGCCGATGGCCACCCCGGTAATCCCTAGCAGTGAAACTGTAGATACCAGCCGCTACGATTTTGTTCAAGGCCGGTTAATTGAGAGAGCTCTGCCGGAAATCCCGCACGCCAAATTACAGAAAAGAATTGTTCGTCTCCTGGATGAACAACTTGAATCCACAGACAAGATCGCACTGGCTGAAGTTTCGCTCGATCGAGCCGGGGACAAGAACAGCGAATGGCTGACACCGGACGCCGTCGTGTCGATGCCGGGTGGTCTCCACATGAAAGAGAGTAACCAGCATGCTCTGCCTCCCTTGCTTCTCGCCATCGAAATTTTGTCTCCTGGCCAGACCTTCACTAATCTTCGCTGGAAAGCGGAAATTTACATTCAATGGGGAGTGGAGCATGTCTGGTTCCTCGATCAGGAAGCCTCTTCCGTGCTGACGTACTCTGCGCCCGATTCAACTCGCGGCCAACTCGTTCTAAAAGGCGCCGTTTCCCTAAACGACGTTTTGTCCTGTCAACGCAAAATAGAAATGTCCTATTTTCTGCCAAATAGAAATGTCCGGTTTTGAAGCGGCAGGGGAGAGTTCAGGTTTAAAGTGAGATTGATTCTCGGCGGGGTCGCGCCCGTTGAGAAGAGGCAAGGCCGAAGCGATGGAGTTGGCTCCGGAGTAAACGGCAGCAGGCCCTCGGTTCAGGAAATCCAGTGAGGTTTCCGCCGAGGGTTTTGTTTTTGGAAGCGGATTTATTCTGGTGAAACTTCGGAGCGGAGGCCTTGCATAAAGTGAACGCGAAGACGGCTGGGCTGGTTTTGCCCAGCCTACCTTAAGGAGGTTTTGCCGCGGGTATCGTTCTTGCCCAAACGAAAATTCTTCATCCATCCGCTTTTGCGCGGCGCTACTTTGCGAGGACGCGGCTTGGCTTTGACCGGAACCACCTTGGGGCGAGGTAAACATTCGTTCACCGCTAGATAACGATCCCGGAATCGTACCGCCAGCGTGCCATCGAGGCGTTTTTCCACGCGTACCGTGCCGCCACGCAAGCCGGCTCGGATATCTGCGCGCTGCACCTGATAGAGCTTGTTTTCGAAACGGAGTGTGTAGTCGTTGGCGACCTGCCGGGTTTCGACATGGCTGAGACTGGCCGGAAGCGAATGCTCTGGGCCCAACGGACGATGCGCATTGTCGGCCACCGCCGGCACGACGCCGATCGTCTGGTTCCACCACGGCAAGAACTCGTTTTCCAGGTACGCATTGGCCTGGACGAGCGTCTTGGCCTTGGCTACTCGCAAGCCCTTCACTAAGCGATCTTGCGCTGTGCCAAATCCACGCTCGACGCGTCCTTTCGCTTGCGGCGAATGCGCGCCGATCCACTCGATATTCAGTTCTTTCAAGGCGCGCCCAATCTGAGTGGGCGGCAGCTCCGGACGATCCTTGCCGACCACCTCGCCGCGCCTGGTTTTCGGCAGGTTGGCGAACAAAGTGGCCTTGTCGGTATAGAAGCTCAGCGGCCTTCCGTTCTGGTTCAGATAGCTCTCCAGTAACCGCATGTTCTCTTCGGTCGAGTCGTGGGTTACAAAGTGCGCCAGCAAGCGGCTGGTCGCATCGTCGATCATGCCGATCAAGTACAGCTTCGGGCCACGGCCCTCCAGCCAATCGTGTTCGCTGGTATCCCACTGCACCAGTTCCCCCAAACGGCTGCGGCGCGCCCGCCAAGTGTGCACCCTCTCTACGCGCTTCCGCTTCGCCCGCCACAGCCCGCTGGCCATCATCCAGCCACGCACTGTCTCGCGGCTCACCGCGATGTCGTGCTTCTGCTCCAGATACTCGCACGCCAACGCCGGACCGAAGCCTCGGTACACGTCCTGACTCAGAATCTGGATGGCCTTCTTCTCTAGCTCGCCGGCTAGCTTGCGGTTGGAGCGCCGTCCTCGCCCCGCGTGCACGACCGACTTGTCGCCGCGCTCTTGCAAGCCCTGCAGCATACGCCGCACTTGCCGCTCGCTTACTCCGATCTCGCTCGCTGCCTCCTTCTGCGTGATCAGTCCCTTCTTGGCTTTCTTCAGCGCAACCAGCCGATCGCGCTCCTTCTGTGTCATCAGGAGTTGGTCCGTTTCCAACTCCCCAGCGTGCCTCTGTCATTAGGACATTTCTATTTGGCACCAGTAGGACATTATCACTTTGCTGCGACAAACGACGTTTTGTCCTTGGAACTCTCCAGCATTTTCGCCTAGAATTTCACCCTTCCGGCCAAATTTTCAAATGCGTTGCTGGTCTTGGGTTATGAGCCACATGCGAGCAGCGCCCTGAAAGAGGTCGCAGAGAAGGCAATATCGCAATTGCGGGGGAGATCCGCCAGATCCTGGAGCTTAATCTCGCTCATTCAGCATCTACTTGGCTTCCAGCCGGACGTTCCCCTGTGCCTGCAGCATGGCGCTCCTGAGCTATGGTGCGCCATTTCCGCGAGGAAGGCGAAGCTTTTCCATCCGGAGCGCATCGTTGCCACGGATCAAGACTCGCCGGGTCATCTCCCCTCGCAAGCGCGGTAACCGGATCGACTTGAGCTTCGCGCAATCCGGGCGTCAAGTCCGCTCCGCTCCAACGCTGTCCTTTACCCTTGAGGTAGTTGACATGAGAATCACCAACTACCTGCTTGCTGCCGCATTCGCCCTCGCAATCAATGTTTCCGCTCAAACATCCGCCTCGAACACCGAACCCGACGTCACCCGTTCAACCCTGAAAAACGGCCTGCGGGTCGTCATCGTGCGCGATACCCTCGCGCCGGTCGCCACCGTCCATCTGAACTACCTGGCTGGAGCAAACGAAGCGCCTGATGGTTTCCCCGGCACTGCGCATGCCCAGGAACATATGGCGTTTCGCGGCTGCCGCGGCTTGACCGCCGATCAGATTTCCGCTATTTACGCACAGCTCGGCGGCTACATGAATGCCGAGACACAGCAGAACAACACCCAGTATTTCGTCACCGTTCCGGCCAAAGATCTGGACGTCGCCCTGCGCGTAGATGCAGCCTGCATGGCCAGCGTAGAAGACGCCCAAGTTCAATGGGAAGGCGAGCGCGGCGCCATCGAGCAGGAAGTCTCCCGCGATCTCTCCAGCCCCATCTATAAGTTCATAACCCGGCTGAACCACGGCCTGTTCGCGGGTACTCCATACGAAAATGATGCGCTCGGTTCCAAGGAGACTTTCGATAAGACCACCGGCGCAATGCTCCGCAAGTTTTTCGAGACGTGGTATGCGCCCAACAACGCCATTCTGGTCATTGCCGGCGATGTAGATGCCGAAGAAACGTTGAAGAAGGTGGAAACGTATTTTGGCTCCATCCCCTCCCGCAAGCTCCCCTCCCGTCAAGCCTTAAAACTGCAGCCGGTGAAAGCCGAATCGTTCGTGCTCGACAGCAACCTGCCCTATCTGCTTTCCATGATCTCGTTCCGTCTCCCCGGAACCGATAGTGCGGATTTTGCCGCCGTCCGGGTCCTCGCTGACGTATTGTCCAGCCAGCGTGGAAAGCTCTATCAACTGGTAGTGGATGGCAAAGCCCTTGCGTCCGAATTCGCTCTGTTTGAAACCTACCCGAAGGCCAGCGCGGCATTCGCTCTGGCCGCGCTGCCGTCTGGCGCCGATCCCGCTCCCGTGCTGGCAGCAGTCCGGGGCGTTCTCGCGGAATATGCTGCGCAAGGCGTTCCGGCCGACCTTGTGGAAGCGTCGAAGAAAGGCGCTATTGCGAGCTCGGAATTCAGCCGCAACTCCATTTCGAATTTGGGCCGGCTGTGGTCTCAGACGCTCGCCGCCGAAGGCCGGCAGTCACCCGCGGAAACCATTGAAGCTATTCGCCGCGTTACGCCCGCCGATGTAAACCGCGTCGCTAAAAAGTATCTGGTGCAGCAGGACGCTATCACCGCAACGCTAAAGCCTTCACAGTCAGGTGAAGCGGCTTCCGGCAAAGGGTTCGGCGGCAGTGAAAAAGCCGTCAGTGCCCCTACTAAACCGGTTGTGCTCCCCGATTGGGCCGAAGCGGCGGTAAAATCCCTGCGTGTTCCGCCGGCGCATCTGCATCCCGTCGATATGACCTTGCCCAACGGCATCCGGCTGATTGTTCAGGAAGAGAAAACCAGCGCTACGGTCACGCTTTCGGGGTCCATTAAGAGCCAATCGGAGATGCAAACTCCGGCGGGCAAAGATGGACTGCCCGACGTGCTCGAAGGCCTGTTCTCCTATGGTTCGAAGAGTCTCGACCGGCTGGCGTTTCAGAAGGCGCTCGACGATATCGCCGCTTCCGAGTCGGCTGGCAGCAGTTTCGGGCTCAAGGTTTTGAAAGCCGATTTCGAGCGCGGAGTCCAACTGCTCGCCGACAATCAGCTCCATCCGGCGCTTCCCGAGGAGGCGTTTAAGATCGTGCAGGGCCAAACCGCGCAATACGTTGCCGGACAACTGGAAAGTCCGGCCTACCGCTTCGACCGCGCCCTGACCAAAGCGCTGGTGCCGCCAGCGGATCCGCTGCTGCGCGAGATTACCCCGAAAAGCGTCAGCAGCATTGCTTACAGCGATTTAAGCAGCTATTTCGAGAAAGTCTACCGGCCGGATCTGACCACCATCGCGATTGTTGGTGATGTCACGCCGCAGCGCGCCCGTGCCGTAATCGAGAAGTACTTCGGAGATTGGAAAGCTGCCGGCAAGAAGCCTGATGTGGTGCTGCCGGCCGTTCCGGGCAATCAGCCCGCTGCGATTCATGTTCCCGATAAGAGCCAAGTGCAGGCTTCGGTGACGCTTGCTTTGCAGCTCGAGATGAATCGCTTCAGCGCCGACTACTATCCGTTGCAGTTGGGCAATCACGTGCTGGGCGGTGGGTTCTACGCTACCCGGCTCTTCCGCGATCTGCGCCAGAAAGCCGGCCTGGTTTACACCATCGACGATTCACTGAGCGCCAGCCAGACGCGGGCCTCCTACTCGGTCGATTTCGGCTGCGATCCGCAGAACGTCTCCAAGGCGCGCGGACTGGTCGACGGCGAACTGCGCGCCATGCGCAGTTATAACGTCAGCTCCACCGAACTGCAGCAGGCTAAGGCGCTGCTGCTGCGGCAAATTCCTCTGAGCGAATCGAGCGAAGATGCGATCGCCGGCGGATTCCTGGCGCGTTCGCGCATGGGCTTGCCGCTCGACGAGCCGCACCGCGCCGCTGAACGTTACTTCAACATGAGCGCGGATGAAGTCCGCACAGCCTTTGCCAAGCATGTTGATCCGGCGGATTTTGTTCAAATTGTGCGCGGCCCCGCACCCCAGTAGCTGCACCCCGTCATTTATGTCAAGTCCCGAAGAGATCCAAGAGTCTGCCGTCAATAGAACTGTCCAGCAGTTGCGCGCGGTGTTTGAACCCATGGCCCGTCGCTTAACGCCGGACGTGGAACCCGCTACTATTTATTTCCCTGCTGCCCTGGCCGAGGCGTCAACCGCGGAGGACGAGGACGAATGATGCACAAAGGACGCTCGGTGCGTGAGCTTGGAAAGCTGCTGCGGGGCGGGAAAGTATCGTCGCGCGAGTTGGTGGAGCAGGCTTTCCGCGAGCTGAAATCACTGGCGCATCTGCGCGCTTTCATCACGCTTACTGAAGATCAAGCTCTGCGCCAGGCCGAAGAGCGGGATCGCGAACTCGTTTCTGGTCTGGATCGGGGGCCGCTGCATGGCATACCCATTGCCCACAAAGACAACTACTACACCCGGGGCGTGCGGACCACTGCGGGCTCTTTGCTCTACCGGGACTTCGTGCCGTCGTTCGACGCTACGGTTGTCAAACGCCTGGCGTCCGCGGGCGCTGTTATGGCCGGCAAGACCAACCTGCACGAACTCGCTTTTGGCATCACGTCGAAAAATCCGCACTACGGTTTCGTTGCTAACCCGCACGATCCCACGCGCATTCCAGGTGGCTCCAGCGGCGGTTCTGCAGCCGCCATCGCGGCAGGCGTTCTACCGCTGGCGACCGGCACCGACACGGGCGGATCGCTGCGCATTCCTGGCTCTTATTGCGGCATAGTCGGCCTGAAACCCACTTACGGGCGCATCAGCCGCTATGGCATCGTTCCGCTCTCCTTCAGTCTCGATACGGCTGGTCCGCTCGGGTCATGCGTCGAAGACTGCGCGCTGGCTATGGACGCGATGCTGGGCATCGATCCCGCCGACCCTACCTGCGCCCCGGTCGAGATCAATGAGTATGTCGAGCCCCGCCTTCCCGATTTGCGGAAGCTTCGAGTCGGCATTCCGCGCCGTGGCTTTTTCGAGCGCATCGACGGCCAGGTGGAGTCTGCCGTCAATGCTGCTATCGCCGAAATGGGCCGCCTGGGAGCGCAGGTATCCGAAGTCCAGACGCCCGACCTGAACGAGATGAATGCCGTTTCCCGTTTGGTGCAGCTAGCGGAAACCGCGGCTCTCTATCACGATCGTGAAGATTCCGCGCAGTTCGGTCCCGACGTCTGGGCGCTGATTCAGCAAGGTAAACAGATCGCCGCCCACGAGTATGTCAACGCGCAGCGCTTGCGCACTCTGCTGCGCCGCGACCTGGATGCGCTGTGGCAGAAAGTGGACGTGCTGGCGACTCCTACAACCGCCGTTGTGGCGCCCAGGATGGCCGCTGATTTGGTGGATGTGGCGGGTAGCACAGAGGACATCCGTCTGGCCTCCACGCGACTGGTCCGCAGCTTCAACCTATTGGGCGAACCAGCGCTTTCCATGCCCTGCGGCATGTCGCGCGAGGGCTTGCCCATCGGCCTGCAGCTGATTACGCCTCCGTTCACCGAACCGGAACTGCTGCAGATCGCCGGCACGCTGGAGCGTGAGCTCTCTTAGTCTTGAGCGTCAGCTCTCCTAACCTGGCACAGTACGATATCGATGGACACTCACGCAATGGCGGCCGATTGGCAAACTACCTGGGCCTATCTGCAGCACGTGGGCACGGCATTTCTCCTAACGGCTGTCGTCGGCTGGGAGAGGGAAAGCCACTCGCGCGGGGCTGGATTGCGTACGTTCCCCATCGTCGGCATGGCCAGCTGCGCCTATGTCCTGCTGCTCGGCCTGACGACCACTCCCGATGCTCAATCGCGCTTGTTGCAAGGTCTAATTACCGGCATCGGCTTCATCGGTGGCGGAGCCATTCTCAAAGAAGGTTCCACTGTAAAAGGTACGGCGACAGCGGCAAGCATCATGAACGCAGCTGTGATTGGCGCAGCGGTTGCGCTGGGCAAATCCGATATTGCGATTGCCCTGACGCTGCTGAATCTGTTCATTATGCGCGCGCTCTTACCCATGAAACGTTGGATCGACAAACGCCGCACGAAGCCGAACGTTCCCCGTACGGCCCCGCCCTGATTAACTCTCGCGGCCCTTTTCCAGCGGCAGCCCGGAAGCCTCGATAGCGCGCCATCCGCCATCCAGCGAGTGCACGTTGGTGTACCCCATGTTCTGCAGGCTGTCGGTCGCCAGCGCGGAACGGTATCCGCCTCCGCAGTAAAGCACCAGCCTGGTGTCTTTGCCGGGAAAGGCGGTTTCGATATCGCGCTCCAGAATTCCCTTGCTCAGGTGAATAGCGCCTTGCGCGTGCGACGGCCCCCATTCGTGGTCCTCCCGCACGTCGATCAACTGCCCGGCATCACCTTCCGCGCGCCACTTCTTGTATTCCTCGATATCGATCTGATGAATGCGGCTGCGAGCCGCTTCCACCAACGTTACGAATCCCGCGTTGTGTCCTCCAACGGGTATGCTCATGCTCCGGCTCTTCCTTTCACTTCACGCGCTCCACTTGTGCCCCCACCGAAGCCAGTTTCTCCTCGATGCGCTCATACCCGCGATCCATGTGATACACGCGATCGATCGAAGTCTCACCCTGGGCCACCAGCGCCGCCAGCAGCAGGGAAGCGCTGGCCCGCAGATCCGAAGCAAGCACCTGTGCGCCGGTCAAATGTTCTTCTCCGGCCACAATCGCCTGGCGTCCTTCAATGCGGATCGTCGCTCCCATGCGCGCCAGTTCCGGTGCATGCATGAAGCGGTTTTCGAAAATCGTCTCGGTTACGAAACTGATGCCGCGGGCGATCGCCATCCACGCCATGTACTGCGCCTGCAGATCGGTGGCGAAGCCCGGATACTCCTCCGTGGTCGCGTCCACCGCCTGCGGCCGCTTCGTGCAGCGGACCCGGATGCTGTCGGCGGTCTCGTCAACCTCTGCTCCCGCCTGCCGCATCTTAATCGACAGCGCCCCCAAGTGCCCGGGAACGCAATCTCTGACGGTTAAATCACCCTGTGAAATCGCGCCCGCCAGCAGCAGCGTGCCTGCCTCGATCCGGTCGGCGATGATCGTATGCTCCGCGCCATGCAGTGCTTCAACGCCTTCCACGCGGATGGTGGATGTGCCTGCGCCTTCAATCTTCGCACCCATTTTGGTTAGGAGCGCCGCCAGATCCTGCACTTCGGGCTCCCGCGCCGCGTTGCTAATCACGGTCTCGCCCCGGGCCAGCACCGCCGCCATCAACACGTCTTCCGTGCCCGTCACGGTAATGCGGTCGAAGTAAATCGCGCCGCCGCGCAGGCCGTTGGGCGCACGTGCCTCTACATAGCCATGCGACTGCTCGATGGTGGCCCCTAGCTGCTCCAGCGCCAGCACGTGCAGGTTGATCGGCCGTGCTCCAATGGCGCATCCCCCCGGCATGGACACGCGCGCGCGCCCCGTCCGCGCCAACAGTGGACCTAACACCAGGCTCGACGCCCGCATCGTTTTCACCACCTCATAGGGCGCTTCGGGCTGCCCTAAAGTGCGCGCATGCACCTGCACCGATCCGCCCTCGTCGCGTATCCCGGCGCCGGTATGGGCAATTAGTTTCTCCATGGTGGCAATGTCTTTTACCTGCGGAATCCGGTGCAGGGTCATCGGCTCGGCAGTCAGCAAACAGGCCGCCAGCGCCGGCAGCGCAGAGTTCTTGGCGCCGCTGGCCGCCACTTCGCCTCGCAGCGGTGTCCCGCCTACAATTCTGAATTTGTCCATCTTCTCCGGTTATAGGAACGTCAAGGGCGCTCCCAAACTATCCCCTATCGTACTTGCCTCGGTTGCGCCGCTCGCGCAAACGCACAATGCCTGGATTGCCGTCCGATTTCAAACGCTTCGCCTGCTTTATTCCGCTGAAATGCATCTGACGCATGTTTGCAAACCAATCGTCACATCCGTTCGCTAGCCTTCTGTTCAGGGTCTGATCTAAATCTATGAAGTGTTACTCTTCTTTGGAGTCCGCGCGCCACCGCATTCCTGTTTCATTTGGCTACGCGTCCGGTGCCTTGTTCGCTTCTACGGCACTGGTGTGCCTCGGACTGCTCGGCGGCAACCTGAGCGCCCAAACATCCGGGGGCAACGGCGCTATCTCCGGATCGGTTATCGATAGTTCTAATGCAGTCATCGCGGGCGCGCAGGTAAAGCTGGACAACGACAAACTAGGTCTGCATCGTGAATTGAGAACCACCGGTGCTGGAGTCTTTAGCGCTCCTACGCTGCCTCCTAACAGCGGCTATACGGTTACTGTTAAAGCACCGGGCTTCACCGAATTTAAGCAGGAGAACATCAGTGTTCCTGTCGGACAAAACGTAAACATTCCTGTCTCGCTGGAGGTGGAAGGCGCATCCACAAGCATCGAGGTCCGGGACGTCGCACCCATCACCGATATGAAAATCGCCGTGTCGCAGAACGTGGGGCAGGAGCAGATCGACAATCTCCCCATCAACGGACGCCGCGTCGATTCCTTTGTTCTCCTCACTCCCGGCGTCGTTCCCGACGGCACCTTCGGCCTGCTCAGTTTCCGGGGAATTCCCGGTGGCAACAACTTCATGACCGACGGCAACGACACCACCAACAGTTTCTACAACGAGAACGCCGGACGCACCCGCCTGCCCACCAACATCTCGCAGGATGCCGTGCAGGAGTTTCAGGTGTTGAGCGACGGATACACCGCGGAATACGGACGGGCGCTGGGCGGCGTGGTCAATACCGTCACGCGAAGCGGCACCAACGACTTCCATGGAACCGCCTTCTGGTTCTTCCGCAACCGCACGCTCAACGCACGCGACCCCTTTGCCCAGGTCAACCCATCGGAGTATCGCCATCAATTTGGCGGCAGCCTGGCCGGACACATCATCCGGGACAAGCTCTTCTACTTTCTGAACACCGAGGAGCAGCGGCGGGAGTTTCCGCTAACCTCCAGCATCAGCAATAATCCTTCTGCGATCAACAGCACCACCCAAACCTGGAATCGATGCGGTGTAGCTGGGGGCGGCAATCCCGCGGCGAATGCTGCTCAATGCGCCGCTATTAACGGCACGTTGCCGCGATTCTTTACCACCCTGCCGCGCACTGCCGACCAGAACACCGCCCTCGGCAAAATCGACTACCGCCTGAACGATAAGAATTCACTCAGCTTCAGCCTCAACTATCAGCACTTCTATTCGCCCAATGGCATTCAGACCGGTGCAGTGGTGACTAGTGGCGGCGCTCTCAACAGCAACGGTTTCGACGATGTCAACACCCGTTTCGGGCGAGCCAACTGGATTTTTACTCCTACTCCGTCGCTGGTCAACGAAGCCCGTTTCGGCTGGTTTAAAGATCGCCAATCCGATTCCCTCAACCCCGCCCTGTTCGACCCTACGTTCGGCGCGCTTTCGGTTTCGGTTAGCGGAACCAACATCGGCAGCGGCAGCTATCTGCCTCGGATTCAGCCGAGCGAGAACCGCTACGAAGCTGCCGACAACATCTCTTACACCGTAGGTCGGCATAGCCTTAAAGTCGGTTTCGATTACTTCAATACGGAAGACTTCACCAGTCAGCTGCTGAATGGAAATGGCAGCTATAGTTATTCCAATCCGAACGACTTTGCATTGGATTATTCCGGCAACCCCACCGGCATCCGGCATTGGTCCGCTTACTCACAAGCATTCGGTAACCGGGTGGTAGACGCCAAGCTGAATGAGCTAAGTTTGTTCGCGCAAGACCAGTTCAAGCTCCGCCCGAACCTGACGTTGTACTACGGGGTCCGCTATGAGCGGACGTTCTTTCCTACTCCTCCGCTCACGAATCCTGACTATCCGCAGACCGGCCGTATTCCGGACGACACCCTGAATTTCGCGCCGCGCGTAGGCTTCGCCTATAGCCTCAATAACAACAAAACGGTTATCCGGTCGGGCTACGGCCTGTTTTATGGCCGCTATCCGGGCGCCATGGTCAATTCGCTCTTCACCACGAACAACCTGTATCAGCAGTCGTTTGGACTGCAGGGCAGCAATTCCAGCCAATTGGCGCTGGGCCCCACGTTCCCCGCGCTGTTGGCGTCGCCTCCCCCGGTGGGCGCTGGAGCCGCGGCAGTCGGATTCGCCGCGCCCAATCTCCGCACTCCGTACAGCCAGCAGGCAAATTTTGCGATCGAGCAGGCTCTCGGGAAGAACACCAGCCTTACCTTGAGTTACCTCTGGAGCAATGCCATGCAGATGCTGACGGTGCGCGATCTCAACCTGCGCACCCCCACCCACGACATCACTTACAACATTCTCGATGCGGCCGGCGCACAGGTCGGCGCATACAACACCCCCGTTTACCTCGGCAGCGACCGCATCAACTCCGGCTTCAACCGGGTTATTCGGGTGGAAAACGGGGGCAAAAGCAGCTACAACGCGCTCGCTGTCCAGGTCCAGCGCCGTCTCTCGAAAGGGTTTCAGGGCTCTCTCTCCTATACCTGGTCGCATGCCATCGATACCGGCCTGGGGGGAGCCGGCGCCAATCTGTTCTTCGGCAACAACGACCCCAACACGCTCTTCAATGGGAATTACCAGGCCGATCGCGGAGACGGGAGTTTAGATCAGCGCCATCGCCTGGTGATTAACTGGATTTACTCGCCCACCTTTACCAGCCGGACGGATTGGATTTCGCGCTTTCTGGTCAATAACTGGAAGTTAGCAGACATCACCACGATTGCTACCGGGCAACCTACCACCGCGAGCGTCGCGGTCACGAATTCTCTTACTACGGCCCAGCTCCGCCAGGCTGGATTGCCCAGCCCGCTCGCGTACACCGGAGGCGGCGGAAGCCCGAACGGTTTTGGCGGCTCGAACCGCGTTCCCTTCCTGGCGCCGAATACCGTGCGTCTTCCGAATTCCTATCGCACCGATGTCCGGCTCACCAAAGTGCTGCCCTTCTCCGATCGCTTTCGCGTCGCCCTCAACTTCGAAGTCTTTAACCTAACCAACACCATCACCTACACCAGCCTCTCGAACCGCCTCTACAACTTGAGCGGCCTCGACTTGCGGCCGGCCTCGGGCTTCGGTCAGTTTACCGCCTCGGCCGGGTTTCCTGACGGCACCAATGCCCGCCGGGCCCAGGCCAGCGTTAGGATCGAGTTTTGAGAATAACGCTCTGGTCCAGTGCTTTCCGGGTTCTTCCCGCCTTTGCTCTGCTGCTCTGCCTACCTGCGAACACCCTTGCGTGGGGGCGCGAAGGGCATCACATTATCGCTTTGCTGGCCGAAAGCCGCCTGAACGAGACGGCCAAAGCCCGCATCGCCGGACTGCTCGGGAACGAGACTCTAGCCGCTGCCTCCACTTGGCCCGATGAGATCAGAAAGGATCATCCGGAGACCGCAGGATGGCACTATGTATCCATTCCGCGCAGTGCTGCCTTCTTCGACGAGGCCCGCGACTGCTATAAACCCAATCCCGCTGAGAAAGACTCCGCAACCGACCACCACAACTGCGCCGTTACCCGCATCGACCTCTACGCCCGCGTCCTCGCCGATCCATCTCAATCCAAACTGGCCCAAGTGGAAGCACTCAAGTATCTGGTGCACTTCCTTAGCGATCTCCACCAGCCCATGCATGCCATGGATACCGGCCGAGGCGGTAATGACATCAAGATCGTGCAGTTTGGAGCTGCCAC
Source organism: Bryobacteraceae bacterium (assembly GCA_965217745.1). GTDB lineage: Bacteria > Acidobacteriota > Terriglobia > Bryobacterales > Bryobacteraceae > Bog-105. The sequence goes on along the minus strand of OZ244565.1, from coordinate 2,387,527 downwards.
CTGCGGCGGACCCGATCGCCTCTGCAATCTCCACGGCCTCTGGGATACCGGACTGATCGAACACTCCGATACCAACGAGGTCGCCTATATGCACCGGCTGCAAGCCCTGATCGAACACCGCCAACTCGATCGGCTGCCCGAAGGCAGGCCGGCGGATTGGGCCAACGAATCACATGTCCTGGCCGAAGGAGCGCTTCTCGAAAACGGCGGCCTGGCCGATCAGGTGTACTTCAATCACGAAATCACGGTAGTCGATCAACGCCTGGCCCTGGCAGGCCTGCGGCTCTCGCGCATGCTGAACTCACTGCTGGGCGGAAGCCCTGCTGCGCATTAGGTACTCAATTCCCCGCTGTTCCCGCGGCGTCTGCCAGCGCCCGCCTGAGACTGCCCTTGGCCAGCGCCAGCGACGCTTCTCCTTCTGTCCGCGACATGCCGCGCTGCCCTATCAAGACGGCCACCCGTATCGAGCCGCCCGACGCTTCGAGCAACTTGGCCGCCGCTTCATCCTCAACGTTGGCGATCCGGGACACAATCCGCCGCGACCGGTCGGCCAGCTTCGCATTGCTCGGCTGCATGTTGACCATCAAGTTGCCGTAGACATACCCCAGCCGGATCATGACGCCGGTGCTGATCATATTTAGAACCAGTTTCGTAGCGGTGCCGGCGCGCATACGGGTCGAGCCGGTGATGATTTCCGGACCCGGGACGGGCGTGATAGCGATTTCCGCTGCCGCGGCTACTTTGGATCCGGTCGTGCAGCTCAAACCGGCAGTCAGCGCGCCCAGCCGTCGCGCATAGGCGAGGCCGCCCAGCACGTAAGGTGTCCGTCCGCTGGCGGCTATGCCCACCAGAGCATCTTTCTCAGAGAACTGGCGTTCGGTTAGATCGCGCTCGCCTGCCGCTGGATCGTCTTCGGCGCGCTCAATGGGATGCCGCAGCGCCCGGTCTCCCCCGGCAATTAAACCCTGCACCAGCTCAGGAGGCGTGCTGAAAGTAGGTGGGCACTCCGAAGCATCCAGCACCCCTAAACGCCCGGAGGTTCCCGCGCCCAGGTAGAACAGCCGTCCCCCTTGCTGGAGCCGTTCGGCGATTCCGTCCACCGCCCGCGCAATATTCGGAATCTCGGCCCGCACCGCCGCCGCGATTTCCGCGTCCGCGTCATTCATCACCTCTAGCATCTGTCCGGTGGATAATGCGTCAATAGCCTGCGACTGGGGATTCTGCTGTTCGGTTATCAGGTCGTGGAGCAACTCTCATCCTATCCGGTCAAAACACGGTGTTAGAAAATGCTGTTTCCATCGACTAGCTTGAGTGTGGAAGGAATCGGTTCCATCTCGATCGCGCCGGCAATCCCGGAGGAACTCTACCTGCAGGCGGCGGAACAATACGGTTCTGCGCTCGACCGGCTCGCCAGCGCTTACGAACTGGATAAGGAGAAGCGCCGCGACCTGAGACAGGACATACACTTTCAGTTGTGGCGCAGTTTCCAAAGCTACGACGGCCGCTGTTCGCTGCGAACCTGGACATTCCGAATCGCTCATCATGTTGCCGTATCCTACGTTATTCGCGAAAGACGAATTTTTTCAACTCTCGTGAGCCTGGAAGAGCTTGAAAGCATACCCGGCCAGAACGAAGGCCAGAACGCCGCCGCCCAGCACGTAAACCTCACGCGGCTATTCAGTTTGATCCAGCAACTCAAGCCGCTCGATCGCCAAGTCATTATTTCCTGGCTCGAAGGCATCGACGCCGCCTCCATCGGCGAAATCACCGGGCTCGCGCCGGGAAATGTAGCTGTCCGGATTAGCCGGATCAAAAGGATTCTGGCGCGCCGGTTCAATCAACGAGGTAATGATGCAAGCTGATCTCAATTCCGGCGATCCAAAACTAACCTGGCAAAACCAACCCAAGGAGGAATCAAAAGTGGGTTTACTGTTCATTCGGCAAAAAGCGCGCGATCTGCGCGCAAAAACACGGCGACAGCTGCTCGCGACTGTCGCAGCGCCGCTGGTGGTTGCCTTCTTCTATGTTCTTTGCATAAAACAGTTCCCGAACCTGGGAACCGTATTGCACCCTCTGTTTGCGTTCGCTCTCGCCTGGAGCATGGCCGGTCTCTATTTCCTGAATCGCCAAAACGGGCCTGGAACGCTGCCGGCAGACGCGGGTTTTAGCACTGGCCTCGAGTTTTGCCGAAACGAGATTAGACGGCGGCAAAACTATTTTCGTCGCGATCTGCTGTGGTCGTTAGGGCCCATCCTGCTGGCCATGGGAACGCTGCTTATGGCGCTCGTGATTGTCTTGGGCCCTGCATTGTTCGTTCGGGCGGCTCCAGTTACTCTGCTTGCGGGCGCGTGGATCGCAGCTTACCTGTTCCTGCGGGTCAAAAGGCAACGGGAACTCCAGCGCGAACTCAAAGACTTAAGCGAAATTGGGATAGAAAACAACCGGTAACCAGTATTAGATGCGGAAGCAAAAAAGGCAGACAGCTCAGAGCCATCTGCCTTTTCTATATCTTTAGATTTGGCGAATGCTTTAAACGCTAAAAGAGCTCCCACAGCCGCACGTCGATTTCACCTGCGGGTTGTTGAATTTGAATCCAGAACCCTCTAGCGTCTCGACATAGTCCACTTCAACGCCATCTAGGTACAGCAGACTAGCTTGATCAATAAAAACCTGCAAATCACCGAAATTGTAGGTTTTGTCAAGCATGTTCGACTGGTTTTCGAAAGCCATCGAATAGCTGAACCCGGAGCACCCTCCACCGACGACCGAGATCCGTAAACCTGCTGGCTTCGGATCCTGAATTCCTAAAATCTCGTGTACCTTCGTGACGGCTGTATCGGTAAGCTGAATCATTACTTAGAAATCTCCTTGAAAAACTCCGGCCCGTGCAGACAAAGACCGGAAACCCGAATCCACATTATATCGCGCGTCCGCTAACTCTTTTACACCTCTTTCGATGCGTCTTGGCAGAGGCGCGATTCGGCTTGCACTGGCCCCCTGGGGCCCTTCTGTTCCGGTAAGGTCCGTTAATGCCCTGAGACCAATAGGCGCAAATAGTGTCAAACTTGTGGAACGCGTAGAAAATCCGGCGCGTCGGAAACACTGTCATGAGCGGATTTGGCGTAACCATTCCTTTCCCGGGCATTTCCGGCGGCGCGGTCAAGGCGAAAAGCAAATTGGATCACCGAGTCACCGAAGAGGCTGCTCTCGTTCGCCGGGTACAGGCGCGAGACGAAATTGCCTTTCGCGAAATCGTCGAGCGTTACCAGGCCAAGGTGTTCTCCATCATTTACGGCATCCTGCGGAATCGCAATGACGCTGAGGATATCGCGCAGCAGGTCTTTGCGAAGGTTTACTTCTCCATCAAAAACTTCGATTTCCGGAGCTCTCTGCTTACCTGGATTTACAAGATCACGGTGAACGAGTGCTATGACTATCTGCGCAAGAAGCGCGTCCGCAAGCTGATCTATGAGAGTGATTTCTCCGCCGATGACTCGCTCCGGATGGAACGCTCTGAACCTAATAGCTCGCAGACGCCGTCGGTGGACAAACGCTTGGCGCAGCAGGATCTCGTAGTCAAGCTCCTCTCTAAAATTTCCGAGGAAGATCGATCGCTCCTGTTGCTGAAGGAAGTCGAAGGCCACTCCATCGAAGAGCTTGCCGGAATGACGGGCATGAACGAGAACACCATCAAAGTGAAACTGTTTCGCGCCCGCCAGAAGCTCGTAAAGGCGGCCGGACGCCTGGATAACAGCTTGTTCGCTGCCTCCAAAATTTCCGAGCCATAAAATGAGCTTTTTTGTTGCAAGAAGCCGGCAGGTAAGCGCAAGACAAAAATCGACCGGTGTTGCAGTTGCGTTGAATATAGAATATAGCGGCCAATCTAGAGAGCCGTCGAGTGTAGTGCTCACAAATAGCGTTTCAATTGCTTTGAGGGAAATATGCATCGATCCACACGGGATCAATTGGAAGGGCTGCTGACGGGGGAATTACGTCAGGAGGCTCCCTGCAAGGGAGCGGAACAAGGCGAGGCCGCGGCGGAAAGCCATCTGCGGGAATGCGCGGAATGTGCATCGGAATTGCGTGCCATACGCGAACAGGCGCAATTTGTGCGAACTTTACGCGCCTCGGGTGACCTGGAACCAGCCCCGGGCTTTTACGCCCGTGTGTTGCAGCGTATTGAGCAGCGTGCTAAACGCTCCATCTGGTACGGTTTGGTCTATTCACCGGTAGGTAAACGTTTGGCTTACGCGTCTCTTTCTCTGGCGTTGGCTCTTGGTTTGTATGTGATAGCTGCGGAGCAGATGGATCGCCCGGTGGTGACCAAGCCAACTATCGCACAGCAAAACGCACCGGAAGTTTCAGGCGCCGGCACGCCCACCGAGCAGAGAGATGCTGTTCTGGTCAATTTTGCCTCCTACGGGCCAGCTTCACGGTGAAATTCAGCGCAACACGCGGAGATCGCGGCCACAATCTTTCCCTTGACCCGGAAGAAAATCCCAGTTGGTCTCATCCTCAGGTTCTTGCAATTCTTGGCGTGGTGTTTCTGCTGGGCGCTGCCGTCGGAGTTGCCGGCACTCACGCCTACCTGCATCAGCGGATGATGCATCGGCCTGCGGCTCTCGAAGTGCGCCTCGATCAATTACAGTCGCAGCTCCACTTGACTTCAGAGCAGGCAATTACTGTAAACAGGGAACTCGATGACTACGCGAAGTACTACGAAAATATCGAGGAAGAACGAATGGACGTCGCCCAGCATGGCAAACAGCGTATACTGGCCGTTCTAAATCCCGAACAACAGCGACGCTTCATCGAGCTGTTCGACCGACTGCCCCACTGATTCGCTGAACTATCCGGACTACTGCCGCAAGTCCTGCTCCCTAGCTGCGACTGCTTCAGAGGTGTCATGCTTCCTGCTTTTGCAGTTGCGGCTGAGGAAGTTAGCAAGCCTCTGCTGGACACTTTGCGGTAGGGGTTGCGCCTCCATCCCTTTGTAAACTTTAATCGTCTTTTGAGTGGTGTCACATACCACCCAACAGTTTGGACACTCGCTTACATGCTTCTGGAGATCGGCTTTCAATTCAGGGTCGGCATCGTCATCAAGGTAAGCGCTGAGCTCCTTCAGAAAATCTTTACAGGTAAGCAAAAGTATCGTCCCCTTTGCGCCGGAACTGACGGGTTAACTTCTCGCGAAGCTGCAACCGGGCGCGTAATAGGCGGCTCTTGACCGCGGAAATGGATAGTTTCAAAGCTTCAGCCGTTTCCTCGATAGACAGCTCTTCGATGTCTCGTAGTAGAAAAACGGTGCGGTAAGCTGGCTTCAAACTTTGAATCGCCTGGTCCAAGAGGTCGCCTAATTCTTCGCGCGAGTACGTCTGCTCTGGATTCTCGTCCCATACCGCGATCTCCCGGATCATCTCGTCCTCGCCGGTATCGATCGGTTCGTCGAGCGGAACGGTCCGGTCGGAGCGCCGTTTCCGGAGCTTCATCAACGCCTCATTCACCCCAATCCTTACCAGCCAGGTATAAAACTTGGAGTTACCCTGAAAGTTGTCCAGATGCGTGTAAGCTTTGAGGAAAGTCTCCTGCAGCACGTCTTCGGCATCGTCGTCGTTCTGCGTAATCTGCTTGGCGATCCGGAAGACCCGGCGCTCGTAGTGCGTCACAAGCTCGGAGAAGGCGTCCATGTCCCCGCTCTTGGCGCGCGCGACTAGAGGGGTTTCATCAAAGCCGGGAGTGACCGCTGAGGTGCCCACGTGAGTCCTAAGTTTAGCAGGAGCCGCCACCAGCCTTCTCCGCATATAGACCGCTTTATGCCGACGGCGCGCCGGTGCCGAAGGTGCGCCAGAATCTTGCTTAGCTACTCGTTACAAGAGTGCCAGGCGCGATACGCCCAGGGCTGTGTTCGCTCCGATGCCGAGGGTAAAGCAACAAAGGCTGCGAGCGCAAAACCGGGGCTCTTGCGGAGCGTTCGTAATGCGCAGCGAAAGTCTTAAAGCGCCGCCTCGAGGCCAGTGTGTCTCCTCGGCACTGATCCCAGTGCTTTTCAGATCGGAGCTGAACGCATGACCACCACGTCAGTGGCAAGTACCAGTGTGAGCCCGGAGCGAAGAGATCTCAGCAGTCCGCGAACTGCCTTTTGCCTCCAAGCGCAACTTATAATCGCTGCATCTAAAACTCGCACGGGTCTCCACAGGCCGCGCTGAGCCACTAAGGTCTAGGACACCGGACGAAGAGTGCCACCTGCTTGTTGTCGCTATTCCGTCTACATCTTGAGCTTTAGATACGTAACTTACATCACAGAATAACCGCCCTAAAAACAGGGTCTGTCCCCATTATCCGATACCTAAGTGTAAGCTGTCTCACTAAATATCCCTTGCGGAACAGGGTCTGTCCCCCTTTTCGGAGGGAAAAACGTAAGCTGTCTTACACCCAATGTGCCGCGAGCAAAGGTCGCTGGCCCATTATCCGGGCAATCTTCTGCAGCTGCGCGTGAACTTCCCGCCGGTACTGGAGACGGCCCTCGCATCGTGTAAATCCACGATGGCAGCGATTTGCACCCGGCCGCCACAGTGGTAAGCGGTCGCGGAAACTCTATTGGCGTCACTTATAACAACGATCTCGATTGCGTCGGCGCTTCGGCACATTCTATTCGCGAAACACCGGCACCGGGACCTCACCCTGCCCGTCGCCCCCAAAGACTCTGGCAAAGATCGTATCCACATGCGTCAACTGCCGCTCCGCGGAAAATGTCCGGTCCAGGTCCGTTTTCGAAAGATGGCGCGTGACAGCGGGGTCCTGCTCAATCCGCGTCCGGAAATCGCCTCCGCTTTCCCAGGCCGCCATGGCATGCTCCTGCACCAGACGGTAAGCTTCTTCGCGCGAGAGGCCAACTGCCGCCAAATCGAGCAAAAGTTGCCCGGAAAAGATCAGTCCTCCGGTCGACTCCAGATTCTGCCGCATACGCTCCGCATTCACCCGCAAGCCGCCAATCAGCCAGGTCGTTTTCGCCAGCAGATAATCGATCAAAATCGTTGAGTCCGGCATAATCACCCGCTCCACCGAGGAATGGGAGATATCCCGCTCATGCCACAAAGCGACATTCTCGAACCCCGCTTGCGCGTTCGAGCGCACCACCCGCGCCAGCCCACAGATCTGTTCGCAAGTGACGGGATTCCGCTTATGCGGCATGGCTGACGAACCCTTTTGCCCAGGCGCGAACGGCTCTTCCGCCTCGCGCACTTCCGTCCGCTGCAAGTGCCGCACCTCTAGCGCAATCTTGTCCAGTGTCGACGCGATCCCGGCCAGGGTGGCAACATAATGGGCGTGCAAATCGCGCGAAATCACCTGCGACGTAACTGGCGCAGGCCGCAATCCCAGAACCTCACAGATTCGCTGCTCGATAGCGGGAGAGATGTGCGCAAACGTACCTACCGCGCCGGAGAGCTTACCAAGCCGGATATCCTCGGCCGCCTGATCGAAGCGCCGGCGGTGGCGTTCCAACTCATCCCACCAGAGCGCCAGCTTCAACCCGAAAGTAATCGGCTCGGCGTGGATTCCGTGCGTCCGGCCTATCTGGATGGTGTGCTTGTAGATTCCGGCCTGCTGGCGCAAAACGCTCGAAAGTTCCGCTAGTCCGGCCGCGATTAGCGACGACGCGGACTTGATCTGCAGCGCTTGCGCAGTGTCTACGACGTCGTTCGAAGTGAGACCATAATGCAGCCAGCGGCTGTAAATCCCCGCGCCCGCCGCTTCCATCGTCTCCGCGACAGAGGTAGTGAAGGCTATAACGTCATGCTTGGTTTCGCGTTCAATGGCTTCGATGCGTTTCAGGTCCAAGCCCGCATGAGACCGCAATGCCCGGGCGGCTTCGAGAGGCACTTCCCCCTGCTCGGCCAATGCCTCACTGGCCGCCAATTCGACCTCCAGCCAGCATCGATACTTGTTTTCTTCACTCCAGATAGCGCCCATTTCCGGGCGGGTGTAACGCGCAATCATTCGTTCCTATTGTGGAACGTGGACGCTGTCTCCCCATGGCCAACCGGTACGGCTGTGGCGCCCGCTCCTGGGAGGAACCCGCACGCTGTTGGCCCGATCATGTGTAACCGGCCCGATCCGCGCGAGTCCCTCAGCGGAAGCAAACGGCCTCGACCGGGCGATTTACATGCCCGCGGGCGCGGCGTTGAACTCGTCTTCGACGGTCTTCACCGTCAATTGGCGGCTCTTGTCTTCAAACACCAGGATGGTGTACAACTTGCCCGCTTTCAAAGTCATGTCCTTCACCGGAGCAGAATTCCGTTTGCTCATGCCGTGCCTTACGGTAAGCTTCGCATCCGCCGGATTGACATCTTTAAAATCAGTGGCCGAATCGAGAGTCGCGCCGGTGATTACCGGACTCTTCATGTTAGCGGCATACAGATCGACTTTTTCCATGTGTGGCGCCAGGTTGATTATCCGCACCTTAGCTTGGCCAGCCTCTGGAGGAGTCATGCTATCGCTGATAGGATCCAGCTTCGTAGTGCCGTCCTTCTCGCTGTACGCAATGATCGTATAGTGGCCCCCAGCCGATAGTCCTTCGCTATTCGTCGCCATGGGTGCTCCCCCTTTGGCGTCCGGAGCCATCAATTTAAAATCGTGCCGCTCGGCCGGCAGTTCTTTGTACGCCGTGATGTCTTGCGCATTGACGCCCGTAAACGGCATCGCATCGCCGAAAGCCAAATCCTTGCTCTGATTGGTCGCGTTGACGAAGCGCACCATCGCCACATCGGCCTTCTTGGCGGCGGCCGATGAAGGAGCCGTCCCGCTGCCATCGCCACCGCTCGACATCGATGACTGTTCCGCCGTCTTATTGCTGGAGCAGCCGCCGCTTAAAAGCAGCAGGCCCATAGCGCCAGCAGCAGCCCAATGCGTTACTCGCAAATTTGTAACCCTTAAATGTTTCATGAAGTAAATTACCTCCCTTACCCGACATATAGAGACTATTACGGTGCGCGAGGTTACAAACGAATGGAACGATATTGGTAACAGACAACGAGGAGGCGGAAGTTTTGCAGCTAAATGGAAGCTGTCCCGCCTCGGCCGCCGGAACTCCGATTTTAGTTCAGGAGCTAGGGGGTCCAAGATCTTCCGTTGGGCACCGGTTACATCTTCGCTGCCTGGGAAGGCCGCGTCTCAATTCAACCTTGCTTCGTTAATTGTTTTCGTTTACGAGACCGCTCTTAAGCCTATCCACCACACCATCCTGCATCGCTCGCTAACCGATGGGAAGTGAGCCGCCAGTCAGCAGCTCCCTGCTCTGCAGGCAGTGCGCCTGACACCAGACCCGTTTTTGCGCGCGTGCTTCAGAGGAGCTCAGTAAGCGAATACTTCGGATTGCACGCCCGGCTCGGCCACCACCAGGCGCGTGAACAGCGTCCGGCCATGTAAAGCGCGAGCCGCCAGGCGTCGCACCAGTTCCGGATGATTGTTGTGTTCGCTGATATGGCCCAGGACCACGGTCGAGACCCGGGAATCCAGGTCGCGTTCGAGGAAATCCGCCGCCCCTTCGTTCGACAGATGCCCGCGCCGGCTCATCACCCGCTGCTTGATCGACCAGGGATAGGGACCCACCCGCAACATCTCCAGATCGTGATTCGATTCCAGAATGACCAGGTCAGCGCCGCGTAGATGCACCCGTAGCGACTCGGTGACGTAGCCCAAATCGGTCGCCAACGCCGCTTTTACACCCTGCGCCGACACGGTGTAGCCGACTGGATCGCTGGCGTCGTGCGGAATGGTGAAACTGGCTATGTCGAAATCTCCTACCGTGAAGCCCGTTCCGGCCTGGAACAATTCGAGGGGCGGCCGGTTGTCGCCCAGAGGTCCCTCTCCCCATACGATCGATTCCGCGCAGCCCTGCGTTAAATAGACTGGCAGCGGGCGACGCGCCTTCCGTCCAAGCGCCGGAAGCCCGGTTACGTGATCGCTATGTTCGTGCGTCACCAGCACGGCGTCCAGCATGTCGCTGTCCTCGCCGATGGCCGCCAGGCGGCGCAGCAGTTCGCGACGGCTCAAGCCCGCATCGATTAAGATCCGCGTACGGCCGGTCGACAAAAATACCGAATTTCCGGCACTGCTGCTCGCCAATATGCAGATCTTGAAAATGACGCCGACTCCCTCTGTGCAGTGTCCGATCCTCCGGGAATGCTGCCCGGAAAAATCCTAATCCCCTTCACCCAACTCCAACTTATAACACTTCTGCCAATATCTACCAACAATTTCCCCCAAAAATGTTCCACAAGTTTTACGGCTATCTCCTCGCACCCCTTACGGTCTATCTCCGGGAGGTGCCGCCGCGGAATTTTTGCAAACCTTAGAATAAAGATGCACATGAAAGCACGGATATACGTGTCGATGAAACCTTCGGTACTCGATCCGCAGGGCCAGACCATCTGTTCGGCATTGCAAGGCTTAGGCCACCGGGAAGTCCTGGGGGTCCGGCAGGGGAAGTACTTTGAGCTCGAAATTGCCCCTCAAGTTTCCCGCGATTCTGCCGTTAAGACAGTAGAGGAGATTTCGCGCGATGTTCTCGCCAATGGCGTCATAGAGGACTATCGCGTAGAGTTTCTAGACTAATCCGCTCCCGGTTTTCCGGGGGCAGCGAAGGACAACTGGATTTATGTGTGGAATTGTCGGCTATATCGGAAACCGGGAAGCAGTTCCGGTCATTGTCGAGGGTCTGCGGCGGCTCGAATATCGCGGGTACGATTCGGCTGGCGTCGCGGTGCTCTCGCCCGCTACCCAGGCCCTCGACGTGCGGCGCGCCTCGGGTAAGCTCTGCAATCTCGAGCAGGTGATTCGCGAACGGCCGCTCACGGGTGCCTACGGAATCGGCCACACCCGCTGGGCCACCCATGGCCGGCCCACTGAGGAAAATGCCCATCCGCATCGCGATTGCAAAGGGGAAATCGTCGTCGTTCACAACGGCATAGTCGAAAATTACCTGCAGTTGCGGAAAGAATTGACCGCCGAAGGCCACGTCTTCAAAACCGAAACCGACACCGAGATCCTGGCGCACCTCATCGAAAAGCATCTCGCGGGTAGCGTGCTCGAAGATGCGGTTCGCAAGTCCATTAAACAGATTTCGGGCGTTTTCGCCATCAGCGTGATCGCCAGCTCCGACCCGCATAAGATTGTCGCCGCCCGCTCCGGGCCGCCGGTGGTGGTCGGACTGGGAAAAGAGGAGTTCTTTGTCGCCTCCGACGTGCCGGCCATTCTGAACCATACCCGCGACATGATCTTTCTTAATGATGGCGATGTCGCGATCTTGACCCCGGCCGGCGTTACGCTCACCGATTTCCATGGCCGCCGGGTGCAGCGCCCTATTTCCCACATTCTCTGGGATCCGGTGATGGCCGAAAAGGGCGGCTACAAGCATTTCATGCTGAAGGAGATCTTCGAGCAGCCCCGCGCCATCAAAGATACCCTCATCGGCCGCATCGGGCAGGAAAGTGGCCGCATCTTCCTTGACGAAGTGGACATCTCCGAAGCCGACTTCCAGGCCTTCCAGCAGGTGAAGATCGTCGCCTGCGGCACCAGCTGGCACGCTGCGCTGGCTGGTAAGTTTATGATCGAGCGGCTGGCCCGCATCCCCGTCGAAGTCGATTACGGCAGCGAATTCCGCTACCGTGATCCCATCATTCAACCGCACACCTTGACAGTAGTGATCTCGCAATCCGGCGAGACTGCCGATACGCTGGCCGCTCAGCGCGAAGCCAAAGCCAAAGGTTCGAAAACGCTCGCGATCTGCAATGTGGTCGGCTCTATGATCACCCGCGAGGCCGCCGGCACTCTGCTCACCCACGCCGGGCCGGAGATCGGCGTCGCTTCCACCAAAGCCTTTACCTCCCAACTCACCGCCCTGCTGGTGCTGGGCATGTACCTGGGCCAGGTGCGCGGGAAACTCGATGCCGCCGCCAGGAGCACGCTCGTAGCGGAGCTGGCCCAGATTCCCGGCAAACTCGAGCAGGTGCTATCGAATTCCGGCATCTACGAAGAATTGGCGCGCAGCCTTTCGAAAGCCTCCGATTTTCTCTATCTCGGGCGCGGCATCCATTTCCCCATTGCTCTCGAGGGCGCGCTCAAACTCAAGGAAATCTCGTATATCCACGCCGAAGGCTATCCCGCCGGCGAGATGAAGCATGGTCCGAACGCGCTCATCGATGAAAATCTGCCGGTCGTGGTACTCGCCACGCGCGATCCGGAATCCGAGGAAAGCCAGGTCCATTACGAAAAGACCCTTTCCAATATCCAGGAGGTGAAGGCGCGCAGCGGGATCGTCATCGCCATCGCCTGCGAAGGTGATGAAGAAGCCGCCAAAATGGCCGACCATCTCATCACCATTCCCGTCACCCGCGAACTCATGCTGCCGCTGCTGGAGATGATTCCTCTGCAGTTGCTCGCATACCATATTGCGGTACGGCGCGGCTGCGATGTCGACCAACCCCGTAATCTGGCGAAAAGCGTGACCGTCGAATAAGCCGGTCGCCAGCCCCAGGCTTTTCCGTAACAGGATTACCCGTGAGTCCATCTCTTCTTCGGGACGCGCAACAGCAGCCCCCGAGAAACAGACTGACAGACAGACTGAGAGACAGACTTATGGTGACATTGGCAGATGCCCGCAAGGTAATCGCGGCGGCGGAAAAGAAAGCGGCTGAAATCGGGCAGCCCATGAATATCGCGGTAGTCGATGGAGGCGGTAATCTCGTGGCGCACGTCCGCATGGACCGGGCCTGGATCGGTAGCATCGATATTTCGATCAATAAGGCGTTTACCGCGCGCGCATTCGACATCAGCACGCAAGACCTGGCTAGCCACTCGCAATCGGGTGGCCAGTTTTTCGGGATCCACGCTTCTAACCACGGACGCATCATGATTTTCGCGGGTGGCATTCCGCTCAAGAAGAATGGAGAGGTGGTAGGCGCGATCGGCGTCAGTGGCGGCCTGGGCGAACAGGATCAAGCGGTAGCCGAGGCGGGCGTGGCGGCGTACTAGCCCCGGCGCGTCAGGAAGAAAGGAACTACAAACCATGGCCTCCAATCGCGGAGTTGTCTATGAAGGAACAGGAAAAGTCGAAGTCCAGAACATCGATTATCCAACGCTCGATTTTAAGGGCAAAACGCTGCATCATGCGGTCATCCTGAAGGTGGTTTCCACCAATATTTGCGGAAGCGATCAGCATATGGTGCGGGGCCGGACCACCGCCCCCACCGGCATGGTGCTCGGTCATGAAATCACCGGCGAGATCGTCGAGAAAGGCGCGGATGTCGAATTCCTCGACGTCGGCGATCTGGTGACCGTACCATTTAACGTGGCCTGCGGCCGGTGCCGCAACTGCCGGGAAGGGCAGACCGGCATCTGTTTGAATGTGAACCCGGCCCGCCCGGGCGGCGCGTACGGCTACGTCGATATGGGTGGTTGGGTCGGCGGCCAGGCCGATTACGTTCTGGTTCCTTACGCCGACTTTAACCTGATTAAGTTCCCCGATAAGCAGCGGGCGATGGCGAAAATCAAAGATTTGACCCTGCTGTCCGATATCTTTCCCACCGGATACCACGGCGCTGTCACGGCCGGAGTAAAGCCGGGAATGACTGTTTACGTCGCTGGAGCGGGTCCGGTCGGGCTTGCATGCGCCGAATCATGCCGCCTGCTGGGGGCGGCCGTAATCATCGTGGGTGACATGAACCCCGAGCGTCTCCAACAGGCCCGTAGTTTCGGCTGCGAAACCATCGATCTCACGGCCAAAGCCAGCCTCGCCGAACAGGTGGAGCAGATCCTGCGCGTGCCGGAGGTGGATTGCGCCGTCGACTGTGTCGGGTTCGAGGCGCGTGGACACGGCGAGAAGGGTGGCGAAGCTCCCGCCACAGTCCTCAATTCCTGCATGGCCGTGGCACGCGCCGGCGGCGGAATCGGAATCCCCGGCCTCTATGTCACCGACGATCCCGGCAGCCACGATGAGCAGGCCCGATTGGGTGTTCTTGGCGTCCGGATCGGCCTCGGCTGGGCAAAATCGCATACCTTCGCCACCGGCCAGACCCCAGTGCTCCGCTATAACCGCCAGTTGATGATGGCCATTCTCTATGAACGGACCTTCCCGGCCAAGGCCGTGAACGCGACCGTCATCCCGCTCGAGCATGCCCCGCAAGGCTACCAGGATTTCGATCGGGGCGTCGCTAAGAAGTTTGTGCTCGATCCGCATGGTCTGGTTGCGAAAGCCGCCTAGCCGGTGACCTTTCGCACGAAAAATCTCACCGTCTCCACGCGCGGCAAGGGTCTTTATCCGTTTACGCGCGACGTGGATCGCTGGTTGGAGAGTCAGCGGATCGAGGACGGTCTGCTGACGGTCTTTATTCAGCACACCTCCTGCAGCCTGGTCATTCAGGAAAATGCCGATCCCGACGTCGTGCTCGACCTGCGCGACTTTTTCGAACGCCTGGTGCCCGAAAGCGGCAGCGGCTACCGCCACACCGCGGAAGGGCCGGACGACATGACCTCGCACATCCGGTCGACCCTCACCCAAACCACCCTCTCCATTCCCTGCGTCGCCGGACGCCTGGCACTTGGAACGTGGCAGGGTCTATACGTATTCGAACATCGCGACCGCCCCCACCAGAGACAAGTGCTGCTTCAGCTGCTCGCCGCCACCGCGAAATAGGGACAAACCGACCTCTGTCCATTAGAATCAACACATTAAACAGGGTTTGTCCCCATTTTTTCAAAAAGTCCGGCTGAGACTCAGCTAGAACAATTCTTCCTTGCGTCGACCGCCCCAGCCAAAGACAAGTGCTGCCGCAACTTGCGGCCTCGCTCGTCCGAAATAGAACGACCCGGTTTGGCCTACGAGAATCAGTAATTTAAACGGGGTCTGTCCCCCATTTCTTTGAGAATTCAAAGCTGACGATCTGTCGCAGCGATGGCCCGACCATTGGCAGCTTCGGCCAAATACCCCAGCCATGACCCCGTAAAGTCAACCGCCACTCACCCACGCCAGTAGATCCCTCTGCTCCAACCGTAGCCCATCACCTCCTAATTGGGGACAGACCCAGTTTCTACCAATAGAATCAGCGCTTTAAATGGGGTCTGTCCCTATTTTTTGAGAATTCAAAGCTGAGGATCTGCCGCAGCGATGGGCAGGCCATTGGCAGCTTCGGCCAGATACCCCAGCCATGACCCCGCAAAGTCAACCGCCACTCATCCACGCCAGTAGCTCCCTCTGCTCCAACCGTAGCCCATCACCTCCTAATTGGGGACAGACCGGGTTTCTACCAATAGAATCAGCACTTTAAACGGGTCTGTCCCTATTCCGGCGACCCATTCCGAAAACAAAATGCTGGCAAATCAAAGCGCGCCCGCTCACCCTCCTGCTTGCACCGCCCCACGCCGGTCAGTCGGCATCCCTGCTTCTTCTCCAAGTGAAATCTCTTTCTCACCCGCGAATCACGTTCACCGCGAATCGTGAAAAATGACACCCAACGTATGGCGCTGCCCCGACCGTACGCAGCTCACGCCATGCCGCAAATTCAAGCGATACGAACCCCGCCTTCCTTCCACCGGCCGGTTGTGAACCGCGAAAATCACGCCGTCTCCTTGCCGTAGAGGCACCACCATGGCTCGCGTCTCCATCCGCGGCCGTTGTTCGGTCATGACAAATTCTCCGCCAGTGAAATCCTCCCCCGGCGCGGACAGTAGAATCGCAAGCTGCAGCGGAAACACATGCTCGCCGTAGAGGTCCTGATGCAGGCAGTTGTAATCGCCTTCGCCATATTGAAGCAGCAGCGGCGTCGGCTTAGCCTGTGCCGCTCCTGCACCGCTCGATAAAGCCGTCGTGTGTTCCGGGGTAGCTCACACCCACCTTCATTGGCGCATTCCACCGGTCAGCGATTGGGACCAATCTCGCATAGCAAGCCGAACGCAGCTCCGCTACAAGCCCAGGCAGAGGATAGCGGAAATATTGGTATTCACCCCGTCCGAAGCGGTGCCTGCTCATCACGACGCGGCTCCGGAAGAGGTCGCCATCGGAGTAAAATCCTGCCACCAAGCGGCACTCTGGGGGCGATAGAAGATTTTCAGCGACAGCGTGTCCCTGAATGTCGAGCTCCTCCGAAATGCGTTCCCAATCGCAGCCCTCCACACGCCCGGCCGCGACGCCCCCAGCAGCCATCGCGGAGATCACCCCTGAGACTCCTTCTCTAGCAAAGTGCGTTTGCGCCCGGCACACCAGCCGCCACTGCCAAAACATTCGCGCTGCAAGCCTTGGCAACGGCGCGAACAGCCTTCGACGAGCGGATCAAGCAGGCTATTTCACCCTTAAGCCGACATACAACCGGCCGGAATCTTCTGCAGGGCTTGCCAGAACTTGGAAGTTGGCCGCGCTCTCGGGCCTTCTCTTCGTGGGAGACTCGATGGCATCGAAATGCCGGGCGCTCTCCAGGTCAGCCGCGGTGGATTGGGCAGCCCGCTTTACGTAGCCACTGCCTGGATTTACACGCTAATGGATCATGCGAGCATACGGGACTATCGAGTAACGGTGCGCTTTTTGCACCCTCTCCCGGCAATCAGCAGTGACGCTGAGCCCTTGCTCCTGCGCCAGATCCTGGTCTGGGATGATCACAGGTGAGTAGATCTAATCTGGAATGACACCAGAAGAATGGACAACACGGGAGCATGCCGCTGGCATCGGATCCCTGCTGTCGCTGCTATGCGCCGGCCTGGTATTTGCAGTCGATCGACGGCGATCGCATCGCGCTGGCGAGCGCCGTAAGCGAACGGATGAAGAATGGTGGAAGTGGTACAACCAATACCTAACAACGCCAGAATGGAAGTCGAAGTGCACAGGGGTCAAACTCCGCGCAGAGGAAAGATGTGAACGTTGTGGATGCTGGTCGAATAAATTGCAAGTGCATCATCTCACTTACGAGCGAGTTGGTAGTGAACTCCCCGAAGACCTTAAGGCGTTGTGTTTCGATTGCCACAAGGCGCAGCATCTCAAATATGCACGCCGATATTCGGCGGGAGCGAAGGCTATGCCCTAATTTTGGCGCTGCTTAACGATGTCGTCGATCTGAGCGGCGGCCACCGGCAGTTTCGTTCGATTCTCTTTCAGCCACGCTGTAAAGTCCTGCTCGATGGGACCGGACCAGCGTGTATCGATCTGGCCCGCGGTGTACTTCTGCTCGCGCAGCCGCTGATGCCCGAAGATATCGCGCAGGCGCGTTATCTCGGAATCCTTTACCACTTTCTCGGCCAGCTGCGGGGGAATGAAAAGCACGCCGCCATCTTTGCCCAGCACTACGTCCCCGGGCATCGCAGTCGCGTGTCCAATCCGGGTGGGGCAATTGATTCCCACCATGGTCGAGTTCAAACGCGCACCCGAAGCCAGGCTTCCGAAATGATGCGACGGATCGTAGGACTTGACGAACGAGACAAAATTTGGCAGCTCTTTCAAACCTTCGATGTCGCGGATAGCGCCGTAATAGACAATGCCGTTTCCGCTTCGCGCGTAGATTGCGTTGCCTACGTTGTCACCAATTGACGGTCCGTCCTGCTTCAGTTCGAAGTGGTCGCAGACGTAAACGTCCCGGGCCTGCAGCATATCCACTGGCCAGGCATTTTGAGCCCCTTGCCGTTTGGCTTGTTTGCCTTCCGCTTCCACTACTTTTTGAACGTCGGGCCTGCCCGGCATCCATACCGCGGTAAGAGCCCGCCCTACCAGCACCTTATCGGGATGAATCGTCATCCAGCCGTCTTCATACTGGTGATTGAAACCGGCGTTGCGCAGGGTAGCCCATGCTTCTTCTAGCGTCACGGTTTTCATGCGGTCCAGAATGGCGTCGGGCACCTTGGGGCGGCCGTCAGGGAAGCGCTCGCCGGTCCATGCCGGCGTGTATTTCTCGACGTCGCTTGTGCTGAAGAAGCTTTCTTGCGGCCATGCGAGAAGAGCCGTGGCGAGCATGACCGGAATTGCGGACTGCAGCTTGTTTCCCAAGGCTTTCTCCACTAACTCGCTGTAGGCGCAAACCACGTACTGCCCGGAACCTGCGCCTTTTTCGCTGCTTCCTCGTTCATCTCGACTCCGATGCCGGGCTTATCGGTAACGGTAATGTGTCCTTGCTTGATGATCTCGCCCTCTTTGACAAAATCCTTCCATAGATCGAGATGGTTGATCCAGTGCCACTCACATACGAGGAAGTTAGGCACCGCCGCGCAGACATGAGCCGAGGCCATAGTGCCGATGGGCGAAACCACGCAATGGGGAGCAAACGGCACGTAGTAGGCGTGCGCCAGGTCCGCAATCTTCTGCGCTTCCGCCAGGCCGCCCACTTTCTGAATGTCGGGCATGACGATGTCGGCCCCGCGCTTCTCTAAGAGTTCGCGAAAGCCCCAGCGCATATACAAATTTTCGCCGCAGCAGATGGGCGTTTTGGTCGAATGCCGGATGTCGGCCATGGCATCGATATTCTCCGCGGGTACCGGCTCCTCCAGCCACAGCAGCCGGTACGGTTCGGCTTCGATGGCGACGCGCTTCCCTGTAGTCGCATCGTAGCGGCCGTGCATGTCCACAGCCAAGTCCATCTCTTTCGGAATCGAATCTCGAGTGCGCTTGATCCAGCTCATCATGCGGTCGATCTCACCGTTGCTGGCGGTCCAATTCACCGCATCGAAGCGCGCCGGATCTTTGGCTTCGTCGATATCGATCTTCATCGCCGTAAACCCGGCCTCCTTTATCCAGTCGAGTTTCTTTTCCGCTTCAGGACCGAGGGGATCGTCCATGTCGGAATCACAATACATGCGCACCCGGTCGCGGAATTTCCCGCCGAGCAGTTGATAGACCGGCAGCTCGAGCGCCTTCCCTGCCAGGTCCCAGAGTGCGATTTCGAGTCCGGTCAAGGCTGTGGTGTATTGGCCGCCTTGCGCACCCGCAAATATGCCGGAGGTGCGAATATGCTCCCAGAGCGCTTCAACGTTCAACGGATTCTGTCCCACCAGAAAGCGGTGGAATGACCGGATGAGAGCGGCCGTCCCTTGAGCAGCGTCGGTTGCTTCCCCGCACCCCACTAAACCGGCATCGGTGTAAACCCGCACGTGGGTTTGTAGTCCATGTACTCTTACTTCCGCCGTGCGGACATCGGTGATCTTGATTTTCGGTCTTTTATACGGCGACGTCGAATTCTGGATTGCGGCAGCCAGCGCCGGTAAGCTCAGCCCCCCAGCGCCGATGCCTGCCGCACTCTTCAGGAACGATCTACGATTGAACGGCATTGCTCATCTCCTAAAACAGATATTTCAAAGCGAGTTGTAATTGCCGCATGGGAACGGCCGTTCCGGTGACCGTCCCAAAACCTGGGGATTGCGTGTTGGTGTTGGGCGCTCCCCAAACCGGATGGTTTAGTACATTAAAGGCCTCGAAGCGGAACTGCAGAATATGTGTTTCGAGGTAAGGCATCTTGAATTCTTTGTGAGCCGAAAAGTCCAGCGTGAAGACCGATGGGCCGATCAGCGAATTCCGCCCGGCGTTTCCGAAAGTTCCTGCCGGCTGGAGCGTAAACGCCGCCGCATTGAACCACCGTGAAGGAGTGGGGTTATCCAGATTCGGGCTGATACCGGTTGCGTCAGGCCGGTCGAAAAGTCCTCCCGCGCCGGACCGGTCTATGCCCCCGATGGTGGGAGTTATCGGGAAACCGGTTTGCACGGTCCAGATTCCGCCGATCTGCCAACCTCCGGCCACGGCATCGAGGAAAGCATTCTGAACATTCGCTTGGCGGCCTCTTCCTATCGGCAGACTCCACAGTGCCGAAGTCACCAGCCGGTGCCTGGTGTCGAATATCGAGAGGCCCCGCTCACACCGCCGGCAATAGCTGTTCTGCGGGAAGAGAGTATCGCCACCCTGTACGCGGATGCCGCTCGATTCATCGATCGATTTGGCGTAAGTGTAGGACGTCAGCGTTGTAAAACCAGAGCTGAAGCGTTTGGTCAACTTGATGCTGCCCGAGTTGTAGTTTCCGTTGGCGGAGTTGTCCACCAATTGAATACGGCTGAAGGTTGGATACGGCTGCCGGGATTGCACGCTCCCTGAGGCTCCGGGGAGGGCTTCGTTTACAGCGCGGAGAAACTCCAATCTGCGGCTGAGCGAACCCAGATAGCCAATTTCCATCACCCAGTCGTGCCCTAATTCCCGCTGCACGTTAAACACGTATTCCCACGTGTACGGCGTTCTCCGCTCGTACTTATTTGCGAAAGCATAGGGCCTGGTAATTTGAGGTACCCCGCCGCTGATGTTGGAAAGGGCGTTGTTCCAGAAGAGGTTCGGGACATTCGGATCTGAGTTGGACCGGATGCGGCCGGCGATATTCCGCGCCATGTCAAAGCGCGGATTGCCAGTGTCCTGGTTGTAGAACATGCCCGCGCCCGCCCGGACTACCCATTTGGAGGTTGGCGAATATGTGATGCCCACGCGCGGAGCGAAATCGTTGTAATCGGTCTGAACCAGGCGATCGCCTAGAATGCCATTCTGCAGGACGCCGATTTGCGGCCAACGGATCGGAACGCCGGCGTAGGGATCTGAGCCTACGCCCTGGCGGATGAATTGAGGATAGCGGCTGAGGTCTTGCACTTGCGGCGTCTGGTCCAGGTAGGGGAGATAAACAGAGAAGAGGTCGCCGATAGTGTCGAAAAAGGGCGGAGTAATTTCGTAGCGCACTCCTAGCGCCAGAGTCAGCTTGGGAGTAACCTTCCACGTATCGTCAAGGAAGAAGGCGAAAGCGTTCCGCTGAAATTTGGCGTTGGCAACCGATACCGCGGCCTCGGACTGATTCATGGTTCCCAGCAGGAAATCGGCAAACGTATCTCCACCCGTCTTGGTCGCCAGATTCTGAGTGGAAAGAGGCTGAAAGGTAAACTGCCCACGGGCAAACTGATTGCCGACCTGATTGTAATTTTCACGCCGCCACTCGCCGCCCATTCTCAGGGTGTGAGCGCCGCTGATAATCGATAAGGTATCGAGCAACTGCAGATTATTGTTGTCGTTGGCATACGGTCCTTCAGTATCGTCGCCGATGTTGCTGTAGTTGGAGAGGGTCACATTCGGGATGCCCCATTGCACAGGAGGGCCGGCATTCAAGCCCGGAATGCCGATTGCGGCCACTACGTTGGTTTGGAAGGCCAGGGCCGTGCCTACAGAGTTGAAGAAGCGCGTATAGCCGAAGCGGGCTTCATTAACGACGTTAGGTGAAAAGGTGCGCGTGTTCGAAGCGGTGTACTGCTCGAAGTTCGTCAGCACCGCCCGGCCATCCTGCGTTAAGCCGGTATTCGACTGGTTTTCGTCTCCCCAGCTGTAACGTGCGGCCCACTGCGATTTGGGAGACTCCACAAAATCGAGCCGGGTGATGAATTGGTCTTTGTTGATAGGCGCCGCGCCAGATCGTACGTAGTTGTTCGCCCGCCCGGCAGAGGGCACATTCGCCGCCGCGTAGTACGGCAGAAACTTAACTGAAATCGGGTCGAAGCGGGTCGCCGGAATTCGATTATTCGGGAAAGGCGCCCCAGTCTGGTAGTCATAGATGGTGTTGCCAATGCCGCTGAAGTCCCCTGCGAACTGGGCTGCCGTAGGCACCGTGAATACGCCCTGGAAGTTCTGCCGCTGGCGGAACGCTTCATAGTTCGCCATGAAAAAGAGCTTGTCGCGGCCATCGAACAGCTTGGGAATCCTTACCGGACCTTGCAGCTCGAAACCATACTGGTTCCACTTAAACGGATTCTGCTGTTGCGCGCGGGTGGTGAACGAATACGGGTTTGCATCCAGCACTTCGTTGCGCAGAAATTCGTAAGCCGCGCCATGGTAAAGATTCCCGCCCGATTTTGTCAGCACGTTAATCTGCGTAGCATTGTGGCCAAACTCGGCCGGGTAGACGCCGGTTTGCACTTTGAATTCCTGAATGGCATCGATGGACGGCAGCACCATATAGGTATTGAAATTCGGGTCGGTGTTATCTACTCCATCGAGTGTGAAGTAGTTAAACATCGTGCGCTGGCCGGCCACCGAGATCGATTGATCGGCCCGGTTGCCTCCCTGCCGCCCGCCCGCTTGTCCGGCGGGAGGAGAAAGCGTGGTCACGTTGGGAGTCAGCGAGACCAGCTGCAGGTAATTGCGGCCATTCAGCGGCAGTTCAACAATCCGCTTGTTGTCGATTACGGTTCCGACGGTTGCGTTTTCCGCTTGGAGTTGAGCGGCGTTGGCTTCGACCTCTACCGACTGCGTCAACTGCCCCAACTGCAGCGTGTAATCCAGCCGGACGGTCTGCTGCACTTGCACCTGAATGTTAGAGCTTTCAATGGCTTTGAATCCCTCGTGCTCGATGTGAAGACTGTAAACTCCGGGCGCAAGCGACGGGAAGCTGTAGTCGCCTCCGTCGGTGGTTACTGCCTTGCGCGACAGATTTGTCGAGGCGCTGGTGGCAGTCACGTTAGCATTTGGCACGGCCGCGCCGCTGCCGTCAGTGACCCGCCCGGTGATCTCCCCGAAAGTTTGAGCCAGCCCTGGCGCAGCCAATAGGCCAATAAAGAAGGCAACTTTGCCTGATGAAAGCAGAATCTCTCGCATCGAGATCCCTCCCTGGTGTTAGAAGTTCTCCGAGTATATACGAAGAAAACAGGGACTCCAAACAAAAATAGTTCTAATCTGCTACCGCAGTAGTTTTTTCTAGTACGAGAGCAGAGCACGGCTGCGCGCCTAAAACAGAATTTTGGCGGCTAGTTGCAGAATGCGCGGATCGCCCGCGGCGCTGCCCAGAGCCGGGGTGAAAAAATTCGATACGGGCGAAAAGGCTGAGCCGGAGTAGTTGTATTTGGTGGTTCGCAAGTTGACGAAGTTGGCGCGGTTGGTAATGTTGAACGCTTCACCGATCAGCTGCAGGCGAACCCGTTCCGTACCCAATGGAAAGAACCGCGAGACGCGCACGTCGTCCGTCAGCTGATTCGGGCCGCGGAGGGCGTTGCGGGCTTCCCCGGGAGTCCGATCGTTACGCGAGTTGCCGTCGTTATTGAGATCGGGTACGCCGCCGCCGATGCTCGATGTATAAGGCCGCCCGCTTTGCAGATTAGCGATCGTCGAAACCTGCCAGCCATTGAGAACAGCGCGGAGAAACAGATTTCCGCTTTGAGGTACGAAGTTGAGGTTCCACAGAGCCGAGAAGACAAACCGCTGCCGGATATCCGAGTTGCCGTTGCCGCGATCGAGATTCGGCAGAAGGGTATCTTGCACGCTCTTGGCATCGTCGGCTCCAATAACCACCTGGGTCGCGTCCGGGTTGTCGTCAATGGCGTGCGCCCAGGTATAGGAAGCCTGAACTTGAAAGCCGCGCGCGAAGCGCTTGGTGAGCTGCACGAAGGCGGCGTGATAGGTGGAATCCGCGCCGCTGTCGGCGTACATGATCCGCGCGAAAGCCGGGTTGGGCCGTCCGGCCGGATGCCGGTAGTAGGTGAGCGCGCCTCCGCCTAGCACCGGAGCAGTAACGGCGAGCGAAGGGAACAGGTTGATATCGCGGGAGCGAGGCAAGTGCAATCCTTTAACGCCCAGATAGCCGAGCGTGACCGCGTAGTTGTGGCCCAACTGCTGCTCCACATTGAAGTTCCACTGCTGTGTGCGTCCGTTGCGGAAATCAGGAGCGAAGACAAACAGGCTCGCGGTGCGATTAGCAGCCGGGATGCCGGCGAGCACGCTTGGATAGGTAACGGGAATGTTAGCGCTGCCGCTGAACGTGTAGGTCTGCACCTGAATGCCATTCTGCGTATGCGCAGTGCCGGTGAAGATAGACGGTGTCACCGCGTAAAAGATGCCGTAGCCGCCGCGAATGGCTGTCCGGTTGGACTCTCCCGGAGACCAGGCAAAGCCGAAGCGAGGAGAGTAATCCGTTCGATCGACATGAATGCGGCTGGTGCTGATGCCGCCTGACAGCAGTTGCGCATTGGGATTTGCGACAGGAGGCTGGGCGTAATCAAAGAGGTCATAACGTAATCCATAGTTCAGCGTGAGATGGCTGTTGACACGCCAGCTATCCTGCGCAAAGAATGCGTATTCATTTACGTTTGGATTGCTGTTTGGACCTGTCGTTCCAGGTCCGGCAAAAGCCTGAGTGAACTGGCTGGGAGTGCGCGCCGAATAATCGGCATAGCTGGCAAACAGATAGGACCCGCTGAAGTTCCCGGGAAAGAAATTGGCGATTTTCTGAATGATGATGTCAGCGCCAACCTTCATAGAATGCGAGCCTCTGGTGATGGCGAATGTCATCGTAGGCTGATAGTTATTGACGTTGGTAAAGCGAGGACTGAAACTATTGCGGCCGAACGACAGCACGGTTTGGCCGTTCTGCCTGAGAACAGTTTCCGGGTCGCTGGAGTTTGCCGCCCCGGGCTCGTTGTCGCGGAGATAGAAGAAACGGCCTTCGAGGACGGAATTTGAGCTCAGGGCGGCGGTGTAGATGAAGCCGGCATTGTCGGTGGTAACGTTGCTATTCCCGGTGTGCCCCTGGGCGCTGGTCGCTCCGGCGTTCTCATAGTTCTGGCCGACGAAGCGGTTGGCGTTGTAGCGGAAGCTGACGCGCTGGTTGTTGTTGATGTTCCAATCCACTTTCCCCAGGTAGACGTCGTTGTTCAGGGAGTTGTTGTAGGAAGCCAGCAGCGGGGTCAGGCCTGCCAATACCTGCGCGTCGGCGGCCGTTGCAGGAAAGACTCCGGGCGTGACGATATTCGGCGTGGTGTTACGCTGGCCGTCATAATCGAAAAAGAAGAACAGCTTGTTCTTCCAAATGGGGCCGCCGAGATTTCCGCCGAACTGATTGAAGTGATAAGCCCGCTTGGCCCGGCCCAGCGCGTTGTTATCCCACGTATTCGCATTCAGGGCTTTATCGCGATAGAACTCGAAAGCGGTTCCATGAAATTGGTTCGTGCCTGATTTAGTCAGCACGTTGATGACTCCGCCGCCAGCGCGGCCGATTTCGGCGGCGTAGTCGTTCGTATTCACCTGCAATTCCTGAATGGCATCCTGGCTGAACGAATACGGGCTCCGGCCTGTGCCGGTGCGGCCGGCGGACTGCCCGAAAAAGTTATTGTTCGCATCGGAACCGTCGATCAGCAGGCTGTTTGACGTTCCGCGCTGTCCACCGAAAGAAAGATCTCCGCCGCGAGTGGGATCGCGAACCACACCGGGAGTCAGCAGCGTGAAATCAAGAAAGTTTCTTCCATTGATGGGCAGGCTCTCCACCTGCCGCGCTGAAACTGGCGTACTGATGACCGTGCGCGTGGTTTCAACCAGCGGCGCTTCACTCGCCACAGTAATTTCAGCCGTCGATGTTCCCAGCTCGAGACGGACGTTGAGCGTCGAAGCTCCGCCTAGTGCAAGGTTGACGGCGGGGGCCTTACTCACTTTGAAACCTGACGCCTCTACCGTAACTTCGTAGGTTCCCACGGGAAGGCCGGTCAAGTTGTAGAGTCCGGCGCCGGTGGACGTGCCCTGGCGGACAAAGCCGGTCCCGTTGTTCCGGGCGGTTACGTTCGCGTCGGCTACGGCCGCTCCGGAGGGGTCCGAGACAGTCCCGTTTACCGATGTGGTGCCGACTTCCGATTGCGCAAAGACGTTACTGGATAGAAGAAAGAGACCGAGCACTGCAATCAGGCAGTGTCTCGCTGTTGAAGCAAACATAGTCTCTCTAATCTAACCGGACAGCATGACAATCCGGTTACATTTTCACTAAGTAGAACACCCGGTTTGGCGGGCGAGAAGTATTAAAGTAGGTCTGAAAGCACCATGACACAAATCACCAAAACAACGTGGGGAAAGCTTCCTTCAGGCGAGCAGGCGCATCTCCATACGCTGCGCAATTCCAAAGGCACTGAAGTGGCGATTACAGACTTCGGCGGCCGCATCGTAACCCTGCGCGTCGAAGACCGGTCAGGCAAGTTCGCCGACGTGGTGCTCGGCTGCGAGTCGCTGGAAGGTTATCTGGCCAAGAACCCATATTTCGGCGCGCTGCTGGGGCGCTATGCCAACCGCATCGGCGGAGCCAGGTTCACGCTCGATGGGCAGACGTATGAGCTTGCGCAGAACAACGGCCCGAACGCCCTGCACGGCGGTTTGCGCGGCTTCGACAAAGTTCTCTGGGCAGGCGAAGAGGTTCCGGTAAACGACGGCTTCGGGCTGCGACTGGAGCACGTTAGTCCCGATGGAGAGGAAGGCTATCCGGGCAACTTGACGGTTGCCATCACTTACTCATTGACCGAGTCCGATGGCCTTCAGATCGAGTACCAGGCGAGCACCGATAAGGCAACGGTTCTGAACTTGAGCAACCATTCGTATTTCGACCTTTCAGGCGAATTCGCGGGCAATATCCTGGATCACGAAATCACGATCAATGCCGACCGTTTCACGCCCATCGACGAAACTTCCATTCCGACGGGAGAGCTGGAGCCGGTAGAAGGAACTCCGTTCGATTTCCGGACGCGAACGGCAATGGGAGCGCGCATTGGCGAGGACAATGAGCAGTTAAAGAGAGGTTTAGGATACGACCATAACTTCGCGGTTAACGGCAACGCGGGCGAACTGCGGCTTGCGGCCCGGGCATACGAGCCCAAATCGGGCCGGGTGATGGATGTTCTGACGACGCAGCCGGGAGTGCAATTCTACACGGGCAATCACCTGGAAGGAAATGTGACCGGCAAGGGCGGCGTCGTCTATGGGTTCCGCTATGGCTTCTGCCTGGAGACCCAGCACTTCCCCGATTCGCCAAACCAGCCGCAGTTCCCGTCGACGAAACTCGAGCCCGGCGTCGAATTTCATCAGAAGACGGTGTTCCGGTTCTCTAGCGAGAAATAGACGGGAAGAACGCCATCGCGTCAGGCGCTGGGGCCGTCGCAAAAACGGTTATCAATCGCCAGGTTGTAGGATCGACGATGTTGATCTTTCTGCCCGGCTGATCGCTGATGTACACATTTCCGCTATAAGGATTCACTTCGAGCGAGCCCGGATCATGTCCCAGGCCGTTCGAGATGGTGGCCACTACTTCACGTTTTAGTACATCAATTTTCCAGGCGCCCAATTGCCCATCGGCCGTGAAACCTGCGTTGTAAAAGAATTTCCCGTCCCGGCTAAACTTTCCCACGAAGGGTGTCCCGTCGATAGGGATGTCGAAATCAAGCTGGTGATCGGCGGTCCGGTAGAACGCGATTTTCCGTGACGGTCCAACGCTGGTGACGAACAACTTTTCGTCTGGGCTGAGCGTCATGCGCTGATTTTCGCCCTCAGTCGGCACAGTGGCGAGAAGCCGGCGGTTGGGGACCTCGAGCACAGAAAGTGTTTGCGATTGGACGTTGCTGACATAAACACGCCTTTCGTCGCGCGTCATGGCAAACATGTGCGATGTCTTCGACCCCGTTGGAATAGCGCCCACGATGCCCGGCTGCGGGTTTCCGTCGAGAATGATAATCGCTTCGGCGGCCTCGGCGGTGACATACACTTTGCCGCTGACGCCAGTGGCGATGCCGTGAAGCCGCTTGTATTCCCCCGTGTCGATGCGGCCGGCTTCGCTGCAATCAGAAGCCCGGAAGACATGAATCGTATGTTCGCCGGTTCCCGGCTTGCCTACGCCGGAAGAACCATAGATGGGCACGTAGATGTACTTCCCATCACGGGAGAACGCGGCCTCGTGCGGATAGATTCCGGTGGCCGCCTGGCATAGCTGCTCATGGGAATCAGCGTTGAAGAGCGTGATGCCGGGCAGGTGCTTGTTGACCAGCAGCATGAGCCTGCCTGGAGAGTTCTTCAGGCAGATCGCTTTCGTGGCATGTCGAGCGCTTGCATCTCGTTCAGAATCAAGTCGACGACGATATCCGTGCCAACCTTCGCGTTCAGCATCATGTGATAGAGATCGCGCTTTGGCCAAATCTTGTTGTGATACTTCTTGACAAATGCGGCCCGCTCGTCGTCTACGGTGTCGACCAGATGCTCGGCTTCGCTGCGGCTCTTTCCCTGGGACACTATACGCTGAATTTTGAAATCGCGAGGAGCGTAAATAAAGGCATGAAAGACGTCTTCGCGGCCGCGCAGAAACCAGGGGGCCGCCCGTCCGACGATGACGCAGCGCCCGCGGCCGGCAACGTCGAGAATCACCTTTTCAAATAGGTGAGCAAGCGATTCCGCGTCGAGCAAATCTGCATCATGTCCAGTGAAGCTCGATTCGTAGCTTCCCCGCATGAAAATTTTTGCGAGGCGGTAAAAGGTTGGGTCAAGCCTTTCTTCGCGCTTTTCCACCGATGCCACATCGCATTTTAAACGCCGGGCGATCTCCTCGGTTAATTCGCCATCCCATAGCGTCCAACCCAGCCGTGTGGCCAAGTCTTTGGCGATCAGGGCTGCGCCGGCCCCGTACTCGCGTTCTATTGTGATCACATTGAACATTTCGGGATCACTCCTTTTGCTGTGAATATTCTATGAAACTTTAAAAGCGGGGCAAACTAAGTCAAACTACGAGTAAAATCCTCCCTGTTCGATAATCGGTTTTCAGATCCGATTCCCTGTCGAGTCCCAACCCCAAGGAGAAATTATGTGGATTGTACGAATCGCTCTCGAGCGACCGTACACGTTTGTCGTGCTTTCGTTGATGTTGCTGATTCTGGCGCCGGTGGTGATTTTGAGGACTCCCACGGACATCTTTCCCAACATCGATATTCCGGTGGTGAGCTTGATCTGGCAGTATGCCGGACTGTCGGCGGAGGACATCTCCAACCGCATCGTGTTCTTCAACGAGAGGGCCATGACGAACACGGTGAACAACATCGAGCACATCGAATCGCAGTCGATGAATGGAGTCGCGGTGGTAAAGGTTTTTCTGCAGCCTAACGCCGACGTCACCACGGGAATCGCCCAGATTACGGCCATATCGCAGACTCAGCTGCGGCAGCTTCCTCCCGGAACGACGCCGCCGCTGATCATTATGTATAACGCCTCCACGGTGCCCATTCTGCAACTCGCGCTATCGGGTCAGGGACTAAGCGAGCAGCAGCTATACGATCTCGGCTCTAACTTCATCAGGACGCAGCTGGTAACAGTGCCCGGGACGGCTATTCCTAATTCATATGGCGGAAAGCAGCGCCAGATCATGGTCGATCTGAATACCCGCGAGCTGCAGGCCAAAGGTCTTGGCGCCAGCGATGTCGTGACCGCTCTCGGCAACCAGAATCTGATTCTTCCGGGCGGAACGTCGAAGATTGGACGGCTGGAGTATAACGTAGAAATCCAGGCTAGCCCAAAAACCGTCGACGAGCTAAACGATCTGCCGGTGAAGACGCAAAACGGGGCGACAATCTACGTGAAAGACGTAGCGCATGTGCGGGACGGTTCACCTCCGCAAACCAACGTCGTGCGTTCCGATGGGCAGCGCGGTTCACTGATGACCATTTTGAAAGCGGGCAACGTTTCGACTCTCGACATCATCAAGGGGATTCGCAAACTGCTGCCGCAGGTTACCGCGACGTTGCCGCCGCAATTAAAAATCACTCCCATTGCGGATCAGTCGATTTTCGTGCGCGCGGCCATCAGCGCAGTGGTTCGCGAGGCCATCATTGCCGCTTGCCTCACCGCATTGATGATTTTGATTTTTCTGGGAAGCTGGCGCAGCACACTGATCATCGCTATTTCCATTCCGCTTTCCATTCTCTGCTCGATCTTTGCGCTGAGCGCGCTGGGTGAAACCATCAACATCATGACGCTGGGCGGCCTGGCGCTGGCGGTAGGCATTCTGGTGGACGACGCCACAGTCGAGATCGAGAACATCAACCGCAACCCCGAAATGGGAAAAGAGATCGAACAGGCCATTCTCGATGGCGCTTCGCAGATCGCGGTTCCGGCCTTTGTCTCTACCCTGAGCATCTGCATTGTGTTCGTGCCAATGTTTTTCCTCACCGGCGTAGCGCGGTATCTATTCGTTCCTCTTGCCGAAGCGGTTTCGTTCGCCATGCTCGCTTCCTATTTGCTGTCGCGGACCATTGTGCCGACGCTGGCGAAATATCTGCTGCGCGAGCATGGCCCGCATGAAACCGCAGCGCATGCGAACTCCCGGAACCCGTTTGTGCGCGTGCAGCTGGCCTTCGAGCGAGGGTTCGAAAGCCTGCGGAGCGGATACCGCACCGTGTTGGCCGGATGCATCGCTAATCGGGGCTTATTTACCGGCGGATTCCTCCTCTTCTGCGGAGCGTCGTTTTTGCTGACGCCCTGGTTGGGACAGGACTTCTTTCCGCAATCGGATAGCGGGCAGCTCCGCCTGCATGTCCGCGCCCGCACTGGCACACGCATTGAAGAAACCGCCAAGCTCTGCGATCTGGTGGAGGATCGCATCCGGCAAGTGATTCCGCGCAGCGAACTGGTGAACATTCTCGACAACATCGGACTGCCGTATAGCGGAACCAACAAGTCGTATAGCAACAACGGCACCATCGGGCCGGCCGATGCTGACATCTTGATTTCGCTGTCACAGGATCACAGCTCAATCGACGGCTATCAAGTTAAGCTGCGGAAGACGCTGCCGGAGCAATTCCCAGGTGTGCTGTTCTATTTCCTGCCCGCAGACCTGGTGAGCCAGATTCTAAATTTCGGCCTCCCCGCGCCGATTGACATTCAGGTGATGGGCCGTGATCTGGAAGCCAATCGCGAATTTGCAGACCGGCTGATGCAGCAGCTGAAGTACGTTCCGGGAATTGCCGACTTGCGTATTCAGCAGCCCTTCAACCAGCCCAAATTGCTTATTGATATCGACCGCACTAAGGCGCAGCAGGTGGGCCTGAGCGCCCGCGAGATTGCGGGCAACGTCCTGGTTTCACTCAGCGGCAGCTTTCAAACCTCGCCCACTTTCTGGTTAAACCCGAAGACAGGCGTCAGCTATAGCGTCAGCACGCAAACTCCGCAATATGACATGGACTCGCTGCAGAACATAAACAACATTCCGGTGGCCTCGGGAGGGAACCGGCCTCAGATCCTGACCAACGTGGCTTCCGTCTCGCGCGGCAGCGGATTGGCTACGGTTTCGCATTACGCCATTGCGCCGGTGATCGACATTTATGGATCGGTGCAGGGCACTGACCTGGGAAGCGTCTCCGGGGAAATCGAGCAGATCATTGATCACAACCGGTCGAAGCTCGTGCGGGGATCGCGGGTGGTGATCCGCGGGCAAATCGAAACCATGCGCTCTTCGTTTGCCGGCCTGATTGGCGGTTTAGCCTTCGCAATTGTGCTGGTCTATATGCTGATCGTCATCAATTTTCAGTCGTGGCTGGACCCGTTCATTATCGTCTCCGCGCTGCCAGCCGCCCTGGCGGGCATCGTCTGGTTCCTGTTTGTGACGCACACCACTTTAAGCGTTCCAGCACTAACCGGATCGATCATGTGCATGGGTGTCGCAACCGCGAATAGCATTCTGGTGGTCAGCTTCGCAAAAGAGGTGCTGCCCGATTCCGCCACCCCCGGCGATGCGGCGATGCTGGCCAGCTTCACGCGCTTCCGTCCGGTGCTGATGACCGCGCTCGCCATGATGATCGGCATGCTGCCCATGGCGCTCGGCTGGGGCGAGGGCAGCGAACAAAATGCCCCGCTCGGACGAGCCGTTATTGGCGGATTGCTGTTTGCAACCATCGCGACTTTGTTCTTTGTACCGGTCTTATTTACGCTCCTGCATAGCCGCAAACGCGGCAAGCCGGACAGGAGAACTCGCTAGTGTCCCGACGCACGAAAGTCTTGCTGGGAGTTCTCTTCTTTCTCATCCTCGCCGCCATGGTGGTTGCTTCAGGAATTGTTCCCCGGCTTCGCTCCCGCCAGGTTCTCGCCGAGCAAACACAAGCCGCCGCGCAGCCGGTGGTCTCCACTATCCGGCCGAAACTGGAAGCGGCTTTCCAGGAAATTGTTCTGCCTGGAAATATTCAAGCCTTCGTCGACGCCCCTATTTACGCACGAACGAGCGGCTATCTCCGCCACTGGTACTTCGATATCGGCCGCCATGTGAAGAAAGGGCAACTGCTGGCAGAAATCGAAAGCCCGGAAACCGATCAGCAGCTGCAGCAGGCGAAGGAAGAGCTGGCTACTGCCCGGGCTAATCTAAAACTCTCTGAGATGACCGCGGAGCGCTACACCGGCCTGCTGCGGACAGACTCAGTGGCCAAACAGGAAGTTGACAATGCTGTGCAGGGCGCGGCGGCCAGAGCCGCCACCGTGAAGTCCACCGAGGCAAACGTCAGGCGGCTGCAGGAGATGGCCGGCTTCGAGAAGATTTATGCTCCTTTCGACGGCGTCATAACCGCCCGCAACACCGACATTGGACAACTGATCGCAGCTGGTCCTGCTGCGGCGGGCGCCGGCCGCGAACTGTTTCACATCGGCGCTATCGACAAACTGCGCGTCTTCGTCAACGTTCCGCAGCGCTACAGCCACGAGATGAAGATCGGATCGCGGCCGGAACTCACCTTGCCGGAGTTGCCGAAACGCCGGTTCGCGGGCCTTCTGGTCCGGACAGCCGACTCGCTGGATGCGGCGACACGCACTTTGCTGGTGGAAGTGGACGTTCCCAATAAGGCGCGGTTACTACTTCCGAACGCCTATACCGAGGTGCATTTCAGATTGAGCGCGAAAAATAGATCGCTGGTGATACCTTCCGCTTCGCTGGCGTTCCGATCGGAAGGGCTGCGCGTCCCGGTGGTGGTCAAAGGAAATCAGGTGGCGATGGCGCCCGTACAGCTTGGGCGGGATTTCGGCCGCACGGTGGAGATTCTCAGCGGACTCGATCTCAACTCCGCGGTAATCAACGATCCGCCCGATTCGCTGGTAGAAGGAGAAATAGTCCGCGTGGTGTCCGCGCCATCTGCGCTGGGCAAACCGGTGGCTGAGGAAAAGCAAGCGCCGCCCGCGGAAAATTAGATCGCTACCCTTTGGGGTTCTCTTCCGGGCTCTTCTCTTGCGGTTTAACAGTGGAACGAATAATCATGAAGCGGTTCAGGATATCGAACCAGAAGGGCGCGCCTAGCGATACGGCAAAGGCGGTGAAAAGAATGCCCGCCAGTTTCAGCAGCCATCCGCCGGCAGTATGCGGAAGCTTCCGCCAATCGCGATTGAAATCGTCTTGCGTCTGATCGGGTGCAGGCTTAATCACCCATCCTAAGGGCAGGCCGCCTTGCCGCTCCAGCCAGCCCAGCGGATCGATCAGTTCGGTGGTCTTAGGCGCACCCATTGATGGTGGAGCCGCGTTCACCTCCAGGTGAGCCTGGCGGTACTGCTCCACGCGATTCATCAACACAGCCCGGGCGGTCTGGCTGGTGTTGATGTAGCGCACGATGGAAAGCGAATCGACGTTCATGAAGGCCGCAAGGCTCAACGCGATCGCCGAGATAATAATCTGCGTACGCCTC
The DNA here is from genome assembly GCA_965217745.1 of Bryobacteraceae bacterium. GTDB lineage: Bacteria > Acidobacteriota > Terriglobia > Bryobacterales > Bryobacteraceae > Bog-105. The sequence continues at coordinate 2,354,059 of OZ244565.1, read as the reverse complement.
TTGTACCAACCAGAGACGCGGTCCATGCTGCCGTCGAACCAATTCTCGATCTCCGCCTCTAGCTGCGGCAGCTTTCCGTTAGAGACGAGAAGCAGCGGCTCCAACGCACCGCGAACCTGCGATTCTCCCGGCAGATTCGCCAGCGAGGTCTCAAAGCTTTGGAACACGGTCTGCTGGTCAGCTGGCCGCGCTCCCGGAAGCACCGGGGGTGCGCTCTTCAAGGCCAACAGATCGATGGTCGCAAGCGCAAACATCCGTGACGGGATATAAGCCGGCAGGTTGCTTGTCTTTCCGCGTTTATACGCCCCTTCGTATAGAGAAGCAATCAGGGGGTGATTATAAAACTCCGGCACCATGCCGTGCCGTTTGCGGTCGCCGAACATCTCTCGAAGGCCGCGTTCAAGATCTTTCGAGCGGTGATGCAGAACCGTCTCGAAAGCTTCTTTGATGGACGACACCACCAGACTGAGCAGAAGAAACATCATAATCAGTCCAATCGCGACATCCAGAATTTCAGATCCGAACAACAAACGCCTCCATCCCGGGTACTTGCAGTTAGCTTAGCCAAAGCGGAGCAATCTGAACAAACGGAACGAACACACCAGTAGCAGAGTCTTACAATTAGAAGCGAAAGTTCTCTGATGTTACTGCAATTTCCCACACCCGGCGAAGACGAAATGGATTTTAAGCAGGCTTATGATGCCGTGGTAGTCGGCAGCGGCGCGGCCGGCGGCATGGCGGTACATGCGCTCACTTCAAAGGGCATGAAAGTGCTGCTGCTGGAGGCCGGTAAGAATCAGGATACCGGCAAGATTCTTAAGTCGATGCAGTGGCCGTACGATCATCCGCGCCGCGGCAAGATGCCGCCTGATTACTACGCGCTTTCTGCCAATGAGTATACGTTCCGCAACTCGCCGTATGCGAACAACTCGCCGTATTCCAAAGTAACTTCCTACGTGCAGGGCTGGGGCGGATCTGACTACAGCAAAACACTGGTTGTTAACGAGAAAGATAACCCCTACACCGGAACCCGCTACGCCTGGGTAAGAGCGCGCACCATGGGCGGCAAAACCACCATCTGGGGAAGGCTGGCCCTGCGCCTGTCGGATTACGACTTCAAGGCGAAGAGCCGCGACGGCTATGGAGAAGATTGGCCCATCTCCTACGCCGACATAGAACCTTACTACGACCGCGTGGACGATTACCTCGGCATTTCGGGCGTGAAGGAGAACCTGCCCTGGCTGCCCGACAGCAAGTTTCAGCGCCCCATCAAGCTCAACTACGCCGAACTGCATCTGCGAAAGACGCTTAAGGGAATGAACCGGGTGCTTACGCCCTATCGCGCCGGAGTCACTACCGACGGTCTGAAGCACAACAAATACCGGTCCCGCTGCTATGGCCGCGGCGCTTGCAACCGTCATGTGGGCGGCTGTGACATTCACGCCGCATTCGATTCACCGACCGGTTTGATTCGCCCTGCAATGGACACCGGGAATCTGACGATCCGGCCAAATTCTACGGTCCGGGAAGTCACGGTAGATGCGAATACCGGAAGAGCGACTGGCGTTTCTTTTATCGACAGCGAGACTCACAAGAGCTATGAGGTAAAGGCAAAGGTCGTGATTCTCGCCGCTTCCACGCTCGAGACCGCGCGGTTGATGCTGCTCTCGAAATCGGAGAAGTATCCGAATGGAATCGGCAACTCCAGCGATCACGTGGGCCATAATTTTTGCGAGCACGTCATGGGGCCGTCGGTAGCCGGTTACATGCCCGAACTAGTTGGGAAGGCCCGTACGCTGGACGATGGGCGTCCCGGCGGCTTCTATATTCCGCGTTTCCAGAATCTCGACGCCAGCAATAAAACAGACTTCTTTCGCGGCTACGGCTTCGAAGGCGGCAGCGGCTGCGGCATGGTTCCCGGACCGGCATTCGACACACCGGGATTCGGTGAAGAATACAAAAAACATGTACGTGATTACGCCGGCGCAACCATCTCGATTGGCGGCTTTGGCGAAGTGCTGGCGCGCTATGAAAACGCCGTCTCGATCGATCCCAATATGAAAGACGCCTGGGGCATTCCGGTGCTGCGCTTCAGCTACAAGTTCGGCGAGAACGAGCGAAAGATGGTGAAGCACATGGCCAACGCCGGGCGCGAGATGTTCGAGGCCGCCAAGTTCCCCATCCTTTCTTCAAGCGACAAGGAACTCCCCGAGGGCTGGTCGATTCATGAACTCGGCACTTCACGCATGGGCAACGATCCCAAGACCTCGGTCGTAAATCAATTCCAGCAATCCCACGACGTTAAAAACCTCTTTGTGGTGGATGGCAGTACACACGTTTCGGCCTCCTGCCAGAATCCAACCTGGACCATCATGGCGCTCTGCTGGCGCTCTTGCGATTACCTGGTGGATCAAATGGCCAAAGGGGAGATTGCATGAGTGCGCCATCCGCTTCACTGCTGAATCGCCGCGACCTGGTGAAGTTGCTGACAGCAGGCGTTGCCGTTCTGCAACTGCCTGCGGCGGAGCCCAGTGCCCCGCTCTTCTTTACGAAAGATCAATTCGCGCTACTCGATTGCCTGACCGGGATGATCATTCCAGCCGACGACCATTCGCCTGGCGCACAAGAAGCCGGTGTTGCCCCGTTCATCGATAGGATGGCCGCGGAAGCGATCACCGTCGAGCAGAAAGATTCCTGGCGCAAAGGATTGAGCGCCATCGATGAGATGGCGAATGCCAAATTCCACACGCCCTTTATGAAAGCGCCGAAAGAGCAGCAGATCGCCATGCTGACTGAACTCTCGAGAGCCAATCAGGATGCGGAGCCAACCACGGCAAAGTTCTTTGGGCAGCTTAAGCAGACCACCGCGTTCCTCTACTATTCCAGTTCCATCGGCATCCACCAGGAAATGGAATATAAAGGCAATGTACTGCTGAATGAATTTATTGGCTACGATGTCGCGTAGGCGAACGGTCTGTCTCTTTATTGTCTTCTGCTGGGCTCTTATAGCGGACCCATCTCAAACGACTCACCCGCCAGTTCCGCTTGCGGTAAAGCCTGCGCTAGCTGGTATCACTGCGGCTAATTTGCGAGGCGATCTTTCCTTCCTTGCTTCCGATGCCTTAGAAGGCCGCTATGCTCCCTCACCGGAATTGAACATAGCTGCTGAGTTTATTGCTTCACAGTTCCGTGCGGCGGGACTGGAGCCCGCCGGTGATCAAGGGTATTTTCAAACCGCGCGTATGATCGACCGCCAGATGAAACCGGCGCCGTCTGACATGCAGTTGTTCAATGGCTCAGAGGCTTCCACTGTCAATAAGCAGTCCATCCAGGTCGTCGACGCTGCTGCCGCGCTGCGGGTAGACAAATGTCCGGTGCTGGTCTTCCGCGCGAAAGATCCCGCCGCGCTGAAAGGGCTTGACTTGAGGGATAAAGCGGTTGTCGCTCCTAACTTCTCACGCGCCTCGGTGCCGGAGAAAGAATTGGAGAGCGCCTATAAAAAATCCCGGGCCTTCGACGAAGCGGTGGAGCAGGCGCATGCCCGCATGGAAATTCTGGCAGGAAAGCCGCGCGGCCGCGAGCGCTCACAGTTATTGGAAGCAGCGGACACATCGCAGCTCAAACCTCCCATCGTTGTTGCTGAAAGCGACGAGCTGAAATCCTGGATCGACCATCCCAACTCCGCGCCTAGTGGCCGTGCTGTTTCATTCGATGTGCCCGCACCGGAAGACCACCCGGCGGTTCTGAAGAACGTGATCGGGATATTGCGGGGTTCCGATCCGAACCTGAAAGACACCTACGTCCTGCTGACCGCGCATTACGACCACATCGGAACGGCAGCAACCGGCGCTTTCATGACGGCTCAGAAGCCACGCAACACCAGCGACAAGATCTATAACGGCGCGAACGACGATGGCAGCGGCACCGTCTCCGTTATCGAAATCGCGCGGGGGTTATCGAAGCTGAAGGTGCATCCCAGGCGGACTCTGGTGTTCATGACCTTCTTCGGGGAAGAGCGCGGCGATATCGGGTCCGGCTACTATGGCGATCATCCAGTTTTTCCTGTCGCTAAGACCGTCGCCGACGTGAACCTGGAGCAAGTTGGCCGGACCGATTCTACCGAAGGCAAGCAGCTGAGCAACGCCAGCGTGACCGGGTTCGATTATTCCACCGTAACCCGCTATCTGCAGAACGCCGGTAAGCAGACAGGCGTGACCGTCTATCTCAACAAAGAAGCCAGCGATGCCTATTTCCAGCGCAGCGACAATGCCGCGCTAGCCGAACGCGGCGTTCCCTCGCATACGCTCTGTGTCGCCTTCGATTATCCGGACTACCACGGACTTGGAGACGAGTGGCAAAAAATCGACTACAACAACATGGCCAAGGTGGACCGGATGGTGGCGCTGGCGCTCTGGAATATCGGAAACGCCAAACAGCCTCCCCTCTGGAACGCCGCTAATCCCAAAACAGCGGAGTTCCGGGCGGCCCGGAAAAAGAGCACTGCGCCAGGGAACCATCCGCCAGCTTGATTCGTATCTGTTGATAGGCCGCCGCTATGCTTACTTTCGTCCTCTGGTGTATTCTGCTGTTCATCTCCTGGCCGCTTGCCCTGCTGGCGCTGATCTGCTATCCCATCATTTGGCTCATTCTGTTGCCCTTCCGGCTGATCGGGATCACGGTCAGCGGAGTTTTCTCGCTGCTCTCGGCCATCATTACGCTGCCCGCCCGCGCCGTTCGTTCTATAAGCTGAAGCCCTGCCGTTACACTAATTTCATATGCCGCTACCCCAGGGCGAAGAGTTTTATCGAATTCAAAAACTTCCTCCTTACGTGTTTGCCGTTATCAACGAGCTCCGGGATCGGGCTCGCGCGGCCGGTGAGGACATCATCGACATGGGAATGGGCAATCCGGATGGTGCTACTCCAGAACCGGTTGTAAACAAGCTGTTAGAGACAGCTCCGAATCCTGCCAATCACCGCTATTCGATGTCTCGCGGCATCCCCGCGCTGAGAGAAGCCATCGTCTCGCGCTACGGCAAGCAGTACGGTGTCAAGCTCGATAGCGAGAAGGAAGCTATTGTCACCATCGGCGCTAAGGACGCGCTGGCTCATCTGCTGTTTGCCATCATTGGTCCTGGTGACGTAGTGGTCTCGCCCAACCCTGCCTACCCGATTCACCAATACGGCGTCATCATGGCGGAGGGCGAAGCGCACATGCTGCCCATGCCCGATGCGGCTACTTTCCTTTCGGGCTTGAAAGACTTCTACCGGACGGCCGATCGCAAGCCGAAAGTGCTGCTGATTTCTTTTCCGCATAATCCCACTACCGTCTGCGTGGACCTGCCTTACATGCGGGAGATTGTCCAACTAGCCAGCCAGCACGGCACTTATATCATTCACGACTTTGCTTACGCCGAGCTTGGTTTCGATGGCTACCGTCCTCCAAGCATTCTGGAGGTGGAAGGCGCCGCCGACTATGCGGTCGAAATCTACTCCATGACCAAGAGCTACAACATGGCCGGTTGGCGGGTTGGTTTCTGTCTCGGCAATGCAAAGCTGATCGCGGCTCTGGCACGCATCAAGAGCTATCTGGATTACGGGGTCTTCCAGCCCATTCAGTTCGCGGCCATAACCGCTCTCCGCGAGTGCGACGATGCTCCCGGCGCTATCCGGGCGGTCTATCAGTCCCGCCGCGACGCCCTGGTTGAAGGTTTGCGTGAAGCTGGATGGAACGTGGACCCTCCCCAGGCTTCCATGTTTTTATGGGCGGCCATTCCTGAAGGTTTCGCACGTTTCGATTCATTGGACTTTTCGAAGCTTCTAATGCGCGAAGCCAAAGTCGCGGTGTCGCCCGGTATCGGATTCGGACCCATGGGCGAGGGCTTCGTCCGTTTCAGCCTGATTGAAGATGCCGGCCGTACGCGAGAGGCCGCCTCGCGCATTGGAGAACTGCTGCGCAAAGGAGTTGGCTCGGCGCCTGCTCCTGATTTAAGCTTCGCTCAGGTGTAGTCTCCAGCGTCTCTCGACGCGCTGCCCTTATAATTCAGAAAACGTCACGATGGCCGCTTTGTCAGAGGCGCCTCGCCTCGAGGTAGTCGATCTCGCGCAAGTCACCGCTCAACAGCTGTTGCCGTTGTTTGCGCAGGAGGTCGAAGTCTGGCGTCAGAGGTTTCGCTGGGATTTTCGCGCGTCCGCCGATCTCCTGAATCGCTATGTCCAGCTGCAGTCCCTTTACGGATACGCGCTGCGCGCCGGAAGCCGGGTAGTCGGGTACACCTATTTCGTTTGCGAAGGGCGTAAGGGCCTGATCGGCGACTTCTTCGTCTCAGAGGAATTCAATTCGGCCGTAAGTGAGGACATTCTACTCAGCAGGGCTGTCGAGGGGTTGATGCGCACGGCCGGAATCAAGCGCATTGAATCGCAGCTGATGATGCTGCGCAACCAGAACGCTTCCATTCCGTTCCAGCAGTTCCTCAGCCATCATGACCGCATCTTTATGGAGATGAGTTGCGCGCCGGTTGGAAAGTTGACGGAACTTCACCCCGAAATCGAAGTGACGTTTGTACCGTGGTCGGAACGTTACAGCGAAGAGTTGGCTCACCTGGTGTCTTCCGCTTATAAGGGGCACATCGACAGCGAAATCAATGACCAATACCGGAGCATTCCCGGTGCGCGTCATTTTTTAACAAACATCATCCGCTATCCAGGATGCGGCAACTTTGCTCCTGCCAGCTCGGTGCTGGCCATCGACAACCGGACCGCCCGGCTGTGCGGAGCCTGCCTGGCGAGCAAGGTCTCCGACCGGACAGGACACATCACCCAACTCTGCGTTCTTCCCGCTATTCGAGGCGCGCACCTGGGTTATGAATTGATCCGGCGGGCGTTGAAGCATCTTTCGCAGAACGGCTGCACCACCGTCAGCCTGACCGTCACGTGTTCGAACGTGAACGCCATTAGGCTCTACGAATCCATCGGCTTCAACGCTAAGTGGATCTTTCCCGCACTGGTCTGGGAAGGCTTTTAGATGTGGGCCGGAACCTAAGTCCAGTTGCAAACCTCGCTCGCCCAATAGCGGCTATTCGTATCGGAGCGCGGTCATCGGATCGACCGAGGCAGCCCGGTACGCCGGAAGAATGCTGGCGGCGACAGTGACGCAGAGCAGAATAATGGCTGCGATGCAGACGGTTACCGGATCGTGCGGAGCGAGGCCATAGAGCATGGACGATAGGAAACGCGCGGCATAGAATGCCAGCGGCAGTCCTACGACCAGACCAGCGACGCAAATGTGGATGTTCTCACGCAGAATCATCCACAGCAGCCAGTGCCGTTGCGCGCCGATAGCCATGCGGATTCCTAGCTCAGAGGTCCGCCGATTCACGGCGTAAGAAAGAGTGCCGTAGAGACCGGTCGACACAAGCAGCAGCGCCAGCACCCCGAAACAGAGGGAGAGCCGCGCCATCAGCCTTTCTCCCGTGGTCCTTTCCGCGAACTGTGCTTTCAGGGTCATGGGCTGCAGCAGCGCGGAATTCGGGCTGAAGGAAGCAATACGCTTTCCAATTTCCGGGAGAAGGCTCATCGGGTCGGCTTTGGTTCGGAGCACCACGTTCATTACCGTGACATCGGGCACCTGTGCGTCTGGCATGTAGGCCATCGGCATATCTGCCTCTGCCGGTTCCGCATATTTGCTGTTCCGCGCCACGCCCACAATCGTCGTCGGATAATTTCATGGCTAAACACACGAACCTCACGCCGGCTTCAGGACGCGTCCAATGGCCTCGCTAACGCGCGCATAACGATCGAGCTCTTTAGCCAGCTGTTTCCGCCCATCTTTGGTCAGCTTGTAAAAACGCGCGCGCCGGTTCTCGGGAGTCTTTCCCCACTCGGCAACAACCCAACCCTTCAGCAGCATGCGCTGCAGCGCCGGATAGAGCGACCCTTCTTCAACCTGCAATATGCTGCGCGAATACTTCTGAATGCGGTCGGCAATCGCAAAGCCGTGCAACCCGTCTTCCCGCTCGAGCGTCCGCAGAATGAGCAGATCGAGAGTGCCTTGAGGAATTTCATCCCGTTGACCGAGCGGAGGCATTACATAGTCATTCTATGTCACCGCGCATCGCTATTTCAAGTGGAGAAGCGCTCCTGGCTGCCGCAGGAGTGTTCAGCGTGGTTTCCTACTCAGTGGAACACCGGACGCGCGAGTTCGGCATACGCATGGCGCTCGGCGCACATCCCGGCGACGTTTTGAAACTGGTCTTAGTTGCCACCGGCCGCGTCTTGGCAGTCGGTTTGATTGTGGGACTCGGCCTGAGTGTTCTGGCCAGCCGGGCGCTGGCTGACCGGATGCAGGGCATGGGTGCCGGCGATCCACTGCTGTTTGCGCTGGTGCCGGCGATACTGATTCTCGTGACTCTGGCAGCCACTATCCTACCTGCCCGGACGGCTACGCGGATTCAACCGATGGAGGCGCTTCGCCACGACTAACGTTTAACTTAGATTATGGCGACTCAATCGCAGCAGATCCATAGCCTGGAAGAGTATCTTGACTTAGAAGAGCAGGCCGGATACAGAAGCGAATATCACGCGGGCAACATTCTTGCCATGTCTGGCGGTACCGCGACCCACTCCAGACTCTCCGCGCGTATGGTCGTGGTTCTCGATCGCCACCTGAGTTCCTGCTCGGTCTACGACAGCAGTTTGAAACTGTACATCCAACATTCTGACCGGGGTCTCTACCCGGATGCGATGGCCGTCTGTGAGGATCTTCAGTTTGTGAAGGGCCGGAAAGACATTATCCTCAATCCGGCTGTAGTAGTGGAAGTTCTTTCGCCTTCGACTGAGAAGTACGACAGGGGAACCAAAAGCGATTACTACCGCGCCGCGCCATCCGTTCAACACATTTTATTGGTCTCGCAAGACGAACCGTTCGTAGATCACTTCGCCCGGCAGACAGGCGACAATTGGACCATTACCCGGTACATGGGCCGTGACAAGATTCCTCTTCTAGGCACTTATCTCCCGTTAGAAGAAATCTTTCAAAACATCCGTTGAAAGGGTCCAATGAAAATATCCGCGCTCCCGCCACAGCGGAGATCATGATGAACAATCAACTCGATCGCAGAACGTTCCTGAAAAAGGCGGGCAGCACTCCGCTCTGTGCCACTGCGCTTACGATAGCGCTTCCGCCATCCGGAACCGCCGCAGAAGAACAACCATCTTTTCGTAGTAGTTGGCCCGCCGATGCGAATCGCCCGTGGCCTGGGCCGGAATACTGGGCGAACCCGCTGCAAGACTGGCGCGTCCGGGAAGGCCGCTTGGAATGCTTTTCCGCCGGCGGCGACCGCAACGTCGCGCTGCTCACACGAGAGATTGCAGAGCGCAGTGGCAATCTAGTGCTCGGAGTGCGCTGCGGAGAATTGAACAGCCGGCCTCTCGAGCGCGGCTTCGCCGGATTTCGTATCGGCATTAAGAATCCGATGAACGACTACCGCGCCACTGCCATCTATGGGCGCGGCATGAACGCGGGCATCGATGCCGATGGCCGTTTGTTCATCGGCAAGGTTGAAGCTGCCGCGCCGCAGGTCGATCTTCAGCATGAGATGCGCTTGGAGTTACACGCGCGTCCGTCCACTCCGGCGGCGAATGAATACACCGTGACGCTGCGGGCAAACAGTGTGGAAGGAAGCCGTCCCGCCGGGACCACGCGCAAAGTGCCTGCTGATTGGCTGGTTGGCGGCCTTGCGCTTGTTTGTAGTTCCGGCTCCGTGGAATCAACGCCTGAGCCCTTTACGCAAATTAAAGACTTCAGCTTTTACCCACCCAATCAGAACCAGGGCGGCGCCATGCGTTTCTGGTTCGCCGACTGGACAGTCGGCGGCAGCAAGGTGGACGAACATAACGATCGCGCGTACGGGCCAATACTTTTTACCCTTTATACGGTGAGCCGGGGAATGTTGAAGCTTTCGGCGCAGTTCCCCCCTCTCGGCAATGCCCCCGATAGCGCGGCATTGCAGGTGCGCAGCGGCGGCGCGGCTTGGGAATCCGTCGCAACCGCTAAAATCGACCCGGACGCCTGGAACGCAACTTTTCGCGTAGCTTCCTGGAACACAGCGCAAGAGTCCGAGTATCGCGTCCTTTATTCGATGCCCGATAGCAGCGGAACCATGCAGCCCCACACCTACTCCGGAACGATCCGGCGCGATCCGGTTAACAAGCCAGAACTCTCTATCGGTCTGCTGACTTGTCTCTGGGATTTTGGATTCCCCGCCACCGATTTCACAAAGAATCTCGCGTATCATAAACCGGACATTCTGTTTTGGACCGGCGACCAGGTCTATGAACCGGTTGGCGGCTTTGGCGTCATTGAGAGCCGGGTTCCCGATCTCATTCAGCCGGCCATGCTTGATTTCCTCCGGAAGTGGTTCATCTTCGGATGGACGGTTCGCGATCTCACCCGCGAGATTCCGTCCGTATGCCTGACTGACGATCATGACATGTATCACGGCAATATCTGGGGATGCGGCGGCCGCCCTACCAATCCGGCATTCGGCTACACCTTCGCGCAAACCGGCGCAGTCGTTTACAAGGGCGACGTCAAGGCCGCGCAGGACTCAGGCGGCTACAAGATGACGCCGCGCTGGGTCAATATGGTGCAGCGCTTGCAGACCTCCCATCTCCCCGATCCGTTCGATCCCACGCCCGTTCTGCAAGGCATTACCGTTTACTACACTGACCTGCTATGGGGCGGTGTCAGCTTTGCAATTCTGGAAGACCGCAAGTGGAAATCGGCGCCTAAACAGCATCTGCCCGGCGCAAACATCGTGAATGGTTTTCCTCTCAACCCGGCATGGGATTCGGCGCAGCGCAATGCCCCGGACGCGGAGTTGCTCGGCCAGCGTCAACTCAATTTCCTAGAATCGTGGGCTGCGAATTGGAGTGGAGGAACGTGGATGAAATTCGCGGTCTCCCAAACCATTTTCGGCTGCCTGCACACTGAGCCAGAGGGATACGATTCGGACAATCATGATCCGGAGGAAGCCATTCCGCCCGTCGGAACTTATCTCGAAAACGATCATGTGGTGGCCGACCATGACTCCGGCGCATGGCCGCAACATGGGCGCGATGCGGCGATTCTGAAATGGCGCAAAGGGTTTGCTGCCCATCTGTGCGGCGATCAGCATTTAGGAACCGCCGCTCACTATGGAGTAGCCGAATTCCGTGATGGCGTTTATTCTTTCTGCACTCCTGCCATCTCAAATATCTGGCCGCGCCGCTGGTTTCCGCCGCATCCCGCGCCCAATGCTTTGCCCGGAGCACGAAACACCGGCGACTATCGGGACGGCTTCGGAAATCGCATGACTGTATTGGCCGTATCGAATCCGGCCCGGCATCCCGGTCCCGGGCTGGAAGGATTGCGCTTCCGCGTAACCGGCTACACCATTCTCACGTGTAATCGGACTACGCGAAAGACCAGGATCGCTTCGTGGCCGCGATGGATAGACCCTTCTGCGCCGGGAGCGAAACCGTACGACGGCTGGCCAATCACCATCGACCAGCTAGACAACGGGTTGCAAGGCGCGCAATGGGAACTCGATCGCATCGAGACAGCCGGGTTCAATGATCCGGTTGTGCAAGTGCAACGCGGCGCCACCGGTGAAGTTGTCTACACGCTGCGAGTGAAGGGTAAGTCATTCACGCCGCTGGTGCGCGAGGCGGGAGTTTACACCGTAATCGCCTATGACCCCGATGGCGATTTCCGGAAGGAATGGAAAGGCATCCAAGCACGAAAAAAATCAGTTGCCGGCTTGCGGCCGGAGTGACACCTGCCGGTCCGTGAGCCTAAAGTTTCTTAGTGCGCTCGTCCAGCTTCTCGATTTTGCCGTGATGGTCAACCAGATACTCTAGCGACGACTCGAGCCGGTTATTCATCAGAACAGGTTGGTCGTTCACGGCTCTAAATTTGGCATCGACACCCCACTTGAACATTAGAAGGAGCGCGGCATTGAATACGACAGGAACCGCAATTGCCAAATAAAGTTGCGTGTTCGTCATAACTGCCTCTCTTTCATTAAGATAGCGCTCTCTACACCAAGCAGCTCCGTTTTATCAGGCAATGCTCCTCAACTCAAACGCTTCCCACGAGACAAATACCTCGGAGCACAATACCGGTCGCCATGGAAGGGCGCATCCGGACGGTCGCCGTACGGATCATGATACTGGTACATCATTTCGTAAAGCCGGGCACGCATATCATCCACGTGCGCGGTCTTCTCCTTATAAAACACCAGGTTGCGCATCTCTTCGGGATCCTCTTCCAGGTTGTAGCACTCGTCGATATCAAACCCGTTGAAGATGAATTTAAAGCGATCGGTAATCGCCAGCCGCTGTGTATAGAGAAACTCGCCGCCATAGTAGGCGCACATAATTTGACGTTTCCAGGAGCTGTCGTCCGGATTTTCCATCAGCGGCTGCAAAGCGCTTCCGTCTTCGAACGGCATTGCCTTCGCTCCAGCAGCAGCCGTGTATGTGTAGGCTAGATCGTGCGTCTGCACCAGGCGGTCCGTTTTGCTGCCGGGCTTGGTTTGTCCCGGCCAGCGGATCATCATCGGAACGCGGTAGGTCTCCTCATAGGGAATCCAGCCTTTGATCCACATGCGGTGAGCGCCGACCATATCGCCATGGTCGGTGGTAGCGACGACGATGGTATTGTCTTCTTGCCCTGATTCTTTCAAGGCATCGAGCACGCGGCCGATCTGCGCATCCACCTGCTCCGTATATGCGTAGTAGTATGCGCGGCTGTTCCGGTAATCGTCTTCGGTGATGCGCCCCCAGGTTTCCGATTCGCGCTTGTGAAGTCCCGGCTTGCCCTCAAAGGTGTCACCGAAGCTTTTCGGAACGCGCATGGCGCGAGGATCGTAGCGGTCTACATACTTCTTCAACGGCATGTACGGATCGTGCGGCTCTACGAAGTGAACTTCCAGATGCCAGGGCTGGTCGCCTTTAGAAAAGCGGCGCATCATGCGGATAGCGCACTCTGCTTTGTAGTGCTCGGCCGTGTCCTCGTCTTCGCCTTCGCGGTAACCCCACATGGTGAACGGTTCCGAGCCCGGCCATTGCATCTTTCGAATTGGAGTCGCCTTCAGCTTTGCTTTGGGCTGTGTGACGTTGTCCGGATTGTTATTGAGCTTGCGGATCAAACGCGGGTCGCAACCACCAAGATCGGCCACTTCGTGAAAGCCAAAGTCTAAAGGCGTCCGCAGATAAGAGGCATGCCACTTTCCGACATACCCGAGGCGATATCCAGCATCACGCAAGCGGTTGGAATACAGCACGACATCTTGAAACATGTCCCGGTGTACGGAAGGCGGCGAGTGGACCTGATTGTAGATGCCGTTATGCCAGTGGTAAGCGCCCGATAGAATCATGGCTCGCGCCGGGCAGCACACCGCGGAAGGCGTATAGGAACGCTCGAAAAGCATTCCCGATTCGGCGAGCTTGTTCAGATCTGGCGTCCGGCACTCCGACCGGCCAGCGATGGTTGCCCATTGCTGTTGATCGGTCATGATGTGCAGGATGTTCGGCCTCTTGGCAGCACCCGCTCCGGCGGCATTGCGGCTGAGAGCGGCACCCGCTAATGTGCCTGCCAGCAGGCTTCTTCGATCGATGGGAGCAGACATATTGTAATTTCCCGGAAAAATCAATGCGCTAAGAATACGGAAACGGGCAGTCTGTAATCTTCGCCTGTTCTCCATTCTTCTCCATGCAAGCGGTCAGTTGAGCTCTCAATTTTTCCAGGATCTCCTTATAGGGCTTGCCGCCCGCAACATTTTTGCGCCCGGCCAGATTGACATGCTGGAATGGGTCCGCGAACAGATCGTATGCTAAGTACTCCTGATATTCATTCGCTGTGGGGACCGCCTTCCAGCGATCGGTTTTGGGCGCTGCCGCAGCGTAGGTGTATTGCGGCGTTCGCAACCCACGAGCGGTCATAAACTCAGACATCTGGAAATAGACTTCATTGGTCCAATTGTCTGCTTTCTTCTCCGCAAGCTGACGGAAACTGCGTCCTTGCATCGATTTTGGAATGGCGGCTCCGGCTGCTTCGATTAGTGTAGGAGCGAAATCGATCTGGCTGACCAGTTCAGAAACCTCCACGGAACCATTGAAGCCAGGGCCTTCAATGATCAGTGGAATATGAATCGAGCTTTCGTGCGGACTCCGCTTGTACTCGGCATTCCGCGTCTTGAAGTGGCATCCGTGGTCGCTGGTAAACATGATAATCGTGTTTTTGTCGAGACCAGTCTCGGCGAGGGTCCTGCGGATGGTGCCCACATTTTCGTCGATTTTCGCCACGCACGCATAGTAGTCGGCGAGTTGACTGGGCCAGGAGCCGGGCAGCGGACGCAGGTCTTGCGGAACAAACGCATCCTTATAGCGCCCAACGTAGTCTTTAGGCGGCACAAACTCGTCGATATCGTTCTGGTGATGAACCTCTAAATAGGAGAGCGTAAGAAAGAAAGGAGACCTCGCCGAACGAAGAAATTTCTGCGCCAGTCCGGTCATGAAGTCGGTTCGATATTGCCCGGAGAAATGCAGCGGCTGCCCGTCGCCGTCGAACAAGTCTCCTTCATATGGATGGGAGGTAAACTCTAAAACGTTGGAGGCTTCCCACAGGTTCAAAAACCCGCCGCGGTCTGCGGGCGCTACGGGGCCAATCTGTCTTTTGTCGGTGATCCGGTCGGCATTCGGCGCCAGATGCCACTTGCCGATTAAGTTCGCGCTGTAGCCGGCTTCGCTCAGCACTTTTGCAAGCGTCTGAGAGTCTTGCGGAAGACCGATACCGTTCTTCCAGACTCCATGCTTGGTCGGGTAGAGGCTGGTGAACATGGTGGCGCGAGCGGGTGCGCAGACCGGTTGATTGCAGAACGCATTACGAAACAAAGTGCCCTGCTTCGCCATCGCATCCAGATTCGGCGTCAGATTCATCGGGTTCAGGCCCATTGCGCCGATGCAATCCCACCGGAACTGGTCGGAGATGATAAGGATGATGTTCGGCCGCTCCGCTGGTTTGGTTTGGCCTGCGGCAGGCGCATCGCCCAAGGCTGCCAGTGGCGCTATGGAAGCTGCGCTGCGCAACATCTCGCGGCGCGTGGAGCCGCTGCGGGAAGCTTGATTTTCTGGATTCACGGAATCTCCTGTAGAAGTTTTTTAGAAGAGGAATTTAAGCGCGAATTGCACTTCCCGCATGTCGTTCGACAGCGACGTGATGGTGCCGCCTTGCGGGATATCGACACGGCCGTTGGGCTGCCCGAATTGCGGATGGTTCAGGAAGTTGAAAGCTTCGGCCCGGAATTGAAGTTCCGATCTCTCATTGATCCAGCGTATCGGAAAGGCTTTAAAGATACTGGCATCTAGATTGATCGAACCCGGTCCAATCAAGATGTTCCGTCCCGCACTTCCAAAATTGTAAGGCGTTGGCGCCGCGAACGCCGTCTTGTCGAACCAGGCGTTGACAGTTCTCTGGTCGCCGGGCAGATTGCCATCAGCAATGCGGTCCGGACGCGGAGCTCCGGTGTTAGCGGTGCTGGTGCCGAGAGACGGCGTGAACGGCTGACCGCTGCGAATGGTGAAAATCGCATTGAGCTGCCAGTTGCCGATCACCGCCGCGAGAAACGGATTCCGAATATCGACTCGTTTGCCCCTTCCTACTGGTATGTCGAACAAGCCGCTGCTGACCCAGCGATGGCGAGTATTGCCGGAAGAAAGCCCATGCTCGGCTTTGACGTTGCGCGCATCGCGCAGTGATAGGTCGCCAATCAATTGCTCGCCGCCAAAGTCGACCGTCTTGCTGAAGGTGTAAGCGCTCAACAATCCGAACCCCGCCGAGTAGCGCCGCTCGAAGCGCAGTTCCAAAGCATCGTAGTGAGAGCTATCCATGGCAGATTGAAAAGTAATGTTGCCGAGGGCCGAGACAGGTCTTCGCGAAGCGACCGACCCGGGGCCTGCATAAGGAGTATTGATGTTATAGCCGAGCGGCAGGCCGCTGCCGCTGGTTCCTACGTAGTTAGCTTCAATCACATTGTTCCTGATCTGCTTCTGAATGCCAAAACTCCAGTGATTGACGTAGGCTTGCTTCAGGTCGGCTGCCCAGGATGACAGGCCAACCGTGCTGAGATTGATGTTCCGGTCCAACGCTCCGGTGGGAAATCCAGAGTCGAGAAATAGAACAGGCGTGATTTGGTCAGTCGGAAAATCTAGGCTCCGGAAAAAAGGAGGGTTCGCGACCAGCCTTCCCGATGCGCCCACAAACGGGCTGTCCGCGAAAAAGACTCCGCCTCCGGCCCGCAAAACCGTGGTTGGCGTCAACTGGTAAGCCAATCCAACTCGCGGAGCAATGTTGTTCTTGTCGATTTTCATCAGCGACCGGTTATCAAGGTCCGAGGGCCGAGGGGCAACAAAGGACACGGGAACACCGGCCGTGTTAGTCCCGTCCGGGTAGACCAATGCTTGTAGGTTTGGAAGATAGTTAGCCTGCTGATCGTGGCGCTCCACTGGCTGTTCCCAGAGCTCATACCGCACTCCCAGATTCAGGGTTAGCTTAGGCGTGACCTTCCAGTCATCTTGCACAAAGCCGCCGTAATACCCATAGCGAATGTCGCCACTAAGCTGATTACTCAGGCTCGAGCTTGACGGAACTCCCAACAGAAAATCCGCAATTCCCAATCCTGTGCCGGCGGTTCTCTGCGGGTTTTGAGTAAAGGCTCCACTGAATGTGTACGACCCACGCGCGCTGGACGAAATGTCGAACCAACTGCGGACCCAACGGTACTCGCCGCCGAGTTTCAATGTGTGATCCCCCAGCGTCCAGGAGACATGATCTTCAAACGTCAGGGTCTCAGAGATCTTGGCGTTCGGCAGAAAAGTGGCTTCACCCAAATCCGCGTAGCCGTTAATCGACAGCTTCGGCAGGCCGGTTACGCCGCTTTGTACGGGGATGCCGCCCAACCCGAACTGGTCGTTCACGTTGTCCTTTACGAATGGCGACAGAAAATCCTGTATGCGATTGTAGCCGGCGCGAAACTCGTTCACCACGGCTGGCGAGAATATATGCGTTTCTCCCAGAGCCGCGCCATTGCCCACATTTGCCTTTGGGGCAATTTGGAAATTCGTGCTTCCGATAATCGGGGCGGGGAATGGACCGGGCGTAACCTGGTCGGATTGGAAATAACTGTAGCGTGCGAATAAGCTATCCTGCTGCGAGATCTGGAGGTCATGCCGGAAATCGAACCGGTTACCTCGTGTCGTGCTGGTCGGGCTTACCACGTAGTTGTTAATGGTTTGATTGGGAAAATTCGGAAGCGGGAGCGCCGCGAGCAGTTTGGCTGCCGCGGGACTGAATCGGCGCGGGTCGATCTGGTTGCCCGGAAACAAGCTTCGCGAAAAGACGCCCGGGCGGACAATAGCGGTCGTGGCGGGATCGTAAATCGGCGACAATCCGCTGAAGTCCCCGGCCTTCTGAGCGGCTGTGGGAACCGTATTGACATAGGTGATGCCCCGATTAATCGAGTCGCGCTGCCAGCTTCCGAAGAAGAATGCTTTATTCCGGATCACGGGCCCGCCGACCGTGCCTCCGAACTGGTGCTGCTGCAGAGTAGGCTGGCGTGTTCCCGCGGTCGTAAAGTAATTGCGCGCGTCGAAATAGTTGTTGCGAAGAAACTCGAAGGCGCTGCCATGAAAATTGTTGGTGCCGTTCTTGATGGTGGCATTTACCACCGCGCCGGCGGAGTAGCCGTATTCAGCGGAGTAGTTATTGGTCTCGACGCGAAACTCCTGAATTGCATCGACCGACGGCTGAATCACTACGGGCGAGCTGTTTTGCTGATCGACGATCTTGGCATTGTTGTCGACGCCGTCCAATTGAAAATTATTCAGCTGTGCGCGGACTCCATTCGCAATGAACGATCCTCCGGCTGAGGCGCGGTCGCCCTGCTTCGATTCCAGCACTCCCGCAGAAAGCTTCGAGAGCTGAAGAAAATTACGCCCGTTCAGCGGCAGGTCTGAGACCGCTTTACTCTCGATAATTTGGCCGATAGATGCGGTAGACGTTTCCAGCACCGGAGCTCGGCCGGTGATCTCGACTGTCTCGGTTGTCGAGCCAACATTGAGGGTAAAATCGAGCCGCGCGACTTGGCTGACCACCAGATTGATGTCATCTCGCGTTTGCGTAGTAAAACCTTGCTTCTGTACAGCAATCTGATAGTTGCCGGGCTTCAAATTCGCGATAACGTAGTTGCCGGCGGAATTAGTAGCCGCATCCGAATGCAAGCCGGTGTCAATCTCGGTGACTTCGATCTTTGCTCCGGGAATTACTGCGCCGGAAGCGTCTTTGACTAAGCCCGTCATCTGGGCCGTAGGGGTTTGTCCGAGCAAGGCCACGCTCCACCAAAGCGTCAGCATGCCAGCAACGGCGGCTGCGCGCGATTTTTTCCGCATAATCTCTCCTTGAAGCCCAGCAGTAGCTGAAGGGTACTGGTGTCCTAAGATGCGGATCTTTCCAAAAAGGTTGGGGACAAGAAAAATCTTTCGGCAAATCGGACAACCCAACCTTTTTGCAATTGTCGGCATCTTTCTTTCATGTTGGTTGACGTAGAATTGTCGCGATGAGCGGAGCGGCATCTACGTGGATGCGGAGCAACTAGAATCCCTTGTGATCAGTTCATTTCTCGAGAGGCAGACGAACTGCGCCTTCGATGCCCTCTTCGATGTCTTCTATCCACGTGCCATGCGCTTCTTTCGTGTGCGCGGGCTGGACCGGCAGACCTGTGAAGATCTGACCCAGAACGTCTTTCTTTGTGTTTTCCGGTATTCGCAACAAGTGCGCGATCCTGCAAAATTCCGGGCCTGGCTGTTTCGAATCGTGCGCAACGAATGGCTGCAGCACCAGCGCCGCCTCAACTCGAGCTTCCGTGCCGCACGGACCGAGCCGTTGAGCGATCATCAGAACCTTTCTGACCCGGCGCTATCTCCGCACCTGGCGGCAGAAGTAGAAGATTTGCTGCAGCCTTTGACGGAGGATGAGCGCGAAATCGTGCGCCTTCACTTCTTCGATGGATTGGCTTACCGCGAAATTGCCGAACTGCTGGACATGGCCGTGGGGACCGTCAAGTGGAAGGTCTTTCAAATACGAGCCAAGCTCGCCGAAGTGACTGCTCACGTAAATGCCGAAGCGGCGGGAAGGATTGGATGAGCGGCTGTCTTGACGATGTGCAATTAGACGAACTGATCGATTCCCGATGTCCCGAGGATACCCAGAAGTCTGCGTGGGAGCACTTGCGGCACTGCGCGAGTTGCGGTGAACGCTTTCAGCAGTTGAAGACCGCAGACGGGCTGATTCGCGATCTCGCTCGAGCGCTGCGCGAAGAAACGGTAGTTGCCGCAGTACAAATCGAAGTGGCGCGGAGCCGGTTAATGGATAGTTTACAGGGACCGGAGTGCGGTCTGGCCGGTGTCGCCGAAGGGGCACTCAGCTTGCGCAGATTGCTGCTGCTGCAAAAATTGGTGCGGCCTGCTTGCGGCCCCCGTCTCGCCACGCGGGCCATTATTGAAGCGGCGAATAGCACTCCTCAGGCGGTCAGCTCCAGACTCCGCTGGAACGCTTTTCTAGTCCGCCTTTCGGAACTTCTGTCTGACATTTGCGGAGAGACCATGGCCCGGATGGTAATCGAGTGCGGGGAACAGATTCGATGGAGCGACTGTGATTCGATTGCTGTCGGCTAAATTGCTTGCCGTTGCGGCCGGGTGCAGCATCGGAAGCGCCGTCTTTGTCCGGATCATGCAACTGAATGGGATACACAGCTTCGGTCCGGTGCTGCAGGAAGCCATTTTTTCCGCAGGCGGAATGACCGGCTGCATCGTAGCTTTTTATTTATGTCTGGCGGTGGCCGGCGATCATCTTCCTGGGGCCTTCCTTTACACTTCCTGGATTTTCTTCTCGGGCGACGCCTTAATGCAATTCTTCCGCTACGTTATCGACTCGCCGCTCGGCGAGAACTCTCTATTCGGACCGGCCAGAGTACAAGCTCGCAACCTGGTCGTGATCGGTGGGTTGATCTTTCTGTTGGCGGGCCTCCTGGTCATGTGGGTTGGACTGCAGCGGATGCGCCTCGGGCTGCGCTTACTGCCGGTCGATGTCGGGTTCATTGTCTCTCTTGCCGTATTCGGTTCCATCGCGGCGACTGTGGAGGTTATTCGCATTGGATTTACGCTGCGCACCCCCATCATCGTGATGATGTTTGGAGGCGCAATCGTCGGAATTATGCTGCTGCGCTTTGCCCGCCAGATGCAAGGCGGCCAGATTTACCTGGTGATCAAGATGCTGATCGTTTATCTCGGAAGCCGGTGTATCCAAAATTTCTTCATCGCCTCCGGTCTCTGGGATACCGCGGTATTCGGAACCGTCATACTGGCTCTGCAGTCGGCGCTGCCGTGGATTCTCTGTATCGGGGCCGCGATGCGCATGGAAGTGACGCTGGCGGCAGCCCACCAAATTCGAAGCCGGCGGCTAGAGTTGGACGTGGCAGCTCAGAAAACCTAGCCACTTACACTGCCTTCGAAAAACGCTATGCCAAGGGACTCAGCTTTCTGGCTTCTTACAGTTGGGGGCACAATATCGACGATGCCGGAGTCTTCGGTGGCGAGCACCAGGATATCCAGAATCTGCGGCTCGATCGGGGGAACTCTCCCTACGATGTTCGTCAGACGTTTATCGCTACTTTCAACTATGAATTACCATTCAGCCGGAACTCCGGCGGGTTGCGGTCCGCCTTGGTTCGCTGCTGGCAGATCAACGGCATTTTGCGGTTGAGCACCGGGCAGTGCCTGACGCCTACAGTGGGTCCGAATAACCTAAATGGCGCCGGATTTCAGCGAGCCAACGTGGTCGCGGGGTGCAACTGAAATTTGCCTAACCCATCACTAGATCGATGGTTCGATACAACCTGTTTTACGATTCCGGATCAGTATACTTTCAGGAACGCCGACCGCAATATTATTGAAGGGCCCGGAACACGCAACTTCGATTTCTCCGCGTTCCTCAACATTTATCTCACCAAGGGTGAGACGCCCAAACAGCTCCGGCTTCGCGGGGAGTTGTTCAATGTAACGAATACGCCGCAATTCAATACTCCGAACGCGACCATCAGCACGCCCAACGCCGGAACCATTAATTCGGCCGGATCTCCGACGTCGTTTCAGCGTGTGCAGCGCCAGATTTAGATTGGAGCTAAATTCATCTTTTGATCTTCTCTATCGCATCTGAATGGCTCCTGCACCAGAATTATCTGAGGCATAATCAGCCCCGAAAGGGGGTCTGTCCTGCTCTGTAGAAAACCTTAGAGGAGACGGGAGGAGGAGGTTGTGGGTAACGGCGAGGAGGCGGAGATCGCGGCAGCGAGAGAAGAAGGAACGGCCCGCAATTTCGGAGGCCAGGCAGCGCTTGATTTGGCTAAAGACGGTTTCGATTTGCCAGCGTTGGCCATATCCGCGGCGGCGCCGTCGTTCGGGGGTAGCGAGTTGTTGACGCATTTGCCGCCGCCAGTAGCCGCTGGGAGGTTTGTCGCTCTGGCGGCCCACCCGGGCGGGAATCACACTGCGCACCTGCCGTTGCGTCCGGGCATGTTGATGATGAGGCTCCGAGTCGTAACCGGCATCGGCCAGGACGGTGTCCACGGAAGCTTTCCGGAGGGAGGCATCTAACAGTTGGCTGAAATGGGGTCCATCCGCTCGTGGTCCCTGGTCGGCGACGGCCGCCAGGATCAAATGGGTGGCACAATCAACCGCTAGATTCAGTTTGCCGTAACGCCGGTAGGTGGTTTTTTGGGGCGGACGGGGGTCCGTGTGGGAACGGTATCCGCCCGCTTTTCTTTCGACAAAGTAAGTACTCCTATGGCCGCAAGCAAAACCGCTGGAATCGATCGCAATCCACCGTTTCCCTCGTACGGGGGGCTGCGCCAGAGTAACGGTAGCGTGCAGCAAGCGATCGCAAAACGCTTGTTTGAGAAGCCGTGCGCAGGCTTTTTGCAGGGTGGTGTAGTGGGGCACGTGCGATAGTTGCAAGCTCGCTCGCAACTCCGGTAACTCCCCTAGCAGGGCCACCACGCCGCGGTAATCGGTGCGGAAAAATTCTTTCATTACCAGACAAGCGAATAACTGCGGTTGGGTGTACTTCTTGGGAGCGAGGCGATGCGCGTAGCGCGAGAGCGCTTTCTGGCCTGCCGCCAAGGCACAACGTGCCACCGCCACTGGCGATTTGCTAGTCTGAGCCACTTCCCTTACCTTAAAACATTCAACATAACTTATGTTTTCTACAGAGCAGGACAGACTCTATTTAAGTTGCTGATTCTATTGGTTTAGGATTTGTCGCTCAGGGCTGTTACTCCGGGCAGTTCGACTCCGGAGAGGAATTCCAGCGAAGCGCCGCCTCCAGTCGAAATGTGGGAGATCTGATCCGACAACCCAGTGGTTTTGATGGCCTTTTCGGAGTCGCCACCACCTACGACTGAGATCGCTTCGGAAGCCGCAACCGCCTTGGCCAACTCCACCGTGCCATTGTCGAACGGCGGCATTTCAAAGATTCCCATGGGACCGTTCCATATGACCGTTTTGGCAGTTTCAATTTTCTCCGTAAACATCCGGATGGTCTCGGGCCCGATGTCTACTCCGATCTGACCGTCACCAATCACTTTTACGATCTCGCTCTCCGCACCTGGCTTTATTTCGCGGACCACCACGTGATCAACTGGCAATAGAACTTTTCCGGCCGTGCTTTCGAGGAGACTAGCGGCCAGGGAAATCTTGTCTTCCTCGACCAGAGACTTTCCAGTCCCCTCCCCCTTGGCGCGCAAAAAGGTATACGCCATGGCGCCACCAATCAGTAAGTAATCTACGATCTTGGCGAGGTTCTCAATCACTTCAATCTTGTCGGAAACCTTAGCGCCACCCAGAAGCGCCACGGAAGGCCGCTGTGGGTCGCTGGTGACCTTGGTCAGCCATTCGATCTCGCGGTCCATTAAAAAACCAGCCGCCGCCACGGGCAGAGAGACGACCATTCCGACGGTGGAGGCATGCGCCCGATGCGCCGACCCAAACGCGTCATTGATATACAAATCGGCCAGCGAGGCAAGCTGCTTAGAGAAGTCAGCGTTGTTTTCCTCTTCTTCTTTATGGAATCTGAGATTTTCGAGGAGTAGGACTTCTCCTGGCTTCGGCTTCATGGAAACTACTTGTGGCCCAACACAATCTGGAGCGATCTTAACGTCCTTGCCTAGTAGTTCTCCCAGGCGGACTGCGACGGGAGCCAAGCTCATTTCCGGGTTCGGCTTGCCTTTCGGCCGGCCTAAGTGGCTGCCCAGAATGACGGCGGCGCAGTGCTCGATGGCGTACTGAATGGTAGGGAGAGAAGCCCGGATACGCTTATCGCTAGTAATTTCCTTCCCGCCCGTGCTGAGGGGCACATTGAAGTCGACCCGGATAAATGCCGTTTTGTCTTTAAGATCGAGGTCGCGGATGGACAATTTAGCCATGCTGTCATTGTAGGAAAGGCTCTCCAGGTCATCTCAGATCTTTCCTATCCCGTAATTGTTAATAAAAGAGCTCGCAAGACTGAAGAAACTTTGGTTTGCCGCCGAATAGTACTTTGGGTGAGCGCAAGAGTAAGGCTGGCCCACTCATTGCATAGAATGAACGTCTGCTGAAGAAGTACTATAATCCCGGAGTGAAACACACTTGATTTATTGCCGCTGGGGTGGGCGTTCTCTGAAACTTGAAGGAAAAGTGGATGTCAACACAACCAATTCGCGTTCTGATCTCTGACGCTCAGCCGATCGTGCTGGAGGGGCTGCGGAGTATTCTGAACCAACACGCCACCATTCAGGTCGTCGGAGAGGCCAACGATGGCGTGGAGACAATTGAAAAAACCGTTCATCTGGAGCCCGACGTAGTGCTTCTCGATCTCAAGGTGCCGCGAGTCGATTGCATGACCGTGCTGCGCAGCATTCAGACCCGTGCACCAAGAACCAAGGTCATCTTATTTACCACTGGCGACAACAAAGAGGATTTCGTGGAAGCCATGAAGCTTGGCTGTTCCGGGATTCTTCTGAAGGAAACGCCGACCAATCTGATCGAGAAAAGCATCCTGCGGGTGCATGCGGGCGAGATTTGGTTGGACTCGAACACGACCGCCGCCGTGATCCGTCACTTTTCTTCTCCGAGAGACTTCCCCGCTGCTCACACCGGAGCGCCTGCGGGTCCAGCCAATGGCAAGTCGCCGCGGGAACGGGCGCAACTCAGCCAACGCGAGCGCGAAATTATCGTTCTGATTGCCCAGGGCTATAAGAACAAGGAAATCGCGGAAAAGATGTTCATCACCGAACAGACGGTGAAGAACCATCTGCACAATGTCTTCGACAAGCTAGGCGTATCGGACCGCCTGGAACTCGCGCTCTACGCCATCCACAACAGCCTTCACGTCAAGGTCTAAGGCCGGACAGCGGACGCCGGCTCCGTCCGTTTCAAGAATTCTTTCTCGCGCTGCGCGACAATCGTAGAACACCCCAGACGAGGAACATCCGTTCACGATTATGGCCAGCGTACGTGAGGAGATCACCAAGACGCTTTTGCGACTCAGCCGCCTAGCTCAGCCGAGCCCCGGGACGGAGCCTTCGCTTCCTGAATTCAGCAAGCCGCCGGTGATCCGGCCAGGGACGGAGTTCGGCTCCTATAAAATCGTCAAACGCCTGGGCGCAGGGGGCATGGGCCATGTCTATCTGGCGACCGATAGTCGCCTGGGGCGGAATGTCGCCCTGAAGTTTCTTTCTCCTGATCTGATAGCCGACGCCGGTATGCTGCGGAGGCTGAAAGCCGAAGCCCGCACGGCGTCGGCGCTCAATCATCCGAACATTCTGACGATCTACGAGATTGGCGAGCGCGAGGGCGAGCACCTAATTGCCAGCGAGTATGTCGATGGCCAGACGCTGCGCTCGGCGCTTAACCAGAAAGCGGTGGATGCGCAAACTGCCATAGACATAATCTGCCAGGTACTTTCCGCCCTGACGGCGGCCCACGCCGCCGGCATTGTTCATCGCGATCTGAAGCCAGGGAACATTATGATCCGGTCCGACGGTTACGTGAAAGTGATCGATTTTGGGCTGGCCAAGCGCACCCGCCAGCCCGCCGGGGACGAAGTGGAATGGGAGAACAGTCTGACCCGGCCCGGGGCGGTAGTGGGAACCGTGTTCTACATGTCCCCCGAACAAGCCTGTGGCGACAAGATCGATCACCGAACGGATATCTGGAGTCTCGGCGTTATCCTTTTCGAGATCTTCACCCACCGTCGGCCGTTCGAAGGAAGCAGCGAATACCGCGTCATCGCCGATATCTGCAACAAACCTGTTCCGCAGATCCCGAATTCAGAAAGGCTGCCTTCTGGCCTGCTTCAGATCATAGAACGCGCCCTCCAGAAAGATCCGGACGATCGTTATCAGAGCGCCCGTGACATGCTGAACGATCTCAGCACCGCCGGTCTTGGCTCTCCCAGCGGAACCGCGACGCGAGCGGTGGTTCTGCATCCCGCCGGCCGCAGCCGCGTTCTGCTGCCCATTATTGCCGTAATATCTGTTTTTGTATTGATAGCGGCATGGTTGGCATTCCGGACTTTTCACCGCGGCCCGGATTGGTTCCAGATCGAAACGGTGCGGCAGTTAACCTTCAACGGTCGCGTACTGTCAACAGCGATTTCGCCGGATGGAAAGTATCTGGCTTATGTGGCCGGCGACCCCTCTGGCTTTCAGACGGTCTTCCTGATGCAGGTAAAAGGGGCGACCGAAGAGGTGAAGATTCCGGCCAGGAGCACAAAGTATCTGGGGCTTACCTTCGCTCCCGATGACCAACTGTTCGCGGTCGCAAAAAGCCGTGACGACCTGATGGGAAGGCTTTACGAAGTGCCGGTAGTGGGAGATGCCCGCCCGAGACCCATCATCACGGATATCGATGGTCCAGTAACCTTTTCGCCCACCGGTGACAAGATGGCATTTGTCCGGAACACCCCGGGAACGGGCCCGGCCAATAGCCGGACTTCGGGGGCAATCTTCGTGGTGGATCGAGCGAATCCGGTACCGGGTAAGGCGCTTCTCTCAACCGCCGAGTTTGGGATCTCCCGGTTTCTCGCGTGGTCGCAGGACGGGCGTAGAATTGCATCGATCTTGTTGGATTACTCGGGGAGCCAGAGCGGCCGCAGACTACTCGACATTCTGGATCTTAGCGGTCATGAAACCCGCCGTGACGTTCCAGCATGGCCGACAGTCGGAAATCTGGTGTGGGATTCCGATGGCAAGTCAATCATTACCACGGCTGCTAATCGCCGGGAGGCATCCCTCCAAACCCAAATCCGGCAGGCAAACATTCAGACTGGAGAGATCCACGATCTGACGCGCGAGATTGCGGGATACAGCAGCGTGTCGCTCACCAGCGACGGCAAACAGCTAGCCGTGGTGAAAAGCACAGCTAAGGGGAGCCTGTGGATTTCGGACAGCCGCAGCTATTCAAGTGGGTTTAGCTCGTGGGCTGAACCGGACCGGTATCCCAATCTGTCGTGGTGGGGATCGAACCAGTTGGTAGTCGGATCGCTGCGCGGCGGGTATCCCAACCTGTGGCTGTTTAACATTCAAGAGCAAACGAGAACCGGGTTAACGCGGGAGGATTCGGCAGAGCAGGACGCAGCAGCGATACCGGGTACGCAATCAGTGGTGTTTACATCGGAGCAGTCGGGACAAACGAAGCTCTGGAAGTTCAACGCTGAATCGAACCGCTATTCTCAGCTAACCTTTGGACCGAACAGAGACGATTCCCCCTCCGTCTCGCCAGATGGCAAATGGATCGCATATACATCCTGGTCTTCGACAACGCCGCAGTTGAACCGTGTTCCCGCGGATGGTGGACGTCCCGAGCGGATCGGATCTTTTTCGGCAACAATGCCGGCCTATTCTCCAGACAGCCAAAGTTTAGCCTGCCTGCTGCAAGATCCCAAGAGCCTGAAGTGGGATGTTGCGGTATTGCGTTTAGATAATCCGCAGCAAATCCGCCACGTTCCCAATGCCGCTGCGCCCGTAGTCTGGTCGCCCGGCGGAGAAGCGCTTTCTATCGTCATCACCGATCAGCAGGGGACATCGAACATCTGGAACATTCCTCTAAATGGAGATGTTCCGCGCAAGATCACCTCCTTCGAGGACCAGGCCATCAGCAAATTTGCCTGGTCGCCGGACGGTGACCGGCTAGCCTGTTTGCGCAGCAGTTCGGCCTCGGATGCCGTTCTCTTTACGCGGCGACAGTAGCAGGGCTGGCCGTGGCATCTGGATTGCTGTAAGATCATGGTCGGCAATCAACTAAGAGGAGGCACTTCATGGAAGCCAAAGACGAACTCGAACTTCAAAGAGAAAATGAGATTGAACCCAAGATAGAGACAACACTAAACGAGGACAACGGAAATAAAAAGTCTTTCGTGGCAGCGGCGGACGCGACAAGTGGGCACGACGATAAGGGAAATCAGACCGCCTAGCCCGGCCCTGCCGTTAAAACACAGCTTAAGGTGGAACAAAGACGGGCTCGGCGGTGACGCCGGGTCTGTCGCCATTTCGGTGTCAGGAGCAAACCGCTCAGATCCGCCTCGAAGGTATCCTCTGCTTCCTGCTCTGCGGTTTGCCGGGCGGCGATTCTAAGCGCAACGGAGAATCCAATGTGCTGCCAGCCGCAGCCGAGGACTCTTCAGTGGCCCTGACAAAAAACATGTCTCTGCAGTTTAGCGAACAGCAACCGGGGCAACTTCCGCTACAACCAGAGCTCTACAGACAGCGAAATAGCTACTCCGAATCCACTTGATGGGTAGCGCTCGTCAGAAAACCAAGTGCCAAGTTCTCGATTCTTCAAAAGCGCGGCCGCACATGCCGACTGGCATTTACGCCGGCTAGGCGTTTGCCGGAAACGGGGCGAGTGTTGTGGTTGATGCTCGCTTACATTCTCAGGTGCCGATTTGTTGGGTTAGTTAGGACCACGCCAGAAACTTGCCGGCTTGGGTGAGCCGCCCTCCGAAACCCCAAACAGTTTCAGATCCTGGTGTCCGCCAGAACCCAAGGCAGCTCGTTGTTGCCCGGAAGAACAGCACCGAAGAGCAGTAAGCGCGTAAGTCTGAGCAGCCTCCAGGTGCTGGCCGCCATTCTGTATGTGGCGGAACAAGGCTGCACTTGGCAGGGACTTCCCCAGCGGTTTGGCTGCCGGCACGCGCTTCATACGCGCATGGATCGTTGGGCGAAAATTTGGGGTACTGACCAGGTCTCCGGGCCTTTGCAGACCGGGCAATTGGTGCGCATCAAGGTTCATATAGACAGAACGGGCGTTTAAAAGAAAGGACCGCTCACTGGGCATGGTGTCAACGCGTTCGAGTTTGTGACTGATGCTCGCTTATATTCCCTGATTCGGTTTCCCAGGGACGCCAAATGGAGATTCGGCGGGGGTTATCATGGAGCCAAATCCCTGGATGCTACGCCTGCTGCTATTCTCCTCGATGTTTTTGTCTGACCGTCTCGGGCTCTTCGAGCAGCGGTTCAGTTCCATCAATTTCGAGCGCGGCCAGTGGAGCCGTATGGTCGAACTGCCGTGCCGGACTTACACGGCACTGGAAAACGGCGCTACTGTTAATGTGCTCAGAATTGGATCGAGCAGTCTGGTCGCCTTTAAGGCCAGCAAGGGCGCAAAGGTCACAGTGTGCAACTCTACAGCCGCCTTCGACGAGGGATTTGAAGCACTTGGCATAGTAACTAAGTAAGCTGCACTTAGCTGCCCGGATGATATTTCTTTTCGGTGTGGCCTTCTAAGTCGGAGCGATAGAAATAAACGGGACGGAGATGGCCGGTGCTGTAGCGCTTCGCCTCGTCATTAAAATGAGGAGATTTAGGATGGCCGCTCTCGCCCCCGGCGGTTACCGCTATCGCGCGAACCTTGTCACCGAATTCAACCACTGCGACAAAGCTGTTTCCACTAGTGCCGTACCATTTTTTCGTGCCCGGGTAACTGCGCGCTCCAAAAGAAGCGAGCGATCCCCAGATAGACGATGTAAAGCCAACGGGAATGCTCGGCTTCGAGTCATTGAAGGGCTGCACGATATCGCCGTTAAGACGCTGGAAGCGATTGATGTCACCCCAGGGAGTTTGCCAGGTTCCGAAGCCGGCTTGCAGTTTGGCGGAGGCTGCGGCCAGAGATTCCAATAGCTGCTTACCAGACGACTTAGTGGCAATGTAATCCTCTGCGGACATGCCGGACTTCTTGGCGCTGGCGAAAACTTGATGGCGAATATCTTCTCCCCAGAATACGGCGAGAGAGGTCGGAACAGAGGTAACGGACCAGCGATGATCCCACTTGCGGAGGAGCGCGATTTGCTCAGCTAGCTGTTGCTTCAGTGGATCGCTATCGGAGGCGTTGTTCCAAGCCTTCAACAGCGCCGGGAGCGGCTTGTCGAACCAGGTCAAATAGCTGTCATAGGCTGCGGCGCGGAGAGACTCGACCGTGAAATCAGTTCTGTCCTGAAGGACTTTGATGGCATGAAGTCCGCGCGCCGATTCGGTTCCGCTTTCAACATACGCAGGATAATCTTCTTTCTTAGGACTGCTCGCGCCGGCCGCGGACCAGGGCCAATTGTTCGAATTGTAGAGCCAGCCGCTCTCGGGATTCAGCAGATGCGGCGTTTCTTCGACCGGCAGAAGGCCGTGCCACTCCGTTGCCGGAGTGCTGCCATCCACGGGCTTCGTCCAATCGAAGCTGGTGTCGCGGCGCGGAATGAAGTTGCCGTGAAAGTAGGCGATATCGCCATCGGCGTCGGCAAAGATGGTGTTGTTGGAGGAGTTCGCCTGCAGATCCATGGTGCGCCGGTAGGACTTGTAATCCGTCGCTTTGGTGCGGCTGTAGGACTGCATCAAGGCTTTGACCGGTTCCTGCATTAAGCGGATACTGACCCACTTGCCATCTAGCTTGCGAACGATGGGCCCATGATGGGTTCGATAGACGGTGAACTTTTGTTCGGCCATCTTCCCATCGGCTTTATACGGCACTGTGATTTCGGTGGCAATCATCGGCCTGACGTCGTTCCCATATTTGTAATAGAAACGATCTCCCTTCTGTTCGATCGTTTCCAGGTACTCGTCGATCGCATCGACTCCGCTCGAAGTGTGCATCCATCCGGCGCGGTCATTGAATCCCTGGTAAATAAAGAATTGGCCCCAGGTGACTGCGCCGTAGGCGTTCAGCCCTTCTTTGCTCGCCATCTGTAATTCAGAACGGAAGAAGAAGGAGGTGTGCGGGTTGATCAGCAGCAGCGCGTGGTGCGAGGAAGTGTTCTTCGGCGCTATGGCGATCCCGTTCGATCCGGAAGGCTCGACGAACGGGGTGCTGTCTTGCACGGGACGGCGGTTGAAAGCGGCGGTGCGCGAATCGACATGCGAAGACGCGCCGTAGAAATCCTGCAGAAGATCGAGATCGATGCTGCGTTCAATGTCGCCGCCGATGCTGCCTTCACTGAAGCTGAGGGCCATCCAAGGCTCGAAATGCGTGATGACGCGCGGCTTCACTTCGGGGTGCTTCGCCAGATAGAAGTTAAGTCCGTCGGCGAACGAGTTCATGAGCGATTTGAGCCAGGCCGGACTGGCGGCGTATTGCTGCTTCAACGTAACGGGATCTATGAAGAGCTTCATGCGCAAATCCTGATAGATTTTAGACTTGCCTTCGGCTTCCGCCAATCTCCCCAGGGCGTTGAGGTAGTTGACCTCGATGCGGTTGAAGTCGTCTTCGGCCTGCGCGTAGATCATGCCGAAGACCGCGTCAGCATCCGTTTTGCCATAGATGTGAGCGATGCCCCAATCGTCACGAATAATTGTGACGTTGCTGGCTTCCCTGCTCCAGCGGGCGAGATCCGCATTCCCGGATTGCGGCGCAGCGGACTGAAAGGGGACAACGCCTAAGAGAAGAAGCGCAAGTGTATTCAGCAACGACCTGGCAATGCTGTTTCCGCGGGAGACTCTAGAACAAGTCATAGATAAGGGTAACCCGTGCCTCCATGGCAGATTGGGAATGCCAGCTATGCGGCACTCATAGACGCGAGGCTCTGGGCAACCAGGCTTTTCGTGCCTTGAAACGGGTCACCGGCGGCAGTGTCATACTCCATCGAAAAATAGCCGAGGAAGGAGTTCGCTCGCGCGACGGCGAACATTCCGGGGACATCCACTCTATCGATGTGGCCGTCCTTCGAGCGAAGTACATCCTTCACATGAGAGATGTTGTAGGCGTGCTGAAACATGGCGTTAACCGCTTTCCGGTTGTATTCCGCATCGTGTCCTCGAAGGGAATTGCCGAAATCCGGGAGAGCCCGGAGATATGGGCTGCTCACCTTTGCCACTACCGCAACAATGAAGAACGGATCTTCGGCTCCAGGGCTGTCATTTTCTAGATTGACTATGACGTTTTTCCGGGCTCCGTACTCGGCTAAACGGCCAAGATTTTGAGCGGTCTTTTCAATGGATGGACCGGCGTCCGGAGTGGTCCGCAGATGCTGGCGAACGCTAGGCGAGCCTAGCAGCGCGGCTATGTCGATCCATCTACGTCCGTAGTCGACAGCTTCTTCGCTGGTGGATCTATTTGCACTCGAAAAGTCTCTACCGGAAAGACCGAGATCGACTAAGTGGGAGTTAGCATCCTCGACGGCCTTGCGGAAAGACTCGAGGTAGACCGGATCGGTAGAGCTTAGATGATCACCCAAAGGGTTGATGTTGTGAACGCCGAAATGCCCTGCAATCATCGCCGCAAATTGTTTCAGGTCCATGCCGGGTTTGCTTTTGTCCCGAGCCGGATTAGCCGGGCTGTCGATATAGGCGCGGAATGGATAGGATGTCACCGCCAAACGCTGCCGTGGTTCGGCGGGAAATGGTAGGTGGGGAGCGGGGTGCGGCGACGCCAATAGAGTCGCCCCTACGCTGGAAGCGCAAACGGCTTCCAAAAATCGGCGGCGGGAATGCAGGCTTGGAAACTCAGCGCAAATAGACATGTGTGTTGGGTTATTCGGTGGGTTCGCTGTCCGGACTGGCGGCAGGTGAGTTCTGCATCAGAACGACGGTATGCGGATATGGCATGTCGATGTGTGCCGCATCGAGAGCCAGTTTGATTGCTGTGGCTACCCGGTCGCTGACCAAGAGCACATTCGACTGCAGCGGCTCTACCCAGAAAAAGACTGTGAAGTTGACTGATGATGGAGCGAGTTCCGATACGTAGACCCACGGTCCTGGGTTCGCCAGCACGCCCGCCGATTTTTCTACCACCTCTCTCAAGATGCTTCGCGCTTTCTCGAGCGAATCGGGATAGCCGACGCCGACTACAAAGCGCACGCGGCGCTTGTCGTAAGCGGTGCGAACCAGAATGGCGCGCGTGTAGACATCGCCGTTGGGCAGCACCGCCCGCTCTCCATCGTAGGTCTTCAAGAGTGTCGACCGAATGTTGATTTCTTCAACTGTGCCTTCAAACTCACCCGAGCGAATCTGATCGCCAACAGTAAAAGGTTGACGCCAGAGAATCAGCAGGCCAGCGAAGAAATTCTGAAGAATATCCTTAAAGGCGAAGCCAATCGCAACCGAGGTAATGCCCAGGCCGGTGATCAGGTCTCCGGGCTTAAACGCAGGGAAAACGACGACGGCCGCGACAAACAGGCCGAGAATTGTAACCGTGGCCGACGCCAGTCTACTCAGCACCTGCGCGAGATTGTTGTGCAGCCGGGTGCGCTGGCCCGCAGTCACAATGGCACGGCTAACGAGGCGGGCGATCAGCAGAAAGAGGGCAAAGACCAGCACTCCGACGACGATGTACGGAACCTGCTTCAGGAAGGAAGTCCAGAAGGATTGGAGCGAGCGCCATAAGAAGCCCAAGTCGAAATTCTGATTCACAAATGACTCCTGGAGTTGGCAGCGTGCAAAGCGATTGCGTCTTTAATACTATCTCGCTGTGCTTATCCAAAGCAGCGCGGAACCGCGTCCACCCTGCTCTGGCTTGGTCCGCGGTGCGCGGTTTAAAAGGCTATGCGGCGGACCAGCTTTACGGCTTTGTTTTCCATAATCTGCTTTACAACCAGGTCCGGAACAGCTCCGTCGGTTTGGACAATCGAAATAGCGGTGAGGAAGTCACGTCTCGGGGTGGCGGAGGATTCCTCGCGGCCGAGCGCGAAGTTGGCGATGTTGATCCTGTTTTCACCGAGCACGGTTCCCAGATAGCCGATGACGCCGGGGACATCCTCATTCTTCGAATACATAAGATGCCCGTCCAGCGTCGCCTCGCAGTAGATATCTTCCACCTGAAGCAGCCGGGGCTTGTCTAGCACCACCGCTCCAACCGCGGAGACCATGCCGGCATCGGTGTGCAGCTCCATTCTGATGGATTCAAGAGCGGTTCTCTTAGGCTCGCGCTGTTCCACAACCCGGAAGCCGCGTTGATCGGCAAGCTGCACCGCATTCACCAGATTGGCCCGGTATTCGAGCGAGCGGCTGAGCACTCCGGCCAGACCCGCGCTGCGCAATAGCGGTGTGCTGCTGTCGGCGAGACGTCCCGAGAACGTGAAGCGAATGGTGTGGATGTTGCCAGCCGCAATATGGCTGAGAAACACGCCCAGACGTTCAGCCAGCGTGACAAAAGGACCAAGCGTGCGATACTGCTCGGCTGTCACCGGCGGCATGTTAACGGCATTAAGCGCGACGCCGCTTTGCAAATAGTCCACCAATTGCTCGACGATGCGAATGCCGACGATTTCCTGCGCTTCCTCCGTCGAACCCGCAATATGCGGCGTGGCGACGATCGCTTCATGGGCGAAGACGGGCAGTTCACCGGGAGGCTCCTTTTCGAAGACATCGAGGCCGGCTCCAGCGACTTGGCCGGACGCGATGGCTTGATCGAGGGCCGTTAAATCGACCAGCTCGCCGCGCGCGCAGTTCACGATGCGAACGCCTGGTTTCATCTGTGCGAAGGCTTCAGCGTTCAGCATGCGCTCGGTCTCGGGCGTAAGCCCGACGTGGAGCGTGATGAAATCGCTCTGGCGGTAGAGCTCCGGCAAGGTGGCAAGTTCGATACCGAGGTCGTCAGCGGTTTGCCCGCTTACATAGGGATCGTGGGCAATAATGCGCATCTCAAAAGACATGGCGCGTTTAACCACTTCGCGCCCGATGCTGCCTAGACCGACAATGCCAAGAGTTTTGCCGCGAAGTTCATTGCCCAGGAATTTTTTCTTCTCCCATTTGCCACCGCGTGTGGAAGCGCTGGCTTGCGGAACGAAGCGAGCCATGGAGAGCATCAGGGCCAGGGTGTGCTCGGCGACCGACACGGCATTGCCGCCGGGTGTGTTCATTACCAGCACGCCAGCAGCAGTAGCGGCGTCGAGATCGACATTGTCCACTCCCACACCAGCGCGGCCGATAACGCGCAGCTTGGGAGCTTTCTTTAGGACGTCGGAGGTAACCTTTACGGCGCTCCGAACCAGCAGAGCATCGCAGTCTCCCAGATGAGCGGCGTAACTCTTGGGATCTGAGGCAACGATCTCCCAGGTAGACTGCTCGCGCAGTTTTTCAAGAGCCGCCGGGGCAAGCGGCTCCGCAACGAGAATTTTCATGATGTTAAAGGGTATGCTTCAGGTAAGCGCTAGAGCAGGCTCTTGCGCCAAAGCCGCTTCCGCATAAACGTTCTGGACAGCCGCGACCGCCGAACCGAAACGTACGGGAATGCCTTGGGCTGCCAGAATAATTTCGAGTTCAGCGACCACTGCAAACAGGTCGTGGAAATCGAAGTAGCCGAGGTGCGCCAGACGGAAGATCTGACCCTTCATCGAACCCTGTCCATTGGTAATAATGGCATTGAACCGGGTGCGAAACTCTTTCACAATCACACCGGAATCCATGCCCCGGGGGGCGCGAACTGCTGTGACCGAAGAACCCGGCGAAGTGGAGAACAGTTCAAGGCCCAACTCCGTGACAGCATCCCGGGTTGCGGCGGCCAGCAGCTGTGCATTCTTTATCAGGTTGTCCATGCCGATAGACTCGATGTACTTCAGTGCTTCATCCAGCGCCAGCAGCAGCGACGTATTCGGCGTCCAGGCCGATTCGCCCGAAGCGGCATTCTTACGCTCACGGCGCAAATCGAAATAGCAGCGCGGCATGGTGGAAGTTTCGGCACGCGCCCAAGCTTTGGAACTTGCGGCAACAAAAGCAAGGCCGGGGGGAATCATGAATGCCTTTTGTGATCCGCCAATCACAACATCCAGACCCCAGCCATCGATGTCAAGCGGCATTGTGCCCAGGCCGGTAATGGCATCCACGACGAACAAAGCGTCTGTCCGCTTAATTGCTTCGCCCATGCGCTGAATATCATGCTGCGAACCAGTGGAGGTCTCAGATGCCTGAACGAAAACGCCCTTCAGATTAGGGTTGGCAGCTAAAGCTTCTTCTACTTCGGCGGCCGGAACAACTTGCCCGTACTCTGCCTTCAGCACGGTGGCTTTCAGTCTGTAGGCTTTAGCCAGTTCGATCCAGCGTTCACCAAACTTACCGGCGGAACAGACCAACACATCATCGCCGGGTGAAAAGAAATTCTGTACGGAGGCTTCCAGGCCTCCGGTGCCGGAAGCGACGAGCACCAGAACATCGTTTTTCGTATTCAGCACCGCTTTCAGGCCGGAAAGAACGCGCTTATAAAGATTCTGGAAGTCTTCAGTCCGGTGATGAATATCGGAACCCATCATGGCTTGCAGCGCGGAAGGAAGAATGGGCGTCGGCCCGGGCGTCAGAAGACGCTGTTTCTTTAGGTACATGAAAGAGAGTTACCGCGGAAAAAGAACGGGAACCCTCAGAATATCAAACCAAACCGGCGGTCCCGGGCCGGGCTGAGACGCCTATTGAGCGGCATCTCTAGGGCGCAAAGTAGCCGAGCAGATCGAGGATCAAGTAGCTTGGATCTGTGGTGAAGGCGCTGACGGCGCTCAATCGGGCGGGCACGACCGCCAAATTCGATGTCACCGCGCCATCGTAAGCGTTAAGTGTGGAGACGGTTGGCTGCCCTGCGCCACTGGCCCACAATGTCAGGTAGCTCAGCTGCTGCTGCGGAACAGCAGTGGCATTGAAGACAAAGTACTGCGCCGCAGCCGGCACATTGCATCCACTGGTCCCAATGTTAATGGGGATGTAAGCGCCATTGATGGGAGCAAAGGGGGCTTCGAAGCGGGAATCAAAGGCCCGGCATGGCGTGGCAGTGTAAAGATTTAATGCGCCGGAACCGCCGGCCGGAGCAAAGTAGCCATTAACATCGATAACCAGATCGGCATCCGCAGTGCCGAAGGCAGACAGATTGCCGTTGGCTCCTGCTGGAACAATGGCAGCATTAGCGACGGTGGTTCCCGTAGGCGAGTTAAGGGTTGACGTAGGCGGCTGCGGCTGGCCGCCGGGCCACACCGTGAGATAGGTGAGCGGCGCTCTGGGGATCGCGGTAACGTTCAGCGAGTAGGCCTCGGCAGTGGAAGGTATCCCGCAAGAGCTGGAGAGCACCGGGATAGAGCGCGGTTGATTGGCGAGCAGCCCGCGTGCGCCGGGACTGCCGGACGAGAGCCGGGTATCCAAAACCCGGCAGGAGGCGAGCGGATAAAAAGCGAGTCCGCTGGGCGTGGTGGCAGGAACGAAGTAACCGGTTACGTCCAGCACCACATGCGTATTGTTGGTGGCGAATACTGATACCGCACCTCCCGTTCCAGCGGGAACGATGGCGGCATTCGCTTTAATGCGTCCATCGAAGGAATTCAGCGTGGAAGCGAGCGGCTGCGCGACTCCGGTTGGAAAAACAGTGAGATAGGTCAGCGGACCTGAAGGAACCACGGTGACGT
Source organism: Bryobacteraceae bacterium (assembly GCA_965217745.1). GTDB lineage: Bacteria > Acidobacteriota > Terriglobia > Bryobacterales > Bryobacteraceae > Bog-105. The sequence goes on along the minus strand of OZ244565.1, from coordinate 2,317,075 downwards.
TCATGGCGTAGGCCTGTGCCGCGGCAGGAATGCCGCAGGCGCTGGAAACAATCAAAAAATCCCGTGTGGAGCCGGCGCTGACCACCGGACCTTGCGCAGACCGGGTATCCGCCACGCGGCAGGGCGCTGCCAGAGCGAGGAAGCGCAGCGGAGTGGAGTTGGGAGATGCGCTAGCACTCTGCGTGACGGTGACGGACTGGTTGGCTACGGTCAAGACAGCAGACCGGGGCGCACCCGTGGTGTTACCGGCCAAATGGAACGAGACAGAGCCAGCGCCGGTGTTAGCTGAGCCGCTGGTAACGGAGATCCAAGCCTGATCTGCAGCAGCGGTCCAGGCGCAGTTTGCCGGAGTGGTGACGCCAATAGTGCCGTCGTTCGCGTTCGACAAATAGTTCTTGGCGGTGGACGAGAGCGAGTAGGTGCAGACCGGAGTGGCCAAGGGCGCGGGTACGGAAACAACCGGGGGCGTGGAAGCCACTGGCGGCGCGGCGGCCGGCGGGTCCGGCAGGCCGGTTGGAGTGCCGACTGGAAGCGTCGCGATGTTACTGACAAACGCATTTTGCGCGACGTACACCTGGGTGGTGCTATTAACGCCCAGATTGCTGGGAACAATCATCTGCACATCGTATTTGCCGTAGGAACCGGCGGCTACACCAGCGGAAACGATCTGAGCGGTGGAGCCGCCCATGGTGGCGCTAACAAAGTTGCTGGCGGTATTGGGAACAGGTCCGTCAAACGGGTGACCCGCAACTGGCTGGTCCTGCAGCACCAGCGTACCGAGACCGGCAGCGCTCAGCGTAATTACTTCTCCCGCCTGGGCGGGATTGTTCACCGTGAGGGGACTGTTAGCGACCACATCGCAACAGGTGGCAGGGGTGTAGGGCGTAACCGTAAGCTGGGCGTTTGCGCTGGTGCTGCCTGACACGGCGATTCCATTACCGGCGATTCCGGGCCGACGCGCCGTAACAATGACCCGGTTGAACGCCGCGCCGACTGACGCGGTGACATCGGGATCATTCCCGTTATTGATGGCCTGCGCCAACCGGAGGACGACAAATGCCAGCGTCTCCTCACCCGCCTGCACGGTGTAAGAATAGCTGCGATCCTGGACCAAAATGGTGGCGGTATCGCCAGCCTTGGCGGTTCCGTCGATGGAGATGACAGCCTGGGGATTGCCGGGCTGGTGCCGTGCGTTGGCCGCTGGAAAGGGAGGGACTCCCCCGCCCGATTTGTCGCTGAACAGTCCCGGATTCGCAGGCGCAATGTAAGCCGAAGTCGCATTAGTGAGCGTTGTGGAACCATCAGCACGCTGCGTCTTCACGTAAATGCTGGTGCTGTTGCGGTCTATAAAATTCCAGGGCACTAAACTGACAACCTGGCTGGGGGAGACCTTCGCCAGGGGCTGGGGTATGCCATCCATGAAGACCTGCACACCGCCCAGCGAACGCGGCAGATCGGTGTCTGGCTGCTCGGGGATGGAGGCATTCTGGTCCGCGAGCGTAGTGTTTGCAGGGGCGTTGATTTCGACCAGCATTCCGGGAGAAGCAGTAGCTGCGGTGCCCGCGCTTAAGAATCCGCCGGAGGTTACAGCAGACAGATTGGCCGCGTTGGAAACACTGGCGGCTAGCGAAATCGCGTCGAAACCCAGATTGTTCTCTTTTGAACTAAGGTAAATGGTGCTGGAGCCGGGGCGAAGCAGCGCCGTCGCGTTGGGGTCGCCGTTATTGGCGTTGATTGCGGACACCAAGCCCTGAGCAATCGCGGTGTAGGTGTCGCCTGTCGTCACCGTATACGCGTATGCTGTACCGGCAATGGTGATGGTTACGACATCGTTGGCCACGACGGTCGAGCTTTGCGTCGCCGGGCCGATTACCACGATTCCTTCCTGGCGGATGATTTCGCTGGCCCAGTTCACAACGGAGTTCGGCGGCAGGGCGACATCGGCAGGACTGAACAGAAGAACGCGGCGGTTATAGGGGTCGGCGACATACAGATTCGTTCCGTCCCAGGCGAGCGAGGTAGGCGATGGCAGAGCGTCTACAGCGGCCGTATTATCGATGGCGGTGCTGGCGATCGACTGCCCGGGCGTGGTGACGATGTCGGTGGCGAAATTGGGCTGCCCGAGAACGGTGTCGGCGCTGGCTCCATTCGTCACCGGAATAGTGTTGTATATAAGGACGCGATCGTTGCCGCCGTCGGCGATAAACAGGCGGGTACCGTCGGAAAGGGCGAAGCGCGGGAAGTTGAGGGTCGATTCGCAGCGCCTGGCCGTTTTATCCGCGCATAGCGCATCTGTCCAGTTCGGAACACCCGTCGTCATATCCGGTTGACCTACCACGACGTCGGCCGGCTGGGCATTCGCCGTAGGAAGGCTGTTCCAAATGAGAATGCGATTCGAACCCAAATCGGCGATAAACAATCGGGTACCGTCGGAGGTGACAGACACCGGGCTTAGCAGGTGGGTGGCGGCGGTAGGTGGACTCATGGCCCCGATCACCGGCGCGAACGAAGACGAGAAGGTCTCCTGGCCGAGCACGAGATCGGCAGGCTGATTGTTCTGGGTTGGAATCGAGTTCCAGATCAGCACGCGATTGTTGAAGGTATCGGCTACAAACAGCTTGCTGCCCTGTATCCAAACGCCTTGCGGACCGCGCAGCGAGTTGGCGTTGACGATCTGAGGCGTCTGGAAAGAGGTAAAATCCGCCTGGCCCAAGACTATGTTTGGCGGAACCGTCTCGCCAGTAGGAATGGAGTTCCAGATGAGAACGCGATTATTGTCGGTATCAGCCACCGCCATGATCGTGCCGTTGGATGCTACCGAGGTAGGGTTGTTCATCGATCCGGCGTAGTTAGCTCCACTACCTAAATTGGCGGGGAGAGAATTGCGGCCCGGACTGTTGCTGTTGTAATCCTGCTGCCCGACGAGCGTCGAGGCGTTGAAACCACAGAGCCAGCAGGTGGGAGAAGGATGGGGCGCCATGACTAAATCGGCGGTTGGAGATGGAATCTGGGCGGTGTCGAAGATTAGGACGCGATTATTCAGCGGGATTGCGCCCAGCCGGTTAGCATCAGCGGTGAAGAGCTTTCCGTTCGCGTAGGCGATACCGCTGACTCCTCCCAATATGTTCTGCCCTGCGCCGTACATGGCTTCGGTAAAGTTGTTCTGCCCAACAACGGCACGCGCAGCCTGGCCATTGACGAAACTGGCGGCCGGTAAGGCAGAAGCAGATAAAAGGAGAGCGGATAGAGCGAAACTAATCTTTGCGAAACAAGGCTTTCTCAATCAAAGGACCCCGGGAGCCGCAGCAACGGCATTTCTTAAGGACGCGATGAGCGCCCAAAGCAGCTAAGTATAACAGCGGTTGGGACGTTCAGCTCTGCTACCGGGTTGCAGGAGAGAGACCCGTAAGCGGCAGCCAAGCCCGGGTAGCGGCTGGCTTTACCTGAATCTAAACAGAATCAACCCTTGCAAGAGGGGACAAACCCAGAAAAAGGGGACAGACCCCCCTTTCTGGAGTGTTTAAAAGTAACATGGAATACATTAAAATGCGTCGGGTTGGGGACAGACCCCATTTTCTGAGGTTTTTAAGTGAGATGGAATACATTTTAAGCCTGGAAGATCGCAATCCGATATCGACTGGCGGAAAACCTCCGTGCTGACGGATTTGGTCCGTAACGCTGGAATCTACAAGCATGACAATCCTCAAGAGGGTTCAGGCCCGCCAAATTGGGGACAGACCCCTTTTCCTCGCGTTTTTAACGCAAGGTGAAATACATTAAAAAGCGCCGAGATGGGGACAGACCCCATTTTCTGAGATCACAAATGTGATGCAAAATACACTCTAAGCCTAGAAGTCCCTAATCTACTATTGGGTTGCGGGAACTCATCCGGGCTGCCGGAACTGGGCCTTAACGCTAGAATCAAACAGCATGACACTTCTCGAGAGGGTTCAGAAAGACATGGTGGAGGCCATGAAGGCGAAGGACGAGACACGCCTGGGGGCCATCCGCATGATGAAGGCGGCGCTAAAAAAACACGAAATCGACTCGATGAAGCCGCTTACCGAAGGAGCCGGAATGCAAGTGGTGGGGACGCTGGTGAAGCAGCGCAAAGAGTCTGTCGAGTTGTTCCGCCAGGGCGGACGGGAAGAACTGGCCGCTAAAGAAGAAGCGGAAATCAAGATTCTCGAGGACTATCTTCCTTCGGCGCCCAGCGAGGCGGAAGTAGAAGAAGCCGTAAAGCAAGCTCTAGCGGAGACCGGCGCAACCTCCCAAAAGCAGATGGGCCTGGTGATGAAAGCGGCTAACGCCAAACTGGACGGCAAGCGGGTTGATGGCAAAGCGCTCAGCGAAATGGTGAAGGCAAAATTAGCCTGACCCGGGAACTTAGGCCGCCCTGCTTTCGTACAACTGCCAGTAAAAGGATCTGCCAATGAATTTTATGAAAGTGGCGAAGTGGGCAATCTGGCTGGGAGCTTTGAGCCTGACCGCTTCCAGGATGCAAGCGGAGACCTGGAACAAGCATTGGAATCTGGGCGTCAATCCGGAGTTGCGCATTCATTCGAGCGACGCTTCCATCGAGATGGAAGGAACCACTGGCGGCGGAGTGGACGCCACGTTAACGACGCGCGGATGGGAAATCAACGGCGGCGGCGTGCGGGTGATTGAGCATCAGTCAGGCGAGACGCTCGATCTTGAGATTAAAGTTCCTCACAGCTATTTCAACTTTGGAGAGCGGTCGGTCAAGTTGGCGCTGAGCGTGCCAAAACAACTGCGCGCCGATATTCATACGGGTGATGGGTCGATCCGCTTGACAGGCATCGAAGGGTCCATTCGCGCCGAAACAGGGGACGGCAGCGTGCGTGGCAGCCAACTGGAAGGGAGCCTCGCAGCCCGCACCGGAGATGGCAGTGTACATATTGAAGGGCGCTTCGACGATCTGCAATTGCACACGCAAGACGGCTCGGTGGAAATTCGGCTCGCGGAGGGCTCAAAGCTCCGCTCCGGATGGCGCGTCGAGACCGGAGACGGCAGCGTGCATGCCGCATTGCCTGGCGATCTTGCCGCGGATTTGGAGTTGCGGACGGGAGACGGACATATCCAGCTCGATCCCGCCTTCAAAGCTGCAAACGAAAAGCACGGTGTCGGAAACCACAGTGAGGAAGACCAGAGCGATCACGATATGCGTTCGCGGCTGAACGGCGGAGGACCATCGTTCGTGATCAGAACCGGGGACGGCTCGATTACTGTCACTCGCGATTGAGGCTTGCTCAATGACCCCTACTGCGGGTAAAGCGCTTGGAAAAGCCGGTTATCGCGGTCCAGCATCTGGTCGTAGGTCTCGGGATGCCCGGCAACCGGCCGCACGGTTCTACCTAAACGCACCGGAACATTATCCAGGCTTGCGAGCAGGCCCATCTGCTCGGCGGCAATCATGGCCGCGCCCCGGCTGGACGCTTCCGGCTCCAGGCATTCGATAAGCGGATGTCCCAACGCATCCGACATCATCTGCGGCCAGACTTTCGAACGCGACAGCGCGCCGCCGGAGCTTACGATTTCGTCCGGCTGATTGAACGGCCGCGTCAAAAGCTTATAGATCTGCTTAAATCGCAGAGCAACGCCCTCGAGACAAGCCTGTAATATGTCGAGCGGCTGGGTGTGGAGACTCACGCCCATGACGCTTGCCCGAAGATCAGGCCGCCAGTAAGGGGAGCGCTCGCCGGCGAGAAAAGGAAACATAGTGAGGCCATGGCATCCGGGCGGCCGTCCGGCGATCACGTCTTCCGCGTTCCCCGGCAATTGCAGAGTGTCTGACGCCCATCGGAACACTTCGCCGCCATTCGACACTGCTCCTCCTAGAATGAGGCGTTCCCGATTGACTCGATAGCACCAGATTCCCGCAGGTATGGTGGCGTTGCGCGCCTTAATGACCACCCGCATAGCGCCGCTGGTGCCGACCATCAAAGCGAACCGCCTGGGCGTGGTGCAGCCGCTGCCAACACTGTTGCAGGCGCCATCGCCATAGGCCGGATACCAGGGAATCCCGTTGAATAAAGGCCAGCGGACGGCGAACTCGGGGAGCAGCGATCTCCGAGGCAGATCGAGGGTTTCCAGGGGAGGCAGCTGCTGTTCGTCGATGCCAAGGAATTCGGTGAGCTCGTCGCAATAGCTGCCTTTACGCTGATCCCAGAGTCCAGAAGCCGACGTCATGGAAATGGATTCCGCAGGTTTGCCGGTGAGCTTCATCAGCAGATATTCGCCGACGGAGAGCCATCGCACCGTTACTTTGAAAGCCTGAGGCCGCATCTCGCGAAGCCACAATAGTTTCGCGGGCCAATAGCTTGTGTGCGGCATGCAGCCCGTCACGGCGTGGATCCAGGAAGGCTCGTAGGTTTCGGTCAATTGTCCCATCTGTTTCACAGAGCGGGTGTCGAATAAATGGAGAATCGAGGTGGTGGGATGCTGGTCGCGGTCGATGCCGACAAAGCAGTGCCAGAAAGTGCTGATCCCGAGACCGGCGGCCTTGAGATTGGCGGACATCATCATCTGCTGGTGCAGCGCATCGAGGCAGTCGCAGGTAAGGCCGAGAAGCAGATCGGCCTCCACCTCGACGCTGCCGTCAGAGCGGGTGGTCAGGTCATATTTCTTCTGAATGCCCAGACCCGGGTAATGGGAAAAGTTGCTGTCGAAGATGAGGGAGCGGACACTCGAGGTGCCAATGTCGAGACCAATGATGTTTTCGCCGGACACTTAATCCAGGGTACGGGGTGGCGCGCGGGAAAGAGCAAAGCGACGCACTGCGATAGGTCGAGCGTCGCGCCCAATCGTAATTTCTGCCGCTGTCCCCGCGCGCTATCAGCCTGATCGGCCCCGGTTCTTAGAAAACGACCGGTTAGCTGGCTTTGCGGCGGCGGCTAGTAATGCCGGCGGCGGCCAGCAGTCCAGTCAACGAGAGCAGAATGGTAGAAGGTTCCGGGACGGCTTCCACTTGAACACGGGCAATCTGATAGCCCGGCGCTTTGAAGTTCGCTCCGGTGTACATGGGATCGTCCAGAATCCCTCCCGATCCGGCGGACAGGAATCCCGGGTGGATGGCGACCACTCCATTCTGCGGGGTGCCGGTGTTGGGAACGGCTTGGCCGAACATGGCGGTGTTCGCCGGAATCTCATCGTTCACTTCGCTTCCGGCGTCGTTCACCATGCTGCCGAGAACCGTAAAGTCGGTGCCGAGGAACGATCCCGTGTTGGAAAAGATCTGAAAGGCCATGGGGTTGCCGTTTGCGACAAATGCATCGTTCGAAGGCACCACCATGCTGGCCCAGCTGAAGTAGCGGCTGTTGGCCGACATTTCATCCAGAGAGAACACTTCGGAAATGGAAGCCGAAGGAGCAAGGGGAGCGGCGCCGAGAGTCCCGCCAACACTGCCTGCGCCGCTGGCCATGAAGGCGGCTGCCAGAGGCGCATTATTCCCGTCCTCGGCGAGCCGTTCGAAGGCGGGCGAGACGGCTTCTCCAGGGTTGTATAAATCGAATGTTCCGTTATGGAAGCCGACCCACGTAGGTGTCAGGAAGTTTCCGTTTGTTGGCGCCAGGTTGGTCACCGTGACTCTGATCTGCTCGGCCGAAGCCGAAACGCAAGAGAGCAGCCCTGCCATTATTGCGCCCGATAAGGCGGTTTTCATTCTCATGTTTAAATTCCCTAATGACTGGGGAGGTAATACGTAATAGTACACACAACGCCATCCTCCCGCAGTTAGCATATACGAGTTTAGAGGTACTGGTTAATCGGTCCGGCTAGAAGAGTCCTAGCCTAAAGGCGAGTAGCGCGGGAATCTACAGCGATGGCTTCGATCTCGATCTGCACATCGCGCGGCAAGCGCGCCACTTCGACGCACGACCGCGCGGGCGGATTCTCGCTGAAATATGATCCGTAAATTTCGTTCATCCGGGGAAAATCGCCCATATCTTTCAGGAAAACGGTGGTTTTGATGACATCGGCAACACTTAAGCCCGCGCCTTCCAGCACCGCTGAAACATTATCGAGAACCCGCCTGGTCTGAGCTTCGAAGGAAGTGGTGACCAGTTCGCCCGAAACTGGATCGATTGCGATCTGCCCGCTAAGGAAAACAAACCCGTTCTGCCGGACAGCTACCGAATAGGGGCCAACTGCCGGGGGCGCTTTGTGGGCGCTGATAATCTCTCTCATTTTCTTATTGTGCAGACAGGTGAGATTCCGGTTACTGATACGCGAGCTCGGGCTGCGATCCCATCCGCCTTCCGGCGACCTTTTTCTGCTCGCCCTGGACTCCGGTCATCTTTCGGACTTCCGCCGGCCTATAAGGCTTTCCATTACGGCGGAAAATATCGTGGAACCAGACGGCCGGCTTGCGATGCACATAGGGTTTCTGCCAGGAATCCCACGGATAGAAAGTCTGTGATTTGCCAGCGACGAAGCCCCAATTGATGGCGGCGATTTTGTCTTCTTTGGCGATGGGAAGAATGCCTTCAAAGGTGCTGTTCCTACCGCGCGCCATATACTCCGTGCAAATCAGAGGGCGTCCGTACGGCTTAAGGCTCGCCACGCGGGTGGTGAACTCTGCCGGGTCGCCGTAATCATGAAAGCTGACGATATCCGACAGTTCCAATTGCATTTTGCTCATGGGCGATACGTCTTCATTCTTACCCCACTGGCCCTGCCACACGCCGCTGGTGAGCGGTTGGCTGGGGTGGGCCCCGCGAGCCCAGGCGAAGGTCTTGGGCAGCAGAGCCAACACTAACCCGGTTTTGTTTTTGGGCTCTTTAGACCCGTAGCTGGACGTATTAGGATTATCCGGCTCGTTCCAGATGTCCCACGCCAGTACCCGGTCATCTTTCGCGTAAGCGCCCACTACGCCTTTGACATAGGACTCCAAACGTCCGTACTGCGAAGGATCTTCCAGCGCCTTCGCGCCCGGGCCCTGCACCCAGCCGGAGTTATGTACGCCCGGCACGGGCTTATGCTGAGGTCCGAGCGCCGGGAAGGGATCCCAGACGGAATCGAACAGCACGAAGACCGGCTTGATGTGATGACTGGCCGCGATCTCGAGGAACTTGTCGATGCGGGTCTTGAAGCCGGCGCTATCGTCGCTCCACGGCAAGTCGTGCAGAAAAACGCGCATGGTATTCATGCCTAAGCCTTGGGCCCATCCTAGTTCCTTGTCGATGCGCTTGGGGTCGAAGGTCGCCTTTTGCCACATTTCGAGCTGATTGATGGCACTGGCGGGAAGATAGTTGCTCCCTACCAGCCAGGGCTGTTTTGCATACCAGTCGTTTGCCTGCTCAGGCGTCCAGCGTGTTCCGGTATCTGCCGCAGAAACCGGAGCTACCGCCGCCAGGCTGAGGGCCAGCAGAGCTTTGAGTGCTTTCAATTTCAACATGGGTCCTATGGTCGTTCGATGGTTCTACTAATGTGCCATTGCACTACTGCTTTGACAGTTCGATCCGGGTCACACTTTCGTGCTGAAACTTGAATTGCAGGTGAGAGCCACTGAGCGCCACTTGCAAGTCCCGGGGCGCGACTCGCTCCGGCGACTCTTCGTCGTTCGCCTCATATATATTGGCGGCCGTCAAAGTCTTTATGTTCGCTTTCCCATTAGCGCTAAACCCTGAGACGTCAATGCCAGCGTCGAGGTCACGCGTCAGGTCGCGATTGACGCAGAATAGGGTTAATCGCGATCCGTCTTTGTTTACTGCCGCAACAACGTCGAGGTACGGAACATGTAAAATATCGGGCAGGCGCGAGATGCCTTCTTTCACCTGATACATTCCCGCGTCGTTTTCCGAAGCAACCAGGTGGTCGATCTCGGCGGTCGAATACATCTGGAAAGCGTAGTAGGAAGGCGCGGCATAGACTTGTTCGCGCTTCTTCCAGATGCCGGCAAACTCCATCAGGCCGGTCATGTCCGAGATCGGCACGATGGCGGCATGCGTCAGCAGCATATTCAGGAAACCAGCCGCCGCGATCGCGCCGCCCATATTAGTAAATAGAGGCGCCTTCAGCCCTCCGGAACGGGAACTGGCGAAAAGCCATTCCGTGAAGGCGACGTGCGGCGGGTTTTCGCCTTGACGCGCACCGTCGATCTGCTTCTGTATCGCTTCCACGCGCCTGCCCAACTCGACCGGCAGGGCAAAGGTCGCCGAAGCAAGGCCGGCTTCTGTGGGTTTCGGCGCATCGGCCTGATTGGTCCGAACCACGAAATGCGTGGACAGGAATTGAAAAGTGTCCGGAGGAGTTTTCAATTGCGCGGCGTTCCACTCCTGGAAGTGATCCGGATCTTGCCCGGTTGCAATCAGCTCCGCGTTTGGATCTACGGCTCGAATGGCCTTACTAAACTCCTCGGTTCGGCCGGGCAGTTCTTTCAGCGTCGGATAGCCGAGATTCCAATTTCCCCACAATTCGTTGCCGAGTTCCCAGGTGAGACCCCCCTTATGGCCGCCCCAGCGCTGGTTGACGTAACGGACCCAATCGGCTGCTTCAGAAGCGGTGCCGCTTCCGAGGTTGAGCGCGATTTGCGGCTGGGCTTGAATGAGTTCGCAGAAGCGCAGAAACTCGCTGGTCCCAAAAGTGTTGTACTCCGGTATGCCCCAGGCGATGTTGAGCGTGCTGACCCGTTTGTCGCGCTCCCCTACTCCGTCCCGCCAATGATAGGCGGACGTAAAATTGCCTCCGTAGCGGAGCAGAGGAGTCTTCAGTTCGCGCGCCATGCGGATCTCGTCCGGGTCCATGCCGTCGATAGCGTCGGCCGGCATCAGGCTCACCTGGTCGACGGCGGCACGTTCGCCGCCTTCCACTTCAATCACAAAATCGGCCGGAGCGAGGGGTTTCAGCGCATCTTTTTTCAACTGCAGCGGAAAGTCGTATTTTTGCCAAACCGCGACGTTTGCGTCGAGGGTCGCTTCGGCGAGAATGCGCGAAGGATTATTTCGTTCGCGAATCGAAATCTTTAAATGTGTGGGCCCGCTCAGATGCTTCACATAGAGGCTGCCCTTATATTCGTTCTCCCGGTGGACTGGAAGGAATATCTTCTGCCGGACGCCGGTGGGCTTGCCGGGTACACCCAAGATGGACAGCGATCGCCAGGAGTTGGCAGCGTTGCCCCAGAGTGGCTCATACCGGTTGGCTTCGCGATCGTCGAGTGGCTGCCATGGCAGCGGCAACCCCAGTTGGGAAGCACGCTTAAGGGCGGGCTCTTCCGCGACCATGGCATCCAGCCTGTCCACGCTCCAGAGATTCTCTTCAAAGCTGGGGTTGGTGATAATTTCGGCCCACAATCCCCCGTAGATGGAACGGCCGATGGGCTCGAGAAACGTGCCGAATTGCGTCCTCGGAATTTCGCCGGATATCTTCTGATTGGCATCGATTTTGACGGTCACCTGCGCTCCCGCCACCCCGGATGCGATGCCGATTGCCGCCAGCCAACGGACGAATTTTGCTTTCATTGTGTTTCCCTTTCCGGCAGCAGGAGCCGCAATTGCGTCTTGCTGGCCGTTTTCTCCTGCTTCGCCAAGTTGAGGGCCGTCGCACGCTCCTGTGCTGCGCGATCCGGCTTGCCCTGGCGTCCCAACACCACAGCCAGCTTATAATGCGCCGCCGAATTTTGCGGCTCAGCCTGCGCCGCTTGCTCATAATGAGCGCGCGCTTCGTCGAGGCGGCCGCTCTTCTGCAGCACATCCCCTAACCCGAGATTGGCCCGGGCGTGGCTTGGATTCTGGTTCAATGCGGCGCGAAAATCCCGCTCCGCCGCCGGCAACTCGCCATCTTCCAGCGACATCTCGCCGCGTTCGTAGAGCGCATCAGCGTAGCGCGGCTGCCGCTCGAGCAGCAGATCGAGATAGCGGCGGGCCTCGTCGCGCCGGTTCAAGCGCAGATCTGTCCACGCGACTGCATAATAGGCCGGAACGTAAGCCGGATTCTCTTTGAGATATTCCAGGAACAGCGTGCGAGCTTTTTCCCAGTTGCCGATCGAGATATTGGCGCGCGCCAGCAAAAACAAGGCGCGCTGATTGGCAGGCTTGATGGCGCGAACCGTTGCCAGCGCAGCGATGGCATCCGGTCCCAGGTCGCGCCGGATGCAGACGTTCGCAAAGTGAAGAAGCGTTTGTATGTCGTCCGGCTGCTGTTTGCGGGCATCAATTAAATACGCCAGAGCCTTCTCGTACAGGCCCTGCGCTTCGGCTGCGTATGCCGCGCCGTTCCAGGCCGCGAGGTTTCCAGGCGCCAAAGCGGTGGCGCGAAGAAAGTCCGATTCCGCTTTGGGGGGGTCGGCTGTCAGATCGGCTCGTCCGCGCTCTTCCCAATAGTCCGGTGCGTTCGCGAGTGCCGGTTCCAACGCCGCCAGCCCAGTCCGCGCAGCCGCCACTTCGCCGGTGCGCAACCGTGCTGCCGCCAAGCTATACTCAACACCCGGATTGGCGCTGCCCAGGCTTACAGCTTTCGAGAGAAACTGTTTGGCTCGCGGGTAATTGGCTTCCTTGAAGAACAGCAGCCCGGCATTCTCGCTCAACGGAATCGATTTCGGGTCCAGCGCCAATCCACGCTCGAAGGCCTGCTGGGCACCCCGGAATCGCTTCAACTCAGTGCGCGCGATACCCAGAAGATTCCAGAGATTCACGTCCTGCGGCTGGGTGCGCAGTCCGGCTTCAGCCGACAATGCGGCCGTCCGGAAATCACCGGCTTTCAGTGCCGTAATCGCCTGTGCAGCATCGCCGTTTTCAATTGTCTTTTGAGCGAAGGCTGAAAGCGTAAGAAGCAGAGTAGTGACGATCAACCGTCTGGCAAAACTCGCAATCATAGGCAATCCACTTCGACCAATACTCTACATCGGGCTTGCGCTGCATTTGCCAGGGAATGATGTCTGCTACCCGATCCACCTACTGTAAAAATATGGGATACTCGAAGCACGCTGGGGGACCCCGATGTTTTACCTATTGACCAACAGCCGTTTGTTCACGATTCCGGCTTTATCAATCGTGTTATTTCACTCTTCCTCGCTGGGGCAGCAACCCGCTTCCAGCCCTGGCGCGGCTTCCGCTCCGGCGTCAGTGCCAGGATCGCCTGGCGCCAACGTTCCCGGAAATACAGGTGGAAATAACCCCGGGACTTTCGGCAACGTCCCTAGAAATCCATTTCCCAATAATCCAGGCAATAACCGTGAAATGGAACGTCCCTATTTCTTTTCGGGGCGCGTTCTGTTCGACGATGGCACTCCTCCAAATACTAACGTCCGTATTGAACGCCTCTGCGGCGCAGACACCCGGCTCGAAGCGCATACCGATTCTAAAGGCCGCTTCTACTTTCAGCTGGGTCAAAATATAGGAGTCGATACGGATGCCTCCACCAGCGGACTCCCTTCATCGGTCTACGGCCGGAACGGAAGTGGCGGATCGTTCGGTAATGGCAACTTCCCCGGCATGCAGAGCGGCATAGGCGGCAATTCCACCTCGGCCCTCTGGAACTGCGAGTTGCGAGCCAGCTATCCCGGCTACCGGTCAGATACGGTGCGCCTTGCGGGCCGCCAGCCTTTAGACCGTCCTGATGTGGGGACCATCGTGCTTCACCATTTGGGAAACGTACAGGGCTCGACCATCAGCCTGACCACAGCGCTTGCGCCCAAGAATGCCCGCAAGGCCTACGAGAAGGGTCTTAAACTCGCGCAGAAAGCTAAATTCGAAGAAGCGCAGCAGCGCTTGCGCGAGGCCACGGATCTCTATCCGAAGTACGCGATCGCCTGGTATGCACTGGGTCAGGTGCAGCAGCATCAAAATCAAAACGCCGAAGCCCAGAAATCATTCCAGTCAGCAATTTCCTCCGACAGCCGCTATGTCAGCCCTTACGATCAGCTTGCCCGGCTGGCGGCCCAGCAGGGGAATTGGGAAGAGGCGGCCAAGTTTAGCAAAAAGGCCATCAGCCTGAATCCGGTGGAGTTCCCGACCTCGTTCTGGTACAACGCTATTGCCAACTACCAGATGAAGAGATCGAAGGATGCCGAGAAGAGCGTCCGCGACTTGTTGAAACTAGACACCCGCCACAACTTTCCTCAAGCCGAAACTCTCATCGGCCAACTGCTGCTCGAGCAGGGCAACTATCCGGAAGCCGAAACGCACCTGAAGAGCTACTTGACTCTAGTTCCGAAGGCCAGCAACGCCGACGCAATCAAACAGCTTCTGAACAAGCTCAACAATGCTAATGCCTTGACTAAGGCCGCTGCGCCTCCATCTCCACCTCCCCAGCCATAATGGAGGCGTGTTCAAACCGGCTCTGCTTGCCCTCATCTCTTTGACTGCTTTCACACTTCAGGCGCAGCAGGTGGAAACGTCGCGCTGGACCGGGGAATGGGGAAGCTATAAGGAAGCCATGTCGGGCGGAAGCATGCACGCCGCAGGCCAACGGCTTTTCATCGGCAGTTGTCTCGGCCAGACTTGCGAGATGATCGTAAGCACATCGATACTCTCCGGCGATAACTGCGGCGGCGGCGGTCAATTGCATATCGATAGCGCGACCACGGCGACCGCCACATTGCAGGGTTCATCGGAGTCCAGGGCAAAATGCACGCTTGTCCTCAACCTACATGAAGAGAACAACCAGCGCAGCATCTCCATAAAGAATCAGGGCGGCGATTGCGGTTACTACTGCACGCCTAAATGCAGCTTCGAACGAAGCTTCCCTTTCCGCAGCACGGCACGCTTTTACGGGGACGATATCCCGGGATGTTTCCTTGCCCGGTCGAAAGCTCTGCTCGCGGTGTGTACTGATAAGTCGCTCGCCGATCTACAGCGCTCCTGGATGAGCCTGTTAGACGAAACCAGCCATCTAACGAGGCGCTCCGGACAATCGAAACAAATCCAATCGGATCGGGCACGCGACCAGGCGCAAGCAAAATGCAGCAGTTCCGAAGATCCGGCTGGGTGTTTGCGAGCATTCTTTAAAGCCGACGGAGAACGGCTGACCAGCGCAAAAGCGCAATGGCAGGCAGGAGTTACAAACCCAGGCGACGCTGACGAAGCCGCGCGAAAGGCGAAAGCCATGGAAGGTGTTTATACGCACGCATTTGCGAATGAGACCGTGCAGGGCGATCACTTTACCTCCACGAATCGCTTGTCGATTAAGCCTGAGCCGAATGGCGTTATCCACTTCAAAGTTGATTTGAACTTCTACAACGGCCACACTTGCAGCGCTGAAGGTTCCGCTGCTTATAAGCAGAATGGAGCCTTCGTATACCGGTCGAACGAGATAGACGAAACCTGCGTTCTGGAAATTTTTGCAGGCAGAAACGGAGTGGAGTTCCAGGATCCATTGGGGGGCTGCAAGTACTACTGCGGACAGCGTGGTTCGTTAGACGGAGCTGCGTTTCCGTATTCGGAGCGCAAAGCAGCGGCGCGTTAACCTGAAAGTGAATGGAGTTACCCTCAGACGCTTCGAGCGATGCACGAGTCCGGCTCAAAGAGCTGCGAGACTCACTCTTGACGTTGCACAAAGCACTGTTAGACTCCGAGCGCACGTCGTACGAGCTGGTGCACGGGCAGGTGGCTTCTTCCGCGGCTTTCCTGCAGCTGCTGATCAACGACAACTGGTTTTCCTGGCTGCGTTCGATTACTACCCTGCTGGTTCAGATCGATGAGTCGCTGGCAGCGAAAAATCCGCCCAAAGGAGAACGTGAATTTGAAATGCTGATAGACGATACGCGCGCGCTCCTGTCGCCGTCCAGCGAAGGCGGAGAATTCTGGAAACGTTACGCCGCCGTCCTGGCTCGTGATCCGGCGGTCTCCGTGTTGCATTCCGGGATGGAAGCCAGCTGGCCAAAAGTTACCGGCCGGGACAACTAGCGATAAGCGGGCAGCCCGGTCACTTTCTCGCCGATCACCAGAGTGTGGATGTGATCGGTCCCCTCGTAGGTTTTCACCGATTCCAGATTGCACATGTGCCGCATGATGGGATAGTCGTCCATGATCCCGTTAGCGCCCAGAAGATCACGGCTCAGCCGCGCGCACTCCAGAGCCATGGCGACATTATTCCGCTTCAGCATCGAGATATGAGTAGGATCCACCCGTCCCGCGTCTTTCAGCTTCGCCACATGGTAAGCCAGCAACTGACCCTTGCTGATTTCGGTTACCATCCAGGCCAGCTTCTCCTGTACCAGTTGGTGACCGGCGAGTGGCTTTTCGTCAAACTGCTTTCTGGTTAGCGCATAGCTGCGAGCCGTCTCATAGCAGTCCATGGCTGCGCCCAGAACGCCCCAGCCGATGCCGAAACGAGCCTGCGACAAGCAGCCGAGAGCCGCTTTCAGCCCTTTTCCGCAGGGTAGCTGTTGAGCGGCCGGCACTCTGCAATCAGAGAAGTGCAGGCTAGACGTAATGGATGCCCGCATCGAAAGCTTGCCGTGAATATCGCTGGTTGAAAAGCCCCTTGTTCCGCGTTCCACCAGGAATCCCCGCACACCATCTGGTGTGCGCGCCCACACGACCGCGACATCCGCTACGGAGCCGCTGGTAATCCACGTCTTTTCCCCGTTGATGACCCATGAATCGCCATCCTTTGCGGCCGTGGTTCGCATTCCCGATGGGTTCGATCCGAAATCCGGCTCGGTGAGACCAAAGCAGCCGATCGCCTCGCCGGATTGCAGGCGTGGCAGCCACTGCTGCTTCTGCTCCTCCGACCCATAGGTGTAGATGGGATACATCACCAGCGCCCCTTGCACGCTGACAAAACTGCGCAGGCCAGAATCGCCCCGTTCCAACTCCTGCATAACCAGGCCGTATTCAACGTTGTTCATCCCGGCGCAACCGTAACCTTCGAGATTCGCGCCGAAGAACCCAAGCCGTCCCATCTCGCTAATCAGCTGAGTAGGAAACGTTCCATCGTTAAAGGCATCCCGCATCAACGGAACCGCACGTTCATCAACAAACTGCCGGGCCGTCTGACGCACCAGTAATTCGTCTTCGGTCAGCATGGAGTCAAGGTTGAGGTAATCGACACCGGGAAAGCGCGCCATATCAACCAGTTTATCGACTTTGAAGCTCCCAGTCTGCAATTAGTACTACCCAGCAAACCTTGGGGGACGTCGTCCATTCAGAGGAGGTCCGGACAGGTTGCAGGAAGCAGCAGCACCAATAGAATCAACAACATAAATAGGGTCTGTCCCCGATAACCGGGTCTGTCCCCATTTTCTGGACTCCACGTTCCTGGACGGCAAAGCGCCCGGCGGCGTGAGAGTTTCCGGCGCTGGCGGCCACTACGTCAACAGCCGGTGCCCCAGTGTCCAACCAGAGGTCCAAAGTCTGCCTGATCGCTACCCTTGTGCTATCGGCCCCTTTGTGCGCCGATCCGGTTGGATTTGAGGCCGCCTATCAAGCACTTGCGGCCAAGGATTACGATCGAGCCATCGCCAGCTTTCGCTCCGCTCTCGACCGGACGCCCGGAAATGCCGCCGCGCATAAAGATCTGGCTTACACGCTATTGAAAGCAGGCGAAAACGAAGCAGCTCGCGACGAGTTTGAAGCGGCACTAAAACTGAACGGGAAAGATGAGACGGCCGCGCTCGAGTTCGCATTTCTGGCCTATGAAACCGGTAAGCCTGCAGAAGCCCGGCGTACGTTTTACCGTCTCCGCCTGAGTGCGAATAAGGCGACCCGCGATACCGCCGAAACAGCTTACCGGAACATCGATAAACCACTGGCGGAAGGCATACAACGATGGACGGAAGCGCTGCGGCGTTCGCCCGAGCCAAACAGTCTGCCGCTCTATAGCGCACATTGGGAATTAGCCGAGCTGGCCGAAAAACGGGACGAGTGGACCACCGCGGCCGAGCATTACTCCATCTGCCGGAAACTCAAGCCCCAGGATGGAGATCTGCTGCTCGCACTTGCACGGGTCTGGAAGCATATGGATCGCGGGCGCGAAGCAAATGCCGCCCTGTTGGCTGCCTCGCGCTGGCAAAACACCCGGACGGCCGAGCTGGCTCGCGAGCAGTTCGGAACCCGTTATCCGTACCCTTACGAATTTGTCGATGCCCTGAAAATCGACCCAGGTAACGTGCCGCTGAGGAAGGACTTGGCTTACCTTTACCTGGCGATGCACAAAGACGACGAGGCGGAAGCCGAATTTGCGCGCCTGCTGGAGGTCGAGGCGAATGACCGCGAGGCCCGAAACCAGCTCTCGGCTCTGCGGAATGCCAAGTCAGGTTTGAAAACGCGTCCAGCCGCAGCCGAGCCAGCGAAACCAGCGTCAGGCCCCAGCGCCAAAGAAATTGGCAAGAAGAGCCTCGCGCTCGGATATACGCGCGATGCCATCCGTTATCTGCGGCAAGCTCACGAAGACGATCCCGGCGACCCTGATCTGCTGCTGAAACTGGGCTATGCGTACAATCTCGCGAAGGACGATACATCGGCTCTGAAATGGTTCGACCAGGCGCGGCATTCGGAAAACGCGGCCATCGCTTCGGAAGCCGCCAAAGCCTGGCGCAACCTGCACGGCGACACGCTGCCGCAAACCACCATTTGGACTTTGCCCATGTACTCCACGCGCTGGCACGATCTGTTCACATACGGGCAGATCAAGCGAACGCTTCCGCTGCCTTGGACGATCCCTCATCACTGGTTTTCGCTCTATCTATCCACGCGCTTCATTGGCGATTTGAGAAGCAGCATGCAGCGAGATCCCTCCGCCCCGACATATTTATCCGAAAGTTCCTTCATCGTTGGCGCCGGTATCCAGTCGAAGACCTGGCATCACTTTACGGGTTGGGCGGAAGCCGGTGAGGCATTCAAGTATCTGGCGTCGAGGCGCGACGTCGGTGCCGCCATTCCCGATTACCGCGGCGGAATCAACTTTGCCAAAGGCTTCGGCACGCTGCTGGGCGCCAGCAAGTCAGGCTATTTCTACGAGACCACCGCGGACGCTATCTATGTCAGCCGCTTCGGTAAAGACTGGCTGTTCAATTCCCAAAATCGCGTGGGCCGGACATTCCGCTTTAACGGCATCACGGCGCAGGGTTTGTTCAACATAAATTACCTCCGCGACTCCAAGGGCGAGTATTGGGCGAACGCGGTTGAAATGGGCCCTGGAGTCAAGCTGCGCCTGCCGTTCATGCCGCCGAATGTTTACTTCTCTGGCGACGTGCTGCGCGGCGTCTACACCAAGAACGAATACAATCCGCGGAGGCCGAACTACAACGATGTACGCATCGGCCTGTGGTACGCGCTGAGCAGATGAGAGTGCTGCTCGCGGCGCTTCTGTGCGTCTGCTCAGTCCGCGCAAACACCTACACAACTCGCGGCGTAGAAGCCGAACCGTGGAACCGGATCCTCTCTTCGGTCGGAATGACGCGCGGCCAAACCGAAGCGAGCGCCAGCGTCATTGTGTTGGGCGCAAACGAGCCCGCTGAAATTCATGAGCTATCCCAAAAGCACCTGGTGATTGTCGAAGGCTTCGGTGCTGCCGCAAGATCGCTGGGCTTTACCGCAAAAAGCACGCAGGTTACAGTGCGCCACATCGCCGACGCGCATGCACCCAAGATGCGCATTCTGTGGGCGGAGCCGATCGGGATGCCAGTGGTCGAAGCGCCCGCGGATTACCGGATCTTCGCAACCGAGAAGTGGACCGGCGCACCTGTAATCGCCGGCAAAAGCAATGGGTCCGGCGGCATTCTATGGGTTGCTGGTCCACCCGGTAAGACCGGTATCGAACGATACCCTTATCTGCTGCAGGCCGCCGTAGATCTGGGGCTGCAACTGCCGTCGCGCACGGTGAACTTGTGGGCGTTCTTCGATTCCGCCTACCGCATTCGTGCCGATGTCTCCTATTTGGCCGCCCGTTGGCGCGAAGCAGGAATCAGCGTTCTGCATGTCGCCGCCTGGCACAACATGGAACGCGATCCGGTTCAGGACGTTTATCTGGCAAAGTTGATCGCCGCCTGCCATCGCAATGCGATTCTGGTCTACGCCTGGCTCGAGCTGCCGCATGTCAGCGAAAAATTCTGGAGCGATCACCCGCAATGGCGCGAGAAAACCGTGCTGGGACAGGATGCGCAACTCGACTGGCGCAAGCTGATGAATCTCCAGAATCCGGAGTGTCATCGCGCTGTGGAGAAAGAGGTGGGACAGCTCCTGGACCGCTTCGATTGGGATGGAGTGAATATCGCGGAGCTGTATTTCGAGTCGCTGGAAGGCGCCGGCAATCCGGCCCGCTTCACGCCCATGAACGATGACGTCCGGGCGGAGTTTAAGCAAGCCGCGGGCTTCGATCCAAAGCTGCTGTTCGAACCTGGTTCAGAGTACGCGATGAACAAGAACCCGCAAGCGCTGCGGCAGTTCCTCGACTTTCGCGCCGGCCTTGCCGCAAACATGCAAAGCGACTGGCTTCGGGTATTCGACAGCCAAAAGTCACGCAAACCCTACTTGGATGTGATGCTGACCCATATCGACGATCGCTTCGACCCCGGCATTCGAGACGCGCTTGGGGCCGATGTAGCTCGTAGCCTTCCCGTGCTCGAGGCGCGTCGCGCGACGCTGCTGGTGGAAGATCCGGCTCCTCTGTGGAGCCTGGGTCCCGACCGGTATGCCAAGCTCGCCGCTAAATACGGGGAATTGACGCAGAAGCGGGAAAATCTGGCAGTGGATATCAACGTGGTGGAGCGTTATCAGGATGTCTATCCCACCAAGAAGCAGACCGGTATCGAACTTCTGGAACTGGTTCACCAGGCCGCAGTATCGTTCCGGCGCGTAGCAGTCTATTTCGAAAATTCGCTCGAAAAACAGGATCTCGACTTGCTTCCCGTAGCAGCTTCCACGGCCCTAGTGGAACGGACCGCCATAGACGAATGGCAGGTAGAAAGCGAGGACGCGGTTCGCATATTTTGGAACGGCCCAGCAGAACTCGACGGACGATTATGGCCCGTTCTGAACGCCAACTCCGTGCTGGTTCCGGCCGGAAAGCACAAGCTGTCACCCGCATTTGAGGTGTCGGCCTTGGAAATCAGAGATTTCAACGGCGAGATGCAATCTGTCAGCGCCACAACCGGACACATCGACCTCGGTTATGTAAGCCGCAGCCGCGCTATCGCCAACGTCAGCGGTAACCTGTCTATTGCGGAGATCGACGGGATAGCGATCACGGTTCCCAGTCCGGTCGCCGGAGTGGTTTCGCTGGTCCTGCCGGCGGGACAGCACCTACTGGCTTTGGCAGCTAAGCAGTAACTTGGCCGATCGTGGCGAGCTTTCCGCCTGCCGCTTGAAAATGGGCCAGCATGTTCCGCATCGCCGGCTCCGATATGGCGCGAATTCCATCGCTAACACATTCCACTCTTACGCCGGTCTGCAACAAGCCGAACAAAGCCTTTTCTACGCAGACTTCCGCGGCAACACCATAGACAATGAACCGTTCCGCGCCAATGGCGTCAAGCAGGAAGCGCAGGCTAACGTTGGTAAAAGGATCGATGGTTTGCTTCTGAACGATGACTTGCGGCGCTCCCGCGCAAGTGCGCAGCCGGTCATCCGGAATGCCGCCATTGGAAACAACAACAGAGTGCGGCAGCACCGTCACCGAAGGTTTATTTTGCCCGATTGTGCCGGCAATGCAGTGCGGCGGCCAGTGTTGAAACTCGGGGTCGTTTTCGGCGTGGGCGTCCACGGTCGAGAGAAGAACGATTTTCTTTGCCGCTGCAAAACGCGTCAGATCCGCCAGACCTGATACCAGGCCGCCTCCACCCGGAACCGCCAGAGCACCGGCCGGATAGAGAAAATCAAGTTGCGTATCGACGTCGAAGAAGGCGGTCTTCACCGTTCCATTATCAGGCAGATGGGGTTCGCCAAAATCCGCTATTCCAGGATTATTCCGGGCCTATGAAACACCAAAAAAGGGGGTCTGTCCCCATTTTTGAAAGATATTGCACTGGAATTTTCCTGGATTTAGGCGGCGCCAAGAAGCGGGTCCGTCCCTGTTTTGGTTCGGCTATATTTCTGCTAGCCATTGAAGAACGGAATACACCCAGCCCTTGTTTTCAAGCGAGAGAAAGCCGCCGTCCTGTCGACTAAGTAGCTGAGAGCTTCACGAAGAGTCGATAATCGCGCGCCCGAAGTGGCGCATGAAACGCTAAAAATGATCGGCGAGAAGCTCCAGATATTTGTAAGGTAGAAACTTCTGAGCGAAGGAAAAGCCGGGACGCTCGCCAGGAGTTCTTAGGGCTCCTCAAGCGAACCCTACATTGATAGTGTACGGCCGCTATTCGGAGCTTAGAAAGGAGATGAGATGAATGTCTTATCACCCGAAGATCGGCGGTAAGCTCCGGGAGGAAACTTCCGGAGCAGACAGGTCACAGGCTGGATACGTTTGGTGGGGCACGGACCCCGTAAAGGAGATTGGTCAGACCTGTGGATGGAACGTCATCGTGAGGCGCGAAGCGACCTCGGATAGGAGTATGGTGACCGCCGTAAAGTTAGTCTGCTCGACCTGGAAGAACAACAAACCAGGAGAGAAAAATGGAAAAGCGATATATCGGAATCGACCTGCATCGCAATCGGTTCACCTGCTGCATACGGCTGGAGAACGAGCGGACGTACCTGACCGAATGGGAGTTGGCGGACCTGGGGAAATTCGTGAAGAAGCTGCGGCCGACAGACGAAGTGGCGGTGGAAATCACGGGCAACACCCGGCTGTTTCACGATGCGGTGGCCGGGCATGTGGCGCGCATTGTGGTCGTGAACACGAGCCAGTTCCGTGTTATCCGGCAATCGGTGAAGAAGACCGATCCCAACGACGCGCGGACACTGGCGCTGTACCTGTCGAAGAACATGCTGCCGGAGGTGCGCATGAAGGATAAGGAGCATGGGCAACTAGCGTCGCTGACGCAGACACGAGACACGCTGGTGAAGCTGCGCACTGCGCTCAAGAATAAGATCAACAATATTCTGAGCGCGCGCGGGCTGAATCTGCCCAAAGAGGCGCTGTCAAGCGAGAAGAAGCTCAATGAAGTGCTGAGTCTGCCTTTCGACGAGACCGTGCAGATCGAACTGCGGGTGATCGTCGAGCAGATCCGGAGTTTGAACAAGAGCATTGCCGAACTGGAGAAGACAATTGGCGAGGAAGGCTCGAAGCTGGAGGGGCACAAGGGCCTGTCCAGCATCAAGGGAATCGGCAAAATCACCGGCGCGATCCTGCTGAGCGTGATCGGGAATGTGCAGGACTTTGCCGACGAGGGCCATCTGGCCAGTTACTTCGGCATCGTGCCGCGCGTGTCGAACTCGAACGAAACCGAGCACAGCGGCCGCATTCATAAACGCGGGACCAAGCTGGGACGAACGGCGCTGGTGCAGTCGGCCCTGATAGCAGCCAACTACAGCCCGTATCTGAAGCGGTTCTATGAGCAGGTGAAAGCGCGGCGGGGGGCCGGTAAGGCAATCATTGCGCTGGCTCGCAAATTCCTGGGCGTCATCTACCGGACGCTGAAAAATGGATGGGTGTTTGAGGACTTCCCCAACTTCGTACTGGCGGAGGCATCATGAAGGCACTCCGGAACCCACCACCGGGAATCAAAAACAACACAGTTTCTTCGTCTTGCGAAAGACGAGAACCAGTTCGCAGTTGACAAAACATCATAGGAGGTAGTCTATGTTGAACATAGACTGGCCTCTGCTAGCCGCACTAAAAATTATACGGCATCCGCGGCGGATAAAGCTAACGCTCAGCTTCACAGTTGAGCTGAGATAGAATCCGTTACCGGGGTCGAGGTTGTCCAACCCAATCCCGGGGCTAGTCAATCCGCTTCGCCTGCAAGCGCAAACCCATGGAACACTCAAACAAGTGCCCGGCTCGCGTACTTGCAGTTTGAATTTCTCGAGGACGGTAAGGTACCTGCGGGTTTTTAACAACTCACCATCTGATGCTGTCTGCGTAGATTTTCCACAAGTTCCAGCAGTTCGGAACTAAACTCGATCGGATAAGGCTCGGCTGGTTCGAGCGACCGCAGATCGGGCGGCAGCCGTTCAACGGACCGCATTGCGTGTTCGCGAATCGCCTCGGTCTCGGGCAGCGGCTCCACGAGTTCCCCTCCAATCAGAACCGGCCGGATCAAGGGGTCTCCGCGGTAAGCGTCATCGCACTCAGTGGCAAGCGCCACCACGTCGCGATCTTCTGTGCGGTAAATCTGTTTGGCGCCCGGCAGAGTGTGTTTTTCATCGCTAAACTTCGCGGCGTAGAAGAGATTCTTTCCCCGCCGCATTTCAACCAGTTTGTAGACTGCGGAAAGCGTAGGTGCATCAGCCGATGTCGCCAGCTGTGTTCCGACACCGAAGGCGTCCAGGGGCGCGCCGGCGTCCAATAATTCTTTCAGCCGGTACTCGTCCAAATCATTGGTCGCAAAAATCTTTGCATCCTGCATGCCCGCCGCATCGAGAATTCCCCGGACTTCACGGGAAAGCGACAGCAGATCGCCGCTATCCAGACGTACGCCCCAGACCGGCTTTCCCAGGCGCGCGGCGAGTGTCGCGCCTTCTGCAGTGCTGTATGTATCCACCAGAAAAACCGTATTTTCCCCGAGCAGTTTCTGTAAAGAGCGAAAGGACTCTTCTTCCGTGGCGAAAGACATAGTCCACGAATGGGCGGCAGTTCCAAACACCGGAATCTTAAAGTTTTTTCCCGCTTGTGAATTGCTTGTGCCCGAACAGCCGGCGATATATGCCGCGCGTCCCGCCAGGATGCCGGCCTCCGGAGAGTGTGCCCGTCGGCTGCCGAACTCGACAACAGGCTTGCCGTCGGCCGCACTGACGCAGCGGGCGGCCTTCGACGCGACCATCGTTTGAAAGGCAAACGTCGAAAGCAGATAGGTTTCCACCAGCTGGGCTTCAACAATTGGAGCGCGAATAATTGCCAGCGGCTCGTTCGGAAACACCGGAGTGCCCTCCTTTACCGCATACAGATCGCCGGTGAAACGGAGCTTGGCTAGGAACGAAAAGAACTCACCGGGAACAAGCTTAAACTGCGAGAGCGAGCGCAGGTACTCGATCTCGTCAGCCTCAAATCGCAGATTCAGCAGATACTCTACCGCTTGCTGCAGCCCCGTTGCCAACAGAAAATTGCGGTTCTCCGGCAGGCGGCGAACAGTAAGCTCGAAGGTGGCAACCTCCTCGGTTTTTTCAGCGGCAAAGTAGCCAGCCGCCATCGTCAGTTCGTAGAGGTCCGTATTAAGCGCTGACATGGTTAAGCGCAGAGGTGATTAGTCGCTGACATGCATGGCGCCTACTTCGCGGATGCGGCGGGCTTCATGGCTTTACTCGCGCTTATGACATCTTCGCCCGTCTTTGCGTCGATCTGGTAAAGTCCAGGTTCATTTTCACGGCGCGCCAGATAGCCGCCGGCCGCCTGAGCGAACTCGACTTTTTCGGCTCGTTTGCCGTCGTGGGAAGTCACTGCGATACGGAAGGCAGGCGTCGTAAAGCCGGTGGTTACAAGGTTTGCCGCCGTTAAGTCGCGGACCTTATCGATAAAAGCCTGTACCGTGCCGGCATCCATCGTTTTACCGCCAGCCTTCCAGTCGGTGCCGCTGCGTACCAGCGTCTTACTCCCCAAGGTGCCTCCCAATTCGATCTTCGTAGGATCGCTAAACCCGAAATCGAAGATCTTCTTATTGCGATAATCTTCGCCTGGTTTCTCCAGCTGCTTTCCCAAATCAGCCGGAACCTTGTAGATGCCGGTGACTGCCGAACTGCGGGCATAATAATCTTCTTTGAGCTTGTGAACACTAAGTGTTTGCGCGCCGGAACTGCCGGTGATTGTCGCCGTAGCCAGGTTTTGTCCAGCCGCGTAACCGGCAGCGTCCTTCTTGACGCCGTCGACACCGCCTGACAGATCCATTTTCGCTTCGGTCAGCTTGCGGAGCAGTTCTTCCACCTGGAAACTCTCAGCGCGAAACGGCTGCGGCTTCACAATCCGCCAGTCGCTCGTACCGTCGGTTGCCGGAGTCTTCCCGAACTGAACCGTTCCCTTAGGAGTCTTCACTTCAATGCTGGTGACGGAGTTGCTGTCTAAGGTAAGCAGGCGCTTGTCGCGCAGATCGTTAGCTGTCTTGTCGAAGCCGGTTTTGACTGAAGAGGAGACCGCATAGACCTTTGGATCTTTGTTGAGCCGTGCGTAAACCAGCGAACCCGCGGGGATGTCGTCGCCGAAGCTTATGGTAGCGGCCTTGCCGCCCTTCTCGCTGACCGCAACTATCAAGCTCGGGGATGTGAGTCCATATTTCGCCGGATTCTTGGCTTTCTCTTCCACCACATTATCGGCGGTGAGAGGGTTCAGGGAAGACACCAGGCTGTTTACCGCATCCTGATCGGCGGAAAGTCCCGGCGGATTAGTGAGCGTCCATTTGTTGTTCTTATGGTCAAAAGATATGGCGGAGCCATCCTTATGAGTTATGCTTACGCTCTCTATCTGAGCCGCTGGAATGTCGGCAAGCGTCGGGCTTGCTGGCGTAGCAGTCGTGCTCTTTCCCGCTTCGGGGTGAAGCTTCGACCACCAAACGGCTCCGCTGAGCGCAGCCAGCAGGGCAGCCGCCACCAGAAGATTGCGTGGTTTCATCCGCTATCTCCGCTTAAAGTACAGCATCACGCCGCCCAGTATGGTTAAAAGCGGAATCGCGATCAAATCAAAGTAGAAGAACAAGTTCATCTGCCGCTGATTTACGTTCAGGCGCCTGTCTTCGGGAGCTTTCGGCCGGATGGAAATCAGATCTTCGTCCGACGACAGCCAGTTAATGGTGTTTAACGCCAAGTCACGATTGGCCTGGAATGCCAGCATCCCGTTGGTGATAAAGCCCGAGCTTCCAATCACGACGAAGCGCCCCGGATCGTTGCTCTTGCCGGTGTTGTAATTTCCGGCTGCGCCCAAGATGAATGGACCTTTCTTATTGTTCGGATCTGAGGGATTGATTTCGTTGGAACTCAGTTTCGTGGTCGCAATCGCCCGGCTAGTGGTGGAGAATAACTTGTCCACCGTTGTCTTGGTGCCATTTTTCACTTCCAGGGAGCGCGCCACCGGAAAGCCGGTGAAATTACCCTTCAAGTCACTAACAATAGGATGAGATTCGTAGGTGTTTATTATCGGAATCTCCGGGCCATAGCCGAGAATTTGGCCCATTGGATTCTGCTCCAGCACTAGGTCTTTATCGGCCGTGACCCCCCAATTAGCCAGCAGGGTGTTCAAGAGCGGGTTGGCGGCCGTATGCTCACGCCCGAAGTCCAGAGGCGGGTCGAGGAGAAACAGAGCGCGTCCGCCTTTCTCGACATAAGTCTTCAGCGCGCTAATTTCATTAGAGGTGTAATCAGACTGCGGACCAGCCACAATCACGACGTTGCATTCCTTCGGAACCTCTGTCTTATCGAGTAGCGTAACGGCCTGCGATTGGTAATTGTCGCGTTCCAGCAGCGTCTTGAACTGCGAGAGTCCGTTGGCGTCGGTGGCGTCCAGCGCATGTTCCTTGCTTCCACTTACAAAACAGACCTGGCGGACACCCTTCAGATCTTTGAGGAACGCGCCGGTGATGCCTTCTTCCGTAATCGCCTTTGCCTCTTCCCTGCGCTGCCCTAGTTCCACAAACGCGGTGCCGGGAAAACGTAGACCATAAGCCTTCGCGACAGTAGGCTGCTTCTGGTAATCGATATATTGAACCTTGATCTTCGGCGAGAGATTCTTATAACGGTCGAGCATGCCTCGCGCGCTCTCAAAGCCTGAGGTCTTATCTATGTAAGTAATGGTGGCGTCGGATTTCAGATTTTTGACTAACTTGACGGTCTCCTGCGAAAGCGTATAGCGCTTATTGCTGGTGGTGTCATAAGTCTTGTTGTACCGGTTCGCCAGCCAGTTCACCAGCACCAGAATGGCGATGATAACTATGGTGTACACTCCGGCAGTAGCGCCAAAACGCACTTGGCGGGACTTAGCTGAATCGGACTTAGGAATGTCCGGGGATGTTTCCCTGCCGGAGCCTTTTTTGAAGAAGTTAGCCATTTATGCTCTCCACCGCATCGACTCGAGCGAACGAGTGGTAAGAAACAAGCCCAGGAAGATCATGGACAGGTAGTAGACAATATCTTTGGTGTCGAGCACTCCGCGCGAGAAGCTATCCATGTGGCTGACTATCGACAGATAATTCAGCACCTGCACGGAATCGGAATTGCCAAACGAAGTTGTCCAATTCAGTATCCAAAGCACCAGGGCCAGGGCAAAGCCCACAGCCCCGGCCACGATTTGGTTCTTAGTGGTGGTGGAGATGAAAGTTCCAAGAGCAAGCAGGCAGGCGCCTTGCAGCAGGATTCCAAGCAGTCCCGTAGCGACTGGCTTCCAGTCTGGCTGACCGTAGATAAACAGAAATGAAAAGTCCAGAATCAGCACCAGCAGCAATGAGCCGTACATCAGCACTGCGGAAAGCCACTTGCCGATGACGATTTCCGTATCGTGCACCGGGGAAGTAACCAGCAGTTCAATTGTGCCCTGCCGTTTCTCTTCTGCGAACAGGCGCATGCTGATGAGCGGTATCAGGAAGAGGCCGATCACCGCGATGTTCGAGAACAAGGGCGCAATTACCTGGTCGTTCAGATTGAAGTTTCCGCCTTGTCCGCCCATCTGGCTTTCCATCGAAAAACGCACAAAGCTGGCGCTGATGATGTAAGTGAACAATCCGCTTAGGAAAGCGAAGATCGTGAGCAGCACCCAGGCGACGGGTGAGACGAAGTAGGCGTATAGCTCGCGCTGCGCGATAGTCCAGATATTTCTCACTGCACGCCTCCATCAACCAAAGCCGCCGCAGGAGAGGCCGCGGAACCGGTAATTTGCAGGTATGCTTCTTCAAGGGTCATGGACGTAGATTTCAGTTCCATCAGATTCCAACCGGAGTTAACGACGGCTCGCGCCAGATCGCCGCGAGGATTGCTCTCCGACAGGGTCTCCACTTCGAAACAAAAGCGACTAGCTATAGGCGGCAACTCGACAACCTTGCTCACGCCGGAAATCTGTTCCAGCTTTTGCCGTACCGATTCGGCGCTGGCTTGACCCTCGGTCTCGACATGCACCTGAACGGCATTTTCGCCTCGGCTATGTTTCAGCCGTTCTACAGAATCGGTGGCGACGATTTGGCCGCGGTTGATGATCACCACCTTACGGCAAATGGCTTCTACTTCGGGCAAAATATGGGTACTGAGAATAATCGTGTGATCGCCCGCTAGTCCCTTGATAAGGTCGCGCGTCTCGGTGATTTGCTTAGGGTCGAGGCCGGAGGTTGGTTCGTCAAGGATTAACACGTCGGGATTATGAATAATCGCCTGGGCCAGGCCTACGCGCTGGCGATATCCCTTTGAGAGTTTGGAAATCAACTTGTCGCGAACGTCGGCGACCGAACAACGTTCCATCACCCGCTCGACCTGGTTCTTGACCTCACCGGCAGGAACGTTCTTCAAGCGAGCAACAAAAGTGAGATAGTCAGTGACGCTCATCTCCGGATAGAGTGGGGGCGTCTCGGGAAGATAACCAATGCGCTTTTTTACTTCGAACGGCTGATCGAAAACATCGAAGCCGGCGACATTCGCCCGCCCGGCCGTGGGCGGCATGAAGCAGGTGAGAATCCGCATGGTGGTAGTTTTACCTGCGCCATTAGGCCCGAGGAAACCGACGATATCGCCTTTCTCCACAGCGAACGAGATGTTATTAACCGCGACATGGCGCGCGTAGTTCTTCGAAAGACCTTCGACCTGAATCATATGAACTTAGAGTTTGTAGCGGCGGACCGCAGAGGGAAGAGCCCGTTCGCTAGTCCCGGCGTCGTCCTCATACTTGAAAAAACAGAGTAGTAAACCAGCTTGTCCCTGTCAATTTGAAGACGCAGCACACGCCGAAAGGTTAGCGGCAGCGGTAAGAAACTAAGCTCCGCCACTAAGTCCGACAATTTGGAAACCTGCGTCTACAAAAACAATGTTGCCGGTTACTCCCCGGCCCAAGTCGCTCGCCAGGAAAACCGTGGTGTCGGCTACTTCAGCGGGATCGGTATTCTTGCGCTGTGGCGCTATTTTGGCCACCGACTCGAGAATGCTGGTCAATCCCGGAATCGCCCGCGCCGAAGCGGTTTTTATTGGTCCGGCAGAGACGGCGTTTACACGAATTTTACTAGGGCCGAGCTCGGCCGCGAGATAGCGGACGCAGGCTTCCAGAGCAGCTTTCGCAACTCCCATAACGTTATAGTTTTGTACTACCCTGGTAGCGCCTAGGTAAGTCAACGTTGTAAGCGATCCCCCGGCTGTCATCAACGGCGTCAGCGCGCGGGCAACGGACACCAACGAGTAAGCGCTAACCTCCTGGGAGAGAAGATATCCATCACGGCTGGTCTCCAGAAACGGCCGGCTCAAGTCTTCTTTGTTGGCAAAAGCGATGCTATGAACCACAGCATCGAGCTGAGGCGAAATGGCCTTCAGTTCCGCGACGAGTTGGTCGAGTTGCTCTGGCTTAGTGACGTCGCAGTTAAAGACCTTCGCAGCGCGTAATTCAGCTCCTAGTTCCTCTACTGTTTGCCGCTGACGCTCGCCCTGAAAGGTCAGCACCAGCTTTGCGCCTTCACGTACGAACGCCGCCGCGATGGCATAGGCGATACTCCACTTATTAGCGACCCCAAGCACGAGTGCCGTCTTTCCTGCTAACAATTGGGGCATGAACTAGCAATTGTAACGTGCGCGAGTTCCTCCGGCAGCCGGATTGGCGTTGGTGTTGCGCCAAGTACGCCCGGGATGGCAGAGGTTATCTGCTAACCTAAATTGAAATTTTCTCAAATGGGCCCGGCATCTGGTCGATCCCTTCTGCCGTGCACTGGATCCGCTCCTGGACCTAGAGGATTTTCGATTTGAGTCACACTGTACAACGCAGTGCCCGGAGAGCCTTCGTGTGGGTCTCCGTTGTGCCAATAACGCTTGCGGTTCTGAGTTTCTGGGCAGGTGAGCGATATCAAAACAGCATCGATTGGGTGCTGCATACGAAGGACGTCATCGTCTTAGTTCAACAGATCCAGACTTCCGTAGTTAATGCGGAGAGTTCCTACGTGTCCGCATTGTTCACAGGACGGGATACGGACCGGCAAGCTTACGAGTATTCGTGGCAGAGAGCGGGGCAAGGCATCGAGAGCCTTCGCAGATTAATTGTAGATAACTCGAGACAGCGCACGAATATCCAAAAGATTACCGGACAAACCCGCGCTTTGCGTGCAAAGCTAGACGCTCTCCTCCAACGGCGTCGCAAAATGGCGAATGTTGCGCCTTCGGATCCGGGCCAGGCGGTTCAGGCTACCCTCACTGCAGACGACCGGCTTCTGGCGGACTTTAGACAGGATTGCGTCGCGATGATTGCGGAAGAGAATCGATTACTGCTTCAACGCCTCTCAGTGCAGCGCCGCATCGGTTTCTTCTTGATAGTATGTTTCGTTCTTGGTATCGCAAGCAGCGTCGCGCTTCTGTGGAAAGCCTACACCACTATTTGCGGCTACGACGACCAGCGAGATCGGGCGGAGCAGGAAATACTTGAACTAAACAGCGAACTCGAATGGCGCGTGGAGGAACGCACGGCGGATTTGCAGCAGGCAAACGAGGATTTACTGCGTTCCAACAAAGATCTTACGCATTTCGCTTACGTCGCCAGCCACGATCTGCAGGAGCCTTTGCGCACTGTCGGCAGCTATGCGAGCCTGCTTGGCCGCCGCTATCAGGGCAAGCTGGACGAACAGGCCGACCAGTACATTCAATTCATAACCGGCGGCGCCGCTCGCATGCAGAATTTAGTACGCGACCTGCTAAGCTACTCCAGAGTTGGTACGCAAGCCCTGAAGGTGGAGCGAGTCGACTTAGAACAGCTGGTAAGTACTGTTCAGGAAGGCCTGCGAATACTCATTGCGGAGCGGAAGGCGAAGATTACGCGAGATCCGCTGCCGGTCATCAGCGCAGACGCTACCAAACTCAGCCAGCTGATCCAGAATCTGATCGGCAATGCCCTAAAATTCAGCAAGACTGATGAGTGCCCAGTAGTTCACATCGGCGCAAAGCGTCAGGAACGGGAGTGGCTTTTTTCCGTTCGGGATAATGGAATTGGCTTCGATCCGGAGTATGCCGAGCGGATTTTTGTCATCTTCCAGCGGCTCCACAAGATAGGAACTTTTCCTGGAACTGGCATAGGTTTGGCGATCTGTAAGCGCATTGCGGAGGCGCATGGAGGCCGCATCTGGGCGTCATCAGAGCCCGGAGTAGGATCTGAATTTTTCTTCACGGTTTCCACTAACCTGGAGCGGGAGCGGGCGGAGCAGCGCAAGCAGACATCGCGGCCATTGGCGGGTGTCTCTGGAAATGGAAGCAGTAAGTAAGTGAGACGGAAAATGCACATACTTCTAGTCGAAGACAATCCAGCGGATGTGGGGTTGGTCGAAGAAGCCTTTCGTGAAGGAAAGCTGATTTATGAAATTCACGTAGCGGAAGACGGAGAAGTTGCGCTACGTTATCTCCGCCGCCAAGGCAAGTTTTCGGGAGCATCGCGTCCTGACGTCATTCTGCTGGATCTTAATCTTCCCAAGAAGGATGGACGCGAGGTTTTGGAAGAAATCAAAAAGGATCCCAGTTTGGCGATGATCCCGGTAATCGTGCTGACCACCTCCGATGACGAGGCGGATGTTCATAGAGCCTATGGATTGCACGCTAATTGCTATCTCACCAAACCGGTCGACTTCGACGAGTTCCTTCACACAATGCGGGCATTCGAAAACTTTTGGCTCCAGCTAGTGCGATTGCCCGCCGCCGGATAAGTCCCCGAGCCCATAATAATAGAATCAAAGACTTACACCGCCAAACGGGGACAGGCCCCAATTTTTCCGTATTTCATTCTAATCTATAGACTCTACAGCGCGTTTCTGGCTGGGACGAGTCTTGGTAGCAACTGGGCCGGGAAACCTGTAAGGATTGCCTCAGACGGATTCCATTAGAAACAAAGACTTACAAGCGACAGACCCACAAAACGGGGACAGACCCCGATTTTTCTTATTTATTCGCATATTTTAATATTAGGAAACGTTAGTAGACCGATCCTTGGTTCCCTAAATGGTGGTGAAAGAAGGCGCTGGAGGCTTTGTAAGCTTCAACCCAGTGTTTGTGCTCCAGGAAGTCATGTATCTCGTTCGGAAAGATCAGCTCTTCACAGTCAACATGCTGCCTGCGAAGAGCAGCCGCCAGCATCACGGTCTGCGCGAACGGCACATTGCGATCGTCGTCTCCATGGATCAGCAGGACAGGCGATCGCCATTGTTCGACGGATGCCATAGGCGAAGACTCGAAGGCAACACGAGCCGCAACGCGAGCCTTTTCCGCCGCTGCCGGATCGCCTCCCGAGAAGTCGAAGTTCCGCGTAGTGCTCCAATCATGAACGCCATGAAAGTCGACTCCAGCAGCGAACAAATTTGACCCTCGCGCCAACGCCATGGCAGTCAAATAGCCGCCGTAAGATCCGCCCCACACGCCGATGCGCTTCGGATCTACATCGGTCCGGGACTTCAAATACAGACCCGCTCCTATAACGTCCGCATATTCACTCCCGCCGTTGGGTCCGTAATGGAGCGCCTCCCGGAACTCCATGCCGTAGCCGATTCCGCTCCTGTAATTGACCGAAAGCACGATATAACCCTGCTGCGCGAAGAACTGATTCAGGGCGTAGGCGTTCGAGTAATAGTACATGTAATGAAAACCCAGAAGCATCTGGCGGCGCGAACCGCCATGAAAGAAAATCAGGGCTGGGCGGCGCGCTCCATCCGGGATAGAGCGCCGGAAGAGCTGTGCATGCAAGGCCACGCCGTCGGCGGCAGTGACCACTACGGGCTCCGGTTTAATTAGTGCTGAAGAAGGAAAATTTCCAGGCACGGATCCGGGTGCAAGCGCCGAAAGACTACCACCACCGCCGATTACCGTAGCATGAGACTTCTGATTGTAAGTAGACGCCAGAACTGCGATCTGCGAGCTTTCCGCAAGCGGCGTTGGAGACCATTCAATGCCCTCGCCGTGAGTCACTTGCTTTGGCTTGGAACCTCCATTGACTTCGATCCGCCAAACATGACGCCGGTCGATGTCGCCGATGTTTGTCGAATACCACAAGCTGCTGCCGTCGCTGGCCTGCCGGACATGCTCAACTTCCCCAGTGCCCGGCGTCAGCTCGCTCGGTTGCCCGTTCCCATCCAGGGCAATCCGCCATAAGTGCAGCCATCCCGTTTTCTCCCAGGGAAAAATCAACTGTCCGTTCGAGGCCCAGAAGATTTGCTCTTCGGATGCCAACCCATGGAAGACGCTTCCCATCCCGGGTGATGCCTGAAACTTCTGCTTCGCGGAATGCGATGGCAGATCGAAGACCCGGATGGACCAGGGATCCCCAGTCCGGCGAACTCCATAGCTGCGGGCTTCTGCTGGCTCCCTTATGAATGCCAGCTTGGAGCCATCCCGATTCCAGGCGATATGAGAGTCGCGAGCGGTGCTCGCATCAAGGAACTCCAGCGTTTTCGCTGCTGGAGAGTACAATCCGATGAAGCTGTGATCACGGCGGCTGCTGACGAAAGCGAGCTGCTTCCCATCCGGAGACCATTTCAGGCCGTCTGGATTAGTCTTGCTCTCTATGGCCGCAGCGACACCCTCTCCATTGGGCCTCATCAGGAAGATTTGACCCGAGCGAATGAACGCAACGGCATCTCCCACTGGCGAGACTGCAGGCGCCTCTCCTTCGGTCAGTTTCCGCATCTTGCCGCTGGAAATTGAAACCGTCCAAATGGACTGATCGGGCTTCGACGGGCTCATATCCGGATTCGGATTCTCACCACCGTTCTCGAAATCGCCGCCGTGGACGAACAGCAGATTTTCTCCATCCGCAGTCCAGGCGAGGCCGCTGATATCCTGTCCGTCGTCTTTAGTAAACGAAGTGAGCCGCCGGCCCTTCCACGCCGGACCTTCGGCTACCCAGATGTTGCGCACCCCGGCTTCATTCAAAAGCCAAGCCGTCCGGGCACCCTTAGGCGAAGCAGTGAGTTCGCTTGCAAAAGGCGCGCTCATTACATCCTCGATACTGAACCGCCGGGATTCGGGAGATGCCAGGCTTGCTGCCAGCAGCGATAGAAACAGAAGACGAACCATGGATTGTTTGTAGCAGACGCGTCAAGGCTTACGAGTAAAGGCGGCCGCGGCGGGGCTTCAAGGTCCAAAAAGCGCCAATCATCGCCAGAATGGATGCGGCTATGTAGAGCAGGGCTGCTTTCAAATTGCCGCTGCCATCAAACACATAGGAACTGAAGAAAAAGCCTTTGATCAGTGTATAGACCGTTCCAGCGGCCCAGAGCGGGAAGATGTATTTGAAGGTCCGGTTCCACACCAGCACCGTTGCCAGAAGAGCGAAGATGCCCAGCATGTAAGTGCCTAAGATAAGGTTAGAATCACCAAAGGGCAGCATAGGCAAATTCAATGGCTGATGACTGATTGTCGCTTCCACTGCCACTCCAAGCAAGAACACCCCCGACAGACTGTGGAACAAGTAGCTGAAGATTCGTAATAGCAGTCCAACGAACTTCAATTGCCGTTCTCCCGATTTACTCCCAGCCCGGGTACTCTCGAGTGCGCGTAAACAAACACGCGTGTATTCTAACAGTCGAAGAGCAGTATTACGGTCGAGTGCGGTAGAGCATGCGCGGGTAAGGAATGGTCTCTCGCACATGCTCGAGGCCGCACATCCAGGCCACAAAGCGCTCCACGCCCATGCCGAAGCCGGCGTGTGGAACCGTCCCAAAGCGCCGCAAGTCGAGATACCAGTCGAAAGCCGCCGGCGGCAGATCGTGTTCTTTCAATCGCTTCTCGAGCAGCGCCAGATCATGAATGCGCTGGCCTCCGCCAACAATTTCGCCATACCCTTCGGGAGCAATGATGTCGATCCCCAAGGCTAGTTCCGGGCGTTGTTCGTCGGGCTGAAAGTAAAATGCCTTGATCGCGCTGGGATACCGGTCGACAATAACGGGGCGCTCGGAATCCGCGGTAAGCAGAGTCTCGTCGGCATTCCCGAAGTCCCCGCCCCACTCGATTGCGCTGCCCTTCGACTGCAACAACTTCACCGCTTCGTCATAGGTCATCCGGGTGAATGGCAGGGTTACGGCTTCGAGTTTGCTAGCGTCGCGCTCGAGCACCTTCAACTGTTCACGCCGGTTCTCCAACACCCGGCCTATGGTGGAGACAATGAGGTCTTCGGCCACACGCTTCACGTCTTCCAAATCGGCGTAAGCTATCTCCGGTTCCACCATCCAGAACTCAGTGAGGTGCCGGCGCGTCTTTGACTTCTCCGCGCGAAAAGTCGGGCCGAAGCAGTAAACTTTATTGAAAGCCATGACATTGGCTTCGTTGTAGAGCTGCCCGGATTGCGTCAGGTAAACCTTCTCGTCCTCGAAGTAATCGACTTCAAAAAGCGTAGTGGTGCCTTCGCATGCCGCGGGAGTGAAGATGGGTGTATCAACCAGCGTAAATCCGTGATTGTCGAGATAATCTCGGATCGCGCGAATCACCTCATGGCGCACCTGAATGGCGGCATGCTGCCGGCGGCTGCGCAGCCACAGGTGACGATGATCCATCAGGAAATCGACGCCATGTTCTTTCGGCGTGATCGGATATGGATGCTCTTCTGAGACGCGCTGTACGACTGTGACGCCATCCACATCCAGCTCAAAGCCCCCAGCGGCGCGCGGTTCGCCACGGATTGTGCCGGTCAGCATTAACGAGCTTTCCTGCGTCAGATTCTTAAGTTCATCGAAGACTTCTTCAGGCAAGCTGCTCTTGACAGCTACGCACTGCATTAATCCGCTGCCGTCCCGGACTTGAGGGAACACAATCTTGCCAGATTTGCGCAAATTGTAGAGCCAGCCGCGTATCTCCACCCTTTGCCCTTCATGTTGGCTCGATTCAGCGATGGAGATAACAGGTGGAACAGCGGCGCTCGCAATCGGTAATTCAGAACTCATAAATACTTCGTTAACAGATCCATCGAGCCCTTAGCCTCCTCTACGGGATGCTCAACGCCCGCGGGTTCCTTCAATTCGAGGAGCAGAGGGTACTGCTCTGGCCGGGATTTCAGCAGTCCCATCGTTTCCTGCCAATCGATCGTTCCTGCGCCTGGAAAGAGATGAGCGTCCTCTTTCCCATGGTTGTCATGCAGGTGGGTAGAGCGAATCCGGTCCGCCATCTGCTCGAACTGGTGCTGGACTGTCGAATGCATGTGCGCATGTCCGGCGTCGAAGCAGAAGTTCAGGTTCAGGTGCGTTTCACCCAGGAAAAGATTCAATCGCTCGGCTGTGGAGAGCTCGTTTGGAATATTCTCGAGCAGGATTTCTACTCCACGCTGCCCTGCGAAAACCTTCAACTCATCCAGCGAGATAAAGGCCGCGTCAAGGCGTTCCGGAGCTAACTCCTGCCCGGCACATCCCAGATGTTGGATCAAATACTTGAAAGGAATGAGATCGGCAATATCAAGCGCGCGTTTGATCTCGTCCACCATCGTGATGCGCTTGCCTTTCATTGGTTCCGTGATGTCGATGACAGCTTGCGGGCCGCTGCGGCCCCAGCGATCGTCGGAGTAGATGGGCGCATGCAGAGAGTGAAGCCGCAGTTCGGAATCGCGAAACCAGTGCCCTAACTCGGCAATCTGCGCCTTGTCCTGATAGTCCAAATGCTGACGCGCGCAGAAGATCTCCACCGCTGAGAACCCTGCGGCCCAAGTACGCTCGAGCCAAACTGAAGTCAGGCGGTGTTGCACAAAAAGATGGGTTGAAAGGGCGAAGTCCATTGTCGTTGGCTGAAGTGGTTGGCTGCGGTTTTTAGGTGCGTTCGTTGGCGCTCAGATCTTATCTGCCGGGCTAAGACACATTATGAATGCACGCATGCCGGTCAGTAGCCGGCGACTTTGCCATGTACCCGCGCCCGCGATCCGCCCTGCAGCGTGGAGCCCTGCACAACGATGGCTTCAACACGCGCGATTTCCGGCATAAGCTCAGTTCGATAACCCATCTGCTTCAGCTGGCCTTCGACGGCAGTAGGAAAATTGGGCTCCAGATAGAGAGTGTCCGGTTTCCACTGCTCGTGAAAACGTGGCAAGTCAACGGCGTCTTGCGCGTTCATGTGAAAATCGAGCACGTCAAGCACGACCTGGAAGACAGCCGTGGTGATGCGCGAGCCGCCGGGCGCTCCAGCCACCATCTTCAGCTTTCCGTTCTGCGTCACGATGGTTGGTGTCATCGCCGATAGCGGACGCTTATAGGCCTCGATGGCGTTGGCATCCGATCCCAGCAGTCCATACATGTTGGGCGTTCCGGGCTTGGCTGAAAAATCGTCCATTTCGTCGTTCAGCAGGAATCCCAGGCCGGGCACCGTTATGCCGCTGCCATACGTGTTGTTCATCGTATAAGTCATGGCCACCGCGTCGCCCTTCGAATCGACTATGTTGAAATGCGTGGTCTGGTCGCTCTCGTGGTGAACACCAACCCGGGCCAGCGCCGTGCGATTCAGGCCCGGTTCCACCGCATCGCTCGGGGTTGCCCGATCGGGAGAAATTGTGCTCCTGCGCCACGCAACGTAACTGGGCGCAAGCAGTTGCTTAACGGGCACATTGTAAAAATCGGAATCGCCGAGGTATTCGCTTCGATCCGCGTAGAAACGCCGCATTACCTCCGCGCCAAAGTGAACAGCCCGGGCCGAATCCGGTCCGTCTTTGTCATAGCCAGTGCCTTCGAGCATGGCCAACATCTGCAGAAGACCGACTCCTCCGGCGCTGGGCGGAGGCGCCGAGAAAACCTCGAAACCGTGATAGCTCCCTGACACCGGCTTGCGTGCCTTAGCCTGATAGCGTTTCAGATCATCCACCGTAATCAATCCGCCGTGCGAGGCAAATTCCGCGGCGATACGCTCCGCTGTTGGTCCCTCATAGAAGCCCGGAGCGCCTTTCGCTGCGATCCTTTGGAGCGTCTGGGCGAGCTCTGGCTGTTTCAGCTTCTCTCCGGCCTTATAAGCGTTTCCGTCGCGCAAAAAGATCCGCCGCGATTCCGGGTCGCGATGCAGCGAATTCTTCTCGTTCCGGAGAGACGTAGCCACCGGTTCCGTAAGCGTGAATCCCTTCGAGGCCAATTCGACAGCCGGCTCTAGAAGAGATTTCCAGGGTTTGGTGCCGAATTTCCGATGAGCATCCGCTAGACCGGCTACCGTTCCGGGGACACCGGCGGAACGCCATCCAAAGATGCTGTCCTTTGTAGGATTCCCAGCACTGTCGAGATACATATCCCGAGTTGCTTTGGCTGGCGCGGCTTCACGGAAATCGAAAAACGTGCTGCGACCGTCTGCCAGCCGTAACAGAAGAAAACCGCCTCCTCCAATATTGCCAGCCGATGGATGTGTCACCGCCAGAGCGAAGCCGACTGCAACAGCCGCGTCGACCGCATTTCCGCCCTTTCGCAGAACCTCCAAGCCCACATCGGCCGCAAGCGGCTCCTGCGCGACCACCATCCCATGTTGAGCCTCGACAGGTTGGCGGCCAGGAAGGCGTCCCGGCAGAAGGATAAAGAGGAGTAGAGTGATCGCCTGGGCAATAACGGGCTTGACCCTGCAGCAGCTCGGCATTCTGCCTGCCAGTCTAACAAGGCGGGATTTATAAGCCAAAACCCCCATAAAGCGCTCTGGAGCGCCTTATGGATGGATAGAAGTACCTAAAATCGGGAGATAAGAGGAAAGTGCTTGCGCTATGCGGCAGCCAGCTTCTTCAACCGGGTTGTCATACGGCTCTTATACCGCGCTGCAGTATTCCTCTTGATGATGCCCCACTTTGCCGCTCGGTCCACTAAAGAGAACGTTGTTGGAACCGCTTTTGAGGCGCCGTCTGAATCTTTTTGGTCGAGCAGCCGCCGCATGGTGCGTATCTGGTGACGCAGCCGTGTTTTGCGCATTCGGTTAACGGCGGTCTTTCGCTCCGTTATCCGGACACGCTTCAGCGACGATACTGTATTTGCCATTGATATAAAACCTTACTTGTTTCTGAACGTACCTTTAAATCATATCGAAATCGAAGAAGACCGGCAACCGGGTTCGGCCCCTCAACGGCTCAGGTGGAATAATCAAACCGGAACAGGTCTTGCCCTTCCAAGGTCAACAAACTATGAAAATGTCACGCCGCGACTTAAGCGCTTTAATTCCACTGCTGGCTGGTGCGTCTGCTACTAAAGCCCAGGCCCAGATGAAGCGGCTTCCGGTTTTGCCCGCCAAGGTGTACCGCTCCGAAGATATCCCGGACAAGGGCAACAAAAAGAAGAGCGGCGGCCGTATCTTCTACGGTTCCACCAAGAGCGGGTTCAACCTGGAAATGCACGCTACCAGTCTGGCGCCCGGCACGGAAACGCATGCTCCCCACAAGCATGAGCACGAGGAGATCATCGTCATGCTGAAGGGAACGCTGCAACCCAACGTCGAAGGCAAGCTTCAGCCGCCAGCCGACGCAGGCTCGGTGATTTACTTCGGTTCGAATCTTCTGCATAACGCGCGCAACGTTGGTTCAACCCGTTGCCGTTACTACGTGATTGAATTGCGCGGCGACGACGTTTGATGGCCTGGACGGCTACGCATGCACTGGTATAAAAATGGACTGGTATGAAGCGGAGGTGCGCCATCTGGAAGCGGTGAATAAGCGCAGAAGCTTCCCAGAGAACCCGGTGGTTTTCTACGGCAGCTCAACCATTCGCCTATGGCAGAACCTGAAACGCGATTTGGACAGCCCGCGGGCTCTGAATTTGGGGTTCGGCGGTTCGACCCTGGCGGCCTGCGTCCATTTCTTCAACCGGCTGGTGCCTCGAGTCTCACCCTGTTCGCTGGTTATCTACGCTGGGGACAACGATTTGGGGGATGGCGGAACACCCGAAGAAGTCGCTGGTGCGTTCCGCGCGTTGACTGACAACGTGGAGCGCACGCTGCATGGCATTCCGATGGGATTTATTTCGATCAAGCCCAGTCCGGCTCGACTCGACATTCTCGATAAAATTCGCCAAACTAATACGCTCGTCCGCGAGGCGGTGCAGAAGCGGCCCAACAGCTATTTCATCGACGTATTCGAGGCCATGATGCTGGCGGATGGGCGTCCCAACGGCGATCTGTTTACCGAAGACGGGCTGCACATGAGCGCGGCCGGATACAAGCTCTGGATAGAGCTCCTGTCGCCCTTTCGAAACCGGATGTTCACGGAAGATTGTTCCGTCATTCAAACGAAGAGATTACCCTAGCGTTCAGATGTGAAGAGGGAATACCATCGGTGGTTCAGTCCACGGCTCCATCGTGATATGGAGCTTCTCGTCTTCGGCCATGCCGGCGCCAGGGTTCTGGTGTTCCCTACGCGCGCAGGCCGCTTCTACGACTATGAAAACTGGGGCCTCGTCGACGCTCTGCGCGAGAAGATCGAGCGCGGCTGGCTGCAGCTATTCTGCGTGGACAGCCTCGACGTAGAGAGCTTTTACGCCTACGGCAAGCACCCGGTGTGCCGGATCACCCGGCATCAGCAATATGAAGCGTACTTGCTGAATGAGGTGCTTCCACTAATGCGTGCGCATGATCCTGATGCCTTCCTCATGGCGCACGGCTGCAGCATAGGCGCTTATCACGCGGTGAACATTGCCTTGCGGCATCCCGATCTGTTTGGGAAAGTTGTGGCGCTAAGCGGGCGCTACGATTTAACCCGGCCGGTTGGACCATTCACCGATCTTTTCAACGGCTACTACGACCAGAATATTTATCTGCATACGCCGGTCCACTATTTGCCGCAATTGCAAGATGCCAAACAGCTTGCCGCTATCCGGAAAATGGAAATCATTCTGATGGTGGGCGAGGACGACCCGTTCTGCGCCAGTACAACCGAGCTGAGCAACCAGCTTTGGGACAAAGGCGCATGGAATGCACTGGAAATTTGGAAAGGCGGAGCGCACCGTCCGCGATACTGGCGCGAAATGGTACGCAAGTGTTTGTGAAATAGTGCTGAGCGCACGGCCCAGTTTCGCGCACCTTACTTAACAGCCTGGCCGGAACCCGGTCTCAAATGCCGCGTTGTGGACGGTAACCGGGCCGTGCCCTGATCTTGTACTTCTTCATCGCCTCAGGCAGCAATTGAATGTGAATTTTCCGGAACCCGTTGTTCGGGTTGGGCTTCGGATAGTAAGTAACGGTGTAGCTGTTTCCAAGATCTTCGCGGATCGACTCAAAAGCTTCGATCTGCTTCTGCCAGGTCTTGGCAAAGTAGCTTTTGCCGCCCGTATTGCTAGAGATGCGCTTGAAGATGTTACTCGAGATCGCGTCTTTGCTCACCTCGTTCGTGGAGATGACGTAGATGGGAATTCCCTCGTCTTCGGCCACCGCGCGCACGTCGTCTGGGGCCACCATGCTGGCGTTGTCGGGGCCATTCGAGAAGACGATCACCACCTTGCGGCCAGCCACTTTGGCTGCGTCGCGCAAGGTAAGCAGCAACGAGTTATAGAGAGCGGAATCATCTCCGGCGACGGCCTTGCGCAAGCCGGCAATCGCCGTGGAGCGGTTGCGGTTCAAGCGGACAGCGCGGTTCAGATTGCGGCTGTAGGTATAAACGGCAATGGAATCGGCGCGGTCCAGACCACGGATGAAATCGGCAATCGCATCGGACGCGTAGACGAAGCCCCGGTACATGTAATTACTGGTATCGAAGAGAACGAAAACATTCGTACCCGTCGCATTCGTCCGCAGATCGACGGTGTTGGGATTCGTAGCGCCGTCCGCGGTGTAGGGCGTCGCACCGGCCGGAAGCGGCTTAGTGCCGCCGTCCGCAGTCACCTCCATGGGCACCTGGTTGCCTTCCGCAAAGGTGGATAACTTTTCCGGAATGTCGTCCTCATAAACTCTGAAGTCTTTGGGCTTCAGCCCGTTCACATACTTTCCTTTATCGGTGACGGCAAACGTCATCACCACCATGTCCACTTTCACGCGGAAAGTAGTTGGGCCCTCCTCCTGGGCGCGCAGCCAGATCGCCGCGAAGAGGCAGCAGACGAGACCGGCGCAAATCAAGCGAAGCGATTTACTCACAGATGTTCCCCACAAATGTTCATTAGTTGTCCGAGGTACTGGCGGCAGTTGCGCCCGCGCCCTTTTGCCTGACATTTTCCGCCGTGGCATGCAGTGAGCGCAAGATTGCCGGCCAGTCTTCCAGGTGCGTTGCAAAGATGTTCTCGATTATCGACTTATTCCAATCCGGAAAGTAAGTATCCAATTGACTCACTGGAATTGCAAGCTCATCGGCGAGCGCGGCGTAAAAGAGCGCATCCGACTCCCAGCTCTCCGCCAGAATGCGGCTGGAGTATCCCATTAATGCCGGGAATGTACGAAGGTACAGAAGGCTGGGCTCGAAAGAATGGGTGAGTGTCGGTTTAGGCGAGCCGAAGAGATGGCTGATCGCCGCCGGTGACAGGGCTGGTGAATCCCGTTGGCTCAAATTCGCAATCTGCTGCGAGGCTGCATCAGCTGCAACCGAGCGC
This sequence comes from Bryobacteraceae bacterium, assembly GCA_965217745.1. Taxonomy (GTDB): domain Bacteria; phylum Acidobacteriota; class Terriglobia; order Bryobacterales; family Bryobacteraceae; genus Bog-105. Next base: position 2,273,460 of record OZ244565.1, on the reverse strand, counting down.
AAATCAGCATCGTTGGAGAGCGCGTAGAGTATCGACGGAGGCACTGCCGCGATCGCCTCAGCAGGACTCCCGGAGTACAAATGGTCGCGGAGCCATTCAACTCTGGCAGGCGTGACGAAACGCCCGTAGCTTTCAAAGACGCGAGGGGCAATGCTCGTGTCGAGCGCCGCACCAGCCAGCAGGTTGCGTCCGCGCTGCAAGTGCAGCGCGATCCAGCGAAGCTGCTCGGGACGGGCCTGGGACCAGCGCGGAATGGTGACATCCGCGATGATCTGGGGAACCAAATCGGCCCAGATCAAAGCTTGTTCCCGGCGCGGCGTCAGGAAGTTCTGCTCCGCTTCGGCGAGAGCATACGGCAAGGCAATCAGTGAACCGTTAAGCCGGCCGCCAGAACTGGCGGGCCAGCCGCTGCCCGACACATCGGTGGACCGCCAGACCGAAGGCGAGTTCTCGGGACCGATGAAATCGTGGTTCCGGACAAACGAAGGATTAGTTAAGAGGATCTGCGCGCCCGCTGGAGCGTAATAGCCGTACAGCAGGCCCACCATCGAATCCCGCAAGAATGGCGTCAATCCGGCACGCAAGTCCTTCCGGTCGGCATTCTTCAGAGCTTTCTCGAGATTGAATTTGCGCTCTGCGTCGATATGGCGGCTGCTCCAATACCCCGAACTGAATACATTCCGTTCCTCGGTAGACAGCGAACTCCGGGCCTGATCGATTTCGGCCATGCGATCCATCTGCGTGTTGAAGCTCTTCAGCAATTTCGGATCTGGTGATCCGTTCGCGCTTGCCATGGCAAAGAGCGTGTCCAGGGACATCAGCCGCTGCGCATCATAGATTCTCAGAAAGGTGCGGGCGGGCGAAATAAGCCCTTCGCCGTCGTCATTACGCACCTGCCCCACCAGCAAGTCCACTAAACGTTCCTGGCGGTAACCGGCGGCGGGTTGGCCGGTCACAGTTGCAATCACGACGTCAACCGCGGAGCGCCCGGCATCGAAAAGATCGTCTGCCTCACGGACATGCGCGAAAGGAGCGATAAGCTTCGAAAAACTGGCGTCCTGCGCGGTGGTTTTAATCTCACTGCGGATAACAAAGACCCGCCAGAGCTCGACGGCCGATTGGAAAATGCCCGCGCTGTTTCCGCGCAACATTCCGTCGCGAGTCGCGGCAATGTCAGCGCAGGTGTCCAGATAATGGCCGATTGAGGATTCGGTTAGCCCTGGCGCATCGGTAAACAACATATATTGCGCGCCATAGAGCCGATAGTTCGAAATCAATTTTGCGGACAGTTCGGGCGAGATGGCGCGGGCGCGACGCCGGTCGATATCGTTCAATGCCAGAAAGATCTTAAGCGGCTCATTCTCCACCGTCTTCCGGCTCAACGCAAACAAAGCTTCCAGCAGGTCGTCGCCAGTGCGCCATGAACCCGCCGCGCGAGTCAACTTGGCGTCATATTTCCCGCGCGGGTGCTTCACAAAAAGTGTCTTCCAAACCTCCACGCCTCCCGGAATGTGGATCTGCCCGTTGGCGTTCAGCCGCAGGCCGGAGGTGAGCAGCATGAGTTCCGTACTCGACCGGAAGACAGGACGGGCCGGTCCTGGAGTGGTCACCTTTCCCCGCACCGCGTCGTAGAACCGCTTTAGACGCTGGGGCTGAGTGAGGTATGTAGCGACGGGTCCATCGATGCGGGAGAGGGCGTCGAAGAAGCTGGCGCCCCATCCGTCGTCACTGGCGAGTAATTTGTCGAAGAATGCGCCGGGATTGTTCGGTGAAGCGCCTACCAGAGAAGCCCAGGAGCGGGCGGACCCGGGAACAACTGCCGAGCCGTTCTGGATATCGAACATGGCCCCGTAGAAATCGAGCACGTTCGCGTAAGCTTTCAGGCGCGCCGGGTTGGCCTGCTTCCGGAGCGCTTCCGCGACTGTCCGGTTGACGTGCGACAGCCCCAGATAAAGGCGGCACAGCCCAGGGTCGGAGATGAAAGCATCGATAAACTCGCCAGTGCTGGCGCGGCCCAGTGCCTGCAGCCAGTATTCACCGGTGTAAAGCACCGGTATCTTGGTCGGCGCGTAAGGAAGCTCGAAGCGATGGTTAGCTCGCAACTCGCCTTCCAGGTTGGCAATGGGAAAACCGGAATCAACGGTGAGAAAGGCGCGGGTAGGGTTCACGGTCTCCAGCACGATGTCGCCACCGCAGGAACCACGCATACGGTAGCCCAGCGCTTTCAACAGGTTCCCGGTCTGTTCGCTGTCGCAACTGGGAACCACGATCTTCTGGCCGCCCCCAGCCATGCTTTGCAATTCCCGCGCCTGCGCCAAATACCGGACCACCAGGCGAAGGTACTCCGTCTGCTGCAGCGATTCGTTTCCGGAAGCTTCGTATCCATTGGTTACCACGTTGCGTGCGAGTGCCGGAAGCAAGTCCTCAGGAGAAAGATCGGTAGACAACGCCGCCATCCGTGCGAATGCCGGTAGCGGACCGGGAATAGTAACGGTGGACTTCGCAGGGGCGGACGTGGGAGCAGCCGGTTGCTTTAAATCCGCTCCGCCCGCAGTTTTATATTGTTCTAAATCAGTTGCTAGATCGGCGGTCCTGCCCTGCAGAAAATCATCCAGAACCAACTGCCTCGACGCGGCTTTTTGCTCCAGCGGATCGGTTGCGGCTTTGACCCACTTCAAATAAGCTTCATGGGCGCCAGGGTCGTGATGCCGGTCTAGGAACTCCGCGTAGGCGCGCGCACCCTCTGGGCTAGTCTCGCGCTCCAGCAGTTGGCGCGCTCCGCTCAGGTCTCCGGCGGCCTCACGTCCTCGTACATCGGAAGAAAGATCGGGACCGGCCTTCGCTCCAGACGGGAGCAGCGAGCAACCAAAGAGCATGGTCAAGGTCGCTAGAGAGACTCGTCGGATTGCAAGCATGAGACTTCCTGTTTGAACCTGGATTCGGATTTTCACTCTAACACTTTTGATCCAGAAGCATGATGGAATCCTACTACGGCAGCTTGGCGGCGCGCGAATTCAGTAGTGAGTTCAGTACTATCGAAGGCGCAATGCAAAGGTTTTCCGCAGTACTCGCAATCTGTTTAACGGCCGGCTTGCTGCCAACCGCACAATACGCTCAGGAAGCCGCGATTGATAAGCACACTTATAAGATCGCCGTGGTCGGATTGATCCACTCGCATGTCTGGGGGCATTTGCGCACGATGGTGGAGGGGAAATCCGCCACCTTAGTTGGCGTTGCAGAGCCTAATCCGGAACTGGTCGCCGAAGCGAAAAAGGCCGGTGTCGCAGACGGTTTGTTTTATTCCGATTACCGCAAGATGCTGAACGAAACCAAGCCCGACATCGTATGGGCGTTTGTGGAGAACAACCGGCACTTGGAAGTGGCAAGGATTTGCGCACCGCGGCACATAAACCTGATCTTCGAGAAGCCGCTTGCGAGCACTTATCCCGATGCCAGGAAAATTCAGGCTTTGGCAAACCAATACAACATCCGGGTAATGACGAATTATCAGATGGCCTGGTGGCCTGCGAACTACGCCGCAAAGGACGCGGTCGATAAAGGTGAGGTCGGAACCGTCTACAGGCTGCATGGCGTGGTCGGGCACGGCGGCCCGGGCTCGGAGGGACCACGCAGCAGCTATTTCTTCGCCTGGTTGACCGACCCGGAAAAGAATGGCGCAGGCGCCTTGATGGATTTCGGCTGCTACAACGCGCTCTGGAGTCTCTGGTATCTAGGCAAGCCGCAAAGCGTCTATGCAAGTGTCAATCACCTTCGTCCAAAGCGCTTCCCTAAAGTGGAAGATGCCGCCACCATGGTGCTGAACTATACCAATGCAGTGGGAATCTTCGAAGGCAGCTGGAACCTGCCCCGCAGCTTCCAGGATCTCGAGATCTTCGGCCGACCGCCAGACACGAAGGAAGATGCGAAAGAAGACGCGAAACCCGGAAGCGTTTACATGTCTCGCTCCTCGGCCGAGTTGCAGAAGGGAAAGAAAATTGAAAAACTACCGCTTGCTCCGCTTCCGGAAGATCGCAGCGAGCCTATCGCCTACATGGTCTCCTGCATCCGTGGCAACAAGCCAGTAACCGGTTTAACCGCCGTAGATATCAACGTCGACGTCATTCACATCATCGACCTGGCTAAGGAATCGGTCCGCACCGGACGTGCTGTGAAAATGCCGCCGCAAAATTAAATTCGCAATTCTCTTTTGCGTCAATTCGTTTTGTTGACTATTGCATCCTGATTGCTGATATAGTCTTGTAACGTTTCAAAACAGAACTCCGAGGTTCGTATGAAAGTTACAAGCTCTTTCAAGGCGGCTAGCTGTGCCGCGGGTGTCGCGTTGTTGGTGACTATGCTATCCGGCTTAATATCCGGACAGGGACTGACAGGACAACTCTCCGGGACGGTCGCCGATCCAAGCGGCTCGGCCGTTCCAACTGCCACGGTAACCATCGTCAACAACGCCAAGGCACAAACCAGAACGGTAAAGACTGACGATCAAGGCAGATTCGTTTTTACGGAACTGCTGCCCGGCAACTTTAACCTGACCGTCGATGCGCCCGGTTTCAAGAAGTACGAGCGCAGTGACATCAACGTGTCCGCGACTGAACGCGTGACGCTTCCCACTGCCGCGCTGGAAGTCGGCGCTATGACCGAAACCATTTCCGTGCGCGGCGATATTGCCGCAGTGCAAACTCAAAGCGCGGAACGCTCCGGCCTTATTACCAGCCGCCAGATGCGGGAACTGCCTCTGAAAGGGCGATCGTACCTCGGAACGGTGCGCTTGATACCGGGCATTATCGATACAGCCAACCGGGAATCTCCCGGCTGGAACGATCTGGTGGGTATAAACGTCAGCGGCACTCGCGCCGGTTCTATCAATCTGACGCTCGACGGCATCACCAGTCTCGACACCGGCTCGCTGGTAGGCCCGTATCTCGCGCCAAGTATCGATGCGGTAAGCGAAGTAAGGGTCCTGCTCAGTAACTATCAGGCTGAATACGGCCGTAGTTCCGGCGGCACTATTAACACGATTATCAAGAATGGCACCCAGGATTTTCATGGCGGCGCTTACTACTTTTTCCGTAATGAAGCATTAAACGCCAACGAATTCTTCAACAACCGCAACGGTTCACCCCGCCCAAGCTACCGCTTCAACAATCCAGGCTACTTTGTCGGCGGCCCGGTCCTGCTGCCATTTACTAAATTCAATCGACAGCGCGACAAGTTGTTCTTTTTCTGGTCGCAGGATTTTCTTCCGCTGACGATTCCCTCCTCCATTCAAAACCAAACCTTTCCAACCGCGGCCGAACGAGCAGGTGACTTCTCGCAATCCGGTTCGGTCATCACCGACCCTTTCGCGGGCAACACGCCCTTTGCCAATAACCGGATTCCTGCAAATCGGATCGATCCTAATGGCCAGGCGTTACTGAATCTTCTTCCGCTGCCCAACACAGTTGGGCCGGGAGGCCAATACAATTGGGCTGGCCTGAGCGTGAATAAGCAGCCCCGGCGAGATTCGATCCTACGGACTGACTATAACGTTTCCTCGAAGACCAGTTTCTATATCCGCCTGATCCAGGATTACCAGGCATCCAAAGGCGGGTTTCAGCTGCTCGCTGGATTAGGCGGCAGCAATAGCTGGCCGCAGCTGCCGATTGCCTATGAGATTCGCAGCGCTGGAGCGGTAGGAACCCTGATTCATACCTTCAATCCGACCACGGTTAACGAATTGACCGTCGGCATCAATCGCGCCAAGCAGACGGTTGAACCACTGAATCAAGCCGCCATCGATCAGAACAGCCGGAGTAAGCTCGGCCTCTCCATCCCACAGTTCTATCCGCAAAACAATCCTTTCGGGCTAATCCCCAACGCATCCTTCGCCGGCGGCATACCCAATGCAGGCGCGCTGAACATAGAACAACGTTTTCCGTTTTTCGGAACCAACAACATCTGGAACTATTCCGACAACTTCTCGAAGATCGCCGGCAATCACAACCTCAAAGCCGGGCTATTCCTGGAGCGCGGAACCCGCAACGCTGCCCGGTCCACATTTTTCAATGGTTCGTTCAGTTTCGACCGGGATCCAACCAGCCCGGTGGATACCGGTTATGCTTACTCGAATGCGCTGCTCGGCGTCGTAAACAGCTACACCGAGTCGAACGCTCACCCGGACGCGCACGGCCGCTACATCAACCTGGAGTGGTATCTGCAGGATACGTGGAGAGTCAGCAAGCGGCTGACAATCGACGCTGGGCTGCGCTTCTATTTCATTCAACCGACTTTAAGCGCGAACGACACACTCGCGGCTTTCGATCTATCCGCCTATGATCCGGCCCAGCAGCCTCCGCTGATTCAGCCCTACACGAATCCGGCGGATGGACAGCGTACCGGACGCGATCCCGTCACCGGCCAAATCACGCCTGCCGTGAAGATTGGCACGTTCTCCGCTGCGGCCGGAACGCCTTTTCAAGGAATGACTCAGTACCGGGAGAGCATCTTAAACACGCCCGGCATTCAAACTGCTCCCAGGATCGGGTTGGCATGGGATATCTTTGGCGACGGCAAAACGGCTCTTCGCACAGGCTTCGGAATCTTTTACGACCGGTTTAACGACGACCAGATTCTGCAGCTGGTTCAGTCGCCGCCTCTGGTAATTACAGCTACAGCGAATTACACCACCATTAACGGCTTGCTGTCGACGCCGCTAAGCCTCAGCCCAACCAACGTTACGTCTGTGCAGCGCAACTTCAGTCCGCCTGCGGTCTACAACTGGAGCTTCGGTATCCAGCACAACCTTGGGAATGGCATCCTACTCGATGTTGCTTATGCCGGCAACGTCCAGCGCCATCTGCTGCAGACGCGTAACCTGAATGCGGTGCCCTACGGCACTAACTTTCTGCCCTCGAGCCAGGATCCCACCGTTCCCGGGCGTCCGCTGAACTCCAATCTGCTTAGACCGCGGTTAGGTTATGCCGACATCAACTATCTGGAGTTTGCCGGTATTGGAAATTACAATGCCCTGCAAGCTCAATTAACAAAACGCTTTTCCAACCGGCTGACATTCAACGTCAGCTATGCTTTCTCGAAGGCGCTGGATATCGTCGATGGCAACGGGAATGCCGTGAGTCCAGTTATCAATTACCGCAGCAGGGATTATGGTCCGGCCGGCTTCGACCGGCGGCACGTTCTTACCGTCAATTACACTTACAACTTACCGCAGGCAAGCAAGATCTGGGACAATCGCTTTTCCCGAATCGGTCTCGATGGCTGGGAACTCTCCGGCGTCAGCACTTTTCAAACCGGCGCACCCTTGGGTCTGCCCTACACTCTGAACTATCAAGCCGACTTAACCGGCGGCACAACGGCAAACAGCGCCAACACGGTTCTGGGCTATTCGTCTCGCGTCGTCTTGGTAGGCGATGTCAATGCTCCCGCCCCCAACGGAGAATGGTTCAACGTCGATGCCGTGAAGCCGCCGGTGCCGGGATTATCCGTGAATGGTATTGGCAGTGCCTCGAAAGCACCCATCTACGGGCCTGGTCTGAACAACTGGGATATCTCGCTATTCAAGAACTTCCGGTTGGGTTCCAACGAGGCACGGCGTCTGCAATTCCGCTTCGAGACTTACAATACCTTCAACCACACGCAGTTTACAGGGATCGACACGCTGGCCCGCTTCAACGCGGCAAACCAACAAATCAATACACGCTACGGTCAGTTCACAACAGCAGCTTTAGCAAGGCGGTTAGTGCTGGCGCTCAAATTCTATTTCTAATTAATCTCAAGCAAAGCAGGCTGGCAGCGGCTCTCGAATTGACGAGCACAGGCAGCCTTCGAGTGTTCTTATAAGCAGACTCATAAGCCAAAACAAGTTAGAGCACTAATGTTCAATTGGGACATGGCGCTTGGTGCTGAATAGCTGTCTCTGGGTTTTGCGCACGGGCGCACGCTGGAATGGTTTGCCGGACCCGTTACCCTCCCCGAAAGCCAGCGCCCTAGTGAATCTCCCGGAAGCGTTTATCTAAGGGAGTTTCGCCCCAGAGAAGGTTGTAGGTTGCAGGTGGGCAAGACCAAGCGGGGCAAGGGGAATAAGTTCATGGCAGTGGGAGACGGCCAAGGTCTTCCCATCGCCCTATAAATGGCAAGTGATTGGCCGAATTAATTAGCCCTGGCGGCCGCGACACTGGCCGAAAGCCTGACCAGCCAATCGCACGAAACACTCATTGGCGATGCAGCTTACAAGTCCGGCGCACTCAATGCCCACTTGTCCCGGCTCGGTGTCGAGATGATTGCGCTTCACCGGCCCAACCGCAAAATGCTACCCAAGACGGACGGCCCTTGCGGCGTTACCTCTACTTGTTCAGCGCCTTGGTAACCGCACCAACCAAAGCAGGATCTTCGGGTGTCACGGCCGGTTCAAATCGTGCAACCACGTTTCCATTGCGGTCCACCAGGAATTTGGTGAAGTTCCACTTGATCTCTCCCCCGGTTTTTGGATTTTGATCAGTGCTGGTCAGGTATTGGTAAAGAGGTGTCTCGTCAGATCCCTTCACCGAAACTTTTGCCATCATTGGAAACTGAACGTCGTATTTGGCCTTGCAGAAGGTCTTAATCTCGGCATTCGTGCCCGGCTCCTGGCTCATGAAATTGTTCGCGGGAATGCCAACTATGACGAAGCCCTGATCTTTGTGCTTTTCGTACAGCGATTCGAGACCGGCATACTGGGGCGTGTAACCGCAGCGGCTCGCCACGTTAACCAGTAGCATCACTTTTCCCTTGAAAGCTGAGAGAGGGGTGCTCTTGCCATCTATCGACTTCAGAGTGTAGTCATAAACCGAGGCAGCATTCGCAAGCACCGCAGAAGCAAGCAGAAGAAGAGTGGTTCTTATCATATGGGTTGCCTTCACTATAACCGGGCGCGGACAAGCGCGGCACGAATGATCATACGCTTCGGCGCTGGCCCAATATGCCGGAACGGATAGCAAGTTACAACGGTCAAAATTGACTCGGAGGTGGGGCGAAGCAGACTCACGTCGGATGGTTTCACCACCGTCAGGCTCTTCACTACGTAAGTAAACTTCTTGTCAGCGGTAATCTGAACCCGGTCGCCTTTTCTCACGTTGCGCAAGGGCCAAAACGCGGTATCCCGATGTCCTGCCAAGACTATGTTTCCGCTGCCGCCAAGGGAAGCCGACTCCGGCATGTGGCCGACCCCGAGGCCGAGAGCGTCTTCATCCACGCCTTCTACAATCGTGGTGGAAAGATGGAGCCGAGGTATCGAGATGCGGCCGATGGGCTCGCCAGAATGCGGTCTCTTTGCCGCGCCGGAGCCTGGCAGCGAACCAGCGGCTTGGACCCGATTGAAGAGGTTTGCATTCTGCGCCTGGAAACTTCCGTAACGCCACCAGGCCGAGCCCGCGTTCGCCAGGCAAAAAAGACCAGCAATCGCTAGAACGAGTGCTGGCCAGTGGGGGCGAATCGCCCTAATTGGTGATGGACGAGGCATTGAGATCAGAGTCCGCCTTACGCTGCCGTAAGATTCGGACCAACGCCTCTAATCTCCGATTTCTAGTCTTCAAGCGAGACACTTCTTCCGGAGCTACATGAGCCGGTGTCCGCCCCGCGGAGGATTTCTTCACCGGCGTGGCGGCAGGCAAATTCGCCGCGACAATAGGGGTCTCCAGAGGCGTTTGAGAAATAGGCGTGGCAATCCGGGTGTCCGCCCATTGCTGCTGAAAGGCCGGGAACCGGTCCGGTGAGGGGTTCAGCGCGATTGCCGCTGCCAGTCCGCCAACTACTCCGAGCGACGCCGCTAATACGAACCTAAGCGGCCAACTAGCGGACGTTTTCGGCTGATCGCGGCTGACGACCAACGGGGTACCGCCTTCAAAATGCACCAGCGCAGGGTCAGTTGAGTCGGTGAACTGCGCGTGCTTCCGGTCTGAGATGAGTGTGGCAAAGCTCATAGATCACCGCGCCTAGCGATTTTCCTCCGCCGCTGCTGACTGCAAACGACGCCGCGCCGTAAGTAGGCCGCTGGCACCCAATAGAAGGAAGCCAGCCAGCGCGTACTCGGATGTATTTCCTGCTGTATGCGGCATTTTGGGCTCGGCTGGAGGCTCAGCCGATGCAACCGTCACCGGGGCCGCCGGCTGTTCGGGAGCGGCGGGCCGGTAAGCCGCAGCCGCAGGCACAGAGGACGCCGCAACCGCCGTGTTTTGCGATTTCAAGTCGGCTAACTTCGTGGGTTCTACACCCGAGCCTTTACCGTCTGCCGTAATCTGTTTTGGCGCCAATAGCCACAAGGTGACTACTTTCATGTCATCCTGCGATAAATTTTTGGGCAGCTTGTCGTACGAAGGATCCACCGCCATTACCGGCTTTCCGGTATTCTGGGTGACCGCAACAGCTTGATCTTTCGGATAGACGAACTCGAGCGGCTCCGAGCATGACTGGCACTTCCAAGCCTGCACAGTCTGCTTGCTGCCGTCCGTAGTCGGGAAGAAAACCAGATCACCGGCGTCAGCGGAAGTCAACTTGCCGTTCGGAACGCTTAGTAACAGATCGTGGCGAGTACCGTCCGCCTCCGTAATCCGGACAATGGCGCGATCCTGAAGCCGGTCTTCCACTTCCAGCTTGACCGGGCCAGGCTGCAGTGTGGTTCCTGGGATTTCCGTCGTCTTGTCGAGAGTGACTGTTTGGGCATCGTTCGCTGCTGCTCGAAGCATAGGGCTGAGCATCAGAAAGGCAGTACATGCAACTGATAGAGTCTTCATATAGTAAGGCTGATTCCCTTCAATTCAACTATCTTGATATACGACGCCTGGACGCCGGTGGATGACACGAACATTTCCCGGCAGCACTTTATTTCCAGTACTAGACAGGATCTTACTTGATTATCCTTCCTAAGTTGGCTGATCAGAAATCACGATTTGGCAGGTACCTGTTTCCGCTCACCTCCGCCTTCTTTGTCGCGGCCGGCTGCTCCCATTTCGCCAAGACCGATCTGTTCGCAGTCATCGTGCCGCCCCAAATCCCGGATCCCCGAATGGCAGTCTGCGTCAGCGGAGCCGCCGAAATTGCAGGCGGTGTTGGATTGCTCTTCCGCCCTTCCAGAAAAGTTTCGGCAATTGGCCTGGCGCTGCTGCTGGCGGCCGTCTTTCCGGCCAACTGCTATATGGCGGCCCATGACGTCCAACTTCTTTCCAAGCGCATTCCGCGCTGGTTGCTGTGGGCAAGGCTTCCCTTGCAGCTTCCCATGATCTGGTGGGTGCTTTCCTTTGCCAGACCCCCCATTCAGGCCAGCCCAAAACGGATGATTAAACCCGCGCGGTGAAGATAATAGCCGTCGGTTTAGTTGGCCGCGCGCCCTGCGGTTCCAGACTGATCGCCATCGCCATCACGCTACCGATCTCGAGTGGCCCCATCTTGAGGCTGAGGCCGCGCCCGCGGAAGTCACTATGCAGGGGCTCGACTGGAGACGGAGCGCCGTCTTTCGGCATCAACCAAGTTTCGTACACCCAACCCTTCGGTGGTTCGGGCAGCTGATTGATCACCATCACCATGCCTAGCTTTTTATGCACGTAAAGACTTCCTGTCACTTTTGGCTGTGACGGGTCGCGCAAGGGAAGTTCAACTGTGCCGGGAGTGCCCAGAATCGCGATCGTATTGGAAACCCGGGCGTTCTGGGACGCAATCATCTGCAGAGTTTGCCGTTCGCTTCTCGATGTTCTGTACTGAACCACCGCAGTGGCAATCAGGGCCAGACAAGCCGCCGCCGCTATCAGCCATGGCCAGAAAGCCGCGCGCTTCCCGCCCTGGACGGCTACCAAGGTCTGCGGGGCAGCCAAGCCGTGAATACGCCGGCGCAATCTCGCCGGGGGATCCACCATGGGAACCGAAGAGGAAATCAAACGGGCTCTCTCCATCGCTTGCTCTATCTCAGCGTGGCAATGTAAGCAACCAGTCAGCAAATGTTCCTCCATTGCTCCAGCCTCCGGATTTTCGAGCGAACCCAAGGCGTAAAGATCGTAGCTGTCTTCAAACTGCTCGCAACTCATAGCAGTCCTGCTCCTACCATCGTCGTGCGCAATGTCTTCAGCGCGCTTTTGACCAATCCTTTAATGGTGCCGAGCGGCTTGCTTAATTTCTCCGCGATCTCGGTCTGGGTCATGCCTTCAAAATGAGTAAGCTCTATGACCTGCCTCTGTTCGGGCTTCAAAGCATCCAACGCCTTGATTACGGCTTTCTGATTTGTAACACTATCCAGATGGTTAGCGCGCGAGGCAAACCATTTTGATTGCTCGAGATTGCTTACGCTGGCCGGGATTGTCTCTGGGAAATGGCGTTGCTCACGCAGATAGTCAAAAGCACGATTGCGCGCCACAGTGACCAACCAGCCTTCCAAATTGCCTTTCTCGCTGTCGAATGTCGCCATCCGGTTCCAGACGCGAAGAAAAGCTTCCTGGGTGAGATCTTCCGCCATGGCGGAGTCTCTAACAACGCTCAGAATGACTGAATAGACCAGCTTGCCATAGAGGTCATAAAGAACCAGCATGGCTTCCGGATCTCGCCGCCGGAGACCGTCAGCTAATTTGCGTTCGACTGGCTTCATAAGCCGCAAGTCGCGAGAGTGGAGGAAAAAGCGTGAAACTGCGGCGCCCATGCATCAGGCCCAGCGGAGGAAGAAAAATGATGACAGGCGGCCACGGGTTCCACCTGTCATCTTAATAGGTTCGAATCGAGCCTATGAGGAAAACTACTTGTTAGGGCTGTAGAACTGTATCGATGACGTGAATCACACCGTTAGAACACATGATATTCGCTTTCGTCACCTTGGCTACGGAGCCCTGCGCATCCTTTAATCCAATGCTGTCTCCATCCATGGTCGCGGTGAGCTCATCGCCTTCCACGGTCTTTAGCATCGCTGTTCCATTGCCGGCCTTGATGGCTTTCGTAAGCTTGGCGGCATTCATCTTACCGGCAACCACGTGGTAAGTAAGAATTTTAGACAACTTTTCTTTGTTCTCTGGCTTAAGCAGGGTGTCCACAGTCCCTGAAGGCAGCTTCTCGAAAGCCGCATTTGTAGGTGCGAATACGGTAAAGGGTCCTGGTCCGGAGAGGGTTTCAACCAGGCCAGCTGCCTTGACGGCGGCCACTAATGTACTGTGATCCGGAGATTTCGAAGCATTTTCAACGATGTTCATTTTAGAAGACATCGCCGACTTAGAGGACATTGACGACATTTTGTCGTCCTTGTCCATCTGGTTATTAGCTGCAAAGCCGATGGCGGAAAGGCTGAACACCAGCATTGCAGCAAAAGTAGATAACTTTTTCATAATTTGTCCTTAAAGAGCTTCCTATGGTTGCTCGCCGCTAATACGGACAAATGAGGCGATACGGATCAAGGGCACGGAAAAAACTTGCTCTTTTCTTGGGCTTCAACCCATACTGATGAAGAAAGAAAAAGAGGTAACTATTACTTGGCGATTTCTAGGGCTTCGCTGCTGTGCCTGTTGGCGGGAAGTTTCATGCTGGCGGACCAGATCACGCTCAAGAATGGCGACCGGATCAGCGGTGCTGTCATTAAGAAGGATGGCGACAAACTCACCGTCAAGAATGACTTTATGGGAGAGGTTACCCTGCCATGGAGCGCAGTTACTTCCGTAAAATCGGACGCTCCGCTCACTGTGGTGTTGCCTACCGGAGCGCAAGTAAACGGCAAAGTCAGCACCGAAGGCAACACTCTGGAAGTGGAGACGCCTACCAGATCTGCCACCGCGCCTATTGGCCAGGTGAACGCAATTCGTAACTCGGCCGAAGAGGCCCGCTACCAAAGACTTCTGCATCCCGGATGGCTCGATTTGTGGGCTGGCTACGCTGATCTCGGTTTCGCTCTGGCTCGCGGCAACGCGCGAACTACCACCCTGACGACGGCCTTTGTGGCCGATCGGGTCACTAACAACGACAAGACCAGTATCTTCTTCAATCAAATCTATGCCACCGCCCGCATCAACAACATAAATGCGGCCACCGCGAATGCGGCGCGTGGCGGAATTTCTTACGATCACAACATCAGCCCTCGCTGGTTTTACACGCTCGAAACACTAGACGAATACGATAACTTCCAGAATCTCGACTTCCGCGGGGTAGGCGGCGGCGGCATCGGCTTCCACGCCATCAAGACCGAGAGGACATTGCTGGATTTGAGCCTCGGAGGCGACTACGCCCATGAAGCATACAGCAACGGAGTCACCAGAAATCTGGCCGAAGTCAATGCCGGCGACGACCTCAGCTACAAACTCTCTGGCATTGCTTCGCTTACCCAGTCGTTCCGCATTTTCGAGGCGCCGCAGAACGGCCAGTACCGGATGAATTTCGATCTCGGGTTGGCAACCACCATTCGCAAGTGGCTCAGCTGGCAAGTGACCGCCAGCGATCGATTTCTAAGTAATCCCGTCTTCGGAAGAAAGCGCAATGACGTGCTGCTCACCACGGGCGTACGCGCCACCTTCTCTCACGGTAAGTAAGTCTCGAAATGCCTCAGGCATCTTATGCCCACGCCTCCGGAGGTCGGCCGGAAAGCACGCGATCGAGATAGACGGCTGAGCTGATTAACGCCAGGTGGCTGAGCGCCTGCGGAAAGTTTCCCAGTAAATGGCCGTCACGCCCGATCTGTTCAGAGAACAGACCAACATGGTTTGCATGCGCTAACAGCTTCTCGAAGTGGCGCCTGGCTTTTGTGATCTGTCCCGCGCGTGCCAGGCACTCCACAAACCAGAAGGAACAACAGGTGAAGCTGCCCTCCTCCCCCACCAGGCCATCGGCCGATTCGACGGGCCGATAGCGATAAACCAGCGCGTCTTCAGAAAGCGACTGCTCAATGGCGTTCAGCGTAGAGAGCCAGCGTGGATCGACGGGGCTTATGAACCGCAGAAGCGGCATCAGCAGCACCGCCCCATCCAGAGCTTCGGTATCTTTGTGCTGAGTGAACGCTTTTATCTTCTCGTTCCAAAAATTCCCGTAGATATCGTTTACAATCGCTTCGCGATATTGATACCACTCCGGCAAAGGTGCTGACAGGGAGCGCTTATGAGCTAAGCGGATAGCGCGGTCGAACGCCACCCAGCACATCAGCCGCGAATGGAGAAAATGCTTATTTCCGCCGCGAACTTCCCAGATGCCTTCATCGGGCTGATTCCAATTTTGGCCGAGCCATTCGAGAATACCTTTCATTCTCAGCCAGCCGTCGTGCGGAAGTGCATGGCCGTACTTCGAGTAGAGATAGATGGCATCGAAGACCTCTCCGTAGATATCGAGCTGAAGCTGGTTGTAAGCTCCATTGCCAATGCGTACCGGCTTGGAATCGCGATAGCCGCGCAGATGATCCAGCTGGAATTCGTCCAAGCTTGTACGGCCATCAATGCCATACATGATCTGCATGGGCCTGACCGCATCATCGCTCCTGCCCACTTGCTCGGCCAGCCAGCGAAAAAACGATTCGGCTTCGCTACGCAACCCCAACCGCATGAAAGCGTACAACGTGAAGGCGGCATCGCGGATCCAGGTGAAGCGGTAGTCCCAATTGCGAGCGCCGCCGATTTGTTCCGGCAAACCGAAGGTAGGCGCAGCAACCAGTGATCCATACCTGCGGCTGACCATCAACTTTAAAACCAGTGCCGAGCGATTCACCGCTTCCCGCCAACGGCCTGTGTAGGTTGATTTGCCGATCCACTGACGCCAGAACTCTTGCGTGGCGTCACGATCGCAGGCAACATCCTGTAAGTCGATGCTGGCCGTCTTTGGATCGCGGCAATCCACGTCCGGGTTCGCCTCCTCGTCAAGCGAGCCGAGAATAAAGACCGCCGACTCCTTTTCCTTAAGGGTGAACCGGGCAGTCGCCTCACCGCCGCATTCCTGCAGTGGAACCGTTCCGCGCAGCGTCAAAGTGGGACAGTCTCTATTCTCCGGCGTGAAGATGGCGCATGCGCCAATCACTTCGGTCTTGTGAGCTACCCGCGCATAGTCGAATGCAGGCTTACAGCGCAGCTCGAATGTGACCTCGCCATGAACGACATGCATGCTGCGCACAATCTGGGTCTTCTGGCGCGAGTTCTTGATCGGCATAAAGTCGGTCAGCTCGGCGGTCGCGGTGCTGGACATAAATCGCGTCGCGAGAATGTTGGTCTCCGCTACATACATCTGCTTGCAATTCATGTCATCCAGCGCCGGCCTGACGCAGAAGCTTCCTCCCTTCTCGAAGTCGAGCAAAGCCGCAAAGATGGTAGGTGAATCGAACTCCGGAAAACAGAAGAAATCGATAGACGAATCGATGCTGACGAGAGCCGCCGTCGACAGATTCCCGATAACGCCGTAGTTCTCGATAGGTTGATAAGCCATGCGTGTCTGTAATTGGATGAGAGAGAGATCTGACAGTAGTAAGTAATTTTACTTACATCCTATTTACTATACCCGCCAATGATCTGGCCGCCACCGCTGTATGGACGATTTGATCGACTTAGAATCGAGGTTCTCCGACAGAACTCGTTCGACTAAGGCAGGAATTTCATCGTCGGGAGCAAAGCGAAGCGCAATCAATTGCCGCTCGGAAAGCCGGAGAACAGCCGACTGCAATGTCTCGGGCAAAAGCGCCACCAGTCTAAGCTGCTCTTCCAGGCGAATAACGCGGTCCTGAACCTTCAAGGCATAGATGCGTGCCAGTAATCCAACGACAGCCACATCTGCCAGAAGCAAAAGAACCGAGAACGTGAATAGTCCCGGGTTCCAAAACACCTGATAGACAGCCAGAAGGATAAGTAGCACCATTGACGGCACGAAGAAGAAATGGAAAATCGCATGGAAGCGAGCATGATTCGCTCTGGTTTGCTGCTTGGGCGCTGCTTTTTGTCCGGGCATGAGCCAATCATAGTGTCCTGAAAGAGAAAAAGGGCTGCGCTGGCGGCGCAACCCCTTGTGGAACTTAGATTTTCGATTTACTACTACGAGCAGCCGCTGGTGCCTCCGCAATTTTCGCACTTGTAACAAGAGCCGTTCCGGGTCATGAAGCTGCCGCATTCAGAGCACAGCGGCGCGTCCGCTAGAGCCGCCGCATCGAATGGCAAAGCCTGTTGCGGCTCCGGAACGGTCGGCCGAAGTTTAGGCGTTTCACCGGCTTCGCTCAGATCAGTGATTCCGAGGAACCGGTTGCCCAGCCACCGGAAGATGTAATCGATAATCGACTTGGCATACGGCACTTGCTGATTGCCGGTCCAACCGCTCGGCTCGAAGCGGACATGGCTGAATTTATCGACAAAGAATTTCAGAGGCACTCCGTACTGCAAGCCGTAGCTGATGGAGGTCGCCAGGGTATCCATGAGTCCCGAGATCGTGGAGCCTTCCTTGGCCATGGAAATGAAAACTTCACCCGGTGTTCCATCTTCGTAAAGACCTACCGTGATATAGCCCTCGTGGCCGCCAATGCTGAACTTGTGAGTCAGAGACTGGCGCTCATCCGGCAGCTTTCGGCGTACCGGGCGGTAAACGATCTTTTCTGCAGGCGCAGCACCCCCCAGCGAGACTGCGGGAGCGGCCGCTTTCTTGTCGGACTTGCCGGTGCTGAGCGGCTGAACGCGCTTCGATCCATCCCGGTAAATCGCGACCGCTTTCAGCCCGATCTGCCAGCTTTCGATGTACGCCTCCATGACGTCCTCTACCGCCGACTCTTCCGGCATATTGATGGTCTTCGAGATCGCGCCCGAGATAAACGGCTGCACCGCCGCCATCATGTGAATGTGCCCCTTGTGGTGAATGAACCGGACACCATTCTGGGGACGGAAACTGCAATCGAAAACCGGCAGATGTTCGGCCTTCAACTGCGGCGCGCCTTCTATGGTTCCTGTGGAATCTATGTAACCTACAATCGCTTCCGTCTGCTCCGGCGTGTAGCCCAGCTTGATCAGGGCTTGGGGAACCGTGTTGTTGACAATCTTGATTACGCCGCCGCCCACCAGTTTCTTGTATTTAACAAGCGCCAGATCCGGTTCAATTCCCGTAGTGTCGCAATCCATCATGAAACCGATCGTTCCGGTAGGCGCTATTACTGTCGTCTGGGCGTTGCGGAAGCCGGCTTGCGAACCGAGTTCATAAGCGCGACGCCAGCACTCTTCGGCGGTCTTCAGCATGGCCGGGGGAACCAGCTTGCCATCCAGTGCCTGCGCGGCATTCCAATGCATGCGGATGACGTCGAGGAAGCTCGCTTCGTTCTCCGCATAGCCGGAGCACGGGCCGACAGCTTCGGCCACCCGGGCACTGGTGAGATACGACTGCCCGCACATAATGGCACTTATGGCTCCCGCAAAATCCCGCCCCGCATCGCCGTCGTAAGGCAAGCCCATCGACATCAATAGGGCGCCCAGATTAGCGAAGCCCAGACCTAGCGGACGGAAATCGTGTGAATTCTTAGCGATTTTCCCGGTTGGATAGCTGGCGTTGTCAACGATAATTTCCTGCGCCATCGTCACGGTGTCCACCGCATGCCGGAAAGCCTCCACATTGAAGGAACCGCCCGCGTCCACGTACTTCATCAGGTTCAGAGAGGCGAGATTGCAGGCCGAATCGTCCAGGAACATGTATTCCGAACATGGGTTCGACGCATTGATGCGGCCGGTTGTTTTCGACGTGTGCCAGCGATTGACCGTGGAATCGAATTGCATTCCCGGGTCTCCGCACTGGTGCGTAGCTTCCGCGATCTGGCGCATCAGCTCTCGGGCCTTATAGCGGGTTTTCTGCTGTCCGTTTGAGACTCCGCGAGTCCACCAGTCGGAGTCATCCACCACCGCCTGCATGAATTCGTCGGGTGCGCGAACGGAGTTGTTGGCGTTCTGGAAAAAGATGGATCCGTAGGCTTCGCCGTCGAGCGATGAATCGTATCCCGCGTCGATCAGCGTGTGGGCTTTCTTCTCCTCCTTAGCTTTACACCAGATGAATTTCTCGATATCGGGATGATCGGAATTTAGGATCACCATCTTGGCGGCGCGTCGAGTCTTGCCTCCGGATTTAATCACGCCCGCGAAAGCGTCGAAGCCCTTCATGAAGCTCAACGGACCGGATGCCCGGCCGCCGCCCCAGAGGTGCGCGTCTTCTTCCCGGATGGCCGACAAATTGGTACCCGTGCCCGAGCCCCACTTAAACAGCATGCCTTCTGTCTTGGCCAAGTCGAGAATCGACTCCAGGGTGTCGCCGACAGAATTAATAAAGCAGGCCGAACACTGCGGATGATTTTCACCCGGCTGCAGTTTTTTCACCACCTGCTGCGCTTCGTCGAAATAGAATCCGTAACCGCGCGCTTCCCGCACGCCCACGTTGAACCACACGGGCGAATTAAAACAAGCCTTTTGGGTCAGCATCAGGTGCGCGAGATCGGAACGAAAGTTCTCCGCGTCGTCTTTGCTCTTGAAATAATTGCCCTGGAAACCCCAGTCTGCTATGGTGTCTACCACGCGATGGACCAACTGCGCGACACTGGTCTCTCGCTCGGGCGAACCCATTCGCCCATGGAAATATTTGCTTGCGACGATGTTCGTTGCGGTCTGCGACCAGTCCGCCGGCACTTCGACATTATGCTGTTCGAAGATCATCGAGCCCTTGTCGCTGCCGATGGTGGCCGAGCGAAGCTCCCAGTTCACAAGGTCATAGGGCGTCTTGCCCGCCTCGAGACTGGCTGTAAAGAAGCGTGGAAACGACACGCCGGTACGTTCTGCCCTCTTAAGCGGCTGAAGAGAATTTTTCTTTTTTGTCAGTGGTGTAACGGTAAGCTGGCCCATGGATTATTAACGAAAATTCGAAGCGGTAGGACTACGGAACCAAACGGGTCCGCAGGTCTTATTTAACGCCGAATCTGGCAAGGCGTCAATAGTTTTTTGGCACCTGAAGGACTAGATCTTGTGGATAACTTGTGAAGAACCGCTATAAGCTGCGTGTGTATAACCATTTTAGCAGCTATTCATGTTGAGAGAGATCCGCAAAAAGTGCTTACCGGCTCCCACTTCCGGCGCGATCGCAGGTTGATACTACGCTTGAGATATAGCATGATGAATAGCATGACGAGTGTAACTGTCAAAGTCCAAAAAACTAGGGTGTTCATGAGCGGGAGAAGCCAGGCTGTTCGCATCCCCGTCGAGTTTCGCTTCTCCGCGGAGGAGGTCTACATACGGCGCGATCCGCAGAGCAGCGATCTTATTTTGTCCCTAGCCCCCGGTAACTGGGAAACGGTCTACGCCGCACTGGACAGTGCTGCCTTCCCTGACGACTTCCTGGCAGATCGTGCGCAGGGCCAACCCGAAGCGCGGGGCGAACTATGACCAGGCTCTACCTGTTAGACACTAACACCGTCAGCTACATTCTGAAGGGAAAATCATCAGCGGCGCGTAGCAGATTGGCAGCCCTAGGCTCGGCGGAGATGGCTTGTATGTCTGTTATTACCGAGGCGGAATTGCTGTATGGCGTGGCGAAATCCGGCATCGGCGAACAGCGCCAGAAAGCGCTGCAATGGTTCTTAGGCCGACTACAGGTCATGTCTTGGGGAAGAGAAGAAGCGGCAGCTTATGGAAGGCTAAGGGCAAAGCAAGAGGCTGCGGGCAGAACCTTGGGAGCACTCGATATGCAGATCGCAGCTCAAGCGGTTGCACGCGGGGCAGTCCTTATAACCAATGACAAAGCATTCCTGCAAGTAGCCGACCTGCCGGGAATTGAAAACTGGATGACAGATCTCTAAGCTAAATCGAAAATGCGGAAAAAGTCTTGCATTTTTGCGCATTTTTTTGCTCGGCCCGAGCCTCTGAAAAGCTTTCCAAAAAATGGGGTCTGTCCCCATTTATGTTATTGCTAATATTGGACTTAAATACAATTCGATTCAATTAGTTCTGAGTAAATACTAATGCCTCATTCTGTCCTGCTCCAAGCTGATTTGCAAGTGTTGGAAGAGTGGCAAAGGCGGCAAAGCTGTTTGGGGCAATCCGAGCCTTCGGCCTCAAGAAACAGCCCAAAAAACGGGGTCTGTCCCCATTTTAGTTATTCATAATAAAGAACTTAGATACATTTGAGACCAGTTTGTTGAGAGTCCGTATTAATACTGCCAGGCTCCCCTGCTTCGACCGATTTCCCAGCTTTCAGACGAAGCTGAAGAAACCCGGGCTTGGCAGGATGCGCGATCCTCGAAATCCTGGTTTACTGGTGGTAGCCCATGAGAGCCATATTGCACTTGGTCTCTATAATGAAAGGCAAAGCATCGCCTGGCTTCTTTAAGCCCGCCCGAAATGAGAGGACACGTCCATATTGCTCGTAGCGATCCTGCTCGCAGACCTTAGTCTTTGGGATCTGCTCCTAAACCTGCGCCCCGTTCCCCTGGCCATCATCGCAATTCTTATCATCTTCTCCCTACTCTCCTGGACCATAGTGGTCTCGAAGAGCAGCGTCTTTGGCCGGGCGCGCAGCGGCAATAGGAATTTTCTCCGCGCCTTCCGCAAGGCCAGCAGTCTGCAGGCGGTCGCCATGGCGAGTGAACAGTTTTCCACAGCTCCCCTGGCCGCAGTCTTTGAATTCGGCTACGGCGAAATCGACCGGCAGTTGAAACATCGCGGCTCTCTGGTGAACAAGCCGGCGGTCGAGCGCAGTCTACAACTAGGTATCAGCGAGGAGGTAACGAAGTTGGAGCAGAACATGAGCTGGCTTGCGACCGTTGCCTCCATCTCGCCCTTTATCGGATTGTTCGGGACCGTTTGGGGCATCATCGACGCCTTTCAAGGTTTAGGAAACGCGGGAAGCGCCAGTCTCCGCGCCGTCGCCCCCGGCATTTCGGAAGCTCTCATTACAACCGCGATTGGCTTGGCCGCTGCTATTCCGGCTGCCATCTTCTATAACATCTATGGCGCACGCATTCGTGAGATCGGAACGCGAATGGAGGATTTCGCCATCGAATTTCAAAACGTCGCAGACCGTGATTTCGGCGGCTAAGCGGCACGGGTATTGAACGAATATGGCATTTTCATTCGGAAGCAGCTCGGGAGGTCGCCGCGGACGCCGCTTCGGAGGCCCTACTCCCGTCTCCGAGATCAACATTGTTCCTCTTGTCGACGTCGTGTTGGTCCTGCTCATCATCTTCATGATCACGGCCAACGTTATGGAGTTCGGTCTCGACATACAGGTGCCCCGTGTCCGCCGCGTACAGAACACCTCGCAAGATCTCCCGGTAGTCAGTGTCAGCAAAACCGGCGAATCATTCCTCAATGAAAAGCCGGTGAATATCAACCTGCTGGCCCAAGGCATCCGGCAGCGTTTCCAGAATGCGACCGCGGTTTACGTACGGGCCGACAAAGAAACTCCCTGGGACCCCATCGCGCAAGTGGTGGCCGAATTGGGCGAGGCGAAATTCGAGGTGCGCATGGTAACGGCCCCCGTCGACACCGCCGCCCGCCAGCGCCGCTAAGTCTTCGCTATGTACCAGCGCGCCGACATACTCGACCAACGCGATCCGCTGGCATTTCCGTTCCTGGGCGCTCTGGTCATACACGCCACCGTCCTCGGCCTCGTATTCTTCGGCTGGTTTTGGATGAACCGTCACCGCGATACTCTCGGCGACATCGATCCAGCCGGTGGCCCGGCTTACGCCGTATCGAGCGTCCATAGTATTCCAATACCCCAGCAGCAAGCGCCGCCGAATCCGGTTGCTAGTGATTCCCAATCGATGGTGCCGGTTGCTCCGGCCAAACAGGAAGCGCAAAAGCAAACTCCACCGCCACCCGACAAAACTGCGATCGAAATCCCAGACAAGGTGAAGCGGGAAGCGCCGCACCCCACCAAGCAGCAGCAGTACCAGCAGCCCGCTCCGCAGAATCAGGTCTACAGCCGGTCGCGTCCGGCGGTGTCCAACCCCATGTACGATGCGGCCGCCGGAGCCGGTCAGGTGGGTGTAGGCCCAAACACGCCGCTCGGAGACAATCGCCTGGGTTGGTACGCCGAACTCATCCGCCAGCGCATCGCCCAAAACTGGAACACTAATGGTCTCGACCAGCGCTCGCAGCAGTCACCTGCGGTGGTCGGTTTTACGATTATGCGCGACGGCAGTGTTCGCGACCCGAGAATAACTCAGTCGAGCGGTAACTATACCATTGACAATACGGCTCTGCGCGCCGTTTTCCAATCGAACCCACTGCCTCAGCTGCCACCTCAAATTACCGAGTCTTCCATCACGGCCCAGTTCACATTCAATCTACGCTGATGCGATTTTTTACCTCAACTCTCCTTTTTGCCTGCGCCAGTCTGGTTTGGCTGAATGCGGATGCCAGTCTGTCCGCCCAGCAGATCAATGTGCAGGTGGATAAGAATCCCGGCAAGCCTCACATCGCGGTTCCCGATTTCCGCGCTGCCGGCGCTGCCAGTTCACTGGTTGGCGTATTTAGTAGCACTGTTGCGAATGACATTGCTAATTCGCCGGCCGTGAACTTTGTTCCCCGTACTCTTTACCCGGTCCAGATACCCCAACAGCCCTCCGATCTGATCGCCGGTGTGGCGCCTTCCACGCCCGGAGCCGTAAAGGTCGAGGGCAAGCGCCTGACCGATTGGAGCCTTCCGCCCGTTTCCAGCAACTATCTCGGCATGGGGTACGGAGCCGATACTGACGGGCAATTTGTCGTCTTCGGCTGGCTTTACAGCACCGCGCCCAATCTGCCCTCGCTTCAACAGGCGCAAGTCTTCGGCAAGGTTTACACCGCGTCACTCGATGAAAAAGGCGCGATAGACGCCGGGCATCGCTACGCGGCCGACATCCTGGCGCAGTTCGGCGGTAAAAGCCTCGTCGGGACCCGGATTGTCTTCGTCTCCGATCGTTCTGGAAGCAAGGAAATCTGGGTCATGAACTGGGACGGAACGGACCAGCGGCAACTCACCCGCTATGGCTCCATCACCACCTTCCCCTCTGCTTCGCCTGACGGCAGGATGGTCGCGTTCACCACTTACGCGAGCGGTCAACCTGCGGTACAGATCTTCTCTCTTGCCTCCGGACGCAAGCTGCCCTTCTATAATCAGCGCGCATCCCTGAACTCGTTCGTGACATTTACGCCCGATTCGAAGCGGGTCGTGTTCTCGTCTACCGCTAGCGGTGGACCGGCCCAGCTTTATATGGCGAACATTGACGGCAGCGGTCTCCATCGCTTTACAGCTTCGGGGGCCATCGAAGTCGAAGCCAAAATCAATCCCAAAACTGGCGCGGACCTGGTTGATGTCTCCGGCCGCTCTGGATTGCCTCAGATCTATCAGATGAGTTTGGAAGGAACCGATGTTCGTCGATTGTCTGCGGGAACCGGCGAGGCTACAAATCCGGCCTGGGCGCCCGACGGCAGCCATATCGCTTTTGCCTGGACCAAAGGTTTTGAACCTGGCAATTACAACATTTTTGCCATGGATGTTTTCTCTCGCCAAACCGTGCAGTTGACCGCCAACGAAGGGCGGAACGAGAATCCCAGCTGGGCTCCGGATGGCGCGCATATTGTGTACGCCTCTAAGCGCGGAAGGCGCTCCCAGATTTGGGTAATGAATGCCGATGGCGCAGGTAAGCATCAACTCACACAGTCCGGGAATAATGAGAAACCTTTTTGGGTAAATGCTGAACAGTGAAGTAAAGTAACAAGTAAGCTTGTAACTTAAAAACTTTGCCCTTTCCTGGAGAATTGGACATTTTTATGTATAAACGAAGAGCGACGCTGCTCACGATATCGGCGATCTTGCTCGTCTCCGCGGCCGGGTGTAAGAAGAAAGTCCCGCCGCCACCGCCGCCACCTGCTCCCGCTCCTGCGCCCGCAGCAAAACCGGTCATCAACTTCTTTTCGGCGGAACCCAGCAGCATCAGTGCTGGTCAAAGTTCTTCTCTGCGTTGGTCGGTAACGGAGGCAAACAACGTGCAGATTGAAGGCATTGGGCAAGTGAGCCCAGACGGACGCCGTTCCGTCAATCCAACCGCCACTACCACTTATCATCTGACCGCCACCGGTGCTGGTGGCACAATTGAGGGCGATGCTACCGTGACGGTAGCCGCTGCCCCGCCACCTCCGCCGCCGCCTGCTGAAAATTCCATGACTGCGGCGGAAATGCTGGCCAAGCAGGTGCAGGATATTCACTTCGACTACGACAAAAGCGATATCCGTTCCGAAGATCGCTCCATTCTGCAGGCCGATGCAACTGCGCTGAAGACCATTCTCGGGATGGATATGAATTTTTCCGTGACCATTGAGGGCCACTGTGATGAGCGCGGTTCAGCCGAATACAACATTGGCCTGGGAGACCGGCGCGCCGCCGCCGTCCGTGATGCCCTCGTCGGAATGGGCATTCCCGGCGATAAGCTGAAGACAGTCAGCTATGGAAAAGAACGTCCTATCTGCACTGATGCCACCGAAGACTGCTACGCCCGGAATCGGCGCGCACACTTCTCGGCCGGTCAGTAGGTCCCTAAACTGAAGTTATAAACAGGGGACGATGTCTATCGTCCTCTCCCTCGAGGTGCTCCTTCCCATGAAATTCCTTCGCATCGCTCTTCTTGGTCTCTCGTTCTCGGGATTCTCCTTCGCAGTAAACAAAGATATCGTTAATCTGCAGCGCGATCTCGAGGCAAAACTCGAGGCCATGCAGCAGCGAATTAACTCGAAGCTCGATATTCTTACTGGAACACTGCAAGCCATCCAGAACGATTCGCGTCACACCGCCGATCAGGTGGCTACTCTCCAGGAGAATCTAAGTGGCGCTCTTTCGCGTTCACTTACTCCCGTCAATAATCTCAACACCCGGGTCGATGCCATGGGCGACGATACCCGCGCGCTCCGTGAAACGCTGACCGATATGACAGCCCGGCTCGAACGCATGGACGCTAAAATGACGGATCTCAAGAATCAGCTGCAGATTATGCAGAATCCGCCGCCGGCGCCAGGCGCCAGCCCAACCGGACCTGCTCCCACTGGTTCTAATCCAGCTGGAGCCGAGCCGAAATCGGCTGGCGCCAGCGCAACACCGCCGCCCGGCATGAGCGCTGAAACTACTTACACCAATGCCCGCAAAGACCAGCAGGCAGGTAACGTCGATCTTGCCGCTCAGGAGTATCAGCAGTATCTGCAATTCTTCCCTAATACGGAGTTGGCTGCAAACGCTCAATACTACTTGGGTGAAATTAGCTACAACCGGAGTGACTACAAAGCTGCCGTTTCCGCGTTCGATGCGGTGCTGGAGCGCTATCCGAGTAATCCGAAGACACCCGACGCCCGTTACATGAAAGGCGTCGCCCTGGCAAAGGACGGCCAGCGATCTCGCGCGATCCAGGAATTGCGGGCCTTGGTCCACAGCAACCCGACTAGCGAACAAGGCCGCAAAGCCACGCAAGCGCTGCGCGATCCACGGCTGTTTCCTTCCAACACCAGCAGCGCACGCCGAAGCCAGCGCTAGCTAAAAACATTGCTGCTGCCGTCTCCCGCTCAATCTTCCCGATTTCGGGGACAGACCCCAATTTTTTGGGGGACAGACCCCAATTTCAGGAGAGAAGCTGTTCGCCTTCCGCACTTACTTTTTAAGCAGACGCGGACTGCTCTCCCAATGGCCCGATTACCCCGATTCGTAGTACAAAACGTTGTGCATCACGTCGTAGCTCGCGGCGTCAACCGGAAGCGCATCTTCCACAGCGGCTACGAGAAAAATAAATATTTAAAGCGATTCGCCAAAGTAGCTGAGGAAGAAAAAGTCTCGGTGCACGGGTTCTGCCTGATGAACAATCATGTCCACTGGCTGCTCACTCCAACTACCCCGAAGGGTCTCGCCCGGCTCTTCCAGCGCGTCCACACCTGGTGGGCAGTAGTTTTCAACCGGAAGCACGAACGCACCGGCCATCTATTCCAGAACCGCTATCACTCGTCTCCTCTCGATGAAAAGCATTACTGGGAAGCGCTCCGCTATGTGGAACTCAATCCCAAGACAGCAGGTCTGGTCAATCAACCGGACGAGTTTCTGTTCTCCTCCGCCAAATGCCACCTGACTGGCCAGCCCAACCCGCGCATTCGCCTCGCCGCCGTAAAGACCAGAAAGTGCTTCTCCACCTCCGACTGGCGAATTTTCCTTCGTGTTCCAGACGCTACAGCCAACGCCGCAATCCGCCGAGCTGCCGCAGGCTCTCGGCCCTGTGGTGAAAAAGATTGGATCGCCGCTCTAGAACAAAAATACGATAGAAAACTAGCCATTTCCCCGCCAGGACGACCCGCAATCGCCCCCAAAACTCTATCGGCAGCCTAGCCCAAGCTGGCTGAAAGGGAAGCAGTTAGCCTAGTAGAGGCGTCACCTCTTCATTTTGCGTGCTTCATGGCTTCCCGCAGATCTTTCATCCGTTCTCTGTGTGCCTCGCTTCCGGTCTTCTCTGTAGATCAACTCTTGCAGGCCGCCCCTCTTGGCGTCCAATTCGTTAACACCGCCCGCGAAGCCGGCCTTCATGCCAGAACGATTTTCGGTGCGGAATCGAGCAACAAATATCTGCTGGAAACCACCGGCTGCGGAGTCGCCTTCATCGATTACGATGACGACGGCTGGCTCGATATCTTCTTCGTGAACGGAACCCGCTTTGAAGCCAACTATGCGAAGGGCCACGAACCGGTCAGCCGACTCTATAAGAACAACCGCGACTGCACCTTTACCGATGTCACACTGAAGTCCGGACTAGCGCGAACCGGCTGGGGCCAAGGCGTCTGCGCTGGCGACTTCGACAATGACGGCCACGTTGACCTCTTCGTGACTTACTGGGGAGACTGCGCTCTCTACCGGAATAACGGTAACGGCACGTTCACCGACGTCGCTGCGAAAGCCGGTGTCACAACACGCACCACAACTGGCCTCAAGCGCTGGAACACGGGATGCGCTTTTCTCGATTACGATCGCGACGGCCACCTCGATCTTTACGTCGCGAACTACATCGATTTCGATCCCAAGACTGCGCCGCTGCCCGAGAGCGGCCCGTGCCTCTATGAAGGCTTGACCGTCGCCTGCGGCCCTCCCGGACTTCAAGGCGCCAAAGACATCCTGTTCCATAACAATGGCGACGGCACATTCACCGATGTCTCGGAGAAGGCAGGCATTCTGAAGAAACAGGGCACTTATGGCCTGGGCGTACTGGTTGGCGATTTCGATAACGATGGCTGGCCCGACATCTACGTCGCCGACGATTCCGCGCCCTCCGCGCTCTTCAAGAACAATCACGACGGCACATTCACCGATATCGGCCTGGAAGCGGGCGTCGCCTTCGGGGCGGACGGCAAGACCCAGGCCGGCATGGGCGTTTCGGCCGCGGATGCATTCGGCGATGGACGCCTGGCAATCTTCAAAACGAACTTCGCTGGCGATACCTCCAGCCTCTACCGCAATCTCGGCAACAACAATTTTGAAGATATGACTTTCCAATCAGGCTTGGGCCGCAACACCCGCTTTCTCGGCTGGGGCGCCTCCTTCTTCGATTTCAACAACGACGGATGGCCCGACATCCTCACCTGCAACGGCCATGTCTATCCCGAAGTGCGCGAGAAAGAGAGCGAGTCCGGCTACCGCGAGCGCAAAGTGCTCTATCGAAACAACGGCAAGGGCAAGTTCGAAGACGTGTCGACCGAGGCCGGACCCGGAATCATGGAACCGGTAGCCGGCCGTGGCTGCGCCATCGGAGACTTCGACAACGACGGCGATCTGGACATCGTGGTGAACTGCGTCAACGATGTCCCGCAGCTGCTGCGCTGCGACAGCACCCTAAAAAACAACTGGATCAAAATCAAGGCAATCGGAACAAAGTCGAATCGCTCGGGAATCGGAGCGCGCATCTACTGCCGCCCGGAAGGTGAGCATCCGCAGATGGACGAGGTGCGCAGCGGAGGCAGCTATATCTCGCAAAGCGACCTGCGCGTCCACTTCGGACTCGCAAAAGCTACCCAGGTGGATCTGGAAATTCAATGGCCCAGCGGAATTGTCGATAAGATTTCTGGCGCTAGCGTAAACCGTGTGATAACAGTGATTGAAGGCAAAGGTCTGGCCGAGAAATAGAAAAAGGGAGCAGCCGAAGCTACCCCCTTCTTGTTAGGCTGTATTGGGTCTTTGCGTCAGAAATCCAGCCGCATCGCGAACTGTAAGCGTCGCATCTGCGAACCGAACGAAATGGCTGTGATCTGCCCCGCCCCGGACCCGTTCACATTCGTATTCGGAAGACCCAAATTCGTGTGATTGAAGATGTTGTAGCCCTCGGCCCGAATTTGCCACTTTAGGCGTTCCGTCAGAGAAAAGCTCTTCGACAGGTTCACATCCTGATTGATGAAGATCGGTCCGCGAAGCGTATTGAATCCGTAGTTGCCATAAGTATTAGCGGCCGGTATTGCGAAAGCGCTGCTGATACTGTTTCCAGCCCCGACATTCAGCCATTGATCGCGGCTCTGATTCGTTGCATACGCGCTCCCTGAGCCCACGTCCGGCCGATTGCCCGGGCCCACGTCGGGCCGGTTATCAACGTTCGTGAGATTCGGAGTGAAAGGTAAACCGCTGTAGAAGCTGGTCACGCCGCTTAAATTCCATCCGCCGAGAACAATGTCGACAAACCGATTAGCATTGTTGCCGTAAGTACGTCCGCGGCCGAACGGGATATTGAAGTTTTGGGCGATTGTCAGCCCATGGTTGGGAATTGAATTTTCGCGGCCGCGTCCCAGCGGCCTGTTGTACAGCAACGTGTAAGGGTCAGCGGCATCGGAGACCGCAGATTGATAGGTGTAGCTAACTTGCGTAGCGTATCCGCCTTTGAACGATCTCTTCAGTTGAACCTGCAGCGAGCTGTAATAGCTCGTGTTGCACATGCAGTAGAGGTCGATACCTTGAGTCCATCCATACGCCGCATAGTACGGTTTGCGGACGTCCTGGCTAGCTACTCCGGGAACAAAGGCGGCTTGATTGACATTTATGTTGTATCCGTCCCCGGAGCCTGCGCCTACGTGGCGGCCGACGTTTCCGACGTAACCGACCGATAGAGAGGTTGCGGAGCCAAGCTGGTGCTCCACAGTCAAATTGTAAGCCTCGGCCCGTGGCAGCCTCACATCCAGAGGACGAGCTTTACCGCTGATGCCGTCCGGCAGCAGAAATTGTCCTGAGTTTGGAACTGTAATCGTCGCAGGAGCAGCAGGCCCATTGGCTAGACTAAACACGCTGCTGAAAGCCGTTGGCGCAGTCAAATTTTGGCTGCTCAACACCGGCGGATTCTGTGTCACATTGTGACCGAAGGTCGCGCCGAATGTGCCCAGGCCGTACGACCAGCCGTAGCCCGCTCGAATGACTGTTTTGGGAGTTACCTGATAGGCAATCCCCAGCCTCGGCGCAAGATTTGCGTAATTCATGCTCTGCACGCCATGCACGCCCACGTTTCCAATCCCGAACACATTAATTAGACCCGTGCGAAGGTCGAGCTGCGCGCCATTCGCCGCGCCATTTACCTCTTCGGGGAAAACCAGTTCCCAACGCAATCCCCAATTGATAGTCAACTTGTTCGTCGCGCGCCAGGAGTCCTGGCCATAGAAAAACCAGCGGCGCTGATGTTCGGCAGCATTAGTGCTGGTGCTGACGTAACGCGAGAAGTTTGTCACATCGCCTAACAGGAAGGTGGCGAAACTCAGCCCGCCTTGCGGTGCGCCGCCGGGCGTCAATACCTGCCCGGTACGTCCCAGATTGAACGTCAACTCGCCCGCTCGGTGAGCATCGCTCGGTACCCGTAAATTCTTCGCGTAACGGATATCGGCACCGAACTTGATGGAGTGATTTCCAGCAATCTTTGTAAAGTTGTCCGTGAACTGATACTGCCCCTCACTCTCAGTCAGCGGACAGTTGCAGGAGTTTATACCTAGCCCGTAACCCAAACCCGTCAAGTTTCCTCCGGTGGAGTTTTGGAAAGAGAAATACGGCAGTCCCGAGGTATAGAAATCATCCAAGTTCAAGCCGGGAATTCCTGCCGCCTGAGCCGGTGCGGTACCGACACCATTCGGCGAGGTTTGAACATAGTACTTCATGTAGCCAAACCGGAATTCATTAACGTTAGTCGCATTGAAAGTGTGCGTAGTCCCGATTGCAATGCTTTGATTGCGCGCAAACGAATTTCCTGCGAAAGTAACGTTGTTGAATGCCGGACCGCCCGCTAGTGAACCGAATGCTCCAGGAGCACTCTGGTCGAATTGATGATTGCTGTAGCGCCCGAAGAAGGTGGTCCTATCATTCAGGAAGTAGTCGGTCCGGACGTCCCACTTATTCGCATTTCGCACCCCATTTCCGGTTGCTGCATAGTTTGGCAGGAG
This sequence comes from Bryobacteraceae bacterium, assembly GCA_965217745.1. Lineage (GTDB taxonomy): Bacteria > Acidobacteriota > Terriglobia > Bryobacterales > Bryobacteraceae > Bog-105. Next base: position 2,242,078 of record OZ244565.1, on the reverse strand, counting down.
CGGATCGGAGGGCGTGAGGTTGGGTATAGGAAAGTATGTATTGATGAGATTCAATGCTTGCTGGCTTTGCCTGTTTACCGGAATGATATTCCCTGCGAATGGCTGCCGTCCCACTCCGGTTGTTTGATTTCCCGTGGTTGGGTCAAAGATTTGGTTGGCGGCATTCGCTCTCAGATATTCGCTGAAGTCTCCCGTCCTAGCCCCCATCGTAGGAACATTTGTCTGAACGGCTCCCGTAAAAATCTGCCGGAGTAATTCCGCGTCCGCAAAATAGAAGAGCTTGTCTTTGATGATTTTGCCGCCGAGGGAACCGCCGAACCGGTTTAACTTGAAAGGCGGCGCCCCGTTTGGCTCGGCGAACGGGTCGCGTGCAAAGGAGGTAAACCCCGGCGAATTATTCTGGAGATATTCGAACGCAGTGAAGTGAAAGTCATTGGTGCCCGACTTGGTGGAAGAGTTCACCATGCCAGCCGCTACATAACCGAACTCAGCATCGTAGGTCTGGGTCATGATCTTCTGCTCGCCCAGCGAATCGATGTTCGGATTGATGACGACAATTCCAAGGATCGGATCCTGGTTCACAGTTCCGTCCAGGTCGTAACCGGTGCTGCTGAAATGCTGCCCGTTTACCTGAATCTGTGCGCTGCCCTGCGGATCTTCGCTCGACGCATGGGCAAAACCGATACGCGACGTTCCCGGCGCCAGCAATTCATAGTTTTGGGCATTCCGACCCAGGCTGGGAAGCTCGATCAATTGCTGACTGGTAAAACTAGTCTGCACATCCGCCCGATCGGCCTGCAGCGTCGGAGCGGCCGCGGTGACCTCGACCGTCTCAGTTACATTCCCGGGATTCAGGGCAGCGTCCACGCGCGGCGCTGAATTCACCAGCACAGTTATATTCTTGAAAGACTGTTTGGCGAACCCGGGCGATTCGACAGTTACCTGGTAAGTGCCGGGAATCAGTTGGCCCTTCTCATAGTTACCGGACTCATTCGTGGGAACCACGAATTGCGTGCCTTTGTCCCGGTCCGTGATGGTAACTTTTGCGTTTTGAACGGCAGCGCCAGTAGCATCGGTGACCGTTCCAAAAATCCGCCCAAAAATTTGCTGGGCGTTCGCAGCGCTCGAAAGGAGCATAAGCGCGGCGGACAAAATAAATAGGGACGTCAACCATCCCTTGCGTAGACTAACCATAACTTCTCCTTGAAAAGCAGAAACCGGCTCTGCGCCATAGCGCGGCAGAGCTTCAACTCACACCTGGATGTAGTGTAATCCATCTAAAGCGAAAGTAAAATAGTATTTATAGAAATTTCTTTGCCTGAGTAGTACGGCCAGCAGCCGTCTATGGTGGCTCCCATTCTAGGTATTTGCCAATGTTTTTTATCAGTTTTGTCGGCTTTTTGTTCATCTTCGTTGCTGAACCGCAGCACAACACCATTGAGCGCGGTCTCGATCTTTACAAATCTCATCATTTCACCGAAGCCGTTTCGGTGTTAGAACATGCAATCCCTCGAGAAGGGAAGACCGCGCCGCTCTTCAGTCAGGCGGTTCTTACGCTCGGGCAGAGCTATTTCATGCTTTCCCAGGCGCCAAAAGCAATCCCGTGGCTGGAGAAAGCGCCTCCATCGAATGAGTCTTTGTATATGTTGGGTTATGCTTACTTGCAAGTAAATCGCCCTCAGAAATCCGCGGAGGCATTTGCCCGCTTATTCGGCTTGCAACCGGAAAGCGCGGCCGGGTGCCTGATGGCTGCTCAGATGATGTTGAAGAAAGACTACGACGATCAGGCGGCACGGGAGTTGGAGACCGTAATTGCGTTAGACCCAAAGTTGCCCGAGGCGCACTTTCTCCTGGCCGAAATTGCCCTGTTTCGCGGCCGCGTGGAAGAGGGAATCGCGGACCTGCGCCAGGAACTATCCCTGAACCCGAATCTGGCAAAGGCCTGGTATCGTCTGGGAGAGGCCCTCAGCCGTCAGGAAAAGTGGGACGAGGCAATTCCTCACTTACAGCGCGCGGTCTGGCTGAACCCCGAATATAGCGGTCCCTACATCGTGTTGGGCAAATGCTACTTCAAAAAGTCTAACTGGGCGAATGCCGAAGGTATTTTACGACGCGCCATCGCCATCGATCCGAATAACCACCAGGCCAACTACCTCCTCGGCCAGACCCTAATGGCAACCGGGAAGAAAGAAGAAGGCCGGGCAATTCTGGACAAACTCCGGCAGGCGCCTCCGGTTCAATAGTTCGTCACTTAGTGCGGCGCAAGTCTAGTTGAGCGCGCGCCAGGTTCTTGCGTGCTTGTTGGTTTTCCCTATCCAGCCGCAGAGCTGTTTCAAACTCCTGGACCGCCTCCGGCAAATTCCCCGTCATGGCGAGGATGGCGCCAAGATTTGCCTGCAGTTGGGCATTAGCCGGATCCAGCCTGCTCAGAACGAGGACTGCTCAAAACGGGGACAGACCCCATGTAAATAATTGATAATAAAGATTTTCTAAAACTCTCGATGAGTATCACCATGGATATACCCCTCTTAGCGGCTGCGGCTTAGATCCAATTGGGCGCGCGCCAGATTCTTGAGTGCTTCTTCGTTTTCCGGATCTAGCCGCAGAGCGGTTTCAAACGCTTGGACCGCCTCCGGCAAATTGCCAGTCATGGCGAGGATGGCGCCAAGATTTGCCTGCAGTTGGGCATTAGCCGGATTCAGCCGGGCGGCAATCTGGAAGTGCCGCAACGCTTCCGCCAGATTCTTCTGTCGGAAAAAGAGCGTGGCGAGTCCAGCATGCGCCTCGGAATCGTCTGGCCTGTCCTTCAGAAAGATCTGATACTCAGCGGTCGCCTCGGCTAGCTCACCCTGGAATGCCAAAGCGCGTGCAAAATTATATCGGGCATTCAAATAGCCATCGTCGGACGCCAGAGCTGCGCGGAATTCGCCGATGGCCGCCGACAGTTGGCCCTGCTCCAGAAGCACTCCGCCAGCACTATTGTGAGCTGCTGCACTATCCGGTTGGGTTCGAATCGCAAAACGGTAAGCCGCTAGGGCTTCGTCCAGCCGGTTGCGGGATTGCAGGAACGCGCCCAGATTGTACTCGGCCAGGAAATCATGCGGATACTTCTCCAGACGGTGCCGCATCACCGCTTCCTGCAGCGCCCATCGAGGATCGTCCCCGCTGGCATCCGCCTTCGGTAGCACCTGGAGCCAGACATGGCCCATCTCGTCTTGGCTGCGGTCGCCGTTGACGACCAGCTTCGGCGGATGGTTCGGATTCCGTGGGTTCGAATCGGAATTGTCGTAGGTGATTCGCATCGCAACCCGGGTACCCCGCGGCAAATGAACCGGCTGCTTGTATTCATAGGTCGCCTGCCAGTTGATATCCCAGTCGAGAATCCGGATTAGCGGCCGGCGCTTCCCATCCGGCAGCGTCGCCCATGCCTCGATTGTCTTGCCGAGGTAGTGTGCATGCGGATAGATGGCCAACACGTCAACATCCACCGGTAGCACCAAATCGTCGGTCACGGCAAAAGAACGGTCGCCCGGCGGGATGCGTAACGCACCGTCGTGCTCCAACTGCACCAGCATTGGAAATTTCGTAGGTGGGTTCGAACCGAAATACAGCGCGATCTCGGCTTGGATGCTCTCCTCCTTGCCGGTAGGCTGCAAGTGCAGGTTGAGAATCAGGTCCGTACCCGGATCGAGACGCCAGCTGAGATCATCCGGCTCGGGAGCCAAAACCGTGGCGGGCTTCCAAAATAGAAAGTGCGAATCGGGATCGAATTCGTTGGCCGCCGCTTCCGTCACCACGTCCATGCCTGGAAAGCCCGGCTTCCCGTCCACTCCGTCGCGGCGGCGCAGAGACTGTGTCCGGTCGAGGACCACATTGGCATGATGAACCGCGCCCTTCGAATTCAGCCTGAGCTCGAATCCGCGAACCCATCGCGTTCCAGTGACGGTGCTCGGAATGATGAAGTTCCGGAAGAGATCGGGTCCGGACGCGGGCAGGCGGAAAGCCTGGGGCATGCGCAACACCAGATCCGGCTTGCCCATCTGCCACTCGTCGTGAAAAACCGGCCCGGGCGGCTCCTTCGCCGGGTTGCCACGCGGTTTCCCGGCCTTTACCCAAGCCGCAATCGTGGCGATTTGGTCCCGCGTTAAATGCCGGTCGCCCTTGAACTCCCCATAACCCTGCTGCGGAGGCCACGGCGGCATGTACCGGCGTGCTGTCACGTCGGCTATCTGCGCGGCATGTCTCCGAACCTCATCGTAAGAAGTCAGCGGGAAAGGTCCGATCCCACCCTCGTGATGGCAGGGGGCGCAACTCTTATAAAGGATAGGAGCGATATCCGCACCAAACGTGGGTTTTCGAAATGGGGTCTGTCCCCAAAAAGCGGTGTTAAAGGCGAAGATCAGGAGGAACTTAGCCACGCAGAGCCTCGGCGATGGCGCGTTCCAGCATCTCGCGAGTCAGGGTAGTGCTGATAAACAGTTCCTGCCGGGCTCCGGCACTTAGCGCAATGGCTTTCCACCCGTTTGTGGTGGGAACCGTGATGCGGATAGACGGTTCGCCGCGCGCATTCCTAACCGGGCGAATAACGCCCGGAATAACCGAACGGATCTCGGCCGTCTGCTTCAGTAGGGTCTCCAACACCGGCCGAAGCTTATCGATGATGCTGTGCTCGATCTTGAGCTTGCCCTGAGCGGCCCTAAGCTTCATTGCACCCTTACTATAGTAATGATGCAGCCGCCTGAGCCACGTGAAGCAGGTGCCCGTTACTCACGGCAGATCCTGTTTCCTCCCATCGGGCGCGAAGGCCAGGAAAAGATTCGCGACGCTACAGTTTGTGTCCTCGGCTGCGGCGCTCTCGGCAGTCTGCAAGCCGAGGCATTAACTCGAGCCGGCATTGGGCGGCTTCGTATCGTCGATCGAGACACGGTCGAGTTCTCGAATCTGCAACGCCAGTGGCTGTTTACCGAACAAGACGCGCGCGACGAAATACCCAAGGCGATTGGCGCCGAAAGACGCCTTCGGGAACTCAATCAAGAAGTCACTGTTGAGCCTTTTGTGCTTGATTTCACCCCGGAGAATGCTGAAGACCTCGCGGCCGGCTGTGACCTGATCCTCGATGGTACGGACAACTTCGAGACCCGCTTTCTGATGAACGATGTGGCCGTGAAGCTTGGCATTCCCTGGGTCTACGGTGCAGCGGTCGGGAGTTATGGCGTCGTGATGCCGGTCGATCCCACTCGCGGTCCGTGCTTCCGCTGTGTATACCCGGATGGTCCCGAAGGAAGTCACCCCACCTGCGACGTCAACGGAGTGCTTGCGGCCACGACCGCCACCGTGGGAGCACTGCAGGTGGCCGCGGCGATGCGCCTACTGACCGGCTGGGCCGATTTTGAAAGCCGCCTGCAGACCTTCGACGTCTGGCAAGGCAGCCACAAGACTGTATCGGCAGGCATGCGCGACCCAGAATGCGAGACCTGCGTTCACCGGCACTTCGAATTCCTGGAGCGTACCTCCCACACTCCAGTGAGCCTTTGCGGGAGCAATGCTGTGCAACTGCACGTCCAAGGCAAGCGCGTCAACCTGCCCGAGTTGGCGCTGCGCCTGCAATCAGTGGGAGCAGTACGCGTCAACGACTTCGCCTTACGCTTGTCCGTGCCGAAATACGATGTTACTGTCTTTCCGGACGGCCGCGCCATTGTAAGAGGCACTACCGATATTCCGACAGCCCGCAGCGTGTATGCCCGCCTTATTGGAAGTTGAAGTATTTCAAAATAAGAGAAGTTATATCGCTTATCTGAGGTTCACTTAGAGACTTCTTGTTACTCAGAAACAGGACTCCTGGAACCAAGCTCGGATCGATGCAGTGGTCGGCGATCCATTCGTCAGTGTTGTCCTCGAGTTCGGCTACTGGGGTGGCGCCCACTCCGGTTTGCCAGGAGGCCCGGTAGCCCGTGTTGTACCCCACAATCAGATCGGGAGCAACTCCAGCATTGCCCGGCGTTGGCTTGGTTCTTGCAGCTGCGGTAACTACTTGCTTGCCGGTCACAGGATCGCGCCACTGAAGAAGCTGCTCACGCAAATTGTTCAGAGTAGCTTCGCTAGCCAGTCCGCGTTTCACAATGCCGTGAGCTTCTCTGCCCTGCTCATTTAGATACAGCCCGTTCAGACCCACTGCGTATGCTTCTGTGGCCGTCCAATCGATGCTGCTCAAGCCGGTGCCGTCGCCCGGCTCAGTCTGCAGCGTCAGATATCCACGGTGCTGCAGCCACGTATTCAGATTCGCGGCACGATCGAAAGTGGAAAAGCCGTGATCGGACATCACGATCAGATCCACGTTGGGCAGCCTGGCTCTCGCTTCTCCGATGCACTTGTCGATCTCACGATAGACGTTTAATAATTCGCCGTCATAACGTCCCCAAAGAATATGCGAATTCTGATCGATGGAGGAGAAGTAAAAAAACAGGAACCCGCCATCGAAGTCGCGAAGCGACTGGCGAAACAACTTGCGTTCGTCCTTGAAAACCAGGCTGGTTTGCTGTAAGAATTCACCATGAGTGAGCGCGTGACTGCGCAGCGCCGAAGTGTCTTCCGGAGTTCCAAGCGTGAAGAAACGGCCGGTCTCTCGGGCGGCCGTTCTGCTCCAGGACGGAGGTGCGGAAATGGGCAAAGCAGGCCGCAAAGGATCTGCATTCACCGCCGACACATAGAGCTGAAAGCCTGGGTGCAGCTGTCTCGCAAACACGCGGAACATGCCGTGCGCGGAAGCCAGATGTGGAATCAGCGGGAAATCGGCGGGAATCCAATCCGACCATTCTCCCTGCTTCAAGATCAAGACCGTCTCGCCCACTCGCAGCCGCGCTGCCGCATTTTCACGATCCACATCGACGATCAGGTTTACAACAGAAAACTTCTCATCTTTCCGGAGATTGTTGGGTGGCCCATCCACCGGAATCTCGAGATGTCCGTTACCCAGATGCACTTTCACAATCCTGCCTCCAGAAACGCCGTGCGAGAGTTCCTCCACATTGTCCGTATAAAACGTGAACGTCCCAAGCGTACCCCGCAGATCGGGCGTGCCCATTCCGGCCAGCGCGTAACCGGCTTGCACTGGCGGATAATTGGTCGGCATTCTTATCACAGTGACGGGCACGCCATGTTCCCACAGTGTTTGCCAGAAGGGCGTTCCCTTGCGCTGGGAAACGATGCGCGGAGCAGAAAGCGGAAGAACGTAAGGTCCGAGTGGAAGATTCCAGCGTCCCGGACCGGTGCGCGCCATCGAAGAAAACACCTGAAGAGTAGCCGGATCGCGATGAACGAAGTCGAAGATGCCGTGTTCCGCGGGCGGCAAGCCGGTAATGAAAGTGGACCACGCCACCGGACTCTGCGGCGGCATAGTGGTCCTCAATCGGTAGAACGAACCCTCGCGGCGCAGCCGGTTCAGATTTGGAAGATCCGCCCAGTGCCGTTCAACGAATTCCGGATCCATTCCATCCACGCCGAGAACGACTAAACCTGAATGCTGCAGCTCCTTCCCGGGCCTCTGGCACGAGACGGCGAGCAGCAACGCAACGCAGACGAAAGAAAGCTTTATGGCTCCGAGCCTCCTAGATAACCGAGACTGCGCAGGCGCTCAATCGTCTCCTTGTCGAGCGGCGACGTGCCTTTTTCACCGACCAGGCTGCGAACTTTATTCTGGGCCGCAATCCATTGGGCGAGCTCCGACGTCTTTTCCTCCACCTCCCCAGGATGCTGCGCGGCGACGTCGTGCTGCTCGGCCCGGTCGTGGATCCGGTCGTAAAGCTCCACTTTCTTGATGCCCGCCCCCGCCTGTTTAGGAGACGCTTGTTTGCGATAGATAAACTTCCAGCGGCCGTCGATGATAGCGAAGCTGTCGGTGGAGTTCTCCGGTACCAATCCTTGCGGCTTTACCACGGCAAATTTGGAAGAGATCACCAGGCCTCTCCGTTTGAATGGGCGGTTCCGGATCAGCGGCAGCAAGCTCTGCCCCTCCATCACCGGTGGAGGCTCTACACCGAAGAGTTCGAGAATCGTGGGCATCACATCGATCAGTTGCACCGGCTCCTTCACATGGCGCGGAGAACCTAACAGCGCAGGGTTCCACATCGTCAGCATGCAATGCGTCAGCTCGTTGTATACCGATTGCCCGTGCCCGGTCCAGCCGTGATCCCAAAACTCTTCGCCATGGTCTGAGAGCACAACGATGAGCGTGTTGTCGAGCAGTCCAAGCTGCTTCAGCTTGCCGGTCAGCAGTTCAAAATTCCGGTCGTTGTGCAAGACTTCGCCGTCGTAGCGATCTTTCGCTCGCCGGATGAAAACATCTGGCTTGACTCCCGCCTTCGCGCACATGGCGCGATTCAGAACAGCGGCCCCGCCGTATTCGTGGTGTGAATGGAACCGTTCGTAATCGCGCTTGAAGATCGCGTCTTCCGAGGAGTTGGCAAACTCTGAGTCGTAAGGAGCGGGCGGATCATACGGAGCATGCGGATCGGTTGCGTGCGCGTAAAGGAAAAAAGGTTCGGAACGGTGCCGGTCGAGCCACGGAAACACCACCCGGTTCAACGCAGCGGAATCGGTCCCGGCATCTGTCCGCTTATCCACCTGCCGCAACACCACCGGATACTCGAGCAGGTAATCGAAGCCGCGTTCCAGCCCCGTCGCTTTTCCGACGAACGGAGTGGAAACGATACTCGCCGTTGTGTAGCGTGCTTTTCGAAGCTGCGCAGCGAGAGTCGCCGAGCCCGCCGGAATAGTATCCGAATTTGAAATGATGCCGTGAGTGAAAGCATAAAGCGACGTCATCAACGAGGCGATAGAAGGCTTGGTCCACGGCGCCTGGGCCTGGCAATCGTCGAAAACGATTCCGGAAGCGCCGAACTTCTTGAGAAACGGCGTGGTATCGCGCGAGTACCCGTAGACGCCGGCATGATCCGCGCGCAGAGTATCGATAGTGTAAATCAGAATGTTTGGCGCCGCTTTCTTGCCTGATGCTGGAACCGTCACCAGCGGATTGGCCCAGAGAGCTACGTTTCCCTCTACCGGCGACTCTGTGTGCAACTGCAGTTTGACAGTGCGTCCGGCCCAGCGGGAGAGGTCTACTTCGGCATCGCTCCAAGCGTTAACATCGCTGACCTGACCGGAGTAAATATCGCGCGAATCGCCTTCGACCGAGACACGAAAACGGACCGGATTGTCCTTGGAAGTAATGCCCATTCCAAGATGCAGCCGCGCTCCCGCGGATACAGAGATCGAGAGTGTGATTGTCGAAGGCGAGTGCAGATAGATTGCGCTGCGGTACTCGTCATTCTTGCCGAGATAACTCCGTCCCCACGACTTGGGAAAACTCGCCGGCTTGGGTATGAGCTTTATCGAGTGGATGGCGGCCAGCGCGTCCAAACTATCGGTGGGCATGATGCCAAACGTGCGGCTGCCTTTCGGAGCGTCGACATTCACGTCGAATCGATACACATTGTATTGGCCAGGCGGGCCGAGTTTATGCCGGGCTTCGAAATCCCCAATCTTGATCTTGACTTCGTGGCCTCCGGTAGCCGACATCCGGATTTCAACAGCTCGATAAAGGTTCCACTCGATGGCCGGTTGTGATGGCGCCAAGATCACCGGAGTGGAGCCTGCGCCGGTGACGATCAGGTCGCCATTGCGAACACCGACGCGCCCGCGAATCAGCTGCCAATCAATATCAGATTTTGAAAAGAAGTTCTGCCAGGTAATTGCTTCGGCGGCAGCGGCATTGCTAGCCAAGGAAGAAGCCTGGACGTCTGCAGGTACCACCAGATCGTCCAGGCGAATGACGGAAAGCGAGACGGGCGCTGCCCACGCCGGACAGCACAAAAGCGCGAGTAGAAAAACAATGCCAATGCGCAAACGATGATTCTAGCTTTTCTAAAACGCTCGCGTTCCTAAAACTCCAGGCGCGCGCCGATTTGAATGATGCGCGGTGCATTTGGCTGCGAACTCAAATTAATGAGTCCGGTTGTCGGATTCGGGTTATTCAGAAGCGGATGATTGAACACATTGAAGAAGTCGCCGCTCATACGCAACCTTACGCTTTCCGTAAAGTTGAAGTATTTGAACAATGTCACATCCTGGTTCCATGACTTTGGCCCGCGCATGTAGTTCCGAGCGTTCCAACTCAGATTATCGGTGATGTTGGTGGTAACCGTTCTGCCGTTCGCCAGGGTCTGCGGAATGAAATTGTTGAAGCTACTCCCGAGCGGGTGAATGCTGCGGGCCCCCCGATCGATAGGCACCAGCGCTTGAAGCGCCGATGCATCTACATTGCTGGCTTGCCTCGAGTCGAAGTCTCCTGCGAACCAGAGCATTTGGTTCTGCCCAAAGATGTTCATCGTTAACCGCTGATCGGAGGAAAGCGTTGGGTTCTGGAATTGGTACTCCGTCGCAGTATTGCCCATCCAGAAGCCATTGGCATAAGTTCCTATGAACGCGATCTGCCAGCCGCCCACCAGGGCATCCAGCCCGCGATTGGTATTGCTGAGGAACTTCTTGCCGCGGCCGATCGGCAGTTGATAGATGCCGCTCCAGGTGAAGCGATGTGCCGGCACCTGGCTCGAGTTCGTATAGAGCAGGCGCAGCCGGTCATCGTCGCTGACGTTCGGCGCGCCCCGAAGTTCGTTCACGGCAGGAACGACACCGGAAGTGCCGCCGCCCTGCGGCCCGTTTCCAGTGGCAACAGCGTTGATTCCGCTTGCCCCGCCAAAGGAGGCTCCACCACTGTCATTGGTAGTCAGCGAACGAGTAAAAGTGTAGAAGAATTGGAACGACAGGCCCTGCGACAAACGTTTCTCGAGCACGGCTTGAACGGAGTTGTTATTCGAGAAGCCGTTGTGGCGAAGAACTCCGTTCGCACCCGTCATGTTCCAGTTCGGGTTGAACTGGCGCAGGTAGCTGAGCGTTGGGCCGGGAACGCCGTTCTGCTGCCGGTAATTGTAAACCGAAAGCGGAGCGTTGTAACTCCAGTTCTGCTGCAGGTTGCTGCCATGGTTGCCCGTATAGGACAGCTTCATCAGCAGATTGGAAGCAAGTTCGTGTTCAATCGTAAATGTCCATTCCTGCATGCGATTGTCATTCCAGTTATTGACATCCAACGCCAGAAATGGCTGCGCCGACCTGCTAACGCCGCCAGGACTCACGGTGGCGGAACCGCCCGCGCCCAGCACGTCGCTATTCGCGGGAACCGAGGTCAAAGAATAGACCCCATTCGTGCCTTGCAAGCTGTCCAGATCGTTTTGGTATTTGAGATTGAGCGGGGGATTCAAACGCATGGTCTGCAAAAGCTGCGAAAGCGGCATGGGCCAGAAATAAGTGCCATATCCGCCGCGAAGCACCCACTTATCGGTCAGGCGGTAAGCGATGGAAGCATGGGGAGCGATGTCGTTCCAGACATTAGGTGTAAGCAGACTTGGGAAGCTCGCGGTGGTGTTAGCGGCCACTGTTGTCAGGCCGCGCTGAGTCCAGGCATCGATAACGGGGGAGGGAATCCCGGGAACCGTGTTCAATGTCGTTGTTTGCGGGAAGATCACCTGCATGTTGGTTGGCGTCAAAGCCGTCAGGTCGATGTTCCCCATCCGGTTGTACTTCTCTTTGTAGGGTCTCCAAAATTCATAGCGGAGGCCGAGGCTGACAGTCAGCTTCGGGCTTATTTTCCAGGTATCCTCTCCGTAGAATCCCACCTCCTTCTGCTTGAAATAAAAATAGCCGCGATTGAATTGGTTGGAAAGATAGGAAGGCAGACCGAGTTCCAGGCTGGCGAGGCCCGAACCGGTGAAGGGAGTTAGATCTTGCGCTCCGGCGTTGTATAAGCCCGTCCAGTTGCTCGAAAAGGAGTTCGAACCCTGCGCCTGCTGCAGTTCGCGAACGTTATTGAACTCCTGGCGTCCTTTGAAGCCGAATCGCATGCTGTGCTTGCCTTTCACCCAGGAAACACTCTCGTCAATCTGGTACTGAGTCAAATTTTGCGCTTTAGCGTTATCCGAATCCCACCCGCCGCTATAGAACATGTTGGATGCGTCGGTGTATACGCTGGGCCAGCCGGTAGCGCCAAATGGATTTGGCAGGCCGAGTCTTGCGTCCCAATCGACGTTATCGGCTCCCGTACCCTGGCTGTTGGCGCTGCGGTTGGCCGAAGCCTGGAAATCGTTTACCAGCGTAGGCGTGAACACATGCGTATAGTGCGCGATGACGTTATATACGTCGGACCTACGGCTCGATGTTCCAGGCCCGTTAGTCACCCCTAGAGGCGGAAATCCGTACTGCCCGCCAGTCTGCGCGAAGTCGAATTTTGCTTGCGTATAGCGAACGTTAAGCGTGTTTCTTTCCGAAAAGGTTTGGTCAAAGCGCCCCGTGATGGTGCTTGTGTTGGTGTTCAGCGGATAGTAGGTCTGGAAGTTGTTGCCAATCCAGGGATTCGCATCCGCGCTCGTGCCGCTGGGACGGGGACTCACGCTGCGGAAGCCATTCAGGATCTGCGAATTCAGAAGGTTAGTGGGAATAATGTTCCCCGGAAACGGCGAACGGCTGCCATTTGCCTGGGTGGTGTACGGATTGTAAATCGTAATTTTGTTGCCGCTAGTATCCACCGCATTGCTGAAATCGCCGCCCCACATGGCGTCGGTGGGCACACCTGTCTGACGGAAGACCTGCTGCCGCTGCCTTAGGAATTCCTGATCGTAGAAGAAGAACGTCTTGTTGCGATAGATCGGCCCGCCAACAAAACCGCCGAACTCGTTGCGAATTAGTTTGGCCGGAGTATTGCCGTCCTGAGTCGCGCGCGCCACCAGACCGCTGTAGTTGTTGCGGAATGTCTCGAATGCGCCGCCGTGGAACTGATTGGTGCCGCTGCGGGTGACGAGTTGAATGGTGGATGGACGGTCGAAAGCGGCGCCCGATCCAGCCGTCTCGATGCGGTATTCCTGCACCGTGTCGAGGCCCGGCTGTACGCGCGAGATGCCGCCGCCGAAACGATCGACGTAAGACATGCCATCCAGCAGAATCTCGGTTGACCCCACCATCATGCCGTTGGTGCGCGGAGCGGCCCCGCCTTGCGTGTTCTGTCCACCCTCTACGCCGGGCGTTAGCGTAAACAGGTTGCTGATCTGGCGGCCGTTCAGTGGAAGGTCGTGAATGGTTTTTGCAGTCTTAACGTCGCTGAGCTGGGCGCCTTCGGTAGCCACTTCCGACACCGCAGAAGAAACATCCACTTGCGACTGCACATTGCCGACAGCGACATTAGGATCTACAGTAACCGTTTGACCAACCGTAAGCGTAAAGCTGGTTTCCCATTTGGTGAAGCCTGGAGCCTGGACCACCAGCTCATACGGTCCCACGGGAATGCTCCCAAAATAATACAGACCGTCATTGTTGGTGGTCGCAGTGCGAACCAGCGCTGTGGCCGTATTGGTCAGCGTGACCGACGCCTTGGGAACACGAGCCTTCGACGGATCCTGGACGGTGCCCGTCACGATGCCGAGCCCGGTCTGAGCCTCGACAGGAACTAATAGTGTGAGCGCCACGAGGAGCTTTCTGAATATCGACAAGTAACTCCGCAAACCCTACCTCTTTCACGCAACAGACTGGATTGCAGAAAGAGTATCAATGCTGCTAGGTTCTTGTCAATCGAAATTTTACATTCGCATTTCTATTGTTTTTCAGGAGAGCTTCGGTTACTCTGAACTAGAAACAGCTGCTGCAGAACATGCAAGTGAATACGCGGAACATTTCGATTTGTCCGGCTCTGGCGATTATTATTCTCGCCGGCGCCGCCCAGTCGTCCTAGCCGCGGAGAGTTTCTACAAGTTTCGCAAAGGGCTTCGGACGGCATCAGGCCAGTCCGGAGCCCTTTTTCTTTTTTGGGGGCTGGACGATTTGAAATGAGGCAAGCGATTCAACTATCGGTGCAAGACCAACCAGGAGTCTTGATGCGTGTGGCGGGTATCATCACGGCCAAAGGCGCAAACATCCATTCGCTAACGGTGGAGCCTGACCCGCTTCAAATGGGGCTTGCCCAAATCTATGTCGTGGCCGATATCGAACTGCGGCTGAGACAACGAGTGCTAAACGAGATGAACCGGCTGGTGCAGGTGATAAGAGCCTGCGACGTCACGCCGGGAACGGTGCCGCTAGAGTCATTTGGCGTCGAGTTCTGAAGCGAGATTTATCGCACCTCGAAGGTCTGGGTTTGCGACTGGCCGCTCAGCACGTCGCGGACCCGCAGGGTCCATTTGCCTACCGGAGCGTTTTCGGCTACGTTCAAGACCTGCTCCGCGGAGCCGTCCGGCGCAAGCAGGTTTCCCGAATAGTAAGGAACAGATTGCCCAGACGGATCGAGAACTTCCAGGTGAAGAACCGGTACCGCGGCTGACGATGCACTGGCGAAAGCAAATCCCACCCGGCTGGTCGCGCCCCGCGCTATGGTCTTCGAGATATGGACTTCGAGTGCGGGAAACGGAACGGCGCTGAATGCCACAACAGTGGGCTCATAGGGATCGACCATCAAATCGAATTCCTTCGCCCTGCCAAGCTTCTTTCCCGCACGTATGTCGTAGGCGTAAAGCTCTACTGGAGCCATCAATCGCACCTTCTTCTGCTTTTCAAACCGCTGGTTCGATTTAAACTCCGGTGGTCCCAGTTCGTCGACCCTCAGTTCAGGGTTGTTGTGAAGACCAATGATGGTGACGCCTCCATTCCGGAACTCATGCGTTTCGATGCCGACAACAGAGTGCCCGGCGCTATCCTGAACCGCGAACTCCGGGCGCACATTGGCTTGCGCCAGAATCATGCCCGCATTAGATTGCAAGTCCCTTTCGGTTCCCAGGATGCGCTGTTCGCTGTAGTGGAGCGCGTTTAATTTCACCACGCGGCCCTCGCCGGTATCGCCTTTCAGCAGCGCAGCCAAACTGGACTCGGGCAAGCGCCGGCTGTGCTCGTCGAAGGTACCCGCATTGCCATCCACGATCAGCGTGCCGCCCTGGTGAACGAAGTTGCTGATTGCCGCGGCTTCACTGGACGAAAGCGCGCTGGAGCGAGGCAGGATAAGAACTCTGTATCCGCCCTTTAGAAGTTCACCCTGTTCCACCTGGCCGTAGGCGACGAACTTATATTGCAAGCCCTGATCTTCGATGAGGTGGCAATACGAATCCCGCAGCCGGAGGAAATCGCTATCCTTTCTTTCCGACGAAGACGTGCGCTTCATCCAGGCATCGCCTTTGGGACGCTGCTTTAGCATCCACTCTGTTCGCATGCTGGCCTGTGAGTAATGAATCGCTATGGGCCCGGCCTGGCGCTGGCTGTTCATCAACAACGTGCCGATGCCATCCCTGATTTCGTTCCAGTACGGCGCAACTTCTTTGCCACGCGGACCGACAGACCCGTCGGGATGCACGACATCGTGTTTCTCATCCCAGATGATCTGGCCGCGGGCGCCGTGCAGAAGCTCATACCAGATGCGGTGTTTCTCCCAGGGACCGGTGGAAAAGGAGGTTGTCATAAAGGCGACTTTGGGATTCAGCGACCGGATCACTTCGACGCTGTTTCCAATGTCGTACGGCTCCATCGCCTGCAGCACCGAAGTCAGGCGATAGTAATCGTAACCGCCCCAGCCGGGCATCTGCGCGCCCTCGATTCCGACATAGGCGTGGCCGTCGACCGAGCGAATCGCATCGGAACCCATCTTCAACGCGGCCGCGAACGCGATGTCCATCCACTCTTTATGGTCGGCCCAGGCCGAGTAGTTTGCGTCTGTGCGAGCCATCGCTTCCCTGGTGGTATCAGGCGTTACAGCCGGCCAGCTTTCGAAGTGGGAGCCCCATTGCGCATTCAGCGCCGCCAGGGTTCCATATTCATCCTGCAGCCAGCGACGCATGGCATCGAGAGAATAGTCGGAGAAATCGAAATCCCAAAACCCGGCGAGTTCCGCTATCCCGGACTCGTCTGCCAAATTGTAAAAAATAGGCCGGTATGGCGAGTACACCTTTGCCGAATTCACCAGGCGGTCATGTATCTTCGCCAGCCATGCCGGATCGGATAGACTCGGATGCCGCTTCAATCCTTCCTTGCTCGACATGTCCTGGCGATAGAGCTTTTGCGCCTGCAGCAGCGCGAAGTTATAGGGCCGGTCTTTGCGGTAGCGATGGTATTCCGCATAGAAATCGGTGGCCATATTCTCCACGTACCAGGGGAGGTCGTTCTTTAAGAGAAATTCGGGGAGATCGTTCGAACTCTCGTTCGACTTTCCCGCATTCACGCCTACTTCCCTCATTTGGGCGAACTGCTCGGCGGTGCCGCCCTGCCACATGATGCACATGTAGTCCCACCATCCGCGATCCGGCGGCTTGGCGACAAACGACGTCGAGACCCGATCGTCACGGTGATCTTTCTCGCCCTTTTTATTCAAGCCATCGAAAACGAAGTGAACAGTGAGCTCGTTCCGCATAGCGACGGCGCGTCGCAAATCGAGTTCGAAGCGCAGCTCATTCTCGTCGGTCAACTCCACCGGCAGCGTGCGGTCTTCCACTACGCGGCCCCAAACATCGGTCCATCGAATTTCGAGCGAACCTTTGCCGGTGGCTTGCGGACCTATCTTGTAAAGGATTGTGACCGGGCGGTCCCGTTCCAACGCAGGGGAGGGCAAGACTAAAGTGCCGGCCGGGACGGCCGGGGCAGCCGCGAGCAGCAGGGCAAGAACTGGCCTTAAGTTCATTACTGATCCTTTCCTTGAGCCGCCGGATTCAGAACATCGTTACGCAACTCGAGCCGGGCAGCGAGCAGATCCGGGCGAGCTTGCAAAGCTTGCGAGAACAACTCCTTCGCCTGCTCCGGTTTACCTTCGTGGCGCGCAACCAAGCCCAGCAGATAGCGCGCTTCAGACCGGTAAATGGGATTTTTCGCATCTTTCTCGGTTTCCGCAAAACCCGAGAAATGTTTCACCAGTCGCGCCGCTTCTTTGCCCTTCCCGAGCTCGATCAGCGAAGGAATTATAAAGAAATTTTCGCTGTTCCAGCTATCGCGATCGCCGGAAAGTTGTTCGACGCCGGCAATGCTTTTTTCAAAGGCTTGCCGCGCTTCGTCTTTCTTCCCGAGCGCTTCGAACGTGCGACCGATGTAGTAGTAAACGCGAGGCGAAGTTTGCGAAGCGAAGTCATCCACGCCGAGCGAAACCGGTGGATTCAAGGCCGATTGAAACAGCTTTAGAGCTTTCGCATAGTCACCATTATGAAAAGCCTCGGCGCCCTCTCCATAGCGGGCGATGCGGTACTTGTCGCGCAAAGTATATGTGCGATGGCGCGGTGAAAAGGTGTGAGTATCGATCAGGCGCTCCGCTTCGTCGTACCGGCCCTTGTTGAGATCGGCAGTCAGCACACCTTCTGCCAGATCGTCATCCTTTGGCGAACGGCTGAGGGCCTTATTCAGGACCGCAAGTTGATCGTCGAAGCGTCCCGCACGGGCATAAAGCGTGCTGAGGTCGTCGAGTGTCCGGACATGCGCAGGATTTAACTCAGTTGCAAGCCGCAGTTGCGCCGCGGCTTTATCGATAGGCGCGTTCTGCTCCGCATAAGCTAGGCCCAACGCCCGGTGCGAAGAAAAGTCTTCGGGCTTAATGCGAATAGCAGCCTGCCATTGCTGAATCGCGGCGTCCGGCTGTCCTAGAAAGTAGAGAATGCAAGCGAGATTGAAGCGTGCCACGGCATCGCGCGGACGCAGACGGACCGCTTCTTCCAGAGGAGCAACACTCTCTTCGCGATACGGAAATCGATCCACGTTTCCGGCGGCTGCGTTCGCCTCATCCAGAGCCGCATCGGCCTGTGCTGTTTCGCCCGCCCGGCGTTCGCAGTATGCCAGCGTGTAGTAAAAGATTGGCGCAGTGCCCCAGGGGTCCGCGTTATTGCTCTCCACCAAATTTAAAAGCTGCGCGGCTTCTTTCCAACGGCCAAGATCGCGATAGAACACAGCCACGCCCAGCGCCTCCTGCGTCTGGCGCCCGAGCATCCGCAGCAGTTCCTGCTTAGCGGAGGCATCGCCCGAAAGGAAGTATCGTTCGGACTGCAAGGCACGGCTTGCCGGATCGATTTTTTCGATAGCCGCAAGCTCGACGGCTGCGCCGGCCTTGTCCCCCGTAAGTCGCAACGTTAACGCCAATGAAAGCTGGGAAAGCAGATCGTAGCCGTCGGCCGCGGAAGCGCGACGGAAGTGCGCGATAGCTGCCGTTTCATCTCCCCGCCGCAAAGAAAGCCTTCCCAGGTGATATTCGCGCTCCCCGAAGAAGGCGCTATCCGGCCAGATATAGAAGAGATTCCGCTCGGCGGCTTTCTCATGGCCGGCCGCGAACTGGCTGACGGCGAGATAGTAGTAAGCGGCATCGGAGTAAGGATCGCGCTCGATCACCTTTGTTAAACGATCGATTGCTTCGGTGTAGCGCCGCGCGTTGAAGTCGGAGATACCCAGTTGTAAGTTCGCGCGCGAATACATCGGATCGCGCTTTAGGGCTGCTTCGAAAAAGGCTTTGGCGCCTGCTTCGTCCAACTCCTTCAGGCGGAACTCGCCGGCTAACGTCAGTTCCTCGACGCTCATCTCTTCGGCAGACTTACGCGCCTTTTCCAGGGGCCGGGTGAAAGGAGTGTATTCCTTGCGGCCCGGATCGCTATCCGGCCGGTGATAATCGAGCAAAACTTTTCCGCTTGCGTCCGTCACAGCCACTACTACTTCGGCAAGTTGGCTTTTGTCTGCTGGGAGATCCGTAATCTGCGTCTTGAACGGCTTCGCGGGATTGAGGTCGACAGTCTTCTTGAAGAGTTCATTGGATTTAGCTTTCACCGAAACCGTTGCGCCGGGAATGATTCGCGTTACGCCCAGAGCGACCGAAATGGACGGCGCAGCTTGCTTTCCGGTGTCTACATCTAGATTGAGAGCCACATCGCATGTAAGCGTTGTGAGCCCGCCGGTTTGCGAAACCGGTATCCACCATTCGCTCCAGCTCTCCACTTTATGCGGCGCAACCCATTCGTAATGCCCGTCCCAAACGTGACGCCCGCTCTGCAGTTCCACGTAAGGGCCAGCTTTATCGGTATAGCCTTCTTCGTGGCTCTTCGAACCTGCGCCATACCCGAAGGTCCAGAGTTTCATGCCCTGCACAATGCGGCGGTCGGCAAAGCGAAAGATTCCATAGTCGCGATCGAACTGATAAGCCCCTTGAAAGTTGTCGTAGCTATCGATGCCGAATACGCCCAGCATGTTTTTGTTGTTGCGGTCCCAACTGTAATCGACCCCGTTATAGATAGGCCAATCCGCAATGTCCGCGGTGGTGTGGCCCACCGTGCGGCTCATGGGATAGATGAAGCGGGTTTTTGGAGTCGCATTAATCGCCGTGTTGATCCAAAACATCTGCGGCTTGCGTCCATCGCGCCCGTTGTAGCAGAAGACACCGATCTCCAGCGCGGCAATGCCCGGGTGCAGGGTGGCCGAGAGCGTTACATTCATACCGTACACGGGATCCAATTCGCCCAACACCAGAGAGATGCTGCCATCTTCTTGTGTCACCAGCTTGTTTGCCCAGTAAGGCTCGCCGTGCAGGGTCAGCGTGTGCAGGTCGTGCGGCCCGGTTAGCTCCATTCCGGACTGCGGCCAGCTGTTCCGCGGATTATAGGGCGCAGGCTTGATCACGTCATTCCGGTAAAGCATCTCGCGTCCGCGGAGCTTGTCGTAGACCGAAAAGAAGCGCCCTCCGAAATCGGGTATGTAGGTCAGCTTCAGATACTCGTTTTCGACGAATATCGCCTGGTATGTTTTGGGTTCGGGACTGCCTTTGAAGCCCGGCAGATAAGTTGTGAACGGGTACATGCCCCCGGCACTCGACTGCGCGAAGAGCGGCGGCTCCAATTCCCTGGCCGTATGTTCGTAAGTGGGAATGGTAAGGGTACCCTGGTAGCTTCGGACTGCAGTTGCCGGTGCAGCCCCCAGCAGCAGCGAAAATCCCAAACAGGCCAACAGCCCTCGCATCGATTCAGCCTGCATAGGAATACTTTACAGCATCAAGAAAGCCCCAGGCGAGCATTTCGGTGCGGCAAAATTCCGTCTACCGTGCCGCTTCGTCGAGATGTGGCGCTTCCGCCGGAGCGGCCTCTTCGAGCGACGTCAAGGCTTGGGGAGGATGTCGGAATCCGCTCGTCAGAAAACCCAGATAGATCACCCCGAGCGCCAGCCAGAGGGAACCGGCGATTCTCGATTTCGCGCTCAGACTCATCCACAGGTAAGCGCACACCGCGGCCCCAATGGCGGGAAATACCAGATTTGTGAAGAACTCGATGCCGTGCCTCCTCCGCAGCCGGATGAAGTAGTGGCGGATCACGCTTAGATTGACCAGCACAAAGCCGGCGAAGGCTCCGAAGTTGACCAGCTCCACTGCTATTTGAAAGCGTGTAAACACAGCGGCGAACAATGAAACGGCGCTCATCAGATAGATGCTGCGCGTCGGCGTGGAGAAACGCGGATCCAGATAGGCGAAGATACGCCGCGAGAGCACGCCGTCGCGGCCCATGCCATAGAGTAATCGGGATGCCCCGGCCTGGCCCGTCAGGGCGCTAGCTAAGCCAGCTACAAGAAGAATGAAAGTCAAGCTGCCAAACATCCACACACCGCCGATGCGCCGGCCGATGTCGAGGATGACGGTTTCTGCCGCCGGATAGCTTTCGAAGTCGGGCCAAACCAGAGCCGCCAGGTAGACGGTGACAAAGCAGATGGCAGTCTGCAGCAAACAGACGAGCACCGTGGCGAATCCGATATCGCGTTTGGGATCGACAGTATCTTCTGCCAGCGTCGAAATAGCATCGAATCCGATGTAGGAAAGAGCTGCCACGCCTGCCCCTAGCATGAGTGGCCGCACAGCGAACGATTGGGGCCGGTACAGCCCCGACAGATCGAACAGTCCCGCAAGACCATGCGCCGCAACGACGAAGTAAGTAGCCAGGACAATGAACACCACCGCGCAGATGCTCATCACCGCCATCATCACTTCGCTAGCCCGTGCCGTGACCCGGATGCCGCCCACGTTCACCAGCGTTAAGGCGAGAGTGAACGCGACGATCCAGACATTATGGGGCACCGCCGGCAGCAGGCGCTCGGCAGTTAAGGCGGCGTAAATAATGCTGACCAGCGGTATCAGGAAGTAATCGAGAATCATCGCCCAACCGGCGAGAAAACCGACGTACTCATTGAGCGAGCGCCGCGTATAGGTGTAAGTGGATCCGGCGGATGGAAACGCGCCCGACATTTTGCCGTAACTGGCAGCAGTGAAGAGCATGGCCACCATCGCCACCAGGTAAGCCAGCGCCGCATGTCCGCGCGAGAGTTGCTGGACGATGCCGTAGATCGGATAGGGAGCCGTTGGAGTCAGAATCACGAGCCCGTAGATCACCAGATCACGGCGTGACAACACTCGCTTCAGAGTAGTGGGAGCTTGGCTCATTGCGTCGCGAGAGCAGCGAACGATACAGCCGCCCTTCCGGAGAAGATCAGATTCAGCGGCAAGGTGGCGGCGCCGATCAGTGCCGCTTCGCCCCCGAACGCGGACGGGCGGAGGAGCAGATTGCGCGATCCCCACACCTCCCGGTGATCCGGCAACTGCCGGCGAACCACTGGTTCGATGAGACGCCACGCTTCCGTCAGAGCTCCATCCACAACGATGGTGTCCGCATCCAAGCTCCAGACGACGTTCGAGATTCCGACGCCCAAATAGCGCGCCGTCTCCTCGATCGTCTGCCGCGCCGCCGGTTCGCCGGCGTTCGCCAACTCCGCAATCCGCCGCACCCGCGCGGAAGTGTCTCCAAAGTTGACAACGCGCTTTCCTTCGCTTAAATCGGAGTAGCGCCGGCACACCGCGGGGTTGGCGGCTAACTGCTCGAGACAGCCGGGGCGGTCATGACGCAGCATGCCATTGGCATCTGCCGCAGCCAATTCGACCACTGTCTGGCCCAGCTCGCCTGCTGCCATATGCGGTCCATGGTAGAGCTTGCCGTCGAATAAAACGCTCATGCCGACGCCTTCGTCCACCTTGACGAAAACAAAGCATCTTCTGCCTGAAAATTCTGCCGTGCCGTAGGTGTATTCGGCGAGCGCCGCCGCCCGCACGTTGTTCTCGACAAGTACAGGCTCATGCAAGCGCGACTGCAGAAAGTCGCGGACTTGGACATTCTGCCACTCTGGACGGCTGCCCAGAATCAGCACGCCGCTCTCGCTATTCACAATGCCGCGAGCAGCTATGCCGATCCCCGGCAAACGGTCAGAGCCGAACTTTTTCCGGAAGAAGTGGAAGGCGGAGAGCACGCCCTGCAGCGTCTCCTCGGGGGAAGCGGGGGTGCGGAAGCGCTGGGTCTCGACAATGCGGCCATGCAGGGTACTCACCGCGCAGCGCGTCTCCCAGTTTTGGATTTCAGCACCGAACAGGACGCGGCTCGGCTCTAAAGCCAACCGCCGTCCCGGACGCCCTCCCGTCGAGTTCTCGGCGCCATCCTCGCGGACTAGTCCGTCTTCGATCAGGCTCATCACGATGCGTGAAATAGCGCCTTCCGACAGGCTGCTCTGACGGGCCACGTCCGCGCGCGATAACGAATCGTTCTGCTGCAGCAGCGACAAGATCGCGGCCCGGTTCGTCCCGCGCACTTCGAGCGGTCGTAAGATGCGCTTCCCGGCGATGACGGACTTGACCATACTTACTTTCGTAGTGTAAGCAAGTCTCTCAATCCTTCGATTCCCAAGCCAACACCGATTGCTTCACGGGCAAGCGATGGGCTTGAGCATAAGCGTTGCGAGCCATTTGCGTGCGCTTGAACCACTCGTTTACCGGCAGCAGCATCTCGCGATGAACCAGATAACTCATATCGATGGTGCGGTCGGGCAGGTGATCTTTTACGTCATCCACCTGATGCAGGAAATGACGTCCATTCGCTTCCGCCACGCGAGGCAGCCAGGTCCGGTACCAGGTCGCAGTAGCATCTTTCAGCACTTCGTTGCGCGCATCTTTCATCTGGCGAATTGCTTCCAGCGCCTCGTCTATAGACTGCAAAGCAAGCTCCGGCTTATCCTTATTCGCGTTGTCCGACGAGCGGATCAGCAGGTTATCGACGTGTTTCCAGCCTCCCAGAAACTCCAGGTTCTGGCGGCACAGTTGCGCCACCGAATAGAAGACTTCCAGGCCATAGCGGTGCCAGTTTACCCGCAGCATATTCTCGTTCAGCAAACCGAGCAGTTCGTCGTTCTCCGGCAGAGCATCGTTGGCAAGCTTTAAGCGCGCAGCATTTTCCTGCTGCCACTTGCTCCGGTATTGCAGGTCATCGGACGGGACCGGCGGGAGGGAAAGGATGGGGTCGTGTGCCGGCTTGCGTTCCGCATAAATCTCTTTTGAATTGCCCCAGATGCCGATCCGATCCTTCGAGGCTGTCTGATCCCAGGTGTCGGTCCAGATTTGCGCCTGAAAGCTCATCAGCTGGTACAGCCGGTTCATGTTGTCCGCGCGGGGTCCGTACCAGAGCGGGTAGAACGCGCTCATGGCTTCATTTGCCCCGCCCGAAAAGCCGCGCCATCCGCTGGATGCGGCCGTAGCGTAGCCCATCCAGAACGTCTCGTTGTGGAGCCCCATGTCGCCCCACGCCGCCACGATAAGCCCGATGAGATCTGAATTGCGGCGGCCGCTGTTCGTGGCGCTGCCTTCCAAGGCGGTGCTGATACGCGGGTAATCTTCGTAGGTCGGATGAATTTTTCGCGACGCGGGCAGCATGAAGTAATGCGGGAAAAGCCGCTCTTCGCCTTGAACGGAAGCGTAGATCATCTGGCGAATGCCGTGGCTGCGATAGACCGGATCGGCATCGGGACCATAGGTCTCGCCGTTAATGATGAACTTCGGAAGCGACGGAATGTCGTCCGGCTTCAAGGGATACTCTCCCCAGAAGATCACCTCCCGGCCTCTGTCGTGCAGATAGCCAGCTGCCTTCCCCACGAACTCCGCCAGCAATTTGCCGCGGCTGCCGAGTTCTTTGGCACGCGCGGCTTCGTCGCACTGGGAGTTTGCAGCCATCCCGACGTAGTAACTTTCATCCGTCGAAAGATAGAAATATTTGACGCCCCGATTGGCCGCCAGCAGATCGTCGAACATGCCATGAAGCAAGTTCAAGGAATCGGGATTCGTCGTACACAGCTCGTAGTTGCTCTCCGGGAAAGCTCGCAGCTTTTGATACTCGGGATGCTTGAGGATAAATGCGATATGCGCCGGAGAATCGAGATAGGGAATCACCTGCACATGCCGTCGTAATCCATAGTCGGTCAGGTGCTGTAGTTGGCTGCGCGATAGGGCCTGCGGCTCCACCAGCGCGGGAGCGCTACTGTATTGAAAGTGACCTTCGAGTTTGATCACCAGGCCGTTGATCTTAAAAAACGCAGCTTGGCGAATGGCTGCTTCCAGTTCGGGCATGCGGTCCAGGTGATGCGCGTCATCCCAGTAGATCTGCCTTCGTCCGAGATCCGGCCAGTCTGTAATCTCCCCTTGCGGCAGCCGGAATTTATTTCCATCCGGTTTCACTAGCTGAACCAGAGTCTGCACGCCATAGAAGAGGCCCTCTGACGCATTGGCGGTAATCTGAGCGCCCGACGGATTTGCAATAAGGCGATAGGCTTGGGACCTGATTGACTCGCGATCGCGATCCTGTGAGGCGCCCGGTTCGATCGAGCCCGGCGTGATATCGAGACGCACGGCAAACGCGCTCGACGGTGCTTTACCCAGCGAAATGCCGTAGCGCTCTCGTAGGCCGTCGATTAAGCTCTCCACAGCGGCTGAATCGGCCGGAACAGAGCTTCCTGTTTGCAGACGCCAGGAGGAACTATCCAACACGATATCGCCTTCTTTTAGCGAGACGTTCTGTGGCTGCGGCAGAACGGAGTAACCTCGGGCAAACAGCGGAGACACTGTCTCGGCATGAAGCGTTGTCGCCAACAACATTGCGGCAAGCAGGAACGAATACCGGCGAGTCGAAAACCTTCGCATTGGCGAGTACAAAAGAGCGCCGGCGAAAGATCCGACGAAAAACCAGAGCAACGGCCAGGTGCGGAATACCGTAGCGGGCGGATAGGAAATCGTAATAGATTGCGGCGAAGAACCGGTCAACGGCCATTCCAGCGCCATAGAATCCCATCCCGTTCGAGCGGCGACGTTCTTGCTTACGGTACGTCCCGCAGATGTTAGTTTCAGGCTGCCGTTAGACGGCCGCAACGCTTGAATACGCCAGCTAATCTGCCGCTCGCGGGGAACGCGCACCGGTCCCGCGCCGACTACCAGGCCGGGGGACGCCGCCAACCGCGCCGTGGACCAACCTGGCTCTCGATCGTTGAATTGCGCAGTCACTACCGCCGCCTGGCCGGGCTGCAGCGGAGCATGAGCGAACAGCCTATCGGCAACTGTAAAGAACAGCAGGAAAGGGATAAGCAGGATGAGAGAGGGAATCGCTGCCAGCCGCAGCACGCGCAGGTTACTTAGCACGAGGTCCCGCTGCGCTTTGAAGATGAGCGACGGTTCCGCTGAGAAGAGATGAAATTCCAACAAATGAGCGAGCACCCGGTTGATGGAGCTTCGCAACAGCAGCGTATTCGACCAGCGCCGGAAGATCCACACCGAGGTTAAACCGAAGATCGCTCCCCAGCTCAACAGCAGCAAAAAAGCCGGCGTTCCTAATTCGACTGGCATCATTTCAAATACCCGAGCCCTTTCAATTTTTCGACCAATTCTTCCTTCGAATCGGAACTCTCCAGCTTCGCCAGGTCTTTCTCCATGGCGTGCTCGATAAATTCTTCCAGGGAACTGTAGCCGGCCTGTTCCACTACCGTGCGGGCGCGATCGCAAAGCGGCTTACTTAGTTTGATGGTGACAGTGTTTCGCATAGTAGTAACGGGCTTCAGATGGACACGCCGAGTACCTGCCCCTCCATCCATCCGGGCGGTTCGATTCCAAAGAGGTGCAGCGCGGTGGGAGCCAGATCTTCGATTCCCGGGTCGTCGGCATGGATGTGCAGGTTCGAGAAGAGCACGCCGGGAACAAGTTGCGGATCCACGCAGTGATCGCCGCTCCAGCACTTCGAGTTGTCCTCGAATATGTGCTTCGTCACCTTACCGGTGGCGGCGCTCCAGGAAGCGCGATAACCGGACGCATAGCCGATCACCAGATCGGGCGCCGCTTCCAGATAAGGGCCGCGATAAATCTTGTGGGAATCGTAAGCGTGCAGAATGGCGATCGCGTCTTCTTCTGAGTCATGCAATCGCGTGAGCTTTTCGATGAGCTCGGCTTTCAGCGCCGCGGCATCTTGTTCCCGAACTGTCCCTTGAGCTTCGCGGCCAGCCAGATTCAAATACACGCCGCTAAGACCGAACGTGTAAGCGCGAGTTCTTGCCCAGTCGATACCCTCCAGATAGTCGCCGCTCTCCTTCCTGTCGTCACGTAGCGCAAGATACCCGTTCTGGCGCAGCCACGCATTCAGATTGACGCCGCGCCGGAAGGCGCAGAATCCGTGGTCGGAGAGGACGAAAATGGCGGTGTTCTCATCCGCATAGTCGAGGGTGCGGCCGACGACGCGATCCATATCGCGATAGAGTTCTTCGATCACAGATGCGCGCGGCGAGTCCTGATTCTCGCGGTCCAGCTGCCGGTAGAACATATGCTGGACGCGATCGGTAGTATCGAATACGCACGCGACCACTCCCCGGCGGGCATGATCGAGCGCGCTGAAGAACATCGCCTCGCGCTCTTGCTGAATCAGCTTGGCCTGGACTAAGAATGCCTCCTCATCGATCGCGCCTTCATTCAGGGCCCAGGTGTCTTCCGCCAAGCCGAGCGTCGCGAAGGAGCCGAGAAGCTTCGCAAGATACGCGGCGTAATACCGTGGATGGCTAATGGGCAGCGCGGGGTGTTCGGGATCGATCTCGATCGGCGTCACATACAGCGACACGTGCGCATCGTTCTCGGTCAGCAGAAAACGGCAGATGCCGGAAGCCGAAGACCAGAGATCTTTTCTAAAGCGCAGCCGCAGCCACGGAGAGTACTCGCCGGTCCGCAGCGTGCAGGTTGTCTCTTGAATCTTGAGAATGCGCTCTCCCGGATTCTCGCCCGGCAGGATTTGAAAGGGAATCCGCATGCCTTCGGGTCCGGCGAGCGAAGCTTCTAAAGTAGCGCCGCGCGCACCGAAGAGAGAACGGGTTCCGCCTTCGCAATTTGACGCAAACTCGCGCGTGGAGAACCACGAGAAAGTGCCCTGCGTGCCGAGCAGGTCGGGTGTGGACATGGCGGAGAGCAGGCGTCCGCTGAATGGCTCCGGCGGGAAGGTAATCGGCACGCGAAGAATAGTGCTGCCAATCGCGTTGCGTCCTAGAATCTTCCAAAACGGCTCGCTCTTGCGCCGCAGTTCCACGGAAGATCGCGACACTGCATAACGCCACGGCCCAATGCCGAAGCGCCGCTTCGAATGCCGCACTTTCGCCGAAGATAGTTCGGGAGCGTAGTTGCGCAGGTCGCGATTCAGAAAGTCGAAGATGTTGTGGCGCGCCGGATTTACGCCGGTAGCGAAAGTCGACCAAGCCACCGGCGACAGCGGCGGGAAAGTAGTCCGCAACCGGTGATAAGAGCCTTTCTCGCGCAGACGGCTGAGATGCGGCAGTTTCCCTTCCGCCATCCATCGCTCCGTCAGGTTTGGATCCAACCCGTCCAGCCCGAGAAAGATCGCCTTCTTAATTCGCCCTCTGCCGAATCGCCCTTTGCGCCGCACGGCGAGCCAGAGGATTCGGAACGGCCACAGCAGAAGGGAAAAGACGCTCGCGATAAACGCGACCACCAGAGTCAGGAACGAACCGAGAAAGGCGAATCCGGCTCCGGGTCCAACGTAAGCAACGTCGACTGAGACCGTCGAGTGCCGCGTCCAGGCATAGACGACTATCCACACCAGTGCGAGCATCAGCGCCCCGCGCTCGGCCCGCCACACTCTATTCAGCGAGCTTTTCATCGCAGTTGGCCTTCCAGGAACGGCACTTCCAAAACTTTTTCATGCTGAATAGGACCGTGCCCAAAGTAACCGTCTTCCCCGAACAACTCGCCATGGTCGCTGGTAATCGTAACGAACGTATTCGCGGGCAGAAAATCGAAGAGCTCTTCTATCGCCCGGTCGAGGTATTTCACAGCTTCCAGTTGACGGTGACGGAGATCCTTCAGCTTGACGTCATTGAAGATCTTGCCGCGCGAGCGCCGTAGCTTACCACCGACCAGATGATCGTCCAGATGCTTGAAAACGCCGTGTACGCCGCTGATCCGCGGCCACTGATCTGGCGCTTCGTCCGGCAAAGCGTACGGGTAGTGCGTCTCTCCTGTGTTCAGGAAGTAGAACGAAGGCTGCTCAGGCTCGAAGCGCATCTCGTGGAACATGGCCCGTAGGTCGTTATGCCGCTCCATGAGCTTATAAGAATCGAATCCGCTGTTGAGAATAGTGCGTGGATTGAGCACCGGCATCGACACCATCGCATGAGTTTTGTAACCCAGGTTTTGCAGAAGAACCGGCAGATATAACCGCGGCAAAAACTTTTTAAATTCCAGGCCCTCCGCGCCCAGCCGCTGGTTGAACTTCACAAAGTCGCGCTGATAGTAGTCGGAGGCAAACACACCCCGCGGACGCGAGTGCGGCATCAATCCCATCAAGAGGTTGTAATGCGAGGGAGCGGTCCAGGAGGCATACGCCCAGCGTTTCTCAATCCGGCCCAACTTCGCCATGGTCTTCGGCCGGGCTTCTCGAAACACGTCGTAGCGGCAGCTGTCGAAAACGATCAGAACGTAGTTGTTACTCTTCGCTGGGGCAGCGCCATTGCATTCCATTGTGTCCCATTAGACTAAATGGCAGCTTGCACTCAGAATCGGCGAGCGCCGTGAATGATGGCATCGATGCTGAGCACCGAATCGAGAATACGATAGCTGATCACGAACGGCGGAAGAATCAACTCGCGGCCTCCCGCGCGATCGGCTTTGCCCATCTGCGGGAATAAGCCGAGCCGCTCACACGCCGCCATCAGATACGCCACCTCCGCTGCCGCCGCATCCACATTGTGTTCCTCGGCAGTGTAGTCATAGATCGCTTTCAAATCCTCGCTGGCGGGAACAGACCAGCGGACGGTCATTTTCCCGCCTTGCGGCGCTCGTGGTGTTCAGTCATGATATTCTTCACCTCTTCGCTAGAAAGCGTCTGTCCTGCATCGGCAGCGGCCCTGCCTTGCCGGATATGCTGGACCTGCCATTCCTGGAGTTCCAGATAGTTATCCAGCGCTTCGTTGATGACCCAGTTGCGATTACGTCCGATAGCCTCGGCAATGGCATCGAGGCGATCGCGTTTGGTGTCCTCCGTGCGGAAGGTCACCGGAGTAGTCACCGCCGGCGCGGCAATCCCTGCCGAGCCGGTTCCAGTCGATTTGTGCTTCATGCTTACATCATATTACAGCTGTAATCATTCCGAATATATTTGACGGAACGCAGGCGCTGTTTTAGACTTACTTGCGTAAGTCAACAAAGCTCGTTTTACGCAACTTCAGGCCGATCTTCTCAATGCAACTATCCCAGACGCTCCAAGCCACCTTGAAGAAAACCGTCTGGAAGAAGCAAGGCCGGCTGGTCGAAATCACGCGCCAGCTGATTCGAACGCCTTCCGAAAATACTCCGCCGCATGGTAGCGAGCTTGCCTGCCAGAACTGGCTTGCCGGCGAGCTTCAGAAGTTGGAATTAGACACAGATCTATACCTGCTGAATGAAGTCGCCGGTTTGCCAGAGCATCCTTTGTTTCAACCAGGCCGGGACTATCGCGGCCGGCCCAATCTGGCGGCTCGCCGCAAAGGTTCGGGCGATGGCCGGTCCCTGCTCCTCTCGGGTCACATCGATACTGTGCCGCGCGGCAGCACCCAGGATTGGACACGCTCTCCCTTTAGCGCTGAAGTCGAGAACGGGCGCATCTACGGACGCGGAGCCAACGACATGAAAGGCGGTGTGGCGACCAATCTCTTCGTGATGGAGTGCGTATCGGAACTCGATCTACCGCTCGCGGACGACCTCATTTTCGAATCGGTTGTCGACGAGGAGTTCGGTGGATCGAATGGCACCTTGGCCGGGCGGCTGCGCGGCTATACCGCGGACGCGGCGGTGCTCTCCGAACCTTCGTCCCTGCGAATCTGTCCGGCGCAGCGCGGCGGCCGCACCGCCCATCTGACGTTCCGCGCCTCCGGTGGCGTTCTGCAGGATGGTAAGTTTCCGGCCGGCATCGTTCCACAGCTGACGAACTTTTTGAATCGCCTGCCGGATTTCGCTGAGCAGCGCAAGCGGGAGTGCCGCGCTCATCCCATGTACGCGCAGTCTGCCGATCCGGTTCCCGCATCTGTGACTAAGATATTTACAGCGCCCTGGGGCTTTGGCGAACCCATCACCACGCCAGAGAAAGTTCACCTGGAACTCTACTGGCAATTGATGCCCGGCGAAACCCGAGAGGCAGTGGAACGCGAATTCTTCACCTGGCTGCGCGCGACGGTCGATAGCGCTCCAAACGTTTATCCGGCCATGCCTGAAGTAGTCTTTCCGATCCGCTGGATGCCCGGTTCGTCGCTCCCAGGTGACGCTCCCGTGATCCGCGAACTTTCGGCCTGCATCGAATCTGTGACCGGATCGCAACCAACCGTCGCAGGAATTGAAGGACCTTGCGATCTGTTCATTTTTCAGCAAGGCTTCAAAATCCCCGCGGTGATCTGGGGCGCCAGCGGCGGCAACACTCATGCTGCCGACGAGTTCGTGGAAATCGATTCGCTGGTGACCGCTGCCACCGCACTGCTGCTGTTCGTGGCGGAGTGGTGCGGCGTGGCCCAGGACTAAACAACATGTGGCTGAAGACCATGTGGAAGTGCCTTGCAGGTCTGGTTCTTTGCGCTATTGTCTTTTCTGCTTTTGCTTCGGCCGAACAGCCATTTTACGACCACGTCTACGACTCGAAGGTGATGGCCGAGCCGCGTCATTACCGCATCTTCCTGCCGCCCGATTACCAAAGCTCGAACATCCGCTATCCGGTTATCTATTACTTTCACGGACATAGCGACCGCTACACGCTGGAAGCCTACGACAAGGGTCTCGATACCGTTCCCAAGATCGCGGCTTTCGTGCGCAATCATGACGTCATTGTTGTCGCGCCCGACGGCTACGTTGCGCGGGATTACACCGGCTTCTATGGCGGCTCGCCCTACGATGTCCGCCGCGACGGAGGCGACTTCGATTTCGGAGCTTACTTCCTGGAATTCGTCCGCTTCATCGATTCGCATTACCGGACCCTGACCGCCCGCCGATTCCGCGCGACGTCGGGATTGAGCATGGGCGGTTACATGAGTCTCTTCCTGAGCGCCCGTTATCCGGAAGTGGTTGGCAGCGCCTCGGCCTTCAACCCTGGACCGGAGTTCTACGCCGGAGACAAAGGCCGGCGCTCGCTGTGGCGGCCCAAAGATCACGTGCTGAATCACGAGCACACCGTTGTGCGGCTGGTGCGCGTAAGTGGCGACTACATCAGCCAGTATCACGAGGAGACCCGCGCCGCTTATGCCGCGCAGCCCAGCGTCGATTTCGAGTTCCGGCAGGATGAATATCATCGGCATTGGGCGACTTCTATCGCCGAGACCTTCGAGTTTCACCTGCGTGCTTTCGCGAATCCAGCCCTGGACAGCCGGCCTCGCCTTTGGAATTACGACTCCGCCTATCGGAGTTTTGAAGTGAACGGCTATCGAGTCAAGATCGACACCGACGCTCCGGCCTTCGTCTACCTGAGGCACGTGGAGCAAAAGGCGCTGGGTATCCGGACACGCCGGTGGGCGCCCGATGGGCCTGCTTCCGCATGCGACAGCTTAAGCGTCTTGACCGCTCCGCTCTACCGTCCGAACACCGCGTACCGGATTACCGATTACAATCTCGACCTTGCCACTTCCAGCACGCGGGAACTCATTGCTGACAGCGAAGGGAAACTCAAGCTGATTACGGACTGTGCCGCGCACGAGTTCGGCATCAACGGACCCGGCGCGGGCCTGCAAGCACCGCGACTACTTCCTCTAACTTCCTCCGACTACTTGCGCGTGCAGCCGAGTAAAGATTTGTCTCTTCCCATCCGCGTGTTCAACCCGCGCTCTACGCCTCTGCGGTCCGTCTCGCTCGAAGTGTCGTCAGAGTATCCGACGGTCGCAGTTCCGCAGGGCAAGGCTCATGCGGATTCGCTGAACGCAGGCGGTGTTGTCGACTTGTCGAACCAGTTGCGTTTCCGCTTTACCGCCGGCGCAGGAGATTTCGCCCGTGCGCGTTTGCACTTCAAAATCGGCTCGGATAACCAGGAACCGGTCGAAACCGCCGTGGATGTCCTGATCGCGCCTGATGAAATTCCCACGCCCATGGACGTCGCCGTCCTGGATGGAAGAACGAAGACGTTCCCCGTCTTCCGCCAGCGCGGAAACCAGGGCGGCGGGTCGAGTATCGACCGCACCGTCTCGGAAGGCCGGGGCAATGGCAACGGGATTCTAGAGCCGGGCGAGCAGGCCACCATTTGGGTTCGCGTCCGCCAGGGACTGGATCCGTTCGACAAGGGAAACTGGCGTCGCGCGAAGATCTATAGCAGCAGCCGCTGGCTGAAGGAAGTGGAAGATATCGAGGAACAGAAGCAGCGCGAGTGGACGGGCGCGCAGAATCGGACGAGCTTAATCTCGCTCTCTCCCAAAACCCCGGTCGGCACCGCTATTCCGTTGATCCTCGACACCGAAGGATGGAGTTTTTACTATACGCCGGACGTCCGCTACGGACGCGAAAACCTGTACCAGGCCTTTCAACGGCACCGGCATCAGCTCTTTACCTGGACCTGGAGGCAACCTTGAACTGGAAACTTGACCGGATACTGGCTCCTCTTTCGCTCGCCGTCGCTCTGTCGGCGCAGATTTATAATCCCAAAGTCTTGCACGACGGTCAGCCCGATTCCACCGATTTGCCCCGCTTCGTGCAGACCATTTACCGGGAGACCGGGGCGCGTACGCAGCGCGAAAAGGCCGAAGCCATCTGGCGCTTTTTTCTAACCGATGGGCGCTTTGTGAAGCCCGGGTTCTGGTATCACATCGCGGGATGGACCTATGAAGAGCCTACCGGCGAAGTCTTAGATCCCATGAAGCTGCTGAACAGCTATGGGTTCGGGCTTTGCTATCACATAGCGCCGCTGCTCGAAGCCGCTTTCGAGGCGGGTGGTTTTGAGGATGCCCGCTGCTGGTTTCTGACCGGGCACACGGTTGCCGAAGTTTTTTACGACGGCTCGTACCACTATTTCGATTCCGACATGATGGGCTACAACGTAGCGGGCCAGGGCTCGTTCCGGGGCAAACCGGTGGTCAACGTTCGTGCGCTGGAACGGGATCGAAATATCATTCTGGGTAAGCTCAAAGGCCCCAACGAGGTCATCCCCGGCACGGTCGATCACCCCTGGTATCCGGCCGATGTTCAGGCTCGCGCCATGGACGATCTGGCCGATCTGTTTGCCACCGCAAACGACAACTACGTCTATCCGGCCACCCGTTATGCGCCGGGCCACAGCATGGATTTTGTTCTCCGCCGCGGAGAAAAGCTCATTCGTTTCTTCGAGCCCGAAGAGCCAGGGCTGTTCTATTTGCCGTACAAATTCGATGGCGCGCAATGGACCGAGTTCCCGCGTGAAATCTCGCAATACCATATCCGGACTGCCGACGGGCCGCGCAGCCAGAAGGACGACCGGAGCTGGGCGACTGGACGCATCGAGTACACGCCGCCCGAGGCAATCGACTCCGACGTCACCGTAGTCGATATGCCGAGCCCGTACGTGATCATCGACGCCCGGTTCAAACTCGATATGGAACTCGCCGGACCCAAGTCTAAGGTGGTGGTCGAGACGTCGGTCGATGGCGGCTATCGCTGGCAGCCGGCGGGAGAAAAACAAGGCCCGTTCAACGGTGCCTGGACCTTCGAACCTGCTGTTCTGACAACGAGTGAGCACGGGAAGAAAACGGCTGTCAGCGGAACCTACGGCTATCGAGTAAGAATCACCAAACGGAATGCCGGGATTTCCAAGGCCCTTTTCATTTCCCGCGTTCAGGTGAATCCGCGCAGTCTACCCGCGGTTCGCCCGGGAGGAAATGAGTTTGTCTATTCAGCGGCACCCCCGGTGGAAAAGGTGGAAATTCCCGCGCCGCTCAACTATGCTCCCCGGCAGGATTTCGACCTCATCAGTCACGAAGGTCAGGCCTATCTTCAGCCAGCCAGCGGCAAAACAGGCGAGGTCGTTTATGTGCTGGAGGCCGATGGACGCGAACTTCGAGGCATCGATGCATGCGCGCGATTCCTGACCATCCGTGGCGGTCTGGCTCCCAACAAGCTGACCGCCGAAACCCGCCACGTAGCCCGTGACACCGCCGATGGGCCCGCGTCCCTTTCCTGGTCCACGCAGCCGGACGGCCCCTTCCGTGAACTCTGGCATAGCGAAGACCACATCCAGTGGCGCGATGGCGAAACCATAGACCGTGCGCTGCTCTGGCCCGAGGTGTTCCGTCAAGTTCCCGATTTGCCGCCAGGCACAAAGCGGGTCTACGTGAAAATGCAGAGCCGCGGACCGGCCATCGACAGTATCCGGCTCGCAGTCTATTCCGCGGCACCTCCGCCAACCGGAACGCTTACGGTGAGGCAGGTGTGGACCGAAGGCGGGGTGACGCGAAGCCATGTGGAAACGATGGGCGCCGAGACGCGGGACCATCGTTTCGCGGTGAAGGCGGGAGCGAACGTTCGCAACCGCAGCATCACTTTGTCTAACTGAGTTGGGAGACGCGTTGGAACCGGCGGCACAGCATCGCGGCCTGATCCTCTGGTTCACCGGACTGAGCGGAGCCGGCAAGACGACGCTCTGCCGCGGCGTTGAGTCTGCCCTTCTCGCGCAAGGCTGCCGCGTCGAAGTGCTCGACTCCGACATTGTTCGACTGCATCTCAGCCCGGACCTGGGATTCACTCGAGAAGATCGAGAGGAAAACGTCCGGCGCCTGGGCTACGTGGCGCAGCTTCTGAAACGGCACGGCATCATCGTTCTCGTGGCTGCGATCTCGCCTTATCGCCGTTCCCGCGAAGCCGTTAAGGAAATGGCGCAAGGCGATTTCCACGAGATTTACATCAATGCTCCGCTTCCGGTGTGCGAAGAGCGCGACGTGAAGGGACTTTACCAGAAAGCGAGAAAAGGTGAAGTGCCGGACTTCACCGGCATCGATGCACCTTATGAACACCCTCTCAGCCCCGATCTGGAATGCCGGACTGATTTAGAAACGGTGCAGCAGAGCTCGGCGAAGATCCTGGCGCTGATCCAAACAACATTTACCAGGCAAGAGCGAACATAGCTCGCAGCCATAGTAAAATCGAGAAGTCCGCACAATGGGCGGTTAGCTCAGCCGGTTAGAGCGCCTGCCTTACAAGCAGGAGGTCCACAGTTCGATCCTGTGACCGCCCACCACCCTCCTATTTTTCGCCCCGTTCGTTGTCACGAAAGCACGCCTAAAATCGCTATTCCCAAAACGTCACACTGTGGCCGTTTAAATTACGATTTAAAGTCATTTAGCGTCTCTCGACTGGCCCACGCAAGCTGTTAAACTTATGGAATTGCGTCGACTCCCGTTGCTGGAGCCGTAACACATTTTACTAATGCTTGATTGCTTTTTCAAACATTCAAAACTTAAGTGCTTTTCTGGTTTTATCTCCGGCCGATTTAGAGTTGCAAATTTATTCACCGTTGCTGCTGCCCTGTTCGCATTACCGCTTCAGTCTCAGACCGCCGTTACAACCTGGCGCAACGACATCGCGCGAACCGGCCGCAACTCACACGAGACGATTCTTACACCCGCTAACGTGAAGGCATCCTCATTCGGGAGGCTCTTTTCTCTTCCAGTAGACGGAGCCGTTTACGCGCAGCCCCTCTATGTGCCGGATTTGCAGATTCCAGGAAAGGGAGTTCATAATGTGCTGTTCGTCGCTACGCAGCACGACAGCGTGTACGCCTTTGACGCCGGCTCGAACACCGGCGAAAACTCGCGCCCTCTTTGGCAGATCAGCCTCATCTCCGCCGATCATGGCGCAACCCTTGGAGCGATGCCGGTCTCGAGCGATGAATTAGGTCACGACATCATTCCCGAAGTGGGCATTACCGGTACTCCCGTGATCGACCTCGCCAGCAAGACGCTCTACGTCGTCGCAAAATGGACAGAGAATGGCGGAGTTGTACAGCGCCTGCATGCACTCGATATCCTCACTGGAAACGAGCGCCCGAATAGTCCGGTGGAGATTCGCGCATCCTCTCCAGGCAGCGGCAGCGGCAGTGTTGACGGTGTCATCACTTTCGACAAGCGATGGGAAAATAACCGGCCCGGGCTGCTGCTTCTGAATGGCATCGTCTATCTCGGGTATGGCTCGCATGGCGACAACGGTCCGTGGCACGGATGGATTCTCGCCTATGACGGGCAGACGCTGCAGCAAACCGGAGCTTACAATCCCACTCCGAATGGCATTGGCTCCGGCTTCTGGATGGCGGGCGCCGGTTTAGCAGCCGATGTTGCCGATCCGGCGAATCATCCTTTCGGACGCATGTTTGTCTCCACGGGAAATGGTTCGTTCAACGCCACTCCCCCGTTCAATAACAGCCAGAACTTCAGTGATGACATCTTGAATCTTGACCTCGCAAACGGCAAGCCTTCCATTGCCGATTCCTTCACGCCGTTTACTGAAGAAGAACTCAACTGGTCGGATGAAGATCTTGGCTCGGGAGGCGTGCTTCTGCTGCCCGATCAGACAACCGGCGCACATCGGCGCTTGCTCGTTCAGTCCGGAAAACAAGGCATCATCTATCTGGTCGACCGCGACAACATGGGAGGATTCACCCCCGGCCAAGACAACATTGTTCAGGAGATCAGGGGTCAAATTCAAGGCCTGTGGAGCACTCCCGCTTATTGGAGTAAGCACGTCTATTTTGCGGGCGCAAACGATAAGTTGAAGGCCTTTACTTTGACCGATGGACAGCTTTCATGGACTCCGTCGGCCATCTCGCCGGATCCGGTCGGTTATCCCGGAGCTTCACCTGCCATCTCTGCGAACGCCAAGGAAAACGCGATCGTCTGGATGGTTGACAGCAGCGGTTTCACGAATAATGCCCCCGCCGTTTTGACGGCCCACGATGCCAATAATGTGGCCTCGCTGCTCTACTCGTCGGCGGAAGTCAACGACCGCGACAATCCTGGCACAGCGGTTAAGTTTGTGGTGCCGACAGTTGCTGACGGCAAAGTTTACGTTGGCGCGGCCGGCCAGGTAAGCGTTTTCGGACTTCTACACCCCGGCCTCCAGGCAGCTGCGCCTACTTTCAGTCCGGGTCCACAGAGTTTTTACGGCAGCCTCGAAGTGTCGATCGCTGATGCCACGCCAGGGGTAATCATCTATTACACGCTCGACGGCTCGGCTCCCAACCAATCGTCGCAAGTCTATGGAGGGCCGATTGTGATCACCGGCGACACCACCATCAATGCGGTGGCTGCGGCGCCGGACGTCGCGGATAGTTCGCATTCTACAGCCAGCTATCGACTGGCAAATACTGAAAACTCCATCGACTTCAGTACCGGATTCAGTAACGCTCTGCAGCAAACGGGAGGAGTCCCGCCTATGACTTTCAATGGCAGTTCGCGCCTGGACGATACCCGGCTTCAACTTACCGATGGCGGTTATCAGGAAGCGGGAAGCGCCTTTTACTCTACTGCCGTTGACATCCGCTCATTTCAAACTGATTTCACTTTCCAACTCTCAAACGCCGCAGCCGATGGATTCACTTTTACACTTCAGGGCCAAGGGGCCAGCGCACTCGGCGGTTCAGGCGGCGCGCTGGGCTACAGCGAGGGTGAAAGGCCGGGCTTGCAAAAAAGCGTTGCCATCAAGTTCGACCTCTACAACAATGGCGGCGAGGGTTCTAACTCGACTGGCCTTTACGTAAACGGTGCCGCGCCCTATTTCCCGTCCATCGATTTGACTGGATCAGGAATCAACTTGCACAGCGGATCCACTATTCATGTGAACCTGACTTACGACGGTAAAACGCTGGCTATGAAAATGACGGATCAGGTTACAAGCGCCAAATGGTCTACTCAATTCGACGTCGACATTCCGGGAATTGTTGGCAGAGACAGCGCATTCGCGGGCTTCACAGGCGGCACTGGCGGAGAGAGAGCCAGCCAAAAAATCCTGACTTGGATCTTTCAATCCTCCGAAGCGGGTAACTAGCTGAAACGAATCCGGGCCGAAGAGATTCTCGTTCTTGCCGACGATCTCACCGGCGCATTGGAAGCGGGCGCCGTCTTTTCAGCACGCGGGATTAAATCCCGTGTCTGCCTTGCGGAGCCGCCGCAACCTTTTCAAGACCATCCCCCAGTGCTGGTGATCGACACTGAGACCCGTCACCTGCCGGAAGCTCTGGCAGCAAAAATTGTTCTGGAATTAGCGCAGCAATCTCCAGCTTGTTTGAAATATAAGAAAACAGATTCCACTCTGCGCGGCAACATCTACGCCGAGCTGAGCGCTCTCAGCGGCCTCGGGCCGCTGATGTACGCGCCGGCGTATCCCAAGCTGGGCCGCACGGTCGAGAATGGCTGCCTCTTACTCCATGGCGTTCCCGTCGAGCAAACCTGTTTCGCCGCCGATCCGCACCATCCGGTTACCGGCGGCAATATCGTTCGGCTTCTGCGGGGGCACCCGTCCATTCAGGTGGAAATCGCAAATACTGAAGAAGCGATGCATAAGGCCGCTCTGAGGTGGATAGCGCAGGGCGGTTTTGCCGCGGGTCCATGTGGGCTCCTGGATGCTGCTGCAGCGATTCTGGGCGGTGAAATAAGAACGCCCTTGCCGCCAGTGAACGCTTATCGTGCATTGGTCGTTTCAGGAAGCCGCCACGCTGTTTCCCGCGAACAGATTTCCGAAGCTCGATCGCTTTTCGAAGCTGGCAATTGGGTTCTGATCGAGGCTGAATCAACCCTTCAGCCGCGGCCCAAAGAATATGCGCGGGAGTTCGGCAAAACAGCGGCCGGCCTGTTCCGGTCGGGATCGTTCGACGCTCTCGTTGTTCTTGGAGGCGATACAGCCTTTGCCGTTCTTCAAGCTCTAGGCGTAAAATCGCTGGAAACATTAGGGGAGCTAGCGCCTGGTGTTCCCATTTCTAAAATGCCGGATGATCGAATTCTAATATCCAAGGCGGGAGGATTCGGGCCGCCGAACCTCCTGCTGCAAATGCAGGAGCAACTCCATGGAAAGTAACCCGGCGGAAAGTAACCCAGCGTGCCTCGCGCCTTACGGTATCACTCTGGGCGACCCCAACGGCGTAGGCGCAGAGATTCTGCTGAAGGCGTACGCGGCAAATCAACTCTCAGCGCCCTTCCGCATTTTCGGAGATACCACGGTGTTGGAGTTCTACCGGCGCAAGCTTAATCTCGACGTTGCTATCGAAACGCTGGCGGTCCAAGATCCGCACCTGATGAATCATGAAGATGTCCATCCGGGAAAGTTGTCGAGCAAGGCGGGGGCAGCCGCTCGTAAGTACGTGGTAGATGCCACCGAAGCGGCGCTTCAAGGAATCATACGCGCAGTTGTGACACTGCCGATGAACAAAGAGGCCACCCAGCTATCCGATCCCAAATTCACCGGACACACGGAATTGATCGGCGAGTTATGCGGGGCTCCCGATGTCACTATTATGCTGGTCTCAGACAAATTGATCGTCACGCACGTCAGCACTCACGTCTCGCTGCGAACAGCCATCGAGAGGGTAAAAAAAAACCGCGTGCTGAAGATCATCGAATTAACAGCCGGAGCGGTCCGCCGGTTGCGCGATCACCCCAGAATTGCGGTGGCCGGACTCAATCCGCATGCCGGCGAGAACGGCCTTTTCGGCGACGAAGAAATTCGCGAGATTCGGCCCGCCATCAAAGAAGCACGCAAACGAGGGCTGCCGGTGGAAGGGCCGTTTGCGCCGGATACTGTATTCTTTTCGGCGGTGGAGCAAGGGAAGTTCAACGCCATCGTTTGCATGTATCACGATCAGGGCCACATTCCGCTGAAGCTTCTCGATTTTGAAGGCGGAGTAAATGTGACCCTCGGATTGCCGATTATCCGCACCTCAGTGGATCACGGCACCGCTTTCGACATTGCAGGCAAAGGAATAGCATCTCAGACCAGCCTGCTTCGCGCCTTCGATTTGGCAATACGATTAGCCGGTCACGACTAGCCGCTAAGACGCTTGAAAAGCAGGCAACAATGGCATTGAGCGAACGCGCTTGCCCGTGGCGCTGCAAATTGCATTCGCGATCGCTGGCGCAATGCCCACAATCGGTGTTTCACCCGCTCCTGCCGACGGCACATCTTTACGATCGATCAGCACCAGTTCAATCTCGGGCATGTCGCTGAATCGGGGTACGCGGTACTCAGAAAGCCGCGGATTCAAAATCCGGCCATTCGCGAAGTCGATCGCTTCGAACAGAGCGCCGCCCAATCCCATCACGATCGCACCTTCCACCTGGTTTTTCAGGTGCTCGGGATTCACAATCGCACCGCAATCCCAGGCCTCGACCACTCGCTCCACGCGCACTTTCTTGTCCGACCCGATGGAGACCTCCGCGCAGCAAGCCACGTAGCCGTCCTTCTCCATTCCGCAGGCAAGCCCAAAACCCCGGCTCGGCGAAGCTTTCTTGTCAGCCCATCCGAAGCGCTCGGTGGCGGCCTGAAGCACTGCCAGCAGACGCGCGTTCTTCAGATTCTTCAGGCGAAACGCCAGCGGATCCATTCCCGCGGCGGCGGCCAGTTCATCCATGTGCGACTCGCGCGCAAAATGATTCGCTGTCGAAGCCAGCCCGCGATACGACCCTTCGCGCAGGGGCGATTCCACCTCATGGAAATGCTGCGCTTTATTGGCTTCGCCGTTCGCCACTTCATACGGCGTCTCCAGGCCTGAACCGCCGGAGAGATAGTTGTGGAACTCCCAAGCTTGCAGAGTGCCATCGCTATTCACGGCGCTATGTACGTCAATGACTCCGGCCGGCCGGAGATAGGCCCAGGTGAACTCCTCTTCGCGAGTCCAAATGAGTTTCACGGGCTTTCCTACACTCTTTGCGAGGCGGGCTGCCTCCAGAGCACATTCGGCGGTATGTTTGCCGCCGTAACCCGAACCCATGTCCGGAACCATTACCCGCACTTTCTGCTCCGGCATCTTAAAGAACTTGGCAAGCTCTTCCCGGACGCCGAAAGGCCGCTGCGTTCCCGTCTGAACCGTGAGACTATCCCCTGAGAAAACAGCCACCGTGGCTCTGGGCTCTAGCGGCACATGCGCAATGTACGCAACGGTGTAGCTGCTCTCGAGCTTGTGATCCGCTTTTGTGGAAGCGGCAAGCCCTTTCCCGCCATTCGAATCTTTTTTGATATAGCTGAACAGCTCGCTGGCCGCTATCTGCGGCTGCTCTTTCCATTTCGCCTCGATGCTGAAAAGCGCCTTCTGAGCCTTCTGCTCGTCGGTAGCGGCAACACCGATAAAGTCTCCGTCTCGCACCACTGTGACGCCTGGAGTCTTCGAAGCCGCGGTAGTATCCGCTGAAACAAGTTTTGCCCCGAAACTTGGCGGCCGCAGCACACGCCCGTAAAGCATTCCCGGCAGCTTAAGATCGGAAGTATATTTATGTTTGCCGCTGACAATGGCTTGTGCGTTCACCTTGGGCAAACTTGTTCCCGCAACCCGCCACTCTTTCGGAGGCGTCACGAAGTCGGGCTTTCCAACTACATTCACCCAGTCGATGCGAGCCGCTAGTTCTCCGAAACCGGCCTTCTTCCCGGATTTTTTTTCAAATACGCTGCCGTTAGTGGCTTCCAAGTCCGGCGCGCTGGCATTCCACTGTTTGGCGGCCGCATTGATTAGCGCCTCGCGAGCGGTGGAAGCCATTCTCCGCATCTCGGGCGCCATCGTCGGAGTGCTGCGGCTTCCGAAGGTTCCCGCATCCCATGGAACCAGTGCCGTGTCTCCCATGACAAGCCGCACGGATTCGAACGGGCACCGGAGTTCGTCCGCTACCGCTTCGGCTAACGAAGTACGGATGTTCTGTCCAATCTCGACCTTGCCCGTGAAAGCCGTCACCGCACCATTCGGATCGATGTGCAGCCAGCTCGCAACGTTCCGTGGCAGTTCCCGGCTGCGGTGTCCAGCGTGACCGGATTCCTGCGCTTCCATTGAGTCACCGGAGACAAGCACAACCAGCAGTCCGCCGCCCAGTGACTTCAGGAAACTGCGCCGGTCTGCTGTTTCTCTGGCAAGCGGCTCCATTTTATTAAGCATGCGACGGCTCCTTCGCTTCGGCTAGGGTTGCTTCAGACGCTTTGCCCACCGCCGCGACAATTCGGTTGTAAGTTCCGCAGCGGCAAAGGTGCCGCTCCAAATGTTCTTTGACCTGCGCCGC
The DNA here is from genome assembly GCA_965217745.1 of Bryobacteraceae bacterium. Lineage (GTDB taxonomy): Bacteria > Acidobacteriota > Terriglobia > Bryobacterales > Bryobacteraceae > Bog-105. Next base: position 2,199,454 of record OZ244565.1, on the reverse strand, counting down.
GGAGGGCGAAGAATTTTTTCTCAGCAGATCGACGCTTTGCAGAATCATCCCTGCCGTGCAGTAACCGCATTGCATCGCGTCGCAGTCGATAAACGCCTGCTGCACGGGATGCAGGCGTTCGCCGTCAGCCAGACCTTCTATCGTAGTAATCGCCTTCCCCGCGACGCTGCCGGCAGGCGTAATGCAAGAGGGATGCGCCACCCCGTCAATCAGAACAGTACAGGCGCCGCATTGGCCCTCGCCGCAGCCGTATTTTGCTCCGGTAAGGTCCAACTCGTTCCGGAGCACCCACAGCAACGGGCGTTCCGGATCTGTTTCGACACGAACAGGCTTGCCGTTTACTACAAGATCCATCCCCTTATTCTAGATGGAAAAGTGCGCGCCTGCAGACGGCGAATCGTGACGGCGCCTTAGTGGCGCGGAAGTGCAGTTCGCGGCTTCGCGTAAATCTCAGCCGGAAAATCGGCGGCATGCGACTTGTCCGGGTCGCGCTTGTTGTTCTGCTGGCCGCTATCCGGATACAGCGGAATGTACATGCCACCCTTGGCCTCCAGTTCTACGAACAATTGCTTCTTCAGCTTCGCTATCAGCGGCGCATGCTCTTCGCTGTAGATCAGATTCTTCAATTCATGCGGGTCGTGTTCCAGGTCATAAAATTCGTCGCTGTCCCAGACCCCGTAGTAGTGAATGTATTTGTATTGTTTCGTCCGCAGCGCATGCATGGTTGGCGTCTGCGGGAAGTTGCGCTCCCAGTAATAGGTGTAGAGCAAGTTGTCGCGCCAGGGCGTCTTCTTTCCTTCCAGCAGAGGAAGAAAACTCTGTCCGGCCAAGCCTTCCGGTATGGAGACGCCAGCGGTTTCGAGGAAAGTCGGCATGAAATCGATATTTGCCAGATCCTGTTCAACAACCGTTCCTTTGCGAATCAACTCCGGGCAGCGCGCCACCAGGGGAATGCGCATCGATTCCTCGTAGGCCTGCCGCTTGTCGATCAGCCCGTGCTCGCCGAAGCAGAATCCGTTATCGCCCGCCAGCATGATGAAGGTGGAATCCAGCTCACCTCGCTTCGCCACCAGATCCATCACTTTGCCCAGTGATTCATCTACTGCCAGCAATGTCTCGGCGTAGCGCTTGTAATATTCTGCGATCGATTTCTCGCTGTCGTGATAGGGAAACTCCACTCCGTGCCAGCTGTTCCGCTGGTTCTGAACCCACATGGGCCGCGGCTTTTCCGGATCGGTAGGCGGCGCTTCACTCTCCGGCGGAACGAAATGCGCATCCGCATACCGGCCTTTATGCCGCGCCGCCGGAATGAAATTTCCGTGCACGGCTTTGTGCGAGAGATAAAGAAAGTAAGGCTGTTCCTTCGGCTGCGCGGAAAGCCACTCCAGCGCATAGTCCGTCAATTCGTCGGTGATGTAGCCCTTCTGCGGCACGTGTTTCCCATCCACATTCAGCCCGTTCTTGTCCGGCAGGTACGAGCCCTGTCCTTTGAAACTGATCCAATGGTCGAACCCGGGCTGCGGCTCGTCACCTCCGTGTCCCATGTGCCATTTCCCGATGAACGCAGTCTTGTAACCCGCCTTTTGCAAATACTGCGGGAAGAAGGTAGTGCCCGGCGGAATCGCGGTGTTGTTATCGACGATTCGATGTTGAAACGCATATTTGCCCGTCAACATGGAAGCCCGGCTTGGCGAGCACAGGGAGGTGGTTACGAAAGCGTTCTTGCAATATGCTCCCTCCCCTGCCAGACGGTCCATATTCGGAGTCTCCAGAAACGGCTGCGCCTTGATAAAGCCCATCGCATCATACCGCTGATCGTCCGTTAACACGAAGATCATGTTCCGGGGCTTAGCCGTGCTGCCCTGCCCGGACGCAGCAGACCGTCCAAACGCGGAACCCTCCGCCAACGCAGCGGCGCCCAGCGAACCCAGCAAAAAGTTTCTTCTATTCATAAGCTCTGCATCATGTCCGGGAAATCCCGATCACGTTCGTAAAATGCCTACTCATAATACTGGAAACGGACCGGGGAAGCTTAAGGCCCGCAGGACGTCGATTCGCCGAGACTATCCTGCCTCTAACTTTGCTTCGCTGCGATCACTTTGATTACTCAGACAAGTGGTGTGGTCTCGGATACCAGTATTTAAAGACAATTCAGCGGTCATCTGCAGTTCTTGCGGCCATGTGGCTTAGATTAGAAAGAGTGCGCGCTGCGATCCACTAAAGCGCGTGCCGAACGGCTTACCGCCTGGTAAGCAAGCGACGCGGAACCCGCGAAGCTATACAACCCCAATTTTCGAATTTAGACGACGACTAACGCCCAAGAGCGTTTACGCTCTGCCGGATTAGCCGCCCTAACGTTAGGCAAAGAGCATGGAAACTTATTCGGAGTTTTTCCGCCGGGTATGCGGAAGGGCCGCATTCCCTTATCAAGAGTGGTTTCAGGAAGATCAGTCGAAGTATCGGATTCTGGCGGTGCCAACCGGAATGGGCAAAACCGATGCGGTGTTGTGCGATTGGCTTTACCGAAAGCCCACAACACGCCTCGTTTATTGTCTGCCCGGTCGGGCGCTGACAAAGCAAATATTCGACGTTGCAAAGGCAAGGTCGGAGATTGCCTGCCCCGATATTCAGGTCTTAGAACTGATGGGCGGCAGCGAGGATCTCGATCTGCAGCTGGGTCCGCACGAGCCCGCCATCCTGATCGGAACGCAAGATATTTTGATCAGCCGGGCGCTGAATCGCGGTTATGCGCGCAGCCCCTTTCGATGGCCCATCGATTTCGCGCTGTTGAACAACGATGCCTCGTGGATCTTCGATGAAGTGCAACTGCTGGGCGACTCGCTGGCCACGGGTGCGCAATTAGCGGGCTTGCGCGACCGCTTCCAGACATTCGGCGAGACGCCTACAGTTTGGATGTCTGCGACGCTCGATGCCCGCTGGCTGCATACGCCGGACTTTTCCGCAAAGCTGTCGGTAACCGAGTTGACGGAAGAAGACTTCGAAATCGATCTTCTCAGAAATCGCTACGAAGCAACGAAAATTCTCGCCAAGGCAGAAGGCTGCGATACGCCGAAGGAGTTAGCTCAGTTTGCGGCCGCGGAGCACAAAGACGGAACCCTGACGCTGCTGATTGTGAATCGCGTGGAGCGGGCGCAAGAGACTTGGGACGAACTCGTAAAGCTCGGCGTCAAGAGTCCGCTGCTGTTGCACTCGCGGTTCCGTCCTGATGATCGCTCACGCTCCGCGGACAAGCTGAAGCAGGGATTGACAGGCATCGTGGTTTCGACGCAGGTAGTGGAAGCGGGAATCGACATTGACGCCGATCTGATGGTGACCGATGTTGCGCCGTGGTCGTCGCTGGTGCAGCGTTTTGGACGAGTGAACCGCGCCGGCCGGCCTATCGAAGCCAAGATTTTCTGGATAGAACGTCCGCTGAAAAGCAAGGGCAAGTTCAAAGACGACGAGGAGATGTACCGGCCGTATGCGGTTGCGGATGTCGAGCTAGCGTTGGGCCGTCTTCGGGAATTGCAATCCGCCGAACCGAAGGTCTTGGGCAAAGTTAAAGGCGCTGCTCCGTACCGCTACGTTCTGCGCCGGAGCGATTTGCTGGATCTGTTCGACACCACGCCCGATCTGGCGGGCAATCACATCGATGTGTCGCGCTTCGTGAGAAGCGGCGAAGAAACTAATGTGTACATTGCCTGGCGGAGCTGGCCGAACGAAGCGCCGGAGGATCTAACACTCTTCGCGGACCGCGAACTGTGTCCAGTGGGACGGAGCAAAGAGCTGGATGCGTTGATTACCAAGCACAACGCCTACACATGGGATTTTGTCGGACGCGGTCGATGGAAGCGGATGACCGATCCGAGGCAGATCTACGCCGGAATGCGGCTTCTTTTGCACTCGAAGGCCGGAGGGTATGCGAGCGATCGCGGCTGGTCACCGGATGTTCGCGCGGCGGTCGAGCCGGTGGAAAGCAACGCTGCCCCCGAGGCGGAAGGAACCGATTCGGACCCGCGCTCGCTGGGCGCCGTACAAAGCATCGCCGAGCACACGGATGATGTCATGGCTGAGCTGCAGTCGATTCTTCGAACTTTGACGATTGATTTGCAGGGCTGCGAGAGCGTCCTGGAAACTGCCGCGCGCTACCACGATTGGGGAAAAGCGCATAAGGTTTTTCAACAAACTCTGCAAGACCTGGACGAGCCTTCCGAAACCGCACTATTGGCCAAGCAAAAGCCGGGCGTAGCGCGACGGAAGCATGGGCGCAAGTGGTTCCGGCATGAGCTGGGGTCGGCGCTGGCGATGGTCGAAGCCGATATGTCTGACCTAGCCGCCTACGTGGTTGCCGCGCACCACGGCAAGGTCAGGCTCAACATCCGGTCGATGCCGGGCGAGAGGCCTGGGCCGATGAAGGAGAGGGTCGCACGGGGCATTCTCGAAGGCGACACGCTCCTCGCTGCCTCACTCGGAGACGGTGTAGCAACTCCTCTGACGACGCTGTTGCTGGGAGTCACGGAACTCGGCGCGGTCGAGCAGCAGAAACGAGCCTGGTCGGACCGGGTCCTCGATCTTCTTGACCAATGGGGGCCTTTCCGGCTGGCATTTCTAGAAGCGGTGCTGAGAACCGCGGATGTCAACGCGAGTCGAAAGGCGAATGAGCGCGAAGGAGTAGCTAATGACTGAAGTAGTTTTGCAGGGTTGTCCGTTCCAGCCGTTGGCAGCCTATTTAAAGGCGCTCGCGGTGTTCCGGCTGGTAGCGAGCCAGGCGGATGCCGAAGCTCGGGGCTTTTGGACGGACGAGTATTTCGTGTTGCGATCGAGCCTGGATCGCGAGGCTCTGATTGATTTCTTTGCAGACACATACCGGCCGACATCGGTAGTCGCACCATGGAACGGCGGAAGCGGGTTCTATGCGAAAGATCGCAAAGTGGGCCTGCAAGCGATTCGATCGAGCCCGTCCGCGCGGTTCGAAACATACCGATCGGATCTGGAGATTGCGGAAGGAATCGTGAAATCCGCGGGCGGCGAGAAAGCCGAGTCGGCCGCCGCGGAAGACGAGCGGCGAACCGGGATTCTGCGAGAGTGCCGGAACCGTTTGTCGGATGGGGCAGTGGAGTGGCTGGATGCCGCCATCGCCATTTCAGCCGACAACTCACGCGCCTTCGCACCGATTCTGGGTACTGGCGGAAATGAAGGCCGGCTGGATTACACGAACAACTTTATGGAGAATTTGACCGCTCTCCTGATTAAGCCAGAGAAGAAAGCACCGGTACGGCCGCTACTCGAAAATGCATTGTTCGGCTTGCCGGTGGCGGGTCTCAGCAGCATTTCCGTTGGCCAATACGATCCCGGACGTTCGGGCGGATTCAATCAAGGAAACGGAATCGAGAGCGGAGCGGTAGCGAATCCGTGGAACGCCATTCTAACGCTGGAGGGCGCCATTGCCTGGTCGGGCGGCATCTACCGGCGTCAGGGAATCTCGTATCGCTCGTTTCTGTGCAGCCCATTCACTGTCAGGCCATCGGCAGTAGGATTCGGATCGGCGGCAGACAAGGATGAGACTAGCGCAAGGGCCGAGGTTTGGACCCCGCTATGGGAAAAGCCGGCGCGGTACGGCGAGATTCGATGGCTGCTGCGCGAGGCACGAGCGGAAGTGGGAGGACGGCCGGCGAAAAACGGCTTGGAGTTTGCGCAGGCCGCCACGTCGTTAGGCGTCGACCGCGCGATCTCCGGGTTTGTGCGCTACAGCTTTTTGAAGAGGCGAGGAGATTCGTATGTTGCCTTGCCAATCGGCCGCTTTCCCGTTACCTATCGAAATGCAGCAGACCTGATTCGCGAAATGACGGGCTTCGTTCAGAAGGCGGAGTTCGCGGCCAGAGGCGGACAGAAAGAGGTTCCGAATTCCTGGCTTCCTCTGCGGCGGGCTATCGACGAGGCCATTTTTCAGGCTTTGTTGCTGGACAGGGAGGAGGGCTTGATCAACGTTGCCGCGGAATTCGGCGCGATGCAGCAGTGGCTTCTGTCGCGCGGATGCAAAGTGTCCGGAAAAGAACGGCTGAGCAGTGCCTGGGCAGAAAAGTGTATGCGGCATGGACGCGAGGCCCGGATCGCCGCAGCGCTCAGTTCCTTGTTGCGGCATCCGGTCGCGGGAACGCTGCTCGACAATCTCGATCCCGACAACAATAAGTTCGCCTGGACGGGGAGAGATCTGGCGCACCGCATGCTTGCGACCCTGCGGCGGCGGTCGCAGGATGGTCAAGCTTCCGAGAAGAGTCCGTTCGACGCGGCGTATCGGGCGCGGCCGCAGGATGTTGCGGATTTTCTAAGCGGCGATCTGGACGAAGACTTGATCGAGAAGTTGTTGTACGCCTTCTTGCTGGCAAGGATTCCCTCGCGCCCTGCCCGTCCTCGTATAGGGGACTGCCGGCTCTGGCCGGCTTATTGCGCGATGAAGCAGTTGTTTGCACCGGAGTCACATTCAGGTCTCGAGCGGGCCAATGGGAATGTGCATCTGAAGCCGGACCTGTCTATCCCTTCGCTGCTGAATGCGGATCGGGTAGGCGAGGCCACGGAGGTCGCCATCCGGCGTTTGCGGGTGAGCGGATTCCGTCTTTCCATGAGCCAGGGCTACGACTTCGGAGAAGGCCCACGGCTGGGCGCGGCGCTCTTGATTCCAGTGTCGAATCTGGAAGGGCTGCGGCGGCTGATTGTGAGTGATGAAACAGCAGAAGCAGTTTAAGCAGAAAAAGAGGAGAAATGATGAATTACGAATCGTTATCGAAAGCGCCGCGGATCCTACTGGAAGCGCCATTGCAACCCGTTCAGGGCGACCGTTTTCAGCCCACGGGATTTGCGGACATTGGCGCCGCGGAATACAGCCGGCCGTCGAGCAACGGCACGGAGGGAACGCCGATGCTGCTGGTGGAAAGCGCGCAATCGGTTGCTAATCGATTGGAGCGGACCTGTCTGGAGGGAGACGGCCCAGATGTGGATCCGGAGCTTGCCGGCTTGCCCTACTTGCGAGCCGAGTTGAAGGGAGCGGGCGCGGAAGCCTTAGCGACCTCTTCACTGGTGGAACCGCATCGCTTGGCCTCGCCGTACTTTTTGAAGAGCGATTTCGCCAAGTCGCTGGCCTCTGAAATGGGATACGACGGGAAAGGCGCGCTCGATTGGAAGAAGATTTATGCGGTGCTCTGCAAGTACGATCCGAACTGCCTGATTCATGGGGTTTTTTTGTCGCTGCTGGGCGATGGCCGCGTACGCGTGGCCCGTGCCTTATCGGGATTCATCGAGGCCGAGAATACGGCGCGCGCGGTTTCCGGCGGCGTCAAGAACAGCCCCATCGATCCGAAGGGTGAAATTCAAGTAGCCGGCTCCAAAGGCGAGAAGGGCATCTACAGCAACGTGCCTTACTCGAGAACGGAGTATGTGGCGGAGAAGATCACGGCATTTTTCAATCTCGATGTTGGCCAGATCAAATCGTATGGCTTGGGCGAGGACGCGACGAAGCTATTGATTGCGCTCTCGCTGTTGAAGGTGCGGCGTTTCCTGGCGAGCGATCTGCGGCTGCGCACGGCTTGCAACCTATCGCTGGCGGGAGAAGTGCGCGTCACCGCGCCTGCGGATTTTCAATTGCCTGCCGAAGAGGACTTGATGGCGGAAGTGAAGCGGCTGCTATCCGCTTGCCAGACGCAGTTTGCGCAGCCGCCTGTCACCCAACTCGAAATCCCAGTGACAAAAGTGAAGGCCGATAAACGATCCGCCAAGGAAGCGGAGGACGAGGAGCCGAAAGATGACAACAATTGAGTTGCGCTTTCTGGCGAACCGCTACCACGCGACCGCCTGGGGGCGGCACGTAAACGAGGGAGTGCCTGAATGGCCTCCCTCACCCTACCGGCTCATTCGCGCGCTCTTCGATGCCTGGAAGCGCAAGTACGCGCATATCGAGCAGAAGCGTGTCGAACCGCTATTCGCCGCACTTGCCAGCAAGCTGCCGGTATTTCATTTGGAGCAGGCGGTGAGCGCGCATACCCGCTCATACCTCAGCAGCAACACCACGGACCGATCCGACAAGAGCCTGATCTTCGATGCATTCGTTTCGCTGCCTCCGGAGTCCGCCTGCAGCGTTCAGTGGGAGTTCGATTTAGCGGTCGACGAACGCGCAGTTCTGGCGGAGCTGCTGGAGGGCCTGAACTATCTGGGGCGTTCGGAATCTTGGGTGGCGGCGAGCCTGGGGGAGACGCACGGGCAGCGGTTTCAATGCTTACCCGCCTCCCACGTCCGGAAGAAAGATGAAATCGTGTATCTTGCCTGTCCCGTGCCGGCGCCGGAGTACACGGGCAAAAGGAAATGGATGGACGCTTTGACGTATTCGACCAGCGAACTTACCAAAGAAAAATTGAGCGGGCCTCCGGCGATGCGTCCGGTGCCGTATTCGCTCCCGCGCGGAGCGGTAAAGACGTGGGTGCCGCCGGCACGGGGACGCAGACAGCGACTTATTTCCGGAGTCGTCCTGGAGCTGGATGCAAAGGTTCTGCCCCGCATTACGGAAGCGATCTGGGTGGCGGAACGGTTGCGAGGACGCTTAATGCGCTACTTCGAAAACAGAGGGCTGGAGATTCCGCCGGTGATTCATGGAAAGGATAGCGACGGCAGACCGTTGCTAGATCACAGCCATTTATACATTCTTCCGCGGCCCAACCAGCGTGGGCAGGTCAAGACGATCACGGTTTTTAAAGACGATGGACATCCGCTCGACCGTCAGGTAGTTACCGCGATCACTTCTGTGGCGGGGCTGGCGTGGATGGACGAGATCCGGTTGACGCCGGTATGGGTCGGTCCGGCGGAAGATTATTCGTTCAGGCCCCAAGTCCAGACCGCAGTCAGCATAACGCCGTTCGTTACGGTCCGGCATTGGAGAAAAGGCCGGGGCCAGCCGGAGCAATTTATTGCCGAAGAGATTGCGCGGGAGTGCGAGAACCACAACCTTCCGCGACCGAGGGTGATTCAGCGCCAGACGAATGCCGCCGGCATTGATCCTTTGAGATTTCGCCGAAACAGAAAAGACGATCCATCCCGGCCCGGCTACGCGTTCAAGCTGGTGTTCGATGAACCAGTTGCGGCGCCGTTTTCGCTGGGATATGCGTGCCACTTCGGACTGGGGCAGTTCGCGCCGGAGTGACTTGGGATGCGGCGCTCCTACCTGGTTTGTTACGACATCTCGGACGACAAGCGGCTGCGCAAGGTGTTCAAGATCATGCGTAGTTTTGGTGATCACCTGCAGTTTTCGGTATTCGAATGCCAGCTGACGCCGACCGATCTGGTGCGATTGCGGTCCGATCTGGGAGCGGTGATCCATCACGACGATGACCAGGTCCTGTTTGTCGATCTAGGTCTGGCGGAGGGCCGCGGGGAGCGCGTGATTACCGCTCTCGGCAAGGCGTATACGGCGCTCTCCTCGCCTTGCATTATCGTTTGATCCAGATAGAGAGTAAATGCATTCTGAGCAACTGATTGTGGGAGGCGCCTAATGGCTACTGTTTCTTTGCCGGCGATTGCCGCGCGTCCGCTGCCGGACTATCTGCCAGCGCGCATGGTGAACGAGTTCGTTTACTGTCCGCGACTCTTCTTCTACGAATGGGTGGAGGGCGTCTTTCGCGAGAGCGTCGACACGGTGGAAGGCTCCGTGCAGCACAAGCGGGTCGACAAAGAGGGTAAGGGTCTGCCGGAAGCCGAAGACCTGGGGGACGCTCGTATCCACAGCCGCTCGGTGACTCTGGCGAGCGAAGTGCATCGGGTGATCGCCAAGATGGACCTGGTGGAGGCGGACGGGGGCGTTGTGGTTCCGGTGGACTATAAGCATGGCCGTCCGCGCGAGAAGGATGGCCGGCTGGAACTGTGGCCGCCCGACCGGGTGCAGTTAGCCGTACAGGGCTTGGTCCTGCGCGAGAACGGTTACGTGTGTCCTGAGGGCGTGGTTTACTATCTGGCGACGAAGCAACGCGTGCGGGTCGAGTTCAACGAGGAAGTGATCGCCGAGACCTTGACTGCGATTGCGGACGCCTGGGCCACGGCGCGGGCGCAAGTGCTGCCTCCACCGCTCGAGGATTCGCCGAAGTGCGGTGGTTGCTCGCTGGCGCCGATCTGTCTGCCGGACGAAGTACACCGGTTGGAGGCGCGCGAGCTGGTACCGGATGCCGAGCAGCTGACCTTGTTTGCGGGACTGGAGCTGGAAGGCCGTAAAAAGCCCGCGGCGCGTGAAGTCCGCCGCTTGATGACGCCGCGCGACGATTTACGGCCGGTTTACTTGAACACCCAAGGGCTGCGAGTCGGCAAGTCGGGCGGGGTGCTGCAGGTAAAGGAAAAGGATGCGGTGGTGCAAGAGATCCGGATCGGCGAAATCTGCCAGATGAACATCATGGGAAACATCCAGGTGACCACGCAGGCGATCCAGGAGCTGTGCACGAAAGAGATTCCGATTTGCTGGTTTTCGATGGGCGGCTGGTTTTACGGGATTACGAATGGGCTCTGCACGAAGAATATTTTTCTGCGGCAGCGGCAGTTCACAATGGCCGGAGAGAACTGGTTTTGCCGCCGGCTGGCGCGGTCGCTGGTGGCCGGGAAAATTCGGAATCAACGAACGTTCCTTCTGCGGAACCATGTCGAGCCGGATCAGAAAACCCTTCTCGGCTTGAAGCAGATGGCCGAGGCCGCCGAGCGTTGCGGAGCGCTGGAGGAGCTGCTGGGAATTGAAGGCAATGCGGCGCGACTGTATTTCGGGGCTTTTCAGGGATTGATCAAGGTGGATGCGGACGAAGAGACGCCGCGGATCTTCCAGATGGATTTCGCGGGACGGAATCGCCGGCCTCCGCTGGATGCGGTGAATGCGGTGTTATCGCTGGGATACAGTTTGCTTGCGAAGGACTTGACCATTGCCTGTTACGCTGCCGGGTTCGATCCGATGATGGGGTTCTATCACCAGCCCCGGTTTGGACGGCCGGCGCTGGCGCTCGATCTAATGGAGCCGTTTCGTACGTTAATCGTAGAGTCGGCGGTGGTGAGCGCGATCAATACGCGGATGGTGACGCCGCGCGATTTCGTGCGCTCGGGCAATGCCGTTTCGCTGACGGCCAGCGGGCGGAAGGGTTTCTTCCGGGCCTATGAATTGCGGATGGACGCGATGGTGACGCATCCGATCTTCGAATACCGCGTGAGCTACCGGCGGCTGCTGGAAGTGCAGGTGAGGCTGCTGGCTAAAGTATTGGAAGGAGAGATTGCCGAGTATCCCGTTTTCGTGACCCGGTAGGCGCGAGCGGCGGGGTGATGCAGAAATCCCGGGAGCCGCTCGATAGATGTGATCTGGTTTAGAATGAGGAGTTTAGGATTTACAACCGGTCGAGAACCAGGACCGCGCGAGCCTTTCGGGAGGATCGCTCGCGAAAGGGTTCGCAGATGCTTGAAAATAAAAGGGTTAGGATGTACGCTATTTCCGAGGTTACATAACCTCGGCCTCATTGAAGCCTAGTCGTCCTGACCCTGCTGATTGCATTGCCGCTCATTTCCGAGGTTACATAACCTCGGCCTCATTGAAGCCCCGTAGTGAAAGTGGATGTGTTTTAACCTGACGACGCATTTCCGAGGTTACATAACCTCGGCCTCATTGAAGCTAGCGATCCGACCAGCGCCGCCGTTCGGTGTACAGCGATTTCCGAGGTTACATAACCTCGGCCTCATTGAAGCCTTGGAATTTCCGCTGTTCTCGGTTCGCGGGCTGATATTTCCGAGGTTACATAACCTCGGCCTCATTGAAGCTCGATGGCTCGCTGCAAGATCTCGGGAGTGAGTGTTATTTCCGAGGTTACATAACCTCGGCCTCATTGAAGCCGAACGCCGGCGAAGGTTGTACGCGAATGCCCGGGTATTTCCGAGGTTACATAACCTCGGCCTCATTGAAGCCCAATTTTGTATCGGTGTGCCTCATGGTGCTGTTGGATTTCCGAGGTTACATAACCTCGGCCTCATTGAAGCGGGTTCGCACTCTTCCGAAGGCTTATCGGTCCTGGAATTTCCGAGGTTACATAACCTCGGCCTCATTGAAGCATCGTCAAACTGAATCGCCGCATGGACCGCTTTCCCGCATTTCCGAGGTTACATAACCTCGGCCTCATTGAAGCGAGACATAGCCGTTGCCGGTCAGCGTGTACGTCTTACTATTTCCGAGGTTACATAACCTCGGCCTCATTGAAGCTGCCGGAAAATCGACGCGCTAGAACGCGCCAGGATCGATTTCCGAGGTTACATAACCTCGGCCTCATTGAAGCAAGAGACACTGGTCCGATGGTTGGCGGGCTGCCGGCGGATTTCCGAGGTTACATAACCTCGGCCTCATTGAAGCCCGAAGCCCGGCTTTGCCATTGCGAATTAACCGCCCGATTTCCGAGGTTACATAACCTCGGCCTCATTGAAGCGCAAAATACTCCGGATGATAGCCGAGCTGCAGATAGAATTTCCGAGGTTACATAACCTCGGCCTCATTGAAGCCGGTACGGCCTACGCTCGCGCCCGCGCCCGCGCCCCCGATTTCCGAGGTTACATAACCTCGGCCTCATTGAAGCGTTAGCATCCATCGGTAAGCTCGCTCTACGTCAGTCAATTTCCGAGGTTACATAACCTCGGCCTCATTGAAGCATCCCATCCTGATCGAGATCGGCGACCGCATTCAGAATTTCCGAGGTTACATAACCTCGGCCTCATTGAAGCCTGGTCTGGACGCTGCCGCTCCTGGCTCTGCCTGATTTCCGAGGTTACATAACCTCGGCCTCATTGAAGCCACTTAACGGACCTCCTTCGGGGCGGGGCGTTGCTCATTTCCGAGGTTACATAACCTCGGCCTCATTGAAGCCCTGCAGTGTCGGCAGCGTTATCGTCCCCCGAGGGGAGGCATTTCCGAGGTTACATAACCTCGGCCTCATTGAAGCCCGGGGCGGGCGCTAGTGCGGAGCTGCCTGCCGTTATTTCCGAGGTTACATAACCTCGGCCTCATTGAAGCAACTGGTACGAGTTCCCGGCCCACTACGCGCAGATCATTTCCGAGGTTACATAACCTCGGCCTCATTGAAGCGAGGTCTACACATCGAGCATGGGGACCGGCACAAACGCATTTCCGAGGTTACATAACCTCGGCCTCATTGAAGCAACTGGTACGAGTTCCCGGCCCACTACGCGCAGATCATTTCCGAGGTTACATAACCTCGGCCTCATTGAAGCGAGGTCTACACATCGAGCATGGGGACCGGCACAAACGCATTTCCGAGGTTACATAACCTCGGCCTCATTGAAGCAACTGGTACGAGTTCCCGGCCCACTACGCGCAGATCATTTCCGAGGTTACATAACCTCGGCCTCATTGAAGCGAGGTCTACACATCGAGCATGGGGACCGGCACAAACGCATTTCCGAGGTTACATAACCTCGGCCTCATTGAAGCGCCCTAGGTCAGTGTATGCCTGAGTCAATTGGGACCATTTCCGAGGTTACATAACCTCGGCCTCATTGAAGCGGCGCGCCCGTGATGTCCTCTGATGCATAAAAATCATTTCCGAGGTTACATATTAATCAGTGCATAAGTAGGTAGACATTAGATAGAATAAGGAATGCCGCGCCGGGATGCCCGTGAACTAGACCACAAGACCCTGGAAGAGATTCGGATTCGAGCCGTCGAGCAGGTGCAGTCGGGAGAGAGTCCGGAGGTGGTGATCAAGGCGCTGGGGTTTAGCCGTAGCTGCATTTACACGTGGCTGGCCCTGTACCGGAGTGGAGGCTGGAGTGCGTTGAAGGCTCGCGCGCTGCAGGGGCGGCCGGCGAGGATTCAGGCGGCGCAAATCAAGTGGCTGTACGAAACGATTACAGGGAAGAACCCTTTGCAATTTCGGTTTGAGTTCGCGCTTTGGACTCGCGAAATGATTCGGACGTTGTTGCGGGAGGAGTTTTCTTTGCAGTTGAGTGTCACCAGCGTGGGCCGATTACTGGGTCAATTGGGGTTGAGCTGCCAACGCCCGCTGTTTCGGGCGATCGAGCAAGATCCAGAGCGGGTTCGGCACTGGCGCGAGGAGGAATTTCCGGCCCTTCGCCGGTGGGCGAACGAGACCGGAGCGGCGATTTTGTTCGGCGATGAAGCCGGTGTGCGGAGCGACTATCACGCGGGCACCACGTGGGGTGTGAAAGGCAAAACTCCGGTCGTCCCCCGCACCGGCGGTCGGCACTCCCTCAACATGCTCTCCACGGTGAGCGCTCGCGGCGAGTTGCGTTTTATGATCGTGAACGGCCGGGTCAACGGATCGATTTTTGCCGAGTTTCTTCGCCGCCTCATGCACAACGCCGCGCATCCGGTGTTTCTCATTCTCGACGGACACTCGATTCATCGAAGCCGCGCCGTGCGCGACTTTGTGGCTGGCCAACAAGGCCGGCTTCGTCTGTTCTTCCTTCCGCCGTACTCGCCGGAACTCAATCCCGACGAGCAGGTCTGGAACTATGTAAAGCATCACGGCGTCGGCAAAGCCTTCCTGCGCAGCGCCTCGGATCTACGCCGCTTTGTGCTGGCGCGTCTCCGCTCACTGCAACGCTTGCCCTGGACTGTACGCATGTTCTTCCTTACTCCCGATACCCGGTACGCTGCCTCTTGACTGCTCGATTACGTCTACTTACTTATTGCCGCCTTAATAACCTCGGCCTCATTGAAGCAGGTCAATAGTCTTAGACATCTGCATGAAAGTGTCGTAATTTCCGAGGTTACATAACCTCGGCCTCATTGAAGCTATAGACAATTGTATGCACAAACAGGGTAGGATTTGATTTCCGAGGTTACATAACCTCGGCCTCATTGAAGCCCGTATGGCGTTAGCGCGAGCGCTGGTCATGTCGTCAGCGCATTTCCGAGGTTACATAACCTCGGCCTCATTGAAGCTTCCACGCTGGTGGGCGGAGATAAATCTTTTTCCGCATTTCCGAGGTTACATAACCTCGGCCTCATTGAAGCCATGTTCCGAGGGATTGACGATGTTTATTCGGCACTCATTTCCGAGGTTACATAACCTCGGCCTCATTGAAGCTCGGATCAATCTCACGGTGACAGCGGTGGTGTCATATTTCCGAGGTTACATAACCTCGGCCTCATTGAAGCAATCTGTATTTTGATCCGTTGGTAAATGGCTTCTCGATTTCCGAGGTTACATAACCTCGGCCTCATTGAAGCTCGATGAGGGCCTTGGGCTTGCCGGTTTCGGTGGATATTTCCGAGGTTACATAACCTCGGCCTCATTGAAGCACTTTTTCCTGAATGCGAGCTTCAATCTGGGCGGCACTATTTCCGAGGTTACATAACCTCGGCCTCATTGAAGCAACGGTAGAAACGGTGAATCCAGAAAGACCATCTCCATTTCCGAGGTTACATAACCTCGGCCTCATTGAAGCAAGTAACGTTCTAGGGGTACTAACATACTCTACCGGGGATTTCCGAGGTTACATAACCTCGGCCTCATTGAAGCGCTCCGACATAGGTATCCAGCGCCCTCGATAGCTGATTTCCGAGGTTACATAACCTCGGCCTCATTGAAGCTACGTGGACGTTGCGGCTGGCTCAGAGTCCCCTAAGATTTCCGAGGTTACATAACCTCGGCCTCATTGAAGCAGGGTTGCAGGGGTCGTGGGCGGTCACCCTCACCGTTATTTCCGAGGTTACATAACCTCGGCCTCATTGAAGCGCCTGGCGCGGCATTTTGGCGACCGGTCGGGCATTGCGATTTCCGAGGTTACATAACCTCGGCCTCATTGAAGCGCGCGAGAGCGCGGCCACCGGCATAGCTGGCTGTGGATTTCCGAGGTTACATAACCTCGGCCTCATTGAAGCTTTATTGTTCGGTGTTCGGCTGGGTGGCGAAAGCGACCGGATTTCCGAGGTTACATAACCTCGGCCTCATTGAAGCGTGCGCTTCGGCAAACCGGCGCCCGAAGGCTACACCATTTCCGAGGTTACATAACCTCGGCCTCATTGAAGCCGGACACAGCGTTGCATGAATCCACTCCTCATGCTTATTTCCGAGGTTACATAACCTCGGCCTCATTGAAGCTGGACTTGCGGGATACGTGTTAGTTTCCGCTTTCTACATTTCCGAGGTTACATAACCTCGGCCTCATTGAAGCGATGCGCAGCCCGGTGCACCTGAGCACCAGAAAGAGCATTATTTCCGAGGTTACATAACCTCGGCCTCATTGAAGCAGGTACTCCATTAGCGTTTCCTCCGGCTGGCTTTGTCATTTCCGAGGTTACATAACCTCGGCCTCATTGAAGCCGGTCGCAGATTCCGCGGGCCGTCGCCTACCAGCGGGATTTCCGAGGTTACATAACCTCGGCCTCATTGAAGCGGCGTCCGAAAATTTGATTACGACGGAATAGCTCGAATTTCCGAGGTTACATAACCTCGGCCTCATTGAAGCCAAGCGGGATACAGGCGATATCCTCGGCTGTGTGCTATTTCCGAGGTTACATAACCTCGGCCTCATTGAAGCTCGACGCTCCCAGCTCCAGGCACAGCCGGTCATCCATTTCCGAGGTTACATAACCTCGGCCTCATTGAAGCTATGCGCTCTTGGATGACAAGACAATCTTGTGGGGTCATTTCCGAGGTTACATAACCTCGGCCTCATTGAAGCGGGTTCGCTTTCCGCAGCGCCTGTTCGGTGGTCCAGTCATTTCCGAGGTTACATAACCTCGGCCTCATTGAAGCTTCTCCCTGTACATTCTAAGTAAACTACCGAACAGATTTCCGAGGTTACATAACCTCGGCCTCATTGAAGCCGCACGTCTTCGGCCCGGTTCGGTTCGTCGGTCTGCGATTTCCGAGGTTACATAACCTCGGCCTCATTGAAGCCACAATGCGCACTGGCAGGGCGCAAAGCCGATCCCGGAAATTTCCGAGGTTACATAACCTCGGCCTCATTGAAGCCGGACAAGCTGGCGATTGCCAGTTTCGGCGAAGCGGATTTCCGAGGTTAGATAACCTCGGCCTCATTGAAGGGGTTATGGCGTCGCCCGCTTTGCTGGCCTGCTGCCGGATTTCCGAGGTTACATAACCTCGGCCTCATTGAAGCATAATTGCCCGTGGCCGGAGCGATTTGCTGGAGCGCCATTTCCGAGGTTACATAACCTCGGCCTCATTGAAGCCAGACACGCATTTTGGACCATGCCCGGAGCACGATTATTTCCGAGGTTACATAACCTCGGCCCCATCAAAACCAAAGCATCCCAACCACAACCCGCGAATCCAAAGCGATTCAACCATCAGTACCAGAAACGCCCCGAGTCTGGCCAATCAAATGATCACAACCGCGCGAAGTCAGCGCCATCATAGTAAGCGTCGGATGCTTATCACCGGTCGAAGGAAACGCACCGCCCCCGAACACATACAAATTCGGAATATCATGCGTCTGGCAGAAAGAATTCAGCACGCCATCGCGAGCATTCTCGCTCATCCGGCAGGTGCCCACTTCATGAATCGTCCCGCCCGGAGTGCCCAATGAAGGCTTATGAGTTCTCATCGTCTCCCCAGCTGGTAGCGGCTCGACGACGCGCGGACTCGCTGGCAGAATCTCACCGCCCGCTGCCTTGAACCATTCATTCGCCTTGGCATAGAAATCCTCGTACATCTTGCGCTCATTGTCACCATACTCGCAAGTAATCTTCAACACCGCTATGCCCCAGTGGTCTTTCACTTCACCGGAAAGCTCCACGCGGTTTTCTTTCCGGGCCAGCATCTCTCCGCCTGCGCACCACACCCGCCCTTGCGCCGGATAGAGTCTTTTCATCTCCTTCTTCCACTTGGAGCCGTAGCCTGGAAGCGCGCCCAAGAACATCGGATACTCCGTCTGCCCTCCGCTCGCGTTCATCACATAGCCGCGTATAAAATCTTTTTGCGCGGTCTCACGGCTGATGTTCTGAAAATTTGGAATTGAAATGCCCGCCGCTTTTCCGTCATCCAGGCGCGCCGGACCGCCTTTCAGCTTCGGAAGAATTCCACTCACGCCGGTGCCGCCCCACTGGTCCATCAAGTAGTGGCCTAGCGTCCCGCTGGAGTTCGCCAATCCTGCTTTGTCGGACAGCATCAACAGCCGCGTATTCTCCAGCGTCGAAGCCGCCAAAATCACAAACTTCGCGTCCACATCGACAGACTTGCCGCTCTCGCTCTCAATGTAAGTAACGCCGCGCGCCTGCCCCTCGGAGTTCGTGCGGACGTTTGCGGTTACCGCATCGGTTCGCACCTCCAGATTGCGCGTCCTCAAAGCTGCTGGAAGGGTTGACGACACTGAGCTGAACATGGCCCCGACGTCGCAGCCGTTCACGCAATTACCGCAATAGTGGCAAGGCGGCCGGTTCTCGTGCATCTGCGTCAATTGCGCCAACCGGCGGGGCGTTACGGGGTGTTTCAACGCTCTTGCACCGGCAGCAAAAATTTGCTCGGCGCAGTTGAGCGGCATAGCCGGAAGAAAAACGCCGTCCGGAAATTGCGGGAGGTTCTCGGGTTTTCCGCTGACTCCAATAAACGCCTCGACCCGATCGTAGTGAGGCTTCATCTGGGCATACGTCACTGGCCAGTCCATGCCGTATCCATCCCGCGACGCCGCCTTAAATTCATAGTCGGCCATGCGATCCGTGGCCCGCGCCCAGTGCAGCGTCCGCCCGCCCAGCACTCTCGATCGAACCCATCGGAAGGGCTTGCCGGAAGCACTCACATACGGGTTCTCCACGGTGTTGATCATGATCTTGTAATTGCGTTCCGATCCCTGGTAGTGGGTTCGGAGATAACCCGGCTTGCCCTGCCCCCGGAATTCCATTTGGTACGGAAGAATGTGCTTGAACTGCTTGGCTGGTTTAACGTCGGCGCCGGCCTCCAGCAACAAAACCTGCATGCCCGCGCGCGCTAGCTGCATGGCAGCCCAGCCGCCGCAAGCGCCCGACCCAACAATAATCGCGTCGTAAATTTTTGCCATTAGGGTGCTGAATCTAGCGTCTCAAACCTGCTGATGTTCTGGATGATCGCAGGCCGGGAATTTAACATTGAAAGAGTCGCCCTTGTAATCCAGATTCTCGATAAGACCGGCGCGGGAACTGTAAAACGCAAACGCATTTTCGCTCTTAATCAAGTGGTAAGCCGCATATGCTGGATGATGTATCGTGCGATCGACTTCAGGCCGCGACATTTCTTTCGTCAGCCGCTCGCGCCCCTCCTGGTTTGCTGCGTGAAAGCCGGTCTTTCTCAGATCTTCCATCGCAGCGCGCCACTGCTTCTGCCGCCCTGGCGCAAATTCGCCGGCTGCCGCTAGTACATAGTCGATGTAGAGCGCACAACGTGCTTCTTTCGCCCCTGGCAGATCGTCAGTAGGAATTAAAATCTCGCACATTGATTCCAGCGCCGCAAAGTCTTCCCTATCGAAGAATTTGGGTCGATAATTGTCTAGAAACGGGGGTTCCGGAGGCCGCACATGCATGGCCTGATGAGCGTCAGGCGCAACGTAGTGAAGCCAGTTGATAAAGTATTCAGCGGCGCCCGGCAGCGCCGTTACCGCGAGCGCAGACTCCATCACATTGCGGCGGGACAGCTTCATTCCGATACTATATACCCGGGTATCGAGGCCAGGCCGGAATATCCACTCAAACCATGACATCTGGAAACAACAATCAAGAACAACCGGCAGGCCATGAACTATCGGGCAAGATCGCGCTCGTCACCGGCGGCAGCAAAGGTCTAGGACGCTCCATGGCGCTCTCGCTAGCGCAGGCCGGCGCCTCTATTGCCCTGGTTGCGCGAAGTGCCGATAGGCTGGAGGAAACGCGCAGCGAGATTGCCGCCACTGGTGCGACCGTTCACACCTTCTCCGCCGACGTCGGCGATGAAGCCGCCGTAGCAAAGCTGGAACAGCAGGTTTCGTCCGGACTGGGAAAAGTGCAGATTCTGATCAACAGCGCCGGAACCAACATTCGCAAGAATCTGATCGACTTTTCTCTCGATGAATGGCGCACCGTGACCGACACCAATCTCACCAGCGTCTTTCTGGTCTGCCGTGCATTTGTTCCGCATATGCAAGGCACGGGCTACGGACGCATTGTAAATATCACGTCGATCATGAGCCACGTTTCACTTCCAGGCCGCAGTGCTTACTCCGCGAGCAAAGCCGGACTCCTGGGGCTGACGCGCGCGCTGGCTTTGGAACTCGCTGGCGAAGGAATCACGGTAAACGGCATCAGCCCCGGCCCATTCGCCACGGAGCTCAATCATCCGGTAATGCACAACCCGGACGCCAACGCGCAGTTCCTGGCCAGCATTCCCGTAGGCAAGTGGGGAGATCCTGCCGACCTCGGTACGCTCGCCCGCTACCTCTGTTCTCCCGCCGCCGGTTTCGTTACCGGAACTGACATCGTCATCGATGGCGGCTGGCTAGCCAAGTAAGTGACCTTGTAAGTAAGTCTTCCCGTAGGCAAAAATGGCACGCGAATTGAACAAACTATCAGGCTTCGAGGCAGCCGTTTACCACAAGGTCATCTGGCGTCTCATCCCGTTTTTGTTTCTCTGCTACGTGTTTGCCTATTTAGACCGGGTGAACGTCGGCTTCGCAAAGCTCCAGATGCAGCAGGATCTCAGCATGAGCGATGCGGTTTATGGCACCGGCGCGGGTATCTTCTTCATTGGCTACTTCCTCTTTGAGATTCCCTGTAATCTGATGCTGCAGAAGATTGGAGCGAAGCGCTGGCTTGGCCCCATCATGATTATTTGGGGCGTGGTTTCCGGCTGCGGCATGTTCATCGACAGCAGCCGGACCTTCTATATCCAGCGCTTCGTGCTTGGCGTCGTCGAGTCGGGCTTCTTCCCCGGAGTCATCCTCTATCTCACGTTCTGGTTTCCGCGTGCGTATCGTGCTCGCATGATCGCTGCTTTCCTGGCTGCCATTCCCATCTCGGGAATCATCGGCGGACCCATCTCCGGCTGGATTCTGAAAGCTATGTCGACCGCCGGCGGCCTCCGCGGCTGGCAATGGCTGCTGGTGGTGGAAGCGATTCCATCCATTCTTGCGGGCCTCGCGGCGCTGGCCTTTCTCGAAGATGGCCCGCGGAGCGCCCGCTGGTTAAAGGAAGACGAAAGAGATCTGCTGCTCCGCCGCCTGGATGAGGAAGAAGCAGAGAAAGCGAAAGAGCCGCGTGTGGGAACGTCTCTCGGCGCCACCTTTCGCAGCCCGGCCGTTTGGCTCATGTGCCTTATCTACTTTGGGCTCGTAATGGGCAATTACGGCTTAGGTTTCTGGCTGCCCCAGATCATGAAAGACACCCTTAGTAAAGATCCTCTGATCATCGGTTTTCTCACCGCCATTCCCTGGACCTTCGGCGCAATCGCGATGATTCTGGTGGGCCGTCACTCCGATCAGACCGGTGAACGCCGTTGGCATGTTGCCATTACAGGCGCTATCGGAGCCATTGCCTTTGCTTTCTCCGCAATTCCGCAGCTCTCGGGCGTGCTGGTTCTGGTGGCTTTGACCATTGCGACAGCCGGGATTACTTCCTCGTACTCCACGTTCTGGGCGCTCCCCACCACTATGCTGTCCGGTACCGCGGCCTCGGCGGGAATTGCCTGGATCAATTCGGTGGGCAATCTGGCGGGCTACGTCAGTCCCGCTCTAGTAGGCAAGTTGCGAGATAGCACGCACAGCATGGTCCCCGCGCTGTTGATGCTTGCGTTTTGCGCGCTCGTCTCAGCCATTGTGACAGTGGTCGCATTCCCCGAAGCCAAGAAAGAACTCTCCCGCGAGACAAGTGCTAAGAAGGTAACGGCGCCTTGAATGGGGATGGAAACTTACGCGACCGCCGCCGATTCTGCCAGACCATGGCTGCACCGCTTGCAGCCAGTCTGTTAAGCAGCAAGTTAATGGCAGCGCCAGAGAAACAACTGATGACGAAAATGGGAATCGCATCCACCTCGTTTGCAGGCGCCATGATCGGCGGCAGCGCGGGTCGAGTGCCAGGCGGCGTCCACGTTCCTATCCTGGACACGCTGAAGTTTCTAGAACAGTGCCACAGCTATGGAGCCGCAGGCATCCAGGCGCCTATTCATGGCGATGCCGGAAAGCTTCGCGGGCGCGCCGAGGAACTCGGCATGTGGATCGAAGCCATGATTTCGATTCGCAGCAAAGATCCCGCCCAGATCGAGCACGCCATCCTGGAGGCCAAGGCCGCCGGCTGCACTGTGGCGCGTGACGGCATGCTCGCGGGACGCCGCTATCAAACCTTTCACTCGGCAGACGGCTGGAAAAATTGGGTTGAGGAAAGCCATAAGGCGCTGAAGATCGCCGTTCCCCTCTTCGAAAAACATAAATTCACCCTGGCTTTGGAGAATCACAAAGACTGGACGCTCGATCAATATTTGCAGCTATTCAGGACTTATTCCAGCGAGTACTTTGGCGCCTGCCTTGACTTCGGAAACAACATCTCCCTTCTCGACGGCCCCATGACTGTTATCGAGTCGTCTCTTGCCTACGTTAAGGCCACTCACTTCAAAGATGTAGCGGTAAGCCCCTATCAGGATGGCTTCCTGATGTCCGAAGTGATTCTTGGAGACGGCTTTCTCGACCTCCCCAAAATTACGGCGCTTCTTCTGAAAGCCAGTCCGAAGGCTCGTTTTTCTCTCGAAATGATCACGCGCGATCCTCTACAGGTGCCCTGCCTCACCGATGCGTACTGGGCGCCCTTTCCCGAGCGCAGTGGAGTCTACCTCGCGCGGACGCTGCGGCTCATTGAGAAGTGCAAAAGCAAACCGCCTCTCCCCAGAGTCGATCAGCTCAACAAAGAAGACCGCGCCCGAGTGGAGGAAAATAATGTCAAGGCGTGTTTACGCTATGCGAAGGAGACCCTGCTCATTTGATCGCTATGCCAAGTCAGACCATGCGAAGTAAGACCGCATGCGCCTCCTTAGCCGGGGCGCTATTTCTCTGCTCTTTCCTGCACGCGCAAAACCGCAAGCCTGCCGGAAAAAAAGAAAGCCAAGCCCAGAGCACCCGCGAGTTCCTGGGCCTCGGCAAGCTGCCGGATGCCGCGGCGGCCGATCGCGGCTCACTCATATACTCACGCAACTGCGCGTTCTGTCATGGCGCGAAGGCGACGGGAGCGGAAGGGCCTGACTTGATCCGCTCCGTCATCGTTCTGCATGACGAGGATGGGGAACAACTCGGTCCCTTTCTGCACAAAGGCCGTCCCGATCGCGGAATGCCGGCATTCCCTTCTTTCACCTCCGGGCAGATAAAGGACATCGCCGCCTTTCTCCACCAGCGCGTCGAACTCACGGCCAACCGGGGCACCTATAAGCTGCTCAACATCGTCACCGGCGATGCGGAAGCAGGAAAGACATATTTCAATGGGAAAGGCCGATGTAACGAATGCCATGCGCCTACCGGAGATCTCGCGCACATTGCCGCGAAGTATCAGCCCTCGGAACTGCAATCGGCTTTTCTTTACCCGGCCTCGGTAGGGCAAAGTAAACCGCAAACCGTTACCGTCACGCAGCCTTCGGGAGAAACCGTCAAGGGAGAGTTGAAGTTGCTCGACGATTTCGATGTAGCGCTGATCGATTCCAATGGCAACTATCGATCCTGGCCTCGCACCAACGGTTTAAAAGTCGACATGGCCGATCCGATGGCTGAGCACCGGGCCTTATTGAATCAGTATTCCGATGCGGACATGCACAACCTGCTGAGTTACTTAACCACCCTGAAATGAGATCTCTAACCTTTGCGATAAGCCTGATCGGCATCTTCTCCTGCGCCCGGGAATTGTGTACGGCTGCGGAGAACTGGCCTACCTATAACGGCGACTTTACTGGTCGCCGCTACAGCTCCTTAAAGCAGATCGACAGCACAAATATCGGCTCCCTTGCGCCGGCCTGGATTTACCACGTCGAGATCGGAAGCCAACGCGGAGTTGGCAGCCCCCGGGTGAAATCCACCCCGCTGGTGGAGGGCAGCATCATGTATTTCACCGTGCCCGACCATGTTTGGGCGCTGGATGCCCGCACTGGCGAGCAGCTTTGGCATTACGAGTGGAACGATGAAGGCGGCCACCTGATAGGCAACCGTGGTGTGGGAATCTGTGGCGACTGGCTCTATTTCCTTTCGCCCGATGGCTGGCTCATCTCGTTAGACAAGAAGGATGGCAAGGAGCGCTGGCGTCATCAGATCGCCGATTCGAAGCTGCAGTATTTCACCACGTCGGCTCCGTTCGTTGTCGATGACCGCATCATCGTCGGCGTAGGCGGCGATGCGATGGACGTGCCCGGCTACCTGGAATCGCGGGATCCCGAGACCGGAGCCTTGCAGTGGCGCTGGAACAGCGAACCGGAACCGGGAACGCCCGCGGCAGCGACGTGGCCCGGCAAGAGCTCGATGGAACACGGTGGCGGAATGACGTGGCTTTCGGGCACTTACGATCCAGACTTGAAACTGCTCTACTGGGGAACCGGGAATCCGAATCCCGTCTATGCGGGGCAGGGCCGCGAGGGCGATAATCTCTGGACCTGCTCGATTGTCGCGCTGCACGTCGACACTGGCAAGCTGGCCTGGTACTTTCAGGCTTCTCCGCACGACACTCACGATTGGGATAACGTCGAAACGCCAGTCATCTTCGATGGAACATTCAACGGAAAAAGTCGCAAAATGCTCGCGCAGGCAGCGCGCAATGGCTACTTTTTCGTACTCGACCGGACCGATGGATCGAATCTGGTTTCGGCCTCCTACGTAGGCACCAATTGGTCCTCGGGCGTTGACAAACGAGGACAGCCCATCCCAAACCCCGCGAAGGATCCGAAAGTAGATGGGGCTTTGCTCAACATCCCGCCCGGAGGCGGCACCAACTGGCTTCCCCCCAGCTTCAATCCGCAAACAGGATTGTTCTACGTCAACGCGACCCAGGGCTTCAGCCTTGCTTATCTGACCGACACCGACAAGAATCCGCAAGGCTACGGCGGCATAGCCCGCCAGCTATGGGCGCAGCACGTTCTCAAAGCCATCGATTACAAGACGGGAAAGGTCAGCTGGAGCCATGAGTATCCCATGGCTGGACACGGCGGCATCGGCGCACCAGGCATTCTGAATACCGCGGGCAAACTGCTCTTCAGCGGCGACCCAAGCGGCAACCTAATCGCATTCAATCCCCAGACGGGCAAAATTGAAT
The DNA here is from genome assembly GCA_965217745.1 of Bryobacteraceae bacterium. Taxonomy (GTDB): domain Bacteria; phylum Acidobacteriota; class Terriglobia; order Bryobacterales; family Bryobacteraceae; genus Bog-105. Next base: position 2,174,193 of record OZ244565.1, on the reverse strand, counting down.
GGCATTACCGGCTGGCCAAGCCAGTCACTAACGGGCCGATGACTTACGAACTCAATGGCAAGCAATACCTAGTGGTCGGAGCCGGCGATTTCCTCTATGCCTTCGCTTTGGTGCGTTGACGGCGTTTCGTCGCGCACCCATGAGTTTGTCGTCACATTTGGAACAGTCACAACAGTCCGGAAGAAATTTTCTTTTATAAATCAACACTTTCCAGCGTTTTTTCGCTTCTCCCGAACGGCCCACATCCGAAACTGCGCGCATGACAGCTCGTCAACTCCGCCGCGCACAAGAACACAAAGAGCGCAAGCTGGCTTTCAAGGCCGCTAAATCTGCCAGTCTCGACTCTGCTGTTGCGCAGAGCCCGCAACCATCAGCTCCCATCTCCCAGGCCAGGCTCGATGCGAATCGTGCCAACGCCCAACTGTCTACCGGTCCGCGCACCGGAGAAGGCAAGGCCATCTCCTCGCTGAACAATTTCCGTCATGGCTTCAACGGAGCCTTCTGCGTCTTGCCGTCCGAAAACTCCCGGGAGTTCATCCGGCTTGTGGACGACCTGCACGCCGAGCATAAACCCGGGAGCCCCACCGAACGCCTGCTGGTCATGGATATGGCCCGGCACTACTGGCTCCTCCAGCGTGCCCTCCGGCTTCAGGATGAATGCTTCACGCGCGGTCTCAACGACGTGGCCTTCGAAAAGCAGCTCGCTATTTACATGCGCTATCAGACCACCAACCAGCGTGCCTTCCATCGTTGCCTTAACGAACTGCAAAAGCTGCACAAACAAAGGCCGGCCAGCCAGGTTGGCTTCGAATCGCAGAAACCGGAGCAGGCGCAAGAAGTGCCCGCCATTGAAAAGCCAGTCAAGAAGGAAGCAGTCCCGGAACCTGAGCTTTCGCCGGAGAAAGTCATTAACGCCGGGTTCTCAGTTGGCTTCGAATCGCAAAATGGCCTTCAGCGTTCTCTTGATAGCCAAAACGCAGCTCTCTCCTAGACGCCTTTAGAGAGGTGTGCTAGTCTCCTAGACGCAAAGGAGAGCTCATGCCTAAACCCGTCGATCTACTTCAGGGAACCCTCGATATGCTCATTCTGAAGGCCATTTCCCTCGGTCCGCAGCATGGTTATGGCGTGCTGCTGCGCATCAACCAAATCTCCGGAGAACGCCTCGATATCCAGCAAGGCTCGCTCTATCCGGCCCTTTACCGCCTCGAGCACCAGGGCTGGATTGAGAGCGAATGGGGCGAATCAGAGAACAAACGCCGCGCGAAGTTTTATAGCCTGACCAGCGCCGGCCGCAAACGGCTGCAATCTGAGACTGCCGGGTGGAATCGCATGACCGAAGTCATCGCCGCGGTGCTGGCCGCAACGCCGGAGCAAATATGAGAGTCGTGGCCGCGTGCCGCTCCTGGTGGAAATCCCTCCGGCAGCCTAAGCGTCTCGACAGCGAGATCGACGAAGAACTGCGCTTCCACATTGATAGCTACGCGGCAGATCTGATGAAGACCGGCTGCTCGCGCCCGGAAGCTCTTGCTAAAGCAGCCCGCGAATTCGGAGCAGTCTCTTTACACAAAGAAGACTGCCGCATGTCGCTCGGAATGCGCTTGGCCGATGAACTACGGTCAGACCTGACATACGGCCTTCGCATGCTGCGCCGCGACCGTGTGCTGACCATCGTGGCGGTCGTCTCGCTTGCCTTGGGCATCGGCGTCAACACCACCATGTTCTCTGTCGCTAAAACCGTGCTCTTCGATTCGCTTCCGGTTTCGCATCCTGAAGATTTGCGACTGCTCAGTTGGGAATATCGCGGGCGCGACCAACCGGCAAAGTTCACTTGGGGCGACGGCAACGCACTTCCAAATGGGAACTATGGTTCAACTGCGTTTTCCTATCCCATCTACCATCGATTGGTGTCCCAGGCCGGTCTCTTCAGCGGCCTGGCGGCTTATGCCTTTGTCCATAATTTGCCAGTGTCAATCGACGGTCCCGCAGAGATAGCCAGCATCCAACTTGTCAGCGGCAACCTCTTTCAGGTCCTAGGCGTGAACAGTTTCATCGGCCGTAATCTTCTGCCTTCCGATTTGAAGCCCGGCGCACCGGCGGTAGCCGTGGCCAGTTACGACTTTTGGACACAACGCTTCGGAAGCTCTCCAATTATCGGAAAATCCATTCGAGTCAACTCGATCCCAACTACTATTGTCGGAGTCGCGCCCAGCGGTTTCGGCGGACCGCAGATGGATGATCATCCGGATCTAATGATGCCGCTATCGCTACAACCCAGAATCGATCTGGCCTTCGATGGGAATAGATTGCAGAACGGCGATTCGTGGTGGCTTCAGCTACTCGCCCGCAAACAACCGGGCATCTCAGACCGCAGATTGCAGACCGGACTCGAGGCTGTCTTGAAGCCGGCAATCCGAGACACAATTCCCCGCGTCACGGCAGCAAAGGTTAGGAGCCTCGACCTGCATGTTCAATCCGGTAATCGCGGCGAAGACACTTTACGCAATCGGCTTGCCTACCCCATGTTCGTACTCTGGAGCCTGGTTGGCCTCGTTCTGTTGCTGGCCTGTTCAAACGTAGCCAACCTGCTGCTAGCTCGCGCCACCAACCGGGAGAGCGAGATGGCAACCAGGCAGGCGCTGGGGGCGAGTCCATCGCGCATCGCACGCCAGATGTTTATAGAAGGCAGCCTGCTCGCCGGACTGGCCGCCGTCTCCGGCCTCATCGTTGCTTACGTACTGCACAATCTGCAATTGGCGTTCCTGCCGCAGCTGCTTCCAATGGGCTTCGACTGGCAGGTCTGCATTTTCGCAGCGGCAACGGCCTTAGTCACTGCTCTACTCTTCGGGTTTACCCCCGCGCTTGAAGCTTCCCGCTCCCGCCTCGAGACCAACCAGAACTTGCGTGCCACGGCGAATCGTTCCAAAGCAAATGCCCGTAATGGCCTGATTGTTTTTCAGGTCGCGCTGTCCACCATGTTGCTCATTGCCAGCGGCTTGTTTTGCCGGACGCTCCTCAATCTGTCGAACGCAGACTTAGGCATTGAAGCGGAACACTTATTGCTGTTCGATCTGAGTCTCCCTGACACGCGCTATCCTGCCGCCGCCCGCATCGCCGCGCAGCGAAAGATCATGGACCGCATGCAAGCTCTTCCCGGAGTTCGCAGCGCATCGGTGGCGCGCGATGCTGTGGCCTCGGGCGGCGTCTCGCTTTCCACCTTCAAGCACCACAACCAAGGGCAAGCCGAGGGGACCAGCGTTGCTAGCAACATCGTGGACATTCGCTTTTTCAAAGCCGCCGGTATTCCTATTCTCCGTGGCCGCAGTTTTGATGAACGCGATACGGATTCTTCCCGGAAAGTGGCTGTCATAAACCGCAAGCTGGCCGGAACCGCGTTCCCAAACGAGAATCCGGTGGGGAAAACTTTCAATGACGGAGTCGAGATCATCGGTATCTCTGGAGACACCCTGTTCGGCAGTCTGCGGGAAGCTGAACCGCCAGCCGTCTATTGGCCCTTCACTCAGATGAGTTTCTGGGGAAACATGACATTCTACGTGCGTACATCTGGCGACCCTAAAGCTCTAACCTCAGCCATTCGCAAAACGGTGCAATCCATTGATCCCGGTTTGCCTGTCACCAACGTCCGCACACAGCCGGAACAGGTCGCCCGCGCGCTGTCGCAGGAGCGCCTCTTCGCCCTTTTGTCCTCGGCCTTCGCGCTGCTCTCACTGGCGTTAGGAGCCATCGGCGTTTATGGAGTAACCCAGTTCAGCGTGGCGCGCCGCACCAACGAGATCGGCATTCGCATGGCGCTGGGAGCGAAGCCGAGCACTATTATCGCCGCCGTCATGCGCGGAGGCCTCACGCTGGTGGCAATAGGTCTCGCGATTGGCGTGGCCGCCTCTATCGTGTTAGCCCGATTCATTGCTTCGATGCTCTATGGGGTTCAGTCCGGAGATCCCATCACTATTGCCATGGCGGTAGTAATTCTCGGCATAACGGCGTTAGCAGCCCTCTGGCAACCAGCGCGCCGCGCCTCGCAGATTACTCCCCTCGAAGCTCTTCGCCACGAGTAGTCCGCAACTTTGGGATCAAGTGTGATAGGCTCCTGCTAATTTCATTTCTCTAAAAGACCAAAGGGGAGTTATGCGCTTCATCAGATTGATGCTTGGGGCCGTTTTGCTGGCCAGCGGCTGTTACAGCCAGACATTCGGGTCCATCACAGGCGAAGTCAGGGACTCGTCAGGGGCTCTTATTCCGAACGCCTCCGTGACAGTGACGAATACCGCCACCAGTGCGACGCGTGGCGTTAGCACTAACGATTCCGGGCTCTACACGGTGCCCTCTCTGATTCCCGGCCCATACGAGGTCAGAGTAGAAAGAACCGGGTTCCGGACCGCCCAGAGCAACATCGACTTGCAAGTGCAGCAGACCGCTCGCGTAGATGTCGCTCTCCAGATTGGTGAAATCGGCCAGACCGTCGAAGTCTCCGCCGCGCCGCCCGCATTGAATACGGAGAACGCAACGGTAGGCACCGTCATCGAGCAAAGGCGCATCACCGATCTACCCTTGAATGGCCGCAATTATCTGCAGTTGATTGCACTAAGTCCGAACGTGACCGCGGGCTTCTCGGCCCCCGGACAGGCATCCAACCGCCAGGGCGGCAGCCGCGCGGGTCAGAACTTCTCGATCATGGGCCAGCGCGGTGCTTTCAATAACTACACTCTTGATGGAATCGAAAACACCGACGTGAATTTCAATCTGTACGTGATGCAGCCCTCCATCGACGCCCTGCAGGAGTTTAAGGTTCAAACCGGGGTTTATCCCGCCGAGTTTGGGCGTGAGGCCGGACAAATTAACGTGTCCACGCGTCCCGGAACTAACCAGTATCATGGCGCATTATTCGAGTTTCTCCGCAACGATAAGCTGGACGCCAAGCAGTACGACTTCCGCGGCTTGAATGCTCCGCAGAATCCTTTCAAATGGAATCAGTATGGCTTCACGCTAGGCGGTCCAGTTACCATTCCCAAAGTATTCAACGGCAAAGATCGCTTGTTCTTCATGGCTAATTTCGAGGGCTATCGGGTGCGCCAATCCAACAACACGGTCTTCTCCGTAGCCACCGATCAGATGCGCGGCGGCGACTTCTCTTACCTGCTCCCGGGCAACCAACTCTACGATCCGGCCAGCAAAGTTCTGGTCAACGGCAGAGCTACCGGCGCTCCCTTGCAAGGCAATATCGTTCCCGTGTCGCGCTTCGACCCGGTTACCCTGAAGCTCTTTGAGTTTTTGCCTCGTGCGAATCTGCCCGGCCAGACCAACAACTATCAGACTCCTCTCTCCAATCCGATCAATAAAGATCAGTTCACCTTGCGTATGGATTACATCGAGAGCTCCAATTCGTCGTGGTTCGGCCGCTACAGCTGGACCGATGAAAACAGCTTGGCCCAGAGAATTTATCTGAACGGGTCGACGGTCATCACCAATGCCAAGCAATACATGATCTCGAACGCCCGCGTCTTAGCGCCGAACAAGGTAAACGAATTCCGCTTCGGCGTGAATGTTTTCCGGAACGATTCGGGCGTGGAACTGGCCGGCATCCGGAACGTCGTTGGCGAGCTGGGCATCCCCGGACTTTCCACCCCCAACCCCGCGCTGTGGGGCATTCCGCGCTTGTGGCAGTTCACCGACGTCAGCCAGTTCGGAAATGACTCCAGCGGACCGTTTTTGTTGCGCGACGCAGTCTTTCAATGGATCGACAACTTCTCCTGGACCGCGGGCAAGCACTCTATCCGCTTCGGAGCGGAGATTCGCCGTGACCGCTACAACCAGAATGGCAACGAGTTCGCGCGAGGGTCGTTCGAGTTCAACGGCAAAGCGACAAACAACCCGTTCAACAATACCGGCGGCGAATCGGTGGCCGACTTCCTGCTCGGTTACTGCTCAAAATGTGAAGCGGCGGTTTCCCTCGCCTTTGCGCAGTTCCGTTCCACCAGCCAGTACTACTACATCGACGATAACTGGCGTGTCACTCCCAAGCTGACCATAACCGCCGGTCTCCGCTACGAGCTGACACAGCCCTGGGTAGATAAAAGCCAAAGCGTCAGTAACGTCTATCAACCTTTGTTTCCATCGGTAGCGGGAGTAACGGATCCAGCGGTGCAGCCCGTCATTGTCCGGCCGGGCATGGGTGACTTCTACGAAGGTGAAGCAATCCGTTATTCACCCCCCACTCAGGTGGCGCGGGATGGCCGTATGGGCGATGCGCTGGTGCAGACCAATTATCTGAACTTCGCGCCCAGATTTGGCGTCGCGTATAGCCCGAACGGCAAATGGAGCCTACGCACCGGCTTCGGCATTTTCTACTCGCAAGACGCCGGCAATACGCGCTTCGATCTGGCCCGGAATTTCGGCGGCCGCATTTCCCGCGTATCGGATCCAAACGTGCCCGATCTGAAAGTCCAGAGCTTCATCGGTTCTACCGGGGGCAACATCATTACTCTGCCGCTCGGCGCACAACTGCAGGCCATAAAGCCAAACCTGCCCACCACCTACACGATGCAGTATCTGTTCAACCTTCAGCGGCAGCTCAGCGGCAATACGGTCCTTGAAGTAGGTTACGATGGCAACCAGAGCCGCCATCTCGGCGGATTGCAAAACCTGAACGCGCCCATTCCCGGAATCATCGGCAATCCCCGTTCGCGTTCACCCTTTACTCAATTTGGCATCCTTCAGACGCTCGCTAACGAGGGGATCGGCAACTATAACGCCCTGGGAGTGAAACTCACCCGCCGGCTGAATAGCGGCCTTACCTTTCTCGCCAGCTACACCTGGTCGAAGTCGATGGACACAACCAGTGCCAATCGCGGAACCAACAACGATATTCTGCCCCAGGATAGCCGCTGCTTGCGCTGCGAATATGGCTACTCCGCGTTTCATACGCCTCACCGCTTTGTGATCTCCACCCTTTATGAGCTGCCATTTGGGAGAGGCAAATCTTTTCTCAATCGTGGTGGAATTGTGAATCAGCTGGTGGGTGGGTGGCAGGTAGGCTCGTTAATTACCTGGCAGTCTGGGAGTCCGTTAAATACCAACGCCGGCAGCGATATTCCCGGCACGGGAGGCTTTGGAGAGCCTCGTCTAAGCGCCAGCGGAATCAGCCCGAATCTCGACGCGGACGTCCGCACGACAGGCGCTTGGTATGACCGTTCCGCTTTCGTTCTCCCGGCGCCTGGCACGTTTGGAAACATCAGCCGGAACCGGCTGCTCGGACCGTCTGGCATCACCTGGGATTTTTCGGCCCTGAAGAGTTTCCCCACTGTCGAGGGACAGCGCCTCGAATTCCGGTTTGAATCGTTCAACTTTGCCAATCATCCTAACTGGGGCAGTCCGAATCTGAACTGGGGCAGTACCAACCCGGCAAGGCCGGGCTCCAACTTCCTGACCATCACGTCGACGGCCACCAACATGCGCCAAATGCAGTTCGCCTTGAAGTATCTGTTCTGAGAAAGACGGAATTGGGAATCGAGGTGGCCCTACACTAAAAGCAGAGATGGAAGGCCACCGAGCTCAGCGCGTTTCGGAAGCTCTGCGCGAAGAACTGGGAGAAATAATCTCCTATGAGCTTTCAGATCCGCGGGTCGGCGACGCAACGGTGACGGAAGTGTTAGTTTCTCCCGACATGCGGCATGCCCAGGTGCGCTTGCACATGGGGGACGAAAGCAGCGAAGCCCAATCTTCAACCATAGAAGCACTGAATCACGCGCGCCCTTTCCTGCGGCGCAAACTGGCGGAGCGATTGAATCTGTTCCGGCTTCCCGAACTCCATTTCGAATCGGATGTAAGCGCCTCAGGACCAGACCGCATGGAACAATTGCTAAAGCGGATTCGCCGCGGGCGCCCCAGGGACCTTTGAAGCTTATAAACGCTTTTTTGGCAGCGGCGATTGGCTTGCTTTCCTTTCTCCCTTGCCCTGCTGCTGAACCTTCTGTAAAGATTGAACGCTCCCTGCGCTGTATGGGAACCGAATTCACCGTTGCTGCCTACGGCAGCAGCGCAGGACTGCTTGAAAGCGCGACAGAAGGCGCTTTCGAGGAACTAAGGCGCGTCGAAGCCATGCTGTCGGACTATCTTCCGGACAGCGAGTTGAGCCGGCTGAACCGGGGCGCGGCAGATTGCCCGTTGGAAGTCTCCCGGGAATTCTTCGACCTGCTCGAAATGTGCTCGGACTACAGTTGGAAAAGCGGAGGAGCTTTCGACATTACTGTCGGTCCGCTGATGAAAGTTTGGAGTTTCTACAAAGGCTCCGGCCATTTACCCCACCACGCGGAGGTTCGGACTGCGCTTATCCGCGTCGGGTACGCGGCTGTTCAACTCGACAGGCAGCATCGCACAGTGCGATTCGGAAAGCGCGGAATGACGATCGACCCCGGCGGCTTCGGCAAAGGTTACGCTGTCGACCGGATGGCGCAGATTCTGCGCAGCTATGGCGTGACTAGCGCCCTGGTGTCGGGCAGCAGCAGCAGCATTTACGGCATCGGGCGGCCGCCTCATGGCTCGCGCGGGTGGTATGTCCGCATTCGCGATCCGCGCGACCCAAGCCGGACTGCAGCCGGACTCTACTGGAAGAACGAATCCGTCTCCACCTCCGGCAATTATGAAAAGTTCTTCTGGGCGGAAGGGCGGCTCTATAGCCACATCATGAATCCACGCAGCGGTTTCCCATCCCAGGGCATGCTGGCCGTTTCCGTAGTTGCGTCGAAGACCGTCGATAGCGAAGTCTGGGCTAAGCCTTATTACATTCTTGGCCGCGACTGGGCGGCCCGTCACCGCCCCGAAGATTTCCGGGTGTTGATGTGTGAGGATAGGCGAGGAGCGAATTGCCAATGGCTGCAGTAAGTGGAAGATTCCTGGAGGCATGCCGCCGCCGCAGCACAGATGTCCGGCCAGTCTGGTTCATGCGGCAAGCCGGGCGGTACTTGAAACAATACCGGGACATACGTTCGAAACACAGCATCCTCGAGATGTGCAAAACGCCAGAACTGGCTGCCGCCGTCACCCTGCAGCCGATCGATATCCTGGACGTGGATGCGGCCATCATCTTTGCCGACCTCCTGCTGCCCGTGGAACCGATGGGTCTCAAGCTGGAATATATTGCCGGCGAGGGGCCGCACATCGAGAACGCCATCACCGAGCCTGGAGATATAGACGAACTCTCTACCGAACGCACCGACGACTTGGGCTATGTGGGCGAAGCGATCAGGAAAGTCAATCAGGCGCTTGCCGGCCGGATCCCGGTTGTCGGTTTCGTGGGTGCGCCGTTCACGTTAGCCAGTTACATGATTGAGGGTGGCGCCTCCAAGACTTTCGTGAAAACCAAAAGCCTGATGCTGGGCAACGAAGTAATGTGGCGCCGGCTGATGGGCAAAGTGGTTGACGTGCTCGGAGACTTTGCCGGTCTCCAGGTAGCGGCAGGGGCGCGCGCGATTCAGGTTTTCGATAGCTGGGTAGGCGCGCTCAGTCCCGAGGATTATGTGCTTTATGTCCAGCCTTATTCGCGTGCTCTCATTGAACGCATTCGCAGCTTTCACGTCCCAGTCATTCACTTCGGCACTGGCGCAAGCGGCTTTCTGCGCGAGTTGCACAATGCCGGCGGAGATGTCATCGGCGTTGATTGGCGCATGAACATCGACCAGGCATGGATGGAGATCGGCCATCGATCCGCCATTCAGGGAAACCTTGACCCGGTGGCGCTCTTTGCTCCGCTTCCTGAGCTGAAAAGAAAAGTGACGGACCTCTTGCGCCGCACCGGAACAAGGCCGGGCCATATCGTGAATCTTGGCCATGGAATTCTACCGGAAACTCCTGTTGACAATGTGAAAGCGGTGGTTCAGATGGTGCGGGAGTTCGTCCGTTAATCCTGAATGACAGATCGAAGCGTCGTCATTATCGGCGGCGGAATCTCCGGCCTTTCGGCGGCCTTCTATCTTGGCCGCCGGGGTATTCAAACCACAATTGTCGAGCCTTCCCCGCGCTTGGGCGGCCTCATCCAGACGAATCTGGTCTCGGGTTGCCATTTGGAAGCCGGACCTGACAGCTTTATCGCCACCAAGCCGGCGGTGCAGCAATTGGCCCGCGATTTGGGGATCGCGGATGGAATTATCGGCTCGAATGATGCTGAACGCCGGGTCTTCATAGTCCAGCACGGACAGCTTGTGCCCATGCCGAAGGGCATGGTGATGATGGTGCCCACCGACATCCAGGCAGCGCTGGCATCACCACTTTTCGGCGACGATTCCAAACAGCGCTTTCTATCGGAAGAAAGTACCTCGGCGGTGGAGCGTTCCGGGGACTTCACCATCCGCGAACTGGTTGAATCGCACTTCGGAACCGAAGCTCTGGAATATGTAACCGAGCCGCTGCTGACAGGAGTTTACGGAGGCGATCCCGGCCAACTTAGTGCTCGCAGTGTGCTTCCCCGATTCGTCGAATACGAGCGCGTGTATGGAAGCCTGATTAGGGGCGCTCGCCAGGAAAAGCGCGCAGCCCAGCCGGGCAGTCTGTTCCTGTCTTTTGCCAAGGGAATGGAGCAGTTGGTTACGCTCCTAGCGGAGCGGATTAGGCCGCATACCGCTATCGTTCACGATTGCTGCATAGCCATCGAGCACGGCTCCGCGGCTGGCTATACCGTTCGTTGTGAGCAGCAGGTCTTACAGGCGGCAGACGTCATTGTCACAACACCTGCTCATGTTGCGGTGGACTTGCTCGCACCTCTGGATGAAAGTCTCGCGGTCGATCTAGCGGCCATTCCGTATTCGTCGGCAATCCTCGGCACTCTGCTTTTCAAGAAAGAATCGTTCGACCATCCGCTGAACGGCTTTGGATTCCTGGTCCCGCGTCCCGAACGCAAGCTGGTGGCTGCAGCCACCTGGACCAACACCAAATTTCCGTCGCGGGTTGCCTCTGGGTTGGTCGCCCTGCGCGTGTTTGTGGTCGACTCGGAAGCGGGCCTAAATAACAATCTTCCGGACCACGAATTAACGCGATTGATTCTCGATGATTTGCGCCGGCTGATGGGTATTTCGGCAACTCCGGTGCATGCCGCGCTTCATCGCTGGCCCCGATCCATGCCGCAATACGTTGTTGGCCATGGGGATCGCATCGGCCGGCTGCAGGAGCGTTTAGCCGGACTTCCTGGCATCCATATCGCTTCCAACTATCTAGATGGGATCGGGATTCCTGATTGCGTGCGGTGGGGTGTTCGCTGTGCTGACAGCGTTTCGTCGAATTGAAGCAATTCTTAATAGCTTTTCATGTGAATGCCTGTTTACAAAAGAATCCTGCAGACGTCGTATTTGCAGGGTAAGTCCGAATAAGGAGAAAAATCAGTATGAAAATGACCTTGGGATTAATGACAGCGGTGCTCTTAGCCGCTCCAGTGTTCGCACAAAAGGACGCTGAAAGCCGTCTGCAGGCCTCGACCGAAGACATCAAAGAAATGATGAATGCGTCAGATAAGGGTATTCCGCAGGATCTGATTGCAAAGGCCGCTTGCGTCATCGTTGTGCCTAACATGAAATCAGGTGGATTTATCGTCGGCGGGCAATACGGAAAAGGGTTTTTCACCTGCAGAAAATCCAGCGGTGTGGGCTGGAGCGCTCCTGGTTCACTCAAGCTGACCGGCGGGAAATTAGGCCTTTTAATTGGCGGAAAAGAAACTGACGTGATCATGCTGGTAATGAATCGCAATGGCATGGATAAAATGCTCAGCTCGAAGTTTCAAATCGGCGGTGAACTCTCAGCAGCCGCGGGACCAGTAGGGCGTTCGTCCTCGGCTATGACGGATGCGGCGATGCACGCTCAGATCCTCTCGTATTCGAGATCGCGCGGTGTCTTCGCCGGAATTAATCTTGACGGTTCAGCCGTTCAACAGGATGAGGAAGCCAACAAAGAACTTTATGGAAAGAGCATTTCAAACCGGACCATCTTTGAGTCCAATCCCACAGTTCCGGCCGAAGCGGAACAATTCATTCACACTCTAGATCGCATCTCTTCTCGCAAGTAAGTAGTCCGCTGGAAGGCGTTTACCTCCGGTGCCGGAGGTAAACGCCTTGCCTTTTTTAGAACTATTTCTCATCAGACTTCTGCCGGGGTAGTCGTTTCAGCGCCCTTTAGAATAGAAGAATCTATGGCAATAAAGGTAGGAATCAACGGCTTCGGCCGTATTGGCCGGAATGTGGTCCGAGCCGGATTGCATAATCCAGAAGTAGAATTTGTCGCGGCGAACGACTTGACCGATACGGCTACGCTGGCGCATCTGCTGAAGTACGACTCGATTCTAGGGCAGCTGAAAGAAGAAGTCCGGGCAGAAGGCGACACGCTGCATGTCGGCAGCAAGGCCATTAAGATCTTCGCAACCAAAGATCCCGCGGAAATCGATTGGCCTAGTCTTGGCGTGCAGGTGGTGGTGGAGTCCACCGGCCGCTTCACGGATGCTTCAGACGCCAGAAAACACATGCGAGGGCCGGTAAAGAAGGTAATCATCTCGGCTCCAGCCAAGAACGATGACGTCACCATCGTGCTCGGTGTCAACGACGCAATGTACGACCCGGCAAAGCACAACATCATCTCGAATGCCTCATGCACCACGAATTGCCTGGGCCCGGTCGCGAAAGTGCTCCACGAGACCTTCGGCATCGAGAAAGGCACGATGACCACCATTCACAGCTACACCAACGATCAGAACGTGTTGGACTTTCCGCACAAGGATTTGCGGCGCGCTCGTGCGGCAGCGTTGAACATGATTCCAACCTCCACCGGCGCAGCCAAGGCGATCGGCTTGGTGCTGCCGGAGTTGAAAGGTAAGTTGGACGGCTACTCCATGCGGGTACCCACGCCGGACGTTTCGGTGGTTGACTTCGTCGCAGTCCTGAAGAAAGATACTACTTCTGAAGAAGTGAACAAGGCGCTAAAAGCTGCAGCCGAAGGGCCGCTAAAGGATATTTTGGCTTACACTGACGCGCCAGTTGTCTCGACCGATATGTTGAACAACCCAAACAGCTCAATCGTAGATGCCGAACTGACCAGGGTGTTGGGAGGCAATCTGGTGAAGGTCGTCGCCTGGTACGACAATGAGTGGGGCTACTCGAATCGAGTGGTCGATTTAGCGATCTTCCTGAATAAAAAGGGTCTCTAACCGGATTATCCCGTTATGGGGACAGACCCTGAAACGGGGTCTGTCCCCTTTTATCTAGTTGTTTCTATTGGACTTATCGACGCTGCTCTCCGGGTAGCCGACCGGTCGGCTATTAAAAAGCGCCGCCAATCGGAAAACGGAGCTCAGCACTGTTGAAAGTCTTCAAGCTTCTAGACCGATCTGCTAGCAATCGGAACAGAATTAAAAAAAATGGGGTCTGTCCCCATTTAAACTATTGATTCTGTTGAGTGTTTTTGACGCGGGCGGGCAGGAATTCGTCGCCCGCATTCCAGGTCGGCATCTTTGGCGCGTTTGCGAAATCGAGTCCCAATGCAAGCCCGAAATCGGCCATCTGCTTCATTCCGGAAACGTCCCAATCGTCGTGATACTCGTCCGACGGCTGATGATAGTGCTTGGAATTGTATTCTTCGAAGACCTTCTTGCCGAACTCCGATGACTTGCCGTAGTAGTCGGCTCCCGGAGAAATGCTGAAAGACGGAACTCCGACCCGCGCCAGAGAGAAATGGTCGGAACGGTAGTAGTGACCCTGTTCGGGTTCGGCGTCGGGCACGATCGTAAGATCGAACCGCTTGGCCTCCTGCTGCACCATGGGCCAAAGTGTCGTGCGTTCGGCTCCCGTTAGCGAGACGTCGCGGGTTTTGCCAAAGGGAAAGAGAGCATCGTAGTTTATGTCCGCGGCAATTTGCCCCGCAGGAATCACGGGGTGCTCCCCAAAATACTCAGAGCCAAGCAGTCCTGATTCTTCGGCCGTGACAAAGAGGAACAGCGCACTGCGTTTGGGTTTTTCGGGCAACGACGCCCACACGCGAGCTAGCTCCAGCACGATTGCGCAGCCGGTAGCATTGTCGACCGCACCGTTAGAAATCCTGTCGCCGTTTACGGCGATGCCCACGCCCAGATGGTCCCAGTGCGCCGAAAAAACGACGGCCTGACTCTTCCCAGCACTGTCGGAGCCATCGACACGGGCAACCACGTTGCGGCTCGGCAGGTCGCGCAATTTAACGGGTATGTGCCCATTGATGTGGAAACCAAGCGGAACGGGGCGAAAGTCTTTCTTGTCAGCCGCCTCTAAGAGCTGATCTAGGGTTTTGCCCGTAGACGCTATTAGTCGCGCGCCGGCATCCTGAGTAACCCAGGCAGCCAGCTTCAAACCGTTTTGCCCTGGTTTCAGCTTTAGCTCGGGACGTTCCCGGCTGTAGGACGATTGAACCACCGGCCATCCGTACCCGGCAGTTGGCTTCGTGTGGATAATGATCGCCGCTACAGCTCCACGCCGGGCAGCCTCTTCAAACTTATAGGTCCAGCGGCCAAAATAAGTAAGCGCCCGGCCCCCGAAGAATTCCGGATCTTGCGAAGGGGGCTCGTTGGTGAAGAAGATCAGCACCTTACCTTTAAGATCTGCGCCTTTATAGTCATCCCAGCCGAACTGCGGGGCGGAAATCCCATGACCGACGAAAACGGCTTCGGCATCGAAGTCGTTCTGTGGCTGCTGAGAGAAGGCAGTTCCTACGAAGTCTTTCTCGAAGTTAAGCTTTGTCTCGCGGCCTTTGCCTTCCACCGTCAGGGTCGCTTCGGGTTGGGTGGTGCTGCCGACCATGGGCACCTGCTGGAAGAAAGTGTTATTGCCGCCAGCTGGCTTCAGGCCTTCGGCTTCAAGCTGGGAAGCAATGTAATTGGTGGCCAGCGTTTCGCCCCGCGTGCCTACTCCACGGCCTTCGAGTTCATCGGAAGCAAGATACTTCACATGCGCGCGAATCCGATCGCCGGACACCTGCAGGCTCTTAGGGGCCGCAACGGAGAGTGCGCAAAACAGGAGAAGAAGCGAGATCAAGGTAAAGCTGCGCGGGCGGAACATAAATCTTAGTCTAGGACCTCGGTTTAAGGACGCCGGCGATAGGCTGCCGCGTAGCTTTAGACTTAAGGATAGACGCGGAGTTGAAGCCGGGATGGAACCGATCGGGTTGGGTTCCCGGACTCTTCAGGATGTTTGATGGCCAAACGAGGCACACTTAATATATTTCTCGGCTACGCTGCGGGCGTAGGCAAAACTTACTTAATGCTGGAACAGGCGCAGGCGTTAAAGAACAAGGGCGTCGACGTGGTGATTGGGTATTTCGAGCCCCACGGACGTAAAGACACCATCGCCAAAACTGAAGGCCTCGAAACCGTTCCGCGAAAGAAGGTGGAATACCGCGGGTCGCTCTTTGAAGAGATGGATGCCGAGGCGATTCTCGAGCGCCGGCCGCAAGTAGCCATCGTGGACGAATTTCCGCATACCAACGTGCCGGGCTCACCGCGCGAGAAGCGCTGGGAAGATGTTCTGATGCTGCTAGACGAAGGCGTAGACGTCTTGACAACGATGAACGTGCAGCATCTGGAGAGCCTGAACGACCAGATGACGCAAATCACCGGCGTGAAGGTCCGGGAGACCATTCCCGATTGGGTAGTCAAGCAAGCCGATGACGTGGTGATGGTCGATCTTACTCCGCGAGCCCTGCTCAACCGGCTGGAACGCGGCGTCGTTTATCCGCATGAGAAAGCTCAGCGCGCGCTGCAGAATTTCTTCAAGGAATCGACACTGGTAGCTCTGCGGGAGATGGCGCTGCGGCAAACCGCGCAGGAGATCGAGGAGCGTATTGAACAGGAAGAGTCGAAAGCCGACGCGGCAAACTCGGACGCGGCAGCAAGGAAACGGAAGATAGATGATGCAGTGGTGATCTATATCAGCGATGATCCTTCAACAGCCATGCTCATCCGGCGCGGTAAACGCGTAGCCGACGTTCTGCATGCCGACTGCTATGCGGTTTTTGTCGCCGAAAAAGGTGACGTTTCCACAGTGCCGCAACCCAAGCGGGAAGCGGTAAACCGTCATCTGACCTTCGCACGCAACCTGCACATTGACACCCGCGTGCTTACCAGCACGGACCAGGCGCACGCTCTGGTGGAGTTTGCGCGGGAACGCCAGGCCCGGCAGATTTTTTTGCCTCGGCTGGTAGGCCGCGGTGTTGAGCGGCTTCGAGGAAAGAGTTTGGTCAACCAGGTGGTGAGCTTGGCGGACGACATGGAAGTGACGATTGTGGCGGATCGCCGGGGCAGCAAATAGCCAGCCGCACGCGGGCAACTTGCAGCTGCGCTAAACTCATTACTTCGGGCCGTGGCGCAGCCTGGCTAGCGCGCTTGCTTGGGGTGCAAGAGGTCCCGGGTTCAAATCCCGGCGGCCCGACCAGTTAATCCTTCAGGATCAGTCGTTCCTCCTTCTGGCAGATTCCCGATTGCGGCCGACCGTGCGGAAAGGTGGGTCAACTGGCTCGCTCCGTCAGCAATTTCCCTCCCGCTATGGGCACGCCAGCCTTCTTCAGAGTAGCGACCAAGCCTAAGGAACGCGGCAATCCGGCCCGGGGTCCGGTCGGCGGCGAAGTCATGCCCGGCGAGCAGCACCTTATCGTGCTCGACATTGATGAACGCGTTCGACGCAGCCAAGAGTTGCTCCTGCGGGATGCCGAGTCCCCACGTTCAATGCCGGCAAGGGTGTGGCCAGCTTATCGTTAAACGCCGCCGGTGATGCCCTTCAGCGGCGAGAACAGCGACCACTTCTTGCCGAGATACACCTCCTCCTTGCTTTCGATCTGCATGGTGGCGGGCTCGACCTGCGCATGCAAGCCGAAATGCCAGTAGCCACCGTTCGCCGGGTTCATCAGCTCCCCCAGCCCAAAACCCGGTAGCAGTGTCTCGGCGATCACCAGACGGCGGATCTCGTCGGGGTGACGCGCCCAATGGAAGGCGGCCATTCCTCCGATGTCGGCGCCAACCAGATCGACCTGGTCGAAGCTCAAGTCGCGCACGAGGTGGCGATCGTCGTCGGCGACGTTCGCCTTGTCATAGCCAATCCTCATCCGATCGGATCGCCTAGCCCGCGCAGGTCGGGGACAATCATCGTAAAGCCGGCGCCGGCCAGCCGTGGAGCAACACCACATGACGTAATGGATGCGCGTGCCATTCAGGCGAAGCGGTGGTGAACCCCTCCACGCCCGCCGCAGTGCCGTCAGCGGGCCCACCGGCGGGGGCGCTCACTTCCCTTGCTCCCAGGTGGGCCGGGCGTACTCGATGTAGGTTTCCGGCCGCAAATCTACGTAGCGTTTGTTTTGAAGGTGCTGCAAGGCGGTTCTCCCGTTCAGCATGTACAAAATGTACAAGAGGTAGGGGTGCTGCCTAACGCCTCCAATCGACTGCGGGTCGGCACCGCGTTGTCGGGCGATCAGCGCTTCTAGATCCGCGACCGAGTTTCGGCTGCGCCGCTTGAAGCGGCGGCCAGAGACGTCTCCTACCGCGTCGATGATGCCCGAGAAGGCCGAGCTGCTCGCCCGCGAATCGCGAACTTGCCGCTGGGAAGAGCGCGGTCGATCGCGGCGCGCCGTGTAGCGGACGGCGTCCTCCACGCTGGTCGCGTCCAACCGTTCAGTTCTGCCCTCCAGATGAGCCCTAAAGCTTGCCTTTCCAGCGTGCAACGCCAAAGGCGCGGCCAAGTGACGGGCATACTCATCCAAGGCGTCTTTGTTCTATTTCAACGTGGATATAGGGAAAGAGTGTCTTACGAACCGCCAACGCCTTGGGCCGCGGACTTCACCACATCTTCAAGCTTCGCCCACGTGAGTTGAGGATAGCGGCCATTGTCCAGAGACTCGTGATGGGTGTTGAACATGCTCTGCAAATATTGCCCACCCTGCCAACTGGCATACAATTGAGTCTCGCCCTCCGGATGTTCGGCGCGATCGCGTTTGTTCTTATCGGCGAGTTCTTCGCGGCTTCCCAGGCTTACCAGTTCGAATGGTGTCCCCAGAACATTATTTGTGAAATTGACCAAGTCTCGTGCGGAGACCTGAAAGCTTGCGATGCAGAGCGCTCTTGGTGTTTCTGTGTCCAGAACGGCGGCGGCAGTGTAAGCCGCTGTGTCTTCCATGGTCGTGAAATCCACCTTCCAATCTGGATCATCCCAGTACCCCACGATCTTCTTCTTCGAGTCGAAGAACGGCACATTGTAAGTAAGAATGTCCGTGAAGGCGCCGTTGAAGATTGAAGTAGATGCAAGAGATGCGTTATCGAGCGTCTGATGGAATTCACTCCGCAGGTCGAAATTGCGGTTTTCTCCCTTCGGCCTACTTCGGAAGTCTACCGAGAAATCCGACGGGATGAAACGATGCGCACCTACTTTTATGCAAGCTTCCAGCAGAACTGTCTGCGCATCGATGATGACGTCGCCTAGACCTTGAAGAGCTGAAATGATTTCGATGCTCAGATCTGGCCCACGGTGATGGAGTGATTTGGCCCACCTGGACAACCCCTGGATGACAAGATTCCGGGGATGGACAGGAGAGCCAAGGTGGAGTTATTTGAAGAGATCCGGCGAGGGTATGCGGCAGGAGAGACGATTCTTGCACTCGCCCAGAAGTATCAGGTGCATCGGCGCATGGTGCGGCAGGCACTGGCGAGCGCGGTGCCGCCGGAGCGGAAAAAGCAAGAGCGGGTGCTGCCGAAACTAGGGCCGGTAAAGCAGTTCATCGACAGCCTTCTGGAGCTGGACGGTGAGGCCCCGCGCAAACAGCGGCATACCGCGCGGCGTATCTGGACTCGGTTGTGCATGGAACATTCACAGCATCCGGTGGCCGAGTCCACCGTGCGTGGACGGAAGCGCGCCCTGGGGTTAGCCCATCGCGGTGTCTTCGTGCCGCAGAGTTATGCACCGGGCCAGGAAGCGCAAGTGGATTGGTTCGAAGCACAGGTAAAGCTGGGTGGCGAAGCGCGGAAGCTGCAGTTCTTCGCGATGCGCAGTATGAACAGCGGCGGGGCGTTTCACCGTGCCTATACTAACGCGACGCAACAAGCTTTTCTGGAAGCGCACGAGCATGCGTTTGCTTACTTTGGCGGTGTCTTTCGAACGCTTCGTTACGACAACCTGGCCAGTGCCGTAAAGAAGATTTTGCGTGGCTACCGGCGCGAAGAAACCGAACGCATGATCGCTTTTCGCTCGCACTGGGGTTTTGCCAGCGAGTACTGCCAGCCGGCACGCGGTAACGAGAAGGGCGGCGTGGAGATGGAGTTGGGTTGGTTCCGGCGCAACTGGTTGGTACCGGTGCCGGAAGCGGACGATCTGGAGAGCTTCAACGCTTGGCTTCTGAGCCGTTGCGGAGAAGCGCAGCAACATATCATCAGCGGTCGCGAAGCCGCCGTCGGCAATGCCATGCGGGACGAGCAATCGCACTTGCTGCCGTTAGTAGCGGAGCGGTTTGCCATCGCAGAGACCATCTATCCGGTCACGGTGGATGGACACGGTCGCGTGAAAGTAAGAGCCAACTGGTATTCGACGCCGCTTTATCCGGGCTCCCGGGTAACGGCGCGGGTGTGGCCTACACACATCGAGGTGTGGCGTGATGGTGAGTTTGCAGCGCGGCACGAGCGTTGTTATGGACGCGGGCATCACATTCTGAACCTGGAACATTATCTGGATGTGCTGGAGAAGAAGCCTGGTGCGATGAAGAGTTCGACGCCGTTGCAGCAGTGGCGTGCGGCGGGGCGCTGGCCGGGGTGTCTGGATACGCTCTGGCAGCAACTGGAAAGCCGCCACGGCAAGGCCAAAGGTACGCGCGAGATGATTATGCTGGTGCGTGCCGGGACGGCCGGCAATGCGTGGCCGCGCTTGATCACAGCAGTGGAAGAAGCACTGCGCATCGGCGTAAGCGATGCGGCCGCGGTGCTGCATATTCTGCACATGCCCGACGCTCACGAACGTCAGCGCTACGCGCTGGCGCTCGCCGAAGATCTGAGGCAGTTTGAAAGGCCGATGCCGGTAATGGATGAATATGACTCGTTGTTAAGTCATGCGCCGATGCTCCACGAGGTGATTCAATGAGTCAACGGACAGAGGCCTTGGAACAGGCCAGCATCCGGCAGTATTGCAAAATCGTGCGCACACCGGCCATCGCGGCCAACTTTATTCCGCTAGCCGGACAGGCCGTCAAAGAACAGCACAGCCATGTGCGCTACCTGGAAGCGCTGCTGGCAATGGAGTGTGAAGAGCGCGACCGTCATGCCATTGCTAACCGTATCCGGGACGCGCAGTTGCCACGCTTGAAGACGCTGGATGAGTTCGACTTTGCGAAAGCGCCCCAGATCCCAGCCGCAAAGATCCGCGATTTAGCGCAGGGCGGTTACATCGAACGCAGTGAACCCATCGTTTTGATTGGCGATTGTGGAACGGGTAAAAGCCACTTGGCCACCGGGCTCTGCTTAGCTGCATGCCATCAGAAACGGCGTGTTCGATTCATCACTGCCGCGGCATTGGTGAATGAGCTTATCGAAGCCAAACAGAACGGCCAAGTGAAACGGCTGATGATGCGATGGATGAGATACGACCTCATCGCGTTGGACGAAGTGGGCTACGTCCCGCTGGCCGATATCGGCGCTGAGTTCCTATTCCAGGTAATCTCAGACCGGGCCGAACGCGCAGCCTTAATCGTCACCACGAATCTGCCATTTTCCGAATGGACCACGGTGTTTCCCAATCCACGGCTCTGCAAGGCGCTGCTGGACCGAGTGACGGACCGCGCTCACATCATCGAAACCGGCACCGAATCGTTCCGGTTCAAGCGAACTATGGAAGGGAGGAAAAAGAGATGAGAGCTGCCGGGTCGCCGCATGATGACCGCCCCGGCGTCCGTTCCGCTTGAAACGCGCCGCCCTCCCGGGCGTCGCCAAGCTCCACTCCCACCGGAGCGGTCATCAACAACTCTGAATGGAAATGGGGCAAACTAGAAACTACCCAGGTGGGCCAAATCTGCCCATCACAAGTGGGCCACGCCGGAGCATCACAATCATGAAACAACACAGGTTGCGCCGTGTAGCACTTTGCTGAGCTCTTCCACATTCCACAGATCTGCCATCGCCACTGCGGCGCCGGCATCCTTCAGCGCTTTCACCTTCTTCTCATCGGATCCTTTGCGGGCCAGTGCCACTACTTCTCCCCTTTGCGCCACCAGGGCCTTAACAATGCGGGTACCAAGGTCGCCCGTACCTCCGGCCACAACAATTCTTTTTGCCATTTTTCCTTCTTTCTGGACCTATCGGATTTAGTCGTTCAGACACCAAGCGTTCTCAAATCCCGGCTTCGAACCATGCGCGTCTTGTCATTGCGTTAAGCTGCGCATCTACTTCACCTGCATGCGGGGGTCGGCGCCTTTACGGAGTGTGTCAGGCTTGTCGAGCCACTTCATTCCGCTCTTTTCGACAATACGAGCCAGCTCATCGGGAGACTGCCTCATGGGTCTTCCCTTGGGAGGGAGCACGCGCTCGGGTGCGGGTTCGCCCAATTCCGAAATCACGATTTCAAAGCCTGCCGGGACGTAGGTATTCATGATCAGCGCCGTCTCGCTGTCCACTCGAAAACTGTGTTCGGTACCAGGCGGTACGGTGACGAACGAGCCCTTCTTCCCAACCAGCATTTTGCCATCGACCAGAAACGTAATCTCGCCATCCATGATGTAGAAATTCTCGGTCTGCGTGTGCATGTGAGGTGGAGGCCCAGAATCTTTTGGGCACAATTGTTCCAATTGCGAGAAGGCTCCCCCCGTTTGCTTTCCATCGGCGAGAAGGAGCCAAAGAATGTCCACCTCCCAATATGCCGGCGCCCGGTCACGATTCAATTCGTAAGGCGTTGCCTTGTTTGTCTGTTCGATCATTTTTCACGTTTTCTCGAGATGAGTTCATGACTCTCGCCTGAGTTTCTACTCTAGTTGGGATGCAGACACTTCGAGGAATGATCGCTGTGCATCCCACCGCACTTGCGGAACTTATCGCCGCTCTTGCGGAATATTTCCGCCTCTATCCAAAGCGCGGCCATTGGTACAGCATTCTGATACGCTTTCGTCTGGAGCGTAACGGCTTCAGAACTGCTGGAAGCATGCATCCGAAGACCAAGCGCCCACAGAGGAACGATTCTGCACTCCCGAGTTTTGGCCGTGAATGGCGCGTGGAACCTGCGTCGGAACTGGTTGCCTCAACAATTCGGATGGAGCAGTTTGAAGGCCCCGAGCATGAGCACCCCGAAGCGCAAGTTGCCCTGCTTTTAAGTGGGTCTTCCGCCACCTTCAGCCGGCGAAGTATTTCTGGTATCGTCACGTCACCCGTTGCCCCCGGTTCCTTCGTTTACATTCCTCCCGGAGAGTTGCATCGCACTCAGTGGCGAGGCTCGACGGAGTTGCTCAACCTTTACTGGATCGGAGACTTTCTGGGGGAGTTGGCCGATCGAAACGGCTGTTCGCTGCACGAAAGACCTTTGTCTTACCGCCTGGATCCGGCGATCCAGTCCATAGGACGGATTCTCATGGATGAGTTCTTGTGGACTGGCAGCTTGTCACCTATGATGATCGATCACGCCCGCGCCTTAGTTGCTTCGCGATTGTTCCACTTGTCCAATCAGCGATCAAGGCGTTCTTCGACTGGTCTTCTTCCGAAAAAGAGGCTGCAGTCCGCTATCGATGCGATAAACGCCAACCCGGAGAGGTCCTTCACGCTGAACGAGCTTGCGCAATTTTGCAATGCGAGCGTATTTCATTTCTCGCGTTCTTTTACGGCGAATCTGGGATGCGCTCCATTCGCGTTTCAACGGAATTTGCGCGTCCAGAAGGCCCGTGAACTTCTGTCGACCACGCAGGTTTCCATCGAGATGGTCGCGATCGCCGTCGGGATGGAAGATCCGAAGAGCTTTTCCCGGCTCTTCCGCCGGGCTACCGGCTGGTCTCCGCGCGACTACCGGCGGATCCATGCGGCGGAGCAGCAATAGACGGTTCACTCACAGTCGAGCCTGCAGTCTCCTCTTTAGAAGCCAGGTGTTCATGCACATCAGAGATAACCACCGCGCCCTCCCCTACTGCGGATGCCACGCGCTTCACCGATCCCGACCGCACATCGCCGACGGCAAAGATGCCGGGGACGCTGGTTGCATAGCGGGAATTTTGCTGGGCGTAGCCGGTTCCAGTCGCAATAAAGCCCTTCTCATCTAACGCGACGCTCCCGGGCAGCCAGCTAGAGTTCGGCTCCGCGCCAATCATCACAAATAGCGTGGTCACCCGCTGGGTCTTCCGTTCGCCGGTCTGTTTATTTACCAAGGTTAGGGACTCTATTGCGCGTTCCCCATGCAGGCTCTCGACCTCTGTAAAAGGATGAATCGTTATCTTCGTAGAGTTCTCGATTCGAGAGATCAGATAGGAAGACATAGTGCTCTCCAGTGAATCTCTTCGGATGATGAGGTGTACGTGAGAAGCAATACCGGAGAGGAAAATAGCAGCTTGGCCCGCCGAGTTCCCTCCACCCACCACTGCGGCCTCACGCTCCCGGCAGAGGTCCGCTTCTAGGCCGGTGGCGGCGTAGTAGACGCCATTGCCTTCAAACCGGTCGTAATCAGGAACACTCAATTTCCGATATCTAGCCCCAGGAGCCACAATCACCGATCGCGAGCGCACAACTTGGCCGCTGGTAAGCGACAGCAGATAAAGACCGTTGTTCTGCTCAGTGCCGTGTTCAATGCCGGCTACCTCATGCGGAATCGCGAACTGAACGCCGAACTTTCGCGACTGCATCTCAGCCCGGCCTGCCAATTCGTATCCCGAGATTCCCGTTGGAAAGCCGAGATAATTCTCGATCTTGGAGCTCGATCCTGCCTGCCCACCCGATGCCAACGCCTCCACGACCAACGTGGACAGACCCTCTGAAGCCGCGTAAACAGCCGCTGAAAGTCCCGCTGGTCCAGCACCGACGATGGTGACGTCATACGTTGTACTGGTATCCGGAAGTGCCCCGATCCCAAGTTCATTCCCCAGCTGCAAGATCGTGGGACCGTGAAGCATGCGGCCATCCGGGAGAACCACGGCGGGCACAGCGGCAGCGGCCGGCCTTGGTTCTGACGAAGAAGCCGGTTCAGTCTCATCGGGCGCCACCAGGCGATGCGGGTAACGGTTGAGCGTGAGAAAGCGTTGCAGTAAAGCGGTCTCACTGGTATCGGCTTTGCCGATCAGCGTTATGCCAGATGTTCCGTCCGGAAGCGTTCCAATCCTACGCCAGATCAAAGCCTGCATAATCAGGTTCGCTATGTCGGCCTCCGATCGCATAAGGCGCAGAAGCTCCACTCTGCGCACCCGCAGCAGCTTCGTAGCTGCCGGGACAACGGCATCGGCAATCACCGGATTCGAGCTGAGCAGATCGAGCTCGCCCGTGAACTGCTTGTTTACAACTTCAACGAGCAGCTTGTCTTGCTCCCCCTTGCTTGCCGCAAGGATGTCGATTTTTCCATCGAGAACGATAAAGAAATCGATATCCCGGTCACCGCGGGCAAAGAGCCGGGTTCCCGCAGGCACCGTCTCCTCGGAACCATACTCATGCAGACGGTCGATCATCGCGTCTGTCAGAAATGGCATTGCCAGGTCCGGCCGTGCCGTCATGCCCTCGACCCTTTGCGCTCGGTTGCTTCCCTCTTCCACCTTTCCTCCCGTTCGAACTTAGCTCCAAAGTAGATAATGCCAAGTCTTATCGGCGCTTCGCAGTTGCGTCTTGTTTACTCGAACCGCGGCCCATCGGCGGCGACTCGCCGGCACGACACCGTGTTGCCATCGAGGTGGCCAAGGCGGTTGACGCCAGCGCATCGTTCACACCAGTCATCCGGCAGCAGTCTGTTCCTAAGCCTTGTACGGACGCGCGGGTGTCGAGCTTCTTCGTGCCTGCCTGTTGCCCGATAAGCTCTCCATTACCCAAGGCTTGCACCAAACTCGAGCCAGAGTCCAAAATCGGCCAGCGGGTTCCGATTAAATAAGACGAAGCGCCGGGGCTACCTTAGTTCCAATCAACTCAATTGATTTCGACAACTGGGCGTTATTCAAATTCCCGGTGTCCATCTGAAAGCTGATTCGCGGAATGCCACCCAGCGCCTCACTGTGCTGCATAATCTTGTCGGCAACCTGCTGCTGGCCGCCGATCAGATAAGCACCACGCGGCGTCAACTGTGCGTCAAACTGAGCCCGTGAAGCAGGGGGCCAGCCACGCTCTTTTCCCAATGTCCCCACCATCTGTGCGTAACCCGGATAAAACTCATCGGCCGCTTGGTTGAAATCCGCAGCCACATACCCGAATGCATGGACCCCCACTTTCAACTGTTCCGCCGAGTGACCCGCCTGCTTTCCCATCTCGCGATACAAATCTACCAGCGGACGGAACCTGTGCGTCTCCCCGCCAATAATCGCAACCATCAACGGCAGACCAAGCGTACCGGCTCTGGCAAACGATTGTGGGGTACCTCCCACTCCCAGCCAAATCGGAATCTCTTTCTGCAGAGGCCGCGGATACACACCTTGCCCGGTCAGTGCGGCACGATGTTTGCCAGACCAATGCACTTGCCGCATTGGTCCGGATCTTCAGCAGCAGATCCAGATTCTCCGCAAACAAAGAATCGTAGTTCCGCGTGTCTAATCCAAAAAGGGGGAAAGCTTCCGTGAAGGAACCCCGCCCCACCACCATTTCCGCTCGGCCCTGTGAGATCAGGTCCAGCGTCGCAAAACTCTGGAACACTCGAACCGGGTCAGCCGCGCTCAGAACCGTCACCGCGCTGGTAAGCCGAATTTGCTTTGTTCTTGCAGCTGCGGCTGCAAGAATCACTACTGGAGCGGAGTCGAGAAATTCCTGCGGGTGGTGCTCGCCCACGCCAAAGAAGTCAAGTCCCACCTGATCGGCCAGCTCCATTCGACGCAGAGATTCGGCCATTTTCTGCGCGGGCGAAATCACAGCCGTCTTCGTGTCATGCGCCATATTGGCGATAAAACTATCTATTCCGACCTGCATTTTTAGCATGGGGTTCAGGCTCTAGCCACGCCTGTTATCTCAGGCTCGAAGAGCCCGGTGATCTCCGGCGGCGTTGCCTTGCCGTAATCGATAGCTGCCGTGCCGCCCGCTAGAATGACCGTCACATCCTTAGTCCTGATAAATCCAGGAATCTTCAGCAGAGCGGCCGAGTCATCTCTTTGCATAATAGAACCTTTCGTGGATGGTTTCTGTTTGATGCGGCCCGCGCCTTGTATGAGTAATATCCAGTTCCCATTCGGAATAAGAGCGGTCGCCTTCAACGGGTTGTTTTTTAGGCCTGCCAGAGGAGACGCCGGGCCGAACAGGTAAGCAGTTGGAATTACGGCGTCGTTATAGAATGTACGGAAGGCCATCCCTTGCTTGGGGTGCAAGAGGTCCCGGGTTCAAATCCCGGCGGCCCGACCAGACAACCCTGCGAAATTCTCTTACTTGACCCCAACAAAATATTCAGTATCGGTAATTTCTCTAGCGCTTTGCTGCGTTTGCACGAGCATGGCTGCCCAGAGTTATTCGGCGCAGCCCGAAAGCCCCAAACAGGGAGAAGTCATCGAAGTGGTGGGCCCACCGGCAAGTGCCATGGCCAAACTACAGGGCCGCACGATCCCTCTCTACAAGCAAGCGGATTCCCAAAGCACTCTCGGCCTGATGCCGGTGCCGGTTCTCTCGAAACCAGGTTCCAAAACGCTTGAATGGCTTGACGGAGGCGGCAAGGTTCTTCACACCCAGGCAGTGGTCGTGCGCAATGCACATTATCTTACGCAGAATGTCGTGCTGACTCCGCGCCTGAACAGCTTGAAATCGACTCCCCAGGAGCGCGAAGACTTCGGCAAGTTTATGAAAGATGTGATAGCGGCGCGCTACTGGAAAGAACCCTTCGAAGCGCCTGTTCCCGGCTGCATTACTTCGCCCTTCGGTGTTAGGCGGCTGCATAATGGGAAACCGACCGGAGAGTTCCATGCCGGTCTCGATCAGCGCGGCGCAGCAGGTTCGCCGATCCACGCGATCACGGCAGGCGATGTAAAACTAGCCCGGCAGTTTGCACTGCGAGGCGGTACCGTCGCTCTCGATCACGGGCAGGGGCTAAAGTCCATCTACCTGCACATGTCCAAGATTGCGGCAAAAGAAGGGCAACACGTCGAAACCGGTGAGGTCATCGGCTATGTCGGTTCTACAGGACGGTCCACTGCTCCGCATCTGCATTGGACTCTGTATGCCAACAGCGTGCCGGTTAATCCGCTGCAATGGGTGAAGCTATTGCCCTGCGCGGGGCCGAAGCCGCAGCCTAAGACAGCTCATTGACAGGCCATAGGGTTTGCTAAAGCGACCCACTGTCCCCATCCGCGGCCGTCGTCTTGTGCAACGAAGCGAAGCATTCTGCTCCTCGATGGGACTTCAACGCGCCAGAAATGCCATTCACTCCGCGAATCCCGCAGCGGCAAATTTTCCAGAATTACACCCGTTGCGGCATCTTCAAGACGCGCCGACAATCCATTTACGGTGGGCCCATTGAAAACCGGCAGGATCAGGCAGCCATCTTTTGGGCGACCGAAGACCGACGTTCGAATGACGCCCGCAGCGGCATCCGATCCTCCGTAGGTGGAGTGTACAGGACCTGAGGGGAGATCGCCCTTGGGACGTCCTGCTGGAAGATGATCGTCCGGCGTTTCCAGGTTCAACGTCCAATCAATGCCGGTAAGCATCGGACCAGCCTGTTTGGGATTGGCGACCGCAACGTGTGGGACACGGAACCCAGTGGCAACGGGCATCAGGCCAAATTTCCGTGGATCAATAATGGAGGCAAAAATCTTCTTGCCCGCCAAATCCGGAGGAATATACGCGGCCCAGCCCAGAGACCCGGGGAAATCAGGAATTGAAGCCGTTATGGGAAAGCCATCTAAGAAGCGCTGCCCGAAACCGCGGATTGCTCCGCTTTCATCGGTGATCACAACACGGGTAAAAGGCAATCGCAATCGGGAGTCGTCTGCCCAACCGGTAATTTGCACTCCGGGACCGGCTGGGTAAGCGGCAGCAATCGCGCCGGAGATGCCGGGGCGCACGGGTGCGAAACGGGCGGCAGGATGGCCAAGCCACCGGCTGCGCGCGTGATAGTAAATGGAGAGCTGCGATGCTTCCAGCCGGGCGCGCAGCATTTCGAGAATCTGCAGATCCGGATAGACATACCGGAACGAAAGCTCCGGATCGGGAAGATTGTTTTCGAAACTCACCGTGACCAGCTGGTCTTCGGAAAAGGGCTCGGCGCTGGCGGCCATCCAGGGATCGAGCTTCGGCAGATAGATGCCGAGCGCGGCCGCAACAGCCGCCAGCAGAGGGGCAAAGGCATGACGCGCGGACAGCCGCGCCGCCAGCCAAAGCGCCATCAGGATTGCGACGCCCCAGTTCATCTGCGGCACCGCGAGATAGCGCAAGGCTTTCGCACCGCCATAGGTGAAGTCGTTGGGATCCATGCGACCGGCCGCGGTAATCAGGGCCGTCAGCACATTGCAAGCCATGAAACCAAGCAGCACAACGCTCCGATGGTCGCGGAACCAGCCCTTCCAGACGCTTACACCCACACAGCCGCACATGACAACCAGAACCAGATATCCAGCGATGAGGCCGGCGCGCCCTTCTGTTTCGCCCATGCCGCCGAAGGGCATGCTGAGGTAGGAAGCGATGAAGCTGACAACGTGCCCCGGGTTGCGAAACAAATTGGCGGCATGAAGAGAACCGGAAGACCGGTATCCAATGAAGTAAGTGCCAACGGTAGCGGCAGCTATCAAGCAAAGAATGAGCAGGCGTTTAAGATTGAACCGCAGGACGACGGCCCAGCCGAGCAAGAGCGGCCACAGTACAAGCCCGTTTCCCGAGGAGTAAGTGGCAACGGCCGCCGATAAGGCTACTCCGAAGAACGGGAATGGGCCGGGCCTTTGGCGCATCCGGCTAAGAAAGACCAACGCGCACGCGACGCCCAATTGCATAAAGGTCCACTGCAGGAGAAACGGTACGGCCAGCGTAAGCGCGGCAGTATGCCAGAGCACCATGCAGCCGGCAATACACGCGGCAAACACCCGCGGCAGGAGCTGGATCGAACGATCTGTCAGGACTGACCAGGAGAGTACCAGCCACGTGCCCGCATAGCACAGGAAGGTGACGAGCAATGGCAGCACCTGGCGGCCGTGCCAAAGCAGCATGTCCGCGGCAAAAACCAGTTCCGGAAAGACGATGCGGTGTTCGTTGTGCTGCCGCCAGAGAAAACCCCAATGACCGGACTGCATACCGGGAAGGTCTTCCACCACGCGCCAGTAATCCCAAATGGGGAAGGGCGTATAGTAGCGAATAACTTGCGAGACGGTTTCGACGCCGATATAGACCAGGCAAGCGACGACGGAAGCCAGTAAGATGGGAAGGAAAAATCGGACTACCTGCGGACTTTTGTCCCGCCAAAATTGAGGCATGCGAGACGATCGCGGCAGCGTTGGCGGGTATGGCAGATGCATGCTTGGCCGATGCGAAAAGAAGTATGAGTTTACCAAGTAAACTAAGTTAGTTAAGGAATCAATGCCCAAAAAAGCTCTGGTTACAGGCTCCTGCGGACTGATTGGATCTGAGGTCAGCCTCCACCTCTCAAAGAATGGTTTTCAGATCTTCGGGGTCGATAACAATGAACGTTCGGTCTTCTTTGGCCCCGAAGGCGACACCAGCTGGTCGCTCGGCCGTCTGAAGAGATCGATTCCCGCATACCGGCACTTCGATGTGGACATCCGGAACCGCGAAGGCATTCTGGAGCTTTTCCGCGAGGTAAAGCCGGACTACGTCGTGCATACGGCGGCGCAGCCTTCGCATGATCGCGCGGCCGCGATCCCATTTGCCGACTTCGACACGAACGCGGTTGGAACCTTGAACATGCTGGAGGGCTGCCGCCAAGCCTCACCCGAAGCGCCGTTTGTGCATATGTCAACCAACAAGGTATATGGAGACCTGCCGAATACCATTGCGTTGACGGAAAAAGAGACGCGCTGGGAGTACGCGGATCCGGCCTATGCGAACGGCATTCCGGAGACGTTTTCCATCGACCAATCGAAGCATTCGATCTTCGGCGCTTCGAAGGTGGCGTCCGACGTCATGGTGCAGGAGTACGGACGGTATTTTAAGATGCCGACCTGCTGCCTGCGAGGCGGATGCCTGACCGGCCCCAATCACTCCGGCGTCGAGCTGCACGGATTCCTCAGCTATCTGGTGCGCTGCAATGTGCAGGATCGCGAATACAAGGTATTCGGCTACAAGGGCAAGCAGGTGCGCGACAACATCCACTCTGAAGATGTCGCCAATTTTATTCTGGAGTTCTTCGGCGCTCCGCGGGTGGGCGAGGTCTATAACATCGGCGGCGGGTTGGACAATGCCTGCTCTATTCTGGAGGCCTTCCAGATGGTAGAAGGCCTGACCGGAAAGCCGCAGCGGTATACCTACGTCGAGGAGAACCGGATCGGCGATCATATCTGCTATTACAGCGATCTGCGGAAGATGAAAGCACACTATGCCAAATGGACGATTACGCGCCCCTTGAAGGAGATTTTCCGGGAGATTGTCGATTCCTGGCACGTGCGCCTCAATAGCGAGGCCTCTCTGGCGATTTCCCGTTAGCGCGCATGAAGGTTCTGATTACCGGCATCTGCGGCTTTGTCGGCAGCAGTCTGGCGAAAAGCCTGATTCAGCAGATAGAAGGGATCGAGGTTGCTGGAGTGGACAACCTGCTCCGGGCTGGTTCGGAAAACAATCGCCAGTCGCTTGCCCAGATGGGCGTGCAATTCCTGCATGGCGACATCCGCATGCGGAGCGACGTAGAAGCGCTGCCGCAATGCGATTGGGTCATCGATGCGGCAGCGCAGCCTAGCGTACTAGCGGGAGTGGACGGCAAATCGAGCCCGCGCCAATTGTGCGAACACAATCTGGGCGGGACGCTGAACATTCTCGATTACTGCCAGAAGCACAAAGCTGGTTTTCTGCTGCTGAGCACCAGCCGCGTCTATTCAATAGAGCAACTGGCGAGCATTCCCATGCGCGTGGAAAATGAGGCCTTTACGCCCGATGAATCACAGACTCTGCCGGCCGGCGTTTCTGCTTCAGGCATCGCTGTCGATTTCTCGACCAGCGCGCCCATTTCGCTGTACGGGGCGACCAAATTGGCTTCGGAAACAATGGCGCTGGAGTACGGCTTAACCTTCAACTTTCCGGTGTGGATTAATCGCTGCGGGGTGCTGGCGGGCGCAGGGCAATTCGGAACCGCGGAGCAAGGCATCTTTTCTTACTGGCTGCACGCGCACTCGGCCCGGAGGCCGCTGCGCTATATCAGCTTCGGCGGTTCCGGACACCAGGTGCGCGATGCGTTTCATCCGGAGGATTTGGCGGCGCTAATGGCTCTGCAACTGCGGCGCGATCCCCCTTCCGCCCCGATCTTCAACGTGGGCGGCGGACCGGCAAACGCCATGTCGCTGGCACAACTGAACGAGTGGTGCGATAGCCATTTTGGCGCTCACGTTCCGCAAGCCGACACACGTCCGCGGCCGTTCGACATCTCCTGGTTTGTGATGAATAACCAGCGCGTGACGCGGGACCTGGGATGGACGCCCAAGCGGTCGCTGGCTTCGATTCTGGATGAGATTGCAGCGCATGCAGCGGCGAATCCCGGTTGGCTGGCTCGCTGTGGCGTCGCATGAGAATTCGATCCCGCCCGGTTCCGAGCTTAGAAGGTAAGCCGCCGCTAACCATGCTGAGCATTGTGCTTCCGGCGCGCGACGAAGAGGGCTGCATTGCGTCTACGGTTGAACATCTGTATGTGGAACTGCGCCTGCACAACGTTCCACATGAAATCGTCGTGGTGGATGATGGCAGCAGCGATGCCACCTGGCAGCGCCTGCAGGAGACTCGCAACCGGGTCCCCACATTAAAGCCGGTGCAGAACAACGGCCCCCATGGATTTGGCCGAGCCATAATTTACGGGCTCGACAACATGAACGGAGATGCCGCCGTGATCATGATGGCCGACGAATCGGACGATTGCCGCGACGTGGTGCGCTACTGGAATTTATTGAACCAGGGTTGGGACGCTGTGTTCGGCTCGCGCTTTTCTAAAGGCGGCGGCGTGATCGATTATCCATGGCTGAAGCTGAAGGTGAATCGCCTGGCTAACTTCTTCATTCGCTTGCTGTTCAATATCAACCTGAACGACACGACCAACGCTTTTAAAGCCTACCGGCGCACGGCGGTGGATGGATGCCGGCCTTTGCTAGCGCCGCATTTCAATCTCACGGTAGAACTGCCGCTGAAGACCATCGTTCGCGGCTACAGCTGGACCGTCATTCCAATCACCTGGCGCAACCGGCGGTCTGGCGAAGCCAAGCTAAAGATGAAAGAGATGGGCAGCCGCTATCTGTTTATCTGTCTTTATGTATGGCTGGAGAAATACTTCAGCCGCGGAGACTACCGCAGCAAAGGCTAGATACGGCTTTACTACCCGGTGATCGCCTTTAGAGCAGCCTGGGTTTGCGGATCGGTTTGGGCTTGGACCTCATCTCCACTGGCGACACCTTGCGACTGAGTAACAATTTCTTCTTTCAGCCGTGCGACCAGCCAACTGCGATCGGCGCTCCATTCGGCGACGCCGGGTTGAATCCTGCGGCTGGAGAGGAACACCTTGAAATCATCGAGCATGGCGGGAGTAGGCTGGAAGTAGGCTGGAAGCCGCGGGTGAGTACTCAGATATTGCGTGGCGAAAGAAGTTATTGCGCCGCTCGCTGTCAGCACCTGTTCCAGTCGATTCATGCCCGCTGGAGCTACTTCGATATCCGGCTGAATGCCGCCACCGCCCAGCACTGTGCGACCATTGTCGGTTTTGAAAACCGGCCGATCCTTTTCTTTGACTTTACTGCTGAAGGTATTGGAGAGAGCCGAGTCGCGCAACGGATGCTGAATGGATCGCCCGCTGGGAGTGTAGTAAAAAGCGGTGGTGATGGCCATGCCAGCGCCGTTAGAAAGCGGAAGCACCGTCTGCACCAGGCCCTTTCCGTAGCTAGGCTCGCCGATGATCTTCGCGCGGTCATGATCCTGCATGGCTCCTGCAAAGATCTCCGATGCACTAGCGGTTTTTCCGTTGATCAAAATCGCCACTCTGAATCGATAGGGCTTCGCGTTGGGCGGAACATCGGCAGCTTGGGTTTTAGCGGTGCGCCCCTTTGCAGTAAGGAGCCTCTGCCCCGGATTCAGGAACATTGCGCCAACTTCCATGGCAGCTGTGACGACCCCTCCCGGATTGTTGCGAAGATCGATGATCAGCCCCGACAGCGCATCGCCTCCCAGCTTCTCCACCGCATCGTGAAACTCTTTGGCGGTTTGGAGATCCCAACTGGCGACGCGAATATATCCAACTTTGGGCTGCAGCATGAAAGCGCGGTCCACGCTGGGCGCATCGACGAGAGCAGGTTCTAAGGTGAATTGCAGCGGCCGGACCGAGCCTTCGCGACGAATCGTCACGGTGATTTTCTGCTGGCGGGCCTGCGTCAAGAGCTGAACGATCTGCTCGGGCTCGAGATTTTGAATCATCACGCTGCCGATGGCAATTAATTCGTCGCCGGCCTGAATGCCAGCTTTGTTCGACGGAGTTCCTGGCAGGGTTTGCAGGAATATGACGCGGCCGGGAATCACCGAAACGATGCTGCCGAATCCTTTCTGTTCCGAGGACTCCATCTGGCGCAATTGCTCAAATTGGCCGGGATCGAAAAACTGCGTGTGCGGATCCAACGGCCGCAGCATGGAAGGGATTGCGCCGCCGAAGATCAGTTTGTCGACATCCGTCTTTTCGGCTGCTTGCGCCTGCACGGTGGTAAACACGTCCATGAACTGCCGCAGAAGCGGAACCAGTTCGTCTGGCTTACGGGAAGGCTGAGCCGATTGAGCAGAAGTCTGAGCGCCGGACCGGGCGAAAGAGAAGAAGAGAAGTACGGCTGAAGAAATCGAAAACTGCCAGTGGCGACGGGACAAATGCGGCAATTTCTATTGTCGCTCCAAGGGCTGAAAACGAGTAGCGGTTCGCGATACTCCTTCTACTCCGAGCAACTAACGCTTGCCGGAGCGCCGGTGGGAGCAGTCATTGTGCCGCCCTTCTGGTGTAACTTCCGAAACTCGAGATACTGCACGCGCGGAGGCGTGGTGGGTGACATGGTGAAGAACGCCCCCACGTTTCCTTTATCGCAAGTGATATTGAATTGTCCGCGCAGCCAGTTTTCCGCCCGGAGCGGTCCTGCTTCGCCGCAAGCCCCAACTTGTTCTTTCAGAACGCGCATCTCCTCGCGGCGGCGAGCGATAGGTTTGTCCAGGAACAGATTCACGGCAGCAATTCTTTCCGCCTCTTTATCGCTCCAATTTTTCCAAAGCGAGGCGATGCGTTCGCGAGTGACCAGCAACATAGGGGGCGCGGGCATTTCCCGCTTTTGCAAACCGCCGCTTTGCAGGAATACGTCCAGCGCCTGGTGAATCGGAGCAGATGGCCCGGA
Organism: Bryobacteraceae bacterium; assembly: GCA_965217745.1. GTDB lineage: Bacteria > Acidobacteriota > Terriglobia > Bryobacterales > Bryobacteraceae > Bog-105. The sequence goes on along the minus strand of OZ244565.1, from coordinate 2,139,537 downwards.
GTAAGTCAGGTTCGTCATTGCGAATAAACCGACTCCGTAATCGGGCAGCCACAGCATATAAGAGCCGAATCCGGGAAGCCCGCCGCCGTGCGCCGAGATTTGTTCGAAGCGGCAATCCGAACTGATCCGCAGTCCATAGCCGTAGCCGCTGGAACTCGCCTCGATGCGCCCATTTGGTGCGCGCCGCGCGTTCAGATTGGCTGGCCGCCACAGGTGGTTCATCTCACGGACGGATGACCGGCGCACCGGTCCGGCCTCGGCTTCATCGCGCGCCGGCCACGCCGACAATTGGAACGCTACCCATCGGCCAAGATCGGCGGCATCGGTCAGCAATCCTCCCATGGAGCCGAATGCACCTTGCGGAAGCGGCGGCTCCTGCTGGTATGTTCCGCCGGGAAGAAGCCGGTAGCCTGTCGCGCGTTTCTCCGCCGGAACCGACGTAAATTCCAGGGTGGTATGGCGCATATTCAGCTTGTCGAGAATTTCGCGCTGCAGATACTCCGAGTAAGGCACTCCGGAAGCTTTGGCCACCACGCGGCCCAACAGGGCGAAGGCGAGATTGGAATATTCGTATCGCGTATCGGGCGGGGTCGAGAAAGATATGCCGTTGAGCAGCATGCGCGTTAAGTCCGTCTCCGAATCAGCCAATTGCCGGTCGCCCCAGGGATTGTCCTCAGGCAACCCAGCACTGTGACTCAGCAATTCACGAATGACCAGCGGCGCGCTGTCGCGGGTCGGCAAAGGCATGTTCGAGAACTCTGGAATCCACTTCGCCACCGGATCTTCCAGCGAAAGCTTTCCTTCATCGCGCAGCTTTAGAACAGCAAGCGCCGTAAAGCTCTTGGTCATGGAGGCGATCCGGAAAACCGTATCCTGGGCTACCGGTGCGCCTGACTCGCGATCGCGCAAGCCCACGGTCCCGACGTGCGCCAAGCGTTCGTCGACGACCACACCCCACGCCATGCCCGGTATATTTTGCGAAGCGGCGAAGCGCCGGAAGACTTCATCCACGGCGGGCATGGCCGACATCAGTTTGGCCTTGCGCTGCGAATCAGTAAAACGTGCCTGAGGATAGCGGTCGTTTGCCGAGAGAAGGGAACCGGAAAGGAACAGAAGGAATCCGAGCTTTGGCATGGATCTCGTTGGCATGGATCTCACTAACATGGATCTCAGGATGGCATAAGCGGGGCGGACGCGTAAGGTCCGGAAACGTGATGAGGAAGGCCGCTTTCCGCTCAGGCGTGTAGCCGACCGGTAGGTGATAATAATCGTCTAAGCAGAGATCTGGCGCAAAGGCTTGCTTGAAGAGATGAACCTTATGAACATTCCGGTCGGGTTTCCCTCTCCCCCGTTTTTCAAAGCTGTTCGAGCCGTGGCGGCGACTTTGACCATCGGTATCTTGTTCCCCGCATGCTTCGCACAGAACGCGCTTCCTCCTACTCATCAGAAAGCACCTGAACTGGAGCTTAGCCAACTCCTGCAGGCGCCAGCAGGTATGAAGTTCAGCTCGTCTTCTTTGCGCGGAAAGGCCGTGGTGCTGGAGTTCTGGGCTACCTGGTGCGGCCCTTGCGTATCCGCGATTCCGCATTTGAATGAGCTGGTTGAGACGTTCAGAAAGAAGCCGGTAGTCTTCCTGTCCGTGACCGACGAGGACCGGGATGTCGTACAGGCATTCCTGGAGCGGCGAAAGATGGACGGTTGGGTCGGTTTAGATAAAAATGCCGCTACGTTTCAAAAATATGGCATACAGGGCCGGCCTCAAACTTTGCTCATCGATGCGAATGGCATTCTGCAGGCCGCCACTTCGCCTGATCGGCTCGATGCAAAACTGATTGACCGGCTGATTGCGGGACAACCTATCGACAGTCCGGATCTCAACAAGCCGGTTATCGTTCCGATGGAATTCACGAAAGGTGTTCCTCCGCCGCTGCTGCAGGTGCTTATCCGGCCAGCTGCCACCGTCGCTGCAAGCGGTTTCAGTCCCGGCGCAGTAGCGAACACCGGCGACGGGAGAAGACAGTACTATGGCGTGACGCTGCGGACTCTTTTGGCGTACGCGGAAAAGATACGGACAGATCGCATACTAGCCCCCGAATGGTTTGATCAGAACCGTTATGACCTTTCAACTCTGGTTCCGAGAGGAAGAGACGAACTTCGCGACAGCCTAATGCGCCAGATGCTGGCGGCCACCTTTGAGATGAAGTCACGCCGCGAGACAGAACCCGTGGAGGTTTACGTTCTTAGCAATGCGTCGCACAATTCAGGTAATCTGCATGCTTCAAATCACAAACCTTCCGCGGGATTTGTTTCCCGGGCGGGCCAGTTTACCGGTAGCGGCACATCCGTATCCAGATTAGTTAACGTCCTCAGCCACCAACTGGGCGGAGTCGAAGTCATCGATGAAACCGGACTAACGGGGAGGTATGATTTCGATCTCTCGTGGAAGAGCGGAGACCTATCGTCATTAACCGCCGCGCTGCATGACCAGCTTGGACTAATTCTCGCAAGGGATACGCGGCAACTTGAAGTCTTAGTAGTAACCACGGCCACCGAGCCGAGAACCTGGTAGAAAGCAATCGGTTGAAGTTACAAAATTTTTCTTTTCTTCTTTTATCCGCGGTCCTCTTGCGGGCGGCGGACGCGAATGTCGCGGCGTTAAAAACTGCCGAGGCAGCTATTACGCCTGACAATCTTCTCCGGCACATCAGGGAGCTTTCCTCAGATGCGTACGCTGGCCGTTTGCCCGGCACGGTGGGCGAGAAGAAAAGCGTCGCTTACCTGATTGCGCAGTGCGAGCAAATTGGCCTCCAGCCCGGAAATCCGGATGGCGGCTGGACACAGATGGTGAAGCTCTGGGGCATCCTGTCGAAAGGCAAGCTGAACGTGCAGAGCGGCGGCAAGGCGATCTCTCTGAGCGTCGGCAGCGACTACGTCGCATGGTCGAACATGCCTGACGAGAAGGTAAGCGTGCTTCGAAGCGGCATGGTGTTCGCCGGTTACGGAGTGGTGGCGCCTGAATACCGATGGGACGACTACGCAGGCTTGGATGTGCGCGGGAAAACAGTGGTGATGATGAGTGGCGATCCTCCGGTTGCGGACCCGGGCGACCAGTCGAAGCTGGACGGGAAATTGTTTCTGGGGCGCGCCCTTACTTACTACGGGCGAACAGGCACCAAGCTGGAAACCGCATACAAGCATGGAGCAGCAGCAGTGATTTTGCTTTATTCCGCTCGCAGACGAGGTGCGAACCTGTTCCAAAATTATAGCCGCGAAAGCATGACCTTGCGCGGGCCGGACGAGCGGGAGAGAGTTAGAGCGCAGGCGCTTCTCAGCGTCGATCGAGCGAAAGAGCTGTTTGCGGCGGAAGGACAAGACTTTGATGCCTTGCAAGCAGCCGCAGCGAAACCGGGGTTCCGCGCCGTGCCGTTGGAGGCAGAGGCATCCTTCGAGATCGAGAGTCATGTCCGGAAATTGGATTCAGCCAACGTGATCGCGAAGATTTCCGGCAGCGATCCGCAACTGAAGAAAGAATATGTGATCTACAGCGGACATTGGGATCACCATGGCCAGGTAGGAAACAAGATCTTTCACGGCGCGAGCGACAATGCCGCCGGAACCGCCGGAGTATTGGAGTTAGCGCGCGCTTTTCACACGCTGCATCCCTCGCCGCGAAGAACTCTGCTGTTTCTATGGCCAACAGCAGAAGAGAAGGGCTTACTGGGCGCAAAATACTACGTGGAACATCCGCTTTATCCATTGCGGCAGACTGTGGCCGATATCAATCTCGACTACTTCAGCAATTGGGGCTGGGGGAAAACGCACGACTTCAGCATTGTGGGAATTGGCAATTCGACCCTCGACGACCGGACTGCGGAAGCCGTCCGGCGGCAAGGGAGGGTGCTGACTGGCGACACAGCTCCAGAGCAAGGCTTCTATTTCCGTTCCGACCACTACGAGTTTGCCCGTAAAGGAGTCCCTTCGCTTGAAACCAGCCCGGGCATCGATTACGTGGGAAAGCCTGCGGGTTACGGTGTTGAAAAAAGAAATGAATACATCGGCAATGATTATCACCAACCCTCCGATGTCGTGAAACCCGGCTGGGATTTGCGAGGCGCCGTCGAGGATCTGGAAGTCCTATTGGAAGTGGGCTATCAGGTAGCTCAACAAGATTCACACCCGTCGTGGAAAGACGACGCGGTGTGGCGTCCAAAAGCGGATTAGCTTGCGGGCCGGAACTCAGAGCTCCGGCCCTTGCACGTGATTAAAAATAGAATTTGCCGGCTACTTGGATCACCCTCGGAAAATTGTTCTGCTGAACCGGGATAATGCCGAATTGCGAGCTGCGGTAGTCCGTATTTGGACCCGGGAAAATGGGTGTGTTGGTGACGTTGAAGGACTCTCCGCGCAGCTTGAAAGAAAAGCGCTCCGAAAGCTGGAACGTCTTCTGCAGAGCGATGTTGAGCTGTGGTTTTTGCGGATCGCGAATGTTGGGGAACCGGTCTTCTACCTTGCGCAAGCTATAGGGCGCATAGTCGGAGTAGCAGCTGGGATCGTTATTGAACCACTGATTGAAATTCTGGTTCGGCACGACATAAGAGCCGCACGAAAATAGTGCGTTGGGCTTGCCGGTAGGGTAACCCGAGACATAGGTCAAGATGAAGTCCAGCGACCATCCATTGACTAAATACCCGGCTGCCCGATTGTTGAACGAGAGGAATTTCGACCCCTTGCCGATCGGCAGATTCCAGATGCCGCTCAGCGCCACGGATTGTGGGATGTCCTGGTTGTCGAGTTCTTTGATCAGCCGGCCCTGTAGAGCCACATTATTGATGGTGGGATTCTGAGTGCTTAGAAAGTGGTTCTGCTCATAGGATTTCGAGAAAGTATAGGCAAACACATAGGTCAACATGCCGGGCCCGCCATCCCCGAAGGCCTTTTTCTCGAGCGACAACATGAGCGCGTCCCAGCGGTATTTTCCGATAGGGTTGGTGTAAATTTCAACGCCGTTGAATTGGGGGTAGGGCCGGCGGAGGTTCCACGCTGAAACCTGTGTCGGGCCTCCCAGAGTAGAGTTAGCAGGCAGTACACCCTGGAACGGGTTGGGCACTGAGGTATTCAGCGTCGACGGACTCCGGCTGCCCAGATCGAAGTTAGCCTGGTTGAGATAGTCGAACTGGATATTAACCGGCTCATGGACGGTCTGATTCCCGCCATAGGCAATTTCGAAGACGCTGCTCCACGGAAGCCTCTGCTGGATACCGAAAGAAAACTCGTAAGTTCGCGGAATGGGAAGATTTGCGCCATCGACAGAAAAGCCGTTACCGATATTCGTGAGAAGGCCGGCGCTGGCCCCGGTGGGCGCCTGGTAGCCGTTGGGAAATGGATTTTCCAGCGAATATGGCCCGGTCAGACCGGCGGAAGGAGTAACGCCGCCATCGAACGATCGAATGTAGTTGGTGGTCTGACTGAAACCATAGCTGAGTTGGGCATTGCTGGGGGCGCGGTGATAGATGCCGAACCCGCCGCGAAGAACGGTGGACTTTGTCAGCGAGAAGGCGAAGCCGGCACGGGGCTGAATATTGGAATAATCGGTGTTGTAGACATTGCGACGCCGGCCATTTACTCCCGCGAAAGTCAGGCCGCCTCTGATCACCGAGGGAGCTGCCGGATACACGTCGGTGCGCGTCGGATTCTGTGCGTCCCATTGCGCTTTCAGCGTCCTCCAATTTGCCAGAATCGCGTCGCTGGCTGGATTAATGGCGTCAAAATCGTATCCAGCATTTACCCGATTTAGCTGTTCCGTAAAGGGGAACTGAACCCCGTAGCGAAGCCCCAGGTTAATGGTGAGGCGAGGGTGGACTTTCCAGTCGTCCTGGAAGTAGAACGCCATGTAGTTATTGCGCCGGTAATAGGTATCCTGATAGTCGATTTGGCCCCCGCTTGGCAACCCGAGCAGCAGAGCCGCTACGCCGCTTCCGTCGCTCTGTCCAAAGCCTTGATCGCGATACTGCTGCGTCCAGAACCGGTCGTTAAAATCGAGCCGTCCTGTCGCGAGCCCTGGACCGCCCGAGCCACGACCGATCTGCGCCAGTTCTGCTCCGTAGTGCCAGGTCTGCTTCCCGTGCGTCTGGATAACATTGGGCATTAAATCGATCTGGTTGTCAGTGTTCCAGCTAAAGCTGGTTCCAATGATGTCCGGATAGAGATCGAGCCGGACCACCGGAGCCGTGTTTCTGTTGACCGTAGGCGGAATGGGCATGTTCTTGATGCCCAACTGGTCGAAAGTAAAGTTAAAGTCGTTGCTGCCGTCGGGGAAGATGGAAGTGAACCGAGTGAAAGAGACGCGGAAATCGAAAACCATACTCGGCGACAGCACACGGGTGTAGTCGGCGACGTAGCCCTGGAACTGGCGTTCAGAAACAATGTTCCCGCGCTGCGCCGGAGGCTGAAAGCCGTTCTGATTACGGAATTCGTCGCCATGCTGAAACATGACCAGGCCGTAGATACGATTTCGGTCGTTAAAGGTGTGATCGAGACGGCCGATTCCCTGATCGTACCCGTAGCGGCCCACATTTCCAGTCGCGAAGAAGTTCTGTTGTAGCTGCCCGATGTTGCCGTTGGGCGCTGGATAGAGGTTCAGAATGTTGCGGCCAACCGGGCTGATACGGGATTGGGGAATGACGTTGCCGGGAAACGGAGAACGCACATAGGTAACGCCGCTGGGGCAGTTGTCGGCTGGGCCGCATAGCCTGCTGGTGGTTGGGTCATAGATATTGACATTGTAGGTGGAAAAATGCTGGCCATCGCGTATGTCAAGCGGAGGAGTACCGGTCACGACGGGAAAGGGGACCACCTCTCTCCACTCTTCGTCGCCCAGGAACAGGAAGGTTTTGTCCTTGCGAATTGCGCCGCCCACGACGCCGCCGAACTGATGCTGGTTGTGTTTGCCTTTGGGCGCGCCTACGCGGTTGTTCTGAGTGGTGTTGGCATCGAAAATCGCATTGCGGAAGTAGTCGAAAACATCGCCATGCCAGGCATTGGAGCCGCTCTTCAAAATGGTGTTTACGGTGCCGCCCGAAGTGCGCCCGTACTGCGCGTCGTAGTTGCTGGTTTGAACCTTAAATTCCTGCACGGTTTCCACGTTCGGTGAAAACTGCCAGCTGCCGTAGTCGCTGACGGGCGCACCGTTGATCAGGAACATGTTGGTGCCGCTGCGTCCGCCGTTGATGCGATAGCTGCCGTTGGTGTCCCAGCCGCGAGTGCCCGAGAAGCCGTTGGCCCCGAACTGCTGTTGGGTAAAGATCACGCCAGGCGTAAGGGATAGCAGCATGTAAACCTGGCGTCCGTTCAGCGGATATTCCTGCGTCTTCAGCGGATCGAAATTTAAACCCCGATTGGCGTTAGTGGTTTGCAAGAGTTCTTCCTGTGCGTCAACCGTCACAGTCTGGCTCTGCTGTCCGGGAGACAGCGTGATGGGCAGGTTCAACTGATCGGCGACGCGTAGAACGATTTTGTCTTTCTGTAGCGTGGCGAATCCGGTTGCTGTTGCGGTGACCGAGTATTGGCCGGGGTTCAGGAACGGCAGGGTGTAGAAGCCCTGATTGTTGGACTTTACCGCGGTGGTTTCATTGCTCTTTATGTTGACGGCTTTCACCGAAGCGTTGGGCAGCACTGCGCCAGTGGAATCCGTCACGACGCCCGTGATGGTGGCGCGGTAATCCTGTGCCCGAAGCGCCGGTCCGCAAAGCAAGAAGAGCAGGCTCGCCGCAGCGTAGCCGAGTTTCGACATAGAAATCCCCCAAATGGTACTACCAGCGAACCACTAGTACAGCGAGATGAGTTTAACCTGGAAAATTCTGGGAAAGCAAGTGAAATCTTTCACAATTTTTGCCCGGAAAAAGTTGGGATAACGGTTTAATTCGTTACTCAGACCTAGCGGTAAAGCGGCGGAAGAAGCTGTCCGGCTTCCACTCGGGAGGCTGCGGGGCATTAGCTACGCGGATGGCGAGATTTTCCAGGATCGCGTTGAACTGCGCGGCGGCGGCGCGGTCAACTGGCTGGGTGAGATCATCCGTGACGCCGTGATAACGGTCGCGATACCAAGCTTTGAAGGTCTTGTCCTCGGGTCCGCCGGGAATGAAGCCGAACTTGAAGGCAAGCGACGGAACGCCCTTCTTGATGAAGCTATATTGGTCGCTGCGGATGAAGCGATTGCGGTCGGGTTCCTTGTCGGCCTGCACCTTTACTCCAGCCGCGTTTGCCACTTTCCGGATGTCGCCGCCCAGGGTAGATTCATTCAAGCCTTGCACTTCCAGCCATTTGAGGGGGAAGAGAGGCAGAAACATATCCATATTCAGATCGGCCACGATAGGGCCTTTCACGGTGGGATGCCCGGCGAAGAACTCCGACCCGAGTTCACCTTTCTCTTCTCCCGTGACGGTGATGAACAGGATGGAGCGGGCGGTGGCGATGCGCTTGCGAGCGAGACTCCTGGCGATTTCGATGACGGAAGCGACGCCGGAAGCATCGTCCATTGCACCGTTGTAAATGCTGTCTCCGTTGACCGGTTTTCCTACGCCCAGGTGATCGAGGTGAGCGGAGATAACCACCACTTCGTTCTTGCGCTGGGGATCGCTGCCGGGGCGCAGTGCGACAACGTTTTTTGAGCCCAATTGCTTATTCGAGATCGAAACGGTGGCGTCGATTTTGCTTGGGAGCGCGAAATGGGGCAACGGCTTTCCAGCATTGGCTGCATCAACGATTTCGGAGAACGTGTGGCCGGAGCCCGCCAGCAGGCCGTCGGCCTTGGCCGGATTCCAGCCGGCACTGAATTTGAGTCCTTTCGTGGTGGATAGCGACTCATCCGCAAGACTCATTCGAGGGCGGCCCCAACCGGTAATCTGGCGAGCCCATGGGATCTCCATGGATTTCGGATTGGGAATACTGATGAGCCCGGCCACCCCGGCAGCGCGATAGGCCTTCCAGCGCTCCTGGAAGGAGGAGTAATGGGAGCGAATGTTGCCATCGATCGACTGCGGACCACCGGTGAGATAGGCCACAATGGCGCCTTTTACCGGAAGACCTTCTAGATCGTTGTGATGCGCCTCCGGTATGACCAGGCCGTAGCCGGCGAAGACCACGGGCGCGTTCACATGAGGAGCGCTGTGGGACGAATACCCTAGTTGGGCGTCGGCCGGAACGTCAATGGCCGTGCTGTGCCCGTCGCGGATCAGCGCCAATCTCGAATTCGAGGGATCGAGCGACGTTTCGATGAATTCGACAGGCTGGAAGAATTTTTGTGTGCCCTCAGGCTGCAGGCCGGCTGAATCAAATTGTGCCGCGACATAATCGGCCGCTTTGTCAAAACCCGGGGAGCCTACGTTGCGGCCCTCCAGAGTGTCGCTGGCGAGAAACTCGACGTTCTTCCACCAGGCATTGCCGGCAGCTTGCCAATCGGATGCGGCGTTCAGAACTACGATCGCTAAAGCGGACGCAGCGGCCAGCGTGAACAGGCGGATTGGTTGCATGTTTATTCTTCCCAGTCTCGCCCATGTTGTAACTGGGTTCAACAACGCATCAATGAAATCAATAGCTTATATAGCTTATATGGGGTCTGTCCCTATATCCGGTCCATAGGAAATTGGCGGCAGTCCTTGGCTGTGCGCAAGCGCTGAACCGCGACGATGGATGGTCGCGGCTGACAGGGGCGGCTTGAGCAACGCCAGGCCTTCGATCAGTTCGATTTCCTCATCCGCGATTTTGCGAACACCCGCGTCCGAGCGCGGTCGCCGCGCAAGCCCGGCGGGGCCGTGAGCGCAATAGCGCGCCAACCAGCGTCCGTTCGGTGCGGAGCGGAACGCCGGCGTTGCTCGCCACCCTTGCCAGCGGCGCGTTGCCATCTAGGTGAGGGCGGAGAATGGCAATCCGCCTATCGTCTTCTGCCGCTGCCTGTGACTTCTTCCGATCATCCCTCATGGTGATCGCTCCCTGTCCCTGTCCGAACGGGGATGGTACCCCAGCGCGATTGCGGGTTGGGGTACGGGTCGTCACAATCGTGATGGTCGAATATACTGATTCTATTTCCCGGGTTGTCGACTTGGAAGCGGGCGGTCGAAAATTTCGTTCAGCCCGACAGGTCGGGTCGGCGGGAATCGACCAGGAGTGGTCATAAGAACGCGCCTCGGCGTTGGCGAAAAGCGGACATTCGTTCACCAGAGCAGCGATGGATTCGGTCGGAACGATCCGGTGCTAAGGCGGTTGCCGTTAGAGAATGTTGATCTCGATTGTGAAACGTTTGTGCCGGACACTTCTGCTTCCCATATTGAGCAAGGATGCAGGCTTCGCATTCTGATCGTTGGCGCCGGCATTGCCGGAACGACGCTAGCGGCACTCTTACGTCAACGCGGTGAGCATCCGGTCCTGATCGAACGCGCGTCGAAAGAGGAGGCGGGTGGCTATATGCTTGGCCTGCTTCCGCTCGGAGGACGCGTCCTCAACGGACTTAAGCTCTCACAGGCTTATGAAAAGGAAAGCGTTTCGGTCAGTATTTATGACCTTTATGGCCGGAAGGGACAGCGTCTTCACCGTTATCCGCTGACGCCACTGGTCGAGCGGTTTGGATCCTGGCGCGGCATCGAACGTGGCGCCTTGCTCGCGCTGCTCAGAAAACAGGCGGGAGAGGTCAGGTTCGAGACCACGGTCACCGGCATCGCGGAGACGGATCATGGTGCCAAAGCAACTTTCAGCGATGGGTCGACCGGCCAATTCGATCTTATCGTCGGCGCTGATGGCATCCAGTCCTCCATCCGGGACTTGATCCTCGGAGCTAAAGAGGTCGACCATTTCGATACCGGTTGGGGTGGGTTCGTTCTGTGGAGCCGTCCCGAACTCGGCGCTAGCGACACCTATTCGGAGCTATGGTCCGCCGGATGGGGTATTGGGCTATATCCAGTGCCGAACCGGATTGGAATCTTCCTAGCGGGGCGGCACAAAGACCTCATAAAAACGGATGCCGAGAGCTACGCTGCGCGCATCGAAGGGAGATTACGGCCGAGCCCCTTTCTCGATGCGTTGAAAGCCCGAGAGAGGAAACAGACTGGCTTTTACTGGAAGATGGAGGGCTATCGCGCCAAAACCTGGTCACGCGGCCGCACCGTTCTATTGGGCGACGCGGCTGCCGCTTTTCAGCCCACGGCCGGGGTCGGGGCTTCGGCAGCGATGGACTCTGCCGCCGCGCTTGCAGATGAGATTTCACGAGCGGACTCGCGGCATATGGACTATGCGCTTGACCTGTACGAAAAACGACAGCGCGATCGCGTTGAAAAATCGCAGAAAAACTCTCGCGACTTAGCCCAGTTCATGTTCGTCAATACCTCACCGACGGCGTGGGCGCGGGATAAATTGGTAGCGTTTTATTCTTTGAAGCGCCTCGTCACCGATATTTCCAAGGTCATGGCGGGCGAGTAAACCTGGGTTGCATAACGGCGACTTTCGTCACCATCCGCCCAAAACCCGTCAGTCCGGTTTGTCCCAGTTCCAGCCGTTTTTGAGTGCCAAACAGCGATGAAAGTTCGAGCTATTTAACGGCAAAGCTTACAGCAATTTTCGTAAGCTAAATGACAATTTACAAACCGGAGGCCCATCGTGAGACTATCGAACGGCGGGAGAATCCGAATCAAAAATCTACAAAGGTAGCTTCCAATAGAATCAATAACATAGATGGGTCTGTCCCCATTTTCTGTGATTTTAATGTAAACCAAGTCACAGATAATGAGGTACTACTGCTTATTTACGCTTACTGGCGCTTTTTGCGGACGAGACGCCCAAACTTCTTGATAGCTCCAGGCGTAGAGGCGAATGCCTCGTCTACCAAGGCAATCTGCTGATCGTGGTGAGTGCGATGAGCGCCCGTAGCGGGACTGGCGGCGGGAGGCCGGCCGATGTAACGCAGTTGGCGGCGGCGCGTGGCCGCAGCAGACCCGGCATTCATCATCGACTGCAACTGCTCCTCGACGAAGTACCACGCTCCCATGTTCTCGGGTTCTTCCTGAACCCAGAAGATTTCGGCTGCATCGGAGTACCGCACCATGATCTCGGTGAGGCGATCGAGCGGGAAGGGGTAAAGCTGCTCGATCCGAATGATAGCGAGATCGGTGCGGCCCAGTTCTTCGCGCTTGTTGACCAGGTCGTAGTACACCTTGCCCGAGCACAAGAGAATGCGCTGCACGTTATTCCCGATATACTGCGGATCGCTGATAATTTCCTGGAAAGTGCCGGTGGTCAGATCTTCGAGCCGTGAAGCCGCCTTGGGATAGCGCAGCAGGAACTTAGGAGTAAATACGATTAGCGGTTTGCGAATGCCGCGGCGGTCGACGCCCCCATACATCTGGCGGCGCAGCAAGTGAAAATATTGCGCCGGAGTGGTGCAGTTGCACACCTGCATGTTGTTTTCCGCACAGCATTGCAGAAATCGCTCCATGCGAGCGCTGGAGTGCTCCGGCCCCTGGCCTTCAAGACCATGAGGCAGCAGCAGCACGAGTCCGCTGGGCTGGTTCCACTTGGCTTCGGCTGAAACGACAAATTGATCGATGATGATCTGCGCACCGTTTACGAAATCACCGAACTGCGCTTCCCACAGCACTAGTGTTAACGGGTCTGCGACGCTGTAGCCGAACTCGAAGCCCATGGCGGCATATTCGCTCAGGAGACTGTCGACTACTTCGAAGCGGGCCTGATCGGGATTCAGATGCTGCAGCGGAATGTAGCGTTCGCCAGTTTCGTAATCCGAAAAGGCCAGGTGACGCTGCGTGAATGTGCCGCGCGAGACGTCTTCTCCGGCTAGGCGGACCGGCGTCCCTTCCAGCACCATGCTGCCGAAAGCAAGCGTCTCGGCAAATCCCCAATCGATAGTAGCGCCACGCAGAACTTCGCGGCGCTTATCGAGGAGCGCTTTCAGCTTAGGATGCAGGTGGAAGTCTTCCGGCAGCGCGACGCAGGCTTCCAGGATGCGGTTGAGCACCATCGGCTCGACTGCGGTCGCCGGCAGCGGCTGATGAACTTGTTCGAAAGGCGCGCCGGCGAATTCTTCGATGACAAACTCTTCGCGGCTCTTCTTGGCTTGGTCGTAGATATCGTTGAGCTTGGTTTTCGAGAGCTTGCGAAGATTGGCGACGTAGTCCTTGTCGACGAACTTTTCGCGAATCAGACGGTCGGAGTATTGCGTCGCCACGGTCGGCGTTGCTTTAATCTTGCGATACATCACCGGCTGCGTGTAGCTGGGGTCGTCCGCCTCGTTGTGGCCCTGGCGGCGATAGCCGATGATGTCGATTACTACATCGCGCTTGAACTGCTGGCGATAGTCATAGGCGATCTGCGCTACCCGCAGGCAAGCTTCGGGATCGTCGGCGTTCACGTGGAAGATAGGAGCCTGCACGGAGAGCGCCACATCGGTGCAATAGACGCTGCTTCGACTCTCGAGCGGGTCGGTGGTAAAACCAATCTGGTTATTCGTAACCAGGTGGATAGTGCCGCCGGTGCTGTAGCCCTCGAGCTGCGAAAGCTGCAGCGTTTCCGCAACTACGCCCTGACCGATTAAAGCCGCGTCCCCGTGAACGAGAATGGGAATCACGCGCTCGCGTTTGGTGTCGCCAATGCGGTCTTGCTTGGGGCGAACCAGGCCTTCCACCACGGGATCGACTGCTTCCAGGTGACTAGGGTTGAAAGCGACCGAGACCAGAATTTCTTTGCCGCGAGTAGAGCGATGAATCCCGCTAGCGCCCAGATGATATTTAACGTCACCGGAGCCCTGCACACTTTCGGGATCGGCTTCGCCTTCAAATTCGGAAAACACCTGCGCCATCGACTTGCCCACCACGTTCGCCAGCACGTTCAGACGTCCACGATGAGCCATCCCGATCACGGCCTCTACGGCATTGGAATTGGCGGCGCGCTCCAGAGTCTCATCCAGAACCACAATGAAACTCTCCAGCCCCTCCAGCCCAAAGCGCTTCTGGCCGACAAAGCGGGTTTGCAGAAAATGTTCAAACTCTTCGGCTTGCGTCAGGCGGCTTAGAATGCGGTGGCGAACTGCCTCTTCGAGTTTCCAGTTATTGGTGCTGGCCTCCATGTAGTCCTGGAGCCACTGCTTCTGCTGCGGATCCTGGATGTGCATGTATTCAACACCGATCGATCCGCAATAGGTATTGCGCAGGCGATCGACAATCTCGCGCAGCGTTTCATAGGGCTGCATATACGAGGCAATCGCGCCGCTGGGAGCCTTTACCGCACCCGCGAGGAAGGGCCGGTCGAAATCCCAGATGGAAAGCCCATAGGAGGAGGGATCAAGTTCGGGATGATAAGCAGGATCGCTTCCCAGGGGATTGGTGTTCGCCAGCAGATGGCCGCGAGTGCGGTAAGCGGCAATAAGCTGGATGACCGCCGCCTCTTTCGCAACATCGGCATTTATGGCGCTGTGGCGAGTGGGAGAGATCTGCTGATCGGTCTGCCACCGGATGGGCATATAGGGAACTTTGAGATCGCGGAAGATCTCCTCGTAGAAGTTCTCCTCGCCCTGCAGCAGGCCTTGCAGCTTGCCCAGAAAGGTTCCCGATTCCGCACCCTGAATAATGCGGTGATCATACGTGCAAGTGACGGTAAGAACCTTGCTAAGCCCCAGAAGCGCGCGAGTCTCCGCACTGGCAGCAGCAAACTCAGCAGGAAAGTCAATCGCTCCAGTAGCGATGATGGCGCCTTGCCCCGGCACTAAGCGGGGAACCGAACCAAGCGTCCCGACGGTGCCCGGGTTGGTCAAGGAAATGGTGGTGCCCTGAAAGTCGGGAAGTTGCAGCTTGTTGGTTCGCGCGCGCGCAACTATGTCGTCGTACGCTGCCGCGAACTGGGCAAAGCTCAATTCGTTGGCGTTCTTGATGTTTGGAACCATCAGAGAACGATTGCCGTCTTTGCCCGCGACGTCGACAGCCAGCCCGATGTTGATCTGGGAGCGCATCACCCGGAAAGGCTCGCCTCCGTTTTCGGCAAAGGCATGGTTGATGGCGGGAACAAGCTTCGCCGCCCTTACAATTGCCCACGCAATGATGTGCGTGAAACTGAGCTTCCCTTTGCCCTGCAGCGCGAGTTGGCGGTTGATGACGTTGCGATTTTCCTCCATGACACGCACAGGCAGCTGACGCTGCGAGGTCGCTACCGGAACGCTTAAGCTCGCTGTCATATTCTCGACGATGCGCGCCGCGATGCCGCGAAGAGGGACGAGTTGCTCACTCTCAGCGGCGGCTTTAACATCAGCCTTTACCGGCTGGCGGGCAGGCGGCACGGGTTGAAGGGCAGCAGATTTGGAGGGCTCGGAGGCCCGGACTTCCTGCGGGAGTGGCTGACTCGGAAGCGGATCGCCTCTGGGCGGCTCGGCAGGAGTAGGATCGCGTTCGGGAGGAACAGCGGGGGAAGGAGGTTCGCGTTCAGGAGGCGGATCGGAGGGTGGTTCTTGCCTGGGTATCGGAGGCCCAGTCGGCACTGTCGGTTCTACCGGAGAACTTGCGCCCGATGGTGTGGCTGGAGGTTCCTCCACAGCCGTTGCAGAAGAAGACGGGGAAGCAGCATATCCGTTCCCAGACTGGTTATTCTGGCCGAACAACTCCTTCCAACCTTCGTCGACACTCTGTCGATCGAATTGATACTGGTGGTAAAGCTCCTCTTCTAACCAGCTGTTTACACCCAACGAGGGGTCTTTTTCATGCGCCATTTTGTTTCTTGGAGTGGAGTTACAGCATTGAGGCAGGCCTGCCAGCGGCAGCTGAAGCACGCCCCAGTAACTAAGGCTGAATCCGTCTTCTAATTGTATCGGAAAGGAGGCTAATCCTGGCGAAGGAGCGCGACAATATCGTCGACCACAATTACTCCAATCAGCCGCTCTTCTTCATCAATCACCGGCAGTGAGAGCAGGTTGTAGCGGTCGAAGATCTCGGCAATCCGGTCCTGCTTCTCGTCGACAGGCACGAACAGCAGCGGATCGGCGGAGTAGTTGCGGAGCGCCGAGTCTCCGGGCGCGAAGAAAAGCCGCGCGATGGGAACCGTGGCTTTTAAGCGCTCTTCCTCGTCGATCAGAAAGAGACTGTGCAAGTCTTCCACCCGGTCTTCGTCTTTGCGCAGCTCCGCGATGGCGTCCGCTACCGTCGCGCTTTCCGCCAGGGAGAGAAAATTGGTTCCCATCAGGTTGCCAGCTGTGTTCTCGCGGAAGTCCAGCGCCTCTTCCACTTCTTCTTTCTCTTCGCGCCCCATCTCGAGCAAGATCTGTTCCGACCGGGCATCTTCCATGTTGTTAAGCACATCAGCCGCCTCGGAGGGCTCCATCTCTTCGAGGATTCCGGCAGCTTTCTGCGAATCCAGAGACTCGATGATGCGGCTCTTCATATCGGGCTCCACTTCGCTCAACAGTTCGGCCGCTGTATCGTTCTTCATGGTGTTGAAAAGAGCGATCCGATCTTCGTAGCCCATTTCTTCGACGATATCCGCGAGATCAGCCGGATGCATCTTCTCGAGAAAGCGATTGGAAATATTGAGCCGGACCCGGCGCTGCGGATCGGGCTCCAGAACATTGCAGAACTCCCAGCGGATGGAGTTGGTAGCGATACGGCTTTGGATGCGGCGAATGACCGAGGGTGAAACAATCCCCTGCAACACCCGGCGCACCATGGAACGGAGACCAATATCGACTTCCAGAACGTGCAGTACCTCATGCCCGTTCTCGTGCTGTTTGGTCAAGGTTACATCGTTGACACGCACCAGCTTGCGCCCCTGAGAATCGATAATCTGCTGATCGAGCAGATCGCGTTTCATGCGAAGCATGTATTCGTCGGAATGATAAGGCGTCAGCTGCTCGTCTTTCAGGCGAATGCCTTTTCTGGTAATTTCACTCACCTGGTCATATCGCACGCTTAACCATCCGGGACCGGCGCCCACCAGGAAACGGTCGAGGCGAATGGGATCAATTAACGGAACCAATGCGGCATCGCGCAGCGACCCAATGTGCTGGCCCTTCAAATCGAACACTTTTAGCCCGAGCAGCTCCGACAGGTAGACGATTTCTTCGGGCATTTACTTAGATAGAGCGCCGGATGGGACGTTCGTAATCGCTGTGATTCACTTGAATCTAAGAATGGGATGGAACCGGTAAGCGTTCGTGGTGAAAAGCTTTAGGTACCTAATTGGCAGGCGATTGCTTGCTGCTGGTCGAGCAGAAGAGCGCTCACCGTATCAATAGCCGCGTCCAGCAGAGAACTCATTTCTTGAGACTAACAGAAGAATTGGATACTAAACTGAAGAGTCCAGGCGTCATTTTCGAGTGCAGGTAATTGGGGTATCGCCGCCAACAAATCAGCGTTCCAAGCGATTGACGGTACGTGGCTTTTTTGCGCCCGATGGCCTGCTTTCCCGCTCGCATGAGACCTACGAATACCGGCCGGGGCAGTATCAGATGGCGAAAGCTGTGGAATCAGCCCTCACCGAACGCCAGCACCTGCTAGTGGAAGCCGGCACGGGGACAGGCAAAACCCTGGCGTACCTGGTTCCCGCGCTGCTCTCCGGCAAGCGGGTAGTGATTTCCACGGGCACAAAGAACCTGCAGGAACAGTTGTTTTTCAAGGACGTCGCTTTTTTGCAGACGCTGTTCGATCACCCGTTGCGCGTTTGTTACATGAAGGGCCGGGCTAATTACGTATGCCGGCAGAAAGTGTACGACTCCGAGCGGGAGCCCGTTTTGGCAGGGCTCGAAGAGATCCGGGATTTTCAGATGATTCGCGAGTGGGAGCAGACAACCGGAACGGGAGATCGCAGTGAACTGAAAGTGCTGGAAGAGAACAGCACGCTCTGGGCAAAGCTGGATGCACGCAGCGAGCGCTGTTCAGGGCAGAAGTGCCTGCAATTCGAGCGCTGCTTCATTACGGAGATGCATCGGCGCGCTGCCGCCAGCGACATTATCATCGTTAATCACCATTTGTTTTTTGCCGATCTGGCCGTGCGGGATGCTTTCGGGGCTTTGCTGCCCGATTACGACGCCGTGGTGTTCGATGAAGCGCACGAGATAGAAGACATCGCCGGACAGTACTTCGGCATGAGCATCAGCAATCTGCAGGTGCAATATCTGGTGCGGGATGTCGCGGAAGTATCGCGCCGGAAACTCTTCGCGACGCCCGAGTTGGATCGCAGCCTGATTCACCTGAATGAAAGCGGCGAGCGCTTCTTCGGCTTATTTACCGGGCCGGAGGGGCGGCAGGCTTTCCGGGAACAGGAAGCTTTTCTGGAACGAAACAACGAGGTCTATCGAGAGCTGCTGTTTTCACTCGACGCCGTGATGGCGCGGCTCGAAATGGAAGAAGGCGTAATCGACGCTACGCTGCCGCTGGTAAGGCGCGCACGGCTGATTTCGCAGGGCTTGCGATTCTGGCTGGAAGCCACCAGCCCGGAATTCGTTTACTGGACGGAGCGCCGGATGCGCGGCATCTATCTGCAAGCTATT
Organism: Bryobacteraceae bacterium; assembly: GCA_965217745.1. GTDB lineage: Bacteria > Acidobacteriota > Terriglobia > Bryobacterales > Bryobacteraceae > Bog-105. The sequence continues at coordinate 2,121,011 of OZ244565.1, read as the reverse complement.
CCTATCGACGTCTCGCAAACGCTGCAGGCCAGACTGTTCGACAAGGTTCCGGCAGTGGTAATGACGTCAGCCACGTTAACGGTGGCTGGCACCTTCGATTACACGCAGTCGCGGCTGGGCATTCCCAATGTGCAAACGCTGCAGGTGGAGAGCCAATACGATTACGAAAAGCAGGTGCTCTTGTATGTACCTCGACACTTGCCCGATCCCCGCGACCGCGATTTCGGCGAGCGAGCTTCGTTAGAGGTGGTGCGGATTCTGCAGGCTTCCCGGGGACGCGCTTTTGTGTTGTTCACCAGTTTTGCGCAAATGCGGCTGGTCTACCGGCATGTTAAGGAAGAACTGGCCTATCCGCTGTTCCTGCAGGGTGAAGCTCCGAAGAATGCCTTGTTGGAGGCGTTTCGCAAAGCGCCGGCCGCGATACTATTCGGCACATCCAGTTTCTGGCAGGGCGTTGATGTCCAAGGCGAGCAGTTGAGCTGCGTTATCGTCGATCGCCTGCCGTTTGCCGTTCCCTCCGATCCGGTAATTGCGGCGCGGTCTGATGAAATTCGCAAGAGCGGCGGAGATCCTTTTTACGATTACCAGATACCCCAGGCTGCCTTGACCTTGAAGCAGGGTTTCGGGCGGCTGATACGGAGCACCACGGACTGCGGCGTCCTGGCGCTGCTAGATAATAGAGTTACCAGGCGGCGGTACGGAAGAGTATTCTTCGATAGCCTGCCTCCGTACCGGTTTACCGATAAATTAGGGGACGTTCAAGACTTTTTCGATGTTTGAGATCTGTGTAGAGCACACGTTTGCGGCTGGCCACGCGCTGCGGAATTACTACGGCAAGTGCGAGAACGTACACGGGCACAACTACCGGGTGCAAGTTGCCATCGAGGGAAATGATGTAGATGAGAACGGGCTGCTCTACGATTTCGCGGACCTGAAAAAGCGGGTGCGCGCCACCAGCGAGTATCTGGATCACCAATTCATTAACGACCTGAAGCCGTTCGACCGGATCAACCCGTCGGCTGAGAATATCGCCCGATTCATCTGTCAAGAGGTGCAGAAAGACTTGACTAACGTAGAAATTGCCTACGTGCGAGTCTGGGAAACCGACACCTCGGTTGCAACTTACCGGCCCAAACCAAGTCCGCCGAAATAGCCGCTAGCGGCCGAAGTACTCCGCGTTCTTTTGCGTGAAATCAGACCACTTTTCCGGCAGGTCATCCAGGGCAAAAATCGCGGAGACGGGACATACCGGGACGCAGGCTCCACAGTCGATGCACTCGACTGGATCGATATACAACATCTCGACACTCTCGAACTTTTCCGAGTCCTTCTTGGGATGAATGCAATCGACAGGGCAAGCATCCACACAAGCGCTGTCTTTGGTTCCAATGCACGGTTCTGCAATTACGTAGGCCATTTGAGGTGATTCCCGGGAAGACGTGTAATCCCTAGAATTAACACATCCGCCCGGCGAGCACATGCCGGTCTGGTCGAACGGTCAATTTCGACGTCCGGATGGCGGCAGCAACTTGGCCGGGCGCACGTGCTTGACATTCAACTTCGCCAACACGGGTCGACTTGCCCTTCGAAACTCCAACAACTCTTTGCGTCAAGCTCGTGAGCCGGCTGCCTAGTGTATTCGTTGCGCGGTTCTGCGATCGTGCGAGAGAAAGAATCTTTTCAGCATCAATCTGCAGTTGTGGGTATGTTCGCGGGCTACTTGGAGGAGCGCAGGAATTCACCACACTTCGATGGAGATTCAAAGCATTCGTCGATGTTCGAGGTTCCCATATTGTGGCAGCAGGCTTAGGTGGTGCCACGCTCCAGATTGCTAATGCGCGAATCGTGATTTGCGGCGAGGTTGGCGAGCTGCTCGATAACCGTGAGAATTCGCTCGAATCGCTTTTCCATTTTCTGGTAGCGGATTTCATTGTCCCGGTGCATGTGCGTGAGTAGTTCAACGGATTGGGTGAGAGCGTCCTGGCGTTCGGTTAGCTTTTCAAGGCGTTCATCGATGTTCACGGTGTCCTCTGTCTTCCAGTGTATTGAGCTTTTCGCTTGTTTAGCGCCAGCAGGCTTAGGTGGTGCCACGCTCCAGATTGCTAATGCGCGAATCGTGATTTGCGGCGAGGTTGGCGAGCTGCTCGATAACCGTGAGAATTCGCTCGAATCGCTTTTCCATGTCCTGGTGCCGCTTTTCCATGTCCTGGTGGCGTATTTCACTGTCCCGGTGCATGTGCGTGAGTAGTTCAACGGATTGGGTGAGAGCGTCCTGGCGTTCGGTTAACTTTTCAAGGCGTTCATCGATGTTCACGGTGTCCCCTGTTTTCTAGTGTATGCGTAGCTGCCCGCATATGCCCGGGGCTGCTCTCTAAATGCTTTGGCTTGACGCGCCAGCGCAGCAACCCGCGGCAGGCGGTCACTGCCGATGGGGTAGGTAGGGCTGCGGATTTGGTCGGCAACGTTCGGAGGATGATCAGTCAGCCGAGGGCGAGTTTTCCGTTACAACTACCGTCCCTATGAAAGCGATTCGTGCAGCGGCCGATGCACTCAGCGAATCCGATTCCACCGGCAATGCTGGCTAACTGCTCGAGCGGTGGCACAGCGGCCGCTCTATTCATAAGTTGAGAGTCCCCTACCGCGAGAATTTCCGGAGCGAATCGCCGCCTGAAGCGGTTCCACTGATCCGCATCTTAGTCAAGGCGATAAGGCAGCGGCGCGGACGGGTAGCCAGTGTTCATGCTGCAGCCATGAGCTGAGCAGCTCGGCCGGAGCGCTCCGGGGGTCATCGCCGTCACCGTACAATAGCGTTGATGAATCCTAAGGTAAGGAAAGCGGTCTTCCCGGCCGCCGGATTAGGAACCAGGTTCCTGCCGGCTACTAAGGCCTCCCCGAAAGAGATGCTGCCCGTCGTGGACAAGCCACTCATTCAATACGGGGTTGAGGAAGCCATGCAGTCTGGCATCCGAAACATTATCATCGTGACGGGACGCGGCAAATCTTCGATCGAGGATCATTTCGACGTGAGCTACGAGCTGGAACAACTGCTCGGTTCCAAGAAAAAAACGGAGATGCTCGAGCTGGTGCGCTCCATTTCCGACATGGTCGATGTGTCGTATGTCCGCCAGAAAGAGGCGCTGGGACTCGGGCACGCCGTGCTGCGCGCGAAGGAATTGGTCGGAAACGAGCCGTTCGCGACGGTGCTCTCGGACGACATCATTACCTCGAAAACACCCTGTATCCGGCAGCTGGTGGACGTGTACGAGACGTATAACGCATCGGTGGTGGCATTGATGGAAGTTCCGTCCGATCAGATTTCGGCTTACGGGGTGGTAGATGCCGAGCCGGTGCAGAACGGCGGCAAAGCGGGAAGTCTATTTAAAATCCGGACCATGGTGGAGAAGCCGAAGGCGGCGGATGCGCCATCAAACCTCGCCATTATCGGGCGCTACGTTCTGACTCCCGATATATTCCATTGCATCGAGTCGATAGAACCAGGCAGCGGCGGCGAAATTCAGCTGACCGATGGCTTGAAATACATGCTGCGCGACCGGCCGGTGTACGGATTGAAGTTCGAAGGCAAGCGCTTCGACGCCGGCGACAAGCTTGGATTCCTGAAGGCGACCACCGAGTTTGCGCTGGCTCGGCCGGACTTAGGCGCGCAGTTCCGGGAGTACTTGAAGTCACTGTCTTTGTAATGCAGCGCCCGGAATCTTTATAATCGGAACCGGGGAGCTACCATGCGGAAATTCGGATTGACTTTGGCGCTGCTGGGCATAAGCGGCTTGGGCGCATTTGCCGGGACGGAGAAGACCACCATTCTCGTCGAAGTACGAAACCAATACGATAAGCCGGTGGACAACGCCGCGGTCATTTTAGATTTTCTGGGTTCGCACCAGCTTACTAAGCTCGGTAAACGGAAGCCGGTCCATTGGGAGGTGCGCACCAACCAGCAAGGCAAAGCGCACTTCCCGCCCGTTCCCTCGGGCACCGTTCAGCTGCAGGTGATTACACGCAAGTATCAGACCTTCGGCCAGCAGATGGATGTCGATGGCGAAGAGAAGACCGTCGACATACAGTTGAAGCCGCCGCAGAAGCAGTACAGCGCCCATGAACCGTTGAAATCCGCCGACGCGCCGAATCCAAAATAACGGCGTGCTACTCGGATTTCGATGAATGACCTTTCGGCATTTCACCTTCCAGAATGAGGTTAAGCCGGTGGCAAACATCCTTCAGATAGGCCGGGTCGCCATCCGCTAGTTCAACTGTGGCGATGCCCTTGTATCCGATATCTTTCAGCGCGGCATGAACCGCCGGCCAATCTATATCGCCCTCTCCAAGGTTCACAAATTCCGCCGTCAGCTTCTTGGTCGCCGGATCGCGGCGGAAAGAAAAATCTTTAATGTGCAGCTTGGCGATGCGCGGTCCCAAAGTGCGAATCCAATCTTGCGGATATCCGTAGAGCACCACGTTGCCGACATCGAAGTACGCCTTCACCCACGGACTTTTGAATTCGTCCACGTAGCGGGCAAACTCCAGCGGGCTTAGCAGGAATTTGTTCCAGACCTCTTCTACGGCAATAATCACCTGAAGCTCCTCGGCAAGGGGCATCAGTTTACGAATGCTTTCCTGCGATCGCTTGTAGGCCTCTCCATAGGAGGTCTTATCGTTCACTACACCCGGCACGACCAGCACGGTATCTGCGCCCCAAAGATGCGCGTTGCGAAGCGAGACCCGCGCGCCATCCAGGCTTTTCTCCACAACCGAAGAATCGGCGGACGAAAGCGGGTATTTCCAGTGATCCATGTTCATCACCGAATGGATCTTAATGCCCGCTTTCGCGGCCGCTTCCTTCATTTGCTGCGCCATCGATTCGTCGCGAGTGGTGGGGCACTCGATGCGTTCGAAACCGGCATCTTTGGCGATCTGAAATCGATCGGCGATGGAAGCCGTGGTGGGCAGCATGCTGTATTCGACGGCAGTGGCTATGGGCAGTCGCTGGCCTGCTCGCAGCGGAAGGGCGGCCAGAGCCAACCCGGATTGAAGAAGCGTTCGACGGCGCATGGCTCTGTTGTATCGCAATTCACCTCCGGAAGTTGTACCGGTCCGCAATCGGACACTTGCGATCTGTTGGATATGCTTATTGAAAATGGCAATTGATAAACCCTCTTCCGACCGCCGTACTTTTGTGAAGGGCGCCACCGGAGCCTTAGGCGCAACACTGCTCACCGGTTTTCCCGCCATCATCTCCGCGCAAACTGTCACCAACGCAATCAAAGTGGGATTGGTGGGCTGCGGCGGACGCGGCACGGGTGCAGCTAATCAGGCTTTGCATGCCGACGATTACGCCGAATTGACGGCAGTTGCCGACATCGAGCAGTCTCAGATAGACAAATGCCTGGAGACGCTGAAGAAAATTTCCAAGGTCGAGCCGCGCGTGATGGTAGAAAAGCCTAATGAGTTTTTAGGTTTGGACGCCTACGAAAAAGTGATCGGCAGCGGCGTGGATGTGGTGCTGCTGGCGACGCCCCCGGGGTTCCGGCCCACTCACCTGGGAGCCTGCATCGAAGCCGGGAAGAACGTTTTCTGCGAGAAGCCGGTGGCGACGGATGCATTTGGCATTCGGTCAGTTCTGGATACTTCCGAGAAGGCAAAAGCGAAGAACCTATCGTTGGTAGCCGGGTTCTGCTGGCGCTACAACAACATGATTCAAGACACTTTCAAGCAAGTTTTCGATGGCGCCATCGGGAAGATGGTGTCTTACTACGCCACTTACTATACAAATCCGGTGAAGCCCATGCCTCCCGCCAGCGCTCGTCCGGCGGGCATGAGCGATACGGAATGGCAGCTGCGCAACTGGTATAACTTTGTCGAATTCTGCGGCGACAGCATTGTGGAACAAGCGGTGCATAGCGCCGATAAGATCGCCTGGGCCATGCACGACGAACCACCGGTTAGCTGCGTAGGCGTTGGCGGCCGCGTGATACCGGCCGAAGGCGGTAACATCTACGATCACTTCGAAGTGAATTACATTTATCCGAATGGCGTTCGAGCTTTTCTGGCGAACCGGCAGATTGTAGGCTGCTACAACGAGAACGGTGATTACCTGATGGGCGCGGAGGGAACATGCACTATCGGCCGCGGCACGTCGCCCAAAATAGAAGGCAAGAACCAATGGACCTGGAGCGGCCAAAAATACGATATGTATCAGCGCGAGCATGATCTTCTGTTCGCGTCCATCCGCAAGAACGAGCCCATCAACGACGGTAAGCGGATGGCAACCAGTACCTTGCTGGCGATGATGGGCCGCATGGCGGCTTATACAGGCCAGCAAGTGACTTGGGACCAGGCCATGAACTCGCAACAGAAGCTGTTTCCCGATCACCTGGACTGGAACGGTCCCATGCCGGTAGTGCCGCGCGCAGAACCCGGCGTCACAAAACTGGGGTAGAAGGCGATGCCGGTTCTCGCTTTCTTAGGGCTTGCTCTGGCGGCCGCAGCGCCAGCACACGTGGACTTCGTGCATCAGATTGCTCCATTGCTGGAAACGCAGTGCCTGGCGTGCCATGGCGGCGGGCGCGTGAATCTGACTTCCCGCGATGCAATGATCGCCGGCAAGGTTCTGTCTCCCGGAAAGCCTGGGGAAAGCTCGCTTTTCACCACCGTAGAGAACGGAACCATGCCGCCTTCGGGCCGCTGGAAAAAAGAAGATGTAGAGACTCTGCGCGCTTGGATTGCCAACGGCGCGGAGTGGCCGCAGAGTCTGGCGTTGAAAGCCCCGAAAAAGACAGCGAAGGAACCACCGGCCGGGAAATCCGCTGCAAAGGCGGATCCGGAGATGGCTAACGTAGCCCGCATCCGGCAGAGAATCGTCGAGAGCGAGACCAGCGGCAATAAGCCTGATAAGGCATATAAAGTCACCATCCCGAACACTACTGTCAGCTACGATGTGGTACCCATTCCCGGCGGGGAGTTCAACATGGGGTCGCCCGCCAAGAAAGATGAAGAACCGCAACACAAAGTGCGCGTAGATGCTTTTGCCATGCAGGCGCATGAGGTGACTTGGGATGAATATCGCCTGTTCATGTTCGCCCGGCAGGCCGGTGAAAACGCCAACAAAGATGCGGTGGTGGATGCCGTCAGCCGTCCCACCAGCCCGTATGTGGAGATGAGCTTCGGCATGGGCATAAACGGCTTTCCGGCTATCAGCATGACGCAGCACGCGGCGAACAAGTATGCCGAGTGGCTGAGCAGCAAGACCGGCGAGTTTTACCGGCTGCCGACCGAGGCGGAGTGGGAATACGCTTGCCGGGCGGGCTCCACAACGGCTTATTACTTCGGAAACGACGAGTCGCAGTTAGGCGACTATGCCTGGTTTGCCGGCAACTCGGGGGCCAAATACGGCAAAGTAGCCACCAAGAAGCCGAACGCGTGGGGACTCTTCGACATGCTCGGCAACGTCATGGAATGGACTCTCGATGCGTACCGACCGTATAAGGCCGGCGAACAGGACAACCCCTGGGTGAAGGCGACCGCGCCCTATCCGAACGCGGTGAGAGGCGGCTCGTGGAACGACCCGGCCGAGCAACTCCGGTGCGCCTCCCGAGTGGCTTCAGATCCATCGTGGAAGCAACAAGACCCGCAACTGCCGAAGAGTATCTGGTACGAAACGGATGCCCAGTGGCTGGGTTTCCGTCTAGTCAGGCCCGCAAAAGTTCCCCCGGTGGACGAGATGTTCCGGTACTGGAATAGCGGTTTTGAACACGATGAACAGTAGCTGGCGGCGGGCCGCAGTTGGTTTCCTTTTGCTGACGCCGGTTCTTGCAGTTGCAGGCACCCGGTCGCTCGAACGCTTCGAAGCCGTCGAGCCGCACATGGGAACGCTGATGCGAATCGAGCTTTACGCCGGCAGCAAGACAGAAGCGGAAGCTGCTTTCCGCGCGGCTTATTCGCGTATTGCCGAAATTGACCGGGCGCTGACAGATTACAACCCGGATAGCGAGCTGAACCGGATTTGCCGGGAGGCCGTAGGGAGATTTGCTCCAGTCAGCGAAGATCTTTACACCGTTCTCATTAAGGCGCAAGAGGTATCGCAGGAAACGAATGGCGCGTTTGATGTCACCATCGGCGCAGTAAGCCATCTGTGGCGCGCGGCTAGAAAGTCTCACAGCATACCCGATGCAGCGGCGCTGCATGAAGCTTCCCTGCGCTGCGGCTATCGCAAGCTGCACTTGGACAAAGCTACCCGCTCAGTTCGTCTCGACCAGCCTGGCATGCAGCTCGACCTGGGCGGCATTGCGAAGGGATATGCAGCCGACCAGGCACTCTCGGTCCTCGGAAACCGGAACATACAAAGCGCCCTGGTTGCGGCCAGCGGCGATGTGACGTTCAGCGCCGCGCCGCCGGATAAACCAGGATGGGAAATAGGCGTCGGTTCCGCGCAGCAGAGAAATGCTCCCTTCACGCGGGTGCTGGTTTTGGCGAATGGCGCAGTCTCAACCTCCGGCGACCGCGAACAGCATGTGGACAGATCGGGACGCCGGTATTCGCACGTGATCGATCCGGGAACAGAGCAAGGCCTGACGAATGGTCTTGCCGTAACCGTGGTTGCTCGCCGCGGGATAGAGACAGATGCCAGCGCAACGGCGGTCGATATTCTAGGCGTCCGGGCAGGTCTCGCTTACATCGAAAGCCAGCCGGCGCTTGCGGCTCTCCTTACAAACTCGCACCAAACGAGTTTTTTCCTGATGTCGAAGCGATTCCAAAGCCTGCCCGTAGCAACACAGGGAACAAATTGATGAATTCCAACAGACGCGATTTACTGCACGCCGGATTAGGCGCACTATTCATAAGCGGAACGCTGCAAGCTGCGCCAGATAAGGCGAAGCGTCCGCGTCTCGGCGTGGTAATCGGAATCACCGGAAAGAACACTCCGCAGAGCGCCATCACGCGGGTTCACGCCATGGGCCTGCCTACCTGCCAGATCTCCGCTGGTCCCGCACCTGATGTAAAGCAAGCCGGGCCTTTGAAGGAGGCGCTCGAGAAATACGGCGTGGAAGCGACTGCCGTGATGACGCTAGGCCCCGGCAAGATGGTTTGGGATTTCTATCATGGGCCGGAAACCATCGGCTTAGTTCCCGCGGCCACCCGCAGCGCGCGCATCGATGCGTTGAAGCGCGGCTCCGATCTGGCGAAAGCCGCGGGAATCGGCGCGGTTCACACGCACTGCGGTTTCATACCGGAAAATCCCAACCGCCCGCTGTACGGCGAAACAGTCGACGCGATCCGCACAGTGGCGAGCTACTGCAAAGCAAACGGGCAGATGTTCCTGATGGAGACCGGGCAGGAGTCGCCCATCACGATGCTACGCGCGATAGAGGATGCGGATACGGGCAACATCGGCGTTAACCTCGACACAGCAAATCTGATTCTTTATGGAAAAGGAGAGCCGGTGGGCGCCTTAGATGTGCTGGGAAAATACGTTCATGGGCTCCACGCGAAAGACGGCCTCTATCCCACCGATCCCAAGCAGCTTGGCGAAGAGGTCGCCATTGGAAAAGGGCGCGTCCGTTTTCCGGAAGTGATGCACAGTCTAAAGAAGCTAAGCTACAGCGGCCCTATCACCATCGAGCGGGAGATTTCCGGGCCCCAACAGGAAGCCGACATTCATTCTTCGGTTCAGTATCTTTCCGCGCTGATAGATTCCACGTACAAATCGGCATAGAAGCCGCTCGACCATGCTTCGCAGCTTTCTGAAAGTTGGTGCAGTCTTGCTGCCAGCGCTCCTTGCAAGCGCCGGCGGCGGTCTTCAGAATTCTATTCACTTCCGGGACGCCGCAGCATCGTCAGGCGTCGATTTCGTGCTGAACAACTGCCCGACTCCGGAAAAGCAGATGATCGAGACCATGGCCGGCGGCTTGGCGATCTTCGATTTCGATGGCGATGGGAAGCCCGACATCTTCTTTACCAATGGGGCCGATGTTCCGTCTCTGGAAAAGAACGACCCTAAGTACCGCAATCGTCTTTATCGCAACCAAGGCGGATTGCATTTCCAGGATGTGACAGCAGCGGCGGGTGTCGCAGGCGCTGGCTACTCCATGGGCGCGGCTGCCGCGGATTACGACAACGACGGCCATCCTGACCTGTTTGTAGCTGGAGTAAATCGCAACATTCTGTATCACAACCGGGGCGATGGCTCATTTGAAGATGTAACATCATCTGCTGGTCTCACCAGCGGCAAGTGGGCCGTTGCGGCGGGCTGGTTCGATTACGACAACGATGGCCTGCTCGATCTTTGGGTTGTGCATTATGCCAAATGGTCGCCTGCGGAAAGCCGCTACTGCGGTGATCCGAATCGCGGCATACGAATTTATTGCCACCCCAAATACTTCCAGCCTCTGCCAGGCACGCTCTATCGCAATCTCGGCCACGGCAGGTTCGAAGATGTCTCGAAGAGATCCGGCATCGATGCTTTCGCGGGCCGCGGCATGAGTGTCGCGTTTGCTGATTATGATGGCGATGGCTTTTCTGACGTGTTTGTCACCAACGACAACATGGCCAATTTCCTGTTCCACAATCGCGGCGATGGAACCTTCGAAGAGGTCGCGCTGCTGGCTGGAGTCGCCTTACGCGAAGACGGAAAACCGGTGGCGAGCATGGGAACAGATTTCCGCGACTATGACAACGATTACAAGCCCGATATTTTTGTCACTGCGTTGGCAGCGGAAACTTTTCCGCTCTTCCATAACATCGGTGACGGCCTATTCAATGACGTGACTTACGCGAGCCATGTGGGGGCGCTGTCATTGAGACACAGCGGCTGGGGGGCGGGCATGTTCGATTTCAACAACGATGGCTGGAAAGATCTCGCCACCTCTAACTCGCATGTAAACGATCGCGTCGAACAGTTCGAACCTGCGGTCTACAAAGAGGCCAATCGCGTGTTTGTGAATCTGCGGAATGGTACGTTCGCCGATGCCTCTGAATCAGCCGGGATGACTGAATTGAAAGCTCATCGCGGCAGCGCCTACGCGGACTTGGATGGCGACGGCAAGATCGATGCCGTAGTTTCGTCGCTGGGAGACAAAGCCGAAATCTGGCAAAACGTGAGCGAGAACGGGAATCACTGGATCGGGCTCAAGCTGATCGGTAAGAAAAGCAATCGCGACGGCATTGGCACACACATCCAAATTGGCAACCAGGTAAACGACATGACCAGTTCGGTCAGCTATGCGTCTTCCAGCCTCGATGCCGTGCATTTCGGGCTAGAAGATACCGGCATCGTCGCTGCTATCGAGGTCCGGTGGCCCAGTGGCATTCACCAGGTGGTGCGCGATGTGAAAGCGGATCAGGTGCTCACGATACGTGAACCCGGCCGGAGTGAGGCTAAGAAGACGGAGCCGTAATCTCGGCTTCTTTGGCGAGTTGCCCGTTTACTTCAGCATTGCGCTGTTGAATGCTGCGGTAAGTCTGCATGTTCGTTTGAGCCTTTTGCTTATCGCCCAAGCTCATGTAAGCGCGCGCCAGGCTGTAATGCAGGCTGCCATCGTCATCCAATTCCGCCGCTTTCTCCAGGTGAGGGACGGCTTCGGACGCTTTGTTCAACGAAACCAGTGCCAACCCCAGAGCGGCATGCGCCGGCAGCATACCAGGATTCTGCGCGACAGCGGTTTCCAGATAGGGGACCGCTTTCCCGGCTTGCTGCGTGCGCAATTCACTCTCTCCCAACATGAAATTCAAGTCTGCGGAGTTACGATCCTGCTTCAGAAGTTCTTCTATCGCGGGAATGGCTTTAGCATAATCTCCACCCAGGAAGAGGGCCGTCGCGAGTTGCATCTGCAACTGCGGTCGAGCGTCTTCGGGGGCAATGCTTAGGGCAGCCTGCCACTCTTTTACCGCTTCCAGGTCCTGCTTATGGTCGTGCAGCATCTGCGCTTTCAAGGCGTGCAGCTCAGTCGATTCCGGCAGTTTGCCTAACCGGCGAAAGGCGTCCAGCGCGAGTTGATTGTAGGCTCGAGTGGCCCAGAACAGGGACGCTGGCGTTGTATTTGCCGTCTTCGTCAAAGACGCGTAGCGCCCTTGGGCGAACTCGCATGCAGCTGTCTTGCTGGTCTGGCAATTGGCAGTAAGGCTGGCCTCTTTCTTCTTCTCGGAGGACGCCCAATCGCTATGGCCGGTGCGTTCATAGACCGCTTCGAGCCCCGAATGAATACCGGCAAGTTGAGGCATTTGCTTCTCTGCTTCGCGATAGAAAAAGAAGGCACTCCGATACTGGCGGCGCTGCACACGAGTTTCGGCGATCAGAACAGCCACATACGGAGATTGCGGCGCAGCTTTCGTAAGCTGCTGGAATTTCCAGTCGGCGAGCGCCTCGTTTGCCTTGCCGAGACCATACCAGGCCTTGGGGTCGTCCGGCGTCAGCCCGGTGAGCTTCGCGTACTGCTGCGCCGCGCTCTCGAAATGCCTTAGAGTCATCTCCGCCCCGGCCAGCATTCCTCTTGCATCCACACTTTCAGGACTCAAACTCACCAGCTTGCTTAGGGGAGCCACGGCTTCCGCTGGTTGATTCAATTGCAAGTGAGACATCGACAACATGGTCAAAGCCGGAATGTTCTGCGCGTTAGTCTTGAGAATCGTTTGGCAGTGACTGATGGCGGATTGCGGCTGGCCGCCCATCGCTTCGGCCATCGCGAGATTCAGCAGCAGTCCGGCGTTCCCAGGCAGTTGATTCACCAGCGTTCTATAAATTGGAATGGCCTCGCCATAAAGGCCTTGCGCCATTAGTTCCTTCGCCCGATGCGACTGTTCGCCCTGCTCTTGAGTCTGACTGAACGCAACCGGAACCAGGGCGAGCAAAAGAAAAGCGGCCCCGGACAGGAGCCGCCTTTTGTGTTGTGGAACTGCGAACATGCTTACTGCATATTTACCATTGCAGCCGCAGGGCAAAGCGCACGTTACGTTCGCCGTAAGATCCGACGATACGCATAAAGTTAGTGGAGGTCACGTTCTGTGATCCCGGATTGCTAGTGGTGCCAGTGGGATTGTAGAAGTGCGACGTATTCGGCAAGTTGTAGAACTCCGTCCTGAATTGCAGCTGTAAGCGTTCTTTGATGGGAAAAACGCGCAGGATGCTCAAGTCAGTGTTCCAATATCCTGGTCCGCGCAAGATGTTACGGCCCGACGAGCCGTAGCCCACCCGCGTCACCGGCGCAAACGATGCCGGTGAATACCAGAGACCGCTCGAGCCAACACCGCCCTGGAATTGCAGCGGCGCAACCTGATCGGCGGTTTGCGTGTTATTGGGCGCGTTCAACGACGACCCAGGAGCAGTAATCGTCATCGGTGTGCCGGTGTAGGACGATTCAATGCCGCTGAACTGCCAACCCCCGATAATTTTTCCTGCTACGCCCGAGGTTAAGTATGGTTTGCCCGGACCGAACGGTAGTTCGTAGACCCAGCCAATCTGAAGGACGTGCGTCCGGTCGAAGCCTGCCGATGCGCGGTTGCGTTGGAACTGGCTCGGATCGTTCCAGCCGACAGCGGCCCACCCATCGTCGTCGGTGTAGTCAATGGCATGCGACCACGTGTAAGCGCCCTTGATCAGGAGTCCGTTCGAAAGCGACTTGTTGGCCGCAATTTGCAAGGAGTTGTAACTGGAGCTGAGATAACCGTCCCAGATGTTTGTTGCGACGGTACGGTGAACACTGCCGCCCGCGGGGAAGGCGCTCGGCGCATAGGCGTTGTAGTAGGGCAGTCCGGTAGTACCCGATCCGGGGGTGCCGTAGTTGATGTCACGGTCCGCCAGCAAGTGGACCGAGTGCTGTCCCACATAGCCGACTGAAGATACGATATTGCCGGGCAGTCTGCGCTCGAGTGAAAAGTTCCACGATTGAACGTAGCCGCGATGGATTTCGCCGGCCTGGGGGCTGCGCTCGCTGGCGGTTGCCGGCAGCGGCACGATACCGGTAGAGAGATCCGGCCCGTTGAAGTCTGGAATTCCTCCCGCCAGAGTGCCCGCCTGCGCAAAGCTGTTAGGCGCCACCACGTTGAAGTTATAAGTCAGCGGGTAGAAGCCGCGCAGCGGCCGCGAGAACGGAATAGGATCATAGTTCAATCCGTATCCGGTCCGGATAACGGTCTTCTCACCCAAACGGTAGGCAATACCGGCGCGCGGAGCAAACAGTTTGTGGCTGACGGTGATTCCCGCGTTTGTCGGCACGTCACCCCGTCCCCCAAGGAGCACCTGGTTTGTGGTTGGGTCATAACGCTCTATGCCTTTGCCGCAGCAGCGCGTCATTAAGGGATAGAGTTCATACCGCAGCCCGAGCGAGACCGTCAGGTTGCGGGAGACTTGCCAGCGATCTTGCGCAAACCAGCCGAACTGCCATTCGCGTGTGGTCATCAGAATATACTGCAAACCCTTCTGCAGGTTGTTTGAACTTCCCAGCAGAAATTGGGCATAAGCATTGAATTGGTCGGTCGCCCGACCGCCTTTGAGAGAGGTCACCTGCCCGCTAAAATCGAGCAACCCGCGCGGACCGCCGTCGCTCAATTCTGGTTGGTAGTGGTTCAGGTGGAAGCGCACCATGTCAAACCCGAACCGCAGGGTGTGCGCACCTTTGATCCAGGAAAGACTGTCGCCGTGGGTGTAATTTTCGTCTGTGCGGAAGAGCGGCATCCAGTTGGGAACGCCCAGTTGCGAGTAGAAGCCTCCAAACGTGATGTCAGGAAATCCACTCTGGCGGATGTCCGGTCCGTTCAGCCCCGGGATGCCGAGGACAGTTCCATAGTTCGTCCCGAAGTCGGTGCCCGTAACATTCTGCACCTGCCGTTGATAGGCAATATTGCCGTCCAGAATCAAATTCGGGGACAGAGTGTAGGTGTGTCCAATGGTGTAGACCGAAACTGTGGTGACGCCGGTTCCCGGACTAGCTCCCGGACCGACGGCCGGACCGCCCGCTACTCCAAAGGCTCCCTGGCCGCCGACGGTAGCCCACTGCCGCCCGTATTTACCCCAGATCATATGTTTCTGGTTCCGGTTCCAGTTGACCTTGGCATCCACCGTGTTGCGGTCGACGGTGGGTCCTCCGGTAGCCGAGTAGTTATTCACCACACCTGGCAGGTTCGGAAGTGGATAAAAGTCCTGAACTCTTTGTGCGACGGGGCTGATCGATGAGGCGGGAATAATATTGTTTAGAAATGCCTGCCGGCCGCTTCCATCAGCATTACCAGTAGCAGGATTGTAAATGGTGGTGGGGAAAGCCGAAAAATTACCGTTGCGCTGCTCTCGAGTCGGCACCGTAAACAAGCCGTTAGCGCTGGTCTTTTGTTTTGTCCCGTCGAATGCAACGAAATAGAACAGCTTGTTCTTAAGAATCGGGCCGCCTAAAGTAGCGCCGTAGTTGTTATAGATCCCGGTAGGCTTGGAAACCGACGGCGATAGAAAGAAGTTGCGCGCATTCAGATGCTGGTTGTTGTGAAACTCAAAAGCACTACCGTGGATTTCATTGGTGCCGGATTTCGTCACAACGGTAATCGCCGACGATCCCGCCAGGCCCTGATCAGCATCGGCCGAACCGGTAACGATGTTGACGGTGTCGATGGTTTCCGCCGGGGCGCTATAGCCCGGATACTGAGGAAGCCAAACGTTGACGCTCTCCGCGCCGTCCACGCGAGTCGTGTTGGTCTGGGCATTTCCTCCGTTGATGTTGGTTAACTGCGGCGAGGCGGGATTGTCGGTAACCGAGTTTCCGAAACGTCCAGGAGTTGCGCCAGGCGTCAGATTGATCAACGTCTGATAGCTGCGCTGGCCGCCGAGCGGAATGTTCTCCACGGATTTTCCGGTGATCTCGGAATGTGTGTCGGCCTTATCAGTCTGCAATTCCACGGAAGTCGCTGAAACCGTTATCTGCTCCGTCGATTGGCCAATCTGCAAAGTCTGGTTCACACGGGAAACGGTGTTCGGCGAGACATTCAGACCGGCTTGTTCGGTCGATTTGAAACCGTCGGCCAGGATTTTCACCGAATAGGTGCCCGGCTGCAGGTTTTGAAAGGTGAACCGGCCGGACGCGTCGGTGGTGTCGTCTTTGGTCAGGCTGGTGGCGGTATTCGTCGCCGTTACCTTCGCACCGGGCACTACTGCGCCGGTCTGGTCGGTAACAACTCCGACTAATGAACCATACAAGGCCTGGGCGATTGCGGAGTCCGCCGCGCCGGTTATTAGCAGCAGCGCGCAGAATGCGGCCGCCGCGATGTCGAAGATCCGTCGAGACGGACGACTACTGTTCGCTAAAACTGACATGCTTCTCCTCACAGAAAGACAGATTGAAAGACAGCGGACTAAGAGCCTTGAACCACACACCGGCTGCTTATACGGCTTGCGGCGGCCGGTAGGCGCCACATCCGGTGCAAACGAACGAACAATTGCGAAACTTGGTTACCCGCAATAATACAGCAAGCTCTAATCAACTTGCAATAGATTTCCGCTCACGTGTGCGTCAGCCTGCTATAGTTGCCGGAAGTTGCCTGAAACAGCCAGTTTTATGCGCCGGCTTATTCCCATGCTGCTAAGCGCCGCGGCCCTGACGTGGGCAGCGGACCACAGTACCTGGCGCGATTTTGGTGGAAGTGCTGATTCGGCCCAGTATTCAACTCTCAACCAGATCGATCGCGGGAATGTTGCCAGCCTAAAGCAGGTCTGGAGCTATCCGACCGGCGACGATAACCGTTACTCTTTTAACCCTCTGGTGGTGGATGACACGCTCTATGCAATGGCCCGGCACAACTCCATCGTGGCGCTGAATGCCGCTACGGGAGAGCAACGCTGGATTCACCACAGCGCCCCTGACACCCGGCTGATGACTTACCGCGGGATTAATTATTGGGAAAGTGCGGACCGGTCGGAGCGCCGCCTCTTCTACGCTGCGAACAATATCCTGCACGCTTTGAACGCCAGGACGGGCGAACTGATTCAATCTTTCGGCAGCGACGGCGGCGTGGATCTGCGAAAGGGATTGGGCCGTGACCCGGAGAGCATCGTGATTGTTCAATCGAACTCGCCCGGTAAGGTGTTCGGCGACCTGCTCATCCTCGGTTCATCCACCAACCAGGAATACGAATCCGCTCCGGGGGACATCCGGGCTTACAGCGTCCTCACCGGCGATCTGGTCTGGAGCTTCCATACGATTCCCCATCCCGGAGAATTCGGCTACGAAACCTGGCCTAAAGAAGCCTGGAAGAGCGTGGGCGGGGCAAATGCCTGGAGCGCTTTGACCATCGACGATGCGCGCGGCATTGTCTACGTGCCCACCGGCAGCCCCAAATACAATTTCTACGGGGCGGATCGTAAGGGCGCAAACCTCTTCGGCGATTGCCTGCTCGCCCTGGACGCCCGCACCGGCAAGCGCTTGTGGCACTTCCAGATGGTGCATCACGATATCTGGGATTACGACAATCCGGCTGCGCCGAAGCTGCTAACCGTGCGCCACAATGGCCACAGCGTAGATATTGTCGCGCAGGTCAGCAAGCAGGGATTCGTCTGGGTCTTCAATCGCGTTACCGGCAAGCCGCTGTGGCCCATTGAAGAACGTCGAGTGCCCAAAACTGATATGCCCGGAGAAGAGGCCTGGCCCACGCAGCCTTTTCCGGCGCAGCCGCCGCCCTTCGCGCGCCAGCGCTTCACCGTCGACGATCTCAGCCCTTATATCGAAAGCCCGGAGGAGCGGGCCAAGTTCCGTGACGAAATTCTGAGCGCCAGAAACGAAGGCCTTTTCACGCCGCCCGGCCTTCGAAACACGATCCAGATGCCGGGCAACAACGGCGGCGCAAACTGGGGCAGCGCGGCGGTGAATCCTACCGATGGCATGCTGTACGTGGTTTCCAAAGACCTTCCCGCCATGCTGAAGCTGGAACCGGAGTTGGAGAATCAGCGTCTCGTTGCAGGCACTCCCGAGCAGCAGGGCCGCCAGCTTTACGATACGAATTGTGCGTTGTGCCATCATGCTGATTTGAAGGGCCAGCCCCCAACGGTTCCTTCCCTGGTGAACATCGGCTCTCGCATGACGCGCGAGGCAGTTTCCAATCTCGCCACTCACGGGCGCGGCTTGATGCCCGGAAATGCCAGGTTATCCTCCCCGGACTTGCACCTGCTATTGGCATTCTTATTCCGGTCCGATCAGAGCCAAATTCCTGTCGCTTCGGGCGCGAAAGCTGAGGCCTCGCCCGCGAAAAATCCTGCTCATTACCGCAGCGGCTTCGGTTTTATGACTACCAGTTCCGGCCTTTCGCCGATCGCGCCGCCTTGGACTTCGCTTACCGCTTACGACTTGAACCAGGGAACTATCAAGTGGAAAAGGCCTTTAGGAGATGTGCCGGAACTCGCCGCCCGGGGCATTCACAATACCGGGAGCCACTTTCCGAAGACTGCGCCCGTGGTCACCGCCGGAGGCTTGATCTTTACCGGAACGCGCGACCGGAAGGTCCGCGCTATTGACGCGAGCGATGGCCGCACGCTCTGGGAAACTGAGGTTAACGCCGCGCTGGAAGGTATGCCGGCGGTCTATGAAGTCGCCGGCACGGAGTATGTGGTGTTCTGCGCCGCTGCTCAGTCCGATATAACCGCGCCTCAAAGTAAGTCATCGAACGGCGCTTATGTCGCCTTCGCGCTTCCATCTTCTGTTACCCGCAATTCTTTAATAAAGGAACCCAAATGAGTAATCCCGATCGCCGTAGATTTCTTCGCCAGGCAGGCCTTGGCCTTACCGGAGGCCTTGCTCTGAATGCCCAGAGCGCTGCGGCAGAGCCTGCCAAAGAGACCGGGCCGGAAACCATCACCCATGCAGGCGTCACCAGGCCGCTGAGCGACAAAGAGAAAACCGCGCGCATCGCTTCGAACAGCTATCCCTTCCGCTTCAATTTCAAGCTGCCTGGCCGCTCTGAAAGCAATGAGAAATCGGCGGAAATGCAAAAGAAATATGGCACTATAACGCTGCTCGATTTCCCGGAGTTCACCAAAGAACACTTTCCCGGCGTCACGCACATGGACGTGTGGAGTTCGCTTTTCGGAGATTCGGCCGATAAGAGCATGTACGCCGAGGTAGTGACAGATGTGCTTGGAAAGCGGCACACCTGGTCTGAATTTGATCCGTCGACATCCGCGAGTAAGAAATGGCTGGAATCGTTTGCCAACAAATGCGTAACTACAGGAACCAAGGTTCACCACATCTCGAACAATGCTCCGCGTGACATTTGCGATCTCGATGAAGAGAAACGCAAACACGGCATTCAGGTGGCGAAAAACTGGCTCGATGGCGCTGCCATACTCGGCGTCAAGTCGATGCGCGTAAATAGCGGCGGCCCTCGTATATCTCCTGGACCCCATGCTGACCCTAGTTCTTACCCGAAGAATCCGGAAATTGCTCAGTACCTGACTAACTGCATTGAATCTTTTAAAGAGATGGCTGATTACGGCGGTAAATGCGGAGTAAAGGTAACGCTGGAGAACCACTGGGGACTTACCGCCAACCCCATTAACATCCGCATCATTATCGAAGAGGTGAACCACCCCTTCTGCGAAGCGTCGCCCGATTTCTGCAACTGGGAACACGAGTATCTGCTGTTCCACGCCTTGAACGATCTCGCGCCTTACGCCCATACCAACGTTCACGCGAAATATTGGAACCGCTGGAGGAATCCGGACGTGCAGCGTAACGTCAGGATCATGCTGAACAACGGCTACATGGGAATTTTTGCTTTGGAATATGAAGACGGGCCTTGGGACGGCATGGAAGGCTCGAAGTACCTGTACCGCGAAGTAATGGCGGCGCTGTAATCAGAACTCGAGTTCCACTTTATCGGCAAAACACCAGCCCCAATCCTCGCCGGGTTCGGCAGAACGCATAACCGGGTGCTCGGTGGCCTGAAAGTGCTTGCTGGCGTGTTTGTTTTTTGACGAATCGCAGCAGCCGACATGCCCGCAGACCAGGCACATTCGCAAATGCACCCAATTGTCGCCGCTCTTCAGGCATTCTTCGCAGCCTTCCGTCTTCGGCTTTACGTCTTGGATCTGATCGAGATGAGTGCATTGCGCCATAGCTTTAAGCCTACTCAATGCAAATGGGAGCTATGGCCCGCCGTTATCGCACTTTATTCAGCCTGATGCTGTGGCCGAAGGAAACGCGTAGAATGGCTGATGTGACGAACAGTCAGCTGTATTTAGCGGTCGGACTACCAACCCTGGCCGTCATTACCAGCTTGATTCTCAGCTTTCTTCAAGTCTCGGGAATCCGGGAAGAGATGAAGAATCTTCGAGAAGACATGAAAATCCTTCGCGAGGACATGAGAAGCATCCGTGAGGAAATGCAGGCGCTGCGGAGCGAGGTGCGCGATGACATCCGGGAGATCAGATCGGACATAAAACTGCTGACTGGTAAAGTCTACGAACTAATGAGCGACAAACGGTGACTCGAAACGGCTTGGCGGCTTAAGTATTCACGCCCGAAGCGAGGAATCCGCCATCTACCGCTATGCATTGGCCCGTCAAAAAACTGGCTCCGTCGGAGGCAAGCAGTACGGCCACGCCCACTAATTCCTCCGGACGCCCAAACCTCGCCATTGGCGTCCGCATCAGAATCTCTTGACCGCGTCCGGTTCCCTCGAGCAGCTTTCTATTCAGGTCGGTAGGAAAGACTCCCGGCGAGATCGCGTTCACCACGATACTGTCCCGCGCCCACTCGCAGGCCAAACTTCTGGTTATAGCCAGCACCGCCGCCTTCGATGCACAATACGCCGCAACCTGATGAAAGGCAACATACGAACCGAGCGAAGCGATGTTGATAATCCGCCCTCTTCCGCTCGCTTTCAGGGCCGGATAGAAAACCTGGCACGTCCGCAACATGCCCTGAACATTGCTGTCGAACAAAGCAGCCCAGTCTTCATCGGTCGCTGAAATAGTGGCCTCCTTGCGGGTGTAACCGGCCGCGTTCACCAGAATATCGACTCTCCCGAATCGGCCAAGAACATATTCGCGCAAGGCTTCGACAGAGGCACGCGACGTGACGTCCACCGGGGCTTCATGCGAACGCCGGCCCGCGGCCACTACCATTGCTCCGTGCGCCTCGAACCCACCCGCGATCGCCTGACCCAGACCGGAAGTCCCGCCGACCACCACAGCCACGCGGTCCGTTAGATCCAGGCAGTTTGCGCTTTTCATCAGGCGCGATCCGGGTTAGCAAAGCGATCGTTTGGCACCAGCGGCACCCAGCCTGGCCGTTGCGGATCCTGATCGTACGGATAGCCGCCTAGCTCCCGGTATAGCTCGCTGTATTGCCTTAGCTTTTCGCGATCGAGTTTCACGCCCAGACCAGGACCGTCCGGCACCGCAATGGAACCGTTCTCATATTTCAACAGTCCGCCAGCAATGATGTCATCGGTCAGGTGATGATAGTGCGCATCCGCGGTGACGGTAAGGTTCGCAAGCGCCGCACCCAGATGGAGCATGGTCGCCAATTGAATACCGAGTTCGCCGGACGAATGCACCGCCACACCTAGCTGAAAGGTCTCGCAAACTGCTCCCGCCTTCAGGCAGGGGCGGATACCGCCCCAGAAAGTCGTATCGAGGAGAATAACGTCGACGGCTGTATCGAGAACGTTTGCCGCCAGCTGTTCGAAGTTCACAACCACCGTGTTCGTGGCCAGCGGTACGCGGACCATTTGCCGGACGCGCCGCATGCCGTTCATGCCGAACACCGGATCTTCCAGATAATCGTTGTTTAAATCCTCGATGCGCTGCCCAAAGCGGATAGCTTGCTCGGTCGACCACAACCCGTTCGGATCGAACCGTACGCGATCTTCAGGAAAGGCCTCGGCCATCGCCCGGTAGGCCTTCAGCTCGTAATCCGGCGCAAAAACGCCGCCCTTCATCTTGTGAGATGTAAAGCCATACCGCTTCTTCTGCTCGGCGACAAATGCAACTACCTGATCCGGCGTGCGGACCTCGCCTTCGCCCGTTTTTTCGTTCGGATACCGCCAAAAACAGTAGGTGGCAAATGGCACCCGATCGCGCAGTTTACCGCCCAAAACGGTGTGTACCGGCACATTCCAGGCCTTTCCAACTATGTCGAGGCAGGCGAACTCGATAGCCGCTAGCAGCTGCGTCCGGTTGTTATACAGCGATGCCGTGGGGTTCGCAATCCGGAATCGTAGCTCCTCCAGATTGGCCGGGTCTTGCCCAACCAGGTAGGTACGGAGAGCACGAAAAGAAGCTTCCGCGGATTCACCGCCGCCTCCCATTTCGCCCAGCCCAATCAGGCCCGTATCGGTTTCCACCTCGACAATGGTCCGTACAAAGCGGCCCCAATGGCAGCCGTTGCCGTGCCGCAAAGGAGCATGCAGAGGAACCGTAACCGTGGTTGCCCTGATATCGGAAATCGTCATCGGAAATCATCATAAGACAGAGACTTTACATCCTTCCGCGAACAAATACCCATTTCACCAGCTCATTTATTATCTTGTTGTGTCTCCCTACGGCCAAATCGAAGACAGAACTTTTCGTCGAGCGGTCGAACTCCTGGATGCTGGGGATGCCAATTCGTTGCACGCCCTGCTCGATGAGCATCCGCAACTGGTGCATCAGCGCATCCATTTTCAAGGCGTAAATTACTTTCAGAGTCCTACGCTCTTGGAGTTCGTAGCGCAGAATCCCGTGCGTCAGAATTCTATGCCCGGCAACATCGTCCAGGTGGCGAAAGTCATTCTGGATGCCGGAGCTAAACATGAAACTTCCGCAGTGAACGGAACACTGATGCTGGTTTCCTCCGGCCGTATAGCGCGTGAGTCTGGTGTGCAAATTCCATTAATTGATCTGTTGTGCGAATACGGAGCCGATGCTAACGCCGCCATGCCGGCCGCGCTCACGCACGGCGAATTCCAGGCAGTGGAAGGCTTAATCCAGCGGGGCGCTCGGATCAACTTACCGGCGGCCGCCGCTCTTGGGCTTGAAGAAGACGCCCGCAAGTTGCTTGCGAATGCAGCGGCTGAAGATCGCCATCGCGCGCTTGCCCTGGCAGCGCAGTTCGGCCACGCCGGAATCGTCCGGCTAATGCTAAACGCAGGCGAAAATCCCAATCGCTACAATCCGGCCGGTTGCCATGATCATTCTACGCCCCTGCATCAGGCCGCTTTCGCCGGCCACGAAGAGGTTGTTCACCTGCTGTCAGATCGCGGCGCCCGATTGGATATGACCGATAGCATCTGGCAAGGGACACCTGCCGGTTGGGCACAGCACGCAGGCAAAACGCAGATTCACGAGTATCTCCTGGCTCAGGAAAAATTGAAATAGATTTGGTCAATGCGGCCGGGTATAGCATGGACCTAGCTGAATTTTCAGTTATCCGAAGGAATTCCTTCCCCGGGAGATCTCATGACCGGTTCACCGTTCAAAGCCGCTCTATCTTCATTTTGCTTGCTCGCCGCCGGCAGCACTGCCTTCTGCCAAGCCGAAAAGACCGCAGCAAAACCAAGTCTGCCTCCGGTGGATTTCCAGCGCCAGGTTCGCCCCATTCTCTCGGACAACTGCTTTTTGTGCCACGGCCCGGATAAAGGCACCCGCATGGTAGACCTCCGGCTCGACAATCGCGAAGGTGCATTCTCCACTCGTAAAAACGGAGCGGTCCTCGTTCCGGGAAATCCCGACGAAAGTCTGCTCATCAAACGGGTGTTATCCGATAAGCCCGCTTTCCGGATGCCCCCGGTTTTTTCGCATAAGACCTTAACGCAAGCGCAAAAAGACACGCTGCGCCGCTGGGTTGCCGAAGGCGCGAAGTGGAAAGAGCATTGGGCTTTCGTGGAGCCGGTGAAAGCGCCTCTGCCCGAAGTACAGCATAGAAACTGGGCTGTGAACGAGATCGATCGTTTCCTGCTGGCCAAGATGGAAGAGAACGGTTTGGCGCCGGCGCAGGAGGCCGATCGCCGTTTGCTGATCCGGCGCGTGACGCTCGATCTGACTGGCCTGCCGCCTACTCCGGAGGAAGTGCAAGCATTCCTGGAAGACAAAAATCCAAAAGCCTATGAAAAGGTGGTCGACCGGCTGCTTGCATCACCTCATTACGGTGAGCATCGCGGCCGCTACTGGCTGGATGCCGCTCGTTACGCCGACACGCAGGGCTTGCACATCGATAGTTATCGCGAGATGTGGCCATATCGTGATTGGGTTATCCAGGCATTCAACCGCAATCTCCCTTTCGACAAGTTCACTGTAGAGCAGTTGGCCGGCGACCTGCTGCCGAATGCGACCCTCGACCAGAAGATCGCTTCCGGCTTCCACCGCTGCAACGTAACCACCAATGAAGGCGGCGCAATTCCGGAAGAAGTAGCCGCCATCTACGCCAAAGACCGTGCCGACACCACGGGAACGGTCTGGATGGGCCTTACTGTCGGTTGCGCCACCTGCCACGACCATAAGTTCGATCCCATTTCGCAGAAGGAGTTCTATTCGCTGACTTCCTTCTTCCGGAACACCACGCAAAATCCGCTGGACGGCAACATCCCGGATACTCCGCCAACTGTCGTCGTCCCGCAGGGCGAAGACCGGCCTCGCTGGGAAAACATCAACCGCGAGCGCGCAACACTTCTTGAATTTATCGCCGCCTCTGAAGCGAATCCGAAGCCTGAGTTCGACGCATGGCTGAAGTCTGATGCCCGGGCCGATCTGAAAACCGAACCAGCCCCGGCAGCATTTGTCGCTAATCCCGCGAACATACCCAATTTGCCCGCCGGAGTCACCGTGGGCGATGGCCCCAAGCTGAATTCGCATGCTTTTCACTTCGACAAAGATGGCGTGATGAGCTTCCGTGAAGCGCCATCTTTCTCCAGCGATAAGCCTCTTACCGTGTCCGCATGGATCTACGTCCCCAAGAAGATTTCCGGCTACACGATCGCCAGCCAGATAGAGATCACTCCCGGTTCCAAGCCGGAAGACAAGAAGCGCCAGGGCTGGACCCTCGATATCGCGAAGGGCAACATCGGTCTCGAAAGCATAGCTCCCGGTTTTAGAATTTCTGGTTTCGATGGCAAGTTCCTGGGTGCTCGTCCAGGCGCTGATTTAGCCCTGAAGCCGGAGACCTGGTATCACATCGCGTACACCTATGACGGCAGCGGTAATCGTAGCGGCATCAAGCTCTTCGTCAACGGTTCATTTGTGCCGACCTACGGAACCGGCGAAGACATTGCGCCCCTGCCCAAAACAATTCACGTTGACGCTCCCATTCTTCTGGGTGGGACGTCTGAAAAAGCGGGATACGCGGAAGGCGCAGTTGCTGGCTTTCAAATCTTCGACACCGGGATCGATGAGAGCGATGCGCAACTGCTGAATCTAACCGGCACGTTAGAAACTGCCCGCGCGAAAGGTCCGGATGATCTGTCGGAGCATGAGAGGCGGGCGCTTGCCGTCTATTACACCTATCGAGTCGATCCTCTCGCCAGCGCAAAAGTCGATCGCCTGCGCGCCGTCGATGCCGAGCGTTACGCGATTGCCCAACGCAGCCCCGTGACGTTTGTCATGCAGGAAAGGACGGATTCGCAGCCTGTCGCGCACGTACTTTATCGCGGCCTTTACGATCAGCCGAAAGACGAAGTCCATCCCAAGGTGCCCAGCGTTCTTCCGCCTCTTCCGCAGTCCTATCCGAAGAATCGTCTCGGACTCGCAAAGTGGCTGGTCGACAGCAACAATCCGCTGACGGCGCGCGTGACGGTGAATCGTTTCTGGCAGGAAGTGTTTGGCACGGGGTTGGTTAAAACCGTGGAAGATTTCGGCTCGCAAGGCGATCCGCCTTCCCATCCTGAACTCCTCGATTGGCTGGCTGTCGATTTTCGCGAATCCGGCTGGGACGTGAAGCGCCTGTTCCGCATGATGGTGACGTCAGCCGCTTACCGTCAGTCCGCCGTCGCCACCGAAGACAAAATCGAGAAAGATCCGGACAATCGCCTGCTGGCGCGCGGTCCGCGTTTCCGCATGGACGCCGAGATGGTGCGCGACTATGCCCTATCCGTCAGCGGTCTGCTGGAGCCAACCATTGGCGGTCCGAGTGTTAAGCCATACCAGCCGCCCAACATTTGGGAGGCGGTCGCGATGGAGCAAAGCAACACGCGGTTTTACCATCGGGACAGCGGACCCAAACTCTACCGGCGCAGCATGTATACCTTCTGGAAGCGCAGTGCCCCGCCTGCCTCCATGGACATCATGAACGCGCCCTCGCGTGAAGTCTGCACGGTGCGCCGCGAGCGGACGAATACGCCATTACAAGCTTTGTTAACCATGAATGACCCGCAGTTCGTGGAGGCTGCGCGCGTACTTGCCGAGAATGCCTTGGTGAGTAATCGGGGCGACTTCAAGAGCCAGATTGACTACATCTCACAGCGCCTTCTGGCCCGGCCTATCGGGCCGAAGGAACTCGATGTCGTCCAAAGCTCTTACAAAGACTTTCTCTCCTATTACGATTCGAAGCCAGCCGATGCCGCGAAGCTCTTGAGCGTAGGCGAGTCGAAGGCCAACGCCGAGCTATCGAAACCCGAGTTTGCCGCCATGACCATGATCGCGAACGAAATGATGAACCTGGACGAGGTGCTAGTCAAATGAAAGCCAGAAGGAGCGAAAAATCCGATGACGCTGCACGATGAAGCAGTTCTAGCAGAGACGCGACGCCAAATTCTACGCCGGGGCGCGAACGGACTTGGCTCGCTGGCGCTCTTTTCCCTTCTGAATCAGGGCAGCGCGTTGGCTGCTCCGGCGCCCGATGCGGATAGTACGCTTCCCGGCCTTCCGCACTTTGCGCCGAAAGCCAAACGCGCCATTTATTTGCACATGCTAGGCGCGCCTCCGCAGATGGAGACCTTCGACTACAAGCCGGAGATGGCCTCCTGGTTCGACAAGGATCTGCCGGAATCGATACGCAGCGGTCAGCGGCTGACCACCATGACGTCGGGCCAAACGCGCTTTCCTGTCGCGCCCTCGGTTTTCAAGTTTGCACAGTATGGGCAAAGCGGCGCATGGGTTTCCGATCTGCTGCCGTACACGGCCAAGATGGTGGATGATATCGCTGTCATCCGGTCGATGCATACGGACGCGATCAATCATGAGCCTGCGGTGACGTTTCTTCAGACAGGTTTCATGATCGCCGGAAAGCCCTGCATCGGATCATGGCTGGCGTACGGTCTAGGCAGCATGAACAAAGATCTGCCGACCTTTGTCGTCATGAATGCCAGCCACTCGCATCCCAAGGCCAACGTACAAGCCATTTCGGCGCGTTTGTGGAGTTCCGGTTTTCTCTCCGGACGCTATTCGGGCGTCGCTCTCCGGTCCGGTGGCGATCCGGTTTTATTTATCAACAATCCCGATGGCGTTCCCACTCGCGTCCGCCGCCGCATGCTGGATGCGCTGGGTCAATTGAACGAAATGCAAGGCGATAAAGTGGCCGATCCGGAAACACGGGTTCGCATCTCTCAGTACGAGATGGCGTTCCGCATGCAAGCGTCTGTTCCCAATCTGACCGATATCACGAAGGAGCCCGATAGCACCTTTCAACTCTACGGCGAAGATGCACGCAAAGGCGGAACGTTCGCGAATTGCTGCTTAATGGCTCGCCGCATGATGGAACGCGATGTACGCTTCGTGCAAGTCTACCATCGCGGATGGGACGTGCATTCGGCACTGCCAGATGTTCTTCCCAGCCAATGCCGCGACGTAGACCAGGGCGCTTATGCCCTGGTTCAAGATTTGAAATCGCGCGGCATGCTCGACGATACCTTGGTCATCTGGGGTGGCGAGTTCGGCCGCACTATCTATTCCCAAGGCAAGCTAACCGCGACCGATTATGGCCGCGACCATCACCCCCGCTGCTTCTCTCTATGGATGGCCGGCGGCGGCGTCAAAGGCGGAGTCGTGCATGGAGAGACGGACGAGTTTTCGTACAACATTGTCAAAGATCCGGTGCATATTCGAGACTTTCAAGCCACTATTCTGAACCAGTTCGGTATCGATGACCGGCGATTCACTTACAAATATCAAGGCCTGGACCAGAAGCTGACGGGTACTGAAAAGCGCGCGAACGTCGTTAAAGCAATTCTGGCGTAGCCACCTCCGGCCGCGCGGGCTCAACACAATTAGTCTGTGATAAGCTTCACCTCCAAGGCGAAATAACTCATGCGAACAGGCAAATCAAACCTAGCAAGAAGAAATTTTCTCAGAGGCGCTGCCACGTCGGGCGCTGCCGCTCTCTGGTCTGGAGCAAACCTAGAAGCGCTTCCGCAAAACACTCAGACAAATTCAAAACCTTCCGATCTAAAGATCACCGATCTGCGCGTGGCCGTCATCGCCAAGGCTCCCATGACCTGCCCACTGGTACGAATCGACACCAACCAGGGCATCTACGGTTTAGGCGAAGTGCGTGATGGAGCGAGCGCTACCTACGCGCTAATTCTAAAAAGCCGCCTGCTGGGCGAGAACCCTTGCAACGTTGAAAAGCTCTTCCGAAAGATCAAGCAGTTTGGAGGAACATCGCGCCAGGCGGGCGGTGTTTGCGGCGTCGAGATGGCGCTTTGGGATCTCGCGGGCAAAGCTTACAATGTGCCGGTCTATCAGATGCTGGGCGGCAAGTACCGCGACAAAGTCCGCGTCTACTGCGACACCACTGAATCTCACGACCCGAAGGTCTACGGCGACAGATTAAAGAAGCGGGTGGAGCAAGGTTTTACCTGGCTCAAGATGGATCTTGGCATCAACTTGATTCAAGACGTGCCCGGCGCTGTTACCCACCCGCTTGGCATGGATCCTACCCGCGATGTCTTCTGGAAGGAGCACCCTCTGACCGGTATTGAGATCACCGACAAGGGTCTCGACCTCATGGCCGAGTATGTTTCGGTTGTCCGGGGGCAAGTGGGCATGGATGTCCCATTGGCCGCCGACCATTTCGGGCACATCGGCGTAAACTCATGTATTCGCCTGGGCAAGAAGCTCACGCCCTTCAACATGGCCTGGCTAGAAGACATGGTGCCGTGGTACGCAACTGACTTAATGAAGCAGATCACGAACGAAGTCGACCTTCCGATTTTGACCGGCGAAGATATCTACCTCAAACCTGACTTTGAGAAGCTTTGCCGCGCCCATGCTGTGGATCTAATTCATCCTGACCCAGGTACATCGGGCGGAATTCTCGAAACCAAACTCATTGGCGATATGGCAGAAACCTACGGCGTCGGGATGGCGGTTCACTTTGCCGGCAGTCCGGTTTCATGCATGGCTGGAGTGCATTCCATTGCGGCGACCAGCAACTTTCTCGCCATGGAAAATCATTCGGTGGATGTGCCGTGGTGGGATTCGCTGGTGGAAGGAGTCGAGAAGCCTATTGTCAACAAAGGCTTTATTACTGTTCCCGATAAGCCCGGGCTAGGCGTCACGCTGAACGAAGAAGTCGTCAAGCAGCACCTGCTGGTCCCCGGATATTTTGAACCCACGCCGCAGTGGAATAAAGAGCATTCCTCGGACCGTCTATTCTCTTAGTTTTCACCTACTCAAAAAATGTCCCAACTTACTCGAAGAAGTCTTTTGAAGTCTGCCGCGCCACTGTTAGCAACTCCGGTCCTGCGCGGAATGCCATCTCCGAAGATTCGTGACATCTCCGTGATCTGTACACAGCCTGCCGGCGTGCGCTTAATCGTGGTGAAGGTGCAGACTGATCAGGATGGCCTCTATGGTTACGGATGCGCGACATTCACTCAGCGCGCTGAATTGGTGCCTCCGGCAGTCGAGCGCTATCTAAAACCGCTGCTGGTAGGGCGGCCGACTGACGCGATCGACGACCTCTGGCAGATAATGTATAACTCCTCCTACTGGAGGAACGGCCCGGTTCTAAACAACGCTATCAGCGGCGTCGATCAGGCGCTCTGGGACATCAAAGGCCGCCAGGCGGGGATGCCCGTGTACGATCTGTTAGGAGGGAAACTTCGCCGCGGGGCCATGATCTATTCACATGCCTCCGGCCGCGAGATTTCCGAAACCATCGATCAAGCCCATAAACTAATGGCGCAGGGAATCAAAGCCGTTCGCCTGCAAGTTGGCGTTCCCGGCATGGCAGCCTACGGAGCGGCGGCTTCGGGCCGGACCGATAAGACTCCCATGACTGAGCCGCGGGATCCCGTCTTCGAGCCCGAGCCTTACGTGCGCCGAACCATCGAACTCTTTACCGCTGGCCGCAAAGAGCTCGGCCCGGAAATTGAGTTGCTGCACGATGCGCATGAGCGCGTGACTCCGCGCCTGGCCGTTATCTTTGCGAAGGAGATGGAGCAGTTCCGTCTCTTCTTTTTGGAAGATCTGTTGTCGCCCGAGAACATTGCCTACTTCAAGCAGATCAGGGCGAATTGCACCACGCCTCTCGCCATGGGTGAACTCTTCAACAGCCCGCACGAGTGGTATGACGTCATCCGCGAAAGCGTCATCGATTATCTACGCGTCCACGTCTCGCAGGCGGGCGGGCTTACTCCCTGCCTCAAAATCGCGAATGTGGCAGAGGCGTTTCAGGTGAAGACGGCTTGGCACGGTCCGGGCGATGTATCTCCGATAGGACATTGCGCCAATGTGACTCTCGATTTAGTATCCGGCAACTTCGGCATCCAAGAGTGGACGTTCGCAAACGATCGGCTGCGCGAAGTATTCGATGGCTATCCGGAAGTGCGGGACGGCTTAGTTTACGCCAACGAGAAACCCGGTTGGGGCATTGAAATCAACACCAAGGCCGCGGCGAAATATCCGTTCGGTTCGGAAACCGGAGCACGGAAAGCACTCAACGGCGGTTGGGGCGTCGTAAGACGAGCGGACGGCAGCGTCATTAATCAATAACTTCGCAGATTTCTGCGCACCGTGGAGCAATCCGTTCGGAGTGTTCAGCTTTCAGTAAGTCACTGCAGTGCGCAATGAGCCTGTATCAGATCCGACGCATCTGTGTCACTGAAAGCTCTTCAGTGCGCGACGGACTTCAGAAAGTCAGCCGTGCCCCGAATTGAAAGCGCCGGGCGACTCCGTTAGACCACGAGCCGACGGTGGGGCCGTAACGTCCGCCGTCTCCCACCAGATACTGCGCCTTCCCGAATTGCGCGGAGTTCAAATCGGTTCTGATCCCATTGAAATTGGGATGGTTCAGAACGTTGACTGCATCAGCGCGGATCTGAATCTTCAACTGCTCGGTGATGCCGAAGGTCTTCGATACAGCGGCGTCGAAATTATTGAACAATGGTCCTCGAAAGGTGTTGCGGCCATCGCCATAGCGTAGAACGCCTCCTCCGGGATTGACGAAGAGTGCGTTCGGGGTAGAGACTCCAAAACGGCTGTTGCAGGCTCCCACATTGGTTGACTGCTGCCCCGGGAATCCGCAGCCTATTAGTTCGTTGCTGGTAAAAATGCCATCGGCGGGATTGTTATTGGAATAAGGCGAGCCGGAGCCAATGTAAACCGGATGGTCGTTATTTACACCATCCAGATTGTCAATGTTCCTAATTCGTAAGACTTTGCGAGAATTCGCAAGGTCGGCGCCTGATTTTTCTTATTTCGTAAGACATGACTGCCCGCGCACGCTGGGTTTGGCGTTCCGGGCGAACCGCAATTCAATGGCCCGGCGCAACGAATTATGGGCCGCCGGCGGCCAATGCCAGGACCGTCTTTGAAGGGCTTCAATCTTGTTCTCTTTAAGATGTAAGAGTAATTGGCTCCATCCCGATTGCTCTGGATAAGCTTTGAGCAGAGATCGAATGCGAGAGTTTCCGAAGACCGGCAAAACTGCGGCTAGGATGCATCTCCGGACATTCGGAGAACCCAATCCCCAATGCATTGCTGCCCGAAATGGAACGCATCGATGGCCAAGCGGGAAGCAGGCTGTCTGGAGCTGGTAGATTGGCTTCGACATGGCGCTCTGGCAATTGATGACGCCCAGCAAATCGCTTACGAGCGATAAGAACTCCGCTGGCGTTGCATGCCCGATCCAGGACCATTGAATGCTGTAGCCTTGAAGCGCGCGAATTAATTGCGTTTCGAACGCGACCAGAAGGCGAAGTGCCGGTTCGCTCGCATTGGGAACAGGTCGCGTGGTCTCTTGGGGACTGCCGCAGTCATCGCAGGGAAATCGAAAACGGCCAAATCCCGTGCTTCGCAAATTGGCCATTTCATTTGCCGGCAGTGGGAGCAAGCTTCCAACAACGGCACCAGGTGCTTTGGACAAATAGTCATTGCCGCACACTGCCACCGCAGCCGAAGAAACTGTACGCGATCACAAGTTTTTAGATCCTCGGCGAGGCACGTTGGACAAAGCTGAGGAGACGGAAGGGTCCCGTTGGCCCACCAATCCTGCGGCCAACGCCACGAGGATCCGGCAACCGTCCGTTTGCTGAGAGCCTTGACCGATACCCCAGTGGATTGGGCCAACGTTCTAAGAACTCTTTGGTCCTCACTTTGAACCAGCGCCGAAGGGTATTGAAAGCCGGAGGCCTCCGGCAAGAGCTCGCTAGGTGAAATCCCATATACAGCCGCTATCCTGGCGACCCACGAGTACAAGACTTCTCCGTTTTTTGGGCGGAATGTGACCGGCCACAGCTTCCAACTAGGCATCCGCTTCCATGGACAAAAGAGGGGCTTGGGAATCCAGCAGCGAGAAGCGATCAAGTGTAATTTCTTCCGAACCAGAACGCACCGCCTCCACAGCCAGCTGCTCCAGCAAGCGCACAATTCGAACGGTGATTCCCTCCGTCCGACGTAATATTTCTTGTCGAATGTCGGGTGCCGACAAGTCCGACTGTTTTCGCAGCGGCAGCAGTGCCTGAAGCTCGCCAACAACCGTCGAAAGTCGTTATCGTTATGCCAGGGGAGGCAACTCGACCGCTTCGAAGCGGTCTGCCAGTTGCTGATCTGTTAGCATGGCGTTCAGGTAGTAGCGCGCCAAAGGCGCGGCATTCGCACTAATGGCCTGCACCTCCGACGGAGTGGGCACCGGAATGAACAGATTTTTGCCCGTGCGCACATCGCGGGGACGCTGGCATAGGGCGCTGGTGGGAGCATTCTTTCTGCTTGGGGCCGGTAGTCGCTTGCGCTCCTAAGCTCGAAGAAATTAGCCGGACAATGCCGAGGTATTCCGGACGGCGCCCGTTAGATCTGCTGTTAAGCAGCGCTCAATTTGCGCTTTCGGAATTCATCGAATCCTACCGCCACGATAATCACCAGTCCAATGATCACCTGCTGCCAATATGGATTGATTCCGAGCAGGTCGCTGCCGTTTGAGAGCAGCCCGATAATGAAGGCGCCGATCAGCGTACCCATAACGCTTCCCTCGCCTCCCTGCAGACTGCCGCCCCCGATCACTACGGCGGCAATCGCCTGCAGTTCGTAACCCTGGCCGGCGGTAGGTTGGCCGGTTACCAACCTGGAAGCCTCAATCATTCCGGCTAAACCAGTGAGCAGTCCCGCGATGGCATAGACCGCGCTGAGATGAAAATTGATGGGGACGCCGGCATAGTAAGCCGCGCTGGCATTGCTGCCGATCGCAAAAGAGTAGCGTCCCAGCTTGGTATTTTCCAGAACGAAATGCATGACAACTGCACAAATGGCCAGAACCCATAGCGAGAAGGGAATGCCTAGCAGCGTACCGTCCCCAAGCAGGGCGAAAGCGTCCGGCAAGCCATGCACGGGTAGCCCCTTCGAGACCACCAGGGCAAGGCCGCGGTAAGCCTCCAGCGTTCCAAGCGTGATGATGAACGGGTTGATGCGCAGCTGGGTAATCATCAATCCGTTCAGCAGGCCGCAGACGAAGCCGCTGAAGATGCCTACCAGAATACCGATGGGAATCGGCATTCCAGATTTGATGGCCATGGTTCCGAAGAGTCCTGCCAGAGCTAGCGTGGAGCCAACCGAGAGATCGATGCCGCCGGTGATGATGACCAGGGTCATGCCCAGCGCCATGATGTTGATCACGGCCGTCTGGCGAGCCACGCTAGCCAGGTTGATTGCAGTCAGAAAGTGCGGAGTGGCAATCGTAAGGCCGGTGAAAAGCAGGATCAGGGTCAGAAATGGGAGTAAGCGCTGCAGTTTTTGCATCAGGCGTTCTCCCTGGAATGGCTCCCAGCAGGCGCGGCTAACCGCATGATCTCGGCCTGCGTGGTTCTGCCGGGCAATTCGCCGGTAAGCCGCCCATCCGCCATCACCAGAATGCGATCAGTGACCTGAATCAGTTCAGGAAGTTCAGAGCTGACCATCAGGACTGCCGCACCGGAGCGTGCGAGCTGGTCCATTTGTTCGAACACTTCCTGCTTGGCCCCGACGTCTATTCCGCGGGTTGGCTCGTCGAAGAGGAACACTCTTGCGCCTCGCGCCACCCACTTCGCGATCACTATTTTTTGCTGGTTGCCGCCGCTTAATCTTCCTGCCGGCTGCATTGTGGAGTTGCATCGAATGCGCAGTTGCTGGCGGTATTGTTCCGAAAGCGCGCTCTCGTCGGCTTTGCGGAGCCAGCCCAGGCTGCTGATTTTGTCCAAGTCGGGAAGAGTGATGTTGTGCGCAATCGGCAGCTTTAAGGCCAGGCCGTTGCGTTGCCGGTCTTCTGGGATCAGAGCGATACCGGCCGCAACACCGGCGCGCGGCGTCTTGGGTGTTACATCGCGGCCTGCGACTTCGACATTGCCTGACTCCGGCCGATCGAGCCCGAATATGACACGGCACAACTCTGTCCGTCCGGCTCCCATTAAGCCGCCCAGGCCCACGATTTCGCCTGCCCGTATGTCGAACGAAATGTCGCGCAACAATCCGCGGCTTACGTTGCGAACCCGCAATAGAACCTCGCTAGGCGGCGGCGATTCGCGCTTAAAAATAGCGTCGAGAGGCCGGCCCACCATGTGTTCAATCAATTGATTGCGGTCGAGATCGGTCAATTGGCCGGTATGGACGGTGGCCCCATCGCGCAGCACGGTGACGCGATCGCCCACGGAGCGCAGTTCATCCAGGCGATGCGTTATGTAGATGATGCCCATCTTGCGCTCGCGCAGTTGACGGACGATTCGAAATACTTCTTTGGATTCAGTTTCGGAAAGCGAAGAAGTGGGTTCGTCGAAGATAAGCAGGCTGGAGCCCGATGCGATGGCACGGCAAATCTCGACCAATTGTTTTCCGGCGGGCGTCAAGCGGCTGACCGGCGCAGATGGGTCGAGCCGGAATCCGTGGTACTCGATGAGGCTGGTGGCTTGGCGAAGCATCCTGGCGCGGTCCACCCAGCCCCGCTTACTGGTGTTTTCCCGTCCCAGGTAAATGTTTTCCGCGACTGAAAGATGCGGCGCCAGTAAGGACTCCTGATGCACCATGGCAATTCCCTGCCTGGCCGCTTCAGAAGGGCGGCTAAACGAAACAGGCTGGCCGCGAAACAGCATTTCGCCTGAGTCACGGGTGTAGAGGCCAGCCACAATTTTCATCAGCGTCGATTTGCCGGCTCCGTTCTCGCCCATTAACAGGTGAACTTCGCCCTCTTCGACGTTGAGATTGCCGTCCTTCAGCGCCTGAACGCCTCCAAAGCTCTTCTGAATGCCGGTGAGGGAGAGAAGCACGTCAGCAAGTTTATTACAAACCCAGCTTGCGGCCCCGCGAAACGTTAGCGCGGGTATGGATGGCCGCGCAGCGTTGTAAAAGCCCGGTAGATCTGCTCTATCAGCATGGCGCGCGCCAATTCGTGAGGGTAAGTCATCGCCGAGAGTGAAAGCAGCAGGTCGGCGCGAAGCTTCCACTCCGGTGGCAGGCCATCGTGTCCGCCGAGGAGAAACACCAGATCCTGTGCCACGCTTTCGCTGTTACTCACCAGTTCGATGAATGCCTGGGAATCGAACTGTTTTCCCGTTGGGTCAAGGAACACCTTACGCGCAGTTGAATGCCGGTCGAAGAGCTGAAAACGGCCGGGCACGATCTCACGCATGCTGCAATCCGCATACCGGCCGGTACGTTTCAGAAATTCCGCCGCGATGGCATTTGCGTGCAAGTCACGAGGCTTCCCGATGTAATAAACGTAAATTTTCAAAGCCTTTCAGGCGTGTTCACGCGCAGCTCCTCAACGATCAGCGCGAAGCAAAGGAACGCCAAGAAGATGACATCGAGCTTTTCGATACGTGAGAAGATGCGGCGGAAACCCTTCAATCGGCGGAAGAGGCGTTCGATCTCGCTACGTTTGATATAGAGAGCGCGATCGTACTGCCACGGATGTAGTCTGTCGGACTTGGGTGGGACAGCCGGGATCATGCCCAAGTCCAGCACCACTCGGGGCGTTTCGTTGCCTTCGTAAGCTCGATCCATCATCAGCGGAAGGCAGTCCGGCATTGGGCCTAAATCTTCCAACAATGCGCGCCCGTACGGCGCATCGTGGTTGCCGCCGGGAGACAACGCAAAGACGATCGCGGTTCGCGCATCCGCGGCAACCATCTGAATCTTGGTGTTCCATCCGCCACGGGATCTGCCAATGGCTTGTGGTCCGTTTTTTTTTTTGCGCCCGTTCCATCCGGATGAACCTTCACCGAAGTGGAATCCAGCGAGAACGCCTCACGCATACTGCTGTTCGGTGAGTTCCATCTTACAAACACTTTAACAAGTAATTGTTCTATCAGTGTGAACACGTCCTAGTTTCCATCGTCCGGTCTAAACCCACCGCCTTTTAGAGGGAATGGCCGAGTATCGACATAGCGGGCTATCGATGTGTGTTGTTCAGCATCACTTGTTATGGATCACGAAGTACCGCTAACAAGATACTGCGCGGTGAGATAGCGGAGCGTGCCCCGCGACCTGATTCGGCAGATTTGCCAGGCCCGGGAGGTGGTAATCATTCGAGAGCCGGTGTCGCCGGATCACATTTACATGCTGGTTTCTGCGCCGGCTAACATGGCGCCACACCAGCTGGTGCAGTACATAAAAGGGGCGTTCGAAGCGACGAATTCCGAGCCTGCGGACGCGCTACTGAGGCCAGCATCGGTGGGCACGCGGATACTTTGCGCAACGGTGGAAGAGGACACGATCAAAGCCTAGATTGAGAACCAAAAGTGGATGAAGATGATTGAGGGTTTAAGATAAGTGCGCCCACCGAGCCTCGAGCCGGCTCTGAGCCGGGGAGCTTCAGACGGCTTCAGCCGGATCCCCCGACTTTCAGTCGCATCCGAACCTACAGGCTTTCGCGTTAGTCGTTTAGAGAGGGGCGGGAGTACTAGACAAGTTGCTCGCAACGACGGAAGGAGCTATGGTTTTAAATAAGAAGCTAGGCTCTCGACGCTTCATTCTAGTCAAGACACAGAGATCAGGAGAAACGGCCGCATGGCTTCAACAGTTTGGAAGGGCTACATAACCTTTGGTTTAATTACCATCCCGGTCCGGCTGTTTGCCGCCGCCCGGACGGAGCGCATCAGCTTCAATCAGATTCACAGCGTCTGCGGCCACCGCATCAAGCAGCAGGTTTTCTGTCCGCATTGCGATCGCGTGGTGGAACGCAGCGAACTGGTGAAGGGCTACGAAGTGGAGAAGGACCGTTTCGTCATTGTCAATGACGAAGAAGTAAAGAGCGTCGCGCCTCCGTCGAGCGACAACATGGAGATCGTGGAGTTCGTCAAGGCGGAAGGAATCGACCCGATTTATTTTGACTCCTCATATTTCATGGTGCCGGAGGAAGCCGGGAAGAAAGCCTACTACCTGCTGCTGCAAACCATGAAGAAATCTGGATTCAGCGCGATCGCGCAAATTGCGATGCACCAGCGTGAGTACACGGTGGTGATACGGCCACACGCCGATGGACTGTTGCTGCATACGATGTTCTATCAGGAAGAAGTGCGCGAAGTTCCGGAGTTCCGCCGCGATGACAACATCTCTGTGAAACCGCAGGAAGTGGCGCTTGCCGAAAAGCTAGTCGAGGGCTTGGCTGCCGATTTCGACCCGACGAAGTATCACGACGATTACCAGGGACGCTTGAAGCAGATGGTGGAAGCGAAGCGCGACGGTCTTCAGATAGAAGAGACTGCGCCGAAGCGGCGAGCTCCCGTGATCGACTTGATGCAGGCCTTGCAAAAAAGCCTGGGCGACTTACCCAAGCGAAAACCCGCCGCCAAGGAAGGGACCGGGACTTCCGGCGTGCATGCGGTGCCCTCGAAGAAAACCGGCGGACGGACCAAAACTGCTCGAGCGGCAAACGGCTGACGCAAGATTTCGCGCGAACTAAGAGCGCCCGCGCTTGCGGTCCGGAATGGGGATCGTGGTTTTCTTCTCGCCGCGCACCATAATCGAGTTGATCTCGATTACGGGCATCAGAGACTGGTTTGCGGAGCGCGCGCTCGAGGAGCCTGCCCGGCTGGACAGCTCGAGGTTCAGCGTGTCAATGAAGCCCTCCATCTGATCCTGCATGGCTTCCATCTTTTCGCGCATGTTCAGAATGATTTCAACTCCGGCCAGGTTCACGCCCAGTTCGCGGGTCAGTTTCAGAATCACTTCCAGCCGTTCCAGATCCTCGTCGGTGTAGAGGCGGGTGTTGCCGTCGCTTCTGGAAGGCGCCAGCAGCCCTTCGCGCTCATAGAGGCGCAGGGTTTGCGGGTGGATCTCGTATTGCTCGGCTACCGCCGAGATCATGTAAGCTGCTTTTCCTTTTGTTCTCGCCATCCTGCTTTACTCACCTCGGGCTGCCGCCATCAGGCAACCGGTTGCACTTGCGTCCAGATATTACCGCGAATGTCGGTGTTGTCCACCTGAGACAGTTCGCGCAACAATTCCCTCGTCCGTTCATTATGGACATCAGGACATTGCAAAAACACTTCAACGATTTCATCACCTCGTGAATTTTTACGGGCGTTGAAAACACCTTTCTCCCGCAGACGGAATTTCTGGCCATTCTGGGTACCTTGGGGAATTTTCAAGAGTGCTCGGCCATCAATAGTGGGAACTTCAATTTTGGCTCCCAATCCAGCCTCGCTGACGGTTAAAGGTATACGGATCTCAATGTTATCGCCGTTGCGTTTAAAGAACGGGTGCTCGTCCACGCGAATCGTAATGTAGAGATCTCCCGCGACGCCCCCATTGGTTCCGGCATTGCCTTTCCCGGCGACCCGCAGGCGGGTTCCCGATCCAACTCCAGCAGGGATTCGCACTTCCACCGAATCGGGCCTTGAGATCCGGCCTTCCCCGCGGCAAGTAGGGCAAGCATTCTTCAGTCGTCCAGTCCCGCCACAGCGCTGGCACTGCAGATTGAACTTCATCGCGCCTGCCATCTGCGTCACGGTACCAGTCCCGTCACACGCCGGACAAACCGCCACCTGATTACCCGCGGCTCCGCTCCCGCCACAGGTCTCGCACAGTTCCTGCCGCGAAATGCTAAGCCGCACCTGCGTTCCTCGTATGGCCTGCCAAAAATCAACATGCAAACCATATTCGAGATCCGCCCCCCGCTCGGCTTGCGGTGCTGCCTGGCGAGATCCCCCGCGGAAAAACTGGTCGAATATGTTGCGGAACCCGCCGCCGCCTTCGCTCTCGGCCCCCGGAGCAGCGCCCGCTCCGGACGCTCCAGCCCCCTGCTGCTGCTGCCGGACATATTCGCTGAAATCGAAGCCGCCGAAATTAGGACCGGAACCGGGTTGCGCGGAACTGCCCGGACCTCCTCCGTTGGGGGGAATGTTATCGGCATAAAAGCCGTACTGATCGTAGACCTTCCGTTTTGCATCGTCGCTCAGGATGTCATACGCTTCCTGGACCTTCTTAAAGCGGTCTTCCGCCGCCTTATCGCCCGGATTGAGATCGGGATGATACTTACGAGCCAACTTACGATAAGCCTTACGGATCTCGTCGCTATCCGCACTGCGACCGACACTCAGGGTTTCGTAATAGTCGTTCTTGGTTCCAGCAGGCATCGTTGTCCTATGGTGCATCGAGGCTCGCAACCTCGCTTCACGCGAATAAAATGCGGCGCATCCGGTAGAGAATCGCCGCTAACCGTGCTCGCGAACGGAGTTTTAAGTTCCGTCCGCGGTGCTATTCAGACCCTTACTTCTTGTCTTCGACGTCGACGAACTCGGCGTCCACGACATTGTCTTTGGTTTGTTCGCCGCCGGTAGCTCCATCGGTTGGCGCTCCATCCGCTTCCGCACCGGGCATGGGGCCGGTCCCATTCTGAGGGCCGCTCTGCGTCTTATACATGGCTTCCGCGAGCTTGTGGCTGGCTGTCGTCAAGCCGTCAGTAGCAGTGTTTAGCTTTTCGAAGCCACCTTCGGCCATGGCTTTCTTCACGTCTTCGATCGCCGACTCCACCTGCTTAGCGTCATCTTCTGAGATCTTGTCGCGATGCTCCTTCAGCATCTTCTCCGTGTTGTAAACCATGGCATCCGCACGGTTGCGAGCCTCGATCTCGTCCTTCTTCTTGCGGTCATCCGCCGAGTTTGTCTCCGCGTCGCGGGACATCTTCTCCACTTCTTCCTTGCTTAATCCGGAAGACGATGTGATGGTGATCTTCTGCTCGTTATTGGTGGCCCGATCCTTCGCCATTACATTCAGGATGCCGTTCGCGTCAATATCGAAGGCCACCTCGATCTGCGGGATGCCGCGTGGCGCCGGCGGAATACCAACCAATTGGAAGACGCCAAGCAGACGATTATCCCGGGCCATCGAACGCTCGCCCTGGAAAACCTTGATTTCCACCGAGGTCTGGCTATCGGCCGCGGTCGAGAAGGTCTCCCCCTTGCGAGTCGGAATGGTGGTATTGCGATCGATTAGCTTGGTGAACACTCCGCCCAGCGTTTCGATGCCTAGCGATAACGGAGTGACATCCAGCAGCAAAACATCTTTGACTTCGCCGCCCAGAACGCCGCCCTGAACAGCCGCGCCCACCGCCACCACTTCGTCGGGGTTCACGCTCTTATTCGGCTCCTTGCCAAACAAATCGCGCACCATCTTCTGGACCTTCGGGATACGCGTCGAACCGCCCACCAGCACTACTTCATCAATCTGCTGGGGAGTGATGCCCGCATCCTGGAGAGCTTGTTTACATGGTCCAACAGCGCGCTGCAGAATGTCATCTACCATCTGCTCGAAACGGGCGCGAGTCAGTTTGATGGTCAAGTGTTTCGGGCCGCCCGCATCGGCCGTTAAGAACGGTAGATTAATCTCGGTCTCGAGCAGAGTCGACAGCTCGATCTTGGCTTTCTCGGCTGCTTCTTTCAGGCGCTGCAGAGCCATCTGGTCTTTTGAGACGTCGACGCCCTGCTCCTTCTTGAATTCCTGGATTAGCCAGTCGATGATGCGCTGGTCGATATTATCGCCGCCCAAATGCGTGTCGCCGTTGGTCGATTTCACTTCCACCACGCCGTCTCCAACTTCAAGGATGGAGATATCGAAAGTGCCGCCGCCGAAGTCATAAACCGCGATGGTCTCGTCCTTCTTCTTGTCTAGCCCGTAAGCTAAGGCAGCCGCAGTGGGCTCATTGATAATACGCATCACCTCGAGGCCGGCAATCTGGCCGGCGTCTTTGGTGGCCTGCCGCTGGGCATCGTTAAAGTACGCCGGAACGGTTATGACTGCCTTGGTGACTTTCTCGCCCAAATAGGCTTCAGCCGCTTCCTTCAGTTTTCCCAGAATCATGGCCGAGATCTCGGGCGGCGAATACTTTTTGCCCTGGATGTCGACCCGCGCGTCACCATGATCTCCGGTGGCAACGTTATAAGGTACGAGTTTCATTTCCTCGCTTACTTCATTGAAGCGGCGTCCCATGAAACGCTTGATCGAATAGATGGTGTTTTCCGGGTTGGTGACCGCTTGACGCTTTGCCACCTGTCCGGCCAACCGTTCACCACTCTTGGTGAATGCCACGACGGAAGGCGTCGTCCGGCCTCCCTCCTGGTTGGGGATGACTGCGGGCTGTCCGCCCTCCATAACAGCAACCACCGAATTAGTGGTGCCCAGGTCAATTCCGATAATCTTACTCATGTATGTGGATCCTCTGTACGTTCAACCCTTGGTCGCCCTCTAAACGAGGCCGACTTGTTTAGCACGTCTCCAGTATGCAATATGAGTCTACGCTTGTCAAGTTGGCTACTCATCTTTTCGTATATTTTGGCTTCATCCGGCATTTTATGGGGACAGACCCCAATTTCTGGGATTTTGAACGTTGCGGCAGCGTCTGACCTCTCGGTCATAGGCCCTGAATTGAAGGTTGGGTTCGAATCGCAAAATCCGGGCATCCGCATCCGCCTGGTGAACGGATCCAGCGCCATGCTCGCCCAGCAGATCGGCCAGGGCGCTCCGTTTGATGTATTTCTGTCCGCAAACGCGGGCTTTGTCGAGCGTTTGGCTTCGAATCGCAAAATCGATTCCGGCTCCATCCGCGGCTATGCCACCGGCCGGCTCGGCTTGGCCTGGCGCGATGGACAGCACCACCCCATACGTGAGCTGACGACTTCCGGTATTAAGGTGGTTGCGCTTCCCAATCCGAAGTTGGCCCCCTACGGCATTGCTGCTCAGCAGGCTCTGGAGTACGGGGGTCTCTGGCTGGCAGTCCAGCCGAAAGTAGTCTATGGCGAGAATGTCCGGCAAGCCTTGCAATTCCTGGAAAGCGGGAATGCGGATGCCGTGATCACTTCGGATTCCCTGCTGCAGAATCGCACCGCCGATGTGATTTCGCAGGATTGGCACAAGCCCATTCTCCAGGAAGCCGGAATCGTGGCCGCGACAAAGAATCGGAAGCTGGCGGCACACTTCCTCACATACCTGCTCAGTCCCGAAGCCCAAGCGATCTTTGCCCGATTTGGGTTCGGTCCGAAGAAATAGATCTGAGCTCTCTGCGCCCGGCCGATACACTTAAAATGGAGGCATATCTTGTCCCAGAACAAGCACCCATCGGCACTGCGGCCCGAAACGGACGTTCTTACCCGCGGTTTCGATCCCAGTCTGTCCGTTGGTTCCGCCAGACCCGCCGTTTTCCGGAGCTCCACCTACGTTTTCTCGAGCCCGGAAGCAGCCGAACGAGCTTTCGACATCATGGGCGGCCGCGCTCAAAGACATCCGGACGAGAGCATCGACCTGGTTTATTCCCGGTTCAACCACCCCAACGCGCAGATTCTGGAGGATCAGATTCTGCCGCTCGAGCCCGGTGGCGTAGCAGCCGCAGTCTTCAACTCGGGAATGGCCGCCATCATGACGGCCCTGTTGGCGGTTCTGGAACCGGGAGATTCGCTGCTTTACACCGTGCCGATCTATGGGGGCACCCAGACCCTGATCAAGGGATTTCTCCAGCCCTTCGGAATCCGCGGTATTCCGGTAGTCGCCGGCAATGGCGCAGCCATCGATCAGGCTATCCGGTCGGCGGACCGGCTTAAAGTCATTCTGATTGAGACCCCCGCGAACCCGA
Organism: Bryobacteraceae bacterium; assembly: GCA_965217745.1. Lineage (GTDB taxonomy): Bacteria > Acidobacteriota > Terriglobia > Bryobacterales > Bryobacteraceae > Bog-105. The sequence goes on along the minus strand of OZ244565.1, from coordinate 2,077,596 downwards.
CTGTGGTGATGACCGAAATTCGGCGCGCCTGTGACACCGCTTCCAAGTTGAAAGAGCGCCCACTGGTCATGATCGACAACACCTTTATGGGTCCGGCGTTCCAGCACCCCTTGCTGTTGGGGGCGGACGTGTCTCTATATTCGGCGACCAAATATCTGGGCGGCTTCAGCGACATTATCGGGGGCGTCGCCATTTCCAGCGAGGTAGCCGTTATGAGCAAGATCCGCAGCAAGCGCAGCTTGTTTGGCAATATCCTGCAGCCGGACGAGTGCTGGATCTTGAATACGCGGCTACCCACAGTGATCCTGCGCATGAACCGGCAGAGCAAGAACGGCCAACGGATAGCTGAAGCGCTGGCCCAACACCCGAAGGTGAGAACGGTCTATTACCCGACTCTGTTCAACAACCCGGAGCAGAAGCACATTTATGAGAGCCAGTGCGATTTCCCCGGAGGCCTGGTATCGCTCGATCTCGAAGGCGGCAAACCCGCGGCGTTCGAGTTCCTACGCAACATCAAGCTTGCCCGGAACGCTGTTTCGCTGGGCGGAGTCGAGACGCTAGCATGCCATCCGCGCAGCACCACCCATTCGGCCTGGAGCGCTCACGACCTGGACGAAGCCGGAGTGACGGACGGCCTGGTCCGAATATCGCTTGGAATTGAAGATTGGCAGGACTTGCTTGCCGATTTCGAAATGGCTTTGGATAGCATCTGATTCCTCACCGGAAAAAAAGCCGCCAGGTAGTGACTACCAGGGCGTGGGTCACCATGGGCGTTCGAACGCTGTTTGTCCGCGCGTACGCAGCTCCGCAGCCTAGACCCAACACCGTAGCAACCAAAGCGCGCCGCCAATTCGGGAATTGGTGGAACCATAGATGGCAGCTTCCATAGAGAACGGCTGACAGGGCAATGGCGATCGCGGGACTCTGTCCGCTCTTCATCAGCCCCCTCATGATGAAGCCGCGAAAGAACAGCTCTTCACTAAGCGCCACCACCCACAAGATTCCAAAGAACGTCCCCACTCCCTGAGCGGCGACCAGCAGCGGATTCCTATCGGCAGAGGCGAACTGCACGTCGTGCAGCGAGAGCGCGACCGTGCAAACCGGTATCAGGATGACACCGTACCAAACCAAGCCGGCTTTCCACTCTTCTTTGCGAGGCCAAAGGCTGAACGCGCCTGGATCCCAAGGCCGCAACACCAGTAAGGCCAGGATGCCGATCCGAATCCACATTAAATGCCCCAGAATATCGAGCTGAATGTCCGGATCGGGCGAGACGTAGATGCTCCGGAACACTCGCGTGATCAACGGTGCCGCAGCAATAACCAGGAATGCCACATCGAATGCGACTCGCCGGGGTACCAGCAAATACCAGAACGACAGGAGAGCGCTAAGCGCAGCCAGCAAAAGAAAAGCGCGCCGGTGAAAGGTATGCGCACCAAAGCTAAAAACTAAGTACGGCAAAATGGCACTGAAGCATAGGATGGCCGCACGAAGAGGAGCATTCAAAAGCTGCGCAAACGATCGGCGTGTTTCACTGAACGTAGCAGCTAAATAGAATGTTGCTTCTAAGAGGCAGGCTGGCAATGCCACGGAGAGCAGCCAGGTGTTACCAGGATGCTGTCTTGAAAACACGAAGGCAGCGACCCCTAAAACCAGCCAAACACATATCAAAGTTATGAAGAATGGACGGCTCAAGACCGGACGGGTGGTCCGAAACATCGCCCTAATCGTAGCATCGGGTTGCTTCTTGGCAGATTTAGCAGCGCAAGCAACGGATCCGCCTGTCGGCTTGCTCCGCAAGATCGCGGAGAGGGAATTAATGAACTCGCAAGCCCGGGATAACTACACGTACCGGCAATCGCTTACGGTCCAAGAGTTCAACACGCAGGGTGTCGTGGCAGGCGAATACCATGAGACGCGCGACATCACCTATTCGCCCGAGAAGGGCCGCTATGAGCAAGTGGTTTCGCCAGCAAAGAATACGCTCACGCGGATCAAGTTAACTAAGGAAGATTTCGCCGACGTCCGGAACGTCGCTTCGCTGCTGCTTACGCCGGACAAGGTTTCGCTCTACAAAGGGAAATACAAGGGTGAAGAGACAAAAGATGGCGAACGCTGTTTCGTGGAGTTCATCGGTCCGCGCCAGATACTCGCCGGGCAGCGTTTCTTTGAAGGACTCTTGTGGGTTCGCCAAACCGATTTCGCGGTGGTGCGCAGCGAAGGGCAAGCGGTTCCCCAGATCGAAAATCTGAAACAACAGAATCTCTTCCCGCACTTCACGACTATCAGGAAACTAGTCGATGGCAAGTGGTGGTTCCCGGCCGAGACGATCGCCGATGATACGCTTTTTTTCCGAAATTGGCCGCAGCGGATCCGAATCACAATCCGGTACAGCAATTACAAGAAATTCGGATCGGAATCGACCGTCATTTTCGGCTCCGAGCCGCCTCCTCAGTAGCGGCGCGGGAGGACAATTGCGCAAAGTCTTCCGGCGTGTCAATATCGCTTGCAGCTTCGGGAAGGTCGAACGGCTGAATGTTCCACTCCGCGTTATAGAAGAGCTTCTTAGCGCCGCTTCCCGGGCTGAGTTCAAGGAGCGAAGGCAACACAGAGCAAGAGAAGAGAGCGGGCGCTCCTAAGGTTCCACGATAGTGTGCGGCAACTACATCAGCCTTGCTGCCGATGAACTTGTCCAGCATGCCTTCGAGATGAACAGACTTTACTAGCGGCTGATCGGCTAAGGTAACGCAGACGGCAGCAGGCTGGGGTTGAATGCGGAGCAGCTCGCGAATCCCCGAGGTGATGGACGAGCCCATGCCTAAGTCCCAATTTTGGTTTACCGCGATTTCGATATCACTACGGTGAAGCGACGCCGTGACACGATCCGCCTCGGCTCCAACAACCAACACTACTGGAGAAAATCCGGCCCCGAAAGCCTGCTCCACGGCATGGTCCAGAAGAGTGGCACCGTCAAACGTTAGGAGCTGCTTGAGCCGACCCATACGGCGAGCTGCTCCTGCTGCGAGCACCAGACAGCCAAACGGCTCAGACCGGGAGATCGCGTTCACCGTTCCGGGGAGTGTTCTCTGGACGGACCAGTTGCAGACGCCGCATGGGACGATTACCTTCGAAAACCGTTAAGGCCTCCAGCTTCTTCAATTCGCGGCGGGCAATTTGCGCCCAAGCGCTATTTGCATCCACCCTCAAGTAGGCACGCCAGTGGCGGACCGCGCTCAGCAGGTCGCGAGAACTTTGATAGATCAGCGCGAGATTGTAGTGGGCATCTGCATAGTTGGGCTGAAGGCGAAGAGCTTCCCGGTAATGGTTAATGGCGTTTTCCGCATCGTCCTGCTCATCGTAGAGATTACCGAGGTTAAAGTGAGCCAGCGCGTAGTTGGGGTCGATCGAGATGGCTCTTTTGTATTGGGCTTCAGCATCGGACCAGGCGTGCCCGTTAAAGAATACGGTACCCAAGTTGACGACTGCGCCTGCCGACTGCGGATCAAGTTCCGCGGCCTTGGTGTAAGCCTCAATAATCTGTTCGACCGGCGCTCCGGTTTGCTCCATTTCGAGGCCGCGATCAAACCATCGATCGGCCTCGAGCTTGCGCCGCAGCTTATCGGCTGTGGCTGCAGCATTGCGCTGCGACGACGGCAAGTGCAGAAGCTTGTCGATTTCTTCTTTGGCGAAATCGAAGAGGAACTGGCCAGACGGTTCCAGACGTTGCTTTCCGATCTGCACACGGACGCGGCGGCCTTCCGTGTAAACTTGCACATCGGCGTCGAGATGGGGTGAGTCTTTGAGGTAGTTTACAACCGCGCGTTGAGCCTGTTTAATCAAGCGTGGTGGAGCGTTCTCGCTCCGGAGGCGGGCGATCCTCTTCAAGACAAGGAGATCACAGAAGCGGTAGTGCTCGAGTGCGGGAACAAGCTGCTGACGTTCCCAGCCGCTAAGTTGGCGATTGCCAATTTTCAGGAGCCGCAGAACTTCCTTCCGGGTGTAGGTACCCCCTGTTTCGCGCTCGGCCGGTGAAAGAGAAGGGTGCGAGGGATCCCGCAGCACACCGTGATCATAGCACCCCGGAGGCACTTTCCCCTACCACTGGTAAGTGGAAGCGGCCTACACACGATAACGACCTAAACCAGGAAAGTCTGAGGCAGGAACGGAAAGAAAATGGGGTCTGTCCTGCTCTGTAGAAAACATAAGTTATGTTGAATGTTTTAAGGTAAGGGAAGTGGCTCAGACTAGCAAATCGCCAGTGGCGGTGGCACGTTGTGCCTTGGCGGCAGGCCAGAAAGCGCTCTCGCGCTACGCGCATCGCCTCGCTCCCAAGAAGTACACCCAACCGCAGTTATTCGCTTGTCTGGTAATGAAAGAATTTTTCCGCACCGATTACCGCGGCGTGGTGGCCCTGCTAGGGGAGTTACCGGAGTTGCGAGCGAGCTTGCAACTATCGCACGTGCCCCACTACACCACCCTGCAAAAAGCCTGCGCACGGCTTCTCAAACAAGCGTTTTGCGATCGCTTGCTGCACGCTACCGTTACTCTGGCGCAGCCCCCCGTACGAGGGAAACGGTGGATTGCGATCGATTCCAGCGGTTTTGCCTGCGGCCATAGGAGTACTTACTTTGTCGAAAGAAAAGCGGGCGGATACCGTTCCCACACGGACCCCCGTCCGCCCCAAAAAACCACCTACCGGCGTTACGGCAAACTGAATCTAGCGGTTGATTGTGCCACCCATTTGATCCTGGCGGCCGTCGCCGACCAGGGACCACGAGCGGATGGACCCCATTTCAGCCAACTGTTCGATGCCTCCCTCCGGAAAGCTTCCGTGGACACCGTCCTGGCCGATGCCGGTTACGACTCGGAGCCTCATCATCAACATGCCCGGACGCAACGGCAGGTGCGCAGTGTGATTCCCGCCCGGGTGGGCCGCCAGAGCGACAAACCTCCCAGCGGCTACTGGCGGCGGCAAATGCGTCAACAACTCGCTACCCCCGAACGACGGCGCCGCCGCGGATATGGCCAACGCTGGCAAATCGAAACCGTCTTTAGCCAAATCAAGCGCTGCCTGGCCTCCGAAATTGCGGGCCGTTCCTTCTTCTCTCGCTGCCGCGATCTCCGCCTCCTCGCCGTTACCCACAACCTCCTCCTCCCGTCTCCTCTAAGGTTTTCTACAGAGCAGGACAGACCCCATTTATGTGATTGATTCTATTGAAAACGTCGTTCTGCGGCGGCTTGGCGAGACTTACTGGAAGCAACTCGTACTAAACTGGTCGTATATCGCTGTATGGGCCAGAAAAAGAGAATTTCTGAACACGCTCAGGCCGGGGTGGCATTTACCTTGGCTGACCTTCCCACCGGGCAACGGTGCATTATCGACCGCCTGGATCTGGAGGACGAAGTTGCGAGGCGCTTGATGGAATTAGGATTTCTTCCTGGGAATGAAGTAGAACCGGGACGGCGTGCTCCGGGGGGCGGTGCCCGGGTATTCCGGGTGGATGGATCCGAGATAGCCTTGAGGAACGATACGGCGGCCCGGCTTTATCTGAGACGAGACCCCGAATCGGATCTGGTCGTGCTGGCCTCATGAGCAGCTGCCACGGGAGCGGCCAAGAGGAGCAGTTTCCGCGAACCGGACTGCTGCCGAACCCATCTATTCCACCACCTCGAGCGCGGCACGATCGCGACATCATCGTAGCCATTGTGGGACCTCCAAACGCCGGGAAGTCCACGCTCTTTAACCGGCTGACCGGGCTGCATCAAAAAGTGGCGAATTTTCCGGGCGTCACGGTAGAGCATCGGACTGGCAAAGCGAAGGTAAAGTGCGATAACGACATTTTTCTGGTGGATCTGCCGGGAATTTACAGCCTAAATCCACGCGCGGAAGACGAACAGGTTACGCACGACGTCCTGAAAGGGCAGCGTGCGGATTTTCCGAAGCCGGACGCCGTCATCCTGATCCTCGACGCGACCAATCTGGGACGTCATCTGGTGCTTGCGGCGCCGATTCTCAGCCTGGGGTTGCCCATGCTGGTGCTGCTCAACATGGCAGACGACTTGGCGCAACGCGGAGGGAAGGTAGACGTTACCGCGCTGGCGAACGAGCTCAACACTCCGGTGGCACTGATCAGTGCGGCAAAAGGTACTGGTTTAGACCGCATTCAGCAGTTTCTGCAGGGCACGGCGGCGCGCCTGAATGCGCCTCCTTCTCGAGTGGAGCTGCCGGTTTTGCAGGATATCCCGAAGTGCAGGCAGTGGGCCGCCAGAATAGGCTCCCGGGCTTCCTACAAAGCGCCGGCACCACCGTTATGGACTCGCCGGCTGGATGCTGTGTTCCTCCATCCGGTGGGCGGCCCGCTGATCTTCCTGGCAGTTGTGATTGCGGTCTTTCAGAGCATCTTCACATGGGCAAAACCGCTGATGGATGGCCTGCAGCTTGCTGTGACGAGCTCGGGCAACTGGATGGAAAGCGTTCTGCCGGATTCGCTGTGGCGTTCGCTGCTTATCGATGGCGTCTGGAGCGGCGTTGGCTCTGTAGTAGTGTTTCTGCCTCAGATTTTGCTGCTGTTTCTGTTCATTGGCATTCTAGAAGACTCCGGCTATTTGGCTCGCGCCGCGCTGATTGCAGACCGAACGATGGCGAAATTCGGACTGCAGGGTAAATCGTTTATTCCGCTGCTATCGGCGTATGCCTGCGCAGTACCGGCCATTATGTCGACGCGCGTGATCGAGAACAAGCGCGACCGCATGGCGACGATTATGATTGCACCGCTGATGACGTGCTCGGCGCGCCTTCCGGTCTATACGCTGATCATCGCCGCGTTCGTACCGAACGTTCCGGTGATCGGCGGCATTCTTTATCTGCCGGCTGCCTCGATGCTGGGGCTGTACATCCTTGGTTTTGCAGCCGCGGTCTTTACCGCGCGAATCTTAAAGTCGAGTATTTTGAAAAGCCAGCGCAGCTCGTTCATGCTTGAGATGCCCCCGTACCGCTGGCCCACCTGGCAAAGCCTGGGGCTGCGCCTGCTCGACCGGGCTAAAGTGTTCTTGCATCGCGCCGGCACAGTGATTCTGCTAGTGGCTGTCGGTTTATGGGTGCTGGCCCATCTTCCCTTACACAACGGACAACTGCCAGACCTGGAGCACAGTTTCGCGGGCATGGTTGGTAAAGCTGTGGAGCCGTTCATCAAACCTCTCGGCTTCAATTGGAAGATCGGCATAGGGCTAATTACTTCACTGGCGGCGCGCGAGGTGATCGTTGGAACCCTGGGAACGATCTACAGCATCGAAGGAGACGAGCAATCGAAAGGATTGCAACAGGCGATCCATGGAGATCTGACTCTCGCCGGTGCAGTGGCACTTCTGATCTTCTTCGCTTTTGCAATGCAGTGCTTTTCAACTCTCGCGGTAGTGCGGCGCGAGACCGGAGGCTGGAAGTGGCCCGCATTCCAGTTCTCTTATATGTTGGCGTTAGCGTACTCTGGTTCGTGGGTGGCCTACCACCTCACCAATTTAATTCTGAGATGAGCAACATTCATAACGTGGTAATTCTCGGCTCCGGTTGCGCCGGGAATACGGCGGCTATCTATACCGCGCGCGCCAATCTGGTTCCGTTGGTGCTGGAAGGGCATGAGCCGGGCGGACAGTTGTCAATCACGACCGATGTAGAGAACTTTCCGGGATTTCCGGAAGGCATTATGGGCCCAGTGCTGGTGGAGAACATGAAGGTGCAGGCGCAGCGTTTCGGCGCCATCTATAAGCACGGCCGAATCGCCCATGCCGATTTGGGCAGCCGTCCCTTTACGTTAGAAACCGAAGACGGCGAAAGAATGCAGACGCACACGTTGATTGTTGCAACCGGGGCGTCAGCACGCTGGCTGGGCTTACCGAACGAGCAGAAACTGATTGGACACGGAGTGAGCAGCTGTGCAACGTGCGACGGATTTTTTTTCAAAGGCCGCAAAATCATGGTGGTGGGTGGCGGCGATTCGGCCATGGAAGAAGCGAACTTCTTGAGCCGGTTCGGAAGCGAGGTGACTCTGGTCCACCGCTCCGGGGCATTTCGCGCATCGAAGATCATGTACGATCGCACAGAAGCGAACCCTAAGATCAAGATCCTGACGCATACCGTGGTGGAGGACATCTATGACCCTGGGAAGAACGAGGTGACCGGGGTGAAGCTTCGCAATATCGAGACGGATGAAACCTACGATAAGGAAGTCGACGGGTTTTTTGTCGCGATTGGGCATATCCCGAATACGAAAGCGTTCGGAAGCCAACTGGACCTGGACGCTGATGGGTACATTGTCACGCACGGCAACACGAGAACGAATATCGAAGGCGTGTTCCATGCGGGCGACGTGCAAGATCGTACTTACAGGCAAGCAATCACGGCTTCGGGCGAAGGCTGCAAGGCGGCGATTGAAGTAGAGCGTTTTTTGGAAGCCGAAGGCCATTAAGCTTTTGGCGGAGCCGGTGGAAAACAGGCCCCGGGTCAGGCGCCCCACCCGAAAAGGGAGATCTTTTGCTGAGTGGCGGCGCGCAGCCGTTCCCTTTGCGCTTATCAGCCCCGTGCCAAGCTAGTTCTATGCTGCGGCACATCTCTTCTCTATTTCTCTTACTAGCAGCCGGTGCGCGTTTCCCCATGGCGCAGGATGCTCCTGAGGTCCACGGCGTTCTCGATAAACTTTCCAAAACAGTTGAATTTGGCGAGACGAGAATAGCGCCTGACGGAACACGCGTCGCTTGGACCGAACGGCTTCGCAATTCTGATGGGAGCGAATCCAGCAAGACGGCTATTTATGTTGCGCCACTCAAGGATGGAGCAAAAGCCATCCGAATCAGCGCTGGCGATGGGAAAGAATCGTTCACGGAGAATGGCATAGCCTGGTCGCCGGACGGCAGTTCACTCGTGTTTCTTTCGGACCGGGAACAGCCAAAGCAGCCGCAGCTTTACCAGCTTGAGCTAAGTAGGGCAAACGCCAGCGGCACAACAGTTAAGAAACTCACTTCAGCGAAAGGCGAGATCCGCAACGCGCAATTCTCCCGCGACGGCTCGCAGATTGCTTTTTCTTATCTCGAAAACGCGAAGGCGGTGGGGCCGCTGGACGCCTATACGCCCGAACTTGGAGTCATTGAAACTGACATTCACGAGCAGCGAGTAGCCATCGTGAACTTGCAGACAGGAGCGATGAAGGTGGTATCGCCAGCGAACATGTTTGTCTATGAGTTCGACTGGTCACCGGATGGTAAGCATCTCGCCTACACCGCGGCAGAAGGCGACGGCGATAACAATTGGTGGATTGCGAAGCTCTACACGCTAGATGTGGCAAGCGGACAGCAGAAATTAGTTTGCAAGCCGGAGGCGCAGATTGCGGAGCCGCACTGGTCGCCCGACGGAAAACAGATTGCTTACATCGGTGGCTTGATGAGCGATCAGGGCTTCACAGGCGGAGACATCTATCTTGCGCCTTCCGAAGGAGGAGAACCGAAAGACCTGACCTCCGGCATGAAGGCTTCCGCCAATTGGCTGCAGTGGGAAAAAGGACAAGCGCCTAAACTCCTGGTGGGAGAATTTGTAGACGGCGGGTTCGGAATAGCGGAGGTAAGCGCAACCGGCGGGCAGCGCGAGCAATTGTGGCAGGGCGGCGAGCAAATGCGTTCGGCCGACGTCGCGCATGATGGTCGAACCAGCGTAGCGATACGCTCTTCGTGGGCGCAGCCACCGGAAGTAGTTGCTGGCAAGATCGGAAGCTGGAGCGCAGTTACTGAAAAGAATAGCGACTTAAAACCGCCATGGGGTAAATCAGAAAAGCTGCACTGGAAGAGCGCGGGCCGTGAGATCAACGGATGGCTTCTGTATCCGGCAAATTTCGACAGCAGCAAGAAGTATTCGATGGTGGTGTCGATTCATGGCGGTCCTGCCGGACAGGCGTCGCCCTCCTGGCCGCACTCGGGTCTATCGTTGCTGGCGACCCAGGGAATGTTCGTCTTCTTTCCAAACCCGCGCGGCAGCTATGGTGAAGGAGAGGCTTTTACGAAAGCCAACGTGAAAGACTTCGGCTACGGCGATCTGACCGACATTCTGGCGGGTGTGGACGAAGTGATTAAGAAAGCTCCTGTGGATGGAAATCGCCTGGGCGTGAGCGGCTGGAGTTACGGCGGGTTCATGACCATGTGGACTGTCACGCAGACGCAGCGCTTTAAGGCGGCCGTGGCCGGCGCGGGCATCTCCAACTGGAAGAGCTATTACGGAGAGAATCTGATCGACCAATGGATGATTCCTTATTTCGGTGCGTCCGTTTACGACGATCCGGCGGTGTACGCCAAGAGCTCGCCCATTAACTTTGTGAAGCAAGTGAAGACTCCGACGTTGATCGTGGTTGGCGAGCGCGACGCAGAATGCCCGATGCCGCAATCGCGTGAGATGTGGCATGCGTTGAAGAGCCTGGGCGTGAAGACGCAACTGGTGGTGTATCCGAACGAAGGACATCATTTCCGGAATCCGGAGCATGTCGCCGATTTGACGACCCGCACAGTGAACTGGTTTAAAGACAATCTGAAGTAATTGGTAATCCGGTATCCTGCTACTCAGAGTGCGTATGGCAGAAACGAACGGCACTGGACGCCTGGACCGAATCGAAGCCGTGCTCGACAAGCTTGCCGAGCGGCAACGAGACTTACAGAGAAGGGAGGAGGAATTCCAGATTATTCAGGAGCATGATCACGAGCGCTTCACACGCGAAGCACGACAGCTGTTGACTTGGCAGTTCTTGATGCAGGAGAAAATGGATCGCTACTCCGCGGATAGAGACGCCGAACGCAAACGGCTGGATGCACTCTCTGAGAAGACCGACGAGCGCATCGCCTCTCTTGTCCGCGCCATCGGTGAACTGATTCACAGCCGCCATTCTGAATCGAATTAGAACCAGCGATTCAACTTCCGGCCACGTTTAAGGGCAATCAAGGCGTCAACCTGACCAGCTTACATTGATGGCGCAGTACGATTTAGCTTCTGGAAGCGTCATAATTCGGGAGCTATCCGAAGATAGATTTCCCCTCTCTCTCACTCTGGAGTCGGAGGCCCCGCTTATCTTTCGGCTGCGGCATGGAAAGGTGGAATCCTGCCATGCACCCGACCTATATGTACTTGCTGGCTAAGCCAATCAGCCGTGGCAATTCAAAATCTAAAGCTCAACAAAAATTGTCTTTGCAACAGGCGAAACCGTCACTAAGCGACCGTGTCCCGGATTGGATACCCTTCGAAGCTTTACAAGCCCAACAGAGTGGAGTGCAGTTACATCGCGACTAACTGCTTCACGCGGGCGGTTGAGGCTGTCAGCGAGTGCCGTGATACTGATTTCTTTCTCCTTCACCTTTCGATACACGCCGATTCTGGCCCGCGTGAGCGTTTTAAAGGCGTTCTCAAAAGTAATGATCTTCTCAGGTTCGAGGAGTTCTCCGCGATCCAGCTTTTTGGCTCGCTCTAGCGATCGCCGCCTAAAACCTTCGAACCCATCGGTGCGAACTGTCAGCTTTTTCATGCCTTTCCTTTCTTGCGCAACATGGCTACTTCTCTGAAGAATCGTCCTGCAAGCTGCTCATAACCAGGAAAATCCATCTCTTCAACTTTCCCCATAAAGTGCCTGTGATGAAACCCGTGCGCCACGTCGTAACCAAGAACACGTCCGTTGTCACCCCGGTATATAAAGTGATCAATAAACGCCAAGTTATAGCGACGAAGCGACTCTTCGACGCCACGTGGTAATCGTAGCACAGATGTGATTGATTAGATCACGCCTGTTCCAGGCTACACGGGAACGATCTCGGTCTTATGAAGGCAAGCTCGGCGATCTAATGAGGAACAGACTAGATTCCAATCGCGGCCATGCCGCCGCTCCGAATAGGAGTTCAGCCCTTGATAACCTGGAACTGTGGCGAACAGGCTGCGGGACACTATCAAACTGGTTCGTTCGGTAAAGCCTCACCACGCCCAGACGTTTGCGAAAACCGTTGTTCCCGAGGTGGTGCGGCCGGCTCGCATTATCTGGAATCAGGCGATAGGAGCTATTTTTATCATTCTGGCGGTGCCTGCGGTATTCAAAATCTTGCAGGTGTTGCGGGAAGCAGAGTACGACGACCACAGCATCTTCGTGCTAGTTCTTTCGGTAATCTTCTCGGGCGTGATGATCGCCTTCGGAGTCTCGTCGCTGCTGAAGGCAAGAAAAATCGGCTCCCGTCCGTAAGACATCCACTTGGCTTATTCCGAACAGCCCGGCGAGTTTCCGTTTACCCGCGGCATTTACCCGGAGATGTACCGCAAACGGCTGTGGACCATGCGCCAGTATGCCGGTTTCGGTACGGCCGAAGCGAGCAATCAACGCTATCGTTATCTGCTGTCGCAAGGCATCACAGGGCTGTCGGTAGCCTTCGATCTGCCAACGCAGATGGGTATGGATTCCGACTACGAAGTAGCGGCGGGTGAAGTGGGCCGTGCCGGCGTGGCTATCGACTCCGTCGCCGATATGCAGACGCTGTTCAGAGGCATCGAGCTCGAAAAAGTCAGCACGTCGATGACGATCAATTCGACAGCAGCCATTCTGCTGTGCCTCTACGTGCTGGTTGCGGAAGAGCAGGGAGCCGACCGCAAGAAGCTTAACGGCACCATTCAGAACGACATCCTGAAGGAATACGTCGCGCGAGGCACTTACATCTATCCACCGCAACCCGCGATGCGCATTATCACGGATCTGTTTGCCTGGGCGAGCAGCGAAGTTCCCGAGTGGAACACTATCTCAATTAGCGGTTATCACATCCGGGAGGCCGGTTCGACGGCGATACAGGAAGTTGCTTTCACGCTGGCCAACGCTATTGCTTACATCGAAGCGGCTTTAGCGGCTGGACTCGAGGTTGACGCATTCGCCCCTCGGCTGAGTTTTTTTTTCAACGCCCACAACAATTTCCTGGAGGAGATCGCGAAGTATCGTGCTGCTAGAAGGCTCTATGCGCGCATCATGCGCGATCGTTTTCATGCCAAAAATGATCGGTCGTGCGCGCTGCGTTTTCATGCGCAGACCGGCGGCTCTACCTTAACGGCACAGCAATCGGAAGTGAATGTGGTGCGAGTGGCCCTCCAAGCGATGGCAGCAGTGCTGGGCGGGACGCAATCGCTTCATACCAATGGCCAAGATGAGGCTTTATCGCTGCCTTCGGAGCACGCGGCGCGCATCGCGCTCAGAACGCAGCAAGTGATCGCCTTCGAAAGCGGCGTTACAGAGGCGCCCGATCCATTCGGCGGAAGCGTGTATATCGAGAGACTGACAGACCAGGTTGAAGCGGGTGCAGAGGAGTACATCAAGCGCATCGATGCGATGGGCGGAACCTTGAGAGCAATCGAGCGCGGCTGGATTCAGAGCGAAATACAGAATTCCGCTTACAAGTTCCAACGCGCGGTGGAGGATGGCCGCCAGACTCTCGTGGGCGTGAACCGATTTCAAGCCGAAGAAGAGATTGCGCCGAAAGCGTTTCGCATCGACCCTGAACTGGAGAGCCAGCAAGTAAACCGGCTCCGCGAAGTACGTGCCAGCCGATCCTCTGAGGAGGTAAAGACGGGGCTGACGCGATTAGAAGAGACGGCGCGAGGAACAGGCAATCTGATGCCAAACATTTTGGAGTGTTGCCGCGTTCAAGCGACAGTAGGCGAGATCTCCGATGTTTTGAGGCGCGTTTTCGGCGAGTACCGGGAGAGCTTTTGATGCTGTCGCTGAGACTCTATCCATTGACACTCAAATCTATCGATTGACACTCTAATAAGATCGGTACGAGAGTATAACGGGGGCAGGACTTGCAATTAACAAATCAACAGATTTACCTGGCGATCGGGTTGCCGATATTCGCGGTATTCCTCGGCACCATCACCATTATTCTGATTATAGTTTGGCAGTCGAGAGGGATCGAGAAGAGGATCGGAAGGCTCGAGAACATCATGGATAGCATTCAATCAGACCTCAAACGCTTCTATCAGGAAAACTCGCGAACGAATACCAAGAATGGATTGGAGTAAGTAAGCTGAGCGGAATCCAGATTATTGGAGCCGGGCTGGCGGGGTGCGAGGCCGCCTGGCAAGCCGCCGAAGCGGGTGCGGAGGTCGTGCTTCATGAGATGCGTCCTCTTCAGCGCACGCCGGCTCATAAGACCGATGCTTTCGGTGAGCTGGTCTGTAGCAACTCATTGAAGAGCGAAAGCGAGAATTCCGCGCCCTGGCAGTTGAAGCGCGAGATGCGAGCGCTGGGCTCAATGCTGCTGCGGTGCGCCGATGCAGCGCGGGTTCCGGGCGGACACGCTCTGACGGTCGATCGTGAGCTTTTTTCGCAGCTCATTACATCGGCCATCGAGAATCACCCGCGCATTGAAGTGCAGCGCGGCGAAGTAACGAGCATTCCCGATTCCGGGGTCGTGATCATTGCGAGCGGACCTTTAACCAGCAATGCGCTGGCAGAAGACATCACGCGGCATACAGGTTCCGGCCGCCTGTTTTTCTACGACAGCATCAGTCCGATTGTGGCGGCTGACTCCATCGACATGTCGATCGCGTTCCGGGCGTCACGCTGGGGAAAATCGCTAGATGGTAGCGACGATTATCTGAACTGCCCTTTTACGAAGCCCCAATACGAGGCGTTTCTCGATGCGCTGCGCGTGGCTGAATCGTATGAGCCGCATATTGAAGAAGACCGGACGCCGTACTTCGAAGCTTGTCTGCCCATAGAAGAGATAGCGCGGCGCGGCAAAGACACGCTACGTTTCGGACCCATGAAGCCAGTGGGATTAGACGATCCGATGACCGGGCGCTGGGCTTACGCAATTGTGCAGCTTCGGCAGGAAAACGGCCGAGCTGATAGCTACAATCTGGTGGGATTTCAGAACCACATGCGCTATGCCGACCAGGCGCAAGTCTTTCGATTAATTCCGGGCCTGGAGAACGCCGAATTTCTGCGCTTCGGCCAGATGCATCGGAACACTTATATCAATTCGCCTGCTCTGCTGGCTCCAACATTGCAGTTGAAGGCCGATCCGCGAATTTTCTTTGCCGGCCAGATTTCAGGCGTGGAAGGATATGCGGAATCGATTGCAACCGGTTTGCTTGCGGGACGCAATGCCCCGGCGGCCTTGCACGGAGAAGAGCCTGAGTTAGTTCCGCGAGAGTCAGCATTGGGAAGCCTGTGCTATTACATTACCCATGCCGATAAGAAAACGTTCCAGCCTGCGAACATTACTTTCGATCTGCTCCCCGCGTTAGATGAAGCAGTGAAGCGCAAGTTCAAGCACGACAAGAAAGCGCGCCATGCCGAAGTTTGCCGCCGCGCCTTCAAAGCCTTTGAGGAACATGTAAATGGCTGCGCTGCGCCCGTCGGTGTCTAGCTATTTAGCGGAAATACGGAGGCGCGGCGCGGCAGAACATACCGTGAAGAGCTACGGCTCCGATCTCGAGCAGTTTACGGCTTATTTCGAGACTGCAGGCGACGTCGACGTGGACCAAATCGACTTGCCGTTGGTGCGAGAGTGGCTGGCTGGCCTCTATGACGCGGGCCTGACGACAGCGAGTGTCCGCAGAAAAGTCGCGGCCGTGCGATCACTGTTTAAATTCCTGCAAACGGAGGGCTTCGTGAGCGCGAATCCCGCGGTGCGGCTGCGCACGCCAAAACTCCGGCAGGCATTGCCTCAGGTGATGAGTGCGGAAAGGACAAATCGTTTGATCGATGCCGTCGAGGAAGGCGCTGCCGTTGCCGGGCCATCGCCACAGCGAGATCTGGCGATATTGGAGCTGCTTTACGGTTGCGGCATTCGCGTTGGGGAATTGGTGGGAATCAACGTCGAAGATCTCGACTCTGGTTGGCTGCGCGTTCGAGGCAAAGGCAACAAAGAACGGCAGGTTCCGGTAGGAGAACGGGCAGCCACGGCGGTTCTGGATTATCTGGCGCTCCGTCAGCCGGCAGCGGGCGAGAGAGCCTTATTCTTAAACTCTCGGGGCCGGAGATTGAACGATCGGCAGGTCCGGCGTCTCGTCAAAGCTTACGCGCTGCTGGTGACGGGCGATTCCACGGTTCATCCGCACAGCTTCCGGCATGCTTACGCCACGCATCTTTTGAATGAGGGGGCAGACCTGCGGGCCATTCAAGAACTGCTAGGGCACGCAAGGTTATCCACTACCCAGAAATATACGCAAGTTTCACTGCGCGACTTGCAAGCAGTTTACGACCGCGCGCATCCGAAGGCCTGAACGTCACTTGGTGCTACCAAGCCTCATGCGAGCGCCGTAGCCTGTCATTTCGAGATACCCCACGCCGTTGACTGGCTTGCCTCTCATAGTTCCCTGGTAATCGACGGAGCCTTCCCAGTAAGTTGGCGTGATGGAATTCCAGCCTGACAATTCCTGATCTTTGAGAGCCGTGGTTTGCGATAACTCAAGCTGCAGTGAAGGAATCGCGATGTGCCAGGCGATCGGGTAATCGGCATTGGTCGCATTGCTGTGCCACTTATCGCCAGGAGTAAGTGTGAATTGAGAGCCGTCGAGAAAATGCCCGACGCCCTTCTCGTCAACGAAGGTACCGGAGGAGAAAGCCGGATCGCGGCGACTATTGCGCCGCAGCCGGTAGAGCATCACTTCAGTATTGTTCTGGAGCTGGATGGAGAACCAATCCCATCCGATTAGGCCGTTGTCCGGCGGCTCAGAGAAGAATTCGTGATCCATCCAGGTGAGGCCGTCCACTGCATAGCGCTTGCCCTTCCAGACCAAAGAGCCCTTCGCTCCCATTCTCGTAAACGAAATATAGTGCGATGCTTCACCCGGTTCGGGACCCTTGCGGCTGATGCCATTCTCGCCGTTAATAACCACCGGCTTGCGCGGAGCGAGATCGAGCTGCAAACGGAGCTCGTCGCACACCGCCTTCAATCGAGCTTCGCCGTTAGTGCCCGGATGAAGCCAGCGCACTTCCCAGTTGCCGTTCCAGTAGCGGCTGTCGTGCTGGCTAGCACCCGCGAGCCCCGGGCCGGCGCGATTCAGGCGCTGCGTATGGAAGAACTGGCGGCTCGTGATATCGCTGAGCGAGAGATGCGCCAAATAGATCTGATTGGGCTTCCAGATGGCAGTGGATTCCAGATTGGGATCGAGGCGATTTCCCTGGCGGAAGAACGTGAGTTCATAACCGAAACGATGACCGTCGGAAGCAGTTAGATTGCCCGTGTAATACCACCATTCGGTTTGATAGTTGGGATGCGAGAAGTGATCGCGCGGGAAGGAGAATCGGTATCCGGGTTGCGCGGGAGTCCATTGCGGGGCCGCGTTGAGAATGGCCGCCAGCAGCAGCGGAATAACACCAAACTTACCCTTCATGCAAAACCTCGATGGGTTTCAGCCGGGTCGCCGTACGAGCAGGATAGAAACCGGCCAGGATGGTTGCCAAGTAGATTCCGGTAAGGGCAACTAACAGCAAGGCGATAGGCCAGTGGAATTGAATCGTCCAGCCGAACGATTGCTTATTGATAACGAAGATAAGGATCAGCGACAAAAATGTTCCCAACACCAGACCGACGATGTTCGCCAGTAAACCAAGCAATCCGGCCTCGCACAGTATGATCTTGCGCACCTGCGCGCGCTCCGCACCCAAGCATACAAGCAAACCGAATTCACGGCGGCGGTCAATGACGATGGCGAGCAGCGCTCCCGCAATGCCCATAACGGCGACAAAGACGGCAACTGCCTCTAAGGCGTAGGTGATGCGGAAGGTCCGGTCGAATACCTGAATGGCGGCTCGCCGGAGAGCGCCGTGCGAGAAGACGAGAACCGCGCGGCCATGAATTGCGCCGTCGATAGCGGCGCGCACAGCCTCGGCATTGGCATTCGGCTGCAGATAGACCGCGATATTTGAAAGTGCCTTGTCCGGCAGGTACTTCAGTAGCGTGTTTCGATCGAGAACGACATAGCCTCGCTCGGCCGAGTAATCGTAGTAGATGCCGAGAACCTGAAAGCGACGCACCGCGCCGGCCAGGGGCATAGAGATTACGGCTCCGGGTTTTATGTGGTGCTTGTTAGCGAATGGCTCACTAACAACGGCGAAGTCGCCCTTCGCAAGTTTACTCAAGATGGCGGCGCGATTTTCACCCGGCAGAAATCGAATGCTGGCCTTTTCGCTCACCCGGCTGTTCTCGCCGCCAGCCAAGGTCGCGGGCAAGCCTTCGTAAGTGATGGGGTAGGCTCGGAATCGATCGACTGATGCGACGCCGGGAAGCTTTTCGATCCGGTCGGCGATTTCAGCATTCATAACCGGATAGCGGTCTGCGCTGGCCGAACCCGCTGGCCGAAGGTAGAAATCTGCCTGAAGTTGATTGTTCATCCAGAGCAAGACGGTTTCACGGAAGCTGCCGACCATGATGCCGATGCTCGCGGTCATGGCAACGGCAGTGGCCAAAGCAGCCGTCAAAACCGAAGTACGAGCGATTGACGCCGTCAACGAGCGCATGGCGATTAACGCTTCCACTCCGAAGACCTTTTGGACTGCGCCGGTTGCGATGCGCGCGAATAAGATTACGATGTTGGGGATGACGAGCGCGGTGCCGGCAATGCCGAGCAAGACGGCTATGTAACCAAATATCGGCCGCCCATCGATGGCAGGAAGCATGGAGAGCACAGCAGCCAACACCAGCAGGATGGATGCATACGCTCCCGTAGCACGCGATCGGATAGTGGCGCGGTATTGCTCGCGTCCACGCGCCATCGCCTCGACGGGCGAAACCATTGATGCTTCCAGAGCAGGAGCGATAGCGGCCAGTAACGAGATTCCGACACCCAACGCAATTCCAGTAAACAGAGATGCCGCAGTGAAGCGAATCGCCCCCGGCTGGCTGCTGACATACAGCGACTGCACAGTGGACCCGATGAGACTCACCGCGCCCACCGCCATGATGCGCCCGACGACAATGCCGAGCAGCGAGCCGGCGAACGCGAAGGCTATCGCTTCGGCTAGAAAGGCCAGCAGAATCAAGCGGCGGCTACCGCCCAGAGCGCGCACAATACCAATTTCGGTGCGCCGCCGGACAACTGAGATGGAGATGGTGTTGTAGATGAGAAATCCGCCTACCACGATCGCGATGTAGCTCAGCACATGAAGATTCCAACGGAAGGCGCTCAGCATTTTGCGGTTCTCTTCCGTGCGCGCACCTTGTGCATCCACTGAAACGGCCGGGGGCAGCCTGCGGCGAAGGAGATCGTGCCAGTAGCCGATAGACTTGCCAGGCGGGACCTTTACGTCGATAGCATCCAGCTTGCCTCGTTTGCCGGTCGCGGCTTGCGCCAGGCCGATGTCCGCTAACAGAACATTTGCGCCGCTCTCCTCATCGGTTCGCGAAGAGGGCAAGACGCCGGCCACGGTGAAATTCTGCATCCGGTCATTAATCAGCAGCCGGATGCGGTCGCCAGCTTTGCGGTGAAGACCTTTTCCCACCCAAACGCCTTTGCCAATTGGAAGCTCTTCATTTTTTCCTCTTGAGAAATTCTGTCCGTTCGCAATCAGGTCGAGCCCGATGAAGGGCAGCGCTTCACCCCGTCCGCCGATCGAGGCGAAATCTTCGATTCTCGGAGTGAACTGGAAGGCATACGGGACTTGAACAAGGTTTCCGAGCAGCCGCTCATCGATGCCGCCCGTACCGCGAATCAGCAAATCGCTTGTGCCGGTCAGCGACTCGAGGGAAGAATGAAAACTGCCCGCAGCGGCCTGCCCGGCAAGGTCAATGGCAACGACGACACCCACGCCAAGGGCCACCGCTAGCACTGTCAAAGCACTGCGCAACGGCTCCTTCAATTGAGGCCGCAAAACCAGGCGCACGAATAGCCTTCCGGCGGACGTCATGCCGTTTGCTGGGCTAGGCGCATGTCATCGATTTCCGCAATGCGACCATCACGCATCTTAATTACTCGATCCACTGCGGCGGCGCTTTCCGCGCTATGCGTTGCCATCACTATGGTGATGCCAAATTCGCGCGCCGAACGCGAAAGAAGTTGCAACACCAGCTCTCCGGTGGCGGTATCGAGATTTCCGGTGGGCTCATCGGCCAGCAGTAGCGCGGGATCCGAAGCCAGGGCGCGGGCAATAGCAACGCGCTGCTGCTGACCGCCGGAAAGCTGATGCGGATAACGCGCGTCCAAGCCGGCGAGATCGACCCATTGCAGGCGCTGCCCCGCAGTACGCCGGGCGTTCGATTGAGCAGCCAGCAGCAGCGGTAATTCTACGTTCTCGATGGCGGTCAGCGTATTCAGCAGCTGAAAAGACTGGAACACGAATCCGACTTTGTTGCGGCGGAGACCGGTTAATTCAGTATCGGAAAGGTTCGATGTCTCCAAGCCGTCAATGATGACGCTGCCCGAGTTGGGAAAGTCCATTGCGCCCGAAAGGTTCAGCAGCGTAGACTTGCCGCAGCCGCTGCGGCCTACCAACGCCACCAATTCGCCGCGCTCCACTGTAAGAGAGACATCTTGCAATGCAGTCACTGGCGCACTCTCCTCACCGTAGAGCTTGGTTACGTTACGAAGTTCTAACGGGAGCGCCATAAACACAGGATCGCAGCAGCCGAGCCACGCAGCAGTTAAACTCAGAGTGCTTGGCTAACATACTCGTCACCGGCGGTGCCGGCTACATCGGATCGCACACGCGCTATTTTCTGCAGAAACAGGGATTCTCGGTAATTGTCGTCGACGATTTAGAACGCGGATACAGGAACGCTGTACCGGCCGGTATTTTGCGGCCTATCAAGCTGCAAGAAACCGATAAGCTGGCGAAGCTGCTGCAAGAGGAACAAATTGATGCCGTGATTCATTTTGCGGCGTACATTGCAGTAGGTGAATCGACGCAGGAACCGCTGCTCTACTTCCGAAACAATGTCAACGGCTCACTCTCGCTGTTTGAAGCAATGCTCGAAGCGAATGTAAAGCGCCTGGTGTTTTCCTCGACTGCGGCGGCGTATGGCATTCCGAAGACGGTGCCGATAAAGGAAGATCAGCCGTTCGATCCCATCAATCCTTACGGCGAGTCGAAGGTGATGGTGGAGAAGGTGCTTCAGTGGATGGACAAATACCAGGAGTTCCGAAGCGTTCGCCTGCGCTATTTCAATGCATGCGGGGCGGAGCCGGAAGCGGGCCTGGGTGAGCGTCACGATCCGGAAACGCATCTGCTCCCTCTTATTCTGAAAGCAGTGATCACCGGCAAGCCAGTGAAAATCTTTGGCGACGATTACCCGACCGAAGACGGCACTTGCATCCGGGATTACATTCACGTAAGCGATTTGGCGGAAGCTCACATTGCTGCAGTTCAGCATTTGCTGGATGGCGGCGGTTCGGAGGTATTCAACGTGGGCACGGGCTCTGGGCATTCCGTTAGGGAAGTGCTTGCGGCCGTGGAGAAAGTGACGGGGCGTAGAGTTCCATTCGAGATGGGACCGCGGCGGGAAGGGGATCCGCCGTCTTTGGTGGCGGACTCGTCGAAGCTGCAGAAGAAGCTGGCATGGAAGCCGCAACGGGATTCGCTGGAGAGGATTGTAGCGGACGCCTGGCAGTTCGCTCAGACCTTGTAAAGCGCAATCAAACGGCCAGGATCGATCTTTCGCCTGTGTCTATAAAGCCCGGAAACACAGTGGTTAGCTGGCGATTGCCCATCTGCTTTGACACGAGTTCGGAGAGCACACTACGGAAGTCGGTAGTTACGTTTAGATCGCGGCCTTCATAGAGTTGCTCCGGTTCGAGGCCCGGCCATTCTCCATAGACTCGGCCGCCGCGGACTTTGCCCCCAAGAACGAACATGCAATTGGCGTGTCCATGGTCGGTGCCTCGATTGCCGTTTTCTTTCACTGTGCGGCCAAACTCCGACATGCTCACCACCGTGACATCGGCCATGCGGTCGCCCATGTCCTGAGAAAAAGCTGCTAGCGCGTCTCCAAAGTCGCCGAGCAGGTTGGCGAGTTGGCCGCGGTGAGGCTGAGCTGCTACTTCGTTTACATGGGTATCCCAACCGCCAACGTCGGTGAAGGCGACTTCCAAGCCTACGTTGGCGCGGATCAGGCGAGCGATCTGCAGAAAATTTTGGCCTAAGCGGCCCTTTGGATAATTGGCTCCGTTAGCGGGGGTGTACAGCGTTTTCCGAATGGACTGCATGATTTTGACGGCCTCGAATGTCTCGCGCCCGGTACCATTCAGAATCTGGTCGGGGCTGACGCCGTACATACTTTCGAAGGTGTTCGCGACGCGGGCATCTTTCACCTGAAAATCGCCGATGCTGCTGATGGCGAGAGCCTGATTCTTACCGCGCAGACTACGCGGCAAATCGTGACTGAGACTGACGGCACGCAAAGCCGGCTGCGCAGGTTCCGGCCGAAGCGCGCGGTTCAACCAGCCATCGCTGGTCGCTTTCAAGCCTGGCGTTCCGGATTCCATGTAGTCCTGCGCATCGAAGTGAGATCGAGTCGGGTCAGGCGAACCAACGGCCTCAACAATGGCGAGTTGCCTTTGATCCCACAGCGGCTTCAGCGCCTGGAGCGAAGGGTGCAAACCGAACCTCCCATCTAGATCGATGGCGCTGGCGTTGCTTCCGTTAGGCCGGGGAATGGCGATAGTGGGACGCAATTTGTAGTAAGCTGGCTCGCCATGAGGAATTACTACGTTAAGCCCGTCGACTGCGCCTCGTTGGAAGATGGCAATAAGTATTTTCTTGCGCTCCGAAGGCGCATCTCGCGCGTACATGGCGCGGCCGAGCCAGGCAGGGACAGCACCGGCTCCGAACATGGCGATAGCCGTGTTTTTCAAGAACAGTCTGCGGGTTGGCATAGCAATTCTCCTTCTGATGAAATCTGCTAAAAACTAGTGGCGCTGGAAATCGGGAGAGCCAATCACCAGGCCGGCTATTAGCCTCGGGATCTGAGGCGTACCGGCCTCGGTGCTGGTGGCTAGTTGCTGTTGCAATACCGGGTCGGAAAGCATTTTTTGAATAGCGGTGCGGGTCTGAATGCTGGGATCTTCTGCGAGTAAGACGCCCGCCAGCATCATGGGATCCTGTGCGGCGACAACTTGCCAAGTGGATGCATTCACCTTTGCGCCGGGAACGCGATTGTGGGTTAAGGCCATCGCAAAGTTCATGCGATCGAGCAGGCCGGCTGAACTGATCCACTCCGCGTTGGCGTTCGAATAGCCGGTGGGTTCGACTTTACGGTAGAGCGGTTCGCCAAGGCGTTCGAGTTGCCTGGCGACAGAAAATGCGGAGCTCACGTTGGCGTTGGCTGCGCGCAGCGAGCTGACGACCATCTCGAATGGTGTCTTGACCTTTGCTTTGTAAGCACCTTCAGACCAGAACTCGGGAGAATCCACCATGGCAGCAGTAACGGCGCGCAAATCACCTCCGGTTTTCAAGAACGTCTGTGCCATGCGATCAACCAGGGACGGGGGTGGATTATCGGCGACGAAACGCTGCGCGAGTTCCAGGGAGATGAAGTGCGCCGTCGAAGGATGATGGGCGAGAATTTCGATGACCCTCAAGCCGTCGTTCATGCCACCGCCTGCGCGTATTACGCGGCCCAAAACAGTTTTTTGGCCTTTATCGTGAAGCTTGTCCTTGTATTCGAAGGCGCCGCCTTTGCGTGGGTTGCCGATGGTCCAACCGGTGAAGCAGCGGGCCACGTCGATGACGTCTTTTTGCGAGTAACCGCCATCGACTCCGAGAGTGTGCAGTTCCAGCAGTTCGCGGCCGTAGTTTTCATTCAAACCGCGACGCCGGGCATTGGGATTTCTGCGCGCCTGCTGCGCCGCGGCCTCGACTGAGACTGATTGCCAGTTATCCAGATAGAACAGCATGGCCGGACTCTTGGCGGTTTCGATCAGCAGGGTTTCAAATTTTCCCAGGACATGGGGACGTATCGCTTCGCGCTCGTAGATAGCAACGAGATAGTGGTCCGCGCCTTTGTTTATAAGGACGTTGAAGTGATTGAACCAGAAATCGGTCAACAACTCTTCGAGTTGATGCGTGCTGTAAGTAGCGCGCAGGATCTTGGCTTCCGAGAGATCGCTGGTTATGACGTTCTGCGGCCGAGTAGCCATGATGAGAGTGCGCTGCAGTTCGATTGGCGCAAAAGGAAGCAAAGCCTGGCGCTGTGGAGGCCGAAGCGCCCAGGCAAAATCGGCCCGGCGGTCCGGGGGAATAGAAGCAAGCACCTGCGATTTCTCCTCGGGCTGTCCGGTTTTCAGGATGGCGATCCGATCGGGCGTCAGGAAGCTTTGCAGGCTGGCTTCGGGACCCAGGTCTTCCGTGTTGCCGATGTTCTGGAAACGATCCGCGGTTCCGTCTTTGGCGGAGTGCTTCTGCCGGTAGCGATCGGCCAGGCGCTGGAGAAGCTGGCGCGATGTTGGATCAGTTGGCAGTTGGCTGCGGCCGCGAGCAACGGCGGCGATGATCTGCGGCGACGGATATTGATGGAGGGTTTGGTCGACGCTGAGGCGAATGGTTTCAAGCGGCTCAAGGCGCTCCGCGAGTTGAGGACTCTCGGGTAGTTTGCCGGGGTGAAGCTGTTGGTTCAGCCATCGCTTCAGCCCGACGCTCGTTATCCGTTCAAGGTCGCCTGGACGCGGTCCGAAAGTCAGACGGTTCAGAGCATGAAGGAACGCTTGGCCGGAAGCCAGAGGCTTGCTGAAAGCAGCGTAGGATGGAGGCTCTTCAGCTGGATGAGCGCTGGAAGCGGCGATGAAGCAGGTAGTACAAACAATAGTCCGGATGTACCAAACGCTCACATCTTCTAAGACGAAGGCGCAGACAAGAAGTTGACCGGTTCAGCCACAATCAATTGGATTGATCGGGACAGCAGACCGGTCGAGGCCGAACCGGGCAAAATACTGACGGAGATGGCAGACGCCGTCAATTGGTGCAGGATTTCGTCTCGCCAAACACCCTTGCGCTCAAGCTGGCGGCAACATCTGCAGCATCGAGTTCTACCATCACCGCGCGCCGCAACAGGCTCACAGACAACACCGCTCGATAGCTATTTTTTACTCGCAGTACAGTTCCCTCTAGACCTGCGAGCGGACCGGTCGCGATCCGGACCAAATCGCCCGCTACCAGAAAGGAACAGCGCTCGACAAGCAATCCAGAATCGACCGCCCGTCGAATGGCATCGATCTCGCATTCGGGGATGCTCTCAGGGTCTCTGCCGGTGCCGAGTAGTTTATAGACGTCAGGAACTTGTAGCACGGGCAAGCGGTTCATTGGATCCAGCCGGCAGAAGGTGTAACCGGAGAAACACGGAACCTGGAAGTCCCGGGTCCGCCCAGAGTACTTACGTTGTTCGCGCAACGTCGGAGTATAAGCGTCGAATCCTCTGTCGATGAGATTTGTAGTGACAGTCCGCTCGCGATTCGTCCTTACCTGCAGCGCATACCACCTCAGTGTGCGATCACTTACTGCCGGCATTAATTCGGCATGCCTTACCAGGTCATCTATCTCTCGATTCATGCGTGAAACCACTGATCTGAGGGTAAGAGACTCGCCTATGGCTGTCAAGACAGTTGCAAGCCGAAGACGTCGTACTAGAACTTATAGTGTCATTCTGGTTTTCGTATTAGCGTTGACCCGGTCTTGAGAAAATAACTAAGATCGAATTACCGATAAATCTGAATTAAATAGTAATTGATCTGTTTCTCCTCTTACTCTCGTACCTTCAGGCAAGATCGGAAAGACAATTCCGGCAATTTAATTGCGGTAGCTGTGCCCGAAATTGTTTGTCAGTCTTTAATCTGCATCTCCGCTCCATTCCGAGCACCTTTTTGACAATTCATATTTCTGACACGTCGATATTGCTAAGCTTTGGCCTTCGGAGTTTTCGGGTCGTAAAAGTTTGACGAGAGCTATGGTTTGCCGAACATCAGGATGACAACTTGAGAATTTTAGTAACGGGTGGTGCGGGGTACATCGGTAGTCATACTGCGAAAGAATTATACAAGGCTGGCCATGAGCCCGTTGTAGTGGACGATTTAAGTACCGGGCACAGTCATGCGGTGCGATGGGGGCCGCTGGTTGTGGGAGATTGCGGCGATTCCGAACTGGTAAGAAGCGTGCTTCGAGAGTATGAAATTGCCGCTGTGATGCACTTTGCCGCCAGCGCCTATGTCGGAGAGTCAGTAACAAATCCCAGGAAATACTTCAATAACAACGTCCAGAATTCACTCAGGCTGTTAGATGCGATGCTGGACGAAGGTGTATCCAGGATTGTCTTTTCCTCTTCATGCGCTACTTATGGCCTACAACAGCAAGCTCTTCTTGACGAGAGCCATCCGCAGAAGCCTTTGAGCCCTTACGGGGAGTCGAAACTGATGGTGGAGCGTTTCCTTGATTGGTACGGGCGCGCGTTCGGGCTAGACTGGGTCGCGCTGCGCTACTTCAACGCAGCCGGTGCTGACCTGGAAGGCGATTTGCGTGAAGAACACGATCCGGAGACGCACATTGTCCCTTCAATTATCGAGGCGGCTCAGGGCGTGCGGCCGTTTGTCGAAATATTTGGCAGCGATTATGAGACGAGAGACGGCACGGCGGTGCGCGATTACGTACATGTAAGCGATCTCGCACATGCGCATGTGCTCGCTGCGGATTACCTTATGACAGGCGGCCAGAGCCAGGCATTCAATTTGGGAGCCGGGACCGGATATTCGATCCGCCAAGTTGTTGCCGCAGTCCGCCGAGCATCCGGGGCGGAAGTAAATGTCAAGGAACTGCCTCGCAGAACAGGAGATCCCTCACTGTTGGTAGCTGATTCTTCGCGAGCCCGATCGATCCTGGGCTGGGTACCGGAGCGCTCAGCGTTGGACACAATTGTGCGATCCGCATTGTCGGCTACGAACTTAGCTCTGACAGGCGGGGCCCACTCGGCCGCGGCCGGTTACTAACGCTAACCGGCCATCGAAGGGCGCTGCCCATTTCACCGCAAATAGCATCGAAGGATGCTGCGATCCATATGAATGCTTGTCTTTCCAGATTTAGTCTGGCGCGTTTCGGCTTGGCCCTTATGTTGCCTACCCAGTTCTTTGGGGTTCCCGCGCAATCCTTGCAGCCTCCAGTCCAGAGCCAGACTACCAACCGGCTGGGCCCGGGCGATGAAGTGAGCGTGTCGGTGCTCGGACTGAAAGAGATCATGCCGAACACTCCCATACGCGTGAGCACGATCGGCGATCTTAACTTGCCGATGGTGGGTACGGTGCATGTCGGCGGGATGACGCCCATCGAAGCGGAACAAGCGATCCGCACCAAATTGGAAGATGTGATGCAAGATCCGCAAGTATCGCTTCGGGTTACGGATTACCAGAGTCAGCCGGTTTCAGTCATCGGCGCCGTCGCCAATGCGGGAGTAAAGCAAGTTGTTGGCGAGAAGACCATTCTCGAGATGCTCTCGCTGGCGGGTGGCTTGAAGCAGGATGCAGGCTATCAACTGAAGATTACGAGAGACCGTCGCTGGGGAACGATTCCGCTGGCCGGTGCTCGCGAAACTCTCGACGGCAAGTTCTCGGTTTGTGACGTCAATCTGCGGCAGTTGATGAACGGAACCAACCCGCACGAGAACATTCTGGTAAAACCGCACGATGTGCTGACAGTGCCTACGGCAGATCTGGTTTACGTTCTGGGTGAAGTGAACAAACCGGGCGGTTTTGTACTGCATGAGCGAGAGAATATGTCGGTACTGCAAGCCATTGCACTCGCCGAAGGAATCGAGAAAACAGCTGAACCAAAACACGTCAGGATCCTGCACAAAACGGACGGCATTGCCGGACGCGAAGAAACCGAGTTGAATCTTTCAAAGATTATGGACGGGAGGGAAGAGGACCGTACCCTTCAACCAAACGACATTTTGATTGTCCCTCCCAATATTCCAAGGAAGGCAATGATCCGAGCTCTGGAAACAGCAGTCCAAATTGGGGCTGGCGTCGTGATCTGGCGACGATAACCAACACTGAAGCAGCATCATATGGAAAGACTATCTAGTTCCTTACCGCCTCAACTCTGGGTTCCCGCGCATCCGAGCGTTTCGCATGCGGGCGCATCGCGTCTGCCCGCCGCGCATACGCTCAGGCCGGTGCCGCCGCTGATCCGATTCTTCGAACTGCTGCGGACGCACCGTACATGGCCGATTGTCATCGGGCTGCTAGGAGGAATCAGCGCGCTGGTGTTCAGCATTCTGCAGGAGCCTTTATACCGCGCCACCACCACCATCGAAGTACAGGCCATGAACGACAACTACCTCAACATGAGGGATGTCAATCCACTGGCGACATCCGAGGCCAGCAACACCGATATCTTTCTCGACACACAGACTCGTATCCTGGAGAGCCGCTCTCTGGTCGGGCGTGTGGTAACAGCTCTTCATATTGAAGACAGTTTCGAGGAGATGGCGAAGAAGCCCCGGTTTTCTTTTTCCGCGCTCTTCCGCAAGCCGAGAAAACGTTCGGCGTCAGCGTCCCGGGAAGAGGCGATCGACGACACATTAAAGCATCTTCAAGTGGATACGGGACATCAGACGCGAGTCATCGACATCACCTTTGAAGACGAGGATCCGGAGCGATCGGCGCAGTTTTTGAACAAACTTGCGCAGGAATACAAGAGACAGGCCATCGACGAAAGATGGAATTCGACCCAGGAGACAAGCGCGCGGCTCGGCAAGCAACTCGCAGAACTGAAAGCAGGCCTTCGCGCTTCCGAAGCCCAGTTGCAAGCCTACGCCGAGCAGTCGGGATTGGTCTTTACGGCCGAACATCAGAGCATTGCGGACGAGAAGTTGAAGCAGTTGCAGACGGCTCTCTCGAGCGCCCAGACCGATCGAATTGCCAAGCAGTCGCAGTATGAACTGCTAAAGTCGGGTTCATTGGATTCGCTGCCTGAAGTACTTGACAGCACATCGTTTCGCGAGACCCGTTCCCGGCTGACCGAGTTGCAGCGCCAGCAGGCAGAGCTGAAGTCAACCTTCAAACCGGGCTTTTACCGCGTCAAGGAAATTCAGGCGCAGATCGATTTGCTAGAACAATCGTTGCGGCAGGAACGCGACCATATCATCGAGCGGATGAGGAAGGACTTTGAAGCCGCGCTGCGCCGGGAGAGGCTACTGAAAGCTTCTTATTCAGAACAGGCCGCTCTGGTTTCCAACCAGGCAGGTAAAACCATTCAATATGATATTCTCAGGCGCGAGGTACAGGGTAATCGAGAACTCTACGATGCACTGCTTCACAAGACCAAAGAGGCTGCCGTTGCATCCGAGATGCATCCGTCGAATGTACACGTCATCGACCCGGCCGAGGTTCCACTAAGACCGTATAAACCACAATTGGCAGCAAACACAGTAGTGGGCCTGTTCGCAGGTTGTCTGCTCGGCTGCATCATTATTCTGGTGCGCGCAGGGACCAACCGCAGCGTGCAGAAGCCTGGCGATACTCACGTGTATCTCGATGTCCCGGAACTGGGGGTTATTCCCTCGGTGCGATCGGACGCGTTCCGGATCGTTCCGCAGCGGGCGAACTTAGAGGTGCCGAAGCCGCGGAGCCGCGGCAGAGTGATTTCTCTAGAGGGCCTTCATGACGAACCCGAGCAACTACCAGTCACGGCTCTCTCAACGAAGGACCGGAAGGCCTCCCAGGGAATCTGGCAACAGGATGCCTCGATGCTCGCCGACTCCTTCCGCGCCACCATTGCATCGATTCTGCTCGATCAGCGTTCGCAATCGCCAATCCGCAGCATTGCGATCACGAGTCCCAGCCCGAAGGACGGCAAAACGACGGTAGTTGCAAACCTGGCGGTTGCTCTGGCCGAAATTCACCGCCGTGTACTGCTGATCGACGCCGATATGCGCCGCCCCTCGCTGCATTCTGTCTTGGGTGTGGACAACGATTGGGGGTTGTCCGACGTTCTTCGGGAGAGCACTCCGGTGAGAGACTATCCGGTTGAAAAGATTGGCCGCCCGACTTCGATTCCCGGTCTCTCGATTCTTACAAGCGGCCCCGCCAGCGGGAACCCGGTGCCGCTCCTACAAGGTCCGCGCTTCGAAGAACTGTTCCGCTATGCACGTGAGCAATTCGACTTCGTACTGATCGACACTCCTCCGGTGATTCTGGTCCCCGACGCTCGCCTAATCGGCAAAGTTGCCGGCGCCGTCATTCTCGTGTTTCGAATCTCGGTAACCACTCACGAGCGTGCGATCAAGGCCCGGGCTTTGCTGATGCAAGACGGAACAGTGGTGCTGGGGAGCATCTTAAATCGATGGGAGGCCGACCTCGAACTTGACCTCCATCGCCACTACTACGCGAGCGCCTGATGGGCCGCAAAATTTCGATACGGGTTCAAGCCAGTTGTTCGCCGTTTTTCTTTTGATATGACCTTTGACCGGACGCGAAGCTATCTTCAGTTATTCCGCGGGCTAGATCTGATTGTGATCGCCGTCGCCTTTCTACTCTCCATTCTGATCGTGCAGAGCAGCTTTGTGACGTTGAAGTTCGCGAAGATTGTTTCGCTGCAACTGGCTTCGAGAGAGATCATCCTGTTGAGCCTCTTTCTCGTTATCTGGGCGGCGGTGCTTTCGGGATCGCCACTCTACCGGTCGAGGCGGCTGAGCACGATACGAAGCGAAATCTGTGATGTATTACGTGTGGCGGGTGTAAGTGCAGGCTTCACCCTGTTTGTTGGCTACGCGGCCGCGAGCGATGTCATCGCACCACGGCAAAGTGCTGTGTTCTTTGCCTTGTCATGCGTTCTCATTCTCTCTTATCGATTAGCGGCTCGAGCGCTGGCGATTCAAATCCGGGCCCGGGGACGGAATATCCGCCACATCCTGCTTGTCGGTACAGGCCCTCGAGCGATGGATTTTGTTCGCCTCGTTCATACCCGCCCATCGCTGGGCTATCGTATCGATGGCTTTGTGGATGACGACTGGCCGGGCGCGACAGAGGTCCGCAGCATGGGCTACAGCGTTGTCTGTAATCTTGAGAGTTTCGCCGACTATGTCGCTTCCCACATCGTTGACGAAGTAGTGATCGGCCTGCCGCTCGCTACTTATTATTTGCAAGCCTGGCGTATTGTCGCTCTTTGCGAGGAGCAGGGCATTCTGATCCGCTGTCTCTCCGAATTCTTTCCCACCAAGCTGACCAGAGTAAGAACGGAAGAAGTGGACGGGACCTCCGTCACGACATTTTACCCGCGCATGTTCGAAGATCTGCCGCTTGCCGTGAAACGAGGAATCGACATCTTTGTTTCGGCCGTCCTACTGCTCTGCCTAGCTCCGCTATTCATTGTGGTCGCTTTATTGATTACGTTGACCTCTCCCGGTCCGGTGTTCTTTGTGCAGGAACGGGCGGGTTTGAACCGGCGGCCATTCCGTATTTATAAGTTTCGATCCATGGTGCAGGACGCGGATAAACTGCTGGAGACCGTGGTGCATCTCAATCAGGAGAATGGCGCTGCTTTCAAGATCAAGAATGATCCGCGAATCACCCCCCTGGGGAGTCTTCTGCGCCGCACAAGTATTGACGAGTTACCGCAGCTGATCAACATCCTGGTTGGCGACATGAGCCTGGTCGGGCCGAGACCTTTGTTTTCATGGGAGTTCGAGCGCATCAACACCGTTTCGGTAAAGCGGCGATTTTCGATTCGCCCTGGCCTTACCGGGCTCTGGCAGGTAAGCGGCCGCAGCAACGTAACGTTCGATCACCGCGTAAAGATGGACTTGTACTACATCGACAACTGGTCTTTGCGGCTCGATTGGGAGTTGCTCCTGAAGACTATCCCTGTAGTGTTCACCGGACGAGGCGCGGTATGACGCTGGCCGTTATTATTGCCAGCTACAACACTTCTGACGATTTGCAGCAGTGCCTTAGGTCGATCTATTCTTCGACCCAGGGCGTCGACTTTGAGGTATGGGTGGTCGACAACAACTCTCCCGATAACAGTGCGGAAATGGTAGCGGAGCAGTTCCCTCCTGTTCACCTGATCTGTAACAGAGAGAATCTGGGGTTTTCGAAAGCGAATAATGCAGCGATTCGCCAGGCGGCAGCCGCAGAGTTCGTTTTGTTACTGAACCCGGACACCATTGTTCAGGACGGAGCATTTAGCGAGACGATCGCTTTTCTTCGGCGAAATCCTTCGGCCGGCGTGGTCTCCTGCAAGCTGGTTAAGCAGGATGAGACCATGGATCTTGCCTGCCGGCGGTCATTCCCATCTGTTTTCGACGGATTTTTCAGGGCAACGGGGCTCGCTGCCCTGTTTCCAAAATCGCGGATCTTTGCTCGGTACAACCTGACCTTCCTACCGGAGAACGAGACGGCTGAAGTAGACGCTGTCAATGGCGCCTTCATGATGGTGCGGCGGGCAGCAATCGAAGAAACCGGGCTGCTGGACGAAGACTATTTCATGTACATGGAAGACCTCGACTGGTGCTATCGCTTCCGCAAGAACGGTTGGAAGATCTATTACGATCCCACAACTACGGTCATTCATTTGAAGGGGCGGGCCGGCAAGAAAAGCAGCAGCCGCATGATTGGAGCGTTCTTCGAATCGATGGAGTTGTTTTGCAAGAAAAACTACCGTGAGCGATCTTCGGGGCTTAAGTTTGCTCTGACACTCGCGGGCATACGTGCCTGGAAATCACTCACGTTGTTTCGCAACATGATGCGCGCCGACAAGCGCGTCACTCCGTAAACGAGCAGTTTCTTACCCCGTGTACATTTCTAACGCAATTGGTAAAACATCGTTTCGCTGGGCGATACTCATCCTATCGGGCGTGCTGGTTGGCTATGGAGTTGTAGCGGTCAGTGGTGTTTTCGGGTACTTTGCTCCGCTGGCGGCCATCGTCGGTGTGGCGGCTGTTGCGGTCATGTTGCTCTCGACGGAAGCAGCACTGATCGTTCTGATGAGCGCCGTTGTGCTTTTCCAGCGCGAAGAATTATTCGAGTGGTCGATTCCTCTGTTCGGGGGTGGACTCAAGATTCCCGATGTCATTCTAATGCTCGGGCTCACCGGCTTCGTTCTGAGATCCGTCTTTGCCGACCAATGGGTTCAGTCCAGCGAGCTACAGAATCGCGACACCCGCACTTTCAAAATTGTTCTTTCTCTCTTTATCGCCTGGGCATTCCTGTCCGCATTTTTAGGCATCCGGCGCGGCTTGCCCTACAAAGACAGCCTGCTCGAATTACGGCCTTTGGTGCAATACCTCTGGTTCTTCCTAATCGTGCAGACACTGCGAGTCAGGCAGCTTAAACGGGTACTCATCGTTACGTTCGGCATGTGTTTTGTGATATCGATACAAGGCCTGGTGCTCTTTGCGAAAGGAGAAGGCACAGTAGGAACGTTTAACGGTGGCTACGTTCGTATCATGAGCGTAGAGTTCAGTTACCTTCTTTTCTGCTGCCTCATGTCGGCCGCCTTGTATCTGGGAGCCAACCGGTATCGCGCTGCGATGATTGCCGGAATGGTTGTTTCGTTCGCCGCACTAGTGGTCACGTTTCAGCGCAGCGCGTTTCTCGGATTGGCAGCGGGCCTGGCGATTATTCTTTTCTGGCTCGGAAGCCAAGCGATTGAACACCTCCTCTGGTCCGGGCTCACGTTGCTTTTAGTTCTGGCGGCAGTGATACCGGCGGCGTGGGTTGTGAAGCCGGAGCTCTTCCGCCCGCTGATTGCACTTGAGGAGCGCCTCGCCTCAATTGAAGATTTCCGGGAAGACGACTCCGCACAGCATCGGTTTCGCGAATGGAGATCGTCGCTTGATCTGATTCGCTCTCACCCTATCGTGGGGAATGGACTGGGAACGAGAGTAGTATTTTTCAGCCCCGAATACGAGAGGGAGGGCACCAAGAAGGGCTATTGGAGTCACGACATTTATATCCACAACAGCTATGTATGGACTACCGTCAAGATGGGCTTGATAGGTCTTGGCTTTTTGCTGACCATGATCATTATGATTTTCCAGAGGGGCTTTCAGTTTCTTCGAAGCCAATCAGGGTCAGCTGAAAACAGGGTCCTGACGCTTGGGCTCCTGGCCTGTCTGGCGGCTTTGGTTGTCATCTCGTTCTTCGGTCCGATGATCACGTCGCCTAACCTGACGCCTTTTGTGGCAGTCGTGGGGGCTACCATTTGGCTGGTCGATCGAGAGTCCAGCGAAGGGCGCTCGCAACCGGTGACGCCTGGTCGTTATTGGCATTAGCCGCTAGTTACATGCACATTCTTCTCTTCGACTGGAACTGCGGCGGACATCACGGGCGATACTTGCGCCACTTTGCGATGGCGCTCGCTCCCTTCGCGAAGATCAGTATCGCCTGCCCTGGTGAAGTGGCTGAAGAGCTTGCTGACCTGCCTGCTAACCAGATATCTCTGGGTTCCGGGCGTCCGGCGGTTCGACTCGATCAGCCGCTGACACCGCAGCATGCCAGACTCGCCGCTGAAGAACTCGATCTGATGGAGCAGGTCACGGCGAGCGTTCGCCCTGATCACATAGTGAACCTCTACGGCGATCCAGTTATTCGTTGGTTCGCCGGAAGAAGGCGACCCTTCCCGGCGCCGGTTTCGTTCTGTATTTTCTTCGTTCGCGACCACTACCGCAAATGCTTTCAAACAGCGCTGTCAGCTCGTGAACGGTTGCGAGCGCGATTTCTGCGATGGAATCTGGAGCGTTGCCGCGCACGACCGGACGTCCATACCCTGTTCTTTCTAGATCAAGAGGCGGCCGAAATTTATAGACGGCGGCCGGGTGCTTCCGTGCGGTGGTTTCCGGAACCGCCAGTTGCTCGTTTATCGAACAAAACGTCTGCACGGCACTCCTCGCGCCTGTGTATCTACGGATCTCTGGCGCCGCGCAAAGGCATCGAGTTAGTATCCCGCGCGATTTGCGAGCATGCGCCCAACACGCATCTGACGCTTGCGGGTTCCGTGGATCCCCAATTTGCTACTACTCTCGACTGGAATGTCGACCAAATGAGAGCGGCCGGCGCGCAACTTCATTTGCGATTGCGTTTGCATAACGAGCAGGAAGGGCTCGCAGTATTAGCAGAATCTGCGGCGACCATTCTGGCATATCCGGCGCATTACGGCATGTCGCGCGTCCTGCTCGAGTCCTGTTCGGTCGGAACACCGGTCATCACGCACGATTTCGGACTGCTCGGCCACCTCGTGCGCCAGCATCATCTCGGCGTCACGGTTGACTGCGCCAACCCTAAGCTTCTGGGAGACGCATTAAAGCGATTCGCCGCTGAACCTGATCTAACCGGAAAGCTCGGCAAGAACTTGAGCAGGTTCCATGACACCTACAGCACGCTAGCATTTCAAACTGCCGTCGGCAGTGCCTTTGCGTTAACTCCTACCTTTGAGCAGTTGGCGGCAAGCGTGTGAACTTATCGATGACGGAACAGAAACAGGTAGCGCATTGATCGCCGAAGCCGATCAGGAAGAAGGGAGGCAGGAAGTAAGACAGTTGCCGTCATCGCCTGTGCGCCATCGATTTGCCCGAGCGGCCTTTTTGATAGCAGCCATTACGATCTTGAGCCGCTTGCTGGGCTTGGTCCGAGAGGCCCTGATCGCCGGTTTTTTTGGAGTAGGACCTCAGACGGACGCGTTCTTCGTCGCGTTCAGAGTTCCGGACATTATTTTCAACAGCCTGATGAATTTTTTTGTGGCAACCTGTTTCGTTCCCATCTTTACGGAGACACTCGCGTTGGAAGGCGACGAGCGCGGCTCGAGTCTGGCGACTTCGGTGTTGTCGCTAATGAGTACCACGCTGATTGTGGTTTCGCTCTTGATGATGCTGCTGGCTGAGCCCATCATCCACTTCCTGGCGCCGGGACTGCCGCCCGCTACCTTCGCGCTGACGGTGCGGCTGATGCGGATTATGGCGCCGATCATAGTCTTCGGCGGTCTCACTGGGCTGGGCAAGAGTATTCTTAACACTTTTCAGCGATACCTCGTTCCCGCCTTTGTTCCCGTGGTCTACAACGTGGTGATGATCGTGTTCATAATCGCGCTGGGCCGCAATCTGGGCGTCGAAGCGATGGCGTGGGGATTGTTAGTGAGCGCGCTCTTCCAGTGCTCTCTTCTGCTGCCGAATTTTCGCAGCATACCGCTCCGCTGGCAGCTGTGGCAGAATCCCTTTCGCCCGGTAGCCGCCAACTGGCACAAGAACCGGCGCATTGCCAAACTCGCGCTGCCCGTATTGCTGGCTCTACTGCTTGGCAATTTCAATGCTTTTATCGAGACTTATCTGGCTTCCAATTTGGCGCAGGGCGCGATCTCGTACCTGCAGTACGCCTATCGGATCTTTACGGTGCCGGAGCAGATCTTCACCATAGTCGTTTCCACCATCGTCTTCCCGCTGTTTGCGGCCGATGTGGCCGCAAAGAATTGGCCTTCGCTCCGGGAAAAGGCCAAGCGGGCCCTGAGCTTTACGGCTTTTGCGGTTCTGCCGGCATCCATCCTGCTGGTTTGCCTGTCCCCGGAGGTGGTCGGCCTGATGCTGGGCCGCGGCGCCTTCAGCGCGTCCTCGGTCAACAGCACTTCCGGCGCTCTGGCCAGCTTCACGCTCGGGCTCTTTCCGGTTTGTGCGAGGAGCCTAGTTACCTTCATCTTTTTTGCCTTGCAAGAAACGCGCTTTCTTTTGAAGCTGACCGCGTTTATGCTCCCGCTCCAGATTGGGGTTGACGTCCTCTTGATTCCGTTTTTCTCGTTCAAGGCCCTGGCGCTTGGAAACTCGATCGCCGCCACGGTTCAGCTGGTTCTGCTGGTTATCGCTTTTCGCCGCCGTATTGGCGGACTTCCACTGGCTGCCATGGGGCTCCGGCTGGGCAAGGTCTTAGCCGCTTGTACAGCAATGTTTCTGGTGTTCCAAGGCTTTCGTTACAGCTTCATTCACTGGCAAGTTCTGCCCCGCTCGCCACTGGAGTTAACTTTACTGTTGGCGTGGCTAACAGCCGGAGCCGGTACTTATTTTGCTGCCAGCTGGTGTTTACGGATTCAGGAGACAACCATCCTGTGGCAATTTATCGCGGAAAAAGCGGGTCGCATTCGACATTCCCGGGTACTGCGTTAAAAAGCATTATGCAGCAATCGTCACTTCGGATCTGTCACGTTCAACCTATCGCGCTCGATATCTTCGGCCACTGCGACGACGATTGGGGCACCAAAGTCCGCTACTTTCTTCCCAACCTTGCCACAGCACAGTTGCGGCAAGGCGACCGGCCTGTGGTCCATCTCTTAACTTCATCGAAGCCGCGTGTTCTCGAGGTTGAAGGCGTCGAGATCCACTTCCATCGCTGCTTGCAATTACCGCGCTCACTTCCGGTGACGAATCGCTTCGGCCGGCAAATCAGTTGGGCCATGCTCAAGGCCATCCGCGCTGACGAAATGGACATCGTCCACTTCCACGGTTCGTGCTCCCTGCATCTTATGTATGGCGCCGCGGCCCTACGGGCACGCAGGCAGAACTTGCCGATGGTGAGTCAGGATCATGGTCCTCGAAAAGGGCGCTGGATAGAAGAGAAGCTTCGTCGCGTCGGGTTTCGGAACACACGCGCTGTGCTGGCGGCTAACCAGGACAGCCTGCAGAAGCTGGAGGGTTCGGGGGTTCCGAGGGAATCTCTTTCCGTGATGCCGAACGGCTTCGATCCGAAGGTTTTCTTTCCGGCCATGGGCCGTCAGCGCGGGCGCGGCGACGCTTTCCGCATTCTGGTGGTCTCTCGCCTCTGGCCCGACAAGGACCCGATCACCATGGCTGAAGGCATCGGCGCCTACGCGCGCCGTGGCAGGAAAGTGGAAGTCACTATCATCGGCCAGGGAGTGTTGCGGAAACAGGTGGAGCAGCTGCTGCAGGAGGCGAACATACCCGCCCGCTTCATCGAACACACCACCCAGCCGGAAATGTGTTTCCACTATCAGGCCTCCGACGCGCTGGTGCTGACATCTATGCGGGAAGGCTGGAACCAGGCCACGATTGAAGCCATGGCATGCGGGCTGCCTGTCATCGCGACAGATATTCCGGGTATCCGGGACGGAGTGGACTCGGCAGGCATTCTCATTCCGGTTCAGCGTCCCGAGCTGTTAGCGAACGCTATTCAGTTTCTTGCCGACGATCCCGGGGCCGCGCAAGAGTACCGGCAGCGTGGATTGCGCCGCGCCCAGGACTTTACCTGGGAGGCGGTGGCGTTGCAGCTCCGGGACGTCTATCGTGCTTGTCTTGCCGGCTCCGTTAACGATTCTAATACCGCAGCCCAGGCCTTCCCGGTCCGCGCGGATTTCGGCTGAGATTCCGGCCGTCTACTTTTCCCAATTATTTGCCCATGCGCATTCTGCTGATTTCGACGCAGTTCCCGCTTCCCGCCAGGGACGGCGCCAGCCTGCGCGTTCTCAATTTGCTGAGACAACTGGCTCGCCATCACCGGGTGACGCTTCTTTCGCTCACTGATCGCGATCCCTCACGTGGAGAAGTAGCAGAGCTGGAGAGGGTGTGCCGTGTGCGCATCATCAGGCATCGGCGTTCCCGGCTGCGGCGGGCGTGGGACTTGGTGGCGTCGTTCTTCTGGCGGGAACCTTATCTGGTGCGGATCTATCGCAGCCGTGCCCTGGCCGAAGCCGTGCGCGAATTGGCGGCACGAACAGATCTGGTACAAGCGGAATTCCCCTACGGTGGACAGTACCTGCTCAGCCTGGGCCCGGATCAGCCGGTGGTGCTCGATCAGCACAACGTTGAAAGCACGATTATTAGCGCGAACGCCGCCTTTGAAACAAACCCGTTCCGGCGGCTATTCTTCCGAGTGCAGGCGCGCAAGATGGCGCGCTATGAACAGAGCCTTTGCAAGCAAGTGGATCTGGTACTGGCCACGTCAAGCCAGGATGAAACCACTTTGTCGCCGTACTGCCAGAGAACTGTGGTTATCCCGAATGGCATTCATGCCGCCGAATGGGACGCTAAACCAAGCGCCGGCGGCAAGCCGGGCCAAGTTACCTTCACCGGCCTGATGAGTTACGTCGCCAATGTCGATGCCATGAATTATTTCTGCAAAGAAATATGGCCGCGGGTCGAAGCGGCCGATCGACATCTTTGGATCGTCGGGAAAGGCGCAGGACCGAAGACCGCTGAACTGGCCGGCGACCGGATCACGGTTACGGGCGAAGTCCCAGACGTGAAGCCGTATCTGGAAAGGACATCGGTGTTTGTCGCGCCATTGCGAATCGGCAGCGGAACCCGGATAAAAATTCTCGATGCCATGGCGCATGGACTGCCCGTTATCTCTACTTCCATCGGCTGCATGGGGATCGACGTAAGGCATGGCGAAAACATTCTGATCGCTGACGATCCCCGCCAGTTTGCATCGGCCCTCGATTTCCTGCTGGGCAGTCCCGAAGAACGGCGGCGTCTCGGCAGAGCCGGCTTTGAACTGGTCCGCAACCTTTACAGCTGGGACGCGATCGGCTCGCAGCTTCATTTGGCTTACTCTACATGGCAATCAGCCTTATCAGCACGGTAAAAGACGAAGCTTCGTCGATCGGGCGTTTCCTCGATTCCATCTTGCTTCAAACGCAGCAGCCGGACGAGATCGTTCTGGTCGATGGCGGCTCGAGCGATGGAACCGTCGAGGTTATTCTGAGCTACTCGTCGCTGCCGATTCGCCTGATCGTCGAACCATGTAATATCGCGCGCGGCCGTAATCTCGCCATCACTGCCGCTAAATTTGAGTTCATCGCGATCACGGACGCCGGGTGCCAATTGCATCCGCAGTGGCTCGCTCGGCTCCAACAGGAAATTGAGACCGCGGACATCGCGGTAGGGAACTATCGTCCTGTGATCCGAAGTCTTTTCGACGCTTGCCAATATAGCCTGGCCGGACTCTTCAAGTCAGAGAGGAATCTGACGAGGTTTTGCATTTCGAGCCGGTCCTTGGCTCTTCAGAAGCGCGTATGGAAAGAAACGGGCGGCTATCCTGAGTGGCTGAACTATTCGGAAGACATGTATTTCCATACCCAATTCCTGCAGCGCAGCTATGTGGTTCGTTTTGTTCCGGAGGCAATCGTCGAGTGGGAGCAGCGATCGAGTGTCGGCGCGGTGTACCGCCAATATTTCCGGTACATGGAGGGTGACGGGATTGCCCGGATGCATACGCGGAGGCATGTCCTTCGTTTTGGGACTTATCTCGGCGGATTTACTCTAGCACTGCTGTCTTTCTTTCAACCGCTGGCGTTGATCCCCCTGATTCTAGGCGCTGCACTGTATCTTTCGGTTCCGTTCTCATCATTTGTCCGGCTCAACAAGTACTCACTTGCCAGTCCGGCTATCTTTATCATTCCCGCGCTGCTTCTGGTGATGGATGTGGCGAAGATGAGCGGGTATCTAAGCGGCTTGCTCTTATCTTCGAAATTACGGCCCGTGCGCCTGCCTCAGACGCCTAATCCATAAGCGAGGCAAATTCGTTTCTTCCTCAGAGTCTTAGGTTTTATGTCACCGTTCTCTGGTCAAGCTCCTGGCGAAACCGATCGTGCTCGCGTTCTGATCTTGTCCCAGCGCGAGATCAACGCCAAGGTTTACCAGTGCTACATCTACGAATTTGAAGACGCGATCCAGAAGATGGATAGCGCCGATCTCCTCGCGCCGATCTCCGGCGTTCACTCGGAATCCCGTCTACTGCTGCGGCGCTCACTCAACCGCGGACGCAAGATGATGGGCCTGCTGCCCCGGTCCGAAATTGTCTCCGCGCGAGTGGAGCAGGATTACGACCTGTTCTTTGTCGTCTTTCAGTTTCCTTACCAGATTGCGATGCTCAATAAGATTCGCGACTGGCGAAAACGCTGTAAGAAGGCTGTCTGCCTGCTGAACGAAGTCTGGACCAAAGACATCGCCCGCTCGCGTCGAGATCTGCGACTACTCGCCGATTTCGATCAGGTATTCGTTCCCACGAAGGTCAGCGTTGAACCTGTTTCCGCTGCGGTTGGACGCGAATGCAAGCTTTTCAATCCGTTTGCTGTCGACATGGATCAGTTCTGTCCGTTCCCCAACCTTCCCGCGCGGAGTATCGATCTCTTGAGCATCGGCCGGTACTCTCCTGTTCTCCATCAGGATTTGCTCAAGCTGGCTGCGGCAGATGAAATTTTCTACTATTACGACACAGTCCATAATTTTTCGGTGCACAACTGGAAAACGCACCGGTGCAAATACGCCCAATTACTTAAGCGCAGCCGTTACTTTCTGGCCTATAACCTGAGCCTGAATAAATTGGACGTGACTGGGGGAGACGAGGCCTTGATGCCCCGGTTATTCGAGGGAGCCGCTGCCGGCGCAGCGGTGATTGGGATTCCTCCGCGATGTTCTGAATATCTGGACGCGTTTCCCTGGCCTGACGCAGTTCTTCCTTTTCCTTATGAACCGAAGGACCTGCGGCAGTCGCTCTCGGCTCTCGACGGCGACCTCGAGTTGCTGGCAAGAGTCCGCAGGGACAATGTCGTCAATTGTCTTCAGCGCCACGACTGGCTACACCGCTGGGAGAGGATTCTAGAGGCTGCTCGTTTGCCGCACACCGAGGCGATGGGAGCGAGGCGAGCGTCTTTGGAGGCGCGCGCCGAGAGCTCTCAACCTCTTGAACCATGGCTCTCCGCCGAGACGCGCACCAGCGATAGATCCACGCCGGACTCATCCGTGCCGCAACTTCAAGCACAGCGGCACAGCGTTGTCCTGGCGTCTGGCCAACATGCCTGAGTTACAAAACTTTCCTTCATAGCCAAAATTCCAGGGAGATTTTTAATGCGAGTCGTTATTTTTGCGGGGGGCTTAGGAACCCGTCTTCGTGAAGAAACCGAGTTCCGGCCCAAGCCCATGGTCGAGATCGGTGAGCGCCCCATTCTGTGGCACATTATGAGCCACTACGCTCAATTTGGCTTCGACAAATTTGTGATTTGTCTGGGCTACAAGGGGGACGTGGTGCGCGACTACTTTCTGAACTATCGTTTTCGCAGCCGCGACGTGACGGTAGAGCTCAACTCAGGCAATGTAGAGGTCCACAGCGAGCGGGACGAACGCTCGTGGACAGTGACTCTTGCGGAGACGGGACAGAAGAGCATGACCGGAGGCAGGCTAAAGCGGGTCGGCGACTATCTGGATTCTGACATCTTTCTTGCAACCTACGGCGATGCGGTAGCGAACGTCAACATTCCGGCCCTTCTCGCCTGTCATGCGGCCCGGGGCAAACTGGCCACCGTTACTGCCGTGCGCCCGTCGTCGCGATTCGGGGAACTTTCGCTAGAAGACGGACTTGTGAATACGTTCGAGGAGAAGCCGCAAGTGCGGGCTAGTTGGATCAACGGCGGTTTTTTCGTTTTCAACCGCAAAGTCCTCGATTTGATCGAGGGGGACGAGGACACGCTCGAATCCCACGTTCTGATGAAACTGGCTTCCATGCGGCAACTCGCGGTCTTTGAACATCGCGGTTTCTGGCAATGTATGGACACGGTGCGCGAAGTAGAGCTGTTGAACAAGCTTTGGAACTCCGGAAGTGTGCCCTGGCTCGCCGACGCTCCACCGGCTCCGGGCTTCG
Organism: Bryobacteraceae bacterium; assembly: GCA_965217745.1. Taxonomy (GTDB): domain Bacteria; phylum Acidobacteriota; class Terriglobia; order Bryobacterales; family Bryobacteraceae; genus Bog-105. The sequence continues at coordinate 2,034,992 of OZ244565.1, read as the reverse complement.
CGCCAGTGCTTGTTCCTTTTGAGAAGAAGACCGCCACGGGTTTCTAAGAGCGCCATCATGCATCTTCATCACTGCTTATGCTGCGGGGGAGATCTTCCGGCCTCTTTCCTGGACCTGGGCAATACTCCGCTGGCGAACAGCTATCTGCCACCGGAGAAGGCCTGCGAACCGGAATTTGCCGCGCCTCTGGCCGTCTCTTTTTGTGAAAAGTGCTACTTGGTCCAGCTGACGCATCTGGTTCCGCCCGCCGATCTGTTTACCGACTATCTCTACTTTTCCTCATATTCGGAAAGCTATCTGGCGCATGCCCGTTCCATGACTTCTGACCTAATTCAGCGCTTCGGCCTGCATTCGTCCAGCCGGGTGGTGGAAGTGGCCAGTAACGACGGTTATCAGCTTCAGTACTTTCAATCGGAAGGCATTCCTGTCCTGGGAATCGAGCCCGCCAAGAACATTGCGGCCGTAGCCCGCCAGAAAGGAATTCCCACGGTGGATGAGTTCTTTTCGGAAAGCCTAGTTCCGGAAATCCTGGCGAGTTTCGGTTCGGCAGATGTGCTCATCGGGAATAACGTGCTGGCGCATGTTCCGCAGATCCGCAGTTTCCTCACTGCCGTTCGCGGGTGTTTATCGCCTGACGGCTACGCCGTTTTCGAGTTCCCGTACGTAAAAGATCTGCTCGACCACTGCGAATTCGACACTATCTACCACGAACACGTGTTCTACTACTCTTTATCCTCTATTCGCAGCCTCGCAAACGCAGTGGGGCTCTCGCTTGCCGACGTCGAGCATCAATCGGTTCACGGCGGCAGCCTGCGTGTCTTCCTGAGCAAAGCACCGCAACCGTCATCAGCCGCAGTCGTAGCGATGCTCGAGGCTGAAGAGACTGCCGGTCTTACGGACCCTTTCCGATACCAGCAATTGGCCCGGACAGTTACTAATCTTCGCGATGACCTGCTCGAACTGCTCCGCTCGCTGAAGAGCGCCGGCAATTCGATAGCAGCGTATGGCGCTCCGGCCAAAGGAAACACACTTCTGAATTACTGCGGTATTGGCTCCAACATCATCAATTTTACGGTCGATCGCAATCCTCATAAGCAACGCCTGCTTTTGCCAGGTTCACGGATTCCGATCCGGGAGCCGCAGGCCCTTCTCGAAGAGATGCCGGATTACGTACTCATTCTTCCCTGGAATTTGGCGGACGAAATCATCTCGCAACAGCAGGAGTACGTGCGGCGGGGAGGGCGATTGATTGTTCCCGTTCCCACACCTCACATCGTCGGCGAGCCGGCCTGGATCTCGAGAGTTTCAGCATCGGCCGCCATCCAATAACTTCTTTTTTTTGGAGTAACCATGAAAGTTTTAGTGACCGGACATCAAGGCTATATTGGACGTGTTCTTGCACCGATGGTGCAAGAACGGGGCCATGAGGTCAAAGGGCTCGACACGGGCTTATTTGGCGTTTGCGACTTTGGGACCGAACCCCCGGAAGTACAAACGCTAGATCGTGATCTGCGCGATGTGAACCCGGCAGACCTCGAAGGCTTGGACGCGATCATTCATCTCGCAGGCATCTGCAACGATCCTCTTGGCAACCTCAATCCGTTGCTGACTCATGAGGTAAATTACGTTGCCGCCCTCCGGTTCGCAAAGTTAGCAAAGGCGGCCGGCGTCAGCAGATTCATCTGTTCTTCTTCCTGCAGCATCTACGGCAAAGCCGGCGAGGAAATGGTGACTGAAGAGTCCGAGTTGAATCCCGTCACCATTTACGGGGAGACGAAAAAGGAGTTTGACCTCGCCCTGGTCCAAATGGCGGATAAGGACTTTTGTCCGGTCTTCCTGCGCAACGCCACCGCTTACGGCGCTTCTCCCAGGCTACGTCTCGATCTGGTTCTGAACGAAATGGTGGCGGATGCCGTGACAACCGGACGGATCCTGATTCGCAGTGACGGGACTCCCTGGCGGCCCCTGGTGCATATCGAAGACATCAGCCGCGCATTTATCGCCGTTCTAGAAGCACCACGGACAGCCGTTTTCAACGAAGCCTTCAATGTCGGCCAAAACGAAGAGAACTATCAGATCTCCGAACTGGCAACGACAGTCGGTGAGGTAGTCCCCGGCGCGCGAATTGAGTATGCCGCCAATGGAGGACCCGACAAACGATGCTACCGCGTGGATTGCTCGAAAATCCGCAGGCATCTGCCGGCCTTTCAACCGCAGTGGAATGCCCGCTTGGGCGCTTGCCAGATGCGCGATTCGTTTATAAAGCATCGGCTAACTGCCCGGGACGTTGCCGGATCGCTATATCGACGAGTAAACACAATCCAGGAGATGATTGCGTCGGGAACAATTAATGAGAGTTTGCGGTTTGTTAATCAGGCGGTAGTGCAAAGCGCTTGATGGAAAACAGAGGGTGCCGACCGGTAGCGCCGGCACCCGTGTTCGAGAAAAGCTAATGCTTTACTGCCTGGCGCGGCAGCTGAGCTTAGCACCGGCCCAGTCCGCATGGGCGTAGTCGATTCCGGTTGGACCGAGGAGCGCCTTCAGAACGAGATCCTTCTTGCCGGCGATGTCTACTGTGAGGTTTCTCGCAGGCGACCCCGCCACCACCCCACCGGTATCGGCTAACAAGACGCCGTCAGCATAGATCTTAAAGACAGCGGAACCGCGATTTTGCGTTTCGTCATCCATGCCCACGTCACTCGAGAAAACGCTGCAGCCCAAGTTTATAAGATCGATATGGATTTTCGAGTTCACATGAACGCCCAGGCCTTTGGGATACTTCACTCCAGCGATGCTCAGCATACGGCCGTCACCTGCGGCAGTTTCTCCGTTGCTCATGTCGCGCTCTGCCGGACCCCAGCCATTCCTCTCGCTGGTCCACGGCAAATCACTCAGAAACACAGTCGTTAGCGCCGCCGGGGCGGTTGGCGCTGCAGGCCTGATAGTGACGGTTGCCATTGCTCTTTTGCTAGCGTCAGCCGCACTGATGGCCGTCACTTGCACGTTTTGCTGTGTGGCTGCTGCCATCGGCGCAGTGTAGAGTCCGGTTGGCGAGATGGCACCGAGATTGCCACTCAACGACCAACTCACCGAACTGTTGCCGGTCCCGGAGACCGAAGCCGCGAACTGCGTGCTCTCTCCGGCCGCTATAGAAACCGATCCGGGAACGATGGAGATGCCGACTGCTGGATTAGGCGCAATCGTGTCGATGGGTCTGTGGCTAGCCGCAAACTCTCTAAAGTTCAATGCCGAGCCCTTCATTCGTCCGGCTGCGTCATATAGTCCGGAATAGTATTCGGGCGGACGATCGTAGTCGAGAAAGTAAGTTGCTACGGTAACGAAAGGATAACGTTCCGCGATCATTTTCAGCGACCGGAGAACGTAGTCTGCCTGCGTGTTCTCATCCAACTGGTTCGTGTCCCAGCCCCATTCGGTCGCCCACATTGGCTTACCCTCCTGGCCGTTGGCGACCATCGTGTCTCGAATTAGTTGGATGTCGGTGAAGTTGTTCTCCCACTGCAAAGTCGTTTCAGGAGCTTGGGACTGGAGGGCGTAAGGATGGACCGCAACCACGTCCGGGAAGAGTCCTCGTAAATACATTTCTTTCAAGAACATATTGCCGTTGTAGTCAGTCGATCCGGAAGCCCGGAGACCGGCCATGCCGCCCAGGGCAAGCTCGGCATCCGGATCGATCTGTTTCATCGTCGAATAGATGGCGCGGTACCACTTAGCATACTGATCGGCGTTGGGTTTGGGGCGCCAGAAGAAGTGTTCGTTCTCCTCGTTCCAGAGTTCGTACTTTTTCACTCTTCCCTTGTAGCGCCTGGCTAGCTCCGCTGCAAAGTTTTTGTACCGTTCCACCCAAGTGTTGAATGCGGCTGGATCGGCTGGAACATACGAGTAGGAGGAGTCAACCGACGTGCTTACACCGTTAGCCCAACTAGGAGAGCCGTAGATTACGAACAAAGGCTCTATATTTGCGCGGGTTAATTCGTTTACGACCGCGTCGACCCGGCTCCAGTCGCGGACTCCCTGCTGCGGCTCCACCTGGTGCCAAAGCAAACTGTTTCGCGATATCACCGCATCGACTTGATTTGCCCGGGAAATCGCGGCAGCTCTGGAGTTTGGATCTCCGTTCCAGGTCAGATCCATATGAAGACCGAATTGTGTTGAGCCATTCTGCCCCATGGCGCTGCTCTCACAGGCAGCAGCCATTAGCAGGCAAGTGAAGACACACTTCAGCCCTTCAAAAACTTTCATGAATGTTAAATCCGTTCTGCGCAAGGGCAGCTGGGAACTAGAACTCTTAACTCGAGATCAAAGAGAGGTCAAGCTGCCTTGACATCTCACAAACAACGTTGTAGTTCCGGGTTGCAATTCCCTTGCACGACTCTTAGTACAAGAGTTTTGTTTAGATTCTCGTCTTTATTCGGAACTACTTTTTCAAAAAGTCAAGCCATTAATGAAAAAATAGCCCTCTGAATATCGTATTCAGTACTAGAACTATTAAACCACCATATACCAGAATTAATTCAGAAAACAACGACTTAATTATTCACCCAAGGAGACAAATTTATGACAGCAACAACCAGCCAAGCGGCGTTATCGACACTCGGAATGTTCGACGATCCCAAATATGCCAGCGTCGCGGTAGAAGGTGCTGCGGCCTATCAGTCAGCAAATCCTTTTCCACACACCACGATCGACAATTTTCTCAGGCCGGAACTGGCTGACTCGATTGTCAACGCTTTCCCTTATCCCGAGGATGATTCCGGTTGGGTTGTGCGTGATAACAAGAATAATCGCAGGAAATTCCAGCAGGATGAAACCAAAATGCCGCAGATTCTAAGAGAGGCTTTACGAGAATTTAATTCCCGGCAATTCATTCTTTTTCTCGAGACGCTGACGGGAATAGGCAACTTATTGCCTGATCCATATTTTATTGGCGGCGGTATCCACATCAGCGGGCCTGGAGACTTTCTGAATGTTCACGCTGACTTTAATTGGCACCACAAACTGCAAGCCCATCGCCGGGTGAACGCATTGCTTTACCTCAACCATGGCTGGAAACAAGAATGGAATGGGGCTTTGGAAATGTGGAACCGGGATATGACCGAGGCCGCCGACACTATCTACCCGGTGTTCAACCGCCTCGTGGTCTTCAATGTCACCGACCATTCTCACCACGGACAGCCAAAGCCGAATCTTTGCCCGGAAGGAGAGTATCGCAAGGTGCTGAACTTGTACTACTACACAACTCAGCGCGATGCTGAGGAGATTACCGATCCCCATTTCACTGTTTACAAAACAGAAGCCTCGCCTTTCGCAGTCGAGTTGGGAACTCAGTACCGGGAGAGCGGATCCGCGTCTAAGCATTGAAAGCGAACTGCGGTCACATCGAACACATTCGAAGGAAGGAGGGGTGAGATGGAACGCATTCCCGTAACGGGCCCTTGGATAACCGAAAAAGAAGTTGACTATGTTGCCGACGCCGTTCGGAACGGCTGGTACGAAAATGCAACCGTCTATCACAGCCGTTTCGAACGAGCTCTGGCCGATTATGTCGGCCGTAAATTCGCCTTGGCGGTTCCACACTGCACGACGGCCATCCATCTCGCACTGCTTGCCGCGCAGGTCGGTCCGGGTGATGAAGTCATCGTTCCTGAAATCACCTGGATCGGCAGTTCTGCCCCCATTCACTATGTCGGCGCGATACCGGTTTTTGCCGATATCGATCCGGTTACCTGGTGCTTGAGCGCAGAATCTTTCGAACGATCGATAACGCCTCGTACCAAGGCCGTCATCTTAGTGGATCTGTACGGCATCCTCCCGGACATGATGGCTATCCAAGAGATCGCTGACCGTCGCGGCATCGTGATCATAGAGGATGCCGCCCAATCTCTGGGGGCTTCGCTTTATGGGAAACGCGCCGGTAGTTTCGGGCTCGCGAGTACCTTCAGCTTCCATGGCACGAAACTGCTCACCACCGGCGAAGGCGGGATGCTGCTCACCGATGATGAAGAGTTCTATCGGCAATGCCGGCACCTCGCGGATCACGGCCGCGACACCAGCGAGAAACTGTTGTGGAATACGAAAGTGGCATTTAAGTACAAAATGTCCGCTTTACAAGCAGCCATGGGTCTTGCCCAGCTGGAGCGTATCGAGGAACTAGTCCAGCGGCGTCGCCAGATCTTCTTCTGGTATCGGGAAGCGCTGCAGGCCTTTCCTGGACTCCAGATGAATTGCGAACCTCCAGGGGTGTTCAGCACCTTTTGGATGACGACTGTGATCTGGGATCGTTCCTATTGCCTGGCCAAAGAAACCGTGATGGCAGAACTATCCGATAAGGAAATTGCGACCCGGCCCTTTCAGTACCCCTTGAGCCAATTGCCTGCTTACTCCGATCTTCCAGGAGTCGAGGCCTACCAAGAGCGAAATTCCACTGCCTATGACTTGTCGCCGCGAGGTATTAATCTGCCCAGCGGCTTTAACATGACTGAAGAGAAGGTCCATTACGTCGTAGATTGCTTCCGTGAGATCCTCAGCGGCCGCTCACTGCTTGCGCAACCTTCCTGTTCCGGGTCCGCTGTCATTGTTTAGATACCTCATTCTTGCCGCCTGTTGTCTACTCGCCCCAATTCTGCGCGCAGACGGGCCGGAGTTCGGCCTGCACATGGATCTCACCAATTCGGGGTCGGCCTCGGCTCGTGAAGCTGCTCTGGAGCGCGCGCATATCGTGCATGCCACCCTTTGCCGCAACAATCTGTTCTGGCACAATATCGAGCCAAAACCCGGCGACGGGCACTGGTCGGATGTCGATGCGGCCATAGACGAACAATTGAAGGCAGGCATCGAACCCTTGCTGGTCGTGAATGGCTCTCCGTCTTGGGCCAATCAAACGGATCCCCAGCAGGACAAATACTTCTACCAAATTCCATCCGAACCGGCCCGGTTTAAAACCTGGGTTGAACTGTATGCAAATTTCGCCGCACGTGCGGCCAGACGCTACCATGGCAAAGTTTCCAAATGGGAGCTCTGGAATGAGCCTAACGAGCACTTCACCTGGAAGCCCGCCCCGAACGCCGAGCAATACGCCGCCTGGTATGTTGCGGTCCAGGCCGCGATCAAGTCCGTTGATCCCTCTGCCCAAATCAGCCTGGGGGGCTTGACCGGCCTCTCGGCGACAGGACCGGCCGACCGGCAGGGAACATTGTTTCTGAAAGAACTCTATGACCGCGGACTCCGGTTCGACTTCGTCTCTATCCATCCCTACTGCGGAAAGCGTTCACCCGAAACCATTCTTCCTTTTCAGAACAACTTCAGAGACGTCGAGCGCGTGCGCGACATTATGCTGCGCTACGGCCAGCAGTCAAAAAAGATTTGGCTTACAGAATGGGGTTGGAGCAGCAAGGAAGTCAGTGAAGCCGACCAGGCCGCCTTCGTTGCAGATGCGATTCAAAGGACCGTCGAGCACTACCCCTACGTTTCGTTGTCCATTTACTTTCTAGATCAAGATCGCCCTCCCGAGTACTTCTTTGGGCTCTTCGATATTGCTAACCGTCTGAAACCAGCCGGCAATCAGTTTCGCATGGCACTAGAACGTCTTCACCCCAAGCCCTCCTCCATCCGCTAGAACTACGTAGCAGCCATCGCGCTGCTTGAGCAGTCCTTAGCCCCCGCCCCTACTCGTCTTTTCCCCAACTCCCATGTGATTTAGCTCTCACTCCGTCTCGAGCCTTTAAAAGAAAGATTATGCTTGCATGCATCTTTACATAGTTTTGCAAATATCGTAATACATCTATTGCTACCATTTATAGCGGGTTCGAAATACCCTCTAAAAATACTATGCGATGTATAAGAAACTCGGCCTTATTGTTGTTGAGCGCGGGAGCTGCTAACTCTACTCAGTTCGGAACTCACCTTGATGCTACCAACGTTTACTACCAATCTGATCGAGCCAACGCAATTGCCCGAGCCAAGCAGATCAATGTGCAAATTGCCCGCAACACAGTCTGGTGGAATAACGTTCAGACTTACCGCGGGCGGGACAATTGGGGCGTCATTGAAGCGGCTGTCGACGAGCAGCGGGCCGCCGGTATAGAGCCATTAGTCACGCTGGTCGGCTCGCCCGCTTGGGCGAACGGCGCAGATCCAAATCAATTCGAGTTCTTTTACCAAATTCCGGGCGATCCTGGAGCTTTCTCGTATTGGGTCGGCGAATACGCTTCCTTCGCTGCATCCGCAGCCCAGCGCTTGAAGGGCCGAGTCACCAAATGGGAACTTTGGAATGAAGAGAATGAACACTTTACCTGGCAACCCTTCCCGAACCCTGATCAGTATGCAGCTTGGTATCGCGCCGTATACCAAGCCATCAAGTCGGTCGATCCATCGGCTGAGATTTCCATCGGCGGGCTTACCGGACTAGCGGCTTCGGGCCCTAACGATTACAACGGTTTGCAATTCTTGCAGGAACTCTACAACCGAGGCGTCTATCCTGATTTCGTTGCGATTCATCCTTACACCAGTTCAAACCAAGCGCCGGATCAGTTCTATCAATGGCAGAACAATTTTACGGATATCGGTCGCATACACGATGAGATGGCGGCAAACGGTCAAGGCGATAAACCGCTTTGGCTGACTGAATGGGGTTGGGAAACCTCGGTCGTCGGGGAATCCGCGCAAGCCGCATACGTTGAGAGGGCGCTGAACATGATCCGCAGCGATTACCCTTACGTCACGGTCTCCACCTACTTTCTACAATCCGACCAGGGTCGCTATTCGTCCGGCCTCTTCGACAGCGACGGACGGCTGCGCGAAGCGGGAGCCAGATTCCGGGACGTTATCAGTTCCGCCAATGCTCCGCAAGCTGCGGAAAACAATGTGCGATATGTCAGTGATCTTCAGTACATTCCGGTTCGCAATGATTGGGGTCCTGTAGAAAGAGACCGCAGCAACGGTGAGACGGCTGCCGGAGACGGTCACACGCTCTCTATTAACGGCGCCAGGTACTCTAAAGGGCTGGGAGTTCATTCCGCGTCCGAGGTGGATGTGAACCTCGGCGGCATGGTTTGCTCTTCTTTCAGCAGCGATGTTGGTATTGACGACGAAACGGGGGGCCGGGGTGCACTTTCCTTCCAGCTCTGGGGAGACGATGAGCTGCTGTTCGACAGCGGTGTTATCTTCGGAGGAAATACCGCGCGGACCGCAAACGTAGGCATTTCGGGTCGCCAGACCTTAAGACTTATCGTGAATCACGGCCCCTACGGCATGGATTACGGACACGGCGATTGGGCAAACGCCAAGCTCTCTTGCAACTAGCGAGCGACTACACAACCACCTAAGAATAAATCAGATCTTTGGATCGGATGATGGCCTTTTTGCTTTGCTATTGGAGAAGCAGCCAGAAGCAGGTTTGGTGTTCACAGGACGCTGGGCTGGTCGTAAGACAGCGTCCTGATACGCAAACCCGGATTGGCCCGCGGTACGTTCCGAGAGCGTCCGGTCTCGATGCAAAAAGCCCTCGAGCGTGGTTGGCACTCATCGAGCCAGCTCAGCGGGACGAAGCCGGCCAAGAGGTCTGGCGAGGTTCATATGGAAAAATACTTAAGGGCAAGGCCTTCCGGAGTTCTAGTCGTGCGGAGGATCCCTCGGGCATAGAATCTTTCCTGTGCCGGCTCAATTGAATGGTTCAACTTTTTTCGTCTGCTTGTAGGACCGCTGAACCACCGGTAAAGGCCTAAGTGGACGATCACATACTCTCTGCTCACAAGGACAACAGCGCAAACGTAAACGGGTATGCCGTCAGCACTTTTGAGTCTCGGCTGGCAGCATCCGGCAGTCGGAGTTTGCGGTCCTTCTGTGACGGGAGCCGCGGGGTCGCGAGACTAATCTTGGTAGTGGATGGCTCAACAGGTCGGCCAAGACAATACGAAGCTCAGTTGTTGATCTGGTCCGGATCGGCCTAACCGGCTGCCGCCTGCAGCTCCGTTGAGGCATCGCTGTCGCGGTGCGACGGAGACCCGTGTCGATTAAGAAGCACAGTTTGGTTGTTCCCGGCTGTCACAGACACTGACAAGGCCGGTTAAATTAACAATAGTTGGAGGAGGAATTGGTTTGGATTGGGCGACTTTCCAGGTCACGATAAGCTCTTTCGCTACTCTCGCCAAGGAGGCCGACATGGATGCTCATACCCAGTCCGCTCACTTGGAAAACAATGTGGATTTGAATGAAAACGAATACGCCGTCAGCAGCTTTGAATCGCCGTTGGCGGCAGTTCGGAAATCAGTCTGCGGTCGTATTCTGACCGCGACCAAGGCATCCAAGTTTACTTTCTACAACCTGCAGCCGAAGCGGGGGTGCGTTGTTGAAAAAATGGAGCGGGAGACGGGATTCGAACCCGCGACATCAACCTTGGCAATATAGCTGTCGATTGACAATAAAAGACTTATGCGTCACCGGCGGTGAGTTTTGGCAAAAGCGATCATTCAGTTTCAACAAGTTACGTGACGGTCGCCATTAAGTTAGTAATCGTAGTAACGGCGACAACTTCAACGATGTAGCAGCGAAGCTGACTCCAATTCCTCGCATTCAAGCGCACCAAAAGGCGCACCCTGAGGCGAGAATTGACCAAAAAACAAGCACCCAGACCAGCTCTGGTATCTATTGGAGCGAGGCCGCTCGAGAGTGTTGGAAGCGTCTTACGACAGAACCACCAGGAGTTGCTCGTCTCCAGGCGGACGATCGAAAAGGCGAAAGGAATCGAGGTCGTCAGGATCAAGCGGGAGCAGGCCGAGCAAGCACTTTGCTTTTGCTCTCGTCCGTTCGTCCTTTGCGGATTGCCAGTTCGGCGATTGCCGGAAGGTCAACTCGTCTATCAGCGACGTAATGGCCGGTTTGTCCTGCAGGTCACCGGCCACCCTGACTATGGCGTTCCGTTCGGCCAGGATCGCATTGTGCCCATCTTTTTGGCGACGTTAGCGGTCCAGCAGAAAAGCCCGGTTGTTCGCTTCAAGAGCGCCGGCGAAATGCTCGATACTTTCGGGATGCACCGCGGCGGCTCTGAGTATCGGCGTTTAGTTAAGGCTTTTGAACGAATCTTCGGAGCCACGATCTTCTTCGGGACTGACAGCGATCGTGCCACAGCAAGAGTTTTTCAGCGTTCCAGATTCAACTTCTTGCGCGAGGCTCAGATCTGGTACGACCGCCGTCCTGATCAGCCGCTTCTCTCTGACGATTTCGAGAATGTAATTGTCTTGAGTGACGAGTTTTATCGCGAGATTTCTGATCACCCGATACCAACCGACCTGAATGCGGTTCGTGTTTTGTCCGGTTCCCCTGCAGTCCTGGACCTCTTCATGTGGCTCTCCTACCGATGCTTCTCCGCTCGGGACGAGGAGCACGTACCGCTCTCTGGAGGTCTTGGCTTGGCCGCGCAGCTTGGGAACGCCGAGTATGCGCGTCCTCGAAAATTCCGGGAAAAGCTGGAGGAATGGCTCCGCATTGTCAAGACGATGTGGCCTGAGTGCCCGGCTCAGATTTCGCGAGACGGCAAGTCTCTAGTCATCCGCCCGGGTGCAGCACTTGTTGAAAGGAGCGCGTGACTTGGCAACCCATTCGATCAGGCCGAATCCTTACGCCGGTGTCCGGATATCGCTTGAACAGATCGACGCTATTGTCTCGGCACGTCTCGGTCCAACGAGGATACCGGGCAATTCTCAACCGGCATGTTTCAATCGCCAGGTAGCGATGTACCTCGCAACGAGAGTGGGGCGACACAGCACGCCGGCGGTCGGAAATTTCTACAACGGTCGCGACCATTCAACCGTTTGCCATGGGATACAACGAATAGAAGCGTTGCGGGAGCACGATCCTGATGTGGACGCGTTGTTATGCGACTTGGCACGTAGCCTGGAAGGTGTGCCGAATAGAACGGAGAGCAACGAGATGAAGGGCACACCGAGCTTACTGGGCCGCCTCCCGCTCAGTCGTGAGGAAATAGAGATGATAGCCGAAGTTGTGGCTATACGGGTCTGCGAACGGCTAGGGTGGGAACGAAAATAGTCGCGATTTTTGTCGGCTAGCCTAACGGGATTTTAGGGGCGCTCGCCTGACTGCAAGTTTTCAGTGGCCGCTCAGTACCATTGCTTGAAGGCACGTGAGTATCAATCGTAATCTCGCCCTGATAGACGAACTCAGAACGCTTCCGGCGGAGACGTCGTGGTTTGAGTTTAAGCGCAACAACAAAGATCCTGCAATGATCGGCCGTGTGGTGTCGGCCCTTTCTAACGCTGCCAGATTGGCCGATCAACACTTTGCGTACGTCGTCTGGGGAATCGAAGATACCAACCATCAAGTGGTAGGCACAAGCTTTGAGCCGAGTAAGGAAGTCTCTCAAGGTCAGCCGCTAGAGTTCTGGCTGGCGCTGCGGCTGAAACCGAGCATCTCGCTGAAATTCCAAAACATCCGTCATGGCGACGCGCATTTGATTCTCCTGGAGATTCCGGCGGCAACGACAAGCCCCATCGAATTCGAAGGATCGGCCTACATACGAATTGGAAGCGCCACTCCGCACCTATCTGATCACCCTTCGCGTTTACATGCGCTATGGGACAAGCTCCGTCCGTACATGTGGGAGGCGGGTACAGCTGTGCCGTTTGTTACAAAGGATGAGGTCACATCCAAGCTTGACTATCCCGCCTACTTCGAATTGACGGCCCAGCCGCTGCCAGCAAATCTGGATGGCATCATTGAGCGGCTTGCAGGAGATCGCCTGATTTCCAAGGACGTCGGCGACCGTTGGAATATCACCAATTTAGGGGCAATCCTGTTCTCTAAGCGCTTGGGTACGTTCGACCCGCGGCTTGCCCGTAAAGCTGTTCGATTCGTAGCTTATGCCGGCAAGAATCGTGCCGACACAGTACGACAGCGCCACGATAGCCAGCGGGGGTATGCAAGTGGCTTCTCCTCTTTGATTGACTTCATTGGCGCATCTCTTCCGCGTAATGAGCACATCGACAAAGCCTTCCGGGTAGAGGCTCCAGTCTTTCCCGACATTATGCTTCGCGAATCGATTGCAAATGCGCTCATTCACCAGGACATGACGATAACCGGAGCTGGGCCTCTGATAGAGCTCTTCAGTGATCGTTTGGAAGTGACCAATCCTGGCACTCCGTTGATTACTCCTGAACGATTCATCGACTTCGCGCCCCGATCCAGGAATGAGTCACTCGCATCCATGTTACGGCGAATGCATATCTGTGAAGAGCAAGGTACAGGTATTGACAAAATCGTAGCGGCAGTTGAACTGTTTCAGTTGCCACCTCCCGATTTTAGAGTCGAGGAGAACGCTACTCGTGTTGTGCTCTATGCGCCACGGCGCTTCGCCGAAATGACGGTGGACGAGCGGGTGCGCGCATGCTATCAGCACGCCGTGCTGAAGTATGTCAGTGGTGAGAGAATGCGGAATAGCACTCTTCGAGAGCGATTTGGGATTGAAGCTAGGAATGCCGCTCAGGTTTCACAGGTAATCCGGCTCGCGGTTCAGCAGGGTTTGATCCGCGTTGCTGACCCCCAGAGGCCGCAATCCGCTTACGTTCCAATTTGGGCCTGAGAGAGCACCAGCGGTAATAGTTTGATCGGGTTTTGACTCGAGCAGCCCAAAACTCCCGAAAAGTTTATTGCGCTCTCTGCAAGTTGCTGAAAACATATGAAGAGAATCCACTTTGGGGCCTCTGGGATCTTTGATCGACTTTTGATTTGCTCTATCTTCACTGCAACAACACCGGTCATCGCACGGGATTTTAGGGGCGGTTAGCCTTTTTCTGACGCACAGCGTGCGCAGCGGCTCCTGATTAGGGATTTCCGCAATTTTCACAGATCTGGCGCGCCTAGTCCGGTTCTTCGTCAGGAAAGTCAGGATATATAGAAGTACGCCCCTACTTCCCCGTGCTTTCGCCCCTAGATTCCCGTGAATTAAGCTGAAAAGCGCCCCTAAAATCCCGTGGATTATTCCGCGCGCGGAAATAATCTACATTAATTCCGACTCCCTGATTATTCCGCCTGAGATGTTTTGCGTCACGCAACAGTGAGGCCGCGCGATGCGATCGGAATACTATCTAGTCCGTCGTCGGCCTTAGAAGTTCCGGCACTTTGGCTCTTCAGGCTAATCAGAAAGATTGCCAGCTTCTAGGCGCGTAGCAGGCTACGCCAAAGTCGGAAAGCCCTGAAAAAGAATCCCATCAGGGCTGACCAGCGACAATGTTTTTCATGCGTGTATGCACAGATGAGCATTCATTCCGTTGGATCGGGACTGGCAGAGTACCTGTGCAGGAGAACACGGGAACAGAATGGAAGGGCAATCTTGTTCGACATCTGCTGCCCGATTTGTTTCCGACGTACACCAAGATTTTCCACGAGTTTTGCGCCAACTAATCCTACATTGACAACCCGTTAACTCCAACAGAAGAAACCATCTTGGGCTTTCCGAAGTGTTCGCGATTAACTGATTACACGCTAGCTCTTAGAGAGAAGGGCTCAGACCTCCGCATTCGATGGTCTGAGATGGCAGCGTTATTAGGCGCCCCTTACGCAGCGCAAGCTACATTCAGCTGGTTTTATAGCAGATTGGAGCAGGGCTGTTGGGCCCGTTATATCGAAGGGCCCGCAGACGGTGCTTTGCAGGATCGCGAATGCAAGGAATTGGTGAATGCGCTGGAACGCCATACAGGCGGCCAGAAGTGCTTCTTTCGATTTTCGGAAATAGCCTTCGTGATACGACCGGAGTTCCCCCCTCCTGTACGAGGGAACTCTTGACGAGCTTCAAGGGTTCCTGCAAGCCGGGAATTTTCGTATCTCGCCAGAGTCTTGGTGGCCATCTGACCGCAGTTGGTGCGTCTGTTGTGACTACTACCTAACCTTCACGTTTGTGGCAGGATCGTTCGGGCTTGCTCAGGACCTCTCATCGGTCAAGACATTAGAGTGTCTGAGCGTAACGCCTGATACTCGCGTCGACGATTCTGCGCCCGAGCCGGAAGCATTAGATCCCGAAGTCACGGCCTAAACAGCCCGGCCTTATTTCGCCTGTACTCGCATGCGGAAGCTATATTCCGACCGGGCGTGGATGAAGTCCGTCTCCCGTAAAATCAATCGGACCGTTTCCGGTGCCTGAGATTATTCCGCCTGTCCAAATCGTCAGCGTCGCGATCGCTAAGGTTTGCCGCAACTGCTTCAGCCCGAATCGGAATAATATGCCGGTCGGAATAACGTGGATTATTCCGGTTGCTGCCAATTTGAGTTGGTCCTAAACTTCGGGCGTTCTTGCGCCGATAAACAGGTTGATGACGGCGAAAGAAAAAGTACCATCCCAGAATCCGCAAGCGGTTTCTCAGACTCCTGCTCTGGTGCCAAAATACGTTCGAGCTGACACAACACTTCGTTGGCCTTGCAGGGGCGGTGACTTGCTCTTGTGGATTCGTTCTGGCGATCCGTTTTCAGGTGGCCAAGCCAGAATTCCCGATTTTTGGCAGATGCGTGACGGTAATCATGTGACGATCACTAATCGCTGGGAGGATCTGCCTTCCTGGTTTCGATTGTTTCCCCCTGAAGTTTGCGGTCGCTTTGTAAGCCGGATGATGGAAAAGGTTCGGACAAAGGATTTCCCGGAGCATCCGGTAGACGGCCCAAACCTGTGGCGGATAAGAACCGGAGACAGCTTAGTTTGGATCGGGAAGAACCGGCCCGGTTACCCATCTGAATCCGGGATTCTCGAAGTACTCAGGTTCTCTACTTGCTGCCTGATCGTTGGAGAAGGGGGTGACAACAACAGCATGAAAGCATTTGCATCCTACGGAGCTCCCAGCACGAACGAAATGGATCCCGTCGATGTAATTAGGTGCCAAGCCGCTCTTGAAATCGTCCGCTCATTGGGAGCTCCTCGTAAATCGTGCCGGAGTTGGCAATTAGGCTGTTGAAGCGCCCCTAAAGTCCCGTCGTCCTAGCGGATCTTGCCGCATGATCCAATAGGTACTTCGCGCGACATTCGCATTTGCCAACGGAATGCAAACCACCGTCCCCGAGATCGGGCAGCTTGTACACGTTCGTCAGCGTCAGTTTGTCGTTACTGATGTCTTAGCCGGATCGTTGCCGTCCAATCCGCTGACTCGCAGGCCGGCTACCGACCAGCACCTGGTTTCCCTCAACTGCGTTGCAGACGATGGTTTCGGTGAAGAGCTGCGCGTGATTTGGGAGATTGAGCCTGGTGCCCGGGTTATTGACCGCAAGTCCGATTTGCCTGCCCCCACTAGCTTCGATTCGCCTCGCAAGCTCAGCGCCTTCCTCGATGCAGTCCGCTGGGGTGCGGCCTCGGCTGCCGACCCTCGTGCGATCCAATCGCCCTTCCGCAGCGGTATTACCATTGAAGACTACCAACTCGATCCTGTTGTCCGTGCCGTGCAAATGCCGCGCGCTAATCTCCTGATCGCCGACGATGTGGGACTCGGCAAGACGGTCGAAACAGGCCTGGTCATTCTCGAACTGATTCTTCGCCACCGGGCGAGAACCGTGACGGTCGTATGCCCTTCCGCCCTGCAGATTCAATGGCGCGACCAGATGCGCGACAAGTTTGGCCTCGAATTTGTCATCGTGGATTCCAAGTTATTTTCCGAGCTTCGCCGCAAGCGGGGTTTACAGGTGAACCCGTGGACGCACTTCCCGCGCCTCATTACGTCTATTGATTTCCTAAAGCGGCCCCGGCCTTTGCGGCTCTTTCGCGACGTTCTTCCTCGTCCGGGCGAATCGGCATTTCCGCGCCACTTCGACATCTTAGTCATCGACGAAGCGCATAATGTGGCTCCCTCCGGGCGCGGAGCCATCCAGCTCGATTCCATGCGTACCGAAGCCATCCGCACGCTGGCGCCGCACTTTGAGCACAAGCTATTTCTCAGCGCTACGCCCCATAATGGCTATCGCGATAGCTTCACGGCGCTTTTGGAACTCCTCGATAACCAGCGCTTTGCCCGCAGTGTTACGCCGCGCGAAGATCAGCTTCGGACTTCCGTAGTACGCCGATTGAAAAGTGAGATCGTCGACGACTGGGGCAAGTCCAGGTTTGCGAAGCGCGATATAGTCCCGCTCGAGGTGGACTACCAGGCTTCAGACGAGCGCCGCATCCATTCGGTTCTGCGGCGTTATACCGAGTCCCGGCAGCATCAGGCGCAAACCCCTGCCGAGCGCGCCGTCACAGAATTCGTGCTCAAGCTGCTGAAAAAGCGGCTGTTCTCATCGCCCGCCGCGTTCGCCCGTACGCTCGAAAAACATCGTGAAAGCCTTCGTAAAGCGGCTCGTAGCGCCGCTGCCTCTCTGTCGAGACAGCAGCTGGAACGTGAGTTCGATCGTCTCGATGAGGAATTTGGCGATGACGAGCAATATGAGCAGACGGCGGACGAAACGCTCGAAACAGCTAGCCGCCTGTTTCGTCCACCTGACCAACAGGAGCTGCAGATGCTGGAAGAACTGGCAGAGTGGGCCCGGACGGCGGTTGACCGCAACGATGCCAAGGCTACGCGACTATTGCAGTTTCTGAACGAACAGCTTTGTCCGGGCGGCCACTGGACCGAGACGCGCGTCATTATTTTCACCGAATACCGCGACACGCAAAAGTGGCTCTTCGGTGTGCTAACTCGTGCAGGGTTGGGCGGCCCTCGCCTGGAAATGCTCTTCGGCGGTATGGATCCGAAGGATCGCGAAACTGTGAAAGCGGCTTTTCAACATGATCCGAAGGAAAGCCCGGTCCGCATTCTCCTTGCAACCGATGCCGCCAGCGAGGGCATCGACTTACAGAACTGGTGCCACCTGCTGGTTCACTATGAGATTCCCTGGAATCCATCACGCCTGGAACAGCGTAACGGCCGGATTGATCGCCATGGCCAGCGCGCCAAGGAAGTTCTTATCCATCACTTTGTGGGCAAGGGCTTTCAGAAGGATGCACAGGGGATTCAGAAGCCTGGCGAACTGGAAGGCGACCTGGAATTTCTGATGCATACCGCGTTTAAGGTCGATACCATTCGGCAGGATTTGGGGAAAGTCGGTCCGGTGATTGCCGTACAGGTGGAAGAAGCCATGCTGGGCAGGCGCACAGTACTGGATACGACGATCGCGGAGCGCGATGCGGAGCCTGCGCGGCGATTGCTGAAGTTTGAACGCAAGGTGCGGGAAGACGTGGCGCGTTTGCGCGATCAGTTAGCCGAAACGCGGCGGGATTGGCGCTTTGAGCCTTCGCACATTCAGACTGTGGTCGAAACCGCGCTGGAATTGGCGGATCAACCCGCACTCATTCCAGAGAAACTGGACGGCGTCAGCGCACCGGTCTTTCGCCTGCCAGAGTTTCGGGGCTCTTTAGCCCAAAGCGCCACCGGTCTGGAACATCCGCACACCCACCGCATTCGGCCTGTCACCTTCGACCACGCCGCGGCGGCCGGGCGCGACGATGTCGTGCTGGTGCACTTGAATCACCCGCTGGTGCAGCGTAGTCTCGCGTTGCTGCGCGCCGAAGTCTGGAATGAGCAGAGCAATCGCTCTCTGTATCGGGTAACGGCCCGCGTCGTTCCCGATCATCTGCTCGATACACCGGCTGTGGTTGCCCATGGGCGCTTGATTGTCATTGGCGGGCGCGGCGACCGGCTCCACGAAGAGCTGATTGCCGCTGGCGGCAAAATCCGGGAAGGCAAATTCGAAGCCAAAGGTGTTGAGGACGTGCGTTCCTGGTTGGAAAGTGCTTCAGAAAGCGAGCCATCCCCCGCAGTGAAAGCCCGGATGGCTGAGGCCTGGCCTCAGGTCGCGCAACGGCTTCGGACTGAACTGGAAAGTCGCAAGCGCACCCGGGCGGCGAGCCTTGACGGCAAGTTTGCCAGCCGCGCCAAAGAAGAAGCGGAGAAAATTAGCGCCATCCTTACGGAACTCGAACGCAGCATAGAAAACGAACTGGGCGAGATCGACACCCCGCAGTGGCGGCAACAAGTGCTCTTCACCGATCGCAAAGAACTGGAGATCCTGCAGCTGCAAAATAACGTCGATTCTCTACGCGCTCGTCTGCGCGACATTCCGGCTGAGATGGAGCGGGAGGTTGCGGCGATAGCGGCGCGCTTTGCCAATCGTCAGGAGCACCTGTTCCCCGTCGCGGTCACGTGGCTGGTCCCGCAGCGGCTGGCGAAGGGATAAACAAGATGCCGAGACCTCCACGCCAACGAACGCCGGCTTTGCAGGATTTTAAGGAATTGAGACAGCTTCTCGAAGTGCAGGGGCCGTTTGTCAGTACCGCCGTCCTGCGCCAAAGCTTTCCGCAGGGCTTCCCTTCCGAAGAGACGCTGCCGGCGGACCTGAACAATCTTCGGCTTGCTTACGATGCCTGGCTTGGCGCATCTCCCTCCGACCTAGCCGCGCATGACACCTGGGTCCAGTTCGTTGTTTCCTCCGCGCTGGAGTTCGATGCGGCAAACGTTTTGCTGGGACAGGATATTCCTCAGCCGCTTCGTTTCGCGATTTCGCCCCGTCTGCTGATCGCCTCCGCCCCGGAGGAGGATTTGCTAACTGGTCAAACGTCGCCTGGCCATTCGCTGTTTCCGATCTTCGTGCAGGGTAAAGGCGAAAAGCTGGATGCCGCCATGGATGCCGCTGTTGCCTACCTGCGTCAGACGACTCTGTCGTTGGCGGTGGTCACGAATGGGGAACAGTGGGCCGTTGTGCATGCTCCGGCTGATGGCGTCACAAGCATCGCCATCTGGTACGCCGAGATGTGGTGGGAAGAACGGCTCACGTTTCGCGCCTTCCGGGCGCTGCTAGGTGCGCGCCGCTGGTTCAACGCCGCGGCGATGGAAACTCTGCCCGCTCTGCTAAAGCGCAGTGAGGACAATCAGGGCGCCATCACCAAACAGCTTGGCCGCCAGGTGCGGCAGGCTGTCGAACTGCTCATCCTGTCCCTGGATCGGGCCGACCAGGACAAAAACCGCGGACTGCTCGCCGATGTTCCGGTGCAGACCCTATATGAAGCAGCGCTCTCCGTCATGATGCGCCTCATCTTCCTCTTCTTTGCCGAGGAACGTGATCTCTTGCCCGCCAACGACGACCTGTATGCCGAAGCCTACGCTGTCTCCACCATGCGCGAACAGTTGCAGGCGCAAGCAGATCGCTTTGGAGCTGAAGTGCTGGAGCGCCGTCACGATGCCTGGAGCCGCTTGCTCGCCACCTTCCGCGCAGTCCATGCCGGACTGGGGCATGACCGTCTGACTTTGCCCGCTTATGGAGGCCAGCTCTTCGATCCCGACCGCTTCCCCTTCCTGGAAGGCCGTCCGGTAGGCAGCACCTGGCGAGAGACGAACGCCGCCCCGCTGCCGGTGGATAACCGCACTATCTTCTATGCGCTGAACGCCTTACAAACCGTGCAGGAAGGCGGAGAACCGCGAAATATCTCGTTCCTTGAACTCGACGTTCCCGACATCGGGCATGTCTACGAGAGCCTGCTCGACCACACTGCTAAACGCGCCGGAAGCGTCACGCTTGGGTTGGACGGTGCTGGCGGCAAGGAGCCTGAGATTCCGCTGGTTCGTTTGGAGGATTGGCGCACAGCGGGTACGGAGCGGCTGGTGGAAGAACTGGCGAGTTCCACTGGCAAGTCCGCATCTACACTCACCAAATTGCTGGCAAAAGAAGTGGACACGCTTTTGCGTGATCGCTTGCGTACGGCATGTCGCGGCGACGAAGCGCTGCTCGCCCGCCTCTTGCCCTTCGCGCAGTTCATCCGGCCCGATCAATGGGGTCATCCCGTGGTGATTCTCCCGGGCAGCGTCTTTGTGACGGAAGGCAAGGACCGCCGCAGCACCGGAACCCACTACACGCCGACGTCACTCACCGAGCCGATTGTGCAGTACACGTTGGACCCGGTGGTTTATGCGGGACCAGCCGAAGGTTTGCCGCGCGATCAGTGGACCCTGAAATCGCCGGCGGAACTGTTGAAGCTAAAGGTTTGTGACATGGCCTGCGGCTCTGGGGCATTTCTGGTTGAGGCAGCGCGGTATCTGGCCGTCCGTCTGCAGGAGGCCTGGGCATCAGCAAGTGCTTTTCAACCCGGATCGCCTCGCCGCTCCCCGGATGGATTCGTTTCGCGGGGTGGACCGGAAGAGGATTTGATTCCGCTTGAGCCCGAAGCCCGTGAGGCTTATGCGTTGCGTGCCGTTGCCCAGCGTTGCCTCTATGGAGTGGATGTAAACCCGCTGGCGGCCGAGATGTGTAAGCTGTCACTTTGGCTATTGACTCTTGCCAAGGGCAAGCCGTTTACGTTCCTCGATCATGCGATTAAGAGCGGCGATTCGTTGATCGGCGTCAGCCTCCAGCAACTCGACGCGTTCCATCTGGATGATTTACAGCAGTTACACCTTAACTTCGGGCAGACTCTGGAGGACATCACCGATAAGCGTCGCACTTTGGCGATGGTTCGAGCCGAAACAGTAAAGGACATTGATCAACAAGCTCGGTTGCTAGCGGATGCCGAAAGCAAAACGGAGGCGCTGAGATGGATTGGCGATGCGCTGATCGGCATGGAGCTGAAAGGTACGGAAAACCGGACTGAGGTTGGTACAGAACTGCGACTCGAACTCCAAAGCAGGAACTTTGGGGCAATTCGCTCTCTCACTGCGCAGTATCGTAACGGCGTTCGCCCTTTCCACTGGGCTTTGGAGTTTCCGGAGGTCTTTGGGGATGGCGGGGGATTTCATGCCATTGTCGGCAACCCGCCGTTTATCGGAGGTCAGAAGATCACGGGTGTTTTGGGGCGTCCCTATCGTGAATTTCTAGTAAGGCGACTCGCAAACGGACAGCGCGGAAGCGCGGACTACTCAGCTTACTTTTTTCTAAGAGTCAGCTCGCTTCTGAACCGGGCAGGTGCTTTTGGATTGCTCTCAACAAACAGCATCGCTGAAGGAGATACTCGACAGGTCGGTCTCGATCAAGTCACTGAAAGGTTTATTCTCTATTGGGTAATTTCGAGTCGCCCCTGGCCGGGTGAGGCATCTGTCTATTACGCCACAATTTGTGGCACGACAGAATGGACCGGTGAGCGTCGGTTGAACGGTTGTATAGTACCGGCCATCTCTCCTTACTTGACACCGAACGTCCACTCCAATCTGTTTCCGTTAAGCTCCAACCAGGGTGCCTGTGTAAAAGGGAGTGAGGTTGGAGGGATGTCTACCTTTGTTATCGATGCACCCACAGCAAAGGGGTTTCTGGTAGCTAATCATGTAAATGCGAATGTTGTTAAGCCTTTTCTCGACGGCGTTGATTTGAATGACTACCCAGGAATAGCCACCCGGTGGGCTATTTATTTTGGCGATATGGCACTCGAGTCGGCCCGGGGATATCCTTTGTGTTTCGAATACATAAAAGAACGATCTGACGAACGTCGCAAAAACTGGTGGCAATTTCGCCGGCCGACGCCCGATCTATACGCTGACCTGTTAGGTCGGGACAGTGTCCTTGCAATAGCTGTGAATAGCGACACGCTTGCCTTCACTTTCGTCTCAACAAAACAGGTTCTTTCAAAATCACTGGCGTTGTTCCCAACCGCAGGTTATCCAATGTTTGCCGTTGTCCAGTCTTCGATTCATATTCTGTGGACGGTCGCTAACGGCTCACGCACAAAAGAGGATGCAAGGTATGTGATCTCCGATTGCTTTGATACCTTTCCATTTCCATCTTGCTTCGACTCTCTTGTTGGTCTCGGCGAGGAATATTACTCGGTCAGGGCAGCAGTGATGCACTCAAGGACGATCGGACTCACCAAGCTGTATAGCGCGTTTCATTCCGAAGACCCTGGCTTAAGTGAGCTTCGCAGCTTACACTCCAGGCTCGATTACGGAGTTGCTCAAGCGTATGGTTGGAATTTTGACCTTGGCCATGGTCTACACGAGACAAAACAGGGCATTCGCTTCACCATCAGCCCGCAAGCCCAAGCTAAGATTCTCGATCTCCTCGTCGCCCTAAACCACGAACGTTACGCCGCCGAGCAGAAACAAACACCCGCTGCCAAGAAGAAAGGCGAGCGGTCAAAGTTCGAACCAGCGGTTCTGGCGCAGATGGAACTATGAGCATCCGCGAAGATCTACTCTCCATCGTGCATCGCGACCTTCTCGGTCCCGCCGGTGGATCCGACGAAGAAATCGTCGAGTCGCGAGTCCGCGAACGATACCTCACCGGAATGCTGGCCCCTCGCAAACAAGCGGCAGCCGAAGAGGACGATGAGCCCTCTGACGAAGCCAGCGACCGCATAATCCAGCCCGAAATGGAAGACGAACTTGCCGCCGCCGGTCCCGCAAATAGCGAAGATGGCACGCCCGAGCGCGGCATCATCTCCTCGCCCACTTTGTTCCCGTGTTCGTTCGGACTAACCTTTGGCGTCTCGCTCAAAGCCACTGCGATTCAAGTAGAAGCGAGCTGGGGTCAATATCTCCGCGAATACAGCCAGTTTGTGCGCAAGCAGGACGGCACACTGAAGCTGATCTGGAAGCGGTATGCGCGCGGGAGAACAGTGGCGCCTATCAGACTTGTCGCGGACAAGTCCTTTGAGCAAAGCATCGACAGCGACAGTCCGGAAGTGCTGCTGAAAGGGCGCATCCGCCGTTACGACAATCACTGGAGCGTGACGCTGTTTCTGGTTAACAACCAGGTTGAACCAAGACGACGCCGCGACGAAGCCTGGGTCTTTCAACCCGAACTAACCGTGCGTTCGCCGGATAGTGAACCAATCTTTGAGCGCCGTTCATTAAGACGTTCTGCAGGCGGTGCCGATTCCGGCGAGATGGCCATGCTGGACATGCTGTACCGCAAACGCCTAGAGTTCGCCACGGGCCACGGCGTCAGCGTACACGTTGAAACGGACGAGACGGGAACATGGGCCTATTCGGTTGGAACCCGCGTCATCCCGCAGAGTGAGGTGCGGCAAGCCACCAGTCCCACGAAAGAGGATTTCTCTAAGCTAGATGGTCTCTCGCTGGACATGAAGGCGCTGGCCGAGACGCCGCAAGTGGCTTTACAAGCGCAGCTGATGCCGTTGGTGGACGCTTACCGGCTTTGGATTGAAGATCGCGAGCAGGAAGCACAGACGCCGGATCTGCAGAAGCACAAGCCAGCTGCGGACGCCGCAGTGCGGCATTGCCGGGAGACCCTGGGCCGTCTGGAGGATGGCATCGTACTGGTTGCAACGAATGGCAAGGCCGCCGAGGCTTTCTCTTTTGCCAACAGAGCCATGTATCTGCAGCGAATTCACTCGCTAATGGCCGAGGAGGTGCGGAATGGACGGCCGCCCGATCGTGCAGTCATTGATATTGAGAAGAACCGTAGCTGGCGCGTTTTTCAATTGGGCTTTCTGCTGATCAACCTGCGCAGCTTGACCGATTTGCAGCATTCGGACCGCACGGGCGAAGAATCCGCGGTGTGCGATCTGCTCTGGTTTCCCACGGGCGGCGGTAAGACGGAAGCGTACCTGGGGCTGACGGCCTATGCGATTGCCATCCGGCGGTTGCAGGGCGATATCGAGGGCCGTTCAGGCGGCGACGGTTTGGTCGTGTTGATGCGCTATACACTGCGTCTACTGACTTTGCAGCAGTTTGAACGCACTGCGGCGCTGGTTTGCGCCTGCGAAGCATTGCGCCGTCTGGACGAGGTTCGCTGGGGACGCTCGCCCTTTCGTTTGGGACTGTGGGTCGGCCAGAAGACGACGCCGAACACCAATGAACAGGCCGACGAAGCGATCAAGACGGCGCGCAAGACTAATCGCGGGTTCGCGCCACGCGGGGGCACTGGTTCGCCCCACCAGCTTTCGTCCTGTCCCTGGTGCGGAACCGCTATCGATCCCGGCCGCGACATTGTGGTGCGCAAAGCGCCAAACGATATCGGCCGTACGCTGATCTACTGTCCCGATCGCACAGGCAAGTGCCTCTTCACAGGCGCGAAAGCACCCGATGAAGGCATTCCGGTGATGGTGGTGGATGAAGAGATCTACCGGCGCTTGCCGTCCGTAATGATCGCGACGGTCGACAAATTCGCACAAATGCCCTGGAATGGACGAGTGGGCATGCTGTTCGGCCAGGTGGATAGCGCCTGCGAACGTCACGGATATCGCTGTCCCGATGTGGATGACGAGACTAGGCACAATGCGGCCGGCAGACTTCCCTCCGCCAGAACGGAGAGCGTTGCGCCCCTGCGCCCGCCCGATCTGATCATCCAGGATGAGCTGCACTTGATCAGTGGCCCCTTGGGATCGCTAGTAGGCCTCTATGAGACGGCAGTCGACGATCTCTGTTCCTGGACGGTGCAAGGGAAGACGGTCCGGCCGAAGGTGATCGCTTCGACGGCAACAGTGCGCAAAGCGGCCGACCAGGTGCATGCCGTCTTTCGGCGGAAGGTGAACATCTTTCCGCCACAAGGGCTGGAGGTGAGCAACAGCTTCTTCGGCCTTGAACGCGAGCCGTCGGAAAAGACGCCCGGCCGATTGTACCTGGGCATTTGCGCTCCGGGACGCCGCGTGAAGGTCGCTCTCATCCGCGTCTACGTCGCCCTGCTGGCAGCCGCTCAGGAGCAGTGGGAAATGCACGGAATCAAAGCCGATCCGTATATGACTCTGGTCGGCTACTTCAACGCCATGTTGGAACTCGCCGGCATGCGTCGCGTTGCCGATGACGACGTGAAGAGCCGACTCGGCCGCGGTGACCTGCGCGGATTAAAGCGACGTCTGCTGCGCGTAGTGGAGGAGTTAACCTCCCGCAAATCGGCCACCGACATTCGCCCTATGCTCGATCGCATGAAGGTCAAGTTCGACCCGGCAAAGTTCGCGAAGAATGATCAGCTGCGACGCGAGAAGAAGTTCGACGCAATGACCAAGCCGCCGTTCGATGTAATCCTGGCAACCAACATGATTTCGGTCGGCGTAGACATTCCACGGCTGGGATTGATGGTAGTGGCCGGGCAGCCCAAGACAACGGCCGAATATATTCAGGCTACAAGCCGGGTTGGTCGAAGCCATCCTGGCATCGTTTGCACCGTGTTCAATTGGGCCCGGCCGCGTGACCTGTCGCATTACGAGAGCTTTGAGCATTACCATGCCTCGTTCTATAAGCATGTGGAGGCATTGTCGGTAACGCCGTTCTCTTCAGGAGCGATGCAGCGGGGGTTGAGCGCGCTGCTGATTTCGGAAGTGCGCTTGCGGCATTCGGGATTCAATGCGAATGGGGCGGCGGGCCAGGTGGGCTCCGCACGAGCTGTATTTGATGAGGCGATTGAACGCATAGCCCAACGCGCGCACATGGTGAGCGGTGCGGATGCGGCTCAGCTTGTACGGTCAGAACTTCGGGAACGCGTTGACGAATGGCTGGCTCGCGCAGGCAAGATCAGCGGCGGTAGCGTGCTTGGCTATCAACAATCGAACGACGGACGGACGCTTGGGTTGTTAAGTAGGCCGGGACAGGGCAAATGGGAGCCTTTCACCTGCCTCAACTCGCTCCGGGATGTGGAGCCGATGGTCAACCTGATTCTGCAGGATGAGCAAATGGACGGGCTGGAAAGCGCGGGAATCAGTATTGCCCCTGAATTGGTGGACGCCGCAGAGACTGAGGAAGTTCTATGAGCGTTCGTGTGGGCGAGTTACGGCCGAGTCAGATTCTTTTGACCTATGGCGTGGGTGCGCTCGCCGATCTGCCTAATCTATCCGCCGTCATCACCGGGTTAGAAGACTGGCCGGTGCAGCCCCTGTCAGAGATTACGGAAGACCGTTTGCTGGCTTCGGTGCGGGAAGAACTCGGCAGCCAGGTGATGCAATTGATGGCTCCGCCGCGCGTCCAGGAGGAAGCTTCAGGCAGATCGTTTGGCGATGACGCGGCCAATTCGGTCGGAGTTCCGGTAGCGTCCTTTCCACGATGGCTGCTGTGTCCGCATCCAAGCTGCCGGCTGCTGGCACCGATCAGTTCCGGTCTGTTCGAACTGAAGACCGATCTATTCCGTCCGGACCGGGCACGCTATCAGCACCGCAATTGTTTTAGTAAGAGCCCGACGCCAGCGCTTCCCATCCGCTTTCTAACAGCCTGCGCGTTCGGGCATTTAGACGATTTTCCCTGGGTCGATTATTCCCATA
The DNA here is from genome assembly GCA_965217745.1 of Bryobacteraceae bacterium. Taxonomy (GTDB): domain Bacteria; phylum Acidobacteriota; class Terriglobia; order Bryobacterales; family Bryobacteraceae; genus Bog-105. The sequence continues at coordinate 2,007,826 of OZ244565.1, read as the reverse complement.
AGGGCCAGCCTTGCGCTAACCCTGAGTTGAAGTTTCTGGAGCAGGGCAGCGGCGATGAAGCGACCGATCTTGTGGTCCGGTGTACACAGTGCGATGCCCGGCGCTCAATGGCGGAAGCGCTGGAGCGAGACGGACCGTATGAGATTTCGTGTGCGGGGCGAAGGCCGCACTTGCGCGATTATGCTCCGGATGGCTGCCGGACACGAATGCGGGTGATCACGCTAGGTGCTTCGAATACCTGGTTTCCTGCGCTGCGCACCGCTCTGACATTACCTACCGAGGGTGACCGGCTGGCGCAATTAGTGGAGGCCAACTGGGGGCTGCTGAGCAAGGCGGAGAATCCGGACTTTCTGAAAGCCTTTCGGCTGACCGGACAACTGAATGCCTTTGCGCAATACAAGGACGACCAGCTTTGGAAGGCGATTCAGACGCGCAAAGCGGGAGCGATGCCGGAGGCTGCGGACTTAAAGACGCCGGAGTACAAGGCACTGACGAACCCTTCCAGCATCGCGCGGTCTACTGATTTCCGCGCGCGCCAGGTGGAAGTTCCCCCAGAGCATAAGAGATGGTTGGAGCGTGTTGTTCTGGCCGAGCGGCTCCGTGAAGTTCGAACGCTGATGGGCTTTACACGCATCGAGTCGCTGGCTGAGCTCGACGACCCGGCATCGGAACGCGCCCGCCGCGCTCCTATCAGCCGCCATCCGCCCAAGTGGGTTCCCGCAACCGAGATCCGGGGCGAGGGGCTATTCTTGCAGTTCCGGGAAGATGAAATTCGCAAGTGGACCGATCCTCTTGGGAGCCGTGATCGTGAGTTTGCACGTTCGCACAGACAGTGGCGAACGCTTCGTAAGATCCCGTCGCCGGAAGCTGGATACCCGGGTCTTCGCTTTGTCCTGCTGCATTCGTTTGCGCATGCGCTGATGCGGCAATTCGCGCTGGAATGCGGCTACTCGGCGGCCAGTTTGCGCGAGCGGATTTACTCTAAAAATCCAGAAGATGCAGATGGGCCTTCGGCCGGGATTTTAATCTATACCGGAGCGCCGGACAGCGAAGGAACTCTGGGCGGTCTGGTCAGTTTGGGAGAACCGCAAACGCTGAGCCGGCATATACAGCATGCGCTGGGTGCGATGCTGTTGTGCGCCTCCGACCCATTGTGTGCCGAGCACGATCCGCCGCAAGACGGTCTGACGCTGCATGCTTCGGCATGCCACGCATGCCTCTTTTCCGCTGAGACTTCATGCGAACGCGGCAATCGCTATCTGGACCGGTCGGTGCTTGTCGAAACGGTGGAGAGCCGCGGAATGGCTTTCTTCCGTGGGGCTGAGATTGCGGACTCTTGAGCTCTTCTCCGAAGCAGCCCGGTTAGGTTCCGAGCTTCCGGTCTCAGTGGCACAGCAATTGGGCGAGAGCACGGATGTGTTGGCCTCGCTGAGGGCGCTCAGTCCCGAAGGACGGCGTGAACCTCTGGTTCGACTCTTCAAGCGGTGGAGCGGAAGACCTGTGGAGACCTTCGCCGCAGCCATCCTGACAGCAGCGATTGCGGCCGAACAGCGGCGTCGAGAGCAGAATCTGGAGCTTGTTTGGACGGGCCCTGCTTCAAACGTCATTCCGGTAAGACAGACAGGGCAAGTGCTGCTGGACTTGATTGGGAGCGCAAGGCGGAGCTTGCTGGTAGTGAGTTATGCCGTCTTTCGCATTCCGAAAATCCGTCAAGCTCTTATCGAGGCGGCGGGTCGCAGCGTTCGAATCCGCATAGTCCTGGACTTAGCAACTACAGCGGACATTCAAGGTTATAACCCGCTGCGTGCTGTCGGCGACGATGTGATTGCCTGTTCGGAAGTACTGTACTGGCCGGAAGAGCAGCGTATCGCCGATGCGGATGGCAGGCGTGGTTCACTACACGTGAAATGCCTGGTGGCAGATGGCGAGCGGATGTTTTTGTCGAGCGCGAATCTAACCGACCAGGCTTTACGGTTGAACATGGAGCTGGGCGTGACTGTGACGGGAACGCAGCATCCGGCGAACGTCGAAAGTCACTTCGCGGAGCTGTTGGCGCGCGGCGTCCTTATGCGGCTGTAAGGAGACGAGGCGCGGCAAGGCTCAAGAGCCTACGTGTTTGCGGCAAATAGGACGGGAACTCCGAAAAGATAGGACCAGGAGCGCATGGTGGTTTGCTCGATCTGCGGGATGGACGTGCCAGACACCCAGACGTTGTTTGAGACGGCGACACTGATAGATGGGCGTTCTGCGAACGACGCCAGCACGGGCCAGGCGATTAGTTGCTCGTAGCAGATGATGATGGCAACTCGCCGTCCGGCCACAATCGTCGTTCCCAGCCCCGTTAGATTGAGCGGGACGCCAGCACGCTTGAATGGATTCCACATCCCGATGGGAACTGGAACGCGCTGGTCGAATCCGCTGGTCTGCACACCACGGATCAGGACTTTGTTGGAGTACATTGTGGGAGCATGCATTGACTCTGGGGTTTGTCGGGATTGAAGGACGTTCAGGGTAGCTCTGAAGTCGAACGGAACTTGCTTGGAAACAATTGCACCAGTTAGAACGATTTTGTTCTTGCTCTGAAGCAAGCCTCCGATCCAGACTGGAGCGACTGCCTCTGGAAAGATCAGGACACGAGCTTTCGAGTACGCGACACAGCGTTCAATCTCTGTTGCAATCTCATACTCGCGGACCAGGTCGGGCCGGCGGTGACCCACTGAACCGAACTTCGTGTTGAAAGCCTGCCAATCTCGCGGCGGCTGTGGCTGGGGTGTATTTACGAGATGAGCGGCCACAATCGCGGCTGTGAGACCAAGTAGGCCAGAGGCGCTGCTATTCAGCAACAGAGCAGGCAAGAATAAGACAAGAAGAAGGCCGGCGAACTGGGTTCCTGGAAATAGTAAACCGGCAGAGGCCACTGGTGATGCCCACCCGATTAGGCCAAGCGGAGGAACTACGGAAGTGAGCAACGCAAGCGGTACTCGCCAGAGCGCTGCTGTTGGTCGGGATGACCAGGCGAAAATCCATGGTGACGAAAGCAGCCCTGCAGACAAAATCCAGAGGCAGACGCCGTCAAGCAAGCCGCTCTCTGGTCCGAAGAAGTTTCGCGAGACGACGATCAGATCGTGCAGCGCCGCAAAGTAGTACGTGAGCGCGCAGACGTAGCCAGATGCGCGGGACTTTTGACGAAGCCAGATCACCGGCCCAAGGATTGAAATGGCTAGGCCCAGTGGTGAGCCGCTGGCAATGGCGAATCCAAGAAACACTGAGAGAGCAGCGCCGAGTTTCACAGTGTGAGCAGCGCTCGAAGGTGAGCCCGAATGGCGCACGCCGGTACGGGGCCGTAGTATCTGGAATCAAAGCTGCGGCGGTTGTAGGAAGAGGCCACCCAGACTTCATCCTGAGCAACGACGTACCGGCCATATCGAAAGTGGTTCAAGACGCGGCGCTCCGTATCCACTGATAGCGGGGCGGTATTTGGGATGGGCTGTGAATTGACGTTGATACCGGCAGCCGTGAGATCCACGACATCACCAGCCTTGGCGATCACTGGTTTCAGTAAGGGCGAGGCTCCGTCCGGACAGTTACCCACGGTTCGATATCCTCGGTTAGCTGCCAGCACAGCCGATGGTCCAACCGGGCAGAACTCGACCAGATTCGAATGTGTGTCCGCCTTGATGTAAAGACCGACTGGGAGCGATGGTGTTGTGTTGATCCGAACACCTGCAGTTCCGGTGATGGCGAATAGGCCGAACAACGACGTGGCACCTATGAACACGATTGTTGACGCTTTCCGCCAGTTTGTAGCGAGAGCGCGCTCAAAGAGGCCAGTTTTGCTGGAAAGCTTCATTCGACTCATGACTTTTTTGATTTGCGTGCTCCGGCGGCTCTTCAGCCAACCCAGCATGTCCGTTCCTCGAAGGGGCAATTACGTGACAGTTCCTGACAACGATCTCGGAAACGGTCCGTTTGCTTCCGTCCGAGGGTGTGAACTGGCGCTGCTGTATGCTGCCCTCAGCGAAGAGGTTGTCTCCCTGCTCGAATGAGACTGCCAGGTCCGCCATTTCGTTGTAGAACGTGAGCCGGTGCCAATTGGTGTGAGTCTCGACCTTCTCATCCTTGCCTTTGAACTTGTAGGTTTCACCGAGCCTGGCGTTTGCGACCTTCGTACCGGATGGAAGAAAGCGGAGCTCCGGCTTAGCAGCAAGGTAGCCCGCGACTTGAAAACGATTGTGTTGCATAGAGTTGTTAGTCTCCAGTTGCTTCTAACTGAAGCTCTTCCAGGAATCCTTTCTCGCACTCAGTGAGCTCGGAAGTGTCGGCTGGCGCCACCTCCGGTTTGCTGATCACGTTCCGGGTCCTTGTGATTGCCCGCTGTGGAATCACTGATCCCCCTTCGATCTGGTAGAAGTCTGACGGCGCAGCGAGCTCCGCACGCACACGCAGGACTGGGTCTAGGAAGTAGAGTATTTGAGTCCCGAGTATCGGGAAATGCCCACTGACGAAGATGAGCATCTGTCCTGGTGCCACAATTCGCTCGGAGAGACCCTGCCCTTCTTTGCGTGCCGGCGCAAGACGGGATACTTCGTCAGGTGTCAGCAGAGACCGCTCGATGTGATCCACGCTTGCATTCACGTGCTGCATGACGGGAGAAAAACGTGACCCACTAAAACTGTAGCTGGCCTTGGGCACAGTCGTAATACCGGTCATCTTGCTCAGCAGCTCCGCCGTCTCGTATTGGTTTGGAGCGAAAGCAATCCGCACGTGGCAATTGGAAACGATGCTTTCGTTGTTCCCGTAGGCGTCAACGATCTGCCGGATATCTTGCGTAATCAGATACGCCTTCAGCCCATAGCCAGCCATGTACGACAGCGCATCGGCGAACACTTCCATCCGGTTCAGACTGGGGAATTCGTCGATCAACAGCAGAAGCCGGTGGCGATTCTTCTTCTGCTCAGCGCCTTCAAAAACCATGCGCTCGGTCAGCCGATTCACCACCATCGTGAACATAAGCCTGATCAGAGGACGCAGGCGAATCTTATCGCTCGGTGGAACGACCAGGTATAGGGAGACGGGCCGATTGTGGTTTACCAGATCGTCAATGGCGAAATCGCTTGCGGATGTGTTCTGAGCGACCAGCGGATCGCTGTAGAGTGTCAGAGCGGTCTTGGCTGTCGAGAGAACTCCACCGAAGTCCTTATCCTCTTTGTCTAGCATCTCCTGCGCTTTTTCCTTGACGACAGGATGAGTCGCGGTTCGTTCACCATGAGGCATGTGCCAGCCATGAGCTAGGCCTGGATCGTGTTGGAAGTTCAGAATGTCTGCCAGAGTATCGCGGAACGATTGACCCGGGATGGTGAAGGTGTTCGACAAGTCCGCTGGACAGGCAATCCGGCCATTCAGTGATGCTTCGTAGCAGACGTGCAAAATCATACCAGTGGTAATGGATGCGGCGGCGTCCTGCCAATATCTTTCTTGCGGACTATCCTCGCCCGTTCGAACGATCATGTTGGCGATGTTCTGCGCGTCGCTGACGTCGCGTGGAGTGAAGAGGCGAATCTCGGCAAGCGGATTGAAGCGGGAGCTTGCATTCATCTCGACTGGCGAGAACTTGAAGCATAGGTGACCGGCCTTGTGGCGGAATCCGGCAGTTCTGGCCCAGTTCTCGCCCTTGATGTCATAGATGATGGCGGATTCACTCCAGGCAAGTAGGGTTGGAATAACTAATCCAACGCCTTTGCCCGAGCGCGTGGGCGCGAATGCGAGAACGTGTTCAGGACCGTTGTGCCGGAGATATTGAACATGGGCCTTCCCCTCACTGCACCAGCCGCCCACGTATACGCCCTGCTGGGAATCCAGCAGTCCGGTAGCCTTGACGTCCTTGTCCGTGGCCCGGCGCGCGGAGCCGTGCAGGTCCTCTGCGTTTTCGGATAACTTACGGGCCCGCCGATTCGTAATAGCGTAAAAGATCGCGACACTCAGAAAGCTGCCAGCAAAGACGATCATTTCTCCTTCGAAGAGCGGGGTGCGTATCCGCTGATCACGTGAGGTCGCGTTCCGCCAGCCCCAGAAGACCCACGCGAACGGCTGGTAGATGCTAGCTTTACCAACACGGGTGAGCGGCCTGCCCAAGGCGGCCTGGTAGTTGAACGCTTTCGCTATAAATTGGGTCGCGATCCAGCTGACTACGACGAGGAGAGTAAGTCCGCATAGCGTAGCCCGCCAGTTGTATCCCCCAAGGTAACCGGGTTTTTGCGGTAGCCGGTAGAGGCTTGTCTGCTTTGCCATACAACCGACGCTTCAGCGGGACATTTCAACGGCACGTGCCCGTTCTTTGATTGGCCGTACGGAGGGGTTGCCGTTACTGTAGTTGATCGCAACGTTCGCGCCGACTTTTGGCACTTCAGCGAACAAGTCCTTGTCATGAGTCACCATTGACTTCGGCGAGAGTCGCTGCAGGAGAATCTCAGGAGTCTCTGCAACGATCGGCCCCCGGTAATTGCCGGAGATCAGCGTCGCTGGTTTGACCTTCGCGTTATCCCCGAGCAGTTGACCAGTCAGAGAAGACGCCTCCTTCAGGTGGTCAGCAATTGTCTTCGCCCGAGCATCGGTTCCGTTGTGAAGGTCTGGACTTGCGACCTGAGTTCTTCTTTCGGTGCCGTCTGCCTTATCGATTATGCTGACGACTCCGTTCTCGGGTTCGTGCCGCGCGGCCGTTTTCGTGGACTCCCGAGTCTGAACATCAGTTTGTGTCTTCTTCTCGGCTTCTAGCTGTTCGCGGAGAGGAAGAGGCAATCTTTGCTCAAGAATTGCGAACTCAGTTCCGTGCTGCTTGAGTTCTTCGGGGCTTGCATGATGCATAGCGCCGCTCGATGCCTGTTCCACAGACTTCTGTGCTCTCTCTTCTCCGGGGCGAAGATACGAAAGATACTGATCGTTCGCGTAAAGGCTCTCGATAACTGCTGGAGTCCATTGATTCGATGTTGAACCCTGGACGAGTGACTCGTGGACCACGACCTTATCGCCTTGCTTGAATGGACCCGTAAGAGAGTCTCTGTCCGGCAGGATCTCATCTGCGGGTTGTTGGATCACTTGCTCGCTGAGGGTGTCGCGAACGTGATTTCGATGCTCAGATCTGGCCCAGCGTGATGGAGTGATTTGGCCCACCTGGACAACCCTGGATGACAAGATTCCGGGGATGGACAGGAGAGCCAAGGTGGAGCTATTTGAAGAGATCCGGCGAGGATATGCGGCAGGAGAGACGATTCTTGCACTCGCCCAGAAGTATCAGGTGCATCGGCGCATGGTGCGGCAGGCACTGGCGAGCGCGGTGCCGCCGGAGCGGAAAAAGCAAGAGCGGGTGCTGCCGAAACTAGGGCCGGTAAAGCAGTTCATCGACAGCCTTCTGGAGCTGGACGGTGAGGCCCCGCGCAAACAGCGGCATACCGCGCGGCGTATCTGGACTCGGTTGTGCATGGAACATTCACAGCATCCGGTGGCCGAGTCCACCGTGCGTGAATACGTGCGTGGACGGAAGCGCGCCCTGGGGTTAGCCCATCGCGGTGTCTTCGTGCCGCAGAGTTATGCACCGGGCCAGGAAGCGCAAGTGGATTGGTTCGAAGCACAGGTAAAGCTGGGTGGCGAAGCGCGGAAGCTGCAGTTCTTCGCGATGCGCAGTATGAACAGCGGCGGGGCGTTTCACCGTGCCTATACTAACGCGACGCAACAAGCTTTTCTGGAAGCGCACGAGCATGCGTTTGCTTACTTCGGCGGTGTCTTTCGAACGCTTCGTTACGACAACCTGGCCAGTGCCGTAAAGAAGATTTTGCGTGGCTACCGGCGCGAAGAAACCGAACGCATGATCGCTTTTCGCTCGCACTGGGGTTTTGCCAGCGAGTACTGCCAGCCGGCACGCGGTAACGAGAAGGGCGGCGTGGAGATGGAGTTGGGTTGGTTCCGGCGCAACTGGTTGGTGCCGGTGCCGGAAGCGGACGATCTGGAGAGCTTCAACGCTTGGCTTCTGAGCCGTTGCGGAGAAGCGCAGCAACATATCATCAGCGGTCGCGAAGCCGCCGTCGGCAATGCCATGCGGGACGAGCAATCGCACTTGCTGCCGTTAGTAGCGGAGCGGTTTGCCATCGCAGAGACCATCTATCCGGTCACGGTGGATGGACACGGTCGCGTGAAAGTAAGAGCCAACTGGTATTCGACGCCGCTTTATCCGGGCTCCCGGGTAACGGCGCGGGTGTGGCCGACACACATCGAGGTGTGGCGTGATGGGGAGTTTGCAGCGCGGCACGAACGTTGTTACGGACGCGGGCATCACATTCTGAACCTGGAACATTATCTAGATGTGCTGGAGAAAAAGCCCGGCGCGATGAAGAGTTCGACGCCGTTGCAGCAATGGCGTGCGGCGGGGCGCTGGCCGGGATGTATGGATACGCTCTGGCAGCAACTGGAAAGCCGCCACGGGAAGGCCTACGGTACGCGCGAGATGATTATGCTGGTGCGCGCCGGGACGGCCGGCGATGCGTGGCCGCGCTTGATCACAGCAGTGGAAGAAGCGCTGCGCATCGGCGTAAGCGATGCTGCCGCCGTGCTGCATATTTTGCACATGCCCGACGCCCATGATCGTCAGCGGTACGCTTTGGCACTCGCCGAAGATCTGAGACAGTTTGAAAGGCCAATGCCGGTAATGGATGAATATGACTCGTTGTTAAGTCATGCGCCGATGCTCCACGAGGTGATTCAATGAGTCAACGGACAGAGGCCTTGGAACAGGCCAGCATCCGGCAGTATTGCAAGACTGTACGCACACCGGCCATCGCGGCCAACTTTATTCCCCTAGCCGGACAGGCCGTCAAAGAACAGCACAGCCATGTGCGCTACCTGGAAGCGCTGCTGGCAATAGAGTGTGAAGAGCGCGATCGTCATGCCATCGCCAACCGTATCCGGGACGCGCAGTTGCCACGCTTGAAGACGCTGGATGAGTTCGACTTCGCGAAAGCGCCCCAGATCCCAGCCGCGAAGATCCGCGATCTAGCGCAGGGTGGTTACATCGAACGCAGTGAACCCGTCGTTTTGATTGGCGATTGTGGAACGGGTAAAAGCCACTTGGCCACCGGGCTCTGCTTAGCCGCATGCCATCAGAAACGGCGCGTTCGATTCATCACTGCCGCGGCGTTGGTGAATGAGCTCATCGAAGCCAAACAGAACGGCCAAGTGAAACGGCTGATGCTGCGATGGATGAGGTACGATCTCATTGCACTGGACGAAGTCGGCTACGTCCCGCTGGCCGATGTCGGTGCTGAGTTCCTGTTTCAAGTGATCTCAGACCGGGCTGAACGAGCCGCATTGATCGTCACTACGAATCTGCCATTTTCCGAGTGGACCACGGTGTTTCCTAATCCACGGCTTTGCAAGGCGCTGTTGGACCGAGTGACGGATCGCGCTCACATCATCGAAACCGGCACCGAATCATTCCGGTTCAAGCGAACGATGGAAGGGAGGAAAAAGAAATGAGAGCTGCCGCGTTGCCGCATGGTGACCACCCCGGCGTCCCTTCCGCTTAAAACGCGCCGCCCTCGGGCGTCGCCAAGCTCCACTCCCACCGGAGCGGTCACCAACAACTCTGAATGGAAATGGGGCAAACTAGAAACTACCCAGGTGGGCCAAATCTGCCCATCACAAGTGGGCCACGCCGGAGCATCACAATCACGAACGCGCTCTAGATCGACCGTTTCCGCTCTCGTCTCCTCGAGTTCAGGAGTATCGGTTTCGATTTTCTGATCGGCAATGGACACTTCTCGATCCATCGACAACAGAAGATCTGCTGCCTTCGAAGCATCGTGGGCCGCGCGGAAGATCTCATTCTTGTCTTGTTTGAGCGCCTGAATCCAAGATCCTACGTAGGCGGCATGACTCTGCGGGTCGTGGGGAATGCCCTTCTCCGCCGCTAGAAAGACACTGGCGAGTTCGGCGCGAAGCTCCTCCTTTGCATATCTGGTGTCGCCGAACTTATAGTTCTCCTCCATGGTCCATCGGTTTAACCGGCTTGGATGTCCAGTCCAATGTCCGAGCTCGTGTAAGGCGGTGCCGTAATAACCGGCAGCATCCTTAAACGCCGGCGGCGGCGGCAGATGAATTTCATCTTTCTGACGGCTATAGAATGCATTGTCGGCTTGATCATGATGGATCTTGGCGCCGCTATTCGCCAGAATCCGTTCACCGGCCTCGGCCACCTCAAATGGCTTGGCTTCCTTCGGAATCAGAGCAGGGACTCCATCAATCTGATTGGCGTTGAAAACCGTGTAAACGCGATGAACCAGCCGGGAGGCCGGATCGTCAGCTTTCGTTCGGTCGCCGGAGGTTTGACGATCTTCCTTGTTTTTTGGGTTTGTCGAATCTTCGCGCTGTGGCTTTACGTCCCAGAATTCGATTTGAGTTCCTCGCTCGCCCCGCTTCACTTGCCAGCCTTGCTCAGAGGCTTGCTTGTAGGTCATCCATCGCGGATCTTCGTAGTTCCGCTGTATCCCGACGGCAAGCAGGTGAACGGCGTTGCCGCCCCGGTATGCCCGATCCGTTGTAGGATTCACGGGCATGGCGGAATTGAACTGCACGTCCCATGGCTTCTGCCAAGGGGCGACGCCCTTTTCAAGCAGGGCGACGATATTGTCTGTGACCTCCTGGCGGAAATCTCGTGGCTTTGGAGCGGGCTGCTCGGTGGTTCCCGGCATCTGCTACTCCTCCGTCTCTGGGTCGGTGCCGGCAAAATCGGTTTCGAGTTCTTCCGCTTCGAATCCTGAGCCAGAGAGCCTCTCGCCGCCTATCTGGTCGAGGTCATCTTCGACGGTTTGTTGCGAGTGTCGTAAGTGTTGCACTTGCGCTCCTTTGGAGGGCGCGTCACTCAGCGCCTCTCACTGTCCAAGGGAACGTCAGTGCAGATTTCGGTCATCCGCAGATTGATGCTTCGAGCAACCCGCCATTTCTGGCCAACAGCTCTTATGGTCTTCAGCGGAAGTTTTTAAGGCTCGACGTTCTCATTGAAGGTTCCCGCGCCAGTCGGCACTCTAAAAGGGGACGCAGTTTTCCGACTCGCCGACGAACTGTCTAGCAACGGCAGAGCTCATTTCCTACCTTCACAGACTCTACTTTCAGAGGCTTTTCGAACGAGCACATCTCAAAGGCGATCCGGTGCGCAGGCAAACTGGAAAATGCCCGGGCCAGTCGTGGGAATAAACTCGAATGCGAGGAATCGGATGACACGATATACGTTGCTTTTGTTGGTCGGCAGTTTCCCTTTGGGAACAGGATGCTTCTCCGCGTTGGCCCAGCAACCTGTCGATTTAGCCAACCCGCTAGTGGGCACGGCTTCCTTGGATAAACCGGCGCTGCTGGGCAACGCGCCTCCGCCCGGCGAAGAAACCTATACAGGCTTCACTTATCCCGGCCCGGCCCTCCCGCACCACGAAACTCTGCTTGGTCCCGTCAACAAGGATCTGACGGAAGCGGCCGAAAGTGACTCCATCAGGTTCCCTTATATTCACGCCCGGCGGACAATGATCGGTTTTTCCGGTCCCATGCCGGGACTGACCGTCATGCCCTTGGTAGGCGACTGGACAGTGCCGCCCGACCGTGTCTATGCCTCGCCTTATGACAAGGCTTCAGAAAAGGCCTCGCCCGGCTATTACTCCGTATTCTTTCCCGACAGCGGCATCCGCACAGAACTCACCACCACGGAAGATGCCGGTTATTACCGATTCAGCTTTCCCGCAGCGCAGCGGAGCACGGTGTTGATCGATCTTGGCTCCAATGAGAACAGCATCGAGGTTATAGGAGATCGCATTGTTCGGGGACAGGTGGTGGGCGATCGCGCCATCCGGGGCCCGTACCGTGGACTGCGTGGCGAGCGCTATTTTATTGCCGAGTTTTCAAAGCCTTTCAAATCCTTCGGCACTTTCCACCAAAACACACCCAAATTCGAGGAAATGCGGCTCCATAGGAGTGTTACCGTCGTAGCCGATGAACGTTCCAACTCCGGCGGCTACGCCGGATCGTACCTGAATTTTGCTACTGAGGCAGGTGAACAGATCCTCGTCCGGATTGCTGGTGGCAGGACCTTCGAAGAGGCCCAGAAAAAGTTGGATGGGAATGCCCAAAGCTTCGACGAGGTTCACCGGCATGCGAGAAAACTCTGGAGCAAGAAATTAAATGCAATCGAGATCGAAGGGGGAACGGAGCATCAACGGCAGATGTTCTACTCGACCCTTTACAATTCCTTGCTCTCGCCGCGGCTAGTTGCCCGGCGCGGTGAACCTTTCCTCGGTTTGGACAAGCAAATGCACACCGCCGATTCTGACCGCTATAGCCCGGTCAGCTTCTGGGACGAGGGCCGCTGTAAGTTGGTGCTGCTCACGCTGTTGGAGCCAGACGTGATGACTAACATTCTCCGCACAAATCTGGAAATGGCCCGCGAATCCGGCTGGATGCATACCGGTTTCTTCGGCGATCACGCTGTCTTGATGTATCTGGGCGATTGGGAGCGCGGCCTGCCGTTCGATTACGCCTCTGTTTACAAGTTCCTTCGAAAGAACGCCACCGACCCCGCCGGGCCGCGCGGCGACCTCGCCGAGTACTTGAAAAATGGCTGGGTGCATGACGATTTCGTAGAGCATCCCAGTCCACCGTACTGGCGAGGTCATGCCGGGGTGGACAAGACCCTGGAATATAGTTGGGACGATCACGCCCTCGCGCTATTCGCGAAGAAACTTGGCCAGGAAGACGATTACAAAATGTTTCTGGCGCGTGCCCGCAACTACACTAACGTGTTCGACCGCTCCACCGGTTTTATGCGAGGCCGCAATCCAGATGGTTCCTGGATTTCGCCATTCGACCCATTCGAACCGTATTACAACTACATGTTTAAAGAAGCCACCGGCTGGCAGAATTTCTGGCTCGTGCCGCATGATGTTCAAGGCCTCATCAATTTGGTTGGCGGCCGAGAAAAGTTTCTGAAGAAGCTCGACGCTTTTTTCAACACGCCTTATGCGCCGAAAGGCATTGCGCGCGATGTCACGGGCATGATCGGCCTCTACTCCCATGGCAACGAGCCAGACCTGCAAACCGCGTATTACTACAATTACTCTGGACAACCATGGAAGACGCAGGAACTCACCCGCAAGATTCTGAACCAGCTCTATGGCAGCGACAAGTCCGGCCTCGCCTATCCTGGCATGGACGACGTGGGGTCCCTCTCGGCTTGGTATGTATTGAGCGCGATGGGCTTTTACACTGTTGCTCCGGCCAGCCCGAATTACATCATCGGCTCGCCACTCTTCGACAAAGTCACTTTTCACATGGGCGACGGCAAAGACCTGATCATCAAGGCCCAAACCAACTCCGGTAAAAACTGCTACATACAATCCGCCACAGTGAATGGCCAGCCGTGGAACAAACCGTGGTTCAGCCACGCCGATATAGCCAACGGTGGAACACTTATCTTCAAGATGGGCCCAAAGCCGAATCCGGATTGGGGAGCCGCTCCAGAAGCTGCTCCTCCTTCGATGCCGGAGTGAACTGTCGGCACGCTAGAGGGCTCAAAGTCAGATCTCGATCCAAGCGCCAGAGGTGAAGCCGGCAATTTCTTCGGGGAGTGTGCGCAGTTGAGCCACATAGCGATTACTTTTTGCCTTCTCATAACCTGTTCCGTTTAATTTTTCAAATCTTGTCGGGAAATCTCTATCTTTCGGGTACGTAGAAGTCAATACGGCTTCGCGGAAGGAATTAGACTCATCCTTCACTTGATCGTCTCCGTTAAGTCGCTTGAGAAAGAGGGAATGAATGCAACGTGTGCATCGTTTTGGGAAGTTATTGCTTCTGTCCACCTTGGCCTGCGGGTTGGCTTTGGCTCAGACAGATCGGGCGACTGTTGAAGGGTTGGTGAAAGATCCAAGCGGGGCAGTAATCCCGGATGCGACGATCACAATCGTGAAGGTGGACACTAACGAACTGACTGAACTCCGCGCAAACGGTGCAGGGCGGTTCTTTGCGCCGAACCTTCCAATCGGAACATACCGGGTAAAAGTCGAGAGGCCAGGCTTTCAATCCGTGGTGCAGGAGGATGTCAAACTGCTGGCCCAGTCGCATGTGCGCCTCGACTTCTCACTTTCTCTTGGTAATGTCCAGCAGACGGTGGCGGTTCAGGCTGAGGCGCCAATCGTTGACGCCTCGACTCCCACCATCACTTCGGCACTTACGACAAAGCAGGTAAACGACTTACCCGTCATTAACATTGGGGCTAAGCGCAACATCGGGCAGTTTCTACAATTTTTGCCGGGTGCAAATAATGCAACTACCTGGGGTGCCCGGGTCAACGGGTCGAATGGCGGAAACTCCGAGATTTTCCTGGATGGCGCTCCCGCCAGTCAAGGCAATGTCCGTGGAGGCGTGCAGGAAACCGGACCGGATGTGGAAACTGTGGGCGAATTCAGCATAGTAACGAACTCCTTCAATGCAGAGTATGGCCGGACCGGTAGTTGGCTCATGAACGTTGTTATTAAATCAGGCACGAACCAGATACACGGCAGCGTGTACGATCATTTCGCCAACGATGCTTTAAACGCCCGGTCCTTCTTTCAAGCTCAACGCACTCGCGTCCGGCAGAACGACAGCGGATTTACTGTGGGCGCTCCGGTTTACATACCAAAGGTTTACGACGGCCACAACAAGACGTTCTTCTTCTTCGGTCAGGAGTTATTCTTCTACCGGCAACAAGGCAGTACATCGCTTGTTACCGTTCCTACGCCGGCTTTCCGAACGGGAGACTTCAGCAATTTCAGGAACGCCTCCGGGCAGGTAATTCCAATTTTCGATCCCGCTTCAACGGTTAGCGACGGCAGGGGTGGATTTGTCCGCACGCCATTTGCTGGAAATGTCATTCCGTCCGGCAGGATCAGTCCTGTTTCGCAGAAGATGGTTGCGCTTATGCTGCCGGCCGACTTCTCAGGCCAGCAGTTCAACTTCAATCCGCGAGGGGGAACCATCTTCGATAATCGCGTGACAACCGTAAAAATCGACCACAGTTTCACACCGAATCACAAGCTCTCGGTGACTAACACCTATCAGAGCCGCCCAGCCCAGTACTCGGGCCGTGGGTGGGGTTTGGACCAACCCATAGATGGTGGGCAAAGTCCCAAAAACGTGCAGTCCTTTGATGCTCGAATCAATTACGACTACATCATCCGCCCGAATCTCCTCAACCACTTAGTGCTGGGCGGCGACGGCATGAAGAATCAAGCATATACAAATACTCTGGGCCAGGGTTGGGATGCCAGGCTGGGAATCACGGGCTTGCCGGCTGACCCGGGCATGTTTCCCTCTATCAATTTTAACGGCGGCACCGCTGCTCCGCTCGGTTTGGGAGGCACCAACTATTCTAGAAACGTCAGCACGAGGCTGAGCCTCAATGACAATCTGACATGGGTGTTGGGCCGGCACACATTCAAATTCGGGCTCAATCTGATTAGGGAGCGTTACTCATCGTTTGAAGGAGGAGGCTCAGCTGGCGTCTTTGGATTCTCGAATCTGACCACTAGCCAGCCGAATTCATCGAACTACAATTCGTGGGGTAGCTCATTCGCTAGTTTCCTCTTAGGTTCTGTGGATAACACAAACACCACAACCACCAGCGGTCTTGGCTGGCAGACCAACTATCAGGCATTCTTTCTTCAGGATGAATGGCGCACCACGTCGAAGTTGACAATCTCGTATGGTGTTCGATATGAGCGTTACCCCGGCGTATATGAACAGTACAACCGGGCAACCTCCTTCAACCCTGCCGTTCCGAATCCGGCAGCGGGAGGCATTCCTGGGGCTCTAACATTTGCGGGTTTCGGCCAGGACCGCATCGGACGCAGAGCTTTCGCCAATGCCTGGCAAGGTTTGGCGCCGCGGCTTGGCATAGCTTACGAGGTAAACCGTAAGACGGTGATTCGCGCCTCTGGAGGGCTTTTCTATGCGCCTGGAATGACTCCTCGCATCGATGCCACCGGATTTGTTGCAACTCCAAGCTTTAGTTCGCCGGACGGATTTTCGCCGGTATACAACTGGACAAACCAGTGGCCGCAAAATTGGGCTCGGCCTCCGTTCATTGATCCATCGTTTGGCAATGGACAGACTGTCAGTTATTTGATGCAAAATGCCGCCCGGCCACCTCAAGTGGCGAGCTGGACGTTCAGTGTTCAGCGCCAGCTTGCCCGTGACATGGCGCTTGAGGCCAGCTACATCGGCAGTAAATCGACGCATCTCGAGTTAGGTGGAAGTCTGACAACCTATCCGAATGTTCTCAATCCTGATTACCTCTCCTATGGCAGCCTGTTAAATCAGCCCATCCAATCGGCCAATGCGCAGGCCGCCGGCTTCACCGCACCTTTCTCCGGGTTCAGTTCGCTGCCCCGCAACACAGTGGGACAAGCTTTGCGCTCTTACCCGCAGTACGCAAATATTACGATGCCCTATTCGCCCCAGGGCATCTCCAGCTACAATGCACTTCAACTGAAAGTTACAAAGCGGTATGGCAACGGACTAACTTTCCTAGCTTTCTATACGCGATCGCGCCTGATGACCAATGACGATGTTTCTCCCATCGATTTTGGACAGGGGCCCGGCAATGTCCAGAATCCGCTAAACCGGAGGGGAGAATACTCGGTCAGCCAGGATGACTATCCGAACTCATTCGGAATCAGCTTCTCTTATGAGCTGCCATTCGGCCAGGGCAAGCCAGTGTTGAATCGAGGAGGCTTGCTTAACAGGATCGTCGGTGGATGGCAAGTTGCAGGATCGGTGCAGAGGCAATCCGGCGCACCCCTCTCGATTTCGGCCAACACGAGTCTTGCCCAGTTTGGGTTTCCCGTCGTCCGCGCAAATTATGTAGGCGGCCAGAACGCTTATCTGACGAATACGGGCGCTTTCGATCCAGCCCAGGACCGGTATCTAAGAGCTAGTGCCTTCAGCAATCCAGCAGCGTTCCAACTCGGAAACACGGGGCGGGTTTTGGCCTGGGTTCGCGGGCCGCTAATCCAGAGTGAAGCTTTATCCCTGCAGAAACGGATCACGATTGCAGAACGCGTGAGAGCGGTGCTTCGAGCCGATGCTACCAATCCTTTTAATTTTGTCCGCTGGACAAATCCGAACACCAGCATTACAGACGCAAACTACGGCAGGATAAGCAATTCGCAAGCCGGGCGGATAATCCAGCTCTCGCTGTCAGTGAATTTCTAGTTTTCAAACGGATCTTGATTCAGCCACTCTGGTGGAAACTCTTATTCCTTCTCGTACTTATCGCTAACTAGGATAGGATCGATAGGACGCTTCATAAGGCGTTGGGAAGAAGTGTTTACCGGTGCCGCCAGATCTTAGCAGGAAGAAAGGTCCTTCAGAGTACGGGCGCAGAGCTTTTGCTCTCGGTATTTACCTCCTGGCCAGAAGCTTGTCTGCCCAGACCGATCGAGGCACCATCTTAGGTACGGTCGCCGATATCAGCGGTTTGATGGTGCCGGACGTATCGATAGAGCTGGTCCGCCTGGAAACCAAGGATGTTCTGGAATTACGAACGAATCGGTTTGGCCGCTATGTAGGGCCGAACCTGCCGATCGGCACCTACCAGGTAATTGCGCAAGCGTCCGGTTTCCAGACGGCAAAGCAGGAACCGGTGCGGCTGGAGGCCCAGGGCAATTTGCGCATCAATTTTGTTCTCAAGCCCGGCAATGTGCAACAGACGGTAATAGTCAAGGCAGAGGCTCCGCTTCTCGACGCTTCCACGTCGGCCATTACGACAACTCTTTCAGCACAGCAGGTGAACGATCTCCCTGTCATCAATATCGGAGCCAAACGCAACATCGGGCAGTGGCTGCAATTCGTGCCTGGCGTGAATCGCACGTCGACCTGGGGAGCGCGCGTCAACGGCGCGAACGGCGGGAACTCCGAAGTCTTTTTAGATGGCGCTCCCGCGAGCCAAGGGAACGTGCGCGGAAGCATCCAGGAAACTGGTCCGGATGTTGCCACGATCAGCGAGTTTAGCGTAGTTACTAACTCGTTCAATGCCGAATACGGACGGACGGGCGCCTGGTTCATCAACCTGGTAATAAAGTCAGGAACAAATCGGCTGCACGGCAGCATATACGACCACTTTGCCAATGACGCCTTGAACGCGCGTTCCTTCTTCCAGTCTCAACGCAGTCGTATACGGCAGAACGACAGCGGATTTACTATCGGGGGCCCGGTCTACATACCGGAACTGTACCAAGGGAAAAACCGGACGTTCTTCTTCTTTGGACAGGAGTTCTTCTCTTACCGCAACCAGGGCACGTCGACTCTAACCACGGTGCCCACCGAAGCATTTCGTAGCGGGGATTTCAGTAACTATAGGGACGCATCTGGCGCAGTAATCCCAATCTTCGATCCCGAAACAACGCTCATGAGTGATTCGGGACAAATCGTACGAGAGCGGTTTGCAAATAATATAATTCCGGCTTCACGAATTAGCCCTGTTTCAAGCAAGATACTCCCGCTTTTATTACTTCCTGACATCTCCGCGCAGCAAGCATTTAATTTCCGTACCCGGTCGGCGAGGATCTTCGACAACCGGGTTACAACTATAAAAGTCGACCATAACTTCGCGTCGAACCATAGGCTTTCCTTAACCAGCGTTTTTCAGACCCGCCCGACAAAATGGACAACTCAGGGCTGGGGCTTGTTCCTGCCCATCGATGGCACGGAGGACCCCAAAAACGTGCAATCGTTCGATGCCCGGGTGAATCATGACTACATCATTGCGCCCAATCTGCTGAATCATCTGGTAATCGGCGGCGACGGCATGCGAAATCAGGCCATCACTTCCACGCTGGGCCAAGGTTGGAACGCACAGTTGGGCATTGCGGGCCTGCCGGCTGATCCGGGAATGTTTCCGAATGTGCGATTTAGCGGCGGAACTGCTTCGCCCTTGGGCTTGGGCGGCACCAACTACTCCAAGAATGTCAGCTCACGCTTGAGCTTGAATGACACCCTGACCTGGGTTGTAGGCCGGCACACCGTCAAGACCGGCGTACAATTCATCCGAGAGCGGTATGCAGCTCTAGAGGGCGGGGGTTCGTCAGGCATATTCGGATTTACGAATCTCACCACCAGCAACCCAAGTTCGAAAAATTACAACCAATGGGGAAGTTCATTTGCAAGCTTCCTGCTGGGTGAAGTTAATAACACGGATACCACCACGATTAGCGATTTGGGCTGGCGCACTAATTATCAGTCGGGGTTTGCGCAGGACGAGTGGCAGATACGGCCGCAGCTGACGTTATCGTACGGGCTGCGCTGGGAGCGCTACCCCGGTGTCTACGAACAGTACAATCGGGTGACGTCTTTCGATCCTGGTGCGATTAACCCTGCGGCTGCTGGATTGCCAGGTGCGCTGACCTTCGCCGGCTTTGGTAAAGGACGCATCGGTCGAAGGACATTTGCCGACACGTGGAGCGGGTTGGCTCCGCGGCTGGGCGTGGCGTATCGACTTACTCCTAAGACTGTTCTGCGCGCCTCAGGAGGCATTTACTACAGCCCCGGCATGACCCCCAGACTAAATGCAACCGGCTTTACGGCAACCCCGGGCTTTACTTCTCCTGACGGGTTCTCTCCGGTGTACAACTGGGCGAATACATGGCCCCAGAACTGGGCACGTCCTCCCCTGATTGACCCTGCGTTCGCTAACGGCCAGAGTGTCAGCGCCCTTCTCCCCGGAGCCGCCCGCCCTCCGCAAACCATGAGTTGGACGTTCAGCATTCAGCGCCAGCTTGCTCGGGAAGTGTTGGTCGAGCTCGGTTACATCGGCAGCAGGTCCACGCATCTGGAACTGGGTGGAGATCTTACAACTTACCTGAACGTTCTGAACCCGAAATATCTTTCGTTAGGAAACCTCCTAAACCAACCGGTCGATTCAGGCGCGGCCCAAATGGCCGGCTACTCTGCACCTTTCGCCGATTTCAGCGGTCTGCCTCGCCATACCGTGGGACAAGCGCTCCGGCCGTTTCCGCAATACGCGAATATCACCATGCCCTACTCGCCGGAAGGAGTGTCCAGCTATCATGCTCTACAACTAAAGATCAGAAAGAGCTATTCGAATGGCCTCAGCCTGCTTGCTTTCTACACGCGGTCGAGGCTTATGACAAATGACGACTTCGCTCCCATCGATCTAGGCGAAGGTCCCGGCATGATTCAAAACCCCCTCGATCGCCGCGGTGAGTATTCGGTTAGTCAGGATGACTTCCCCAATTCTTTCGGAGTCAGCTTCTCACTGGATCTGCCATTCGGTCCGGGGAGACCGCTCTTCAAAAGCAGTTCGCTTGCCAAATTAGCCTCCGGATGGCAACTGGCGGGATTTATTAACCGGCAATCGGGACGGCCGCTCTCGATCGCAGCGGGCACGAGCTTGTCCCAATTTGGCTTCCCCGTGGTGCGGGCCAACTATGTTGCCGGGCAGAACGTCTACGGCATGAATCGTAGCGGCTTCGATCCGGCTCAGGATCGATATCTGAACGCCAGCGCCTTCGAGACTCCCGCAGCCTTTCAACTTGGAAATACCGGGCGAGCTCTCAACTGGGCGCGAGGACCGAGGACAGCAGGTGAGGCGTTATCCCTGCAAAAACGCATTGCGCTGATAGACCGGGTCCAGGCGGTGCTTCGCGCCGACGCGACAAATCCTTTTAATCTCGTGCGCTGGTCGAATCCCGCCACCAACATAGGCGACTCCAACTTTGGCGCGATCAGCGATGCTCAACCGGGAAGAATCGTTCAGCTCTCGCTCTCCCTGGAGTTTTAGCCGAGGCCGTGACCTGTGATTTTCAGCCAGGTTCTGTAAGGAAAAGCCACCTTCAAGGGTACTAAGAGAAGAGTTATTTTGCGCGGCTTGCGAACGTCGTATGCCGCGTGCGCTCAGAATATATGGAACGCCAAGCAGCGACCGACCTTCTGAACTCGCTCTTCGAGAGTTGGGGCAGTGCTCTAGTCCGCTACGCTTTCCAACTGACATGGTCCCGTGAAACTGCCGAAGATCTGGCTCAGGAGGCTTTTCTGGCTCTCTATGCAGATCTTCGCGAGGGCAGGAAAATTGACAACCCAAAAGCTTGGACCATTGCGATTGTCCGTAACCTGGCGCATAAGGGATACCGAGACCGCTGCCGGCACGCAGAAGTGCTTGAGTCAAGCGAAAGAATGGACCTCCGTTCCGCGCCGAGCCACGATCAGGACGAGTGGGAAGATCTGCGCCGCATTCTAGATGTGCTGACGCCCCGGGAAACCGAGGTGCTCATGCTGAGGATGCAGGTTCTGAAATACCGGGAGATTGCAGATCAGCTCAATATCAGCGACAAGTCCGTCTCTACCTTGTTGGCTCGTGCGCTTCGCAAGCTTCAGATGGCTGCGCGGCAACAGACAGAGACAGACAATCAGAGTCTAAACCTGGAAAGGAGAATGTTTGAGAAACCACTACAGTGATGAAGACCTTTTGTCTTATCTCGATGGCGAGATCTCAAAGCGCAAGAAAAGGATCGTCACCGGGCATTTGGAAAACTGCTGGCTGTGCCGTACTCGCCAGGCTGAATTGGAAGTTCAAATCCAGGGGTTGTCGGCTCAGGTCGAACGCTTGCAGGTAGATTCGCTCTGGAAATTTCAAGCAAGCCAGAAGATAGCCGCTTTCGAGAGGCAGTTCGAACACCACCGGCGGGCGAGCCCAGGTTCCAGGCTGCTTATCGCCACACGTTGGATGTTTGCTGCTGGCCTTGCGCTTTGTGCAGTCGCGATTGCACTGGTGCTGTTTCTCCGCGCACCTGTCCATCCGGTTCGGTCTCCTGATTTGGTTGTGAAAGATGCACAGGAAGCAGAGGTCAAGCTAGCCAAAGCGCCTATCCACCAGGTGTTCGACATAAACGAGGTTCAGATTCAACCCAAAGGTCCCAGCCGTGCAAGCCGGCTGGAAATTTGGTCCGATGGCCCCTCCAAACGTTTCGCCTCTAAGTGGACCGGCTCCGGCGGATCTCTGAAGCACGCAATTTGGGACAGCGGCGCTAAGACACCGCTGATCTATGCTTCCCAAAAACCGTCCTCCCGGAAACTGCAGTCATTTCCGCATAAGAGCGCACGCAATGGACTACCGGCATTTCCGAATTTGGAGCCCAACCTTGACAGTATGGAAGCGCAGTTTATGCAATGGCTGGAGGGGCGGCCTTGGAGGCCAATCGCTCTTCTGCCGGACGTTAGCCTGTGGGAGAGTTCAGGAGCGGTGATGCGCGTCAGTCGTATATCGAGTCGCGAAGTTCGCCTTCTAGTTCGCCGGGAACAGCATGGAGTAAAAGTCGAATTTACAGCCGTACTCCGAGCGAACGATTCGATGCCACGCTTGCAGACTTTACGAGTCGAGGCCCCGGAGCGGGTTGTCGAGTTTCAGCTTTCCTCAGAACAGGTCGATACCTCACCGAAGTTCTTGCCGGTGGTTTTCACTCCAGATCGTACCCTGCGCGCGACCAATCTCCCGCAAGGCAATCTCACGCAGCCAGAGAGAAGAAAAATGATCGCCGGAAGCAGCAGTCCGCTTTTGAAACCCTCCAGGGATGTCAGCCGCTTGATAGAAGCTGTGCAAGCGCATTACATACTTCACCTTGCCGGTGCTTGTAGAGGCGTTTTCGTCAGAGTCTCGCAGGCGCCAGAAGGAGTGCGAGTTCGCAGCGAGGCTCAGTCCGAAACGCCGCGCGCTTATGTTACCAAAAAAGCTGGACTGGCAGAAATCATGGGAGCCCTTGCCGAAATCCGCTACTCGGATAAACCGGCATCCGCTGGACTTGAAAATAGCGCTCTGGTCTCGTTGCTGGTAAAGCATGCGGATGCACTCGCAATGCTTGCGAAGGTCTTCGACCGCTCCACGGCGGGTAAGCTGCCCCGATCCTCCCTTCATCTGCTCAATCGGATGGTGAAAGATCATGCCGTGAAGCTGCGCGAGAACCTAGCCAGCAGCGTTGCCTCTTCCGGCACGCATGCAGATAACGAAGACCAGGAAGTCGATGTCAAGGAACCTCGGGACTGGCGGAGCGCGGCTTCGCTCATCGCGGAGAATACGCGTGCGCTCAATTCCTCTTTGCGGCTGCTGCCGGAGGCTCTCCAATCGAGGCTGCTGCGAATGAGAAAGGCAAGTGCTCAATTAGATGAGTTGTTGCAACGGGAAGTGGAGAACGAACAGAGGACGGCATCCCTGCACGGCATTAGGACAAACAATGGGAAATGACATGAACCGGCGTAAATTCACCAGACTCGGATTATCTGTGACAGCGGCAACGGCTGGCTCCCGTTTAGTTGGGGCTGCTGGAGGCGAACCGGTTCCAACACTCTATTACGCCGATGGTTACCACGGTGGTGTTGCGGGACACATGCCGGCCGGCGCATGGCGGGACATCCTGAGCACCATGCGTCAGTTGCCTAAGTGGAAGCTGTCGCTCGACATCGAACCCGAGTCTTGGGAAGTGCTGCAGAGAGCCGATCCGCAGGCTTACCGGGAACTGAAGGCGCATCTCGATCGCCACGACGCGAACTCGAGGGTGGAGATGGTGGGCTGCACCTTTTCGCAGCCATACGGATGGGCCATCGGCGGCGAGAGTAACATCCGGCAATTGCTTCGCGGGCGCGACTTGATCCGCGAGCACTTCCCCGATGCGAGGCTAACCACTTATGCAGTGCAGGAGCCTTGCTGGGCAAGTTGCCTGCCTCAGATTCTGGTTTCGCTTGGCTTCACCGGAGCTGTCTTGCGAGACGCGAGCACAGCTTGGGGCGGCTACCCTGCCGGGTGCAACGCCGAGTTAGTGAGATGGGTAGGGCCGGACGGAACCCCGCTAACGACAGTGCCGCGCTATGGCTTCGAGGAGCTGCTGAAGGTCTACGAGACCGAATCCGTCACTGGATCGCCCGAGTTCAGCCGGAAGTGCATAGCGCATGGCATAGAACATCCAGCAGGGATGTGCTTCCAAGACTTGGGATGGCCGGCCAAGCCCAAGGTGGCGGGCGACTACATCCGTTACGTGACATGGCAAGAGTATATTCACGGCATCGCGGACAAACCCACGAAGGATTGGCGGTTTGGAATCGAAGGATCTCTTACCACTCTGCCCTGGGGTGAACACACCCTTCAAGCAGTTGCCCAACAGGTCAGGTCCGCTGAGAACCGGCTTCTGATGGCGGAAAAACTCGCAGCTCTAGCCTGTCTCGACGCGAAAGCGTCATGGCCGGAAGCGAAACTGCGGCAAGCTTGGGACAAACTCATGCTAACTCAAGCCCATGATGCATGGATCACGGCTACAACTCGGACAGGGCGGCAGGCATGGGCTTTCCAGGTAGCCTCCGACACATTGGACTCTGAAAAAGCAGCGGATGCGATTTTGGATCGTGCTTCCCAGGACATTTGCAAAAGTACTCCCTCGAACATTCAACAGCCGTTGGGATCGCAGTGGCTGCGAGTCATGAATACGCTAGCCTTCGACCGCAATGAATTGGCGGAGCTAGTCCTGGCAACGGATCGCAACACAAAAAGCGTCCGGGTGCTGGATTCCTCCTCGAAAGAGGTTCAGTGCCAGATCAATAAGACGCGCAGTTATCTACCGGAGCAGGTACTCAACCGCTTAAGCCGGGAAGGTCAGGTCTATCCGGCCGATCGCCGCGCAGCTTTGCCCAGCGGTGGCATTAATACTTCGACGGTACTGTTCCGGCCTCAGGTCCCGTCACTGGGATATACAAGTTACCGCGTCGAGCCGGTTTATGATCACGAGCCTGCCCCCGCGCTAGGAACGGTTAGCGCAGGGAAAGATGGCGACCAGACTGTTCTCCTCGAAAGCGACATCTATCGCATTCGCATCGATCTGTCGCGGGGAGGAGCGATTACCAGCCTTTACGACAAACAACTTAAGAAGGAGTTCTGCGACCCGGCGGCGGAGCGTCTGTTCAATGAGTACCGGGGCTATTTCATATCTCAGAAGCAGTGGCGCAGTAGCACGGAAAACCCAGCGGCAGTCACCATCCAGGAAGATGGTCCGTTGCGAACTCGCGTTCGACTTGCCGGCCAGGTAGGGGGCTGTCCGTTTCAGACGACTATAACGGTTGCCGAAGGGCGAAAACGCATCGATATACAGGCGCGATTCGTCTTCGAGCAGGATACGTGGATCGGCGATCCGTGGGACATCAAGCCCGAAGACCGGAGAAGTGAAAGAAGGCGTTCCCAGAACGACGGCCGCTGGAAGCTGCAGGCATACTTTCCAGTTGCGCTAAAAAATCAGGCGATCTACAAAAATGCAGCATATGATGTTTGCCGGAGCGAAAATGCCGACACCTTCTTTCAAGGCTGGAATGAAATCAAGCACAACATTGTTGTGAACTGGGTGGACGTACTCGATGAAGAAGATAAGTTCGGACTGGCGGTCCTGCCGGATCATACAACCGCGTACACTCACGGCCCGGATTTCCCGCTCTCTCTGGTGTTGGCCTGGGGCTGGGAAGGCGGCTTCTGGTGGGGTAAACGCCCGCTGAAAGGCATACAGCAGGTAAATTACGGCCTCGTGCCCCATTCCGGCATCTGGGACGAGGCAGCTATCTCGAAAGAAAATGCGGCCTTCTGCGAGCCGCTCCTTGCGCAACTTATGCCGGGAACTCCCAGCGGCGATAAACATGCAAAATCGCTCGTCAATGTTAGTGGCAGCGGGATTGAGGTTCCTACCCTGATGATGGACGATGGCCATCTACTGATTAGGC
Source organism: Bryobacteraceae bacterium (assembly GCA_965217745.1). GTDB lineage: Bacteria > Acidobacteriota > Terriglobia > Bryobacterales > Bryobacteraceae > Bog-105. The sequence goes on along the minus strand of OZ244565.1, from coordinate 1,982,002 downwards.
TGTTCAATGCCGAAGGAGATAGCTCTGAGCGCACGGTCGCTCTGGCTTCCAAACCCTCGCGCGTCGATCTGGTGGAGCTGAACGGCCGCGCGATCCGCCAGTTGCCAATTGAAAAGACAGCGAACGGCGAATATGGTGTCCGGCTGTCCATACCTCGATTCGGGCTGCGAACGCTTCGTTGCGGCTGGGATAAGCACACCGCGTAACTGGCATGATGGCCGTTTGCATGTTGGGATTGCTGCTTGTAGCTAGCCCTACGGTGTCCCCTCGAACAGCAGGAATACAGCTGCTTGCAGAGGCGAACCAGAGTTACCGCGCTTTGCATTTTGAAGATGCGGTTCGGCTCTACCGGCTGTATTTGGCTCAGAACACAGACCGCGCCGACGTTCGAGTCTACCTGGGCGGTGCGCTGCTAAGTTGGAATCAGCCTGAGCTTGCTTTGCGGGAAGCCCAGCGAGCCAAAGCACTCGATCCGAGTTTCGCCAAATCCTATGTGCTGCTCGGCAGGATCTATACGCATGCCGAATTGTGGGACCTTGCAGATCAGTTCTTCAGCCAGGCGTTGGAGCTCGACGGGAATAATGCGGAGACGTGGTATTTTGCCGGTCGTGCATCGTACGAAGCAAACCGTTTTGAGAACGCAATCGCACAGTTCAGCCGGGCCTTGAAGTTAGGTGCTCTCCAGAGCCGGACGTATGAAAATCTCGCTCTCTCTTACGAGGCTCTGGGAGACGCCAGGCAGGCGAAGGCAGCCTATGAAATGGCCGTTCATACTGCTGCGGGCACTAATTACCGTCCCTATCTCGCCTACGGAACGTTCTTGTTTAAGCAGGGACAATCGGCTGAAGCTCTCGCGGCTTTGCAACAGGCATCTACTTTGGCGCCGGGCGAAATTGATGTCTGTTTCCAACTGGCCAGGATTCTCTATCAGCTCAGGAGATTCGAGGCGGCCGGGCAGGTGCTTAAAGGCGCTCTTGGGTCCGGCGACTGCAGAGTTCATAATCTGATAGCGAAGGTGCTTGCTGTGCAAGGAAACAGCAAGGCGGCCGCGCAAGAGGTAGAGCGGCTCAAATCGTGCTTCAATGCCGATGCCGCACAAGCTTCGAAACCGCAAAGCGCGAAAGAGTCGGCGCGATGAGGAAACTTTTTGGAGCCCTTCTTTTCCTTGTTCCGGCCATCATGGGCTCTCAAAGTCCAACGGCCAAGCCGGTTTTCGCCGACCGGAGCTCTCAATCCGGCATTACCGCCAGCCTTCAGAATTCATCAACTCCCGCGAAGCACTTAATCGAGACCATGGCGGGCGGGATAGCTATCTTCGATTACGACAATGACGGCTATCCAGACATCTATTTACCGAACGGAGCCGAGCAGCCCTCGCTGAAAAAGAAAGGTCCTCAGTATTCCAACCGCCTTTACCGCAATCGAGGCGATTGGACGTTTGAGGACGTTACTGAAAAAGCAGGATTGAAAGGCAAGGGTTACGACATTGCTGCCGCTGCCGCTGACTTCAATAATGACGGCAATGAAGATCTGTTTGTTGCCGGGGTAAAAGGCAATCTGCTCTTTCGCAATAGAGGCAACGGCACGTTTCAGGACGTTACGCTGCAAGCCGGATTGGCAGGCGGTAAATGGTCGGTTGGCGCAGCCTGGTTCGACTACGATAATGACGGTCTGCTGGACCTTCTGGTGGTCAACTATGTCAACTGGAATCCTTCGACTGAGCCATTCTGTGGAAATCCCAAGCAGAACCTGAGAACCTATTGCCATCCTCGATTCTATGAGCCGCTGGCCAATGATCTGTATCGCAACAACGGCGATGGAACCTTCACCAACGTATCTATCGCGGCCGGACTCGGCAGCTTGGGCGGAAAAGGCATGGGCGTTGCGATAGGAGATTACGACCACGACGGTTGGATGGACGCAATCGTCACCAACGACACTCTCCCGAACTTCCTGCTGCACAATGAGCGCAATGGACGTTTCAAGGAAGCCGGTCTGGAAGCCGGCGTCGCACTGAACGATGATGGAAAGGCAATCTCTGCTATGGGCGTCGATTTCCGCGATCTGGATAACGATGGCGCAGAAGATGTCGTGATCACAGCTCTCGCGAATGAGACCTTTCCTTACTTCCGCAATCTTCGAAACGGGCTGTTTTCCGATATCACCTATCCCAGCCGGATTGGGGCAGCAAGCCTGCTTCTGAACGGCTGGGGGATTGGCAGCTTCGACTTTAATAACGACGGCTGGAAAGACCTCTTCACCGCAAACGGCGATGTGCAGACCGACGACGAAACATCTTCCACCCGCAATGCGCGGCAGCGCAACCTGCTGTTGATCAACGACCGCAAGGGTAACTTCAGTGCGGAACTAATCGGCGCTCCGGCGCTGCACAGAGGAGCCGCTTTCGCCGATCTGGACCGCGATGGACACATCGATGCGGTTGTCACCAGACTCGGAGAGCCGCCGGTTGTGCTGCGCAATGTTTCTCGCGACAACCATCACTGGGTGAACCTGAAGCTGATAGGCCACCGAAGCAATCGTGACGCCATAGGTGCTCGCATTGAGATGCGGAGTCCCGGATTGATGCAAGTAAATCGTGTGACCAGCGCAATCGGTTATGCGTCATCTAGCGATCTTACGGTGCATTTCGGTTTGGGTGGTTGTACAAAAGCCGATGCCGACATAGAATGGCCTTCTGGCGAGCGGCAGGTTCTTACGAATATTCCGATTGATCGGTTTGTAACAATTCAAGAGCCTTGATCCTCGCTTCATGACAGATGAAAGGAAAACCAAATGACAGCTAAGCAATCCAGAAGATCGATACTGCGGCATCTTGCTACGGCGAGTGCAATTGCTCCCTGGGCCTTCGCGGCAGATCGCAAAGAAGTGGACCTCGAGGAACCCGGTATTCCGAAGATCGCCCTGGAAGTGGGCGCCGGCGGCCTTTCCTCAGGGCGGCTCGACCCGGCTGGTATGCGCCGTGTGAAGCAGCTCGGCGTCAACCATGTGTTGACAGGAGGGCCACGTCTTCCCTGGCAGGAAGAACAGCTCCGCTCCTTAATGAGCACGCTGAAGGAAGGTGGGCTTACCCTCGGCAATCTTATGATGGGCGGCTTCCCGAACACCCTTTACGGAAAGCCGGGGCGTGATGAAGAAATTGAAAAAGTGCAGCAATCCATTCGAGCCGCCGGGAAGGCCGGATTACCGGTGATCGAATACAACTTCTATGCTCATCGCGCCGTTGAGGGCTATTACGAACAATTGGATACGGAACGAGCCGGCGCGGGCTGGACATCGTTTGACTACGCCCGTGTGAAAGATCTGCCACCGTTAGAAAAGGAAGGCGCTCACTCGATTGACGAAATGTGGGATAACGTGACTTACTTCTTGAAGGCCGTGGTGCCTGTCGCTGAGGAATCGGGTGTGAGGCTGGCATTGCATCCCAACGATCCGCCAGCGCCTCTTAGCCGCGGCTCGGGCCAAATTATGGGTTCGTTGGCAGGCTGGAAACGGCTGGTTGGTATTGTGCCCAGCAAGTCGAACGGGATAACCTTCGATTGCGGCGTAACTCGCGAAATCGGTCAAGATCCCGTGGAAGTCTGCCGGTACTTTGGTGAAAAAGATTGCATTAACCATGTCCATTACCGGAACGTTCGCGTTACGACCCCGCACGAAAAGTATTCCGAAGTGTTTATAGATGAAGGTGTCAACGACATGTTCGCGATTATGAAAGAGCTCGTCCGGCAGAAATACCCGCGCTTAGTGTATCCGGAACATCCCCGTAGATTGGACTTTGACAAAGAAGTGGCGGGCTTTAAATCGGGTTACCCGGGCGGCGGCGGGTACACCGGTTTTGCGTATAACGTCGCCTACGCCAAGGCGATGCTGCAGGCAGCGCTGGAGTCATAAAGCGCAGAGTTCTTGCGTGGGACATATAAAAGTGTCCAAGGCGGGCTCCCTTGGTGCTCAACGGCCTGCCGAAGGACAGACCATTCACGCTAATACTCGATCCGAGTATATTTCTGCGACGCCACCTGACAACCCTTATGCTTTCGAAGATAATCTACGAAGCCTTGGTGATCTTCTAGATAGGTGTTCTATGAAAGGCGCTAGCTGCCTCACATGTTACCTTATGTGAACTACCTGCTTGTTACTTGGTGGCCCAGTATAGTAGCCGCGAACTGGAGGCTCTTTCGCTAGCTTGCCAGAAGCAAATCAACGCTCCTTCAACTTACTTCTTGTAGGAGTGGGAGGCTCAAGCGCATTTGAGCGCACTGCAGCTTGATAGCGCCCCAGCCAACCACCCCAGCCCTCTTCGCCTGGAGTAATCCCGCGAGATATAGAAGCCTGAGCGGCTTCGCTCATGAGCGCTCTATTCTTCAGAACCGAATCGGCATCTCCAAAATCATCGATCTTCAATGTTGGTTGGCCAGAAACGAATCGTTTCTCCATACGAACAAAATTGTTAGCCCTTAATTTGCCCCTGCTTCGCGCCTCCTCCATCTCTGGCGTGTAGAAGATCATGTGGACCCGGGCGTCTGTTCCTTCGAGCAGCATGTAATGTCGGCCGCTGCCATTGCTTTGTTCCTCCTCGCCATGTACCAAGACACGACCTTGCACCTCGGCCGTCTTTCTGAAATCGAGAACGTTCAGGCGGAGGCGCGGGTCGGACAATAGAGCTCCTTTAGACGCCAACATCATTCTGGCGATCAGAAGTCAGCTGCATCGCGCGAAGAACGGTTTGGAAAGCCCCTTGCAATTGCCACTCGCCATCGGCAAGGGGCTCCGCGATTCCCATCTTCTGTAGCGCAACCAGTCGCGCCTGCAAATGCCGCTCGTGTGTACCGGCGTGCGAAGCGCTATTGACCAGCTGGCGATTGACAGCGACCCGGATGCACCTTGAATCGTCCTGCTTACCTCGGCGTTCAATCGCGCGGTCCAGCGATGTATAGCGGGCTTGGCTAATCTCGCGTTGAGCAGCAACTTGGGCATCCAATTCCGTTCTCGGCCCTAGCTGCAGCGTACAGGCATTTTCAGCCAGACTCCTCATCTCTTGCTTAATGAAGTCACGCGGTAGATTGAGCGGTGTCCCGTTGCCACACCGGCCTCTGATTACAAGGTGAACATGGGCATGCTCCGTATTGAAGTGAGACACGGCAGCCCATTCAAGCTTCGTTCCGAGCTGCTGTTCTGATCGCCGCATGACTTCACGAGTAAACTGATCGAGATCTACGCGGTCACCGAACTCCGGGGAGAGAATCACCTTCCAAACTCTTTCGTCTCCGGAAGCTTGCCACTCGCTTAAGGTGCCCGCCAGGTCCTGGACCTCTCGATCAGTCCCGAAGCCTCGGCGGCCCTCTTTTCCGGCAGCACTCTCGCGGGCGATGTAGATCCCGTGTGCCCGCCACTGCCCGGCGGTTCTGTTCTGCGAATACGTCACTCGGACCGCACAGCGCTGGCTGAATGAACGGCGCGGCTGCCGACTGGTCCCGGAACCTGCGTGGTCAGCGTTGCGGGATTTCGCGGAACTCCTCGCGTAGCGGAATACCGACCGTAGAGCAACCGACCATCCCATGTCTCCTCGTCCGGTTCTCGGCGACCTGGGACGAAGTCGAAATTTGGGCTCTTCATCGTGTGGCGCTCTTGCCGGAGGCTCAGCCCCTACCCGCTTAGCAGATTTACTCTTGGCCATTGAAGGTTGCCAACTCCGCCAGAACCGCTTTTGAATCCCCGTCGATCGCCTTGCCGACGCTCTTCAATAACTCGGAATACCGGTACATCGCCCGTGCTTTCGCCTGCGCATAGACCTCGCCGCTGGGCTCTGGAATGCAAGTGAGCAGAACCTTTGCCAGGGTTTCCGTAAACGCGAACTGAGCTTGCTGCACTCTGCGGACACTGCGAAGTTCTCTTGCCATGCGATCCAGGCCAGCTACCAGCCGCTGCTCTGCATCTTCAACAGCGGTTAGCTCCCTGGAACCGTCCAAAGCGGATTTCAGAGCGTCTCTGACAAAGTCAGACGTTGTCCGAAAGCCATGGCTGATGGCCGCCTCCTCGATCTTCTCGTCAAGATCTCCTGGTAGCCGTATGGTTCGCTTTCGCATTTCTCCCCCCTTTGGAAGGTGCGGAAACGGCGTTTTCGGTCGCGCAGACTCTGTATTTTCATCGTCGGTCGATCGTCCGACAACATCGCCGAATCGTCGGCTGTTGAAGTCTTGCAGGCTCAGCAGCTTAACCAAACAAAAGCCAACGACCGTCCGACAACCCTTTATGTTCCACTACAAGATTTGAGTTGATTGTTTTGATGTTGGTTGCTGATCCTGCTGAAGAGAAAGTGACGCTTTCTGCCGTTTACTGAAGTTCACTTCACACTTGGGCCACATGAATCGTGCAGGCATCCGGCGTACGCCGTTTGCTGACGTTTTCCGCTGCTTTTTGCGGTCTTTCTGCCTGCCTGGTGACCGAATCGCTCTTGCCTGCACCCATCACCTTTGAGAGCAGTGGAATAGCAGCAATGCTGGAGGACGACTCGCAGGAATGGATCGACCGCGCACGGACGCGTATCGCGCTAGGGGAAAGCTGCGTCCTTCCACCAAGGCCGGAGCTGTCAGGGCCTTATGGCCGGTAATTGAGGAGGCCTTGGCGAACGGCCAAAGTCTGAAGCGCATCAGGGATTGGCTGGAGGAGGAAGGCGTTCCGTTGACATACAACCAGCTGACGTCTTATGCCGGCAGAATACGGGGCCAGGCTAAGAAAGTTGCAACCGCGCTCCCTCAGGCGGAGAAAGAGGACGCCAAGCCTCAGGCAGTGGGTGTTTCCTGTGCCCATCCAGGTGATGCTCTTGTGCTGCCCAAGTCAACTGAACCGCCGGCTCATCACGATCCTATTGCAAATATCCGAAAACGTGAGCAACAAAGGCCTACGTTCGAGTACGACCCGAACTTCAAAGAAGACGATTTGATTTGAGAGGAAACGATCTATGGCAAAATCGGCAGCGCAAGACGAGAGAGATTCCGGCAATTCAGCGGCGGCATTCGTGCACGCGCCGGGAATACACATGTCGCTCCAGGGCAAGGGCGGAGTTGGGAAGTCGCTGGTTGCCAGCATTTTGGCGCAGTACTTCCAGTTCAGTGGCTGCGAGATTGAGTGCATCGATACTGACCCGGTAAACCGGACCTTCTCGCAGTACAAAGCCGTGAACGCCAGCAGGTTGGAACTGCTCCGTAACGGAAACATCGACCCTCGTGGATTCGATGTCTTGATGGAGCGACTGCTAACCGAAGACAGCACATTCGTGATCGACAACGGCGCTTCGACGTTTCTTCCGCTCTGGAGCTACGTTATTGAAAACCGGGTGATGGAAACCTTGCGGAATGCCGGGAAAAGACTGTACGTGCATACCGTGATCACCGGTGGACAGGCTCTGCTGGATACGGTGAACGGCTTCCGCAGCTTGGCGCAGAGCACCGATGAGCGGAATGTGGTTGTTTGGGTCAATGAGTACTTTGGTCGAGTGGAACGGGACGGCAAAAGGTTTTCTGACATGGCTGCGTTCACGGAGAATGCCGACAAGGTCTTCGGGTCCGTTCATATCACGGAGCGGAATCACGACACGTTCGGCCGAGACGTGGAAGAAGTGATCTCCAAAAAGCTGACCTTCGAGGAAGCGATTCGAGAGGGCCCGTTCTCGCTTATGGCGAAGCAGCGGTTGAAGGTCGTTCAGCGTGATCTCTTCGAGCAACTGGAGTCTTTGGGGTTCTGAAATGCTCGATGTACAACGTTTAATTGGCGAAGTGGCGGCAAGGAACGGCATCCGACTGGAACCCAACGATCCGGCATTTGCACTCGTGACTCTGAACCAGCTGGTACTGGAAGAAACCGTGAAACGACTAAGCGAGAACGTCTCCTTGATGCTCGCGCAATTTGCAGATTCCCTGAAGAAAACCGAGCGACGGGCCGGAGCAATGGTTGCTCAGGATGCAAAGAACGCCGCTTTGGAAATCAGAACACTTTTGCGGTCCGAAGCGCAGCCAGGAACCGATTCGGCGATCCCGTCACCGCAGTACAAATGGGCTACTCTTGGGCTCCTCTCCGGTTTGCTGCTGTTCGGAATTGGAGTCGCCCTCGGAGCCTTGTCCGCTCAACTTTAGGAGCAAAGACTATGCGGTTGTTTCTGATCTTATCGATTTTTGGTCACTGGCACACTCTCTCCATGGCTATCCTGCTCGGCTTGCTCCTCGCTTCAACCTTGCAGATGTCCAGGTAGACACGAGGCAAAGTAATTGACGGCCTTCTAGAGGCGAAAAAGGGACTTCTCGGTATGTATCCTATTCAATCTTACGGATGGCGACGATTTGGACAAAAAGCACCTACTGCGAGGTTCGCCTGCAGCACCGGATTCGAGTGCCTCGTTGCTCACTGCAAGTTCTTCCAAAGGAAACAATAAGCTAAGGCAAACGTCGATTGCTGCACGTGATTGTAAGCAGCTCCGATGATCTGGATCGCATTGTGGAATTCGGATGTGATGTCCTCATTTGGTCTTAAGCTATGTTCAAGGCCAGAGGCAATGATGTTTGCAGCGAGGTCAATATCGAGCCACCAGAAATGGTCTGGATCTTCACGCCATTCCAGTTTCCCGGTATCATTCGGATGAAAGTTCGAGATCGCGTGACGGACATAGTTAATCGCGACGTGACCACCAAAATCGTTGCGCAGACCTTTGATCGTGGCGTGGTTGGCCTGAAAGAACTCGTTTGCTTGTCGAATATGCAGAACGTATTTCTCCCCCAGTAAGCGAAGTCTCTGTTCAAATTCTTTGTCCCTATTCAGTTCGTTCAGCGCGCCGCGAAATTCCATTAGACTCGCGGTGGATCGCCGGATGTAGTACATAATCTCGAAATTTCGCTTCCTGACATCGAGGTTTTCTCCTTGCTGGACGAAAATAAACAGTTTGCCAGTTTCGAGCTTGAGATCCTCGTAAAGCACGCAGATTTGGGCAATCCGGTTGTACATCTCAGATCGCCCGTAAGCGAACGCCCGGCTGAGATTTCCGATGCGGATAGTTGAGCGCGCCATGACTAAAGCTTCAGCAATTCTAAGGCCTCTCGTTTCATTGCAACGAGAGGAATACCGTGGAGTAGGGTCGTCCGGCTTGAGGAATCTAGTTATCGGTGGCTACGCTTCGTCGCGTGCGCGCACTTCGCTTGGACTAAAACTAAACCGACGGTCAGGGACATCATTGTTACTTTCAGTAATCAACCGCAGGACTCTCGTGCCTTTGCGGAGATTCTTGCCATCGAACCAATAAGCTTCCAAAGAGCCATCCTCCAGCAGTTTAAGAAAAATGCCGGTTGCCGGCTTGTTCTCTTTCATCTCCTCGATGAGCGTTTGCAATTGGGGCAAATGCTCGACAAATAGGGCAAGCTCTGTTGTGATCTGCTCTTCTTCGGTTCCTGTCAGATCGAGATGGGTAGAGAAATAACCGTCCGGGAACGGAACGCCAACGGAAATGCTCAATGGCTTTTCCCTCTGAACCAGCTTCGTAATGGCGGAGGCGAGCTTCTTTACACCCGCAGCCGAGCCGGCGGCTATCTCCTTCCTTTTGCTCCAATGCTCTTTAGCGGCGCTATCCGCGAGGCCGTACAGGTATTTGCCCGCCACCCCCAGTGCAGTCACCTCCATGGCTCTCCACCACGTGATTTCGCCGAGCAGTGAGACTACGGCCGAGACGTCGGATTTTCCTACGAATTGGCTTTCATCAACTTCGATGTTTAATGCTTCGCCCGCATCGCGACAAAACTCATGCAAGCTCTCGATAGAAACGCCCCGCGTTGAATAGACTTTCATAGTCACCGCATTTTGACTGTTAGAAGGTACATATCGAGTTGCAAATAGCTCAAGGCAGGAGATGATTGTGATGCTCCGGCGTGGCCCACTTGTGATGGGCAGATTTGGCCCACCTGGGTAGTTTCTAGTTTGCCCCATTTCCATTCAGAGTTGTTGGTGACCGCTCCGGTGGGAGTGGAGCTTGGCGACGCCCGAGGGCGGCGCGTTTTAAGCGGAAGGGACGCCGGGGTGGTCACCATGCGGCAACGCGGCAGCTCTCATTTCTTTTTCCTCCCTTCCATCGTTCGCTTGAACCGGAATGATTCGGTGCCGGTTTCGATGATGTGAGCGCGATCCGTCACTCGGTCCAACAGCGCCTTGCAAAGCCGTGGATTAGGAAACACCGTGGTCCACTCGGAAAATGGCAGATTCGTAGTGACGATCAATGCGGCTCGTTCAGCCCGGTCTGAGATCACTTGAAACAGGAACTCAGCACCGACATCGGCCAGCGGGACGTAGCCGACTTCGTCCAGTGCAATGAGATCGTACCTCATCCATCGCAGCATCAGCCGTTTCACTTGGCCGTTCTGTTTGGCTTCGATGAGCTCATTCACCAACGCCGCGGCAGTGATGAATCGAACGCGCCGTTTCTGATGGCATGCGGCTAAGCAGAGCCCGGTGGCCAAGTGGCTTTTACCCGTTCCACAATCGCCAATCAAAACGACGGGTTCACTGCGTTCGATGTAACCACCCTGCGCTAGATCGCGGATCTTCGCGGCTGGGATCTGGGGCGCTTTCGCGAAGTCGAACTCATCCAGCGTCTTCAAGCGTGGCAACTGCGCGTCCCGGATACGGTTGGCGATGGCATGACGATCGCGCTCTTCACACTCTATTGCCAGCAGCGCTTCCAGGTAGCGCACATGGCTGTGCTGTTCTTTGACGGCCTGTCCGGCTAGGGGAATAAAGTTGGCCGCGATGGCCGGTGTGCGTACAGTCTTGCAATACTGCCGGATGCTGGCCTGTTCCAAGGCCTCTGTCCGTTGACTCATTGAATCACCTCGTGGAGCATCGGCGCATGACTTAACAACGAGTCATATTCATCCATTACCGGCATTGGCCTTTCAAACTGTCTCAGATCTTCGGCGAGTGCCAAAGCGTACCGCTGACGATCATGGGCGTCGGGCATGTGCAAAATATGCAGCACGGCGGCAGCATCGCTTACGCCGATGCGCAGCGCTTCTTCCACTGCTGTGATCAAGCGCGGCCACGCATCGCCGGCCGTCCCGGCGCGCACCAGCATAATCATCTCGCGCGTACCGTAGGCCTTCCCGTGGCGGCTTTCCAGTTGCTGCCAGAGCGTATCCATACATCCCGGCCAGCGCCCCGCCGCACGCCATTGCTGCAACGGCGTCGAACTCTTCATCGCGCCGGGCTTTTTCTCCAGCACATCTAGATAATGTTCCAGGTTCAGAATGTGATGCCCGCGTCCGTAACAACGTTCGTGCCGCGCTGCAAACTCCCCATCACGCCACACCTCGATGTGTGTCGGCCACACCCGCGCCGTTACCCGGGAGCCCGGATAAAGCGGCGTCGAATACCAGTTGGCTCTTACTTTCACGCGACCGTGTCCATCCACCGTGACCGGATAGATGGTCTCTGCGATGGCAAACCGCTCCGCTACTAACGGCAGCAAGTGCGATTGCTCGTCCCGCATGGCATTGCCGACGGCGGCTTCGCGACCGCTGATGATATGTTGCTGCGCTTCTCCGCAACGGCTCAGAAGCCAAGCGTTGAAGCTCTCCAGATCGTCCGCTTCCGGCACCGGCACCAACCAGTTGCGCCGGAACCAACCCAACTCCATCTCCACGCCGCCCTTCTCGTTACCGCGTGCCGGCTGGCAGTACTCGCTGGCAAAACCCCAGTGCGAGCGAAAAGCGATCATGCGTTCGGTTTCTTCGCGCCGGTAGCCACGCAAAATCTTCTTTACGGCACTGGCCAGGTTGTCGTAACGAAGCGTTCGAAAGACACCGCCAAAGTAAGCAAACGCATGCTCGTGCGCTTCCAGAAAAGCTTGTTGCGTCGCGTTAGTATAGGCACGGTGAAACGCCCCGCCGCTGTTCATACTGCGCATCGCGAAGAACTGCAGCTTCCGCGCTTCGCCACCCAGCTTTACCTGTGCTTCGAACCAATCCACTTGCGCTTCCTGGCCCGGTGCATAACTCTGCGGCACGAAGACACCGCGATGGGCTAACCCCAGGGCGCGCTTCCGTCCACGCACGTATTCACGCACGGTGGACTCGGCCACCGGATGCTGTGAATGTTCCATGCACAACCGAGTCCAGATACGCCGCGCGGTATGCCGCTGTTTGCGCGGGGCCTCACCGTCCAGCTCCAGAAGGCTGTCGATGAACTGCTTTACCGGCCCTAGTTTCGGCAGCACCCGCTCTTGCTTTTTCCGCTCCGGCGGCACCGCGCTCGCCAGTGCCTGCCGCACCATGCGCCGATGCACCTGATGCTTCTGGGCGAGTGCAAGAATCGTCTCTCCTGCCGCATACCCTCGCCGGATCTCTTCAAATAGCTCCACCTTGGCTCTCCTGTCCATCCCCGGAATCTTGTCATCCAGGGTTGTCCAGGTGGGCCAAATCACTCCATCACGCTGGGCCAGATCTGAGCATCGAAATCAGGAGAGATATAAACCAAGGCCCCGCAGACGCTTTTTGGCGAGCTCGGAGGACAGATCTGCAAAGATGAGGAGTTCACCAACAAGGGGAAGCGCGTCTGGGGCCGTATCCCACCGGAAGTATCGGGGCGCGGCAGTGGTGAAGGCCCCGGCTGTTGGGATCCTGCTGGATCGTTGAGTTGCCAAGCGCAATTCTCAACCTTGCCCATAACGCAGATGCCGTAGGCAGCATTCTTCCACTCGAATAGGGAACTACACGGGTGCAATTTCGCGGGATTAAAGGTTGGAAATGCTGGACCTAAAAGTGCGCTACAAATAGGTAACGATAAACGCGCTTTCGTCTTCTAACGTCAAATAAATAAGGTGATGCCTACCTGCCCAGTCCAACGCGGTTAACCGCCCCTAGGGCCTTGTGAATGGTGCGTTCGACGTAGTCATCTTGCCGACGTTCAGTTCCCTTATGCGCTAGGTCTCTGGATCGAAGAGCTGCGCCAATAGCCGCATCATCCAAACCATGCGACATCGCATAGATCGCGTAAGCCAAATCGCTCCGGGTGCTGTCCCCGCCATAACGTGAATCGCAACGGAAGGACTCGATCTGCTTAAGAAGCCTCGGTTCGACCGGCCTGATCTGGGCTCGATTGCTGTGCGCTTGCTTTGTCTCCTGCTCAGCATCAATAGACGATTGAACTTCAGCTATGAACTTGGTCCCCTCTACGTATTGGCTCCCACTGTGTTCACTAAGCAAAACGAACGGGTAAAGGCCCGCGTCGCTTCGGTACTTCTCATTCCGGTTCGTGAATCCAGCAAGCCTACCGAAATGCCGCCAGTCTGCCGCACCTAGATCGCCACCAAAATGTTCAGCCAGCTTCCGTGCCGCCGCCGTGCTCACTTCTTTTCTTAGCAGCGCGGGATGTTTCACCCACGCCTGATAGTTCCCCAGCGATGTCTGGACCACCAGCGCCGGTGCAAAGTCGGCGACTTTCATCGCTCCTACCTTGTCTGCGCTGAGGTCGTCGACTAGTGACAAATTATGCTCTCCTTTGGGTCGGACGTAGATGTTTCTTCCGTCCTGGTTCTGGTGCCGGAGCCAGGGAACGGATCGGCGTAGTGTTTCCGCATCCCAGGAGCGCGGAAGCATCACGGGCTCCTTCCCCGTCGCCGTTGGCTTGAAAAGTCCAACCTCAAAGACTTCGCACCCCATGGCTCGGATCTGGTTTGTCACGGCTTGTGTGGTCCTGTCGATGACTTTATCCCTCTAATCGGAAGGGATCTGCCGGATAGTCTTCAGTCACATGAAGAAGAACTCATAACCAATGTAAGAGTCGTTACAATAGAGATTCTCCTCAAGATGACGCTTTTTCAACCATCCGAGGAATTTCGCAAGCAGCTAATTGAGACCCTGGTCACCACCATTGAGCAGCGTTTCTACGACCCAAATCTTCATGGCGTTTCCGTTCGCGACCTTTTCGGCCGTGAGCGGCCATCCCTCTTGCGAACTCCGTCACTCTCTACTGAAATCAACCGTCTGCTCTCCAACCTGCAGGCTTATCCGACAGAGTTCGTGCACGAAACGGAGAGGAAGGTCGGGCTCTGGAAGGCAATCAAGTGCAGCTTTTTCCGCTGGAACAGCGCTTTGATATTCCAGGACGTCTTACCTGATGGCTATGCGGAGAGAGCGGGTGTTCGGTCCGGGGCGACGCTTCTAGCAGTTGACGGATCTGACGTGAATGGCCCTGACATACCGCGCTTCCGAGTTAGTGAGAGAGTCGAAGTCACTTTCCAAAACCCAGGCGAAAGCGCCCAGACATTTCATTTCGATCCGACAGTCAATGAAGACGAGTCGCGTACGCGTTACGTTTCTCAACGTCAGCTTCAGCCTGGGATCGGCTACATCAGGATCAGCAAATTTCCAGGGATGCTGGGCATGGGTGTTGCGCGTGAACTCGATAAGGCCATTCAGTCACTAGGCAAGTCCGAGGTTCTGATCGTCGACATGCGCGGCAATTTGGGCTCCGCGGGTGCCGGTAACCTGCGCTTGATGAGCTACTTGACACCCGAAAAGGTCCCGGTTGGATACAGCCTGACTCGAGCTCGTGCGCAGCAAGGCTATAAGCGAGAAGAGCTCGCACAGTTCACCCAGATTCCGCGATTCAAGACGCTTGCCCCGCTGATGCTATTGAAATTCAAAGACGGCGACAAATCGATCACAGTCGTCACGGAAGGCTTGGGCAAGCAGAAATTTCACGGCCGAGCCATCATGCTGACGAATGAGCATACGATCTCTGGCGGCGAGATAGTGGCTGGCTTTGCGTCCGACCACAAACTCGCAACGCTCGTAGGGACCGCTACCGCTGGGAAGCTCTTAGGCTGGGCTTCTTTGCCGATGGGCCATGATTGTTTCCTGACGCTGCCCACAGTCAACTATCTGACGTGGGAGGGCCGATCCTTCGAAGGTACAGGAGTCGCTCCTGGCCATCATGTTGAGTTCTCGCCTGAATCCGCTCTAAACGGCATTGACAATCAGCTCAACGCCGCCGTCGACCTCGCCCGCGCTCTGTAGTCCCACAATCTCAACCATCTATGCAAGTCCATGCAGGGCTGACTGCCCTTTTATTGTTCGTTGTGCCTGCTTTGCCGGCAGACCAACTGAGTCCCAAACAGGAGCTGGCAGAAGGCTTGAAAGCCGCGGAGTCTTACGACTGGATGACTGCGGCACCGCACTTCCGCGCCGCTGAAGCAGGTCTTCGCGGGCAAGACGAATTCATTGCGAAGGTGGGGCTCATGCGCGCCACCATGGAACAGCGGAATCTTGCGCGGCTCACACGGGAATACCAGCTGCTTTCTGCCAGTCCGCTGGTCCACACTAATTCAGAAGCCCGGATGTGGTTGTACATCGCAAAGGGCGACTGCGACAACGACCTTCAGTTCCCTGAAGCCGCCAGGCGCGACTGGCAGATTGTTCAAGAGGTGGCGACTTCAATCAAGAACTTGAAATGGGTCTACCGCGCCAAAGGCGAGGCGGCGGTTCCCGAATATTATCTCGGTGATCTCGCAAGCTCTCGCAAGCTTGTATCGGAAGCCCTGGAAGCCGCATCTGTCGCCCGTGACGGCGCATCCATCGTACGGCTCCTGACCCACATCGGGACGGTGTACATGCTGCGGGGCGACTTCGCCAAGGGCTTCGACCATTTGAACAAAGCAGAGCAGATCGCTTCCAAGACACCAGGGAGCCCCTACCCCGCGAATGTGAAGGAAGGGCAATTGCTTGGCATGCTTAGAATTGGTCAACTCGATAAGGCCTTCGCCCTTGCAAACGACATCATCTCCCGCATGCACGCCCAGGACAGGCGCATCAACGAGTCGCAAACCCGGGTCATGTTGGCCGGTATCTTCGAGCAGCAGAAGAAAATCCCTCAAGCGATTGAGCAATTGAAGATCGCTATCGACATCGCCGAAAAAGGTAATTACTATCACTCGCTTTCAGAAGCCGAGATCGCTCTTGCGAAGCTTTACCTCCAGCTCGCTGACCGCGATAAGGCGACCTATTGGGTTGCCCAGGCTGTAGAACACACCAAGAAGAGCGGTGTCATTTCCGACCTTCCTGCCCGCCTGCAGTTGTTGGCTCGCTTGCGGACGCAGCAAGGCAGGTACTCTGATGCAAACACTGCTTATAGGCAAGCTGAAGACGAAGTGGACGCTCAGCTCGCGCTAACTCCACCGTCTTCTAAGCAGTTGTGGCTGAAATCCACAAGCGAGATCTATACCAACCATTTCGAGTTGGTTGCGGAGCACTTCCACAATGTAGAATCCGACTACGGCATTGTCGAACGGGTTCGCGGACGGGCGCTGACCGACCTCCTGAACGCCCGACCAGCGATCCAAGGTGCGGAGAGCAGCACGACAGAACAAGAAGTAAGCGCCCTTCGCCTGAAACTCGCTGGCGCGAAAACGGCGGGGCAAGTTACAAGAGCACGTGATGCCATCTTCTTCGCGCGCCATAGGCGATGGCTGGAGGAGGAGACAACCCCGACGAAGTCGTTCAGCAGCAGCACTGAAACCGTTGTGCCTCTACCAAGAGTGCGACGGAACCTACTCTCTGCCGAATTACTGCTTGAGTATGTGGTCACGCCCCAGTCTGTCTATGCTGTGGTGATCACCCGCGACTCAGAACGCCTCGCTGATCTTGGAAGCGCTGCAATCATCAAAGACTCAGTCGAGGCATTCGTGAGCGCCGTACGGCAACGAACAGAAGCATTTGCTGAGGGTGCGGCGCTTTACAGGCAGCTTTTCAAGGACATACCGGAGGTGGCTACTCACACAGACTTGGTCATCGTTCCTGATGGATTGCTACACAGCGTACCGTTTGCAGCTCTGGTTGTCGACAGCAAGCGGCTTGTGGAAACCCACTCGATTGTCCGTGCACCTTCCGCGAGTAGTTATGTGCTTTTGAGGGAGCGCTCCAGCGGGGCTGCAAGCAATGGACTGCTGGCCGTCGGTGGAGTGCAGTATAGCCAGGATCTTAGTCAGGTTACCGCATCTCGCGGGCATACCGATCGTCTTCGTAATCTCCCTGGGTCGCAAGAGGAAGCGAATGCTGCGGTCGCCGCACTTGGTCCTCGCCTCGGGAGGAACGTCGTCTTGGAAGCGAGGTCCGCAACTGAGACTGCTCTAAAGAGCGCTATGAAAGAGCAACGTGAGGTAATTCACCTGGCTGTTCACGGCCTGTCCCACTCTAAGGACGATCCAGAGCTTGCTGCGCTGGTCCTACTTCCGGACCAGCCTGCGGGGGAGGACGGGCTGCTCGAAGTAACCGAGATTGTTAGGCTGCATTTAAGGTCTGATCTCGTTGTCTTGTCTGCTTGCGAGACTGCCGTGGGACAACTCCAGGGCGAAGAGGGCGTTTCAAATCTATCAAGGTCCTTCCTGCTGGCCGGAGCGGAAAGTGTGGCGTCGACGTTGTGGTCGGTCGACGATTCCTTCAGCGCAACCTTGATGAAGCGCTTCTACCAAGAGCTAGCGAAAGGCGTTTCTCGGGTCTCAGCTCTTGCGAATGCACAACGGTCCGTGTTGCGGGAGTTTGCCGGCACGGCTACGCCCTGGTACTGGGCCGGGTACGTTATCGAAGGAAATGCATCCGCTCCGCTTTCCAGTTTTGAAGCGAAGACGAATGCCCGCTGAAGAAAAGACCCGGGCATCAAGCTGACTCACAAAGACAATCACTCGAGCACAAGCGGATAAACTCGCCATGTCTTGTCGCCACGACCGATCGCGGCAAAATAGGAGCCTCGGGGCAACTTTGAGAGATCGACGCGGAACAAGAGTTCAGTGTGGCCCTTTGTGATCAAAGCCGCGCCTTCCGCGGATTCCAATGGCGGTCCCTCTGGGCTTCTCCGGATCTCTAGTTGATACTGACCTGCTTCGCTTCCTAGCGGCAGAGCCACGCGTATTTGACCGCGGGATCTTACTGCTCTTTGCCCCGTTTGGCTGCCTTGAGCAGGATTACCGGAGCCTCGTGAGAACGAGGCCCGTTCCAGGTTCCAGTTGCCAATGACTTCGCCGGAAGAGCCGGAATGAGATCTGGTAATTAGAACAATTGGAATAGATGCTGCTGCCGCGATTAGAAGTATGGCGGTGCGGCGGCGAATCTTCTTCTGGCTTCGCAGCTTTTGTTTGTGATCGAGAAAAATCGCGTAGCAAGGTGAACAATGCGTGATGTGTTCCCAAACATCATCTGTCTTGAAGTCCGCTCTGGCGGCGACCTCGCGGACTACGTTATCTCCAGGACACCCTTTGCGGTCTGGGTTTGGATAATTGCGAAGTATCGACTCCTGAACAGCACGGCTGATACGGTTATACTTCTGCTCTGGTGTTTCGTCCATCCAAAGCGGAATTTTAGCGTATTCGCATGTTTTCGCGGGAAATAGGCTCGGCTTCTTTGTCCTAGCCGCTGATCCCTAGCATCTGCCCGGCCTTATCCATCCAGCGCCGGAATCTGCGCTGAGCCACGTTGGGATCCTGGCTGATCTCCAAGCCGATCTCCTTCCAGTTGCATCCGTTCCGTACAAGCTGAAGCATGACGTCGACATCTTTCAAGCCGCGGTCGCGAAGCTGTCGTCCCAGCTCCGCAAGGTCCATGTCGATCGTGTAGATCTTGTCGTAATCACATGGATCTGCCAGGAGACGTTCCCGTAAGGTACTGTCAAACTCGTCCAGGCGAACATTCAGTCCGCGGCGGTCACGAGAGCTCCCGGCTCTCAAATCACGGGCGCACCATCTGGCCTGAGCATAGATGCGACCGCCCGGCGAACGGCCGTAGTCCTCGCCATGATTACGCCAGACGGTCTTTACTGCTGATTCGGTCATCTCGGACACGCGCCAGATATCACCCAGAAGAGATCGCGCAAGTCCTCGCAATGGAGTTTGCACTGCCTCAACCGCTTCAAACCAGCCCCAGCCGATCTGACGACCATCGTCGTCAAGCGCCGGAATCGAAATAGGGACGATGGAAGTGCGCTCTGAATCTGGTAGATCTTCGTAGCCGAACGGAATCGTGATCACCGACATTTGCTAAGTACCTGGTGCCAAATGTAAGCGAGCTGCACTGACCGATTCGCCAGTGTTCGTTCCCTTGTGATTTGGGAAACTGCAGCTCACAATGCAAGAATGCTAGCACATTTCAGGGAAAATGCGATGAATTCAAATCTTAAAAACATCCTGGTCCCTGATGAACAGCATTTGCGTTTAGAAACGAAACTGAAGCGCGAGTTGGGTGACCAATTACTTGCGCTGCTCACTGAGGATCGCACAGAGGATGTCCTTCTGAACCCCGATGGCTCGCTTTGGGTGAAGCGTCTCGGCGAAGGCTTCAACCGAGTCGGGGAAATGATCCCTGCACAAGCGTCGAGTGCTCTTTCAACTATTGCTGCCTGGCGCGGGACGGTCCTCAACCACAGCAATCCGATCCTGGAAACTGAACTGCCTCTGGACGGGAGCCGATTTGAGGCACTTGTTCCTCCTATCGTCAGGCAGCCGGTATTCGCGATTCGACTCCGGCCTCGTCAGGTATTCAGCATCGAAGACTACGAGGTTGCCGGCATTCTCACTTCACAAAGTGATTCTCTGAATACGCGCAGGCACCGCGAGGATTTCGCGACATCCGTTCAGGGCCATTCGCACGCGGAAATCATCCGGGCGGCTGTTCAGTCCCGGAAGAACTTGCTTATTGTCGGCAGCACGGGCAGTGGCAAGACAACGCTCGTGAATGCCATTTTGCAGGAGATTGCGCTCTTGACTCCGCATGATCGTGTGATCTCAATCGAAGATACAACTGAGCTGCAATGTCCCGCCCGCAACTACGTGGACCTGCGAGCTGCAGGAAGCATTTCGATGCTCGATTGTCTCCGCGCCTGTATGCGTCTGAAGCCCAGTCGCATCATCGTTGGCGAGGTACGCGGTGCAGAAGCGCATGCCCTCTTAAAGGCCTGGAATACCGGTCATCCGGGCGGAGCTGCAACCGTGCACGCCGATGATGCAGTGCGCGGCCTCACCAGATTTGAAAGCCTGGTTGCAGAAGCGACCAGAGCGCCACAGCAGCAACTGATTGCGGAAGCTGTGGATCTCGTTATCTTCGTGGACGAAGAGCCGAGCGTTAAAGCTGGGCGCAAAGTCCGTGAGATCTTGCTTGTTCATGGATACCGGGAAGGCCGGTACCAAGTCGAGCGAGTCTGATTCACAACTGTCACCTGGAGGAAACCATTCATGAATACTCGTCTATCGATCTCACCCCGTCTGCTATCACGGGCAAGCAGCCTGTTCGCGTTTGCGCTGGCGGTCAGCATGCGTGCTCATGCAGCAGCGGCCGGCAGTTTACCGTGGGAGGCGCCTATGACCGCCATTGCGACTTCTCTTACTGGTCCCATCGCCTATGCCATTGGCTTAATCGGGATCGCCATAGCCGGTGGGAGCATGCTTTGGGGCGGTGAATTAACGGAGTTCGGAAGGAAAGCTTGCATGATCGGCCTTGTCGTTTCGGTCCTTGTCTTCGCCGCTCCGATGCTGTCCTCTGCTTTCGGCGTCACTGCCGCTGTTGTGTAGAAGGACCAATGAACTTAAACGAAACGCCACGCGAGATTGTAATTCATCAATCACTTAATCGGCCTAACCAATTGATGGGTGCGGATCGCGAGTTAACCCTCGTTTCCTTGCTGACGACTTTTGCGCTCGGCTTTGGCCTGGCCTCCTGGTGGGGGCTGGGCCTGGCGCTTTCCTGTTACGCGATTGCTATGGGTATCTTGCGCCGGATGGGCAAGGCGGATCCTATTCTCCGCCACGTCTACATGCGGCACATCCGGTATCGATGCTTCTATCCGGCAAAAGGCGGTCTCTATTCGAAATGCCTGCAGGTGCCTATGTCATGGAGGTAAGTTCGTGTTGAGAAATGAGCAGAGGTCAACTCCGCGGGGGCTGGCTGATCTGTTGCTGCCGTATGCGCTAGTTGATGACGGCATTCTACTGCAGCAGGATGGCTCCCTCCTTGCCGGCTGGTCGTTTCACGGACCGGACATGATGGCAGCTTCGCCTGCAGAGATGGCCGCGCTGAGTGCTCGGCTCAACCAGTGCCTTCGTCTTGGTTCGGGTTGGATGGTTCATTGCGATGCGATCCGTTCTCAGGCGCCTGGCTATCCTGCCCAGGGCGCATTCGACGATCCAGTGACGCGTCTGATCGACGACGAACGCCGCCAGCAGTTCCTGCAAGAAGGCACTCACTATGAGAGTGACTATTTTCTGGTCTTGACTTATCTGCCTCCTATAGCGGCGGAGGAGCGGGCGAAGGGCTGGTTGTTCGATGGAGGCACAGCGCGTTCCGCAAGTAACGCCAGCACTCAAGTCCTGGAACAATTCCGCGGCAAGTTGGATAACTTCGAAAATGTATTCAGCTCGTTGTTTAAGACTCGCCGCCTGCAAGCGGAAAGACTTCTCGATGAGATCGGACGGACGAATTACTTCGATGGCCTTCTCGCGTATCTAAGTCGCTGCATCGGTGGCGCAGATCAGCCGTTCGCACTTCCTGAGTTCCCGTGTTACCTCAATGAGATTCTCGCCTCGGACGATTTCATTGGCGGCATCGAACCTCAGATCGGGCCGAAACATATCCGGGTCATCGCTGTCGACGGTTTTCCGCGCCTCAGCTCGCCGGGCATCCTTCGTGAATTGGACGCGCTGTCAATCGAATACCGGTGGAGCACAAGGGCAATCCTCCTTGATTCGGAAGAGTCCCGCACACTTCTCGACAAGCACCGGAAAAAATGGAAGAGCAAGATCCGGGGCTGGAAGGATCAAGTCCTGCGCAGCCAATCGGGCGCTGTCAACGCAAATGCGCGCGAAATGATGGACGACGCAGAACAGGCCATGAGTGTAGCAGCATCCGGCGATGTGCAGTTCTGTCTCTACTCCTCGAACATCATCTGTCTCGACGAAAGCCTGGACCGGCTCCAGGAAAGCACCCGCTCGGTGATGAAGGTCATTCAAAACCTTGGCTTCTGCTGTCGAGTCGAAACCATCAATGCCGTTGAAGCCTGGCGTGGGTCGATTCCCGGGGACGGCTATTCAAATGTGCGCAGGGTCCTTCTCCATACCCTCAATCTCGCGGACATGCTGCCGATCACATCGGTGTGGGCAGGTCTTCGTGAGAACCCTTCAGCGCTGATGCCAAAGGATAGTTCGCCACTCCTGCACGCGGCTACCACCGGAGCCACGCCTTTCCGCGTAAACCTGCACGTCTCCGATGTTGGTCATACTTTGATTGCGGGTCCCTCTGGCAACGGCAAGTCGACGCTTCTTAGCCTACTGGCAGCTCAGTGGTTCCGCTATCCGCGCGCTCAGGTGTTCGCGTTCGACAAAGGCTACTCGATCTGGATGCTCACCGCTGCAGCAGGGGGTGAATTCTACGATTTGGCGGGTCCAAAGAGCGATCTGGCCTTCTGCCCGCTTCGCGATATCGACAGCGACTCCGATCTGTCATGGGCAATTGGCTGGGTGGAATCGCTTTGTGAATTGAGCGGCCTGCGTATCTTGCCTCGGCATCGAAACGCGCTTTCGAATGCCATGCAGCAACTGCGCCACTCGCCGACACGAACACTCACGGAATTCTCCGCAAATGTGCAGGACATCGAGATTCGTGAAGCTCTGCAGCACTTCACCGTTGCCGGACCGCTCGGCTCCTTGCTCGATGCTGAAGTCGATTCATTAGGAGATGGCCGCTTTCTCAGTTTCGAAACCGAGAATCTGCTGCAACTCGATAGCCGAGCCGTCATTCCGGTCTTGCTTTACCTTTTCCGGCGCATTGAGCAGCGGCTAGACGGTTCGCCCACATTGATCCTGTTGGATGAGGCTTGGTCTTACCTACAACATGAACTGTTCCGCGAACGACTCCGGGACTGGCTGAAGACCATGCGACGAAAAAATGCCGTGGTAGTGATGGCAACGCAGCAGATCTCTGATATCGCAAAGTCCGATATCGCCGATATCGTCCTGGAGAACTGCCCCACCAAGATCTTGCTGCCGAACTCCGAAGCTCGAACCGCCAATTCGAGAACCTTCTATACCAGGGTGGGCCTGAACGAACGTGAGCTTGAGATTCTTGAGCTCAGCATTCCGAAGAAGCACTACTACGTTGTGAGTTCTCTTGGTCGGCGTCTCATCGATCTAGGCATCGGCCCGGTAGCTTTGTCCTGGGTTGGAGTAAACGGTCGTGAAGAGCGCCAACTAGTGGAAACCGTCATTGAACACCATGGCGGTGACTGGAGAACCGAATGGCTCCGGCTTAAAGGCTTGGACGCCTGGGCCGAGTATCTCGAAAGCATCACACCAGAAGAGGAGCAAATCTCTTTATGCGCAATCGCGTAATCACAACTGTCACTCTGAGCTTCCTACTCTTTAAAGAGCCACAACAGATGCACGCCGGGGTTTTTGCAACCGAGTTCACGCAACTGCTGAATCACGGCCAGATGGTGATGTCCTACATTCGGCAGGGCACACAGCTCAGCAATGAACTCAGTATGTATTCGGAACAGATCCGGAATGGCTTGGCGCTACCCTCCCATATCTACGGAACGATCAACAGGGACCTTACAGCTCTGTCGTCGATTGTTCAAGGCGGCCAGGCTTTAGCGTATTCACTCTCGAACCTTGACAGCCAGTTCCGCAATACCTTTACTGGGTACGGAACGACCCCGAATCGCTACTTCGCCAATTACAAAAGTTGGGCAAAGACGACGCTTGACACTCTGCAGGGCACTCTCCGTGCAGCCGGGCTGCAAGGATCTCAGCTCGCTTCAGAGCAAGCCGTCCTGAACACGTTGCGCACCCAGGCGCAATCGCCGAATGGCACCGTACGCGCAATTCAGGTCATGGGAGACATAGCAGAGCAGCTAACAGAGCAAATGATGAAGCTGCGCCAGATCATGTTGGCGGATCTCTCAAGCAAGCAGGCCTATCAAGCTGCTCAGGTACAGAAGGAAGCCGCTATCACCGCCGCTACTGAGCAGTTCTTCACACCCAGCGGCACGACCGGAGACAGTCGCTCCTTCAGAGCGGGAAGTCATTAAATGGTAGTTGGGAGCAATCAACAGAGTGACTCGACTACAACAACTTGGCCTGAGCATTGGCGCGCTCATCGGTCTCATGGCCTCGACCAACTGCTCAAGGCCGGAGCCAGCAAGCCTGATCGTACAACGAGCCGAGTCCGCAGGGGCCGGAGACTTAACTGTGAGTTCCGAACGGTCAATGGCCCAATGGCTGGCAAAACATCCCGACGTTGCCAAAGATATCGAGGGCATGTGCAAGCCGGTCCGTACGTCTGCCGAGGCCGCCTGGGGCGAGACGACTGAGGGCAAGCTCTGCAAGGCTTCGGGCCGGATTGCCTTTTTCGCGCCAAGCCAAACCAAGGGTGACGACCGGAAGTTCGGCGCGGGTAACCACTAAGCAGTAAGGGTTGAAAGTTTGCGTTCGTCTAACGCACAGAGGAGAAGTGTGTCTTGAGTTGGCTAAAGCAGAAGCGCTTTACGTTTGGGACTTTGTTCGGGCGCTGGACCATTGCATTGCTGGCGATGGGGACGTTGGCCTGCGTTACAGCGCACGGACAAACTTTCAATTCGACCACTGCTGGCGACATCTTGTCTCAGATGCGCTCCTTCCGCACGCAGTGGACAACCAACATCTGGATTTACGCTCAGCGGCTATTCTGGTTCCTCGCGTTCATTGAGTTTGGATGGTCAGTCATCGCGCTTGCCCTCGACAAGACTGACCTTCAGAGCTGGATTGGAGGCCTAATTCGCAAGATCATGTGGATTGGAGCCTTCGATGCGCTGCTTGTGAATGGCTCTACCTGGATTCCAGCTGTTATCGATAGCTTTGAACAGCTCGGACAGAATGCGTCCGGACTGAGCGCTCCGATCTCGCCCAGCGGCATCCTCATTCAGGGTCTCGACGTAGCTGGATCTTTGTTAGCCGGTGCGAGTGGCTCTGCATTTCTCAGCGGTGACATCGCTTCGGGGCTTCTCTGTGCGGTCGGAGCCCTGTTGATCTTCATTTCCTACGTCATCATCACCATGAATCTGGTGGTCACACTGGTCGAAAGCTATCTTGTCGTTTCGGCTGGATACATCTTTCTTGGTTTTGGAGGCAGTCGTTGGACCGCCCCGTATACCGAACGCTACATCGGTTTGGCAGTATCGATCGGAATTAAGCTGCTGGTTCTGTACTGCGTCATTGCTGCCGGCCAGTCGTTAGGCGCAGGCTGGAATGCCGAAGCGTCCGGCATTGGAACGGCAACATCACCGGCGAAAACAGCACTTGACGTGATCGGCGGCGCACTGATTTACATGATGTGTTGTTGGCAGGTTCCTAAACTCTTCGGTGCTGTGATTGGCGGTTCGCCGGCACTCACGGGTGGCGATCTGGTGATGGCCGGTGCCGCCGTCGCGGGTGGAGCATTGGCCGCGGCCTCCCTCAGTGCGGGCGCAGTTGCAGGTGTTGCTGGAGCACGTGCCGTTGGAGCGGCGGGGGCAGGAACCGCAGCGCTTGGCACATCCTCTGCCGCTGGTCCTGCTGGTTCGGGCGGTTCCTCCGCTGCAAGCGCTGTCTCAAGTGTTGGAGCGGCCTCAACTGCTGCCGGCAGTTCTTCAGTAGGTGCCTCATCTGCTGTGCAGCCTCCAGCGCCTCCCTCCATGCCGAGCGGCAGCGGATCTGGAGTTCAGCCGCCAGTAAGCGGATCTGCGGAAGCTTCATCATTGGACGCACTCGGCGGCCAACCATTATCGGGTTCCGGGTTCGAATCGGAGTCACCGGCACGGGGATTCTCTCAGCCGTCGGCTTCGTCTCGCAGCGTCTCGCCTCCGACAGGCAAGAGCGGCAGCGTTGACTCGCCGCAAGGGTCCAACTCGTCGAACGAGGGCGGATCACCAGCTGAGGCACCCCAGCCAGGTCACAGCAATTCGGTGGCTCAAAGCGCGAGAACAGCAAGCGATCGACTTCGGTCTGCATCGGATGCAGTCCGAAAGGTGCGGCTGAATGACGGTCATACGCCGGGCTCACCGCCGCGCATGCCAATCGATCACCACGAATAGTTCGAAGGAGTTCTCATATGCCAATTGCGATCTTTGCAACAAAGCCGAAACCCGCTGTTTCGGTGGAAACCAAATCTTCCTACAATCCTTATCTTGCGGCCCGACGCGAATGGGATGAACGCTACGGCGACCACATGACGCGTGCCCGCAACTGGCGATTCCTGGCCGTTCTTTGTGCGTTGCTCTCACTACTTCTTGGGGCGGGTTTGATCTGGCAATCGTCTCGCTCGCGTGTGGTGCCGTTCATTGCGGTGATTGATAGTTTTGGACGCCCACTGGTGACCGGCCTTGGTGATCAGACGACCACTGCGGACGAGCGGCTAAAGAAAGCGGCGGTCCTGCAATGGGTGGAGGATCTGAGAAGCGTGACCACCGACGGCATCGCCCAGCGCAAGGCCATCGACAGAGTCTACAGCCACATCGCTAACAACAGCCCAGCCATGGCTTTGGTATCCGACTTCTACCGGGCAAACCAACCATTCGAGAGAGCGAAAAACGAAACTGTCTCAGTCGATGTCCGCTCCGTGCTGCAGACCAGTGATCGCTCGTTTGAGGTGGAGTGGCTTGAGTCCGCTCGTGATCTCTACGGAGCAGTCAAAAGTGAGGAGCGCTGGAAAGGTACTTTCACCATTGCCATGAATCCGCCTTCGGACGAACGCATCGCGAGAGTTAACCCGCTAGGCCTTTACGTCGTTTCAGCCAACTGGTCCCGAATCCTCCAATAGGAAAGAAGAGCAATCCTCATGAGAAGAACCGCAAGCATATTGTTCACCGGCGTCTGTATCGCTATGAACGTCTTTTGTCAGACGCGACCAATAGAGCAAGCACCTGCAATAGCGCCGGTACCTGATCTGATGAAGCAGTATAACTATACCGCCCAGATCGGGGCCTTGACTGATTTCGGGATGTTAGACAATCCAAGCGGCTCCACTTCGGCGATTCCCGAGTTTGCCCATGCTGGCAAGCCTGCTGCCGTTCCAATCGCTAACGCGGGTGCCGCGCCGCACTTGTCGTCCGACGTTGCACTCAGCTCTACAGCCCTCGCTGCGGTGCGTGTGAGCGAGAAGTGGCGAGTCGGATCAAATGAGCCCGCCGCTGGTCCTGACGGCCGCGTCCTCTACAGTTTTGGCGCGGGTCTGCCCACCGTAGTGTGCGCACCTCTGCGAGTCTGCATTATCGAATTGCAAGTCGGCGAACACATCGTTGGCGAACCGCAGATCGGCGACTCCGTACGCTGGAATATTTCTCCCGCAATGTATGGCGCGGGTTTAGAAACAACTTCCGCCATCGTGTTGAAACCCACCATAGCTGGGCTCGACACCAACCTGCTGATTCCGACAGACCGCCGCGCTTACTATCTAAGGCTGATTTCAAAGCCAGAAGAATACGTGGCGCGGGTGGCGTTCCAATATGCTCAGGACGACAACGCACGCAAGTGGCAGCGCGAAGCTCTCGATCAGCAGATTGCGGCGAAACAGGCCAAGCGCAATGAAGACTCATCACCGGCGATGTTAGCCGTTGACAAACTGAACTTCGGGTACCGGATCAACGGTGGCAATAAACATCTCCGCCCTGTTCGCGTTTATGACGACGGCGCAAAGACGTACATCCAAATGCCATTGGACATGCAGCATCGCGACGTTCCCATCTTACTGGTCCTTGGCAGCGACGGTAAGGGCGAGATGACAAACTACCGGGTGCGCCAGCAAACGTTCATAGTCGATCGCTTGTTTGATCGGGCTCAGCTCGTTCTCGGCAGTGGGAAAAAAGCTCAGCGGGTGGAGATCAGCCGTGAATCAAAAGGTTAACGAGTCTGACACCGCGCCTGCTGTCGAACCGATCGTTTCACCGTCGGGACTGAACTTGAATCCGAAGCCGCCTGAACCTCGGCGTGTCAGTGAGCGAGCGGCGGGCGCAATTGGAGTTGTGGTATTCCTACTCCTGTTTGCATTTGCTTACGGCGGGTACAAACGGACAAAAACAGCTCAGGCCAAAGCGGACCAGGCTGGCATACCGAAAGCACTTGCTCCAGCAACAGCTGCCGGAACTGAGTTCACCAGAGCCATACCAGCCGGAAATGCCGCGGCAGGCCAACTCAAAGCTCCAAAGGATCTAGCACTCAACAGTAAAGGCAGTAGCAGCGCATGCGGCGTCGACCCAAAGAGCGGCCAGGCATACCGCTTCGATCCGTCAACCGGAGCACCCTGCACCCGACATGATAACGCCTGCGGCGTAGACGCGAAGACCGGGCTGCGTGACCGTTACGACCCAATGACCGGGCACCTCTGCAATAGCCAGGCCGCTTCTATTGAGCGTGTTGCAATTCGACAAGCACCCTCGGCAGTAGCCCAGCAACCACAGCAGCCCAGCCCTGAAGAAATGCGGATGCAGGAATTGTACAAGCAGGAACAGGATGCGATGCAAGCACCCACGGGCGTTCACCTGGCTAACGCGTCCCCTAACAGCTCTGGTCTAGGAGGCTCCGGCTCAAGCAGCCAAAGCGACCTAGCCCAAGTTGCAGCATTGGGCGCGGCACTCAGCGCGAGTCGCAATACTACTAATCAACCGAACTACTCCTTGACCGGCTTGGTTCCCTCAACTCAGAGCAACTCTTCCGACTACGATTCGCAGAATATGCAGACGAGGAAAGAGCAATTTATTGAGGCTGCCTCTGCGAAGAAAACGGACGACTATCTAAAATCGACGCGGACGGCACCGTTATCCGAATACGAAATCAAAGCCGGGTGGGAGATCCCGGGAGTGCTGGAGCAGTCCTTGAATTCTGATCTCCCAGGCGAGATCAAAGCGCTGGTGATGTCGAACGTCTACGACACCGCGACTGGCCATTACCTGCTGATTCCCCAAGGCTCTCGCCTGATCGGTAAGTACGATTCCCGCATAACTTACGGACAGGACGGAGTAGAGGTAATTTGGAACCGCATCATATTTCCCGACGCGTCATCCGTCGACCTCTCTGGCATGGTCGGACTGGACAGCCACGGCAACTCCGGTCTGCGAGACAAAGTAGACCGGCATTACAAGCGGCTGTTCGGCTTCGCCGCGCTGACCAGCGCCTTCACGGCAGCCTTCGAGATTTCGCAACGACGAAACCAGAGCGTACTCGCCACCCCAAGCGCCTCCGCAAGCGCGACTGCGGCGGTCGGTCGGGAACTCTCCGAAACGGGAGCGCAAATTACCCGGCGGAATCTGAATGTTCAACCAACAATCAAAGTGCCCGCCGGTTACAAGTTCACGATTCGGGTAAATCGAGACATCCTCTTCGACGCTCCCTACGAACCGGAGAGCGCCGATCCCGAACTGGTGAAGCCGCAACAAGGACTCAGAAAGCGCTCTGGTTTGTGATCACCTCTTCGAGAGCCGTTCCGAAAGCTAAGGTGAAGCTATTTCTTCGCCTTGCTGCAGATATTGATGAACGACTGAGAATCTCGCTGCGCCACCACGGCGATTTCTCCCGGTTTGTCGAGGAAGCTCTAACAAGGAGCGACCTTATGAGAGTCGGTTTGGTCCCCGAGATGTCCATCGTCAAGGCAAAGGGCACGACCGCCAGCATCACCGTACGAGTCCGGGAAGACCTTGCATCCGCCGCCATGAGGCGCGCCTGTTCTGTGAACGCCCTGGCGAACAGTGCGTTAGCAGCTTGGCTGTGCCGATGAGTTTTCCCGTTCCCGTTTGCCGCGTGGGCCGCCCCAAGGCCGCGCTCTGCGTCTCAGATCCATGAAAGTAGCTACCTCGGCAGCGATTAAGCAAGCACGCTCTTAGTCTGCTTCGGTTTGATTCGACGCTCTTCTATTGTCATCCAAAAAATACTTGTCCCTCAGTGACCGGATTGGCCCCTGTCGAACCTTGCTTCTTGAAGGGAGCAAAACACCGAAATGCCGGTGCATCTCAATGAACTCTAATAGCCAAGCAACCCCTCAGCGGGACGTACTCACGCTGCGTGAGGTCGCGTCAATTCTACGCTGCTCAAAGACCCACGTTTCTAACGCCGTCAACGGCAAAGTTCCTGGCTTGCCCAGGCTGACACACGTCGCTCTGGGCCGCCGCATTCTGATCCGCCGCGAGTGGCTCGAACAATGGATGGAGGCCAACAAGACCAATGCTAGGATTTGACGCATGCCGAGACTTACCGCCGCTGACGTAGGAAAAGGAACTACGAATGCGTCAAAAGAGATATCAGCGAGGATGTTTAAAACCTCGCAAGCGGAAGGGGAAACTCTACTGGTACGCCCAGTGGAAAGACGGGCCTCGAAAAAAATCCAAGGAGCTAGGCCTATGTTCAAAGGTAGCTAGGGCTGACGCCGAGGCTTTGCTTGCGGCAATACTCCGACCCATCAACGGGGAGCTTGGTCACAGCCAACTTGAACTGTTCACGTTCAGGAGCTTCGTGGAAAAAATTTACCTTCCGATCTTCAGACAGAAATGGAAGGCATCAACAACGGAGACAGAGGAGTACAGATTGCGAGCTCACCTGGTGAAGACGGTCGGCGATCAACTGTTGCACAGAATAGATCGAGACCGCCTTCAGGCGGTGTTGAATGCAGCAGCCCGTGCCGTTGGTCGCGATGTCCTCGACCACCTACGTTTTCGATTGCGATCGATTTTCGACTTGGCCATCAGTGAAGGTTTGATTGATCGTAATCCCGCCACGTCGCTGTTCACTCCTCGTGACTATCAGAAAGGGAGGAAGAAACTTGTACTTAACCCCGGGCAAATCTCGTCGATGCTGCAAGCCATAGAGGTTCGCGAGCAACTCATTTCCCGGCTCGCTATCTTCGAGGGGATGCGGCCAAGCGAAATCCTAGGCTTGCAACGGCTCGACCTGGACGCCGATAGTGTGTGGGTCCGGCGCCGTATGTTCAAGAGCAACATTGATACCCCGAAGACAGATCGCTCAGCTCGACGTGTTGCGCTCTCACTCGGAACAAAGGACTTGCTGCAAAGTTGGGTTAACAATCTGGCATCGACAAAAGAAGATGCTTGGCTCTTCCCTGCAGCAAATCTCAACACCCCTGTCCGGAGAGATAACCTGTGGCGAAGGAACTTCCTTCCCAAGCTTCAGCCAGTTGGTCTGGAATGGGCGACTTTCCAGGTGATGCGCCGCTCATTCGCGAGTTTGGCAAAACTGGCAGGTATCGACGCTCATACCCGATCGGCGCACATGGGAAATAGCGTCAATGTGAACGAGAATGAATATGCAATTAGCAGCTTCGAGGCTCGCTTAGCGGCGGTTCGAAAATTGGAGTCTGTGGTTGCAATATGACCGCAGCCGGGGATCCTGCTTCAGGCTCTCTGCAACCGTTAACCCAGCAAGGAATTTGGGGTCGCAAGGGTAAAAGTAGTAATCGTAGTAACGGTGGGACTGAATGGAATAGCTAAGTTGTTGAAAACATGGAGCGGGAGACGGGGTTCGAACCCGCGACATCAACCTTGGCAAGGTTGCACTCTACCAGCTGAGTTACTCCCGCATAACGAAGGCCCATGTACATTCTCTTATGAGTTTGTTGCGAAGTCAATTCATCTAGTTGCAATGGTTCATCTTACGTGTCAGGATGCCTAACCACCACCCTGACGAGGAGCCTTAAAATGGGGACAGACTGCATCCAAGCTCTTGATTTTAAAGGATATTGCCGTCGGTAATATTTGTTCTGCGTCGCCTGGATCCTGTGCTAGACTGAGGTTTCCGAATCGGCGGAGACGGTCTTTTTTAATCACGCACACGGCTGCTTTCGGCAGTTTTTTAACACCCACCGTACCGGCATTCTATTTGCTTTTCCACAGTTGTGGAAAAGCTATGGGAAAATTTTGCCCGATTTCTTCGCTGTGAAGGAGTGAACGATATTGGTTGACGCTTGGGAAGAAATCAAGGTATGGCTCGCTGGAAAACTCGGCGAAGGAGCTTACCGGAACTGGATTTCCCGCACCAGTTTCAGTTCATTTCTTGGTGGCGAGCTAGTTGTCAGCGTTTCCGACGAGACAACGGAGGCATGGATACGGCAGGAGTACAGCAGCCAAATCCGAAATGCTATTCAAGCTCTCAGCCTGCCGGTCGACACCGTCAGCTACAAGGTCAGTAGGGCGACAGCTATGGCGGTAGCAGCTGGTAGCTCTGTTTCTTTAATACAGGCCAGTACTCAACCGAACGGTGGTTCGCACGCTAACGAATTCGTGTTTGAAAGCACGGCCAGTTGGCTCAATCCCCGCCTGACATTCGAGAATTACGTCGTCGGCTCATCGAACCAGTTCGCGCACGCGGCCGCGCGAGCGGTCGCGGATATGCCGTCGCGCAACTACAATCCTCTGTTCATCTATGGTGGAGTGGGAATCGGCAAGACTCACCTGATGCACGCGATCGGACGCAGCCTGATCGATAATTTTTCCGGGTTGAATGTGGTTTACACATCGAGCGAGCGTTTCATGAACGAGATGATCAAGTCGATCAAGCTCGATCGCATGGCGCTGTTCCACCGCCATTACCGGACCGCCGATGTGCTGCTGATCGATGACATTCAAATCATCGCCGGCAAAGAGCGGACACAGGAAGAATTTTTCCACACCTTTAACGAGCTCTACGATCACCAGAAGCAACTGGTGATCTCGAGCGATGCCGTTCCAAATCAACTGCCAGGACTGGTCGAGCGCTTACGATCGCGGTTCGAATGGGGCCTCATGGTCGACGTGCAACCACCGGATCTCGAGACCAAAATGGCAATCCTCGATAAGAAGGCTGAATCGGAGGGGGTGAACCTCCCTCAGGACGTTCGCATCTTCATCGCGACGAAGACAAAGTCGAATGTCCGGGAATTAGAAGGCGCTCTGACCCGTCTTATTGCCGTTTCATCGCTAACCGGCCAGCCGGTCACGCTCGCCATGGCGCACCAAACCCTGAAGCATCTCGCGAAGGGCGGAGAAAAACGGATCACGCTGGAGTCGATCATTCGTGCGGTGGGAGAACACTTCAACTTGCAGCCAGTCCAAATCAAAGCCAAAAGCAACACTAAGCAGATTGCTTATCCGCGCCAGATTGCCATGTACCTGGCTAAGGAATTGACCCATGCATCGCTGCCGGAGATCGGAAGATTCTTTGCAGGCAAGCATCACACAACGGTGTTGCATTCCATACAGAAAATTGAGGAGTTAAGAACCCGCGATGAGACTTTGAACAGCCTTATCCAATCGGTAATGGATACATTGCAGTGAACTTAGTTTTGTTTTCCACAGGGTGGCTTGGAAACGCTTGTGGGTAGCTGTCCAAAACTGAAGGGAGCCGGGGAAATCCGTGCTGGAAGATGGATTTTTCCACAGCTCTAAATGTAGATAAGCTACTTTTTTGCTATAATTTAGAGAGAAATCAACATTTCCACAGGACCTACTAATCCGGTTTTCTTCTGTAAGTATATTTGAGCTTGTTTAGCAAGAGTAAGAGCCACTGGAAGGAGCTCTCAAAGTTTCTTTATGGAATTTGCAGTCAATAAGGCTGATTTAGTGCGAGAGCTTGGGCTTACGCAGGGTGTGGTGGAGAAGAAGACCACCATTCCGATTCTGTCGAACATTTTGGTGGAGACCGATGGAGACCAGGTCTGGCTCACCGCGACAGATCTGGAGTTGGGTATCCGGTGTGCCTGCCCGGCGCGAGTTAAGACAGAAGGCGCGGGGACGATTCCTGCACGGCGGCTGCTCGATTATGTCCGGTTGTTACCAGACGCCGAACTACAGGTCAAGCTGGGTGAAAATCATTGGGCGAGCTTCGTGTGTGGCCGATCCCGGACCAGAATTGCGGGAATGTCTCGCGAGAGTTTCCCGGAACTCCCTGCGATGCCTGAGACAAGCGCGGAACTGCCGTTGCAGTTATTGGCGCAGATGATTTCGAGTACGATTTTCGCAATCTCTTCGGAGGAGTCCCGCTTTACATTAAACGGAGCTTTACTGATTCTGAAGGAAACCGGCTTGGTAATGGTGGCCACAGATGGGCATCGTCTAGCCATGGTGGAAAAGACTATCGACTTAGGTGGCGCGGAGACGGGATTCAAGGCACTGCTTCCTAAGAAGGCGATGAGCGAAGTGCAAAAGCTAGCCAGTAGCGATCCTTCCAAGAAGATTGAATTTTCCGGGAACGACAATCACTTGTTCTTCAAAATCGACAAGCGCCTTCTATTGAGCCGGAAGCTGACGGGTAATTTTCCTGATTTCGAACGCGTACTACCTAAAGAACATGCAAACATGCTGGTGCTTCAGCGTGACGAATTTCGATCTGCCATCGAGCGTGTTGCGCAATTCGCGGATGAGCGTTCAAAGGCGATACGGCTTCAAGTCCTGGATGGTGAATTGAAGGTCCATTCATCTATCTCTGAAACTGGCGAGAGTGAAGAATCGATTCCGGTCGAGTATTCCGGCCCTGCCGTCGAGATTGGGTTCAATGCTCAATATTTGCTCGACTTCCTGCGCGCTGCGGACACAAGCGAAGTAGAGTTCTACTTCAAGGATGAAAACAGTGCCGGCGAATTCCGTCCGCACGACGGTACGCCGGAGACGGTTTACCGGTATGTAGTGATGCCGATGCGAGTCTGATCGGTCGTCGGTAACAAGGAAAGAAAGGTTGCGCGACGAACACCGGAGCTTTTTAAACTCCGTTTCGACGCCTTGACAGTTTATGGCGACATTGCCCCAGAACAAAGAGAGCTACGATTCCACCAGTATTAAGATCCTGGAAGGTTTGGAGGCCGTCAGGCTTCGGCCAGCCATGTATATCGGGTCGACGGGCGAGATGGGTTTGCATCACCTGGTTTACGAAGTGGTTGACAATTCCGTAGATGAATCGCTAGCTGGATATTGCACCGAAATCGACGTAACGATTCACATCGACAATTCCATTACTATCCAGGACAATGGCCGCGGCATTCCCGTAGACATTCACGAAGCGGAAGGCGTCTCGGCTGCGCAGGTGGTGCTCACCAAATTGCACGCCGGCGGCAAGTTCGATTCGAACACCTATAAGGTGTCTGGCGGACTGCATGGAGTAGGCGTAAGCTGCGTGAACGCGTTGTCAGAGACCTTGCACTTGGAAGTTTGGCGCAATAAGGGCACCTGGGAACAAGATTACGAACGCGGTTTCCCCAAAGCGCCTCTCGCACAAACCGGAAAAGCGAACAAGACGGGAACAAAAATCACTTTCAAGGCGGACGCGACCATTATGGACGCGACCGAATTTAACTTTGATACTCTGGCTGGCCGGCTCCGGCAGATGGCCTTTTTGAATAAGGGGCTGAAGATTGTACTGACTGACGAACGTGGCGAGGAAATTCGAACGGAGGAGTTCTTTTATAGCGGCGGCATCTCGGAGTTTATACGGCATTTGAATCGCGGTAAGTCTGTTCTGCACGAGGCGCCGATTCACTTTGAGGGTGACCGGGACCTGCCCAACGGCGGCCGGATCACCATCGAAGTGGCGCTGCAGTATAACGATTCCTATTCGGAGACGATCTTTAGTTTCGCCAACAACATCAACACCGTGGATGGCGGAACCCACTTGAGCGGCTTTCGTAGTGCTCTGACGCGCACCATCAACGCGGCAGCTCAACAAAGTGGATTGATTAAAGATCTGAAAGAGAACCTGACCGGCGAAGATGTGCGCGAAGGCTTGACGGCGGTAATCAGCGTCAAGCTGCCGCAGCCGCAGTTCGAAGGGCAGACCAAAGGCAAGTTGAATTCCGATATCCAGGGATACGTTGTTCAGCTGATTAACGAGAAACTAGGCGAATTCTTCGACAAGACCCCGACGGTGATGAAGAAAATCGTCACTAAGGCAATTGAAGCAGCGCGAGCGCGGGAAGCGGCTCGTAAAGCACGCGATCTGACCCGGCGCAAAGGCGCACTCGATTCGGGCGGTCTGCCGGGAAAGCTGGCCGATTGCCAGGAACGCGATCCCGACCGCTGTGAACTCTTCCTGGTCGAGGGCGAGTCGGCAGGTGGTACCGCTAAATCGGGGCGAGACCGCCGCTATCAGGCGATTCTCCCGCTGAAGGGAAAAATTCTGAACGTCGAGAAAGCACGTTACGACAAGATGCTCTCTCACGACGAAATCCGGGCCATGATTACGGCCATTGGAACCGGAATCGGAAAAGGCGATGACTTCGATCTAGCAAAGCTGCGTTACGGCAAGATCATTATCATGACCGACGCCGATGTGGATGGATCGCATATCCGCACTTTGCTGTTGACTTTCTTCTTCCGTCATATGCAGCAGTTGATTACGCGCGGCAAAGTCTTTGTAGCTCAGCCGCCGCTCTATCGCATTAAGAAAGGCAAGAGCGAAAAATACATCAAGGACGACAAGGAATTTACACGGGAAATCCTGCGGCGCGCTACTGAAAATTTGACACTGGAAATCGGCATGAAAGAAGGGGACGCGCCGGTTGTGGTTGAAGGGGCTGACCTTCGCAATTTTCTGATGTCGCTGGACGAGTTAGCGCAGATCGCTCGCCGCTTGGAGCGCCGGGTTCGCGATCCGCGCGTAGTGGATGTTCTTTGCGACGTATCTTTGCCGGTTGACGTCAAAGCCGATTTCCAAAATGAAGAGAACGTGAAAGCTCTGGTTGAACGTTTGAAGGCCGCCAAACTAGAGGCAGTCTTAGAGCGTGAAGAAGAGCACTCCGCATGGATGGCCGGCTACAAAGATCCCACCAACGCTACTCGCTACATCAATACCGAGTTCTTGAGTATGCCTGAGTACCGCCGGACTCGAGCGCTGGTAAAGCAGGTCGGTCGTTTTAATGTACCGCCCTTCACCACTGTCAAAGAGAACCGCCGCGAGACGCTTGCTAGTTGGCGCGATCTGCTAGAAACCGTGAAGAGCGACGGACAGCGCGAAGTGAACATCCAGCGGTATAAAGGGCTGGGTGAGATGAACGCGGAACAGTTGTGGTCCACGACGATGAATGCTGATACGCGTACGCTCCTGCAGGTGGACCTGAAGGACTACGCCGAATCGGAGCCGATTTTCTCGACGCTGATGGGCGAAGATGTGGAGAGCCGCCGCAGATTCATCGAAGAGAATGCTTTGGACGTGCGCAACCTCGACGTCTAAGGAAGCGCAATCAGTTTTGTGCGTTGGCTTGCTGGAAACAAGAGAGCTGGACGTGATATTTGCTATTGATCAGCTTCCAGCTCTTGGTTTG
Source organism: Bryobacteraceae bacterium (assembly GCA_965217745.1). Classification (GTDB taxonomy): domain Bacteria; phylum Acidobacteriota; class Terriglobia; order Bryobacterales; family Bryobacteraceae; genus Bog-105. Next base: position 1,944,680 of record OZ244565.1, on the reverse strand, counting down.
GTCGAGCCCGGAAAGGTTGACCTGTAAGTCTGCGAGAGCAGTCGTTTCCATGCAGAAAGGCGCCTCTTTAGCGAGGTTGCCGCTAGGAAGGGCCTGCCATAATCTTCCGGGCGCGAAGTAGTCCAGATACCAATCGTCAGGACTGAATGCCGCGTAGAACACTTTTGCATTCTCCGGCAATTCTTTATCGATGCGAAGCGCCAGCGCATAAACCGGATCGGCGGCGGCTTTTGTATGCGGGTAAATATAGGCTCCAAAATTCCACGCCGCAAGGGCCACGCTGAACGCCAGGAAAGCCGGCTCCCGCTGCCGCCACCAGGTTCGTTCAGCGAATAGCAATCCAATCAGCAGCACAATCGGCGGCCAGCAAAACAATTTGTAGAACGCGTTGCCCGGCTCCCACCAGGCAAGAAAAAGTGCGTACGGCAGAATCCATAACCATAATGTCGTCTTTAAATTCCGGCTGGCTGTTTCTGGCGGTCTTGTCTCCAGGGACGGCCTGCGCAGTAACCATAAGCCTGCGATCAGCAGTACAATTGCGCTTATCAGGGAAACAGCAACCGGATAAGAAAAGAAGTCCCGCACCAGGCTGAACTTGCCCCCGCCAAATAGCTTCAAGTAGCTCAACGGATAGGTCTTGAGAATCTGGGCCCACGCATGAGTCATTTTAGCTTCGCCAGAAAAGCTTGTCATCCACGCCAGGAGTGTTTGTTGTGAGTGCGGACCCGTTGAACGGAAGACAAGCTCATACGCCAATAGAGTGCAGCAGGCCGTGATAACGATGTAGAGCAAGGCATTCCGCCAACGGCGGCAGGCAAATGCAAAAACCAGCGGCGCATAGGCAAAGATAGAAAGCTCGTGCAGCAGCATCGCGGCAATGTGGAATCCGGAAGCTTCCGCTACCCGTCCGGCCAGCGCTGCGCGAACGGCCAGCATAACAAGCAAGACGGTCGGCACATACCCTCCACCATCGGTTGAGAATTTCCACCAGGTCGCTCCAAAAGCAAACAATATGGTGCAAATGAGAGCGGCCAGATCCGAACGCACGATTTTCCGAGCCATACTGTGCAGCAGCATGGCAGCTGCGGTTCCGCAGACCGCGTTCCCCAATTGAAGACAGGTGATCGCCCGTAGATTCAAGGCGGAAAACATGTCATAGAGCACGAATCCCGCTGCGGAGTAGAGCAGATGGTTAGGATGGAAAAGGACCGAACGCGACAACTCGCCACTAGCGGCCCTCTCTATGTACAGGGAAAACAAGACCCCGTCCCAATAATGCGAGCGGGTAAAGAGGCTCACGTAAAAGACAAAGATTGTCAAGCAGAGAGCGACGGACTTAAGCACTGATTGGCTCTGCTGTAATGAGGCAGTGTCGAGTGTGCCAATTGTCAGGGTGAACAGCAAAGCGGCGGATCGTATCGATTCGGGTCACCCTTGGATTTTCTCAAGTGACGTACTCGACCGCGGAGATGCGCAGCCCGGTGACGTTGTTCGAGCAGTAGACACAAGAGGTAAGCTGCTGGGTACCGCTCATTACAGCTCGACTTCACAGATCAGTCTTCGTCTGCTTAGTCGCCGCGTCGAGGAGATGGATGCTAAGTTTCTTAGACAGGCAATCAGCAGAGCATTTGCTTTCCGGCAGCGCGCCGTCCGGGACACGAATGCTTATCGTTTGGTGCATGGGGAAGGAGATCTGCTGCCTGGCTTAGTTGTGGACCGCTACGCTGCGTTTCTGGCGGTGCAGTTTCTAACCCAGGGCATGGACCGGCTGCAATCCCTCGTAGTCCAAGCTCTACGAGAAGTGATGCAGCCCCAGGGAATCGTCGCCCGCAACGACGTGCCAGTCAGAACCAAAGAGAATCTCCCGCTGGAGATCAAAAGTTTATGGGGCGAGATCCCCCCGCTTGTCGAAATCGCGATGAATGGTCTGCGGCTTCAAGCCGATTTAAAAGGTGGCCAGAAGACCGGAGTCTTTCTCGATCAGCGCCAAAATTACCGTGCAGCGCAATTTTGGGGGAGTGGCCGGGCCCTGGATTGCTTTACTGGATCGGGAGGGTTCGCCCTTCATCTGGCCTCGGTCTGCGAATCAGTGGAGGGCGTGGATAGCTCCGATTCCGCTCTTGCGGCTGCAAAAGCAAATGCAATGACGAATCAGTTCGACAATGTCGAGTTCCGGGAAGCCAGCGTTCTCGACTATCTGCCCTCGCTGGTTTCGGCGCACAGGCATTTCGACCTAGTAGTAGTGGATCCACCGGCTTTCACTAAATCGCGCTCTGCCGTGGAAGGCGCGGCTCGGGGCTACAAAGAGTTAAATCTGCGCGCGCTTCGTTTGTTGACCAAGGGCGGAATTCTAGTAAGCTGTTCTTGTTCTCACCACATGAGTGAAGCACGCTTATTTGAAGTGATCGCCCAGGCGGCGCTCGACGCCGGAAAGCAGCTTCGCGTCCTGGAAAGGCGCACGCAATCCCAAGATCATCCAATTCTGCTGACTGTTCCGGAGACACACTACCTGAAGTGCCTGATTTTTGAAGTTATTTAAAGGACCACGCGCAGATCGCCATCGCGTTTCGTAATTCGGTGACGGTCTAAATACTCCAGCAGTGGAATCGCGTACTTGCGGGATATCTGGGTCCACTCCTTGAACTCCGGAACAGAAAAGCGGCGTCCCCGATGCGCGGCAAGCGACTGCCGGATATGCTGCACGACGTCCGCATGAAACACCAATTGGTCTGTGACTCGCACCAGGCGATTCGATTTAATTAGCGCTTCGAGGACTGAGCGCGATTTCGCAGGATCTATCGATAGCGACCGCAATACCTCGGAGGCCGGTGGCGGTTGATAGCCGCCTCGCTTGAAACTGTTCTCGATATCTGCAAGCAACTTCCTGTGCTCATCGCTGAGTTGCGGCTTGTGGTCTCGAAGGAATACCAGGTCTCCTTCGAGTTGGACGGCTGGGAAGCCCGCGAATACAGCACGTGCAGCGACAGGCTCGAGATTCATGCGCGCCTTGGCTAGTGGCGCACCGCGCAAACTGGGATATTGTCGATGGAAGGTGGAAAGCCATTCCACCAGTCCGGTGCGCCGGCCTTCGAGCCAAGCGGTGCTGAAAGCCCGTCCGGCTTCTTCTATGAACGTTAACCCTCCAGCTTCTTCAATAAGAGAGCGAAGCCGCTGTGAAGAAAGTCCGGTAAGCCGGACAAGGTTATCGAGCCCGAGTCCCTGGCCAGACTCCCCCACCAGGAGTTCGAGGCGACGCGACCAATCCTGTTGCTTTAAAACTCGCAAGCGGGTCGCGGCCTTCGTCCGGTTCAATCGAAGCGGAGGAAAAGCAGCGAGGACTGAACCGCCCGCCACAGTACTCGCTGGAGAGGGCTTTCTAAGAATGAATCGATCGTCTGGCAGCAACAGCGCTGGGCGGTCCAGCCAGATCCTCGAAAAAGGGCAGTCCGGGCCTAAGCTTTTCAAGCTGACCGGGATTTCCGCCGTGCCACTGTGGAGCAGAAACTGTTGCCGCCGCTGAGGATGATTCGCCACGTCAAGCCAGTCCACCACAACATCGATGATTGAAGTTGGTTGGAGTTGATTGAGGTGCGTCAAAACCTCGCCGCGGCTGATTTCGGCATGGTCGATTCCGGATAGATTGACCCCTGTACGCTCGCCGGACCGAGCATGTAATACCTGTTCGCCAGCCATTTGCAGTCCGCGAATACGAGCTTCCCGTCCGCTTGGATGCAGGATAACGGCCTCGCCTACAGTTAGTTCGCCTTGGGCTAGTGTTCCCGTGACAATCGTCCCGAAGCCCTTCAGGGCAAAGCTCCGGTCTATGGGTAATCTCGCAAGCGCCGGATTGCCGCGTTCGGTCGCATCTGCCGCCACGCGCTCCAGGGCTTCGAGTAGCTGGTCTATTCCAATGCCGGTAGTTGCGCTTACCGCGATGATAGGCCTGCCCGCCAGGAACGAACCAGCGCATAAGCTCGCCACTTCATTTTTAGCGGCTTCAATTTGAGAAGTACTGACCAAGTCACTTTTCGTTAGAGCTACCAGTCCAGTGCGCACACCCAAGAGTTTGCAAATATCCAGGTGTTCACGGGTTTGCGGTTTAACTCCCTCGTCGGCCGCCACGACTAGCATCGCCGCGGCGATGCCCGAGATGCCCGCGACCATATTCCTAACGAAGTTCTCGTGGCCGGGGACATCGACAAAGCTCAGCGCCGCTCCGCTCGAGAGTTTCGCGTGAGCAAACCCGAGATCGATGGAAATACCGCGGCGCTTCTCTTCCGCAAGCCGGTCTGTCTCCACGCCCGTCAGTATCCGCACCAGCGACGTTTTCCCGTGATCGATGTGACCCGCGGTGCCGACCACCAGATTGCGCGAGTGAAGTTTATTACTATCTGACATGCAGACCGCTTTTTATAATCGCATCGCCCCACAATGAGTACCGATCGAGTTAAAGAACTAACAAAGCGCCATGCGAGCGCGGAAGAAGGCGGAGGTCCGGAGCGTACTCAAAAGCAGCACAGCGAAGGCAAGCTCTCGGCCCGGGAAAGACTGGACTTGCTGCTGGATGAAGGTTCTTTCGAAGAGTTAGACAAGCTGGTCCGGCATCGCTGCCAAAACTTCGGCATGCAGAATAGCGTCGTTGACGGCGACGGCTTCATCACTGGGCACGGATTGATTCATGGGCGGCAGGTATTCGTGTTTGCCCAGGACTTCACAGTCTTCGGCGGATCGCTTTCTGAAGCGAATGCCCAGAAAATCGTAAAGTTGATGGATTTGGCTTTAAAGACTGGCGCGCCACTGATCGGTTTGAATGACTCCGGCGGGGCGCGTATTCAGGAAGGCGTGGTTTCACTCGCCGGATATGCGGATATCTTTCTGCGCAACACGCTGGCGAGTGGTGTGATTCCGCAGATCTCGGCCATTATGGGCCCTTGCGCGGGCGGTGCTGTATATTCTCCGGCTTTGACAGACTTCGTGTTCATGGTGGATGGCACCAGCCATATGTTTGTTACTGGGCCCGAAGTCCTGCGCACGGTCACGCATGAAGACGTCAGCAAGGAGCAGTTGGGCGGCGCAGCGACGCACAATGACACCAGCGGAGTGGCGCAATTTCTCGCCGCCGATGACGAAGACTGCCTCCAGAGAATACGCGAATTGATGCGGTTTTTGCCGCAGAACAATTTGGATGACGCCCCCAGGCAGGTTTGCCTTGATCCGGAAGACCGCATGGATCGCGAGATGGACACCCTCGTTCCAATTGAATCCAATAAGCCGTATGACATGAAAGATCTCATTCGCCGGGTTGTGGATGATGCGGATTTTCTTGAAGTAGCGGAGCGGTTTGCTCGCAATATCGTGATCGGCTTCGCCCGGATGGCAGGGGAATCGATCGGCATCGTTGCCAACCAGCCAGCCCATTTAGCCGGATGCCTCGATATCGACTCATCCACCAAGGCGGCTCGGTTCGTACGGTTTTGCGACGCGTTTCAAATCCCCATCCTGACCTTTGAAGATGTGCCCGGTTTTCTTCCCGGTACGGCGCAGGAGTTTGGCGGCATCATCCGGCACGGCGCGAAATTGCTTTATGCCTATGCCGAAGCCACCGTTCCCAAGATCACCGTCATCACACGTAAAGCCTATGGCGGCGCATATTGCGTAATGGGATCGAAGCACCTGAGGACGGATATTAACTTTGCTTACCCCACCGCTGAAATCGCAGTCATGGGATCTGAAGGCGCGGTTAATATTCTCTACCGGCGCGAATTGCAGGCGTCTGAAAAGCCGGACGAAGTGAGAGCGGTCAAAATCGAGGAGTACAAGAACCGCTTTGCGAATCCTTTCGTGGCTGCGGAGCGGGGGTATGTCGATGATGTCATCGATCCCCGCGAGACGCGTCCGAAAGTGATCAAAGCCCTTCGCATGCTGGCAAACAAAGTCGATACCATGCCGCGCAAGAAGCACGGCAACATCCCGCTGTAAGCAATACCGTCTCTCTTTAGTCTGCGCTGTCGCTGGTGACTTTGAGAACCGCCAGAAAAGCTTCTTGCGGTATGTCCACGCGCCCGACTCGCTTCATGCGGCGCTTGCCTTCTTTTTGCTTCTCAAGCAGTTTGCGCTTGCGGGAGATGTCGCCGCCATAGCACTTTGCGAGGACATTTTTTCGCATAGCCGCGATGGTCTCGCGGGCGATGATCTTATTGCCGATTGCCGCTTGCAGAGCGACTTCGAACATCTGCCGGGGAATCAGCTTACGAAGCCGTTCGATGAGCGCTTTCCCGCGATCGTATGCGAAATCGCGATGCACAATCATCGAAAGCGCGTCTACCGGCTCACCGGCAACCAGCACATCGAGTTTCACCATGGGAGAGACGCGATGGCCGGAGAGATGATAGTCGAGGGAAGCATACCCGCGCGAAGCCGATTTCAGCCGGTCGTAGAAGTCGAGAACGATCTCATTCAAGGGCATCTCATAGAGCAGCAAGACTCTACCGCTCCCAATGTATTCGAACTTCTTCTGCTGCCCACGCTTTTCTTCTAGCAGCTTTAGAATCTCTCCAATAAAATCTTCGCGCGTGATAACAGTAGCGTCGATGATCGGCTCGTCAATTTTTTCGATTGCCGTCGGTTCGGGAAATTTTTGCGGATTGTTTACCTCAATCACTTCGCCGCCCGTGGTTGTGACGCGATAGCGAACGCCTGGCGCCGTGGTGATCAGGTCGATCTGGAACTCGCGTTCGAGCCGTTCCTGGACGATTTCGAGATGCAGCAGCCCGAGGAATCCGCAGCGGAAACCGAAGCCGAGAGCGACCGAGTTCTCGGGCTCGAAGTTAAACGCGCTGTCGTTCAGCCTCAGCTTTTCCAGGGCGTCGCGCAACAACCCGTGTTCATGCGATTCCACCGGGTAAAGACCGGCGAAAACCATCGGCTTAATTTCCTGAAAGCCGGGAAGCGGTTCAGAGGCCGGGTTGGCCTCTTCCATGATGGTATCCCCGATCAATGCGTCGGCAACGTTCTTAATGGTCGCAAAGAGGAATCCCGCTTCACCGGCCGTAAGTTCCGTGCAGGGGACTGGCTTCGGAGACTGAAAACCGAGACCGTCTACTTCAAAAGTTTTTCCATTCGAAAACAGCTTAATCCTCTGCCCCTTGCGTACCGTGCCATCCACAATCCGCGTGAGAATCATCACGCCGCGGTAGGGATCGAACCAGGAATCGAAGATAAGCGCACGCAGGGGCGCGTTCGGATCACCCTTCGGCGGCGGGACGCGCTTGACGACAGCTTCCAGAATCTCCGATATGCCGACGCCGTTCTTGGCACTGGCCAAGATAGCGTCGCTGGCATCCAGGCCGACTACTTGCTCAATCTGTTCTCGAATGCGCTCGGGTTCGGCGGATGGCAGATCGATTTTGTTGATTACCGGAATGATCTCGAGATCATGATTGATCGCGAGATAAGTATTCGCCAGGGTTTGCGCCTCGACGCCTTGGGAAGCATCCACAACGAGCAGAGTGCCTTCGCACGCCTGCAAACTGCGCGACACCTCATAGGTAAAGTCGACATGGCCCGGCGTGTCAATCAAGTTCAGTTGATAGGTGTGGCCATCCTTCGCCTTATACTCGAGACGCACGGCATGCGCTTTGATGGTTATCCCGCGCTCCCGTTCCAGGTCCATCGTGTCCAGAACCTGGGCCATCATTTCGCGTTGCGAAAGCGCGCCCGTGTCTTCCAAGAGGCGGTCGGCGAGAGTCGATTTCCCGTGATCGATATGCGCAATGATAGAGAAATTGCGTATAAATCGTGGATCCATGGGTGAGCAGGCTAGACTGAGGGGTAAACCCAAGTATCCCATAGCAAGGGACTCTTTCTGCGCCTAGTTCATGCCCTATAAGACTTACCAAGGATCGATGGATGCGACACATCTGCGCATCGGCATCGTTGTGAGCCGCTTTAACGAATTCATCACCGAGCAGCTTGCTAACGGCGCGTTGACTACTCTCGAAAGGCATGGTTGCGCCCACGAAAACATCAGCTTTGCGAAAGTTCCCGGCGCTTGGGAGTTGGCGGTCGCAGCCCAGGCCTTGGCGGCTAAATGCGATGCCGTAATTGCTATTGGCGCCGTGGTGCGTGGCGATACGCCGCACTTCGAATACGTAGCCGGCGGAGCGGCCGATGGGTTGAATCAGGTCAGTATCTCGAGCGGCGTGCCGGTGGCTTTTGGCGTACTCACAACTGATGACATGCAGCAGGCCATGGATCGCGCCGGAGGAAAGAGCGGCAATAAAGGCGCCGAGGCCGCGGAAGTGGCCATCGAGATGGCGAACCTGCTGAAAAGTCTGCGGGAAGACAAATAACAATGGCTTCGCGGCACAAATCGAGACGCCGTGCGCTGCAGGTTCTATTTGAGTGGGACGTGCGTGGCGGTCCGGTGGATGAGGCCATCGCACACTACTATCAGACTCTCTACTCAGGAGAAAGTGAGTCCGAGCCGGAACCTGAGCCCGATCCTTTCATGGAGGACTTAGTGCGCGGCACGATCGATAAAAAGGCCATCATCGATCGCCTTATCGAGGACAGATCAGAGAATTGGAAGCTCAACCGCATGCCGGTAGTGGATCGCAACATCCTGCGCTTGGCCATCTACGAAATGTCGTTGAACACCCTGCCACCGGTCGTAGTGATCGACGAGGCGATGACGCTGGCCCGCCAGTTTTCGAGCGATGAGTCGATGCCCTTCATCAATGGCCTGCTGGATGCGATTAATAAGAATGCCGGGACGGTTGCCTTGGGTGGTTCATTGCAGGACGCACCCTAGCAATCACTTTCCGATACAAAAAGTGGAAAAAATCCGGTTCAGGATGTCGTCTGCGGTCGTTGCGCCGGTGATGGCGTCTACCGGGCGTAGCGCGGCATAAAGATCGAGCAACAGCATTTCGTGCGGAATAGCGAACTCCACGGCGGTCTTAGCATGATCTAGAGCCTCAATGCTTTCGCGGAGCAGAGCAAAGTGCCGAACGCTGGTGATAGCGCCAGATTCGGGCTGCGCCAGACCATCGGGTGCAAGCCGCTGCACAATGGCGTCGCGAAGACCATCGATTCCCTGCCCGGTTGCGGCGGATACTAAGATCATCCGCGGCAGCGCCGTGTATAAATCTGGAAGATCACTCTTGTTTCCGGCAATGAGGGGCGCGCGGTCCTCCAGGTGACGCAGCAGCAAGTGGTCTTCTTCCGTTAGCGCGCTCGACCGGTCGATCACCAACAGCGTAAGGTCGGCGTCGGCGATGGCTTGAAAACTGCGCTCAATGCCGAGTGTTTCAATCCGGTTCTCGCCCGTTCGAATGCCCGCGGTGTCGATGAATTTCACGGGAATGCCGCGCAGCGAAGTAGATTCCGATACAGTGTCGCGGGTGGTGCCCGGAATTTCGGTAACGATGGCGCGATCCTGTTCCAGTAGGCGATTGAACAAGCTGCTTTTACCGGCATTTGGCCGGCCTGCGATGGCCAGGGTGAAGCCGCCGAACACCAGCTTGCCTGATCTAAAGCTGTCAGCCAGAGATTGCAGCTCCGATCGTATTGCGGCTAAACGCGGCAGGATTTCGTCAGGGGATGCCACTGAAATATCGTCCTCAGCGAAATCGATACCCGCTTCGAGCAGCGAAATAAGTTCAACCAGCTTTTCCTTGGCTGGCTTAATGCGGCGGGAAAGCGAGCCGCCGATTTGTTGTGCAGCCACGCTGGCCTGGTAGAGCGTGGTGGCGTCGATGAGCTCTCTAACCGCTTCAGCCTGCGGAAGATCTATGCGTCCGTTTAGGTATGCGCGAAGCGTGAACTCTCCTGGCTCTGCGATGCGGGCGCCGGCCTCGACCGCACGTTCCACACACAGCCGCAATACGACAGGGGAGCCATGACACGAAATTTCAACTACGTCTTCGGCGGTGTAAGATCGCGGCGCTTGGAAGAACGACACGACGGTCTGGTCGGCAAGAGTGCCATGAGCATCTGTCAGTCCGGCAAGCTGGGCTTTCCAGGGTTGCCACTTGGGAACGTGGGCAAAGCGGAGGAATTGTCCGGCTATGGTGGTGGCGTACGATCCCGAAAGGCGAATGATGCCAATGCCTCCCCGGCCCATGGGGGTGGAGATAGCGACAATGGTGTCGCGCAAATTCATTGCGAGGTCCGGGAATGAATGTTAGCGTCCGCCGTTGCGAGGGGGACGTCCGCCCTCGCGGCTATAACGGTTGGGCCGGCCCTCGCCAAACGGACGCCGCTCGCTTCGGCCGGAACCGCTTCCACCGGGTCTGCCTCCTGGTCGCGACCCACGATTGAATCCCGCGGGCGGGGCAGGGGGTGTTGGCATATCCGCCGGTAAGACAACCACCGCCCGCGAAGGTCCAACACCGATGCTCTCACTACGGAGTTCGTTCTCCTCTCGCAAGGCCAGATGAATCACGCGGCGCTCGCGGCTGGTCATGGGATTGAAGTGAAACGGCGTATGGGTACGCTTTACCTTGTCGGCTGCCGCCTGTGCGCTCATCCGCAACTCTTCCACGCGCATGAGCCGGAAATCGTTCGCGTCAAAAGAGATCAGGGAATGGTCTTCAGGCGGAAGCCGCAGCGCTTCCATGGAGAGATGTTCCAGCGCCAGCAACAATTCCGCGCGATTCTCCAGCAGCAGGTCTAAATCGGATCCGCCGAATTGTACAGTGACCTCGGGGTTCTCCACTTCTGGATGAGGGTTCTCCACCGACTTCAATTCGTAAGCGAGGTGGAAGCCGGCACGGTCGAGTAGAGGCCGCAGGAACTCGTCCAATTTGGGCTGTAGAGAATCGACGGTGTATTTCATGCGCGCTATTTCTTTGCCAGTTTTTTGAGCGGCGCTTTTCCTGCAGGAGCTACAGGCGCCGGCGCAGTGGGCATCATTCGATTTATCAACAACTGCTGCCCTATGCCTACCAGGTTGCCGGTTAACCAATATAGTACAAGCCCGGCGGAAGCCGAGTAGAACATGAAGCCAAAGAAGAGCGGCATCAGCATCATCATGCGTTGCTGGTTAGGGTCCACTCCTGCCGTAGGAGTCATGCGTTGAGTCAGGAACTGCGTCGCGATCAAGATAATAGGCAGCAGGTGAATAGGAATGGTCTCTGGAGATGATAGATCCGGCACCCATAACCAGGGGGCATGGCGCAGTTCAATCGCAATGCTTAAAACACGGTAGAAAGCGTAAAAGAACGGGAGCTGAATAATCATGGGCAGACAGCCCCCTACAGGATTGACTCCCTCCCGTTTGTAGAGATCCATCACCTCCTGGTTCTGCTCTGCTTTGCGAGGATCGCGCAAGCCGATGTTCTTAAATCTGGCGTTGATAGCCTGAATCTGCGGTTGCAGCTTCTGCATGCGCCGCGCCGATTTTAAGCTGGACAGCCGCAGCGGGAACAGCGCGAGGTTAATCACTAACGTCACCAGGATGATGGCCCATCCATAGTTGTTAGTCAAATGATCGTGTACCCAGTTCAGCCACAGAAACAAGGGCTTCGCGAGAATTCCGAAAAAGCCCCAATCGACTAATTGGCTGAGCTTGGGATTCACCTCATTTAGGATGTCGATATCTTTGGGCCCGGCGAAGAAGGAAAGTGTGTTCTGGGCTCCCGTTGAAAGGCCTACACCGGCAAAGTCGACCGGCTTCTCTTCCCCGGTCATCTTTACGGCATTGCTGTAGGTGCGCACTTCAAGGGTAGCGCCGTCGTTCGGTAGTCCTACAGCAGCAAAAAAAGTGTCTTCGAGACCGCCAAAGGTATAGTTGCCCGAATCCGTTACGGGTCCGTTCTTTGCATCTTTAGCGGCTTTGGTGACTAGTTTTCCAGCGCCGGTATCGTATCTCACCGTGTGTTGCTGTTGGGAAGCGTGTTGCACCTTTTCATCGCCAAATCCGCCTCTCCATGTCAGAAAGTGAGGAACGTCGGCATTGTTTGCCAGCACTTCCGAGCGCACGTCAGCCAGGTAGCTCGACTTTTTGAAGTTGAAGGACTTCCTGATGGTTGTCTTGCCGTCGGAGAATTCGTAAGAGACCCCGGCGCCATCCGGTTCGGGAGTGGCTTTGTAGAGGACTTGATTGGGATCGATGCTTAGTTGTCCGCTGCGGGGTTGAATGGAGAAAGGCAGCGGAGCATCTTTGGCGTCCTGATTCACCAACTCGAGCGGCTTCCCCTCATTGTCCTGGAACTTTTTAAGAACCCAGCTCTTTATAACGCCGCCGCGGTTGGTGAATTGCATGTGATAGAGGTCTGTGTCAATATCGGTCTGCACTTCCGCGGAAGAAGCCACAGCGCCTTTCGCCGGCGAACCAGCCATGGGTGGCGGGGTCAGAGCGGCCGGCTTCTGTGTGAGATGCTCGGCTGTTTTCGCCGTCGCCGGAGGCGCCACCGGTTTTGGCCCGGGCGCAGGCTTAAACAGATATTGAGAACCGAGCAGCACGAGCATCATCAGTGCGAGCGCTATAGGCAATCGTTTTTCGAGGGAAGGCGGCTTCGGAGGCATATTGCCGCTATTGGGGGACGACATAGTAATGGAAATCTCGGGCTAAAAACAAGAGACGCAAAAATCAGTGGACAGGATCGTATCCGCCCTTATGAAAAGGATGACACTTTCCGAGCCGCCGTACTCCCATCCACAAGCCCCTTATTGGGCCGTATTTAGCGATGGCGTCCATCATGTACTCCGAGCAGGTAGGACGAAAGCGGCAGGCGGACGGCAGCAAGGGGGAAATTCCCAGCTTGTACCCTTTTAAGACTGCGATGAGTACTGTGCGCATTTGGCAAAGACCCTGGCTATTTCCCGCGAGAGCTCCACATATTCTCCTTCGGCTGCGGTGCGCCTGGGATTGAAAACAATACGCCATCCATTTGGAAGGTCGGGGAGCAGGGTTCTACAGGCATTCCGCATTCGCCTGCGGATGCGATTGCGGACCACTGCTTTTCCCACCGCGCGCGGAATGGTGAAGCCGATCCGGCTCGCTTGGTTCCCATTTGCCTCGTCGGCGTAACAAAAGGCAACGAAGAAACGGCTGCTAATGCGGGAGCCGCTTTGATAGATGGTGCGGAACTCGGATGAACGAACAACGCGTCTTGTGTTAGGAAGCGACAGCGGGCGAGGTAAAGAGCCGAGGCAACTTAATGCGAGTTGCGGACGGCGCGCTCGTCGCTCACAGTCAGTTTATGGCGGCCCTTGGCCCGCCGTCGTGCAATTACAGCCCGGCCATCCGCCGTCTTCATGCGCACACGGAAGCCATGGGTCTTAGCGCGCTTACGGTTATTCGGCTGGAAAGTACGTTTTGGCATCGAAACTCCTGATTAATTTTTGTTGAGGCTCGCTCCTCGGAATGCCGGAAAGGGGAAATGGCGGGAGCCGCACGATTCCCAGAGGTGCCCGAACACTTAAGTATACACTCGGAATGTTAGAAGCCGGTTTTTTCCCGGGAATGCTCTACTTTTCGAGAAGCTGTCCGCGACTGCTGCCAAACAATCTTTAGGATTTTGGTTGCTTGAGAAGAGACTCACCCCTGAGAAGTGGGGCCCAGATACGAATCTCACTTCTATGACTGCCGCAACCCGACATTTGGATGCGGGTGAGAGATCATGCGAAGGGCAAAGTATTCCCGCACGGTTCTATAAGAGGAGAACCGTTCCAAACGCATCGACTCTAAGGAGACAGAAAAGACGCTAATCTACAAGTTGCGGTCTATTTTTCTTACTAGTTCGCGTTTAATCCGCTTTTCACATTGGCCGAGGCTAGCGTGAAACCCAGGCAGAAGAAGGCCAAATCAATCCCATCGCCCAACCTGGAAAAGCTGCCGGCCGGAACGCAGCGCCCGGTTCGCGGCAAGCCTGCTCCTTTGAACGGCGCGAATCCGCATGCGTTGTCAACCAAACTGGAATCGCCTGATCTCTACATCAACCCGCACTTAAGCCTGCTGGCGTTCCAGAGACGCGTGCTCGAAGAAGCCTTCGATCCCGCCAACCCGCTTCTCGAGCGGGTAAAGTTTCTTACCATTCTCAGTTCGAATATCGACGAGTTCTTCATGGTGCGCGTGGCGGGTCTGTGGCAGCAGTTGGAAACGCGCAGTACAGAAGCGAGTTTAGACGGCCGTTCCCCTAGCGAGCAATTGGAGCTGATCAGGCAGGACGTTACAGGCCTGGTAAGCGAAGCCTACCGCTGCTGGCGCGAGGAGCTGATTCCGGGATTGGAAACGGCTGGCATCCGGATCCTGACTCTCGACCAATTGGATGCGCAGCAGCGAACCGCCATAGACGATTATTTCCGGCGGATTGCTTATCCCGTGCTGACGCCGCTGGCAGTGGATCAGGGCCGCCCGTTTCCCCACATTTCCAACTTGAGCTTGAACGTCGCTGCCACCGTAAGCCAAGGCGGCGGACAGGAGCGCTTCGCGCGCATCAAAGTTCCTGACACTTTGTCGCAGCTCGTGCCGCTGCCCTCACGCGGGGGAGAACTGGCTTTCATTTGGCTGGAACAGGTCATCATCGCGAACCTCCGTCTGCTGTTTCCCGAGATGGATATCCTCGAGGCGGACATGTTTCACCTGACGAGGGACGCAGAACTGGCTATCCAGGAGCTCGAGACTGACGATCTGCTGGAGAGCGTTCAAGAAGCCGTCTGGCGGAGGCGCTTCCGCGATGCGGTGCGTCTGCAGATCAACACCGGTATGCCGCAGCGGCTGCTCGACCTGCTGACCTCAAACCTGGAGTTGGACCACAACGACATCTACCGGATCGAAGGCCCCATCGATCTCAGCCGGGCTCGCGCGCTGCTGAGTATCGACCGGCCCGGCTTAAAAGATAAGCCCTTTGTACCGTCCGTTCCAAAAGGGCTTGGCGCGGGAGCAACCACCGAGATCTTTGCCGCTATTCGCGACCGCGACATACTGCTGCATCATCCCTTTGAATCGTTCCAGCCGGTGGTCGATTTCCTGCGGGCTGCAGCTGTCGATCCGGATGTGCTGGCTATCAAGACGACGCTCTACCGGGTGGGCCGCAACTCCCCGATTGTTGAAGCGCTGTTGGAAGCCAGCCAGAACGGAACGCAGGTGGCGGTGCTGCTCGAACTCAAGGCGCGATTCGATGAAGAGAGCAACATTGAATGGGCTCAGAAGTTGGAGCGCGAGGGAGTCCATGTCGTCTATGGGCTGCCGGGCGTGAAAGTGCATGCCAAAATTGCGATGGTGGTTCGCCGCGAAGGCGAAGTCATCCGGCGCTATTTGCATCTCGGTACCGGAAATTACAATCCCTCGACGGCCCGGATGTACACCGATCTTGGCTTGTTCACTTGCAGTGAAGAGATCGGCGCGGATGTTACCGATCTGTTCAATCATCTGACTGGATATTCCGCCAAGAAATCCTATCGCAAGCTGCTCGTTGCGCCCCACAGCCTACGAACCAGCCTGGAGCGATTGATCAGAGCCGAAATAGAACGCCACAAGCAGCACGGTGATGGGCACATGATTCTGAAGATGAATGCGCTCGAAGACGGTCCTATGATTCGCCTGCTCTACGAAGCATCGCAGGCCGGAGTGCGTATTGATCTGATTGTGCGCGGCGTCTGTTCTCTGCGTCCCGGTGTACCGGGACTTAGCGAGACTATCCATGTTCGCAGCGTCGTTGGAAGATTTCTGGAGCACAGCCGTATCTATTACTTCCATAACGGAGGCGAGGAACTAGTTTTTGTAGGAAGCGCCGACTTCATGCCGCGCAATCTGAATCGCCGTGTCGAAGTTCTGTTTCCGGTGGAAGATCGGCGTCTGGTGCGGCGCCTGCGCGACCAGATTCTGGCAAAATACCTGGAGGACGAAGCGGGTACTCGCTTGATGCATTCGGATGGTAGCTATACACGCGCCATCTTCAAATCAGGCAAGCGGCCCTTCGATTGCCAGGCGTGGTTTCTCAAACGGCACGAAGTGTAGTCAGTGGCCGCTGGCGATCAGCTTCCCACTATTAGCGGTGGCTGGGCACCCCCCGTAGTGCAAGTTGACCGGGCCCAGCTTTTCTCTGATGAAAAGACAATTTCTTAGAAAGCTAATTGGCGCCTGGTTTCTATACATGCTGACGGTGCCCGCCGCCGCGATCTGGATCGGCCCTGATTTCCAGTCGGGACAGATCATTCCGGCCGTGCTGAAGCTTTGCGCGCTTTGTGGAATAGCTGGTGCAGTCTGCCTGATCTCCATCTATTTTGTAATTCGAGAATGGTCGCGCCACGTGCAACGGTTCGAGGAGTTCATCTCGGCTCTTCCTTCGCAGCAGAAAGCGCTGCCGGTAACTGGTCCTCCAGAGATTCAGCGCCTGGGTAGAACAATATCGGATATGGCTAACCGCGTGCGGAATATCGTCGATCGAGCCAGCCTGGAGGCATCCCGCGGCGAAACAATTCTAGCTTGCATGGCCGAAGGTGTGCTGGCAGTCGATAACGACCTGAAGGTGGTGTTCTGCAACAACGCCTTTGCCGAATCGTTCGGTACTCGGTTGCCGCTTTCAGAAGGCCGCGCACTGTTCGAGGTCGTTCGTGAGCCCCTCCTGCGTGATATCTTGCTCCGCGTAGTGACCCGCGGTGAGACAGAGCAGGACCGCTTTCAATTGCCTAGCGCGGCCGGCCGATGGTTCGAAGCACGGGCATTGCCGTTTGGGTCGCCCGAGCGGCGCTCCGCCGTTATCGTGTTACACGATGTCACCGATATTCATCGCCAGGAACAGCTGAGAAAAGACTTCGTCGCCGATGTTTCCCACGAACTTCGCACGCCTCTCACTGCCATCCGGGGCTACGCGGAAACTCTGCTCGATGGAGGGCTGGAAGATCGCGGGCATAATCGTAAATTTGTCGAAATTATTCACTCGCACAGCATCCGGCTGAACAACATCGCTTCCGATCTGCTGGTGCTTTCATCGCTCGATTCGGAAGGCGCTTCCCCTGCTGCCCAGGCACGGGTGGAAATGATGGAGGTAATTCAGTCCGCCATCAATTCTGTTACGGTTGCCGCAGAATCCCGAGGCATTGCAATCTCTGTCGAAGATTGCCGGTCCTGCGAGGTGCTGGGCATTCGTTACCGGCTCGAACAGGTTGCGGTCAATCTTCTGGATAACGCCGTAAAGTTCAATCGTGATGGAGGATCAGTGATAATCGGTTGCGCGCGGATGGAAACTGGCGGCAAGGTACAACTCACAATCAGCGACACAGGGATGGGCATACCGAGCGGAGATATAACCCGTGTCTTTGAGCGCTTCTACCGGGTAGACAAGGCTCGTTCGCGTCCGGCGGGCGGTACCGGCTTGGGATTGCCTATCGTGAAAGAAACTGTAACCCGCATGGGCGGAACGGTTTCCGTGGAGAGCCAATTGGGACGCGGCTCTAAGTTCACTATCCTTCTGCCTGCGGCGTGAAAATGGGAATGGATCGGCAAAACTTCTCGTCGGGAGTGAAGTGGGAGGAGATCGTCGGCTATAGCCGGGCCGTCAAGGTCGGTTCACGGCTCTATCTTACGGGCACCACCGCCATCGACCAGCACGGCGAGTTCGTCGGTCTTGACGACGCCTATGCGCAGACGGTGCAAGTCATCCGGAATATCGAACGGGTGATAAAGCAAGCGGGAGGAACTCTCGAAAATGTAGTGCGTACGCGCATGTTCGTCACCGACATCAGCCGCTGGGAGCAATATGGAAGAGCCCACAAAGAATTCTTCGACAAAATCCGTCCATGCGCCACTATGATAGAAGTGCGAGCATTAATCGATCCTCGGATGCTGATCGAAATTGAGGTTGACGCCGAGCTTTGAGCGACGGCTTGCAAGGGGACACACTGCCAGCCCCGCCATTTCCGGCGGCTCAGTTTGCCGAACCTCCCCTGGGTGCTGGCCGGAACACCCTGGTTCGTTCGGGAATAGTGACGGTGGCTGGTCAGTTGAGCATGGTCGCGGTTGCCATAGCTTCCACCATGATCCTGGCCCGGCTGCTTGGCCCCCGCGATTTCGGCTTAGTGGCCATGACCACTTCTCTCACCGCTTTCATCTCCAGCTTTAGGGATTTTGGATTCCCGATGGCGACGTTGCAGTCGAAGTCCATCGATGAACTCGGCGCCAGTTGCTTGTTCTGGATCAACCTGAAATTGAACGTAGGCGTCGCCGCGTTCATGATCGCGATGGCGCCTGTGCTGGTTTGGTTCTATGGTGACAGCCGCTTGCTGGCCCTAACCGCCGTGATGAGCGTCGGAACCTTTGCCGCCGGAATTGTCAATCAACATGAAGCTCTGCTGACCCGCCAGTTACGATTCACTGCTATTGTTACCGCGGACCTGTCATCGTTTATTGCTGCTTCCGCCTTGGCGGCTTACTTGGCCTGGAAGGGCGCTGGCTATTGGACGCTCGCCGTGCAATACATCCTGTGGCAGAGCGCTCGAAGCGTTATTCTCATTCGCCTTTCGCGCTGGACGCCTTACTCTCCTAAGCGATCGGCGGCGGCAAGTCCGCGAATGCGCGAGTTGCTCGCTTTCAGCCGCGATCTCACACTTTCGCGGGTTGTCGCCCATGTTGGACGGAATGTCGATCGGGTGGTGGTCGGCTATACCTCCGGCGCTTATGCGCTCGGGCTTTATAGTGCGGCGAATCGATGGTCGCTGTTCCCGATTCAGCAGATTTACACGCCCTTGATGGCTCCCGCCATTGCGGCGCTTAGCCGCTCCCGCTACGATCCACAGACTTATATACGCGCCTGTAAGTCCTGTTTGCTCCCGGTCTTCGGCTTCTCAATTCCTTGCTTAGCGTTCCTGATAACCGATGCCGGACGCGTGGTGTCTGTGCTGCTTGGTACCAAATGGATGGCTGCGGTCCCCCTCTTCCAATGGCTGGCGTTCGGCGCCATTGCCGCTGCTGCCACCATGGTCACTAAGTGGATCTATATCTCACTCAAGCAAGCCGATCGCCAGTTGCGATGGGTTGCCTTTTCTACCTGCATCATGATTGCCGCTATTATTGCTGGAGCTAGATTCGGCGCCCGAGGCGTAGCTATCTCTTTCGCGCTCGGCAACTGGCTGCTCCTGATCCCGGGTATTGCATTCTGCTTGCAGGATTCGCCGTTCCGGATGGGGCAGTTTTTTGCGGTGCTTCGGAATCCGGCTGTAGCGTCCGCCGCCGCCGCTGCGCTCTTGTTTGTGATCCAACAAAAGCTGGTACTCGCCAGCGATCTGGTAACGCTGCTTCTTCACGGCCTCGTCTTCTTGGGCATTTATATCCTGGTTTGGATGCTGCTGCCCGGAGGGCGCAAATCTTTACTGGAATTGTTCCATTTGCTGTATGGCGCTTTGCCGCGCCGCATCCGCTCTGAGCGGTTTCTCCCCCGCTCGAAAAAATAACCGATTGCTGTCATCGCCTGCGAGAGCCCGAGCAGAACTAGTAGCGCTGCAGAACGGGGAAATGGCTGCCTTAAAGCCGACCGCATCATGCCGGTATAAAAACGTACTGGCTCCAACTTCACTTCCTCATCTGCTTGCGCCGCCCTGGCAAGATGAAAGTGCCAGGCGCCGCGCCCATAGTTGAAATGCTGTTTCAGGAATTTTCTAGTGGTCAGCAGGTGGTAGTGATCCACGTCTGCATGCGTCAGGTATACGATCTCGAGCCCATGCTGAGCCCAGCGCGCACACAGTTCGCGATCTTCGCCAGCCGCCAGCGGGAAGGTAACATCGAAGCCGCCCAGGTCTTCGAGACGCTGTCTGGGAAAAGCGAGATTGTTACTGGGATAGAACATACCGTTCTTCCGGTGATTGAAATACCGGCAGCAGTAATCCACCAGTAGCTGGCTCGCCTCCGATGTAATGCTGTGGGTGAGTGCGTTACGGACAGGTCCGGCGAAGGCTGCCTCAGGATATTGCTTGTGCGCTGCGGCAAGCGCGGTAAGCCAACTTTGGCGCGGCCTGCAATCGTCGTCTGTAAAGGCGACCAGCGTGCCGCGAGCCTTCTCGAGGCCAGCGTTTCTCGCTCGAGCAGGACCTTTACGATTCTGGCGAACGACCGCAAGGTTGAGGTCAGCCGTTTCTTCGTTTCTTCGCTCCAGAACGAGCTGCGGACTTCCATCGTCCACCACGATTACCTCGAAAGCATCGCGAGGGTACTCCAACATCGAGAGAGACTTCACGCAGGCCTCGATTTGTTCAGGCCGGTTGAAAGTGGGGATGACGACGGAAATAAACGGTAGGCTCATGTTGCTCTTGCTGGGGTGATGCAATTGTTTGTCAGGCTTCGAGTAGCTTCCGGTCGCGGGAAGTGAGATGTTGCATGCGGTCCATCTCGAAGGTTGCAAGTATCTCTACGGATTTTCCCCGCCCCAGCGCATAACCCGCCATCTGCCCGAGTGCGTCGAGCACCAGGCCAAAAAATAGGGCAGGCAGGACTCGCGGCAGCAAGTGCGACCGCCTGCCCCGCCCGAACAATTCTGCTTTCAGGCGGCGGTATCTCAGAAATGGAATCAACGGGCCTCCGGCCACATACAGAAATCGGTGCAGAGGAGTCCAGTCGTTGCTCTCGGCGCGAGTGCAGGCATACAGGCGGCCTGCATTAAAGCGCAGCTTTACCGTGGGAGCCAGCCGGGATGGGTTGGCATGGGCGAGGCGCGCATCGCTCTGAAAGAATCGGTGGCCCCGTTCTTGCAAGTCCTCCAGCAAGCCCCCATTGCGTCCCAGTCTGTCCATTAAGCTGTGGCCGTACTGCAGGAGCACGCTGCTTCGATAGCACAGATTATGCCCCGGGATGGCATCCCTTTCGCCTTTGATGGCCGGCTCCGACCAGGGGCCGTAAGCAATCAGCAGGTTGGTCCAACTCAGCATCCGGCGCGGATTTGCATTTACCATCAGCGGCGCTACGGAAGACCATTCCGCGCTCCGATGAATGTTGACGGTGACTTCGGCCCAATTCGTATCGGGGTAGGCGTGGTCCTCTATCAAAGCAACGAACTCGGCCGTAGCGTGCGGAACTGCTACCGCGGCCGCTCGATCCACGTTCCGCGAAGCCAGGTCACTGCAGACGATCTGCACCGCGCAAAAACCCGATAACTCGTCCGGGAGAGCATCTACAATTGAGTCTTCGCTAGCTGCTACCAGCAGAAGCTCGATTCGGTTTGCGATTGTCTGATTTCGCAGGCAGGCAACGGTACGGCGAATATTCCGGAACGAGCCCGCTGTAACAACAACTACCGAAAGCTCGGGCGTTTCCGGCGAATTTTCAAGACGGCGATCCATGCTCAATATGCGCGGCTCATGCTGCTGTCAGCTTCGGATGGCGCTCTGCTTCCCGTCAGACTCTCGTAAAGTTGCAACAACTTCGAGATGCTGCTGTTTTCGCTAAATTCTGCCAAAGCCCGTTGCCGTCCGGCCAGGCCCATCTCCTCGGCGAGTTGCTTGTTGCTGACAATCTTCTCCATGGCAGCCGCCAGTTGAGCTTCATCGCCCAGCGGGACGTGGAAGCCGGTTTTCCCGTCCACCACGATTTCCGCCAAACCTCCAGTTGCCGTGCAAACCACGGCGGTGCCGCGCATGGCGGCTTCGGTGGCTACGTTTCCGAAGGCCTCGTTCCAAAGCGATGGTGCGGCTTGCACCCAAACACGCTCGAACTCTCGCTCCATACTCTCGCGCGCGAGATGACCCATCCAAGAAATTGAGGGTTCCAGCCCGAGGGAAACAGCGAGACTATGCAGCTTCCCGGCGTCAGGTCCATCACCCGCGATCAAGAGGCGTACTGCCGGCACTCGCGACTTGACGGAGGCGAACGCACGCAGAAGGACCTCGACGCCTTTCTCGCGAGAGAGACGCCCCGCGTATCCAACCACCGGGTCGCCTGCCAGCGGAGGACGGCGCGCGCGCGCTGGAACCCCGTTGTGAATCACCTTCACGGGACCGAGGCCATTCTCTTCGAGCACAGCTTTCATATGGTGGCTCAAAGCCACTGTAGCGCCGAAGACCCGTTTCCAGCGCCGGAACAGGCCTAGTTGTGTCATTGATAGAACCCAGGTCTGTGGAGTTACGCATCGCTCCCGTAGACAGGCTGTTCCGGCTGGGTACCCGCACTGTGATTGATCGGGAAGCAGCTTAAACCCGGTCGGGCAGATGCACTTATAAGTCGCAACGTGAAACAGGCACGGATATCCTTCCAGCAGCGGCAAAATGGAGGGGGAGAGTTGCCATAAAAACATTCGCACGTGAACCAAGTCGGGCCGGAAGTCTTCTAAGACGCGCCGCAATTCCCTTCGCGCAAAAGGATTCATCGTTTGCAGCGCTGCCTGCTTCCGGCCATTGGCGCCACGGCAGCCGTACTCTGCCTCGAATGGCGCTGCGACCAAACTCACGGTACTGGCGAAAAGCCGGGCATCGTGTCCGCGTTCTCGCAACTGCTTCCGAAGTGTCAGCATCTGCAATTCGGCGCCGCCGGTTGCGGTGCCGTAGTCATGTATCAGCAGCACCTTCATGGCCGGCTTAGAACAGCGGATCCGGAATGCGAAACCTCCACGAAATCGCGTGAACGCAAGGCGCGCTCGGCCGCGTCGATCACCGCCAGGCTGCGATAGCCGTCGATCAAATCCGGTTTAATTTGTTGCCCTTTGGCGGCGGCCTCGAGGAACGCGCTTAACGCTGCGGCAAAAGACGGTTCACCAGGCCCGCGCAGCAGACTGCTTGGATGTAGATTCGAGAAACTCTGCCAGATGCGATGAATGCGATCGTATGGCATCGACGGCCGGGTAACCCGCGTTTTACGCGCCAGCCGATGCAGACCCAGTTTTCCCCGGAAGCCATAAACCTCGAAGCGATGTTCTTCTATGGCGCTCATCGACAAAAAGCTTGAAACAATCAGCCCGGATTGAGTCTGCATCTCCAGTAGGACGGTATCTTGCTCACTGCGCTGAGAACGCGCGGTGGCTCGCGCCGCCACAATTTCTTCGTCGAACAAAAATCTGGTCGCGTCCGCGTGGTGCGATCCCAAGTCCAGCAGGGCGCCGCCCCCAGTGCTACGCGAGCGCTTCCACATCGGTAGTGCCCGGGCCGCGGCGGAGAAGACCGATCTCGCGGCTACCAGTTCTCCGATCGCCTTTTGCTTCAACTGCGAGCGCATCTCCAGATAGAGCTGATTGAACCGGAAATTGAACCCGATCATACCGGTTCTGCCACTCTCCTGCCAAGCCTCTACTACTTCGGCTGCTTGCTCCAGGTTCAGCCCAATCGGCTTTTCGAGATAGACGTGCTTGCCGGCCCGGAAAGCCTCTATCGCACAAGGCGCATGAAGCGCGGGAGGCAGGCATACTATAACGGCTTCGACATCCGGCTGAGCTAACAGCGCCCGGTAATCACTGTGCGCGGTGGCCCCCGGAACCGAGTCTTTCGCGCCTTCGCGCCTGCCTTCGTCTGCATCGGCTATCGCGACCACTCGGGCCTGCGGCGTCCGGGAGAGAACCGCTAGGTGTGACAGATGGGCAATTCGTCCACAACCGATAATTCCGACGTTAATCACAGATGGCAGCTGGAGTTGCTTTACAGACCTTAGGCTAACGGAGTACCTGAGATAGGCTCGACCCCTAAACTCAGGTGTCCGTACTCTCGCTCGCTAGTACCAGTAGTCGGAGAATTCCCCACATTTGCCTCGCAAAAAGACTAGTATATAGAAGAGACCTTGATCAGTAAGGCAGCTTGCAAGTCTCATAAGCTACCGGGTCCCTCAGTAAGCGCATGCCAGAGTCGATTTCAATCATTATTCCCGCTCATAACTGCGCAGAACACTTGAAGCAGTGCCTAACCGCTATCGTCAATTCCACTGCCCGGCCCTATGAATGCATCGTTGTCGATGATGGTTCGACCGATAAAACACCCGAGATCGCCCTGCAAGCTGGAGCCCAGCTCATCCGGACGGAAGTTTGCAGCGGACCGGCCCATGCTCGCAACTTGGGAGCTGCGAAGGCTTCCGGCACCCTTCTGTTTTTCCTTGACGCCGATGTCTGCGTACACCCGGAGACCGTCGAGCTTATGTCCCGGGCATTCGAAGACGACCCGTTGGCCGATGCCGTCATTGGCTCCTACGACTCCGATCCGGCTTGCCCGGAGTTCCTATCGCAATATCGCAACCTCATGCACTGCTATACGCACCAGGAGGGGAAACATGAAGCGAGCACCTTTTGGAGCGGCTGCGGAGCCATACGGCGGTCCGTCTTTTTGGAGCACGCCGGCTTTGAAGAGTCCTATAAGCGGCCGGCTATTGAAGACATCGAACTTGGGTATCGCTTGCGCCAAGCAGGTTGCCGGCTCATCCTCGACCGTAATATTCTTTGCAAGCACCTGAAACGCTGGACTCTCGGCAATCTGGTCAAGACCGATATCTTTGATCGCGCGATTCCATGGACCGAATTGATTCTCCGGGATTCGTGTATGCCAAACGATCTCAACCTGCAGTTGAGCCACCGCGTCAGTACGGCTATGGCGTTCATTCTGGTGGCGATCAGCGCTACAGGGGCGGTCTTGTATGGTGCGGAATTTCTGCTGCCGGTGCTGATCCCGCTCTTGCTGGTCCTCTGTACGTATTGGGTCGAGTTGGCGGAGCGCCGCACCCATAAAGTCTGGGCCGTTCTACTCATCGCTGGCGGAGTCACCACAGCGATGGCTTATGCTGCCGATCAGCTCTGGATTGTTCCTCTGCTTTGCGCAGCTTTTCTTCTTCTGTTGGTCCGCCATCGCTATTCGATGTCCAAACGCAGATGGAAGCGAATCGCGGGGCTGCTTTGGGCATTGTACGCAGGCTTGTTCGTGATATCACTGGTGGTCTATTTCCCGCACCATCACATGGTGTTTGCGGCCTATACTGCTTTGCTGTTGTTGATGATCATAAACAGCCACTTCTACGTGTTTCTGGCGTCGCGTCTCGGCTATCTATATGCTCTTGCCAGCATTCCTTTTCACCTTCTCTTTCATTTTTATAACGGCGTCTCGTTCATCGTGGGCAGCATCCACCATTTCGGCAGAGCGGCAGGAATCCATCGGCCGTGGCGTCGCTCTTCGCCTGTCACGCACAAGCGCTAAATGCCGCAGGGCGCTGAAGTTAAGCCCGGCATCAAAGTCTCGTATGTCTACGACATGCCGCTCCCGACGCGCTATGCAGCGGCCATACAGATTCTCAATACTTGCTGGGCGCTGGCGGACGAAGGTGTCGCCACGCGGTTATATGTGCGAACCTTGCAATCCACCCCAGAAGAGTGCCTTCGCAGCTATGGCCTGAAGCCCCACAAACTGCTCACCATCCTTCCTTTCCATGGCGCCGCGGCCTACCGCTTTTTGCCCCGGATCGCTGTTCGTCGGCTTCGGCAGCCAGGCCGCCAGCGCCACTTTGTGATCTCCCGAGGAGAGCCGGGTATTCTGCTTTATAGATCTCTCCGCCGGGCTGGACTTCTGCCGAATGAGCGCTGGGTCTATGAGGCGCACCGCCTTTCCGCAGGCCATCCGGAGGAGTCGAATATAGCGATTACGGAGGGGCATCTCCGCATGCCGCTGGAGCGGGTTCGGCAACTCGAGAGCGCGGCTGTAGAAGCGGCCGATGGCCTGATTTGCCTGACTCCAGCCGTAGAACAGGCGCTATCGGACTTGTACCGTCTGCCGTCTTCGATCTTGATTCTGCCGAGCGGAACATCGATTCCCCCGGAGATTCCGCCGGACGGCAAAGATCGCGATCTAGACATCTTCTATGCCGGCAAATTGGAAATCCGGAAGGGGATTTTGGATTTGATACTCGCAATGCAACACCTGCCCGAATATCGCCTTCACGTTGCCGGTGGCTCCTCCTTGGAACTCGACAGGTTGCGGAACCAGGTCCAGGCGTCGGGAGTTGAATCGCGGGTCAACTTGCTTGGATATGTTCAGCCCAACGAAGTAGCTGGGCTCTACGCGCGTGCACGTACCGGAGTGTGCCCGCTTCCCGCCATGGGAAGCGATGTCTCCGAACGATTTACCAGCCCCCTGAAGATTTTGAACATGATGGCTTGGGGTGTAGCGCTGGTGGCCTCTAGTGTGCCCTCCGTCCGGCAAATCGTTGAAGATGAAGTGACTGGGCTCCTGGTTCCGCCGAACGACATTGAAGCTTTGGCGGCAGCCACCCGGCGGCTGCTGGAAGATCGTGCGCTGGCCTTGCGGCTGGCTTCCGCAGCTCGGGTGGCCGTGCAGGCGTACTCTTGGAAACGTCGAGCTCAGCGGCTCCACGATTTTCTTGTGGGAATCGCTTAGCGGCTCGAAGCAGCTTCAGAGGCTAGGTGAGCGCCTGAAAGGAGCCACTCAACCGTCTGCCCGATACCCTCCCCGAAATCAGTCCGCGGGCGATAGCCAAGCAGCCGTCCAGCCTTCTCGATAGAAGCGCACGTGATCGGAGACTCGCTCGCATTCCAAGGCTTGTGCTGGATAATGGCCCGCTTCCCTAAAGCGTTCTCGAGCGTTGCAATCATTTCCGCCAGTAGCACCGGACGGGAGTTGCCGAGATTGATGATCTCGAATTGTCCTTGGCAGTCAAGAGCTTTTACAATGCCGTCCACGATATCTGCAACATACGTATAGTCACGGCCGCTCGAACCATCGCCGAACATGGTGATAGGGTCGCCGGCATCTATCTGCTCCAGGAATTTACGAATGGCTAGGTCCGGTCGTTGGCGCGGGCCGTACACCGTGAAGAGCCGCAGGCAGAACGTCTGCAAGCCATAAAGGTGCGCGTAAACGTAGCACATCTTTTCTGCCGCAAGCTTACTTGCTGCGTATGGTGAGAGTGGATTCAGCGCCTCGTCGTCCTCGCGGAACGGCACTCTAGTAGTCGCTCCGTAAACCGAACTGGATGAAGCAAATAGAAATCGATCGACGCCGAATTTCCGGCAGCTCTCCAGGCAACTTAGGGTGCCATAGACATTGGTCCGTTCGTAAAGTAGCGGCAGCTGCAGCGAACGGCGGAGACCGGCCTCAGCCGCCAGGTGAATTACCGCTTCAGGCTTGAAGCGGCGAAAAACTGCATCCAGGCTTCCAGCATCGCAAATATCGATCCGATGGAAGGGAGCGTTTCCCTGGCTCGATACTGCCTTCAAGTTTCGGAACTTCAACTCAGTGGGATAGAAGTCGGTCAGATTGTCTACAATCTCGATCTTATGGCCTGACTGCAGCAGGCGTTCACAGAGGTGTGAGCCAATGAAACCGGCCCCGCCTGTAACAAGAATTCTCATTGGCCACCATCACCCAGGCGTAGCATCACTATCCGCAATTCTACCTGTTCGCCGGGTCTTTATCAATCTCCTCCGGTACTTGCGTGAAGACGGTTTGCCGGAACGGCGGCAGCCATCTCGAGGTCTCCATCGGCGGAAAAGCGCCTGCATTCTGCAATCCCTCGCGTGGCGATAAAGTCACGAAGTATTCAGGATGAATATCCGGAGTGCGCTCCGCGTGCCATGGGAGAAAACCCAAAGTGGGTGACTTCCCGGAAGACTCCTGTTTTATTGAAGCAACGTTCCTGATGTGCCCTGCCAAATTGATCTGAGTCCAACCGTCGTAATCGATACCGGCCATGATTTGCGATCGAGGCACGCCCGTGTCGATTAAGCGTGAAATAGCCCGGAAGCGGAGCCGGGAGGCGGAAAAATAGTCGTGAGTAATGGCTAAACTATACAATCCGAAGACTGCCGCCGCTCCCCAACCCGTATGTAAGGCTTTGGGAGAACCTTCAAGCTCGGGTCTCGTGGTGACAAACGCGATGAACAGTGGAAGAACCGGCAGCAGATAACGATCGAATGGCCCCCCGAAGCCTGACCGAAGACACAGTATGGCGACGTACAGCAGACACGGTAGCAGAAACCACTCAAGATGGCGTTGCACTTCCGAGCGGAAAGACCCGCGCTGTTGCCAGAGACTCAAAATCAGCGCGCCCATTGCTGCGAGCAAGATCATCGTAATGATCAAACGCGGCAGGGAATTTAGTACGACGAAGCCTTCTCCAAGGCTCACATCATCGGGCGCCAGAATGCCATAGCGGCTGACTATATTGCCGCCATGCCCGTCGGTCCAAGGGGCGAGCAGAAGCGTTTTCCCCTTCGAAAGAAAAAACATTACGACCAGCAAAATACCGGGCGCGATCCACACGGCTGCGCTGCGCCATCTCCGAGCGGCGAGGACGCAGACCAGGCATGGCAACGCAAAGAGGTTGAGCTGCGCGATTAAGCTGAGGAATGTCATCGTCCGGGCTACCGGGTGGCGGATCGACTTGACGACACTCAACAGCAGATCGTCAGAAACGGCGAACGATTGGTGCTTGAACCATAGGACGCTTAGGCTTGCAGCGGCTAGTAGAGACAAGCAAATCAATGTCAGAACGCGTCGGGAAAACCTGAGATATGCCGCATAGAGCAGCGTCGGCAAACCAATTATCCACGCGCTTTGACGGATGCTGCCCCCGGCAATGCAAGCTAATGATCCGAGCGCGAGCCAACCGTATAAGGAGCGGGGCTTTTCGCAAATTAAGGCTCGAAGGGATGCCCATTGGCACAAAACGATGAAAAAGGCTCCCGGCACGTCCGTCATGTAAGTGCCGGCCAGCGGAAAAAAAAGAGGTGATAGCGCCAAAGTAAGCGCACCCAGCAGCCCGTATCGCCGGCTTGCTCCCGTTTCGGAAGCCAGGCTATAGGTCAAGCAGGCGCATCCGGCCGCGAAGGGAATAGTGGAAACGTGCAGAACAGTGTACGAGAAACCGAACAGCTTAATCCAGAGCGCACCCCAGAGCGCTTGAATTCCGACCGGCGTGGCCGTCCAGCCGTGATAGATCAAATGCCCGGTGCGGGCGAAATCCAACGCCGTCCGGGCAAAAGCCCATTCATCGTCAAAGGCGATCGACGAGAACGGCCATGCAATCAGCAGGGTCAGGACGACTAGGAATGCGATAAAGACCTGATTCTGCCAGTAACGATTTCGCATGAGTCTTGCCGGCTTTGCGATTTATCGCCGGACTTGCAGGTTAACAGAATGTGCGTCCAGCTGTGGGCCAAGTAAAACCCGGTTTACAATTGATGGACCGCCCG
This sequence comes from Bryobacteraceae bacterium, assembly GCA_965217745.1. GTDB lineage: Bacteria > Acidobacteriota > Terriglobia > Bryobacterales > Bryobacteraceae > Bog-105. The sequence continues at coordinate 1,915,578 of OZ244565.1, read as the reverse complement.
ATATTGGACATGCCGCCGAGACTTGCGCTAATTCAAGTTCTTCGTAACGAAGAGCATCTGATTGCGGCTAACCTTGCTTATCATCATCGCTTGGGAGTAACCCGGGCTTACCTGTTTCTTGATCGCTGCACTGATCGGACTGCCGAAATTGCTGCACAATTCTGCTGGGCCACAGTTATGAAGCGCGACCGGGATCCGGCCGACCGCTTCATGTCTAGCCATCAGGTGAAGTGCATGGATGCGGGGCTTGCAATGGCGCGAGAAGAAGGGTTCGAATGGCTGCTGCACTTGGATGCCGACGAGTTTGCCTCAGGTGCGAATGGGACGCCAGTGCCGCATTGGGCGCGCCCGGCGCTCGGCGGAAAGAGAGACCGAATCCAGGACGCAAACCTCGTCAGCATGCTGACCGGAGTGCCTGAAAACGTGGAGATGGTGCTGCTTCGTCCCAGAGAAGCAATTCCGACGCCCCTCACGAATGCAGGCGCTCCCTGGTCGCTGCAATACTTTGCTGCCCGTGATTTCTGGCCCCGTACGTTGATGCATCCGTTGACCGGGAGACTGCAGAAGCTGACCCGGCCCATTGGCCACGTTCTAGGAAAGAGCATTGTCCGCACTTCGGCTGCTGTTCAAGCTCTCAACGCACATCGGTGGACCCGCCAGCAGGGGTCGAACCGCCCGGATCGATTGCCAATACCCAGTACTCATCGAGGTTTTCACTATCACTTCGTGGTTACGAATTTCTGCCAATGGTATACGAAATACCGGAAATTTTCGGAATACCCGCCGGTCTGGGAAAAGGGAACAGCCGTCGATTTTCCTAAGCAGGCGTGGAAGGAAGCGGCGGCTCTCTGGGAGCCTGCCGCAGCGGAAGAATATTTCCAAAGGTGGGTGGTGACCGATCCAGGACGCTTGCGTTTCGCAGTGCTTACCGGTAAGGTAATCCGTGACTGTTTCGTCAGCCATGTTGTGAATCTGGAAATGCAGCAGTGCAAACCCGTTCAGGGCAAGGTCGGCTGATGTCAAGACCGCGGCTGCTGACCGTTAACCTGCTTCTACTGGTCATCCTAGCCGGTTCCCTGACCGATATAGCTCTCGGCCGTGAGCATTGGCCGTTCTCCCCCTATCCTATGTACAGCCGGTTGGAACTGGCGCGCGAGACCAGCAAGGTTATGCTTTTCGCTGTACCGGAAAATGCGGAGAAAGCTCCATTCCCGCTCCAGACTTGGGAGATGATTCAACCTTTCGAAAGAACTCGTTTGAATACCGCGATGGCTCGTCTTGCGCGCTCACCCCAAGCGGAAGAAGCACTTCGCGCCGCGGCCAGAGACGTCTGGCGGCGTTATCTCGAAGGACGGCGCGCGAGACCCGAACTTCGCGAGGTGAGAGTCTACCAGGTCCATTGGCCCTTGCTCCCGGACGCCTCTAATGTCAGGAATTTCGCCGTCAAGCGCTTGCTGCTTACTTTGAGAGAACGTGACTTACGTTGAGCTAGCAAAGGCGTGACAATTGCAGAGCTTACCCTAAAGCTGAAGAAAGTCGGGGCTCTGTGGAGCGCTTTCTTCTTCACACCTAGCGAGCCTCTAGACCTTGCCATCTGTCGTGCGATCTTCTTCGGCGGCATTTCATTGCTTTACTTTTCTGCCGACTTCCGCCCTTGGGCCAGCGTATCGCACGTGTTCTGGATGCCGATTTCGTTGTTCGCGGCGAGTGGCGTTGGTGTGCTCTCCACGGCTGAAATCGGCGCTCTCCAGGCGATCTGGAAGATTTCGCTGGTGTTTGTCTGCCTCGGATTCTTCACGCGCGCCAGCGCCGCGACAGCCGCCATTGTTGGAACCTACCTGCTCGGCCTGCAGAACTCGATGGGTAAAACCGATCACTTTGACGCGATAATTTTGTTTGTTTGTGCCATCTTTGCCGTTGCTAAGCCGTCTCCCATCTACAGCGTCGACAGTTGGTTGAGAGCTCGCTCACATAACGCCGCGCTGGTTTATTCATCCGGCGAACACACTTGGCCCATTAGAGCCGTCTGGCTGACTCTCTCGCTTATATTCTTCGCATCTGGATTCGCGAAAATAAGAAACTCAGGACTGGCGTGGGTTACTTCAGACAACATGGCCGTGATGCTTATCAAGCAACATTACTGGGCTTCCCCAACCGATCCGCTTGTGAACTGGGGCCTGTGGATTGCTTCACAACCCTGGCTTTATCATTCTGTAGCGGCGCTGACGTTAGCGTTGGAACTTTTCTATCCGCTGGCTTTGATCAGCGCTCGAATCCGTGCAGTTATTGTTCCGGCCATGATGGCGACCCAGATCGGAATCTTTCTCGTCATGGGTCCATGGTTTCCTCAATTCCTGCTGGCAAATGCTTTTTGGGTACCGTGGACACAGGTGGCTAGATCGATTACCAGAGGAGAAAAGCGCCACAGGCCGAGGGGCAATTAGTCTGTTTGTAACCCTGCCGTCATATCCTCTTGTTGACGCGTCTTCGATACTGGATAAGGCGCGCAGAAGCCAATCGCCCATCTTGTGTGCAGCCAGCGGCAAAAAGGCCAATCTCAAAAATTTTGCATGACATTGTCACCCGGAAGAAATCTTCGAAATCTCAAATTCCTGCTCCTCGGGTCCGCGCTGTTGGCTCTTGCTGGGTGCGGCGCATCGCAACTCTCTTTGACCGGGGCTGGCGCTACCTTTCCCAATCCCATCTATGCAAAGTGGTTCAACGCTTACCAGTCGATCGGAAACGTCCAGATCAACTATCAGCCGAATGGCTCCGGAGGTGGCATTAAGGCCGTTACTGAGGGAACTGTGGATTTCGGGGCTAGTGACATGCCGCTCACAGACGAGCAGCTTGCCGCCTTCCGGCAAATGCACGGCTTTGATCTTCTCTTATTCCCGACGGTGCTCGGAGCAGCGGTTCCAACGTATAACGTTCCCGGCACTAACCAGGAGTTGACGTTTACGCCTGAAATTCTAGCTGGCATCTTCCTGGGCGAGATCAAGACCTGGAACGATCCTCGAATTGCGGCCTCAAACCCGGGCGTCAGTCTGCCATCAATCAATATCGTCGTGGTCCATCGGTCGGATGGAAGCGGAACTACTTATTGCTGGACCGATTACCTTTCCAAGGTCAGCGCGGAGTGGAAGCGCAAGGTTGGTAAAAACACGTCTGTGGAGTGGCCGGTTGGACTCGGCGGAAAGGGCAATGACGGGGTGGCTGGCCTAATCAAGCATCAGCAGGGCGCCATCGGCTATCTCGAGTTGGTCTACGCCGTCAAGAACCAACTCTCTTACGGTAAGGTGATGAACAAGAGTGGCGCTGCCGTGAAGGCGGATCTGGCATCCGTAACAGCAGCCGCAGCCTCGGCCGCAACTATTCCGGATGACTTCCGCATCTCCATCACGAACCCGGACGGCAAAGACGCCTATCCCATCGCCACATTTACCTGGTTGTTGATTCCCGCAAAAGCTTCAGATCCCAAAAAGCAAAAAGCCCTGATTGGGTTTCTCGATTGGGCCGTTACGAAAGGGCAGGATATGGTCGAGAGTCTCGAGTACGCCAAGCTGCCCGCGTCCGTGATCGCCAAAGAGCAGAAAGCCATCGCCGCCTTAAAGTGACAGGACCATGGCAACCCCAGCTTACTTCGGGAAGAAGGTGAACCGGCCGCGCGCCGCGGACCACCTGCATCGTCTGCGTAATGGAGACGCGGCCGCTTTGCTGGTTACGTTTGGGTCTGCCGTTGTCATTCTCATTATTGTCGGGCTGATCGTACTGGAACTCTGGCTCAACTCTCAGCCCACCGTCAAGGCTTTCGGACTCGGCTTTCTGACTAGTTCCAGGTGGGATCCGAATGGCGACCGGTTCGGTGCTCTGCCGTTCGTCTATGGCACGTGCGTAACTTCACTCTTAGCTTTGCTGCTAGCAGTTCCACTCGGAGTAGCAGCCTCTGTCTTTCTGGCCGAAATGGCGCCCGCGCGAGTCTCGAGCATCCTAACGTTTCTAATCGAACTTCTGGCAGCCGTGCCGAGCGTCATCTACGGGCTTCTGGGAATCTTTGTTCTGTTGCCGCTGATTCGCGAATATCTGGTTCCGCTGCTCAGAGGCACGCTTGGCTTTCTGCCCTTCTTCCAGGGTGAATTTTACGGCGTCAGTTTGCTCTCCGCCGGGTTGGTCCTGGCCATTATGGTGGTGCCGTTTATCATCTCCGTTTCAAGAGAAGTTCTGCTGGCCGTGCCGAGAGATCAGCGGGAGGCTTCCTTGGCCTTGGGGTCCACAAACTGGGAAACGATTTGGCAGGTTGTGCTGCCCAGCGCCCGCAACGGCATCATCGGCTCCGTCTTTCTAGCGCTCGCACGGGCGTTGGGTGAGACTATGGCTGTCACCATGGTTATTGGCAATACGCCGGAAATTGCTGCCTCGCTATTCTCTCCCGGTTATTCCATTGCGGCCGTTATCGCTAACGAATTTGCGGAGGCGAGCGGATCGCTGTATGTCTCGTCTCTTATCTTCCTGGGGTTAGTTTTGTTTGGCCTCACCATTCTCATCAACGCGGTCGCGCGCCTGTTCATTCTGGCCACCTCTGGACGGGCCGCTTAATGCCTGCTTCTTCCGTAGGTTTTCCCCGCAGGCCAGAGACGCGAACCTCCTCGCGGCGCAAGGTTACGAACACCGTGATGCTCACCTTATCGGGTGTTTGCACCGTGCTGGTTGTCGGCGTTTTGTTTTTCATCCTCGGTTATTTACTCTGGAACGGCGGCCGTTCGCTGAACCTCGATTTTTTCACTAAGCTTCCGAAGCCCGCCGGCGAGACTGGCGGCGGCATGGCCAATGCGATTGCCGGCAGCGGGAAGGTGCTGCTGATCGCTACGTTGGCCGGTGTCCCGCTGGGTTTCCTGGCGGGCGTCTATCTTGCCGAGTACAGCGGTAGAAATTTCGCTTTTACTTTGCGTTACGTGGTCGATCTTTTAAATGGCGTTCCGTCTATCGTCATCGGGATTGTTGCGTACGCTTTGGTGGTCAGGCCGATGAAGCATTTTTCCGCACTGGCGGGTGGTATCGCGCTCGGCATTATGATGATTCCCATTGCGGTAAGAACCACTGAGGAATTCTTAAGAGCCGTGCCCAACTCAATGCGCGAAGGTGCTCTTGCTCTTGGCGCCGGTAAAGCCCGTACTATATTCACGGTTGTTGTCCCGGCGGCTATGTCCGGCCTGGTTTCGGGCATGATGCTCAACCTGGCCCGGGTAGCGGGTGAAACCGCTCCTCTGCTTTTCACCGCTCTTGGAAACATGTTCTGGACTCCCGGCTTCCTGCAGCCAGTCGCTACTCTGCCCGTGATGATCTATACCTATGCCATCGCTCCCGATCAGGATCTTCATCAACAAGCGTGGGCAGCCGGCTTCGTTCTCATCTCGCTGGTTCTGGTTGTCAACGTAACCGCGAGACTCATCCTTGCGCGGGGTCCAGCATCCGCCAGAAGATAGACTGTGGCGACTCCGCATCATCTAGTTGTTGAAGAGCCGGATAGCAGCAGGAATCCCACGGGAAAATCAGAAAACATGGAGCAGACGCAGGCAAAACAGAAGCTGAGGGTTCGCAATCTGAGTTTTTACTATGGTTCGTTCCAGGCTCTGCATGATATTGACATCGATATCGCTCCTAATAAAATAACCGCGTTTATTGGACCGTCTGGCTGCGGCAAATCTACTTTTTTGCGAACTATGAATCGCATGAACGAAGCCGTGCGGAATACCAGAGTGCAAGGCGAGATTCTCCTGGATAACGAGAACATTCTCGAGATGGACGTCACCAGCGTTCGCCGGCGCGTGGGCATGGTCTTCCAAAAATCCAATCCGTTCCCGAAAAGTATTTTCGAAAACGTGGCGTACGGCCTCCGGGTCAACGGTATCCGGGATAAGGCCGCTGTGGAAGCTACTGTGCAGACCAGTTTGGAGCACGCTGCCTTATGGAATGAGGTAAAGGACAAGCTGCATAAGCCGGCTGCCGCTTTGTCAGGCGGTCAGCAGCAGCGTCTCTGCATAGCGCGCGCGTTGGCTGTTCAGCCGGAGGTACTACTGCTGGACGAGCCTTGCTCTGCGCTCGACCCAATTGCTACCTTCAAGATTGAAGAGTTGCTTTTCCAAATCAAGTCGCTGACCACCATCGTTATCGTTACCCACAACATGCAACAAGCGGCCCGGCTCGCCGATTACACCGGATTTTTTCTATTGGGCAAACTGGTGGAGTTCGACGATACTCGCAAGATCTTTCAGAATCCGGGCAAGAAGGAGACGGAAGATTACGTCACGGGCCGATTCGGCTAGTCCATAATTGAGGCAAACAAGTGCGCCATTTTGAGCAAGAATTAGGCCAACTTAAGGGGAAGCTCCTGGAGATGAGCGCATTGGTCGAAAGTGCCATCTACCGCAGCGTTCAGGGTTTAGTCGAGAAAAATCAGGAGCTGGCAGAGCAGGTTATTCAAAACGAATCTCGCATCAACCAGCTCGAAATCGAAGTGGACGACATGGCGATCGGGCTGCTTGCGCTGCAGGCCCCGCTTGCCGCGGATCTCAGGCTGGTGACCGCGGCTATCAAAATCAATAACGATCTGGAGCGCATGGGTGATCTCTCCGTCAGCATTGCGCAGAGCGCGATTGCCCTGATGCGCGAGCCCATAATCCGTCCGTTAATCGATATCCCGCACATTGCGGGCCTAGCCCAGAGCATGGTGCGTAAGGCTCTGGACGCCTTTGTCAATCGGGATGCGGAACTGGCGCGCAGCGTGCTGTCTTCAGACGATGCCGTGGACAATATGCGTACCGCCAGCTACCACGAGTTGATCAGCTTCATGGAGAAGAATCCGGAAGGCATCTCGCAGGCACTTTATTTGCTTTCGACCGTCCGCAATCTGGAGCGGGTGGCCGACCATGCGACCAATATCGCGGAAGACGTGCTTTACCTGGTAAAAGGCATCGACGTCCGCCATCATAACGAAGAACGCCAGAACTTTGTAGAGGCTAAAGTGGAGGCCTGAACATCGTCCTAGCCCAGTTTTGTCTTCAATAGCGCATTGACGGTGGCCGGATTCGCCTGCCCCCGGCTCGCTTTCATCACCTGGCCCACTAGAAATCCTACTACCGCGGTCTTGCCTGCCTGGTACTGTTCTACCTGCTTCGGATTCGCCGCCAAAACTTCGGCGACTATTTTCTCTGTTGCCCGGGTATCTGAGATCTGTTTCAGTCCCTCACGATCCGCGATGGCAGACGGGCCGTCTCCCGTTTCGAACATCTTGGGAAGGATTTCCTTCGCCAGTTTCCCGGAAAATTCGCCTTTACCGATCAGCGAAACCAGTTCGCCCAAGTGTTCCGGTGGCACCGGAGATTCGGATAGCTCTTTCCCTGCGGATTTCAGCAAGCCGGTCAGGTCGCCAGTGAGCCAGTTTGCGGTCGTGCGGCCATCCCCGCTTACCTTCACGGCACGCTCGAAATAGTCGCCGGTGTTGCGGTCTAGCGTGAGTACCTGGGCATCGTATTCCCGCACTCCGTAAGACGAGACAAATCTCTCGCGGCGGGCTGCCGGTAGCTCTGGCAACCGTGATCGCATTTCGCCCAGCCAGTGCTCGCTCACCCGCAGCGGCATTAGATCCGGCTCAGGAAAATAACGATAGTCATGGGCGTGCTCTTTGCTGCGCATGCTCACCGTTTTGCCGCTGTCGGTGTTGAACAGCCGCGTTTCCTGCACTACCTTGCCGCCGCCTTCGATCAGCTCCACCTGACGCTCGATCTCATATTCCAGCGCCATCTTCAGAAAACGGAACGAATTCAGATTCTTGACTTCGGCTTTCGTTCCGAACTTGGGCGCGCCGCGCAAGCGCACCGAAACATTCGCATCGCAGCGCAGTTGGCCCTTTTCCATGTCGCAATCCGACAATCCGATGAACTGCATCACCTGTTTTACTTCGGTCACATAAGCATGAGCTTCATCTGAAGTGCGCATATCGGGCTCGCTGACAATTTCGATGAGCGGTGTCCCGGAGCGATTAAGGTCGACATAGGTATAGTGGTCGGAATCTCTGAACCCGTCGTGAATGCTTTTCCCTGCGTCGTCTTCCATGTGAACGCGAGTCACTCCAATGCGCTTCTTGCCTGCCTCCGTTGTGATGTCGACATAGCCATTTTCCGCTAATGGCTGGTCGTATTGAGAGATTTGGTATCCCTTCGGAAGATCGGGATAAAAGTAGTTCTTCCGCGCAAACTGGGAGAACGGGTTCACCGTGCAATGCAGCGCTAGTCCGGCGCTTATCGCCAATTCCACCGCCTGGCGGCTCAGTACCGGAAGCGCACCCGGCAGGCCGAGACACACTGGGCAGACGTTCGAGTTGGGAGCGGAACCGAACTCTACCGGGCAGCTGCAGAAAATTTTGGTTCTGGTGCCAATTTGTACGTGTACTTCAAGCCCTATAACGGCTTCATATTTCGTCAGAATCTCTTCAGCTACGGCAGATGCGGACATGACCGTATTTTAGTTCGCCCAAAGCTGCAGAAGGAACAAAGCTAAGCTTGCGTTCCGCTTTACACGATTGTTACCATGCAAGTGCGGGGTGGAGCAGTCAGGTAGCTCGTTGGGCTCATAACCCAAAGGTCGCAAGTTCAAATCTTGCCCCCGCAACCAATTGGCATCTCGGCGATGCCCACCGGCATGGCGACTACCACGCACGCTCTGACCATCGAGGAGTTTCGTGCTCAGTACCAAGACAAGAAGCCCCGTTATGAGTATTGGTTCGGAGAAGTGGTTCAAAAGCCAGTGCCCACATTCCTGCATTCCATTCTCGTCAAGCTTTTGCTGACGGCTTTGGACAACGCCGGTTACGAGTCAGCACCGGAGTTGGAACTCCGGATCGACCCGGATTGGCAGCCAAAGCCGGATGTTGCAGCGGTCTCTTTCGTCGAGCAACCGTACCCTACCAAACCAATAGACGTTGTGGTCGAGGTTCTCTCTCCTACAGACTCAATGTCTGGCGTCTTCGAAAAATGCCGGCAGTATGATCGAATCGGCATCAAAGCTATCTTTGTATTTGATGCTGAGCATCACTGGGCTTGGGTCTGGGAGCGCGGGAACGAAAACCTGGAACGCATATCCAATATGCAGTTGCCGAATGGTTCCCAGATCGAAGTAGAAGCGCTATTTCTGCAGCTCGAGAAACGCCTTCAGCACGGCAGGCCCGCCTGACGAATTGCTCTGAGAAAAGCACTTGTTCCGAATTTGTAACCGCCGGATCCATACACCGCGGCATTGCTTTGGCACCGGAAGTTGAGTATTGTGCAACCAGAGCTTACCTGCTCCGGCAGCATCTTTCGAACGCTCCGTAGTACGCAAATCGCAGGAATCTGAGTCTGCTTCAGGATTCCGGAAACCTGCTCTTCAACATGCCCTCGCCAGGAGATTTCCAATATCTTCTTTCGCGCAGCCTCCAGGGGACGATTCGGCCATCCCGTCTTCACTTTCCTATAGCCGCTCAATGAAATAAGCGAAGCATCCAGCACCCAAACTCCCGCCGCTTGTAGCTGCGCAAGCAACTCTAATCGTGCTGCCGCATCAGTCCTCTTACGCTCAGGCGCGAACGCCGGCAGCAGCAGATGCTGCCACCAGGGCGTGTAATAGCGTTCGTTGTACAGGAAAGCAGGCCCGCTGCGATGATACTGCTGTGCCGAAACCCTTACGTGCGATTCTGCTAACACCAGAACGCGAACCTCCGTCTTGGGCCTGTATCGCTGCCGCAGACGTTCTACTTCAAGCACATGCTCTACCGGTTCCATGAATTGCGCGAGATCTGCCTGCTCCAGCCGCGCTCGAATTGCGTCATATACCTGCAAGACTGAATCGAGACCAAACATTTTGAAGGAGACGAACGACAAATCCGGGATTCTGCCGCGCTCTTTCAGTATCCGTCGAATTAAACCAGGAATTGTGGAACGTTCAACTGACCTGGTTGCGCCCGAAGAGCCGCTCGATATTCGCATCTCCTACTGGTTGAAGGACGCGCCATTCACCGCCAGCCTCGCCTTAACCATGCGTACGCCCGGCAATGAAAGGGAATTAACAGCCGGCCTGCTGCTGGCCGAAGGCGTAATTGCAAAGGCCAGCGATATCAGCGGCCTTCGGTTCCTCGGTAGTGAAGGTCAAAACGAAATTCTTGCCGAACTCGCGCCTCACGTCGATGTCGAAACTTGGCGGCTGCGGCGCAGTTCTGTCTTGAATTCCAGCTGCGGAGTCTGTGGCAAAGTCAGCCGCGATCAAATCGCCCCGTCTTTCCCTGGCGCTACGGAACCGGCTCAAATATCTTCGGCGTTAATCCTCTCCTTGCCTTCGCTGCTGCGATCGCATCAGCAAGGCTTTGCCCTCACCGGAGGCTTGCATGCAGCCGCCCTCGTGGACCAGGACGGCACAGTCGAACAGGTTTTCGAAGATGTCGGCCGCCATAACGCCCTGGACAAAGTTCTCGGCTGGTGTCTGCTGAACGATCGTCTTCCCGTAGGGAATCGGATTCTGTTTCTGAGCAGCCGCGGCAGCTTTGAATTGGTTCTGAAGACTGCGATGGCTGCGGGAGCCATCCTGGCAACCGTTGGAGGTCCCTCGAGTCTGGCTATCGAAACGGCTCGCTCCCTGGGCATAACGCTGGTTGGCTTCGTTCGGAATAACCGCTGCAATGTTTACTCCGGTGAATGGCGGATACACTCGAATTAGATGAAGCTGCGTTTCCGTGAGAATACTTTGCGTTTACGGCTGAATCGGCGCGAGGTAGAGCAACTGGCCGCTGGAGGCGCTCTTCGGGAAGAGATTAAGTTCCCCGGCGCTGTCCGTCTTGCGTACGTGCTCGAATCCCTTAACTGCCGGATCTCGACTGCCAGCTTCAATGACGGTGTAATGCGTGTTATCGCCCCCCTCGCCGACATCGCTGCCTGGGCCAAAAGCGATGACCTCGGCTTGTACTTCAAGCTTCCGGGGGACGACGCAATCGATCTCGATGTTGCAATCGAAAAAGATCTCGAATGTCTGGACGCCCCCGAGATCGATCGCGACCCGGATGCGTTTGCGCGCGGCAGCGCCAAGCGCTGCTGAGTCTTTATTCCCGAGATGAGTCGCGATGCCGCTCTTTCACCGCGAAGCCCGCCTTCTTCAGCCGCTTTAAAATCTCGTTCGCAATCAGAACCGAGCGGTGGCGTCCTCCCGTGCAGCCAAAGGAAATCGTCAGATAGCTCTTGCCCTCGCGAATGTAGTGGGGCAGCAAATATATCAGCAGCTCGGATATTTTGTTGATGAATTCCGTAGTTTGAGGAAAAGACCGGATATATCGTGCAACGCTCGGATGCTTTCCGGTCAGGTGCTTAAATTCCGGGATATAGTTCGGGTTCGGCAGAAAGCGGACATCGAAGACCAGATCGCTGTCAGGCGGCACTCCATAACGGAATCCAAAACTGTTGACGTGAACAGAAATCGCACCGTCGTTCTTAATGTCGCGGAACTTTTCTGAGATCTGTCTCCGTAGCTCATGCACGTTGAGCTTCGTCGTGTCAATGTAAAGATCTGCCAATCCACGGATGGCCGCCAATTGCTTGCGCTCGTCCGAAATACTGCTGAGAACTGTGGCCGCTGCTCCCAGTGGATGGGGACGCCGGGTCTCACTGAAGCGGCGCTGCAGCACATCGTCTTCAGCATCCAGGAACACAATGGTCGCGCGCAGCTGTTTCTTTACATCCGCATAGATCTTTGGGAAGGTCTTTAATGCTGCACCTTCCCGGATGTCAATAATCAGCGCCGAACGCTTCTCGGATTTCGAATCGCGCACCAGATCGGCGAACTTAGGCACCAGCGAGATTGGAAGGTTATCCACGGCATAAAACCCTAGATCCTCGAAGGATTTTAGCGCCGTAAGCTTTCCGGAGCCGCTGGTGCCGGTGATGATCACCAGGTCAGCCGCGGGCGGATTCATCTCATCGGGCACACTTGCAGTCGTCTTACTTGTCTTTGGCATATAAGGCAGCAGCAAGTCTCAAATGGCCGTCAAGGGCTCTCAAAAGTTGAGACTGATAAAACAGCAGAGCTCGATCCTACGACTCGATTAAATCGAAGTGTCCGTCGGTGCGCTTCACCAGAACAGACAGACAGTTGCGATCAGAGTTGCGGAACACCACATAATCGGTACCATCAATCTCGAGCATCGCTTCGTCCAGAGTCATCGGCTTGCGGCCATCGTCGTAATTCACGCGGTACACCTTTGGCTTAGCGCCACCATTTTTGCCGGCTCCGCCGTTGGCCGCAATGTCAGCGTCCGCAGAGTTCTCCCAATTCTCTTTACTCTGGCGTATCTCTTTCGCATCGCGATGCGTATCTCGCCAGCGTTCCCGCTGCTTCAGCAGTTGCTTCTCTAGCTTTTCAATGGCATCGCAGGCCGAAACCGCCAGGTCTCCGTCACTGCCTTCGCCAATCAGCGCGTGATCGTGGAAATTCATCGTAACCTCGATTCGGTGAAGATGTCTTTCCATCTTGTGAATTAGATGAATTTCCCGTTCGCCCCGGGTCTCCGCAAGCCGGGCTAGCTTCGCTAGCTTAATTGTTATCTTCTCTTCCAGATCAGGTGTAAATTCTTTGGTTTTTCCGGAGAAAATGAGCTTCATATTTGCCTCTGTCCGCCGGGAGTCGAAACTTCCCTCGCAGACTTCCTGGAAACAACTTCTGTCATTGATTAGTCGCGCAATCGCCGCTGATGTGTCGAAGGAATTTTCATATCCTCTCGGTATTTGGCTACCGTGCGTCGCGTAACCTGAATCCCCTCGGCTTGCAGACGCGCAGTGATGTGGTCGTCCGTCAAAGGGTGAGCGGCGTCTTCTTCGTCAATCATTTTCTTGACGCGCCGTTTCACAATCAGCAGTGGAGTCGCGCTGCCCAGAGGCCCCTGAACGGCCTCCGAAAAGAAGTAGCGCAATTCGAACACTCCTTGCGGCGTATGCGCGTACTTGTTCGCAACTGCGCGGCTGACGGTAGAAGGATGCACTCCGATTTCTTCCGCCACCTCCTTAATCATCATCGGTTTCAACTGATCGATGCCGTCTTCAAGAAATTCGCCCTGCCTGCGGATAATCGATTGGCAGACGCGCATAATCGTCTGCTTCCGCTGCTCGATGTTCTTGATGAGCTGCAGTGCCGACGCGTAGCGCTCTTTTACGTAGTTGCGAACATCTTTATTGGGCTCCTGATCCCGATTGACCATCTTCCGGTATTCGCCGTTCAGGCGCAGTTGCGGAATGTCGTCGTCGTTCAGCGTAATCAGATAATCGTCGCCGTCTTTCGAAATGTAAACGTCTGGCTCAACCTGGCGCACCCCGGCTCCGGAAAAGCGTAGTCCGGGCGCTGGATCGAGACGCCTGATCACGTTTACCGCAATCTGGATATGTTCGAGCGGCCTCCCCATCACCTTCGCCAGCTGTGTAAGTTGGCGGGTCTCCAGTAGTTTTAAATGGTCTTGAACAATGGTCCAGCCAACTCCATCCCGGCAGCCATGCGCCTCCAGCTGAAGCAGAAGGCACTCGCGGAGCGTACCGGCGGCAACGCCTGATGGATCCAGCGATTGGACGGCTTTCAACCCGGCCTTGATTATGTCGAGTGAAATGCCCTCTGCAAATGCGATTTCTTCGATCGGGGTGGTTAAATAGCCGCTTTCCTCTAAATTCCCGATGATGCTGTTAGCCGCCTGCCGCACACTCTCCGGCAGCGCCATCACACTTAATTGGCTTTGCAGTTGGTCGCTCAGCGTCACGGGCGACGAAAGAAATGTCTCGAATGAAGGCTTTTCGAAAGACTCCGATGCGGGGCTCTTGAAACCCGGGTCCAGATAATCATCGAAAAAGCTACCAAAATCGATCTCTTCGAACGGATCGGCTTCGGTCCTCTGCGCTGGTTCTTCAGTCGTCGCCGTAGCCGTAGAGTTGTTATCGCCTGATTCAGCGCTCGAAAGATTGCTATTCGATGCTTCGCTGCACTGCCGTTCAGAACCATACGGCGTTTCTCCCGGTCCGTAGCTGTCTGGCGTAGCTTCGAACGAGGTGATGCTTTCGGCGCCATCTACTCTTGACAGCAAGTTCGCTTGATCCGCTGGATCGGCGACGCGCTCGCGTTCCAGCATCGATTGCACTTCGGCGGGTGTCAACTCTTCGCCGCCGTCCGCCGCTTCTTCTAGTACGGGGTTCTCGGCGATTTCATTGACGATCATGTTCTTCAACTCCATGCGATTGAGTTGAAGCACCGTGACCATCTGCACCAGGCCGGGCGTGAGTATTTGCTTCTGCTGAACGCCCAGATGAAGCCGTTGCGAAAGCGAACTCATTGGCATCAGTTTAACACCGCTGAAGCGCAATCCCGGACACGGCAGAAAGCTGATTTAGAAGGCTTTAGCTGGCGAGAATCGGAGGTAAATAGAAGTTTTCCCCCAGGTAAATTTTCCTTACCTCTGGGTCGCGGCCGAGTGATTCGGGCGATCCCGCACGAAATATGCGGCCGTTGCTGATGATGTAAGCACGGTCCGTCACCGCCAGCGTTTCCCGCACGTTGTGGTCTGTCACCAAAATGCCGATCCCCCGCCGCTTCAGGTCGCTGATGATGCGCTGCAGCTCCAGAACCTGTATGGGGTCAATACCGGAAAATGGTTCATCCAGCAAAATGAAGTCCGGCTGCAGAACCAGAGACCGGGCAATTTCGACCCGCCGCCGCTCCCCGCCTGAAAGCATGTAGCCCCTGCTATGCCGGACCGTCTCCAACCCCAGGTCCGCAACCAGGTTGTTCATGCGTTCACGGCGTTCATGTCCGCGGATCGGCAGCGTCTGCAGAATTGCCATGAGATTGTCTTCCACGCTCAGCTTGCGGAAAACAGAAGCCTCCTGCGGCAAATAGCTGATCCCCCGGCGTGCTCTCCGGTACATCGGCAGTTGCGTAATTGGCTCGCCATCCAGTAGCACGTCCCCCGATTCGGGATTGATCAAGCCAACCGTAATGTAGAACGAAGTGGTTTTGCCCGCGCCATTCGGCCCCAGTAGTCCGACTACCTCCCCCTGCTCGACTCGTACGGACACGTTGTCGACAACTTTGCGGCCGTTGTAGCTCTTCGATATCTCTACTGTCTGAAGCGTTCTGTCCGTTCGCGTTTGGCTGGTCACCTTAACCATGATATGAGGGGTTCGAATATGTGGATTTCACGCCTTCATACTGGTGGCATGCAGGCGGAGGCATCATGGCACGGGAAGACCACAAGTCTGAGGTACGCCGCCTTCGCGCTGGTGCTGGCCCTCGCTGCGTTCCGTCTGGCTCATGTTCACTTGCTTTGGGCCGATGAAGATTATCATCTTGCTGCCGCCATTCAAATTTTAAACGGCAAGATTCCTTACCGCGATTTCTGGTATGACAAGCCTCCGTTGAGCGCTCTCTACTATCTGCTCATCGGAGGTTTCTCCGGGTGGCCCCTGCGGCTGCTAGATGTCTTGTACGTCCTGTCCGCTTGCCTTCTGTTGTTTCGATTAGCGCGCCTGTGGTGGAGCGAGATCGAGGCTTGGATCGCAGCGCTCCTGTTCGCCTTCTTCACCACCTTCTACTTGCCGTCCGCCATTATCCCGTTCGCCGCCGACGCCGTCATGCTGGTTCCTCATCTCGCCGCCGTCTATTGCGCAGCTCTTCGTAAGCCGCTGTGCTCCGGCGTCTTCTGCGGAGTCGCCTTCTTCGCCAATCCCAAAGCCCTGTTTGTGTTTGCCACCTGCGCGATTTGGCTGCTTCCTGATCTGCTGCTCCTATGCGCGGCCTTTTCTGTTACAGCCGGAGTAGGCTGCGTTGGGCTCTGGGGTGTTGGAGCTTGGGATGGATATGTCGAACAGGTTTGGTGCTGGGGCCTTCGATATGCGGCGGGCTCTCCTGTTACAGATCCTTTCCGCAATGGCGCCGTGCGCACGCTTAACTGGTTGGGTTTTCATGCGGCACTGCTATTCGGATCGGTAGCTGGAATGGCTGCAATCGAATGGGACAAGAAGAAGCTCTTGGGCGTTTGGATAGTCTTCTCTTTCTTCGGCGTCGCGCTGGGAAGCCGCTTCGCTCCTCACTACTTCCTGCAACTCCTGCCGTCCATGGTTCTTGTTTCCGCCAGGGGAGTTGTGGTGGTGTTTCAAGCACGTCCTCGAATCGCTTCCCTGGTCTTCACCGCGGCTTTGCTAGTTCCAGCGGTCCGCTTTGGTCCGCGCTACTTTATGATGGCTGCTGATAACTTGCGCGGACAGACGCCCCGGTGGATCGACGTTGCAATGGACCTCGACAGTCAGCGAGTTGCCAATTTCATCAACGCTCGCAAGTACCCCGGTGACACATTGTTCGTCTGGGGCTACCGTCCTGATGTTTATGTTGAAACCCGGCTTATCCCACATGGTCTGTTCTGGGATTCGCAGCCCATCACCGGCGTTGCTGCTGACAGACATCTGTTCGCAACGACAGCCATCTACAGCGCTGCCGCTGTACGCAATCGCAAGCTGTTATCTCTCACTAAACCCACATGGCTCGTAGACGGTTTAGGATTACTCAATCCCGCGCTCCAGCCGTCTGCCTACCCCGATCTGCGCTCCTGGCTCACCGCGTATGAAATGGCCGGAAAAACGAAGCTGTCCGTCATTTACCGTCGCCGCTGATATTCAGTTTCAGCTACTCGACTACGACTCGGGTGCCCTTGCTTCTCTCCCTGCTGAGATTTGAAATTCGCCGGTCCACTAACTCGCGAATACCCTTCCACACCTCAATGCGTGCCTGCCTGAAGTGACGCCGCACTTCTTCAGGCGGCAGAAAAGCGTCCGCTGCATCGTCAAACGCTTGGCGAGCGGAACCGCACGCCTGCTGCGCGTCCTTTCGAAAATCAGATCTTGCTGAAGAAGAGCTTTCAGTGTCCATTTCGGGTTACCTCATCTCTACAACCAGCATACGCTCAGCGAGCTGAGCTTTAGCCGGCGATAATGCAGCCATGGTCGTGGGCAATCCAACGTGGCGGCGAATCGTGCCAATCTCAATCACCAGTTCGTCGCCTTTCTTGAAAACCTTCACTTCACCCTTCTCCGCAAACGGTAGTTCCAGCCTTACCTGGTAGCCGTTCTCGTCGCGGACGAACTTGAACGGAGGCGTCACTCTGGTAATTGCCGCCGGGTCGTCGCCCTCTCCGTAGAGTGTCCGGGCCATGGTCCGCAACCGTTCATAACCAACTACCTCGTGCGGAAACATTGGTAGTTCACTTACAGCTACGGGAGAAAAGTAAGTCACAATCTCGTTGACAGTTTCCCGCTGCGATTGCTGCCAGCTTTGAAAGAACGGATCACGCACCTCTTTGGGCAGAAGGCGGTTCACCACGATTCCGTCGACAATCAATCCATGCAGCGTAAAGTAAACAAAGGCGCGCTGCGTCTCGCGCAGCACCATCTTTTCGGCATTCGTCACCAGCCGCACGCTGGTCGTTTGCGGATCTTCCAACAGCTTGTCGATCCCCTCGATCTTGGAGAACAAATCCTGAACATTGCTGAAATAGCTGTCCGGAGGCAATTCAACCGGCGCTACTCGATTCATCAGTGGACGCACCGCCTTAAGCATGTTCCGCTGGAACCCGAACACATGCTTCATATACCAATCCAGCGTGGCGGGAAGACTGATAAACCGCAGCGATTCAGCCGTAGGCGCGCAATCCAGCAAAACGATATCAAATTCGCCCGAGCGCCGGTATTGATTCACATACATCATGGCGCTCAACTCTTCCATGCCCGGAAAAATCGCCATTTCGTCCGCTTCCACTCCGCTCAGGCCAGTGGTGCGAAGCACGGTGCTGATGTAAGTGGAGATCGCCGTCCAATGCTTCTTCACTTCATGATTGATGTTTACTTCCTGAATGAACAGGCGCTCACGGACCTCCACCGGATCGGATGTATGGCCATGGAATAGGGGCTTCTCGAGATCGAATGAATCCCCCAGGCTATGCGCCGGATCGACGCTCATTACTAGGGTTCGCTGGCCCCGCTCCGCAAGATGCGCGCCCGTTGCCGCGGCAACGCTGGTCTTTCCCACACCGCCCTTGCCGCTGAAAAGCAGGATGCGCATATCTTCTGAGATGCCGCCCCCAATTCAGATGCTGCTATCAATCTTGAACGAAGACTTTGCGGCAATGGTTCTGCGGCCACCCGTCTACTTCGGTGCAGCCCTCTTCTTCATCTCGGTAAAAACTTCCTTCTTGCCGCCGTCCACAACCAGGTGATCTTGGTCGCTGAAGAACGTTAACTTCTCGCCCTCGGTCACGCCCTTGAAGCTGTCGACAACCCTTGGTGAACCGCCGGTAAGAACCACCTTGTCATCCGCCGTGAAATAGTCGCAGTGCTCGCCAGTACCGGTCCGCGTGCGAGCCGGAGTCAACTTCCGGAATACCGTGACGTCGCCCACGGCAACGGCATGGTCTAGCGATGAATCGTTATCGTTTTCGCTTTTGGGGTTCAGATAAGCCGTGAGCTCTTTCGAGGTTATGGTCATCTGGTCCCTTATCAACTTCACGCCGCCGGTATAGTGCGCAATCCGCTTCTCGTCATCGTAAAGAAGCTCAGGCGCGTAAACCGTAGTGAAGACCGGAGCTGTTTCTGCACCCGGGCCGCTTTTCGCGTTAGCAGGCTTCGCTTTATTGGCCTCCTCCGGTTTGCCTTCTTCCGTTTTATTCCTGTTGTCCACTAGTTCGCTGACGACATTGCCTTCGGCATGCAGCGTCTGTTCGTCCCGGTCAATGTCAAGAACGTCGCCTATGATGCGGTCCGCCCCCTGCCACATCACAGCTTTGCCTTCATAGTGAATCTCGGTATTCCGTTCTCGCGTCACCATCTTTTCCGCTGTTGCCTGCATGGGTTCGCTGTTGTCCAGCATCGACGTGCCGGGCTTCTGGCTGCGGTCAGGGTCGCGCGTAGACACCACGTGCCCTTCCGCATCCATGTCCCCCGTCGCTTGGTTCAGCAGTATCTTGTCCGCCTTGGTCGTCCCCGTCGCATCCGACACGCTAGCCGAATTGGTCAGCGTCATCCTGTTCGTCAGCTGGTCGAGAAACGCACGCTGTGCGGAGGCTTTGCGCTCATCTTCCTGGTAGCGGAAATTTCCGTTCTGCTGAATGTTTTCAACCTGGTTACTTTGCGGCAGGAACTTGGCGATCAGTTCCTCGCTCCAGGTAAACGCCGGCGCAGGCGGCTTAGTGGGAACCTTACTGGCAACCAGAGTCACCTTGTCCGTGCGCGTCTGCACGTTCCACGCCAGGAATCTGCCTACATAGCTTTCCGGCCCGTAAATCACCCTCAAATGCGAGGCGTCCACCACCCGGTGCGGGATGCCCGCGCGATTCGGTTTGAACTCCAGCTGAGCTTTGTCTGAGGTGCGGATCTCCTGCAAATCCTTCCCCCCGGGCCGCATCTCCAGTTCAATATGTTCACTTCGTAAA
The DNA here is from genome assembly GCA_965217745.1 of Bryobacteraceae bacterium. Classification (GTDB taxonomy): domain Bacteria; phylum Acidobacteriota; class Terriglobia; order Bryobacterales; family Bryobacteraceae; genus Bog-105. Next base: position 1,896,056 of record OZ244565.1, on the reverse strand, counting down.
ATGCGCGTATCTGGCGGCGGCAGCGCTCGCTTGCTTCCCCGTTTCATCACTGGCGCAGACTCGGCCACCGCATTGCCGTCCGCCCTCACCAGATGCAGGTTGCTCTCTTCTCCGCTGTCCTCGTCGCCGCCGGTAGGCTCCACGGCGAATCGCATATCGGCGTGGGTGCCGGTTAGCGTTGTGCGCGTACCGGGTTGGCTCGATGCGACTTTTGCGTTGCCGTTGCCAACAATGTTCACCAGCGTTCCGTTCTCGTTGAACAACGCCGTCATCTTGTCGGCTGCATAGTCCGTGCGGCGATCCTCGCGCCGGTCACTGCCCGTGGCCCGGTCTCCATCTATTTGATGCAGCCGGCCATCCTGCAATTGGACAACTACGTTCAGCGCTTCTATGATGGTGCCCTGCCGCGTCAGCTTTGCGGAAGGCATCATGTAAACCTTCCCTTCGGCTTCCTTGTACACCAGGTCATGAGTGTCTACATGCAGCTTCTTCTGCGCCGGCCCTTTGCCGATCCAATCCATGGAAACTCTAGAATGTAAGTGGAGCGCCTTCGTTCCCGGGTCGTAATCTGCTCCTACGGCTTTGCCGCCTCCGTCCGGGAAAACAAATTTCGCTGGCTTGTCGGTCGTAGCCCTACCCGTTTTTGTCTCGTAAGTCACGCCCGTCGTAAAGACTCTCACATGCTTTGCGGCAACTGCCGGGTCCTCGGCATTGTCATTTGATGGAATCCGCATCATGATTTCCACCGGCCCGCTCGACTTCAGGGCTCCAGAACGTTCGTCGTAGAGCGCCAGGTCGCTTTTCACGAACGTATATTTCTCGGCGTCCTTATCGAACAATCGAAGCTTCATATTCACAAGCTCGAAAGTCGATGGGTCGTGCGTGGCTCTAATCGACTGCGCGATCAGCCGGCTGATCGGTTTATTGGTCTGTGGGTCGTCCTTGTTCCAGGTCCAAGACGAAGCCGCCAAGTCATCTCCTAAACGGACATTGGGAGCCGGTTCAGAACGCCCTTTGCGCCGCAGTTCCAGACCGTGCTTGAACGTATAGCCGACGAAGAAGGCCAGCATTACTACGGCGATGCCGAGCAAGACAGAAAATCGCCGCATGATGCTTCCAGGGTTCCTTCTTTACGATATCGTGCTGTCGAGCGCGGCGGATCACAAGCGCAACCCCGCCTGGTGTTTGCTTGCGAGGATATTGAGACAGAGTGAGGAAATCTTAGTCTGAGATTGTCAGTATCGCTTCTGCTAAAGCTGTAAGTAGTTGCAAAGAATACAGATAGAAAAGAATGTTGTCACTCGTCTTCCCACTGTGCTAAAACAGTTGAGGGGTTAGGCCCATTAGGAATACTCCGGGCCTATCATCCCCAAATCAACTTTAGTTCTAGACCAGTGGAGGTATTAAGTATGGACATTCGACCGCTTCACGACCGCGTCGTGGTTAAACGGATCGAAGATGGCGAGACCATGCAGGGCGGTCTCTATATTCCTGATTCGGCGAAAGAAAAGCCGCAGCAGGGAGAAGTTGTTGCAGTAGGCAACGGCAAGCGCGACGATACGGGCAAGGTGAACCCGCTCGACGTGAAAACCGGTGATCGCATCCTGTTTGGCAAGTACTCCGGCAGCGACATCAAGATTGACAGCACCGAGTACCTGATCATGCGTGAAGACGAAATCTTGGGCGTGCTGACCAACGGCACTGCAAATAAAAAATAAGAAAGGTTCAAACCACAATGGCTGCAAAGCAAATTGTTTATAGCGAAAATTCACGGCAGGCGATTCTCCGCGGCGTCAACCAATTGGCCGATGCTGTTAAGGTGACGCTCGGTCCTAAGGGCCGCAATGTCGTTCTTGAAAAGAAATTCGGCGGCCCCACCATCACCAAAGACGGTGTGACGGTTGCCAAAGAAGTTGAACTTCGGGATCCCCTCGAAAATATGGGTGCGCAGATGGTGCGCGAGGTTGCCTCTAAGACCTCCGACATTGCCGGGGACGGCACCACCACCGCAACCATTCTGGCCCAGGCGATTTTCCGGGAAGGCGTGAAGTCGGTAGCTGCTGGCGCTAACCCGATGGCTCTGAAGCGTGGCGTCGAGAAGGCTGTGGAAGCAATTGTCGACGAAGTCCGCAAGTTCTCCAAGCCGGTCTCCGGTGATGCCATCGCGCAAGTCGGCACTATTTCCGCCAACGGTGACTCCACCATCGGCAACATCATTGCCGAAGCGATGCAGAAGGTCGGCAAGGATGGCGTCATCACTGTCGAAGAGTCAAAGACCATGGTGACTGAGTTGCAGACCGTTGATGGTATGCAGTTCGACCGCGGCTATCTCTCGCCCTACTTCATTAGCGATCCCGAGCGCATGGAAGCCGTTCTCGAAGATCCCTACATCCTCATTCACGAGAAGAAGATCAGCAACATGAAAGATCTCTTGCCCCTGCTCGAGCAGATCGCTCGTGCCGGCAAGCCGCTTCTCATCCTGGCTGAAGAAGTGGAAGGCGAAGCGCTCGCCACTCTCGTTGTCAACAAGCTTCGTGGAACCCTGAACGCCTGTGCCGTGAAGGCCCCCGGCTTCGGCGATCGCCGCAAGGCGATGCTCGAAGACATTGCTGTTCTTACCGGCGGCAAGGCTCTCATGGAAGAGACTGGAATCAAGCTCGAAGGTGTTCGCCTCGAAGATCTCGGCCGCGCCAAGCGCGTGACTGTGGACAAGGACAACACCACCCTTGTGGACGGTGCTGGTGAACAGAAGGCCATCGAAGGCCGCATCAAGCAACTCCGCGCGCAGATCGACGAAACCACTTCGGACTACGATCGCGAAAAGCTGCAGGAGCGCTTGGCGAAACTCGCCGGTGGCGTTGCCGTCATTAAGGTCGGTGCTGCTACCGAAACCGAAATGAAGGAAAAGAAAGCTCGCGTGGAAGATGCTCTGCATGCTACTCGCGCTGCTGTCGAAGAAGGTATCGTTCCCGGTGGCGGCGTCGCGCTGCTTCGCGCCGGTAAGGCTTTGGCCAATCTCAAGGTGCCCGGTGACGAGCAAATCGGCGTCGATATGATTCGCCGCGCTGTCGAAGAGCCGCTGCGTCAGATCTCTGGCAATGCAGGCTATGAAGGCGCTATTGTTATCGAAAAGGTTCGCGCCAGCGACGATAACAACTTTGGCTTCAATGCTGCTAATGGCGAATTTGAAGACTTGGTTAAGGCGGGCGTGATCGATCCTACCAAGGTGACTCGCTCCGCGCTTCAGCATGCCGCTTCTATCAGCGCGCTCATGCTCACCACCGAAGCCATGATCTGCGAAATTCCGGAGAAGAAGTCTTCGGCTGCTCCGGCTCCTGGCCACGGCCCTGACATGGATTACTAATTCAATCCTGCCGTAGACCAACGCGAAGAAGCCCGCCAAGTTCTTAACAGGACTTGGCGGGCTTCTTGTTTTTGCTCAGACGAGAAGGTTAGACCGTTTTCTTTTTTGCTGCCGCCTTCTTCATGGGAGCCTTCTTGGCCGTTGTCTTCGTGGCCTTCTTAACGGCAGCTTTCTTCATTGGTGCTTTCTTAGCTGCCTTCTTCACCGGCGCCTTCTTTACTGCTTTCTTAGCGACGGTCTTTTTCGTTGCGACTTTCTTGGTTGTTGCCATAGTTATTTGTGAATGGAGTCACAAGGACTCTGATTCTCCCTTTGAATCGAGAATGACGTAGTTTTCGTTTTGTTTCAAGAGAAACATCTACTTCGATGCAAAAAAGTTTGTTTCCTCCCTTGACTACACATGCCGCCTCGCTTATGTTGATGACCACTTACGGTTGATATCCTGACTAGCAGAGGCCCGTTATTGTCCCGTATCTCTTCTGCTTTTAGAAGCTTCTTCGCCATTCTCTTCTCGGGTCAGTTGCCTTCGGATATTGCCGCCGAGTTCGGTTATGAGAAGCCTCAACCTCCGCCCGTAGCTAAGCCTGTCGAGTTGCCCAGGTTAAGCGACGGAGCTCTGCAGATGCTTCACATTCTGCAGCGTGACGCGCGTCTCATTGACTTTCTGATGGAGGACATCACAAGCTACGCCGACGATCAGGTTGGGGCGGCAGTGCGTACTCTGCATGCCGATTGCAAAACTAGTCTCACTCGTTATGTGACCTTGGCCCCAGTCGTCGATTCCGTGGAAGGGACCTTTCACAAACTCGATCCATCGAAGACTCCCGACCCGAATTGCATCAAGTTGATTGGTAACGTACCTGCCAGCGGCAAGGTTCCGGGCGGCATGCTGCGTCACCGGGGCTGGCGCGCTTCCGCTGTAGACCTCCCAGCGCTTGGCAAGCAGGACGTGACCGTAGTTACTCCCGCTGAAGTGGAAGTGGAGTAGCCTCCTCTTCGCATGCCGCAATACGTTATCGGTATCGATCTCGGCACCACCAACAGCGCTCTCGCCTATGCAGAAGAAAGCGATGCTACGGTGGTCCACGATTTTTCCATTCCTCAATTAGTTAACGCTGGAGAAGTAGCGCCGCTTCCACTCTTACCGTCGTCGCTTTACATTCCCGGCCAGGGCGAGTTCGTCGAAGGATCTTTGGCCTTGCCGTGGGATCCTCAGCCCGCGTATGTCACTGGCCGCCTGGCCCGGGCTCGCGGTGTTGAGAATGCCAACCGTCTTGTGAGTTCCGCAAAGTCCTGGCTGTCGAATCAGAACGCCGATCCAACTCAGCCTCTGCTTCCGCTTACTGCGCTCGAGGGCGTCGATAAGGTTTCGCCGCTTGAGGCCTCTTCGCAATTCCTGCATCATCTCCGCTCTGCCTGGAACGCCGAACATCCGGCTCACTCGCTCGAGTCGCAGCGGGTTTTGATCACTGTGCCCGCGTCGTTCGATCCCGCGGCTCGCGAACTCACCGTGCACGCTTCCAAGCTTGCCGGCTACGGCGAAGTCACTATCATCGAAGAACCGCAAGCCGCGTTCTATGCCTGGATCGAACGCAATTCGCAATGGCGTGAGCAGGTTAAACCCGGTGATCTCATTCTGGTGGTCGATATCGGCGGCGGTACAACCGACTTCAGCTTGATTCAGGTCACCGAGAACGCCGGTGAACTGCAACTTGAGCGCGTCGCTGTTGGGGAGCATCTGCTGCTGGGCGGCGACAACATGGATCTCGCCGCGGCCCGCTATGCCGAAGCGCAGCTCGCCGCGAAAGGAACGCGCATCGATGCCTTGCAGTTCCACTCGCTATGGCAGCAATGCCGCCATGCCAAAGAGCTGCTGCTTTCGCGCGATGCCGGTGCACCGGACGAACAGCACCTGACTCTTCTCGGCCGCGGTACTGGTCTTGTCGGCGGAACCATTCGCAGTAAGATCACCCGCGACGAACTTCACAATCTGCTGCTCGATGGCTTCTTTCCGCGCGTCGGCCCCGATGCCGCTATCCAGAAGCAGCGCCGCGCGGGTCTTATGGAACAGGGTCTGCAATACGCCTCCGATCCTGCCGTCACCAAGCACCTTGCTCATTTCTTGCGCCAGGCCGGTTCGCAAATCGGCGCCGGCGGCGAGTTCGCTCGCCCCACTCACCTGCTCTTAAATGGCGGCGTTCTGCAAGCGGGCGCTATTGAGCATCGCATCTTCGAAGTGCTCAACGGCTGGCTTTCTGGCGTCGGTGCTCCGTCTGCTGTCGAATTGCAAAATGAATCGAAGCATTCCGATCTCATGCATGCCGTCGCTCATGGAGCTGCATACTACGGCTTCGCCAAGGCGGGCAGTGGCGTTCGTATTCGAGGTGGCGTCCCCCGCACTTATTACGTCGGTATCGAGAGCTCTCTGCCTGCTATTCCCGGTCTGCAGGCACCCATGAAAGCTTTGACCGTCGTCCCCTTCGGTCTCGAGGAAGGTTCTAAAGTCGAGTTGCCGCAGCGCCGCTTCGCGCTGGTGGTGGGCGAGCCCGCCGAGTTCCGCTTCTTCTCTTCTCTCGAACGCAAGAACGACCGGCCTGGCGAGCTGATCGAAGAAATCGGCGATGGCATCCAGGAGCTTTCGCCCATCGAGGTCCTGCTGCCTTCTCACTCCGAGTCTGCGCATGAAGAAGTGGTGCCCGTCACGCTGGAAAGCAATGTAACCGAGACCGGCCTGCTGGAGCTATGGTGCGTTGCAGCCGATGGCCGCCGCTGGAAACTCGAGTTCAATGTTCGCGAGCGCCACGCAGCATGAGACCGGGCGCATGAACGTCGGAATCGATCTCGGAACGACCAACTCCGCCCTTGCTTACATTGACGAGGACGAAGCTGCCGAATCCGATTTCCCGCCCATTCATCTTCTCGGCGTCGAGCAGCAGGTGGATGCGAATCAATCGGCTGTTCTCCGCACCCTGCCCTCGTTCTTGTACCTTGCTGATCCGCCAATCGTCGGCGCTTACGCCCGTGAGCAAGGCGCATTGGTTCCCACCCGGACCGTGCATTCAGCTAAGTCGTGGCTCTCGAATTCTGAGGCTGACCGCACCGCCAAGCTGCTCCCCTGGGATGGAGGCGAAGAAGGCCGCGTGCTTTCGCCTGTCGAGGCTTCTGCTCAATATCTCTCGCATCTGGCCGCCGCCTGGCAGCGCGCGAGTGGTGCGTCCATAGCATCACAGAAGGTTGTCCTTACAGTCCCCGCCAGCTTCGACGAAGAGGCGCGCGAGCTGACCATAGCCGCCGCGCGGGAAGCCGGAATCGAACAGCTCACATTAATCGAAGAGCCTGTGGCCGCCTTTTACGCTTGGATTGCCGGTCATCTGTCGCGATCGAACAAAGAACTCTTCGATGGTCAAACCGTTCTAGTCTGCGATGTTGGCGGCGGCACCACGGATTTTACGCTCATCCAGGTGCATCGCGAAGGCGACCGGGTACAGTTCACGCGCACTCATGTTGGGCGGCATCTGCTGCTGGGCGGCGATAATCTTGACCTCACGCTGTCTTGGTTGGCTGAATCGAAGCTCGGCAAAACACTCTCTCTCCGCCAGAAGAGCGCCTTGCGCCGCCAATGCTCTGCTGCTAAAGAGGCTTTGCTTTCTGGGGGCGGTCCCGCGTCCATCGATGTAACAGTCGTCGGAACCGGATCGAGTCTCATCGGCGGCACTCTCCAGACCAGCATCAGTCGTGATGAAGTTCTTGAAGTTGCGCTCAGCGGCTTTCTCCCTCCCTGCCAGCTTGGCGACCGGCCGCAACAGGAGAAGCAAAGCGTCTTCCGCGAATTGGGCCTGCCCTACGTCTCCGATCCTGCCATTACCCGGCACCTCGCTGAATTCCTGCAGCACTCCCCGGCAGCCTCTGCCGGCATCGACGCCATTCTCTTCAATGGCGGCTTCTTCATCCCGCCGGTATTCCGTGATCGCGTCCGCGATGTCGTCGAGTACTGGTTTGGCCGCAAGCCTCTGATCTTCGAAAACGCAGATCTTGATCTCGCCGTCGCTATGGGTGCCGCCTATTACTCCTATGTCCGCGAGACTGGCAGCGGCGTTCTGGTGCGTGGCGGTTTGCCGCGCGCCTATTTCATCGGATTGCACGGCGCTTCATCTGCTGCCGTTCAGACTGTTTGCCTGGTGCCGCGCGGAACCGAGGAGGGCGGCGAGATCCGCCTGGAAAGTCCTCAGCTTGAACTGCTTGCCAATACGCCGGTTGCCTTCCGGCTCTACAGTTCGCTAAGCCGCACCGAAGATGCTGCTGGCGATCTCGTGTCGTTCGATACCGCTGGCGGGAACTTGCTCGATCCAGCCAGCGATCCACGTCTACATGCCCCTTTGCGCGCTGTCATTCGTTTCGGCAAGGGCGGCGAGCGCCGCGTCCCTGTAACTCTCGGAGCGCGCTTGAGTGAAGTCGGCACTCTCGAAGCATGGGCCGAGTCGAAGGTAAGCGAGCATCGCTGGCGCTTGCAATTCCAGCTGCGCAAAAGCACCGGTACATCGGAAGCTTTGCCCGCTGCCGCCGCAGTTCGCTCTGCCGCCGTGATCAGTGAGGAGATCATGCAAGCTGCGGAATCTCTTGTTAAGAGCGTCTTTGGCCAAAACAACGGCGGCCTGGCTCCCGAACAGCTCCCTTCGCGTCTTGAAGCTGTATTCGCGCTGGGCCGTCTCTCATGGCCGCTTCCCGCCATTCGTACCTTGGCTGATAAGCTGCTCTTGCTCGCGGATGGGCGTCGTAAAAATGCGCCGCATGAAGCGCGCTGGCTCAATCTGACGGGCTTTTGTTTGCGGCCTGGTTTTGGGTATCCAGGCGACGAACTCCGCATCGATCAAGCTCGCCGCATCTATGCTTCGGGCTTAACTTTCGGCAACCAAATTCAGAACCAAATCGACTGGTGGATTTTTTGTGGCCGGGTTGCCGCAGGCCTCAATCGCAATCAGCAAGGCGACATCTTTCAGCGCATCTCGCCCATCATTCTTCCCAAGAGCAAGCGCAATATCCGGGTGAATCAAAGCCTCTATCGCGAGATGTGGCGCACCGCCGCAAGTCTCGAGCTATTGCCCCAGCCGACTAAAACCCAACTTGGTGAAGCGCTGCTGCCCATCCTCAAGCGGGGTGAAATGGTCGCGGCGGGAGCGTGGTGCCTCTCCCGTTTGGGCGCTCGCAAGCTTTTCAATGCGCCTGTCAATCTGGTGCTTGCTCCTTCCGTCGTCGGCCGTTGGGTCGAAGGCCTTCTGCGGCTGCCTCACACCCCGGCGCTGCTCGAGTCGGTCGTTCACATGGGGCAGTTTACTGGTGACGCCGCGCGAGATCTGCCGCCGCCAACACTCGACCTCGTGCGCCGCGCTTGCGAAGCTTCCCCCTCTGCCGCTTCTCTCTCTCAGGAACTCTCTGGCGCATCCGGCGCATCCACTGGCAGCCGCGTCTTCGGCGAAGAACTCCCCGCTGGACTGGTTCTTGTTCAGGCCGATGCCTGAAACGTCGCTCATCGCCCGCATTCGAAAGCTTGTCTCGAACGCGCATTCAAATCGCGCTCTCATCGCTGGCATCGGTGATGATTGCGCTATCTATCGTCCTCGTCCTGGCGAAGATCTGGTGTTTACATCCGACTTCACGCTGGAAGGCCGCCACTTTACGCTCGCTACTCACAGGCCTTCCGATATCGGCCACAAAGCTCTGGCTCGAAGCCTCTCCGACCTTGCCGCCATGGGCAGCAGGCCCGCCTTTTGCTTCATCTCACTCGCTCTTCCCTCGCATCTGGGCGCACGCTGGGTAGATAGCTTCTATCGCGGCCTCTTGAAGCTCGCAAACGAAAACAATGTCGCAGTTGCCGGAGGTGACTTGGCTAGCTTCGACAGCGTCGTCGTCAACGTTACCTGCTGCGGCACTGTAGCCAAAGGAAAGGCGCTACGCCGCGATAACGCCCGTCCTGGCGAAATTATCTATGTAACCGGAACACTCGGAGCTTCAGCGGAAGGCCTCGCCTCGCGCTGCGGCGCAAACTGGAGGAGTCACCTGCGGCCTCATCCTCGAATCGAAGTTGGAATCATGCTGCGGGAACTCGGCGTTTCGTCCGGCATCGATCTCAGCGATGGATTGTCGCTCGACCTCCATCGTCTGTGTCTGGAGTCAAAAGTTAGTGCCGAACTCACGGGCAACCCGCCAGTAGCTCCTAAAGCTTCCCTGGAACAGGCGCTGCACGGCGGTGAAGACTATGAGCTGCTCTTTACGTCCCCCCGAAGAATACCGATTCCGCTGCTGCTCGGCGATCTTCCTGTTACTCCAATCGGTAAGATCACAAGAGGTTCTCCCGGCGTCGTACGTTTCAATGGCAGCATATTGAAGCCTGCCGGATTCCAGCACTTCACCTGATCTATGCCGGCTGACAATATACTCGACCTGATTCAAGCTTTCCGCCGTTCAAAGATTCTTTTTACGGCGGTGCAGCTCGGCATTTTCGATAAACTTGCCAGCGGCGGGCCGCAACCTGTCGAAGATCTCGCGCGAAGCCTGCAGCTGAATTCCGCAGCCTGCCGCCGCTTTCTCGATGGATGCGTTTCGTTGCAACTACTACATCACGAGGAAGGTCTCTATCGCAATACCGCCGACGCTACCCAATACCTCGTGCTGGACAGCCCCGATACGCTTGCCAACTACGTCGTCTACTCCGATCGATCGCTCTATCAACTGTGGGGTCATCTCGACGATGCAGTGCGCGAAGGAACCAATCGTTGGGAGCAGGTCTTTGGCAGCCGCACCGGACTCTTCGATCACCATTTCAGTGACGAAGCAGCAACCGGCGCATTCTTGGGCGGCATGCACGGCTTCGGCCAGCTTTCGTCTTCTATCGTGATAAAATCCTTCGACCTGAACCGTTTCCATCACCTGGTCGATCTCGGCGGTGCTACGGGTCACCTTTCTATCGCCGCTTGCGAGGCATACCCTGACCTTCGTGCCTCAGTGATGGACTTGCCGGCAGTGGAGCCGTTCGCGCGAAGAGTAATTGAAAGCAGCCGAGTCTCCGGCCGCATCGAATTTGTTGCGGGTGATTTCTTTACTGACGAACTGATGTCTGGCGATCTTTACTATCTCGGCCGAATCTTGCACGATTGGAGTGACGATAAGACCGTTCCGCTCCTCTCGAAAATTTATCGCTCTCTGCCTGAAACCGGAGCTTTGCTGATAGGTGAAACGCTGCTGAACGACGATCGTTCAGGACCGCTCTCGAGTGTGCTGCAGGATCTCAATATGCTCGTCTGCACCGACGGACATGAGCGCACGCGCGCGGAGTACCACACTCTCCTTTCTTCCGCAGGATTCGCGTCTGTATCGTTCCAGGAAACCGGCACACTCGTCGATGCCATTCTAGCCTTGAAATAAACCGGAGATTTCTTTCTGACTAACACCAAAATTGAAGCTGTCGAGTACGCCGGATGGCCTAACTGCTATCGCATCGCGAATGGAGACATTGAGCTCGTAGTTACATCCGATGTAGGTCCCCGCATAATGCGCTGTGGCTTCGCAGGTGAGCAGAACATGTTCGCCGAGATGCCTTCCGAGTTGGGTCAATCCGGTGAAAGCGAATGGCGGATGCGTGGGGGACATCGCTTGTGGACTGCCCCGGAGAAAGTTCCCGACAGCTACGCTCCCGATAACCTGCCCGTCAAAGCGACGCTGGATGGGGACTTTATCTCGTTGCTTCAAGCGGCCGATCCAGTCACCATGCTTCGGAAAGAGATCTCCATCCGGATCGAAGACTCCGGCGAGATTCTGGTCACTCATCGAATTGAAAATACCGGACCGAAGGCATGTCCCATATCGGCTTGGGCGCTCAGCGTGATGGCGCCGGGAGGCGTCTCGGTTGCGGTCTTCCCTCCTCGCGGCTCGCACGAGGACAATCTTCTGCCCACCAATCCGTTAGTGATGTGGGCCTACACCGATTTTTCCGATCGGCGCTGGAAACTGACATCCAAATACCTGATTCTTCGCCAGGATCCCGCAATGGCAGCGCCACAGAAGGCTGGCTTCTACAACGATCACACCTTCGGATGCTACCTGCTGAACGGCGACCTCTTCGTAAAGCGCTCTGAAGCGAATCACAACGGAGTCTATCCAGACTTCCACTGCTCTTACGAAGTATTTACAAACGAGCAGTTCCTGGAACTCGAAACCCTGGGCGCAATGGTCGAAGTAAAGCCCGACAGCTCCATTGCTCACGTAGAGCATTGGTTCCTCTTCCGCGGCATCCACTTCGAATCCCTGGAAGAAGCCGAAATCGACCGCGTGCTACAACCCATCCTCGATCAAACTGCCGCAGCGGTAGCCGTAGTCGGCTAACGTCCGCGCATAGCTTGAATGCAGGCTTCAAATCGTCAGATTTAAGTTGAGGGTAATAAGCCAAGAGCTGTTCAGGGGTTTAACCTGCGCCCATCTTCTGGAGAATCAGATAACAGGTATGCGGGTTCCTTTGATGCAGGGCTTACCCATCATCAAATCCGAATTGGCCTCGATCCGGGCAGTCAGCTTCACGGAGTTCTCGGTAGCACAGGAAGTGGTTAGAATATGCGGTGCGTCACGACTATGATTCCGCATCTTTTGCCGGTTTCGCCGCGCTATTTAAATCCCGTCGCATCTGGGTGACAGCCTTCTTCAAACTCTCGACTTCGTCACCCTCCGGCAGGTACTCCAGCGTGATATACCCTGCATATTCAGTCTTCCCAATTGCCTTGTAAATGTCGTCCCACTTCATTTCGCCCGTCCCCGGATCATGCCGTCCCGGCGCATCAGCAACATGATAGATATTTACGTAAGGCTCAGCCTCCACCACCAGCGGAATAGGGTTCCCATGTTGAACCTGCTCGTGATAAATATCGAACAGCATTCGCAGGTGCGGGCTATCAATCTCTTTTACCGCCTCCAGTGACTCCCTGGCACTCGTCAGAAAGTAACCCGGATGATTTACCTTGCTGTTCAGATTTTCGAGCACCATCGTAACCCCTCCATCCGCTCCCATCTGAGCCGCGCGCTTGCCGCTTTCCACCATACTCGCGTATTGCGCTTCATGCGTCATGCCCGGCTGCTCGTTGCCGCTCATCAGGATGACTTGGGGCACGTCCAGCCGCTTGGCCCACTCGATCGAATGCCCCACGTCTTTTATAAACGCTTCCCGATGGGCGGGATTCACCATCGAAACCGGCCGCTTCGTCCAATCGTGCGAAGCCATTAACAGATCGATGCCGACGTTGTATGACTGCTTCAAGGCCACAACCCTCTTCACATCGGCGTCGCTCCAGGTCTCGTATTCGCTCACCAGTTCGACCGACTGAATTCCCGATTCCGCCACTTTCGCGAACTTTTCTTCCAGCGTTCCTTTTAGCGTCCAGATCATCACCGACGACTTGATCCGCGCCGGTTTCGGAACCGCCGCCGCGCCCGCAGGAGCAGTCCCTTGTGTTTGTGTCTGCTGCCCCGCCAGTAATCCCCCGCCAGCGGCTGCCAGCGTTGTTTGCAAAAAGAAACGTCTGGATTTATTAAGGTTCAAGCACTTGTCTCCGAACCTCAGAGAATATCAACTGTGTGCTCGAAGTGTCCGCCGACACAGCACCAACGCACATGCTGCCAAGCCTACGCCCAGCAATGCCCGCATGCTAGGCTCCGGAACCGCCGAAGCGTTTGTAATCGCCACCGCGCCGTTAAAGATCTGCGGCGTCGTGGATCCATTGCTGTTTACTTGAATCAAGAATGCGTTGCCTAAAGCGTCCACCGGCCCCAGCGGGGCTTGGTTGGTGTCGTACAGCCCGAAATAGAAAGGACTTCCGTAAGCCGCCGTCCCCGAGGGGGCGTTGATCGCCGTGCCCGAAAATGTCAACCCGAATCGCAGCAAGCTCCCATAGGTGAACGGCTGAAAGTAATCGTTGAACTGCGTCGTGTTGGTGATGGTCACCGTGCCAGGCAAGCTCCCGGTTACGTCCCCGGCTTGCTCCGCCGGCCCGCTCAGGCTTCCATCGGAAACGAAGCTCTGAATCGCTACAGAAGCATTCTCCGAATCCGGACCCCGGCCCAGCTGAAAATCCAAATAGCCAGCCTGCCCCTGATAGCCTGCCGTGTTGATGGAAACGTTATAGATAACATCAGCCGGCACAGCCCTAATCGTCATTGCAGCGAGAAATAAGAGAGAAGTAAGACGCATCATAAGAGACTCAGAAATTCGAAGCATAAACTGCGGGCGAATAAGTAATCGGCGCATTCGCCGGATCACTCACTTGCACCTGCACGCTCGCGGACTGTTCCGGCGCTAATCCCGTGCCGGAAACTGTCACGGTTCCAGCCGCGCCAACATTCGTTACCGCTATCCCAGTCGGCAGGCCGTTCAATCGCAGGTAAATAGGTCCAGCCAGACTGTCGTTCGTATGGTTTGTAATCGTCAGAGTTCCCGAGTAAGTTCGCGTCAAGCGGCTGTAGGCGAACCCCGACCCACCCACACTTACTCTGCTGGTAACTTCCAAAGGCAGCGTGAAGTATGCCTCCACCGGATCATGGTCCGAAACCCGTTCCGGCCGGTTTGGATCTGCCCGGTAAAACTCCGGAAAGTCCGCGTCCACGCGCCCAAACGCCAGCCGTGTCGCCCGCGCCAGCATAGGTGCGTTGACAATCACGTGGTCGATGGCCTGCGCGCTCCCATCGAACGAATACGAATACTTCTCTGAATCCGGAATCAATCCGGTATCAATCAAGTTAGTCAAAGCAGGGCTCAACAGCCGCGGGCTGGCCAGCACCACCTGATCCGCCTGCGCCGGATTCCCCTGAATCGCGCCAACGGTATCCACATACCCGTCGCTGAACTGATAAGCATTGTAATCGCCCACCGAAACGATATTTGCGTTCGGATTGGTTTCCTGAAAGTCGCGAATCAGTTTGGCCAGATATTCTGCCTGCGCCTCGCGCTTCGCGCGGACGGTCGGGCTTGTCGCCAGATCCAGCAGCGATCGCAAGTGATTCACAATCACCAGCACAGGAAGTCCCGAGTCCGATCCTTCGCGAGTCGCTACTGCGTCCAGAACCAGCGGAGGCCGGTCGTTTAGCCTTGCCTGCGTACCGCCAGGAGTTGTGTAAGTCTCCTCCTTTCCATACTGCGTCACGCTCGTGACGCTCACTTTCGTTGTCTTCACCAAGAATCCGGAGTTGATGCCGCTGATGTCGTTGCCGCGCGAGAGATATGCCTCATAGTGCGGATCCTCCAGCCCGGCTCCGCTTGCGTCGGAATTCACCTTCGCCGCCAGGTCTCGCAGCGTCGCCAGATTCTGCACTTCTTCCACCGCTAGAATGTCGGGCGTCCGGAGCACGTTGCGGATCGCCAACGAAGCCTTATTCAGCCGGTTTGCGTAAGCACGGATTGTCAAAACCGCGTGTGAAGTTCCCTCATCTGCGCCGCTGGCGTTGTAGAAGTGCTCTAGATTGAATGCCGCCACCGTCAATTCCGACTTGTCGGCCAGTGGCGTCGGAGCATACGCCGCATTCGCCGTAGTCGCTCGCGCCGTGGAGCTCGGTTCCGCCACTACAAAGTAGGCTCGATTGGTGTAATTCAAAGGCCCAACCAGGCTGGTAATCGTGACTCCGCTGGTCACGTTCAACTGCGCAGGCAGCTGGCTGCCGTCAACGCCTATAACCTCCGGATTCGCATCCCATCGCGTGACACAGCAAGCCGAACCGGCTGGCAGCGGATCAGGCAATGCGATCCCCGGCTCCCGGAACGGCCGCCCAACGCCGGTAATCACTCCGTAGAACAGCCCATTGCTGCTTGCTGTCGCATTCGCTTCGTTCACGCGCCCGTCCGTCGGTGAAACACTTGTAAGCGAATCTATCTGCACTCGCATTCCCTCGAACTTCTCCAGCTCGTCGATCATGCCGGCAGGATCCGTGTCAGCTGCGGTCAGAAGAATAGGCTGAGGCAATGCCGCGCCCGTCGCCAGTAAAGTCACCGTCGCCGGCGAATCGATCTCCGTATTCGTAGGGCTGTTGGGGTCGCTCGATGGCGCATACTCGTTTACCGCTCCCGTCACGCACAGTTCATTGCCAGGCTGCGCCGTCGAGGGCAGCCGGCTTGCGCTTGTAAACACGTATACGCCGTCGGAGCTTGCCGGATTTCCGTCACCCGGGCCGGGCATCTGCAGGAAAAATCCGCTTCCCGTCAATCCGGTAACCACGCCTTGGATCGTCACCGTCTGTCCGTTCAAAGGTGAAGCCGTCCCCGTCCCTTGCACCTGCGCAATGGTGGCTGTTACCGCGCAACTGCCGCTCGCACCCACAACCAGCGAGTAACTCGTATTCGACGACTCTGAAAGCGAATCCGTAACTTTAATGGTGAAATCGTAAGTTGCTGGCAAATCCGCGGGCGTTCCCATCAGTGTTCCATCCACGCTGAGGCCCAATCCACGCGGCAGCGTTCCAGAAATCAGAGCGAAAGTATAAGGTCCGGTTCCGCCGGTTGCGGCAAACGTCACCTGATAAGGAACCCCCACCGTTGCCGCCCCCAGCGCAGTGGGCGTTACGGTGATTCCGCCTCCTGCCCCGCACGGGTTCAAAGCGGTTCCACTGTTTCTTGGGTTCGGCGCGCCGGTCGAGAAATCGGAGGCATTTTCCCCGCTGTTCGTGCAGCCGTTACCACCCCGAAGAGCCGCGGTTATATTGCTCAAGCCCGGTGCTGGTGCGCCCAGCGAGCAGTTCGTCCCATTCCCGTACCCGGCCAAATCGACAATCATGCTGCCGGCCGGACAAGCCCCCGCTAGCGAACTGTCGATGTTCACCAGCGCCACTTTTCCCGCGCTGGAGCTCATCGCAATGCTTCCGCTGGCATCCGGCATAGGAAGGTTGGTACTACCTCCTGAGCCCGCCGCCTCCTGCACCAAATAGTACTGCTCAGGCTCTAATGTGCCAGTCAGGGCCGTCGCCTGCCACGACGTCCCCGTGGATGAAGCATATTGCACCGTCCATCCTGCCAGCGAAACCGGCGTCGATCCGCTGTTGAATAACTCCACGAAGTCATTCCGGTAGGTAGCCCCGCTATTCCCGCCGCCCCCATAGACTTGGCTGATAACAACCTGTGCCGAGGCGTTGGAAAGACTCGCCGCGACTAGCAATAGTAGCCATTTCCGGATCTTAGTCATGAACACGGGCCAGCATAACAGGATTCCGTTACAGCTTCGCAACAGCCGTTTTCACCAACCCAGCCGGATGTCTGTTCGCAGTCTCTTCTCTTTACGAAATAGACGCTTTCTAGTACCTTTGGTACTGAGGGGCGGCCTGGCTCAACTCAGGCTGGTACTCGAAGGCGCAAAGTGCAGGTCTGCTTGCCGCCACTCAGGAGCGGAACTCGCGCCCTTCTGGGGGACGTCTTGAAAACTTGTCTGTTTTGCGTGTTTCCTCGAAAGGCGCTCCATGAAATTCCCCGTTTCGCCGTTCAGTAATCCGCCGCCCAGCTTTGGGCGCTCTCGTCAGTTAGCGTTAACGCTCGTCTCGACATTTCTCGCTGCTGCCGGCGGCCTAGTCGCCTTCCAACTTTTTCACGATCCCGCTGCTGCTTACCTCCCGCTGCTCCTCGCCGTCTTCATCTCAACTTGGTACGGCGGCCTCTGGAGCGCCCTGCTTTCGCAAGTCATCGGAAGCGCCGTCGTCGTGACATTCGCTCGCCCCACCGTCTCGGCGCGGCTGAGCCTAAACGAACTCGCCTATCTGTGCGGATTTCTGGTCATCGCAAAGATGTTTATGTTCCTGCTCCTCAGCATGCGCTGGAATTTGACTCTGCGCAGCCATGCGAAACGCCTCGAGGTCATCGCGGAAGCTACTCACGACAGCCTGTGGGAGTGGGACTTCGCCACCGATCGCGTTTGGCGCGGCGGTAAATTGGCAGTCCTATACGGCATTTCTCCCGAACACGTCGAACCGACCATAGATTGGTGGCGGCGGCGCATTCATCCTGAAGACCAGGAGCGCGTCTGGAACAGTCTGCGTCAAGCCATCGACAACGGTCAATCCCACTGGAAGGAGGAGTACCGCCTCCGCCACGAAAACGGCCAGTATGTGATCCTCTCTGACAAGGGCGTTCTCATGCGCGATCGTCAGAACCGGCCCCTCCGGTTGGTAGGCGGAACAGTAGACGTTTCGGCTCAGCGGAGAACCGAGGAGCGCCTCGTACATAACGCATTTCACGATCCCCTCACCGGCCTTCCTAATCGCGAGTTGTTCGTCGACCGTCTAGATCAGGCGATGGATAAATACCGGCAAAACCATAAAGGCTTCCCGCCTGCCGTTCTGTTCATGGACATCGATCGCTTCAAGGTAGTCAACGACAGTCTGGGACACGCCATTGGCGATGAAATGCTGATTGCCATCAGCGGCCGTCTCAAGCGGCACCTCAGAAGCGGCGATACGGCGGCGCGCTTTGGCGGTGACGAATTCACCATGCTGCTCGACGGGGTTGAAGATGCTGCCAGTGCCGGGAGTGTCGCCGAACGCATCCAGCGCTCGTTTGCCGTGCCCTTCAGCATTGGCGCACAGCAGATAACCATCAGCGCCAGCATTGGGGTCGCGCTCGCATCCGAAGACACAGAACGCTCCGAAGAGATTCTTCGCCAGGCGGATCTTGCCATGTATCGCGCCAAAGCTGGGGGCCGCTCCCGGACGCAAATGTTCGAGCCTGCTTTCGACGCCCACGCTCGCACTTTGCTCCAGCGTGAATCGGAGCTGCGCCAAAGCTTTCATGACCATTCGCTTCAGCTTTACTACCAGCCCATAATCTCGCTCGACACAGCCCGCACCGTCAGCTTTGAAGCACTCCTTCGCTGGGAACATCCCATCCGCGGGCTCATTCTGCCCTCCGAAATTCTTCCTCTTGCCGAGGAGGCCGGCTTGTCCATTCAACTCGGCAAATGGGTCTTGAACGAGTCCTGTCGTCAGCTCAGCAAGTGGCGCGATGCCCGGCTAGCGTCTAACTCCGTCAGCGTCAGCTTTAATCTCTCCGGCACCGAGCTCATGCGGCCCACCCTTATCGACGAAGTTTCCCGCCTGCTCGCAGAAAACGATCTCAGCGGCAGTTGCCTGCTCATCGAGCTAACCGAGACCATCATCATGAACGGTGATGCAGTCGCCATCGATACCTTGCATCGCCTCCGCGAAATGGGCGTCGCTCTCGCCCTCGACGATTTCGGGCGCGGGCATTCCTCGCTCGGCCGACTGCAGGATTTCCCCATATCGATGCTTAAGATCGATAGCTCGTTCGTCGCTCATATTGGCGGTCCTAAGCAGAAAATTCTCGACGCCATCATGGCGCTGGCCCACGAACTTAAGATTGAGGTGACCGCCGAAGGCGTTGAAACGCAGGAGCAACTGCACTACCTAATCCAGTGCGGCGCAGCCCGCGCTCAAGGACGCTTGTTCTCTTCCGCTCTCTCTGTCCCGGACACAGTGCTTCTGCTGCGTGATCGCGACAGCTGGCCCGGCATTCACACCAATGTAAGGCGAGTCGCCCGGGTCAGCGGCCGCTAAAACTCGAACCGCACCAGGAGGTTTCGTACGCTCATCAATTCAGAATCCGCATGCGATAGTACGATCTCCACACAAAGAACAGAGCCGTCGCCAGAAAGACCACCGCCAGCATATGGCTGATCGCCGAACCGCCCGCGTTAGTCAGCGAAACTCCCAGCTCCACTGCCAGCAACCCGAAAAGAGTTGTGAATTTTATGATCGGATTTAGCGCCACCGATGACGTGTCCTTGAACGGATCGCCCACCGTGTCGCCCACCACTGTCGCATCGTGCAGCGGTGTTCCTTTCTGCTTCATCTCGGTTTCTACAATCTTCTTTGCGTTGTCCCACGCGCCTCCGGCATTCGCCAGGAAGATCGCCTGATAGAGGCCGAACAGCGCGATCGAGATCAAATAGCCAATAAAGAAGTACGGCTCGACAAAGGCAAACGCCAGCGTCATAAAGAACACCGTTAGAAAAATGTTGAACATCCCGCGTTGCGCATAACGCGTGCAAATCTCCACTACCTTTTTGCTGTCTTCCACTGAGGCCCTGGTTGTCCCCTCCAGCCGGATATTGGCTTTAATAAACTCCACGGCGCGGTAAGCGCCCGTTGTCACCGCTTGCGTCGAAGCGCCGGTGAACCAATAGATCACTGATCCGCCTGCAATCAGGCCCAGCAGAAACGGCGGATGCAAGATCGAAAGATTCGGAAGCAAATCGGCCCGCAATCCATGCGTTAGCGCCACCACAATCGAAAAGATCATAGTCGTTGCGCCCACCACCGCGGTTCCAATCAGCACCGGTTTCGCCGTCGCTTTGAACGTATTTCCCGCGCCGTCGTTCTCCTCCAGATTGTCTTTCGCGCGCTCAAAATCCGGCCGGAATCCGAACTTGCTCTGCAGCTCTTTCTCGATGCCGGGTATCTCCTCTATTAGCGACAGCTCATATACCGACTGCGCGTTGTCCGTCACCGGACCATACGAATCCACCGCTATCGTCACCGGCCCCATCCCCAGGAATCCAAACGCCACCAGTCCGAACGCGAAAATGGAGGGCGCAATCATCATCTCGCCCATGCGCCAGGTGCTCACCTCATAGGCGCAGCTCATCAACAGCAGAATTGCCAGCCCCAGCCAGAATGCGCTGAAGTTGCCCGTCACAAAGCCCGACAAGATATTTAGCGACGCTCCGCCTTCCTGCGATGACGCCACCACATCCCGGACATGTATGCAGTCCATGGAAGTGAACACCTTCACCAGCTCGGGAATCACCGCTCCCGCCAGCGTTCCGCAGGTAATCACCGTCGATAGCTTCCACCACATCGTTGCGTTGCCGTTCAGGTGCGGGATCATCAGGAATGAAACCAGATAAGTCAGTACGATGGAAAGCCCCGATGTCAGCCAGACCAGTGATGTAAGCGGCGCTTCGAAATTCATCTTCGCCGCATTCTGATAGCGCTTTTGCGCCATCCTGGCGTTCAACAGATAAGAAGCCCCGGAAGAAATCACCATCATCACCCGCATGGCGAAAATCCAAACCAGCAATTGCGCCTGCACCAGTTCGCTGCTCACCGCCAGCACGATAAAAGAGATCAGCGCAACCCCCGTCACGCCGTAAGTCTCAAAGCCGTCCGCGCTCGGGCCCACTGAATCGCCCGCATTGTCGCCCGTGCAATCAGCGATCACTCCCGGGTTCCTTGCATCGTCCTCCTTTATCTTGAAGACAATCTTCATCAGGTCCGCCCCAATGTCGGCGATCTTCGTAAAGATGCCGCCCGCCACCCGGAGCGCCGCCGCCCCCAGTGACTCGCCGATAGCAAAACCGATAAAGCAAGCGCCCGCATAATCGCGCGGAACGAACAGCAGAATGAACAGCATCAGAACCAGCTCGACGCTGATCAGCAGCATGCCGATGCTCATGCCCGCTTTCAACGGAATCTCGTAGCAGGGAAATGGTTTGCCGCGCAAACTGGCAAAGGCCGTCCGTGAATTCGCAAACGTGTTCACCCGGATCCCAAACCACGCCACCCCTGTGCTGCCCGCGATGCCAACCACGCTGAAAAACAAAATAATCAGCACCTTCAGAGCCGCGAAATGTTGCAGCACCCCGAAATAGAAAATGATCGTCGCCCCAATAAACGCCTCTAGAATCAGCAGGAATTTAAGCTGCGTCACCAGATAGGTCTTGCAGGTTTCGTAGATCAGCTCCGAGATCTCGAGCATCGACCGGTGCACCTCCATGTTCTTCAGCTGCCTGTAGATCACCAGGCCGAATAGCAGGCCCAGCGCTACAATCAGCAGCCCCCAGAGCAGCAGCGATCGTCCATCGACGCTCCCCCCGAAGAACCGCGCCTGCGCGAGATCCGGAAGGACGAGATTAGCCTCGCCTCCCGCCGCTCGTTCTTGCCCGGATAGGAGAAAGGCTCGCGAAAGCGACACCAAAGTCCCGGCTATTGAAAACCGCAGTATAGATGCGAACATGGCGCGCTTTACAATATCGCAACCCCGCCCGGCATTCAAGCCGCCTGCGACGGTTTCCGGAAAAAAACCGTTTCCGGTTTTTGAACGGCTCTATCGCCCACTTGAACTTTTGGAGCGATGTCCAGAGTTCCTCGGCTCGGGTAGACTGAGAATTTGCTTTCCCCCGAACCGCAAGGACATCGCCACATTCCTCGCGATGTCTGTGTCGTAATCCCTTGTTACAACGAGGCCCATCGACTCGACACCGCCGCGTTTAAGTCTTATCTGTCCTCGGGTGTTTCTACCCGCATTTTATTTGTCGATGACGGCAGCGAGGATGACACCGTTCGCATCCTCCAAGAGCTCTGCGCGAATTCCCAGTCGCACGCGACCATCCTTCGCTGCCCCGGAAATCGCGGTAAGGGCGAAGCTGTGCGAGCTGGCCTGCTGCATGCCATCCGCGATGGAAATACTCGCTTGGTAGGTTACTGGGATGCTGATCTTGCTACCGGCCTCGACGCCATCGACAGCTTTGTTCAGGTGCTCGATGATAAGCCGGATATCGCCATGGTGTTTGGTTCGCGCGTCAAGCTCCTCGGACGTCATATCGAGCGCAACCCTCTCCGCCACTACCTGGGCCGCATCTTCGCCACCGCCGCTTCCGTCGTCCTCAAGCTGCCCATCTACGACACGCAATGCGGAGCGAAGCTCTTCCGCGTCGATTCCGGCTTGGAGACCATTCTCGCCAAACCCTTCATCTCCAAATGGGTCTTCGATGTCGAGATCATCGCCCGCTATCGCCAGGCCTACCGCCTACACCACGAAGCCCTCGCCCACGTCATCTATGAGTACCCGCTTGAAAGCTGGCAGGACATAGCCGGATCGAAGGTGCATCCGGGAGACTTTGCGACAGCTTTCCTCGACCTGCTGAGGATTCGCGTGTATTATCGCTAACCTTGTCAGACTGGCCGCGACTTCACCAGCTCGAAACGTTTCTTAAGCTTCAGGAACGGCGTCTCGAAATAGTGGTACGAAAGCGCCGCCGCGCCAATGCTCATCGCCAGGGCGATGCTTTGAATGGTCAAGGCGTGCATCGATTTCCTCATCCCGAGCCCTAGCCCGTCCACTCCGGAAGTTGCCAGCACCAGGCACGAAAGATGAAAGACATACAGTCCGTAAGAAATCTTTCCCAGATAAATAAGCGGGCGCGGAGCCAGCGACGCCTTCATGTTCAGCAGTCCCAGCAGCGCTAAAGTGCAGCCAATCCCTCCCAATGTCGATCGAACTAAGCCCAGCGGCAGAGTGACTCCATACAGGAATACTGCTATTGCCGCGGCCAGCATCACCAGTCGGATCGGAGTCCTTAATTCCAGCTTTCTTCGATGCAGCGCCAGAGCCGCCAGGCCGCCGCAGGCAAAGTAGAAAAAATTCGCCAGCGGACTATACCAGAGATTGTCACTTGTAACCAAAACCAACGCTGAACAGATAAACAATCCGGCGCAAGCTCCTGCAAACGCCTTTACCTTGCCGGCCAAAGGCCAAATCAAATAGAACATTTCTTCCACCGAAATGCTCCACAGAATGCCTGCCGGGTTGTAATTCAATTCTTTGCCCAGAAATCCCACGAAGAAAAGCAGATAAGCAATTTGAATGGGTTCCAGCCGGTACCGGGGCTCATAATGGCTCCACAGAATCGCGGTGAATACGCCCAGGAAATACAGCGGCCAAATCCGCAGGATGCGCCGGATATAAAAAGCTCTCAGGTGAATCGACCCCAGTTGCTCCCTTTCCCGCGCCAGCAGTTCCGTAATCAGAAACGCGCTGAGAAAAAAGAACAGCGGAAGGCCGAACGATCCTGCTGTCTGCACCAGCGACAGGCGCGGTATGCGGGGCGCGTGGAATAGGAAAACCGCCAAAAACGCCGCAAAGCGAAGCACGTCCAACTCGGGACGGTAAAACTTGGCTTCTTGAATCGGTGCCGGCTCAATCGGGATCTGAGCGGCCCTTGCGTCGATAATCATCCGTGGCGATGACACTTAGGTTCCTGGTTCACGTCCGGAAATGGGCATCCCGGCGCAATAAGTTTGTTATTCTTCGCAAAAGCGTACAAGTCGCCGGAGATCGCCCTAAATCGAAGAGGCATTCAGCGGACTTTGCTGCGAACGGCAAGTCTGTTTTGTCCGAGGTCCTTGGAATTACCGCAATTCTGAATTTCAGACTTATATATTCTCACGAAATGGCTTCGCCCAGCATCCTTAATTCCTCCCGGACCGCTTACCACCCAGCCGCCGTTTACCGCGGTAGCCAGAAGTTCGAACGGCTTGCAGGCGTCATTGCTCTCGCTGTCCTGGTGGCGTTCTTTGCGCTTGCTTGCCTAAGGGCTCTTTATAAGCCGCTCTGGTTCGACGAGATTATCTCCATCCTCATCGCCAAACAGCCTGATGCATCTGACATGTGGGCCATTGCGAAGAGCGGCGCAGACGGCCAGCCCCCGCTATACGACTACCTCATCCGGTGGTGCGTTCTCTTGCTCCACAATGACGCTCTCGGCCTTCGCTTGCCGTCCATCATCGGATTTTTCTTATTCTGCTGGTCGCTCTTCGAAATCGTAAGCCGGCGCATCTCTCGCTGGTATGGCCTGATCGCCTTACTTTTTCCGGTTTTGGGCGGTACTTGGTATTACGCCACCGAAGGAAGGCCTTATGGCCTGCTGCTTGGATTTTCCGGTTTGGCGGCACTCTCCTGGCAATCCGTCGCGCTCCAGCGCCATCGCGTTCGGGCGCTGATTGCTTTGAGCGCTTCGCTTGCCGCTGCCATCAGCATTCATTTCTTCGCCCCTGTGTTGCTGTGCTCTCTCGGTTTGGCCGAACTGGCTCGCAGCTATTGGAGAAGACAGTTCGATTGGCCCGTTTGGATTGCATTATCCGCTCCCGTACTGGTCCTCATCCCCTATCTCTCCGTCATCCGCTCCAGTAGCGCAAACTCCGGAGAGCATGACGTGTGGTTTGCCAGGGCCGCTTGGTACTGGTCGGCGCTTTCTACTTTGCAAACCCTCCTCGATCCGGCTTTGCTCGGCTTGGTTGCGGCAGCTTGTATCTTCCTGGTCTTTCGAATATTCACGAAGCCTCAGTTCCTCGAAAGTGACAGCGCCGGAACACCCGCGAAATTTTATGCCAGCCCCTTCCTGCTTGATGGTGCGCTGGCGCTCTCTTTCACCGTGTTGCCGCTTTTCGGAATCGCCCTCTCCCGCTACGTCACCCACTTGTTCTTCACCAGGTACGTCATCTCGGGAATGCTGGGTCTCACGCTGCTATTTGTGTTCGGGTTCTGCGTGTCCTGCGAAGGCCGGCGTTTGCCTGCCATGGCGCTGACCGGGGCTCTACTGATAATGCTGGGCTATCGCGCGCGTTTCGAGGTGAGCGAGGCGCTCTCTCAGCGGGCCAATCCACCCTCCCGCACCATCGAAAACCGCATTCCTCCGCCCGCTCGAAGCGACCACCTTCCCATCGTCATCGCCGACGAATTTCACCTCTTCGACTTCCGCTATTACGCCAGCCCTGCATTCATGAAGCGCATCTTCTACCTGTCCAGCGAGAAATCCGCGAAGAAATATCTGGGCTTCACCATCGGCGAACGCATAGCCATCGGATCCGCGCCCTACTTCCAAACCCAAGTAATCGACTACAGCAAATTCATCGGTGAACATAAGCAATTCGACGTTTTTGACGGTCCTGAATGGCTCCTTGCGCAACTACTCTCAGACGGAGCGCACATCACCCTGCTCCACCAGACACCCCAACGCGACGGACTTGGCGGCAATGCTCTTTACAGAGTTCAGTTACCCTGATCGGAGACGTCGAAAATTCCTTGCGAAGAAGAGATAATCGACCGTCGGCTCGACCGCATGAATGATGTCATAGCCGGAATGATCGACACCGTGCAGGGGACACATAAGACAGTAATGGAAGAGATGGCTGCTCATCGCGAAATCCAGCGCAAAATGCTCGACGCCATTCAGCAGTCGCGCCGCGAGATTCAAGACCTGATTGGATTGCAGCGAGAGCACCGCATCGGCATCATGGCTCTAATCGAGATTTGAAAGGCAGCCCTCATTCGAGAGAACTCACACACACGGAGAACCAGCCCGTTCGTTCGCAATTCCAATTTTTTGGCCACTTCTCTTTCATCAGCGGATCGACGCCCATGGACCCAGCGCTCGGAAATCCGATCGGCGTTGTAAAGTCGATCAGCCCCCCGATCCGGTTCCGCTCGGTCTGCGATTCCAGCAGCATGCTCCGAAACCTGTCGGGATGGTTGTATTAGGTCAGGAGTGTAGAGATTCGCAAAGAGTTCCCCCCTGGGTCTTACCGGAAGTATCGGCAGATCGAGCCGTGGAGAGTTCAGCATAATAGCGTCGGCGCGCCGGAATTACCGTGCCGCAACCCAATTGAAAGGATCGAACGTCAGGTTCGTCGCCTCCGGCAGCGTGGGCGAATCCAAGACCGCCGGCTTGATCGTATGAAGGATGTCATTGCCGGAATGATCGACGCCGTTCAGGTGACACACAAGACAGTAGTGTAAGAGATGGCCGCTCACCGCCACATTCAGCGCAAACTGCTCGACATCATCCAGCAGTCGCGCGGTGAGATTCAAGACCTAATTCGATTGCAGCGAGAGCATCGCATCGACATCATGGCTCTAGTCGAGATTTGAAAGGCAGCCCTCGTTCCGGAGAACTCACACAAACGGAGAACCAGTCCGTTCGTTCGCAATCCCACGTCTTTGGCCACTTCTCTTTCATCAGCGGATCGACGCCCATGGACCCAGTGCTCGGGAATCCGATCGGCGTTGTAAAGTCGATCAGCCCCCCGATCCGGTTCCGCTCGGTCTGCGATTCCAGCAGCATGCTCCGGAACCTCTGAGGATAGTTGTTTAGGTAAGGAGTGAAGAGATTCGCAAAGAGTTCCCCCCTGGGTCTTACCGGAAGTATCGGCAGATCGAGCCATGGAGAGTTCAGCATAATAGCGTCGGCGCGCCGGAAGTACCGCGCCGCCACCCAATTGAAAGGATCGAACGTCAGGTTGGTCGCCTCCGGCAGCGCGGGCGAATCCACCATCATCCCGCGTTTCCCCCGAAGATCTCTTCCCTGAACTTCCGTTGGTGCTGTCTCGATCAAGGCGATTTTCTCCGCCACCGGCCTGACGGAGTGTTCCGCCAGCAATAGAGCGCCCAGCGAGAAAACGCATCCCCCGGCCCAGGCGAGCGTTCGCATGGGCGTTCGCCAACGCATGTTCACCGCCGCAGCAGCGAAGGCCGCAATCCAGACGAAGACCAGCAAGCGGTCGGAGAAAAAGTCCGACCCATTCATGCTGCGAGGTAGTAAGGGGATGCCCAGGCCAAGGCAAACCGCACTGGCGAGCAACAGATCGGAAATGCCCAGCTCGAGATTCCTCCAGCGTCCCCGGATGCCGCTTAGCGCGATGAGGACGGCGGCTGCCAGCGACGCGTAAAGCGCCAGTCGATAGAGCTGGGAACCGGATGTATTGCTTACCAACGATAACGGCTTAAGCCTGACGAACTCGTGCAGCATCTCTCGTCGCGGATAGGCCGCATGCAGATTCTCCACCGACCGCTGTGTGCTGACGAATAACGCGATGTAAGCGAGCGATCCCCACGCCAACAGCGCCATCAGCGCATCCATCCTGAATACAGAAAGGGAATCGGCAAGACTCTTCCCTGTTTCTCGACCATGTGCGTATCGCTGCCAGGCCCGCACTACGATCTCCGCTGCTACAAACGCAAGCACCAGGAATAATGGGACAGGATGCGTAAACAGGATCAGCACAATCAGCAGCAGAAAGCTGATCCAATACAGCGGTTTCCGCCGCTCGACCGCCACCAGCCACGCCCCCATGGCCCACAAAGCAACGGAAATGGAGAGGCAATAGTTGTGGAAGCCCATCCCCAGCATCCAGTTCAATGCCAGCGGAATAGCCCAGAACGAAACCAGGTCTCCTCCCGGACCTGTCATACGTGCAAAAAATCGAAAACCATACGCGAACCCCGCAATAATCAAACAAACAACGATCTTCTCTGCGATCAGCAAATCGAAAAAATGCCCGAGAAGCAGGAGCAGAAAATAATGTACTGCATACGGAGGAATTGGATATCGGATCGCGAAGAACTGCGAAAACACAGGTGATCCCGACATCAGATGCGACAGCACCTTCGTGTAGTAAAGATGAACTGCGCCATCTTGCGTCGGGAATAGCGGAAGAGAAAAGACCCAGATGCAATAAATCAGCACGACACCCAGGAAAGCAGCGGAGTTTATAGAGAACGCCCGCCCCGGGGGCTTAATCGGATGTCCGGAACCGATCTCCGCTCTCGAAATGTGATCACGCATGGAGGTTTGTTGTAGTTGCTACGGGAGGAATTGAAGCTGCTTTGACTTACTTCCCATACTTCTGTTCTGTACCCGGTCCAAGTCTGAAATATGCTGTTTCGGGTGCTCTCGGCACTTGCGCATCGCTCCAGGCCATATGCGGAGTTCCGGGCGCCAAAACCCGATGCCACCCGCTTGTGTCAACGTTCTTAGGCAAACGGTCGGCCACAACCATCTTCGCGCCCGCGTCACGGAAAATCTGGTACACCTGCTCCTGCCGCTCTTTACTGGTATGCCAAAAGTCCTCTATCTCGGAAGTGTTCGCCAATACGCGCCGCATCAGACCAGGCTGCCGGTCCCAAATCACTGGAATTTCCGCCACAACCCTCACACCGTCTAGGCGCGCCCAGTCCGCGTCCATCGAAGACCCGATGCACGCTACCCGGTCGCCCGGCATCAACCCCAACTGCCTGAGGCGCTCTGCCAGCATCCACTGTTGATTCCATTCGTCTTCATTGCCGTGAAGCAGGTCTTTGGCCGCTAGCTTCACGGGATTTATCATCCGTGTTGCCAGGAATACCACGCAAAACAGTAGGCCCAGAGCACTGACGCCCAAATCAATGGGCCTGCGGAATCTTTCTAGGGGAGTAGCTATGCTCGCTAGCATGCACATCCAAATAATGACTAGAGAACCCGCTATGTAGCGTTGGTCGAGATACACCAGCATGTAAAGCCCCGTGTAGGCTATCGATGGAATTAGCAAAAACCAGTAAGCGCCTAGTCCTCTCCTGGATAACCATTTCCGCCATCCCATGAAAAAGGCCAGCAGACTACATACGAGTGGAACTGGAGAACGCAGGAACAGATAGAGAAAGTCTCTTGTGCTTAGTGCCAAGACTCGCAATTGCGCCCCTAGCTCAAAGTGTGGCGAGATACCCGCATACCAGTAAGATGGCTCATACCATAACGGATATGTACCTGGAATGGGCGATGTAAATGTATAAGTCGCTGGATCACTCAATACTTTGTGTGATGGGTGCGTCGGTGTGCCCAGATCACCAGGCTCTCCCTGCCAGTTAGTGGATCTGGCCGCGCCCAGTACTTCCCACGCATAGTTTGGCCTCCCAGTGGCGCTGAAAACCAGGTGCCCTTTGGCGAAAGAGAGAGCCGTTACGAAAGGCAGAGCCGTCAAGAACGCGGCTCCACAAATGACACACGCTGGACTGATCACATCCACTCGCCGTCTCCACAGCAGCATTCCCGCTAGGAGTACATATAGAGGCGTGACTGGAAGAAAGGCGGAACGTGATAAATACCCGAGCGCTAGTAGAACTCCAAACCAAGCGAAAGTGGATAGTCGCGCCGCTCCGCTCTCGATGCGCAGGAGTAAATACGCGAGAAAGAACCCTATAGCCATCGCGATCATGTCGGGCGAACAGTATCCGATGCCGATAAGCAGCAGACTCGCAATCAAGAAACTCGTATAACCAATGATCCGCACCGCAATCTCGGAAAGCCCGGAGTCACTTAGTAATCTCCGCTGGTAAACCACTAACTCTCCGAGCCAGTACTCAAAGCCCGCCAGAGAAGCTAAATAACCAAAATAATTGACTAAATGCAGCGACGCGGCTTGCCAATAAGCACTAGGATGGAAAACAATAATTACCAGCGCGAGAATCCAAGAATAGAGCGGACTCCAGTACTCGTTCAGAGCTTTGTGCCATTCGCCGTGAGCGTAGTAAGTCGCAATGTCTAAATAGGGAATCCCATCGCTAAAAATCCGGTGGCGTATTTGCCAGGTTTGGATAAGACCTAAGAGGCCGATTAGCGCCCAGAACGCAATTCGTAACTTAAGAACGCGCGTGCTCGATGATCTGCTACTCGTGAACCACATCCCTCAGATGAGTGTAGCGTCCCATCAGATGTGGCGCGCACAATCTTAGCCGGTGAGATCTTGATCTTATGGTGGGGACGGGCAGATTCGAACTGCCGGCCTGCCGCTTAGGAGGCGGCCGCTCTATCCATCTGAGCTACGTCCCCATACTCAGGCGTGAGGGTCCAACTACCAGCAGTTTACCAACGTTTCAAACCTTGTCGGCCGATATCCCGGCGGTACTGCATGCCCTCGAATTGGATTCGTTCGATCGCGTCATAGGCGGTACCGATCGCGGCGCCTAGTGAATCTCCCGAGGCCGTAACGCTCAAGACCCTTCCTCCGCTAGTGATCAGCCTGCCATTCTTTTTAGCCGTTCCTCCATGGAACACTCGCGCGGTTTTTTCCGCTTCCGGAATCCCGTCGATGGTCTGTCCGGTAAGCGGATGCTCCGGGTATCCCGCCGCTGCCGCGACCACACAAACAGAGGGGCTGCCGAAGCGCAGGGCCGGCAACGTGCGCTCCGGCTGAGTACTCGCCAGTAGGGCCTCGGCGAGATCCGATTCCAAGCTGTGCATCAAGACCTGCGTCTCCGGGTCCCCCAGTCTTACGTTGAACTCCAGGATCTTCGGTCCCGAATCCGTGATCATCAGTCCGGCGTAGAGAAATCCGGTAAAAGGCATACCCTCTGCCGCTATCTGCCGGATCGCCGGATACATAAACTGGTCCATGATTTCGCCTGCCTGGCTATCCGTCAGAATCCGGCCGTCACAGTAAGCCCCCATTCCGCCAGTGTTCGGTCCCTCGTCGTCGTCGTAGATCCGCTTGTGGTCCTGAGTTGCGGCGAACGGCACAATATCCCGCCCGTTGCTCAGTCCAATGAAGCTGACCTCTTCGCCTTCCAGAAATTCTTCGATGAGCACCGGTGGGCTTAACCGCTCCATCGCCTCGCGTGCTTCCACAATCGTGCGGGCGATCATCACGCCTTTGCCCGCTGCCAGGCCATCAGCTTTGATCACAACAGGCAGGGAGAAATCCTCCAGGAGGTCTGACGATCGGGCCGTCGGTATGCCAGCCCGCCGGAAAAACGCTTTCGCGAACATCTTGGAGCCCTCCAGCATTGCAGCCGCTTTCGTCGGCCCTACAATCGCCAGATTGCGCGAGCGGAAGACGTCCACGATCCCTCCCACTAGTGGAGCTTCGGGACCCACTACAGTCAGTTCAACCTTTTCGGCCTCGGCGAGATCTGCGTATCCCCCTATGGTGGCGGGCGTCGGCATACAGCGCCCCACCCGTTCGATGCCCGGATTTCCTGGACTTGCAATCACCTCCGCGACGTCAGCCGATTGAGCCAGTCGCCACGCCAGGGCGTGCTCGCGGCCCCCGCCTCCCACAATCAGAATCTTCAAAACCCTTGTTCCAACGCTAGAATAACGAATAGAACCAAATAGATGCAGAAGAAGTACGACATCGTAGTGGTGGGTGGCGGCCATGCCGGATGCGAGGCCGGTCGTGCCTGCGCTCGCCTTGGCCTGAAAACCGCTTTGGTCGCGATGAATATCGATCTGATTGCCCAAATGTCCTGCAATCCAGCCATCGGCGGCATCGCGAAGGGGCACCTAGTCAGGGAAATCGACGCTCTCGGCGGTGTCATGGGTGAACTGACTGATGCTGTCGGCATTCAGTTCCGTCTGTTGAATACCAGCCGTGGTCCTGCCGTCTGGTCCCCCCGCGCGCAATGCGACAAGAAGCAGTATCGTATCCGAATGCGGGAGTGGCTGGAGCAGGAGCCCGGCTTGCGCATCTTGCAGGCAGAAGTCGGAGAATTAAAGTTTATTAATGACGCTCCCGGCCTCGGCGTTTCCGGTGTGCGGCTGCGCGATGGACGCGATCTGCTGGCCCAGGCCGTCATCGTAACCACTGGTACCTTCCTAAACGGCCTGTCCCATGTGGGAGAGCAACGCCACTCCTGTGGAAGAAACGGCGAAATCGCATCTAACCAGCTGGGTGCGCAGTTGCGTAATCTGGGGCTTCAGTGGACCCGGCTAAAGACCGGTACACCTCCTCGCCTGGATGGCCGCAGCATCGCCTGGAACCACTTCGAAGAGCAGCCCGGGGATGCCACTCCCACTCCTTTTTCATTCCTGACCGATCGAATTGATCGCGAACAGATCAAGTGCCACCTTGGTTTTACTACGGACGGGACGCACC
Source organism: Bryobacteraceae bacterium (assembly GCA_965217745.1). Classification (GTDB taxonomy): domain Bacteria; phylum Acidobacteriota; class Terriglobia; order Bryobacterales; family Bryobacteraceae; genus Bog-105. The sequence goes on along the minus strand of OZ244565.1, from coordinate 1,864,204 downwards.
GGATTCTGAGCGATAACATTAACCGCTCTCCGCTTTACAGCGGTCAAATCGAGGGTGTCGGTCCCCGGTATTGCCCTTCGATAGAAGATAAAATCGTTAAGTTTCCTGAAAAGCGGCGGCACCAGATATTCTTGGAGCCTGAAGGAGTCGACACCCACGAGGTTTACCTAAACGGCATGTCAACGAGTATGCCGATCGATGTGCAGTCTGCCATGGTTGCTTCCATACCCGGCCTGGAAGATGCCGAGATGATCCGCCCCGGCTATGCCATTGAATATGATGCGATCGACGCCCGGGAATTGACTCATTCCCTCGAAGTGAAGAGCATTCCCGGATTGTTTCTAGCTGGACAGATCAATGGTACCTCCGGCTACGAAGAGGCTGCCGGCCAGGGCCTGATTGTCGGCTTGAACGCCGCAGCCAAATTAAAGGGGACAGACCCTGTCGTCATCGCTCGAAATGAGGGTTATGTCGGCATTCTCGTCGACGATCTGGTCAACCAGGGTGCCGACGAGCCCTACCGGATGTTTACTTCCAGGGCGGAATACCGTTTGCACCTCAGGATCGATAATGCCGATGAGCGGCTGACGCCTATCGGCCGGAAAGCCGGTTTGGTCGATGACCGCCGTTGGAATCGATTCCAGGCGCATCAGTCCCAGAAGGCAGCCGTCCGCTTACTTCTAGATAAGACTCGCGCCAATGCCCTTCCTGCTGTTCTATCGCTCGAGGCCGGGAGCAACAACCCAACCTTAGCTGTCTGGTTGCGCCGCCCGGAAGCCCGCATCTTGCGCTTGAAAGAGTGGCTCGCCTCCAAGTGCGCTGGAGATCTGGTCAACAGCGTCTTAGCTACCGTAGAAACGGAAATAAAGTATTCCGGTTATCTCTTACAGCAGAACCGGCAGGTGCAGCAGCTTCAAGATTCGGAAGGGCGAACCATTTCGGACCGGTTCTCCTACGAAACAATCCCTGGGCTGTCGAATGAAGTTCGTCAAAAGCTCCAGCGCGTCCGGCCTGTCACCTTGGGCCAAGCCTCGCGAATACCGGGCGTGACCCCGGCAGCCGTAGCCATCCTCGACGTTTACCTTTCCATGCAGTCGGCCTAAACTGTTTCACGTGGAACATTTTCCACTGCCGGTGCTGACATCTCTCCCGATGGACCCTTTTTGTGAGCGAGAAGGTGAGCAAGTCGGCGCTCCGAAATAGATGATTCAGTAGTTACTCCAAAACGGGGACAGACCCCCTTTTGGAGGTCTGACTAGGCCAGGAACAATCTCAGCAGGGTAACGGTCTGGGCAGTTTCCTCGAGGTAATGGTCGGAATCGCCCCGGCGAGGGCTTGAAAGAGAAGATCGACGATTCTGGCTTTGGTTCGGCACAGATGCTGTTTGAGCTTGAGCCGGGCTTTTTCGATGGGGTGAAGTCCGGCGAGTAAGGAGGTGGGTACAGCAGCTGCGTACCCCGCGCTTCGATGGCTTGGCGGTACTTGCGCGAGAAACGCCAGAAAGACATCGCCATCGGCCGGAGCTTCGACGATCATGGTGGCGAGCAAACCGGCTGTACTCAAGGCGCTGAGAATGTTGACCGTTTTCCAGTGTCCAGCCGGTATGCTTTCGCGCGCCCGGCGTCCAGCCGGGGCACGCCCATATAGCCGTGTCATCGCCGTCATAACGGCACTCTTATCCAAGAAGACCATCCGCTCCGGCGCCATCCTGGCGAGTGTGTCCCACCACTGCCGACCGCGTCGGCACCCTGCTGCCATTCCCCCAGCGTTCGATCGGGCCGCTGACGCACCTGCTCCCGCAGGCTCTCTTCCATTTCTGCCGTCACCTTGCTGAGCGGCCCGTGCCGTTGCTCGACGCTTTCCGTCCCACCGCTCTGCCGCTGCTGGCGTGAGATCTTCTCCACCAAACCCCGACTGACTTCGAACCGCTCCGCCAACACACGCATCAATCCATTCCCCGCTGCGTGGGCTTCCCATACCTTGCGCCGTAGATCGTTCGAATAAGCTCGCGGCATCTGCTTCGCGGCTGATTCCAGACCCGCCTTATGTTAGCAAGAAGAATGCTCTAGGCAGAAAATCAAAGATGGCGCCTGAAATCCACGTGGCCCATACGCGCAAACCGAAACTTGCACGGGCAATGCCTCAGACAGATGACTCACCAGTGCCAAGTCTCAAGAATCTATCAGATAGCTCCTCAAAAATGGGGACAGACCCCATACTCAGGTGCGTTTAAGTCGGGGGTAATCTGAGGGTTGTATCCGCGTGGGCGGATCGCCAAAAACGGCGCTGGAAGCCGCTTGGAGTCTCCTAGTGCCGAGCACCAAGCCTCCATAGAATCAGATAGATAGCTCCTCACAATGGGGACAGACCCCCGTTCGAGCTCCAGCCCGTTAGCCGGCTGATGGCCCGGATGCTCAATCCTTGGCGTTTCAATGCTTGTACATCTTCCACTTCTTTTCCCCTCAACAGATGCCGGCTCCTCCTCACTTCAGAGTCGCTTCCGGCTTTACACCTTGTCACGGGTGGGGGATTTTTAAAACGGCACTATGGGGATTTTTGCACCGGCGCTGACACGCAGAATAGAATCAGCTAGATAGCTTGTCTAAAACGGGACAGACCCCATTTGAATATCTGATTGAGCCAGGAGCAATCTGGAAGTGCAAATTGCGTGGGCCAATCCCTTAAAGATGGGACCGGAGGCCGCTTGAAGTCCACTTGGACCATGTAGGCGAACGAAAAGGCAAGTGGGCAGTCTAGACGTATGAGTCAACCCAGAACCAAGCGTCAATTGTCTTTGTAGGTGCTTGGTGATGCAGTCGCTTGACTTAAGCTAAGGCTCTGTTGAAGCTCTTGTGGTCTTTTCGCGGCAGGCCCATTATCGCCATTCATGTAGAAGAGTCGAGAAGTTGAATTCCCTCGCCAGGACACGTTCCACGTGGAATAAGTTCGTTGCTAGGAAGAACCCAGATAGACCAGGGGCGTAATTGGATCAATGAAAGTAGGAACCCGAATCAATTACAGTTAAGGTGCATTCGACCCCTTTTCAACTCAAGTTCAAGAGCGCCACGCGCTACTCAAAGCGATCCAACCGCGCAGGTCACGGCTTCATGCATCAATACACCAGCTGGACAGTCGCAACTAAGCCCTAGTTTTCCTGTGTATTGGGTTCGGTTCGTAGCATCCGCCAAAGTTCCGGGAAGACTTGCATCACTCCCCCCAAATTGTAGCTTTTTGCCGCCGATATGTTTCACGTGGAACAGATGAAGGCAAAGCATGTTAGGATCATCGAGAACACGTGTCCCGCGTACTCTCAATCGCAAATCAAAAAGGTGGCGTTGGAAAGACAACAACAGCCATAAACTTAGCAGCCGCACTGGCTGCCTCCGAGTTGCGCGTCCTCCTAATCGATTCCGATCCCCAAGGGAATGCCACCACGGGCGTAGGGGTAGAAAAGACCGAAGATAGTCAGACTCTGTACAATGTCCTGCTGAAAGAGGCGAAAATTGCTGATGCGATCACTGCAACGCCTTACGAGGGCCTTTCTATCGTTCCAGCCGATCAAAACTTAGTGGCCACAAATTTGGATTTGGTTGAGGTCGAGCACCGCGAACGACGTCTCAAAACCGCAGTCGAGCAGATTGAAAAGGATTTCGATTACATCGTGATCGATTGCCCTCCAGCTCTTGATCTCCTGACGCTGAACGCCTTAGTCGCTTCTGACGCCGTTCTCGTTCCGATTCAGTGCGAATTCTTCGCCCTGGAAGGTATCTCGCAGCTGATGGAAACTATCGATAGGATCAAGGACGCCTTCAACCCTCAATTGAAAGTCGAAGGCGTATTGCTCACCATGTATGATGACCGGACCAATTTAGCGCGTCAAGTCGAGTCCGACCTGCGTGAGTTTTTCGCCGAAGAAGTCTTTAAAGCTGTTATTCCGCGCAGCATCCGCTTGGCGGAAGCTCCCAGCTTCGGGAAACCGATTCTCACCTACGATCCCAAATCGCGTGGCGCCGAAGCTTATATTCAACTTGCAAAGGAAATCTTGGCCAATGAGAAAAGAGCCAGATCGGAATCCCAGAAAAGCGCTCGGTAAAGGTCTCTCGGCTCTGCTGCCATCGCGCCAGAGTACCGGAGTTGCGCCTGCGCCGGTCATAGCAGAACCGCCGTCTGAGCCTGCTCCTCAAATCGCCGACCCGTTTCCCGAGAACTTCGAAGAATTTCGCACTATTCCGCTCGATCACATCAGGCCCAACGAGGACCAGCCGAGAACCTCCTTCGACGTTGACAAGCTCCAGGAACTGAGCCGCTCCATTCAGGTCAGCGGTCTCCTGCAACCCATTACGGTCCAGAGAATTGCCGCTGATGAATACCGGCTCATCGCGGGCGAGCGACGCTGGCGTGCGGCCGGAATAGCAGGCTGGAAGGACATTCCGGCGCTAGTCCGGACTGTCCAACAGCAGGAGCGGCTAGAACTAGCGCTCATCGAAAATATTCAGCGGCAGGACCTGAATCCCATTGAGATTGCCGTTGCGTTCCACAATCTTGCTACTCAGCACGGTTTGAGCCACGAGCAAATTGCTGAACGTACAGGTAAAGAGCGATCGACGGTAACGAACTTTCTCCGATTACTTCGGCTGTCACCCACCGTCCAAAATGCGATCATCTCCGAGCAGATCAGCATGGGGCATGCGCGGGTCCTAATAGGTTTACAGGATGAAGCGGCGCAGGTGGAGTTCTACCGGAGAATTGTGAATGAGGGCCTCTCCGTTAGAGAGACCGAACGGCTTGTTAAGGACCTAATTACAGCGAAGCAGGATGTTCGAACGCAACTCGCTGGAACTCCAAAAACAGCTGCGAAAGAAAACCCTGATCAACCCGCGTTGCCAGACGCTAATACCCGGGCCGCCCTCGATGCGATGGCTGCTGCATTAGGCACAAAGGTCACTATTCAAGCTAGAAGCGCGACGTCTGGGAAGCTTGAAATCGAATATTATTCGGAAGAGGATCTCGAACGAATTTATTCCGTGATAGTAGATTGAAAATTGGTGCCGGCGGCAGGAGTTGAACCTGCGACCTACGGATTATGAGACCGTCGCTCTAACCACCTGAGCTACACCGGCGATTACTTTCACTATCTTACTTCAGCAAGACCTTAGCCAAACCTGCATTCCCGGCCGTGTCATACACGCGCAATACGATCAGGTGTTCGCCAGCGGTCAACTTTTCCAGATGAACTCGGAATTGTTCTCGAGGCGTGTCAATGATCCTGTCCGTCGACTCTATTGGCTGCCACCATCCCGCGTCAACCGAATATTCCGCCCTCTTTAAAGCGCTACTCTGGTCAACTGCTTCCGCGGCGAGGTTCACTTCCGAACCGGTTCGCCGGGCTGTGGCCATGCTCACTATCGGAGGCGTGTTGTCGACCAGAACGGAAGCGCTGACAAACTCCGTCCGCTTGGCGTAAGCAGCGGCATTAGACGGTGAATCCCAGGCCACAATCTTGAAGTAGTAACGTCCATCCGCGAAGACGTCCGGGTCCAGCAAAAGCGTATTCCCGAACATACGGCTTCGAATCAGCTGCCATTCTCGAGCGTCCTCGGAACGAAAGTAGAGTGAATACACTAGCTTATCGTTGTCTGGATCGTCCGCCTGCCAGGTTACTTGCGTCTGCGTGGTCTGAAGATGGGAAGCAGTCTGACTGGGACCGGCAGTAGTTGTTCCGGCGGAGGATTCTCCGGTGTCTGTCACCGTAATGGAATAAGCTGCCGTTGAATTCGCCGCAGTCGCGGCATTCTTGGCTGCGTTTGCTCCCAGGACCGACGTGACAGTCAAACTCTGCACCGCTGGAGCGGAGTTCTGCGGCAGATAAGAAAGCGAGACCGAGTTTAATTCGGCATCCTGGCGCTTGCGCCATTCAGCTCGCCACTGAATATACCGGGCCACGGGACTCGAAATCGAGGGTTGGCTACTCTCGCCCGCCGCTTCGGACCAGTTGCTCCAGGTGGCGTCAGGCCGCTGAGAGTTCCCCGAGCGAGTTAGAAAAGTGAGGCCTTGGCCTGCCGCTGAATGCCACATAACATGCCCCCAACGCGCCACACTGCCGCAATCGTGAACTTGCGATTCGTACCAGGCATTACCGGCCGGACTTGCGGAGTTTTCCCGGCCCAGCGAAACTAAACGCGCTGGATTGCTCACGGCTGCGAGCAGCCCTTTTGAAGCGGCTATAAGCCGGGTCGTCTCTCCTGCGCCGAGTTCCGCAACCAGAGTCGACTTTCCGTCCTGCCAGCGATAGATGCGCCCATGATCGTCGGTCGAGTACAGTAGCGAGTTCCCATCAAGGATCAAATCGTAAACGTTAAACTCCTGAGATCTCGTCAGCTTGTCGACAGAGTGGTCTGGAGCGATCTTATAGATCGCTGATTTTTCCATCCCGGCTAATTCCGTAACGGTAGTAGCGGTTGCCGTCGCCAATGGCGTTCCTGCTCGAGCCGCTCCCGCTCGTGCATTGTCGGCGATTTTTGCGCCAGACTGCTTGTTTTCTCCCGGGCCTTTGCTAGATTCCGTCACCGTAATAACGGTGGGTGTGATGGCGGTCAGCGCAGTTACGGCCGCGCTCGCGTCAGTTCCCACCGCAACGGAACTGCGCGTCGATACTGCTCCGCCCATCGCTGCGGCATAAACCACGCCGGAAGCATCTACCACGATAGCCCGCACCTCTGGCAGCGAAGAATCGTAAAGGATCGTTCCTTTGCCTTGGGGTGAAATCTCGTAAATCAGCCCGTTGGGCTCGGTACCAGCATACACTTGGCCTTTGCTGCCTAGAGCCAGAGCCGTGACATTGCCTTGGCCGGTCTCATAGAACAGGTTCGCCTTCCCATTTGATTCAATGCGATAGATCCTGCCCTGTTCCCCGGTAGCCACGTACAAGACGCCATCGCGAGCAGGTTGAATGGCCCAGACGTACTTCTCCGGCGAGCGCCAAATCTCTACCGGTTTGCTTCCACTCAGGCGGTAGACGCCGCCGTTCGGTGACGAACCCGCCCAGATGTTCCCCTTGGCATCGGCTGCGACTGCGAACACCTCTGAAAGTCCTGAATTCCAAGCCAGAAACGATCGCCCATCCGGTTGAACGCGATACACCTTTCCACCGTGTCCAGTGGCTGCATAGGCCGTCCCATCCTTTACTAAGGCGACAGACCACAATGCCGGCTGTCCCATTGCCGCCTCCCAAAGTATCGGCGAATCTCGCCGCAGAATGCCATCGGCGGACAGGCTCAGGCCCGAAAAACGGCCGTTCAGGTAGTCGTTGTACCCAGCAGTCTCCCATGTGGTGCTGGTAGCGGCGTACGCGGCAAGCCAGGGACACACGCTGGCCAGGATGAGGCTAACTGCTCGAAGAGTTCTCAATCTTTGATTTCTACCTGAATAGTCTTTGCGCCGGTGACAACATATTCATCGACAGGAAGGCGCAATTCCTTTAGAGAGGATCCGCGAGTGATTGAAGATGCGGTCGATCCGCTCGCAGAGGCAGCGGGATCCGCCAGAATCAAGGCCACGGAAGGAGGAGGATCGGTCAGATCTCCATTCGGCGATGGGCCAGTCAGGCTGAACGAAGGCTCCTGACGCCATACGCGTATGTAAGCTGCGTCACTGCTGCGATATCTATTCAACGCCGCGATCATTGTTTCAGGGGTGTCGAACGTTGAAGCGCTCATGCCGGCGAAATCAGGAATATTCAGCGTGAGCGCGTCGCTTATGGTCAGGTTGAGCGGACCCGTTGGGGCTCCGACCGGAATGTTGTAATTCGCTGTCCGCGTAAGCTCGAGCCCATCGTCTCCCTCCAGCAGCACGGTGATGCCGATCGAATCGCCGGGTCTTGCCTCGTGCCGCGATGCCCACGCCTGGGCGATCCGGAGTTGGCGTTTATGCTCGAGCGGTTCCAATTCGTACCGGAGATTTTTCACGTGCAAGTTTTGGAAGTTCGATCCCAAAACGTACGCCAGCGTTGCCACTGCGTCATTTGTCGCTCGCAGAGCCACCCCAGTGTCGCTTACGAAGATGTCGCGAACCTCCACCGGTGGGTTCGTCCCGTCAAATTCGATCCGGCCGCGAAGCCGCAGCGTACCGTTGCCTAAAGTACGTTCCGTTGCATCGAGGGTCGCAAAAAGAGCGGTCTGGGTGATGAACGAAGTCAGCAGCCGATCGTTTACGACTTTCAAGTGGTACTGGTGACTCTCAGGACCGGCCCCCCGTACTTCGATAGTAAGAGGGATGACATGAGCTTTCCGGCCGATTTCGCCAGCGATGGCGCTGCTCAGGTCGCTAGTAATGCTCCCAACCGTCTCCCGGGCGGCCGACAGCTTAAACGAATTATTCAAAGTGGGCAGCAAAGCCACCACATCGGCGCGGGCGAACGGCAAGTCTGTCGCGCCACTATCCAGGAAGCGATGCCCAAACGCATATATCTTATTCCCATCGACGTAGGTAACCGTACCGTCGGCGCTAATCGTCATATCACCGGAGAGCAGTTGGACGCTGATCATAGAACCCGGGAGTACAGATCCGGGCGGCGGTGTTATCGGGAAAGCGGGTATGCGAATTTTTGACTGAGAGCTTGCAACAGCGCCTCCCACTCCCTGTTGAGGCTCCAGGCCGAATTGGCGGAAGTGTGCCGCGAAGGTCTGGACCGTCCTATCAGAAAAACCTGACAGCGCCAGGGGTGTAAAGATTTCCTTCAAACTGCCGAAAGAAGAATTGAGAGCACGAAGATTGCTGCCGGGTTCGCCAGCGGAGAGTGCGCTCTGAAAGGAGTCACCCCGAAGGCGCGCGCCGTTGCGCCGCAGGGACTTAGCATCCGCGACCATCTGGGCGATGGGCTGAATGCCCGCGATCGCTTCCTTGGAGAACGGAAACCCGAGAGCGATGGCGCCGACCAGCCGTCCTTCGATGTAGACTGGGCTGCCGCTCATGCCTTGCATGACGCCGGTCTCGGCCAGAGGTCCGCCGCTGAGCCGGGCGAGGATGATGGATTGTCGTGGTGTGAGGTTTTCAAGGATACCGAGGATCTCGACTTGGAATTCCTCGATGAGGCTGTTCTTGAAGACCGTGCGGCCGACTCCCTTCATGCCGGGACGAATCTCGTTGACCGGGAAAAAGTTCTGAGCCCGGGCTTGAGCCGCCAGAAAAAGGCACACCGCCGTCCGGAACAGAAAATTTCTAATGGAGCGTTCCAGCCGAGGCGGGGAACCGGGCAATTGACTCACATCAGCCATTGTTCCGCAACTCTGTTGGCGATGTTTGTCTGTGATTGAATAGAATGGAATTTCACGCATGGTAAGTGCCCCTGCCGCGCCCAGTTCGCTGCACGCCCGGACTACGAAAATCGACTGGCAGTCAATCGCCTGGTTTGGCGTGTTGCTCATCGTCTGTTACGCGCCCATCCTGTACCGGATGGCCGTGCAATGGGCCAATGACGAGAACATGGGGCATGGCTTTTTCGTGCCGTTTGTCGCTGGCTATATCGCATGGCAGCGGCGCGATACCCTCCTGTCCATTCCACGGAAATCGAACGGATTCGGGCTGATATTAGTCATCTGGGCGGCTTTCCAATCGCTGGCCGCCACTCTGGGTGCCGAACTGTTCACGGCCCGGCTGGCATTTGTCATTGCGCTGTTCGGCACTATTCTGTACCTGGGCGGTACGCGTTGGGTGAAAGCGCTGCTCTTCCCCCTGATACTGCTGCTGTTCATGATTCCCATTCCATCTATCATTTACGCTTCGCTAACTCTTAGGCTTCAGACGGTGGCGAGCCAGTTAGGCGAGGCCATGATTACGCTGATGGGAATACCTGTGCTCCGCGTGGGCAACATGCTTCAGCTGCCTAGCCAAACACTTGATGTCGCAGAAGCTTGCAGTGGCATTCGCTCGCTGCTCTCGCTGGCATTCTTGTCACTCGTCTATGCCTACTTCACCGATAACCGGGTCTGGATGAGATGGGCTCTGCTAATGGCAACTGTACCCATTGCCATCGGAGCGAATGCAGTCCGGGTTGCCGTTACCGGCATGATGTCTGAAATCAACACCAAACTGGCGCAGGGGGCGTACCATGAAGCAGAGGGATACATCGTCTTCATCGTCGCTCTGGTCGCGCTGGTGGCTGTCCACCGGCTTTTAGTTTTGGTCGCTCAGCGCTATGAAGGGTCTGCCGCATGACTCAATTTCTGAAATCACGTAGTTCGCGAGTACTGACGGTCGTGCTGCTCGCACAAGCCTCTATCTTCTACGGCTTCTCACGGGGCGAGACTGTGCCAGCCCATCGTAGGCTCGAGCAGTTTCACCTGGATAGTCCCGACTGGAAGATGGAGCAGGAACTGCCGCTCGATCAAGATACACTTGACGTTCTGAAAGCCGATGATATCCTGTCACGGCTCTACGTAGACAGAAAGCAGGGGCAGGCGGCCACCTTGTTTGTCGCTTTTTTCGAGACTCAAAGAACGGGCAAGGCCCCACACTCCCCTAAGAACTGCCTGCCGGGCGCCGGTTATGTTCCGTCTCAATCCGGAGTACGCGACATTTCCATTCCGGGACAGTCTGAGCCGATCCGGGTTAACCAATATGTCGTTGCCCGCGGTGAGAATCAGAGCATCGTCTTTTATTGGTATCAGGCTCGCAGCCGTGTCATCGCCAGCGAGTATGCGGCCAAGATCTATACTGTCGCCGATGCTATCCGCTACCGTCGCAGCGACACCTCGCTGGTGCGAGTGGTGGTTAATGTTGCAGACGGCAACGTGAAGAAAGCCGAGGCGACTGCCGTTAGCTTCGTTCAGTCTTTCTTTGAGCCCCTAAAGAACTATCTTCCTTCCTAGGCTGCATTCGATCGGACACCGATCACATTTCGCCGCCGCTTTGCCGGGTCGCGGACTGTCCAACGATCTATAACAGTCTTATGATCGATATACAGCAAAGCGCCTGGCAAACCATGGTTTCTCATGCTGAGCGAAGCTATCCGAATGAATGCTGCGGCGCAATGCTGGGACACACCAGCGGTGAACGAAAGACCGTACTGGAAGCGATTGCGTTGGAGAACGTCTGGCAAGGACCACGCGGCGAGCGGTATGAGATCAAACCGGAAGATCTGCTGAAGGTTGAAAGTTATGCCCGTAGTCAGGGTATGGATCTCATCGGTATCTTTCACTCCCACCCGGATAGCGCGGCCTACTTCTCCGATACGGACCTGAAGAACTCCTGCCCGTGGTATTCATTCGTTGTTCTGTCGGTACGGGCTAGGCAGTTCGATCATGCGCTCAGTTTTTTACCGGATGCCGACCAGACGCGAGCAGAAGACGAGGAACTAATATGGCCAAAATTCTAATACCTTCCGCCCTCCGGCAATTTACTGGTGGCAGCGATTCTGTCGAGATATCCGGCGTCAGCGTGCAGGAAGCGCTTGATCACCTGACGACGCTTTACCCGGACATTCGGAAGAATCTTTATACGGATGCAGGCAAGCTGCGCAGCTTCGTGAATGTCTATGTAAATGACGAGGACATTCGGTATCTCGACCGGGCCGATACGGCTCTTCGAGGCGATGAAACCCTGTCCATTGTGCCAAGCATCGCAGGAGGATCCGCGGTAGCAGATCTGGAAACAGCCACACTCAGCAACGACGAAGTCGCCCGCTACAGCCGGCATCTAATCCTGCCGGAAGTTGGCATGGACGGGCAACGCAAGTTGAAAGCCGCCAAAGTGTTGATGGTCGGCGCGGGCGGGTTGGGTGCGCCGGTTGGATTGTACTTAGCGGCAGCGGGAGTTGGCCGGATCGGGATCGTCGACTTCGACATTGTCGACGCATCCAATCTGCAACGCCAGGTGATCCACGGAACCGCCGATCTCGGCCGCAAGAAGCTGGATTCCGCGGCCGATCGAATGCTGGATATCAATCCACACCTGAGAGTGGATAAGTTTGAGGTGGCGCTCTCCAGTGAGAATGCGCTGGAGATATTCAGAGACTACGATCTCGTAGTCGATGGGACGGACAACTTTCCCACCCGCTATCTGGTGAATGACGCCTGCGTTCTCGCGAAGAAGCCTAACGTTTATGGTTCAATATTCCGCTTCGAAGGGCAGGTTTCGGTATTCGCTTGCGAGGACGGACCCTGCTATCGCTGCCTCTATCCGGAGCCTCCGCCACCGGGGCTGGTGCCCAGTTGTGCTGAAGGCGGAGTTCTAGGAATTCTACCCGGATTAATTGGCGTTGCTCAGGCCACCGAAGCAGTCAAGCTAATTCTCGGTATTGGCGAAACCCTGAAAAACCGGTTGCTGCTCTACGATGCGCTCGGGATGAAGTTTCGCGAGTTGAAGCTGCGCCGCGATCCCGAATGCCCCGTGTGTGGGGATCACCCAACTGTCACCAAGCTGATCGATTACCAGGAATTCTGCGGCGTCAAGCCTGCCGCAAACCCGCCTGATACGAGCGCCGGACAAATCGACCCGCTGGATGTCAAAGCGAAGCAGGATAGAGGCGACCAATTCACTTTTCTGGACGTAAGAGAACCCCACGAGTACCAGATCGCGCGAATCCCAGGCACCCGATTGATACCCCTAGGTGAGCTGCCGAAATTCCTTGGTGAAATGCCCCGTGACAAGGAGATCGTGGCGCACTGCAAAAGCGGAGCCCGAAGCCAGAAAGCTGTCGATCTGCTGAAAGCCAACGGATTCAACAATGTTCGAAATATGGCCGGAGGAATCGCTGCCTGGAGTGACAAAATCGATTCAACAATTCCGAAGTACTAACTTCCTGACGGAATCTTAATCTTCTCGCGCAGTAGAGCAGCCCGAAGTCGCCTTCGACCGTATGAGCGAATAGAAAAGCCCGCGGGCAGCCCTGAAACAGATGAGTCACCCAGCACCAATTCTTACTAGAATCAAACAGATCGCTTCTCGAAAATGGGGACAGACCGACAGACCCCATTTCGATGTGAGATTAGGCTAGGAGCAATCTGAGGTTTAAGCCGTTGAACAACGCGCTGCCGAGTTCATGAAGCCGGATCCGGTCTCCCGCTCTCTCGCTGCTAGATTAAACTTGAACACGCTCGGGTGCTGCACGGGCCGTTCGCGAAACAAATTGTCCGAAGCCTTCGTCCAGGGCAGTAGGAGACAGAATGCGGAAAAGTGCATGGATTGTAGGCTCTTTCCTTACGATGTACCTGATTGCCACGATGCTTGGCTTCGCTACGTACCTGCTCCTAAATCCCTTCGCAATGTGGGTCACGGTATTTACGCTGATGCCAATTATTAGCGCTGCTCTCATCTATGGTTATCTGAGAAAGATGAAATTCAGCCGGGAAGCCACTCTGCCAGAAACGGTACGTCTCCTGATAATCTGGATCGCACTCTCGTTCGGACTTGATGCGGTAACGTACATCGTGGCCGTCCCGGCCATAAGCCACACGCCCGCGAACTGGACATTCTTTCGTGATCAGTCACCGTGGATTTGGCTCTCCTACGCAGTTCTGGCGGTTTCTGCCTGGGTTGGCGGCCGGACATATCTGAGGAAGTTGAAGAGCTGATGGAAGATGCTTCGTTTAGCTTGAGGCGATAGCAGCAAAATGGTTTACGGGTCCGTTTCCAGCGCCCAATCCCGGAGCTGTCTCGATCGCTGCCTGAACATATTGCTTGGCGCGGCCAACTGCGTCGATCAAATCAAATCCCATCGCCAGGCAGGCGGTAATAGCGGCTGAGTAAGTGCATCCGGTGCCGTGGGTGTGCTTTGTCTGAATGCGATGGCCGGCAAACCAGACGCTCTTGCCGCCGCAGACCAGCAGGTCGTTGGGTTCTCCATTGTGGTGTCCAGCTTTGATCAGTACATTTGGACATCCGCCGTCCCTAATCGCCTGAGCTGCGCGCATCATGCCGTCTTCGCCCGCGATTGGAAAGCCTGCCAAAATTTCAGCTTCCGGAATATTGGGCGTTACGAGGAACGATTTTGGCAGAAGCGTGCCGCGGAGCGCTTCTTGCGCCGGTTCCGGCAGCAGCGGCGAGCCATGCTTGCTGATCATCACTGGATCGACAACTAGCGGGAACGTAAAGCGAGATGCCAGTTCCGCCACGGCGATGACAATTTCCACACTTCCCAGCGCTCCAGCCTTCGCAGCTTTTACGGGCAGATCCTCAATGACCGCTACAATCTGATCGCAAACCAGATCTGGAGCGAGTACCTCCAAGCGCGAAACAGCCTGCGTGTTCTGGACTGTCAGCAGGGTTACCGCAGCCGCTCCATACACCTGAAACTGATGAAAGGTCTTTAGATCCGCCTGCAGTCCGGCGCCGCCGCTAGGATCGGAGCCGGCGATGGTCAACGCTACAGGCAGCATGACTTCACCGTAGCGCGTAAGTCGACCTGATTAGAACCAGTCTCATAAACGAAAACGAGTAGGAGTTTCGTTGACATACGACCTGACCGGTCGATTAACAGATGATCTGTCCGCTTCAAGAAGCGGATTATGGCACGGGAAGCTAGGGATCGGAGCAGAGCTTAAGGTACGCAAGTTCCAAGGTGGAGCGGACAATGAGACTGCAGAACGTTCGGTTGAAGGCAATCGCAAAAGAGATCACCTGGTAGAAGGCAGCTGGGATCACCAGGGGTGACGGATCAGACGATGCAGCGATGGCGGGAACGACTGGAGGAGAGCGGCTTGACCTAGCCCGGATATCTCACAAAGGCTCTAGCAAAAAGCAGTCAACTCTGGCATAAACATAAGGACAAACAAATGTTTCGATCCAAGGAGGAGCCGAATCTTCCACCACAGAGTGTATCCAATCCCGGTTGGCATTTGCCAGCGAGGGCAAACGGGAAGTACTGGCAGAGATCAAGGGCAGGCCGATCAGTTCCGATGGATGGGCGTTGCTGGCGGGCCAAGCGGAACCGGGGCAGTAGGCGCTGGCAGGCAGGAGCACGCTGAACCGGATGGAACTGGGCGCTGGAGCTTTGGACCCAGGGAGCGCTTCAGGACCGCCAACTCCATGCAACAGAGGGGAATCGGTCCGCTAACTTCCTCGGCAGGGTTCACCCTGCTTTCGCACAGACGTCACTCCGGCATTTGCGAAAGCGTGACTACTTAGCGGAGTTCTGAGCGATATTGGCCGAGCCAGCCGAGTTCGTCATCACAATACCCATGTTCGTGATCCTGGTGATATCTCCGACGATCGGAAACCTGAGCTGAAGCGCGAATGCACCGCCGGTTTGATTACCGGAATCGAAGAAAAAGTTCCGGAACTCCGTAGTTGCGTCAACGGGCAGAGGCTTAGCCATGAGGGCGACGCCTGCAGAATCGTAAAAAGTAAAAGACATCTTTCCGGCGCTGTAGGTGTTGTCATAACCTGTCATGTTTACTACTAAGTAAGGCGGCTCACTGGTCGCCGTTGCTGAATCAATCGTTATCATCGCGGGGGTGACAGAATAAGTGCGGCTGTACGATTTTCCGTCCGCAAAGTCGAGCGTGAATTTGAGGTCGCCCGCGGTAGTGCCCGTCTGAAAGGTGATCGGGGACTGGCCGTTTGCGGTAAAAATCTGCGAACCCTTGGCTATCGCCACTCCGAGTTGCCGGCCGCTTGTCGAAACGAACAAGATAGACGGGTCAGCTTTTATGATTTCGACAGCTGGCGTAAAACTCATCGTAAGCGTGCCAATTGTGGAGATAGGCGAGGCGCTCGCCAGGCTAATGCTGAGATGAGCTTGCTTCTGGCTGACGAGCGGATTAATGTCCACCTGGAAAGACGGTTCTGGGACGGCGGAAAGAGTGCCGGTTGCCGCCAAACTGAACTGACGGCTTCCAATGGTCAAAACCCCTGTGTAGGTTCCAGCCGTAAGTGGTGTGAAGACCACCTTAAAAGTCAGGGAGGCACCCGGAGCTATGCTGGCTGGAAGGCCCGGCACGGACGTAAGCGAAAACCCCGATCCCGTGACAGTCAAGTCAGGGACTGAAACTGGGTCTATCGTGATTGAAGGATTGCTGATTGTGAAAATGTATGTAGTAAGGTTTGCGCCTCCAACTACTGCCGATCCGAAATTGATTGTTGAAGAAGGTTGAGCAGTAAGACGGACTCCTTGAGGGTCGGTGTAACTAATCAGCACCGAACCGATATCACCAACGACGCTTGCCGTTCCAGTAGCCTGAATCGGATAGCTGATAGAACCGAGGAGTAAGTTGGTCCCGTAAGTTGTTGCCGTTCCCGGCGCAAAGATCAGGAAGAAGTCGAGATCGCTCCCGGGCGAGAGCGTCGAAGGCAGCGGGCTTAATGAAAAGCTGCTATTCGGATTCGTGGTGGTGGTCTGAATCTTGAGCAGCGACGAGGGGTTTACTTCAGTCGTACTGTTGTTGGTCAGCTTAAAAGGAATGCTTAGGCTGGTGGTAGTGGAAGTGGTTCCAAAGTTGATAATGCTCTGGCTAACGGGCTGTAGAGTTTTGCCGCTGCATTGAGGTGCGAGGCTGCTGCTGCACGAGAGAGTTAGTTGCGGAGTAAGACCATTTCCCACCAGTGTAGAAATAGCGAAGTTGCTCGATCCGTTGCTGGCTTGCAGATAGCCATACGAATTGCCTATGCTCGCGGGAGTGAAGTTAAGTGTGAAGAGTTTAAATCCCCCTGGCGCGATAACGGAGCTGCTTTGAAATCCGGTCACCGTGAAATTGGGATTCGCCGCAGGTGAGCCAGACGTATTGCCGATGTAGATAATGTCCAGGTTTGCTTGCGTAGAGCCGGTGTTCACTACTCGGACCACGAGACTGGAGGCGCTGCCCACCGGGGTATCGGGAAAGGCGTAGAGGCTGGTGAGGGACTGAAGTTTGCTGGAGGGAACCGCGCCATTCGAGCTGTCGACGTAGTAGCTGAAAGTCTGCGCTCCCAGGCTGACACAGAACAGCAGGGCAAGCAAGAGCGTCTTCACTTGGACACCGCCGGGATAGGAAGCTCGGCAACCGTGACATGCCCCTGCGACTTGTAAATAATCCAGTCGTGTTCGCCGCCATCCGAAGCGATGTGCAGGCTCTTCGAGGACGATTGCTCAAAAGTTACCGGCCCGTATCCGAAAGCAAATTCCTGGGGAATGCTGCTGGAGTCGATCGGCGCGAGGTGCAGCTTGCCATCGTAGACCGAAAGATAGTAGCCGAACTGGGCTGCCGCCGTGCCGTGAGCGTCGATGGCTTTGTAGTCTGAAACCTGGCCGGTCTCGATCGAAGCTACTGCCTCGAATACCGTCCGATCGTTGCGTGCAGCCAGCAGCCGAACGGAAGCGGTGTCCAGTTTTGAAACAAATGTGACGGTGACACCAGGTTCCAGGCCGAGGACCGGAACACGGACGAACGATTTGCCGTCGAAGCTTTGCAAAGCGTTCTCAGAAGGCAGAAACGCGATTGCCGAGTCGGCCGCATCGCCGATCCCCAAAACCGGTTTAGCCTCCACGCACGGGATGCGAGCTAGTTGCGAAAGATTGTCGCCGGCCAGTGTGAGAAACGTCCCATCGGCGACTAAACCGAACCGATCGGAAAACGCGGCGGCGACTGCGGATCCGCGGTAAGACGGACCTACGAAGTAGCTGCTGCCCAGTCCGAAGACGGGGTGAACATCGCCGGTTTGATAGCGTACAACCCCTGCTTTAGGCGCACGGACCTGGCCGGGCAGGGCCGCTATGAACATGGCGAGAGAGAGCGTCAGTAAACGTAGGACGGCTTTCATATGCGTTAAAAGGTGTTTCCAGGTTTATGGATGGCCGATGCTGATGGTGGGCGCTCCAACCGTCACGCCCGAGCCCGCAGCCGTCGATGCCGACCCCGATTTTCCGCTGAGGAGCGCGACCGCGATGCCCGCTCCGACCCCTGCCGCGATTCCAAGAATGATCCACTTCTTCTTGCTGCTGCCGTGGTATTCAGCGTCGCGCGCCTCCGTGTTGCTGATGGAAATGGCAGGTGCGAGGCCCAGGCGGGCAGGATGATACGGATTGCCGACGTATTCACTCGGAATACCGGACTTGGCGGCTGATTCAGCAATTGGTGCGGCAATAGGCCTTCCAATCGCGGGCGCAGAGATCGCGGATGTGGCAATCTGATGCTCGCCAACACCGACTTCTTCTGGGAGAGCCGCTTCGGCTTCAGTCGACGGAACAGAAACAGGGGTCGCGATGGGCGCGGGAGCAGCCGCTCCACTTGCCAGGGTCTGCTCGAGCAACAAACCGGCATGCGAGTTGGCCTTGGTGGCCGTTATGCGCAGGGCCGCTGCGCCAGGCACTTCGTTCCACTGAAAATTCGCCACATGGGCATTGCCGGATGCATCCGTGTAAGCGACGGCAGAGTGTGACCCGTCCGCGAAAGTGGCGGATGCTCCGCTGCTGGAAAATCGAAACGCGACGGCCGCGTCGCTCACAGGAGCGCCATCGGCGTCTGTGACCTGAACCGCGATTCCCTTTACGGTGCGAGTATTTGCCTGGACGCGCGCTCCGTCGCTATCCACAAGCCGTAACTGAAGCTGGCCGGGAGTTTTCGGTGCTAGTTGACCGGGCGCCGGAGGCTGCGCCGACGGTGCAGGGCCTTGCGCGGGTTGCGCCCAGACCGGGGCGGCCATCAAAAGAGGGACCAGAAAAACGGAAACGGCGTTCGAAAGAAAATTCATGCAGCCTCGACCAACCTTCGGGACGAAGCTCGGCGAATACTAAGTCGACCGGATCAACACCAGTGTGATGTTGTCAGGACCACCCTCGCTTTTGGCAGCGTCCACTAGGTAGTGGGCTTTTTCCTCCAGATTTTTCTCAGAATTTAGCGTCTGCCGCAGAAAATCTTCGGAGACCACCCCATGCAGGCCATCGGAGGAGAGCATTAGCAGGTGACCTTCCGGCCACTCGAGTTGGTGGGACTGCACGCGTAAGTGATCGGTGGTCCCCACTGCCATGGTGAGTACATGCCGCATGGGATGACTGCGAAGGGCCTGCTCGTCCAGGCCGAGGCGTTCGCCTACCTCCGCTACCCAAGTCTGATCGCGGGTGATGAGGCGCAGGCCCGCGGGCGAAGAGAAATAGGCACGGCTGTCGCCGACGCTTCCTACCTGAATGGAACTGCTGGACAGGATCCGGGCCGTCACAAGCGTTGTGCCCATTCCTTCGTAATCAGGGTTGTCGCGCGCGGCCTGGCGAACGGTCCGATTGGCTTCGGCAAAGGCGCTTTCCATACCGTCGAGTTCGGAAGAGAGATGCGGCATTAGAAACGACTCGTAGAGCCGCTCCGCGCTGAGCCGCGATGCATATTCGCCGGCGTTTGCCCCACCCATGCCGTCGGCCAGGATAAAGATTCCGGCTTCAGGATCGGAGATGAAATAATCCTCGTTGTTGGCGCGGACGCAGCCCTGATCTGATAGGCCAAAAGCCTCTAGCATTGCGAAGTTATGAGTATAACCAGTGCCCGTTTTGGAGCTAAAGATTGCTTGCCTTGGGCTGCAGCATAGCCTTCAACTGGCGAAAAGCCGTCTCGTTTACGTGCTGCTTCAGGCGGTCGGGGACTAGGGGATGCCCGCCGGCACTGGTAGCTTCTTGACGGCTGGCGCGATCCAGCAGCGTCTTCGCCTGAGAGTCTTCGGGATTCAACTCTAGAGCGGCCGCGAGCCAGCGCTTAGCTTCTTCGAAATTATTGAGCTTCAACAAAACGGCACCCAAGTTAAAGAGGTAAACCGGATCGTTGCGGTCGCCTTCGGCCGCACGCCTCAAGTCTTCTTCAGCGGCGGGCAGGTTGAGTTGGTTCTCGGCTGCTCCCAAATTGTTATACACCTCGTTCAATGGAAGCGTTTTCGCAACCTCACGGAAAGTTTCAGCGGCGGCACGAAAGTCGCCCGCTTTGTAAGCGGCATTTCCCATGCGGAAGCGGGCCTCGGCATAACGAGGATCTGACGCCGGAACCCGATTGAACCAGTTCATAGCCTGGCGGTAATCTCTGCGAATGGCGGCTAGTTTGCCGAGTTCATACGCTGGAGAAACAAAGCGGCTGTCCAGTATCGTTGCTTGGCGGAACCACTGCCGCTGGCTGTCTGTGGTGGTTGAAAGCAGGCCGCGAGCATAGCTTTCCTCAGCCTCGAGGCGTATAAACTTTTGGGGATTCAGGAACTGATCGAGAGGGCGGGAGACGGCCGGATCCAAATACACAAGCGATTGCCAGGCCAAGTGCTCTTCCAGGCGCGATAAATCGGTAAGCCGCCCTGCTTCCGATAAGTCTTTACCATCGCGCATCTTACGAAGGTCGAGGAAATGAGCGGCAATCTGAACCGAACTGTCCTTTAATTGGGGTGCTGTTTCTTTCGAGTCGTCCGTACCGGCAGTTGGCAGCATCGCAGAGTCAATTTCGAAGGAGCCGTAGCAGACATAGTCGACATCCAGATTTTCGCCCAACTTGATGATGGTCGCCTTTGTGAAGTCGGCATCAGGCCTGAGACCTAGACGGCGTAAGCCCTTGCCTACCGCTTCGCGGCCCAGGACGATCTGGTTTGCGGCGCCGAACTCCAGCTGCAGCTTCTGCGAGATGCTTTCCCCCACCCAGTTCAAGTCGGGATATTGAGAATTATTGTGAAACTGCAAGACCATAACGGTGGCGGAACGAGCCGTTAACGTTGTAGTCAAAAAAGCAAAAAGGAGACGGCGCCAGCGCACGTCCCCAATCCTAGCAAGCAAACAAAGCCTTGCAAACCAACTTCGAAATCCGGGCTTACACCCTGAACTTACATGCCCGAGGCTGTGGTCTTGTCACCACCAAAAACCAGTTTGGTGTTGGTGCCGCCAAGCCGTATTTCCTGAATGGTGTTGTTGTTGTATTGGATTTGCGTGTTGTTGAACTTCGAAGCAACCGTCTCCGTACGAACCGGAACTTCAATGGTCTCTTTGCCACGCTTCATAACGGCCGTGTCGTTCTTAACCTCGATCTTGTAGTCGCCGGTCTTGATTTCTTTGCCGTCAACTTTTGCATCCTGGTGTAGAGAAACACGGTAGCTGTCCGCGCTCGCGGTCATCAACCCGACCGTTATCAAACCAAATGTAATCTTTTTTGCTGTATTCAACATGGATACTCCTCTTTCAACTTGGAATTCGCCCCGGAGGGCTATTCATTAGACTGCTTTTGAATGACCCCACCTGGTAGTGGTGTCATTCGCTTAAGTATACGGCTGATATACGTAAAAGTTATCTCAAATGTTCCACGATCAGGAATTTCTGAAGGGACGAGAGACCTTCTCGCATTTTTTACCGGCCTAAGTGTGCTATGCCAATTTCAATATAATCAACAAGATAAACGGGGACAGGCCCCAATTTGCGGGGTTTTTAGGACCGGACTTTTCTTGGGGCGTATTGCTATTGGGAGAGCAAGGATCGGGCCCATTCCGAGGCGCGTTCGACGGCGATCTGGGTGAAGCCGAAATCGGGAATCCATCGAATTGCGGGATCCGCCCGGAACCAGGTGAGCTGCCGCATGGCATATTGCCGGGTCTTGATCTGGGTTTGCTCGATGGCTTTGGGTAGGGCGCAGCGTCCCTGCAGGAAATCGATCGCCTGACGATAGCCGAGAGAGTGAAGGCTTCGAGAAATAGCGGTTGACGGGAGACTGGACAGCAGCTTCCTGGTCTCCTCTACCAATCCCGAAAGGGATGAAAGTCCTTCCGTCATTTTTCCTGGCCTAAACCTAAGGTTACAATTCCAGTGTAATCAACAAGACAAATGGGGACAGACCCCAATTTTGGGGGTTTTTAGGACCGGAGTTTTCTTGGGGCGTATTGCTATTGGGAAAGGAAGGATTGGGCCCATTCCGAGGCGCGCTCGACTGCGATCTGGGTGGAGCCGAAATCGGGAATCCATCGAATTGCGGGATCCGCCCGGAACCAGGTGAGCTGCCGCTTGGCATATTGCCGGGTCTTGATTTGGGTTTGCTCGATGGCTTCGGGTAGGGCGCAGCGTCCCTGCAGGAAATCGATCGCCTGACGATAGCCGAGAGAGTGAAGGCTCCGAGGGATCGCGGCTGATGGAAGACTGGACAGCAAATTCCTGGTCTCCTCTAACAGCCCCGCCTGGAACATCTGCTGGACGCGTATATTCAGCCGTTCTCTTAACTCCTGGCGGTCGGGCCGAAGCCCGATCTGTAGCAGCCGAACATCTGCAAAGCCATCCCTTGGGGCATCCAGAGCCACGCTCGCTGGTTGTTGAGCTAGGCTGGAGATCTCGATGGCTCGAATGAGCTTTGGAACATCGTTTGGGTGAATACGGGAGGCTGAGATCAAGTCGACCCGCCGCAACAGGCGATGAAGAACTCCGGAATGACGGTTCTCGGAAGACTCCAGCCGGGCACGGAGCCTTGCATCGCGGCCAGGAGCAGGCGAGAGCCCTTGGAACAGGGCGCGCAGATAAAGGCCGGTGCCCCCAACAATAATCGGCAGCTTTCGTCTGGCATGAATGTCGAGGATAGCGGCGCGCGCCAGCCGGGCGTATGACCCTGCCGTAAGTTGGGAGGTAAGGGCAACGACGTCAAGCAAGTGGTGCTGAATGCCTTCACGCTCCGCCTCCGGCAGTTTCGCGGAGCCAATGTCGAGTTGACGATAGACCTGAACGGAGTCGCAATTAACGATTTCTCCCCCTAGATGTCTCGCCAAAGCCAGGCCGAGAGAACTCTTGCCTGAACCCGTTGGGCCTACCACTGCGATCACTGGCGGAAGATTCGGGGAATTCAAAATCAGCGATATACTGAGGGCAGCGGATTCCGTTCTACGCCGTCAACAGAATCCCTACTCTACTCTCCACAAAAGCGGTCGAATGTTCCACCTTTACCTTCCTTCCCCTGGTCGAAATCTAAAGATACCCGTCCTGGTTTTCAGTCTCTCGTTGGGCTTTCTCCCTCAAGTTCAATCTGAGCCGTATTCGCAATCGGGGAACGATGAGGTTGCGCAGGCAAAGACGCCGCCCTCCAAAAGCGCCGCTCCGGGCAAATCCCAGAAGAATTTTAACCCCCTGAGCCCAAAAGAGCAGGTTCTCAAGCAGCCCGTTTCCCCGAAGGCTGAGGCCTATTACCACTATGCGCTGGGTCACCTCTACGAGGAAATGGCGGCGGCAAACAACAATCGCACCGAATATGTAAACAAGGCAATCGAGAATTATCAGCTCACCATCAAGGAAGATCCGAGTACTTCGTTCCTGGTTCAGGACATCGCCGAGCTTTACCGGACTTCAGGGCGAATCCGGGAGGCGGTGGAGCAAGCCCAGGAGGCGATCAAGAAGAATCCCGACGATCTGAATTCGCACCGGGTGCTGGCTCGCATCTACACGCAGCAGATTGGCGATGCACAGGCCAATCGAGTAGACGAAGGCATGGTGAAGCGGGCGCTGGAGCAATACAAGATCATCACCGATAAGGACTCGAAGGATACGGAGAGCCTCGTGATGATGGGGCGGCTTCAGCGCGTGATGAACAATTCCGTCGATGCCGAAGCGACTTTCAAGAAAGTCCTGGCGGTCGATCCTGATAACGAGGACGCTGTGACAGGTTTAGCCAGTCTCTACTCCGATCGCGGCGATGCGCGTTCTGCCTCGGCGCTGCTGGAAAAAATGGCCAAGAAGAATCCCAGTGCTAAAGCTTATGCGAGTTTGGCGAGCAGCTACGAGTCGATGCACGAGTATTCTCTAGCTGCAGACGCTTACAACAGGGCCATTGAAATCGATCCGCAGCACGTTGAATTGAAGGAGGCGCTGGCTCAGGACCAAGCCATGGCTGGGCGTTTCGACGAGGCGCTGAAGACCTATTCCAGCATGTCGGAGGACGACCCTAAGTCTCCGAAACCGTTTCTGGGAATGTCGCAGATTTATCGCGAGAAAAAAGACTTCACTAAAGCTCGCGAATTGCTGGATAAAGCCAAAGCGCTGGATCCTGACAACCTCGAAATCCGGTATAGCGAAGTGGGCTTGCTGGAAAACGAGGGTAAGATTCCCGAAGCCATTGCATCCCTGAAGTCTATCTTAGATGCGACATCGCGGTCCAGCTATGATTCGGCGCAGCGGACTTTCCGATCGCGGCTGCTCGAACAGCTCGGATTGCTGTACCGGAACAGCAATCAGTACGAGCAGGCCGCCAATACATTCCATGAGATTGGGACGCTGAATCCCGATTCGGCGCCGAGAGCCGAAGCGCAGGTGGCGAATACGTATCTAGCTGCACGCGAAGACGCAAAGGCCATGCAGGTGGTGGATGCCGCGCTGCAGAAGTATCCCAAGGAGAGGACGCTTCACGAAGTTCGGGCGCAAGTGCTCGCCGACCAGGGCCAGAGCGACGCGGCGCTGGCGGAACTAAAGAAGCTGCTGGACGGCAAGAGTGACCGGGAGGTCTATTTGGCCATGGCCGATATTCTGCAGAAATCGAAGGATTTCAAACAGGCAACTCAGGTCTTGGATAAAGCGGAAGAGCTGTCGCAGACGAAAGAAGACAAATCCGCCGTATTGTTCATGCGTGGCGCTATGCAGGAGCGGGAGAAACACTTCGATAACGCAGAAAAGACTTTCCGTCAGGTACTGGAGATGGATTCGACAAATGCGTCGGCAATGAATTACCTGGGTTACATGCTTGCGGATCGCGGCGAACGTCTGGAAGAGGCGCAGAAGCTAATTACGAAAGCCCTGGAACTGGAGCCGGCAAATTATGCATTTCTCGACAGCCTGGGCTGGGTTTACTACCGCATGAACAAGCTGGACGCGGCCGAGCAGCAGTTAACCCGCTCCATCCAACTCTCGGCGAAAGATCCGACTATTCACGATCATCTGGGTGATGTCTATTTCAAGCAGGGAAAGATCAAGGACGCGTTGGCGCAATGGCAGTCGTCGTTGAAGGCCTACAGTTCAGGTCCAAGCTCGGAAGCTGAACCCGAAGACGTCGCTAAGGTGCAGAAAAAGCTGGACAATGCCCGCGTCCGATTGGCTAAAGAGCAGTCCCCTAAAAAAGGTAGCAACAATTAGTTTTGAATCACCGGGGTCGGAGTTCCCTGGGAATTGGCAAGCTCCTTACGGAAAAGCGAAAAAATGATATCAGTTGTCCACGTGAGCCCCTGCAATGGGTTAATATGGGCTTATGCAACTGTTGAAGCCCGAAACGGCAACTCTCCTGGGTGTTCCTGCCGGAAGCGTTGGTGAACTCGACCACCTGGTGCAGCGAGGCCTGCCGAAGTCTTCTTTGGAACGGCTGTACCATCACCTGGAGCTGGCGAACCGTTCGCTTGCCTGGACTGAGTTTCAGCAAATGGTGGTACCGCGCGCTACTTGGAAGAGGCGGACGGAGCTTTTGTCGGCGATCGAGAGTGAAAAGCTGGAACGCCTGGCGCGAATAGTGGTGATGGCAATCGAGACTTGGGATGGCAACGAGCCGGATGCGCGTGAATGGTTATGGACGGCCCATCCCGAACTCGATCACCGTCCACCCGTTCTGGTTGCCATGACTGAATTGGGTGCCCGTCGCGTCGAGCAGGTACTTGCCGGCATCACCTATGGCCTTCCGGTTTGAGAAGGCTGTTCGCATTGCGAGTCGCAAATACCCGATTTTTGATGGTGCGGGAGCCTCACGCTTTGGATCACGTTGGAATAATCCAGGCCGGCGAATCATCTACATGGCCGACAGCTTCGCCGGCGCAATGCTCGAGAAGTTAGTTCACCTGAACATCAATCGCTTGCCGCAATCGGAAAGTTGGGTAGAGTGCGCCATTCCAGAGGATGTATCTCAGGAATCTTTAAGCGTGGTCACTTTGCCGGAATGGGATAGGGAAGATCAGCGAACTTCACGCGATTATGGGGACCGGTGGTTCGATGAGAAGCGGTCGCTTTTGTTAGCCGTCCCTTCCATCGTGACCGGCGGCCAAAGCTTCAATCTGCTGATCCACCAGGAACACGCTGATTTTCAATTGCTCCGGCCGACGGAGCCTCAACCGGTGAAATGGGATGATCGTCTGTTTCCGGTGCGGCAAGCTCCCTGAGATTAACTAGTCCACCAGCCTCGACCGCTAAACGATGGTGGCGCTCTTGAATGCTTGGCCGACGTGCAGAACTGCCGATAAAGCACGGCTGTAGTTCATCCGCATGGGGCCCAGAACGGCCACGTGAGCTGCCAACCCATTCGGCAAATTCATGCGAACGCCGATCAGAGACAGTTCACCCATGCTGGGATGCACGTCGGAAAGGCCAACCTGAACGGACAACTCACCTTCACGGCTCTCCAGGAAACGGTCGAGCAGTTGAACAATGCGCTTCTTTTCTTCCAAAGCCCGGAACAGTTCCCGCATGCGCTCACGAGTGAGATGAAGATCCAAGCCGATCAAATTTTCAGCACCGTCGGAGTAAATCTCCGGAAGCAAGCCGAGTTCCAGCAGCCCCTTGGCATGGAACAGGCTGACCTGCTTCAAGATCGCATCGTAGGCATTGCTGTCCAGCTCCAGGCGGCGCTTCAATTCACGGTGAATATTGGGTAACATCCATCCGCTGAAATTGTAGTTAATATAGTTGCGAATCGAGTGCAGTTCGTCTTGGCTGATGGTGTCGTCCAGCGAAATAACTTTGTTGCGGACGATTCGATCTCGTGTGATAATCACCATCAGAACCCGCCTGTCGGGCAGCGCAACCAACTCCACATGGTCCAGCATCTGGGTCTCGGTGGGAATCGCCGCGGCAATGCCGAAGTTCCTGGTGATAGAGGTAAGGAGCTTTGAAGACCGTTCCACCCGGCCCTCCACAGTACCCTCCTGCCGGATTTCCTGATGCAGACGGTCCAGTTCCGTTTGAATGATTTTACTGCCCAGCAGAGTCTTAACGTAGCTGCTGTAAGCCAACTCAGTGGGAACGCGGCCGGCAGAAGTGTGGGGCTGCGAGAGATAACCCTGATCCAGAAGATCAGCCATCATGTTGCGAATTGACGCCGGACTCATCGGGTACTTCCGCGCAATGGTACGCGACGCTATCGGCTCACCAGTTTCAATGTACTGATGGACAATCGCATGCAGAACTGTGAAATGACGCGGCGTTAATGTGCCGAGATGACTCATAGACCACCCCCAAAAAAGACCTGTCCGGCAGCCGCTCGACGATGAGTGACTCTCCCTTATATCTTGATTATAAAGGTGATGGATTGAAATCGATTTGTCAACATGCTCATCTCGAGTTTCAGTAGTTCCAACCGTTCAGGGGCCCAAGGTATCTGGGGACCCGCCACGAAGAGAGGAATTCGCCTACTCGAGACTTACTTTTTCGGCATGACGCCACAGGCGTTCCAGATCGTAATAGGAACGCGCTGACGCCGAGAAGACATGAACCAGCAGGTCCCCGTAGTCCATCAGGATCCACTCAGCGGAATCGTAACCCTCGACGCTCACGGGGCGTTCGCCTACCTCCTTGAGCTGGGTTTCGATTTCATCGCAGATCGCTTGGCCTTGTTTCGGATTTGTAACTGAGCAAATGACAAAGAAATCAGTGAAAGAGGTGACGGGCCTTAAGTCGAGCACCCGGATATCGGTGGCTTTCTTAGACTCGGCAGCTTCGACTGCCACCTTCCAGGAGGGCGGTGCTTGCGCTTCGTCCGGGCGGGTGCGGGAAGGAACTGATGATAAAGACGGCTGTGAGACGCTCGTTGTAAAGTCGCTCCTTCGCCTAGCGTACTACAATCTAATGGATTTGGAAATCCGCCACCGACTCCCGAGAGCAGCCCGGATGGCATGCTTTCTGGCGCTCCCGGCAGCCCTGTTGTGCCCCTCTTGTTTAGCAGCGATTCAAGTAAGCAAAGCCTCCCTTCCTACCTACAGCATCCTGGCCGACAATGAGGTAAGCCGTGAGCGGAGCGCACTCGAACGTGTCCGCATGCTGGTCGAGAACGGCACTCTGCCGAGGGTACGATTGCGCGAGGCTGAGGAGAACCTGGAAGACGCCGAAGACAAAAGCACGATCGCGCATACGCTCTACGGTTCGACTCCGGTTGAAGATATGACCCAGGCGCAAGCCCGGAATATGGATGCAGCGGCCAGCAGGCGAGTGGCGCGTCAACAAAAGGTTGTCGCCGAGCGGAAGGCAATGCTCGCAACCGGCATAGTCTCGCGCACGAATCTGGAGAGCGCTACCGCCGAATTAGACGCGCGCAACCAGGTGCTCGATCTGGTGGGGACGCGCCTGCATCTCCTGGAAGAGTTGAAGCGCATGGCGGAAAGCGAGCGGATGGCGGAGCACTTGCCGGGCGCGGGCATACCAAATATGAAAGAGGCCATCGCCCGCAACGCCGTAACACGGTTCAACGGCACAGCCCCGTTTAAATTGAAGCAACTGGCGGCATTGTCTGGGCAGTTTCAGAAGAAGTTTGGACGCCCGCTTCCAGTAAGCGCGATCGGAGAGACAGCGGTTCATCGGGCTCTGGGGCTCGACCACCGGGATCGCGTGGACATTGCTCTGGGACCCGACACGCGCGAAGGCCTCTGGTTGCAGCGGTTGCTTGAAAAGCTGAAGCTTCCGTATCTCGCTTTCCGCTCGGCGGTGGCAGGCGCTGCCACCGCGCCGCATATTCACATCGGTTTGGGCAGCACGCGTCTGCAACCGTCTATTACGAATGCCGCCCGTTAAGATGCAGAAGGATATGCCATCGGAAGAACCCCGCATTCTAATCTCAGCCGAGCGAATTCAGAAGCGAGTGCGGGAAATGGGCGAGCAGATCGAAGCCGAATATCCACCCGGCCCGATTTACCTGATTTCCATTCTGAAAGGCTCGTTCATCTTCATGGCCGATCTGGTGCGAGCGTTGAAGCGAACGACGATACGGATCGAGTTCATGGGGATATCGAGCTATGGAAATCAGAAGTCGAGTTCGGGACAGGTAAAGGTGACGCGCGATCTGGATGCGGATATTGAAGGGCAGCATGTCCTGATCGTGGAAGATATTGTCGATAGCGGACTCACCATGAGCTATCTCACTCGATTGCTGGAGCAGCGCCGTCCGAAGTCGCTCGAGATTGCAACGTTGCTCGATAAACCCGACCGGCGGCTGAAGCCGGTGAGCGTGAAATACACCGGGTTTCAGATTCCCGATGAATTCGTTGTGGGTTATGGCCTCGACTATGCCGAGGATTACCGGAACCTGAGCGACATCCGGGTGCTGACACCGTAGCCGTCTATGCGGCAACCGGCCGGGGCTCTGCGCGACGCCGTTCGTTCCTGCTTCTGACGTAGTATGCCGTCAGGTACATCGCGCCAAGGGTTCCGCCCAACAGCAATGCCTGCGTGAAAAGCGGCAGGTCGGGATCGGCATCAGGACTCAGGGCATGGCCCACAAAGCAGCACACGACATGCACCGAGAATACCTCGATAGAAGCTTGTCCAAGCGCCGCAAAGGAAGAGAATATGTTGAGGTTGGCGACGCGTGCGCCAGAGCGGGTTAGCACCACTGTAACCGCGGCGAAGTTGATGACGCGGGCGGGCCCGAGATGCCATTTGTCGATGAGCCAGCCGAGTACATCCGCATTCATCCAGCGCTCGATAGGGCAGTACCGCAAAACCATGAATGTCAGGGCCACAACTGCGCAGACCCTTACCAGCCACTGCGGCAAGTTAGCTTGTGACCGGGGAGCACCTTCGGATTCATACAGGCTATCGGCATACAGATCGCCCAGCGCCAACGCGACCATCCAGAGCAACTGCCAACCATAGAGATCAAATGCCCCAGTGGAATCTTCGGGCACGATGATTCCAAAAATATGAACGCGTGCATACATGAAGTGGCGCAAGCCAAACTGCGCCGCGGCCCAGACAGCGAAAGAGCTAAAGATAACCATGTCCCAGCTCCAACGCCGGGCGGTTAGCCGGGCCAGCGGAGTAAGCGCCATGAAGACGACATACATGGGCAGAATATCGAGCAGCGAGGGCCGGTATTGCAGCAGGAAGGCAGCGATGACAGCTTGCTTTGGACTATTGAAAAAATAGGAGAGCAGATTCTCCAGGGACTGGCGGTGAAAGGTGGTTGCAATGTAGGCGAAAACTGTAAAGGCAATCAGCAGCAAAGCGCCGTGGTAGCCGTAGACACGCGCCGTACGCCGGGCCAGATCGCGCAAAGCGGAAAGTCGGCTCTCTCTTTTCTCGCGGCGAAACTGCAGTTGACCCACCATGAAACCGGCCAGGAAAATGAAGCCTTCCGCGCCGGATACGAATCCGAAAGTCTGATTTGAAATCAGGCTGGCTTTGGTGGGCAGGTGGGTGAAAGTCATCCACAACAGCAAAAAGCCCCGGAGGATGTCCAAACCAATCAGCCGGACACGCGCTTTAGCTGGCGCAGGTATCCCTTCGGAACTTGGTGAAGGTTCCGTCATGCTAAAAACTCGAGGCAGATTGGCAGGAAGTTTTCTGGAGTTTTAGAGCTTGGGCTTCGGAGGAGCAAGCTCACGGGCTTTGCAGGCGGAGGTAAAGCCGTTCCGTCCGTGGGCGCCATCGCAGAAAGGCTTGTTCTCAGCCAACCCGCACCGGCAAAGCGAGATAACGCTGCGTCCGCCAAGGCCGTATGAATTCCCTTCCGAGTCTTGGATTGTGAAGTCGCCCTCAATGCGAATCGGGCCGTTGTTCAAAATCGTGACGTTGGTTGCCATGCTCCCTGCATGGTAGCAAAGCAAACCGTATCTGTGTTCCAACAGGAATCGCTGATTCCTATAATGATGGGGCGGGTTTGCTCAAGTGATCCAATTCATCTACGACTCTGATACCAAGCTGTTTCAGGACTCCCTGGAGTTTGCCGGCCAGCAGGTGAAGCGCTTAATCACGCGCCATCCGGACTTCTATCCGATGTACAGCATGGACGGGCGTTGGCGTCACGACGGACCGGCGTGGACCCACTGGTGCGACGGATTCCTGCCGGGCATGATGTGGATTCTCGCAAGGTACTTTGGCCCCGAACATCCGCAGTATCAGTTCTGGGTGGAACGGGCAATTCATTATAGTAATCCGCTGGAAGACCGTAAGACCGACAGTGATGTTCACGATCTGGGCTTCATCTTTCTGTCCACGTTTTACCGCTGGCATAAATTGACACGAGACCCTGGCGTTCGCGATGTCGTGCTGCACGCGGGCCGGACGCTGGCGGGACGATTCAATGAACAGGGTCAATATTTGCGTTCCTTTGTTGCCGAGGATTCCATTTTCATCGACATCATGATGAACGTCGGCATCATTTTTTACGCCGCGCGCGAGACCAACGATAAGCGCTTGCGCGACATAGCCGTCCGCCACTGCATGACCACGCGCCGGTGCCTGGTCCGGGGCGATGGTTCCACGGCCCACGAAGGGATATTCGACACAGAGACAGGCGAGTTTCTGAAGCAGGCGACGCAGCAAGGCGTGCAAGGCGATTCGTGCTGGTCGCGGGGCCTCACCTGGGCGCTATATGGCTTTTCGACCGCTTTCGAATATAGCCGCGATCCGCGCTTTTTGCAGACGGCGGAAGCCTGCGCGGATTTCTACATTACGCATACGCCGTCCGATGGCGTCCCGCCCTGGGATTACAATGCGCCAGCAGAGAATCGGTCGATTACGGATACATCCGCCGCGGCTATTGCAGCGGCCGGTTTGCTGCGCTTGTGCCGTTTAATTACCGATCCGATGAAGGGGCACTTCTATTGGTCCACCGCGATTCACATTCTGCGCGGCTTATGCACCCGGCACCTGGCTACTAACGAGCCCGAGTGGGAAGGCGTTCTGAAGGGCGGCGTTTACCATTTGCACAAAGGCCTTGGAGTAGACGAATCGGTGATGTGGGGCGAGTATTTTCTAGTCGAGTCGCTGGAAGAAGCGCTGCGCCATATCAACTAAGCCGTGACTTCCGCTTGCGCCTGTGCGGCTTTGCGCAGCGGTGAATACAAGAGGCTCAACAGAGCGCCCAGATAAAGCACTGCGCCCATAAGAATCGTGCTGCTCAGCCCCAGATAGATGGCCAGGAACATGGCGGCAGCAGACCCCAGAACGCTCGCCGCCGCATTGACGGCCCAGGCCCAGCGGATCGCGCTCGGCATCGATCGTTCCAGCAGGCCCAACCCGGTAGGGAACGGCATGCCCATTGCAAAACCGGCTGGACTGATGAGCAGCACGGAGATCAGCACCTTGACAGCGAACGGGAGATAGACCCCGCTTTCCGCGACCGGTGTAACCACGAAAGAGAGAAGGCTTATCACGGCAATGATAAAGAGAAATGTGGCAATAAGCCGGCGCGTGTCTCCGCCGATGATGCGCTTGCTGAAAAAGCTGCCTGCGCCGCTCGAAAGCAGCATGGAAAAGATGATCACCGTCAGGGCATAAGTAGGATGGCCCAGGAAGAGAACAAATTTCTGGATGAGTGCGACCTGGATCAAAATATACCCGGCGCCGATACAGAGAAAATATAGCAGCGAGCGCCAGCTGCCGGCGGAACGCGGCAGCCGCGATCCCAGCAGCGTGGGCGGCAGAGCAATGATAATCACGGTAGCGAACACGCTGATCGCCACTAGCCCGAACAGTACCGGCAGCGCGGAATTTACTTTGTAGTCGGCGCTTTCGCGCGATGCGTGCAGGATGAAGCCCAGCAGGTCACGCGGCTGAACGGTGTAGAAAAAGAACGGCCGGTCGTCTGAAACAGGGCGGACGTCGAACGGATAGCTGGCGAAGAATGCATCGCGATTCTTTGATTCGAGCAGCTCCCGGAAAGCGCTGGCGGAAGATGTGCCGGGCGCGTATACAACTTCTAATTTGCCTTTAACGGCAGCCTCTAGCAGGCGCTGAATGTCGTCTGGGGAGAACGGGTTGCGGCTCACCAGAATGGTGTCCTGTGCGCCCCAGCCTTTCAGGTTCTGTAAATTTTCCCGGACCACGATCACATTGCCCGCGGCACTTGGCTGGCCGAGTTTGGCGAGCGCAGCCTGGGCCAGGGACACCACGCGCAGCGATTCGCGAGGCGGCGCAAACCCCCATCGGGTAAATGCCAGCAGGCCTTTTGGCCTCAGGTGAGAAAGATAATCGACAAAAGCTTGCGTCGTGTAGAGATTGTTTTCTGAGAGGGCAAAGGCGCCCGCCGCTGTCGAAGCCCAGGTATCCACCAGCGTCGCTTGCAAAACATCGAATCTCGCTTGAGAGCGGCGTACGAACGACCGTCCGTCTTCGACAACGATATTCACTTCCGGACGAAAATAGAGGCTATTGCTGTACTGCGGGAAACGAGTCCGCATGATGGTGGTGGCAATGATGGGATTGATTTCTACACCTGTTATATCTTTGCTGCCCGAAGCAAGCGCCCGCGAGATATCCCATCCGCCTCCGGGGCCGATCACCAGAGTCTTTGCGCCAGGCCGCAGCACATAGGGAAGGCCGGGGCCATGGAAAGCCAGATCCGCTTTCTCCTTCGCGCCAAGGTGCTCAAAGTCGAAGCGCGCAATTCCGGTGGCCGCATCCGCATCAATCACGATGCTCTTTAATCCGCTGCCTGGCTCCGGTTTAAGCGCAATCCGGGAGAAGCTGTTCCACTGAACAAATTCTTCGCCGCGCAGCAACTGCCCTTTGGCATACTTTACATCGATGATCGAAGTTTTCGCATTGATAGCGATTAGTGCGACCACCAGCAAACCGAGCGCGACAGCAGCCGCGCGGCCACGCGGAGATCTCGCCAGATGAAACCACATCGCAGCGGAAACGGCGTACAGCACGGCTGCCACCAAAATGGTTCCGGGACCGCCGATCCAATTCAATAGCGGCACCAGAACCATGCAGCCGGCGGCCGCGCCCAGCAGGTCGTAAAAGTAAGTCCGGTTCACGCGCTCCACCGTCTCCGCGATCACCAGTGACAAGGTGGTTCCTGCGAGAAAGAACGGCATCGCCGCCACGAAATACGCCAGCGTCAGGGCGACCGTCTCGAGATTTCCCGTGCGCGTCAACAGGAAGCAGAGGCTGAGAACGGTAGCGACCGATCCCGCTATGGCAAGGCCGCCCAGTTTCTGGAAGATCGAGAATCGCCAGCCCGCAACTACGTATGAGAAGACTCCTCCGGCGCCCAGCCCAAAGAGGGCGATCGAGATGGCTAAGAACGCAAAATGATAGAAGTAAATGACCGAGAAGACCCGGGTGAGCGACAACTCGAGCAGCAAAGTTGCCAGGGAAGTCGCCAGGATGCCGAAATAAATCTGCGGCCAATGCCTACCGGTATGAGGCGATAGAGCCTGTTGAACGGAAGATTGCGGGGGCAACTTTCTATGGTAGTGCTTCCGCAAGTAGCCGCGGACTGACTCTTCATAAAAGACAAAGGCGTGAGCTGGAAAGCCCGGGTTACGACTGCTGCCTAACCTTCTCTGTGGAATGCACGGAAGGAAAACTTACTTGTGCCGGTAAGTGATGCGGCCCTTGGTAAGGTCGTAGGGCGACATTTCGAGAGTGACTCGATCTCCCGCGAGAACGCGAATTCGATTGCGCCGTAGTTTTCCGGCGAGGTGGGCTAAAACTGTCCGGTCCTGGTCAAGCTGAACACTGAATAATCCACTGGGGAACTTCTCGACGATTGTCCCCGTCACTTCTATGCTGTCTTCTTTACTCATCAGCCTCTCAGGCAGTTTTGTGCAGTCATCTCCTATGATTGCGCTAAGCGAAGTATAGCGCACGAAACTAGCATTTCTGCAGGAGCTGTGAGCCGCCGAGGCATGCCCTATGCTGTAGGCGTAGCGTTGTTAAAAATCTTTCATCCCGGCCATGGAAACCAACGAATTTCGCGGTAAGAACATCTTGGTCACAGGAGCGGGACGCGGCGTTGGTAAGCGGCTCGCCTTGGGATTCGCGCGCCTGGGAGGCAAAATCGCGCTGCTTGGCCGCACCAAAGCGGAACTCGACATGGCCCACATCGAGATTGAACAAGCGGGCGGCAATGCCCTGCGTGTCCGGGCCGATGTCACCGACCGGGAGCAGATGGCGCTCGCGGTAGAAAGGACCCGCGTGGCTTTCGGGACGGGGATCGACGTCCTCATTTGCGCCGCCGGAATTACGGGCCCGCTAGACGAATTTCTACATGCACCCCTCAAGTCGTGGGCAGAGGCCATCGAGGTGAACCTGATGGGAACCGTATATGCGTGCCGGGCGGTTTTGCCGGCCATGATCGAACGGCGTTCCGGGAAAATTATCGCTTTGGCCTGCGATTCCGACCAGGCTCCAAAGCTCGGTTTTTCGGCCTATACAACCTCAAAAGCGGCAGTGGTGCGCTTTGTCGAAGCGCTCGCCGCCGAAACGCTCCATCACAACATTCAAGCCAATTGTTTCGACTCAGGCCCAGCGTATACCAGTCTGACCGACGACATTATCAACGCAGAAGACCGCCTGGAACCGGCGGTGGTCAACGCGGCCAAGGAGACCAGGCGCACCGGCGGAGCGCCGCCCGAAACCCAGCTGGAACAGGTTGCATTTCTAGCCTCCGAGCGATCGAATCACATCACCGGCAAGCTGATCCACGTTGGCGACGATTGGAAAAGGTTGACGACGAGTTCGCTCCGTCCGGATGCGTTGACCGTTCGGCGCATAGCGAAATAGTGCTGTTTGCCAATGGTTGGTTCCACCCGGGATCGCCAGCGAGGTTATTCCGACATGAATCCCGGTGCGGTTCCGTAGCCGGGCGTTAACGTCGAGTACACGCCAGGGGTGCGGCTCCATCTCTCCGCGTGGGCGGGACCAGCGACGTGCTCACTGAGTACTACTACCTTTAATCTTCTTCAAGATGCTTGATGCGCGCATCCATGACTCGTTCCACACGTAACAAAGACTGGTGTGCCGCTTCGAAACGCGCATCCATCAGCTTCTCCAGCGAATCGAAGCGGGTATTGGCCGTGTTTCCTAGCGTTTCGATGCTGCCTTTGAGATGACGCGCGAGGCTGGCGAGGCCGATCTCGTTCTGCACCGTTGCAATCACTACGGCGGCGAGCGCCAGTCCGGCGGTAATCCATCGATCTGTCGTCATTTCGATTTATTCTTCTGCGCGGCAGCGATTTTTCTGCCATTTGCCGACAGTATACATCCGCTGGCACGCAGATTTTGATCGTGTAAAAAACCGTTGAGGCTTCTAAAATACGGCAACAATAGGCCAGAAGTCACTTCACCGAAAAGCGATAGATGGTCGTGCTCTTGAAAGTGTTACCGGGGCGCAGCAAGGTGCTCGGAAACTTAGGATGATTTGGGGAATCCGGGAAATGCTGGGTCTCGAGGCACAGCGCCGAGCGCTGTTCATACTTGCCGCCGATTCCGGAGATCGATCCATCCAGGAAGTTGCCCGTATAAAACTGCACGCCGGGTTGAGTGGTGAATACTTCCATCACTCGTCCGCTGGTTGGTTCTTCTACCCGGACTATGGGCTTGCCCAGACTGCCCGGTGAATTGATAACGAAATTATGATCGTATCCGTGGCCGTATTTCAGCTGCTGGTTGTCCTCGTCGATGTGCTCTCCAATGCGGGTCAGCTTGCGGAAATCGAAGGGCGTCCCAGCCACGGGCGCCAGCTCTCCGGTAGGAATCAGATTTTCATTTACCGGCGTGTATCGGTCCGCCCTAATCATGATTGAATGGTCGAGCACGGTGTGCCCGGGCCCGGAAAGATTGAAGTAGGTGTGATTGGTGAGATTCAGCACAGTCGGCTTGTCGGTAGTCGCAGTATAGTCCAGGCGAAGGCCGTTGTCCTTTGTGACCGAGTAGCGAACCGTCGTGTCCAGATTGCCGGGAAAACCATTTTGGCCATCCGGACTCAGGTAGTGCAGTTCAAGTGCCGGAACGCCGTCCTTCACGCTGAACGATTTCATGTCCCAGATTTTAGAGTTAAAGCCTCCCGGCCCGCCGTGCAGGGAATTGGGACGGCCGCTGTCATTCGTCGGAACCTGGTATTCGTGGCGGTCTATGGTGAACTTGCCTCCTGCGATCCGGTTGCCGTAGCGGCCGACGATGGCTCCGAAATAGCCTGTGTTCTTACCCGTCGCATAGGGCTCGCCGTTCTCGAAGCCAAGAATGACGTCGCCGAAATTCTTCTGCTTGTCCATCACCTTGATCGTTCTCACCGTAGCTCCGTAATTGGTGATGGTCACCTCCATGCCGGCAGCGTTGCGCAGCGTGTAGAGCGAAATCTTCTTTCCGCCGGACGTGGTGCCGAATGACGGATCTTCGCTGATCTGCTTTGACTCCTGGCCGAAAGCGCCCGGCAAGAGCACTGTCGCCGCGAGGCCAATACAAGCGAGACAGATTCCGTGAGTCCGATTGGTAAAGAAGAGGCGCTTCATAAACTTGATGGCTACCAGTTTATGCCGCCTCGCTCGCGCTACTTTGAAACTATGCGCGTTTCGTTGCGAACTGCTTTCCTTTTAGCTTTGCCGCTAAGCGTCTTTGCCCAGAACGAGAATCCTGCTATCGGGCGGCAGAGAACCGTTAGTGCTTCCGGAGAGGCCACTGTTAAGGTGAAGCCCGACCATGCCGAAATCCGCATTGGCGTCGTATCCGACGCCCCTACCGCGCAAGCCGCGGCGCAATCGAATTCACGCGACACATCGCAAGTGATTACTACCTTGAAGGCGGCGATGGGCCAGGCGGGGGAGCTAAAGACTTCTGGCTACGCGATCTCGCCGCAGTATCAGTATGGGAACAACACTCCTCCCAAATTGACCGGCTACCGGGCCACCAACACAGTTATGGTCGAGATGGACGAGATTGGCAAGCTGGGGCAGGTGATTGACGCCTCGGTGAAGGCGGGCGCAAACGAGATGAACGGTATTTCGTTCAGTCTCCGGGACGAGCAGCCCGTTCGTGAACAGGCCCTGAGAGAAGCGGCGGCGAAAGCGAAAGCAAACGCCGAAGCCATTGCCAAAGCTCTAGGCGTGAAGGTCCTGGCGGTGCTCGACGCGGAAGCGACCAGCTCACAGCCTCCACCTGTGCGGCCCATGCCAATGATGGCGCGGGCCATGAAGGCGGAATCCACTCCGGTGGAGGCGGGTACGCTCGAAGTAAGCGCCAGCGTCACGGTTACGCTGCTCATTCAGTAAATGCGTGCGAGCTTGTCCAGATCATTCACATCAATCCGGACGCTGCCGTAAGCGTGTAGTCGGCTACTTGTCTTGCCACTTAATGTTCTTTGCATTACCTCTTTATTCCGGCGGCCAGAGCTTTGCTCCAACAACGCATTACATTCTGTAAAATGTAAAGAGAACACGGAATGGAGTCTGCGCTCAGCATAAGAGGACAGGCCACAATCCCCAAGGCCATTCGGGATCACCTTCACCTCGAACCGGGGGACCGGATCAAGTTCTTCGTGCATCCGGACGGTAGTGTAGTGATCCTCCCGAAGATCCCGACGTCGAAGCTAAAAGGCCTCATCAAGGCTGACCGGATAGCTTCTCTCCACGAGATGGAAGCCGCCATTAGTGAGGGGGCCTTGCACAGGAAGACGCCATCCAGTCACTGTGGGCGACGCAACTAATCGAGCGTCAGTTAACGGAAGAGCGCCCGGGATTCATCAGCCTTATCACTTTGGTCGAAATCGTTTGGGTGCTCCATCGCGTCTACGGCTTTTCGAACTATGAGGTTGCCTCCGCTATCGAAGGCATCCTACAAGCGGATACACTTCTCGTTCAAAATGAGCAGGAAGTTTTTATTGCAATGACGGCTCTTAAGGCAGGAGCCGGGTCGTTCCCCGGACGCCCTCGTTGGAGCGCTGGGCGCGTGGGCAGGGTGCACCACTACAGTGACTTTCGACAAGAAGGCGAAGCGATTAAAGCATTTTCAGCTCCTCTAGCTGTTAACAAGGTGAGAGATAGTGCCCCTTACAAAATGCTTGAACACTGGAAGCGAAACTTTACGCCACCAGCACGGCACGGTATCGCGCTTTGCCCTGGCGGGTATGGTCGAGCGCGGCGTTGGCTTCCGCCATCGGGAAGGTCTCGATTATGGGCTTGATGCCATGCTGGGCAGTGAACGCCAGCATCTGCGCTGTCTCGTCGATCGACCCTGGCTGGCCGCCCACCACCGACTTCTCCCCGGCGATCAGGCTCCATGGCGAGTACGAGATTGGCTTGTCCGGAATCCCAACGATGCAGAGCTTGCCCTTCGGACGCAGCGCCGCTAGATAGGTGTCCCAAGGCTGGTCGCCGGATATTGTCGACAAGATAAAGTCGAACGACTTGGCCGCTTTGGCCAGGTCTTCGGTCCCTTTCGTCGCGATGAAGTGCGAAGCTCCGAAGCGGCGGGCCTGCTCTTCTTTATCATGTGTCGAGCTAATGGCTGTCACCTCGCATCCCCATTTGGCAAGGAACTGGACGGCAAGGTGACCCAGACCGCCGATTCCAGCAATCGCGACGCGATCGGTGGGACGCACATCATACCGGATCAGCGGCGTAAACACCGTCGTGCCAGCACACAACAGCGGCCCCGCATGTTCCGAGGCGATTCCCTCCGGCAGGGGATGCGCGAATTGCCAGTTGTCGACTCGGACGGTAGATGCGAAGCCGCCTTTGTGCTCGCCTATGACGGTGCCTTTAACCTGTGGGCAGACATGCTGAGCTCCGCCTTCGCACCATTCGCATTTCATGCAGGAGCCGCACAATGCTCCGACGCCTACGCGCTGCCCGATAGCTAGCCGGTCCACGTTGGAGCCGACGGCAGCTACCGTTCCGGCGATTTCGTGGCCGGGGACCACTGGATACTGCGACATGCCCCAGTCGTTATCAACCATCGCGACGTCGGTGTGGCAGATGCCGCAGTGGGTAACGCGTACATCCACTTCGTCAGGTCCTAGCTCCCCGAGATCGAACTGGAAAGGTTGCAGATTCTGTTTGGCTGCCGTTGCGGCATGTGATTTCACTTGCATAGAGAACTCCTTCGCTTTATCAAAACTTCAGGCTGCGAGATGCGCCCGATTATACGTTTCTCCAGGCGTCCACAGCTCCTGGATATACGATGCTGAATTGGCGCGAGAAGGGCATGCACAGAGCTCCAGGATTCTTGCCCAATCCTCTATTTCTCCCTGAGCCAGAGATCGCAGTTGTTCTAGGCTGGAGACATGGACAAGCAGGAGGAGTGCCGCCGCCGGATGGTGGAATTGCTGGATGCGCTGACTGCTCCGGGCAGCCCTTCCGGGACCGCTTCTGCCAATGCTTCCGCCACTGCGTTCGATGGAGCCCGCCCATCGCTGGTGGAAGGCGTTACGCTGCTGCGATTTAGCCGGTCATCGAAGCCGGTCCCGGTGCTTTATGAGCCGTGCATTGTACTTGTAGCGCGAGGGCGGAAGCGATTTCACTTGCCCGATCAGATGCTTACCTACAGCGCTCGCAACTTTCTCTTGCTGACCGTGCCCACGCCCGCAGACTGCGAAACGAGAGTGGGCCACGACGGGCCTTTTCTAGCCGTTGCGATACGCATCGATCTCGCAATTCTGAGCGATTTGTTGATGAAGCTGGAGGTCGGCGCGTTCCCGCCCAAAATGGACCGGCGCGAGATACGGGTTACAGCTCCACCAGTGAATTCGGCGTTGAGCAATGTCACCATTCGCCTGCTGGAATGCCTCGCCTCTCCAACCGACGCGGAAGTGCTCGGTCCTCAAATTGTGCGCGAGCTGCTCTATCGTGTCATCTGTGGAGAAGGGGGCTTTGCTCTTCGAGATCTGCTGCTTGGGAACGAGAACCGGGCGCAGATCCATCGCCTCCTACAGCGGATGCATCTTTCCTACTCTTCACCGCTTGATGTTTCTGAACTGGCGCGCGAAGCCGGAATGAGCGTCTCGGCGCTCCATCTGCATTTCAAAGCCGTCACCTCCAGTTCTCCGGTGCAATACTTGAAAACCATCCGGCTGCATAAAGCGCGCATGCTGATGGTGCAGGAAGGCCTTCGCGCATCGCTCGCAGCGCAGCAAGTCGGTTACGAAAGTCCGTCGCAATTCAGCCGCGAATTCAAGCGGATGTTCGGCGCTCCCCCAGCGGATGAAGCGCAGAAGGTACGCGCGAATTTCGGCTTCATAGATGGGGTCTCGCCAGCAAGCCGGTAATTGCTTGTCGCTCTTACAGATATCGCAGTAAGTCTAAACGTATTTGTAGTTTTTCGTGAGCTTCGCTAAAATGAGGGCGTCTCGGGTCGCTCCACCTATGGAAGATGTGGCTGTTGAAGCGCTAACTAGCCTTGAAATCCCGGATAAGCTCTACTTTCGCATTGGCGAAGTGGCGAAGCTTGCCGGCATCAAGCCGTATGTGTTGCGGTTTTGGGAATCCGAGTTTGCCCGGCTTGGTCCTAAGAAATCCGGTACCGGGCATCGCTTGTACCGGCGCAAAGACGTCGAGATGGTTTTAGAGATAAAGCGGCTGCTTTACGACAAGCGATTTACCATTGCGGGAGCCCGGCAATTTCTAGAGTCTACCCGGAAACGGGAGACCGGCAGGCCGGTGGCTGCGGCGCGGCAAGGCGAACTGTTTTCCCCGTCTCCGCTGCTCGTCCAGGATGTTCGAAAGGGCTTGAACGAGATTCTGGCGCTGCTCGACCACAACGGTAAACCGCAGCACGCATGAAGTCCCTTATCAGGAACTGGGCAGAGGGGACTCCTGATCCGCGGGAATTGCAAGGCTCCAGTTGGATGCCTGTAGTTCTTCAGCCAATAACTTTGCGGCCATCTGGCTGGCGGCTTTCTTGGTCGAGCCGACCGCGCGAGCTGCGAGTTGGGTGCCTACCCGTACTTCCACAGTAAAGATCTTCTGATGTTCAGGACCACTGGTCTGAACGATGGAGTAGCGCGGGGTCTGCATTCCCCGGGCCTGCACCTGTTCCTGCAGGGCGCTCTTGTAGTTCAGCAGTTCCATGTCATCCTCGTCGCCGGTCATGCGCCGGTTGCTCAAAATGTGACGATGGATAAAATCCCGCGCCGGTTCCATGCCGCCGTCTAAATAGATGGCCGCGATAATCGCCTCCAGGGCGTTCGCCAACAGTGTCCGGCGCTCCCTTCCGCCGTTGCGCTCCTCGCCCCGCCCCAGCCGCAAAAATTCACCTATGCCCAGACGGAGAGCAGAATCATGCAGGTGGACCGCGCTTACTAAATGCGCCTTCTGCTTGGAAAGTTGACCCTCGGCCAGCGTGGGATGAGCCCGGAACAATGCTTCACTTACGGCGAAACCCAGCACCGAATCTCCCAGAAATTCCAACTGCTCGTTGTCGTTTCTGCGTTCGGGTAACTGGGACGTTGTCTCCGCCGCGCAACGAGGCCGGTCATGCTCGTACGAGCGATGCGTCAGCGCCTGTTCGAGCAGCGCCCAGTTCTTAAATTCGTAACCGGCGCGCTGCCCGAGCAAGGAAAGCGGATTGCTCATGTACGCGAAATAACAATCCTCTTTGCGATATTTTCCAAGCCCGCCTCGAAATGAACCTTACTTGGCCGGGGGCGGCGTAGCCGGGGGTATCTTCCCTGCTGGAGGCGTTGAAGATGGCGTTGCCGGCGCAGGCGTGGTGCCCTTTAACTTAGTCGCATTACTCTTCTGCTGGGCTGCGAATTGCTTAACTGAGGCCGGCGCGTCGCTCATGGCCGCCACTTTGTCAGCAGTCGAGATGGCTTCATCGTACTCTTTGTTTCCGACATAGGCTTTCGCAAGCCGGGCCATGGAAACGGCGAAGTCCGGCTGCGCTTGAAGAGCAGCCTGGAACTGCTTGATGGCATCCGGATACTTCTTTCGCAGGTCTTCCACCACGCCCAAGGTGTCATACGACTGTGCAGTTAACTCCTTCTGGAAAGATGGCCATTGATCGGCCGGAAAACCGGGAGGAGGCTCCGGAGAACCCTTCAGCATCTCCAGGGCTTTGTTGGCATAATCTTCTGCCTTCTTCAGGTTCTTCTCCTTATCCAGATCGTTCTCGCGCACGTGCGACGCAATGCTCGCGCCCAACAGCACCCGCGCCTGAATGTTCTTCGGGTCCGCCTCTAGCGCGCGTTCGCCGTAGACCTGCACTTCTGCCTGGTCGCCTTTGCGCTGGGCCGCGTCCATGGCCATATTCAGCAGCATCGGCTTGTACTCAGTGTCGGCGAAATTCTCCAGAACACCGTTGATGGCCGCGATTTCCGCATCGTAATTCTGTTCCTTTGCTGCCGCCTGCACTTTTTGCAGCGCATCGACTTCCTTCTGCGACTTAGCTTTAGGCCCTTGCTGATCCTGTGGCTGCTGAGCTTGCTGCTGCCCTTGTGCCTGTAGTCCGCCGCCAGCAGCGCCCATCAGCGCGATTAGGAGCGCAAAGGGAACGGCCGAACGCGGCCAGCCTGCAAAGGATTTCTGATTTCCTTTTTGTGGGGTGCTTGAAATTGCCGCTTGCGCGGAATGTAAGAATCTCATTGGTTGTTTTCTCCTGAATTGCTTTGCATGGCCTTCTCGGCAGCTTCTTTTGCCCGCGCGGAAGCCCCTTCCATGGCCACTGTCATCTTGAATTCCGCGGTAGCCTTGTCACCGTCGCCGGATTTCATCGCGAGTTGCCCTAAATAGTAATGTGCCCATGCGGTTAAAGAAGGATTCGGATTTGAGCGAACAGTCTTCTGAAAGAGATTGAGCGCTTCGTCCCAATGTTTCTGTTGAAGATTGATCAACCCTAACCCGTAGTACGCGCGGCCCTGTTTCGCAGGAACACCGGTTTGTTCCAAAACTCTGCGATAGACGACCCTCGCCGATTCCAGGTCTTTCTGCTCATACAGGCCGTCTGCGTTTTGCAATGCCTCTTCCACGGGATCGATTTCCATCTTGGCGGGGGCTGCAATCACGCGCGGCGCGACAGATTGGGCGAATTGCACATCCTTCAGCCGCTTTTCTTCCTTTCGGACGTCCACTGCCGAAATAAGGTCCGGATAGTAGAGGCGGAAGGCATCCTGCTGCTTTTCGTACGCCGGAAGCAGATCCGCGAAGGCGGCAGTCAGTATAAAACCTTCCTGCATGGCTTGATTGATCGCCACCTGCCGCTTGCTGCTTCCCTTGATCAGACGGGTGTCGATGGCCTTGATCAGGCACTTCGTCACCAGCAGCGACCAGTCGTCTTTGTAGGCCAAGTCGAGTGCAGGCGCTTCGTCGGCATACTTCTGAAGTGCCTTCTTGCTTTTTATAACCTCGCTGTACTTGAATGTCAGCGGGTCCAGAATATAGGCCAGATAGGCATCGCGCACCTCGTCGACAATCGGAGCATTCGTCGGCGAGATGACAACAAAGAAGTCGTCCCGATAGCTGCGCACCTGGATCTGGTCGGGCGCCGCCAGCAGATCGAGAAACACCTCGAAGCGGCGGCCCAGATAGCCGGAGGGGTTTCTCAGGTAGCCATTGGCTTCGAACAACGTTTCGATCACCGGGTCCTGGTACTCGCTGATGGCGGTCTGGTATGCGGGCTGCGAACGTTTCCACAGGTCTTCAAGATCCGCTTCCTTGCTGAAACGCGCCAGCAGCTCGCTAAATCCGCTTAGAGCCTGCACGTCGGGAGGCGCTTCGCCAGGCACCTGAAAGCCGGGAGGGCCATTCGCAATCATCGCGAACGAGATGTACTGGCTGAGGTCGGCCGTTGGCGTCGGTTTTTTATGTGCCTGATAGAACGCCCGCAGCTCCGGCAAGATGGCGATCTGACGCTTCTTTAACTCGTCCCTGATCTGCTGCCGTACTTTATAACGCTCATTCAAACGCGAATCCAAGCCCGCGTCGTAGCCTGCCGCA
Organism: Bryobacteraceae bacterium; assembly: GCA_965217745.1. GTDB lineage: Bacteria > Acidobacteriota > Terriglobia > Bryobacterales > Bryobacteraceae > Bog-105. Next base: position 1,819,483 of record OZ244565.1, on the reverse strand, counting down.
TTAATGGCGGCCATGGTCGAGAACAGCGTGGGGCTGATGCTGAAACCGTTCTCTGTCTTAGCTGGGTTGGCCTGCCCCAGAAGGCTGCAAACTGGGAAAAAAGAGGCGAAGATGCCGAGAATAACCGCTCTAGTCAAATGCCTGATCTCGAACCCCAGTCTAACTCAGCTAAGACCCCGGATTGATAATTGCGAGTGGGTTCACTGAGTTGGTCTGGCACTTCACTCGAGGGCGCTTCCAAACCGGCCTGAATCAAAACCGCCGCCTCAACATCAAACTGAAGGAAGATTTATTTTATGGCTGGAAACGATACACTTACTTTCACAGACGCGACCTTCGATCAAGATGTCATCAAGTCCGACACCCCGGTGCTGGTGGATTTTTGGGCGGAATGGTGCGGACCATGCCGCATGATGGGCCCTACTGTCGACCAAGTTGCCTCAGATTACACAGGCAAGATCAAAGTTGGTAAGCTGGATGTCGATTCGAACCAGCTGACGGCGTCACGCTACGGTATCCGTGGCATTCCAACTGTGCTCCTTTTCAAGGGCGGTCAGATTGTAGAGCAGAAGGTCGGTGCAATCGGAAAGCCCGAGTTTGAGAAAATGCTGGAGAAGCATTTACAAACTGCATAATTCGGTACTATCTAAAATTGGGTTAAGGGGCGCTGTTACAGGCGTCCCTTTTCGTTGTGACTCCTTCCTCACTTGCCTGCCAGAGGCGTTAGCAACCGGAACTGAATAACGGAATTTGGGTCGAGCACGATATCGCCGTCGGCTTTCCTTGCCATTCCGCTTGCTGCACCTTCGTCGTCAGTTATCTTTCTTCTGCGTCTCAGGAGAATACCCGTGATGAGGCGGCTGTGGTCGCCTCTTGCATACCACTGAGTGGTTCTAACGGGAACAGAGCGCCCAGAGAGGTTTGCAATCCCGATCACTTCCATACTGAGAAACGATTGGTGAGCAATGAGGCCCGCTCGTCTTGCTGCGACAATGCGGCCTCTCACTGCAGCCCCTTGCGATGCAACAATTGTGCCGTCTTCGGCTAAAACGTCAGCCGCTAGAAAGCCCTGAAATAGCTGCCCAGTGCTGCTGGTCATCGTCGAAATCAAAGTGGATAGACGGACCGGGACGACAGTGTCAGCCGCTGTTACCGGAGCAATTGCGGCCTTCACAGGCGTAGCCTCGGCGACCGGCCCTTCGCTTTCCGGTTCCATGGCGTGGCTAAAGTCCTCGGAGCCTGGCCATAGCTCCTTGCGAGTAACCGGAAGCGCCGCCGCCGGCTTCAAGGGTTGAGTTTTACGTGGGCGGAATTCGATGTCCGGTCTGCTCAGTTCGCTTGTTGCTGCCGGCTGCTTCAATGCCTGGTGGTTGCCGGCTTTTGGCGATGTGGTTCGCAATGGCTGTGGCTTCGCCGCGTCTTCTTTAACTATGGCCGCCGGTGCCGACGCTGCGTCTTTGCTACCCGGACTGTGAACCACTCTCTGCGCAACATCTGGCCCTCCATCATGAATGCGATTAGAGATAAGGACACCTGCGGCGAACAAAGCGAATCCCGCAACGAAGGCAAGTACAATCTTTCCTGAATTTTGCGCTAGCAGTTCTTTTGCCGTCGATGCTTGCTCCACCAGCATACTTTCAACAAGCTTAGCGGTTGACCTTGCTCCGTGTCTGCCCGGAGCTTGAGGGCAAGGAAATTGGGACGTTTCTGTACTAGTACTGAAACGTCCCGACGCCTTTTCTTATCGCAGCCTGTACAAAGCGGAAGCATGCGGTTTTAGAACTACCTTAAGACCGTCGTCCGGTTCTCCGCGGAGATCGCGATGCGTCCAGAGATCACGCACCGACGTCTTCTTTCCCATCCCGATTTGCTCCCACCGGATCCGGGTAATCCGGTCTTTCTCGTCTTCGGTATTGAAGACTGCGAGATACTTCTCCTCGCCGGAAGCTGACTCGGACAGCCAGGCCTCCTGCTCGACGCTGCGTAGAACCGGACGGCTATTCCGGCCATGCTGACTTACCTGCAGCACTTCGTCGTTGGTGATCAGGGCAAGGGTTGCTGCATCGTTGCTGGGGAGGTCGCCGCCAAACATCAGCGGCGAACGCGCTATCGCCCATAAGGTCATCAGAGTTTGCTGCTCATAGGGCGTCAAGCGCGTCTTGCGATCTTCACCCCGTTCCGCGCGAATCCCGATGCGGCCCAACGGCAGCATGTCGGCATCCGGCCATCCTCCCGGCTTGCTGTAGGGAGCCCACTCTGCCAACAGGGCAAAGCTCTTTTTCAGGGAGTCCCATCGATCCCAGAAATCTCCCGAGACGCGCCACAGATTTGCATTGGCCGCATAGAACGCTGCCTTAGCCAGATCCGCCGGACCGGGCGAAAGGCTCAGCACAATCGGCCGCCCGGAATGCACAATCGCCTGATGCAGCGCGGCGATTTCCGGGCCATGGAAGGGCTTCGCCATGTCGTCAGCTTTGATGAAATCCACGCCCCACGATGCATACTGTTTGACGATCGAGTCGTAGTAAGCCTGCGCTCCGGGCTTCGCCATGTCCACGCCGTACATATCGTCATTCCAGCGGCAGGTAGAGCTGCGGTCGGCAATATCCGCAGCCTTCGCATCGCTGCCCAGTACGGGGAGATTGGCATCGAGTGCGCGCCGGGGAATGCCGCGCATGATGTGAATGCCAAATTTCAGGCCTTTGCCGTGTACATAGCTTGCCAGGCTCTTGAAACCCTGGTTATTGGAGGTTTCATTTCCCGCTGACGGAAAGCGGTTCGGGGCTGGAACCAGCCGCCCATGGGCGTCCATCGCCAAATCGGCGTGCGGACGGTAGCCATGACTTTGCGGCTTAGTTTCCGACCATTGGATGTCCACGACGATGTACTCCCATCCGTGCCTTTTCAGCTTCTCCGCCATGTAGTCGGCATTGGCCTTTACTTCGGATTCGGTCACCGAGGTGCCATAGGCATCCCAGCTGTTCCAGCCCATTGGAGGCGTCTGGGCGAGCGCCTGCGCTCTGGCCGCGCTTGCCGAGAAGACCGCCATCGCAAGAAGAGCGGCCAATGCAATATTGTGCAAACGGTTGGAATGTATGAAGCTCATTTCAGGCTGAACCATATCATAAAAAAGGGCTTGAACAGGCGGTTGCCGGCGGCGCGTCCTCCGATGCTACGCTGTGGGCATGCTGGAAGCCGCATCGCGCCCGGGCGCTAACCTCGGGCGGGTTCTCCTTCTGGCAGCCGCGTCGCTTCTTGTAGGTGCTCAATACGCGCCGACTCCGGGCGAATCCATTCACGCAGCCGTAAGATCCGGCAACCGTCAGGAAGTCCGCCAACTGCTCGCCCATGGAGTGGATGTCGACACTCGTGACCGCCTGGGCGGAACCCCTCTTCTCGATGCCGCCTGGACCGGCGATCTTGCAATGGTGGAACTGCTGCTTGCCAAGGGCGCCGACGTGAATGCTACGCACGCCGAGGCCGGTTCTACAGCGCTGGAGTACGCCGTGCTGACGTCGCGGCCGGAAATAGTAAAGGCGCTTCTCGTTGCTCATGCCGATATCCGGCACCGCTACCGTTCCAACCAGAACATTATGCATATCGCGGCAGGCCGGGGAGATGTAGCAGTGCTTAACGAACTGTTGCGCGCCGGTGCGCCGCTGCAGGGCTTGGATGCGGAAGGCCGCACGCCCCTCGATCAAGCGGTCCTGCATGACCGGCTCGCGGCAACCCGGTTTCTGCTGGCCCATGGAGATTCGGCTGGGGAGCACCATGCCGCCGACGGGCGCGGTCCGCTGCACGAGGCTTGCGTGAAAGGCTTTGCCGATCTTATCCCGGTATTAATGCAGGCCGGTGTAAGCCCAGGCGACCGGGACGCCTCGGGGCAATCTCCTCTCGATTTAGCGCTCGCTTACAAGAATGTAGACGCCGTGAAAGCGCTGCTGAACGCTGGCGGACAGGGCGGAGGGAGTGTGCGTTCTGCTTTGCAAGCGGCCTCCTCCGCGATGGAGAACGCCACCATGCGCGGGCAGATCGAGATCGTTCAGCTCCTCTTGGACAGCGGGTTTGACGCGAATCGCCGGACGCCTTCCGGCACCACTTACCTGCACGATGCCGCATTGAAGGGTAAAGTGCGAGTGGCCTCGCTGCTGCTCGATTCCGGCGTGCGCCTGGATGCTCGCAATCAGTCCGGCGCTACCGCGCTTCACGACGCCGCTCTCGGCGGCAGCGCCAAGGTGATCGGACTGCTGCTTGATCGGGGTGCGGCCATCGACGCGGTCGATGATGATTCCCGGGCTACGCCGCTGATGCTCGCGGCATCCCTGGCCCGGGACGCTGCTGTAGATCTTCTTTTGCAGCGGGGCGCCGATTGGCGGCTTAGAGATCGTGAGGGAATGACAGCTCTAGAAAGGGCTGTCCGATCGGGCGATACCGGGACTGTCCGGCTGCTGCGAGCAGCTCAGTCTTCCGGCAAAGCGAAATAGCCGGGCTTCTTTTCGTTCTCCAGCTTAAGTTTTCCGTAGCGTCGGCCGATGGATCTCATGTTGACTCACCATGAACCTGGAAAACACTAGAACCCATAAGAGCGGCATCCTGATTGCCGACGGCAATTTCCTGTTCCGCACGGGCCTGCGATCGCTGATCTGCCGCGAACCGGATTTTCAAGTTGCCGGGGAAGCGGGCTGCCAGGTTGACCTGCTGGCCGCGCTCGAAAAAAATCCGGTAGAAATTCTTGTCATCAGTTCCGATCTGCTCGGGAGCGACGGTCGGTTCGCCGCCCTTCTGCGGGGCATCTGCCCGGGTATGCTGATTCTTAGCCTGCTGCCAACTTCTTCCATTGACGTTGCTGCATCTGTGCAGAAGTCAGATCCAACTTTGGCCGACCTAAGCATGCACCGCAGTGATGCGCCGGCGCTTTTCTTGAAAGGATTGCGGCGTTTGTTGCTGCCGGAGCCATCGCCCGAAACGCAGACTTCCGATCTGCGCGCGCTGGCTATCAGCAGTCAAGTGGGGAAGCCGGATGTGCTCACACACCGCGAGAAAGAAGTCGTCCGCCTCCTATCGGAAGGCATGACGGTCCGGCAAGCTGCCGGCGAACTCGGCCTAAGCTGCAAAACCGTCGAAGCCCACACTTTGAATCTCATGCGCAAGCTCGACATTCACGATCGCTCCAGCTTGATCGAATACGCCGTCACCGCAGGCATGGTTTAAACCCGCATTTTAAACACCCCCAAGCTCCTCCAGGCAACTCCGGGCAGCCGCAAGCCGCTCACAGTATATTTCGGTGGTTCAGTAGCGCCTCGGCGAGGGGGCTTCTCGCAAATCCGGAGCGGTTCGCCGCCTGGTGTGGCTTTGGTGCTGCTACGCTTCGAAGAAGGAATCGTACTACTGATATGGCAAAGTTCCTGTTGGGAGTAGTTGTCGGCATTGTCACTCTTGCTTTAGGTTGTCTCATCGTGGTGCTGACAATCGGCCGATTATTCTCGAACAAACAGCCGGTAGTGCCGCCGAATGCCGTGCTGGTTCTGGCGCTCGAAGGCGATATTGCCGAGACCGCTCCCGTCAATATACCCATTCCTTTCATCCAGAGCCAGGCCTCGCCAACGGTCCGGGACCTCTGGACCTCGCTGCGAGCCGCTGCGACCGACAATCGCATCAAGGCCATTCTCATTCAGCCGCAGGGCTTGACCGCGGGATGGGGAAAGCTGCAGGAACTCCGCCGCGACCTGATCGACTTCAAGAAGTCGGGCAAGCCGGTCTATGCCATGCTGCGCGGTGCTTCCTCGAAAGATTACTATCTGGCTGCTACAGCCGACCGCGTGTATGCTTCCCCGGACGATTACGTGAATGTCAAAGGGTTCCGCATTGAAGAGCTGTATTTCAAAAATACCCTCGATAAATTAGGAGTCGGCGTTCAGGTTGATCACATCGGCAAATACAAGGATTTCGGCGACACCTTCACCCGTACGAGCATGACGCCCGAGACCCAGGAGGTGCTGAATCAGGTGCTGGATCAGCTGTATAAGGACTTCTGCGCCAGCGTGGCCGAGAGCCGTCATAAACGGACGCAAGATATCCAGTCTGTCGTCGATACTGGTCCGTTCACCGCAACACAGGCGAAAGCGGCTGGCCTGATCGACGATCTCGCATACGAAGATCAGGTTTTCTCCGCTCTGAAAAACAAGCTTGGCGGGAAGGATTTGAACAAAATCAAGATGCGCTCCTATTTCCGGGCCGCTCCGGGCGAGGGCGATCGCATCGCCATGCTGGTGGGCGAAGGCGACATTATCCGCGGAGACAGCGACACAACCATCAGCAATCAGTCAGTGATCTCTTCCACTCAGTTCGTCAAGGTCATCCGCCAGGTTCGTGACGACAGCAGCGTCAAGGGAGTCATTCTGCGCGTTGATTCCCCTGGTGGCGACGCTGTAGCCTCCGACGAAATCCTGCATGAATTGAAGCTTCTCAGCGGAGCGAAACCTTTAGTCGTCTCCATGTCCGATCTGGCGGCTTCAGGCGGCTATTTCATCAGCATGACCGGCGACCCCATTTTCTCTTATCCGAATACCATCACCGGCTCCATCGGCGTTCTCTATGTGCGTCCAAATGTACGCGGGCTCCTGGACAAAGTGGGAATTACGCAGGACAGCCTAATGCGAGGAAAGCTTGCCGGTATCGACTCGCTGTACACGCCGTTGTCTGAGGCTGGCTATCAGAAACTCCATGAAGCCATCCTAGCCACATACAAGTCGTTTGTCGGAAAAGTGGCCACCGCCCGGAAGAAAAACTACGACCAGATCGATTCCATAGCTCAGGGCCGCGTGTGGATGGGGTCGCAAGCCCGTCAAAATGGCCTGGTCGACGAACTGGGCGGCTTGAGTGAGGCCGTGGCTCGGGTTCGCCAGAAGGCTAAGCTGCCGGCCGGCGGAGACACCAATCTCGTGATGTTTCCTCCCCGGCGCAGCATATTCCAAGCGTTGGCGGAAGCTCAGAATGCTATGTCTACGGATGCCGCCCTGCTTGCCCGGCTGCGCGATCGCATTCCGGGTCTTCCCGGTCCAGCTGTCTTGAAGGGTGGACTGCTCGAAATCTTGCCTTACCAGCTCTCCGTGCAGTAAGTTTTCGAAAGTACGGAACCCGGCTGAAAATTCACAATTAGGCTGCCAGCGCGGCAACTTCCGAAATGCCCGTCTGGTTCAGTTCCTGTTGCATGGCCGCGAGGGCGGCTTTGTGAATCTGCGACACCCGGCTCTCGCGGATTCCCAGTTCTTCGCCGATCTCGCGCATCGTCATCTCGCGGTGGTAATAGGCGTCTAGAACCTGCTGATAGCGCTGCGGCAGCGACTTCATTACCTGCTTCAGTTTCTTGCGCATCTCTCGTTGGGCATACACCTGGTCGGGGCACTCGGTTACGGAACAGGGAACATCCTGGCTTGGGCGCTCGTCGTCACGCTCCCGGCGGGTTTGGGCAGCCGCGCTGATGTTCCGGAAATCCACCATTAGGTCCTTCCAGCGCTCGCTGTCGATCTTGAGCTCACTGGCCACTTCTTCGTCGGTGGCCTCACGGCCCAGCGTCTGCGCCAGCGTCTGGCGAGCCGCTTCCACCTGCTTGTAACGCTTGCGCAAGTCGCGGGATGCCCAATCCGAGCGGCGCATGCTGTCCAGGATCGCACCGCGAATGCGATGTTTTGCATAGGCCGCGAAGGCGACTTCTTTGCCCGCCTGGTACTTCTCCGCCGCATCGATCAGTCCCAGCATGCCGGCGTGGGTCAGATCATCCAGCTCCACATGCACGGGAATCGATCGTTGCACATGGGTGGCGATCATATTTACCAGGGATAGATGCTCCAGGATCAGGGCATCCCGGCTGGCAGTGTTCTGAAGCTTGTTTGTGGCAGGTGCGGCGGCGGTGGTCATCTTTTTTCTCCGGGGCTGACCTTTGTCAGCCATGCCAGAGAAAAAGCACGGGTGGAACCATGCCGCTTAGCACCGGAAGAATCTCCGGGCTAAGGCGCTAACTAGCTACTATAGAACGACTTAGCGCTGCCAGTCGTAAGCGGTGACCGGCTCCTGGGTAAACCTTCGAGAGCTGTTTGTTCTAGATCGAACCGCGGATGCCTTGACCGCCGTTTCAAAACGGAATTGGCGCTTCGTTTCGAAACAAAGCGCCACTCCGCCTTTCGGCGTTTGCTGTCCGGGTCTTCAATAGGAAAATTCTGAACTAACCAACCCTCCGGCTTAGTCCGCGGGTTTCGGCCTCGGCGCGTCCCGGACCTTTGCGCCTCGGCGTTTCGCCTGCGCGCTCCTTCGCTTGACGAGGCTCATCGGCCGATTGTTGCCCGGGAAGTACGAAGTACTCCTCGGTTTGCAAAAGCTCCCGTAAATCGATATGAAATCTTTCCAGCAGCCTGTCGGCAAGGTCCGCCTGCAAGCGGCGTCTGCCCTTCAGAACATTGTGAATTTGAGGCTGGGAAATGCCCAGAAGCCGCGCCAAACCCCGCTCACTCAGCTCCCCGTTGTTTATTCGCACCGACACTTCCGTTATTAATTTCTGTTTAAGCCCGGTAAATATCGGTAATGATTTTTGCTCTGATGATTTCAAGGTGAAATAGGCTCCCCATTAAAAGGTAAATACTTCCTAAATCTACCACTATTATCCAGGAATTACCTGAGTGGCCTAAGTCATTTACTTATAAGTATTTGCCAGCTGTGTCTCTACTAGATCTCGGAAGTATCCGGAAAAAATTAGCAACTCAGTTAGCAACAAGGGTAAAAGTACTGGTAACTTCGATTTAGTACTGGATTAGCCCAATAAATCCGGTCATTTAGTTAGGAAGTTGGAGAATAATAAAAACAAAATGCAGTGGACTCGATCCGAAACTCTTGCCCTAGCTCAGCAGGCTTGCACACATTGTTATGGTCTTGGCCTAAGACCTGGCAGATCTGGGGTGTCCACCCCTTGCAATTGCGTGTTCCGCTCCATTTTCAGGGCATGCTACACGCGCTTTCAGAAGAATGCCTCAAAAGAGAAGTACATTAGCCGCGTTTCCCTGGAGGCTAATCCGGGCCGTCACCGGAAACAGACCTGGGGAATGAAGAACGAGGAGTATATCGCCGACTTCTGCCTGGTCAGCCGCCGCACGCTGGACGAAGCCCAATACCAGCTTTTCCGCTTTCACTATCTGCTGGGAGCAGATTGGAAGCTTTGCTGCCGCCGTCTGAAGTTGGACCGCGGGTCGTTCTTCCATGAGATTTACCGGATCGAACAGAAGCTAGGCCGCGCTTTCCGCGAGTTGGAACCCTACGCCTTGTTTCCGCTGGATGAGTACTTTAACAGCACTCCCCGTCTGCACCCGCCCCTGACGCCGTTCCCTGTCCAGACCGACGACGAAGTGCTTGGTATCAAAAATAAGAAGACGGCGAAGGCGAAGAAGGTGATCCAGTTCCCGGTCAAGAAAGCGGCTTAGGTGGGCGCTGGCCCCAAGCCGCTGTTGGCCGCCCGGCTAAGGTGTGCCGAGGGAGTTCTTTTGCCGGGTTTTGCGAAAGAACTCCGCCACCAGACCGCCGGCTTCGGCCGCCAGCAGCCCTTCCGCGATATCCAGCCGATGGTTCAGCAGTCTCGAATCGGCAAGCGCAAACTTGCTGCGGATGGCCCCGAATCGTAAATCGCGGGCCGCGAATACCAGGCGATTGATCCGGGCCGCGACGATAGCGCCTGCGCACATGACGCAAGGCTCTAAAGTCGAGTAAATCGCCGCCTCCGTCAGACGATAGTTTCCTGAAATACGCGCGGCGTGCCGCATCGCCACAATTTCCGCGTGCGCGGTCGGGTCGCAGTCCGCGATTGGGCGATTCCAGCCTTCCGCAACTATCCCGCCCTTCAAAACAATTACCGCGCCCACCGGAACCTCGCCCGCTGCTCCGGCCTTCCGGGCTAGTTCCAGGGCGCGCACCATGAAACCAATCTCCTGCGGACTGAACGGCCTGCGCAAGTTCGGTTGAACCGGGTTCTCCAAGCATTCGTAGTCTCCCATGCGGGCTGCGGCTCGATTACGGTACCCTAACCCACAAGGAGTTCCCCATGTTCCGGTATCTGTCTCTTGCATTCAAAAATACTCTTCGGAACAAGCGCCGCAGCATTCTTACCATCTCGAGCATCGCCGTTTCCCTATGCCTGCTCGGCATTCTGCTGGCGATGTATAACGCGCTTTTCCATTCGGAGCAGACTCCGGGCCAGGCTCTCCGGCTTGTTGTCCGCCATAAGGTTTCGCTCGCGCAACCGATTCCGCGCTCTTACGAAGAGAAAATTCGCCACGTACCGGGCGTCAAAGAGGTTTCCGCCTGGAACTGGTTTGGCGGCACCTACAAGGACAACCGGGATTCGAAGAATTTCTTCGCACGCATGGGAGTCGAACCAGACGCGTTCTTTAGGATACGGACTCAACTCCAAATCCCGGACGACCAAAAGCAAGCCTTTTTGCGTGACAAGACTGGCTGCGTAGTGTCGGACGACTTGGCTCAAAAACTAAATCTGCAGTTAGGCGACCGGGTGACGCTTACGGGAGATATCTATCCCGTCACCATGGAACTGAAAGTTGTGGGAATTTTCAAGGACCCGGATGCCCAGGATGTGATGTTCTTTAACGTCGAATACCTGCGCGATCTACTGCCGGTGGGCCGCCGGAGCTTCAATAGCACCGTCACAGTGCTCGCTGACAGCCCCGAAGATGTCCCCCGGATCGCCAAGGCCGTGGATTCCATGTTTGCGAACTCCTCTCCACCCACCAAAAGCGAATCTGAGCAGCAGTTCGCGCTCAGCTTTGTCGCCTTCCTTGGTAACATTAAGCTCTTTCTTCTGATTATCAGTGCGGCCGTCACCTTCACTATTCTGCTGGTCTCCGGCAACACTATGGCCATGTCCGTTCGCGAGCGTATTAAAGAGGTAGGCGTCCTGAAAACTCTAGGATTCACCAACAACACCATCCTGGGCCTCATCATCGGAGAAGCGATGGCCATCGCCCTCATTGGAGGCATCATTGGAACCGTATTTGCCGCAGGGTTGTCCCTGGTGGTCGCGCAGGCTGGGTCTGCCGTCATCCCGCAACTGCGCAATCTGGCGATCACTCCTCTTACCGGCTTGGTGTGCGTGGCTTTGGCGCTGCTGCTCGGCCTGGTCAGTTCCTTCATCCCGGCTTGGAACGCCGCAAGGACTAATATTCTCGATTCTTTGAAGTACTCGGGCTGAGAGAGGAACGAATGGCTATTCCGGTCTCATACAACATCCGCAATCTAATCGTCCGCAAAACCACCACTCTCATGACCGCGTCCGGTATCGCGATGACCATTGCTGTGCTGCTCGCCGTGCTCGGGTTGGTCGGCGGATTGAAGGCGGCTTTTGCCTCCTCCGGCGATCCGCTGAACTTGCTGGTGCTGCGCAAGGGCGGCAATGCGGAGCTCACCAGCCTTCTAACTCAGGAGCAGTTTCAGATCGTCAAGAGCTTTCCAGGGATCGCGATCGGTCCGGATGGACAGCCACTCGCCTCGCTGCAGGTTGTCACCATTATCAACATGCCTAGCGATGTTCATCCCGATGGTGTGAACACCACCCTTCGGGGACTCTCCACCCGCGGATTGAAAATGCGCAAGCTGTCCATCGTCGACGGGCGTTGGTTCAAGCCTGGACTTCGCGAAATTGTGGTGGGAAAAAGTCTGGCCAAGCGCCATCCTGCCGCACAGATCGGCAAGACCCTGCATTTTGGGAAAGGCCCGTGGAAAGTCGTAGGAGTTATGGATGGCGACGGCACTGCGACCGACAGCGAAGTGTTTGCCGACGGCTCGCAGGTTGGTTCAGATTTCAATCGCGGAGATACCTTTAGTTCGGCACTGGTCCGGACGACCGACGAAGTTGCCGCCGCGGCGCTAAAAAAGAATTTGGAGGCGGACCGGCGTCTCAATGTCACCGTGCTCGGCGAAAAAGATTACTACGACGCGCAAACGGTTTCCGCTGCGCCTATCCAGTTTCTTGGCTATTTCATTTGCATTGTCATGGCCATCGGTAGTGCCTTCGCCGCCATGAACACCATGTACGCCTCGGTAGCGCGACGATCCAAGGAGATTGGAACTCTCCGCATCCTAGGTTTCACCAAAGGCAGCATCCTGCTTAGCTTCTTCATCGAATCGATGCTGCTGGCGCTGGTAGGAGGCGTGATCGCGTGCCTTATCGTCCTGCCCCTGAACACAGTTACGGCCGGCCTGGGAAACTTTGTTACCTTCAGTGAGACCAGCTTTAAGATTCACATCGGGTTGAAGGAGATGGCCACCGGCCTGCTTTTCGCAATCATCTTGGGCGCAGTAGGCGGATTACTGCCTGCTCGCCAGGCAGCCAAGAAGGAGATTCTGGTCGCGCTACGCGAGACGTAGCCGTCCCCCGATAGTTCTATTACATGGAAACCGAACTGAAGCGTCTGCGCATCGATCGGGAGGCGCGGCGATCTGGCGATTCGAATCCCGTCATGCGCATCGTTATCTACGCCGTTATCCTGTTGGCACTGATCTTTGCGGGAGTGTTCGCGTATGCCAGGCTGAATGCGGCGATCCCAGTCCGGACCGTCGAAGTGCAGTCTCCTATGAGCGCGCAAAGCGCCGGCGAGCAGGTCATTCTCAGCGCCACCGGCTATATCATCGCCGCCCACAAAATCGAAGTAGCCTCTAAGGTCATCGGTAGGGTCGCCTCGATCAAAGTCGACAAGGGCGATAAAGTAAAAACCGGTCAAGTCTTGGTGACTCTCGAAAACGACGAGTACCGGGCCCAGGTGGCGGAGCAGAAAGGCGCTCTGCAGAATCTCGAAGCGCGTCTGGCGGAGCTGCAAAATGGATCGCGTCCTCAAGAAATCGAAAAAGCGCGAGCCGACGTTAACGAAGCCAAAGCAGACTTGGCAAACGCGAAACTCACATTCGATCGAACCAAGCAGTTAGCCGGCGACGGCGTCATGGCAAAGCAGAGTTTGGACGACGCACAAGCCACACTCGATTCCCAGCAAGCTAAAGTAAACAGCTTGCAACGGACCCTCGACCTCGCTGTTTTGGGACCCCGCAAAGAGCAGATCGCACAGGCCCAGGGCCAGATTGATCAAGCAAAGGGAGCTCTCGATTATGCCCAAACGCAACTCGATAACACGGTCATTCGTGCTCCCATCACGGGCACTATTCTCGATCGCAACGTGGAGAAAGGCGAATTTGTCACCACCGGTTTCGTAGGCGATAAGGGCGCCAAGGGCTATCTCGTCACCATGGCTGACTTGGGTTATCTCCAGGTGGAACTCGACATCAGCCAGAACGATTTTCCCAAGCTCGGGCCGCGGCAGATGGGAATCGTAACCACCGACGCTTATCCCGATCGCAAGTACCAGGGATTTGTGGAGCAGGTATCGCCCGAAGCCGATCGCGCCAAAGCCACTGTGCAGGTGAAAGTGCGTATTGAAAACCCGGACAGCTATTTGCGTCCTGATATGAACTCCACGGTAGCGTTTTACAATCCCGGAACCGCGGAACTAACGGGAGAAACAAAGCGTTTGATTGTTGTGCCGGAAGGCGCGGTTCAAGGCGGCAGCGTCTTTGTTGTGGTTAACGGCCATGCGCGCAAACGCGCCGTAACCACTAGCGGAAGCTCTCAAAAAGGCGTACTGATCGCTAGCGGCCTGATTGGAGGCGAAGAGCTGATTGTAAGTCCGCCAGCCTCCCTGAAGGACGGTTCAAAGGTGGAAAAGAAGGGATCGTAAAGTTCATGAGTGAAACCGTAGTCAAAACGCGGCAGTTAACCAAACGCTTTACCCGTGACGAATTCGAAGTGCTGGCGCTTGATGCTGTCGATATCGAAATTCATAAAGGCGATTTCGTGGCGCTGATGGGACCTTCGGGGTCAGGCAAGTCGACACTGCTGCATTTGATCGCCGCCATGGATAAAGCCACCGATGGCGAGATCGAAGTGCTTGAAGCCAATCTACGCAAGATGAACGATCGCGAGATCGCGCACTGGCGCAACATTCATATCGGGTTCATCTTTCAATCGTTCAATCTCATGCCTGTGCTGAATGCCGTCGAGAACGTGGAACTGCCCTTGAAACTGACCCGCCTCAGCAAAAAAGACCGCATGGAGCATGCCGAAACTGCGCTGAAACTCGTCGGCTTGGGCGACCGCCTGACCCATCTGCCCAAACAGCTATCCGGCGGCCAGGAACAGCGTGTCGCAATCGCCCGGGCAGTGGTTACTGATCCCGATCTGATCCTCGCCGACGAGCCCACCGGAAACCTGGATGCCGCCGCCGCGGAAGACGTTCTCACCATGTTGAGCCGCCTGAACAGCGAGTACGGCAAAACCATTATCATGGTGACTCACGATCCGCACGCCGCGAAATTCGCCAAAACCATACGGCACCTGGAGAAGGGCAAACTCCTCGACGCCGGAGCGCTGCCGCAGGATTGGTCGGCGGCTATGGCCCTTCGTAATTAGGCCGGCTCCGGCTTCGTGTCACCACCGTCGCTTCCAATCGCGCCACCAGTCCGTATTGCCTAGCCGCAGCGCATTCCAAGCTCCGTTTAGAGCGTCACGGTCTCCGCTCAAAATGGCTTCCCTCGTAGTCTGCGGCGGCAGCTGGATCAGGTCCGCCAACCGGCTGAACACCGCTGCGCGCTGGTCTCCCCTGGTCCTTTCCAGCAAGTGCCATAGCGTCAGGGCGTCGCGCTTTCGCGCTGATCGCAGCCCGGCATCGAGCGCGCTCCTGCTGCCGCTCCGGTCAAATTGCGCTAGGTCGCGGTCATCTTAACAACCCACGTTCCTTCATCGGGCCATTGTTTCGCAACCGCGAAGCTGCCGGGCCTGTTTAGCGCCATCACCTCCAGCGGAATGGTTTTCCGCATGCCGTCGACAATGCCCTCGGCGGCTCCTGTTACCGTCGTTTTCTCTGGCGAACTGCACGCCGTAACCTGAGTCACCAACACCGCGTGCTTCGCTTTCGCCTCCGGAGTGCCAGCCGCATCGCTGATTTTCAGGAACAGCCCTCCCGCCAGCAAAGGCACGGCAACTATCAATCCAGCCACCAGAGATTTGCAATATTTCTGCATAGTCTTCCTTTCCCTTCCAGAACTCGATGAGTTCTGTGGAAAAGACGGCATCAACCGCGCAACTGTTAACGAGGGGCGGACCATTTGCCTTTAGATAAAATCGTTGCATCTATGCCCGCTGAGCAGATTGTTAAGACTGCAGGCTACGACGAAGACTTCTATCTTTGGACCGAAAGCCAAGCCGCGCTGCTTCGTGACCTGCGCCCCTTGCATGTCGATTGGTCCAACATCGCCCAGGAACTCGAGAGCATGGGAAAGCGGGATTACCGGGAGGTGCGAAGCCGGAGCTGGCGAGCCACCATCGATGAGCAACGGAGTCAGCTCGAAGCTGTTCTGGACGACTCTCCCAGCCTACGAGCAAAGATACAGCTCGATTGGATGAACTGGTATCCCGAGGCGGAACGGAAAGCCGCCCGCGAGACGGACATCGATCTGCCCTTCACCTTGGAATCGATTCTGCAGGGAGAGCTCGAACTTTAGGCAGCCACCGTCGGCTACAAACAGCCGGTAGAAAGTTTCTGCGCGGACGGGTCACCTTACCTGAGGCGCTGGAAAACGACTACACAAACTGCCGTAGAATTGGTGATCTGCGACCTTCGAAAATAACTCAAATTTCACTTGCCTGGGCCTCTAATTATCCGTATAGTGCCAAGTAGCTAGGAACACAGCTAATCGAGATTAGGGGAACTGAGGTGGCAACCAGGGCTGGTGCAGCAACAGACAGAGGCGGGTCGATCAACAGCACGAACTCCCGGCCTAACGCAAGTCTACTGATGCAACTCCGGTCAGATCGCTTCGCCGCGATGATGCGAATTGCGCTGTCGGTTCTTTGCCTTGTCGAATCTTTTGCGTCTCCATTACGAGCGCAATTGCGTTTCCCTTATGCCCCCGAGAAAACCTTAGCCGCCCAACCCGTTCAACCGGATAGACAAGTGAACGACGTTACTGTGCAATCGCCAGTGATCGATCTAAGCCCCACCCGAGACGTCTCGCGAACAGTGTACGCCGGATTCTGGCGAACCGATAACGGTTTTGTTTCAAATATCCAGATCAAGAATAAGTTGGTGAGTAGGACTGTAAGCATTTCGCCCGTACTCCTATTTTGCCGATGGAACGGAGGTCAGCTTATTGACGATCCAATTGGCTCCCTCCGGCACTGCAACTATCAACGTGAATAAAGCTCTTGCTCGCGTCGCTACCGATTCAAGAACGGATCTCACAAAGTTTTCCGATCATGGTAGTGCCGCCCTCAAATTCAAGGAAACTTTACCTGCCATCAGCGGTTTTGTCTCGGTGGTGAACGCTTCTGCCAGCCTCAGCTATGTATCGCCTTTTCAAGCTAGAGCGGAAGGTCTATCCGCTCATCGAACCCTGGAAGGACTGTGGTGGCGGCACGACAGCGGTGTCGGGGGCTTTCTGAATCTAAGCAACTCGACATCTGGTGAAGTTTCGATCGGTGCTCAGCCAATTTCGAGTTCCGGAAAAGAAGATGCCGTTCTGTCTTTCCCGTTGTCTCCCCACGAATCAAAGCTAATCGATTTAGATTCTCTCCTCGGTGGCTTTCGGGAGAGCACTAGTGGAGGGCTTCGTGTGACCTTTTCAGGACGCATCGGCGATGTCAATGTGTCGGGCGGTCTGGAAAATGCGATTGAGGGATATTCGGCGGCAATGCCATTTTGGCTTGTCATCTCCGTGGCAGATGCGGCAGCACGAAAACTGAACAGGATCAATCATCCCGGTCTCATGGTGGGATCCCCTGACCCCGATATGAATTTCCCGGCAGATACCCGATTCTTGCCATATCTTGCCCTGAGAAATACACGCACTCAAAAAACAAGCGTTCACCTAACCTTATTTTTAGAAAATGGCGAAAAGCGCTCTGGACCTATCGAAATTTTAAGACCCCTCGAGTCGAAACAAATCGATATGAAAGCAGCGCTTGAGCGTGCCGGCCTGAGCGCCTTCAACGGAAAAGTCACGCTTGAAGCCTCTCATGCTGGTTTTACCACCGACATCGTTGAGGCTGCCGGCAGTGTCGACAACGCCGCTACCTACGTTCTGAGCGTCGAAGGCAAGTCTAGTGAAAGCAGCGCTAGTAAAACCGTTTCGTACTGGACTACCAAAGATGGGGAGACACCGTCATATCGCTGTGGAACTCGGGCGACGTTGAAGAAGATGTCGTTTCAAACATCTATTTTGCTGACGGATCTGGTCCTTTCCGGTTCCCGGTTCGTTTGAAAGCTCATGCTTCCTGGAACTTCAACCTTTCCAAGTTGTTGCTAAAAAAGCAAGACGGTTTTGGGAAAGATCTGCCTGCGAATATCAGAGAGGGGAGTATAGTCTTCGCGAGTTCAAACGAAATTAGTTCCCCCAATTGCACTCAGCGTTACCGTTGGCCTGATAAACGTCTCAACAGCTACTTGTTACTACTCATGCATCTCATGCGATGGATATGAACTTCTGAGGCTGCAGCCTTATGCTCTCTACTGCCCGTTCGGCGACAGGCAGCAGATGTCTGCTATCGCCACGTACGACGACGCAACCACCCACGATGTGACCCGTTAGTCTGTTCAACAAGGGACCTGAAAGACTCTACCTGCAACGGCGGAGTACGCTAGTCGACTATCAAGGTACTCTGCTTTCTTCGAAAACATTGGTACCCGTTCCAGACCCCAACGAAACACGTATCGAACAAAAGCCGGCAAATCCTTGGGCTGCTAAGTTAAAGCCAACTGGCGGATCGGTACGAATTGAATATATTGAGCCGCACAGCAGCGTAAAAGATTCCTTTCCTCTAAACGAACACTTTGCCATTCCGAAAGAAGGCGGAAACTTCATCCTTCGAATCGGGCGCGTCTTATATGACGACGTGATGAAGGACCAGATTGTCCTTTGTCCCCAGCGTCGGCTTTACTTGCCACCGATAAATTAAGTCTTTACGCTTCGAAGCGCCGTCGAGCGTCAATGCCGGAAGTGCCGGACGCCTGTAAACACCATGGCAATGCCCAGGCGATCTGCCGCGGCAACTACCTCGTTGTCCTTAACCGAACCGCCCGGCTGAATCACCGCCGTTATACCGTGCTTGACCGCTTCTTCCAGTCCGTCGGGAAAGGGAAAGAACGCGTCGGAAGCTAGCACGCTGCCCTTCAATGGCAGTATCGCTTTCATCGCTCCCACCTTCACGGCATCTACGCGGCTCATCTGGCCAGCGCCGGCGCTGAGCAATTGCCCTGCATACGCATACACAATCGCGTTCGATTTCACATGCTTGCAAACGTTCCACGCGAATAATAAACCCGCCAACTCTTCGTCCGTAGCTGCGCGAGAAGTTTTGGTTTGTAGTTGATCTGCTGTCACGTGAGCACTATCCAGCGTCTGCGCCAGCAAACCTCCCGTGATCGACTTGACCACCAATCCCGGCTTGTCCAAGGGCTTGACAACCACTAGCCGCAGGTTTTTCTTCGCCGTCAGAACTCGCAGCGCATCTTCGGAAAACGAAGGCGCGGCCACTGCTTCGACAAACAGCTTACTTATTTCTTCCGCTGTTTCGCTATCCACTTGCCGGTTAAACGCCAGCACGCTTCCGAAGGCGGAGACCGGATCTGCTTCCAGTGCTCGCCGGTAAGCCATCGCCAGCGTTTCCTGCTCCGCGCATCCGCACGGATTGGTGTGCTTGATGATCACCGCCGCTGGATCTTCAAACTCCAGGCTCAACTGCCAGGCCGCATCCAAATCCACCAGATTGTTGAACGAAAGTTCCTTTCCGTGCAGTTGCTGTGCTCCGCCGATGCCGCCATCGGAAGTCTTATATAACGCCGCCTGTTGATGCGGATTTTCGCCATAACGCAGGCTCGCTGTCCGGGGCGCGGCGATGCGCAACGTCGCTGGAAGCGCGGAACTGCTTTCCGGGTTGCCGATACCAATCCCGGCAAGTTTAGCTGCAATCGCCGTGTCATAACTTGCCGTGTGCTGAAACGCTTGTTTCGCCAGGCTCCAGTGAGTTTCAGCGCTTAAGGTTCCGCCGCTCGCCTTCAATTCCTGTGTCAGCGCTTCATATTGCGAAGGACTTACCACCACGGCCACATCGCCGGAATTTTTGGCAGCCGCTCGAATCATCGTAGGTCCGCCGATGTCGATATTCTCGATCAGTTCTTCCCTGGTGGCATCTGCCTTGGCCGCAAGCTTCTCGAATTGGTAGAGATTCACCACCACCATTTGAATCGGCTCAATGCCGTGCGCTTTAATCGCGCGCATGTGTTCGGGATTCGATCGGACCGCGAGAATGCCTCCCGCAATGTGAGGGTCGATGGTCTTCACGCGACCATCCAGCATCTCCGGAAATCCAGTGACTTCGCTTACGTCGCGCACGGGCAATCCGTTCTCCCGCAGCAGCCTCGCCGTTCCCCCTGTCGAAATTAGTTCCACGCGCAGCTCATGCAGCACTCGCGCGAAGTCGACCAGCCCGATTTTATCCGTCACGCTAAGCAAAGCGCGTTCAATTTGCGGCATCGGCACCATTGTCCCAAGCGAAGCAGGTCGCGCTCACGCCGCACTCCCTAAAATGGGATGTGCCACACAACTGTACTCTGATTCCCGGCGATGGAATTGGCCCCGAAGTTTCACGAGCCGCCGCGCAGGCTGTGGACGCTACCGGCGTAGACATCAGCTGGAAGCGCGTCGAACTGAACGAAGCCATTATTCTCGAAGCCGGCAAGTCCGTTCCGCAACACGTACTCGATTCGCTCCACGAAACCCGCGTCGGTCTGAAAGGCCCGGTTACCACCCCCATCGCCGGAGGTTTTCAGAGCGTAAACGTTGCCCTGCGCAAGGCTCTTGAGCTGTTTGCAAACGTGCGGCCTGTGCGTACGCTGCCCGGCATTAAGACCCGTTTTCAGGACGTGGTTATCGACATGGTCATCTTCCGCGAAAACACGGAGGATCTTTATTCTGGCTTAGAGCATGAAGTTGTAAAAGATGTCGTCACCGGGTTAAAAGTGATCACTCGCGCCGCATCCGAGCGCATCGCCCGTTACGCATTCGAATACGCCAAACGCAACGGGCGCAAGCAGGTGACGGCCATTCACAAGGCCAACATCATGAAACTCGCGGACGGGCTCTTCTTGCGCTGCTGCCGCGAGACGGCAGCGCAGTTTCCCGAACTGCAATATAGGGAATTGATCGTCGACAACGCATCCATGCAGTTAGTCGTGCGTCCCGAGACATTCGACGTCTTGTTGCTGCCCAATCTCTACGGCGATATCGTGTCCGATCTAGCCGCGGGCCTGGTGGGAGGCCTGGGCATTGTTCCGGGCGCAAACATGGGCGAACATCACGCGGTGTTCGAGGCCGTGCATGGCAGCGCCCCCGACATCGCCGGCCGGAACAAAGCCAACCCGACCGCCATGATCCTCTCGGCAGTCATGCTGCTCATTCATCTAGGTGAGGCCGGCGCGGCCAAGCGTCTTCAAGCTGCCATCGAATCCGTATACCGCGAAGGCAAGACCACAACCGGCGATGTCGGCGGCTCCTCCACAACCGAAGAATTTACAGAAGCCGTCGTCAAACATCTGAAAGGCTAATTTTTCGTAAGCTATAGAGTATGGCTGCGAGTCCCTTCCGCTTGATCTCCGTAGAAGAATTCCGGCAGCTGCCGAAGCCGGTCGGCGACTTCGTTTATGAACTTCATCATGGAGAAATCGTTCCGGTGCCGCGCCCCAAATTTAAACATGGCGAATTACAGCAGCGGCTGTTAGAGCTTCTTAAGGAGCTTGCGCCTGCGGGAAGTTACGCCACCATCGAGCTTGCCTTCCGGCTGGCGCCAGAACACGATTTGCGAGCAGCCGACGTGGGATATATCAGCCGCGAACGGTTGCTAGCGGCTCGTGAGTCTGACGACTTGTTTGGCGCGCCCGACCTGATGATCGAAGTCCTTTCCCCTTCGAATACCGCTCGCGAAATGTCCGGACGAGAGCAACTCTGCCTAAGCCACGGCTGCCAGGAGTTCTGGGTGGTCGACCCTAAAACGAAGACCGTGCGCATCGCCCGCAACGACGCTCCCACGGCTACCTATCGCCTTGGCGACGAAATCCCACTGCGGCTCTTCGGAGCCGGCATTCTGAACGCAGACAGAATCTTTTCCGTGGACTGATGTGGATTGATGCTCTGTCTCAGCACGACGCTGATAAGCTGCGTAAGCTAGTAGAGTATGGCGGCGAATCCTGTCCATTTAATGTCCGTAGAAGAATTCCGGCAGCTTCCCAAGACCGCTGGCGATTTCGATTATGAACTCCACAATGGAGAGCTTGTTCCGGTGCCCCGTCCCAAACTGAATCACGGCCTCCTACAGAAGAGGCTCGTCATGCTTCTCGAGGAGTTTGCCCCTGAACAAAGCCTGGTTGACAAGGAGCTTGCCTTTAGGCTGGTGCCGGAACATGATCTACGAGCAGCGGACGTTGGATATCTAAGCCGAGAGCGGTATCGAGCGGCTCGCGAACTAGATGAAGTGTTCGGCGCCCCCGATCTGATGATTGAGGTGCTTTCCCCGTCAAACAGCGCTCGTGAAATGTACGAATGCGAGCAACTCTGCCTGACCCACGGCTGCCAGGAGTTTTGGGTCGTAGATCTTGAAAAGAAAACGGTGCGGGTCGCGCGTAACGATGCTCCGGCAGCCACGTACAAATCCGGCGATGAGGTGCCGCTGCAAGTCTTTGGAACCGGTCGACTGACCATCAACCTGATCTTCGCAGCAGAGTGACTCCCCCGTTCAGCCATCAATACGGCCGTTCACCCACAACATTCCCCGGGGGATCGTAATTGCAGACCCACACCTCGCGGTCCTTCCCGCGCGCCATGCCACAACCTATACTTTTCGTATCGCGCCAGATGACCTGCGTGTAGTGGCCGCATCGAGAGCTGCAGCTGTTCTTCTTTGGATTGAAATTCTTTGCTTCACCGGCCCATGCATCCACCACATCGTGAGCGTCAGCTGTACCTCCCGTGATCTCAAACAGATTCTCCCCGAACTGCCCATTCCGTCTCGGCGCATATGCTTCGCGTTTAATCAACAATGCGGCCCACTGCTGCGCGCTGGCCGCCAGTTTGCCGGACCAGACTAAGGGCGGCGAACCCACTCGGGATCGATAGAGATTGTGAGCCTTCAAAATCTCCCCAGAGTCCGGCGGCACTGCCTGCATCGACAACCCACAAGCTAATAGAACCAACAGTGCACGCTTGGGCATAAGATGTCTCTGTGCGCTTCTCAAATCTGGCCGTGCTCGTTCTCCCCCTCGCTCTTTCTGTTCTGCATGCGCAAACTCAATCCGCCAAAACATACTTCAGTGTCCCCCGGGCCGACGCGCCGGAACTCGCGCCTCGCGGAAAATATCCGGTGGGCGTTCGCAGCGTCGAAGTTATTCACCCTCAGCAGCCGGACATTCTCCGCTTCGATAAGCAAACCGGTAAGGCGCCGCTTTCCGACCGCAAGCTTACGTTGGAAATCTGGTATCCCGCCACGCTTGCAAACAGTGCTGCCGAACAAACCACTTATCGAAGCGCTATGCCGGGAGGACCGGAGAGGCAGTCTTCGGGCCAGGATGCATTTTTCGAGATCGCCGGTAAAGCCGCTCGCGATGCGCCGCCCGTTCAGCAGCAGAGTTTTCCTCTGGTCATCGTTTCGCACGGGTATCCTGGATCGCGTTTCTTCCTTACCTACCTCACTGAAAACCTGGCTTCAAAAGGCTATGTCGTCGCCGCTATCGACCACACCGGCTCCGTATTCGGAGATGTAAAGCCGTTTCCTAGCACGCTGCTCAACCGTTCCTCCGATCAGCTCTGCTCAATCGAGAGAATCGCCGCAATGGCCGCCGGGAAAAGCTTCTTGCATGGCCTTGTCGACCCGAAAAACGTTGCCATCGTTGGTTACTCCATGGGCGGTTACGGCGCGCTGATAAGCGCGGGCGCAGGCATCAGCGACTCGAGTTCTTTGATGAAATTCGTTCCCGGCAATTACCTGCAAGATCTGTCGGAAAGCAGTTCGAAATTCCAGTCGATCGAAAGAGGATCTCTGAAGGCCATCGTCGCCATCGCGCCTTGGGGTAACCAGCCGCCTTATAGCGCGTGGGATGCCGAAAGCCTAAAAAGCATTCACATTCCTTCGTTATTTATCGCTGGCGACCATGACGACGTAGCGGATTTCAATGCCGGCATCAAACCCGCCTTTGAAGCGGCGGTCAACTCCGAACGATATTTGCTGGTTTATGAAAATGCGCGGCATAACACGGGCGGCAACCCGCCTCCTCCAGGCATGCCGCTCAACTATGGACTGATTCAATCATTCGACGAGCCCGTTTGGCGAAAAGACCGGATTACTGAAATCAATCAGCACTTCATCACTGCCTTCCTCGACGTCTATCTCAAGGGCGATCAGAGCCGCCGCGCCTACCTCGATATCCCCATCGAAAAGTCCGATGACGGCAAGTGGAAAGTGCCCGCTGGAACCCGCGATGCTGGCGGGTTCAGCAACGGACATGATGCGCAAGGCGATCCATTCTGGCCCGGTTTCCAGAGGCGTTGGGCTCTGGGGCTGGAGTGGTTCTCTCACAAAGCCGGCGCGAAGCCATAGCCCCTCATCGGCTTTATTGCTGCTCCCCATAGTGGATCTCGCTGCTGCTTACCGCGCGCCTGAAGTTCTTGTTTTCCAGCGACACCGTGACGGTTCGATTGATAAAGAAAACAGCATGGATTCGGAATTCGGCTCCAAAGCTCGCAGGAAACCAGACATCCTTATCGACCCGAACGTATTGCGTATGAAAGCCCAATCCCGGTACGTCTGTCCCTAACAGGTTGCGTACGAAAAATGGGATGCGGCGCGAGAGGCCGGTGAATATCGAGACCGGCTGAAACTCTTCTTTGTCGATCAGCGCCTCGCCCGCCCATCCAAAGTCATCTTTCCCTAGAGGCTTGAAGCGGATACGGTAGGCAGGCCGTTCATCAATCACCGTCCCGCCTACCATCTCAAACTGCAAGTCCTTCTGTCCTTCGGTTGTCAGAGGGAAAAGGCCGCTTCCCATGCTGTCTTTTGATTTCTTATCCAGCAGATCCTCCCGGAAGCTAGAGACCAGTCCTTTATCCAAGCCTCCGGTTTCCGGCGCCGGTTCTCCTTTGAAATTGATGTAATGCCCCTTGCGAGCATACCTGCCTTCAATTGCGGTTCGCTTCCGGATGGTGCCTTTGGCTGTTGGTGTCACCAGGTAATCGGACCGTTCCTCGCGAGCGAGTTTCCCATTCTTAAAGCGCGTTGCGATGCGAACGTGCTCCTCGTAGACGAATGACTCGCGTTCCTTCTGCTCGCGATCCTGGTTCTGCGCGACTCGCTTCATCACCTCCGCCGCCTGCATCGTGGCATCGGCTGCTCCAGCGGCCGGAACCACCAGGACGCTGGCCAATGAAAGCAGTAACATCGGCCGGCAAAACGCGGTGCTGTTAGCTCCCATGGCGATTCCCATAAGTAGTACGCACGAAACTCGTGCGAGGCTTCAAACATCTGGAAACAAAATTCGAATCGAGACCGCCCTCTATAATTTGGTGGGGATGCTGTTGGAGCTCACCGTCGAAAATTACGCCGTTGTCGAGCAGGCCCGAATCCGCTTCGGCCCGGGTCTGACCATTCTCACTGGCGAGACTGGAAGCGGAAAATCCATTGTGGTCGATTCTCTGGGCCTGATTCTGGGAGCTCGCGCTTCGGCCGAGATGATCCGCACCGGCCAGTCAAAAGCCCGGGTCTCAGCAATCTTCAGCGTTCCCAACACGCCTGAATTCAAAGCTCTCCTCGACCAGGCCGGTATTGAACACACTGCCGAAGAAGATCTCATCGTGGAGCGGGAAATCTTGGCCGGAGGCAAGTCACGCGCCTTCGTTGACAATCGTTCGGTTACAACAGGATTCCTGCGGCAGTTGGCGTCTCAGCTAGGCGATATCCACGGCCAGAACGAGCAGCAGTCGCTTTTCGCAACCTCGGCCCAGCGCATGATTTTGGACCGCTATGCCGATGTTGAACTATTGCTGCAAACCGTAGAACGGGCCTTTCGCGAGTGGCGGGAAAGCGGCGATAGGCTGCGAAAGCTGGCCGAAGATGAAGGCGAGAAGCTGCGGCTGCTCGACCTCTGGACCTTTCAGCGGAATGAAATCGATACCGTCCAACCGAAGCCGGGCGAAGATGCGGAACTCGATGCCGAACGAAAAATCCAGCAGAACATGACCCGTCTTCAGGAGAGCTCTAACGCCGCCTACGAATCGCTCTATGGCGCACCGGATAGCGCGTCAACCCAGCTAAAGGTGGCCATAAAGCGCGTGGAGGAACTGCTGCGCATCGACGCAAGCCTGGCGTCCACGGCGGACGCGATGAAGCAGGCCGCGGTGCTGCTCGAAGATTCCACTTACAATCTGCGCGACTATGTGGGCAAACTCGAAGGCGACCCGAATCGGCTCGAGGACATCGAGAACCGGCTTGCGGCGTTAGATAAATTAAAGCGCAAGTACGGCGGCACTCTCGATGAAATCCTGGTCTTTCGCGAAGATGTAGCGCGGAAAGCCGACGAGATCGGGAACGCGAGCGAGCACCGGGAAGCTCTCGAGAAGACATTGTCTGAACAGGCGGCTCACTACCAGGGTCAGGCTGAAGAACTCAGCGAGAAGCGGAAAGCGGCAGCACAGCGTTTAAGCAAGCAGGTGCAGAGCGAACTGAAATCCCTAGCTATGGCGGGTACTAGGTTGGAAGTCGCGATCGCGCGCGGCAGTTGGACCAGTCACGGCATCGACGAGCTGGCCTTCCTGGTATCGCCCAATCGCGGCGAAGAACTGAAGCCCATGGACAAAATCGCCTCCGGCGGTGAACTGTCGCGTATCGCGTTGGCCCTGAAGACAGCTCTGGGCACCTCGGGCGATAATCACCGGCAGTCGAATCCCGCGACGTTGGTCTTCGATGAAGTCGATGCCGGCGTAGGCGGAGCGGCTGCAGCGGCAGTGGGACGGCGCTTAAAGGCGCTATCCAAGAACAATCAGGTGATCTGCGTAACCCATCTGGCCCAGATCGCCGGATTTGCCGATCACCATTACGCCGTCGCGAAACAGGAGCGCAAGGGCCGCGTCACCACCGAAGTCTCCGAGCTGTTGCGTGAAGAGCGGGCCCGGGAAATCGGACGCATGCTCTCAGGAGACCAGATCACACCCGAAGCGCTCCGCCAGGCAGAGCAATTGATGCAAGCTGGCGCGACAATATAAGCCGAGGCCAGATGGCGGAAACAATCAGCACGGAAGAAGTACAGCGGCTCCATGAATACTGGTGCTCAGCCAACTACCTCACGGTCGGCCAGATCTACCTGAAAGATAACCCGCTCCTGGAACGGCCCCTGTCCACAAACGACATCAAACCTAGATTGCTGGGTCACTGGGGCACAACCGCGGGCCTCAATTTCATCTACACCCACCTCAATCGCCTCATTCGCGAGCGCGACCTCAACATGATTTATGTCATCGGTCCCGGGCATGGCGGCCCGGGCATTGTGGCGCACACCTATCTGGAAGGCTCTTACACGGAACGCTATCCCGCGGTGGAGCGCAATAAAGATGGCATCCAGCGTTTGTTCCGGCAGTTCTCCTGGCCCTATGGGGTTCCCAGCCATGTGGCCGCCGAAGTGCCCGGCTCCATTCACGAGGGAGGCGAACTGGGCTACTCGCTGCTGCATGCCTACGGCGCAGTTTTCGACAACCCCGGCCTGATCGCCGCTTGCATTGTCGGCGACGGCGAGGCCGAGACCGGCGCACTTGCAACCAGCTGGCACTCGAACAAGTTTCTGAATCCGGCCATCGATGGCGCGGTGCTCCCAATCCTGCATTTGAACGGTTATAAAATCGCCAATCCCACTGTTCTGGCGCGCATTCCTGAAGAAGAGTTGCTGCAACTCTTCCGTGGTTACGGTTATGCTCCACGGCTGCTGGCCGGCGATGATCCTGGAATCATGCATCGCGAGATGGCGGCTGTGCTGGACGAAATGGCGGAAGAGATTGCTGCCATTCAGCATCGGGCTCGCAATACAGGCGAGACTGAACGCCCCATCTGGCCGCTGCTGATACTGAAAACACCCAAGGGTTGGACCGGGCCGGAGGAGGTCGATGGCAAGCAGGTGGAAGGCACCTGGCGCGCCCATCAGGTCCCGCTATCTGGCGTGCAAAGCAACCCTGAGCACCTGCGGATGCTCGAGAGCTGGATGCGCAGTTACAAGCCGGAGACGCTATTCGATCGGGACGGGCGATTTCGCGAAGATCTTGCCGCGATGGCGCCCAAAGGGCAGCGCCGCATGGGGATGAATCCGCACGCCAATGGCGGTGAGCTGCTGACCCCTCTGGTGCTCCCAGACTTCCGCGATTATGCCGTTGAGGTGGATTCGCCCGGAACACCCGAATCGGAAGCCACGCGAGTGCTGGGCCGCTATCTCCGCGATGTGGCTAAGCTGAATGCGGACGCCGGCAACTTCCGCGTTTTTGGACCCGACGAAACGGCCTCAAATCGCTTGGACGCCATCTACGAGTTCACCGGAAAAGAGTGGATGGCCGAACGGGAGCCGGTGGACATAAACCTATCCACGCGCGGTCGCGTAATGGAAGTCCTAAGCGAACACATGTGCCAGGGCTGGCTGGAAGGCTATCTCCTTACCGGCCGCCACGGCTTTTTCTCTTGCTACGAAGCGTTCATTCACATCATCGATTCCATGTTTAATCAGCATGCGAAATGGTTGAAAGTGACAAACGGCTTGCCTTGGCGCAAGCCAATCGCTTCTTTCAACTATCTGCTTTCCTCGCATGTTTGGCGTCAAGATCACAATGGATTTTCCCATCAGGATCCAGGCTTCATCGACCACGTAACAAATAAGAAGGCCGACATCGTTCGCGTCTATCTGCCTCCGGATACCAACACGCTTCTGTCGGTGATCGACCATTGCCTCCGCAGTCAGCAATACGTCAACCTGACCATCGCCGGCAAGCAGATGGCGCCGACGTGGCTAAATATCGACGAGGCTATCCGCCACTGCACGAAGGGCGTCGACACGTTCCATTGGGCCAGCGATGAGGGCGAACCGGATGTTGTCATGGCTTGCGCAGGTGACGTGCCCACGCTCGAAACCCTTGCCGCAGTTATGGAACTGCGCAAGCTCATGCCGGATATCAAAGTGCGTGTTGTCAATGTCGTCGATCTTATGACGTTGCAGCCTCCCAGCCAGCATCCGCACGGGCTCCCCGATGAACAGTTCGACCAGCTGTTTACGGTCGATAGACCCATAATTTTCGCCTTTCACGGCTACCCGTGGCTCATCCATCGGCTAGCCTACAAACGCAAAAACCACGCCAACATGCATGTCCGCGGCTACAAAGAAGAGGGCACCACAACTACGCCCTTCGACATGACAGTGCTGAATCAGATGGATCGCTTTACTCTTACCCATGACGCCATTGTTCGCATTCCCCGGCTGCAGCATCTGCGCGAGCAGACCACCAGGTGGCTGGAAGCCAATCTGCAGAGGCATAAAGAATATGTAATGGAGCATGGCCAAGATCTGCCCGAAGTCCGGGATTGGAAATGGCAGTGGAAGTGAGCCGTTCCAAACGAATTGTTTTAGCGCTTAATTGCGGATCTTCATCGCTCAAATTCGGACTTTATGAGATGGGACTTGGCAAGCCGGTACTTCTCTGTGAAGGTGAAGCCGAGCAGCTGGGAAAGCCGCAGAGCCAGTTTTGGTTCAAGTCAGGCGGCGGCGAAAAGCAGACTCTGCAAATCGCTATGCCGGACTCTCGCGCGGCCTTGCAAAAGGCGATGGAGGTCATGCGGAAAAGCAGCGTACCGGAGCCGCAAGCGATCGGCCATCGCATCGTCCATGGCGGAAACAAAGTCCGCGACCACGTCCTGATTACGGACGAAGTAATCGCGAATCTGAACCAGGCAATCCAATTCGCTCCTTTGCACGTGCCGGTCGCATTGGAGATTGTTGCCGAAGCACGAAAAAATTACCCCGGTCTTCCGCAAGCGGCTTGCCTAGACACCGCCTTCCATCGCAGCATGCCCGATGTCAGCCGCACTATTCCGCTGCCCCGCAAAATCCGTGAGATGGGAGTTGAAAAGTATGGCTTTCATGGATTGTCAGTTCAATCGGTAATCGAACAGCTAGCTGATCTGCCGCAGCGCTTAATAGTTGCGCATCTGGGCGGGGGCTGCAGCATAACAGCCGTCCACCAGGGCCGCTCTGTCGACAACACCATGGGATTGACTCCCACCGGCGGCATCATGATGGGAACGCGAACTGGCGATCTCGATCCGGGGGTACTTGTCTTTCTACTGCGGCATGGTTATAACGGAGCTGACAAGCTGGAAGACCTGCTCGATCATCAGAGCGGTCTTCTAGGCGTCGCCGGCAGCACCAGCGACATGCGCGAGATGGAACGAACCAGGCGTGACGACAGCCTCGCAGATTTGGCGCTGCGTGTGTTCGCCTATCAGGTGAGAAAAGCGATCGGTGCAATGGCGGCCAGTCTGTGCGGACTCGATGCGCTGGTGTTTACAGGGGGGATCGGCGAGCACGCCGCAACCTTCCGTCAGCAGGTGGTCAGCCAGCTCGGCTTCCTGGGCGCTTTTGCTGTGCATGTCCTGCCTTCCGAAGAAGAGAAGACGATTGCGGTGATTACAGCCGGACTCTGCGAATAATGCCCGCTATCGTGTTGCGCGATTCTTCTATGTTGAGCAGATAGGTCAATCCAAAATAACCAAGGCCGTAAATGGGCAGGGCCACCAGTGCCAGCAAGCGAGGATGATTGGGCCCGGACAGCAGTTTGCAACCATAGGCTGGTACTGCGGCAACGAAAGCCGCCAGCCAAAGCTGGACGGCGTCATAGATAGGCACGCCGGTCTTTCCAATGCGCTCATTCAAGGCGCGGCGCAGCAGACTGAATTCCAGCCACCCCGCGACGCCCGCCGAGGCGGTCAAGCCAGCCGTTCCCCAGCGGGGATCGACGCCCAGCGCGCGCGGCAGCGGAAGAGCGCACAGATATCCAAGCACAATCGTCAGGCTGATGCGGATCAACGCAAAGCGCAGTGGCGTCCGGGTATCCAGAAGCGCGTAAAACGCCGATGAATAGAGCCGCCCCAGCGCGCTGGCAAGCAAGCCTATCGACGAGCCAGCCAGAATCGCCCAGACTTCTAGCGTGCCTGTATGCGTGAAGCGGCCGGATTGAAAAATTGCGCCCGCCACTATATCGCCGAGCGCCAGAAATGCTACCGCGGATGGAACTACAAAGAAAGCGATGCGCTGCAGGCCGGCTGTTAGACGCTTGCGCAACACCGCCGCTACTTCTTCGGTCGTGCCGGTTGCGCTCGAAAGTGCCGGCAGTTCGGCAGCCGCCACCGACATGCTAAACAGGCTGATCGGCAGCACCGAAATCACCTGCGCATAGCCGAATGCCGCCACGCTTCCGCTTGGCAGCCAACTCGCAATCATCGAATCGACCGTGCTGCTGATTTGTACTGCCCCGCGGCTCAGAAACACCGGTCCGAAGTTCCGCAACACTGTCCGCATAGCTTCAGACGTAAGCTCGAACGCCGGCCGGAATGCTGGCAGCAATTGCAGCACCCGAGGCAATTGAACCAGAAATTGCATACCGCCGCCCACCACATAAGCTCCGGCCAGATACAGCACTAGGCGGTTCTGTGCCATGCCTCTTCCGAATAGAAGCAGAGCCGCGATCATCGTCGCATTCATCGCCACGGGCGCGGTATACGACAGCAGAAATTGCCGATGGCTATTGAGTACTCCCAGGCACCACGCGCTTAAAACCACCAGCCCGGCGCCTGGAAACAGAATGCGGACAATCTGAACCGTAAGGTCGTGCCGTTCCTGGCCGAAGCCGGGAACAATAATTCGGGTCAGAACCGGCGCAAGCAAAACGCCGGCCAGCACCAGTGCGGCGCACACCACGGAGAGAACCCCGAATACCGCCTCCGCCAGGTCTTCCGCCTCGTCATCGTAGCCGGTCGCCCGCAGCTTCGAGTAAACCGTAATGAACGCAGCCGAAAGCACACCTTCGCCGAAAAGATTATTCAACAGCGTGGGAATCCGGATCGCGCCCCGAAAGGCGTCGGCCGCGACTGTATTGACTCCAAAGAAGTGTCCAGTTAGGCTCTCGCGCAGCAGCCCTGAAATGCGGCTGATGAGAATGCCCGCTGCGACCGTCGCCGAAGCCCCCAGCTTGCGCGAAGGAGCCGCGGCTGGGCCTAGCTGTCTTCGTGGAATTCGAATGCGGACTATCAAGCCGGGAGACTATCTGTCAAAGAGTAACAATTCTTAGCCCCGACGGCTTTATTCTCAACAATGCTCACGTTGTATAAAAACTCGCACAGCGTCAAAGTCCAATTGAATCCCCGTACCGGACAGGAATCTCGCGAAGGAGGAGACCGCAGTCTGGACAAGCCGCTCACGGCGAAGGTGGTGGGCATCGACCGCGGCAATTTGCCCTTTCTCGTCTTCGGTGATTCGGATGCATTGAAGCAGGGTGAGATAGTGCTCGCACTCGGGAACCCGATGGGCGCCTGGACCATTTAGTGAGTCTCGGCGTTGTGAGCGCGGTTTCCAGACAGGTGAAGCCGGACGATCCCATGGCCTACGTACAAACCGATGCGCCTATCAATCCGAGCAACAGTGGTGGCCCGCTGATAGACGCCGACGGTAAAGTGGTCAGGACTACACGTTCATCTTCACGCAGTTCAAGACGCAGGGCCATGTGCATCGGGCGCAGCTAGGCCTTGTGGCGCAAACCATTACCTCCGGGATGGCCGAAGGTTTGAATCTCGAACGGATTCATAGAGTAATTGTTTCGAATGTCGAACCGGACCGGGCGGCCGATCACGGCAGCATTAAAGCCGACGACATCATCACAGCGATTAATGGCCGGTCAATCAACAATCTGCATGAACTTGAATCGAAGATCTCCCGCTTACATCCCGGAACGCAAGTGACTCTGACCGTGCAGCGCGGCGAGAATCAGCTCGACCTGCCGGTGCTCGCTGAAGAAAGATCGGGAGCCGAACTCGACGCCTTGGCTGAACTTGTCGATCCAGAAAAGAATCTGGATCCCCAACTGGGTATTCTAGGTCTCGATATCACCAAGGAAGTGATCAAGCTGCTCCCCGATCTTCGCCGGCCTTCCGGCGTGGTGATTGCTGCCCGCCGGAATGACTCTTCGTTCTCCGGCGCCGATCTTCAGACCGGCGATGCAATTTACAGCGTGAATCGCAGGGTCGTCGAAACTGTTCAGCAATTGCAGGATGTCATGAACTCGCTGAAACCCGGATAGGCCGCTTTGCTGACCAGGGAGCGCGGCGGCAAGCTGCTTTACATGCCGCTCGAATCGCAATGACGTTACCGTAGAAGGGCAATGAGTCTTGGACCTATTTCTACGTTCATCAAACACCACTTCCGTCACTTCAATGCAGCCACGCTGGTAGATGCCGCGGAAGGATACATCAAGCATTTGGATGAAGGCGGAAAAATGTTTCTGACGCTCGCCGGCGCTATGAGCACGGCGGAGTTGGGCGTATCGCTCGCAGAGATGATCCGCGCCGGCAAAATTCACGGCATCTCCTGTACAGGAGCAAATCTCGAAGAAGATGTTTTTAATCTGGTCGCGCACGATTTCTACGAACGCGTTCCGCACTGGCGCGACTTGAGCGCCCAAGACGAACAGGCTCTGCTCGAGCGGCATATGAATCGTGTCACGGATACGTGCATTCCCGAAGAGGAAGCCATGCGCCGCATCGAAGGCGTGATTCTGAAAGAATGGACCGCCGCCGATAGCGAAGGGCGTCGGCATTTCCCGCATGAGTTCTTCTATCGCATTCTGCAATCGCCCGATCTCCGCAAGAGCTTTCAGATCGATGTTAAAGACTCCTGGCTCTTCGCCGCAATGGAGCGCAACCTGCCCATCTTCGTTCCCGGATGGGAGGATTCCACCCTGGGCAACATGTACGCGGGCCACTGCATTTCGGGCGATATCAAGAACGTTCACACCGTTAGAACCGGTATCGAATACATGGCCTCGCTCGCCGATTGGTACACCAAAACCTCGAAAGATGCGTCCATCGGCTTCTTTCAGATTGGCGGCGGTATCGCGGGCGACTTCCCGATCTGTGTCGTGCCTATGCTGAGGCAAGATCTGGAGCGCGAAGACACGCCGCTGTGGGGCTACTTCTGCCAGATCAGCGATTCCACCACCAGCTACGGTTCGTATTCGGGAGCGGTTCCCAACGAGAAGATTACCTGGGAAAAGTTGAGCATCCACACGCCGAAATACCTGGTTGAATCGGACGCCTCCATCGCCGCCCCGCTCATTTTCGCGCGAGTTCTGGGCTGGTAAGTAAGCCCTCGCGCTTGCTATTCTGGACGAAGTGCCCGGCCCGCGCGGTGAGGTGGCTGAGTGGTCGAAAGCGGCGGTCTCGAAAACCGTTGAACCTTCACGGGTTCCGTGAGTTCGAATCTCACCCTCACCGCCAGAAGAGAAGTGACATGTGGTCACGTTCGTGATCCGCTGCTGCGCAGTCAGTAGATAAATTTTGCCGTTGTCGCAATTCATGTTAACTGCGAATCTCAGTGAGCGATTACGACAACAAAATTCCATCTCCGCTGGCAGTTGACTCGTCTGAACGATTTCCGGGAAGGACGCACTTGAAAGTCCCTCGACCTTCTTATCGGTCTCAGCAACCTCCGAGCGGCGGGAGTTTGAATTTGGAAACTCAATCGGGCGTGGACAAATTTGAGCTTCTGCGGGCTGCTTGGGCCGGGATTCTTTCTCCCGAAGACAGAAATATTCCAGAATGGCCATCGAAGGGGGTTGCGATTGAGGGTGATTTTTCAGGGATACAGCGGTTTGTACTCCGGCCTGTACCGGGAGCATCGGGCGCAGCTCGACGTCTAAGAGCACAGATTCCTCGACTCAGTCCTACCCCGAACTTTGGTCAGTTCCTCACGGGAGCAGTGCAGCCCCAAGCAGAACATTAGCTATACACCCCGGCACTCTTCGGCATTAATAGCGCTTCGCCGTCATCTCCCTGCGCCCAGCGTTGGCGGCCTCCAGAACTGCTTCTCCGGAAGCGACTATTGCTGGCCCGATCCAATAAAGGATCCCGATGGATCTTACGCACAGCGTGACGGCCTGTGGAGTTCCGCCGAATTCATCGCTGACCGTGATGCAATTCAATCAACGGCCTCTCCATCAGCAAGCTTTTATTCAGCGGCCTGGCGTTAAACCCTTTAGCCAACCCGCAATATAAGTGCAGTCCCTAACTTGACGCCCGCTTAGGCCAGGTCCACGCATACCAGACGATTAGTGACGTAAGCATAATTTCAATTACTCCGAAAAAGACGTAAAAATGCCAAGCGCCCTGGATCGCCAGAATCATGACTGCTGAATATGCCGCGCCCAGGACCATATTCAACCAACGATTCACTCGTGAAGGTAAAACCAGCGACAGAAAGATCATAAGGCTCGGAATCGCCATCACAGCGGACATTCCGAAAAGGACGCCTTGAGAAACAACGCCCATAGCCATTCTTCCGGCGATCATCGCCTGCAATTTCCCAGGCTGATAAAGCTCGAAGTAATCTCCATAGATGTAAAAGAACAGCACCGAACACCACAATGCGAAGAGCTTAAATTTTACGTGGACCTTGACGTCTTCCAATTCCGGCGAGGCCTTCCCTGTAACCAATATCTTCCCCCTCTAGGCCCGTTTTCCTGATCTTACAAAGCTTACACTTGCCGCACCGGCGCTTCAAAAGTCCATTCCGTCCTTACGAAACAATAGGGACAGACCCTATTTTCTCCAAAATCGAAATTTCTATTTCCCAATCACAACCTATTTGCTCATTCCTATCAACAACTTAACGTCAAAACCTTTTTTCCGCATGCTATCGTGTCTTCGCGATGAACAATCATCCCTCTTCTTTCGCGAAATCTGCCAGTCCTGCGCAGGTCGCCGCCAATCAGGCCAATTCCCAACGCTCCACCGGTCCCAAAACCGAAGCCGGCAAAGAAGCCTCCAGCGCCAACCGCACTACTCACGGCTTCACCGGCAGTTTCATCGTGCTCCCCAGCGAGGACAAGGAACAATACAAAGCTCTCTTCCATCGCCTCACTGAAGAACACCAGCCCGCCACCGAAACCGAAGAACTTCTGGTCCTGAAATTGGCGCAATCCCACTGGCTGATCCAGCGTGCGCTCGACTACCAGTCCGGCAGCATGCAGCAGGACAATTTCATCACCGTCGAAAAGCAGCTTTCGCTGTTCATGCGCTACTAAGCCCAGCAGGAGCGAGTCTTCAACAAAGCTTTGGCCGAATTAAAGCGGCTGCAGAAAGAGCGCCGCGACGACGAGTACGGAGTCTTCACCGCCAAGATCGCGTCGCAGTGCTACCGCCAGTCTATGGAGTCCTCGAAGGCCGAGATCCTGAAGATCAAAGAAGCCGAAGCGAAAGCTAAATACGCTGGGCGTGAAGCCGCAAAAGCCAAGTCAACCCCAACGCCGCCAATTACTTACAAACAAATTGGCTTCGAATCGCAGAACGCCGTTCCAGCCCTTTCAGAACAGCACCAACCAGCCGCCGCGTGACCAACTCTGACAATCCAATTGGCTTCGAATCGCAAAAACTGCGAAAACTCCGGTAGTCTGGGGAACACAAAATAGAAAGGAGAAGGACCTTACAGACGGGTCTGTCTCCAATTTGACTCTCGTCCGTAGGCCCTCTTACAACGGAATCGGTTCTGGCACCAAGGACTGCGCGCGCCATCCGAAAAACGCCAGCAAAGCCGCTATCGCCAGGAAACAGGCGGTGAGTAGCGCGCAACCCGGCCATCCGGCAATCTTCCATGCCAGACCCGGAAGCAAACCACCGGCAGTTCCGCCTATGTAGTAGCTGCAGATATACAAGCCAGCGGCAGCAACCCGGCTGCCCTCTGGCGCGGCATCCCGAAGAAAACTGTTGGCGCACGTCTGAGAAATGAAAACCCCAGAGCTGATCAATGAAAGCCCGATCGAAACGGCTGCCAGCGAAGGAATAAGCGTGAACGCAACACCGGATAAGGAGAGTCCAATTGCCGCCAGCATTCCCTGACGCAATCCAATCTGCGACAGCACGGAACCTGCCGCAAGCGTCACCACCAGGCCCGCAAGATAGACCGAAAATAGCCAGCTTAAAGCCGATGTCGAAAGCAGAAACGGCGCGGCTGCAAGATAGAACGTGATGTAGTTGAAAACGGAAACCATGGTAAACAGCATGCAGAAGCCGATGCCAAAGGTAGCCAGCAGCCGTGGATTGCGCAAATTCATCAGCATCGGCGCGAGCCGCGATTCTCCCTTGGGCCGGGCTGCTTTTGGAGTCGGTTCCGGCAGCAGCGGGCGTGTAAGAAACACTCCGATCGCTCCTGCAATTCCAAACACCAGAAACATGGTCCGCCATCCGTGTTGCTCTGCCAGGAATCCGCCAGTCAAACGGCCGATAAACCCGCCGAACACCGTACCCGCAACGTAAATGCTCATCACGCGAGGGACATGCACCGCGCTCCACTCTTCAGTAACGTAAGCGATGGTAACGATGAATATACCGGGCGTGAGAAGGCCCTGAACCAGCCTCCAATAATCGAGCGCCTCCAGCGTAGAAGCAGTTGCCGTAAGAGCAACCGAAACTGCCAGCGCCGACATTGCGCCGGTAATCATCCGTTTGCGGTCGATCCGTTCGCCGAACATGGCCAGCAGCGCCGCCGAGATTGCAACCCCCAGCGTCGACGCGCTGATGGTCAGTCCCACGCTGGCTTTTGCAGCATGAAAGACCTGTTCTAGCAAGGGAAGCAGAGGCTGCGTGCAATATAAATCGAGAAAAGCGAAAGCGCCGCAGAGAAACACTGCGATTAGCCTGCTGGGCGGCCCCAGCTTCGTGCCGGGCGATGCGCTCTGTAGTTCCGGCGCCGGGTTCTCCAGTTCCGTTTCTGCAGAGTAGATCACTGTATAGGGATGCTGACCGCAAGGCGGGAGTCGCAGGGCACGGCTTACCGTCCCTACTTAGCGGTCAGGGAGCGCGCGTCGTCCAGGTCTTCGGGGCGTCCAACGTCTCGCCAGCCGCCCGCCACTGCCGATATGTAAAGCTCCAAACGGTGGCTCAACATCATCTCGACGGCCGACGTTAGCTCGTATTCGCCGCGCGGCGAGGGCTGCACCTTATCCAGAAAGGTGAACAGTCCCGGCTTGAAAAGATAAAAACCGGCGCTGTTCCAGCGCGTGACGGAACTGCCTTTAGGCGGTTTCTCCACAATCCGCGTGATGCGCCCGCCGACCTCGTAAACAGCTGCTCCTTGCCACGGATCGTCCACCTCCTTCACGGCAACAATTGCCTCCGCGGCAGGTTTCTTCTGGAATACCTCGATCATGCGCGTGTATTCAGACCAGTCGCAAAGAATGTCCCCGAAGCTCAGCAGGAACGGATCGTTTCCCGTGAAACCGCGCGACAGCAGGGCGGCCGATGCCGTACCATTCACCGATTCCTGAACGGCGAACTGAATGTCGTACTTCGAGGATTTGAAGTGCTTCTCAATCTTCTGGCCCCCAAAGCCGGTTACAATCAGAAACTGTCGAAAACCCGCTTTCGAAAGCCTGCCAATGACGTGTTCCAACATCGGCTTGCCGTTGATGGGAAGCATGGGTTTGGGAAGTTCCTCGGTGATTGCTCCCATGCGGGTGCCGCGGCCAGCCGCTAGAATCACAGCGCGATGAATCGGGTTAACGTTCAATAAGAGCTCCTGGAGACGGTTCGGCAAAGAACAGATGCTGCCATGCGTCGAACCCGGCCTGATTTGCATAATACCGATCCTGCATTCGACTGCGGACGCCCTCGGCCGATTCCGCATCGCAAATCACTATCACGCATCCGCCGAAACCCGCCCCAGTGAGCCGCGCACCGGCCGCCCCGGATTCCATCGCTATTTTGACCAGCGAGTCAATGGCGGGCGTGCTGATACGCAGCTTGTCGCGCAGACTCACATGCGATTCCAGCAGTACGCGGCCGAAGCTCTGGAGATCGTCCTGCAACAGCGCTGCTATGGCCAGATCGACGCGAGCCGATTCTTCGACAACATGCTCGAAGACCAGCCGGTCACTGGCGTCTCCGCTCGCGCTTGGGCTTTCCCCGCCCGGGACTGACCGGAATGAGAACAGATTCCGTCTGGCTAGCTCGCGCAGCCCTGCCTCTTTCAAACGGTTGTATTTTTCCCGCAGTGCCCCCGACTTTTCGGCGCTCGAAAGGCTGTGCGCCACCAGGAACCTCCAGGTGGAAGGAATCGGCACGGCAGAAAGTTCAAGTGGCGCGAAGCGAATATGAAGCGCGCAGTCTGCCCGGCTGGCAATCACCGCGGCATGATCCATACCTCCGCCGCGCGTGCCCACGAAATATTCGGCCTCGGGCAGAATCTCCATCAATTCGGCTATCGTCGGCTCGATAAGATTGACGCGCAGCAGGGCGATCACAAGGGCTGTCATTAAAGCCGAGGACGACGAGAGCCCCGCTGCAACCGGCAAATCCGAAGCTATAGCCGCATCTAAGCCGCGGTCGATCTCCCAATGTTTGCAGACGGCCTCCACTGCGGCCCGGACGTAATTTCCCCATTCTCCGGCTGCCCCAGGCGTCTGGCTCCCCAATGCAACCTCGATCCGGCGCTCACCAAACGCGCTGATTGCGCGCACGTTCCGGAAGCCATTTGTCCGGTATGCGATGGCCACCTCGCGGTCGATGGCCATGGGCAAAACCGGCAGCAGGTGATAATCAATATGTTCCCCAATCAGGTTTACGCGCCCTGGAACGGCGTCTAACCGGATAATGTTATGAGAAGCGCCGAACGCTTGTTCGAGCAGGTCAGCGGCTTGCTGGCGCGTAGCTTGAGCTGTAGGCATGCAACAGTTATGAATTCAGAATGCCGGAACGTTTTCCTGCACGTTTCGTATTTAGTCTAAGGACCCGGTGGCTTCCTTCCAGTGAATCATTGTTTTCTATACCGCTCCATGCGGCCCAGTTCTCCCGGTAGAATACTGCAAACCTGTATTCCGCTATTCGTCACGTCCGCGCTTTTGCTTCTGGCATCGTGCTCAAAGAAGGACAAAGTAAACCCCATGATGGCCATGATGATGGCCGCGCCTTCTGTCAGGACTGTCTCGGCGGAAGTCAGCAACGTGCCTTTAACCGTTTCCGCGGTGGGAACGGCCGAAGCGATTGCCAGCGTCGAAGTCAAATCCCGTGTCACCGGGCAGGTGCTTCGGGTGCGCTTCGAAGGCGGCCAGGAAGTCCGCAAGGGCCAGGTGCTTTTCGAGATCGATCCCGAGCCGCTGCAGCGCCAGGTGGCTCAGATCCAGGCTGACATTTCGAAGGACGAGGCCTTGGAGGCCCAGGCGCGTGCCAACGTCGATCGAGACCAGGCGCAGCTGAAGCAAAGCCAGGGCGTCGCGCAGAGAGGGTTGGCGCTCTCCAAAGAGGGTATTTTTTCCAAGGAACAGACCGAGCAAGTGGTCGCCACCGCCGATGCTGCACAAGCCTCGCTAGACGCGGACAAGGCAGCCGTGAATAGCGCGGTCGCCTCCCTCAAGTCTGACCGGGCGCGGCTTGCTCAGACGCAACTGCAACTCAGCTACACCAATATCGCCGCTCCTATCTCGGGACGTGCGGGCGCAGTCGATATCAAAGCCGGAAACCTGGTGCAGGAGAACAACACCACACTGGTGACCCTGTTGCAAATTGCTCCCATCTATGTCTCTTTCGGCTTGCCGGAGCAGATGCTCGGCGAAGTGCAGGGATATCAGGCGAAACACCCGCTCGTCATTCACGCGTCGCCAAACGACAACGCAACGGAGTCAACCGGAAAGCTCGTGTTCATCGACAATACCGTAGATCCAGCCACTGGAACCATCAATCTAAAAGCACAGTTTGCTAATGCCGATCACGTCTTGTGGCCCGGTCAATTCATAAACGTGCAGGCGCAATTGAAAGTGGAACAGGATCGCGTCCTGGTTCCGAGCCGCACTGTGCAAACTGGCCCGCAGGGCAAGTATGTTTGGTTATTGGATGACAAGAATCAGACCGTGTCCATGCGGCCGGTAAAGGTGCTGCGTAATGTGCGCGGCGGAAAGTCGTCGGAGGATGCAGTCATCGGAGACGGCTTGTCCAATGGCGACAAAGTGATTTCAGAAGGCCAGATGCGCCTGGCGCCCGGTATGAAGGTGAAGGTACTCAGCGGCGAGCCTTCCAGCACCGGCTCCGGCGCAACGGGCGAATTGTAAGCGAGGCACCCATGCGATTTACCGATCTTTTTATTCGCCGGTCCATCACCACCACGCTTTTGATGGCGGCCATTCTGGTCTTCGGAATCCTCAGTTATGTCACGCTGCCGGTCAGCAATCTGCCAGCCGTTGAATATCCAACCATCCAAGTCGGCGCGGCCTTGCCTGGCGCCAACCCCGACACGATGGCGTCGTCAGTAGCCACTCCTCTCGAATCCGAGTTCGCGACCATCGCCGGCATCAACAGCATGTCCTCGTCGAGCAGTCTCGGCGCGACGAACATCACCTTGCAGTTCGATCTCACCCGCTCTATCGATGCGGCTGCGCAGGACGTGCAAGCCGCTATCTCGCGCGCGAGCGGGAAACTGCCGACCAACATGCCCGCGCCGCCCTCTTACTCCAAGGTGAATCCGGCCGAGCGCCCCATTCTGTTCATTGGCGTTTCCTCGAAGACGATGACGCAAGCCCAACTGGATGACTACGCCGAAACCAAAATGGCGAAGCGCATCTCAATGGTGAATGGCGTGGCCCGCGTTCAGGTGTTCGGCTCCAAGAAATTCGCTGTCCGGGCCCAGATGGACCCGGAGAAGCTAGCGTCCCGTCAGATCGATCTCGAAGAGGTCCGCAGGGCGCTCTCGAGCGGCAGCTTGAATTTGCCTGCCGGAACGCTATATGGCTTCGAAAAAGCTTACACTGTGCAGTCGAATAGCCAGCTGACCACCGCGCCTGAATTTGCCAACTTGATCGTGACTTATCGGAATGGCAGTCCCGTGCGTCTGGGTGAACTAGGAGACGTGCTGTCCAGCGTTGCCGACGACAAGTCCCGGTTCTGGGTTAATGATCGCGATGCCATGATCCTGGCAGTCGAAAAGCAGCCCGGCTCAAATACGGTTGAAGTGGCTGATGGCGTGAAGGCACTACTCCCGGTCATGCTGCAATCGATGCCTAAGGGCATTAATATCGAGCAGGCCTTCGATAACTCGGTGACCATCCGCGAATCGATCGCTGATGTGAAGTTTACGCTGGTCCTGACTATCACGCTGGTGATCTTCGTCATCTTCTTCTTTCTACGTAACGTTTCGGCCACGCTCATCCCCAGCCTTGCCGTGCCCCTCTCGCTACTCGGCACCTTTGGCGCGATGAAACTACTGGGCTTTACGGTAGACATGCTTTCGATGATGGCTATGACGCTTTCCGTCGGGTTCGTCGTCGACGACGCCATCGTCATGCTCGAGAACATCGTGCGTCACATGGAGATGGGCAAGTCGCGCATGCAAGCTTCCATCGACGGTGCTCGAGAGGTAGGCTTCACCATCGTTTCAATGACCATATCTCTGGTGGCTGTGTTCATCCCGGTGTTGTTCCTCGGTGGGGTCATCGGCCGGCTGTTGAGAGAATTTTCGGTCACCATCGCTGTCGCGGTCCTAATCTCCGGCTTCATCTCCCTGACGTTAACGCCGATGCTGTGCAGCCTCTTCTTAAAGCACGAAAGCCATCCGACGGGCAAATTTTATCTCTGGTCGGAACGGTTCTTCGTCGGTTTCAATAATTTCTATCGACGGACCCTCGTGCGTGTGATGAAACACCGCCGTATCACTCTGGTCACTAGCCTCGTACTGACGGCGGTCACCCTATATCTATTCGTCGTCATGCCCAAGAGCTTCATGCCGACCGTTGATCAGGGCTTCGCTTTTGGCGGTACCGAGGCAGCGCAGGACGTTTCGGCGGAAGAGATGTTGCGGCTGCAAGCCAAGGTAAACAAGGTTGTTAAAAAGAATCCGTATATCGATTACTTCGGCTCGGGCGCACCGCGAGGCGCTCAGAATAGCGGGTTCATGTTCATGCGGTTTAAGAGTGGTAATCGCCCCCCTGCCCAGGCGATTATCGGACAGCTGCAACAGCAGTTTGCCTCGATTCCGGGATTGATGGTGTTCCTGCAGATTCCTCCGTTGCTAACCCTTGGCCAGAACGAAGGCCGGGCGCAATACTCTTTGGCCCTACAGGATGCCGACGTACAGGAACTCTATAAGTGGGCGCCGGTTCTAGAACAGAAACTCCACTCCATATCGCAGTTGCGGGATATCTATAGCGACTTGCGTTTGGCCACTCCGCGCCTTGACGTCGACATCGATCGCAACCGCGCACTGTCGGTCGGTATCACGCCCGATCAAATCGCCAATACGCTGTACGACGCTTACGGCAATCGCAAGGTCAGCACCATTACGGCGGAGTCGGATCAGTATGAC
Source organism: Bryobacteraceae bacterium (assembly GCA_965217745.1). GTDB lineage: Bacteria > Acidobacteriota > Terriglobia > Bryobacterales > Bryobacteraceae > Bog-105. Next base: position 1,776,713 of record OZ244565.1, on the reverse strand, counting down.
GTGATCCTGGAAGTCCAGCCGCAATATCAACGCAATCCCGGAGCGCTGAACCAACTCTATCTCCGTTCGAGCGGCGGCAAAATGGTGCCGCTATCCTCCGTCGCAACCGTCAAGCAGAGCGTGGCGCCCCTCAGCGTGAATCACATCGGACAGCTTCCGGCCGTGAATTTCCAGTTCAATCTGGATCCCGGTGTTTCGCTCAGTGAGGCTACTTCTCTGGTTACGAAAGCAGCCGGTGAAATCGGACTGCCCTCTACCATGGCCTTCAGCTTCCAGGGAACCGCCGCGGCCTTCCAGAAGTCGATTGGCGGACTCGGAATACTGTTGCTGATCGCAGTGCTGGTCATCTACCTGGTTCTCGGAATCCTTTACGAAAGCTTTGTGCATCCGATTACCATTCTTTCTGGTCTTCCCGCCGCCGGTCTCGGTGCTCTGCTTACTCTGCTGCTCTTTGGGGAGGATCTGAACCTCTACTCGTTTGTCGGCGTCATCCTGCTGATTGGCATAGTGAAGAAGAACGCGATCATGATGATCGATTTCGCCATCGCTGCCGAACGGAACGAAGGGAAGAGTGCTGAGGACGCGATTTTTGAAGGTTGCATCCAGCGCTTCCGTCCCATCATGATGACCACCATGGCCGCGCTCCTGGGTACGCTCCCCATTGCATTCGGAACCGGCGCGGGCGGTGAAGCGCGGCGTCCGCTCGGTATTGCGGTGGTCGGCGGGCTGATCGTTTCGCAAGTCTTGACGCTTTACATTACGCCGGTCATCTACTTGTATCTGGATCGATTCCAGACCTGGCGCAAGCGCAAGAAAACCGATCATCCGGCCGCGCCCGCTGTGTGGGAGCCGGAGCGCGATCTAGCCGGCATGGCTTCCAAGCGAAGCCGCCTTGACAACAGCGAGCAGACGCCCAGCCCGGCTCGCGGCGTCTAGGGCACTTCAAATCATTCGCGAATCCGGCGGCTGCTGACGCCGCCGCTCTTCCAATCGTGACCAAATGGTTGCGCCGGTGATTGTGACCCCGTTTGCCAGAACCACATCGGTCACAGGCACCAGAGCTTGACTATTCCAGCGGGCGATCGTTTTCGCCTCGGCATCGAAGACAAAAACCTGAGGTATCTCGATCCGGCTGTAGTTCCGGCACTTGGTCACAATGTCGTCATCGTCGGACAGAACTTCGAAAGCCACATCTATGGGTTTGATGGGGTATTTGCCCTCTACCTCACCGAGAACACCAGCGACATCGGGCCGCGGGTGCCAATCGGGAACGTTTCGAAGTTCAGCCTCGACCGAAGCGACATATCCTGCGCGACGCAGAAGGTCCAAGAGAAGACCTGCGAGAATGCCATGAAGGTATGTAGGCACGGGTTTGCGGCGAGCTTCGCCGAACCAATACTCCCAGCCGGACTCATGACCGTAGCGGCGGTCGTACTCGTCGACGGTGAGTTGCCTGGTGGTCGGCGCCATGGCTCTAGTTTAAATCGTCTGCGAGGCGGGCGGCTGCTGGCGCCGCCGCTCTTCCAATCGTGACCAAATGGTTGCGCCGGTGATGGTGACCCCGTTTGCCAGCTTTACATCGATAACGGGCGCTAGAGCTTGACCGTTCCAGCGGTCAATCGTTTTCGCCTCGGCATCGAAGACAAAAACCTGAGGGATTTCAATGGGGCTGTAGTGCCGGCACTTTGTCACAATGTCGTCATCGTCGGATAGAACTTCAAAAGCCACATCTACGGGTTTGATGGGGTATTTGCCCTCTACCTCCCCGAGAACACCAGAGACATCGGGCCGGGGGCGCCAATCGGGAATATTTCGAAGTTCAGCCTCTGAGGAAGCAACGTATCCTGCGAGACGGAGAAGGTCACCGAGAAGAATTTGGAGAATCCCATGAAGATATGTGGGCACGGGTTTGCGGCGAGCCTCACCGAACCAGTACTCCCAGCCGGACTCATGACCGTAGAGGCGATCGTACTCGTCGACAGTGAGATGCGTGGTGGCCGGCGCCATGGCTCTATTCTGGCATCGTTTCGGATTAGAGCAGACTGATCCCGCGAGCCACCAGTATGGCGATGACGCCGAACGATATCGTTGCCTGCACCATCATCACTGCCTTCGCCCAGCGCGAGATTACGGGAGTATCGGTTGGGGAGAATGCCGTGCTCGTGGTGAAGGCCAGAAAAAGATAGTCTATAAAGCCCGGCTTCCACTTCGTTAACGGAACACCGGACTGCGCCGGCAGCGTCATCTGAGGAAAAAGGAACGCTCCCTCGCTGTGTTCTTCCCGCAGCGTCCGGCGGTGCGGACCGCCGGCATCCAGCCTCCAATACCAGGAGGCAAAAATGAGGACATTACTTACCCAAAGTGCGCCGGCGGAACCAAGAAGGTTGCCGGCGGATTGCCGTTTGCTCGGCAGCGCGGCAACTAATAAAAAGAGTGAGCAAACCTCGGCTGCCGTGATAAAAGAATGCATGATCACGCCGACGATGAAGTTCACCCGGACCCTTCCCAAAAGCTGCGCGATAAATGCGCCGCACAATAGAGCAAGCGTGACCGACGGCAGAAGCCACCATGGGCCAGGGGATAGCGACTCCGGGAGTGAGTGGAACAGCCCGATGATCGCAATGGTGTTGAGGATGGCAGGCCAGCGGGGATCGTGCCCGCCTTTATCCTTGTTGATGTTCTGCTGCTTCACGTGACCACCAGTGTGCCTTCAGACTGTCATACGAGCCTTGGAGTATGTTAGTGGAACTGATGAAAACCAGGCGCGATTGGTTACGTGAAGCGGGCACTCTTTCGGCAGCTGCGGCGCTGCACCCCAGCGCGGTGCAAAGCGCCGAGGCAACCGCAATCGTGGTCGATCCCAAGCCGCTCTTTCCCATTTCTCCTCTGCTCTACATGCAATTCATGGAGCCGCTTGGCACAACCGATAGTTCATGCGAAGCGGCTTGGGATTACTCCACCGATGCGTGGCGCAAAGACTTTGTCGAAGTCGTGAAAGACCTGGCTCCGGGCGCGATGCGTTTCGGAGGTAACTTCAGCCGCTACTACAAATGGCGCGAGGGCGTGGGCGATCCGCGCAAGCGGCCGTGGATGCGGAACTACGACTGGGGCGGAAAAGAAACCAATCGAGTGGGCACAGATGAGTTTGTGCGGTTCTCCCGCGCCGTCGGCGCCGAGCCTTTCTATTGCGTGAACTTTCTGGGTGAAGGAATCGAGGCGTTCCGGCACACTCCCGAGGGCGATCGAACCGGGACTGCTGAGGAAGCGGCGGCTTGGGTGAGCTATGCGAACGACCCGGACAGCAAAGAGCGAAAGGCCAACGGCGTTCGCCACCCATACAACCTGAAGCTCTGGCAGATTGGCAACGAGACCTCTTATGTAAAGGAAGCTTTTCCGAAAGAGCAGGCCATCCAGCACACCATCGAGTTTGCCAAAGCCATGCGCCAACGCGATCCCTCGATAAAGCTGATTGGATGGGGTGACAAAGGCCGCGGCAGCAATCAACTGTGGGCTGGCGATATGCTGCGCCAGGCGGGTGAGCAACTCGACTACATCGCGATCCACATGATGGGCCAGAGCCCCAAGCGTCCGGATAGCGTATTGGCCGGAAACCGCTATCAAGCAAATCCGGAGCAAGCCTGGCACGAGCTGCTTGAGCTGTCGAACAACGTGGAGACGCGGATTGCGGAACTCGAATCGGTGATCGACGAACAAACATCGCCAGCGGGAATTGCCGTCACGGAAGGCCACCTCAGTCTTCGGCCGCACAATATCAACCCCATTCTTTCGGAATGGCTGTCGGCGGTCTATCACGCACGCTCGTTGAATATTTATCAGCGGCATGGCGCTCGCGTCAGGATCGCGACCGCGGCTGATTTCAACGGATCGCGATGGACCGTGATGGCGGTGCAACTGCCCGTTCCACGCGGGCGAAGTTTCCTGATGCCGGTCGCTTCCATCATGCGGCTGTTTGGCCGCAACAAGGGAGAGCAGGGCTTGGCGCTGAAGTCATTTCCGTCAGGCCTCGATATCGCTGCGTCGCGCACAGGAGATCGCGTCTTCCTGCATGTGCTGAACCTTGAGTACAAGAACTCAATCGAGGCAACTCTTGCAATCGCCGGGCGGGAAATAATCAGTGGCCGCGTGATCGAGATTGCTCCTGCGGATCTTCGGACTAGCGTCAATCAGGATCAGCCGGAGATTTTTAAACCCGTCGAAAAGCAGCTCCCCATCGCTGTTCCTGTAAAATGGCGATTCCCAGCTGCTTCCGTCAGCGTTGTCGAACTATTCCTCAAAAGGGCGATCTAAATGTTAACTGCCACCAAAGACCTGATTCTTCCCAGCACCACCACCGGATCCTTCCCGCGCCCCAGATGGTTCGACGTCAGCATGTGGGGTAAGCCGCTCGACACGTGCATGCTCGATCTGCGTTTTCGCGAAAAATTTCAAGATGCGCTGACGACCGTGATCAGCGATCAGGAGAAAGCCGGGCTTGACCTGGTGACGCACGGTGATTTCCATCTCGATGAGGACATGGGCGGCCGTTCGTGGCACCACTATCCACTGCAGCGGTGGGCCGGTTTTGAAGGCGATTACTTGCAGCCCGAAGAGTCCACCGCGCCGTGGCTGCACTATCCTCCCGGCACTCTGCTGAACGAAATCTACACCGGATGGCGCTGGCCTCACGTGGTCGGGAAGATCGAGAGCCGTCCCCTGGATTATCCGAAGATTTGGCGCATGGCGCAGAGCCGGACCTCAAAGCCCGTCAAGTTCGGAACATGCTGTTCGCAAGTGATGGCGCTGTTCCTCGACATTCACACCCAGCACTACAAAGACAAGCGGCAGGTCATCTGGGACATGGCCGAAGCCATGAACGCGGAGCTGCTAGCGCTGCGGGATGCCGGTTGCCGCTGCATTCAGATCGAAGAACCGACCTTCCATTTCATGGCAAACACTTTCGGGAAAGATCATTCGGAAGTGAAGTTTATGATCGATGCGTTCAACCGCGAGGTGCAGGGGCTCGACAATGTTGAACTCTGGATTCACACCTGTTGGGGAAACCCGAACATGCAGCGGGTGATGGAAGACACCAGCTATGCGAACTCCATCGAGATCTATTTAGAGCGCTGCCGCGGGGATGTCTGGACTCTCGAAATGAAAGATCGCGGACAGAAGGACCTCGATCTGTTCGCTCCCTTCCGCAACGACTTAAAAAAGAAGATTGCGATCGGCGCGGTAAGCCATCGCGCCTTGCAAGCCGACTGTCCAGAGGAAGTGGCGGAGCAGATTCGAAGCGCGCTGCGTTACATTCCCGCGGAACAGCTCATAGTATCGAGCGACTGCGGCTTCGGGCGTCAGGGCTGCAATCGCGAAATCGCTTTCTACAAAGCAACCGCCATCGCCCAAGGCAGTAACATCGTCCGTAAAGAACTCGGGTTCCCGGAATCCAGGGTTGCGGCTGCCGATCCTGTGCTACAAACCGATCTCATCCCAAACCGCCCTCCTCATTAACCTAAAAAGATCGTTACTTCAGTAAAAAGATAAATTTAGTTAGTTAATCACCTACTACTGCGAAGGCCTCTTCTGTATTTATTTCCCGGTTTACTTTTAGGCCGTGAAAGTGCAGGATATATCAGCAGGAGAACGGCATGGCTCTCTTTACGGAGCCAGCTATCGTAGGCTTCGTTTACCTGACGCTCTCCTGAACGCAAAATCCAATAGTCCGGAGCATGTTATGGCCATTTGCAAAGATCCGAGTATTACCTTCCTAAATAAGTTTGGTTACAACGTTATCAAGCTACCCAGAAAAGGCATCGAACCCCTAGATATCGTAGGCAGAGATAAGAATACGGAGTGGTTGGGTAAACTGAGTTCCGTCTGGAAGGGAACTCTTCCTGAGCCGGCACCTTTAGCTCCGCAGCCTGCAGCGGACGTGCAAGGCCGGCAATCTGACAAATTACAGCTCTCTGTCGGCTTGAAGGTTCTGGAGAATGCGCTCGCTGCATTCGGCGCAACCGCTCCCGGCCTTACGGGCGCTTATAGCAGGGCCCGAGCGGTGCAGTTTACATTTGCGAATGTAACCTCGACAGTAGTGCCGCCTCTTGATGCCGGTAACTATCTCGCTGGCGGCGACCTGAACACGAACAATGGCCTGGTGAGCCACTACTTTGTCGAGGGAGATGCTCGCGCCTACCTCATCTTCGACGTTCTTAAGAGCGACTCGGTGACGGTCACTGCCACCGATGAACACAATGAGGAATTGGCTGTCGATGTACCGAATATCCAGGCGATGCTCGGCGCAAAAGTCGGAGTAACCGCCGGCGGCTCGAAATCCTCGGCTGTTACTTACAAAGGACAGTTTGCGGTCAGCTTCGGATTTCGCGCTCTCGAGATTAAGTTCGAGAATGGCAAGTGGAAATTGGAAGGGGCCAAAGCTTCGGGTGACATAGCCTTTGGAGCGCCTGCTGGAGGCGGAGCCGCATCACCCCGCACCAGCACGGATGTCGAACCCGTTCTCCTGCAATCCAACGGGATGTTGAGCCTGTGATGCCATTCCGAAAGCAGGCGCAGCGCGGACAATAAGATGTTCTGATTACAACTTCGGGCGCTCTGGCAGCGTCCGAAGCTCAATTCTGTCGAAACACGCATGGATGGCGAAGGCGGCTGACCGATCCAATTTGTCCGGGTGCTTGCTGATTGGTCAAACTAAGGCTCCGGATGCCCCCGGTTGTTTTAGCAGAGCAGTTGCCAGCTCCTCAACCTAACGCTACAATGTTGACATGCATACAAGCAATCAGCTCAGAATGTTGTCGGTACGGTTAGCAGAGGCGGATGTCCGGCGATTCAAGAGCGTTGCTGCCATGCGTGGGGTCAGCGTTCAGGAAGCGGTACACGAGGCACTGGAGGCGTGGGCTTCCGAGACGAGGTACCCCCCCTCTGAGCCGCTCGACAGCCTGGAAGGCTCGCTCGCCGACGTCGATGTTTTGGGCTTTTTGCGGCAGGAAAAGGCAGCCGAGTTGAGCAAGGACCAGCGCCGGTCTTAGGATGCCCGATCTGGTGCTGGACGCCTGGGCGATCATGGCGTGGCTGAAAGGTCAGCAGCCTGCCGCAGAAAGAGTGCGCTCGCTGCTCGACGCAGCTGACCGCCGGGAGCGAGGCCTGATTATCAACATCATCAACTTAGGTGAAATTTTCTACATTTCGGTAAAAGCCAGGGACGTCGATTACGGCGAGCGGGTCCTCCGCAACCTGCGCTCCCGTGTTTCGACGATCGCGGCCAGCGACCAGCTCGTCATGCAGGCGGCGCACCTGAAAGCGCGGTATGCGATCTCGTATGCAGACGCTTTTGCGGCAGCTACGGCCATGAATCGTGGCTTGCCGCTAATCACTGGCGATCCCGAACTGCTCGCCTTGGCTGGCGAGGAAAAGACGCTGAAGCTCGAGTGGATTGCCGGGTGACAAATCCGGAACTGAATGTCTCCAGCGTCTCAGAACTTCAGTAGTTCCGTATTTTCCAACGCTCCAGACGTACCATGTCAGTCTTGATGATGTGAGATACAGCTAAAGAGCATGGCAATAACCGGACGCGGACGATGATTGAAGCATCCTCGGAAGAGGAGTGGGAGTTTCCAGGCTGGGGCGCCGCGGAGCGCATCGACGATCTGCATCAGCCGGTAGTCCAGATCCACAGCCTGGATTCGAGCCCCCAGCACAAGCTAGGCGAATGGAAAGCGACCGCGCTTTGCGGTAACGACATTACATCCAGCTGCCTGTACGTTGCGGCGTTATGCACGGTCTATGCCGGCGTTTATGCCCCGCTGGCGCTGGCGCTGGTGGCCGCGGTCCTGTATTTATTCCGCAACATTTATGCCGAGGTGGGCTCTGCCCTGCCGCTGAATGGCGGCGCTTACAACGTACTGCTGAACACAACCACTAAGGCCAAAGCTTCGGTGGCTGCCTGCCTAACCATCCTCTCTTACGTCGCCACGGCCGTGATTAGCGCATATGAAGCAATCCGCTACGCCCATAATCTTTGGTCAGATATCAATATTGGCCTCGCGACGGTTGGACTTCTAGCATTCTTTGCCGTGCTGAACCTGATCGGGATCGGCGAATCGGCAGTAGTTGCTTTGGGCCTGTTCGCTTTCCACATCGGAACGCTGTCGATTCTAAGCGCGACCTCGGCCTGGGCGGTGATCGGTCATCCGGGGACTCTTCTCGCTAATTGGTCCACGACTCCAGCCGGTGGAGTTGGTCCGGCGCTCTTCTTTGGCTTTTCCGCCGCCATGCTGGGGATCAGCGGATTCGAGAGTTCAGCAAATTTTATAGAAGAACAGAAAGATGGCGTCTTTCCCAAGACGCTGCGCAATATGTGGATCGCTGTCGCCCTCTTCAATCCGCTTATCTGCCTGCTTGCCCAAGGGCTGCTGCCGATAGAAGCGGTTAAGCTGCACCAGACCGATCTGCTGGCGCAGATGGGGCTGCTGTCGTCGGGCCGGTGGCTTCAAAAGATGGTCAGTCTGGACGCGGCACTGGTCTTGTCGGGAGCCGTACTGACCGGATATGTTGGCGTAACAGGCCTGATACGCCGTATGAGCCTGGACCGGTGTTTACCCCAGTTTCTTCTGCAGCAAAACGAGCGCCGGGGTACCAACCATTGGATCATCCTCCTGTTCTTCGTGCTGTGCTGTTCCATTTTCTTCATCAGCGGCGGACAGGTGGAGGTGCTGGCTGGAGTTTACACGCTGTCTTTCCTTGGTGTCATGTCGCTCTTCGCTGTCGGAAACATGCTGTTGAAAGTGAAACGTGCGCGGCTTCCGAGAAACGTCCGTGCGAAATGGCCGGCCGTGTTAACCGGGCTTTGCGCGGTGCTGATTGCGCTGGCGGGCAACGTTCTGCTGGCTCCGCAGGATTTGGAAATCTTTGCGATCTTCTTCTTGGTAGCAGCGGCCGCCGTGGCGCTGATGTTTACCAGGGTGCAACTGCTAAAGGCAGCACTGGCGATCACGCGCGATATTCTCGAAAGGATCGGCTCAACGGATCAACAGCTTACTAAGCGCCTTACGGGAGCAATTCAGCGCATTAATCGCTTCCAGGTGGTTTACTTCTCAAAAGGGGATAATCTGGCCGCGTTGAACCGCGCCGCCGTGTACGTATTAACCAATGAACTGACGAATCAACTGAAGATTGTCCACTGTTATGAGCGCGAGGAAGACATACCGGCCGGCTTGGCGGAGCAGCTTCGCATCATCGATACAATCTATCCGGCGATCCGGATCGATCTGGTGCTGGTTCACGGAAACTTCGGCCCTGAGTTAATTGAACGCCTGTCCCGCCGCCTATCGGTGCCCAAGAACTACATGTTCATCGGCACTCCGGGAGACCGTTTTCCGCATCAGATTGCAGACTTGGGGGGCGTACGTCTCATTATGTGAGTCTGTTTGCGCGGATTGCTGCAATGGCCATTTCTTTACTGGCCTGCTGTCCCCCGTTCGCCGCCGGTAACTGCGAGTAAGTCGCCAGCCTGGCTAGACCCGCAGTTGAGATTGGCAAACACAGACTCTCCGATCAGGCAATCTTTTCCCTGAAAAAGGGAAGCCTCTCCATTGCCTGCCGCCATTCTGCCGCATGGCCGCCGTTCTTCACCCCTCAATCGATTCCGCGATACGCATGGAGTCTGGATGCCCGAAGAATACCGGAACGGGCGTCTGGAAGGAACGGAAACGGAGGCTTTGCCGGCAATCTGGCTCACAGCGCCTTGGCCGATGGGCTCGAGCGCCGACTATGTCGTCTCAAACACGGACATGGGAATGGCTGTAGCGCCCGGACAAGATGCGACTGTCTTTGTGGGCCGGCCCGGCCGTTGGGAAGCAAAGAGCTTTGTCGCAGCGTTCTATGGAAGCTCCGCCAAGCATAGCTACTTCGCCGGATGCTCCACGGGCGGCGAACAGGCCTGGATGGAAGCTCAACGTCACCGTGATGACAATGACGGCATCGTAGCCGGTGCGCCAGCTAACAACCGGACCGGCGTGCACGAAAGCACCCTGTGGAATTTCGCAACAACTGAACGGACACCGAAAGATCACATCTCAACTGCGAAGTTTCGCTGGTTGGCCGGAACAGTGATGGCCGCTTGTGACCGGCTCGACGGCGTGGAGGATGGCGTCATTAACGATCCTCGGAAATGCTTCTTCGATCCCGCTTCGGTTGCCTGTTCCACCGCCGGGAATTACGATTGCCTTAGACCCGGCAGGTAGCGGTGGTCCGCCGCCTTTACGCTGGGCCGGTTGATCCTGGAACCGGCAAACAGATCTACCCAGGCTTGCCGAAAGGGAGCGAGCGGTGTTGGGAGCAGCTAGCGGCAGAATGGTTTGTTTTGATAGTGCTAAATGGCGAGTAATCTTAAATTGAAAGCAGCATTCCATAAGAGATGAGGAAGCCTGCCATTTTCGTAAGCTCCACTTGTTACGACCTGCGGCAGGTAAGAGCAGATCTACAGGCCTATCTAGAACATGCAGGGTTTGATCCCGTTCTTTCGGAATACCCGTCGTTCCCAATCGATCCTGGATCAGCCAATATAGATAATTGCCGAAAGGCAGTCGAGGCTAGGGCGGACGTATTTGTCCTAATCATTGGAAATAGGTACGGATCAACGGATCAGCACGGAAAGTCCGTGACGAATCTTGAATACCTAACAGCAAGGGCCAAAGGGATACCAATATACGTTTTTGCCCTGCGGTCCATCATCGACATGCTTCCAATGTGGAAGGATAATCCAAAGGCCAACTTTCAACAAGTGGTCGATTCGACGGACCTTTTCAAATTCGTCTCTAGCCTCCGTGACGGTGGAAAGACGTGGGTGTATTCGTTTGACTTAGCACAAGAAATTGTGACGATTCTGCGAACACAACTGGCATATCTTTTTGCAGATGCACTATCACTAAGGATGCGAGTGGCTGGGATGGACATCCTTGCGGAAAAATTCAATTCGTTGAGCGGGCCAGAGCTCCGACTGATAATCGATAAGCCAAGAGCGTGGGAATATCTGCTTTTCAGTGAGGCGCTATTGCGAGAAATAAGATCGAGTGAGAATCTAAAACAGGACTGGCGACACAAAGTTGTTTTGGAAGCTAGAACTTTAAAGCCAGTGGAGTTTATCGGTGAGTATGTCCCTGAAAAACTCTACTCGGCCTCCATGGTTTTCAAAAAATTAGAAGCTCTGGTAAACACATCTTTGCCAGAAACTTTTGGCGCGCCCGGAGTGAGCGGAAACCCTGAAAAGATCGTTTATGTCGCTAACAGAATCGGTTCAGTTTATCGCAGAGCCCTAGAATGGCAGCTCGATTTTTACAGATTGATACTACACGATGAACTTTCCAATCTCCGATCCCTAACCGCATCTGTTTTAGACAATCCGGTGAATGAGATCGAAGAAACGACAAGCCGCTTGGCGAGAGAACTGGCCCAAGGGTTAGCAGGGCCTCCTGACTCATCGGTGTCAGTGAACGTCACAGTCCGACTTACAATACCTGACCTGACGAAACTGGAAAGCGAATTAGCGCGGGTTGCACACTTGGATTGGGGACAACTCTTATAGGAGTGCCGTTTTGGATCCGGAGCAATCGCCGTGCGCGAACGATGCAGCAACCACCCGCCCCCTGAGCGTGAATTTGGCGGTGCTCGTACATGTCAAGGAGCCGGCTGCACTTTTCTAACTATCCGTGGCCGATCTGAGTGCGACAGGCAAACGGTTCACGCCTTAATTCCAAACTGGATTATTCACGCCGGGAACAGTTTCGACCGCAGCCAAGGTGGCGACGGCGCTGTCACCATTGCAGGCCAGGATTACCTTGCTTTAAAGGCGAATAGGTGACGGTGACGAAGACGACCGGCTGGGTGAATGTTCCGGTCACGGAGTTTGAAAATCTTCTAAAGCACGCATTCTGAATCACCTGGCCGTTATCCGGCGACCGGCGCTATCGAGCTGCAGCTACAGTCCGGGCGTGCCGGAAACAAATATTGCGCCTCTGCTCCAGCGCCCTGCCAAGGGTCAAAATGTCATACACCTGCAGAGCGCACTTGCTTCCGCGGGCGCTTTCGATGGTGATATCGACGGTGCGTTCGGTCCTGCGACGGAAGCGGCAGTGAAAGCATTCCAGGCGCGCCAGGAATTACCAGTCTGCGGCGCATTGACTCCCGCGACTGCCGGGCTTCTGAATTGGGCGCGCACCATGCCGCCGCAATCACGGCTGCCACAAGTGACCATTGATGTGGCTTCGCAGGCCTTCGGAGCCGCCGCACGCGCGAACATCGAAATCAATCTGCCGTTCGTATTGAACGCGCTGGTAGAAGCGGAACTAGCTGATTACTCCATGGTGGCAATGGCGATTGCTACCATTCGCGTCGAGGCCAGCCTGTTTCTCCCCGTCAGCGAACTCCGCTCCGCCTACAATACTTCACCGGACGGCAAGCCCTTCGATCTTTACGACCGCCGTCCTGGCCTGGGAAATCAGGGAGCCCCCGATGGCGAGCGCTTTCGAGGACGTGGATTCGTTCAGCTGACCGGCCGCGCGAATTATGAGCGTTTGGGCCATAAGCTCGTTTTGGGCGACATGCTTATCAAAGACCCGTTTGCCGCGCACGACTCTCAAATTGCCGCTCGTCTGTTGGCCGCTTTTTTGAAAGGGCGCGAAGGGCGCATTCGCAGCGCCTTGGCAGCCGATCGCCTCGGCGACGCCCGCAAACTGGTGAACGGGGGAAGCAACGGCCTGGCGGAATTCATCGCGGCGTTTCAGCTGCTCTCCCACTTAATGCCCCGCCCATTGAACGTGGCGGCTTAGCGATACCATACAGCGATGATGAATCGCAGGAGATCGCTTCCTCTAATGGTTCTAGGCTCAGCCTCTTTTCTGTTGGCGGACGATACCGATTCCGCCATTCGCAGCATGCTTTCGAAACAGGTGGCGGCATGGAATCGAGGCGATCTGGACGCGTTCGCCGCATTCTATGCGGATGATTGTACTTACGTCGGAAAACAGGTGGTACACGGCAGAAACAAAGTCGTGGAAAGTTACCGGCGCAAATACGCAGACCGCGCCGCCATGGGCCAGCTCACTTTTTCGCACCTGGAAATCGATAAGTTCGACATGCACTCGGCCATTGTCCTGGGAGAGTTCCATCTCGATCGTCCGGCCGCCGCAGGGGGACCGGCAAACGGTGTCTTCAGCCTGGTTCTACGGCAGCGCAACAGTTTGTGGTCGATTATTCTCGATCACACCTCCTGATCGGGCAGTGATTTTCGGCAATGCGTAATGTATATCGGGAATTCGCAGTCATACCTGCGATATGCCCGAGACCGAGTACGTTGTATTGCAGACCAGAGATCTCCACAACGGAGAGATGAAACAGGTGAAGGCGGGCGGCTTAGATGTGCTCGTAGCCTGTGTGGATGGCGAATTTTTTGCTACAGGCGCGCATTGTCCTCACTATGGCGCTGAGCTTGCCGATGGATTGTTGTGCGGCCATCGCCTCACTTGCCCGTGGCACAAAGCAGCTTTCGATGTTACCACTGGAAAGCTTATCGATCCACCAGCGCTCGATGACTTGCCTTGTTACTCCGTCAGAGTAGATGGCGCGAAGATTGTTGTTACGGTGCCTGCCGGAAAACAGGAGGACCACTCATCAGCTGATACAGAATCGTCCAAATCCAGGCGAAAGTTCGTTCTGCTTGGCGCAGGGGCCGCCGGGATTGCAGCAGCGCAAGAGCTGCGGGCGCTTGGTTTCGACGGCAGCATCACACTGGTAAGCCATGAGCCCGAAACGCCGTATGACCGGACCAAGCTAAGCAAAGAGTTTCTCTCCGGCAACGCGGGCGAAGAAGACCTGCCTTCGCGGACCGAAGACTTTTACTCGACGCTTGCCATCGAGCGTGTGACGGGTCACGTCAGCGAAGTAGTTGCAGGAAGCAGGAACCTGGAACTGGAAGATGGCCGCACCTTGGCATTCGACTCACTGCTGATCGCGACCGGCGGCATCCCCAGATCGCTGGAAGTGCCCGGCGCGGGTCTGGGCAACGTGTTCCTATTGCGAACTGTAGCGGATGCCCGCAAGATTCAGGAGGCGATTCGCCCGGGAGTCAGAACCGTCGTTATCGGCGGCAGCTTCATCGGGCTGGAAGTGGCGTCGTGTTTCGCTTTGCGCAAGCTTCCCGTAATGGTGATTGTCCCGGAAAAAGCACCGTTCGCGCAAAACTTTGGAGCGGAAGTCGGCCGCGCTTTCGGCCAATGGCATGAGCAGCATGGCGTAGAATTCCGCCTGGGAATGTCAGTGGAGCGCATTTCCGGAACTGGCGTGGTTCGCGAAGTGATACTGCAATCGGGTGAACGGATTCCCGCCGACGTTGCCGTGATCGGCGGCGGTGTCAGGCCGGCAACCAGTATGCTGCGCGGCTTTGCTGTGCGCGACGACGGCGGGTTGGAAGTGGACGAATATCTGCAAGCGGCGCAGGACATCTATGCCGCCGGCGACATCGCCGTGTTTCCCGATAGCTATTCGCAACGCAAGCTGCGTATCGAACACTGGCGAGTAGCCGAGCAGCAGGGACGCACCGCGGCCGCCAACATGCTGGGGCGAAAGCAGCCGTTCCGGTCTGTCCCCTATTTTTGGACTAATCACTTCGGCACCCGGTTCGACTACGTGGGCCATGCGGAGGAATGGGACGAAGTGATTATGAACGGCGACACCGGCAAGCCGGAGTTTATTGCGTACTACGTCAAAGATGGCAAAATCACGGCAGCCTCGGCTTGTGGCCGCGATCAGGAAATTATCGCCCTGGAAGAGCTCTTCCGGCAGCGGCGCGCGCCATCGCCGGGTGAGGTGCGAGCCGGTGTCGACCTGATCGCCTTGGCGAAGCAGTCCACCCAAGGCGCTTGAAGGATGGCCTGAGCGAATTAATTTGCGGTAGGCAGCAACTCTTCCGAAGAGAATGGCGACGCTGGCAATCCAGACGCATTGAAGAGATTCACCTCCGGCACGTCTTTCCATCCGTAGCGGACATACTCCGGTTCGGAAACTTCAGGACTCGACAAGATCACGCTGTCGCCTTTCAGCTCCGCTTTTGCGGGCTTGTATTTCCGGTCCTCTCCCGCAATCTCGAATCCCTCCGGCGCGCCGCCTCCCTTGGCAGCCAGGCCTTCGGCATAGTCGAACCAGACCTGCATGTTGTGTCCCTCTGTCCCAGCTTCCCGGAACATGGGCCCGGAGAACTCCAGCTTCTCGCCATAGGCAATAGCTCTGGCTGCCAGAGCAAGCCGCGCGCCCACGTCCTGCTTATCGGCAGGATGGATGTTGCCGGGGTCGCCGACATCGATCGTGACTGCCATTCCGGTATTCACCAGCGACAGCGTGCGTCGCTGAGCTTCCCTGATGGTCGGCCATAAGGCTTGCGGCGGAGCCTTAAAATCGGCAAGCTGAACGAATAGGAATGGAAACTTGCCAATGCCCCACTGCTGCCGCCAGTCCGTAATCATCGTTCCGAAAACTTTGTCGTATATTGGAGCCCGTTCTTCACCGGAATTTGACTCCCCCTGATACCAGATCGCGCCCTTGATGCCGTAGTTGATGGCCGGCGCGACCATGCCGTTATACAAAGCGGCCGGAGCCCAAGATGCCGGCTCCGGTCTCCAGGCGTGTTTCGGCTTCGGTTCGTGCGCCTTTTCGGCGGCTTCGTCGGCTCGCTTATCCGCAGCTTTCATCAGACTCATGTCGGTCTGCCCGTCCATCATCTTGCCCCAGGCTGAAAACACCGGCATCAGCGAAGCATTCGAAGAAAGGCCCTGAAAACTCGTCCACGCTTCCGCCGGTGTCCCGCCCCACGTCGAATCGATCAATCCGATGGGCACGTTTTCTTTCCCGGCAAGATCGCGTCCGAAGAAATAGGCTACCGCCGAAAAATCCGCCGCTGTCTCAGGTGTGCAAGCGGTCCAGGTATCTTCGTAATCGCTTAGCGGAAAATTCGAAGGCTTTTTCTGAATGCGAAGCAAGCGCAGCTTCGGCTGTGCCGCTGCCTTAATTTCGGCTTCGCTGTTCTTGATGGTGGCGTTGCCGGGGAATCCCTTCAACGGCATCTCCATGTTCGATTGGCCAGACGCAAACCACACGTCGCCGATCAGAACATCGTCGAGTTCCACCTCGTTCGATCCCTTTACGCTGACGCTGAACGGTCCGCCTGCGGCCTGCGCCGGTAGATAGAGGCTCCACTTGCCCACTTTATCGGCTGAAACATCCACAGTCTGTCCTTCCAGAGAAACGGTTACTTTTTCGCCGGGATCCGCCCATCCCCAAAAGTGTATGGGGCGCTCCCGCTGCAGCACCATGTGGCTGCTCAGTATCTTGGGTAAACGTACTTCAGCACTCGCCAAAACGCTGCTGAATGAAATGATTGCGGTCAGGATCACGATACGCTTCATCGTGATCGATCATATCGCTACGGCTTTGCAGCAGCCGCCAATTTCGATTGCAGATGGCCGAAAGCGTTGCCGAGATCGATTTCGATGCTGGCCCGCGAGCGCCTTTCTACGAACTCCACCTTACCGTCCGCCAGTTTCTTACCCGCGACGATGCGGAACGGCACTCCAATCAAATCCGCATCTTTGAACTTCACTCCTGGACGCTCATCCCGATCGTCCAGCAGCGCATCGATGCCCGCCGCCTTGCATTGCGCATATAGTTCGTCCACCACTTCGCGCTGCTTCTGGTCCGCGTAGTTGACGGCGGTCAGAACCACCGCGAAGGGCGCGATCGAGAGCGGCATTTGAATCCCATCTTTGTCGTGGAACAGCTCGATGGCACAGGTCAGCACGCGCTCGATGCCGATTCCGTAGGAGCCCATGATGGGAGTTACTTCCTTGCCATCTTCGCCCAGCACCCGCAGCCCCATCGACTCCGAATAGCGATATCCCAACTTGAAAATGTGTCCAAGTTCGATGGCCTTCACCATTTCGAGCGGGCCATCACAGCACGAACAGGCATCTCCAGCCGCTGCCTGCCGCAGATCGAAGTACTCAGGTGAAAAATCTTCATCCGGCGTCACGTTGCGCAGATGGTAGTCGTCTTTGTTCGCGCCCGCGATCATATTGCGGCGGCCGCGCAGCGCTTCGTCAGCCAGCACGCGCATGTTCTTTACGCCTACCGGACCTAGCGAGCCTGCGCCTGCTCCGAACCAGGCGACAATCTCCGCCGCTTGCGCCGGCCGCAGATTACTTGCCTTCAGGGTTCCGCTCAACTTGGCTTCGTTCAGCTGATGATCACCGCGCAGCATCACCAGCACCGGCTTCCCATCCGCTACCTGCACCAGGCTCTTCATTTGCGAGGTCTCCGGCAGCTTCGTGAAGGCCGCTACTTCGGCGATGGTCTTGAAGCCCGGCGTATGAAACTCCTCGGGCGCGAGTTCACCGTTAGGGTCAGCGTCCGCAGGCTCGGTCAGGTTCGATATTGCTTTCTCCAGGTTCGCTGCATACCCGCAGGACGTGCAATGCACCACGGAATCTTCGCCGGCATCCGACCGCACCATAAACTCGTGAGACTGGCTTCCGCCCATGGCGCCTGAATCCGCCTCTACCACCATGTATTCCAGGCCGCAGCGGTCGAAGATTTTGCAGTAGGCCGCGTATTGATTGTCGTAAGCCCGGTCGAGGCCAGCCGCATCGATATCAAAGGTGTAAGCGTCCTTCATGATGAATTGGCGCACCCGCAACAATCCGGATTTTGGCCGCGGCTCGTCGCGAAATTTGGTTTGAATCTGATACCAGACTTGCGGCAGCTGCTTGTAACTCCGCAGTTCGCCGCGAGCGATGGTGGTCATCACTTCTTCGTGCGTCATGGCTAAACACAAGTCTCGTTGCCAGCGATCTTTCAGCCGGAAGAGATTGTCGCCCATGATGTCCCAACGGCCCGATTCCTGCCACAATTCCGCCGGGTTCAGGGCCGGCAGCAGCATCTCCTGTCCGCCGATGGCGTTCATCTCCTCGCGGACGATCTGTTGAATCTTCAGCAGTGATCGCTGCGCCAGCATCAGATAGCTGTAAACACCGGCAACCAGCTGCCGTACGTAGCCCGCGCGCAGCAGCAATTGGTGGCTGATGACCTCGGCTTCAGCCGGCGTCTCGCGTAAAGTCGGGATGAAAAGGGTGCTCCAGCGCATGCAGTCTTAATAGAATTAGAACAGACGGCTTAACTATGAATAATCAAACCCGGATGGCGCGCCCGCTCGCCGAAGTCGATCCCGAAGTCTACGATGCTATTCAGTCCGAAGCGGAGCGCCAGAACTCCCGGCTCGAGCTGATTGCAAGTGAAAACTTCACCTCGGAAGCCGTTATGCAGGCCACCGGCTCCATCTTCACGAATAAATATGCCGAAGGCTATCCCGGAAAGCGCTACTACGGCGGCTGTGAATATGCCGATGTTGTTGAAGACCTGGCGCGCGCACGAGCGAAGAAGCTGTTTAACGCCGAATATGCCAATGTGCAGCCGCATTCCGGCTCGCAAGCGAACGAAGCGGCCTATGCCTCTGTCCTGAAGCCCGGAGACACCATCCTCGGCATGAACCTGGCGCATGGCGGCCACTTGACACATGGCCATCCGCTGAATTTCTCCGGCAAGCTCTACAAAGTGGTCGCGTATGGCGTGCGGCAAGACGACGAACTGATCGATTACGACGAACTGGCGCGCCTTGCTGAGCAGCACAAGCCGCGCATGATCATCGCTGGCGCCAGCGCTTACTCCCGGATTATCGATTTCGCGCGTTTCCGTGAGATCGCCGATGCTGTGGGCGCGGTCTTCCTTGTCGATATGGCGCACTACTCCGGCCTGATTGCCGCCGGCGTTTACCCGAATCCCTGCGAACACGCCGATATCGTTACTTCGACCACGCACAAGACTTTACGCGGCCCGCGTTCAGGCTTGATTCTTGCTAAGGAGAAGTTCGGGAAAGAAATCGATAAGGCGGTGTTCCCAGGCGCGCAAGGAGGACCGCTGGTGCACGTGATCGCCGGTAAGGCGGTTTGTTTCCTCGAAGCGCTCAGTTCAGACTTCCGCAGCTATCAGCAACAGGTGCTCGACAATGCGCGGGCGCTGGCAGCATCGCTCAGACATCACGGTTTCCGGGTCGTGAGCGGCGGCACCGATTCCCACATGATGCTGATCGACGTCTTCGCCAAGGGAATCCGCGGCAAGGAAGCGGAGAAGGCTCTGGATGAGGCTTACATCACTGCAAACAAGAACGCGATTCCATTCGACACCAATCCTCCGCTAAACCCGAGCGGCATCCGGTTGGGCACGCCCGCCGTGACCACACGCGGGTTTGGCGAGAAGGAGATGGAAACGGTCGGCGAATTGATCGCGAATGTTCTTTCGGACGTCGAGTCCCGGGACGTGCTTAACAACACCCGCAAACAAATCGGGAGCCTGGCTGAAAAATTCCCGCTCTACGAATGGCGGCGCGAACACAGCCCTTCGCTGGTGTAGATGTGCGGCAACCCGAGTTTACCTTCGAGTTGCCGTTATTGATCGGATGCTTCACCGGACCAGATAGGAGTGGTTCGGCTGTACATTAAACGATTCGATACCCACGTTATCGTTTCGAAGAACGGTATTGCTGTCGTAAAGCGTATTTACTGCGTTATCCAGGAAGATGTAGGTGTAGAAACATCCCATGGGGTTCAGTGATGGTCCATAGTTCGGCTGGAAAGTCTCAACGATGGGCGCCCACGACCCGTAGTGTGCATCGTGTTGTTCCGTATTTGAAGCGAGCGTGTAGTCGAAGCGATAGATCTCGTCGTAATTGTTCGTATGATTGTTGAACAGCATTACTGAATTGCGCCAAGTGGTCCCCTGTAACAAGTCCGTCGAGTTTACCACTCCAACGTAGGGGCGTCCGGCCAGCACTCCAAGGTAGGGCTGCAGTTGCGTGTTCTCGATTACCACCTGCCAGTGATCGGCCTCGGGTCTTGCCCAGTCGAACACCCGGAATCTAGCGGCCTCTTGCTTGTAGTAAAGAACGAACGCCTCTACACCTTTCGCAGTGCGATTCGTTGCAGTCAGATATAGATAGTCATTATTGTCACCGCCCGCCGTCGCTGGACAGATGATATGGTGATGCAGCTTAGCCGAGCGTGTGAAACCCAGTTGCCCGTCCCGGTAGAAGGTCCCGAAGCCGACGCCGCCGGGAACAGGCAGGTTGCCTGCATGCTTCTTGGGCTTCTGCATTTTACCCAGACCTTCGAGATTGGTTATGCGCTTCTCTTTCTCCTCCTCGCTAAGACTGGGAGACTCCCGCAGCAAATCCACCCGCTTGCGACGAAACGCTTTCAACTCGTCCTCGCGCGGTGCCGTTTTTTCCGTCATCTCACTGATTTTCTGTGTTGTGTCGACCACAGGTGCGTAATTGCCCTTAACTGGGTCGTAAACGTATTCCTTCCCATCCTTCCGGGTCACGCTGCCTTGGTAATTTTTTAAGTCAGTCATCTGTAATCCTTTCCAAAGGCTTACAAGGCAAGTCTCTGGCCAGACCCACTGGCACGGACTCGGACAACCTCGAGGTTGCGCCGCCGACTCTCTATCGATTCTTCTAATGTCAGGAAATCAGGGGTTAGAACACCAGTTTCAATCCCAGTTGAATCTGTCGAGGGAAGTTGGCGTTGCCATAGCCCACCGTGCCTTTAATGATCTGACCGAATTGCGCGCTATTGGCATCATTGTTGAACTGCTGCAGGGGCATCCAGTAAGTGTTGAACACATTGAACGCCTCGGCGCGAAATTGAACCCTGATCCTCTCCGTAATCGCCGTGTTCTTTGCCAGCGACATGTCGAACTGTGGCTTCGCATCCAACCGTAGCCGCCCGTCGCGCAGCGGCGTGGTGCGAGGCGCATACCTGGGCTGGATCTCGAAATTCGCGTTAGCCAATGTGCAGCCATTAACCTGCGAGCTAAAGGTTTGAAGCACCGTGACGCCACTATCCTGTACGCGCGAGACACAAGGCCGCACCCCCTGCACCACTGCTGCGTCCCAATCGAGGTTCCCGGAAGCCTCGCTCAAATAGCGGACGTTGCCTGGCAGATCCCAGGGCCGTCCCGATGAGTATTGGAACAGCATCGTATGCTGCCATCCGGAGACGAGCCGGCTCAGGAATCCGTTTTGAAAATTGAGAAACGGCTTGCCGCGGCCGATAGGCAACTCGTATACGGTGCTGACCTTGAAAACGTGCGTCCGGTCATACGCGGTCAAGCTGCGCTCCGGAATGAACTTCAGCACGTCGTTAAAGGCAGCTGGTGGATTCTCATCGTTACTATTTAGAATCAAGCCGCCTTGTTCGACAGCTTTGGAGAACGTATAAGCGAAAGTCAGGCTGAGGCCGTGTTTGCTTCGAATTCCATAATCGATCTGTAGGCCGTTGTACCAGAGATGGCCGTCATTGCGTCCCCGTTGCGTGATGCCGCCAAACTGCGGTCGCGGCCGGTTCAGTTGGAAGCGGGACACCTGCGGTGAGTTGCCCAGACTGGTTCCCGCAAACAAGGGCGAGTTGTAGAACGGATTGTCCAGCAATTGATCGCAAGATTGAGGGCGGCCGCCTTCATAGATGTTGCATTGCTGGCGTATTCCCAGCGACGGCTCGTTATAAGGATTCAGCGTTTGTAATTTGTACCCGCGGTTTCCCACATAAGTAACGGCCAGGCGCGAGGAGAGCGGCAGCTTATACTGCAACCCGAACGAAAACGAATCGGAGTACGGCAGTTTAAAAGTTGGATCGAAAAATCCGGGCCCCTGTCCCAGCAATGTGGCGGCGCCCAACGATCTGCCCGGCGGCCGGATGAGTCCATTCGGAAACGGATTGTTCAGCAAGCCCGGCAGCGCCGTACGCCCGTTATCGAGCGAACTCACCAGGGGATTGGTATATTCAAAGCCGGCATTTTGGAGATACTCGTTGTCGGGATTCAAGTAGAAGCGGCCAAAGCCGCCGCGCAGCACCAAATTCTGCGTTGCCTGAAAGGCCATGCCGATGCGCGGCTGTATAGCAGTTAGGTCGAGATTGCTCGACGTCTTATCCGGTTTCACGAACAGCAGGCCGCCGCGCAGCAACGGAAGATTCGGGAACGCGGCGCGATTTACGGCGTCATTTGCGGGACTGATCACGTTCGGATCGAAACCGCGGTTCAAACGGTCGTAGCGCTCTTTGGGAGGCACGTTGAAATCCCACCGCAAGCCAAGATTCACGCTCAAGCGGCGCGTTATCTTCCAATCGTCCTGTATGTATGGCGCGAAATAGCGATAGAGATTCGAGGTAAATGCGTTGATGTCGGCGCCGCCGTTCGCAGGAGCGCCCAATAGAAACGAAGCCAACGAATTGCCGCTCAACGAATCGCCGTTCGCAAAGTTCTCCTGGGTAAATCCCTCATTGGAAACGAGGCGGAACGGATTGCCTTGATTCTGTATGTTGTACTGTATCCAGCGCAAATCGACACCGGCGCGTACGGCGTGCTTGCCCCATATTTTAGTGAGATTGGTCTGCAATGCCACGGTATTGGTGTAGTTGAAGTTAGAGTAACGTCCCAAAGCCGTGTAGCCGCTGAACTCATAACGGCCAAAGCTGTTGGGGTCGGCCAGTTGGTTCACCAGGCTCTGCGGAAAGCCCAACGTTGCCGGGTCGAAGTCTACGTTACCGAGACCGGCGCTTCCCTCGATGTAGCGCGCAATCGAAAAACGCGTGTTTACCAGCAGCGTAGGCGATAACGATCCTACCCAGTCGAGCGTATAGGCATCGTTAATGCGCTTAAGCGGGTTTTGCGAGGTTTCTCCCGGCTTGCCGAAAATTCCGTTGGTGCCGCGCGTCTCCGTCCGGTCATTCGTTCCCAGGCGGAAGAAGACATGATGCTTGTCGCCAAAATTCTGGTCGAGGCGAATCACCATGTTGTAGAACTCATCGGACGACAGATTCTCGCCGCCCGGGACAAACAAGTTGTTTTGCGAATAAGCGGAACCGGGCGTGGTGGTGTTGGGAGCGGCGAAGTAGCCGAGGATGCGCTGCGCTGCCGGATTCAGCCGGTTTGCCGGAATCTGATTGTTCTGGAATGGCTGGCGCACCCATCCGCCGGACGCATCGGCTCGCCCGGTCGCAGGATCATAGATTGTAATCTTGTTGCCATTGCGGTCGGCCAGGCGGCTGAAATCGCCTTGCAGAAATTCGGGCTGCGGCACGCTCAGCGATAGCGGCGTGGGAGTTTCTTCCTGATAACCCTCGTAGTTGAAAAAGAAGAAACTCTTGTTGCGGCCGTCGTAGAGTTTCGGAACGAAGAGTGGTCCGCCGATGGATCCGCCATATTGATCCAGCGAATGCCCTGACCGCGGCAGGCCCTGCGAATTGTTCTGAAACGAATTGGCGTCGAGCGCGTTTCGACGCGCGAATTCATAGCCGGTGCCATGCAAGTCATTGGTGCCGCTCTTGGTCAGCACGTTGAGCACGCCGCCGGCGCTCTTACCGTATTGCGCATCGTAAGTATTGGTTTGAATCTTGAACTCGGAAACGGAATCTACCGGCGGCACATACGCAAGATTGTTGCCCCCGGCCTGCGCATTGTTGGGCGCGCCATCGAGCAAAAACTCGTTCTTACGATTCAGGCCGCCGTTTACTGACCAGTCGGCAATTGCGCCGTTATCGAACGGCCGCTGGTAAATTGCATTGCCGTTGAAATTTACCCCGGCGCTCAAATTCGCGAGCATGAAAGGGTTGCGCGCATTCAAGGGCAACTCTGTAACGCGCTTCTGATCGATGACCAGCCCGCGATTCGAATCTTCGGTGTCCAGCACCGCGGTGTCCGCGGAAACGGTGACGGATTCAGTCAATTGGCCAACTTCCAATTGCAGATCGAGCCCGGCCGTTTGGCCGATGCTCAGAACGACATTGTCGCGAATGAGTTTCTTAAAACCGGGCGTTTCGACCGAGACGCGATAGCGGCCAGGTTTCAGAAAAGGCACGCTATAAAGGCCCGCGGAGTCGGTGCGTCCCAGTGAAATTTCGTTGGTGTCTAGGTTCTGCACTCGCACCGAAGTGTTGGCTACGGGTGCATTGGTGGGGTCATAGACATGACCGGTAATAGTGGCCCGGAAATCCTGGGCGACCAGCGCCAAAACGCAAACAATAAAAGAGCACGCCACAGCGCGCAGAGAGGGTTTCAACATGGATCAACCTCGCAAAAAAATAACAGGAAGAGGCTATCACAGTTCTCGCCAGGAATTCTGGAAGCACATGCCAAACGTGATCAGGAAGCCGTCCGGGCGTAAAACGCGGCCATGAGGATCTAACGGCAGCCCGCACCCGGCCCGCAATGGATTTCTTCGAAGACCTGATTGCAAAGCATGGCTTTCCGCGTCGACAGATCTGCACACCCACAGATAGGCAAGAGCGCCGGGCAATCCGTAGCGGAGCGTTGCGGTAGTCGGCCGAAAGAAAACGTCTTCATTGGCGAAATGACATTGGAATACGAACTCTACTGCAAAGCACGCGTCGAAGAGCCCGCTTGCGGTTGACCCTTCAATCCGGATGTTGGAGGAGCGGGGCTTTGTGCGAACACAAGCCGCTAGCGGCGGCAAAGGTGGCAAGATTCGGCACGGCAACTGGTTGAAGCCGCCAGAAGAGATGAGGGTCCACGTCGTTTCCAAAAAGCCCATAGGAACCGCTATGAGGATGGATAGCTGCTTCGAATGAAAGTGGCGAAGAAGCCCGCTTCCATGTTCGCCGAGCATATTCGACAGATCGCAAGTGAAAGCCCTTTCATAACCTGATGGAGGCGAAGTGATAGCGAAGCGTAAGGAGTCCGCTTATCGGACGTGTACGAGCCAGTTAGCAGGAGAGTTCACCTTCTATCCGAGCACTACAATGCCGGAAACTATTGCGCAAGAGACTGCAAGATGCTTCTTCAGTCGCCGGTTCCTTTCTTGCAAGTCCTTCATCGTTCTACCTGATGATTTTGTCGGCTAGAGGCTTAAGAGGGCTAACGCCTACCGCTGGTTTCATAATACAGAGATTCTCCAGGAGGTCGTCGAACTTCCGGGCTAAAGAGGCATCGGCCTTCCCGTAGTCAACTGACTCGCCCAACCTGCCGGCATAACGCCACAGAGTGCCATCGGCGTTCTTGCCGTGGGAGTCAACGTAGGTCATCCCGTTCAACTGCGAAATAGTTTCCTCGAAGTCGTTTCCATTAAAGACGAGTGACTCCAATGGCACGCCCCCCCTATAAGTTAGTCCTTCTCCGTGCCGCATAACTTGCCTTCCGTGGCCGGTCCGGACAAAAAAGTTCTGGTAGGTGTAATCCACGTCGGTAGCGGGCGGCGTGATCTTGAAGCCGCGCGCATCGCCCAGGCACAAACCGCCAGGGATGCTCATGGTCTGGCATTTGTTAGGAACACAAGCCCGCATGGGCGGTTTGATAGAGGGCGCGAGAACTATGCGAGCGGGCATAGGATCCCTTGGCCGCAACAATCGGCTCCGAAATCCGGCTTTTCGGGCGACGACGCAAGGAGCGGATGCAG
The DNA here is from genome assembly GCA_965217745.1 of Bryobacteraceae bacterium. GTDB lineage: Bacteria > Acidobacteriota > Terriglobia > Bryobacterales > Bryobacteraceae > Bog-105. The sequence goes on along the minus strand of OZ244565.1, from coordinate 1,751,134 downwards.
TAAATTTGAAAGATCCGTGCGCGTCAGTAGAGACCGTTCCATGCGCTCGTATTTGTCTTTTCGCTTCGCCGGAAAATCGCGACCGATCACCCAAAATTTCACTGCCTACGCTGACATCCCGAATAGGATTGCCGGAGGCATCTACCACCACTCCACTGAATGTATGCGCTTGGTGATGGACTTGCGCCGATATGGCAAGACCAAGTATCAAAATGATGAAAGCGCCCCTTGTGGGTTTCATACACCACGAGTCTTGATCAATCGCGAGGGACACAATGTCGCCCGCTGTATTCTGCGTTCTATTTCAACGTCATCACTATGACACAGATGAAAAAAGAATCTGCCTGGCTTCGAGTCCGCACTGCGGCGAAGCCGAGATTAAACGACAGTCTTATCGGAAGTTGTGACTACTGGGCGTGATTTAAGAGTCCCTGCCCAGTAATCAAATGAAAGAGAGTGTGATTGTCCGGCGAGCCGCAAGCGGCTTGCCGGACTCAACGCGATAGCGTTCTTATCCCAACTGAACTACCTAAGCGGAATTTGCCTATGCTCTGCTGCCCAATAACTTGCGTCCAAAAGCAAGGAAACCTATAGCAGCGCCGGCCATCATACCGAACGTCCCTGGCTCTGGAACTCCGGGCGGAGGAGTGGGGGGAGTCGGCGGGATGGGCGTGACCACTTCACCGTTGCGAACCGCAAAGTCATAACGGCCGAGTACATCCGAATTCAGGCTTGACGCGATCAGGCTGTTCGGGCCGTTGTCGAGCAAGGCGCCGTTCACCAAAGATCCGGGAAGCTGATCGTAAACGTTTTGCCCTCCAGAAAGACCATTCGAATAGCCTGCCACTGCCGACACGCCGCCTAATCCATCAGTGCCGCCGCTTGCCTCTCCGGTCTCCCACTGAATTTTGTCGTAGTTGAATTCGATATCGAAATTACCGCCGCCGGTGTCGGCTCGGTCTGTGAGAATGAGCTGGAAACTATTCAACTTGTCCGCGCGCGCTGCGAAATAACCGACATCGATCCAGTTGACCACGAATGCCGCTCGTCCGTTGTACATGGCATCGCCATACATCGTCAGATTGCTGCCCGCCGAGCGCGTGTCCACGTCGCCAAAGAATGGAGCGATAATCGGAACTCCGACGCCGGTAGCGAGACCATTGGGCGTGTAGGTGCTCAGACCGCTCTGGAATGTTACGTTCCCGTTGTTGTTAACGAAGAGGCTGTTGAAAGTCTGGCCGAAGAAATTGATGGAGCCTCCGTCGATGTTCACGGCCACTGGCCCATCGAAACCATCATCGTTCGCTGCAACGGAGTTAGCCAGAGTGAACGGGACGATCGCGGCTGCCGAACCGATGGAAGGCACGGAAATAAGAGCAGTCAAGAGTGGCGCAGCTAACGAAAGCGAAAGCGCGCGGGATACAAAAGTCATAGGATATTTACAGAACTCCAGCAATATTCAGAATTTAAGAAACATGTCGAGTATCCCTGGAATATTCCTGACCCGCAAGTAAGGGTAGTACTACGGCAGCGCAGCCAAATAGCTCCTATCAAACACCCAGCACCTAGATTTGCTTCAATCCTGCAATCGAAGCATAGCTACTGGGAGGCTATTCTGGGGAGGATCCGCGAAGCGAAGTTTGTCTTGCTGATCTGGTATCTGCAGCCAATGGTCGTCATCCTGCTGTAGGATCAGCCAGAACAATGCCGGCCTCTTGTTCTGCAATCGCCACGCAAGCTCTAGTCTTTTTCGTCCCTGCGCAAATACACCTGAGCCTGGCAAGCAGACAACCAGCTCGGGCGCGCCGCACCGCACGGCATTCAGGGGAGTGAAACTCTGCCAAGCTCCCAAATCCTTGTGTAGTTGCCAACATTTCTCCAGCCATTCTTCCGCCTTCTGAGTTCGAAAGTGTAGCGCTGCTTGCTCGTAAATAGATTGGCACGCGCCGTCGTTCCAATCTGCACGAAGCTTTTGCACTCCTTTCACTGCCAACGCGCGTTGTGATGCTTCGATAGGCTTCCTGAGGAGGGCCGTCGGAGTGGGACTGCCTCTGTTACAAGCTAGAAAGAAAAAAACGGCACAGAAACTGACGCTAAGTAGAAGCTGAGTTTTTGCATTGCGTTTGGACGGCCACATGTTGCAGCAGACGTCAGGGATCCTTATCTGGCGTCACTATGCAGAGCATATTACAGCAACGCGGGACCATTCCTTGGAGGTCCCGGGCGCACATCCCGCAAGAGTTTTCAGAATATGAACTTAGCGCCGATCTGCACTTGCCTTGGCGGCGCGGCGGAAATGAACTGTCCGGCCGAGGCAGTCTGGTTGGTGATCGGCCCCTGATAGTTCACGCGGTTCAGAGCGTTCGTGGCTTCGAAGCGCAGCTGCATATTCACGCCTTCGTGAATCGCAATATTGCGAAACAGCGAGACATCCACACTGGCAAAGCCTCCGCCGCGAATGATGTTGCGGCCACTATTCCCAAAAGTTCCCTGCGAAGGTTGCATGAAGGCGGCCGGATTGTAGGCATAACCGCTAGGCACATTTTGCTGGGGATCGCTGATTACGTTCAATCGATTGAAGCTCTCATTGCGGAAGGGGTCGAATGCGCTGGCGTAAGGAGTGAAGGGCTGGCCGCCCTGCACGGTGATCGCGCTATTGATTTGCCATCCGCGTGCTGCCCAGAAGCGCCCAAACGGAAGCAGGTAATTGACAGCGCCTGTAAAACGGTGTGTCACATCAAAGCTGGAAGGGCCGCGCTGCCGGGCCAGATTCCTCGAATCAAGCACCTGTTCGGAAGCGTCGCTCGAACCGAAGTCAGTCGCATTGTCGATCGATTTTGAGAAAACGTATGACGCCAGCATCGTCAGTCCCGCCGTAAACCGGCGTTCTAACTTCAATTGCAGAGCATGGTAGGAAGAGACGGCCGAGTTTTCAAACAGCGTAATCGAGTTGTAATTCGGAAACGGCCTCAGCGAGTCTACAAAATTCGCCGCCCCGCCTGGCGTGCCGATAGCCTGCTGAATGGTGTTGCGCCGCGCGGGGGTAAGCAGGTCGATCGGAACCTGATTAATGTTGTAGCCGACCGGCAAGTGAAATCCACGGGTGAACTGATATCCGATTTCCGAAACCCATGCATCTCCCAGCGCCTGCTGGATAGAAAACGAGGATTGCAGCACCTCCGGATTGGGTAGCGTCCGGGGAAGCGCAGCTAGAGAGTTAGCGGGCTGGACGTTCGAGCGCAGGTTCAGAAGTGTCGTGGACGGCGAATTGTCCTGCGAAAACGGAGTTGGCGAAAAGCTGACGCCAGCCGCGGAAAAGGGCGCATTGTTTTCTATCTGCTGTACTGTGCTGGATTGTGAATTGGTGTCGTATCGAATCCCGAATGCAGCGCGCAGGATGGTCCGGCTTTGCCCTGTCAAATCCCAGGCCAGCCCCACTCGCGGCGCAAAGTTCAAGAAACCTGGTTTGTAAAGGCGGTTTAAATCCCGGCTGTCAGGCGTCACGATGCCCTGACCGGGAATGAAGTTCGACAGCTTATTGTTTTCCTCCGTCCATGGCGTGACATAGTCGTAGCGCAAGCCATAGTTCAGTGTCACGCGCGGGGAGAATCGCCAGTTGTCCTGGGCATAAAAGGCCCAATTCCAATCGCGGTAGCCTCGGCCGAACTGGCCAGTGGTGATGTTGGCCTGAAACGGTAAGCCCAGCAGAAGATCGGCAAGCGCTCCGGCGCGCTGGTTCACTGCGCTTCGCGGAATAATTCCGTTTTGTGACCCGTCGAAGAGTACTGTTCCTCGCTGATTGCTGGCGCCTCGAGTATTGAACCGAAACCGGGAAACCTCTCCGCCGACTTTCCAATGGTGGTTGCCGCGCAAGTAGCTAAGCGAGTCGGAAAAAAAGATGGTGGTCTCGTTCTGGTCGCGATTGAAAAATGATGCCCCGCCCAGGCTTTCCAAAGTTCCGGCGGGAAACGAGATTGTTGGAATGCCGTTGGCGCTGGAGCCGTTCGGCAAGCCGATCCCGGAAGCGCTATTAGAATCTCCATTACCCAAAAGATTGGTGTAGCGGTTGATTCCTAGATGGGCCTCGTTCACTAGGGCCGGGCTGAAGGTATGAAAGTAACCCAAAGTGCCGTTAGTCGTCCTCTCGGGGTTCGGCAGCGAGAAGCCGGGAATGTAGGGGCCGCCGAAACGATTGATGATGTAGGTCTGGTCATTGAGGTTCCAGGATGTCCGGACGGTGACAATGTCGCGCTCCGTAAAGTGATGATCCGTCCGGGCCGAATACTGGTAATCAGTCAGCGCTATAGGAAGAGGTGTGTTGAAATTCAATCCACCAGGATTTGAAGTATTTGGCGCGGGATAAAGCGCGATCAGTCCGCGGCTGAGCGGGGTGATACGCGACCCCAGGTCGAGAATGCGAGGAACACCTGCCGCATCGAAGTATTGAATCGTTCCTGCCTGTTCTGCCGCTGTCGGTACGCTTGTCAGCCGTGTTTCGGACGATTCGATGTTCTTGCCAATTTCCGTATTCAAGAAGAAAAAATGCTTGTTCCGGAAGAGCGGGCCCGCAAATGTCCCACCGAATTGATTCTGGCGTACCCTGCCGCGAGGCAGTCCCGCCCGATTGTTGAAAGTGTTGTTAGCGTCGAGCTTATCGTTGCGAAAAAACTCGTAGAGCGAGCCGTGAAAATTTCTTGTTCCGGCGCGCGTAACGATGTTCACCACGCCGCCGGTTGCGCCGCCGTATTCGGCTGCTGGAACGCTGGTGATTACCTGAACTTCGCCGACCGCCTGAGTGGAAGGCTCAAAGTTGATGACGTTGTATTGCCGGAGATTCATCGGAGCGCCGTCGAAAATGAAATCGTTGGAGCGTGCGCGAGCGCCGTTGACCGTGAAGCCGCCTTCGGTATTCTCACGGGCCTTGCCGTAGCGGTTGGCCAACGTGGACAGATTCCAACCGGAGGAGACTCCCGGCACGAGCAGAAAAAGGTTCTGAAGTTGCCTTCCATTCGCCGGGAGGTCCTGAATGAGCTGCTTATTCAGAACCGTCGAGGTGGTGTTGGAATCTACTTGCACAGGCGGCGGCACGTCGGTAACAAGAACCGTTTCGCGCTCTATGCCGGGAGAAAGAGTAAGATCTACTCGAACCCGGTCCCCCACCCGCACTGCCAAGCTGCTTCGCTTTGTCGCCATAAACTGCGGTCTCGAAGCAGTAACGGAATACGTCCCGGTTTGGAGCCCCAGGAATTCGTAAGACCCGGTTTCGTTACTGGCGGTCGATCTTTCAATGCCAGTTTCCGGATTCGCGATGGAGACGGTTGCGTTCACCAGTGCTCCGCCGCTGCTGTCGAATACCTTTCCTGCGATAGAAGCGGAAGAAGTGTCGGCGCGCAGAACAACTCCCCCAGCCAGAAGAAGTGCCGTCAACAGCGTCTTGAGACGGATCATGCTTTTCGAGGGAACCGGTATAGAAACCAGAGACGTACAATTGTCGACAAGATCGCTGCGCCGGCGGCTAGACTTGCGCGAACCTGTCCCGATATTTTCGCGATCCCTGCGAGGCGAGGCTTATAGCTGACCGGGACCTCGATCACTCTCAGGTCGGCCTCGATGGCCCGCACTTGCATTTCAACGGTCCAGGCATACTGGCTGGCCTGCATGCCCAGCGCGGTCAACGATGTCCGGCGAATCGCGCGGAAAGCACCCAAATCGGTATAGCGTTTCCTGTAGAACAACCGGATGAGACAAGTCGCCAGCCAATTTCCGAATCGCTGATGCGTCAGGATTGCGCCGGGAGATGCATAGCCCAGAGTTCGCGAGCCGATGACCAGGTCGGCTTCCCCGCGCTCGATAGGGGCAATGAGCGAATTCGATTCACCAGGATCTTCGGAAAGATCCGCTTGCATAAACACCAGCACGTCGATCGATTCGGGCAAGCTGGCCAGAGCTCGAAGGCAGGCAATTCCATAGCCGCGGTTCGGCTCGGCCACCACTTGCGCCCCGCATGCCGCCGCTACTTGCGCGGTCTTGTCGGACGATCCGTTGTCCACCACCATGACCGTGGAGAAAATGCCGGGAGGAATGCGCGAGAGAGTCTCGCCGATGACGGCTTGCTCATTTAACGCCGGTATAACCAACGCAGTCTTCAAGACCGCACCGCCGGCGTACCCATGGAAACTCCGGTGATCTGCACCAGACTTTCTTGGGGATCGCGCTTCCTGACATTCTCGAGACGCAGCACTCCTCTAGGACAGACCTCCGCGCAGAGTCCACAACCCACACAGGAGGCGCGGGTGAAATCCTGATTGGCTTGCGCATAAGAACGGACGTCGATTCCCATTTCGCAGTATTTGGAGCACATTCCGCAGGAAATGCACATGTCCTTCTTAACCCGGATGCGGAATCTCCCCACCTTCTGCCCTAGCCCTAAGAGCGCCGCCATGGGGCAGAAATTCCGGCACCAGACTCGCGTGCCGCCGAGGGGATAAATGCCTGTTCCGATGACGCCCGAAAGCATCACCGTTGCGCCGAAGTAATAAAAAGTCTGATACTGAATGGTAAAGTTTGCCAGGGCCGGATGATCGTCGCCGATGATATAGCTGATGAACAGCAAAGCCGTGAGCAGCAGGCAGATCGCCAGCACGGAATAGATGCTGACCTTTTCGAACTTCCAGGCGGTAGTCGACTTGCTCGAATGCTGCCGGAAGTTGTCGCCGGCGGTATTCGCCAGTCCCCCGCAGCCGCACACCCAAGAGCAATACCAACGCTTCCCGAAGAGCAGTCCCAGAAGCGGAACCAAAAAGAGGGATCCGAGAAAGCTGTAAAGAATAAATGGAAGCGGGTACTTCAGAATGACATTAGGGTTCCAATAATCGAAGGTCAAGGGCCAGAAGTAACTGAAATAGTAATCCGGATACTCATGCGCCTTCAGAATCAGCGGCAGCGCGAACGCAAGCGACACCTGCACCAGCACCACGCTGAAAGTCCTGACGATCTGATACGGGTTGCGCCGGTACTTCCAAAGGACGAAGGCGCCTCCGATTACGATCGCCAGGGTGTATAGCACGGCATCGAAAAGCCACTTGTCCCCGATGTGAAAGAACTTGGCGGCCCCGGTCAGGGCGTCTGTAAAGTACAGCAGCAGATAGTAAATGAAGATCGCTGCACTGAGAAGCCATGCAGAGACGCCGCGATGCGTGAGGTCGTGACCAATTCTTCCGAGGACGGTGGGTTTTGTCATTTTTTTTCCTGCCTGTTTTTTACGCGACCAACTGCGAATAGCGTTTGTACTCGGCCCGTACGGCTGCCAAAGTCTGGCGGCCGAACTCGACGTCAAACTGCGCTTCTTGTAAATGCTCGATCACGTAATCGAGCGAACGTCTTTCCTGAATCCAGCGCTCGAAGCGGGTATGATCCCAGCGTGAGCCGAGCATGCTGAAGCCCTGAACGGCGCCGGAAGATTCGTGGATGCGGATGCTGACGCGCTTGCCGGGAATGCGCACGTAAAATTCTCCGGCCTGGTCTTCGTCCGCCATAACGCCAACAATCGTGTATTCCACTTCGAACAACTTGGCGCTGTTGTAAAAGATCGGCTGCCGGTAATCGATTGAATCTCCCAGCATGGAAAGCGCCGCCAATTCCCCCTGCCGCTTGGCCGTGTACCACAACTGTTCGACAAACGATTCGCCCGGAGACGCCTTCACCTCGGCGCAATCGCCGCACGCATAAACCTCCGGAAGAGAGGTGCGGAATCCACCATCGACGACGATTCCCTTTTTCATTTCAGGAGGTGTGCGGGAATCCTTCAGCCATTCGATATTGGGCTGAACGCCGACACAGATGCCCAGCAGAGCGCACTCGATTTTGTTGCCTGCATCCGTGGCGATTCCGGTCAGTTCGCCGTTCTGGTTGGATTCGACAGAGACCGCCGACTCGCCGGTGATTAAGTTCACCCCGTGGTGCTTGATCTCCTCTTCCACCATCCGGCCTTCCGCTTCGCTTAACTTCGGCGCCATATACCAAGGCTCGCGGACGAGATAGGTCACCTTCGCGCCGTTATGGAGCAGGCACTCCGTTAATTCGATGCCGATCAGTCCGCCGCCCGCGACAACAGCGTTCATGCCGGACCGCGTCTGCCGTTCGCACGATGCGAGATCGTTCAGCGAAACAAAGTTGACAATACCGTTCTTAACGTTCTCTGACCCCGCTAAGTCAACCGGTCTGGCAATCGAGCCGGTAGCCAAAAGCAACTGGTCGTATTCCACCGGGCCGGACTCCATTTCGATATGCTGCCGCGAGGCGTCAATGCCGGTGACCTTGCCGCGTAAACGCTGAATCTTTTGCTTGCCGTAGACCTTGCGCTCAAACGGCTCTAGATCGCGCAGCGTCATGCGATCCATATAGGCGTACATCAAAGCTGTGCGAGAGAAGAAATAGTCGCTCTCGTCGCTGATTACCGTAATGGCGGCCCGGTTATTACGTTCGCGCAGCTTCAATGCTGCCGTTATGCCCGCTACTCCGTTGCCAACAATCACATATTTCATCCGGTTCTCCCGATCCGCTACAATTCGACGAACTGGCAAACGCTTTCGCCAACATATCCGTTTGGGGCTTCGCCGCAGGTGTTTCGTATTCCGTGCTGGCCTGGGCCTCGCATTTTTCGAACCGGCCTCCGCTGTGGATCTTCTTCGCTTGCATGGCTTGCGCGGCAGGGGCTATGCTTGGCGTTTACCGGGCTCTCGAGCCGGGCGCAAATGTCCACGCCTTTCGAACAGTAATGCTCTGGGCGCTGCTGTTCCGAGTGATCGGATTCTTCGGCCATCCGCCTTACGAAGACGACTACTACCGGTATCTTTGGGATGGGCGAGAGTTCGTCACCACCGGCAGCCCTTACCAGCATGCCCCTGCGGAATCTTCGCCCGGCTCGCTGCCGCTGCCATTCCCCGAAGTTCTCGGGCACATCAACTATCCGGAGATTCCGACGATCTATGGACCGGTCTGCCAGTATGTGTTCGCGGCTGGGTATCTCATGGCCCCGGGCCGCCTCTGGCCGCTGAAATCGATTTTCATAGCAGCTGACCTGCTGTTGTGCCTGATTCTGATCCGGCTGGGCGTTTCTCCGGGACAGCTGGCTTTGTATGCCTGGTCGCCGCTGGTGATAAAAGAAATTGCCTTCACGGCGCACTCCGACATTCTGGCGGCGCTGTTCTCTATCGGCAGCGTCTACCTGGCGCAAAAGCGCCGGCCGGTTCTCGCCGGATTCGTTCTGGCTCTGGCTGCGGGAGCGAAAATCCCAAGCCTGTTGATTGCGCCCGCCGTCGTCAGCCGCGGCCGCTTGCGCAGCTTGTACGGCTTGTGCGCAGGACTTCCTCTGCTCTATATTCCATTTGGAAGGCCGGCGGTGGCTCCGCGCGGATTGGTGGCCTTCCTGCAGGAATGGGAATTTAATAGCTTCGGTTTTGCGATCTTTGAACACGTTCTTCACATCCCTGGGGCCAAATATCTGGGTTTCGGAATTGTCGCAGCGCTGATGGTTCTGCTGTGGCGAAAACATTGGAATGACCAGCCGAAGAACTTTCCAGGCAACGCGGCCTGGGGAGTCTTTTGCCTGTTCTCTCCGGTGGTCAATCCGTGGTATCTCGTTTCCTGGGTGCCATGGACCGCACTTTCCCCGGAGAGATGGGCCATCGCAGCATGCTTAACTCCGCTGTTGAGCTACGCAACCGGCAACAATCTGCCGTCGAGCGGTCTCACTGGATACAACCATCCCTGGTGGGTGAGGCCCGCCGAAATTTTTCCTGTTCTGATCTTGCTGGGAGTTGCGATCGCCGGAAAACGAAGGGTTAGAAGTGCGGCCCCTGTCCCCCAAAGTGATAACCAACGTTGATCGCGTAAACAGCCCGTTTGCCTACGTTGGTTCCATGCACCCAGTGAGCGAAGGTGAAGCCGTAGGAGAGGCCGTTCTCTTCGGTCACCCCGAAGCCGGCGATAATGTCCCCTTCGGTTCCCTTCAGTTGATTGAACTTTGAAGGTACGAAGTCGGGTGAAGTCAGCTGAATTCCGGACAGCGAGCGGTCCTCTTCAAAGCCCCCCAGATAGTAGAACTTTCCGATATTTTGACCAACCGTCGCGGCGCTGAAGAAAACATCAGGAGTGGGAGAAGAGTAGACTTTATAAGCATTCTCGAGGGTGAGGAAAAAACCGTGGCTCCCAGTGACCCCAACAAGAACTGACCCCAGGAATCCGTTAGCGCCCAGTCCGGCGGCAAATGGACCCAAGCTGGTCAAAGGGTAGCTGCCGGCGATAATCGCATCGGTGCGGCCCGTCAACGTCACGTGGTCCCACTGGTGCATGATGAACCGCACTCCCAGTGTTGTATCGGCTGCGCCGTCGGAAATGTTGCCTTGCAGGTTACTGCGGGTGTAGCCGCCCAGAAAGTCGAAGGCGATGCGCTTACTGAGCCCATAGGTCCCGTTCACGAATATCGAGTTCTGCGAGAGCGTATCCGGCAGAGACATGTCCAGGGTTCCGGCTTTAAAGTCCTGATAACCCTGATAAGCGTACGTCACCGATAAATCGGCTTGACCAGCGCCCGGAAGGAAGGGTGTACTGACTTGGGCAAAGAGCGCTCCCGCCGGTAGCAGCAGCGAGAGCGCGAGAACGTGGCTGAACTTTCCGCCTATTCGAAGATCCGGAAAGTTCATCAGTTCTTTTTCTCCTTATCGGAATCTTTGCTCTGCTTCTCGCTCTTGTCGCTTTTTTTCTGGTCCTTCTTCTTATCGCCCTTGTCTTTTGATTTAGTTCCATGCGGCGGTGGCGTGTAAGGACCGGAAGCCAATGACAGGCCGCTGGTGCTGAGCATACAGAACAATGCAATGTAGATTTTCATCAGATATATTGACTACCTCATTTGGGGAATTCGGGAAAATGCCGGGAAAGGTTACGGGAAATTGCGACATTTCTAATAGAGAAGCGGCGGACAGCGGTTACCGCTGCAGAACCGCCGCCACAGTGAGTTTAGATTTGGTTAAGCGTGATGCCGCTTACGCCAAACGCCAAACCCGGCAAGCAAAGACAAACCCAGGCCCATGGCCAGGAAGCTGGCGGGCTCGGGCGTTGCCGTTCTGACTAGAAAGCCGCCTACAATCGGCGGGGGCTGCTGGCCGGGCGCGAACTGAATTAGTTCCGTGATGACCCGGGCTTGGTCCTGGGGTGCCTGGCCAAGAGCCGCACTCTGATAGTCCGCGCCAGCGACGTTGAAGAATCCCGGCGCAGTGTTGGGTGAAATGGCGAAGCCATAGAAGCCGTTCGAGATGTCGGCCATGAAGCCGGGAGCCGGCAGGGTAATAGGCCCGGGAATGGTTTCGCCGAGAAACGAGATCAGATTTTCAACCGCAGGCTCGGCGGCTGTCGAAAAATTCCCGCTGAAGTCGGTTACTCCGGCATCCCTCGCCAAGCCTTCGAATTCCGCCACGGTAGCGACGCGGAAGCCATTCTGCGTCACGAAGGGCGACGAAAGAATTTGGTTGTAGGTGAGACCTCGCGTCGCGGAAGGCGCGAGAAATTCCAGGTTCAGATTAGTATCGATGGTGAGATCACCGGGATTGTTGAAAGTGCCTTTCAGCAACGGTTCGCCAAAAGCCGGGGTGAGGCTGAGAGCTGCGAACAGCAGGCATGCACAGAATTTTACGTTTGGTAAATTCTCCTGCGTGGTGTTCGCAGGTGGAGGAGTAAAGGTTATGCCCCTGGCATATTTCGCAGAGTTCTGGAAGTACCAGCGGACAATCAGGCTGTGCGGTAGAAAATGGAACTGATGGCGAAGCCAGCAAGAGCGCTGACTGCCACTGCTCCCAAATGCCAGACGATAATATGCGCGGCATCCTGCAGTGGGCAGCTTAGACTCAATGCAGCAACGCCCGAAAAACCGCCAAAGCAAGCCATGAACACGGTGGTGGCCCTGCGGTCGGTTACGTAGCCCTGGCGCAGAAGAAACGCCGCGAGCGCCCCGAAGAGTGCGGCGCAAATACAACCGAACTGCAGACAATGAAGGCCTCGCTCGACGAATTGATCGGTTGAGAAGTTGCGGAACAGAATCGTCACGCCCAGTGCTACGGCGGTGACAGAGCCGAAAATTACGGGTACGCGGCTGACGCGAACTTTCGCTCCGGGAATGGCGGTTTGCACCGCTGCCACGGAAAACAAAAAGCCGAACAGAGCAACAATGCCGTAGTAGACGATGCGTTCGACTGGGGCCAGACCATGAAAACCCCTCAGTCCGCCGGCGGCGCCTAGAAGAAGTGAAAAGGAAAGAAAGATTGCACTTACCAGAAGAATCAACGTGCTGTCAGGGGGCAGCGACGCCACGGGAGTCATTGCGGGAAGCACCCCGGCTAGGGAATCCGTAGCAAAGTCATCAGTAGCAGGTTGCATAGCGCTATCTAACATCTCGACAAGCGAACGGCATCTGGCGCACTCGCTAATGTGCTTTGCTGCTTCTGAGTCGAGATTCCGTCCTTCTGCGAGGAGTTTTTCCAGGTCGCGACAGTTCATTTTTCTCCTCCCAGAAGCCGCCGCAAACTCGCATATGCCCGATGCGCTCTTTGCTTTACCGCTCCTATGCTCACTCCCGTAGCTCTTGAAACTTCCTCCAAACTTAGACCGGCCACTTTCAATAGGAGCACCGTCTCGCGCTGCTGCTGTGGCAAGGTTTCCAGCAATTCCGCCATTTCCGGCAAGGATGACCTTACGGATTGCGGAGGCGTTTCAACGGCTATGTCCGTCAGATGCTCGGTCTGCAACTCATGCCGCGCAATTCTCTGGCTGCTGCGGTATTGATCCACTTTGACGCGGCGAGCGATGGCATATACCCAAGGCAGTAACGGCTCCGTAGGCCGGTAGGTATGGCGCGCTTTGTGTATGCGTAGCCAGCAATCCTGGAGCAAATCCTGAGCCTTATCGCGGTCTCGAACCTGCATAACGAAGAACCGGAATAAGTGAACGCTCAACCGCTCAGCCAGAAGCGCTGCCGCAGTTGCATCGGCTTGCTGATAACGATGCATAAGCGACTCCAAGTCTTCATCTATCCGCTTGGACGGAGGCTTTACGTCCTCAGTCACGAACCCCTGCTAGTTAAGTTCGGATTTATGGTCCAAAGAGTCACGGTGTCTTGGCTACTTTATCGCAGTTGCCAGAACCATCAGCGCAGGAGGGAAATAGAAGAAGATGGCTGGGAGGCAGGGACTCGAACCCCGATAGGCAGATCCAGAATCTGCAGTCCTACCATTGGACGACCTCCCAAAGGTTCAGAAATCAGTGTAACAAGAGGTTAAGAAGCTCCTCCTAGTCTTCAAAGGGGACAATATCGGCGGCATTCTCTAAGCGCTTAAACGACTGTGGGATGTAGGCCATTTGAACACCTTCAAAAGAGCTCATTCTGGCGTCGGCAGGGTTGCGGCCAAGAATTCCAGTTAAGTCGGAGCGGAGGCGCAAAGCCGTTTTTTTCCAGATGTACTTGCCGGCTTGGAGCCGCGGTTCCGGGGCGATGAGGCTTGAAGACTGATTACGGAAATCTGCCTCGGCCCTGGGCATAATCACAGATCCGGATATGCCAATCCCGATCACTGCTGCTGCCGCCACATATACCGCCCGGAAGCGATTCATCGTACCCATCTTAATTGCCTCTGTCCTTACTTGTTCCATTTAGCCGTCAAGCGTCTCATGCCGAGCCGCACTGGGTTGGATGCAAATCACTGGCCAAAAGGCCCAATGGGTTTGTTTTCCAAAGTTTACGGGAATGACGCCGATTTTCCGGCAGCTTCGCAGGATTCAAGATTGGTGCTATTCCGTTCCCTATTGGCTGTAAAGCACCAATGGCAAACGGCCGGGTAGAACGATACAGTGTTGATTATGCCTTCCGACTCGACAGACGTGATTACTCTAGCCCTGGATGTAGGCGGCTCCGGGGTGAAGGGAATGCTTTTGAACGCCCAAGGCAAGCCGGTGAGCGAACGAGAGCGCTACGAGACGCCGGACCCCGCAACTCCGGGTGCGGTCTTCAAGATAATGGACCAGATCGTCAAGAAACTGGGACATTTCGACCGGGTATCGGTTGGTTTCCCGGGGGTTGTCAAACACGGCGCGACCCTTACCGCTCATAACCTCGATAAGAAATGGGTCGGCCTCGATCTTCAGAAAGTTCTGACCAGGCGCTGGAAGCGTCCGGTGAAGGTGGCGAACGACGCGGCCGTACAAGGCTTGGCAGCCATTCGCGGACGCGGGGTGGAAATCGTCATTACCGTGGGCACCGGCCTGGGATCGTCGTTGTTTATCGACGGCAAGCTGGTTCCCGGCCTGGAACTCGCGCACCATCCGTGGCGGAAGGGCAAGACCTATGAAGAATACCTAGGCAAACACGGCTATAAGAAGTTGGGCCGGAAGCATTGGAACAAGCTGCTGGAAAAGGCCATAGGGCAGATCGATTTTCTGTTCAATTACGACCATCTCTATATTGGCGGCGGCAATGCCGTGAAGATTGACTTTACTCTTCCTCGCGACGTGACCCGCGTTCCGAACGAAGACGGTCTCCTGGGCGGCGCCTTCCTCTGGCGATAAGCTACTTGGCCAGAAATGGCCAGTGCGGAATCAGGTGCATGTGATACCGCAGGATGAAGTAGGCCAACAAACCCGCTATCACCGCGAGGACTCCGAGCACCACCAGAATGGTCATCTTCCAGGGAAACGCCTTGCCTTCCCGCCGCATTACCAGCACGAAGCTGGCGAACAGCCCGACGAAGTATAGCGTCACCATGGGGATGGCGAAGATCATCATGTTGAAGATGTCGGGTGTGGGAGTGACGATCGCGGCAAGTACGACAATCGCCAAGATTGCGTAGCGGCTATGGCGCAGCAGAAAGCGTGGAGAGGCCAGGCGCAGCAGCGTCAAAAAGAAGATGATGATGGGCATCTCAAAGACTAAGCCCACGCCCAGCGTCACATTGACGAATAGATCGAAGTATTCGGATATGGATACCAGAGGCCTGACGTTGACATCCCGGCCGATTCCCAGCAGAAACTCTAGTCCGTAGCGGAAGGCTACGAAGTAGGCGAAGCACCCGCCGAAAATGAACAGCCCGGCGGTAAGAAGGATAAAGGGAACCGCCCAACGCCTCTCGCGCTTGTAGAGTCCCGGCGATATAAAGGCCCAGACTTGATAGAGGACCCAGGGCGATCCCAGAAATACCGAGACCAGCAGGGGAAGCTTAATCCAGATAATATTGAAGCCTTCCATGGGCGCGAGCTGTGACAATTCCGGCGGGTTAACGCCGAGATGAATGAGCGCGTCCTGCGCTGGCTGCTGAACGATACGCCAGAGGTCTTTTGAGAAGAACATGCTGGCCAGGAATGCGATCGCCAAACCTAGAATGGATCGCAAAAGACGGGTGCGGAGTTCTTCCAGATGCTCCATGAAGGACATGCGCAGCATGCCTTCGTCTTCCCCATCTCCATCCTCATCATCCAAAGGCGGAGGCGGACTGGGCGGCTTGCGCGACAACTCCCCCTTCGCCGCCGGCTTGTCAATGCCAGTTTCGGCCGCGACTGTCTCGACCGGCACTAGAGAGGTAGTTGGAAGATCCTCGACGGGAGCTTCTCCGTAAGGCTGGGACTCACTGCTGTAAGCCTCCGAGGTTTCGAAACTCTGGTCAGAATCCGGTGTTTCAGGGAGCGGTTCCGGAGCGGACTCGTCCGGCCCCTCGGTTGAATCGGGCATCTGGGGAGGGCAATGCGCGCTACTGCCGCTGTTCCTCAGCTACTTCCGGAGCGGTAGCGTGATCGTCCGGCGTTGGAGACAAGGGCTGGACGCCGTTGGAGCGCGGAACGGTTCCGGCGACGGACGGACTCGAGTGGGGCACTTCAGCTTCCTCCAAGGGCGGAACTCCGTGCGCGGAGGGGTCAGCGGATGCCGCATTATCCTCGATGGCAGCTTGCTGCTCACCGGTCAGCTCCCGCTGCGGCGACTGGTAATCGGAATCGTAGCGGTCGTAGTCTTCGTAGGGATAAGTGTAATTAGACGAACTGCTAGAGGAAGTAGTATCGAGGCGGGTTTCCTTCTCGATCTCCTGCATGTGCGAATCGAACGTCGCTTTCAGTTCATTCTTCGCTCGCCGGAACTCGCTCAAGCCCTTGCCGAGCGTGCGCCCGAGTTCAGGCAATTTCTTGGGGCCAAAGAGCAGCAGCGCAATCACGAACAGCGCCATCATCTCTGGTAATCCAATAGGGCCCATCTCTCATCTCCTCACTAACGCGGCAGCTCAGAATGCCTGCCAGACCTAAGAATTGCAAGAAGCTAGGCTACGAAGCCGTCGCTCTTACGTTGCCAAGCGTTCATTTCACGGAATCGCCTGATGCCCTAATGATATCCCAGAGATCAGCCTGCCTAGAAATGCCGGTACTGTACGGAATGCGGCTTTTGCAGTGCGGCGATGCCTAACCAGCGGCTTTCATAGCGACGGCCTCGAGGCTGGTTGCTCCAGCGGCGCGCATACGCTCGAAATCGAGGTTGAATTTGCGGGTCTCTTCGGTGTCGATGCGCATTTGGGCGAGGAATTTGTTGAGTTCGTGCATTTCTCCCTTGCGGTTTTCGGCCGCCTCGCGGCGTTCTTGCTGAGCTTCCGCGGCTTTTTGCGATTCGAACCCACGCTCTTCAGTTAAGCGCGCTTTGCGCAGTTTCAGCAGGTCGGCGAGACAGCGGTGAAAGGCTCTCTGATTCGCGGTCTGGTAGCGGATGTATAAAGAGAGCTGCTTTTCGAAGTTGGCGTTTCCGCTATCGAAGCAATTTTCCTGGAGGCGAAGAGCCCGCTGGGTGAGCCAAGAGTGCCGGGCCATGTCGTTGATGAGGATGCTCTCGGTCGCCGTTTGGGGTTGATGTTCGTCCATTAAGTCCCGGACCAACTCGTTGAAATCGTCGACGTCTTCGGTTGGGAGGACGCAAAACGCCCCGAGGAAGCCGTGGCGTAAATTGTTACGGGAGGAGATGGCTTTCCCTTCCCCGGTGCGCGGCCCGGTCGAGAGTTGCGCGTTGGCGCGGTTGGCTCCGAGCCTGGCTTCGGAGATGGGGGCCGGCTGGGATCCGGCTGATTCGACTTCAATGCCGGCGGGCGAAGTCTGAACAGTGGGACGAACAGAGGCGGCAGATTTGCCTGCCAGTTTACGCGTGCGGCGCTCTTCGGCGCGGCGGATTTGTCGTGCAGTCATGCGCGTATGTTCCGATCCGGGCAGTTCCGCCAAGCCCACAGATTAGCGGTAACTTATTGAGATGAAAGGGCGAAATATTTTTCGTCGATTTGTCATCGAGAGGATAGGGAGGAACATATGAAGCGCAGGGAGATGTTCAAAGATATGCTGGCGGCGCCTTTGGCGGCAAGCCAGGCGTCGGAGGAGAAACCCGATGCCGGGCAAGCGGTTACTTTGCCGCGAGTCAATATGATGCAGCGGCCGCGGGGAGCGGATGGCCGCGAGATGCCGAACATTCTCTGGATTACCGCGGACCAGTGCCGGTTCGACACGATCGAGGGGTTAAACAATGCCTATATCCACACTCCGAACCTGAAGCAACTGATGGGCGAAGGCGTGACTCTCACGCACTATGCTGTTCAGTGCCCGATTTGCTCTCCTTCACGGGCGGCCTTCCTGAGCGGACGATATCCCCACACTACGGGACTGCGCGCCAACGGCCAGCGAATATCGCCGAGCGAACGGCTGGTCACTAAAATTCTCGCCGACGCCGGGTATGAGTGCGGACTGGTGGGCAAACTTCATTTATCCCCCTGTGAGGGAGGGCGGGTGGAGGATCGGATTGACGACGGCTACGATCAGTTTTTCTGGAGCCACGACATAAGTAATCAGTGGCCGGGCGAAAATATGTGGCGGGTGTGGCTGGACTCACAAGGCGTGAAGTGGCCTACCCCGCCTCCCCATGCGCACGTGTGGGGTGTTCCGATCGATCAGAAATATACCCAGACGGCTTGGTGCGCGGACAAAGCCATCGATTTCATGCGGCAGGAGCGCGCTTTCCGGCCATGGCTGATGTCAGTAAATTTTTACCAGCCGCACCATCCCTTCTTTCCTACGAAAGAATATTTGAAGAGGTACGATGCATCCGAGATGCCGCTGCCGAAGTATCGCGAGGGAGAGCTGAAAAGCAAATCTCCATACGCCAGAACAGATCATGAGGGGGCCTACGGAGGAACAGGTATATCGTTTGCGAAAACCAATCATCAGACACATCGCGAGATCAAAGCCGGTTATTACGCCATGATCGAAGAAGTGGATCACGAGATCGGCCGAATGCTAGCCGCTTTGAAGGAGACGGGGCAGGACCAGAATACGATCGTGATCTACAGCAGCGACCACGGAGAGATGCTGGGCGATCACGGGATTTATCTCAAAGGGCCTTACTTTTACGAAGCGTTGATCCGGGTGCCGTTTATTATCCGGTGGCCAGGGAAATACAAGAGCGGCCGCAAATCGGATGCCTTAGTCGAAGAGATAGACGTTGCGCCCACTTTGCTCGAGGCGGCGGGAGTTCCGGTTCCCTTCAGGATGCAGGGAAGGCCACTTACTAAGTTGCTGAAGGGCGAGACGGACGAGCATCGCACGTCAGTCTATAGCGAGTTCTATAACTCAAATTTCAGTTATTCGCCACCACCGTGGACCACCATGGTGCGTACGAAGAGATATAAGTTGACGGTATATCATTCCCTGGGAGGATGGGGAGAGCTTTACGATCTGGAGAAAGATCCCTCGGAATTTGAGAATCTGTGGGAGGAGCCGCGCGCCCGCGGGGTGAAAGCGGAGATGCATGCTCTCTTGGTGGCGCGGATGTCGGAGACAGTGGATCCACATCCTATGCAGGAGTGTAATTGGTAAGTTGCCGATGGCAGCGGATCTTCGGGAAGCACATGGATAAGCCTCGACGATTGGGGAAGGCTGGCCTAGTTTTAGGGAAATGTGGTTGAAGCCTCGCTGGCTTCTGCACCGCTCTATGGCAGAACGACGTCATAGTAGACGGCGCTGAGGGGGATGGACACGGCTCCACTCAGGGATTCGACCACCAGATGGTCTCCCAGTTGGGTGTGTTCCTGCATCTGCCGGAGACCGGGATGAACCAGCGAGTGATGCTCGACGTAAACCCGATCCTGAGCGATGATGAAGTACTCTCGAAACGATCCAATCTGCCGGTAAGCCTGGAATTTTTTCCCTCTGTCGTAACCTTCGGTACTCGGCGAGAGCACTTCGAAAATGGCGACCGGATCTACCAGAACCTGTCCTTCCCGTTCCCAGGTTTCCGGTTCACAGTGCAGCGCCACATCTGGTTTCATCAAACAGGAAGGGGTCACCCGCACGTGAATATCGGAGCCGTAAACACGACACTTTACATCGTCTTTGCGCAACCCGGAAAGAATGTGGGTAATGATGTTATTGCGAATCGTATCGTGCTCGCGAGTCGCAGCCTCCATCTCCAGGGCCGCACCACTGTCGCACTCGAAACTGGATTCTGCCAGGTCCTCGAACGCCAGAAATTCGTCGACGGTCATGTGAGGAAGTGGCCGCGAAGACATAAAGCCCTATTCTAATCTCCTTTCCCGTTCGGATCTTTAATGCCAAGGGCCTGAAAGAAAGCCGGAAAGTAGCCTGGTTTAGACGAGATGAACTCCGGCACCCAGACCTCACCTCAATCGCTGCTGGCCTTCTGATCCTTTAGCCAAATGGAACAGGATGGTTGGAAGATTTGAGCCTGTTAGGGAGATAAACCGAACATCGCCATTCCGCTTCCGAAGCAACCCGAATGGCAGGCGCCAGCCGGGAGCAGTCATCGTGCCGAAGTGTTTGCAACGCCAAGTTCGTGCTCCGAGCTTTGAAGCGGCCTTGCGGGAGGGGCGATGGCCTATAACTTACACCTTTGTGCAGCGCCGCTCGCCTCGTGCGAAAGGACAGCTCGCGGACCATCAGGCCGTGCGGTCGATGAGGGGATGAGATTTCGCCGGATGAAGTGGAGCGGATACGGGAGCTAAACGACTTATTGCGGCTTGGCCGACCGGAACTAGGTGGCCCTAACGGGACTGACAGGATGGTGCGGCCGTCAAGCATTTACCGTTTGTTACGGGATGTCCTAGACCAGATGTCCCGAGGAAAGACAATAGCTTTGATACCCCAGGATGAGGCACTTACTACCCAAAGTGCTGCAAATTATCTGGGCGTCTCGCGTCCGTTTCTAGTGAAAATACTTGATGAGGGCAGGATCCCTCATCACAAAACCGGCTCGCATCGGCGTATTCGATTTGCGGACATTGCGGCGTATGCCCATAAGCGTGATTCTGAGCGCCGGGCCATCCTAGACGAGATGACCCGTGAGGCCGATTATCAAATGGGGAGTACGCCTGAAGGCGGCCAAGACGAGTGAGAGCTGACACCTGCAAAGGCTGAAAAGCGCATTCGAGATATGAAGAGAGCGTTTCCCGAGGCGGAAGTCAATGGATATCAGAAGCTTATTAAGTTTATGGAGAACGACGCCAAGGATCGCCATGTGCTTGCGGCTGCTGTGCCGCGGTTGTCATACGCAAGCTTCATGAGCAGGCCGAGGCCCGAAAAGATGAGACCTTCGAAACTCTGCTGGAGAAGCTAGAGAACTCCGTCCCTAGCTCCGTACGCTATGTGCGCGAACAGCTGTCGTGATCAGAAAACTTTTGCATTTCGGAATTGCACCGCAGCGGCAGCAAATCGTGGGGCGTTTCGACCGTCTTTAAAAAGCTAGCGAGTTCTGTTCGACGAAAAAGACCGGGAGGAAAGGAATCCAAATCCGCATGCCCGGAATCGACGGTGAACATTTCATTCCGGATTGCGTAGTTCATTGCGGAGACTGATATGTACTGCACAAACTGCGGTGTCCTGCTGGAAGAAGCCGCTGTCTATTGTTCTCAATGCGGAACTGGAACGGGACGCCCGTCCACGACTTTCGCTAGCCATCCTATGATGCGGCTCACGCGTTCGATATCTGATGCAAAGATTGCGGGCATCTGTGGGGGCTTGGCCCAATACCTGGCCGTTGATCCGACCCTGGTACGCCTCATCTGGCTGGTTGCTACCGTCTGCTTCCCGCCGTTGCTGCTCGGCTATATCGCTGCCTGGATCATCGTGCCGAAGGAAACGCCTGCGCGCGCGTTGCCGGTGGGATCCGGTGTTCCCCAACCGCAGCCGTAGAGAAGCGGGTAGACGTCGTGTTTCTCTGAATGCTCAGAGAGGCGGCTGTTGCATGGTAATGCACGAGGAATTACAGCACGGACTCGACTGCGTCGCAGGCTTTTTTCAGACTATCTTCCGCCTGGATGGCTGTGCTGATTTGACTTGCCGTCTCGCGAATCTGCGGGCGGTCGAGCAAAGCGGCTAGTTGCCGGGCGGCTGTTCTGGCCTGGTAGCGGGTGCGGGGCAGGACGCGAGCTACTCCCAGTCTTTGCGCGCGATAGGCGTTGTCCGGCTGATCGTTGGACCAGGGCACCACCAGGGCGGGACAGCCGGCTCGCAAGGCCTGGGCGGTGCTGCCGATTCCTCCCGCGTGAACACAGGCGGCTACCTTCGGCATCACGGCAGAATATGGCAGGTAATCCGCCACGAAGACGCCGCTCTGGTTCTCTGAAAACTGGGTCTGTCCCTCTTTTCCGACCAGTAGAATGGCGCGGAGGTTCAGTTTGCCTGCTGCTTTCATGCTCTCGCTGTAAAAATCGCCAGCCTGCATAACGGCCGAAGATCCTAAGGTAAACATGACCGGAGGCGGGCCTTCCGCCAGGAAAGCTTCTAGCCGGGAAAGGTTCTCTTCCTGCGGGGACCCGCCCGGCATGCCGGAACCCAGAGCATCGTAGAACAGGAACCCGGCTTGTGCAGCGCCGGGCGGCCAATCCGGTTGGGGAGCCGCAAAGTGGCGGGAGAAGAGCACCAGGGTTCCGTAGGGCGAGTACTGCCCGTGCATTATCGGATTACGATCGACTTTCAATCCCAGCTCGCGGCGCAGTTCTTCGATCGGCCGCGCCCAGCGCCGGGTTTCGCGATCTGCAAGCTTTAGCAGCAATCCGGTGAACTTGGGACCGAGGAAATAAAAGTGCCGCAGCCATGGCGCCTTCGAAACCACCAAAGTGTCGTAACGGGAGAACATTGCGGCTGGCTGCAAGGCAACCGACATCCAGCGCAGCCCCAAGACATCGGCCACTATTGGCCCGGCAAAACCGGCCATGTGCGTTATCAGAAGATCCGCGCCGCGGCACATGTGCAGCAGGTCTTCAAAGCCTTCGCGGACTCGCGGGATCAAATAATCGCGCAGCAGAAAATCGGTGCCATTCCGCTGGTCGAGCAGCTTTGCCATCAGGCTGGGCTGCTTCAGCAGATCACCGGCGTCGGGCCGGACCGCATGAAACGCGAATCCTTCGGCTTCTACCTTCGTCCGGTAGACCTCGGGAGAGGCAATGGAAATGCTATGGCCGCGGGCGCGCAATCCAATGGCAAGCGCCAGGTAGGGGTGAAGATCTCCGAGCGAACCGAAGGTATTTAGAACGATGCGCGCGGCTGGCATTGGCATTGCGGTTGGGTTGATATCATCTGAGCAAAATTGTGATGAAGACGATATCCGGTTTACGCTGTTTTGTTTGCGCCGCAGTTGCCGCGCTGTCTCTTGCTTCCGCTTCGGCGCAGGTGAGCGTTCAAAAGGGGGCTGACGACCAGGTAAGCATTTCGGTGGGCGGGAAACCGTTTTCCACTTTGTATCTGGGCCGCGATTATCCCAAGCCCTTTTTTGCTCCGTTGACCGCCGCTTCCGGAGAGATTGTAACCCGCCGCTTTCCGATGGAGAAGGTCGCGGGGGAATCGCACGATCACCAGCATCATCGCGGATTGTTTATCGGTTACGGCGAGATCAATGGGCTCAATTTTTGGGAAAACGAGTTCAAATACGAAAGCGGCGAGCCGAAGAATTTCGACACCGCCAAGAACGGGCTGATCGTTTTGAAGAAGATCGACGAATTGAAGGGCGGAGAGAAGTCCGGGTTAATAGCGGTGACTCTCGAGTGGGTTGGCCCTGATAAGAAGCCGATTCTGGAAGAAAAGCGGTCTATCCGGATTTACGACGGCGGCAAAGATATGCGGATGATGGATTTCGACTTTACGCTAACGGCCAAGCAGCGCACAGACTTTGCGGATACAAAAGAAGGGTTTTTCGCTATCCGGATTGCAGACAGCATGACGGAGAAGCACGGCGGAGTGATGACTAACTCTGAAGGAGCGCAAACCGAGAAAAATGTTTGGGGCAAACCGGCCGACTGGGTGGATTATGACGGCGAAGTAGATGGAAAAAAGCTAGGGATCGCGATCTTCGACCATCCCGGCAACCTCCACCATCCGGAGCGCTGGCATTCACGCGGATATGGGCTGTTCGCGGTGAATCCATTTGGGGTGAAGGATTTCGCACCTGAGTCGACCATGAAGGGCGGCTACGAAATGAAGCCCGGCGGCAAACTGCGCTTTCGTTACCGGGTCATTATTCATCCGGGCGATTTGAACAAGCAGGATATCGACAAACTTTACGCGGCTTACGCTAAGTAGCGGGCGTCTCCCACCTGCCTGAAGCGGCCGAACGGAATAGCGCCTCGATTACGGCCATGTTGGCCCGCGCATCCTCGAGTGGAACGGGGACGGGAACTTCGCCCGCTACTGCGGCTGCGAAGGCGTCGGCTTGCAGCGTATATTGGTCGGCTGCAGGAAATTCTTCTTCGCTAGCAGCCATGCCCGCCAGCGGTTTGGAGCCGTCGTCGATTCGAATACGGGAAATTTCCGTGGGTGGCGTATTGAAAGGAAAGGCAATTTCGATGCGGCCTTTGGTTCCGGTGACGTGAAAGCTCTGGTAGGGAACCAACTGCGTGCTGCAAGTGAAAACCCCCTGGCCGGGAGCAAAGTCGAGAACGCCGGTGGTGAGGCGATCGGTTCCGAAATCCGGGTCACGGTCGATGAGGGCTAAAACTCTGGCCGGCTCACGCTCGAAGAAGAAGCGCGCCATAGTGACGGGATAGCAGCCGACGTCCATCAATGCGCCGCCGCCGATCGCGGCCTGATTTCTGACATTTTCCGGGTCTGTGTTGAAGTAACTGAACGATCCGGAGGCAACCCTGAGTTCGCCGACGGCTCCGCTTCTCACCAGATCGCGGGCTCGCAGCCACTGCGGGTGCGTTTTCACCATGAACGCTTCGCCAATGTTTACGCCTGTCCGGTCGCGCACGGCGATTAGCTCGTCCACTTCCGCCACAGTCAAAGCGATAGGTTTTTCGCAGAGCACATGCTTCCCCGCTTCGGCTGCTCGAATTGACCACGGGACATGCAGGTGGTTTGGAAGCGGGTTGTAGATGGCGTCAATTTGGGGATCGGCCAGCAGCTCTTCGTAAGATCCATAGGCGCGGGCGATTCCCAGATCAACGGCCGCCTTGCGGGCTTTTTCGCCATTCCGGGATGCAATCGCCAGCACTTCGGAGCTTGGCGCTTTCGCCATTGCCGGTATCACCTTCTTTACAGCAATATTGGCCACGCCCAGTATTCCCCAACGAAGTTTTCTTGTCATTCGTATCCTTCCCTACATCCTTAACTACGCGTTTTGGATTACCGCCAGCTTCTCTGGTAAAGTTAACCCGTGAAACTGTACGACATCGATCCTGGACCCGATGTTCCAGAACTTGTCCGGGTAATTATCGAAATCCCGAAGAATTCATCGAACAAGTACGAGTACGACGGGAATCTGGAAGTTTTCCGGCTTGATCGCTCTCTCTATTCGCCGCTTCATTACCCTGGCGATTATGGATTCATCCCGGGAACACTAGCGGAAGATAACGATCCCCTGGACATTCTGGTTCTTGTCACAGAACCGAGTTTTACCGGATGCATGATGGAAGCGCGTCCGGTAGGGGTGCTGAACATGGTGGATCAGCACGAGACCGACAAGAAGATATTGGCAGTTCCCAACCATAATCCGCGCTTCGAGAGCATTCATACCACCGATCAAGTATTTCCGCATACCTTGCGCGAAGTGGAGTACTTCTTTTCCATATACAAAGAGCTGCAGGGCTCGAAGACGGTGATTGACGGTTGGGCTGGGCCACGGGATGCGCGGCGCGTGATCATGGAAAGCCGCCAAGCTTATCTGGACAGGAAAATAGCTGCCGCCGCGGAGCCCGAATCTTCACGGCGGCCAGTAAGAGAGATTGTGGCAATTAACGAGGATTAAAGAGGCCGGCGTACCAGCCTCGTCGATCTCATGCGAAATTATCGTCGAAGCCGCCGCCATCGTCAAAGCTGCCACCGTCGTCCAAGCCAGCATCGCTGGAATCGAAGCCTGAGTCACCTATAGAGGAATCGTCCGCTAAAGAGTCGCGATTATCCTGCAATTGCAAATCGTCGGTTCCCATGATTCCCTTGTCGCCAGCGGAATCCGGTCCGCCCTCATAGTAGTTATTCACCACAGTTTCTTCAGGGGGAGCGCCCCCGAAGCCGCCGTAGTCGCCTAATCCATGCCCTCCGCCGTATCCCGGATGCGAGAACAGAGACTGAATTCCTTCAAATGCCAGCGCGCCGGCGGCTACGCCCGCGGCAGTCTGCGCCGCGCCCCGCAGAAAACTTGGCGCGCCACCCCGATTGGGCATGGGCTGCTGGTACTGGGGGGGCGCTGACTGTCCGCGCGGCGGGCCGAAGTTTGTTGTAGGCGTCCCACCCAGGAAACTGCCTCCGGTTGCCGGGCCCGGCTGGCCCGCCCGCCGTTGCAGGTCTTGCATCTGCTGCTGCGCCTGCTGCAGAGCCATGTTTTGGATCAGGACGGTTTGCGTCATCAGGTAGAGGGCGTCCGGGCGGCTGCCGATCTGTTTGCGGATAAACTCTTCCGCCTCCTGGTCTTTCGGCGGTGCAGGTGTCTTTGCAATTTTGTCCGCCAGTTCGCTGAGCATGCCTCGTTCATCTTGTGTCATGGAATGTCGCGTGTCTCCTGTCTTCGCTCTATTAGACGAGTATTTCCTGGCTTGTGTTCAATTAGCATCGATTGGCCGGGAGCTTAAATCGCGCGTACATCATTGGGGGACTTGTGGAGGAGGCAATCCAGATAACCGAAAGCATGCGGAGGGAAGCCGAACTCATAGGTGGGGTCTCACACTTTTAAGCTGGGATATAACATGGTCGAGTATGAGCGAAGTGAGCAGCCGTAGAAGTGCCAAACTGCTGCTATCGCTTCTGCTCGCGCTATTGGCGCTCAGTCCGGTTTTCACGACTGGTCCAAGCCACTGCGTTCGCGATCCGATCCACTACTCGGCGGCAGTTTCTCAATCGAGAAAGCAAGTCTCGAAGCGCGGATTAAAGTCGCGGGTCTTCTTCAATAAAGCTGCCGATTTTTCCCGCGTTGAATTTTTCCACATTCAAGACATAAGAGTTCACCCGCTTCACGGTGAGCGGGGAAACCAGTCTCGCCGGCCGCCCCCTTCATCAAGTCTCTGCTGATCAGTCTGACTACCCCTAACTGAACGGAGATCTGAAGTGGCTCTACTCGCCCTTTTTAGACGAGGCATGAGCGAGCGTCTGCGCAAGTTGACGCTCGGATTCATATTGCTTGGGGGAGCACTGGGCGGAATGCCCATGCGTCCTGAAGAAATTGAGGAACTTTTGAACAAAATGAACGAGACAACGATCTTTGTTTTGGCAGAACGCGAGGACGATCAGAACTAATGCTCGATCGTTGAATCGCCCAAGCCCGGAGGCCCTACTGCTGGTAAAGTTTCGAGCGGGCCATCGGCCCAAGTCGGTGAGGTGTGCCAGGATTGTGGCGAATGTTGGCCCTCTACATGTTTGCGTGATGCTTAAACCTTGCTTGCCTTTGCGCTGCTTTGGCCCTGGAGCAAGAGACCATGAACGAAGGCCCGTAGGCGGCACAGGCTGCTGTTCCCACGCAGTAGGCTTCGAATACTCAGCTTTACAGCTCGGGGCGCTGCAGGGGTGAGCTTGCTGGTAAAGCTATCGCTTGCCTCCCGATTGTTTGGCATTGAGAGGACTTCCCACCTCTATGGCAAGCGAAATCCAAAACTTTTAGCGTTGTACTTTTTGGATTCGGGGTGCGTCGCATGCGCCCCTGTACCCTGGCGAAGGCGGGAAGTAGCAAGTGCAAGCTGAGGGGTATCCCTACCCTTGCAACGAAGGTGGAAAGGGCGGAGCGCAGCGGAGGTCTGCACAAGCGAAACGCGGAAGATTGCGGGGACGGCTTTTACCCGCGAGAGGGCAGCGACCTCTTAGGAATTCAAGAAGTGACTCCTCCGCTGGAGTGATCTCAGATTAAATGCAGCCTTGCAGTCACATCACGACTACTACGGCAACTTGCCGGGACGTCTGGTGTCCTCTTCGCCTTCAATCAGGAACACTATGGTGCCAGTGACAGTTCGATGTGCGAAGGTGTCCGCTGCGAGTGGAAAACGTTGTTTGTCGTCTTTTGAAAGTCCGACGGGCGCGCCATGAAGATGTTGTCGACGAAAGTCTGTGGATTCAAATCGTATAAGGGAAACCAGGTACTCTGAATCTGCACCATGATGCGGTGACCTTTGAGGAAAGCGTGATCATTCGTGTGCAGATCGATTCTATACCGGGTGACGACGCCCGGCTTGATAGCTGATGGGTGCTCAACGCTTTCGCGGAAACGTCCGCGCAGTATGTCGGAAGCAATCATCAACTGATATCCGGCAAGCGATGGGTCCTCCGGATGGTGTTCGGGATATACATCAATCAGCTTTACCACCCAATCGGCATCGCTTCCCGTTGTTGACGCATAGATTTGGGCCACGATTTTGCCAGTGACTGTCAGGTTGTTCTCCAAAGGATCGGTCTGCCACGTGAGTACATCGGGACGGCTATCAACAAAGCGCTGGTCCTCCACGAGCCAAGTGCGCCAACCGACTCCTGCGAAGGTCGGACTGATCGGACGATGACGGTATGGAACTGGATGGAAGGGATCGGATATGTACGCGTCGGCAGATTCCTTTTCGGCAGGCGCATCGAACGAGAGCTTGCCCCTACTGCGGAGGTAAAGATTTTTCGACTTTACCTCCGGAGGCCACGAGTTGTACTTTTCCCAGCGATTGCTGCCCGTTTGAAAGACGGTGGCCTCTGCCAAGTCGCGCGAGCCTCTGTCATGTAGCCAATGAGCGAACCAAGGCGCTTCGATGTGCTGGCGGAAGTACTCGCTAGGGTCACTATCGAACGGAATGGCACCAAGCTTGCTCCCGTCCCTTCTCCACCCGCCGTGATTCCAAGGTCCAACAACCAAATAGTTCAAGTGTTGTGGATCATGCTTCTCGAACGATTCGTAGATTTTGACGGGACCGTAAAAGTCCTCTTGATCCCACCACCCAGCGACATTCAGGTTGGGAACTTTCAGTGGGCCTTCGATGTACGGCATTACGGCCTGCTTCTTCCAAAAGTCATCGTAGTTAGGATGTGCCAGGAAATTGTTCCAGGTCGGCATCTTGCCGTGAAAATAGGTTTTGTTGACGTTGGTGAGAACTCCGAGATTGAGAAAGGCCTGAAACGTGTCGGCGGTATCAAAGGAATTGAAATCCGTATCGGCGTCCTTCGCGGTTTCGAGAAGTGCAGCATATTCGAAACCATAGCTCAGACGGAAAGCCCCGTTGTGATGGAAGTCGTCGCCGAGAAACATGTCGGCTGGACTGGCCTGTTCAGAAGCAGCTTTCAGTGCCGGATGTGGATCGAGCAGAGCCATCGTGACGAGCCAACCGCCGTAGGAAACGCCCCACATGCCGACACGCTGATTATTCCCACGAACATTTTTTACCATCCACTCGATCGAGTCATAGGTGTCTGTACTTTCATCGATTGCAGCCTTATCGTTAAGGTTGCGCGGATGGCGAAGCATAACGAACTCGCCTTCCGATTTGAATCTTCCGCGGATGTCCTGGAAGGCGAGAATATAGCCATCCTTGAGCAGGTATTGGAGGCTGAATACTGCCTCCTTCTCGTTAGCTGGTACGCCGTATGGCGTCCGCATGAGCAGGATCGGCAACGGCCTGGGATGCTCTCTGGGGGTGAAGAGCACGGTATGCAATTTGACGCCGTCACGCATTGGGATCATCTGGTCGGATTGATTGAAGACAGCGGCGGTTGGTGCTGCTTCAGCGGGCAGGAGCATACAGAGAATTAATGCTGCTGCTCGGAACAGTGCAAAAGCACCTGCTGAGGATATCCCTGTCGCAAGATTCAGTCTTGATAACAGCTTCTGTCCGCTTCTTGTTGAACCTTCATGTCCCATTGCTCTGCTCCCGCTCTACAGGTTTCAAATCGAACTGCAGTGTAACGACGCTGAGCTGATTTCTGCGCTCCGTCGAACCGCAGCTTTGTCATTCTATGCCATAACTTTGTTTTCCACGATTAAGGTGCGAGATGGGCTATCTCAGGAGCGTTTGCGGGTCGAAAACACGCGAGACTGGCACCATGATGCCTTCAAAACCGATGGTTTCGCCCTGGCGGTACTCCACGGGCGAATCTTCTTCGGGAGCGAAGACTGTGATGGTCTTTCGTTTAGGATGCAGCATCCAAACCTGTTTCGCGCCCCCTGCTAAATAGACATCCGCCTTGCGTTCCAGTCTCCGGTTGTGTGGAGAAACTACTTCGATCACGAGGTCAGGCGAGCCTTCCAGCCAAGAGTCGCGTTCCAGCGCCTCGCGGGCTTTCTCTTGGCGCACGGCCAAAAGGTCCGGCACGGGCATGGACTTCGGCTATAACACGACCGAACTGTCATTCCCGAGGAAAAAGCCCCTGCTACGGAGCGGGCGCAGCATCTCGCGCAACGTTTCCAACATAAAGGAGTTCTTAAAGTCCGGTGCCGGACGTACTACCAGTTCTCCTTCGATCAGCTCTTCTTTGAGGCCATCCTTGCGCTCGGGGCGATTGATGAACTCCTCTAGCGACATCTCGACCGGCAGAACTGCTGTGGGCATGCGGCTATTATCCAGGACTGCGGGCAAAAAAGGCGATTGCATTGTTCTGTTGTTCGGGGATGGCGCTATCCGAGAGCTTGCAAGTCAGATGTCTTCCGTGACACCTTAAAAAGTACCTCGAAAGAACAGACTGCTCATGATCCAGGAAGCGGCTACTAATGCCGAGCTAGAAATAAACCCGTGGGAGTCGGCGGCTCACCGTTTTGATGAAGCCGCGGAACTGCTGGCTCTGGAAGACGGGATGCGCAAGGTGCTGCGCCGTCCGTCCATGGAGCTGACGGTGAATATTCCGGTGGTGCTCGATGACGGGCGAATCGAAGTTTTTACTGGTTACCGGGTACAGCATTCGATCGCCCGCGGTCCGGCGAAAGGAGGCATCCGGTTCGCATCCGATGTTTCGCTGGATGAAGTTCGAGCGTTGGCGGCTTGGATGACCTGGAAATGCGCTGTAGTGAACATTCCGTTTGGCGGCGGCAAGGGTGGTGTGATTTGTGAGCCACAGCTTCTAAGCGAGGGTGAATTGGAGCGCATTACGCGCCGCTACACTGCCGAAATTGGAGAATTTATCGGTCCGGAGCGGGATGTGCCGGCGCCTGACGTAAACACGAACGAGCAGACGATGGCGTGGATTATGGACACCTATTCCATGCACAAGCGCCATACGGTGACCGCGGTGGTAACTGGAAAACCGCTGGAGCTGGGCGGATCGCGCGGACGTCCGGAAGCGACGGGACGCGGTTGCATGATGGTGACGCTGGAGGCGCTGAAGCGATTCCATTTGACTCCCGAAATTACCCGGGTGGTGATTCAAGGCCTGGGCAATGTAGGGGGCATGGCGGCACGTTTGATGTCGCAGCGCGGATTCAAAGTGATTGCGGTGATAGAACAAGACGGCGCGGTTTATCACTCCAGGGGGCTGGACATTGACGCGCTGCTGGCCTTTCGCCGGGACACAGGATCGATCCGCCACTATCCAGGAGCCGAACCAATCGACCGGGACGAGGCATTGCTGCTGGATTGCGAGGTGCTGCTGCCGGCTGCGAGGGAAAATGTGATTACCTCCGCGAATGCTCATCGGGTTAGAGCAAAGATCTTGTGCGAAGGCGCTAACGGGCCCACCACCTTTCTGGCTGATTCTATTCTGGCCGGAAACGGGGTTTTTGTGATTCCGGATATCCTGGCCAACGCAGGCGGCGTCACCGTATCTTATTTCGAATGGGTGCAAGACCGGCAGGGTTACTTCTGGAACGAAGCCATGGTGAATGAACGTCTAGAAGAAATAATGGTGACCAGCTTCAACGACGTAACCGGGTTTGCGGATAAACACAGCGTGAACAACCGGGTAGCAGCTTACATGCTGGCGCTGAGCCGGGTCGCCTATGCCATTAAGAAGCGCGGTATTTACGCGTAATTAAAATGACCGCGACAACTCCGTTGATGCAGCAGTACGAGGCTGCGAAAAAACAGGTCCCGAATGCCCTGCTGATGTTCCGGCTGGGTGATTTCTACGAGCTATTCCACGAAGATGCGGTGGTCGCCGCGCGCGAGCTTGAGATTACGCTCACAGCTCGCAACAAAGAGCGCGGCGAGCCCATACCAATGTGCGGCGTTCCGTTCCATGCGGCGGATGGCTATATTTCACGGTTGATTCAGCGCGGCCATCGGGTAGCGATCTGCGAGCAGATGGAAGAAGCGGGACCGGGCAAGAAGTTGGTGCGCCGTGAGATTACCCGCGTTATCACTCCGGGTACCGCCACCGCTTCTGACCTGGTGCGCGCTGACGAGAACAGTTATCTAGCGGCGGTGTATTCCCGAAACGGACGTAGCGGCTTCGCGTATGCCGACCTTTCGACCGGCGAG
The DNA here is from genome assembly GCA_965217745.1 of Bryobacteraceae bacterium. Lineage (GTDB taxonomy): Bacteria > Acidobacteriota > Terriglobia > Bryobacterales > Bryobacteraceae > Bog-105. Next base: position 1,719,215 of record OZ244565.1, on the reverse strand, counting down.
TTCCGGACTACGGAGTTAGAGACTGGCGAATTGCTTCCGGCTCTATCGGCGCTGAATGTCCGTGAAGTTCTGTATGCGGAGAACCAACCACCGGGCCTGGCGTCAACGAACCGGTGCGTCGAGACCCCGCTTGAAGGATGGGTGTTTGGAGTAGATCAGGCGGCGCGAACAATTCTGGAGAGTTTTCATCTGCTTTCGCTGGACGGCTCCGGGCTGGGCGATAAGCCGCTGGCGACATCGGCAGCTGGTGCAGTGCTTTACTATCTTCGCGACACCCAGAAGTCGGCGCTGAGCCATCTCAGCCGGCCCACCTACTATCAGCGCAGCGAATCGATGGTGCTGGACGGTCCGACGGTGCGCAACCTGGAACTGCTGGACCCGCTATTTGCCGGTGAGAGCCGGGCGGCCACGCTTGCGGCGGTGCTTGACCAAACTGAGACCGGGCTGGGAGGACGCCTGCTGAGGCGGAGGCTTTTGAATCCCTGCCGCGATGCCGCTGAAATTGAAGCCCGGCTGGACGCGGTAGCGGAGTTAAGCAGCAAAACGATTGTGCGGGGGCAGCTTAGAAAATTGCTGAGCGGGATCGGCGACCTGGAGCGCCTGCTTTCCAAGATGACGATGGGATCGGGCAACGGCCGCGATCTATTGGCGCTGGGACGATCGTTAGCTTTGCTGCCCGCGATCGCGGCGCAGGCGGGACAACTGGAAGCTTCCGCATTCCGGGCTGGGCTGCCGCTGGCCGCGGAACTTCGCGACCGCATTCTAAATTCGATTGCGGAGAACCCGCCCGTCGATATCGCCGATGGGGGCACGATAAGGCCAGGAGTGAACCCCGAGCTGGACGAATTACGCGGCCTGAGCCAGAACAGCCGCCAGTTTATCGCCGCGATCGAGGTTCGTGAGCGCACTGCTACGGGCATTGGTTCGCTGAAGGTACGCTTCAATAATGTATTCGGTTTTTATATCGAGATTTCGAAAGCTAATTTACAGTTGGCTCCTGCGAACTACCAGCGCAAGCAGACGCTAGCCAACGCGGAGCGGTTCACCACGCCTGAGCTGAAGGAACTGGAAGAGAAAGTGCTGACGGCCGAGGAGCGGATTCAAGCGCTGGAGCGAAGTTTGTTCCTCGATTTGCGGAATCAGGCTGCCGGGTTTAGCGAAGACATCAAGCAGGCCGGGCGCACAATCGCGGAACTGGATGTTTCGGCGGCGTTGGCGCAAGGGGCGGTGGAGAACCGGTATAAGCGCCCGGCTTTTTCGCGGGACGGCCAAATGCGTATTGAGGGCGGGCGCCATCCGGTGGTGGAAAAGCTGCTGGAGCGGGAATCCACCCGCTTCATTCCGAACGACATCTATTTGGATTCAGAGAAGGAGTTTGTCGCCGTAATCACCGGGCCCAATATGGGGGGCAAGTCAACTTATCTGCGGCAGGCGGCGCTCACCTGTATCATGGCCCAAATCGGCTCATTCGTCCCTGCCGATGCTGCCACGCTACCGATTGTCGACCGTGTTTTTACTAGGATCGGCGCGGCGGATAACTTGGCTCGGGGACGATCGACGTTCATGGTGGAGATGACGGAGGCTGCCGCGATCCTGAATTCGGCGACGCAGGATAGCTTCTTGATACTAGACGAGATAGGCCGGGGCACTTCTACTTTCGATGGTCTTTCGCTGGCATGGGCAATTATAGAGCACGTCCATACCACGATCCGGGCAAAAACACTTTTCGCGACCCACTATCACGAGCTGACGGAGCTGGCAGATCAACTTTCTGGAGTAGGAAATTTACATGTCGCAGTGAAGGAGTCGGATGATCGTATCTTATTCATAAGAAAAGTAGAACCGGGTCCGGCTGACCGTAGTTACGGTATTGAAGTGGCAAGATTAGCGGGTTTACCCCTGCAAGTAATTGAGCGCGCGAGGTCAGTTTTATTGCATCATGAAGTAAGGGAGCACTCAGTTACAAAAGAGCTGACTCCTGGCAAAGTTGACAACCCAATTCAGATTAAGTTGTTCGAGCCTGTGAACCAGGGTCTCGCCGATCGTGTCCGGGGCTTAGATTTAGACAAGCTAAGGCCGATTGAAGCTTTACAAATACTTCAGGATTTGCAGCAAGAGTTGCTAAAGAGATGAGAATAGCAGGTATCATGAGCGGGACATCGCTCGACGGAATCGATGTAGCAATTATCGATATGTCGGGCGCGGGATTTAGGGCAAAGATCAATGTTCTAACAAGCCATTCGGTCCCTTATCCACGGAAGATCCGGGAGGCGTTATTGGCCGTGTCGAACGCGAATGCGTTCAGCGGAGACATATCGCGGCTGAACTTCCTCCTGGGTGAACTATACACGGAAGCATTGCAGGAAACCGCCGAACGCGCCGACATTCCAATCAATTCAATAAAATTGATTGGCTGCCACGGCCAGACGATTTTCCATGATGGCCAAGGCGCGCAGTACTTGGGGAAAAAGGTTGCGAGCACCTTCCAAATCGGCGAGTCGAGCGTCATAACGGAACGTCTGGGTATCGACGTTATCTCTAACTTCCGGGAGCGGGATGTGGCAGCCGGGGGCAAGGGTGCTCCGCTGGTGCCTTATCTCGATTACATGCTGATGCGGCACCGCGGCCGGGGCCGGGTTGCGGTAAATATTGGCGGCATCGCCAATCTGACTGCGATTCCACCCAACACCAGCACCGATCGCGTGATCGCGTTCGATACAGGTGCGGGAAATATGGTGATCGATCAGCTTGTCAGCCGGATAAATGGGGGCAGCCAAACCTTCGACCGTGATGGTGTGATTGCCAGTGCCGGAGTGGTGGATCCTAAGCTGCTGGCTAAGCTGCTGCGCGACAAATATTACCGTGCAAAGCCTCCGAAAACGGCGGGCCGGGAGCAGTTTGGCGCAGAGTTCGTTTCAAAGCTGCTGGATACCGAGTTGAACAGCGAAGACTTAATTGCTACCGCTACGGCTCTGACTGCTGAGAGCATAGCTTTGGGAGTAAGGAACTTCGTTCTTCCGGAGATGCGCGTTGATGAAGTGTTCGTTTCGGGTGGCGGAACTCATAATCCGGCGCTGATGAACATGCTGCAGAAAGCGCTGAGTCCGATTCCTGTTAAGGAGACGACGGAAGTCGGGTTGGATGTGGATGCCAAGGAAGCGATCGCGTTTGCGGTGCTCGCTTACGAAACAGCGCATTTGCGTCCTTCGAATGTGCCGCTCGCCACGGGAGCCAAGCGGGCTGTAGTTTTGGGAAAGCTTACGCCCACCGGCAATGGGTCGAGCCACAACGGTGGCCCTGCTGGACAGCATAAAAACAGCAAGTCGGCGCGCCCCACTCAGGTGGCCCGTACTGCTGTAAATGCAAAGGCGAAAGCCGCAGCGCGTTAATAGCCTTCAGTAAGAACTAGGTCAGAAACAGGCCGGAGGGAGACGTATAATACATTTCTGTCCGGCCTTTTCATGTTCACAGGCTTCCTAAACGTAACGTTCGTTATGACCTGATAGCGATCGCGAAGCACCAATCTAAGCCGACTGGGCAAATGGCGGGTCTTAACAAAGCTGAAAAGCTGCCATAACGGGGACAGACCCCATTTAAGTTGTTGATTCTGTTGTAGCTTATAGCTCCAGATTATCCTGAAGGGGAGATGCCCCTCTTTGCCGCCGCGATATGCTGCGCGGGTTCTTGGTTGGAGAAGGCCAAATCAATGGAAGCACCCGCCGAAAAGGGGACAGACCCGTTTGGCCTATTGATGCGAATAGTAAGGTCTTGAAGCGATCAGGGACTTCCTGCTTTTAAGGGCCAAATAGCGCGGCGAGTTACCAGCCTGAGAGAAAGAACTAGCTGTTTTTGATCAAGGTCGCCACTATAGGTCGGCCGGACGAATGCCAGGGTCTGATCTGAAAGCGCCTCTAAGCCCCCGTAACGGGGACAGACCCCATTTAAGCTCTTGATTCTATTGTGGCTTGTACGCCCGGATTATTCTGACGGGAAGATGCCGCTCCTTGCCGCGATATGCGCGGGTTCTCCGTTGGACAAGGCCGAAACGGAGGCTAAAACCCTTCCAAAATGGGGACAGACCCCCATTTTAAATAGTTACTTGTAAGATTAATCACACAATTCTTGGCTTCGAGACTGAGACCCGACTTAATTCGCAAGTGTCGGCGGCAGTGCGAGGGGAGCCGAATGCGGTTTCGAGTGGTTGAACCTGGTCAGCGGCAAGTGGGCCTGCATGCCATGGCGAAGCAGGCGCGTCGCCCTTCGTGATGTAAGCAGAGGACCGGGTCCGCTTTCAATCTTGATTTTCGTCAAATTGGGGACAGACCCCAGTTAAATCATTGATTTTATTAGGACTTATAAGCCCAGATTATTCTGATGGGAAGATGCCGCTCTTTGCCGCGATATGCGCGGGGCTTTCAGATGGAGACCGGGTAAATTCCGGATTTGATTGAGCACTCAACTTACGAAGGCTCGATCTTCCGCGAGCCAGGCTTCGGCGGCAGTGCGAGCGGCGCCGAATGCGGTTTCGAGTAATTCAACGTGGTCGGCGACGACGGCTGGCGATGGCGAAGCGCAAGCGCATTCGATCGCTTCGAGCTGGGCCTGTAGGCCATGGCCAAGCAGCCGCGCCGCGCCTCCCTTGAGGAAGTGAGCGGAAGATCGGGCCTGTTCCCAATCGTGGTTATCGAGCGCCGTAAGCAGTGTACCGTAAGCCGGGGGCGCCGTTTCAAGGAAGATCTCCAGAATGCTTTTCAGGAATTCGGGCGAGTATTTCGCGAAATGGTCGTGGTTGTCGACTAGTAGCGGGGGGGCCGCAGCGTCGTCTGCGGAACGCCGCCGATCGCCGGTCCAAAGCAGGCATTTGGCAATCAGATCCCCGTCCTCGAATGGCTTGGCCACGAAATCGTCCATGCCGGCTTCTTTTGCGCGGATGCGATCTTCTTTGAAGGCGCTCGCCGTCAGAGCGATGATAGGCGTCCGGCTGGCTTTTTCAGGCAGCTGGCGAATTTCTCTAGCGGCATCGTATCCGTCCATGACAGGCATACGGCAATCCATCAAAATCAGATCGAATGAATCGCGCCGCACGGCATCCAAGGCTTCGCGGCCATTCGCAACCTCAAAAACTTTAAATCCAGAGCCTTCGAGTGTTAACCGCGCAACTAAGCGATTGGCTGGATTGTCTTCCGCCAGCAGGATATTGCGGTTCACACCGCAGGCTTTGGCCAGTGCTGCCAGAGACTGCTGGTGCGGATGATCATCATCACCGGCTGCCGGTTGCCCGGCAATCCGGGACTGAATGGTGAAATGAAATTCGCTTCCGTGACCCAATTCACTAGTGGCCCAGATGGAGCCGCCCATCAACTGGACCAGCCGGTTGCAAATGGCGAGTCCCAGGCCGGTACCGCCGAACTCGCGCGTGGTGGAACTGTCGGCCTGCGAAAAGGCTTCGAAAATGAGTTTGAGCTTGTCGGCCGCAATTCCGATTCCCGCGTCGCGAACAATGAAGTGAAGCGTAGCTCGATCGCCTTCGATGGCGTCGCATTTTGCGATGAGCGTGACGTCGCCCTGGCTGGTGAACTTCACTGCGTTCCCCAGAAGGTTCAGCAGGATCTGGCGCAGACGGACCGGATCGGCGTGGATTGCTGCAGGGACGTCCTCGTCTAACTCAAAAGACAGGCCAATACCCTTTTGTTCGGCCCGGAATTCGAGTGAGCGCACAGCGGACCGGAGGCTCTGGCGGAGTTCAAAGTCTATAGGGTCCAATTCGAGCTTTCCGGCTTCGACCTTAGAGAAATCGAGGATGTCGTCGATGAGGGTGAGCAAGGAATCGGCCGAATCGCGAATGATTTCCATGTATTGGTGCTGCGCGGGATCGAGCGGAGTGGCGAGAGCCAGCCGGGTCATTCCAACGATGCCGTTCATGGGGGTTCGAATCTCGTGGCTCATGTTGGCGAGAAACTCGCTTTTTACGCGGTTGGCGCGTTCGGCAACTTCACGTGCCTTCACGGAGTCCTGTTCGGCGCGCTGCCGCTCGGCAATCTCGCGGCGGAGATCCGCAGTGCGGTCATCGACGTGACTTGCCAGAACTTTCTCGCGTTCCCGCAGCCGGCGGACATGCGCCAAATGCGCGGAAAATATCATGAGCGCCAAACCGGCGGCGCATAGAACGTAGAAGAAGATGGTCTGGTAAAAGTGCGGTTTGAGACGGATGGCCAATGCCGCCACAGCATGGCTCCAGGTCCCATCCTCGTTGGTGGCTCCCACGATGAAGCGATAGTGCCCGGGAGGAATGTTGGTGTAGTAGGCGGTGCGGCGCGACCCGGCGTGCACCCAATTCTTGTCGAAGCTCTCCAGCTTATAGCGGAACTGGATCCGGTTCGGGGAATGAAAATTTGGCGCCGAGTAGCGGAATTCGAGTTCTCCCGCGCCGACCGGCAGTTCGACCTCGTCTTTAGATTGAACTTCCTGCCCGTTAATTAGTGTTGTTTCGAGCAGCGTTGCCTGCTGGGACACTCCTTTGGCGAGGCGACTTGGATCGACGGTCACAATACCTTGCATGGTGGGAAACCACAGGTGGCCGTCGCGCGATTTCCAGCCTGCCGGTTGAAAGCCGCCGTTGCATTCCCTGGTGTTCATGCCGTCAGCGCGGCCGTACAGCAGGGCCGGGATCTGGTTGATCTTGTGCCGTGCAAAGTCGTCGAGGGCACTTATCGAGACACGGAAAACGCCTTTGTTGCTGCTCATCCAGAGTGCGCCCGAGCCGTCTTCGAGAATGCGGAAGATGGCGTCGTCGGGCAGTCCGTCCCTGGTGGTAAAAGAGGTGAGCCGTCCGTTCTTCAGCCGGTTGAGACCGCCTCCGTTAGTACCGATCCAAATCGCGCCGTCTTCGGTCTGGTTGAGGGAGAAGACCACATTGTTGGAGAGGCCGCGGCGTGAATCATAGACGTGAAACCGATTGTTCTCGAGAAGATTCAGTCCGCCGCCAGCCGTTCCGATCCAAATCCGGTGTTGCCGGTCTTCGAAAATGGTTTGCACCGCGTCGTTGGAAAGGCCTTCGCGGGTGGTGTAGTTTACGAATTCCTGGTTGTTGTAGCGGCTTAGGCCTCCGCGAGTTCCGACCCACAGGATGCCGCGGGAATCGACCCGTAAGGCGGTAATGGATTCATTGGGGAGCCCGTCCTTCTTGGTCAAATTCTTGAACTTGCCGTCCTTGAAGCGGCTGAGGCCGTTCCGGGTTCCCACCCAGAGGCCGCCGTCCCGGGCTTCAGCCAGCGAAAAGACGAGATTGCTGGCCAATCCGTCTTTGGTGGTGAAAGAAGAAAACTTGCGGTTGAGGAACCGATTGAGACCCCCTCCGTTGGTGCCGACCCAGATAGCGCCTGTACGATCTTGCAAGATGGGTAGCGTGACGTCGCTGGAGAGCCCGTAGTGGTGGTCGTAAGTGGTGAAAAGATGGTGATCGACGAGCCGGACTAAGCCTCCGCCACCAAGGCCGACCCATAGGTCGCCTTCGTGGTCGAAGCGTAGCGCCCAGACATCATTGGCCGGCAGTCCGTCCCGAGCTGTATATGTCTGCAGCACGCCATTCGGGAGCAGGCGCATGATGCCTCCGGCGCGCGTGCCTATCCAGATGTTGCGGGTAGCGTCTTCGGCGAGAGCGAAAACGGCATTGCTGGTGAGCCCGTTGCGGATCGAAAAGCGGGTAAACTGACCTTTTTCCAGCCGGGTCAGACCGCCTCCGTCGGTACCAATCCAGAGCACGTCATCCGAGGGCTGAGAACGGGTGGAAGTCAGCAGACAGCGTACATAGTTACCGCCAAGACCGTTGACCATGCGAAAAGTGCGGAAAACTCCATCCTGGTAGCGGCTGAGCCCGTTATGGGTACCGATCCAGAGCGCTCCGGCGCGGTCCTGGGTGAGCGCGAAGACCCGGTCGTCGGCGAGACCATCGGCTGTGGTTAAAGAGCTAAAGCGTCTGTTGTGCAGGCGGCTGATGCCGTTCCCATCGGTACCAATCCAAAGGTCGCCCCACCGGTCTTCCAGCAGGCACCGGATGGTGTCGTTCGCTAGTCCATTCGCGGTAGTAAATGTCTGCGGGCGGCCAGTCTTGGAGAACTTCGTCAGTCCGCCACCAACGGTACCAACCCAAAGATCGCCTCTATGGTCTTCGAGGAGGGTATAAATCGCGTTACTTTTTAACTCGGGAGTGTTGTTTTTGTCGAAAACCGTGAAATGCAGCCCGTCGAAACGAACTAATCCTAATTCTGTCCCGGCCCAGATGTAGCCGTTACTGCTTTGCAGGATGGCGGGAACAGTGTTCTGAGGGAGTCCCTCACTCGTGTTCCAGACCTTCTGCCGGAATCCGGAGAGAGGCGTCGAGACATTCTGGACGGGAACCGCACTGTTTGATGTGTGCGCGCACAAGACGAGTGCCATCAACGAGATAAGGATGGTGGAGAGGCGTAGCACCTGAAACAAGAATACCCGAAAAAATTGCTAGGTATGAAAATAATCCCTGGAATTATTTTCTGCAGCTACTCTATAATCTACATAGGTTTGACTGCAGGGTCAACGAAATTCTCTCTATCAGATTTTTCCGATGAGTTTATCTGATTTATCCGAATTGGCAGCAATTAGGCATTTCGGCATACTGCAATTACGGCAAATACCCAGTCAGGAAGCAGCCGATTCCACCGATCCGGAGGCAAGTCAGTGTTATGAGAGTGCTAATTAGCGCAATAGTTCTTATTTTTTCTTTGCAGGGAATGCTGCCAGCGCAGAGCGCGCGGGTGTCCCAGGAGCTTCTCGGCATGCAGCCAGGCGAAGACATGGACGTCATTGTGAAGTTCAAGAACGCACCGGGAGCAATGGAACAGCAGAAAGTGCGGAATTTCGGCGGCCGGTTCAAGAGAAAGCTGGAAAAGATTCAGAGTGGTCTCTATTCTCTGCCCGCCTCCTCCATTCAGGCGCTGGCTTCTGATCCTGACGTGGTTTCCATCATGCCGAACCGCCGGGTTCATATGTTGCTGGACGGGGCGACGCCGACCGTGGGCGCACCCCCGGCTTGGAATAGCGGGTTAGACGGTACGGGAATCGGAGTTGCCGTGATCGACAGCGGCATTTCAGCGCACGACGATTTGGGCAGCCGGGTTGTCTATCGCGAGAGCTTTGTCGAGACGGACGGCGCAGAAGATTTTGGACATGCCGAACATGTGGCGGGCATCCTGGGCGGAAATGGGGCGGACTCGAATTGCGCCACCTGCACGCGTCATTTCGTGGGTGTCGCGCCGAATGTAAACCTGATCGATTTGCAGGTCTTGAATGCCGATGGAGAGGGCACGGACGGCGCTGTTATCGCGGCGATCGGACGCGCGATCGAGCTTAAAGAGCAGTACAACGTCCGCGTGATTAATCTTTCGCTGGGCCGTCCGGTTTACGAAAGCTATAAGAACGACCCGCTTTGCCAAGCCGTGGAAAGCGCCTGGCAGTCCGGGATCGTAGTGGTGGCAGCCGCGGGAAATGGCGGCCGCGACAATCCGGTGGGCAATAACGGCTACGGCACCATCTCGTCGCCGGGCAACGATCCCTACGTGATAACTGTTGGCGCCATGAAAAGCATGGGAACTCCGGGCCGGGAAGACGACCAAATTGCCAGCTACAGCTCAAAAGGCCCTTCACAAATCGATCATATTGTGAAGCCCGATCTGGTTGCGCCGGGAAATTTGGTGACTTCGTTGATGACTCCCGTGGGCAAGCTGCCCCAGCTATTCCCACAGAACCGGGTGGCCTTGAGCGCCTATCAGGAGACTTCTTCCAGCGATCTTTCGACGTCTTATTTTACGCTCAGCGGCACCAGCATGGCAGCTCCGGTCGTCAGCGGCGCGGCGGCGCTGCTGCTGCAGGCTCACCCCGAACTGACTCCCAATCAGGTGAAAAGCCGGCTCATGCGAACGGCGGCGAAAGATTTCCCTGCCAGCAGCGTGGCCGTGGAGCCTAGCACGGGACAGACCTACATTACGGAATACAATGTGTTTTCCGTGGGCGCGGGTTATCTCGACATCCAGGCGGCTTTGGCGGATACGACACCTGCTCGCAATGCATCGCTGTCTCCAACAGCTTATTATCTGCCGGACAATCCAGTGGTGAACTGGCTTCTGGGCATTCTGGTTGGCACATCGAACAGTAGTGCCGTCATCGTCTGCGCTCCAAGCGATGTCTGCGACAACCGGTCGCCGTTCGGTACGCAATCCATTTGGGGTACCCAATCGATTTGGGGTACGCGAGCGATTGCAGCCGACCAGAGCATCTGGGGTACGCAGTCGATCTGGGGCACGCAATCAATTTGGGGTACACAATCCATCTGGGGCACGCAATCAATTTGGGGTACGCAATCGATTTGGGGGACCGCCACGTCGGACGTGACCGAGGGGACAAAGGTAATTATCGAGGGCGAGCAGTAGGTATTTTGTCCGGCTAGCTGGCTCGGGATCGCCGGGACTCGCGCCAGCTTACCTAGGGGCAGTTTCAGCCTCTGTGAAATAAGTGGCCGATTCTTAAGCTTGCGATTTGCGGGGCGTCCTGCTACTTTCTTCTTTGGCGAGAAGCCGGAAGGAGAAGAATACATGAGCAAGGTACGCGTACTGGTAGGTACCAGGAAGGGCGCTTTTATTCTGAAGTCGGATGGCATGCGTCAGAAATGGGATGTTGAAGGTCCCAACTTTGCCGGATGGGAGATTTATCACGTTGCGGGATCTCCGGTGAATCCGGACCGCCTGTACGCGTCTCAATCTTCCAGCTGGTTTGGACAGATTATCCAACGTTCGGATGATGGTGGCGTGAACTGGCAGCCCGTAGGCAATCAGTTCAATTACGATGGCGTTCCCGGCACGCATCAGTGGTATGACGGGACGGCGCATCCCTGGGAGTTTAAGCGAGTCTGGCATCTGGAGCCGTGCCTTACCGATCCGGAGGCGGTCTATGCCGGGGTGGAAGACGCGGCGCTGTTTCGTTCAGCGGACGGGGGCCAGAACTGGCAGGAGTTATCAGGGCTGCGCGGGCATGGCTCGGGGGCCCACTGGCAACCCGGCGCAGGCGGAATGTGCCTGCACACCATCGTTCTTGACAGGCTCAGTGCCGGGCGCATATTCATAGCCATCTCGGCTGCGGGAGCTTTCCGGACCGATGATTCGGGCCAGACTTGGCAAGCCATCAACCGAGGACTAAAATCGGACGGAATTCCCGATTCCAATGCCGAAGTAGGCCACTGCGTTCACCGCATTACGATGCATCCGTCGCGTCCGGGCGTGCTCTTCATGCAGAAACACTGGGACATTATGCGCAGCGATGACGCGGGCGATTCGTGGCAGGAAGTGAGCGGAAACCTGCCTAGCGATTTCGGTTTTCCGATTGCGGTTCATGCGCAGGAGCCGGAAACGATCTACGTTATACCGATAAAGAGCGATTCGGAGCATTTTCCGCCCGAAGGCAAGCTGCGAGTCTACCGGAGCCGTTCCGGAGGCCACGAATGGGAAGCGCTGACGAGCGGCCTGCCACAGCAGGACTGTTATGTGAACGTACTTCGGGACGCGATGGCGGTGGACTCGCTCGATTCCTGCGGAGTCTACTTCGGCACGACTGGCGGACAAGTTTATGTATCTCCCGATTCCGGGGACAATTGGACTCCAATCGTCAGAGATCTTCCGCCGGTACTTTCCGTAGAGGTTCAGACGCTGGCATGATCAGGGTGCTGCTGCCAGCGCACCTGAGGACGCTGGCGCAAGTGGATGGCGAGATAGTGATTGAAGTAGAAGGACCGGCGACCCAGCGTTCGGTTCTGGATGCGATCGAGTCCCGGTATCCGATGCTGCGCGGAACGATTCGCGACGGCGCGACGCTGAGGCGACGCCCGTTTGTCAGATTCTTTGCCTGCGGAAAGGATTTATCGTTTGAACCGGCCGACGAGCCTCTGCCCGAAGCGGTTGCCACAGCGCACGAAGCGCTGCTGGTTGTGGGCGCGATGGCCGGCGGAAGCGATTAGCCGCGTGATTCTTCTTCGTTCCAGACTCTAACAGAGCATGACCGGAAGAAGTATCACGCTCTTGTGGAACGCCAAATCCGGTTGGGCGGCGGCGGACAAGCAAGCGGCTGAAGTTCGAGAGGTGCTTACTGCGATCGACCCTGAGCCGCAGTTCTACCGCGTGGATGAGGGCCGCAAGATTACCGATCTGGCGCGTGAGCGCATAGAGGCCGGATCGGGGATCATCATCGCTGCTGGAGGCGACGGCACGATGAATGCCGTTGCGTCGGCGCTGTTGCATCAAACATCCGCGATGGGTGTGATTCCGGCCGGAACTCTCAACCACTTTGCCCGCGATCTCGGCATTGGGCTCGATCCAGTGGAGGCGGCAAGGCAGTTCATCGATGGCCGGGAGGTGGTTGTCGATGTGGGAGAAGTGAACGGCCGGATCTTCATCAACAACTCTGTTCTGGGCGTCTACCCGGTTTACCGTGTGGTCCGCAGGGCTCTAGAGTCGCGGAGCCTAGGCAGCGCGGCATTAGGACGTTTTTTCGCAGTTCTGGGCGGGATTTTGCGAGTCTTCTGGAGGTTGCCGCATCTTCGTCTCCGTCTAGAGACAGAGACAGCAGTTCGCGACGTTGGGAGTCCCTTCATCCTGATTGCGAACAACGAGCACGAACTCGAGAAAGGGCGGATCGGAAAGCGCGGGGCAATGGACCAAGGGCACCTCTGGGTCTACGTTATGCGGCGTTGCAGCCGTTGGGCGATACTCCGCTATTTCTTCCGCTATGTGGCCGGGCGTTTCACGCGCCGTGAGATGTTCGAAGAGTTTAAGGTAAAGAAAGTGCGTATCGAGACCGGAAGCGGCAAGCGGTTAGGTGTGGGAGTGGATGGTGAGATAGTGCCGATGCACTCTCCCCTGGAATACCGGTCGCTTCCCGGGGCCCTTCGCGTAATTGTTCCAAACGATTCTCCTCTCTGGTAAGAGAACGAGATAGACATGCGCCGGATAGTCCACATTTCCGACCTGCACTTCGGCAACAACGATCGCGCGCTTCTCAATCCGTTGCGCGAGGCCATTCAGAATATCGCTCCGGATGTATTGATCGTATCCGGAGATCTGGTGGAGCATGCCACGAACAGCGAGTTTAAGCAAGCCGCTGCATTCCTAGAGATTTTACCTAAGCCTCAGGTTGTAGTACCGGGTAATCACGATCTTCCGTTCTACAACTTATGGCAGCGCGGTTTCGTCGGATTGGGACGGTATCGAAGCAGCATTACGAATGAGAAAGAGCCGCGGTTCGAAGACGACGAAATTGCCATTATCGGTGCGAACACCTCCCGCTTCTGGCCGATTCGCGGGGGAAGCCTCAGTTCCACACAACTCGAAAGCCTGGCGCGCAAATTTTCATGCGTAGCTCCCGGCAAAGTGCGAATGCTGGTGACTCATCATCCTTTCGACCTGCCTATGGTGCAGAACCGGCGGCTGATCGTGGGCCACGCCCGGCGGTCGATCCGGCGGTTGGCGCCGATCGTGGACATTCTATTGGCGGGACACATTCATGTCAGCTCCACGGGCAGTACGGCTATCCGCTATAAGGCTGCGGGACATGCTCTGGCGTTCGTTCAAGCAGGAACGGCAGTATCGAGACGCGACAAAGGCGAGAAAAACTCATTCAATTCGCTGCTGGTTCAGGGGGCACACGAAGGCGGCAAGAGCGTGAGCATCGACACATGGACCTGGAAGATGGAAGAGCAGCAGTTCTCGATACGGTGCTCGAACGAGTTCCGGCTGGAAAGCGACGGCTGGGCGCATATACCGGAGTCAAAAACCGGAAAAGTGCCGGAGATTGAGGACGACGGCGAGATTCGCGAAGAAGTGGGAGCCGGCGAACGAGACGCGGGCGGAGCATGAGGCCGCCATTTTCGAAACTCGCGCAGAGCGGGCGTTTGTTGGGCGAGCCGCGCGAATAGCAGGCGAGTTCCTTTCCTGAGTAGGGCGCAAGCGCCCGGTTCGCTTCCTTGACGCCCTGGTTCCAGGTTCAGTTAATCCTTATCGTCGCCACAGGCAAAGCTCTCTGCCTTCATAAACTGCTGCGCAAGGCGAACTATGCACCTGTCGAAGTCCGCTTCGCGGGAGCGTTCCGCTTCGCGATAATGCCTGCAAAGTTCCTCAATCAGATCGGGGCTGAGACTTGGCTGCGGGTTGTCCATAGGTCAATGCTAAACCGGAAATCGACGCCAGGAAAGGGTCTGCCGCAGCATCGAGTACCGAGATCGCCAAGCTATAAAGCCTTGACAGCTAGTACGGGGTAAGGGGCTGATGCGGGGGTCAGGATACCTGGCGGTTCATAGCCTCTCCGGTATTGGTTCCAAGGTTGTCCATCTCCTTGAAGAAGACCCTCCGGCCCTCGTCCATGGCAATGTTGGACAAGATCACGGCGATGGAATCGGCCAGGCCAACTTCAACACCGGCTTTGGGTTTGGCGCGGCGGCGGGAGTCGTTCAGGAAGCTTATGAGCTCGGTATCGACCGGATTGCGGTCCTCTTCCGGGGTAATAATGCCCTTGCTGTAAAGCCAGCGGCGGGCGAGTTTCGATTCCCGCAGCAGAAAAGAATCCTTTTTCCAGTCGACGTCGGTTTCCGGGGTCAGGATGGGGATGCCGGTTTGGGGACCAGCCAGAGCAAAAGTCGCACCGGCGTTGACTGCAGTCTTGGCATCGTCCGGCGAGACTTTGGTCGGAACAGGTTCCCGGTACCAGAGTGCGGTCGGCAGCGCATTGTCGCTTCCGACGTTCATTTCGACGGCTCCGGCCGTGCCCATGACGATGATGCCGAACTCCGGGCGGCTCGCTCCCAGAATAGGCGAGTGCTGGTTGGTGGAGATGGCGCTGAAAGTCAATTTTCGTCCGCGCGGGTAGCTGAAGATCAACTGGATGTTATCGTTGATGTTCCGTCCATCGTGCCAGGTATCGAGCCCGCCCACTCCGGTGACGAAATCTGCCGGGGAGCCGAAATACCAATCGGCTACATCCACGTGGTGCGATGCCAATTCGGCGGTGAGTCCGCCGGAAAACTCGCGAAACAACCGCCAGTTCTTGGGGTTGCTCTTGCCGCCCGGCTTCATGGTCCAGCCGGGATTCCGGTGCCATTGGGCGTGTATGTGCGTGACATCGCCGAGCACGCCGGTATCGATCATGCTCTTTATCGACTGAAAGTAGAGGCTGTACCGCCGCTGCAAACCGACCTGGAGAACCTGATTGCTGTGTTGCGCGGCAAGCGCGCGCAGCGCATGCACCTCGTCCGGCCTAAACACCAGGCTATTTTCACAGAAGGTGTGTTTGCCTGCCAGCAAGGAATCCCGCGTTACGGGAAAATGCACATAGAGGGGAACGGCAATCAGGACTGCTTCGACATCACGGTCCGCCAGCAGTTCGCGGTAGTCCTTATACTTCTTGGGAGTCGTTCGGACGATGCCGGCTGCGTTATCGAGCGCTTCGGTATTGATGTCGCACAAAGCCACACAATGGCCGTCGTCAATGCTGGAAAGGTGCTTTAGCAGGTAAGAGCCGCGGTTTCCGGTGCCGATCATGCCGAATTTCACTTGATCGTTGGCCGCCCTAACCTCGAGGAACGCGGGCGCGGCAGCCAACCTGGCGGAACCGGCGGCCAGGCCGGAAGCAGCTCCCAGTTTTACAACGTCCCGTCGTGTCGGTCTATTTTCTGAATTTGCTTCAGCGGGGCTGGACATCCTGGCAGGCTCCTAATCCGGACGGTAACTTTCTAAAGGTAACGTATCAGAGCCGGCGGGTTCCGGATTCTTTGAGATTACGCTGGCGGACCACTGCGCGCCTCCCAGCAGGATGAGGGTCGCGAGAAAGGACCACAAGATGATGCTGATGGACTGGACGAAGGGCGGCACCTCACGCTCCAGCTTGGCGCGCAGCCAGGGCCAGGTTAAGACATTAATGTACTTCAAAATCTCGAGCAGAACAGCAACGGCAATCGATGCGGGGATGAGCCGGCTCACCTGAATTTTGCGGTTGGGGAGCAGCCAGTAAACAAAGAAGATCATCAACCCGGTTAGGGGCAGCGCCAGCACCCGCAGGATGTACGACTGAAACTCGGAATGCCAATAGCTTGAACCGAAGCGGATCCTGAGAAATTCCGCGTTGATTGTCGTGAAACTTACGTTGGCCAGCACCAGGATTCCACAGCCGAAGATAAGGGCAAGGCTAACAGCCTGATTCTTCAGGAAGCTCCGATTTCCCTCCACTTTCCAGATCCGGTTAAACGCAACCTCCAAGGGCATAAAAATGCCGTTAGCGGTGAAAAACAGCAGAAACAATGACAACCAGCTGAACTTGTGGGAGGCCGCGGCAAGCAAATATCCACGGAAGTCGACGCCAAAACCAGCGGGAAAGAAATCCCGGAGAGTTCGTAAGATGACATCAACTGCGGCACGCCAATGCAGGACTGACCGGCACAGGCTGACGATGGCCACCAGGAACGGGAAGAACGACATCAGGATGTTTGCGGCGACGGCGAACGCGTAGACATGCACCTCGGTCCGGAACATGAACTCGAGAGTGGGTATAACCGGCCGGCTGAGAATGCGCCACGACCGGATATGAATGGGCTCCAGAGCGGGAGGCGAACCGTCGATTTCCAGCGCGAAAGTAGCTGGCGGCGGACCAAAGTTAGTTGCCAGATTCGTTCTCAGCTTCTGCTTTGCTGCATCACTTTGGGGAAGCTTTACTGGTGTCTTCCAGGCTCGAGATGGAGTAGTCTCCCGATTCATAAACGTCCAGGGTTGCTTCGATGTGGTCGCCGGGATGCAATTTCTCTAAATCGCTGCTGTTGGCGACTGGATAATCCATCTTCATCGCTTCCATATAGTTCGGGATAGCGGCGGCGTCTATGGAGGCGCTCTGATCTTTAGGGTTCACCGAAACAACAGTGCCGGAAACATGATAGTGCTTAGCTGGCCCCGTCGGCTCGGTTTTCCGGCTGCAACCGAACATCAGAATGACCGCAAAGATAGCTGGTAGAAGACGCATAGGGCTACTCTCAAAGTAACTGTTTGGAATATTGGCCCAGCGGGTCTATAATGCTCACCAGTCTATTGGAGGCGACGAATGAGCACAACCACGGGTGACCTGTCCGCGAACCCGCCCGAGGGCATGGGCAGCAATATTGCCGGCATGGGCAATTTCTTTATCGACCCGAAAGGAGCCGCAACCCGGCTCTTCACTAAATGGTTCTGGATCTGGCCGTTGCTGGTGTTCATGCTGGTCTCGTTGGCAGCGAACTTGATTGTCACTCCCATTGTTCAGAACGTACTGAATTCCCAGCCGTTACCGGCAGGCGTGAATCCCGAGACCTACCAGCGCCAACTTGAAATTGGGATGAAGGTGCAGCGCTTTACGGGCCTGGTGTTTCCGATTGTGATTATCGCTTTTCAAGCGCTGGTGCTGTGGGGCATGGCGTCGATGACGGCGATCGAGGCGAAATACCGGGAGATGCTGAATCTCGCGGCCGGCTGCGGTTTAATTCAAGCTCTAGCGGCGGTGGCAAGTGTAGTGATTTTGAAGGCGAAAGGAGAGCTCTCGAGCATGGCCGAACTCCGTCCAGCCCTGGGATTGGACATCTTTCTGCCGGACGGAACCAACAAGATTCTGCTCGCGATTGTTGGCTATTTCTCGATCTTCGAGATCTGGTGGATCGTGATGATGGTCCTAATCTTCGGCTTCGCGTATCGCACCAGCAAGGCTAAGGCAGCAACGGTAGTGGCGCCGCTAGTAGTGATCAGCTTGCTGTTCCGGATAGTAATTGCCGCTTTTCAAAAAACCTAAGGCGGCCATCCGGGAGTTACAATAGAAGTTTAGAAGGAGAAAGTATGCTCAGATCCATCGGCCCTACCGAACTATTGGTCATCATTGCGGTGTTGGTGCTGTTGTTCGGCGGAAAGAAAATTCCGGAACTGGCCAAGGGACTTGGCGAGGGCATCAAGCACTTTAAAGGTGCCATTAAGAACGAAGAAGAGGAAGACGCCGCAGCCAAAGAAAAGAAGCAGGCCTGACCGCAGGGCGATTTAGACTACGCGAAAAACAAAAGCGCCCCGGGCTGACTTCGCTCGGGGCGCTTTTGCGCTTGGACAGACAGTTGCTTCCTATTTGGCCTTTTTCGGGGGTACGATCGCGTCTTTTACCGATTTTGCGACTCGAAACTTCACCACTTTTTTGGCGGGAATCTTGATTGCTTCACCCGTGGCAGGGTTGCGGCCCGTTCTCGCTTTACGGTCGGCGCGCACCAAGCGGCCGATGCCTGGAAGAACAAAGACGCCATTCTTCTTAGTCTCTCGGACGGCTAGCTCCGTCAGAGACTCCATGTATTGCTTGGAAACGCGATTATTAATCCCAGTCTTCTCTGCAAGGTCGCGAATTATCGCGGTCTGTGTCATGCGCTTTACTTCAGCCATCGATGTAACTCCAAAATGTTGAATTCGGGGGATAGGAGCGGCGCATCTTTTTAGCCCATTTGCCTAAATCAAATGGAGCAGAAAATGTTCCGAAGTCCCCGTAGTCAACTCGATCATACGGAAGTAAAGGTCGCTTGTAAAGAAAAAAGTTCAAAAATAGGGCTTTTTTATTCATATTTGGCCTCTGCATCGGGTTTGAGGTGCTTAAACAAGTGGTTTGGCGAGGACTCCATACGTTATACCCGCGATGGAATCTGAGAACGCGGACTGCGATTTCGTACATGAATTAGATGGCCGCGGTAAAGAGGGATCGGCTTTGGATGTCGCTTATCATAAGGGCTGACAGCAAGACTGCCCGGGTGGCGAAATCGGCAGACGCAAAGGACTTAAAATCCTTTTTCGCGCAAGCGGAGTGCGGGTTCAAGTCCCGCCCCGGGCACCACTTAGCAGGGTTAGGCATGAAAATGCTCCGCATGTTTTCCCGCATGTTGTTGTTCTTTTTGCGATTCCAGGTACGGCTCTGTGGGGGGCAGTTCTCATTCGCCGCGCTCGCCGACCTCTCCAGGGTGCTTGCAGCAGGCGGCCGCGCGCAGTTCTCGGGTCGCGCCTCCTGTGCAGCAGGCCCATTAGATCAGGCGAGAGCTATTCGGAAGGCGACGAATGTCAGATAGGCGGCGATCACTCCGATCCCCATCTTACGGTCCAGCCCGCGACCGACCGCTAGAATGCAAACAACCGCCACCGTCATCAGCAATAGCCACCAGGTATCGAGGTAGCCGCCCGCTGTATGCGCCGTCAGATCGCCAAAAACCAACGACGGGATCGCCAGCCCAACGAGAATGTTGAGGCTGTTGCTATTCATTGCCTCCGTCATAACCGCGGAGCCACGGTGGCGTTGCGCCAAGCGAACGGCGGTGTACAGGTTGGGGATGCCTGTGAGCACAGCGAGCACGAGCGTGCCCAGCAAGCTGCGCGGAAGCCATCCCGCGCTCAGCGAGGTCGTCGAACGGACCAAGCCGGTGCTGCCGAGAACCATCACCAACAGAGCGCTGAAAACCAGTAATGCCAATTTCAAGACGTTCGTCTGCCGCCGCTCCATTCCATTCGGGCCGCGCATTGGAGGGCCAGGTTTGCTGGCTTCGCGCTCCCTCTCATCTTCTGCACCGGCTTGCTGGATTTCCCGGGCGTGTTCCTCTAACTCACTGGCTGCGGAAACTACGAATCGTTTCCAGTACGCCGGCAGCGGTAGCCGTTCCACGGAGCCACGTCGCAGGGCCAGCAGCACGACGTAAGGAACAAGGACGGCCATCGCCAGGACAAAGACCGAAGGCGGAGAGGCAGCCCCCAACACGAGCGCTACCGCCACAGCCATAATCAGAATGCCGACGCCGCCATTCAGTAGCACAGCCGCGCGTGGCAACGAGATTTGGCCCGCGATCACCGCGGTCACCCCGAGCAGAGATGCCAGGTTGAACAGATTGGACCCGAAAACCACTCCTACGGCGACGTCCTTCTGGCCCGAGATCATCGACACCACGGCGGCCGAGATCTCCGGCGCATCTGCGCCCAGCGCGGTAATGAAACCCAAAAGTTGCTCGGGAATATTCAACCGCGGTCCTAACCAGCCCAACGCGCGCGACAGAAACACGCTGCCTCCGATCACCAATGTGAGGCTACCGAGGAAAACGGGGATTGAGTAAAGTAGGGGCATGTGCGCCGGAATTCCAGTCTAACTGCGATTGACCGCCATACGCCGAGAGCGGGAGCAATGTATTACTGATCTTGCTCAGTTGGCTGCAGCCTTGGGGTTCAGCGTTCTAGTAGGACGCGATGCGGCTCATAGTGAAGCACGCAATCGCGCGATGCATCGCTGCCGATAGCTGGAACTGCACATGCCGCCCGACGGGCACTCAGATTGTTTCCCTTCCGCACGAGTCTGGACGCATGGGGATCAAACTAATAATTCACTCTTCTTACTCCGGCGACGCGAAGCAAGCTTCACCGCCACCCAAACGGCCCGATGGTGAGATGCAGTCCTAACGATCTAAACGTGGATCGCTGCCTCGTCATCCCCGACATACAGCATCGAGCCGGTTTGGTTGATGAGATTCGACAGCGCCATCCTGATCTTCCCGCCGTCTTTCTCGCAGACTACTGCAATCACTATGGCGATGGTCCCTACGAAATGCTACAGACCAGCGCAGGGTTTGCCACGGCGCTGAAGAAAGACCAAGATTGCTTCCTGATGGGGAATCACCGCTTCGCATATCTCGCCTATGAACTGAGTGTCATGTGGGGGCACTGCCCCGGCTGGAGAATTCCTAGTCAGACGAAAGAGGCTGGTCTGGGTTCAAGGATTGATTTCGAAATTGTTCGAGGAGACGCGTGTAGACGCGCGCCCGATTGTCAGTTTCCTGGTTCTGGCCGAGGTCATCCCTTGCTCGCATCAGATTGGTCTACGGTTGAAAAAGTCAGCCGCGGCTCCATTGCCCCAGTAGCTATCCGAATCAGTCAGAAATTTCGAGAACACAAATGAAATCGCGCAAACGAAGTGCGGATCAAGTCCCACCTCGTGTACAGGCACCAGGCGATTTTATCTTTAAAAGAGCCTATCGACAAACTTGCCGATGAGGGAAGGGCGAGAGTCTACAGAGCCTTCCTCGAGATAGTCCGCCCAGCGTCCAGAAGGCGCCAGCAGATCTCGAGCAGCTATGATTTGCTTCAAACGTTTTGCATATCTCGCTCCGATTATCTTGGGGTTGAGCTGACGCCGTATGGATTTCGCCGCAGCCCGGCCGAGTTGGTTTCCGTACTCTCTTTCGTCCATCAGTCTCCGCATATAGGCCGCAGCCTGTCCGATGTCAGGATCAGCCCAGACCTGGCCTTCGGGGAAGATGTATTCGCCTGGCTTCACGGGTACAAGCTTGTAATCGACCAGGCAGCTGTTGCCGCTGCAGGTAAAGTCCCGGTTGCCCGAGTAGTTCGTCACGATGACGGGCTTTCCCAAGTACATGGCTTCGGCGATTCCCAGGCCGAAGCCTTCCGATCGATGCAGTGATACGAGCGAATCACAGCAAGATATGAGCTCGCGCATCTCCTGACTGCGCAGCACCCGATCGATCACGTAGATGCGCCGGTCATCGCCCACGGATCGCAAGAAGTCCCAAAATTCGCGCCGCTGATGAGCGTGGCAGATCGTCTTCAGAACCAGTCCGGCATTGGGGCCGCCAACGACGGGACCGCTATCGGCGAAAGCTTGTCGAAACGCATCGATACAGGCTCGATAATTTTTCCGAGTAGAAAAGGATGAGAAATCGAAGGGAAACAGAAAGAGGAAATCGTTCTCGGGCAACTTGAATTTCGCTCTAGACAATACGGGTGTTTGTGAGTCAGCCGTAGTGGGGAAGTCGATCGCCAGCGGCATCCAGATTACGGGTTTGCTGGTTTTTTTCGAGACTGCTTCAGCGACGAATTTGGATGGAGCCCAGATTTCATCCATCAGGTCGATGGCTTGCAGCCATTCGTCCGGGAAGTTGCTCAGCTCCCACTCCCAATACCCGATGTTGTAATGGTCGCGGAAGAACGACGGGCCGAGTTTCTCGCGCGCCAAGCCTATCTGATCGGCATTGACGTGGAACAGGTTTAGCGGGAAAGGGTTATCAGGACTGATCAGGTGTTCGTAGCGAACGTCCCGGTTGCTGGCGATAAGCCCCGGTTGAAAATCGGTGATGCCAAAGGGAAAGTTGGCAGTTTCTAGAGCCGCCGCGCAGGTTCGAAGCTGCTCGCCCATTCCCATTTCAGCGCGAGGGTATCCGATAAGGTTAACGCCAGAGGAAAGATCGAGTTCGCCGGCTGATTTGTCGAGCGATGTTTGGATTGACCTGTCAATCGAGCTATCAGGAATTGCGGCTGCGGAGTCTACTGCTTCCGGAACGCTAACGTGACTAGCCCTGGCAGATTGAACGGGTGTTATGTATTCGACGCCGGCTTCCAACTCGCTTTCGGCTCTTTCGACAAACCAGTCCACGAAGTCTTGGCGGCCGCTGGCAGTGGACAAATCGAAGACCTTCTTCAGATCGGGGCGAGTGGACCAAATGAATATCATCAGGCGGGAAATCAGATTTTGTGGATCCTGAGGAACCCCGGGGGCAGGCGAATTCAGTACTCCAGCGGCATTTCCGATTGGATCTTCCATTAACAACTCCGATTCCGGAAGCAGCGTTTCTATGGCTGAGCGGACGATGACCGGCATGCTTTGCGTTTCGGGCCGGAAAGTTGGAAGGGAGCGGGACTCAGCCAACCTTAAGGAACCAATGCGATCGCAGAGATGCTCGATCAGGCGGCCGCCGAACAGGTCCTCGGATTCCAAGTCCGCATGCAGATCTTCCCGGTGGAGCCGGACGTTTTCATGGATTTGGCTGACGCAATCCACCCAGTGGTCGAGTAACCGTTCGTTACGGATGGTGCGAGCTAACCCGAGGACAATCGGAGGCTGGTCGTCAGACCGCAACAGAACCGCCTCGCATCCAGATTCGAGCATGGCTCTGGCAGCGAACAGGCGCTCATCGGGGATGCCGGGATAGCCGAAAACGACTGGGCCGACGGACTCGAGATTCCACACGGCATGGAGCAGGAGGGGCGCGACTAGAAAAGGCAGGCTTGCCGGCTCGGCAAAGAAGAGGAGGCGGTTTATAGCGCTTTGCCCGGCGGCCTCGGAAGAAATGGGAATGAGGCCCGGGCCGGGGTTGCTGGTGTCGTCAAAATCGAAGGTAAATACGGATTGGAACGGCGGATGGCCGGATTCGGCAGAGGGTGAATGGTCGACGGATTCACTATTGGGGCAGATAGTAATTAGCGAAGTTGACGAGGAGGCTTCAGACACCTGTTTGTACTCTAACGAATGGGTGATTCGGTCTGGTGCAGAGGATCTAAAGTGAGTTTCTAAGCTCCGAATGGCAGGTCAATATCAAGAGCATCGACTATGTCAGCACTTAAGAAGCTGAGAGGGAATAGTTGCAAGCCTGGACGTCGAAGTTCGGATTGTAGTAGGGGTCTCCTGACCTAATCAAAGGTTCCCAATAATCGAGCAGCAGATTGCGATCAATGAAATCGTAATATTTGCCTCGGGATGCAGACTCGTGGTGAATCAATCGGGAATGAGGAGTAAAAATCACCCTCTTGTTTAGCTTCCGTACTCTTAAACACAGATCGACATCCTGATAGGCAGTAAAAAAATGTTCGTTGAATCCGTCGACCCGATCAAAGAGGCTGCACGGCATCATCATGCAGGCTGCGGTCACTGCAGAAACTTCGTGGGCACAGGAGAGAGATCCTGCATAGCCGTCAGAGTTACCCGGCACATTTCTGAGGACATGGTCTGCGGTGCCGCGACATCCGAGAACTACGCCAGCGTGCTGAACGAGGTTGCCTGGATAAAGCAGCAGAGATCCTACAGCCCCGACCTCGTCCTGCTCGGCATAGTAGAGCATTTCTTCAAGCCAAGTGGCCGTAATAACCTCGACGTCGTTATTCATAAAGACTAAATATTCACCCGATGCGAAGCGCCTTCCAAGATTGTTCGCCTTCGAAAAATTGAATGAACCGGTTAATACGATTCTTTCTACTGGAGCACTACGCATCTCTTCTAAAGCGCGCCGGTCCGTGGTCTCATTATCGACACAGAGCACCTCAAAATTGGGGTAAGTAGTGCGTGAGAAGAGGCTATAAAGGCATTGGGCAAGGATAATGGGCGAATCCCTTGTCGGAATGATGATCGAAACTTTTGGCCAATGACTTCGATCTCGCGGAGCAACGCGGACGCGATGCGGATATTCTCCAGGAAGCGCGCGAGCACTGAGCTTCAGTCGATCAAGATGCGCCTGAACGGCCAACTGCTGCAGCTTCCCTACGTCGCCCTTCGCATCGGGGGAAGCAGCGACGCTACCCACTGCCTTGCGCCAGTGGTAGAGAATTCGAGGGATATGGCCGATTTTGGCGCCTAGCTCCGAAAACCGGAGGAAAAATTCAAAATCCTGCACACCATCGAATTTCGAATCGAAGCCACCAATTGCAAGTCCCATATCCCGGCGAAACGAGAGCAGATGACCAACGTACATTACGCCGCGAAAAAGTTCGGGCGACCAATCAGGTTTGAAGAAAGGCTCACTTCGAATTCCGAGCTCATCCACTTTGTCAGAGTCAGAATAAACGCCGTCAAACCCTTCTGCATGTTGGTGCAGAACGGCCGCAAGAGCGTCATTGGAGAGCAGGTCATCATGGTCCACGCAACAAACATACTCGGCAGTGGCAAGCGCCAAACCATCATTGCTGGCTCCGCTAATCCCCTTTCGCTCGAAGAGTTTTACAATTCTGACGTTTGGCAGAGATCCAAGATTGACGAATATGTCGTGGAAACGTATATCGGACGAGCAGTCGTCGACGATGCACCATTCCCAGTCGAGAACGGTCTGCTGAAGGACCGAGATAGCCAATTCAAGGAACCAGGAAGATTTGGTATTCCAAGTAGGAGTAATAATGCTGATTCGAGGATTCGAACTCGGAGCGATCTCGATAAAGTCAGAAATTAAGAAAGCCAGCAGTTCCCGGCGGGCGTCGTCGTCGTGCATTGCAATCAAGTCCATTCTCACGCCAAGCTGCTCGCTACGGCAAGGGGGTTCTAAGATAGGCAGAGCTCATGAGCGAAGAATCGTTTCACCTTTCTGCCCAGCAGCGGGATCATCTACTGTTCAGCTATCGGAACAAAACTATCCAGCCGCTCAGCTACGGTAGGGTAGCGGATTTTTGCGACAGTACCGACCACGTCCCGTATTTGCCAAGCATACAGAGAGATTTGAAAGATATGCAAAGGCCACAGGCGCTAAAAATGATCCTTGGAGTCTGTTCGCCTGGCGCCTCGCTTCTGGAGGTGGGCGCCGGCGAGCCATTCGTTGCCCAAATGCTCACGGAATTGGGCTATCGCATTACGGTTGTCGACCCGTACGATGGCTCGGGTAGAGGGCCAACGGAATTTGAGGACTATGTACAAAAGTATTCTTCCGTACGGTTTTTCAAAGACAGCTTTTCGGAGTCACTCGATCTCGGCAATACTGCATTCGACTGTGTATACTCCATTAGTGTTCTTGAGCATGTGCATCAGCCGATGCTTGCCAATCTCTTCACCGGTATTCGACGATTCTTGAAGGTAGGTGGCCACTCCATTCACCTCATCGATCACGTCCTGGTGGGAGAAGGATCGGAGTTTCATCTAGGTCAACTTGCAAAGATAATCAGCCTGCAAGCTAGTCTGAGTGATCGCAGCACAGCGGACCTGCTTGTTGACTTCTGCGCCACACTATCAAACGCCTCGAATGATGCCGAAACGTTTTTTCTCAGCGCCGAAGGGCATAATCTTTGGCGGGGAGAGACTGCGTATGAGGCCTTTCCTTTCCGAAAAGTTATTTCTATTCACTCTTGTGAACAACGTGCCAATCCCGGTTTTCTTTGATGTCAGGCGTAGATGGCGGATGCAAGTGCAGGGCGGATTGATCTCTCTAAATAAAAGTTGTGGAGTTTCAGTGCGCTTCGAGACCAATTTAGTCGTTCTTGGGAGAATTCCAGCGAACCGGCACTTAGGGTAGCGTAAAGGCCAGGATCAGAAATAATCTCCCTCACCGCATTTGCGATGGCGACTGCGCTTGGGTCATCGAGCACGTAAGCGTGCCTGCGATGCACCATGTGTTTGGCGATATTTGTGTTGGGCAAAACGACAGGCCTGCCAACGGAGAGAAATTCTGGAACTTTGCTCGGGAATCGATAGTCGTTGAACTCGTCCGGTTTGCCCGGCTGCACCAGCACATCAGCGAGAGCTAGAATGGCGCAGCCATCACTATAAGGCCAAAAGCCCAACTCGATGGCGTGCCGCCGTCCCCACTCTTCGTCTGGGCCTAGAAATGGGTAGAATTCGCGGCCTGTGCGCACGAGGGTGGTTGGAAATCCTTCTCGATTCAGCAAAGCGACAGCCAAGTAAAGACTTCTCACTTCGTGCGCATTAGCATAGTGAACGTTGCCTGTGTATGCGAGCACAGTGGAGTTTCCGGGAATGCCTAAAAGGCGCCTCTGATACCGGTTGCTTGTGGTGGGCGAGAAGAACCTTGGATCAGCCGAGGGCCATAGCTCAAGCGTGGGGATAGTGGCCGGAACGAGTTCACCTAGGCGGTCGATAATTATCGTGACCCCATCGGCTGACTTCATGAATTCAATGGCTTTG
Source organism: Bryobacteraceae bacterium (assembly GCA_965217745.1). Lineage (GTDB taxonomy): Bacteria > Acidobacteriota > Terriglobia > Bryobacterales > Bryobacteraceae > Bog-105. Next base: position 1,692,452 of record OZ244565.1, on the reverse strand, counting down.
CGCGGATGCGAGAGACTAATAGGAATAATCGCATCCAGCTGATCGCCCGGTAAAGATAAAAGAGCTTCCAAAGTCAATCCGAGAGCGCAAGTTAACAGGTGCCACTCGTTGTCCTCTAGATGGACGAAAAGCCGGTACCGGTGAATTGTGCGAATTCTTTCACAAAAAATCCGAACGACTTCTCGAGGCGTCCAGGCATGCACTATGTCGGGGCCTAAGCCGTTCGAAAAAACGGAGCGTAACGTCTCGCCCTCAGTGAATTCGATGGCCTTGAAGCTAGCGTTGCCAAGGACTGAAATGCTGTTTTTGTTGTATGGAACGGCGACACAACAGTCGTGACCAATGCTTGCTAGTTCTTCAGCAAACGATCGGACATGTGACGCACTGTTCGCTGTAAAGTCATGGTAAAGAACAAAAAGTATGTTCAAGAGCGCAATGTCCCAGCCTGTTGTTTTGTCCCAAAACGAATGTTACACCAGAATAGGTTTGGATCTGCGATCCGAAGGAGGAGGCAGATTATAATAAAGCTGTTTTGCATGGCGAAGCTACCAGTGGCGCAGTGGAGTTGTACCCCTTCTTTTTCGCGAACCCAGGAGGAAATAGGGTGTGCACAAAATTGGCATGAACTGTTCTGACACATGGTTGCCGCAAGGGGTCTTTCAGCCTCAGCGTTACCGGCCGGGAAACATTGCGAACTGGTCCGGGCACTTACCTTTCGCGCACGACTTAGTGGCATCGGTCCGTCCCGAACTCATAGTAGAGTTAGGCACCCACTACGGAGAATCGTATTTCGGGTTCTGCCAAGCGGTAAGCGAGAACAATCTCGCCTGTAGGTGCTATGCCGTTGACTCTTGGCAGGGAGAACTGCACGCCGGTTTTTACGATGAGAGCGTATACCGGGATGTAAGCGAGTACAATGAGGAACACTACAGGTCGATTTCCTTTCTGCTGAGAATGAGTTTCGATGAAGCCCGGAAGAGCTTCTCCAACGAGAGTATAGACATTCTCCACATCGATGGCCTTCATACTTACGGATCAGTTTCTCATGACTTCGAGAACTGGATTTCGGCGGTCAAGCCAGGCGGGATCGTTCTACTGCACGACACATCAGCAAGGCACGCAGATTTTGGTGTTTGGAAGCTGTGGAATGACCTGGAGGGTCAAGGTGAGCGATTTGACTTCTCTCATTCTTGGGGGCTCGGGGTCTTTCGCAAACGCGGAGGCGATTCTAATCATCCGCTGTTAGCGGCGATGTTTTCCGGAGGAGAGTCGCGCCGCAATCACATTCGGAAATTTTATTCTCTGTGCGGTCGCAGCCTGGAGTACGGACATCTTCACGCTGCTACTCAGGATCGGGCATCAACAACGGCGCTAATCCAGATCTATCCAGAAAAAGAAGGAGGGTTCTCGTCTAAGGCCGTCTATAATGCCGTATTTAAGACCAAGGATTGGGAGCATATACGGGTCGATCTAGTATCGGGAACGCTGAAAGGCAAGGTGAGGCTCGATATCACCGAATGCATAGGGGTAATCGATATAAGCGGAGTTTCGGTAAGTAGAGCAGTCGATGGTGAAGCTGTTTTCCGGGCACGAGGAGCGGAAGAACTTGCCTCCATTGCGGTCGGGGGAACTATGATCAAGCTGCCAATCCAGGAAAGTACCGAATTCTGCCGCTACATCAGCCACGGTAGTGATCCGCAGATATTTCTCGACTTGAATCCGAACGTTTCAGATCAACCTCTGATTCTAGACCTCTGGGTTCGAGTCGATTCGGATGTAACGATTTTATTGCCATGGCTGACGAGACAACCGGTGAATCTTGCAAATAGCGATGATGAGTCCCTTAGAGAAGAACAAATAGAGCATACAGAGCAGCAGTTGCGAGATACACAGCAGCGGCTATCACAGCTAGAAGCTGATTTAGCCGCGAGACGCGCTGAGGCGCTCGCTTCCGCAGATGAAATTGCGCAGCTTACCAAGGAATCGGATGCGGACCGCAAGGATAGAGATTCTCTCAAGGCGCTTTATAGAAAATCACAAGGCGAGGTTTACGTCCTTAAACGGGACTTAGAATCGGCTAGCGAAAACAGCGCACTGGTAAACGAAAACAGAGAAAAGTTGCAAATCGAACTTAGGGCCGTAAGTGATAGCCAGGCTCTTCTTTCAGCAGAACATAACCGGCTCCGTGTGATGCACGATGAAGTTTCTAGCCAATATCAGGCCCTTGAACAACTTCAGGCCAATCTTGAGCTTACCTTTCAGGGAGTCTTGAGTTCCCGATCTTGGAAGATTACTAAGCCACTAAGACGATTCGCTGAACTGCTAAGAAACGGTAAACATTAGCCCCGAATTCGTAGTTGATATTTGGATTTTTGCTCGTCCTTCATGATATCTGACCGGTTTCCCAAAAGTTAACGATGCATCGCATTTGGCCGATAACCGGGAAACTCGCCCATCCCCTGGTCTGGCTGCTCTTCTTCTGGACTTGCGGAATACTTTTTCCGTCATTTCCGAAGATAATAGGAATCGGATTAGACCCAAGCTGGAAACACGGCCTCAACCTTGCTCACGTCAGTCATCTAGTCTTCGGTAGAGACATTGTATTCACTTACGGGCCACTTGCCTACTTCTATTACCCAGACGCGCGCTCAGTCAATCCTTGGGCTGTCTTTTTTTGGAGTCTAAGCATCTATGGCGTGTCTATTTATCTCCTGGTAAAGCTGCTCAGGATCTGCCGTTCCAACCCTGCTGCTATTGGCATCTTATTAGTTCTGTCATTTTCAGCGGCATTCGAATTAGCCGCCGGCTACACTGAGCGGCTTCAGACTACATTTCTCTTGGGCTCGTGGCTTCTTGTAGTTAATCGCTCTTTTGAGAATTTCTTTGAGTATTGTTTGGTCGGAGCCATAGCAGGCATCACTCTTCTCGTAAAGCTGAACGATGGAGTAGTCGACACTGCCGTGTTTTATTCTCTTTACCTTTGTAGTTTCTTGCGCTGTAGAGAATTTCATCTTAAAGCAATAGCAGTGGCGCTCAGTCCCCCAATTGCTTTCTGCCTCGTTTTTGTGTTCGTAAACGGCCCGTTGACTGGCATCTACAGTTATCTGCAGTCTTCATTTCTGATAAGCAGCGGCTACTCCGAAGCTATGTCCGTAGTTGGCCCTTCATGGCAGGTTTTACTCGCGGCAATTGGAATCTCTTCGCTAGTAGGAACTCTACTTTTCAGAAATATGGACATTCCATACCAAACATTGTTACCTACTCTGCTTCTCTCCTTCGCTGCCTTCAAGCACTGCATGGTAAGGCAGGATGGACAACACGCCATTCCCTTCCACGCCGAACTGGCCGCTATTTGTGGATTCGGGTTCATGACAGTCGAAAACAATATCCGGCGGCGGTTCCTTCTTTGGGTCAGCGTCGCCAATATCTGCTTCGGAATGCTGATTGCCTACAAACAGAGTCCCGAGATCTCCGGCAAGATACTATCTCTTCTGCAGCTCAGATCTTTGCCAGGCGATTTAAATCGTTATGCGCATCTATGCCGAAGCTGGAGAATTTTAAAATCTCAGACATCTCTTGCTCTGCAGAAGAAAACTGACCCCCACCTTTCAAAAGTTGTGCGGGATGAGACGGTCGACGATCTGACATGGAACGTTGATCTTATATTTGCCAATAGTTTCCGCTGGAATCCACGGCCAATTTTTCAGTCCTACTCTGCTTACGAACCAGCCCTAGATCGCATGAACGCTACGCACCTAGCCTTTGCCGGAGCTGACTATCTCACGCTAAGGTATGAGGCGATAGACGGTCGCCATCCTTTTCTGGACGACGTCTCCACGTGGCGCAAAGTTTTCGATCTATATGACGTTTCAGGCGGCGACCTCGATTTTCTTGTCCTAAAGAGAAGGCGTAAGCCGCGGTTTTCTAAACTACATCCGATTGAGGGAGTTCACGTTGCTCGATGGGGAGAAAGCGTACCCCTCCCGCCGATCTCTGACGATCAGATTCTGATAATGAGCGCAGAGACAAAGAAGACTCTTTGGGGATGGGTAAAGGCCACCTTCTTCCGCATCGATCCCGTTTATCTGCAGGTAAGCTTTCGGTCAGGATCGGAGACAAGGTTTCGAATTACCCGGCCCAATCTAGTAAATGGGGCGATCATCAGCTATCTTCCGCGATCACTTCCCAATATGGCCCCACTCCTTGGATTTGGAGACGCAGTAGATCGAGATTCCGTGGTCTCAATCCGGTGGATTTCTCCCGGCGTGGCCGAGTTCAAAGATCCTATAAGGCTGTCATGGTCCGTGGTACAGGCCCGGAAAGCAGATCGAGATCGCCAACTCCCACTCTCCCATCCTGACACCACATCGTTTGTGCCTTTGTGGAAACCGAAGCATGGATTCGCTGCCACTTCGGGTTTGCGAGCCGAAGAAGACAGCAAGGTTTTAGTTCTCCATCCGACATCCGGAGATTCGCAGATCTTCTTGAGATCAACTCAAGAGCTCACGGACTTCAAAACGCTGCTGATTCGGGGTAAGTTCTCAGTTGCCGACCAAGTCAATCTTTTTTTTGGCCAGCAAGGGAACGGAAGAAGTTTCGGGGGATTTGTTCCGATCACTGGGAACTGGATAGATATATATGTCGACGTCGGCAGAAATCCTTTTTGGAGGTCTGAGGCGGGATCTTTACTTCGTTTCGACCCCGTCACTAGTCTCTTCCACGATTCTCAGATTGAGCTGGCCGGAATTTGGGGATCAAACCAAACTATTGCCGATAAGCCCGGCGAAATGAATTTCTATCTAAGTCAGTCCGAAGGGGAGTTGCCATGACGCAAGGGCGGACCTGTTCCTGGCAAGTTAGAAAGACGATTGCTTCGAATTTCTGAATTGCCCATTAGATTGGAACCATGAGCCTGCTCCCTTCGCTTGGGGCTGAGTTTTTATCATCCTGACATCCTACGAACCCGGCCGCGATACAGTGTTGAACACCATGCCATCGAAGGTCGATCGCCGAAAATTCCTCAACACCGCCGGCACCCTAAGCCTCTCCGTAAGCGCAGCGAACGCTCTCAGCCCCGCGCCTTCCGAACCCCAAAGTCAAAACAAGATGAAGCTGGGCTGCCAAAGCGCTCCCACGAACGAAACCCATCTGCAATACCTAGCGCGCTATGGAGTGCGCCATATATGCGGGTATCCCGAAACCGCTGACGGCCGTCTCTACGCTACGGTCGATGAACTCCATCGCATGATCGACCTCGCAGCGAAGAGCGGCATCACGGCCGATTGCATTGCCCCGCCCTTTCTCGCCTCGAGTCACATCGATAAGGAGAAGCACCCCGCTATTATGTTGGCTTCGAGTCCGGAGCGGGACCGCGACATCGAAGCCATGCAGAAGCTGATTCAGAACTGCGCGAAAGCGGGTGTGCCCTCCATCAAATACAACATGAGCATCCTGGGTGTGCTCCGCACGGGCCGCACGCCGGGCCGCGGAGATGCGAGGTACAGCACTTGGAAGCTGAATGAGGCTCATCCAGACCCGCCACTTACTCGCGCCGGCCATGTCGACGCCGATATGGATTGGGAACGCATCACATACTTCCTAGATCATGTAATCCCAGTTGCGAACGAGAACAAAATCCGCATGGCCTGCCACCCGCACGACCCAGGTGTTCCACCTGATGGCTATCAAGGGGTCACCAGGGTTTTGGGCACTGTCGATGGGCTCAAGAAATTCATCGGCATTCGGGAAAGCGCATATCACGGACTCAACTTCTGCCAGGGTACGGTTTCCGAAATGTTGGCCAATCCAGGCGCGGAGATCTTCGACGTGATCCGCTACTTTGGCTCCCGAAACAAGATTTTTAACGTTCACTTCCGCAATATTCGCGGACATCGCGACGAATTTGTCGAAGTCTATCCTGACGAAGGCGACGTCGATATGGTGAAGGCAATTCAGGTCTACAAAGAAGTGGGCTACCCGTACATGTTGATGCCCGATCATGTACCTTTAGCGGCTAAAGATCCGCACGGCCTGCAGTCGTTTGCCTTCTGTTACGGGTACATTCGTGGGCTCATCCAGGCAGTGAACCACATCTCCTAATCGTCAACTTAGAAGCCTTACTTCTTATTGGCTTCCACCTCAATTTCCGCTTCCTTGCCCTGGCTCTGCCGAGCCCGGAACATGCCTACCGTGTTGAAGCTCCAAACCGGATCCGACTTGCGATCCAGCACGATCACGCCGCCCTCTCCGCCCTTCAACTGCGCCACCTCCTTGTGGATCACGAAGTCGGCCGCATCTTGAATCGACATCTCCCGATATTGCACCAGCGCGCAAATCTCCTTCGCGACCGCCAGGCGGATGAAGTATTCACCCGTGCCGGTGGAAGAGACCGCGCAGGATTGATTTGCCGCATACGTGCCCGCCCCGATGATCGGCGAGTCACCCACGCGGCCAGGCAACTTCCCCTGCATGCCGCCGGTGGACGTTCCCGCGCTGATATTGCCTCGAGTGTCGCGCGCCACCACGCCGACTGTGCCAAAACGATGGGTAAACTTCGATCCTGGGACCGGTGTGGTGCTGCGCTCTGCTTTCGGTACTCCGGCCGGACGCAGCGGAAGCGCCCTGCCATCTTTCTTCAAAACTTCAAGCAGTTCCTGCCAGCGCATTTCTGTAAAGAAGTACGAAGGCGGCATTTGCGGCAAGCCGATTCTCCTCGCAAACGCATCTGCGCCAGGTCCGGCCATCATGACGTACGGCGAGTGTTCCATGACAGCACGCGCCAGCGCGATGGGATTTTTGGTGGTTTCGACGCCGGCTGCTGCGCCTGCTTGGAGATTGCTCCCATCCATGAGGGAAGCGTCCATTTCGTTTTTGCCCTCGGCTGTAAAGCCCGCGCCCCTTCCTGCATTGAACAAGGGATCGTCTTCTAACGACTTGATCGAAGTCTCCACCGCGTCGAGAGATCGAGCACCGGCCTGGAGTTGGGTCACGCCGGCTTTGAGAGCCCGTCCCAGCGACTCGCGGTAAGCCGCTGCCATTGCGGCATCCATGTGTTCCCATTCGCTCTCACCTGCTCCGCCGTGTACCGCGATGGCCCATGAATCCGGAGACTTAGGTTGTTGCGCAAGCGCGATAAAAGGCGTAGCTGCAAAGCCGACCAGGGTAGCCGCTAGTATTTTTGTCCAAATCATTCCGTCTAAGTATGATGAATGGTTGCTGCCCGTGCGTCAAACCTGAAGTATGGTGAGCGTTCAGATTTTCGGATTGAAAAATTCGCAGGCGACACGTGCAGCCGAACGCTTCTTCAAGGAACGTAAGGGCGCCATTCATTTTGTTGATCTGAAACAGAAGCCCATGGCGGCCGGCGAGATAAGGCGATTTATCGATCGTTTCGGCTTAAACGCGCTGCTGGACTCCGGCAGCAAAGCCTATGCTGACGCCGGCTTGAAGTATCTAAAAGTTACAGACGATGAACTGATTCAAAAGATTGAACGAGAGCCGAAGCTTCTGTGCGTTCCTCTGGTGCGCAGCGGCAAATTGCTAAGCATTGGCCAGGATGAAGCGGGCTGGAAAGCAATGCTATCGGCCGGTTGAATCGGATACCTGCTCATCCCGCCATCTTACTCATCCACCAAGACCAGGGTCGTTCTGCGTGGCGCCTTCCAGTTCGGCTTTAATGCCACGCGATTTTTTCTTTTTGCTTTGAACTCCGCCGTTCCGATCTCCGCTGTCGCGGCTCCCGGCCAATTCAGGGCGCTCGCCTACGCTGCCGGCCTGGCGGCTCCCACTCGATCGTTCATCACTAATCTCATCCCGCCTATCCGATTTCCTGGATGCCATAACGTGTCATTCTTCCAATTCCTGGTCGCTCTCCCGTTTGGGGACCGCCTGTTAGTGAGAGGCACTGCGACTGAGGACTGCGACAGTGGAATTTGGCTTTGAAGCCTATGTCGATCTACGATTCCTTTGCCAGCCTTTACCATCGTCACTGGGCTAACTGGTATCTACCCGCTGCGCTGCCGGTGCTGGAGAAGCTGTTCTTCTCCCGAATTCCGCCGCAGGCCCAAATTCTCGATGTCTGCTGCGGTAGCGGACATGTAACCAGGGAACTTGCCAGGCGTAACTACCGGGTGACGGGAGTCGATGTCTCCGAAGGGCTGCTCTCGATTGCGAAAAATGAACTGCCGCAAGTGGATTGGCAGAAACAGGATGTACGCTCGATGCATCTCTCGCAGACTTACGATGCGGCGCTCTCGACATTCGACTCCTTGAATCACATTCTTACGATTGAAGATCTGGAAGACGTATTCCGGAACGTGCGACGGGCGCTGAAACCGGAGGGCCTTTTCGTTTTCGATATGAACTCGCGAGAAGCCTTCCTTACCGATATGCGAAGCTGGTCGGCTGAAGTAGGAGACGGCAACGTGTCACTCGTTCGCGGCTTCTTCGACGATGAGAAACAGATAGCTTCTACCGAAATTGTTTGGTTTCGACGCGAAGGTGAAAACTGGCTGCGCAGCGACAGTGTTGTTAAAGAGAAGTGCTACCCGCAAACTGAAATCTTGAAAGCTCTAGACAACGCCGGCTTCGAATCGTCGACATGGGTTGGCGGGCCGGAAGCCGGAATGAAAAAAGGTCTCGGCCACGGGCGCATCTTTTTTATAGCTTTGGCCTAAGGCTGAACCTGGTTGCTCAAGGATGCGGGAATACGCGAACATCTATACCGTCCGCGGCGCTAATCAGGCGATCGAGATCGCCGCCGAAAGCCCGCTCCCACCAGCTGTCCCGTCCTTTGTGCCCGACATAGATCTGGGTAATCCCGCGCTGCCTTGCGAACCGCAAAATCGTATCGACCGAATCCTCGCCTTCGAGCTCCACAATCTCAGCGCCGCTGGCTTTGGCAATCTCTACGCCTGAACTCACTCGCTGCCGTTCATCCGGAGACCATTCCGGACGATTCAGGTGTGCTGCGACGAGCTCGCCATGGAATCGATCGCGATTGCGCGCGCCGCTCTCGAGCATGCGTATGCAATCGGCGCGCGGCGATATACAGACCAGAATTCGTTCCTGCGTGCCCCAGGATTGCTCGATGCCGTGCAGGGCCAGATAACGCTCCAGCTGTTTGTCCACGACATCAGCGGCCAGCAATAGCGCCACTTCGCGAAGTTCAGAGAGTTGATGCTGCGTCAGCCGGTATGGCTTGCCATCTTCCGAAGGGCTGGTGCAGCTCTCGGGAGATAGATCGACCACCACGATTTCATCCGCAGTCTGCAGAAAGCTGAGCGGTACAACTTCGGTCACGTGCTTGCCTGTAATCGCTTCTACGCGGGGACGCATCTCGTCAATATGCTGGAGATTTACTGAAGTAATTACCGAAATCCCCGCATTCAGAAGTTCCTCTACATCTTGCCAGCGGCTTTTATGGTTGAGTTCCGGAGGGTTATCGTAAGCCAGTCCGTCGACCAGACAGACTTTTGGACGCCGCTTTAGAATCGCCGGCACATCCATAACTGAAATATTGTCAACTGCGGTAAGCGGAATCACCTCGAGCGCTGTTACGGATTGCAAACAGTCAGAGGGCATTCGCGGCTGCATGGCGCCGACCACAACATCCTGGCCACGCTCATGCCTGCGCCGGCCTTCGTCCAGCATTCGAAAACTTTTGCCAACGCCGGAGGCGTAACCGAGGAAAACTTTTAAGCGGCCTTGAGCCTGATACTCCTCCTCAGACTGTAATTGCTTTAGAAGCTGGTCCGGGGTGGGTCTGCGTTCGCTGACAGGAGGCACACCTCTATTATGACGGTGGCAAATGGGAATTTTTCTAGGCCAAGTGCAGCATTTCCAGTAAATGTCCGATCAGCCAGATGGCGGGAAATGGAATGAAGAAACCGCCCAGAGCGTAAAGGAAGAGGTTCCTTCTAATCAACAGAGTTTTATCCGTAGGCCGGTACCGGACGCCCCGCAAAGCGAGCGGAAGCAGAGCGACAATCATCAAGGCGTTGAAAGTCAGAGCTGCAAGCACCGCGCTTTCAGGCGTACTGAGATTCAAGAGATCGAAGCGGCGCAGTGCAGGGTAAGTTCTCATGAGCATGGCCGGAACGATGGCGAGACATATGGCTATGTCGTTAGAGATGGAAACGGTTGTCAGAGCGCGGCGGGTATTCAGCAGTTGCTTGCCGATGGCGACTACCTCAATCAGCTTGGTAGGGTCGCTGTCCAGGTCAACCATGTTCCCGGCCTCTTTAGCCGCTAGAGTGCCGCTGTTCATAACCAGACCCACGTCGGCCTGCGCGAGTGCTGGAGCATCATTCGTTCCATCGCCGGTCATCGCCACTAGCCGTTTTTCGGCTTGCTCATGTTTGATGTACTCCAACTTGTCAGCCGGCGTGGCTTGCGCCAGAAAGTCTTCCACGGCCGCTTCACCCGCGATTGCCGCTGCGGTCAGCGGATTGTCCCCGGTAATCATCACCGAACGAATTCCCATCGTGCGCAGTTGTGCAATGCGCGTTTTTATGCCGGTCTTCAGTACGTCTTTCAGATAGATCAGGCCAAGCGCCCGCGGACCGTCCGCTACACCCAGCGGAGTGCCGCCGCTACGCGAAATGCTATCGGAGATCTCGTGATAGCTTTCTGGGAGCCGACCCCCGCGCTCTTCGACAAATTGTGCAATAGCTCCGCTGGCGCCCTTGCGCAGATTGCGTCCATCGAAGTCGATGCCGCTCATGCGCGTGTAAGCCGAGAATGGAATGACGTTTGCCCGATCGTCCAGGGAATCAGTTTTCCGCAGCCCATATTTGTTTTCCGCCAGCCTCCGGATGGAGAGTCCCTCCGGCGTGTCGTCGGCGTGACTTGACAGGTGCGCCGCCCGGGCCATTTCGGCTTCGGCCACGCCTGGGAAGACGATAAATTCCGCCGCTTCGCGATTGCCTGAGGTAATGGTGCCGGTTTTATCCAGGAGCAGGGTATTGACATCCCCAGCCATCTCCACCGCCTTTCCGCTCTTTGACAGAACGTTTTGCTGCATTACGCGTTCCACTCCGGAAATTCCGATGGCAGACAGCAGGCCACCGATACTAGTCGGCACTAAACACGCCAGAAAGGCGACGAGAATCATCACCGTCGGCACGGTTCCTTCTCCCGACAGATGAACCGCATAGGCGGCAAACGGATGTAGCGTGGCAATGGCTATCAGGTAGACGAGAGTTAATCCGCCAAGCACAATGCTGAGCGCAATTTCGTTAGGAGCCTTCTGCCGGTCTGCTCCTTCCACCAGAGCAACCATTCTGTCGACGAAAGTCTCGGCTGGAGTCGAGGTCATTAAAATCTTCACGACGCCCGTGAGAATTCGCGATCCCGGAGTTACTGCCGATCTGTCGCCTTCCGGTTCGCGAATGACGGGAGCGCTCTCACCCGTAATCATGGATTCGTCCACTGTGGCGATGCCGTGGATGATCTCGCCGTCGCCCTGAATGAGATCGCCCACTTCGGCGAGGACGACATCGCCGGAGCGGAGTTTGGACGCGATCACCGCTTCGGCCCCGCCATTCGGAAGCAGGCGCTTCGCTGTAGCATCCGGCTTCGTTTTCCGCAGCGTGTCAGCTTGTGCATTCCGGCGCGCTTCTGCAAGCGCTTCCGCGAAATTAGCGAACAATACTGTCAACCACAGCCAGATGCAAACCTGCACTTCGAAGGCGATATTGGCCGTCGCTTCGACAACTAGATCTCGCGCCAGCAGTGCCGTCACCAGCGCCGCGCCCATTTCCACCGTGAAGACTACGGGATTCTTCACCAGCTTCAGCGGATTGAGCTTGACGAAAGCATTCCGCAGAGCCGCTTCAAGCGTTTCTGGATCTAGCAACCGCCTCGCTCGGAGCCTTTCCCGCGGCGGAAGCGGAGGGTTGCCGCTATCCCCAGTTGCAGGCTTAGTTGCAGGGTTGTAAGACTCTTCGCCTGGCTGTACGGTTGGCATGGATACTATGCCAACGTTTGCACGAAGATTGCTGCCGGCGTACGACCTCCGCCGTTGCTCCGCAAATCAGCTGCACTGAAGAACCGGCGGGTTAAATCTGCGAGTCTCAACCGTTCAATTTATATCAGAGGGCGGCGTCTGAATCGTGTGCTATTCTTCGATTGTCCGACGTTAAGTGTCAAATATGGGGACGTAGTTCAGTTGGTTAGAACGCCGGCCTGTCACGTCGGAGGTCGCGGGTTCGAGCCCCGTCGTCCCCGCCACTTTATTCCTTTTCGATTTTTCTCTGAATCCCCTGCCTCAAATATTTCGAGCAAAGGCGTGTAAACTGCGCTTCACCTTCCGGATCTTTCTCCAATCGCAATAGACTGATCCCATGCACCATGGCCCACACCATCCGGGCCACCGCCGTTGGTTCCTCCCCCACAAACTTTCCGGCACGCTGCCCCCCGTCGATCGCGCCGACAAGAATGTTGAACGCCCGGTCCGCCGCTTGTCTTCCTTTTTCTTTCAGATTTCGAACTTCGCCACCTGATCCGAACATGACTTCGAAGTGCGATTGGTTCGCCATGGCGAAACGAACATAAGCGACGCCCATCTCCTCCAGACGTGCAGACCACCCCTTCCTGCTATGCAGGGCCATTTCGAGCGCGTCTCCAAATCGAGTGAAGCCGATCTCGCTGATTTCCTCTAATAAGGCCGCTTTATCAGTGAAATGCCGGTATGGCGCCATTCTCGATACTCCCAGGCGGACGCCGATCTCCCGAAGAGTTAGAGCTTTGAGGCCGCTATCTGCAATCACTTCTAAACTTGTTTGAATAAGCGCCTCGCGCAAGTTTCCGAAGTGATAGGGACGTTTCACGGCAGCATCAGAAGCAATCACGCCACCATTTTCGCAAAAGTGTTGACAATGTAAACATCCCGGGACTACGATGTTGACATGGTAAACATAAACGCTGCCGTTCGCCGGATGTGGAAGCAGAGCCGGCCGTTAACGTTTGTCTGCCTCTTGATGCTCGTGATTTTGGTCCTGAACGTAGCTGGAATTTACCTGGATCGCCGGGTTATCACCGGCGCTCCGGCATGGTTGAAGCCAGCGAAGTTCGCGATTTCAACGGCCCTGTTCACAGGGATGCTGGCCTGGATGATGCAGTTCCTCACCTTTCACCCGCGACAGGCCCGCGCCGCTGGCCGCATCATTGCCCTGTTTCTAGCCGTCGAGATCGCGGTGATCGATCTGCAGGCAGCGCGTGGCACCACCAGCCACTTCAACTTCCGGACGCCTCTGGATGGCTTCCTGTTCGGTGTGATGGGTGTATCGATTCTGATCTTCTGGCTGGCCAGCGTCTGGTTTTGCGTGCTGCTCTTCCGGCAGGAGTTTGTGATTGCGCCGCTTGGTTGGGCGCTGCGGCTGGGGATGGCGATTACGGTCCTCGGCGCACTCAGCGGCGGATTGATGACGCGTCCGACACCCGCCCAGGAAAATGCGTTTGCTCATAAGCGTCCTACTGTAATTGGGGGCCACACCGTCGGCGCGCCAGATGGGGGCCCTGGTCTTCCGGTTGTGAACTGGAGCGCCAATCACGGAGACCTCCGGATTCCACATTTTCTCGGCTTGCACGGCGTGCAAATCGTACCCTTGATCTATGCGTTCTTTATTCGCCGGCGCTACGCCCGAGGAACGCAATCGAAGCTGGTATTTACCGCGGCTGCCAGCTACGCCGCGTTCGCTCTCCTTCTGGGCTGGCAGGCGCTGCGAGGACAATCGATCGCCGCACCCGGCACATTGTCCCTGGAAGCACTCGCGCTCTGGGCCGCCTTTAGCGTGGCCGCTGTGGTGCTGACTGCTCGCATTGGCGGTCACCGCCACTCCATCTCCAGCCAAGCAGTTTGATTCGCATCCTGGCAAATGTAATGACACCTGAATCCATCTTCAAAATCGCTAACTCCTTAGCGCTGATCGCATGGCTGCTGCTGGTGGTTCTCGGAAGGAAGCGTTGGGTTTCGAGTTTAGTCACGGCAGTGGTGACGCCAGCATTGTTTGCGCTTGCCTACGTCATTATCTTTGCCATGCACGGGAACGAATCGAACGGCAACTTCAACACACTTGCAGGGGTCGGCGCTCTATTCTCTAACCGGTGGCTGCTGCTTGCCGGCTGGATTCACTATCTCGCGTTCGATCTCTTCATTGGCAGCTGGCAGGTTCGCGATGCAGCAGCGCACGGCATCTCTCACTGGTTTGCTGTACCGTGCCTGATACTCACATTCCTGCTGGGCCCGGCAGGCCTGCTGCTCTACTTCATCCTGCGTGCCGGCCTGCGGCGGCAAATTCGAATTAGCTGAGTGGATTGGCGCGTTGGTAATACTAGTGGGATGACTTCCCCGCAGCCGCAACCGACGTTCAACCTGCAGAACACACCGGATTACCGCGAGAGCTACGCCAACAGCGTGCAAGTGCGCGTGAGCCTGTGGGATTTTTTCCTGATGTTCGGCACCGTTAACCAGACCGGCCCCGAAGCCGTTACCATTCAGAACTTTCAGGGCGTTTACCTGAGCCCTCCGCAAGCGAAAGCGCTAGCCAATCTGCTGGGCCAGAACCTTCGCCAGTATGAAGCCGCTTTTGGAGAAATCAGGTTGGAAGCTCAGGGACAAGGCGAAGTAGTTCAATAAAGCTCCGGCATGGCTAAGCAGAGCCGGCCGCCGATGCCGAAACTGCCTCCGTTCGCGCTGGCTGCTGCGCAACCGAGGCGAAAACGTCCTCAATACCTGGCGGTCTTTTTTCTGGTATTTGCGGTCCCCCTTTTCCTGAGCCATCTTTCGCTGCTCGACCTGCCCTATTTCTGGGACGAATTGGGTCAATTTGTTCCGACTGCCCTCGATCTACTGCGTCACGGATGGTTGATTCCCAAGTCCACTGTTCCGAATGTTCATCCTCCTCTGGTTGAAGCTTATCTAGCTCTTACATACAAATGCTTCGGCTACTCCATACCTGCCACCCGGATGGCTATGCTTCTGGTGGCGAGTGGCGGGCTTGTGGTGCTGTTCTTGCTCTCTATTGAGCTCAGCAAAGGAACCCGCGGCGTACCTGCATTCCTGCCGCCAATCTTTCTGCTTGCATCGCCTCTCTTCTTTACGCAAAGCATGATGGCTCAACTCGACATGCCGGCGATGATGTTCACGCTACTGGCTCTTCTGTTTTTTATCCGCTCTCAATACCTGGCTGCGGCTATCACCTGCGTCGTCCTGGTGCTTTGTAAAGAGACCGGCATCGTCGTTCCGTTCTCGTTCTTCCTGCTGCTTTGTCTTCGCCGTGACTGGCGACGGGCTGCCTGGTTTACCGCCCCCGCGCTCGCCTTGGCTTTATGGCTGCTTCTGCTTCACAACCGGACCGGCTACTGGCTGGGAGACCCCGGCTTCGCTCACTACAATGTGGGCTATGCGCTTCACCCGGTCCGCATGGCGCTGTCGATTCTGCGCCGCCTGTTTTATCTTTTTTTTGCGGAATTCCGATGGGTTGGAACGCTGGCTATAGCCGCTACCGCCGTTCGCTATCGCTGGTTCATCACGGCTCGCCCCGAGTGGCGAGTAACGCTTCTTGTAAGCGGCGCTTCGCTGATTTTAGTATCTGTCTTTGGCGGCGCTGAATTGGAGCGCTATCTGCTTCCAGTACTGCCCGTTTTTTATATCGTTGTTAGCGTAGCTCTAACTTATCAGCGACGGTGGGTGAACGCCACCGTTATCCCGGTGCTGTTAGGCGGCCTGATCGCCAGTCTCTTTTGGAACCCTCCGTACCCCTTTCCGTTCGAAAATAATCTTGCGATGGTCGACTTCATTCGCCTTCAGCAAATCGGCGCCAGCTTTGCCGAAAAGAATCTCACCGGCGCGCGCATCGCGACTGCCTGGCCTTACACCGGCGCACTGCGCAACCCCGATTATGGTTATGTCGCGAAGAAACTTAACGTGATTGAAACTGGCGACTTTCACTTCGATTCCATCCGCCGGCTAAAACCCGGCGCCTTCGATGCGCTGATCATTTATACGCGGACTTGGGATCCCAAGAACAGTTTAGTTTCCTTTGCGCCCGTACGCAGCTTTCTGCGCCGCTTTTACGAATGGGAGCCGCGGATTACCAGCGAGCAATGCGCTCAATTAGGTTTATACGAGACGGCTTCGTGGGAGTCGCGGGGACAACACATTTCCGTTTACCTGCGCCGATAAATGCCGATATCTGCCGTCCGTCGCGCCTGGTGGGGCGTCATCGTCCTCTTTCTGGTGCATGGCCTGGTGGTTTCGTCGTGGATCTCCCGCATACCTGCTATTCAGATAGAACTCGATCTGAGTAATGGCGTCCTCGGGTTGACGCTCCTTAGTGCCGCTGTGGGAGCGGTTTTCACCATACCGTTCATAGGCTACCTGGTCAGCCGCTTTGGAAGCCGCCCGGTCTGCATCTTCAGCAGTTTGGCCTTTTGTCTCTCTGTGAATCTGATGGGCTTTGCCGGGAACGCGTTTGCGCTGGCCTCAGCGCTATTCTTCTACGGCGCATGTGCGGCCGCAATGGATGTATCCATGAACGCACAGGGCGTCGAAGTCGAGAAACGCCTCGGCTCCCCGACAATGTCCCGGTTCCACGCCATGTTCAGCGTTGGGGCCATGGGCGGCGCGGCTTTTGGAGGTTGGCTCGCAACGAGAGGAGTAACGCCCATGACGCACTTTGCCGGCAGTTCTGTTTTGAATCTGGCGGTTGTTTTCGCCATTGCATCGCTGCTGATTCCGGATACTGCACACCCGCGGGAAGGCGTGCATCCTCACCGGCTTCCCTTGCGCAAGACACCCAGGGTGCTGCTCGCTCTTAGCGCGATCGGCTTTTGTATTCTTCTCGCGGAAGGCGCTATGGCCGATTGGATAGCTGTCTATTTGCGCCAGGATCTGCGGGCCGGACCGGGAACGGCTGCCCTAGGCTATGCGGTCTTCTCCGGAGCGATGGCGGCTTTCCGTTTTCTAGGGGATTTGATTACTGCAAGACTGGGTCCGCAGCTAACCGTGAGAAGCGGCTGCGTGATTGCGGGACTGGGATTATTAGCTGCTCTCGCCGCGCCTTCGGCGGTGCTCTCGCTGCCTGGTTTCGCGGCGGCCGGCATTGGCCTTTCGGTCGTCATCCCATTGGTCTTCGGCTCGGGCGGCAAGGTGCCTGGTGTTAGTCCGGGCGCGGGTATCGCTACGGTCACGGGGATCGGCTACGTCGGCTTCATCGTGGGTCCGCCGGCTATCGGTTTTGCTTCCCAGTTTTCAAGTCTGCGAGTTGCTCTAGTTTTGGTGGTGCTCTGTTGTTTCGTTGCGGCCTGGCTGGCAGGCTATATGCGGCTTCTGGCGACTTCCCCGCTTAGGCAAGTAGCATCGATGCCGCCCTACGATGTGTGATTCTTAGACCATCATGGCCAAAACGAAACAACCGTGCCATGAGCCGGTCGACCATACTCGTCAGCTGCCTCGGCTGCGACGCATAGAAGGCCAGGTACGGGGCTTGCATCAGATGATCTCCGATCAGCGCTACTGTATCGATGTGATCAATCAGATGGAAGCCGTCACGGCGGCTCTGCGCCGCGTACAGAGTGATACGATTCGCGATCATATCACCGCCGTCAGCATAAAGCCATTACCGGAGGTCTTTCCAGCAAAGATCGCGAACTCATGGCGGCCGAGATTTCCGAATTGCTGAAACGCAGGTGAACTGCAAGTACATCGAAAGCGCAATGCGGATGCCTTCAGGCACCCATTAATAGCGGCGTTCTAAGATTTTCGTTAATTTGGGTTGACTTCTTACCTTCAAGGTTGGTATCCATAACGATCAGCACATAGTTTCGAAAAAAGGTGGGGTCAACCGTGAAGTTGCTCGAGTCCAAAGCGTTCATTTCACTTGCTCTTGGTGTTTGGTTGTCGTTCTCTGCTTTCGCGCAGAGTTACCGGGCGCAGGTCCGGGGTCTAATTACCGACGGTTCCGGCGCTACCCTGCCGGGCGCCACCGTTACTCTGGCGAATGGAAGCACGGGCGTTGACGTCACGCGCCAATCCGATAGCCAGGGCATTTACATTTTCGATTACGTCAGCCCCGGGAAGTACACCATCACCGTCCAAGCGCCGGGCTTCGGGCAGTTTACACAGCAGAACATCGACGTACAGTCTGGGGGAGATGTCACGGTAAATGCGACGCTGAAACCCGGAGAGCTGCAACAGAGCGTCACCGTGGAAGCCACGCCGCCAGCAGTCGATTTCAACTCGAGTAATCAGGAGCTGACAATTGATACTAAGATGGCGAACGATACGCCGCGCCTCGACCGGAACCCCTTTAAGCTAACGCTTCTGGAACCGGCCGCAATTAACACGCGCGGCGAGATGCAGCCGTTCAACTCCTGGGCCGCCAATAGCGTGGATCTCGGCGGTGGAACCAATCTCAAGAACGATCTGTTGCTCGATGGCGCGCCCATCGGCATCGGCCACAAAAACGCGTATCCGCCGAACCAGGATGCCGTCCAGGAGACGATTGTTGCGCAAAACAGCGTATCCGCCGACGCCGGCCATAGCGCTGGCGGAATTATCAGCGTCACTACTAAAGGCGGAACGAACCAGTGGCACGGCTCGTTGTTTTATCTAGGCCGTTATCCCTGGCTGAGCGCCGAAGCCGATCGAACCCGGTTTACCCAGAACGCGCAACGCCAGAATATGTTTGGAGGCACGCTCGGTAATCCGATATGGAAGAACAAAATCTTCAACTTCTCTTCGGTGGAGTACTGGAAGATCGCATCCCCGGCCAGTTACACCAGGACCGTACCCACACCTCTGGAGCGCGTAGGCGATTTCTCCCAGACGCTTGCTGCGAATGGCGCGCAGCGAGTCATTTACGATCCTTTCAGTACCATGGTCAATCCCGCCACCGGCGTCGTAACCAGGAACGCGTTTCCCGGAAACATAATTCCTGCCAATCGGATCGATCCTCTCTCCGCAAAGCTTGCAAGTTATCTCTGGGACGCGAACATCGGGAACACAGGCTACAATCACCTGAACAATTACCAGAAGGGTTACTCGGACAGCTACGATTACTACAACTGGTCGGACCGGATCGACTATGTCATCAACGACAAGTGGCGGGTGTCCGGCTTCTACGGCCGTTATCACACTACCGATATCACAAGCAATCCGACGCCCAACAACTCACCTCTCTACGTGCCGCAAGGCAGCGATCGCAGCGCTAACCAGGCCACGGGAGATGCCGTATGGTCAATTAGTCCCAGCACGGTGCTTAACTTTCACGGCAACTGGTACAACTTAGTCGACGCATTTGCCTCTAACGCTTTGCCGAATGGCTGGGACGGCATCTGGCCCAACGGAAACCAGTTCTACAAGACGTATCAGAGTGTTTCGACCGGCGTACCCATTTATTACCCCTCGATTAACATTGGAGCTTCCGGTTTTGGAGGCACTGGCTATGTCTGGAACCAACAGCCCGCTGCCGAGTCTTTTAGCGTCAAGGCGTCCCACCAGCGCGGTTCTCACTACCTGACGGCCGGCTTCGAATTCCGCCGGGCCGGAGGACCTACCCTGGTCAGCGGCACTTCCCATTTCAACTTCAATCAGGAAGTGACGGCAAACACCTTCAATAACCCCGTGCTCACGCAGTCTGGCGCAAACTTCGCTACTTTTCTTCTGGGCGCTCTCGATGACTCTTCCCAGATGATCGGCGGTCCTGCTCCGAATCCGCTTACCGATTTTTTCGGCATGTACATCGGAGACGATTGGAAGGTCACTCGCAAACTGACAATTAATCTGGGCCTTCGTGACGAATACGAGACCGCGTGGCACGACCCCGCGCATAACCTTTCCCGGGGCCTCGATCTTTCCGCTGCCGATCCCGCCATCGCCGCCAACCCTCCTCAACTGCCCGCCGAAGCTCTGGCCATTGTTGGTACCAGCGCTTCCCGTTACAACGGTCTCTGGCGCTTTACCAGTGCTTCAAATTCCGGAATGTGGCAGACTCAGAAATTGAACTTGCAGCCTCGCGTTGGCTTTGCCTACCGGCTCAACGATAAAACCGCCATCCGGTTTGGTTACGCCCTCTATTCCGTCCCTACCGAATTCAATTTTTCTAACACCCCGCCCGGAGTCAGCGGTTATGAGTCATTAAGCTTTCTGGAACCTCCCTACAACGGGATCAACTCTCTTCAGAGCACCGCGCCGCTGTTAAGTGGAGTGCCGCAAGCAACGTTTTCAAATCCATATCCCGCCTCAAACCCATTAATTCCTCCCATCGGAAAAGCCATTGGAACGAACCTGGGACGCGGTGGTACCGATCTGCTGTACTACCCGGAGTTCTTTCGGAAAGCTTACAACCACCGGCTCAATTTATCGGTGCAGCACGAGTTTCCCGGTCAATTTGTGGCTACGGTAACTTACTTCCGCAACTTCGGTAACCAGCACTACACGCGATCACTGAATAACATTGATCCGCGCATTCAAACGCAGTACCAGGACACGCTGAATCAAAATGTGGCGAACCCGTTTTATCAGTACGCGAACAACACGCTTATTCCCGGCCCACTCTACAACCAGCCGGTGGTGTCGCTCGGATCATTGCTGAGGCCATTCCCTCTCTACCGTGGAATCTACCAGTTGGGCGTCTTAGGCGCGCGCGAACAATATCAGGACGTAGAGGTCCGCATCCAGAAGCGCTTCAGTCAGGGTTATAACTTTCTGTTTGGATATATCTATGTCCGGGAGAAGGGTCAACAGTACTTCAATGATGTCGGCACGTTCTTCGACAAGCTCTACTACCAGTCCAGCAACCAGCCGCACAATCGCATCACCAGCGCCGGAAGCTACGAACTTCCCTTCGGGCGCGGCAAGCGATTTTTGGGCGATGCCCCTCGCCTGGTCGATGCCCTTATCGGCGGCTGGCAAGCCACTGGCGTCCTGACGTTCAATACGGGTGACTATCCGCGCTTCGGCAATCTCACTGTGGTGAGCAACCCTTGCCAGAACGTTCCCAACGGCTTCTTCTTCAATCCTCAGGCATTTCAGCCGCTGCCGGGCGGCCAGACCTACGTCCTGCGCACGAATCCGATGCAGTATTCCTGTCTCACCGGGCCCAACTTCTTCAACCTGGATGCCAGTGTTCTCAAGAATTTCCATATCACCGAGAAGTGGCAAGCTCAGCTGAAGATGACTGCCTATAATGCGACTAACAAGCTCAATCTCGGGAGCCCCGATACCAATCAATCCAGCCCGTACTTCGGCCAGTCCATCTACCAGGGAGCGCCCGGCGGACAATTCGGTGCGCAAACGGCCACTTACGGAAATCAGGCGGGCCGCCAGGTGGAAATCGGACTAAGAATTATTTTCTAGCCGCCCCCTCTTTGGCGGATAGTGAACGGGCTTATCGCTATCCTGTTTCTATCCGCCCAACGTTGATGCCGATGCTGACCCGGCGCGATCTAATCCGAGCGTGTGCTGCGACTTTTTCGCCCGTGCTTATTGCTGGCCAGCGGCCTGGCCGGCCGGATGGCGGCATGTCCTCCCGGCGCGTGTCACCGCAGGCCCGCGGAAAGCTTTCCGGGCTGCCATTTCACGCTCGCTTTACAGATATTGCCGACGCTGCCGGTCTGCGCCACCCCTCCATTTGCGGCCACCCCAATCGTGCCGATTACGTCATTGAAGCCATGGGCTGCGGAGTGGCCTTTCTGGACTTCGATAACGATGGTTGGCAAGATATTCTGGTTCTCTCCGGCTCCCGCTTCGGTGATCCGCCGCCTGATGCTTCCACCCGCCTATATCGCAATAACCGCGACGGAACGTTTACGGATGTCACAGCCAAAGCCGGACTCTTCCGGCAGCGTTACGCTTTTGGAGTCACAATTGGCGACTTCGACAACGATGGTTGGGAAGATCTGTTTATCACCGGTTGGCCGCAAAATTCTCTCTATCGAAATAATCGTGATGGCACCTTTACCGATGTGTCGGAACCGGCCGGCTTGCTTACCCCGGAAAGCCGTTTTGGCGCCGGCTGCGTTTTTGTGGATTACGATCGCGATGGCAAGCTCGACCTATTCGTCTCCAACTATCTGAGGTTCGATATTGCTTCGGTTCCGCGCGCCGGTCATTCAAAGGAGTGCAATGCCGAAGGCGTGTTCTGCGGACCGCGAGGCCTGCCTTTCGGCCGCCACTCGCTTTATCGCAATAATGGCGACGGCACTTTCACCGACGTGACTTCCGAATCGGGCATCGGCAAATCAGATGGCAGTTATGGTCTTACTGCCGTAGCTGCCGACTTCGATAACGATGGCCGGCAAGACATTTATTTGGCCTGCGACTCCACTCCCAGCCTCTTCTTTCACAACAACGGAGATGGCACGTTCTCCGAGCAAGCGCTGGAACGGGGCGTCGCGCTGAGTGAAGATGGCATGGAACAGGCCGGCATGGGAATCGCCATCGGCGATCTTCGTCTCTCCGGGAAGCTCGACATTGTAAAAACCCATTTCGCCGCGGATACACCGGCCGTTTACGCGAACAACGGAAGCGGTGAGTTCCGCGACGATACGCTGCGTTCCGGTCTTGCTGTGGAAACCCGGTTCATCAGTTGGGGAGTGGGTATTCAGGATCTGGATAACGATGGAATCCCCGACATTTTGTGGGTCACAGGCGGCATCTATCCCGAATTGCAAAATCAGCCCGGAGAGCCTTACCGGGTACCCCGCATTCTCTTTCGCGGCCTTGGAAACGGGCGCTTCGAAGAACTTGCGTCGCAAGCCGGACCAGGAATAGGAGAGATGCATTGCAGCCGCGGCTGTGCCTTCGGGGATTTCGACAACGACGGTGACGTGGATGTGCTCATCATGAATCTCAATGAGCCGCCTTCGTTGCTGCGCAACGATCTTTCGGGCTCAGCCCACTGGGTGAAGGTCAAGCTGGCCGGAACAAAATCGAACCGCAGCGCCATAGGGGCGAGTGTCACTGTCACCTACGGCGGCAGAGTGCAGACTCAGGCGGTGCTGGCGCAATCATCCTACCTCTCGGTAAACGACCGTCGCCTGCATTTCGGGCTCGGCGAGGCCGCGTCGGCGAAAGTCGAAATTCGCTGGCCATCGGGTGCGCATGAGACGATCGCCCAAGTCCCAATCGACTGCCTGCTGCACGTAACGGAAGGATCCGGGCTCACCCGCGCCGAAAAATTCCGCTAGCTATGCGCCGCCCTGTTTTCATCATCTGCTTTCTTCTGCGGATAGCTTACGGTCAGAACCAGGCTTTGGATCATGCGTGGGAACTCGCCGCAAATGGTGATCGTCAAAGTGCGGAAGCCTTGCTGTATAAACTTTTGCAATCCGAGCCTAAGAACGCCGATGCGCACCTGCTACTCGGCAGTTTGCTGGCCGAGGACGGCGCCCGCGACGCCTCCATCACGGAACTGCGGGCTGCCGTTCACTTGCGTCCCCGATCAGCGGAAGCTTGGAATGCACTCGGCGAAACGTACAGCCGCTTCGAGAACAGTGCTGAGGCCCGCACCGCGTTTGATAAGGCGGTCACCCTCAATCCAAAATCCGGCGTGGCGCAAAGCAACTTGGGGGCAGTGCTGCTCGAAGCGGGAGACCGCTCGGCTGCTGAACATCTTGACCGCGCCATCACACTTCTGAAATCTCCTGCTGACCTGGCTGGCGCTCACTACCTCCGGGCAAAAATTGATGCGCTCGAAGGCAATTCTTCCGCCGGGGAGTCTCATCTGGAAAAAGCAGTTGCTCTGCGTCCCGATTTTGCGGAAGCGTGGTCCGATCTTGGACAGGCGAAAAAATTGCTGCTGGACGAACCGGGAGCAATCGCCGCATTTCAGGAGGCTGTCCGGCTGAAGCCTGCGGATGCTGTGGCGCAGTATCGCCTGGGCGCTGAATATCTGCGCCAGCAGAAGCCTCAGCAAGCGATCGGCCCTTTGGAAGCCGCTGCGCAGATAAACGGAGAAGATCAATCTACATTGAACTCTCTGGCTTCGGCGCTGCGCCAGTTGGGTCGCAAGGATGAAGCCGCGGCTGTCAAGCGAAAGCTGGCAAAGTTACTTCACAATCGCGATGTCGCCAGCCAAAAAGCCCTCGCCGCTCTGCGGATGAATAACGAGGGAGCCGAGCTCGAGAAGTCTGGGAATCTATCGGAGGCCGTTGACCATTATGGTCGAGCAGTGCAGTTGAATCCGGATCACATCGGAATGCGTGTCAACTATGCTGTTGCTTTGCTGCGGCTTGGCCGCTGGCGCGAGGGTCTGGATCAATTGCATCTTGCGCAGCAGCACGATCCGAATGACAAAAAGATCCAGACTGCGCTCGATGATGCTCTGGCGCAGGCACCGGCCGCCGCCCTTCCCGATTGGGCTAAAGCTCGCGCTCGGGATCGATAGCCTTTACAGGCTGAGCGTTTCCCGGAAACGAGCCGACTGGCGCCTTGACATTTCTACCGCCATTCCGCCGCAGAGAACAATCAGGAGATTTCCGGAGACGCCGGTCTCAACCCGTTCCACCCATTTCAGATTGAAGATGTGCTTGCGCCCCGCGCGAAAGAAGAACTTGGGATCGAGCCGCGATTGCAATGCAACCAGGGAGCGCGGAATTAAAGCCCTTTCGCTGGAAAAATGCAGGCGCGTATAGGTTCCTTCAGATTCGAGCAGGAAAATATCCGCAACCCGCACCAGCCAGCAGCGCTCGCCGTCTTTAACAAACACCTGTTCCAAGCAAGGCCGGATGGACCGCGGGCGCAACTTAGCCAGCGCCGCAGCCAACCGCGCCGGTGCAACAGGCTTTACCAGGTAATCGAGCGCGCTCACTTCGAAGGCCTTCAGAGCATATTCGTCATAAGCCGCCGTGAAGATCACCTGCGGAACGTCCTCCAGATGCTCTAGCATCTCGAACCCGCTCATTCCGGGCATGCGCACATCCAGAAAGAGGACATCGGGTTCGGTCCGGCCGATCAGGTCCAGTGCTTCTTCGCCGGTGCGGGCCTCTCCGGCAATCTCGATCTCCGGATGCACGGCAAGCAGTCGCCGTAATTCATTGCGAGCCATTCGCTCATCGTCTATCAGCAGCGCTCTCATGCACGATGCTCAAGCGGTGGCTGGCATTAAGACCGTGGCGGTCACACGTCCCTCGCTCTGCACGGCCACTTGCAGATTGGCCCGCTCGCCGTAAAGAAGCCGAAGACGCTCCCTTGCGTTTGTAAGGCCGATCCGGGTCGAGCCCGGCCGGTTTACGCCCAGGTTGCCCGTGTTCTCTACCTCGATCCGTAAAGATCCACCTTCGATTCCTGCTCGAATGAACAGATCGCCGCCGGAAGGGATCTCCTCTACACCGTGCTTAATCGCGTTCTCCACCAGCGTCTGCAGCAGCATGGGCGGCACCGAGGCTTGTCCGGCCTTATTGCCTGCCTCGACATGTATCCGCAGCCGATCCTCGAAACGGACCAATTCCAGTGCCAGATAGTCCGAAACGGCTTCCATCTCCGTGGCCAAGGGCACTGTATGCTGCCGGTCTTTTTGCAAACTGTAGCGCAGAATATTGGCCAGGCGAGTAACCCTATCTTGAGCCTGGGAGGGGTTCTCGCTAACCATGCCGCGGATGGAGTTGAGGCAGTTGAATAGGAAGTGCGGATTGAGCTGAGCCTCCAATGCGCGCAACTCGGCTTTGCCCAGGGCCAGTTTAATCTCTTTCTCGTTGTCTTTCGCCCGGCGAGAGTTGCGAAGCGTCGTAATCGCCAGATAGAGACTCGTCCAAATCGTATCGATGATAGACAAGCCCAGGAACATATACCCGACCGAAGGAGGCTCGCTCCATATCCCCATCCGGCCTTCGATTGCGGTGTAGACTCCTACCACCAAAGCGGTCTGCACCGCGGCAATTGCGAGACTTGCCGACGCCAGACTGGCCAGCGTTCGCGGAAGAGGAAGGCTGGCCCAATGGCGTCGATGGCTCAAGGCGCGCAGCAGATGTGTCAGTCCGATGCCGTAAAGGAAGAACAGCATGTACCCGATAACAATGCTAGGCCGCCAGCCGCTATGCGGCACGGAGCTTAACAGCCCCACCGCCGTGTAAGCGCCCCACCCGGCGATCTGGCAGCCCCAATATTGCGCGTTTGTCTTCGTCATGACGTCATTCTCCGGAAATTCTTTTCCGGTGTGTTGCGAAATGTGACGAGTGGTTGGTTGCGCTGACGAGCGGCGCCCAAGCTTAGAGCAATTTTGCTTACTGCTTCTTTTCGCGGTCGACAGCCAGAGGCCCGAACGCCTGTGCCGTCGGCATCAACTGAATAACGTTGATATTCACATGCGCGGGGCGGTTAACTACCCACTGCACCGCATCCGCCACATCGTCCGCCGTCAAAGCCTGGACGCCCTCATACACCTTCGCGGCCCGCTCGCCGTCGCCCTTGAAGCGAACATTGGAGAATTCGGTTCCGCCTGCCAAGCCCGGCTGAATGTCGGTGACGCGCACGCCCGTACCCAGCAGATCGGCGCGCAGCCCATAGCTAAACTGATGTATGAACGCCTTGGCTGCCCCGTATACGTTCCCGCCCGGATAGGGAAATTCGGCAGCCACTGAACCCATGTTTATGACATGGCCGCGCTTGCGTTCCACCATGCCAGGCAGCAGGGCCCGTGTGCAATACAGCACTCCGCTGACGTTCGATTCCACCATGGCTTCCCAGTCCTCGAGATGCGCCTGTTGCGCCGGATCCAGGCCGATGGCCCCTCCGGCATTATTCACCAGCACATCCACCGCTTGGAAAGCCGTTGGAAGACCGGCCACAGCAGACTCTACTGCTTCGCGCTTGCCTACATCGAACGGCAGCGGCAGAAACTTGGAACCCAGCTCCTTGTGCAACTCTTCCAAGCGTTCTCCGCGTCGGCCGGTGCCGATGACTTGGTCTCCTTCCGCAATAAAACGCCTGGCGATTGCTTCTCCAAATCCGGCTGTCGCACCGGTAACAAACACGATCATGGTTCCAGCATACTCAGGAAGATCACCGGACTGGCTCTAATGCGCCGCTTGCCGCCACCGCATGCTCTCGACTAGGTAAACCGTTTTGATCTTCGGGAACTGCTCCTCGGCTAGCGTCAGGGTGCGGAAGTCGAAGCTCTGCACATCCGCACGCGCCTCCAACTTGCTTTTGGCGATGACACCGCACAGAGCATCGATGAAAGCCTGCGGACCCTGCGTTTCTTCTGTGGCGGTAGATTGCGGCGTCAGCTTGGTCTCCAGATTGAAGCGCACTCTAGCGGCGTTGCGCCAGCGGTCCTCTGCTTGCGGATGAATCTTGCCTGGCCCGTTCCGGTAGAACTCCGCGTAGTACTCCACAAACTCGAACAGCTGGCCGGCGAATGTGGGCACATACGGATTTCGCAGACCGCGCTCTTTCGCAAATGCCGCTGCAACTGGCGACAGCGCCAGATCGTTCTTCTGCTGCGGCCCGCGAAACAGTTTGTCGCAGATGAATCTCTGCTGCGCCTCAGCCATGGTGATGTCTTTTATCCAGACCCGGTTGCTCTCCCGGTACTCCGATCCATCCGCTGCGCGGCACGTTTGCGGGTTCATGAATTGCTCATGGCTGATCAGCGATACGCCGTCCTTCGTCACGCCGGTATCGGTTTCGAGGGTGGCGGCAAGGTTGTCCAATCCTGATTCGAAAGAAGGAAGCGTATTTTCCGGTCGCAGATCGCGTCCTCCGCGATGCGCCTCAGCGTCGAAGCGCTCCAGATAAGCTCTTTCTATATCGCTCGCCGCATTAGCCTTGGCCTGAACCACAGCTTCGTGCAGTAAATCAGGACGGTCCGAAATAATGCCGTCTACATGCCGCGCCAGCAGTTCGCGCATGCGAACTTTATTGTTCACTGTCCAAACCACCACGGGGAAACCTGCCGCTTGAATCTTCGCCGCATCGAACACCGGAGCTTCCCCTTCGCTGCCCAGCATCGTATCGAGAGGCGAAAGCACCGGCACGTAGTGCGCGCCATGCTTTTGCGCCCGTTCCTTCGCACCGCGCAGCAGCTGGAGGATGGACGCGGTGTTCTTAATGGAGTCTGAGGGGCTTTGCGCCATGGACAGTTGCAAGGCGAGGCAAAAGAGGCCAGTCGAGCGGTTTAGCTTCATTGGTTATTGAAGGCTATAGTAAACGCCCCGGGTAAATTTCAGATGAATAGGTTTACCGCGTCTTCGGCTGTAACGCCCACGAGTGTACCGAGACAAATTGCGGATTTCCTCCCTGGGTGTTCACCTGAATCTGATGATCGCCCTCCGGCGGAAAATAAAGATTCGTCATAGCAACCATTCCGTCGTCTGCAAATAACTCTGCTGAATCGTAATCCAGCAGCAAATGCAGGTTTAGCGTATCGCCGGATAGTTTTAGAGGCGCTTCCGTTCGCGCTGGGAACTTAGGACTGAAGGCCACATTGCCGCCTCGAGACCGGTCCACATACAGCAGAGACTTTCCGCGATCGTAGCCGATCATCAGTTCTCCCACGCGGATCTTCAGAGCCTGAGCCTTCCCCAGCTCGATCTTCATCATGACTTCGCTGGACCGTGCCACCTTTCCGCCTACGCCGGCAAGCATTTCGTTCACTGCGTTTAAGTCTTCACCCGTTACGATCTTTTCGTCCGCTCTCGACTTGCTAAGCGAAGTAAATGGCCGCTGCACCAGCCGCAATCCTTCTGCTGTCTTCCGCAGCGATATCTCTCGCGGAACCGTCATCTGACCTCGCCATGGGGGAGCCGTCGGCAGGCTCGCGGCATACTGCCAATTATCCATCCACCCGATCGCCACCGGTGTGAGCCGCGACGCTGGAAGATTATTGAACGTCAGAGCGCAATAGCAGTCTTTGCCATAATCCGTCCACAGCTTCAGATCCGCGGAATTGGCACTCTTGAACCGCTTGCCGTCGAAGTCACCAACGAAATACTGTTCGCCCGATCCGCCTTGCAGCCCCCCAGGATTGAGGCCGACTTTCATCACCCACTGCGTCTCGCCTGGATTGCCTTCCACTGGAGCCTCAAACAATTCAGGGCACTCCCACTGCCCGCCGGTTGCTCCTGCCGGTCCGAACTCGCTCACCTGTTTCCAGCCCTTCAAATCGTTGGAATGATAGATCAGCGCCTTGTGGTCGTCGGGCAGTGCCACTACCAGCACCCACCGCTTGCTGGCCGCCGACCAGAAAACTTTTGGATCACGGAAATCGCTCTTGTGGCGATCGAGCACCGGGTTGCCGGTGTACTTCGTCCAGGTGCGTCCCCGATCGTTGCTGTAGGCCAGGTTCTGCGTCTGCAAAGCCGGCTTGCCGTTGTCTTCGGGCGTGTGACCGGTGTAGACGGCGACCATGCAAGGCTTTCCGCCAGTGCAGAAGCCACTGCTGTTGGTTTTATCGATTACCACGCTTCCCGTAAAAATCATGATGCCGTTTTCTTCGCGCAGCGCCACCGGCAGCTCTTTCCAAGTCACCAGGTTGCGGCTTACGGCGTGTCCCCAGCTCATGTGGCCCCAGGTGTCGCCAAACGGGTTGTATTGGAAAAATAGATGATACTCGCCTTCGAAGAACACCAAGCCGTTCGGGTCGTTAGTCCAATGCCGGCGAGGCGAAAAGTGATACTGCGGCCGGTACTGTTCGCTGCTCTGCTGAGCGGTCAACACGTTAGCTGCCAGCACCGCGCATCCGGTCCAGAGTAAGTATCGTTGAAGTCGCATTTAACTTGTTATCCTGATCGGGTCTCCGCTACATGCCATCGCTGCCCCGCAATTTACCGCGGCTCTGTATTGCCCTGGGCCTCCCCACTGCCGCCCAACTAAGCGCCGCGGCCGAAAGCGAATACAAAGATGGCAGCACCTTTCTAGAGTTCCGGCTCGATTACCTTCGCGATCCTTCCGCCGGATTGCCCGTCATCGAAACTTTATCGAAGCGCTATGGCAATATGCAAATTCTGGCCACCTGCCGTGGCCGCGAGCATGGCGGACACTTCTCCGGAACCATAGAGCAGCAGATTGCAATCCTTATGGCCGCCGGACGTGCCGGCTCCATCGCTGCCGATCTCGAAATCGAATCCGCCGAGCAAGCGAAATCCGCCGCATCGGAATTGCGCGCCAATCTTCCTCTCATCGTCTCTTTTCATAATTTCGCCACCACTCCAGCGCTGCCTGCTATCTATCGCCGCCTTCATCGCGTTCCAGCCGAAGCCTATAAGCTAATTGTCACGGCGCGCAAGCCTTCTGACAACCTTCGTCTCGTAGAGTTCATAAGATCGTGCACCAAGGCGCCGCCATTAATCGCATTCGCCATGTCGGAGATCGGCGCGCCTACCCGTATCCTGGCTCCTTCGCTTGGATGCCTTTATACGTACGCTGCCCCCTCCGCCGACGCGGGTACCGCGTCCGGCCAGATCTCCGGCTGCGCCATGCGGAGCTTATACCGTTGTGAAAAGCTCGGCAAGCAAACCAAGATCTATGGCGTCATCGCAGATCCGGTAGCGCACACCAAATCTCCTGTTATCCATAACCGGGGCTTTCAGGCAAGACGTCTGGATTGTGTCTATCTCCCTTTTCTGGTTCCCGCGCGCTCCCTCTCCGACTGGATGCAGTTTGCCGCCGCTCTGCCGGTAAGCGGATTCAGCGTCACCATTCCGCATAAGCAGCGCATCATCCGGCACCTCGATATAGTAGATCCACTCGCCAAGCGCATCGGAGCGGTCAACACAGTTTGGCGCAGGGCAGGCAAATGGCGCGGCGCCAATACCGATGTCGATGGGATCATCAAGCCCTTGACCCGTCACCTGGGCCTGTCCGGAGCTTCGATTCTGGTTGCAGGCTACGGCGGCGCGGCGCGTGCCGCCTGTATCGCGCTCGGCGATGCGGGAGCCCTGCTAACCGTCACGGGAAGAAACATGCAGAGCGCGCAAACGCTCGCCCGTGCATGCAAGGCAAAGGCCGTCACGCTTGAAGACTCCGTTAACCAGCGCTTCGACGCGTTAGTTCACGCTACGCCTGTGGGCATGGCTTCGCACTCTAAAAGCAGCCTCTTCATGCGCCAGATACCGGCGGAACTCGTCCTCGACATGGTTTACAATCCTCGCGAGACAACGCTGATTAAGCGCGCCAAAGCCCAGGGCTGCCAGGTAATCTGCGGCTCGGAGATGCTGCTGGAGCAAGCCTTACGGCAGTTCGAGATCTGGACCGGCGAAAGCGCCCCCCGCGACGCCATGTCTAAGGCTCTCGAAGCCAGCTTGACGGAGTAATCGGAAGCACAGGCTACAATAGCCGATCATGCGCCAGTCACTAGCAATTAGTTGTGCCTTCGCGCTCACCCTGCAAGCTGCCGATTCGGTCCCCACGTTGCGAGGTTACTCTTCGTCGAGTTCTTCTACCGAGGTCCAGTGGGAGCGCAAATTCCGTGAAATACCCAATCAAGACCGCCTTCGTGAAAACATGCGCCGGCTCTCTGCCCGTCCGCATCACGTGGGTTCCCCTTACGACAAAGACAATGCCGAGTGGATTCTCGCGCAGTTGAAGTCTTACGGCTTCGACGCCAAGATCGAAACCTTCGAGGTGCTCTTCCCCACGCCGAAAGAGCGCACTCTCGAACTGATCGAACCCATAAAATACAAAGCCAAACTTGAAGAACCCGCTCTGCCGATGGACCCCACGTCCAACCAGAAGAGCGAGCAACTGCCGACCTACAATGCGTATTCGGCCGATGGCGACGTGACCGCGCCGCTGGTCTACGTTAACTATGGAACGCCTGCCGACTACGAACAACTGGAACGCATGGGAGTCTCCGTCAGCGGCGCTATCGCGATGGCTCGCTACGGAGGCTCGTGGCGCGGCATCAAGCCCAAAGTTGCGGCCGAACACGGGGCCGTAGGCTGTCTGATCTACTCAGATCCTCATGAAGACGGCTACTTCCGCGAAGACAGTTATCCCAAAGGTCCCATGCGCCCCGCTTTTGGCGTACAGCGCGGCAGCGTTATGGACATGCCGGTCTACCCTGGTGATCCCTTAACTCCGGGAGTTGGCGCAACCCCCGATGCCAAGCGCCTGCCGCTGAAGGAAGTGACCACCATCACCAAAATTCCGGTCATGCCCATCTCCTATCAGGATGCCGAACCCATGCTGCGTTCGCTGAATGGCGCGACGGTGCCGGAATCCTGGCGCGGGTCGCTGCCCATGAACTATCACGCGGGTCCCGGACCGGCGAAAGCGCATCTGCACCTGGCCTTCAACTGGGATCGAAAGCCGCTCTACAATGTCATCGCCAAAATTCCCGGTGCGAAGTACCCAGATCAGTGGGTGATTCGCGGCAACCATCATGACGCCTGGGTGAATGGCGCTGACGATCCGGTGTCGGGCACCAGCCCGGAACTCGAAGAAGCGCGCGCTCTCGGTGAGCTGTTGAAAGCCGGTTGGAAACCCGATCGCACCGTTATCTACACATTTTGGGACGGCGAAGAGCCCGGGCTCCTCGGCTCCACTGAATGGGCTGAAACGCACGCCGATGAACTACGCGAACACGCCGTGATCTACGTAAACTCCGACACCAACGCACGCGGCTACCTGCGTGCCCAGGGTTCCCATTCGCTTGAAAACTTCTTCAACACGGCCATCAAAGATGTCGATGATCCGGAGACCGGGATGACCGTCTGGAAGCGCAATCGCCTCGCCGATTTCTCCGGTGCCAACAGCGAAAAGAGGTCGGAGCTCGAAACTCGCGCGGACCTCCGCATTGGTGCATTGGGCTCAGGGTCCGATTACACGGTGTTTCTCGACCATCTCGGCGTGGCGAGCTTGAATCTGGGTTTCGGCGGCGAAGATCCCGGCGGCGGCCAGTATCACTCGATTTATGATGACTTTTACTGGTACACGCACTTCATGGATACCGACTTCGCTTATGGCAAGTCACTGGCGCAAGTAGCTGGAACTATGATCATGCGAATGGCCAATGCCGAACTGCTGCCTTTCCAGTTCACTGATTTTGCCGATACCATCCATACTTACGTTACGGAAGTAAAAGCGCTAGCTACCAAACAGCGCAAGACCATTAAAGACCGGAATGCCGACATTCAGGCCGGCGTCTTTAAGGCCCTGCACGATCCCAAAGAAAAAACGGTCCCACCCTCAATAGAGCCGGTTCCTCCAGTGTTGAATTTCGCCCCGCTCGACAATGCCTCGGAAGCCTTGACTCGCGCTGCCCAGAGTTACGACAAAGCTGCCGCCCGGCCCGGAACGAACGCTGCCGCAGCCAATATCAAACTCATTCGCACAGAGCGTTTGCTGACCGATTCCGCGGGTCTTCCCAACCGGCCCTGGTTTAAGAACCTGGTCTATGCTCCTGGCTTTTACACCGGATATGGAGTAAAAACGCTGCCCGGAGTGCGCGAATCGATTGAACAGAAACGCTGGTCGGAGGTGGACACGCAAATTGCCCGCGTCTCGAAAGCGCTCCAGGCGGAAGCCGATCTGCTTGACGACCTGACCAAGCAACTGAGCAGCAAGTAAGGGCCACATGAAAAATCCACATCTGTTCAGCGCTATAGCTTTGCTTGCGTGCTTCTCTGTTACTGCTCCTGCGCAGCACGCCGCGAACGCTACCCCTCTCGATGCCGGAAAGCTCGAGCGCCACGATGGCTTCATTCCTTTTTATTGGGACGCGGGGCGCGGCCGGCTTCTGTTCGAAATCCCGAAGCTCAACGAAGATCTGCTCTATTTCGCCGGTGTCGCCAAAGGCATTGGCTCCGTCGAATTGGGAGTCGATCGCGGTGCGAGTGCCGCTTCTACCGTCGTCTATTTCGACCGTGTCGGGCCGCGTGTCAACGTAGTGCAGCGCAATCTGAAGTACCGGGCGCTGGAGGGAAACGCTGCCTTGAAGAAAGGCATGGAGGAATCATTCGCCAGCAGCATTCTCGCGTCCCTGCCGGTTGAATCCGATTCCGGCGGCAAGCTGATCGTCGACGCCTCGCCTTTGTTGATGCACGACACTATTAATCTCGAAGGCCTCTTGAAGAGGCGCAATCAGGGCAATTACAAACTCGATGCCCAACGCAGCTCTATCTATCTGCCCAGAACCAAAGCCTTCCAGAAGAACACCGAAGTAGAAGTAACGCTGACGTATGCGAGCGATACGCCCGGCCGCATTATCGAATCCGTTGCGCCCGATGGCCGCGCGCTCACCATCCGGCTACATCACTCGTTTCTGCAAGCGCCCGATCGCGGATACAAGCCGCGCGAAGGCGACGACCGCATCGGCACCGATGGCATGACCTTCAACGACTACGGCAAGCCTTACACGACGGAAACCGATACCCACTGGGTGCGCCGTTTTCGCCTGGAAAAGAAGAATCCCACGGCCAAGATGAGCGAGCCGAAACAGCCGCTGGTCTACTATCTCGACGCCGGCATTCCGGAACCGGTCCGCAGTTCCATGCGCGACGGTCTCCTGTGGTGGAACCAGGCGTTCGAGGCGGCCGGATACCGCAACGCGATCGTGGTGAAAGATCCCACGCCGGATATAGATCCCATGGACATCCGCTATAACTTCGTCTTCTGGGTGAATCGCAATAATCGAGGCTTTTCCGTTGGCGGCAGTTTTATCGATCCACGGACGGGAGAGATTATTGCGGCACGAGCGCGCATGGATTCTGCCCGCATTCGCACCATCAGCAACTATTGGAAAAGTTTCGGTCCTGCCCTGGCCGCCGCTCAGTCGAAGGGCGTTACCGAAGAATCTCTGGTCACCCTGCGGCAAGCGCTGCTGACAGCCCACGAAGTAGGCCACACACTCGGCTTTCCGCATGCCTGGAATGCCAGCCTGAACCATCGCTCTTCGGTAATGGAATATCCGAGCCCCCGGCTTAAGCTGACTGCCGATAGCAAGATTGACATCAGCGACGCTTATCAGAGCCAAATCGGCGAGCTCGACAAGTTCATGGTCCGCTACTCGTACTCCGATTTTCCGGCTGCGAAAGAAAAGCAGGGCCTGGAAAATATCGTGGCCGAGATGCGTAAAGCGGGACTTATCTACACACCTTCCACTGATCCGCGCTGGGACCGCTACGATGACGGTCCGAACGCCGCGGAGTATCTGCGCGAAACCATCGCCCAGCGCAAAGTGCTGCTCGATAACTACACCCCGGCCGTGCTCGCGCCGGGTGAAGACCTGGGCCACCTGCGGGGCGAAGGTCTCTGGATGACCTATCTGCACCATCGCTGGGCCATCGATACCGGAACCAACTACCTCGGCGGTCTCTATCACAACTACAAGCACAAGGGCGACAGCCTGGCTGCCACCGAAATTGTTCCAGCCGATTATCAGCGCCAGATTCTCGACCAACTGGCGATTGCAATTCAGCCCGGAAACCTGGCCATTCCGGAGTCGCTGCTTTCCCAGTTGACCACCGACCCAAATGCCTCCGAAGGGGGCTTCCGGGGCCCTGAATCCACCACCAGCTTAGAAGAGTTCGACGTTTCCACCGGCTATGCCTTCAGCCATCTTTCCGCTGCGCGCACCCTCGTGAATATGGTCGTCGGCCAGATCCTGCAGCCGGAACGAGTGAACCGCCTGATTGCCTTCGCTGATCGGCAGCAGAATGCGCTCACGCTGCCGGAAGTTATCGATAAGCTGATGAGCGTGACATGGAATGCTTCGGCGGATTCCACACCCATGGATCGATCGCTGCGGAGAACGGCACGCCAGGTGACTCTGGACGACCTTATGATCTTGGGCGCAAATCCAAAGACCGGACCCGAGGCCAGAGCCGTAGTCCTACAGCAGCTTATTCAGCTTAAAGGCAAGCTGGGCGGGATGCACGATTCCAACGCTGTCAGCGAGGCGGTGCTGCGCCAGTCCGAGCGCGACTTGACGCGCTATCTCGCCAATCCAGCCGCCAATGCACCGAAAGCCGCCGCTCTTCCGCAGCCCGCCGGACCTCCAATATAAGATTGCTACTTCTCAGGCTCGGAAACGCGCAGCAGGTCCGCCAGATAGTCCTTCCACACGGAGGCCTGCGTGTGCGTTCCGTGCCCTGGAGTGGCATCTGAAATCGGCAGCAGAATAAAGCGCCCATGTGGAATGCGTTTCACCATCTTCTCAGCAATACCGAGTTCTGGCGGATTGACAAAATCGTCGGCGGAGTTAATCCACAACAGCGGCGCTTTAATCCGCTCCAGCTTCGCGCTCGGGTCATAATTCCGGCTGGCATTCAGGTAAAAGATTAGATTATTGGCGTCGAGCGACTTCGTGCGCTTCAAGTAGCTGTCGACATACTTCTCAGCGAGCTTCCGGGTGGGCGCTTGCTTGCGCATCTGCAAAGGGCTCGACCCCATTACCAGCAGCAACTCCGCCGCGGTGCGCAGACCTTCCATTGGCTCTGTCCTGTATTCGCCTTGCATCCAGGCCGGATCGCGCTTCACCGCTTCGATAGCCATGTACCGCATCATCCGGTTACGGCCGGCTATCTGCACCGGTAGGCACGCAAAGGGTGCAAGCGCATCAACGTAGTCCGGATACGTCTCGCCCCATACGAATGCCTGCATACAGCCCATCGAGGTTCCCAGTATCAGGCGCAGATGATCGACTTTCATGCTATCCAGCATCATGCGCTGGCTCCGCACCATGTCATCGTAGTCGTAAGCCGGAAAACGGGCATGCAATCCGTCGGATGGCTTCGAGCTTTCGCCGTGCCCAATGTCGTCAGGCAGAATCAGAAAGAACTTTTCGATGTCTAGCGGTGCGCCGCGGCGGAACAGCACGTCCGAGAAGACCGGGTTCAACAACGAATGCGCATCGCCACCGGTGCCGTGCAGCAGCAGCACCGCGTTGTCCGTCCGGCCAGCCGCATTGCGATGCGCTTTGCCCAGTGTCAAGTAATGCAGCCGCAGTTCCGGCAGAGTCTCGCCTGTCCCGAAACGAAAATCCTTCAGCAAAGTCTCGCCATCCGCAACCGGCCAGTCTGACGCCGGTTGGCCGAAAGCTGGCAAACCACAAAGAAATGCGATTGTGATCGCAAGCCGGCCTCTAGTCAAACGCATCTGTGCTTTTCTCCTCAATTTCGCGCGCCCTAACTTCAAGCGACGTAGCATCTGGATCCAGCATCTCTTAAGCTGTGCCTCAATTGCAGAATCTCCTGTTTCCGCTTCAGATTGGCGACCTCCAGCTCGCGCATCGAGTGGTTCTCGCTCCCTTGACCCGGATGCGTTCTACGCAGCCAGGAGATATCCCCAACGCGCTGAACGCTACTTACTACGCGCAGCGTGCCTCGCAAGGTGGTTTGCTGGTCACGGAGGCGACGCAAATTTCACCGCTTGGCAAAGGCTACCCGGCCGCTCCGGGAATTCATTCGCAAGAACAAATCCAGGGCTGGAAGCTGGTCACTGACGCCGTGCATGCCAAAGGCGCCTACATCTTCCTTCAGCTTTGGCATGTCGGTCGCATGTCACACAGCTCGCTTCATCCGGAAGAGGGGCTGCCGATTGCGCCGTCACCGCTTACTCCGCAGGATGGATCGAAAGCCATGACGGCGGACTTCAAACAAGTGCCCTTCGAAACGCCGCGCGCACTTTCGATTAGCGAAATTCCCAGTATTGTCGATGAATACCGCCGAGCAGCGCACAATGCAAAATTGGCCGGTTTCGATGGCGTCGAAATTCACAGCGCTAATGGATATCTTCTCGATCAATTTCTTGAAGATGGATCCAATCATCGTACAGATGAATACGGCGGCTCGATCGAAAACCGGGCTCGTCTGCTGCTCGAAGTTGTAGATGCAGTTGCCGATGTCTGGGGCCCGGATCGATTAGGCGTTCGACTCTCGCCGTTCGGAACGTTCTTGGACATGGCTGATTCCAATCCCATTGCTCTCTTTACTTACGTGTTGCAGCAACTCTCGAATCGTGGCATCGCTTACGCCCACTTAGTGGAACCGCGAGCGGGCAACGCCGGAGCAGACGTGCCTCTCAACGGCAATGCGCCGCGAACAGCGGAGCTATTTCGCGAAGCCTTCGAAGGGGTTTTGATTTCGGCTGGCGGTTACACCGCGGAATCCGCGGAGCGGACCATAGAAAGTCATCTCGCGGACGCTATCGCCTTCGGACGTCTCTTCATCGCAAATCCCGACCTCCCGAAACGCTTTGCGCAGAACAGTCCTCTCAACCCGTACGACCGCGCCACTTTCTACGGAGGAAGCGAAAAAGGGTATACTGACTATCCGGCCTTCGACGACGTATCCTCTGAAGAACTTGTCGGCAGCAGCCAGGGTTATTAGGGCTAAATAGGCCTGCCGTTACGGCCGGGCACTATACGTAGCCCCTGTAACGTGAAATAATAGGCTGCGTGATGAAGCTCCCAGCCGTCACGGCCCTGTTAATCTTTGCCTGCTTGCCATCTTTTGGCGCCACTCCCCCGGTAATTGAGCAGCAGTTCCACGAAACGGTCGAACCTTTCGTTGCTAAATACTGTTTCGGGTGCCACAGCGGCAAAACGCCTGCTGCGCAATTCGATCTGAAATCTTATACCTCTGCCGACATGGTCGCCGAGGATTTTCCCCGCTGGGCACTGATGATGGACCGGCTCTCCGCGAAGGAGATGCCGCCCAAGCCTCTGCCGCCTCCACCTGCGGAAGCTGTCGAACAGGTGATCGCCTGGATTCGCTCGGTGCGCAACGACCAGATTAAGAAGTTCGCCGGGGATCCCGGTGTCGTTCTGGCCCGAAGGCTCAGCAACGCCGAATACAACTACACCATTCGCGATCTCACCGGACACGACATGCAACTGACGCGGCAGTTTCCGGTCGATCCGGCCAATACCGCAGGCTTCGATAACTCAGGTGAATCGCTCACCATGTCGCCCGCCCTACTGAACAAATATCTGCAAGCTGCCCGTGAAGTGGCCGATCACATGGTGCTGATGCCCGATGGCATCCAATTCGCCCCTTATCCCATGCTGGTGGAAACCGATCGCGAAAAGTACGCCATTCAGCGCATTCTCGAGTTCTATAAACGGCAGCCCACCGATTATGCGGATTACTTCCAAGCCGCGTGGCAGTTCCGCTATCGTGACGCTCTCGGAAAACCTGACGCGACACTTGCCTCCACTGCGGCGGACGCGAAGGTCAGCCCCAAATATCTGCCGGTGGTCTGGCGCATCCTGCATGACAACAATGCCGTCGGTCCTGTTCTGAAGCTCCAAAAAATGTGGGAAGCTCTACCCGCTCCGGCCAATGGCGAACCCGAAGCGGTGAAGACGAAATGCATGGAGATGCGCAACTTCGTGGTGAAAATACGTGCTCATACGGCCATGCAGTTTGCAGCGCCAGTGGTGCAAGGCTTGCCAGCCGGTTCACAGCCGCTAGTGAATTGGAAGCTGCTGCAGTATGCTGCGCATCGCCGCGACAGCGACCCAGCCGATCTGCGCAACGACGACGACCCGCCCGAAATAATCCCCGAGATCCCCAAATATCCTAGGCTGCACAGAGAAGCTGCTCCGCGCTGGGCCGCTCTCTCGGCAAAGGCCCGCGCGGGTGACCTCGACCTGATCGTTCCTTCTGCTCAGCGTGTCAGCTACGAGGCTGCTTTTGCACGCTTCGCTTCTGTGTTTCCAGATACTTTCTACGTCACTGAGCGCGGCCGCTATTTTCCAGACAATTCGGAAGACAAAGGAAGACTATTGAGTGCCGGTTATCACAGCGTAGTCGGTTTCTTCCGCGACGATACTCCTTTGATGGAGCTGATTCTCGATCGCAAAGAGCAGCAAGAGATTGACCGCCTTTGGAACGAATTCGACTTTACGGCCAACACCACCGCCCGAACCTGGACCCAATATTTCTTCAATCAGAGCGGAGAAGTACAAGGCAAAGGCGCGGAGTCCGCTACCGACCGGCCCGCCAACCACCAAATCACCGATACGCCGGTCATCTTGGCCATGCGCGACGCTTACCTGGCGAAAGCAATGGCTGATCCGGAGAACGATCCGATCTCTCCGCGAGCCATCCGCGATCACTTCCAGCGCATCGACGAAACCCTTCGAGGCTTGGAGAAAGAGCGCACCGAAGCGGAGCCAAAACATCTCGATGCGCTACTGCGCTTTGCCGGGCGTGCCTATCGCCGCCCGCTCTCTGATGCGGAAAGCTCCGATTTACTGGCCTACTACAAAGAGCTTCTCACTAAAAGTGATTTATCGCACCAAGACGCCATTCGCGAGTGTGTAGTCAGCGTGCTGATGTCGCCAGACTTCCTCTATCGGCTCGATCTGTCCGAAGTCACAATGAACTCTTCTGGATCGCCCCTGCATCCCGCGGCCATGCAGAGTCCCGCTCCCTTCAATAGCCAGTCGCTATCCGGTTACGCTCTGGCGAGCAGGTTGAGCTATTTCTTGTGGTCCAGCATGCCCGATGACGAGTTGTTGCGGCACGCCGCGGCCGGCGATTTGCAAATTCCGGAGGTCCTACTGGGTCAGGCCCGGCGCATGCTGAAAAATCCGCGCGCACAGGGGCTCGCAACCGAGTTCACCGGCAACTGGCTAGGATTCCGCCAGTTCGAAACCAACAATTCCGTCGATCGCGGCCGGTTTCCCACCTTTAACGACAGTTTGCGCGAAGCCATGTTTCAAGAGCCCATCCGGCTTGTGGAAGACGTAATCTCCAACAACCGCTCGGTGCTCGATCTCGTGTATGGGGACTACACCTTTGTCAATCCGCCGCTGGCGCGTCATTACGGCGTACCGGGAGTGACAGGAGCGGACGATAATTGGGTCCGCGTAAACGACGCCGCTCGCTATGGCCGTGGCGGCATTCTGCCGATGGCGGTGTTCTTGACCCAGAACTCGCCCGGCCTGAGAACCAGTCCGGTGAAGCGCGGGAACTGGGTGGTGCAACGCGTCTTGGGTATCCGGGTTCCCCCGCCTCCGCCTGTCGTCCCAGAGCTTCCGGCGGATGAATCGAAATCTGAACTTCCCGTGCGCGAAATGCTGGCGAAACATCGAGCCAACCCTGTGTGCGCCGCCTGTCACGCGAAATTTGACTCGTTCGGTCTGGCATTCGAAGGCTATGGACCGGTCGGCGATGCCCGCACCAAGGATCTCGGAGACCGGCCCGTCGATACGGCTGTGACCTATCCGGGCGGCATCGAGGGCACGGGCCTAAAGGGATTGCAGGCCTTCATCCGTGAACATCGCCAGGATCAGTTCCTGAGCAATCTCAGCCGTAAACTGCTAGCTTATGCGCTGAACAGGTCGCTCCAACTCTCCGACGAGTCGCTTGTTCATGAGATGGAAGCTCATCTGGCGGAGAACGGCTATCGTTTTAATGCTCTGGTGAAGACCATCGTCACCAGCCCCGAATTTCTGAACAAACGCGTCATAGAGAGCCCAAACGCAACCCAAGCCCGGCTGCAATCCAGGAAGTTAAATTGACCTATGTCCAAGTCTCTGAATAAGGCATCTGCGCCTGCCATTTCAAGAAGAACCGTGCTGCGAGGGGCAGGATGCACCATGGCGCTGCCATGGCTTGAATCGCTAAACGCTCTCGCCGATACCCCGGCTGCCGGCGGATTTCCGAAGCGGTTTGGAGTCGTGTTTCTGGGCAATGGCGTCAATGAAGATCATTGGAGCGCCGAAGGCCAGGACTCCGCCATGAAGCTTAGCAAAACGCTGGAGCCCCTGGAGCCGTTGAAGCAGAAGATTAATGTCATCGACGGGCTGTTCATTAAGGCGCTGACCGGGCAAGGTATTCATCCTGGACAGACCGGCAGCTTATTGTCGGGCGCGCACATTTCGAAAGGCGCAATCATCCACTCGGGCATCAGCATCGACCAGATGATCGCCAACCGCATCGGGGAAGACACGGCGCAGTCCAGCATCGTCCTGGCTTGTGAACAGCCCATGACCGGCTACCACGAGACCAATTTCTCCATGGCGTACAGTTCGCATATCTCCTGGCAGAGTCCGGATTCTCCGGTTCCCGTGGAAGTGTATCCATCGCTGGCTTGGGACAACCTCTTCGATAATCGCGGCAGTCTGCTGAATATCAGCATTCTCGATCGCGTCAAAGACCGGGCCCAGGCTCTCTCGCGGAACGTAAGCTCCACCGACAAGGGCAAGCTGGACGAGTATCTTACCAGCGTGCGGGAAGTGGAAAAACGCGTAGAGGGAATGCGCAAGGGCAAGTCAGATGCTGAGGATGCGGCGAAAGCCAGGAATAAGCCGGTGGCATCTATGGAGCGGCCCGCCAACGGGCTGCCGGAAGATCTGCGCGACCACGCCCGCCTGATGTGCGACATCATTGCCATCGCCTTTCAGACCAACAAAACGCGCGTCGCATCGCTGATCATTTCCCGCGATCTGTCGGCGATGTACTATCCGTTCCTCAACGTCAGGGAAGGCCACCACGCCGCTTCTCACAACAACAACTCAGATGGATACGAACGCATAGCCCGCTTTCATGTAAGCCAATACGCATATCTTGCTTCCAAACTCGACAGCATGAAAGAGGGCGACGGAACGGTTCTCGACAATACCTGCCTCATGTTCCTGTCTAATCTCTGGATTGGCCGCAAGCATGATAACTTCCGGCTGCCGCTGGTGTTAGCGGGCGGACTCGGCGGAACGCTCCAGACCGGACGCACGCTCAACTATCTGAACGAAAGCGAAGAGCAGCGCAAAATGTGCAGCTTATATCTCTCGCTGATGGAT
Source organism: Bryobacteraceae bacterium (assembly GCA_965217745.1). Classification (GTDB taxonomy): domain Bacteria; phylum Acidobacteriota; class Terriglobia; order Bryobacterales; family Bryobacteraceae; genus Bog-105. Next base: position 1,649,757 of record OZ244565.1, on the reverse strand, counting down.
CGCTTCGGAGTAAAACTAGACCGCTTCGGCGACGCCGAAACCCGCCTTGAACGTCTCTAGAGGCGAAGCGTAAGTCAATCGCTAGAAAATAACCTGCAGCTCCCGCAAGTTTCCGACTCGCAGAAGCCGGGGATGCTCGGGTACCTCTTCGTGTTCCAACCGCCACGTATTCGGGTGCGGCACAAAGATCGCGTTCAAGCCGGCGGCCAGCGCCGGGTTGATATCTGATTTGGGTGAGTTCCCAATCATCCAGGTGCGCTCGGGCGCGAAGCCGCGTTCCTCCGCCAACTGGCGGTAAGCCGTCTCATTCTTTTCTTTCACTATGGCGGCGTGCGCAAAGTGTTTCGCCAACCCGCTCCGATCGATTTTCAAACGCTGCTCTTCTGCATCACCTTTGGTGAACACGGTAAGCTCATGGCGGGCGGACAGTGCTTCTATGGTCTCGGCTACGCCCTCGATCAGTTCGATCGGCTGCTGCAGGATAGCGTAGGCAAATTGCTTTACCGTCTCCAGGTCGCGCGTAGAAATATCCCGTTCGGCGAGATGCTCGAAACAGGCCGCCAGATTGCGAGCGAAATTCTTAGATCCGTAGCCATGTATCTTGGCATTGGCAACTTCGATGTCATCAAGCACAGACCGGACCTGTTCAGAGGTCATCGATGAATGCTTCAGATACTCACAAAACTGCGTGAACGCTGATTCAAAGTAAATGTTGTTTTCCCAGAGCGTATCGTCGGCATCGAAGATGAGATGCTGTCTCCCGCCCGCTTTCATCTCTCCCTTACTAGCCTGTGGTGATGTGTTTGGCATGGCCATTCAGTGGGGCGACGCGCCGGGCAAGCTCGGTTCGCTCCTGTTTTACCAGATAATCCGGGACAATTTTCAGCAAGTACTCTAATCGCTCCGATTCGGAGCGCATCGTTAGAACCACCTGACGCTTCTCCAGATCTTCAATCCGTTCGGCAAGCCGGAAGCTTAATTCCGGGTGGAGAAGGCTGACGCTTTCATCTTCGCCCTTGTCGCCCTTCGAGCTTTCGAGCAGAGGTGCGAAAGCTGCGAATACGCGGCTGCGTAGCTCTTCGGCTGCCTCGGTTCCTTCTTCATCGTCAAAAAACTCAACTTCTGCCCGCAAATAAGAGCGATCCTGATCCAAGGCCCCGATCACAAAACGGCGGCGGCCGCTGGCGACGAGATCGAGACGGCCATCTTCATAGCGGCGGAACACATTCCGGACCAGTGCCGTACAGCCGATGTTCACAATGCCTTCACCTTTCGCAAGCACTACGCCGAACTCGCTTCCGCCCGGTATGACATCGGCCATCATTTCCTTATAGCGATCCTCGAAAATATGCAAGGGTAGAGCCATGCCCGGAAGCACAACTAACGACAGCGGAAACAACGGCAGAAGCTGCGGGCTCATAGGTCTATTATCGGTTGAGTGAAATGGGAGACCGGAGTGCAATATACGATGCGATATACGATCAGATAAATGAACCTTCGGCTAAAGCGCACACCAGGGCTTTTTCTTGTCGGGTTCATGGCTAGCGGCAAAAGCACGGCAGGCCAGCTGCTGGCGAAAATGCTGGGGTGGCAATTTGCCGATATCGATGCCAATATCGAGCGTGCTCAGGCAACTACCATCCGGGACTTTTTCGATAAACAAGGCGAGAGCGCCTTTCGCGATCTGGAAACGCGCGCGATTCGCGAGTGTGTCGAAACCATTCGGCGGGGCCATCCCTGGGTGGTGGCTCTGGGCGGCGGCGCTTTTGTCCACGAGCAGAATTGGGATCTCATCCGCAATAACGGCGTCAGCGTATGGCTCGACTGCCCTTTGAGCCGCATCCGGCGTCGTCTTGGCGGCGACGTAACCCGGCCCTTGGCGGCGAATCCCAATAGCTTGGCCGAACTCTTCCACTCCCGCCAGCCGCTCTATGCCCGGGCTGATTTCCGTATCGATGCCGATTGCGATCGGCCGGAAGAAATTGTACGGCGAATTTCCGAACTCCCCGTCTTCTGAACTGTGACTCGAATAGAAAAGCAGCTGCGAAGGGATGCGCGCTTGATTTGCAAGGCTGCGCTCGACGCCGCAGATGCTGGTTCGGCAGTAAAGCGCAATCTCAGCATAAAACGCGGAGAACTAAAAGCCGGAACGAACGGCTACGCTCTCGCGGATTTCGAACGGATCTATCTGCTTTCCATTGGTAAAGCGGCTGGCCCCATGGCGCTTGCGGTAGAAGAGATTCTCGGACACCATCTCACCGGCGGGCTGGTGGTTACGAAACACGGGCATTCGGTCGAAGGCCTTAAAGTTTGCCGGCAGCGAACCGGCGCGCATCCCGTTCCTGACGCGGACGGATTGGCGGCAGCAGCGGAAGTGGAACAGCTTCTGCGCCAATTAAATGCCCGCGATCTTTTCCTGGTCGCTATCTCGGGTGGAGCTTCAGCTCTCGTTCCTCTGCCCGCCGCAAATCTCACTCTGGCGGAAAAAGGCAAAACCACCAATCTGTTGCTTCGGGCGGGAGCGGACATCGCTCAGCTGAATACCGTGCGGAAGCATCTCTCCAAATTGAAAGGTGGAGGACTTGCAGCAATCGCTTATCCGGCAACCGTCGTAGGCATTCTGCTGTCAGACGTCATCGGAGATTCGGCGGATGTGATCGGCTCCGGGCCAACGGCTCCCGATCCTACAACTTATGCTGATGCGCTTCGCATCATCGAGCAATCCGGGCTGAAGTCCCGTATTCCGGCTGCGGTTCGCCGGCACCTGCAACTCGGTACGCAAGGGCAAAGGCCGGAAACCCCGAAGCCTGGTGACCCGATCTTTGCAAATGTCAGAAATGTAATTGCCGGCAGCAACTGGAAATCTTTAGAGTCGGCTCAATCCGCTGCGCGGCGTCTCGGATACAACGTGGCCATTCTGTCGAGCACGATTGCGGGCGAGACGCGCGAGGCCGCCACCGTTCTATCTGCAATTTTGCGTGAAGTTACCCAACATGGCTCGCCCCTGCAGACTCCAGCGTGCCTGCTTGCAGGAGGAGAAACAACGGTCAAGGTTCGCGGAAAAGGCCGCGGGGGCCGGAATCAAGAGTTTGCCCTGAGCGCCGCACATGCACTGACAGGGCTTCCCGGAGTTCTTGTCCTCAGTCTTGGAACCGATGGTACCGACGGTCCTACGGATGCCGCGGGAGCCATAGCTACAGGCTCTACCATCGCTCGTGCAGCGAAGCTGGGGCTTAACTCGGTAAGGATGCTCGCCGAGAACGATTCCAACCCATTCTTCCAGCAATTAGGCGACCTTGTGAAGACCGGCCCCACGGGCACTAACGTTATGGATATCTGCATCATGCTGGCGGCTCCGCCGGGCCGCTAGATCATCTCATGTTCGCGCATCTTTCGCGGTTTGGTCTTGGCATGAATTGCCTCTACCCGCCAGGCGAATTCCAGAAGCGGCTTTACAGCCAGAGCGAAGTCCACAATTGACTCGACGAAGCCTGTGCCTGTCGCTTCCGCTCGATTCACTGCCCGTGAAACGATAAATGAGGTCAATTTCAGCGAAGGCGCGAACGGCTCCTCGGCATACTGCTGAAAGCCTCTCGGCAGCCTGGTCAAAGTATGTTCTCCGCTCAAAGCTAAACCCCTTCCTTTCAAGCCGGTTTCTATATCTGCAAATCGATCTGGGTCTCTCGCTATTGCCTCCCGCCAGCTCTGTAGAAACGGCCGCTCAGGTTGCCATACGCCTGCAGCCACGAAAGATTCTTCTGGAGATAGATGCAGATAAAGCGTTCCCTGGGAATCGCTGAACGAGCGGCGCAATTCCGCCCCTACGTGAGTCTTGAGAGCAGTTTTGTCTTTGCTGAACCGGATATCCCGGTACACGCGCATCACCGGACTTTTTTCTTTGGCATGCAAGGGTAATCCGCGTTTGCGGCAGCCCTCTTCAACGGCTAAGACTACTGACTTCATGGGTTCTTCAACCAGTTCCAGATAGTCCTTTTTGCGCTCTCGAAACCAATCCCGGTCGTTGTGCAATTTAAGCTGCCGCAGGAACTTGAATCCCGCCTCCGGGAATTCCGCGGCCGCTCTGGAAGCTGGTTTCGATTGCTGTTTAGTCACAGCGTTGATTGTAGAGTCTCCGGTTCAGCTTCGCTTCTCGAATAAAACGACAGGCTGTTGTCTCCCTGCCGGACCACCCGGGCTTTTGCCAGGTGTCCATATCGATCCCGCAATTGAAAGCGCGAAGAATGCTGTGCAATCGCGAGTCTGCAAATCGATCCGTCCAACAGGTTCAGCGAGCGTTCGTAATCGCTCGTGAGAACGTAAGGAGGATCGATAAACGCCAGATCGCATGGAAACTTTGCCAACAGAGCGGTGGCTTTGCCGCGAATGGCGGTAACTTCCTTCTCCACTTGCAGAGCCGCGAGATTATCCCGGATTATTGACATAGCTGCCGCGCTGTTCTCAATCAGAACAACGTGCTTGGCTCCACGGCTGAGCGCCTCCAAACCTACTGCGCCGCTGCCTGCATAAGCATCCAAAAAGGTGCTGCCTTCAATTTGAGGGGCCAGGATATCGAACAGCGTTTCGCGCAATCGATCGGGCGTCGGCCGGACCGGCGTTCCATCCACTGCCTTCAGCTTACGGCTTCGAAAGCGCCCTGCTATGATCCGCATGCCTTAACCAACTTCCACCAGTCCGTAGCGGCGCTGCCAGTTCTCCTGCAGATAACGAACCACCTCGCGCACCTCGCCGCTATCATTCTTGCGTTCAAGCAGTCCCGCCGCCTCTTCGCGGGCCTCTTCCAAAATGTCGGCATCCCGCTGCAAGTCGGCAAGCCGAAGCCCCGGTATCCCGGATTGCTTCGTTCCGAAGACTTCTCCTGGCCCGCGCAGCTTCATATCCATCTCCGAAATAAAGAACCCATCGTTCGAATCGACCAGAGTGCGTATCCGCTCGCGGGCTATCTGACTCAGTTTCCCGGTTACTAGAATGCAATAGCTTTGATGCGGACCGCGGCCAACTCTCCCCCGTAACTGATGCAACTGAGCGAGACCGAAGCGCTCTGCCTGCTCGATCACAATGACAGACGCGTTCGGAACATCGACGCCGACCTCGATCACAGTGGTAGACACCAGAATCTTCACCTCACCGCGGGCGAAGCTGCGCATCGTGGTCTCTTTCTGTTCGGATGGCAAACGGCCATGCAGCAATCCGACTTCTATGCCGGCGAAGACCTCGGTAGAGAGATGCGCGTACATTTGTTCTGCTGCTTTCACGGCGATTGTCTCGGTTTCCTCTACCACCGGATAGACAACGTATGCCTGACGTCCCGCTGCGATCTGCTGCGCTACGAATCGGTAGACCTGCTCGACGCGAGCTTCCGGTATATGCCTGGTGGCAATCGGACGCCGGCCCGGAGGCAGCTCGTCGATGACCGAAATATCTAAATCTCCGTAAACCGTAAGCGCAAGCGTTCGCGGAATGGGCGTCGCAGTCATTACCAGCACATCCGGAGGAACAGCAGTGCCCTTCTGAAAAAGTTCCCAACGCTGGCGCACGCCGAAGCGATGCTGCTCGTCGACAATTGCCAGCCCGAACCGCGCGAACGTCAAGTCTTCCTGCAGCAGGGCATGAGTTCCCACCACGATATTGATGTCTCCGGAAGCGATGCGCCTTTTCGTCTCCACCTTCTCGCGTACCGTAAGCGAGCCGGTCAGTTGCGCTATGGAATATCCAAGCGGTTCCGCTAACTTCCGGAAAGTGGACAAATGCTGAAAGGCCAGCAGTTCGGTTGGCGCCAACACCGCCACCTGGTAACCGTTCTCGATCGCGATTACCGCGGCTTGCGCAGCTACAACCGTCTTTCCGCTTCCAACGTCGCCTTGCAAAAGGCGGTTCATCGGATGCGGACGCTTCATGTCGTCGGCTATCTGCTGCATGGCCCGCCGCTGCGCCCCGGTCGGCTTAAAAGGCAGCATGCGCTTGAGTTGTTCGCGAATGGCATCTGTGACGGCAAATTCAATGCCCCGCGCCAGCCGCGCCTTGCTCTTCTTTAGAGCCAGGCCGCATTCCAGCCAGAAGAATTCTTCAAAGATTAAGCGATGGTGCGCCGGTGTTCGAAATTCATTCAACAGAAGCATGTCTGAATCGGGCGGCGGTTTATGAATAGCGTCCAGTGCTGTGCTTAGATCTGGCAGCTGGCGTCGCTTCCGGACGCTTTCCGGCAGCGGATCGGGCGGTAGTTGAACGTCCTTCAGCACCCGGTCTAGAAGGCTGCGGAATGCCCTGGTCGATACCTTCCCGGCGGCTTCGTAAACCGCGATGACGCCAGCGGTATGCAAGCGTTCATCTTCATTGTCACCGTCGGATAGTAGTTCGATCTCCGGCTGCACCATCATGCGATCGTAAGCACTGCGAGACGCCGGAGCGGTCTCGATTTCTACCTTGCCAAACAGAGCGACACGGCGGGAGGGCAAAAGACTTTCGGCATAACGCTCTCCATGGAACCAGCGCGCATGCAGGAAAGCGCCACTGCCATCTTCGAACACTGCCTCGAAAAGCCCTTGCGCCTGGCCTCTGAACCGGGACAATTTGGCGCTGGAGACACGGGCTAGAACGGTGGTTTTTTCACCCGGAGCCAGTTCGACGATGGCCTTGCTGTTGCGGCGGTCCTCATAACGGAACGGCGCATAGTGCAGCAGATCTGTAACTGTGCGCAAGCCTTTGGCTTGCAGCATGGCGGCGCGCGCAGGACCTATTCCTTTTACAAACTGGAGCGGAGTGGAAGGATCCAAGGCTTGACTTTCAATGGGAAAAGCTATCTGGAAAACCGCGCGGCCAGTGCCTGCCATTTGCGGCTGACCAGCTCGGCAATAGTCAGCACAATCGTTACCGCCAGCAGAGCGGGCCAGAAGTGAAATGCCATATAGCGCGTCCGTCCGTCAGCATCGAACACCGCTGCCGGAGATGGATTGTAGCGGCCGCCTGTGAACGAAGAGATACGCTGCAGCAGCGGCGTGTTAGCGTCATGCTCCAGCATTTCGTCTTCGTCCCGGTAGAACCCCAACTCAGGAAATTGAGCCGACTCCGCGGCAGGACGGACACGAAAGAGACCACGGGTTGCGCCAATCGCAACCACCCCTTCAAAGCCCCCAGGCTCTGTGCGGCGCATCGTGACCGGCTTGGCGAAGCCGTTCGGACCAAGCGCAAAAATGGATGGTATGGCCGGGCGAACGGGTGTTGACGGACGATAGCCGACGACGATCTCATTCGAGACCGGGTTGAAATGAATGCTGGCTCCGTTCGGATCGGTGTGGGCAAGCAGATCACGCGTGAGATTAATCCAGAAGCTGTCGAATCCCCGCCACCCGATCCAGTTTTCCGCCCAGCGGCTTTTCGCATCGGAGGTGAAGACGCCGGCCCGCCCCAAGCCGTACTGCCAGCGTACATAGAGTGGGTCTTTCCTTTCAGCGTCAATCTTCAGCACCGTATCCGCCGTCGGCTTGGCAGTGAATCTCGTATAGCCCTTCAGTGGCGGCGCGCTCTCAATATGGGTTCCATTCAGTAACTCCGCCGGGTGAGCCACGATAGGGCTGAGAGAACGCTCCACTGCAGTGGAACCGCTGTAGTCTTTGACATCCTTTAACAAAATCTGCTCCAGGCCAGCGGGGTCGTTAAGGAAATAGCTCTTTCCGCCTGAAGTGACAGCCACCTTTTCCAGATAGGTGCGATTCACGTCTTGGCCTAAGCCCACGGTGGAAATTGTAATGCCGTGAGTCACCGCCTCGTGCGCTAAATCGATGCTGTCTCCCTCCTCTGAGATACCGTCCGTCAACAGCACGATGTGCTTGAAAATCGCTTTGGAAGAGAGCACCCGTCGATAGGCTTCCGCCAAAGCTGGTGCGATCTGCGTACCTCCGTCGGGAGTTATGCCGGAGATCAGCCGTTTGATCAGGGTTTTGTCTTCCGCCCTGCGTAGAGGCACTGCCCACTGATACGAGTTGTCGAATATCAGCACGCCGATGGTGTCCATGGGCCGCAGATGATCTACCACTCCGATAGCCGACAGCCGCGCCAGTTCAATTTTGCGGCCTTCCATGGAGGAGGACTTATCGATGATAAGCGCCACGCAAGTTCCTTCCGGCGACTTAGGGGGCGCTAATTCCGCTGGCAAGGCACGGTCCAGCGCGTCCATTCTCGATTCCTCTTTGTAGACCTGTCTTTCTCCGCCGATCAGCAGCAGCCCGCCGCCATTCTTTACGTAGTTCTCAATTTTGTTCTTAGCCTGGGGAGTAAATGAATTCAAATCGAGGTTATTAATCACCAGGAGTTGGAATCCTTCGAGCTCACCCGCTAATTTCGAGCTGTCGCTAGATACGTCGAATTCCGCCTGATGAAATGCCTCGAGTAGATTTGCGTCGGTTCCCGGCGGATCCTTGGAAAGGTAAAGAACTTTTGCCCGTCGCAGCTCCAGGCCTTCCCGGAAGCCTAGTTCGCCCAAACCTTGCGCCGCGACATTTCCCGATAGAACTGTTGCGCCCGTAGAACTTAGCCGGGCATGCACGCGCATTGTGCTTTCGCCAGCGCGTATGTGAACTGGACCGCCGCCCAGACGCTTGCCTTCGGCCGATAGATCTATGCGCCCGTCTGCCGCGGATGGAGCGCGAACGGTGAGGTCGATCGGAATCTGCTCGCCGGCGTAGGCGCGATGCGGCAACGCAACATTCGTTAGCTGAAAATCCGCCGCATTGCGTTCGCCAACAGGAAAGGTGTCGATTGGAATATGAAGCCGCTGCAATTCGAGCATGGCTCGTACGCTGCTTCCCTCGTTTTCATTCCCATCGGTTATCAGCGCGATCCGCGGAATATGTTCTTCGGGCAGTGCAAAGACTGCTGAAGACAGAGCCTCTTCGAGACTTGTCCGATCCGCTGCCTTACCCGGCGCATGCACCAACTTCAAGTCCCCGCGGGTTTCTTCAGCCGATAGCGTTCTTGGATGAGAAGCAAACGGCACAATCCTGATCCAATTGCTGCCGCGAGCCCGCTGCATCCTTTGAGCGAGGCCCGATGCGCGGGAAAGCGCCTGCTCAGTGACGCTGTTCGACGTATCTACTAATGCCAGCACCGCTGTCCGTGTCTGCGGCAGCATCGTCTCGGGCTGCGCAAGCGCCAGGATGATTGAAGCTAAACTAAGCGCCTTCAGGACCAATGTGGCTCTTCGCGCTGTCCTGCGCCACGCTAGCACTGCCCAACATAACGGAGCCAGGGACGCAATTGCGAGCAACGGATGGACAAAGTTCATTTCGATACGTGCTCCCTGTCCTTTGCATCGGATTCCTTTTCTCTATCCACCCCCGGCGATGTCTGTGGCCGCTCCCCTGTCCACCGGAACGCTACCTGGCGGACGCGCCCGAACAGAATCCACTCCATCAGCAGGCCTGCGCCACCCAACACAGCCAACCACTTCCAAAGACTGATTGCCGATGGACCTGCCTGGTAGCTTTGCGGTAAGCCCGTCTGCACGGACGCAGGCGGAATCCATTGCCGGTTCGACACATCCGGTAGTGTCAGCGAAACCAAACGCGAACGTCCACCCGATTGCAAATGAATTTCCCGCGGACGCTCGGTAAATAGCTGAATATTGCCTTTCGCGACGGAGAAGGGAATCAGCTCGCCGGCCTGGTTCGCAACGCGCAGTGACTCGGCCGTCTCTCCGGCCTCCAGAGGTATGCTCACCGCGCCGGCGTGTTCCGCCGTGAAGCTTGTCTCTCGGAAAGCTTGCGGCGAGAGCCAGCCAAGCAGGTTTGCAAACAGCAGCGGCGTAGTCAGGTCGGATCGAGCGGCCTCGGATAGCACGTCAAATCCAACCACAACCACTCGCCCGCCTTCGGCCCGTCTGCGCGCAACCACTACTGGGCCAGAAGCAACGGAGGCGATCGCTAAATCGCCTTTGAATGGTTGAAAGACGTCGGCTTCATGGAAGCGCGATTCGTGTGTTCGTAAACCGGTGTCTCCCAGGACACGCGTATCCCAACCGGAAAACGAAGCATTGCGTACCGTTTCTTTCACCGGCAATGGTGATCCGTTCTGGGGCGGATGCAGAAAAAGTGAAGGCGATTCCGGCAGCCGTGGAGGCGCGAACTCGTCGAAGATGAAGAGATCGGCGGAAACGTCAGAGCCATATCGTGACGGATCGAAATACTCCACCGTGAGTTCGTTATCGGCGGATAACAGTGGCTCTAATGAATCGCGTCGGCGTGTAAACGCTGCAACGCGCAATGGCGAGTTGCCGGGCAACGCAAGCTGAGTTTGATCATCCAAAGCCAGAGCATTCCCGCTTGCTGTAATTGCAGCCTGCAAATTTCCCGCCGTTCGCGTAACAAAACTGTAAGTGGCTGTAACCTCGCTCTTCGGCAGAAGACTATAAGTGCGCTGGGCAAACTTGGTTCCGGCAAAGCTGGTATCAACTGCAACGGTTCGCTTCTCTGTTCCATCGTTAGCTATCGCAAACGAGGCGTTCCAGCCATTGCGAGACCCTTCACTGACCCGCGCGGAAGCCGATCGGATGGCAACGTTCTCCCGTGGAGCGGCGACTATAATCGCTCTCAGATTTTTCGGCAGTCCGGAGCTTCCCGCATTGCCGCGGCCCGGGCCGATGTAAACGATCTCGCCTGGTGAGCCCGCCGACCACCTCTGCGTATTGCGGGCGAAAGCAATAGCGCGATTCAGATCAAGTACAGTTGGCCCCGCGACCGCGCTAGCGAGCATGGCGCTCCATTCCTTCCGCTCAGATGTAACGGGTCCAGCCGCTCGCGCCAGCGCATCTGCGTAGACGATCAACACTCGATCGGAGCTGGGTAGCGCCCGCAGGAATTTTTCTGCCACCCGCCGTTCCTCGTCCATCACGAAGTTGCCTGGCGATAGCTGTGCTCCGGCCCACGAAGAAGTATCTAATAGGAGGACATGGTCTAGCGGCCGCGCGGACCGGCTACCCCACTGCAGATCAGCAATCGCCAGCAGCAGCAGCGTCAGGCTCAACAATTGCAGCAGCAGCGACCAGGGCTGCTGCATGTGCCGTCTCGATCTCCGCTGGTCCACGCTCGATGCTGAAGTCCAAAAGCGCAAAGTGGACACCACACGCTTGCGTTTGCGCTTGTCTAGCAAGTAGAGCGCCGTAATCACGCTGCTGAGAGTGCCCAGAAGCGCGATAAGTTCAACGGCAGAGAGGTTGAGAAAAAACATTCCCGGAGCTAACGTCCCGCATGTCCCATCATGACCGGGCCGAACACTGCCTCTTCCAGCGATCGAGCGGTGGATAAGCCTGTGAAGCGGCCGCCGTTGCTTTCCGCAAGCCGTCGCAGCGCAGCCGAGTGCGCGTCGAATGCAGCGGTGTACGATGCGCGGGCCGAGTCATCGATGGCCAGCGAAACCTGCTCGCCGGTTTCCGCATCCACCAGCTCGAATTCACCTGTATCGCGCGGGCTGCGATCCTCTTCGCTCCACACTTGAACTAGCTGCAGTTCGTGGCCGAAATCCGCAAGGTACTGCAGTGGCCGCAGACAGTCGTCGTTGTCGAGAAAATCCGAGATAATCACCACCAGGCCCCGCTGCCGGTAAGTGTTCAAAAATTGCCTTGTAATATCCCGGAAACGCGTCTCACCGGAGCTACGCAGCGCGCGCAAGTAAACTTCCGCCGGATGGAAGCGATGCCGGCCGCCGCTCGCCACATGCGGGTCGTGCAAGCGCGATGCGAAAGGTTGCAGCAAAATGCTGTCCAAGCGCACCAGCCCTACGTACACGAAGGCCGCGGCCAGGCGCCTGGCGAACTCGAACTTGGTAAAATCCCCGCCCGGAGTCATCACGTCCATCGATGAACTGATGTCCAGCAGCAGTCGCACGGGTACGCGCGGCTCAATCTGAAACATCTTCAGAAAGAGCTTCTCGAATCGCATGTAAACGCGCCAATTCACTGACCGCAAATCGTCGCCCTGATGGAAACTACGATGGTCGAGGAACTCCTGCCCGGCTCCAGCAAAGTGCGATCGGTTGTGGCCGCCCACCAAACCATTAAAGGACGTCTGCCAGTGCAGCGTTAGCCGTTCCAGGCGTTCCAACAGGCGGCGATCAATCAGCGGAGCAGAAGCCGTCGCAGGGGTAACCGTACCAGGGGCAGCCATATAGCGTTACGGCCGCGCCTTCACCCGCTCCAAAATCTTGGGCAGCAGCGTTTCAGCCGTCTCGCCGTCGGCATGCGCATCGAAGTTCAAAATCATCCGGTGCCGCAGAACTGAGGCTGCCACCACCCGCACATCCTCGATGCTCAAATGCATTCTTCCCTGCATGAACGCATGCACCCGCCCGCACTCGATCAGCGCCTGCGCGCCGCGTGGAGAGCTGCCATAACGTACATACTTATTCGTCAGGTCAGTCGCCTGCGCGGCGCCGGGCTGCGTCGCCATCACCAATTCAATAGCGTAGTCCTGAACATGCGGAGCCACCACCACCTGTTTGCACGTCGCCCGTAAATCTGCGATCTGCGCGCGATCCAGAATTTGTTCCAGTGCAACGTCCCCGCGCTTGGTTGTAAAGTCTACAATCTGGCTCAATTCTTCGCGTGATGGGTAAGTCACCAGCACCTTCATCAGAAAGCGATCCAGCTGCGCTTCGGGCAGCGGATAAGTACCTTCCATCTCGATTGGATTTTGCGTCGCCATCACCAGGAATGGCAGATCGAGAGAGTAGGTCGAATTGCCGCTGGTTACGGTTCTTTCCTGCATCGCTTCCAGCAGCGCGGACTGGGTTTTTGGCGTCGCACGATTGATTTCGTCAGCCAGAACAAGATTCGCGAAAATTGGCCCCGGCTGGAACCGCAGGTTCTTGTGGCCTGCTTCATCGCTTTCCATCACCATGCTGCCCACAATGTCTCCGGGCATAAGGTCGGGTGTGAACTGAATACGCGAATACCGCAAGTGCAAAACGTGAGACAGCGTCCGCAGCAGCGTTGTTTTTCCTAATCCCGGAACTCCTTCCAGCAGTACATGTCCGCCGGCCACCAGGCAAATCAAAACCCCGTTAATTACCTCCTCCTGCCCGACAATCACTCTTCCGATTTCGGTTCGCACTCGATTTAAGCCGCTCATGGCGCGCTCCAGTTCGGCAGAAGTTGCGGCAAGCGTTTCGGTCATTGCACCTTATTTTAATGGCAAGCGCCGGGAGTGCAGCGAGGGAGCCTCTACCGGTCTGCTTCAAACGTCATTCCGGTAACGGGAACCCCCCGCCTTTCACAGTCCGTTCTGTAGAGCGCTCCGTAGCTTTCTAGCACGTAGTCGGCCGGTGAAAAACCTAGCTGCAGCGCCGTCTCGTCGATCCATTCCGCTGCTCCTTCGAGTTCGAGAAAGTGGCCGATCGGTGTTTCATCGAAGGTGACCACCCCACCCTGCTCACGTTGGAATTCAGTCCGGAACTTTTCATAGTGAAAAGCTGGGATAAAGCCAATTTGGGAGAAAATCTGCCGCAGATTTCCCGGGGATTCGACCTGCGTTTCAGTCTCCGGGCGGCTCTTATGAGGACCGTCAATTCCCTTTCCTTTCCATGTAAGCGTCGCCTTGGAGTCGGTCTGGCGCAGACGGAGCATCATGCCGTCCCGGTGGAGACGGCGCTCAGGCGTATCGAACAGGGTATTCGCTTCAAAAGTACGACGCGCGAGTTCGCGGAATCCCTGTGAGAGCAAGAGCGATGGAAAATTGTGGTGAGGGCTTAGGTGGATCTTTACTTCGGTTTCGAGCGGACCATGCATGCGGGAAACAGATTCCTCACTACCAGCATCGCAGTCCAGCGGGCGGAGACAAGAGATCTGAGCTTCAAGGTTTCCGGCGTCGGCGGCGATACGCATAGACTTCGCCAAACAGACCTGCGCCTATTAGCACTCCGCCAACCAGGGACGGGGTAGCCGGTTCAGGAACCGGTTCAATAGGGCCGCCGGGTCCACTTGCGGAATCGGCATTCAAGATGTCGACTGCCCATGCGTTTGTGCGGTTGTTGCCGTCGATGTCGCAGAACGATCCATTGGAACACCCAAAGGCCGCGGTGAAATTTCCAGAGCCCGCTTCCAGAAAGCCAGACGATAGATCCGGCCCGATGGCTGTATTGTTGAACTGGCTGAGAGAAAGCGCGTAAGCGCCTGGCGCGAGAGTTTGCTGGATGAAAGCATCGTATGCGGAACCGGTGACCGGGCTTGGCGGGGCGTCCGGCGCCTCGTCGTTATCAGAAATGAGCACGCCAGTACTGTCGAACAAAGCCAGGTAGGGATCGAACCCGCCTTCAGGCACAACGGTTCCATTGATGTTCGTTCCGCCGGAATACGAAAGAGTTCGCAGCGTCACCGCAGATGCGGTCGCAACATTGAATTGAAACAGTTGCACCCGGTCATCTTGCGGGAAAAAGCCGGCAGAAGAAAAGCTGGCCGCGGAAAGGTGCGATGCGCCTAAGCCTATTAATAGAATTGACAAGAAATATTTCATGAATCCGTCTTTTTTGCGGCAGGACGGCCGCAAATTCATTATCGCTTTGGTTCGCTGAGTTTGCGGGAAAAAACCACGGTACTCACGGTACTCACTTCTAAATCTAATGGCGAATTGCTCGCCGCTTATAATGGGAGCGTCCCGCAAGCGTGCGCCTGTAGCTCAGTTGGATAGAGCAAATGACTTCGAATCATTAGGTCGGGAGTTCGAGCCTCTCCGGGCGCACCAAGTCTTTGCATTTCTCCCCTTCCAAGTTTCAAAGATTCATTCTTTCTGCTTCGATAAAGTCCTAAAAACTCTCCGGTGTACTCCCGGAAATATGCCTCATGGTGTTAGTACATCTAGGGAAAGACATCTGGCGTTTTCCATGGCACGATGGTCTCGTTCCCGGAAATAAATGACCGGGACTAAGTCAAATTCGGAGGAATTTAGAATCGTGAAATTACATCGTTTAATTACTGCCAGCCTGCTGGCATTACCCTTGTCTTTCTTTTCAGGCACTGCGGGTGCAGCTGCTGTTACCGGCGAAGCCAACATCGCCGGTAGCGTACGAGTCACCAATGACAGCATTCTGTTCAACAGTGCCTTCAGCACGAATGGCGGCTTGGAAACCGAGTCGTTTGCTGGCTTGACTGGCGGCTCCATTGGCACTCTGACAGGCGGTCCTAGCACCGGCGATGTTAAGATGCCGGGCTTCATTCATTTCAGCGATGGTCTTGGGACTCCCATTACGTTCGATCTGACCTCTATCGCTCCTGGAACTGGTAGCTCGGCCGGGTGCAGCAGCGGAGCCGCTGGCGCAAGTTGCACAGTCGCCGGTTCACCTATTACTCTCTTTCAACTGAGTAATGGAACGGTGACAGCTTCTCTGCAAATTAATGGCGAAGCCTATACTGACCCCAGGTCGACTGGTTACTCCTTCGCTAAGGGTGTTTTCTCGACCCAATTCGTAGTGCCCGGCACCATTCCGGAAATTCTGGCTAAACTCCAAACTACTGGCGGTATCGATAGCACCTACTCTGCTTCTTTCGCGACCAGCCCCGTTCCGGAACCTGCCTCCATGCTGATGATGGGCCTTGGTCTGGTCGGCGCCGGCCTGGTGGCACGAAAGAAGGTGCGCAGCTAACCACCTTCTAATTGCAAAGCTAGTTCATTTTTCCTTTCAACACCAACTTCAGCCGTGCATAACCTCCCTTATGCACGGCTGAAGTCCTTCCAGAGCAATCTTCCGTCCAGCGGCACGACTACTATCAAGAGTTGGAGCCAAAAATCAGTTTCCTGCTGTGCCGCTTTCAAGCACTTCTGCTTCTCGCCCCTCTCCCGCTGCTTGCCATTGCAGCATTCGCGCAGGATGCGCCGCCATCTCCCTCTGCCCGCCAAGACTACATCGTCTTTAACAACGGTGAAAAACTGATCGGCAAATTGGAGCGGTCCACAGGGGATACCGTCCTCTTTAAAAGCGACATGGCTGGCGAAGTCAAAGTAAAGTGGAGCCAAATCAAGGAACTCCATTCGCCGCGAAGCTTTGCGGTCGTGGAAAGAGGCGTTACATTGCACACCAACGAAAGCGACCGCAAAATCCCACAAGGATCTGTCGCTGTTGCGGATGGAAATGTCACCGTATCTTCGGGTTCCCAGCAACCGCCGATGAAACTCCCTCTCAGCGACACTGCCGATTTGATCGACCAATCGACTTTTTCCAGGGTCGTTCTAAGCCGGCCGGCATGGTATGAGAACTGGAAAGGCGACGCAACCCTGGGTATAGCAATCGTTCAGGCAACTCAAACCAGCCGCTCCTATACGAGCGCCGCGAATTTCGTCAGGGACATTCCCGGAGAAAATTGGATGGAGCCGGAAAGCCGGACCACTCTCAATTTCACATCCTCTTACGGGCAGCTAACTCAACCGAACGCGCAGACATTAAAAACTTCCATCTTTCATGCGGAAGCAGAGCGGGACCGCTACTTCAGTCCCAAAGGCTTCGCCTTTCTAAATGCACAGTTCGACCACGACTATTCGCAAGGTCTCGATTTGCAGCAAATTTACTCAATTGGTGTCGGTTACTCGGCTATTCAGTCGAAATATGAGCAGTTGGATTTACGTACCGCCATCGGATATCAAGATCAGCGGTTCTTCGATTCGACACAGAACCAGAATCTGGTGAGCTCCATCTTTTCCGAATCTTACAACCGTAAGTTCACGAAAGCGATCCTCCATCAAGGCTTATCGGTGAAGCAATCCTGGTCGAATCTAAATGCCTATTCCGTCGCCGGAGATATAACGTTTACGGTCCCTATAGTAAAGCGCATCAGCTTCACTTGGAGCATAATCGATAACTATCTGAACAATCCTTCTCCGAATTTCAGGAAGAATTCATTTCAGTTTTCGTCCGGAATAACTTACTCGCCGCAAGGCTTCGGATTAAAAACGGACAGATAGCCACGAATCCACTCGGGGCGCTTGGAATCACCGGCAACTTCTACATGCTCGCCTTTACGAACACTTTTGAAGCAGAGGCGATGTTGCTTTTTTCTTCCTTAAGCGAGATCCTCACCCTCTGCAGGTCCGACTTGTTAGTTGGCTTTGCCTCAAACGTGAGTAAATACTGATTGTGAAACTGATCAAGAATTGCATCCAGAAAGGGGTCGATCGATACTGGAGCTCCCATGTTGATGTTGTAAGCTTCGCCGCCCGTCTCGTCCGCTAGCTGTGACAGAAAATTCTGTCCCCAGGTGCCGCGCCAGAAGAATCTTCCGGACCCGTAACTCGGGTGGTAGATGGTGTACACCACGACGCCAGCCTTTTGCGCGGCCTGAATTCCGCGTCTCACATACGGGTTTTCCGGTGTGAAACCGCCTCCCAGCCCCTCGATCCCGCTGCCGATCATAATCACTTCTTTGCGTTCAGATTCGTTTTCATCAGGCCAGTCTTTTATGGCGTCGGCAAGCGAGTCGTAGGGACTTACGTTCGATCCGCCCGCGCCCAGCGGCAGCCTTATCGTGTCGGCTGCTGCTTTGTGGTCATGCGTAAACTTCGAAGTCATCTGATTCGTCCCGTTGCGCATATACCCGACGCCTATCTCTATGTTCTCGGGCAAACCGGAGATGAACCGTCTCAAAGACTGGATCTGCGTGCCGAACGATGTCTGGGCCGAATCATCAATTAGAAGCAACAGCTGAATCGGGGCATTCTTTTCTCCAACTGGTGTCAGATTCAAAACGTTCCTGTCGCTATTGTCTTCTTTTACATCAATTTCCGGGGCGGCCAATTGAGAAGATTCACCCTTTTTGATTTCATGCGTGATGGTCATAGTCACCCGGGAGCCAGGTGCGGAATCACTCTGACCAGCTAAACAAAAACCGCAAGACAACAGCGCGAATGCGCCCGCCCGCCTAAAGGGATGCTTCATAGTTGTTTGTCCGGCTACAGGACAGCTACAGCCCGTGGCTTGCCAACCTGCAAACGGCTCCGTCTGTTTGACCGGGCCAGATCTTCTGAGGTTGCAAGAACATACTCCACCAATTGCCTCGACCGTACCGCGGCGGTGTGGAATTGAAGGGTTCTGGCGCGAGCTCTCATGCCGATAGCCTCCCGCTTTTCCGGAGCCATCTTCATGAAGCGAACGGCATCTTCCGGCTTGCGCACCACGAGAACTTCCGTTCCAATCGCGAGGATGCTGTCCAATCCGGGCCAGGAATCGGTAAGGATAGCAGCGCCGCATGCTGCGGCTTCAAATAGCCTGACACTTGGCGAGTAGCCGGTCCTCACCATATCTTGACGGGTCAAATTCAGAGCGAATCGCTGTGAGTTGTAAAAGGCCCGATGCCCGCTTGCAGGCAGATGATCGATGTGCTGAACGTTAGCGGGCCAAGAGATGCTTTCGGGATATTGCGGCCCCGCAACCACAAACGAACGCGCCGGCTCAGTAGCTGCCGTCTTGAATAGCAGTTCCTCCAGTGCAGGCTGACGGTCAGCGGCATAAGTGCCCAGGTAGCCAATATCCGAGGTCTTAGTAAGCGATTCAGGAAAATACAGGTCCGGATCCACTGAGCAGTAGAGTGCGCGCGCGGCGGGCAAACCCAGAGTTTTTTCAATAAAATCGAGAGTCGGACCTCCGGTAAAGGAAAGATAAAGATCGTAGCGGCTTACCAATGATCGAGAAAGATATTCACACTTGCCTGCAGCCAGATTCGAAAGCGTAATCGGCGTATCTATGTCATAGAAGGCGCGAACCCCCTTCGCCGTGCGAGTCACCCATTCTCCGGCAACGATGCCATCTGGAACATAGGAACCGATAACTACCAGGTCGCTCTCCCGAATAAGGCTGGCGTAGAGATTGCGTAATTCTTCTATGGAAGAGTAGAGCTTAAGGTCGCAATAAGGCAACCGCGTGAACTCGCGATTTGAGGCGTACCAGGGCATGTCGCGCTCCAGGAAAGTTACCCGATGCCCTGCCTTGGCTAATTCCTTAATCAGGCCGCGATAAGTGGTCGCGTGTCCGTTGCCCCAGGTTGAAGTAACTGTCAGTCCCAGGATGACGATATCTAGCTTAGTTTCGGTCAACCTCGCATCCCCGCAAGTTGCATCCCGGAGACCGCCTCTTGCAGTACGGAGTCCACAAGCTTGCCTCTTTGTGAGTAAGTATGCTCTGCCAAAACCCGCTTTCTCGCGGCATTTCCAATCGATCGAGCTTTGTCTTCGGATAGGTTGGCCAGCAGATTCGCCACGTCAGCGCCGCTGCTTGCCACCAGAACCTCCTTGTCCCGTTCCAGGAAGGCATCAATGCCTTTCCACTCGTCCGTAATCAAGCACGCAGCCGCGCCGGCAGCCTCAAACACTCGCGTGGCTGGAGAAAATCCGTAACGCGCCATGCTTTCTCTGCTGACGTTTAATACCGCTCGCGCTGAACAGTTGAATGCATTGTGATCGCGGGTGTATATGTGCCCGGCATACTTCACATTTGCTGGCAGAGGTTTGTCAGACCAACCACTGCCTCCCAAAAGAAAGCTCTTCTGCGGCGACAGTCTGGCCGGGCGAAAAAAGAATTCCTCAGCCCGGTGTTCCCGGTCGGGCAGCCGGTTTCCAAGAAACGATAAATCGCAAGTAAACTCCGGAGCAGCAGATGCCGGGTGATGAACGGCTGCATCGAAAGCATTGTATATTTCCAGGCATCGCTTAGCTCCCAGGCGTCCGTATTCTTCTAAAACCCTTTGCCCCCCGCCATAAGTGAACACTAAGTCGAATCCGGGCAAGGCGGAATGAAAGGCATCCTTATCGTCCTTTAAAAGACGGTCCAGAGTAGCGGGAGCGTCGACATCCCAGAACACCTTGCAAATATTCCCGGGAAAGCTGGCTATGCGTGATTCCAATAGATCGTCGAGCACGCCGACTCCGCTTGCCTTCACCACGACATCTGCTTTCTCCGATTGCGCAAGATAACCACTCACCTGTTGCGTGTCTTCATGGTTATAAACAATTACGCTTGCCCACTCCGGGTCGGGAATGTCGCGATGCTGCTGGCGTTCATACGCGTCCGGCTCGAAAAACGAAATCTGGTGGCCTCGTTCCGCCAAAGCGCGTAAAATGCCCCGATAGTAAGTAGCCGCGCCATTCCAGTAAGCGGAGACAAGGCTCGATCCCCAGAATGCGATCTTCATTTTTTAACCTCCTCTTCTACATCTACCGGCTTGCCCGACTCAGGCGCAACAGCAGCATAGTGACTTAGCAGTTCGTCGACTCGATGGTTACAAGTGTGCCGCGCCAATATCGTCTCCAATCCTTTCGCGGAAACGGAAGCTGCTAATGGACCGTCATTTACTACATCCCGCAGACATGAAGTCATTTCCCCGCCATTTCGGGCAGTCAGGTAATCAATACCTGTTCGAAACAAGCCCTCACTATCCATCCAAGGAGAAGACACCAGCGGAATGCCGCAGGCCAGCGCCTCGAATGGCCGGATAGTTGGAATGCCCGCGAGTTGGCGGACGTAGGGCCTCCTCGGAACATGCACGGTAACGCGGTGGCGGGCAAATACTTGCGGAGCGTCGAAGTTAGCCAGCCAGCCGTTGTAAGTTATGCCTGCCTGTGCCAGCCGGTGCTTCGCCGATTCCGGATAGCGAACGCCGTACACGTTAGTGCACAGCCGGAGGTTCGCGCTCGGCTCCATCAGAAACTCTGCTAACTCTTCGGTTCTCTCCTCGTCTCCCCAGTTCCCAATCCAAACCAGATCACAGTCTTTGGCGATTTCCGGGTGAGGACGGAAGATTCGGGTATCCGCCGCTTCATTCCATACAAACACCTGCCTTCCCCATCCCCGCCGATCGTACGCCTCTTTCAAAGACGCACCGTAAGCCAGCACGGCGTCGTATTCCGAAAGGTCAAATCGGGCTAACTCGTTGGGCGCGGTAATGGCGCGATGATGGGTATCGTGGAAGAACAATCGGACCGTCCGATTGCGTCTCCGGTATCGTCCGGCAGCCGCAATCACGCTAGGGTCGTTCCACTCGTGCATTAATACGACGTCCACCCCGTCCAGCCAGCGATCAAAATCCAAAGCTTCGCTGTCGTATTGCGTGCTGCTAAGAGCAGGATAGGCCGTATGAAATCGGCGAACCGGTCCTTCCCCGTACTCGGAAACTAGGTTTTTTCGGCTCCAATTGTCGGCCGGTTCGAAGATTTGTACCAGGTGCCCGCGTAAGCCGAGATCGCTTGCCACGCCGCGCAAAAAATGTGCATTCCCGTGGTTCCAGTCTGAAACTAGCGAGTGGCAGAAAATGGCTATCTTCAGCATCCTGCAGTAACTAAGGCTCCGCTCTCGCGCTTGCTTGTTAGCAGCTGGTATTTCTTCAAATAGGCCTGTACATGGCCGGTTTCTGAGTATTTGATGGAACGTTCCAGAGCGTTTCGCCCCATCTCGGTTCTCATCGCCTTGTCGGCTATTAAGCTTAGGATTGCATGAACCCACAAGTTCGCGTCTCGCGGCGGAACGAACACTGCCGAGTCTTGCCACAATTCCCGGAGGCTGCCAATATCCGAGAGCACTAGTGCGCATCCATTCCGTGCGGCTTCCAGAACCGCTAAACCGAAGGGCTCGTAGACCGCCGGATGCAGGAAAATGCTTGCGCGTGCCGCCTGATCCAGATAGTCGGCACGGTCCAACTGCCCCAGGTAGTGAACATTCGATGTGGACAATGCCGGTCGTGAGTTGCTGCCCGCAATGCAAACAGGCCACGAAAGATGAGGCGCGATCTGAAGCAGTAGATCCAGATTCTTCGCCTCGTCCCAGAACCTCCCTGCTGCCAAACAGAAAGGTTGCTTCTCCGCTTCTGGTTTGGGCGCAAGCGAACTGGAATTGTAGATAACTTCTACTCTGCCGGTTTCCAGCCCGTACTGTTCTTCGATCCCGCTTGCCATATCGTAAGAAGGCGTCACAATAGCGTCCGCCGCTTTCAACCCGCTGGCTACCTGGCCTCGGTAAACATTCCATTCTGCTCCGGCCTCTTTCCCGTATACTGCCTTCCACCATGTAGCGACACACGAGTGCGCCACCACGAGTGCCGGAAACCGCCAGGCCAGATTCGCATGAGAATACCCATTGAGGTGCACAATATCAGGACCGAACCGCTCTGCCAATTGCAGTAACCACTCGCCTGCCCGGGCGACTCCTTCCCATGGGTTCTCCATCCACTCGAGTGGTTCCGGGTTCTCCTCCACTTGAACATTCTCCAAGCCTGCAAGCTCCGATAGCTGAATGGGAGTTGCTGGCGGGCCCATCACGCAAACCAGAACCCGGTGTCCAATCCTGCTAAGCGCACTTACTAAGTCGGCGGTGTATCGCCATACGCCCCCGACAGCGTCGGTAGTTATCAGAATTGAATAAGATCTGTGGCTTCCTGACCCGGACCCGTTATCGCCCACGGGGAATTGCTTCCAACTCCACCAGCGCCTGTGGACGCTGGTCCTGCACGTCACTGAAAGAGTCGAACCCATTCAGATAAGCTTCGTGTGCACGTTCCCACGCTCGGTCGTCGGGCGCTCCCCATTTCCGGGTATACTCGGGCGAACCGGGATATGGGAATAAAGGAACAGGTTTGTTCGCCCACACCCCGCGGCGCTCCAGTTCCTGCCGCCACACTTCGACCACTCCCGCGTCGTCCTCGTTCATTGCGAGCAGGTTCGCTTGTACGAACGGAATACGCTCTCTCGCGAAGAAAAGCCTGCTGGTAAGTTCTTCGGTAGACATTTTGCACTTCTTATCGAGATAAGCCCGGCCAGCTTCAGTGATGCTTTCCACGCCGGCCTCAATCGAAACGCATCCTGCCTTCGCCAGCGCTTGCACCATCTCTTCACTCCACAGATCTATGCGAGTCTGGACGCCGATCTTCACGGGGCGTTCCGCTAGAGTGGCTAGGAGTCTCGCATCTGGAAGGAAGATCTCATCGATGAAGTAGATATACTCCACGCCTTGGTTTATGAATCGATCGATTTCGGCCACTATCTTCTCCAGCGGCCGCTTCCGGTAAGTATCCCGGAAATTGTCTTTAGCGCAAAACGAGCAATGGTAGGGGCATCCGCGCGAAGCTTCCATCTCTGCTCCTGACCCTTTTGGAGCCGCGTTGAAGCGATGATGATGATGCGGATGTTTTCTCACTGTTTCATCCGGCCATTCCAGTGCGGGTAGGCTCTTCATGTCCGATGCTCGATTTGGTCCCAGCACCACGGCGCGACCATCATCCCAAAACGCTATCGACGACCAGCGGCTGCGTTCCATAGCCAAAAGCGGCAAAACCTCTTCACACTCTCCTACCACGACATAGTCGGCGTCGAGCTTCTTGAGAGCTGCACGGGGTGTCGTCGAACCATGCGGCCCTGCTGCGACTAGCTTCCCCGCGTACGGCTTTAGCGCTCGGCAAAGATCGATGGGAATTTTCAGCTCCGGCGGAGGGCATCGCCAGAATAGATAACTTGGAGCCGTTACAACTACCGTGAAATCCGGTTGAAAAGACTTCACGTTTTCGATGACATCCTGCTGCGTCAATCCGTCGAGTTGAGCATCAATTAGCAAGACATCGTGGCCCGAATCCTCGAGGAGAGCTTTCGAGTAACCTAGCTCGAGAGGAAGGTGCGGCTCCCGGCATCCAAAGTAAATGCTACCTTCGAAGTTCCATGGCGGATTGACAAGGGCAAATCGCATCAAGCTACCCGCACTTCGCTTTGAAGTATCAGCCCCGGCCTTTCAAGGTACCAGTTGCGGAGCCTCTGTAAACCCGCCTGAATGTCAACCATTGGCGTGAATCCAAGTGCCTCGCGTATCTTAGTCGTATTTGCGATGTACCACTTCTGATCCGCCAGTCGTTCCGCACCCCGGCTGATCTCCGCCCGGAATCCGGTAAGATTCTCGATGTGTTTTATCAGTTCAAGCAAGCTGATGCTGTTCTCCCAGCCACCGCCCAGATTGAATGCCTGTCCCGCTGCGGTGTCCATCCTGGCGGCCGCCGACTTCATGGCGCTCACCAGGTCGTCGACGAAGAGAACGTCGCGCACCTGCTGCCCATCTCCATAAATCGTTATAGGTTCCTGTTTTAAGATCTGCCTCATAAAATGGGCTACCCAACCCTGGTCCTCTGAGCCCAATTGGTAAGGGCCATAGATGCAGCTCATACGGAAGACTGTTGCTGGAATGCCGTAGGAATTTGCATAATCTAATACGTATTGGTCTGCGCTTCCCTTCGAGCAGCCATAAGGAGACAAAAACTCCAGAGGCTGTGTTTCACTCACGCCATATCTAGAGAGTGTTTGCTCCTCCGGTTCCCAACGATTCCTCGCCCGCCGAAGCGAAATGCCGCCTAAGTTTCCGTAGATCTTGTTTGTAGAGGTAAATAAAACAGCTGGGCGATGACGGCTATGCCGGACAGCTTCGAGAACGTTCATAGTCCCCAGTAAGTTTGTACGCAAGTCGGACATCGGATCGCTCAGGCTTGTGGTTACCGCAACCTGCGCGGCCAGATGGAACACTGTCGAAGACATGCTGACGGCATTCTCGACAGCGTCGGCTTCGCATACGTCAGCTTGTGTGAATTGCAGTTGATCGCGTGGATAGCTGCGTTGCAAATCTTGAAGATTCCCTGCTACCCCATTGCGGATCAAATTGTCGAAAATATGGACTTCTCTGCCGGCATCCAGATAATTGCGGGCCAAATTCATACCCACAAATCCAGCTCCGCCGGTAATCAGGATTTGTCCATTCAAGGAAGAGCGATGCATTAGAGAACCAGCCCCCGTGAGGATAGTTCATCCTGCATCTCCTGAAACCGATCGCGCGCGGTTTGCCTGTCGAGCCACTCCGCCAAATTATGCATCCCGTCCCGGAGTTGCATTCTAGGCCGATAGCCAAGCACTTTTTGCGCTAAGCTCATGTCGGGGAAACAGTGACGGATATCCCCCACCCGGTATTTCGCCGTGATCTCCGGCTCTAAGGGTTTCCCAAGTACGGCCGCCAGCCGTTCCGCTACATCCAGAATGGTCACCGGCTCGCCGCTTCCGACATTCAACACTACGTCTTGTGCCTCCTCTCGCTCCAGCGCCAACCGGCATGCGCGCGCTACATCGTAAACACTCACAAAATCGCGCAGCTGTTGGCCGTCTTCAAAGATCATCGGCCTTTGGCAGTTCATTAAACGCGAAGCAAAGATAGCAAGTACCCCGGTATAAGGATTGGAAAGTGATTGGTGTGGACCGTATGCGTTAAAGAACCGGAGCGCAACTGTGGGAATGCCGTACGCACGGCCCACCATCAGGCACATCTGCTCCTGATCGTATTTGGAAAGCGCGTACACCGAAGCAAGCGACGGTTGCTTTGTTTCAGGAGTCGCTACCGGAGTCAATGGTTCACCTTCCGGTGTCACCATCTCCCAATCGTGTGCATTTAGTTGCTTGTTGCTGCGGCAGGCCAGTGCATATGTCTGGCCATCTGCCTTGGCGTACAGGCCCTCTCCATAAACGCTCATGCTCGATGCCACAATCAGTTTGTTAACGGGTTGCTTGGCCAACCTTTCCAGCAGTGTTGCGGTGCCCAGATTATTGACGCTAGTGTATTCGCCGATCTGATACATGCTCTGGCCAACGCCGACCAGAGCAACGAAGTGGTAAACCGCCTCTACGCCGTTCAGGGCATCTTCGAGTACTTCCGCATTGCGAACATCGCCCAGAATAAATTCCGCGTCCTTGTGCAAATAACCAGGGCGTCGCGGTATCTCGCCGTGAACTTGCGGTATCAAGCTATCCAGCACTCTTACGTGATAACCAGCCCGCAGCAATTCTGCAACCACGTGTGAACCGATAAATCCAGCCCCGCCCGTAACTAGAACTGTGCCTTTCATTCGCTATCGTTCCCGCCTCCGCAGTGCAAATTCCATTTGGTCCAGCGCTCGGCCTCTATTACTAACAAGGTTTCTGTGCATTTTCAGTTACAGTTCTGATGACATAGAAAACAAGCAAGCAACAAAGGTTTCTACTTACCTCTCCGGTAGACGCCGGGTTGCAAGAACAAATACCGGTACTGGAACCATTCGCGGCTCACCCATATCAACCTTGCCCGCAATATTTTTTTGTCATTAAGGCGCAAAAGTCGGCGTATTCTTCCGGCCTAATCGGAGCGCTTGTATGGTGCGGCCGCAATCCACGGTGTTCCGGCGTGAAGCAGTACGTAACCGTCACATCGAAGGGTTCCAGCAGCTTCATTTGGCGGTCGAACCACGCTATTGCATTCGGTCTTTCGTAATCGGCCCAACTGAGGCCCGTACGCAATCGCTTTACACCCATCTCGCTCAGAAGCTTGACGGCGTGCTCCAGCCGATGATCTTCAAAGTGAAACCATTGGCAAATCCCTAAGTCCGGCGAGTAACGCGGGAACTTACTGGCCGCCAGCTTTGCGGCGCCATCTTCACGATACAAACCCATGTAGAAGTGCCTGTAATAAGAAGAACCCTCGCTCTCACGATGCCTCGTCGTTGCAGGCCATGCTCTGGGCAGATCGAATAAGCTGTACCAGTACACATGGTCGACTAAGGGCAACAGCAGTTCGGCGCTCTTCTCCAATCCGAACGCCTGAACCTCCTCCGCGCCGAAAGAAGATGCCCCAACTTCCGTTATCCAGAGCGGCTTCTCCGTCACGGAACGAATCTCTTCAATCTTCGTCGGCCACTCGGATATGGACCAGTGATTCCAATCCAGCGGAAAGCCATGCAGCGCGACAACGTCAATCTCGTCCAGAGCTCCGCTGTTGGCCATGCGCTGAACGAAGGCCGGATCGATCGGTGAGATGCCGCCTAAAACCTTCTTGACGGACGGGTTCTCCGCCTTGATTGCAGCCGTGCCGAGCTTTACCATCTCGGCATATTTCGACCAATCGGGGTCTAGCTCGAAATCCCAATGTGACCGGTTATTGGGTTCGTTCCAAAGCATGACAGCTTCAATCATTTGGGTGTTCGGAATTTTTCTCTAGGCGGAGCCGGTTGCCGGTCCAGCCATGCATTCGGGCAGCGGATGAAGAGAAGCGCTAGTGTCGCACCGGCAGATATACACCTCTGTCTCCGGCCGGTTGGCTATGTAAAATCCGGCGCTCCGCAGCACCGCTTCGACGCAGGCACGATTCGGAATCCACCAGTTCGTTGCATCTTGCGAATACTTCTTCTCGACAAAATGCATCTTCGGGTAGCCCGGCAAGTCGAACATCTCCGACTGCCAGAATGGATAATCGTCGTCGATAGCCGGACGGGTTTGGCTGCCGCGCTGCATCGACTGAAAGACGAGCCAATCTTTAGCGGCATACTGCCTCAACAGATCGAGCGCCAGCAAAGGATGCCGTAGGTGATAGAAGACGCCCATAAATAAAACCAAGTCGAATTTCTCTTCTAATGCAGGAAGCTCATATACCGACATCTTCCGGAACTCGATGTCGCTCCCCGATACCTTGGCGGCAAAGCGAGCTTGCTCCAGGTAACGGTCGTCGTGGTCTATACCCAACACTCTGGCAGCTCCCCGGCGCTTCATCTCCAACGAATAAAAGCCGCCATTGCATCCGATATCCAAAACGCTCATTCCACCCATGTCGGATGGAAGGGAAGATTCGAAGTTCTTCCACTTGACCGACGGATAGTCACCTAGAAAATGCGTGGGGGCAGTCTGCACACCTGCCAGAGACAGGTTATGAAACCATGGACTTAGATCCGCTACTTTCTTCTCGATCTCGGAAACAGTAAAACTGCCTCGCAAATCTAGTGCCTCCTCAAACCTTATGATTCGTATTCTACTGATCAGGCACGGCTCCACCGATCTTATGGGTCGCGTCCTATATGGCCGCCTTCCAAATGTCCACATCGATGACTTGGGCCGTAATCAGTGCAGACAGCTTGCGAACGCACTACCCCATCGATACCGCGTGGAGGAAATTGTTTCGAGTCCGCTCGAGCGGGCGCTGGAAACTGCTGAAATTCTTAATTCAGAACTGCAGGTTCCGCTTCTGCAAGACGAAGGTTGGATCGAGCTCGACTACGGCGAATGGCTGGGAATGCCCTTCGAAGAAATCCGCGAACTCGACTCCTGGCAGCATTACAACCGCTCACGCTCCACTGGCGTTCCGCCCGGCGGTGAATCGATCGTAGAAGTACAGGCCCGGGCTTTCCGGGCGCTCGAGCGTATCCTCGAGCGGTGGCAGCACCGCGAAGAGATCACGGTGGCCGTGGTCAGTCATGGTGACGTGATTCGCTGCCTGCTGGTGCTCTTGCTTGGAATGTCGCTCGATCACATTCATCGCTTCGAGGTCTCACCCGGATCTCTGAGCGAAATTACCTTAGATGGACGCTTCGCTAGGGTCATCTGCATCAATCAGAGCTTTCCTGTCCCTGAGGCCTAGACAAGTTCCCTCTCCCTGAGACTTAGACCGGATCAGTTCGACTGTGCCCTCGAGCAAACGCTCCCAGTTCGCGCCTGACGCGGCTTATCACCTGCTCCCAATTGCCTGTTTCCGGCTGGCGGAACAGCCGCATCGACGGATACCAGGGCGTATCTTTACGGTCCAGCATCCAGCGCCAATTGCTTGCGAAAGGTAAAAGCGTCCATACCGGAATCCCGAGCGACCCGGCTAAATGTGCATTCATCGTGTCCACGGTAATTATTAGATCTAGCCCGGCCATTTCGCGGGCAACCTCCAGAATGCAAGTAGACTGGTCACAGATTTTATTTACTGCCGTTCCCCATCGCTCCGCCTCTGCATGCTGCACGCCCGCTTGCAGGCTATGCCAATCAATACCTGGCGCATTCAGCAGCTGATCTAGGAGTTCCGTCGAAATTGAGCGGGCCCGGTCTAAACCGCCGGCCGCCCAAGTCAGTCCTATACTCAGGCGGCCTGCCTTCCCCCGCGGTTCAGCGCCTTCATGGCTCCGCCATAAATAGGGTCTAAAGGTGAGTAGGTCTTCGATAGAAATTCTAAAAATCCGTGGTAATTCTGTTACTTCAACCTGAGTATCCCAGCGCGGCTGAGGCTCACCCCAGGTGATTACTTGGTCGGCAAAAGTATCGTTTGCCTGTAGTAAATCTCTGAAGAGCGGCTTTAATACCGGCTGCACTTCAATGGTCAGGCTTTGCGCCGGCTCTCGAAGTCGCGGCGCAAAACGAATAAACTGCAGGGTATCTCCCAATCCGTTCAGGCAGCGCACAATAACGTGCTTGCCATCGAAGGCTTTACCGTCCCAAAACCGCCGGGCATCAGGTCTCCCGCGCGCTTCAATCGCGTCGCTCTCCCTCCAGGCCTTCTCATAGAAGCCCAGGAGCATGTAGCATTTCCAGCGCCCCCCTGAACAGCGATCCCGATCGCATCCTTCCTGCTCCGCCCTATAGAACAGACTCAGCGCATCGTCGATCTTCCGTTGATTGAGTGCCGCTTCAGCTTCGAGCAGCCTTTCGATAGTTGAGGCCATTCCGTTAAAACGAGCGGCCCTTCTCATGCCTGTCTTGCGGTTTCGGAACAATTGGCAGAATCAGCGCCGAAGGATACTCGCCGTCGTGATACACAACTTGTCTTGCCTTCCTGAAGTTAGATTCTCTTGCGACCGGCTGCGGCGAATTCAGATTGCGATCGAAGCGAGGGAAATTGCTGCTGGAAATCTCCAGGCGAATTGCGTGGCCGCGCGGGAATACATAACTCGTCACGCCAGCGTCAATCGTAATCCGATAGGCAGTATTCCTTCTAACCAGCACCGGCTCATCCAGCGACAAGCGGTATCTTAAGCGCTGAATCCCATCGGTCACCAGAAGCGGCCGCCCGTCGCGCCCGACATCTACCAGCTTAGCCGTGAAATCTGTGTCGTTCGCTGAAGTCGAGACGT
This sequence comes from Bryobacteraceae bacterium, assembly GCA_965217745.1. Lineage (GTDB taxonomy): Bacteria > Acidobacteriota > Terriglobia > Bryobacterales > Bryobacteraceae > Bog-105. Next base: position 1,619,858 of record OZ244565.1, on the reverse strand, counting down.
ACAGTACAACCCTGACGGTCCCCGTAACTTCGATTTCTTCCCCTAACGGGCCGCTCGTATAGACCAGGACATCACTGCGCTTCTCTACCAGCGATTGGTCGAGTGGACCCGGTGGAAGAACAGTCGCCTCACAGCAGATGGCTCCTCCGGCAGTAGGAACCGGGTGCTTGGGATCGTAAACGAAGGCATCGCTCGAATAGGCGCTAACCGGTTCCCATTGCAAACTCCCATCGCCCGCCCCTGTATTCGCATGTCCTCCGCTTCCCAGATAGAGCGGAGTCGCTCGAGCCCTCGAAAGGGGCCATTTGTGCTCCTCTCGCCAGATATTCGGGCCCATGACGAAGATGTGCAGCTTCGCCTCAGTGGAATGCTCTGTTTCAGGCGCTTCCCCACTGCCGTCTTCGCGCAGCCAATAATTGAACCATTGCAATTGCTTCTCGCGGATGGAGACTCTTGCCTGCGGACCGAAGTCGAGCGTGGGGAACTTCCAGCTGGGATCATGCGGCCATGGTCCCATCCAAGTCTCGACTCTGGTATGGTTTCGAGCCAAACGCGAGAAGGCGTCTAAATCGCTTTCGGCGTACTCGTCAAACCACCCGCCCCAGGAAAGCACCGGGATACCCACACGGTGAATGCTCCCGCGAATGCTGCGGCGCTTCCAATACCAGTCGTACGAGGGATGTGCAATCGCTTTTCTCCACTCGGGCAGCACTGTTCCGGCCGCGGGAATGTCGGCGCTTTCAAAAGGCACGTGGGTAATGTAACTGGAAAAAAGCGCTCGCACGTGCGACACGGGCGTAAGGTTTTCCGCTAGCCACAGAAGCCGGTGCCCGGCTTGGAGCGCACCGCCTTGCGAGTAGAACCGATCCATGTATTCGTCGTCGCCCGAGTACATCGGAGAGATGGTTTTTAAATGGGGGTTCGCTTGCAGTGCTGCCCACCACTGCGCAATGCCAGGGTAGGAGCTTCCAGCCATCCCGATGCGGCCGTCCGACCACGGCTGCGCCGCAATCCAGTTCAGCGTATCGTTCCCATCCGGACCTTCTTGCGCTGTCGAGCCGAACACTCCCTGCGAAGCGTAGCGTCCTCGGACGTCCTGGATCACTACTGCAAATCCGTGTCTCGCGAAATATCGATAGCTGGCGCTCGACCGCGCCTTGCGGTTATACGGGGTGCGGATCAGGATTGACGGCCATCTTCCCGCTTTGTCTGGCAGAAAAACATCGGCTGCCAGCCGGACGCTGTCGCGCATGGGAATCGCCAATCCAAGCTGCTCAGAGGCAGAAACTGACGCAGGGGATGAGAGTCCGGAAGCCAAACCGGCGCTCACCGCCACCGCGAACATCATGATCGGAGCTGCTAGCCGCCCTGCCATCTGTTACTCGAGCGTGGTCTTCGGTTTCGGCCGCGGTCCGAACAGCGCCGTGCCAATTCGAATGTGTGTCGCGCCTTCCTCTATTGCAGCCTCGAAATCGTTGGACATCCCCATCGAAAGACCACTGAGCGCATTTTCCCGAGCCAGTTCAGCCAGCCTGCGGAAATGGGGCCGCGAAATCTCCGGATCCTCTGACCAGGGCGGAATGGTCATCAACCCCAGTAAATCAATGTTCCGGCACTCTTTGCCGGCATCGAGCAGTGCCGGTATTTCCCCCGGATCGCAGCCTGACTTGCTCTCCTCGGGAGAAAGCTTCACCTCCAGCATCACTTCTATTTGCGTCCCGCGTTCGGCAGCGGCCGCATCGATTTTTCTCAACAGCTTGGCCGAGTCGACGGTCTCCACCGCTTCGAACAATTCGCATGCCAGCCGCGCTTTATTCGATTGCAGGTGCCCGATCAGGTGAAACTTAGCCTCTGGCAGAGACTTCAGCTGCGGCCGCTTTTGTTCGAACTCCTGTACGTAGTTCTCGCCGAAATCGCGGCAGCCGCACCGGTACGCTTCTTCAATCATCGAGGCAGAAAATTTCTTCGAAACTGCCACTAATGTAATTTCAGACCGTTCCCGGCCGCACTTTGCCAGAGCAGACGTAATACGCTGTTCGACCATCGCGAGCCGGTTGGCGAAAGCTTCTTCTGGCATGGGTTCCCAGGTTGGCAAAACTCCATCATAAAATTTCTCCTCCCGCGGAAGACCCGGAGCTTCTGTGTTCAGCGTTGCAGGCTTTCATCGACAGCTGCCGCAAGCCAACCGTCTGTGAAGAGGGCGACGAGCCCATCGAGTTGAAAAGCGAAGCTTACTCCTTGGAAGTTCGCGCGGGACGGCTCTGGCTGGAGACCTGGACCGGCACGGCCGCCTTTTCGCGCCGCATTCTCCAGAGAATCGACAGCAAGCCGAGCGCTTTCCGATGCAGTGTTCACCGGTTCGGACGTCCGCCCGGAAGAATAACGCTTCTCGATCTCGATCGCCCTTCTTCTGCCGCACGCTTAGTTACCGGCCAGCGGCAGACCTTTGCCGAACTGTTTCGCTTGATGCTCTCCCGGCAATTTCCCGGCTGGACCATCTCTCATCTTTCTTCCGCGCTCGATCTGCACCGCTCGTTCTCGTCGGCTTTCCCTCGCGCCCACCTTGTCCGCGGAAACCAGCTTATCGCCGCCCTCGCCTGCCCTTCCGTGGCCGATGAACCGTCGCTGCTTACCTCAGCCTTGCTCTGGTTCGACTATTTGGATTCGCGCAAGCCTTCGGGCAGCCAAGTTTCCATGGCCCTGTTCCTGCCCGAAGATTCCGGCTGTCTCACGGCTCAAAGATTGCGATGGCTTTCGGGTCCGCCGAAGCAGGCGCGGCTGTTCCGGTTCAATGAGCACGGCTCGGCCGGAGAGGTGGACCCCGCCGATCTGGGCAATCTGGAGACCCGTGTTGCAAATGCTTCTTCTTTGCCTTTGAAATTTCACGGAGCTCAATTTGCTTCCAACCATAAATTGGAAGCAAATCTGGAAATCGTAGTCCGGCGGCAACTCGAATGTGTTGACGCTACGCTTCTGCCTGCGCCCGTCCATAGCCAGGTGCTTACGTTTGTCGCCGGAGATCGCGACATTATCGACCTGCTGGCTATCGGCCGGGACGGACGCCTCTGCGTCATCGAGCTAAAAGCGGAATCTGATCTGCATCTGCCGATTCAGGCTCTTGATTACTGGATGCGTATCCGCCACCATGCCTGCCGTTCTGAACTGCAGCATCTGTTTCCCGGCATCGCTATCTCGCCGCTGCCTCCCCGCCTCATTCTGCTAGCGCCCGCCAACGCCTACCATTCCACAAATTCCGCGGTGCTGCGTTATTTCGCGCCGGAGATATGCGTCGAACGAATTGGTGTCAATTCCGGCTGGGACCGGCATCTTACAGTAGTAATGCGGCTTAGCGGAGCAGATTCTCCCATTTCGCACACAACGGATCCCCATGTCATTTCAAGGCTTGACCCACATTCGTAAGGCGCTCTACTCGCTCAACCCGAAACAAATTCGCGAGGCCAGTGAGAAGCCCGTTCACCTCAGCTTGCACGCGCCCGATGTCGGCGAGTATGGCCGGATGAAAGATTTCTTCCTGGAAAATTTGGGAACTGCCCGGCGTAAAGAGTCGGAGATGCTGATTTCCCGAGGGCCCAGTAGCGGTCTCGGCAATACCACCCAAATCCCGATCTATGACGAGCAGATGAGTAGCCCGTCCGGCGCGCTGATTTTCCGCTCTGAAACCCCCGAAAGCCTGATTAGCCAGGTGCTGGAAGCGTACCCCGACAATGGTGTCGCGCTGGCCCGCTATTTTCCACCGTTCCGTAAGCCATTTACCCGGGAACTGATCAAATCCACCTGCCGGGAGAATACCCTGTTCTCGGTGACGACAGCGCTGCCGGATGTGATTCCTTCGTTTATCGAATTGCCCTGGGCAGTAGCCGAATTCGCCTCCGACACGGCTTTCCTTACCATGAACCAGGTGCGCATGGCGTTCCAGCTGGCGGCGGCCAACGACCGGGAAATCGGCTATCTCGAACAGAAATCGGAAATCGCCGCGGTCATCGGCAGCGCCTTCGGGTGGCGCGCGTTGGCGCGTCAAGTAGTGGGCAAGATTCCTTTCGGAGGAGGGCTGATCGGTAAGGCTGCGGTTGCCTATGCGGGCACGCAGGTGCTTGGGCTTTCGCTAGATCGCTATTACTCCACCGGTTACGTCTATACCCGGGACGAGCGCAAGCGGATTTACCGCGATGCATTCGATCAGGGCAAAAAGGTTGCGCAAAAGGTACTTGCGGTGGTTCGCCCCGATGTGGGAAAGCGGGGAAGCGCTCCGGGCAAACCTGAGGTGCAATCGCCTTCCTAGGTTTCTGGAGATTACCGGAAGGCGGTTCGCACTCCTTTCCGGTACCTCAAGAGTTTCTATGAAGAATCAATCCTGGCTTCCCGCTTTCCTGGCGAGCACGCTTCTATTCGTCAACGCTTCGGCGGCCGATACGCTGATCTTTCGCAACGGCAATCGCGTTGAAGGCACCCTGGTCAGCGCCGATGGGCAAAGCTTTCGCTTCAGCGTGAGTAATCACGTCAATGTCTACAATCGTGCCGATATCGAGTCCCTTCAGTTGACCAGCGCTGGAGTCCCGGCTGCGGCCGATAGCAGCGTTCAGAACAATGCAAGCAGGCAGGTACCTTCTGGAACTGAGATTGTGGTCCGGCTGATCGATCCGGTAGATTCCGAAACGGACCGGCTGGGACAGAGCTACCGCGCCAGCGTAGATCAGCCCGTGGTCGTGGATGGCCAGACTCTTGTAAGCCGGGGAGCCGACTCAACCGTGACGCTGATCGATGCCAAGAACTCAGGAAAGATTGAAGGCCGGACCGCTCTTACTCTCGACCTGAAATCGATCACGGTGGACGGTAAAGCGTATGACATTGCAACCAGCGGCGTCACGCAGGAGAGCGGCTCGCGAGGCGCTCGATCGGCAAAGGTGATTGGCGGTACGGCGGCCCTGGGCGCGATTATTGGAGTCATCGCCGGGGGTGGAAAAGGCGCCGCTATCGGCGCAGGTTCAGGTGCTGCCGTGGGAACGGCCGCGCAGGTTATTACTTCCGGCCAGAAGGTGAAAGTGCCGTCTGAAACCCGGCTTTCCTTTACGCTGCAGAATCCGCTGACCGTCAAATAGACCGGCTGTTCGACAACCGCTGCAGTGAGTCAGCCTGTCGCGAAGACTTCCTTACGCGCAACGCCCCGGACCGTGATGCGGCTCTCCTTGGCAAAAGCGGTGTTAGTCCGTTTCCGCGAATCACGATGGTGCCGCCCGAAGCGCTATCGACCGATCCTTTTGAGCGTTGCGGGCCTTTTGCCTGCGTCCGGTTGAAGGCTTCAAAGTGTGTGGAGCCAGGGAAAACGTCACAGTCAGCGCGAGGCGGCAAGCGGCGTGGGCGGCTGCAGCGGTTGCGGAATCATGGACAAATCAGTGGGCTAAGCCCCAGAGATTTATTTGCAGCCGGTGCCTGGCAGGTGATCCTTGGCAACTCGTGCCAAATTTCGCGCAGCACCACCGGATCCACCAGCCCAATGTTCAGGCCTTGGCGGAAACGGGCGATCACCAGGAACCGAGTGATGCGCCAACAATAGGCCGCAGTACACCTATGCCGTCAATGGATCTCGAGAGAATGGATCTCGAGAGCTTGCTTAAACCAACGCAGGGCATCATCAGTATCGCTAAGGGCCGTTTTGCCCTGTCTGATCAGCGCCAAACTCCAAGTCGGCGTCCACCGTTTAGTCAGACCGGAGCTGCGGCATCAGACAGCAGACCGCGTACTTATGCTCAGGCAAAGCCCGGCTGGAGCTCGATGGCCTCAAGGCAGCTTCGCTCTCCTTCGACCCAGGTCCACTCATGCACACACGACCGCATCGCCATCGGAGCCATCGCCCCTGGAGGTGAGAAGGCGAACCGTCAAATAGAGCGGCTGTTCGATAATCGCTGCAGTGAGTCAACCTGTCGCGATCGTTACCGGAGGCAGTCGCGGAATTGGACGCGCCATTGCCGCCGAGCTCTCGAAAACCCACCACGTAGTAGCCACCTATAACACCAATCGGCAAGCTGCCGAAGAAACCGCCCGGGCCACTGGCGCTACAGTGCTTCCCTGCCAGCTCGAGAATGAGAGTTCGCGTCGCGAGTTCGCCGAAACGGTGGAGCATCGCTTCGGCGCAGCGGATCTCCTGATTAACAACGCCGGCATGGCGCCGCGCCAGCGGCTCGACATTCTGGAAGCGACTCCGGAAAGCTTCGATGAACTCATTGCCGCCAACCTGAAGGGGCCGTATTTCCTCACCCAGCGAATTGCGCGCGGAATGCTGGAGAAAGGCTCTGGCCGGATCGCATTTGTCAGCTCCATTTCCAGTTTTACCGCTTCGGTAAATCGGGGCGACTACTGCCTGACGAAAGCCGCACTCAGCATGGCCGTCAAGCTTTTCGCGGCACGTTTGGCGGCTGGCAACATTCCTGTGTTCGAAATTCAGCCGGGTATTATCCGTACAGATATGATTGCTGCTGTCGCCGCTGCGTACGACGAGAAAATCGCGAATGGCTTGCTGCCCCAGCGCCGCATGGGCGAGCCCTCCGATGTCGCTTCCGTCGTGCGCGCCATCGCCGATGGACGCCTCGATTACTGCACCGGCCAGGTGCTGCACGTGGATGGCGGCTTCCATCTGCGCACCCTTTAAATCATGGAAACTCTGGACCCCGTCGAGGCTCGCGCGTTAGGCGCTTTGATCGAGAAAGAAGCGACAACGCCCGAATACTATCCTCTTTCCCTGAATGCGCTGGTTAACGCCTGCAACCAGAAATCTAATCGCGATCCCGTGGTGGATTACGACGAGCCAGCCGTGCGCGAAGCCATTGAGGGCTTGCGCGCCAAGCAAATGGCCTACATAATCGAGGGCGGCCGGGTTGCCAAGTTCAGCCAGCGTATCTCGGAAACCCTAAACCTTGGCCGCAGGGAACTGGCAGTGCTCTGCGTCCTGCTGCTGCGCGGTCATCAGACGCTGGGTGAAATCAGAGACCGGAGCGAACGGCTATTTGCGTTCGCCGATCTATCAGAAACAGAAGGCGTTCTCGATCGGCTCTCTAACTGGACCGGCGGCGGGCTGACTGTAAAGCTCCCGCGCCAGCCCGGGCATAAGGAACTTCGGTATGCTCAACTGCTCTCGGGTGAACCGGCTCTCGTTCCGGCTCCTGAAACCGGTGCACCTGCGCCGGGTTCCCGGCTTAGTCAACTAGAGGCCGAGATGCAGCAGCTCCGCTCGGATTTCGAGTCTCTAAAATCCCGCTTCGAACAGCTTGAATCTCAGTTGGGTTGATCGCCCTTATACTCTTCCGTAAGCACCGGCGATCAGGCTATAGAGCAGCACCGCCAAAACGATCGACGTAATCGTTACATAGGTGCGATCCCGCTCCAACGTAAATCCCACCAGGGAGAACGCTACCCGCACAACCGGCGTTCCGATCAAGAGAAGAATGCCGAGCTGTATGACGGAGCGCGGCCTTCCCTGAAAGACTCCTTGAACGATGCTACCTATCAGCCGGTCAGCTTCAGGCTGGCCATGAAAGGTGCGGTAGTCGATGAGCACACTCCAGTGCCCGGCAAGATAGAGGACCGCGCCCGTTAAAACGACTAGTCCCGAGATGAGCACGCCCACTCGCAGAATGGTACTGACGGCGAGTTCCATGCGCCGGTCTGTCATTTTATGCCCGGCCTTCACAAGTGGCCTCGTATGCCCGCGGCGATCATCTGCAATCCCACCAGTGCAACGACGATCGCGAAGATGCGGCGTAACAGCAGCACCGGTAGCCGCGAAAGGAAGCGCGCCCCAAGCGTGGAGCCGCAGAGGACGCCAATCATCACCGGCATCGCCACCGTAGGATCAACATAGCCCCGGCTGAGATAGACACTTGCGCTGGCCGCGGCCGTCACGCCAATCATAAAGTTGCTGGTGGCAGTCGACACTTTGAAAGGAATCTGCATGGCCTGGTCCATGGCAATCACTTTCAGCGATCCCGAACCGATACCCAGCAGACCGGAGATAGTTCCCGCGCCAAACATTAAGCTGAAGCCGGTCTTGACACGGCGCACCAGATAGCGCTCCAGGCCGTGTGCGGTTTGGTATTCACCGTGTAAATTCAATCGATCAGCAAGGGCGTCCAAAGGTAGTGGCCTGGCGCTGGCACTCTGCTTCCGGCTCGATTGCCATGCTGCCTGCAGCAGAATGCACCCAAACAGCGCGCTCAGCAGGGCTACGGGAATAAGAGAGCCCAGATAGGCCCCGAAGAGCGCTCCGAGCGTAGTGGCAATTTCCAAAAACATACCGATGCGGATATTCGAGAAGCCATCGCGCACGTAGGCCGCCGCCGACCCCGACGAAGTGGCGATCACCGAAACCAGGCTAGCTCCAATGGCGTAACGGATATCGACCCCCAGGAACAGTGTCAGAACCGGCGTCACCACGACTCCGCCGCCAAGACCGGTCAGCGAACCCACGAACCCGGCCAATAACGACGAGAGAGAAACCACACCTGTAAATTCGAGAGCATTCACGTTATCTATTCTTCGCCATTGAGGATTTAAGAAAGGAAAAGGCCAGCAACTGTGTTTAGCTGCTGGCCTGTTTTCGACTCATGCTTCGATGAGAGTTAGTTTACAAATTGGGCGGCGGTGTCGTCGCAGCGGTGGGAGTTGCGGGTGTGTCGCTTGCTGTTCCCGTGGAGGACGCGGAACTGGAAACCACGCCCTGGTTGATTAGAACTCTTACCTCCACGCGCCGGTTCATCTTGCGGCCCTCCCGGGTGGAATTATCCGCCGCCTCGTGAGATGTCCCCATGCCGGTGGGGGTCAGAATGCGGTGGATCGGAATGTCTCCCATCTGCTCTAAATAGCGCGTCACCGACGTAGCCCGATCCTGGCTGAGCCTCTGGTTAAGGGCCGCATTACCGGTGGTATCGGCATAGCCCGCGACTTCGACGACATAACCCTGCTCCGATTTGGTCTGTTGGATGATTTGATCGAGTTTCTGCTTGTCTTCGTCACTCAACTTCGAGCTGTTGATCGGAAAGTAGACCGTCTCCTTAAGGCTTTCTTTGTACTTGTCTATATCCGAAACCCGCTGATTGACGCTGCCCACGCCCTGGTTGGCCTTCTGCGCCGCCATGCGCGCACGATTGGCCTCCTCCGCAGTTTGCTTCTGCGTGGTCTCTAACTCGCCTTGCCGGCCTTCCAACTTGCCGGTGACGCCTTCCAAGTTGCCCGTGCGGGACTCGATCCCGCCGGTTCTCGCCTCGAGGGGAGAGATCCGCGTATCGATCTGCTTGGACGCTTTCATGCTGTTGGGATCGAAAGTAACTTTCTTCGCGACCAGTGCGCCTTTGTCGTTGCCGGTCCCTTCGACTTCGACTCTCAGGCCCGAGACCAGCGAGTCGGTATTCATGTCAGTGGTTCGCTTGAAAAATAAGAACCCGCCCTTTTTCAACTCGATCTCAGTGTCAGGGTTTAACTCCACTGTGCCGATGGAATCGTCGTCCCCGCGCAGCTTTAAGACAGTGCCTTCGCGGGACACGATGGTTCCGTCAACTTTGGTCTTCTCTCCGGCTGTGAAAGTCTTTACGTTGGGCTCGACAAATGCCAGCGCAAGTACTGCTGGGAGCAGCGCCGCTGCTATAAATCGGAAAACAGCCTTTCCGGGTGCTGCTGTATGAAAATGCTTCATAGAAGCTCCTATCCTTCCTCCATTTTGATTTTTCCTGAATTGCCAATCTGGAATGTACCGTTGTTAGATGCGAAACAGATCGCTAAGTAACCCGGTTTCTGTCATTCCGGCTGCTTTCCGTGCTGCTGCCACTCCGTGCTTCCCACGAGTGATATAACGAATGTTCCATGCCCATTCCGAACGAGAGCTCCAGAGCCGTCACCCGAGGTTTTCGCGGCTGGTGGATTGCCGCAACTACATTTATCACGTTTGGACTTGCAGTTGGAGTTCCCTATTACAATCTGCCGTTCTTTTTCGACTACTTCCAGCGCGCCTACGGCTGGGAGCTGAAGCAGATCACGCTGGGTTTTCCTATTGCCGCGCTGCTCACAATCTGGGTAGGTCCGCTACTAATTCCTCACGTCAGCCCGCGCAAGCTGATCGTCGCGGGCACAGGTTTCACCGCGTTGGCATTTTTCGGCTTCGCCATCATGGGCGGATCGCTTCCGGTCTACTTCCTAATCTACTTCCTCTACGTCGTCGGCTACATCTTCTCGGGGCCCATTCCCCATCAGATTCTGGTCTCCCATTGGTTCCAGAAACGTCGCGGCCGCGCTATGGGAATCGTTTATGTCGGCGTTGGCTTGTTTGGCGGTCTCGGTTCGTTCCTGGTGCGTTACGTCACCAACAAATACGGCTTTCAAACCGCTTTGGTTGTGATCGGCGGACTGATGTTTCTGGCTTGGCCGCTCGCGCTGGGATTTCTGAAGGACAAGCCATCTGACGTAGGACAATATCCTGACGGTTTCGCCTATCCTCCCGCTGACCTGAAGCTGGTTCCGCTGAAGTTTTCGCACCTGCTCCGCAGTCCGGCTTTCTGGCTTTTGCTGGCCGGCAGTTTCTGCTCCATCGGATCCATAGGGTCCATCAACATGCACATGAAGTTTGTCTTCAGAGATGCGGGTTACTCCAACCAAGAAATCTTAAACGATACCTGGACGACCGCCTCGGTCATCATTCTGTGGTCCAGCATTCTCGGCCGCCTTAGCATTGGGTATCTTGCTGATGTCTTCTCGAAGAAGCGGGTCATGACGGCCACTTATTTCATGGTCGCGGCAACCATTCTTCTGCTGCTGTCGGTCGGCCCGGCGCGGCCTGCTGCTCTCTACTTCTTCTCTCTCATGTTCGGCTTCTCCATGGGTGCCGACTACATGCTGATTCCGCTGATGGCTGCCGAGCAGTTTGGCGTGAACACGCTTTCGCGGGCCATGGCGGTAATTCTGCCCGTCAACACCATCGGCCAGACCTGGTTTCCGTACTTCGTAGCGTCTTTGCGCGAGCATTACGGAAATTATGTAGCTCCCATGGCGGTGGTCTTCGGTGTCGCTATGGTAGGCGCGCTCGCAATTGTCGCCATACCGCGGCACGCCGCCGTTACACAGCCCGAACCGGAGCCTGTCGCCAACCCGGCCGGGTGAAAATGGAGGCGATGACTGAAAAGGCAACATTCGGAGCCGGCTGCTTCTGGGGCGTCGAGGCGGCTTTCCGCGAAATTCCGGGTATTCTCGATGCCGCCGCCGGTTACGAAGGCGGCCATACGGAAAATCCGGCTTATAAAGATGTTTGTTCAGACACTACGGGCCATGCTGAGGTGGTCGAAATCGATTTCGATCCTGCTAAGGTCAGTTACTCAGAAATACTCGACGCGTTCTGGCAGTTGCACGATCCTACCCAGGTCAACCGGCAGGGTCCGGACATTGGAAATCAGTATCGCAGCGTTATTTTCTATCATTCTCCTGAGCAACAGCGTGCAGCCACCGGGTCGAAAACTAAGTGGAATGCCTCCGGCAAATTCCGCAAGCCTATCGCGACCTCAATTGAACCTGCCCGGACCTTCTATAGAGCCGAGGAATACCATCAGCAGTATTTGGCTAAACGCGGTCTGCGCCATTGCCACGTTTAGCGGCTTTTGGCTTCTAAAGATCTGCCTAGCGGCGGTGTTTTGCGATTCGAAGCCAAACGATGGCTGAATGGCATGCGCGGCTGCATCACGCGGTACAACCAAATTCATCATCTACGCGGCGGCGGGTTGCTCCAGCGGGGTGATTTTATCCTGACCCGCCGGGTTTTGCGGTTCGAAGCCAATTTCGCTGGAAGTGGCTGATTCGGCTTGCTTTGTCATTTTGTTGCGGAGCTGGATGGTGCGCAGTTCCAGGAGCTCCGAGCGTTTGAACTTGTACTCCGCGTCCATGGCCAGAGCCTGCAGCTTGGCCGCTCGGAGGGAATCGTCCTCGGCCTTGCGCTCCTTCTGCATCTGCTGCAGTTGAGCGAGGGTTTTGTTGAAGGCGCGTTCGTGCTGCCCCTGGTAACGCAGGAACAAAGCGAGTTGGCGTTCCAGACCGCTGACGGACTCGTGGTCAAAAGCGCCGGTTTGGTAGGAGAGCGCTCGCTGAACGAGCCAATGGTGCTGAACGAGTTTGATGACCAGCAGCTTCTCCATTTCGTTGGCGGGCTGGTGCGCTTTCATCAGATCTCCCACGAGGTCGTGGTACTCGTCGACATCTTCATCGGGGAGGATGACAAAGCCGCCATTGAAACCGTAGGTGCGACGGTTCTGGCTGGAGATTTCCTTGCCTTCTTCGGTCTTAGGACCGGTAGACAGTTTCGAGTTCGCGCGATTGGCCGCGCACTGCGCGGGGGAAGCAGAGTTGGTCATAACTGGCCAAAACAATACCATGCCGGAAAAAGGGTTTGGAGCTATGTTTTTGAAAGTAAAAAGGAAGTAGGTTGTGACTGGGATTTTGGGATGGGGAAACGGCTACACCAATAGAAAGTCATTCTGGATGCAGCGGCCAAAGACGGCAATCGAACACCGCGCATTCGGGTCGGGGAAGACTATGCCAGATTACCCACTGTGGGGGGTTGGCACTGAAGTTCTTGAAAGGTCTTCGCCTCATCCTCGGGCGGTCATCATGCCCGGTTGCAGAAAGTCGTAGTAAATGGGAATTCTCCCGCGCGTCAGGGAATACCAGATCGGCTGGTACGGGAAACGAAAAGAGATTCGCCCGGCTGCACGGCGGCGGCCGCAATTCTACGATCTTGTAGTCTTGTGGCCGGCAGAGAACTATGGGGGACGCCATAGTCAAGACCATTTTCCGACTTGAATAAGTGGTTGCCTTTCCGCAGGCCCACCGCCGACGCCTGCGTACCTCGAATCTGATGGAGCGGGTCAGCAAAGAAATCAAGCGCCGCAGCAGGGTAGCCACCGTGTTTCCGAATGAAGCATCACTGCTTCGTCCCGTCAGTGCCGTGCTGATGGAGATCAGTGAAGAATGGGAGACCGAAAAAACTATATAGGAATGACTAACTTGCACTCGCCAGAACGAGTTTGAAGGAATTTACAGAAAAGCTGTTGCTTTATCAATCGGACAACGCGTGCGATCGGATGGTCATGATCTGGTGCGGATCGACAGAGGTATTCCACAGGCTGTTAGCCGTGCACAAAACACCTCCGGTTTTTAAAGAAGGACTTAAAAACAATGACCGTGACATTACACCAAGCCAAATCTATGCCTACGCTGCCCTAAAGCTGAAGACGCCGTTTGCCAATGGAACTCCGACCACAGACACTCCGGCTCTGCTCGAGTGAGCAGAGCAAAACCAGGCGCCAGTCTGCGGCAAGGACTTCAAGACCGGTCAAACGGGATGGCGAAGTGCTCGAAGAATCAACTACTATCCGCCGCGCGGCGATGCCAAGGAAGGCTGGGATAACATTGACATCTTCGGCTGGCTGGGTTATCCAATGCAGATCAAGCTCAATTTTTGGTGCCGGGACTCGATTGTGGATGCTCGGCTGGTGCTTGATTTGGCGCTATTCCTCGATCTGGCGCAGCGTTCGGGGCTGAAAGGGATTCAGGAGTGGCTGTCGTTCTACTTCAAACGACCGATGACTGCTGAGGGATTGTATCCGGAGCACGATATCTTCATCCAATTGATGAACTAAAAAAATACATTGCGTTGGATGCAAGGTGAAGATCTCATTACACACTTGGGTCTGGAGTACTACGACTAGCCCGGTCGTCTATCAAAAGAAACAATACTGGTTCGCCGGAGTCCCTTCGATTTGGCTGAAGGGCGTCTTATGAACGGGACCGACTTCGCGCCGAGGCAGTTGAAAACCGACTTGGGAAGTGAGACCAAGCCTCGACATATTTTAGTCATCGGCGGGACTACTTTCATCGGCAAACTGCTAGTGGAGGAACTGGTTAAGTCTGGACACCAGGTAGATATCTTTCACCGCCGCAATCGGAACTGCTTCGGCAAGGCGGTCACGAACCTGATTGGAGATCGGAACGACGCAGCGAGTATCAAGGACGCAGTGGGTTCGATTCGTTACGACGCGGTGTACGATTTCGCCTACGACTGGGACCGTGGCACCACGGGAAAACAGGTCGAGGCGACGGCTCAGATTTTTGATGGCCGGACTGCCCGTTATGTTTTTCTGTCGAGTGTAGCCGCTTATGGTGATGGGCTCAACCATCATGAGGGCGATGCGCTCGCCCCTGACGATCACGACAATGCCTACGCGCGAAACAAAGCCACGAGTGAACGCGCGCTTTTCCGTTTGCATCAAAAGACCGGCTTTCCCGTCGTTACGCTACGGCCGCCCTTTGTCTACGGGCCTGGCAACCCCTACTACCGGGAGGTTTTCTTCTGGGACCGGATGCGCTCTTCCAGACCGGTGATCCTGCCCAGTGACGGCCACCGGCTCATGCAATTCATCTATGTGAACGATCTGGTAGAAATGGCAATAAAAGTCATGGAGCCGCGGAATTTCGCCGGTCACGCCTTTAACACTGCTAACCCGAGACCGGTGACTCAACACGAGTTGATGATTCTATTAGGCCGGGCGGCCGGAAAGCCGCAACCGGAAATGGTTTCCATATCGAGAGAGACCATTCAGAGGGCGGGAGGGAAAGCCGTAGGCGACCGGCTGTACTTTGGCGATTATTACGACCTGCCTGCTATCACAGAGGTGGTTACGAAGGCGCAAAGGATGCTCGGCTTTAAGCCGACTGACTTCTTAGCCGGCCTAAAAGCCGAGTATCAGGCTTCCCTCGCCAAGCGGAGTTTTGCCCGGCCGGATTTTACGTTCGAAGATCATCTGCTGCGATGCGCTCAAGTTCAAAATATAGCTACCCGGTCGGCTTAGCGGAATCCAGAAACTTGAAGTCTATGGTCGAATAGAAGAATGAGAATCAAAGCGATTTCAATTTCATTCCTTCTTGGCTGCGCGTTTTCACTTGGCGCAGGTCAATCGAACGACAAAAGTATAGGTGAAAACTTAAAAGACGCTGGCAAGAACACTACGGCGGCTGCGAAAAAGGGCGCTAAAAAGACCAAGAAAGGTGTAAAGAAGGGCGCGGAAGCTACTGGCGATTTTGTAGCAGACGGCGCCAAGGCTACTGGCCACGGCGTTAAGAAGGGTGCTGAAGCGACTGCGGACGGAACAGAAGATGCGGCGCATGCCACCAAACGCGGTGTAAAGAAGGGCGTACATAAGACGGCGAAAGAGACCGAAAAAGGCGCCGACAAGGTAGAAGACAAGACTGAGACCCCTCCCAAGTAAGCTCAGGGCGCCTGATAGGCCCGCAGAGGCCGCAATTTCCTCACAGGAGCTCTGCGCTTATCCGGGTTTCTGCGATTTCCGCCTGCCGAAATCGAAATCCCTTCCTTGACGATTTCCGAAAGTACCCAAAACAAATTGCTGATGCCTCAATACGACTTAGTTGTGATCGGTTCGGGTCCTGCGGGCCAGCGTGCGGCCATTCAAGGCGCTAAAACAGGTCAGCGGGTTGCGCTGCTCGAGCGACGCGAAGTAATCGGCGGAGTGTGCATCAATACTGGCACCATTCCGAGCAAGACCATGCGGGAGGCGGTCCTCCATCTTTCCGGTTATAACTACCAGAACATTTATGGGGTTAGTTACCGGGTGAAAGAAAAAATCACGATGGCTGACCTCGCGTTTCGCGTGCAGCACGTGATCAAGACCGAAATAGATGTCACCCAGGCACAGTTGGCGCGGAACGGAATCGATGTGCTGACTGGCGTCGCGAGTTTTAAAGGCCCCAGTACGGTGCAGGTAAGCAATTCCCGCGGCGGAATGGATCTGGAATGCGAAAAGATCGTGATTGCGACCGGCACGAAGCCCGCCTCTTCACCCAAAGTTCCCATAAACGCGCGCACTATCATCAACAGTGATCAGATCCTGGAGATGCAGGCTCTGCCGCGCACCTTGATTGTGGTTGGAGGCGGCGTAATTGGTGTGGAATACACTTGCATGTTCGCCACGCTAGGCGTGCGGGTGACGCTGATAGAGCGGCGGCCTCGCTTGCTCGAGTTTGCCGATGCGGAGATTGTGGAGGCGCTTTCCTATCACCTTCGCGATCATCGCGTGACCATGCGCCTAAACGAAGAAGTTCACAGCGTGGAGGAAACCGGGGGAGGCGCAGGGGTCGTAGCGCTGCTCGAAAGCAAGAAGAAAGTTTCTGGTGATGCTCTGCTATATGCAGTTGGCCGCCAAGGCAACGTCGACGAGTTGAACTTGGCTGCTGCCGGATTGGAAGCCGACTCTCGCGGACGCATCACGGTGGATGAGAACTACCGGACCGCACAGCCAAACATCTATGCGGTCGGCGATGTGATCGGCTTCCCGAGTTTAGCCTCGGTCTCGATGGAACAGGGCCGCTTGGCTGTGGCGCACGCCTTCGACCGGCCGATTTCTTCCAACCCCAGTTATTTCCCTTTCGGTATTTACACCATCCCTGAAATTTCCTTTATCGGGAAGACCGAAGAGCAGCTGACAGAAGAAGATGTGCCGTATGAAGTTGGCGTGGCGTATTATCGTGAGATCGCGCGCGGACAGATTCGCGGCGACACCACGGGCCGCTTGAAGCTCATTTTCCACCGGGAAACGCTCGAGTTGCTGGGTGTCCATGTAATAGGTGAAGGTGCATCCGAGTTGCTGCACATTGGGCAGGCCGTCCTGATCTTGAAGGGCAAGATGCATTACTTTGTAGATACGGTGTTCAATTATCCGACTCTAGCGGAATGCTACAAAGCTGCGGCATTCAATGGGTTGAATAAGCTGTCGCGGAATTGAAGAAGAACCTGCTGTCGCGAAATCCCGGAGAGAGAGACGGCCCGAAAGACAAATGGCGGATGGAATCGGAATTTCACTTACCAATCGCATCGCTGTAGGTTATGTGAGCGGAAGCAATCTGGAGGGATCGTTGCTAATCGATCCAGCAGATCCTCACGATACGGACAGTTTGCACGGCGTGCCTGCCGAGCTCATCGTAGATAGGGTGGCTGGGCACCTGAAGTCGATGTCGCCGCAAAGGAAACCAACGCATATCGGTTTTGCCATGCCGGGTATCATTCGCAACGGAGTTGTGGAGGATTCACCGAATCTAGCTCAGTTAAAGGGCTTCAACATGGGTCAAATGCTCGCCAGTGCGCTCGGCGAGGATTACGGGTCTGTACCCATATCAGTCTCGAATGACGCGTCTGCTATGGCGGGGGCGGTAGCAGCCCGGCGTGGTCATTTGGATCGAATTACGCGGCTTTGGTATCTAGGCGAGGGTATCGGATTCGGAAGATATCCCGCCCATGATGGAGTGTGGGAGGCCGGTCATTCAGTGGTGACACTCGATCCGCGAGAGACCTTTTGCGGCTGCGGCGGCAAGGGGCACTTGGAAGGGATTTTGGGACACCGGTCAATGCGCCTCCGATTTATGGATCTGGAGCCGGAAGAGGTGTTTCAGCAGGCTGAAGCGGGCGAAGAGCGGTGCGTGGATTTCGTAAAACTCTGGCATCGGGCTCTGGCGGCTGCTAGCGCCAGCAGTGTTCATATGAGCGGCGCGGGCAAGTTTTATATCACTGGGCCAAACTCTCACTTCGTTAATCTGAACCTCCTGAACGAATACCTGCATGAAATGGTATCGTTATCGCCTTTGCAAAGCTACTCGGTAGAAATAATACCCGGTGGCGAAGAACTAGCGGTGGTCGGGGCAGCGGTGATTGCCGCAGGACCGGCTAACGAGAATCTGGAAAGTCAGTCGATTGCGAACTTCCGGACTACCGCCTAGTCTGAAAGCCGCTTACCTCATACAAGAACGTATTTCATCTTACTGAACCATCTTGGATAACGGGGTCTGTCCCTATTCCGAAGGGTTTATGTTGTTGATTTTATTGAAAGCTGCGTCCTTCAAAGTTGACCCCTCTCCAGCTACGACTAGCAATTCAGCCGAATACTATACAGTAATATAGTTCACATTAAAGCTCCTGAAAATGGGGTCTGTCCCCTTTCTTTGCTTTTCTTTGCTTTTATGTTGTTGATTCTAATGAGTTCGGTTCCAGGAATCCGTTCGTACCTCTGCCGCGGACGATGTGTTCGCCTACAACGTCTGATTTTTCACTATGCTGCCTTTGCAGTCACTCTGTAATGAGTTAACTAAATTACATATCATCCATAAAAAATTGGGGTCTGTCCCCGTTTTCTGAATTTATGTTGTTGATTCTATTGAAGCGCTACTTCAGGCTGACAGGGTTTCTTTGGCCGGGCTCTCGAGTGCCACTTTATTTCGGCGTGTTAGCCAGCTAGCCATCCGGCTGAGCGCGAGTGCCATGCCGGTGTACACCAAAAACGCTCCGCCTAAAGAGGCCAGCGCCGCGACCATCTGACCCTTAAGTCCCAAAATTTCCCCCGTGTGGAGAAAACGCGCAATCAGCCGCAGCCGCCTGCCTAGATTATTCGCGGCGAATCCTTCGGACTTTTCCAATCCTCCGGAGGTACGGTTGAAGGTCAGCTGGACCCGCTTCTGGGGCTGCCCTCCCGTTCCCGCATCGACACTCATATTGACGCTCCGGTCCGCCAGAGAAGGCAACCGGAACGAGATGCTTTGCCATTCGGGCACCTGCTCTTCCGCAGACCCAATCAGTGCCTCGAGCGGCACTTTTGTACCCGCTTCCACTCTGGACGACTTTAGGACCGGTGCGCGAACGGACTGCGGCGGAGTGGTACCTGTCAGCACATAGAGAAGATTGTTGGCCCAACCGTAGGACATAATGACCGAACTCAACACGATGAGGAAAAGTGGCGCTGCCGACCAGATTCCAACTGTGTTGTGCCAGTTCCAGTCCCGGGCTTTCCCTCGCAAACCGCGCCGGAACCCAATCACCGGCGACAGGCTCTTCGAATTCCAACGCCTCGGAATCCAGAGATACATGCCGCTGGTGATCAGGCCCAGAAACAGCAAATTGCAAGCCGCGGTAATTGGCCGCCCAAACCCTCCCCGCAGCGGAGTGCCCAACGCCCGATGCACGGTCTCGATTTTCTGAAAAAATGCACGCGTCTTCTTAGAACCCTCGCCCAGAACTTTGCCTGAGGCCCGGTCTAGATAGAGCAACTTCTCTTTTCCGTAGCGAAGCTCCACCGGCGTCGCCGTCTCACGCCGGATCGTGACCGTCGGCGCACCCTGAATCGATTCCAGCGCGAAGCGCCTTTCACCGGCAGACGAATGGTATCCGCTGTCTGCCCAGTCGTTGATCTGGCGCTCGAACGCCAGCAAAACGCCCGTCACCGACATGATGAAAATAACCAAGCCAGCCAGGCACCCGGCGCACAAATGCATCCAGAAGAGAATTTTCCGCACAGTCCGCTTGCCGCGCCGCTACAATTCCGCCCACTGCCGCATCAGGTTGTGGTAAATCCCTGTGAACTGCACCGCCGACGGATGATCGGGCACATCTCCGTTTAACCGCTGAATGGCCATATCCAAATCGAACAGCATCGTTCGCTGCCCATCGTCCCGGATCATGCTTTGAATCCAGAAGAAGGAAGAAACACGAGCGCCGCTAGTCACGGGCGTAACGTGATGCAGGCTGGTCGCGGGATACACCACCATATGGCCGGCCGGAAGTTTCACGCTGTGGGTGCCGTAGGTATCTTCCACCACCAACTCACCTCCGTCGTATTCCTCGGGATGGGAAAAAAACAGTGTTGCCGAAAGATCCGTGCGAATCCGGTGGGGCGTTCCCGTCACCTGCCGGACGGCGTTGTCCACGTGAGTGCCGAACGACTGGCCACCAGCGTAGCGATTGAAGAGCGGCGGGAAAACACGCGATGGAAGTGCCGCGGAAACAAAGAGAGCATTCTGGCCCAAAGCATCCAGGATCGCACCGCCTAACTCCCGTGCGACCGGTGAATCCTCCGGCAGTTGCATGTTGTCTTTGCTCCGCGACGATTGGTGTCCTGCCGTCACCCGCCCATCGATCCACGAGGAGCCGTCCAAAAGTTGTCGAGCTTGTGTCACCTGTGAAGGCGTAAGAACATCCGGTATGGCTAGCAGCATAGAACGTTAGAACCTGAATTTCAGACCCACCAGCAGACTCCGACCGGGACCCGGTATGACATGCCCGGGATGCAGCTGGTCGTAGTAAAAACGATTCGCCAGGTTATAGCCGTTCAGCTGTAAATCCGTGTGTTCGTTCAATGGATGGCTTAGCATCGCGTTGAAAACCCAGTAGCCGGGAACAGCTCTTTCGAGACCACTCACCGGGTCCAGCGGCACGGTGGAACTGGCGTTGCGCGAACCAACGTAATTCGTGCCTAACCCAAGCTCAAAATGCGCCGGCAGATGTCCATTGCTCCAGAAAGCGAAAGTGTTGCGCGGCACATTCACCAGAGGATAGCCAACCGCGCCCGGATAGAACTTGGAATTCACTACCTTGCTGTCGAGATAGCTGTAGCTCGACAGCACGTCCCAACGGCTATTGATGCGTCCGCGAATATTTACGATGGCGCCGCTCACGCGTTGCGTTCCCCCGAGCACATACAGCAGGGAGTTGTTCGGATCCCTCTCTCGCGCGTTCTCTTTAGTCGTGCGGAACCAGGAGCTATCCACCTGCAGGCGATTGCGTCCGAACACCCACTTGGTGCCGAACTCGTATGTTTTATTGCTCTCCGGCGGTAGATTCGCAGTACCCGCACTCAGCGAAAGCGTCTCCGCAGAAGGATTGAAGGAAGTGCCTGCATCAAAATAGAAGCTTCCGTTCGCCACCGGCTTGTAAACCAGCGCGCCGCGCCAGGTCGGTTTCGAATCCACACGGTTCAAAGAAGAAGAATCAGGGTCAGATGCATCCCGGTAAGTATTGTCGAATCGGTCATAGCGGATGCCGCCGCTGGCTTGCCAATGCCGTCCCAAACTTACGGTGTCGAGCGCATAGACACCTACGCTTGTCGCCGTATCTTCCACCTGCGAGCGAATCGCCGGGTCCGGTAGCAGCGTCTGCCGGGAGTCCGGATTCAGCAGGCTCGTGTCCGGCGCACGGTAATTGAAGCGGGTAGGGTCCGAAGTCTCGCGGATGGCCTCGAATCCCGACACGAACGTATGCTTCAACCCGAAAGTGTCGAAATGCGCCACCACGTCGGTCTGATTATCCAGAAAAGTCTCCGTGCTCTTAACGCTGATCTCATTGCGCGCCACTTGAAGGCCGCTGAGCGGCGTCGTTGCCGTAAAGTCGGTGACCCGAGGTTCAGAGATAAGAACCGCGCGATCGTAATTGGCGTAGCGCAATTGATTCCGCACCGTGACCCTGCCATTTACGTCATGCTCCACTCGCGCCGTCGCTATGTCTGCATAGGTGCGCAGATAGTTCCCATTGACTCCGTAGAAGTTATTACGATTGACTGGCGCCGGCTGATTGAGAAGCCAGGGCAGGCCGTAATCGGGAATGTTGTCTTCGTTCTGATGAAAATAGCTCAACGTTACGCGAGTGGGACTACCCAGACCGAAGGCCAGCGACGGCGCGATCCCGGTCCTGCGATTCAGGGCAACGTTGCGTCCCGCTACATTTCCGATGTTTCCCATCGCCGCCAGCCGGAACGCTGTTCCCTTACCCAGCTTCGGAATCGGAACGCTCCAATCGAGCGTCGCCCGCCGGGTGGTATCGGTACCGAACTGCAGGTCGGCGTTGATGAATTGATTCAGCTCCGGTGTCTTGCTAGCCTGATTGACCACCCCTCCGGTGGAGCCGCGTCCAAAAGTTACCGAGGACGGGCCCTGCAGGACCTCTACTTCCTCAGTATTGAAGGAGTCGCGATAGTAACTGCCGAAGTCCCGCATGCCGTCGATGAACAGATCGTTGCGAGCCGTAAAGCCGCGAATCGTAAGATTGTCGCCCTGCGCTCCGCCCTCGCCCGCTGCCAGACTGATGCCGGCAACGTTCCGCACCGCGTCGCGCAGTGTGGTCACTCCCTGCTGCTGCATGGTTTTCTGTGACACCACCGTGACCGTCTGCGGCGTGTCGAGCAGAGGACCCTGGTACTTGGGCATCGATTGATTGATAGGCTGCGCGACATCGTTGACATCCACCGTTGTCTGCGCCGCCGAGAATTCTAATTGGGCTGCGCCATTCTTTGCGATCTGAAAGCTCAGGCCAGTTTTCTCCAGCAGCTTTCCGAGGGCAGAATCCCGGGTAAACACACCGCTCACCCCCGGCGAAACCAGACTGTTGACGGCTTGCGCATTGCTGTTCTCCGGCAAGCGCACAGGCATCTGGCAAGCGGCTTTGAACGAGACCAGCGCATTGGCGAGGGGACCTGCCGCAATATCGAATCGATAAGTGGGCGGCGATTTGGAACCCCGGCCCGACTTCGCTGCTGGATTTATCTGTGGGCGGTCCTGGGCCAAAGCGGCTTTGCCGCTGCCGATCACCGAGTAGGCCGCTACTGTTCCGACAGCAATCCAGTAACGCGGCCGCGAGATCGTCGACCCGCCCGCCCTCTTCTTAATGCGCTTCTTTGCCACCTAATGACCCCTCTCGTGGCAGAGATATAAGACCAATCAGATCTTATATCCCTGCCAGCGTCTCCTTTTCAAGGACGTTTCCGGGCCCCGCAGATACCAGACCACTTTGGACCGGGATATCTCGGACTGGAAAGGTCTAGGATAGCAACAGCATCTTGCTTGTCAATCCCTCCTCCGGAAAAAAGGTTGTGCGGCTGGATTTTTCCAGGCCGAAATTCACACTCTCGACTTTATGCAGCCAATGGAGACAACGGTCCGTGGTGGGTCGAACAACCGCCTCCAAATTCCGCCTGACTGGCTTGAGATCCTGCGTCGCCGCCGCTGAAAAGGCTGGCGATTGTTGTAAGGCAGTCGCGGCGATCCTCTCCGGCTCGACCCTGTACCTAGTTCTCCATTCGAAAATTCAGAAAGTAATTGATTTTTATTAGCGCCAACGCCCGTTCTGTTGAACTTCCGAAGGCCGGTTTGCGTTTACTGGGTTGTAGACGATGCCTGGAGACGACCGATGTCCGCCATAGCCGTAGCGCCGATTCCGTTTCATCCGGCGAATTCGTTAAGCTCAAAAGCTGTAGCCGCATCCGGGAATTCAATCCGGACGGAGGGATATAAAGCAGGATCCTTGGACGGCCAAGACTCACAACTGGTGGAACGCTGCCTGCGCGGCGACGAAGGCGCCTGGGACGATCTCATCAGGCAGCACAGCCGCCGTGTCTATGGCCTGTGCTACCGCTTTACCAATCGCGAGAGCGACGCGCAGGATTTGACCCAGGAAGTATTTCTGCGCATCTTCAAGACGTTAGGCAGTTTCCGGGCCGGCGAAGGGTGCTTTACGGTCTGGTTGACGCGGCTCACCCGGAACCTGCTGGTGGATCATTACCGCCGGACCAAACGCGATCGCGTAACCGATGCGCTGGAAGACAAGTTGGCCATCTTAGAAGAGCGTACCGCTCAAATCTCGCGGACGGATGGATTATTGGCCGGCCGGGAAGCCGGCGAACTGTTGCAGGCGGCTCTTCAGAAACTATCGCCGGAGTTACGCGAGGCAGTAATTTTGCGTGATTTGCAGGAACTCGACTATCGCGAGATCGCCGAAGTTTTGCAGGTTCCCGAAGGCACCGTGAAATCGAGATTAAATCGGGGAAGAGCGGAGCTGGCTCGCGTTCTGAAACGCCAGAAAGTCAGCGTGTAGTGAAGTCATGAATTGCGCGGAATTTGAGATTCGGCTGGCCGGCTACTTCGACGGAACGCTCGATGACATCGAGCGGGAAGCGATAGAGAGCCATGCCGGGGCTTGCGCGGGATGCGGGGATCTGCTCGCCGACGCAGGGACCGGGCTCAAATACCTGCGCCTGGCGGACGAGGTAATTCCTCCCGCTGATCTGTTGACCCGCATCTCTTATCAGGCTCCGGCGGGGCGCATCCGCCACCCTTTTGAACGGCAGGGTTTTCTCGGCAAGCTGCTGCAGCCGGTTTTGCAGCCCAGGCTGGTGATGGGCATGGCGATGACAGTCCTGTCGTTCGCCATGCTGGAGCGTTGCACAGGCGTGCGCGTCCAGCACATCCAGGCGTCCGATCTGAATCCGGTGCGGATCTGGGGCGGGCTCGAGGACAAGACGATGCGGGTAAAAGACCGGGCTGTGAAGTATTACGAGAATCTGCGTTGGGTCTACGAGATTGAGGTCCGGCTGGGCGCCTTCCAGAGGCAGGACGACAGCGGCGGGCAGGCGAATGCCGACTCTAACCAGTCTCCTTCCAGCGACTCAGGCCGCGCGGAACGGAAATCACTTCCGGAACCGAAGAAATGATTCTGGAATTTAAGAAGGACGAAAGACGATGAATTGCTATTATCACGCGGAAGTGCCCGCTGTGGCGTTTTGCCGGTCGTGCGGACGGCCGGTTTGCCAGGCATGCCAGAAGCTGGAAGGCGGCACAGTGTTCTGCCCGGAACACGCCCCTCTCAATACGGCTGCTTCGCCTGCGGGAGATTTGGGCAACCCGTATGCCCAGACGGAAGGGCCAAACGCCGCGCCGCGCATCCAGACGTCACCCGCCCTGGCCTTCATTCTAGGATTCATTCCTGGCGTAGGCGCCATATATAACGGGCAGTACATCAAGGGATTGGTTCACGCCGTGATTTTCGGAATTATTGTGAGCATGATCAGCAGCAATGAGACAAATAGCGCGGTTCCATTGCTCGGCATTCTGCTGGCTGCGTTCATCTTTTACATGCCGTTTGAAGCCTTCCACACCGCTCGCAAGCGCCAGGCCGGTGTCGCGGTCGACGAATGGTCTAGTCTCGCCGGTCCTCAGCCCGTTGGTGTTCCCGGTGCTCCGCAGGTCCGCAACTCCGCCGGACCGGTCATCCTCGTCGGCATCGGGGTTTTATTCCTGCTCGACAATCTCAATATCGTGGAGTTCCGTCATATTGGCCGCTTCTGGCCTGTTCTGTTGATCGCCGGCGGCGCTTACATGCTGTACTCGCGCACCACTGGCAGCCGGTCCGCGCTCGGCCCCGGAGGAGTCCCGGATGGTGGCGGCCCGGCTTACCGTTCGGCTCCGTATCCCGCAACTCCCTACGGCGGTCCACCTCCGGCAGACGCGCCTCAAACCCGCCCCAATCTCAGAGAGGAAGACCTTCGCAATGATCAATAGACGCGCCCTCTTTTACCAGGCGATCCGAGGCCCAATCCTGCTGATCACGGTCGGCGCGCTGTTCGCTGTTCAGCAGGCCGGCCAAGCTTCTTTCGGCCGCACATGGCCGATCTTGCTGATTGTC
The DNA here is from genome assembly GCA_965217745.1 of Bryobacteraceae bacterium. Taxonomy (GTDB): domain Bacteria; phylum Acidobacteriota; class Terriglobia; order Bryobacterales; family Bryobacteraceae; genus Bog-105. The sequence goes on along the minus strand of OZ244565.1, from coordinate 1,594,531 downwards.
ATTGGGCTGATGAAACTTTTAGAGCGAAGCGCCGGTCCGGTCAACCCTTACACCGGCCCCAACAGCGGCGGGTTCAGACAGGGCTCCGGCTATCAGCCACCCCCCCCGCCTTCAGGCAATCCTAACTATTCTGCCGGCCCGAACAACCTGGAGTCGAATAGGCCTGGATTCAATCGGCCTACCGGAGGATCGCCGCAATGAGACCCCGCAACTCCATCACCGGACCTCTGCTGCTCATTCTCGTCGGCGTCGTATTCCTCGTCAACGCCATCTCGCCGAATCTGCGCCTGCTCGATTGGCTTGCCGACTACTGGCCTTATCTGCTGATCGGCTGGGGCACAATTCAACTTGTCGAGGTGGTGGTCCGGTTTAGCAGCGACCGTTCGCTGCCCGCCAACGGCATTTCGAGCGCGGGCTGGTTTGTCGTTTTCCTCATCTGCATAGCGGGATTTTTTCTGTTTCAGGCTCGGCGGGCCGATTCCTGGTGGCGGCACGCCGGGTTCGAGCGCGGCATTCAGGCTTTCGGAACGGAACACGAGTTTTCAATCGAAACCGTGCAGCGCGCCGTCGGCAATTCGCCCCGGATCGTCATCGAGAATTTCCGCGGAGACGCCAAAATTACTGCTGTTCCGGCCCAAACGGTTACGTTAAGCGGTCGTAAAGTAGTTCGCTCCTTCGATGATTCCGAGGCGAGCCGCACCAGCCAGGCGAGTCCAGTGGAACTGCTGGTCCAGGGCGATACCGTAATTGTGCGCTGCCACCAGAACACCGCCGGTACGCGAGCCAGCATCGTCACGAACATGGAAATTGCAGTGCCTTCCGGCTCGAGCGTGGAAGCCACCGGCACCCTGGGCGATTTCGATGTGTCCGGCCTAACAGGCAATGTCGATATCAGCAGTGAAAATGCCGGGGTGCGTCTCCAGGATATCGGCGGCGACGTAAAGGTGGAGACGCGCCGCAGCGATCTGGTTCGCTGCACGAACATCAAAGGAACAGTGGATCTTCGCGGCCATGGCGAGGACGTGGAGTTAAGCAAAATCAGCGGACAAGTGTCGCTGAACGGCAGCTATACCGGAAGCGTGTCGCTGCGCGATTTGGATAAGCCTGTCAAAGTGGATAACCTGCGCACCGAGTTCAACGTGCGTCAGATTCCCGGCGAGGTACACATGGAGCGCGGTAGCATCAGTATGCAGAATATCGTCGGTCCGCTGAAGCTCTCCACCAGAGCCACGGACGTTCGCCTGATCGACTTTACAGAAGGCCTCGACATTACGATCGACAAAGGCGATGTGGAACTCCGGCCCGGCCACCTTCCGCTGGGACGCATGGCGGTGCGGACGCGATCGGGAAACATTGAATTAAGCGTGCCCCAGTCGGCGGCTTTTGCGATTCAAGCTAGTACTGATCGCGGTGAGATCTCAAACGACTTCGGCGAGACCTTCAAGGAACAGGCGCATGGCAGGGGAACCAAACTCGAAGGCGCGATTGGCTCCGGACCGGACATAAAACTCGAAACCGATCGCGGCAGCATTACCATTCGTAAAAGCAGCGGCGATGGATCCGCCGGCCGCGTGGCCAATGAAGCCTCGCGGATTCAGGCGAGTTACACCACGGGATATAACTTTATGCTGTCAGTAACCCGGCATGGATGATCGCTCCTGGAAGAGAGCCGGCTGCTATTTTCCAGCCAACATTGATCCCACGATCCTATCCTTTACGGCGGGACCCCAATCGGCCGCTACAAGGATTTCAGAGGGCTTCGACCTCCAAGTGGAAGCTACATCCACCAAAATTTCGAACGATTCCCCCGGGCTGGCTCTGAACTTCACGCCACATTGGATACTGTAACTCGAGTAACCGTAAGGCGCAGAAGCAGTTTTTTGAAATGTCAAGCGATTACTACCACGCTGAAGAATACTGATGCCGTCGAGATCGTTGGTATCCAATAAGTAGGATGACGACGGCCCCTGAGCAGCAATCACATATTCAGGACTGCCCCAGGTGCGAATAATCCTCAACCAGGCATCTGTCTTGGGTATGTTTACAGTGATCGCCACGCGCTCTTCGCTCCGCTTTACGTGAACAAGTTTGATGGGGCGCAACGCTATTTTAATGTCCGCGGCGCTGAGATGGCGGGATTCGCAGGATGCTACCAGGAGAGTCCAGCTTAATAGAACCAGCGTGACGATTGCTTTGTTCATCTCGCGAACCCTTCGCTTACAACGCTTTTCGCCTAAGCCCGCGCCAGCCGCGCAATGGTCTCGAAATGGTAAGTCTGAGGGAATAAGTCCACTAACGTAAAACTCTCGACTTTGTAAGTGCCTGCCAGCGCCTTTAAGTCGCGCGCCAGCGTTGCCGGATCGCAGCTAACCAACACCAATCGCGGCGCCCCAATGCGCAGCAACTCCTCCGTCACCTCTTTCCCCAATCCCACTCGCGGAGGGTCTGCCACGATAAGTTCCGGGGCATCCGCAAGGCTCTTCAAGTAATCTTCCGCCGAGCCTTTGACGACGAAAATTTGACCTTCTTTCTCGCGTACGTTCCACTCGAGATCGCGATAAGCCGCGCCGCCGCGCTCTACTGCTGTCACCTGCCGGTATCGTTCCGCCAACGGCAGCGTGAAAAGTCCGGCTCCAGCATACAGATCGAGCGCCGAATCCCCGGTTGCATCACCCGTCACCTCCTGCACCAGATCTTCCATCAGAAACCGGTTCACCTGAAAAAACGATCCCCGGCTAATCCGGAACTTATGATTGGCTGCCTGGTAATCGATCGCTCCGGCAGCCACATTCGGAAGGAACGTGCCGCACCACTCGAAGAACCGCACTGCCACGGGGCGCGTCGAGTCGGTAATAGTCAACTGCACATCGCTCTCATTAGTAAACACTTCCAGCGATTGCAGGAATTTGGGCCACTGCGGCTGGCGGACCGCCCACGCCAGTTTGCCAATCACTTCGTTCAATACGGGCGAGGAAATGTCACAGTGCTCGATGCCGTAAATCTCGTGCGAGCCTGCGCGATAAAAGCCCGACCGTCCATTTGCGAAATGAAGCTGAACACGGTTGCGATACCCCCAGGGCTCACCGCTCGCCATCTTGATTTCGCGGTCAAAATTCAGCGAGCCGAGCCGGGCCAGAGTTTCGCGCAGGATGGATTCTTTTGCCGCCAGCTGCATCTCGTAATCGGCATGCTGATAGTGGCATCCCCCGCAACCTTCGAAGTATTCGCAGCGAGGAACGGCACGATGCTCCGCTTTCTCCGTAACGTTTGCGCGCACGGCCCGCAGCAGCCCCTTTTTAACCCGCTGGGTCTCGACGGCGACTTCTTCTCCCGGCAGCACGTAGGGAATAAGGACTACCTGCCCGTCTACCCGCCCCAGCCCCTCTCCGCCATACACTAACTTCTCCACGCGAACCGTCGAGGTCGTATTCTCCGCCGGCGAATTGTCTGTCGTGCTGCTCAATCGGTTCCTCATCCCTTACGATAAAAGTTCTCTCACTTGATGAAAGCACGCGTATTTTCCGGCGTACAGCCCAGCGGCACTTTGCATATCGGCAACTATCTCGGAGCCCTCAAGAATTGGGCTGCCATTCAGCACGAATACGAGTGCATCTTCTGCATCGTCGACCTGCACGCGATAACCCTCTATCAGCGCCCGCAAGACCTCGCGCGGTCCATTCGGGAGACGGCGGCGCTCTTCCTGGCGGCCGGCATTGACCCCCGGCAATCGTCCGTCATTGCGCAATCGAGCGTTCCGGGACACGCGGAGCTAAGTTGGCTGCTCACCTGCGTGACGCCCTTAGGGTGGCTTTATCGCATGACTCAGTTCAAAGCCAAAGCGGAGAAACAGGAGACCGTCGGTTCCGGACTGTTGCAATACCCGGTCCTGATGGCCGCCGACATTCTGCTCTATCAGGCCGCCATCGTGCCCGTTGGCGACGACCAATCGCAACACCTTGAACTGACGCGCGACATAGCGGCCCGCTTCAATTCGCTCTATGGCGAAACGTTCGTTGTGCCCGCCACTCGTTTGCCTGCCGTTGGCGCCCGCATCATGGGCCTTGACGATCCCACGCAGAAGATGAGCAAATCAGCCGGGGGCGCCGGTCACGCCATTAATCTGCTGGACGATCCGAAAACCATCACCAAGAAGATCAACCGCGCCACCACCGACTCCGCACCCGCTGTCGATCCCGAAACCATGGGCCCGGGCATCGCGAATCTCCTGAGCATCGGGCAGGCTTGCGATCCATCCATTACCATCGCTTCAGTTGCGGGTCTGCGTTATGGAGATTTCAAGGAGCGGATCGCGGAAGCAGTCATCGCCAGTCTCGAGCCGGTTCAGCGGCGGTATCGCGAGATCACTTCCGATCCTTCCTATATCGGCAGCGTCTTGAACGAAGGCCGTGACCGTGTTCTCCCGATTACCGAAGATACTTTGCAGAAGACGAAAGAAGCCATGGGCCTTTACACGGTTTCCGGGCAGGTATAAAGGTAACGGGCGAGGGAGATCGTGCAAGCGTCAACGGGCAGTATATTCGCACTATTTCATTTGGGTTTCACCCGTCCCACAGAGTCCCAATGGAGCTTTATGACGAGGGTATTTGAGCAGCCAATCCGCGGCCGGAACAACGCGCGTCGAGCGTAACCGCAAGGTCCGTTCCTGGATCTTAATCATTCTCACGAACGTGCTCTCGCTGCTGTGCCTGATCTGGGTCCTGAACGACGCGGATCTCCCGAGCTTATGGAACGAAGTTCGCCACATGCGCTGGAGGTGGGTGGCGATCGCGGTCATCTCCGACGTCTGTGTGTATCTGTTCCATGGCCTGCGCTGGAAGCTCCTGCTGACCCCGGTCCAGAAGATTCCCTTCGCGCAATGCGTGGAAGCGATCTATGTCGGGCTGTTCGCCAACGAGGTGCTTCCGCTGCGAGCAGGAGAACTGATTCGCTGCTTTCTGCTTTCCAAAACCAGCGGCTTGCCCATATCGGTCAGTTTCGCTTCGGCCCTGATCGAGCGCATCTTCGACGGCGTCTGGCTGATGGTGTGTTTCTTTTTCACGCTTCAAATGGGCCGTCTGCCCGGCGTACTGGTCAAGGGAGGCTATATTCTGGGCATCATTATCGTTGCGCTCAGCCTGCTGCTGGCTTTTGCTATGTATGCCCGCACACGAGCCTTCAAAACAATTTTTGGCTACCGGTGGCCAAAGTGGCTGAATGTCCTCATTGAAGATCTTCACCTTATCGGCCACTCGCGCTATCTCTACTTCTCGTTCATTATCAGCGGCTGCTACATGATGGGGCAGATGATCCCCCTTTACAGCGTCGTCGCCGCCGTAAACCTGGATGTTCCGTGGACCGCCTCGTTCACCATGCTGGTGTTGCTCCGCCTCAGCAGCATCGTTCCGCAGGCGCCAGGCAATCTCGGTTCATTCCAATGGGTGACCGCGCAAACGCTTATTATGTTCGGCCTGGGAGCGGCTCTCGCGAAACGCTTTTCTCTCATATTGTGGGGCGTGGTCACGCTGCCGCTGATTGCCATCGGCTTCATCGCTCTGGCAGTAGAAGGCATCAACCTGACTCATCTCCAACGCGAAGCCAACGCTTTAGCGAATAGTCGCGAATCTGCCAACGAAGCGTCCGAGACCTAACCGGCAGCCTTCACTGAACGCCCGAGGTTGGTTCCTGCAAGAACAATCAGAATCGGATCTTGCTCTTTACCCAAGCGCAGAAAATTTCTTACGCATCAGATACAGGCCTACCATTGCCAGGCCAGCCAATGACAGGAAAATCGAACTTGGTTCTGGACAAGGATCGACGCCGCCTCCGGGGATGATTACTCCACCGCTAGTAGTACATCCCGCGCACACAAGCGTGGTGGCCGCGTTCGGTCCCATAATGGTCCCGTTCCCGGTTTCATTGATTTCAGCCATCTGATACGCATCCGATGTTCCACCTGTTCCTGGTGTGTAGAACAGGTTATGTGTTTCATCGTCATTGACAGCCGGAATGCCTAAAGCGGCTCCAACCGCCGTTTGGCTGTAGCCTCGGTTCGGAGCGCCTCCCACCGAAGAAGCCGTCTGAGGAAGAAACCGGTAATCAGTGTTGCTTGCGCCCGCGAACGCGACTATCCCCCCTCCCGCGTTTAGATAATCCGCTATGGCTCCCGTGTGAGCATTTATGTTTGCCGACGAGGTGGCGTTATTGTCACATCCGCCACAGCTGGTATCGGACGCAATCAGGAATGCGCTATAAACGGAACGGTCGAAAAGCGCATCGGTTACGTTCCCTGCCAAATTGGGATTTATATTCACGTAATTGGTGATACCGGCGCGAGTCAGGCCCCTGGTCAATTCGCTACCTGCATCAAACACAAGAAATGGAAGACTAGAACCATCGGCAGCGAACGAGGAAGTTTCAACCATTTGCGCCGAGCGTTCTTACTGTCAGGGAAAGGCTGGATCGAGCTACTTCAGTTTGGAGTAGTACAGTTTGAATTAGACGATGACTGTTTCTGAGATGGCCCACAGAGCCGTCGCCCTCAAGAGCACCTTACGGTCCTTTCCAGCTGAGTCGTCATGATGGCCTTTCCCTTTGCCTGTCTTGTAATGCTGCCGGCATTGTGTTTAGCCGCTCAATCGCCGCTCGAGGACTTGAAGGCTGAAACGGATCCGGGAAAGCGCGCCGAGAAAGCCCTGATGCTGGCGGAATCGCAGTTCGATGCCGCCAAGGCTGCCTATGCGAAAGGTGAAATTAGCGACGGTGACACCGGACTCGACATTATGTCCAAGGCTCTCGACGAAACCGTAGCATCGCTTGCTATGAAACGGAAGTCGAGGCTCTACAAGCGAGCTGAAATTCAGGTGGCTCACCTGCAGAGACGTCTCTCGGGGCTGGTGGACGATCTTAGATTCGATGACCGGGGATGGGCGGAACAAGTCAATCGCCATCTGGCCGAAGTTCACGACAAACTGCTCGAAGGAGTGATGAGGAAATGAATTACCTGCGCCCGTGCTCAACGTTTCTCCTGCTTGCCGGCTTCTGTTTCGTTGCCCCGGCCCAGGATCGCGACTTTCTAACCACCAATGAGGTTGAGCAGGTCCGGGAAGCGCAGGAACCGAACGATCGCCTGCTGCTTTACATTCACTTCGCGAAACAACGCCTCGATCTCATTAGCCAGTATCTGGCCAAGGAGAAGCCGGGCCGGAGCATTTTTATACATGACTCACTCGACGACTACCGGCGGATTATCGAAGCCATCGATTCGGTCGCCGATAACGCGCTCCGCCAAAACGTGCCGCTCGACAAGGGCATGCTGGCGGTTATCAGCGCGGAAAAAGGCTTTATCGAGCAACTCGGCAAAATCGCCGATGCGCCGCCGAAAGACTTCGACCGCTTCAAGTTCGTGCTAACCGAAGCCATCGACACCACGACGGACAGCCACGACTTGTCTCTCGAGGATGCCAACAAGCGCAAAATGAGTTTAGAAGCCGCAGATGCGCAGGAAAAGAAGACACGCGAAGCTGCCATGCCATCTAAAGAGGTAAAAGAACGCCAGAAAGCCGCCGGCAAGGATGAGAAGAGCGAGAAGAAAACACCCTCGCTCCTCAAGCCGGGCGAGAAGCCTCCGCAGTAATACTTTCTCTGCCGGCAGGGCTTCCTATCGTAGATTAAAAGTAGGGGTTTCCAGCGCTTGTCTCATAACCATCACCACGCCCCGAAAACAGGTTGGCTATTATACTGTTCCCTCGCTGCCACGCTAGGGTTTACCGTTTTTGAGGCGATTGCCGGCTTTCGCGCCCACAGTTTATCATTGCTCTCGGACGCGGGGCACAACTTTACCGATGCGCTCGCGCTGGGCTTGGCGGCTCTCGGCTTCTATTTGCAGAGCAAACCTGCCGATGGCCGCAAGACCTATGGATACGGGCGCGCCGGCGTATTGGCCGCTTTCGTAAACGCGTGTACGCTGCTGATTATCTCGGTCGCCATTTTCTGGGAGGCGGTTGTCCGGCTGATCCATCCTGAATTGCCCAACGACACAACCATGCTGGTGGTAGCCGGAATTGGGCTGCTGGTGAATGCGGCTATCGTAGTTGTGCTAAGCCGGGGCGGCGATAAGAGCGATCTGAACATCCGTGCCGCCATCATTCACATGGCCGGTGACGCAGTGGGTGCATTGGCGATTATTGCCGGCGCCATCGTGATTCGCTACACGGGCATTACTTATATCGATCCGGTCTTGTCGATTCTGCTCGGCATCTTCATCATCTACACGGCTTGGGACATTACGCGGGAATCGATGAACATTTTGCTGGAAGGTTTACCGCGCGGCATGCACCTGGACGTCATCACAGCGGCTCTCTGCAAGGTGGATGGCGTGGTCGACGTTCACGATGTACATGTTTGGAGTCTGGGATCGAACACTCACGCGCTCAGTTCCCATGTAGTGATCGATGATGTTCCGCCTTCCGCCAGTGAAGCCATTCTGGGGCGGATCAAAAAAGTCCTCTCCGGGTTCGGCATTCACCACACGACTGTGCAGTTTGAACACTGCCCCTGTGTTCTCTCCGACTGCGGCTGCCAGTTGATGGCCGATGCGCACCACGGCCATTCCCACTAAGCCGAAATCAGATCCATTAATTGCTGACGGAACCGGTCTGCCGCTTCCGCGTGCGGCGTAATTACCAGTACCGTGTCGTCGCCCGCAATGGTCCCCATCACGTCGTCCAAGTCCTGTCTGTCGATAGTCACCGCCAGGGTGCTCGCATGGCCCGGCGACGTCTGCAGCACCACCAGATTCTGAGCCACGCGAATGTCCAGCAGGAACTCGTTCGCCACATCGCGTAGCGGCGTCCGGCTCGGCTCCGCCACCAGCTGCCGGTAGCCTTCGGCTGTCTTTACCAGGCCCAACTCTCGCATGTCGCGCGACAGGGTCACCTGGGTGGTTTGAATTCCGAACTGGCCCAGTTCGCGCCCCAGCTCATCCTGCGTGTAAATCTCTTGCTTCCGGATGATTTTCAGAATCTGGCCTTGCCGAAAGCTCTTATTCATAAAGCTTCTTCCGTTCTCGCCCGCTATTTACCGGTTAAACGCGCCTCCGCTTCATCCAGCGCCCGGGCAACTGCGCGGGGGCCCGTTCCTCCCGGCAATTCACGCGTCTTCATGCCCTCCAGCGGTTTCAGGAATCTCGCCATATCCGGAGTAAATTCGGCAGCAAAAGCAGCCAGCGACTCTCCCGTCCAATCAGATGGTTTCTTCCCGGTTTCGGCGCTCTCCAGCACCAATCGGCCAACTAGCTGGTGCGCCTGATGAAAGGGCACTCCGTTACGTGCAAGCTCCTCCGCCAAATCTGTCGCCACCACCCAACTCTCTTCCGCTGCGGCCATCGGGGGCTTGGCATCCAGCACCACTGATTCCGCCACCGCGGCCATCATCAGCAGCGAACTGCTCGTCTGCTGCGCCGCGTCGAAAAGCGGCTCTTTGTCCTCCTGCATGTCCCGGTTATAGGTCATCGGCAGGCCCTTCATGGTAATGAAGAGCGACGTCAGATCTCCGAATACACGCCCCGTCTTGCCGCGGATGAGTTCTAGCGAATCGGGGTTCTTCTTCTGAGGCATTAAGCTCGATCCGCTGGTGACGCCGTCGCCCAGCGTAAGCCAGCCGAACTCTTCGCTGGAGTAGAGAATCCAGTCTTCAGCAAGGCGGCTGAGGTGCAGCATGGTGGTGCTGCAGGCATATAGGAAATCGAGCGCGAAGTCACGATCTCCCGAAACGTCCATGCTGTTGCGTGTGATTCGCGAAAAATCCAGGTCGCCCGCGATTGCCGCGCGATCGAAAGCAAAACCGCTGCCGGCCAGCGCCCCCGAACCTAGCGGCAGGACATCGATCCGCGCCTGCGCCTGCTGCATTCGCTCCCTGTCGCGAGCGAGCATCTCCACATAAGCGAGCAGATAATGGGGCCACAGCACCGCCTGCGCACGCCTTAAGTGCGTGTAGCCCGGAATCACTGCGTCCGGGTATTTGCGTGCAAGCTCGATCAGAGCCTTCGACAGCGCCTCCAGGTCTGTGACGATCTTCACAGCGGAGGCGCGCAGATAGAGTCGCAAATCGAGCGAGACCTGCTCGTTACGGCTCCGGCCAGTATGGATCTTAGCCGCTAGACCGCCCACCTTTTCGCCGAGTTTGCGGATGACGAAGGTATGCACATCCTCGTCCGCCGCGCCGTTGAAGTAGTTCGGGTCTCGCGCTTCCGCGGCAATCTCGTCGAAGGCCCGCACCAGGCGTTCCGCTTCCTCGCCCGTTAAGATCTTCTGCTTCGCAAGCGCCCGCGCAAAAGCCTGCGATCCTTTTATATCGCTTTCCAGCAGCTTCTTGTCGAAATGCAGCGATTCCGAAAACCGCTCGAACACTTCCGAAGGTCCCGCCGCGAATCGCCCGCCCCACAGCTTCATCGCTGCTTCTGTCCGGCTTTCTTATCGCGCAGAGCCTCCACCTTTATCGGCAGCCCGATGATATTGATGAAGCCGAGCGCATCCTTCTGGTCGTAGCTTTCGCCCATCGTGAAGCTGGCAATGTCCAGGCTGTAAAGCGAGTTCGGACTCTTCCGGCTCACCGGTTCCAGATTGCCTTTGTAGAGCCGCATCGTTATCTCACCCGTTACCGGCTCGGAAACCTTTGCGAAGAAGGCATCCAGCGCCTCGCGCAGCGGGGTAAACCAGAGCCCGTTGTAAACCATCTCTGCGTAGTCGAGCGCCAGCTTTTGCTTGTAATGCAGCGTGCTGCGGTCGAGGGTCAAAGCCTCCAGTTCGCGCACCGCCGCCATCAAGATGGTCCCGCCCGGCGTCTCATAACAGCCGCGCGATTTCATGCCGACGAAGCGATTCTCCACCAAGTCGATGCGCCCTATGCCGTGCTCGCCGCCCAACTCGTTTAACTGCTGCAGTAGGTCGACGCCGCTCAAACCGGTCTTGCCGTTCAGCGATACCGGCACTCCAGCCTCGAAGCCGACCGTTACTTCCGCCGGTCTATCGGGCGCTTCCGCTGGGCTCTTGCTTAACATCCAGATGTGATCCGGCGCGGCGTTCGCTGGATCTTCCAGTTCACCGCCTTCGTGTGAAATGTGCCAGATATTGCGGTCGCGGCTATAGATCTTCGTGGTTGATTGCGCTATCGGCACCTGGTGCGCGGCCGCATACTCAATGGCGTCTTCGCGCGAGACGATGTCCCATTCGCGCCACGGAGCAATCACCTTTAATTCGGGCGCAATCGCTTTGTAAGTCAATTCAAATCGAACCTGGTCGTTGCCTTTGCCCGTGCAGCCGTGCCCCAGCGCATCGCATCCGGTCGCCAGCGCTACTTCAGCCTGCCGCTTGGCCAATAAGGGCCGCGCGATTGATGTTCCCAGCAGATACTTGTGCTCGTAAACGCCTCCCGAACGAACCAGCTTCCAGAGGTAATCGGTGACGAATTCTTCGCGCATGTCCTCGACATGCACTTCCGAAGCGCCAGTCTTCAAAGCCTTCTCTTTCAGCCCATCCAGCTCTTCTCCGCCTTGCCCGATGTCCCCGCAAACCGCTACCACTTCGCAGCCGTAGTTTTCCTTCAGCCAGGGAATGATAATCGATGTGTCTAGACCGCCTGAATAGGCCAGTGCAACTTTCTTCGCCGTTACTTTAATCATTTAATATCGTGAAAAACCTGTCTACCGCAAGAGCGTCAACAGCAGCGCCTTCTGCACATGCAGCCGGTTTTCCGCTTGATCGAACGCCACTGACTGCGGACTCTCCATCACCTCGTCCGTTACTTCTAAGCCGCGCTTTGCCGGAAGGCAGTGCATGAACACGGCCTCCGGGGCCGCCTTTGCGATCAGCGCTTCATTCACCTGGTAAGGCGCAAAAATCCGTTTGCGTTCTTCCGCTTCGTCTTCCTGACCCATGCTGGCCCAGACGTCCGTATAGATCGCTTGTGCGCCTCGCGCAGCTTCAGCCGGGTCGTTGGTCAACTCCACCGCTGTCCCCGATTCCGCTGCGAGCTCCCGCGCCAGGTTAACGATGTGTTCATGCGGCTCATATCCCTGCGGCGTTGCAACAGTGCAATCGACTCCCAAACGGGCCGCGCAGAGCATCAGCGAATGAATAACGTTGTTGCCGTCTCCCACATATCCGAGCTTCAGCGGGCGCGAGCGTCCGAAATGCTCCTGAAGAGTGAATACATCCGCCAGCGCCTGGCAAGGATGATAGATGTCGCTCAAAGCGTTCACCACCGGCAATCCCGACCACCGCGCCAGTTCGTCAATCGTCTGCTGTTCAAAGGTCCGCGCCACAATCGCGTCCGTCCAGCGAGCCAGATTGCGCGCCACGTCTTTCAGCGGTTCCCGTCCGCCCACCATGCCGATTTGCGTCACGCAATCGCCGCCCAACTGCTTTACAGCCAATTCAAATGTCATGCGCGTGCGAAGCGATGGTTTCTCGAACAGCAGCGCGACATACCTGCCCTTCAAGGCAGTCTCGAACCGCCGCCGCTGCGCTTTCACTTGCACTGTCAGCTCCAACAGTCTCTTTAGTTGCTCTGTCGAAACATCAAGATCGTGCCGGAAGTTTGTTACGGCATCCAGGTCCGTCGTATGTTGAAGTTGTGCAGCCACAGCCCAGCGTCCTCCTGGTGAATTTTTATTCACTACTATGAATAATTACACATCCGCCGTTCTCTGAGCAACCCCGCAGGCAGGTAAACTTTCCTCTTGAAGAGTCTCTTAGTAATGAAGTTCGGCGGCACCAGCATGGGTGATGCCGAACGCATGCGGGTTGCGGCCGCATTGGTGGCAAAGGAGACTTCTAGGCATGCCATCGCGGTAGTTGTTTCCGCCATGTCGAAAGTCACCGACCTGCTGCTGGACACCATGCGCCGCGCCGAAGGTGGCGATCGTGATGGCGTCGAATCGAACATTCAGGCGCTGCTGCACCGTCATATTCAGACCTGTTCCGAGCTTTTCGATGCCGGCTCGCGTCACCATCAGACGGCAATCGAAATTATCCAATCGCTGATAGCGGAGTTCGGCCGCATCGCCAACGGCATTCTCATGCTGGGGGAGCGTCCGCCGCGGTCTGTCGACGAAGCTCTTTCCGTCGGCGAGCGATTGTCTTCCGGCCTGTTCGCGGAATATCTTCAATCGACCGGCGTGGCCGCCGTGGCGGTGAATGCCGCCGAAATCGTAGTCACCGATTCCGTATTCGGCAATGCCTCGCCGCGCATGGAACCCACTCGCACCCGCTGCGCCGGCAAGCTGCTTCCGTTGCTCGAGAAGGAGATAATTCCTGTCGTAACCGGCTTCAACGGCGCGACCGAAGACGGCAGGCCGACTACCCTTGGACGCGGCGGATCGGACTTTTCCTCTGCTATCCTTGCCGCCGCGCTCGACGCCGTCGAGTTGTGGATCTGGACCGACGTGGATGGCATTATGACAGCCGACCCTCGCTTTGTTTCCGGCGTTGCCGTGCTCGACCAGGTAACCTACGCGGAAGCCGCCGAACTCGCTTATAACGGAGCCAAGGTGCTGCATCCACGCACTCTCGCGCCGCTGATCGAAAAGCAGATTCCGGTTTGGAGCAAGAACAGCTTCGCCCCGGAAAAGCCGGGTACTAAGATCGTCAGCCATTTTCCGGAACCGAAAGGCGTGCGCGCCGTTACTTCCATGTCGAACGTGGCGCTAATCTCCATGGAACCCGCCAGCGCGGTGCTCAGCGGTACCCGAGTGATGGCGCGCGCTCTCGATGCTCTCGCGCTTGCAAATGTAGAGATCCTGGTCTTCAGCAGTTCCAGCTATCGCCAGAGCTTCTGCTTCCTGGTCCGCAAGCATGACATCGATTCCGCTCTCGAAGCGCTCACCGCCAACCTGTCGATTGAACTGGCCCATGGCTATCTCAAGCCGATTGAGGTTGACGAAAATATCGGCCTGCTGGCGGTGGTCGGCGAAGGAATGCGCGGAACGCCCGGACTTGCTGGACGCGTCTTCACGGCCATCTCGCGCGAGCGCATCAACATCATTGCCATAGCCCAGGGATCCAGCGAAATCACTATCGGCATCATCGTCCGGCTGGATGGCCTCGAACGAGCCGTACAAGCGGTGCATGAAGAATGCCGCCTGGGCCATCCCCACGTGGCCGCCACGCTCGGCTAAAACCAGGCTGATAACATCTTCCGATGCCCGCCGCTACGCGCAGAACATTTCTATACACTCCGGCGCTCTTCGGCCCGGATCTTTTTGGGATTGCCCCAATCGCCCGCGCCTCCACCGGCAGCTTCGACTTGCGGGCATTCGAGCGGCCGCGCGTCGTAGGCCAGGCGAATCAATATCTCGACCAGCAGCCTGTTACCGTAACCGCAGCCAGGTCCACGCGCAGCGCGGGCGGTCTGCATGACTACTTCTCCGAAGGCGATTACTGGTGGCCCGATCCAAAAGATCCCGAAGGCCCTTACGTGCAGCGGGATGGCATGTCGAACCCCGGCAATTTCAGCGCGCATCGTGACGCGCTCATGAGCCTCAGCGTCCAGGCGCCAGCCTTGGCGGCCGCCTGGCTGCTCACTCGTGAGCGCCGCTATTCCGATCGCGCCGCGCTTCACCTGCGCGCCTGGTTTCTCGCCAAAGACACCGCCATGAACCCCAATCTGCAATACGCCCAGGCCATCCACGGGCGCACCACCGGGCGGGGAATCGGCATCATCGATACGCTTCAGTTAGTTGAAGTGGCCCGCTCGGCCACTGTCCTGGAAGCTTCCGGATCTCTCTCGCGCGATGAAATGCGCGGCCTGCGCCAGTGGTTTGCCGACTACCTGCGCTGGATGACCACCTCTAAAAACGGCATCGAAGAGCGCGACACCAAAAACAATCACGCTACTTGTTGGGTGGCACAGGCCGCCGAATTCAGTCTGTTCACCGGAAACGCCGCGCTCACCGCGGAATGCCGCCGCAGATTCAAGACCATCCTGCTTCCCAATCAGATGGCGCAGAACGGCAGCTTCCCACAGGAACTGCGCCGCACCAAGCCCTACAGCTATTCGCTTTTCAATCTCGAAGTCATGTCCGGAATCTGCCAGTCGGTGTCCACTCCGGACGACAACCTCTGGAGCTTTGCATTACCCGATGGCCGAAGCATGGCCCGCGGCCTCGCGTTTATGTTTCCCTTTATTAAGGACAAAAAAACCTGGCCCTATCCGCCGGATGTGATGTATTTCGATCAATGGCCGCTACGCCAGCAAAGCCTGCTATTCGGAGGCCTGGCTTTCGACGACACAAAATATATCGCGCTCTGGAAGACCTTGAACCCGAATCCGACCGCGCTCGAGGCCATCCGCAACTATCCGTATCGCCAGCCCGTCTTGTGGACGCCACCGCGCTAGCATTGGCGACGGCAAGGCTCCCTAATAGACGAAAGGAATGCCGTTCTTCCAGCCGAGCTTCACCCACGACAGCGACCAGCTATGCCCCTGGTCATTGTTGCCCTGAAAGAACAGGTATTCCTGGCCGTCAGGCGCGCGGAACCAACCCGGATGCCCAGATTCGGATGAGTTCCAGGAACCGGGCGCACCATTCGGGATCAGCGGCTGCTTGAAAAGCCTGGTCCAATGGATCCCGTCTTTGCTTCTCGCGCAGCCGATCTGCTGCGGATCGTTGTTATACCCGCCGCCATAGAAAAGGAAAAGCTCATCGCCGCGCGCTACCAGCGACGGCGCCTCGATGCAGCGCGTCTCCCACGGCAGTTCCGGCCGCAGAATCGGACCGTCACCAGCTAAGCTCCACGCCGCGCGCCCGAAGCCGGAATGAGCATCAGCTGTTGCCGCTGCCAGCATCTGTATTTTGCCGCTGGGATCGCGCGTCGCGAAGTAGAGCCACAGTTTACCCTTGAACAACACCACATCGCAATCAATGGCGCGGCCGTTATTCCAGCTGCCTTCGGCCCGCAAAATCGGATTGCTGGGGTCGCGTTCGAAATGCAGGCCGTCGCTCGAAACCGCATGGCAGATCGAATCCTTCGCCCCATTGCCATAGCTGTTATAGAACAGGTGCAGTTTTCCATCCAGCCTGATCACCCGCCCATTCACCAGGCCGTTCTTTTCGTAAGACGCCTCCGGCACAATTTGCCCCACTCGCGACCAGTGAACCAGATCCTTGCTGGCCGCAATCCCGATGGCCCAACCGGAAGCTTTCCGGCCATCCTCGAATGGCGGCATCGAGTAGTAGAGCAGATACCGGCCCCCAAACCAGACCACCGATGGATCTTTCGAAAAGGGCACTCCCCGGCGTTCCGTGTCGCCCCACTTCATCGCAGGGTGGCGGGTCGCCGGCAAGTCACCGGCCCGTAACTGGATTACTCCCACTGTTAAAAATGCAACTGCCAGGACCATCTTCATGTGGTGAATATATACTCTCTCGAGCCGCAAAAGTGAGACACTTCCAAGTGCGCGAACGTCCCCGCGATCAAACTCCGCAACTTCCTTCGCTATGTATGCGATGTGGAGATCTCCGGCCGGCAGGGACGGGATTTTTCCCTCCCGTGACTCTGCGCCTCCGTTTCACCAGACTGCCTTCATACTCTGCAGGAGCATCTGGTGAAAAAGGCGCCGTTTGCGGTATCGTGTTTGACACCAGTTCGATTCAAACCTAATCTAAAACAAGTTCTCTTTTAGGGAGGATGTCCGTGCTGACTGCCCGTAGGCTCCTGACCTTGACATCGCCTTTACGTGTCTTTGTGTGCTTCCTGTCGACGCTGAGCCTTGATCTCAAATGACCAGCAAATTTAGAGGCATTTCAACTTCCTAGAAAAACATCTTAAATGTTTTCGGAATTTAGTTTTCAGAATTTAACTTGCCTTAACGAAGAAGCTCTGATAAATTCTGCTTAGTTATGCAACTTTCACGCACTGCAACAATGTGGAGCCTGCTTGCTATAGCTGTGGCTCCGAGTTTTGGACAGAGTCCTGGGATTCAATCCCAAGCAGTTGTACCAACCACTCAGAATGCAAAACCGCCAGCAGTCCCGAGGGCTACACTCTACAGACTGTTCCTCCGATATGCGAAGGCTCGAAATTCTAGCCCACAAAAGCCGCCAACTGCTGCGCCAGAGTACGTATCGAAAGCAGGCCTGAATGCAAGTGAAGCAGCAGCAGTGCTACATGCTGCCGATGCTCTTGATCAAGCCCTCAATATTCCGGATCAACAGGCTAGAGCGCTGACAACGAAGTTCAAGTCGGATGTAGCCAAAGCAGGTTCAATTGAGCGCAGCCAAATAGCAGCCCCAGTTGCTCAACTACGATCCCTGCAGCAACAGAGGGATACGTTGATTAATCAGCACGTTGTGCTTTGAAGAACCAATTGAGCCCGACATCGCGTGTAAGTCTAGATGCTTATCTAGACTCAGAGTTCGCTTCCCGTGTCACGCTGAGCCCGGTGAGTATTCCTCGCGATCATAATCCCCAACGGTCTAAGCCAGAACCATTCATTCAAGTCGGAGGCCGCCAATGATTAAGTCATTGTGCATGACTGCTAGTTTGATTTGCGCTTGCCTTTTTACTTCAACTGTTTCTTTTGGACAATCTGTAGCTGGGGTCTCGGTGATATCCGTCGCCAACGGCGCGGCAGAAACATATTCCGCAACCGAGTTGGATTATGTTGCCAGCCTTTACTACGGAACGTACAGTGCGGGTTATTTATTCGAAAACCAGAATCAAATCCGCGCTGGAAGTGCAACGGGCCGGGCGATCGCGGATGGCTACATGAGCGCGCCATCTGTATCTCTAAGTGATTATCAACTTGAGACAGATCATTACCTAATCGCCAGCTATGCGTTTACCGACGGCGGCGGGGACGAGTTTTCGAATCCTTACGGCTTTGGATTTTTGCCAGGAGGCTACGGAGGCAATGCCACGTATGGCCCGTCTGGCGGCCCTGCGTATGTCGTGACGCAATATCTATACCTTGGCACAACAATTGTCGCTGAACTCGATGGACCAGACGACCCAACCACCATACCTTCACCTGATGACTCTTACCTCAACGAGGGAGATTCATTCGCGAATACAACACCAGATCAGCGGCGTCAGATCGTTCACGACTGGGATGCGCAGATTAGAGCTGCAATGGCTGCAAATTATGCGCAAAAACAGCAGGTTCCAAGCTATCGCTTCCCTGTTTATGCCTCCGTCATTCAAGATTGCGGCCAACAAGGCGACTCTTTATCTGCTAACTGGGTTAGGCACCGCCGATATCGCGTTTACGATAATCTCAGGCAGCCTTGGTCGGGAGATATTGACATCAGGGAAATCCTTTACGGATATAACGGAATAGGTAACGGAGAGTGGAACACTACAGAGTTTCTGGATCATCTATCCGTCGGTGGACTGATGCCCGCTGGACAAACAACATCGGCATTGCAACAATTCTTTGCCTCCGGTGGTTCTTTTGTCGGGATAAATATTCCGTTGTTCATCTTGGATCGAGGCAGGCCTTTTGGAACACTATCGATAGTGTAATCGGACAATGCTGTCAGCATCAATGGCGACGGAAATTCTCCGGGGACCTGTAACCCACGGTTAGATTGACCGTATCGACGACTCTGAATTTGAGGCTGACCGTGGGTATGGAGGCAGCGGTATTCTTCTCTGTGCCCACGTGGCTTCTTTCTGGAGAACAGGCATGGCCAGCCGACGATCCCGTCTCGTTCACCCTTGCGGTAAGCGGAATGGCCGCGCTGGCGGCGATCCTTTGTCATGTCTTACCGATTCTTTATGGAGGTGAGGCTACCAAAGCAGAAGGAACGAGTCTCAGGATTCTGCTTGTTGGTCTTGTGGGATGGCTCATCACCGGGGCAATAGTCTCGGCCTATCAACTCGCCGAGATCGCCGGGCGCCTTATCATCCCGAACTTCGTCACTAATGATCAAAGCTTCAGGGTTGCGTTAACCGTTCTGACCTTGTTGATCTTAGGCCTTGCAGTTTACTTCGGCGAAAATCGTACTCAGGTCCTTTGTATTGCACTCGGAGTCATCGGACTTTTTGCTGTCATCACATCGTTGTTTCTCCAGAAGGAAGGACTTCACTCACTTAATAAGCACTTGTCTGATGACAATGGCCTGAATGATCTTGGTAGTGTCTGTAAGGGGATATGTTTATCAGCGACCCCTGTCAGCTTCGTCGCGCTTCAATTGGCTCGCCAAAATCTATCGCGAAAGGTAGCCTGGATCAGCGGAGCCTTAGGTGTATGGCTGCCGTTGTCATTGTCTGCGATCTCGATAGCTTCAGCCAAAATCGCTGGGGCTCGACTCTACTGGCGTCCTTCCGTGCCCATCGGAATTCAATTTGCCTTTACCTCTTTATCCCAGCTCTTTGGCACACATCTTGGAGTGCGCTATCTGATGGCACCTATGCTTCTTGTGCCAGCTATATTCTGCATCGTTGCGGTAAAAAATTTGGTTCCTTATCTCCCGCAGAAGCGGGGTTTGCGGCGTGGCGTTTCGGCTGCCAGCATTGCCCTAGCGATTGTTGTTCTACCCTTCTCAAGCAGAACTGATTTATATTTTCGTCCCTGGTGTTGGAGTATTCTGCTCTGCGCACTTGGGCTTGGAGCATGGTCATTGATCAAAACGATTAGAAGTTCGAGGGCCCAACGTCACAGACGGACGCAGGCTCAGGCCTAGAGGCATCCCACTACCGTCGAGACCAATCTCAAGTCGGCCACTTTCGGAACTATTGGCGGCGGCGTCTCCGGAATCACCACCAGGGTGATCCAGCTGGGAGCGAAACTGAACTTCTGATTCGGCGGCTCTTCCCTGGACTTTCGGTTTCTCTCGCCCAGATATATCTGGCATGGAAGAGGGCGGCAAATTCACGTACACTGAAGTAGCGAGTTCGAGCTGCCATGAATCCAAATCTTTCTACTCCCGAAACGCTGCACGAGCATGTCGGCAATTGCAACGCCTGTTTGTTTGCAATTGCGAAACAAAAAGATCCGCTATCCCGATCGGGGTGTGACGAGT
Source organism: Bryobacteraceae bacterium (assembly GCA_965217745.1). GTDB lineage: Bacteria > Acidobacteriota > Terriglobia > Bryobacterales > Bryobacteraceae > Bog-105. The sequence goes on along the minus strand of OZ244565.1, from coordinate 1,574,508 downwards.
TGCGCTCCCGCTGGTCTCTCGAAGATCATTCTCCGCAGGAGAATTCGCCGCTCTCCAGCCTGCATTTCACAGAAGAAATGATGGAAAACTTCCACTTCCGGCGTCTCACCCGCCTGGAAAAGAAAGTTTTCGAAGCCCACCTCATCTCGTGCGACTCCTGTGCCGCCGCTTTACACAACGAACTGCTGTTCATTTACGCTATGCAGGCTGCCCTGCAAAGTGATCCGCACCTGTTTCGCAATCGCAGTGGAGCCCAATTTCAGGCTGCCGCCGCCTGATTTCAGACCTGTAAAGATATTTTGTTGTTGAACCGGCTGGTTCGATCCGTTTACTGTAGAACATGGATCGAAGACGGTTTTTCCGCAGCGCAGCTGGAGCGTTAGCAGTTTCCGGCCCCATCTTGCGGCCCAATGGGCTCGCTTTCGCGCAGGAAGCAATAGTCAAGTCGGGCGGAAGACCGGCCGACACCATGGCGCGCGACGAGGACTTCTGGTTCAACGTCCGCCACGCTTTCACGGTCGATCGAAACATGATCAACCTGAACAATGGCGGCGTTTCTCCCGCCCCGAAGGTAGTTATGGACACCGAGATCCGCTACCTGGAAATCGAGAATCTCAGCCCGTCCTACTACATGTGGAATGTTCTCGATCCCGGCGTCGAAACGGTCCGCCGTCGCCTGGCGCGCACCTTCGGCTGCGATACCGAGGAAGTCGCCATTACCCGCAACGCCAGCGAAGCTCTAGAGACTGTTCAATTGGGCATGACACTTAAGCCGGGCGACGAGGTACTGACCACCAACCAGGATTATGGCCGCATGATCACCACCTGGAAGCAGCGCGAACGGCGGGAAGGCATTAAGCTAAAGCAAATTACGTTTCCCGTCCCGCCTCCGGGTTTGGAGTTCCTGGCGAAGCGTATCGAAGAGAACATTACTCCCCAAACCAAAGTCATCCACATCTGCCACATCACCAACCTCACCGGGCAGATCTTCCCCGTCAAGGCTATCTGTCAAATGGCTCGCGCGCGCGGCATCGAAACCATTGTCGATGGCGCACACGCTTTTGCCCAATTCCCGTTCACCCATCAGGATCTGGATTGCGACTATTACGGCACTTCGCTCCATAAATGGGTGCTGGCGCCCATTGGCACCGGAATGCTCTATGTCCGTAAAGAAAAAATCCCCAATATCTGGCCCCTGATGGCTGCCCCCGACTCCATGCAGGAAAATATCCGCAAATTCGAGGAGATTGGAACGCATCCTGCCTCGCAGCGCAACGCCGTTACCGAAGCCCTGAATTTTCACGAGAGCCTGGGCGCTGAGCGCAAAGCCGCACGCTTCCGCTACCTGAGGAAAAGATGGTCCAACCGGCTGAGAGATCTACCCGGCGTCAAGATCCTGAACAGCGAAGACCCGGAGCAGTCCTGCGCCATCGGATTCATCAGTATCGATGGCTTCGAGGCGCGGAAGTTGGCCGCTTACCTCTGGGAAAAGCACCGCATCTGGACTGTCGGAGTGGTCATGCCCGGCGAATATCAGGGCCTTCGCATTACGCCCAACGTATACACCACGCTGGAAGAAATCGACACCTTTTCGGATGTGATGGAAAGCACCATCAAGAAAGGCAAGCTGGCCTAAAGCAATCGTTTGCGCGAGTTTGCGATCCTGCTGTTATGGCAGATTCTTTAGAAGTAACTCCCGCAGAAGCGCGGCGGCACATGCAGGCTGCGGATGGGGCGGCGCTGATAGACGTGCGTGAACCGGAAGAATTTGCGATTGCACGTATCGAATCCTCAGAGCTAATCCCCATGAATACGATTCCGGCGCAATTGCAGCAATTGGAAGCTCTAGCTGACGATAAGCCGTTACTTCTGCTTTGCCATCACGGAGCCAGAAGTCTGCAGGTGGCGGCTTGGCTGCGGAATCAGGGGATTGCAAATTGCTTCAGCGTTGCAGGCGGAATCGATCGCTGGAGTTTGGAAGTAGATGGAGCGATACCGAGGTATTGAAGCTATTTGTCCGTCTTCTTCTTAGTTAACTTTAAATCCTGTTTCACTATCTGATGGCTGTCGAAGACACTAACCGTCTCGCGTTTACTAGTCAGCCCGTTGGCCTGCCCCCGTACTTCATAGTTGATATCGGAGCTGACGCCAAAGAAGTGGTAACTGCCGTCTTTTGCGGCTATGTACGACCGTACCTGCAGGGTCTTCGTATCCTTTAAAAGCACCACCGCATCCGCAGCCGGATTGCCGTTTTCATCCAAAACACGGCCCTCGATGGTGCGCGTTTTGGGGGTTCCCGGAGGCCCAGTTACCGGAGGCTGTAACTGTCCCGAATATGACTCAGTGGAAGCGCTGAGCAACAAAGCCGCTAGAGCAAACTGGCAGTGAAGACGGCTCAATGCCAATCTTCTTCCTCCTCGGCGCTTTCCTCGTCGTCCTCGTCTTCATCATCGTCATCGTCCTCGTCGAAGTCGTCGTCCTTCTTGGCGTCGTCTTCGGTTTCGAGTTCTACCGGATTCATGCTCGCGACCTTCAGCGAAGCGCCGCATTCGTCACAGGAGAGGACATCGCCCTCATCCAGGTCTTCTTCTTCGACGTCAATCGCAGTGTTACATTTGGGGCAGCTAACCATACATTCCTTTCGGGGCTATGAATCAGATTCGATACGCTACAAGGTTTTTCTAGCTTTTTGCGCCAACGGAAAACAATCTCTCGTCGTAGGTACGCAATTCCTTGGGAGAGACTGTGACCAAAGTCTTATCCATGTCTTCCGAAGTCTCAATCATGTAAGTCAGATGAGTGGCGGCCAGACTCATGCAGTAAGAGTCGGTAAGTTTGCGGCCATTCGCCCTCGTCAGATCCAACAAGGCCGGATGGGGAAGAGCAATTACCTTCTCCTCGGGCGATCCGCCTCCATCCTGCGTTACTAGAAACTTCACGTCTACGGTATCTGCGTGACGGATGGAAATGCCGGTCTGCAGCCAGCGGAATTGAACTTTCCATGTGCGTCCAAACAGGTCTGGACCGGCCTCGAATAGGCGGGACTGGTCACTCATAGACCCGATGCTAGCATGAGCGGGAACCGGGCGCGATTCTAAATCACAGTAGACCGTTGCCCTACCAGGGACAACAATTCGTGCCGCGTTTCCTTGTTGGTCCGGAATGCGCCGAGCATGGCGCTGGTGATCGCGCCCGAATGCTGCTTCTCTACTCCGCGCATCATCATGCAAAAGTGGCGCGCCTCGCAGATCACTCCCACTCCACGGGGCTCCAACAGTTCCTGGATGCAGTCGGCAACCTGCTGGGTCAATCGCTCCTGAATCTGAAGCCGCCGCGCAAAAGCATCCACAATCCTGGGAATTTTGCTCAGGCCGATGACTTTGCTCTTGGGCAGGTAAGCCACATGCATTTTGCCGAAAAAAGGAAGCATGTGGTGTTCACACATGCTAAAAAACTCGATATCGCGAACAATCACAACTTCGTCATACTGTACATCGAACAGCGCGCCGTTCACGATGCGCTCAATGTCCGTGGTGTAACCGCTGGTCATAAACTGAAGGGCGCGTTCCACCCTCTCCGGCGTCTTGACCAAGCCATCCCGTTCCGGATCTTCTCCCAGCGCCAGCAGCACATCGCGCATGTTTTCGGCAATCGACCGGTTGCCATGCAACTCCGCTGGTTTCTGGAACTTCAGCAGCTTATCGCCGCTCTTCGATTTGCCATTCAACTGCACCGCCGCACCGCCTGCGGCCGCTTTCGACTTAGACATAAAACTCGATGACCCTGTTTATCGCTTCCATACAATTTCAAAACTATTGCGTGCAGTCTCTTCTACAGCCAGGCGAGATAGTGAGGTTGTAAGCGGCATGGCGGAGGGCCATTCGTCAGCTAGCATTCTCGCGATCACGACCGAAATGTTCTCCGTGGTTGGCACCAGCTTCTGAAACTCTGGAAGATCGAGATTGATGTTCCGATGCTCGAAATGCTTCAGCACGGCGCGGTCCACCAGCTCGTCGAGCTGTCCGGTGATCAGCAGCTTACCTGTATCCCCATCTACAGGGCCTTCCACAGACACGTCGAGAATGTAATTGTGGCCGTGCCCGAAGGGATTGTTGCACTTGCCATACAGCTCTTCGTTCTGTTGCTCGTTCAATGAGACCGCATGCAAGCGGTGCGATGCTGAAAACCGGTATCGCCGGGTAAGGGTAATCATGCTGCCCCGTTTACTTGGGCCCCGCTAATGTCAACATAGAGATCGCTGGTCTCCCAAAGTCTCACTTTCGACAAGCGTGCGCGATCGCTTCCCAGCTTTGGTTCCAGTCGCCGCCAGATCTCGGCTGCCAGGTTCTCCGCGGTTGGCACAATTCGGTCGAACGGAGGAACTTCACGATTTAAGAAACGGTGGTCTAGCGGTTCCACCACCTCCGCCTCCATAATCTGCTTCAAGTCTTTCAGGTCCATCACCATTCCCGTAACCGGATCGGGATCGCCCTCCACTGTAACTTCGAGAATATAGTTGTGCCCATGGCCGTTCGGATTGGCATCCAAACCATAGATCTCACGATTCTGCTCGTCGGTCAGCGAACTAAGACGGCAAACATGCGAAGCGGAAAATTCGGCCTTTCTGGTGATGAACATCGGCACGCAATTGGATGAATCGGCGCGGGCATTAGATACTGGGAATTACTGGTGGGAGTGTGAGTACGAATTCTGTTCTTCGCGGTGCGCTAGTCGGCCTGACCTTGTGCTTTGTGGGTTTAATCGCCTACAGCCTTCGCGATACCTCGGCAAAGGTGGGCGGTTCTGCGCCCGAATTTTCCATCAAGACCGATACGGGGGAACAAGTCACCCCCGGCCAGTTCGGCGGTAAGATTCTGGTGCTGAACTTCTGGGCAACCTGGTGCCCGCCCTGCATTCAGGAGATCCCGTCGCTGAGTCAATTCCAGAAGCGTTTTGCAAAATCCGGCGTCAAGGTCGTCGCCATCAGCATCGACAAAAATCGCAGCAAGTATCAGAACTTTCTCCAACGCGTGCGGGTCTCTTTCGACACTGCCTGGGATCCGGCAGGCGACATCAGCGAACGCTATGGCACTTTTCAGATACCGGAAACCTACATCATTAAAAACGGCAAGGTAATGAAAAAGTACGCGGAAAGCAAAGATTGGAGCGATTCTGACGTGACCAACTACGTGAGGGGATTGCTCTAGGCGGCTTGAATGAGCATAAGCCTGAAAGCAGTGAAGGCGGCGCAGAGGCTTCTCGGACCGGACGGCGTACTGTTCCAACCCGACGATCTGAAGCTTTACGAATACGATGGCGGCGTTGACAAAGCGCGCCCCGACCTGGTGGTTTTTCCGCGCACCACAGAGCAGGTGTCTGCGCTGGTCAAACTGGCAATCGAGCACGACCTGTCCATTGTCGGCAGGGGCGCGGGCACCGGGCTTAGCGGTGGCGCAGTAGCCCGCGCCGGAGGAATGACCATTTCGTTTTCACGCATGAACAAAATTCTCGAAATCGACATCGAGAATCAACGCGCGGTGGTGCAGCCCGGAGTCGTGAATCTCGACTTGACTCTGGCAGCGGAACCCTTCGGCTACTTCTTCGCGCCCGATCCATCCAGCCAGCGCGCTTGCACCATCGGCGGGAATGTGGCCGAGAATGCAGGCGGCCCTCATACCCTGGCGTACGGCGTAACCACTAACCACGCCACCAGCCTGGAAGCCGTTTTGCCCGACGGGTCCATCATCGAAGCCGATACCGCGGACGCCGGCAGCTACGACCTTACCGGCCTTTTAACCGGCTCAGAAGGCACCATGGCGCTGGTGACCAAAATCGGGGTTCGTTTGATGCGTAAGCCCGAAAGCGTCAAGACCATGCTGGCCATCTACGATTCGACAGATGCCGCTGGAGACACGGTGGCCGCCCTTACCGGCAAGGGAATTATTCCAGTGGCGCTCGAGATGCTGGACGGCCCCATGCTGCGCCTGGTGGAAGCCGCTGCCCACGCCGGGTATCCGACCGACGCGGCCGCAGTCTTGCTGATTGAAGTGGAAGGCCTCATAGAAGAAACCGAGGAGCAGTCCGGGATCATCTCCCAGACTTGCAGCGAGTGCGGAGCCAGGGAAGTACGTTTAGCAAAATCTCCGGAAGAACGCGATCTGCTTTGGAAAGGCCGCAAAAACGCCTTCGGCGCGATTGGGCGCATCAGCCCCACCTACTATGTGCAGGATGGTGTCGTTCCCCGGACCAAAGTGGCGCAGACTTTGCGCGCCATCAACGAAATCGGCGAGAAATATAGTATTCCCATCAGCAACATCTTCCACGCGGGCGACGGCAATATGCATCCCATCCTACCTTTCGACCCGCGCAAGCCGGGCGAACTCGAACGTGCCCAGGCCGCGGGCGAAGAGATCTTGCGCTATTGCATCTCCGTAGGCGGTTCCATCACCGGCGAGCACGGCGTGGGCATGGAAAAAGCCGAATTGATGGCTTATCAGTTTTCTGACGATACGCTCGACATGATCCGCCAATTCAAAGCCGCCTTCGATAAAGGCTGCCGCCTCAACCCGGGCAAGATGCTGCCCACCGGCAAAGGCTGTTTGGAAATCCGTCAAGCGCCCGGGATGGTGGTTTAAGAATTTAGCGCCGGCGCTCTCAATTTCCAGTCCTATCCGATGTGGTTGCCGTTCGAAATCTCACCGTAGTGCTGGGCGATCAGCTCGATCTTCACTCCTCTGCTTTTCAGGGGTTTGACGCTAGCTGCGACATGGCGTGGATGGCGGAAGTCGAGGAAGAATCCACACACGTACCTTCCCACAAGGTCCGGACCGCCTTCTTCCTGACGTCAATGCGGCACTTCGCCGAAGAACTACGCTCCCGTAAGTTCCGGCTGGAGTACCGCAAGCTCGACGCGGCAGAAAATAGCGGCAGCTTGTCCGCGGAATTGACGAAAGCCATCCAGCGCTTCAAACCCAAAAGAATAGTGATGATGGAGCCGGGCGAATACCGCGTGCAGCAAGACATGCAGGCCGTCGCGCAGAAGACCGGAATCGAGCTGGAAATCCGTCCCGACCTGAGCTTCTTCTGCAGCCGCGAGGAGTTCGCCGAATGGGCCAAGGACCGCAAGCAGCTGCGCATGGAACTCTTCTATCGCGAGATGCGGAAGAAGTCTGGCGTCCTGATGGAGCGCGGAGGAATGGAGCGCAAAGAAAAGCCTACCGGCGGCGAGTGGAACTATGATGCCGAGAACCGCAAAAACTTTGGGAAATCCGGTCCGCCTTCGCTCTTGGCTGCCCCCCAGACTTTTCCGCCGGACGAGATCACGCGCCAAGTTCTGTCCTTAGTCGAGCAACGATTCCCCAATAATCCCGGATCGCTGAAGCACTTCGATTTTCCGGTAACCGCACGCGACGCGGAAAAGGCTCTGAAAGATTTCATCACTTATCGGCTGCCCCATTTTGGCGACTTCCAGGATGCCATGTGGACCGATGAACCTTACTTGTTTCATTCGCGCATTTCGGCGCTGATGAATGTCAAGCTGCTGGATCCGCGGAAAGTTTTGATAGCGATCCAGGACGCCTATCACCGCGGAGAAGCGCCGCTGGCCGCCGTAGAAGGCTACATCCGGCAGATCCTCGGATGGCGCGAGTATATCCGCGGCGTTTACTGGCTGCATATGCCGCAGTATCTGGAGGACAACGCGCTCGACGCGAATGAAGATCTTCCCGATCTGTATTGGACCGGCGAGACCGATATGAACTGTCTAAGACAAGCCGTCGGACAAACCATCGAATACGGCTACGCTCATCACATTCAGCGCTTGATGGTCACGGGCCTTTTCTCCCTGCTGTTCGGAGTCAAGCCGATCGAAATTCACAAATGGTATCTGGCTATTTATTGGGACGCCGTCGAGTGGGTGGAACTGCCCAATGTGCTCGGCATGTCCCAATATGCCGATGGCGGATTGATGGCTTCCAAGCCCTACGCGGCCACCGGAAAGTACATCCAGCGAATGAGCAATTACTGCTCAGGATGCCGCTATAAACCGGCGGAATCTGTTGGCGACAAGGCCTGCCCCTTCACCACTTTGTATTGGGACTTTCTGCTGCGGCACGAAAAAACGCTCGCAAGCAATCAGCGCATGTCACTGCAGGTAAGAAACCTGCAAAGCATTAGCGCGAGCAAGAAGCAGGAAATCCGAACGCAGGCGAACCGCTTTCGTGATGCGCTGCCGAAGGGGAGTTATTAGGCTCGTCCGGGCCGTGTGAATTTAAAACGACTATTCGCTGCGCGATCTCAGAGCGCTTCTCTCATCCAACAGCAAAAGCAGGAGAATGAGCTTCGAGCGATTCTTGTGCATTCTCGACTTCCGTTCGTATATTGCTCTGTCCTTCATCGATCAGAGACTCTATGACAATCGGGATGCTCTCCGGGATGTATTTAGCAACGGACTTAAACGCTCGCACAGCACTAGTTGAGATTGGATCGTGTCTGCTAGACGTATTTACCTCGCTGACGTGAACTTCTGCCAACCTATCGCCGAATTCCCGGAGCATAAGTACAGCTTCTGTCATGCTCGGGTCAACTTGCCGGGCATGACCTATGTCGAAACAGAACCTCGCCTCCCGAAGGTCTTTGAAGAGCTGTTTGAGCTCTCCTACGGTGCGCCCAATTGGTTTCCGTTTATCCATGTTCTCAATCAACAGTCGAGACCCTAGAGGTGACCAAATCGAGGGATTAAAGATCACATCTGGATGCACAATGACTGGATAGCCCTGAGCATGCTTGGTGAGTTCTCGAACGACGGCTTCTTCGACGCTCCTTTCAAATCGACTTGGGGCGTGAATACTGATGAATTTGAAAGAAGTTAAATCCAGTTTAGGCAACGCTCTGAGAAGTGGCTGCAGTTCACTAAAACGTAAAGCAGACAGTTCGACAACATTCAGCTCGTGATCCCGCAACCGTTGCAGGGCTAGATGAAAATCGCCTTTGGAGATCGCTCCCGTCGAAAAACCAATAGGACGCATTAGAAGATCCCGTACTCCATCGTCAACTCCTTTAAACGCATGTCGTCAGCTAAGAAAAGGTCTATAAGCCCCTCATGAAATGGCTTGGTCACTTGGCGAACCTCCTCCCACGCCTTGGACGCGCGCAGGTCGTCGTGATTCTGCTCTCGCGTCAAGTTTTCTAATTCCTCTCGCTTCTCCTGATCGTCTAGCAACGCCAGGAATTTATCGTAGGAATCGAATATGCAAAGGGCCGTTTCCTTCTTGATGTCCAGACTCAGGCAGGCGCTAGCGATCGTCTCCAGCGGAAAGGAATTAAATTGATCCTCCAGGTATTCGAGTAATAGCGCCACTTCGTGCGTGGGAGCTTCCAGGCTTTTCCTGGCATTCGCAGCGGACGCATCAAGATTGCAGAAGAAGCAGCGCAGGAGACCCGCTGCAAAAACAAGTTTCCTGGACATGCGCAATTTCGCGTTGCGTAGGGCCCACTTCTGATTAGCATCGGCAGCTTGTTTGTACACAAAGTCGACCGTCACAGTTCGCCAATATCGGGTCAGATCATTCAGGAGAAAGCGAGGGACGCGAACATTCCCACTACCATGGGTCAGTCCCAAGTCATCCTTAATGTAGCGCCGAAGTATCTGCTTCCTAACGCGATCGTACGCCTCGCGATCGCCTAGAGGGAGTGACTCAAGGAGAAGCAAAACCCGGCGAGTAGTATTCGAGTTTGAGTCGTCTTCCCCTCCGATTTTATGCACCAGATCATGGCTCCCCACGAATGTGCCGAAAATTCCGCTACTTCCGGGTTTGAAATATTTGCCCTTGCGAAGTGTCTCCTGGACCTCAGCGGTCAAAGACCTGTGCTCGGGTGTGGCAGACCCATCGAGCAGGAGTATCCAGTCCACGTCACTGTTTACAGTGACCTCATATCGGGCAACGGACCCGAACACAACAACGCTTGTATCGGATGCACGGCGCTTGGCAAACAAGTCAGAAAGCTCTTTCTGCTTCACGCTCGTGTCGGAATGAGCTTTTTTAAGCGAGGGCCACTCAACGCCCAGATGTTTTTGCAGAGAGTTTAGCTTTAAATCGGCCCAGGATACATTCATGAATGAACACCCTCAATCGTACGACGGCGACTGGTGCGGCTGGGTGTCCCGATTACCACTAAGATCTGCTTCAGCCTGCGTCTGCTTCCGGTCATTGTCGAGGCGCGTTCTCATGCTTCATTCCTTTGAATACCGCCGTGGTCCGGGCCGAATATGGCAGACATATCCCGAATAGCTCCATTACAATCTGCTTCTGCTCTGACGCCGCCGGAATTGGGCAGCCGAACTCGTATCGTTCTCTGCAATCGCAGTCATAGCGGCGGCGAGCGACCCCAGTCGAACCACCCGCTTACCAGTAGCAGCGTAAGTTTGAATTTCACTCTTCTGCAGATAGTTGCAAATCTCGGCAGGCAGCCCGCTGGCCACATCGTAGCCTCTGGCGAAGGGTGAGAATGCGGGCAGCACAATGCACTGCCGGCCCACTAAAAACACTGGCAGCTTGCGGCCGGCGCCAGACGCGTCACGCACCGCCAGCGATGGATGAATGTGGCCCATTACCAGCGTGTGCTGTTCGGGCCAGGCGAAGTTCCAACGGTCGCCATGCACCATCGTGAACTGCCCGTGCGACCACGTGTCCGCAGTTTCAAACTCGAGATGGCCAAATTCAGTGGCGAAACGGCGGTCATGATTTCCGCGCACCGCCACCAGGTGTGCGGAGTTCCTTAGTTCAAGCAGTGTCTGCTCAATCCATTCCCGCTCGGGTGTGCAAGCCCGCGGAGCATGCACGATATCGCCCAGAAAGACAAACTGGCGCGGATTCAGAGCGTCCCGCGCAGCGAACAGCTTCTCGCAGGTCCGGCCGTCGGCCAGCGGCCCTAACTCTCCGCGGCGTCGCTGCGCCCAGCTGTAGCCCAAGTGCAGGTCGGCTATCACGGCGGTTTCTATTTCCGGCAGCCACAACGCGCCTGATCCGTGCGCCCACAGCCCCGGCGCAATCTCGACAATCTCATTCGGCGGCGGCATGGCAGCGTTGTTTCTATTCCCGGAACTCGAAGCCGCGCCCACGCATACCTTCTAAGATGCGATTGCGAATAACCGTAACTTCTTCTGTTGTCACAGTGCGGTCCAGCGATCCTACTTCCAGATGATAGGTAACGCTCTTCTGGCCTTGCGGAAGCGGGGGACCATCGTATTGCCGGATGAACTCGATAGCCGCTAAACCGGCTCCAGCCAGCTGCTCCAGTCCATCGTAAATCTCGGCCACGGGCGTTTTCAACCCGGTCACTACAGATAGATCGAAACCGCTGGTGGGATAGCGCCGCGGCGCGACATACTTCCAGGTGTCACGCCCGCGAATCTCCAGCGTTGCCTGTAAATCGATGTCGAACAGAAAAGCGCGCCCCTCGACTCCTTCCTGCTCCAGCAGTTCAGGATGCAGTTCAAAGATCCGGCCTACTTCGACGCCACGCCACGAAATCGCCGCAACCCGGGTGGGATGCTCATACGAACGCGCCTCCGCGGCATACGTGCGAGCCGATGGCACAACGCAATCCAAAACCCGCTTCAATTCAAAGAAGTCCTGCTCGTCTCCGTGCGCGTTGTAAAGTGCCGCTACCGCATGCGGCCGCTCGGAGGGCAGTCTCCCTTCCGTACCCGGATGCAGCTCATTTCCCACCTCGAAAACGCGGAACTCGCGAAAGTGCCGTACATTCTGCAGGATGGTTTTGAAAACACCCGGCAGTAGACTCGGCCGCATGTGCGACAAGTCCACCGCAATCGGATTCTCTACCGCCAGCAGATCGGCGCTTGCGTATCCGAAACGCGCAGCCTCCTTCTCGTTAACGAACGAATAACTGTAAACCTCGGTGAAGCCCTGGCCTGCCAGTTGACTTCGGATGTCGCGCAGATAGCTGCGCCATGGATTGGCCGGCGGCGTCACCGAAGCCACCGCGGGCGCTTGAGGCGTAATTTGGTCGTAGCCGATCATGCGGCCAATCTCCTCAACCAGATCCGCCTTTCCCGAGATGTCTTTGGTAGCGCGCCAACTTGGAATGGAAACTGTCAGCACGCTGGGCGTCGTATCCGCAAAGCCAAAACCGAGCGCCGACAAAATCTGTCGGATCTCTTCGTCGCTGATGTTTCTTCCCAGCTTCCGCGAAATAAAACCAGCCGGCAGCGCCACGGGAGCGATAGCCGGCAGCGGACTGTAGCAATCCACAATGCCGCCAGCAACGCGCACGCCGGGCGACGCTTCTTGAATCAGCGCCAGCGCACGGGCGAGGCCGCGCACCGTGTTCTCCGGGTCGAGAGACTTTTCGAAGCGCATCGAAGCATCGGTGCGCAGCTTATGGCGGGCCGACGTCAGGCGCACGCTGGCGGCCTGGAAGTTCGCACTTTCCAAAACCACTCGCTTCGTGTTCGCGGAGATCGCCGAATCCAAGCCCCCAATTACGCCAGCCAGAGCGATGGGACCGGAAGCATCGGCAATCACCAGGTCCTCCGGATGCAGGTCGTAGGTCTCGCCATTCAGCGCGGCCAGGCGTTCATCTCCGCGGGCATTGCGGACGAAGATCGTGCTGCCTGCCAGCTTATCGGCATCGAAAGCGTGCATGGGCTGCGGCAGCTCCGCCAGCACGTAGTTGGTGATGTCGACGATATTGCTGATCGGATTGAATCCAACGCTCTGCAGCCGAGCCGCCCACCGCAGAGGAGAATCAGCGACGTTGACGCCTTCCACCAGCAGGGCGCTATAGCGGGAACACAGCGCGCCGTTCTCTACCTCCACCTGAATGGGAGACGTCCCGGCAGGTTCCGGCATCGCGGGAACAGGATCCACCAGCGCGCGGTTCGCGATCGCCGCGATCTCACGCGCCATGCCGTAGTGCCCCCATAGATCGGGTCGATGGGTGAGGCTTTTATTGTCGATCTCGATGATCCAATCGGGAGCCAGGCCCTCTAGACCATCTCCCGGTTCTGAGCCGGCTAGTTCCAGCAGCCCGGAATGATCGCGGCCCAGATCTAGTTCTGCGGCACTCGCCAGCATCCCTTCGCTTTCCACGCCATCGATAACCGCCGTGGCGATCATTCTGTCTTTCAGGTTGGTTCCCGGCGGCGTCCAGGCAGCCAGCATGCCGACGCTTACATTCGGAGCGCCGCAAACCACCTGATGTGTTTTCCCAGCACCGGCGTCGATTCGAACAAGCTTATTCTTCCCCTTGCCGATGCTCTCCGCTTCCAGCACGCGCACCGCTCTCACGCGCGTAAAATGCGTGCCGTAAGGCTCGATGCTCTCGCATTCGGCGGTCTTCATGGTGATCAGGTGCTTCAGTTCCTCGGGCTCTATCGCCAGGCCGCTGACAAGCTCCGAAATCCATTGATAGGAGAACTTCATGCTAAGAGAACTTCAACTCAGACGCTGCTTGCTAAAACTGGCACAGAAAGCGCAGATCGCCGCCTTGCAGTTGGCGGATGTCGTCAATGCCATACCTCATCATGGCGAGGCGCGTCAGGCCCAAACCGAAAGCGAAGCCGCCCCACTCCTCGGGATCGATGTTGCTCAGCCGCAGAACATTCGGATGCACCAATCCGCAGGGCAGCAGTTCCACCCATCCGCTCTGCTTGCAGACTGCGCAGCCTGAACCGTCGCAGATCAGGCAGCGGATATCCAGCTCGAAGCCGGGCTCGACGAAAGGAAAATAGCCGGGACGCAGCCGCACCGTCACATCCTGCTTGAAGATGGCGCTCAATAGCGTCTTCATAAAGTAGGTGAGGTTTGCCACCGAAACCTCACGGTCGATCATCATGCCTTCCAGCTGATAGAAGGTATGTTCGTGCGAAGCATCCACTTCTTCGTTCCGGAACACTCTACCCGGCGCAATCATCCGCAGCGGAGGCCCCAGAGCACGCATTCCGCGGACTTGCACAGGCGAGGTATGCGTCCGCAGCAAGTTGCCGTCGCTTAGCCAGAACGTATCCTGCATGTCCCGCGCGGGATGCGTCGCGGGGATATTCAAGGCATCGAAATTGTGTTCCTCGGTTTCCACTTCAGGGCCATGCAGCACGGCAAACCCGAGCGAGGTAAACAGATCTTCAATCTCCGCTTGAAGCTGCGTCACGGGATGCAGGCTACCCGGACGAAGGCCGTTCGCCGGCAATGTGACGTCGATCCACTCCTTGCTTAAACGCTCCTCTAATCCGGCTTGTTCAAAGCGGCGCTTCTTGTTTTCGTATTCGCTTTCAAGATCCTGCTTTACTGAATTCAGCAGTTTCCCGATGCGCGCCCGGTCTTCCGGCGACAGTTTTCCGAATTCGCGGCTCACCTGCGCCAGTGAGCCTTTCCGGCCCAGAGCCGAAACTCGCGCTTCCTCCAACTCTTCCAGGGAAAACGCACCCGCAAAGGCGGCCAGCGTGGAACGGCGCAACTCTTCCAAATTACCCTCAGGCGTCATGTTGTGCTTAATTTATGCGCTGGCTGTCCGGGCTCTCAAAGCGTTCCAGCAATGCGGCTACATCGGCTTTGGCCCCGGTCAGTGCTAAATCGAGGGCCGTTTGATTATTATCGGCGCGTGCGCCGGCGTCGGCGGCGTGCGCCAGCAAAACCTCTACCATCGCAGCATTCCCTGATTGGGCCGCCGCATGCAAAGCCGTCCAGCCGCCTTGCTGCCGTGCGTTGGCGTCAGCGCCATGCTTCAACAACAACTCTACCAGCCGGGTCTGGCCTCCCGCGGCAGCAGCGTGCAGCGGTGTATTCACCATGCGGTTAGTCGATCGGGCGTCCACCGCTGCGCCGCGCTCGATCAATGCTTCAGCCAACTCCTGTTGCCCAAAGAAACCCGCTAGATGAAGCGGCGTCCAGCCATCGGTGCTGTGCGACTCCAGCAGCGCCTGGTCCACATTCAACATCCTGGTCACGCCCGCCAGGTCACCTACGGCACTCGATTCATAGATATCCAGTTCTGGTTCCAGGCTCAACAGATAGGCGGTTACCACAGGTTGCCGGTAGTATTTGGACAGAATTACAGAGCTTTGCCCAGACGCATTTCGCGCCGTGAGCAATGCTGGTTCCCCGGCAAGCGCGGACTTGACTGCGTCCAGTTCGCCGTTCTTCACCCGCTCATGGAATTCGGTGATGTCCATAGCGGCTGCTAGGCGGCAGGCAGGAAGATTTTCTCCGTCTTATTGAGCTCCCAATCCAGATGATTGATATAGAACAGCAACACCTGCGGGTTGTACTTGTTCTCGAACTCTTTGTACACGCGCTCCTGCCAGCCTTCTTTCAAGTACTCGTCGGCCTTCAAATCTTTATCGAAGAATCCGTTATCGTTTGGAATACCCACCAGGTTCAGGACGTCCACAATCATGTCGAGGTGGGATAGCAGAAACACTTGCGAGAGATCGGTCGCAAAGTCTTCTTCACCCGATTCGATGCGCGCCCAGAACTTCGGCTCGGCTTTGCGCAGGCTCTCCGAATTCAATTTCGGCAGGCGGGCGCGAACCTTGAAACGCTCGTAAACTTGATACGTTTTCAGTTTGCCGATGGAAATGCCCTTGATCAATTGCCTAAAGACTTCCTGCCCCAGGGCTTGGAAGACTTCGCACATCTGCATTTCGCTAAGAGTAGCATAGCGAGGCCTGTTTACAGGCATTCGGCGCACTCTGCTCATTTTCAATAACGGCCGTACGCGCCTCTAGCGATACAATCAAACACTTTGGGCATAGCGGAATTAACTCATGAGTAACCTGATCGTTCTTGGTGCGCAATGGGGCGACGAAGGCAAAGGCAAGATTGTCGATCTATTGTCGGAAAACTTTGACGCCGTAGCGCGTTACCAGGGCGGCCACAACGCCGGTCACACGGTGTTCATCGGCGAGAAGAAATTTGTTCTGAAACTCATTCCAAGCGGCATTCTGCGCCCTGGCGTGCAGGCCGTTATCGGCAATGGCGTAGTCATCGACCCCGCGGCGCTCTTAGACGAGATCAAGAGCCTCGAAGACGCGGGCGTCGACGTCCGCTCGCAGTTAAAAATCAGCCATCGCGCGCATGTCATTTTTCCGTTCCATCGAACTATCGAAAAGATTTCGGAAGGCCGGGACGATCGCATTGCGATTGGCACTACTTCGCGAGGCATCGGGCCTTGCTATGAAGATAAGATTGCGCGGCGAGGCATCCGCCTGGCCGATCTGGTCGATCCCGATTTTGAGCGGCTTTACCGGTCGCTGGCGGAAGACAAGCAGTTGATCGCTCGCGCTTTCCAAATTACAGAGCCTATCAACTTCGATGAAATCCTGCAGCAATACCGCGCGTACGCAGAACAGATCCGGCCTATGGTCAGCGATACCGCGCATCTTCTGAACGGGATGATCCGCGCCGGTAAAAGCATTTTGTTCGAAGGTGCGCAGGGAACCATGCTCGACATTGATTTTGGAACCTACCCGTTTGTGACCAGTTCCAGTGCCGCTGCCGGCGGCGCTTGCACCGGTACAGGCGTGCCGCCCACCAAGATCGACGGAATTCTGGGAGTGTCCAAGGCCTACATCACCCGGGTTGGCGCTGGCCCGTTCCCCTCTGAAGATAGCGGCGAGATGGGCGAGAAGATACGGCGCGCCGGCAATGAATTTGGCTCCGTCACCGGCCGGCCGCGGCGCTGCGGATGGTTCGATGTGCCGCTGCTCCGCTACACGGCCGAAGTAAACGGATTCGACAGCCTGGTGTTGACCAAGCTCGACGTGCTCGACGATCTGGAAACCATTCCGGTGTGCGTTGCCTATGAAGTGGATGGCCAGCGCATGACGCAAATGCCCGCCAGCACGCCGCGCATGGAAGTCATCCGGCCCGTATTCGAGAATCGTCCCGGCTGGAATACATCCACGCGCGGCATTATGCGAGTGGCCGATCTTCCTCCGCAGGCGCGCCACTATCTCGAGTTTCTCGAAGAACAGACCGGCGTTGAAGTAGGTTCCGTTTCAAACGGTCCGGAGCGGAACGAGACCATGATCGTGCCTGGCTCCAAACTCGAGCGCCTGCTGATTAAGCCTTTGCAGCCCGTGCCTTCCGGATAGGCTGCAGCTGCTCCTCCGCTTCCGACCAGCGGCCCAGCTGAAAATGCTGCGCGTATCCGCTGGACAAGTTCGAGAAAGTGGCGGCTATCGATCCGCCTGCATCGCACTGGTAGGCCTCCTCAGCCCATTCAGCTGTTGATCTCTCCGAGAGATGCACCGGTACCGCTGACAGATCGGCAACCCTCTGCAGATGGGGTTCGAAAGCGAACCGTATCTCGTCCCAAAAGGTGACATCGCCGCTGGGTGATCCATCGGCCGCGCGATGGCTGCATTCCAGAAAACGGAAATGCCCCACATTATGCGCAGGCGCATAGTTGCGTTTGCGGACCAGCGGCGGCTCTCCGGCGCCAGGCAGCGCTTGCCCTTTTTCAAACAACGGATCGAAAACCACTTGGGCGCCGTTATCGGCCTCGCGCCATACGCCAAAGTATCTGCTGAGTTGCTCAGAAAGGCGGTAAACACCCGGTTGGCCGGCTTGAATCGCCAGTCCGATAGCGGTAGCGGAACGGGTGTAGGCCGAGCGCCTGACCCGGCGGCCGAATCGCTCGCGCAAAACCCTGGCGACCAGCGGCAGCTCCGATCCGCCTCCGGTGATGTAAAGCGCCTCGAACTGCGACGAATCGATCTTAGCCAGCAACTCTTCTGCCACTGCCATCGTTTCTTCCACCAGCGGCCGCGCCCGATCGCAGAACTCCGCAACCAGCACCCCTACCGTTCCCCAGGCGCTATTCGCCACTTCGAGGTCTACCGCAATCCGCCGGCTGTTGGGATTCAAGGCTTCCTTCTTCAGGCGGCATTCTTCCAGCAGGCGGAACCACGCGGCGGTAGGCAGCGACGCCGCCTCGTCATGGGACACTCCGTGTTTCTCTAGAGCCAGATCGGCTAGCATCTGATCGAAATCGTCGCCGCCCAGCGTGGCAATGCCGTCTGACGCAACCACATGATGAACGTTTTCATCGATAGTCACCAGCGATGCATCGAAGGTTCCTCCGCCCAGGTCATAGACCAGAACGGTTTCGCGCGCAGCTTTATTTTGACCTTGCCGCTGCCTGTGGCCGAACTCGATACTGGCCGCGCTCGGCTCGTTCAAGATGCCAAGCACTTCAAATCCCGCCTGCCGGAAGGCATCCACCGTCAGGAAACGTTGATTCGTGTTGGCGTTGGCGGGCACTCCAATAATGGCTTCGAGCGGTTCGCCAGATTCCAGTTGCAAATTAGACCGGCGTCGCAAAGCCCAAGCCAACGCCGTCGTCAAACCGGCAAGCAGATCGGGAATAGAAAATGTCCGGCCTTCCACCTGCGGACCAAGATCGAGTGATGTCCGGGGACCTGCCTTATCCAGCAGCCGCTTGATGGAGCGCACTACCACCCAATCCTCGTCAGTCTGCGATTCCCAGGCATCCCAGCCATAGCGGAAGTCGCGCGCATCCTTGCGATTCACCGCAATCAGCGCGGGAAACCAGTCCGCATGGGAACCGTCCGGAGTGTCAAAAGTGATCAGAGGATAATTGCCGCGATCCGCCGCCGCAACTACGATCCGGTTCGTGCCGAAATCGATGCCGAGCTTCATATCAAATCAACCACCTTCATAAAAACAGTTTAGAAGGCCCCTATTGTTACTGAGACTGCAAGCGCAAGGGCAGAGCTGCCGGAGGCTCGCCCAATTTTTTGTGAACCTGGCCTTGGTTCTCTTCGTATCTAAACTTTAGAGATGCTTTGCCGCGCCGGTGCCGTTCCCCTGCCACGAGGACTCGTTCTGGCCGCTAGGATATCCGCTTTCAAAGGAAAAGATTTTGCGTGCAATTGAACGGAATGCCCCAGTGGTAAACCAGTCCGCTAGTCTCATGCCCGTGACGCTGAGCGTGCTCCATGCCCTCTTTTTTGTGGCGAGTCTGGTGGTGGTTCCCATGCTTGCCCCGGCAGCAAAGATACCCAACCCTTTCGGACCTGACGCTGTTTCACGCAGCTTCTTCCTCGACAATCCCGAGGCGGTTCGCGTCAGCGCCTTTCTACAACTCGCCTCGGCCATCTGCCTGGCAGCTTTGGGTGCCGCTCTCAGCGGCGGGCACAAGCCCAGGAAAGAGTCCTCCTCTATCGCGCCGGCGCTAATTTGCCGGGCAGTGCTGGCGCAGCTCTTCTGCTTGTAGTCTCGGCCTTGTGCTCGTGGGCACTAGCATCGCAGGGTGCAGTCGACCCGGGCCCGGCATTCCACACACTACAGTTCCTCCCTTTTCTCATGGGAGGCCCGGGATGGGCAGGATTCTTTGCCATGTTCCTAGCCGGACTGGCGCTGGCGGGTGCCAGCGTGTTGCCGCGCTGGGCGGTTTGGGCCGGATACTTTTTGTCGTTCGTCTCCGGGTTGGCCACGCTGGTGATGCTGACGCTCGGGGTTGCCCCTTGTCTTCCTATCGCTCGTTTCCTCGGCTTCTTGTGGCTTATCTTCGCGGCTTTCTATCTAACCCGCAAAGTGAACCCGGTGCCGTGACGGTCCATTATTCGCCTGGTTGCAGCATGCTCTCCGGGCAGGGCCCCGGCGTAGGTTAAACTGAGGTTCGAATCACCGAATCGAAGGTAGAAAAACTATGCCGCTAGTCGCGAAAAACCGCAAAGTTAAAGAAGTAGCGATTTTAGATCTCAGTGGCAAAATCACGCTGGGAGAGAACACCGGAATCCTGCGTGATGAGCTGACTTCCCTGCTCGCTCAAGGCGAGAAAAAAATTCTTGTAAACATGGCCAACGTGAGTTACGTCGATAGCGGCGGACTGGGAGAGCTGGTGGGCGGTTACACCACCGTCACCAACCAGGGCGGAGCTTTAAAGCTGCTTAATCTGCAGGGCAAAATGCGGGACCTGATGCAGATCACGAAACTGCACACCATCTTTTCGATCTTCGACGACGAGAATGCCGCAGTCGCCAGCTTCGGCTGAACCAAGCTATTGGCTTTGCGGCTACTGGCGTTGCGAGCGGACCCGGTAATCGCCGCAACCGGGCATCCGGACCACCTTGCACATCTCAAAGAGGCGTGATCGAGCACGTTCCCCGATGCGCTCTTCCAGGGTGGTGCGGAATGAATGTCCGCCGGGAAGAACCGACTTCTCCAGGAGGCCTCCGCCCATGTCAGGATCGATCAGATTAGTGGTCGCAATCAACGGCTTGCGATGGTTATAGCGGAAATTGACAATGGAAGTGACCGTATCCTCAACCCAGTCGGTTACCCGATGCGCACCTAGATCATCCAGCAGAAGCACTTCCGCTTCCAGCGCATTGCGATACGCCTCGCGGCTGCTGGTGCCCAGCGTCTCACTGTATCCGGCACGGATTCTTTCCAACAGATTCTGATAGTCGAAGAAAATTGCTTCGTGCCCTCGGGACATCAATCGGCGCAGTGCCGCAACTGCCAGATGTGTCTTGCCTGTGCCCGGCGGCCCAACTAACAACAAGCCCGGTTTAGAGGTCTTGGGATACAGATGCGAATAGTTTGAGACTGCCAGCATGGCGTCCGCGAGCCCTCGCTGGGCAGTCGGATTGTCCTGCGGCAAGTGAAATGTTTCGAACGAGGCGCTGCGATAGTTTTCGGGGATCTGCGAGTTGCCTTCCAGGTTTTCTGCATGTGACTCGGCCACGCAAGAACAGCGTTCCGCCGCTGTGATGCCATCTCTATCCACCACCACCCATCCGGTGCCGGAACACAATTTACAATCCTGTTTTGCCATTAAGTAAGTCGCGCCGGGGCAATCCTAGACAACGACAACGAGAAGCGCCCCGGCAGCAACCGCCGCGCCTTCCGTGGCGTGAACGCGCTCCACGATGCCGGTTTTCGGCGACTTGGTCTCGTTTTGCATCTTCATCGCCTCAATCACCAGCAGCCCGCCGCCTTCTTCTATCGCCTGGCCTTCTTTCACCAGCACTTTTATTATTTTGCCGGGCATCTGCGACCTTACTTCCACCGGCCCATTCGCACTAGCGTTGCGAGCGTTTGCCCTGCGATCTCGCGGGTCGCTAAGCGCCAATGCATAGCGCGATCCGCCTGCAAGCACCTCCAGGTTAGCGCCCGCTGAAATCACGTCCACTGGAACGCTCTCGCCATCTGCAAAGAGGACCGCATACTTACCCGGTCCGGTTTCAATCACGCTTGCCGAGCCGCTCTCCGCAGCTCCATCGTCCTGCTCGCTAACTATCGAATATTCATCGCGGTTTGTGGTGAGCAGGTAGCTCTGTCCCTGGCACTCGATTCTCCGCTTCACTGTGCCGGATCTTTCCGCATCCAAGCCAGCCTGCCCGCGCTCCTCCAAATACTGGCAACGCCGGTTGGCGGGCTATCGACGGGTTTCTGCCTTTGGTCATGAAAGGCGCTGGCAAGAATGGCCGCGTGAAAGCTTCGCTTGCTTGCTTTGTCTGGGCTGGATTCTGCGGCTACGAACCGCTCCAGAAATCCAGTATCCAGGTCGCCGGCCCGGAACTCTTCATTCCGCATAAGGCGGTCCAGCAAGGGCAGATTCGATGTAATGCCAAGCACCCGGTAGTCTCTTAGCGCGCTCCGTATCCGTGCGATGGCACTCGCGCGGTCACTGCTCCAAACCGAAAGCTTCGCCAGCAGCGGATCGTACTCTATCGGAACCGTCCAGCCTTCGTAAACGCCGCTGTCCACGCGCACGCCCGGGCCGGATGGCTCCCGGTAGACGGCCAGTTTCCCTGCACTAGGAAAGAATTTATTCCCGGGGTCTTCGGCATAGACTCGGCACTCCATTGCATGCCCTTTCCACCTGATATCCGATTGACGCAGCGTAAGCGGTTGGCCCGCTGCAATTAGAATCTGCCAGCGCACCAGATCGACGCCTGTGACTAGCTCCGTTACCGGATGCTCCACCTGCAGCCTCGTGTTCATCTCCAGAAAGTAAAAGCGGCCTGACTGGTCAGCCAGAAACTCCAGCGTCCCTGCGCTTGCATAGTCCACACTGCGGGCAATCTTCAAAGCGGCTTCTCCCATTTTCTGCCGCAGCCCGGGGTGCAGCGCACTCAGAGGCGAAGGGCACTCTTCCACTACTTTCTGATGACGCCGCTGAATGGAGCACTCCCGCTCGCCCAGGTGTATGAGATTGCCGTGCTCGTCTCCCAGAATTTGAATTTCTATGTGGCGCGAACGCTCAATCAGCTTCTCCAGGTAGACGCTGCCGGAACCGAACGCATTCTCGGCTTCGCTGGCCGCTGACGCAATCGCCGCTTCCAGATCGGCGGCTCCATCTACCCGGCGCATGCCTTTGCCGCCGCCTCCGGCAGACGCTTTCAATAGCACGGGATAGCCAATGGCGGCCGCCATGCTGCGGGCTTCCTCGAGGTTGCGGATGTTGTGCTCGGTGCCGGGAACCACCGGCGCGCCCACTTGCAAGGCAACCTGCCGCGCCTCGATCTTGGAGCCCATGCGCGCAATTGCATCCGCGGAAGGGCCGATAAATTTGATGCCTGCTTCGGCGCAAGCCTGGGCAAAGCTGGCGTTCTCGCTTAAGAAGCCGTAGCCCGGATGAATGGCTTCCGCACCCTGGCCCTTTGCGGCCGCCAGAATGTTCGGGATCGACAGATAACTGTCTCGCGATGCAGCCGGGCCCACGTACACCGCCTCATCCGCCATTTGCACGTGCAGAGCGGCGCGATCCGCTTCCGAGAAGATTGCAACGCTGCGGATCTCGAGTTCCCGTAAAGCGCGAATGACTCGAACCGCGATTTCCCCGCGATTCGCCACCAGCACTTTACGGAACAGCTTGCGCGGCTCAGGCAGAAACGGCACGATCCTCATCGTAGTCGACCGAGACCAGAAAGAGTCCAGCGGCCGGTGCTGTTGGGCCGGGCCGGATGCCGGAGCCAGCCTGCAAACGCGCTTCGACATCGGCTCGCGTCAAGTTGTTCTTTCCCACGTCCAGCAGCACGCCCACAATGTTGCGGACCATGTGCTTCAGAAATCCCGAACCGCTGACGCGATACACCAGCAAAGCGTCTTCCTGGGCCAGCGTGGATTTGAAGATACGCCGGACGCGCGATTTCCCCAGGGCATCGGTAGGGTCGGAGGCCGCAAACGCTGTAAAGTCGTGCTCACCGGTCAACACCACGGCGGCTTCCGCCATGATTTTCTCGTTCAATGGATAGGGATAGTGATGCACATAGCGGCACAGAAAAGGGGGACAGACCTCGTTCCGGTAGAGGCGGTACTCATAAAGTTTGCGCCGGGCATCGAACCGGGGATGGAACGACAGAGGCACGTCTTGAACGTCGCCAATGCGGATCGATGGCGGCAGCAGGCGGTTTATGGCATGTCTGAAGTTTCCGGCAGGAATCGGATTCTCGAGCGTTACGGCCGCCACTTGCCCCAGCGCGTGGACACCCGCATCGGTGCGTCCCGAACCGTGGATGTGTACGGCGTTTCCTTCGAGCTGGCTGACGATCTCCTGCAGCGTTCCTTGTATGGTGGCAAGCCCGGGCTGCACTTGCCAGCCATGA
The DNA here is from genome assembly GCA_965217745.1 of Bryobacteraceae bacterium. Classification (GTDB taxonomy): domain Bacteria; phylum Acidobacteriota; class Terriglobia; order Bryobacterales; family Bryobacteraceae; genus Bog-105. Next base: position 1,550,906 of record OZ244565.1, on the reverse strand, counting down.
AAATCGGAGCCATCGTAAGCCACCTCGAAGCGCAGCCGTCGCATCTACCGGTCTGCCGGCTTGCTCAAGTGGGGCGTGAACCCGGCTTCACAACGGGAATGCCATCGCGGCACAGCGGACAGTCATCCGGTTGATAAGTAACCGCGCTCAAGGTATGCAGAGCTAGGTGCGGAACTCCGGTATCCGCCTTGCCGCCGCTCCGGTCGATGATGCAGCCGGCGGCGACCACCTCGGCGCCTAATCCCTGCAGCAGCTGAACCACCTCTCTGGTGCTGCCTCCCGTCGTCACCACATCTTCAACCACCACGGTCTTCGCACCGGGCTCCAGCGTGAAGCCGCGCCGCAGGCTCATCTCCCGCGTTGCGGCATCCCGCTCCGCAAACAACGAGCGTGTCTTCAAAGCTCTTGCCGCCTCATGGCCAATAACAATGCCGCCAATGGCAGGTGAAACCACCGCGTCCAGGTGATTACCTTCGATAAGCGGCTCCAGCGCCAGCGCCAGCCGGCGGCCAAAATCCTCTGCAATCCCCGGCCAGGCCAGCACCTTCGCGCATTGCAGATATTCGCCGGAATGCAGGCCGCTTGTCAGGCGAAAGTGCCCCTTCAAATAAGCGCCGGTATCGCTGAACAGGTCCATCACCGCTGCGCCGCTAGTCACAGCCGAAAGGATAACAAGCCAATCCGCGCACCTGCGCAACTGTCGCGATTTGCGCCTGTAAATCCCATAAGCGGACACATGACACTCTTTCGGATCCGCGTAAACCGCTAAAAGCAGAAGATTTTGGGTCTGGGCTTCCGCTTGCTACATAAATGTCATAGCGTATTTAGGCGATAGGACATTGACGTTTCCTGCGTTACCATGAAAAATCGCTGAACAAGGTTTTCGGGAACTTAGGGCGTCTGCGGCACGTTCCCGTATGAGACGGTTAGGCGTCGCGGCTTAAAGTCCGCGCGTTCTTTGGTGAGGGAGTTTGCGAATTTGATGAGAAGCTCGAGAGCGCCTTTGTGCCTACTCTGCAATTTTCTGTTGCTTTGCGGTTTGCTGCCGGCACAGAGTGCCGTAAGAATCGATCCTCCCAAGGGTGGGCTGGGCTGGCTGACGCGGCCTTACCAGAAGCGTAATATTCCGGAAATCAATCTCAGCAACAGCGACCGGCTGCAAGCCCTGGTGCGAGCCGGAAACGTTTATCTGTCGGCGCAGGACGTCATTGCTTTAGCGCTCGAAAACAATCTCGACATCGAAATCCAGCGCTATGGCCCATTGCTTTATCGCGAGGTGACGAAGCGCGCAGAGGGTGGCGGTTTGCTTCGCGGGGTCGGTGTAGGCGTTTCACAAGGACCGCAAAGTGTCAGCCTCACAGGCGTGAGCGTCAATGCCAGCGGTGGCGCTAGTTCGGCTACGGCTGTGACATCCCAAGGCGGCATCCTGACCCAGCTGGGGCCGCCCGTTGTGAGTTTAGACCCAACCGTCACTGCTAACGCAACCTTCTCGCACAGCACGTCTCCGCAGAGCAATACCTTTCTTACCGGCACAACCGCATTAATCAACGACTCCCGGACCTACCAGGCCTCGATCTCTAAGAATTTCGTTACCGGCACAAGCGCTCAGTTGACCTACGGCGGTAATCGCAACAAGTTTAATAGCGCTTCTTATTCCATCAATCCGTTCAATTCCGGATTCCTGGATGTGCAGATTTCCCAGAACCTGCTGAATGGATTTGGCAGCGCGGTGAATGGACGAAACATTCGCGTTGCAAAGAACAACGAGAAAGTCTCCGATCTTCAATTCAAGCAACAAGTAATCACGACCGTCTCCGCTGTTTTGAACCTCTATTGGGATTTGGTCAGTTTCAACCAGGATTTGAAAGCCAGGCGCGACCAGCTGGCAACAGCCCAGGCTTTATTCAACGACAACAAGCGGCAGGTAGAAATCGGAACTCTGGCGCCCATTGAAGTCACGCGTGCTGAAGCGCAGGTTTACTCGAGCCAGCAAGACTTGCTGGTAGCCCAAACCAACCTGCTGCAGCAGGAAACGGTCCTGAAAAATGCAATGAGCCGCAATGGCGTAGCCAGCCCGGAATTAGCTGACGTTCACGTTATTCCCCTTGACACCTTCAAAGTCCCCGGCGATGAGCAGCGGAGACCTATTGATGATCTGGTAACCAAAGCGCTTGGCGAGCGGGTGGAGATCGCTCAAAACAAGATCAACATCGATAGCAGCAAATTGGACCTGGTCGGAATTAAGAGTGGCTTGAGACCGACGTTGTCGGCCTTTGTCAGCGCCACGAACAACGGCTTATCGGGAACCCCGAATTTCCTGGGAGGCGGTGATGGAATCGTACCCGATCCTTTTCTGGTCGGAGGCTATGGAAACCTGCTAGGACAGGTTTTCCGGCGCAATTACCCCAGCTACGCTGCCGGATTCTCGCTCAACGTGCCGCTGCGCAATCGAGCTGCGCAGTCCGACTACACAACTACGGTCCTGCAATTGCGGCAGAGCCAGCTCGGATTGCAGAAGTCGATTAATCAGGTCCGGGTCGACGTGCAGAACGCCGTCATCGGTTTGCAACAAGCGCGCGCCCGTTATGATGCATCTGTTAAAGCCCGCATCCTGCAGCAGCAGACCCTGGACGCGGATAAGAAGAAGTATGCGCTGGGCGCGAGCACGGTTTTTCAGGTTGTGCAGGACCAGCAGACACTTGCTGCCGCGGAGAGCGCGGAGACCCAGGCGTTGGCTAACTATAGCCACGCGCAGATTGCCTTTGACGAGGCGATGGGAACTACGCTGGACGTACACAATATCTCTATTACCGAAGCACTTGATGGGCGCGTCGCACGCAGATCGACTCTGCCTGCGCAGCTACCTGAGCCTCAGCCGGAGCAGAAACAGTGAGGCGGATGTGGCCACAGGTTTTAGCCGCGGTGCTGTGTCTCTCTACCGCGGAACTTCCGTTATGGGCGCAGCAGGCAGCTATTGCGCCTCAGAAGCCTGGAGAGCCGGTCATCATCCGGCCTTATTTTTCCGAGTACATACCGCCTGTCCGCACCCGCAATTCCTTGCGCCTGCAAGATTTGATACGCGCCGGTAAGCTCTATTTGACGGCGCAAGATGCTATCGCGATGGCTATCGAAAACAACATCGATATCGAAATCGCACGTTATAACCCGCTGATCCAAGAATCGCAACTGCGGCGTCAGCAGGCCGGCGGAGCGTTGGCTGGTATTCCCAGCGCGGCTTCGCGTATCGGAACCGTTCAGAGTGGTCAAGGTGTCCAGGGCAGTCAACAAGCTGCCGGAGTCAGCGGAGGACAAAACGGCCAATCGAATAATACAGCTAACGCTACCGTAACTCAGATCGGTTCAGTAACTCCCGTCCTCGATCCCATCTTTCAGCAGGTTCAGACTTACTCTCATCGTTCCTCCCCGCAGCCGCTTCAACGGCAAAGCCAGACCTCAAATCTGATTTCGAACACGCGCAACTACCAGACCGCCATTCAACAAGGACTTATTACCGGAGGTCAGGCAACGCTAACCTACGCCGATTCCTATCTGAATGAGAATGCTCCATCCAACCTGCTTAATCCCAGCAATGGCGTTTCAGCACAGTTACAAGTGCAGCATAACTTTTTGCGGGGCTTCGGTACCGCCGTCAATAGCCGCAACATCACCATTGCGAAGGCAAACTTAGCGCTCTCCGATACCCAGTTCAAGGCCCAGGTCATAACGGTGGTCGCAAACGTCTTGAATCTCTACTACGGCCTAGTCGCCGATTATGCGGATCTGAAGGCCAGGACCAGCGCGGTTGAAGTTGCCCAGCGCTTCTTCGAAAACAACAAGAAGCAAGTACAGATCGGCAGCATGGCGCCGCTCGATATCACCACTGCGGAAGCGCAGTTGGCTACTAGTCAGCAAGAACTGGTGGTCTCTCAAACTACCCTGGCGCAACAGCAGATCGCTCTAAAGAATGTCCTCAGCAGGACCGGACTGGCGGATCCGGTTCTGAAAACAGTGGACATCATTCCTCTTGATCCGATCATCGTGCCTGAGAGAGAGGAGGTGTTTCCGAAGAAGGAACTGCTGGCAAAAGCACTCGCCAATCGAACGGACATAGCTACTGACCGGGTAAACCTGGAAAATGCGCGCGTGAATTCTCTGAATACTCAGAATTCCGTGCTGCCTCAACTTGCCGGCGTTGTAAGCGCCACCAATCAAGGCTTGAATGGATCGCCTCAAGTATCCCCTATTAGGGGCGGCGGTCAAGTGTCAGCCGGTTCGGGATCGGTGCCTGGAATCATTCCCTGTCCACCGGGAGTTGGCCAGCCTGGCCAGTCCTGTTTGGTGCCGGACCCATATTTCGTCGGCGGCATCGGTACGGGTTTGGGGCAAATGATCCGGCGCAACTTTCCCAGCCAGCGCGCCACCGCCTTCTTCAACGTATCGCTGCGTAACCGTTCCGCACAAGCCGACAACAACATCGATCAGTTGTCGCTGCGTCAGACGGAACTTCAGAACGCGCGCAGCGTAAACCAGATTGCCGTTACGGTTTCCAATTCGATCATCGGACTGCAACAGGCGCGAATCCGCTACCAGGCAGCGGTACGCAATCGCATTCTGTCTCAACAGCTCCTCGACGCCGAACAAAAGAAGTTCTCCCTGGGCGTTTCCACCACGTTCGAGGTAGTCCAGCAGCAGCGCGATCTGGCTACCGCCCAGTCGAATGAAGTGGCAGCGCTGGCCGCCTACAGCAACGCCCGCGTCGCGCTCGATCAAACCGTCGGCCTGACGCTCGAGCAGAACCACATTGCAGTAACCGAAGCCCTAAACGGCAATCTGCCACGAAAATCTGCTCTGCCCGAAAAGCTGCCGTCCCAGCCCTGATCCACCGGTACGCGGGAATAAGCTTAAATAAAAAACCCTTGTTTTTTCAGTAGTTTAAGAACAATTTTCAACTACTCACGGGCTTGCTTTTAAATAACGGCCGTCATGCCCAGAAAGGCAAGTAACGGGCAAACTTCCGAGATGTGCCCACCCGTTCATCCGCTTTCACGAACCCTGCTTCAATAGTCGCTGCAATCACCTGCGAAACGATCGCACTCTTACTCTCCGGGACGCGAAACCGATCGCGAAGACTTTGATTTGTCATGCGCTCCGACATGACCCATTTGAGGGCACAGTGTTGATAGCAAGCGCGGAGACGCTCGTCGCGGTCCATCGCGTCGAAGTCCTTCGGGCCAGAGACGATCACGAGTGTGCGCGAGCTGGCCACACGGAAATCAGGGGCCGGCAGCTGATAGAGTTCTGCCGTTTGAACGACTCGATCGATACCACTGCTCTTTTCTTCGCAGATGCCCATCCGCCTCATCAGGGCTGCGAGGCGCTCATTCCGGGATTGGTAGCCGTCGATAAATCTTTCCACGGGTACGATTGGCTGGCCTGGATTCGAGATCTCGATCCGATTCGAATAGATCTCAATCATCACTGACGACCCGGTAGTTGTCAGGTCCTGATGGATTAAGGCGTTTGCCACAAGCTCGCGAATTGCCATCTCCGGCACTAATCTGACCTCAGCGCGCAGCGCATTCTTAATTACCTCATTTTGCGGCAGCTGAGCCATGACGAATCTAACCAGGCCTTGGAAACCGACAGCATAGCCTTTCGCGCCTACTTGGTCTAGCCGGGTATCGAGCTTATTGCTTCCGGTATAAACGACCACTCGTGGCGCCTTCCGCGCCAGGTCCGGAAAGTCCTCCAACCGCTTGGCGAGGAGAAGTGCGCCGATTCGACGGATTCCACACAGACTATTGGTGCTGTCGATGAGGCGCTCTCGTTCAAGCCGCTCTATGACACCTGCCCGATTCGTCGGGTATGGCAGCTTTAGAAGTTCAAAGAAGTTCTGGGTGTCCAGCAGGTCGATAATCTCTTCAGCATCCAGTCCCGTTTTCGCGTGCTCTTCAGCCCAATCTGGCTTGCCTTCAGCAAAAACACGCCGGAGTTGATCTTCGCTCATTGGCGCCAGTGACTCACCCGCACGCATCAAGTATTGCCCTTCTATAAGTGATAGGCGGTTCCCTGCGGCCGTGAAGGAATTCCGAAAACAAGCACCCTGCCATCCGGGTGCTTGACCACTTCGATGTCGACTCGAAACCCTAAAGTCTCAAACAGCTTTTGAGCTTGGGACGTTGTATCTTGGCACGCATTTGTGCCCACTACCTGCCGTGGTGCGCTATCCGATATCCCGAGGATCAGGAATCCGCCGCCCTCGTTAGCGATTGCAACGCAATATCTACAAAGTTTCTTGTAATCGTAATGCTGTTTTGCTTCTTTAAACTCGAGGCGCTGGTGTTCAGAATGCGACTGCCGCCAAAGATCGAGCTGTTCAGGGGTGATGGCCACTCTATCGAATTTTAGGATTGATCCGGTTGGGCCACGTTCCTAAGGCTTCCGATTCTTCCAGGTCTATCCCGGTTTCTCGGTAAAAACTTCGTATGCCCCTGGGGAATACACATCGCTAAGTTGTTCATTTTTCGATGCCACCGATTTGGCATGGGACGTGCTTTGAGGCTCAGCGAAGAATTTAGCTCAGGGAAAACGGTTGCTCCGCACCCTAATCCCCCCAGAAATAAATCACACCCAAGCAGTTTCCCAACACCCTATCCCATAGCCCACCCGACCGGTTCCCTGAGCAGAAATCCTCCGGGTGGCGAAAAACCTGAGCGTCAGTAGAATCGAGAAGTGACCTTGCGATTACTCCCGCTGCTTTCCAGTGCAACAGAGATCGTCCATGCACTCGGTCTAGGCGAGTTTCAGATTGGCCGTTCGCACGAGTGCGACTTTCCCAAGAGCGTCGAGGCTTTGCCGGCTTGCACCAAGGCCAGCATCCCGCTGAATGTCTCGAGCGGCGAAATCGACCGGCTTGTCCGCGAACGGGCCGAGTCGCTGGTCAGTATTTACGAGATCGATTCGGAGCTTCTGAAACGGTTGAACCCGACCCACATCATTACGCAGACGCAGTGCAATATCTGTGCGGTCAGTCTCGGCGATGTTCAGAAAGCCATGCAGCAGCAACTCGACGTGGCAGCTGAAGTGGTGCCGCTGGAAGCCTTGGCTCTGGATGGACTGTGGAATGATATTCTCCGCGTCGCTCGCACCTGCGGTCATGCCGACGCTGGAGCGGCTTTGGTGAAGAAACTACAGGACCGGCTTAGCGCGATTGAAGCCACCGCGCAGCGTGCCAAGCACCGGCCGTCTCTTGCTGCCATCGAATGGCTCGATCCCCTAATGGCGGCCGGCAACTGGGTTCCTGAACTGATTGAGATTGCCGGAGGCCGCAGCCTGCTTGGAGTCACAGGGCAACACTCGCCTTACATGACTTTCGAAGCATTGCGGGAATCCGATCCGGATGTGATTGCAGCGATGCCGTGTGGCTTCGATTTGGATCGCACTCGCGCTGAAATGGTTCATCTGACGCAAATGCCGGGATGGAAAGATCTTCGCGCCGTGCGCGAGCATCGCGTGTTCATCTGCGATGGCAATCAATACATGAACCGGTCGGGTCCGCGTCTGGTAGATTCAGCGCGGATCTTCGCCGAACTGCTTCATCCAGATTTGTTCCACTCTGAGTTGCGTGGCGTCGGCTGGGAACCGTTCGATGCTACTGCTTAAGCGACATACTGCCGCCTAATTCCTTCGATGTAAAGATCGACTTGGGACAGATGGCATGCACGCCCTTCTTTCCATCCACCAACTGCGTAATGTCCAGATCGATCGCCACGCTGGCAAGCATGTAAGCGTCGTCCCGCGACAGGTGCTTTTCAGTCATTAAAAAATCGATCATCTCGTGCGCGGCTAAATCGGTGGCTTTGTTCAGGTCTTCGTTGAAGCCCATAGTGATGTAACTGGTGGGCGTTTCGGCGCGCGGCCATCGCAGAGTGGCATGCTTGTGAACGGTGAACGTGAATGTTCCGGTCATCGATGTTTCCATCGCCGTTACGTCGATCTCGCCGTTGCCCATTCCCGCATGGCCATCGCCGGCTTCAAAGAGCGCGCCTTTCTGATGCACGGGAATGTAGAGCGTTGTGCCCTCGGTCAATTCCTTCAAGTCCATGTTGCCGGCGTGTATCCACGGCGGAGCGCTATTCAGCTTGGCGCTGCCCGGCGGTGCGATTCCCATGCTGCCGAAGAACGGCTTCAGTGGAATCTGAATCCCCGGCGCGAAATTCGCCACCATGCGTTCACGATCGAGGGGAATCAGCTTCATGCGAGGATACGGATAATCTTCCTGAAAGATGCCGCTGGTGGGCCCGAAGCCGTTATACGCATACGGAACGTCGAGCGTGATCTTATCGACCTTCACCTCCAGCACGTCACCCGGCTCGGCTTCTTCGATGTACACCGGACCAGTCAAGAGATGGCCACCCGGACCCTTATCGCTGGCCGGGACTTTCTGGTAGATATCTTTCAGTTCCGGCTGAATGTCTTCCGGCTTGACGCCCGCCGCTTCCAGGCGCACCGGATTGCCGGATACGGTCTGGATCCGAACTTGATCGCCGGAATGAATGCGCAGCGCCGGTTTAGCGTTGGCCCAATAGTAACCCCAGCAGATGCTCTGAGGCGTGACTTTAAGAACGTGGGTATCGGCGGATTGAAGAAGGACTGGAGCTAAAAGCAGGCAGGAGAGAGCAAGGCGCATGTTCAATGATACTGGCGGATCCGCGCTACAGTTGCACTTTGGCGTAGATGTCCGCCAAACGCACGTTGAGTGAGGACAACGCAAGCTGGATGGCGTCCTGACTATCGGTGTACTCGCGCATGGTCCAAATTTGCTCCGAGCTCCGAAGATGATGTTCGACGTAGATCCGATCTTGCGCGACGATGAGATATTCGGTGAACGAGGGAATAGTTCGATAGAGCTGAAACTTGTCTCCCCGGTCGTAATTCGCGGTGCTCTTCGAGAGGACTTCGACGATTAACACTGGATTTAGCAAAGTGTCGGATTCGAACTTCTCTTCGGGCGCGGCTGATACTACTACGTCGGCGTAGCTGTAGAGACCTTCGGGCCCCGTACGGAGACGCATATCGGAGCCGCGAACGGTGAAAGGTGTGTCCGCGAGTCGATTCCGCAGCTCACTGCCGATATTCATCGCGATCAATGAGTGGGCAGGGGTACCGCCTGGCATGACAAAAATTTCTCCATTCAGGTACTCGTGCCGTTCGTCAGATGCACGTTCCCTCTCCAGATACTCGGCAACGGTAATAAGGGTAAGCGGTTGCGAGGACATATAGACGCTCAATTTGCTAGCGTTCAAATTGCAAGAACACCAATTTCAAACCTGCTATCTATTTTAGGCTCAAGCGAAGGCCTCCGATAATTGGTAAAGACAAATGGTACCGATAGGTTCGCTCAGATGCACAGTTTGCGGCCATAACGAGTTTGAAGAACACGAGATTATCTGGGACTTGCTGGCGGCACAATGGCAGCTTTCGCCCGCCGAGCGCAAATACATCGACCTTCAGCAAGGAAAGGTCTGCACGAATTGCAACGCCAACCTTCGATCGATAGCTTTGGCCGACGCTATCCGCAGCGCCGTGAATACGAGGCTGACATTTGCGGATTTCGCTGCCAGCGGCAACGGGAAAGATCTCGCCATTCTCGAGATCAACGAAGCGGGATCGCTGACTCCGATGCTAAAGAAGTTTCCAGGACATCGTCTGGCGATGTACCCCGAAGTCGATATTCATGACATGCCGTTTTCAGACGAGGAGTTCGACCTGGTGATCCATTCGGACACGCTGGAACATGTGGCGCAGCCCGTTCATGCTTTGACGGAGTGCCGCCGGGTGCTGCGCCCGGGAGGCTGGCTGTGCTTTACCGTGCCCGCCATAGTTGGGCGCATGAGCCGCAGCCGCGAAGGGCTGGAGAAAAGCTTTCATGGAGAGGCGGGCAAAACTGCTGACGACTTCGCAGTCCATACAGAATTCGGAGCGGATGTGTGGGGCACAGTCCTAGAGGCGGGATTCACGGCTGTCACCATTCACGCGGTAGAGTATCCGGCAGCTCTGGCGCTAAGCGCTCAGAAATCGCAGCCCACTTTAAGCTGAAGTCCCGACCGGCTCTTCTTGCCGGAGGTCTTGTCCGACGATGATGCTCTCGATAGCTTTCGCGATCTGCTCTCCGTGGAAGCGCCCATTCTCGATGAAGATCTCGTTGGTGTGCGTGCCCGCGACGATTACTCCCGCCAGGTAGACGCCTTTGCGTTCGCTCTCCAGAGTCTCGCGGTCTGTAATGGGCTTCGACGTCTTCTCGTCGAGATGGATGCCGTGAGCCTCCATAAATTCGAAGTCGGGACGGTAGCCGGTCATGGCGAAGACAAAATCGTTCTCGAGCGTTATCTCGCCTCCGGGCGTGTCGAGCACCACGCTATGCGGCTCAATCCGCTTCAGGGTGCTTTTGAAATGCGCTTTCACTTCGCCGCATTTGATCCGGTTCTCAATGTTTGGTTTGATCCAATACTTAACGTTCTTCGAGATCTCAGAACCGCGGATCGCCATGGTGACGCGCGCGCCGGTCCAGAAAAGTTCTAATGCAGCAATGCAAGCGGAATTCTTTGCGCCCACGATTAAGACATCGTGGTTATAGTAAGGGTGCGCTTCGCGGTAATAGTGAATGACCTTATCCAGATCCTCACCCGGCACGCCAATCTTATTCGGTATGTCGTAGTAGCCGCTGGCTAGAATAATCTTCCGGGCGCGGTAGGAGCGTTTTTCCTGCTCCGATGTCTCGGTGTGAACTTCAAAATCACCGTCGGAACCGCTAAAGTCGAGCACGCGTTCGTATTGATGCACGTCGAGACCGAAGTGATCAGCGACGCGGCGGTAATATTTGAGCGCTTCCGTGCGGCCCGGCTTCTCGTTCAGCGAAGTCATCGGAATGCGGCCAATCTCCAACAGTTCCGGCGTCGTGAAGAAAACCAGGTTGATGGGATAGTGGTAGATCGAATTGACGATGCAGCCCTTGTCGAATAAGACTGCGTTCAATCCTCGCTTCCTCAACTCAATGCCGCATGCCAGGCCGGTGGGTCCAGCGCCAACAATGGCCACGTCGTAAAATTCGTTATCGCTCACGGTTTAAAGCAAAGCCTCCACTCTTTCGTAGACGCCGCTGAGAACCAGCGGCAGTTTGTCCAGATCCTTACCCGCGCCTTCTGCCAGATCAGGACGGCCTCCGCCTTTGCCGCCGATGGCCTGGGCGACTTCGCCTACGAGTTTCCCTGCCTGCACCTTGCCGGTTAGATCTTTGCTGACTGCCGAAATCACCGAGATGCGCGAATCGTTGACGGATGCAATCACGATGACGGCGCTGCCGAATTTGTTTCGCAGGGAATCGACCAGCGTACGGAGTTGCTTTGAATCGAGCCCAACCAACTGTTCCGCCAGAACCGTCGCGCCCTTCACGTGCCGTCCCTCGAGCCGATCCATCTGCTGATGCGCGACTTTCGACTTCAAGGCGTCGAGTTCACGGCCGGCGAGACGCTGGTGCTCCAGGTGCTTCTCGAGCTGTTCCAGCACTCCGTCCTGGGAGGTATGCAGCATTTCGCCGGCCCGCATCAATTGCGCGCTGGCGGCTTGGAACCGCTCCAGTGCGCCTTCTCCGGTGACTGCTTCGATGCGGCGCACTCCGGCAGAGATGCTGCCTTCATAAACCACCTTCATCAGGCCGATGTCGCCGGTGCGGTTTACATGCGTGCCGCCGCACAGTTCGCGGCTGAAATCCGGGATGCTGACAACGCGGACCTTGTCGCCGTACTTCTCGCCGAACAGCGCCATCGCGCCGGTGGATAGCGCCTGATCGAGGTCCATAACGTCGGTGATCACCGGCTCGTTCCTTAAGATCTGCTGATTCGCCAGACGCTCTACTTCGCTGATCTCGTCGGGTGTCAGCGCGGCGTAATGGGTGAAATCGAAGCGGAGACGTCCCGGCTCGACTACGCTTCCAGCCTGCTTCACGTGAGTGCCGAGCGTTTGCCGCAGGGCCGCGTGAAGCAGGTGTGTGGCCGTATGATTTCTCATGGTCGCCGCGCGCGATGGCCGGTCGACAACTCCAATCAAACGGTCGCCCTTTTTGATAGGGTTCAGCAAGTGAGACCGATGCACCATCACGGTGGGGGTCGCTTTGAACACGCCTTCGATTACGGCGATGCGCTCGCGTGTTTCCGGATTTAGCAGCAAGCCGGTATCGGCCACCTGACCGCCTGACTCCGCATAGAAGGGCGTTTCGGAGAATACCAGTTCGACTTTGCCTGCGCTTGCTTCCTCGACTTCCTGCTTATCGACAATCAGCGCTGTTACTGCAACGGGAGCTTCCAGATGGTCGCGGCCTATAAACTCGACCGGCGGCAGCGTTTTGTAGACGCCGGCGATCTGAGCCTTCTCTGCGCCGCGCCAACTAGCGCGAGCTCGCGATCGCTGGGCATCCATTTCGGTGTTGAAAATATCGCGATCGATTTGCAGCCCGAACTCGCGGGCCATCTCTTCCTGTTCGTCGAGGGCCAGACCGTAGGTGTCGTAAAGCCGGAAGGCGGCCGCGCCGGGGAGCACATTATCTTCGGCCTTCTTGGCCTCGTCTTGAAAGAATCGTTCGGCAATTTGAAAGGTCGCGGCATAGCGATTCTCTTCGTCGGCGACGATGCGCGACACGCGGCTCTTGCTCTCTTCGAGTTCGGGATACGCCTGGTGCATGAAGTCCGCGACAAAGGCGGTGACCTTGTGCAGATATTGGCCGTTGGCGCCCGCCAAGCGCCCGTTGCGTAAAGCGCGGCGCATGATTTTACGCAGCACGTAACCGCGCCCTTCATTCGAAGGAAGCACGCCATCATGAACCAAGAACGCGGCAGCGCGCGCGTGGTCGGCATTGATGCGCAAGGCCACATCTGTTCGTTCATTTGAATGCAACGAGACGCCCATCGCTTCCGCTGCCTTCTGCATAACCGGGTAAATCAAATCGGACTCGTAGTTCGACAGCTTGCCTTGCAGAATGGCCGCAACCCGCTCGAGCCCCATGCCGGTGTCGATGGATGGCCGCGGAAGCGGAGTCTGACTGCCATCGGCAGCACGGTCAAACTGCATGAAGACCAGATTCCAGATCTCGACGAAGCGGCCACCGCCATCCAGCGGAAACTCTTCGTGCTCGCGGCCTTTCTCTGCGCCCTCCGGCCCCAAATCGAAGTGGATCTCAGAACACGGGCCGCATGGGCCGGTTTCGCCCATCTGCCAAAAGTTGTCCTTCTCGTCTAGCCGGAAGATACGCGACTTCGGAACGCCTGCCACTTCTTTCCACAGTTGTTCTGCCTCATCGTCCTCGCGGAAGACCGTGACGTAGAGCTTGTCTTCCGGCAACCCAAACCAATTCGGGCTGGTGACCAACTCCCATGCATAGGCGATCGCGTCCCGTTTGAAGTAGTCTCCAAACGAGAAATTACCCAGCATTTCGAAGAAAGTATGGTGCCGGCGCGTATAGCCGACGTTCTCGAGATCGTTGTGCTTGCCGCCCGCACGTACGCACTTTTGCGCCGTCGTGGCGCGGGAATAATCGCGTGACTGCAAGCCCAGGAACACGTCTTTAAATTGGTTCATACCCGCGTTGTTGAACAGCAGCGTCGGGTCGTCCGCGGGGATCAGCGAGGAACTGCGTACAATGCGGTGCCCTTGCCCGGCGAAGAATTCAAGAAACTTCGCGCGGATCTCATTTCCGGTCATCTGCTTTTATTCTGGCATCCGGTTGCACCGCTGGATTCAAGCAGCGTACCGATCGCTGAAGGGCATAGCGGCCGCATGGTGTGGGGTTGGGTGGCATTCCCAGCGATGCGGGATTCCCGGTCGCTGAAGCTTCCCAGCTTGGATTGGATTGCTGAAGCTTTGGAATCATTTGCGTGAGCGACGAAAGCGCGTTGGTGTTTTTGGGCGTTTGCGATTCGAAGCCAATGCGACGTTACGCGGCATGGTTATTTCGATGAAGGCGTTGGCGCCGGGGGCTTCACTTTGGAAAAGTCGCCGGCTTTGAAGTAGCTCATCTGGTTCAGGTCGATGTACTTCTTTAAGGCGGCATTCACCTGGTCGACCGTCAGTGCGGATACGGCCGCATCCACCTTGGCGTCCCATTGCATGGTCCGACTGAAGAATGCCTGGCTTGCCAACTTGCTTACCAACTCGTTATCCTGGCCTCGGCTGACCTGGCGCGATTGCAGCCAACCCGATTTCGCGGCAGTGACCTCTTTCTCAGTGAAGCCAGTTTTCAGCGCGGCATTCATTTCCTCTACAAAGTCGCTCTCCACTTTGGCGGTGTTCTGAGGAGCGGCGATGGCATAGGTCATGAACATTGCGCCAGTCTCTGCCGTGGGCACTTGGAGTTGCGATCCAACGCCATAGCTCAGGCCGTCTTTGACCCGAATGCGAGTGGCCAGGCGCGAGTTCAAGAAGCCGCCTCCGAGCATGTAATTTGTTAACGTCAGCGCGGGATAGTCCGGATTAGCGTCTTCCATCTTCACCGGCAGCACGGCGACGAAGAGCGCATTCGCCTTATCGGGCGTTTCAAAAGTCTGGTGGACCGCCGGGACGGCCTGATATTCAGTAGTGACGCGCGCATAATCCGCGGCACTCTTCCAGCCAGAAAACAGTTGGGAGAGCTGCTTTTGCAGCCGCTCCGATTCGAGATCTCCAACGGCGGCAAACTCGCTCTTGGCGATGCCATAGAAATTCTTGTAGAAGGCTTTTACTTCCTCGATGGTGACGCCATTCACTTCCTCGATTTGTTCCTTCATGGTGGACACATAGCGGACATCGCCTTTGGGATAGGGACGCACGTGACGTTCGGCGTAAAGGGGGGCGAGAGCTTCCGGTTCGTTCAGCTGGTTTTCGAGACTGGTTAGATATTGCCGTTTCAGAGCATCGAACTCATTGGCAGGGAACGCGGGTTTCCGCAAAGCCTCGGCGACCAGTTCCATGACTGCCGGGAAATTCTGGCGGGTTGCCGTAATGGTTACCCTGGCTCCCTCGGCACTCCCGGAGATCCGGACCTGCGCTTTCAGCCGATTGAACTCGTCGGCAATCTGCTGGCGGGTATGCTTTTCGCTTCCGCGCATCAGCATGGCTCCGGTAACGGCCGCCACGGCATCTTTTCCGTGCAGCGACTGCTCGTTGCCGAAGTGAAGGCGCATGGTGGCATTGACCACTCCCCCACGCGTTTTCTTCGAGACCAGCGCCAGCTTGATGCCGGGCTGCAATTCGCCCCGGACGGTGCGCTTATCGATATTGGCGGGTGTCGCGTCAAACGCTTCGCCGGCTGCGATCACCTCTCCGCCCTTATAGTTCTTTACCAGCGCTGTAACGTCGGGAGCGGCTGGAATTTCGGCTCGCTGAGGCTTCTCCGTGGGATAGAACAGCCCTACGGTCCGGTTGGAGTCTTGCAGGTAGGTCCGGGCAACGCGATCGACATCAGCTGTTGAAGCGTCACGGATACGATCGCGCGTTATGAAAGCCAGACGCCAATCTCCCGCCGCGATGAACTCGCTGAGGAATCGCCCCAGCCGTTCCGAGTTGCGAGTCAACAGCTCGAACTGCGTGGTTATCTTGGCTTTGCTGCGGGCCACTTCTTCTTCGGTCGGCGGCTTGGCCTGCATCTCGTCCAGGGTTTGAAGAAATGTGTTGCGGATGCCGTCCAGGTCAGCGCCCTTCTGCGCTTGCGCGATCATAATCAGCATGCCGGGTTCGCGCGTGTCGGTAGTTTCGTCCGCCACGCTCCCGGCCTTTTTCGATTCGACCAGCGCTTTGTACAAGCGGCCGGACGGCGCATTGGTCATGACATCGCCCACAATCGAGGCCAGCGCGCCATCTGGATGCGCCAACGCGGGCACGTGAACACCCACCATCATCAACTTTTCGTCGCCTACCCGGCGCAAGGTGACTGATCGCTCTCCATCCTGCACCGGCTCTTCGGTATAGGTCTTATCGATGTTGCGCGTAGGCTTCGGTATCGCCTCAAAGTATTTGGCCACCAGCGCCAGGGTTTTCGCTTCATCCATGCTGCCGGCGATGGTCAATACAGCATTGTCAGGCTGATAGAAGCGGTGATAGAAATCCTGCAGGCGCTGAATGGGAACATGCTCGATATCGGAACGCGAACCGATGGTCGATTTGCCGTAGTTGTGCCAGAGGTAAGCGGTCGAAAGCACACGCTCTTCCAGAATGCGCTCGGGGTTGTTTTCGCCGCTTTCAAACTCGTTCCGCACGACGGTCATTTCGCTGTCGAGATCTTTTTGGGCGATGTAGGAATTCACCATGCGGTCCGCTTCCAGATCGAGAGCCCAGTTTAAGTTGGTATCGGAAGATTCGAACGTCTCGAAATAGTTGGTGCGGTCGTAGGAAGTGGTTCCGTTGGGACGGGTACCATGCTCGGTGAGTTCCTGCATGATGTTGGTGTGCTTGGGCGAGCCTTTGAACATCAGGTGTTCGAGCAGGTGCGCCATTCCGGTTTCTCCGTAGCTTTCGTTGCGCGAGCCAACCAGGTAAGTCATGTTGACCGTGGTAGTGCTCTTGCTGGGATCGGGAAACAGCAGCACACGCAGCCCGTTCGAAAGATTGTATTCCGTGATGCCTTCCACCGAGGCTCCGCGGGTGACGCCAGCGGGGAGCGGAACGGCAGGCGGCGATTGGGCGAATATCATTTGAGCGCTGGCCAACAGAAGGGCTAACGGCGCATAGACTCGACGGCGAGGATGGATTTTCAAGATAAGGCTCCCGGAGACAGACATATTCTTCAGACGTACGGCACGGCGATTTAGATCGATTTGCAGGCTGAGAATTCTACTTTAGCCCTTTCTGTGTTACTGGCCGACTGACCATTGTGCGATTCGAAGCCGATTGCGATTTGAACCCAAACGGGAATGCTTTCGATAGAGATAGACGCTCCCGTTGGCAACGCCTTGGTTTTACAAGAACGGCAGCATTTTGCGATTCGAACCCAAATAGAACAGCTTTACTCAATTCCCGACTTTCTTCGCGGCTTTCTGCGGGACAACCGGACTGAAGCCGGCCACAGGCTCCCCCGAAAACCCACGGCCGAGTTGTTGATTCGGCTAAGACGCGGTGATTATGCTGTAAGGCGTTTGCGGCGGTCTGGCGAACCAGAGCAGAAATTTGTTGGCCTGGGCGAGGGGGCGTTCCTTGAACGCGCTGAGTTTCAGATGCTGGTTACGGGCCGCCGCCCGGCTCGCCCTTGCAAAAGTCTGGCCTTCCCTCGCCGTTGCCGGCCCTTTCGGCCCGGTTCACGTGATCGTCAGCATTTTGCGGTCAACTTTGGACCGCTTAAGAAATCGTTCAGTGCGTTTTGCGATTCGAAGCCAACCGGAACGATGACATCAGCGACGATTCGCTGGACGTTTGTAACTTCCGGGGCTGATTCGTTGCTGTCCGGCTTGCCGGTTTCAGGCTCCTGCGGGGCTTGTTCCGCTTTTTGCGATTCGAACCCACGGTTGCCGGCGGCGCTTTGTTTGCGCAGTTTCAGCAGGTCGTGGAGGCAGCGATGGAAGGCGCGCTGGTTGGTGGTCTGATAGCGCATGTAGAGAGCGAGCTGCTTGGCGAGGGCTTCGTCGTCGAGAGTGCGGGTGAAGGTTTCTTCCTGGAGACGGATGGCGCGCTGGAGGAGCCAGTAGTGCCGGGCCATGTCCATGACCAGGAGCCGTTCGGTGGGCGTGGCGGGCTGGTGCTCGTTGACCAGATCGTCGGCTAGGCGAATGAACGCCTTACTGCTTTCGGAAGGCAGGACGCAGAAGACTCCGTTGAAGCCGTGGCGGAGATTGTTGAGCGCGGCGATGGCCTTGCGTTCTTCGGTGCGGGGACCGGTAGACGATTGCGCGTTGGTTCGATTGGCATCGAGCTTGGCCTGGGAGATGGGGATGGAAGGCTGCAGATTCTGCTCGGCGGCAGGGTTGGCGTTGGCGGCGGCTAGCGCTGCTTTACGGGCCAGTTTGCGTTCTTGGTGTTCTTTTGCGCGACGGAGTTGACGTGCTGTCATGCGCGCAGTTTCGGATGGGGGCGGTTCGGGGAGAAGCTCAGAATGACTGGAAAGTATTGATTTAGAGGGGGAAATTTTTGGGTGGTTGGCTGTGATTGAGGTTTGGTCTGTGAAAAGTTGACACGGTTGAGTGGATTGGCTGAGATCTTTCGTTGGCTTCTTACGCGACTGATTTCAGGCGCCTTGCTCATAAAGGAACTTCTGAAAGCTGGAGAACAGGATACCGATCTGCTCCGGCTTGCCGAGATCTGCGACCGCATCGCTAATGGCGTGGTATCGCAGACGCAGTAAGGGCGGGAGCTTGTCGCGGTCCAGTTCGGTTACGCCTTCGCTGACGTAGTGCGAGAGCACAAAATCGAGAAACGCCTGTTGCTTGCTGTTGAAATGCCGGCTGATGGCCGCCTTCGCGAAACCGGCCCGCTCTTCGCGGCTGACCGGCGCGGCGGCATAGGCGATATGGGCAAGGACGTCGAACAAGTCGCTTTTTTCGGCGTTGATCACCCGTTGCATTTCGGCCATCTGTTCCCGGCCAAATCCCTTTTCCGCCAAGCCTTCGAGCAGTTTGGCGCGTGTATCCGGATCGCTCCACAGGGCTCGGAGTTCGTCCTCATCTTGGAAGAATTCCGGCAATTTACCGAAAAGCAGTTCCATGAAGTGCTGCGCGGACATGGGCGCGCCATCGGGATGCCAGAAGCTGGTCATCATCATGTGCTGGATAGTGCGCGCTTTGCCGTCCGCGAGCTGTATTTTGATTTTTTGCGGCCGAGGGTTGGGCTCCGAGGCCAGTTCGCGAGGCTCCGGCTCGACGTCCGGTTTCGGTTTTCCCTCCGGTTTAGGTTCGGGTTCGATGGGATCACCATCCCACTCCGGATCGCTGAAGTGGTGATATGCCTTCACGAAGTCGTAGACGGTGAAATACTCTTTGCCGTCGTAGAGGCGGGTGCCGCGCCCGATGATCTGTTTGAATTCGATCATCGAGTTGACCGGACGCATCAGGACGATATTGCGGACATTGCGCGCGTCCACGCCGGTAGAGAGTTTCTGAGAAGTGGTCAGGACGGTAGGAATGGTCTTTTCATTGTCCTGAAAGGCGCGCAGGTGCTCTTCTCCGAGAGCGCCGTCATCGGCAGTGACGCGCTGGCAGTAGCCGGGATCTTTGCTGGTCTTGAGCTGATTGATGAGGTCGCGGACGGCGAGCGCGTGCGGCTGGCTGGCGCAGAAGACGAGAGTCTTTTCCCTCTGGTCGATTTGTTCGAGGAATAAATGGACGCGGTGGGCTTCGCGTTCACGAATTTCGATGATGCGGTTGAAATCGGATTCGAGGTAGCGCTTTCCGGCTTCCGCCTCGCCCTCGACGACCTGATCGTCCGGCGTGTAGATGTACTCGTCGAGAGTGGTGGCAATCTGCTTTACCTTGAAGGGCGTCAGAAAGCCATCGTTAATGCCCTCCTTCAGCGAATAGATGTAGACGGGCTCGCCGAAATACTTGTAGGTGTCTACATTGTCCTTGCGTTTGGGCGTGGCGGTAAGGCCAAGCTGCACGGCAGGCGAGAAGTAAGTGAGAATGTCGCGCCAGGTGCTTTCGTCATTGGCTCCGCCGCGATGGCACTCGTCGATGACGATGAAGTCGAAGAAATCCGGTGGATATTCGCCGAAATAGGGAGAGGGCTTGCCGTCCTGCTTGCCGACATTGTCCGGCCCGCTCATGAAGGTTTGAAAGATGGTGAAGAAGAGACTGCCGTTTTTGGGGACCTTGCCTTTCTTGCGGATGTCGGCGGGTTCGATGCGGACCAGCGCGTCTTCGGGAAAAGCGGAGAAGGCGTTATAGGCCTGATCGGCGAGAACGTTGCGGTCAGCGAGAAACAGGATGCGCGGACGGCGGGTGGGTCCGCCCGAAAGGTTCCAGCGGCTTTGAAAGAGCTTCCAGGCAATTTGGAAGGCGATGAAAGTTTTGCCGGTGCCGGTGGCGAGCGTGAGCAGAATGCGGGGCTGGTTGGCGGCGATTGCGGCGAGAACGCGTTCCACCGCGATGTCCTGGTAGTAGCGGCCCTGGAAGTAGCCGGCTCTACTTTCGAACGGCACGGCGGCGAAGCGGTCGCGCCACGCATTGGCTTCCGCGAAGGTCTGGTTCCAGAGCTCTTCCGGTGTGGGATAGCCGGCGACGACGCCTTCGGTTCCCTGCTGCATGTCGACGCC
This sequence comes from Bryobacteraceae bacterium, assembly GCA_965217745.1. GTDB lineage: Bacteria > Acidobacteriota > Terriglobia > Bryobacterales > Bryobacteraceae > Bog-105. The sequence goes on along the minus strand of OZ244565.1, from coordinate 1,530,646 downwards.
GTAGATGCCTTGACCGTTGGACGAATAGGCAAAGCGGATGGCGAGTTTCGCGGCGTAATTCTTGGCTTGGGCAACCCCTTCGGTCAGTTCCTGATCCCAGGCTTTCGCTTCGATGGCTGCGAGCTTAGTGTTGCGATAGACGAGGATGTAGTCGGCGATAAGCGGTTTGCTGCGCTTGTGGAAGCCTTCGATGCGGCCGAGGGTGATGGGGTACTCGCGCTGGATCCGGCTGCCCTCGACGACGCCCCAACCGGCGGCTTTGAGGGCGGGGTCGATGTGTTCGGCTCGAGTTTCGGCTTCGTTCATGAGTTAGAGGTTGCCGGAGAAGGCTTGGTGGAGTAGGGACTGTTTGAGGGCGTCCAGGGCGGCTAGCTTTTGCCTGTAGGAGACTTCCAGACGCTCAGATTGTTGACGAATTGTTTCGATTCGATCGGCAATCTGCTCCTGCTCTTGCAAGGAAGGCAACGATATCTTGAAAGAAGGGAAGTCTCTTATTGAGATCCGGTCAACAGTCGCTCCCTTCAGGACCTTACCGTTCAAGTAATTTTGAAACGCTGGCGAGATGTATTGGTACACAAGGAACCTTGCAAGCACGTGTTTTTCGTCAACCCGGATCAATCCCATTCGCCTACCCAAGCAGCAGTCGAGCCCCTCCGGTATCAATGCCGCTTGACCGAGGCGAGTCTCGTAAGAAAATACGATATCGTTCGCTTTCGGCTTGATGCGACGCGTCCACTTCTCGAAGTCTCTGGTCGTGACGTGCCGAGTTTGACCTAGATTCACCCTACCGTCGAGTAAGGCGCTGATGCCCAAGAAAATCGGCCCGACTTCAACCGTTCTGGGGGTGGCGTGAGGACCGTCATAGATTGTTGCAACGGTGCCTATTGGTACGGTGGTCTGCATCAATAGCGGGCTGAACACCAATCGAAGCTCGCTCTTAAACAGGGCGCGGGCGTTTTGGAGGTTCTTTTCGGTGTTGGCTTTGGCTTTGGCGATGGCGGCGAAGGCTTCGCCGAGGATCCGGACGATGCGGTGTTGTTCGGGGAGGGGAGGGAGCGCGAAAGTCAAGTTACGAACACGGTCTGTCGGAATCCGATGAACGGTTGCTCCGCGGCTGACAACTCCAAGCAGTTCCCCCGTTTTGCTCTTGAGAAGATAGTACAAGAACCTTGGATCAACAGTTTCCGATGGGCAAAGAGCCTTCAAATCTTGATTAATGGTGAGGGTGCGGCCTGCAAGTGCGATTGGGATGGTTCGCTTGAGAATTCCCGACCTCACGACTATTAAAATCGAGCCCTTCGGTATCAACGTCGCGGCGCTACTTTGAATTGCGGCTTCTGAAATGCGATCGATGGAATCGTAGACCACTTCGGACTTCATATCTTTCGGCGAGACCCATGGGATATCTCCGCGCCAGTAGTCCTCAACGGTTGTGGACGGCGTGCCGCCACCCAGGAATCGACAGACTTCGCCAAGTGTTGTTATTGGCCATACCGGCTTCATAGCAATCCCCGGATAGTTTCCAGCAACTCCGCGCTTTCTGTATCAAGCGCAACAATCTCGTCCAAAATCTCTTGCGGCGTCCGATGCTGAACTTCTTCGCCGCCGTTTGGATTCTTCACTGAAAGATCATACGTTGCCGCATCAAGCGCACTGACATCGACGCTCCACGATTTCGGCGAATCGGCAAACGTGTTCTGTAACTCGACAAATTCGGCCAGATCTTCATCATTTAAGGGATACGTTTTGCCGAGATTGCGTCCAGGATCGAGCTGGTAATACCAGACTCTGCGCGTAGCCGCTCCCTTCTCAAAGAAGAGCACCACGGTCTTGACGCCCGCTTCCTGGAATGTGCCTTGCGGGCAATCGAGCACGGTATGCAGATTGCAGCTTTCGAGCAGCAGCTTGCGCAGGCTCACGGACGCGTTATCGCCATTCGAAAGAAACGTGTTCTTGATGACTACCCCGGCGCGGCCGCCGGCTTTCAGGATCTTGATGAAGTGCTGGAGAAAGAGGTACGCTGTTTCGCCGGTGCGGATGGGAAAGTTCTGCTGCACCTCCTTGCGCTCCTTGCCTCCGAACGGCGGATTGGCGAGCACGATTTGGTAACGATCCTTCTCCTGAATATCGGCGAGGTTTTCCGTGAGGGTGTTGGTGTGGATGACGTTGGGACTCTCGATCCCGTGGAGGATCATGTTCATGATGGCGATGACGTAGGCGAGGGACTTTTTTTCCTTGCCGTAGAAGGTGCGGGTCTGCAGGGTCTCGAAGTCGCGGGTGGTGAGTCCGGCTTTGCGCTTCAGGTATTCGAATGCTTCGCAGAGAAAGCCCGCGGAGCCGAGCGCTCCGTCGTAGATGCGGTCGCCGATTTCGGGACGGACCACCTGGACCATGGCGCGGATGAGAGGGCGCGGCGTGTAGTATTCGCCGCCATTGCGTCCGGCATTGCCCATGTTGCGGATTTTGGCTTCATACAGGTGGGAGAGTTCGTGTTTTTCGGTCTGGGAGCGGAAGCGGAGCTCGTCGATGCCGTCGATGATTTCGCGGAGGTTGTAGCCGCTCGATATCTTGTTCTTGATCTCGCCAAAGATTTCGCCGATTTTGTATTGGATAGTATTCGGGCCGGTGGCTCGTTCGCGGAAGCCGTGGAGATAGGGGAAGAGTCTGGCGTTGACAAAGTCGCGCAGGTCGTCTCCGGTTTGCGCGCGGTTGTGATCGATCTCCTGTTTGCTGTTTTGGCCGACGCCATTTTTGGGCGCGGCCCACGCCTCCCAGCGATACGGCTCGTCCAGGATGTACGAATACGCGCGGCCATGCAGCGCGGCTTCATCGGCCTTGTCGCGTTCGAGATCGTCGAGATATTTAAGGAAGAGCAACCAGGAGGTCTGCTCGGTATAGTCCAGTTCGGTTGTACAACCGGCCTCTTTGCGGAGGACGTCGTCTATGTTTCTGAAGGCTTGCTCAAACATTCGGGAAATTGGCGCCGCGGGGGAGCGACTGCTTCGAAAGAGAGCAGGCTACTCGTACCATGCACTTTCGCTGAATGCGGCCCTTACAGGTAGTCACCTTCGCTCAGCAGCTTCTGGTACGCAGCTTGTGAAAGCGGACCATCGACCAGGTCGAGGAAATGGGATTTGGAGACAGGAACCTGGCGAGACATCTCCTTCAGCAAGGAGTCGCCGAGGTCCTTCGTCTTGCCGTGGCTGGTTTTAGTTCTCACCGTGGTTTTCTTGCCATTCTGGGTGTAGTAGATAAACCAAACGTGATCGCCGTGATCTCGTTGAAACCCCTTCTTGAGGAGAGCGGATTCGACATTCCTTTTCGATCTAACGGCCAACCGGCACCTCGTCCATGGCGGCGAGGAGGCTGGCTTTCAACTCGACCGCCTTTGGGGATAGCTCTTCATCGGCCGCCTGGGCGTAGTTTCGCCAACCGACGACCAAGCTTTCGGCGACTTCGTCAACGAGTTTGCTAACGGTTCCGGCGAATGCGTCCAGGCCCAAACGAGTATCCTCAACGGTCAAGAAGTGGGGGTTCTCAGCGCCCAGACGAGGCTGTAGATGCAAGGGCTCGCGCAGGTGGAGGCGAACGCCTCCGTGCTCTACTTCTGTGATCTCGAGCGGCGAGAGGTCCAATGGACCAATCGATTCCAGGTCGAACATTTTCTTCACCTCTTCGTTTTCGTCACGAAGCGCACGGCCAGTCACTTGGATGAGGGCGCGGCGGTTTTCGAGGAGCACGTCTTCGAGATCCTCAGGATAGGTCATCTGCAAGCGGCGATTGGAACCAACCGGCACAATCGTGATCTGCCGATCCGCGAAATTGATTTCGATAAGCTCGCCATTGATTGTCTCGCGGTCCGGCTCCATTTCTGTCAGCGCATACATGCGTCGAATGGAACTCTGCCAAGTGTCATCCAAGCGAACGACAGTCCCATTCTTCGCGAGATCCAAGCGCCAGCCGCTGCCCGGTTTTGGAGCCAACTGCTGAAACGCATCGATGACGCGGCGGCGAATGGCGGAGTCAGGTAAAAGTGAGGCAACACCGTCTTTGTCTTCCTGCCTCAGAGCTACGGCTAGCGATTCGAACTTGCCCAGCACGGCGGCAACCTGATCCATAGCCGCCAGTTTCGGCTGAACGGAGTCGATGAAGGCAGGGAGAAGGTAGCTCCCCGTTTGCGGAACTTCGCATTTCAGTTGATAGCGCTGTTCGATCTCGACGGGAATGCGCGCGCGGCTCTTCACGTCCTTGTTTTCGCTTGCCAGTGCAATGAGCCAAATCGCTCGTTGAGCACCTTCCAGAGTCTGGATCAGTACGGAAGCGGGCACAGCCGGAGTCTCATCTCCTGGTCGCGAGAAACGGAATTGAAGGGAATTATCCGATTGCTTCGTTCAGGCATGGCTTCCTAAACGATCCTCTGGTGAGACGAGTCTTCCGCCGAACCATTGTTTGGTGACGCTGGCTTGCAGAAGCACTCCGCTGTTGGGATTGATCTTCCAGGTTCTGTACTTATGGCCCTCCACGCCATAGAAGTAAAACTCCTCGGCGCTGTCGGTTCCATTGTTGCACCCAGCCTTGTAAGTGCGGTGATTGGCTCCTTATCCAGCAGATGCCACCTCAGGATGGCAACTTTTTCTTCTAGCGCTTAATGCTGCCGTTCCGCAAAACCGGCGAGCGATAGCCGAGGCCCGATCGATTGGTTAACCGATCTTAGCTTCCAGTTCTTCCCAGCGGGCGTAGAGTTCGTCTACGTTCCGCTGAGCCGTTTCCACCTCTTGCAGTCCCGTTTGCAAACGCTGCGGGTCTGAGGTTACGGCCGGGTCTTCCAGATATCCTTGACTCTCGGCAAGGACGGCTTCCGCGGAGGCTATCCGGTCTTCTATGGTTTCGAAATCCCGGCTGTCCAGATAGGAGAGCTTTTTTTTAGCTGCTGAGGGCGGCGATTCGGGCGAGCTGGTGGCTTTGCCGTTCTCTCTTGCGGCTCTCGAGCGGTCCTGAATCTTTGCGGCTTGCGCAGCTTCCCACTGCGAGTAATCGGCGAACACCTCGGTGTCTCCGGCTCCGTCGAGTCCCCAAACCATGGTCGAGACCCGGTCAAGCATGTAGCGATCATGGGTTACGAGAATGAGTACGCCGCGGAAGTCAAGCAAACTCTCCTCCAGAATCTCCAGGGTGGGGATATCGAGGTCGTTGGTGGGCTCGTCGAGCAGTAGAACATCGGCCGGTTCCAGCATCAATTTCGCTATCAGAATGCGCGCGCGTTCGCCGCCCGATAGCCGCGATACCGGCTGATTCAACTGCTCGTTGCTGAATAAAAACCTCGCCGCCCACGATGCGACGTGAATGGTTTGCTCCCGGTAGATGACTGAATCGCCGTGCGGCGACAGTGCGCTTTTCAGCGTCAAGCCGGGATCGAGATAGCGGTTCTGGTCGAAGTAGACCATCCGCAACCCATCCGCCCTGGTGATCTCTCCCGCAGACGGTTCGATTTCTCCCCGCAAGAGGCGCAGCAGGGTAGTTTTGCCGCTTCCGTTCGGGCCGACAACGCCGACCCTGGTTCCAGCTGTCAAAACCAAATTGATATTCGAGAACAACGTGCGCTGAGGGATGTCGTAGCGAATACTCTTCACTTCGATGAGGCGCTTGGTTTTGCGTTCGGTTGCGGTGAAGTCGAAGTCTGCGCGGGACTGCTGCGACCGGGACTGCATGTCATTCAACTGCCCGATCATCTCGTGCGCCTTACCGATCCGGGCCTTCGCCTTGGTGGCTCGCGCTTTGGGCCCGCGCCGCAGCCACTCGATTTCTGTCCGGACGCGATTCTCCAAGCCCTCCTGGCGCTTTGCTTGGGCCTGCATGAATTGGCTCTTCTTCTCTAAGAACCCGCTGTAAGAAGCTGGAACCCGGAACACGCCATCGGGATACAGGCGGCTCAACTCGGCCATTTCGGTTACGGCGTTCTCGAGGAAATATCGATCGTGGCTCACCACTACAGAGGCGAACGGCGCATTCAGGAGTAAAGATTCCAGCCATTCGATTCCGGCCAGGTCGAGATGGTTGGTGGGCTCGTCGAGCAGCAGCAGTTCAGGACTAGTCACGAGCGCCTGGGCGATGGCCAGCCGCTTGCGCCAGCCACCGGAGAGTTTCTGTGCTTCGCCATCGAACTCCGCGAATCCGGCCCGGCCAAGGGTTTCCGAAAGACGCGCGGTTTGCTCGCTTTCCGGGATGCCGGCCTTGACGCTTGCTTCCGCCATGACTTCGCGGATGGTGATGCCGGGACGGAAGTCAGAAACCTGCTGCACGAATGCCAGGCGCGTGTTTTTGCGCACTGCTAGCGTGCCGCTGTCTGGTTCCAGGCGTCCTGCGAGAATTTCCAGTAGTGTGCTTTTGCCGGAGCCATTCGGGCCCACTAGGCCTATGCGGTCGCCTTCCGCGATGTTGAAGGAGATGTTTGTAAACAGCGGAACAGCGCCGTATTTTTTGGACAGGCCGCTCGCGTTGAGTAAAGATGCCACTACGGTCTATTGTGCGATGCGCCGTGGAGTCGATTCGGTTGAGATCGGTGGGCTTGCGTTGGTCTGAGCTTGTGGCAGGAGGAGGGGATTTCCGTTCGTCCGCTGATCGTTGCCCCAGCTGGCAACCTACACCGGAAGGATCCGGGGTAGGAAGGGGTGTGAAAGGGGGTCTGTCCCCATTTATGTTGTTGATTCTATTGGGCCGCGTGCTCGTCAGCTGATTCTTTCCCTGGAGGGCATCTACACCGGAAGAATCTGGGGGTGGGAAAGCGGGTGAAATGGGGTCTGTCCCTATTTATAATGTTGATTCCATTGGACTGGTTGGGATGTTGGCGCTTGCGCAGGCCCTATCCTCTCGCGGAAGCCGTGGAACTTTCATTCGTCGGCTGATCGTTGTCCCGACAGGCCATCTACACCGGAAGAATCTGGAGGGTTAGGGAAGCGGGTGAAATGGGGTCTGTCCCCAATACTGGCTAGACGACGTTTGCTGTCTCTGGCTGCTCCCGGGGTTCCGCCTGCATCTGAATGCCATAAGCGCGGTGAACATCTTCGATTCCCAAGACGCCTAAGACCTGGTCGGGGCGCAATCGGCTCACCACCTGGATGTACCTCTGCACTGCCAGCAGGCGTAAGGCGGCATCCAGGGGCTCATCCGGAAACAGCGAGACCGAGGGATGCGCTTCGACGTGCTGGGTCGCGGTCAGCAGGGCATCTTCGACCCGCAGCGGCTGGAAGGTCCGTTTTTCTTCAGCCGAGGGTAAGTTCACGCCCTCCAACTGCGCCAGCATGGTGAAAAAAGGTACCGGGTGCAAGCGGCGGGAGATGAGATACGAAGTCATATTCGCGATCATGACGGGAAGAATGATGACGTAACTCGCGCTGGCTTCGAACACCATGAAGATGGAGGTAATGGGCGCCCGGAACACGCCCGCGAAGAACGTGCCCATGCCTACCAGAATGTAGGCCTGCTCGGATGCCGCGCCGTAAGGGGAGTAGTGATGAGCCAATCCGCCTAGTGCGCCGCCCATCATCCCGCCGATGAAGAGCGCCGGGGCAAACATGCCGCCGGGAGTTTCCGCGCTGAAGCAGACAAGCGTCACGAAGAGCTTGGCCAAACTGAGATAGAGCAGCACGCTCCAGGTGAACTGTCCATGCAGTGCGCTGTTGATGGCCTCGTAACCGGCGCCCATCACCTCCGGGAACCACAGCCCGACCACGCCGGTAAGAAATCCAGCGGCAATGGGAAAGCTGTAGACGCGCCAGTTACCCACCTCTTCGATTTTTTTCTTCAGCTCCTCGCATAACCAGATGAACAGGGCCGAGAGGCATCCGCTGACAATCCCGATTCCGGCATAGACTAACAGTTCCGAAGCACTGGCGATCTCGAAGGTTGGAATCTGAAATAGCGGTTGATCGCCCAGAAAAGCGCGCATGGTGACTACCGCCGAAACGGCTGCGAGAACGATGGAACCGATGGCGTTCGCGCTCCAGTCGGCCAGGACCTCTTCCATGACGAACAACACGCCGCTGATAGGCGTATTGAAGGCTGCCGCGATACCCGCCGCCGCGCCCACTGGAGCAATCAAGCGCATGTTGTTGCGCGGCAGACGGAAGATGCGCCCAAGGCGAGAAGCCACACCAGCGCCCATTTGTAGCGATGGGTCTTCCGGTCCGAGAGAGTTGCCGGAGCCGATGGAAATCGCGCAGGCTACAAATTTTCCAACGATGGTGGTGGAGGAGACGTAGCCTTCCGAACTATAGATTGCGATCTTCGTTTGGTTGACTCCGCTGCCGCGCGCTCGCGGGAAAACGATGCGCACGAAGAAGACGGCTATGACCGCGCCCACGGCGGGACTCAAGAGCCGCCCGAAGCGGTAGCGGCCTGACAGTGCGCCGAGTGCGCTCCAACTGGTGAAATCGATGAAGATGTGGAACAGCACCACCAGCAAGCCCGAGAATACGCCGATGAGCAGCGACAGAAACAGGAATCTTTGCGTATCGGAGAGCGTCAGCAGGCCTAGCGTGCCTTGCCAGAAGCTGCTGCGAAAAGCATGCGGCACTGCGCGCGCAGCAGGTTTGCCGGAAGCCGGTTTACTCATTGGAAATCCTCGCTAGTACTGTAGCGAGCACCGCGTCAGCGGTCGGTTTGCCTGCGCAGAATCGAGGGCGGCCCCTCCAGAGCTCGATCGCTGCCTGCTGCAGTTCGAGCGCCAGGTCTTCCCGCTTGGAAGGCGACATGGCGAGCAGCTCTTTGGCTTTGGCAATCAAGCCGCCGGTAGGGTCGGCATTCCCACAATGCTCCAAGTCGCTGGTGACGCGGCGGAGAAGATTTTGGGCACGGCGAAATCGCTGGGAATCGCGGAGACCGATCATGTTGGGGTCCAAATCGATGATGGAGTTGGTCAGCTTCAACTCGTTAGCGGAGACGCTGTCTTTCCCGTTCAAGCGCAACGCACGTTCGAACTCGTGTCTGGCGGAAGAATAGTCGCCGGATGCAAACAAAGCCTGCGCCAAACCCCGATGCGCTTCCGCATTTTTGGGGGCGGCCCGCGCCAATTCGCGGAAGACCTGCGCCGCCTCGGAAGTGGCTCCATGGTCAAGCAGATCGAGACCGACCCGCGCCTTCAGGCCCTGATCGTCCGGGAAGTTGACATACAGCGTCATCAACTCGCCAATCAGCTCTTCGCGGCGGCCCGCTTTGGCCAGCAGATCGATGAGCCCGAGCCGGGCCTGGCGGCGTTCCTCGATTCGCCTGGGCGGCCAATACTCGTAGACCGCGCGTTGATAATACTCAATGGCTTTGGTGGCCTGGCCGCGCTTTTGCGCAATTCGCCCCAGCATTAAATTCAGTTCGCCATTGGTGGGATCTTCCTGCAGCAGCTGCTCGATATGCGACTCGGCTTCATCCAGGCGTCCGGCTTCAATCAGCGCCGAGGCGAATGAAAGCCGGTATTCCGCCGAATCCGGGATGAAGATCAGCGCCTTCCGGAATTCCTCTATGGTTTCGCCGACGTCAGACGATCTCTGCAGTTCTAATCCACGCTCATAATGAGTGAGCCCAAGCAGCCGTTTTTCCTGGCGATACTTCTTTGTGACAAAGCCCGTGACCACGAATGCCAGGCCGAGCAGGCAGGCGACGCTAATGGTCAGGCGAAGCTTGGAATTATGAAGGGACACCCCATACCAGAATAAGAGAAGAGTTGCTATTGCTCGAAACCCGCTTGCTTATGCGCGGCCCGGAAAGGCTGCCTTCAAGCCGGAGGTGGTTCTGGCTGCGAAGATAGCGGGACCGGAAGTGGAGAGATGATGTGAAGATCGCGCTGAGGGAAGGGGATGGTGACCGCGCTCTCGGAGAAAGCCTTGTGAATGGCAAAGAACAAATCGCTTCTCAAGATGTTCGTTGTGCGCACCTGGCGAATGGTCCAAACACGAAGCGAGAAGTTGATGGAACTATCGCCAAACTCCGTCAGAATCACGTCGGGCGCGGGGTCTCGCAATACATCGGCATTGTTTTTAGCGGTGCGCAGGAGGATTTCGCGAACCATTGCCAAATCGCTTTCATACGCCACTCCGATGGAGATGGTAACCCGTACTTGCCGTTCACTGGCGGTCCAATTGGTGACGCTGTTCGAGATGAACTCGGAGTTGGGAACGATGATAATGATGCCGTCGTTGGTTCGCACCCAGGTGCTTCTAGCGCCAATCCGGACAACGTCTCCAAGCAAGTCGCTGACTTGAACCCGATCGCCCATTTTGATGGGACGCTCCACCAGCAGAATCAAACCGGAAACAAAGTTGTTGAAGATGTTCTGCAGGCCAAAGCCGACGCCGACACCGATAGCGCCGCCAACCACCGCCAGGCTGCTTAGATTCAACCCTGCCGACTGTAAAAATATCAGCAGCCCGATAGTAAATACCAGATAGCCGGTTCCAACCTCGATAGCGTAACGCTGCCCCTGATCGAGATGCGTTCTGGAGAGCAGACGCCGCACGAAGCGCTTCGACAGGGCAGAGCCCATGGTGACGAGCACCAGGAAAAGAATGACCGTGCCGATAAGTACGGGAGTGATGGGGGTGTTGCCGAGCGTGATAAACGATTGCGTGAGCAGGCGTTTTACGCTCGCGATGATGGAAACAGCCTGATCCTGCTGCATGCTAATGCGGAAAAATCGCCAAGCGAGAACAGCGGCAAAGAGGCCGCCAATAAAGATTAAGAAGCGTAAAAACCATTTCATAGCGCAGCTGAAATTAGGGCATTGCAGACGAGATGGACCGCTTCTGAGAAATCCGCGCAAAACGGACCCGGTTTCAAGCGCCCCGCCCAAAGAACGGGTGAGTTCTTTTGCTGAGTGGCCGAGCGTATCCGTGCCCTTTGCGCTCTGAAGCGCTTCTCTTTACCTGCCAACATCCATTACAGCAGCAGATAGCCTTCGTGCCGCAGCAACCAGGCCTTGCGCTCCAGACCTCCAGCGTATCCGGTAAGCGCATTGGTCGAGCCGATGACGCGATGGCAGGGCACCACAATGCTGACGGGATTCGAGCCGTTTGCGAGACCTGCCGCTCTTGCAGCCTTGGGGTTTCCGGCACGGCGCGCGAGTTCGCCGTAACTGATGGTCACGCCGGCCGGAATGTGACGAAGCTGATTCCAGATTGTTTGCTGAAAAGAGGTGCCAAAAGCCGCCACCGGCAGCCCGGCGATAGCGTCCAGATTGCCCGCGAGATAGTCTCGCAAAGCAGACGTGAAACCGCCTGCATCGCGCGTCTCAAGCATGCGGAAGCCGTCTCCGTAACGCTTGCTTAGAAGCCGATGGACGCTTTCTCCGGAATCGTCCCACAGCACGGCAGTCAAGCGCGACTCTTCATCTGAAGCGATCTGCAGCTTTCCAATTGGGGTAAGTAAGCTGTCGTGAAAGAACAACTGCTTACCCGCCATGCTTTGTGAGAGATCTGTTTTGTTCATCGTTTGCCCACAGGTGTTGCGCCGCATAAGCTCTCCAGGGTCTCCATTGTTCGGCTCGCGCCAGCAGTTCGCCCGGAGTGGCGCGCTTTCCGTTGCCCCACAGGCCGCGAAGCAGGCCCAGATCGGATGCGGGGAAAGCATCGGTCTCGCGCAAGGCTCGAAGGGCAATATACTGCGCGGTCCACTCGCCAATTCCGGGGAGCGCGCGAAGTTTTTCGACTGCGGCCTCCAGGGAATGAGCGCGGTCGAAAAGATTGGGATCTTCAACAGCGGCAGCCGCCACAGCGCAGATAGCAGCCGCGCGTGCTTTCGGCATTCCCGCGTTGGTGAGGTCCGCTACCGCCAGTGCCGCGGGAGTTGGGAAAAGATGCGTCAGGCCAGTGCGCTTGCGAACAGCCTCATCGACCGGTTTGCCATAGCAGTTGGTCAGTTTCGCTGCCAATCCGCGCGCGCCCTCTACCGTAATCTGCTGGCCCAATATCGCTCTGATGGCTAATTCGAAACCGTCCCAGCCTCCTGGTGTTCTCAAGCCGGGACGTTTCGCCACCATGTCCGCGATGCCGGGATCTTGCGCCAAATGCTCGGTGACAGTCTGGATGTCTGCCCGGGTATCGAATACGCGGCCGACACGCCGCACTAACGACGGCAGCGCCCTTACATTCAGGGTTTCGATGGCGACTTCTAAACGGTTCCGCTGCGCACGATTGCAAACTGCAATCACTCCACAGTCTCCAGCAAACTCGAACGTGCGCCAGTAGCTGTTTGTTTCCACGCGCTCAACTCCCGCGATGGAGCGGGCTCGCAGAAAACGCAACACGGAATCCCAATCATATGGGGGCTGGTAGGGGACGTTGAGCCGGATCACTTGTGTGCTTGCTGTTCGGTTGAGAAGGTCTCGCCGCAGTTCGCGTGGCGGCCGTCCATAGAGCTTGCGGAAGATGGCATTGAACCGGCGCAAGCTGCCGAAGCCGGAGGCCATGGCGACCTGCGTCAGCGGGAGGCTTGTTTCATGAATCAGCTGCTTGGCAAAAAGCACGCGCTGCGTTTGCGCGACCGTGACAGGCGCGACGCCCAAATGTTCCGAGAACAATCGGCGGAGATGCCGCTCGCCCACTCCGAGCCGCTCCGCCAGTGCTTCCACGGTGCCGTGTTCGCCATCCAGCATGCCTTCCGCAATCAAATCGAGCGCCCTTGTGACAGTGTTGGAGGTTCCATTCCACAAGCCGGCATGGGGCGAGATCTCCGGGCGGCAGCGTAAGCACGGTCGAAATCCTGCGTGTTGCGCAGCGGCAGCCGACGAGAAGAACCGGCAGTTCTCCAACTTAGGGGTTCTCGCTGGACACATGGGCCGGCAGTAGATGCCGGTTGTCAGAACGGCGGTGAACAGACGCCCGTCGAATCGCTTGTCCCGCGTTTGAATAGCGCGATAACAGGCTGTGGCGTCGAGCTCGAGCATGTACCTATCATGTCCGAAGCTGCGTAACAGTTCCGGCCATTTCCGGACGTGAATGATCCGGCGATGGTGAAAGGCCTTACCGCTTCCAGGTAAGCAGCAAGACGAACATAACAATCCAGAGGAAATCGAGGTAATGCCAGCAAATGGCGACAGCTTTCGCTACCACGCGGGTTTGCACCTGGTATTTAGGGCCGCTGGCGGGTTCGCGCGTGCGGAACAGCAAGTATGCAATGCCCAGCAACCCGCCGATGATGTGCGCGCCGTGCAGTCCGCTGAACAAGAAGATGAACCAGGAGTGCGGGTTCTTTGCCAGCACCAGGCCGCCGTGCAGCAGTTGCCACAGCGCCAACACTTGCCCCACCAGAAATACGGCCGCCAGGCCAAACGTCCATTGCATCCACCGATGAAAGCCTCGCTGGTCGTTGACCGCCAGCACGCGCCGCGCTCTTTCGAAGGTGTAGCTGCTGGCCAGAAGCAGCGAGGTGGTGATCCAAAGTAGGGCAGGCATTTGCACGTGGCCCCAATACTTCGGAGCTAGCGAGCGATACATGAAAACGCCGATCATGGCCCCAAAGGTCATGGTCACGGTCGCGAGGATCACAATTACGGTGATCTGCGATGTCGAATTCATGTTGCGTTCGTGCGCCGCTGTATCTGCTGCTGCTTCCACTCGTTTTTCCTGACGCTCACCGGGGTTTCCGGCCTTCCTCAATAGTAAGCTGGCGAAATTCAGACCCGGCCCCTTGAGAATGACCGAAGGCGCTGTGAAAACCGGAAAAAAAGCAGATTACTCGTAGCGCAGCGCCTGGGTGGAAGCAATGCGGCTGGCGCGCACGCTTCCGGCAAGACCGGACCCCCCCGGGGGCAGCCAGCGACAGCAGACGTCGTTTAACCATTAACAATTGGGGACAGACCCTATTTGCGCGACTTTCCTGCCTCAGATTCTTCCGGTATAGGTGGCCAACCGGGGTAGGATCGGCCGTTGAGCAAAACTGCCCTTCCTTTTGCCAGGGGATAAGCCAGCGCAGGCGCTAAGATTCCAACGGGTCTAATAGAATCAGCAACATAAATGGGGACAGACCCCATTTGCCCGCACTTTCCTGCTTCAGATTCTTCCGGTATAGGTGGCCAAACAGGGATAGGATCGGCCGTTGAACAAAGCTCCCCCGCCTTCGGCCAGGGGATAGAGGTAGAGCAAGCGGAACGAAGCGGATTACTCGTAGCGCAGCGCCTGGGTGGGAGCAATGCGGCTGGCGCGCAGCGCGGGAATAAGTCCGGCTGCGGCCGCGGCGGCAGTCAGCAAGACTACCGCGAGCAAGATAGTGAAGGGATCGTGCGGCGCAAGTCCGAAAAGCTGGCTCCGAATGGCCCTGGTAAATGCTACCGATAGCGGAATTGCAATCGCAACTCCGATAGCCACCAGCACCAGCACCTCGCGCATGATCATCCAGAGCACATGCGCTCCGTCAGCACCCAATGCCAGCCGAATGCCAATCTCGCGTGTTCGCCGCGCAACGGTATACGACATGACGCCGTAAAGGCCCACCACCGCGAGCAGGGTGGCCAGCAATCCGAAGACCGCGGATAAGCTGGCCACCAGGCGTTCGGTGCGCAGCGATCGATCGATCTGTTCGTTTTGAGTCCGCATTCCATAGATCGGAATGTTAGCGTCGAGCGTCCGGACCCGGCGGCGCACCTCCGCCATCACTTGCTCCGGTTCCAGATTGGTGCGCAAGTAAACCGTCATCGATCCCGATCGCCGCTCTGCCAGGTATGGCAGAAAGACCTGTTCTGGAATCTCGTCGCGCAGATTTGTGTATTTAACATCCTTCACCACGCCGACAATCTCGATGTCCGTCTTGGTGCCCGGATCGCTGCCGAATCCGATGTGCCTGCCTAACGGATTACGGCCTGCGAAATATTTGCGAGCGAACTTTTCGTTGATGACCGCTTTGTCGGGATTCCAATCGTCAGGCTCGGGGCTATGCTTTACCTCGGTGACGTCTCTCAGGGTGAAGTCGCGGCCGGCAACTACCGGAATGCCCATGGTTGCGAAGTAACCGGGGCTGATCCGGTTCATGTACGGTTCTGGAGAGTGGCGCTGGCTGACGTTGTAGCCTTCCGCCGTCATAGAGCTGTCCCATTCGTCGTCTTCCAAAATGCGGACCTGCGCCAGAGCGACGGAGCGGACTCCGGGGAGGGCCGTTAAGTCTTCCGTCAGACGCCGGTAGAAAGCTTTCGACCTCTCCGCGGTGTAGCCGTTCAGCGAGGGATCGATATCGAAACCGAAGAGCCGTTCGGGAGAGAATCCGGGGCCCAAGTTGCGGAGATTGCCCAAGGTCTGCACGAACATGCCAGCGCCGATCAGCAGCAGCAAAGAGAGCGTTACCTGCGCGGTCACCAGCGTTTTGCGCAGCCAAACACTGCCGCCGCCGACTACCGAGCCGGCCTGCTCTTTCAACGTGGACGACACCTGGGCGCGCGCCGACTGAATAGCCGGAGCCAACCCGAACAGCAGCGAGGTGAGCAGTAGGATGCCGAGGGTAAACAGCAGAACGCGCAGATCGGGCGTGGCGGAGATCTTGATTCTCTGCGCGTCTTCGCCCAGGAAGATGCTGAGCAGCACGTGATCAGCCAGGAAAGCGAACACCAGGCCCAGCAGCGCGCCGAAAGCGGAGAGCAAGAGGCTTTCCACCAGCAACAAGCGGATGATATTCCCTCGGCTAGCGCCAATAGCCAGACGGATAGCCATTTCGCGGCTCCGTGCGCCTGCCCGCGCCAGCATCAGATTGGCGATGTTCGCGCATGCCAGCAGCAGAACCGCGCCGGTGATTCCCATCAGCAGCCACAAGGGCGTTTGCAACTGCCGCCGCATATAAGAACGACCTTGCGAACCGGGCTGCGGATCGATAGTGCTTTTCAGAAAGCTTTTCCTGGTCTCTTCCGACGCATTCCGGAAAGCGGATTCGCGGACTTCCAGCTCGAGCATGCTGTGCATGAACGGCTGCAGCGCGGCTTTGGCCTTTTCGCGCGTGACGCCCGGCTTTAAGCGGCCGAAAGCATTGACCCATCGGGTCCGCCGGTTCTGCATGGTGCGTTCGAAGTTGGGGATCATCTGCTCGGCCATCTGCACCGGAACGAAGACCTTCGCTTCCTGGCCCATTTCCACGCCGTCAAAGCCGGGCTGTGCGACGCCAACTACGGTCATGCTGTGCCCGTTGATGACCAGATCCTGTCCGATGACGCCGGGATTGCTTCCGAATCTCGACTGCCAAAAGGCATTGCTCAATATGGCAACCGGATGGCCTCCCGGTTTGCGATCGTCGCTGGGACCGAATACCCTGCCAGCGGATGCGCCGACGCCCAAGACAGGGAAATAGGTACCGGAAACAAGTTCCGCTCCGATGCGTTCAGTCCTGCCGCCGTAGCCCAGGCTGGCTGCAAACGGGAAGCGGCAGAACATGCCGGAGAATACATTGTTGTGCGCGCTGAAATCGCGGTACATGGGATAAGAGAGCGCATTCATGCCCCAGTTGCTGCCATAGTGCGATCCGCGTTCGACTAAGATCACCAGCTGCCCGGGATCCTTCACCGGCAATAAACGCAGCAGAATTTGATCGAGCAGGCTGAAGATGGCGGTGTTGGCGCCGATGCCGAAGGCCAGTGAGACGACCGCCACCACGGTGAAAAGAGGCGTCCGCCGGAAGCCCCGGAGGGCATATCGTACATCGTTTATCAAAGTGCTCATCATGTTTTCTTGCGGACCGGACGCGTAACCAAGTCCGGTACAGGCAATACGAAGGCGGTGGCGGGATGGTTCCCGCTACGGTAAACTTTGTGTGACGTGAATACGCATGGTCGTCAAGTGGCGCGGGGCTTGCTGATCTTGCTATGTCTGGCGGGAACTGGAAGCGGCCTGACCGATGACGATCGACGCCTGATTCAAGATGCGGGCGGTTGGGAGTATATTTCGCTAACCAGCAGCCAGGCGGGTTTTCCTACGGCGCATACCTGTTTTGATGGGAAGCCGCATCCCAACGAGTGCAGCGGGAAACTGATTCTGACGCCGGGCAATCGTTTCACGCAGACGACTCGTATCCGGGGACAGAGCGTCAGCCGGAACGGCCATTATGAGTTGAAGGATAACCAGCTGACTCTGTTCGATGAACTGGAGACCCGCGATGGCCCCTACACGCTCACGCTGGACCGTGACGCGAAAACGTTGAGGATGGCGATGCCCCAGGTAACAGTCGATTTAATGCTCGCGAAGGCTTACCGGGCCCAGCAAAAGCGCGCCTTCAAAGGCCAGAGGCCGTAAAGCTCACAAACCGGACGGTGGGCCGAGCTTGTCGAGAGTTTCGTAGCGTTCGCGGTGTTCCGCGGGAGCAGCCTTCGGATCGGCATTCAGATGCATCACCTGGTATTTCGTACGGCTCTGGTAAGAGGGCCAGAAGGGCAATCCCCGGCCGTTCGGATCGCCGGTCTTGGCGAAGTTTGTCCAGTAGGTAGACATCAGGTCCGACAGCTTCTTGTCCTCGGGCCGCCACGGCAAAGGTTTCGAGCGTAGCGCTTCGAAAACGAATTCAATTTCGGCGGAGTGATATGCGCCTCGGCTCGGCCCACCCTTCATGGGCGGTGCATCTTCAAAACGATAGCGGTAGACCGGGCATCCGCAGGTAGCGGCGTGTACTTCAATCCACTTCCAGGTGCCGTACGCGATAAAGAGGTCGCTGGCCAGGTTTCCCGCCGATTCCTTTGCCTGCGCATCGGTGGCGGCAGGGTAGGCACGGAGCAAGGTCTCCGATTTGTCTCCATAGTGCTTTTGCACCCATTCCTTGAAATTGGCGGCAGTCTGATCCTGATCGCCAAAGATGGTTTTCGGTCCCTGTTCATCAGCGTTCCAGCCGGCCAAGAGAGGGACGTGGGCCTGTTTGCCGTCTTCATAGATGTTGGCAACGGATCCGGGCAGAAAATAGCCATCGACTACAGTGGAAAACCGAACCGTACTGCGCTCTTTCAGGGCAGCCTTCAGAAGTTCATCGGCGGATTTAGCTCGCAACGCGGCCAGCGAATCTGTTCCCAACGCCTGTTGCGCGAATGCGCGATCCTGCTCTGCGGCTTCTGTCCACGATGCGCGCTGCAATCCGCGTCCGAACAGCGAACCGCTTTCGCCAATGGCCCGCGTAATTAGGCCTTGCGAGAGCGGAGTTGCCAGCTGGGCGCTAACGGAAAACGATCCCGCTGATTCGCCGAAGACGGTGACATTCGACGGATCGCCGCCGAAAGCGACGATGTTTTCATGCACCCAGCGAATGGCGGCCAACTGATCGAGCAGGCCGTAGTTGCCGGATGCGTGCTGCGGCGATTCGTCCTTCAGCTCCTGGCTAACGAAGAAACCGAAGATGCCTAGCCGGTAGTTCATGCTGACCACCACCACGCCTTTGCGCGCCAGCGCCTCGCCATCCTGCCGAGGCTCGGAAGTTCCTCCGGCTGCAAAACCGCCGCCGTAGATCCAGATCATCACCGGCAGTTTCGCGGTGGGTGACTTCGCGGGAGTCCAGATATTCAGCGTGAGGCAGTCTTCGCTGGGGCCGCTGTCGCGGAATACCATGTCGGAGTAAATGCTTCCTTGCATGCAGCGGGAGCCGAACGTCGCGACCCGGCGCGGGGAGGTCCAGGGCACCAGCGGTTGCGGCGGCTTCCATCGCAAATCGCCTACCGGTGGCGCGGCATACGGGATCCCGTCGAAGATGCGTATGCGGGCATCGTTGCCGGCGGCGCCCACCACCGGCCCGGAAGTGGTTTGCACGGTGCGGGGGATGGGAATCGGCGCTTTTGCCCGGGAGTTTCCCGCAGCCAGCAGCGCGGCTCCCGATGCCAGCGAAAACACCAACCATGCAAAAGAACGAAACGGCAACATGAACCCGGTTATATCAGGTAGCAAGTTCCGCCTGCCGGTAAGCCGCCCACGGCGGGACTGGTGTTAGCATCGGCTTCGTGGAAGAAGCGGAGGTTTACCACGCCCTCGGTGAGGCAGGGTTTTACGAATTGGTGCGGGCCTTTTACAACCAGATTCCGGCCGACGAGGTCTTGGGGCCACTTTACCCGCCGGAAGAACTGGAGGCAGCCGAAAAGAGGCTGCGGGGCTTTCTGATTTTCCGGTTCGGGGGACCGCAGACTTATATTGAAGAGCGCGGGCACCCGCGTCTGCGCATGCGGCATGCTCCTTTCGCGGTAACGCAGCAGGCGCGCGACCGGTGGATGGAGTTGATGACTTGCGCCATGACCCAGGTGGCCATGCCGGCCGAGGCCGCCGCTATCCTGCACGCCTACTTCGAATCGACTGCCACTGCCATGATTAATCGCCAATAATTGAGCCGATTTCCCCGCTTAACGCGACTTTTTTAAGCGGAGGATTACCATCAGATTGGGGCTGACGTGTCGACTCGATTGGACTCGAAACGACGCCTACATATTCTGATTAATCAAGCGCATGCACTCGCAAACTCTCCACGGTCTGCAGGATGATCCTCTCTGGTACAAAGACGCCGTCATCTATGAAGCCCACGTCCGCGCCTTCCACGACAGTAATGCTGACGGAATGGGCGATTTCAAAGGACTAGCCGCAAAGCTCGACTATCTCGAAGACCTGGGTGTAACCGCCATCTGGCTGCTCCCGTTTTTTCCTTCGCCCTGGAAAGACGATGGCTATGACATCTCCGATTTCCGCAGCGTCCACCCGTCGTATGGCACCTTGCGCGATTTTCAACTGTTCATGAAGGAAGCGCACCGGCGGAATCTGCGGGTCATTACGGAACTTGTCGTCAATCACACATCCGACCAGCACGAGTGGTTTCAAAAGTCGCGTCGCGCCGAGCCGGGTTCCAGCTGGCGTGACTTCTATGTCTGGAGCGACTCGCCCGACAAGTATTCGGGAACGCGCATCATCTTCAAGGATTTCGAACCTTCTAATTGGAGCTGGGATCCGGTAGCGAAAGCCTACTACTGGCACCGCTTTTATTCCCATCAGCCCGACCTAAACTTCGATAGCCCGCTAGTTCGGCGCGCCATCATGCGGACGCTGGATTACTGGGCCCAGATGGGCGTCGATGGATTCCGTCTTGACGCCATTCCCTATCTCTACGAGCGCGAAGGCACCAGCTCCGAGAACCTTCCTGAAACCCATGCGTTTCTACGTGAAATGCGGCAGCATATGGATAGCACGCACCCCGGCCGCATGTTCCTGGCGGAAGCCAATATGTGGCCTGAGGACGCTGTGGCTTACTTCGGCACCGGCAACGAATGCCAGATGTCGTTCCACTTCCCTTTGATGCCACGTCTCTTCATGGCACTGAGGTTGGAAGACCGGCTTCCGATTGTAGAAATTCTGAAGCGCACACCCGCCATTCCGGAGACCTGCCAGTGGGCCATGTTCCTGCGCAATCACGATGAGTTGACTCTCGAGATGGTAACGGACGAAGAGCGCGATTACATGTATCGCGTGTACGCGTCTGACCAGCGCGCCCGCATCAATCTAGGCATACGCCGCCGGCTGGCTCCGCTGCTCGGCAATGACCGCTCGCGCATTGAAGTGATGAACGCCCTGCTGTTCTCCATGCCTGGTACGCCGGTGCTTTACTACGGCGACGAAATCGGAATGGGCGACAACGTCTACCTGGGCGACCGTAATGGCGTGCGTACACCCATGCAGTGGAGCCCGGACCGCAATGCAGGCTTTTCTTCAGCTAATCCGCAGCGGCTCTATCTGCCGGTAAATATCGATCCGGCGTATCACTACGAAGCCATCAACGTTGAATCTCAGAACGAGAATCCGAACTCGCTCTTGAGCTGGACCAAGCGCCTGATCGCACTGCGCAAGCGCTACAAAGCTTTCGGCCGCGGCACCCTCGAATTTCTCTACCCGTCGAATCAGCGGGTGCTGGCTTTCGTCCGGCGCTATCAGGATGAGGTGATCCTGGTAGTCGCTAATCTCTCGCGGTTCGCCCAGGCTGTAGAACTGGACCTGGCTAGATTCGGTGATTTTACGCCAGTGGAGATGTTCGGGCGCACCGACTTTCCGGTGATCGGCAGCAACTACTACCCGCTGACGCTGGGACCGAGCTCGTTTTTCTGGTTTTCGCTGGAACATCGAGCGGTTCCAGTGGCAGCCACCACGCCGGTGGTGGAGTTGGGCGAAGTTAAGATTCCGGTGCTCACCTTCCAATCGACGGCCGAGGTATGGGCCGCCGAACGCCGCGCGCTGCTTGCCACGGCTCTTCCGTCGTACCTGGGCCGCAGCCAGTGGTTCCGGGGCAATGCCCGGCGCCTGAGGACGGTGAAGATCTCAGATTCGGTACCGCTGCAGGCGGGCAAATCCGCGGTTTTGCTGGTGCATGTGGAATACACAACCGGCGACCCGGAAGATTACTTTGTTCCAGTGGTTCTCATTACGGGTGACCAGGCGAAAGAGCGCGCGCAGGAGAGGCCCGATTCAGTAGTCGCGCAGGTGCAAGCGCCAGGCGGCGCTTCGGCCATTCTTTTCGACGGCGCAGCAGACGAAAATACTTCACAAGCTTTGCTGGAAGCACTGGCCAAACGCAAACGGCTGCGAGGGGAACGCGGAGCTCTGCTGGCTTCGCATTCCCGTCGCTTTCGCCAATTGTGGGGCGGCTCGCATCCGGATCTTTCGCCCACTCTGATGCCATCCTGCGAGGTGAATACCTCTCTGAAGTTCGGCGATCGATTTGTGCTGAAGCTGCTCCGGCAGATCCAATCCGGGCCTCATCCGGGTGTCGAAATGGGTCAGCGCCTGACAGCGGGACCTTCCGGCGCGCTGCCGTTTGTCGTCCCGTTCGCGGGCGATATGGTCTATCATCCGGATTCCGGTGAAGCCACCACGGTTGCGCTCTTGCATGGATTTGTGCAGAACGATGGAACCGCATGGGAAGCGACGCAGCGATCGATCGCCGGTTACTTTGACCACGTTCGTACCCATACGGAATTGAAACCGTTGATTGAAGAGCTTTCGCCGACCAACTTCTATGCTTTTGATTTTGCCCTGAAGGAAGCGCCGCCGCTGGCGAAAGAACTGATTGGAGAGCCTCTAACACTCGCCGCGAAAATCGCGGAACGCCTGGCCCAAATGCATTTAGTCCTGGCCGCGCCTTCCACTGACCCGGCTTTTGCGCCTGAACCGTTCAACGATTTCTACCGGCAAGGTCTCTATCACGGCTATCTGGGGTTGGCTGGCCGGCGTCTGGAATTTCTCCGCCAGCGCCTGTCCGATATGGACGAGAGCGTCCGCTCCCTGGCGGTCAAAGTTCTGGAACTCGAACCGGCTATCCTGGACCGATTTAAGGCTATTTTCGCGGGCCGGATTTCCTCAGTCCGCACACGCTTTCACGGACGCCTCCATCTGGGGCATATTTTGCTTCGTGAGGAAGACATTTCCATCTTTGATTTCTCAGGCGAGCCCGACACTCACGTCAGCGAACGCCGCATCAAGCGGTGCTGCCTGAGAGATGTAGCGAGTATGTTGGCGTCTTATGGATACGCTGCCCAATCTGCGCTGCGCAACTTTTCCGAGCTGACGGGCGGCGGAGGTCTCAGTGAGAGTGACGCCCGGACCTACGTTCGCTTCTGGTATTCGCAGGTGAGCGCGGCCTTCATACGGGGATACTGGGGAGCAGCCGGCAAAGCTTCGTATCTACCGGCTTCGAGAGCTGACAGCGAGACTTTGCTCTCTATCTTCCTGCTGGAGCGCGCGATGCTCGACATTAGGCCCGACATAGAGGACAAGCCGGAATTAGCTGGAATGCCTTTCCGCCTGATTCTCCATTTGTTGAATGCCGACCAACGGCCGCAAACGGGGAACTGAATTCGTGTAGTTGCTGGGATACGGACTGCTTAAACGGACAACTTAGAACGATTCGCCACGAGCCGCAGTCCGACGAGCAATTGGACAGCAGTGAAGTTAATCTGCTGGCGATAGAAGAATTAAATTGACAAGCGTCTTTGCTGCGCACCATACTTAGACTTACTTTTTTTACACCGCCCTCCGTTCGGGCATTTTCTCCCTACGCTGCGAGTTATCTCCTCTCTGTCGAGAATCTCAGGAGTCAATACTTGCGCCTTTCTGGAATAGCGGCGTCTTCGCTGCTCAGCCTCTCTTGTCTTCTTGCTGCCTCTGCATCGAAATCCGGCAGCACTCCATCGACGGAGCACCCGACCGCCGATCTACTAGCGGAAGTGATTCGCATCAACACCAGCAATCCGCCGGGCAACGAGAAGAGTCTCGACGAATTGCTGGCAGCGAAGTTCAAGCCACTCGGCTTTGAGACCAAAATCATTGCCACTCCCGAGGCTGGTAAAGCGCATTTCATCGCCCGCCTGAAAGGCGATGGAAGCGCCAAGCCCATTCTGCTTGCCGCCCACGCCGACGTGGTGGGCGTGGAGCGTGAGAAGTGGACTATGGATCCCTTTGCCGGCACGATCAAGGACGGCTATGTCTACGGGCGCGGCGCTCTCGATTTCAAAGGAGGGCTTGCGGTCTTCGGCGAGGCCGTGATGCGGCTGGCTAAGAACAAAGTGCCATTGAAGCGGGATGTCATCTTTCTCTCCGAAGCGGACGAAGAGGGTGGCAAATACAACACCACGTGGCTGGCGCAATCGAACTGGGAGGACATCGATTGCGAGTTTTCCTTGAACGAGGGCGGCTGGATTATGGAGAAGCCCGACGGTTCGGTACGGTATGTCAGCATCTCGACTGCCGATAAGTCGAGCGTGACGCTGCTTCTGACGGCTCACGGAACCTCCACTCACTCCTCGCTGCCGCGCCCGGACAACGCCATCTATCGCTTGGCACGAGCTCTCAGCAAAATCTCGGAGTATGACACGAAGCCGCGGCTCATCGACAGTACGCGGCAGTTCTTCGAGACGCTGGCAAAGACCAGTAAGCCGCCGATGTCGACTTACTTTCACAACCTGGCAACCAGCAGCGATCCGGCACTGATCGCCGAAGCCGATAAGAAGATCAGCGAGGATACGCTGCTGCACGCCATCATGCGGAACACGATTGCGCCCGTTTTCCTTGAGGCGGGCTTCCGAGGCAACGTGATTCCTGGTTCCGCTACGGCAACTTTGAACTTCCGGACCATTCCGGGAACTACGTCTGACGAGTTGATCGCCGAAATAAAGAAGGTGATCCAAGATCCCAGCGTGGACGTCGGTCTTCCGCCCGTCAATAGCGCCTTGGGAGCGCAATATGCGCGCTATATGAAGATGGCTGCCCATGCCAAGCCTTCCCCAACGGATACTGCGCTATTCAAAGCGCTGAAAGACGGCGCCAAGAAAGTCTGGCCCGACGCGCCTGTCACCACCTATCTATTTCAGGCGGGCACAGATGCGATGGCGTGGCGCAGCCGGGGCATTCCGGTTTACGGGATCTATCCCTATCCGCTTTCTAATGACGATTTGAGCCGCATGCATGGCAACGACGAACGCATGGCCGTGAAGTCGCTGGAGGAAGGCACCGAGATGATCTATCAGACCTTGCTGGAGGTGGCGGCGAAATGATAGCCGACCGTTCGAAGATTCTGGCCGCGCTGGCGGCTTTCGCGCTCCTGCCTGCGTATTTGGCGGCACAATCAACCGGCATCAATGGCCGCGTGACCGACCCGTCCGGCAGCGTCATCGGAAATGCGGTAGTGGTGTTGTCGGGCGAGGATGGCACGAAGAAAACGACTATTAGCAACGCGGGAGGGCTATATCAATTTCCGTCATTGCGCGCCAGCAACTATCTTCTCCGTTTTGAAGCGCCAGGCTTCGCGCCTGCCGAACGCACGCTCAACCTGCTGATTGGGCAAACGCCAACGGTGGATATGGCCATGCAGCTGGCAACCAGCAAGTCAATTGTTGACGTGCAGGACAACGCAGCCGTCATCGATACCTCCAGTTCAAGTGTCGCGGGCGATGTAAGTCCCGCCGAAGTTCGTAAGCTGCCCATCAACGGGCGTAACTACCTGCAGCTTGCGATGATGGTTCCCGGAATTACCAGCAACAGCATCAGTACATCTCCTCTGGGGAGCACCGACAGCGGCAAGGTGCAAATCAATGTGGATGGCCAGCAAGTCACGCAGAACGCCGCTGGTACGGGGTTTGGACAGCCGCAATACAGCCAGGACGCCATCGACCAGTTTCAGATCATCACGAATCGCTTCGACGCCACCGCCGGACGTTCTTCGCGCGTGCAGGTTAATGTACAAACCAAAGCGGGGACAGAACAGTTTCACGGGACCGCGTATGGCTATTTCCGCAACGATGCTTTCAATGCCTCGGATCCGGTAAGCCACACGGTTCTGCCGTTCTCTGACCAGCAATACGGCGGCACCATTGGCGGGCCCATTCTCCACAACAAACTCTATTTCTTCTTCGGTTACGAGGGTGAGCGGCAACCGAACACCATCTTCAACACGCCGACCGGCTTCGCGGGCGTTTCCTACAGCTTTCCGAGCAAGCTAAGCACCAACAGTTATCTGTTCCGCTCCGACTGGCAAGTTAGTAACATGCACCGGATAAGTGTGCGCGCGAGTGGGTTTACCTGGTCGAATCCGTTCAATAACGTCACGGGCACTAGCTCGCCGACGCGCGCCACCGACTCCAGCCGCACCAGCTACTCGATCTTAGGCCTGTGGACCTGGACCGCCACCCCATCGCTTGTCAACGAATTCCGGGGCGGGCTTAATCACTTCGATTGGGCGAACATTCCGTTGGTGCAGAGCCAGGAATACCGCTTCCAAACCATTACGGTGGGCGGGCCCTACAACTATCCACAGAATTTTATTCAGAACACCCAGCAGTACCGGGATGACCTTTACTGGCTGAAAGGCACGCACAGCATCAAGACTGGGGCGGAGTATCTGCGCAGCGCATATACAGGCTTGTTCCAACAGAACATTCGCGGCACGGTGCTTTCGTTCTCGTCCGATCCAGCAAACCTGCCCGGCATCTTCCCGGCTTGGAACGATCCATCGACATGGAACATCGCGGCCATAAGTCCCCTGGCCAACTCCTACGTGCAAGGTTTCGGGAACTTCAACATCGACGTACCAACTAATGCGATCGGCACCTGGATAGAAGACGACTGGAAGGTGCTGCCCCGGCTGACTTTGAATTTGGGTTTGCGTTATGACGCTGACATCGGCATCTTTGGCCCCACCGCGCCAATCCCCAACGTGAAAACCCCGAGCTTTACCAGTAATTCGTTGTTCGCACCGCGATTCGGCTTCTCCTACGATCCCACTGGATCGAGAAGAACCGTTATCCGCGGCGGCGCGGGCATGTTCTACGCCGACATCCAAGCCAACCAGACCATTGACCAGCAGATCTTCAATGGCGTTACCTCGCTGCAGCCTTCCATCCAGGCGCGGGCAGGCCGTCCCATCCATCTCACGCAGCCGTTCGGGTCGACAACAGGAGATCAGTTCCTATCCGGAGCCGTGCCTATCAACGCGCAAGCAATTCAAGTGCTGGCGCCAAACGTGAGAACTCCGTTCTCGCTGCAGATGAGCATCGGCGTGGAGCAGCAAGTTCGCAAAGATTGGACGGTGAGCGCCGACTTCGTGCATTGGCGCGTTTATCACGATTGGGTGCGGGGCGACGCCAATCTATTCTTTAATCCGGCTACTGGTTACAACAAAAATCCGGGAACAGCGGGACGCCCGTTGAGCAACTACACCAATATTCAGACGTTCTATACGCCGGATGCGGCAGGGTCTTTGTCCGACGCCTTGCAGGTGAGCATTCAGCGGCGTTTCGCCGACCGGGTGACGGCCAACATCGCTTACACCTTTTCCCGTTTGAAGGATTCGACAACCAGTCCGTTTTACTATCCGAACAACCCGTTCGACTTTTCGAAGGAGTGGGCGAACTCGCCCGATGACCAGCGGCATACCTTAACCACGACCGGGTCGTTTGCCTGGAAGTACGGCTTGCAACTAAGCGGCTCATTTCACTATGGTTCCGGCCAGGCGTTCCAGACCAGCGTGGGCGCGAATCCATTCGGGTATACGCCCTCCGCCAACCGGATCTTTCCATCCACGCTGCGGGTTTACACGCCCGGTTCGAATGTCTCGCCATCTGGCGTAGCCGGATACAATTTGCTGGCTCGCGACTCTCTGCGCGGCACACCCATCGCCCGGCTGGACATGCGATTGGCTAAGACGTTCACCATCAAAGATCGCTTCCGCCTGATTCCCATGATTGAGGCCTTCAATCTCTTTAACCACTCGAACTATGGTTCCTTTAACACCGTCGCTAGCGTGGCCTCATACGGACGGCCGGGCCGAAACGCCGATCTCGCCTACGCCGCTCGGATGCTGCAGTTCGTTGGGAGATTTGAGTTTTGAGCGTGCGTGGAGCAGCATGGTCAAGTTTGTTGCTGGGCGCTTCGCTGCTGCAATGCGCCCCCAGGCAAGACGATTGGTTGACAGTTGTCTCGCCAGTGATAACTCCGGCCGAACGCTCGGCTTATCGAACCATGAGCGAGGGCGCGCGAGAAAGTTTCCGCGAACACTTCTGGGACGGGAAAGCCATGACGGCAGCTGACTACGCTGCGCGCATTGACTACATCGATGCCAACTTCGGATCAGGCAAGCGCGGCTCCGGAAGCAACACCGACCAGGGCCGCGTCTATCTCAGTCTGGGAGCTCCCAACAGAGTTACTAGCCTAGCCTCTTCCCGTAGCTTCGTGCCGCTGGAGATCTGGTACTACGCGCACGCGCCGCAAGTAGGCGCGAATTCGGAGCTGCGGTTGTTGTTCTATAAAAAAAATTCGACCGGTCTTCCCCGGCTGTACTCGCCTACTCTCGATACGATTCGTGACCTGTTAGTCCCGCAACCCGGAACGCGGGGACTTTTTGGACCAAACGAAACCGTCGATGTGAATCGCATTCGCGAACGCCTGGGCACGCGGCCGGTGGAGAGTGAAGTGATTGATGCCGCGGCTAGCGTTTCTCCGGGCATACGAGGCAGCGAGAACGATTCCGTCCTGCTTCGCGCTATGTCCCCGCAAGCTGCATTGCGCGAAGAGTCAATCAGAACCCGCGTACAATCGCGGCTGCTGTCACGCCAGAAGAATTTAGATGTCATTCAGACGCCTTCGCCTTTCGGAGGCACGCAAGTGGATCTGCGCTGGAAAGGAACTGCCGGTAGCCAGATTGGCATCGAAGTCGCAGACCAGGCCGGAACAGTCTACGGCCACCGGATTCGTCTCGCGTTCGAACGGCCTCATAGAGTGGAGTATCTTCACCGCATCGATTTGCTACCCGGGCAGTATTCGCTAATGATATCGGCCGACGGAGCCACCTCAGCCTTTCCATTGACCGTGGATCCGGCATCCCCAGTCGGCAATCCGATGCGTGCGAATGTGCAGCCATCCGATCTAAGACCGACGCCGATGCAGTTTGCAGGCCAGCTTTTTACACTTGCCGCCGACGGCGATAGCGTCATGCTACCAGCGCCTGCCGGCAGTGTTGTTAGCTGGGTGATTCGCGACGGAATGCAAACCATGTGGAAAGCGGAAACGGAAAGCACTGGTGTCGCCTCAATTCAGGTCCCAGATCTGCCTCGTCGGCGGTATCTATTGGAGGCATCCGTCAACGGGGAGTCACGCTCGCTGGAGATCCACCCGGAGGGTTACACCGCGGACGCCGCTGGCCAGATCATTTCGTTTAATGCGAACTTAGACCCGTGTTCCCGGCTAAACCTGATCGGCAGAGAGTGGACGCTCCGGGGTCAAACGGGATTGTCCCGGAGAGCTTTCAGTGCCTCGTTGCGAAGTAGCGCCGGCAATTCCGAGGCGCTGATTGGACTCGCGCGTCTCGATGCTGAGGAAGGACACCTCGACGTAGCCCGGCTGGCAGTGAAGAAAGTTCTCGAGCGGCAGCCTAAGAACTTTGAGGCGCTCACAACCATGGCTTTCGTAGAGGCAATGCTGCAGGACTATTCCACCGCCGACGCCTATTACCGGCAAGCGCTCCAGATTCAGGATGCTCCAGCCGTTCGATTGGCGTTAGCAAGTCTGCCAAAACATCCAAACGAGTATTCTGACAAGCTCAACCAATAGAATCAATAGTTTAAAAGGGGACAGACCCCAATTTTCGGCCTGACAGTTAATTGCCTTACTGATTTCGGGTAATTGGATGTTTTCCGCTGCCAAGCATAGAAAATGGATTCGTCTGAGAGGAACGGTTCAATAGAATCAACAGTTTAAATGGGGACAGACCCCGTTTTGAGGGTTTTTTCTGTAGGATGGATTACTTTAGGATTAGGCTCGCGAGGATTTTCAATGTAAGATGTAGCGCAAATATTTCTTCCCTGTTTCTATTAGGAAGAGATATACTCTACCCAGGCTTCGTCGCAGGTCTGAAGGCTGACTCTGCGATCCAGGTGGATGGGGAGGTAGTGATGCATAAGAGCTATTTTGTACGCTCGCTTGCGCTGTTCGTCTTTTTGCTCGCTGGATTTTCTGTTCCATTAGGTGCACAGACTAACCAGGGGATTATCACCGGAACTGTTCTGGACCAAACCAGCGCGGCGGTGGAGGGCGCGAAATTAGTCGCCACCAGTGAATCGACTGGACTAACTTTCACAGCTATTTCGGCCGCCGATGGAAGCTTCCGTTTCCCATCGTTGGCTATCGGTCAATATAACGTGGCGGCTTCACGCACTGGTTTCGGCTCGGTGACGAAATCCAATGTCGTAGTGAATATCAGCCAGACCACGGCGATCAAGATCACGTTGAAAGTCGGCGAATCCCAGCAGTCGGTAACTGTGGTGGCAGACTCCACTAGCATCGAGACACAGACCTCCGAGATTGGGACTAACATCGGTACCAAGCAGGTGGTGGAATTGCCGCTCGCGCTGGGCGGTGTCGGGGCCATGCGCTCTCCGGAAGCATTCGTTTTTCTGGCTCCGGGAACGGCGGGCCCGGGAACGGCCAACAGCGCCAATGGCATCTTTATCTCGAAAGTCGGCGGCGGCCAGAACTTCGGGAATGAAGTGCTGCTAGATGGCACCAGCATTTTGCGCACCGAAAACGGATCATCATTTGACGAGGCTGCGCCTTCAGTTGAAGCCATTGCCGAGTTTCGAGTGTTGACTTCCACCATCCCCGCTATCTATGGGCGTACTACCGGGGGCGTGGAGACCTTCACAATCAAGAATGGCGGCAATCAGTTCCACGGCACCGGATACGACTTGTTGCAGAACGAGGATCTGAATTCTAACAGCTGGTTCAACAATGGGTTTTTAGCCCAGTGCGCCCCGAACGATACCGGGTGCCAAAACCGCTTTAAGCGGCCCATCGACAAGAAAAACGATTATGGCGGAAATTTCTCGGGGCCGGTCTGGATTCCAAAGCTCTACAACGGCCACAACAAGTCGTTCTTCTTCTTCAACTGGGAGCAGTTTCGCCAGAACATCGGAGGCACTAACGCCAATGTGGTGCCTACCGACCTGGAGAGAAACGGTGACTTCTCGGCAAGTCTGGACACGTCCAATATTCTAGGAAATAATCCCTGTACCAATGGGCCTATTTATCAAGGCCAGATCTTCGATCTCAACACTACCCGGCAAGTAAATGGTGTGAACTGCCGCGATCCGTTTCCAGGAAACCGCATTCCTGCTAACCGGTTGTCAAGAGTCACGCAAAACGTCCTCGGCTTGCTGCCCACCTCGAATATCCCTACGCAGGCAAACGGCAACAATTACGCGCTCTCGAGCAGCAATCCGATTTTGAATACCACTTATCAGATTCGAATCGACCATTCCATAACCGACAAGAGCAAAATCTACGCTTCTTACAGCAGTCGCGATAATGAACGTTACACCGGATCCGGCACCTTAACCTACCCCGCACCGATTGATTCCCAGGGCTGGCAGCAGAGCTTCGTCACTCATTATGGGCGCTTTTCGTGGGACTACATCTTCTCCCCGACACTGTTTAATCACTTTACAGCGGGATATAACCGTACCAACAGCCTTAATCTGAGTACCGGCGCCATCCAAGCGACAGCCGGAAACTTTAGCTGGACAGATCGCCTCGGAATCAGTGGCATTACCGGACAGCAGTTTCCAATCATCAATTTGGGTGAGGGAGTCCCAACGCTGAGCCGAGCCAACAACGACAGCAACCTGGATAATGGCTGGCGCGCGAACGATTCCGTAACATGGGTTCGAGGCGCTCACAGTTTTGTATTCGGTTTCGACTTCAGAAACCAGCTGTACGGGACTTACAATCGCACCACCGACACGGGCGTTTACAACTTTGCTCGCGACCAAACGGCTGCAATACAGGCACTTACCGGGAAGAGCGGCAACACGATCGCTAGCTTCATACTGGGTAATTTGAGCAACGCGAACGCGTTTATTCAGGGGCACGCGCCGCGCTGGACTTCTCAGTATTACGCAGCCTTTATTCAGGACGACTGGAAAGTGACATCCCATCTAACCTTGAACCTGGGACTGCGCTGGAGTCTCGACCGGCCGCGGAAAGAGGCGTATAACAACACCTCGAATTTCAATCCGCTGATTCCGAATCCCGTCGCCAACGGCCAGTTAGGCGGACTGGAGTTCGCAGACACCTGCAACGGCTGCAATCCGCGCTGGGCCAAGACTAAATATCACGATGTCGGTCCGCGCATCGGCTTCGCCTATAACCCGAACGGCGGAAAAACGGTTCTGCGCGGCGGCTATGGTGTACTCTACTCGCCGCTGCAATACACTGATTTCGGCGGTGGTAGCGTGCAGGGCTTCTCGGCCACGCCGGTGTTTCCGAGTCCGGACAACTTCGGGCGTGCCTTCAATTGGGATGATGGTTTGCCGAACTTCCAGCGGCCTCCAAATACGAGTCCTTCGGCCGTCAACCAGGCGAATCCAAACTACATTCAGCCGCGCTTCGGCCAGCCGGGCATTATTCAAAGCTGGAGCTTCCAGATTCAGCAGCAGGTGACCAGCAACACTGTCGCGACCATCGGCTACGCCGGGCTCAGGGCGCAAAATCTGCGCTCTGCCTTGATGAATATCAATAACATTCCGCGGAACTACTTCGGCCTTGGCAAGGCCCTCGGGCAACCGCTTACCAGCCAGCCGGGGTTCAGCTCGCCTTATCCAAATTTCTTAAATGCATGGGGTAACGGTGTCAGTCTGCAGCAGGCCTTACGGCCCTATCCTCAATATGGTTATGTCGCGATGGACGCGCTGCAGAATATTGGCCAGTCTACTTACAACTCGCTGCAGGCATCGCTCGAACGGCGGTTCAACAACGGGCTTAGTTTTCAAGCCTCCTTCACCTGGTCGAAGACCATAACGGACGCCGACAGTATTCTGCCAAGCATTAACGGCGGCATCAACCAGATTCAGGATCCCGGCGATTTGGATAGCGCTAAAGCTTTGAGTAGCCAGGATGTGCCTTACGTCTTCTCGGCGGCTCCTCTTTGGGAGTTGCCATTCGGCAAAGGTAAGCCGTTCCTGAAGAGTGGCGTGGGCGCTGCGATTCTTGGCGGATGGCAGATTGGCTCGGTGTTGCGGTATCAAAAAGGGGTTCCGATTTCATTTGGCTGCGCGCAAGGCATACCCGGTTGGGACAATTGCATCCGCTTCAACCGCGTCGAGGGTGTCTCACCGCTCAATCAATCCGTATTGAACGGTACATTCAGTCCGTTCGCAGCTAACGGCGGTTTCAATAGTTACTTTGCTCCTACATGCCAATTTGCCGGGCAGGCCGGTTGCGGGTTCGCCGATCCGAATACGCTTCCCGTAGCGCAGGGCAGCACGGTTACCCTGCAGGATGCTCGAGCCGGCGGGGGATATCAATTTGGAAACTATCCGCGCAATAACGGAGGAGATGCCCGCGCACCCAACTACTACAACGAAGACTTTAGCG
The DNA here is from genome assembly GCA_965217745.1 of Bryobacteraceae bacterium. Lineage (GTDB taxonomy): Bacteria > Acidobacteriota > Terriglobia > Bryobacterales > Bryobacteraceae > Bog-105. Next base: position 1,497,776 of record OZ244565.1, on the reverse strand, counting down.
CCATCAGAAATTTCTACTTTACGGGCGACCAGCGCGTTTTCCTGCAGGCCAAGGCGGAATTCCTGAACGCCTTCAATCGCCATATATTCTCAATTGGACCGACCGGGCCCAACGACCGGCAGTTTGGCCGAGTCAGCGGCACGATCGACGGCTTCGGATTCGCACAGCGGGTGATCCAGTTGACGTTGCGCCTGAATTTCTGAGGGGACCTCGCGGTACCTGTTTTCTTCCTGGATGGCGGAGCGCCACCGTGTGCTTTGCGCGTATAAGCTTTCAGATCTGGTTAGCCAGCCCGCTCTGCGTCACGCTCGTATTCGCCCAAACGAGCGCACAGGAGTGGCTGGCCAGAGGTCAGGAGCAGTTTTCTGCCCGCGATTTTGCTGCGGCGCGCCAATCCTTTCAGCAGGCCACTAAAATTGACGAGCGGAATTTTGTCGCTTATCGCGCGCTTGGATTGAGCGAGTTGGAATTGCGCGATTACAACGCAGCCTATCGCGCCTGGTTGAAGGCTTCCGAACTGAATAAGGACGACACCCGAACCAAGTACTATCTGGGCCGTCTCTTCTACGACGCAGACTTGCCAAACGAGGCGGCGGTTTGGCTTCGGCAGGTAGTGACCGCGTCGCCTGACGATTACGCGGCGCTTACTTATCTCGGCCTAAGCGCGGAGGCTTTGGGCTTTGAAGATACCGCTGGCGATCTTTACCGAAGGGCCGTAGACGCCAGCAATCAGGCGCACAAACCTTATTCGTGGACCTATCTTGCGCTTGGCAATCTCCTACTTAAGCGCGGGGAAGATGCGCAGGCACGCAAGCTGTTCACCGAGGCGGCGCAACGCTGTCCCGAGGCGCACTTGCTAGCGGCACTTGGAGATCTGCTGGTGAAGGCGGGAGAGAAACCGCTGGCTGAGTCAGTTCTGCGCCGGGCCATTGCGCTTGATTCAGACCTGTCGCGTGCGCATTACCGGTTGGCGCTACTGCTCAAGAGCGAAGGGAAAGAAGAGGAATCGAAGCACGAGATGGCTCTCTTCCAGAAGGCGAAAACCAAAGAATCTACAGTTCCGAAGCCGCAGGCTTTACGGAGATAAGATAGACTCCAGAAGGTCTCGGTAATCGGCGGTTTAGGAATTCGAAGAGAATCTGAAGCTAGCGAGAAGACCCTTGCGGGCGCCGGGGAGGTTTGTTGCTTCAGGGGTCTTTCTATGAGGTTAGTCTCGCTTTGGTGGGAGTTGCCTCCCCGGCTTACTTTCAATATTAGGATATGATTTTGCGGATGGCAAGTACTTTCTATACAAAATTCAAAATTTTTTTAGTAAGCGATCTACTGTTCTCCATAGCGTGAGTTGCAGGGTATCCGCGAGATGAAGCTAACTATTTTAGGATCAACGGGTTCCATCGGCATGAGCACGCTCGACGTGGTTCGTCAGCATGGCGGGGAAATGGAAATCCATGCCTTAGCGGCAGGCCGGAACACCACGCTTTTGTATTCCCAAATTCAGGATTTTCGCCCAGCAGTCGTCGTTGTAAGTGATACTGAAAGATTAGAGAATCTGGCTAAACTTCTGAACGACGGCAAACTGCCCAGAAACCAGTTGCCGGAATTGGCGGCTGGGCCAGAAGCTTTGGTGCAAGCCTGCACAGCTCCGGAAACGGATTTTGTTATGTCTGCGATCGTGGGCGTTGCGGGTCTGGAAGCAACTTACCAGGCAATTCGGGCAAGGAAGCGGATCGGGCTCGCCAATAAAGAGGTATTGGTCGCCAGCGGGCAACTGGTGATGAAGGCGGTGGCGGAAGCAGGGGCCGAACTGCTTCCGGTGGACAGTGAACATAATGGCGCTCATCAATGTTTCCGGGCGGGCCGCCGCGAGGAGGTCACCCGGCTGCTGCTGACTGCCTCGGGCGGTCCGTTCCGGGAGACCAAGGCGAGCCAACTTTGGGACGTGACACCGGAGCAGGCGCTGAATCATCCTACCTGGAAGATGGGCCAGCGGATCACGATCGATTCGGCGACGATGATGAACAAGGGCTTCGAGGTAATCGAAGCTTGCTGGCTATTCAATCTGCCAACCTCGCAAGTGGAGGTGGTGGTGCATCCGCAATCGTCCATTCACGCGATGGTGGAATACAGCGATGGCAGCGTGATCGCTCAGGTTTCGGCCACCGATATGCGCATGCCTATTCAGTACGCTTTAACCTATCCCCGCCGCGCAAAGGCGCCGGTGGCGCGGATGGATTGGACAACGCCGCGCACCTGGCAGTTTTCCGCTCCGGATTTTGGGAAATTCCGCCTCTTGAAGCTGGCCTACGAGGCGCAGGATCGCGGCGGTTCGGCAACCTGCACCCTGAATGCGGCCGACGAGATCGCAGTGGAGGCGTTTCTATCCGGGCGTATCCCGTTCCCGGCTATTGCCGAATTAGTAGAGGAAACTCTGACCCGGCAGCCGAACCGGCAAGCGGCGACAATAGAGGACGTGATCGCAATCGACGGGGAATCGAGGCAGATCGCGCGGGATGTGCTGGCCGACTTGCGATGGCTATCGGTAACAGTAGACCGCCGCTAAATCGACTATTTGAACCGAATAGCCGATCCGGACGTCAGAAAAGAAGGCTGTTCCGCTAAACCAAATCTGGGGAGCAGCGCATGAGAGGCAGGTAATGTGGGGTTTTTAGGGCCGCTATTTTGGGTAATTATTCTGCTCGGCGTGATGATCTTGATTCACGAGGCAGGGCACTTTTGGGCTGCTTTGGCGGTTGGAGTCAAGGTAGAGACTTTTAGCATTGGATTCGGCCCGCGGCTCTTCGGCTTCCGGCGCGGGGAGACGGATTTCAGAGTTTCCGCCATTCTGTTCGGCGGCTATGTTCGCATGCTGGGCGAACAGCCTGGGGATGCGGACTCGAATGCCGATCCGCGGTCGTTCCAGGCGAAAGCCAGATGGCAGCGCGCCATCGTGATCATTGCGGGCCCACTGATGAACGTACTGCTGGCGATCGGGCTGGTAGCTGGCCTTTATATGTACGGGTTTCCCAAAGAAGCTCCCGCCAGCCAGGCGGTGATCAGCAGCGTTGCTCCGAACTCGGCGGCCGCCGAAGCGGGATTGCAGTCTGGAGACCGCATCGTTCAACTGGGAACCAAACACGATCCCAACTGGCAGGAAGTGGTTATGGAAGAGACGCTAAACGCCAACCACGCCTTACCGGTTGTGGTGAGCCGTGAGGGCAAAGAGGTGAAAACCAATATTACCCCTCACATGGATCCCAAGGAAGGTGTGGGCGTGGCCGGGTGGCGAGGCGATGTCCAGGTTGGCGAAGTTGCTTCCGGCTCGCCGGCATCCGCGGCCGGATTGAAGCCGGGCGATCTGTTTATCAACGTCAACGGCGCGCCTGTGGAGTCGCCTGTAACGGTACAGAAAATCATTTTCGCTTCCATGGGTAAAGCGGTGAATCTCGAGATGATGCGGGACAACCGCATGCGCGAAGTAACCGTGGTGCCTGTAAAAGGCGATGGTCCCAAGTTGCCCTGGCGTATCGGGATTGCTTTCCGGAACCCCGTTCAGTTCGTGAAGCTCGGCTTCGGACCGGCCCTGATGGAGTCGCTGCGGTTTAACCGGCAGAACGCAACCATGATTTTTGGGGTGCTGCGCAGCATTGTCGCAGCGCGGGTCTCGCCCAAAGCCCTTTCGGGACCGATCGGAATCGCTCAGATGTCGAGCCAGGCGGCGCACGAGGGCCCGTCCAGCTTTCTCTTTCTGATGGCCATAGTGAGCCTGAACCTGGCGATCTTCAATCTGCTGCCGATTCCGATTCTGGATGGCGGTACGCTGCTCCTGCTAGCCATTGAAATGATCATGCAGCGGGAAATGAGCCTTCAGGTGAAAGAGACCGTGTTCAAGCTCGGTTTCGTTTTCCTTATGATGGTAGTCGTTTTTGTGATTTACAACGACATCAGCCGGATTCTAACCCGCGGATAAGGAGCGCGTATCAATGGCATCATCACGAAGAGAAGTTTTAAGGAGAATCGGCACAGGTCTAACTGCTCCCTTGCTACTGAACACCACATCTAAATCGGGAACCGCAAAGCCGGTGCTGGGCGCGGGCGAACACACCTACGAGGCCACTCACGACTGGGGCCAGCTTCCTGCCGGCATTCAATACGGAAACACGCACGGCGTTTGCGAAGATTCGCAGGGCCACATCTATGTTCATCACACTGTCGCCGCCGATAGCGAGAGCGCCGATACGATGGTGGTTTTCGACCCCACAGGCAAATTTGTTAAGAGTTGGGGACGCCAGTTTCGCGGCGGGGCGCACGGCTTGCACATTCAGCGCGAAGGCTCGAGCGAGTTTTTATACCTCTGCGACACTAAGCGGGCGGTAGTTGTAAAAACGACGCTCGACGGCGAAGAAGTGTTCTCGCTCGGGTATCCCAAGGAAGCCGCTCCCTATGCGACGCCCGGGCCGGAAGGAAAGCCGTTGAAGTATAGCCCCACCAATCTGGCGGTCGCGCCGAACGGCGACTTCTATGTCGCGGACGGCTATGGCTCCAGCTACATCAACCAATACAACTCGAAAGGCGAATACATCCGCACTTTTGGAGGGCCTGGCAAGGAACCGGGGGAGTTACGCTGTCCCCACGGCATCGTCTTCGACAGTAGGAGTCCAGAAAAGCCCTCATTGATTGTGGCGGACCGGACCAATCAGCGGCTGCAGCGGTTTACGCTAGACGGACAGCACATCGATCTGATTGAAGGAACAACAGCCCCCTGTTATTTCGATTTTGCCGCGAATGGCGACATGGTGGTGCCCGATCTTTTTGCGCGCGTCACGCTGATGGATCGCGATAACCGGGTAATTACCCAACTGGGTGACGATTCTCAAAGCCCGTATATGAAAACCCGTAAGCTAACCCGCGATCACTTCAAGCCCGGCAAATTCGTTTGCCCGCACGGGGCGTGTTTCGACCATCTGGGAAACATCTTCGTTGTTGAATGGGTGGAAGTCGGCCGCGTTACGAAACTTCAGAAGGTCTAATCGCCTTCTCTCCTGTTTGCGCTAGTTCAGAAAGTAAGTGCGATATAAAGTGTCGCGCTGCTTAGGTACAAATCCGGCATCGCGAATCAGGCGGCGCAGTTGTTCCTCGGTTGCCGAATGGTGCGTTCCGGCCGCCGACACCACATTTTCTTCAATCATGATGCTGCCCACGTCGTTGCCGCCAAAACGTAGTCCCAGTTGGCAAACTTTCAACCCTGGCGTTACCCAGGAAGCCTGGATATTGCTGATGTTATCGAGATAAATGCGGGAGAGCGCCAGCATCTTCAGATACTCTACTGCAGTAGCTTCCTCTTTGACAAACCGGCCCAGCGAGGTATATTCGCGCTGGAAGAACCAGGGAATGAAGGCCGTGAAACCGCCGGTGTCTTCCTGGATGCGCCGCACGATATCGAAGTGGTTCAACCGCTGCTCGATGGTCTCGCCCGTGCCGAACATCATGGTGGCGGTAGTTCGCATCCCCAGGGAGTGCGCGGTTCTATGGACATCGATCCACTCCTGGCTGGAGCACTTCAGCCTGCTGATACGGTAACGAACATCGTCGTCCAGAATTTCCGCACCGCCGCCTGGTATTGAATCCAGCCCCGCATCACGCAGCCGCGCGATGGTATCACGGAGGCTCAAACCACTTACCTCCGCGATATTCACAATCTCAGGCGCGGAGAAACAGTGGCACCAGATATCGGACTTCGATTTGATGGTACGCAGCAGATCCTCGTACCACTCGATCTTCAAATCGGGGTGCAGGCCGCCCTGCATTAGGATTCCCGTACCGCCCAGGTCTTGGGTCTCCTGAATCTTCTCGAGAATCTTTTCTTTCGGCAGGATATAGCCTTCCTTGTGTCCCATGGGCCGGTAGAAGGCACAAAAGCTGCAGTACTCCGTGCAGAAATTCGTATAGTTCACGTTGCGGTCGATGATGTAGCTGACAACTCCTTCCGGATGCAGCCGTTTCCGCACCGCGTCCGCCTCAGCTCCAATGCCCACTAAGTCATTACTTTGGAATAAATCGAGCGCTCGCTCCCGGGTAATCATTACGTTATTCAGAGATCCTTTACGCCATCATGCTAGGCGCCAACTGAGCCAGCTCGAGAAAAGACTGCAAACCCTTTCGCTCTTGGTTGCCGATCTCGAACCGGATATACCTAGTTAGATACTCGCCAGCCAGTTCCCGGCTTACTCCCCGCCGTTGATATTCGCTGTCGATGATTTCGGCCAGATGCTCATTCCCGAAATTGTACGAGTCTCGAGTGAGCTTCGCTATCTTCGCTGCCGGAACGCCCGGCGCTCCTGCCCAAGCCGCGAAGACCATGGGAAGGCCTGTCAAGTCCCACCACTCGGCTCCTAAGTCGAGCGTTTCTAAGCCGAGCGCTTCTGGATTCAACCGGAGCGCTGGATCACCAATCAGCAAAGCGGCATCGGCTCCAGCCAGCATTGAGGTCAGGTCGGGCCGCGCTCGGGTAATTTCCGGTTCGGCCCCATATCGCTCCCGCAGAATGACTCCCGCCAATTTAACCGAGGTGCGCGAACTCGAGTCAGCAGCTAACGTGCGAATCTCCCGAATCGGCTTCTTCGAAACCAGCAGAATACTCCGCACGGCTCCCTCGCATGCAATGCCAAATTCGGAAACAATCTCCAGGCCCTGCCGGGCAATCTCCGCCACCGGCACAATCCCGACATCGGTTGTGCCGCTCTCAATCTGCTCGGCGCACAGGGCGGGAATCGAAAACGATAAGTCGACAGAAGCTTGCTGCGCGCCATGCAGCATGCCCCATACCAGGGGAACAGTGTTCAGATAACTCACCGCCCCCACGCGCAACCGGGAGTCTCTACCGCTGGAATCTCGTGGGGTCACACTCCATTTTAGCGGTCACACGCCACGCCGGTCGCCCCACAGATCTACGTGCAGGCGCGGACTGAATCGATAGCCCCTGCTTTTGCAGATTTCCACCATCCACAGCGAGCGTTCATGAATGATCTCGCGGCGCGTGCCCTCCGGCATCAACATCACGCGTTCTTTATCCGCACCGGCCGCCTCGCAAATGTTTTCAATCTCATCCATATCTTCCGGGCCTGAGACCACAAACTTCAATTGATAGGGGTATGCGGCAATTAAACGGCGGAGTACGTCCGGCTGAAAGCGCAGGCGCTCGTGCTGCTCCGCCCACTTACCACCTTCTCGCTGCAGCGGCACGGAATTCTTCAGCTTCGGACTGATGCTCATCAGGTTGCATGCAACCGGGTTGAAGACCGTTCCCGCGGTCTCGACGGTAATATGCAAGCCGGCCTCACTGAGCCGCGAGGTGAGAGGCTGTGACTCAGGCGCGATCATCGGCTCGCCCCCGGTTAAAACCAAGTACGCAGCTTTGTACTCCAGAACCCGCCGGACTATTTCATCAAGCGTCAGATTCGAACCTTCCGGATTCCAGGAAGTATAGGGTGTATCGCACCACACGCATCGCAGATTACAGCCGCTTGTCCGGACGAACACAGAAGGAACTCCTACTAGCGACCCTTCACCCTGAACGGAGTAAAAGATCTCAGAAATTTTCATGTTCGCTGTAGCAGCGGGTCCGTCAGCCCGGCCTCTTCGAATCCTTTCGCACGCAATAGGCAAGAGTCACAGCGTCCGCAGGGCTGGCCTTCTGCATTGGGATCGTAACAGCTGCGGGTCAGCGACAAATCGACTCCCAGATCGCTGGCTTTCCGGACGATGCCGGCCTTCGTCAATTCTTGAAGCGGCGTTCTGATGCGGATCCGATTGCGGCCTTCCACGCCGGCTTTCGTTCCCAGGTTAGCCATGGCCTCAAACGCCTGAATGAATTCAGGACGGCAGTCCGGGTATCCCGAATAGTCGATCGCATTTACTCCGATGAAGATGTCGAATGCATTCTTCACCTCGGCGTAAGCCAAAGCAAACGAAAGGAAGATGGTATTCCGGGCCGGTACGTACGTCACCGGAATTTCGGATTCCATCTCCCTGGCGTTGCGGTCTTTCGGAACCGCCACATCCCCCGTCAACGCCGATCCGCCAAAGACCCGTAGATCGATCTTGACGGTGCGGTGCTCCGCTGCATTCAAATCCGCGGCGATCTTTTCAGCCGCCTTCAGCTCTACTAGATGGCGCTGGCCGTAATCGAACGAAAGGCAGTAACACTCGTAGCCCGCCCGGCGCGCAATCGCCAGGCACGTAGCCGAATCGAGACCACCGCTTAACAGGCAAACCGCACGTTTCAAGACACTCGGGGGCAAGTCTTAGTATAGAAATCAGCTTGTATACCAGGGCGCAGCCAAAAGCGCCGCGATCCTGATGTCGATTAATCCAAAAACATTCGATCTTAATACCGTTCGATGCGTATCGCGCCAGTCGTCGTGTTCGCTTCGATGGCGGGACCGCCTGATCCTAAATTGCCCCGCAAAGCATGTTTCGACTCGTCGTCCGTGGAGGTCAGTGCCAGATCGCTGCTGACCTTGGCCAGGCTCGTCTCCGCCCGCAAGTTCCCGTTTACATCTTTCGGCAATCGCAAAGTTACGCTTCCATGTGTTGTTTCCACATGCACGGGATTGCCATGGAATTCCGCCATAGCCAGCTTGATGCTGCCATTGGTGGTCTCCAGCCGGACCGGCTTTTCGCTCTGCGGATTCATAAGCGTGAGATCGATGCTGCCGTTGGTCGTGTGCGCGTCGATGACGCCTTGTTTCAATTGGCCGCGGATGGCGCCGTTGGTGGTTTGCACGTGCTCGGTTCCACTCGCGTCGTCCAGTTCCACTGAACCGTTGGTGGTTCCCAACTGGTAGTCGCCTTTCAGGCGGGTTCCGATCAGTTTGCCGTTGGTGCTTTTGATTTTGCCGCCTCCATCCAGGTCCTCCGCGGTTACAGATCCATTCGTCGTCTCCACCTGGTCGAGGGTAATTTGCCGAGGCACATGAATGCGATACCGCACGCCATAGTTGCCGCTGGGCCATTTGTTTTCGGGTGTCTGGGTACGAATCTCGAGACGGTCACCGTCCTGGCGAACGTCGACTTTAATTTCCTTCAATCGCTCGCTGTCGGGCGCGTATTTAGTCCCCGACACCTCTACTGAGCTGCGGTCCCAGCCTGTGATTTCGACTGATCCATTCCGGTTATTCAGGTCCAGATGTCCGCCCTGCGTCATGTTGTAGGAATTGTGGAACTCTTCCGTCACGCCTTCGAACCCCGCCATGTCTCCGCAGCCTGCCAGCAGCAATAAAGCTGCCAGTCCACTCGCGCCGCATATTGTTCTTCCCATCGCTTACCTCTCGCCAAAGAATCTGGTCTTCAAAAATTTGCCGTGTACGACGATGTAATTACGAGATTCGCCGGGAAAAGTTCCCTACCGGTCCCGGATACCTGCTGACACATGAAAAAACTGCTGGCTTTGAATCGCGGCGAAATCGCCATACGTATTCTTCGAGCGGCCAATGAGCTGAAGCTGAAGACAGTCGCTGTCTTTTCCCAGGAAGACCGGTTGAGCCTTCATCGCTTTAAAGCCGATGAAGCTTATCTGATCGGCGCCGGAAAAGGGCCGGTTCAGGCATATCTGGATGTCGACGGCGTTATGAAGCTGGCGATCGAAAAAGAAGTAGACGCCATACACCCCGGCTATGGCTTTCTGTCGGAGAATCCGGCGCTTCCGCGCGCCTGCGACGAAGCCGGCATTACCTTTGTCGGTCCAAGTGCCGAGGTTCTGGAGGCGCTGGGCGACAAAACCGCCGCCCGGAAAATTGCCCATTCCGCCGGTATCCCGACGGTTCCCGGTACGCAGGATCCCATCGATCCGGCCAGCCCAGAGGCGCCCGGCATAGCCGATTCCATCGGATTCCCGCTGATTGTTAAGGCGGCCTTTGGGGGAGGCGGGCGCGGCATGCGCGTCGTGAACTCGGCTGCGGAATTCGCCGGGAAGCTACGCGAAGCGTCTGAAGAAGCCGCCGCGGCATTCGGCAATAGCTCAGTATTCCTGGAGCGCTATATCCGCCGGGCCAAACACATCGAGATTCAAATCATTGGCGACCAGCAGGGCTATATCCTCCACCTGTATGAGCGTGACTGTTCGGTCCAGCGCCGCCACCAGAAAGTGGTCGAGATTGCTCCGGCCGTTGGCCTGCCCGATCGCGTCCGCAAAGAACTCGCCGACGCCGCGGTCAAGCTGGCCCGCGCTGCCAATTACTATAACGCCGGCACGGTCGAGTTTCTGGTGGATGCCGAGACGCATGAGTGGTTTTTTATCGAGGTAAATCCCCGCGTTCAGGTGGAACACACGGTAACGGAGATGATCACCGGCGTGGATATCGTCCGGACCCAAATCCAGGTGGCGCAGGGTCTTCCGCTGCACGGGCCTGAAATCGGCCTCCCATCCCAAGAGCGCATTCCGCAGCACGGCACGGCGCTCCAGTGCCGGGTGACGACGGAAGATCCAGCCAACGGCTTTACTCCCGACTATGGCCGTATTTCCACCTACCGTTCGCCGGCAGGTTTTGGTATCCGGCTCGACGGAGCCTCGGCCTACGGCGGAGCGGTAATTTCACCTTTCTACGATTCGCTGCTGGTGAAGGTAACTGCGTGGGCTAACAATTTTCCGCAAGCGTGCGACCGCATGGATCGGGCTCTACGGGAGTTTCGCATTCGCGGTATTAAGACCAACCTTCCATTCCTCGAGAACGTGGTCAATCATCCTGCTTTTGTCGCGGGAGAGACTACTACTTCATTTCTTGACCACACTCCCGAACTCTTCGAGTTCACAGTCAAGCGCGACCGCGCCACGCGGCTGCTCAGCTACCTGGGAGACGTGATCGTCAACGGCAATCCGGAGGTGGCCGATCGTCCCAGGCCCGCGGTGATTCGCGAAGCACCGGTTCCGCAATCCGCGCGCAAAGAAATTCCAAAAGGCACGCGACAGCTGCTGGATGAACTTGGTCCGGAGAAGTTTACTGAATGGACGAGAGGTCAAAAACGGCTGCTGCTCACCGACACCACCTTCCGCGACGCCCATCAGTCGCTGATGGCGACCCGCATGCGCTCCTACGATCTCTTGCGGATCGCAGACTATGTGGCTCGGGAGCTGCCGGAACTCTACAGCCTGGAGATGTGGGGCGGTGCAACCTTCGACGTGGCCATGCGCTTTCTGTTAGAAGATCCCTGGAAGCGCCTCAGCGCGTTACGCGAGAAGATCCCGAATGTTTGTTTTCAAATGCTGCTTCGCGCCTCGAACGCGGTCGGCTACACCGCTTATCCCGACAACGTGGTACGCGAATTCATTAAAGAATCCGCCGCGCAAGGCATCGACATCTTCCGTATCTTCGACTCCTTGAACTGGATGCCCAATATGCGGGTGGCGGTAGAGGCCACTCTCAAAACAGGCCGGCTCTGCGAAGCGGCTATCTGCTACACCGGGGACCTGCTCGACCCGGCGCGCGAGAAATATTCACTCGATTACTACGTACGGCTCGCCAGAGAACTGCGGAGCATGGGCACCCATATCCTGGGCATCAAGGATATGGCCGGACTGCTGCGCCCGTATGCTGCCTACAAATTGGTGAAGACGCTTCGCGAAGAAACTGGGCTGCCCGTTCATCTGCATACGCACGACACTAGCGGGATCAATGCCGCCACGATTCTGAAAGCGGCGGAAGCCGGAGTCGAGGTGGCCGACGCAGCGATCTCGGCCATGAGCGGCATGACCAGCCAGCCCAATCTGAACTCGATAGTGGCGGCACTGGCGCACACTGAGCGAGATACCGGGCTCAGCTTCGATGCGCTGAACAAATGCTCCGACTATTGGGAAGTCGTCCGCACTTATTACACGCCCTTCGACAATGCGCCGAAATCCGGCAGCGCCGACGTTTACATTCACGAGATGCCCGGCGGCCAGTTCACCAATCTCAAAGAACAGGCGGAGGCGATGGGTTTGGGTGACCGCTGGCCGGACGTCGCCCGCATGTACGCCGACGTGAACTTCGCTCTCGGCGACATCGTGAAAGTCACGCCTTCCAGCAAGGTGGTCGGCGACCTGGCGCTATTCCTCCTGAGCCACGGCGTCAGTATCGAGGAGTTTAAGAATCTCGGGCCGGATCATAAGCTTACCCTGCCCAACTCGGTGGTCGATATGCTGCAAGGTTCGCTGGGGCAACCCGAAGGCGGATGGCCTGGGAACATTCAGAAGATCGTCCTGCGCGGAGAGAAATCCGAGGAAGGCCGTCCTGGCGATCGCCTTCCGCCGGCCGATCTGGATGCGGCAGCAGCGAAGATTGCCGATGAGTTCGAAACCGATAGCCATACCGATCTGATGAGCTATCTGATGTATCCGGAGGTATTCGCCAAGTTCGCGCAGGCTCGCACGGATTTCGGCGAACTCGAAGTACTGCCAACGCCGCAATTTTTTTACGGACTGGAGACACGGGATGAAGTGTCGATTGAACTCGAGCCCGGTAAGACCATGGTGGTCCGGCTTCTGACTGTTGACGAAACACGTGAAGACGGCATCCGGATGGTGTTCTTCGAGCTAAACGGGCAGGGCCGCGAAATTGAAGTGCTCGATAAGAATTTTGAGCAGACTGCCGATACCCGCCGCAAAGCCGATAAAGCTAGCCCCGGCGAAGTGGCTGCACCCATACCCGGAGCCGTTACTGCTATTCAGGTGAAGTTGGATGGAGAGGTGAAGAAGGGCGATGGACTCTTGGTCATGGAGGCGATGAAGATGCAAACTACCGTGTACGCCCCCATTGGCGGTATGGTGAAGGAAATTTTGGTCGGCCAGCGGGACAGCGTATTGGCAGGCGATCTGCTCCTGGTTATCGGGTAGCGCTGTAGCTAAAGGTCATTGTCCTCAGAATTCTCCTGGCCTAATTGCCCCTAAAAACGCGGTCTGTCCCCATTTGCTAGAAGCTATCTGATTGATTTTATTGAGTCTTGGTGTTGGGCTTCACTCATTGGTCTCGGGATCGGCTCTAGTGTGCGCGTTAGCACGGACGGCTCGTCGGGAGTGGCAGTCTCTGCTTCCTGCGCTATTTTCAACCGGTCTGCCCGGACGGTCGCCTATCCTCAGGATTCTCCTGGCCTAATTACCCCTATAAAATGGGGTCTGTCCCCATTTGCTAGAAGCTATCTGATTGATTTTATTAGGCTTTGATGCTGGGCTTGACTCGTCCGTCTCGGGACCGGCTCTACTGTGCGCGTAAGCACGGACGGCTTCCGTTGGGAGTGGCAGTCGTTGTTTCCAGCGCCATCTCGACGGCCTGCCCAGACGGTCGCTTGTCCTCAGGATTCTCCTGGCCTAATTGCCCCTAAAAATGGGGTCTGTCCCCATTTTATAGAAGCTATCTAATTGATTCTATTGAGCCTTGGTGTTGGGCTTCACTCTTCCGTCTCGGGGTGGGCTCTTGTGTGCGCGTAAGCACGGACGGCTTCCGTCGAGAGCGGCAGTCGCTGTTTCCAGCGCTATCTTGAACGGCCTGCCCAGACGGTCGCCACCTTCAGAATTCTCCTGGCCTAATTGCCCCTAAAAATGGGGTCTGTCCCCATTTTCTCGGAGCTATCTAATTGATTCTATTGAGTCTTGGTGTTGGGCTTCACTCTTCCGTCTCGGGGTGGGCTCTAGTGTGCGCGTTAGCACGGATGGCTTCCGTTGGGAGTGGCAGTCGCTGTTCCTGCGCTATCTTGAACGGTCTGCCCAGACGGCTACCACCCTCAGAATTCTCCTGGCCCAAGCACCCTTCAATCTTCAGCGCCAACGGGCGCGGCGGAAGAGCACCTGGTAGCGGCGGCTATTGCATGCGCATGACGACTAGCGTCATGTCGTCGTGCTGGGGCGCCCCGGCGGTGAAAGCATCTACCTGATCGAGCAAACAAGTAACAATTTCTGCTGCCGAGCGCGCTTCGCACTGCCGGACGGTCTCCATCAGCCGTTCTTCACTGAACTCCTCGTCCTGGCGGTCCATGGCTTCGCTGATTCCATCCGTAAAGCCGACAAAGAGATCGCCTTGCTCCAGTTGCAGGGTGCCTTCCTGATAGGGGAAGTCAGCAAATAAGCCGATTACGGTTCCACCGGTCTCCAGCCGGTGGAAATGGGACCCGCTTCCGGTCTTCCGGTACACCATCGGCGGGTTGTGGCCCGCGTTGACGTAATGCATCAAGCGGGAAGCCGGATCGTACTGAGCGTAGAAAAAGGTGGCGTAGCGGTTCGTCGCCGAAGCTTCGAAAACCAGATGGTTCACGTGTTGAATCATCTGCGCCAGGCTGGGGCAAGGCGATATGATCTGTCCGCGCAGAGATGCCTGCAGGCTCGCCATCATCAGCGCCGCCGCGATTCCCTTTCCTGACACGTCACCGATCGCCACGCCCAGGCAATCCTCCGGGAGGCGAATGAAATCGTAGTAGTCGCCGCCGACGCCGAGGGCCGGCCTGCAATACCCCGCAAAATCGAGACCCCGCACCGTCGGCAGCGTTTGCGGGAAGAGTCTCTGTTGCACTTCGCGGGCAATCTCCAGCTCCCGGTCTGATCTCTCCCGCTGAGCAATTTCCCGCCGTATATTTTCGGTCAGCTCCGCGTTTTCCAGCGCCAGCCCGGTCTGGGAAGCGACCGCGCCAAGCAACTGCAGATCGACTCGCGAATAAGGTGCTTCGGAGCGCTTCGGTCCTAAACTGATCAAGCCGAGCATCCGGCTCTTCAACGTGACCGGAAGCAAGATTTCCGCCTGCAACTCACGCAACTTAGCCTGTTCACTCAGCGGCGCTCCGTGTACCCATGACTGGGGATCTTCAAAGTAGATGCGAGAAGGAGAACTCCCCATCTGGCGCAGCAATCTTACTGTCGAGGCACTGCGGGGGAAAGCGACCCCCACGCCTTCTTCGTATCCCATCGAGTAGACCGATTGGAAAGTGCCGTCTCGATCGAGCAGCACCGCCACTTGCGAGATGTGCAGGGAAGAAGCAATGCGCCGCGCCACGGTTTCCACTAGCATGCGCACGTCGTGAATGCTAGCGACTGAGCTGCTGAGTTCGGTGAGAATAATTTCGGAGTCGTAAGCTTCCCGGAAAAACTTGCGATCCATCCAGGCGCTGGCGCGCTCGGCCAGATTTCGCAGGCCAAAAATCAGGGCAGTGCCGGCTGCGGCGATGATGATCGCCTGGCTCTGGTGATTGCTTTGGGTCGCCAGTCTGAGAGTAAGCACTCCGAGTGTCACCAGCAGCACGATCCGCAGAATCTTCAGGCCGTTGCTGGCGATGGCATACTGCACGCCGGCGCGAACAACCATGCGCACGTCCATTGCCTGCTGCACCACAATCACGTAGGCCATGGTCGCGGGAAACATCAGCAGCATAATGAGACCGATGCTCAGGACCCAAGGCGGAAGGCGTGGCAGGTATCCATTCTCGCTGAGCGCCACGGGGAAAATCGGGAGCAGGGCGAACGTGCAGCCGGCGATCATAACGCTCATACGCCGGCGTGCGTCATTCGTTGGCAGCAGGTGTTTCTTGGTGCCCAACAGAGCGAAGAAACCACCTATGTAGCTTGTGTACAGGAAAAAGAGCGGCTGGTTCAGGCGAGTGAACAATCTTGCCACCGGTGCGGCGCTCGCCAAGCTCCGGTCGGCTACCAGGTTTGCATAGATCTGCGTAAGACTGAGAGCAGCGAATGGAACAATCGATGCCCAATAAATCCAGCGGCGCCGCTGTAGATATTGAAAAGGAATAGGAAAATAAAGCGCGAACAGTACCAACCACAGCGGCCACGTCTGGGTGATCGGCTGATAAATCAGCAGCATTTCCCGCAGCGGAGACCATGCCGCGATGGGAGTTCCCACAGTGGCGATATGCCCGAAGGTGGCGAGCATTGCCATGGTGATCCAGGCCAGCGGATCTGTAGGTCGAGCGAACGCGATATAGAACGCTACCAGCAGACAACTGACGGGGAAGAGAATACTTAGACTGATTACCGTTGTCCAACCTAAACTAATCGAATTCCGCCGGGTCATCCGGATCAGGATAGTTAATGGCTTTATGCTTCCGTCCGCGGCGGTTCGCCTGACCATCACCTTCAGCTGAGTTCCCGGGTGGAGGCGCTCCGGCACCTGACTGAGCTGCCGTTCGCCAGTTAGGGCTTCGCCATCCAGCGCGACAACCTCGTCGTCCACCCGCAGGCCGGATTGCTGATACTCCCTGGGCAGCGCTGATATCCGGGTCGAGTAATCAGCCAGGCGAAACGGCAGATCGAGATTGACTGACCGGTTCCTCTGATGCTCGACGGCGTACCAGGACCAGACAATCTGGCTGGTAAGGGTCCAGGCGAACAGCAATCCCAAAACAAGGTATGGCAGCCTGGCGTTTTTTGTCACGGCAACTTCTATCCCGCCCTATGCAGCGGGCTTCTCTTACGGCTGTACGACATGTAAATCAAAAGTCCGATTACCAGCCACATGGCGAAGACGGCCCATGCCATCAACGGCAGCCCCAGCATCAGCCCCAGACAGCAGCACATCGATAGCACCGGCACCAAGGGACTGAACGGCACCTTGAACGACCGGGGACGATCCGGCTGCTTGCGCCGCAACACCAACACGCTGGCCGACACCACAATAAACGCAAATAGCGTCCCGATGTTCGATAAATCGGCGAAGGTGCTGATGTCGAACAAGCCGGCCGGGATACCCACGGCAAAGCCTGCTATCCAAGTGCTGATGTAAGGCGTCTGAAAACGCTGGTGCACCTTGGAGAAGATATCGGGCAGCAAGCGGTCGCGCGACATCGCGAACCAGATGCGTGCCTGCCCGTATTGATAAACCAGCAGCGACGACAACATGCCCAGCAGCGCGCCGACTGTCACCGTAAAGCGCAGTTTGTCCATGCCGATAGCGTCCAAAGCATTCGCCACCGGAGACGCGTTGTCGAGCGTCTTCCAGTTGACGATCCCGGTCAGCACCAGCGCCACCGACGTATAAAGCAGCGTGCAAACCACCAGCGTCCCAATAATGCCGATGGGCATATTGCGCTGCGGGTTCTTACATTCCTCGGCCGCGGTCGAAACCGAGTCGAATCCAATGAAGGTGAAGAAAACAATGGCCGCACCGCTCAGCACTCCCGGCCAGCCGTTCGGCAGAAAAGGATGCAGATTAGCCTTTTGTACCGCATGCGCTGCACCCAGCACGAATAACAGAACGGCGGCAATCTTGATGACCACCATGACGTTGTTTGCTCCGGCGCTCTCTTTCACGCCCTTCACCAGAATCCAACTCAGGAACAGCACGATTAGCAAAGCCGGTAGATTGAACAAGGCGCCCGTCAATTCCCCGCCTACAACGGGAGGCTTCGATAAATAGGACGGCAAGTGTCCTCCGAACAGGTAGTCGCACATGACATTGAAATAGGCTGAGAAGCCCACCGCTACCGACATATTCGACACCCCGTATTCCAAAATCAGATCCCAGCCGATAATCCAGGCAAAAACTTCGCCCAAGGTTATGTATGCGTAGGTGTAGGCGCTGCCCGCGATGGGAATCATCGACGCCAGCTCGGCATAGCAAAGAGCCGCAAAGCCGCACGTAATTGCAACCACGATAAACGAGAGGGTGAGTCCCGGGCCTGCGCCGGGTCTTCCCGTGATGGAAGCCGCCTTGGTTCCATGCAGAAGCAGATCCAGCACCGGCGCATTCAGCAGCGAAGGAACACTAAGCGTTTGCCCGGCCGCGGCCGTCCCCGTTACGGTGAAGATGCCTCCGCCAATCACCGCTCCGATGCCGAACGCGATCAGGCTCCACGGCCCCAGCGTGCGCTTTAGCTTTCTGCCTTCAGCCTGCGAATCGGCCACCAGCGCGTCGATGTCTTTGGTCTGGAGGAGTTGGTTTCGCGCCGTTTGGCTCATTGGTTGGTCCGGACCTGCAATTGCGCCAGTATAACGTTTGCTTCGACTTTGCGGCTAAACTGGATAGAAGATCACATGATGACAGACACCCAGGTGATCACCATAGTCATCGCGATTCTCGCGTCGATTGGCGCACTGGTCTACAACAACAGCCGAATCTCCGACCTGCGAATTGACGTAGGGTCGCGCATCACGGACACGGGCAATCGGGTCGACGAACTCCGCACCGACGTTAACAAACGGCTTGACGATGTTAACCGGCACATCGACGATAAATTCAGTCTGCTGATGGAGCGCCTGCAACGCATGGAAGGTAACCTGACGAATCAGCTCGCCAATCATGAGTCCCGTCTCCACAAGCTGGAGCACCCGAATGAGCAGTAAGTAGTACTTCAGCCAGTTTCCGCCCCAAAACATTTTTACTCATTTTGTAGTGGCTTGTGGCCGTATAATTGGAAAGAGCCCTAGAAAATCCATGGACGAAAAAGAACGCGAACGCACACTCTCCCTTACCCTGGGGCAAATCGAAAAGCAGTTTGGAAAAGGTTCCATTCTGCGGCTGGGCTCCAAAGAGTCCGTCGTTTCGGTCCCGGCCATTTCGACTGGTTCGATCTCCATTGACTATGCGCTTGGTGTCGGTGGTCTTCCACGCGGCCGCATTTGCGAGATTTTCGGCCCCGAATCGTCTGGCAAAACCACCATTGCTCTACAGGTGATTGCCGAAGCCCAGAAAAAGGGCGGGATGGCAGCCTTTATCGATGTCGAGCACGCCCTCGATCCGGTTTATGCAAAACAGCTTGGCGTAGATGTGGACAACCTGCTGGTTTCGCAGCCGGATTTTGCGGAACAAGCGCTCGAAATCACGGCCGCCCTGATTACCTCCGGCTCTATCGATGTACTGGTGGTCGATTCCGTGGCGGCACTGGTTCCAAAGTCCGAACTCGACGGCGAGATGGGCGATTCCCATATGGGAGTGCAGGCCCGCCTCATGTCGCAGGCTATGCGCAAATTGACCGGTATCGTTTCTAAATCCAACACGACTCTGATCTTTATCAACCAGATTCGCGAAAAGATCGGTGTCATGTTCGGCAGCCCGGAAACTACCACCGGCGGTCGCGCTCTGAAGTTTTATTCATCGGTGCGCCTCGATATCCGCCGCATTGCTGCCATAAAAGACGGTGATGTCGTTACCGGCAACCGGACCAAAGTCAAGGTGGTGAAGAACAAAGTAGCGCCGCCCTTCCGGGAAGCGGAATTCGACATCATCTATGGCGAAGGCGTCTCGCGCGAAGGCGACCTTCTCGATCTCGGCGTGGCCCATAACGTGGTCGAAAAAAGCGGTTCGTGGTTCAGCTACAAAAGCGAGCGCATTGGCCAGGGACGTGAGAATGTCCGCCAATTTCTGCGGGATAATACGGACATCCGCGACCGGATCGACACTGAACTACGCCAGCATCTCGGGCTGGTAAAAAGTCTGGGGCCAGCCGAACCGGCTCAGGCGTCTCCCACTCCTATCGACACACCCAAGGCGCAAGCCGTCGGCCGTGGCCGCTAATTACCGGTTATCGCTGCAAAACGCAGGCTCTTCGTTTCTAACGTGACCTTCGAACAGTTTCTTACAAACTCTGCACAGCAGGGTCACATCAATGCTGTTTTTGAACAGGGAATGTTCTACCTGACAGAGGATTTGGGCCGATTGCTGGAGCTTTTCAAGTCGGCGAACGTTGCCTTCGAGGTCATCGGCGGAGTGGCTGTGAATGTACACTTGATGGCCGCGTTGAAAAGAAGCCGTTCGTTCGTAACGAGAGACATCGATCTGCTTGTTAACCGGGCTGATTTGCCGGCAATCGTAAAGGCCGCAAGCGAAGCTGGTTATAGCGCAAAGCGAATGATGGGTGGATATGCTTTGCTGCAACCCGGTCAGGAACTCTCTGAGGCGGCTCACATTCTGTTTGTGGGAGAAAAGCCAAAATCCGCGTATCCGGTCAATAATCCAAATCTGGAGCCGCAATTCTTTGAATTCTTCGGCATGAGTGTTCCGGTTGCTCCCGTCAGAGACTTGCTGATTCTAAAGCTGAACTCTTTACGTCCTAAGGACGTTGTGCACCTAGAAGTGCTGGACGAGGTTGGGTTTATAACACCCGAACTCGAACAACAGCTTCCTCCCGCGCTAAAGGGAAGGCTGAGAGAAGCCAGAGCTCAGTTTGAGAAATTTGAGTGAGTGGCTTGCGAACTCTCCAGGGCTTAAGCGGTAATCAATTGGCGCACTGAGCCAACTGGCAGATAGACCTCGAATCGGGAGCCTTTCCCCAATTTGCTCTGCACCCGGATTTCGCCTCCGTGAGCTTTGATAATGGCCGCTACAAAGCTCAGTCCCAGTCCCAAGCCCTTCTCCGGGTTTGGGTCGGGAACCCGGTAAAACCGGTCGAAGATGTTGGGCAGATGATCCGGGGGAATCCCGATGCCGGAATCCTCCACCACAATCCGCACGTTTGCTCCGCGCGCTTCAGCATGCGCCCGGATCCATCCATTGGGCGGCGTATATTTGAGCGCGTTCGACAGTAGATTGGTCAATACCCGTTCCATCTGCACCCGGTCGAGGTGGCACAGCACCGGACCATTTCCGGTAAAAGTCACGCTGAGATTGCCTGCCTCAGCGGGTATCTGAAACTGGTCAACCAGTTCTCGCAAGAGTCCGTTTAAATCGATGGTCGACCGGTTCATCGGAATCTGGCCCGATTCCGATTGAGACAACAGCAGCAGCGCACGCACCAGACTCGACAGCCGCTCGACATCCTGCAAGGCGTTCTCGATAGCCTCGCGGAGTTGTTCCTTGTGCGTTGCGGTTAGGAGCGCCACTTCCAGCTGTCCCTGAATAGCGGTCAAAGGCGTCCGCAGTTCATGCGAGACATCGGTCGAGAACTGCCTGACCTGCTCGAAGGAAGCCTTCAATCGACGGCTCATCTCGTTGAACGATTCAATCAGGCTGTCGAGCTCATCGTCCGCTCCACGCTTCGGAATCTGCAGCCCAAGGTTCGAACCCGTAATCTCAGTTGCTGCCATGCGGACAGAGTTCAGGGCGCGCAGGACGGCACTCGCCGAATACCAGCTGACCAGGGTGCAAACAAAGAGCGCGATGGGAAAGAAGATGAGAAAGCTGCTGCGGAAGTTGCGGAGAGTCAAATTGTCTTCCGCCAGGCTGCGGCCTTCGGCAATGTACCAGCGCCGCTTATGTCTGGCATCGATAACCGTGCTCGACGCCACCTGGTAATGCTTGCCGTCGGTGCCCTGGACCGTTTTTATGATTGGCTGCCGCGCCTTCTTCAGTTGCGCCAGCTCGCGCAGAATAGTTTTCTTTGCGAATAAGGGACCAAGTGCGGGATCCTGCGAACCGCGCACGATCTCGCCGCGCTCGTTAGCGATCGCATAGACCGCTTGCAGCCGGGTTGCCTCCGACTCTTCTTCGGGATCTGAATGATCGACCTCCCAAAGAGGATCTCCCGAATTCTCGTCGAAGTATATCCAGCCGCCTTTGAGCGAACCCAGATGTTCTGTTACCTGATCACGGCTTTGCTGTTCCAAAACATTTTTTAAATTTCTCGTTCCGGCCAAGCCGACAATCGCAAGCACTGCCACCAGCAAGAGGAGAAATGTGCTCGCAAGTTGAAAGCGAAGAGTGCGAAAGAATTTAATTCGCGCAAAACCGGACATGGAAACTCCGCTACGAGGCCGCCGGTTCCGCGCCCGTGGG
Organism: Bryobacteraceae bacterium; assembly: GCA_965217745.1. Lineage (GTDB taxonomy): Bacteria > Acidobacteriota > Terriglobia > Bryobacterales > Bryobacteraceae > Bog-105. Next base: position 1,476,105 of record OZ244565.1, on the reverse strand, counting down.
AGCAGGCTCCGGAATATCGAGCATGTAGCCTATACCACGCACGGTGTGAATCATTCTGACCTGGAATTTATCGTCGATTTTGCTTCGCAAATGCCGGATATAGACATCGACAATGTTCGTCAACCCGTCATAGTCCATGTCCCATACGTGCTCCACGATCATGGTCCGGCTCAAGGGCCTTCCGCGATTCCGCATCATGTATTCCAGGATGCTGAACTCTTTGGGCGCTAGTTCCAGGTTCTCGTTGCTGCGCGTCACCCGCCTTCGAATGCAATCGAGCGAGAGATCACCCACCTGCAGTTTCTCGGGCGTGGGCTGGCCGCGGCGAAGCAGGACGCGCACTCGAGCCAGCAGTTCCACAAAGGCAAAAGGCTTCACCAGGTAGTCGTCTGCTCCCTGTTCCAGCCCACGCACTCGATCGTCAACGGAGTCGCGTGCGCTCAAAATTAATACCGGCGGCACAATCTTGCGATTGCGGATCTTGGTCAGCACTTGCAGCCCATCCATATCCGGCAAGCCCAAATCGAGCACTGCCAGGTCGTACTCTGTGGAATGCACGCGCTCAACGGCATGGGTGCCGGTATGCACCACATCCACCGCGTAGCCGGCGCTCTCCAGTCCACGAGAAAGGAAATCCGCAATCCGCTTTTCGTCTTCTACTACTAAAACCCGCATGCAATCTCTTGAGGCGACGTTTTCATTTTATGAGGAGTTCCGTTCAGCGGCTTGCGGATATGCTATTCCGCTGCTGAGCTTCGTCCAGACTGCGCCGGTAATACAGATCGCCAGGCGGGAAGAAAGGACGTTCCCCTAGTCCGCAGCACTGACAGCAGCGTCATAAGGGCGATGAGGCAGATGGTATAGACTACCACCTGCGGCACTGTCAGCTTCTCCTTCCAGATGCCGAACCAACGTCCGTAAACCAGCTCGATGTGAACCCAGTAGACGAGTAAAGAAGTTGTTCCCAGCTGGCGAAGCAAACTCAGGCGCGACGTCGAAGCACCATTCACCCATAGGAAAGCCGCCGCTAAGAGAACCATGATCGTGCCCACCTTGATAGCAGTCAGTCCCGGACTATCCAGCCAGAAGTCTACCTTTGAATACAACGAGTAAGGCAAATTGGAAAGGTACCGGGCCGCTACAATCACCGCCAGCCCCACGCCCAGCATCCAGAGCATGGTCCTTTCCAGCGCTCCCGAATCGACGGTTCGAATGACGCTGCCAGCGGCCATGCCAAATGCTAAGAATGCCGCCCAGGGGAAAAAGCCGAAGGCGGCGTAGCTTGGTACGACATAGCTGAGGGGAAAGGCCGGAAGATGGGAAATGTCGATAGCGCTGACCACCGGAGCGAGAAATGCAATGACGAAGCCCAAGATGGAACAGAGGCGGATTCTCTCGGCAGTGCTGAAAACTGCCATGGGCGCCAGTAGCAGCATGGAGAACCCCATGCAATTCAAAATATCTACCCGGAGCAGTTCACTCGCCGGACTAGTGGGAAAGCCGAAGACATAAAGCTGCAAACGGAACAATACGGCTAAGACAAACAGATAACGGGAACGTTTCAGCGCGCCTTTAATCCGATTCCAATTCGCCAGTCCCCTTCGATCCTGGCTGTCCATCAGGAACGCGAAGGTAATACCGGTCAGAAAAAGGAAGATGGCGGGAGGAAGTCCGCCCAGAAATTGCGACAGCATGTACGGTCCACCAGTCCGCAGATCGGTCCGGGTGAACGAGTGGAAAGTATGACCCTGCAGCATGACCACGGCTGCAAGACCTCGCGTCCAATCAATGAAAGCAAGCCTTCCCGTGTTGCTGTGACTGTCGTGCTGCCCCATGAACTTGCGGGAGGTGCCGGCTATCTCTGCTTCCGCGATCCTGAAGGCGGCTTGAACTCCAACTTTCCTTCCATAGGCGGATTGATCTTGATTTGGGAGTAGGTGAGCAACCGGTAATTTCCTGAAGCCGGCTCCCAGAACTGCTGCTGCACAGGATATCCCTCGTCCTCTGGAATCCACAGAGCTGCCTTGGGAAGTTTCTGCGCCACCTTCTGATCCTTTGGAATTAGGATCAACTTTACTGCCTGCCTCTCGCCGATTTTTTCGACGCCGTCTGCGGTGATGTCGTAGCTTTGTTTCAGATCGTGCCCCGACGATCCAAAACCCAACAGCAGAAACTGATTCAGGGCATTCCCCAAATTCGAAGCGGGATACTGCTGATAAACACCAGTTCGAGGATAGTAGATGATTAAACTCTTGCCCGAGAACGCCAGCGTTTGTTCTCCAGGAAAATCGAGGATAGCCCGGACCTCTTTGTCTCTCAGCCGCTGCATCTGCACGGTACCCGACTGCTCCCCCTTATCGTCGAGCAGTTTGGTGTACTGCACCATCAACACGTCCGCAGACATGCCGCGGAAGTTCGGGGCTGCCTGATCCATCCGGGCAAGGACGCCTGTCAAATCCTGGGCTGCTGACGGTAGCGTTAGGAGAAGTGCGGTTGCAAGCACGCGCAAACGTCGTTCGAGGGTCTTCATGGGCTCAGATTATGGGACGCAGAGGGCTATCGGGTCGTATACGCGATGAAGCCCCGAATTTCGCGATCCGATTCATCTTTGATAGGCTCCAGGCGGGTTACTTTCTTGTGGCCGCCGGTTCGCTTCTGGATTAACTTTTCGGCAAGCATCTTGCGGCTAGATGCGTCGACCATGGCCAGCAGATCGGAGGCTATAAAAAACCGGTACTCTCCGTGCTCACTCGACATCAAGACCACGCCCGACGCTCGAGGCTGATCGCCGAAGAACGGGCGGGGCACTGTAAAGATAAAGACAAGTATCAGAGCTACGACAACGTCGTACTGCCACGAGGCGCGGGGGAAATCCCAGAAGACGAGCCTTCGTGATTGGAAACCTGACGCTTCTGCTGTCGCCACGCCGTTATTCTAGCAGTTAGCGGCCTTCCGGGGCCTCTCTCGCAAGTCCTAATATTTCCGCATGATAGCCAAAACCTTGCCTTGAATTTGCAGGTTAGCCGGATCTACAAAAATCGGTTCCATGGCGGCGTTAGCGGGCTGCAGCCTGATGCGACCGTCCAGCTCGGAGTAAAAACGTTTCAACGTAGCCTCTGTTCCATCTACCAGGGCCACCACGATATCGCCGTTTCTGGCGCGACTGGTCCGCTCGACTAGAACAAAATCGCCGCTGCAGATATGGTCCTCAATCATGGAGTCGCCCCGAACCTGCAGGGCGAAATTGTCTGGATTTCCGGTGAAGTCAGAGAACGAAAGCGTTTCTGTTTGAGGAATTGCCTCAACCGGCATGCCGGCCGCGATGCGACCCATCAGCGGTATGCCAGAGGCCAGGGGCCGGGGCCGGCGGGCTGCCTCTTCGGCTAAAAACCGGTCGGCTATCTCTACCGAACGGCTCTGGTTATAAGAACGCCGCAAGTACTGTTTGGCCTCAAGCGCCTGAATGTGCTTGTGAACCGTAGCTAGGGATGCTAGACCCAGCCCCCCCGCGACTTCTTCGTAGCTGGGACTGTAGCCATGATCGTCGATGAACTTAGTGAGAAAGTCCATCACCTGTTTTTGCCGCCGGGTAAGTGCCATATCAGTGATCCTCTATCGGTACTATTACCGTAGGCGAATAAACACCGAACTGTCAACAGGAATTTGCGATCAGCTAGGAATAGTTAGTTGTAGTTCGTACCGCACACCCCACCACAACAGCCGCCATTTGGCATAGCGGCACATGCGTCTCCGGCTTCAACCCGGGATTTCTGACCGCTGGCTCCGGGCGCTGCAAAGGTGGAATACTCAGTTTTCAAGCGCGTTTCGCCGCAAGAAGGGCAAGCCAAGCTGCCTGCTTCCTCCGTGCGCCGCAGTAGTTTTTCAAAGCGTGTTCCGCAATCGCCGCAAGAATACTCGTAAATAGGCATCTTGACCTTCATTATCGTCCAGCAACCTCGGCATTGCGTAATCCATCTATAGGAGTGATATGAATCGTCGTGCATTTTTCTCGCAAGCTCTGGTCCGTGGCTCCAGTGTTGGCTTATTCGCTGGAGTCGCTAATACTGCATGGGCAGGGGCAGAAGCCAAGCTGGTCCAATTTACGGATGCCGGTAAACGCAAGGGAGAAGTCAGCTTGGAGAAGGTAGAGAAGACGGATGCGGAATGGAAGAGGCAACTCACACCGGAGGAATTCCAAATAACCCGGGAGGCCGGGACAGAGCGTCCTTACTCCGGTAAGGATTGGAACAATCATGAGCACGGTGTCTACCGCTGCATCTGCTGCGAAAACGCGCTGTTTTCGTCTGACACGAAATTCGAATCGGGTACAGGTTGGCCCAGCTTCTGGAAGCCCATAGCCCAGGCGAACGTAAAGGAACTAACCGACAGCAGTTTAGGAATGACGCGAACCGAAGTCCGCTGCGCTAAGTGCGATGCACACCTGGGACATGTATTCAACGATGGGCCAAAGCCTACAGGCTTGCGCTACTGTATGAATTCCGCTGCCCTGGAATTTTGCAAGGGGTAGCGCGAATTCAAATCGGGCGGAGGATGGATGGCTTTCTGTACCAATTGCGGATCGCAAGTGGGCGATGGTGCTGGTTTCTGTGGGAATTGCGGAGCCCCGAGTAGTGGCGTCGCTACGACCGGGGGCGGAACTGTTGGCGCGGGGGCGCCTGCTGCCGGCACGTTCCTGCCGGCAACGCCTCTCTCAGTGCCGCTCGATTACAGCATTGAAGGACATAACCTCCAAATCGCCCGCGTACAGTTGAAGCCCGGACAGGAAATCTTTGCCGAAGCGGGCAAAATGATATACAAATCCGCAAACGTCGAATGGGCGACCCGGATGAGCGGACAGAGTTGGGGCGACAAGATTCTAGGTGCAATTAAGCGCAAGCTGATGGGTGAGTCACTCTTCTTTACCTACTTTCAGGCTACTGTCGCAGAAGGGCATGCCGGCTTTGCGGGGCATTATCCGGGCAAAATTCAGGTGTTCGATCTGCAACCCGGCCAGATCATCATGGTGCAGCGGGACGGATTTCTTTTTGCCCAGAGTTCGGTCACGCTCGACATCGCTTTCGTCCGGCGTTTGGGCGCCGGGCTCTTGGGCGGCGAAGGGTTTATCTTGCAGAAGCTTACTGGCCCAGGCCTGGTTTTTGTGCATGCTGGAGGCGATCACATCGACTTCACTCTGGCGCCTGGCGAAACGCTTCAAGTACAAACTGGGCACTTAGTAGCCTTCGAGCCCAGCGTCAACTACGACATCCAGCTGGTAGGAAGCATCCGCGCTGCTATTTTTGGCGGTGAGGGCCTGTTCCTAACCACTCTGACTGGTCCTGGCCGGGTGATTCTGCAGAGCATGACGTTGGAGAGGCTGCGCCACGAATTATCCCCCTCCGAGCATCGCCGCGGAGGCGACGAGAGCAATCCTCTGGGAGCTTTGGCCAGCGGGGATTTCGGCAGTTTCTTTCGAAGCAGCGACTGAGCCAGCAGGCAGATTGGGTTGCGATCGAGCAGATGAACGCCGTGCTGGAATTCGACGAGCGTAGCTCCCCCTAGTCTGCCTCTGCTCTGCCTCACAAACCTGCCCCGGTGGGACGCTCGTTTCTCTTGACAGCTATAAACCTAGTCTGAAGGCTGGGATTCGCTAAGTAATGGCGAATTGTGCAAAGCCGCATAGAATGTCTAGTTCCTCGCTATGCTTCCGGCAAATACTTGTGCACAACATCCTTCAGCGCTGCCAAGTCCTGCGTAACGCCGCTGGCAGTATCTACGATGTTGCGGTCCTTGGTCCAGCGGTCCTTATACCAAGTGCAGGTTTCGAATACGTCGTTGTGCTGTTTTCGCCAAGCGGTCAAGCGGTCGCGATAGTGCTCGAGCGTGGTTCGTTGAGATCGATCTTCGGCCAGATTTTTCATCTGATAGGGATCTTTCAGATTGTCGAAGAGCAACTGCTTTCCGTCGCGATGATAGACGGCGTAGGTGTAGCGTCCGTCGCGCATGGCTCGCCACTCAGTCCCGTCTTTCCATGCGGCAGTGGTTCCCATGCCTTGCAGGAATGCGGCATCTGGCGTCCTGCCGCCCTTGTCCAAGGCCGTGCGCGCGAAGCTCTGGCCTTCGACGGCTTGCGGAACAGGCAGATTCATCATCTCCAGAATAGTGGGCATGATGTCCGGTGAGTTGAAGCAGGCGCCGGAAGACTTTCCGCCTGGAACATTTCCCGGCCAGCGGACCAGAAAAGGCACCCGGGCAGCCTCTTCGTAGAAGATGTACTTGGCCATGCGTCCATGCGACCCGAACATCTCTCCATGGTCGGAGGTGAACACGAGTATGGTGTTGTCCGCGACGCCGGCCTCGTCGAGAGCCTTCATCAGGCGGCCCAGATTCCAGTCGATGCCGACAGTCTGAGCATAATAAGCTTGCATCAACTGCGGGAGTTCCCGGGCGTAGTCTTTGGGAGGAGTGCCCCAAGCATCGGCGTAAGGATCTGGCTGTTCGGAGTAGTTCGGCCGCAGCGGGAGTTTCTTGTTGCGATACATTGCCGCGTCTTCCGGGCGCACGTTGTCCCAACCCCATGGCGGATGCGGCGGACCCCAGGAGAGGAACAAGGCAAAGGGTTCTTGTTTCTGAGCGGCCCCGCGAATCCAATCGATGGCCATTCCAGTCTGCGAATCAGGCTCGTAGATCTTGTGGATTTCGCGTTGCGCCGTATCGAGGAAATAGGGGGCGTTGTAGTAGCTGTGGTTGAAGTTGTAGGCCGCCCAGTAATCGTCGAAGCCGAGGCGATAGGCTCCTGGCGGCACAAAGCCGTTCTTGGTCTCCAGGTGATGGCCCAGCTCGTTCGCCCACATATGCCATTTGCCAATGTAGGCGGTCTGGTATCCGCCGTTTTTCAGCACATTCCCGAAGCACTCGTGGTTTGGGCTCAACCGCAATTCGTTAATCACCATGCCCGTTGACGATTGGTATTTGCCGGTCATTAGCGTGGCGCGATAAGGAGCACACACGGGCGCTGAAGATGTAGCGCTGCTGAAGTTGAAAGCCTGGGATGCGAGTTTATCGATATTCGGTGTATGGGCGTGTTCATCGCCGGTATAGCCGCAGCGATGGAAGCCGAGCTGGTCGGCGAAAACATAGACGAGGTTGGGCTGTCGCTGAGCCGCCTCACCGAGCGAGGCCCCGATGGCGGCTACGGCCGACGTTTTGACAAATTCTCTGCGATTCATGATTGGCTTAGACTCCTAATCAACGTGTTCTTCTTAGTCTTTGGGGAAAGCGGCGAGCATTCTACCATATTGTGTTTTGGAGATTGTGAGCATGCAGCCGTGGCGCAGGTCTAGCGGCATGGTGTATTTGTTCCATTCCGCATTTCTGGTGTTGCCCGAAACCTGGAACCAAGGTCCGTCGAGGCTGGCGGCGACGGAAAGCCCATAAGACATGCCTGGGTACTGCTCGTAGTAGAGATACCAATCTTCCCCGTTAGGCGAAGGGATCAGCATAGGAGCTTCCCGGAAATTAGGACTAATGGGCGATGACGGCTGCGAGTAAGACCCGGTAAGATCCGGCGCGGAACTGATGCGAATGGTTTTGCCGGTTACCCAGTCCAGCGTAGGATATCGTTCATCTTTGAGGATCGCGTAATAGCGAGATCCCTCCCGCTGCAATATGACGTCGATGGTGGCCATATCGAAGGCCAACAATCGCCGAGGAGGGGAATCGAACATCTTCAGGTCGCGCGATTTTACGTATAGCGTGCGCTGGCTCGCCCAGTAGCGTTCCGGGTCTTTCTTCGTCCCGGTGACATTTGGCGTGTGCCAGCTCAGCAGGTATTCTTGCGATTTCTGGTCGTAGTAAAGTTTCGGCGCACCAATTCTTTGGAGCGGGTGCGGTTGGCCGGTTGCCTGAGACAGGTCGGGAGTGTAATCGCTGTATTTTGTCCACTCGATCAGATCGTCCGAGACCCAGAAGTTGATATCGGGCGCAGAGTCGCTCCGGTTTCCAACCAGATAATACCGGCCGTCGTGTCCTTCGACGATGCTGGAGTGGCCGTGGTACGCCTCGAAAACCCGCTTACCGCGATTGAGGCGCTCCCAGTGCAAGCCGTCCGTACTTACGGTGTAGTACAGACTTCCGTAGTCGCCTTCGACCATATGGGCGAATAGATAAGCCTCGTACTTCGGCTTCGCGCCTTGAACCTGGCCGGGAGGATCGGGTTGCTGTGCGGGCGCGAGCAACGCGAACAGAAAACAGGCAGCGAAGCAGCAGAACCGGCTTCTTAGCATATGGCCTGCTTCCAGCAAGCCGCATCGTGTCTAGCGGCAAAGATGAATGGAATCAACATCATACGTTAAGCGAAATGGGGACAGACCCTCTTTTCTGCTTTAGCATCTGGCCTGCTTCCGGCAAACCGCATCATGTCTAGCGGCATAGATCAATGGAATCAAAATCGTACCTTAAATAAAACAAATAAAACGGGGACAGACCCTCTTTTCAGGGTGCCGCGTAAGACTAGGGTAATTCCGGGGCAACAACCCCCATAAATGGGGACAGACCCAATTTAGGGTGCCGCCTAAACCCAGGATAATTCCTGGGCAACATCCTTCGAAATTGGGGACAGACCTGCTCTGTAGAAAACATAAGTTATGTTGAATGTTTTAAGGTAAGGGAAGTGGCTCAGACTAGCAAATCGCCAGTGGCGGTGGCACGTTGTGCCTTGGCGGCAGGCCAGAAAGCGCTCTCGCGCTACGCGCATCGCCTCGCTCCCAAGAAGTACACCCAACCGCAGTTATTCGCTTGTCTGGTAATGAAAGAATTTTTCCGCACCGATTACCGCGGCGTGGTGGCCCTGCTAGGGGAGTTACCGGAGTTGCGAGCGAGCTTGCAACTATCGCACGTGCCCCACTACACCACCCTGCAAAAAGCCTGCGCACGGCTTCTCAAACAAGCGTTTTGCGATCGCTTGCTGCACGCTACCGTTACTCTGGCGCAGCCCCCCGTACGAGGGAAACGGTGGATTGCGATCGATTCCAGCGGTTTTGCCTGCGGCCATAGGAGTACTTACTTTGTCGAAAGAAAAGCGGGCGGATACCGTTCCCACACGGACCCCCGTCCGCCCCAAAAAACCACCTACCGGCGTTACGGCAAACTGAATCTAGCGGTTGATTGTGCCACCCATTTGATCCTGGCGGCCGTCGCCGACCAGGGACCACGAGCGGATGGACCCCATTTCAGCCAACTGTTCGATGCCTCCCTCCGGAAAGCTTCCGTGGACACCGTCCTGGCCGATGCCGGTTACGACTCGGAGCCTCATCATCAACATGCCCGGACGCAACGGCAGGTGCGCAGTGTGATTCCCGCCCGGGTGGGCCGCCAGAGCGACAAACCTCCCAGCGGCTACTGGCGGCGGCAAATGCGTCAACAACTCGCTACCCCCGAACGACGGCGCCGCCGCGGATATGGCCAACGCTGGCAAATCGAAACCGTCTTTAGCCAAATCAAGCGCTGCCTGGCCTCCGAAATTGCGGGCCGTTCCTTCTTCTCTCGCTGCCGCGATCTCCGCCTCCTCGCCGTTACCCACAACCTCCTCCTCCCGTCTCCTCTAAGGTTTTCTACAGAGCAGGACAGACCCCATTTTCCCGCAATTTTTAGAGACACTTACAATTATTCATTGTTAAGGAAGGTATTTGTGCAAGTGGTTTCACGGCGACTGCAATCAGGGCACCACTCCAAGGTGTAAAATCTGCGTCTGAAACAAAACTTAATGTAATCAATAGTTTAAATGGGGACAGACCCCATTTCCAGGAAGTTTTATGTAATTTGTCTTACTTTTATTTTTGGCGTGACTTGTTGCCGGATTACGCTTGTTGGGCAACAGCAGCTATCCGCGACTCTTGGCGGATCGGTAGCTTTGCGGCTTCAAGCACCATAACCACCACTGCGATCCAGAGCAGGTCCGCCGTCAACAAATGGAACATCTGCATCCAAACCGGGGCAAGCAGGGTCAGATTCGCAGCGCCCACCGCAAGCTGTAACGCGGTAATAACCGCAACCCGTACAGCCGCTTGCCGCGCCGCGCCATCGTCGTTCTGCTTGATGATCCGGCTCGCAATCCAAAGCAAATAAGCCGCTCCCGCGATCGCTACTGCCGGATGGAAAAGCCTCAGGCGAAGCAGCGCGTTGGACGCACCCGAAAAATCTTGCTGCATGCCGGAAAGCAGAGAAGAGGAGGGAAATAGCGTGTCTCCCAGCGCCGCAAGAGCGCCCGTCACACTCACCGCCACGGTCACGAACAGGGCCCCAGCCGTCCGTCCCGAAATCCGGCGCCATTCGATTCTTTCCGTTCCCGTCTGCGCCAGCCACGCTGTAATCGCCAAAGCGCCCAGCAGCAACATGGTGTTCGTAAGATGCGCCGAAAGATAAACGGCACGCCCCGCGGATTGATCGTGCGCCACTTTTCGAAGCAGCACTAGTCCCGCGCCCAACAAAGCTTCCACAAGCAGGAAGATGGTAGACCAGGACGCATACCGCCGCACCACATGCGCTTTGGGAAACGCCCGGAACGCCCACACCAGAAGAATGCCGGTCAGCAGCAGGTCCAGGCTGGTCATCAGGCGGTGGGTGTACTCGATCGCCATGGGGCGCGCCATATTCTGCGGCAACAGCTGACCGCTGCAAAAGGGCCAGTCGGCGCCGCACCCGTCACCGGAGAAGGATATCCGAACATAGGCGCCCCAGAGAATCACCGGGATGTTGTACAGCAAAACCACCCAGGCAAACCGCGAAAATCCACTTCGAGAGTTCATTTATTCTTTTCCGTTTCGGACCGCAGCCGAGCGACTTGCAACACGGCGGCCACGCTGCAAACTTCCGTAATACGCCCATCCATGACCATCTTGACCACTTCCGGTAAAGGCTGCCAATCGACAACAATGTCCTCCTCCGGGTCCAGATTCATCGACGCGCCCGTAAGCCCGGTGGCCAGGAACAAAGTCTGAACGTCGTTCGCGACTCCATTACAGATGTCCACGGCACTCAGACGCTGCCAGGATGCGGCGCGAACACCTACTTCTTCCTCCAGTTCCCGTTGCGCTACTGCCTGCATATCCATCTCGCCAGGATTTGAACCGCCTCTCGGGATTTCCCAACTGTGGCGGTCCAGCGCATAACGCCACTGTCCGACCAGCGCTACCCGTCCGCGATCATCTATTGCCACTACCCCCACGGAAGGCCGGATCTCGATCACGCCGTAAATACCAGGATTCCCGTCGGGCCGCAGCACCTCGTCTTCCCGGACCCGGATCCATTTATTCTTATAGACTTCGCGGGAAGTCAGGGTCTTCCACGTCCGCTTCGGCGAGCCGCCGGTCTGCTCCCCGGAATTCCCGTCAGGAATGCCCATTCAGGCAGCATCCCCGCATATAGCGGCGATCACATCGAAATCCACATTACCCCCTGTTAGAAGGATGCCGACGGACTGCCCTGCGGACGGCAACTTTCGATACAGAACGGCTGCCGCAGCCACCGCGCCGCTCGGCTCAACCAGCAGCTTCAAACGGGATAGCAGAAAACGGACCGTGGTTTTGATCTGGTCCTCACCCACCGTCACAACGCCCTCCACCAATTCCTTAACGATCGGAAACGTGACGACGCCCGGAACAGGCGTGCGAAGCCCGTCCGCAATGGTCATTGGCGGCGGAATTTCCACCGGCTCGCCTTTCTTTAGCGACTGATGCCAATCGTCAGCCATCTCCGGCTCAACGCCATATACCTTCATTCCGGGCCGCAGTTCCCGCGCCACCACCAGGCAACCAGACAGCAGCCCTCCACCCCCTAGCGGCACGGCAAGAGCATCTAAATCTGGCCGTTCCCGAAGCATCTCGAGCGCCGCTGTACCCTGCCCGGCGACAATCCACGGATGGTCGTAAGAAGGCAGCACGATCGCACCGGTCTGGCGGGCAACCCGATCGGCGATCTCTTCCCGCTTCTCGCGCTGCCGGTCATAAAAAATGATCCCGGGCCGGTATGCCTTAGTGGACTCTACTTTGGCCTTGGGCGCGTCGGTCGGCATGACGATCGTCGCTTTCACGTCCAGATGAGCCGCCGCCATCGCGACTGCTTGCGCGTGGTTGCCGGAGGAAAACGTTACCACGCCAAGCGCCCGCTCCTCGGGGCTTAGCGACATTAGAAAATTCGCTGCCCCGCGGATCTTGAAAGCTCCTCCGCGCTGCAGGTTCTCGCATTTGAAGATGGCTTGCGTTCCCGCCGCCTCGTCGAAGAGCCGAGAACTCAGAATCGGCGTTTTCGAAGCGAACTGCTCGATGCGTTCCGCCGCCTCCAGCACGTCGGCAAAGGTGACCTCTGCCTTAGTAGCCAGCATGTTTATCCACAACGTTTTCCAGATCTTCGTTCGCGAGATAGCGCTGGCAGTTCGCCACGAACAATCGCGCGCTCAGATCGAGCCAATCCGGGTCGCGTGTCCGGTCTGTGCAATGCGGCGACAACAGCACATTCTTCATGCCCCACAACGGAGAATCCGCCGGCAGCGGCTCTTCCTCGAATACATCCAGCGCCGCCCCCGCGATTTTGCCCGATTCCAGTGCGCGAATCAGGGCCGCCTCGTCAATCACTGGCCCTCGTCCAACGTTCATCACGATCGCCGCCGGCTTCATCGCCTCGAATTCAGCATCACTAAGCAGATGATGTGTTTCCGGGGTATGCGGCGCAGACGCGATTACTATGTCCGACCCGGCCAGCATTTCCTTAAGCCCGGCAGAGGCAAAGGTCCGCTCGAGAAGCGGATCGTCCGCCGACTTTTCGGGATTCCGCCGCGTGGCATAGATCTTCATCCCCATGCCCTTCAGCAGCAGCGCACACTCCCGCCCAATCTCGCCATAGCCTACGATGCCCGCAACTCTGTCCACCATCATTTCTACGCTGAAGTTGTCCCAGTGACTGCGGCGCTGGCTCTCAAGAAGCCGGCGCACTTCTTTGTAGAAAAACAGCACTCCCAAGACGGCGAATTCCGCCAGCGGCCGCTTGAATACCCCCCGTGCATTCGTCACCACCACCGGGCTCTCCACAATGGCCGGTATCAGAACTTTCTCTACTCCTGCCGAAAGCGAATGAATCCAGCGCACATCAGGCAGCAGCGGCCATATTTCTTTCATGGGAGCAATGCCGGAAAGTCCAGCGTAGAGCATTATTTCGGCATCGCCGGCTAGCTTTCCAATCTCCTCCGCCTCGCCGCTGGTGACTATGTCGAATTTGTCGCGCAATGGATCGAGATTGCGCAATAGATAATGGTCGCGCGGACAAACAGCCAGCAGCTTCGATTTGGGCATAAGCTCATTCGTCATCTTACGAAACAAGCTCTACACTGAAGTTGTGAACGAACGCTGTACCTGCGGCGCGATTCTCCCGCAAGACGCCCGCTTCTGCCACAAATGCGGAAAACCTCAATTCGAGGAAGACCAAGCTCGCCTGGAGTTGCCCGTCTCGAGTGCCGCGCCCGTTCAAAGCCCTCTCGAGCCGCCGCTCAGTGCACCGCCCGGGCCCGCTGCTTCCTCTATTTCCTTCCGCAACTCGCGCGCAGTCGTCATTACTCTTCTGGTCGCGTCTGGCGCCATGGTTGGTTTTCCTCTGATTGCTTTGTTTGCCGCCCCCCTGTTTCCCTTTTTCCTATGCGGCGCCGGATATCTGGCCGTCCGCATCTATCGTTCGCGCTCATCGGAAATTGTGAGCGCGGCAGCCGGGGCAAGGCTCGGCTGGATGACCGGGCTCTGGCTGTTTCTGGTTGTCGCAGTTCTGCTGACGTGCTCCTCAATCTTTGTCGCCAGCCCGCAAGGGTGGCAGCAGATGCGCGCCGCCTGGGCTCAGGTCCCCCAAGCTGCTAAACTCATGAATCTTTCGCAGCATGAATTCCTGATGCAAATGCTGGTCACGCTGCCGTTCGCGTTCCTCATGCTGACATTGCTGCCGGGCTTGGGCGGCTTGCTTGGCGCGAAGTTTCCGTCCCGGCGGACGCAATCCTGAACATCCCTCACGGCGCTATTACGCTGAAACCGGACCGAATGGGCAAATCGATCCTTACCCTGACTGTTAACCCGGCGCTCGACCGGATCGTAACCGTCGACCGGCTTGTTTTCGAAGATCGAGCCTACATCCAAAACACCACCGAAGCCGCCGGAGGCCGTGGCATCAATGCCTCCCGGGTGCTCACCAGCTTCGGCGCGGAGAATACCGCCATAACCACTTCCGGCAGGGAAGTAGGCCGCAGGTTCGAGGAACAGTTGAACCTCGACGGCTTCAAAAAAGAGATCGTCAGAATTCGCAGCAGCATCCGCATTAATCTGACTATCTCTGACCAGCAGGGCCTCTCCGTAAAATTGAACGAAGTCGGTCCCAGCCTCACCAAGCCCGAACAGGCCCGCATCATCAAAACTGTAGAAAGTTTGCTTCCGGGTTCCTCCTGGCTGATGTTATGCGGAAGCTTGCCGCCCGGAGTAGATAACCATCTGTTCAACCAACTTATCCGGATCGCGGACAAATACAAAGTCCAAACCTTGCTCGATACCGACGGCGATGCTCTGCTCTATGCCCTGGAAGCGCGGCCCACGGTTGTGAAACCCAACCAATCGGAAGCCGAGCGCCTGCTGAACACTGCCCTTATCACCCGGCCTCAGTTGGTCGAAGCCGTCAGCCGCATCAAAGCGTTGGGTCCCCAATCGGTCGTGCTTTCCCTGGGTAGCCGCGGCGCTATTGCCGCTACTTCCAGCGAAGGAGTCATCGAAGTCTCTCCGCCGCCGGTGGAAGCCGTTTGCCCCATCGGCGCAGGCGACGCCATGGCCGCGGCGCTCGTGTGGGCGCTCGCAAAAGGCGAGTCGTTCAGCGAAGCTCTGCGCTGGGGCGTTGCGGCCGGAACTGCCTCCACCTGCCTGCCCGGCATCACTCTCGCAAACCTGGAACAGACTAAAAAGATCTTCCCCCAGACTCAAATCACCCGGGTCGTTACCTAAGAGTTTGCGTGATTAAGCTTCTCGACTACAGTACTTCGCCAACGGACTACCTTCCATGAAATTATTGACTTCGCCTTACGCCGCGGTGTATCGTAGCGATTCGGTGTTACCGCCGCCGGTGGTTGATGCCGGAGCTGGCGTCCTATGGCTTTTCGCGTGAGCGGCACAATGGAAACTATTCGAGAGACACTCGATTCAAGTTTGGAGAGCGTGGATAAGGCCGAAGAAATCGCTTCGGGTGAAGCCGCTAAGTTCGGTCTGAACGAGGACGATCAGGCGCAGTTCGGCATGGCCGTCCGCGAGTGCATGGTCAATGCCGTGGTGCATGGCAACCGGTATAGCGAGCACAAAAAAGTGCGCCTCGCCATCGAACGGACCGACGATGCTTTACGCGTCACGGTCGGCGACGAAGGGGATGGTTTCGACCTGTCCTCGCTGCCGGATCCGCTGGCTCCCGAAAATCTGCTCCGGCGATCCGGGCGCGGCCTGCTTCTTATCCGCGCCTTCGTCGACGAATTCGATTTGGAGAAGAAACCGGGCGGCGGCACTGAAGTACGGCTGGTAAAAAAACGGCCTGACGCATAATCATTAAGTTCGATCAAGGAGGCAGAAGTGAGTGTTAAATTGACAACTCGCCAAGTGGGCGACGTCACCGTTCTAGATGCAGCCGGAAGAATCACCCTTGGCGAAGGCGCGAGCACTTTTCGCGATCTTATTCGCGAATTGGTGAATAAAGGCAACAGGAAGATTCTTCTCAATCTGTCGGAGGTCTCTTACATCGACAGCTCCGGCATCGGCGAGATGGTCTCCGGCTTCACCACCGTCACCAACAATGGCGGCCACTTGAAGCTGGTCGGCCTTTCCAAGCGCGTGAAGGATTTGCTGCAGATAACTAAGCTTTATACCGTATTCGAAGCCTTCGACGACGAAGCCGCCGCGGTCCGCAGCTTCGCATAGCCAGGCAATCCTCTTGTAGACCGGCTAGCCGCCGGAAACTCACCTGAGATAAGTCCGGGGTTGACAACACTTTCTAGACACAAGCGTGTCAACCTCAACTTATTTCCCGATCTCAGGCTCGATTCCAGAGCCTCCCGCTTTCCCACCATCGGAAAAGTCCGTCGAGAGAGTAGATGTTCTGCTCGCCGATGAGCTGACCCTCGTGCGGGAAGGTCTAACTGCTCTTTGCAACGCGATCGAAGGCTTTCGGGTGGTCTCTCACGTGGGTTCCGCCGAGGCAGCGCTGTCTGAGATCGAGCGTCTGCAGCCGGCCATCGCGCTGCTGGATCTCGGCTTGTCCGACTTGGCTGCCACGGAAGTCATACGCCGCGTTCGCGAGAAGGGACTGCGCACCCGCTGCGCCGTTCTCTCGACTCGCAAAGATCGCAAGACCGTTCTTGAAGTGCTCCGTACCGGCGCCTGCGGGTATCTTCTCAAGAGCTCGTCTTCCGACCAGATGGCCGACGCCCTCCAGCAATTCACCCAGGGCGGCATCTACGTTTCGCCGCAGATCGAAGTCATGTCGCTGTTCGGAGACAGCACCTTCCGGAACGAAGAGGAAGACCCGCTCGACGCCCTCAGCAGCCGCGAATTCCAGGTATTCAGCTTGCTGGTGGACGGCATCCGCGCCAAGGAAATTGCAGCCCGCCTTGCTCTCAGCCCTAAAACAGTCGATACTTATCGTTCCAGTCTGATGCGCAAGCTCGATATCCATGACGTCGCCGGTCTGGTGAAATTCGCCATTCGCCGCGACCTTGCCGACCCGCGTCCCTGATTAGTTGTCTTCTACTCTGTGGCTCAGCATAGAGCTTGTGTGTTGCATTCTTATACACAACCTGTATATCTAGTATGTACACGTAGAGTGGATAACCATGCCTCGACCAGAACCAGCAATGCAGCAGGTTTCGATCAACATTCGCGCTAGAGCCCGGCAACGCAACCTGATTGACTAGGCGGCAGAACGGCAAGGCCGGATCCGCTCTGAATTCATGCTCGATGTTTCCTGCCGGGAGGCGGAGGACGTATTGCTCAGTCAGACATTCTTCGCGGTCGATTCCGATACCTTTGCGCAATTTCAGTTGTTGCTCGATAACCCGCTGCCACCGACCGATAAGCTGCGTCGGCTGCTCACGGCCAAAGCGCCCTGGGAGAAATGAGTGCCGGCTCTATAACGCCACCTGAGCCGATCAGGGCCGATCATCAGCTTGCGGAATTTGACAGCGGCGAATTGCACCTAGATGAATTGCTGAAGAAGCGCGCACTCAAGAACAGCGCCGGCGGGGCTTCGCGCTGTTTCGTTCTCTGTTCGAATAAAGCCGTTGTCGGCTACTACAGCCTTTCGGCCGGTGCTATAGGTCATGAAACCGCCCCGAAAGCCTTCCGCCGCAATATGCCCGATCCTTTACCGGTGTTGCTGCTGGGCCGTTTGGCTGTCAATCGCAACTATCACAATCAAGGCCTGGGCGCTGGGCTGCTGCGTGACGCGATGATGCGCTCCATTAGTATTGCCCGTGAAGCTGGCGTGTTCGCCATATTAGTCCATTCTCTACACGACCGGGCCAGGCAGTTTTATGTCTCGCGCGGCTTGGTCCAATCTCCACTGCAGCCAATGATGACGATGGTCACCGTGCAGACCATCTTGACCGGGCCCGATGCCCGTATCCGTGCCGGTCAGGCCGGCCGAGCAACTTGACACTTTCCTTTTCGCAACAGGCAGCCGCTACGTGCTACGCTGAGGGTGCTAAAGCGGCTATCAGTGCGCTAGTGGCGCCCCCGCTGAGACGCTAAAAAATCGTTAGCCGCCGGGAAAGGCTGTTTTCGTTTTGAATCGTCACGAGTTAAAAGAGCAGGTCAGGAACGATCAGTTCACCACCGCCGTCTCCGGAGTAGTCAATTACACCGTTTCTCACCGCCGACAGGTCATAACTTGGGCCATAGCGTTAGCTCTGGTGCTGGTTGCTGCCGGAGTTGGTCTCTGGTATTGGTCATCTCAAAGGGCCGCTCGCGAGGCCGATCTGCAGGCCGCCTTAGCCGTCCTCGAGGCACCCGTAGCTGCGCAAGGTGTATCAGGCCAGAATTTTCCGACGCAAGACGCTAAGAATATCGCCGCCAGGAAGGCACTACAAAGCGTGATCTCGAAAGATAGTGGGACCCGCGAGGGCTTGGTCGCCCAGTACTACCTGGGTACCCTGAAAGCGCAAACCGGCGATCCCAAAGGTGCGGAAGCTGATCTCCGCACGGTAGCTGGTTCCAGCAGCGAAACGGCGTCTCTCGCCAAAGTCGCCCTGGCGCAGTTGTATGCTGGCCAGAACAAACTGGCCGAAGCGCAGGGTTATCTTCGTGAACTAGTGAACAAACCCACCGACCTGGTTTCGAAGTCACAGGCGCAGCTGTTGCTCGCGCAATTGCTCCAGCCTGGCAACCCCGCAGAGGCGAAGAAGATTATTCAGTCGGTTAGAAAGAACGACCAGAGCCCCGCCGTGACTCGCGCCGCCGATCAGATCGTTCCGTCGACGCAGAAGTAGTTTCCACCCATGCTGGGTCGGCTGAAATTAGGTCCTGGAAGCCTTCGCGGACGCAAATACCCTGAACCCCCTCATCCTTACCGGAATGACTTTCAGCGCGATCGCGATCGCATCATCCACTCCCGGGCTTTCCGCCGCCTGGAAGGCAAGACGCAAGTTTTCGGGGCGGGGCTGCACGATCATTTCCGCAACCGCCTCACTCACACCATCGAGGTCTCGCAGGTCGCCCGGACCGTGGCCGCCGCCCTGCAACTGAACGAAGAGTACACCGAGACTCTGGCCCTGGCTCACGATTTGGGCCACCCGCCGTTTGGGCACGTAGGCGAACACCAGCTCGACGCCCAGATGCGCCGCTTCGACAGCAGCTTCGAGCACAATCGTCACGCGCTGCGCATCGTTGACGAGCTGGAGTGCCGCTATGCCCGCTTCGATGGATTGAATCTCACGTTCGAAGTTAGGGAAGGCATCGTCAAGCACTCACGCGAGCTGAACCAAGACCAAACTGATCTGGCTGAGCTGCTGCCCGGAAAGCGGCCCCCGCTGGAAGCCCAATTGATCGATCTGGCCGACGAGATTGCCTACAATACCGCTGACATCGATGACGCTGTCACTGGAAAACTATTCACCGTTGACGAGATTGGCAGCTACATACCCATATTCCGCGAACTGGCGGAAGCCGCCGATACGCAGTTTCCGGGTGCGCCGGAGCACATTCGGGTCTGGGAAGTGCAACGCCAGGTAATCAATCTGCTGGTGGGCGGTTTAGTGGAAGGTACTGCGCAAGCCGCCGCCGAAGCTGGGGTGCAGTCAGTGGAGGACGTGCGCGACCTCGACCGGCGCTTGGCCCGGATGACGGACGATGCCATGGCCATCAATAGCCAGATGAAGCGGCTTCTCATCGAAAAGGTTTACTCCTACGCGAAGCTTATCGAAGATCGAAGCGCCGCCGTGCAGAGGTTGAAAGAGCTGTTCGAATACCTCATCGGCCATCCTGATCGGGTCTCGCCCACCTACCGCGAACGGCTGAATCATGAACCGGTTCATCGCGTCGTTTGCGATTACGTGGCGGGAATGACCGACGCCTATGTATTGAGAATGTCGCGCCTGCTGACCGGGCCGGCTGTGTAATGTAAGGTTAAGCGGCTCTAGTCCTGGCTAACTATGCTCGACAGTTCCGCGGCACGGACTACGTAAATTTTCTCGATCTGACGGCAGATTTCGCCGGCCACCCGCTCCGGCTTTTCCTCCTCGTCCAGTTCTACTTCCACTTTTATAAAGAGATCAACTCGCTGCATACCTTCTCTTCCGATAGTCTCATCCGCTCTGTTCGTGCCGTCCCGGTCGATAATAAGCGAAGTGGATGCCCAAATCTCTGCTACGCCTCCTCTCTGTAAGATTTGCGGTAAACGAAGACCTAAACGGGCCTGTCCCGCCGTTTCCGGCGACATTTGCTCCATCTGCTGCGGCTCGGAACGCGAGGTGTCCCTCAGCTGTCCGCTCGATTGCCTTCATCTGAAGGAAGCGCATCGCCGGGAGAAGCCGCTCGACCTGCCAGCCAGCGAAATCTCTTATCCGGAGGTCGAAGTAACGGAGCAGCTTATGCGCGAGAAAGAAGAGCTGCTGCTATTTTGCATTTATTCTCTGTTGCAGGCGGCTCTGCGAACGCACGGCGTTATCGACGTGGATGTCATGCCGGCCCTGGAAGCCCTCATTCGAACCCGCCAGACGCTCGATTCCGGTTTGCTCTACGAGAGCTATCCCCAAAACACCCTGGCCGCGGACGTCCAGCGGCGCGTCACCGCCTCGCTTGAAGACTATGAGCGGGAACAGCGGGAGGAAGAAGCTTTGCATCCCGTGCGGAACTCCGATTTCCTCGCGATCCTTGTTCTGTTGCATCGCCTGGGACAGCAGCAGAGCCGCCCTGAACGGCCGCGCAGCCGCTTGTTCGTCGATCTCTTGCGGCAAATGACTCCCGACGGCGGCGGCGTCAAAGAACCGGCTTCGGGCATCATCATATAAGAGGTGCATTTCACTGAAAGCTAGGTTAGTTGGTTGGCGCGAACTTGCTCCCGATGTCCGGCATTTCGAGTTCGAGGCTGTTCAGGACGCGGCATTTACTTTCACGCCCGGACAATTCATATCGGTACGCGAACAGGTAGACGGAAAAGAGATTACCCGGGCCTACTCCATCGCTTCGCCACGGGATGGCAACCGTTTCGAGCTCTGCCTGAACCGGGTGATGGAGGGCATTGTCTCGCCTCTGCTCTTCAGAATGAGTCCTGGCGAGGAAGTCGACATCCACGAGCCGCTCGGCTACTTCACTTTGCGGCATCCGGGCCACCGCATTGTCTTCATCGCCACCGGAACCGGCATCGCGCCGTTCCGCTCGATGCTGCTCGACCACCTGCCCAGAAATAATCCTAACGTTACGCTTCTGTTCGGAGTCCGCTATCCGGCGGGTTTGCTATACCTCGACGAGTTGAACAGCCTCGCAAACGAATACCCCAGCTTCCGCTTCCTTCCGACCGTCACCAGACCGGACGAGTCCTGGATGGGAAGAACCGGCCGCGTCCAGGCACATCTCGACGAGGCTCTAGGCACTCATTCACCGGACGAACTCCAGACCATTGATGTCTACATCTGCGGTTTGAAAGAAATGGTAAACGACATGCGCAACGCCTTGAAAGCCAAAGGCTTCGGCCGCAAGCAAATTATTTACGAGAAGTACGACTAGCAGCCCTTCAAGATAATCACGGGAGCGCAGACCATCAGCCGGAAGCCACCCGGCAAATTCCTAATTGAGTCCATCCCGGGAAATCCGCAACCTATCTTCTCCTCGTACCTCCAAGCGCAATGCGCCGGTCTAACTCCTTCCAGATATCGGAGACCGCCACAGACGCCGTTCCGTTGCCGAATTGGATCTCTTCGACGGGTTCAAGGTTCGAAGGCCGCCATGCGAAGGCTTGCTTTCCTCCTGGATCGAACACGAAAATCCGCCGTATTCCAATGCGCTCGTAATGAGCGCATTTCTCCCGGACTTCGTCCATCGAATCGGTTGGCGAAAGGATCTCGGCGGCAATTTCAATCGGCTTTGTGGGATAGGGCTCCTCTACCACGGTGGACGCAGCTACGTCGGGCCTTGGCTCCCACTCGGGATCGATCCGTAGTTCTAGTTCCGAACCAGAGGCGTAGCCGGCTTCGGTAAATACTTGCACCAGCAAACCTTGCAGAAGCGAATGTAACCATGTGGGCACGCTCTTAAACCGGACTTCTCCAAACCAATACTCTGAGCCTTTGGTGTGGGCGTGTTGCTTACGGTACTCCTCGATACTCAGGCGAGTGGCTTGCATATGTGCTCGTTCTCCGCACTCCCAGCTTAGCGATGCTCCCCCGGGGCGGCCGCTTTTTGGCCCCTGATTCGTCCAGGCTTTTCATACCGTAGCCGGCCAGAGTTTATTGCGTGCTGTGGTTCTCATTACTGCGCTACACTCGGACTTCATGCGGTCCAGCATCGCTATCGTCTTAGGGATTCTGTTCATCTCCCTGCTGATCCGGCCCGCTTTCCCCGGTGTCGATAGTTCCGCTTTGCCCGCGTGTTGCCGTAAGCACGGCAAGCATCACTGTACAAAACTCCCGAGCCGATCCGGCGCACCTGCGGCTTCTTTTCAAAAGCTAGGCGAAAAGTGCCCTTTCTTTCCGCATTCCCTGATAGCGGAACAAGTACAAGCCTCCACGCCTGCCTCCTATCAGGCGATCTTCGCCGGAACATTCCAGCAACCCGTAATCTCTGCTCAACCGAAGACCGGCTATCGTCCTTCGCATCACCGCTCGAAGCAGAAGCGCGGACCTCCCCATTCCCTCCTTTCGTAAGCGTCGCTATCCAAATTGGATTTAAACCTAGTTAGATTTAAACTCGGTTTTATTTACACCTAAAGCTCTCTTCCGGTGGCTGTATTCGTGTGCTCCGGCCCCCAGGAGCACGCCTAAAGTGTGCTCACACGTTAACTCAATAACGAAAAGGTAATTAAAGTTTGCAGCATCACAAAGGCATTAACGGACTGGTGT
The DNA here is from genome assembly GCA_965217745.1 of Bryobacteraceae bacterium. Lineage (GTDB taxonomy): Bacteria > Acidobacteriota > Terriglobia > Bryobacterales > Bryobacteraceae > Bog-105. The sequence continues at coordinate 1,453,505 of OZ244565.1, read as the reverse complement.
CAATCGTCCTTTTCCTGGCGAGCGTTTCACTGCTTTTATCCCAACCGGCCAGCCGCGGAGTGCCGGTGCGGATAACTGCCCTGGATCCCTCAAAGGACGCTGTGCCCGGAGCCGCGCTCCAGATCGCCGCGAAAGATTCCGCAAAGCCAATAAAAGTCACAGCGAATTCCGCGGGAGTCGTGACCGTCCGTCTGCAACCGGGCTCGTATACGGCAACTGCGGTTGCGCCTGAGTTATTGACCGAGAACCCGATGAACTTCACAGTCCGGAACTCTCCCATGTCTCTGAACATTTACTTAATGCTCAGGTCGCTGCAGACAACCGTGCAGGTGGAAGCTCTCAATCCTCCATCGCTCGCCCAGCAGACCGTTAGCGCCACTGACCTGGCTCGGTCGCCGGCCCCCGGTTTAGCTGAACAACTAAAGAACGTTCCGGGCCTGGACACCGTACGCCGCGGCGCAAACAATCAGGACCCTGTGCTTACCGGGTTGAGGCAGACGCAGATCGCTACCATCGTTGACGGAACCCGCACCTTCGCCGCCGGTCCGGCGCGAATGGATTCCGAACTCAGCCATGTCGATTCCGGCAACGTTAAGAGCGTCACCGTTGTGAAGGGGCCGTATGCCTTGACCAAAGGCGCCGGCGCGCTCTCCGCGATCGAAGTCGAAACCAATCCGGTCCCTTTTTATCAGCAATGGACAATCGGCGGAAAGATCTCGTCAGGGTACTCGTTCAATAGCTCTGATCGATACGCCAGGACCAATCTGTTTGCCGCTAACAGCCGGTTCGGATTCGAGGTCTTCGGCGCCGGCTCGAAAGGCAATAACTACGTTGCAGGCGAGCGCGGGGGCATTCAACAATCTGTTCCGGCGCGCTTTGGCGGCTATCAGGGTGGCGGCAAAATCCGCCTCGGAATCACCGATAATCAGGAGCTCAACTTCTCCGGCAGCTATGACGATCAGACCGGTCTCGACTACCCCGGCAATCTATTGAATGCAACTTTCCTGATTACTCGCTCCTGGAATGGCGACTACTATTTCAAGCACGTAAGTTCTCTCCTCGATCAGGTGCATGTCAAGCTTTACCTCGACAAGAAGGGCCACCGGATGAATAACGATGGCAAGCCGACGGCACTGGACGTACCCGGCCGAATGCCGCCCTTCGGGCTGAAGATTTCCGTGCCCACCACCTCCAATACCTGGGGCGGAGCGGTCAGCGCGGCTTTCCATCTTTCTCCGCACCTGCGTTTCGACACTGGCCTGGACTTTTACAATCTGAACCAAAACGCCTTGCGGTTCATCTCCCGCCGCAGCAATGGAGCCGTTCTGTTTCGCGACACCGTCTGGCCCGACGCCTCGGTGGCGGATCAAGGCTTCTATTTCAGCGCCACCAATCAGTGGGAGCGGGCCACGTTGGCAGGTACCCTAAGGCTCGATGCCGTGCAGGCAAGAGCCCGGACGCCCTCCAGTTTCTTCCTCCAGAACGTCGCCGGACCGCTAGCCACCAGCGAAGTACACCCGAGCTTCAGTCTTCTCGCCAATTACCGGTTGGTTCACAGCCTCTCCGTCTCCGCCGGCGCCGGCCGCGCCGTTCGCACCGCCAATGTTCTCGAACGCTATTCCGATCGCTTTCCCAGCTCCGTGTTCCAAACGGCGGCCGAGTTTCTGGGAGACCCCCGCCTCCAGCCCGAAGTCAGCTATCAGGCAAATGTAGGAGTGGAAATGCAAGTTGCTCGCGTGACGCTGAACGGCAGCGTGTTCTATCGCAGGCTGGAGAATTTCATTACTGCCGCGCCCGATGCTGGCATTCCCAAAGAATCGCCGCTAAGCCCCAACGGAGTCTACCGCTATCTCAACGGCGATCACGCCAACTTCCGGGGATTCGACTATGGCTTGCGATACCGCATCCTTCCCTCTCTCGAGCTTAGAACTCAGGGCGCCTACACTTTGGCGGACGAGATCAGCGCCGGCATTCCCGCTGTCGGCGTCAACCAGCCGCTTTTCGGAATTCCACCGCTCAACTTCCGGCACGCGCTGCGTTACGCACCCTGGCGAGGCCGGCTCTGGGGGCAGTTCACCGTAAGGAATGCGATTAATCAGAACCGCGTCTCCTACACCAGATTCGAGCAACCAACCTCCGGTTACACCACCTATAGTGCCGAAGCCGGATTCACGATTCGCTCAAATGCCACGCTCTATGCCGGCGTGGATAATTTTGCCAACAAATTCTACTATCAGCACCTGAACTCGTTTAATCCCTACACCGGCCAGCCGATCCCGCTGCCAGGCCGCAATGTTTACGTAGGCTTGACTTGCCACTTCTAAGATCCGCGATCCCGGCGACACCGCGGCCGGCCCGGTCGCCAGGATATTAAACCTCCCACCGCTTGCAAATTCCCGCGTAATCTCTAGATTTACACTAAGTTTCGCGTACTCGTAAAATCTGGAACACTTTCACGCCAATCTGCCTTCAGGGCTAAGCTTGTGCGCGATACTCGGGCGAGATGATTTCGTGCCAGGCTCTCACAAAGGATTATGGCCACCTCCGCGCCTTGTCAGAGGCTTCTTTCGGGGTTGCTGGGAGTAGCGTTTGCGCTTTGCTGGGGCCGAACGGAGCAGGAAAGTCTACCCTCGTCAAGATCCTTACAGGGCTACTCGCTCCTACAAGCGGTACAGCTGAGGTCTATGGGGTACCAGTTAATAATCCGGCGCTGAAGTGGATGGTAGGGGTGCTCCCTGAAAATCTAGCTCTTTTCGATGCGCTGACTATTGGGGAGCATTTGGAGTTGACGGGAGCCGTTTACAAGTTGAAGGCCAACGAGGCGCGCTCCCGGATAGATCAGCTTCTACGCGTCTTGCGGTTGGATCACGGCAAGCACACCTTTATTCATCAGTGCTCCTATGGCATGAAAAAGAAAACAGCTTTGGCGATGGCGCTGTTGCCAAATCCCCGCGCGTTGTTTCTCGACGAGCCTTCGAAGGCATCGATCCTCTAACTGCGAAGACCATTCGTATTCAACTCAGGGCGATCGCCCCAAAAGGCGTCACTGTCTTTCTAACCTCACATATCCTTTCCCTGGTTGATAGGGTGGCGGATCACGTCCTCTTCATGGACCACGGCAGAGTTCTTTTCAATGGCGCTGTTACCGGCCTGCCCAATACACTAGAGAATCTCTACTTTGACTTGATCGAACGGCCGGGAAGCGAAGAATTGATATGGTTGGGAACGCAAACGTAATCGCGTTGCTTAAAGCCCTCCGATTGGCATCCTGGCGCGATTTCCAGTCCTTTCGTTCCATAGCCGGGCAGAATTTTTTCCTCTTCGCAATTCTCGTTGCGTACCAGCAACCTGAAAGCGCTGAGTTCTTTTTTGTGATCTTTTTCGTCGTTATGCTATTCCCGCTCTCAGCTGACGTTATGGAGAAGATTCCCTCTGAGCGCCGTGCCGGTTGGCCGCTTTCCAAATTGGAGTGGGCCATGGTTCGAATTGGTTCCTTCGCCTTTTATCCGATTGCATGGTTGGCACTATTGCTTCTCCTGAGGGCAGGTTGGAGGATCGGCGGGATAGCAGCCATCGGCGGAGCAATCTTGCAAGCTTTCTCGCTGGTCACAAAGCGGTTCATTCGAGCTTGGCCAGCCTTCTCGCTCCGATGGATCCCAGCTCCGCCAGGGATAGTCGGCGCATTAATGCGCTTGCAATGGCGAGAGATGCTGGCAACACTTGACCCCTACATCGCATTTGCTCTGATGGGGTGTACCGAAGTGTACAGGGTGTCCGGAAGGCGCTTAGATCCTGCTGCACCCCAGATCCTCTCGTTGTTTGTTGTTTTGGCAATGAGCACCGAAGCTCAAGTCTTGGTTCGCTATCGATGGCGCGGGTGCTGAACGATTCACCAGCGGCGTCGCCGTGTTAGCCATAGGCCATCGTCAGTCGGTGTTGAAATCCGTTCCGCAGGAGCGATGGCGCTTCACTTCTGAAGCATTGCTTCCCGATGGCTTCATCCAAACAATGGCTCTATTCGTCGTCGGACTCGAGGTCAAAAGTATGATGCTGCCGCTGGTTAGCCTGTGCCTCATTGCCTGGGTGGCGTCTGTATTGTTTTACGGATTGCAGTGGGATCGGCGGAATCTAAAAGAGGTCACTGCCTAGGGAACCACAGTTGCCCTCTGAATGATGTCAAGTCTTGGAAAATGCTCTTCTAGATACGGGTTCCCAATATCTGAGATAGCGGCTTGGTCAGGTCCCCGGCCGCTCGGCGCTCCTTCGCCATAGCCCGTGTAGAACTCCTGAATGTGATCCATGCCTTGAGTCACCTCTCCGAAAGGCGTGAAGCCCTGTGAATCGAGCTGCTCGCCGTTGTCCGCCAGATTGATGAACACCTGCGTGGTGCGCGAGTCCGGACCGGCAGCCGCGAACGTCACCGTGCCCGCTTTGTTGCTCACCTTGGGAGGATCATCCTTAATGGGAATTCGACTCCAACTCTGCTGCACTTTCGGATCGCCATTCATGCCCCATTGGACTATGAAGCCGCGTAACGCCCGGAACACATAGTTGTCGTTGTAGTAGCCCATCTTCACCAGTTCGTAAAAGCGCCCGGCTCCCAACGGGGCCCAGTCGCGGTGAACCAGCATCACAACGTCACCCTTGGTGGTCTGCAAGCGAACTTTGAATTGATCGGGCGCCGGTCCGATCTTCTCTACTTCCTTTTTCGTGGAACATCCACTTGCAGCCGCCAGCAATATGCCTGCAATCAAGCCGCCCACACAACGCCGGTTCATCACTTGGCGTCCCTCCAGTTCTCGCCGTGACCCACCTCTGCCACTAATGGCACTTTCAACGGGAACACATTTTCCATTTCAGCTTTTACCATCTTTTCTAGTCGATCTACTTCCTGCTCTGGAGCCTCAAAAAGCAACTCGTCATGTACCTGCAGCAGCATGCGGCTCTTCAAGCTGCCTTCCACCATTAAGCGGGCGATCTTAATCATCGCCAATTTAATCAAATCGGCTGCGGTGCCTTGCAGCGGCGTATTCACGGCGGTCCGCTCAGCGAAGGAACGCGCCGACGGACTGCGGCTTTTCATATCCGGAATCGGTCGCTGCCTGCCCAGCAGCGTTTTGCTGGCACCCGACTCGCGCACTTCGGCAATGGTGTTGTCGATGAACTCGCGCACGCCTGCATAGCGCTCGAAGTAACGCCGGATGTAGAGGTCGGCCTCTTTCCTGTCGATTCCCAGCGACTGCGCCAACCCAAAAGGCGTCTGTCCATAGACGATGCCAAAATTCACCGCCTTTGCCGAACGCCGCATGGCCGGAGTCACGAAGGCAGGGTTCACCTTGAACACCTCCGCGGCAGTGCGCGTGTGGATGTCCTCGTTGTTGCGGAAAGCCTCCAACAGTAAACTGTCTTGCGACATGTGCGCCAGCAGTCTGAGCTCGATTTGTGAGTAATCTGCCACCACCAGCGTCCATCCGGCTTCCGGGATAAATGCGGCACGGATTTCCCGGCCTTCTTCGGTCTTGATCGGAATGTTCTGCAAATTTGGATTCGACGAGGAAAGCCTTCCGGTGGCTGCGCCGGTTTGATTGAACGTCGTATGAACACGTCCCGTGCCCGGCCTGATCAGCTGCGGCAGCGCATCGATGTAAGTGCCTTTCAGCTTGGTCAACTGGCGGTATTCCAATACGTGTTGGGCTACTGGGTATTTCGGCGCTAGCGCCTCCAGCACATCGGCCGCCGTCGATATGACTTTGCCTTTGCCCCATTTCACGGGTGCCGGCAGTTCCATCTCTTCGAACAAGACCTTGCCAAGCTGCTGCGGCGAGTTGATGTTGAATTGCCGCCCCGCCAGCGCGTAGATCTCCTGCGCGATGGCTTCTACTCGACCCGCTAGTCTTGTCGATAGTTCGGCCAAGACATCGGTTTCGATTCTTATTCCGGTCTCTTCCATGGCCGCCAGCACCGGCGCTAACGGCAGATCGATAGTGTCGTAAACCGATTGCAGCTCTTCACTTTCAATCTTCGGACGGAGCACTTCTGCCACCGCAAACGTAGCTTCGGCTATCTGCTCTGCCGCCGGGTTTAGCTTGCGATCGAGAATGCGCTCGGCCAGAGCAGCCGGCGAACAGGCTCCCGGGTCGGCGGCCAGCAGGAAGGCGTAGAGCATCACGTCATCCCGGACGTTCTTGGGCCGCAACCCCATTCCGTGCGCTGCTGTCAGAAAGGCTTTGGCGTCATGGACCACTTTGGGAACGGTTTCATCCGCCAGCACCGGGCTGAGTTCCCGATGTAGTTCAGCCGCAGTCGCTCGCCCTTGTCCAGCTTTGTACGCCAATCCGATGGCCTGATTCGCCAGGTCGAACGTCACCGCCAGGGGCGCGTCTTCCGGCCGCGCATCCAGCCATGCAGTTAATGCCGCCGCGTTCTCGAGCGTTGCGTAGTCGCGCGATTGGCTGTCGTCCTCCGCCGGAAGTTCCTTCACCAGACTGAAGAACTCCATCTCTTTGTAGAACGCCTTCAACGCTGCCGTTTCCGGTGCTTGAGAACGGAGATCTTCCAGGTTCCAGGCAATCGGCACGTTGGTGGCAACGGTCGCCAACTGCTTACTCATCACAATCTGATCGCGGTTGTTTTGCAGGCTCTCGCGATACATTTTGCGCTCTACTTCGGCGGCACGATCAAGCGTTGCTTCAACCGAGCCGAAGCGCGTAATCAGATCTTTGGCGCCCTTGTCGCCTATGCCCGGAGCTCCCGGAATGTTGTCGATTGCGTCACCTTTCAGCGCCAGCAGATCCGCCACCTGCTTCGGTTTCACGCCCATAAAGACTTCCACCTTGGCTTCGTCGTACCACTCGTCGTCTTTCATCGGGTTCAGCATGAATACCCGCTCGTTCACCAGTTGCAGCAGATCTTTATCGCTGGAAACGATCACCACTTCCAGGCCGTGCGCAGCTTCATGGCAGGAGATGGAGCCGATCACGTCATCGGCCTCGAAGCCTTTGAATTCCAGCACCGGAATTTGCATAGTTTCGAGCAGCCTCCGGATGTGCGGAATCTGCTCGCCCAAGTCCTGCGGCATCTCTGCCCGGTTAGCCTTGTACTCCGCGAAACTCTCCGAACGGAAGGTGGGCTCGCTGCTCTCGAAGATAGCTGCGATGTAATCCGGCTTGAAGCTGGTCATCAGCTTTCGCAGCATGTTGTGGAAGATAAAGATAGCTTCCGTCGAAAGACCCGCCGCCGTGCGCATCGGCGGAGCTCCGCTCCGCGCCCGGGCATGATACGCCCGGAAGATGAAGCCGAAGCTGTCGATAAGAAATAAACGCTGACTAGGCAATACATTCAGAATAGAAGGCCCATGAACTTCCGCTATCCAATTTTTCTTGATCTCAGCGGAAAACGCTGCCTGGTCACCGGCGAAGGCTACGAGGTAGCCGGTAAGGTCCGTAGCCTCGCCGGCGCTGGGGCTCAAGTGCGCTATGTCAATCCAAGTGCCGTCCCCGAAATTCAGGAACTGGTAGACGCAGGCGCAATCCGTTGGGATGCCCGCGATTTTGTTCTGACCGATCTGAATGGGTGTTTCCTGGTGATCACCAGCGGCCCGCATAACGAGATCATCTTTCGCCTGGCGGAAGGAAGCGGCGTCTTATGCAATGCCGTCGATGATCCGAAGCACTGCCGCTACAGCTACGGATCGAAGCATGCGCAGGGAGATTTGACCATCGGCATCTCGACCAACGGTGTTGCTCCGGCCCTGGCGGTTCGTATTAAAGAACGCTTGCAATCCGAGATCGGGCCAGAATACAAAGAGTTCCTTACGATGATGAAGCAGTTCCGGCCCGGGATTACCCAAAGCATTAGCGACTTCAGCAAGCGCCGCGATCTCTGGTACAGGATTGTCGATTCTGAAGTACTACCGATGCTGAAGGGGGGAGATCGCGATCAGGCAATTCAGATGGTTCGCAGGATGATCGACGAAGCGATTCAGGAGCGAGGTTAGTCAGTTCAGAACCATTACTCGATGCAAACTCGCCCGGTGTGCTTGAGATTTCCTCGAATGTCCCACTACTCCCTTCAACGTTCAAAGTAACGCCATCTGTTACTGCCGCGATAATCTGAAGGCGAACGGCTAGAGAATGGCTATACGTTCACGAGCAATGACAACTCTTCGCTTCAATGAGCATAAGGCAACGGAAGCGTCAGCTTTGCTGCTGAAATTGCGCGGCGGCAAGATGAGCCATCGCAAGCTCATCAAACTACTCTACATAGCAGACCGGGAAGCCTTACTGCGATGGGGTTATCCGATAACGACGGACCAGTACTTCTCGATGCGCCGCGGCCCGGTGCTCAGTAACGTCCTAGACCTCATCAACGAGGGTAGCGCCCCTGGTGAAGAGCGCACTTGGGAAACCTTTATCTCACCGCGGGCCAATCACGAGGTAAGCCTGATCGCGGATCCTCCAGATGCGGAACTCTCCAGAGCGGAACGCACATTGCTGCGTGAGATTTTCGACCGGTATGCTCAGCTTCATCGCTGGGCTCTGGTCGATATTGTGCACGCGTTCGCCGAATGGCATAGCATCGACCACGGCCGATCTCCCATCGAGTATGTTGACATCTTTTAGAGCAGGCGGTATGACGGAAGCCGAAGCGCGGGAGATGGACGCGGAGTTGGCAGGGCTGGCCGCGGCCGAAAGAATTCTTGCGGCTATCTGAGACTCTTGCCCTGATCGAACTGGCCGTCAGCGCCACGCCTTGTCCAGATTACGCAGCGCGTTGGTGTTTTCTTCTCTCAGCCATAAGAAGAATAATTATAAGAACGCACTCACTTGCCCGATAAGCCACTCAGGATATGTTGGTCGCCAGGGACAGGGTACGGGCAAATCTGCCCAAGGAAATCCAAGTCAAAATATTCAGGCGCGATGGCTGGCTATGCCAATGGTGTAAGCGCGCGGTAATATTCAGCCCGGTGATGAAAATCTTGAGCGCTGAGCTCCGGAATGCGGGGTTTGCCGAAGACTTGGCGTATTACCATGCCCACTGGGCTCGCCGCAATGCTCCTTTGATCGACGAACTCGGCGCCGTGCTCGATCATGTTCACGCTTTCGCATCGGGTGGTACCTGCTCCGAGGACAACCTGGTAACCTCCTGCGCGCGCTGCAACGGACGGAAGAGCGCGGCAGATCTAATCGCTTGGGAACAGCGGGAGAAGAGAAGACTGGTGCAAGGTAAGTATGGCGAGCCGGAGTTCTGGGATGGCTTATCCACGGTGTTCATTATGTTTACCCAAAGAAATCCGGAAAGCCATTCTTCCACTGACCGTGCCTGGCTGAGGGCGCTTCGTTCCGGCGTCACACTAAATCGACTGGGAGAATAGAGTGTCCGGCAAACCGAAGCGCGCAATGAGTACTCGTCAACCGGGAGCCGAGCAGATACTGAATGGGTGCAAAACGTGCGAGTACAGATGCGTGGGCACGTTCTTGAATCCGGGCTCGATTCAAATTAGCAGCACTTCGCTCGCTTGAAACGCGCGGCATGGCGCTCATCGGTAAACACGCGCCACTCCTGGGCACTAGCGGCCGTGCCACGCTCGGCCAGAAACCGGCGGTAGGCGTTCTCGTCGCCCAATTCGCGGAACAGTTCAACCAACAATTCCATCGCGCGGCGCAATTTCCTCATAGCATCTCCACTCTCAAGCGTGTCGGGATGAAGGGTGCTTCCGAACTTTCCACAGAACTCTTTCCGCTCAACAGGCTACTCCAAGTGCGGATCGAATCCACCAGGACGATGGTCACCAGTATCAGAAACGTGGCGCACACGGCCGCATCCAGGCGTTCGTTGAAAATAACGGCATTCGTTTCCGCTATTTTCGCCGCGGCGATCTTGCCAGACGCCAAGGCGTTCGTTAGCGCGGTGGCATGCGCCAGGAAGCCGAGCTTTGGGTCAGCGGAAAAAATCTTCTGCCATCCTGCCGTAAACGTCACGCAGGCCAGCCAGCTTAGCGGCACCAGCGTAATCCAGACGTAGCGCCGGCCATGCATCTTGATCAGTACGGTGGTTGCAACACATAGCGCGATTGCACTGAGCAACTGATTGGAGATTCCGAACAGCGGCCATAGCGAGTTAATGCCGCCGAGTGGATCGATGACGCCCTGATAGAGAAAGTATCCCCAGGCGCAGACTACTATTGCGCTGGTGGCAATCAGGCCCGTGGTCGTGCGAACGTGCTTCGCTGCGCCCGGAATATGTTGCAGAAGATCTTGGAGCATAAAGCGGCCCACGCGTGTTCCCGCGTCTATGATAGTGAGGATGAACAAAGCCTCGAACATGATCGCGAAGTGGTACCAGAAGCTGAGAAGGCTGCGGCCCAGTCCTCCACCAAATACCGCCCCGAAAATCTGCGCCATGCCGAGCGCTAGCGATGGAGCACCGCCCGTGCGCCCGAATAAAGTTCTCTCCCCAACGCTTTGAGCCAGCGCAGACATCTGGTCTGCGGAAACCGGAAAGCCCCAGCCGGAGATGGTCTGCACTGCCGCCGCTGGAAGCGCACCCACCACTCCCGCCGGTGAGTTCACCGCGAAGTAAATTCCAGGAGCCAGCGACGCTGCGGCAATCATAGCCATAATCGCGACAAAGCCTTCGAGCAGCATCGAGCCGTAACCGATCGGCCAGGCGTGCCACTCACGCGCAATCAACTTCGGCGTCGTACCGGAAGAGATCAGGGCATGAAAGCCAGAAATTGCTCCGCATGCAATGGTGATGAAGCAGAACGGAAACACCTTGCCTGCGAAGATGGGTCCTGTTCCATCCACGAATCTCGTTAGAGGCGGCAGTTGAAGCTGCGGGTGCGTCACGAGGATTCCCGCGGCCAGCAGGAAAATGACGCCGAGTTTCACGAACGTACTCAGATAATCGCGCGGCGCTAAAAGCAGCCACACAGGAAGCGCGCTGGCCGCAAATCCATAGATCACCATCGCAATCGTCAGCGCAACGCCGCCCAGGGTGAAATAGTGCGCCAGGCTGGAAGAAGCCACTGCGCTTCCTCCATAGATGCTCGCTACAATCAGCGCGAACCCGATGGCCGAGCACTCCAGCACTTTACCGGGGCGGAAAAAGCGCAGATACAGCCCCATTAAGATCGAAATCGGAATGGTCATGCCAATCGTGAATGCACCCCAGGGACTCCCTTTCAGCGCATTCACCACCACTAGCGCCACTACCGCTAGCAGCACAATCATAATCAGCAGCACCGTTACCAGAGACACAATGCCCGCCACCTTGCCGATTTCATCGCGCGCTATCTGGCCCAGCGTCTTGCCGTCCCTGCGCATCGAGCAGAAGAGAATGACAAAATCCTGTACCGCTCCCGCTAAAACTGCGCCGATTAGAATCCAGAGCACCCCTGGCAAATAGCCGAACTGCGCCGCCAGCGTGGGACCCACCAGCGGTCCTGGTCCGGCAATCGCGGCAAAATGGTGGCCCAGCAAGATCCACTTATTGGTCGGCTCGAAGTCCTGACCGTCCCGGAATCGTTCTGCCGGAGTCGCGCGGCTATCGTCCAGCGCCATCACCTTTGCGGCAATGAATTTTGCATAGAAGCGAAAACTCAGCAGATAAATAGAAGCTGCCGCCACTACTAACCAGAGGCTGTTTACCGGTTCGTGGCGTTCGGTGGCGATGATGCTCAACGCCCAGGCGGCCAGAACTGAAACTGAGATCCAGACAAACCTGGAAATAATCCGCGGAGCCGCTAGGGGCGCTGACATTCACCTCAGTTTAACCAAAGGAAGAGTGAAAGAGCCCCCAGAATGCATTAAAATGGTTCATTGGCTGCTCGTGCAACGAGCGAATTAGTCATCGCAGCGAACGCTTTTCCAGGAAACTACTATTGACCTCACCTACCGCTCTTGAGCCGTCAACCTCCGAGACTGTTCTCAACGGCCCAGCCGTAAATTCATCCAACTTTAGGAAGTCTTTTCTACTGGTCTTCGCATGCACTCTCATCGGCGCGGTGGCGCAGATTTTGATGAAGCAGGGGTCGACGCAAGTGGGCACGCATGTAAGCCTCTCCGACGTGATGCATCATCCGGCCTTAATCATGGCGTTCACCGTAGGTATCTTCACGAATTTCCGGCTCTTCATGGGCTATTGCCTCTACGGCGTCAACACTATCCTGATGGCGGCGGCGCTAAAAGGCAGGGAACTATCGAGACTTTACCCCATCATCGCGCTCACCTATGTTTGGGTGACTTTTCTCTCCATTTTCGTGCTGCCGGGTGAGCACCTTAATTTTTTCCGTAGTATCGGTATTGCTTTTATTGTTGGCGGCGTATCTATTTTGGGGATGAAAAAGTAGTCATGCATACGCCAGCCAACGCCATCGTTTTTGTCCTGTTGGCATCGTTCATCGGATCTTTCGGCGCGGTCTTCTTAAAGCTGGGCGCGGAACACATGACCGGCGGTATCGCCCGCTTGTTTACCAATTACTGGCTGGCAACCGGGATCGCGCTTTACCTCGCTTCCAGCGTGGTTTACATGATGGGTGTGGGACAGCCGGGAGCGCAATTGACAGTGCTTTACCCCATGGTCGCCATCGGCTACATCTGGGCCATCTTATGGGCGCGATTATTCTTCAAGGAGCCGTTCACTCTCGCCAAAGCAAGCGGGTTGCTGATGATTATCTTCGGTGTGGCGCTGATTAACTTTGGGAACGCTTAAAGAAGTTAATCAGAGGCGGCTGTGCCCGTCGCAATGCAGCACCCCTAAATAGGCACTCCACGGACCCACGGCATCCCGGTACTGGTGGGCCATTATTCTCGAGATTTGGTGCAGATGAGTTAAGTCGTGAGCGGTCCAGGCCGACAGAAGTTCCGAGAGGATAACAGCTCCAAGGGAAGGATGCCGGCCGCGTAAGCGGAGGTGCCCAGGCTGTAGATCCAGCGCACGCAAGTCCGCCACATTTTCCGAGCGCAAACCGGCGAATTCGTCCAGTAACTGCTCTAGAGACTTACCTTTGCTCTCCTTTTTCTGTGCCCAGCGATCAAACGGTTCAAACGGCCGGGCTTCGCCGAATTGCAGTATGATTCTGGCGCGCGGCATCCAATCGGTGCGTTCGCAGTGAATCAGGTGGCCTACTACGTCGAATGCGCTCCAGGTGTTTTCACCTTCATTGGGCAACGTCCATGTTTCCGGGAGATCGCGCAGCAGCTGATTCAGAACAGCCGGAAAGCGAGACAAGCACGGAATTGTTTGCTGTAAACAGAATTCCACTTAATTCATCTTCGTCGGATCGAAACCCGACTCGATGGCCTCTATTATCTTGTCCGCAGCCTCTTTGCCCACGTCCGCCTCTAACTCTTCCCGGGTTGGATAGTGCGGGACTGCCGGGCTGCCATCTTTCTCCTTTGCGCGACCCTCCTGCAGGCATTTAAGGCACACCACCTTAATGCTGCGCTTCCGCCGGATTACATGGTGGGTAGAATCGGTAATCCAGGTGTCGCCGTGGCAGATAGAACAGGAGTAACGATGAGAACCTTTTAAAATTAGAGTGATTCCACTCGGGTCGGGAGACCTCCCGACGATGGTCTCCGCATCTTCTTTGCGAATGGCCGTTATTCGATTTTGCTTTGGCGTTGACATCAGGACTCTGCCCTACTTGTAGTGTTGCGATTCACGCTGCTCGATGATTCGCTTAATCGAACCGCGCTCTTCCAGTTTAAGTTCTTTCAGCCTGCGATGTGAGTGCGCCATACGTGGGCGAACGACCGGAAGGCGTCCGGCGTGCGCCACCTGGAAATGAGGCGCAGCAGTTCAATCGCCGCCCAAAACAGGAAAGCTTCGGTAATCAGCAGCTTCCCTCCGCTTCCCATCACGTATGGCAGCACGAATTGCGCCCCGAACAGCACGAACATCGTTAGCGCTTCCCACCAGGCGAAGTGCATATTCACCAGGAACAGCAGGCCCACAAAGCTCTGGCTGATGGTCAACAGGAGTTCTAACTGCTGCTCCCGGTCGAAGGCTAGAGCGGCCACGGATCCGTGGCCCATGGAAAGCACAATAGGAAGCATCGCGACCAGCAGCGTCCATTGGTTGATATTGCTCGAGGCAATGTTCATCAGCGCCACTGGAGCTTTCTCCTCTTGCCGCGCGAAGTAAAAGGTGGAGAGCAATTCGGGAAACTCCGAGATCACCGGCGCTAGCCATTGAATGACCACGAAACTGGGAATTCCGACCGCGGTCGCGACCGAAACCAGGCTGCCGAGGAATGGCTCCGCCGTAAAATAGATCATCGCGCCGCCGACCGCAAAGCAACCAAAGATGCCTGCGATGCGCCAGGGCCGTGGGGACGTGACAATGCGCCGAGGAATCGTCTCGAGATCGTCGATCCCCTCTTTTTCCTCCGCTGGGAGTCGTGAAAGCAAATACAGATACCCGGCGTATATCAGAATCAGCACCACCGCATCGTACAGTTCCAGTTTGCTTTTCCACCAAATGAACGACGCATAGAGCAATGGCAAGATCAGCCCCATTACTTCCACGCTATGATGCGGGGCCAGATGAATGGCTTTCATCGGCTGGCCGGTTCGTCGCTTGTGTACCACCGCCGCCGTCAGGTAAATCATGGGCCATGCTAAACCGGTTAACAGCCGCAGCGCGCCAGTCAGATTGGCCAACAGAAGGGTGGTCTGTCCCTTCCAGGCAAGAACGGCTTCTACCGCAAACTCGGGCAGCGTCTGCATCCACGCCAGAATCGCCAGGGCGAACCCCTGCGCGACAAAAAACTGCGCCGATTCAGCACCCCAGGTGATGGCCAGCGAAGCGAAGAGAATTGCCGGCATCGTCCAAAGCGCTGACCACGGGCTGGATGCCTGCAGCGGAACTTCTGCCAGCAGAATAATTGCGAACGCGGCGAACGCAACTTGCGGCGAAAAGTGCAGATTAGACAAAACTGAGTTCGGCATCCGTTCCATTCACTTTTTGCAGGATCGAGTGCTTTTCGAATGCCGCCGATTTTTGCGGAAAGTCTATGCGGTGGTGGCCGCCCCGGCTCTCTTCCCGGCCTAGCGCCGCTCGGGCAATCAGCAGCCCCACCTGATGCATGTTGCGGATCTCGTGTTGTGCCCTGGTCGCTGCCGGTGTAGGCTCCAAAGGCTGATTTGCCAGCTTTTTGTAGGCGGCAGCGAGTTCAGGGCCGCTTCTTAGAACGCCGCAGGCATTCCAAGTTAGCGTGCGGAGTTCGTTCTCGCCGCAAGATGGAACCAGCACCGGGTGAGCTTTTCGAGAGTGCCCCGATCCCAACGATGGCAATTGCGCCATGGCGGCTCCGGCGCGCCGCCCAAAGACGGCCGCTTCCAGCAGGGAATTACTTGCCAAACGGTTGGCGCCATGCACTCCTGTGCAAGCCGCCTCCCCCGCTGCAAAGAGCCGCGTGACGGTGGTGCTTCCCTGCAAGTCAGTCTTAACGCCGCCCATGGCGTAGTGCGCCGCCGGACGCACCGGAGCAGCGGCTTTCTCAAGATCGATTCCGTGCCGCAGGCAAGTCTCATAAATGCGCGGAAAGCGTTCGCGAACAAACCCTAGTTTCAGATGTGTCAAGTCTAGAAATGCGCTGTCGTCTCCGGTGGCCCGCATCTCCATTACAATTGACCGCGACACCACGTCCCGCGGAGCTAATTCGCCCAGCGGATGATAGCGCGCCATAAAGCGTTCGCCGCTAGCATTGCGCAGATACGCTCCTTCGCCGCGCAGAGCCTCGCTCAACAGAAAACGGGGCGCGCCCGGAACATATAGGGCAGTGGGGTGAAACTGCACAAACTCGAGATCCTCGATGGCTGCGCCGGCTCGAAAAGCGCACGCGACGCCATCACCGGTTGCCACGTCCGGATTAGTCGTGTTTTGAAAAACTCTTCCCAGGCCGCCGGTCGCCAGCAGCGTTCCCCGCGCACGTATAGCTACGCTCTCGCCCGACTTCCCGAGCGTCGTGAGCCCCACCACCTCGCCATCTTCCACCAGTAAATCAGTCACCGCGGCGAAACTCGAGAACGATATGTTCGGCATGGTGCGCGCATGGTGCTGTAGCGCCCGCACGATTTCGCGTCCCGTCGAGTCTCCATGCGCATGCAATACGCGATTCCGGCTGTGCGCGCCTTCTCGTGTAAACAGCAGGTTCGGACCCTCCCGATCGAAAACCGTCCCCCAATGGATTAGGTCCTCGATTGCCGCCGGACCCTCTTCCACCAGTTCATGCACCGCTGCAAGATTACACAGCCCATCGCCTGCGGCGATCGTGTCCTGTTCGTGCAGAGCTACTTCATCGTCGTCGCTCAAGGCCACCGCAATGCCTCCCTGAGCGTACTGGGAAGAAGATTCGCGGAGGCTATCTTTCGCGATTACGGTGACATGCCCCGACTTTGCCAGCTCGATGGCGCCCCGCAAACCGGCTACACCCGCGCCAACGACAACAAAATCAGTGGAGAGACGTTCAATGGAGCCGTTAATACATTCAGCATATCGCCCTTCGATTACAACGGGTGTAAGACTCGGGTATGCGAAGCGTTGCCCTTTTAACGGCCCTGCTGGCCGGCTCTCTTCGAATTCAGGCGGCGACAGCCCCGGCGGAACCGCAAGCCGGTGTTCTAACGAATCCGCTGCTGCCCGCTGGTCCGGACCCCTGGGTCATCTCGCACGACGGTTTCTATTACTACATGAATACGACTGGCAGAAACCTGACCATCTGGAAAACGCGTGCCTTGAGCCGGCTCGATCAGGCTGAAAAGAAGGTTGTCTGGACGCCTCCCGCCACTGGACCTTACTCACACGGCATCTGGGCGCCGGAGCTTCATTTTTTGCAGGGCAAGTGGTACATATATTTCTCCGCCGACGCGGGTACGAATCTGACTCACCGCATTTGGGTGCTGGAGAACAGCTCGCCCGATCCGCTGGAAGGCCAGTGGAATTTCAAAGGAAAGCTGATCGACGCCAGCGACAAGTGGTCCATTGACGGATCGGTGTTCCAAAATCGCGGCCAAATCTACTTCGTCTGGTCTGGTTGGGAGGGCGACGTCAACGGAACCCAAAGCATCTATATCGCGAAACTGAAGGATCCCTGGACAGTCGAAGGAAAGCGCGTGCGGCTCTCTACTCCCGATCACCCCTGGGAAGAAATCGGCGACCACTACGCGGGCCGTGACCCGGAGAAGAATCCCGCAATTGATAAAGCGGAGCCGCTGCATATAAATGTCAACGAAGGTCCGGAAATTCTTCAGCACAGCGGCAAGATATTCCTGATCTATTCCGGCGCAGCGTGCTGGACCGATTACTATGCTCTCGGCATGCTGGTGGCATCTGATTCCAGCAATCTGCTGGACCCGGCATCGTGGAAAAAGTCTGCGGCCCCGGTTTTCTGGCAGTCGCCTGACGCCCACGCTTTCGGTACCGGACACAACTCCTTCTTCAAATCTCCCGACGGCAAGCAGGATTGGATCATCTATCATGCCAACCCGGAGTCCAACCTGGGTTGCGGCAATCGCCGTTCGCCGCGCGCGCAACCCTTTACCTGGGGCGCCGATGGAATGCCCCAGTTCGGGCGGCCCTTGCCGATAGGCCAGCCGATTCCGGCTCCTTCAGGCGAGCACCGCTAAAAGTAAGAAGGATTACCTAAGAAACAGGGCAGACCCGTTTAAGCAGGATAATAGTGTAAGTTAAATTACAACTTATTCCAAAAAACGGGGACAGACCCCAATTCCGGCAAAATTCCGGCACCAATTCCGGCAGCGAGTAAGTAATATTCCTTACTTTTGTTGTACGCCAAAATGGGGACAGACCCCAATTGGTGAGCTATTTATGTAATGTATCTAACACGCCAGAGGTGCTACGGGATGGATTTAATTCACTGGCTGCTCGTTGGCGTTGATGCCGGTTCGTCGTGCGGCTTGGTCACATTCTGCCCGGACGGAGTTTTCTTGGTCGGTTGTGGGGGCGGCAGAGGCTTTCTGGGCAGCATTTCCGGGCGCGTGGCCGTGTTGTAGACGAATGACGCAGTAATTGCCGATGCCTGCATCAGGTCGCCCGCCTGGATCCGGTCATAAACGTCCATGTTGGAGTGGTGTGTCCGGGTATCGTAATCCATCGGATCCTGGATAAACTGAAAGCCCGGCAGACCCACGGCATCGTACGAGAGATGATCTGTACCGCCGGTGTTGCGAATCGAGATGACGCCAGCCCCTACATCGGCGAATGGCGCAAACCAGGATTCGAAGATCGGCCTCATCATGTCGTTCCCCTGCAGGTAAACCCCTCTAATCTTGCCCGTGCCATTGTCGTAATTAAAGTAGCCCGACAACTTCGCATGGGCAGAAGTCAGCTTCATCGTTTCGCGATCGCCGAAATGCTCCTTTACGTAGGCGCGCGAACCCAGCAACCCCTCTTCTTCGCCGCCCCAGAGCGCGATCCTCACAGTCCGGTCCATCGGTTGATTAACAGCCTTCAGAATCCTCACCGCCTCCATCATCACCGCGCTCCCGGCTGCATTGTCGGTCGCGCCGGTTCCCCCATGCCAGGAATCGAAATGCGCGCCCAGCATCACGACCTCGTCCTTATGCGGTCCCGTGCCCGGAATCTCGCCCACGATATTAAACGTATCGGGATGGTTTTCCGCCATCTCGTTCTGGATATTAAACTCCAGCTTGACAGAAATTTTGTGCTCCATCAGGCGCACAATCCGGTTGTATTGCTCCGGCATCAGAGCAACCCCGGGAACCGCCAGCGGATGCTTCAAATCATAAGAGCCTCCCGCCGAAGCGAAAATAGCGTCCCCGGTCCCGTTCCGGCTGGTCGAAAGCGCCAGCAACACGCCTTCGTCCTTCATGAACTGCGAAATCTTATCGCGCAGCTTAATCCGTTCTTCCCGCGACATCGGCGGCGTACCCGAACGCCCGTTGTTGCGGTTCGCGGCAGCACTTAGCCTGCTGGGGTCCGGCGCCTCAGCCAGTTCCGCCAGCTCGCTTGTGCTGTAACGTTTGGCATCCGGTTGATCCGGAAATGGCAAATCTCTCACTTCGCTGATCATCACGATCTTGCCGCGCAGCTTACCCTTGAACTTCTCCATGTCGGCATCCGTCCGGATCTCAGCCAGCATGGGCTCACCCGAAACTGAACCGTTCGTGCCTTGCGACCACGCCAGCGGGATGCCGTTCAGCGAAGCAAACTGCGGCTCCAGCATGTGTCCCTCGTAATACTTGTTCTGCCAGCTTCGGCCGAAAGGCCCCCACTTCTCCTCTTTTACATTCGTCAGCCCGTACGCCTCCAACCGCTTCACCACCCAATCTCCGGCCGCCTTGAAGTTCGGCGAATTCGTAAGCCGCGGCCCGTACACGTCCGTCAGGTAGAACATGGTGTCCATCACCTTCGATTTCGAGAAAGCCTCGTTGCGGATCCGGTTCACCACCCCAAGATCGACCTTTTCCTCGGCCAGCAGCAGCAGCGGAATACTCGTCACAGCGATCAGGGATAGAAGACGGCGGGTTTTGAAAGTGAACATAAAACGAAGAGTACTCCTGCTAAAACGACTTTGCTGCTCCTTAGGTTACAGTTTGATGCACATAAGCCACATCCGAATGAAGCTGGCGCCCTCAAGTGTTGCGGAAACGACACGCTAAGCAAAGCACAAGTGTTTTACTATCAGCACATTACAAAAAACTAAATCCGCTGCCTTGCTATGCTCTTAGCAGCAGGATGATCTACCAGACGACGATCCGGAAGCCGGTCGAAGTAGAAGGTATTGGACTTCACTACGGCGCTCCGGTCCGTTTAAGGCTGGTTCCCGCTCCGCCCGACACCGGGATCGTATTCGTCCGCACCGATCTCGACAACACGAAAATCAAAGCCAGTTGGGACTTCGTCAAGCGCGTCAGTTACGCCACCAGCCTGATGCATCCCAAGGGCATATTCATATCTACCACCGAACACCTGCTGAGCGTGCTTTACAGCATGCGGATAGACAATGCCTTCGTCGAACTCGACAATATCGAACTCCCTATTCTCGACGGCAGCGGTCAGGGCTTTATCGATCTGCTCCGCATCGCCGGAGTGCAGGAATCACGCCGCCTGCGCCGCTACATGCGGATTCTGAAACCGATCACGGTGGAATCGAACGGCAAGCGGGTCTCAATCGTTCCTTCGGATTGCTTCCGGCTGAAGTGCCATATTTTTTATCAGCATCCGCTGGTTGGCGAGCAGAATCTCGAAATCGAAGTTACACCCGAAGCTTATGCCCGTGAAATTGCGCCCGCCCGGACCTTCGGATTCGAAGGCGAACTCGACCAGATGCGCGACATGGGTCTGATTCGCGGCGCCAGCCTCGACAATGCCGTCTGTTTTACCGAAAGCGGTGTCGCCAACAGCGGCGGCCTGCGTTTCGCCGACGAGTGCTGCCGCCATAAAGCGCTCGATCTGATCGGCGATTTAGCCTTAATCGGACGTCCGCTGCTGGGTACACTGGTTGCCGAGAAGGCTGGGCATGCCATGCACGTAGCTCTAGCGAATAAGCTGATGTCCGATCCCTCTTTCTACGAGATCGTCACGCTTCCCGCTTCGTCCCGCGCAGAACCTCCTAAAGCGGCTTTTCACGCACTGGTACGCTAAGTTGCTCAGAGTTTAGTTGTTTTGCGCCAGATACCATTCGCTTTAACGTTCATCCGCATCCTGGCTTCGCCGGTCCTGGTCTGGCTGCTGGTCACGGACCGGTTTCGCGAAGCGCTGGCCCTAACCCTGGTGGCCGGCATTACCGACTGGTTCGACGGTTTTGCGGCCCGCAAGATCGGAGTCAGCGGCCAAGCCGGCACGATCCTCGATCCGCTGGCGGACAAATTCATGCTGGTGACGCTCTTCTTTGCGCTCGCCTGGGTTCGCCTCATTCCGCTCTGGATGCTGCTGGTCGTCATGGGGCGCGATGTGGTGATCGTCACCGGCGCTATTCTGCTGCGCATCTTCCGTGGTTACCGGCGCTTTCTGCCGTCTACCATCGGGAAAGTCAGCACCTTCTTCCAAATTGTTTTAGTGCTGCTGGTCTTGACCAACGCCGCTTATCCTTACCGGTTCCTGCACTGGCTGGCGGATCTAGCGCTGGCGCTCAGCGCGCTTTTCACCACCGTCAGCTGGGCCGACTACGTATGGCGGGGCATCCAGATGACGCGCCGCCGGTACACCCCGGCGGCAAGCTGATTTTCGCTATAAATCCGATGTTCGATTGACGGCTTATTCTGGCGGGAGTAGCCTGTATTCATGGAGCCGAGCGCCGAAATCTACGTACCGTCCCAGCTCTACGTCCGTTTGGGCTGGGCTACTGTCGGCGGGTCAGTGGTTTGCGCGTTGTGCGGCTTGCGAGCCCCTCTCGCGCTCATTCCGGGCGCTTTGTGCGGACTTACGGCTGTCGCCCTGTTCTGGCTGTCCGCGCGTCCGGTCGTCCGGGTAGCGGAAACCCATGTCAATATCGGCGAACGCACTATCGTCTGGCGCGAAATTCTGGAAATCAATAGCAGCCGCTTCGCCTCCCCTCTAGTTCTGAAGCTCCGGTTGACCAATGGGCGTCGCAAACTTTTGATCTATCCTGGTGCGCCCGAACGGATCGGCCGGCTCATGTTCCAACTGCGCAGGCTCGCGAATTCCGCCTCCTTCGATGGAGTGGCATACCGCGATTATTGGACATGGAACGCCATCAAAGAGTTGAGCGGCGACGAATCGGCCGACAGCAACCCGGTCCGGATGGTTAGCCAGGAAGATGAAGACGAAATCGAGCGTCTTTACCAGAAGCTGCGAGGCGTCGGCCCACTCGACCCGCGCGAAGATTCAAAGACTCCCCACGAGGACTAACTCTGCCCTCCCGGTATCTGTCCCGAAAGCCTAGACGCTTAGGCTGCCTGGGATGCCTTTCCTTTCTGCTGATCGTCTTCCTGGTGTGCGGCATCGGGTGGCTGTTCCGCGCGCCATTGGGGACCGCCGCAGGTAGCTTCCTGGTTGAATCTGACAAGCTGCAGCACGCCGACGCCATTGTGGTTCTCGGCGGCGACGACTTCGGTAACCGCATCATTAGAGCGGCGGAGCTTCAGCATCAGGGCTATGCTCCCTTCGTAGTAGTCAGTGGACCGCCAACGCTGCTAGGTCACGAATCCGATAACACCATCGAATACGCGCGCCGCAAGGGGTATCCGGTTTCCATCTTCCATCCGGTGGAAAATGACTTGAACTCCACGCGGAGCGAATCCAAATTTCTCGGCAAATACCTTAAAGCACACAACATCCGCAAGATTCTGCTGGTTACGAGTAACTACCATACCCGCCGCGCCGCTAAGCTGATGCGCACCGAAAATCCGAGGCTCGATGTTATCGTCACGCCCGCGCCCGACCCGAACTTCACTCCGTCGACCTGGTGGAAAACTCGCGATGGCAAAAAGACCTTCCTCTATGAGTGGTTGAAGACCTTCGCTACGGCCCTGGGAAACTAGAAGAACAACATGTGGCGCTCTCTCTCAACCCTGTTGCCGTATGTCCGGCGTTATCGCGGCGGCCTCGCTCGCGGCATCGGCGCTTTGATAGCGAAAGATGCTCTGGCCGTGTCTCTGCCGCTGGTGATCAAGAGCGGTGTCGATTCTCTCACCCACGGTTTCAACTTCCGCATTGTCCTGCAATTTGCCGCTTTGCTGGTGGGCCTGTCGCTGGTGAAGGGCCTTTTCCAATATTGGATGCGCGTAATTATCATTGGCATCTCGCGCGACATCGAGTACGATCTTCGGAACGACCTGTTCGGCCGGTTGGTAACTTTGTCGCAGGATTTCTACGGCAGCTTTCGCACCGGCGACATCATGGCGCGCAGCACTAACGACCTGAACGCTGTGCGCATGATGCTCGGGCCCGGAATTATGTACTGGACGGAAACCTCCATCATGCTGGTGCTGTCCGTCATCGTCATGCTGCGAACCGATGCGCACCTCACGCTGATCGCGCTCCTTCCTGCGCCCGTGGTTTCTGTTGCGGTCATATTCTTTGGCCGGCGCATTCATACCCGCTTTGAACATATTCAGAGGATGTTCTCCGATATCAGCAGCCGCGTGCAGGAAAATTTATCGGGCGTTCGTGTGGTGCGGGCCTATGCGCAGGAAAATGCCGAAATCGCCCAGTTCGAAATCCTGAACCGGGAGTACATTCGTGAAAATATCGGCCTGGCCAGGATTCAAGGCGCTTTTGCTCCGCTGCTGCAAGCCCTAATCGGCATCACCTTTCTGCTGGTGCTCTGGGAAGGAGGCCAACGGCTGATGGCCGGCCGCATTACGCTCGGTAGCTTTGTCATGTTCAACACCTACATGGGCATCCTGATCTGGCCCATGATCGCCTTTGGGTGGGTGGTGAATCTGATGCAGCGCGGAACGGCTTCCCTCAATCGCATCAATGAACTTCTGCACCAGAAGCCTTCAGTGGCGGCCCCGGCAAGCGGAACCATCATCGATCCGGACGATGTTCCCGTCGAAGTCTATTTCGAAAACGTCTCAGTCGATTTCACCGGCCGCAACGCTCTCGATGCGGTCGACCTTACCATTCGCGCCGGGGAAACAGTGGCCATCGCGGGCCACACCGGAAGCGGCAAGACCACGCTGGTGAGCTTGATCGCCAGGCTCTACGACCCCTCCACTGGGGTAGTTCGTTTCGGCGGCCACGATCTTCGCCAATTCGACCCTGAAAAATTGCGCGAAGCCATCGGTTTCGTTCCTCAAGAAACCTTTCTGTTCAGCGCTACCTTGGGCGAGAATATCGCTTGGGGTCAACCGGACGCCGGCCCGGAGCGTATCCGATGGGCCGCTGAAATTGCCGGGCTGTCGAGCGATATCGAGACTTTTCCCGACGGCTTCAATACTGTAATCGGCGAGCGCGGCTTGACCTTGTCCGGCGGCCAGAAACAGCGGACCGCCATCGCGCGCGCCATTCTGCGCAACCCCCGGCTCCTGATTCTGGACGATGCTTTGTCCAGCGTGGATACCGTGACCGAAGAAAAAATACTGCGTGGCTTGGCCGAAGTCATGCACGACCGCACCACCATTCTGATCTCCCATCGCGTATCCACTATCCAGAACGCCGACCGGATTGTCGTCCTCAATCATGGCCGGATCGTCGAGGTCGGCTCTAATGCCGAACTTCTCGCGCGCGGCGGGTATTATGCTGAGTTGTACCAGAAACAACTTCTGGAAGAGGAATTGGAGGCTATCTGATCAATGTTCGATCCTAAACATCCCGTGGAGTCACTTAATCGGCGCGATCTGCTAAAGACGGCTGGAGTTCTAATCGGCGGCGCGGCCCTTAGCGCCCGTGTCGGACCGGCTCAGGAATATAAAATTTCCGGAGCCGACATCAAGCTGGGCGTCGCATCCTACTCGTTCCGGAAGTTCGATCGTGGGAAAGCCATCGAAATGACTAAGGAGTTGGGGACGCCCTATCTCAACGTCAAGTCTTTTCACCTGGAGTTGGAGAGCACGCCGGAACAGATTGACGCCGCCAAGAAAGAGTTCGCGGACGCGGGAATCATCCTGGTGGGATGCGGCAACGTCAGCTTTCAAAAAGACGATGAGGCCGATATTCGCAGTAAGTTCGAATATGCGAAGAGGGCAGGATTCCCGCTAATCGTCTGCGCGCCGACACATGTGACGCTGCCCAAGCTCGAGAAATTTGTCAAGGAATACGACATCAAGATCGCGGTTCATAATCACGGTCCCGAAGATAAGAATTTCCCCACTCCGCAAAGCGTGTTGGAAGCCGTGAAGGACTTGGACCCGCGCTGCGGCCTGTGCATGGACATCGGCCATACGTCTCGCACCGGCGCGGACATTGTCGAATCCGCCGCCGAAGCCGGCCCTCGACTGCTCGACATGCACGTCAAAGATCTGGCCGACCCGATGAAGAAAGATAGCCAGGTGCCGGTAGGAGAAGGCAAGCTCCCAATTCCTGCCATTTTCGCGCAACTCGTTAAGCAGAAGTACAACGGTTCGGTGAATCTCGAGTACGAAATCGAGGCCGATAATCCTCTTCCGGGCATGCAGAAGAGCTTCGCCTACATGCGCGGCGTACTGAAAAAGATGCAGTCCGGTAAAGTCTCGGCTAGCTAAGTGAAGCGGTCCCCGGCACTTGAATCAGCGTGGTGGTGCCGGCCCCTTTCTCGCTGTTCACCACCATCCGGTAGTCGCCTCCGAAAAGCACCCGGAGGCGTTCATTCACGTTGGCCATTCCCACTCCTGCCTGTTCGAAAAGATGGTCGAGCCGGGCCGGGTCCATCCCGGAGCCGTCGTCTTCAATGGCGATGCACAGCGTGGCTTCGTCCAGCCAAGTTCGGAGGCGGACCGTGCCCCCTTCCACCTTGTTCGCCAGCCCGTGCTTAATCGAGTTTTCGATGATCGGCTGCAGGATCATGCTCGGAACCAGCCGGTTAAGCGTGCGCGCGTCGATACTCTTTTCAAAGCGAAGCTTGTCTCCGAAGCGCATCATCTCAATCGCCAGGTAATCCTCGATAAAGGCGATTTCCTCGCGGAGCGGCGACAAATTCTCGGCTTTGCGCAGCAGCTTTCTTAAAATTTTCGAGAGCTTCCCGATCATGCTGCGCGCCCGATCCGGGTCGAGGCGTATCAGGGTCGAAATCGAGTTCAGCGTGTTGAACAGGAAGTGCGGATTGATCTGATTCGTTAAAGCCGCTAGCCGGGCTTCGGTCAAGCTGGCGCGCTGCAGTTCCAGCTGCCGCTCGTTACGGTAGCTGCCCCAGATGCGAATCGGCAGCGAGACCGCAAACAGCGTGGTCACAGCGCAGGCCACAAACGTCCAGGCGTCTTTAGGCTTGTCACGCGGAAAAATGAAGAATGTGTTGTGGACTTCGAATCCCCAGAACACCGCCCAGCGCAGCGCTTCCGTTACCACGACAATGGAGTTACATGCCACGTTGAAGGCGGCCCTCTGCACCACCCGCAGCTGGATTGCATTCCGGTTCAGCATTAGCGCCTGCCGGAACAGGCGATAAAGATTGAGATCGACGAAGGGAGAGAACGACCAGATGTCTTCGCGTTCCGGCGCGAGGTCGTGCATCAGCGCTCCCAGCAATCCCGCGGCTGCGAACAAGGGCATCGACATGTATTTGCCGGTGAACATATCCGGCAGCGAGACTCCCATGCCGGTAATGATCCCGGTCACGTATCCGCCGAGCATGCCCGCTATCTGCGCGCCTTCCAGCGCGAGATCGATGGCCTGATACTGGTGATTGCTCAAGATCCGCACTACTGCGCTGAAGCCGAAAATCAGGGAAAACACCAGCGCCAGCTTCAGGCGGCCAATGGCGTCGCGGTCATCGCGCAGCAGCACTTTCTGAATGCGGGAAAAGCGCATCATAATGCTGGCGATGGAAGTGGAAACGGCTACCTTGATCAGCAGCGCAGCTAATTGCTGTTGATCGAGCATCTAACAAGCGTAGACGAAGGACCACTTCGACTTACAATGGTATTTCACTTTGGTTGATCAAACCTTTCCGGTAACTAAGGTTGCGGAAGCCGATTTCCCCAGCCGGTTTGGCCATTTCCGCATCTTCGGTTTCGAGGCTGTAAGGCCATCCGGAGTTGAAGAGGCCGTGGTTCTGAAGCTGGGCGACCTTTCCCCGGAGCTGGGGCCGCCTCTGGTGCGCATCCATTCTCAATGCCTCACGGGCGACGTGTTCCACAGTCTGCGCTGCGATTGCCGTTCGCAACTCGAGCTGGCGCTCGATCAGATTACGAAGGAGGGACGCGGATTGCTGATCTACGAGCACCAGGAAGGCCGAGGCATTGGACTGCTCAATAAACTGCGCGCCTACGAGTTGCAAGATGGCGGACTCGACACGATAGAAGCTAACATCGAACTCGGTTTCAAGCCCGACCATCGCGACTATCTGCTGCCGGTTGGCATCCTGCAATACTTCAAGATCGAGGCCATCCGGCTGCTCTCGAACAATCCCGAAAAGATGGAGGCGGTAAAGAACGGCGGCATCGAGGTAGTGGGGCGTTCGCCATTGATCGTGCCGCCACTCGCAACCACAGCTCAGTATCTGAGAACCAAGCGCGAGAAGATGGGCCATTTGTTTTAAGATGCAACTGTAATCCCCGGTTTTTCGAGCCTCTCAAAGATGTAAACTCGAAGCGATGCCGATTGCGACCGCAATTGAAACGCCGCTCGAGGTCTATCTTCAGTCATCGTATAGCCCCGATTGTGAGTGGATAGACGGCGAGCTTAGGGAGCGCAATTAGGGCAGTTCGATCACGCAAACTTGCAGCAGTTGCTAAGCAGCAGACTTTATATCCAGGAGCGGGACTGGAACGTTCGGGTGCTTCCCGAGCAACGTCTGAGAGTCAGCGATAGCCGATACCGTGTCCCAGATATTCTGTTGATCAGGCGGCAGGACAAATAGCAGATCATCACCATTCCACCACTTCTTTGTATCGAAATCCTTTCCCCCGACGACACGATTTTCGATTACCAGGAGCGGGTAACGGATTACTTGACCTTAGGTGTTGGATGCGTTTGGGTTTTCGATCCAAAGACCCATAAGGCGTGGCGTGTGGAATCGAATGGTGACTGGGTTCGAGAGAAGAACGTACTCGCTTGCGGTGAAGTAACCGTTAATGTTAGTGAGCTATTCAGGTTGGCGGCTGAGTAGACGCAAAGCACTTGGTAACTGCCAGTTGCCCGGGCGCGAGAATGCAATCATGTCGACTGGCAGGGAACGGGCTGGTTGAGCCGAAGGACCAACTCGACAATGACCACGTCTCGCCAGACACCATCCAAGCACCCATGCTTTTCATAAACGCCCACTTCGCGGAATCCGAGCGACCGAGTCAGGGCCCGGCTCGCGGCATTTTCAGGAAAAACCCGCGATAGGAGTTTCCAGAACCCCGCCTGTTCGGCAGCTCGCGCCAATTCACTTAGAGCCAGCCTACCCGCACCGCGACCACGGTATTCACGTTCCACATAGACCGAGACTTCTGCAATACCGGCATAGCAGGCGCGAGGCCGGTAGCTGGAGGCCGCGGCAAAGGCCAGCACCTCCGTACCTTCCTCAACAATCACGATAGGATGCACCTCGTCAAACCAGGCCAGTACATCGGTAGTGGTGCGCGGACGCGTCTCGAACGTGGCAGTCCGGTCCTTCATGCCTTGGTTGTAGATTCTAGCGAGGGAAGCCGAATCAGCAGGGCTCGCCAAGCGGGCTTTCATAGTTTCAACTTCGCATGCGGCTGTTGAATCGTCCGCCCGGCATCGAGGCAAAAATTCTAGCATCGGCGAAAAGACCCTTTGCGGTTCACGTCCGGGCGAGTCCAATTGCGTCAGAGCAGTTCAGCGAGCGACTCGATTGCGATCGATCGCATGAGGGCAACCTCGGCGATTATGGCGTGAAGCGTGCCAGTCTTCATCGGGTCGTGTAGCGGAACAGTGAGGCTGTGGGTAGGAGGTCCGGGATGCTGCAGCCGTACATGGCTCCCTCTCTGCCGGACGACGGAATAACCTACGTGTCGGAGCGCGCGGATTACGCGATCGCCGGACACGTCCGGAGGTAATCTCAGGCGGCTTCCAGCGGTATTAACTCGTCTCTAACGTAGTGCATCTGCACAAGCCGGGGACGCATTGCAGCGTCTTCGAAATGCAGAGAAGCCGCCTCCAGTACGTTGGCGCGGAGGTCATCCCACGTATCAGCCTGGGTGAAAATACTATGACCCAAGGCGCGTGCGTAATAGCCGCCTTCCTCAGCATCACGAATCTCGAAGATCAACTCCACGGATTCAGGATAACGAAGCCGGGTTTCACAGGCATGCTATCCAACCGTAGCGTTCAAATGGCCGGCGATCCGCCCGGGATCATCACAACGCCGGGAGGTAAAGCATCAAGTCGAGCTGGCGTGACGACGGGTTTCCAATCAAGTGTCCGGGGCGTTCTCGCGGGCACTGCAGAATCAGGATACTTCCGTCGCCGGATGAGTGGTGTTGTCCCTTGTCCAATAACGGCCCGGCACCACCTCTCGGAAACTTGCTGAAGCTCTCGATTGGACACGCGAGGCTGTTTACAAAATCATCGACAAACTCGAAGCCAAGAAATGGATCCATGGTCCGACTAGACTTGGGGACAGCCGAGTCTAGTGGCTTTCATTCAGGAAACTTGGCAGCTGGATTCTTCCCCAATTGCCCAGATCGCGGACGAGAACAATCAAGACGAAAGGGAAACTCTGCGCCGCTTCGGCAATGGCGGTGAAGGTCGATGTTAGTTCAAAAGTTCGGGACTGTTGCAGAACGAACCAGCGTTCTTTCTCTCATCTTCTCGAGAGCTAGCTTCCAGCCGCAAGCTCTCCGCTTTGCCGCTTTGGGCGCTCAATTCAAACTCACTGAAATCTAGGATCGGTAAGATCAGAATGCGTGGTAGCGTAGACCTTGAGACTGCAGTAGCGCACCTTCGGGCCCTTAGCTCAGCGGTTAGAGCAGAGGACTCATAATCCTTTGGTCGTAGGTTCAAATCCTACAGGGCCCACCAAGAGAACCGCCTACGAAACTTCTTTGCAATCGTTGGACGCTTGTGGTGCTAGGAGTAGTTCTGCCGCTGTGCGCTTTTTGGGAAGAATGGTCCTTCGGAGGGTTTCGATACGACAAAGGCGACCTTGTCACAAGGCCTGGTTCGTTGCTTGTAACTATCCTGCTGGTCCTGTCGCAATTCTTGGCGCTCCACCGGCTTCACTGGTGCAAGCTAGTAGACGGATTGACCGCGACATCTGCAGGACTTTCTCTGGTCTTATCTCTGATCTTCACGCTGGCTCTGTTCCCCTACTATCCTTTGATTCTGCTGCTCAGTTTCTTCGGAATCG
Source organism: Bryobacteraceae bacterium (assembly GCA_965217745.1). GTDB lineage: Bacteria > Acidobacteriota > Terriglobia > Bryobacterales > Bryobacteraceae > Bog-105. The sequence continues at coordinate 1,423,612 of OZ244565.1, read as the reverse complement.
GTTTATTAGGATGGATACCTGTCGGTAGCGCTTGGGCTGCGCTGACAACCTGCATGGCTGTGAAGCGCCAAAAGGCACAATCGTTTCGATTCGTCATTTTTGGAATGCTAGCCGGGGCTGTTATTTTCGCTTTGGCCAGCATCCCGGAAATCGTCGTCAGTGTCGGTGTTCGCCTCGCTCAGTCCAGCAGCTATCAAAGATTGGGGGCGTCCTTGCTTCGAAGATTTGGGAACGAACATGACTTACAGCGGGCTGGCTGCCAACCGCGGTTCAGTCTGGGCGATCTATGGTCGGCGCCTCTGGATTTAGTTGATCCAATCTCGGAGAGACGAGCCCGGCAACTCTATACTGAGGCTACTGGTAGGCCTTTCAAACCTATTACGGACAGGTTGGTGGCATCAATGTATAGATTCCACTGGGCAATTGAGACCACCGAATAATTAGCGCCTTTCAAAGCTCACCAATTCTCAACACAGTCGCCGACCGCCAGGAAAAGAAGAGAGCAAAGAACGGCAATGATCACGACGTTGATTGGGCGTCCCGCAACGGAGAATCCGCAACGCCACGAATCAAGCCGGCTGACAAGAAGCTAGCTGGCCTGCCGGACGTCATAGCCGTTGCTTAGATCAAATGACATACCTAATGCCGCCAGAAGGTGTTGCACAATAGGGCGGAGACTTTTCACATGATTAAACTCATTGCAATTGCTTTCTTGACCGGTCCGATCAGCATCACTCTGGCAGCCGACTCTTCATCTTCCGGCAAAGCGGGCGTCGAGATTTACACACCGAAGGAATTGGCCGCCAAAGGAGCGGCACTCGACAAAAAGGGCACTCCCTTCGCGAGCGAAAGCCTGGATAAGTTCGACAAGCACTACACGATGCTTGCGTATCGCAGCGCCACCGGATCGGCGGAGGTCCACGAGCATGAAGCCGACTTTTTCGTCGTCGAGAGCGGCGAGGGAACGCTGCTCCGTGGCGGAAAGGTCGTCAACGGCAAAGAAACCGGACCGGGCGAGATCCGCGGTACTTCCATCGAAGGCGGCAGCAAATCGGCCGTGATGAAAGGCGATATTGTTCATATTCCCGCAGGCGTCCCCCATCAGCTGCTGATCGAAAACGGGAAGCCCTTTACCTACTTCGTCATCAAAGTCACCGGGCAGTAGCCGATGATTTTGGCGGTACTGCTGACCCTGCTCGCGATTGCGGGCGTCGTGCTCGGAGTTCTGTTAGGTCAGCCGCGCCGCTTATCAAATCACCTGGGCGCAGCCGGAGGAGGCTTGCTGTTAGGAATCGCGGCTTTCTGGCTGGTCCCGGAAATTTCGGTTGACCTGGGCTGGGGAAAATCGCTGGCGCTGGCCGCGGCCATTTGCGCGCTGTTGGCGGCTCTCGATCGCATCGTGATCCATGGCGGCTACTCTCTGGGCGAAGGCATCGCCGGGCCTTTGTTGGTGGTGACTGCCGTGCACAGCTTGCTGGATGGCTGGAGCATTCGCGCGGCGGCACATGGGCCGGTTGCACACATCGCCGTGCCACTCGGATTGGCTTTACATAAGGTGCCGGAAGGATTGGGCCTCGGATGGATTGTCCGCCGGCGTTACTCTTCCGTGCCGAAAGCTATGCTGTTGGCGTCTGCCGCGGAAGTCTTGACACTTGCCGGGGCTTTTATCGAGCCGAGTGCGCAACGGTCGGGCGTCCACCACTTTGGCGTCTGGTGGAGCGGTCTGGTTCTGGCTGCTATCGCCGGGACTTTTGCCTTTCTCGGCCTGCATGCGGTTTGGCCGGGGAGACACGACAAAGGTGTGATGGCGGTCTTTCTCGGAACGCTCCTGATTCTGGGCGCAGTCGCACACTTCCGCTAAGTCGCGGCTGTGGGCATCGGCGGATGCTGCTTGTGGAATGAGGTGCTGCTTTGAAAAGCGCGTGCGAACGCCAACATCCGGTTTTCGGTAAATGGCGGGGCTACTAATTGCAGTCCGATGGGCAGTCCGTTTACATTGCCGCAGGGCAGTGTCAGGGCGGGCAGTCCGCATAGGTTTCCGGCCTGCACTAATCCAGATCCAACTCCCTTCGTTTCGGGCCGCTTCGGAGGCGTCTCGTCGAAGGGCTGGTCCGCGCGGTCTGGCAAGTTGAAACGGGTGGGCGCGACTAAGATATCGACTTCGGCGAACAGCTTTCGAAAAGCGTTTTGGATGTCGGTTCGCACGCGCATTGCCTTCAGATAATCGAGCGCGGAATAATTCATGGAAGCTTTCAGCCCGGCAATCTGGCTTGCATCGGCAAGCTGCTCGACTTGGCCGCTGCGAATGAGGACCTCGAAGATAGAGGCTGCTTCGGAATCGATAATTGCCCCGGTCACCGTGCCGTACGGGTAATCGGGAAGCTTGGTCTCCACCATGTGTGAGCCCAGCGCCTTCACTGCGGTCAACGCCTGGGCAAATGCTGGACGAGTCGCCTCTTCTGGCCACTCCGCCCAATCAATTTCGGCGTAACCTATCTTCAGCTCCTGGACCTTCTGATACCAATTGGGAGTGTAGTAAAAGCTCTTGCCGGCCGAACCTGGATCGTCCGAATCGCTGCCGGCGATAACGTGCAGCACCAGGCCGCAATCTTCCGCCGTGTGGGCCAGAATGCCAATTTTGTCCAGAGTCCAGGAAAGGGCCATGGCGCCGCTGCGGCTGACGAGTCCATAGGTGGGCCGCAATCCGGTCACGCCGCAAAAACACGCGGGCGTAAGGATCGACCCGGAAGTTTCAGAGCCCAGCGCGAAGGGCACTAGACCTGCGGCGACTGCCGCGCCCGATCCACTCGAAGACCCGCCCGACCAATACTGCGGATTCCAGGGATTCAAGCCGGGCCCCTGCAGGGAAGCCGATGCTGAACTATAGCCCCCTCCGCCGGCCAATTCCACCATAGAGAGCTTGCCAATCAGAATGGCGTCGCCGCCATCGAGCCGGTCGATGACTTCGGCATCGTGCTCGAAGTGCTGTTGGGCATAAGGCTTGGCGCCCCACGTGGTCGGGTAACCTGCTACGGAGATGAGATCTTTAACGGCGTAGGGAATGCCCTTCAGCGCGCCTCGGAAACGGCCGGCTTTGAAGGCGTCATCAACGTCGCCGGTGTCCTCCTTCGCACGCTTGGTGGTCATGCACGCCAAAGCGTTGTAAGTCGGGCCGAATTCCTCCAGGCGCTTGCTGAAGAAGCTGGTCAGCTCCGAGCACGAGATCTCGCGATTACGAAGCGCTGCTCCGAGTTCCGGGATAGTGGCGAAGGGAAGGGCGGCCTCACCGATGGATAGTTTGGATTTTCCCACGCTGAGGGCCTTAGGGACGAAACGCGAAGGCAGGTTCCACGTTCATCGGCACTTCCATTTGGGACAGGCGTTCACTTACCTTCTGCACGTCATCGACGGCTTTCTTCAGCCTTGCTTCGGGATCGGAAGCTGTCGCGTTGGCGGGAGGAGAGCCTAGCGGCGGAACGTCCCGTTCGATAGGCGGTTTGGAAACTTGCGCGGCGAGCGGCAGGGCTGCGCCCAGCACTGTGGTCCATTGCCGGCGTGTCATGCGCCTCTCCGCGCGACGGGAACTCATGCGCATAGTATAAGGGGATAGCGGTCAGCCCCCGTCGCGCAGTGCCCGTTTTGTCTAAGCAATTAGTCACGGATCTTGATGGCCTTGCAGACCCGGCGCGTGCTGCGGTGTTGCAGCGGTTCTTCAAGACGGCTCCAGGTGAGTATGGGGCGGGTGATGTTTTTCTGGGCATCCCGGTTCCGGTACAGCGGCGAACCGCGCTCCGTTATCGCGATCTCGCCTTGGAAACTATCCGGCAGCTGCTGGGTTCGAGGATTCATGAGCACCGGTTCTGCGCGCTGGAAATTCTGGTGTGGCAGTACGAGCATGGAGACCCGCAAGAACGGCAGGCGATTTTCGACTTCTATCTGCAAAATAGTTCCGGCATCAATCAGTGGGATCTGGTGGATGCCTCCGCACCTTATATTGCGGGCGAGCACCTGGCAGGCAAGAATCAGACTCGAAGGCGGCTCACGATTTTGGGCCAACTAGCGGCTTCTCCCAATCTCTGGGAGAGGCGCATCGCGATTGTGGCCACTCTCCGGACCATCCGCTCTGGCGATGTATCCACCACTTTCGAGATTGCGCAGATGCTGCTTCACGATACTCACGATCTGATTCAGAAGGCTGTCGGATGGGCGCTGCGGGAAACCGGCAAAGTATCGGAATCGAGCCTTCTGGAGTTTCTCGAGCAGCACTACGCAGAGCTGCCTCGAACTTCGCTGCGCTATGCCATCGAACGATTTCCCAAAGAACGTCGAAAGCGATTGCTGCGCGGAGACTTCGGTTGACTTCGATACACTTTCGGGCGCTCTTCCGACGGCTGCTCCGCTGAAAGGTGGCCAAGCTAAAACCGCTACAACTTCAAAAAACGGAAAAAGAAAACCAAAAAAACGGGGTCTGTCCCCATTTATATTATTGATCAGATTGGACTTGTCTGGGTTTAAATAGTTAAGCATATACTTGACTATTTGTTCTGTCTGGGTGATGCTGAAGCAGGGGCTTAACCGTGCCTAAAAGCGACACATCTGTAGTTCACAGCACATTCGTCATCCAGCGGAGTGATTCGATCCCCAGAGGAAGCGCCGCTGGTTTGTGGAAAGTGAGCACCACCCGATCGGAGAATTCAAAATGGATTTCCGGACCGGAGGAACGGAACGCGCCCGCTTTCGTTTCAGAGAGGATAGTTCGCTGCAGGAATTCGGATGCATCACCGGAGTTAATGCCTACCGGGACAGTCACAAACTCGATCTTGGCTCACCAGGCGGTATTTTTCGAAGGTGCTGACGGTCCTGGAATGCGCGAGGCAGGATGGCGCAAGCTGCTGGCAAAACTGGGAACGGAGTTGACGAGCTAGCCGGTGAGCACCACTTGAAACACAGGTCAATTATTAGCAGCCCGGCATCTAATATCGATCGTGTCTTCCACGCATTAGGCGACCCCACGCGCCGGAAGATCGTTGAGAAGCTCAGCGAGGGGCCGATTTCAGTCGCGAAGCTCGCTGAACCTTTCGGAATAACACTGGCGGCGATCGTCCAGCACTTGCAGTTACTGGAGGAAAGCGGCCTGGTCCGCACCGCAAAAACAGGGCGCGTGCGCACATGCAGCGTGGAGCCCGCCGGGCTTTCGGTGGCGGCGCAATGGGTGGCTGAACGGCGCTTGATTTGGGAACGGAGGCTCGACCGCCTCGGCGATCTGCCTAGCGAAAGCGAATAAGCGCAAACGGTCCACCGTGCCCGAAGGCTTAACCGCAGCTTCAGCTGCACGAGCTCAATTTAGTAACCTTGTGGAGTTAGTTGCGGAGGAATCATGAGCATGAAAATTACATCCCCGTTTTCAATCAGGCTGGCTCTTTTATCGCTGGCCATGTTTTCATTTGTTCTACCTAAAGCAGAGGCCAATCCTGTTCGCTGGACGCTCTCTAACGCAAACTTCGCTGACGGAAGTTCGGTAACCGGCAACTTCGTTTTCGACGCAGAAGCGGGAAGCCCCTCGACAGGACTGACTGACTTCCGGTTAGCCGTCAGCGGAGGCAGTCTGCTCCCGGATTTTGTCTACCAGGCGAGCAACCCGCTATCTCAACTGCTCATCTATTCATTCAACTCGGCAAGCGGCAGGCAGCAGCGGATCAATGCATTTCGCCGCACGCTCTCCTCAAACCCAGCTCTGGAGCTTCTTTACCTCGACCCAGTATCGTTTCTTACTGGTGCGGGCGGAACGGTACCGCTTAATCTCGTCAGCAGCACTGGCGAATTGAGCGATGGTGAGAGAACGTATGCCAGGACAACCTTAACCAGCGGCTCTCTAGTAGGAGTTTCCGAAACAACCATTCCCGAACCAGCCAGCGTCTCCTTTGTGCTAGGCGGAGCTCTCTTGCTGATAGCCAATTACAAGCGAAAAAGCCAAAGAGCCTCTTAACTCGATCTCGTCATCCGCGCCCGGGAGCTTCAGCGGCCATCTGCCTCAGGATTTCCGCCTGCATCTCAATCCTTGCATTGTCGGCAAGTACTTCTTAGATCACCCGCATCGTATCGAAACGTCCTGCGAAGCTAAATAGAGGTTTCAACCTGGCCGCCAGAGCTGCTTCCCCTAATCGCTGGAGTGAATCTGCGATCCGCTCGCCAGTTAGGTCGGCTTTGGGGATCCCCTCGAAGAGAACTGCCTCCCAAAGCAGTGATCCGTTGAGCACCGGATACGTCTTGCCACGGCTTCGGGCGTAGTTTAGGCTGGAAATTCATGGCGGCAGAAAATATAGCTAGGAATTGACAATTGGCTCGAAAGGTCCACGAGGTTCGCGACCCAATCCACGTCTTCGTGCGGCTCGAATACGACGAACGGCGAGTTGTAGATTCCGCCTTTTATCAACGCCTGCGTCACATTCACCAACTGGCAATGACCTATCTGGTCTATCCGGGGGCAACACACAAACGCTTCGAGCATTGCCTCGGCGTTATGTAGAGGGCGAGCCGGATCTTCGACATTGTGACCGATGCCCGGAACGTCACCAACGACGTTGCTAAAGATTTACTTAACGTTGCTAAAGATTTACTTAACGAGGAAGAAGCGAGGCGCCACGACTACAGGAGCGCCGTACGAATGGCGGCTCTCTGTCATGATCTGGGTCACTTGTCTTTCTCGCACGCCGCTGAAGGACTGCTTCCCAAAGGTATTGACCACGAATCTCTCACTTTGGAAATAATTCGCGGCGGAACAATGCAGGAGCACTGGGCCAGGATGAAACTCCAGACAGAGGACATCGCAAGCTCGCTGTCGGACAGAAGAAGTATGGGTCTGCCCTGACCCCGTGGGAGAGCATCCTTTCCGAAATTATCGTTGGAGATGCGTTCGGTTCGGATCGTATTGATTACCTGCTGAGAGACTCCTATCATGCTGGTGTTGCTTACGGGCGATTCGACCAGAATCGACTTATTGACACTTTGCGCATTTTGCCCAAGGAGCGCGACTCGTCTGAGCCGACCCTGGGTGTCGAGGAGGGTGGCCTGCAGTCCGCGGAAGCTCTCCTGTGGGCGCGGCACTTCATGTACACGCAGTTGTATTTCCACCCTGTTAGGCGGATTTACGATATCCATCTAAAAGAGTTTTTGCAAGCCTGGTTGCAGAGCGGGAAATTCTCGACTAACCCGAAAGAACATCTGCGAATGACCGATAACGAGGTGCTTTCGGGAATGGCGGAGTTATCTGCTGATTCCGAAGCCCGCGGTCACGATTCCGCTAGGCGAATTATTCGCAGAGAGCACTTCAAGGTCTTATACAAGCGAAATCCGACCGATCAGCAAAGGAATAAGCAAAGTGCCAGAACAGTGTTCGAAGCGGCAGAAAAGCACTTCGGGCCGGGAACTGTGGGAATTGACGAGTACACCGCTCGAAGCAGAGGGATCGACTTCCCGGTGTGGACATCGGAGGATGTAGAGTCTTCATTGGGCCTTTCTGAAACGCTTGCTAAGGTTCCTGCCTTCACTATCAGCACCGTTTACATCAGGCCTGACTTGCGCCAAACTGCCAAGAAATGGCTGAACGGGAACCCACGAGCTTGGGCCTAGACGCTTTCGCTGGAACTGTGAGCGAACTCGTGGACGAAGTCGTTGGATGAATTTTTCCAGCAAGAGCTCAGCGCGCTGCAGCGGAAGCGCCTCACGGCCGCGTGTGTGGACATGTGGGAACCATTCACGGTGAGCCTATTGAAATGGGCTCCTGAGTGCCGGATCGTGTTCGACAAATTTCATGTCATGCAACATGCCAATCGGGCGGTAGACAAGGTGCGGCTCAGAGGTCTTTCGTGAGGCCGGACGTCTGTGCGGGAAGGCGAAGCCGTATCCTCTTTCAGGGACTTGTTCTGGGAGCCAGCGAGAGAGCTCGACCTCTTGCCATTTTCCTACATCCAAGCCGGGACGCGTTAGCGATCTCCCGCTGAAAAGCGGAACTGGATTTACTACATAGTCACCCAACGAATAGTGTTGACGGCGCGGTTTGCGGTTTTGTTGCGACACCCTATAAAAAGTTCTTGGCTATTCGCTCCGTTAGTTATATGATCTGAAGCGACAGCTCTCCGATCGTACATTCCCCAGGTAGCGAATATTGGCACACCCATCTTTGTCTCTTCGACGGCGCGAGGCTCTCGCAGCCGCTTTTTCTGCAGTTGGATTAACCGCTCTGAGTCCCGAAGCGCTGGACGCGCAGGAGCAGATCAACCGGAATGCTCCCGTTCCGGCTAAAGACAACCTTAAGATCACCAAGCTCGAAACCATGCTGGTGAAACCCCGATGGCTGTTCCTGAAGATCCACACCAATGCCGGCATCGTGGGTCTGGGCGAGCCCATTACGGAAGGCCGGGCGCTGACTTGCGCCGAGGCGGTGAAAGAGATAGAGCCTTACCTGGTGGGCAAAGATCCGCGGCCGGTGGCGAAGCACTGGCAGGCAATCTACCGGCATGCATTCTATCGCGGCGGCCCGATTCTGACCAGCGCATTGAGCGGCATTGATCAAGCACTGTGGGACATCAAGGGCAAGGCGCTGGGCGTGCCGGTGTATGAACTGCTCGGCGGCCCGACTCGGGACCGGGTACGCGTGTATGCGCATGCCAGCCAGCCCGATCAGATGAAGAAGCTGCGTGACAAGGGTTTCACTGCCTTCAAGACAGGCGTCGCCAAGGAGAAGCCTCGCGCTAACCGGTACATTTTCACGCCCGCTGACGTGGAATATGCCGCGCAGAAGTTCGCCGCCTTGCGCCAGGCGATGGGCAAGGATGTCGATATTGCCATCGACTTTCACGGCGCGATCAGCCCGGCCACGGCCAAGCTGCTGATTAAGGCTTACGAGCCCTATCAGCCGATGTTTATCGAAGAGCCGTGCCAGGCGCAAAACCACGACGTTATGGCGGAAATCGCGCGCGGGACATATCTTCCAATTGCCACCGGCGAGCGCGTGTTTACCAAGTGGGGTTTTCGGGAAGTACTCGAGAAGAAAGCGGCAACGATCCTTCAACCGGATCTCTGCCATGCCGGCGGCATAACCGAAGTGCGGCTGATTGCGGGTATGGCGGAAGCATACTACGCGGACGTTGCGCCGCATAATCCGCTGGGACCAATCTCGCTGGCAGCAGGCGTTCAGCTATCGGCGAGCATTCCGAATTTCCTCTGCCAGGAGCAGGTCTCGCTGGGCGAAGGCTACATCAAGCAGCCCTTCCGGGTGCGCGAAGGATTTCTGGATTTGCCGAAGGGTCCGGGACTGGGCATTGAGCTGGACGAAAACGCAATGGCGGACAAGATTGGGCACGACTGGCGCAACCAGGAATCGTACGACGCGGAAGATGACTCGGTAGTGGATTGGTAGAGGGAGAAAAAGCGATGCGTAAACTGTTTTCGATTGGCTTGTTGATGATGCTCCTGCTGGTTCCGGCATACGGGCAAGTCGCCACGGCAGAGTTGAGCGGTACGGTATTTGATCCCACCGGGGCGGCGGTGCCGAACGCGCAGGTAACCGCCATTGCGACGGCGACGAACCTATCGCGCCAAGCGACGACGACGGCGAACGGGCACTATACTTTGACGCTGCTTCCGCCGGGCGATTACAGGATCGAGGTGGAAGCTCCGGGATTCCGCAAGCTGGTGCAGACCGGCACATCGCTGCAGATCAACCAGCAGGCCGAGGTCAACCTAACGCTGCAGGTGGGCGAAGTTTCGCAGACAACTCAGGTCACCGGGCAGGCGCCGCTGCTGGAAACGGAATCGTCGTCGTTGGGCACGGTGGTGAACCAGAGGCTCACAAACGAACTGCCTCTAAATGGGCGCAATTTCATTCAACTCGCCACGCTGAGCCCGGGCGTGAATGGGGTAGGTTTCTCCGCGAGCGGCACGATTATGAGCGGATCAAGGCCGGATGACCGGCGGCCCGGCACAGAGATTTTCTCGAACGGAAACCGGGAAGGCTCGAACAATTTTCTTTACGACGGCATCGACGATAACGAACGGCTAACGCTGTCGATCGTGTTGCGGCCCGCCGTAGAGGCGGTGCGCGAGTTCAAGATACAGACCAATTTGTACAGCGCGGATGTCGGCCGCAACTCGGGCGCGGTGGTGGATGTAATTACCAAGTCGGGCACGAATCAACTGCACGGCAGCCTGTTCGAGTATCTGCGGAATTCGGCGATGGACGCGCGCGATTTTTTCAATCCGCAAGGAACGGCTTTCCCGACCTTCCGCTTGAATCAGTTTGGCGGTTCATTTGGCGGGCCAGTGGTGATTCCGAAAATCTATAACGGCAGGAACCGCACGTTCTTTTTTGTCGACTACGAAGGATACCGCCGCGATGCGCAGCAGATCAATCTAGGCAGCATTCCGACATTGCGGATGCGCCAGGGCGATTTCGGAGAGACCAACACGATTTACGATCCGGCGACCACCCGGGCAAATCCGAATGGTTCGGGATTCATTCGCGACCCGTTCGCGAACAATCAGATTCCGGCGAACCGATGGGATCCGATTTCGACCAAGATGATCAACGCTTACCCCACGCCAACGGGCACGGGGCGGATCAACAACTATCTATCGAACATGGTTCAGAACCAAAAGTGGAATCAGGGCGACGTGCGAATCGACCACCAAATTTCCTCCAAAGACAATTTCTTTGCACGCTACTCCATTCAGAACACCGAGACGAGCGTTCCCAGTACTTTTCCCGCAACGACGATAGCGGGCATTCCCATTCCGGTTAACTTGTCGACCGAAGCCTCTTTTGCAGGGACAGCCTTGCAACCGGCGCAACACGCGGTGGCGAGTTATGTCCGGATCATTAGCCCGAGACTGGTGAATGAATTGAGGGGCGGCATGAACCGGTACCGCCTGGATTACACGGCCGATCAATACATGCCAGGCGGGCAGCTGGGGAACCTGCTCGGAGTTCCCAATTCGAATGTCACGCCGCAGGAACAGAACTTGCCGATCTTTTCACCGGCGAATTACCTGGGTATCGGGCAGACGCGGTCGCTGCCGATTTTCCGCCGGGAAAACACTTACCAAATTGTGGACAACATGACGTTCGTTACGGGAAAACACACGCTGAAGTGGGGCGTCGATTTCCGGCGTCGCCAGTTGACGATCTATCAGACCAACATGGGCAATGGGCGCTTCAACTTCTCGCCGGCGGTGACGGATTCGCGCCAGCCGGGACCGTCATCCGGCGATTCAATGGCGAGTTTTCTGCTGGGATTTCCGACGTTGATCGGGCACGACTACACACTGAACTGGCCGGGCGAACGGGGGTATGAATTAGGCATTTATATAGCCGATGACTGGCGCATAACGAGCAAGCTGACGTTGAATCTGGGCTTACGCTGGGATTACTACAGCCCTTACTCGGAAGTCGCAAACCGGTGGGCCAACTTCAACCGGCAGACCGCCACCATCGACATTGCCGGGCGCAACGGAGTGGGCCAGAATGCGGGTGTGCAGCCCTACTATCCGAACTTTGGACCCCGGATCGGTTTCGCCTACCAGGCCGCGGAGCACACCGTCGTGCGGGGCGGCTTCGGCTTGTTTTATAACCCGACCGGCAGCGAGGGCGGAAGCCTGCGCCTGTTCCGGCAGCTTCCTTTTGGATCGACGACATCGATTTCGCCCGGCGATATCTTCGTCAGCAGACGCGTGCAGGATGGGTTTGCGCCTTTGCAGCCGATCGATTTTTCGGTGGCCGACAATCCGTTCGGCGTAATGTTCTCGGTAGATCCGAAGTTCCGGCCGTCGTATGCGGAGCAGTTCAATTTCGGAATCGAACACGAGATTGCACCGCTGGCTTTGGTGGTTAAAGCGATGACGGTAGGCAATTTGGGACGGCATTTGTATAACAACTGGAATGCTAACCAGCCCATTCCGGGCGCGACTGCGGTGAACACACGACGGCCCTACTTCCCCATAAATCCAAGCCTGAGCGATGTGAATTACTTCACGACGAATGGGCTGAGCAACTATTACGCTTTCCAACTGACGGTGAACAAGCGTTTGAACGGAGGATTAAGCGCGCTGGTGGGCTACACCTGGTCACACGCCATTGACAACGTGGCGCTGGAGTTTGGAGGAGGAGCAGGCGGGCCGCAGCCGCAAGACGCGCGTTACCAGAGGCCAGAGCGGGCCAACGCGAACTACGATCTCCGGCACAGGCTTACTGTCAGCTACGTGTGGGAACTGCCGGTGGGAAAGGGCCGCGCATTTCTGGATCGCGGCGGTTTTGCAAACGCCGTACTGGGCGGATGGCAGACGAATGGCATTTTGACGGTGCAGAGCGGGCTGCCGTTTACGCCGGTGCTGCAGACATCGACCACCAACACGGGAACCGGAAGCCGCCCGGACGCGGCGGGAACGCCCACCTATCCGCGCACGCTGAACCGGTGGTTCGATCCAACGGTGTTCGCAATTCCTGCGCAGTACACGTATGGCAATGCGGGACGCAATATCCTAAATGGCCCCGGAAGGTGGAATTGGGACATGTCGCTATTCAAAGACTTCGTGATTCGCGAGGACATGAAGTTCCAGTTCCGGGCGGAGGCATTCAATATTTTCAATCACCCGCAATTTGGCTTGCCGAACGCGAGCATCGGGAATGCGCAAGCCGGAATCATTTCCAGCACAGTCGGGAATCCACGGCAGTTGCAGGGCGCCTTGCGATTCATGTTCTGACCGGGCGATTCCGGCCGTGCACATTGCTAAGTGTTTGCAGTGGCTAATAGTAATCGAAGCCGGCCAACTCGAGGCCGCGCTTGGCTTCCTTACTCTTCATGAAGGTTTCCCAAACGAAGCCGGTGCGAAGATTTTCAGCCATCAGCATGGTGATGCCGGTGTCGATGCCGATTACGTCGGTATCGAACCACTTCTTGCTTGGATTGAAGGCATTTACAAAGCCATACTTGCACCAGGCATGATCGCCGTAGGTTTTTTTCATGTTCTTGAGCACGCGGAGAGTGTCATCAGGAAGAAATGGCAGCGAGCCTGCGGGCGCACTGGGAACGACGCTGCCATCGATGGGTCCCATGGCGGGAGGGCCTCCCCAGGCAACGTAGCCGTATTGCGAATCGGACGCAGTGATGCCCCACAGGTCCTCTGAATAGTGGGGATATTGAGACGCCAGTTCAAGGCAGAAATGCTTATGAACAATGGTGGCGATAGTGGAGTTTTTGAAGTAGTCGATGTAGCGATCGCGCTTATGGCGCAAATCGTACCAGGCCTGCGAATACTGGTGAATGAAGAGCGGCGCAAAAGAGCCCAGATAGCGGTAGCCGGCGTATTCGAACGCAATTCGCTTCCAGGCATTCCAGGTATCGGGAGGCAGCGGGTTGCGCTCCGAACCGATGCCGAGAAGGTAGAGCATCATCAGCTCGCTGTAGTAGTCCCAGCGGTAGGGAAGAAATCCGTTTTCAGGCGACCAGCCATGCGGCAGCAGAGAGGTGTCTTCTGACAACCAGTTCCATTCGACGCGATCGACGATTTCTCCGGCGAAGCGGTTGATTTCGGAGCGCTGGAAGTGCTCGCGGCAGCAAATTACGCCGCAGAGCAAGATGGCTGTATCGATGGAGGAGATCTCGGAATCCCAGATGCGCTCGCCGGTCTTGGCATTGGCGTAGTGATAGAAGAATCCGCGATGGGTGGGCATCTTGGTAAAAAGAAATTGCAGGGTGGCGATGACGCGCTGATGCGCTTCCGTGGTTTGAATATAGCCGCGCTTGTGAGCAATGCAGAGCGCAGTGAGACCGAAGCCCGTGGCGGCGATGCTGGCGACTACCCCTTTGTCTTCGGTGCGGGCGTTGGCGCGATCTTTCACTAAGCCGGTCTGCGCATCGCCCTGCTCCCAGAAGAAACGAAAATTCGCCTTCTCCAGCTCCTCGAGAAAGGCGTCGTCTTCGGGCTTCAAGGCTTGATCAGATTGCTTGGATGGCGCGGCACTGGCGGGCAGGACAACGGCTGAGGCCGCAAGCGCGGCTAAGGCCTGACGCCGCGACGGCCGCCTCGCGTCTACTTCAGAAAGATTCACCGTCATTCGATTCTGCTCCAAGTTCTCATGTTACGAATGAGACAGGACAATCAGTTGAGCCGACGGACGAAGGTTGTAATTTGGTTTGCATTCGCGATTGCAGTTGTGGCGGCGACGGCCATCCTGATTTTAAGCTTCAGGCCGCCTGCTGAAGCCGCGCTTCCTGAAGCTATGGAGGGAGCGACGATCACAGCAAGCACGAACCCTCACAAGCAGGCGCCGATTCAGAATGTACGGATCACGGCGAGCGCAGCCGGTTACTCGACGGGCACGACTTCACAACCGTCGGGGTTCTTCCGCTTGCCTCTGGCGCGGGAGTGGAAGCCCGGACAGCCGCTTTCGCTTACATTCAGGGCTGAAGGCTATCAGCCTTTGCAAGTAACCATCACGCCCAGCGCGGAGCTGATGATCGCACGCATGGTGTCGACAGATCGCGGAATGCCGAATCCGGAAACCGGGAAACAAACCTCCATTGGGAACGTGCGAGTAAGATACAGCACGCAATTCGTCAACACTACGAATATCGGCAGCATTGCGCCTACGATGGATGTGCCGAACGTCGGGGATGAACCGTGCGTACCCGCGGGCGCTAAAGGGGGCGGCCCGTGTTCCCCGGACAACAAGTGGAAAGCCTCCATCGGCACCAAGAAGCTGGACGCGGGCCAGGATAATCAATACATCAACACCCGCATATCCTGCATTGCGGGGCCCTGCCCGTTCACGAAGATTGAAGACGATAGCTATACGAAACCATCTCGCGTGATAAACGTGCGCATCCGGAACTGGTCGGACACCACAACTTTTCTAATCGAGGCGGAGGTCAGCCGGACACAGAGGAGCAGTTTCGTGCGCGAGGCGTATCCCGCGATTTTTGGGCGAGCGCTTACTTTCACGCTTCCCTCCGGCGCGGAAGGCCTCAGCATTCTGGCGGATCTGAACGAGCATCCGATCGTGTTTCCAATCGGTCCGGCGTTGCAGTTGTCATGGGCAACCTGCAACGTAGAAACGTCAAATGGGGGAAGCAAGCTGTTCCGCTGTGATTTAAAGATCGGCTACAGCTTTCAATCGCAATCGACGCCTGCTGCAAACTAATCCGGTTCGCTATTCGCCCGATGACCAGGCGGTTCGGAACTCGGGATAGAGGGTTAATCCGCCACAGGCAAACAGCGTCTGACCGGTGATGTACGAAGCTTCGTCGGAGGCCAGAAAGGCAAAGACGCCGGCGATCTCGTCGGCCTCGCCGGGGCGGCCCATGGGGATGTGGCTCTCCACTTCGGCGCGGGCTTTGGGATCGTTGATCCAGGCGTTGTTGATGGGCGTAACAATTGCGCCGGGTCCCACCGCATTGACCCGGATATTGCGGTCAGCGTATTCAAGAGCCAGCGTCTTGGTCATGTTCTCCATGCCGCCCTTGCTGATGGAGTAGGGCAGATATTTAGGCTTGGGAATGATCTCGTGAACGCTCGAATTGTTGACGATGGAGCCACCTCCGGAACGCGATAGAAAATGTTTCAATGCTTCGCGAGAGCAGATGAATGCGCCTCGCAGATTGGTTCCCAGGATTCTGTCGAAATCAGACATTTCCAACTCTTCGCTGGGAACGGGCTTCTGAATGCCGGAGTTGTTGATGAGGATATCGAGGCGGCCGAACTCTTTCAGAGTGGTCTCGAACATCTTTTTCACCTGCTCTTCGTTCGACACGTCGGCCTGAACGGTGATAGATTCTTTCGCGACGCCTGCTTCTTTGCCGGCCTTGTCCGCACTGGCCTTTACGCCTTCAGCACGTTCTTTACCGCTGTTGTAGTTAATGGCGACACGCGCGCCTTCCTTGGCGAAGCGAATCGCGATAGCCTCACCAATACCCGAAGAAGCACCGGTGATCAGCACATTTTTTCCAGAGAGTCTTGCCATGACGTTAATTCACGATATTACAACGGCTGGGGAACGACCGGACGCGATCCGCGGAAACCGTAATAGGCGATGAAGACGTAGCAGAGCACGGGAATGAAGAAGGCGTGCTGAATACCGATCTGATCTGCCAGGACGCCTTCCAGGTAAGGAATGATGGCCCCTCCCACGATAGCCATCACGAGCAGGCCAGACCCCTTGCTGGTTAGCGGACCCAGATCTGCAATTCCCAAGATGAAGATGCTGGGGAACATGACCGAATTAAAGAGTCCCACGGAGATGATGGTCCACATGGCGATGGGGCCGGAGGTGAGGATGGATGCAACTACCAGGATGCCGGCACAGATGGATACCGCGCCGAGTACTAACCGGGCACTCAACTTTTGCAGCGCGGCAGAACCGATGAAACGGCCCACCATTGCGGCGAACCAATAGAACGAAACGTATTTTGCAGCTTCACTCTCAGTGGCGATACCGATGTAAGGCTGGGTGAAGTAGTTCACCAGAAAGCTGCCGATGGCGACCTCAGCGCCGACATACACAAAGATGGAGGCGACACCCAGCACCAGGTGACGGTAATGCCAGATGGAAGCGTGCGGGTGAGCGCTGCTATCCTGCCCGTCGTCGCCCGTAGCAATGGCGGGCAGCTTATAGAACGCGATCACCACCGCCAGAGCTACCAGCGTTCCCGCGATGAGGAGATAAGGAAAGTTCACCGTGGAGGCTTCGTTGACGCGGTAAGCCTGTAAAGCGGAGGCCGAGAGTTGTTTTACCTGCTGCGGAGTTTTGGTGATGGCCACGCCGAGAATTAAGAGACTTCCGAAATAAGGCGCCAAGGTGGTGCCCAGCGAATTAAAAGCCTGAGTGAGATTCAGGCGGCTGGAGGCAGTCTGCTGAGGGCCAAGCACAGATACGTAAGGGTTGGCGGAAACCTGCAGCACGGTAATTCCGGCGGCGAGGATGATGAGAGCGATCAGAAAAAACGGGAATGAAGGCAGGCTGGCGGCGGGCACGAAGAGCACCGCGCCAAAGGCCATGGTGAGCAGGCCCGCAACCATGGCGCGCTTGTAGCCGATCCACTCTATGATTTTGCCCGCAGGCAGAGCAAAGACGAAGTAGCCCGAGAAAAAGGCAAACTGAACCAGCATGGCCTGCGCGTAATTCAGGCTGAAGATAGAGCGCAGGTGCGGAATCAGGATGTCGTTGAGGGAGGTGATGAAACCCCACATAAAGAAGAGGGTGGTCACCATGGTCATGGCGCCAACGTTTGTAGCCTTGTTAGTGGTGGATGCGCCGACGGAGCGCGTTGGAGTGGTAATTGCCATGCGAGGCTTTCCTTTAGAAATGCCCCGCTAAGCAAGCTGGTGCGGGCGCAATTGAATTGTAATCGAGATCGCCGGAACGGGCCTGCGTTCCATGACAGAATAGGTGTGGTTTCCATTCCATGGCCACCCAACCACTTACGGCAGAAACAACGTCAGTCGACACTAGCCGGTTTGAGTGTCTGGATGGCCAATTGCTAGCGCGTCCGTTGCCAAACGAAGATCATTCAGATATTCAATATGCTGTGACGACCTTGCTTAGAAAGCAAGCGGAATCATTCAACTGTAAAGCACTGCAAGAGTGGACACTCGATGAAACAGACCAGCCAAGACATGACTGGATGACTCCGGATGTTCTGGTAGCATCGAACGCGCAGCGGCGCAGTAATTCGAAGCACATGCTGCCTCCCGCCCTGCTGGCAGTCGAGATCCTTTCGCCTGACCAAACCATCTCAGAGATGCACGTTAAGGCACTCCGCTATTTCCGATGGGGCGTAGAGCATGTTTAGATCATCGATCCGGTATCGAAGTCAGCGCTAACGTTGAGCGCTACGCGGCCCGGCAAGGGGGAATTGATCTTTGACGGCATTCTCGAAGCCGGAGAGCTCCGCGTTACACTTTCTGAGATTTTCAGTTTCAAATAGCCGGCTGCCTTATTGGGCAGTGGGCTGCTTGGGCTTCGCGGTTTGGTTGGATTCGCGGGGTCGATTTGCGATTCGAAGCCAATGGGCGTCGCACCGTCCGGGTTCCGGCCAGGGGCTCAAGCGATTTCAATTTCGGTCGCGCCGGAATGGAGCTCGAATAGGATGAGTTCGGGCGGGCAATTATACCGGACCGGCAGAGCCGAGCAGCCGACTCCAGGGCTGGTGTAGCCGTGCATGGCGGAAACCCGCCAAGGGCCATAAGCGAACTCTTTCGGGCACGGGCAATTATGCCGCAGACATCCCAGATAGGGCAGTCGAATCTGTCCGGCGTGAGTGTGGCCGCAGAGATAGAGCGCAACGTTGGCCTCGGCGGCTGGTTGGGAAAGCTCCGGGGTATGCACCATCAAGATCTTGAAAGCATCGTCGGGAACTTGCCCGAGAGTTCCCGGGAGATCGTCACAGCGATAGTCGAAGGGATCGTCGACGCCAGCCACCCAGATGCTTTGCCCGGAACGCCGGATCTCAATCGCCTGATTGATGAGCATCCGGTAGCCCATGCCATCGAGTTCGTGCGCCATAGCTGACACGTCGTGATTCCCAAGAATGGCGAAAACCCCGTCGTGCGCCTTCAGCATTCCCCTGAGCTGCTGCATTAATGGGTAAACGGCAGCGGGAGAGCCCTCATCCTCGAAACGATAGTCACCGGTCACAAGGCAGAGATTGGGATGAAGTTCGCCGAGCAGAGGCGAGAGCGCTTCGAGGAGCCCGGGAATCCCATCGATGTGCAGATCGGACACGTGCAGCACCGTATAGCCGTCGAAGGCCGGCGGCAGATGCGGATAGCTGATCCGGACCCGGCGAAGAACCGGGCTTAAGGCATTCCCAAGGCCTTGGCGATAAAGCCCAGCCAGTGAGAGGCCGCCCTTCAGCAACGGCCTGAGCCAATGCTTTTCGTGACGGAACAACCAGGATTTCTTGCGCAGCGCGCGGCCAGTCCTGGCAAACTCCCTCTCCTTGGCGACTCGAGGCGCCAGACGATCGGCAAGGGAGCTGTCATTAAGAGAGCGCTGCTGTAGAGAATCCTTTTGGAGGATGTCAGTTTCGTACAAACGTCATTCCAGTGTCAGAAGCCAGTGTCAGAAGCCAGTGTCAGAAGCCAGTGTCAGAAGCCAGTGTCAGAAGCCAGTGTCAGAAGCCAGTGTCAAAAAGCGAGTGTTGATTGAGGACCAAGAATCTACCCGAAAAAGTCGCGCACCTTCTCAAAGACGCTCTTCTCATGCGGCGAGTTGTCGGCCGGAAGCAGTTCGTGCAGCTGTTCGAAGATTTTGCGCTGCTCGCGCGTCAGCTTCTTGGGAACCTGGACGTCGAGGTGAACATAGAGGTCGCCACGGGCGCGGCTATTGAGATGGGGTACTCCCAGGTTGCGTAGCTTAAAGTGGGCTCCCGGTTGCGTAGCTTCCGGGATGCGGACGGTTTGAGATCCGTCGAAGGTTTCGAATTCGACCTCCGCTCCCAGAGTTGCCTGTGCGATGTTTACCGGCAGAGTGCAGTGGAGATCCGTTTCGCGGCGCTCGAAAACAGGGTGTTCCGCTACTTTGACCACTACGTACAGGTCGCCGGGAGGCGCGCCGCCGGGTCCGGGATTGCCCTCGTTCGAGAGGCGCAAACGCGTGCCTGTGTCGACGCCTGCGGGGATACTCACCTTGATCTTCTTTTCGGCCCGGTGAAAACCCTCGCCGCGACATTGGGAACAAGCTTGACGAATAACTTTGCCTCGTCCGCCACAGGTGGGGCAGGTCTTTCGAATCGAGAGAAAACTCTGCTGATATACGATTTCCCCGCGGCCGCTGCAGGCGGCGCAAGTCACCAGTCCGCCATTCGGTTCCGCGCCCAGGCCGGAACATTTGCTGCAGGCCTCCATGCGGGGAATCTGCAGGTCGGCGGACATGCCCTTCATGCTGTCCTCGAAGGAAATCTCCAGATCGTAGCGGATATCATCTCCGCGCTGTGGCTGGCGCGAACCGCCGCGACGTCCTCGCCCGCCGCCAAAAATGTCTCCAAACCCGAAGAGGTCACCGAGTATATCGCCGAAATCGGTGAATTGAGATTCGTCGAAGCCACCCGCGCCGTTACCTGCCGCGCCACTGACGCCCTGGTGTCCGAAGCGGTCGTAAGCGGCCCGTTTTTGAGGATCACTTAAGACGGAGTATGCTTCCGCAGCCTCCTTAAATCGCTCTTCCGCTCCGCGATCACCCGGGTTACGATCAGGGTGATACTGCATGGCCAGCTTGCGGTAAGAGACCTTCAGCATCTGCTCGTCGCATTCGCGCGAGACGCTCAGGACTTCATAATAATCTCGTTTAGCGACACTCATATCGGAATGAATCTACAGTCGAACAGGACTACTGATTAACGGCTACCTTAACCATGGCCGGACGCAGCAGACGCCCTTTAAAGTAATATCCTTCCTGGTAAACCTCCAGGACCGTCTGGTCGGGATGATCTTTGGTGTCCACCATCTCGACAGCGTGATGAATATGGGGATTAAAGATTTGGACGTCGCTGCCAATCGGCTCCAGGCCGAGCTTCCGCAAGGACTCGTAAAAACGGCCGTAGATGAGTTCCATGCCGCGGGAATACTCTTTATCAGCGCTCTCGGTTTTAAGGGAACGTTTAAAGTCGTCCAACACTGGAAGCAGCGCCTTCACGCTGTCCATCGATGCAAACTCCAGCAGATCAGAGCGTTCGCGCTCCACTCGCTTCCGAAAGTTTTCGAATTCGGCTTGGCGGCGCTGCAGAAGATCCTGTAATTCGGCCTTCTCGCGGAGCACTTTATCCCGGTTGGGAAGCGCTTGTTCCGCGGCTGGGGTCCGGGTTTCGGTCTCTGGCTCGACCACTTCGGCTACAGCTTCGGAGGACGGGGACAATTCTTCGGCTTCAACACCGTGGCTAACGTTTACGGTATCCATGGACTACAAAAGGGTTCAATTTCAGGGTAACAGACAATTGGACGTTTCCGGAACCGCTAGTTAACCGCCGGGCTTCAATGCAGCAGCAAGACTCAACAAACGATCCAGCTCTTCCCAAATCAGGCGGACTTCGATACCGGGTTGCACCTTTTCAACCGGCTCCAGTCGACCATCGGTCCAAATGGAGACAGATCGGTCACTCGGATCAATTACATAGATCGCCGCTATTCCCCAGGCCTTGTAACTGCGGCACTTCTCTTTAGGATAGGAATGGCTGTCGTTTCCCGATAGGACTTCCACCGCTATCTCGAACCCGCGTACCGGGTAAGGGTCTGCGAAGGGTTGGCTGCTTGCGATAACATCCGGCTTTGGATGCGCTGCCAGGTCAATTCTCAACTCGATTTCGGAGCCGGAGAGCAGACCGGCTTCGGTAAACAGGCGCACCATAATCCCCTGCAAGAGACCATGGGTAACAGTCGGCGTACCTCGCTCTCTGGCCTCGCCATACCAGTATTCGAAACGATCGTCCGTATTCCGGTACTGCTGGTCAAACTGTGCGCGAGTTAAACTCTGGATCGCGGTCTCCATGACGGAATTATTAAATTCAGTTTGTCACAATTCCACGCAGGAGTCGCGAGCATAAAAGTCGTCTTGCCGGATATCTTTTGTGAACATATAGCAACAAATATCCGGGTCTGATCGTCACTGTAGGCAGTAGATCTGCTTTGGAATGAGTAATTCGCCGACAATTCGCCTGCTTCTGGGCCTGCTTGTCACCTTGCTGGCCGTGGCGGGCTTCTCGTGGTACGCGCTGCGCCAGGTGAGCGGCTTACGGAAACTGCAAAGCCAGCTGGTAGATCTGAACCGGCACGACTCGTTGATGCTGCTGCAAGTCCAAAACGACTTAAACGCGGTGGGTTTGGAACTACGCGACATGGTGCGCCTTTCGGCGCGCAAGCAGCGGAAATTGAGCGAATTTCAAACGGACTTCGAAAAGCTCCGGTTCGATCTGGAAGAGTCGATCCGCAACGAATCGAAGCTGTCGCCGGTAGCCCGGATGCCGAATCGGGAACAGGATCTGACGCACTCGCTGGAGCATTTCCGGGAGACTTCGGACGAGTTGTTCCGGCTGGCCCATGCTGGCGAAGAGGCAGAAGCACGCAGCTTGATCGGAGCGCAACTGGCGCCTCAGCAGTTCAAATTGTCGGCTCTGGTACTGCACCTGCTGGAACGCAATAACGAGGCGGAAGAGCGGGCCGACAAAAAGATCGCCGCAATTTACGACGGCACCGAGCGCAATATCTATCTTTTTCTTGCTGCCGCCATGATTGCAATCGTGACCACCAGTTCGTACCTGACGTATTCGAACCGGCAGATTTTCTACAAGCTAGAGTCGCTTTCAAAGCAGCGGCGTATTCTGGCAGCGCGGCTCATTACGGTGCAGGAGGAGGTTCTGCGATCGGTGTCGCGCGAGCTGCACGACGAATTTGGACAAATTTTAACCGCGGTAGGAACCATGCTGGCGCGCGCCGAACGCAAAGGCGTACCAGCGGATTCGCCGCTTCGTACGGAACTAGGCGAAATTCGGGAAATTACCCATAATACACTAGAGAAGATGCGCAGCTTGTCGCAGATGCTGCACCCGGCTGTGCTGGATGATTATGGCCTGGAGAGGGCCGTTGCCTGGTACACCGGAGTGTTCGAACGCCAGACGGGAATCAAGACAGAGTATGTCGTGGAAGGGCATCCCATCCGGATTACGGGACAAGCGGCCATCAATTGCTTTCGCATCGTCCAGGAAGCTTTGAATAATGCCGCTAAGCATTCGGGCAGCAAGCGGGCCGAGGTGCGTTTGCAATTCGAGCCGCGCGACCTGACGGTTTACGTGACGGATTTTGGCTCGGGTTTACCCGCGGCAAAGAAGAGCGAGAAATTGGGTTTAGGCCTGATCGCTATGCGGGAACGAGCCGACTTGCTGAACGGGAAGCTGACGATATCCTCTTCGCCCGGCAGCGGAACCACAATTGCGATCAGAATACCGCTGGAGCAGGACGAAACCCTGATTGACACGGCGGTTGGACAGAGAATTGGAGAAGTAGTTAAGCCCTTATCATGAGCGAAGAAATCTCAGTTTTACTGGTAGACGATCATAGCCTGGTGCGAAGAGGATTCCGGCGCATCCTCGAAGACGAGGACGGAATGAGCATCGCGGGAGAGGCCAGCAATGGAGTGGAAGCCATTCGCATGGCGTATGAACTGAAGCCCAAAGTGGTGGTTATGGACCTTTCCATGCCGGAGTTAGACGGCGTTCAGGCCACCAAGGAAATCATGAAGCATCTGCCGACGACCGAGGTGTTGATCCTGAGCATGCACGCCGACGACAATTATGTCCGGAATGCACTGGACGCGGGGGCTAAGGGCTACCTTTTAAAAAGCGCTATCGACGTCGATCTGGTAGGCGCCATCAAGGCTGTGGCAGAAGGCAAACAATTCATAGGCTCGGGTCTCAAATATGTGGCGGTGGAGCAGGACGACGAGGTAAGCCGTCTGACAGGCCGCGAGCGCCAAGTGTTGCAGTTAATTGCACAAGGGAAATCCAATAAAGAGATTGCCGGCTTGCTGGAGTTGAGCGTGAACACCGTTTCGGTTCACAGAGCGAACTTGATGGAAAAAATGAACATACACCGGACGGCCGAGTTAGTTCTGTTCGCGATTCGAAAAGGCTTGGTTGCTCCTCAGTAGGAGCATCATCGCTACGGGGATTAGTAATAACGAGCAACCGGGCTTCCTCGTCCTTATCTAAGAGCGCGAAAGCCTGATCCCCAGAAACTACTGAACTACTTTGCGGGCTGCCTTAGCATCTGAGGCGGCCTTCTTCTGCGCCTGCATTTCTTTGGCTTTAGCGAACTTCTTCTGAAAGCGGTCGACACGTCCTTCGGTGTCGATCAATTTCTGACGGCCGGTAAAGAACGGGTGGCAGCTTGCGCAGATTTCGACGCGCAGATCGCCCTTATGAGTGGAGCGTGTCTGGAATGTAGAGCCGCAAGCGCACGCGACATTTACTGGCTCATAGGCGGGATGAATGCCTGACTTCATGTAAATTAAGATCCTTTTCGAGATAAACGGGAAGTGATCACCATTTTACCATTGCTACGGCCCTCAAGAGAAAACTCCGGGCAGCATGGCTAGACGGCTATGCTGCCCGGAGTTTGGTTAAGCCTTACGGCTCGTTATTGTTTGCTTGTACTAGCCTCTTACGAGAACTAGCCAGACATAGCCACGTTCCGCGCGCGACGGCCGATGAATTTGAGCATCGTCCTCGTCACTGAAACGAGTCCTGAACGTTAGAGCGGCGACCTTAAGAGTCGGCCACCTCGCGCGGGATTTGTATGCTACAGTCACTACCAGAATTCATTAGACTGGACCACCTCCTTTCTCAGTGATACTCCGATTTTATAGTGTAAGTTCCGCACGTGTCAACGAGTTCTGAAGCCTCGCAAAATTTCCTGGAAGAAGCACTCGCCGAGCAACAGCCCGCTCGGATTACGGGAGGCCGGGAGTGGATCTGGGGTTTCCTACTGTTGGGAGTTCTGCTGGGCGTGACGGGTTCCCTGCTGATTACCTGGCAATATCACATCGGAGCTGATCCAACTTCCATCGGCCTGCACTTTCTCTCGCTGAACGCCGGCTATGTCCTTGCCAGCGCACTGGCCTATCTCCCCCTGCGGCGCTATCCGCTGCGGATGCTGCCCATTGCCGGCTGCGCGCTGGCCTGTGCGAACCTGATCGCACTGGCGTTTGTTGCGCCTCCAGTACAGGTTGCCTGGCGCCTCGCTGGAATGGGAGTGCTCGGTTTTGCGGCCGGCCTGATTGCTCCTGCCTGTTTCCATATCCTGGAAGGCTATTACCGGAACGCCCCGGCTTACATCATTAATCTGACCGGCGCGCTTTTCGGATGCGGATGCACTTTAGTTACGGTAGTTTTAGGCTCTACTTACTTTGCCGGCTCGGTGCCGTTAGAGATCGGGCTGCTGGCGCTGATTCCGGGCGTTTTCTTGCTGCTGTTCTCGAGGAGCCGTTTCCCGCCTGCCCGGCGAGCTTTCAACCAGCATGGAACAAATAAGCCGCCGCGAGTCCTTCAGACGAAGATAGCCGTGCTGTTCAGCGCCCTGCTGTTCTTTCAATTCGGGAATGAGTGGGTAATTGCCGGCTGGCTGGCACTGTTCGTCATTCAGCGGCTGGGAGCCAATCCCATGGAAGCGGTTTTCATTCTGGCGGTTCATTTTCTGGCTCTGACATTTGGCCGCCTGGCAGTTCGTCCAATGCTGCCCAGAGCGAAACAAGCGGGGCTGCTCTATGCCAGTATTCTGGTGTCAATTGCTGGATATCTGTGGCTGAGTTTCGCGGTCTCGGTATTGGGCGCCTGCCTGGCGGGAGTGATGGTGGGTTTAGGGTACGCTCCCGTTTATCCAATCGTCGCGGAAAGCCTGAGCAGCCGGGGATCGTATCAGCCTGGTTTCTTTCAGGGTATTTTTTCGATCGCCGTAACCGGGGCCATGAGCGCACCTTGGATAGCTGGGTATCTCGACGGCTGGCTCGGCATTCAATCTGTTATGCTGCTGCCGGCTTGCGGCTCGATGGCGGTGCTGCTGCTGGCACTGCTCATCCGCCGCGAAGCCATGGCGGAGGAAAGGAACGAAGTTGCCGGCGCGACGTAAGATGGGGCAACGTGAGATGGTGTGCAGTAAATGGCTATGGCTGCGGTACTGCGCGATAGCAGCCGTCGTGATAGCGCCAGCGGCTGTGTCATCTGCTGTGTCATCCAATGGATTGGCTTTGCAATCCGCGGAAACGGTCATAACCCCGGATTCGCTGACAGCCCGGCTGGCAAGCCAAATAGATGAGTTGCGCGAACAATGCCCAATCGTAAAACACGGCCGCGTTGGCTTTAAGTTTGCCGCCGTCGATACGGGCGAAGTGCTGGCGGCTTCGGATGCCAATACCTTTTTTACGCCGGCCTCGAATACCAAGCTTTACACCACCGCTTGCGCCCTGGAACGATTGGGGGTCGATTACAAGTTCCGGACAGAATTGCGGACCACGGGGGCATGGAAACCGGGACAGACCCGCATTCCTGATCTTCAATTAATAGGCGGCGGGGATCCGGATCTGTCAGGCCGGGCAGTGCCTTATCAGGCGGACGCGGACGATCATGATCCTTTGCGGGTTTTGCGGCTGATAGCTGACCAACTCTACACTGCCGGCGTCCGGGAGATAGCGGGAAACATAACGGCCGTGGCAGCGAGGTATCCGGGAGATCTTTTTCCGGATGGCTGGACTCTGGACGATAGCGATTACAGCTATGGCGCGCCGATATCCGCGATGACGGTGAACGACAGCACAGCCACGCTGGTGCTTCGGCCCGCGGAGGCCGGCGGACTGGCAGCAGTGGAAGTGCGTCCGGGTGGCAGCCATTTTCTGATTTCGAATCAGGTGATAACGGTTGCGGGCAAGGAGTCGCATATCGAATTCAGCCGGCCCGGGCATAGCAACGAGATTGTATTAACCGGCACGATTGGGGATGCCGTTGACCAGTGGAGCGAGGATTTAGCGGTGGACGCGCCGGCGCTATGGGCAGCCGAATGCTTCGCAAGCGTTCTAAGAGAACGCGGTATTACCGTAGCGGGCGACCCCGCGGCGGAATACGGCAGCGTGAACGCAGTCGAAAGCCCGCAAGCGGCGAACGGTACGCTGATTCTGGTCCACCAATCCGCGCCGCTTTCGCAAGTGGTGCAGGTTGTCAACAAGGTAAGCCAGAACTTGCATGCCGAGATGCTGCTGCGTGAAGTGGCGGTGGTAAGCGGACAGCCGGGCACCCTTGAAAACGGTCTCAAGATTCGGGAAGCCTTCCTGCAGCAGGCCGGAATCACTCCGGAAGGTTCGGGCTTCGCACTTGCCGATGGATCCGGTTTAGCGCGGCAGGACTTAACCACGCCAGAATCGACGGTCCGTCTGCTGCGCTATATGTGGAGGCGCCCGGAGCGGGACGTCTGGCTGAGGTCGCTGCCGGTCGGCGCAATCGACGGCTCACTGAAGCACCGCTTCAAGAGGCTGCCAGGCGCTCAGCGCGTGCACGCGAAGACGGGTTCGATTTCCCACGTGAACGCTCTTAGCGGCTACATCGAGACGCGTACGCGAGGTTGGCTGGCGTTTTCCATCATGGTGAACGGAACGGTGGGCCCGGCAGCGGACGTCCGCGACTTTATTGACCGCCTTTGTGCGCTGTTCGCCGAGCTTTAGGCATCTGACAGAACGCTGATGGAAGTCGAGTTTCATGCCAGCGGAATCTACCTGCCGCAAATCGATTTGTGGCTGGACAACACCGAGGGGTGCGCCGCCAGTTGGGTATCGCATGGCCACAGCGACCACGCGCGGGGCTGCCACGGCAAGGTAATCGCCACGCCCGTCACGCTGCGTATCTATCGCAAGCGGCTGTGGCTCGCCGAAGGCTGGGCCGAACCGGAAACTCTTCCGCTCGACTACGGCGAAACCATGCAATGGAAGGGTGCGGCACTAACGGCTTACCCGGCTAGCCACATTCTGGGCGCGGCGCAGCTTCTGGTGGAATACAAAGGAGAACGGCTAGTCTATACCGGCGACATCAAGCTGCGGCAGCCGCTGTGCGGAGAGACGACACAACCGGTGCCGTGTGACCGGCTGATTATCGAATCCACCTTCGGACTTCCAATTTACCGCCTGCTAGACAGGACGCAAGCAATGGAGCGCATCACCAGCTTTGCGCGTGCGTGCCTGGCGGAAGGAGCTATCCCGGCTTTCATCGGATATCCATTGGGACGCGGCCAGGAGATTGCACACGTGCTGTGCCAGGCTGGGCTGCGCACCGCGGTGCATGGTGCGATCGCGAAGTTCATTCCTGATTATGAGGCGTATGGCTATCACTTCCCCAACTGGGAGCCCTACGATGCGAAAGCCATGGCGGGCAAAGCGCTGGTGGTGGTCCCCACACACGGAAACGTGCTGGAAGCCAGCGGCAAAAACGTTCGCCTGGCCTACGTTTCGGGATGGGCAGCGCTGGATAACGCGCGTTCGAGAAGCGGGGCAGAGCGCCTGATTCCCTACTCCGACCACGCGGACTTTAGCGAATTGCTGTCGATGGTGGAACAGTGCCGCCCCCGGCACATTGATGTGGTTCACGGATATACCGTGCCGTTCGCCAAGATTTTGCAGAGCCGCGGCTATTCGGCCGCCGCACCCTTGCGGACCAGCGCCCGAACCAACATCGAAGCGGAAGGCTGAAGACGTGGACCAACTGGCGGCGGTCTGCGAAGAAATTGCGAGCCATGCCAGCCGCTTGCGCAAGGTGGCGCTGCTGGCGGCGTACCTGCGTGATTTGAACGATGACGATTTCGCGCTGGCCGTACAGTTTCTGAGTACCGGCCCGGTGGCGCAGGATTCAGCGAATCACTTGCTCTTCGAGCTGGAGGAAAAGCAGCGGCTTTCGATAGGGCGCGGCGTTCTACGCGATGCGCTGCAACTGGCAACCGGATGGGATCGGGATACCCTTCGCATCTGTTACGGCGAGGCCGGAGATATTGGAGAGGCGACTGCGCTACTGCTGAACGGAATGGAGAGTGAAAGCGCGGGACAGCCTTTTACATTACGCCAGGCGGAAAGCGTCTATCAGCAGCTGTTTCGCGCCCGCACGACAGAGCGAAAACGGGAGATCCTGGTGCATACATACCGGACTTACCCACCTGCGGCGATCAAGTATTTTGTCAAGGTAATCACGCGCGGGCTGAGGATTGGATTGATGTCCCGGCAAGTGGAAGAGGCGGTTGCGGCTTCCTGCGATGTTCCGCACGAAGCGGTGCGAGACGCCAATAATCGATTGGGAGACTTGACGCAAGTGGCGCTGGCAGCGCGGCGCGGGCAGTTGAGCAGCATTGAAGCGCGGCTCTTTCATCCCATGGAATTCATGCTGGCCAAACCGCTGGAACGGATGAACGATCTGGCCGATCCGGCGGACTGGTACATCGAAGACAAGTACGATGGCGTCCGGTCGCAGGTACACTTCGCGGAAGGCCAGGTGCGAATTTATTCCCGCGGGTTGGAAGAGGTGACGGCGCAATTCCCTGAGATTGAGAAAGCGTTCTGCACTCTGCCGGGAACGGGCCTAATCGACGGCGAAATTCTGGCCTGGAAAGATGGGCGTGCGCTGAACTTCAACGTGCTGCAGCAGCGCCTGGCGCGCAAGCGGGTCAGAGCTACGCTGACTATTGAAGTACCGGTAGTCTTCATGGGCTACGATGCATTGTTGCGCGACGGGCGCATTCTGTTCCATGCACCGATAGAAGAACGGCGGCAGCTGCTGACCGGCTTGCTGCAAGACCAGCCTATGCCCATTATGGTCTCGGCGCAACTGCATGCAAAGACTCATGAGGATGTGGATCGCCTGTTTCAGGAAGCACGCGCACGCGGCAACGAAGGCTTAATTCTGAAGCGTCACGGCAGCCTCTATGAACCATCGAAGCGCAGCGGATCGTGGCACAAGCTGAAACGGCCCTATGGAACGCTGGACGTGGTGATTACTTCCGCGGAACAAGGTAGCGGACGGCGGGCAACGGTGTTTTCCGACTATACGTTTGCGGTGCGCCATGGCGAGGCTTACGTAAATATCGGCAAGGCCTACAGCGGCTTGACCGACAGCGAGGTCAGAGACCTGACGAAGGTGCTGCGTGAACGCTCCACCGACCGGTTTGGCCCGGTGATGGTCGTGCGGCCGGATGTAGTTCTGGAAGTGGCGTTCGACGGGGTACAGAAAAGTTCACGGCATAAGAGCGGATATGCCTTGCGGTTCCCTCGCATTCTCCGCTGGCGGCGCGACAAGACCGCGGAAGAATGCGACGACCTGGCGCGGGTCGAGGCGATGTATGCCGCTTCCCTCCAGTAAGCCCAGCCGCAACCGGAAGCAGGTTAATGGGGCTTCTCTGGTGGCGCAGCTGCATCCGGCATTGCGCGATTGGTTCACCGGAGCGTATCCGGGCCTGAGTGAGATTCAGCTGCGAGCCCTGCCGCACACGCTGGCGGGCGAAAACACGCTAATTCTTGCTCCTACCGGAAGCGGCAAAACGCTGGCTGCTTTTCTGTCGGCTTTTTCGCGGCTGGCGGAACGCGCGGCAGCCGGCACCCTGCCGAACGCCGTTTGCGCCATCTACGTTTCGCCTTTGAAGGCGCTGGATAACGATATCCACCGCAATCTGGAACCGGCGCTGGCGGCGGTCAACGCAGGACTGCCGGCGGGCAAAACCATCCAGATGGAGATTCGCACCGGAGACACCGCGCTAGCCGATCGCAACCGGCAGCGGCGTCGGCGTCCGCACCTGATTCTGACGACGCCCGAAAGCCTGAGTTCGATTCTGTCGCAAGCGGCGTGGCGGGAGAAGGGCTTCGATCCGGATACGGTGATTGTCGATGAGATCCATTCGTTCGCCGAGAACAAACGTGGATCGCTGCTGGCACTCGGTTTGGAGAGGCTGGAAGAGCGCGTGGGCCGGCCGCTGCAGCGCATCGGCGTTTCCGCTACGGCATGGCCCGTGGAAGCGATACAGCGGCTGTTATGTGGCGCGCGGCCTTGCGCAGTCGCTTCAGTGGACGTGAAGAAAGCGCACCGTTTGGAAGTGGTTCCACCGCAGCCGGGTGTCTGGCTGCCGCCCGCCGGTTACAACTCTTTCCGCATTGCGCCCACGGTTGCGTCGCTGGTGGAGAAGGCCGCCTGCAGCCTGATTTTTCTGACAACACGCTCTGCGGTCGAGCGCCTGGGCCTTGCGTTAAACGTTCTGCTGCCTGAGCTAGAAGACAAGATTGCAGTGCATCACGGCTCCGTCGATCGCGCGGGCCGGCAGGAAATTGAAGACGGTCTAAAAGAAGGCTCCTGGCGAGCGGTAGTGGCTTCCAGCAGCCTGGAAATGGGAGTCGATTTTTCGAGTGTCGACCAGGTGGTCCTGGTGGGCACGCCGCGCGGTGTTAGCCGGGCTTTGCAACGGCTTGGCCGGAGCGGTCACCGGGTAGACGGCGTGGCAGCAGGTGCGCTGGTTCCGCTAAGCCTGCCCGATCTGGTGGAATGTGTCGCTTTGCGCGAAGCGGCGCGGGAAGGGCGGTTAGATGCCTTACGCATCCCGTCGGCCCCGCTGGATGTGCTGGCGCAGGTGCTGTTGGGGATGAGCATCGAGCGGCCCTGGGGAGTTGACGAAGCTTACGGGCTGGTCACCCGCTGCGGTCCCTATGGCAATCTGCCGCGGCAGGACTTCGACGATGTTCTGACCTATCTGACCGGGCGTGGCAAAGTGCTGGGCCCGTATGGAACTTACGGCAAAATCGAACTGCAAGACGGCAAGTTCCGCGTTGCCAGCGCCAAGACAGCCCGCACGTACTACCTGAATGTGGGAGTCATCAGCAGCGATTTCGAGATGAAGGTGATCACCTCGCGCAACCGCCGGCTCGGCGCAGTGGAAGAGGCCTTCATCGCCAGCCTTCGGCCAGACGAAGCTTTCATCATGGGCGGAAAGCCAGTACGGCTGCAGCGGGTGCACGGCAACATCGCGGTGGTGGAAGCGGCCAAGGGGGAGCAGGTGAGAACTCCGCGCTGGATGGGCAACAAGATGCCGCTTACGGCGCAGATGGCGCATGAAGAGCTGCATCTTCGCCGCGAGCTGCGGCGCGTTTTCGAAGCGGGCGGCGTAGAGGGCTGCGAACGGTATTTAAAGAAAGCTTATGCGGTGGATGGAAACGCCAGTTCCCGCATTGCGCATTTCATTCAGCGGCACGTGAACGCCCTCCCTGTTCCGACGGATTCTCCAGTGCTGGTGGAGCGCATCGTGAATGGCAGAAACATGCTGCTGCTGGTGCATGTGGTCGCCGGCCGGGCAGTTAACCGGTCGCTGGCGTGGGTAGCGGGAGCACGGCTGACAAAAGGCGGCAGCGTGATGGCCAACTTCGACGATCACAGTTTCCTGTTGTCGCTGGATTCGCGTGTGCAGGCGGAGGCCGGGATTTTGCATGAACTCTTTAACCCGCAAGGATTCGTGGAGGACCTGCGAACCGTACTTTCCACTACCGAGACGCTGGGGACATCGTTCCGGCATATTGCGGAGATTGGGCAGCTGCTTCCCAGAAGAACTCTGAATGGCAACGTTTCCGCCCGGGCCGCTACGTGGAATGGAAGTCTGCTCTATAAGACGCTGCTGGAGCACGAACCGGAGCATCCGCTGGTGCGCGAAGCGGTGCGCGAGGTAATGGAAGATCAATGCGACGTGCACCGGGCTCGCGACGAAGCGGCTCGCATCTATGAAACGCCTCTGGAGGTGTACGATTTGCCGCGGCCGTCGCCCTTCGCGCTGCCGTTATTCGCGGCGTTCAATCGCGAGGTGCTGGTAGCGCCAGATCCGGAACGCGCACTCGACGATCTGGTGGCGTCGATTTACGGCGATTGGGAAAGCGAAGACGAGAAGACCGGATAGGGGCGTCTTCTGTTCCCGTGTGCCGATCCTGAGACGTTATATTCTCGAACGATGAAGCGGCACTACCTTGCGCTCGATCTCGGGGCTGAGAGCGGACGGGCGATGTTAGCCCGGTTGGAAGACGGGCGCATCGAGCTTACGGAAATGCACCGGTTCGTCAACGCTCCCGTGGAACTCCCAACCGGCCTGTATTGGGATACGCTACGCCTGTTCCATGAGATGTGCGAAGGCCTGCGCGCGGCCGGCTCTGCTGTTGATCAATTGGATGGGATTGCCATCGATACGTGGGGCGTCGATTTCGGGCTCCTGAGCGCGGATGGAGAACTGCTGCACGCGCCTCGGCACTATCGCGATCGCCGCAATGAAAGCGTTCCTGAGGAAGTCTTCGAGCGCCTGCCGCGTGCCGAGATCTTCCGCCAGACCGGAGTGCAGTTCATGCACATCAACTCGCTCTATCAGCTCTGGGTGTATCAGCGCGATGCTCCCAAAATGATGGAGCGCGTTTCCAAGCTGCTGTTTATGCCCGATCTTTTCAATTATTTCTTCACGGGAACTTTTGCGGCGGAGCGCACCATCGCCAGCACCTCGCAGTTCTACGATCCTGTGCGGAAACGTTTTGCAACGGATATGCTGCGCCAGCTCGGCATACCGAGCAGCTTCTTCGCCGAACTAATCGATCCAGGCAGCGAACTTGGCCCCGTGCTGCCCTATGTGACGGAGCGCTGCGGCTTAACGCGCGAATGCCTGGTTTACACAACTGGCTCGCACGATACGGCGTCGGCGGTCGCGGCAGTGCCGGCTTCCGATAATGATGCCTGGTGCTATATCAGCTCGGGTACCTGGTCGTTGATGGGTATCGAAACGCGGACGCCGATCATCGATGAGGAAGCACTAGCATCTAACTTCACTAACGAAGTGGGCGTGGACAACACCATCCGCTTTCTGAAGAACATTCCAGGCCTGTGGGTGCTTCAAGAGTGCCGCCGGGCGTGGGCTCGCGCCGGCCAGGAGTTCAGCTATTCGGAACTCATGCAGATGGCGGCGAACGCCAGGCAACTCGACACCATTCTCGACCTGGACGAATTCGTATCGCCGGGCAATCATCCGCGGCGCATCATCGAGTTCTGCAGGAAGAGCGGCCAGGCCATCCCCAAGTGTCCGGGCGAGATGGCGCGTGTCATCCTGTTCAGCTTGGCCCAACGTTACAAGCAGGTGCTCGAGCACTTAGAACGGCTTTCGGGCCGCGGCATCGAAGTCATTCATGTGGTGGGCGGCGGGTCGCGCAACGGCTTGTTGAATCAGATGACGGCCGACGTCACAGGACGGCGGGTGGTTGCCGGTCCGGCGGAAGCCACCGCGGTAGGCAACGCGCTCACCCAGGCGATGGGCAATGGAGTAGTTGCTTCCCTTGGTGAATTGCGCGAAGTTGTCCAACGCTCGTTCGCGCCTGAAGAGTTTTTTCCGGAGGGCTAAAGGGCCCGCCACTTTCTTCACCTATCCAGTCGCTATATGGCACGGGTAAGCCTTCCGCTAGTCTCCCCTAACGGTTGGGAAATAGCGTGGGTACATCACGCCGCGAATCGATGACTCGCAGGATATACACGTGTTTGTTCTGCTCGATCTCGTAAAAGATGGTGTAATTGCCTGCGGGAAAGCTTCGCAGGCTCGGCCCTAAATCTATCTCGCGGCTGCGCCCCATATATGGCTGACATGCCAGCCTCCAGAATCGGGCGGTGACGCTTTCCACTAGCGCGCCGGCAATGTCGATGCTGCTGCTATCTTGCGCGACGTAAAGCCAAATGCGGTCGAGGTCTGCCTGAGCCTGCTCGGATACCCGATACGCAGGCATTAGCGCACAGTGGAATGGAGACGGGCCAAGCCGCGTTGTCTAACGTCCTCGGCCAGTTTGCGGG
The DNA here is from genome assembly GCA_965217745.1 of Bryobacteraceae bacterium. Classification (GTDB taxonomy): domain Bacteria; phylum Acidobacteriota; class Terriglobia; order Bryobacterales; family Bryobacteraceae; genus Bog-105. The sequence goes on along the minus strand of OZ244565.1, from coordinate 1,389,215 downwards.
ATTCTTCTTCGTTGGTGATGGTTCGACCCCTACCCTGTACAAGCGAGGTTCTAGCTTCATCGATATCGGCCAGCAGCTCGGCGCGGCGGCGTTCGCGTTCTTCCCATAAGGACAAGGCTTCTTCCACCGCCGCTTCGGGCCGGTTGAGACGGCCGCTTTCAATGGCTTGGCGGATAAAGGCTTGCTGTCCGGGTGTGGGGTTTACTTCCATAGCGACAACTTTAGGCTCTCATGCTGGGGCTGTCAACGTGGGGATGGCACAAGGGGGATTCTGCGGAGCGGGTTGAATCCCCTCTTGTGGGGGGAACCCGCCCGCCCCGGCTTCCCTGGGGGAATGAGAAAGGGGGATTAATTATTTTGCTGCCGCAGGCAGGCTCCTACTCGCTTCGATCCTCGACGTTTAGGCCCAGGCCTGTGTCCACCGATCGCCAAGATAGCGTGGCTCTCGATGCGGCCAGAGGAGACCATCGCAATCTCAAGCACCCGGCAAGCGGATTCATAGTTATTGTTGTCCATCCCCAAAACGATGTACCGGTGGGGCGAGCGATAGATACTGTGAAGAAAATCAGATCGGAGAAGAAGTAGTGCGCTTTCTCATCATGCTATTAGAGACACCGCCAAGCTGTCGTTTATCTCCAGATGCCTGTTCATCGTCACATTTTACTGACGGCAAGTTTTACCGCCGATTGCCGGCACTCAATTACAGAGGATTTACGCTATCTATCAGTCGAAGTCTGCCCAGTCGAATTGATCGTAACCGGACGTCCATTGAGGCGAATTCTTCGAATGACTGACACTTCGGATCGGGTGATAGTGTAGGTCAAGATCACGCCCGGACCTTGTTCGTGATACAGGACGAGAATGTCCTTTGTCTCGATGAGCAAGTTTAGCTTACCCTTTGCGTTTGCAGCTATCAACAAAGGATTGGCTCTAGACGCCACCGAATCGTTGAACACAATCTGAACAGGGTCTATGCCTGACTTCATCCATTTGCTCGCGATTTGGTTGCCAACAATAGTAACTGTAATTAGGACCAGAATAAGGAGACTCCCGGATAGGACCAATATCGTACGCACTGACCACGGTGTTTTGTTCTTAAGATTCGCTAACCTCCAGGCCAGAATGATTAGGAATGCATTCCCACCTACAACAAGCATTGCAGGCAACCCGCCCACAAGGTAGTAATAGGACGGAAGGTCAAGCATGGTAGGCTGAACGCCGAACTTCCCAAAAATCGTGCCAAAGAACTGAAAGCCGCTTAAGAATAGTGCCCCTGTCAGAACACCTGCGACCGAAGCCAACTTCGCCAACGTGTCGACTGCAACCGAAGATGGGTCGGTAGCTGTATGTACGTCTAGCACATTGAGAGGATACCAAGAGAAGGCATTTAGCCCAGGTGAAACATTTCAGAACTCCTCTGTTACTTCTGTACACTCAAACGCGATTTCGGCTCCCGCCGCACAAAGAACTTCTCCTTATCCACATCAGGCTCCACCGCGACATCGAAAAAGCCCACCATCATCTCCGCCCAGGTCTGTTCACCCCAGCGGACGGCCGAATCGGGATCGGGATTATGCGGATTGTTGCGTGAATTGTCGAAGGTCGCGATGGCTTGCAGCGTCGCTCCGGCCTTCAACGGAATAGGTTCGGCCAATCGGTAACTGAGCTGCCAATAGAAATCGTAGTGCGGTATGCGCAGCAGCGTCCTCGGTTTTTCGCCGCGCCGCAGCAGGTTGTATTCGAACGTCTTGCCGCGCAGGTGCATGTGCGGAAAGAAGTTCAGCAGCAGCGCGTCGTTCGGGATAGTGCCATGCACTTCCACACGGTAGTCGTCCACACCCGGTGGAATCAGAAACCGGTCGTTCGTCAATTGCAGCGATAGAACGCGCTTGCGCGGTGGCTGCTTTGACCAAACCAAGCCCACGCTGGTCTGGTCAGTCATGGGCATGCCATGCGTCGTGTAATGCATCTGCAGAACAATGTCGGAACCAGCCGGCAGCAGCTTGGCATAGCCTTCGGGCCAGCGATCAGGTTGACTCCCGGGCGCGTAGACCAGAAGTATGTCGCTGGTGGTCCACATGGCGTCGCGGCGCAGCGGACCCTCCGGCAAGTCGTCCGCGCTGAAAGGCTTGTTGACAGGCGCGCCGCGCAGCCACTTAGACTTGGGATCACGAATGTAAGCAACCGCGTGATGCACCACCATGCGATTGCTCGGACGGATCTCGGCCATGCGCACCCAGCGATCCTCTTTGAAATGGGTCGGCAGGATGATGTATTGATAAGGTACGTCGCCCGAGGCCGGAAGCTGCTTGGCGGCCGGCATGCGGAACACGGCATCCGGCTGGTCGATATTCCAGCCTTTGGTCCACACAGGCGGTTCCGGAGCTTTGCGCCAGTCACCTGCAGGAGCTTTGGCGTCAGCCCACTTTGCGATGACCGCGATTTGTTCCGGCGTCAATGACGGGTTGTTGGAAAAACGGCCGCAGCATGGGTCGGCAAACCACGGTGGCATGGTTCGCGCGGCGGTGACCTTTGCCATGGCGCGAGCGAACGGCTTAACTTGCGCATAGGTTTGAAGCGGCATAGGAGCCATTTCACCTGCTCGATGACAAGCTTCGCAATGCTCCTGCAAAATTGGCAAGACATCCTGATAAAACGTGGGCGGGCCGGCCGCGGAAGGCCCGGCGCAAGCAGCCAACAGCAGGCACAGTGTCAGCGCGGAAGACTGGGCCATACCGGTTCACGCTTTTCTTTGAACGCGGCCAACCCTTCGCGGAAATCCGGAGTACCCATCATTCGGTTGCGCAGATCTCTCGCTAGGTCGCCCGCTTTCTCAAACGGCTTTTCACGCGATTGTTGCAGGTAAGTCATCCCCAATTCAATCGCTTGCGGACTAGCTTTGCCAATGTCAGTGGCCAGGCCGCGCGCGCGGTCGAAGACTTCCCGGGGATGGCAGATGGTTTCGATCAAGCCCCAGGCGAAGGCGTCATCGGCATCGAAAAGGCGGCCGGTGAGGCTCAACTCCAGCGTTTTGCGAGGGCCAAGCGCGGCCTCGATGGAACGATAAACCAGAAGCGGCCAGAGTCCAACCTTAACTTCGGGGAGGCCAAATGCGGAGCCGGAGGAAGCGACGACGATATGCCCCTGAGCTGCAAGGCCCAGGCCACCGCCTAAAGCAGCGCCGTTCACGCAAACCACAATAGGCTTAAGGGAACGGCGTCCCATGGTAAACAGTTGCTCATGCGCAGCGGCCAGCCGATCGCTCTCGAGCGTTATAGCTTCTTCGATATCCATGCCGGCACAGAAAACGCGGCCGTTGCCGGAGAGAAGAATAGCGCCGATGCCGGGGTCGCTCTGAGCCGAGTCGACCGCTTGCACAATGGCGGCACACATATCCATGCTGAGCGCATTACGTTTCTCGGGACGATTCAGGGTGATTCGCAAAACTCGCTGTTGCGATTCAAGCAGCACTTGCATTTCTGCCGTTATGCTACATCACTTCCCGTAAGCGTCTGAACAGGCGAGCAGTTGCAGCGGTAAATGCTCCGTGTCGCGGCTCGCGCAGGCAGCCTCGAAGGCTTGCGACAGGATGTCACGGGTTTCCATGGGATCGATTATGGCATCGCAATGGCCGCGCGCCGCCGCGTATTTTGCATCCAGCCAGCGGTCGTAGTCAGCGCGAGTCCCGGCGATTTTGTCTTCCAGTTCCGGCGGCACAGGCTGCCCGGCATTGCGCAATCTCTGCAGTTCAGGTCCATAGATGGCCTGCACAGCGGAATCCCCTTCCATAACGCCGATGCGAGCGGTGGGCCAACTGAAGATGAAATTAGGATCAAAACCCTGGCCCGCCATAGCGTAATAGCCGGCGCCGCTGGCATGATTCAATGTCAAAACAATCTTCGGAACGGTCGCACAGGCCATAGCTTCCACCATCTCCGCTCCGGCACGGATGATCCCCTCGTTTTCAGCCGCGACACCAACCATGAAACCCGAGACGTCCTGCAGGTAAAGAAGCGGTAAGCGAACGCGCTCGGCGTATTCCACGAAGTAGGCGGTTTTGCGCGCGGATTCGGCGTAGACAATGCCTCCAATGCGCGGACCGGAATGCGTCTTCAGAAAACCCCGGCGATTCGCGATGATTCCGATGGCTCGGCCGTGCAGACGGGCTGTGCCGCAGAGGAACTCCGGCGCGAAATGCGCCTGAAATTCGGCGACAGGGTCGCCGTCGAGAATGCGGTCGAGCAGATCTTCTATGCGATAAGGGAGGCGATGATCGGAGGGAAGAACGTCGTAAATGCTGTCGTCTTGTATGCGGGGCGGGCTAACGAATTGAGCTTCGGCGGGCGTCAAACCGGGCAGGTCGCGCACTTGCCTTCGAATCAGATCGAGGCATTCCCGGTCGTTGGCTGCGCGGTAGTGCGCCACGCCGCTGACGCTGTTGTGCATATGCGCCCCACCCAGAGTCTCGGCCTCCGTCACCTGCCCGATTGCGCCGCGCACCAGGTTGGGACCGCCCAATCCCATGAAGCTAACTCCCTCCACCATAATGATTACGTCGCTTAGCGCCGGCAGATAGGCACCCCCGGCGATGCAGGGACCCATTACGGCCGCAATCTGCGGAATTCGCAAGCGGCGGCGCATCAGCGAATTGTAATAGAAGATGCGGGCGGCTCCATATTGGCCCGGGAAGATGCCGTCCTGCAGCGGAAGATTAACGCCGGCGGAATCTACCAGGTAAACGATTGGAAGCCGGTTGCGCATGGCGATTTCCTGCGCGCGCAGAATCTTTGTGATTGTCTCGGGCCACCACGCGCCTGCTTTCACCGTGGCGTCATTGGCTACAATGACCACGGGCCGGGATTCTACGGTTGCAATTCCCGTGACAACACCAACTCCAGGAGCAGTCCCGTTGTATTTGTCGTAGGCAGCGAGCAAACCAATCTCCAGGAATTGGGTATTTTGGTCTTTTAGAAGATCTACCCGGTCACGAGCGATCAACTTGCCTTCATTACGTTGCTTCTCGATCTTTCCAGGGCCGCCGCCGGCCTGGAGTTTCTTTTCGAGTTCACTTATCTCTCGAGATAGGCGGCGCAGATCGCTCGGTTTTTCCGGCATAGGAATATCTTCCTACTGTCCGGAAAAAGGGAAAACCCTGCGAGGAGCAAGGGAGTCTAACAATTAATGATGATGGGGCTCGACAAGAAGGCGCTAAAAGTTTCGTGGACGATATTCTTGTTCGCCTTGTTCCTGGCAATTTTCTGGACGATAAGAAGCACGCTGGTAGTCTTCGCCGCGGCGATTTTCTTCGCCTATATGCTTTCCCCCTTGGTTGGCCTGGTGGAAAGATTCATCAAGAAGCGCCGCACACTTGCGCTGGCGATTGTGTACTGCGCTTTCATTGGTTTTCTGGTGCTGATCGGCTTTCAGCTCATTCCGGTTTTGGCTGAGCAGGCGGTGAGCCTCGCTACCCGTCTCCCGGGCCTGGTTAGTAGCGGCAATCTGGCGAAACTGCCTTTACCGTCATTTCTGGAGCCAATGCGTGAGCAGGTTATTCCCGTGCTCAGCCGGACAGCCACCAACCTGGAAACCAGTGTGGTGCCTTTCTTGCGGGACGCGGGATCGAAACTGCTCTCGGGCTTGGGAGCGCTGCTGCCCATCATTTTGATACCGATTCTGGCATTTTTCTTCCTGAAAGATGCGCGCACCATGCGCCGGGCTCTGCTCAGCACTCTTGAGGACCCGGATGATACACGCACCTTTAATCGGATCTTGATAGGCATTCATGCGGTGCTGCGCAACTATATTCGAGCCCTGGTAATGCTGGCCGTCGCCTCGTTCACTGCATGGGCCATTTTCTTGAGTGTTTTCAATTATCCCTATGAGCTTTTGCTGGCTGGAGTCTCAGGAGTCCTCGAGTTTATTCCAGTTGTCGGCCCGGCCGGAGCGCTGGTAGTGCTGATGGCGGTCTGCATCGCTACCGGGTCGGGCGGCCTGCTTTGGATTCTCGTTTTCTGGGCTGCCTTCCGTCTGTTTCAGGACTATGTTCTGCAGCCTTACCTGATGAGTTCGGGCATTGAAATGCACCCCTTGCTGGTGTTGTTCGGTGTCTTGGCGGGCGAAGCGCTGGGAGGAATTCCCGGCATGTTCTTTTCCGTTCCAGTGCTGGCAATTTCAAAGGTGATCTACCAGCAGATGCGAGAGAGGGACGACAATCAAACCGTGACAGAGTACACAATGCGGCCTGCGCCAATAGCGGGACCGAAGGCTGTCTGAGCAAACGCAGTGCGGATGTTTATAATCGGAAGCTTGTCTGCGTATGGCCGCTCAGCCGATTGACTGGTTTCCCCTGCTGCTCAGTTTGCGGGTAGCCTGCAGCGCGACCGCGGGTGTGCTGGCGTTGGGAACTCCAGTCGCATACCTGCTCTCCCACAAAGACTTCCGCGGCAAGAGCCTTCTGGATGCGTTGGTGACGATTCCACTGGTTCTTCCTCCGACAGTACTCGGTTATTACCTGCTCGTTCTGCTGGGCCGCGAGTCACCATTGGGCAAGCTCTACGAGAACATGGTTGGCCACCCGCTGGTATTTACAGCGGAAGCGGCGGTGGTCGCGGCTTTCCTGCATTCCGCGCCCATTTACATCAAGGCTGCGCGAGTCATTCTGGAGGGCGTCGACCAACGCTATGAATGGGCTGCGCAGAGCCTGGGGGCTTCGAATTGGCGAACCTTCTGGCGAATCACCCTGCCACTTTCTCAACGCGCACTGCTTAGCCTGGGGGCTCTCAGCTTCGCGCGGTCGCTGGGCGATTTCGGCGTGACCATTATGCTGGCAGGCAATATCCCTGGGCGCACGCAAACACTGTCGGTGGCGATCTACGATGCGGTGGAATCCGGTAACGGAGCGCTGGCTCGCACGCTTGTAGCGGTGGTATCGCTAACCGCGCTGGCGCTGCTCTGGCCGGGCAGTTACTTCAGCCGGGGACGCCGGGCCAGCGCCCTATGAGTCTGGATGCGAGGCTTAAAAAGTTCCTCCCAGCTACGCGCGAGTCTTCTGCATTTACGCTCGACGTTCATATCCAGGCAGAAGCAGGAATCACCGCGCTGGTGGGACCCAGCGGTTCTGGCAAGTCACTCTCGTTAAACTGCGTTGGCGGTTTTGTGCGGCCCGATGAGGGCCGGATCATGCTCGGCGAACAGATTTACTTCGATGGCGCGAGCGGCTTGCATGTGGCGCCTCGCGACCGTAGATGCGGCTACATCTTTCAAGACCATGCTTTGTTCCCGCACATGACGGTACGGCAGAATCTGCAGTTTGCCGCGGATCTCTCTAAGACGCCGGAGAAGGCAACGCTGAACCGGCGGCGCAAAATTGCAGAACTGCTCGAGCGTTTTGAACTGGCGGACTTGGCCGGACGGAAAGCAGCCCAGCTTTCGGGCGGACAGAAGCAGCGTGCCGCCCTGGCGCGCGTTCTGATCAGCGAGCCTCGTCTGCTCTTACTCGACGAGCCGACCCGCGGCCTGGACAGCCGTTTGAAAGAAAGCTTCTATGCGGTGCTCTCCCAAACCAGGGAGCGTTTGCAAGTGCCCGTTCTGCTGGTGACCCACGAGTTGGAAGAGTGTTTCCGGTTGGCTGATTATGTGTGCCTGATGGATCAAGGCAAAGCTGTGGAATCAGGGGCCGCCAGGAAAATCTTCACGCGTCCGCTGACGCTGGCAGCCGCACGTTCGCTTGGCATATTCAATCTACTTCCGGCCGAGATCACGGCGCTCGATCCGGGCCGTAATACGAGCAGGTTGAAAGTGGTGGATCAATTCATTGAGGGTCCGTATCTGCCGGGCCACCTGCGGGGCGACCGCGGGCATCTATGTGTGCGTGAGTCGGAAACCGAAGTGCTGACAGCGGAACTCGATCAAGCCGTGGGCGGGCTTAAGCTGACCGTCTTGGGAATGCAGGATACGGCAGCCGGCACCCGCGTGCATCTATCCGGCGGCGTCGCCGTCCTGGTGCGCGGAAACGCTGGCTCAAAGCTGAAATTATCCGGACAGCTTACGATCCACATCCGTCCTGCCGCCATGCACTTCATCGGATGAAACGCTATTACATCACCGACAGGAAGGCGGCCGGCGGCTTTCGAGCGCTGCTCGCAATTATCCGCGATCAGTTTCGCCTGGGCATCGACTACCTGCAGATTCGCGAGAAAAATCTGAGCGCTCGTGAACTGTTCGAGTTCACACTGGCGGTGCTGGAAGCGCGAGCTTCCTCCGCACCTAAGCTCTCGACCAAGGTACTGGTAAATACCCGGGCCGACGTGGCTCTTGCCTGTAAGTGCGATGGAGTGCATTTGCCCGCGAAGGCTCCGCGTATCAAGCTGCCTGGCATGCTGGTATTCCGCTCCTGCCATACGCTGGAAGAAATTCGAGGCGCGGACGCCGATGCTGTGACGTTTGGCCCGGTCTTTGACTCGCCGGGAAAAATTCCGGCAGTTGGCATAGAGGCTTTACGATCCGCATGCGCCCTCGGGACACCGGTATTCGCTCTGGGAGGCGTCACCTGGGACAACACGGATGAGTGTATGGCCGCTGGCGCATTGGGAATAGCGGGCATCAGGCTCTTTCAAGATCCTGAGTGATCACGGTAAATCCCAAATGAAACCCTCCACCGTTTTAATTGCATCGAATGTCACAGTGTTCTTACCCAAACTCTCTTGCCCGCTGCTGCTGATCGCACTTTGTACACCTTCGGTAGAGGGTCAGGCAATCAAGCAACCGGTCCCCCCAAAACCCGGTGTTCTGGCCAACACCTATACGGCAGTCGCGCTGACTCCGGGTGAAAAGTTCGATTACCGGCTTTACCGCGGATTTTTAGTTAGAGGAATCATAGGATCGGCCTTCTCGGCCGGCATCGCGCAATGGAACAATACTCCGGAAGAATGGGGCGGCGGAGCATCGGCATACGGCAAGCGATTCGCATCGAGCCTTGGAACGAGTGCGTCCCGGCAGGGCATGTTGTTCGGTATGGAGACCTTACTCCACCAGGATCCGCGCTATTTCCCGAGCACAAGCAAGGGGTTTAAAGCACGCTTGGGAAACGTCATTAAGCAGGTATTTGTGGCTAAGAACGATGACGGAGATGCCGTGCCTGCTTACAGCAGATTGGTGAGTGCGTTCGGGGCGGGCCAGCTAACCAATGCCTGGCAACCGGCAAGCAATAATAGCGTGGGCGATGGGCTGATCCGCGGGGCGTTTATCGTCGGCGCGGATTTCGGAGTAAATTTCCTGACCGAATTTGTTCCGGCATTTCGCAAACGGGTTTACAAAATTGATAAGCTGCACCGCTGAGACTTGCTGCCGGTAATCGGTGAGCGCTACGGGTGTTCTGAGGTATCTATCCGTCGAATTGCGGACGGCAATCCCCGGAAAACACAGAAATATATTCCTGAGTCCCGGCTCATTTGTGCAGGCGTATGCTTTGTGGTCGGGTAGCGCTCAGTCTGTCCCGCTTGCACGATCCGGTGTCTCATGGAATTCTGTCTGGTGGTGTTTGAATTCTGCCGGTCTCGACCAGGAGCCTTCGCTCTGCCAAACGATAAGGATCGTTGAATCTCAACAGTCGAACTGTCGGTTGCCCGGCTGATGTCAGGGCATCAATCGCCGCGCCGTTGAAACGGAAATGATCCGGCCACGAATCGGTTCTGGGATTGAAGAGCCGAACGATTCCTCCTTTATTGTCTGGCGCTGTCAGATCCGTTCCTTTGAAAAAATCGCACAGAATTGTCCAACGCGCAATGAGACTGAAGGAGCGGGTTGATTCCAACGCGGAGCGAGCCTGAACAGGCAAAGTGATTCCAATACGAGACGAGCCTGAAAGAGGGAAGCTGCTGATGAATGCAAATCAGCATGAAGGACCTGGAAAAGCTCACTTTGCGCGAAATGGAGGATCTGCTGGCTGGCAGCCGAAAGATCAGCTGGACAAGCGAGGATGCGGAGGCCAAGTACAACTTCATCAGCGCCGTTCTGAAACAGCAGAGTTACAGCAAGCTGGGCAAGCGCGAGCGGGGAGTGGTGAGGCAATTTTTGGGCAAGGTAGCAGCCGTCAGCCGGGCACAGACGACTCGGCTCATCGCACAGTGGATGGAGCTTCGAACCATCAAGCGCAAAGCGGCGCGCAGGCCCAGCTTTGTCTGCCGCTATCGGAGGGAAGACCTTCATCTTTTAGCCGCCACCGATGCCGCGCACGAGGATCTGAGCGGTCCGGCGCTGCGCCGCATTCTGCATCGCGAACACCAGGTGTTTGGCAAGCCAGAATACGAACGGCTGTCACAGATCTCGGTTTCGCACATCTACAACCTGCGCCGGAGCACTGTGTACCGCCAGCAGCGGGTGCGCGTACAGCCCACGCAGAGCCGGCAGATTTCCCATTGGCGAGCGACGCAAGCCCGATCCCAAAGGCAAGCCAGGGTATCTGCGCGTCGATACCGTGCATCCGGGGCAGCACGACGGCAAAGCAGGCGTTTATCACATCCATGCCGTCGACACTGTCACGCAATGGCAGGCCTTTGGCTGCGTGGAGACGATCAGCGAGCGGCATATGATTCCGGTTCTAGAAGCAATCCTGCATCAGTTCCCATACCGCATTCTGGGCTTCCACTGCGACAACGGATCGGAGTTCATCAATCAGAATGTGGCGGGCATGCTGGAAGAGCTGTTGATCGAGTTCACCAAAAGGCTCAAGCCAGGCAGACGCGGACGCACGCGCCGCGTGTATGCGGCCGACGGCTACCGCACACCTTTCGAAAAACTATCGTCCCTGCCGCGCTGGCAGCTATGCCTCAAACCGGGATTGACCACCGCACTGCTCCACCTGCAAGCATCTCGACACAGCGATACAGAAGCTGCCCAGCTCATGCAAAAAGCCAAACTCGACGTACTCAAGCGCGTCCGGATCTAGTCGTGAAAAGTGGCTCCTTCCTGCTTGCGCCGGCTAATACATGGCTGGCCGGGGAAGGGGGATCAACTGCCTCCCCCTTCCCTCTAGACCCATCCCCGGCTCCCCAATTACTTTCAGAAAGGACATTCTCTTCCGCAGTTGCTTCCTTACTCTCTTCAGGCTCGCTCCGCTTTGGAATGTACATCAATCTTCAGGCTCATCTCGTACTGGTATCAAACTGCCCGTTCAGGCTCATTTATGGATTGGAAAATGCTGGCGGAGTGGTTCGGCTCGGTCGCTGGCTCTCCCGCTTGACCGGCATTTATTCACGAGATAATCGAATGTCTCGCGCTGGCAGGTCCCGCGTAGCGCCGTCCTTAGGCGCTACACGAAGGTTTTGGAAGCGGTGATATCTCCAGTGTCGAACTAGAAGGCAATCGCCTCAAGGCTCACGGCTCGAATCTCGGCGGCAACGGCTTCCGCGTCTTCCTGGCGGCTTTGGTAAGTCAAGGACGACATCGCACCCTCGGCGGGCGATGCTCAGCGCGCGTTTCTGTCGGCCCAGCCCCGCGGTTGGCGAGGGTAATCATGGTCATAATAATAGGAACTCCTATGCTTGAGGTTTTGTTACGGAATTCTGCTGCTACTCGGCGATGAACGCCACTTGGCAGTGCTACTGAACGGATTGTGGAGCGTAGGGAATAGTCGAACTCTGGTAGATGTCGTGATTGATCCACAACTTCGCTTGCTCTATGCTCACCATCTGATCGATCTTTGCCATCGGCTCCCCGGTCTGCTGCGCACCTGTATTAACGTGGGGTCTCTGGAATGGAGGTAATGAAGTGCGCTCCATCGCCGCTGAGCATCACCGGGCCGTATTGCGGCAACTTGACGGGCAGCGACCGGTGGCCCGGCCGCTTTCAAAGATAATCAGGAGTTCGGGATTTCGTCCAAGGTGTATAAGAGCGGTCGGATTCGCTTCAGTGAGAATATTGCGTTGTCTGGAGGCTGGCGATGCGTGTTGCAATTGTATCTGACGTTCACGGTAATAAGACGGCGCTGGAAGCTATTCTTAGGGATCTCCGGGCCACCGCTCCCGATCTGATTTTTCACGGCGGCGATCTTGCCGATGGCGGCTCTAGTCCAGCATTCGTTGTAGACCAGATTCGCGATCTTGGTTGGCCGGGAGTCTTGGGGAATGCTGACGAAATCTACACAAGACCTGAATCCCTCAACGATTTTGCACGTCAGTCCTCAGCACCCCAAAGCCTTTGGACCGCCGTCCGCGAAAGGGCCACAGCTACTTCAACGATATTAGGCAAAGACAGGATCTCGTGGATGTGCAGCTTCCCACAGCTTCAGATTTCCGATCGCTTCGCAGTGGTCCATGCTAGCCCCGAGAGCGTTTGGCGATCACCTGGATGTGAAGCGAGCGATTCCGAGTTGGAGAAAACGTATGCATCTCTTGGGAGAGAGCTTGTTGTCTTTGGCCATATTCATCGACCTTTTGTGCGCAATCTCCACCCTGCCAAAGGCAAACTCACCATTGCGAACACGGGAAGTGTCGGGCTTCCCTACGATGGCGATCGCCGCGCCGCATACCTTTTGATTGACAACGGAAGTACGAAGATCCGGCGCGTTGAATACGACGTTGATAGGGAAATTCGAGCGTTATCGATTTGCGCTTTGCCTTTTTCCGATTGGATCGCCAAGATGCTCTATAGCGGCACCCCCCAAATGCCTTGATTTGCATTTCGCCAGGTTCTCGCCAGGCAAGCACGATGCGAGGATACCTCAAACCTCCCAAATTCTGGAGCTTCAGGCCAGCGCACCGCTGAGACCATTCAAGGCAACGTAAAGGCGATAAAGAGTCCGCTCGACGGCCGCTCCCGGCCTCCGCCCGCGGCTACTGCGATGTACTGCTTGCCATTCACTTCGTAAACCGCCGGAGTAGCATTTGCGGCGTAAGGCAAAACGGTCTCCCAAAGCAGGCACCCGGTCTTTTTATCGAAGGCGCGGAACTTATTGTCGTAATGCGTCGCGCCGATAAAGAGCAGTCCGCCGGCAGTTACAACGGCGCCGCCGTGATTTTCCGTACCGGTGTCTTTGATCCCTTGAGCAGCGAGTTCGGGATACTCTCCCAGCGGAATTTTCCACGCGTAATCACCATTGTCGAGATTTATCGCGGACAATGTTCCCCAAGGCGGAGTATTGGCAGGATAACCCTCCGGATCGAGTAATTTCCGGAACGACTCGGATCCATACTTCAAGCCGGGAGACACCGCGCTACTTTTAATGGAGATTTCCCGATCTGCGTTTCGCAGAAGCAGATCCTGAAGCCCGGTGATGGCCGGATCACCCAAAGAAGCGAAAGCCGGCATGCGGCCCCCGCCATGGTGCAAGATGGCCGAAACCTGATCGTCGGTAAGCCGGCCGGCAAGCGCATTGAGCGCGGGGTATTCGGGAGGCGCGCCTTTCCTGTCGGCGCCGTGACAGCCTGCGCACTTCACTTTGTAGAGCGAACTCGCAAGCGCTGTGCGCTGCAGATTAGCCGCCGGAGCAATTCTAATAATCCAAGAGGATTCGTTCGCGTTCAAGTAATAGAGGTGGGTTTCCGGATCGTAAGCGCCTCCGCCCCACTCCGCGCCTCCTGCCGGACCTGGGAAGCGGATGGTCCCTTTGAGACTCGGCGGAACAAACAATCCGCCGTGATCGAGCGTGCGTACTTCCTTAAGCACTGCATCATGGGCAGATTCGCTGCGGCTGGTGACTGTGTCTTCGTTGAAGTCTTGCCTTATGAAAGCAGCTGGCTTGCTTGGGACAGGTTCAGTCTTGGCCAGAAGCTCGCCGTCGACAGGTGAAGGCCGAACAGGAATCTCTTTTAACGGGAAAAGGCTCTTGCCAGTCTCGCGGTCGAGAACGTAGAGATATCCGCTCTTACCAGGCTGCGCTACCGCGTCCACAGGTTTGCCGTTGTGCATGCATTGCAGCAGCAGCGGCGGCGCAGGAAAATCGAGATCCCAAACATCGTGCCGGATGGCCTGAAAATGCCACTTGCGATTGCCCGTGGCGGCGTCCAGGCAAATCAGCGAGTTCGCAAACAGATTGTCGCCATGACGGTCGGCCCCATAAAAATCGAAAGCGGCGGAACCAGTGGGGACGAATACCAGTCCGCGTTTCACGTCTACTACCGAACCCGCCCAATTGTTGGCCGCTCCCGAAGTTTTCCACGCATCTTTCGGCCATGTCCCGTACCCGAATTCGCCGGGATGGGGGATGGTGTGGAAAGTCCACCGGAGCCTCCCGGTTTTGACATCGTAAGCGCGAATGTCACCCGGGGTGGCCGGCAAAGTCTCGGAAACGGAACTGCCCAGGATGATGAGATCGCGGTAGATTACGCCGGGGCTGGTCACGCTGATTGAGGTATCGCGGAGTGGAGGGTTGAAAGCGGCTCGCAGATCCACGCGCCCGTTATCACCGAAATCCGCGACGAGCTTACCGGTATCGGCATTCAGAGCGAGTAACTCATACCGGATGGTGACGAAAACGCGGCGCTCATTACCACTGGTCCAGTAAGTCAGTCCGCGATTCGGATGCGGAGCGCGGCTGCCCGAAACTCCGTCGAAACTCCACAATTCCCTGCCAGTCGCGGCGTCCAGGGACACAACGCGAAGCTTGGCCGTGGTGATGAACATTTTGCCGTCGACAACGATGGGATTGCATTGAACATCGGAACCGGAATAAGAGTCGCCGCTGTCGAATTGCCATGCAATGCGAAGGTCTTTTACGTTGCCAGTATCGATCTGGCTCAGGGAGGAGTAATGAAGATTGTCTGTGCCGCCCCCAACAACTTTCCAGTCCTTGAATTTGCCTTCCCCGAATACAAACGAAAAAGAAACAAGCAGCAGAATCGAACGCCACATTTCTTCCGGAGTATATCTATAGAAGATCGACCGTGTTCCGGTCCGGTTCTCCGTTGAAATATTTCTGCAGTGCAGCTTCGAAGATTTTCTCGTCGGGCGCAACGAGATGAAACAGGGTCATAGAAGACCGGAACTTGAGATCGTCCGGATATCCGAGAATGGCTTCGATGGAGCAGCCTTCGACCGCATTCACAAGCTTGGCGCATTCTTTCAGCCGGTCGCCGAGCACCGGATGATTCAGATACGCTTCGGCTTCTCCTCGAGACGAAATGCCGAACTTGCGCGCAAGCTCGCTCTGGCCTAAGCCCTGCATTTGGGGAAAAATGAACCACATCCAGTGTCCCTGCTTGCGGCCCGACTGCAACTCCCAACAGACCTGCTCGAAAACCGGATCTTGAGCTTCGACAAAACGCTGGAGGTTGTAAGAGTCAGCAGCAGTCATAAGTGGAATTCTAGCGGCCTTCGCAGCGATGAATTGCCTCCCTCAGCGGGGAGGCGGCAGCGGGGGAGCGGTCATTCCCCCGACGTTGGCATACGAGTCGTCGACCTTAATGACTTTTCCTTCGCTGAAGCGCACAAAAGTCATTTTGCCGGGAGGGTCGCCGTAGATCCAGTCTTCCAATTCGTCGCCCGCCTCGTTGGTTTCGCGGCTCTTGTTTCGCGGCCTGCCCAGGGCTAGTAGTACCTGGTCTTTATCCATGCCTTCAATGGGATGCTTTTCCTGAATTGCCTTTTTGATGGGCTCGGGAAGGCGATCGACGTACTGTTCCGCCGCAGAATGCTTCTCGAAGTCGAAGATCGGCTTCAGGAGTTCGCGAACCTCGGAGGCCTTCAACGAAGGTACGCTCCCAGGAAAGACAAGTGCGATATGAGATCCATTGGCTTGCGCAGTTTGCCGGTTCTGCCCGGAAGTAACGGGCGAAGTCGAACCGCCCATTCCCACCTGCACATGGTCGTACCAATGGCCGCTGCTAGTGCCTCCGTTAATCTCGAGCACGATTTTGTTCGATTGGATGTCTACGCGCGTAATCTGTACTTCGTCGCCGACCCGCCCTGACGGCCCATTTTCATCCATTGCTTTGTCCCAATTCTTCTGGTCTAGATCTCCGCTGCTGCGAATTGCCAGGGCTTTCTTCGATCTTGGCAGCGCAACCCGTAGAAGCGCGTATTCCGCATTCAGTCCGCGCGTGATCTCCAGCTTCTCGTCGAAACTGAGTTTCTCTGCCTGAAGCGGGAAGGATAACAGCAGCAGAGCGGACGCAACTGCACTCAGCAGGCCTTGGCGGCCCAGTCGCGCTAGTGTTCCTACGGAGAGTCGTTTAAGTTGGTTGCGATTCCCGCCATCTGCGGCTTCACGCGCGCTCTCAACAACACGGCAGACAGCGCCACGATAAAAACTGTCGCAAGTAGCCCGCCTTCCGGTCCATAACTGCCGCCGCTCCAGAGAGGTGCCAAGTCCCATCGGTAGTAATACCTCGTTATGTCAATTGTAAGTCCGCTGAGATTAACCCCGAATAGCGGAAGCACAACATTCCATCCGAAGTGCAGGCCAATGGGCAGCCAGAGATCGTGGCTGCGCAGAAAAGCTACACCCAGCAGTATGCCCCACAACATGGTGTTCGCTACTCCCAGACCGGTAGAGTGAGGATTCGACGAGTGCAGGAATCCGAACAGAACACTCACCGGAAGAATGGTGCCGAACGGCCCCAGGTTCTGCACCAGCAACTGGAAAGCATACCCGCGGAAAATCAGTTCTTCGCCCGTCGCCGCAACGAATAAAGCGAACAGATAGAACAGCAGAGAGACATAGTTGGTTTCGGCATTCGGCCGTGTCACCAGATGACCCGTACCGGCCAATAGCGGTGCTGTCAGCATCAAAGCCGCCGTGCCAATGCCCAGCAATAAACCAAGCCCCAGGTTGTAAAGCGAGGCCCGGTTCATTGGAAGCCCGATGTCCACCAGGGGGCGGCGATCAAAGATCCGCATGGTCAGCAGATTGGCGGCCAATCCGGTAGCGCAGAGCCCGATGGTCCCCGCCACCACCGGACCGAAGAGGCCCACCAGCGGGGCAGTCGTCAGCAGCAGCCCGACCGTAACCGCCGCCATGAAAAACACCACGCGGATGACGATGCTCAGGATGTGATTGGGCGGCTTGGGGGACTCCGGCAAGCTGGTTTGCGATGTCATCGGGATTTGCGCCGAAACCATCGGCGGTGGACAGCTAGGCCGTACGGCTTATTCTTCTTACCGTACTCTAGAGACCGCGGCGATTCCATTTCCGCCTGAAGAAGAATGCCTTTTCCGCCGATGGAGTAAACATGCAAGACCGAAGAAACGATAACCGCTCTTTCTGTGCCGATCTGGTGGAGGTAGTGTGGTCTGAAGGCGGACGCACCCGTCACAAAGTTGCCAACCTGGAAGACATTTCGCCTTCAGGCATTTGCCTGATGCTGGATTGCCCGCTTCTGTCCGGGATCGAGATCTCGGTACGCTGCGGCGAAAGCGAGCTTGTGGGCGTGGTTCGCCACTCAACCAGTCACCCGGCGGGATTTCTCCTCGGGGTCGAATTCCACGCGGACTCGCAATGGTCTTTGAAGAACTACAATCCGCGGCACCTGTTCGATCCTCAAGATATGTTCTCTGTTGCTTTCGGCAATCGCAAGGAACGCTAAATTAGAGACTCATGAGCGGACGCCAGTCAAGCCAGCCAGCTTCGGGTGTGTATGCGGCGCTAGTCACTCCCCGGAAGCCTTCATCTTCGGAGGCCGACACCGGCATACTGCTGGATTACATCGACAACGTGGAGGCAGGCGGTGTGGCCGGCCTAGTTCTGTTCGGCTCGACCGGTGAGTTTGTGCACTTCGATTTGGAGGAACGGGCACGGGTGGCCGGCTTGGCGGTCCGGCGCTGCCGTACTCCGCTGCTGGTCAACGTCTCGCATTCCGATTTTGCGGGCGTAATCGCCCTGGCGGAGAGCGCCATCCATTCGGGCGCGGCCGGAATCGCAGTGATGCCGCCCTATTTTTATCGCTACGACGGCGCTTCCATCGAGGCGTTCTATAACGCTATCGCGGATTTCTTTGCCGCTCAAATTCCGGTCTATTTATACAACCTTCCGCAGTACACCAGCCCGATTCCAGAGGATTCGGCGTTGCGGCTGCTTGCATCCGGCCGCTTCGCGGGCATCAAGGATTCCAGCGGAGATGGGCAAATGTTAGAGGTTCTTTTGAAGCTGCGCAAAGAACGGAAATTTCAGTTGCTCGCCGGCAACGAAGCAATCTATCGGCGGGCGCGCATGGCCGGGGCGGATGGTGCGATATCCGGAGTGGCCGCCGCTCTGCCGGAACTTATCACCGCGCTCGACGATCGAGTGCTTTCGGGTAAATTGGACGATGCCGAACAGTTGGACGCGAGAGTCTCAGAATACCTCGCTTGGCTCGAACGGTTTCCCGCGACCTTCATCATCCGGCAAACCGCGGCCCTTCGCGGCTGGATCGCGGTTCCGCCCGGATTGCCTCTCTCGCCAGCGCAGGAATCCAGCTTGGAGCAGTTCAGGGCCTGGTTTTCCGGCTGGCACGCCGAGACCGCGGCCCTGATTCGTCGTCTGCAATCATGAGAGGCACAAAAAGGGCCGGATGCGCGCGCCATTTGGGAGAGGAATTCGCCTTCCCGAACGAAGCAGCCAAAGGGACGTAGGATGGTCAGTAAGACCTATCGCATGGAACCTGTCCTCCAAGAAAGATCAGCTCTACTAGCCGAATCAGCCGACTCTCCCATTCCGGAAGCGCAATTAGAGGAATTCCGGCAGGCGGCGCACCAGGTCGCAGATTGGATTACCGGCTATCTCGGTCACGTGCGGCAGCATCCCGTCACCACCTCCGTAAAGCCGGGTGATCTGGCCAGCCAACTTCCAAAGTCGGCGCCGGAACAAGGGCAAAGCTACGATCAGATCTTCCGGGATTTTGAAACTACGCTCTTCCCGGCGCTGACACTCTGGAATCATCCGCGCTTCTTCGCCTATTTCCCGAATTCCGCGACGCCGCCCAGCATTCTAGCCGAATTCCTCGCTGCCGGTCTCAACGTCAACGCCATGCTGTGGAAAGCGTCTCCCGGCGCAACCGAGTTGGAGACCGTCACTCTAACTTGGCTCCGCCAGTGGCTGGGGCTCGACGAGCAGTGGTTCGGCATCATCTACGACACTGCTTCCATCGGAGTCATGCAGGCGATCGGCGCGGCCCGCGAACGGATGGATCCGGAATGCCGGACCCGGGGCATGCGGCCAGGCCTGATTGTTTACACCTCAGAACACACTCACAACTCGGCTGAAAAAGGAGCGATTACCCTGGGTTTCGGGCAAAATAACATCCGGCGAATCCCGGTGGACGATCAGTTCCGCATGCAGCCCGGGGAGCTCGAGGAGGCCATTCTTTCGGATATCGCCGCGGGCTACCGCCCCTGCTGCATCATCGCTTCGGTAGGTTCAACCTCTACCAGCGCCGTGGAACCGATTCCCGAGATCGCCGCACTGGCCGAAAAGTATGGCATGTGGCTGCACGTCGACGCGGCTTACGGCGGATCGGCAGCGGCCGTTCCGGAAATGCGCTGGGTCTTCGATGGCGTCGAGCGTGCCGACTCGCTGGTGTTGAATCCGCACAAGTGGATGTATGTTGGCCTCGATTGCAGTGTTCTTTACACCCGGCATCCTGAAGTCTTCCGCCGCGCTTCTGCACTGTCGTTCGAAGCTCTGAAGACCGCGGAAGATGGCGCCGTCGTTAACTACATGGATTATGGCGTGCAGCTGGGACGCCGCTTCCGGGCCCTGAAACTCTGGTTCGTTTTCCGATACTACGGGCGCGAAGGCGTAATTGCGATGCTGCGGGAATCGCTGCGTCTGGCGCAGTTGCTGAAAGCGCTGATCGAATCCTCGCCTGATTTCGAAGTTGCCGCCCCAGTTCCCTTTTCGCTGGTCTGTTTCCGCCATCTTGCCGGCAACGAATTCAATCGGCAGCTTCTGGCGGAGATTAATTCCACGGGCAGCGCTTATCTTTCGCACACGGTGCTGAAAGATCGCTTCACGCTCCGTCTTGCTATCGGGAACTTCATGACTGCTGAAGAAGATATTCGTGAAACCTGGCGGCTAATCGAACGGACCGCCCACAAACTGCACAGTTTCCATGAATCCGCTGGAGACTAATTTGTGCGGCATAGTGCTGCGCAATCCGGTTCTAGCGGCTTCCGGCACCTTCGGTTATGGACTGGAATTTGCTTCCATTCTGGATCTTGCCAAGCTGGGCGGAATCGTTACCAAAGGCCTGAGCCGGGAACCGATCGCCGGAAACGCCGCTCCCCGGCTCTGGCATACCGAAGCCGGCATGATGAACTCCGTCGGATTGCAAAACGTCGGGGTAACCGCGTTTGTTCGCGATAAGCTCCCCAGGCTGCAGGCGTTCGACGTGCCTCTAATCGCTAATGTTTTCGGGTACCGGGTTGAAGACTACGAAGAAGCCATACGCCAGCTGGACGATGCCGCCGGTTTAGCCGCTTACGAATTGAACATCTCCTGCCCCAACACGAAGGAGGGCGGGATCTTCTTCTCCAGCGATCCGAGCGCCACCTTCAGCCTGGTTCAGCGGATTCGCAATATTGCCAGGCGTCCGGTGATTGTAAAACTCTCTCCCAATGTTGCCGCCATCCAGCCGTTCGCCCGAGCGGTCGAGGAAGGCGGCGGTCATGCCATTTCACTGGTCAACACCGTCATTTCTCTTGCAATTGACCCTGCCACCGGCCGCTCGCGCATTGGCGACGGACTCGGCGGATTGTCCGGACCGGCCATTAAGCCGTTAGCATTGCGGATGGTGTACGAGGCAGTGGATGCGGTGCGCATTCCCGTGATTGGCCTGGGCGGTATTTCGAACGGCCGCGATGCGGTCGAGTTCCTTCGCGCTGGCGCTCGAGCGTTACAGGTGGGCACCGCTACCTTCGTCGACCCGCGAGCTCCTGTCATCATCGCCGGTCAGATCGCCGAGGAGATGAGGAGGCAGGGTGTCGCGCAAGTTTCCCAGCTGAGAAGGAGCTTCGAGCTGAAACCGAAGACCGCCGGTATCCGCCATTGAAAAACGTGAAGGCAAGTCCGTTACATTTTTTTAAGAAAAGAATTTGCGTTTCAGCTTTGGGGATAGATAATCTAGTTCACAGTGTCTATGAATGTTCTCACGGTCGAGGACGACAACGGCATGTCGCTCCTACTGAAAATGGCTTTCGAGGAGTCGTGCCCGGAGGTCCAGCTTCATCGCGCTGCGGATGCGCGGCAGGCCCTCTATCTTCTGAGAGAAACGGATTCGTTTCCCCGTCCTGACGTCATCCTGGTGGATATCCAGCTTCCCGGAATGGATGGATTTGAACTGCTCGAAAGTCTCAAGAGTTTCCAAGACTTGAAGCATGTGCCCGTAATGATGCTCACCACTATGGATCGCGAGCAGGACCGTCGCAAATCTGCGGAATTAGGAGCCTGCCATTTTTGCAGAAAAGGCGATTCGTTCGAAGAGATTGTGTCGTTGGTGCAGGAGGTCTGCAGGTTAGCCGAAGCTCAGGCGGCGTAATCAAATTTTCAATAAGGCGCGCAGCCGTTTGGTTTGAATGCGGCTGACCGGGATCTCGGTACCTTTGCGGTCGTCCATTCTTAGCTGAAAACTAGACTTAAACCATGGAATCACTTCCTTGATTTTGTCGATATTCACGAGGAAAGACCGGTGAACTCGCCAGAACAGATTAGGGTCCAGATTGGATTGCAGTTCTTCAATAGTGCGATAGTTCGACTGGCCTTCAAACTGCGCAGTTACTACCGTGATTAAACCGTCATCGATAGTGGCATACACCATGTCCTGCGCATCGACAATCAGATTACGCTGGTTGGCGCGGACCAGCAGCTTGTTTCGATGTAGACTCGGCTTTACACCGCCCTCCAGCGCAGTACCGGGATCCGGCGCAGTAATGGCTTGGCGTTCCTCGATCATCCGGCGTACCCGGTGCACCACCTCGGCCAGACGATCTTTGTCGATGGGTTTCAGAAGATAATCGAGGGCTTGGAGACGAAAGGCTTCTATCGCGTAGTGGTCGTATGCGGTAGTCAGGACGAAGTGTGGCAGCGGAGTCTCTTTGCCCCGAAGCTGACTGATCACTCCCAGGCCATCCAGCCCGGGCATTTGAACATCCATAAAAACGAGATCCGGCTCCCATTCCTCAATCAGTTTCACTGCCTCGAGACCGTTGCAGGCCAAATCTAGAATTTCCACTTCAGAAAAGTCTCTGAGAAGGAACGCCAGCTCGTCGCGGGCAAGCTCTTCGTCGTCGACGATCAGGGTCGATACGCAACTGCTCATCCCCTGTGACATTTCGATGCTAGTATAGCGAAGATTTCATTGAAGTTATGCACACGAGTGCAGTAAAATCGGCGCTCGGCAAGTGCACATCGACTTAAAGGAGAAGCACTAAATGCCATCGAAACAGAACGTCAACATCGCGCCGGCGACGGGCAAACTCGGGGTCTTGATACCGGGCTTGGGGGCGGTTGCCACTACCTTCATAGCCGGCGTGGAGGCGGTCAAGAAGGGACTAGGATCGCCGGTCGGATCATTAACCCAATTGGGCACCATCCGGCTGGGAAAACGGACCGACGGGCGCACTCCGAAAATCAGCGAGTTCGTTCCGCTAGCTCCGCTCGAGTCGCTGGTGATTGGCGGTTGGGACATTTATGAAGACACCGCTTACCAATCCGCAGTAAATGCAAGGGTATTAGAAGCACCGCTACTCGAAGGCTTGAGGAAAGAGCTTTCCTGCATCCGGCCCATGAGAGCGGTTTTCGACCAGAACTACGTGAAGCGAATCAACGGTCCAAATCTCAAGACCGGCAAGAACAAGATGGAGCTAGCGGAGTTATTGATGAACGATATCGACCGGTTCAAAGCGGAGAACGGGTGCGATCGGCTGGTGATGATCTGGTGCGGATCGACAGAGGTATTCCACAGGCCGTCAGCAGTGCATAAAACGCTGTCGAGTTTTGAAGAAGGACTTAAAAACAATGACCCTGATATTGCACCAAGCCAAATCTATGCCTACGCTGCCTTAAAGCTGAAGACGCCGTTTGCCAATGGAGCCCCGAACCTGACCACGGACACTCCGGCGCTGCTCAAGTTAGCGGAGCAAAATCAGGTACCCATCTGCGGCAAAGACTTCAAAACCGGGCAAACCTTTATGAAAACCCTGCTCGCACCGGGATTGAAAGCCAGAATGCTGGGAGTGAATGGCTGGTTCTCAACCAATATTCTAGGAAATCGGGATGGCGAAGTGCTCGAAGACCCAGGCTCGTTCAAGACAAAAGAAGAGACCAAACTTTCAGTGTTAGAGCAGATTCTGCAACCGGATCTTTACCCC
This sequence comes from Bryobacteraceae bacterium, assembly GCA_965217745.1. Classification (GTDB taxonomy): domain Bacteria; phylum Acidobacteriota; class Terriglobia; order Bryobacterales; family Bryobacteraceae; genus Bog-105. The sequence continues at coordinate 1,365,938 of OZ244565.1, read as the reverse complement.
GGCTTGTACAAAGACCTTTATCACGCAGTAAGAATCAACTACTATCCCCCACGCGGCGACGCCAAGGAAGGCTGGGATAACATCGATATCTTCGGCTGGCTGGGTTATCCAATGCAGATCAAGCTCAACTTTTTGTGCCGGGACTCGATTCTGGCTGCTCCGCTGGTGCTTGATTTGGTGCTATTTCTCGATCTGGCGCAGCGTTCGGGGCTGAAAGGGATTCAGGAGTGGCTGTCGTTCTACTTCAAAGGACCGATGACCGCTGAAGGATTGTATCCGGAGCACGATATTTTCATTCAGTTGATGAAACTAAAAAATACCCTACGTTGGATGCAAGGTGAAGATCTCATTACACACTTGGGTCTGGAGTACTACGACTAGCCCGGTCGTCTATCAAAAGAAGCAATACTGGTTTGCTGGAGGGCCTTCGATTTGGCTGAAGGGCGTCTTATGAACAGGACTGACTTCGCGTCGAGCAGCCCAGATCCGACGTAGAAAGCGAAATCCGGCCTCGACGGATCTTGGTCATCGGTGGGACTACTTTCATCGGCAAATCGGAACGACGCAGCGAGTATCAAGGAAGCAGTGGGTTCGATTCGTTCCGACGCGTGTACGATCTCGCCTCCGACTGGGACCGTGGCACTACGGGAAAGCAATTAGCATACATCGAGCAGAGCTTGTGTGATCTTGCTGACCGGCCACTCGCCGAAATCGCCAGCCGCATTTTGGAAGCAAGCCGCAAATTTGGACTGTTCTTGACGATCAAAGGCTCCTGCTCGTTCGACTAAACCGAAGCCCGGCTCTTGCTGTAGAGGTTTCATTTCGATCCGCCCCCGGGGCAAAGCCTCAGTCACACAGGCTTAATCTGACTCAACGCGTCGTCTGTCAGGAGTTCACCTCCCCAATACCGGATCAACACATCGCGGTTCAGTTCCATCCAGGAGCGGAGCGCATCGAATTCTTCAGACTTTAGTTCTCCCGCAACCACGTGGACGGCAGGCCGCAGACCGGCACTTACCATCTCTTCAGGAACGGCCTTTGGACCGCGAGACACCTTTACCCGAATGTCGTGCTTGGCATTTCCTCGTTGCGAGATCCAGACGATGAACGGAAGCCCGGTGAGCCTCGTGGAGAGGTTCGCTATCAGGTAAAAATCAATTTCCTCGTCGGTAAGAAGCATAAGGATTAGCCGTCAACCAATCACAGCCTATTTGGGTTGAATCTGCACGCCAGTCTTGGCCGGTCGGCACGATAGTGGATCATGGTTGATTAAGGAAAGGGACCACTACGAGACGGCGAAGAGCCGGAAACAGGAGATGGAGAAATAAGCCTCGAGGCGAAAGCCCACTGCCTGAGTTCACAAAAAAAATGGCGACACAACCGCAGCCTCGATTAACACTCGAAGAGTATCTGGAGCAGGAACAGTCCAGCGCTGTCCTGCATGAATTTCATGGCGGAGAGGTTTGGGAGATTGCGGCCGCGTCTCCAACCCACGAGCGCCTTTGCTTACAAGTGGGCGCGGGGCTGCTCCAGACATTTCCAGAATGCGAAGTCTACGGAAGCAAGCTCAGCATCTACATCGAATTAGAGGATGTGGCAGTGTATCCGGACGCCGTTGTCGTTTGTGGTTCTCCGCAGACAATCGCGGTGAAGGGTTCGGCTTTGGCGGTCACAAACCCGATGTTGATCGTCGAGGTGCTTTCTCCCTCTACACAGGACTATGACCGAGGATTCAAGAGTTCCGCATATAGAACGATTCCTTCCTTGCGGCACCTGATCTTCGTGGCGCAAGACCGTATCTTGGTGGAACACCTGGTGCGCGAAGAACCGGACCGCTGGTCCATCACCACCTACCGGGAACTTCATCAGACGATTTCCTTAGCACACGACTCGTTGTCGTTGGCTACCATTTACGCTCGCGTCGAGTTCTCGCGATGAGCCGCTAGATTTTTACATGTAATATTCCGGGTGTGTGCTGGCGCATTTCGGCTCTAGATGCACAATCACTAGCGGAGCATCCGCTTTTCGAACATCCAAGCGCCGGATTCGGGATTTCCACCACCAGACGTAATACTCTCCGGCTGAGGATTGCTTCTCCGTGTGACCTGAATGCGATGGCGGGGAGAGTCACGGTGTAGTCCAGGGCGGCAGATCGAGGGCGCGCTCATAAGCGGCGCGGGTGTGTACCGGTTCGCCATGCGAGATAATTACGCGCTCAAAGGGGAGCTTCAGCAGTTCTTTCAGCGCGGGCAACGCGCGCTCGCGGTGCCAAGGAGTCGCCCAAACCCGCAACTCGCCTGATGGCGCATTCAGGGCGTCGGCGAATACCAGTGTTTGCTGCTGCGGCAGCCACAGGGGGGTCTCATTCTTGCCACGGCCGTCGTAAAGCGCGACCACTCCGCCTGGGAGTTCTGTGCCGGGCTCAATCGGTGTTAAATCGGTAGCGGGAATGTCATCCCGCCAGAAAAGACTTGGCCCATAGGCGGGAACACGGTAGCGGCGTACGAACTGATCGACATGTCGAACGTGATCGGGCTTGAGAATGACGATCGCCGTCGGCGGGTGGACATCGAGCCGTCTCCAAAATTCAGCCGCACCCGGAGGCGGCGCAAGCGGATCCAGAAGCAGCGTCTCCCCTTCCGACTCTACGCAGGTGCAGGTGACGAGCGGTTGCCAATCAGCTTTGGCTGTCCAGTCAGGATTTTCCAGACGCCAGATCCAAAGGCCCGGCGCTAGATCCCGAATCTCTACGGGCAACTGGGTATCCGGCCTCGTGTCTTTGAGCCCATTCCCCTGGCCGGATGCTACTTGCCTTCCGCTAACTCCAGTTCAGATCCGATAAAGCCCCAACTGTTCCAGGCATGTCCTTTTACAACACTCTGAAAGAGCTGACTAGCTTTTGCCCGGTCATGTTTTGCATACAAGTGCCAGTTTCCAACGCCGTAGCTAACTGTGTTGAATGAAAGCTCACCCTCGATGTCCGCCGGTCCCGCCGGTTTGGGAGGAAGCACTTCGCTTTCGGAGAGCTTTCCCTGATAGAAGCGCAGCAGCCGCAGATAAAAGTACAGATGCGGCTCCTGATTTTTTATTTCCGGTGTAATCCGGATGAGGACCTGCCTGGCCTCTTCATCTTCACCAGCGCGTTGCAGCGAGACATACAGCCAGTTCGAGCAATCAATGACACTGTCGGAGGTTTTCGCAAGATCGACGGCGCGCCGGAACGATTGCGCCGCCGGGGCAAACTGGCGCAGAAAGTATTGCGCCATTCCCAGATGGTAGTGCGCGTCAAGAAGCTTTGAATCCAGTTCAACAGCCCGCTGGAGATCCGCCGCAGCAGACTTAAACAGCCGCAAGCCAAGCTCCCGATGTCCCCGTTCGAGAAAGAGTTCTGCGTCACGGGGAGCGAACTCCAGACCTCTGGTGCAGGTGCTTACCGCCTCCCGGTATTGCCGCCTGGCTGCCTGCGTTTTCGACAGCTTAAGAATTAGCTGTAGGTTCTTGGGATCTGCTGCGAGACCCTGCTGTGCCGCTTTAATAGAGCCGTCATCGGGTAGACCGTAAAGCCTCTTCCCCAGAAGCGACGTGCCTTCAAACGGCGCTGCCCGTTCGCCCTGCCGATTCTGGCTCCCCGCGAGGCCAGACAGCAGGAGCAAACACGCCGCTGCACTCGAGAGCCGGAGATTCATGCTTCCGGAGTATCCCATAGCCGGGTATAAGTTAGACTCTAAGCTCTGTGACGTCGAATTTGGTCCTGTGTTTTCTGCTCGCCCTCGGCCTGCGTGCCGCGGATGTAAATTGGCCTGTCAATGGAGGCCGAAACAACATTCGCTATTCAGAGCTGACACAAATCAACCGGGCGAATGTCCAGCAACTGAAGATCGCCTGGTCGTATGATTCCCGCGACGCTTTTCCAGGGTCGGAGATGCAGAGCAACCCGATTGTTGTGGATGGTGTGTTGTACGCCACCACTCCGAAAATGCGAGTAGTGGCGCTCGATGCAAGCAGCGGGCGTGAACGCTGGAGCTTCAACCCCGTCGATCCCGCGGACCCGAAGCGGCGATTCCGGCATCGCGGAGTTACCGTCTATCGCGATCGCGTCTTCTTCACCTACCGTCACTATCTGTACGCTCTTGACCGCCGCACCGGGAAACCGCTGCCGGGTTTCGGCAAGCGCGGCCGCATAGATCTCCGCGAAGAGCTGGGGCGTCCCCCGGAAAAGGTGACCATCAGCGCAAGCAGCCCGGGCGTGATCTTCGAGGATCTGATCATCCTGGGCAGCACCGTTCCGGAAACGCTGCCAAGTACACCGGGCCACATCCGCGCCTTCGACGTAAACACCGGCAAGATGCGCTGGATCTTTCACACGATTCCCTCTCCGGGTGAATACGGCTACGACACATGGCCCAGGGATGCGTATCGATTTTCGGGAGGCGCCAATGCCTGGCCGGGGCTGAGCATCGATCCCAAACTGGGGATGGTTTTCGCCGCCACCGGATCTGCGTCGTTCGATTTCTATGGATCAAACCGGATTGGCGATAACCTGTTCGCCGATTGCGTGCTGGCTCTGGATGCGCGGACCGGCAAACGCATCTGGCACTTTCAAGGCGTGCGGCACGATGTTTGGGACCTCGATTTCCCGGCTCCTCCCAGCCTGGTGACGGTCATCCGGGAAGGCCGGAGCGTAGAGGCCGTGGCGCAGATAACCAAGACAGGATACGTGTTCGTTTTAGATCGCCGTACAGGAAAGCCGCTTTTCCCGGTTCGATACCAGAAGACGCTGCCCTCGCCGCTGGAAGGCGAAAAGCTTTCTGAAGTGCAGCCCTATCCCATCAAGCCGCCGCCCTTCGCACGGCAGAAGTTTTCCGAAGACATGGTGACGGATCGCACGCCTGAAGCTCATGCCTCCGTCCTTGCCCACTTGAAGAAGCTCGATTCGAACGGCATGTTCACCCCACCCAGCCTGCGAGGAACAGTGCTGATGCCGGGCACCGACGGAGGCGCTGAATGGGGAGGGGCAGCCTTCGATCCGGCCAGCGGGCTTCTTTATGTGAACTCGAACGAGCAGCCCTGGATCATTCGCATGGTCACGCATGAAACCAAATCGCTCTATCAGAACAATTGCGCGAGCTGTCATGGCAGCAATCGGCAGGGTGCGCCTCCGACGTTTCCTTCTCTGGTCGATATTGGCAAGCGCCGTTCGCGGGAAGACATCATCCGCTTCGTCCGCGAGGGTGGCGGACGCATGCCGGCTTTCGATTATCTGGGCCACAACGTAGACGAGATTGTCGACTTTCTTCTAACTGGGCGGGATGCGGGTAACTTGGACCAGGCAGCAGCCAAGGCCAATCCGAACTGGCAGAAGTATCGCAACGAAGGCTACATTCTGTTCCGCGATCCGGACAATTACCCGCCCATCAAGCCGCCCTGGGGCACTTTGAACGCCATCGACCTGAACAAGGGCGAGATTCGCTGGAAAATTCCATTCGGCGAGTACCCCGAACTGGCGGCGCGAGGAATGCGGAATACCGGGAGCGACAACTATGGGGGTCCGGTTGCCACGGCCGGCGGTCTGTTGTTCATCGGGGCCACCAGCTTCGACAACAAGTTTCATGCCTACGACAGCGCGACCGGCAAATTGCTCTGGGAGGCCGTGCTTCCGTTCGCCGGAAATGCAACGCCCTCAGTCTATTCCATCAATGGGCGCGAGTATGTGGCGATTGTTTGCGGCGGGGGAAAGAATGAAGCGAAGTCGGGCGGCAGCATCGTAGCTTTTGCACTGCACTCAGCGAAAAACTAACAGATAAATAGCCATCACGACGCCGACGCATGCCAGAGTAACGGAGATCGCAATCCCTACCCGGGACTGATGCTGAATGTCCCACTCTCCCCGCTTGAGCTGTTCAATCAATCGGCCCTGCCTGACTGTGGCCGCGACATTCACAAACACTCCGATTAAGATAAGCGCGATGCCGATCCAAAGGGACAGGCCTGGCGAGTGCTGAAGCTGGCCTTGTCTCGACGCCTGCAACTCTCTTAGGAACAGCCCGAATCGCGCGACGACGAATCCGAAACCCATCAGCGCGACGCCAGTCCGGATCCAAGCTAGAAAAGTTCTCTCCGCGGCAAAGTAAACCCGCGGGTCTTTCTGAGGGTCATCTGGCATCTGGTGTTTAATCGTAAAAAGTAGGTTATTTTGCACAAAAAGCAAAACAAGAGGGACAGACCCCATTTAAGTCATTGATTCTATTAGAGCAGATCATATATGCATCTTGGGATCGAGGAGCACCATTCAAGGCGCTCCAGGCGAGCTGATCTTTCTGAGAGTCGTCTGGCATCGGGTGTTCAGTGTCTCAACGGCCTGTCGGAGGTATGTCATTGATTTTCGGTGCGGCTGATATGACCGACGAAGAGTTTCTCAGCTTTCGAAGCCGCGAAACTCCCGACTTCGCGATTCCGGCATGGGGATCACTTGCGGCTCGCCTGTCTCTACTTGCGCCGGAACCCAGTCAAGAAAGCTGAAGTTCTCACCCGGTCCGGCATTAGGAAATTTGCCGACCGGCACGGGGTGTCACATATCTACAACGAGACTGTCACGATCGGCTGGGTGCGCTTGCTTGCCATTCACCGGGAAGCTTGTTTCGAGGAGTTTTGCACCCGTAATGCGCATCGGCTTAACTCTCAACTGCTCCGATTTAGCCAGAAACAAATGGGTCGCGCCCGGCAAACGGGCTCTTCTGCGCGGCTGACCGGCGGTTCAGCTCTGACGCAATGCCGTGGCGGGGTCAACGCGGGTCGCGCGCTCGGCCGGCCACCATACCGCCAACACCGCTGTTGCAAGCAAGACAAGCGGAATCGTGATAAACACCAGCGGATCCCAAGCTGTCACCCCAAAGAGGAAACTGGCGATCTGCCTGGCCAGTAGAAATGCACCGCCGATGCCCACCAGCACCCCAACTACCGCAAACGTCAGTCCCCGCTTCAAAATCATGGCGCGGACATCTTTTTGTTCGGCTCCCAAAGCCATGCGGATTCCGATTTCCTGAGTTCGCTGCTCCACCGAATAGGCCATCAGTCCGTAAATCCCGATGGCGGCCAGAATCAGAGACACGCCGCCGAAGACGCCCATTAAAAGCACGTGAAAACGCTGCCGGGAAGTCGATCGCGAGACCACTTCCTGCATCGTGCGGACGTCGGATACCGGCAGTCCGCTCACCTGGCGAAGTTGCTCCTCGACGGCGCTGCGAACCGCGTCGGGGTTGCCCCTCGTCCGAACTACCCAGGCCAGCGGCGTCAGCTTGACGTTCAGCGCTTGAATAGCATCGGTCGCCTGTCCGTTTGGAATGAACATTTCGGGCTGCGGGTCCTGGTTCAGGGCGCCGTCCCGCTGATCGGCCACCACTCCGATGATTTGCCTTGGCTGTTCGGCTTCGAGTTGCGGCATAACGCCTTTGCCGATCAAGATGCGGTCGTGCAGCGGATCTCCTTTAGGCCAAAAACGCCGGGCCATCGATTCGTTGATGATTACGACCGGCGGACCGGCATGATTGTCACGTTCGGTGAAGGACCGTCCGCGAACCCTGTGTATGCGGAAGACTTCGAGAAATCCAGGAGAAACGGTCTTCCAACCGCCTCCGCCATGAAACGGGCCTTGTTGCAGCGGCCGCCCAATGATTTTGAATGGCAGCCCGTAGCCGCCCTCCAGGGGAATGCAACACCCGGCGCTCGCGAGTTCTACGCCCGGCAAGGCATCGAGTCTTTCCGTCCCGCGGCGCACGAGTTGTTCGATAGCCGCGCTGGTGTTGTACGAATTACCCGAAAGTGACATGCGCATGGTCAAGACATTCTTAGTGTCGAAACCCGGTTTCACGGAATAGATGGCCAGCGCGGTGCGGATCAGCAGTCCGGCGTCGACCAGCAGAATGGCCGCGAGAGCCACCTCGGTAATCACCAGCACTGTGCCGGTTCTGTTCTGACGAAAGCCGCTTCCTGTGCGGCTTGCGCTTTCTTTAAGAGTGGCGCTTAGATCCGTTCGGGCGGAATGCAAGGCCGGAACTAAGCCGAAGATCAGACTCGTCAACAGCGTGATCGCCACGGTGAATAAGAGTACGCGCCAGTCGAGTGAGACCATGCTGCCGTCGGTGCCGACGCGCGGCAAACCTGCCGTGTTTACCGAGAGGAGCGCCCGAATGCCTACGAATCCCAAGATGACTCCCAGGATCGCTCCCGCGCTTGCCAGCAGCAGGCTCTCGGTCAGCAGTTGCCGCACAATCCGCCAACGGCCCGCTCCCAAGGCCGCCCGGATGGCCAGTTCCCGTTTGCGGATTTCTGCCCGGGCAAGCAACAGGTTGGCGACATTGGCGCACGCGATGAGCAGTACGAATCCAACCGCACCGATCATCACCCAGATGGATTTCTGCGCGTCCCGGACCAGCGATTCCTTCAGGCTGGCCGCGCCGAAACTTACTCCCTTTCCCAGCACGTCCGGAAAACGCCGGCGATAAGGGTTCGCCGAAGCATCCAGCCGTGTCTTGGCTTGTTCTAATGACACGCCCTGGTTCAAACGTCCCGCTGCCTGGAAGTAGTGGCCTTGATCCTGGGTGTTCGGATCGAGCTGAAATGGTACCCAAACTTCAGGAGCAGGACCGAAATCCTGGAAATCGAATCGCGAAGACACAACTCCGGTAATGACATGCGGGTCGCCGCCCAAGTTTATGGTCTTTCCCGCGATGCCGGGATCGCTGCCGAAACGGCTTCTCCACAGGTTCTCCGAGATGACGACGACGGGCGCTGCACCGGGCCGGTCTTCCGTCGCGTTAAAGGCGCGGCCGAGGATGAGCGGCACGCCGAAGAGACGGAAATAAGCAGAACTGACCCGCTCGGACCTCAGTTGATGCGGAAATTGTCCTCCGGTCCAATTCACAATTCCGCCGCCGAACGCGGCCACGTCTGCCACGACATCGGTTTGGCGAGCCCAATGCGCAAACTTTGCCGGCGAGGCACCGCCGAAACTGCCCTGTGTACCTTTAGTCTGGAAAATGACGATCCGGTTTGACTTCGGGAAGGGCGGCTCTTTCAGGAGAACCGCGTTGACTAGCGAGAAGATGGCAGTGTCAGCGCCGATGCCCAGCGCAAGAGCGACGATGGCGGTCATAACAAAGGAAGCTCCTCCGTGCCGGAACATTCGAACCGAATGGCGGAGATCGCGCAGAAGAGTTTCCATGAAGATAGTCCGCCAGCTTAGACGTAATTACCTCGTGAAAGTTCTTTCTCCCCAAGGCGATTGAACCCATCCAGAATAATGTAGCCTATCTTACAAAAATCCTAAACAATAGGGACAGACCCCATTCAACTAGACCCCATTCAACTCATTGATTCTATTGGAGTAAGTCCTCTGAATCATCAGATCGAGGAGCAGCATTCAAGTTGCTCCCGGCAAACTGAGTCGAAATGATCTCCCGAGACGACCGACAGTAATTCGAAAAGCAATATATCTTACAAAATACCCTAAACAATAGGGACAGACCCCATTTAAGTGATTGATTCTATTGATGCGGACGGAATGCTTCGTGCGGCATCGATCGGGCCGGCAGTTCGACAGCCCACCAGACCCGTCAAGACAGTTTCCTGGGCAAAGACGAGGTGGCCACGGAGCCGCGAGACAATAGCCAAAGCAATGTCCGCCCTGCGCTTCGAAATACAGAAGGTCTGCCCCGTCACGGGAGCCCGCGCCGGATTGCTCCACACCGCCCACGGCATCATCGAAACTCCAGTATTTATGCCCGTTGGGACCCAGGGTACCGTCAAGGCCCTCACTCCCCGCAATCTGGAAAACGATCTGGACGCCCGCATTATCCTCGCCAACACCTACCATCTGTTCCTCCGCCCGGGGCACGAACGCATCCAGCGTCTCGGCGGTCTGCACCAGTTCATGGCTTGGCCGCGCGCCGTGCTGACCGATTCCGGTGGATTTCAAGTTTTCAGCCTCGACACGCTGCGTAAGGTCACCGAAGAGGGCGTGCTCTTCCGCTCCCATCTGAATGGCGATCCACACTTCTTTACTCCGGAAAGCACCGTCGACGTGCAACTCGCCTTCGGAAGCGATATCGCCATGGTGCTGGACGAGTGCCTCTCCTATTCCGCCGAATTTCCCGCCGCGCGCGCATCCATGCAGCGCACCGTGCGTTGGGCGCGGCAGGGTTACGCCCACTATCTGCGCCGCGAAAAGAGCCTGCATACTGCCCTGTTCCCCATCGTCCAGGGCTCCATGTTCCCCGAACTGCGCGTCGCTTGCGCCGAAGCCCTGCTCGAACTCGACGCACCCGGTTACGCCATCGGCGGACTGTCGGTAGGCGAACCCCGGGAACTCAGCCAGGAGATGGCCGCCCTCACCGCGCCTCTTCTGCCTCCCGATCGTCCGCGCTACGTCATGGGAGTGGGCACTCCCGAAGAGCTCCCCCGCTATGTGGCGCACGGAATCGACATGATGGATTGCGTGATGCCCAGCCGCAATGCGCGCAACGGCTGTCTCTTCACATCCACGGGCAAAGTGCTGATTAAGCAGGCCCGCTACCAGGAGGACGGCACGCCTCTCGATCCCCGGTGCGCCTGCTACACCTGCCGCACCTTCAGCCGCGCCTACCTCCGCCATCTCTACCAGGCCGGGGAGATTCTGTTCTCCTCCCTGGCCACTCTTCACAACCTTCATTTCTATCTGGAATCGATGCGAAGCATCCGTTCCGCCATCCTGGCCGGAAATTTCCCCCACTATTTGGAGACACTCGAATCCGGGTGCGTTTACTCTGGTACATAAATATGCCGTTCTCGTTCCTGCTCTTGCAAACCGCCACTCCCAGCCCATCCGGATCCTTCATCACGGGCCTGCTGCCCATCGTACTGATGGTCGCAATTTTTTACTTCCTGGTCTTCATGCCCATGCGCCGCCAGCAGCGCGCGACTAAGAGCATGCTGAAGGCGTTGGAAGCCGGGCAAACCGTCCTCACCAGTGGCGGCATCATCGGCACCATTGTGGCCGTGAACGATGATACGCTTATACTTCGAATCAAGCCTGACAACCTCAAGCTTCAGGTGGCTCGCAGTTCCGTCACCAGCCTGGTCGGGGCGGACGCAGCCGCCAAAGCCAAGGCCTAGCGTCCTCAAGTGGTGGCCGCCGCAGCGCTGAGTTCCGGATCTGAATCGTCGTCTCGAGCACATGCAACGTAATCTTAAGTTCAAATTTCTCTTCATCGTCGCCGTCATTCTGGTTTGCCTCTACGGCATCATTGGACTGCCCACCTCCAAGCAGCAGCTGATCGCGAACTGGAATAAGAACATCCACCTCGGTCTCGACCTTCGCGGCGGCACTTACCTAGTCGTCCAGGTGAAGCAGCAGGATGCTTTCAACGCCAAAGCCAACTCCGATGCCGAACGGCTGAAGGAAGCCGCCCGCAAAGCCAACATGCAGTATGGCTCTATCGATGTGGACGAGGCCAAGACGCTGGCCGATGCCGTGAAAGTCGCCATAGTGCTGCACGGCGTGCCCAGCACGCAAGCCGGTACCCTGCGGACCGCAGTCAACGATCAGTTTCCTCAATGGCTTCTGACGCCAGTGAACGCCACCGATTACCGCATGACCCTGAAGCCCTCCGAAGCCTTGCAGGAGTGGCAGCAGGTGCTCTCCCAATCGAAGAACATCTACGACCGCAAGATCAACGCGCTCGGTTTGAGCGAAGCCACAGTACAGCAACGGCGTGAAGATGCCGATTCCGAACTTCTGGTCCAAATGCCCGGCGTTGACGATCCTGCCCGGGTCAAGCAGATCCTGCAAACGGCCGCCGTGCTCGAGCTTTACGATGTCAAAGGCGGACCGTTCGCCAGCCGCGAAGAAGCGCTTGCCCAGAACGGCGGCGTTCTGCCAGTGGGCACTCGATTGATCGGCGCGCCCGCTGCGCCCGGCACCGATCCGAATGCTCGCGGCAGCGGTGTTTACCTGGTGGCTCGCAATCCGGTCGTCCGCGGCCAGGATGTTCGCGACGCCCGTCCGCAGCAGGGCCAGATGCCCGGTAGTTGGGAGACGAATTTCGTTTTGAGCCAGGATGCCGCGCAGCGCTTTGGCGCCTACACTGGCGCAAACATCGGGCATCGCCTAGCTATCGTGCTTGACGGCAAAGTGCTTAGCGCCCCGAACATTGAAGGGCAGATCTTCGACCAGGGCCGGATTTCGGGCGCTGGTGACCAGCAGGAAGCAACAGATTTGGCCTTAAATTTGAAAGCCGGGTCGCTTCCCGCTGGCATTCAATTCGAACAGGAAAACACGGTAGGCCCATCCCTCGGCGCTGATTCTATTCATCAAGGATTTGTCGCTGGCATCGCAGGCGTGCTGGCGGTAATCGTGGCCATGCTCGTGTATTACAAACAGAGCGGCATCAATGCCACCCTTGCGCTGGTTCTGAATGCGGTAATTCTGATTGCCTGCCTGGCTTATTTCGACGCTGTGCTGACGCTGCCGGGCATTGCTGGGATCATCCTCACCATCGGTATGGCTGTTGACAGTAATGTGCTGATTTTCGAGCGCATTCGCGAGGAAGTCAGGGCCGGAAAATCGCCCCACCCGGCGGTGGACGCCGGTTTCGCCAAGGCTCTGCTCACCATCATCGACACCCACGTCACGACGGTGGTCTCTTGCGCCATCCTGTTCCTGTTCGGTTCCGGTCCGGTGAAGGGATTCGCCGTCACCCTGGTCATTGGCTTGGTGGCCAACATCTTTACGGCCGTGTTCGTCTCCAAAACGATCTTCGATTGGGAGTTAACCCGTGCCAGGCCTGTCAAGGCGCTCAGTATCTAAAATGCTAGCGCTACGCCCGGCAAAATTCTGTTCAGTTGGGAACATTTATATAGAGCCGGTGTCTATTTGTAGTAGATGCCGGTTTGTGAAGCTCGATGGAAATTTTTAAGCAAACAAACTTTGACTTTCTCGGCAAGAAATGGCCGTTTATTGCATTCTCGCTTCTTCTTACCCTGGCGGGACTCGTCAGCCTGATGGTAAAGCACGGCCCGAAATACGGTATCGATTTCAATGGAGGCGCGCTGATGAATGTGAATTTTGTCCAGCGTCCTTCGGCCGATAAAATCCGGACTGCGGTTCACAGCCGCATCAAGGGCGAGATCGAGGTCCAGGAAATCACCAATACTCAGCAGGTGCTTGTCTCTACCAGCGCGCGCAATGACGCGGGTTTGCAGGCCGTTCGCAACGATATGTTAAGCGCGTTGAATTCAACTTTCAATCCTAATGCGGGAAGCAAACTCGATCTGAACCAGGCTACGCAGGAGAGTTTGGCGGATGCTCTGCGCGATCCTTTGCAGCAAGCGGGCGTGGCGTTATCCGGGGAACAGGTGCAGCAATTAGCCGGCCGGATTCTCCACTATCGCGATACGCCTCCGCGCTCCGGCCTGATTCGCAATTTCGAGGAGCTTAGCTCCGTTGCCGGTGTCACGCCCAAAGTGATCAGTGTACTGCGCAGCAGCGCTTTTCTGGGGCAATTCCATATTGGCGGCGTCGAGGTCGTGGGGCCAAAAATCGGTAAAGACCTTCGGCAACAGGCCGTCAACGTCGTTCTCATCGCCCTCGCCGCGATGCTGGTTTATATCGCTTTCCGGTTTGAATGGATCTATGGCGTAGCGGCGGTAATCGCAGTGTTTCATGACACCATCATCACCATCGGATTGTTCTCGCTGTTTAATAAACAGATTGATTTGACGGTGATCGCGGCTCTACTAACATTGGTTGGCTATTCCATGAACGACACAATTGTGGTGTTCGACCGGATCCGCGAAAACCTTCGCCTCAACATGCGCGGAAGCTTTTCTGATATCGTAAACGCCAGCATTAATCAAACCTTGAGCCGGACCATCTTGACCTCGGGACTTACTTTTCTTACCGCTCTGTCGCTTTGGATTTTTGGCGGCCAGGTGTTGAGTGGCTTTTCATTTGCGCTGGTGATTGGTATCATCGTCGGAACTTACTCGTCAGTCTTTATCGCCAGTCCGATTCTTATCTTCTGGCAAAACCTGGCGGAAGGCCGTCGAAAAGGCAGTTCGCCGCCTGCCCGGGTGCCTCGTGCCCCGGTAGCGGCAGGAACTCCGAAGACGGTTGGCAAGGGATTGAAAACCGCGAAATAGTTTTTTATTAGGAAACTGGCTCGGCAAGTTGCGAGCTGAAATGAGGGCACAATGTTCGACCAGACTTTTGTTGACGGAACCCAGAAGACTAAGAATAAATACACCATCGTGTTTTCGCTGATGTTGCAAATGGGCTTAATTGGCATCTTGATTCTGATTCCGCTCATTTACACTGAGACGCTTCCCAGCGCCCAGTTGCAAAGCATGCTGGTGGCGCCTCCGCCGCCTCCTCCTCCTCCGCCTCCTCCTCCACCGGCTCAGCCAAAGCCGACACCGAAAAGGGTCGTGGTGAAGCAGTTTGTAGCTAATCAGCTAATCGCGCCCAAGGTGATCCCTAAAAAGATAGATGACATCAAGGAGTCTGCGCCTCCGCCTGACATCAGCTCCGGCGTGGTCGGCGGTACGGGTGATCCAAGCGGCGCAGTTGGTGGAGTCCTAGGAGGTGTCCTCGGTGGTACGGCAGGGGCCCCGCCGCCTCCTCCGCCCCCGAAGAAGCCGACCGGTCCGGTGCGGGTCGGCGGCAATGTTGCCGCAGCGAAGCTGGTGAAGCAGGTACAGCCGGTTTATCCACCCCTTGCAAAATCCGCTCGTGTTTCCGGTACGGTCGAGTTTACCGCCATTATCAGTAAGGATGGCAATATCGAGAACCTGCAGTTGATTCACGGCCATCCGCTGCTGGTGAATGCGGCCAAAGAAGCGGTGTTGCAGTGGAAGTACAAACCGACTGTCTTGAATGGCGAACCGGTCCAAGTGATCACGAGTATTATTGTTAATTTCAACTTGAGTCAGTAGTTTCTGTTGGTAGAGTTTTTAAGTTATAAGTCAGGTGTTCGGATGGGATCGGGCGCTTTTCCGGCCCAATCCCAGGAAGCGTAAAATCAGCAGTTTAAGATCGAATCAACTTAGGAGACAAACATGATATTGCAATTGCAAGTATGGGCATTCTGGTTCTTTCAGGAAGAGGGCGGCATTAGCTTCGACCCTCGTTCGGTTTGGGGCAACATGGGTTACCTCGCAAAAGCCGTCGTTCTGATTCTCTTTTTCATGTCGGCGATTTCGATTGGCGTCGCCATCGACCGGTGGATTGCTTTTAGCGCGGCTAGAAAGCAGTCCCGCGCATTCGCTCCCGCCGTCGCTGGTGCGTTGCGCGAAGGCAAACTCGACGAAGCCGTGAAGGTTGCGGACCGCTACAATAAGAGCCATCTGGCGAAAGTCGTGGTTGCTGGTCTGCAGGAATTTAAAGCCCACCAGGCCAGTTCAGAACTTTCCGGCGAAGATATAGAAGCCTCCCGGCGTGCCCTCGAGCGGGCCGAGGCGATTGTGCACGCCGAACTAAAGCGCGGGGTCAGCAGCTTGGCTACTATCGGTTCTACGGCGCCGTTCGTCGGTTTGTTCGGAACTGTAGTCGGCATCATGAACGCGTTTAGTTCTATTTCGACTTCCAAGTCGACTGGATTAGGCGCAGTTGCCGGCGGTATTTCAGAAGCCCTGATCACCACCGCTGTCGGATTGTTTGTAGCCATCCCGGCCGTATGGTTGTTTAACTACTTTACAAACCGTGTGGAAGCTTTCGACGTGGAGATGGGAAATTCCAGCTCCGAGCTTCTCGATTACTTCGTCAAGCGCAGCGAAATGCGCGCGGCGAAGTAACTTGGGCGTCGATCTGCATTATTATTTGCCCTCTCCTGTGCCAGGACCTAAGTTGATGGGAGCGGAACTTCCGCCGCTCCCCGCTTCCTAACGGCTGGTTGAAGGTCAGGGAAATTGGAGATATAGTTTATGAAACTAGCGAAAGCGCCGCCCGTTGTTTCCGACATCAACGTCACTCCTATGGTCGACGTCATGCTCGTCCTCCTGATCATCTTCATGGTCATCACGCCTATGTTGACCAAGGGCAAGGACGTCACCATGGTGAAAACCAGAAATCCCATCAAGATGCAGGAAGCTGATAAAGAAGACGCCATCATCATCGCCATCACCCGCGACGGGAAGGTCTATCTCAGCCCTGGTAATCAGATGGTGGAGCCCGATAGCCTGTCCGGGAAAGTGAAAGATCTGCAAACTAACCGCAGCGACAAAACCGTCTACATCCGCGCGGATGCCAGGGCGCGTTTTTCCGGGGTCACCGATGTCATGGACAATCTCCGGTTGGCCGGTGTCGATCAGCTCGGCTTGCTCACGGAAGAGATCAAGGATAAAAAGAAAAGCTTAGGTCTGTAAATTACCAGGAAAGGTCTGTAACTCTTATGGCAATGGCAGTTGGCGGCTCCGGTGGAGCCAGAGCAGATATCAATGTTACTCCGCTGATCGACGTGTTGTTGGTACTGTTGATCATCTTTATGGTCATTACACCGTTAACTCCGCATGGACTTGACACCCTGGTGCCTCAACCTCCTCCTCCCAATCTGCCGCCCCCTCCTCCTAATCAGGACCCGAACGTCGTGATTGAGATTAAGGGCGATACGAGCATGGAGATTAACGGACAGCCCATTAAGGAGGCAGACCTGCAGAACCGGCTGGAAGACATTTTCAAGACGCGTGCGACTAAGGTGGTCTTTGTTAAGGGCGATCCTGATATCGACTATCGATATGTGGCTCGCGCAATCGACGATGCCAAGGGCGCTGGTTTGGATAAGGTCGGCATTATGACGCCGAAGGTCGAGGCTGGCCAGTAAGTACCAGGGGTGCAAACAATGCAAAGACTTAAGTTACTAACGCTTGTTTTAAGCGCCGGATTGCTTGTTTTTAGCACCGGATGCGAGAAACTTCAGTCTCGCGATCAGATGAACAAGGGCGTACAGTCATACAAGAACAATAAGTATGCCGACGCGGTCAAGCATTTCAAAGAGGCCGTACGGCTCGATCCATCTAATCAAAATGCTCAACTCTATCTAGCTACGTCGTACATGATTCAGTGGGTTCCCGGAGCCGGTTCACCCGATAATCAGAAAAATTACGACGCGGCCAAGCAGGAGTTCAACAAGGTCCTGAAGCAGGAGCCGAATAATTCTCTGGCTCTTGCGTCGATGGCTTCCATGGCCTACAATCTGGCGAACTCCGGCAGTCCTGACGATCGAAAACCTGCTCTAACCGAAGCGCGCAAATGGAACGAGCGCCGGATCGAAGCTGATCCGAAAGAGGCCGAAGCTTACTACTATCTAGGAGTTATCGACTGGGTACAGGCGCGTCCCGCCATTCAAACGGCCCGCGTTGACCAGAAGATGAAGCCGGAGGATCCCGGACCGATCAAAGACAAGAAAGTTCGCGCCGAACTCCGGGATCAGTATTGGGATCAAATCAATCATGGGCTGGATAATTTGCAGAAGGCTCTCAATATTAATTCGGAAAACGAAGATGCCATGTCTTACATGAACTTGCTTTTCCGGGAAAAAGCCACTCTGGAAGAGACTCCTGATGAGGCGAAGGCCGATATTGCAAAAGCCGAGGACTGGGCAAACAAATCGCTCGATATGAAAAAGATTAAGGCTTCCCGCCCCGCGAAAAAGACAGAAGCTAGCTAACCTCAACTATCCAGAGTCCAGCAATATCACGATTGCCCGTTCCTCGTCAGCCCCGGGTGGCCAGATAAGGAACGGGCTTTTTCATTGCAAGAAGATGGGGCGGCACTCATCTCGCATCTTCGCGCAGAGTGCAGGAGCCAAAACCTTCACGTGGGCTAGAACGCATCGGCAACTCCGCTGAACCGTCTCATTCCGAGTTGATCATTTCCAAAAAGAACTTGCGTCGGGCGGAAGTTATTCACCTCGTTCGCGTCAATCCAGGAACTGGAAACCGGAAGCTCGGGCTTCCAGGCCTTCTCTCAAGCGTCCGCGAGGCTGCCTACTCCCTGAGCGCCGGGACGGCCACCTTGGCCATGAAGCAGCAAAGGCCTTCGGCAGCGCAACCGGGATGCTCAGCAATGCGGCAGGAGCCTTGCAATATAGTTCTCTGTTAGCCCTTCAACGGGTCTTTCAACTCAAGAAGGTTTCGGGTGAAGCATCAGGCGCGCTTTAACGTCGGCGCGAAGCTCGCATCTGGTTCTCGCGCGAAAGCCGAATCATAACAATGCGCCGGGTGGTTTTGAGAATGAGATCGTATTGAGCGAAGAGTCTTTTCGGGAAGTGACGCAGCACTCGATTCCGGCGGATCTGGCGGCGGCTAAAACGCTGTAGTGCGCTCCGGCGGCCCTCTAAGTTCCGCGATAGGCTGGAAGGTTGGCTAGATCTGGTCAGCCTTCTGTGGCCCGATTGCCGGGCCCGCAGTGCAACCAACGGCAAACACCTTCTGGTGCAGCCACTTGCTTGAGAATGCCGTTCCATCTTCGATTTTTAGCGGCAACCGCCGGCGCAGGCAGCGAAACAACCGCTGGCCAGCGGGCGCGAGTTTCCCCGTCGTATCCCTGAAATTCCGTTAAAAGACCAACGCCAACCTCGCGGACGCAACCCGCTGTTTCACTCTATGAGAGGGTGTTCGCCGTCATAAGCCTGTAGCAAAAAATCCAAAGCTCGCGGCGCATCGAAGCTCGGCTGGATTGAGGCGATGCTCTTTGCCCATGCTGGAATCGAACGACAGTCCTAGTCGCTGAACCGAATCTCAGAATTGTCCTACACCACCGATCAGTGGTGCGTTCCATCAGATTAGCGAAAGTTAGGCGAATCCAACAACTTACGCAAATTTTCTTGAGTAAAGCTCTTGCATTGCTTCACTACCCATGCGAGTATCTTTCCAGTGGAGTAAATTGGTTGAAAGTGGACCAAACTGGCAGTGAAAGGTTCTAATCTGCGTTCCAAGTGGAAAATGATGCGCAAATCTCGCCGCCTCTGGTCGAAGCCCCTCGTGGGACTCTCAGCGCTCGCGTCGATGACAAAGGCCGTCTGAAGCTGCCGGCAGCCATTGCCCAGTATTTGGAAGCAGTGGGCGAACGCAAGGTTTTTATTACGAGCATGAATGTGTCGACTGCTCTAATTTACCCGGTTTCGGTTTGGAAGGAAACGGAGAAGATGTTGGGCCAGGCGGGCGAAGATGCCGAGGCGCAGTCCGATGTCGCGATAGTGGCGAACCACTACGGAGAAGACGCGGAAGTGGACGGGCAGGGAAGGGTTCTATTGCCTACCACCCTCCGCCGGGATCTCGACCTGGAAAAGGACGACGTTCACCTGCTTTGTTACAAGGGCAGAATCGAAGTCTTCGGCAGCAAGGTTTATGAGCAGCGGTTGAACAAGGCCAAAGTTGGTCTTGCCGAAAAATTGACCGCTCTCGAGAAGAAAGGTTTGCGGTAAGCGGCTTTATGTATGGATCGCCCAGCCGTTCCCGAGCACTATCCGGTGTTGTTGAAAGAATCGCTCGAGTATCTCGCGATTCGGCCCGGGGGTGTGTACGTAGATATGACAGCCGGTCTCGGCGGACACACCCGGGCTATGGCGGCACGCTTAGAGCCGGAGTTGTTGTTGGGCAGCGGGTTGTTGATAGCCTCCGACCGGGATGCCGAGTCTTTGCAGCTGGCGCGATCGAGCACGGGAGAGATGTCGCAGCGTATCCGCTTTTTTCACGGCGCTTTTTCCAGTCTGCCGGAGGCGCTTGCCGATGCGGGCGCAGTGCAGGCGGATGGCGTCCTGGCCGACTTAGGGGTCAGCCGTTATCAATTGAATAGTGGAGAGCGAGGCTTCTCCTTAATGCAGGATGGCCCGCTCGACATGAGGATGGATCGCAGCGTGGGTATCACGGCCGCGGATCTTGTGAACGAACTGCCTGAGAAGGCGCTCGCCGACTTAATCTATCAACTCGGCGAAGAAAGGAGGTCGCGAAGAATCTCCAGAGCAATCGTTCGTGCGCGGCCCATTTTGACAACCGGGCGGTTGGCCCAGGTGATCGAAAAGGCCGCGCCTCGAACGGGGAGAATTCATCCCGCGACGCAAACGTTTATGGCGTTGCGGCTGAAGGTAAACGGTGAATTGGAGGAGTTGGAGGCGCTGCTGCGAATGGTTCCGGAGCGGTTGGCGGCAGGAGGACGATTCGTGGTGATCACGTTCATGTCTCTCGAAGACAGGATCGTGAAGCGAGCGTTCCAGGCTTTGGCGCGCTCAGGCATGGTCCGGCTGTTGACCAAGCACGTGGTGACGCCCTCCCGTGAGGAAATTTTGGCGAATGCAGCGTCCCGAAGCGCCAAGCTGAGGGCAATCGAGCGGGTTTAGTTTTCAGGAAATAGAAATCATGGCGACACTGGCAACATTTGTAAATCGTTTTGTCGGAGTAGGAGCGCGGGAGCTGGTCGATGTACCTGCTTCCGTTTGGACGCGCACGGACTCACCCCGACTGCGTCCCATCGCGAACGAGGACGTGTATCTCTTTGTGAAACGGATCGATAACAGCAGCGTGGTGCGCGCTGCCGATCCAACGGCTCGCCGTGCGCGCAGCCGCACCGTGGCGACCGGATTTATAGCCGCCATGCTGGTGATTGCGGGTCTGGTACCGGCCGCCTACAACACTATGGCCGGCTTTACGCTCCAGAATCTGCGCGAAGAGCAGAGTCGCCTTCATCAGCAGAAATCACAGCTCGATCTGGCCGAAGCGCAGCTGCTGAACTATGACCGTCTCGAGAAGATTGCTAAATCCCTGCGGATGGTGGATCCCGATCCCACGCAGGTCGAGGTTCTGGAGTCCAGCAAAAATAGAACTGAAGCTCGCAACCTGATGCCTACCGCGGCAGTTGCCAGCCTCGTGCGTTAGCGTCAGCAACTCCCCGCAGAAACCTCCAGGCGGAAAGCGGAAAGGAGCCGACCTCTCATGGCAAGACCTCCCAAAGCTTCGGAAACAAACCCGCACGATCGCTTGTCAATCTTAGGGCTCATCCTCTTCGGGTGGGCCCTGATAGTTGTGTTGCGGTTGTGCGATCTGCAATTGTTCTCGCATGCAAAGTACGCGCGCCAGGCGGAAATTCAACAGGATCGCGTGCGCGAGACGCGGGCTCCGCGCGGAGCCATCTTTGATCGCAGCGGCAGCTATCTGGCGCTCTCCACGCCCTCTCATCTCGCGGTAGTCGACACCCGGCACATGCCGGATAAGGAAATCGCCGCGGCTATCCTCGGGCGCATTCTGGGAAACGATTCCCAAAAGCTGCTGACAGAACTAGAAAGCGCGGCCGCCTCGAGAAATCATCGAGCCTACTATGTAGTGGATCCCGATGTTTCTCCGGAAAAGGCTGATGCTTTGAAGGCCATGAAACTCGAGTGGCTGGAGATTCGCCAGGGCAGCACCCGGACTTATCCGGACGGCCAACTGGCGGTGCATGTCATCGGCAGCGTGAATAGTGAAGGCACGGGAACATCCGGCGTCGAACTGAAGCTCGACAAGGAGCTTGCCGGTAGTCCTGGCGAAGTTCGCGTGAAAGTCGATGTTCGGGGCCGCCCGTACGAGTCGGAGATTCTGAAGACGTCGCGGAAGGGACGCAATATCGGACTAACCATCGATAGCGAACTCCAGCATGTGGCCGAAGATTCTTTGAAAGCTGCGGTATTAAAAAGTCATGCCGTGCATGGAAGCCTGGTCGCCATGGATCCATATACCGGTGAAATCCGCGCGCTCGCGAACTATCCGGCCTACAATCCTAACCAGCGTTTACGTGCTGGCGAGAAGCCGGTAGGCCGCGAAGACCTGGCCGTGGTGGCGCCTTTTGAACCAGGCTCAGTATTCAAAGTCGTCACGCTATCCGCGGCCATGGAGACGACCCGCCTCCGGCCCGGCACTATGATCAACTGCGGCGGAGGCGTTATGAAGCTGTTCAGCCGCGTCATTCACGACACGCACTCCTACGATGCTTTGTCGGTGGAAGATGTTCTCGCCAAATCGAGTAACATCGGCGCTATTCGAATCGGCATGCAGGTGGGCAGCAAAAATCTTCACGATTACATCCGCAGGCTTGGATTTGGCAGCCGGACGGGCGTCGAACTCCCCGCCGAAGCTCCGGGCATGGTGCGTCCTCTTTCCCACTGGCAGCCTACCTCCATCGGCTCGGTTCCCATGGGCCACGAGATCAGCGTTACCTCTATTCAACTGGCGCGCTTAGGCGCGGTGATTGCCAATGGAGGATTTCTGGTGAGTCCCCATGTAGTCGCCTGGAAACAAGAGCCCGGCGAACGCCGCCAGAAAACCGCCGTGCCCCAGCCCATCCAGGTACTGGAGCATAAGACGGCTATTACCCTGCGCAACATGATGCGTCGCGTAACCATGAAGGGCGGAACCGCTCAAAATTTGCATGTGCCCGGCTACACCTTCGCTGGAAAGACCGGCACGGCGCAGATTTACGACTATGCGCATCATGCCTACACGCATAAGTACAACGCCTCGTTTCTCGGCTTTGCGCCTGCCATCGATCCCCGGATGGTGGTGATTGTAACCGTCTCCGGCACTTCCGGCGTGGCGGGATTTGGGGGCAGCGCCGCCGGACCTGTTTTCGAAACCGAGATGGCGACGGCTCTTCGCAGGTATGGTGTTCCGCGCGATGTGCCGGAAGACATTGAAGAGCTGATCGCCAAGAAGGCCGCCATCGAAGCCAAGCTTCACCCCAACGCCGTGAAGGAGAAGGATGAGGCTTCACTCGCCACGCCGTTGAGCGAGGAAGAATTGAAGCAGGCGGAAGGCGATGGCGCGGTGGACCGGGCGCTCCTGGTCGCCGAATCCGGCAGCGACGCTCCCAAGGTTCCGAACTTCGTTGGCAAAACCGTGCGCGACGTCATGCTGGAAGCTTCTGCCGAAGGCCTGGAAGTGGACCTCTTCGGCGATGGTCTGGCGCGCACCCAAAGCCCGCGGCCCGGGGCCATTCTCGCGCCCGGCGCGCACGTGCATGTGAGGTTTGCTCGGTGATGCTCGCCTCGGTGCTGAAAGGAGTTTCGCTTACCAAACCTCTGCCGCCCGAGCTTGCCGGGACGCCTGTTCACGGCTTGGCGTACGACAGCCGCAAAGTTGCCGCCGGATCGCTGTTCTGGGCCTTTTCGGGCAGCAAGACCGACGGCTCGCGTTTTGCCGAGTCGGCGCTTGCGAATGGCGCGGTCGCGGTCCTGAGCGAAGGCTCGAAGCCGCACCGGTTTTCCGGTCCGTGGCTGCAGGTGGAGCACGGCCGTTTTGCGCTTGCCACAGCCGCCCGCAACTTCTATGGCCAACCGGATACGCGGCTGTTTGTGAATGCGATCACCGGCACTAACGGAAAAACCACCACCGCTCTTCTGGTTGATTCCATCCTGCGCGCTTCAGGCAAAATCACCGCACTGGCCGGCACCATCCAATACCATTTGGCTGGGCGGGTTCTGCCGGCGGTCAACACCACGCCCGAATCGCTCGATCTGTTCGCCATGATGCACGACCTGGAGCAGGCACATGGCACTCACTTCACTTTCGAAGCGTCTTCCCACGCGCTCGATTTGGGCCGCGTCTACGGCCTGCAGGTTCACGCCGCCGGGTTTACCAACTTCACGCGCGACCATCTCGACTATCACGAAACCATGGAAGCGTACTTCGATGCGAAGCAGCTTCTGTTTCTGCCGCGTCTTGGTCCGCCGCCCCGCCACGCCATTTTGAACGCCGACGACGAGGGCGTTCGCGGACTTTCCCTTTCCGCGGAAACGCGTGCCTGGTGGTACGGCGGTATGACGCCTCCCAGGCATCGCGGCGATGACGTTCGTCTCACCGCCGAAGATGTAGAGTCGAGCTTCGAAGGTCTGCGTTTCAAAGTCAACGCGGACGGAAAGCGTTTTGCGATCGAGTCCGGCTTAGTAGGGCACATCAATGTCGCCAATATTTTGCTGGCGTGTGGAATCGCGCTGGCGGACGGTCTCACGAAAGAACAAATTGTGCAAGGCTTAAAGACTCTGGAAGCAGTTCCCGGCAGGTTCGAGCGGGTGGAAGAAGGCCAACCGTTTATGGTGGTGGTCGATTACGCGCATACCGACGACGCGCTGCGCAATGTCATATCAGTAGCGCGCGCTATGAAACCGAAGCGCGTCATCACTTTATTCGGCTGCGGCGGCGATCGCGATCGTTCCAAACGCCCGCTGATGGGGATGGCTGCCGGAGAGCTCAGCGATTTTGTCGTGCTGACCTCCGACAATCCGCGCAGCGAAGATCCGCTGGCGATCATGAACGACGCCATGGTGGGTTTGAATCGCAGCGATACTCCGCACCAAGCTGAACCGGATCGCGAACGGGCTATCCGTTTAGCCATCGGTAGTGCCCAGCCGGGCGACATTGTCATCCTGGCCGGCAAAGGTCATGAAACCTATCAAATTCTAAGGGATGGCCCCATTTCTTTTGACGACCGTGAGGTCGCACGCCGCGTCCTCCAGGCATTCGGTTATACGCGCCGCCGCAAACCGCAACGAGATGTTGTAGCAGGTGGGTAGTTGTTGGGCGAGCGGCGCAGCAGATTTCGCGCCGCTCTTTTTTTATAAGACGACCTGCTCAGAAATTTTCCGCGCGGCCTTTTTTAGAAGATGGAAGAAGTAATTTCTCCATGCTCTATTGGCTTTTCTATCAGGTACTGCAAAAATACGTTCCCGCCTTCCGCGTATTCAGCTACATCACCACCCGGGTTGCGCTTGCCAACCTGACCGCTCTGGCGCTCTCGCTTTGGCTGGGGCCACCACTCATCCGCAAGCTGAAAGAGCTGAGCTTCGGCCAGCACATCCGCGAAGAAGGTCCGCAGTCGCATTTCAAGAAGGCCGGCACTCCCACCATGGGCGGAATCCTGATCATCGTTTCCGTGGTTTTGCCCACGCTGCTTTGGGCCGACCTTCGCAATCCCTATATCTGGGTGGCGCTGCTGGGCCTGGTTGGGTTCGGTGCTATTGGATTCATCGACGATTACGCCAAAGTAGCCAAGAAACGGAATCTTGGTCTCACCGCGAAGCAAAAATTTTGGGCGCAGGTATTATGCGCCATGGTGGTCGGGTTTATTCTGTTGCTGCTGCACTCGCACCAGGCTTACTCGACGGCCATCAATGTACCGTTCTTCAAGCAATTCAAGCCCGATTTGCTCATCGAGCCGCTGACCCGAAACTTCTGGACCTATCCGGTTGCGTTCGTGCCTTTTTATATCTTCATCGTGTTTGTGATGGTGGGTTCTTCGAATTCCGTTAATCTTACCGACGGATTGGATGGGCTTGCTATTGGGCTGATGATTATTGCGTCGGGCGCAATGACGGTGCTCACATATGTCACCAGCAATCTCGCGTTCGCCGAGTATCTCGCTCTTGCTCACCTTCCGCGTTCGCAGGAATTGACCATTTTTTGTGCTTCCATGATGGGCGCTAGTCTTGGTTTTCTCTTCTATAACTGCCATCCCGCGCAGGTGTTCATGGGAGATGTCGGGTCGCTTGCCCTGGGCGGGGGGCTCGGCATCGTGGCCGTGCTGATTAAGCAGGAAGTGCTGCTCGTCTTTATTGGCGGCATATTCGTCATTGAGGCTCTGTCGGTCATCCTGCAGGTGGGCAGTTATAAGCTGCGCAACGGAAAACGTATTTTCAAAATGGCGCCGATACACCATCACTTTGAGGCGCTGGGTTGGCCCGAATCGAAGGTCATCGTCCGTTTCTGGATCGCGGGGCTGGTGATGGCGCTCTTCGCTCTCACCACCCTAAAATTGAGGTAACGACTGAACCTAAAGGGCAAACACGCAGCGGTTATTGGAGCCAAACGGTCCGGCCTGGCGGCGAAAGATTTGCTGGAGCGGCAAGGGGCCGAGGTACGGCTTCTCGACTCCCAATCTTCCGGCGGCAACATTCTGCCACAGACTGCCGCATCTCTGGCTCCGCCCCTCGACCTGATTGTTCCTTCTCCGGTTGTGCCTCTGGATCTGCCGCTGTTCGACTCGCCGCGCGCCCGCGGAATACCGATTGTAGGGGAAGTTGAACTGGCATCCTATTTTCTTCAGGGACCGGTGATCGGCATCACGGGTTCGAATGGAAAAACCACTACTACCGCGCTGGCCGGCCATCTGCTGAGGGAATGCGGCATTGCTTGCCAGGTGGGCGGCAATATCGGAACCGCCGTCGCTGCCATGGTGGAAGATTCGCGCGAAGACCAGTGGAATGTCCTCGAGTTGTCCAGCTTCCAGCTTGAAACTGTCCGGCACTTCAGGTCCAAGATCAGCGTCTGTTTAAATGTCACGCCCGATCATCTCGACCGCCACGGCACGTTCGAAAACTACACCGCTGCCAAGGCGCGGCTCTTTACAACGCAGCAAGCGGGCGATTGCGCCGTTCTCAATTACGACGACCCGGTCTGCCGGAATTTTGCCCGGCAGACCGTTGCCGATGTGTTCTGGTTCAGCGTTAGCGCTGCGGCAGAGAGCGGCATTTGGCTGAGAGACGGCGAGATCGTTTACAACGGCCAGCCGTTTATGCAGCGCTCGCACATCCGGCTGCGCGGTTTGCATAATGTCGAAAATGTTCTCGCCGCCGCACTGATCGCGAAACTCGCGGGCGCTCCTCTCGAATCCATCGGTGATGCAGTTGCCAGCTTTTCCGGGGTTGAGCATCGCCTTGAATTTGTCTGTGCTCTCGATGGCGTCGAATACTTCAATGATTCGAAAGCTACGAATGTCGACGCTGCGCTGAAAGCGATCGATGCTTTTGCCGGCGGCCTTTGGATCGTTCTCGGCGGCAAAGATAAGGGCAGTGACTATCGTCCGCTATGCGAACCTCTGCGGCAGAAAGCCCGAGGCGTTTTGCTGATTGGCGCACCTCCGCCTTATCCGTACGCAGCCGCGCCGCTCATCGAAAAGGCGCTTGCGGGATGTGCGCCCATCCAGCATTGCGGCACTCTCGAAAAGGCTGTCGTGTATGCCCGTCGGAACGCGCGCCCGGGTGACGCGGTGCTGCTCGCGCCCGCCTGCGCCAGCTTCGACCAGTACGAAAACTATGAAATGCGCGGTGAAGAATTTAAGTGCATCGTGAGAAGTTTGTAGTGAGATCTATATCGATATGGCCCAGAGACTAAAGACTGACTGGCTGCTGTTTTTTGCGGTAATCGGGCTGATGCTGTTCGGCCTGGTGATGGTCTATAGTTCGTCTTCCATCGTCGCTGAGCTGAAGTATCACGTCGCGGGGACTCACTTTTTCGTCCGGCAGCTGGGGTGGGCTCTCGTTTCCGTGATCTTGCTTTTGCTTTGCATGAAGCGCGACTACCGAAGTTGGAACGACCCTCGTATAGCGTTTGCGGGCCTGGGAATAGTGCTACTGCTGCTACTGGTGGTCTATGTTACCGACAGCGGCAGCCATCGCTGGCTCCGCGCGGGCCCGTTTTCGCTGCAGCCTTCAGAGCTGGCCAAACCGGCGCTTGCGCTATTTCTCGCTTTCTTTCTGTGCCGGCGTTTGGGCGCTATTAATAGCCGGCACACTCTGGGGCCCATCGCCATTTCCATTTCCGTGATGGCGCTTTCCGTCGCTGTCGCCGATCTGGGCACCGCCGTGGTCCTGGTCGCCACCACTTTAGCGGTAGTTTTCGTCGCGGGTATCGACTACCGCTATCTGGCCGTGTGCATTGCGCTCGGCGTGCTTCTGGGACTCGGCTTCATCGCCATGCGGCCCTACCGTCTGGCCCGGGCCATCGAATTTGTCGACCGGAATCACAGCCTGATCAACACCATCGATCCCAGCGGCCGCGTGCTGCGTTACGCCCACCAGACTGCCTCTACCAGCGATCCCGGCTATCAGCAGCGGCAGGCTAAGATCGCTGTCGGGTCGGGCGGATTTACGGGTCTCGGCCTGATGCAGAGCAAACAGAAGATGCTTTTCCTTCCCGAAGCGCAGACCGACTTCGTGTACGCGATTGTCGGCGAAGAGACCGGCTTCATCGGCTGCCTGATGCTGCTGGCTGGTTTTATGATCGTGTTGTGGCGCGGGGTCCGCACCTATCTGCGAGCCCAGGACAATTTTGGAAAGTACCTGGCTCTTAGCGTTACTGTCTGCGTGGTCGTACAGGCTCTAATCAACATCAGCGTGGTGCTCGATCTGGTTCCCAATAAAGGCATTCCGCTGCCGTTTATCAGTGCCGGAGGAAGTTCGCTGCTCGGCACCCTGCTGCTTATGGGCATGTTGCTTAGCGTCAGTGAACACACCGCTTGAAGAAGCGGCGCTACGCATGCAGCAGTCATTTGTGTTTACCGGAGGCGGCACGGGAGGGCACATTTACCCGGCGCTGGCGGTTGCCGAGGAGCTGCGTCGGCGCGGGCATTGCATTCTATACATTGGGACGCGCGGCAAAATGGAAGAGCGCATCGTACCGGAAGCCGGCTTCGAAATCGGCTTTGTGCGCAGCGGCGCCTTGAATCGAGTGAACCTGGTAACCCGCCTGCGAAGCGCCGTTCAAGTGCCGCTCGGCATCTGGGACGCCTGGCGGCATCTGCGCGCGTGGCGGCCCAGGGCCGTCTTCAGCACCGGCGGATTTGTAGCCGGACCCGTAATGGCCGCTGCCTTTGCTGCGCGCATACCGGTTGTCATCATGGAGGCGAATGCAGCGCCGGGCGCGGCTAACCGTTGGCTCGGCCGGTTTGCCGCGCGGGCGCTTCTGGCATTTGATTCCGCGCGCCGTTGGTTCCCTGCTTCGCGCACCGAAGTTACGGGGCTTCCGGTACGTGCTGAATTCTTTCAAGTGCGTCCCAAAGAGGATGGAGTGTTTACCGTTCTCGTCACCGGCGGAAGCCAGGGCGCGCGAACTCTGAATCGTGCCGCGCGCGAAAGTTGGCCCATCCTGAAGCAGGCTGGACTGCCGGTCAGGATGTTATTGCAATCCGGACCTCGTGAGCAGGCGGCCCTAGCCGAAGCCTTTGCCGGCAGCGGTCTGGAGGGCGAAGTGGTTCCTTTTTTGCGTAACATGCCCGAAGCCTTCGCCCAGGCCGATTTGGTGGTGGCGCGCGCCGGCGCGGGCAGTGTCAGCGAGATCGCCGCCGCGGGCATGGCTTCCCTCCTGGTGCCCCTGCCGTTTGCCGCCGATGACCACCAGCGCAAGAACGCCGAATCCCTGGTGCGGGCCGGAGCCGCCCGTATGGTGCTCGATGCTGAAATGTCAGGAGCGCGCCTCTCAGAGGAGATTGAAAGCTTGTGGCGCGATCGCGAGACGCTGGACCAGATGCGGAGCAAAGCGCGGCAGTTTTCCCGCCCGGGCGCAGCCGAGCGGGCTGCCGATATCCTCGAAGGAATGCAGGCTGCGCAAAAAATTTGAGAAAAGAGTACGAAAGGTTTGTTTCTCCGGTTGACACGCCGAGGCAAAGCCGAAACAATACGGTTTAAGAATGTTTTTTAAGCCCCAACACGTGCATTTCGTGGGTATCGGGGGCATCGGGATGAGCGGAATCGCCGAAGTTCTGCTTACCCTCGGATACGAGGTCTCGGGATCCGATCTGAAGTTCAGTCCCATCACCAACCGCCTGCAGCGTTTGGGCGCAACGGTTTACCAGGGCCACGCGGCCCCGAACGTCGCCGGCGCGAAAGCCGTGGTGGTCACTTCCGCTCTCGACACGCAAAATCCCGAAGTTTTGGAAGCGCGCCGTCTTCAGATTCCGGTCATTCCCCGCGGCGAGCTGCTGGCGGAACTGATGCGGCTCAAGTTCGGAATCGCCATCGCCGGCAGCCACGGCAAAACTACGACCACTTCGATGGTTGCTGCTGTTTTGTATGCCGGCGGTCTCGATCCCACCGTGGTTGTGGGCGGACGCGTTGCCGCCATGGAAGATTCAAACGCGCGAGTCGGCAAAAGTTCTATTCTGGTTGTCGAGTCCGACGAAAGCGATGGCTCGTTCCTGAAGCTGGCGCCCATCGTGGCGGTGGTCACGAATATCGATCGGGAACATCTGGATCACTATGCCTCGCTGGAAGAGATTTCAGCCGCGTTTACTGACTTCGTTAATAAGATCCCGTTTTACGGCGCGGCGGTTTTGTGCATGGATGATCCTAACGTTCAGGCGATGTTTCCCGCCATCCAGCGCCGCACTGTTACCTATGGACGCGCGGCTCAGGTTGACCTGGAGATCGCCGATATCGAACTGCGCGGAACCGGCAGCACCTTCAGCATCTATCGTCATTCCGCCAACCTCGGTAACTTCGAACTGACCGTGCCGGGTCTGCACAATGTTTTGAACGCTACCGCTGCGGTTGCTGTCGGACTCGAAATGGAAGTCGAGGTGGAGCGCATCCGCGAAGGCCTGGCCTCGTTCAGCGGTGTGGACCGCCGCTTCTCGGTGCGCGGAGTCGAGCGCGGCGTCACCGTGGTGGATGATTATGGCCACCATCCCACTGAGGTAAAAGCCACTCTGGCCGCGGCGCGCCTGGGTGCGTTCAATCGTATTCTGGTGCTGTTCCAGCCGCACCGCTTCTCGCGCACTAAACATCTTCTCGACGATTTCGGCGCGGCGTTCCATCAGGCGGACGAACTCTTTCTGCTCGACATTTACGCTGCTTCCGAAGACGCGATCGAGGGCGTCAACACCGGCCGGCTGCTTGAGAAAATCCGCTCTTTCGGTCACCGCAACGCGCACTACGCCGGCACTCTGGAGCAGGGCGCGAATGCCATCGCGGCCGCCGCTTCGTCCGGAGATCTCATTCTTACGCTGGGCGCGGGCAATGTCTCTTCGGCCGCAGGCAAAATTCTGGAACGCCTGCGCGCGGAGGCTGCTTAGTGGCTGCGGCAAGCGCCAAGAACGCCCGTCCCGAAACTGTCTTTGGCGATATCCGCTGGGGGCGCTTTGCCGCCTGGCTGGTCACCGGCGTGGTGCTGATGATCTTGACTATTGTCGCGTTTCATCACCTCGAACAATTTTTAATCAAGGACAGTCGCTTTCAAGTGGCTGAGCCGGAAGAGTTGGCCCGGCAAAGCCCCGATCTTGTTTTGGAGGGTGTTCATTATGCGTCGGCTTCCCAGGTCCGTCACTTATTCCGCGAGGATTTCGGCCGCAGCCTTTATCTCGTCCCGATCCAGAAACGCCGGCAGCAGCTGTTGGCGATCGATTGGATTGAAGCTGCTACGGTCTCGAAGGTTTGGCCGAAAACGTTGAATGTGGAGGTGCGCGAGCGCGTTCCCGTGGCTTTCGTTCACCTGCCGCCCAAATCGAGCGATGGCATGTGGCGCTACGCCTTGATTGATCGCGAAGGCTTCATCCTGCGGCCCAAAGTAGCGGCCAAGTTCACGCTGCCGGTTATCACCGGCGTCAATGAAACCGAGCCGTTGGAAGATCGGCGCGCGCGTGTCCGCCGCGTTATAGGCATGCTGAAAGATCTGGGCCCGCTTGGTGAAAACGTTTCCGAGATCGACGTTCGCGATCCGAATAATCTGGTTGTGGCCGAGCATGTCGACAATGGCGTTATCAATCTCGTGATGGGCAATGAGAACTATGCCCAGCGCTTGCAGAACTTCCTGGCTAACTACCCTGAAATTCACGCCAAGCGTCCCGACGTGACGACGCTCGACCTGCGGGTGGATGGGGTCATCACTACGGTGCGTGAAGACACCGCCCGGAAAGACACAGCCCGGCGAAGGAGAAAGTAATGGAGAGATATGGCCGCTAAACCGAAGCTGGCTGCCGGCATCGATCTGGGCAGCACCAGCACACGCGTCGTCATTTGTGCTTTAGAAGAAGAGTCTCTGCGCTTCCTGGGGTACGGGGAGGCCCCATCGCAAGCCTGGAGCCGCAGCCGCATTAACGATGGCCAAGCCCTAGCCGAAAGCATCCGCTTCGCCATGCACGAAGCCGAACTGCGCGCCCAGGTCTCCACCGATTCTGCCGTCATCGGAATCGGCGGCTCCGTGCAAGGCGTTAATAGCCGCGGGCTTTACGAGTTCGGCCGGCGGCGCGAGATTGAACCAGACGACCTGCGCTATGCCGTAGAGCTGGGTTCGCGAGTGCGCCTGGAAGAAGACCGCCAACTGCTGCAGGTCTGTCCCCAGGATTTCACTCTCGATGGCCGCGCCGGCTACCGCAATCCAAAGGGCATGTCGTGCGCCCGGATCGAGGCTAATGTTCACGTTGTGTCCTCCTCCGCGCACGATCATGAGGCGCTGGTGGCCTGCATGCATCAGGCTCACCTGGCCGTGGAAGAGTCCATCTTCGAAGCCATGGCGGCTGCGTATGCGGCGGTTCTGCCGGAAGACCGTGCGCGCGGCGTAGCTGTCATTGACGTCGGCGCACAGTCCACTCACCTGGCCGTATACGATGGCGACGCCCTGCTGCTGGCTACCACCATTCCGGTTGGTGGCGATCACATGACCCGGGATGTTTCCTGGCTTCTTAAAGTGAATTACGAAGATGCGGAGAATTTGAAAAAGGAATACGGCTGCGCCATCACCGGCACGGAATCGGATCACAGCGTCATCGAAATTCCATCGGCCGAGGGCCGTGCGCCTCGGGAAGCCCCGCGCATCCAGTTGAACGAAATTTTGGAAGCGCGCGCCGAGGAGATATTCGATCGCCTGTACGCCGAAATCTTGCGCGTTGGCATGGAGCAATCGTTGCTTGAAGGCGCGGTCATCACCGGCGGTGGCGCGCTGCTGACGGGAATGTGCGACATGGCCGAACGAATTTTGAATTGCCAGGCCCGCAACGGCTTGGCGGTCGGCATCGAGGATTGGCCCGAAGCGATCGATACTCCGGTTTGGACCGTGGCCGCGGGGCTCGCCATGTACTCCGGCCGCCTCCGTTTGAAACGTGAGTGGAAACGGACAACGAACGGTTTGGTGGGCCTGGTCTCGAAATAAGAAATTTCTGAAGAAAGAAAAAAAGAGTACTACATGAACGACGATTTGAAATATCTGATCGAGGAAGAAGCCAGTCTCGGGACTCGCATCAAAGTCGTGGGCGTCGGGGGCGGCGGGTCCAACGCCGTCACCCGCATGCTGCAGGAAGGGCTAAATGGCGTAGAGTTCTACATCCTGAACACCGATAAGCAAGCTCTGGCGGCGTCGCCTGTGGCGAGCAAATTAGCAATTGGGAAAAAACTGACCAGTGGGCTCGGCGCAGGCGCGGATCCGTCAGTCGGGCGTCAAGCGGCGCTCGAAGACACAGAACAGATTATAGAAATCCTGGAAGGCGCCGATATGGTATTTGTCACGGCGGGACTCGGAGGGGGCACCGGCACCGGTGCCGCTCCCGTCGTGGCTTCGCTCGCCAAGGAACTGAATGCCCTCACGGTGGCGGTCGTCACGAAACCGTTCCCGTTTGAAGGCCCCCGGCGAATGAAGCAAGCCGAAAAGGGACTTGCGGAACTCGCCGGCAGCTGCGACACCCTGATTAGTATCCCGAATGAAAAGCTGCTGGCGCTGGCGCCCAAAGGATCTAGCTTCTTCGACTCTTTCCGTCTGGCCGATGACGTGCTGCGCCAGGCCGTTCAGGGCATCTCCGACATCATCTTGACGCCCGGACTGATCAATCGCGACTTCTCGGATATCCGCACCATAATGGCCGGCATGGGCTACGCCATGATGGGGACGGCCAACGGTTCCGGCGAAAACGCTTTGGTGGAAGCGGCTCGCCTGGCTATCGACAGTCCGCTGATGGAAGAAGGAGGCGTGCATGGAGCACGCGGTGTGCTTATCAACATTACCGCCTCCAGCCAGTTGGGCATCCACGACGTCAATGAGGCTTGCAACCTGATTCGCGCCGCGACCGAAAACGACGACGTGCAGATCAATTTCGGCGTAGTGCTTGACGAGAAGATGGGCTCGAACGCCAAGATTACCGTGATCGCTACCGGATTCCAGCGCGACAGCTTGCCAGAGATTGACCGTCGCAGCCCGCATTTTCCGTTTAACGTCTCGACCACGCTCGAACCCCCGCCACTGGGTCAGGGAGCGCCGGAGACGGAACCCGCCATCGTCGTGAAAGACGCCGAAGCCGCGGGCGAAGAATCCGGGCCCGCGGACGATTACGAAACGCCGGCGTTGGTGCGCCGCCAGCAGCGCCGGATGGTTCAGTAACTGAGAGTTCACTGGTTGTTGGTTCATTAGTTGCTGGTTCGGTAATTGCCGGTCCAGTAATGTTATGGTGTGAGACGGTTTCCGCTCGGCTTTTGCGGCGCTTGGCTTCTCTGCGCTCTCTCCTTCGGAGGGCCACTGCAAACCGTGGAAGGAACAGTCGTGAATGGCCTAACTGGCGCTGGCATTTCGAACGCCCGCGTAACGCTGGGCTGCATCACAGTGAATGCTGCCGGCGCACTTTGCACCAAGGCCAGCGAAACCAGCCGGCGGGACGGCGGTTTCCGCTTTGAGGAAGTCCAGGCGGGCACCTATCCGGTGATAGCTGGCGCGCCGGGCTTCGTTGTTCGTTCCGGCGCAGCCACTCCGGTCGCAATTGTGACAGCTTCAGCGGCCACGAGCAGCATGGTCGTCAAGCTGATTCCCACGGCTTCCATCGCCGGAGTTGTTGTGGACGAGAACTCTCGCGGTGTCCCAGGCGCTAAGGTGCGAGCGCTGATGGAACGGTTCATTCAGGGAAAACTCCGGCCCATCCAGATGGCCGACGTCGTAACCGGCGCGAACGGAGAATTTTCTTTGTCAGATCTTCGGCCGGGCCGGTACTATCTTGCCGCCGAACTGCCAGGTCAGCCTGTTCTGTTTTTCTCTCCCGGAGTGCTCCGCCCGGCGGATTCCGAGGCGGTCGATGCCCAGTCTGGTCAAGCCATTTCCGGTGTCCAGGTCGCAACAAGGCCGATTCAGACGCCTAGCATTTCCGGGACGGTCATCATTCCCCCTGGCGCAGCGGATTTTGGTTCTCTGAAACTCCAACTTAGTTCTGCTGAAGCGGCCTCATTCTTCACGACCCGGGCGATTAGCCCAGGTGTGGATGGACACTTTGCTTTCGAGAACATAGGCCCGGGGGATTATTTTGTGAGGCTTGTCCGGCTCGTTCCGGCCACGCTCGATTCCAAACGGCCCGGGCCTGCGTTCCAGCAAATTCTAGCCAGCGAGTCAGTATCGCTTGGTACCAACGATGTCGCTGGCATGGTGCTGTCGCCGGCGTCGCCCATCTCTATCACCGGTCACATCGTAGCCGAGGCGGAATCCGCAATGCCACTCGGCACGCAGGTGGATCTCGAGCCGGAAGAACAGGATGGCGTTATCACCGTCACGTTTGGGGATACAACCGATACCCAAGGCAATTTCCGATTCGACAGCCTCCAACCTGTTCGCTATTTCATCAACGTGACCGACCGGAACGAAAGGTACGTAGAGTCGATTGAATTTAATCGAAGCGACGCCACTAATCGCCCCATTGACTTATCCAGTAACAGCGGAGGAGATCTGGTTATTAAACTGCGCCGCGGCAGCGCGGAAGTCACCGGCATCCTGGAGAATGCAACTTCTATTCCAGATGCGGAACCTGGCAACCAGGTCGTGTTGATTCCCGATACCTGGTCGCGCGAAGCTTTCCGCGATTTGCACCCGATCTACACCCGGAGCAAAGAATTTTCCATGCAGAATCTGAGACCTGGAAAGTATCGCGCGATTGCCATTCCTGCCCTGCCGCAAAGATACTGGGAGAACCCCAATTTCATCGATTTGCTGAAAGGCGAAGGTGTCAGTCTCGAACTGCACGAAGGAGAACACGCCAACCTGCCGCTTACCGCCATTGAACCCGGTCGAATGGAAACCCTGCTCTCCCGAATCGGCTTGTAATTGCAATTTGGAGATTTATGGCAAGGACAACAATTGGAAGCTATCGATTCCAATTCTCCTTCGACTTATAGTTCTGTTCAGGGGGGTCTCTCTGTGGCCACAGCCCGCCGGCGCAAGGGATTAAGCCGGGTCTGCTCCATCTGAACACTCAGTTAGAGTATTTCTTCAGAATCGATACCACTTCCGACCCGCCGACAAATGTTTTGCCGATCATTACTCCTAGAAACTCGAATCCTTCACTGCCCGCGTTCTGTAACTCTTTCTGCATCGTCGAAGTTTTGGAGGTTGCGAGAACTCTGTAAAGGATGGGCCGCTGGGCGGAGCTTTTCGTCTGTTCCAGAATCACGCTGACTTCCTTTCCGCCGAACGCAGACTCAAAGATGGTTTGCCCGCGATACTCAAAGCCTTCGTCGCCCGCTTTTTGCAACTCTTTCTGCAGTGTTGAAGTTTTTGACGTAGCCAACAGCCTGTAGTGACGGATCGGCGAGTTCTCCTCCGAAGTCTTGGTCATCACCACAACCACTTCCTTGCCGCCAAAGGCGCTCTGCCCGCCCATGACGCTGGAGAATACGTAGCCCTGTTCCGCGGCTTCGTTCAACTCCTTCTCCATTGTGGAAGTCTTGGAGGTAGAGAGCACGCGGTAATCAAAAGTAGATGCGTCCGCGGCATGCATCGAATTCCACGAGCATGCCGGCAGCAAGAGTAAGATCGCCCAGAGATTGAGTTTCATTTGCTGTTCGACGATTATCACACAACTTTTATTCGATTCAGACCCGTTCCGCAGGCGCGGCGGGCCCGCCAGGGTTGCATCGCTTCCATTGCCCGCAAGCGCGGTATCGTCCGCTTCTAGACGCAGTTCGCGTTTATGCCGCCGCCCGTATAGGTCTTGGTTGCTACCTGCTTGCCTTTCAAAACCGGGCTTCACCGCCTCTGCCGAATAGCGCGGACTAAGAGCCAACCCCGATCCATCGGGAACACTTGCCGTCCGCTCGCGCCCGAAGTTTCGCCAGGCGATTGCGGGGCTGAGGCGGACAGTCCGCAGAAAACTCGTCCATTCATCTGGCCGCCAACGTATCGAACCTCTGACCGGGCGCTTCTCTACTTGACATCCCAGTGAGACAGGCATATGATTTGTTCGAGGTGTACTTGAATGCCAAGTGAGAATTCCGGCAAACTGCCGGTTTTGCAGGGAACGCTCGACCTGATTGTCTTGCGAACTCTCGAAACCATGGGGCCGCAGCATGCTTACGCGATTGCGAGCCGCCTGCAGCAGGTCTCCGAAGATATCTTGCAGTTGAATCAGGGTACGCTCTATCCTGCCCTGGTCCGTTTGGAGCAGCAGGGCCGGATCAAAGGCGGATGGGGAACCACGGAGAGCAAACGCGAAGCGAAGTTCTACGCGATCACCAGGGCCGGCAGGAAAGCGCTGTCCGTGGAAACGCAGCGCTGGCGTCGGATGTCCGGGCTGGTCGAAAAATTGCTTTCCGAGGGAGCGTGACACATGCGCCGGTTTTTCATAAGGTTTACGAATCTGTTCCGCCGCCGGAGCGCTGAATACGAACTCTCCCGTGAGATCGAAGCTCATCTGGACTTGCTGCAAAAAGACTTCGAAAGCTATGGCTTGAGTCCAGAAGGGGCCAAACTGGCCGCCCGGCGTGCCTATGGCGGCGTCGAACAGGCCAAGGAGATTCAGCGCGATGAGCGCTCGTTCCCATGGCTCGAAAACCGGGTCCAGGATCTACGTTATGGCTGTAAGAGTTTGCTTCGCACTCCGGGTTTTAGTGCAATCTCAGTTCTCACTTTGGGCTTAGGAATCGGAGCGAATACGGCCATCTTCAGCGTCGTAAATTCCGTATTGCTGCACCCGCTCGACTACAAAGACGCCGGCCGCCTGATTACGATTCTTCACCGTGGCGTTGGGCCGGTTGCGGTTGCCAACTATATGGACTGGCGCGATGCCAGCCGCTCTTTTGAATCCATGGCTGCCGCCGAATATTGGGCTCCGAACATCACCGGCAGCGAAGCGCCGGAGCACCTGGTCGGCCTTCGTGTCACCCGGAATCTTCCGCCAATGCTCGGAGTGAATCCCCTCTTGGGCCGGCTTTTTGCCGCTGGTGAAGAAGGGAAGGGAAACGAGCATAAAGTCATCTTGAGCTATCGCCTCTGGGAGCGTCGTTTTGGCCGCAATATGGGCGCCATTGGCGATCGGATTACACTTGACGGCGCAGCCTACACAGTTATTGGTGTAATGCCTGCCGGGTTTAAGTTCGCTCCATTCTGGGCCACCGGTGCGGAGTTATGGACGTCCGAGGCGTTCGAGGATCGCATTCACGATCGGGACAGCAATAGCTTGCGGGTGTTCGCAAGGCTGAAGCAGGGGGTCACGCTCTCGCAGGCCCGGGCAGACATTGCGGCCATCACCGGACGTTTGGAGAAACAGTATCCGGCTACCAATCGCGGCGTCGCTGTTACCCCGCTGAAAGAGAATGTTGTTGGCAAGATCGAAACGCCTTTGCTGATCTTGCTGTGCTCCGTTGGGTTTGTACTCTTGATTGCCTGCGCTAATGTCACCCACATGCTGCTGGCGCGTACGTCGGAACGCCAGCGCGAGATTGCGGTCCGGATTGCACTCGGCGCCGCGCGCGGCCGTGTCATCGGGCAGTTCCTCACTGAAAATTTGTTGCTTGGGCTCCTGGGGTCCGTGGCGGCGCTTCTGTTTGCATTCGCTGGAGTCAAGGCGTTGGCCGTTCTTGGCCCTGCCTACCTTCCGCGCGTGGAAACAGTTTCTATCGACGGCCCGGTCATCGTGTTCCTGATTGCGGCTTCGTTAGTGGCGGTGGCTGTGTTTGGACTCGCGCCGGCCTTGCATGCGGCCAATGCGAATCTAAGCGGCACACTCAAGGAAGGGGGGCGTGGAGACAGCGGCGGAGTTCGAAGTAATCGCCTGCGCAGCTTTCTGGTTCAGTCGGAGTTCGCGCTCGCCTTCATGCTGCTGATGGGTGCAGGACTGCTGATTCGAAGTTTCATTGCGTTGCAATCCGTGGATCCCGGGTTCAACCCGCACAACGTGCTATCGCTGGTGGTCTCCGTTGCTGGATCGAAAGAGGCCCAGCCGAACGGCCGCGCCATTTTCTATCCTCAGCTTTTGCAGCGCGTCCGTGCCTTGCCGGGCGTAACTTCGGCCAGCGCCATCAATCATTTGCCTTTGGCGGGAGACATGTGGGGGAGATCTTTCGCGATCGCCGGACGTCCGCCCACGCGCCCGGGAGAGTCGCCAGTCGCGATCTACCGGATCGTCATGCCCGGCTACTTCAAGACCATGCAATTGCCCGTGCGGCGAGGCCGCGAGATCTCCGGCAGTGACGATGCTCGCTCACGGGCCGTGGTCGTCATTGACGAACGAGCCGCCCGACTTTACTGGCCAGGAGAGAACCCCATCGGCGAACGGATCAGGCTCACGGACGACAAGACCTGGCTCACCGCTATTGGCGTGGCCGCGGATGCTAAGCAAGCAGATTGGGCTACCGCTCCGATGCCTGAGATCTATCTCGCCGCCCTGCAGACTCGAGAGTACTTGAATGATGTTGGTGCGCACATGGCTTATATCACCATGGTTTTGCGGTCTGCTGGCGACCCCGCCGATCTCGTAGCCGCCGTAAAGAAGAGGGTCTGGTCACTGGATCCAAATCTGCCGGTCTCGGAGGTTTCTACGATGGACCGGGTGGTGGCGAACGCGAATGCCCAGCCTCGTTTCGAGATGTTCCTGTTCGAACTGTTTGCAGCCGTCGCCCTGGTGCTGGCGACGGTAGGTATTTATGGAGTGGTGAATTACTCGGTTTCCCGGCGCAAGCGCGAGATTGGAATCCGCATGGCGTTGGGCGCGACCCGGGCTGATGTCCTGCGAATGGTTTTACGCCAAGGTATGATGCAGGCGATCACCGGCATGGCAGCGGGGATCGCCGGAGTTCTGTTGCTGTCGAGACTGTTAGCTGGAATGCTGTACGGCGTCAGGCCAGACGACCCGGTTACGTTCGCTGCGGTTGCGGCCGTTCTTGGTCTGGCAGCCCTGCTAGCGAGCTATGTTCCCGCCCAGAGAGCCTCTCTGGTAGAACCCATAACAGCTCTCCGCAGTGAGTAGCCAACCAATAGAATCAACAATATAAATGGGGACAGACCCCAATTTGCAGTCTATAAATGTAATATAGGAAACGTTGAATGGGTTCGGAAAACGGGGTCTGTCCCTATTTAATGCTCCCTGCCAAACTCTTGTTTTGGCTGCGTCAGCGGCGACCTACTTCCGAATCTTGATAATCTGGCAGTTTCAGGCTGACTAACTTCTATGTCTCCCCGCCAAACAGCGCAGGCCATCGCCCGAAACCGGCGGGAGTTCCTTCGCGCCGCCGCGGGAACAACCCTCGGCGCAGCTTCGATTTTCGGAGCACCCGCCCGGCTCCCAGTTGCCGCGCGCAACTCTAAAGTGGTGGTGGTCACCTTCGGAGGAGGGGCGCGAGACGAAGAGACCCTTATGCCCGATGGGCAAGTCAACATTCCGTTCCTGCTGCGTCAGCTGATTCCGCAGGGAACCTTTTACACTCAGGTGATCAACCGCGGCATTCTGGGCCACTATGTCGCCACGGCCAGCCTTGCCACCGGGGTTTACGAAACCTTCAACAATTTTGCCTCGGTCGCGCCCGAACACCCGACGGTCTTCGAATACTTTCGCCGCTCCCTGAACCGGCCGGCCCGGGACGCCTGGGTGGTGGCTCCCAGCAACGGTTTCAACTACATAGGCGAAAGCGGCGATCGGGGCTACGGACCGCAGTATGGCGCAGGTGTCATTCTGCCGAAAAGGCTTCTCTCGGCAGCTTTATCTCCAGCCGGATCGAATCGATACGACCACCTGCTGCGCGATAACTACGAAACTCCCCTGTATGCGCCCGCAGTAAACGGGAACGACATCGACCTGCACCAAATGGCCGAAATCCTGCAGCTGTCCGTCAGTGAGTTTGCTGCTCATGCGCGCAGCCTTTCGAGCCCCGACGAGCTCTCCGTCTACATTGCCCGGCATCTAATGAAAAAGCTCGCGCCGAGCCTGCTGTGGATTACCCTGCACGATATCGACATTGCGCATTCCGGCAGCTACTCGTTGTATCTCGGAGCCATTCAGCGCTCTGACCGACTTTGCGCCGAGATCTGGAAATCAATCGAAGCAGAGCCCGAATACGCCGGGAAGACTTCCCTGTTCATCCTGCCGGATTTCGGGCGCGACTCCGATGAGAGTGCCGGCGGCAATGGGTTTCAGCATCACCGGACCGGCGATGTTCTGGCACGCACAACCTGGATGCTCGCACTAGGACCAGGAGTCCGGCAGAATGTTGTAATCGATCGCCCCGTGGAATCCATCGACCTGGTGCCCACCATCGGGAGCAAGCTCGGATTTAATCCGGAACATGCCCGGGGAAAGCCGCTGACGGAGGTGCTCTAGACATGCTTCCCTCCCAGTTACAGGCATCGAGCTTCGCAAGCTATCCGCCGGAGGCTCGGAAATTGGCTTCCGGGCAACTGCCGTTGCTTCGCCGCATGCCCCTGGCCTTTGTTCCGCTATTGCTCCGGGAAGTCATCGCCTTCGATTGGAAGTTTCCGGCGGAACGTGCGGAACTGCTCGATCAGTTTTCTTATTTGCGTGCTTTAAGCGAGGCAAAATTCAGTCAGGAAATGCAGCCCTTTGCCTCCATTCGCCTGACGCCGGCGATCGAGGCAGTGGACTGGGTCCGCGAGCCGGCAGCCTTTTCCGAGCAGTTAAGCGCTCATCTATGGGCAACGCATCAAATCGAATCATTCCGGGAAGCTTCGGTCGCCTACGTAAGCAAGTTAAACGCCTCCCGCACCGAGCGTAAGAATCAAACTCCCCGGTTCACTGCGGTAATCATGGGCCAAGGCGCACGTGGCAGCCAATATCCCCTATTTCGCAAGCTCCGGCGCGCAGGAACTTACTTTACATCTGTCGACGGACGAGGCGGCCGCGCAGCTCTGCTGCATCATCTGCAAGCCCGCGCAGCCAAGCATGAAGAGCCTTACGGGCATTGGTATGTCAACGGAGGCGCAGGCGTAGAAGATTTGAACGCTGGTCTCGGTCCAGGCGTGATCGCTCAACTCTCGTACGCGAATCTACATACTGCCCGGAATCTGTTGATTGCCAAAATGCGGCAAGTGATGGCCCCCGGTGGGGCCGGTCCCGAAGCTTTGCGATCTATGATGGCGCGGATGAATCCCCAGGATTTGGGATTGCCAGGTGACGGGCCCGAAGGTTTGCTGAATCGCTTTCAGATCAGCGTCCTCACTGGGGGCTCGGGAACGCAGCTGTTCAGCACGACTTTCGTGCAATGGTCAGCGCGAGAAATTCTACGGAGAGCGCAGCCGCTGACGCTAATTTGTGCTTACTCCCCCCGGCAGCGCGAACAGTCCATGCAGGAAATGCTCTCCGGCAAGCAACACGCCGTGGAGTTCGATGCGGAGGGATCGCTGATCGATGCCGACATGGGTGCTTATTACACCTGGATAAACGGCAATCGGCTTCCCGAATCGCAGGCAGCAAATTTCCTGGCATGGTTTGAAGAAGGCAGCACCGCGGTCGCCCTCGGACCTTCCTTTGCCAAGGACAGTGAAAGTCATGAGGCTACCACTCTCGGACACCTGCTAGAAAAAATGACGGCGTCCCTCTAAATACCCAATCTCACGGATAGCGCCACCAGGCAGCCTAGCGCAATTAGAACGCCGTGCGGCATGCGCAGCGCTTGCTTGTTGCGCGTGTCCAACTCCGGATTGCTCCGGTAAGGCAGCCTTAAGCCACGCAATTCGTTCAACAAATACCAGACATTCCAGAGCGTGCGCCGTAAGCGGCCCTTGCGCAGCGCAACCAACAGTGCTGCCAATCCGCCTGCCAGCGCGGTTGCCAGAAAAATCTCGAACCAGTGGCCCGGGCCGACTATAGATCCGATAGCCGCCATCAGTTTTACGTCGCCGGCGCCCATGCCGCGCAGCAGGTAGAGCGGAAAGTACACCGCCATAGCCAGCAAAAGCCCTGTGAGTGCCTGCGTTGCGCCATGTATCTGAAAATAGAGTAGGTTGAGACCTAGCCCCAGGATCACGCCTGAGAGATTTAACCAGTTTGGAATGCGCCGGTATCGCCAGTCGTAAGCCGCGGCGCAGAGAACCATGGCAATCAAGATCACCCGGAAAACCAGTGGAAGCGTCGGCATTAGTCTCGACTCTTAGGTGGGATTAGGCCGCCGGATATCTCCGCCATGACGAGAAATGCCGGCATCGTGAAGACGCCGGCATTTTGCTGGCCCGGATTCAGAAGAGCAGTCTGAAGAGAAAAGCTGAAGCGGAAAGAAACTCTAGCGCTTGCGCTGACCCTTCACTATCTTCGTGATCTTCTTCTTGTTCGCGCCGCGATCCACGCCGGCAGCACGCTTCGCCTTGGGAGCGGCCTTCTTGCGGGCCGTTCGTTTCAGCGCTTTTCGTTCGTCTTTGTCTTCTACGTGCTTAGTATTCATTCGTCGATTTTGATTCCTGCAAACTTCTCTACTATCTTCTTCAATCCGTGGCCGGGGAAGCTAATAGTTAGTTTCGCATCTTCACCCTCGCCTTCGCGCCGTAAAACGGTGCCGCGTCCATATTTCGGGTGATTGACTGTCGTTCCGGAGCGCACTCCCCCTGGCCGCACGGAAGATGTACGGCTTCCAAACGATCGCGAAGCGGGCTGCTGATACTGCGAAGGGCCGCCAGGCCGGGAAGTGGAAGGTCGCGCTATGGCCGGACGATCAATGGGAATCGGACTTCTCTTTGCAGCCGGCTGTTGTTCCATGCCTGGCTGAGGAGCGGCCGGAGGCTGGCGCGTGAAGCCGGAAGGCGGAGTCATGCCCCGTTCGGTGAAAAACTGAGCTATGTTGTCTACCGAATTAACCGTCTTGCCAGTGTAGAGATTCTTTTTCGCGGATTGCCGGACGTCTTCCTGTTCGGCATATAAGTCCACCTCGTGTCCAAACTTCTGGCGATAGGGCGAAAGCCGCTCGCGAAGACTGGGCGGCACCTCGTTCAGAAAGCGCGAGGGTAAGCAGACTTCAGGCTGCGAGCCTCCAAAGCGTCTTCTATATCGGGCGTAGGTTAAGTAGAGCCGTTTCTCGGCACGAGTCATCCCGACGTAGCAGAGCCTCCGCTCTTCCTCCATAGCAGCTTCTGAAACTAGAGATCGGCTGTGCGGGAAAATCCCTTCCTCGAGACCCGCCACGAAGACGTTTGGGAACTCCAGGCCTTTAGCGTTATGGATGGTCAGCAAAGAGACCACGGCCTGCTCGTCTACCGAATCGGCGTCAGCAACCAGGGCCGCGTGGTCTAGAAAGTCGGATGCGGTTTCCCCTCGCTCCGCGCCCTCCACTGCAGCGGTGACTAGTTCTTCGATGTTGCCGAGACGGGACTCGGCTTCCGGCGAGACGTCCGCCTTCAACATGGCCTCGTAGCCACTGGCGGCCATGATCTCGCGCAGCAATTCATGGACCGGCTTTGTGGCGGCCGCTTCGGACAAGCCGTCGAGCAGCCTGACGAAAGACTTCACCGCTGAATCCGCGCGCGTTGGAAAAATCTTCTCCTCCAGCATGCGGGGCAGCGCGTGATGGATGCTGAGTCCATGCTGCAGGGCATATTGCTCAATCTGCTCCACGGTTCCCTTGCCGATGCCCCGGGCCGGAGTGTTGATAATGCGCAGCATGGCGATGGAATCCTGCGGACTCAATACTACCTTCAAGTAAGAAAGAAGATCCTTTACCTCCGCGCGCTGATAAAAGCTGAAGCCGCCTACAACCAGGTATTTCCGGCCATAACGCCGCAGCGCCTCTTCAATTTGGCGCGACTGAAAATTGGTCCGGTACAAGACTGCCACGCGATCGAGGGGATTCTTGGCTAGCAGTTTTTCGATCGTATCGGCAATGAAAAGCGCTTCGTTCTCGCCATCGGGAGCTTCATAGTAGCCAATCTTCGTGCCCGAATCCGCGCTGGTCCATAACCACTTGCCTTTGCGCTCTTTATTGTTTGCGACTACCGCGCTGGCCGCTTCCAGTATGTTTTTCGTCGACCGGTAGTTCTGCTCCAGCCGGATCACCAC
The DNA here is from genome assembly GCA_965217745.1 of Bryobacteraceae bacterium. GTDB lineage: Bacteria > Acidobacteriota > Terriglobia > Bryobacterales > Bryobacteraceae > Bog-105. The sequence continues at coordinate 1,320,949 of OZ244565.1, read as the reverse complement.
GGCTTTTGGGTAATCACGTTCAAAATCGAGAATGTTGCGGATGTCCGCGCCCCGCCAACCATAGATTGACTGATCTTCGTCTCCCACCACGCACACGTTATTGCGGAGGGAAGTCAACAGGCGAACAATCTCGTATTGGCTTCGATTCGTATCCTGATATTCGTCGATCATGACGTATTCGAAGCGCTGATTGTAGAGTTCGCGCAGGGTCTGGTCGTGCTTCAGCAGCCGGACCGATTCCAGCAGTAAATCGTCGAAATCCAGAGCATTGGCCTGCTTCAGCCGTTCGTCGTAAAGCTCGTAAATCTTGGCCATGCGCGTCAGCTTGGGGTCTGGAGCGCTCTTTAGCCAGTCCAATGGCGTTTCGTTGTGGCTTTTGCCGTGACTGATGCGCGACAGCATCGCGCGGTACTGCAGAAACTTTTCGTCCAAGCCGATCTGCTTGTAAATCGATTTGAGCAGCGCTACCTGATCGTCGGCATCGTAGATCGTGAACTGGCGCGTAAAGCCCGGGCGAATATCTACCAGCGAACCACCGTCACGCCGCAGCAGGCGAACACAAAACGAATGGAACGTCGATACCAAAGGCGTCTGCGCAGTGGCCGGATTCTGCAGCAGGCTCAAAACGCGCTGCCGCATTTCGTCGGCGGCCTTGTTTGTGAAGGTGACAGCCAGCACCGCAGGTCCGGGAACCCCAACCGTCTGAATCAGGTGCGCGATGCGATGGGTAATCACCCGGGTCTTGCCGCTACCCGCTCCTGCCAGCAGCAGCAGCGGACCTTCGGCATGCGCTACAGCTTCACGTTGTTGAGGGTTTAAACCGGTAAGAAAATCCATGGAACAGGAGGCGGTAGGGCGTTTCCAGAATACCATCCCTGCCGTCGTCCTAAGATTCGTCCGGTCTGATTCTCTTCAATAGAATCAATAACTTAAATGGGGACAGACCCCCCCCAAAATGGGGACAGACCCCCCAAAAGTGACCTTAACAAAAAGATTGGCGGTACGTCTTTCCCTGCTTACCCGCTGTTCCGATTGCCACGGTTCCAAGGCATGCGCCCTAACGCCGAAGCCATCATGCAAGTATCGCTGACGCCGGCAAAAACCAGACCGGCTCCAATAGCTGCTGTACCAATCAAAAAAGGACGTGACCGGAAAGCCCCCAGCGCGAGCGAAACCAAAACCAGCGAACCCGCGGCTGTTCTAACCTGCCGTTCCATAGACCAAGGGCGTCGCTCCTCCACCGCAATCGGTTTCCCGGCTTCCCGCCAGGCAGTCATGCCTCCCGGCAGAACCGACAGCGCGGTGAATCCCTGCTGAGCCAACTTCTCCCGTGCCTGTTCCGCACGTCGGCCGCTTCCGCAAACCAGCGTAATCGGCTGGCTTTTATCCCATTCAAAGCTCTCGTCGGTCACCGTCCCGAGTGGTACTAACTTTGCATTTGGAATGTGCCCCAAAGCAAACTCGGGATACTCTCGTACGTCAACATAGCTTCTTTCCATTTGGAACTCCCCTCTATATTCCCAAGAATCAATCTTAAAGAAATGCTTGACTGTTCTAGCTAACTAGTGCAATATATTCTTATATGAAAGTAGAAAGCCCGCCGGCTTTCGTATTTCGTCTTCACTCTTCCAGCGGCGTACCGATCTATCGCCAGCTCATAGACCAGGTGATCGGCGGCTTAGCCACAGGCGCTCTCACCAGTGGTGATCAATTACCTACCGTCCGGCAGTTGGCCGTCGATCTGGCGATCAATCCGAATACAGTCATCCGCGCCTACCGGGAACTCGAGGTGCGCGGAGTTCTCGACACTCAGCAGGGAAGCGGCACTTTCATCAGCGACGCGGCGCAAATGCCCGATTCACGCGCCGACGCGCTGCGGCTGGATCAACTCGTAGACGAATTTATCGCGCGAGCCGGGTCATTCGGATTAACCCTCGACGACCTGCTGACGGCGCTGGAAACCAGGCGCACTCCGCAGCCAATTATGAAAGAGCGAGCGAGTAAAAGCAGTTAAAAAAAGAGGAGAAACGGTATGAAACGGGATGTGCAAGTGATGAAGGTCAACGGCGTCGCGGTGGCGCTATTTATCGCCTGCCTGGCTTTGGGACTAGGCGGATCGGTCTTGGTGAAGAGTCCAACGGTCATCTTTGTCTCCGCATTGATTGGCCTTTACCTGCTGTGTTCTATCAAGGTAGCGGACCAATGGGAGAAAGTTGCGGTCCTGCGCCTGGGCCGGTATCGCGGATTGCGCGGTCCGGGGATGTTCACCATAGTGCCGATTGTCGACTCCCTGAGCTGGTATGTCGACCAGCGGGTGCGGGTCGCTGATGTTACGGCTGAATCGACTCTGACGCGCGACACAGTTCCAGTGAACGTCGACGCGGTTGTGTTCTGGATGGTATGGAATGCCGAAAAGTCGATTCTCGAGGTGGAAGACTTCGTTCAGGCCATCCTCGTGAGCGCGCAGACCGCCTTGCGCGAATCTATCGGGCGGCATGAACTGGCCGAGATGATTACGAAGCGCGAATCTATGGGGCGCGAACTGCAGCGCATTCTGGACGAGAAAACCACTTCCTGGGGCATCACCGTTCAGTCTGTGGAAATCCGCGATGTGCGCATCCCGCAGGCACTGGAGGACGCCATGTCAAGGCAAGCGCAGGCCGAGCGCGAACGGCAGGCCCGCAACATACTGGGCCAAGCAGAAGCGGAGATCGCGCAGAGCTTTGCCCAAGCCTCGCAGACCTATCATGACAATCCGGTCGCATTGCACCTACGAGCTATGAACATGCTCTACGAAGCCATTAAAGAGCGCGGTTCCATGGTAATTGTTCCTTCCTCCGCGGTCGAGACGATGGGCTTGGGCGGAACCCTGGCCAGCGCCTCGCTCGGCGTAGCCAAGCCCGAGTAGTTGCGGTTATCTGCCAAACTAATCGAAATCAATTACTTAAAATCGGGTCTGTCCGGACTGTCCCCGTTTTTCGTTTTTATCTTGTTGATTCTGTTCATAAAGCAGGTACACTAAAGAATGATCCGAATCCTGATCGGGATTGCCGTTTTAACAGGCTTGCTTTCGGCTGCCGATTACACCGACACCATTCGAGCGTGGCAGAAGCATCGGGAAGCGGGTCTTCGTGCTCCGGACAGCTGGCTTGCGCTGGTGGGTTTGTTCTGGCTGAAACCAGGAAGCAACAGTATCGGCTCTGCTGATGGCAACGATTTTGCTCTGCCTAAAGGCGCGGCTCCGGCCCATGCTGGACGCATCCGTTTAGATGGCGAAACCGTCACTTATACGCAGCCGGACGGCGAGAGCCAGCAGCTCTCCTATTCCGATGACGATGACAAGCCGGACATTGCCCATGCGGGCCGAGTCGCTTTCTACGTCATCAAGCGCGGCGAAAAGCTTGGCATCCGGGCCAAGGATAGCGAAAGCCCGGTTATGAAGAATTTCACCGGAACGACCTTCTTCCCCATCAACCCAGCGCTCCACTTCCGGGCCAAGCTGATCCCGGACGTCAAAAAGATACCAATTCTAAATGCGCTCGGCCAGACCGACTTCGAGGAGAGCCCGGGCCGCGTGGAGTTTTCCTATCAGGGGAAGACCTTCCGATTGCGCCCCATATATGAAGGCAAGACCCTCTTCTTCCTGTTTAAAGACCCCACCAACAGAGTAAATACCTATCAAGCGGGCCGGATGCTGAACACACCGCTGCCTGTGGACGGCATGGTCGACCTCGATTTCAACCGTGCCTACAATCCGCCTTGCACCTTCACGCCGTACGCCACGTGTCCTCTCCCGCCGAAGCAAAACACGCTGCCCTTCGCTGTGAATGCCGGTGAGAAACGCTACGGCAGTGGACATGCGGACTACACCGCCAGATAGAGTTTCGGAACGCCGCATGCGTCAATAATGACGTGCGACTGATCGCGTACAAGCCGGATGCGGGCAAACGGCTCGACGCCTTTCTGCACGAACGCCTGCCCGAATACAGCCGGTCGCGCCTCCAGTCCTGGATTAAAACCGATCGTGTCCTGGTGAACGAATCGCCTGCTAAAGCGTCACACCTTTTGCGCGGGTCAGAAGTCGTAGATGTAGCTCCTGCTGAACTCGCTCCCTTGAAAGCGCGCGCGGAGGCTCTTCCGCTCACGGTGCTCTATGAAGATTCCGAGGTCGTTGTCATCGATAAGCCTGCTGGTATGGTGGTTCACGCCGGAGCAGGGCATACGCAAGGAACGCTGGTGAATGCGCTGTTACATCGCTTCCAGCAGCTCTCCCGGATCAACGGTGATCTCAGGCCCGGCATCGTGCATCGTCTCGATCGCGAAACTAGCGGCGTTATCGCTGTCGCTCGCACTGACGCGGCGCATCAATCCTTAGCGCGCCAATTTCAAGACCGGACAGTGGAAAAGATCTACTTGGCACTTGTGCAGGGTGTCCCCAAAGTATCGCCGGCGCGCATCGAGTCACCCATTGCGCGAGATCCGGTACGGCGCATCCGCATGACCGCGCGGCTCGCTTCCGGGCGTACAGCGCTCACTCACTACCAGGTTCTCGAGACCTTCGCCAAGAAAGCCGCGTTCCTCCGCGTAAGGATCGGCACCGGCCGCACACACCAGATTCGCGTTCATCTCGCCAGCATCCGCCATCCCGTCGTCTCCGACGAGTTGTATGGAGCAGCCTCGGTTCCGTCGCTGTGCCGGATCTTCCTGCATGCCCACCGCCTCTCGTTCGATTCCCCGGCAACCGGACAGCGGATTACGGTAGCGAGCCCGCTTCCGCAAGAGCTAGATCGTTATCTTTCTGAGCTGCGGGCCGAACTGCGACAGAAGTCGATAGAATAAGAGGAATCCAATGAAGTCTGTTGTCACGCTGGCAGCCGGCATTTTGCTTGCCGCAGCCGTTTTCTCCGCGCAACCGCCTCCGGCGAATTCTCAATCCGATACGCCGATCCGGTCCGAAGTCACGCGCGTGAATATGTTGTTCACCGTCACCGATAAGCGCGGCCACTTCGTAACCGATCTCACCCGTTCCGATTTTCAGGTATTCGAAAACAAGAAACCACAGGAGATTCTCGAGTTCACTTCAGAAAGCGATCTGCCGCTCCGCTTGGCTATCCTGATTGACACCAGCAACAGCATTCGCGACCGGTTCAAGTTTCAGCAGGAAGCCGCGACCAACTTCGTGAACAGCGTTATCCGGAAGCGGGACAAAGCCACCGTCGTCAGCTTTGATACATCCGCGGAGCTCGTGGCAGATCTCACCGACGAGACGAACAAGCTGGAGAATGCTATCCGGAATCTTAGGCCCGGCGGCGGCACTGCGCTATTCGATGCCATTTACTTCGCCTGTAAGGAAAAGCTGATGCTCGACCAGCCTATGTATAAGTTCCGCCGGGCCATGGTCATCTTGAGCGACGGCGAGGATAACGAAAGCCGCACCAGCCGCGAACAGGCTCTCGAAATGGCGCAGCGCGCAGATACCGTCATCTACACCATCTCGACAAACGTCAGCCACGTCGAGACTGACGGAGACAAATTAATGCGCTACTTCGCCAACCAGACCGGCGGGATTTCCTTCTTTCCATTTCAAGCCAAAGATCTGAACCAGTCGTTCGAAAACATTGCTAACGAATTACGTCATCAATACAATTTGTTTTATCGCCCGCAGCCTTTGAAGAACGATGGGCTTTACCATTCGGTGCAGATTCGTGTGAAAGACCGCAAAGGTCTAATGGTCCGCGCTCGCAAGGGCTACTACGCCCGCCACGATAATACGTAAAACAAAATATTAATTTCCCGTTTTTAGTTGAGAAGTCTTTCCCGCGGCCGCAACCTGAAGTTATTGGCCTGTGTCCCAGTCAGCACCGGGCCAACAATCTTTGGGTCTAAAATTGCTCACCCCCCGTACAAACCTAGACGCCGTGAGGAAACTGAAGCCTGGCATTTCGCGCCGTGAACTCTTGCTTTCGGCCGGTGCAATGACTGCCGCCGCCGCAAGCCGCTCCGCTTTGGGAGCTGACGCAGCACCCTTGTCTTCACCGCCGCTGAAACCGGCCGAGCGAGCCTTTCTCGAAGATTTCGAGAAGCGCTGTGTCCGTTATTTTTGGGAGCAGGCTGACCCGCACACCGGAATCGTCTTGGATCGGGCCCGAAACGACGGATCGGCTGCTGGATCGAACGTCGGCAGCACGGCCGCCACCGGATTCGGGTTGAGTGCCCTATGCGTTGCATCAAACCGCGGCTGGATTCCCCGCAATCAGGTGCGGCAGCGCGTTTTCAATACCCTCGACTGGCACTGGCGGCATGCGTTCCACGAACGCGGCTGGTTCTATCACTTCATGGATTCGCGGACAGGAGAACAGCGGCTATCCTCCGAGATATCTACTATCGACACTGCGCTGTTTTTGTCCGGGGTCCTGACCGCCGCCGGCTTCTTCACCGCCGACAAGGAAATTCAAACGCTGGCCCAGCAGATCGTGGGGCGGGTGGATTTCGCCTGGATGCTGGCGGGCGATCCGCTGCTGCTATGCCACGGCGCACGCCAGGGGGCGGGCTTTATCAAGTCCAGATGGAATGCGTATAGCGAAGCTTCTGTTCTCTACCTGCTGGCCATCGGCTCGCCGAAGCACGCTATTCCCTCCGACAGCTGGTATGCGTGGGTTCGCCCGCAGGTGCAATTCGACCAGTGGACCTTCGTCAGCGGCGGTCCGCTGTTTACTCACCAGTATTCCCACGCCTGGGTGGACTTCCGTCACCAGCAGGACGGCGACCCTTCTTACCTCGACTACTTCCGCAATTCGCAAATTGCCACCTACGCTCACCGCGACTTCTGCTTGAGCCTGCAGAACCAATACGCGGGCTACGGTCCGAATATGTGGGGCATCACCGTGTCCGACAGCCCCGGTGGCTACGTGGTCTGGGGCGGACCGCCTTACGCCGGCCCCATCAACGGTACGCTGGTCCCGTGCGCCGCCGCCGGATCGTTGATGTTTGCGCCTCAAATCTGCCTCCCCGTGTTGCGAGAAATGCACGCTACCTTCGGCAGCAAAATCTATGGCCGCTATGGCTTCGCCGACGCGTTCAACCCCAACTGGCAGGACAAGAAACTGTGGGTGAATCAGGACGTTGTCGGCATCGATGTGGGGATCTCCCTGCTGAGTATCGAAAACCTTCTCACCGGAAACATCTGGCGCTGGTTTATGCGCAATAATTATGTGCAGAGCGCCATGGAACGCATCGGCTTTCGTCTCTCTACGCCGGGCATCGGTCTCAAGCAAAAGATTCAAAAACCCCGCCGCACCTGACCGCAAAGTCATCCGAAAACGGCCCGTCTCTTCCGTATTTGCATCTAAAGTTTTGCCCTGCTAGTCGATTAGGTAAGTACATGGATCAGATCAGCGGGTCATCCACGGAAACCCGTGACGTGGAAATTTCAGCACCGTCCGCTCCCGGCAGCGACCGAGGCCTGGGCCTGTTTGCAGCCGATCGTGCTGACGAACACTTTGCCGCGCGGGTGCTGCGCAGCGAGACCGGCTTCTACGTTCTGAATATTTCATCCCCTTTGCAGGAAGGCCGCAGGCTCGTCATGCAGGACGGGCGTATCCGCTACGAACTGGAAGTCATGTCCTGCCGGCCGCACTCCGGGGGCGGCTTCGCTGTAAGCTCCAAGGTGGTCGCCTGCCGCAAAGGCGACGTCCGTCAGGAGTGGCGTCTGGCGATGAATCAGAAAGCCAAGGTGACGCTGCTGCTCTCCCGTCAAACCTATACAGCCAGAGTCAAAGATTCTTCCGCATTCGGAATGGGAATGGAGGTCTCCGTGGATCTGGAAACGGGAACCGCCGTCTCGATTCAAACCCGCGATGGCATGGGCTTCGGCGAGATTCGGTATTCCCGGCGCTTGCCCGGCGGCGGATATTTTGCCGGGCTCTACCTGCACGAGTTCAAGCAGAATCGTGAGCGGCTGCTGCGTACGTTCGGGCGCACCCTGCGGCGGACCCGCATCGCGCTGGCTCACACCTGGCGTCGGCTCTGGCATCCCGAAACTTGATGTGCAGTCGTTTTCGCCCGATTCCAGTTCGGCGAATGTTCATCCGGATGGCTGAAAAACTTGCCGCAAGCCATCGGCAAATCAGGTGGCAGGTGTACAACCGGGATTCATATGGTCGTCCGCGGATGATCGTGCTTACGAAGGCAACGAATCACGGCAGTTTGGTGCTGGAATTGGGTAACATCCCGGTAGTTTCGCCAAAGACGAACAGACTTCATCCTTGATTGACGGTACAAGCGCGCCCTCCACTTAGGGTGAACACGCCCTAGATGCCTGATGACGCAGCATTAAGCCACCCGCTCGGGTCGACTCTCTCGATGACGTATTCAACGAACCGTCCCACCTTCTGGACAGTCAGAAGTTTGTAGCCCAATTCCGCAATCCGGTGCTGCTCTCGATGTAGGAAAGTTTCGTAAACGTGAGCTGGAAACTCCGCCGGCACCCGGCTATCTGCCTGATCACACATCAAATCGACCACAGATCGAAAATTCTCCGCGAAGGAACTCGGGAAAGTGCCGGTGATGATGCCATATCCCTACGCTGTCGCTTTCTGGGGCATTGGTGCGCTGGTGAGGTCGTAAGCTGGATAAACATCTATGCCCTTGAGACTGTTCTCCGCCTTCCTGCTCGGTCTTTCGGCAGCGGCCGCTACGAACCCATTCCCCCATACCCTGCGCGAACAGGCATCCATTCAGCAGGCGTGGCTGCGGCAGCGCCTCGACGTTAACCTGCCTGCGCTGATGCGCAAACACCACGTTTCCATGTGGATTGTCGCTTGCCGCGAATATGCCGAAGATCCGGCCTTCTTCTCGCTGGTCTCGCCGGCTGTTTTCGCTGCGCGACGCACCACGATTTATGTGTTCAACGATCCTGGACCAGGGAAACCGTTCGAGCGTCTCGCTCTGGGCGGCGAATCGAACGGCGGTTTGTATACGGTTTACCGGGATCCGGATGCGCCAGGGCGCGAGATCTACGGGGAAGGGCAGTGGCGCACGCTCCGGAAACTGGTGGATTCAAAAAACCCGGCCAACATTGCCATCGATATCTCTCCGACGCATGCCTTCTCCGACGGTCTAACCGTATCGCTCTATCACAAGCTGACGGAAGCTCTGGGACCGGAAAATGCCAAGCGCCTGATTCATGCGGATCTGCTGGCGCTCGAGTATCAGGACATGCGCGTTCCGGACATGCTGCCTACCTATCGCGAAATGATGAGAGTCGTGCATCGGCTCATCGGGCGGGCATTTTCAAACGAAGTCATCACGCCGGGAAAAACAACTGACGAGGATGTGGTCTGGTGGCTACGCCAGCAGGTGAACGACATGGGTTATGGGACCTGGTTTCAGCCCTCGGTGATGATCCAGCGCAAGGGCGCGAAGAAGGGCCTCGATTTCCTGAAGAAAGCCCAAGGCATCGTCATTGAGCGAGGCGACGTGCTGCATACCGACTTCGGCATCACGGCCATGCGCCTGAACACCGACACGCAGCACATGGGTTATGTCCTGCGGTCTGGCGAACGCAACATTCCTCCGGGATTGAAACAGGCGCTCATGAACGGCAACAAGCTGCAGGACATCGTGCTCGAAAGATTGAAGCCCGGGCAAACCGGCAACCAGATTTTGCGGGATGCGTTGGCAGCCATGCACCAGACAGGAATCAAAGGAACCATCTACAGCCATCCCATCGGAGACCACGGCCACGCCGCCGGACCGCTCATCGGTTTATGGGATCGCCAGGAGGGCGTACCGGGACGCGGCGACGTGCCGGTGATTCCGATGTCCTGGTTCTCTATCGAGCTGTCGGCTTGGACTCCGGTCCCCGAGTGGGACGGCCAGGAAGTGCAGATGGGTTTAGAAGAAGACGCCGCTGTCGATGCGCAGGGCAAGCCGAGTTGGGTGCTTGCGCAACAGACTGAGTTTCACCTGGTCAAGTAACTACTCAGCCAGGCGCAACAATTCCGACTTGATCGAGTTGAACGCCGCGGCAAGCTGCCCGGCGTCCGCGGCATAAGCAAACCGGCCTACCGGTTCGGCGTTACTGAAAGTGGAACTAGATGGATCGTTGGCCATCTGCGCCAACATACTGCTATCGATCCCGCCGTTTCCATCCAGGCCGATCGTGTAAAGAGTAATGCCCGCTGCCCGAATCTTCCGTGCGGCGTCGAAGGCGGTGCTCTTCGACACGAGCCAGGCATTGCCTGTAGTGATATCGATCAGCCCTGCCGAATTCTTGGTCAGATTGTAGGTGCGATAGGTGCCGCTGTCACTGATCGTGGCGCTGGGATAAAGGTCAGTGGCGTTGCCGTAAGCGTCGGTATCGGGTGTGTCCGGGTCTCCATCTGAAACGGGATACCCCATAAACTGCGACTTCAATCCCCCTATCGAATCCACTTGAGGCGAGCAGGAATTGAGAGTCACATTTGGCGGGTCACCCTGGTTGATCGCGCGTCCTGCGGGTTGTTTAAAACCTGACTTCGCCGTCAGTGCCCCCGTCACTAGACCACTGCTATCCGGTGTCTCGCAAGCACTCGTGCTCTTCTTCTTCAACGTGGCCGTGAAACCATGCGGGTATCCATCCGTGAAAAAGATGATCACGTTCAATGTGCCGGGTAGAGCAGCCGCTTGCGAGGCAACCTGCGCTTTTTGCAGAGCTTCGGCGGACCCGGTGCTTCCGGAGCAGATAAGCTTGCTTAACACTTGCTCTAGGTTTTTCGGAGTCTGCGTCTTGAAGTACTTAGTTGGCGGAAAATCCAAATTTGCCGTAGCGACAAAACTCACCAGACCAATGCTGTCACGGCCATTAGTAAAGCCAGAGACAAAGTTAGTCGCCACCGACCGCATTGTTCCGCAAGCTCCACCCATCGAGCCCGACCGGTCCAGCACCAGCATGATATTCACATCCCGCCGCGAGGTCTGCGCACTAGCGTTAATTGCAGCAGTGGAAATCCCAACCATCTTCATGAAGTACAGAGGAACATCGGCGGTGGCGTTCACCGAAACCGTACGATAGAGATCTCCAGTCTCTTTAGCCTCGACGTTCACAACGATGTTCTGACTACCGAGAAATGTGTTGGGATAGTTGGCGCGAAAATACTGTCCAGCGACGTTCTCCGCATTCGCTTTCTGGCTGGAGAAATCGAGCCCCACGCTCAAAGAACGGCCCCCGGCCAAAGCCGCCGCATCGACAGCCGAATACAGGCGCGCCTTGGCAAAGTAAATGAACGAAACGTCGATGCACAACCCCAGCATCGGCAGCATCACCATTGAAAGCAGCAGGCTGAAGATCAGCAGGCTAGCGCCTTTTTCAGAAGATCGATCGCGCATACGATCCGGACCCTCCTGTGGTGTTTAGCAAGCTCACTTGCGGGCGCAGCGTTAGCTCGGAAATATAGGCCACCTGGCCGGACTGATTGGGAATGAAAGTTAAGAGATCGCTCAACCTGTCAGCACGAAGCCCCGAGTCGGTCAGGTAATCGGCGATCGCGATGGTTTTAGCTCCCGAAAGATAATTGGCGGGCGGGTCTCCCAAACGCGTATGAGCGGTATCTTGAGCTGGATTCCCGAATACGAATAGCGAGGTAAAGACGTAATGCCCCGTATTGGTGCAGGAACTCTTGTTCGCGGCACGGCAGTCGCTATCGGTGAGGAGAGTAACGGTAGATAAAACAAGCGCGCCGTCTCCCCCTCCGCTGATGACGTTCAATGGTTTTGCGAGATTTGCCAGCAGTCCCTGGTTCTGCGTCTGGCGGAAATCGACTCCATAAGCCCACATGTGCCCGGCATCGCGGCAGAACTGACTCACCTGAATTGCCCGGATTAGATCGAAGCCCAGACTGACCGTGCCCAGCAGCAACGGAACCCAGATGACCGAGATTAGGCAGAACTCGACCAGAGCGCCGCCTTTTTCTCCCTTGCTTTGATCGCTAACGCGCAGGCGCCGTGCCATTAGGCGAACTTTCCGTTATGTCGCTCGCGTTGGCCGAAAGTGTGAATCGGTTCGCTGCATAACCGAGCGTGGGAGCGAGTACTGGCAACTGTAATCCATCGACCGAAACTTTGACGATATTCCCCCCTGCGTTGCTTCCTGCGCCCGAGAGCGGCAAAGCCAGATTTCCGGGACTGTAGAAGGTAATCGTAATCAGGCCTTCGGAACCCTTCAAAAATCCCATCGCGTTGTCCTGCACTATTTTTTTGATCGAGGCATCCTGCCCCAAACCCTGCTTAACGTTACCGGTAACGGCGAAGCGTACTCCGGTCTGAACCGCATACTGCAGGCTGGCCTTAGCGAAGAACATCCAGGCGACGTTCATCATCACAAACGCGATCAAAAGCAAAGGTATAAGCACAAGACTGAATTCAATCAGTTCAGCCCCGCGTTCAGAGTCTCTTCGCACAACCCGGCGCATGATTGTTTCTGGGTGCCAGGCAAGCGGCCACTCCCCCTCTGAATCGGATGAGCGCCGCGCCTGATTTCAGAGACACTATTCCGACAGTTTGCGTGTGCGGCGACGCTTCAGGTACATAAACAGCAGCACTCCCATGCCTAACCAGCTGCCGGCTTGAACGATCGTGTTATCCATATTCTCTCCTTAATCTCCCCTGGCGGGTTCACCAAGGAAGTAGCGGATCGCGCCAAATTCTTTCAAGAAATCGAAGTCTTTATTTCATGTCGGCGAGTGATTTCAAATTGCCGATCATCTGCAAAAACCCGGGTCCCGCAACCACCACCATCAGCGCGGGCATACAGAAAAAGAAGATCGGGAAGATCAGCTTCACGCCAACTTTGGCGGCCTTCTCTTCCGCGTCCTGACGGCGCTTGGTGCGCAGAAATTCCGATTGCGTGCGCAGGGCATCGGCAATGCTGGTTCCGAAACGATCGGTCTGCACCAGAATGGCGACCAGCTTATTCAGTTCCTCTTCACCGGTGCGCGAGCCAAAGTTTCGCAGCGCATCGGTCCGGCTGTTACCTGCCAGCATCTCTGCATTTACTAAGGCCAATTCCTCGCTGATCTCCGGGTGGAAGTCACGGAACTCGCGGCTGACATTCTGCAAGGCTTTATCCAGCGCGCATCCGGCCTCCGTCGCGATCACCAGCAAATCGAGCACGTCGGGCAGTCCGCGCAGAATCCTCTCGCGGCGGCGCCTCGCTAGTCGCGTCACCACCGTGCTCGGACCCTGGTAGCCGGCGAACGCCGCGAATACAGTGATCATTAAACGGTAGGTGGGATTCAGCGTGATGCTGTTCCGGGTTGCGAGAGCCAGCAGCAGAAACGCAGCGCAGCAGACGATCTTCACGCCGCCCAGAATTACTCCCGCATGCCGGTAGCGGAAACCGGCGGCCGATAGTTCCTTGCGGGTATGCTTTGCCTCCTGCGGCGAGGTGGGCATCAGTGATCCGAAATAAGCGAAGAAGCGGCCCCAGCCGGAGGTCTCCTCGTCCTCGAGATGTTGCTTGGTTCCGCGTTCCGCCAAAACCGTCGCAAGCTTCACTTGATCCAGAATGCCGGCCGGCTTGATGATGCGGCGGTAGCCGAATATCGCGATAGCGAAAAACAGAATCAAAAAGAGGGCTAGAACACTCAGCAGCAGCATCATTCAGACCTTAATGTTCGTAATCTTCCGGATGAACAAATACCCGATGAACTGCCCGCAGATGGCTCCGGTAAGCAGTTTTTTTCCGGTAGGATCCGTCACCAGCGGCCGAAGATAGTCCGGCGACGAGACCATCAGCAGCATTGCCACCACGATCGGCATCGCGGTCAACACCAGGCTGGTGATGCGTCCATGGGCGCTGGCCGCTTTTACCGCGCCCTTCAATTGAAATCTCTCCCGGATCACCTGCGACATCGATTCGAGAATCTCGCCCAGATTTCCGCCCGTGCCTTGTTGCAGCAGCACCGCCGTGACGAAGAATTGTACGTCCATGATGGGCATAATGTCCATCAATTCCGCCAGCGCAACTTCCATGGGCGAGCCCAGCTGCAGGCTCTGCAGAACCCGCCGGAAACAAGACCCCAGGGGATTAGGAGCATCAGCCACCAGCATCTCCAGCCCGATGGAAAAAGCATGCCCGGCTCGCATAGCCCGGGACAGAAAATCGAGAGCGCCCGGAAACTGTTCTTCAAATTGGTTGAATCGCTTGAGACGCGCCCGATTGATTTGCCAGTAAGGCAAAACACTCGCAACCAATGCCAACCCGAAGGGCAGCGCCGGAATCCGGGACAGCGCAGGTACGCATTCGCCCACCACCAGACCGAGAAAAGCAGCGCCGGCCGTAAGCAGCAGAAACTTCTCCAGACTCCAATCGATCTGTGCGTGATGCAAGCGCGCGCGCAGCGGATCGAACAGCGCAATCTCCGCGAGTTTGCCCCCGAATCCGGAAACTTGGTCCTGGTCGCGGACAAGATCCAAGCGCCGCTTGCCAGTAACGGTCGCTGCGCGGCGCAGCATGGTTTTCACCTGCTGCTTCTGGTGTGTCGCGAGCACCGCCTGTCCCAATCCAACACACAACACCGTGACTACGAAGAGGATGGAAAAGACGACTAGATAGAGGATCATGGCGGCGCTCTATTTGATCTCGAGCGAGGCCTGGAATAGCGAGGGCGGCAGGTCGAGTCCGGCGGCTTTCAAGCGTTCGCTGAACTTGGGGCGAATGCCGGTTGCCTTGAATCGGCCCATGACGCGCCCATCCTTCGAGATACCCGTGCGTTCGAAGACAAACAGGTCCTGAGATGTGATCTGATCGCCTTCCATACCTACGCATTCGGTGATGTAAGTGACTCGCCGGCTGCCGTCGCTCATGCGCGAGATCTGCACGAATAGGTCGACCGCTGAAGAGATCTGCTGGCGGATGGAACGCAGATTGATGTTCGCGTTTGACATGCTGACCATCATTTCCAGCCGCGAAACTGCATCGCGCGGAGTGTTCGCGTGAACCGTAGTCAGCGAACCATCGTGACCCGTATTCATGGCCTGCAGCATGTCCAGCGCTTCTTCGCCGCGGACTTCGCCGACGATGATGCGGTCGGGACGCATACGCAGAGCGTTCACCAGCAGATTCCGCTGCACAATCGCGCCTTTGCCTTCGATATTGGCGGGCCGGGTTTCGAGGCGGGCGACGTGCGGCTGGCGCAGTTGCAATTCAGCCGCGTCTTCTATGGTGACGATGCGCTCCATCGGGGAGATGAAGCCGGAGAGCATGTTCAGAAAAGTCGTTTTGCCGGCGCCTGTGCCGCCCGAGATGATGATGTTCAATCGCGCCTTGACGCAGGCCCGCAGCACTTCCATCATGGGATCGGTAATCGATTGGTTGCGTAGCAAGTCGACCGGCTGCAGCGGCGCGCCACCGAACCGGCGTATGGAAAGCAGCGGCCCGTCCACCGCCAGCGGCGGAATCACGGCATTTACACGGGAGCCGTCCGGCAGGCGCGCGTCCACCATCGGAGAAGATTCGTCCACCCGGCGTCCTACGCGGGAAACAATGCGCTCGATAATACGCTGCAGGTGTGCGTTGTCTTTAAACTCGATCGCCGTCCGCTCCAGCTTGCCCGCGCGTTCGATATACACCATGCGCGGTGTCGTTACCAGAATGTCCGATACGGTGCGGTCGCGCAGCAAAGGCTCCAGCGGTCCCAGTCCGAAAACCTCGTCCAGAACTTCTTCGATCAGCTGCTCTTTTTCGGCAAAGCTCAGCGGCGTGCGTTCTTCTCCTACGATTCGCCCGATTACGGGTTTCACTTCCTGGCGCGCCTGATCGGGAGGCCGCGAACCGAGTGCGTCGAGATTGATACGTTCCAGCAGCGTGCGATGAACCGAGAACTTCAGTTCTTGAAAGCGATGCGCACTACTCTCGCGATTGCTGTCTCGATTGCTCTCGGCGGCTGGCTTGCCCAATCCGGCTTGTGGATCTGTCAGGAACGGGGTGCTGGTCATATTCGTCCGCTATTTGGAAAAGAAGGAGAACCGCCGCTGCGCTCGCTTCTCGGTTTGAACGTTGGCTAACTTGGCCGTCAGTACGGAAAACTGCTGCGCCAGCCGGTTCGCCGGCGGCAGCAGTGTTCCCGACGAATACGCCTGATACAGGCTCGGATAGTCGTTGGGAACCATGGAATAGAGCGGCCGTCCCAGAATGCCCTGTAATTCGTCGCGGCTGATGTCCATCATCTTCGGCGTCCGATTCAACACAAGTTGCAATTTGCTCAGGTCCTCGCCCCGGTCGCGGAGCTTCTGGGCAATGGTTTTTAAGCCGTGCAGCGCCGACACTTCCAGCACCGAGATCACAAGCAGTTCGTCTAACTCCGCATACAGCGCCGAAGTCACTTCGTTGAAGCTGCGGCCCAGGTCGAGCACCACCCATTCATGCTGCGTGCGGGCAAATTGCAGAAAGCTGCGGAAATCGTCCCGCCTGGGCGCATTTTCATACGAAAACTCTTCCGGGCTGGCGAGCACATGAATGCCCGGTTTCCATTCATAAACCAGCGCCTTCCACAAGCTGTCGTCCAGGCGCGATAGATTCGAGATGGCATCCAGAACCGAATAGGTGTTGGCCGATTTCATCACGAAGCCGACCATCCCGGATGTCAGGTCGAGATCCGCTAGCAGCACGCTAGAACCGGTCTGCCGCTTTAAGTCGACCGCGATGTGACATGCCAGCGTCGTCGCGCCGCAGCCGCCTTTCGCGGACAGGAACCCTACCACTTTGCCTTTGCGCGACGGCCGCTGCTCTTCAGATTGCGCGGCAATTACGCGTTCCAGCGCCGGAGAAAAATTGTCCCAGAAGGGCGGGGAAATGAACTCGCTGGCGCCCGCGCGCATTGCCGCCAGAATGGTCTGTGGATCGTCGCTGGTATGCAGCGCAACCACTTTGGTTTGGGGAGCCGAACGCCGGATAGCTTTGAGGGCATTCGCCAGATCGTTGCGAATCGCGTTAATCTCCACCATCAGAATTTCGGGAGACTGATCGCGCACGCGATCGACCACAGAGCGCCAGTCCTGGGGATCCTGTTCGCCAATGGATGCGACGGATGGCGATTGCTCCAGCATGCCCATTACGTCATGCCGTAGCTCCGGATTTTCGAGCGCCAGAAGAAGGTTTGCGGTTTTCATCTTTATCTACCGTGAAGGTTTAAAGCCGGTGGCGAGTGCGGCAGCACTGCTTCCGCTGGAGGGCGTCGATTTAGTGGCATTGCCGATGAAGCCGCCTGGCGCGTCCATGGGCGGAGGCACATCGATTTGCGGCTGCATCCAGTACGTCATCTGTTCCACCGGAAGCGTGAGGATCTCCGGCAGCTTCTGATCCTTGCTGGCCGGGCTTTGCGGTGCGGTCTTGGCCACGTCTTTTATAAACTGCTGCGGCATCTTCACATCCGGCGTCGCAGCCCCTGCGGCTATTGGGTCCACCAGTTCGGGCGTCACCAGCACCATCAGTTCACTGTTGTTCTTTTGCAGCTGCCGCGATTCGAAAAGCTTTCCCAGCAGCGGTATGCTGGCCAGGCCCGGCACTTTGCTGAGGATTTCCGTGGTGCGGTTGTCGATTAGCCCGGCGATGACAAAACTCTGTCCGCTCTGCAACTCCACCTCGGTTTGAACTTTGCGCGTGGTCAAGCCCGGAACCGTGTAGCCGCCCACCGTCAAGCCGTTGGTATAGTCCAGAGCGCTCACCTCCGGAGCCACCTCCAACCGGATAGTCCCGCGCGGGGTCACCGTCGGCAGAAAGTGAATCCGGACGCCAAATTCCCGGAACTGGATGGTGATCTGTCCCACTCCAGCCCCGCCCCCCTGCAGGGTAGGAAACGGAAATTCGCCGCCGGAGAGAAAACTGGCTGGACGTCCGCTGACTGTGAGCAGATTGGGTTCGGCCAGAATCTGCAATAGCTGTTTGCTTTGCAGTGCCTGGATGGTTGCGCCCAGATTGATGTCCTTGCGGAACAAAAAGATGTTCAGCAGATCGTTGAACTGCGTGGTAATCGGATTCTTCGTAAAGTCGAACGTGGGCTGCTGTCCGGCTTGTCCGGTGCTGGTGGCGCCGAACGTATTCGTCGCGCCAGTGCTGACCAGATTGAAGGCAAACCGGTTGAGTTGTGTCCGGTTGACATTAGCGAAGCGCACCTTTAAAAGAATCTGCGGATCGGCGCTGGGCACCTTCACATGCAGCAGGTTCACTACCTTCCCCAGTACGCCGGCGATGGAAGCGGCGCGATCGGCGGCGCTCATGTCGCGCACCGTTCCGCGCAGGAAGACGCTGTCTTCGGCTTCATCCAACTTGATGTCTTCACCCGGCAGTTCTTGCCGGAGTTCTTCCCGCACCAAATCCGACTTCGAGTTTGCGCCGCCCACATGAATCTGGAAGGCGGAGCGCTGGCCCTGCATGTCCCAGAGCATCATGGTGGTGACGCCCGACGCCTTACCGTTCAGCACGATTTCGTGACGGTTTACAGCCACGGCTTCGGTGACTCCGGGATTACCGATGGAGATCCGTTTCACGCCTACCGCGTTTTCGAGTACAGTCGACTGATTAAGGCCGATGAAAAGCTCTTTTGCCGCAGGCGTTGGTTCTGCAGCGAAAAGCTCTATACATCCGGCAGCCAGCAAGACCGGAACCATTATTGATTTCATTTCGATCCTGCTATGCGGTCTAGCGCCTGCTCGTTCTTCTTGTTTCCGTAGTAAATTTCGACGGTCTCCGGTGCTTCCGGAGCGCGTACTTTCTCGACGCGCCGCGCCGCTGGTCGCGGGGCTGCGGCGACCAGAACCGGAGGAGCCGTCTGTCCCAGCAGAGCACCTAGCGACGTTCCGCTGGTCTTCGCTTCCTTCGTATCGAGAGGATTGCGCAGCACCAGTTGCACCTTGGTCTCGGTGCCGGCCAGGCTGAGCGTTTCCGCTTCCGAAGGGGTCACCAGCAGATTCACCACCTGCGCCTCTTCCGGCCGCCCGTCAGGACGCTTCTCGTACTTCTGCCCTGCTGACAAGACTTCGATGTTCTGCAGAATCGTGCGCGAGATCATGCCGTTGCGGCCCTGTTCTACAGCGGTATTGCTGCCGGCGGCAATCACGTCCACGCGCATTCCGGGCACTGCAAACCCGGCCAGGCCGACCACTTCGTTCACCCGCAGAGCCACCGCGCGCTTGCCAATGGGGATCATGGATGCCAAACCTGCTCCTGCTCCGCTTGCGGCCAGGCGGGATGTTTTGATTGCTTCGCCTTCATATATGGTGGCGATCACTCCGCGGCCCAAGGCTTGCTTACTGTCGTTGATCGCCTGCTGCGGAACCTCGCCGGGCGTCAGCAGAACCCGCAGGTCAGCCGGAGTAATCATGGCCCCCACCTGCAGATCGTGAGCGGCCACCAGGACTTTGTTTTTGGGCACTCTGCGCGTGCTGGCTTCTGCGACGTTTGCCAGCAGCAGCTTATACACCAACAGGCTTGCCACTCCAGAGACAACTAGAGCGAACGCGAAAACAGTAAGGAGACGGCGGTTCATGAGTGTTCTTAGAAAAAAATGACGGGAAGAGAGATCGATCTGATCCCGTCCTGACTATGAGTTGAGAAGAGTCTTATGGAGCGGTGGCCGTGTTCAGCTTGGTCCCGACGTTGGTGAAGATGGTGCTGATAGCGGTCTTGATCGTCGATAGCTGCGTAACAGCCGCGAGCGCGATGAAAGCGAGCAGCAGTGTGTATTCGACCAGATCCTGGCCCTCTTCTTCCTGCAAAAAAGAGTTTAGAGTCGACTTGAGCATGAATGTTGTGATCCTTTCTTTTCCGGTGATGTTCTCTCCCAGGGCTGGCAAGCACAGAAGAGAGTGCAACTACAAAGTGGATGACAACAGTCTGATCTCGCAGAGGTTCTTGGCTTTATGCCCTCAGAAAATTCCCAGTCGGCTGCCCAGAGCAGAATGTGACCGATCCGGCTTGTTGACCACGTAAACTGGACCTATGGCACCGGCCGCCACTCGACTGACTGTTGAAGAATTCGACTTGCTGTACGGCAACCAGAAAGGATGGGAATATTGGTTCGGTGTCCCGCGACAGAAACCTGTGCCTACCTACCTCCATGGAGTTCTAGCAGGAGTTCTTTTCCAACTACTTCGGCGCGCAGGCTACTATGTGTCTGGTGAATCCGACCTGAAGATCATCCCGGATTGGCAGCCGCGTCCAGACGTTTACGGATCGCTAGAAGCCATTGAAGGCAGATACGCCGCTAAGCCTGTTGATGTCGTCTTCGAGATCAAATCGGAGAGTGATGACCCTATCGCCAAGTGCCAACATTACAATGCGATCGGCATCCGCCAGACTTTCGTCTTTAACCCGGAGAAGCGGACCATCGCTGAATGGGATAGTCAAGCCTTGATAGCCGTGCCGGATGTTAAATTGCGAAACGGAGTTACCATCACAGGGCAGACAATCTGGAGAGAGATGGAAGCGGCGAAGGAGAAGCTTGATCCGCCTCCGTCACGAATGATCTGAAATGCGCCAGGTGTGGAAATCCTATGCAAAACTCGAGGAGATCAGCTCGTAAACCAATCGAAGCATTCGGTTTGCATGGCCGCGGAGTTTTACACAGCTAATCGGATCAAAGCTCCCCGCCTGACACCTTCTGCCCATTGGTACACTAAGATTTTTGCCGGAAGCGTTTGCGATTCCGTTCACTTCCGTCTTCGAATATCCTCACCTGGCACGAAGGAGCCCTCGCATACATGAAACATATCTTCACGTCTGAATCCGTGACGGAAGGCCATCCCGACAAAGTCGCCGATCAGGTCTCGGACGCCATTCTGGATGCCGTTCTCGCCGAAGATCCAACCGGACGGGTAGCCTGTGAAACGCTCGTCACCACGGGAATCTGCGTCGTCGCTGGCGAGATCACCACCACAACCTACGTGGACGTTCCAAAGCTAGTCCGCAGTGTTATTAAAGAGATCGGCTATACCCACTCCGACATGGGGTTCGATTCGAAAACCTGTGCCGTAGTGAATATGATCCAGGCGCAGTCTCCCGACATCGCCATGGGCGTAGACACAGGTGGGGCGGGAGATCAGGGCCTGATGTTCGGTTATGCCTGCGACGAGACCGACGAGTTGATGCCGCTGCCCATTATGCTGGCGCACAAGCTCTCACGGCGCTTAAGTGATTCGCGGAAGAGCGGCGAACTGAAGTATTTGCGGCCGGACGGCAAGAGCCAGGTCAGCGTCGAGTACGTGGATGGCAAGCCCAAGCGCATCGATGCGGTAGTGATCTCCATTCAGCACGACGATGACGTAACCACGGAGCAGCTTCGCAAGGACGTCAAGAAATTCATCATCGACCCGGTTGTTCCCCAGGACATGGTGGATAAGCAGACGCATTTCCATATCAATCCCACCGGGCGCTTCGTGATTGGCGGACCTCACGGCGATACCGGCCTGACCGGGCGGAAAATTATCGTCGATACCTATGGCGGCATGGGACGGCATGGCGGCGGCGCTTTTTCAGGCAAAGACCCGACGAAAGTCGATCGCTCGGCTTGCTACATGGCCCGCTATGTGGCGAAGAACCTGGTGGCCTCCGGGCTGGCCTCTCGCGCCGAAGTGCAACTGGCGTACGCTATCGGCGTCGCCGAGCCGGTTTCCATCAACGTCAATACTTTCGGAACGGGAAAAGTCGACGACGCGCGCCTGGCTGAGCTGATTCGCGAGAACTTCGAGCTTACTCCAGCAGGCATGATCAAGTCGCTGAATCTGCGCCGCCCCATCTACCGATCCACTGCTGCTTTCGGGCACTTTGGCCGCACCGAAGACGGGTTCACCTGGGAGAAGACCGATAAGGCCGAAAGCTTGCGCGAGGCAGCTCAGATGGCGACCGCCTCCGTCTAACCTGCTGGCCGCCCTGCATCGAATGCAATTTTGTAAAACGGGGAGCGGGCAACCGCTTCCCGTAAAATTTTCACCCCAAAAGAATTCTTAAGGATCTAAGTTTTGCCAACAGCCACGGATTGCAAACGCTCCGTCGAGATCGAAATTCCACTTGACGAAGTGGAACAGACCCGCCAGCGCGTGACCAGTTCTCTCAAACAGCGTGTCCGTTTGCCCGGTTTCCGTCCTGGTAAGGCGCCTGCCAACATCATCCAAACCCGCTTCGACAGCGAGATCCGGAATGAAGTGCTGGAAGTCCTTCTGCCTCAGGCTTTCCGCGATCGCGTAAAACAGGACAACCTGCAGGTGGTGGGAACGCCGGACATCTCCGATCTCCAGTTCGAGGCGGGGCAGCCCATCCGGTTCAAAGCCGAATTCGAAGTAGCTCCCGAATTTGAACTAGGCGAGTATCGAGGGCTGCCCGTGAAATACGAGGAGCCCAGCGTCAGCGACGACGAGTTGAATCAGCGGCTCGAGTCCATGCGCGAGAGCAAAGCCGAATATCCCAACCTCGATCCCCGGCCCATCGAAGATAAGGATTACGTGCTGGTGCATCTGCGCTCGCTCGCCGGTCTCGCCGAGCCCATCGAGCAGGACGTCCAGATTCAAGTAGGCGGCGAAGATACGCTGGCCCCTTTCAATGAAGCGCTTACCGGCGCATCGCCCGAAGCCGTCATCGAAGTGGATGTCACCTATCCCGAAGATTACGGTCAGGAATCACTCGCCGGAAAAACCGTCAAATTCGAATTAACGCCGAAGTTCATCCGCAGCCGGGAGGTTCCGGTTCTCGACGATGAGTTCGCGCGCGATCTCGGCGACTATCAAACCCTCGACGAGCTGAAAGAATCCATTCGCAAGTCCATCTTTCACGAGAAGCAGTATGCGGCTCAGCAAGCAGCCAAAGAACTGCTTATCGACAGGTTGGTGGAAACGCACGGCTTTCCCATTCCGGAAGCCTACATCGATCGCCAGATCGAGAACCAGGTCCGGACTCAGCTGCGGCAAATCGCCGGACAGGGCATCGATCCCAATACGCTGCAGCTCGATTGGTCAAAGATCAAGGAAACGCAGCGGGATCAGTCCACTCGCAATGTGCGAGCTTCCCTGCTGCTTGAGAAGATTGCCGAGACCGAAGGCATCCAGGCCTCGAAAGAGGAGGTCGATAACGAAGTCCAGCGTATCGCCCGCAAGGAGCGCGAGGCTCTGCCCGTAGCAAGAGCCCGGCTCGAAAAAGACGGCACCCTCGGCCGCATAGCAGGTGCTATTCAGACTGAAAAAACACTGCAATTCTTGTTCGATCAGTCCACGAAGCAAGCCTGAGTCTCTGCTTGTTCGTCGCGCCATCTTTTACACCGTCAGAAGCATTGGAGCTTTCGTAGAACTGCCTCGTCCCTCGCAGGCCGAGTCAGTACTCTCGCCTCCGGGCGTTCGAGGTACGGGGCGGTAGGTGCTCGTGGTGTTTTATGCGGAATCGCTTCTTTTCCGGGCGCGGAGCAAGGCCGCATCCCGATATTGCCAGTCTTAGAACTCCAAGCTGTGTTACCATCCCGTTAACCATTCATATTTAGTTCGGAGTAACCCCGTAAGTTCTGCGAACTCTCAGTGTGCATTGCACGAACGTTATAAGGGGTTACCATTGTCTCGATCTAAATTCACTTCCATCTTCTTTTTCGCCTTGGCTCTCGCCAGCCTGGCTTTCTCTCAAACTTTCCGGGGCGGCGTCTCGGGGACGGTTACCGATTCTAGTGGCGCGGCCGTCGCCGGAGCCTCCGTAAAGCTGTTGGGCAGCGACACCGGGCTTACGCGTACGGTGCAAAGCGGCAATAATGGCGAATTCACCTTTACTGATCTGCCGCTGGGCCGCTATTCGGTCACCGTCAGCGACTCCGGATTTCAGACCATGGAGATCAATAACATTGGCGTTGATGCCGGCAAGATTTATAACGTCGCCGCCAAGCTATCAGTCGCCAGCCAAGCCACCAGTGTCCAAGTGGAGGCCAGCGCCGTAGCCATCGAGACTTCAGCTTCCACGCTCACCAGCATCATCCCTACTAAGATCATCACCGACGTTCCCCTGAACGGCCGTGATTTCACGCAGTTGTTGAAACTGAATCCGGGCGTCAACGCCGCTGGCTCATTAAACGGAACGCGAACGAACTCCATTAACTGGCAGATCGATGGTGCCGATAACAACGATCAATGGCACAACACCGCCGCCGTCAATCAAGGCGGCGTTTCTGGCGTTGCCGGAACCCTTCTGCCCATCGATGCCATCGATCAGTTCTCGCTGCAAAGCAGCAACGACGCCGAATCGGGACGCAACGGCGGCGGCACTTTGAATCTGGTCATTAAGTCCGGAACGAACGCTTATCACGGATCTTTGTACTACTTCAACCGCAACGAATTCCTGAGCGCTCGGAACTATTTTGTGCCGCCCACCGCGGGATCGCAGAAGTTCCGTAACAACCAGCCCGGCGGCTCGCTCGGCGGACCCATCTGGAAGAATAGGACCTTCTTTTTTGTTACCTATGAGCAGCAGAATCTGCGCACGGGTAATACGGCGCAGGGCACTACGCCTTCGAACGCCTGGGTCAACCAGGGAACCGCGCTGCTCGCAGTCCGGAATGTTCCCGTAAACCCGGTTTCCCTGCGTCTGATCAATGCCTATTGGCCCGCCAACAGCCTCACCGGGCCCGCCGCGCAGAACAACTTCTTCAGCAGCGCCGACTCGATTTCCGATAGCTACAACGGAATTGTTAAACTCGATCACATCTTTAACGAGCGCAATAATATCTCCGCCCGTTACTTCGGCGGCACCGGCGCCCAGACTGCCTATGCTGGCTCCGTGATCCCTTATTACTATCAGGTTGCGCCCAGCCGGATGCACAACTTTTCGGTGGTCTACAACACAGTCATCTCCCCGAAGTTCGTCGGTCAAACTACCGCGGGCGTGAACTACTTCAAGCAGGTTTTTAACGATGCTACTACTGGAACGAATGCCGTCAGTCTGGGCTTGAACACCGGCGTCACGAATCCGTTTCTCTACGGCGCGCCGGATCTCAATATCACCGGTTTTGATGAAACGGGAGTTACTCCCCCGTTAGGACGCATCGATACCACTGGGTCACTGGGGCAGACTTTCACTTACACCACCGGCAGCCATACCATCCGCTTTGGTGCTGAATACCGTCGTGCGCGCTTCGACGTCTTCTATCAGCGCAATGGCCGCGGGGCATTTGCCTTCAATGGTTCGCAAGGACCTAACGGTGGCGCCGACAGCTGGAACACTAAGGGATTCCTGGGAACGACCGAAGCCGACGGATCGCTGAATGCAATCGCCGATTTCCTCGCCGGCCGGGTCGCCGCCAACCAATCCGCCATCAGCTTTGGTGACCGCCAGCGTAATTACTACTTCAACAGCACGTCTAGTTTTATTCAAGATAGTTGGAAGGTTAGTCCCCAGTTAACTCTCAACTATGGTGTGAACTGGATCTTTCAGGGTCCTTTGACCGATCCCACCAACCGGATTTCCACCTTCATTCCTTCGCAGGGCGGCATCACTTACGTTGGACAGGGAATCACCACTCTCTACAAGCGCGATTGGAATAATTTCGCACCCCGCTTCGGGTTCGCTTATCAGCCGATGCATAGCAACCGCGTCGTTATCCGCGGCGGCTATGGCGTTTTCTACCAAGTGCCCAATGTGAACTATCTCGGCGACAATAATCCGAGCAACCGCGGCGCTACGGGCGTACTCGCAAACCCGGGCGGTTCGGCTCCCGTTTACAGCCTGTCAAACCCGTCGCCCTTCACCATCCAGAGCGGTGTTCCAATCTTCGGCAGTTCTACTCTGCCCCCTCCCCCGTATGGCGTGTTCTCGGTGAGTCAGGATTTCCGGACAGCATATGTTCAAAATTCCAATTTAAACGTGCAGATTCAGCTGAACAACTCTTCCGTCCTGGAAGTTGGGTACACCGGAAGCCTGAGCCGGAAGCTTCCTGTCACGCTCGACATTAACCAAGATCCCATTGGCCCGGCCGGCCGGCCCTACAGCACGCAGTTTCCAAATTTCGCCACCATCAATCAGGTGTCTTCTGTCGGGAACGGCTACTACAACGGCGCCATCGTTTCGTTGCGCAGCGCTAACTATCACGGCATCAGCACAAAGCTGAATTACACTTACGGGCACTCCCGTGATGACCTTTCCTCCACCCGCAGCACTATTCCCCAAAACAGCTACTGCCTGCGCTGTGACTACTCTGACTCCAGCTTCGACGTCCGGCATTCGTTCGCCGGGTATATCGGTTATGAAATCCCGTCACCAGACCGTTTCAAGATGCTGTTGGGGGGTTGGCAGCTCAACTCGCTCGTGAGCTTCAGCACCGGACAGCCATTTACCGTTACCAGTGGCAAAAATACCAGCGAGACGGGCGAAAATCAGGATCGTGCTCAACTCATTGGCGACCCTTACTCGAATATTCCTGCTGATGTCGCCAACAAGGCGGTCTACTGGTTTAATCCCGCTGCCTTTGCTCAGCCTGCCGCTGGTACCTACGGGAATCTGGGTAGAAATGCGCTCCGTC
The DNA here is from genome assembly GCA_965217745.1 of Bryobacteraceae bacterium. Classification (GTDB taxonomy): domain Bacteria; phylum Acidobacteriota; class Terriglobia; order Bryobacterales; family Bryobacteraceae; genus Bog-105. The sequence goes on along the minus strand of OZ244565.1, from coordinate 1,294,436 downwards.
GGCCCGGCATCACCCAGGTCGATTTCTCGGTGTTCAAGAATAAAGCCATCACAGAGCGCGTACGTTTGCAGCTGCGCTTCGATATGTTTAACTTATTCAACGCCCGGATTTTAGCTCCTCCAAGATCCTCCGTTGCCTCGAGCGCAAACGGCCAGATTACGCAAACCCTCGACTCCTACAATGGCGCCCCGGGGTTGGGTACGGGTGCTGCCCGTAATATCCAACTGGGTGCAAAGCTGATTTTCTGAGCCCCATTCGGTTGAAATTCCGGTTACAGTGGTTGCAGCGGAGTATTTTCAGATCCGCTGCAACTGTCTGAAGTCGGCCGTTAGAAAGGCGAGTAATGTTGATATACTGGGCACGAAAGTCTTACCGATCAAGGCGATGGATCACATCGATCCTATCTACGTAGGAGAATCTGCTTTTGAAACGCGCCGGATCTGATGATTCCCTTCGGTGTTCTTTTTGCCATAAGAGCCAAGACGTCGTCGGCAAACTTATTTCGTCGCCTAGTGACTATCCCCGGGCTTACATTTGCGATGAGTGCATCGCTGTCTGTAATTCCATCATCGAAGATGATCGCCACGAACAAAGCTACGGCACGCCTGGCAAACTGCCTCGTCCGCTGGAACTGAAAGAGTATCTCGACCAATATGTGATCGGGCAGGATGCTACTAAGAAAAAACTGGCGGTAGCCGTCTACAACCATTACAAGCGCATTCAGATGAACAAGCAGCGGGGTTCGGAAGTGGAGCTTTCCAAATCCAACATCCTGCTGATTGGCCCTACCGGAACCGGGAAAACGCTTCTCGCCCAAACGCTTGCCCGCATTCTTGACGTTCCATTCGCCATCGTGGACGCCACAACCCTCACGGAAGCGGGATATGTCGGTGAGGACGTCGAGAATATTATTCTCCGTCTCCTGCAGAATGCCGACTGGGACGTACAGCGTGCGCAGACTGGCATCATCTATATCGACGAAATCGACAAGATTGGACGTAAAGATGAAAATCCCTCGATTACGCGCGATGTCTCGGGAGAAGGCGTCCAGCAAGCGCTGCTGAAAATTTTGGAAGGTACGGTTGCCAATGTTCCTCCCCAGGGTGGCCGCAAACACCCGCATCAGGAATTTACTCCTGTCGATACCACCAATATCCTTTTTATCTGCGGTGGAGCATTCATCGGCCTCGAAAAAGTGATCGCGCGCCGGGTAGGTACAAAGTCGATTGGCTTCGTTCCGCCGGATGAAAAAGAGGCTGTTCGCCGCGGTTTAAATGCGGCCCGCCGCGATACTGATTTGCTGGCTCAATGCCAGCCTCTCGATTTGATAAAATACGGATTCATACCGGAATTCATAGGCCGTATGCCGGTCACCGCGATTCTAGAAGATCTTTCGAGAGACGCTCTGGTTCAAATCCTCAGCAAGCCCAAAAACGCGATTATTAAGCAATACCAAAAACTCTTCGAGTTTGAGAATGTTAAGCTCAAGTTTAGCGATGAGGCTCTTGAAGCTGTTGCGCAGCTTGCCATGGAGCGCAAAGTTGGCGCACGCGGTCTTCGGATGATTTTGGAAGATCTCATGTTGGATCTAATGTACTTTCTCCCAACATTTAAGAAAGTCCGGGAGTTTGTTGTCACCAAGGAGATGGTGTTGACGCAGAAGATCAATGTTGCTGTACTTGAGAAGGCTGGCTAGAGCAGCTTCTCGTTCTTAAGGTCTAGCTTCTTTCCTCAAATCAGCGCCCGGAAACTCTAACACCGAACGCTCTAATATCGGTCGCCCTTGTTAATCTCCGGAGTTTGCAAGTTCATCTAACTTGCAACTGCCTTGTTGCAACGCGGTGTTGCAAAATTGTCAGGTCAGTAGCCAAAATCAGTAAACAAGCCAAAATGGTAACTAGCAAAGATAAAACGGATACCAAACGCCTGCCCATGATGCCCATCCGGGATGTGGTCATCTTTCCATTCATGATGACCCCGTTCGTCGTGGGCCGTGAGTCAAGCGTTCGTGCGCTCGAAGAGGCGCTAGTCGGTGACAAGAAGATCTTTCTGGCCACCCAGCATGACGCTTCGATCGATGAGCCCCGGCCGGACGAGATTTACGCGGTTGGTACTGTTGCCAACATCGTTCAGAGCTTGAAACAGCCCGACGGGAATATCAAAGTTCTTGTCGAAGGCGTAGAGCGAGGCAAGGTCGTCTCCGTAAGCGAGGAAGAAGGTTATTTCCGCGCAGTTGTTAAGACGACAAGCTACAAGGTTGAGGGCGGTAGCCAGCTTGACGCTCTGACCAGCCGGGTCACTTCTCTCTTTGAGCAGTACGTAAAGCTGAGCCAGAACCTGAACTACGAGACTATGATTGCGGCGATCCGGGTAGATGATTCCGGGAAACTCGCCGATACGGTTGGCGCGAACCTTCAACTGACCATTGAAGAAAAGCAGGAACTGCTCGAAATCTTCGATCCTGTCGACCGCCTGACACGAGTTGCTGATCTGCTTGACATTGAAATCGAGAAGCTGAATGTCGATCGCACCATACAGGGCCGCGTCAAGCGCCAGATGGAGCGAGCTCAAAAAGAATACTATCTTAACGAGAAGATCAAGGCCATTCAGAAGGAGCTCGGCCGCGGCGAGAAGAGCGAATACGACGAGCTAAAGAAGAAGATTGACGCCGCGGGAATGACTAAAGATGCGCATGAGAAGGCCACCGCCGAACTTAAGCGTCTAGAAGGAATGCCGCCAATGTCGGCTGAGTCCACCGTCTCTCGCAATTACCTGGACTGGCTGCTTGCTGTGCCATGGAAAAAGCGCACCAAAGAGATCCGCGATCTCAAATTTGCGCGCCAGGTGTTAGAGGGAGATCACTACGGGTTGGAGAAGATCAAGGAACGTATTCTTGAGTTCCTTTCAGTTCGCCGCTTAGTTCAAAATCCGAAAGGATCTATTCTCTGTTTCGTCGGGCCTCCCGGAGTCGGTAAGACCTCGCTCGGTATGTCGATCGCGAAAGCGACCGGACGGAAGTTTGTCCGGCTTTCACTCGGCGGTGTTCGGGACGAAGCGGAAATTCGGGGGCATCGCCGTACTTATATTGGAGCGCTGCCGGGCCAATTAATTCAGATGATGAAGAAGGCGGGCACTAAAAATCCCGTCATTATGCTCGACGAAGTGGACAAGATGTCGATGGATTTCCGCGGAGATCCTTCCTCGGCGCTGCTGGAAGTCTTGGATCCTGAACAAAATAGCACCTTCATGGATCATTACCTGGATGTTGAGTACGACTTGAGCCAGGTCTTCTTCATCGCAACGGCTAATGTCCTGCATACCATTCCTCCTGCCCTGCAGGATCGAATGGAAATCATCCGGTTGTCCGGCTACACGGAACTGGAAAAGCTTGAGATTGCAAAGCGCTTCCTGGTTCAAAAGCAATTGCGCGACACAGGGGTCAACGACGAGCAAATTCAGTTTACCGATTCCGGCCTGCAAAAGCTTATTCAATCCTATACTCGCGAAGCCGGTGTCCGGAACCTGGAACGCGAAATCAGTAATGTGTGCCGTAAAGTGGCGCGGAAACTTGTCGAAGCTCAGACTCCCGGCGACGAAGCGGCTGTTAGCGCAGCGGCTAACGGGGATGCTCCCATAGAATTCGTCGAAGAAGAACCGCAAGCGGCAGCAGAGGAAACTGCTGAAGCACCTGCGAAGAAGGGTAAGAAAAAAGAAAAGGCTAGAATCCTCGAGCCGCTTCTTGTTTCCATTGACAAGGTGCTGATCGCCCCGGAAAAGCTGATCGAGATGCTTGGTCCAGCGCGCTTCCGCGATATCGATCTCGAAAAGACAAACGAAGTGGGAGCGACTACCGGACTAGCCTGGACGGAAGTCGGTGGCTCTATTCTGACCACCGAGGCCGCTGTCATGGAAGGTCGCGGGAAGATGATGACCACCGGCAAGCTCGGCGATGTTATGCAGGAATCCGCGCAGGCCGCCATGAGCTATGTCCGGTCGCGCGCCCAGTATCTCGGCTTGCCGAGGGACTTCTATCGTCACCTCGATATCCACGTCCACGTGCCCGAAGGCGCTATTCCCAAGGATGGGCCTTCCGCGGGAATTACGATTGCAACTAGTATCTGCAGTGCTCTTACTGCCATTCCGGTGCGTCACGATCTCGCTATGACCGGGGAGATCACCGTTCGCGGTCGTGTGCTGCCTATCGGAGGACTGAAAGAAAAGCTGCTCGCCGCTCACCGGCAGGGCATTTTCGAAATCGTTCTCCCCAAAGAAAACGAAAGAGATTTGGTGGATATTCCGGAGAACATCCGCAAGGAAATGAAACTCCATTTCACGACCTCCATGGACGAAGTTTTGAAAATCGCCTTGGAACGGGAAATTGTCGCTCTGCCTCTGGCTCCAACCGCGACTGCGGCGGACCTTGGCGGCAGACCTGAAGATAATCTGACTCACTAGTCTTGAAAAGAGCTGTACCGGGCGATCCGTTTGGCACGCCTGGTATTCAGAGGAATGGTCAAGGCATTAGCCAGAACGGCAACAATTACGAAGGCGTTGGGTCCGAGGCTTATCCTAAGTGCTGCGGATGCTGCGCAGTTCCCGCCGCCCGGAACGTCCGGAGAGGTAGAAATCGCTTTTCTGGGCCGTAGTAATGTCGGTAAATCCAGCCTTTTGAACCGGCTGCTCTCCGACGGAGAATTGGCGTTTACGAGTTCCCGTCCCGGCTGTACGCAGCTGATTAATTTCTTTTCTATCGATAAATGGACCCGGTTTGTCGATCTGCCCGGCTACGGGTACGCGCGTGTTTCTCTGGAAGAGCGCGGCAGTTGGAAAAAGCTGATTGAAAGCTATTTACTGCATAGGGAAAATTTAGCGTTATCGCTCCTCCTCATCGATGCCAGGCGGGGATGGATGGATATGGACTTGGAACTCAAATCCTGGCTCGAGTTCCACAACCGTCGATATGTGGTTATTGCCACTAAGATCGACAAACTGAAAAGTAACAACCAGTTGAAGTCGGGATTAGCCGCCGTGCAAGGCAAAATGCAGGATGGCGAGCTGGTACCGTTCTCGGCCGTAGATGGCCGGGGAGTGAGGGAAATTTGGCAAATCATCTCGAAGATCAAGAACAAGTAGTAAACCCCGCGGTTGCCACCGGAAAGCAGCCCACCGAGAAGCCTAAAGAAGGAAATGATCCCGGCAGCCCGGCCCAGAAACAGGCGGTGAAGGATGCAGCCTTAGAAACGGAGTCGGCTTCACCGAAAGGTTCGTCTCGCAAAAGCGAGACTGGCAGTGACAGCGCTGGCGCTGCGGCTGGTCTCACGCCTGACGTCTCTCCCGATTCTGCGCCTTCGATCACGCCGGCAACCGGCCAGGGCGTCGAGGAGAAACCTGCGTCCGAGCCAAAACCGGCGGCCAGTAAGGCATCGGCCGATTCTCCAGCCGACGCACTAAAAGCCGATGGCGCAAAGTCCGACCCGCCCAAGAGTGACCGGAATGTCGCCATTCGGCCGAAACAGGCTGGCGATGCGCCGCGAACGAATGGTCTTGCGGCCCGGCCTTCCGCGGAAGTCGCGAATCGCCGTCCTCCGCTGGCCGAGGGTCGGCCACCGGAGAACAAGACAAATGGAGAACCCAAATCTGCACCGGCAGAGGGCTCGATTCCTCCGCAAACCCAAGCCGTTATTCCGAACGCCGCTCAAAATCCTCAGGCCAACCCTTTTCAGCGGCGCGGCCGCCATTCCATCGGCAACACCGGCCAAGTTGGTCCGAAGAACGGCGCAGCCACGTTGGATCTGGTCGAACTGAAGGACATGCGTATCGAAGCGCTAAACCAGATTGCTAAGGATTTGGGCGTGCAAGGTGCGGCCGGCCTCCGCAAACAGGAGTTGATTTTCAAAATCCTGCAAACGCAGGCGGAAAAGAGCGGCCTCATTTTCTCCGAGGGTGTCTTGGAGTGCCTGCCCGATGGCTTCGGCTTTCTGCGGGCGCCCGAATACAACTATCTGCCCGGTCCGGACGACGTCTATGTCTCGCCTTCGCAGATTCGCCGCTTCGACTTGCGTACCGGCGACACCGTTTCCGGCCAGATTCGCCCACCCAAGGAAGGCGAGCGCTACTTTGCGCTGATCAAAGTCGACGCCATCAATTTTGAAGCGCCGGAAGAATCGCGCAACAAGATCTTCTTCGACAACCTCACGCCGCTCTATCCCGAGCAGCGCCTGAAGCTCGAAACCAGCCGCGACAACTCTTCCGGTCGTGTAATGGATCTGCTGACGCCGCTCGGCCGTGGACAGCGTGGCCTGATCGTCGCTCCGCCTCGCACCGGTAAGACGATGCTGCTGCAGAACATCGCCAACTCCATCACCATTAACCATCCGGAAGTGAACCTGATCGTGCTCCTTATCGACGAACGGCCCGAGGAAGTCACCGACATGCAGCGGTCCGTCCGCGGTGAAGTCATTAGCTCCACCTTCGACGAGCCGGCCGCCCGCCACGTGCAAGTGGCCGAAATGGTGATCGAAAAAGCCAAGCGTCTCATCGAGCACAAGCGTGACGTAGTCATTCTGCTCGATTCCATTACGCGCTTGGCGCGGGCTTACAACACGGTGGTGCCGCCTTCAGGTAAAGTGCTCTCCGGCGGCGTCGATTCCAATGCGCTGCAGCGTCCCAAACGGTTTTTCGGAGCGGCGCGCAACATCGAGGAAGGCGGATCGCTGACGATCGTCGCAACGGCCCTGATCGACACCGGTAGCCGCATGGATGACGTCATCTTTGAAGAATTCAAGGGTACCGGCAACATGGAAATCCATCTGGACCGCAAGCTGGTCGATAAGCGCGTCTTTCCCGCCATCGACATCAACCGCAGCGGAACGCGCAAGGAAGAACTGCTGATGCCGCGCGAAGAACTCAACCGCGTCTGGATCTTGCGCAAGGTGCTCAACCCACTGTCTCCTGTCGAGTCGATGGAACTGTTGCTGGATAAGCTCGGCAAAACCCGTAGCAATGCCGAGTTTCTCGCTGCCATGAGCGGCTGATGGGCCGCATTCGCGTCCTCTCCGACAGCGTCGCAAATAAGATTGCCGCCGGGGAAGTTGTCGAACGCCCCGCTTCCGTAGTCAAAGAACTGCTTGAAAATTCTCTGGACGCGGGAGCCTCCGAGATACGGATTGAAGCCGAAAACGCTGGCCGCAGGTTGCTCCGCATTCAAGACGACGGAACCGGCATGTTGCGAGACGACGCCCTTCTGGCGTTTGAGCGGCACGCAACCAGCAAGCTCAGGGATGTGAAAGATCTGCTGGCGATTTCCACTCTCGGTTTCCGGGGAGAAGCGCTGCCCTCGATTGCCTCCGTCAGCCGTCTGGTCCTCGAGACGCGCTCGGACGATGAACAGACCGGTACGGCAGTTGAAATTCATGGCGGCAAACTGCTGCGCTGCGACGAAATCGCCAGAACAACAGGAACCACCATTTCGGTCCGCGATCTGTTTTACAACGTCCCGGCTCGCAAGAAATTCCTTCGTTCTGATCAGACCGAACTCGCCCACATCGGTTCCTTAATAACCCACTACAGCCTGGGGCATCCTGACAAGCGATTCGAATTTTTCCATGAGGGCAGGGAACTACTCACTGCCACGCCCGTCGAAACCGTCCGTGAGCGCGCCTTTCAGGTCTTCGGTTCGGACGTGCTGGCGGACTTGGTGGACATCGCTCCCCGGACTTTCGAGATTCATGAGGTAGAGCCGGTTCACTTTGCCCTGGAAGGGCTGGTCTCCGGTCCCCATATCCAAAAGCTGAACCGCAACTCGATATTTCTCTTCGTCAACGGCCGCCTCATCCGCGACAAAGTTTTGCTCCACGCCGTGCAGTCGGCATATCACAACCTGATGCCGCAGGGTTCCTACCCGTTTGCGCTCCTGTTCTTGAAGTGTGATCCCAGCGATGTAGATGTGAATGTCCATCCCGCGAAGACCGAAGTGCGCTTCCGCCACAGCACGCCTGTTCACGATTTTGTTCGCGATGCCGTGCGCGAATCGCTGATGGAAAGCCGCCCGGTTTCCGGCATTCCGTTGCCGGTATCGCCGGTTCCCTTCAGGCCCAATCCCCGCCCGGTCTTCGGGCGCGTCCCCACTGCGGCTACCCTGCCGTTTTCAGAATTTACGTCCGTTTTGGAGGCATTTGAAGCCCAGCAGTCCCAACCGGTAGAGTCGGCACAGGGCTCAGAACCTGTTCCTGAAATCCGCCTGCCATCTGCTGAAGTTGGCTATCAAAGCGGGTCTGTCCCCGCTTCCGAGTCAGAAATAGTAAGCCATCTTACCTCAGAGCCTCCCAAAATGGGGTCTGTCCCCATTATTGGGACAGAAAATGTAAGGAAGATTACAGAAAAAGGCGCTGAAGTGGGGTCTGTCCCCATTTCCACCTCTATTTCGGAGCCACCGAAAGCACGCCGCCGCGTTCCCGATACCCATGGAGCACTGGATGCTTTGGCCTCGGAATGGGATCGCCCGGATACGCTGGCCGCGCTTCCCGATCTCCGTCCGCTCGGTCAATTACATGAGAGTTTCATCATAGCCGCTGGCCGGGATGGCCTTTGGATTATCGATCAGCACGTCGCGCACGAGCGTATTCTCTTCGAGCAAGTGCTTCGGCAGCGCGCCAACGGAAGCGTCGAAGTGCAGCAGTTGCTGATGCCGATGGTGATTCAGCTTACACCCAGTCAGCAATATGAATACGCGCGAATTGCAGACGAACTGAACGCCCACGGCTTCGATACCGAGCCGTTCGGACAGCGAACGATAGCCGTAAAAGCCGCCCCGGCTGCAGTGGGTCCCGCCGAGATAGAAAAGGTAGTCTTTGAAATTCTGGAGATAGCTGAAAACGAACTGCGGTCCGCATCGCTTGACGAGATCCGCCGCGACGTCTGCGCCACCATTGCCTGCCGGGCGGCAATCAAAATCAATACCCGGCTGGAACCGGCCAAAATCGACTGGCTATTGAGAACTCTCGCCGCCTGTGAATACCCAATGACTTGCCCGCACGGCCGTCCGATCGTCCTCCGCTACAGCACCCGCGATATTCTCAAAAGCTTTCACCGGATCTGAACTCTTAGCCGCAATCGCGCCGGGAAACCGCACTTTCGAAGAGGTCTGCGAAGCTAATCCACATGCCCGCGTCGAACAAGCGAAAGATGGAGCGATTCTGATTATGCCGCCGGCCGCTTGGATCAGGATAGAAAAGACTGAATTGGATCTCGACCGGCCACACTTACCGCGCGCTGGCATAAGCCCAAATTTCGCTATTCCTAATCCGACGCTACCGGATTTGAATCCTCTCTAGGGCCTTTCCCGATCCGGCCCAAATGCGTATCGCCAAAACCCGAGGGGTATTTCAGCCCGTAGCCGAACATTCTGTCGAACGCGATGTGACCCGCCCATACCAGCGCCGCCATCAGCCCCGCTTCCCAGAGTTCAAACGAAAATGCTCCCAACAAAACAGGTCCCACATAGCTGTGGACAGCGTTGTATAGCAACGCACCGGACTTCGGATTAAACAGGTAACCAATCATCACCAGATCGGGCAAGAAAAAGCATGCGGCGTATAACCACGGATTCCCGCCCCGCGAGCCGTACAGCAATGCAGATGCTATCAGCAATGCGAAACCTTCCAGGCGCAGCCAACGCCGAACCCCAGCCTCTACCATAAAGCCTCCTCGGGAAACAATTAAGACGAACACTGTTCGCCTTAAATACATCGTAACTGCCAGCCCGGCGGCCTGTCAAGACGAACAGTGTTCTTCTTTGGCGCTACAATGATTCATGCCATTCCCCGCCAAAGTGGACGCGGAGACCATTCTGCGAAGCGCTCTCCAAATCGTAGAAGCCGAAGGGCTCGAGGCGCTATCGATGCGAAGCCTTGCTCACAATCTGGGTCTTGCCGTTTCTAGCCTCTACCGCTACTACCCCGATCGCGCATCGCTCGAAACAGCCATAGCCGCCTTCGGTGCTGGACTGCTCAAAGCGGAATTGGAACTAGCGAAGCGCAGGGGCGGAGACGCAGTCCTCGAAAGAGCTTTACGCTCCTACCGTAAGTTCGCTCGAACCCACCCAGTCCTGTATGCTCTGCTGGTCCAGCCGCGTAAGCTGGACCAGGCCGCAAATCAGCCGTTCAAGGAACTATGGAATACTTTGCTCTCGATTGTCGACACAGTCACAGGGGACCCGGACGACACCGGCGCTGCTGTCGCCGTCTGGTCCTTTGTCCATGGCTTTATAACTCTGGAACAGGCCGGCCAATTTGGGAAAAGCGGACCACGCGGTGGCTTTGACCGAGGTCTTAGAGCTTTGGCAGCTGGGTTGAAAACAGAACGCGGTTAAACCTGGGAACTCATTCCCATTCGATCGTCCCCGGAGGTTTGTGGGTCAGATCATAAAATACCGCCGCCACATCCGGAAGCCCTAGCAGCCGCTGCGTCAGCGGTTGCAGCAGCTCGTCACTCATCAAAACGACATCCGCCGTCATGCCATCCACGGAATTAATAGGCCTCAGCACTACCGACTCCGGCGCATCTGCGCTTCCCAGCGGAAGCAGCACCACCGGAAACTGCCAAACCTCACCCTCGAAACCGGTCTCCAGGCAGAATGCCCGTACGATTCCGTCTGCCTGCCGCAGCGTGTTTAATCGGTGCTTATCGATTGCAGCTTCGCGCACACTAAGATCCGCCATGCTCGCGCGGCTTCCGCAGAGCGCCACCACCCGGTTCACATCTGCCCGGCTGTTCGTCACCGCCGGGGCTATCTTCTGCACCATCTCGAGAGTGGGAAATCTCTCTATCGCGAGCGCCGCCTGGTAACTGCGCGAATCGCCCTGAACCCCCACCGAGCGCACGGGCAGCAGCCATCCGCCATTCGTCTTCTCCGGCCTTCCCGCCGTTCGTGAGCACAAACACCGAATGGCCAAGCCTGGCCCGGGAAACGGATGGCGCCGCAGAAACTCGACCGGCACGCCGATTTCCCGCCCGATCTCGCGCACCTCGTCCTTATAAAAGGCCGTCAACGGTTCGACAATTCGTCCCGTCTCGATCAGGGTCTGGATTCCGGCGACACGGTTATGATGCGTCTTGATGAGGTCTGCCTTCGCCGTGCCGCCCGATTCGATCGTGTCCGGGTAAATCGTGCCCTGACCCAGAATCCATTGCCCGTCGAGGAAATGTTCGCCCGCCAGCACCCGTTCCTGCACTCTGACAAATTGCTCGCCGATCGCGTGACGCTTCTCCTCCGGCTCATGCAATCCGCTGAGCGCGTCCAGGAATTCGCCTTCAGCGTGCTCCACCAGGAATCGTTTAGCACCCAAGCTCTCGAACATGCTGCGCACGAATTCAGTTTCGCCTTCGCGCATCAGGCCGGTATCGACATAGATTCCGTTGACCCGGTCGGGCCCCAACGCCTGCAGGCACAAGGTGTAGGCTACGGTCGAATCGACCCCGCCGCTGACAAAGAAGAACACATTCCGGTCCCCCACGGCCCGGCGAATCTGATCTTCCACTAATGGGACTCGCTGTGACACATCCCAATCCCTCTCCGCGCCGCAAACCCCGAATACAAAGTTCTGGATGATCGTTTTGCCCGCATGCGTATGGGCAACTTCCGGATGAAATTGCAGTCCGAAGAGACGGCGTTCCGGGTCAGACATCGCGGCAATGTCCGACGTTTCTGTCGCCGCCGTAACCGCAAACCCGGGCGGCACTTTGTCCACCCTGTCGCGATGGCTCATCCAAATCTGCGACTGGGACACTCCGTCCAGAAGAGCGTCAGACGCCGCAACCTTAAGGTGGGCTATACCGAATTCACCTCGCTGCCCTTTCTGCACTTTCCCGCCTAAATTATGGGCCATCAGCTGGTGTCCGTAGCAGATGCCCAGCACCGGAACTTGCGCCCATAAAATCCCCGCATCGATTTGCGGGCAATCCGGTTCATAAACGCTGCCCGGACCGCCGGATATAATCACTCCGCGTCGGCGCGATAGCCTGCAAGCGGGCGTATCGCTGGGCTGCACATCCGCGTAAATCCCTAGTTCCCGGACGCGGCGTGCGATGAGATGCGCATACTGGCCTCCAGTGTCGAGCACCGTAATCTGAGGTTCATCGACTGCGGCTGCAGCCTGTCCGTCAGTCATTCTCTTCGAGTTCAGTTCTCTAACGGCTGGCCCGCTGTTTCTCGTAGTGGTTTTGCGAATCCGCCAATAGTTTGGCAGCTTTCGGCATGGCATCTATGGCCCGCTGAATCTCGGGATCCTGCTGAATGGCGACCTCCTGAGAATCTTCGTAGCTGAAGCCTGTGACGTACATTTCCCGCCGCAACTCATCACGCAACCAGGTATGATTCTTCGTCCAATCGGCTTCTGTAAACTGCACGCCCTGTTTCATCAGCCAGTCATGAAAGTCATTCAGAACGGCCTCGTCCGGAGCCCAATTTTTCGGCAGTTTCGAATCGTGAACCGCAAAATAATGGGCCGAATAATTGAAGAAGGCGTTCTTCCTCAATACGTTAAGTTGGAAAGCGTCCGGCTTGGGCGCCTCATACTTCTCGTCGGGCGTGATTCCGCCGCCGCCGTAAACCACTCGTCCCAGGTCGGTCTGCTTCACGTCAGTCGGATTGCTGGCCGCTTTGCGCTTGCCGTAGTAGTAATCCAAAAACGAGAGATTGCTGTAATCACGCTGAATCAACCGTCCACTGGGCGTGTAATAGTGCTGAGTTGTCAACAACAGACCGGTATTGTCACTTAGCTGATAAACCGTCTGAACCAGGCCCTTGCCAAAGGTCGTGTCGCCCAGAATCCAGCCCCGGTCGTGATCCTGTAGCGCGCCGGCTACAATTTCCGCCGCCGAGGCGGAGAACCGGTTCACCAGCACCACAATGGGGTAATCCTCGCCATGCTGGCTGCCTCGCGCCAGATAAGGCTTTTCGGAATAGGCCCGGCCCTTGTGCGAGACCACCACCTGCCCCCGGTCGAGCCAGTGGCCCGCCACTGCGACACCCTCCGAAAGCAAACCGCCCGGATTCCCGCGCAGATCCAAAATAAGACCCTTGATATTCCCCTCGCCCAGGCTTTTCAGGCTGTCTTCAACTTCTCGGCCGGTGGTTTCGGTGAACTGCACAATATGGATGAAGGCGATGCCGGGCTTTATCCAGAACGCTTCGTCAACCGAATTGCGCGCAATTTCTCCGCGCTTCAAATCAAACGAAATTGGTTTGCCGCCGCCTTCGCGCGTAACGGTCACCTGCACTTGAGTGTCTTTTGGCCCTCGCAGCAGATCGGCGACTTCAGCTGTGGTCATCGTGTCAACCCGCTTGTCATCTATCTGCAGCAGCATGTCACCGGGCCTTATACCGGCTTTGTACGCCGGCGATCCGCCGAAAGGATACATAACCATCGGCTTGCCCGTCCGTGGCTGGGCTCCAATTAGCATTCCTATGCCGTAGTACTTGCCGTGCTGTTCCTCGCGAAGGCTCGCAAATCCCTTAGGATCCAGAAAATTAGAGTGGGGGTCCAGCGTCCGCAGCATTCCGGGAATGGCGCCCTGGTAGATGCCCTTGTCCGGGGACAGCTTCTCGGCCGAATTCTCAGCGACGGTGTCGTAAACCTTGGTGAAGTTCTCGATACCGGACTTAAGCGCCTCGTCTCCCGCCGCATTTCCGGCTTTTTGAGCCGCCGCCTCCACCGGATTCGCGCCCGATCCGAGAAGGCTGCCCACTAAACCGCAGCTAGCTAGAAAAAGTAGAGCAAATAAAAAATAACGCCGTTGGGACGACAACCGGACCTCCAGGCAAAATGCTTGCCTTCAGTATAGACGTTTACCCGCGTTCTCTGGCTTTACTAGCGCCGCAGATTTGTGAAGAAAAGTCTTAAACCGGGAAAACCTAGACCGCCGCTCGCATTCGGCGGCCCGGCACGGTCTCACTCCGGACCGTCTTCTTAGGGAGCGCCTCGTCTAAACGCCTGGCCTGATCACTGACGCACACCAGAAACATGGGTTGCCGGGCATTCTTCATCAAATTGATAATGCGTTCGTGCTGATCTTCCAGATAGATCGCTTTTCCATCGGTCAAAAGATGAAGACGCGAGTCGCTTGAAAGCACATCCGCCAGCCGCTTGCCCATCTCGCGCTGCAGGAACCGCAATACCCGGCGGATCTTTTGCAATGAAAATCCTTTCCGGCGCAGCTCGGCGATAATCGTGATTTCAATGACTTCTTCCGGAAGGTAGACTCGCTTATGGCCTTCGTGCCGGGGTGACACGACTTTGCGTTCATCCCACCACTGCAGCTGCCGAAGACTGACATCGGCGACTTTCGCAACATCAGTGCTGGTGTACGTTCGCTGTTCTGCCTGCAGATCAGGACGAAGCTTCCGTGTTTTGAACATGTGTGCCGGGTTCCGTTTGTGAGTAGATGAACTTGCCTGATTGTACACGAGCTGTAAATCTAGTCAAGAGGTGGTACCCGGTCCGTAGCGCTCGCACCCTGCAATTGACAACCTAAACGCCCAACTTAACCGCCGCCCACAAACTCCACCACCTCGACTCTGGATCCCGGCAGGACCGTCGTTGCGTCCCACTCCCGCTTGCGCACGATGGATTTGTCCACCTCGACCGCCACCCGATCGAGAGGCAGGCTCAAGAGCCTAAGCAACTCTGCGACCGATCCGCCTTCAGGAATCTCCCGTTCTTCGCCGTTCACGGTCACTCTAATTCCGGCGTCTGTCTGCTGGTTCATGGCTTAGCTCTTTAGCGACATTATAAGATGCTGTTCGCGACGCCCGCCCCCGCTCGAATGGTTGCTACTCTATTTACTTGCGATGCCAACAACGTACGCCGAAACCTGGTTCCCAGTACTAATTCAGATCATCATCGCGATGGGAGTCGCGGGCGCCATGATTGGTTTCTCCGCCATTCTCGGCCACCGGGTGAAAGATTCGGTTAAGAGCTCGCCCTACGAGTCCGGAATGAAGCCGGTTGGCAACGCCCGGGAACGGTTCAGCGTTAAGTTCTATCTGGTGGGCATGGTTTTCATCGTATTTGACATAGAGGCGATTTTTCTTTATCCCTGGGCGGTCGTCTTCCGCCAGTTGAAACTATTCGCCTTTTTCGAAATGCTGGTTTTCGTGCTTCTGGTGTTATGCGGATTCTATTACATATGGAAGAAGGGCGTGCTGAATTGGTCGGTGGACGAAGCTCGCAAGCCGCGGGAGGTACCTGTTAAGCGTGCAGCCTGAGGGGCAGTTACCCGAAATTCTTGCAGATAACGCGACTGCTATCGCGGTAGAAAATCGAGTGCCGGGCGGAATCATTGGCGCGTCGGTAGCTAGTGATGGGGTGGTGTTCGAAATTGCCGCCAGCCATTTGCTGGCGGTTTCAGAGACCTTAAGGTATCAATCAGGTTTTGAACGGCTATCCGGCATCACCGGAGTTGATTGGTGGCCTCGCGAGCCGCGCTTCGAAGTAGTTTACTTTCTTCACTCTATCGAGCGCAATGCCCGTCTCCGTTTCGTTGTCCGCTTAAGCGAAGAAGAGGAGATCGACTCGCTTACTCCCGTTTGGCGTGCCGCAAATTGGTATGAGCGGGAGATCTTCGATCTCTTCGGGATTCGCTTTCGCAATCATCCTAATCTGGAGCGCATTCTAATGCCTGCTGACTGGGAAGGCCATCCGCTCCGCAAGGATTATCCCATTCACGGCTTTAAATATTCTTATCAGGACGAGTAAATAAAGGCTACTAAGCACAAATGATTGAAGGTAAATCGAACGTAGCGTCACTCGACCCGGCGCATGAGTTAGATGTTCCCGATCCGTCCGGTCTCGAAGTAACTAGCGACGGCAAGAGCAAAGCCCGGCACATGACCTTGAGCATGGGGCCGCAGCACCCTTCCACCCACGGAGTGTTGCGCGTAGTTCTCCAACTCGAGGGCGAAACGATATTGAACGCTCGCCCGGAGATTGGTTTTCTTCATACCGGCATCGAAAAGCAGGCGGAGGGGCGCAAATATCAGCAAGTGGTTCCTCTCACCGACCGCGTCGATTATCTTTCCAACCTCAACAACAACCTTTGTTATGCACTCGCGGTGGAGCGCCTGCTGGGGATTGAAATTCCGCCGAAAGCCCAGTGGATCAGAGTGATGCTATGTGAACTCTCGCGCCTGCAAAGCCACCTGGTTTGGCTTGGGACGCACGCGCTCGACATGGGCGCTATGTCGGTCTATTTTTACTGTTTTCGTGAGCGCGAAGAGATTCTTAAGATCTTCGAAACGTTCTCCGGCCAGCGTATGATGACCAGCTATATCCGCATCGGCGGCCTCGCTCTTGAACCGCCTCGCGGTTGGGAGGCCATGGTCGGAAAACTGCTGGCCCGTCTGCCCGGAGCGATCGACGAGTTCGAGAACCTGTTGACATCCAACCCCATCTGGATGAACCGTACTCGCGGAGTCGGCCATTTCCCCGCTGATCTACTTTTGGAATTAGGTGTAACTGGTCCTGCGCTTCGAGCTGCCGGCGTGAAAATGGATGCCCGTAAGGACAATCCGCATTCGGCTTACGATCAGTTCGATTTCGAAGTTCCTACCCGCACCGTCGGCGACGTTTACGCGCGTTTTGAAGTGCGCGTCGAAGAGATGCGTCAGAGTGTCCGCATCTGTCGTCAGGCCTTGGAAGGCATGCCGGGAGGTCCTTGGCAAGCCGACGCGCCTCACGTCGTACTGCCCGAGCGCGAAAAAATGAAGACTCAGATGGAGTCGCTCATCTATCATTTCAAAATCGTTACCGAAGGGTTCAGGGTTCCCGCCGGATCGGTCTACCAGGTGGTAGAGTCCCCCCGCGGCGAGCTTGCTTACTATGTGGTCAGCGACGGGGGACCTAATCCGCACCGCATTTTTATGCGTACGCCCAGCTTTGGCAATCTGCAAGGTTTAGGCGCCATGCTCGAAAACGTTTTGATTGCGGATTCCATCGCCATCATGGGAAGCATGGATTATGTTTTTGGAGACGTAGACCGGTAGCGTCCGGCAATCATCTAGATGACTTTCTCTCCCGAACTTGAAGCGCGTTTTGCAAAACTCTTGACCAGCTATCCCCCGGGGCGTCAGCGGTCGGCCGTCGTTCCCATGCTGCTTTACGCGCAGGATGAACTTGGTTCCGTAACTCAGGAGTTAGTCGAGGAAGTCGCCCGCCGCTGCAAAGTTACTCCGCTTCAGGTAGACGAAACTATCGGTTACTACTCTATGCTTCATCGCAAACCGCTGGGCGAGTTCCACGTGCAGGTGTGCACGAATATCGCCTGCCAGGCTGTTGGCGGAGAGCAGCTTTACGAACATGCCAGCCGCACTCTCGGTTTGACGAACAAGCAGGTTTCTCCGGATGGCTTGATCTCTCTCGAGGAAGTCGAATGCATTGGCGCCTGTTCGTGGGCGCCGGCCATTCAGGTCAACTATGACTTCCATCACTTTGTGACGCCGGAACGCTTCGATCAGCTTATCGCTGCCCTGCGTGATGGCACTTACAAGAAGAAGGCTTCGTAACAATTCGCTATGCGTTTCAATGAACCCAGTCCGCTGGAAGTCCGGGTAATCTCTCAGCGGTTCGACTTGCCCGATTCGGCTTCCATCGACACTTATCTCGCGAACGATGGCTACGTCGCCCTAAAGAAGGTTCTCGAGATGACGCCCGAAGCTATCATCGAAGAACTCAAAGTTTCTTCGCTGCGCGGTCGCGGCGGCGCAGGATTTCCAACGGGGATGAAATGGAGTTTTGTTCCTCGGACCACGGGAAAGCCCACTTACGTCATTTGCAACTCCGACGAAAGCGAACCCGGCACCTGCAAAGATCGGCTGCTGATGGAGAACGATCCGCATCAGTTGCTGGAAGGCATGATGATCGCCGGCTGGACCATCAAGTCCAACAAGGGCTATGTTTTCATTCGCGGAGAGTATCGCTACCTGATCGAGATTATCGATAAGGCCATCGAGGAAGCTTACGCGCGCGGTTATCTCGGTAAGAATATCTTGGGCTCGGGATGGGACTTCGACCTTTATACCCACACCGGCGCAGGCGCGTATGAGTGCGGTGAAGAATCCGCTCTACTCGAATCGTTAGAAGGCAAGCGCGGCATACCTAGACTAAAGCCCCCCTTCCCGGCAGTGGTGGGCGCGTTCCAATCGCCCACCATTCTGAATAATTGCGAGACCTTTGCCGCTATTCCAGTCATCTTCCGGAATGGTGCGCAGTGGTACGCCGACTTGGGAACGCCGAAGAACGGTGGTACTCGCATGATGTGCGTCTCCGGCCATGTTGAGAAGCCAGGTGTCTACGAGCTGCCCATGGGCTTTCCCATTATGCGCCTCATCGAGGAGGTCTGCGGAGGCATGCGCAACGGCAAGAAATTGAAGGCGGTAATTCCGGGCGGCGCGTCCGCTCCTGTTCTTACGGCAGACGAGTGCGCCGAAGTGCTGCTCGACTTCGACTCTCTTGCTAAGGCCAAGACCATGGCTGGTTCCGGCGGCCTGGTAGTTCTGGACGAAGATACCGACATCGTTGCCGTAGCGCTCCGCACCATTAAATTTTACGCGCACGAAAGCTGCGGTTGGTGCATCCCCTGCCGCGAAGGCACCGCCTGGCTGAAGAAAGTCCTTAGCCGCTTCCATGAAGGCGGCGGCGTCAAGAGCGATATCGATCTCATCGGCGAGCTTTCGTCGAATATGCTGGGGCGCACCTTCTGCGCGCTGGGCGATGCGGCGGCCATGCCCACTACCGGATTCATCACTAAGTTCCGCGGTGAATTCGAGGAGTACCTCGCCAAGTCACAGAGTGCAAAGACTCCTGCCGCCCAGGAGCTAACGCTGGTCTAACAAGTTTTATGGCTGACCTTATTAACTTCACTATCGACGGCCAACCTTTGCAGGCGGAGAAGGGCACCCTTCTTATCAATGCGGCGAAACATGCCGGCATCTCCATTCCTGCTTTCTGCTACTACGACAATCTGTCTCTACAGGCCGCATGCCGCATGTGCCTGGTGGAAGTGGAAAAAACACCCAAGCTGCAGGTCGCTTGTACGCTGCCGGTGGCTGACGGAATGGTGGTGCATACCGACTCGGAGATCGTCCGCAAAGCTCGCAAAGGCACGCTGGAATTTCTTCTGACCAATCATCCTCTCGATTGCCCGGTATGCGACAAAGGCGGCGAATGCGAACTCCAGGATATGGTGTTCCGCTACGGTGCGGGCGAAAGCCGCTATCGCGAAGTTAAGGCGCATGTGGACGAGAAGCAATGGTCGCCCGTCGTTTACTATGATGCGCCGCGCTGCATCCTCTGCTATCGCTGCGTCCGCATCTGCGGAGAAGGCCTGGGAGTTAACGCGCTCGGCATCGGCAATCGCGGCGCGGCCGCGGAGATCGTGCCCAACCGGGGTGACCACCTGGAATGCGACGAGTGCGGCGCATGTATCGATATCTGCCCGGTGGGCGCGCTTACCAGCGGACCTTACCGCTATAAAACCAGGCCTTGGGAAATGGAGCATGTCGGAACCATCTGCACGCACTGCTCTAACGGCTGCAAAACCACTCTCGGTGTCCGGAACGGCGAAATCATACGCGCTAACAATCGCGATAAGTCCGGCATCAACGGCGAGTTCCTTTGCGTTAAAGGCCGTTACGGATTCGACTTCAACCATCATCCCGATCGCCTCGCCGCTCCTCTGCTGCGGGTCAACGGCGCTTTGAAACCTGTTTCATGGGCGCAGGCGTTGGCCGCTGTCGCGCAGAAATTTTCTGAGGTTCGCGCCAAAAACGGAAAGTTCGCCGTTCTCGGTTCTAACCACACCTCCAACGAAGAGAATTACATCCTGCAGCGGTTCGCGCGCAAGATTCTCGGCACCTCGAATATCGATCACCATCGCACCGGAGATGTCCCCGCTCTGCTGGACGCCCTGCACGGCCGGACTCATGCCCTTGCTACCACGCAAGATCTGTTCACAGCAAAAGCGGCACTGGTGATTGATAGCGATCTGGCGCAGGAGCAGCCGTTCATTGCTTATCAACTGCGGAGTAACTGGCGGCTGAACAATGCTCATATTTATGCCGTGAATCCCGGCGCGGTCCGGGAAGATAGCTATGCTACCAGCGTTCGCGCAGCCATCGGAAGCGAGTTCGGCGAACTGGAAAAGCTGCGGGAAAGCCTCGCGGCCGAACCGGAACTCGTGATTCTGTTCGGGGCTGCTATCAGCGGCGAACGCGTGGGCCAGTTAGTTGCCTTCGGAGATTCTCTGGGCATCCCGGTCAAGTATGTTTGCCTGGTCGATTACTCTAACTCGCGCGGCGCTGCCGATATGGGTATTCATCCCGATCTGCTTCCCGGTTTTCATTCCATCGGCGATCGGGGCATGGAGCCCGGTTTAAATTACGATCAGATGCTGGCTGCGACCGACCTCGATGTGCTCTGGATTGTGGGCTCGAATCCGCTGTCCCGGGCTGAGATCGCTTCCACAAACGCTTTCATCGTGGTTCAGGATCTTTTCCTTACCGAAACCGCTTCGCGAGCTGACGTGGTCCTTCCCGCCGCTTCCGCTTACGAGAAGAATGGCACCGTCACAAACGTTTGCGGAGATGTTCAAAAGCTCGTTCGAGGTCCCAAAACCATGGGCGCTAAACCCGATCTGGACATCTTTGCCCTGCTGGCGAAAGAGATGCGCGAAGACTTGGGCGTTACTACGCCGGCCAGCGTCTTCTCCCAGATTCGTAAGTCCGTGCGTGGTTACGATGTGCCCTTTGTGGTTGTCGAAACTGGTGGCGCTGCCGCTACCGCTCCGTTGAATGGGAACGTATCGTTCCAGTCTTCGCCCGGCCTGATCCGGTCTGCCGAAAATACGCTTTTTACTTCCGGTACTCTGAGCCGCTACTCCAAAATGCTGAACTCTGTTTTGGAGGCGCCAGGCTCGTTATACGACGACCCAGCCAGGCGGGTAGGCATCCGCGACGGGAGCGTTCAAACAGAAGAAAATGATACGCATCCGGTAGCCGCGCAATGACGCTGAACTTCTATGTTGTCAGCCTGATCAAGCTCGCCGTTGTTTTCGGCGTCTTTATGACGACGCTGGCCTATCTACAGTGGGTCGAGCGCAAGGTGCTCGGCCACATCCAGGCGCGTACAGGTCCTCTGCGAGTGGGTCCCCACGGACTGCTGCAGCCCATGGCCGACGTGTTTAAATTGCTGACCAAAGAAGATCTTCTGCCGCCTTACGTCAACCGCTTCTTCTACCTGCTTGCGCCATTCATGGCCGTGGCCCTTGCCCTTATTTCCATCTCTATCATCCCGTTCGGGCCGGAGGTCGAGATCTTCGGTGTTCGCACCTTCATGCAGGTCAGCGATGTAAACGTAGGCATTCTCTTCATCCTCGCTATCAGCTCTGTCAGCGTGTACGGCATTGCGCTCGCAGGCTGGTCGTCGAACAATAAATACTCGCTTTTGGGCGGCTTAAGAAGCAGCGCTCAGATGATCAGCTACGAGTTGCCGCTGACCCTGGTTATTGTCTCGCCGCTGCTGCTGAATAATCGCTTGAGCTTCCGGGGCATCACCGATGCCCAGGCCGGCTTCTATCTTGGTTTTATTCCCCACTGGAACATCTTCCAGATGCCGTTTCCGCAGATCTTCGCGTTCGTCATTTTCATGATTGCGGGGTTTGCCGAAACCAACCGGGTTCCATTCGATCTGCCGGAAGCTGAAAACGAATTAGTAGCTGGTTTTCACACCGAATACAGCAGCATGAAATTCGCCTGTTTCTTCATGTCGGAGTACGCCAACATGGTAACCATTACCTGTGTTGCGACGCTGCTTTTTCTGGGTGGTTGGCATCCTCTGTTTCCCGCTCCCCTTTCAAACTATGTGCCGCCGGTTTTGCTCGTGTTTCTCGCGATTCTTATTTTCTTTCAAAGCAGCCAGACCGTCCGTAAGCTCGATCGGTTTTCATTTCCGCTGCTGGGCGTAATCTGCCTGATTGCAGCGGTGGTCTTCTGTATTCCCATCCTACAGCCCGTAATAACTCCACTCTTTTGGTTTCTCAGTAAAGTGGGAGCGCTGCTGTTCCTTTATATCTGGGTGCGCGGCACGCTTCCCCGCTTTCGTTACGATCAGCTTATGCACTTTGCCTGGACCTTCCTGTTTCCATGCGCGTTGATTAACCTGATGATTACCGCCTTCTGCGTGGCGGTTTTCTAAGGACGCTGTGGACACTATTCTCTTCATCGTATTCGCTACCATCTCGGTGGTTTGTGCCTTTAATCTGATTCTGCAGAAGCATCCCATCTCGAGCGCTCTGTCGCTCATCGGCGTAATGGGCTCGCTCGCCATCCTTTATCTTTTGCTTGGAGCAGAGTTCATGGCTATGGCGCAGATGATCGTCTATGGCGGCGCGGTCATGGTTCTGTTCATCTTCGTGATCATGCTGCTGAATGCAGGTTCAGAAAAGTCGAGCAATAAATCATGGTTTGCGCAAATCGCGGGGCTGCCCCTGCTGCTAGCCTTTGTTGCGCTCATCGTGTTTCTGGTGCGTACGGTGCTTCCTGCCACGCGTGCGGTCGAGTTCGGCAATTGGGTCGGAGGCACAGCCGAGGCGATAGGGCAAATGCTTTTCACCGAATACCTGCTGCCGTTCGAGGTAATTTCGATTTTGATTTTGATCGCTATTCTCGGAGCCGTCGTGCTGGCTCAAAAGGAGATTGACTAAGTGCTGCACCTTCCTCCCGTACCTGTCTCCTGGTATCTCATCCTGAGCGCCATCCTTTTTGCGCTAGGTGTCGCCGGATTCCTCTACCGCAAGAGTGTCATCACGGTATTCATGTCTATAGAACTGATGCTGAATGCGGTTAATCTCAGCTTCATTTCCTTCTCTTACGAATTGCGCCGCATTGACGGCCATATCTACTCGTTTTTTGTCATGGTGGTCGCTGCCGCCGAAGCTGCCGTAGGGCTGGCAATCATCCTAACGGTCTTCAAGAACCGGGGCACCCTGCAGATCGACGAAGTCGATTCTCTGAAACTCTGACCTCCTCTACATGACACTCTGGCTCATTCCGTTCTTTCCCCTGCTCGGTTTCTTCATCAATGCTATGTTCGGCAGGCGTCTGTCGAAGTCGATCGTAAATCTGGTTGCGTGCGGCTCCGTTGCGATCTCGTTTCTTTATGTGGCGCTAAGCCTCTATCGGCTCTATCCCCTCGATGCCCCGGTAGTGGAGCACGGCTTTACCTGGCTTCAAAGCGGTTTCCTCCACGTTGGGTTCGACTTAGTGGCCGATCGTTTAACCGCTGTCATGCTGCTGGTTGTAACTGGCGTTGGACTGCTGATTCACATTTACTCCATCGGCTACATGGCGCACGAGAGTGGTTACTCGCGCTTTTTCGCATACCTGAACCTGTTCATGTTTTTCATGCTGATTCTGGTGCTCGCAGGCAACTTGCTGTTGATGTTTGTCGGTTGGGAAGGGGTTGGCCTGTGCAGTTACCTGCTGGTGGGCTTCTACTTCACTGAGCAGTTTGCCATCGACGCAGCCAACAAGGCCTTCATCGTAAACCGCATCGGCGACTTCGGATTTCTGCTGGGTATCTTTCTGACGGCGATTACCTTTAAGACCCTTGATTTCGGCCGGCTGGCAGAGAGTGTCGCTACCATGCCCGCGGGCGTCGGCGCGATTACTGCTATCACGCTTCTTTTATTCGTAGGCGCAACAGGTAAGTCAGCGCAGCTGCCGCTTTATGTCTGGCTACCGGACGCCATGGCGGGTCCCACTCCCGTCTCGGCGTTGATTCACGCCGCCACCATGGTTACTGCGGGCGTCTACATGATTGCCCGGGTTAGCTTTCTCTACGATCACGCTCCGCTCGCCATGGGCGTCGTCGCAGTCATCGGCCTGCTGACAGCTGTATTCGCCGCCACCATCGGCATGTTACAGAACGACATTAAGAAAGTCTTCGCTTATTCCACCGTTTCGCAGTTAGGCTACATGTTCCTGGGTGTTGGGTTAGGCTCATACTCGGCCGGTGTCTATCACCTGATGACGCACGCTTTCTTCAAAGCCCTGCTCTTCCTGGGCGCTGGCAGCGTCATCCATGGGCTCAGCGGCGAGCAGGATCTGCGGCATATGGGCGGGCTTCGTAAGGCCATGCCGATTACTTTTGTCACGTTGGGCGCTGCCAGCCTTGCCATTTCGGGCTTTCCTTTTACTTCCGGGTTCTTCAGTAAAGACGCGATTCTTTCCGCGGCATGGGACAAAGCGCCCTGGATGTTCTGGATCGGCGCATTGACGGCGGGCGTGACGGCGTTCTATGTATTTCGCGCCTTTTTCCTGGCGTTCTTCGGCGACTATCGCGGACATCATCATGCGCACGAATCGCCGCTTTCCATGACTGTTCCGCTGATGATCCTAGCCTTTCTGGCGTTGGGGGGAGGCTTCATTGACATCCCGCACTGGCTCGCTCCCAACTATCCGCTTGCAGCGCATGAAAGCACCACCGCGATGGTGATCTCTGCTACTTGCGGACTGCTCGGCATCGCGGCGGCATACCTTGTTTACGTGGCCCGTCCGGAGTTAGCTGATTCTTTGAAGAAGTCGGCCGGATCCATCTACACGCTTGTGTCGAATAAATACTATGTCGATGAGGCATACCATGCTGTAGTAACTAACCCGGTTCGCGGAATCTCGCGCATGATTCTATGGCGCGGGTTCGACGAGGCGTTTCTGGATACATCGATCGTTAACGGATTGGGCCGCATCGTGCGCGGCTGGGGTTCGCTGCTGCGCCAGTTACAGTCGGGTAGTATTCGCAACTACGCTACCTGGATTCTGGCTGGGTCTCTCCTGGTTATCTTCGTTCTGGGGCTCGCCGGAGGTTCGCGTTAGTCATGCTTACTCTCACTCTGCTGCTGCCTCTGCTGGGGTTCTTTCTGATTCTGTTCATGCCCAAGGGGCGGCTGCCTTATCTGGTCGCTCTCGGCACTACAATTGTTACTTTCCTGTGCTCGCTGGGTCTTATCAGCCCGGTCTTAGCCCTGCCCGCGCAGCTTACCTCTGTGATCGATATTCCCTGGATCACAAGCCCTGGACTTCAGATCCGGTTTCATCTCGGAGTCGACGGAATCAATCTATGGCTGGTCGTATTGACCGGCCTGCTGCTGCCCATCGCGGTCTGGATCTCGGATACCATGATCGAGCAGCGTTCAAAAAACTTCTTCGCGCTGCTATTGCTCTTCGAGTTCGGCCTAGTCGGCGTATTCACTGCGGCTGACCTTTTCGTGTTCTATGTCTTCTGGGAAGTCGCGCTGGTGCCCATGTATTTGATGGTCGGCGGCTGGGGCAAAGGTAAGCGCGGCGTCGCGGCTGTCAAGTTCTTCGTTTATACATTCCTCGGTTCCGTTCTCATGCTGGGCTCCATTCTCTATCTGCACAGCCAAGTGGGGACTTTCGATTATGTCGACATCATGAGCGCCCTGGCTTCCGGACGCTTTGTCATTACTCCAACCCAGCAGCTCTATTTGTTCCTGGGCTTCTTCGCTGCTTTTGCGGTAAAAGTGCCGATCTTCCCGCTGCATACCTGGCTGCCCGATACGTACGCGCAAGCTCCCACCCCGGCTACTTTTCTGCTCGCCGCAATTATGTCGAAAATGGGCGCTTACGGATTGCTTCGCTACTCCATCACACTTGCGCCGGCCGCGGCCCACCGCTGCGCCAATTGGATCGCGGTGCTGGCCATCATTGGCATAATCTACGGCGCTTTAATTGCGCTGATTCAGCCCAACATCAAGCGGCTGATTGCGTACTCATCCATCAGCCATCTCGGATTCATCGTGCTGGGAATCTTTTCTTTTAACCAGCAGGGCGCTGATGGCGCTGTCTACCAGATGGTGGCCCACGGCCTCTCCACGGGAGCGCTTTTCATTTTGGCGGGATACTTGGAATCGCGGCGCAGGTCGCTCGAGATCGACGATTTTGGCGGTTGGGCAAATGCCGCTCCGAAGCTGGCCGTTTCGTTCATGGTCGTGCTGCTTGCCAGCATCGGCTTGCCCAGCTTATGCAACTTCATAGGCGAATTTCTGGTGCTGCAGGGCGCGGCAATCGCCCATTTCGGATGGGCCGTCTGGGCCGCCATTGGAGTCATACTCTCGGCTGCGTACATGCTATGGATGTATGGCCGCGTTTTCCTTGGCAAGCTCGATAACGCCGGAACCATCCCTGATCTCAATCTGCGCGAGTGGGCCCCCATGCTTCTGCTGATTACATTAATGGTTTGGCTCGGTACTTACACGCAATCGTTCATGCCTCCTATCAGTTCTGCCAACGCGCACCTGCTCGATCAATCCAGCATGGGCCGGCAGTACCGGGTTAGCGTCCCTGTGAATGCGCCTGTTGCGGAGGTGCTTGGTGCTCGGTAATTTCCAACCCCACGCAGTCGAGTATCTGCGCTTTCTACCCGAAATCCTTCTTAGCGTTTTCGGCATCGCCGTCATGATGTTCGAAGGCGGCATGAAACAGGGGACTCGCCGCCGCTCGCTGGGACTGCTGGCGCTTGCCGGAATCACGTTAGCTTTCCTGGCCAATCTGTGGGCGTATGGTGATCGCGGGTACGCGTTCAACAATATGATCGCCAACGACGGATACGGCACCTTTTTCCGTGCTCTCGTGCTGGTAGTCGGCTTCTTGTGCATCCTGACCTCGTTCAGCTATCTGGACCGCGAAAAGGTCCAAAGCGGTGAGTACTATGCGCTAATTCTGTTCTCGCTGGTCGGCCAGTGCATTCTCGCTACTTCGACGAACCTAATCATGGTCTTTATCGGTCTGGAGATCTCGTCCATCGCCACCTATATCCTGGCCGGATTCATGCGCGATGACCGGCGTAATAACGAGTCTGCTCTGAAATACTTTCTGCTGGGTTCTTTCGCGACCGCTTTCCTGCTCTACGGCGTAGCGTGGATCTACGGCCTGGTCGGTTCCACGAATCTCGACGAAATTCGCCGCACGCTTGACCGTACGCCGCACATTTCTGTTCTCATCGGTTTTGCCATGGCGCTGATTTTTGTCGGCCTCGCTTTCAAGGTTTCTGTGGCGCCTTTTCAGATGTGGGCGCCCGACGTTTATCAGGGCGCTGCGGCTCCCGTCAGTGCATTCATGTCCGCTGGCCCGAAGGCGGCCGCGTTCGCGATTTTCTTCCGTCTGTTCCTTACCTCGTTTCGGCCATTAAATGAGCGCTGGATTCCCCTGATGTGGGGCTGCGCTATTCTGACCATGATCGTCGGCAATTTTGCGGCGCTCTTGCAGACCAATGTGAAGCGCATGTTGGGCTACAGTTCGATTGCTCATGCCGGCTATGTGCTGGTGGCGCTGACGGCGGGTTCGCAGGTAGGAATGGCCGCGGCGATGTTCTACCTGGCTTCATACGCGCTCATGAATATCGGAGCCTTCGCTGTCGTCAGCCACGTGGCGGCACGGCACGAGGCTCACGTGAAAATCGACGATCTGTCCGGATTGGGCCGCCGCGATCCCGTGATTGCCGCTCTCCTGGCGCTTTTCGTTTTCTCCCTCATCGGCGTTCCCCTCACCGGCGGCTTTTTCGGAAAATTCTATGTCTTTCAGGCAGCGCTCAATTCGCACCTGATCTGGCTGACCATCATTGGCCTGCTGAACAGCGCCATTGCCGCCTACTACTATCTGAAGATCATCGTCGCGGTCTACATGCGCGAGCCCTCCGAAGCCATGTCGGAGTTGCCTGCCGCCTCCACTAGTCTGCGAATTGCCCTGTGGGCCAGCGCAGCAGGAGTTCTGATCCTGGGCATCTTCCCGTCCAGCCTGCTCTCCTTCGCCGCGCATTCCGCCGCCGCCATCCGCTAAAGCAATCAACCCATCAAGATGCGTTGATATGAAAAAACACCAATAAAACCAATACCCAGAATGGGGACAGACCCTCATTTCTACAAAATGAAAACTCTACTTTGTAATTTTCGTGACGCTATTCGAATGCCTTGCTTAGGAGGAGCTTACTTCATCGTAAATGCGGTTCTTGCCCTCGTGCTCACAACCAGCACAATTCCCGCGCAGGCCCAGGCTCCCCCCGCGGCATCCGTACGTCCACCGCGTCCGGCGCCGCCCACCCGCGATCCCAATACGCCGGGTTACGTCACCGCAAAGGCTCTACCTGACGGCAAAAACGCTCCGCCGGACACCGACGGAAACTTCATTCTCGGCCCCACGCACCATCCCGCCCCGGAAATGGCGGTGCAGGAAGGCGTGCCGCAGGGAACCGTCTCCACCTTCACCATGGAGTCGGCCGACAGCAAGTTCTATCCCGGCATCGCGCGTGACCCTGGAACTCACGGCACGGCGGACCCCACTGACCCCGCCAAGATGATCGTCACCACCAGCCATCCCGCCCCTTATACGCGGAAGGTGACTGTGTATGTCCCCAAGCAGTATGTTCCCGGCACAGCCGCGCCGTTTATCGTCGGAGCGGACGGACCTGACCGGACGTTGTTCACAGCCCTCGACAACCTCATAGCCGGGCACCGGGTGCCCGTGATGATTGCCATCTCCATCAGCAATGGCGGCGGAGACGCGCAGGGAAGCGAACGCGGTTTGGAATACGACACCATGTCCGGCCGGTATGCCGAGTTCGTCGAGCAGGAAGTGCTGCCGCGCGTCGAGAAGGAATACCACGTGAAGCTCACCAGCGACCCCGCCGGGCGGGCAACCATGGGCGGCAGTTCCGGCGGCTCATGCGCCTTGATTATGGCCTGGTACCACCCCGAGCTATACCACCGCGTCCTCACTTACTCCGGCACGTACGTCAACCAGCAGTGGCCTTCCAACCCGCAAACTCCTCACGGTGCATGGGAATTTCATGAACACCTCATCCCCAACAGCCCGGCCAAGCCGCTGCGGATCTGGATGGAAGTCGGCGATCGGGATAATTTCAACGCGAATGTTATGCGCGACAACATGCACGATTGGGTAGTCGCCAACCAAGAAATGGCCAAAGTGTTGGCCGCCAAGGGCTATCACTATCAATTCGTATTCGCGCGCAACGCCGGACACACCGATCGCGCCGTGAAACAGCAAACCCTGCCCGGGGCGCTGGAATATCTATGGAAGGGCTATCCGATCGCAGGATCCACGAATTGAACCTTACGCCTTAACAGGGACAGACCCGGTTTAAACCCTATGCTTCCTTAACAACGATGTCGCCGATCTTTAGATTTCGAAGCGGTTCTTCGAGTAGGGCGCGGTCTCCCACTACGATCCAGATCATGTTCTTCGATTGCAGCAAATCCTTCGCATGGCTCTCCAAATCCGCTGCGGTCAGTTCCGAAACGCGGCGCACGTATCCGTTGTAATAGTCCAGCGGCAAGCCCAACTGCAGCAGATCGCTATAAAGGCCGCCTACCGCGTTCATGGTTTCGTGCGCTCCGGGCAACTCGAGAATCTGCTGCGCTTTTACCTTCTCCAGTTCTCCGTCAGAAACCGGCCGGTCGCCGGTCATGCCGTTCAGTTCTTTCAGCATCTCGGCAATCGAGTCCGCCGTACGATCCTCCTGCACCGATGCATACACCAGAAACGGGCGCTGGCCGCGAGCTCCATATAAGACCGAAGCTGCGCCATAAGACCAGTGTTTCTCCTCGCGAATATTCATGTTAAGGCGGGCTCCAAACGTGCCGCCAAACACATTGTTCATGGATTCGAGCGCGGTTTCAGTCTCCGGGTCAGGCGGCGGCGCAATGGTGCCCGCAATCACGACGGAGTGCTGCGCCCCCGGTTTGTTCACCAGATAGATCGCCGGTTTCTGAGGCCGCTCCACGTCCGCGAGGTTCTTCTTAGGCGCAGCCTGATCGCGCCACGAGCCGAAGAATTGTTCCAGTTTCGGCTTAATCTCTTCGGCGGTAGTGTCACCCACCACAATCAGCGTGGCATTGCTGGGCCGGAACCAGGTTTGGTGAAAGCGCTCCAGGTTCTCGCGTGTCATCGCCTTTACCGATTCCTCCGTGCCAGAGCCCGTCAGCGGCACTCCGTAGGCGTGATCCGGCCCGAAAAGCAGTGGCGGAAGTACGCGTAAGGCCATCTGCAGGGGCGTTACTTTTTCGGTCGCAATACTGGCCAGCTGAAGATGGCGCTGCCGTTCAAGATCCGCCTCCGGGAAAGCCGGATTCAGAACGACATCCGCAAAAATGTCGAGACTCTGGTCCAGGTTGGCTTTCAAGGCCGATAGATAAGCTGTGGAGGTGTCGAGATTGCTGCCTGTGGAAAGCTGCGCGCCCAACATTTGTATTTCGTCGCTAATTTCCAGCGCGCTGCGCCGTTCCGTTCCCGACGTGAGCGACGAAGAGACCAGGCGGGCGGTCCCCGGCGACACGGATTGGTCCGCTGCGAAGCCCGCATCAACATCCAGCCAGAAGTTAATCACCGGGACTTCATGCCGCTCTGCGATCAGAATCCGCAAGCCATTTGAAAGCCGGTCTTCATGAATCGCCGGAAGCCTCAGCTCGTGCGGCTCGCCTATCGCGGGCGTCTGTTCGCGGGATTTCGGAGCGGACGTTTCGGCCGGCGCGGAGAACGGAATTACCTCCAACGAGTAGACGCCGTCGCTAAGCCATTGCCGGGCTGTGTCCCGGATGCTGGCGAGGGTGGCTTCTTCCAGGTGTTTCAGCCGGGTCCGGTAAAAATCCGGCGTTGATCGGTACGTCTGGCCCGACGCTAGAATGTCGGACTTTCCTCCGAAGCCGCCAATCCGCTCAATGCCCCGGACAAAGCCGGCGAACGATTGCGTTTTAATCCGCTCCAATTCGCGCTCCGTCGGACCGTCTTCTAAGAAGCGAGCGAGCTCTTCATCGATTGCCTGCTCCAACTTCTGCGTCTCCTCACCCGGGCGAGCCGTTGCGATGATCACGAATTGGCTGCCAATCTCCCGTTCGTCCAGGTAGGCGGCTGCCTGGGTGGCGATCTGGTCGTTGTAAACCAGGCGCTTGTAAAGACGCGAGTTCTTTCCGGAGGACAAAATTCCAGCGGCAATGCGCAGTTCGTCCGCTGCCTTGGTACCGTAGCCGGGAACGTTCCACATCTTATATATGCGGCCGTGCGGCACCCGGTCTTGCACCATCTCCCGCTGCTCGCCGGTCCTCTTGGCCACCCACGCGCGGTGGTGAGCGACTGGAATACCCGGCGAGATGTCGCCAAAGTAGCGGCGAGCCTTTTCTTCGGCCGCCTGGGGCGTGATATCCCCGGCCAGCACCAAGACTGCGTTCGAGGGCGTGTAATAGCTGCGGAACCATTCCCGCACGTCGTCCAGCAGTGCCGAATTCAGGTCCTCCATCGACCCGATTACGGTGTGAGCATATGGATGCCCGGCCGGGTAGGTCGCGCGCACCACCAGGTCTTCCACAATGGCGTAGGGCTGATTGTCTCCCTGGCGCTTCTCGTTCTGGACCACGCCGCGCTGCAGATCCAGAATTTCCTGGCTGATCGTTTCGTAGAAATGACCCATGCGGTCCGATTCCGCAAACAGCGCAAAATCGAGCGCGGACGAAGGCACGTTTTCGAAGTAGTTTGTTCGGTCTTCGCTGGTAGTGCCATTGAGATCGGTTGCGCCTATCCGTTCCATGGCCTCGATGTAGCTGCCCGGAAGGTTCTTGCTGCCGCCGAACATAAGGTGCTCGAACAGGTGTGCGAATCCGGTTTTCCCGGCCTTTTCATTCTTCGAGCCGACGTGATACCAGATATTCACTGCGACGATGGGAGTCTTGTGATCTTCGTGAACGAGAACCTTGAGCCCGTTCTCGA
Source organism: Bryobacteraceae bacterium (assembly GCA_965217745.1). Taxonomy (GTDB): domain Bacteria; phylum Acidobacteriota; class Terriglobia; order Bryobacterales; family Bryobacteraceae; genus Bog-105. The sequence goes on along the minus strand of OZ244565.1, from coordinate 1,262,593 downwards.
GGGTGAACTGCTCATAAGGAATATCGAGGTTAGAAAACTGCATTATGGGGTGAAATCGCAACGATAGCAGACACTAACCAGCGGCCTGCTTTGCTGCCCGTGTGCGCGCGTTCAGCAGCTTACTTTCGATCACTCGTAAGAAGTTGGCTTCGCCGGGTAATGCGAGATCGATCTCCAGCCATGCCGCTTCCATCGTTCCCAGCGCCGCCGGCGCATTCTGAGGAAAATTCACGCGGTCCTTTTCTGTCGTCACCAGCAACTCGGCCCCCTGGCGGGCGGCAGACTGTGCCAGACGCCGCAATTCGACCGGTTTGTAGGAATGATGGTCAGCGAAAATAGTCCGGGAGGCCAGCTTCAGCCCCAGGCTTTCCAGAGTCCGGAAAAAGTTGTCCGGGTTACCCAAACCGCAAAAGGCCGCCACTCGCGTTCCCGCGGGAACCTGCATCCGTTGTCCGGTTCCGACGCACCGCCAGCCAGGAATTTCCATTTGGCTTGCGAACACGGGAGCGCCGGGATTGACCTCATGCAGGCGCGCAGTTAAGCCAGCCAGATGATCGGGAGACTGGCAGCGCGTGACGACGAATACATCGGCCCGGGAGAGGGCGGAGATTGGTTCTCTCAGGCGACCGGCCGGAAAGACTTGGCCGCCTCCGAAGGGATCGAGTCCGTCAATGATCACAATGTCGAGATCTCTGGGCATCTTGGCGTGTTGAAACCCGTCGTCCAAAAGCAGTATCCCGGTTTCCGGATAGTGCGACAAAAGGACGCGTCCGGCTTCGTAGCGGTCCGATCCGATGCCTACTGCCGCCGAACCCGATCGAAGATAGATCTGCGCTTCATCGCCGGTAAAGAACGCCGGCATGCTGGTCCCCGGCGCAATCACCAGATGTTCATCCGGCGATCGGCGCCGGTAGCCGCGGGTGAGAATCGCCGGGTGATGACCGTGCCGTCTCAGTCTGGTTGCCAGATAGTTGGTGAAGGGAGTTTTGCCTGACCCGCCCAGAGTAATTCCGCCGACGCTTATGACTGGCGGCCCTAACGATGGCCGCCCCTTCGCCATTCGAACCGAGCGGCGGCGTTTCAATTTGCCTCCGGTCTCCCACAAGAGTGCCAGCGATCGCGGCAGCAGGCGCAAGAACCAGGGTCTGGCAATCCGGAAGCTGAAGGTGGATTGCAATTGCAGCAGCTCTCCAGCCATCCGGTTCGCAGCGCCGGTACGGGATTGGGCAAGCGCCTGTCCGCGCGCCCCCAGGCTGCTGGCCTCGTTGGGATGGTCCAGGAGCCGCCCGACCGTGGACGCGAGCGCGTTTGCATCCGGCACCTGGTGCAGGGCTTCCGCTTCAAGGAAATCCCGCGTGATCGCTTCAAAATTTTGCATGTGCGGGCCCACCACAATCGGGGCTCCGGCAAAGGCTGGCTCCAGGATGTTGTGGCCGCCGCGGGGCGCTAGCGAACCTCCCACAAAGACCACGTCCGCCATGGCATAGATCCGCGCCAACTCGCCTAACGTGTCAAGCAGCAGAATCCCGGGAAGCGGCAGCTGCGCCGCACTATTCTTGTTCAGCGTGGTGCGGCGCAGCACCGGGAATCCGGACTTTCGAAGCAACCGGAACGCTTCATCAAACCGGGCCGGCTGCCGGGGCGCAACAATCAGCAGTAGCTTTTTGCGGGACGAAGCCAATTCCCGGAAAGCATTCAGGACCAGCTTCTCTTCGACTATCGAGTGACGCCGAAGACTGCCCCTCTCGTTCCGGCCGACAGTGCTCGCGGCAATCCAAACCTGTTCTGCGCCGAAAGTTGGCAATTCGAGAGGCGCTGGATGAGCGGCTGCATCGTACTTGAGGTTGGCTTCCACCCTAACTCTGTTCGAGAGTGCGCCGAGCTTCTGGAACCGTTCTGCGTCGCTGCTGCTCTGCACGAAAATGCGGTCCGGAAGGCGTACGATTGGCGAAAACAGAAAGCGAAGCAGCCGGTATTTAGGCCAAGTCCGATCGGAAATACGGCCATTCACCATCGCCAGACCCGCGCCTGCTAATTTCACTTGGGAAAACAGATTAGGCCAGATTTCCGTTTCGAGCACCACCACCAGCGACGGCCGGATGGTCCTAAGTACCCGACGGACGGCGAAAGCAAAGTCGATGGGAGCGTAGAAAACACCATTGGCGCCGCTGGCGGCGGCCCCCTTCTCGGCGATTTTTCTCCCCGCTACCGTCGATGTGGACAGATAAATTGGCGTTTCCGGAGACCGCGCACGGATTTCGCGGAGCAGGGGCAAAGCCGAAGCGACCTCGCCTACTGAAACCGCATGTACCCAGACGGCATTTGGCTTCGTCTCGCAAAAAGCAGCGGGGAGAAAACCAAGCCGTTCGCCGAAGTGCCGGCGGTAGACCCGTCTTAAGCATCGGAAACCAAAATAAAGGAAAATGAGGGGAAATGCCGCGACCTGGAATAACCGGTAAAAGAACAGTATGCAGGTTAGCCTGATGACACGCTTCGTGATTTCGAGTATAACGTTTTGCCTCTCCGGCCTCGTCTTGTTACCGGCAGCCGATAAGCCCGCGTTTCGGGCTGGCCCAGCCGGCAGCTATGCTCACCAGAGCGCCAGCCAGATCACGGTCGGAGCCAAGGCGTTCGACAAGCCCGGGATGGTGGAAGAGGTTTTCGGGAAAAAAGTGGATCTGCTGCGCTATGGCGTTGAACCCGTACTGGTAGTGATCGAAAACCGAAGCCGCAACGCGCTGGATATGAAGAGCATTGAAGTGAGCCTGGTGGCATCCGACGGGCGGCATGCCAGCGCGGTCGGGCCGGACCAGCTCTTTCACCTGAAGAAGTCGAAGCCCAGGACCACCATCAGCCCGCTTCCTTTTCCCATGCCGAAGAAGAAGAATCCGTTCAATACTCCGGAGCTGGTGACGCGCGCGTTCTCAGCAAAGTATATCCCTCCAGGAGATTCGGCAGACGGATTCTTTTACTTCGAAGCCAAATCCGAACCCGGGGATCGCCTGTATCTGAACGGGATGCGGGACGCCCGGTCGGGCCAGGATATTCTCTATTTCGAGTTCCCGCTGTCTCAGTAACCTGATAACGATTGAGTCTATGGCAATCAACGCAGTGCTGGCCGTCTATCAGGCCCGGCTCGTCGAACTGCAGGCCACAATAGCTGAATTGCGATCCGGTCAGACTATGGCATTCGCGGCAGTGGGGTTGGCGATTGGAGCAATTTTGCTGCTTGGGTTTTTTTCGCTTGCCAAAAACCGTCTTCCATCGCTCTACGGTCTGGTTCCGGTCCCGTTGGCGCTGTACTGGGCAAGGCTCGGAAAGAAACGCAATTCCGCTCTACAGAAGAGCGCCCGCCTGGAAGACTACTATCGGCGAGGTGTCGATCGATTGGAGGGGCGATGGGCAGGCCAAGGCGAACGCGGTGAAGAGTTCGCCCGTATCGGACACGGCTACGCTGCGGACCTGCAGGTTATCGCGGAAGGATCGCTCTTCGAACTTCTATGCACCTGCAGAACAGAAGTCGGTCGCCGCAGGCTCGCCGGTTTTCTCCTCGATCCGCCATCGAGTTTAAAGGAGTCTGCTCAGCGGCAGGACGCGGTGAAAGAGCTTAAGTATCGGGTCGAACTCCGCGAACAGATTAACCTTATCGGCAATTACGGATTCCAACAGGCAACCTGGACCGGGATAACCGAGTGGCTGGACTCTCCTCCCGTTCGCTTCAAGTCCTGGTTTCAAGTGCTTGCGTTTACTACCTCGACTGCTCTGAGCGTTCTTTTTCTGCTGGGCTTCGCCGCCGTAACTCCATGGAGCGTTCTGGTTTACTGGATCGCTGGCCTGCTGCTCTTGAATGGGCTCTTAGGATTGGTCTTTCGAGCACCGCTTTTGACATCGCTGCCCGCGATGCGGTCATTAGCCTCGGAACTGGGCGTGCTGAGAGAAGGCTTGGAATTGATGCAGGTGCAGAAGTTCGACTCTTCAATGCTTGCCGGGTTGACGAGGTCTGCGGAGTCCGGTGCACCGGCGCACCTCCGCCAGCTGGAATCACTCTTAGGAGCATTGGTCGAGCGGGATAAGGAGTGGTTTTATGCCATTTCACGCACTCTCCTTGTTGGGACCCAGTTGTTCCTAGTGATAGAAAAATGGAGAGCTCGGCATGCGGATTCCACGCGCCGATGGCTGAATGTCTGGGGCGAGTTCGAGGCCTTAATGGCGCTTGCCAACTACGCATACGAACACCCCGATAACACCTTTCCGAAGTTCGTGGAAAGCCCGGCGTCTTATGAGGGCGAAAAGATTTGTCATCCGCTATTGCCCGCTAACACATGCGTTCGCAACGATATTTCATTCAACGAGCGAGTACGGTTTTATGTAATTAGCGGATCGAACATGGCCGGCAAGAGCACCGTCCTTCGCGCGATAGGCTTGAATGCCGTGCTGGGGTATGCAGGCGCTCCGGTTTGCGCCAGGAGTCTGGAGCTATCCCGTTTTTCGGTTTGCGCCTCGTTGTCGATTCAGGATTCGCTGCTGCATGGAAAGTCAAAATTTGTGGCGGAGATAGAGCGGCTGAAACAAGCACTAACGGTGCCGCCGGACTGCGGTCCAGTTCTGTTTCTGATCGATGAGATCCTGAGCGGAACTAATTCGCGAGACCGAAGAACGGCGTCGGAGTCGATCATCAGGGCGCTGGTCCGGCAGGGCGGCATGGGCGCTCTTTCCACACACGATTTGGCGTTGACAGAGTTGGCGGAGCTAGAAGACTTGCAGGGAGAGAACGTTCACATGAGTTCGAGAAGCGATGACGAACCGCTGGAGTTCGATTATGTGTTGAAGCCGGGGGTCGCCAGCCAAGCCAATGCTCTTGCAATTGCGAGGTTGGCTGGCGTTCCGATTTAACCGGCTTTGCATTATGTGACAAGTAGATCGGGAATGTTAACGAAGAAATCGGTGCCGGACCAAAAATTTTTCAGCCAGGGCCGTACCCGGAGCGCGGAAGCTGATGGTTGCCAGCGCTGCCAGGCGCGGTTCAGGATGCGCTTACCGTTCGATCAACTTCAGTGTTTGATCCACCGCCGGTTTCGAAACGCGCTGCACTGCGCCGCTGGGCCACTGGATCGTCACTTCTTCTATCGCAGACACTTGTCCCAAACCGAAGTGCAGGGTTCCAGAGTTTTGGGAGTAGTAGCTGCTTCCGCTCATCACTTCATCGATGCGTTTGCGGCCTCCGGCACTTACTGTTACACGCGCCCCGATGGCGCTGCGATTCGACTTAGTTCCGGTAAGCGCCACGTTCAGAAAATGGCCTTGCGGATGGTCGTTCTTCAATAAGCTGGGCGCGGCGTTCATGTTGACCAGCACAATTTCGGGGCGGCCGTCGCCGTTGAGATCGCCTACCGCGAGTCCCCGCGCCGGACGGGGCGTCTTGAACGCCGGGCCCGCCGCATCGCTGATGTCCCGGAATTTGCCGTTGCCCAGATTGCGGAACAGGATGGTCTGCTGCAGATAGGTATCTCCCAGCTGTTTTCCTTCCACTTCGGGATAGACATGCCCGTTTGCCACGACCAGATCGCGCCAGCCATCGTCGTCAACGTCCACGAAGCCTATTCCCCAGCCCAGCAGTTGGCGGCTTCCAAGGCCGGCGTCACGAGACATATCGGTGAAGAATTTCGCGTCGTCGTTATGATAGAGCGAAGTTAAATCGCCTGAGAAGTTAGTTTTGGCGATGTCGAGCAGGCCATCGCCATCGTAGTCCGCCACCGCGACGCCCATGCCGGCCTGCAACTCGCCATCGTAATTCAAAGCCACGCCGGCATCCAGACCCCGCTCCTCGAATTTGCCGTTGTGCAGATTGTGGAAGAGCAGGCTGCGTGTCATATCGCAGGCCACGTAGATGTCAGGCCAGCCGTCGTTATCGAAGTCCGCCGCCACCGCGCCGAGGCTGTAACGCCCGCCTGGTTTTAGTACGCCCGAAGGCTCGCTGACGTCTTCAAACCCGCCATGCCCGTTGTTGTGATAGAGCACATTGTGCGCCATGGGAAGCCCGCGCGGGCCGCACATGACGGGGATGTTCTTCCACTCGCAGAATTCGCCTTTGCCGGGGTGAGGCGTAGTTTTCAAATCGAGATCGACGTAGTTCGCGACGAAAATATCGAGCTTGCCGTCACGGTCGTAGTCGGTGAAAGTGCAGCCGGAGCCGTAGCGGGTACCAGTGACCGGCAATCCGGCTTGGGCGGTAATGTCCTCGAATTTGCCGTCGCCGCGATTGCGATAGAGCACGTTGTGGCCGTAGAACGTCTCGAACAGATCCGGGTAGCCGTCGTTGTCGAAGTCGCCCACGCAAACGGCCTGTCCCCAGCCTTCGCGCGTCAACCCGGATGCGGCGGCGACATCCTTGAACCGGCCGGAGCCCTGGTTGCGGTAAAGCTGCGGCAGCGTGTGGGCGCCGTTTGCGGCATCCAGCTTGGTGCCGTTCGCGATGAAGATGTCGTTGCGACCGTCCCCGTCAAAATCGGCGATGGCGGCGCCATTGCCGGTAGTTTCCAGGATGAAGTCTTTGCGGTGCAGCCCACCAAAATTGTTCACCGCGGTGAGGCCGGCGGCTGCGGCAATGTCCTGAAAGTGAATCGTGGGGGTATCGGAGGCCGCGAGTACTAGCAGGGCGAGAAACGCCGCCAAAAGGCCCTTACGCATCGACGCCACGATTATAACCGGGAAGGTACAGGACTAAACCGATAGCAAGAATTACCGGGAATAATTGGGAAACCGTTGCAAGTGTCACCGCTAGTGTGATATTAATAACTCTATGTCAACCACGTTAGTTTCTTCTTTCGTGTGTGGGAGGGGTTTTTATGCCACGTCGGCTTGCAGGTCTTGTCACCTGCGTGTTTTTACTTTTTGCGAGCGCACTGTACGGTCAGCGCGATCTCGGGACAATTACAGGTAGTGTGACGGATGCATCTGGCGCTGCCGTTCCCAATGCCAAAGTTACAATTTTAGAGAATGCCACCGGCCTTAGTTATGATGCCGTAACCGGCGATTCGGGTAGCTTTACCCGGCCCGCTTTAAAGCCAGGCACCTACTCCGTAACGGTTGAAGCCTCTGGATTTCAGAAATCTCAGCAGACAGGGCTTGTCGTCAACGGCGGTGCGATTGCATCGACCAACATAGCGCTGCAGATCGGCAGTTCCAGCCAGACGGTGGAAGTGACGGCATCGGCTCCGCTGCTGCAGACCGAATCGCCGGTCATCGGCGCAACCCTCAACTCCACTCAAACTTCAACCCTTCCGTTAGGCGGCCAGCGGACATTCTCGTTCCTGGCGCGCTTATCCCCAGGCGTTCTTCCCGCGGAACCCGGCGCTCGCGATTCGCTCGGCGGCGGCTTTTCCGCCAACGGCGTCCGCTCTACCGGTAACAACAACTTCTTGCTGAACGGTGTAGACAACAACGTCAACGTCATCGACTTTATTAACCAGACATCGTTCGTCATCAGCCCGTCGGTTGAAGCCATCGGCGAACTCCAGGTGCTGACCAACGGCTACAACGCCGAGTATGGCCGTGCAGCCGGCGGCGTGGTGAACGCGATTCTGAAATCCGGCACCAACGAGGTTCACGGAGTTGTCTTTGAAATTTTGCAGAACGAAAAGCTGAATGCCAACCGCTGGGAAAACAACTGGAATAACGCTCCACGTAGTCCTTTCAAACAGAATCAGTTCGGCGGTGCTATCGGCGGTCCGATCGTGAAGAATAAGCTGTTTATCTTTGGCGATTATCAGGGAACGCGTATTGCTACTGCTGGAGGCGTGGTTCAGAATCTGGGCTATGGCGGCCTGCGCACCATTCCGACTCAGGCGATGCTGAATGGCGATTTCTCGAGCATTCTTGGTTCCACCGTGCCCGGCACCAACGTGCTCGCCCGTCAGCTTTACGATCCGGCTTCCACTACTTGCGTGGGTTGCGTTCCGGGTACTCTGACGGCTATGCGGGGGGTCGTTCCGCAGTATTCGCGAACGCCATTCGTAAATAACCAGATTCCGGTAAGCCGCTTCGATCCCGCCGCAGTCCGGATTGCCAGTCTGTTTCCGGCAACCAATCGGCCGGTTATCCAGGGCAACTACCCGCAGAACGACTACTTCATCAACACTCCGGGAGCTTTAACCACCGATCAGGGCGATGTCCGCGCCGACTACCGGTTATCAGACAAAGACAGCATCTTCAGCAGCGTAAGCTGGTCGAATACCACTAAATCGAGCATTTCGCCCTACCCGGGCATTCTCGATGGCAGCGACTTCAATGGCAACGGCGAAACCGATCTGGGCCGCAATGCGCAAATCGGCTGGACCCGTGTTTGGTCTCCGACGGTGGTCTCGGAAACGCGTGTCGCCTTCTCCCGCCTGGTAACTTCGCGTACCCCGACTCAAGCCCAAACCAACGCCTACGACATCGCCGGTATTGGGGGCTATAATCCCTTTCTGAACGCCTCCGATAACGGGGGTCTTCCGCAAGTCGGCTTCAACACCGCTTACAGCCAGCTGGGCTCCAATGATTGGCTACCTACGAAAGAATACAACAACGTTTGGGATTTCATCGAGAACGTGGCGGTTACCAAGAACACCCACTCGATGAAGTTCGGTGCGGAATACCGCCCCATCCGCTTCCCGTTCTTCCAGGTACCATTCGGACGAGGGGAGCTCTCTTTCAACCAGAACGAGACGGCGGCTTCCACTACTGCCAACAGCCTGAACACGCTGACCGGCGATCCCTTCGCCTCTTTCCTGCTCGGTTCGATTAACACCGGACAGATCTCCACGACTAACTTCATCGCTTCAAAAAAGCAGGCTTATGCGTGGTACGCGCAGGATGACTGGAAGGTAACCCCGAAGCTCACTTTAAACCTCGGCGTCCGTTACGAGCTTTTCTCGCCCATTGGCGAGGCCTTCGGCCGGCAGTCCAATTTCGTTCTCGACGATTTGACCCTGTATATACCGGCCGGACCCAACTCAAACGCTCCGCTGCCTGCGAACTTCAACCAGCCCGCATCCATCAATGGCATTCAATTCCCTGCCATATTCACAACGCCGATCAATGTAAGCCGGGGCGTCAGAGATCCGTACCTGATTCCATGGGACAAATTCGATATCGGTCCGCGTATCGGAGTCGCGTACAACATCTTTCCGAAAACTGTTATCCGGGCCGGGTACGGCATCTTCTACAGCGGTGAGGAGAACCAGGGTGGCAGCCCGAACCGCGGCGAATCGGCCCCATTCAACTTCTCGCCTGGCCTCGGTCGCGTAGCTGGTGTAAGTGCCTTCGCACCTAATACGTCCTTTGCCAACGGTAACGCTACCGGCGGGCTCTCGGTTGGCTACCCCACGAATATCTTTAATGGGTATCCGGTTTCTTCACTGCAGTTCCGCAGTGTTGCAACAAACTTCCTAAATCCAATGGTGCAGAAGTGGAACGTCGCCATCCAGCAGCAGTTGACCAATTCGCTGGCGCTGGAAGCCAGCTACGTAGGCAATCATCAGTCGCATCAGCTCCTCCAGCCGGATTTCAATACCTGCCCGAATCTGGCGACCGCTGATTCGACGATCAATTGCAATTCGCTACGCCCCTACCCCGATATCGGCAACATCGCCGGCACCGCAACCTGGGGCTATGGCAACTATCATGGCCTGACCGCAAAACTGGAAAAAAGACTGTCCGCGGGCCTGCAATTCGTTACCTCTTACACCTATGGCCATGCGCTCTCCAATACCGGCACGACTCTGAGCGGTTCAACTGGGCGGTATAACAAGAATCCTCTGAATTGGGCTGACAGCTACGCCAGCGCATCGTGGGACATCCGCCACAACTTCACCAGCGGAATAAATTACGCCATTCCTTTCGGGCGTGGCCAGCAGTACGGTTCCAACGCAAATCGCATCGTCGATCTTATCGCCGGCGGTTGGCACCTGAACTCGCTGCTGACATTCCGCAGCGGTCAGCCCTTCACGCTGCGCAGCAATCGTTGCGTCGGCGTTTGGAGCGGCGGCTCGAACTGCTCACCCGACCTGGTTAACGGTGCCGACCCCAACGCCGCACCGGCTGGAGGACGCCGGGCCGAGCAGTGGTTCGATACCGCGAACCTAGTTCAGCCTGCTTTCCTGACCCAAGGTAATGTAGGTTTGCAGACGAACTACACTCCCGGTCTTCGCAACGTCGACTTCTCCCTGTTTAAGGATTTCTCCTTTACTGAAACCTGGAAGCTTCAATTCAGGGCCGAGAGCTTCAATATCGGCAACACCACGCAATTGGGAACACCAAACGTCAATCAGCAGGATGCCAACTTCGGAAGAATCACTGGCAGCCAGACCGGTTCTGAACGCCACATCCAGTTCGCGCTGCGCCTGCAGTTCTAACGCTTACCTTGCTCTAAGTAAAAACGGCCCGGCTGCTTCGGCAGTCCGGGCCGTTTTGCTCTTCAGGTTCAAACAAAGATATCGGAAAGCGCTAGCGATAGTTGGTCGTCAACAGCGACAGTTCCGGACGAAAGCATCTGGCCGCGGGACGAATCGGGCGCAGCGTAGGTCAGCACAGAAGTGGATTCCGGGTCGAGAAACCAGACATGCTGCACCCCCCACTGGATGTAGTGATCCGCTTTCCAGCGCAGATTCATGAAGGTCTGCCCCGGAGAAAAAATCTCGATAGCCAGAAATGCCGGAGGCAGAGCATGATCGTTGTTCGCTTTTGTAACAAAGCCTTGGCTTGTCGAAATAAGGACGTCCGGAGTTAACCATTCGCTGCGCGCTCGTTCGTTTTGGTCCAAAGATAGTTCAGCCATAACGACCTTGCCCGTTAGAGCAACCTGCGGCCGCAGCAGGTCTACCATTCGCTGCTGTAAGGCGGCGTGTTTCAGTCCCGGCATGGCTCTCTCTATCAACCGGCCATGCACGAACTCATAGCGCCCGCTGTCGACCATTTCGCTATCGGGCAGAACCTGATTGGGCAAAACTGGGGTTGCCATCTCATCTCCTTATTGATTAGTGTGTCACGGGAACGGCTCCCGCTAGAAGATGTCCGCCAACTGCAACTGAAAGGGAAAAACAATGCGATCGGTTACAACTTCGGGCGCATCCTCGTCCGGGCGGTAGATGAGCGCCAGCTTCTTGGCGTAATCGATCTCTACGACGGCTCCTGCTCCTGCATCCAGATAGAGGCCTACTTTCTGGAGACGGCGGGCTTTGCGCTCCACGGACGAGATGACTTCGATGACAAAGAAAGGCTGTCCCTCAAAATACCCGCCCGATCGGGAAGCTTTGTCGTATTGCTCGGCTGTGATGGCCATGAGATCGGGGCCAGGAACATTTTCTGCGCCGTCGTCAGATTGAAAGCGCCAGCCGGCCGCTCTGGTAATGCGCAAATTGGGAAGCTGCTGCCTCAACAGGGTTTCCAGCTTGTCTAATACGACGGTGTGCGCGAACTTCGGCATGTGCGCCAATACACGCTCTCCTTCTATGAGTTCGTCCCGGAAACCTATTACTGTGGAAAGCCTGCCATAGTCTTCTGCGGAGAGCTTCGATGGAAGTCCGGTGAGAGTGCTCATGGGTCTATTTTAGAGGGACCGTTGCGATTCCATTTTCAGGCGATTCAACAGTGAAGCCTATCGGCGCGATTTCGATCCAACCGGATATGAGCAAAGAAACCAATCTGCAGACCCAGAAGACGCTGGGCGAGGCCGTAAACAGCGGTCAGCTGGATAACATGCGCCAGGTGTTCTCTGAAGACGTGGTGGATCACGACCCTGCGCCTGGTCAAAAAAAAGGGCCGGAAGGCTATATCGAGTTCTTCACGGCTATGCGGACCGCTTTTCCGGATCTGCAACTAGCGGTCGACCAGACCGTGACCGATGAAGAGAACGTAGCCATCGCCTATACCGCGCAAGGCACCCATAAGGGCGATTTTCTTGGCATACCCGCTACCGGTAAGAGTGTAAAGTTCCGCGGCCTGCAGATTGCCCGGTTCAAGGACGGGAAGATCGTGGAGCGATGGGGCAGTTCCGACGAACTCGGAATTATGAAGCAGATCGGCGCAGTGAAATAAGGCAGGAACCCGGCTACGAGACTTCGGAGAATTCGACGACCGGGTTATAGACCAGGATGCGTCCGCAGCTTTCGCAGGTCATCAGCTTGTCACCTTTTCGCAAATCCTGAAAGAACTGCGGGCGCAGCGCAATTTGGCATCCTTCGCAGCGGCCGTTGGTGGCTTCGGCTATGGGGGTGTTGCGGGTCTTCTTGCGAATTCGCTCGTATTCGGTTTGAATTTTCGGATCCATCTGGTCAGCGACCTGCTTGCGGTCGCCGGATTGCTCAGCTAGCTGCTTTCGATCGGTATCGGTAACCGCGAGCGCCCGCGATTTTTCCGCTTCCACGTGAGCTTTCTGCTTCTTTAAATCAGCTTCCGAGATGCCTATTGAATTTTCGATGGGCTCTGACGCTTCCATCAATTCGAGAATGCGATCTTCCGCTTTCCGGATCTCGCCTTCAGCGTAAGAGATTTCGTTCTGGAAGGCGCGGTATTGCTCGTTGTTTTTGGCTTGTAGCGTCTGGTCGCGAAGCTTGCTGATTTTGGTTTGAGAGACCTGAATATCGCCTTCGAACTTCTTGCGATCGCGAACGTTCGCCTGCAGCTGAGCCCGGTCGTGATCAAGCTTGCGGGTATGGGATTCGAGCTGCTTTTCGATTTCCGCAATGTGCCGAGGCAGCGTTGCGATCTCTGCTTCCAGGCTCGCGATCTTGCGATCGAGCGCCTGCAGCCGCAGCGCCAGAGCAAGGTCTTGCAACATTTAAATTGAGCGTAGCACGAGGTCCAACCGCGCTGAAAACTGCTTGCGGAACCTCGAGGTTACGATCTGCCCAAAGCTTCCAGGAATCTTGCAACCGTCTCGATTCCCAAATAGTAGTTGGAAATGCGGTACTTTTCATTAGGCGAGTGGAGGCCGTCGTCGGGCAGTCCAAAGCCCATGAGCACGGTGGGAATCCCGAGATGCGTCTTGAACTCTCCCACGATGGGAATGGAGCCTCCGCTGCGCGTAAGCACAGTGGGCTTACCCATGGTTTGGGCCATGACTTCGGCGGCGGTTCGTGTGGCCGGGTGTTCCGGGTCGACCGAGATCGCGGGACCAGCGCCCAGCACTCTTACTTCCGTCCGTATCCCCTTTGGCGTTTGCGCTGCTACCCATTGCCGGAAAGCTTCAATCACTTTTCCGGGTTTCTGATCAGGGACCAGGCGCATGCTGACCTTCGCCAGTGCGCGGGCCGGGATGACGGTCTTCGATCCGGGGCCCGTGAAGCCTCCCGCGATGCCATGCACTTCAAGAGTAGGCCGCGCCCAGACCCGGGCGAGAATCGATTCATCGGGCTCCCCAGTCAGGCAGGTGGAACCTACTTCGTCGCGCAAAAATTCATCTTCGGAGAAGGGAAGTTTGAGCCAGGATTCCCGTTCCGCCGGAGCGGGCTCCACCACATCGTCATAAACACCCGGGATCTGAATGCGCCCGTCGGCGTCCTTCGCCTTGGCGAGCAGTTCGACGAGTCCATAGACCGCGTTAGGGGCTGCTCCGCCATACATGCCGGAGTGCAGGTCACGCGCTGGACCGAAGGCCTCCACCTCCATGTAAATCAGGCCGCGCAGGCCGACGCACAGGGTCGGCACGCCATCAGCGAAAAGCTCCGTGTCGGAGACCAGGGCTAGATCTGCTTGCAGCTTGCCTGGCTGCTGCTTCACGAATGCCGCGATGGAATCGCCTCCGATTTCCTCCTCGCCTTCAATGAGGAATTTGACGTTGACCGGGAGCTTGCCGCCGTAAGACGCACTTAACGCTTCAATGGCTTTGATGTGCATGTACATCTGGCCCTTGTCGTCGCAAGCGCCGCGTGCATAGATATTTCCGTTCGCGATGCGCGGTTCGAAGGGGGGCGAATCCCAAAGTTCGAGCGGATCGGGCGGCTGCACGTCATAGTGGCCGTAACAAAGGACGGTGGGTTTGCCGGAGGCGTGCAGCCAATCGGCGTAGACCAATGGATGGCGGCCGGTTGGAATGACTTCGACATTCTCCAGCCCTGCCTGTCGCAGCGCATCGGCAACGAACTCCGCCGCACGCGCTACGTCGTTTTTATGTTCGGGCGCAGTGCTGATGCTTGGAATCCGGAGAAAGGCCAATAGCTCCTGCAAGAACGGCTCCTGGTGGCCGTGTACGTAATCGGGGATGGAGTTGGACATGCGTGAATTGGACAGGGTTGCGCCGGACCGTTATCAAGCGGACCGGATGGAGAATACGGCGACTTCGGCGAGCAGGTTCGGTAGACGGTGAATACGGCGGTTCTTGCGCACATACTTCTTGCGCTCTACAATCCAGTTTTGCGCATGACAGAGATCGATGAAGTCTTTGATGGTGAGGAAGTGGAGATTCGGAGACTCGAACCAATCGTAGGGGAACAATTGGGTTCGGGGCGCACGCCCGGTGGCCAGGTGAGCGATCCGGGTACTCCAATGCCCGAAATTCGGGAAGGCGACGATCGCGTGACGCCCCACGCGCAGCATTTCTCTCAGGACCCGCAGCGGGTGGCGCATCTCCTGCAGAGTCTGGCTGAGAATTACGAAATCGAAAGTGCGGTCCGGGTAATCAGCCAGGCCCGCTTCTATGTCGCTCTGGTAGGCCGAAACTCCGCGCGCGATGGCCTTTCCAATCTTTTCCGCATCGATTTCGACGCCCTGTCCGCGCACTTGCTTGTGCTCCTTCAACCAGGCAAGAAGTTCTCCCTCGCCGCACCCTAAATCGAGCGCGGAAGACTCCGGCGGAATTAATTCAGCGATCATGGCGTAGTCGGAGCGATGGGCAATCTCCTGCTTGATGATGGCTTCCGCCGCCGGCGCTTCATCCGTGTTCGGGACACCGGCGATGCGGTAGGCGGGCTCGTGTTGTTGCGCCGCAACGGAGTTCAGGAAGCCCGCTACCATGCTGCTCTGCTCCTGGCTTTCGACCAGGAAGGCGTCGTGGCCATAGGTGGAGGGAAGTTCACAAAACGCCACGTCCGCGCCGCGGGTGCGCAGGGCGCTGACAGTTTCGAGCGATTGGTAGGTGGGATAGAGCCAGTCACTCGTGAAACTGAGGAGCAGAAAGCGCGACTTTACGTTTTCGAAAACGGCGGATAGCGAGTCGCGGCGCTTCGAGAGATCGAAGTAGTCCATCGCCTTGGTGATGTAGAGGAACGAATTGGGATCGAAGCGCGTGACAAACTGGCTGCCGCGATAGCGAAGATAACTCTCCACTTCGAAATCGACCGAGAAATCGTATCCGAAGGCATCTTTGTCGCGGAGGCGGCGGCCGAACTTTTCACGCATGGAGTCGTCGCTCATATACGTGATGTGGCCGATCATGCGGGCAATGGCGAGACCACGGCCGGGTGGTTTCAGGTCGTAGTAGTTGCCCTCGTTCCACTCCGGGTCGGACATGATGGCCTGGCGGCCCACTTCGTTGAAGGCGATCTGCTGGGCGCTATGCCGCGAGGTGGCGGCAATGCAGATCACCGAGGCTACCGCGTTGGGATAGGCTACGGCCCACTCCAGGGCCTGCATGCCGCCCATGGATCCTCCGGCCACCGCCAGCAGTTGGCTGATGCCGAACGATTCGACCAGGCACTTTTGCAGTCGCACCATGTCACTGACGGTGATCACCGGAAACCGCATGGCGAAGTAAGCGCCGGAGGCCGGATCTTTACTGTTGGGGCCAGTGGTGCCCTGGCAGCCACCGAGCACGTTCGAGCAGACGACAAAATAACGATCCGTATCGAAGGCTTTCCCCGGACCGATCATGGCGTTCCACCAGCCCGGCTGGCCGGTTTGTCCATGGATGCCGGCGGCGTGCGCATCTCCCGAAAAGGCGTGCAGGATGAGAATGGCGTTCGAGCGTTCGGCGTTCAGATGCCCGTAAGTTTCAAAGGCTACTTCCACGCCTTGCAGCGTGACGCCGCAATCGAGCGCCAGGCTCGGGAACGACTTGGTTTGTGTCTCGACAACAAAGTTGGGATCGACAGTCGGCACTGCGGCGGCAGCCATATGTTTGTTGAAGGGCGCAGTATTGCCCCTGTTAACCAATTGCAACATACCATTGTCATGTGGGGGCCTGGCAGTGACGGAAAACATCATGGTTGTGACGGCAAAACGTCTGGCAGCGGTTCTGGGAGTTCTAGGCATCTTGCAGGCAGCGGAGCCTTCGCCGGAGCAGATGCTGGCTCCTTTGCGGGTTTACGCCGGCCGCTGGAAAGTGACGCGGGACAAGATGGCTCGCGACGCCAAGCCGGAAGACCTAGAGACCGAATGCGCATCGATAGGCCGGTATTTTGCCTGCCAGCAAACCGTCAACGGGGCGGTGGGAGGGCTGCTATTGGTTATTCCGTCAAATAAAGAGGGACTCTATAATACCCAGACTGTCCTGCCTAGCGGACGGGCAACCGGAACAGGCGAGTTGCAAATTGCTTCGAACAAATGGATTTTTTTCAGCAGCTGGAACCAGGGCGGCGGCAAAACCATACGGTACCGGACGACCTATACGTTCTCCGGCCGCGACCGCCTGCATTTCGAACAGGAAGAATCCAGCGATGGCAAGCAATGGAAGCGAATTGGAGCTGGCGACCAAGTTCGGGCCGGCCGCAGGTAAGTGCCCTTCAGATGCCGGCCAGCTTCTGTAAGTCCCGATCCAACTCGGCCCAAAGCTTAGATGCGGGAATCCCATCGAGTTCGTGCCGGAGCAGCAGCGACCCTGCCACCCACTCATGGATAATCCTGGTGGCCGGATTGAGGACGAAAACATGCTCGCAGCCCCACGCGCTGTATTTCTCGCATTTGTCCATGATTTACATGTAATCATCGCCCGGGGAAAGAACCTTGAGCCTGGAGCAGATCCAGGCATTTTGGGAAGCAACGGATGCAGTACGGTTTGAGGGAGCGAATCGGGCAGAAGTCGATGCCTGGATCAGCGGGACACTTTGCGAGCAGGAGTATTGGAAGCGGAGCAAGGTAGTCAAAGGGGTGCTGCGGCAATACCTGCAGAAGATGACGGGACTGAGCCGATCGCAGGCGACGCGGCTCATCGCGGGGTACGTCAGGGAAGGCACGGTACGGGAACGCAGCTACCGGCGCCACCGCTTTTCGAACCGCTACACGGCCAGGGGCGTTGAGCTGTTGGCGGAAGTGGATGAAGCGCACGAAACTCTGAGCGGACCAGCGACGCGGAAGGTCCTGCAGCGGGAGTGGGAGCAGTATGGCGACGCGCGATACGAGCGCCTGGCGGGGATTTCGGTCGCGCACATTTATAACCTGCGCCGGAGCCGGGCGGTACCGGGAAAAGCGCCTACGGTACGAGAAGACACGGCCAGTGCCGGTTGGCATTGGAGAACGGCGGCGACCCGATCCGCAAGGCCAGCCCGGGTACTTGCGCGTGGACACGGTGCACCAGGGAGATCTGGACGGTGTCAAGGGCGTGTATTACGTCAACGCGGTGGATGAAGTGACGCAATGGCAAGTCGTGGGCGCTACGCCGCAGATCGGTGAGCAATGGCTGCTGCCGGTACTGGAAGCGATGTTGACGCCGTTCCCGTTCCGGATCCGCGGCCTCCATTCCGGTAACGGCAGTGAGTTCATCAATCACACGGCGGCCAAGCTACTGAACAAGTTGCTGGCCGAACAGACGAAATCTCGCCCGCGGCACTCCAATGACAACGGTTTTGGTGGAGGCGAATAATGGTGCGGTGATCCGCAAGCACATCGGCTACGGCTATATCGATTCCAGCAACGCCGGCGCGCTCATGATCTTCTACCGTGACCATTTCAATCCCTATCTGAACTTCCATCGGCCTTGTGGCGTGCCGGAAACGACGGCCGGCCGGAAGGGCAAACAACGCCGGGTTTATCTCCGCTATGCGACGCCCTGGGAACTATTGCAAGAGGCGCCGGAGTTCACGCGCTATCTGCAGCCTGGCATCGCCGCCAAGCAATTACAGCGCATGGCCGATGCCTGCAGCGATACCCAAGCGGCGCGCGCCATGCAGGAAGCCAAACGCCAGCTCTTCGCCGGGCTACGAAGGTAAACGGAGCGCATGAAGACGGCTGCGGAAAGCGGTGGGAAAGTGGAAAGCCAAAATCAGCCTTCCCACTTTCCCACCGCCCGGTGATGTACTCTATCGACCGATTGAACACGAAAACAAGGAGGCCTGAAGCGCGGAGCTCCGCTCCACCCTTCAGGCTCATTCTTCGATTAGAAAATGCTCAATCTCTATACCTTCACGTGGATAGTCCAGCAGCATCGGTCGACGGGTGGCAATAACATGCGGTAAGGAGTGGGCTTCCGGGACGATTCTCAGTTCTACTTCCGACGCGGAAACGTAACCAGCCTGGTCGAGAAGTTTCATTAAGATCTTCTGTGTCAGTCCGTGTACGACTGTGGGCATAGCCTTAGAACCAGCCTCCACGCCTCTGGGAACAGCCTCCCCAAACCAGAACTCATATCGGTTATCCAGATTGCCGTATTGCTCCTGGAATTCCTCAAACGTGAGCGGAGTAGTTGCGGTCACCATTTGTGAATCTATCGTAATGCCTCTCCATAATAATGCTTTTCGCGGCGCAGAACCGCCGCTTCATCCGCTAGCCGTTCGTGGTACATTTTTCCCCAGCGGGCGCTATGGAATCCCTTACGGTGACGTGGTGGCTCTGGCTGCTGGTTGGCATTGTCCTGATGGTGGCTGAGCTACTGCTGCCCAGCGGTTTCTTCTGTTTATTTTTCGGGGTGGGGGGACTCGCCGTCGGCGTGCTTACGGCGGCCGGATTGCTTTCTTCGTTTGTTGGGCAAGGCCTTGCTTTCATTGCCATTTCACTGCTCTGCATCGGTGTGCTCCGCAAGCCTCTGCTGACTAAATTTCATTTTCAGAATCGGGCACATACCGTCGATTCGCTGATCGGCGAGACCGCGAAGGCCATGGAAGCAATCGCTCCGCAAACTATTGGGAAAGTTGAGATGCGGGGAACATCGTGGTCGGCTGTGAATATCGGCCCGGAGCCGATTCCGGTGGACGTCCGGTGCCGTGTCGAAAGAGTCGAAGGGCTTACGTTATACGTCAGAGCTTAGGACAGTTGATTGGCGCTCAGGGCCGCCTTAAGAGATCTTGTCTCAAAGGTTTAAACCCAGGTACACCCGCGCGAGCGGAAGATCGGCCTCGATGCTCCGCAGCAGGAATACATCTTCAGTGCGGCAGCGGCTTTCGAACGACCAAGCCGACCCGGGTGTTTCGCCTTCCTCACGAAAGAACTTCTCCACGAGTACCTTATGCTTAGCTACCAGCACGTATTCCCGGAGTGAAGGGATTCTACGGTAATGATCGAATTTCTGACCGCGATCCGTTCGCCTCAGTGGATGGAGATAGCACTTCGATGATAAGAGTTGGATTGAGCAAGGTATCCTCACTAGCATCCAAATATTGCTCATCGCCGCACGTCACCACTACGTCGGAGTAGGTATAGAGACCGGTCGCCGGGACGTGGATCCGCGTGTCACTGTTGTCCACCGTGCGGCCTTCGCGCAAGGTGCTGTAGAAATGTGTGTATATGTTTCCGGTGATCCGCCGGTGGGCGCGCTTCGCACCGGCGATCGCGAACACCTCGCCGTTCAGGAATTCATGCTTGTCCAGGGACCGGCGTTCCCGCTCAAGGTATTCCACCGCCGTAATCGGGTGCGGTTTCGGTACGGTGGGCATCTCAGTCAATTACAGGTGGAACCCGAGTTTCCAGGGCCATTTGGTCGTGTGCTCTGGTTCCTCGTTGAATTTTTACGTTTACCATCTATAGAATGATTTTTAACGATCGAGGGCTCACGGTGTACGTGAGAGTTCAGGAAAACCAGCTTAGGAGAACCGCATGACCGCCGGAATTGTCGTCGTCTTTATTCTGATTTTGCTTGCCATCATTATCGTCGCCAAAAGCGCGGTGGTTGTGCCGCAGCAGGCAGCCTATGTCGTTGAGCGCCTGGGACGGTATTCGGGTACGCTTCAGGCGGGTTTTCACATTCTTACGCCGTTCGTCGACGTGGTCCGCTATAAGCATTCCTTGAAAGAGACGGCCGTCGACATTCCCGAGCAGATTTGCATCACGCGCGACAACGTGCAAGTGGGGGTGGACGGGATTCTCTACTTGAAAGTTCTCGATGCCGAGCGCGCTTCCTACGGCATCTCCAACTACACTTTCGCAATTGCCCAGCTTTGCCAGACCACGCTGCGGTCGGAAGTGGGCAAGATCGATCTGGATAAGACTTTTGAAGAACGCTCGCAGATCAATCTGGCCGTGGTCAGCGAGGTGGACAAGGCTTCCGATCCGTGGGGCGTAAAGGTGCTGCGCTACGAGATCAAGAACATCAACCCGCCTCAGGACGTGCTTACCGCCATGGAAAAGCAGATGCGAGCCGAACGGGAAAAGCGGTCTGTCATTCTGACTTCCGAAGGCGTGCGCGATGCGGCCGTCAACACCGCGGAAGGAGAGAAACAAAGGTCCATCAAAGCCTCCGAAGCGGTCCGCCAGAAGCAAATCAACGAGGCGGAGGGCCAGGCGCAGGCGATTCTCTCGATTGCTTCAGCGACGGCCGAGGGCATTCGCCGCGTGGCCGAATCCATCGAGACTCCGGGAGGATTTCAGGCCGTCCAGCTGCGGGTTGCCGAGCAGTACATTATGCAGTTCGGGAATCTGGCCAAGGCCGGCAATACGCTGATCATCCCGAGTACGCTTTCCGATGCGAGCGCTTTTATTGCTACGGCGATGAGCGTTATCAAACGCGGATCGCAGAGTTAGCGGATTGACGGGCGGCATTAAAATCCGTTCTTTTCTGATCATTTTGACGCTGCGAACAGAAGCTGTCCGTAACCGTTTACGAGCAGGCTCATCCTTGATGAAGAAGTGTTCTGCGCGAGTGGAGCACTTTACAGAACTGTGTCTTTTGCCTATTTCATAAAGGAGTTCCGTGCATACCGGTCTACTCACATTCTTTCGTCCGCAGCGGTTCGTCCGGGTTTTGCTTG
Source organism: Bryobacteraceae bacterium (assembly GCA_965217745.1). Classification (GTDB taxonomy): domain Bacteria; phylum Acidobacteriota; class Terriglobia; order Bryobacterales; family Bryobacteraceae; genus Bog-105. Next base: position 1,241,504 of record OZ244565.1, on the reverse strand, counting down.
TCGTTCTCTTCGGCGCTTGGTCTCTGTCCGCCGATCCAGTACCTGTGCGCTTCATCGAAGGTGCTTTGCATGGATTTCTCGCTCTACGCACGAAGAGCGGAAAACTGATTGCATCGGGCGATCTCACCCAGGTGATCCACAAGAATTACGCAGTGTCCCATTTGGTCTTCCGCTTCAAAGACGGTTCCATTGACGACGAAACGGCAAAGTTCTCGCAGAAAGGAGTCTTCCGGCTCTTGAGTGACCACCACATCCAAAAGGGGCCGTCATTTCCCACATCCAGCGATGCAAACATAGACACTTCCACGGGGAAAGTTACGGTCCGCTACCGGGAGAAAGACCAGAAAAAAGAAACGGTAAAGACCGAACATCTTGATTTTCCGCCCGACTTGGCGAATGGCATCATCCTGGACGTTCTCAAGAACATTCCGGCAGACGCGAGGGAGACGACGCTCTCGTACTTCGCGGCTACCCCCAAACCCAGAATCGTGAAGCTGATTATTACGCCGCAGGGTAAGGCGACTTTCTCGGTGGCTGGAGCGCAGCATAAAGCCACTCATTTCAACGTCAAAATAGAACTTGGCGGGATCACCGGAATGCTTGCGCCTTTAGTAGGCAAACAACCTTCTGATTTTCAAGTTTGGGTGGTCGGCGGGGAAGCGCCCGCGTTTGTCCGTTCGGAAGGGCCGCTTTTCCTGGGAGGGCCGATTTGGAGCATCCAGATGACCAGCCCGGTTTGGCCCAAGCAGTAGTGTCGCTAAGTCTACTCGTTGCGCCGGTAAATCCGCAGTCTCCAGGTGTAATAAATCACTGGAATCAACATTGCGGCAAGCGAGACCGGCAGGAACGCCGAGCTTAATCCGTTGGTCTTACCAAGCGCAGTATTCACAGACGCCCAGGAGAGATAGAAAAATGTGAGTGCTAGCGCTGTCTTCAACACCGCCATCATTTCACTGATAAGATCCTGGACTTCCGGATTTTGGCGGTCCACTCTGACAGGCAGGTTCACGAGGCTCTGGTATTTGGAAGCGAAGCTCATAAGAGCCAGAGCGGCGCAGCCAACTGCCGGCAGAAACCATAGACCTGCTTTACTTCCCCTGGCGTTAGGCTTGCCGGAAAATCCGAAGTGCCGTGGAACTCGGTCCGGCAAGTCCGGCCAGTACGCGGCAATGTGTAAGAACATCGCAGCCACCGCGGCTATGGAGATGATCTCCAGTACCCATACGAAGGCTGACCTTCTACCTTTCAATTTAATGAACAGTGGCCGCGGGAGCGGGTGCGCCAGGCTCTTTAGCCTTCTCTTTTTTGGGGGGAGTGGTCGCCTTCACCGGGCTGATAATGACGTGCGCGTTCCGGCCTTCCAGTCGAGGCTGGCCCTCGACAGTGCCTACTCCGCTCAGATCTTCCGCAAACCGGATGAGAAGCTTTCTACCAAGGTCTGTGTGGGCAATTTCGCGGCCGCGAAACTGCACGATGGCTTTCACGCGGTTTCCGTCTTTCAGAAAGCGGATAGCGTGATTTTTCTTGAAGTCATAGTCGTGGTCATCGGTGTTGGGCCTGAACTTCAGCTCCTTCACTTGAATGACGTGCTGCTTTCGCTTGGCTTCGTGCTGCTTTTTCTTTTGCTCGTACTGGAACTGGCCGTAGTCCATCGCTTTCGCGACCGGCGGCTCGGCAGTAGGAGCAATCAGGATGAGATCGAGACCCATTTCCTGCGCGCGACGTACGGCTGCCGGAGTAGGCATGACCTCAGCTGACCCATCGGGGAATACAGCCCTGACTTCTCTGGCCCGGATGGCCTCATTCACGTTTTCTCTTATTCTTGGCCGGCGTGGCGAGAATCCTCTTGGTGGATACATGCCGGCTTAGGACTCAGCGCTGAACCGCGCGAAGGTGTACAGGAAGAAAAATGTCAAATTTAAAACTCTTATATTAGTTTACACAGAATTACAACGGATGAAAGAAGAAAGTGCTATGGCCGGGCCGCCGCTCTTTTAAGGTCTTCTCGCTGACTGACCCGGAAGAGCATTGCTGCTATAGAAGGCGTATGTTAGCGTAAACAAGGTAGAGGGAAGGTTCGCCATGTTTTGAGGCGCCTCGAGCGCCCGCGCAGTTCCCCCATCGGCCAGCCCAAGCTCTCCCTGAACACTTTATTTCGATGGAAGCGACTCTCCACGCCCTGGGCGAACTCCTGCTCGAAGCAGTTCCGACCATTGTATTCTTCATCTTCCTGAACTTGTTTTTGAAACAGGTTTACTTTAAGCCGTTGGGCCAACTTTTGGAAGACCGGCGTAAGGCAACCGAAGGCGTGCGCGAACTCTCGCGGCAGGCGTTCGAGACGGCTGACCGCAAATCGTCGGAATTCGAGAGGGCCTTGCAGTTGGCGCGGCAGGAAATCAATGCCGCCAACGAGGCGCTGCGTCAACAATGGACCGCCGAGCAGGCGAAGGCCATTGAGAAGGCCCGAGCCAATGCGGACCGGCGGCTGGCGGCGGCGCGGCAGGGAGTGGACGCCGAAATCGCACAAGCTGACGCGGAGCTGGACTTGCAGATCGATTCCCTGAGCGACAGTATTATCGAAAGCTTGCTGCGCCGGAGGGCGGCTTAGTGCGGCTGACATCACTCAGGCGGCCCGGGTTAGGAGGGATTTTCTCCGCAAGGGGCTGGCTGCCGCTTGCCTTATACGCAGGGATGCTGTCCCTTAGCGCCACTGCTCTCCTGGGCCAGCTAAACACCGAGACGAAACAGGAGCAGCGGGTGGAGGGCGGAACTGAACCGGGTTTCGCGTGGCACGTCATCAACACCGCGATTTTTGCGATTGGGATTGGTTACGCGCTGGTGAAGTGGGGCCCATCGTTCTTTAATGCGCGTTCCGCCGATATTCAGAAGGCCATTCGAGACGCTACTGGACTTAAAATGGAGGCCGAGTTTCGCTCGTCGGAAATCGATCGTAAGATGGCGACCCTCCCCCAGGAAGTGGAGAGAATGCGGGAGCAATCGCGTCAGGAAATGGAGCGCGAACACGAGCGAACAAAAACCAATACAGTGCAAGAACTGCAGCACATCGACTCGACCGTGTCGGCTGATATCGATGGCATGCGGGCGGAGGGAGCGGCACAGCTCAGAATGCGGGCCACACGCGCCGCGATTGGGCTCGCCGAAAAGCGCCTGAAGCAGCGAGCTTCCTCCGGTGAGACCGATCCATCGCTGCTGGGAGACTTCGTGCGGCTTGTGGAGCGGGGAAGAAACTGATGACCGGCGCAGTGGCATCGCATTACGCGCACGCGCTGGCGGACGCGGTTTTCAGCGACGATCAGGAGTTGCCGCCGCAGGATGCTGTTCAGCAGCTCGCTTCGGCCGCAGCACTGGTGAAGGAGTCGAAGCAACTGGAGAGCGCGCTGCTCTCGCCCGCTGTCAATCGCAACCAGAAATCCGCGGTCATCAATGAATTGGCGGACAGGATGCAGTGGCACCGGCTGATCCGGAATTTTTTCCTCCTGCTGGTGAGTCACCGGCGCACTAAGGAACTGGCGGCGATCCGGGACGAGTTTGAAGCTGCGGTGGACGAGCGTACCGGATGGTTGCCTGCGCAGATTGCCTCCGCGCAAGCCCTAAGCGAGGACCAGAAAAAACAGATCGAGCAAGCGCTTGGAAACAAATTGGGCAAGCGTATACGGGCCCACTACGCTGTAGACGAGAATCTGCTGGCCGGTGTCCGGGCGCGAGCGGGCGGCGTCGAGTACGATGCCTCGCTGCGGGGCAAACTGAATGGTTTGCGCTCCAGATTAGCTGCAGCTCATTAAAAAAGGAATTTTCAGAAAAACGTATGGCTCAAATCAGAGCAGATGAAATTTCGCGGGTATTAACGTCGGCCATTAAGAACTTCGACGCGGTGGAGAACGTTTCGGAGACCGGCACGGTAATCAGCGTGGGCGATGGCATCGCCCGTCTTTACGGCCTGGATAACGTGATGGCCGGTGAATTGGTGGAGTTCGGTCCCGAAACGGTGGGGATCGCGTTGAATCTGGAAGAAGACCAGGTCGGTTCGGTGCTGTTAGGCGAATATAGCGGCATCCGCGAAGGCGATCAGGTCCGCCGCACCGGTAAGATCATGTCCATCCCGGTTGGCGACGCCATGGTCGGACGGGTAGTGGATGCGCTGGGCAGGCCGATCGACGGCAAGGGGCCCATTGAAACCACTGACACTTTCGCAATCGAGCGGCTGGCGCCAGGAGTGGTCGACCGGCAGCCGGTGAAACAGCCGCTGCAGACCGGAATTAAGGCGATCGACGCCATGGTGCCGATTGGCCGCGGCCAGCGCGAGCTGATCATCGGCGACCGGCAGACGGGCAAGACTACGGTCGCGCTCGACACCATCATCAACCAGAAGGGCCAGGGCGTCACCTGTATCTACGTCGCCATCGGGCAGAAACGCTCGACGGTGGCCCAGGTGGTCCGGACATTGGAAGAGCACGGCGCGATGGAGTATTCGGTGGTAGTCGCGGCTACCGCGTCCGATCCGGCCCCCATGCAATACATATCGCCCTATTCCGGCTGCGCCATTGGCGAATTTTTCCGTGATTCCGGACGGCATGCGCTGTGCGTCTACGATGATCTTTCGAAGCATGCAGCCGCTTACCGGGAGATCTCGCTGCTGTTGCGGCGTCCGCCCGGCCGCGAGGCATTTCCGGGAGACGTCTTCTATTTGCATAGCCGTTTGCTGGAGCGCGCAGCCAAGTTGTCGGACGAGAAAGGCGGCGGTTCGCTTACCGCGCTACCATTCATTGAGACCCAGGCGGGCGACGTGTCGGCCTACATTCCGACCAACGTGATTTCCATCACCGATGGGCAGATCTATCTGGAGGGCGATCTATTCAATGCCAATATTCGTCCTGCAATCAACGTCGGACTTTCGGTCAGCCGCGTAGGCGGCAACGCCCAGACCAAGGCCATGAAATCGGTGGCAGGCACCTTGCGGCTCGACTTAGCGCAGTATCGCGAACTGGCGGCCTTCGCGCAGTTCGGATCCGATCTGGATAAGGCTTCGCAGCAGCAATTGAACCGCGGCAAGCGCTGGGTAGAAGTGTTGAAGCAGGGTCAGTTTTCGCCGATTCCCGTCGAGAAACAGGTGGCCATTCTGTTCGCGGGCAGCAACGGATATCTGGACGATGTGCCGGTGGAAGATATCAGGCGCTTCGAGGCCGAGCTCTATCAGTATCTGGATAACAGCAAATCGGAGATCCTGAAGGCCATCAAGGACAAGAAGCAGATCGACGACACACTGAAGGGGCAGATGAACGATGCGCTGAAGGAATTCAAAGGACGTTTCTCCAGCAGCATCAAGGAGAAGCCCAAGGCTCCGGAGAAAGAGAAAGCTGCCGCCTCGGAGAAAGAAAAGGCTCCTGCCCCGGAACAGCGCGACGGGGCGCCTGCCGGCAGATAGCGCCGCATGCCGAGCTTAATCGACATACGGCGTCGCATCCGCAGCGTCAAGAATACCCAGCAGATTACTAAGGCTATGAAGATGGTCGCGGCGGCCAAGCTGCGCCGCTCGCAGGAACGGGCCATCGCTTCGCGTCCTTACGCCGGGATGATGGGTCGCGTGCTGGCGAATGTGGCCAAGGCTTCGGCCGGCAACGAAGATGCCGCGCAGCTGCCGCTATTGCAAGTGCGGGATGAAAAGCGCATTCAGCTAATTGTGGTCAGCAGCGATCGCGGATTGGCTGGTGCATTCAACGCCAACCTGTTCCGGCGGGCGCAGCGATTTGTGGACGAGCGTGGCGGCGTGGAGTTGAGCGTCGAGACCATCGGGCGCAAGGGGCGCGACTACTTCCGCAAGCGCTCGTTCAAAATCAGCGGCGAGTATCTGGGCATCATCGATCGGCCAACCATCGATCAGGCCCGCGAGATTGCCGGCAAGATGATTGAGCTTTACAGTGCGGCCGAAGTGGATGCGGTCTACATTGCGGTGAACGAGTTCAAGAGTGTGATGGCGCCGAATATTACCTTAAGGAAAATACTTCCGGTGGAAGTTCCGGAAGGCAATGACGAGCAGCCCATCGACTACATCTACGAACAGCCGCCCGAAGAGTTGTTAAGCGAGCTGCTGCCGCGCTATATCGAGATGTCGATTTACCGGGCCATGCTCGAATCGAATTCGGCTGAACATGCCGCGCGCATGACCGCCATGGACACGGCGAGTTCAAATGCCGGCGATGTCATCGAATCGCTGACGCTGAATATGAACCGCGTGCGGCAAGCGGCCATTACGCGTGAAATTATTGAAATTGTAAGCGGTGCATCCGCGACTTAAGAGGAGTTTTTGTTGATGGCGACAGGCGTAGCAGAGGGCCGGATAGTGCAGGTGGCGGGGCCCACCATCGAAGTGCAATTTCCCGAAGGCCATATTCCCGAAATCTTTAACGCGCTCGAAATAACCAGTGAAGGCTTCGACGTTCCTACCCCCATAAACATAACCGCCGAGGTGGCCCAGCATATCGGCGAGGGCCGCGTTCGCACCATTGCCATGGAACCGACCGATGGCCTGGTGCGCGGTATGAAGGTTTTCGACACGGGCGCACCGATTACCATCCCGGTAGGCAAACAGACCCTGGGACGGATGTTGAACGTTCTCGGACGGCCGGTGGACAACAAAGGTGAAGTCAATACCGAAGACCATTGGCCGATTCATCGTCCAGCGCCCGCCTTCGATGAACAATCGACACAGTTGGAAATGTTCGAGACCGGCATCAAGGTTATCGATCTATTAGAGCCTTATCTGCGCGGCGGAAAAATCGGACTGTTCGGCGGCGCTGGCGTCGGCAAGACGGTTATCATCCAAGAGCTGATCAATAACATCGCCATGAAGCACGGCGGCGTGTCGGTCTTTGCTGGGGTAGGCGAGCGCACGCGCGAAGGCAACGATCTGTGGTTGGAAATGCAGGAAGCCGGAATCGTCAATCCGGACGACTTCAACAAAAGCAAAGTCGCACTGGTCTTCGGACAGATGACGGAACCGCCCGGTGCGCGCCTGCGTGTCGGATTGACCGGTCTGACGGTGGCCGAGTATTTCCGCGACCAGGAAGGGCAGGATGTGCTGCTCTTCATCGACAACATTTTCCGCTTTACCCAAGCAGGTTCAGAGGTCTCGGCTCTGTTGGGGCGCATGCCTTCCGCGGTAGGCTATCAGCCGAATCTTGCGTCCGAGATGGGCGACTTGCAGGAGCGCATCACTTCGACGAATAAGGGCTCCATCACTTCGGTGCAGGCCATTTACGTCCCGGCGGATGATTATACCGATCCGGCGCCCGCAACTACTTTCGCGCACTTGGATGCGACTACTAACCTGTCTCGCGCGATTTCCGAGTTGGGCATCTACCCGGCCGTCGATCCGCTGGCCTCGACATCGCGTATTCTCGATCCTAATGTCGTCGGAGAAGAGCACTACGAAATCGCGCAGCGCGTGAAGCAGACCTTGCAGCGTTATAAGGATTTGCAGGATATCATCGCCATTCTCGGCATCGACGAATTGGGCGACGAAGACAAGCAAACCGTGGCCCGCGCACGCCGCATTCAGCGCTTCCTCTCGCAGCCCTTCCACGTCGCCGAGCAGTTTACCGGCCGGCCCGGAAAATACGTAAAGCTGGAAGACACGGTTCGCAGCTTTAAAGAGATTGTGGAAGGCAAGCACGACGCTCTTCCGGAGCAAGCCTTCTACATGCAGGGCACCATCGAAGAGGTGGTGGAAGCCGCCGAAAAGATGAACAAATAAAAGATGGCGGATACCTTTAAGCTGGAAGTCGCCACGCCCGAGCGGCTTTTCGTGGATGAACAAGTCACTGAAGCGGAATTGCCTGGCAAAGATGGCTACTTCGGTGTGCTGGCCGGGCATGCTCCGCTGCTTAGCGCGCTGGGCGCAGGCACGTTGAGCTACGGAAGCGGCGGTTCGAAGCAGGTATTGCAGATCGATGGCGGCTTCGCCGAGGTCTTCGACAATCAGGTAAGAGTGCTGGCCGATAGCGTGGAAGAAAATTAGCGTTCGGCTGAGTTCCTGGCTTCTCGCTTACTTGCTAAACTCCCTGGTCTTGCTTCGACCGGGCCTCCCATTCATAAATAGCGACGCCGACGCGGCGATAACACCAGAGCGGATGCAGGCGGCAACGTAGGGATACTCTCTATGGGGTTTGTCCTCGCCGGATGGTTTTAGCATTGCACCAGAAGCTGCCAATCCGCCAGTGTCTGACATCAAATACCGGCTATTGAGTGCCAGCAACACCCGGGCGAGCATAGGTGAATACAGAGGCTCTCGTATTACTCTCCAGAAGACGGATAAGAAGGCCCGCCTCCTTCCAGCCCACTCCCGTATTATCCACCTCAGAATCCTGGTCCGGAACAGCCTGTTCCTCCTGGTGGCGGTGGGCCACCCGTTCCGGCGTATAGTCGCGAGGTGGCTTGGGCTGGCATGGTCGCGGGTGGAGTTGCCGTGAGTGGAATCCGTTCAGCGCTTACGCGGGGGTTGGAGTAAGTGGTCTTTTATAACGCTTGCCGGAGAATCGATTGCTGCGATGTTGTTGGGTACGGGAATTGGACTTACTCTAGTCGGCGCCTTAGTTGTCGGCTATGCGATTTGGAAGTTATTAATCAGTGCATAAGTAGGTAGACATTAGATAGAATAAGGAATGCCGCGCCGGGATGCCCGTGAACTAGACCACAAGACCCTGGAAGAGATTCGGATTCGAGCCGTCGAGCAGGTGCAGTCGGGAGAGAGTCCGGAGGTGGTGATCAAGGCGCTGGGGTTTAGCCGTAGCTGCATTTACACGTGGCTGGCCCTGTACCGGGGTGGAGGCTGGAGTGCGTTGAAGGCTCGCGCGCTGCAGGGGCGGCCGGCGAGGATTCAGGCGGCGCAAATCAAGTGGCTGTACGAAACGATTACAGGGAAGAACCCTTTGCAATTTCGGTTTGAGTTCGCGCTTTGGACTCGCGAAATGATTCGGACGTTGTTGCGGGAGGAGTTTTCTTTGCAGTTGAGTGTCACCAGCGTGGGCCGATTACTGGGTCAATTGGGGTTGAGCTGCCAACGCCCGCTGTTTCGGGCGATCGAGCAAGATCCAGAGCGGGTTCGGCACTGGCGCGAGGAGGAATTTCCGGCCCTTCGCCGGTGGGCGAACGAGACCGGAGCGGCGATTTTGTTCGGCGATGAAGCCGGTGTGCGGAGCGACTATCACGCGGGCACCACGTGGGGTGTGAAAGGCAAAACTCCGGTCGTCCCCCGCACCGGCGGTCGGCACTCCCTCAACATGCTCTCCACGGTGAGCGCTCGCGGCGAGTTGCGTTTTATGATCGTGAACGGCCGGGTCAACGGATCGATTTTTGCCGAGTTTCTTCGCCGCCTCATGCACAACGCCGCGCATCCGGTGTTTCTCATTCTCGACGGACACTCGATTCATCGAAGCCGCGCCGTGCGCGACTTTGTGGCTGGCCAACAAGGCCGGCTTCGTCTGTTCTTCCTTCCGCCGTACTCGCCGGAACTCAATCCCGACGAGCAGGTCTGGAACTATGTAAAGCATCACGGCGTCGGCAAAGCCTTCCTGCGCAGCGCCTCGGATCTACGCCGCTTTGTGCTGGCGCGTCTCCGCTCACTGCAACGCTTGCCCTGGACTGTACGCATGTTCTTCCTTACTCCCGATACCCGGTACGCTGCCTCTTGACTGCTCGATTACGTCTACTTACTTATTGCCGCCTTAATATCATCATTCTCAGAATTGGAACCTCGTTTATCAGCCGGCGATTGCATCCTGAGGACCAATGAACAAAAATCACATGTGGACGCTGTTTCTCGCAGTTTGCATCGCCGACTATCTCGTTGAATCCAAGCTGTGAACCTACACGGTGGAAAAAGCGATTTACATGTGTTTTGTCCAGCTTGTAATGTTGCTCATTATTGGCTTTACGATTAGCGAAATACGAAGGGGAAAATAGGTATATGGGTTGGCCCGCAGAGCGAAGGGCCCAATCCTCACCCCGCCATTGGCTAAGGTACTTGGAAGCGAGATTCACTTCGTTCGCAGCGGACCGGTATGGTCCCTCGACCTGCCCGATACTATCGCTATCTCAGGCTCGAGCTGAAGCTACAAAAAGAGCGTTTACTTCCGGGCAACAACCAGAAATTGCTTTCCCAGGAACTGCCAGGCGGCAGGAACCTTCAGGAATAGCTTTATAGCCCAAAGCGGAGGCCGAGATGCTCCCAGCGACATGGTGTACGGCAAGAATTTTGCTACGGAGCGCTCGATTGTGAAGCCCAAGGTGGAAAGCGCTTCCGACAAGGATGCTTCCGTCAGTGGCAGGTGATGATCGAAGAAGTCCCAATACCGGCCATGTAAGTATTTAATGTTGGGACCGATTGCAATCAGCCGGCCTCCAGGCTTCAAGCAGCGATAGGCTTGAGCAAGCGTTCGTTGCAGAGCCGGTTTATCGGGCAGATGCTCGAAGAAGTTACTGGTAAACACAACGTCCAGCGACTGCTCTTGCAGAGGCCAAATGCTGCTGCAATCCTGCTCGAGGAGGGTGAGATCAGATGGCGCTAAGTCCCGCACGGCAGGGTTCAGATCGATCCCAAACTTCTGCCCAGCCGGCACGTTCCGGATGAACTCGCAATACCCGCAGCCGAGGTCCAGAACCGAGCCATTCGCGGGAATCCACTGCTTGAAGAACTCTCGAACTAAGATACTCCAAACTTCGTTCCGGTAAATCTCGTTGCCGGAAAATCTAGCTTTGTAGATCTTCTCGAGATCGCTTTGCAGTTCAGATTGAGGCGAGGTAACTTCCAAGGATCTTTACTTTGTTTCGCCCAGCTAAAGCTGAACTAATACAGATTTTACTCTATTGGAGCAGGCCTGCTGGACAGCGCTTCCCTGATATCCGTTAGTGCGCTTCGCCTCTCAAAATGACAGGCGATCCGATGCCCAGCCACTCTCCCCATCCTGCGCCTTCGTCCCGGGCGACGACGTCGACACTAGAACTCATGCCGGGATCGAGATTAACCCGCCAGATGTCCCACAACGGCAAGGCGGGAGGTGGCTTTAGTTCGGCAAGTGTGCGGCCAGTCGCGTGATCCACTACCGAAACCGAGAGGCCGCCGCGATCCGGCCCGGTAATCACGGGAATGCCGATGGCCAGGGGACGGTCAACATCGATAGACCCAATTGTGATGCTGCCGCGATTACCGTCACCGCCCTCGGGAGTGTACGATCCATAAAAGTCGCCGCGCCCAGTGGGAATTCTCGCGGCAGGATGCAAGCCGTTTTTCAGCCACGAGACGGAATTCACCGGAGGCTTGAGAACCTGCGATACTTCCTGCCAGGTTACGTAGGTCTGTCCTTCATACTCCTGCGTGTTTGGCGGCATCAGCTTTATGTAGCGCAGATTGGGCGAGTGATATGCCACGATCGTGTTCGGCGAAAAGCTCGGGAAAATCGATGGGAAGTATCCCACTTCTGACGCTTTTACGCGCTTCTGCAGAGCGTGAAAATAGAAGCGTGTGTAACCGTCGTGATAATCGCGAACCGGAACGATGATAGCTTCCGCTGAATGCTGCACCAGTCCCGCCAGATAATCGGCATGACCCGGAACAACAAGTTCACTGATGGATTCGATGGGCACGCCTTCCTTCTTACGCAGGGCATCCTCGTAATGGCTTGCGCGCTGCTCCGGAGAAACCCGTAAAGCCTCGAATACGAGTTTTCCGGAGATGAGAGCAGGCTGAAGCACGGTCAGCAGCAAGCCTCCCGCGAAGGCCGCAGTTCGCATCCGGATCGGGAACAATCTAACAAGCCAAACCAGGCCAGCGCCGCAGAGGATTGCGATCAGCGGGGCCACATGACTTAGATTGCGCTCGAAGAAAGTCCGCTGGAGCGAAAAGTATATGAGATAGAAAAGCGCTGGCGCGGCAATAATAGCAAGGCAAAGGTATTGCCGCTTCCAGACGGCGGCCACAACGCCCACAAAAAATAGTGCGCAGCAGGCGGGCCCGATCGTCTGCAAGAAATAAGGCGCGAGCAGAGCAAAACAATAGCGCGAATCGAGCAGCGAATGCGGCGGGTGCTCGTCCGCATAGTGATGGCTGAGCATCCGCACCCCGTCTAAAAAAGCGACGGGATGAAGGAAGGCGTCGGGAACCCCGGCGAATACGCCCACGGCGAGCAGACTGGCGAATAGCCCAATAATCCTCCAGCTGAACAACCTTCTCGCGGCGAGACAGACTAGCGGTATAGCGGCTATGGGAATGACAGAAATCTTACATGCCACCAGCAGCCCGCAGCAGAACGCGCCCGCGCCCAGCCATAAGCGTGGCCGCGGAGATTTGAGCAGCCGCACGGAACACACGTAAACGATTCCGCACAGAAAGGTGACGAATGCTTCCGGGCGTGCGTAGTGGGCATCCTGAACCAGCAGCGGGAAGACCGCCATCACCGCAAGCGACGCCAGGGCGACTGCCGGCCCCAGCAATCGCAGCGAAACAAAATAGAACAGAACGACCGCCAGGCTCCCCAACACTGCGGAAAATAAGCGCTCGCGAAACAGCGGGTGCGGCGCATCCCGGCTCGCAGCCAGTGCATCGGCGTACATGTAAGACGAAAAGTTATAGCAGTTGATTTGAAACGCCACAGGTATGCCGGGCGCGGACTTCCAGTTGTTGCTTAGATCGCCGCGCCAGATATTCGCAGCCACCGCCCGCGTGATCTGTTCGTCATAGAGCATCCCGAACTTCTTCAGGCTGACTGTGCGAAAGACCGCCGAGGTTGCAACCAGAAGCAGCGGCAGAATGACACGGACGAGAGCCGGCCTTACCAAGGAAGAGAACCGGATGTTTCCACGCTTCGGCCAATTCCAAGCAGTCCAGGGGGCAGTCGAAAGATCGTTTTCAGAGAGCAACAGCTTCAATCAGAGCACAATGGCGTTGCCACGGGTAACATCCTGGCACGGCTTTACTTCTTCTCAAGATTCATGGTCCAGCCTGCCGGCAGAATCGGTATCCGCACGGATTCGCCAGGCTGGGCGCGCTCGAACCGCCGTGCGGACTGCGGAAAATGAAGATTGTCAGCCGGCTTCAAAATCCAAGTCTTCGGCAGGTAAATCAGCATGACGCCGAGAGCCGCCGCTGTAAGCCAGCGCGCAGGACTGAAAGGCGCGGCGGTCGTGCACCACGCCAGGCTCCAGACGAACGCGAGCGCAGGAAAAAACCAATAGCGGGTATCCCAGCTTGCTGCCATTACTGTCCACTGTGAAGGACCCGTACCGGCGGTTGGGTTGGCCAAAGAAGCCGCGAATACAATCGAGCAGAATACGATGAACAGCCGCCACTCGATGACTGCTTTCCAGAAACAATACGCGACAATCGCCGTGCCCAGAAAGGCCACTGCCAGAAGCGTAGTGTCGCGGGTGCGATGCATGGAATTACGGCCTACCAGAGCGCCTTCATAGATCTGTGCGGCGAGCATCTGTAACAGCAGCCTGGGAGTCGCGCCGATGGTTCCCTTAAGGCGGCTCTGCGAAAGCAGGAGCACAGCGGCCTGGAGAGCAGCGCAAAGCGAAAGCACGGAAGTGATTGCCAAATGCCATCGGCCGCGCCGCAACCACCAGAACGCCACGGAGATCCCCGCCAGTGGAAGCGCGAACGGTCCAGACAACCCGGAGAGCAGAACCAGGGAAATGCCCGCGATTCGCTGCCATAGCGCAATGGGCGGCTCGGCCAGCACGAGCAGGCAGGCTGCTAGAGCCAGGTGCCAGTGCCCCTCGGTCACGGAAGCTTGCAGTTCTGCCACATTTGGCAGCGCCAGGTAAGTGGCAGCCATCAGGCACCGCGTTGGAAATGCGCCCCAGCGTGCAAGCCGTGGCGAAAGAATTACCGGAACTGGCAGTGCCTGCATCCCCAGTCCCACGAGGTTCATCACCAGCGGCGCCCACGCAAATGGAACCGGCAAAGCCAGCGCGGCGGCCAGTCGCGGAAGCGTCTGCAGATAACCGTCGCGAGGCAGCAGGAGCGCATGCCAGGTGCCCATCGAATAAGCCTGCGCATACCAGACCGGCCCATCTTCGGCGTAGAACTGCGCTTGAAGCACTACGTCCGGGCGGCGCGAAACAATGAGGATTAATGCCGCCAGAAAAATCGCGATCCAAAACAGGCGCGGGCGGCGAAGGGTTTCCAAATCCGGCTAACGTGTAGCGGCAGCAGACGTTGGCGGGACAGGTCTGCTAACTGGGCCAGCGATTGCCCAGCCGTTGTCTTTCACATCCTGTAGCAGGGTTTTCTGCCATCCAAATTTTCTATGCGCGCGCAGGAAATCCGCGGCATGAAACTCTACGCCGCAGGGATGGCCCAGACCAGCTGCAAAAGTTAATGTCTTTGCCATGGCGCTGTCTGAAACCTTCACCTGCGCTACGCCCGCCGGGCCGAAGGCCGATTGCCAGCCCGGAAGACCACGGCTGGAACGATCAATGTGGCCGCAGAGCGTCCGTTCGTTCGGATCGATCTCCTTCGTGAGTACGTCGTAGTGATCGGTCTCGAACTTCTTGCCGAGTTCTACATCGATTTTGCCCTTGTTTTCAGCCATAAGCTTTTCCCAGCGGCGATGACGGACCTGGTTCGGAGTATTCGAATCGTCCGCGGGAAAAGTGGTTTCTTCCGCGATCAGCTTCGGGTTGATGGGGAAATTGGAGCCAACGAAGTAGCCGTCCTTCGTCCGATCGAGCGTGACGTTTTTCAAGCCGAGCTCCAGGCGTCCGATCTCGCCTGTCTTCCGGTCGCCGACCAGCCAGGTGTTCGCATAGCCGCCGTTATTGCCATCCTTCATGTAACGGGCGAAATCGTCGATGGATTCGGCGTATTGCATGGCCGTGCGGGCGCGGACAAACTCGGGAGTTCCTTTGCGGTCGAAGCCCATAAAATTGCCGATCGTGGTTTCGGTAATCATGATTCCGCTGTCGTTGATTCCAAAATCGTCGCCGCTGTGGATCAAGCCAGGCATGCCGTCCATGGTGAAGCGGTGTCCTTTAGCGGGAACCATGTCGAAGATGACGTTCCAGCGCGTACCGGTCAGATAATCCGTCCAATTATTGTGGCCAATTACCACGCCGCCTCCTTTGGTATAGCTGCCGGTCGCAACGAAAGCGCTGCAATGTTCGGGCGCATGGCTGACAGCAGCCGGTCCTATTTTCTCGCGGCGCAATTCATCGTAGTAGTAAGAAAACTCCATGTAGCCGTTCATGGTCACCAGGTCGGCCATGTCGAGCTTCGACCCTGCATCCTTCAGGCCCTGTGTCATGCCTTCGAGTTCCGCTCGATACTCTGCGGGAAGCTTCGGAATAAAGTAGAGTTCGGACACTTTGCGAAGGTCGGCCCAGGAGTGTGAGACTTCGTGCGTCGTGCTGAGGGCGATAGCTCGCTGGCTATCTTCTATTTCAGCCTTCAGCAGGTAGCCGTGCTGATAACCGATAGCGGCCGGCGATCCCTCCAAATGGATGGTGATCCAACCGCCTTGGGGCGTTCCGCGGAAACCACCTTTCAGCAGGTTGCCGGGCGCGGCGGCAAGCGAAAGGCAGCACAGGCCCGCCAGCGAGAGAATAGACAAAAACGCCGAGGAAAAGGCGCGCATAATCTATCGATTAGAGCACAAAATACTGGAACGCAAGACTGCTGTAGGCCTATTCGGTAATAGTAGTAGACCGGTTGCGCTGCGTTAGTTGGTACCGGCATTACCACACGCGGCTTATGTGGCTACAAACGTCCCTTGATTGTGGCTATAATAAAAGCCATGAACGTTGCCGAGTTTAAAGTTCCCGATCTCGTCCCCACTGAATTCGGGATTAAAGAGGCCAAGGACAAGCTTTCTCAGCTGGTAGCATCGGTTCGCAAGGGCGAGGAAATCTATTTGATGAACCGCGGTGAACGTGTCGCCAAAATCGTACCGGTGAATGCATCCGCTGCTCCCGATCCCAACCGGGGGCGGGGAATATTCAAAGACAAGATTCATCTGCCCGGCGGATGGGCTACCCAGCAAGCGCGGGAAGAAGCCGAAGGAGAACTGCTGGAAACCATCGAAGGCTTGTAAAATGCAAGCCTTCGATGACTCCGGCCTGCTATTCGACACGCAGGCGATCATTCTGTGGGCCAAGAATGAAGTTCCTCAGGCAGTCGTGGCAAGGGTGGAGCCAGTCGACAGCCTGATTTTCGTCAGCATCGTCAGTCTTTGGGAGTTCCTGCTGAAGACGCGGTATCACGATGTCGGTTTAGATTTTCAGGACTTTCTCGCCGTCCTTATTTCGCTGAGAGCGGAAGTTCTCGAAATCAGGCTGGGCCATCTGCACCGGCTGCGTGAGCTCCCCGTGCTAAAAAACCACCGCGATCCGTTCGACCGGATGATCATTTCACAGGCGATCTCGGAAAACCTGACTCTCGTGGGTGGCGACCGCCGCTTTCCCTCATATCGCCAAGCCCAGGGGAGTTCCGGATTGAAATTGCTTTGGGCTTAAACTTTACTTTCCCGCAGGCCCGCCGTTTACGGTAAGTCCGAGTGCCCCGATATACTTATCAGCCGCGCCATAGTAGGCGGTCAGTTTCAGTCCATTCGGTCCCGTTCGCGCCTTCAAGATAGCGCCTTCGAGGAAGATCACATTGGGTACCGTGCCGGTCTTCTCCCAGGGAAGCTCCGGAAGCACGAATGGTTTGCCGGATCGCGCCAGCACTCGTCCTGGGTCTTTCCGGTCAAACAAAATCCAGCCGGGACCGTACACCAGCTTTTCATCCGCCCCGTTGTAAAGCAGCAGAATCCCTTTCTCGATCAAAATTGGAGCAGGCCCGGGCTCCATCACGCGCTCGTCGAAGGCCCCCGGACGGCGCTCTAATACCGGCCTATCAGTAGCGTCGGCCCAGTGCAGCAAGTCGTCCGAGTTCGCCAGACCCATGTAATCCCGCGGTTTCCCATCCGTGTCCGTCCGTGAACCGAGATAGTACATCCACCATTTGCCGCCGATCTTCCCGGGCAGGATTGCGCCGGACTTGGTCCACTGCGTATTCCATGTGCCCTTGTAGGCGGGCATGATTATGCCGCGGCGCTTCCAGTGAATTAGATCGGTTGACGTCGCCAAACATAACTGCGCCGCGTGCGTGTCGTATCCGGTGTAGGTCAGATAGTACAGGCCGCCAATCCGCACCACCCGCGGATCTTCCACGCCGCCGCCTCTTTCATAAGGCGCCTCTGGGGACAGTACCGGCTCAGAGCGCGCGGTAAAGTGCCGGCCATCAGTGCTCTCCGCGTATCCGATGCGCGATGTGTGGTTGGCATCCTGCGCCCGGAAAAGCAACACCGTCTTCCGCCCCACCTGAATGGCCGTGGGATTGAATACCGACAAAGCTGTCCAGGAGTTTTGCGGCCCCGGGCCAAGGAGCGGCTCTTGAGCCACCCTGGACGCCTTAATGTCGACGTCTGCTGCTTGTGATTCCGCATAGCCCCCCAGGCAAGCGTCAAACAACAGCACAGCAACTGCAGCAGAGAAGGCTAAAACTCTCATTTGGGCGCGTCGGCCGCCGCCACCGGGAAGGGGCCCCGGCTGATGGGGTAACCTTTCGCCACCCAATCAGTGTGCATGTTCTCCGGCATTTTCACCACCCGCACGTTCTTGAAGCCCTTTTTCTTCAGGAAGCGGTAAGCCGGCCGGACATTCGGGCACTTCTCGAAAGGGCAGCATCCGCAATAGATAACAATGGCGTGATCGCGCGGAATGTTGGCCGTAACCTTTCGCAATTCCTCGATGCCCGAAGGCTTGGACGCCGGTCCATCCAAAATCGCGCCGCGTATATGCGCCCCCCGGTAGAGATTTGGAAAGCCCACATATAGAATCGTGGGCTGTGCTTGATTGCCGGTCAACACTGCTGCCAAGTCCGCTGGCTCCATCATTGCCTTATCGGGCCAAGGCTCGCCCGGGCGCGAATTTTGCGCGAAAGCAAAAGAAGGTGATGCCGCCAGCAGCAGATAGAGTATGGCAGTCCGCATCTCTACATTGAACCAGTTTGCAAACCGGCAACCCACTCGCAACATCCAGCTACTTTGTGCCGAGCAACCGCCATGGCTCCAGACAGTTGATCATCGTCCGCCGATGCCTGACAAATCTCTGCCGCAAGTCGGGCAGGAACTCGATGGCCAAGTCGCTGATCCCGACGCCCAGCGTGTTCCCGGTAAATTGCGTAGCGAGCGCTCCGCCGTTCCGGCTTGCTGCCGGATAATACGAAAGCGCCAGGCTGGTTGCCATGGCGGTACCGCCGATGTTCGACCAATTGATTGAGTTTCCTCCCGCATCGTTGCGCGTCAGCCAGGCGCGGCTCAATGCATACTGCACGCGCGTCCACCCGCCGTATCGCGGACCCTGCCGGAAGTATCGCGGATCCTGGTGCAGCATTGAAGCCAGCAGAAAACTTCCGAAAAAGCTTTGGCTGGCGATCATGGCGCCGCTCGCTCCCACCCGCTGGGCGAACGCGATGCGATCGCTGCCGAATTTGGGATCGGCGGCCGTAACATGCGCCAGTGCTCCGCCGAATACCGTGCCCGCCGCCGACAGTGGGCTGAACGTCTGAACCGAAAAGTTCTTCCATTTTTCGGCCACCGTGAGGGGCGCATAAGATTGCGGATGCAGCTCCCCTTTCTGCGCGTGGGCGGCGTCATTACGGGACTGGATAGCAGAATCATTTCCTTGCCCGTTCGCCGCGCCTGCAATACTCAGATACAGAATTGCCGCAAACCAAGCGCCCGCTCTCTTCCACGTTGCCTTTTGAATCGTTCTGCGCCTTGTTTTTCGATTGCAGATGGTCCGGTTTTTCTGGAAATCCGGAGATTCGCCGAGCCGCTGGGCAATAATTACATTGATCGGTTTCCGGCCTGAACGTCCGCGTCTCTCCCGGTCCAGCTTTTCCTCAGAATGCGCATTTCGCTTTTCATCACTTGTTATAACGACCTGCTGTTTTCCTCCACCGGCATCGCCGTAGTAAAGGTGTTGGAACGGCTCGGCCATACCGTTGACTTCCGGCCTGAACAAACCTGCTGCGGGCAGATGCACTACAACACCGGTTATCAGCGCGAAACCATTCCGCTGGTCCGCAAATTCGTCGACGTATTCGAAAGCGACGACCTTATCTGCTGCCCCTCGGCGTCTTGCGTCGCCATGATTCGTGATCACTACCTGAAAGCTGCCCGTATGGCGGCCGACCCGGAGTTGGAACGCCGCGTGGCTGGAATTCTTCCGCGCGTCTTCGAGTTTACCGAGTTGCTGGTCTACCGGCTGGGCGTCGAAAACGTAGGCGCGTATTTCCCGCATCGGGTTACCTATCATCCTTCCTGCCACTCGCTTCGTTCGCTGCGCGTTGGAGACGCTCCGCTGCGGCTTCTTCAGCAGGTGGGAGGCATTCAGCTGGTTGAACTCGCCCATCAGGAAGAATGTTGCGGATTTGGAGGAACTTTCGCAATCAAAAACGCCGAGACTTCGTCCGCCATGCTTGCCGGCAAAGTCCGGTGCATACTCAATACCGAGGCGGAAGCATGCTGCGCTGCCGATAACTCTTGTCTTATGCACATTCAAGGCTCGCTCCATCGCCAGCGGACGGGAGTCCGGACCCTGCATATCGCGGAAATTCTGGCTTCCACTCGCACTTCCGCCGCGCATCCGCCGGAAGACGCCGGAATGGCCGAAACTGCCATGACCACGCCAGCCGGAAGAGCGGAGATCGAATGAGCATTTATGTCGGTTCGGCCGGGACTGCGGCGGCTTTCCCGGAACTCGCCGGCGCCGCTCTAGATAACTCGCAGTTGCGCCGCAATGTGCACAATGCCACCAGCATTATGCAGGCCAAGCGGAATAGCGTAACCGGCGAAATGCCCGACTGGGAAGAACTGCGCAATTCCGGAAGTGCCATTAAGGCGCATACCTTGAGTTTTCTCGATTTGTACCTGGAACAATTCGAAGCCAACTTCAAGGCTCATGGCGGGCAGGTGCATTGGGCGCGGGATGCCGACGAGGCCAACGAGATCATTACCGGTATTATCCGCGGGCATGGCGTCACCGAAGCGATCAAGGTGAAGACCATCACCAGCAACGAGACCCGCCTGAACCAGCACCTGGAAGCCAACGGCATCACGCCCCACGAGACCGATCTGGCGGATTTGATTGTGCAGCTTGGACAGGACGACCCGTCGCATATCGTGGTGCCGGCGCTGCACATCAACCGGGTACAGGTGCGCGACATCTTCGAAAACACCATGCCTCTGCAAGAACTGGGCATCGAGGAGCTTACCGACGACCCTGCGCAACTGGCCGAAGCGGCGCGCCTTTATCTGCGGGACAAATTCCTGAATGTCACCATCGGCATCAGCGGAGCAAATTTCGCCATCGCCGAGACCGGCTCCCTGGTGGTTGTGGAAAGCGAAGGCAACGGCCGCATGTGCCTGACTCTGCCTGACGTGCTGATCTCTCTCGTCGGCATAGAGAAGCTGATTCCCACCTTCGAGGACCTGGAAGTTTTTCTGCAGACGCTGCCCCGCTCGGCCACGGGCGAGCGCATGAATCCTTACAACTCCATCTGGTCCGGCGTCACGCCCGGAGATGGTCCGCAGGAAGTACACGTTGTGCTGCTCGACAATGGGCGCTCCGGCATTGCCGCCGACGTTGAAGCCCGCGAGACTCTCAGCTGCATCCGTTGCGGAGCCTGTCTGAACGCCTGCCCGGTGTACCGCCAGACCGGCGGACATGCGTATGGTTCGGTTTACCAGGGGCCCATCGGAGCCATTCTTACTCCGCAATTGCTTAATCTGCAGCATGCGCAGTCGCTGCCCTACGCCTCTTCGCTGTGTGGCGCCTGCTACGACGTGTGCCCGGTAAAAATCAATATCCCGGAAATCTTGATTCACCTGCGCGGCAAAATTGTTCGCGAAACGCAAAGCACCTTCCTGGGAAAGCTGGATTCTGAAAACATCGCTATGCAGGCGATGGCGCTGGTCTTTTCCAGTTCCGGCCTGCTCACGGTGGCGGAAGCGCTCGCGAAAATCGCGCAATGGCCCTTCGTCCGCAAGGAGAATATCAAGCGGCTGCCCGGCCCCCTCTCCAATTGGAGCGATACCCGAGATCTGGCTGCTCTTCCGAACCGGAGCTTTCGCCACTGGTGGAAAAAACGGGCGAAGGAGGAACACCCGTGAGTTCCCGCCGTCCGGTTCTGGATGCTCTTCGCAGCGCTCTCAATGTTTCCACCGATCCCACTCACCGCAATGCGCGGGAAGAGCGATGCGCGGCCGCCTGGGCCGGAATTCCACGCCATTACCAGCGGATTGGAACCCTCACCCCGGAGGAACGCGTGGCTTTGTTCGACGCGCGCCTGCGGCATTACAACGGCACGCCCTTCTACAGCTCCGGTGACGTGAGTGCCGGCATCGGCGATGTTCTTAGGCTTCGCGGCAAGCGCATCCTGATCGTTCCGCCCTCCTTTCCCACGGAGTGGCGGCCGCCCGAATTCATGTTCATACCCGACGAGAATTTGAGCTACGATCAGCTCAATTTCAACGACGGTGTGGTGACTCTTTGCACGCTGGGCATTGCCAGCACGGGCACAGTGGTGCTTGAAAGTTCACCCGGCCAGGCACGGCGCGCTGCCACCTTGATCCCCGACTATCATCTCTGCATTTTGCGCCAGGACGATATCGTCCAACTGGTGCCTGAAGCCATGCGCAAGCTTCAGCCCTCCCGGAACATTCCGCTGACGTTTTGCTCGGGACCGTCGGCGACAGTGGACATTGAAATGACCCGTGTCCGCGGCGTGCACGGTCCACGCACTCTAGACGTTCTCATCATCTGATTCTTCTCGACGCGATGGCCACGCCGGGCGAAGCCGAAAACCCATACAGGCAGGAAGCACGCTTCGAAGAAGAGTTTGCGAGTCAGCCCCGATCATCTCTTAAACCCGGTACGCTGAAAGCCTTATGGCGCAGCGTCACGGCGATCGACCGCGGCAAGGTAAATAAGCCGGCTATTGCGCTGCGCAACGCCCTCGCGGTTTCCATTCCCCTGGCCATTGGATTTGCCATAGGTCATCCGGCAGGCGGAGCAGCCTTCGCTACCGGTGCTCTTAATGTCGCTTACTCCGATGGAACAGATCCCTATGCGCACCGTGCCCGGCGCATGCTGGCCTGGAGCGTCTTAGGGGCCATCGCGGTGTTCAGTGGCTCTGTCAGCGGCACTTATCCTCTCTTTGCCGTGGCGCTTGCCGCGGGTTGGGCTTTCCTGGCGGGCTTGCTGGTCTCCATCAGCCAGCGGGCCGGCGATTTGGGCCTGAATACTCTGGTGGCGCTGATCGTTTTCTCCGCCCGCGGTCCAGGCTCGCCCGCAGGCGCGCTGGATGCTGCATTGCTGGTGCTGGGCGGAGGATTGCTGCAGACTCTATTCGCCCTGCTGCTCTGGCCCGTGCATCGCTATCGACCGGAACGCGAAGCGATAGGAGGCGTTTACGCCGATCTGGCCGAAGCTTTCGAGTCCTCTGAAGAAAATGCGTTAGCCGAGCCGCTGTCGTCCACTCCAGCTTCTGAGGTGCAGGATACGTTGGCGGCGCTGGGCCGGGACCGCTCTCTGGATGGCGAGCGGTTCCGCGTTCTCCTGGACCAGGCCGACCGCATCCGGCTTTCCGCTTTTCTGTTGCGGCGATTGCAGTCGCAGCTGGCTTATCAAGCCATGAATCAGATTGCGGACGCGTCGCGAAACAGCGATTCGCTGGTTGCGGGTGTTGACCGGATTCTGGAAGATGCTTCCCGTTTGCTGCGCGGATTGTCTAAGAATTTGCTTTCGGCCAATCTGGATCCACTGCCGGAACACTTGATCGAGAGAGTCAATAACGTGGTCTTTCAAAGCCGTTCACTGCCGGCTTCGACGGACCCGCTTTCCGATGAAATCCTTTCCGCTCTCGACATCTTTGCGGGACAAGTGCGGGCCGCGCTCCGGCTAGTCGGCCGCAGCACCAGTCAGGGCCAGATTGAATTCCAGCGCCGCGAGGATGCGCTTTCGCTTCATCTCCAGATCCGCAGTTGGCTCGACACGATGCTGGCAAACCTCACCTTCCGGTCCGCCTCGTTCCGGCATGGCATCCGCATGGCTGTCTTCGTGACGCTAGGAGAGATCTTTAGCCGCGGCATGAACTGGCAGCGGTCTTATTGGATACCCATGACCGTCGCGGTGGTGCTGAAACCCGGCTTCACTACTACTTTCAGCCGGGGCGCTTTACGAGTGGCGGGCACGCTGGTTGGTCTTTTGCTGGCAACCGGCCTCTGTCACGTTCTGCCGGTTTCGGCTCTCCCCGAGCTGCTGCTGGTCACTGCGTTCACCTTCGCAATGCGCATGTTCGGGCCGGCAAATTACGGCCTCTTCAGCATTGCGATAACGGGGCTGATCGTGTTCTTGATTGCGGCTGTCGGTGTTCCGCCGGGCGAAGTGGTGATGCAGCGCGGTCTGAACACCTTTGCGGGAGGATGCCTGGCGCTGATTGCTTACGCGGTGTGGCCTACCTGGGAGCGCCGCCTAGTGCGCGAGGTGATGGCCGAGATGCTCGATACTACCCGTCTGTATTTCCAAGCCGTAATCGCAGAGTTGTCGCAGCGCCGGAGCCCTGCTGCGCAAGATGCGTCAAATGAGTCGAGACAGAGCTGGCGTCGCGCACGATCGAACGCTGAAGCGTCGGTGGAACGGGTTAGTTCGGAACCGCGCTTCACGGCCGAAAAGCTTTCTGCGCTGAACTCCATGCTGGCCAGCTCGCATTTTCTCGTGCAAGCCATTATCGGCTTGGAGGCAGGAGTACAGGCGTCAATAGATCTGAAAAATGTGAAAGAACTTCAGGCCTTCGCCCACGGCGTCGAATTCACGCTATATTTTCTGGCGGCAGCGCTGCGTGGTTCGCCGGGCGCGCACAATACTCTTCCTAAATTGCGGGAAGACCACCGCCGTTTGTTTGAAGCAAGCGCGGCAAAAGATCTGTCCGGCGATTTGGTTCTGCTAGAAACAGACCGGATGGTAGTCGCGTTGAATACGCTGCGGGAGCAGACGCTTCGGTTTGTCTCGTGAAGTAGGGGTGAATAGTGCCGAGCCCCTACCTTTGTGCGTTTTCTGCCGTTGGACTAACTGAGGCGTGCCGGGTTGTTTCGTAAGCGCGGGCAGGTCACTCGGGTTGGTGAAAGAGAAAAGGTGGCTGCTGCTCACGCGCTGGGGCAACCTGGACCAGAAGAAGCGGCAAATACTCTGAGTTATTCCGCCTGAACCGCAGGATGGTGAAGGCTTACCTGGGCAAGAGAACTTCAAGACCGCCCGTGGACCTTGCGCTCCTGCGGGGACGGAAACGGCGCTGCTCTACCTGAAACAGTGGATTGACCAACTCCGTTGGCAACGTCTGAGGCCTTTCCAGAAACTAGCTCACCTGTTGTTTCGGCGCCAGGAAGGCTGCTGAATGATTGCCCCGCCTCGCTACGTTCCGTTGTGGTCAAAGCCAGTAACACTGACATCAAGTCACTACCGCGCCGGGGCCGAGGCGATAAGAATTGGCGCTATCTGCTGCTGAAAGCTCAATCGGGGCTATAACAAACTATTCTTCGTAAAGGCCAGAATCAAAAAAAACACTCATCTCGAGTGCATTGAGCAGTATTTCGGACCCAACTGCCTCTTGGTTGCTGTCCCAACGCAGTACTTTGGCTTTGAAAAAGCGAAAGTCGCGCCAAAAGAATAAATGCCAGTCGAAGAAGTCAGTTAGCTGAAACATAATGTCCGTTTCCGATACCTCGCACACTTCTTCTTTCCAAGCCTGTGCGCCTCTAATTAAGATACGAAGTCTGCTGGTACACCCATCCGAGTTCCCGTAACGGCGCGGGAGCAAGTAAAATCCTGGCCCGAACATTCGCGTTGGCCTCGAACCACCTTGGACAAGGGAGTCGAGAACAAAGAACTTATACAGCGCCAATCTAAGCTCTTCAAAATCATCGAGGACTGCTACCTCGCGCAGATCGGAGCTCCGCCAACAGTAATTGTTCCACAAATCTTGATAGATAAGGCGCAAACGTAAAACTAAATCACTTATATCAATCACTCGATTGTCCCATCGAATACGTAAATGCCGCCGATGAGCTGGTAGTTAGGTCCTGGGTCAACATAGCCTTCCATCCTCGGGCCAGGAAACGAAATGCATGTTGACGGATCCTGATTGGTAATCAATCCAATGCCAATGGACCTCGCCCTGATGCGCGAACTTATCCCTCGCTTGCCACTTGTAGCCATTCGGCTTAGGAAGACAATTTCCATTGGCATCCCGACCCGAATCGACAGTCGACGCTCTCGCCTGGCTAACAGCAAGGGGGTCGCTGTTCCCTTTCCGCGCTGCTACCCACGCGCCTATGGCCTTACCTGCTTGATACGAAAGATATATTGCGGCTGCGCCTCCTGCAACAAAAATTACAACCTGCCCTGCAACGGGAATCGGAAGCGTCACTAGCACTATCGCCGCAGGAAATGCGGAGTTTGTATACACGTACTGCGTATACGTTTCATAAGTCATCGCTACGGTCGGCTGATTTGGAAGGTAGCCGTTGGTAACCAAATAGTCATATATCTCGGGTGAAAGAGTAGCATTGGTCAGCGTTCCGTCTGCGAGTAGATCCTGGTACGAGAGTACTGTTCCACCCTCGTTGATACTCAACCACTCATCGGCGCTGTAAGCGCCGCAGCCTGACTGAGCTCGAATGGGTGCCGGTGTCACAATCAAAAGACAGGACAGCAGAATTGCGGTAATAATACGCATCTTGGTTACCTCTTTTGTCTAACCTTCCTGCAGCTATCGGCGATCTCTTATGCTGAGTTGACTCAGCTAACCAAACTATTTGAGACACTCTTGCAAAGCGGCCTGTTCGCTATCCGAAGATAAAAAGCCTGTCCACGAATGCATGACTTGGCCCTCTGCATTTGTAATTAGAATCGTTGGTGTCTCTGTGACCCGCAAATCGCTTAAATGCAATCCGCTCAATAACGGAACTGCGAGTCCTATTCGTCGTGCGTACGATTGAGCAGCAACTTTCTCGTCCGGGAATACGGCCACAATATCGAAAACCGATTTACGAGAAGCCTCTGACGCGAGCTTAACGTAGAACTTTGCGCTACGGGAGCAGTAAGGGCATCCTGCTTTTAGCACTAGAATCACGAACTTCCGGTCGTCGTGTCCCTTCAAGCCCCGTAGTGATGGCGTGATGTTCGATCCAATCAGCTTGCTCCGGTCATGTTGACTAACTACTTGCCCTCGCCAGGTTAGACCAACGGCAAAAAGACTCAACGCAAGCAGTCCGTTCAAAGACCAAGAAAATACTCGTAAGATTTGCGGTGACATGAATCACAAAACGTAAGAAGTCTTGAGGTACACGTCAAAGGCCCATCTTCCGCTCGCTACGCCTTTCCGGAATACCTTCGCCCTGTAGCGAAAGACGTTTCCAAATCTGTCACTGCGTTTACTGCTCTCGTAAGATAGCGAAATTCCAGAGATGTCCTTAGCCGAGAGAGAGAATAGTTCACCAGGGGTGGAAAGTCCATCATGATTGACGTCCTCCCAGAGTCGGAGCCGATTGTACACAGCATCATCTGAACTGATGACCCCATCCTCGTTACCACCTTTTTGTGGAGAGTCGAAAACTTTTAGAGCCAGAAAGCCATTTGGGCTGATGCCCGTTGGTGGAATGGCTTGTTCGGTGTAATTCCCGAACAACTCCGAGCCGTTATCAATTCTGCCGTTCCCGTTACGATCCAAGACTAGCCACGCATTGTGCGACTCGGCAGTTGGCCAACTAACCCGAAATAGTCTTGGCGATCTTTCGATCGGAAAGCGAACTCCACGCATGCTGTCACTTAAAAAGAATCCCGTTCCAGAGACATCGACCAGAATGGGTGTGTGGTTCTTCCAACAACAATGGCCGTCTGTTTCCGAGCCTGCGGGACAAGCGCCCGTGTCTGGGTAACGGCACGAATCATATGCTCCAAACCAGGAACAGTCAAATCCTGTGTACGAGAAACAGGACATCCCAGTAGCTTCCGCGTCGCAGTATTCGGCACATGTCGTGCAAGACTGCGCCTTGAGCTTATGTAAGCGTGTCGACCAAACGAATGTCAAAAGTAGCAGGAAGAGCAAACGGATACAAATGCCTTTCATTCCACAATCTCCTCATCCATATATCAATACTTAGAAATCAAACGATTCTTACTCGCGCGTGTTGGTCTTGAACAGAGACTTTGTTTTCGCACATGACTTCTTTGGTTGTCAAGCGAGGTTTTCATAAATAAACAATATGGGTTGAATAAAGAGAAACGATAGCGGCTGCCGAAGTATTCAAAACTTTCCTTTTACTGTTAGGTTGAACACTTGCAAGACGCCCACTGCTTGGCAACGCGACATCTCATGCTCGGCAATGTGAGAGGAACAGCAATTCAGAGAGCGAAAGGCGATTCAACTTGAGTTCTGGCTGGCGCAACGGCTAAAGCCCAGCGTCGCGTTAACCTTCAAGTTCGCGGAACACAAGAAGCTCACGTGCTTCTTTCTCGAGATTCCCGCTGCGACCCTCGGCCCGGTAGAATTCGACAGTTCGGCGTAATTCAGAATTGGGACGCTATCCCGCATTTGTCCGATCATCCTGAGCGTTTTTAACCGGGAGACGCGCTTCGCATATGACTACTCGACTGGGAAGCCGGGCTGGATGATTGAGCCGAACGGCCTGACTACCTACTACACTTACGAGGATCCGCTGGACCGGTTGACCCGCATCGACCGCACTGGCGTTGCAGGGCTGTTGCAGAAAGAGAGCTACTCGTATCCCTCGCCCACAGTGGTGATTCGGCAGAGCGATAGAGAAGCGGCCGGCGACCTCGGCCTGCAGTCGCAAATCATCGCCGATGGGTGGGGGCGAACCATCGAAACGCGCCAGTACGAGCGTCCGTCGCAGTACATCCGGTCGACCACGAGTTACGACGAACTGGGCCGTGTAAAGCAGACCGCGAATCCTTCGCGTGTCGACGGCTCCGGCCAAGCGGATGGATTGGCGTTTGGGACAACCAACACCTACGATTCTCTGGGAAGAATCACCAGGACGGTGTTGCAGGATCAGACTTCCACCATGACCGGATATTTTGGCAACCGGGTTACGGTTCGCGATGCGGCAGGAAAAGCCCGGACCAGCGTTTACGATGCATTGGGACGAGTCATTCAAGTCATCGAAGATGAGGGAGCGGGACACCGGAACTACAGCACGGTATACGGCTACGACGCGCAAGACAATCTGATCTCGATCTATCAGTCGGGCCAGAGCCGCACTTTTGTTTACGATGGATTGAGCCGCTTGCGGTCGGCAACCAATCCCGAATCGGGAACCACGCGGTACACCTACGATGCCAACGGCAACCTGCTCACGAAAACGGATGCGCGGAATGTGATGACCTGTTTCGGCACGCTATCGGGGAGCAGTTGCGCCAGCGGATACGACGCGTTCGGGCGGTCATGGGCCAAGAGTTATTCCGACGGCACTCCGGGCGTGCAATACACGTATGACGCAGGCGGCGGCTTCGCAACGGGGCAGTTGACGGAAGTCGCCAACAGCAATTCCCGGACGAGCTATTCGAGCCACGACGCGTTCGGGCGGCCGCGGGCGTCGCGCCAGACCACCGCGGGCCAAAGCTACGACTTCGCTTACACCTACAATGCGGCGGGATCGCTGCGCACGGAGCAGTATCCGTCCGGACGGCTGGTGGAAACCGGCTACGACAGCGCCAATCGCCCAGCCTGGGTGCGCGGCACTCAGGGAGGCGCGGTGACTTCCTACATCGGTTCGGCGCAAGACGCCAATACCTGGGTGCACTACTGGCCGCACGGCGGCATTTACTATTTCATTCGCGGGAACGAGGTCTGGCACGCGGCCAGCTACAACCTGCGCTTGCAGCAGGCGGAAAGCTACGAAGCCCTCCGCAACGATGCCGGGCAGATGCTGTTCGTTTCCTGTCCGGACTGGGGCGAAAACAGCAATATCGGGGTGTACGACATCTGCCCCCACTCCGGTTCGCTGAGCGGCAACGGCAACCTGCAAAGCTATCGCGAATACGGGGGAGGACCGGGCGTGGCGAACGGTCTGGCGCAGTTCAATCAAAGCTTCGCCTACGATGCGGTAAACCGGCTTCAGTCGGCCAGCGACAGCGGCGGCTGGTCGCGGAGCTTCGACTACGATGCGTTCGGAAACCGGTGGGTCACGACTGCCGGCGGCATTGCGACGGGCGGCTACACCGGCAATGTGTACGACCCGAATACCAACCGGCCGGCAAACGTTCCGCACGACGCGGCGGGCAACCAGCAGGTGGTGAACGGCAATTCGCTGGCGTACGATGCCGAGAACCGGCAAGTCAGCGCGACCGAGCCCCCGGCGTTCGGCGGAGGAACCGAGCAGTATGGTTACGACGGAGAAGGACGCCGCGTCATGAAAACCGGACCGGCGGGCACGACCGTGTTCGTGTACGACGCGCTGGGACAACTCGCGGCCGAGTATTCGAATGCATCCCAGCCTGCCTCGCCGTGCCAGACGTGCTATCTCTCCTACGATCATCTGGGATCGGTGCGGATGATCACCGACCAAAACGGAACGGTAGTTTCACGGCACGACTATCTGCCGTTCGGAGAAGAAATCCGGGGCGGGCAGGCGGGACGGTCGGGGCAGTTCGGTTCGACTAACGGGATTCAACAGAGGTTTACCGGGAAAGAACGGGATTTGGAGAGCGGACTGGACTACTTTGAAGCCCGATATTACGGGTCCGGATTAGGCCGATTCATGAGTCCGGATCCCGAAAACGCGGGAGCTTTCGCGAACGATCCGCAAAGCTGGAATGCTTATGCGTACGGGCGTAACAATCCATTAAAGTACACCGACCCCGATGGGCTGACCTATCAGGTATGCGATTCCAACGGCGAGAACTGCAGTGATGTAAACGATGCCGACTTCGAACACGATAAGAATCTGAGCAAGCGCAATGGCGAATATTTCAAGAACGGCTCTTTATATCACTACGACTCGAATGGCAACAGGGTAAACGATGGAACCTACCGGCAGACCGATGTTGATATCGATCCTATCGTTGCTTCCGCATTTCATATTGCCGGAGCGCAGTCGAACGCACAGCTAAACGCATTCATTAGAGATGCCGCGATGACTGCCGCTGGCGGGCTAGTCTTTTCTGAGGCTACAGCAGCGATCATGCAGTTGGCGCCTGCAACAGAGAATTTGCCGCTGCTGCGGCAATTTTCCAGGGTTCTCAGCAACAATAGTTTAAAACATATCGTTAAGCATTTAGATGAGTTCCAGAAACTAGATCCGTCAATGACAATGAACAAGCTTGTCGATATCGGAACGGATGTAGTTCAGACGGGCTCACAGATTGGAGGGAGTGCGTTCACGAAGACAGTGCAGATCGGCGGACACCAAGTAATGGTCAGAGCTGTTGTCAACAACAATCATGCACTCCGGTCTATCCACATCTTGCAATAGGCTATGTCATTCACTATTAGTTGCGAATTGGACATTACTGACGGATTCGAGCCAGACGCGCTCCTGGGAACGATTCTATTCAGTGACGGACAGAGACTTTTACAAGAACGGGCGGTTTATCTCGATACCTGGCTGTGCGCTCTGAAGAAGGCAGCAAAAAACATTAAAGTGGACTCCAAGGAAACCCTAATCGACATAGTCGAAGAATCTCAACCGCTCCAAGTGGTTCGCGATTCATCTGGGTTGGTTCATGTTTCGTTTCGGGGCAAGGAGGTCACGGCCCCCACTCTCACGCATTTTCAACAAAGCGTGAGAGATGTAATTGACTTGTTTGTAAGTCGAGTTCGGGAATTAACTGGCGGCGATTACGATCTGCCGTGTGGGTCCTTATAGAGCCCGGGTTGCCTGTGAACCGCTGGGGCATCGTGATCAGCGTGAATCCGGGATAGCGAAGTAGGAAGATGGAGCTATTGCGCAAGATGCCAATACCTGGGTGCACTACTGGCCGCACGGCGGCATTTACTATTTCATTCGCGGGAACAATGTCTGGCACGCGGCCAGCTACAACCTGCGCTTGCAGCAGGCGGAAAGCTACGAAGCCCTCCGCAACGATGGCGGGCAGATGCTGTTCGTTTCCTGTCCAAACTGGGGCGAAAACAGCAATATCGGGGTGTACGACATCTGCCCCCACTCCGGTTCGCTGAGCGGCAACGGCAACGGCAACCTGCAAAGCTATCGCGAATACGCGGGCGGGCCGGGCGTGGCGAACGGCCTGGCGCAGTTCAATCAAAGCTTCGCTTACGATGCGGTGAACCGGCTCCAATCGGCCAGCGACAGCGGCGGCTGGTCGCGGAGCTTCGACTACGATGCGTTCGGAAACCGCTGGGTCACGAGTGCTACCGGCATTGCAACGGGCGGCTACACCAGCAATGTGTACGACCCGAATACCAACCGGCCGGCGAACGTACCGCACGACGCCGCGGGCAACCAGCAGGTTGTGAACGGCAATTCGCTGGCGTACGATGCCGAGAACCGGCAAGTGAGCGCGACCGAGCCGCCAGCGTTCGGCGGAGGCACCGAGCAGTATCGTTACGACGGAGAAGGACGCCGCGTCATGAAAACCGGACCGGCGGGCACGACCGTGTTCGTGTACGACGCGCTGGGACAGCTCACTGCGGAGTATTCGAATGCATCCCAGCCTGCCTCGCCGTGCCAGACGTGCTATCTCTCCTACGATCATCTGGGATCGGTTCGCATGATTACCGACCAAAACGGAACGGTGGTTTCACGGCACGATTATCTGCCGTTCGGAGAAGAGATCCGGGGCGGGCAGGCGGGAAGGT
Source organism: Bryobacteraceae bacterium (assembly GCA_965217745.1). Classification (GTDB taxonomy): domain Bacteria; phylum Acidobacteriota; class Terriglobia; order Bryobacterales; family Bryobacteraceae; genus Bog-105. Next base: position 1,209,547 of record OZ244565.1, on the reverse strand, counting down.
CGGGACAGTTCGGTTCGTCTAACGGGATTCAGCAGAGGTTTACCGGCAAGGAACGGGATTTAGAGACCGGGTTGGGTTACTTTGGCGCCAGGTATTACGGTTCGGCGTTGGGGATGTTTACTAGTCCGGATCCGCTGTTATCGTCGGCTACGATTTATAATCCGCAGTCATGGAATCGCTCCAGCTATGCTCTGAATGATCCGCTGAAGTACCTTGACCCAACAGGAATGTATCTATGTGCTGGATCGAAGTTCGAATGCCAAGACTTCGCAAAAGCGCTTGAAGACATTCTCAAGGCGAGGATTATTTCAAAAAAGGATCGGATCCATACAATCAACTAAATTCAGCGCTGAATTCGTACGGGAAAGCAGGGTGTCGATAACAGAGTCAGCGTTCGATTTGGAGCGACTCGATCAGGTGGTGCCGGAGATACGAATATCAGTATCAACGTCGATTCGAATGGGTCGAAATTAGTAACGGCATCAAACCCAACTGGACAAAACATAGCAGTCACGCTTGGATCTTCAAGTTTGAAAGTCGGAAATGGCTTCGAGATCTGGAACTCGGGCTGGAAAGCGGCCGATTCACAAACCTTGCGCTTGATGGAGAGGATCAGCAAAGAACTCAAGCGCCGCACCCGGGAAGCGACCCTATTTCCAAACGAAGCATCACTGCTTCGGCTGGTCAGTGCCGTGCTAATGGAGATCAGTGAAGAATGGGAGACCGAGAAGACTAAAATAGGAATGACTAACTTGCACTCGCCAGAACAGGTTTGCTTGAATTTACAAAAAAAGTGTTGCTTTTACTCCACTTGCGGTGTTAATTGCGTACATATTGAGCTCAATTAGAAAGTTCACACGGGTTGTTGTGGATTAATATACAATTGTGAGCGACCGAGATGAGGTCTGGTGCCGTCTGCGCATTTGCTGCTGCTGAACCTCCTCACTCCTCGAGGCGCGAATATCGCAAGTACAAGTAGTAATGGAGGTTGCATGTTTCAGAATATTCCATCGGGCCGGAAAATTGCCGCACTCTCTTCCTTCCTAATTTTCATCTCACTTTCGCCCTTGAACGTGGGGCGCGCGCAGACGAATGTGCTGACGCAGCACAACGATAATAATCGCGATGGTGTGAACGCAACAGAGACCATCCTTACTCCTTCGAATGTGAACCAAGCTCAGTTCGGCATGTTGTTCAAAGTCCCGGTGGACGATCAGGTGTATGCGCAACCGCTATACATGGCGAACGTCAGTATATCCGGCGGCACTCATAACGTGATTTTTCTTGCTACTACAAATAACAGCGTATACGCCTTTGATGCGGACTCCGGCATGCAATATTGGCATGTCCAACTCGGGCCCGCTTTCACTATTCAAAACGGCGGCTTCACTTGCAGGGACGTTTTGGGTAACTCCGGCATTATGAGCACGCCCGTGATTAACCCTGGTGCCAAGACGCTTAATGTTGTGGCGCAGACTTGGGTAAATAGCACGTCCTCCCACCAGTTGCACGCTCTGAATATCGCCACTGGGGCGGACATTTCAGGCAGTCCTGTAAACATCTCCGCGGACGGGTTCAAATCCAAGTATGAGCTTCAGCGGGCTGGCCTCTTGCTGGCGAACAACAATATCTACGTCACGTTCGCCGGCCACTGCGATCAGGGTTCCTGGGCCGGTTACACCTTTGCCTATAGCGCCTCGAACCTGGCGCAAGTAGGGGTCTTCAATGCGTCGCCCGACGCTAACGGAGCCGCATTGTGGCAGTCTGGAAACGGTCCGGCGTCCGATGCAGCAGGCAACGTTTATCTTGTGACGGGAAACGGCACCTGGAACGGCGAGACCGACTTCAGCGAGACGTTTCTGAAGACGGACAGCACCCTGAAGCTGTTGGATTGGCATACCCCGTCTGATTACGCTAATCTAGACGCCGGTGATGCAGATTTAACGTCCTCTGGTCCCATACTCATCCCCGGCACCGGTTTGGTAATCGGCGGCGGCAAAGACGGCGTTCTGCAAGTGATTAGGACCAGCAACATGGGCCATCTCGGCGATAGCGGCGCCGTGCAGAAGTGGCAGGCTACCTCTTCACACATGCACTCACTGAATTATTGGAACGGCAATCTTTATCTCTGGGGCCAGTCCGACTATCTCAAAGTGTTCTCCTTCAATGGGACGACCTTTAACACTTCGCCCAAGTACGAATCGTCGACCAAAGCCGTTGGGCATCCTGGCGGGTCGCTGTCGCTCTCCGCAAATGGCAATTCGAATGGAATACTCTGGGCCGCTACCAACACCGGCAACTCATCGGATGGTTCGGGGGCATGGCACATGACCGTACCGGGCATCCTTTATGCCTATGATGCGAGTAGCTTAAATCCAATTTGGAACAGCCGGCAAGATGCTGTGCGTGACTCTTGCGACAACTATGCAAAGTTCATGCCGCCTACTATCGCTAACGGCAAAGTCTACCTGCCCAGCTTCGGTACGGCTCAAACTGGAAGCGGGCAACTCTGCGTTTACGGCGAGCTTGTTACTACGAATCTAATCCCGAACGGCAATTATGTGATAGTCAGTGCGAACAGTGGGTTGGCAATGGAGGATCCAGGCTTTTCCACTACCCATGGTAAGACGATGGTGACGTATACCGTAAACAACGGCACCAATCAGCAGTGGAGAGTGACCAATTTAGGAAACAACGTGATCACGCTGACCAATGTGTCGAGCGGTCAGTTGCTCGACGTTGTGGCTGCCTCGAAGTCGAATAGCGCTCTGGTGGATCAATGGCCTGCCAACGGCCAGACAAACCAGCAATGGCACGTCATCTCCGTCGGCGGGGGTAGATATGAATTGATCAGCGTGAACAGCGGTCTGGCGCTGGATGTCACTGGCGGGAACAACGCTAACGGCACAAAGCTGAATCAATATACATATCGAGGTAATCCCTGGCAGCAATGGACTTTTCAGGCTCATTAGCCCACTCTTTCATATACTCCTCAAGCCGCCGGCGGGCAGCAGTGATTTCGCAGACGCCGCTCTCACCATCTGCCGTTCTGGCATTTGCGCAACCTGAATCGGAGACCGTTGGTGCACATTAATCGCAGGCGCCTTCTAGCTGCTGCAGCGCTGTCGCCGGCATTGATCAGTCTGGCATCGAGGGGCGACGCTCAAATGCCAGGGATGCTGCACATGCAGCATAGTCACCCGAAACCAGAGCGACCCAAGGTGCCTAGAGTGCCTGCTGTGATCTGCAAGGTAACGACAACGGTGGGAATCGATGCTGCATACCGAATGTTGACTGAGGGAAGCGATACGCTGGATGCGGCGCTGCATGTCTGCAAGCATCAGGAGGACAATCCTAAGGACCACTCGGCAGGCTTGGGCGGACTTCCTAATGCACGAGGAGAGGTGCAATTGGATGCTTGCTGCGTGCACGGGCCGACGCGCCGAGCTACGGCGGTGGCCTCCGTTAGCGGTGTTCGGAATGCGTCGCTTCTGAGTCGCGCGCTGATGGAGCACACCGGGAACGCCCTGCTGGTTGGCTCCGATGCAGAGGCTTTTGCACTTGCGCAGGGATTCAAGCGCGAGGATCTCTTAACGGAGCGCGCCCGCAAGAACTACGCCCTCTGGAGAGAAGTTCGCTCGCATCCTGACCTGTTCGGGAAAGGCATTTACGACTCATCATGGCCCGAGCCGGTTCGGAAGGCCCATTTTCTGCCCGGCTCGCAGGAGGAGCTCGATCGGCTGGTCCGCAAGTTCGAGCCTTTGGCTACGCAGGCGGGTTTGGGGCCGGAAGCGACATGGCGTGCTGCCTTCGATGTCATTGCTCCGGTAGCCGAGCCAGTATATGTCTCCACAATTAATCGAAAAGGTCAACTATCCTCGGCCTGTACTTCGAGTGGCTTGCCGTGGAGAATGCCCGGGGTGTCGAGCGACGTGGCTGTCATTGGCGCCGGATGCTTCGTCGATCCGGAGGTCGGCTCCGCCGGGTCGAGCGGAAACGCCGAAGCGAACATCAAAATAGCGGGCGCGCACACCATTGTTGAGAATATGCGCATGGGCATGTCCCCGGAGGATGCCGGTATGGATGCCCTGCGCCGCATTGTCCGCTGGTATGGCGATGACATGGCTGCTCTCCGGTTTATCGAGATGGTCTACTACATTCTGCGCAAGGATGGTGCTTACGGTGGCGTCTCGCTTTGGAAAGGCGACAGAACCGGGCATGTTCGCCAGTTCACGATTGAAGATGGCGAAGATATGCGACGTACGGAAGATTGCCTCTTCCTGTTTCCTTGCGGCCCGGCAAATGGCTGCGCTGCGCATCTTCCTGCTTAGGAAGGCTTTAAGATAGTTTTGCGATCACTGGGGTGCTGCCAATGTCCTTAGGTTTACGATCCTTCCTTGAGTCACCCGGACAATTCGATACAGGTCAGTGGTAAGAATCGTCATTACGACGATGACGGCGAACGGGCCGACGACGTAGCTCGGCTGTCGCCGCTCAGCTGCAAACACATCAGCATGCTCGGTCGCTATGCCTTGATCCTGTCGGACACCGTCGCCAGAGGCGAACTTAAACCGCTGCGTGACCCACGCACTGCCAGCCCGGACGAAGTTCGACCCCTACGCCGTTCACCAATCTTTATGTAGGTTTTCTGTTCCATTACTACTCAGACCCCTAAATCCAGTGGTGAGAAGTGTGCGCATCTCTCCCGCCGCAGAAACGGTTCTGTAGCTGTAACGCCTGAGACATGGCAGTCCTATTCACGCGTTTGCGGACTCCAGACCCGGTCGCGCCTCAGGCAGAGAAGAATTCTGTCCCATCTTCCAGTCCGGTCCTTCGAAAACTCCTATTTTTAAGTAGTGTGGATGCAATTGATTAGCCTTTCTGCGCATTTGCAGGGGCGGCCCCTTTTTCGGCGCGTGGGTGGGGTGGGCGAGGGGGCCGGTGGCAGATCCGGTCGCGGGGTAAGCGTGACCGCGAGGCCGAGGCGTTGCAAGCGACGGATGAGGCGGTTGCGGACGCGAACGGGATGTAATTTGTCGAAGTAATCTCCGCCCGCTTCCCGGTAGTCCGTCCCGTCGCGCAGCAGGCAGAAGGTAATCATGAGGAGGCGGTGTGCCAGCGAGACGATCGCCTTGCGCACTCCCTGCTTGGCCGAGTAACGATAAAAGAAGGCCGCCAGATAACAATTCTTCTGGCGCGAAGCACCCCAGGCTGACTGGCAGAGTGCGCGGCGCAGCCAGCGGTTCCCCTTGCGGGTTCGATTGCTCAGGCGCTTGCCCCCGCTTTCGTGATTGCCCGGACCAAGCCCCGCCCCACTCGCCGCATGCTTCGGACTCGGGAACACGTTCCTGTCCGTGCCGAGTTCCGCGAGTAGAGTCCAGGCCGTGATTATGTCCACTCCCGGAATGCTGCACAAGCGCTCGACCTGCTGCCTGTCGACGCGCGCGGCGATCTCTTTCTCCAGGCGCTGGGTCTTCCCTTCGACCCGCTCCAGATCCTCCATCAATTCCCGTAGCAGGAACCGGTGGTGATCGGTAATGCGGCCGTTGAGAGCCAGGCGCAATTCCGGTATCTTGCCGCGCAGCATGCCTTTGACCCGCTCAGCCAGTTCCATCGGATGATCATAGCCGTCGGCAATCGCCTGGATCAGGCGGCGCCCGCTCACTCCGAGAATCTCGGTCGCGATCGTATCGAACTTGATGCAGGCATCCTCCAGCACCTTGTGAATCCGGTTGTGAACCCGGTTATGCTCTTCCACTAACTTCACGCGGTAACGCGTCAGATCCCGTAAGTTGCGAGTCTCGCGCGGCGATACGAAGCTGGGCCGGATCAGCCCATGCGCTAATAACTCCGCGACCCATTGACTGTCCCGCGCGTCGGTCTTGCGCCCGGGAAGATTCTTGACCTGATAGGGATGGGCCAGAATCAACTCGAAGTTGCCTTCCAGCGCCTGCCATACCGGCTTCCAGTACACGCTGGTGGATTCCATGGCCACAGGCGTGACTTTCTGCGCAGGCAACCACAACCGTAAGTTCCCCAGCGCCTTCTTGTGGGTGGCAAACTCCTTTTTCCGAACCTCCGGTTCCGGCGTCTCCGCGTACACCAACACGCAGGCTGTCACAGAGTCCTTATGGACATCGATGCGACAGCAGCGCGAATCTAGTATCTGCATCAACACTCCTTTCGCCGCCGGGCTGTAGACGCGTGGAAAAAACTAGACATTCCTTCTCGTGCTCTACCGCCCGGAAGCGGAAGTCAACACTGCGTTGTACCAAAAATAGCGTCCGGCCAGATTCACAAACGGGCTCGAAGCACCAGACGGTAGCCGGATTTTAATCGCCCGCGCGACTCTTCCAGCATGGCGCGCTCCGCGCGCCGTTTTCAGCCCTCATTGCGGCGAAGTGAAACCCGCCGTGGGGCAATCACAAGTTTGAAAAGAATATTTTACGCATCATTCCAAAGCATTTAATGCCATGTTTCGTCCTATATTCTCCTCAGGTATTTCGCCCCTTCATGCTACTCTTTCAACCGCAAGCGCGCTAGGTCCAAAGAAACGGTCCAAGCGCACTTTTTCATTTTCCAAGGAGCCCAACCTATGTCCCGCAAACAACGCCGCGCCAATGGTGTGCATGTGAAGGTTACGCCGCATCAGCCGAACCGTCCTTCTGCCCCCGCGTCGCCGGCCGCGCCCAGCCAGAACCTCAAAGGAGGCGGACCCCAAACTCCAGCAGGCAAAGCCATCTCCGCAAAGAACGCTTTCTCGCACGGACTCACCTCCGCCTCTCTCGTCCTGCCCTGGGAGGACGAAAACGAATTCGATTCTCTCTTAGATCAACTCGTTGCCGAACACCGGCCCGCCACCGCCACCGAAGGCATTCTGGTCCGCGAAATCGCCGAACAATACTGGCGGCTGCAGCGCGCCCGCAATCACGAGCACATACTTCTTGTCAAAACCACCGAGATCCTCGAACGTGGCAGCGATCTCGACGCCTTCGAAATCTGGGACAAGGAAGTGAAGCTCACCCAGCGCTACGCTACCCGCCATGAGCGCGCCTTCCACAAGTGTCTGAGCACCCTGCGCACCTTGCAGAAAGAACGCCGTCTGACCGAAACCGAAGCCGCCGCGGAAACCAAAACAGAAGCTCTTGAAGAACACAAAGCATCCGCCCGGCAATCTAGCCAGTTCGTTTCGCAAAATGGTAACGGCCTCAGCCTGCCGGCAAAATACGTGCCGCAATGCTCAACCTCTTTCCCCTCCGGCCCACCGGTTTCCGGTACTCCAGCCCTCGTCCAAGTTGCCATATAACGTCAGCGCATCAATGTTGAACGTTGAAGCGCGAAAATGTGAGCACGAAATCTGCCCATTTGGCTCGCTTCAAATTCGATCGTGAGCCCGGAGATTGGCTTCGTCTCGTACCTATACGGACTTACGGCTTTTACGAGTTACACATACGAAACTCAACTATTTTCGGATCATAGAAACCGGTGCCTGTAAGTACTGAAAATAAGCAGTCATAGGTGGGACTCTCGAAAAGTACTAATCTTGTAAGTCGAAAAGTAATTAAAATTCTCCCTGCCTGTCCAATTCGCGAGTGCTGGCTGCAGCAAAGCGCCAGATCCTATTTCCGGGCAATTCGGCGCCTGATCGCAAGGACACGGCCGGTTTCGTGGGCTGAGCATTCTAGAAGAGAGTGTTTGAAGGAGAGAGATATGAAAAAGTCCCGATTGGGACCCTCTGTTTGCATGTTAGGCGGCCTTGCTTTTTGCTCTTACGGAACGGCATCAGCCGCTTCGGTCTATGTCGGACTCGGAGACTCCATTACTTTCGGCGAGACAGACTTGAACTACATCCCATCATTTGGAAACCGCGGCTATGTGGCGGATTTCGCCAGCACGTTAGCCGGCCGGAACGGTGGGATAGCTCCTATGGTGGTTAATCTTGCGATCGACGGAGAGACCGCTGCCAGCTTTATGAGCGGCGCCGGACGGACGCCGCCGGTGGTTGGGCGTACCGATGCTTTGTTAGCGGCACAGAATTTGAACTATGCCGGCAGTGCGAATATTCCACAGGCCAGCATGTTCCGGAGCTTAGCAGCTTCATCCGCGGCGGCTGGCAACACTATCGATAACATCAGCATCACCTTGGGCTTTAACGAGTTGGCCGCGCTTGCGACGATGCCTGCAGGCCAGGCGCTGGCGATGTTACCCGGGACATTGGATTCGTATAGGAACAGCTACACCAGCGTGCTGACGCAGATCCGCTCGCTGGAACCGCTGGCAAATCTGTACTTGCTAGGCTACTTCAATCCCTTTCCCGCAGACCCGGGGAACCCGGCCGGACCCATCTTCGCGCAGGGAGGACCGCAGCTCAATATGATAATTCAAGGTCTGGCTGGCAACTTCAACGCAACGTATGTCGACACAAACAGCCGATTTCTGGGGAATGAAGCAGCATTAACATATATCAGTCAGTATCCGGCTGGATCCACCTCCCCAGGAAATAATCCAGGTATCGAACCGATCGGGGACGTGCATCCGAATGCTGCTGGTTACGCTGTGATTGCCGATCAGATTGCTGCTACTCCTGAGCCCTCCAGTATGGGACTGGCTGGTGTTGCCGCAGCCGCGTTCTTCGTATTTTGGGGTATGCGCCGCAGGCGGGCTGGAGCAACAATAATCCAGTCCTAATGTGAGTTGTTTGATACGAGGCGGGTCAATTGGAACACCCGCCTCACGCCAGCAGCGTATCCAATGTAATCGGAAGCTGCCTGACTCTCTTACCCGTAGCATGAAACACCGCATTGGCGATGGCCGCAGCCGCGCCGGTGATTCCAATTTCTCCTACGCCTTTCACACCCAGCGGATTTACGTGTTCGTCTTTTTCGTCCACCCAGATCGCTTCGATTTGCGCTACGTCGGCGTTAACGGGAATATGATACTCAGCCAGATTGTTGTTGACAAAGCGGCCATAGCGCCCATCCAGAACGGCTGCTTCTTCCAGCGCCATCCCGATGCCCCAGACCATGCCGCCCAGGAACTGGCTGCGGGCCGTTTGCGCATTCAGAATTTTTCCGGCGGCAAAGCATCCGATCAGCCGCGCCACTCGAATCTGCCCTAAATCGGCATCTACCCGGACCTCGGCAAACTGCGCTCCGAACGCATACATCGAGTAGCGTTCTTTCTCGTCTCCCGGTTTTGCCTCAGCTTTGCTCTCGATAGAAGGCGTACCGGTAGCCTTCAGCAGTTCCTGCAGCGTGACGCTTTTCGATGGATTACTGCGCGACGACAGTTTTCCATCGGCAACCTCGATATCCTGCGCGCTCAGGCCGGCAAGAGGCGAAGAAGTGTTGCTGATTGCAAGCTGAATGAGCTTCTCCCGTAGCGCCTGCGCTGCGAGTTCCACTGCGGAACCTACGCTCGCCGCGGTCTGGGAACCGCCCGAGGAGGGAGCCTTAGGGAGATATGTATCGCCCAGGCGAAATTTGACGGCCTTTACAGGAACACCGAGGTATCCGGCCGCTACCTGCGTCATCACCGTATATGTCCCAGTGCCCAAATCCTGCGTGCCGGAATCCACCGCTACCGTTCCATCCGCATCCAGCTTTGCCGTTGCAGTCGCGGCGCTCCGGTTGGTGGGATAAACCGAAGTAGCCATGCCCCAGCCCACCAGTTCGTTTCCTTCCCGCATCGAACGAGGGTCCAGCTTGCGCGCGCTCCACCCGAACTTCTCCGCTCCCTTCCGGTAGCATTCACGCAGCGATTTACTCGACCACGGGCGATTCTCTTGGGGGTCCTGTTCGGCGTAATTCTTCAGCCGGAACTCTACCGGATCTATCCGTAGCTCGTAAGCCATCTCGTCCATGGCCGCTTCCAGCGCGTAGGTGCCGGGAGCTTCTCCAGGAGCTCGCATGAATGAGGGCGTCCCGATGTCCGATTGCACCAGCTTCTGAGTGGTCGCATTGTTGGGAGTCCGGTACAGCATTCTCGCGGCATTGCTGCATTTCTCGAGAAATTCGTCAAAGGTCGAGGTATGGCAGAGCGTGTCATGGCTTAAGGCCGTCAACGTTCCGTCCTGCTTCGCGCCAGCCTTCAGAGTCTGACGGGTCTGCGAACGCATACCGGCGTTTCCAAACATCTGCTGGCGCTGAAGTTCGAGCTTAACCGGCCGATTCAACTGGCGCGCCGCCATGGCTGCTAAGGCGACGTGCGACCACGCCGGACCTTTGCTACCGAAGCCTCCACCCAGGAACGGAGACAACACGTGAATATGCTCCGGCGGAATGCTGAACAGGGACGCAATCCGGCCGCGACAGGAAAACACTCCCTGCGTAGAGTCATACAAGGTTAGATGACCGTCTTTGCCCCACACCGCGATGGTGGCGTGCGGCTCCATCGGATTATGTACTTCGAACGGGGTTCCATAGACTTCCGAGATCTTCTGCGCCGCTTCGCTTAAACCTTTCGACATGTCTCCCCGCGTGGTCGCGGAAGGTTCGCCGCCCTTTTTGGGAGCGTACGCCTGAGCGGCGCGGCTTGCGAGGCTGGTCACCGGCTCTTCAACGGCATATTCCACCTTCAGTCGCTGCGCCGCCTCGAGCGCCGCTTCCCACATCTCGGCTACCACTAAAGCAACCGGCTGACTGCTGTAGCGCACTACGTCATCCTGCAGCAGCGCGATTATCCGGTCGGAAGATTTCATCTCCTGTTGCTGCTGTACGGTGGGCAGCTTGGGCGCGTTCAGGTGTGTCATCACCGTCAATACGCCCGGCACGCGCAAAGCGGCCGCAGTATCGATCAACTTGATTCTGCCCTTCGCTATGGTGCTGCTGACGATCAAGCCGTAGGCGGCATTCGGAATTTTGTGCTCGTATGCGTAAGTTGCGCGCCCGGTCACCTTTAAGGTGCCATCCACCCGGTTCACCGGCTGTCCAATTAATTCAGGCATTCTCGCTTCTCCCTTATGCGCGCAGCGCCGCTGCGGTATTTACCGCCCGGACAATACAGCGCTTCGCCAATTCCACTTTGAAGTCGTTGTTTCCGTAGCCACGCGCGTCTTTCAATTCCTCGTCAGCCGCGGCTTGCAATATCTCCGGTTCGACGCGTTTATTCTGCAGCGCTTGCTCCGCCTTCTCCGCTCGCCACGGTTTCATCGCCACTCCGCCCAGTGCAATGTGAGCTTTTCGAATTGTTCCATCGGCCGCCAAGTCGAGCATTGCTGCCACCGACACCAGCGCGAAGGCGTACGAATTGCGATCTCGCGTCTTCAGATAACAAGATCGCTTGCCATAAGGAAGAGAGGGCAGATCCACGGCGGTGATCAATTCGCCCGGCTGCAAGTTGGTTTCCTGCTGCGGTGTATCGCCAGGCAGGCGATGAAAGTCTGCCATTGGAATGGTGCGGTCGCCCTTCGGACCTTTCACCACCACCTTTGCGTCCAACGCCAGCAGCGCTACGCTCATGTCGCTGGGGTTCGTCGCGATGCACTGTTCGCTGGTCCCAAGAATGGCGTGGATCCGGTTATAGCCCTTCACTGCCGCACATCCGCTGCCGGGCTTGCGCTTATTACATTCCGGGTAAGCAGGATCGTAGAAGTAGTAACACCGGGTCCGCTGCAGTAAGTTGCCTCCGGTCGTCGCCATGTTGCGCAACTGCTGCGAAGCGCCTTCCAGAATGGCTTGGCTCAAGACGGGATAGCGTTCGCGAACCATCTCGTGATTAGCGACTTCCGTGTTGCGCGACAACGCGCCCAGCCGCAAACCGCCATCGTGCTCTTCAAGCGATGTAAGCGGCAGCCGGTTGATGTCGATCAGGTGAGATGGGCTCTCCACGCCCATCTTCATTAAATCGAGCAGATTCGTTCCGCCTCCGATGAATTTGGCGTCAGCCTGCGCAGCGGCAAACTGCTGCACCGCTTTGTCGACGCTCGCCGGACGGCTGTAGGTAAACGGCATCATGCGAGTTTCACCCCCGCCTGATGTGCTGCCCTGACGGCAGCGACGATGCCCGCGTAAGCCCCGCAACGGCAAAGATTGCCACTCATGCGCTCTCTTATTTCGTCATCGGTCAGCTCGATCGGGAGTTTGCCGCCATTTCGTGCCGTCACCGCGCTCGGCGCTCCATTCTTCACCTCGTCCAGCAAAGCCGCCGCCGAACAGAGTTGCCCGGGAGTGCAATAACCGCATTGAAAGCCATCGTGCTCGATGAACGCGGCCTGAACAGGATGTAACTTGCTGTTTTGCGCCAATCCCTCGATGGTCGTGATTTTATCGCCATCGTGCATTACTGCCAGAGTCAAGCAGGAGTTCACACGCGCGCCGTTTACCAGCACGGTGCACGCGCCGCACTGACCGTGATCGCAGCCTTTCTTGGTGCCGGTCATTTGCAGATTGTTGCGCAGCAGATCCAGCAGCGTAGTTCGAACGTCCACTTTCAGCTTTTTTTCCGCGCCGTTCACCGTCAGGTTCAGTGGCAGGTCGCCCTGAGACGGCTCCGCCGCAGCCAGCGGTAAGCCTACAGCTATGCCGCCAGCGGCCGCTAGCCCCGCGAACTCTCTTCTGTTGAAACCGGCTGGCGGTTCTGGATTCTCTCTATTGCGGTGTGCCATGGCTGTATGAATCGGTTGGTGCTCTAACTCGCACCCAGTTAGATTCAGACTTCAGCCGAAGGTAACAGTACTTTAGCCGCTGCTAAATTTAGTTTGCGGAAGCCGCCACCAATTCTTCTTGCAGGCGCGTAGGTGTCCCGGCTGCCAGTCGATTGATCTTCAAGTGCGCCCGAAGGACTTCCGCTATACTCCAAGCCTGCGCACAACAGCCGCGCGGCGTGAAAGGGGCTTCCGCATCGAAGATTTCGTTGATTGAACCCATGCACCCGGTTCGTAAAGCCCAGTCGAAACCGGATAGAAAGCCTCGTGCCGTTTCGATTTCACGAGGATAAACCTTCAGCCATGCGTCGATAAACGGCCCCATGAGCCATCCCCAGACGGTGCCCTGGTGGTAGGCCGCGTCACGCGACCGCAGATCGCCGTCGTAGCGCGCCCGGTAATTGGGCTCGCCAGGGGCCAGCGATCGCAGACCGACTGGGGTGAGCAGCCGCTCTCTTGCTACGTTGACCACGGCTTCCCACTTCGATTCCTCGAGCACCGGATGCTCTAGCGAGATTGAGAATAGCTGGTTAGGACGGCACACAGGATCCGAAGCCCCGTCTTCAATGTCGCCGTTGTTTTTGCTATCGATGACATCAAACAGGAAACCACGATCCTCGTTCCAAAATCGCTTATTGAATGAGCGGCGGGCTTTCTCCGCATGCCCGGCAATGCCGGCCGCTTCGTTAATCCGTTCCGCATCGCGCAGCCAGTCTTCCAGCAATCGCAGTGCGTTATACCAGAGTGCATTGATCTCTACCGCTTTGCCGCGCCGCGGCGTCACTACCCAGTCCCCAACCTTTGCATCCATCCATGTCAGCTGATAGTCGTCTTCGCCCTGCGCCAGCAGGCCATCCCGATGGTCCACGTGAATCCCGAAGTGCGTTCCGCGCAGATGATGCCCCGCAATGTCCAGGAGTTTCGGCAGCAAATGATGCAGCAGATGCCGGTCATTGGTCGCCTTCACATAACTATTCAACGCCTGAAAAAACCACAAAGTCGCATCGGCTGTGTGATACAAGCCGTCCGTCTTGCCCTCGGGGAACATGTTCGGGATCAGCCCATCTTTAATGTAGTGAGCAAAGGTTCGCAGGATATAGTTTGCTTCCACCGACCGGCCGGTTGCCAGAGTCAGGCCGTCCAGGCTGATCATGGTGTCGCGCCCCCAGTCAGTAAACCAGTGGTAGCCGGCAATTACGCTGCGAATTTCATCGCCCGCAGCCCTTGCTCTTGCGGTGTCTTCGCGCCGGCCCACGGGCGAAAAGAGGAACTGATCCGCCGCCCAAATCAGGTTGTCACAGGTCTCGTTTTGCAGCTCAGGGAAACTTTCCAGCAAAAGCCGCCGTTTGCGGTCCCGCTCCGCATCCCACGCTTCGCGCGGCGAGAGCGCGCTCATAATCTCCCACGCCTGGGTAGAGGCCACCAGCGTTACGTCGCAGCCGGGCGCCAGACGGGCGCAGTAAACTCCCGGACTCCACAGGCTTCCTTCCCAGACGTAGCCCCGGTCATGCTCCACCTCGTACTGCACCTTATGAAACTCGAGCGTTTCTATAGAGAAGTTCCGCTCCTTGCCCAAATGCAGCAATCTCAGCTTTACGTCTTCATCTTCCGCAGAGATTTCCAGCCGCTCGTTCCGGAAGGTAACATCGAAAGTCTTCAGTGGGGTGTTGACAGACTCTTCATGCCCACGGAAGTTAAAGGCCGGACGCAGCTGCAATTCCACCTCACCCGAGCCGCCAACCACCGAGTAGTTAATGTATGTGGTATTCTGCCGCCGCGGCTGGTGAACCCGCTTCTCGATCACCAGTCCATCGATGTCGAAGGTCCAGACCGGCATTCCATAATCGAGACGGAAATTTTGCAGGTACGGAGAACCGGGAAAGTCCTCGTCAGCTGTTTTTAGTCCATTCAGGGGAATCGATCGCTCGCTTTCCTGATAGAACAACGTCTCGAGCAGCTGATTCAGCAGCATGGTGCGGCCTTTCGGCGAAGGCTCCGCGCCAATCAGATAACCGTGGAATACCCGCGACGGAGTTCCACTGATAGTCCCGCTGGCATACCCGCCCAAGCCGTTAGTCACGAGCCATTCGTTGTCGTTTATGAATCGCGCTTCGCCTTCACCCAGCGGCAGGCCTGCGGTATGCGTGTATAGTTCATTCATTCTGGTAGTTCTTTGGGTTTGCTTATCAAGTCGTGTGAACTCAGTCCCGGTTGCCGGTAGTGGCAATAGGGTGCAGCAGCACCGCAGCGCGGCCTGGAATCTTCCAAGTCTCCTTTGAATCGAGCACTGCTGTGCCGCACCCGCCATACTGCGGGTCATCGGAGGACCAGAGCTTCATCCACCGCTTACCAAGTGGTGGAGCTAGGAGAGGTTCGGGAGCCGGACTTAACTCCAAATCTCTACCCAGATTAACGAAGAACAGCCGGTCTTCGCTAAAATCCGGAGAAAAATACCGCAGCAGCAGGCACTCGTTTGACAAAGCTACCCCGTCTAACCCAGATTCGGCTTGCAGCGAGATAATCGGGTCCTCCCGCCGCAGCGTAAGCAGGTCACGATGCAGCGCGTAAATCTCGTAATGCTTCTGCACTTCTGTGTGATCCAGCTTGGAGCGTTCAAAGGTCGCCTGTTGCGACGGGTCTTCAAAGCACTTCTTCATCTCGGGCAGTACCAGTGATCGCCACTGCGACATAAACTCCACCCTGCCGTTGCGAATCTTCTCCGCCAGCTCCGGCTTATGGTCCGCAAAAAAGAAGAAGTGCGTCGAGGCTGCAAATTCCTGGCCCTGGAACAGCATCGGCGTGCCCGGCATCAGCAGTGTCAGCGCCGTCATGGCTTTGTAGTTTCCCGGCGATGAGATTTCGTGAATTCGCTGCCCGCGCGCTGAATTGGCTACCTGGTCGTGGTTCTGGATGAAGTTCACCATGGCATGCTTGGGCAGGCCGAACGCCGGTGTACCCCGCCGCTGATTCTGCCAGCGATACCACTGCCCTTGATATAGGTAGCCGTACTTCGCAGCCGCCAGGAATTCCCGCGGAGTCCCTAAATAATCGGTATAGTAGGCGTCGGCCTTACCGGTCATGGCGACCATCGCGCTGTGATGGTAGTCGTCGTTCCATGAGGCGTCAAAGCCATAACCGCCTGCTTCGATGGGACGGATCAACCGCGTGTCTTGCGGCTCGTTCTCGCCAATTAACAGAATCTTCCGCGAGCCCGCCGCTGTTCGGGCCGCCGCACCCAGTTGCTGCAGAATGTGCGGCCGCGATTCGTCATGTATGTCTTGCGTGGCGTCGAACCGCAAGCCATCCAAGTGAAAATCGTGAATCCAATATGCTGCGTTGCCGCAGAAGTAATCCCGGACCGGCTTACTCTGCTCGCCATCGAAATTGAGGGCCTGTCCCCAATCCGTCCTGTGTTTTTTCGACAGATAGAAGGGAGAGAACTTGGGTAAATAATTGCCATCTGGTCCCAGGTGGTTGTAAACCACGTCGAGAATCACCCCGATCCCCATCCGGTGGGCTTCATTTACGAATGACCGCATATCTTCCGGGGACCCGTACAAGGCAACTGGCGCAAACGCCAGGACGCCATCGTAGCCCCATCCAAAGCGGCCCGGATAATCGGCTACCGGCATCACTTCGATCAGCGTAATTCCTGTGTCCCGCAGGTACTCGAGCTTCGCCGTTGCCGCTTTCCAGGTGCCTGTTTGCGTGAAGGTGCCGACGTGCATTTCATAAATGACTTGTCCGCGAATCGACGAGCCTTTCCACTCTTCATCGGTCCAAGGGAAGGCGCTGGCATCTACAATCTGCGACCAGCCGTGCGGCCCGTCTGGCTGAAATCGCGACCCTGGGTCCGGATAAGCCTCGCTTCCGTCCATCGCCAGCTTGTATAAGGTTCCTGGCGGTGTTTGTTCTACCCATCCAGACCAATACCCACCCTCGTCGCGGCTTAGAGCCTCCGGTTTCCGTCCATCGGCGAATACAATGTCAACTCTCCCGGCAAGCGGGGCCCAAAGCCGGAACTGCGTCCTGTTGGTTTCACTGTCTGGGCGAGCGCCAACAAGGCCGTCGTGGGTGAGTTGACTGGGCATTCTAGGGATCGGTAGGTCAGAAGTCTTACCTACTCATTAGATCCAAAGCCAAGTCCATCATTTCTTCTCTCCCCCGAATCAACAAGATTGGCCGAACACCCTTCCGATTCCTAAAAAATAAGCTGTAAGAAACATTACGCAACGATCTCCCCAAATAGGGGTCTGTCCCCATTTCGTAGGGTCTGTCCCCGTTTATCTTATTGATTCTATTCGGCTGTTATCGCCCGGAGAAATCTTATGGTTATTGGAGTAATCCCCATCGACAAAAGGATGATCCGTGCTACTCTTCGGGAGTGAGCCCCTTCAGCCACCTTCGCCAACTCGAGGCGGAAAGCATTCATATCTTCCGGGAGGTTGCCGCCGAGTGCCAGCGTCCAGTGCTCCTCTACTCCATCGGCAAGGATTCGTCGGTGCTGCTGCGGCTAGCTCAAAAAGCATTCCACCCCGGTCCCATTCCGTTTCCCTTACTGCACATCGACACCGGTTATAAATTCCGAGAGATGATCGAGTTCCGCGACCGCTATACGGCCGAACTCGGTGTCCGTCTTATCGTTCACAAGAACCAGGCGGCGCTTGACTCCGGCGCTAATCCGTTTGCCTGGGGCACGCAGCGCTGCTGCGGCGGCCTCAAGACTCAAGCGCTGCTCGATGGTTTGCGCAACGGCGGCTTCGATGCCGCCATCGGCGGAGCGCGCCGTGACGAGGAGAGGTCCCGCGCGAAAGAACGCATCTTCTCCTTCCGCGACGTGCGCGGCCAGTGGGATCCGCGCAACCAGCGCCCGGAGCTCTGGAGCACCTATAACACTCGCGTTCATCCCGGCGAAAGTTTGCGAATTTTTCCGCTCTCCAACTGGACGGAACTCGACGTCTGGCAGTATATCCACGCTGAGAACATTCCCATTGTTCCGCTCTACTACGCTAAGCCGCGCCTGATGCTGGAACGTGGCGATTCCCTGATGCCGGTTGAAAACGAAATTCCTATGCTGCCTGGCGAGAAGCCGCACATGGTGATGTCCCGCATGCGTTCTCTCGGATGCACTCCCTGTACGGGGGCCATTCACTCCAACGCCGATACCGTGCCGCGCATCATCGAAGAGCTGGTCACCATGCGCCGCTCCGAACGCCAGAACCGCGTCATCGATCACGACCAGGATGGCTCCATGGAAATCAAAAAACAGGAAGGCTACTTCTGATGGCTGTCGCCGAACCCGCCCTCGCGCCGGAAACCTTTAAAGAGTTTCTGGAAGCCGAAGGGCGCAAAGACCTGCTCCGCCTCAGCACCGCCGGAAGCGTAGACGACGGCAAGAGCACGCTGATTGGCCGATTGCTCTACGATTCGCGCGGCATCTATGAAGATCAACTGGAATCGGTCACCAAAGCGTCGGTAGGACGCAACGCCGGCGTCATCGACTTCTCTCTTCTAACCGACGGCCTCCGCGCGGAACGCGAGCAGGGCATTACCATCGACGTCGCTTACCGTTACTTCGCGACGCCGAAACGAAAGTTCATCATCGCCGATACTCCCGGTCACGAGCAGTACACCCGCAACATGGTTACCGGAGCTTCTACCGCGGAACTTGCCATTGTTCTGGTGGATGCTCGTAAAGGCGTGTTGCCGCAATCGCGCCGCCACGCTTTCATAGCCAAGCTGCTCGGCCTGTCTCACCTGGTCGTCGCGATCAACAAGATGGATCTTGTCGGCTACGACCAGCAGGTCTTCAACGCTATCGTCGAGGATTTCCGCGAGTTTCTCGGCGAGCAGTCTACGCAGCCTTATTTCGTTCCCATCAGCGCGCTAGAAGGCGACAACGTCGTAAGCCGCAGTTCGAACATGCCTTGGTTTAAGGGTGTCAATCTGCTTGAATACCTCGAAACCGTTCCCGTTGACGGACTCGCCACCCAGCCTGGATTCCGGTTTCCGGTGCAGCGCGTGGTCCGGCCCGATCAGCACTTTCGTGGGTACGCCGGCACCGTGGCCGGAGGCAAGCTTCAACGAGGCGACGATGTAATCGCTCTCCCTTCCGGCCGCCGGTCCGCCATCGCATCCATCACTACTTTCGATGGCGATCTTTCGAGCGCGAATGCCGATTCTGCAGTAACAATCAGCCTCGCCGACGAAATTGACATCAGCCGCGGCGACATGCTGGTATCCGCCGGGCATCTTCCTTTTCAGTCGAACGCCTTCGAAGCCACGCTGGTATGGCTCAACGAAAACCCCGGCCAGGAAGGCGCGGCCTATCGCTTGAAGCACACCACCCGGTCTAGCTCGGCGGAACTGGTGAAGATCGCTCACCGCATCAACATTAATACACTCGCGCACGAATCGGCTTCGAGTCTCGCCATGAATGAGATCGGATTGGTTCACATCGATACCGCCCGCAGTCTCTTCTTCGACCTATACAAGCAAAATCGCAAGACCGGCAGCTTTATCCTGATCGACCCTGCCACCAACGCCACTATTGCCGCAGGACTTATTACAGCCGCGCGCCAGCCATCGAGAAGCGATGAACTCGCCTACGACTGGAAAATTGAAAACGGTTCTCTGGTGATCTCGTTGGCGGACAGCAAGGGCTATTTCGCGCCGCCTGAATCAGACTCCCCGGAATCATCATCTGCCCATCGTCTGCACGATCTGGAAGCTGTCACGGCGCTCGAACAGGTCCTGCGCCGTCTGCGCATTGAAACTCCGCAGCCCCCAACTCCCGACGACGAGTTCTCCATATGACAACCACCGCGATGCTTCACGAAAAAGCTCAGTCCGCCCGCGAAAGCATCCGCGAGGCTTTCGATAAGGGCGGCCCCGCTGCCCTCACCTGCAGCTTTCAAGCCGAAGACATGGTGGTGCTGCGCCTCGCCCAGGAATTCGAGCCCGATATTCCGGTCCTCTTTCTCGAGACCGGCTATCATTTCCCGGAGACCTACAGCTACCGCGACCTGATGACCGAGCGGTATCGCCTCAACCTGGTCAACGTCATGCCGAAAACTTCGGTCACCGAACAGGAAAGCGCATTCGGCATCCTCTATTCATCCCAGCCCGACCAGTGCTGCAAGATGCGCAAGGTGGAACCGCTTTTCGCTTCGCTCGAAGGCTACGACGTCTGGTTTACTGGTCTCCGCCGAGTGCAATCTCCCACGCGCGCCAATCTGCGAATCTTTGATCGTTTTCCCTTGCCCACCGGCAAGCAGCTTTGGAAAGTGAGCCCGCTTGCCGATTGGTCGGACCAAGAGGTTTGGAACTACGCTCGCGATCTGGACATTCCCCTGATTTCGCTCTACGATCAGGGCTACACCAGCATCGGGTGCCAGCCCTGCACTGCGCTTCCAGCCGACCCCGGCAACGCTCGTTCGGGCCGTTGGGCCGGCCGCAAGCTCGAGTGCGGCATTCACATTGCCGAGCAGCACTAAGAAACCCTTATGGAGTTTCTCCTCGGCTTTGTTATTGCGTTGATGATCTCGCTGACCGGTGTCGGAGCGGGCAGCATGACCACACCGCTTCTCATCCTCCTGCTCGGCGTGTCACCGGCGACTGCGGTTGGCACCGCGCTCACCTTTGGAGCGATCGTCAAAGTCGCATCAGCGCCCGTCTACGCCTTCCGGAAACAGGTCAGCTTCCGCGTTTTGCGAACCCTCCTTATCGGTGGCGTGCCCGGAGTCATCATTGGTTCTCTCGGTCTCGGCTGGTTGAAAAACAGCGGCTTCAGCAACGTTCTCTATGCCGCCGTCGGCAGCATCATCGTGTCGATCTCGTTGTTTCACCTGTATCGTGTTTTCTGGCCTCAGAAGTCGCGTCCTCGTCAGGAGCGTCCCCATGTCCTCTGGCCGTCGGCACTCTTCATCGGCGGCGAAGTGGGCTTCTCTTCGGCTGGCGCCGGTGCTCTCGGTTCGCTGCTGCTATTAAGCTTTACGGGCCTTACCGCCGCTGAAGTGGTCGGCACCGATATATGCTTCGGCCTGGCTCTTTCAGGTGCCGGTAGCCTAATCCAAGTCAGCCAGGGCAACTACGATGCGGCGCTCCTGTTTAAGCTGGTATGCGGTGGTTTGATTGGCGCGTTCACCGGCAGTATGATGGCCGGACGCATTGCGCAACGTCCCCTTCGAGTGGGCCTGCTGCTCATGCTGGTTTTCTTGGGCGTTCAGCTTGCTGTACATGGCGGTAGCCATTCGGCCGCCGTACCTCGAGCCGTGCTGCAGGCCTTCCGGTAACTAATAAATGATGCGTTTTGTCCCAACGATTGCGCTGCTGGCCTTCCTGTCTCTCGTCTCTCCGCTCAGCGCCGCAAGCCGCATCTTTCCCGTCCCACCTGAACTGCGAACCGATCGTTTCAGCATGACCATCGATGGGCAACCGGCGTTTGTCTCTCACGCTGCCACAACCTATCACTTTGCCAACTTCGAGCTTCAGGGCAGCGCGCGCATCTCCATCACCGCTCCGTCAGATGATTATTGGGAACGCGGCGTCGAGATTCAACCGTGGCGCTGGGGTATTCGTCCTTTGCGGCAAGGCAGGACCATCTCGTTCACTGTTTCGCAGCCAATGAAGCTCAGCATTTCCCGGCCGGGCAATCATGGAGCCGGAGCCGAGATGCTTTTCCTCTTTGCGAATGCGCCGGAAGCGGATGCGCCCCAGCCCGGTCAGGCCGGCATTCGTTACTTCGCGCCCGGCGTTTATCACCAGAACATCGATGCGCAAAACGGCGATACCATTTATCTCGCCCCCGGGGCAGTCGTCTTCGGCGCCGTCAATATCTGGGGTACTCACGACGTTCGCATCCTGGGCCGCGGCACAATCGTCTACGACGGTCCGCAGAATCCAAACGCAGACGAAGGCTGGCAGCACAAGCCCAACTGGCACGTCATCGGCATGGATCATGCGGACGGCGTGGAGATCAGCGGCATTACCTGCCTGGTTCGAAGCCGCACCTGGATGATTCAGATGCTCGCTTCCCGCAACATCAAATTCATCAACGTCAAAGTAATCGGCGGCTGCCCCGGCAACGCGAATCAGGATGGCATCGACTGGCTGGGCGGCGGCGACACTCTGATTCAGGATTGTTTTTTCCGCGCTTCTGACGATATCTTCGCGCTGTATGGCAATTGGCTCGGCTACGGTCCGGAAGAAATCACCACGCCCGGCGAGGACGTCGAAAACATCCGTATCGAGAATTCGGTTCTGTCCACCAGCATTTCGAATATCGTCCGAGTCAGCTGGCCCCAGAAAGTGTTCGACAGCCGTAACTTCGTCATGCGCGATACGGACGTCATCCACATGGGCCCTGGAGGCTGCAAAATTCCCTTTGCGCTTTTAGAAATCTGGGACGACCCCGGCGGCCGCGGCCAACATGAAAACTACCGCTTCGAGAATATTCGCTTGGAAGAGTGGTACTCGCTGACGCAACTGAGAAAGCCGAATCCGGCAATCTCCGGCGTCTCCTTGGTGGACACATGGCCGCTAGAAAGACCCGCGTTGGTGCCTTCCGTCATCTCAGGCGCAGTGCACGACGTTTCTCTGCCACCGGCGAATGACCGCAAGCCGGAGTTCACTTACACCGAGGGAGAACTAAAGCCCGGCCAACCCGTCGACTTCCGTGTCATCAACGCAACTCCGGAGGATGGCAACTCTTACCGATGGACCTTCGGCGATGGCGCAACAGCATCCGGCTTCGAGGTCCAACACGCGTTTCCTGATATGCAGGGTACGCTGCTCGACGGCTCCGGCCGCTTCCGCGTGTTGCTGAAGATAACGGATACCGCGACCGGCAGCGTCCGCTGGTCAGGCCGCTCAATCGTGGTGGCGAGAACTTACCATGAACCTGCCGCGGACCCTGGCCCGCAGCCGCTCGACCCAAAAGTCTCCGGAGGCTTCACATTCTTTCTCGTTTCGAACGACGGAGGAAAGCTCGAGATCGATGGTGAAACCATCGCCACCAGTCCCGCGCCTAAGCCTCAGGTCTGCGGATCAATTGGGAACATGGCGCAACTCGCCATCGGGGCTATCGGCCTCAAGGCAGGGAAGCACGCCTTGCACGTCACTGACTCGCACACCACTGGCCTCAACGACTTCGCCGTCTACTGGCAAGGGCCCGGCGTGCCAATGACCAAAATTCTAGTTACTCCACTCGCTCCCCGCTGAACGAAGATCGCAATCCCGAAAGCACGACCACCGCAAGTTAGAACTAGCTACCCTTCTTTAAGCCGCTGCGACCTTGACATAACCTTGACATCTCTCTTGCTTGTACCTTTGCAGTAGGTATATACTTCCACAAGCTCTATCAGTCGTTCAGGAGGCATATATGAGAAGCGTCGTCCCAGTCGCACTCCTCTGCTTACTCGGTACGGTCGTCCCGGCCTGTGCCCAGACTTTCTACGGTTCGGTCGTCGGCTCCGTAACGGACGCTAGTAACAGCGCCGTTCCACAAGCCAACATCACATTGACCAACCTGGGAACCAAAGAAACCCAGAGCGGTGTATCTGATGACTCCGGATCCTACAAATTTCTGAGCCTGCAGCCCGGTCAATACCGGCTCGAAATCGAGAAACCCGGCTTCCGGCGTTTCGTGCGTGAGCCTGTCAGAGTCGAGGTGCAGAGCGCCGTCCGCATCGATATCCCCATGCAGGTCGGCGATGTCAATCAGGTGATCGAAGTTACCTCTCAGACACCCATTCTCCAAACCGAGGACGCCTCCCTGGGGCAAGTGGTCGAGTCGCGCAAGGTGCTCGAAATGCCTCTCAATGGCCGGAATGTCTTCAGCTTAGTGGCGCTGGTGCCGGGCGTTGTTCCAGGCGGGCAATCCGGCACGACTCCTACCGGCACCAATCCCTTCGCTTGGGGCAACTATCAGATCGGCGGCGGTCAATCCAATCAAAGCGCTGCGTTTATTGATGGCGCGCCGGTGAACGCCGTGTACAGTAATCTCACTGCTCTTGTGCCGACGCAGGACGCCATTCGGGAATTCCGGGTCCAAACTAATAACTTGGGGCCGGAATTCGGTCACTTGGCAGGCGGGGCGATTAACTTAGTAACTAAATCGGGAACCAGCCAGTTTCATGGCAGTGCTTATGAATTCCTGCGCAATCGGGTCTTAAACGCCAACACATTCTTTAACAACCGCGCCGGCGTGCAGCGCCCGGCCTTCACCCAGAACCAATATGGAGCGAACCTGGGCGGTCCCATCATCAAAGATAAGACTTTTTTCTTCTTTGCCTGGGAGGGTTTCCGTCTGCGCCAAGGCCAGTCGTACACCTATACCGTTCCCACCGACGCCATGCGCGCCGGAGATTTTTCCAACGTGCGGGCCTCGTCCGGAGCACTAATCCCGATTTATGACGCGCTTACAACCTGCGGACGGTTCGGGAATGCTGCGTGCGCCCGGAGCTCCAGCGGCAGTGAAGTCATCACCCGCCAGCCCTTTGCAGGAAACGTGATTCCGGCGAATCGCATCAACCCTGCTGCCCGGGTGCTCTCTAATTTCTGGGGCCGCCCAAATGCAGCCGGTTCGGCATTTACTAACGTCAATAACTTCACTTCCAACGCCAGCGTGGGTGGGGATAACGATCAATACAACGCGCGCATTGACCACACGTTCTCCGATAAAAACCGTCTTTTCACCCGGTATACTTACTGGACTAATCTCAACCTGCCCATAGATCCTTACAGAACTCAGACTTGCGTCGACCGCTGTACTGAAACATTCAACGATAACCAAGCCGTAATCGGAGATACCTGGTCTATATCTTCTTCACTGGTTGCCGATTTCCGGGTTTCGTATTTGCGTTTCAGCTACGATCGTACGGCCCTGACATCCGGCTATGACCTTACCCAGTTAGGTTGGCCTGCGTCTCTGAACGATCAGGTGGTCTTCCGCGTAGCGCCGCAGCCAGTTGTCGTCGGGTACAACGGTGTCTTCAGCACAAACGGCACCGGAAGTACAATCATCGCGCGCGATGAAGTTTATTCAGTTGCTCCTACGCTGACCAAAATCTGGGGTAGCCACACGCTTAAATTTGGAGGCGAATTCCGACGGAGCACTCACAACTACTATCAGCAAAACAATCCTTCCGGCAGCTTCAACTTCGATAACCTGCTGACTTCCTCCAATCCATTTTCGCCCGGCAATACCGGCAATGGCTTTGCCTCGTTCCTGCTCGGCTACGGCAGTGGCGGCGGCGTGACGCAGAACTCCCTCGTTGCCGGTCAGATTCTATACCGTGCTTACTTTGTGGGTGATCAATGGCAGGTGAACTCCCGCTTGACTCTGAATTATGGCCTGCGTTTTGGAAATATGGGGCCTTGGTCAGAACGCTTCAACCGCTTGAGCGTGCTTCAGCCCTCGGTGAGAAATCCGCTGTCCGATGTGGTCGGGCAAGAACTTCAAGGTAAGTTAGCGCTAGTCAACAGTCCCGATAATCCCAGCCGTAACAACCAGAAACTCGGAAATCTCTTCTCTCCCCGGTTTGGGCTGGCATTTCGTCTGAACGAGAAGACCGTAATTCGCAGCGGCTATGGCATCTTCTACACTCCCAACGACACACGCTGGAGTATTGCGCCTAACAACGACGCTGTAAACAGCTTTAGCAATCCGTTCAACGGAACTCTGGACGGCTCCCTGACGCCCACAGACCTTCTCGGGAATCCCTTTCCCGGCGGCCTCCTGCAGACGCCGGGCAGTGATCCGAATGCGCTCAGCCGTACTTACGGTCAATCGATATCCGGGTCAATTTACAATGCTCCCTACTCTTATGCCCAGCAATGGAATGCTGATTTTGAGCGGGTTTTACCCGGAGGCGCGGCTCTTTCTCTGGCCTACGCCGGGTCGAAAGGCGTTCATCTCCCAGGCCCGGATCAGCAGCTCAATCAACTGCCGTCCGAGTTCCTGGCGCTGGGATCCCATTTACAGGATCAGGTAGCAAATCCGTTCTTCGGGCAAGTCAGCCTTGGGACACTCTCGAAAGATCAGGTGGCCCAAGGACAACTGCTACGGCCCTATGCGGAGTACACCGGCTTTTCGATGAAGAACCCCACTAATCGGAATTCGATGTATCACTCCGGCCAGGTAAAACTGGAAAAGCGCTTTGGAGCCGGCGGTACGGTGCTCGGCGCTTACACCTGGTCGAAGCTGATCAGCGATACGGACACGATTACCGGATGGCTCGAAGCCGGCGGCGGCGCGGGAGGCGTGCAGGATAACTACAACATCCGTGCTGAACGCTCGCTGGCGCTATATGACACGCCGCATCGCGCGGTCATCAGTTATATCGTCGATCTGCCGTTTGGCAAAGGCCACATGTTCGGAGCTAACACCAGCGGCTTCACTAGCCGGCTGATCTCCGGTTGGGGAATCAACGGTATAACAACCTTCCAATCGGGTAATCCGCTGCCTATCGGCGTCAGCGCGAACACCACTAACTCGTTCGGCGGAGGACAGCGGCCTAATCGTACGTTAGTTCCCATCGGGACAGACGGGTCTGCCCAGTCCCGCATCAATGGGTGGTTCAACACCGCGGCGTTCTCCACACCCGCGCCCTTTACTTTCGGAAACGCGGCCCGCAGCATGCCCGATATGCGTTCCCACGGAATCGCAAACTACGATTTCACAGTTTTCAAAAACACTCAGATCACAGAGCGGGTGGGTATTCAGTTCCGCACCGAAATCTTCAACCTCTTCAATCGAGTTCAATTTGCGTATCCTGGAACCACTCTTGGAACCCCTCAATTCGGAATTGTCAGCGGCCAGCAGAACGGTCCGCGTTTGGTGCAATTTGCGTTGCGCGCCCTGTTTTAGAAGATTGCTGAAAATAACGGAAACCACGCCTGCATACACTTACCCGCCACTCGAGCTGCGAACTCTTGAGCAGTTTGCTTCCGAACGCTTTCTCAACTTCCGGTTAGACGCTTGAGGAGTGTGAACACGTGAGAGCAATGCTTGCCGTCCTGGTGCTCGCGCTGCTTTCTATTATGTCTAAGCAGTATCCGGCAGGCATCGATTTTACCCTTCGAAACTCGCCGACTAAGAACAAATTTCTACTCGAGACCATGGGTGGCGGCGTTGCGCTGTTCGATTACAACAATGATGGACGTCTTGACGTGTTCTTTGTGAATGGAGGAAAGCTCGACCCGGCGGCTGTTAATTCTGGCGACTTCGGCCGCGGCGACCCTGCTTTTTGGAATCACCTGTACCGGCAGAACGAGAATGGTTCTTTTACTGACGTCACTGTCTCTGCCCGCTTGTCACAGCCGGCCGGCGGTTATGGAATGGGAGTGGCCACGGGCGACTACAATAACGATGGATATGTCGACCTGTATGTGACTAACTACGGAGTGAACGTTCTCTATCGCAACAATGGCGACGGAACATTCAGCGACGTTTCCGCCTTTGCTGGAGTGCAGGCCGGAGGATGGTCCGTTTCCGCTGGATTCCTCGACTACGACAACGACGGTAGGCTCGATCTTTTTGCCGGTCGTTATCTCGACTACGACTTAAAGAAAAATGTCGCTTGCGGCTCCCCCTTCCATACCTATTGCCGCCCCGATTACTACCGCGGAATGCCGAGCATCCTTTATCACAATGAAGGGAACGGCCGTTTTAAAGATGTCAGCGCCAGTGCGGGAATTGGTTCGGTGATCGGTAAGGCAATGGGCGTCTCTTTTGAAGACTACGATGACGACGGTTATGCCGACATCTTTGTCTCGAACGATGGAATGGAGCAGTTCCTCTTCCACAACAATCGCAACGGCACGTTCACCGAGCAGGGCTTGGAAGCTGGTGTTGCGCTTTCCGACGATGGAAAACCCTACTCCGGAATGGGGACTGCCTTTGCGGATTACGATAACGACGGCCGCCCAGACCTGCTAATAACGAATCTTGCCCTCGAAAAATGGGCTCTCTATCATAACGATGGATCCGGATTTTTCTCTTACGCCGGACTTACTACCGGGTTGGCCGCGCTTACAGTGCAGAACTCCGGATGGGGCGTAGGCTTGTACGACTTTGACAACGATGGCCGCAAAGATATACTCGCCGCGCGCAGCCATGTGCTCGACAATGTGGAGCGTGTCAATTCCGCGCTCGCCTATCGTGAGACACCGGGACTCTATCGTAACCAGGGAGACAAGTTTGTCAAGCAGAGCTTGCCGGGCCTTGCCAAAGTTGCCGGCCGCGGTTGTGCCTTCGGAGACTTAAACAACGACGGAGCTTGGGATGCCATTGTTTCGGTTCTCGGAGCGGAGCCGGTCACTATTTACGGCCACCCGAATCAGAATCACTGGCTTACTATTAAGCTCGTGGGGACGCGCAGCAATCGCGACGGACAGGGAGCGAGAATTCGCCTTGGCCAGCAGCGAGGCTATTGCTCGAGTGCGGGCAGCTATCTTTCCGCGAGTAGTATGCGCGTGCATTTCGGACTAGGGCGAGAAGGCGAAACGCCTCTTGAGATTCTTTGGCCCAGCGGCAAACGGCAAACGATAGATAGGCCCGGCATCGATCGAACTCTGACCGTGAAGGAGCCGGAATGAGGGGCGCTCTCGTCTTCCTGCTGCTGTTTCAAGTCTCGCCCGAGCTGCGCCGGCATGTGGAAGCAGGTCTGCATGCAAAGCGATCGGGTGATATCGATACTGCCATCCGGGAGTTCAAAGCAGCAACGGAACTGGCGCCGGATCTTTCCGCTGCCTTCGTCAACCTGGGATCTGCCTATTTAGCAAAAGAGAGCTTTGCAGAAGCGATTCCTCCGCTCGAGAGGGCTTTGCAACTAGAGCCAGCGCTGCCCGGAGCTGAGGCTATGTTGGGAGCTGCTTTGTTGTCTCAGGGATTCGCCTCGGCGGCGCTTCCGCATCTGGAAAAGGTGCAGGCTCACAATCTGCTTGGGGTCGCGCTGTTAGAGCTGAATCGTGATCGCGAAGCCGTCGATCACCTGGAAGCAGCCTTGGAGAAGAATCCGGACGATCCCGACCTTCTCTACTATCTAAGCGAGGCTCACGTCCGGTTGGCAAAGAGCGCTGCGGATCGGCTTATGCAAAACGGACCGAATTCGCCCCGGGCGGAACAAGTGCGAGGCGAGGCAGCCGCGGCGTCACGGAATCAGGCGGCGGCGCGGAAGTATTTCCTTGCGGCGCTCGGCAAACGCCCCGATCTCCGCGGTATTCACGAAGAGCTTGGAGAATCTTTTCTTCTGGCCGGCGATTACGAGCGGGCGGAGAAAGAGTTCCGCGCCGAACTGCGACTTGCTCCTGGTTCCGCCGTGGCCCACTTTAAGTTGGGATCGGTTTTGTTGAGTCGCGGACAAGTGGCGGACGCAATCGGAGAACTACGCCGAGCCTGCCAGCTGAGACCAGAGTCGCCAGAGATCCTGCTGGCGCTCGGCAAGGCCTTGCTCGCGGCAGGTGATGCACGGGAAGCGGCCGAAGAACTCGAAAGGCTGCTGCATTCCGCCGCCGATTCGGAAGAAGCCAAAGCCGCCCACCTTCAGCTCGCGCAAGCCTACCGGAAACTAGGACGTCCGGCAGAAGCCGCACAGCAAATCAAATTATTCAGGGAAAGCCGCCAGGCAGACAAAAACTAATCCAAGACAACATAGCATCAAGCCGAAGATGTAGGGCCGGACTTTAGTGTGGGGAGGACTTCGACCGAAGTTCGGCCTAAATATTCCCCCGCTTCATCTCCTGAGCCATATAATCCGTAGCCCGCCAAGACAGCGCCAGAATCGTGATCGTCGGATTCTTCTCCGAAGCCGTGGTGAAGGCCGATCCGTCGACGACAAATACATTCTTCACGTCGTGCATCTGGCAGAAGCCGTTCAAGGCCGAACGTTTCGGGTCCTCACCCATGCGGCAGGTGCCGTGCTCGTGGATAGCGCTGCCGTTTGGCTCCAAATAGCCCGGCTGATAAGGCAAAACTTCCGCCTTCGCGGCGTGCAAAATCTCGAGCACCGTATCGTACATGTCCTTCGACATGCGCCGCTCGTTTTCGCCGGTTGCATAGCTGATGCGGGAGATCGGCACGCCGTAACGGTCGAGCGGCGATCCTTTTACCGTAATGCGGTTCTCCGGCTTCGGCAGCGTCTCTCCAAACGGATGCAGCGCCAGCACCGATGGATAACGCGCCTTTACCGCCTTCTTGAACTCCGGTCCGAATCCGGGAATGGTTTTGGCAAACGAGAGGTCGGTCTGCGCGCCGGTATACCAGAACTGGCATCCGAAGCCGCGCAGGTAGTCGCGCCTTCTGCCATCCCGATGATTGAAGCGCGGCATATACATGTGCGCTCCACCGACCCCATCGTCGTTATAAACCTTGCCGCCAATCAGTTGGGGCGCAAAGCCGCGCATCGTAAACCGGATCTGCTCGGAGAGATAACGCCCGATGACATCCGACGAGTTTCCGATCCCGTTGGGATAACGGGTCGAAGTAGAGTTGAGCAGAATACGCGTGGAATCAACGCACGAAGCCGCGACAATTACTCGCTTCGCCAGAATCCGGCGTTCTTCTTTGGAATGACGGTCGAAGTATTGAACGCCACTCGCCAGTCCATCATTGTCGACCAGCACGCGCGCTGCCACCGCGTTGTCCAGCACCTTTACGCGGCCCGTCTTCATTGCCGGCTCGATCAGGTAATCCGATGCATTGAAGAAAGCGCCGACATCGCAGCCCGTTCCACAGGCGCCGCAATAGTGGCACTTCGTATGCCCGTTGTGTTCCCGCGTCAGCACCGCACGACGGATCGGCACCGTATCGATGCCCACGCTTTTAGCCGCACGCTTTATGATGTGCTCGCCACACCGCAAGGGCGGAGGAGGCAGAAAATAACGGCTGCCCGGCAGAGAGTCTTGATCGTCGTCGCCGCCGCACACGCCAATCAGTTGATCCACCTGGTCGTAGTACGGCGCGATGTCCTTGTAGCGGATGGGCCACGGAATCTCCCATCCATCGCGCTCCGGCCCGGCAAAATCGAGATCGGAATAACGGAGGCTCACACGCCCCCAGATATTCGTCTTTCCGCCTCTGCCCCAGACCCGCGTCAAGGCAAAGTTCTGGCCTAGCGGAGTGATATAAGGCTGCTCTTCCGGATCGAGCACGATCGGCGGAGGCTTTTGTCCCGCGTCTAACCGCTGCTGCCATTGCCAAGGCTTGACGTGCGTCCAGAATTCGCCGCGGCTGAACTTCCGGCCCGCGTCCAGCATGATCACGTTCACGCCTTGACGCGTCAGATTCCAAGCGGCCATGGCTCCCGCCGCGCCGGTGCCGATAATCACCACCTCATGAATTTCCGGGCTTTTTTGTACCTGCATGGCTACTCTTGGTGCTCCGGATGATCGCAGCCGGGAAATTCCCTCAGATAAGTGTTGCCATGCCAGCCGAGTTCCGTCTTCAAGCCCGCTTCAGTCTTATAGTAAGCGTCGATGGTCATGCCCTTTACGGTCTCGAAAAATGCGCCGAGAGAGGTGCTGCTATCCAGACTCAAGGGAGTCAACAGCGCAATCTGCTGTGCTTCCGAAAGTGCGGTGAACTCCTTGCCATAGCTGCCATCGGCCAGCGCATTCAAATCGGCGATGCCTTCGCGGTACACCGGTCCGTGCAATGGTTTCGCCACAATCGCTTTGTCGATTAGCAGCGCCACGCCCGCGTCCTTCGCTCCCGGGGTATCGGACCGCGGAATAATGCGCTCGCTCATCGCCTCTACTACCTGAAACTCCGCCGGCTGAAAAAACGTTGGCTCAGAAGGGGCCGGTACCTTGATTGCCGGTCCGGTATGCAAGTGGCCGGGCTGACTGCCGACTTCCTTGGTCTCCTGGATCGCCGCCAAAGCCGGTAGCGCGGCAGATGTGCCAGTTAAAATGCGAAGTGCATCACGGCGGGTACTCATATCGTGAAACTCAAAGTTCACTATATCGCTGCTGCTAGCTTTGCGGTTCCGAATGCGTCCAAATTGGAGCTTTGCCATGACTGAAACGGATCTCTATGCCTTTATGTCGCATTGCAGGCTTGGTGTTCTCGGCTCGCTAGGCGAGTCGTCTCCGCAGGCGGCGCTGGTCGGCATTGCCGTCACTCCGCAGCTGGAAATCGTCTTCGACACCGTCAGCAGTTCCCGCAAGTACCGGAATCTTCTGTCGCGGCCAGCCTGTTCCTTTGTTCTCGGATGGGCGGGAGAGCAAACCGTTCAGTTCGAAGGCGAAGCCCGGCAGCTTCAGCCCGCCGGATTGGGAAATTATGGGGAGATCTATTTCAAAGCGTGGCCCGAGTGCCTGGAGCACGCAAAATGGCCTGGCATTGCTTACTTCGTAGTTCGCCCCATGTGGATCCGTTTCAGCGACTACGGCCGCAATCCGCCCTTGATTCAGGAGTTCGCGTTCAAATAAGAGATTTCTGAAAAAAGCTGGACATGTGTGAAACATGTTGTTTATACTAAGCACATGTCCACCATGATCCAAGTAAGAAACGTCCCAGACAGCGTTCACAGCACCTTGAAATCGCGCGCCGCCCAGGAAGGCATGAGCCTGTCCGACTTCATCAAGCGCGATTTGGAGCGTACAGCGGCACGCCCCAGCCTGCGAGAGTGGCTGGAACGCACCGCGCAGCACAAGCCGGTGGTATCGAAACTGACATCTGCGCAAATCATCCGTGAACTGCGGGATTCCCGATGATTGTCGTAGATGCGTCGGTAATGGTGGAGCTGCTAACGAACGGCCTTTTAGCAGCCTCCATCCGGCGGGCTCTATCCATTCGCAGTGATTTGTTGATCGCTCCGTGTCTGCTGGATATTGAGGTGCTGAGCGCCCTCCGCGGGCTCGCTGCGGGACGGCATATAGATGCTCATCGCGCGGAACAGATGATTGCAACGCTGGCGGATGTCCCGCTGGAACGCTACGACCATACGCCGCTCCTGCCGCGGATTTGGGAACTACGGCACAATTTTACGTGTTACGACGCCGCTTATATAGCTTTAGCGGAGGCAACCGAATCGATCTTCTACACCGCCGACGCAAAGCTGAAAAAGGGCCATCGTGCCGATGTCCTGGTTTTTGCTGAGTAACGCGAATCTCACTCGTAACGCAGTGCCCGGATGGGATCGATCTTTGTCGCTCTGCGCGCTGGAAGGTACGCCGCGACGAAAGCTAACAGGACGATCAGGAAAACAGCGCCGGCAATCGCCAGCGGGTCGCTGAAGGGAACACCGAAGAGAAAACTCTTGATCCAGCGTGCCGCCGCCAGCGCGAGCGGAAGCCCGATTACGATGCCCACTATCATTAACGCGACCGATTCCCGCAGCATCATCCACAGCACATGCTTTCGCTCGGCTCCAATGGCCATGCGGATACCGATCTCGGTGGTCCTTCGCGCTACCGAATAGGCGACTGTGCCATAGATGCCGACCGAAGCCAGAATCAGCGCCAAAATTCCGAAAGCGCTGCACAGGCTGGTGATCAACTTCTGCTGCTGCAGCGTATCGTCAATCTGCTTCGAGAGGGTGGTCTCTTTGAGTATTGGAAGCCTGTTGCTGATGCTTTTCAATGTCCGCCGGACGTCAGCACCAACTGTGGAAACCGGCTGCGAGGTTCGGACAATCAACTCCCCGGCATACACGAACGAGTTATTTCTTTGCGTTTGCCAGACGGAGAAAAACGTCATCGGCTTTGGCTCTTCACGAAGGTCTGAATATTTCGAGTCGCCCACTACGCCGATAATCTCGTACCCTGGCGGCTTGAAAGGCGCTCCGGTTATCAGGTGCTGCCCGATAGGATTCTGATGGGGGAAATACTTTCTTACGAATGCTTCGTTGACCACCACTACCAGCGGCGATGCCGGTGTATCGCGTTCATCGATGGTTCTGCCGAGTAATAGAGGAATGCCGAGGGTTTCGAAAAAGCCCGGCCCCACGTCATCGCTGTTGGTCTCCACATCCTGGCCGGAACGCGGAGTAAAGCCCTGAATGGAAATATTGTTGGTGGACGTATTGCCGCTGATGGGCGAGAATCTTGCCACCGTAGCTGATGCGACGCCGGGTATCTCGTTCAGCCTGGCATCGATCTCGCGATAGAGCGGGTATAGCTCGTCCATCTGATACCCCGCTAAACGAAAGTCCGTTTTCACCAGCAGCACATTCTCCGGCTTAAAGCCGAGTTCCTGCCGTTTTAAAGCCAACAAGCTATGGGCGAGCAAGCCGGAGCTCAGCAACAACGTAAGAGAGAGCGCAACTTGCAAAACGATCAGCGCCTGCGTGCTGCTGATGCGTTTTCTGCCAAAGCCCGCTGGCTGGAACGCACTTCCAGGCCGCAGATCTAATCGGCTGGAACGAACGGCTGGGATGAGGCCGAAAACCACTCCGGTGAGAAGCGAAATGCCAATTGTGAACGCAAGCACCAGCGGGTCGGGTCTGATCTTTACAACTGGGCTCACTTGGAGCAGGCGTGCCAGCAGTTTCACGCCCCACCAAGCTAAGGCAGAGCCGGCGATGCCGCCGATCACCGACAACAAGATGCTTTCCGTCAGCACTTGCCGCAGCAAGCGAATCGGCGACGCACCCAGCGCCAGCCGCGCTAGAAACTCAGGGCGTCGAGCCGCATCGCGCGCCAGCAGAAGAGTAGCGATGTTGGCGCAGGCAATCAGCAGCACCACGCCCACCACCGCCATCAGAAGATGGAGCGGCTCGGAGTAACGAAACCGTAGCCCGGAAATGCCGCTGCCTCCCGGTTTCAGCGTCACGTGAACACGGTCCATTTTCCGGCGCGTCTTGGGCGTGGGATGTGGTCCCGCCATCTCCGCGTTGAATCGATGCACCTGCACGTTAAACGCTGCTTGCGCGCTGTGCAGCGTCTCGCCTGGCGCGAGCCTTCCTATCGAATTCAGCCAGTAGACGTCTCGCGCAGTTAGCCACGATTTTTCCTGTAGGATCTGCGGCTGAAACGAGAGCGGGACCCAAAAGTCCGGGGGCCATTCGATGCGTTCGCCGAAGAATTCGCGGGCTGCGACCCCCACAATGCTGAACGAGGTGCCATTCAGGACGACTACTTTCCCGATGATGTGGCGATCGAGACGGAAGCGGTCGCGCCAGAAGTTATAGCTAATGACGGCAGCCGGAGTTGCCGCCGGCGTATCGTCACTCTGCCGCAGAACGCGGCCAATCGCGGGGTCTACACCCAGTACGCCGAAGTAATTTCCCGAGACCAAATGCGCCGTCGCCTTTTCGCGCGGCCCTGAATCTGTAGATCCGGCAATGTGCATCGTCACGCGATCAACGCCCTGCCTGAACACGGACATTCCAGTGAAAGATTTGTTATGCGCTTTCAGATACTCCCACAGCGGAAAAGAGAGCATGTTACTCGAGAACCCGTCTCCGCTGTAAACTCCTGTATCGATGCCGTCGTAATACAGAACCAGGCGCCCCGGATCGCGCACCGGCAGATTCTGCAGCATCACCGTATTCAATAGCGTGAAGATTGCTGTATTAGCCCCAATACCGAGCGCCAGCGACAGAACCGCAACCGTAAGAAGCACTGGCGATTTACGCAGCTGCCGGACTCCATAGCGAAGATCCTGCAGCAAGGTTTCCAGCCATGTCAGGATGCTCGCTTCGCGCATCTGCTCCTGAATGCGGGTCGCATTGCCAAGACGCCCCGTGGTTTGCGAGCGATGGAACTCGAGCTCTTCCCGGATATCCTGGGAAAGCTGCTTTTGCCGGAATAGGTTCAGAAATCTGCGCAGCATAAATCACCTTCAGATCGACTCGAGAAAGTTAGCAACAGCCGCCGTATGCTCCTGCCAGCGCTCCACTATATCTTTCAAGCGCTTCTTGCCTGCCGCGGTCAGCCCGTAATAGCGAGCGCGCCGGTTATTCTCCGTCTTCTTCCACTCCGCTTTGATTAGGCCGTCCACTTCCATGCGCCGCAGAGCTGGATAGAGCGAACCCTCTTCCACTCTCAACTGGTTTTGCGAGGCTGCCAGAATGGAGCACGTGATTCCGTATCCGTGGTCGGATCCGCGAGCGAGTGTTCGCAGAATCAAAAGATCGAGTGTGCCTTGAAGAGCGTCTCTGCCCATAGGTCGTTGTTCCCCAGACGTCTAAGAGAATTGTCTGCGATTACGGCTGGGGAGTCAAGCGAAAGATAACGGATGTCGCAGCAAAGTGATAATGTCCTACTGGTGCCAAATAGAAATGTCCTAATGACAGAGGCACGCTGGGGAGTTGGAAACGGACCAACTCCTGATGACACAGAAGGAGCGCGATCGGCTGGTTGCGCTGAAGAAAGCCAAGAAGGGACTGATCACGCAGAAGGAGGCAGCGAGCGAGATCGGAGTAAGCGAGCGGCAAGTGCGGCGTATGCTGCAGGGCTTGCAAGAGCGCGGCGACAAGTCGGTCGTGCACGCGGGGCGAGGACGGCGCTCCAACCGCAAGCTAGCCGGCGAGCTAGAGAAGAAGGCCATCCAGATTCTGAGTCAGGACGTGTACCGAGGCTTCGGTCCGGCGTTGGCGTGCGAGTATCTGGAGCAGAAGCACGACATCGCGGTGAGCCGCGAGACAGTGCGTGGCTGGATGATGGCCAGCGGGCTGTGGCGGGCGAAGCGGAAGCGCGTAGAGAGGGTGCACACTTGGCGGGCGCGCCGCAGCCGTTTGGGGGAACTGGTGCAGTGGGATACCAGCGAACACGATTGGCTGGAGGGCCGTGGCCCGAAGCTGTACTTGATCGGCATGATCGACGATGCGACCAGCCGCTTGCTGGCGCACTTTGTAACCCACGACTCGACCGAAGAGAACATGCGGTTACTGGAGAGCTATCTGAACCAGAACGGAAGGCCGCTGAGCTTCTATACCGACAAGGCCACTTTGTTCGCCAACCTGCCGAAAACCAGGCGCGGCGAGGTGGTCGGCAAGGATCGTCCGGAGCTGCCGCCCACTCAGATTGGGCGCGCCTTGAAAGAACTGAATATCGAGTGGATCGGCGCGCATTCGCCGCAAGCGAAAGGACGCGTCGAGCGTGGATTTGGCACAGCGCAAGATCGCTTAGTGAAGGGCTTGCGAGTAGCCAAGGCCAAGACGCTCGTCCAGGCCAATGCGTACCTGGAAAACGAGTTCTTGCCGTGGTGGAACCAGACGATCGGCGTCGTGCCGGCGGTGGCCGACAATGCGCATCGTCCGTTGGGCCCAGAGCATTCGCTTCCGGCCAGTCTCAGCCATGTCGAAACCCGGCAGGTCGCCAACGACTACACACTCCGTTTCGAAAACAAGCTCTATCAGGTGCAGCGCGCAGATATCCGAGCCGGCTTGCGTGGCGGCACGGTACGCGTGGAAAAACGCCTCGATGGCACGCTGGCGGTACGATTCCGGGATCGTTATCTAGCGGTGAACGAATGTTTACCTCGCCCCAAGGTGGTTCCGGTCAAAGCCAAGCCGCGTCCTCGCAAAGTAGCGCCGCGCAAAAGCGGATGGATGAAGAATTTTCGCTTGGGCAAGAACGATACCCGCGGCAAAACCTCCTTAAGGTAGGCTGGGCAAAACCAGCCCAGCCGTCTTCGCGTTCACTTTATGCAAGGCCTCCGCTCCGAAGTTTCACCAGAATAAATCCGCTTCCAAAAACAAAACCCTCGGCGGAAACCTCACTGGATTTCCTGAACCGAGGGCCTGCTGCCGTTTACTCCGGAGCCAACTCCATCGCTTCGGCCTTGCCTCTTCTCAACGGGCGCGACCCCGCCGAGAATCAATCTCACTTTAAACCTGAACTCTCCCCTGCCGCTTCAAAACCGGACATTTCTATTTGGCAGAAAATAGGACATTTCTATTTTGCGTTGACAGCGAAAGATAACGGAAGGGGATTTTTGTTTGCCGGTAAACGGCCCGGGGACAGTACACAGCTATTGGACGAAAGCCGGGTTTTCTAAACAAGAGAGGAAGCCGAGATCTCAAGAGCCGCAAAGTTGAAGAAGTAGCCTTACTCTTGCTCCGGTTTTTTCTCGGCGGCTATGATCTTTTTCGTTTCCCCCCCAGGTCATGCCACGTTCGTGAAGCTCGCGACGCGCCAAGTGATCGTTTCTTGGATAAGCGGTCGTGACCTCGACAAACGCTTCCCTCGGCTCATTTCGCATTTCGACCAGTTCTCCCGAAAATCGAATATGTGCGTCATAGCTCTGCGATCCGGAAAGCCAACGAACTTTTAGTCGTTCGCTACGGTCTGGTCCGTTCTTACGTTGGTCGAAAAGGTTGTAAACTTTCAGCCGAAACCCTTGAGTTACGGTCGTAGCCGACTCTAAGCCGTTATTGATCTAGAAACGTACTACGAAAGGCGGCTGGTTACTCTGCCTGATCGGAGGAAGCGCCGTATTCCTTCAGCTTGTTGAAGAGCGTTTTTAGACTGATGCCTAGAATTTCCGCGGCACGGGTCTTGTTGTTCTTCGTATGTTGCAAGGTCACTTGAATGAGCGCTTTTTCGGCTTCGCCTACCGTGGTGCCCACTTGAAGGCGCACGCTTTCCGGCTCGAAAACCTGGGCCGGTGGACGGGAGCCCACCTGCACGCCGAAGTCATACGGGAGGTGAGCCATTTGAATAGCGCCTTCGCCTGCCATGATGACGGCGCGCTCCAAAATGTTGCGCAGTTCTCTTACATTTCCCGGCCACTGGTGTTTACGGAACGCCTCCATCACTTCCTGGGTGGCATACGTCACGTGGCAATCATGCTTGCGATTGAGGTGGGTGATCAACGTCTCTGCTAAGACAGGAAGGTCGCTCATCCGCTGGCGCAGAGGAGGCAGGGCAATTTGGAAAACATTCAGGCGGTAATAGAGGTCTTCACGCAAGTCGCCTTTCTTCAGCGCGTCGTCCAGATTGCGATTCGTGGCCGCAATCACCCGTACGTCCACCGAGAGTTCGCTCTTTCCACCCAGACGCCGGACCCGCGAATCTTCGAGAACGCGAAGCAGTTTCGCCTGCGTTCCCGACGGCATTTCGGCCAGTTCGTCGAGCAGCAGGGTGCCGTGCTGCGCCAGTTCGAAGCACCCGGCGCGGCGTTCTAGAGCTCCCGTGAAGGAACCCTTCTCATGCCCGAACAACTCACTTTCCATCAACGTTTCCGGCATAGCCGCGCAATTGATCGCCACGAATGGACCGGTGCGGCGGCCGCTGAGCTGATGAATTGCGCGCGCCACCAACTCTTTGCCGGTTCCGCTCTCCCCTACCACCAGAACTGCCGCTTTGCTGGGCGCAACCTGTTGGACGATGTTGAACACTTGCTGCATCTGGGGAGAACTGCCCACCATATCCACCAGAACACCGGAATTGGAGAGCTGGCGCTGCAAACGTTCGGTTTCTACGGTCAACTGGCTTTGCGAAGCGGCCCGCTCCAGCAGGACACGCATGGCCGCGGACTGAATTGGCTTCTCCAGAAACCAGTAAGCTCCCAGATCCTGCGTGGTTTGAATCGCGGTCTCGATATTGCCGAAGGCAGTCAGAACGATAGCCGGCACGGTATTGCCGTCGGAATTGAGGCGCTTCAATAGTTCGAAACCATCCATGCGCGGCATCATCAGATCGGTAACAATCACATTCGCAGGAAAGCCCGAAAGCTTATCAAGCGCTTCTTGTCCATCGGCTGCTGTTTCGACATTGAAGCCCCATGCTGAAATCATCGCCGCCAAAGGGGTGCGCTGCGATTCTTCGTCGTCAATAATGAGGACGTTAGTTCCTTGCCACGAGGTCTGGTTTGCCAAAGGATTTAAGTGTAGCCGATTTCCAGCAAGGCGCAACCCAAGCGGGGGACAGCTGGTCCGCCCGGCAGACGCCTAGCTCATTCTGCGCGAAACAACAAAGATGTAACTCTTAGAGTAACCCAGGTTATGCTTTGTGCGGATTACGGAAATTACTGAATCCGTCCGGTGACCTGCTAACAAGCCTTGGCCGGCTATAAAATCTCGATAGGAAGAATGGAAATCGATCCGATTCCCGCAAAACCGCCGAAGACGGAGGAGGGCCCTCCGTTTTTGGGTACTTGGCTCCGAGTGTACACTTTCGTGCTGATCTATCTGTTTCTGCTGATCGCAATTCTGGCAGTTGCGACCAGAATGCTGTCCCGGATTTAGCGGTTCCTGAGTAGAGACATTTCAACTTGCCTAAATTGCTCGAGGTTATCGTTACCTCACTCGCGGAAGCTAGGGAAGCAGAAGCCGGAGGCGCCGATCGCCTGGAATTGATTAGGGCCTTCGACCAGGGAGGGCTCACGCCCTCAGTCTCCCTCACCGAGCAAGTATTAACCGCTGTAAGGATACCGGTGCGCGTGATGATCCGGGAGAACGGCGGCATGGCGATTGAAAGCGACGCTGAAATGGATCTGCTAACGCGCCAAATCGAAGCCGTCTCCGGTCTGCCTATCGCGGGGCTGGTGATGGGATTCACGCGCAGCGGCGAAGTGGATGCAGTAACATTGTCTCGCCTGGTTGACGTGGCGCCTACGACGCCGATCACGTTCCATCGCGCCTTTGAACACGTGACCCATCCTGAAACGGCCATCGACACACTGAAAACGTTTTCGTCCATCGATCGTATTCTGATCCGTATTGGCGGCCAATATCCGCTGGCGAGTCTAGTCCCGCTTCAGTTGAAAACCGGGCCACAGATTAAGATCATTACCGGTCTGGGAACCGCTAAGCACTACTATGCCGAGCTGCGCAGGATGGAATCCCTGAGCGAAGTCCACGTAGGTCGAGCGGTCCGCCAGGGCGAGTCCATTTCCGGTAAGTTGACCGCTCATCGTGTCTCTGCGCTGAAGAAAGACCTCGCGTGAGGCCGCTCGATTGGGTGGTGTTTGTTGCCTGGCTCATTTTTCTGGTGAGTTACGGGCTCTACCGGGGACGGGGCAGTTCCACAGTCGACAAGTATCTACTGGCCGGAAAGACCATGCCCTGGTACGCCATGGGGCTGTCCATTCTGGCGACTCAAGCCAGCGCCGTAACGTTCATTTCCACTA
Source organism: Bryobacteraceae bacterium (assembly GCA_965217745.1). Lineage (GTDB taxonomy): Bacteria > Acidobacteriota > Terriglobia > Bryobacterales > Bryobacteraceae > Bog-105. Next base: position 1,168,880 of record OZ244565.1, on the reverse strand, counting down.
CCGGCCAGGGATTTGTGGATGGCATGCGTTTCGTGCAGTTCTATCTCGGCCTGCCGATCGCCATGGTCATTCTATGCGCCACCGCAGTACCGATCTTCCACCGGGCCCGGGTCTACACGGCCTATGAATACCTCGAGCGGCGCTTCGATTCGAAGACTCGCGCCCTGGTTAGCATCGTTTTCCTGATTCAGCGCGGCTTGTCGGCTGGCATTGGGCTCTACGCTCCGGCCGTTGCGCTGTCGTCGGTGCTCGGATGGTCGGACCGGTGGATTACGGTGGCTATCGGAGCGCTGGTCGTGCTCTACACAGCCACCGGAGGCATCAAGGCTCTGACCTGGGCTGATGTCCAGCAAATGACCATGATCTTCTTCGCGTTGCTGCTAAGTGTCTTCGTGGTTATACATGCCCTGCCGCGAGAAGTTGGTTTAAGTGACGCGATCCATCTGGCGGGCGCCGCCGGACGCCTGAAAATGATCGATTTTCATCTGGATTTCAGCGACCGCTATAACCTTTGGAGCGGCTTGTTGGGCGGCGGTTTTCTGGCACTGGCTTATTTCGGTACCGATCAGAGCCAGGTGCAGCGTTACTTGACGGGGCGCTCCATTGCCCAAAGCCGGCTGAGCTTGCTCTTCAACGCCATCGTTAAGGTGCCGATGCAGCTCTTCATCCTGTTCATCGGAGCCATGGTTTTCACGTTGTCACTGTTCACCCCCGGTCCCATGATTTACCAGCCGGCCGAAGCAGACAAACTGCAGAAGTCGCCGCAATGGACGGCTCTCGAATCGGGGTACCGCGGCTCTTTCGAGAAGCGCCGGGCGGCAGCGCTGGATCTGGCCAAAACCTTTCACGACGGGAAGGCGCAAGCTGGTTCCGCTGATGCTTTCCTCTCCGCGCAGACCGAGTTCAAGGCGCAGCGCGAGCGGGCTCTCGACGCGGTTGGGAATCTGCATGGGGGAGGCCGTTTCGACGACACGAACTATATCTTCCTCTCGTTCATCCAGGATTTTCTGCCGGTGGGTTTAATCGGCCTCTTGATTGGGGTGATTTTCTCGGCTTCGATGGGTTCCACCTCGGGGGAAATCAATTCGCTGGCAACTGTGTCGGTGATTGATCTATATAAACGCTATTTAGTTCGCGATCGGGACGACCGGCATTACCTGCTGGCGTCGCGCGCGCTTACGGTTTTCTGGGGTGCTTACGCGGTCACTTTCGCCATCGTTGGCGGTCGCGGCTTCGGCGCGCTGATCGAGCGGGTCAATATCGTCGGATCGCTGTTCTATGGCGGCATGCTGGGCGTCTTCGCACTAGCCTTCATTTTCCCGAAGGTGGGCGGTACGGCTGCATTCCTCGGAGTGCTCGCCGGCGAAGCCGCCATCTTCTGCGCCGCCGCGTTTACCAGCCTCTCGTTCCTCTGGTACAACGTCTTGGGCAGTCTAGTGGTGGTCGCCGTGGGGGTCGCAATGAGTATTCTGCGGCCCGAACCGATCAAGACTCCCAAAGACCTGCCGACGCTGATCGAAGGCTGACCGGGCCGCCCCAAACGGATCTACTCCTCGGTTTCAACCGGTCCTACTGTAGCTAGAATATGGGGACAGACCCCCCGAAATAGGGACAGACCCCGTATAAGTTATTGATTCTATTGACTCGAAGCCTTCGGCTATTTCGAAGGGCACACTTCCGTCAGCAGAATCTCTTGTTCCCAACCAATCAAGACGCGAAAGACTTGCCGACGCTGATCGAAGGCGATGATCGAGGGTAATATCTATGCCCAAAATCGCGTCCCAAAAAAATAGGGACAGACCCGCCCTAATATGGACAGACCCGGTTTAAGTTGTTGATTCTATTGTGAGGCTGCTTGAAGTGGAGGCACGTCGCGATCGTCGCCGAGCATCTCCCAGCGCTGCAGCGAAAGGGGAACATTCCCGTTGGTCCAAACGAAATCATGGAATTTCTGTAAAGTGAATTTGTCCCCTTGCGCCCGTCGCGCGTCCGACAGCAGATCCATGATCTGAATCTTTCCAATCTGGTAAGAGATCGCCTGCCCGGGAGTGCTCGCAAACAACGCCGCTTCCTGAATCGCCGTAGCATGATCCATCGGGACCGTTCGCGTTAGGTAATCGGCCGCTTGCTCCAGGGTGAACAGGCCGAGCGCCAGTTTCACGTCGACCTCGACACGCAGCGCCCGCAGCCGCATAAAGCTGTAGATAGTCTCGCGCGTGTGGGGACTGTCGTCGAAGAAACCCGCTTGAAGCATCATCTCTTCGGCATAGAATCCGATGCCTTCGTTCGCCCCGGAGTCATAGTAGTGACGGCGCATGTCGTCCGGATTGGCCCAGCTCAGAGTGAGCTGGAAATAATGCCCGGGTACGCCTTCGTGTACCAGGATGGGACGGGGATCGTGCGCGGTCGACAGGCTGAAGAATCCCAGCTTGGGACTGGGCTCGTTGATGTAGCTGGTTCCATTGTCTTCCAGCCGCGACGCGCTCGTCAGGTCATCGGTAACGCCCAGATCCGCGAACGGCTTCACATAAGCCGGAACGGGAAGGTTGCGGTAGTGTTGCACCCAATCGGGAACGCTGAGAAGTTTTTGCTTCACCAGAAACTCGCGCGCCTTGCGTTCGTCGTTTTCCTCGCGAATCATTTGCGCCTGCTGATCGGCGAAAAGAGGGAGCGGTGGCACGTTCGCGTGGCGATTCTTCTCCAGGGCTTCGAACGTCACCGAGCGCCCCCACTCCTGATGGCCCATGTCCAGCAATTGCTCTGGCGTATAAGGCATCAGCGCAACCTGGCGCAGGAACAGCAGGTAATTGTCGCGTCCGATGGCCGTTTCCGCCCGCGCGGAGGGAAGCTTCGACTGCAGCCACACACGGTAATCGTTCAGCGCTCTTACCGCTGAATCGGTAGATTGCTTGAACGCTACTGCGGTGTCCTGCGACAGATAGGGACTCAGGAATTGCACCATTGTGCCGGTTCTGCCCGGCAAGCCGGCAAGTGAGTCAATGGCCAGGCGCACGAACGGCGCACGCATGTCCGTCAGGTTCGCTCGCGCGGCCGTTAGCGTTTGTCCCACGGAGTTCATGCGGCTGACCAGCTGTTTCTGGCGTTCGGCATCGAAGGGCGGAGGCGGCAGCAGCAGCGCGTAGACGCTGCCCAGAGTCTGATCGACATAAAAGAGCGGATTGCGCTTCCAACCCTGCGCAATATCGAACTCCCATCGAACTCGCGCCAGAGCAGAGCCCAGGAGACGGTAGTCAACTTTATCCGCCACCGGATAATCCGGCGCGGGAGTCAGCGCCTTCCAGCGCTTTTCAAACTCCGCCAATTCGGACCTGCGTTTTGCCACCGTACCGGCCGACCAATCGATGGTGAAACCAGCCGGCCGTTCCAGGCGTGGAATATCGTCGGTGGTAAAAGGCTGTTCAACCGCTCGCCAAGCCCAAAATTCCTGGCTGAATTGATCGAGTTTGCTTGCCGCTCTCGCAGCCGGCAGAGTGGCCAGGACAAGCCACGCGACGGTGAGGGAATTGCGCTTCATAAGCGTCATTGACTCGAAAGATCGCGAACCATGATGTCGCGGAAATTCATGTTGCCCCTGCCTCCCGCATGCAGCTGCAGCGCTATCGGGCCTTCGAACGACTTCGGCGACGGATCGGTGAAATCTACCATCTGAACACCATTTAGCCGCGCCCGGTAACGATTGCCCACAACCTCCAGCAGATACTCATTCCACTCTCCAAGACGCACCACCGTCTCGTTCTCCGGAGCCGGCCAAACGATCCACTTGCGGCCGTCGCCATAGAGGCCGCCGGTGTGCTGGCCAATGGTGCAGTCTACTTCAAACTGCAGCCCTTTGGTTATCTCGGCAGTGCCGGGTTTGAAAGCGGTGTGGAAAAAAACGCCGCTGTTGCCGTCGCCTTCGCAGCGGAACTTCAGCGAGAGCTGGAAATCCTTGAAGGATTTTTCGGTTTGCAAGTACCCGTAATCCTTGGTCACGCCCTTCCCGTGGATCATGGAATCTTCCACCGTCCAGCTTTCATCCCCGATCTTTGTCCATCCCGTAAGGTCGTGGCCGTTGAACAGAGAAACCCAGTCCTCCCCGGGCAACTTCTTCTTCGGCTCCTGCGATTGCGCGGTCCACGCTATCGCGAATGCCAGGAATGCTCCTGCTATGGCAAATCTCTTGGTTCGCATGTTGGTCAGTTTCTCCTCGACGGGAAACCTGGATCTTAACTTACTGGATCTTAGATTATAAGTGATCCGGGTCTTGGCTAAGCGCTTGCAGCCGTTGCTGTTGAGCGCGCAACCGGACCCTGGCCCGGCGGCTGTTGGCGCGCGCCAGGCCCCAATAAACGACCACTGGATAGATGACGCCCAGCGCCAGCGCCAGAACCAGATTGCCGGTCGATCGCCAGAAGCCAAACGCCAACGCCGCAAAGCCGAGCAGCCGCGAGCCGTTCTCGAGCAGCGTCGATCGCGTGAGCGCGGCCTCTTCGCCGGCAAAAAAAGCGCCCACATCCGCCTCGCGTTCCGTGCCGTCGAATTGCTTTAGCTGGCTGTTGCGATAGGCCAGAAATCCAGCTAGTCCAATCTGGCCTGCCAGCAAAATACCCAAGCCGGGCTGGATGGCGGGCCACTGCGTTTTCCACAGCAGCAGGGCTATTAAGGCGGCAATCAGCAGCGAGAGTCCGATCCGTTTGTTATTGCGCGCTTTCGCGCTCGCGGAGATGCTCTCTAATTCCCGCCGAATCCCCTCGTGATTTATGCCGTTGGCCATCACTCAAGCGTAGCGATTACGCACGTCTCTTACAGATGTCGTGTAATGGAAGAGAGGCAACTTGCTCAGTATTTCCGATGATCGCGCGCTCGCCACACCCTCCAATGTTGGGTTGTCGCGCCGCGCGTTGATCGTTGCACCTTTCGCGTTAGGTGGATTGTGGCTCTTGTTTAGACCGCGCTCCCAGTCTCTAGCCGATGCCGGCGTCAGCGGCCAGGGACCGCCCGTCAATTTAGTTCTCTTCTCCGATAGCGGCCGGAAGCTTGGAGCGCGTACCTTGCGCAGCATCGTCAAGAGCGATGTACAGTGGCGCGAGCAATTGGGCATCACGGCTTACGCGGTGACGCGCCGCGGAGCCACCGAGTTTCCTTTCGCGAATCGTTTCTGGAACGCGCACCGCGCCGGGCTCTACAGGTGCCTTTGTTGCGGACTGGCGTTGTTCCGGTCCGAGCAGAAGTTCAAATCCGGAACAGGGTGGCCCAGCTTTACCGCGCCTATTGCCGCTGAGAACGTGAACATGCGCGAAGACCGCTCGCTGGCTGAAGTACGAACAGAAGTCCTCTGCCGCAAGTGCGGCGCGCATCTGGGGCATTTGTTTCACGATGGTCCGGAGCCGGATGGCCTGCGGTATTGCCTGAACTCGGCTGCGCTCGCTTTTGTCGAATATAAGGCGAGTTAACGGCGCGCCGCCTAAAATATCCCCATGCAGACTATCGTCGGCATTGTCGAGACAGATGTGGAGATCCCGCGCAAAGTTTGGACGCGGGAGGAAGCTCACACGCTGGTAGACCTCGGCTTTCCGAACGCAGAGAAACTCGAACTTATCAATGGCGAGTTGATCGACCGGATGGGAAAGAAGCGCCCGCACGTGATTTGGCAAAGCCGGGTTCACGAATGGCTGCGGAAGACTTTCGGTGCAGAACGGGTCGAGTCAGAATCGCCTAACGATGTCGCGAAAGACGACAACCTACGCAATGAGCCTGAGCCAGACCTGAAAGTGCTTCGCGAGCCTTCTGAAACATACTCCTCCAACCCACAACCGGAGGACATTTTGCTCGCAATCGAGATCTCTGATTCAACCGTTAGGTTCGATCTTGGCGTGAAAGCGAAGCTATACGCCCGGGCCGGAATTATGGAGTATTGGGTGGTCGACATACAGAAGAAGCAACTGGTCGTTCATCGCGAACCGAACAGCGGTGTATACACCAGCATCAGGGCTTATCGCCAGGACGAAGAGGTTGCGCCGCTTGCCGCGCCGGATGCACGGTTCTGTTTGGACAGGAAATAGTTCAGGCCGCCTCCGACTTTTAGTCGAGACCCTCGAATAGATCGTTTAAACGCAGCCTTACCTCTCCGGCTCTGATCTCATCCTGGACGATTGTCAATTGATTCCCACCGTGATATTCGAAGCACTCTCTGGTCTGCGGATTAATGATCCAGACGTGTGCCACGTCCCAGGCGGCATACAGTTGAGCCTTGCGAAACAGGTCTTCCTGATGCGGAGAAGCTATCTCAATAGCCAGGAAAGCGGGCGGCAGTAAGTGACCATTCTTCGCCGTCCTGACTGGCGAAAGGGCAAACGTAATGTCAGGGGTCAGATAGTCTGGCTCCGGCCACTCTCGTGTTTCCGGACGTGTCACTGACCATTCTGGAAGGGCTTTGCCTACCAATTTCTTAGCTTGCTCTCTGAGCAGCAAGACTAGATTTGCTTGAACTTGCGCGTGAACTTCTCCGGGCACGGGTCGCGGAACCAGTTGGCCGTCGATTCTTTCATAGCGGCTTTCGTCGACGTAGGCCGACGCCGGTGATTTCTCGATGAGCGGATGCGTTGCCATTCTGGCCGGCTATCTCCTCAGCTTCTAGTATCGCTTTGCTCATTCTATTTGCTCGTTCTCTTTGCTCGATCTCGAAGACAGGCGCGCCCGGTCCACCGGCCGGGTACACCGCCCGGCTTATCCTTCGTGCATGAGAATTTTTCTAGGCTTGGCGTGTTCTCTCTTCGTGCTGCTGATCGCGCAGACCGGTCGAGCAGCGGACCTCTTCCTGGTTCACGCACGGGTCTATCCTTCGCCGGAAGCTGCGCCTCTCGAGAATGCAACCATCGTCCTGCAAAATAAACGCATTGCTTCAGTGTCGTTGCCGGCATCAGCCAATCCTGTTGAGATCGCACGCGGCGCCACGGTTATCGATTGCGCAGGCATGAGCGTTACCGCCGGGCTCTGGAATAGCCACGTCCACATTCTTCCGGTGAACCTTCTTCACTCGCAGCAAAAGACGAATGCTCAGCTAAGCTCGGCGCTCCAGGAAATGTTCACTCGCTGGGGCTTCACAAAGGTCTTCGATCTTGCTTCGACGCTTGCCAACACCAATGCTATACGCACCCGCGTTGCAGCAGGCAGTGTCTCCGGTCCACTGATCCTAACCGTTGGCGAGCCCTTCTTTCCCTTGCACGGGATCCCGGTCTACGTCCGAGCGTATCTCGAGCAGAATGACATCGCATTTCCCAATGATCCGACGACTGCGTCCGCAGTCCAAAGAGTGCGCCAGCAGATCCATAATGGCGTTAACGGCATCAAGATCTTCGCCGGCTCGATCCAGCAAGATGATATCCTCATAATGCCGCTCGACCGGGCGAAAGCCATCGTCGAAGAGGCTCACAGGCTGGGCCGCCCCGTATTCGCGCATCCCTCTAATAGAGCCGGCGTGGAAGTCGCCCTCAACAGCGGAGTCGATGTGCTCGCCCACGTGACATCGGACGATCAGCCCTAGTCCCAGACGCTGATCCAACGAATGCTGGCGGCCCACATGGCACTCATTCCCACTCTTACTTTGTTCGACGTGGAGGGGAAGAAGGCTGGTCTATCCCCCAAGCAGCGGGAGAAATTCATCGATCGCGCAGTGGCAAGGCTTAACGCCTATGCTGCTGCCGGCGGTGAGATTCTTTTTGGGACAGATGCCGGCTATATCTATCAATTCGATACCGCTGAGGAATACCGACTCATGCAGCGCGCCGGTATGACGTTTTCTCAGATTCTCGCTACGCTGACGACCAACCCGGCGCGGCGGTTCGGCTTCAGCGAACGCCAAGGCCGGGTTGCAAAAAACATGCAAGCGGACCTTACCGTTTTCGATGGTGACCCGCGCGTCGATATGGCCGCGTTCTCACGAGTGCGATACACCATTAGGGCAGGCAAGATAATCTATCAGGAATCCGCTGGGCAGGGTCGCCACTAGCTGTGGCTGGCTGTCCACAATTTGGCTGCGCTGATTTCGCAGCGGCGTCGATCCCCGAGCTGCTGCAAAAAGTCCAATAGCTCCGGTCAGGAAGCCCTTCAGTCTCATTCGGTCTTCCATTCCGATCCAGGCATGATCCGCTTCATGAACTCATCGAAAATCGGAACGGTAAAGGCAGTGTCCCCGTGACTCGGACTCCAGATCATTCCCTTGGTGATAAGTCCCTGGCGAAGTGGAGCCAGAGAATTCACTCTCTTGCTGAGGATCTGTGCAATGTCTCCAGAGCGATGAGGACCGGGTCCAAGCTCGGCCATGGCACGCAGATATTTTTTTTCAGCTGGAGTAAGGCGATCGAATCGAACGCGGAAGAAACTCTCGTCCAGGGCAGCGACGGCCTCTATGGACGCCGCTGAAACGTTGGGGAGTGTAATAGGACTCCGGTCGGCCACATCCCATGCGTGCTTGCCCCATTCCTGCAGAAAGTACGGGTATCCTCGTGTTGAAGAAACAATCTGATCTATCGCTTCAGGCGTAAACTCGACGCTCTGCTCTTTGGCAGGTTTGACGATTGCTGTTGCTGCTTCCAGGGGCGCCAAGGGCCCTATCTCGGGAAAGTCAAATAGCCTTTCAGCGTACGATTTCGCATTACCGGCAAGACCTCTTAATTGAGGTAATCCAGCACCGACCACAGTCAGTGGAAGATTACTTTGCGCACACCGGTGGAGCGCGGAGATCAGTGCAGCAAACTGATCGTTTTCGAGGTATTGAAGTTCGTCGATGAAGAGCACGACGGCCGTTTCCGCATTTCGAGCAGCGAGCCCAACCTCTTCGAGCAACGCGGTCAGGTCGATCTCCAGATCGCCATTGTCGGCCAACCCCGGCTCCTCATCGAAATCTATCCCGACCTCGATATCACTGTATTTAACTTTCAGCGCCCTTGCGAACCCGGCAAGAGCCCTAAGCCCGCGTTGGGCTAAGTCTCTAGCCGACTCAACTCGACTCAGCCGGAGCAGCACCGAGCGGAGTTGTGGAGCCAGCAGGGCCGGCAGAGAGCGATTCTCCGGAGTTTCAAAGCGAAGTGTATAGACTCCAACCTGCTCGGCATCGCTTTTCATACGGTCGAGAAGCACTGTCTTTCCAACCCCGCGCAGCCCGACCATCAAAACACTCTTTGCAGAGTTGCCACGGCGAATGCGTGCAATTGCAACCCGGACCTGCTCACGAAGTTTGTCACGTCCGGCAAGTTCGGGAGGGGGGCTGCCAGCACCTGGAGAGTAAGGGTTAACGATGGGATCCATAGACGAGCCAGTACTCAATTATAGCGAAATTAGCAAAGTTATCTTTTTTTAGTAACATTGCTAATTTCGCTATAATTCTTCATTGCCGCTTTCCCCAACGAGACAAGAATTGCTCATAGAAAGGTTGCGATTTCCTCTAAAGGCTTTTTCGTCAGCGCCGGTACGGTCGCTTCATCTGCCGGATAACCAACCACCAGAATCAAGAAGGGTCGCTCTTGCGCTGGCCGGCCTAAAATCTGGTTTAGAAAGCCCATGGGACTCGGAGTGTGGGTGAGCGAGACCAACCCGGCGAGGTGAAGAGCAGTAATGAGAATTCCGGTAGCGATACCGACTGACTCCTGGGCATAGTAGTGCTTCACCTTTCTACCGTCCGGCAGCAAGCCATAGCTCTGGGCGAAGACTACGATCAGGTAAGGAGCGGCTTCCAGAAACGGCTTGTGCTCATCTGTGCCGAGCGGCGCCAGAGCATTGAGCCATTCCTGCGGCGCTTTGTGTTCATAGAACTCGCGCTCTTCCTGCTCTGCAGCGATACGAATCTGCTGCTTAATCGAAGCGTCGCTGACCACGGCAAAGTGCCATGGCTGCATATTTGCCCCGCTGGGCGCTGTACCGGCCGCGCGGATGCACTCCTCGATTAGAACTTGCGGTACAGGGCGCTTCGAGAATTCACGCAACGTGCGACGGAGCTGCATATTGGCGCGAAATCCGGCCGCCCGGCTCTTCATTTCATCAACTCCGGGCTCCTGATAGCCGCCGAGCGGAAGGAAAGCAGGTACTGCCATTCGCTCAGTTTACCGGCACTGGATCGATCAGCGCTGCGCCAATATACGGGATGGAAGTCCCGTGGCGCCTCCTGGCCGGATCACTGAGTAGGATAGACGCCATTTGGTCGTAATGAAACTAAATTGCTGCTAGCATTTTCTAATCGAAGAATGAGCCTGAAGGGTGGAGCGGAGCTCCGCGCTTCAGGCCTCCTTGTTTTCGTGTTCAATCGGTCGATAGAGTACATCACCGGGCGGTGGGAAAGTGGGAAGGCTGATTTTGGCTTTCCACTTTCCCACCGCTTTCCGCAGCCGTCTTCATGCGCTCCGTTTACCTTCGTAGCCCGGCGAAGAGCTGGCGTTTGGCTTCCTGCATGGCGCGCGCCGCTTGGGTATCGCTGCAGGCATCGGCCATGCGCTGTAATTGCTTGGCGGCGATGCCAGGCTGCAGATAGCGCGTGAACTCCGGCGCCTCTTGCAATAGTTCCCAGGGCGTCGCATAGCGGAGATAAACCCGGCGTTGTTTGCCCTTCCGGCCGGCCGTCGTTTCCGGCACGCCACAAGGCCGATGGAAGTTCAGATAGGGATTGAAATGGTCACGGTAGAAGATCATGAGCGCGCCGGCATTGCTGGAATCGATATACCCGTAGCCGATGTGCTTGCGGATCACCGCACCATTATTCGCCTCCACCAAAACCGTTGTCATTGGAGTGCCGCGGGCGAGATTTCGTCTGTTCGGCCAGCAACTTGTTCAGCAGCTTGGCCACCGTGTAATTGATGAACTCACTGCCGTTACCGGAATGGAAGCCGCCGCGGATCCGGAACGGGAACGGCGTCAACATCGCTTCCAGTACCGGCAGCAGCCATTGCTCACCGATCTGCGGCGTAGCGCCCACGACTTGCCATTGCGTCACTTCATCCACCGCGTTGACGTAATACACGCCCTTGACACCGTCCAGATCTCCCTGGTGCACCGTGTCCACGCGCAAGTACCCGGGCTGGCCTTGCGGATCGGGTCGCCGCCGTTCTCCAATGCCAACCGGCACCGGCCGTGTCTTCTCGTACCGTAGGCGCTTTTCCCGGTACCGCCCGGCTCCGGCGCAGGTTATAAATGTGCGCAACCGAAATCCCCGCCAGGCGCTCGTATCGCGCGTCGCCATACTGCTCCCACTCCCGCTGCAGGACCTTCCGCGTCGCTGGTCCGCTCAGAGTTTCGTGCGCTTCATCCACTTCCGCCAACAGCTCAACGCCCCTAGCCGTGTAGCGGTTCGAAAAGCGGTGGCGCCGGTAGCTGCGTTCCCGTACCGTGCCTTCCCTGACGTACCCCCAGGATGAGCCGCATCGCCTGCGACCGGCTCAGTCCCGTCATCTTCTGCAGGTATTGCCGCAGCACCCCTTTGACTACCTTGCTCCGATTCCAATACTCCTGCTCGCAAAGTGTCCCGCTGATCCAAGCATCGACTTCTGCCCGATTCGCTCCCTCAAACCGTACTGCATCCGTTGCTTCCCAAAATGCCGGATCTCTGCTCCAGGCTCAACCGTTCTCTGTTTTGCACGCTGACGTTCAATCCTCAGCATGCGAAGCCCACTCCCCTTCAGGCTCATTCTGCATTAGACATATACCCCCGCTTCGGGCTCATCCTGTATTGGACAAGACTCCTTACTGGAGAGCACCAAAGAGAGCCTGGAGCGGTAGATAGAGGGCGTCGAAACGGACGTGCGGAGCGATCTAAAAGAAGTTCATCTCAAATTCGATGTGCAAGGCACACGGCTCGACCGGCAGGCGGCGCTCATTCAAACCGGCTCCCGCTGGACTAACCGCATAAATGGGTGGAGCGAAAAGGTGGACGTGAACGACAAAAAGGTGCTTGGCGAAATCAAGGAACTTCGTGAGCGCGTCCGCAAACTGGAAGAACGCAATCCGCCAGCGGCTTAGGTTCTTAGAAATTGCTTCTCGATGCTTCCAGCGTTAAGAGACGATTCGCGGCCCATCTGCATCAATAAACGCCTGCCATTTGCTTTGAATGCTCAGTGTCCGGCAACGAGCTTCTCCGTTGCTGTGTACTCCGGGCTGAGCGTACCCTTTTCAGACGCCACCTTCAGCAGCGTGGGATAGAACTGAACGAAGGTAGTGTCTACCGCGCCGTGCTCCTGATGGCAGGAATAGCAGCTCGCGGATGGCGCGAATTTATTGCCGCCGCCACCCTCGCGATTGAACCCGAAGAAGGCCCAGCCACCCGGAAATCGCTGCGTGTCTTTGACGTGCACTTCAATGTCTCGAAGGTCGGGTCCCTGAAAGTGTCCGGCCTGGTTGATGGAGCCCTTGTTGCTGCCGCGGCGGATCTCGAGCACCATTACCGTGCCGTCGGGCCAACTGCCGCTGGCCAGGAAAGCGCGATACGACTCCGGATTCACAAAGACGTTGTCGAAGATCGGCTTATCCGGCTCCGCCGCCCCTGCATTCGGGCTGTAGCTCATGTTCACCCCGGACGAGAGAAAGATCCACTCCCGGTAGTCACTCGGAAAAGTCAGATCGCCGGAAGCCGAATACCGAGCCGCATCGAGGCGCGCTGGAACTGCCTTCTGCGCCGCCGCTTGCAACGCCAGGCTAATCAGCAAAGCGAAAACGCACAGCAGGAGTATGGATTTCAATGACGGTTTTCGCGGCGTCGTCTCCATCAAGCTCTTGCCCTTTCCTTCTCGATAGTCACACTGTCTTGCATCGATCAAGATGTCTCTACACCTGAAGAATAGAGATGTCCACAGTCGAGCGCTTGCCCTCGATCACCGTAATCCCGCTTTCGGATACATGCCAGCCGCGCTTCTCGTCCGCCTCACGGTCGTAGCCAACCTGGGTGTTTTCCGGGAGTTTAACATTCTTATCCAGAATGGCCCGCCGGACCTTCGCATGCCGCCCAACATCGCAATTGTCGAAGATAACGGAGTCTTCCACCTCCGCGCCGGTATGTACGCGCACGCCGCGTCCCAACACCGATCTTTTCACCGTAGCTCCCGAGACAATTGAACTTCCGGCAATAATGCTGTCGATTGCCACGCCGCGGCGTCCGTCTTCGTCGAATACGAATTTGGCGGGAGCATCGAAATACCCGGCCGTCCGCAGCGGCCACTGGCGGTTATATAAATTCAATTCCGGGGAAACGGCGCGCAGATCCATGCTGGCCTCGTAGTAAGCGTCCAGCGTGCCCACGTCGCGCCAATACTGCGGCGAACCGATGGGGTCGCCTGGAATCACATTGGTCTGAAAGTCATACGCGTACATATCGGCGCGGCCAATTAATCCCGGCAGAATATCCTTGCCGAAGTCGTGCGAGCTGTTCTCGTTTTCACTGTCCCTGGCCAGTTCTTCCATCAATAGATCGGTGGAGAAAATGTAATTGCCCATGGATGCGAAAACGCGGGTCGGATCGTCCGGCAAAGTGGGCGCTTCTTTCTTTTTCTCGTGGAAGCCCATAATCCGCCCTTCTGAAGTGGCCTCGATGACGCCGAACTCGGTGGAGAGTTCTTTGGCCACCGGGATCGCTGCCACTGTGACACCGGCGCGTTTCTCCACGTGATATTCGATCATCTGCCGGATGTTCATCCGGTAGATATGGTCTGCGCCGAAGATGACCACCAGATGCGGATCGGCCTGCTCGATCAGGTTGATGTTCTGCCCGATGGCGTCCGACGTTCCGCGATACCAGTCTTCCTGGGCCGAACGCATCTGCGCCGGGACGGGAATAATGAAGTTGTTCTTCAGCAGTCCGCTGACTTCCCATCCTTCCCGCAAGTGCTGCAGCAATGATTGGCTCTTGAATTGAATCAGTACATAGATCGAATAGATTCCAGAGTTGATGAGATTACTGAGAACGAAATCGACAATCCGGTAGCGGCCTCCGAAGGGCACCGCCGGCTTGGCCCGTTCCTTGGTAAGAGGGTAAAGCCTGGTTCCTTTGCCGCCTGCCAGCACAAACGCAAGAACGCGAAGCTGCATCTAAAAGTCCTCCGCCGTTAAGCATAGCTAAGTGCCGATAACGATCCGCGGAGCCGGTGAACTCTTCGCGTTTTTCAGGAACTGCTCGGCGCGCGCGACCAGTCGAGCGCCAACCGTACGAACGATCGCGTCGCCACGCCGCTAGGCCCCTTGGAGAGCCAGGGCTTGCCGTCATCGAGCCAGGCTGTCGAGGCGATATCGAGATGGACCCACGGCGTCGGATCGGCAAACTCGCGCAGGAACCAGGCGGCGGTGATCGATCCGCCATAGCGGCCCCCAATATTGGGAAGATCAGCAAACGCGGACTTCAGATAGTCCTTGTATTCGCTGTCCATGGGCAACTGCCAGGCCTTTTCCCCCGCTGCTGCCGAAGCCGCCAGAAACCGCTTCACCAAGCCGTCATCGTTGGTAAAAACGCCCATGTTGTGATGTCCCAGCGCGATTCCGATAGCTCCGGTCAACGTCGCGGCATCCACCAGGTGAGTGGATCCCTGCTTGCGCGCGTAGGTGATGGCGTCGGCCAGAATCAGCCGTCCTTCCGCATCGGTGTTCAGTACCTCAATGGTTTTGCCGGACATCGCGGTTACGATGTCACCAGGACGCTGCGCGTCTCCGTTCAACATGTTTTCCACTGTGGGGATGTAGCCCGCGACAGGAAGCGCGGGCTTCAGTTGCGCGATGGCCTGCATGGCGCCAATCACCGCCGCCGCGCCCGCCATATCGTACTTCATCTTCTCCATGCCATCGCTAGGCTTAATGGAGATGCCGCCGGTGTCGAAGGTCACGCCTTTGCCCACCAACGCCAGCCGGTCTCCGCCGAACTCTCGCGCGGGCTTGTACTTCATGACAACCAAAAACGGCGGATTGCTGCTCCCCCGAGCCACGCCGAGCAGCGCGCCCATTCCGAGGTCTGCCATGGCCTTCCCGTCCAGCACTTCGCAGTCGAGGCCATTCGCCGCGCACACGTCGCGGGCTGCCTCCGCCAGGAGTTCCGGCGTCAGCTTGTTAGCAGGTTCATTCACCAGGTCGCGGGCAAGATTTTGCGCTTCGGCCACGATCCGGGCCTGCTCTACAGCTGTTTCAAACGATTTACTCTCTCCGGCCGGCGCTTCTTTTTCGAGCGCGATGGAAAACGAATCGATGCCTCGTTGATGCTTCTTGGGATCAGTTTTATATTTATCGGCTTCCCAGTCTCCTAGAACGGCGCCCTCGGCTGCCGCATTCGCGAGTTCGGCCGAGACGCCATCGCCCAGAACCAGCGCCAGGCTTCGTATGCCCCGGGGTTTCAATTGCCGTATCAGGACTCCAGCAGCGCGGCGCGCCTCGACGGGTGAGAACTTGCCGGCCGGCCCGCCCCCTATCACCACCACGCGCTTCGCCGCGCAGTCAGCCGGCCGGTGCAGCGTCGCCATTTCGTAGAGTTTCCCGGTAAACTCACCGCTCTTCCGCAGTTCCGTCATCCAGCCCGACTGTCCTGCGAGCGCAGGATCTTCCATGGGAACGATAGCGGTGGCTTCGGACGTTTCCGCGGCTGTCGCCGGCGCCTGCTCAAAACAGATAAACGCCAGCGCATCTACGGCCAGATTGTGTATGGGAGAACTTTCAAATTTTATCTGCATGGACTACATTCCTTGGTGATCCGGCTACTGCCGCATCCGTCTGCCTACCGCCGCCTTCGCTTCCGCCTGCATCTCTTTGGCCTTGGTGGCTTCCCGTTTGTCGTGGAATTTTTTTCCCTTCGCGGTGGCAAGCTCGATCTTGATCTTGCCCCCCTTCAGATACAGTTTGGTGGGAACCAGCGTCAGGCCTTTTTCCCGTGTCTCGGAGCGCAGCTTGTCAATTTGGTTCCGGTGCAGCAGCAATTTCCGCTTGCGCACCGGAATGTGATTCATGATATTGCCATGCGAATATTCGCTGATATGCGCATTCAGCAGCCAGGCTTCATTATCCTGAATCTCGGCGTAGCTCTCTTTTAATTGGATTTTCCCAATCTTGGCCGATTTTACTTCGGTTCCTGTCAAAACCAGGCCGGCTTCGAAGCGGTCGATCAGGAAAAAATTATGGCCGGCCGAACGGTTGTCGCTCAAAATCTTGATTGCTGCAAGTGGCTGTGCCAAAGCGAAGGCCTCTCTCTGCTAGGTTTAGGAAACAGGGGTGAAGTAAGTTAAACGGTCTGCTGCTGCCATGCGTCATGTTTTACGACATAGCAGGATGTACGAACTTATATGATGCCGGACGGTCTGGGTTTGAGACGAGCAAAGCGTGAAACGAACTGCTTTGAAATGCTTTGCAGCGTGGACGGCTGCCGGGGATATCAGGATCAGGCCCCGGTTCCGGCTCTAGTACCCCGTTTCCATGGACGCTCATCCAGTAGGCCCATGAGCCCTCGTAGTTTAACATGGGCTGGTAATCCTTTAAAGTGAATTTTTGGCATCGATTTCGAGGCTCAGTGGCAGTGGTATGCCTGCTCGCGCTGACTCTTCCGCCGCTCGGCGCAAGAAACAAAAAAGGCGATAAGCTGTTGAAGCTGGGAGCGAAAGCGGAGGCCGCAAAGGACTACGACGCCGCTCTGGCTTATTACAACCAGGCAGTGAGCGCTGACCCGAATGAGCCCGGCTACCTGCTGGCGAATCAACGGCTGCGCGGCAAAGCCTCTGAAAGCCACGTAACGCTGGCCCGGAAGCTGCAGGCTGATGGCGAATTGACCCAGGCCCTGTCGGAATTCCAAAAAGCATTCCTCGCAGACCCCAGTTCCCAGATCGCGGTGCAGGGCATTCGCGAGACCACGGCGATGCTCAAGCAGCAATCGTCTGCTCCCGGCAAAAAAGTGCCGACGCCCGCCGAACGGGCGCGTCTTGAAACTGAAAAGCGGCTGAATTCTCTGCAAGGGCCTCCCGTGCTCCGGCCTCTGAAGAGCCAGATTGAGCTGTTGAGCATGAATAATCAGCCCGCGCGCCTGCTCTATGAGAGCGCCGCGAAACTGGCCGGCATCAACGTGCTTTTCGATTCCTCCGGCATTGACGCCAACGCTTCTAAGAACTACAACCTGGATCTGCGGAACGTCACGCTAGACGAGGCGCTCGACTATATTGCTCTCGAAACTCATACCTTCTGGAAGCCCATCAGCCGCAACGCCATTTTCGTGACAACGGAGAGCGATCAGAAGCGGCTGGAATATCAGGATCAGGTCGTCCGGGTCTTTTATGTTCAGAATGCTTCTACCCAGGCGGAATTCACCGAAATTTTCAATGCCGTCCGTACCGGCAGCAAGCTCACTACCGGCTTATTCTCGGTCCTGAGCCAGAACGCGATTATTGCCCGCGGATCGATCGACACCATGTATCTGATCGAAAAGCTGGTCCACGATCTCGACCGGCCCAAAGCCGAAGTGGTGATAGATGTCACGATTTTGTCGGTGAACCGTACGGTCACGACTAATCTCGGTGCATCGCTGCTAGGCCAGGGAGGATTAAATTTACCTCTGAATTTCACCCCTCGCGGCGCTACACCCGCTCCGGCCAACGGCGCAGGCACTCCAGCGCCATCCACCGGAGCGTCGAATCTCATCACCCTTCCACGAGCCGGCCGCTTCGCAAGTTCCGATTACTCGACCACCTTCCCCAGCACAATGATTCAGGCCTTGCTCAACGATGCGACGACGCGCATTCTGCAGCGGCCGCAGGTGCGAGCCACCGACGGCGGAAAATCCTCATTACTAATCGGCAGCACGATTCCTGTGGTTAGTGGATCGCTGAATTCGGCGGTGGCTACCCCGGGCGCCATTCCCTATGCCACGACCCAATTTCAGCAGGTGCCCATTGGGACCGCGATTGAATTTGCTCCCCATGTGAACGGGCCGGAAGATATCAGCATGCACGTCAAGGTGGATATCTCGAACCTGCTGCAGCGCATACAGATTGCCGGCATCGAGCAGCCAGTCATCGGAAAGCAGACCGATGAGGCGGACATCCGCATGAAAGACGGTGAGGTCAGCATTCTAGGCGGCCTAACGGACAAAGAACTAAACAATTCTCTATCGGGCGTGCCCGGGCTTACTAGCCTTCCGGTATTGAATTACATCTTCGGTAATCGGCAAAAGATCAAGACCGATAACGAAATACTGCTGGTGCTAACTCCGCACATCATTCGCGCGCCCGATCCGGTGATCAATGACGATCTGGGTGTCTATGCCGGCTCGGAACGGGTGATCCGGGTGAACCGCAAATCTGACGATTCTGCCGGAGCTAGTGGCTCGCCTAAAACGGCTGCCCCGCCTCCGGTGACTGTGCCGCCTGCTGCTGTTCCACCGCTTTCGCCCGTTCCCGGCAATACTCCCGGACCCGCTGCTGCGCCGGGCATTCCCGGAGTAAAGACTAGCCCCTCTACCAACCAGGGGACACCGCCCGCGCCTCCGCCTGCAGGAGGACCACCGCGGAAGTGAGGCGCCCGGAGCGACGGCGGACCGCGGAAGCCGGATTCACGCTGGTTGAATTGATTGTCGCTTTCAGTATTTTGCTGATTCTCACCACCATGGCGCTTCCCATGGCTCGCTATCAGGTTCGCCGCCAGCGGGAAAAAGAATTGCTGATCGACCTGCACGAGATGCGCAGCGGTATCGACCGCTATAAAGACTACTGCGATGCGGGCAAGATCCAGGCCGGAAGTCCCGAGGAACACTGCTATCCGCCCACTCTAGACGTGATGGTAGAAGGCGTGCCTATGACCAACACCATCAGCGGCCTGAACCAGACCGGCAAAATGCGCTTTCTTCGAAAGATTCCTAAAGACCCTATGACCGGTGACACCGATTGGGGCAAGCGCGGCATGGAGGATGATCCGTCCTCCAATTCATGGAGCGGCAAGAACGTTTTCAATGTCTATTCGAAAACGATGGAGAAGGCCAGTGACGGCACGCCGTACTCGGAGTGGTAATGCCCGTTCTCGCCCCGGAAAAGAAAATCACCCGCCGCGGCTTCACGCTGATCGAACTGATGGTGGTAATGGCGATCATCTCCATTATCCTGGCCATCGCCGTTCCCATTTATCAGAAGTCCATTGTGCGCGCTAAGGAAAGCGTGCTGCGGAACAATCTATTCACGCTGCGCAGCATGATTGACGAGTACACCATCGACAAGCAGAAGGCTCCCGAGAGTTTGCAGGCGCTGGTGTCAGATGGGTATTTGCGTCAAATCCCGCGCGACCCCATCACCAACTCCGATGAGACCTGGCGCGTTGTGATGGAAGATACGCCGATTGGCGGCATGACCAGTCCGCCCGGCATTTTCGACGTAAAAAGCGGCTCGGACAAGAACTCGCTGGAAGGAACGCCGTACTCGGAGTGGTAAGCACTCACGGGATGGCCTCCCCGGCGCGTTGCTAAAATGGGGCTGTCGCCCTCAATTCCCCGATCGTCTAACGGTAGGACAGCGGCCTTTGGAGCCGTTAATCGTGGTTCGAATCCATGTCGGGGAGCCAGTAGTTTCCGAAACATCGGTCTCATTGTTTCAGTAAGTTGCTTATCCCGCCATGCGATCCGGGATAGTCACAAAGGTCAGTCAGACACGGGTAGGGATTGAACCTATTCGCTTGAATTCTTCCGGCTGAATAGGCCGCAATTTACTTTCTGAAAAGAACCAGGATTGGCGCTGTCAATTGCGGTGAGAATGCCGCGAACGTAATCTTTGATAATCGGCCAGTTGTTGGCCGATAAGGCCAGTATCGCGAGACGTCGCCCGGCAAGACTCTGCTCATGAACAAGAGTCTGGTCGCCGGTAACGAAGACCTCAAAACCACTTTCTTCCGCCATCTGCAGCAACTCGCCGTTCTTCAGATCACGCCATCCCATGTAGGATGCAGTCACGATTTCGTGCTGGCTGAGCGTGCTGAGTTCGATCCTTAACTTGTGCGGCAAATTATGATCGAGAAGAACTCTCACGGCACCCGTTGGACATGGTGCGCGCAAGCAAACGAAATGAGCTGCTGAATGACCGCTACCGGCAGATCGGGGTAATTCTCGTGAATTTCTTCGAGCGGTGAACCAAGTTCGGCATCCTGAATAATTGTGTCGGCAAGGATGCGTGTGCCGCGCACAAGCGGCCGTCCCGACACTTTGCCAGGTATTCGCTCAACCAATTCGCACTCAGTCCAGTCGATATAGCTATCCAACGTCGCCATCCTCGTTCCTCCCTCCATCGTAGCCTTCACAACGGCTTCGTGGCAGCCGCATGGTAAAGAGACACTGCCGGTACTGAGGGCATCGAGCCCCTTACATTCCATTCCGGCTGAAGGCCAAAAGTTCATTGGCATTCTTGTTGCAACGTCCCGATTGACTTGGAAAGATCAACAACGATTTTGCATCTTACGGTCCATGTTGCCCGCCGTGGGCATGATGCACTAGTTGCCCTGGGCACGTCTTCGACCGACTGCTGGTCTGCATAAAGCCATGTGGCAATTTGGAGGAGTTTCTTTCTTTATTCCAAATAGGCCCGCTGCTGAAGCGGAACATTTTTCGGTATTCTTGTCGCAATAGAGCTTCAATCACGCGTCGGTCCAGTGAGACAAGGAGCAGCTAATTCGGCGGACCCAAAACTCAGCGGAGCAAATCTGGCTTCCAGTAATTGGGAAGGCGATAGCACAACTCTGCCTTCACAATGCTGACATCGGCGGTGCACAACTAGAGGCCGCGAGAGAGTGTCGCGACCCTTCTCTATGCGCTTCAGCCGCTCTCGTGCGTCGAGGCCCTCGGCTCGAAGCGCGTCAACAACCGGCTTCGGAAACTTCTCGTCGGCGAGGATGCGCATCTACGCCGGAATTGGGAATGCCTTATATTCGTGGGCCAGATAACTGGCATACGACAGACAAGCGAGGATGTCCTCTCGCGTCAGACCAGGGTAGTTAAAAAGAATGTCACTCTCAGACTGTCAAGACGCCAGGAGTTCAAGAATGAATTCGACGGCGAGACGCGTACCACGGATCACAGGCTTGCCTGCCAGGATCTCAGGGTCAACGACGATGCGCTCCGACAGCGGCATACCAACAGTCTACTGTGCCAGATCCGATTCGGCAGGTCACGTGTCTAGATTGAGCACACCCAGCGTAGATCCAAACCCGCGAGAGACAAACCCTAAGCGTTCTACAGCCTGACTTTGATGGCGCCTTTCCTCGATCTGGTTACTTTGCTGATTTTAAGTGTCTCGTTCTAAGCTGAGATTAGCGGACGTTTGATGCTTGGAGCGTACCAGGATTTCGGACTAACGCCGCCGGAAGCACGTGAGTTAACGCATGAATATGTGCGACTCTTGAATAAAGAGTTTGCAAACGCCGCTGCGCAAGCCATTCAGGTCAGAATTGCCGGAACCTCCGGCGCAGAGTCAGACCAAGGCGTCCCTGCCGAAGAGAAAAGATCCGGGCAACGGCTGGACAACGATCAGTCGAGGACCACGGCTGGAGCCGGATCCCAAAACGGGCAAGCTGTGCCTCGCGGGAAAGGCGATGGAACTCTCTGCTCCGGCTTCGGAGCTCTCCAGCCCGTCGCCGAAACCGCCGGTGAAGCTGGCGCCGACTAACCTACACCGGGAATGTGTCGACGGAGAGATCCAGCAGGGCGATTAGTTTCTGAATCGCTATGCGATTGGGGCGACCGCGGAAGTGAATGCGCGCTCCCATCCGATTCCGTTTGCCGGTTGTCGGCTGGAAAGTCATGCGGCATTTCGTTTCCCGATGTTGCTTCCACTCGGACTTCCACGCCTAATCCCGCGAGGAACTCTAAATTACTGCGATTAAAGCGGATGATCTCGTCCGCGGCTTTTGATGTTCCGTTGGTGGCGCTCGTATAGCCGAGAGTGTGGGCGATCGTCTCAGTAGAGGCGGAGTGATTATGTTGGTTTTTGCAGAGTATGCTTGCCTTGTCCAAAGTGACGACGAAAACAAGTCCGGGATAATTCGGGCTTTTGTGTTTGGTTCTTGC
The DNA here is from genome assembly GCA_965217745.1 of Bryobacteraceae bacterium. Taxonomy (GTDB): domain Bacteria; phylum Acidobacteriota; class Terriglobia; order Bryobacterales; family Bryobacteraceae; genus Bog-105. The sequence goes on along the minus strand of OZ244565.1, from coordinate 1,146,853 downwards.
CATGTGTAGGCGCGCCCTGATCGAGCTTTTGCACTAAGTGCGGTACCTCATGGCATCCCTCCTGTCCGTTTAAGCAAAGGTGTGTACCTACAGAAGAGGTACAAGCGAACAAGGCGTGAATGGCCGAGAGATCAAGTCTGATTGGGACGAAGCGAATGTCCGCCACGTAACCGGCCATCGCGTCCTGCCGGACGAGGGAGAGATGATCTACAAAAATGGCTACGAAACACCGCAGACTGAGACGCAGGAAGCCGAGTGGTGGGCGAAGAACCAGGACCTAATCCTGAACCGCTTTCAGCAAGCCAAGGCTTTGGGCAAACTGGGCGAAGGAACTGTGGCGCGAGTTGCCAGCGAACGCGCTAAACAGGCCGGAGCATCACCAACGATCACCATCCGGCTAGCAGAATCTGACCTTGTGCGAGCGAGAACTTTGGCCGCCGAGAAAGGCCTGCGGTAATGGCGTGAGAACTGAAGAAGTCTAAGCCACTATTGGGCTCTTTTGTCACTCGTCTAGCATTCTGGGTGTAGTGCTGAAGTCTTTGAAGTGGCTTTCTGCGGCCGTGGTCTTCCTGCTGTTCGGACTTTGCCTCTGGGGGGTTTTAGTCGGGCCGCGGCGGCTGGTCGAAACCAGAGAGGTGGGGTCAGTCGCTAATCTTCCTCGTGAGTGGGAAGGGAAGCGCGTAGCTTTCATTTCTGACCTGCAGATCGGCATGTGGTGGAACAACTCGGAGACGATTAAAAAGGCAATTCAGCTGCTGGTTCTCGAACGGCCAGACATAATGCTCATCGGCGGGGACTTCACCGAGAATCCGGCAGAGCACCGGGAACAGATATCAGCTTCAGTCAAGATGGTGGCTCCTCTGGTCCAAAGCGGCATCCGCACCTTTGCAGTACTCGGTAACCACGACTACTCCATGGTGGAGAGAGAAGATCCAAAAGAGATAGAACCTGCGGAGCGTCTCTCCCGAGAATTAACCAAAATCGGTGTCGCAGTGCTTCGTAACGAGGCCCGTGCCGTCACACTTGGGAGTGGCGGGAATCCACTCTACATCGTAGGGTTGGGGTCTCACTGGGCTGGCGAAGATCGCCCCGAACAGGGAATCCGGGCTGTGCCGCCGAATGCTCCGCGAATCGTGTTCATGCACAACCCTGACACCTTTCCGGCTTTGCCTGCCCACTCAGCTCAATTGGCGATCTGCGGGCACACTCATGGCGGTCAGATCAGATTACCCTTTACGCCGCATTGGAGTTGGCTCACTTTCGAAAGGGAGGGTTCGGTACACGCGGACGGGTGGCAGCCAAGCTACGGCGCCGCGGGGAACTCCCTTTATGTCAATCGAGGACTGGGGATGAGCGTCGTGCCTCTCCGAATCAATGCGGAGCCTGAGATCACGTGGTTTACGCTGACAGCTCATTAACTGCGTAAATCGGCAACGCCGGGAAAGGACCAGTCCGCGAAGTGAGCTTTGATGACCTGCGCCTTCTTGCGGAGCTCCATACTTGCGGCTTGGTTCGAGGCTTCTTCGAACGATGTAGCGCTCTCTCTCATAGCACCGCGCATAAATCGCTTGATTCTAGACTGGTTTCTATAGCGCTATAAATACAATTAATGATAGCGATCAAAGTAATTTTTACCCGTTAGTAAACTTTCGTTTGTCTCTCAAATGCGAAGGTTCGCTTAAAAATCGCCTAAAATATCTATCAGCTTCGCCTGCAATGTCAAGTTTACCGGTCCGCTTAGCTAGTTGTGTGTACTTTCGTAAAGGAGCTTGAGCTTTTTACCATGTTTGGCGCACTATTTCTATGAGATGAAGTTACTATCAGTTTCATTTATGGCATTAGCTTGTTTACAGAGTGCCATTGCCGCCAACATAGCCGTTCCGGCTGGCGCTAATCTTCAGAATGCGCTCAACTCTGCCCACGGAGGGGACACCATCACTCTCCAGCCGGGCGCAACCTACACCGGGAATTTCTACCTTCCCGCGAACTACAGCGGACAGTGGATCACCATCCAAAGTTCCGCAATGTCCTCGCTTCCGGGCGGGGGCAGCCGTGTTTCCTTGGGGAATGCGGGGTCGATGCCGAAACTGGTGACGCCGAACTCCGGCGCTGTCCTCGGCATGACCACTGGGGCGAACTTTTATCGCATTCAGGGCATAGAGTTCACGCCGGCGTCAGGAATATACGTTCAGGATCTGATTCAGGTGGGTAACGGCGGCGAACGGTCAGTAGACGCTTTGCCCCACGATATTGAATTCGATCGCGACTACATTCACGGTGAGGCAACTAACGGCGGCAAGCGCGGCATTGCCATGAACGGCGTCAACGTCAACGTGGAAAACTGCTACATCTCCGGATTTTTCAGTACCTGGCAGGATACGCAGGCGATCGCCGGCTGGAACGGCCCCGGGCCATTCAAGATTTTGAACAACTATTTGGAGGCCTCTACGGAGACCGTGGCATTTGGGGGCGCGGTCCCCTCGATCGGCGGAATGATCCCGTCCGACATCCTGATCCAGAATAATACCTTCTTCAAGCCGCTCAGCTGGAAGCCTGGCAGTCCGTCCTTTGCGGGCGTGTCGATGTGGGTGAAGAATCACTTCGAATTAAAGAATGCCCAGCGCGTAACGCTCGACAGCAACACTTTTGAGAACAATTGGGTTGGCGCAGACCAGCGCGGCTTCGCACTTGTCTTCACCGTCAGGACGGAATATAACAACGTGCCCTGGGCTACCGTCAGCGACATCAAAGTCACTAACAATCTTTTCCGCCACTCGGCTGCTGGAGTAAACCTGGTTGGCCATGATGACAATCCTGTTTCCGGAACGTCAGGCGGATTTCTAATTCAGAACAATACCTTTGAGGACATCAGCGGCGACTGGGGCGGCGATGGCCGTCTGTTCCAAGTGCTTTCCGGCATTCACGACGTCACCATCGATCACAACAATTTCTTCCAGACCGGATTGCTGATGGTGTTCGATGGAGGTCTCAGTTACAACATGAACTTCACCAACAACATCGCCAACATTGGTTGGGGTATAGCGGGGAACGGGGCGGGAGTAGGAAGCTCCGCCTGGAACGCTTATGTGCAAGGCGGGACGCTCTCCGGCAATGTGCTCATTGGCGCATCCAGCGGCCAGTATCCGGCTGGCAACTTCTTCCCAGGCTCGCTTGCCGAAATCGGTTTTGCAAACGGAAGACTGCCTGCCAACAGCCCATACCAGGGCATCGGAGCTCCCGGTTCGACTCCTGCTCCTTCGACATCGGCGCCGCCGCCGTCTGCTCCAGCTCCGGCCGCGCCTACGCCCTCCGACCCATCGGGGATTCCCACCGGCTGGGTGAATATCGTCTCGAAGCTCAGCGGGAAGTGCCTGGATGTTTCCGGCATCTCTTACAATCCCGGAGCACGGATGCAGCAGTGGGGATGCTGGGGCGGCGAAAACCAGAAGTTCCAGTTCACCCCGGTCTCTGGCGGCTTCACCATCACCGCGAAGCATAGCAACATGCAACTCGACGTCGCCGGCGGACCAGGCGCGGTTTGGGATAGCGCGGCGATCATTCAGTATCCATACTGGGGCGGCAGCAACGAGGTCTTCAACCTGCAGCCTACGGGAGACGGAAGCTTCAACATCGTCGCAAGCAACAGCGGCAAATGCTTCGACGTCGTCAATCTATCCACCCAGGATGGGGCGAAAATCCAGCAGTACGGTTGCTGGGGCGGCGAAAACCAGAAGTGGAGTTTCGTACCTGCACAATAATCGGATCGAGTCCTAAGCTTGTGTAGTACGAGTGGGCCAGGAGCGGCAAAATCGCTTTTGGCCCACTTTTTCGTGCGCTGGCCTGGAAGAGCGTGAGTTGCCCAAATTCTTCCAGGCGCTGGCACATAGCGGTGCGGCACGCTGCCTATTGGCTTCGAATCGCAAATACCACTGCCAGCATCAGTCACAGGATTTGCCATGCCGGATTCAACCGTCGGCACATGAAATAGGAACCGGTTCTATCCCTGCGGAAAGAGCTTCTATCTAAGCCACTTGCATCTGCTATCACGAGCAACCTGCGGCAGGTAACCAGATGGCGCGGAGTGTCAGGATGGGGTCGTCTAAATTAACTCCGCAAATCTGAGAACGCGGATTCGATGGCGGTCTTTTCTTCGGGTGAGGGCGTCACAAACGGCAGCCTTGGCGGACCTCCGTAATAGCCGTTTAAATCCATTGCATACTTCAGGCCGGGAATGCCATATTGCGCCGCTACCGCGCGGGCCGCGGGAACCAATCTTTGCTGCCAGTCTTTGGCTGCATCATGCTCACGGGTCCGGAATGCTTCCCACACCGTTACGCAGGCATACGGAACCGCATTAGCGAGGGCCAAAATCGCGCCTTTAGCCCCGAGTTTCAGAGCGTCACCGAAATTCGCGCCCGAGCCGGAGAGAACCTGAAACTCCGGATTCACCACCTTCAAGATCTGTTCCAGATTCTCTAAATCCCCGGAACTGTCTTTCATGCCGATGATGTTGGGATGCTCGGCTAATGCAGCCACGGTCTCAGGCAGCAGCTTATAGCCGGTCACTTGCGGAATGTTGTAGAGCAGCACCGGAAGCTTCGATTGGTCGGCCACGGCGCGGAAGTAGAGCAATTGCGTATCGGGCCGGTGCATTTGAACACGGTAGTAGAAGGGGGTCAAGGCCAACGCCGCGTGGTAGCCCAGATCAGCGGCGCGGTTGGCGACGCGAACCGTTTCCACCACGCTTTCCGCGCCAACACCAGCAATCAAAATCTTCTTGTCCGCGCTTGCTTCGCGCACCCAACCCATCAATTCCAAACGCTCTTCGGTGCTTAGAAACGGCGTTTCGCCCGTCGAGCCGCAGACGAGATAACCCGACAACGCAACGTCGTTCATCTTGCCCACATTGTGCAGGACTTTGTTCTTATACATCCGGCCGGCATGATCGAAGCACGTCGTCAGGGCGGTAAAGATGCCGGTAAGTTTTAGAGGTGTGTTCACGTTGAAAAGGCCTGAGGCATCAACGCGCCGCAGGCCTCTATCTTATATATCTGGCTTTTCTTTCGCCGGATTACCGGGCAATGAAGGTGATAACCAGTGTGTACAGCGCCAGCGACTCAATCAGCACCAAGCCGAGAATGAGCGCCACGCGGATAGCGGCGATTGCTCCGGGATTTCGAGCCATAGCTTCAGCGGCTGAGGCGGTTGCTCGCCCCTGTCCTAATCCGCAGAGACCAGAGGCTATGCCCATGGCAATGTAGGCAGCAGCCCGCCGATTTGCATCCGCAGCGTCACCGCCAGCACCCTGGGCAAAGATCGGACTTGCCAGAGCCATCAGAGTTACAACTAGAAACATCAACTTGCTTTTCATTACTTCTTCTCCTTAGTAAATTGCCTTCAGGAGGTGGTTCGACACCGTACGTTGGGACGCCGGGCGCTCACACTGGAGGCTGGGAATCATTAAAACTTAGTGCTCGTGCGAAACGGCTCCACCCACATAAACCATGGCCAGCAGCATAAAGATGTAGGCCTGCAGGAATCCGACAAAAGTGTGAAGACCGATGAAGATCACCGGCACGATCACCTTGGTCAAAGTGAGAAACGTAAGATAAACCTGTTCACCGGCAAACATATTGGCGTAAAGACGAACGGTCAATGAGAGCGGCCGTGCGAAATGGCTGATGATCTCAATCGGCAGCATCAACGGTGCCAGTAGCAGCATAGGCCCGAGGAATTGCTTGATGTATCCTGCGCCGTGAGCCTTAACGCCCGCGCCGTTGTAGAACAAGAACGTCACCACGGCTAAGCCAAGTGGAACGTTCGGGAACTGTGTCGGAGCTTCCATGCCAGGAATCAGCGATGAGAGATTCATGAACAGGATAAAGAGAAATATCGTCCCGAAGAAGGGCACAAAGCGGCCGCTGCCGTGGCCCACCACCTCCTCAGTCGAGGCATGAATGAACTCGTAGACCACTTCCATCAGGTGCTGCAGCTTGCCCGGCCGATCGACGGAGAGCCGCGTCCGCAGGAACGCGAACAGCGCCACCATGAAAACAACCACCAGAATCTCGCAGGCAAGCCAATTGACCCAGGGATGCGCCGCGTCCTTCGCCGGGAAGCCGATGACATTTAGAACCGCGTTTGCCGGTGCTGCCAGAGTTTTGTTGAAGAGTTGGGTAATCCAGAGTTCGTGCATTCAAGTGCGCCGGCTTTTCAGAAAGCTGCTTACCAGCTCGGAGACCGATGAGACCAGGACGGCTACAGTGCTCGCAAATAACCCGAGCACTACTGGCAATGGACTAACGCCCAAAGCATTGACAATAGCATAACCAGCCGCAAAAAAGATCAAATAGCGGCTGAAGAAAGCGCTTGCTTGCCATGGTTTACGAGCGTTCTCCCCGGGCTCGATTCCGCTTGCCAGGCGCTCGAACAGCCAAAGATTTGCCAGCGAGATTGCGGCTCCCAGCAGAAAAGCCAGCGCCGGCCGGAAGCCCATCGCCGCCAGCCAGGCAAAAAATCCCAGGAATCCGGTCAGCGCGGTCAGCAGGTAAAGCTGACTAACGGAAACGGTGCGCCACCCGTAAATCACGGCTTATTCCGGCGCTCATCGCGGCTCAATTCTCTAAGGACTTGCATGATCCCAGCGGCCATTCCCAAAAAGATACCCACAGCACGCAAAACCGGAATGTGCAGCCAGTGGTCTGCCGCAGTTCCCAGAATGTATCCAGCGGCAACGGAGGCTGGCAAGGTCAACGCCAGCGAAAGATACTTGCCCAACCAGGTAAAAGGGTGTTCGGATTTTCCCGCCTCACGCTTCGTCTCAGGCTTGTTGGACGCCACTCGAAAATCCTGACCATCGCGGCACTGCGGGCATAGCCAACCCAAATTGATCGAGCATGCGCATGACAATGCCATCCACCAATGCACCGATGCTCTCCGGCCGGTTGTAGAAAGTTGGCACGGGAGGGCAAATAACCGCTCCCATCTGAGTCAGGGCCAGCATGTTCTCGAGGTGGATCTGGCTCAACGGACTCTCCCGGGTCAACAATACCAATTTCCGTCGCTCCTTGAGAACTACATCCGCCGCCCGGCAAACGAGCGTGGCGCTGTAACCGGTCCGGATGGCTGCCAGCGTCTTCATGCTGCAGGGCGCAACCAGCATTCCGTCCGTTTGAAACGATCCGCTGGATATGGCAGCCGCCTGATTCTCAGGGTGATGCACCTCCGAGGCCAGCGCCTCCACGTCCGCCGCCGAATACTCCGTCTCGTGCGAGAGCGTGGTCCGGGCCCAGCGAGTCATTACCAGGTGGGTCTCCACACCCAGGGCCTTCAGCACTTCCAGTGCTCTGACTCCGAAGATCGCTCCGGATGCCCCGGTTATTCCCACTACTAGCCGCATACCCTATTAACGCAGCAAAGTCCACTCGATGTGCTTTGCCGATTGACCAGAGTAGGTTCGCTTGCTAACTTAGTGCCTGCGCCAGGAGGCTTTTACGTTTGAAGAAAACACTTCATCTCGCATTCATTCTTTCTATCGTCACCGCAGTTCTTCCGGCAGCGACGCTAACCGAAAATTTCAACGATGTTACATCTCTGCTTTCCAGCGGATGGACGATTAGAAATCAAAGCAGTCCAGCCGGGCTAAGTAGTTGGTTCCAGGGCAATACCGCCGTCTTCGCCGCCCAGGCCGGGCCCGCTGATTCGTACATAGCCGCGAATTTTGAGGCTGCCGGAGCTTCCGGAAACGTGAGCGATTGGCTCATCAGCCCGACCATCAGCCTTTTCAATGGCGACACTTTATCCTTTTTTTCGCGTAGCGACGGCGCCTATGCCGACCGGCTGGAAGTCCGTTACAGCACCACCAGCACCCCGGATGTCGGTGCCACGGCCGCTTCTCTGGGCTCCTTTACAAATCTTTTGCTTTCCATCAATCCCGAAGGGACCGCTGCCGGTTATCCAACTAGCTGGACGCAATACACCGCTTCGTTGTCCGGCTTGGATACTCCTGTCAATGGGCATCTCGCGTTCCGCTATTTGGTCTCTGACACATCGGTCAATGGCGACTACATCGGAATCGACTCGTTGAGTTTTACCAGCGCCGTTCCCGAGCCCTCGACGATGGGGATGCTCTGGGCGGCTACCGGCTTATTTGCCGGATTCTGCCTGTGGAATCGTTTGCGCGTGATCGTTCAGAAACAACCGGAATAAGGATTTCACATGAAAAAAAATCTTAGAATTCTATTCGCGACTGCCGCGGTGCTGGGGTTGTCCGCATCCGTCGGCTTGGCGCAGCAGAGCCAGGAAAAACCTCCTAAGGCAGCCAAAGCTGTCAAAAATAAGCCGTCCGCCTCGGGAGTGGTGGTCGTGATTGACCCCAAGACGCACGAGATAGTGCCTGCGAGTCCAGAAGAAATCGGCGCGCTGGACAAGCGAACTCCTGCCACGAAGAGAGCTAATCTGCAAAACGACGGCGCTACAGCCGCTCGCTCCGGCACAGGCGAGATTCGCCACCACACCGGCGCCATGGGCATGAAGCTCGACGAGAGCTACATGACGTCCATGGTGGTAAGCCGGGACGCAAACGGCAAACTGTCCTATGAGTGTCTCGAGGGCAGCAAAGACGGAAAAGCGAAGGCCATTTCCACCGGCAAAACCGGCATGAAGGCCAAGGAAGCTGGAGCACCCGATGTTAAGTAAGGTGTCCGGTAGCATTTCGCTTCGCACTTGGGCTGCGCTGTTCGCCATCGCTGCGATGCCGTTCAGCAGCTATGCCGCTGCAACCGTGGTTATTCAGAATGGCGACCCGCCCGGCGTGGGTTTTAACGACACGACGCCCGCTACACCCGTAGGTGGAAACTCCGGTACCACGATGGGCGAACAAAAGCTAATTGCCTTCCAAGCCGCCGCGGATAAGTGGGGAGCTACGCTGACGAGTTCCAGCACCATTACGGTCCTTGCCACTTGGGAAGCCCTCTCCTGCACGCCCACCTCGGCCGTGCTCGGTAGTGCCGGAGCTCTCGAGGTTTGGAATGACTTTGTTGGCGCTCCGAAGACCGGCACCTGGTACTCGGAAGCGCTGGCCAACGCACTCTATATGGGCAATCTTGATCCGGATACCCCTGAAATCCGGGCCCGCTTCAATGTAAATCTGGGCAAGCCCGGCTGCCTGGAGGGTGCACCGTTCTATCTCGGCCTCGACGCGAACCATGGTTCGGAAGTAGATCTTGTCTCCGTTTTGACTCATGAGCTGGGACACGGCCTTGGTTTCCAAACTTTCACGAACGGCTCGACTGGCGCTTACCTTGCTGGTCTTCCCAGCATTTGGGACCATTTTCTCTTCGATAACAGGTTGAACAAGGCCTGGACAGAGATGACTCCCGCCCAGCGTGCCGCCTCCAGCGTCAGCCTCGATCATCTGGTCTGGAACGGACCGCAAGTGATTGCCGATGTTCCCAGGGTGTTGCAGTCTGGAGCGCCTCGCCTGACAGTCGCCTCGCCGGCCCCTGCCTCCGGCAGCTATACAGTAGGCAGCGCTTCTTTCGGTCCTGCTCTAACCGCGGACGGACTCACGGGCGAAGTCTCCCGTGTCATCGATACTGCTCCTAGTCTCGGCCTGGCCTGCACGCCTCTCAGCGACCTTGATGCTGCTTCAGTTTCGGGCAGAATTGCGCTGGTGGATCGCGGAACTTGCGCGTTCAGCGTCAAGGCGAAGAATGTGCAGGATGCAGGCGCGATTGCCGTGCTGATTGTAAACAACATTCCAGGTGTCGCGCCTGGTATCGGTGGCTCTGGTCCGGATGTTTTTATTCCCACGGTCAGCCTGAGTCTCGAAGACGGCTACCTCCTGAAGAAAGCACTTAGTAAGCGTTCGCGTTCTACCACCGGTATCCAGGCTCAGTTAGGTTTGAACCTTTCGATCATTGCGGGAGCCGATTCCGCCGGACGGCCCTTGATGTATGCGCCAGATCCTTTTCAGCCGGGATCGTCAGTTTCGCATTGGGATATCAGCTTGACGCCTAACCAACTAATGGAGCCATCCATTAATGGCGACTTGACCCACGAAGTTACCGTACCGTTCGATCTGACCTACTCACTTCTGCAAGATATCGGCTGGCAGTAGTTCATTAGAGCCCGCAAGCAAGTCAAGTCCGGGAATTCCCGGACTTGACTTGCTTGGTATAAAGCGCAAAGGCTTCAAACACTCGAGTCAAGTTGCACACCTCGATAGATGACTTCCATCGGTAGTGCCGGGCCGGAAGTAAAGAAAGTGATTGTTTCTGCTGGGGTTGAGAATGCCCGATAGGTCCAGGAATCGTTCTGGTTACGCGTATAGTGCTCGACCAAGACTTTGTCCTGGGAGACCAGCAAATACTCAACAAAGCTCGGGATCGATTGGTATGCCCGGAACTTCGCGCCCCGGTCGTAGGCCTCCGTTGACGGCGACAGCACTTCAACGATCAGATTTGGATTCAGAAGGGTGTCTAAGTTGTCATCCTGATGCTTTAGCTCTTCGCCACACTTAAGAACCACGTCGGCATATGTGTAGCGTCCTGTTTGGGGAATGTATAAGCGGGTTTCAGAGTTGTCCGCTTCACAGCCTTCTCCCGTAGATTGCAGTAACAATCCGAGGATGTTGTTCATGAGCTGGCGGTGCTTCCGGTTTGCGCCAGCCATGGCAAACATCTGGCCGTCGATGTACTCGTGCTTCTCTTCCGACGCCCTTTCGATCCGGAGATATTCCTGCGGGGTCACAAATAGCGGTGCGGTTGCCATCGAGCCTATTATGGTACGTTTTGCAATAAAGAATGACGCAGCTGGTGCGGTAGCTCAGTTGGTAGAACATCGCGAGTTCCGCAGCCGTGTAGCTCGTTATGGCGGGGATGCCCGCTCACGAGAATTCTCCTGTTGGGATCGGTATCTGGCGATGGCTTTCGATCAGCTGACTTACCGGAAAAGCCTTCGCGACGTAGAAGCTTTCCTGCGCTCGCTGGGCGGCAGCTTTATCACCTGGGTTTTCGCAGCCGTGTGGCACGCTCCACGCCTCTACGTCTTTACACTCTGCTCGGCCTTTTTCGTGTTGCGAACCAAAGAGAATGTCTTGCTCCAGCGGCGCTACTCGCATCCTGTGGACAAGAAAACAGGCGTGCAATCCGATCAAATTGTCATCCCCTGACGGCCGTCGATTCAGCGAGGGCTTATCCAGACGCTCTTTGCCGCGTATGTTACTAAGATGCGGAAACCGGAAAACGCCCGAAGTTTTTCACTAACAACTTCGTCCCGCTAGCATCGACTATTACTGAGATCTACAGGTCGCGTTGGCAGTTAGAAGCTTCTTCAGATGTATCAAGCAGCAATTGCGGATCAAGGCCCTCTCCGGCAGCAGCGAGAACGTTCATAACCACTTAAATCTCTTCACGTTAGAGGCGGACAGCAGCGAGTCGCCATCATGCGCAGGAAGCTTTCGATCTAGCGTCTTGCCCACTGATATTCTCAGCCATTTGTCAGACTGCCTTTAGAGTTTGATTGAAATTGACCGGATTTACACGAATCTGTCAACAAAAAAAATTCTATTGCGCAGAAACTGAGGATGCTGGTGTTCGCGAGCGCCGGCTTGCTCCTGTAAATGATCGATTGGGCGTCCAGACGATCAAACAATCCCAACCATCAACCTAGATAAGGAATTCTCGAAATGAACAAGCTTCGTATTCTCTCCATGGCCGCCGTTATCTTCGGTGTATCGGCCTTTTCTTCGACTGCCTTCGCACAAAAGGCAGCGAACCCTGAGATCGCACAAAAACTGGTTGCTCCGCTAGTTGCTCCGCAAGCCATAGCGACACCGAATTGCGTGCCCGGCATCGACGTTGCACTTCGCGGTCAATACGGACGCCAGTATGGGTCGCTGATAGCGTCACTCTCGCCTAACGTTTACGACCTGACGCAGTTGGTCGATGCTGTAGATAATCCCGCCACTTACGGCGATTTGTTGAATTTCTCTCTCGATCTTGCTGCCAGTACTCCGAATGGCCGTCTTTTGATTGCACTGCCCGACGGAACAGTGGTTGTCGACACGTTCCAACCGGTTGATTTGGACAATCTCTTACCTGAAGGCAATTCCTATGAACACTTCCAGAATAAAACCGTGAATGAGAATCACAATTCGCGTGTTGCGATCATAAGCGCTCAAATCTATCCCTGCGGTGTGGGTGTCGAGAGCAAAGCGAGCACCACTACCGGCACATTCCAATCGTATGCCGCTCTGCGGCTTGGCGGGCAATTCCTAAGTTCAGGTACCGCTCGTTTATCGATAACCAGTCCAATGCAGGCGACAACCAGTTCCGTCGTGCAGGAGTAGAATCCGCAATACCAAATCAGGAGCCCTCGAGCGCCGCTAGCCGCCGTTCGAGGGCTCTCATGATTCGTATCAAATCCGGTAATTTGGGCAGCGCGGTTACGGTGCGCAGCCATTCGCGCGAATCGAATGCCGGACTCCCTGCCACTATGGTTCCCTCTTGCACATCGCCATGCAAGCCGGATTGCGCCCAGACAATCGCGTTCTTGTGGATCGTCAAATGCCCGGCAGATCCAGTCTGGGCCGCCATGATGACGTTCTCGCGCAAAACCGTGCTGCCGGCAAGTCCGGTCTGTCCGCAGATGATGTTGTCTTCGCCGACCACGCACGCGTGACCAATTTGACAGAGGCTGTCGATCTTAGCTCCGCGCTTGATCCGGGTTTCGCCGATAGTGGCACGGTCGATAGAGGTCAGTGTCTGCACCTCTACGTCATCCTCGAGTACTACCACGCCGGTCTGCGGAATTTTATACTGCGTGCCCTCGTCTGTTTTCGCGAATCCAAATCCGTCCCCGCCAATCACCACGCCATTGTGCAGCGATACGCGATGACCGATGCGGGTACACTCCCGAACCGAAACGTGCGAATGCGCTACGAAATCGTCTCCGATTTCGCAGTCATCGTAGATGACGGCATGAGGATGCAAAATCGCGTTGTTTCCAATCACCACGCGCTCACCGACAACTGCGTAAGCGCCTATCGAGGCCGCAGTGCCAATGCTTGCTGACCCTGCAATCGCAGCCGCCGGGTGAACTCCTAATGCTGGCCTCGGGGGTTTATGAAACAGAGATAAGGCACGGGCGAAATCGTGATAGGGATTAGCGGAAATCAGTGTTGCGAGACTGCCGATAGGCTCGCTGGCAATAATGGCAGTCGCGCGCGTGTTTTTCACCTTGGGCCCATAACGCAAGTTGGCCAGGAAAGTAATTTCTCCGTCTGCCGCTTGCTCGATGGTCGAGACGCCGCGAATCTCCGAAGCAGGGTCGCCGCCATGCAACTGGCAGCCCAACTTCCCGGCTACCTGGCCTAACGTCATCGCCTAAGCCTCCGCGACAACCGGGTTGCGCAGTTCTCCTATCGCGGGTATTTTCACTACCACCTCGTCGCCGGCTTGCAGAAAGCGCTGCGGCTTTCGAGCCACTCCAACCCCCGAAGGCGTTCCCGTAGACACGATATCCCCGGGTTCCAGGGTGAAAACGCTCGAAAGAAACGCTAGCAGATCGGGAATCTTGAAAATCAGCTCACGCGTGTTGGAGTTTTGAAGTACTTCGCCGTTAATCTCGAGGCTTATGTCCAGCGCATGAGGATCCTCAATCTTATCGGCGGTTAAGATCCAAGGGCCCATGGGCGCGAACGTATCGAAGGTCTTTCCCATCAGCCATTGCGTGGTAGCGCGCTGGTAGTCGCGTCCCGTAACGTCGTTCACAATGGTGTAGCCAAACACGTGCTCCTTCCAGTTCTCCTTCTGGATGTGCCGTCCCCCGCGCCCGACGACGAAGGCGAACTCCGCTTCATAATCGGGCATTTTCGAGACTTTTGGCAGCACGATATTGTCCCCAGGCGCAATCACCGCGGTGGCGAACTTATTGAAGATAGTGGGAACATCCGGTATCGCCGAGCCTGTTTCTTCGGCGTGATCCCGATAGTTCAGGCCGACGCAGATCAGCTTGCGGGGGCGGGGAATGGGCGCAAGAAGCTTAACTGTTGAAAGGGAGAACGCCGAGTCGGGCGCGGACTCATCGATGAACTTCTCGATCTGATCGTGACCTCCGGAAGAGGCTTCAATAACCTCTATTGTGTTATCGAAGCCCGCTGCCGAAAGATCGAAGATGCCGTTGCTATCGGTTAGAACTCCGGGTCTGGCTTTACCTTCAGCCTCGAACGTGACAAGACGCATGCTTGCCATCTTAATGCACGGCTATTTCAATTCCACCTTGGCGTGATCCCCGAGCTTGCTTGCGTCTTTCGAGATGTAGGCACGCGCGAAATTGAAAGCGCGGCCGACAGCCGAGCCCGGCGAATCCCAGTACTCGGCTTTCTCGACCGATATCTTCAACAGGGCCAGTTCCGGATCTTCGAGACCCTTCGGAAAGAACGTTTTGTACAACGGCTTCCAGAGCTCTTCGATTTTGTTGCGATCTTTGACAAGCAGCGCTGTACCCGAGGCTGACACATAAGTGTTCTTATCGGGACTGGAATACGCCACGTTGACTTTATGATTGCGGTCCGCTTCCCACACCTTGCCGGAATCGGCTGCCGTAAAAAACCAAATGTCTCCATCGAATTCGATGTCCTGTGTAGTCATCGGTCGACTATGCAAAGTGCCGTCCGGTTCTTCCGTCGTCAGCATCGCGAAGCGGATGTCCTTCATAAGTTCGCCGAGCTTCTTTATTTCTTCTGTATGTTCCTGTTCAGCCAAGTTTTACCTTTCAGCAAGTGGATCGGAGAATTGCCGCGGCGGTTTCGCTCCGGCCAGGTTAGTCAACCGTGTTTACCAGGGTGCCGATAGCGTCAATGGAGATGCGGATCTCGTCGTCTTTCGCCAGCGTGAAATCGTCTGGTGGAATGATGCCCGTGCCGGTTAACAGGATGCATCCGTTTGGAAAACTGTTCTCGCGGAATAGGAAATCGATCAGTTCCCGCGGCTTTCTTTTCATTTCCTGCAAGCTCGTCGATTCATCGAAGGCCACTGCACCCTTGCGCCAGATCTCAAGCCGGATCTCTGTCGAGGCAGGCAGGTCGCGGCTTGTGACAAGCAGGCCCGGCCCCAGCCCGCAGGAGCGTTCATAGACTTTGGCTTGAGGAAGATACAACGGGTTCTCGCCTTCGATATCCCGCGAGCTCATGTCGTTGCCGACGGTGTAACCGATCAGCTTGCCGGCAGGAGTAATCACCAGCGCCAGTTCCGGTTCGGGAACATTCCATTTGGAGTCATGCCGGATATGAACGACGCCACCGGATCCGACGGTGCGATGCGGAGTGGCCTTGAAAAAAAGCTCTGGGCGTTCCGCTTCGTAAACACGGTCGTAGAAAGTGCCGCCCCCGGAGGTCTGTGACTCCTCCATTCGTGCCGTGCGGCTTCGGAAATAGGTCACGCCAGCGGCCCATACTTCGCCACTTTCGAGCGGCGGAAGGATGCTGTTCGCCTCAGGTGCTTCCACCGTCTTCAGGCGTCCGAGCAATTCCCCGAGAAAACCTGGCAGATCGTCGCGGACTATGAGCGACGACCAGTCGGAGCGGGTCAGTCGGTACCAGGCGCTGTCCTGTTCAATAAAGATGCCTGCGCGCGTGCGATAGAGCTTCATGGCAACCTTTCAGGAAGTCCGGGAACGCGCGATCTCGGGCGCTCCTTCAGCCGGATGAGCTAACGCGCTTTCCGGCTCCAGATAATAGCGCGTCAGGTCTGTCTTCAGAATCTCCAGCGCCGCTTCGGGAGTATCGGCGAACTGAAACAAGTCTAAATCTGATGCGGAGATTACACCGTGCTTTACCATCGCGTCGAAATTCAAAATCTCTTTCCAGAACGACGAGCCATAGAGCACGATGAGAATTTTGCTCTCGAGTTTTTTGGTTTGCGCCAGCGTCAGCAGTTCGGTCATTTCGTCTAACGTGCCGAAGCCGCCGGGGAATACGACCAGCGCCTTCGCCAGATATGCGAACCAGAACTTGCGCATGAAGAAGTAGTGGAATTCAAAGCTCAGCTCGGGCGTGATGAACGGGTTCGGGCGCTGTTCAAATGGAAGGCCGATATTCAGGCCGATGGTTTTCCCGCCGACATCGTGCGCGCCGCGATTTGCCGCCTCCATGATTCCCGGTCCGCCGCCGGTACAGATTACGAAACGATGAGGCGACGGTTCGTGCTGCTCTGGCTGACCCGATTCCGGCTTGCGCCCCAAGGTCTCCGACCAAACCGTAGCTAATCTCGCCAGTTCCCGGGCTTCGCGGTAATAACGGCTAAGTGGTCCTTCTTCGCTGATGCGAGCCGAGCCGAAAAAAACCACTGTGTCCTGTATGCGCTCGTCCTGGAAGTGGGAAAGGGGCCACAGATATTCGGATAGAATCCGGAGCGGTCGCGAATCAGCGCTTTCTAGAAACGCTTCTTCGCGATAAGCCAATGGCCTGCGGAACGGTTCCAGACTAAGGGAGCCGTTTAAATCTTCTGAGTTTGCCAAATGTTATGCTCAGTCCGATTCTCTCTCATCCGGGCTCTCGTTCTCCGGAAGGTGACTCGCCAGCTGCTGACCAGCGGAAATGATCGTCTTCCGGAAGCGGGAACTCGGTCTTTTTCATGTCTATGGCCAATTCGTCGATCACGTCTGTGCCTACAGAAACTTGCCCTAAGCGAATGCCGGCTGCCAGGCCAGAGGTCTGCTGCCAGGTCTGAACAACCAGGCGGTTTTGCTTCCAGCTTAGAAGCCCGTTGGCAACCAACCACTGCTGATAGGCGGCAAACTGTTCGAGGGCGGTGGCTGCCATGGTGCAGTGCAAGGTGAAGGAAATGATGGTTTCGAGCTCAGATCGCAGCAGCGCCAGACGGCTTTCCCGCCACTTCAGCAAACGCTTACGGCTGCGCTTTTCTGCTGCTAAGTCTTTGGTGAACCACGCGCCATAGGCGATCGCAACTATGGCTAAGCCGCTGACCACATTTACCAGGATGTCAACGCTCTTGGCCCAAAGCAGGCTTGCGTCGATACTCACTCGCCCGCCAGACTAGCACACGCACCAGCTTTGGCGCATCTAACCGGACGTGAGTTCTTCTTCATCGGAACATGCTGCCCGGTATCAGGGAAGAAATCTGGCGTTGCTCCTGCTGGCTATCTGCGGTCCTGCGGCTTTGCTTTACCTCAGAATCGTCTTCACCTTTGCAGCTACCCGCAGCGGAGTCACTCCCGGCCAGTCTTTGTGGCTCTCGCGCCTGGCATTGCTGATGCTTGGCCTCTTTTTCGTGGCGCAAGCAGCCGGGGCTTGGCGACTTCGGACTATGCTTTCTAATCGAAAGCGGCTGTGGGCTCAGATTCTGCAGGTGACGGCGCTGTTCGTAATGGGCCTGTTTTTCTCAGTAACTGGGGCGATCATGCTGGAGGCATTTGGGTACAGCCTGTTCATCCACCTGCGGCGGTAAGTGTCCACAATTACGATTCGAACCCAAATGGAAAGTCTTTTTCGCAGTTTCAATAGAATCAACAACTTAAATAGGGACAGACCCCATTTCCAGAGGGATTAAAGTTAATTAGATTACAGATACGGCGCTGCGTTAGACAAGCCGGATGTGAGTCGTCCGGGACCGGAGTTGGGCAGTGACCGATTCGTTCGAAGGAGTTCAGAAGTGATTGACGCATTTGCCGCCGCCAGTAGCCGCTGGGAGGTTTGTCGCTCTTGCGGCCCACCCGGGCGGGAATCACGCTGCGCACCTGCCGTTGCGTACGGGCATGTTGAGGATGAGGCTCCGAGTCGTAACCGGCATCGGCCAGGACGGTGTCCACGGAAGCTTTCCGGAGGGAGGCATCGAACAGTTGGCAGAAATGCGGTCCATCCGCTCGTGGTCCCTGGTCGGCGACGGCCGCCAGAATCAAATGGGTGGCACAGTCAACCGCTAGATTCAGTTTGCCGTAACGCCGGTAGGTGGTTTTTTGGGGCGGACGGGGGTCCGTGTGGGAACGGTATCCGCCCGCTTTTCTTTCGACAAAGTACGTACTCCTATGGCCGCAAGCAAAACCGCTGGAATCGATCGCAATCCACCGTTTCCCTCGTACTGGGGGCTGCGCCAGAGTAACAGTAGCGTGCAGCAAGCGATCGCAAAGCGCTTGTTTGAGAAGCCGTGCGCAGGCTTTTTGCAGGGTGGTGTAGTGGGGCACGTGGGGTAGTTGCCAAGTTCGCTCGCAGCTCCGGTAACTCCCCTAGCAGGGCCACCACGCCGCGGTAATCGGTGCGGAAAAATTCTTTCAATACCAGACAAGCGAATAACTGCGGTTGGGTGTACTTCTTGGGAGCGAGGCGATGCGCGTAGCGCGGGAGCGCTTTCTGGCCTGCCGCCAAGGCACAACGTGCCACCGCCACTGGCGATTTGCTAGTCTGAGCCACTTCTCTTACCTTAAAACATTTAACATAACTTATGTTTTCTACAGAGCAGGACAGACCCCATTTTGTCGGGGATGAATGTTGGTTAAATTACAGATAGAGGCGTTTTACTCGGGCGTGGATTCCGCAGAGGACACTGTAGGAGATAGTTCCTGCGGTGCGGGCAATCTGCTGCGCGTCGATGGTGACCGCCCCCTCTGAGCCAAGTAGCGTAACCGGATCCCCAACCTGCAGGCCCGGGATAGCGGAGACGTCGATCGTAGTCAGATCCATCGAAACGGCACCTAGAATCCGGACCAGCCGGCCTTTGACGATGACGTTGCCGCGGTTCGACAAGCGATGCGGGATTCCATCCGCGTAGCCGGCCGCAAGAACTGCAATTCGCATGGGGCGCGGGGCTTGGAAGATTCCACCATAGCCCACCAGCGCGCCAGCCGGAATGTCTTTGATGGACAACACCGAGGCGCGCCAGGTAAGAGCGGGTTTCACCTCTAAAACCTGCTGACGCCCTTTTGCGGGAGAAACATAACCGTATATGGAATGGCCCGGGCGAACCAGCGGTCGACTCATGGGTTGTGCGCCCATCGGTTGTCCTCCCCAAGACGAGCGCTGCCCGTAGGCGACGGGAATGGTGCTCGATAGGTGGGTAAACTGCGGACGAATTCCAGCGGATGTAACTGCGGCCGCTATGGACTCGAATAAAGCGGTTTGTTCCTCCGTCTGAGTTTTCTCGTAATTTCCAGCGGAGGCAAAATGCGTCATCAGGCCTTCCAGGCGAACATGCCGGGCCGACTCGATTGCTTCGATGATGGCCGAAGTGCCGGCGCGCACGCCCAAGCGGCCCATGCCGGTATCGATTTTCAGGTGAAAGGGAAGCGGAGCGGCTGCACGGGAGGCGGCAAGCCGATCTAGTTCTTGTAAATCGGCGAGGGAGTGAATGACAGGGGTCAATCCCTGGTCGAACATGGTCTCGCGGGTAAACGGCAGGAAATCGGCCATGACCAGGATGCGGGTACGAATGCCGGCGTCTCTCAGGGCCATGCCCTCTTCGGTGCTGCTGACCGCAAGCCAGAGCGCGCCCTCGGATGCCAGTGTGCGCGAGACTTCGATTGCACCATGCCGGTAAGCGTCGGCCTTAACAACAGCCATCACCTCCACTTGCGGCCCGACGACGGAACAAATCGAACGGTAATTAGCGGCGATCTGCGGGAGAGAAATTTCCACCCACGACCGGTAAGGCCGGCGTTCCGCAGGAAGGGAAAAGGCTTGGTTTACCATCGTTGTGCAACTGCGGCTAAGAGCTTTTCATAGGCATCGGTGACGGCGTTCCAGCTGTAGCGTCCCCTGACTCTTTGCATCGCACGAGCGCCCCACTCATATCTCTCTTGCGCCGGCAAATCCACTGCCCATTGCAGCTTCGACTCCAGTGTTTCAAAGGTGAACGGGACAGCCGCTTCACCCGCTACTTCCGAGTTTTCTGCAGTTGAAAGATAAAGAACGAGGGCTCCCCGCCCCATGGCCTCGATCAGAGCGGGATGGGTCCCGCCAACCTCGGTGGCTTGAACATAAACAGAACAGTGAGACTGTAACTGATGGTAACCAGGTCCGTATACTGCGCCGGGAATGATCACGCGCGGATCTCGAGTGTCCTTGATCTCTCGAATGTAGTCCGCGGCATAGGGAGCATCGCCGATGATGGCGAGCTTCTGGTTGGTAGTAATCTTCTCGAAGGCCTTTCGAACGGCCAGCGCATTGTTTTCAGGCTCCAGTCGGCTTACATAGAGAACATACTGGTTGGCTTGCAATCCGAAAGAGGCCAGTTGATCGGTCTCCTCCAGCTTGCCAGTTTCCGCTCCGTAGGGAATGAAGGTTGAACTCTTCCCATAGCGTTCCGAGTAATATTCGCGAATTTTATCCGCATCCGTTACGATCGCCGATGGACACCAGGTCGCCAGCCACTCCGAAAGCAAGTACCACGATTTTGCCAGTGCGTTCCACTTCTTGCGATGCCTTTCCAAGCCGTCGACGTTGAGCGCGGTGGGCATTCCCAGCAGCCGCGGCGGCAGAGTGAAAAGGGCGTTCGCCGCGTTGCAGAACAGCACCGCGTCATAGCGTTTGCCGAGCAGGTGCGCGGTCGAAAGGGCCGTGTGCGCAAGGGTGTCGAAGTATTTATGGCGGAAAGTCGGCAGGTATTGCAGGCCGACGCCGCGATAGCAGTTCTCGGAGGGCTTCTCGCGGCAGTAAACCGTAACTCGATGGCCGCGTTCCGCCAACCGGGTAGAAAGCTCCTCCGCAAAGGTTTCGAAGCCGCCATAGTTCGCGGGAATACCGCGCGTGCCAAGCAGTGCGATGCGCATGTGTTAGGAACGTCACCAAGAACCGTTCTTCTCGCCGGCGCTAGCAGCAGCAAGAGAAACGGGCCGGCGTCGAAACCATAGTTCAATCTCTGTCGGCTGGACGCGGCGGCGGACCATAATCACCCGCCGCTTTTCCCGAGTCTGTCTCCAGTGCCGCAGGACAAACCAGAACGCGGGCAGCGACGACCATTCGCGCATCAGGCAGCCGAAGAAAACCAGCGCATCGCGCAGAGTGATGGCGGCCCAATGACGCTTGTAGAGCAGCGCGTCGATGTTCTTTATGCGCATCAGAAACCGGTTCTTCACCGAATGCAAGTTCAACGAAGCGGCGACTTGCTTACGATTAGTGGGCAAGACGCTGCGGACATGGAAAGCGACGGCCGCGGGCGTGTAGAGGCACTTCCAGCTCAGCAGTTGGGCCCGCCATGACAAGTCCGCGTCCTCGCGGTAAGCAAAAAAGTCCTCGTCGAAGAATTCGCCGCTGATAGAGATGTCTTCTATCATCGCGCGGCGGTAAAGCGCGGCTGCGCCGGTGGCTCCAAAGACAAATTCGGGAGCATCGAACTGGCCGCGATCCATTGTTTGACTGCCTCGATCGAAGTGGCGCAGTTCAGGTGTAAAGTAGATGCCGGTGGAATCGAGAACTGGCGGTTTTCCTTGTTCTTCGGGCGTCTGGAAGTTTGCCGCCATCGTAAGAAGTTTGCCGCATACGGTTCCGATTTGCGCATCGCTTTCACCCGCACCTATCAGGCTCGATAGGAAACCGGGAGCGACGCGCACATCCGGGTTTAAGACCAGAACCCAGGGCGTGTGCGTGCGTGCGATGGCCTGATTCTGACCTCCTGCAAATCCATTGTTGATCGGATTGTAGATGAGCTCGACACGGTCAGAGTAGGCATCGAGCACAGCACGCGTTCCGTCACACGAAGCATTGTCCAAAATGACGACTGGAAACGGCCATGGTTCCGACTCGAGCAGGTAATCGAGGCATTTCCCGATGAAGCGCGCGCTGTTGTAAGTGACGATCGTAACCGAAACCGGGCTCCGGGCGTAGCGGGCGTCTACCAAACGGCAGTATAAACGCTACTGCCCGGCGGCCACTTCAATCAGGGCTAACGCATTCGGTTTCAATTCCAGGTCGATGCGGCCGTTCGCAAGCGTCTTTTGCTGGGGCCGGGCAAGCGCGGTAGCGGCGTTCATCTTGCTTACCTGCTCTTCCGTCGGGTACCGCGGACTGCCCAGCGCTTTGTAAGCCGCCAGGGTATTACTGTGATCGTCGTCTACAACGCTGTAGGTGTAGGACGCATCGGGTGAGGTGTTGCGGAAGCTGATTTGCAGATTCTTCACTGGACCGGTGTGTGTCTCGGGCTCGGTGAGATTCCAGGCGGCGATGACTAGCGATCCATTGGCACCGCGCGTGACAATCATGTCATCCCGATTCACTTGCAAGCGCTGGTTACCCAACCGGTGCAGCAGCGCGAAATCGTAGAAGCTGGGCTTATTGATGCCGCCTTCCGCACGCAATCCGAAATGGCCTTCGAACGGTTTTTTGATCGGTCCATTCTCTTCGAAGACATCCGAGAAGGTCCAGAAAGCGAGCGCATCTACCAGGCCGTCGCATTGGCGAACTGTGTTGGCGAGGGCCGGGCCGACGTATGCGGTATCGCGCAATTGATGCATGCCGGGAACATTCCACTCGGTCCACAGCAGCGGCAGTTTTGGCGTATCGGAAGCATCGATCTGGTTGCGGACCTTTCCAATCGCGCGGCATACGACTTCATCCATGCCGGCCTTTTCGCCAGGACCGATTAAGCGCTCCGCCGGTTCGTCAGCGTAGCCGTGGCTGGAGACGAAATCGACAGGAACGTGATTGCCGGACGTGAATTTCAGGAAGGGCTCCACCCAGGTTGCCGCCGCCGTCGCTGGTCCGCCGACACGTAACCTGGGGTTTGCTGCTTTCAGCGCCCGCGCGGTATGTTCATACAATTCGAAATAGCTTTTCTCCCGCGGTATGCCGTTCCAAAAGTCGATGTTGGGCTCATTCCAGACTTCGAAATACCACTGAGCCACTTCGTCGATGCCGTAGCGGTCCACCAGGTGGCGGCCGAGAGCGGTCATCAGATCATCCCATCTCTCGATGCGCTTCGGCGGAGAGACGTTCTGCTTGTACCAGAAGGGATGCAGCGCATCGGGATTGAACGCCAGCTTTTTGGGCATGAAGCCGATTTCGACTACAGGTCTGACCCCATTCTTCAGGAGTCCGTCATAGACTTGGTCGATGTACGCGAAGTTGTAAACCGGATTCCCATGTTCGTCTTCGTTGTAGACACCCAACTCGTCGTGGAGAATGGCGTGAAATCGCACATAACGAAAGGCGGTTACCTGTTTAACGGCGCGCAGATCTTCTCGATAGCTCTCGCGGAGCGATAAACTTGCCCGGCCGGATCCGAACATTTCTTCCCAGAAGTGCGGAAACGGTTTTCCAGGGGCGCGGGCATCGACGGTCAAGGAAGTTTGCTGAGCTGCCGCCAGACTACTGAACAGGAGCAGGAGAATCTGCGAACGGAGCAGGCGCATAATTCACCATGCTATGCCCGCAGCTTACTCGAGTGAAGCAAATCCTCACGATTTGACGAACGAAAAGTATATCTTCCAATAGAGGTCGAAACCCGATTGCCGCTGTAAAGCAGCAATTTCGCGTTCGCTCGCGGTCAAGATTTTCTCGATGGCTTGCCCATTGGCGGGCGAGAAGGAGGCGCGCAACGATCTCCAGGCTCGCAATGCGGCCCATTTCCCTCGAAGTGCTGCCAGAAAATTGCGCTGCTTCGCGGCTGCAAAGAGAGATAGGGTCTGCCCCCAAATAATGGGCCAGGCAAAGCGGCGCAGCGTCGACGCCGGGTAGTGCAGCGCCAGAAGGTAGACCTGGTTGCGAGCCGTATAGAAGTAAACTCGCCGGCTGCTTTTTCCCAGCGTCGTCTTGCCCAAGTGGGTTGCGACCAGTGCCGGCTCGTAAACGCCGGCGATGCCGGCCAAAGCGCACCTTACTCCGAATTCCACGTCTTCGTAATACGATTCGAACCGCAGGTCTAACAGCCCGACTTGTTCGAATACGCGCCGGTGGAACATAGCGGCGGTCATGGGAGCCCAGAAGATGCGGCGGCGCTGAGACCATACCGGTCCATCTGGTTTTCCATAGCCGCAGCGCCAGGCGTAAGCCGCGCGGGAAACCAGATCCCAACTGCCGTCGATCTCGGGGACGCCGTTCTCTCGCGCCGGACGCAAGAGCTTGCCGCACACGAAGGGAGCATCTTCTTCTTCCGCAACCTGCAGCGCGTGCTCAATCCAGCCGGGACTCAGTTCGACATCATTGTTCAGGATGAAAACAAAATCCGAACGTGCCTGCCGGATGCCTTCATTGATGGCGGCAGCGAAGCCTCTGTTTTTGGCAAACCGGATGACCTTCGCTCCGCTGCTTATTGCAAATTCGGCTGACGAATCGGTGCTGCCGTTATCTACCACTAGAATGCGATCTGGCGGCAAGGATTGTTCCTGCAGATTCCGAAGTATGGACCTCAGGAGGTCGATACGACTCCATGTGGGGATAACGGCCGTGACGGTCACGGAAGCTATTTCGAACCGTCTTCAGTCAGCGCGAGCGTGGCCGGCGGTTTCTTGTTGCTGTACTCTTCAGACAAGTAGTCGAGTAGCAGTTCGCGATCGGGAATGACCGCGCCCCACTTTGCCATCTTGTCCAATTCCTTACTCCACGCGGCTTTCGAAAGGCGCTGAATGTGAATGAGACGTAGGCTATGGCAGGGCAAACACGAGCGAGCTTCTTCTTTACGCGCGGACTGAAAATGAGTTGCATCGTCCGCGAAAACGAGACACACTGCCGCTAACGAAACCAGCAGGAGCTTCAAGCTTGCACCACCGAAACTCCGATGCGGTCGATTGCATTGTAAAGATAGCCCGATGGATTCCAGGTAGCCACAACCGGCTGGATGCGGCCAGCGGAATCGGTAGCCCGCGACAAGATATTGAAGTAGCCATGTCGTGAGGGTTTCCAGGATAGCTGCCACAGACGCCAAGCAAAGGGCAGGTTCTGAGTGGAGAGCTTCGCGTCTTGCCAGTGCTCGCCTCCGTCAGTGGAAACTTCCACACGCGAGACCCGATTCTCGCCGGCCCAGGCAAAGCCGCGAATAGTGGTGTCCGCAGCGGGCAATTTTGCGGCGTCGGCCGGACTCGTGATGAAAGACTTCACCGGCATTCCTTCAATCACCTCGAGATCGGATGGATCGGCGGCGACTCCAGGAGCAACCGGATGCTTTGGCGCGCGATAAGCAGGATTCATATAGAAGCCCTGGTTCATTTCGTTGTCAACACTTACTGACGTGACCCACTTCACCCAGCTGGTTCCATCCCAACCGGGAACAATGAGACGCACAGGAAAGCCATGCAGCGCCGGCATTGGCTCGCCATTCATATCGAGAGCTAACAGCGTCGATGGGTGCAGGGCCTTCTTCATAGGAAGGGAGCGAATGAAGTCAGGAGTTTTCGCAAGACCTGCGTCGGCCCCGTTCACCGTCAGGTAAGACGACGACAGATCGGCTCTTGCAAGCTTCAGAACATCGGACAGGCGAGGCCCCCTCCACTCCGCATTTCCGATTGCGCCGCGCCCCCACTGGATGCCGGGGACTGGAGGTTTGAAGAAACCGCGACCGTTGCCGGTACATTCCAGAGTGGCCGCGACTTTCACCTGCGGCAGCTTTCGAAGATCGGCCAACTTAACTGGACTGGTCTTCTGCACCCGGCCCTGAAACGCAAGCGCATAAGCCGCGGCGTCCACGTCCGACCGCGGAATATGCTGGCGCACAAAGAAGACATCATTAGGCGTGATCCAGGAATTGAAGTGCTCCAGCGGTGTTTCCAGATCCTCCGGCCGGTCATTATAAAGAATCATGGGCCGCTTGCCCTCTACCTGAATCTGCCGGCTATTCTGGGCGAGGGCGGGCGCAGCCAAAAATGCTGCGAGCAGCGTTCTGCGATCGAGGCGGGTGCTGTTAGAGAAGGTCTGCTTCAGCATGATGCCAGAGTAAACTAACGTTCCGTTTTTATGATGCTGATGGAGCCATTGCGCTCCAGGATGGCATATTCTATGTCTTCGAGCGCGCTTACGCCCTTGGTGCGAGCCGCCGCCATGACGTCAGTGTCCTGCAAACGCATTCGCTCCATCACTTCGCTTCGCCATTGGCCATTTTCGAGCAACACCAACGGCGTTCCGTCCACCAGAGCGCCGAAACGAGGGTAGCTGAGCTTGGCTGCCGTAATGAGACGATGCATCAGAGCAATCGTCATAATGGCGCAAAAGCAGTTGGTTAAAGAATGATCGTCGCCCACAGTCGCCAGAATGATGACTCCGCCGATGAAGAATACGAGCACGAATTCGAAGGGCGTCATCTGCGCGCCAGGCCGCCGGCTGAGAATCCGGATGGTGGCAAGCAGAAACAAGTAGCCGAGTACAGAGCAGACGATGGTGCGCATTAATTTAAGGGACAACAAAGATTTTCATGGTTAGCTTTTCGCCGGCGTCCGGAATGCGCAGACTCAATCTGTGCAGCCCGGCAGCCGCCGGCCGCAGTTCAAACTCGACCGAAGCAGGCGTCAGCCTGGCTGGAAAAGTATATAGAATACCGCCGCCGCCCAGGCTTGATGTGGCTGGCGCAGGTATGATGCGCTGGCTTCCCAGACCTCTGACCAGACTGTCGCTCACCCAGAGTTCAATGTGCTTGTCTTTGAGTACGCCGGGGCCAAAGTCGATGCGCATGATAGAAGGCGTTCCATAGCGCTCGACACGCTCGTATTTCACGCGAAGCGCGCCGTCGGATGTGGATGCTGTCGCGTTAGCCAGGAAGCCGCGTCCAAAGACGCCGAGCAGGTCGAGCAAGATGATGAACGCAAACAACAGTCTCACAATTATTTCAAAACGCCACCATTTCTGTTGAAAGGATAGATTTTCTCCAACAGCGATCTCCCGGTTAACCTTTGGTACGGAATCCTGTACCGGGGCGGTAGCAGTGGAGTTATCTCGCCCGGCGCTCATGATCGATCCTTTTTGAGTGGGCGGAGCCGCAGAAATGATACTGATCTCGCCGTTGCGCTCCAAAATCGCATACTGAATCTGGCTAAAATCCTTGAGACCTTTATCTCGAGCGGCCGCCATGATGTCAGCATCCCCGATACCAACTTGCCGCATGCTAGTCACGTGGATTTCGCCTCGGGATAGAAGCACAATTGGTGTACCGTCCAATATGCGACCCACCGCCGGAGAAATCTGTCGCAGCCACGCAAGCGCAAAATGAGTGACCGCCACCGTCATAATGACGACGGCGGCATTGGTGAAAGAACGATCGTCTCCGATCAAAGCCGTCAACATCAAGCCGCCGATGAAGAAGATCAAGATATATTCGAAGGGCGTCATCTGCCTGCCCGGCCTTCTGACAACGATGCGAGTGATCAACACCAGAAAGCAGTAGCCAACGACAGCCCTTAGAACCGCTGACATAGGTTGGTTTCAGAGAATCGCATTCTTGCCGATGACTTCCTTATAGAACTGAGCGCTCAGTTTCGGGTAACGCTTCTGAGTTTTGAAATCGACATAGTAAATGCCGAATCGCAAGCTGTAACCATCGGCCCACTCGAAGTTATCCATCAGGCTCCATAGAAAATAACCGCGCACCGGATAACCTTCCGTAACTGCGCGATGGAGTTTGCTCATGTAGTTTCGCAGGTACATGACCCGATCTGTATCGTAGACTTTGCCATCGGGAGTGAGAACATCAGCCGATGAACAGCCGTTCTCGGTGATATACATTTCTTTCACCTTCCAGACTTCTGCAACATGGCGCGGCGCCCAATAGAGAGCTTCGGGACCGATGTCGAGCCAGGGGGAAGCCATGTGCGGGTAGGAAGCCGGTTTCTGAATCACCTCAAAACCCTTCGGGTTCCCGGCAGCTCGTACGTAAGTAGGCGCGTAAAGATTGATGCCGACGAAATCGAGCGGGCTGCCAATAATCTTCATATCCTCCGGGGAAAATTCAGGCGCAGCCGGGCCCTGCTCTTGCAGGTACTCGTCCATATAACGGCCCTCCAACATCACCGTTAAATACTGAGCATTCAAAAAGCGCGTTGCCTTGGCGCTCGCTTCGATGTGAGGCTCCGCTTCGATGGCAGGCACTCCGCTTTGCAGATTCTCTGCCACGCCCACCTTAACCCCGGATTGGCCTTTGGCACGAATCGCCTGAACCGCGTATCCATGCGCCAGCACAGCGTTGTGACGCACCTGGTTCAGCGGACCGGGCGCGAGCTTCAATCCTGGCGCATGAATGCCCACCTTATGGCCGAGATCGACGAACGAAGAGAATTCGTTCATGGTGAAAAAGTGCTTCACGCGATCGGAAAGTTTACCGGCTACGTAACCTGCATAATCCCCGAAGGCTTTCGAGGTTTCACGCGACTGCCAGCCTTTGTATTTGTCCTGCAGCGCTTGCGGAAGATCCCAGTGGAAGAGCGTGCAGAAAGGAGTGATGCCATTGGCCAGCAGTTCGTCGACCAAGCGGCTATAGAAGTCGATGCCCTTGGGATTCGGATCGCCAGTTCCCTTCGGAAAGATGCGCGGCCAGGAAGTGGAGAACCTGTAGATCTTACAGCCCAGTGACTTCAGCAGCCCGACGTCTTCTTTATAGAGGTGGTAGTCATCATCGGCAATGTCGCCGTTGTCGTTGTTGTGGACTTTGCCCGGGGTGTGCGAAAAAGTATCCCAAATAGAGGGCCCGCGGCCATCTTCTTTTGCGGCGCCCTCGATCTGGTAAGCCGCGGTTGCGCAACCCCATTTGAATCCAGAGGGAAATTCATAGTAGTTTTGCTTCGGTTGGCGCTGCGCATCGAGAGCGGCAGGAATCGATAAAGCAGCGGAGGAAATGGCTGCGGCGGTGGCATGACGCCCGAGAGCGCGGCGGGAGATCTTTTTCGACATAGAAAAGCGAGGGCCGGCTAGCGGCGCACTCTGAAGTGATCTTAGCCGTTTTTACTTCGCGCCTGCCGATCTCGGGCTTCCGAAAAGTCCGTCTGAGATTTTTCTGAGCCGGCTAAGACTTTCTGGTGAACATGGCGCTTTCAGATAATCCGCGATCCGCGGGACAGAGCAGCTGGCTGGGATGGAAGGTGCTGGCAATGCTCCGCCGCCATCGACTCGCGGTATCTGGCCTGGCGATGCTGATCACCTTGACCGCTGCAGCCGACATAGCCATACCGTTCGTCACGCGAGGGGTGATCGATGGCGTTATCCGGGCCCTACAGCATCACAGCACCACCGCGCTGCAATCTCTTCTGCTGGCGGCCGGCGCGATTCTCGGGCTTACGGTGGTCACTCGCGTTGTAAGGTCGTTTTATAACTACCGGCTATTTTGCCTCATTTCGCGAGCTGAAGATGAGGTAAAGAATGCTGCCTTTGCGAATTTTCTTAAGCTAGATACCGATTATCAAAACAACGTAAACACCGGCGAGGTGATTGGTGCGTTCGACCGCGGCGCTACCGCAATTTTCGTCATTCTCTACGAAATTCTGGGCCAGAATCTGCTGCCTTCGCTGCTGGTGTTGACGGGCGTTCTGGGGACGCTCTTGCTGAAAAATGGCTGGATGGCCGCGATCGTATTTCTTCCGCTTCCGGCTTACGCGTTCTGCATCGGACGCCTGTCGCACCGGATGCACCGGATGGAGTTTCTAATCAGCCACTCGTTCGAGCGCGTCACCAAAGAATCGTTCGATATTGCCAGTAATGTTCGCGCCGTGAAGAAGTTCGGGCGGGAAGATAACGAAGCTCGCATGCAGCGCCGGTTGATCGACCGCGCCCGGACCAAACAATACTCCGGTGAACGTCTCTGGGCGTTGATCGAGAATGTACAATCGCTTTTTTCTACCGTTGGCCGCGTGGGCGTAATCGCTTTTGGCGGATATCTGGTGCTGTCCCGCCGCATCAGCGTTGGCGAATACGTGCTGTTCATTTCCTTGCAGGACATGGTCTACGCGCCGATTTCGCAGCTTTCGATTTTACTGCCGAAACTGCGGCGTAACTTGTCCCGCGCGGAACGTATCTTTGAAATTCTCGAACAGCCGCGCAAGATTGAGGATGCGCGGGATGCGGTAGCTCTGAATGGGCCCGAACGGCAGGTTCGCTTCGAAAACTTATCGTTCCTATACACAGGCGCGGATTCGGCGACTCTGCGCGACGTCAATATCGATGTCCCCGCGGGTGCAACCGTTGCCTTGATCGGGCCTAGCGGTTCAGGGAAGAGCACGCTGATGAATCTGTTGCAGCGGCTCTACGATCCGCAAGGCGGACGCATCTCCCTCGACGGATTCGACCTGCGGAACCTGACACAAAAGAGCCTGCGCGAACAAATAGCCGTGGTGCCGCAGGAAGTGGAATTATTTTCGCGCAGCATACTCGAAAATATCGGATACGGACGCGATTGCGTTTCGCGAAGCGAAGTGGAGCAGGCAGCGCGAGTTGCACAGGCGCACGACTTCATCATGAGGTGTGACAAGGGATACGACACACAGGTGGGCGAGCGCGGCATGAAGCTTTCGGGCGGCGAGCGCCAGCGCATCGGAATCGCCCGTGCGATTGTGCGCGATCCGAAGATTCTGATCCTGGATGAAGCCACCAGCCATCTCGACAACGAAAGCGAGCGGCTGATACAGGCGGCGATGGAAGAAGTGACTCGCAATCGCACGTGTTTCATCGTTGCCCACCGGCTATCGACTGTTCGCAAGGCCGACATGGTGGTGGTGTTTGCCAGCAACACCATTGAAGCTGTGGGGACTCACGATGAGCTTTGGCAGCAGAGCCCCACTTACCGGCAGCTCTACGGCATTCATGTGGCAGAACCAGTTAGAACCAATGTTCTTGCCGTGCAGGAGAGCGCTTCCGGGGTGGAAGAAGTTCCGGTCTTAGCCGCCGTTAGTTAGCTGCTGAAGCTATGGCGCGGGCACTAATCTCACCGCGTAGCCGCCACCCGGCGCTAACTTTGCCTTCAGCCGCGTAGTGCGATCTACGGTCTGATTCGTAACGGCAACGCCGGTGGGAAAGCGGTCCGCATCCGGAGCATCGGCATAGATCTGCGCCTTAAAGTTTCCGGTTCCCAGAAAATCAAGCGGTATCTCGATCTCACGGCCGTTCCAATCGGTTAAGCTTCCGAGAAACCATTCATTCCCGCTGCGGCGAGCCATAGTAATGTACGCACCAGGCTCGCCATTCACGACATGCGTTTCGTCCCAGGCGGCTGGCGCGTGCCGGATGAACTCGAAAGCGGGCTGATCGCGGTAAGACTTCGGATCATCGGAGACCATCTGGAAAGGTGCGTCGTAGATGGCATATATCGCCAGTTGCTGAGCTCGCGTCCCCATCACCAGCGGGCGCTTGCCGCGAGCGACAAATTCCGCCGCTGTGACATTGCTGAAGCCGCCGGGCGTGTAATCCATCGGTCCGGCCAACATGCGAGTGAACGGCAGCATGGCGCGGTGCCCGGGATTATCGCGGGCTCCCGCTTTCGATTGCTCCATGCCAAGAACGGCTTCGTAACCGAGCACGTTAGGATAGGTGCGCTCGATACCCCACGGCTTGGTTGCTCCGTGATAGTCCACCATCAGGTGATGGGCGGCAGCCTTTGCTGCTACCCGGTAATAGAAGTCGATTCCAGTCTGGTCATCCCGCTCGATGAAATCCACTTTCACTCCCGCCACCCCCCACTTCTGATATAGAGCGAACGCGGCGTCCATCTGCCGGACGACGTCATCGTGATGAATCCAGATCCAGATCTTAACGTTCTTACCTGCGCCATATTGGACTAGCGCTGGGATATCCACTTTACCGTTCATCTGAGTGATGTCGTGAGGCTTGGCCCAGCCGGCGTCCACCAGCATGTAAGGAAAGTGGGATTGCGCCGCAAAATCGACGTAGTTCTTCATATTCGCGGTAGTAAACGCGGAGTTGCCCTGCGGGTCCAGGCTCCCGCTCCACCAATTCCAGGCGGTTAAACCGGGATGGATCCAGGACGTGTCTTGCAGCTTCGATTCCGGATTAAGACTCGTGAGCAGCGTCGATTCCACAGGCCGGCCCGGCTGATCGGCGATCATCAAAACTCGCCAGGCCGAATGGTGGGGAAGCGATCCCGTGACTAATACCTCCGGCCGGTCGCCTGAAGCGATGCGGCTTTCAAAAGCATGTCCGCCCCAGCCTTTGCCGGCGCCGGCCAGATACATGGCGGCGTTACCGGACAGGTCTGCCTCCGCAATTGCCATCCATCCCACGCCCTGCAAGTGCATGAGTGCCGGCAGGCCGATCAGATTCGATTGACCGAGACCAGACTTGCCGGAGAAGACGCTGGCGTTCAACTTCAGGTACTCACTTTCGTAGGAGGTCCGGTAGTTCGGCAGCAACTGCGAATAAGTGACCGCGTCTTTGCTGAGGTGGAACTCCGTGGCCTCTCTAATAAGCCGGTATTCGCTGAGACCGCCCTGCTCGGGGACCACGTAACGGAAGGCGACGCCATCGTCATACGCACGCGCTTCAATCGTCAACTTCCGCCCAGCAGGCGACTCTTCGGCATCGACTGTCAAAGAATTGTAGCGGTCATGAACGTCGCTGCGCTTACCGGCGATCAGCTTGTAATTGTCAGCGCCTTGGCCAGGTGTTTGGGCGGTGATCTTGACGGCGTTCCCCAGCGGCTTCGCGTCCTGAAATTCCAGCCGCAGCGCCGAACGATCGATCATCGCCTTGCCGTGGAACGACACACCATAAGAGAGCTGCCCGGAAGGAGCATCGAATTGTACTTCAATGTTTCCGTTGGGAGAACGAAGTACTTCGGCCGAGGCCGCGGAAGCGGCCAGAAAAACGCAGAGTGAAGGTGCAAAAAGTTTCATCCGTAGGAACTATATCGCTTTGCCTACGGATGAAGGGCCGGTTGATTTAGAAGCGGTATTTCAGCCAGAGATTCACGGTCCGACCTCCGGTGTAGACAATGTCCTTATTGAGAAACGTTGGATCCAACAAGTTGGTGGAAACGAGCCCGGGATTTGGATGATTGAAAGGATTGATCCCTTCGATGCGAAATTCCAGCTGCTGGTGTTCCAGGTGGGGGATCGGGAAGATGCGCTCGACTGCGAGGGTGTAGTTCTGCGTCCAATCGTTCCGGAATGTGTTCCGTCCCAGATTGCCCGGCCGGCCGGAAACTGAGAGGTAGCGGAACTGATCGCGGCTGCCAGGCGCGCCGGTATTGAAATCCGCGTAAGTGCCGTCGTCTTGCACAGAGCCGATACCGGTAATGCAGTTGGGAGAGTTGATGCAGGCGCTGCTGAGATTAAGAGCGGCATTTGCATTGCCCAGGTCTGGCCGATCGTTCGTGGCTCGCAAATCCAAATTCTCATCCAGGCCAGCGAAATAGACAGTGTCCGGGGCTCCCGTTTGGAGCTGCGCCGTCCCCGCTACGGTCCAGTTACGAAGCGCATAATTGGCCACCCCCTGCCATCCCGAATCGCCGCCGCGATACTGCACCGTGTAAACTCCGGTGATGGCCGCGCGATGAGTGCGGTCGAACGCGGAAAAGCCGCGCTCGCCTCGAACATTAAAAGGGTTCTGAGGATACGAGCTTCCGCCGCTGCTGGTAAAGACCTCTGAACCGTTGTCGATGGCCTTCGAATAGGTGTAAGCGACTTGTAACAAAAAGCCGTTCTGGAAACGGCGAGTCAGATTAGTCTGCAGCCCGTGGTAAATCGAATCGCCAATGTTGGTGCGGGCTCCAATGGACCCGCGCGCTGGATTGAGCCGGATACCGTTTAATCCCGGATTTAACTCCTGATTCAGGAAGAGATGCTGTCCGCGAGTTCCAACGTACGCCACCTCTGCCAGTAAGCTTCCAGGGAGTTGCCGTTGCACGTTGAAGTTCCACTGGTAAGTCAGGGGGCTTACCAGGCGGGAATCGATCACCGAGACGGCGGCCCTGGGATTGAGCGTTGGCGTTACACTCTGCACCAGCCCTAACGCGTCCGGCAGGCCGCGGCCAATGCTGGAAGCACTGAGCGTTCCCCCCAAGGTGTTGGGAGCCGTGCCGGCAACGTTATCCTGGATATTCGAAAAGAATCCGTCGTAGAAAACGCCGCCTCCGCCGCGAACCACGGTTTTGCCAGATCCCGGACTCCAAGCAAATCCGGCGCGCGGTCCCCAATTGTTTTTGTCTCCCCGCTGTTCGATGCGAGTGGCTAGCGGATCCGTCAGGACCGTTGCGAGATTAACGGCTGGGTATTGCAGCGCATTGAATGGCGTCGCAAAGTATTCGTATCGAACCCCATACGTGAGGGTAAAGGCGGGAAGTACTTTCCACGAGTCTTGGAAGTAGTAAGCCTGAGTGGTCTGAGCGAAATTCAAACCCGGCGAGCCGAACTGCCTGCCCGCAGTGCCTGCCGGCCCGGTGAAGCCGTCCAGGAAGTTGGCGAGTCCAGTGCAATCTGTCAAGCCGATAGCAGAGCAGTCGCCGCCGCTGGCGTATGTAATGCTCCCCCGGACGTTAAACGGAATGGTGTCACCGATATTCAGGTGCGTGATATCGGCTCCCACCTTTATGCTGTGTGCTCCGAAGTTCCAGGAGAAGGCATCCTGATAGCCGTAAGTATTGTGCCCGCGGCCTTGGGGAAATGTAGACTCGAGGCCGCCAAAAGAGGGTCCCGTGAATTCAGGAATGTACAGATTCGGTAGCGCATACAGGGCATTCGATGTCGTGGAGGCCAACGGTGCAAATGCAAAATCGATTTGCTGAAAAGTAAATCTCGCTTCGTTCACTATTCTCGGACTAAATACATGGGTCCAATAAGCGCCCAGGTTGCGGGCCGGCCCGCCCTGCAACGTGTCCTGGGTAGGAAGGGCGTTGGAATTTGCGAATAGATCCGGAGTCAGTGAATTCTGCGCTCCGATGAAACGCGTCGAGATGGTGTCTTTCTCGGTTGCAGTATAGTCTCCGCGGATCACATATTCGTAGCTGGTATTTTGCTGGGTAGGAGTCCGCACCAGGGCGCCAACCGGAATCAGGCAAGGGGAGCCGCAGCCCGCACGAGCGCCGGCACTGATGCTGCCCGTCTCCGTCGCCGCTGCCAGCCCGCCTAACGAATTCACCAGGATTGCGGCGTTCGAATTTCCGCCTGCAATGGCATTTAGGTTGGCCACGCCTTGCGCTGTCGGAAGGATAAGCGGATCGCCCGACTGGCTCCCGAAAATGCGGGCCCATTGACTGCTGCCAAAGAGAAAGAGCTTATTCTTAACAACAGGCCCGCCAATGGCGAAACCGAATGTATTATTGACCTCACGCGGTTTAGCGAGCAAACCAGACCGCTTCTCCTCGGAAGTGAGAGCGTTAATTCCTGACCCGGTATATCGTTCCCATAAGCTGCCGTGATATTCGTTGGTTCCGTTTTTGTAGATTACATTCGTGACGGAAGCGCCGCCGCGTCCGAACTCCGGAGCATAAGAGTTGCGCAGCACGGAGACTTCTTTGATCGCCTCCAGATTGGAAGGCTGTAGCGCTTGCCCGGCGATTCCCTGGTCGTTATTGTCAAAACCATCGATCAGGAAATTGTTCGCGCGGGGCCGCAAGCCGTTTGCGGCAAAGTCAGAGCCGTTGGTGAATCCATCGCGGCTGGCAACAGAAGTAACTCCGGGCTGGGTCAGAACCAGGCTGATAGGGTTGAGACTGTTCACCGGCAGCTTGGCGACTTCTACTGCAGAAATGGTTTGGCTTAGTTCTCCCGATTCAGTTTGAAGCTGAGCGCCCGACGCTTCTACCGAGACCGTCTGTTCCAGGGCGCCCACATCCAGCGTGACGCTCAGCGAGGTCACGACGGAAGCACGAACCACCAGTCCGGTCACTTCTTTCTTGCTGAAGCCCGGCGCTGTCACATTCACCGTGTAATTGCTCGGCGTGATGGCCTCAATGCGGTACTCCCCGCTGCTGCCAGACTTGACTGATCGAGTCTCTGCGCCCGAGGCATCCTTCGCGGTAATCTCGGCGCCAGCCAAAGCTGCACCCGAACCGTCGAGGATGGCGCCTGCGATCGCCCCCTTACTGGTTTGGCCCCACGCGCAATAAGTTGTCGTAAAAAATAAAGTCAGAAATATCAATGAGTAATGAAAAGCGAATTTCACAAGAAATCACCCCGTTTCCATTATTTTAGCCGAAAAGTGGCTAAGCCGGAAGATCCACTTTTTGTTAAATGCCAGGAGCCACTTTCGGGTGTGGTGTCAAGTGTGTAGTGTGAAGTGAATGAGGCGAGTCTCTTCCGCTCTAATCGCCAGCGCACTAGCTACCGATAGCGGGCTGGCCGATCCACTTCATCGCCAGCTCTACGACAAACTCCGTGAGGAAATTCTTGCCGGGCGTTTCGCCGCTGGGCAGAGGATGCCCTCAACACGGGTCTTGGCGGCAGACCTGGGAATTGCCCGCAACACCATCCTTCATGCCTTCGAGCAGTTGAAAGCGGAAGGCTATTTTGAGGGAGAAACCGGTTCGGGAACATACGTTGCCCGCGCTCTGCCCGAGAAGATGATGCGTGTCACTTCTGTGGCTGCGAATCAGGGAAACGTTCTGTCGACTGGCCGGCGCTTGTCTCGCTTTGCATCCCGGATTACCGGGGACCCAGCCCTATTCATCCGCCCCGCTTTATACCGGCCCTTTCAGCCGGGGTTCCCGGCTCTCGATGCCTTTCCTTTCGATATCTGGACCCGGCTAATTCATCGCCATCGCAACAGGCCGTCCGGCGAATTGCTTGGGTATGGCAGCTCCGCAGGTTATATGCCGCTGAGAAAAGCCATTGCCTCTTACCTGGCGATGGCCAGGGGCGTGCGCTGCGAGGCGGACCAGGTTGTGGTTGTCTCGGGCACGCAGCAGGCGCTGGATCTCTCGGCCCGTCTGTTAATCGACCCCGGAGATACGGTGTGGATGGAAGAGCCCGGATATGGAGGCGCGCAAGCCGCGTTCCATGCCGTTTCCGCAAAATTGGTTCCCGTTCCGGTGGACGAGGAAGGGCTTGATATCTCTAAGAAGTTAGCGAGCGGCTCACGTGCTCGCCTCGTTTACACCACGCCTTCTCATCAGTTTCCTATGGGGAGCGCCATGACTGCAGCTCGCCGTCTTCTATTGGCAAACTGGGCTTCGGAATCCGGAACCTGGATATTGGAAGACGATTACGACAGCGAATTTCGATACTCCAGCAGTCCGCTGCCTTCTTTGCAGAGCCTCGACCGTTCTGGCTCTGTCATTTACCTGGGCACCTTCAGCAAGGTTCTGTTTCCCGGCTTGCGTCTCGGCTACTTAGTCGTTCCACCTGGCCTTGCCGACGCCTTCCTGAAGGCCAAAGCAGTTACCGATTTCCACTGCTCGACTATAGAGCAGGCGGTTGCGGCCGAGTTCATCGAGGAAGGGCATTTCAGTCGGCATATACGGCGCATGCGGACGCTTTACCTGGAGCGTCTCGAGTGCATCCTGGAAGCGGCGCGGACGGAGATGGCCGGAACGGTCGAGATCCAGCGCCCGGATGCCGGTATGCACGTTTTAGCGAAACTAGCGCCTGGTGTCGATGATGTTGCTGCGGCGCGCGCGGCCGGCGGTCTGGGTATCTCCAGCATGCCGTTGTCGACTTTTTATATTGGAAAACGAGCGAAGACTTCAGGATTGCTGCTGGGATACGCCGGCTACAATTCGCGGCAGATCCGGCTGGGCATGCGGAGATTGTCCGCTGTGCTGAATTAACTTTCCGTCGACACAGACGTAGCGGGCCGCCACCCTGTCAGATAGTTAGGATGCGGCGAGTAGAATTAGCCGTGACTCAGATTCCGGACGCCGATTTTCAATTGTGTTTCACAAGGGGCTTTCTGTGGCGAATCGCGCTTACCGCCGGATTTATTCTGCTGGTATTTTTCGCTGGAAGAGTCTTGCTGGTGGTTTTTGCGGGGATCTTACTGGCGGTGGGATTACGGGCCGTAACTGATTACTTCCATAGTAAGTTGCTGCTGGGAGAAAGGTGGGCTTATCCGGTGGTGCTCGCTTCCGCCTGCTTAATCATCGGAGGCGCGATCTATTTTCTGGGTCCTAGGATTCTCGGCCAGTTGGATCAATTAGCGACCGTAATCCCACAATCGGCTGCCAATATCCGCCATGAAATCGATCGCTTCGAGTGGGGCCACAGAATCATAAAGGCTGTCAGCCGGGGGATTCCGATAGAAGCGATAACACAGCGATTCAGTTATTGGGCGACTACCGCGATCGATCAAATGGCTCTGGTTTTCGCCGTTGTGGCAATCGGAGTGTTTACGGCATCGGATCCCTCGCTTTATAAGAGGGGAGCCTTACAACTTGTACCCGCTAATCACCGGTCTCGCGCCGCCGATCTGCTGCAGGATATCGCTTTGACATTAAAGTGGTGGCTGATCGGACAGCTCGTCCCGATGATCGCGCTCGGAATTGGATCGATGATCGGGCTCTGGCTGTTGGGCATTCCACTGGCTTTCACGCTGGCGCTGTTCACGGCAAGCATGTTATTTATTCCCTATGTCGGATCGGTTATAGCGTACATCCCGACAGTCTTAGTTGCGCTGATGGTGGGTCCGAAACAGGCCATTTATGTAACTATTCTGTACTTAGGCGTTCATGGCTTGGAAGGCTATGTCATCACACCCATCACACAGCACCGCGCCGTCCGCTTGCCGCCCGCACTCACTCTTGTTTCGCAGCTATTCATGTGGACCGTGGCAGGAGTCTTAGGTATCGCGGTTGCTACGCCTCTTGCTGCCATGGGAATGGTAGCCGTGCAGAAAATCTACCTCGAGGAGGAGCCGCGGGCGAAGGACGGCAAGATCTCTGACGATCATTGAACATTAACGCTACGATCGCCCTCGTAGTGCATGATGTGATAGTAAGCCTCCCAGTTGCTCCACACAACTGGAGGCGGCAGATGAATCATGGGATCGTCGATATATTTTGCGAAGATATCAACCATTTGGCGTGTCCGGTAGACTCCTGTCAGCCAGTCTCCGCGGTACCAGTTCTTCCACTTGCCACGTTCGACATCGGCTTTGGCGCGATCAATTCCATCAAGTGACTTTTGGGCCTGAGCTACCTCCCCGCGGGCCTGAGCGCGATTTCCGTCAGACAGATATTGAATAGCCTTCGATAGCTGCAGCAGCATGCGATTACTCTCGCGATTGATGGCAATCATCGAAAGTATTTGTGCGCGGTAGACAGGCCGGCGCGCTGGGTTTACCAGCGCCTCGATATTTGAAGCCTTGGCCCACACCGCATCCCACCGGGCTTGCGCCTCGCCGCACTGGCGGACCTCTTTGTTGGCAGTCGTGCGCAGCCACTCTTCACTGCGGTCGATTAGACCCGGACCCACCCACTTTGGCGCCTGATTGGGAATATTGACCAGCGGAGATTGCAGCATGGAAGCCAGCAGCATCTGGCGTGCTTCGGCATGATAGAGCTGATCGCCATAAGTCCGGGCCGGAGTGCCGAAGCGAGCGGGAGCACCGAAGTATTGCCGGTAAAGATCAGCAATTGCGCCGGCGGCCCTGGCTCCATACTCCCTGGCAGCCCAAGTGCGATAAAATTCCGCGCTGCCGCCCGCCGGAATTCCAGTCCAGGCGACCTGCATCACGGCCCGCGTGGTCATGGAGACGGGCCGGATGTCGCTGGTATTCAGCAGTAGATATTCCGTCGCGCCCGCTTTCTTATAGCGCCCCAGCTCGGAGAAAATGCGATCGACGGGCACCATCTCCGTCAACTGGTTCGCTTTGTTATTCATCATGGCGACGTGATAGTAGGCGCCTTGCCCGGCCGTCACCTTTCCGTCGTCTTGAAGGTCGCCGTAGCCGGTGTCAGCCCACACGGTTGTTACTTCGGGAGGAATTGTGAGATCGCCTTGCTGCACCAATCTTGCTCCCTCCTGCCACAGGTCCGTTACGAATTTGGCGTCAGGGCGAACGGAACGTACGATACGCATCTGGTCGGCGATGGCCTTAGTGATGAGTCCGCCTAGCGCCCGATCTTTCCCTTTCGTGCCCGGGTCCATCGCGGCGTAACTGACATCTGAGAGTCCGCGCAACCCTACCGACCACAGCACCTCTTGATCGGGCTTGTAGAGGGTCACTGCGTTCTTCCATGCCCGCTCCAGGATTTCAGGATGGGTGGTGTAGTTGTAGGGCACATCCTTCGGCCAGCGCGCTACGTTAAGCCCCAGAGGAATGGCGTGGTGCTGGTTCACAATTAAGCCGCGTCGAGTGGCCAATGTTACTTGCGGGTCGTTGGGGAAGATCCATGTTCCCGGCACGACCATGTTGCCCTTCAAGCGAAGAATAGTCTCGTAGATCTTGTTCCAGGCGGCGAGCGAAATTCCCGCGCCATCTTTCTCTCCGGGAGCCCATCCCGTCAGAAGATCCTCGTCGTTGATGAACAATCCGCGATACCGGAACACCGGAGGCGGGAAGGTCTTTTCGAGAGAGGCCGGAAGAGATATAGAGTTGCGCCGCGCGGGCTCGTGGTCCATCCAGTAATACATCGGATCGACGCCCAGGTAATCCTCGGAGAACTGGTAGATCGCATAGATGGTTCCGCGCATGTCTGCGCCGGCAAGACGGACCACAGTGCGTGGATTGCCGCCGGACGTGACACGCGATACAGAAATGGAGAACGATTCGGGAGGGGCTGTACTTGCTGTTTGCTGAGACCCTGAAGGCGTGCCAGCACTGCCGATCGCAATCGTGACTGGTCCGGCATCCTTCTCCCGGCTGACAATCCGGGGCTGCTTTCCGAATACTTTTGTAAGGTCGGATGCGAGGTTCTCTATCGCCTCTCGAATCGGCGCCGGCTCCTGTGCGCCTTCGAGGATGGTGACATTCGCATTGATGACAATGGTGGGCGAAGTTTGACCATCCACAACGGCAGCCAGAAGAATAAGCGCAATTAGAATTGCCCGCGCACCGCGCTGCTGGGATAGCCCAGATAGAGAACAGGCGAACAAGTCAGGATGCGCCTTCCAAAACGCGAACGGCATCGTCTCCGCTGAACTGATTGGTCCGCCTCCGGAGATTCTTGAAGTAGCTGTCGCAATCGTGGGCCAGCCAGTCAGTCTTCAACTTTTCCGGAATATTCACACCCATGAAATCCCTCAGGAGTTTAATCTGCTTACAGACACATGCCGTCGCAGACTGCCCGAGAATAGCTCGCTCGTTCGGCAACTGGTCGTCGAGAATGGCGTCTGTAAAGTCGTCGATGCACCGCTGCACGCGTTCTCCGGCGGCTTGGAAGAGACGCGCGTAATTTGTGTCGACAGATAGTATCTGCCGCTCGACACTTTCGTAGACCGTGGGATTGTATTCGAGATTTAGCGTTTGGATGAACTGGCTGCGCGAACTGCCATACTTCGCATATATCTCGATCGCCTGCATACCGGCGCTGATAAGCGCGATTGTCTCCGCTACCCCTAAAGGCATGGCAAACAGTTTACTACCGGATTGGCGTCGGCGGGACGCTCTCGCGGTGTTGAAACGTTAGGATGGGTTGGAAATGGGCCAACCGTCGTTTTTAGAATGCAGCCGCTGCAGCAGGCACTATCAGGCTGCGCAACTCTTAAATCTTTGCGAATGCGGCGGTCCGCTGCTGGTTCGATACGATCTGGCTTCCATCCGATCGAATTGGAAGCGGGAGCACCTGGACCGCGGCGAGGAAAGCATGTGGCGTTATGCGCCGGTGCTGCCGGCCTATCGGGAAGAAGCCATCACCCTGAAGGAGGGTTGGACTCCTTTGATGCACGCTGCGCGTTTGGGAAAAAAACTTGGTCTCGACAATCTGTGGATAAAGGATGAAGGACGGAACCCGACCGACTCCTTCAAGGCTCGCGGTTTATCTTGCGCCGTGACCATGGCTAAGAAGCTGGGCGCGCAGAAGCTTGCCATCCCTTCCGCCGGAAATGCCGCGGGCGCTCTGGCGGCATACGCGGCAGCGGCTGGCTTAGAGGCGCATATCTTCATGCCACAAGACGTGCCTCAAGCCAACTTCATCGAGTGCAAAAGCTTCGGCGCGCATGTGACTTTAGTCGACGGCCTGATTAGCGACTGCGGACGGATTGTGGCAGAGCGCAAAGCGGACGAGGGCTGGTTCGAGGTGAGCACGCTGAAAGAACCATACCGGATTGAAGGCAAGAAGACGATGGGCTATGAGGTGGCTGAGCAGTTTGGGTGGGAACTGCCCGATGTCATCCTTTACCCGTGCGGCGGCGGAGTGGGACTGATCGGCATGTGGAAGGCCTTTGCCGAGATGGAGGAACTCGGCTGGATGGCAGGCAAACGCCCGAAGATGATCGCCGTGCAGGCTGCCGGATGCGCGCCTATCACGAAGGCCTATGAAGCCGGCCAGCCGGTTAGCGAGTTCTGGAACGGAGCGCAGACGGTTGCCAGCGGGCTGCGGGTGCCAAAGGCTTTGGGAGATTTTCTGGTTCTGCGGGCTATTCGCGAAAGTGAAGGCGCGGCCGTCTCCATAACTGACGGAGAGATGCTCGACTCGGGCCTTTTGCTCAGCGAGAGGGAGGGAATCTTCGCTGCTCCCGAAGGCGGAGCTTGCGTGGCCGCCATCCAAAAGCTGCTATCGACTGGCTTCGTGAAAAGCGGTGAGCGGATCGTGATTTACAACACTGGATCCGGCTATAAGTATCTGGAGGCTTATTCCACCCGCTTTCCGCGGCGGCTCTCTAGCAGCGCAGACAAATTAGGAGGCCTAATAACTCCGCGCTAAAACCGATTTATGGGACGATAGGCAGGTAGTTTAGCGATTGCGGTTTCCGTCTGGGTGCGCGACTCTGTCGAGCCCATTCTAAATGCGGACGCGCTCTTTAGACGTACAGTTAGGAGTGTTATTTAGTGATAAAGCTGTTCGTGGGGAACTTGCCCTACAAAGCTACAGAAGCGGACATTCAGACCTTCTTCGAAGAAGCAGGAGTGCATGTCGACAGCGTGAATATTCTGCGGGATCGTTTCAGTGGAGAGGCCCGGGGATTCGGATTCGTCGAGATCAACGATGATGCGGCCGCGACGCAAGCCGTGCAGGCCTGCAACGGCCGGAACCTGATGGGACGCGCCCTGGTAGTAAACGAAGCTCGTCCGCCAGAGCGGCGCGAGCGGACCCCTGGAGGCGGCGGTGGCGGTGGCGGCCACCAGCGGGACTTCGGCGGCAGCAAAAATCGCTGGTAGGAGGATCAACTCTACACCCGTGGCGGCCCCAGACACAATGCGCGCCGCCACAATCCAAGCCGGGCACATTTCGATAACGGCGACGCCGATTCCTAAGCCGAAGCCCGGCTACGCTTTAGTGAAGGTGCTACTGGCGGGCATCTGTAACACCGATCTCGAACTGCAGCGTGGCTATTACAATTTCAGCGGGATTCCCGGACATGAATTCGTTGGCCGTGTTGCTGATGCATCTGATAAGGCCTTGATTGGTAAACGGGTTGCCGGAGAGATCAACATCACGTGCGGCACCTGTTACCGCTGCCAGTTTGGACCGCGGCGGCACTGCGCCACGCGGTCGGTTCTCGGAATTCTGAATCACCCTGGGGCCTTCGCTGAATACCTGAC
This sequence comes from Bryobacteraceae bacterium, assembly GCA_965217745.1. Classification (GTDB taxonomy): domain Bacteria; phylum Acidobacteriota; class Terriglobia; order Bryobacterales; family Bryobacteraceae; genus Bog-105. The sequence continues at coordinate 1,103,346 of OZ244565.1, read as the reverse complement.
TCTCCCTGAAAGAAATCTGCACTTAGTTCCCGACGAACTTTCCGATCGCCAGGCAGTGTTTATCGAGCCAATAGCCGCGGCGCACCAGATCCTCGATCAGGTGCGCTTTGCGCCCGGCGAGTTTATAGCGGTGCTGGGCGACGGCAAGCTGGGCCTTTTGGTGGCTCAGGTCCTGCACGCGCAGGAGGACGTCACGGTATTTTTATTTGGCAGGCATCCGGAAAAGCTTAGGCTGGTGGGGAGAAAAGGCATTCGCACGCGAATAGATTACGAGCCGGGAGATCGCGATCAATATTCCACGGTGGTGGATTGCACGGGCTCGGCGAAGGGCCTGGAATTGGCCGTGAAAATGACCGAGCCGCGCGGCAACGTGGTGATGAAGTCGACGATTCAGGAACCGGTCATGTTCGATATGGCGCCCGTAATTGTCAACGAGATTTTGCTGATCGGTTCGCGCTGCGGCCGGTTCGAGCCTGCAATCGAGTTGTTGAAGGCCGGCAGTGTCGAGGTAGAAGATATGGTCGATGCCGAGTATCCGCTCGACGAGGCAGCCGAAGCCTTCGCCAAGGCCGGTAAAAAGGGAGTTCTGAAGGTCCTGCTCCGGCCTTAGTGCCTCGCGATTCTAATGCGCTGCCGGCTGCTGCTGGGTCATGCAGTGAAGTGTGCCCAGACCAAGCACCAGATCGCTGCAGGCAATCCCGATTACCTTGCGTGGGGAGAGTAGCTCAGCCAGCTTATTCAGCGCTATCCGGTCATTAGCATCGTTGAAAGTTGGTACCAAGACCAGCTGGTTCGCGATGTAGAAGTTGGCATAGCTGGCAGGCAGGCGCTGTCCATCGAAGTAGACGGGCTCAGGCATTGGCAGTGTCTCCACTCGGAGAGGTTTGGCATCCTGATCGGTCATCTCCCGCAGCAGAGCAAGGTTTTCCCGCAGCGGCTCGAAATTTTCGTCGCGCGGATCCTTCTCGTTAGCGATGACAACAGTTCCTGGATTTGTAAAGCGCGCCAAATCGTCTATGTGGCCGTGCGTGTCGTCTCCGGCGATTCCAGATCTTAGCCAGAGAACTTTCGAGACGCCGAGATACCGGTTGAAGATCTGCTCTAGATCTTCTTTCGTGAGCCCTGGATTTCGCTCCTGCACGCTGCTCAGCAGGCACTCCTCGGTAGTCAGCATCGAACCGGATCCATTGACATCGATGCTCCCGCCCTCCAGTACGATTTCGCTTCCTTTCCAATCCGGTGTTGTAACAGGTAATTGTAAACTCTCAGCCAAGTGAAGCGGAACCGCATTGTCGCGGTCAGCGTTCGAGTACTTCGCCCACCCATTAAAACGCCAGTTCAGCAGTATCGGGCCGCGGGCGTCGTCGTTCACGAAGATCGGACAGAAGTCCCGGCACCAGCTTCTGTCGGTGGGTACCCGATGAAATTCAACGGCGGCCATTGCCGCGCCGCTACGCTCGAGTATCGATCGGGCCTCCTGCTCCGCATCCGCGTGGTCAACCAGAATGCACACCTTTTCTACGCGAGAGAGATGGCGGACGATCTCGCCGTAGACATGCGGAATAGAAGCGAACTTACCCGGCCAATCGGACTCTTCGTGAGGCCATGCCAGCCAGGTTGCCTCGTGCGGCTCCCATTCGGCCGGCATGCGAAAGTCTGGACCGGCTGCAGATGCGGGACTCATCCGGCTAGGCGAGCCACCGCTGGGTAATGGGTGCGTAAGCGTCTATACGGCGATCGCGCAGAAAGGGCCAGTTCTTGCGGACTTCGTCCATGTTCTTGGGGTCGCACTCGACGACCAGTATTCTCTCTTCGCTGCCGTTCGCTTGTGCAATGACGCGGCCAAAAGGGCCGGCTACAAACGAGTTGCCCCAGAACTCCAGGCCGTTTTCTTCCGGACCTTCAAAACCGGTTCGATTCACCGCCGCCACGAATACTCCGTTGGCGATGGCATGGGCTCGCTGCATGGTGCGCCAGGCGTCCAGTTGCGCAGCGCCGAACTCGTCTTTCTCGTACGGGTGCCAGCCAATCGCGGTGGGATAAAAAAGAACATTCGCGCCTTGCATGCTGGTGATGCGCGCGCCTTCCGGATACCACTGATCCCAACACACCAGCACGCCAATACGGGAATAGCGGGTCTCGAAATTCTGGAAACCGAGATCCCCAGGCGTGAAGTAATACTTTTCGTAATACAAAGGATCGTCGGGAATGTGCATTTTGCGGTAAATGCCAAGCAGCGAACCGTCGGCATCGATCACTGCGGCCGTATTGTGGTATAGACCGTGCGCGCGCTTTTCGAAAAGTGAGGCCACAATCGATACCTGAAGATCTTTGGCGACGGTGGACAAGGCTTCAGTAGAGGGGCCTGGAATGGACTCGGCCAGGCTGAAGGTGTCCGGATTTTCTTCGCGGCAGAAATACTGGCTTCTAAATAATTCGGGAAGGCAGATGATTTCAGCGCCTTGTTCAGCAGCGCTCTTCACGCCGGCGATGGCGCGCTCGAGATTTACATCGGTATCCGGCGAGCAGGACATCTGGACCAGCCCGATCTTGAAACGGCTATCCCGGGTGGATTTCGGTTTTACGTTTATAGAAGACATGTTTCGCAGAGGACTTAGATGCGGCAGATTACATATAGATGCCGCCGTTCACATCCAGCACATGGCCGGTTATGAAGGCAGCTTCTTCGCTAACCAGAAACTTCACTGCGCCGGCAATGTCATCGACGACACCCATGCGGCGCAAGGGAGTGCGTTCCAGCAGTTTCTGCTTCAGCTCTTCGGACAAACCATGCGTCATATCGGTTTCGATGAAACCCGGAGCGACTGCATTCACCGTAATGTTGCGGCTGCCAAGTTCCAGCGCCAGCGACTTGGTCATGCCGATGAGGCCGGCTTTGGAGGCTGAATAATTCACCTGGCCGGCGTTTCCCATTTCGCCAACCACGGACGATATGTTGACAATGCGTCCCCAGCGTTCCTTCATCATGGCCGGCAGCACCTGCTGGGTAACGTAAAACGTGCCGCTTAGATTCACTTGCAGGACACTCTCCCAGTCGCCTTGCTTCATGCGCATCGCGAGCCCGTCTTTGGTCATTCCAGCGTTGTTCACCAGGATATCCACGGGCCCAAATTCCCTGACTGCGTTTCCTATTCCGGCGGCGATGGATTCGCTGCTGGCTAGATCGACCTCGACAGTAAACGTCTCTGCACCGCCGCTTTTCAACTCCTCTGCTGCTTCCTGAAGCTTGTCCAACGACCGTGCCGCCAGAATCACTTTGTAACCCGCGGCCGCAAGCCCTTTGGCGCAGGCTTTACCGATGCCGCGGCTGGCGCCGGTAACCAGCGCTGTTCGTTTACGCATAAAGCACTATTATCTAAGAGCGTTGAACCCGCTGCAGAGTGCGTGGATCAAACACACCGATAATGAAGTGAATTCCATGGCTGCTTATAACGACTTGCGTGACTTCATTCGTGCGCTCGAGAAGCATGGCGAGCTGAAGCGGATCAGCGTCGAGGTGGACCCATATTTGGAGGTAACGGAGATTGCGGACCGGGCTGTAAAATCGGGCCTTCCGGCGCTGCTGTTCGAAAACCCCAAAGGCGCTAAGTTCCCCCTGCTGATGAATGCGTTCGCCAGCATGCGCCGTATGGAACTGGCTCTCGGTGTGGAGAAAATAGATGAGATCGCAGGCCGCATAAATGGATTTCTGGAGATGCAGAAGCCGGAGAGCCTGCTGGATAAAGTGAAGCTGCTGCCGAAGCTAGGCGAACTGGCCGGCATGTTTCCCAAGACGGTGAAAAGCGGGCCATGCAAAGAGGTGATTCAGCGCGAGGGCTTCTCGCTGGCTGATTATCCGATTCTGCATTGCTGGCCCGGGGATGGCGGCCGCTTCATTACGCTTCCCATGGTGTTCTCGAAGAACCCGGAAAACGGAAGACGTAACTGCGGGATGTATCGGATGCAGGTTTACGACGGCCAAACCACCGGCATGCACTGGCAGAAACATAAGCAGGGGGCTGAGCATTACCGGCGGCTGGCAGCCGAGGGCGAGGCCACCCGCATGCCGGTTGCGGTAGCGCTCGGATCCGATCCGGCTACCCTGTATTCGGCGATTCTGCCGCTGCCGCCTGCTATTGACGAAATGCTGTTCGCAGGCTTTCTGCGCGGCAAAGCGGTCGAGATGGTGAAATGCGAAACCTGCGATCTGGAAGTTCCAGCTAACGCAGAAATTGTTCTCGAAGGATATTTGACTCTGGGAGAACTGCGCCGCGAAGGGCCATTCGGCGACCATACCGGGTTCTATTCGCTCGACGATGATTATCCGGTGTTTCACGTCGAGTGCATTACAAGGCGTAAGAACCCGATCTATGCGGCGACTATAGTCGGTCCGCCGCCGATGGAAGATTTCTATATGGGTAAGGCGATCGAGCGTATTTTTCTGCCGCTAATGCGAACGCAATTGCCCGAAGTACGCGATATTTGCATGCCCTCCGAGGGTGTGTTTCATAACCTGATCCTGATCTCTATTCGCAAGTCATATCCGGGACAGGCGCGCAAGGTCATGCATGCCGTTTGGGGTCTCGGCCAGGCCATGTTCAGCAAATGCGTGGTGGTGGTGGATGAAGATGTAGACGTTCAGAACGTCTCAGAAGTCGCCTGGAAGGCTTTGAACAACATCGATCCACAGCGTGACATTGAGTTCGTCACCGGTCCGGTAGATTCGCTGGATCACTCCAGCCGCTTGCCGAACTTCGGCTCGAAGATGGGCGTGGACGCAACCACCAAGTGGCCCTCAGAAGGGTTCAATCGCCGCTGGCCGAATGTGATTCGCATGTCTCCGGACGTAGTGAAACGCGTGGACAGCATGTGGAAGCGCTTGAACATCACCGGGAAGTAATGGACCGGCTGCCGTTCCGGGCGACCGTTGCCGCGGCGGCCTACGATAACTTGCGTCTGCCCGTATCGCTGCTGCTCGATAACGTTCGCAGCATGTATAACGTAGGCTCCTTCTTCCGCACTGCGGACGGTGCGGGAGTCGAGCAGCTATTCTTGAGCGGAATTACCGGGCGGCCACCGAAGAGCGAAATCGCTAAGACTGCTTTAGGCGCCGAAACGCGCGTCTTGTGGCACAGTGTGGACGACCCCATGCGGCAAATCAGGCAGCTGCGGGATGAGGGTTATGAGATCGCGGCCATCGAGACGAATGAACAAGCAGTCGACATATTTGACTGGCAGCCTCACTTTCCGGTTTGCGTGCTGTTTGGGCATGAAGTACATGGGCTCTCGCCCGCTCTACTTTCAGCCTGTGACACTCATGTCCGCCTCCCCATGCTGGGCTTGAAGCACTCGCTCAATGTTGCCAGCGCCGGCGCGATCGTCATGTACGAACTCCTTCGCAAATACCGGGAACTCATGTTCGAACGACGGAAGATAAACGAAGTTTAACGCCTCGATGCTAAACCGGACCTGGAAGCTAGACGTCCTGATAAGCAAGAGGCACGAAAGCCTCTAGGAGAAAAACAATGAAAAAGCAGATTGGGTTTTCGGTTCTTTCCGCAGTCCTGGGACTGTCGTTGGCGGTAGCCGCGCCACAAGAGAATCAAACGACGCCCAACGGAACATCGCAGCAGCAGACTGCGCCCGGGCAGGAGAACCACGGCGACCGTAAGCAGATGGACCCGAATCGCCGGGTGCAGATGCTTGCCAAGCGGTTGAACCTGACTCAGGACCAGCAGCAACAGCTGCTGCCGATCTTGACGGAAGAACAGCAGAATTCGATGAATGTCCGCAATGATAGTTCGCTGAATCCGCAGGAGCGGAAGGACAAGATGATGTCCATCCGCAAGGAGGGCGAAGCTAAGGTGAAAGAGGTTCTGACCGGCGATCAGCAGCATAAGTACGACAAAATGCAGGAGAAGATGCGGGGCCGCCGCCACAGCAATGGCGCACAAGACAATCCCGCGAGTCCCGGATCCAACCAGTAACGCCTTTGCGCCTTTCTAACCGCTAGAACCAACGGAGGCGACTAAGCAATGAAGCGAATGCTTTCAACCGCACTGCTGGCCGCGGCTATAACCGCGGCAGCAGCAAATGGTCAAGTCTACGTTCGGATCGGACCTCCGCCGCCGCCCCGGCGGGAGATAGTGGTCCGAAGACCCGGATTGCGGTATGTCTGGGTGGCGGGTTTCCATCGCTGGGACGGCCGGGCGTATGCCTGGGTCCCTGGCCGATGGATGCTACCGCCGCGCCACTATGATGCCTGGGTTCCCGGACACTGGCGTCAGACGCGCCGAGGATATCTGTGGATCGACGGACACTGGCGATAGGCGGGTCCGGCTGAAGCGCGACCGTAACGAGTGCGCTGCAACTGCTCTTTCCGAAGCGCCACTTCGACAACGGCCTCTCGAAACCGTCTAATCGTCGAGACGTAACCGTCGAAACGGGTCTGTCCCTATCCCGCTATATTGTTGATTCTAAAATGATTGTTCGGGGGATACCGCAACACGTTAGGTCGTAATCCGGCAATTGGCTTCGAATCGCAAAACCCTTTTACTGTGTTTCTCGACACTAACTAATTGATCGGCCGCCACGCCCTGCCGTCACGCGCCAGCAACTCATCGGCGCCGCTGGGCCCCTGGCTTCCTGCTTCGTAGAATTCCAACCCTTTAGGGCCCTTCGCCCAGTCGTCGAGCACGGGCTGCACGACGCGCCATCCGGCCTCGATATTGTCGGCGCGTTGGAAGAGCGTCGCATCGCCAATCATCACGTCGTAGAGCAGTGTCTCGTAACCCGTGGAAGGAGCCGAACCGAAGTAATCTTCATACCGGAAGTTCATGCGAACGTCTTCTACCCGCACGATGGGTCCCGGAACCTTGACGCCGAATTCGAGCGCAATCCCTTCGTTCGGCTGTATGTGCAACAAAAGCCAGTTTGGCGGCGGCTGCTGGATCGGCGTGTTACGCAGCAGGCTGCTGGGAATGCCTTTGAAGCGGATGGCAATCTGAGTCTTGCGGCGGGCCATGCGCTTTCCGGTGCGAATGTAGAACGGCACCCCGGACCAGCGCCAGTTATCAATTAGCAGCTTCATGGCAACGAAGGTCTCCTCTTTCGAATCGGGAGCGACACCTTGTTCCTCACGGTAGGCGGCTATTTGCCTGCCTTCTTCTGCTCCGGCCGTGTACTGTCCGCGGATCGCGCTGCAGCTTTTATTCTGATCGCAGACCCGGACTGCTTCCAAGACTTTAGCTTTCTCCGACCGGATGGCGTTTGCCGCCAGCGAGTTCGGGGCTTCCATGGCCGTCATCGAGACCAGCTGGAAGACGTGATTCGGGACCATGTCGCGCAGTGCGCCAGTGTGCTCATAGAACGCGCCACGTTTCTCGACGCCCACCGATTCGGCCACCGTTATTTGCACATGGTCAATCCGATCCCGATTCCATATGGGCTCGAATAGTCCGTTGCCAAAACGGAAGGTCATGATGTTTTGAACCGTCTCCTTACCAAGGAAATGATCGATCCGGTAAATCTGCTGCTCAGTGACTTCTTTCAGGATCAAGCGATCCAGCGCCCGGGCGGACTCGAGATCGTGCCCAAAGGGCTTTTCGATCACCACTCGACGCCAATCATTTTCCGAATTTTTCAGCAGGCCGCATTCACCCAGCATCTGGATTGCGGTTCCGAAGAACCGGTCGGAGATGGCGAGATAGAAAAGATAGTTGCCGCTGGTGCCGCGTTTGGCGTCCATCTCCTGTAGCCGCCGGCTTAGCTCTTCATAAGAGCTCTTCTGGGTCAGGTCGCCGCGCTGATAGCTCATCCGCTCTGCCAAAAAATTCCAGGCTTCTTTGTTTAGAGCCGATTCACCGTCTTGCTTACCGACAAACTCCTCTGTCATGACTGCCAGAGTGTCCCGCCAGGCATCCCCTGTCAGATCCGCCAAATCGAAACCGATGATGGAGAACTCTTTGGGAAGCAGCTTTTCGACGGTTAGATTGTAGAGCGCTGGTACAACCAGACGTTTGGTCAGGTCGCCCGCAGCCCCCAGGATCACCAAACAGCAGGGGCCTGAAGGTTGCACCGCGCTCGCTTTTTTCTGTGGCATTAGCTTTTAAACTCCCGGGAGTAGAGAATGTGAACAGTTGAACTGCCAGAATTGAATGATCGTATGAGCATCAGCGAGCAACTCGCATTTCTCTTCATATTGGGTCTGCCCATAGCATCTGTTGCCTGGACGGTAACTCATGAGGAAGTATTTCGAGAACCGCGCGAATACTGCAAGGGCCGCAGCCAGGACTGCCAGCAGATATATAAGCGCAAATTCTTTTACCTGTTTACCTGCGAGTACTGCTTCAGCCACTATGTCACCGCAATTTTTCTGGTTATTACGCGCTTCCGCCTGCTTTACAACGATTGGCGGGGGTATCTGGTAAGTGGATTCGCGCTGGTCTGGGTGGCGAATTTCTACATCAGTATTTACGCCCGCGTAAAGCTGGACGTCAAAAAGGAACGCGTTGAAATCGAGGCGCAAGAACTGCGTTCCCATCCCGATGAGGCTAGCGGGAAGAAGCCGCATTCAGCAGCTTCTTCTGGTCTGTAGGAGTCATCTGGTCGTAGAGCTGTGTGTAGGCGGCGTTGGTCCATCCGAAGCCTGCTTGATTTGCGCTGTAGCCGAATTGAATCTGTGAGCTGACGTTCGACCCTGCTTTTACCACGTCGTATTTTTCTACGATGAAGCCCTGCCGCAAAAATTCCTTCTGCACTAACGAGAGAAACTTCATCGAGATGCGCTCGGCATCGTCGTAATAGCCGTAGCGGCGCAATCCTTCTACGGCGATCATCTGCAGCGGCGCCCAGCCAAAAGGCGCATCCCATTGGTTGCCGCTGACATTGGTGCTGGTTTGCAGTCCCCCGGCTCGCTCGAACAGACTCAGATTCTCCCGCACTCGCGCGGCCTGTTCTTTGGTGGCAAAACCCGCCCACAGCGGATAAAAGGTGGTGAGAAAAGGATAGTTTCGAATCTCTTTATTAACAAAGTTGTAATCGAAGTAGAGACCCGCCTGTTCATCCCACATCAGTTTGTTAATCCGCGCGGCACGCTCGGCGGCGCGAGTCTTCCAGGGCCTCGCCTCATCGGTCCGGCCGAGTTCCTCCATCATCTGGGCGATTTGCATTTCGCTCAGGTAGAGCAACGAGTTCAGACATACCGGGTTGTAGTGAATGATATCGATGTTGAAGGGGCCGAAGCGATTCGATGGATCGAATCCCGATTCGCGCATGGAGCGATCGCTTTTGTAAAACAGCGGAGTCAGCTGATTTGCGCCGCGATCGTAGTATTGCGCTACGTCGTAGGCTTTAACTTCGTGGGTCTTGTAGTATTCGCGAACGAGATCATAGTGCGTTTTGCCCGCGGCATTATGCTCGGCGGACAGAACTTCGAGCGAGGGCCCTTCGCCGGAACTAAAGTATCGCGAGAGTTGAGTTCCGGGTGTAAGGTGATCTCCCTCGACCCAGAACCGGTAATATTTTTCCACTTTCGGGAGTGCTTGCTCCAGCCACTTGCGATCGTGAGTTTTTGCATAGACTCCCAGCACCATTTGCGTCAGAAATGGAGGCTGCGATCGATCGAGGTAGTAAGTTCGATTCGCATTCAACACCTTGCCATAGTTCTCTACCTGGTACAGGAAATTATCGGCCATATCCTTTGCCAGGTCGATTCTGCCGTCCCGCAGCAACCCCACCTGTATAAAGAAGCTGTCCCATCCATACATCTCGTTAAAGCGGCCTCCCGGAACCACATAGGGCTTGGGTAAGTAGAGAAGGCCCTGGTTCGGCAACGAGTCGAGATCGGCAGGCAGAGCTGCCAGCGATATCGTTCGAAAATCGTGCGCCGTCATCTGGCGGCGCAGAGATGCTTCAATCAGCTGCAAGTCGCCATTTTTCGGAATATACACCGGCCAGCGGCCGTCCGCGTTGGGATGAAATTTGGGGTCGGGAGCAGCCTTCGCCAGATTCTTATTCGAGCGCGTCAGCGCGGTCCAAGTGTTTTGAATGTAAACGAGGATCGAGTCCGTCCGCGCTTCTGGAACCCGGTCGGCCTGGGCCAACAGAACAGTAGTGAGAACCAATGACGTCGCGAACGCGCGTACGTATTTACGATTCACAAATAAACTCACATCGTCACCAGCGAAACACCAGGCGCTTCGTCGCCCAATCCGAGCCTTCGGGGAACACGACTGTTAACTTGCCGCCTGCAATGGAAGCGCCTTCCACTCTGGTTTGAGGATGACTAAAGCGAACAGCAAGACTTAACTTCGTCGCCGGCGGAGCCTCAAGCGAAATAACGGCTTGGCGCTCTCCATATTCCTCCCCAACCACCTTTACCTGTGACGTAACCGCCCCTTGCTGCGGGATCCTAACCGGAATTCCGAGTTCGACCGGCGGCGGCGAAACGCGAAGACTATGGCTGTGTCCCGCAGTTGGGCGGCAATCCGAGGTTGGACTTTGAGCAAGACAGAAGCTTACCTCATCGCTTGTGCTGACCTGAATATTCATCTGGCCTCCCTCGCGTTTGAAAGTCACGTCGACTAATTTGCCGCCGAACGGAAGATTCCGCATGGTCGCCGAATTCCAATCGGCCGGCAGATGAGGGTTCACGTAGAGCTTGTGCGCCGGTGCGTCCCATGTGATCCCAAACAATCCCCGCACCAGCGGCGAAATGACCATTGCCGAAGACCACATCTGATGCGAGCTGCTGCGGCCGAGCGGTTGATAGTAGTCGCCAGAAAGCAGTTCTGTGATGGAACCTAAATCCTGAGCAGTGGTTAGGTTCGCATTCTGCATCAAGTGTGCATAGCCCGCCAGAGGATGACCGCCGCGATATTCGGCCAAGCTCGCCCATCCGGTAAACAGCGGCCAGATGGAGCCCTGATGATAGCTGATGGGATCGTAGAACGGCAGACGATCGCTGATATCGCGAATGCCCCAATCGGTTGTGAACTCCCGCGAGCCCCAACGCTGGAACATGTCTTCGGACTTGGGCAGAGCCAGCGTCCCGTCCCACCAGGCGACAGAAGGAAACATGCTCGCGGTATTGTCTTGAGAACCGTCCTGGTTGCGGCTGAACGCATAGAATCGATGCGCCGCATCGAAGTATTCGGCGGGAATCTTTTCCGCTATCTCCTGCGCCTTGGCTGCCGCACTCTGCTTGAGGCTGCTATCGTTCTGCAGTGCCGCCAGCGTCGAAATAGCGTGAGCGGATTGGCAATCGAGCGCGGCCAGATAGATCTCCTGATACGGCATTCCTTTCGGCCACGATTCTACCCAGCCCGTCCCCTGCGAGTTGTTGTAGATGCCGTCGCTCGATTCGTGCGCACGGGTGAATGCATAGGCTTTCTTTACCGCCTGCCAGTTGTCGCGGAGATAGGCCAGATCGCCTGAAGTCCGTACGTAATCGTACATAGCCATCACCAGCAGCGGCGCCGCATCGGCGGAGGCATAGAAATACGGAGTATTCTTCCAATCCAGGGCATCGGCGCTTTGCGAGAATTCGTGCATGATTTTGCCGTCTTCGCGCTGCCGCTTAATCAGAAAATCGAGAGCGCGCCGGGTCAGCGCCGCGTCGCCGTAGCTGTTAATTGCGTAGGTAGTCCAAAGAGTATCGCGGCCGAAGAACCACGCATAGCCCGGCCGGGCGGAGTCAGCCGATTCGTAATATCCAGCCACCATACCGATCTCACCGTGATAATCCACCTGCATTTGATCGATGGATATCTCTGCCCATCGCAAGGCCCGGTTCAAGGCATCATCAGGCGTGTCGATTGTGAGCCGCCGGTCGAAGAGGTTGGCGTAGTAGGAAGCTGTTGCGCTATAGAGCTGGGGCACTGCGGAAATGAACGCAGCCGCTTGCGCCACCGGTTCCTGGCCCCTCAGCATGGCGAAAACGAGCGGGTAAACCATGCCGCGATCCGCATTAGGATCGAAATGCAGTTTTAGCTCCAGCGGAAAGGTCTGCGGATGCTCCTGGTAAGGAACCATGATGCCGGGATGCGTACCGGGCATGGCCACTACAGCGGAGTAACTTGGGTCATCGGTATGCAGGACGTAAACTCCCGCGCCATTCTTTGTGACCCATTCGCCATTCGGACGGCCGAAGTTCGGAGCGGGCCACATGCGCAGCATTTCGGGCGTAAAGGAAAACGCAATCTCGAGTGCGCGCGCGGAATCTATTTCGAACGCGACTGCCGCACCTAACTTGCTTTCTGTTTTACCCCGGGCCGCAAACATATGCTGGCGTATGGTGAAAGCCGCGTGCGAGTAAGTGATTACGGTTTCCGCGGGCGTAACAACGATTTCCGCTGCCAGCGCATTCACGTCAATCGGCACGGGGTAATCGGCCAGGTGGGCCCGGATGCTGAAGTTACTCAGAATCTTGTTCGGCCAAAGCCATGCTTCAAACTTTCCGTTCTGGCGGCCCAACAGCGCCCCGTGCTCGCCGGCAACCGTCCACGGCAAGCGAGGCACGGCAGGTGTCACAATCTTCAAGTCAGAGGGAGGCTGGAAGAATTTGTGAACAGGTGTGAGATTGGCGGCTAAGAGTCCGGCAGGCGCAAGCAGCAAGATAAGATTTCGAAGCATCATAAAGCACGCGTGCCGGTGCAGGGCCGATCTCTTTCAACGCAAGCTTGGCAGCGCCTGCTGTTTAGGATGCGCCGCCAGCGCTTCGGCTACAACTCGTTTTGCCTCGGCTAACTCGGCTCCAACAACTTCTAAGCGCGGCGGGCGAACACGGCTGCTTCCCATTCCCACTTCTTCCTGCACCAGCTTAATCAATTGAACGAATTTCGGCACGGTATCCATGCGCAATAGCGGCAGAAACCAGCGGTAGAGATCGAATGCTTCTGATCTCTTACCCTGGCTGGCAAGGTTGAACAAGTCGACGGATTCGCGCGGAAAGGCATTCACTAATCCGGCGATCCAGCCGATGGCTCCCGCATAGACCGCTTCGACAATTACATCGTCCACGCCGCAGCAGATCTGAAGGCGATCTCCGGCAATGGCGCGCAGAGCCGAGACGCGGCGGACATCGGCGCTCGATTCCTTGATGGCATGCAAATTTTGGTGGCCGTCTAAAAGCTCGTTTACGTGAGGCGGAAGAAAGTCGGTGGTGTAAGCAATGGGATTGTTGTATAGCATGCATGACAGCTGCGTGGCCTTCAAAATGGCGGACACGTGAGCTTTCATCTCGCGCCAATCCCCGATGTAAACGTATGGCGGCAGAACCATCAGTCCATGGCATCCGGCGCGTTCGGCTATTTGGGCCATCGAGACTGCATCTGCTGTGCTCAGAGCCGAGATGCCCGCCACCACGACGGCGCGATCGCCAATGGCTGCGACGCATGTCTCCAATACCCGGCGCTTCTCGTCCGCAGTCAGAGTCGCGCCTTCGCCCAGCGACCCGAGCGCAACCACGCCGCGGCATCCGTTCTCGACCAACCATTTGCAGTGCCGCTCCAGGAAATCGTAGTCGACAGTGAGGTCCTGGTGGAAGGGCGTTGTGATCGCGGGAATTACACCGTGCCATTGCATGCTGTTCATCGTGAAGCGGAAGTTTCCTTAGCGAGAAGTTTTTCGTTACCTGATTGAGGCGACCCGATTAAAGTGCCTAATCTGGCTGGAAAAATAGGCGGCCGGATCGACTCGGTCCTCCAGCCAAAAAGAACATCGGCTGCCGCGCCGCAGATGCGTCCCTGGCAAGGGCCCATGCCGAAGCGGGTGTGCAGTTTGGCCGCGCGGAAAGAAGAGATGTTCTGAAGTTGTCCGTAGCTGACATCTTCACAGCGGCAGACCGTGGTATCCGGCGCCGGCAGAGTTCTCAATTCGGCTCGCAATGCGAATGCGCTATCGAGAGCTCGAGCGAAACGCTGTCCGCCGGCGCGGCGGTTTTGAAGAGCATTGGCTGCCCCGGTATTCCCATAGGCTGTAAAGCCAGCTATTTCGCCTTCCACCAGCGCAGCATCGACGCCGCCGATTCCTGCCGGTTCGCCAGCGCAGTAAACACCGGGAAGGCTTGTCTCGCCGTAATCGTCAACAATTACCCTGGAGCCATCCAGCTTGCAGCCCAGCAGATTCGCGAGTTCGTTGTTCGGATACAAGCCGTAGCCGATGCCAGCGTAATCGCAAGGCTCAATCCATCGCCGGGCACCCTGGCGAAGATAAATCGCTTGTAACTTCCCTTCGCCTTCTGCGCGCTCCACCCAGCAGCCGAACCGGTAGGGAACGCCAAGCAGCCGCATCCGGAGAGCCGCGCCTTGCAGGAGTTTCGCTGGTTCCCGCACGAGATGAAGCAGGAAGGGGCGCAGGGCGGTAATTGAGGCTTGCTCCGCGATGATCAGCACGTTCGCTCCAGCACGCCGCAGGCTAGCGGCGACCGCGAGCAGCAGCGGACCGCTGCCGGCGAGAACCACGCGCTTGCCTTCAATGGGAAGGCGCGACTTCACCAGAGCCTGTAGACCGCCCACGCCCATGATGCCGGGCAAAGTCCAATTGGGAAAGGGCAGAAACACTTCCCGCGCGCCGGTCGCGAGAATTAACTTGTCGAATTGAATCTCAAACGCGGAATCGGGCGTTTCGGCCAGTACAGTCCGCGCCTCCCGGTCAGCCGAAATTACCTGCGTGTAGGGAACAAAATCGATGGCTAATTCGCGGAACCTGCGGAACCAGCGATTCTCGACGCCGCCTCGCCAGATCTGTCCGCCCGGGCCTGCGTTGTCGTCGAGAATCAACACTTGCGCTCCGCATTCGCGGCTGCGCACGGCGGCCGCCATGCCGGCAGGTCCGGCGCCGACAACTAGAACCTGGGTAGCGAGTTGCTTCATCTGGTTTCAATTACCATTCCCTGGCAGAGAATAATCTGGCAGCTACGTTGATGCGGCCTGCCATCGATAGTAAGGCGGCATTCGAAGCAGATGCCCATTCCGCAGAGTGGCGCGCGTGGAGTGCCTGCGACCGAACTGCGAAAACAGAATTCATCCGCGGCAAGAATCGCTGCTGCCACGCTTGTGCCTTCCGCTGCCTGAATACGCTTCCCGTTCAAGATGGCCTCAGGCATAGGCGACGAAATTCCGGCTTGGCGAATAAGGTTCGACAGGAATGGCGGACGGGCGTCTCAGAATCTGATCGGCCAGCAGTCGCGCCGTTGCCAGCGAAGTGGAGATCCCTAGACCTTCGTGACCAGTGGCCAGATAGACATTTCGGAGGCTTGGCGCCAGGCCAATCACCGGCAATTTATCGGGCGTAGCGGCGCGAAATCCCGTCCAGCCTCGAATCGTGAATAGATTTTCTATGGCGGGCATGTACTCGATGGCGCGCGCCAGCATCCGGTTCAGCATCTGGTCTTCAATGGCCGGATCTTCAATTCCGTATTGGCGCGAGGATCCGATCAGAATCTGTCCCGTTTGCCGCGGCTGCGCATTGAACGCGACAGAATCGGATTCGAGCGAATGGGCGCTCTTCAAATAGCCCAGCTCGATCAATTGGTGGCGCAAGAAGCCAGGATAGCGGTCAGTAATGATGAGATGTCCTTTGCGCGGATACATTTCGAGATCGGGGACTAGCCGGATAGATGCCGTTCCGCCCGCGACCAAGACGATTCCCGCGCCGATATGGGAGCCATCTGCCAGCCAAACGCCATCGCCGGAAATAGAGTCTACCCGGCAGTTGAACATTAGTTCGCAGCCAGCCAAAACCGCCTGCTCCACCATGTAACGTGCGGCACAGGGCGGATAGCAAACGCTGTCTGAGGGCATCAGAAGCGCACCTGCAAGTCCCGCGCGAAGGTTGGGCTCGGCTTCTGCGAGTTGCTTCGCATCCAGCTTTTCCACCGGGATGTTACGACGGCTATAGAAAGCAAATTTTCGTTCTACCTCTGCGAATTCTTCGGCGTCGCCGGCGACCCACAGCGATCCGCAATCCATGTATTCAGCCGATTTGGGAAGTTGCGGCGCAAGCTCACGCCAGAGTTGCTGGGAATAGGCGGTTAGCGCGAATTGGGCTTCGGAATCATCCATCACCGCGAGGTGTCCCATGCCGGCCGCCGTTGCTCCGCCGCCCGCATAATCGCTGGCTTCGCAGAGAGCCACGCGCAGACCACCGGCGGCTAATTCCCGGGTGCAAGCTGCGCCGATGATGCCTGCGCCGATCACCAGCGCATCGAAAGTTTTGGCCACTCTTTTTCTAGCCTAGTGTATGCTGCCGCTTTGGATCAGAAGAAGAGGATTTCTGTTATCGACTCGCATACTGGCGGCGAACCGACGCGCGTAGTTGTGAGCGGAGGGCCGGATCTTGGGAACGGTTCTCTCGACCAGCAGCTGCTGCGCTTTCGCAGCGAGTTCGATCGCTACCGGTCGGCCATCGCGAACGAGCCGCGGGGTTCGGATGCCATGGTAGGCGCTCTCTTGTGCAAACCAATCGACACATCTTGTGCCGCGGGCGTGATTTTCTTCAACAATGTCGGCTATCTCGGCATGTGCGGCCATGGAACCATCGGCCTGGCAGTCACGCTGGCGCATCTGGGCCGCATCGACGCAGGTAAGCATCGTATTGAAACTCCGGTGGGCACTGTTGAAGTGACTCTGCACAACACCAACGAAGTGACCGTCGCCAACGTGCCCAGCTATCGTTCCGCTGCCGGAGTGAAGGTGCAAGTTCCGGGCTTCGGCGCCGTGACCGGCGATGTCGCCTGGGGCGGCAATTGGTTCTTTCTGACTTACGACTGTCCCATTGCGGTTGAAATCGGCAACCTGGAGGCGCTGACGGATTACAGTTGGCGCATCCGGCAAGCGCTGACCGCGCAAGGAATCACTGGCAGCAACAAGGGAGAGATCGATCACATCGAGCTCTACGGACCAGCAACTGCCGCAGGGGCAGACAGCAAGAACTTTGTTTTGTGCCCCGGCAAGAGCTACGACCGCTCGCCTTGCGGCACCGGGACCAGCGCTAAACTCGCTTGCCTGGTTGCAGATGGAAAGCTGCATGAGGGACACGTCTGGCGTCAGGAAAGCCTGATCGGCAGTATTTTTGAAGGTTCGGTTCGCATCGAAGAGGGGCAAATCTATCCCAGTATCAAAGGATCCGCTTACGTGACTGCGGAAGCCACATTGTTGATTGAATCCGATGACCCGTTTCGCTGGGGAATTCGCCAGCCTGAATCAGGCAACCCGCCAATAGACTGAGTAGCGCGTGTTGAAGGTCTGGTAGAAAGGCAGCAAAGTGACGTCGCCGGATTCGCAGGAAGCATGAAAAGTTAGCGGCTGTTTATCGATTGGTCTTACCGCGGATTCCAGATCGGCGCTAGATGCTCGAAGCACAGGCAATTGGAAGTCAGCAGGTTTTAGCCCTGGGCCTTCGGGTCCAATTGTGTTCGCCCCTGTAAGTCCGGCCGAACCGAGTTGTCCCGCCAAAACCAGCGGACCGTATAGCAAAGCTACCGTCTGTGAATCGCCGGGGATGGATTCCATGTGAAGCCGCATGGGCATACGAAGCGTCACTCGATCTCCCGCGTTCCACTTGCGCGCCAACGTGTAATAGCTGCCGGGGCTTGGCGTTACTTCGAAAGGATGATCGTTCATCAGCACCGAAGCTCGATTGCCGGCCCACGCGGGAATGCGCAGATGGATCGGCACCGCGTCAGCAGGTGCGTCCGTGATGGTCAACGTCGTTGTGTCAGATTCCGGAAAGCTCGTTTCCTGACGCAGAGTTAACCCGCGTTCGGCCCAGCGCAGTTCCGACGGAATAAACAGATTGACATACAAACCTTCCGCGTCGTGAAAATAGATGTTCTGATTCAGCTTCGCGAACTCTTCTACTCCCGTCCCCGTGCAGCACCAGAAAGAATCGTTGGGCGTATTGAAAGTTTTCCAGGCGTTTGGAAAGATCGAAAGATAATACTGCGTGGCTCCGGTGCTCCGATCGATGGCGGGAATCCGGTGATTCAGCAGCGTGCGTTCATAGTAATCGAAGTAGCGCGGGTCCGCCGTCCATTCATACAAGTGCCGCGTCAGCTTCAGCATGTTGTAAGCGCAGCAGTCTTCCGTCGTATCCACGCTCTGCTTCAATTCTTTATTCAGCTGGCCGGGTTCTACCAGCCAGTGTTCGCCATTGCTGGTGCCGCCGGTCACATAGCTGCGGGCTTCTGTGATTTCAGACCAGAAGAATTCGGCGACATTACGGAACCGGCTGTCGCTGCTGATCTGATAGCGCTGCGCTGCTCCGATTACTTGCGGAATGTGAGTGTTGGCATGCAGCCCCCGCAGTTCATCGCGGCGCAGCGCGAGCGGGTTGAAAAACTTCTTCTTCGTGAAGCGGTCGCCGACGACGGCGTAATGGTTGTTCCCGGTGAGTGCGGACAGCTTGTAAAGAATGTCGTTCATGCCGCCGTATTCCGTGTTGAGAATGTCCTGCATGTGAGCTTCAGACTTGGAAGCTGTCCAATTGTCCGTCCAGCCGGCCATGGCTTCGAGAACTTCCAAAGCCTGAGGGTTAGCGGTGAGAGTGTGCATGTCGAACATACCGGCCATGATTTTGTGAACGGTGTAGAACGGCGCCCACACTTTAGTCCGGGCGTCCAGCCGGTCGAAGAGCGATATGGGAAAGGCGCTGAGGTAGCCAGGCCAGGTTTTGGATAGCTGTTGCTGGCACCTGGCCAGTTCAGCCACCATGTAATCCGCTTTCTGCTTAATAGCGGCGTCGTTGCCGGATGCGTGGGCGAGAGCGCAGGCGGATAAATAGTGCCCAACGAAGTGGCCGCGTAATTCGCAGTCCGGCTTCTCCCATCCACCCAGCGGCTGAGCCGAAGACGGCAGCCCGGCATTTACACGGAAGTTATGCAGCAGGCGATCGGCATCGAGCCGTTTCAGATACCGCAGATTTGCTTCAGCACTCTCCCGGAACAAGCCCCCAAGCAGTTTCACCTGCGATGGAGAGAATGGCTCCGCTTTAGTTGGGAAGGGATGGCGTTCAAAGGCAAGTTCCGGCGAAAAGGGAACAAACTCTTCCGGGGATTCATCGCCGGCATTACTCCCGGCTGCTTCCCCGGACGGCAGCATCAAAGCCCCGCCTGCGCTCACCAGGCCAGCGGCAAAGCTTCTTCTATTGAGCGGCAGGCGGCGTTTGTTCATGATGGAGTGGTTTTTGGATTCAAACGAACTGAAAGAGCCTGCACTCCCGGTTGAACGGAAGAGGCTCTCGATTCAGGATAATCTCCAACAGTGTCGTCGTAAACGGGTAGAACAGTGAGCCAGCTTCGCGGCCGAGTTCTGTTACATCGATTTCAACCGGCTCGGAAGAAGCGGTAAGCTGCCGCGCCTCGCTGCCATAGCCCTGGTAGGCGAGCAACTCGGTTCCGGTAGACGCATGAATGCGCGCCCGGAGCGGAACCGGTTCCGAGCAGATGCCGCGCGGAAGGCGGATATGGAAACAACGGTAGCTTGCGTCGGCGTTATAAGCATGGACATCGGTGTACATTTCGTCGAAGGGAAGCCATTCGCCGGAGGAGTCTTGCTTCAGGATTTCGATCATGTAGTCCGGCACGCCGTCGCCTCGCTCGTCGCGAACATGAACCACAAACTGCTGCCAGCCTTCAATCGTGTCATCGCCGCTTTCCCCAATTAACTTCTCGAACAATCTCCGCGCCTCGCCGAATAGCCCCTTGGTCCGGCACGAGGGATTCGACAGCATCGCCGGCAAACCGTTGCTTCCGAATGCGCTCGCTCGCATCAGCCAGCTTTCGTATGCCTCCTTGCCGCTGCCGCCGACTGCCAAAAAATCGACAATCAGATTGATCATGTCTTCATCGGGCTGGCTGATGATGGTGGCATGGTTCCGCCCGGAAACCGGAATGACCGGCACATCCAGACGGCTGCTCGCCCAACGCGAAATGGTGGCGCGGTCTACCGGCCTGCCGCTCTTGTCTTGCGCTGCGCGGGTCAAATCGAGAGTTATCTTCCGGGTATTCAAGCCGCATCCCGCCCAGCGTATGGTTCCATCGGTACCGGGATCGTTTGCCACCGAGGTCAGGCCGTCATACCCCTGGTTCCCGATAAATACGCTGACGTAAGGTGTTCCGGGTCCATTGTCGTAGTAGGGACGGCTCCCCAGCAGATCGACGTGCGCCAGATCCCAGGTGAATTTGCTGCCCAGTTCCAGGCCGTCCAGTACGCGGTCTCCGGCGTGCAGGAAATCGGGACCAAGCTGCTTACTCCCTTTGATCAAAGCTCCCATCCAGGTGCGGCCCTTGTGCGCTTGAGGAGAGCCCCAGGTAGCCGGAGCAAGACCGATCAGGTGCTTCAGCCGTTTCAAGCGCGGATTGTTTTCCACTGCATGCGGCGTATTTGCCAGCCAGGCGCGCAGCACCAGCATTCCGGTGGAGTGCACAATAGCATCGAATTCACTGGTCTCGTCGCGCAGAACCGGATGAGTGCGGAGCGCACGGTCCAGGCTCTCGGCCAGGTCTTTAATCGTAATCTCGTTGTTCAGCGAGATATAGGTGCAAACGTCGATATCGTCGGGGTGAATGCCTCGAGTTTCCAGAGATGAGCGGAGTTGCTTGAAGGCAGAACCATCCGCCGAGTATCCATGTATAAGAAGCAGGGGCCGGGGTGCTTGCCGCTGGTGTGCCATTTGCGCCCGAGTATGAAAAAGGGAGCGCAGCGGCCATCATTGGACTCACGCTATCTGCCTGTTTTCAAACGGTGCTTTTACATGGCTGAAAGTTGTCACCGCGATTCTTCGGGAGAACGACAGCCTGCCTATGCGCCTTACTTGCCTGCTTGATTCTGATCGGGAAGGCGGTACTCCAGATCGTAAAAGTGCTTGCCGTCTTTGATCTCGATAGTCATGCTTCCCGTTAGCCCGGTCAAGTCTCCAGAACCCGAATCGGGAACCACCAGGATGGACTGCCGGGGCACACCGCGCGTCATGGTGGCGTCATGCTGCAGCAGGAAGGTTCCTTTCTGCCCGTGCAGACTTCCCGTCACACGCTCAATCAGAACGTAAGCCGCGGAGTCTTTTACCTTCGTTCCGGCGGTCAACATTTCGCCTTTGCTGGTTCCTTCCAGATCCCCTTGAAATTGTTTCTCGTTGGTCATGCGGGCCAGCGTGGAAGCGTCAGTCTTGTCCTCGCCGGCTGGTGTCATCTTTACCGTGAATGTCCCTTTAGCGTGCTTGCTCATAGTTGATTTCTCCAGATGCCCGGCGTTTGCGCCGGCAGAACTGGCCATGCTTACTGCCAGCATGAGACTGACTTCGAGAATCGCTGTTTTGAAAATGCGCCCGGACATGAAACATCCGATTGTGTCACGGCATGCACGCCCAGTCGAGCCGCTGACCTGGCGTCCTGCCGCAACGGTTGGCTTCGTTTCGCAATGTTGCGAAACGAATAAAGCCTGAGTGAGACCCCCAATCCGGTGACAAAAGACGCGGATTTTTTTTCTCTTCCAAATACAATGAGTTGCCGGTCTTTTGGAGCTCCCGGCCATTGCCCCTATTGCTCTACTCGTGGGCGTAATGCCTAACAAATTCCCAGTCCCGCCTACCAACCGGACAAAAGCAGAGATCACCTCTCGTCCGAAGTTTTCTTCTGCCGAAACAGCTGCATTCCGCGACAGCTATCAGCGCTATCAGGAATGCCTGGAATATCGCAGTGTTCAGTCATCCTCCAACTTGAACGAGAACATAGAGAACTACATGCTCGATTTCGAGCTGGCCGCCAAGCGTTCGCTGGCAAACGATCCCAAAAGCTTCCAGCTCTTCCGGATGGTTTTCCTGGAAGGCCATGCCGCTGATCATTGCTGCAGCGTTTTGAAGATGGACCGCTTCTCCCTGCAGCGCACATCGCTCGAATTAGAGTCGACGGTTGGAGCGGAACTCGTTCGCAGAGGCCTGTTTCCTGTTAATAAATACTTCACGAAGTTTTCGCGCCAGATTCCCACCGGCAGCGAGCGATTAGAGCTACTGGTTGCTTAAAGCGGGCGCTGGCGGCTGTGCCATGCTGGGTTTTCCCCATGGCCTTCCGCCTGCTTCCCCTGTGCCTGACGATCGCCGCCGTTTGCAGTGCTCAGACAGCCGATCTGCTGATAAAAGGCGGAACGGTTGTCGACGGCTCCGGCGGCGATTCTGTTGTTGCCGATATCTTAGTCACCGGCGATCGCATCGTATCTGCCGGCAGCGCCACCAGCGCACCCAAGGCCAAGCGCGAGATTGACGCCCGAGGTTTGATTGTCGCTCCGGGTTTTATCGATCCTCATACTCACACCCTGGCCGATCTGAGCAGCCCGGAGAGGCATGGCAACGAGCCTTACCTCATGCAGGGCGTCACTACGGTTGTCACCGGCAACGACGGCTCGAGCTCCAAAGATGTTGGCGGAACTCTTGCTCAGTGGCGCTCTCAGGGCATCGGCACAAATGCAGCGCTGCTGGTAGGGCAGGGAACAGTACGTGCGCAGGTTCTAGGAATGTCCAGTGCGCCTCCCGATGCCGGGCAGCTAAGCCGCATGAAAGAACTGGTAGCGCTAGGCATGGACCAAGGCGCAATTGGAATGTCCACCGGGCTGTACTACGCTCCCGGCAGCTTCAGCTCCACAGAGGAAGTGATCGCCTTAGCCAAGGTGGTTAGCGCTAAAGGCGGAGTTTACGACACGCACATGCGCGACGAAAGCACCTACACTATCGGGTTGCTGGCCGCCGTCGAAGAAACTATTCGCATTGGCAGAGATGCTCGGCTCCCGGTCCACATTTCGCACATTAAAGCGCTCGGGAAAAAGACTTGGGGCATGAGCACTCAGGTGATCCGGCTGATAGACAACGCGCGCAATTCAGGTGTCAAGATTACGGCCAGCCAGTATCCGTACATCGCCTCAGGCACCAGCGTTGGTGCATCGCTGCTTCCGCGGTGGGCCGAAGCGGGAGGCCGTCCGGCGCTTCTCCGGCGGTTGGAAGATGCCGGAACCAGATCCCGCTTGATTCCCGAGATGCAGACGAATCTCGAGCGGCGCGGCGGAGCTGAATCCCTGCTGATCACGAAGTCGAAGGATGCCAGCATCGCCGGAAAAACCCTCGCGGCGGTGGCAGCGGCCCGCCATCAAAATGCTATTGAGGCGGCTATCGGCATCATCCGGGAAGGCGATGTGCCGGTTGCCTCATTCAACATGAACGAAGAAGATCTGAAAAACTTCATGCGCCAGGATTGGGTGATGACTTGCTCCGACGGATCGGAAGGCCATCCCCGCAAATACGGGACTTTCCCTCGCAAGCTGAGAAAGTATGTCTATGACGAGAAGGTGATCACGCTGCCTTTCGCCATTCGCTCCAGCACTTCTCTACCGGCGGCCACCCTCGGATTGAAAGATCGAGGACTGTTGAAAGCCGGCTTCTACGCCGACATCGTCGTTTTCGATCCCAAGACCATTCGCGACACTGCAACTTTCCAGGAGCCGGAGCAGTTCGCAGATGGAGTGCGGTATGTTCTCGTAAACGGAGCGCTGGCTGTCGATGGAGGCCGGCGCACACAGTCCCTTGCCGGCCGGGTGCTTCGCAATCGCTAACGGCCGACTTGGAACTCGCCGCTGCATCCGCGATCCACCCAGATACCCCGATCGTCGTAGCCCCAGGTTTCGCCCTGCCGGCAGTTGTTGCCGTTTTGCCTCACCAGCAGCACGCCGTTTCGCGTATCGGCATTACAATAGCGCCGCTGCCCATCGCCGGAAGAGCAATTGATGGTCGCTCCGGAGCCGGAATTGCGATTGCGCCGTCCCCGGCCGCGCCCGTAGCCACCATTGTTCCCGTAGCCTCCACCGTTGCCGTTGCCATAGCCGTTTCCATTGTTATTGGTGTACGAGTTGTCGCCGCCTTTCCATTCCAGATCGAACGTGTAGCCCTCTGATCCCTTATCCGGATCTTCCAGACGGACAATGGCAATACCTCCATTGCCGCGCGGATCTGCAACCAGGCTCTGCCGTCCTCTGCCGTCGATCCCGCTGAATTTGAAGTCGCGCATGTTGCGCGGCATGGGATTCGAACAATCGATCCTGGTCCACTGCGCCGGAGCTCCCGTAAGCGTCCTCAGCCGGCCTGTTTCACCGCCGAATTCGACCTCCGCGGCCCCGTCGACGCGAACCTCAATGGTGCACTTGCCGCTGTCGCTGCTTCCGTTGTTCTTGATGTTGGCCCGGAACGTTCCGTTCCTCTGGGCGAAGCCTGGTACTGATACAAATAGCAGCAGGCCGAGCATTGCTCCCCATGACTTTAGTGCTGAATGAAGCATTTTCTGAATCCCCTTTTCCAAGCTCGAAAGCTTTTTCTATTATGAGACTTCGATACTAAATGACGGAGCAAATTTCATTGACGGGTACGGTGCTCTCGCACATTGCCCAAGAACTGAACGTCGCCATGCAAAGCTTATTGGCGACTATTGATCTTCTCGACGCCGGCGGGACGGTTCCGTTCATCGCGCGCTACCGGAAAGAAGCAACCGCCAACCTCGACGAAGTTGCCATCGGCGCGATCCAGGAGAAGCTGGCCTACTTCCGGGAATTGGAGGAGCGGCGCAAGACGGTTCTGAATTCCATCTCGGAGCAGGGAAAACTGACAGACGATCTCCGGTTACGGATCGAGCTGTCTTTGGACAAGACGGAGCTGGAAGATCTCTATCTGCCTTTCAAGCCGAAGCGCCGGACGAAGGCCACCATGGCGCGCGAACGGGGACTGCAGCCGCTTGCGGAGTATCTCTGGGCGCAGGAGCAAACCGATTCGCCGCTTGACGTCTTTGCCGCCACATTCATCGATGCTGCCCGCGAGGTGCCGGCCGCCGCCGACGCGCTGGAGGGAGCAAGGCACATACTAGCCGAGCAGATCAGCGAGAACGCAACCTTCCGCAGCCACTTACGCCAAATGATGCTCGGGGAAGGCATGGTGGTCAGCCGCGCCGTTGAAGGCGCGAACGATGCTGAAGGCAAGTTCAAGATGTACGCCGATTACAGCGAACCAGTATCGAAAATTCCGTCGCACCGCATGCTCGCCATCCGGCGCGGATCGAATGAAAACATTCTGTACTTTCAAATCGAGATCGACAATGCGAAACCCATTGCCTACCTGAAGAGCCAGGTTCTCCGCGCCGAAGGTGATTGGAGGCCACACCTGGAACTCGCCGTCGAAGACTCGTGGCGGAGGCTTCTCAATCTATCGATCCAAACCGAAGTCCGCATGGAACTGAAGGTCCGGTCGGAAACCGAAGCGATCCGCGTGTTCCGCGAGAATCTTCAGAATCTGCTGCTTTCGTCTCCAGCAGGCTCTATCGGGGTTCTCGGGGTCGATCCCGGCATTCGCACTGGCTGCAAACTAGCGGTGGTCGACGATACCGGCCGCTTCCTGCATCACACCGTTGTCTATCCGCTTGAACCGCGCAACGATATCGCCGGGTCGAGTAAGACCCTGGCTGCTTTGCTGACGCAATTCAATATCAAGGCGATTGCGATTGGAAACGGCACGGGCTCCCGCGAGGTTTCGTCGTTCATACAAGATTTCTTGCGCGAGCAGAAACGCCCCGATGTTTTCAGTGTTGTGGTAAGTGAATCCGGCGCTTCAGTCTACTCCGCATCGGAGATCGCGCGCCAGGAGTTCCCGGATCTCGATCTCACCGTGCGCGGCGCAATCTCTATCGCCCGGCGTCTTCAGGATCCGCTGGCGGAACTTGTGAAGATCGACCCCAAATCGATCGGCGTCGGCCAATACCAACATGATGTCGACCAGAAGAAGCTTGGCGATGCGCTCGGCACGACGGTGGAAAGCTGCGTAAACCGGGTCGGGGTCGACCTGAATACCGCCTCCTTCGCTCTGCTCCGGTATGTCGCAGGAATCAACGAGCGGACGGCTCTGAAAGTGATCGAATTCCGCAATGAGAAAGGCCGTTTTCAATCGCGCGTCGAATTGCGCGCTGTTCCCGGGTTCGGACCCAAGACCTTCGAGCAGGCAGCCGGTTTTCTGCGCATTCGAGACGGAGCAAATCCACTCGATATGACGGCTGTCCATCCCGAATCTTACGAAGCAGTGGAGCGCATTGCCGCTTCAATGGGCGTCACGGTAAGCCAATTGATTGCTCAGCCGGCTTTAGTAGACCAAGTGAAAGTCGAGGCTTTTCAGACTGAGAAAACCGGCGTATACACTCTTCGCGACATTAAAGAAGAACTACGGAAGCCTGGGCGCGATCCGCGCGACAAGTTTGTGGCTCCGCAGTTCGCAGCCGGTATAAAACAGATCACCGATCTTACGCCGGGAATGATTGTGGAAGGAGTTATCACCAACGTCACCGCATTTGGCGCGTTCGTGGATGTCGGCGTCCATCAGGATGGCCTGGTACATGTTAGTGAGTTGTCTGCGCGATTTGTCAAAGATCCCGGCGAGGTTGCCAAAGCCGGGCAGATTGTGCGCGTGAAAGTCATTTCGGCCGATGCTAAGACAAAACGCATTGCGCTGTCGATCAAAGCCCTGCAGCAAGCCGATCTTCCCAAGGTGAAGCATGGCGGCAAGCCGCAGCACTCGAATCCGCAGCGCACAACGCCGCAACCACAGCCATCCATGCAAGATAAGCTGGCGAGCCTATCCAATCGCTTTAAGACCCGTTAGCCTGCCGTTGCTGCGCAGTCCGTTCAGAATTCGGAGTAGCGCATTTGTTCGAGATCGGCAATCAGGCCAGGCCCGATTGGGCGCCATCCGAGCCGTTCCTGCGTTTGCGCGCTGGAAGCCGAAAGGTCCATACCCGCGAACATCGCGAGCCAGCCAAAGTGGGTGCCTGCTTCGTCCGGCGACATGGCAACGACAGGCACCTGCAAGCCTCGGCCGATGACCTCGGCAATCTCAACGAGCGGCACACCTTCTTCGGCGACCGCGTGATACCTGCTGCCCGGCTCCTGCCTCTCGATCGCCTGCCGGTAAAGACGGCCGGCATCGAGAACATGCACCGCGGCGAAGCGATTGAGTCCATCGCCCACATAGGCAAAGACGCCCTTCTGTCGAGCTAGCTCGATCAAGGGCGTAATCAGACCTTGCTTGACCGTGTCGTGGACCTGAGGTAGGCGCACCACTGAGACGTTTACACCAGCCTCGGACATCGAAGCTCCTGCTATCTCCGAAGCGACACGTGGATGCGGGTAATTGAAATCGATGTGTTCTTCAGTCGCGGGTTGACCTGGAGCAGCGGTCCCTATCCCAACACCGGAGGTGATGACCAAGGGGCGGTCCGAACCGGTGAGCGCAGAGCCGAGAGCCTCTATGGCGCGCCGGTCCTTCTCGCAATTTGCTACGAAGTTCGAGAAGTTGTGGTCGAAGGCGGTGTGAATCACACCCTCCGACTGGGCTGCACCGCTGCGAAGACTCTCCAGGTCTTCAAGATCCCCCCGATGCACCTCGGCGCCAGCAGCGATGAGAGACTGGGCACCCGCATCCGACCGTGTCAGTCCGAGTACCTGATGGCCAGCGCCGATGAGTTCCGGAACGATTCTTGAACCGATAAAACCGGTAGCGCCGGTGAGAAAAATACGCATGACATTTCCTTCTTTGCTTTGAGAATGTGGGCGCGTTCGCGTCCTCTCATAGCAAGATGAGGCGTAAGGGCGATACGATCTATACTGCCAGTCCGTAATACTGGCTCGATCGTCTGGAGGGGTAATGGATCCACTGTCTGAGGTGCTCTCACTGCTCAAACTGCACAGTTACATGGCTGGTGGTTTCGACTGGGCTGGAGAATGGTCCGTCCAGTTCGGTCGCCACGACGGTATCAAATGCTACGCTTTGGTCGCCGGCCAGTGCTGGCTGGCGGTGGAGGGCGTTCCCGACGCGGTTCGTCTGGAGACCGGAGACTGCTTTCTACTGCCGCGGGGGCTGCCTTTCCGCCTTGCGAGCGACATCGATCTACCACCCATCGACGCAGAAAGGTTACTTGCGACCCCGATGAGCGGCGGCATCAGAACGTGGAACGGAGGCGGGGACTGTTTTGGTGTCGGCGGCCACTTCGCGTTTGCCGGCAGTCATGCCCAAATTCTGCTCGAGGAGCTGCCGCCCATCGTGCATATCCGCTCGGAATCGGACAAGGCAGAGCTGCGTTGGGCACTAGAGCGGATGCGGCAGGAATTGCGTTATGAACGTCCCGGCAGCTATCTGGTTGCCCAGCAACTGGCAACTACGATGCTGGTTCAGGCTCTGCGGCTGCATCTGGCCGAGGGCCTAAGCGGCCGGGCAGGGTGGCTCTGCGCACTGGTGGATAAACCGATGAAAGCGGCAATCACATCGATGCACGACGATCCTGCCCGGCATTGGACTTTGCAGCAACTGGCGGAGCGCTCGGGCATGTCGCGATCGATCTTCGCCTTGAAGTTCAAAGCGACGGTTGGGATTTCGCCAATGGAATATCTGACGCGCTGGCGGATGCTGCTGGCCGGTCAAAGACTGACCAATTCCGACGATCCCATCTCCGCCGTCGCACTGTCGCTCGGTTACGAATCGGAAAGTGCTTTCAGTAAGGCCTTCAGGAGGGTCATGGGCTGTTCACCACGGCAATATCGCCAAGGCCGGAATTCGGACTCTCGTTCGCCTGGCGAGAGCGACACCGAGCGCGTCAGCCGGCTGGTACCGATCGCCGTCTGATATGCGAATTGTGATCCCGCAATGCGCGAGCCGCTTCTACAGCGCGTCGGGAGGTTTCGCGGAAGCGTTGCCGTCGAGATATTTCTCGAACCACCAGCACTGCCATTCCATGCTTTCCACCAAGTGCTTAGGCTCGCCGGTGCGCGTGAGATTGTGATTCTCGCGGGGAAAGATTACCAGCTCGCTCGGAACGCCATAGTGCTGCAGCGCGCGAAACCACTGCTCGCCTTGTTCCAGCGGAACCCGGAAGTCATTATCGGAGTGCAGAACCAGAGTGGGGGTCTTCACCTTGCTCGCGTACTTTAGCGGCGAAGCTTCCCAATACTGTTCGAAGTAATCGAAGAGAAACCCTTTGAAATCGTCGCGATGCCCGTATGCGCCATCGCGAGTGCCGTCGTCGCTGATGAAATTGACCACGCTGCGCAGCGTGACTGCCGCCTTGAAGCGATCGGTGTGGCCCACAATCCAGTTGGTCATGTAGCCTCCGTAACTGCCTCCCGTAACGCCCATCCGGGATGTATCGATCCAGCTATTACTCTTGATCGCGGCGTCCACACCCGCCATGACGTCCTGGTAATCCATCTTGCCCCAATTGTTTTCGATGCCGCGTTCGAACTTCTGACCGTAGCCGGTGGAGCCGCGCGGATTGCAGAAGAATACCGCGTATCCCCTGGCCGCGTAAACCTGAAACTCCTGATACCAATCGACGCCATACTGTCCCGCTGGACCTCCATGAATGCTCAGAATCAGCGGATACTTCTTCCCGGCCGTCCACCCAGCCGGTTTCACCAGAAAGCCGTCGATGGGCCAGCCATCCGTGCTCTGGTAGGGTATGCGCTCGACCTTTGCCAGATCGAGCCCTTCCCAGAGCTCCGCGTTTACATGGGTAAGCTGCCGTTCGTTGCCGCCATTTAAATCCGAGACAAACAACTCATCCGGATGTTCGAAATTGTTCGAGAGATAAACCAGCTTGCGAGCCGGGGCGCTAAAGGAATAAGCGTGTACCTCTCGCTCTCCTGACGTCACGGGAGCAAACGACTTGCGTTCTAGATCGACTCGAAAGATTTGGGTCTGTCCCTTTATTCCGGTAGAGAACAGCGCGGTGTGGCCAGTCGCGCCCCAATGCAGATCGCCGGGAATAGTGTTAAAGCTCTCCAAAGCCGGCGTTGACCCGCCTGCCCCATCTACGGTCTTCAGATACAGCTTGGGAAATTCCCGGCGCTTGGTCCTGCCCGCGAAGATAATGCGCTTGCTATCGGGCGACCAGCGCGGTTGATTGTCTTCCAACTCGTGGTCAGAGATCTTGACAGGAGTTCCGCCTTCAGCAGGCAATACCCAGACATCGGTGTTCTCGTCGCCGTCGTACTCTTTCCCGGTGCGATTCGAGACGAACGCGATGCGCTTGCCGTCGGGAGACCAGCGCGGATCGCTATCGTTCCAGCCGTCGCCCTCGGTGATCTGCTTCGCCGCGCCTCCCTCTACCGGAACAATCCAGAGATGGCTGCGCTTATCGTCAAACCATCCTGTGTCGTTGAATTTGTAACGGATATGGCTGTAGTGACGGACATCGCTCTTTCGCTCCGCCGCCTTCACTGCGTCGCTCGGACCCGAGCGGCTTGTGCATACCAGGCGGCTATCGTCCGGTGACCACCCGAAGACTCCGACGCCGTTCCTAAGACTCGTCAGCGGCAAGCCTTCGCCGCCGCGCATCGGCAGCAGAAAAACTTGCGGCCGCGGCGGCTCTGTCCCTCCATCGGTGTTGCGGCTGGAGAGAAAGGCCAGCGTCTTGCCGTCGTGGCTCCAGCGGGGAGAACTTGAATTGAAGCCTTCCGCCGTGAGTCTTCGCGGCTCGGCAGAGCCTTCGATGGCGACTAAATATATTGCCGACGTCCGGCGGTTCTTCTTGCTGTCTACGGTTGTGAGTACATAGGCTGCCTGCGAACCATCCGGGGAGATTTGCGGATCGGATAATGACTTAATCGCGAAATAGTCTCCAGGTACGATTCCCCGTTTTGCGCCGGCAAACATCAGGCCGGCGGCAAGAGCCAGGGTTAAAGCAGCGTTGCAGGTCCGCCGAATCAAAAAATGCATTTGCGCGGTATTTTAGCAATTGCAGTGCAGAAGCCATCTTGAAACTGATTGTGTCTCAGTGCCTATAAACCCACCGCTAGGGTTGAAGACGCGAAAAGGCCGGAAAACAGCCGGTCTCCGCCGGGACACTAATTGGCGACTGTAAAGTCTTACCAGAGGATGCGCACGCCCAGTTGCAGCCGGCGTGCGTTCGTTCCGTCGGGAAAGCCTTGCGTCGCCGTGCCAGCGCCGAATCCTGAGGCAGGTCTAAGCGAAGGCTGGCCGCCCACCAGAGCGTAAGTGTAGGCCCGGTCGGAGACCGAAGTGTAGTACGTGTTATTGCCGATGTTGAAGGCGTCGAAGGTAAACAAAGCGTGAAGCCGCTCGGTAATCCCGAAGTCTTTCGAGATGCGGGCATCCACGCGGATGATCTGGTCGATGTTGACTCCGTTGATGGGGAGAAACGGGACGCGGCTGCTGGCGTAGCCATTCAGCGAGCCCGTGAAAGCGCGGGTCAGGCCGCCTGCCACGGGCGCGGAATTGATCTGCACGGTGGGAGTCGTGGCGGGCGAAGACTGGAAGGTTCCGATCGCCGACAATTGCCAGCCGTTTATCAGGTAACGCGCCAGAGCGCCGGAGCTATGGGTAAATTTGGGTGAATATACGCCATTGACAACTAGACGGTGGCGTACATCGAGAGCCGAGCTCCCCTTCTCGAATCTGTAATCGCCCGGCCGGTAACTCTGCGGCCCGTTACTGGCGAAGATGTTCGATGTTCCGGCATTTCCCTGTCCGTAATCGATGGCATGCGACCACGTATAGGAAATATTGCCTAGCAGCCCTTGGGAGAGGCGCCTGGTGAGCTGCACGGCCAAGCCGGCGTAATAGCTGTTCAGACCGGAATCGATAATGTTTATGCGAGAGTAACGCCTGTCGACCCGGTTCTGATTGACATAAACCGGAGTGGAATAAATGCCGGTCGTGTTTCCGGTTGCATCGAGTATCTGGTAAGTTGTCACCGGTCCCGGCGCTCCGATGTTGATGTCGTTCACCGAAGTCAAATGTAGCCCGCGGCTCCAAATTCCGGAGACCGTCAGCGCAAGGCCCGTGGTCAGCTGCCGTTCGAGGGCAAGGTCGGCTTGCTGGGTGTAGGGGCTGCGGAAGGCGTCGGAGGCGATGTTCAGGTCGACGGAGCCCGGAGGAGGATTGAAGCCTACCGCGTTGGTAGGCAGCACGTTCGGAAAAACGGGACCGCTGGCCGCAATCTGCGCGGCGTTGTTGAACAGAATGCTTTTCTGATACAAGCCGTTTCCAAGGAACAGCGAATTGATAATCCCGCCTGGATAACGGGCGTAGAAGATTCCATATCCACCGCGAAGAACCGTCTTAGCATTGTCGCCAAAAGTGTAGGAGAAGCCAAGCCTGGGTGCAAAGCCGCCATTGAAGGTAGGAATGCGTCCGGTTGCCGGGTAGTCGGGATTGACGGTGGTTGGTTGCGGAAGACTCGAAAAATCGTAGCGCAGGCCAAAGTTCAGCACGAGCCTTGCCGTGGGCTTATATTGATCCTGGACAAAAAAGTCGTAGTCTCGGATGGTGAAATCGACCACCGGATTGCCAATAGTTTGGCTGAAGCTGGTATAGCGCTTGCCGCCCGTTACGTTACCCGAAAGGTCCTGCGCGAATGCGGTGAGATCCGGATATAGGTAAGTGCCGGTGCGATTGAACAGTAGATTGGTGAAGTCGTTGGTGTGCAGGAACTCGAGCCCGAACTTGAACGAATGCTGGCCGGTGACCCAGCTTAGATTGTCCGAGAACTGATACCGGTTTTCGAGGGGATTGGTCCGGGGATAGTTAGTTCCCGTACCGAGGTTTGACTGCCCGACGAGGCTGATGCCTAAATTCCCAATCCCGGGAATAGCGAGGGCATTGTTCGGATAATCGAACTGCTTGTCGTTGAACCATCCGAACCGGGCTTCATTTACAAGCGTTGGGGAAGCAACGTTGGTCCAAACGAATCGCCCGTACTTGGAACGCACGGACGAGTTTACGTTATTTCCCACGCCATTTCCGTTGTTGAGCACGGCTTGCGTTTGCAGCCCGTTTGGCGAGACCCAGCGTAAGATGTTGAAGCTTGCGCTGAAGGTGTTTTTCTCGTCCGGACGCCAGTCGAGCTTGCCGAACCCGAGCTGCTGATTCACGGTGCGATTGAGAGTTTGGAATTGGCGATCGAAGAAATTGGTGGCGGTCGCGCACTGCGCGGCGGTTCCGTTGCAAGGCTGGATGATCTGACCGCTAGTGTTGAAAAGCGAACTGCCAGGCGCAGTGATGCTTGCAATTAGAGGGGAATCGCGTAGCGTGCCTTCGTAATTGAAAAAGTAGAAAAGCTTATCTTTCACAATGTGACCGCCTGCGCTGCCCCCGAACTGATCGCGGCGCTCCTTCGGATTGATGGAAGCAAAGGGATCGCGGGCATTGAAATCCTGGTTGCGGAAAAACCAATAAGCCGTACCGTGGAAATCATTTGTTCCGCTGCGAGTCACCGTATTTACGACACCGCCCATAGCGTGCCCGAATTCAGCCGAGTAGTTATTCGAAACCACCTGGAACTCCTGTACCGCGTCCTGCGAGATCTGCGAGGCAATCCGCGTGCGTCCGGCATTCTCGTTGTAATACTGCTCGGTGGTGTCATTGCCGTCCGTGAGAAAGGTATTGCCGCCGGCGATGCCGCGGAACGACAGAAGGCCGAAGGTGCCGTCGGGAACTACTGCCGGCGCTAACAGAACAAATGAATCCACGCGCCGTCCGTTGATGGGCAAATCCTGAATCTGTTCGCTTCCAATCACTTGCGAAACATCCGTTTTTAGCGTATCCACTATGGGGGCTTCAGTGGAAACTTCCACCGTCGTCTTCGAAGTGCTGACTTCCAGGCGCGCCGTCAAATTTAAGTTCTGACCTACCGCCAGGCTGATGGTGGTTCGCTCATAAGGTGCGAATCCGGGAGCCGAAACGGACACCTTATATCCGGACGCCGGCACCAGCGAGGGAACACTGAACAGGCCGGCGCTGGTGGTGTTCAGTTCGCGCCGGATTCCTTTGGATTCGTTCTCGATAGTTACTGCCGCTCCGGGAATCGTTCCCCCGGTAGAATCGATTACCGTTCCTGAAATACTACTAGTTCCGGCCGTGCTTTGCCCGAACATTCCAAGGCAAGCCACCACAAATAGGCAGACGAATCCGGTAAATCTATTACTCATAAAACCCCTGGGGGTAAGAATAGCGAGCAGAGGTTTCATTTCGGTTAAAAGCCGTTCACATTGTTATACTGCGATTTCACCTAGTTAAACAATAATCGAATGCGCAAGAAAGTTACTGTCATTGGAGCTGGCAATGTCGGGGCCAATACGGCTCAGAAGATCGCCGCCAAGGAACTTGCAGATGTCGTTATCGTGGACGTGGTCGATGGCGTTCCACAGGGCAAAGCTCTCGATATGCTGGAGTCCGCGCCCGTCGAAGGTTATGACGTAAGCCTGGTGGGCACAAGCGGCTATGACGAGACCGCTGATTCCGACATTGTCGTCATCACCGCCGGATTCCCTCGCAAACCGGGCATGAGCCGCGACGATCTGCTGCTGGCGAACTACGACGTTGTAAAGAGTGCTACTGAGCAGGCGGCGAAACGGTCACCAGACGCAATTCTGATCCTGGTGACGAATCCGCTCGATGCCATGTGCTGGACGGCTATGAAGATCTCCGGCTTTCCGCGCGAACGCGTAATTGGCATGGCGGGCGTACTCGATACTGCGCGCTTCCGCACCTTCATTGCCGAAGAGTTGAAGGTCTCCTTCGAGAACGTAACTGCCATGGTGCTCGGCGGACATGGCGACACCATGGTTCCGCTGGTCCGATTTACAAACGTGAGCGGCATTCCACTAAGTGAGTTGACCGATCAGGCTACGATCGATCGCCTGGTACAGCGTACCCGGGATGGCGGCGCTGAGATAGTCAAGTATCTGAAGACCGGAAGCGCTTATTATGCTCCCGCAGCCTCGACAGTTGAAATGGTCGAGTCAATTCTTAAGGATAAGAAGAAAGTTATGCCCTGCGCCGTCTGCCTGAAAGGCGAATATGGAGTAAATGACCTCTTCGTAGGTGTTCCGGTAAAACTTGGTTCGAAGGGCGTCGAGAAAATATACGAGATTAAGTTGGACCAGAGCGAGTCCGCTGCGCTGGAGAAAAGCGCCGCGGCAGTCCGCGAATTAGTCGACGTCTTGAAAGCTAAAGCGCAGTAAACCTGAATCAGTCAGCCGAGCCATGCCGCGAACCGAGACGGATTCCGCTCCGCGCATCGATCCCACTGCTACGTGCTTTCGACTGAAGCTCGCGCAATCCAAAATTCACCGCTGGGGAGTCTATGCGGTTGAACCTATTCCGGCCCGGCGGAAAGTGATTGAGTATCACGGAGAGAAAATCAGCCGCCGCGAAACGCGAAAGCGTTCGGAAGCTTGTAAATTCACTTATCTTTTTACGCTAGATGCTTACTGGACTATCGATGGAGCAGCCGGCGGTTCAGGTGCGGAATATATCAATCACTCCTGCGATCCCAATTTAGCCGCGCGCATTGTCCGAGGACACATCATCTATTTCAGCACCCGTGCTATCCGGCGCGGCGAGGAACTGACGATTGACTATCGTTTCGATAAAAAAGTTGAACGAGTGAATTGTTTGTGCGGTTCAGAAAGGTGCCGCGGGACCATCAATCTGGTTGACTAAGCTGGTCGATTCACAGAACGGAAAGCTGTGAATTCAGGGAAGAGATATCATTAGGGCGTTCTATGCCCGCACCCACGGATCTGGATCATCTCGGCAGCGAAGTGATTCGAGTTATCGCACAAACCCAACGCATCCCGCAAGAAAACGTCACGCTGGACAGCACTTTCGATGAACTGAAAATCGACTCATTGGACGGCATTAACCTGGTATTTGCATTGGAGAACGAGTTCGGGATCAATATTCCGGACGACGGAGTGCAGAATTTGCGATCGGTTCGCGAAACCGTGGAGGGCGTACACAAGTTGGTTGTCGAGAAGGGCGAAGAGTCCGACGGAGTCTTCCCGCCCGGTGATACTCGTTGATGCTGGGAGCCATCAAGGAAAGAATTTTGAGTGCATAGGGTCGCGGTCACCGGACTGGGACTAGTCTGCGCACTTGGGAACAGTGTGGAAGAGTGCTGGCCGCGGCTGGTTTCCGGAGAGCCGGGCATACGGCCGCTCCGCGACTCCGGCACTCCTGCTTACAAGTTCAGTCACGCCGCGGAAGCCGTCGCGTTCGACCCTCAACAGCACTTCTCCGGGAAAGAGTTGCTGATCGCCGACCGGTTCACTCAGTTGCTCGCGGTGGCGGCTCGCGAGGCCGTGAAACAAAGTGGGATTCAGTTCACAGGCGAGCTGCATGATCGCACAGCTATTATCACGGGAAGCAGCTTGGGCGGGAAGCATTCCGAAGAAGAAGGCTACCGGCGGCTTTTTCGCGAGGACAACCCGCGAATAGCGCCGCTAACCATCCCTCGTGCTATGGCAAGCGCGGGCGCTAGCCGCATTTCTCTGGAGTTTGGTATTCACGGTCCCTGTTACACCATCTCGACGGCGTGTTCTTCTTCAAATCATGCGCTTGGGCAGGCTTTCGGAATGGTGCGGAACGGCACTGTCAAGGCGGCGATCGCGGGCGGCAGCGAAGCCGTCTTCACGGATGGCATTTTGCGCGCCTGGGAAGCGATGCGAGTAGTAGCCCCTGATTTCTGCCGTCCGTTTTCGGCTGGGCGGAAGGGGCTAACGCTGGGCGAAGGCGCCGGTATAATGTTACTCGAAAATTGGGAACATGCCCGCGCGCGCGGTGCGTTTGTATTGGGCGAGATCATGGGTTTTGGAATGAGTTCCGACGCTCATCACATCACTCAGCCCTCGCATGACGGCCCGGTAAAGTCAATGACCTGGGCACTTGAAGACGCTAGCATCGAACCTGCGCGTGTGGGTTACATCAATGCTCACGGCACCGGAACTCTAGTCAACGATGCGACCGAGTCATCAGCTATTCGCGCAGTTTTCGGAGCTAATGCTGATCAGCTTCCGGTCAGCTCCACAAAATCGATTCACGGCCACACTCTAGGGGCGGCGGGGGCCATCGAAGCTGTCATCACGCTGCTTTCTCTACAGAAAGGCGTGCTGATTCCTACAGCGAATTTTCTCGCGCCAGATCCGGCTTGCGATCTGAACATTATTACCAACACAGCAAAAGAACAAGCGGTGGAGATTGCTTTGTCGAATAGCTTCGCTTTCGGCGGCTTGAATGCGACTCTTGTACTAGGCAATGCCAGCCGCTAAATTCCCTCGCTTCGTTTGCAGCGCGGATGGCATCTATAATTCGCTGAAGCAATGCGTCTTAAGGCCTCGCCGGGATGAGGTCTGAGCGCACAAGTTTGCAAGGAACAGCGGCGTGAGAGCCAGACAAGACACTACAAGTGTCAAACATACAATGAAAGGATTTGAAAGAAAATGAGCTCCGTTAAAACTAGCGGATTAGGCAGCAGCAGCCAGGATTTCTCGTACAAGCTACCCGAACCATTGAATAGCGCCGTAGCAGAGGCACGCCAGGCATGGGACAAAAACGGCAACACCTTGCGTCTGTGGAACAAAGATGCTTCTCTCTGGACCAACAAAGATGAAGCGGAATGGCTCGGTTGGCTGGATATCGTCAATCAGCAATTAGGCCACTTTTCCAAGTTCAAGGCGCTTTCCGCCGAGACTGCGGAGGATGGATTTTCGCATGTAGTATTGCTGGGAATGGGTGGATCGAGCCTGGCCCCGGAAGTTTTCAGTTTTACGTATGGCCAGCAGGCCGGTTATCCCGAATTGCTGATTCTAGATTCGACCGATCCGGTTCAGATTCGCAGTCTGCGGGAAAAACTCGATCCGGCGCGCACTCTGTTTTGCGTATCGAGCAAGTCGGGAACGACGCTCGAGCCGAATATTTACATGCAATATTTCTTCGATGAAACGAAGAAGACGGTGGGGGACAATGCCGGGCATCACTTTATAGCCGTTACCGATCCGGAATCGAAACTGGAGGGCGTTGCCGCAGAGAGGCAGTTCCGTCATGTCTACCATGGCGTTCCCAGCATTGGCGGCCGCTATTCGGCACTGTCCGATTTCGGCATGGTTCCCTTCGCCGCTGCCGGATTGGACACGGAGAAGTTTCTGAAGCGCGCCGCGGAGATGGTGAAGGCCTGCAAGGAGCCCGATTCTGAAAAGAATCCCGGCGTCGCGCTAGGCCTGATTCTCGGCCAGGCGGCTAAGCAATTCGATCGAAATAAAGTCACCCTGGTCTGTTCGCAATCTGTTCACGATTTGGGCGCCTGGCTGGAGCAACTGCTTGCCGAATCCACTGGCAAGCAAGGCCACGGATTGATTCCCGTCGATCGGGAACCGCAAGTGGAAGTGTCGGGATCGAACTACGGCAAGGACCGCGTATTCGCCTACATTAAGTTTTCTGCCGACAATGACGAAGAGAACGGAGCTTTCGTGGATGCGCTGGAGGCGGCCGGCCAGCCTGTCATACGAATTGTGATTAGCGACCTGTACGATCTGGGCCAAGTGATGTTCCAGTGGGAAATTGCTACCGCGGTGGCCGGCTCCATTATCGGCATCGATGCTTTCAACCAGCCCGATGTGGAGGCGAGCAAAGTGGTCACGCGAGATCTTACTTCCGGGTTCGAGAAGACGGGATCGCTGCCTACCGAGAAGCCTGTTCTCGAAGGAGACGGCCTCAAGTTGTTTACCGACGACACTAATGCCAAGGCTCTGATGGGTGATTCGAACGCCAGCGTAGGTTCGGCCATCCGGGAGCATTTGGACCGCATTCAGCCCGGCGACTACTTCGGGCTGCTGGCATACATTCCCATGTTCCCAGAGCACGAAGCCACCTTGCAAGACATGCGCAAAGCTGTGCTGGAATCGAAGAATGTCGCAACCGTCCTTGGCTTTGGGCCCCGCTTTCTTCACAGCACCGGCCAAGCGTATAAAGGCGGACCGAATTCCGGAGTCTTCCTCCAAATCACCTGCGACGAACCGGATGACTTGCCTGTTCCGGAACAGAAATACACCTTCGGCACTGTCAAGGCGGCGCAAGCCCGGGGCGATTTCCAGGTGTTGGCAGACCGCAAACGAAGGGCCCTGCGAGTCCATTTGGGTAGCGATCTAAAGGGCGGATTAGCGCATCTGCACGACCTGGTTTGCGCGGCCGTAGCGCATTAAAAAGGGCCCTGCTTACCAGAAGTAGGCGGCCATCAGCTCTGGCGGCCCCGGCGTACCTCGAAATACTTTGGTCGCGATGACGGCTTCGAAGTTTATCCAGTGCGCCGGTGCGCGCTGCTCCAGTTCTGCCAAAGATGAAGAACTGGTAAGAAATTCGCCCGCGGAAAGGGTTCCACAGTCTCTGATTCCGCCCGCGATTAAGACAGTCCTTCCAGTGGCCGGATGCCGCACCCGAGCAACAATCGCATAGTCAATCGTTACGGCGTTTCGCGGAAGGTCGAGTGCCACTTGCCAATCGCGGCGACCGGGAGTCTTCCGGTCCTCGACGAAAATTTTGCCGTGAGCGGTGTCCAGTTGAAAGCGATAGCGAAGATCGCGCGTGAAATTCATCGACCAAAAATTGTCGATTCCTCCCACCAGGACCGCTGCATTTTGCCGGAGATCCGACAAAGTCGAATCCGGACTGTACATCATGCGGTAACTCTCCTTCTGTTTAGATATCAGGGAAGCGAGAAGAGCTCCGGTGACTGCGTCCCCGAAGGGTACGGTCTGGTTGAACCAGGATTGGGCGGCGGCTACATTAGCTACCAGCGGTCTTGCCACTATTCCGGCAACCGGAAACCCGGCGAAAGCACTCGCTTCCGCAACCCGTCCAACTAGTGCGCGGGTCGCCCATGCAGATCGCAATAGGCCCAGGCGATTCCAGCACTGGCGCCCAAAGGCGACCGATCGCATTGCCGGAGCGAAGGAGCAGGAAGACGGCACAGAGAGTCGCTGTCAGAAGTCCGATTGCCGCTGCAATAAGTCCGATCCGGGTTCTGTTGTTTCGCTGCGGAGGCAAGACGGTAATCGATTCAAGTCCGTTTTCTACGACACGCTTTTCTGTGGAGCCGTTGATCTTAGTGGGGCGGACTTGGGGAATATACGAGCCGGGCAGCAATTCGATTCTGATGTCATCGTCACAGCCCACTTCCAGGTAATACTGCGCTAACCGCTTCCTTATCTCGTTAGCGGTACTACGCACTATGTGGTCAGAACCAGTGTCATAGTCAGGGCTTCTCCCGAAGACGTCCACCCCTAGCAGCCGCTCTTTAAGCAGTTCCGTTTTGCCTTGGAGCGTCTGACTGACGATGTAATACAGCAGCTTACTGCTCCGCTGGCTGTTCTTAAAAGCAGCGCTGGCCAGAATACAAGCCAGGTGTTTCGACACCGCTTCGGTCGTCGACGCGGTCTTTAACAGTCGCGACTCTTGTTCCACATCGCCAGCTGTCATAGCTGAGCCTCTTACTGGAAGACGAGTCTAACACGGCTGCGGCGGCTTTCTTTTGGAAAGTTCTACCGTCGCGCACCCCCCGGTTCCGGGAATCGGCGTTCCTCGCCGGGGACCTTGAAATTTGGTTGTTCCGGAACGTCCCGCACCGTCCCCGCCTTTACGAAAGCACCTGGATGCTGCAATCCTCCTTGAGTGCGCTGCTCTGCCGCATGCTTCTTCAAGCTCGAGTCAAACAACTATGTCGATTGCTATCCGCCGGCTGTCATTAATCGCTGCTCTCCTCTTGTCAGCGCAATCAATGCCGGGTCAATTCAACTTGGGCACTGTCACAGGCGCGGTTCGCGATCCCGAAGGCGGCTTAGTGGGCGGCTGCAAGGTGACGGCTGTCAGTTTGGCTGATTCCGGCGCTCGAACGGTCACTACAAACGCGCAGGGAAGCTACACAATCCCTTCTCTGGAAGCAGGACAGTATCGAATTACTGCAGAAACACCAGGGTTTCAAAAGTCAGCGGCTGAAATAGCGGTCGGAGTGAACCAGACAGTAAGTGCTGACTTCGACCTGATCATCGGCAGTGTTACTCAACAGATCGATGTGAAGGCGGAGAACGAGCAAGTCGCGCTGCAGCGCGACACACACGAAATTTCCCAATTAGTGACCACGAAACAGCTGGAAGACCTGCCGACCAACGGGCGGAATTTCCTCACGCTGGCGACTCTCGGAACTGGAGCCCAGCCTGCCCGGGATTCGTTCGTCACGTCTGGCGGACCGGTCTCCAACTTCGGAAGCGTCGGCCGTGCGGTTATCCTGGCAGGGCAATTCGTAGGCAGTGCGACTTTCCTGCAGGACGGAGTCATCAATCAGAATCTGCTGACGCAGACAGCCAACATCGTAACCTCGATGGCATCGATTCAAGAAGCAAGCGTTGAGTCAAACGGGATGTCGGCAAAGTTCGCGTCTCCCGGCGTCGTCAACGTACTGACAAAGCGTGGGACGAATGCCTTTCACGGGTCGGCTTACGACTACTTTCAGAATGACGTTCTAAACGCCAGAAACTTCTTTGCTGCATCGGTTCCCGTCCTGCGTTACAACCAATTCGGGGCGAACCTTGGAGCGCCCATTCTCAAAGA
Source organism: Bryobacteraceae bacterium (assembly GCA_965217745.1). GTDB lineage: Bacteria > Acidobacteriota > Terriglobia > Bryobacterales > Bryobacteraceae > Bog-105. The sequence continues at coordinate 1,061,883 of OZ244565.1, read as the reverse complement.
CAAGCTCTTCGCGTTCTTCGATTACGCGGGCCAGCGGCAAACCTCATTCGGGCTTTCCCGTAATCGTGTTCCCACGGACGCCGAGCGCCAAGGTGATTTCCAGGCTTCCGGCGTCACAGTCTACGATCCGGGTACGTTTAATCCCACCACCGGCGCCATCTCGCCTTTCGCGAATAATATCGTTCCAGCCAATCGTTTCGATGCTTCGGCGGTTCGCTATGCGTCCTACTTCCCCGCGGCCAACCAGTCATTGATGAACGGCATTAATTACCGGACCAATCTCGGCAACACGGATAACTCCGATCAATATCTCGGCCGGCTTGACTACAACTTGTCTACAAAGGACACCTTATTTGGCTCGGTCCAGACCTCCGACTCTCCGGTATTGCAGCCCAGCATAGTGAACGGCTTGTTCGGGACCATCTATCAGACCAGCGGTAAGAATGCCTCATTCCAGGACATTCACATTTTTACTCCTTCGCTGCTGAACATCGCGCGGGTCGGCTACAACCGCAGCATCTTGTTCCTGTCGCAGCAAGGCGTCGGAGCTCAGGATTATCCCGCGCTGTTCGGGCTCCAAAATTTGAATCTTCCCGCCAGCATTAGCATTCCCCCGGCGGTTTCCATTACCGGCTGCTGTTCACTCGGCTCGCCGACAAATCCGCAGGGTGGTACGCAGAATCTGTTTCAATTCGCCGATGAAGTGAACTGGACAGCCGGGCGGCACCAGGTTTTCTTCGGAGCCGAAATCGATCGCCTTCAATTCAATGGCACATGGCTGCTTTTTAATGGCGGCCAGTACTCATTTACGGGCTTGTATACTTCGAATCACTTAAGTGGAGGCCGGCAAAAGCTGGGTGCTTCGTTCGCTGATTTTCTCCTGGGTTATCCGTCGTCGGCATCCGGCGGCCGGGGTGTACCCGACGGCGCATTCCGTGAGACAGACGTAGGCGCCTATCTGCAAGACAACTGGAAAATCACTCCCAAACTGACTCTGAATCTAGGCGTGCGTTATCAGTACTATCAGCCGACCCACGACAAATGGGATAAGGCTGCAATCATCGATCTTCCCGCTAACACTGTTCACCGGGGAACCTGGCAACCATCGCTTTTGAATTTCGGGCCACGGCTTGGTCTGGCCTATTCGGTGAACGACAAAACGGTGATCCGTTCCGGCTTCGGAATGTACTACAACCAGCAGCCATACAACTTTCTTCAGTTCCTGATCGCGAACGCGCCGGTTTACGTGCTGCAATCGGTCACCCTCAACGCGGCATCTCCGGTTAATTGGCGTGAGGTGTTTTCCGCCGCGCCAGGAGCAAGCGCGCAATCACCCTTCACAGAAGGTCTGCAGATGCCGACGCCCTATGCGGCACAGTGGAACGTCAGCATCCAACGCTCTTTTTTCCCGGGCGTAATCGGTTCGATTGCTTATGTCGGCAACCAATCGCATCATCAGCCTCTGCGGTTGAATCCTAATCAGGCGGCGGAGGATACCGATCCTTCGAATCCCACCGCACTCACCAGCAGGCGTCCGTACCAATTTATTGGCGATGTCTATGCGCAATACAACATTCAGAACGCGAACTATCATAGTTTGCAAGCCTCGCTTCAATACCGGTCGGCAAAAGGGCTCTCGTTCCTTGGCAGCTACACCTATTCCAAAGCCATGAATATCGCAGACAGCGGCGCAACTCTACCTGTAAATGGGCTGGATGCCAGAGGCAGTTACGGACCCGCCAATTTCAGCCGCACACACATTTTCACCGCCAGCTATAGCTACGAACTGCCCGTTGGCCCGGGCAAGCGTTTCCTCGGCCACATGGGCTGGTTCAGCCAGCAGGTGGTTGGCGGATGGCAAGTCAGCGGCATCACCACGCTCGAGAGCGGGTTACCTCTTAGCATCACGGCCAACGATCTTTCGAATACCGGGGGCATTCACTCTCAAAGGGCGGATCGCACTTGTAACGGGAGACTGCCATCCGGCCAGCGCTCTATCGAACGCTGGTTCGATACGACCTGCTTCTCTCAACCGGATGTTGGCCGTTTGGGCAACTCGGCCAGGAATCCGCTGTGGGCGCCTGGAGTGGCGAGCTTTAATATCTCCGCGTTCAAGCGTTTCCGTTTCGGCGAACAGCGCTGGGTGCAGTTTCGCACCGATTTCCTAAGTGCCTTCAACCATCCTCTGTTTACCACTGGCAACCAGTCAACAAACAGTCCGGCGTACGGTCAAATCACCACGGCGACGGGCGCGCGCGTCATTCAGCTTTCCTTGAAAGTTGCTTTTTGATGGCCTCGCGCTCTCCTATTACCCGCCGTTCTTGGATTGCCGGTCTTTCCGCTGCTCCCGTTTTGGTAGCAGCGCCTCTCAAGTCCAATTTCCTGTTCATCCTTGCCGACGACCATGCCGGATATGTCATGGGTTGCGATGGCAACGCACAAGCCCGTACGCCGAATATCGACCGGCTTGCTAGTGAAGGCATGCGCTTTAGCGCGCACCACTGCAACTCGCCGGTTTGTACGCCCTCGCGTCAGTCATTCTTTACGGGGCAATTGCCTCACGCTGCCGGTGTGACGGTGCTCAGCACCGCGCTGGGACTCGACAAGCCGACGCTCGCGCAACAATTCCGTGAGGCCGGGTATCGGACTGCGGTCTTCGGCAAGATGCATTTCAACCGGCCGGGCGAGCCGGGCCTGCACGGGTTCGAGATCGCCAATACGGAAGATCGAATTATGAAGGAATGGAGAGCCGAAGTAACGCCGCACCCCATTCCTTCCAGCATCCCGGTGAAGCCCCCTTGGCGGCCCTTTAAAGACCCGGCCAGCATTTGGCTGAATTCCGATAAGTTGCCTTTCCCGCGCATCGATAGGGACATGCGAGGAACTTACATTGCGGACCAGGCCATCGAGTACCTGGAGCAGAACCGCAAGGAGCCTTTCGCGCTCTGGACCAGTTTCCACGAGCCGCACTCTCCCTACGATTTCCCTGTCGAAGATCGCGATCGGTTTCACCCAGGTAAGTTCCCGGCGCCGCGCGTCGGGCCAGAAGATGCAGGACAGATCCCGCTGATTTTCCGCCATCTGACCGATGAGCAGAAGCGCGGCATCATCGCCGCGTATTACACATCAGCATCGTTTCTCGACCGTAACGTGGGACGCGTTCTCGAGGCGCTGAAACGGCTTCGTTTGGATGAGGACACCTTTGTCGTCTATATGGCCGATCATGGCTACGATCTGGGCCAGCATGGGCGATTCGAAAAGCACTGCGGTTACGATCCCGCTCTGCGCGTGCCTCTCATCATGCGTCATCCACGCTGGATCAGGCCGGGCGTGGTCTCCGATCTTACGGAGCATGTGGATGTCCCGGCCACCATCACGGACATGATGGGTCTGGAACCGCTCCCGGTTCAGCACGGCCAGAGCCTGCGGCCGTATCTCGAGGGCCGATGGATGCCCGCCGCGCGCGACCACATCTTCAGTGAGTATCTCGAGAACGAAGAAGCCTACATAAAAACCAAACAGTGGAAGTTCATTTTCTGTTCCGGCAAGCGCCCGCGGCAGGATGGTTATCAAACAGATCACCCGACGCCTGGCCGGTACAAGCGCCTCTTCGATCTAAAAACTGATCCTGGTGAATTTATAGATGTCGCTGCCGCCCAGCCCGGGCTGGTGGCGGAATTCGAAGAGTTGATGCTGGCTCGCTTTCGCGCTACCCATCCCGAGCGGGGTTCCGAGCCGCCGAACTTAAGCCGGGAAGAATCGATTGAATTTTACCTGCCGCCGAGAGATGCCCCGCCGCTGCCCTCGTCACCCTAGTTTTTGCAAAAGCGCCAAAACCAGATTAAACAGGCTTAAGCTGAATTTAGCTTGACGAGTTTGGCCTTCCTCTAATAGAATCCAGATACCCTAAATTCCCGGCTTCAAGGCCGTGTTCTGGTAGAGGAGATGGCGCTATGATCCCGCGTTGGATTGCTCGAAAACGAGCGCTTGTTTGTATTTTGTCTTTACTGGCTGCCGCTGGCATCGCGGCTGCTCAATCGGAGCGGGGGACCATTACGGGAACCGTTCGTGACACCTCGGGCGCTATCGTTCCGCAAGCCAAGGTGACGGTTACGAACACCGCCACCAATCAGCCCAGCAATTTGGTGAGTAACGATACGGGCGACTTTACCGCTGCCGGTTTACGTGTTGGAACTTACAACGTCGAGGTTCAAAAAGAGGGCTTTAAGTCGGCCCAGATTCAGAATGTACTCGTCGACGCAGCAAGTTCCGTTCGGACAGATGTCAATCTTCAGATCGGCCAATCGCAGCAGGTGGTGGAAGTGCAAGCCGCCGCCGTTCAGCTGAACTCAGAAGATTCCAAAACCACTGTAACCATCAATCAAAAACTTGTGGATACGCTTCCGCTGGTTGTGGCAGGCGCGGTTCGCAGCCCTTTCGACTTGGCGACGCTGACGCCGGAAGCGAAGAACCTGGGCAGTTCCCAAGGCTTTTCGCTGGGCGGCGGCCAGGCGGACAGCTATCAGGCGACGCTGGATGGCGTCTCAGTAAATACGTCGCGAGCTCTACAGAAGAACTGGGTGGCTTCGAACGCGCCCTCGGTGGAAGCGATCACGCAGTTCACTGTAGATACCAATGGGTTCAAAGCCGAATACGGCCATGCCGGCGGCGGTGTCATGACTTTTGTAGCAAAGTCGGGGACCAATCAGTTTCATGGGTCGGCTTATGAGTTTCTTCGCAACAACGCTTTCGATGCAAACGATTGGTTCAGTAACAAACTCGGCAAGCAGCGCCAGATCTACAAGCAGAACGACTTCGGGTTCACTGTGGGCGGGCCGGTCTGGATTCCGAAGGTCTACAACGGCCGCAACAAGACTTTCTTTTTCTTTTCGTACGAAGGTTTCCGGAATCGCAATGGCGCTACCAACGCCACCGCGACCGTACCTACTGCGGAGATGTATAACGGGGACTTCAGCAACTGGGTAACCTCTGCCGGCAGGCAGATTCCTATTTACGATCCGACCACCCAGGTGAGGAATGCAGATGGCGCCGTGACGCGCACGCAATTTGCGGGTAATCAGATACCGGTTTCGAAGTTCGATGCCACCGCCTTACAGGCATTAAAGGTCTTTCAGGCCAGCGGAGCGCTAACTGGCAACACTGGCGCGATACCGGGCACGGTCGGTTATATAAACAACAACTACATCATTTCGAATGGCACGAATGTGCAGCCGGTAAATAAGATCAGCATTAAAGGCGACCATCTGTTTAACGAGAAGCATCGCATTTCCGGTTACTACGGCTACGACCGCGAGTCTGTTGTTCCGGGGCCGCAAGGTCCGGCTACTTTGCCTGGCCTGTACTCGAACTATAACGACACGACGCAGAACTCCGACGTGCTCCGGTTTAGTTGGGATTGGACGATGGGTCCCACTAAGTTCAACCACTTTTATGCGGGCGGGAATAATTGGCGTCAGAACCACGATCCACTGCAGGCAGCCATTGGGAACTGGCGGGAAAAGTTCTGCCTGGGAAATGTTCCCAATTGCGACGAAAATTTGGTCAACTTGTTTTCCGGCGGCGACGGATATTACCGGACCTGGGGAGGACCCGCGAACAACGGCTCTGAGAATACGATTTATTCCTACAACGACGACTTCACCTGGATTCGAGGCGCGCACACGTTCAAGTTTGGCGGCCAGTGGCAGATCAATCATTACAACGGATTCGGCAGGCAGTGCGTGGCGGGATGCGTCGGATTCAGCTACACAGAAACAGGCGTGCCGAACGGCACCGATCCGAACCAGGGCGGCAATGCTTTCGCTTCCTTCCTGCTGGGTTACGCCGATTCCGGGTCTATCGATACGCCGCGTTTTATCGGGCAGCAGTTTTCCTACTTTTCGGGCTTCGCACAAGATGACTGGCGCATTACTAAGAAGCTGGTATTAAACCTGGGCCTTCGGTGGGAGACCAATCTGCCTCCCACCGGGCTGGATAACCGGTGGAGCGACTTTTCGCCGACTACGCCAAATCCTGGCGCAGGCGGACTACTGGGAGCGGTTCTCTTCGCCGGCTCGGGAACCGGCCGCGTGGGTTCCCGGACTCTGGCGGATTCCTACTTCAAGGCATTTGGGCCGCATGTCGGATTCGCTTATTCACTTACCGAAAAAACGGTTTTGCGCGGCGCCTACGCGCGTTCTTATGGTCCGCTGATGGCAGTGACAGGCTCGACGCACAATATGGGCTTCACCCTATCGCAGGGCTTCAGCAACCGTACCAACGGCATTACTCCGACATTCAACTTGGCGGATGGAATTCCGCCCTATACGGTCCCACCCTTCATCGACCCATCCGTTTCGAACGGAACCGGTTTGTCCTGGTGGCAAGGCTCCGAGACGACGCATCCGCCCACCACGGACAACTTCAATTTCTCGATCCAGCACCAGCTCAGCTCAGACCTGCTGGTAGAAGCGGCTTATAACGCGGTAAACGGTTCTCACTTGCAGGCGCAGTTGCTCGATTACAATCAGGTCAACCCCGCTTACCTTACTGCATTCGGCGATGTTTCGCAGAGCACCAAGGTGCTGACAAGCTTAGTTGGATCGCCGCTTGCAAACCAATACGGAATTACTGCTCCATTCCCCGGCTTCAACGCTCTGTTCGGAAGCCGCGCCTCGGTGGCCCAGGCGTTACGCTTATATCCGCAATATACAAATATCGACACGTTCGGCGGACAAGGCGACCACAGCGGGCATTCAACTTATCATTCGGCGATGGTGCGTTTAGAGAAACGCTACAACAGGGGACTTACTATTCAGACTTCCTACGTGTTCTCGAAAATCATTACCAACGCCGATAGTTACTGGGGCAACGGCGCCAACACCAATTCTTCAGGAGGGGCGGGAGGCATTGGCGTGGCGGCGGATCAATTCAATCGGGGATTGGAAAAGTCGATCGGCCAATTCGACGTGACGCATAACTTTAAAGCAGGTTTCGTTTACGACCTGCCATTCGGAAGAGGAAGACAATTTTTAACTCACGGTCCTGCAGCCTGGATCCTGGGGAACTGGGGCGTGAATGGCGTGCTTACTTACTCGAGCGGTTTGCCCGTTGGCATCTCTTCTTCGTATATCCTGCCGCTGTATCCAACGGGTGCGCGCTCGACGCCCTATATTACGTCCTATACAGGCTGGCAGCCGCAGTGGCAGAACGGAAGCTTCGATCCTTCTGTGGATAAGTTCTTTGTTGAGTCATGCGCCAGTCCGGCGGCAGGCTGTAACAGCGGACCGTTCCCGACTCAGGGTCTGAATACTAGCCTTACTAGTCTCGGCAACTCTACTCGCTACAATCCGAAACTCCGCCAGTTTGCGAATCTGAACGAGAACATATCTCTGACGCGGACCATTCCGGTGCGGGAGTCCGTTCGGTTCGAATTTAGAGCGGAAGCATTCAACCTGTTCAATCGAGTGCGGTTTGGTACGGGCAATACTCAACTTCAAAACCAGAACTTCGGAAAGCTAACGAGTAGTGCTGACCTTCTGAATACTCCACGGCAATTGCAACTCGCGCTGAAGTTGTACTTCTGAGATGGAGCGTGAGGATAGGTGGCAGGGAGGAGCGACTGTGACGGTTGATCACTGCGATATCCGCGGGTCGGAACCGCGCAAATCGTAATCAACCGGGAGCTGCCTCGGACTCAGAACGCGAGTTCGGGCACCAAGCCGTATCGCATAGAACGTCGGAAGGTTCTCCTTACAGTGAGCCCCTAGCCTGCCAGCGGTGCTGCTGCTAAAGAGTCCAAGAATCTTTTCTCGATCCGCTTGCGGTTGCGGTTCGGTTTTGACAGCGATGCCAGGGCAAAGCCGAGCAACTCGGGGCAATAGCGGTGACGATCTGCGGTTTGTTTTTGCCGCCAGCCGCGAAGGTTTCGGTACGCAAGCGCCGTTGCAAGCCCAGAAAGCTTCGAACATCACGCGCCGCAGATAAGCATTGCTGGTCTGAAGAACCCGTGCGAAACGGGCCGTTGTCGGGTGCTCCGCCCGCAGAGCCTGCGAATTCTTTTGGTAGGTGGCGGCGCGCAGCCGCGCTCTTTGCGCTTTTGAGAAAGGCGGGCTGAAGTCCGACGCAGACTCAAGTCCGGCCCCACAGGCAATGCCCGCACTGCAAATCTCCGCGATAATCTTGGAGCAGTGAATCTATGTCTTCCCTGAGATCTTTTTTGCAAAGCGTCGTGCAGGATCTGCGGTTTGGATTTCGAAGTTTTTGGGAAACGCCGCTCTTCACCGTGGCCGCCTTGCTGACGCTGGCTCTCGGCATCGCGGCGAACACGGCCATCTTCAGCGTTACCAATTCGGTTCTGCTGAATTCCCTGCCATTCCAGTTTCTGCGCGATCCGGGCCGAGTGGTAATGGTCTGGGAGCGCGCCCCTCTCATGGCTAAAGTTTTCGCCAACAGCACACCCGTCCGGCTGAAGGATTTCCGGGAATGGAAGAAGGCCAACCGGTCGTTCACCGATATGGCGATCTGGCGGAATTTCGACGCCAATCTTACGGACGCCGAAGTCCGCCGTCATCAGCCGGAACGCGTGGAGGCTGGGATTTCGTCACCAAATCTACTGCCCATGCTGGGCATCAAGCTGGAGCGCGGCCGCTACTTCCGCGCGGATGAAGGTGTTTTAGGCAAACACCGCGTGGCAATCATCAGTGATGCTCTCTATCACAGCCGCTTTGGGGGCGACAACAAAATTCTAGGCCAGAAGCTGCGCGTAGACGGAGCGGATTTCGAAGTGGTGGGAGTGCTTCCGAAAGATTTCGAGCTCCCGGCGATGATGGGCGGTTTCGATCGCAAAACGGTTGCGTTTTGGGTTCCCATGAACATGACGGAAAAGGCCGGCGCTGCCGACCAGATGAACTGTTTTGTTTATGCCAGGTTGAAAGAGAACGCGACTATCGACAGCGCTCGATCCGACATGCAAGTGGTTCAGAGCAACCTCGTCAAGGCTGAGCCTGAACTGGAATTCTTTTCCGGCATTACCGTTTCGAGTGTGTTCAATGAAGATGCAGGCGCGGATCTGCGGCGCAGCTTATGGGTGCTGCAGATCGCCGTCGGCTTTGTTCTTTTGATTGCCTGCGCGAATGTGGCGAATCTTATGCTGACGCGAGCAGTTGGCCGGGAAAAAGAAATGGCGGTGCGCACGGCGCTGGGCGCCAGCAGATGGCGGCTGCTGCGCCAGATGCTGACCGAAAGCCTACTGCTGAGCGCGGTTGCCGGCGCAGCAGGAACATTTCTCGGCTATGGTGCGCTGCGCCTGGTGAGCTATCTGGCGCCTCCCGATACTCACGGCTTGCACGAGCTGAGGCTCGACTCAAACGTTCTGCTTTTCACCACGGGCGTCTCCCTCGCGGCGGGCATTCTGTTCGGCCTTGCTCCTTATCTGCAGGTGCGGAAGCAGGATATCAACGAGGCGCTTAATCGGGCTTCGCGGTCGGTCTCTGGATCGTCGAGCCGCACGCGAAATTTACTCAGCGTCGTTGAATTGGCGCTGTCCATAATCCTGCTGATCGGAGCGGGCTTGATGATCCGCACGCTCGGCAATCTCATGTCGACCGATTTGGGCTTTCAGCGGGATCATTTGCTCTCGATGCAGATCTCGCTTCCGGAGAGCCGTTACGGCAGTGAGCAGCAGGCTGAGGCGTTCGACCGCCAAATTATGAGCGCGGTGCGCCAGATGCCAGGCGTGCGCTCCGCCATGATGACCACGGCGATTCCCATGCAAAGCTTTCAGGAGAGCAGCTACAGATTGAAAGGCCGCGCCTACAGAAAGAATGAAACGCCGGTCGCGGCCTGGGCCCGGGTCAGCGATAACTATTTCGAAACGCTAGGCACACGGCTGATTATGGGCCGTACTCTGCGAACGGATGACGCGGCGTCAGGCGAATCTGCCGTCGCGGTGGTTAATCGGGGATTTGCGCGGAATAATGGGGGAGAGAACGGCATCATTGGCAAGGTGATCGAGTTTGGCGGTGAAGACGGCAAACCTGCTGGCTATCGAATTGTAGGCGTGGTGGCTAACGAGCAGCAGATGGGGCCTGAGTCTTCCAGCGAAGCGCAGTTTTTTGTCCCCGGACATGCGCTGCGATCTTTCTACCTGCTAGTCCGGACCGCAGCCGAACCACTCTTGTTAAGCCACGCTGTCCAGTCGCAGGTTTGGAAAATCGACAGCCAACTGCCGGTGGGGAACGTGCATTCGATGGAGGGCGTATTGCACGAGTGGACCGCGCCTAAGCGCTTTGTCATGAGTGTCCTTATTGCGTTTGCCGCACTGGCCGTGGTGTTGGCCGCGATTGGCCTATACAGCGTGCTTGCGTACGGCGTGACGCTGCGCACCCGGGAGATCGGCATCCGGGTGGCATTGGGCGCGGAGCCCGGCCGAGTGGCTCGCGCGATCATGCTCGATGGCTTAAAGCTGGTGGCGGCGGGTATTGTCGTTGGGCTGGCTGGAGCCGCGGCGCTGGCGCAATTTATGCAGGCTCTGATTTTCGGGGTCAGCGCGACCGATCCGCTTACTTTCGTGCTGGTTCCCTGCTTGCTGGCGGTGGTTGCGTTGATTGCGAGCTATCTGCCTGCCCGCCGCGCCGCGCGTGTTAATCCAGCGATCGCTCTGCGCGCCGAGTAGTATTGCCGGGCTGTCAATTTGAAATGTGAGGCTAGCTGAAAACATCGAAGTTGCCAGTATGTCCTCAATCAACTTGCATACCGCAGAACCCTTGAAGAGTTCTTGCATAGCTGCCGCCGGGATCGGCCTGCTGGCAGCTTGTGCATCATCCACCGCATTCGCGCAGCAAGAGCAATCCGCGCCTGCGCCTCCGCCAGCCGATCTAACTGCGCCGGCCGAGCTGACGCCTCCGCCTGGAACGTGGCGTTTCTCACAGCCCATGCGGCCGGAACGCAGAATTACATTTGTCTCCCGTCCACTTCGACCGGGCTGGCAACCACTCAATGGACGTTCTTGGCGCCGCAAGCCACTCTGCCGGTTAATCTCTACAGATTAAGCCAACAAGTCAGCACTCACTTCCTGAGCACGGTCCCAACAGGCCACGGTAGACGCGGCCTGCACGCTTTTCCAGGACGGCCGGGACCTTTGTTGCCCCACGTGGCAGAGCTTTTCCGACTCGAGTGCCGTGTGGGGAACAAAGCTAAGTGCGATCGATGGCGGCAGCGATCCTAGCTGCCCAAACACGGGAGCGGTCGCTTGCCTGCTGGTGAAAGCGATCGTACTCGGCCGACTACAGGTTTTTCAATGAAGAACGGAGCCGGACGGGCGAAGATCAGCGCTAAGCAGCCGCTGCTATTCGAATTCAGATCCCAATAGAGCCCTGACGTGCGCCTCGGCTGCACTAGCCAGGCCGGCAAGCGTGTAGCCACCCTCCAGGAAAGAAATCAATCGTCCTCCGCAATGGCGGGCGGCTAGATCTGTCAGTCTGTCCGTTAGATCGGAAAAATCAGCGTCGGTCAGTTGAAAATGGCCCAGCAGGTCACCCTCGCGTGAATCAAAACCGGCGGAAATAAGAATCAGTTCAGGGCGGAATTGTTCTGCGGCAGGGAGGAACACGTCATCGAATGCTCCCAGGATACCGGTCCGGCCAGCACCGGCTGGGAAGGGACGATTGAACGTGGTTCCGTCACCATCACCTTCTCCAGTTTCCCCGATGGCCCCCGTGCCGGGATAGAGCGGCGATTCGTGCGTACTGCAAAAGAGAACTGAACCGTCTGCGTAGAAGATGTCCTGAGTCCCATTTCCGTGGTGGACATCCCAATCGAAAATGGCGATGCGTTTCAAGCCGTAGTTCCTTTGCGCGTAACGGGCGGCAACCGCCACGTTGTTATAGACGCAGAATCCCATTCCGCGATCGGCTGAAGCGTGGTGGCCCGGAGGCCTTACTGCGCAGAACGCATTTGCTGTACCGCCTCCGCAGACCGCATCAATTGAAGCCAGAACGCCTCCGCACGCAACACGGGCAGCCTCATCTGACTTCTCATTGATGTCAGTATCGCCCGTACTTAATAGCTTTCGGCCCTCCGCCACTTCCCTGCGTACTAATTCGATATAAGGACGGGTGTGTACCAGCGCCAGTTCGTCATCGGTGGCGCTGCGGGAAGGCAGATGGTCCAAGCGATCCAGCAGGTTGGAAGATTCCAGGCGATCGACGACGGCGGTAAAACGGGCCGGCTGCTCCGGATGATTGGGGCCGCCAAAATGGCCTCGGACGCGCTCGTCTGCAATCAGCGCCGTACGTGGCATGCGTTACCTGCCGACGGCTTTGATGCTGACTAGCTGCTCTTCCGGCACGGGCTCCACGGTCCGCGTCTGTTCTCCCCGGAAGAAATCGAAGTAAGAGATTTGGTGGACGCAGGAGACGGTGCACAGGGGCGCACAAGACTTCTGAGTGATGTATTCGCGGCGGATATCTTCCACCGTGTATTTTTCGAGCGGCTTAGCGGGAAATCCACGCTGCTGCGAGCAGTAATGCACCAAGCCGTCTTCGCAAATATACAGGTAGCGCGAACCAGCCCGGCAGCGCCAATCGCTGGGCTGGCCGTTGGCGATGTTCTCCTGGAATCCGTTTAAGCGGGAGAAGTGCTTCTTCTCGAATTTCTTCATTTCCAGGAACACTTCGCGCTCCCGCGGCGCAAGCGGCTGCAGTTGACCGTCTCCGTCGTGGATAATGCCCACTGTCGACGTAAATCCCAATTCCATCGCGCGCCGTCCGACTGTCAGTGCATCTTCGGGATTGCGGATGCCTCCACCTAGCACCGAGTTTATGTTCACATGAAAGTGAGCGTGCTCGGAGAGCGCCTGCAGTTTCTTATCGAGTACCTTCAGGCTTTTCTTCGACACGTCATCGGGCATGACATTGTCGATGCTGATTTGCAGATAGTCCAGACCGGCGTCGTTCAAAAGCTCTATGCGCTCGGGTGTCAGCAAGTAGCCATTGGTAATCATTCCTGCCAGCGTGGCGTTTTTTCGAATACCGCGAATGACGTCGTCGAGATGAGGGTGAAGCAGGGGCTCACCCCCGCTCAGTGTGATGACACCTGTCTTCAACCGGCCGAGAAGTTCTACGCGGTCGAGCATCGTGTCGAGCGGCACCGGCTTCGAATAGTTATCGTATTCGTTGCAATATGTGCAAGACAGATTACAGCGGCGGATCGGAATGATGTGCGCCATGATCGGATGATCCGTATCAAGGGTGCCTTTCAGCAGCAGTTTGCCTTCGCGTAGACGGCGGTCGAGTTTTCGACGGCGTCGAAGGCGGTCCATATTCCGTTCCGACATGAAGCTAAGTACTTCTATTTAATCACGGATGAACTTCCGGGGGCGTTCTTTCGCCAAAATGGATCGTCTCTACAATAAGTGAATGGCCACCAGAAAACTCGACTCCGCCGCGATTGATCAGGCCCTGGAGCAGCTAGAAGGCTGGAGCTTGAAAGACGGGAAACTGCACCGCGAGTTTAAGTTCCCGGACTTTAGCCAGGCAATCGGCTTTATGGCGATTGCCGCCGTCCGGATAGAAAAAATGGACCATCATCCGGAGTGGTGCAACGTCTACAACCGCGTTGAAATCGATCTCGTAACGCATGATGCAGGTGGCGTCACCGACAAGGACGTGGAGTTGGCCAAGCTGCTTGAGTCTATCGCCGCTAAACTTCAATGAAATCCCTGACAAAACGGGGTCTGTCCCTATTTATCTCTTTGATTGAAAAAGACTTAGCCAAATACCCTGATCTCGATCGAATTTGGAACTCGAAGCGCTACTTTACTGCTTCGGCTGTCAAGTTTTGGAAATACTCGATTGTTGTTTTTAGACCTTCGGCGAGCGGCACTTCCGGTTCCCAGCCCAAGAGACGCTTGGCTTTGCCGATATCGGGTCGGCGCACTTTGGGATCGTCGGACGGCAGGGGCTTTTGCTCGATCTTCAGGTTTGTGTCGAAGCGATCGCGGATGGTGTTGGCGAATTGCAGGATCGTCATCTCGGCGGGGTTGCCCAGGTTTACCGGATAGCGCTCGTCGGACTCGCTCAGGCGCAACAGCCCCTCTACTAAGTCCGACACATAACAGAAGCTGCGCGTCTGCGAGCCATCACCGAACACCGTCAAACTGACGCCGCGTAGCGCCTGGTCGATAAACGCTGGTACAACACGCCCATCGTTCAACGCCATCCGCGGACCGTAGGTGTTGAAGATGCGGGCAATGGTGGTCCTCATGCCATACACGCGGTGGAACGCCATGGTAATCGCTTCCGCATAGCGCTTGCTTTCGTCGTAGCAGGATCGCAGGCCGACTGGATTGACGTTGCCCCAGTAGGTCTCCACTTGGGGATGCTCCAGCGGATCTCCGTAGCACTCCGAAGTGGACGTCAGCATGAAGCGGGCGTCATGCCGACGAGCCAATTCCAGCATGTTGCGAGTGGCGGTCGACCCGGACTCCAGCGTTTCGATCGGATGCTCCAGGTAATCTACCGGGCTTGCGAGCGACGCCAGATGAAAGACATGGTCTATTTTTGCGTCGCCCATTGGAACGCGATCGAGAGGCTGAGAGACATCGGCCTCGACGAAATGAAATGCCGGATTAGTCCGTAGATGTTCAATGTTCTGCTTACTTCCGGTGATAAGGTTGTCGAGCGCAACGATCTCGTGTCCGGCCTCGATCAAACGATCGCAAATATGTGATCCAATGAAGCCTGCGGCTCCTGAAATGACGTATCTCACAAGCTCATATGCTAACTCGAAGCGTCCGCCAATGAAGCTGGCCCACATGGCTTAAGGCGTTTGCTCCTACCCTGCCATGCCACCGTACGGAACTATTGCCACACGGCTATTGCTCTTTGCTCTCATTTGTATTTCGGGTTTGTTCTTCGCAATCCGCTTCTGGCGTGTGCTCGACCGGATTCGTTCGGCGCGGCCCGACCCTGGTTTCCATTTCACTGATTGGCCGAAGCGCCTCTGGACCTTTTTTTCGGAAGTGCTGCTGCAAAGTAAGGTGATCCGGGAGCGGCCGCTTCCCGGTATAGCCCATGCTTTCGTGTTTTGGAGCTTCTGCGCATTTGCTTTGGTGACGACTAATCACATTGCTGGCGGGTTTGGTCTGCCTTTTCTCCATCGAGACAGCTGGCTCGGGGAATTCTATTTCTGGTTCGCCTTTGCTTTTGCCGGCGCCTGCGCGGTTTCCATTGCCGGATTAGCTTATCGCCGCTTGGTGCTGCGGCCCAAGCCGCTGGGTCCGGTTTCGTATGAATCCGGCTTTATCGCCCTGCTGATTTTCATTTTGATGATCACCTACATGCCTGAGTGGTGGGTGTCAGACGGTTCGGCTGCCGGGCATTGGCTATGGTGGACGCACACTCTAGCGCTGCTGATCTTTCTTCCCCTGATTCCGCACACCAAGCATTTGCACCTGGTGTTGAGTCCAGCCGCGATTCTGCTGAAGCGGGAGAGTTTTAGCGCCATTCCCCCGCTTTCCGGGGACGAAGATTTCGGTCTAGTTGCGGCAAAAGACATCACTCAACTGACCGCGTTGCAGGCTTACTCCTGCGTAGAATGCGGGCGCTGCACAGAACACTGCCCGGCCAACCACACGGGGAAAGAGCTGAACCCGAAATTGATTGCACTCGGGATCCGCGACTATCTCAACGAATATGGCAACGCGTCCGAAAAGCCGATTCTGGCAGCTACGGTTTCGCAAACCGCCGTCTTCCAATGCACCACCTGCGGAGCTTGCGAATACCAATGCCCGGTGGGCATTCAACATTTGCCCATGATTGTTGGCTTGCGCCGGGGCGCTGTAAACACGGGCGCGTGGGAGGACGAACAGGGCACCAAACTCTTCCTCAATCTAGAGCGTAACGGCAACGCCATGGGCTTCTCGCAATCGGAGCGCGACATGTTTATCGCAAAGGCCGAACTCCCTGTCTTCGATGGTTCTCAGGAATACTGCCTATGGCTCGGCTGCATGGGTTCCTACGACTCGCGAGGCCGGGAGATCATCACGTCGTTTGCCGCGGTGATGAACTATCTGGGAACATCGTTCGGTGTTTTGAAGAAGGAACGCTGCACGGGAGATCCAGTGCGCCGGCTGGGCAACGACCTGGTCTTCTCCGAGCTAGCTGAACAGAACATCGAGGCGTTGTCGCAGGCGCAAGTAAAGAAAATTGTGACAGTCTGCCCCCACTGTGTGCGGACAATGGCGGAAGATTGGCGGGAGGCGGGCGCAACCGTCGAAGTGGAGCACCATAGCGAATTCCTGGCGCGTCATGCAGCGCGGCTCCCCAAAACGGCGGCAACCGGTCAGGTGGTCTTTCACGACCCTTGTTATCTGGGGCGGTATCGGGGAAGCTACGACCAGCCCAGGGAAGTGATCGCCAAATCGGCTGAGGTGATTGACCCGCCGCGCTCACGGGAAAGGGGATTCTGCTGCGGCGCTGGCGGAGGACTTGTCTTTCTTGGCGAAGAATCGGGAGAGCGTGTCAGCGCCAACCGCGCTATAGAACTCGCCGCCACCGGCGCGAAGACAGTTGGCGCCGCTTGCCCATTCTGCAACACCATGCTGCGCGATTCGCTGAGTTCGCTGGGCGAAAACGCGCCCCGTCTGGTCGACATCGCTCAACTGGCGGCCGAACAAATCGCTTCCGCTTCGAAATAATCGAGAATTACCAGGGATATCTTGCACCCATTCTTCATGGGCGCGGAATTACGCTTGAATAGCCTATACGAAAAGAACATCCCCTTCCAGCTGTACGCGGAACATCGGAACGGACTCAGCCTCTCTGAACTCGCTTGCCTGGTCTCGCGGCCGGTTTATTGGGTGCAAGAGCAAATCGAGGCGGCGCGGCTCTGCTTGGAGCACCAGGTGTTACTCGATTTCGAAGTGCCCGATTCCGTTTGCAGCGATCGCGTCTGGCAGCAGCAGATCTGGGACTAAACGTTTCCAGCAATATACATTTGTAGTTGCTCGATGGTTTTTTCCTGCGAGCTGATAATCCACTTCACCAGATCGCCAATCGATACGAGCCCGGCGAGCTGACCCGCATCCGTTATCACCGGCAAATGCCGCACTCGTTCTTCGGTTATTAGCCGCATGGCCTCATCGACCGTGCAGGCAGGAGTAATCGTCAGCGGAGGCGCCGTCATAATCTCTCTCACGCGCGTCTCTTGCGAGGAGCGGCCATGCAGCACGATCTTGCGGGCATAATCGCGCTCCGACACTAAACCCACCAACCTCGATTCCGCCACCACAGGTAATGCACCGATGCCCCGATCCGCCATTAGGGACAAAGCATCGTAAACCGTGGCATCGGCCTCAATCGTCCAAACGCGACTGTTTTTGACCTTCAAAATTGACGAAATTCGATCTGAAATCTGCATAAGTTCTATCTCCCTACTATCGCCGATAAATCCAATGTTATCTATAATATAAATGGGGACAGACCCTGTTTTAGGGGGTCCGTTTTGAGGGGCCGGATGCGGGTGTTCAGCCGGGACGTTTATAGCTTGATTGTGACGGTTTTTATTTCGGAGTATTGCTGCAATCCGTACTCGCCGAGTTCCCGTCCTATGCCGGACTGCTTGAAGCCTCCGAAAGGTGCCGCAGCGTCAAAAACGTCGTAGCAATTTACCCAAACCGTACCCGCCCGGACGTTGTTGGCTACATGGTGTGCCTTGCCGATATCGCGTGTCCAAACGGCTGCAGCCAGACCATAGATTGTCTTGTTCGCGCGCTCGACAAGTTCATCCATATCTTTGAACTTCATCACGCTCATCACCGGACCGAAGATCTCTTCCTGCGCAATCTTCATCTCGTCTTTCACGTCGGTAAACACGGTCGGCGCAACGAAGTAGCCCTTGTCGCCGACGCGTTCGCCTCCGCACAACAAGTTCGCGCCCTCCTGCTTGCCAGATTCGACGTAGCTCAGGATCTTGTCGAACTGTTCTCGATCGACCTGCGGACCCTGCTCGGTTTTACGGTCAAGCGGATCGCCAACCGTACGTTTTTTTGCACGCTCGACGCTACGCTGCACAAATTCGTCGTAGGCTTTTTCTTCCACAAAGACACGCGATCCGGCGCAGCAGCACTGCCCCTGATTGAAGAACAGGGCAAAGTGCGACCCTTCCACTGC
Organism: Bryobacteraceae bacterium; assembly: GCA_965217745.1. Taxonomy (GTDB): domain Bacteria; phylum Acidobacteriota; class Terriglobia; order Bryobacterales; family Bryobacteraceae; genus Bog-105. The sequence continues at coordinate 1,043,710 of OZ244565.1, read as the reverse complement.
CTGCACCATGTCGGAATCCGCGAAAACGATGTTCGGGCTCTTGCCGCCGAGTTCCAGCGTGATGCGCTTTAAATTGCTGTCGCTGGCCGCTTTCATGATCATCTTTCCGACTTCGGTGGATCCAGTAAAGGCCACCTTATCGATATCCATATGGCTGGAGATCGCGCCGCCTGCCGTGGGACCGTAACCCGGAACAATATTAACCACGCCCTCCGGAAAACCGGCTTCAACAATCAGTTCGCCAATGCGCAGAGCCGTAAGCGGCGTCTGTTCCGCGGGCTTCAGTACCACCGTATTACCGCAAGCCAGTGCCGGGGCCAATTTCCAGGCCTGCATCAGCAGCGGAAAATTCCACGGAATAATCTGTCCAACGACGCCTACCGGCTCATGCCGGGTGTAGCAGAAAAAGTCGCCGTTGACGGGAATCGTTTTGCCTTGCACCTTGTCGGCCCAGCCGGCGTAATAGCGGTAGCACGCGATGACAAGCGGCAGGTCCGCGGTACGCGCAACGTGGCGGGGCTTGCCGTTGTCGAGCGACTCCAGCGTCGCTAGTTCCTCGATGTTTTGTTCGATTAAGTCGGCGAGTCGATTCAGCAGCTTGCCGCGCTCGGAAGCCGCCATGCGCCGCCAGGGCGCTTTGGGGTGGAACGCTTTTCGCGCCGCTTTGACAGCCAGATCGACATCCGCCGCATCGCCTTCGGCTACCTCGACGAGCACGTCGCCGGTTGCCGGATTAGCTGTCTCGAAGGTTTTCCCGGAGACGCTATCCACAAATTTGTTGCCGATTAAAATCTTGGTTTGGTTGATGGCCGCTCGAGTAGTTTGCGGGTCAGTAAGAACAGTAGACATGGTTCTCCTTCACGGAAACATCATATGCCTTCTCCCCGAAAGTTATTCGCCTACCAAAACCCGCTTCCATTTTTTCCCGAGCCGGACCACCAGGACACCTTGCGCGTCGGCCAGCATCAGATCTTTGACAATATTGTTGTCGATTTCCACCGCGCCGGCCTTTATCTTCCGGTTCGCGTCGGTGTTGCTCTCCGCCAAGCCAATAGCCGTCAGCATTTTGTCGACGCGAATGCCTTTGCCGGTCTTCGCAATCTCCGGAAGCGGCACCACGTCGGTATCGGCCGGTTCCAATCCCTGGCGCACTTCGCGATCGAAAGCTTCGCGCGCGGATTCGGCTTCCGGCTTGGAGTGGAAATCCGCTACGATGCTGGCGCCCAAATCCATCTTTACTTCCATGGGATCGCGTTTGCCCGACGCGACGGCTTCCCGCAAGGCTGCGATTTCGTTCACCGGCACATCGGTCAGCAGTTCGTAATAACGGTACATCAGGTCGTCGCTGACCTGCATGACCTTGCGGAAGATGACTTTCGGCGGCTCCGAAATGCCGATGTAGTTGCCTTTCGACTTCGACATCTTCTCCACGCCGTCTAGACCCTCCAGAATCGGCACTGTAGCAACAATTTGAGGCGGCTGCCCGTAATCGCGCTGCAGCGCACGCCCAACCAGCAGGTTGAAAGTCTGATCGGTGCCGCCCATCTCCACATCGCACCCGAGCGCTACAGAATCGTATCCCTGCGTCAGCGGATACAGCAGTTCATGCACGGCGATCGGAACACCACCCCGATAGCGCGTAGTGAAATCTTCGCGTTCCAGCAATTGCGCCACTGTGTACTTCGAGCACAGCCGCACGATATCTTCAAAGCGCAGCGGTTCCAACCATTCGCTGTTGGAGCGCACTTCGGTCTTTTCGGGATGCAGCACTTTGAAAACCTGCGCTTTATAGGTCTCGGCATTTCGCGCAAGCTCTTCGCGGCTCATGGGAGGGCGCGTGATGTTGCGCCCGGTGGGGTCGCCGATCAGGCCGGTCATGTCGCCGATCATGAAAATCACGGTATGGCCTAGATCCTGAAAGTGCTTCATCTTGCGCAGCAACACCGTATGGCCAAGATGCAAGTCAGGCGCGGTCGGATCGAAACCCGCTTTCACGCGCAGCGGCTTGTCACTCTTCAATGACGCGACGAGGCGTTCGCGGAGATCTTCTTCGCGAATGAGTTCCGCCAGACCCTTCTTCAGGTAGGCGATTTGCTGATCGACAGGAGGAAACGGCACGGTCGCCTACCATTGTAGGAAGCCAATACCTCGAATGAGCTCAAATACTGCCAGCGGCGGTCCTGCAACTTCCATCGATCCTTCGCGTGCGCGCTACGGCCGCTTCCTGCTTCTAGTCGCCGGGCTCGGCGGTCTGCTCTTCGGCGTAGATGTCGGCATCATTGGCGGCGCTCTGCCTTATTTGGAAGCGACATCAGGCTTAAATCCGGGACAGCTTTCCATCATCGTTGCCGCAGTGCTGCTGGGCAGCGTCATCTCGACTCTTTTCGCGGGGATCACAGCTGACTGGATAGGCCGCAAAAACCTGATGGTGATCAGCGGGATCGCTTTTGTCCTCAGCATTCCTACCATCGCGCTGTCGAATGGATTTGAAGCGCTATTCCTCGGCCGCCTGCTGCAGGGCGTCAGCGGCGGATTTATCGGCGTCGTAGTGCCGCTTTATTTGGCGGAATGCCTGCCTGCCTCGGTGCGCGGCAAAGGGACGGGCATCTTTCAATGGCTGCTTACGTTGGGTATCGTATTGGCGGCCGTGATCGGGATCTACTACAGCTATCGCGTCGAAGAGGTGCGCCGGCTCAGCAGCGCGGCGACGCTGTTCGCGTTTGAAGACCAGGCCTGGCGACGCATCTTTTGGGTGTCTCTGCCGCCTGGGATCCTTTTCATTGTCGGCAGCCTGATGGTAGCCGAATCGCCCCGCTGGCTGTTTCGAAAAGGAAGGCTGAACGAGGCCCGGAAAGCCCTGTTGCGCTCTCGGACTCCGGAACAATGCGACATCGAAATGGGAGAAATGCAGGCCGTCGCTTCCGGCGCCGAGCAAGCGAGCAGGGAGGGCCGAGTGAAAGATTCACTCCTGCGCCGGAAGTACGTCATTCCTTTTCTGTTGGCGTGCATCATCTTGTTCTGCAATACCGCTACCGGCATCAACTCCATCATTGGTTACAACACCAACATCCTGCTGCAAAGCGGATTATCGGACTTGCAGGCGCACTGGGGATATGTGTTGTTCACGCTGATTAACTTCAGCATGACTGTCGTGGGCTTCATGCTGGTCGATCGGAAGGGCCGCAAGTTCCTCCTGATTGTGGGCAGCGCCGGAATTATAGCTTCGGTCACCGCTACCGGGTTTCTCTTTTTGAGAACGGAGCGGCTGGGCGTCGATTGCAAGGACAGTCTGCAATCGATGGTAAAGCCGGATGGAACCTTGTCAATGCAGTTCGACCCTGCTGAAGTTCGCAAACTATTAGCAACGCGCGAATCCAGCGCCGGTATTCCTGCCGATCGCGCCACCATGACCGTCATCTACTCTTATGGCGGATTCAGCGGTCAAAGCAATGTCGTGCGCAGTAACGACAAGGCTACCTGGGCCGTGAACGTGACTCGTGAGAAAAGTCTTCCGGCCGGTTCAGTGGAGGCATTCTTCCGGAATCCGGCAGCCAACTTGAGCGAGGCACAACGCGCGCCGCTGCAGATCGATAAAGCCTTAGTTGGCCCCATACCGAGTGCGCTGAACGGTTGGATTGTAGCGCTTAGTTTGTACGTCTTCATGGCTTTCTACGCCATCGGACCGGGAGTCTGCGTCTGGCTCGCGCTTTCGGAACTGATGCCCGGCCGCATCCGCTCGAACGGCATGAGCGTGGCCCTGGTGATTAATCAGCTGGTTTCGACGACCCTGGCCGCGATCTTTCTGCCGGTCGTGGGAGCTTACGGATACTCATTTATTTTCTTCTTGTTCGCAGGATTCACGGTAATTTACTTCCTGACGGCTGTATTTTTGCTGCCTGAAACAAAAGGAAAAACCCTGGAGGAGATCGAGAAGGGATTTGAAGGCCGAGTGGCGGAGGCCTAGCCTGAAACCCGGAAATTGCGACGGCGCCCCGGAAATTGCGACGGCGCGAGAATATCTGCTAAACTACGAATGTCTTTGCCCGCATCCGTTAATATTCTTCGAGTGCCATCCGGCCGCTATTTCTGCCTTCCGAAAGATTGGTTCCAAAGCAGTCCGACAAAGATAAATCAAAAAAATCAAGGAATCACGAAATGACCAACATATTTGTCGGTAATCTGAGTTATCAAACTACGCAGGACGATCTACAAGCTGCTTTTGCCGCATACGGCGGAGTGGAGCGCGTAAGCGTAGTAACGGACCGTGACACCGGTCAACCCCGAGGCTTTGCTTTCGTCGAAATGACGGAAGCCGAAGGAGCCCAGATGGCTATCTCTCAGCTAAATGGAGCCGAACTTCATGGACGAGCGCTCAATGTCAACGAAGCGCGGCCGAAGCCCAGCGGCGGTGGCGGTGGCGGTGGCTATAATGATCGGCGGCCCTCATCGGGCGGCGGCGGCAATCGCGGGCGGCAGGCGCGCTGGTAATTTATACTAGACCCAGTTTTAGACTGGCCGCCTCCTTCTGCGTCTGCCGAGACCAGAGAGGCGGCCTTTTCAATTAGGAGCACAATATTATGCCTGGACGAGGCCCACAAACATTCAAAAAACGCCAAAAAGAACAGCAACGAAAAGAGAAGCAGCAGGAGAAGGCGGCCAAACGAATAGGGCGCAAAGAGGGAACCATCCCTCCAGGTATCTCCGACCTTGACGAGTATCCGGAACCATCCGATCTGCAAGATAACGACAACGAATCGCAAGAGATCAGCGCGGATTCTCGCTAACCTTTTGGGGTGGTAGGCTTTAGCGATGGTAGTCAGGCGTATCGGGCCTATTTCGGCAGCTAGGATCGCCGGATCTCTGTACGCATTGATCGGGTTGCTGTTAGGCGCAATTTTTTCTCTTCTCGCCGTCACCGGCGCATTTGTAAACCCAGGGTCTACAAACCGTGGTGTCACAGCGCTGCTAGGGGTAGGGGCAGTAATTGTCTTTCCTATCCTGTATGGCGCGATTGGTTTTGTAGCGAGTCTGATTGCCGCGTGGCTTTACAACCTCCTCTCCCGGTTTGTTGGCGGAGTTCAAATCGATGTCGAGTAAGAATGAGGGCCACACCTTGAGGTGTGAACGTCAGGGAAAATTGGGATCAAGCTTGTGCTTGCACAGTTAGCTGCTGGAGTAAATGAATGGCTTTCCGAATGTCGGTCGCCTTTTGCTCTCTCGTCAGATTGCCTTCGCGCTCTATTGCCAGCAGTCCTCGATACCCCATTTCTTTTAATTTCCCTATAAAACCTGGGAAATCGACTTTCCCTTCACCCAGCGGCTTCTCTTCACCCAGCGCTTCGGGGACGCTCATGTCTGGCCAATCGCCATCCTTGCAGTGCACCGAAATCACATATTCTTTCAATTGCACCAACGCCTCGATAGGGTCTCCTGTACCGTAAAGAATCATGTTGGCCGGGTCGAAGTTGATGCGCAGCGCAGGATGATGAACATCTCCGATAAAGCGCAGCAAAACTTGAGCCGGCTCCTGGCCTGTCTCCAAGGTGAATCGTTGGCCGTTAGCGTGGCAGTAGCGGCAGAGATCGAGAGTGGTCGCGCGAATCTCCTGGTAAAGCCCTGCGTCGGGAGAGTGCGGAACGAAGCCAATATGGCAAGCTACGCTGTCAATACCCAACTTCGCTGCCACATCAGACACTGCTTTTGTCCGGGCAACCCGTTCGGCCCGCGTGGCGGGAGGCACCAGTCCAACCGTTTTGGCGACAGCCGGAATATCGGCGTAATCTTCCCCGGCATAGCTGCAGACGGCGGTTGTGGCCGTAAACTTCTCTGAGCGCAAAGCTTCGTCCCAGCGTTCCCCAGCGCCATCCAGCGGTAGTTCGCCAGGGAAGCCGAGTTGTCCCGCGCGAAGTCCCAAGGCTTTCACCTCGCTCAGGGTCTGGCGGGCGTCTACTCCCGCCCAAAACATCAACCCGATTTCCAAGTCGTTCAGACCGCGCATTTCAGCTGTGTTCCTCCATCTGCTCTAGATTGTTTCAGAAGCAGAGCTACTTTTACTGCATTCGCGGATTCCCGCGGCATGCATCGCTCTGGTTGGGAACCGTTTCTGCAGCATTCGAGAAAATAGCCGAGTTGTTCGCGGTACGGATCTTCAGCTGGCAGTTCCACACTTTCACGAACGCCTGCGGCATCGCTGACGGTAACGCCATCCAGGGTCATTTCCAGTTCGGCGCGGTCGAAACGCGCCTGATAGCTCATGGAGAAAGAAGTTTCCGGCGCAAACCATCCGCCTTGAATCCGGACCTCCGGGCCTTCCGGATAAATGAGGGCCGCCATCATCGTGTCGGGTGCGCCCATGCTCTTGGCTGAGACGCGATCGGGCTGGCCGAACTGCCAGAGCGCCTGATCGATGTCGTGGATCAGCAGATCCATCAGCGCGCCGCCGCTGCGTTCCTCATCGCCGAGCCACTTACTCCACTGCGGCATCCCACATCGCCTGATGAAGGTCGTGGAACGGATCCGGCCCCACTTTCCCGAAGCTATAGAGTCCTTTAGGAGTTTATAAACCGGGAAGAAGCGCAAGACCTGTCCGACCATTAAAAGCCTCCCGGTTTTGCGAGCGGTATCGATCATGCTCTCGCAGTCGCGCTCCTTCAAGGCCATGGGTTTTTCGCAGAACACATGTTTACCGGCCTGAAGCGCGGCTTCCGCGACAGGCGCATGGAATTCCGTCGGCAGGCATATATCGATGACATCGATGCTCCGGTCTTCCACCAATTCCTGCCATCTGCGATATTTCCGGACATGCGAAAAATCGAGTTTGCCGAAGGTTGTGCCGAGGTTGCCTCCGACGTCGGTCAAATCGCCGCTCAGCCGCCGCTCGTCGTTAGCACATACAGCCGCCAGAGAAGCATCCGGCAACTGTGAAAGGGCGGTCGCATGGGTCGCTCCCATGAAACCCAATCCAAGAACTCCAACCTTTAATTCCATTCCACCTGCAACACAGTAATGTAGAGTGCGGCGCTAGGGTTTTGTTACGCTCAACGCGTATGCTCCGCTCTGGCCCGATGCTCGTGGTTCTGGTGCTGTCGTTGCTTGGCGGCGCGTCGGCTAAGTCGCAGCAGTCGCAGAGTTCCCCCATCGGTGACTTGAAGCTGAAGAACGGCGAACTGCTTCGCAATTGCACCATTACCTACCGAATGTTCGGTACGTTGAACGCTGACCGCTCGAATGCAGTGTTGTTTCCAACCTGGTTCAGCGGTACGAGCAAAGACCTTGCCGGAATGGTGGGTCCTGGCAACTTAATCGATTCGTCCAAGTTTTTCGTGATTGCGGTGGACGCCCTCGGCAACGGCGTATCGACTTCGCCTTCGAACAGCGCCGATCAACCGCATATGCAATTCCCGAAGTTCAGCATTCGCGACATGGTGGAGTCGCAACACATTCTGCTCACCAGGCAGTTAGGCATCTCTCATCTTCACGCGGTCATGGGAATTTCAATGGGCGGCATGCAGACGTTTCAATGGATGGTGTCCTATCCGGATTTCATGAGCTTTGCAGTGCCCATTGTCGGTTCGCCGCGGCTGACATCCTACGATCTGCTGCTCTGGACCGCGGAAGAACAAGCGATCGAAAGCGATCCCACATGGGAACACGGCGATTACAGCGACACGCCAGACTCCATGAAAACGGTCGGAACCATTCAGGCGCTGGCGCTGCACACGCCGGAATACTGGGTTCAGCACACGCCCAGAGATAAGTTCGATGATGCCTTCAAGACCGCCGAGACCATCAACTCCGACGCGAATAACTGGCTGCGCCAGCTGCAGGCCATGATTGGGCTTGACGTATCGCGAGAGTTCGGCGGAGATATGCGGAAAGCCGCCTCGGCGGTTCGTGCCAAGGTGCTGATTGTCCCCAGCCTGCAGGATCACATGGTGAATCCAACGCCTGCGATTGCGTTTGCCAGAATGATCGGTGCTCAGACTTTGGAATTGTCCGATGACTGCGGCCATTCGGCTCCCCGATGCAACCTCAAACGTATCGGCGAAGCGGTAAACGCATTTCTTTCGGGAAACTAAGATTCGTTGGAGTCAGTTGTTTCGGGAACCGTGCTGTCAGCCGGAGTCTCAGCCGCAGCTTCGGAATCGTGCGGTTCCACCTCCACGAGCGGATCAGGAGCGGCTTCGGTCGGCTGCGAGGGTGCTAAGTCCGACGCTTCGTCGGTCAAATCGCTGGCAATTATGGGCGGCTCGGCTGCGGCTTCCACTCTCCTGGTTTCAATCTGGGTTGGTTCGGTCAGCGCCATCAGCTTGGGCAGCCGTACGGTCAAACCGAAGCCAGCCCGGTAAACCGGGTGTGCAAACCCCACGGGAGCTACATCTACGGCCCGGCCAACGGGGTCCGATGTAGACGCGATGACGGAGCCTTCATCAATCAGCCGTACGACCTTCTTGAGATCTCCGGATAGTACATGGCCGCAACGAGAGGTAGTCCGGTAGTCTCCGGCCTTCCAATCGATGCTATCGGCGGCGGCCGGAGAGTAGAGCGAGAGCAGCCAATAGAGATCTTGACCTCCCTCTGCTTCCGAAGAAGCAAGCTTGGGAAGCAGCAGATCCGGCCACGCGCCATATTCGAATTGCGGCGGCCCGACTTGCCCCCAACCAATGCGCCGGCCGCCGCCGAATCCAGTGTCGGCGAGCAGGCGGACTGCGCCCTCGATCCGGACTCTCCAGGTCTGTTCGGCTTCGTGATCGGCAAACGTGAGGGCGGTCCAAAGACCTGCGGCAGGCTCGAACTCGACGCAGGCGATGGCGTCTGCGTTAGGCGAAGACCCGTGCATGCGATCGACGGCAGCACGGCTGCGCACCGTATGGCGGAAAGGGCTCGAACTAGGCCGGTCGCGGCGCAGCAGGCAGCCGCTCTCGGCATCGACCATCCACTGGTCCGCGAGTATGGGCTGGCCGGCAACCAGCGATTGAACGAGAGTTGCCGGAACAAAGCGGGCATTTGCCCAGCGCAGCCGGGACAGGAAAACCGGACTTGGACTCGTCACCAGTTGTGACGGCGGCGGCCAAACGGTGCGCGGCGGAGCAGCAAATAGCGTATCGGCCTGGAACGGAAACAGCGAACCGGGACGCACCGCCGGTTTTTCGGCGCGAGCGGTATCGTTCAGCCATTCGTCCAGATAGCCGAGGTCAGCAAAGGCCAGCGTGAGGGCTGAGAACAGACGGTCGCTACGGAATAAAGAGTCGACTCCCTGGCTGACTCCGCCGTTTCTATGCGTTCCTTCAGGTGAAAATCCCGGACCGGATCGCCATGGACCGATCGGCCTCAGGCGTACGAGGACTGCCGGCTGCATTTAGCTTAGTTTCTCTGCAAATTCATCGGCGCCGGCGAGTTGCTGTAGGGCCGTGAGATCGGCGGAAGTGAGCAAACCATTTTCAGCAGCGCCTTTGGCGTAGTAATCTTTGGAACGCCAGACTAGCGAGAGAGATCCGAAAGATACGCGGCCATTACCCCGGCTTCCGCCGCCGCCAAGAGCGTCGTCTTCGAGTAGACGGAGACCTTCCACAACGCGCGCCAGCAGCGGGCGATCTTCGGGGCATAGGACATCGAGGACTATCCGGAAGCGGAAGCGGGCACCCGAGGGGACGCGTTCCAGAGTGCGGGGATTAGCCTGCGAAGTGATGCGGTCGACTGCGTTCTCGCTCTTTACTTCCGTGAGTTCGTCATCCAGGCTTTCACGCATTTGCGGAGTGATGCTCTCGGAAAGCAGCGAGGCGTCGTAAACGGTGAGCCGGGCGGGTGTCGCAGTAGATGTGTCGGAGCTCTCGCCAGAGACTTTCTCGACTCGTCCCGGATTGCGTCCGAAGAGCACGCAGATTTCATCGTCGGGGCGATCGCTCTGGTGAATGCGGACTTCCTGGCCGCGGCGCTTCGAGAGGTAGACCAGTTCACCGGGAACCGCGAGGCCGGACGACTGTTCTAGCAGGCTGCGCAGGCGTCCTCGAAGGGAGCTGCCTGGTATGTAAGGAACTCCGAAGGCGTCTTTCACGACCGGATTATCCGCGCCGCCAATTTCGAGAGAGCCCTTGCCGGCGCCAATGTGAAGACCTGTGTGGCACTGGATCTCGCCCTCCAGGATTAGTTTTCCAAGGAACGTAAGCTCGGTTCCTGCTGTATGAGAACTCATGGTGAAGATTCCTGTATTACTCGTTGTAAGCCCTGTATTACTCGTTGTAAGCAATGATGGCTTCGAAAAGGTCCCGGAAGCGCTCATAGCCGCGGGTGTCGTTCTTGCGCGTGACTTGAAGCAGGAGCCGTTCGAGAGCGTCGAGACTGCGCAAGGAGTGGCGCGCAATGGTGTAGGCGAGCCGGGCGCGCACCATCACGAATTCGTGCTGGCGTTCGCTTTCGGGTGTGCGAGTTGCGCGGCGCACGGCATTGTAAAGGCGGCGCAATTGACTTCGGGTACCGGAATCCATATCGCGCATGCGGCTGACCACTACGTGGGCCTGATTATCAAGATAGAGACTATCGGCGATCAGCTTTTCGATATCGATTTCGGGCGGCCCGTCGAAGCGGCGGTCTCCCGGACCGCGGCCGGCAGGACCGCGATCGCCACGGTCTCCGCGTCCACGATCGCCGCGCTCACGATCACCGCGTTCGCTCCGGTTGCCGCCAGGACGTTCGCCGCCCGGCCGATCTCCCCCTGGCCGGTCCCCGCGGGGCCCGCTGCCAACGGGTCGATTTTCGCGCGCGGGCTGATCTTCACCGGCACTGGGCCGCTGATCCGGCTTTTGGTCGCCGTTGGTTTTCTTTTCTTCAATCTCGGGCATGTAGAAAATCTCCAAATTCTGCTTAGGTCAGGGAACGGGCGCTTTGGGTGTCCCCTGACGTTTCCGCGGCGCCGGTGGCAAGGCGGGCCCACTCGAGGCCCACGCGTCCGGATGGTCTTAGCTTGAGCGCCGCCGTTCGTTTACCGATAAGGCTCGCAATTACGGTGGTGCGAAGATGATTCACTTCTTTGCGGCGCGCCTGGGGAATCACTCGCGAAAGGCGCATGTAGGTGCGCCAGGGCTTATCCACTTTCGGCAGCTTGCGGCGTGAAGCTGGAGTGCCGAAAGTGGCTAATGACTCCCGGTAAACGGCGGCCAAGTCATGAATGTAATCCGGAGAATAGCCGTGCTCAGCGACCAGACGGACCAGGCTGTTTTTGAGTTCCTCCGCATCCGTTAGCCGCTTCCACTCGAGAGTGCGGCCGAACAGATGGAACGTGTCCGGCGCGGTGGTTTTGGTCTCACCTAGACGGGCAGCGGCTTCTCGATAGACTGTGGGCACGCTGGTTTCCTTCTCGGGAGAGATCGCCAACGCCATGCTGATGGTCTGGCCCTCAGGGGTGGGTGAAGTCTGCAGATTCCCCGCTACAAACCGCGCAAAAAGGCGCTGCATCTCGCGGGCCAGAAGGAGCAGAGCGTCCCATGACCCGGCCACAGCGAAGTTGTTGCCCCCACGATAAAGAACCGTGACTTTCCGCCAAAATTCGGGCAGAGTGCAAAGCACCGAGAGTTCGCCCGCGAAGAATTCCTTGAAGAGGACCGATAGATGAACGTGATCTGCGATAGACCCCTGGCGTTTCAACTGGGCGTCGAAATAGTCAACATCACCCAATAGAATGCCCCACCGCGGCGCGCCGTCAGCGCGTACCGCCAGATCGGGAATATCCAGCGGCTGGCCGGAATCGTCCTGCGCGGCGCGGCGGGCAAATACGATCGCATCCGGTTGTTCTGAGGCTTGTTCCACGACCGCCCAGGAGTGACTCCCGCCGCCCCAGACGAGTTCGGCCGGATGCTCGACTGACCAGCCGATAGTTTGCGCATCGGTCAGGCCTTGGGCAAATTGCGCAAAATAGGCATCCTTTCCACCAGCGTCATCGGCGGTTTTAGGTTCGAATACACCTGGGCTCTCAGGATATTCGCCGAGAGCTGTGGAGACATGCGCATGGAAAGCCTGATCCAGCCGCCTGCGGACAATGGGCCACGGTCCCAGATCCTCTGTCGATGCCCAGGCAAGGCGCAGCGTGTCCCCGGAGAGTTCGGATAAGGCTGTATTGGCGCTCCACAAGAGTTGGTTAGCGCGCATCAAGTCCTCTTCCGTCAGGACCAGCAGGAATTGCTCTGCGCTGCTCGATCCGCGAAGTTCGAGCGACAAGCCTAGTTCCGCCAATATTGCTCTCGGCAAGACCTCGCAATAAAGGTTCAGCCAAGTGTAGCGGCCGATGAAGACGAAGGACGAATCTGATGGAGAGGACGGAATCGGTTGAGCCAGGAATTCGTGTCTACCAAGCAACTGGGCTTGCAGGAAAACTTGCAGCGACATGAGGAAAGGTGTAGCGGCTCACCTTACTGCGCGAGCTGAGCGTGATTAAGAGCGGACCGCCTTCAGGCTAACACAGGGAATGGAAAACGCCCTTGGAAGCTACCAGTGGATGCGTGTCAGTCCCCGAACAGTGTCGAAGTGCTGGTCTCGACTGAGTAGTGGAAGAGAGTACTGCCGGGCTAACGCGGCAATCCAGAGAGCGTTCGCCGGTATTGGAGATCCCTTCTGCTTTAATTCGGTACGAATATTGGGATACTGCTCCGCTGTCCTTCGATCTACGCCAAGGATTTGGCAGTGCGGGATCAATCCAAGAAGCCAGCGCTCATATCGAGTCCGGTAACGGGACTGCTGAATGCCATATCTGTACTCGCCCAACACGATGACGGGTATGGCTATGTTGTTGGCTTGATCGACTTCGACCTTCAGATCCGGATCACCGTCGGCGATGGCCGAAAGTGCATTTGTATCCAGAATCAACGCCAACCTACGGCTCGAGCTGATCGAATTCCTGACGAATGGCTTGGCTAATTCGATGAGTCTCCTCGTGCAGACTTCGCAACTTGCCAAACTCCTTCAACCACGGCCTATCCTGCTTCTCTGGATTTCGCAGGTGCTCCTCAATAGCCTGTGAGATCAGCTCTCGAAGCGGCAATCCTCTTTCGGCGGCAGATGTCTTTGCCTGCCTGAATAGCGCGTCAGGTATTTCGAGAGTCGTTTTCATCGACCGCTAGCTTCCCATATTTATGGGTTGGGAGTCCAGTTCCGCGCGGAACTGTGGATGCGATTGATAAAATCGGAACAAGTTTGCGAAATTCCTAAAGGGCGCCCGGCCGATGATGAAATTCCGATCTATAACGTCTTTGTTTTGCCTGGCGACGCTCGGCTCGGGCCTCTGCGTTGCACAAGCGACTAACAATAATCCTGCTACTCACGATGCGCCGGTATTCCTGGATAATCATCGTCCGAGCAAGAAGAAGGATAAAGCGCCGACTACCCGGAACCTGAGCGGGAAAGTTGTCGACGTGAATGGCAGTCCTCTCGCCGGAGCCTTGGTTACGCTTACCGACGACAGGACGAAAGGCAAAACCACTTTCATCACCAAGAGTGATGGACGCTATCGCTTCGATGAATTGAGTTTTTCCATCGATTATCAGCTTCAGGCACTTTACAAAGGGTTCGCGGCCCCATCCCGCAAGCTAAGCCAGTACGACCATAATCCCACCGTAGTTCGTATCTTAGAGGTGGACGACAGTGAGAACGGCTCCACATCATCTTCCGCCGAAGCAAAGAAAGGCCCGCCGCCCAAGTCATAACATTTGGCCGTTCCGGTTGAAATTGGACCGTCATACACCGGGGATCCGGAGACAGGGCAGCGCCCGGATGATGATTCTGGGGCTGTTTGCATCGGCCGCAGCGCTTTCCCAGACCGTTCTTCCTCCCGAAGCAGCGCGCACTGTTGACAAGGCGATGAATGGCGGCATGACGGCCTACGGAAAGTTGGATTGCCATACCCAGAACTACCGCCCGTTTTTGGATTTTGCGCTGCGATTTGAGGCCGGCTTCGTTACTACTTGTGACCTAGCTCAATTCGAGGGCCGGCCGACGGCGCTTGCGGTCTACATCCGGCTCATTCCGGAGAATGGTTCGAAGGCCATCCTGGGCCTGCGTTTAAACCTCCCTAAAATTTCTGAAGAGCGCAAGGCGCAGATGAACTGGAAGCGATTTCACCAGCAGATCGAGTTCAGCGGGGCGGTTGCCCTGGGCGAGGGAAAATACCGGGCTGAACTTCTGCTGGTGGACGATAGGAACCGGATCCATCGGAAAGACTGGAATCTGAAGGTTTCAGCACGAGGCAAGGAGAAGAGCATAGATCCTTCAATTGGTCCCGGCAAGGTGAGCGCGCTGACCATGCTGCCCCGCAAGCAGAAGGATCGCCCAGTAGTCGCAGGCCGACGGATAACTGTGCTGCTGGATGCTGCGCCGGTGGTTCCCTGGTCGTTGAAATTGCGAGCCTGGGATCGGGCTTTCCTGCTGGGTTCCCTTTCATCGCTGGTGAGGCAATCAGGGGCGAGCCAAGTGCGGGTGGTGGCTTTTAACCTCGATCAACAGCGGGAAATCTTCCGGGATGAAAGTTTCAATGACGCTAGTTATGGAAAATTAGGTGCGGCTCTGCAGTCAATGGAATTAGGCGCCATTTCCTATCGCACTCTGCAGCGCACAGCGGGTTGGGCCGATCTACTGGTAGGTCTCATTAATTCTGAGATCGCTCACGAGGAGCCCGCGGACGCCGTGGTGTTTCTGGGGCCGAATTGCAGGATCCGGGAAAAAGTTGATCCGGACGGCATTCGTGCTCGCGCCGACATCGGGCCGCGGCTGTTCTACTTCGAGTATTTCTTTAGAGTTGGGTCGGATTTTCCGGATGCGATTCATCAACTCGCCAGCGCGTGCCGCGGAACCATCTATAAACTGCATTCGCCGGCGGATTTCGCGGGCTCCATCGCCAAGCTGCAGAGGCGTTTAGACCCGGACACAGCAGCACCGTAGCCGGGCATTACAGCTTTGTCGATAGACAACAGAAGATTTTTTTAATCAACAAGATACATAGGGTCTAGATACATAGGGTCTGTCCCCATTTCTGCTGTTTTTACTTTTTTTCCTTGGCCTCGAATTGACATCCGTGTCGAGGCACGGCTTGTAAGCTGCATTACTCGGCGACGTACGCTGATTCCGGACAATCTCATGCTTTAGCGCCAAGCATTTCCTAATTGTCGATAGAGAACAGCAGATTATTAGAATCAATAAGCTATAAATAAGCTATATGGGGTCTGTCCCCATTTTCGGGCAATTTCGACGGGTTTCCCCAATTCGCTTTTCTACGGAAACAGATGAGAGGAAGCGGCTTTAGTTTGAATTGGGCAAGGGAGAGCCGGTTAATTTGGCATGAATCTCGCGCTCGGATTTGGCCTGCTCGGGCTGACCCATGCGATCGTAAACGCGAGCCAGATGGTAATGGGGCAGGGCCTGCCTCTCATTCCGCTCAGTGCTGCGTTTTAGTTCTACTGCGGCGGCGGGATAGTCGCGGCTGTTTTCCAGCAGCACTCCCAGTTGATAGTGCGCCTCCCAATCTCGATCGTCTAGCCGGATCGCCTCGGTCAGCAGGTTCTTTGCTCGTTCGCTCTTGCGGTCTTTCTGGAGCAGAGCTTTCGCCAATATGATCTGCGCGCGCTCATTGTCCGGTTCCCGCTGCGCCCAGGCCTCGTCAGCCGCAATGACCCGATCGAGATATGGCCCTGCCTGCTCCAACAAATTGCTGAGGAACAAGTAGGGCTGTGGAATGGCGGGATCGATAGCAATCACGTCGAGGAATGCTGCCACGGCCTCTTGGAACCGCCGCTGCCCGTAACGCGCTACACCCAGCACCAGTTGCAACTGCGCGTCACCCTTCTGCACTGCCAGTACCTGCTCTGCTACTGCTGCCGCCTCGGTGAACTTTTGCGCCTGCAACAGTGCCCGGGAACATTCGAAAGCCAGCTGCGGATCACCCTTGTCCGACAGATCCCATGCTTTCTGCCAATGCGGCAAAGCTCCGGCGTTCTGGCCGGCTGCCGTCAGAGCCTGCGCTAAGGTCAGTTCGCTTCCGGAACTCGCGTGCTTCTTCACTGCTTCCTGCGCGATCTTTACGGCGGCCGGAAGATCGTTCGCGCGCAAGTAAAGCGCCGCGACCCGTTCCAGCGCATCGGGATCGGCCTTCGGACTCCGCGCGAACGCCAACTCTAGCGGTGCAGCTTTCCCCGGTTGATCCATTTGCGTGTAAAAGATCGCCAGAGAATGAGCCAGAAAGGGATCGCCTTTGCCCAGTCTCCCGGCCTTCTCCGCGGCGGCAAAGGCCTCCGTAGTCTGTTTCAAAGCGCGATGCGTCTCCGCCAGGGAACTCCAGATGTAGGCATTATTGCCGTCGAGTTCGGCTGCCTGCTGCAGCGTCGCTTGCGCCTGCTGCGCCTGCCCCGCTTGCAAAGCCAACAGGCCCTTCCGCAGCAGGTTCGCGGCGGCATGCGGATCGGCTAACAGCAGAAGAAAGAGAAGCAGCAAATCTCAACCTAGCAGAGCATCGAGGTCCCACCGGTATTTACCGGCGAGCAGCGCGCCTCCGCCAGGCAGGCTCTCTGAAACCGATTTGATATATTCGAGGACCGTAAACGGGAGGTCGCTTTCCCATGCAAGTTTGTCCCACTTCTTCGGTGCGGAACGTGGCTTTCGCAGGTCACGGACATAGCGGTAAAACATCGCTAATCTCCGCCCTGCTCTATCAGGCGGAGGCCACGCCGCGGCTTCTCCGCGTGGATGAGGGTAATACCGTAACCGATTTCGATGAAGAGGAGATTGCGCGCAAGCTGACCATTTCAACCGGGCTTGCCGCTTGCTTCTGGAAGAGCACCAAGCTCAATTTGCTGGATACGCCGGGCTACCACATTTTCTTGAATGATACCCGTTCCGCTTTGGCTGCGGCGGATGCTGTCGCCATCACCATAGATGCCGTCGCGGGTATCGGCGTGTCTACCCACAAGGTTTGGAAATTCGCGGAAGAGCTCAGCCTGCCGGTCATCTTCGTCATCAACAAACTTGACCGCGACCGCGCGTCGTTTCCGGCGATAGTGGAAGCCATTCATGCGAACTGGGGACGATCCGCTGTCCCTGTGCAATTACCGGTAGGAGAAGAGAAAAGCTTCCATGCCGTGGCCGACCTGATACGCATGCAGGACATTCCGGAGAGCCTGGGCGAATCGGCAAGGCAAGCGCACGAGACGCTGGTGGAAACGGTCGCTGAAGGAAAAGACGAACTCATGGAGGAGTTCTTCGCCAGCGGCACAATCGGGGTCGACCACATTGTCGGCGGCCTCCGCGAGGAACTGCGCGAGCGCCGTATCTTTCCGATCTTATGTACTTCGGCTAGCGCTGGAGTCGGCATCGAACTACTCGCCGGCTTCATGGCCGAAATACTTCCTGCGCCCAATCCTGCACCCGGATCCACAGCCGTCCTGGCTTTTAAAACCGCCGCCGATCCCGCCGCGGGGCGAGTGACCTATTTCAAGGTAATGAGCGGCGCATTGAAAGACGATGCCCACTTGGTCAACCTTCGTAGCAAGGCGAACGAGCGGTTCGCTCATCTTTCAGTGCCTTTCGGTAAAGCGCTGCAGAGTGTTCCCGAACTCAATGCGGGAGACATCGGAGCGGTAACCAAGCTCAAAGAAACGTTGACAGGAGACACCCTGGCGGAGAACGCCGGCATGGAGTCGTTTGCCGCCTTTACCCCGCCGGAACCCTCGATTGCCTACGCCATCCTGGCGCGCAGCACCAACGACGAGAACCGGCTGAGCAACGCTCTCGGCAAAATGCTGGAAGAAGATCCGTCACTGCACTTCTATCGCGACACCCAGACCCATGAATTCCTGCTTGCCGGTAACGGACAACAGCATCTAGAAATCGTGGTAAGCCGGTTGAAACGGCGCTATGGCGTGGAAGTAGATCTGAAGGCCCCGAAAATTCCCTATCGCGAAACGATTCGCGGCTCGGCCACCGCGCAAGGCCGTCATAAGAAACAGAGCGGGGGGCATGGGCAATTTGGCGATTGCCACATCAAAATCGAAGCGACGCCGCGCGGAAATGGTTTTGAATTCGTGAACGAGATTTTTGGCGGCGCTATTCCGAAGCAGTTTATACCAGCAGTGGAGAAGGGCATTGTCGAGGCCGCGCAGGAGGGCTTTCTGGCTCGTCATCCGGTAGTGGATTTCAAAGTCACTCTGATTGACGGCTCGTATCATGACGTGGACTCGTCAGAGATGGCTTTCAAGCTGGCCGGCCGGAAGGCTTTCCGCGCCGCCATGGAACAGGCCAAACCTACCCTGCTGGAGCCGGTCATGCGGGTAGAAGTCGAATTTCCTGTGGAGTTTGCCGGCGAGATGATGAGCGACTTCAGCAGCCGCCGGGGCCGCATTAATGGGACTGAGCTGAATGGCGCTACCCAGATTATTCATGCTCAGGTGCCGATGTCTGAGATGTTGACCTACGGCGAAGACCTGACCTCGCATACGCAGGGCCGGGGCACATTCCACATGGAATTCGATCACTACGATTACGTGCCCCAGACGCAGGCGGAGAAGATAATTTCGACGACCAAAGTACATGCCGGCTCTGATGATGACGACTAGGTCTCGCGACTCCTGCGGCATAATCCTTCGCCGTGAAGAAACCGACTTAACCGCCCGATTGTGGCTAGGCGTTTGCCCGGCATGACTCATAAATCCGGATTACCGTCTCGAGCGCCCTATAGCCATCTTCTCCGTTAGAGGCCGGCTCACGTCCGGTCTCGATGGCTTGGGCAAAGTCGC
The DNA here is from genome assembly GCA_965217745.1 of Bryobacteraceae bacterium. GTDB lineage: Bacteria > Acidobacteriota > Terriglobia > Bryobacterales > Bryobacteraceae > Bog-105. Next base: position 1,024,946 of record OZ244565.1, on the reverse strand, counting down.
GGAATTGGCGCTCGAAGGAGGTCAGCCCGATGGCCATGGGATCCGACGATCCCGAAGCTGCCTCGCTTTCGACCGGCGCTGGATCTTTGCTGTTCGCTTCGGCATCGTCGAGCATGTCCCACTTTGTGAGGTGGTCCCCGGAAAGAACGGCCGTTCCCTTGGTCCCATGCACCTCGACGCGTTCGGTGTAACCGGGCCAGAATGCGGTTGCCGCCTGAATCATGCCGGTCGCGCCGGACTCATAGCGCAGCAAAGCGTTCACGATGTCTTCCGACTCGATGCGGTGCCGCGCCCCTAGCTGCCACATACCTTGCACTTTTGACGCCGGGCCCATCAGAAAATGCAGAACGTCCACCTGGTGAATGGCCTGATTTATCAGCGCTCCGCCGCCTTCCACTTCCCAACTGCCTTTAATGGGGCGCGAATAGTACTCGTCGTTGCGGAACCATTTCACGTAGGCGTCGCCCTCTAGCAGCCTGCCCATACGGCCTTCGGCTATGGCCCGCTTCAGGAAAATGGTGGAGTCGTCGAACCGGTGCTGGCTCATCACGCACAGCGGGATTCCAGCCTTGCGGGCAATGTCCACAATCTGCCGAGCGGTGTCCAGGTTGGCAGCAATCGGTTTCTGGAGCTGCACCGGCCGCTTGATCTCCGCGCACGCTTCCAGCGGCTGCAAATGGAAATTGGGAAACGTGCAGACATCGACAAAATCGAGACCGGGCAGCCGGCAGAGTTCGCGGTAATCGGGGAGAAAACGAGCACCCCACCGGCCGGCAAACTCCTCCCCCCGGCCGACGGTCTTGTTGCAACAAGCCACCAGCTCGAAACCGATATTTTGATACGCCTGGGCATGCTTGTTCGCGATGGCGCCAGTGCCAATGAGTCCGACTTTCATTCTTAAAGTCCCGTTTCCGTGCCGCAGATGTAAACTTCCAGGCCGGTTTCCCGGAAGAACGCCGCCTTCGCCGCAAGAGCGCGATTCGCGCTGCCGGCGTCGGGGGCGTAGGCCACCTGGATGTGATTGGCTTTATGCCGGCCCATCATCTGATCGCGCGAAACGCCATGCAGAACAGCATGCATAATGGGCCACTGCGGCGTGGTGATGCGCCAGCGGCGTTCGGTTTCTTCCTGCGGCAGAGCAATTGCTTTTGCGCGGCCGATGTCGGCTTTCAACTTTCCATCATCTACGAACACGCGGCTCCAAACGATCTCGCCCGGTTCGCTTATGCCTTTCAAAGAGCCGCCGCCCAAACGGAAGTACATGGGCGGCTGCCGCTCGCTAACCGAACCAGCATAGCCGTCGATGTGATGTGCCGGTGGCACTGCGCCGGAGATCTCGAAGACCCAGACGAACTCCCCTTGGTAATCTTCTCCAAATCGCAGATCGTGCAGTGTCGTTTCCGGCGGCAGGCCCAGCGCATTCCAAACACGATTTGTCACCAGAGCGTCCAGACCCGCGCACTCGTCCACCTCGTTGAAGTGCGGCAGCGGCTGCCCTTCGTAGAGCACGCGGCCATCCAACGATTTCACCGGCGGCCGGTCGGAGTTGTTCAGCAGGCCTTCCGCCAGGTCGGAGGCCGGCGCCAAATCTTTCAGACCTTGCTGGTATTGAATGCCGATTGCATCGCAGCCAAAGTCGTCCGCGATGCGCAGAGCCGCAATGTACATGCGGCATTGATCCAGAATCTGTTCATCTGTAAGATCAGCCTCCGGATCCGTTCCAGTTTTAAACTTCAGTCCTTTCCCGTCCAGCCACTGGCGAACCGCCCGGGCTTCACTTGCGGGTACCTCACGCATGGCGGCGTACAAAGCAGATTGGCTCAAGCGCTCCTTGAACACCCCCGTCCGATTCAGCAGGTGGTCGGGAATGATGGCGTTGAACATTCCCATGCAGCCTTCGTCAAAAACGCCCAGGATGGCCTTATCCTTTTTGAGCTGCCGTGCCAGCGAACCGCCCACAGTTTCCGCTTCCGCCGGCAGCTTGACTGAACTCAGCGCACGGACGTGGCTCTGATCGTGCTTTACTGGCTTACCACTTAGCCAGGATTCCAGGCGGGTGAGGAAATAGTCGTCTTCGAAATTCTCCGACCACAAAGTGGAGTAAGCCACTCCGGCTTTGGTGAGAGAAGCGTTCAGGTTCAGCATCCCTACCAATCCTGGCCACTGGCCGCTCCAGTTCGCTACGGTGAGAATCGGACCCCGATGGCTGATAAGCCCGGGCAGCACGTGGTGGCTGTATTGCCACACCGCTTCCACAACCATCAACGGCACGTCGGCATCGATCTCCCGGAAGACCTGCATTCCATACTTCTGGGAATCGATAAAGCCATGTTTCTTTTCCGGCAAGAAGGGATGGCCGCGAGTTACGGTATGGCCGAAATTCTCGACAGCCTTCGAAACTGCGGCTTCGGTTTGTTCTTGGGCGGGCCAGCAGACCTGATTGGCGCTCAATCGCAAATCGCCGCTGGCTATCAGAGTTACGCTCCGGGGCATGGACTACATTCTCCCAAACGGAGCTATCGAGCTGCCTATCGGCGCAATCAAAACAATTTATGGCAAGTATGTTTGGCTCTCGATATAATGATCCCCATGCAGTCGAGCAAGACTTCGAAAGACGGACGTCAGAAAGCGGCGGATATCGCCAGCGCGCCAGCCGGAAAGACTCCGGCCAAGGAAGTGAAAAAAACGGCGGCGAGATCGCAGCCGAAGAATGCGATGGAACCGGTTCCCGCCGCGGCCAAGAGCCATCGGAAGTCTGCGAGCCATGCTGTCGAGACCGCAAAGGAAGCGGTATCTGCGCCGCAGCCGGCGGTCGCCAGTGCGCCTGCCCATGAGGATATCGCCAAGCTAGCCTATTCCTTCTGGCAGGAACGGAACTTCTCGCACGGCCATGCTGATGAAGACTGGAGCCGCGCCGTTCGCGAACTCTCGCGGAATAAATAGCTTCCCGAATACTTAAGGTGAGTTAATCTCCGGGTAATAACCACCGGCTAACTAAATCACCGTGCACACGTCCAACCACTATGGCCAGGTGCCTCCGACGTGAATTTCAGAGTCTTAATGCTGCTGTAAGCCGTACCTGTACTCTGAAACTTAAGTGTTTCGCAATATGAGCCAGCCGGACAGCTTTTCCCGATCGCCGGGTCAGCCTTCAGTCCATTCCGCTGTCCACCCGCGTTCTTACCTGATCACCACATTTTCCTGGCTGCGGGACATGATGCTTTCGGTCCTGATCGCCGTGCTCGTGATCTTGTTTTTGTACCGTCCCGTGAAGGTAGAGGGCACCAGCATGATGCCGGGCTTGCTCGACCAAGAGCGTCTTTTTATAAACCAGTTCAGCTACAAGTTCAAATTCAGTGACATCAGGCGCGGCGATACGGTGGTTTTCTGGTCCCCGGAGGACGATCACAGCAAGTCGTACATCAAACGCGTGATTGGCCTGCCCGGGGATACCGTCGAGGTCAACCATGGCAACGTGATTGTCAACAGCAAAAAGCTGGTTGAGAGCTACGTTCCCGCTCAGTATCGAGACGACCGCAGCTACCAGGCTCGCGTGGTTCCGCCGCACGAATATTTCGTCTTGGGCGACCATCGCGACCTCTCCAACGACAGCCGATCCTGGGGATTCGTTCCTCGCAATTACATCTACGGGAAGGCGGTTTTCGTCTTCTGGCCTCCGGAACATATCGGCGCCATTCATTAGCGGAAAGTCCTGCCGTACACTGGTGTGCTGGACTACTACATGAGCGAGTCGAAAACCTATCCGCCCAGCCCCGAATTCAGCTCTCGAGCACACATCAAGAACATGGACGAGTACCATGCTCTTTACGCTCGCGCCAAAGCTGACCCCTCGTCTTTCTGGGGCGAACTGGCGGGGCAAGAGCTGACCTGGTTTCAACCCTATCTCAAGACTCTCGACTGGCAGCCGCCGTATGCAAAGTGGTTTGCCGGCGGAAAGCTTAACGCCTGCTACAACTGCGTAGACCGCCACGTGCTCGCCGGCCGGGCGAACAAGCCTGCCATCATCTGGGAAGGCGAGTCCGGCGAATCCGTCACGCTGACTTACGAAAAATTACAGGAGTTGGTGAATCGCTTCGCCACCATCTTGATGCGCCAGGGCGTTAGAACGGGAGACACGGCCATAATCTACATGCCCATGATTCCCGAACTTTTGATCGCCGTTCTGGCTTGTGCGCGCATGGGCGTGCCGCATAGCGTGGTGTTCGCGGGCTTTTCCGCCGAAGCGCTGAAACTGCGCATGCAGGACCTGAAGGCGAAGGTGGTGATTACCGCTGACGGAGCCTGGCGCCGGGGCAAGGAGGTGCGCCTTAAAGAAGCCGTGGATATTGCGCTGCAAGAAGCGCCCGATGTTCTCAGCGTCATCGTCTTCCGGCACACTGGTTCGCCCATCGAGATGCGCGAGGGCAGGGACACCTGGTGGCACGAGCATACGGAAGAACTTTCTCACAATCCGGCTTTGCAATCGGCGGCTGAAAGCAGCGAAGCGCAGGAAGTGGATTCAGAACACCCGCTCTTCGTGCTTTACACATCCGGAACTACCGGCCGGCCGAAAGGCATCTTGCACACCACCGCCGGCTATCTGCTTCAAACGCTGATGACCATGAAATGGGTCTTCGATCTGCGTGAAAACGACATCTTTTGGTGTACTGCCGATGTAGGCTGGGTCACCGGACACAGCTATTTGGTCTATGGTCCGCTTGCTGCTGGAGCCACGGTTGTCATGTACGAGGGTGCGCCCGACTATCCTGCCTACGATCGTTTCTGGGAAATCGTAGAGAAGCACAAAGTGACGCTCTTCTACACGTCGCCCACAGCCATCCGATCGCTGCTGCGGCAAGGCGACAAATGGCCGGAGGCGCACGATCTATCCAGTCTGAGGCTGCTTGGTTCCGTGGGAGAGCCCATCAATCCAGCCGCGTGGGACTGGTTTTACAGGGTCATCGGCAAAGAACGCTGTCCTATTGTAGACACCTGGTGGCAGACCGAAACCGGAGCCATTATGGTGGCTCCGCTACCGGGAGCGACGCCGTTGAAGCCCGGCTCAGCTACACTTCCGCTTCCGGGCACTATCCTGGACATAGTCGACAACGATGGGAATGTGCTGGGCAACAACCAGGAAGGCTTCCTGGTTATCCGTGAACCCTGGCCCAGCATGACCAGAGACGTGTGGAGCGATTCGGACCGATATAAGTCCGGATACTGGAGCCGGGTGCCGGGATCTTACTTTACCGGAGACGCGGCGCGGCGCGATGACGACGGATATTACTGGATCCTTGGCCGTGTCGACGACGTCATGAACGTGAGTGGACATCGCCTGAGCACTATGGAGATCGAATCGGCGCTGGTGCATCATCCCGCAGTGGCCGAAGCCGCCGTCGTTGCCAAACCTCATGAAGTTACCGGCCAGGCAATCTGTGCCTTTGTGACTTTGAAGAAGGGTGATTTCGATTCCGATCAAATAGGGCAGGATCTGCGAAAGTGGATTACGCAGGAGATTGGCGGATTTGCACGGCCGGAAGAGATCCGTTTTGTCGAGGCGCTGCCGAAAACCCGCAGCGGGAAGATTATGCGCCGTCTGCTGCGGGAGATTGTCACTTCCAACGGAGTTACGGGAGATGTAACTACTCTCGAAGATATGAACGTTATGAATAACCTTGCCAACCGGAGTGACGAGGAATAGGTTTCAAACTTCAGCGGGGACTTGTCCCGCGAGCCAGATAGTCAAATTCCGGATCTCCGCAAACGGCACTTCCACTCCATCTACTAAGTAGCTCTTAATCCCGTAAGGGGCTGCCTGCCCGAACTGATCTTCTTTCCATTCACTTACCCGGCCGAGCTTTACCTCTTCGTCGGGGTGCTGCCAACTAAGGGGAGCCATCATCGGAAGCCAGCAATCTTTGAATACTGTTGTTCCAAGAGATGGAGCAACTTTCACTTCTACCGGCAGCCAGAGTAGGTCCCGCAAGCGTCGCGGCGCAGGCAACTGCAATTCGCGCACCTCGTAGAGAGAAATCCAAAGATACTCCCCCGCAACAAACAATTCGAGCTTCTCGCCGATCCTGGGGTCGGCGTCGGAAAGGCTGGCAAAGCCTTTGCCATTAAGTGCTCCTGAAAAGGCGCTCACTCCCCCATCTACCGGTTGCCGGGGATACTCACGATTGGCAAAACAATTTTGCCGCGCCTTCTCTGCTTTCAGAACCCGTTTGTAATCAGCGATAGCGTTCTCTGACCCTGGTTGGTCCGCGCGGACCAGCGTGTCCAGATATTCTTCGGCTTGGTCGAGATCACCGGTGAAACAAATCAACTCATAAAGAAATGTTTGTGCCCGATAGTCTCCGGGCTCGCGGGCGAGATGCGCCTTCAAAGCCCGGATGGCTTCGGTTAGCCTTCCGGCCTTCATTAGCTGATGAGCTTCCATTTTGCGTGCAGGCCTTGTTGTTTTGATTAGGCAAAGGCCTGCACCGCCAGAATCTTTTTCAAGGAACGAAATTCATCCTGAATAGACGCCAAAGCGCCAACTTATCGGACGAGCAAAAGAGAGCTTTACTTTTCTAACCGCGCGTCGAGGGTAATTTCAGTGTTGAATAACTTTGAAACCGGGCAATTCTGTTTAGCTGCTTGCGCGGCTTGTGTAAAAGCCTCTTCCGATGCGCCCGGAATTTTCGCCGTTAAATTAAGCGCGCTCTTTTTAATTGCGAACCCTTCACCTTCTTTGTCGAGAGTAATCGTGCAGGTAGTGTTGAGGTTATCGGCTTTTAAGCCTTCCTGCCCGAGGATCATCGAAAGAGCCATGGTAAAGCAACCGGCATGAGCAGCAGCAAGCAATTCCTCCGGGTTGGTGTTGGTTCCATCTTCGAAACGGTCGCGAAAAGAATAAGCGCTACCTGACAGCACCTTACTTTGGGTGGATAACGTGCCCTTCCCGAATTTCAAATCTCCCTGCCATTGTGCCTCAGCATGACGATCCATTTAGTTTTTTCCTTTTACCAGGAGTGAGATGCGGCCGAGGCGCAAAGGTAGCAAGGAAAAACGTAACCTCGCTGAGGCGAGACCCGGCTAGGCCAAGCGGCAGATTGCGGCAATCATGCGGCCCGGATTTGCTGGTTCCCGGCGATAGGAAAAAAGCGTATCAGCCGAGCACGCGGTGCAGAGGCCAGAGTCAAAAATCTGCCCGGACGGAACGCCTTCTGAAATCATCTGGCGGCGGTTCGCTTCCGCAAGATCGATGTTCCGGTTCCCTGTCATCGTTCCCCATTCTGGGAACTGCGGAGCAAAGCGAACCGCTACGTCGTGGCTTACCGTGTAGCAGCATTCGCGGATGCAGGGGCCAATCGCGGCGTATACATCACCAGCTTCTGTCGCGAATTCCTGGCACATCCGGATAATCGTGCGGCGGACAATTCCGGCCGCGCTGCCGCGCCAGCCGGAGTGTACCGCCGCAACTAAATGTGTGCGGCTATCGAGTATCAAGATTGGGACGCAATCGGCGGTGCGGACACCGATGTGCAATCCGGCCTGATCTGATATCAGCCCGTCTCCCTCATGCTGCCGATCGGTAAGGCCAACTGCATTCCAAATCCTATCCGAGTGGACCTGGCGAAGGGTGACATCGGCGCGCGGGGATGCCGTCCGCGTTCCGAAGCCATGGCTCTGCCAGTCGAATCGGCGAAAGCCGCCGCAGCGGTAGATGCCGTCTTTCTCTAATTCGAACGGCTCAGCAGACTGGGCACACCTCAGAGCGCATCAGCTCCAACCGGAACAGGCTTGCCCAGAGAAGCCCGATACCAGTCGAGTGTCAGGCGCAAGCCCTCTTCAAACGAGAAACGCGGGTCGTGACCGAGTTCCTTTACCGCTGCCGCAACGTCGGCTTGCGAATCACGGACATCGCCCGCTCGCGGCGGACCGTAGTTCGCGGGCAGGGTGGCGTTCCCCAGCTTCTGGAGAATGCGCCAAGTCTCGTTCAAAGTGTAGCGGCCTCCATTTCCGGCATTGAAAACTTTTCCTGAGACTCCCGGAGCTTGGGAAGCTTTCAGCAGAAGACCCACTACGTCATCGACATAAGTGAAGTCACGGCTTTGTTCCCCATCGCCGAAGATGGTGGGATTGCGGCCGTCAATCAAGCAGCTCATGAAAATGGACAGAACCCCGGAATAGACGCTGGTGGGGTCCTGCCGCGGCCCGAAGACATTGAAAAAGCGCAGCGAAACGGTCTCCAGATTGAAGCAATCGGAGAATGCAGTGGCGTAGTATTCGCCTAGCAGTTTTTGAACGGCGTACGGCGATTTGGGACGCGGAGTCATGGTCTCCACCTTGGGCAGCATCTCCGAATCGCCATACGCCGACGACGACGCCGCATAGACTACGCGTCCTGCTTTGCCTTCCGCGGCCGCCCGGAACACATTAAACGTGCCGTCGATGTTCGATTCATGGCTCGGGACAGGGTCGAGAATCGACTTCGGCACCGAAGGAAGCGCACCCAGATGAAAGACCCGCTCAGCTCCCTCGATCACAGGGGCAATGCGTTTGTAATCGCAAAGGTCGAACTCATGAACCGTGATCCGGTCGGCCACTTCTTCCAGATTGTCCAGCTTGCCGGTCGACAGATTGTCAATCACGTGGACGCGGCGGCCCTCCGCGAGCAGCGCTCGCACCAGGGAAGAACCGATGAAGCCGGCTCCCCCGGTAACAATGTACCGGTTCATGCGGATTGCCCGAAGGCCTTTTCCTGCTCTCTTTCCATGTGGGGGCGCGAGGTTCCGGATTTGGAATTCAGATGGCTGAGCGAGCGCTCGGCGATTTCCCGTGGGTCGCGGCTGAAATCGAAAGCTTCCAGGGATACCCAACCGGAGTAATTGATATTCTCGAGCGCGCTCAGCAGGGACGCAAAATCGTAATCACCCATGCCCGGCTCGCGGCCGTCCATCTCGTTTACATGCACGTGCTGGATGTAAGGTGCGAAGCGGCGGATCAACTCCGCATGCGGATCGGTCTCGCCAATTGCGTTATGCGTATCGAACATAGTTTGAACGGCGGAACTGCCAATCTGTTTTACGATGTCCACTGCCTGGGCAAGGCTGGTGACCACATCGGTCTGGTCGGGCGACAGCGCCTCTACCAGAATGCGAATGCCTCGGCTCTCCGCCCGCGGTGCAGCGTGGGCCAGGCCGTGCGTCAGGATGTCGATCGCCTCACGCGGCGCCATCCCGTCCACTGTGGAGCGCTGCTTTGGCGACCCCAGCACCACCACCGAGTTGTATTCGTGCTGGCAAATCGAAAGATCGGCCGAAAGATCGATCAGGCGGTGCAGATAGTCCCAGGACTTCTCCCGCAGCCCGGCGTCGGGAGTGGTGAGATGAAGGCCCGGAGGCGCGGCCAGTAACCAGTGAAGTCCCACGAAGCAAAGTCCCTCGCCTTCCATGGCGGAACGGATCTCCTGGCGTTCATCGGCCGTGATTCCGGCAGGGTCTTCGCTGAGAGTGAAGGGGGCAATTTCCAGGCCTTCGTAGCCGATCGCCTTGACCTGCTTGCAACACTCTGCGAAGGGAAGCTTGCCGAATACCTCGTTACAGATTGCGTATTGAAAAGAAGCTGGCATTCGTCTAGTTTAACCGTTTCAGACTACCCGGAGTTGGGGCGGCTCTTACCCCTCTGCGATACTCGGGATTTCCGATATCAAAGGAGCAATGGAGAACATACTGCTGCGGTCGGACTTGCCGCTGCCGCTTCAGAACCGCGGCAAGGTGCGTGATATTTACGCTCTGGATGAGGCGGGAACATCGAACCACTTGCTGTTCATCGCCACTGACCGGATTTCCGCTTTCGACTGCGTTCTGGAAAGCGGTATACCGTCGAAGGGGCGAGTCTTAACGCAAATGTCGCTTTTCTGGTTCGATTTCCTGCGGCACATGGTTCCGCCGCATTTAATCACCGCCGATGTGTCGCTCTATCCCAAAGTGCTGCACCCATTTTCGGAACTCTTGGAAGGCCGGTCGATGCTGGTCGAGCGTGCGCAGATGATTGAAGTAGAGTGCGTCGCCCGGGGCTATCTCGCGGGCTCCGGCTGGAAAGAGTACCGCGCGGATGGAACTGTTTGCGGCATTAGGCTTCCGCGGGGATTGCGCGAGGGAGACTGCCTGCCGCAGCCCATCTTTACTCCGGCGATAAAGTCCCATGGCGGGCACGACCAGAACGTTCCTTTCGAGCATGTCGCCGATACCATCGGCAGCTCCTTGGCGAAACACCTGCGCGAACTGACTCTGGATATTTACCGTCAAGCAGCCGCGTATGCCATGGAGCGTGGAATTATTCTGGCGGACACGAAATTCGAGTTCGGTCACGTTGCAGGACGGTTGGTTTTAGCGGATGAAGTCCTGACTCCCGATTCTTCGCGGTGGTGGCCTGCGGATACCTACGTACCCGGCAGACCGCAGCCTTCCTTCGATAAACAGTACGTCAGGGACTATCTCGAAACGCTTCCGTGGAACAAACAGCCGCCAGCTCCCGGATTACCGGACGATGTAGTGCGCCGCACCAGCGAAAAATACCAGGAGGCGTTTTTGCGCTTGACCGGCCAGCCGTTATACCCTGACCGCAATGCCTCCCTTTAATTGGTTCGACGTTTTGGTGGTACTAGCGGTCGCACTCTCTACCGTCTCCGGCCTGCGGGCAGGATTGGCGCGAGTAATTGTCGGTATCGCGGCGTCGATCGCAGGCTTTATGGCCGGCTTCTGGTGCTATCGCCTGGTGGGCGCGAAACTGCTGCCCTTTGTCGGCAGCGAGCCGCTCGCCAACTTCTGCGGCTTTCTATTGATCTTTACCGGCGTGCTCGCGGCAGGCGCTTTGGCGGCAACCGTGCTTTCGAAATTGTTTCAATGGGTTGGGCTCTCCTGGTTTAATCACTTTTTGGGTGGCCTGGCGGGAGCCGTACGAGGCATTATCGTCATTGCCGCATTGCTGGGATTCGTGGTGGCCTTCTCGCCGTCTCCCATGCCCGACGCGCTCTCCCGTTCCACGGTCTTGCCTTACGCCAGCAGCATTTCGTCGGCGCTGGTCAGTCTTGCTCCTCGTCAATTAAAAGATGCTTTTACACAGCAGCTGGCGAATCTGCGGGAATTGTGGGAGTCGCGCACGGCGAACCACAAGCCGCCCCGGCAGGCGATCTGAACCGGCTGTGTGACCATCGGATTTGCTGCTCATATTCGATCTCGACGGAACCTTAATCGACTCCAGTGAAGACTTGGCCATCAGCGTGAATGCCGCCCTGGCGCATGTGGAACTTCCAGCGCTTGACCACGAGTTAATTCAATCCTACGTGGGCAATGGGGCTTCCATGCTGGTGAAGCGGGCGCTCGGAGGCGAAGCTTCGGAAGATCTCGAGGAAAAAACTCTGGCGTTCTTCCTGAAGTTTTATCGAACCCATGCACTGGCTAATACGAGACTCTATGAAGGCGTTCGGGGCGCTCTCGATCAGGCTGTTGCGCTGGACCATCGCCTGGCAGTGCTGACGAACAAACCCGTGAACATCAGCCGCGATATCGTAATTTCGCTCGGCTTGCACCAGCACTTCTTTCGCGTCTATGGTGGCGACAGTTTCGAGCGGAAGAAGCCGGACCCGGCCGGCATAAACGCTCTGCGCAAAGAAGCGGGCGCGTCTATCCAAGACACCCTTATGATCGGCGACAGCAGCGTCGATATCCAGACCGCGCGGAACGCCGGAGTCAGAAGCTGTGGCGTCCTCTGGGGATTCCAGCCTCAAACCTTCGGACCCGGCGCCCCGGCGGAAAACAAACCGGATTACATGGTGCATACGGCAGCCGAGCTTCAACAGTTGTGGCAGCCGGTGGATTCCGGAGCTTCCTCAGCCTGATTAATTTGGCCTGGAGCGAGTCTTCTCGATCAGATCGCGGGCCGTGATTCCGCCCCGGCTGCGCTGCCAGTTATCTAAGTTGCTGTCATCGGAAATCCACGGCGGCAACGTCAGGCAGAAGTGGCTGGAAAGCGTAGCGGTATAAGGTTCGTAGGTGGATCGAAGCGACGACAGCCGTTCCTCCGCCTCATCCGTTTCACTGAACGTCAATCCCGATTCGAGCAGCTTACTTTGAAATTCATCGAAGCTATCGTGCCCCAGGCGCTCTTCTACATTGCGGGTTACCCGGAGGTGAAAGACGCGGCACAACTCTACAATCGCCAGGCGGGCCATCGCGAAGGTAATGCGAGCTTGAAACGTTGGAACACCGCGAACACCCGTCAAGATGGTTGCGCAGACACCGAGCATGGTTGCGATTGCAGCCAGCCAGCTTTGGTTATCGTGCTGCGAACGGTAGTAGCTGAGCATCGGGTAAGAGAGATGGCTTTCAATCAGTTCGGCGCACCATTGTTCCCACTCCTTCAGCAGGATATTCAGTTCGTCGATCGCCTCAAACTCGCCATGCCTGCACAATAGCGTGGAGACGCTCGGCGGAGAACCGGCGCGGGTATCCAGCCGGATCACCCGCGACTCCCGGCGCGAAAAGAGCTGATAGAGCACCGGCAAATAGCCGATGGTGACTGCAATAAAGGCAAGTCCCGCGCCCGATTCAGCCACGGCCAGCGCTTTGTTAGCCGGAGTTTTCGGTACCACGTCTCCATAGCCCAAGGTGAAAAAGGTGGCGCCGCTCAGATACATATCGGTGAAAATCATCTGTGAATTGGAATCGCCGCCAATAGACCAGTGCAGCAATCCAAAGCTGATCACCAGGCCAACGGCCCAAAACGATAGCAACAGGACCATCGATAACGGGCCGTACCAGCTTAGAAAAGCATCCCGCATGCGCGCGAGCCGGAATTGCCGGGCTATGCTCCGCCAAATCACCCAAGTGCTCTTAAAGAAAATGTGAACGGGCCGGATCCGGCGGCGCACCCGCCTGGGCAGCAGCATAACTTCGAAAGCATCGCTTGCGACTGCCACGAAGAGGAGAAGCCCGAAGAGGCCCGCTATCTGATTCCACAACATACGGGCCAGGTTCCGGTGAGGACGTTATGCGGCCTCGCGCTCTTCGTGTAGCTTCTTCAGGACCAGTGACCCGCAGGCGACCATTGCCGCGTCTTCCGCCAGCGCCACCAACGGGTCCGGTATATGCAGATTCTTGTTAATGAAGCGCCGCAGATGATAGCCGCCATAGGCCGCCCCTATCGCCGCGAGAGAGCCGGCTACCGCTCCCAGATAGATCGATCGGCGATTCGAAGCGGTCAGCATTGCACCGCTGAAGCCCCCTGCCAGCGCGCGGCCGATCAGGGGCATGAAGGTAAGGCGATTAGGAGTGCTGGGCAATTTGTCGGCGGCCAGTTCGGCTAATGCCAGCACGAAAGAGCTCTGCGACGCAGCCTTGTGCTTCAAAAAATTGAATGACGGCACATTGAACGGCAAGAGCCCGGAATGGGCCACTTGGCTCACCAAAGCCGGACCGGAAAAGGTCCGTAATCCCGAAGCCGCCCCTAAAACCGTGGCGCCTGCATATACATCGACATCTGTCATTCTCTTTAGAATCTCCTCTGCCGGTTTCACCAGCTTTCCCTATGTTCTCTTACGGCCGCAAGCGAGGCCTGGCGAGTGCCGGTTTTGCCACAATAAACGCGTGCCCTTTTCGCCAACCGATGAACGTCTGGCCGATGCTTACCGCATTCAAAGCGAGCGTCAACTGCTGACTCCCGCGCTGCTTTTGTATCCGGCGCTGGTAGACGCAAACATTCAAACCACCATACAGATGGCCGGTGGCGATCCTGATCGCTGGCGTCCGCATGTAAAGACCGCAAAGCTTCCGTTTGTCATGCAGCGGATGATGGCCTTCGGCATAGGCTCGTTTAAGTGTTCCACCACACTAGAACTCGCGACCTTGTGCGATTTGGGCGCGGCGGACGTGCTCCTGGCATTTCCCGTTTCCGGCGCCAATGCCAGCCGGGTGCGGCAAATTGCCAGCCAGTGGCCGGAGACGCGCGTCTCCGTGCTGGTGGAGAACGCAACTCAAGCAGCTGCGTGGAGCGGTTCCTCTATTCGCATGTTCATCGATATCAACCCGGGAATGGATCGCACCGGCATCTCTCTGGAGCGCACCGAGGACGTTTTGTCGCTTGTAAAATTGCTGACTGCAGAGGATGCGTTTGCCGGTTTGCATTACTACGATGGGCATGTTTCGGGAGTTCCCGCCGAAGATCGCGAGCAGATGTCTCAGGACGGATACCGCTTGCTGCTGGCGCTGGTGCGAACCATTGAAAACGCCGGCGGAAGTATACCGGAAGTCGTTACTTCAGGTACTCCAGCCGCTCCCTATGCGCTATCGTACAAGCCGTTCTCGGAATCGAAATTCGTGCATCGTATTTCGCCGGGAACGGTCGTCTACAGCGATTTGAACAGCCTTCAGCAGTTAGCGGCCTTCGATTACCGGCCCGCCGTACTGGTTTTGAGCACCATCGTCAGCCACCCGGCAGCCGGCATCGTCACCTGCGACGCAGGGCACAAAGCCGTCTCGGTAGATTCTGGAGTGCCCAACTGCGCCGTACTCGGATGGCCCCATTTAGAAGCGCAGAAGCCCAGCGAAGAGCATCTCCCGTTGCGCCGTGCTGACGGAGGATCGCTGCCTGCTATCGGCGAGCCGGTTTATCTGCTTCCAAAACATGTTTGCCCTACCGTGAATAACTTCGATGAAGCCGTGGTGGTGCAGGATGGCATGGTGCAAAGATTGGAACGGGTCGGCGCGCGCGGACACGAGTCGCCGCTGCTTCTCCAGGAGACGGCAAAACCTGATGCAACTCGCCAGGCTGGTTGAAACTTCACGCCAGATCACGCAGACCACTAAGCGCCTGGAGAAGATCGCGAGTTTAGCTGCCCTTCTTTCCGAGGCGCGTGGCCCGGAAATTGAAATCGTCGTCGCCTTTCTTTCCGGTACTCGGCAGGCGCGCTTGGGCATTGGATATTCAACACTGAGCGCCGGAAATGTGGCGAGTGCCGAGGCCGCTACGCTGACGCTTTCCGATGTGGAGCAAGCCCTGGCCGGCATCGCCCGAGTATCAGGACCCGGCGCGGCCAAGACTCGTAAGGACCTTTTGGCCAGCCTGTTCGGACGAGCTTCACGAGAAGAACAGCACTTTCTTAAGCGGCTGCTCGTCGGCGAACTTCGCCAGGGCGCTCTGGAAGGTGTCATGCTCGATGCCATTGGACGCGCCGGCAAAGTCGCACCGAGTCACGTGCGGCGAGCCGCCATGCTGGCTGGCGACCTCGGCGTCATTGCGCGCACGGCCATTGAACAGGGCGAGGCAGGTCTTAGCCAGTTCAGCATTCAGCTCTTCCGGCCCATTCAACCCATGCTGGCCGGCACGTCCGAAGATGTGTCGTGCGCTTTGGACGACCTGAGAGAAGCTGCGCTCGAGTATAAGTTCGACGGGGCGAGGGTTCAGGTGCACAAATCGGGCGATACCGTCGCTATTTACTCGCGCCAATTAAACGATGTAAGCGCCGCTATTCCCGAAGTGGTGGAAGCGGTTCGCCAACTGCCTGCTCGCGAGCTCATTCTGGATGGCGAGGTGTTAAGCATGGACGCGAACGGGCGTCCGCAGCCCTTTCAAATCACGATGCGCCGCTTCGGCCGTAGATTGAACGTACAGGCTATGATGTCCGAACTCCCCATGACGCCGGTCTGGTTCGATCTCCTGCATTTGGACGGCGGACCGCTGATCGACGAAACTCAAAGCCGCCGCTTCCAGCAGCTATCTCGTCTTGTTCCTGTCGATGACCTGGTGCCCCACTTGGTGACATCAGACGCAAAACGAGGAGAAGAGTTCCTGCATGCTTCTCTGGAGCGAGGCCACGAAGGAGTAATGGCGAAAGCGCTCGATGCGCCTTATGCCGCCGGGGCCCGCGGGCAAAGCTGGCTCAAGATCAAGCGCGCCAAAACTCTCGATCTAGTCATCCTGGCGGCTGAGTGGGGCAATGGCCGCCGCCAGGGACTTCTCAGCAATCTGCATCTCGGAGCTCGCGATACGCAGCGCGGGGGCTTCGCCATGCTGGGGAAGACTTTCAAAGGACTTACTGACGAAATGCTGCGATGGCAAACGGAAGAGCTGCTGAAAATAGAGATTGCGCGCGATCGCTATGCCGTGCATGTGCAGCCGAAGATAGTAGCCGAAATTGCGTTCAACGAAATTCAGGTCAGCACGCGTTATGCCAGCGGTCTCGCGTTGCGCTTTGCACGGGTCAAGCGCTACCGGACCGGCAAACGCGCCGAAGATGCCGACACTTTCGAAACTGTACAGCGCCTGGCCGGGATGGCCGCGCAGGCAGGGCACGCTTCGGCCTAAGTTCGGACGTCACATCAAACAGACCTCTTGTTTTAAACATTGCGGTTCGCTAATGTGGAACAAAAGGCGAATCAATGAATCTGACTTTGGGCTTTGAAGAACCTCCTGTTGCTGGCCCCGCGGCATTGGCGCAATCGCCTGATTCCAGTTTGCCTCAATCACCCATTCCTGGTTTAGTCCAGCGCTTTGAAGAGGCCATGCAGCAGGACGAGTCTCCGGTGAGGGCGCTGCGTCGTCAGCCTGCTCGCGCCGCGATTTACGGTGAATTTCCGCCGGCTTTGAATCCGGCTCTCCGGAATGCTCTTCTGGAGCGCGGCATTCAGCAGCTTTACAGCCACCAATCCACAGCTGTAGAACACGCGCTGGCCGGGCGGAACACGGTGGTGGTTACTCCCACAGCCAGCGGTAAAACGGTCTGCTACAACTTGCCGGTGATGCAGTCGTTACTGCAGGATTCTTCTGCCCGCGCTATCTACCTTTTCCCAACCAAAGCGTTGGCGGAGGACCAGCGTTTGGAACTGCAGCGCTTGAACGACGCCGCGGGCGGCAGCCTGGCCTGCCATACCTACGACGGTGACACCCCCAGCGACGCACGGCGCACTATTCGCGATCGGGCCAACGTCATACTCACCAATCCCGACATGCTGCATACGGGCGTTTTGCCCCACCACACGAAATGGGCAAAGCTGTTTGAAAATCTGCGCTACTTCATAATCGACGAACTGCATGCTTATCGCGGCGTCTATGGAAGCCATCTCGCTAATATCCTGCGGCGTCTCCGGCGCATCTGCGAATTTTATGGATCGAGCCCGCAATTTATCTGCTGCTCGGCAACCATCGCGAATCCCAGGGAACTGGCGGAGTCGGTCACCGGACGGCAGTTCGAGGTGGTAGCGGAAAACGGCGCACCCTCGGGCGAGAAATACTTTATCTTCTACAACCCGCCAGTGGTAAACCGGCAGCTTGGTATCCGCCGCAGTTATCTGCATGAGTCGCGGCGTATGGCGCTCGAGTTTATACGCCAGAAACAGCAAACGCTAGTTTTTACGAATAACCGGTTGGCCACTGAAATTTTAACCACTTATCTGAAAGATGCCTGTTCGGGCCTGCCGTTCAGTCACGAGGCCATTCGCGGCTATCGCGGCGGCTATCTTCCCAAAGAGCGGCGTGCTATCGAGAGCGGCTTGCGCAACGGCGATATCCGGGCGGTGGTTGCGACGAACGCACTGGAACTGGGCGTGGACATTGGATCGCTGGATGCGGTCGTGCTGGCCGGCTATCCGGGCAATATCGCCTCTACCTGGCAGCGGACTGGACGAGCCGGGAGGCGTCTAGGCGCATCTCTAGCGGTGCTGGTCGCCTCCAGCGCGCCGTTGGATCAATACATCGTCGAGCATCCTGATTACTTTTTCGGAAGATCGCCGGAAGAAGCGCATGTCAATCCGGATAATCTCGAAATCTACCTGAGTCATCTGAAATGCGCCGTTTTCGAACTGCCACTGCGGGATGGCGAAACCTTCGGCAAGCACGACGTAGATCGAAGCTGCCGCTTTCTTGCCGAAGACCTGAAACTTCTCCACCGTTCGGGCGATAGTTGGCATTGGGTCAGTGACAGTTATCCCGCCGATATGGTCAGTTTGCGAGCAGTAACTAGCGATAACTTCCTGGTTGTAGATGTTACTGGCGACCACAAAGTCATCGGCGAAGTCGATTTTCCGTCGGCGCTGACTACCCTGCACGAGAAGGCGATTTATTTGCACGATGCGCGCCAGTTCCAGGTAGAACGGCTCGACTTCGACGGCCGCAAAGCGTTCGTGCGCCAGGTGGATTCCGATTACTTTACAGATGCGATTGTGTATACCCAGGTGAGCGAAATTGCGGAGTTTGAAACGGAGCCCGCGGCGGCGCATGGCCAGGCACAAGCCGCTCACGGCGAAGTTCGCGTGAAGCGCCAAGTCGTCGGTTTTAAGAAGATCAAGTTCTACACGCTTGAAAACATCGGCGCGGGATTGCTTTCTCTGCCGGAGCAGGAAATGCATACTACCGCCTTCTGGCTGCACTTCGAAGCGGAGTTTTTTCGCGGCTCTTCAGATTTCACCCGAGCCGACTGGCAGGACGCCTTGCGGGGTTTGGGCAATGTACTGCAAACCGTAGCGACGGTGCTTTTGCTCAGCGATGCTCGCGACATCGCCGTTGCGGTGCTCGAGGATTCGGAGCAGATGAACCGCGTCTTTGAACCAGACGTGGTCCTCTACGACAACTACCCGGGGGGCATTGGACAAAGCGATCCGCTATTTTGCCGGCGAACGGAGTTGCTGAAAGCGGCTCTCCAGTTGGTCTCTTCCTGCGCGTGTTCCGAAGGATGCCCCAGCTGTGTAGGGCCGCATATCGAAGTTGGAAGGCGGGGCAAAGAAGGCGCGGTCCGCCTGATTCGTAAGTGTTTAGAAATATGTTCCGATTCGGCAAACGTTACATCGGACGGAAAGCCGGTATCCGTCGAACAATGAATTTAGAGAATCTATTCCGCGGCATCCAGAACGAACAGCAGCATCGACCTATTGTTGACCTTGTAGGTCTCGCCAATCTGAAAAACTTTTGGTTCGAGATCTTCTGAAAGATTTGTATCGATTAAAACCTTCCATCCGTCGCCTCCGGGTGATTCGGGAAACGTAAACGGCAGCGCATCGTGAAAAGCGTTAATCACCATCAGCATGGTTGCCTCATGGCCCCGCTGCTTGATGCCGGTTGTCGGAGCGCGCCCGTCCAGAAGCATACCGAAACAGCAAAGGTCGCAATTGCCCCATTGCTCGTCGGTCATCTCCAGCCCGTTTCCGTTAATCCAGGTTACGTCCTTGACACCAAGATCTTCTACGTATTTACCGGTAAGAAAAAGATTACGCCGGAAAATAGGATACTTGTGGCGTAAGCCGGTCAGAGTCTTGACAAATTCAATTAGCGACTTGCCTTTGCCGGCAATCTCCCAATCGAGCCAGCTGATCTTGTCATCCTGGCAATAAGCGTTGTTATTGCCTCCCTGCGTCCGGGCAAACTCGTCGCCCGCAAGCAACATGGGCGTGCCCTGCGACAACAGCAAGGTTGCCAGCAGATTACGCATCTGCCTCAGCCGGAGGGCCTTTATTTCCGGATCGTCCGTTGGACCTTCCGCCCCGCAGTTCCATGAACGGTTATCGGAACTTCCGTCCTTGTTATCTTCCCCGTTTGCCTGGTTATGCTTTTCGTTATAAGTCACCAGGTCATTCAGGGTGAATCCGTCATGGGCAGTAATGAAGTTCACGCAGGCCCAGGGGCGGCGGCCCTGATGATTGAAGATATCTCCCGAGGCGCACATCTTTTCCGTCAGGGCGGGAACCGGAGCCGAACCTTTCCAGAAGTCGCGAACGGTGTCCCGGTATTTGTCGTTCCATTCGGCCCATCCTGGAGGAAATCCACCAACCTGGTATCCGCCTGGCCCGCAATCCCAGGGCTCGGCAATCAGCTTTACCGAACTCAGCACCGGATCCTGGCTAACCGCCTTCAGAAAGCCGCTTTGATTGTCAAAACCATTTGGTTCGCGCGCCAGAATGGTACCCAGATCGAACCGGAACCCATCGACATTTGTCTGCTCCACCCAGTACCGCAGGCTATCCGTCACCATCTGCAGAACTCTGGGATGGCTT
Organism: Bryobacteraceae bacterium; assembly: GCA_965217745.1. GTDB lineage: Bacteria > Acidobacteriota > Terriglobia > Bryobacterales > Bryobacteraceae > Bog-105. Next base: position 1,004,919 of record OZ244565.1, on the reverse strand, counting down.
AGATTGACTGTATTTCCAGTGCCGGTGTCGTTGATGTAGTAACGCTTCTCGTCCGGCAGTAGGCGGTAGTAGCTGCTGTTATCGATGCCTTTAAACGAAAGCGTCGGGCCCAGTTCGTTGCCTTCCGCGGTATGGTTATACACTACGTCCAGAATTACTTCCAGTCCGCCGTCGTGCAGCTTAGCAACCATTTCTTTAAACTCGAGAAGACTATCGTCCAGCTTGGCGGCGTAACGAGGATCGGGAGCGAAAAAACCGATCGTATTGTATCCCCAGTAATTCCTCAAGCCCTTTTCGAGTAATTGACTGTCGTCTACAAAGGTGTGAATCGGCAGCAACTCTACCGAAGTGACGCCCAGCGACTTGATATATTTAATTACCTCTTTGCAGCCCATTCCGGCGTAGGTGCCGCGCAGCTCTTCAGGAACGTCCAGATGTAACTTTGTAAAGCCCTTTACATGAGTCTCATAAATGATCGTGTCATCCCAGGGAATTGGCCGGCGTCCGGCTTTCTCCCCTTGCCATAAGAAATCAGGATCGACTACCGTGCATTTCGGCATGTAGGGAGCGCTGTCGCGTTCATCGAACGTAGTGTCGTCACCGGATTCCATTACATAGCCGAACACCGCCGGGTTCCATTCCAAACTTCCGCAGTGTGCGCAGGCATACGGATCCAGCAGAAGCTTATTGGGATTGAACCGGTGGCCGGCTTCCGGTTCATAGGGTCCGTGAACGCGATAGCCATAGATCGTACCTGGCGTTACGTTGCTTAAATAGCCGTGCCAGATCTGATTCGTGTATTCGGGAAGCGCAATCCGCTCTTCTTCTTTCTTGCCGCTCGGATCGAAAATGCAAACTTCCACCTTGGTTGCATGCGCCGAGAACAGAGCGAAATTGGTGCCCTTTCCATCCCAGCTTGCTCCCCGGGGAAATGGCAAGCCTTCTTTAATCTGAATCTTCTTAGCTGAACTCATGAAATTCTTTCTTCAATAGCTGATCTGACGAACCGGAAATGGGACAAACAACTGCCTCTGTTATTCCAATAATCAAGATCCTCGCAAATGCAAATAGAGATTCGTACTCACCTCTATCCACCACGTTTTCTTTTAGTGCATTTAGATGGCTCGGCTAGGGGTGATCACGTTTAGAACGTTTTCTCTAGCCTCGGCGCCGCACTGCTGCATCAACCCTGCTGCGCTAAACGCAATTCGTCTTCCAGTTCATAGATGCGGTCTTCCACAGGTTTGCCCGGCTTGCCGGATGCTTTAAGTTCAGCAAGCTTTTTTCTCTGCGTTTCGATCTTCTTTTGAATGATCGGGATTTTCGGCGAAGTTGCGGTTGCCAGTATCGGGACGACCGTTGCGCCGCTCCTCGGCTTTACACGCTTCGCTTTCGCCGGCAGCTGTACCTTTTCTCCGAAATCCTCCAGCAACTCGCTTTGTATTCTTAGCAAGTCGTTAGCTAGCTCGTGAAAGCGGGCAATTAGTTCCTTCTTGGCTTGGCTGCGGAGTTTCAGATAGTCGGACTTGGCCGATCGGTACTGGTCAAGAGCAGTTGGCAAAGTAATCAGGCGCCCAGAGGCGCTAATGTCCGGGAATTGGCAAGGTCCCGGTCTTCCGGGAAGACTGAATATGACTCAGGCGGCGGATACAGAGCCTTCAGCAGGGTCAGCCGCTTCCGCAGATAGCGGCTGGGCAGTTGCCGCGGACCGGTCTCCACATCGATATCGCAGCAGATGCCATGCAAATACAGCGTTAGCGTATCTACAAATGATTGTTTGACGTAAGCGTCAAAGAGTACGGTCTCGCGATTGACGTTCGACTGGCGGCGAAGCAAGGTCTGCTTCATTTGCCAGCTGTCGTCGTCTACCTCGCCATGCACCATGCCGATCAACTCCTCGCGGATCATCGCTTTGAAAGCGCTGCGAGCCTCATTCGACCAAGTCTCGGAAACAATCGCTGCCAGTTTACGGTAGAGCCGGTAATGATACTCCGCCACATCCTGTTCTTTTAAAGCGAAGAACAGCACGGTCTCGTTTTCCAAGCTCACCTGCGAGGCCCACGACTGCCTTCCAACCGCTGGCCGTTCCGCCACGACAAACTCTGGCGTGCGCTCGCCCGCGGTTCTTTTCCGCTTGCCGGAGGAGCGTTCTCCGGAAAGTTCCAGATAGGGAACCAGAAGAATGGAAATGCGCGGAAGCGTTCCCGCCAAACTAGGAGGAAGCGCAGCGACAGGTTCCTCCAGATACTCCTTTACCACTTCCTCGCTCATCGGCGCCGAGGCGCAGAAGTAGCCGAAGGTCTTGCTGAGTGGGATTACTTCCCCTTTAAAACGTTCGGCGAACTGCCCTACGCTTACTTTCGAGTTACTGGAAGAAGCCGGGTTGGTGGGAAGCGGCTCTCTTTGGCTGGACATCTGCTTTTCGATCCCGATTCTAGCAAAACAACCGGAGGTCCCCGGTCTGCCCGGACCGCTTCGCATCGCTGAAGAAGACGCTCTGGCGCTGCTGAAGAACAGGGCTTGGCATTGCTAAACTTGGCAGTACGTCGTGCGTTTCTTAGTTTCCGCGGGTGAGGCATCGGGCGATCTGTATGCTTCCGGTGTTGCCAACCTGCTCTCGATTGTCTATCCGCACGTTGAGATGTACGGATGCGCAGGCCCAAAGCTGCAGGCGGCCGGCGTCAAGGCGGTTGTTGACGCCTCTAATCTCGGAGTCGTGGGGCTGGCGGAAGTAGTTGTTCACCTGCCGAGAATATATGGCGAGTATCGTAAGCTGCTCCGCTATGCGCGTGCGCATCGCCCCGATGCTGCGCTGCTTACCGACAATCCTGATTTCCACCTTCGTCTCGCGCGCCATCTAAAGCGCATGGGCGTACCGGTCTATTACCTTGTCGCACCTCAAGTTTGGGCCTGGCGGCAGGAGCGCGTGAAAGTTATCCGTGAAGTGGTGGACAAGCTGTTCTGTCTTTTTCCATTCGAGGAACAATGGTTTAGCGAGCGGGGCGTCAATGCGACTTACATCGGCCATCCGCTTGCTTCCATCGTCCGGGCGCGGACAACGCGCAGCGAGTTCTTTTCGCACTATGGCATTGAAAGTTCCCGCCCCTTCATAGTTCTGCTGCCCGGTAGTCGAGTTGGCGAGGCGCTGCGTCACCTGCCCGTTCTGCTCGACTCGGTTCGCATCTTGCAAACTCGTCATGCTTTGTCTTTCGTTCTCGCCATGCCTTCTGGATTCCGCGCTTCAGCCGCGTATCGAAGTTTTCGGGAACCCATTCAAGCCCTGTCCATCCAAGTAATTGAAAACGATACTTGGGATTGCATCGCTCACGCAAAGTTGGCGCTTGCCGCCAGCGGAACTGTCACGGTGGAAGCCGCCATACTGGGCACTCCTATGGTGACCTTTTACAAGGTCAACCCCCTGACCTGGATGGCTGGACGCCGGCTGGTAAAACTGCCCTACTTGTCCATGGTGAACTTGATCGCCGGGCGGCAGATCGTTCCGGAGCTCATTCAGAAGGACATGACCGCGGCGCAGATCGCCGCGGCCGCGGATGCGTTGCTCGTCAGTGAAGCAACCGCCGAGCGGATGCGCGCGGATCTAGCCCATGTGCGGTTGATGTTGACATCCGAAGGCAACCCATTCGAGCGTGCCGCCAGTCTAATAGAACAGGACTGCAGTAGCCGCCGCGTTCCGGCGGACAGACCCTCGCATCCTCAGGAGACAATAAGGTAATGTTCCGCCACTCTCGTCTGGCGCTGCTGTTGTTAGTGGTGCCGTTCTGCGTATTCGCTCAGGTCAAGCGTACTCAGATCGACGTACTGCATTACACCATCGACGCTGATATCAATCCTCGAACCCAATCCATAACCGCTTCGGCGAAAATCGATTTCAACGCGCTCGAGCCCGCCGGCGACGCCATCTTCGAACTGAATAACGCGCTGGTTGTGTCGAAGGCGGTCGATCGCAGTGGAAAGGATATCCCGGTCAGCCGCAACATGCCGGACTTCACAATGCGCATGGCCTTCCCCGCCGCGCTCCAAAAAGATCAGGCCTATCAAGTCACCGTGGACTATGCAGGCAAGCTCACCGGCACTGAAGATGGCCCCATTCCTGGAATCAAGTTTTCGGCGCTCCATCCGGATAGCGGATTTCTGCTCTATCCGGCTCGGTGGTTTCCCGTGAATGGCTATACCACTGATCGTTTCTCGGCAGACTTGAATATTTCGACGCCTAGCGAATACCGCGTGGTTGCGAGCGGTGATATGAAATCCGGTAAAGCCGGCAATGGCCGCACCACCTGGTCGTTCCATTACGATCATGCAAGTTTTCCCGGCAGCATCGCTATCGTCAAGAATGAAGGCAAGCGGGTTTCCGCGCAGGGCATAAACAGCACCGTCTTCTTCCGGGGTCCGGAGGCTGCCAATGTCCAGGCCTACGGTGAAGAAACCGGTAAGATCATGACTTTCCTCACCGCTCAATATGGGCTGGCGCCGCAGGCTAGCCTCGCGTTGGTTGAGACAGATAACGGCGCGGTCAACGGTTACTCGGCCCCAGGCATCGTCTTTCTCTCGCCCAGTTCCATCAGCAAGCGGGTAAATGCCAGAGTACTGACCAATCAGCTCTCGCGGCAATGGTGGGGCATGCTGGTCTCACCCATCAACCGCAATCATCTGTGGCTTACGAATGGCGCGGCTCGCTATTCTGAACTTCTGTATGCCAAACAGACTAATGGGCCCGGCGCTTTCGACGACGATCTGAAGGCGACTTATGTAGAAGCTTTGACCGTGAAAGATCCTCCCGTTATGCAGGCCGCCCGTCTCGAAGATTATTCGCCTGAATATTGGGCTCTTACCGCCGCCAAAGGCGCTGCAATCTTGAATATGCTGCGCGCGACTGTCGGAGAACCGAACTACAAAAAAGGAGTACAGCAGTTTCTCAACCAATTCAGTTGGAAATCCGTAAGCACCGAGGACTTCCGCAAAACTATGGAGGCAGTTTCAAACCAGGAGCTACGTTACTTCTTTATTCAATGGCTGGAATCCAGTGGATCCCCTGAATTTAAACTCGAGTACACCGTCTTCCGCACGCAAAAAGGTTTCCGCGTTGTCGGCAAGATCAATCAGGATCTTGATACCTTCCGCATGCCTGTCGATTTAAGAATCGAAACCGAGGGCAATCCGGAAGATAAGAAGATTGAAGTAACCGGTACCTCTTCCGAATTCAGCGTTGATACGTTCGGCAAGCCCAAGAAACTGACGCTCGATCCGGATCACGTCCTCCTGCGGCTCGACCCCACCATTCAAATTGCGGTGGCCATTCGCCGGGGCGAACAATTTGTCGAGATCGGAGACTATTCGAATGCCTTGCGGGAATACGAAAGGGCTCTGGATGTGAATAAAGCGAATTCTCTCGCGCACTACCGCATCGGCGAATTGTTCTTCCGCCAAAATAACTTCTCTCAGGCAGCAAACGAGTTCCGCTCTTCCATTAACGGAGATCTCGATCCCAAGTGGACTGAAGTATGGTCGCACGTGAACCTGGGCAAAATCTTCGATGCCACCGGGCAGAGGGATCGCGCCCTGAACGAATATAAACAGGCGATCAGGACCCATGACAATACCGGCGGCGCTCAAGAAGAAGCCGCCAAATACTCAACCAAGCCCTATGAGCCGAAAAGCTCTGAAATTTAATACCCACGTAACTTCTCTACTAATATGCGTTCCGCTGTCCTGACATTTACCAGCTCTATTCTTGCTCTTTCTGCCTTAAGCGCCGCGCCTAATCCCCCGAACCTGCGACTGCCTGACACCATTGCTCCCATCAGCTACCGGGCGTCGCTGGTCCTCGATCCGGCTAAACCTGCTTTCTCGGGAGAAATTTCTATTCATGTCGACATCAAGCAGCCGACCGAAGTTATCTGGTTGAATGCCGTGCAACTCAAGTTGCAGAAGGCTACTTTGACGGCCGGAGATAAGACCGCCGGCGATAAAACGATAGATGCCCAGGTCATTCCAGGAGGCGTCAATTTCATCGGATTGCAGTTTCCCTCTCCGGTGGCCCCAGGAAAGGCGGAGATCGCCATTAAGTACACCGGCGAGGTCAGGCAGAAAGACAGTTCCGGCGTCTTTCACATGCTGGATAACGGCAATGACTATCTCTACACCCAGTTCGAATCCATTGATGCGCGTGATGTCTTCCCCTGTTTTGACGAGCCGTCGTTCAAGGTGCCTTGGCAGCTCACCCTCGATGTTCCGTCCACCGATTCAGCGGTAAGTAACACCTCGCCATCCAACGAAGAAACTCGAGGCGATCGGAAAGTAATCACTTTTGGAAAAACCAAGCCGCTCCCCAGTTACTTAGTTGCCTTCGCAGTGGGTCCATTCGATTTCGTCCCGGCCGGCAAAGCTGGAAAAGCCGGCATTCCCGTCCGCATTGTCACTCCCAAGGGTCATGCTGACGAGGCCAAGTATGCCGCTGAAGTTACACCCACCATCATCAACCGGTTGGAAGATTACTTCGGAATTCCGTTTCCTTATGACAAATCCGACCAGGTGGCCATTCCAGTTACCTTCGGCTTTGGCGCAATGGAGAACGCCGGGATGGTTACCTACGCTCAAACCATCATTCTGGCGAAGGCCGCCAGCGACACTGAAGCCAGGCGCAGAGCTTATGCGTCAACAGCCGCCCACGAGCTTGCCCATCAGTGGTTTGGCGATTATGTTACTACTGCCTGGTGGAATGACATCTGGCTAAACGAGGCTTTTGCTACTTGGATGGAGCAAAAGATCATCCGGGAATGGAAACCCGAATGGAAGACCAGCATCGAGGACGTCGAGTCAAAACTGTACTCCGAGCGCCAGGATAGCTTAGTAGCCGCGCGTAAGATCCGTCAGGAAATCAAATCCAACGACGACATTAGCAACGCTTTCGACGGCATCACCTATCAAAAAGGCGCCTCTGTGATTGGCATGTTCGAGAGCTATGTGGGCAGCGAAGAATTCCGGAAAGGCGTGCAGAGTTATTTGAAACACTATGCCTTTAAAAATGCCACTGCCCCTGAATTTCTCGACGCCATCAGCACATCAAGCCGAAAGAATATCACCGCTGCTTTCACTACTTTTCTGAACCAGGCAGGCATTCCTCTCCTGGATGTCTCGCTTAAATGCGATGGCAGCGCTGCCTCGCTCCAAGTGCAGCAGCAGCGCTATCTGCCTCTCGGATCGGAAGGCTCTACTCAACAGGTCTGGCAAGTGCCTGTTTGCGTTCGCTACGGCAGTGGCGATACTGGGCAGACTTCCTGCCAACTGATCTCCGCCGCAAAAGCGGAGATGAAGTTGAAGGGTTCAGGTTGCCCCGCATGGGTCGTGGCTAACGATAAGGCGCGCGGTTACTATCGCGTCAGCTATTCACCAGAACTTATGTCATCGCTGACGCAGGGCGACGTTCAAAAGCGGCTGACAGCTCCTGAGAAGGTTGATCTCATGGGTAACGCGGAGGCTTTGGTCAACGCCGGAAAGCTACCACTGGATTCTTCCCTCGAGCTTGTTAACACATTTCATGCCGATCCGGCCCTGCAAGTTATTGGGAGTGCTCTCGAATTGGCATTGCAGCCAGGCGATCACTTAGTTCCGGCTGACCTGCAGCAAAATTATCAGCGCTTCCTGCAAAAGAACTTCCAAAATCTCGCGCACGAATTCGGTTGGAAACCGGCTCCGGGCGAGAGCGACCAACGCACCCTATTGCGGCCGCAGCTTCTGTATGCCATGGCGACAACCGGCGGAGACACCGAATTGGCCAAGGAAGCCAAGGAATTGACGCAGAAATGGTTTGACAACAAAAACGCTATCGCCCCAAGCATGACTGCTCCCGTTCTTGGGACTGCTGCTTACTACGGTGACAACGCTTTGGAGCAAAAGTTGATCCAGCAGCTCAGCGCAACCAAAGATAGATTAGAGCGGGGCCGCATTATTTACGCAATGAGTAAGTTCCGGGATCCCGCGGCTCTGAAAACCGGGATGCAGGCTGTCCTCTCCGGCAAAGTGCCTTTCATCGAAGGCGGACGCCTCCTGTTTGCCGGGCAGACACAAACTTCCACGCGCACCCTCGGCTTCGAATTCATGAAACAGCACTTCGACGAGCTGGCCGCCAACCGGCCTTCGGGCGGTGGTTTCGACGCGGGAGCGCAGTTCCCATATGTCGGCGCATCTTTCTGCGAAGCAGACAAGAGGTCTGCCTTGCAATCGTTCTTTCAGCCGCGCGTCGAAAAGTTCACCGGAGCGCCCAGAGTTCTATCCCAGGTGCTGGAGAGCATCGACGTATGCATAGCCGAAAAGCAGGCACAAGAGCCCGGGCTGATCGCGTTTCTTAAAAACTACTGAAGACCGCTTGCGCGTAAGCGGACAGCCTTGGATTGCTTCCTGGCTTTCTTCTGTACGCCTGGGTCCGTGCTTGCCGCAAGTGCAAACAGCCGGAGAGTTATACCGGCCAGATTCTACAGGTAGTACATACATCTCTTTTAGGATCGTGAATGTCGTTGGCAAACGGCTGGTTTCTAACCAGCCTTCTCTGTACCATTTCCTTCTCCGCGCAGGCGCAAAGCGCTGTGCAAGTTACGTTTGGCAGCAAAGGCGTTGAACGCGTCGATTACAACGGGAATACTCTGGAAGACACCAACCGTTTCAGAGACGATGTCTTCCATATCGGGCACATGAAGCTGACCGATCTATCAGGAAAGCTGCTCTCAGGTCCGCAATACGACTGGGGCGAGGTCAATAACGCTAAAAGCTGGAATCCAGTCACTCATGCCTGGACCTACTCGTTTCGTTGGGGTTCCATCAACGTGCAGTTTGTTCCGGACGGTAATTCGCTCGACATGAATGTTACCGCCCAGAATTTCTCAGGCTCGGGTGTCATATTCCATGGCGCAGTTATCTATCCACTCGCTCTGCATTTCCCTCGGTTGCCGGCCGGATTTGGTGACTCTTCTTACGAACACTTCGCATTCAACACCACGGGTCCCAGCGTAACGCTGGCGGATTATGGGGACGGTCAGGTCGCAACTGTGTTGGCCGATGCAAGCAAGCCGCTCTACACCGGGTTCGAGCCGGCCGGCATGCCTTATGCTTACTATCCGGTGGTCAGCGGAACTGGCCTGGACAACATGGCTACATTCTTTCCGCGGAACGATCGCCCTGTTGCGCCGGGTGAGACGGATAGCTTCACCGTCGCGCTTCGTTTCGCTCCCGCTGAAATTGATTTAGGAACTCTGGCGGCCGACGCTTATAGGGCATGGGCGCAGAAGTGGCCCTCACAGTTGCAATGGCCTGACCGCCGTATTATCGGCACGGCTTACCTGGCAAGCTCCGGTGATGGTCCGAATCATCTGGCTGCCGGCTTCCTGAACAATCCTCGCCGCTACTTCAATACCGGGAATCCATCTGACTTCGACATTCGCAGCGGCGATGGATTGAATAAATTCCAACATCGCATCCTGCAACAGGCCGTTGATAATGTGACTAATCTACAGCGTATGAATGCCCAGGGCATTGTTACCTGGGATATCGAAGGACAGCAGTTCCCGCATAACACCAGTTATGTCTGCTCCCCCGACCAAATTGCACAAGTAGCTCCCGAAATGGAGAGCGTCGTCGGCGATCCTTCTTCTCCCTACAACGGTATGAAGCTCGACGATGCTTACTTTAAGATCATGCGCGATGCCGGCTTTCGGGTGGGGGTTTGCGTCCGGCCGCAGCACTTTTCCTTCTATGGAAACGGGACCGCGGAGCAATCTTTTCTTCCTGCAAGCCAGATTGCGGCGGAGCTTACAGCAAAAATGAGATACGCCCACGATCGTTGGGGCGCGACGCTGTTCTATATTGATTCAACTGTAGACGCCAATGGCGGAGTGCTCGATCCAGGCATCTTTCAGCAGGTGTCGGCGAGCATGCCCGATTCGCTGCTGATTCCAGAAGAAAGTTCTCCGAAGTATTACGCCTACACCGCGCCCTTCCAGACGTTTATCTTCCACAATGACCTCGGCACTCCCTCGGAAATCTATAACTACTACCCAAGAGCATTCAGTGTCAATTTAGTAAACGACGTAGATGCGGGACGGCTAGCGCAGTATCGATCCCAACTGACCGAATCCGTCCGGCACGGCGATATTTTGATGCTCCACGCCGACTACTGGCAGGCCAATAACTCGACCGCTGTTGAAATTTACCAGAGCGCCGGAGCCGGGAACGTTCCGCCAGTTACCTCGCCCAGCGCGCCTGTGCCGGTAGAACCAGCGCCGATACCCGTTCCGCCTGAGCCAGTCGCGCCAGAACCGGTTTCAGGTCCAGTTGCTCCGGTTCTGCCGCCTGCTCCCTCGCCAGCAACTTCAGGACCAGTCGTGATCGCAAACGTAGTAAATGGCTCCGTACTTTCGGGCTCGCTAACCCTGAATGCCTCGATAGAAGGCACGCTCGATTCAGCAGGCTCTTATCTAATGGTGGATGGCGTCGAGGTTGGCACTTACAGAAACAGCAATGGACCCTACGCTTACCCGCTCGATACCAGGCAGTTCGCCGAAGGCAACCACGTTTTGCAGGTTTGGGCGCACAACATTAACAATCAGACGCTGCTTTCCGCGCCGGTGAACGTTATCTTTAACAACCGCAGATGACCGGCCCTTCTCCTCGCTTCTACGTAATGACTTACTAACTGACACTCCACTGGCGGAGGCTGGCCACAGCTGCTCCTCCGCCAATCTCAGGCCGGATCTTTAGCTCCAGTTCCGATAATCCATCCAGTTGCACCTGCCAGCTTTCCACTTGACTGGTTGAACCGCTCGGACTGAAATTCCACTGTTGCCGTACGATCTCACGCCAGCTGCCCTCGCTGCCTTTCCATCGCAGCGCTATTTCCTGCGTGCGGGTAACTTTGGTTTCCTGAAACGCGAGATCGATCCGGCGCACGCTAAGCGGTTCGTCGAAGAGTAATCGAAGCGTCTGTTCTCCAGATGTAGCCGCACGCCAACCCTCTCCAGGCTCGTTTGAAAAAACGTTTTCCACAGGAAACTGCGGATCCTCCGAGCTCACCTCCACTCGCGCGAGCTCCGCTACATCTAACCCCTTCGACAGCGAAGCTTTCTTCGCTTCGCCTGCTTCAGGAGTAATAACTGTCTTACGCATAGCAATGCTCCTTTCCTGCTTACTTACTCTGGCCGCTTCTTGCGGGGCCTGCGGGTTGCGCTGCCGGCAGCTGCCCGTTTCCTCGGCGCAGCAACCTTCTTCGCCTTGGGCGGAGGAGGATTCGGCTCGAAGATGGTCGGCTGGCCTTCCACAATCGGTTGCGGCTCGTATTCATCTTCGTCGGCTACCGGCTCCGCTTCACGCACAGGAAGTGCGGGCGGGTAAAATTCCGCTCCCAGACTGACGATAATTCCTCGTTCTTCGTCCGGCTCGGTTCGGACAACCGTCTTGTCCTGTGCATAATTCAAGAATTCCGAGAACTGCTGGAAGCCGCACTTCGCGAGGTTGAATTCGGGGTACTCAGATCCCATCCACTGCTCTAGCTCTTCCGCCGTCGCTCCGCCCTCTTCGAGTTCCATGCGATGCGTTTCCAGAACATCGCGCAGCAGCGGCAGCGCTTCTTCCGGCCGGGGAGCTGCCTTTTCTGACGTCGGCCCTCCGCGGCGCTCGATGATATAGCGTCCGCCCGAACCGCTAACATTCACAAACTCGGCCTTCTTCAGCTTGTCGACAAAGTCGGAAAAGCTGCCGGCCCCGTAAGCGCGTTCGCTAAATGCCGGGTCCAGCTGCAGCATCGTGCTCTTCAGCAATCCAAGCTGTGGCTGCACCGCGCGGCGTTCCAGCACCTGTAGCGCGCGCTCCACCAGTGGCATGGCCTGCGTTAGCTCCAGCGGAGCTGGCCGCGGTCCGCGTTCTTTCCTGTCCTTACGCTCCGGCCGGTCCAATCTGTCAGTCCGCTCCGGACGTTCTGTACGGTCCCGGCGGTCTGGCATGGGCAGCGGCACAATCCGGTCCCCATCTTCCAGCAGCGATTCGTAGCTGATGAACTCGTGGCAGTTCTGCTGCAAAATCGTGCTGGTGAACGCTTTGCCTCCCACCACGAAAACCGTCTTTCCGTATTCCTTGAGCTTGTTTACCAGCGGAATAAAGTCGCTGTCCCCGCTTACCACCGCGAACGCGTTCACATGGGCATGCGTGAAGGCCATCTCCAGCGAATCTAGCGCCAGGTTGATGTCAGCGCCATTCTTGTCTCCGCGCGGTGAAGGGATGCGCTGCACCATTTGCACCGCGTTCTCGGCCATCTGGCGAGTCGCGCCTTCCTGCCGTCCCCAATTGGCGTAAGCGAACTTCGCCACTATGTCGCCGCGTTCTTTCAGCGCACCCAGCGGAAGCGATACATCGAAGTCGCGCCTCAGCGTCGAGCGTACGCCGATTTCTATATTGTCGTAATCGACGAACACGGCGATGTTCAGTCTGTCTTGCATGAATTCCTTTTCCATTCCCGTCCTTCTTCTCCAATCGAGCGCGGCCGGGAGAATTTGCTGAGACCATCTCGTCTCAGGCTGTTTGTTTCACCGATTCGCGAATGAAGTTGATGATTTTTTCCAGCGTTGCGCCCGGCTGAAACACTTCGGCCACGCCCATTGCTTTCAACTGCTGCGCGTCTTCGTCCGGAATAATTCCGCCGAGCACGAGAAGCACGTCCGTCATCTCCTTCTCGCGCAAGAGTTCCAGAATCTTCGGCACCACCACGTTGTGCGCGCCCGACAGAATCGACAGCCCAATCACTTGAACGTCTTCCTGCAGAGCGGCGCTTACAATCATTTCCGGTGTCTGCCGCAAACCCGTGTAGATCACTTCCATACCGGCGTCGCGAAGTGCGCGAGCAATTACTTTCGCGCCGCGGTCGTGTCCATCGAGGCCTGGTTTGGCGACTAGGACACGAATTGGAAAGCTCATACCTACACTGTCCAAGATTATAGACCGCCCGGCACTGTAGACTCAGAAAACGGGAACCAGGCCATGGACATTCACGCCCCGGAGGGGCCAATACATTCTTTTCGCGATTTCTCTTTGCAACTACTCACGGTGACCGTTGGCATCCTGATCGCGCTGTCCTTGGAAGGCCTGCTGGAGTGGCAGCATCACCGTGAGTTGGTTCATGAAGCGCGCGCCAATATCACAAGTGAGATCAGCGACAATCAGAAGGAATTGCGCGGCTCGATGTCGACTTTTGAAAAATCGAAAAAGGACAATCTAAACGCTTTACAGTTCATTTCTGATGTCCTTGCACATGGCAAAAGCGACATTCATGGCTTGAACATCAGCTACAATCTGGCTCAGCTAAGTGACGCCAGTTGGAAGACCGCTCAGGCTGTCGGTGCGCTTGCGTTGATGCCGTACGCAGAAGTGAAGAATTACGCCGGCATATATCAATTGCAGGAAGAATATCTCAGGCTCCAGACTAAGAGCGTGGACAGCGGCATACTTGCCACTGGAATCTTTGTGGAGAATGAGTCTCCCGACGAGCTCCCCCGAGGGCAACTCGAGAGGGAGCGTGACGATATTCGAGCCTTTATGGCGCAGACCACAAGTCAAAGGCAGATTGGCACGGCCCTCACACAAGCCTATGCGAGTGTTCTGGACCGCCCCAAGCACCAATAGGAAGATTTACGCTACAGTAGCGAAAGCCGGATAATGGAGCAATCATGAGCGAAGCAACCTTCAACGAGCCGCGATTAGCCCTCAATCGAATCTATACACGTAACGGGGATGCGGGACAAACCCAGTTGGTCGGCGGCCAGCGTCTCTCGAAGTCCGATCTTCGAATCGAGAGCTACGGCACGGTGGACGAACTGAACGCCTTTATCGGCGCTGCCCGGATTACCGCCGAAGACCTCGCTTCCAAACGCGAACGGCTGTGGTCTTTCGCCGTCATCTTGAAGCGCGTCCAGCACGAATTGTTCAATCTTGGTTCCATTCTGGCCACCCTCCCGGCGGATGTCGGCCCCAAGCAACCGCGCATCACGGAAGCCGAGGTGACGCAGCTGGAACGGGAAATCGACAGCGCTAATGAATCGCTTCAGCCGCTGCGTTCGTTCGTTCTTCCAGGCGGCAGCCGCCTCGATGCCGACCTCCACATTTGCCGCACTGTTTGCCGCCGGGCCGAGCGCCTGTTGGTCGCTCTTTCTGCCACCGGCGAAGTTCCGCCGCAAGCCGTTCAGTATCTGAATCGCCTGAGCGACGCTTTGTTCGTCTGGAGCCGCTGGTCCAATCAGATTCTCGGAACGCCTGAAACTCTGTGGCAGCCCAACGCTGCCGCCAGCGCCTCCAACCACGGTTAGAGCAGCCCGCCCTTGCCGGAACAGCAGAGTAATCAAGTTCAGCCGGCCTCCGCTTCTGATAGCTGGACCGCGCTCCTGGCCGGTTTTCTCGGCTGGACCATGGACGCCTTCGACTTTTTTCTGGTCGTCTATTGCCTCACCGCCATCGGTAAAGAATTCGGCCAGTCCGACAAAGCTGTTTCCTTTTCCCTCTTTTTGACTCTGGCCTTCCGTCCGGTAGGCGCTCTCATTTTCGGTATGCTCGCCGATCGTTACGGACGCCGCTTGCCGCTGATGATCGATCTGGTTTTCTACTCCATCGTCGAGGTTGCGACCGGTCTAGCGCCGAACTTTACCACCTTCCTCATCTTGCGTGCCCTCTTCGGCATCGGCATGGGCGGCGAGTGGGGTGTCGGCGCTTCTCTTGCCATGGAGAAGGTTCCGGCCAAATGGCGCGGCGTACTCTCCGGACTGCTGCAACAAGGCTACGCGCTTGGCAACATTCTGGCGGCTCTTTGCTTCTTTTTTCTATTTGAGAGATGGGGCTGGCGTCCGCTCTTTTTCCTGGGCGGATTGCCGGCGCTGCTCGCTATTTTTGTCCGGCTGCGGGTAAAGGAATCCGCCGTCTGGGAAAAGTCGAAGAGCGAAAGTTGGAGCCATTTAGGCCGCAATCTCACCGGCCACTGGAAACTCTTCTTCTATCTCGTGGTTTTAATGGCCGGCATGAATCTTGCCTCGCACGGAACTCAGGATATGTATCCAACGTTCTTACAGCGTTTCTGGCACATGGGAATCCAGCAGCGAGCGCTCATTTCCGGAATCTCCATGGTCGGAGCGATCTTCGGCGGCGTCGCCATAGGCCTTCTCTCCGACCGCTTTGGACGCCGCCGCGCCATGGTGATCTCCCTATTAGCCGCTACGCTGATCACGCCGCTGTGGGCCTACGCTCCCAACGCCGCGCTGCTGGTTACGGGCGCATTCCTCATCCAATTTTTCGTACAGGGTGCCTGGGGTGTCATTCCCGCTCACCTAAGCGAACTCTCGCCTAATCAGATCCGGGGCGTCTTGCCGGGTTTCTCCTACCAGTGTGGAGTGCTGGTGGCCAGCTCCATCCCAGCGCTCCAGGCTGCTTTCGCCGAAAAAATGAGCTATCCCACAGCCATGGCCATCACTGCCGTAACGGTGTTCCTGGGAACCGCCCTTATCGCAGGATTAGGCCGTGAAAACCGGGGCGTCGATTTCAACACCCTCTAAAAGTCAATTGAATCAACAAGATAGATAGGCCCTGTCCCCATTTTCTACCCTCCCATTCTCTACCCCTAGACGATCTACAATTCTTTCGCGATCATCCAAGTTCCTAATGCCACTTCGCTGATGCAGAGGGCGCGCGTCAGGTCAGGCCGTTCTGCCAGAGCCTCCATCGTGCTGCGCAAGAATTCCGGCCCCACCTTCCAGAGACGCAGATAACGGCTCGGCCAGATCAGCCCCGCTACTCCGTCCAAAATTAGAACAAAACCGCCCCAGCTACTCGTGTTGCCCATGCTTTTCTCCTCCAGCTAAGTGACTCATAGGCAGCCGCAGGTCGAACAAACTTTCTGCCCGCTCCATCGACCTTGCGAGCCAGATCGCAGCATCGCTCGGTACGTGCCCTCGATCGGTCGATGGATCAGGGTAATTTCTTCCATTGGAATCATGGCCGTCCAGACTCCTCGGCTCTTGCTCAGCGATAGCGCATCCAACTACTTGTGATTGCTGCCGCAGAGACCCAACCGCAAACAGAGCCCCAGATTCCGCCCGCGCCGCCCCGCCTCTGGACTCCCCAGCGGGTGCTCGTCACGCCCGCGGCCCTCGAGTGGGAACATGGACGCCACATCGTTGAACGGGCTGGGGCGCTCGGTTTGGAAATAGTGCGCTTGAAATCCAATCGCCTGACCGGAATCGCCACACTGGCAAACTCGGCCGCAGACCCGCGCCGCGCCTATGCAGCCGCAAAAGCCACCCTAGCTGTTGTTGTCTCACCTCCAGGTCAACGCAAGTTGCAGCCCATCCCGCCCAGCGCTGATTGGCAGTTCCACCTCGCTCAGGGCTGTCCCGCGCACTGCCAATACTGCTATCTGGCCGGGTCTCTGCAAGGACCGCCCATTACCCGTGTTTATGCCAATTTGCCCGAGATTCTGCCGGGTCTGCGTGATTACCAGGGCCAAGGCGTCATCACCTCGCGCTCCAAAACGCGCAGCGGAGAAGGCACCACTTTCGAGGCATCCTGCTACACCGATCCGCTTGGAATTGAGCATCTCAGCGGATCGCTTTCCGAAACCATTCGCTTTTTCGGAGGTTGGAGTGCACCCGTACAGCTGCGTTTCACCACCAAATTTGACGCTATCCAGCCGCTGCTTGGCCTCGATCATCAAAGGCGTACCCGGATTCGCTTCTCCGTAAATGCCGCGCAGATTGTCCGCGGCTTGGAAGGCGGCACCAGCAGTCTGCGCGCTCGCTTGCACGCCATGCGCCTTGCCGGCCAGGCCGGTTACCCGGTAGGACTCACCGTCGCGCCCATCTTTGCGTTCACCGGCTGGCGAGAAGGCTACACCAGCCTTCTGGAATCCGTCAACGCTGCTCTTTCCGGTATCCCGGACCTCGACTTGACCGCCGAAATGATCACCCACCGCTTTACGCCAGGCTCGAAGGACGTCTTGTTGAACTGGTATCCCAAGACCACGCTCGAGATGGACGAAGCAGCGCGGACTCGCAAGCTCAACAAGTTCGGATCATTCAAATATGTGTATCCGAAGCAAACCATGGCGGAACTTCGGGTTTTCTTTGACGACGCTCTGCAGCGCATCTTGCCACAAGCGAAATCCTTGTACTGGACCTGAAGGACTCTGGCCGCTAACTGGCTTCGAATCGCAAAAAGCTCCAGCGCCCGCTCAAGCTAATGCGAGCATAATCGGCTTGTAAAGGACCTGGATACAATACAGGGGTTCGCATCATTCCTCTAATTCCAACGGGAATGACGTCGAATTAATAACGCCGCAGTAACCCGTCGCGATTACTGCCATCCCTGGGCTAGACTGCCCTCTTAATTCATTCTGGAGGTATTGGTGGCGAATTCTCGTCTGCCGGAGATCATCGCGCGTAACGAAGAGAAACTGCTCGGTGAATGGTTGCGTCTGCAAAAGGAGCTGATAGCTGCACGCGGTGACCGCGTTTCCGAATCGCAACTGCGCTCGAATTCTCAGCAATTTCTGCGCAGCTTATCCGAAGCTTTAGCCTCCGCATCCGCATCGGGCTCCCGTCAACCCGATTGGTCCGGTATTCATCAACAGCTGGGCGAGATCAGCCGGCAGCGCGCCGCTGAGGGCTTTTCTTCATCCGAGACAGCGGGCTTCATCTTCTCGTTTAAGCAACCGCTCTTCATCCGCATCAGCCTCGAATACGCTGATGACCGCAAGGCCATGGAAGAAGAGATCTGGAATGCCAATCAATTGCTCGACAACTTAGGTCTTTATACTGTCGAAACATTTCAAAAATCGCGGGAAGACGTTATTATCAGGCAGCAGGAGGAAATGCTGGAGCTGTCTACTCCTGTCATCGAACTCTGGCAGGGCATTCTGGCGCTGCCGTTGATCGGCACGTTAGATAGTGCGCGTACCCAAATCGTAATGCAGAACCTGTTGGAAGCCATCGTCTCGAGAAGCTCCGATCTCGCTATTATCGACATCACCGGCGTTCCCACAGTTGACACCCTGGTCGCCCAGCATTTGCTGAAAACCATCGCGGCCGCGCGTCTCATGGGCGCTGATTGCATCATCAGCGGTATTCGGCCGCAAATCGCTCAAACGATTATCCACCTGGGTGTCGACCTCAGTGGCGTAATAACTAAAGCCACGCTCGCCGATGCCTTCACACTTGCTTTGAAGAAGAAGAGCCTAGCCATAAGCCGTTCTTAATTGGAACTAAGCCAACCCGAACCGCAGTCCGCAATTCCCCCCTCATACAATGGACCGGATCGCCATCCTTAAGCTCGATTCTTTTCTACTGGTTACCATCCAGGTCGATATGCACGATCAACTAGCGCTTGCCTTGCAGGCCGACCTCACTGAGCATATCGTCCGCGATCGTGCTTTCGGCGTCTTGATCGACATATCTTGCTTGGACATTGTCGATTCTTTCATCGGCCGCATGCTGAGCAACATAGCCGCAACGGCCCGGGTACTTGATGCGGAAACAGTTGTCGTTGGCATGCAGCCGTTCGTTGCCATCACGCTTGTCGAGCTTGGTCTTGCGCTACCCGGCATCCGGACAGCTCTCAATGTAGATCGGGGAATGGAACTACTTCGAGCTAGGAAGAACGAGATCACCGGCAGTGACAATCCTCGAGAAGGTTGAATTGCCGCTTAAAGCCGAAGAGGATGTTGTTGCTATCCGCCAAGCCGCGCGAGCATTCGCATTGAGAGTTCAATTGTCCCTGCTCGAGCAGACCAAAATTGTCACTGCCGCCAGTGAACTGGCCCGCAACACTTTAGTTCACGGAGGGGGTGGCAAGGCCACTTTCGAGATCGTCGAACAAGGAATGAAGCGAGGCTTGCGCATTACCTTTGAAGATCAGGGTCCTGGCATTGCCGATTTGACTCGCGCCATGCAGGATGGCTACAGCTCGGCAGGCGGCCTTGGCCTCGGACTCGGCGGATCGAAAAGGCTGTGCAGCGAATTTTCAATCGATTCGCGGACTGGTGTGGGCACGCGCGTCGTTATTGCAACTTGGAAGAGGTAAGCTCCTGTGACTCTGGTCTACCCTGTTGATGAACTCAGCCGTATCGCAGAGGTTCGCCGGGCTTCAATAGCTCTGGCGAACGATGAAGGCCTCGATAAGGCTCTGTCCGGCAACGCTGCCGTCGTTGTTACGGAAATTTGCACCAACCTCGTGAAGTTCGGAAAGCAGGCCGAAGTTTTTTTGTCGCCACTTTCCCATACCGGTACGCCGGGCCTTGAAATCCTTGCCATTGACCGCGGCCCTGGCATGGCTGACGTCGCGCAATGTCTTGCTGATGGGTATTCCAGCGCAACCACCCCAGGCACGGGACTCGGCGCAATCGCTCGTCTATCAACTGAGTTTGACATCTATTCACAGCAGCCTCAGGGAAGCGTGCTGGTTGCCCGCATCCGGCAGCCTCTATTCAGTAAAACTTTAGTCGGAGCAGCGGTTAAACCCGTCGAGGGAGAACAGGAATGCGGCGACGCTTGGGCCTTTCGTAAAACTAAGGATGAAGCCGCCTTTATCGTCGCGGATGGTCTTGGGCACGGCCCTATGGCAGCTAAGGCGTCCACACAAGCCGTCGCCGCATTTCGACGCTGCCGAAATCTTGCTCCCACCGCTGTTCTGGGCGCAGTTCATGACGCGCTGCAGGGCACCCGCGGAGCCGCTGTGGCGGTTGCCTGTGTAAATCGAAAGAGCTCTACAGTCAAGTACGCCGGAACCGGAAATATATCTGGAGTTCTTACCGAAGCTGGCCACGTGGTTCAGATGGTTTCTCATAACGGAACCGCGGGCTACGGAGCGCCCCGTTTTCAGGAGTTCTCGTATCCTTTCGCGGAAGAAACTCTTCTCGTCATGCACTCCGATGGACTCCATACCACTTGGAATCTTGACGATTATCCAGCTCTCCGTCGCCGCGATCCGTCCGTCTTGGCCGGCATTGTTTATCGTGACGCAGCGCGCATGCGCGACGATGCTTGTGTGGTTGTCGCCTTTATTGGGAGCAGTTCTTGAGCCCCGATCCAAGCTCCCTTCACCTGAAACCCATTCTGTCTCTGAATATCCAAGAGCAGAAAGACCTCGTCGCTGTCCGCCAGCGAGCCCGCCAATTATCGGCGCTGCTCGGCTTTAACCAGCAGGATCAGACTCGGATCGCGACAGCGGTTTCGGAAATCGCTCGCAATGCCCGCCAGTATGCCGGCGGAGGGCGGCTCGACTTTGCCGTCGACCTTGAAGCGCGGCCGCAATTTTTCTGGATGCGTGTCTCCGACCATGGCCCCGGTATTGGCAACATGGATTCTGTACTTGCCGGGACATATGTTTCGCCGACAGGGTTGGGCATCGGTCTGGCAGGAAGCAGCCGTCTGATGGACGAGTTCCATACTGCATCGCAGCCCGGTAAAGGTTCCTCCATCAGTTTTGGCAAGGCTATTCCTACCGGAGCCAAGCCGCTGGAAAAAGCCGATATTAGCCGGTTTTGCATGTCGCTCTCGCAACAGCCCGATTCGGGCGCGGCCGAAGAACTTGCACGGCAAAATCGCGATCTCCTGCAAACGTTAGATATGTTGCGCGCTCGCGAGTCGGAGCTTGAAAAGCGGCAGCATGATTTGTCCCGGCTCAACTTGGAACTCGAAGAGACAAACCGTGGCGTTCTAGCCCTCTATGCCGAACTCGACGAAAAGGCCAATGACCTGCGCCGGGCCGGCGAGATGAAATCCAGCTTTCTCTCGCATGTCAGCCATGAATTCCGCACTCCCGTTAACGCCATTCTTGCGCTTACCAGATTGCTGCTCCAGCGCACCGATGGAGATCTGTTGCCCGAACAAGAGAAGCAGGTTGCCTATATTCGCGATGCCGCGCAGCAGCTCTTCGACATGGTGAACGATCTGCTCGACCTTGCTAAAGTGGGCGCCGGCAAAATAGAAATACGTCCTTCGCTGATCGATGTAAACCAGTTCCTCGGCGCAACGCGAGCTCTTATGCGGCCCCTCGCGGCGAATGAAGCGGTATCGCTGGTCTTTGAAGAAATCGACCCTGCTATGCAATTCCAAAGCGATGAAAGTAAAGCCGGGCAGATTCTTCGCAATCTCATCTCAAATGCGCTCAAGTTTACTCAGCGCGGCGAAGTAAGAGTAAGCGCCGCTCTCTCAGCCGCCGCCGATGCTGTCGTATTCAACGTCAAGGACACCGGCATCGGCATTGCCCCGGAAGACCAGGATCGGGTTTTCCACGAGTTCACGCAAATCGAAAACCCCATTCAGAAACACGTAAAAGGTACGGGGCTCGGTCTTCACTTGTCGCGCCGGTTCGCCACTCTGCTGGGCGGCACTCTGTCGCTGGAGAGTGCTCTTGGAACCGGCTCTAAATTCACGTTGACCCTACCGCTCGTTTCTAGTCCCGGCGTCGTGGCGAGCCACTCTCCGCAGCAGATGACCGGTGGAAACACGATTCTCGTTGTTGACGATCAGGCTGCCTCCCGCTATGTAACTCAGCAGCTCTTGAAAGGAACCCGGCACCGCATCGTCGAAGCCACAGGCGTCGAAGCGATTGAACGAACCCGCACAGATGCTCCCGCGCTCATCCTGCTCGATCTTGTTATGCCCGGCCGTAGCGGTTTCGAACTTCTCGATGATTTAAAATCGGACAAAACAACTAAAGAGATCCCCGTTGTGATTCACAGCTCCAGCAAAATGACTGAGGCGGATTATGCGCGGTTGGCAGGCAGGCAAGCTGCCTTCTTGCCGAAGGGACCAGGCGGCCGCCGGCCGGCTCTCCTCGCCATCCGTGAAATTTTAGGAGAACCACATCTATTCTCCGCTGAGCCGGAGTTCCTGTAAGGTCCTGCGAAATGTCCGAACCCTCAGCCGCAACAATTATCAACGTCGACGACAACGAACCGGGGCGCTATGCCAAAGGGCGCATCTTATCCAGGGCCGGCTTTACGGTTCACGACGCGGCAACCGGCGCCGACGCTCTCACCCTGCTGAATAGCCACAGCCCCGATTTGATATTGCTGGATATCAACCTCCCCGATGTAAACGGTATCGAGGTCTGCCGGAAAATTAAATCGTCGCCCGCCGGTGCTTCGGTGATTGTTCTCCAGATCTCCGCATCCGCCACCGCCGCTCCGCATGCCACTGCTGCTCTAAATAGCGGCGCGGATACTTACCTCGCCGAACCGGTTGATCCTGACGTACTCGTAGCTACCGTCAAAGCTCTACTGCGGCTTCGCAGGGCAGAGCGCGAACTCTCCGCTGCCAATGCGCGCTTGCAAGTTGTCAACCGCGAGCTGGCCAGATCTAACGAGGACCTGCGGCAGTTTGCGTTTGCCGCCAGTCACGACCTGCAAGAGCCGCTTCGCACCATCACCACCTTCACCAGTCTCCTGAAAAGAACCGCCGCCTCCAAACTGACCGGGAACGAAAGCGAATACCTGGAGTACATTGCCGATGGATCGGGGCGCATGCGCGCTTTGATCGACGATCTACTCAAGTATTCCCAAGTGGGAAACAATTCCAATTCCACAGCCTCCGTCGATCTCGACGGCGTAGTGAAATGGACGCTCGAAAATCTCCGCGAAAGCATAGCCGCGTCGGATGCTTCCGTCCAGAGTGATTCGCTTCCCCTTGTCGCCGGCAATGAAGCGCAGCTGCGGCATGTCTTTCAGAATTTAATCGGCAATGCCATTAAGTACCGGCGTCCTGGAATTGCGCCGCTTATTCGCTTGGCTGCTCTTAGAGATGGTGCAGACCGCACCATCTGCGTCCGCGATAACGGAATCGGCATAGAATCTCGCCATCTCCAAGCCGTCTTCGCGCCTTTCAAGCGCCTTCACGGGCGGGAAATACCGGGTACCGGAATCGGACTAGCCATTTGCCGCAAAATAATAGAAGCGCATGGAGGAAGAATTTGGGTCGATTCTGTGCCGGGTGAAGGTTCGGCCTTCTGCTTTAGTCTGCCAGCGGATTCCAGCGTCAGTTCCCGGACCGTCGACGCTATGCAAGCGCGCTGAAAAGCCATCCCAGGCCCGCACCGGCAATCAGGAAAAAGGCAAACAGCGAAATCGAGAGCTTACGGGATACTTCCCGCCAAAGGTAAGTCGCTGGAACAACGCTGTACGTTCCCAACGTCATAAAGAACAGCATCGTATATCCAGCGTTAATACCAGAACGATGCAGTTCCCCCGCAAACATTACGTCCAGTGCAATGGGAACTGGCATGAAGACACCCAGGGCAGCAGCGATCAGCATCCGCCAGAATCCCGTTACTCCCAGCAGCGAATTCCAGGGGATCAAGACCAGCAGCGTCGAAGCCAGGAAACTCGCTAACACCATCAGTGTGATTATTGGCTTCAACAGCATCCAGAAATGCCTGGCATAGTCTTTTAAGACCTCGAGAGCAGACTCCGCAAATGCCTTCTCGCAAGGCGGCATCGAAAGATCTAAGCAGCAGGAAAGGCTGGACGTGTTGGCTCGGATCTTTCCCATTCCTCCCCGTCCTTCCAGCCACTGGATAAGCCGCGGGACGAGCAATAAGATCACCGCCAGCAGCAGAGCATACTTCACCGCGCCGAAATACCAGGGCAGTACCGTGAAGGAAATGGCAATCACCACTGGATTGAAATTAGGAGAGCTGAACAAATAACCCAGCGCGACCTCAATGCGCCCCTGCCCTCGAGTGAGACCGCATGCCATGGGAACGGCACAATTGGCGCAAACTCCCATGGGAACACCCGCCAGCGCGCCTTTCAGTGTGTTCATCGTCAGGTTCTGGCTGATACGGAGCGGATAGTAACGCAATACAGTATGGAGCAGCGCGCCAAACCCAATCCCGAACGTCATGCCAATCGCCATGGAGCTTAGCCAGTTTAGCGATCCGTACAGAATCCGCAGCAGAATGAAGTCGCTGCTCTTAGTGTGGATCGCCTCATGGCCGAAAGCCATGCTGGCCAGCGGACCTCCCGCTCCATGGGCCTTTGCTAATAACGCCGGATAACGCGAACCGAACCAGAAGATCCCCACGATCAACAGGCCCAGGCTAATCATGGTGATCACCCGCGCGTGGCATCGCAGCCAGCGAGAGAATCTATCGGACGGAGATGGAAGCGGAAGCGCCCCGGCAGCAGACATACTCACTCAACAGTACTCCAAATTACGATCTGAATCGTAGGCGCCCCAAACTGTGCCCCGGTAATGACCGGGTAATGACATGGAGCAGTGAGCACTCCCGCAAATTGGCTTCGAATCGCAAAATGCCGCTCGAGCAAATCCGTAACGGCAGCATCAGCCCGCCCGCTATTGCCGCAGGTCAACAACCCTATTGACTTCTAGGAAGGTTTGCAGGTACTCTTTCCCTAGAAGCAACAGCCATGTTACGTGAAAAGCCGGACCTGCCGCAAGGGACTCTCGACCTGTTGGTTTTGAAGGCCCTTTCACTGGGAGAGATGCATGGCTACGGAATAGGCCAGCGACTGAAACAGCTTGCGGACAATATGCTGCAGATTGAAGAGGGATCCCTCTACCCGGCCCTTTACCGCATCGAGCAGCGTGGTTGGATTTCCGCCAAATGGGGCGTGTCGGAGAACAATCGCCGCGCGCGCTTCTATTCCCTTACAAAATCTGGCTTTGGTCAACTCGAAACGGAACGCGATCAGTGGCGCTATTTGTCGCTTGCCGTGAATAAAATCTTGCGCGCCACTTAGTTTCAGGGGCTGAACAGGCAATGCAAAAACAGATGGCGGTGTTCCGGCACATTTGGAATCGTTTGAGGGCGTTTGGGAAAGCAGACAAGATCCACCACGAAGTATCTGAAGAGTTTGCCTTTCACCTGGACATGAAGGTTGCTGAACTCATGAACAGCGGCATGGGAGAAGAGGAAGCTCGCTGCATAGCCCAGCAAAGTTTCGGCCGCCAAACTGCATTGCGCGAACAGGCTTTTGCCTTGCGTGGCGCAGAATGGCTGGAAGACTTTTGGCGCGACCTGCGATTTTCCTTCCGCTTAATGCAAAAGAACTTGGGAAGAACCGCGGTGCTGGCGGCGACGCTGGCCTTGGGCATTGGTTTGAGCGCGGCTCTGTTCAGCATTGTTCGCAGCATTCTCCTGCGGCCTCTCCCTTTCGCCGATTCCGGTAGTCTGGTGATCTTGCACCAGGCGAAGGGCAGCGGAGCAGGTGGCGTTTCTTATCCTCATTACCGGGACTGGAAAGCCGGCGTCAGATCGTTTGAGAGCATGGCGGTCTTCTCCACCGGCGAATCGACGCTCACAGCGCTCGATCACGCCGAACGCGTTAACGCGGCTACCGTCTCCGCTAATCTGTTTTCTTTGCTGCGTGTCCATCCACTGCGCGGGCGGCTGTTCCGTTCCGATGAGGATCGACTAGGAGGCGGGACGGGCGGAGAACGGCCCATTCTGATTAATGAGGAGTTCTGGCGCGGTCACATGGGCGGCCGTAACGATATTGTCGGGCGGCACGTTACCCTGGACGGTTTCTCTTTCCGCATCGCCGGCGTTATTCCCGCTGCCTTGTCATTTCCAGCCGGCAGCACATCCGTGGCGTTCTGGACAACGGTTGCCATGGATGCCGAACCGTCCATCTATGGCGGCGCCGTGCCCGAGGCGAGAGGCTATCCGCGCTATGACGGAGTGATCGCCCGGTTACGTCCCGGGATTACAGCGCAGAAGGCGACGGCGGACATGAAGCGGCTGGCATCCGTCATTGCCGCTGCCCATCCGAACGCGACTGACATGAACGATGTCGTGGTTCGCTCGGCCCTCGGCGAGTTGGTGGGCCCCGTCCGCCCTCTGTTGCTGCTGTTAAACGGTGCGGTGTTCTGCGTTCTCCTCGTAGCCTGCGCGAATGCCACCACTCTTCTGTTGGTGGGCGGCATGGCGAGGCGTCGCGAATTCGGCATCCGGTCGGCCCTTGGCGCACCCGCGGGACGCCTCGTTCGCCAGATTCTAATCGAGCACGTGTGCTTGAGTCTGTGCGGCGGCGGCGCAGGCTTCCTGCTGGCGGTAGTCCTCGTGAAGTTCTGCGTTGCTGTTGCTCCCGCCGGCACTCCGCGGCTCGGAGATGTCAAGGTAGACACCGCCCTTTTCCTTTACTCTCTCGCCATCGCTCTGGTAGTCGGAATACTAGTAGGCATCGTGCCCGCTCTAGCCGCAGGGCGTCGCGATCTTCAGCAAGATCTCCGCGACACTGCGCGAGCATCCAGCCCCAGCCGGGGAACAATGCGCATGGGAACCTTACTGATCACGGCGCAGGTTGCGGTATGCATGGTCTTAAGCTGCGCTGCGATGGTCCTGACCAACAGCTTTCTTCATGTCCTGAATGCCTCTCGTGGCTTCGATCCGCACTCCGTCCTCACAGGCACAATAAGTCTCCCTCCTACGCTTTATCCGCAGGGCTCGGACCGAGTTCGCAACTACTTCAAGGATCTGATTGTTTTATTGCAATCGCAACCGGGTGTCTTGGCGGTAAGCGTCGCCGAGCATCTGCCTCTCAGCGGAACCAACAACAGCACGACCGTTCAAGTCGTTGGCCGGCCGGAGCCCGGGCTGCCCTCTACCAATCTGGAATTTGTCAGCGAGGATTACTTTCGCGTTCTCCGCATACCGCTGATCAGCGGCCGCCTTTTGACGGCCACCGTCGATGGAACACATCCTGGAGTCGCGCTGGTCAACCGCGCCTTCGTGCGCCGCTTTCTAGGCGGAGGCCCGGCAGAGAATCGTCTTTTGAAACTGGGATGGGGCGGTAGTCAACCCAAGCGCATTGTCGGAGTGGTTGCCGATCTCAGTAGCCAGGCTCTCGATGTGCAGGCAAAACCGGAAGTCTATATTCCGGCCGGGCAGTTTCCTAACAACGATATGGCAGTCCTGCTGCGTACAGATGGCCATCGGTCCGATACCGCAACTATGCTACGAAACGCAATAAGAAAGCTGGATCTCAATATCCCGGTCGACCGGATCCGCACCCTAGACAAATATCTGCTTCTATCGGTGGCCACTCAGATCTTTCTAATGTCTATTCTCGCCGTGTTTGCTCTAAGCACGCTCGTCATCGCGGCCATCGGGCTCTATGGCATTCTCAGCTACACGACGGCCCGTCGAACGCAGGAATTCGGAATCCGCATGGCGCTCGGTTCCAGCCCGGCGCGGCTGCTCGGGCTCGTGCTGCGGCAAGGCCTCGGGCTCTCTCTTGCCGGGGTATTGATAGGAACAATGCTGTCGCTAACGACAGCTCGCTTACTCTCGCAATGGCTTTATCAGACCGCGCCGGCCGACTGGATCAATATTCTTCCGGCCGCATTGCTCCTGATGGCCGTGGCTTTGCTCGCCAGTTGGATGCCCGCACGGCGCGCGAGCCGTACCGATCCACTGATTGCCATCCGGGCGGAGTAAGAAACGAGCTCAAGTAATCAACCGCTCAATCGCGGGGGCAATCGCCGAAGGCCTGGTTCGGGGAGCGTAGCGGCCGGTCACTTGCCCCTCGCGATCCACCAGGAACTTTGTGAAATTCCACTTGATCGCGCTGGTACCAAACAAGCCGCGCCTTGCAGAAGTTAGATATTGAAAAAGGGGATGCGCAGACGTCCCTTTCACCTCCACCTTGCCGAACAAGGGAAACCGGACACCGTAAGTTAAAGCGCAGAAGGACCGGATTTCTGCCGTTGTACCGGGCTCCTGCCCGCCAAACTGATTGCAAGGAAATCCCAGCACCGCAAAGCCTCGCTCCCCATATTTGTCGTGCAGTGCTTCGAGTTCAGCATATTGCGATGTGAACACGCATTTACTCGCTGTATTTACAATCAGCAGCACTTGTCCTTCATACGCCTCGAGTGTGGCCGGTTCACCGCCCATCGTTGGAACCCTAAGTTGGTAAATCGGTGAATTGGACACTCTGACTTAGTATCCATCGCCCTTTCCGATATCGGTTGTTCACTCTGATATCCGCTGGTCGGAACCGCAGGATCATAAATCGTTGGGAGCTGCCGCGGACTGGGGACGGGAGTCCGGGCACCAGGCCGAATCATAAGAACGTCAGAGGGCTATCCTAACCGTCAGCCCGTCGCCTGCCACCGGTGCTTCTGCTGCGGTTTGGATTTGACGGCGATGGCTCAGGCAAAGCCGAGCAACTTGCGGGCTATAGCGGTGACGATCTACGGTTTATTTTTGCCGCCGGCCGCGAGGTTTCTTGTAGCGGGTACACAAACCATGGCGCTGCCCAGGCCATATATTCAATTTCCTGATCGGGACCGTGCTGTCCTTTCAGCAGAAAGCTGCCGACCCATGGTCTATGTTGATAGACCTAGGGCGCTTCCACCATCACGCGCCGAAGATGAGTCTTGCCGGTCTTAGCAAGAACGCCTCTTTGGATGCGGTTGCAGCTGGAATATTCACTCGAGACCAGACCGCCGTAGCTCATCCACTGACGGGAATTTTGGAGTCGGCTCCGCGAGCAGGTTTCCGCCACGATTGTGACTGCGTCATCTGGGCAACGCCGCGCAACCAATGTAAAGCTGCAATCAACGAACGAATCTCAGTGGAGCCGTGCGATGGCTTCCTCAATGGCTTGTTCCAACCGGGCAACGCGTTTCACCAGCATGATGAACTTCTTGCTGGCTGTTCGAAGTTGGCATTCCTCTTGTTCTTGATATCGACCCGTGCTTGCGCTCCTTGCCGCGGCAGAAACTTTCACAGCCGTTGGCGAGACCGGTGCTGATCTTGCTTGGAGTCTTCGCGGCGTCCGCACCAGATCACGCAGCGCTTAGTGAGCCGCATCGGACACCCAGACTGCCGTCAGGTCGCCGTTGCGTTAATACCGGGCCAGCTTTTTGGCGTCGCGCCGGTTGGTGTTCACGCCGCTTGGCCGCAAAACTTCCGCCGCCTCGATGTAAGCTACCGATACTTTTTCGGTAACTTTGTCCGCATGGCTCACCTCGCTAGCGCACTGGTCTTACTCCGCTATCTGCGAGGCCGCTGATACCAACAAACCTTGCCGGCCAGAAAATGCGCTCCTAACCAGTTGGCTTCGAATCGCAAAACACCCATTGGCCGGGAAACGCATAGCCAACTGCCCGACTGCTCCTTTTACGCTGGCGCTGGGCACGCGGACACTCCCTCTCAGCTATCTGCACTGCTGCAAAGAATCGACAAAAGTAAGTTCGAGCTTGGCGCTATAACTTCTACTTTGCGCTCCTAAGCGCAGTACGCCCCCGAAGCCTTAGCTGCAAGCAAATCTCTGGTTCTGATCAAAGACCATGCACTTATCCCGGAGGCAAAGCGCGCAGCCGTGCCTTTGAGATCGGAGAACGGCTCATTTGAGCCAGCGGATTGGAGGACTTAGAACTAACCAGGGAGGAGGGCGCGTCACTATCCAAATTTTATAGCGACCTGCTAGAACAAAGGTATGGCCGTGAACACGTTCAACCCATCCTCGATCGAATCGACCGCGACTCTGGCGCCTAATCCGAAGCGAGTCCAACGGTTGAAAGAACAGGGCCCATCCGGTCCCCAAAATCGCCCACGCGATTGGGGCGAGGATCTGTTTCCAGCGCTGAAGAACAAGGGCCTTCTGAAGAGGACCTCACCGGAAACGTCCGTAGTCGGTAAAGCCAACCTCGATCTCTTCCGCGAAGATGTCGTGCCGCAGGCGGCCAAGAGCCTGCGCGGCGCTAAAGATACCGTCGACCAGCCTGGTCCATCTGGTCGCCCCGCGCTGCGGCGCCCCCAGCGCCTCGCTCGACACCATCTACCGCATGAAAAGCGGCCGCGATGCCGCCAAATATCTGCTCAACGCCAATTTGCGCGGCGGTGCCCGCTTAGCAGGGAACTTTCAGCCCTTACACAGACTGACCGGCCGCGAAACCCGATGCCCAGGCCCATTGAAAGTTGAACCCGCCGAGATGCCCCGTGACATCCACCACTTCACCAATGAAAAAAAGCCCTTTGACTTTCTTGCTTTCCATGGTTTGCGACGAGAGTTCACGCGTATCCACTCCTCCTCTGGTGACCTCGGCTACACGA
This sequence comes from Bryobacteraceae bacterium, assembly GCA_965217745.1. GTDB lineage: Bacteria > Acidobacteriota > Terriglobia > Bryobacterales > Bryobacteraceae > Bog-105. The sequence continues at coordinate 974,799 of OZ244565.1, read as the reverse complement.
TAGCCTTCCGTTCCTCCCGGAATCAAAATCCAAGCATTGACCGCGCGGCCCAATTTCTGAAGGCTTCGGTCGGGAAGGAAACCAAGCCGCGCGGAGGCCGCCCCGTTCAATTGCTGCTGCAAGACAGCCTGGGAAAGCCTGCGCGGAAGCAAGGTCGCCAATGTTGTCCCAGCTTCCTGCTGGGGACTCTCCGCCTTTGCCCGCAGCAGCACAGAACTGGCATCCACATCGGGTGTCATGTCGATGCGCACCGGCGCTGCAGGCCGCCAGTACGAAGATATTTGCAGCGCGGCCGGGCCGCTGAGTCCTCGATGTGTGAATAGAATGGCTTCCCGGAACGACTGCTTGCCGGAACTCACCCGGGCAGGGAGCGCGATCCCCGCCAGTTCCCGCCATGCCGGGGCATCTGACGCCGCAAAGGTGAGCGGCGTCAACGCTGGCTGCGTGGGAATAATCGTGATGCCGAATTGCCGGGCGATGTCGTAGCCTGCTCCCGTTGCGCCCATCTTCGGAATAGACAAGCCGCCCGAAGCGACCACAAAGGAGTCTGCGCAGTAGGTCCGGCCCGGCGTTTGAACGTGGAATTTGTCCGCCCGCTTCTCGACAAGCTGCAAGCTGGTTTGGGTTCGAATCGTAACGCTCGCTCTCCGGCACTCCTCCAGCAGCATGTCGATGATCTGCTGCGACGAACCATTGCAGAAAAGCTGACCCAAAGTCTTCTCGTGATACGCAATTCCGTGCCGGTCCATGGCAGCTACGAAATCTTGGGGCGAATAGCGAGTTAGAGCCGAAATCGCAAAGCGCGGATTTTCTGAAAGGAAATTGGCAGGCGATGTGTTTACGTTCGTAAAATTACAGCGGCCGCCGCCGGAGATGCGGATCTTCTCCGCGGGTTTCCGCACGTGGTCGATCACAACCGCCCGGCGTCCGCGCTTGCCGGCCTCGATGGCGCACATCAGCCCTGCCGCTCCCGCGCCCAGCACGAACACATCGCATGCTGCCGGGGCCGCACTCATCCCAGTGCGCGATCGGCCGTGAGACTACTGGCCTGCACCCTTTGCTCGTACTGGAGTTTTTGGCAGAGTACTACTAGAGCTGGGCGGCTTTCGAGGCGGTTGCAGCAGCCGCTTTACGCTGCGCAACAAAGTAGTTAACTCATTTGCGCTCTTTTGCAGAACTAAACTCGCGCCTGTGTTCTCCGGCTTTAGTCCTAATGGTTCTGCAAACCCCGTAAGCAGAATCAAGGGAAGTTGCGGACGCAATTCCCGCAAGCGGGCGATGAGCTCGATTCCATTCAGTGGTTTCATCTTGTAATCGGTGACCACCAGATCGATTGCTTGATTTTCAACCACGTTCAATGCTTCTTCGCCGGAATTTGCGGCCACAACTGTATAGCCAAGCTCTTCTAATACCGAGCGCCGCGCCAAAATCCCGTCATTGTTATCGTCCACTAGCAAAATTAGAGCTGATTGTGTAGCGCGGTGAGGAGAAGCAGATCGCATCAAGACTCAAGAACGGTAACATTGCGCTCCTGAAGTGTCAACGCATTTGTAAGCCGCTCAATCGGCGTAACATTTAGTCCTTGACAGCCGCGAAAAGCTGTTGACTCCTCAATCAACCTCGTTGGGGGCTTTATAGCCCGCTTTCGCTACGATCTGATATTTGATCGCTTTGCCCTTCTCATTAACCAGCCGCAGCGGTTCGTTCGTCTCGGGATTTACCAGTTCCACCTTGATGCGGCGAAACTTTCCATCCTTGGCGAGATTGGTCGGATGATACGAAAGCGAATATTGGCTTCGTAACGAGTTTTCAATCTGCCGGAAGACCGAGGGGTACTCCGCAATAAAGCGCGGAAAGAACGACATGCCGCCGGTCTCTTTCGCGAAGGTCCTCATCTCATTATCTGCTTGCAGAAAATCCATGTTTGTGATGGGATTCATGCCGTAAGCTTCAGCCATAATCCGTGCCGCTTGCAGCGTGCTGATGGTGTAGATCGGCACCCCGGATTCCTGGAGTGAGCGCCGCGCTTTATCGAAGGTAATCTTGCTGAAAGTGTCGAGCCCGGTCCCTAACAGCAAGATCGCTTTGCGGCCTTCGATGCTCTGCATGCGATCCGCCATGTCGGTCAGAGCATCGAAAACGTTCGATTCGCTGAACCCGGGAATCCGAAGCCGGCTCATGGCTTCCTCCGCTTTACGCTTGTCGGGCGAGAAATCAGAGAGGATGGTCGGCCTCAGATCGTAAGCCACCACGGCCACGTTGTCGTTCGGCTTCAGGGTGTCCATAAAGCCGTAAGAGGCTTGTAGCGTCTCGTACCAGCCGCGCGACCAGAACGCTTGAAAGCGGCCGCTGAATTCGATCAGCATGCAGATGGTCATGGGTGCTTCGCCCTGGCCGAATTGGGTAATCTGCTGCGGTACTCCATCTTCGAGAACCCGGAATTTATCCCCGGGTAGGCGAGGTATGAATTGATTCTTGTTGTCAAGCACCGAGACATCCACATTGACGGTCGTGGCGCTTGCCTTGAAGCTCGGCGTATCGGGGATCGGTTCCTTCGGGCGTTTGAACTCCGACGGGATCTTAGGCTTCTCTTCCGCAGGCGGCGGTTCTTCCGGAACCGGCGTCGTATCTTCTGATTGCTGAGACGGCGGCCGACGCTTCGGTTTGGCTACGGAGTCCTGGCTCTGCTGTTGCGGACCGCTTTGCGCCTGAACTGCAAAGAGTTCACCAGCTAACGGAAGGCCGACAACGATCACATTCGCGATTGCTAACACCGCGCCGATTTTCTGAAAATTCATTTCCCTTGCCTCGGCCGCGGTTTTCTTTCTTCGAAGAATCTAATGAACGCGGCGGTCTCGATTATGGTCCTGCTTTCGCAGATATACTTGAAACTTCCTCTTAGCGCGCCGCAGTTTCCACGATTGGAAAGCCGATACCGCCGGCTGCCGCACTTGGATTCGCAAACGCCGACCCCGCAGCATCAGATATCCGGTCAACAGTCCGCCCAGGTGAGCTACCGTGGATACCCCGCTTGCTTGTCTGCTGACCGCTTCCGAGTAGGACTGTAGAAAAACGATCGCGCCTATAATCATGACGAAATATTTGGACTTCATGGGTATCAGAAATCCGAACAAGATCGTCCGATCGGGAAATAAAATTGCGTAAGCAACCAGAATCGCGTAAATAGCGCCCGAAGATCCGATCGTAGGAGTGTTCACTCCTCCGAAAAGGTAAGCGGCCAGAACTACCGTGACTCCTGCGCTGATACCGCAAATAAAGTAGTAGCGAATGAACTTCGCCGTTCCCCACATGCGCTCGATCTCCACCCCGAACATCCACAGAGCCAGCATGTTCCATAGAATGTGGCTTATGGTGGCGTGCAGAAACAGGTAGGTGGCCAATTGCCAGATAGCGAACGTCTGCACAACCTGCGCTGGTACCAGAGCCAGATCCTGGAAAATAGAAATGTTGCTGGCTCGTAGAAGATAGTTCAGCAGAAAAATGCCGATGTTGACAATCAGCAGCCACTTCAAGCCCGCTGGAAACCGGTTTGAAGGAGCATATCGATTCACGTAGGAACGCGAACTGAAAGACATGAGAAGAGAAGGGCTTCCTTGAGAATAACAAAGCTCGAGGCGTCCGCCGGGAGCTTGCCGCAGTATCGCTGGAGACCTTGAAGCTTATTTACTGGGAGATTCCGTGTAGACGTGGCGTTTAAGAACACTGGCTGAAACATTCAGAAGGATAGCCAATCCCAGCCACACTATCCAATTAGCTAAAGGACCGGAAAGGAAGATAAAGGAATCGGTCCAGCCCAAATTGCTCGCAAGGCTCCAGGCAGCCATCGAATAAACCGTAAATATCGCCGGACCCATCAGATCTGAAAGTAATGCGCCAAACTTCTGGGCAGTTTCGCCAGCCCAATTTCCCGCTCGCACCACGGAACGGGTGGCGGGAACCACAAACGACTGAATCCCTCCCGAAATCGACGTTAAAAGGATTTCGGTCCGGAGCGGAACGGCAGTTGTTTCAGTTTTCGGCATCGACTAGACCTCAGTTACTGATTTCGATGCACGTGACGGGCCGAAGGGTTCCCGGTGTCCCGCGCCGCGAAATATCCATCACCGTATGTGCCCGATGTCCGCTGGTTTGCTCAGAAAATATTGGCTCTGGAAACAAGAAAAAGGCGTTCTATCGTTTTCACCCACCTTAGCTGAGAATTCGCTTCTACTGGAAACCGCTTATTTTGCTGCTCCCGAGAGCGGACGCATTTTCCGCGCGCCGACGTCAGGGAAGGGGAACTCTCTCCGGCATTTCCCACCGGCCCGGCGAATTTCCCAAAAAGGGATCTCTTATGGAAATTGGAATCCCGATTTGGAAGCCGGCCTTTCCTCGCTTGTACCGTAGCGTCCAAGCAGGCGGGCAATTAGCGAAACTCCGGCTGCCGCGACGAGCCAAAACCGCCAGTTCGCAAACCGCCCGCTGGCGATTACGAAAGAACCGGTCCATTGCATCTCCGAAGTAAAGCTCCATAGGGCGCAGGAGAAAGCAATTAAGGCCAGGAGCATCAGAAACGCTCCGGCAGCCAGTGCGAAGTTGTACCGCACAGAGCCGTTCCAGCCGCTACAGCGAATGCGAATCACCATAGAACCTCGATTCCAAACAGATTAGCAGCAAATTGTTTGTATCGCCAGGGTTGTAGATTGTCTGGGAGGAGACTTTCCGAGATGAAAAAGATTAAGACCGCCATCGTCGGCACCGGATTCATGGGTAAAGTGCACGCCGAGAACGTGCGCCGCCTGGGAAATGCCGAGATCGCCGCGGTCGTCGGCAGCCGCCCGGAGCGAGCGTCGCAGTTTGCCGATTCTATGGGCATTCCTTTAGCTACTGCGGACTTGAAAGAGGTTCTCGCCCGTCCCGAGATCGACGTGGTTCACATTTGCACGCCTAACGCCGACCACTTTCCGATGTCCATGGCCGTTATCGAGGCAGGCAAAGCCGTGCTCTGCGAAAAGCCCATGTGCATGAACGTGGAGGAAGGCCGCAAGCTAGTGGCAGCCGTTAAGGCCAAGAACGCGCTCAATTGCCTGCAGCATAATCTCCGCTACTATCCCGCGGTCCAGCAAATCCGGCAGATGATCGCAGCGGGGGATCTAGGCGAAATCCTGATCGTCCAGGGTACCTATTCACAGGACTGGCTGCTCTACGAAACCGATTGGAACTGGCGTCTCGATTCTGCGGCTAACGGAAGGCTTCGCGTGATGGGCGATGTCGGCTCCCACTGGATGGACATGATCCAGCACTTGACCGGACAATCGATCACTTCGCTCTGCGCCGATCTGGCGACCTTCCACGAGACGCGAAACCGGCCTAAGGGCTCGGTCGAGACCTTTTCAGCGAAAAAAGCCTCGGAAAATCAGGACTACGAAAGTGTTCCGATCGACACGGAGGACTTCGGTATGGTTATGCTGCGGCTAGGCAAGCGCGCGCGCGGAACTTTCACGGTCAGCCAGATGTCGGCTGGACGCAAAAATAAATTCGCTTTCGAGATTTTCGGCACTAAGTCTGGAGTCGCCTGGAACCAGGAACAGCCCGATACGCTCTGGATTGGGCACCGGAACGAACCCAATCAGATCATTATTAAGGATGCGTCGCTCTTCTATCCAGGCGCCGCGGCTTACGCCGACCTGCCGGGAGGGCACAGTGAGGGCTACGATGACTCGCACAAGCAAGTCTTTAAACATTTCTACGCAAAGATAGCCGACCCCGCTGCACCGGTCGAGTATCCCACCTTCGAAGACGGCCTGCACGGTATGATTCTGCTCGATAAGGTTTGGGAGAGCAACCAAAAGCAAGGCTGGGTCGCCGTCGAGTCTTAGTAAAATCTTGATATCCGGTAATCATTTCCAGTACTAATATCTAGACTGAAAGCCCAAACGCTAACCCGGAATTGAGAGTTTCGAGAACTTGACCGGACCAGATATATGTGGCCGGTCCGCTGCAGAAAATTCTGAACCGCAATTCCGATCGCCCGGGAAGAGTAAGATTTTCGTTCCTCGCTTGTTATCCCGGGTGCGGAAGAGTTACGCTCACATTTCTCCTTTGGGTTGGCATACATGCTGGGCTCTTGCGTGCGGATTCAGACTCTCAGAAACCGGCGGCCGCGTCACTACCCGGTCTGCAGCTCGATCAGTACATTCGCCACTCGTGGCGAACCGAGGACGGACTGCCGCAAAACTCGGTGAAATCCATAGCTCAGACGCCCGACGGTTATCTGTGGTTTGGCACGGAAGCCGGACTTGCCCGTTTCGATGGGTTTCAGTTTTCCGTCTTTGACACTAGCAACACGCCTTCCCTGCACAGCAACACGATCACTGCGCTGCTGGTGGATCGGAACCACACCCTCTGGATTGGGACTCACGGCGGCGGCCTGCTCTGTTATCAGAACCACCACTTCGAAGCCTCTCCTTGGCAGAAGCGCCTCAAGGAGGAAACCATTCTGTCGTTGCATCAGGACCGGCTGGGAGCGCTCTGGATCGGTACCGAAGGCCGGGGTTTGTTCCGTTCTCTGGGCGCTGAACTCGAGCACTTTGGAAGCGCTGAGGGATTGCCGGCCAACTCGGTCTTCTCCATCGTTTCCGATCCTCAAAACAATATCTGGATCGGCACTCAGCGTGGCCTGGCCCAGATCCGTCATGGCGCAACGGTTGTTTCTCTGGTCCCGTTTGGCTCTAATCGCAACGATGTTCGTTCGCTCTTCATAGATAGCCGGAACGCGCTATGGATCGGCACTCGCAGCGGACTGTTTTCGCGTCAAGCGAATGACCGCGGTCCCTTTCTTCCAGTTGCAGGGCTGAATGGATCGACGATCTTTTCAATTCTCGAAGATAGCTCCCATTCGATCTGGATAGGCACGCTGGAGGCTGGCCTGCACCACCTAATCAATGGGAGAATCTCCGATTCGGATAAAGCTGCAGGCATTTGGTCTCTGTTTGAAGACAGGACAGGTACGCTGTGGGCCGGAACCACCGACACTGGATTATTTTCGCTGCGCGAAGGCGTCGTGAAATCTCTTACTTCCGCCCAGGGACTAGTAAGCGACGTCAGCCTGGCCGTTTATCAGGACCACTCCGGCGCTATTTGGATTGGTTCCGATGGAGGGCTCACCCGCTGGAAGGAAAACGCCGCCACGCGGTTCACAAAAAAGGATGGTCTCCCGGACAATCTGGTGCTCTCTGTGACGGAGGATCGTTCCGGCACCCTGTGGGCCGGTACCCGCAAGGGCCTTGCTCGTCTGGAAGGAGATAAGTTCAAGGCTTACACTCAACGCGATAGTCTTCCCTTAACAGGCGCAATAATGGCCGTATTTTCGGATTCCGACGGTTCTCTCTGGGTTGGAGCACGCGGCGCTATCGCTCACCGGAATGGATCCGGATGGACCGCTTACACGGCTGCGCAGGGGATGCCTGACCAGGTCGTGACCTCTTTTGCCCGGGATAAACAAGGCCGGCTCTGGGTTTCCACCGACGGTGGTGGCCTATTGTCGCTTGACGAAGGCCTTTTGAGTTTGCGTCGATTTACCACTCGTGACGGCTTGCCCAGCAACGTTGTCTACTCTCTTCTGCCAGACGAGGACGGTGGTCTGTGGGTGAGCACCATTGCGGGTCTGAGCCGTCTCGCTAAAGGTAAATTCCAAAATCTATCCAAGCCGGCGGGACTCATCGACGACGCTATCTTGCAGGTTCTCGACGATCACCTGGGCAATCTCTGGTTAAGCTCCAATCGCGGCATTCAGAGCATTCGAAAGAGCGATATAGCGGATTTTTTCTCCGGAAGCAGATCGACGCTTCGCACTCGTACCTTCAATCTTGCCGATGGCATGAAGAGCCGGGAATGCAATGGAGGTTTTCAACCTGCTGGATGGTTAGCCTTTGATGGCCGGCTTTGGTTCCCCACCCTGAAGGGGGTCGTTTCTATTGATCCCAGAGAAGCGCTTGCGCCTCCCGCCGCTGCTTCTATGCCGCTCCTTGAGTCGGTCATCGATGACGATAAGCCGCTATCGACTTTGGGACCGGTGGTCATTCCGCCAGGAAAGAAGCAGATTGAATTCCGTTTCACTGCCCCTGGCGCGGCAAGTTCCGAAAAATTGAGTTTCTTCTATCAGTTGGAGGGTTTCGATAAGGGCTGGGTCAACGCCGCCAATCGCCGCATCGCCTACTACACCAATCTGCCTGCGGGTGACTTCAATTTCCGGATCAAAGCCTGCGTCCATGATTCGTGTGTTGAAAACCAGTCCGCTATACCAGTCTCTGTGCAACCGGCGTTCTACGAGACCACCTGGTTCGCCTTATTAGTGCCTTTCGTTTTAGGAAGCAGCATCTTCGGGCTTCACAAAATTCGGGTCCGGCAGCTGAAAGATAGAGCGCGCAAGCTTGTTCGATTGGTAGATGAACGCACGCTGGAACTGCGTGAATCGCGTGATCAGCTCGAAGTCAGAGTGCAGGAACGTACCCAGGAGTTGTCGATTGCTAACTGCGCGCTCGAAACTGAGATCGAGGTCCGCAAAGCCGCCGAACTCCAAGCTAACGCCGCCAGCCGCGCTAAATCGGAATTCCTGACCAACATGAGCCATGAGATCCGGACTCCCATTAACGGCATCATGGGGATGACCGATCTGGTTTCTTCGACTCGGCTCGATGCCGAGCAAAGTGAGTATCTCGAGATCATCAAACTCTCTGCCGACTCGCTTCTGCGGATCGTCGATGGCATTCTTGACTTTTCAAGGCTGCAAGACGGGAGACTTGAGTTGGAATCGTTTCCCTTCCAGATTCCCGAGATTGTCAGCCAGGCCGGGCGTCATTTGTCTATCCGTGCCGCTGAAAAAGGTCTTGCTTGGAATGTGAATCTTGCGCCCGATCTCCCCGTTCAGGTGGTCGGCGATGCTGCTCGTCTGCACCAGATCCTATTCAATCTGCTCGACAACGCTGTTAAATTCACCCGCGCCGGCGCCGTCTCGCTCGACGTTTCCACACTGGCCGTGGCTCCCGATACCTGCACGTTGCGGTTCGCAGTTAGCGACACGGGAATTGGCGTTCCGAAGGAGAAGCAATCGTCTATATTCGAGACTTTTTCCCAGGCCGACAACTCGTCTACTCGTCAGTTCGGTGGCACGGGTTTAGGACTTGCTCTTTGCACGAGGTTGGTGCAGCTTATGCAAGGCCACCTTTCGGTAGAGAGCTCCGAGGGAAGGGGCAGCACCTTCACCTTTACGGCACGGTTCTCTCTTGCCCTGAGCCCCAAGATTTCAAGATCCGGACTTGCCGCCTGAACTCCCGCCTCCTGAAAACTTTGGTACTAAATTAGCCGGGTATTCCTGATCCTTTACCTTCTTCAGATTTGATTTCAGTTTGCCGATAGTCCTGCTGTGTGGCAATTAGTTGCCAGCCTAAAACACCAAACTAAAGGACATATCTGAAATGAAAAAAATCGCGTCTCTGCTCCTGGCAACAGCTATCCTGTGTTGCGGCGCACCCCACAAATCTAAACTTTCGAACGATCTGAAAGCCGAAGTCCCAGCGACCGACGACGGCAAAGTCCGAGTCATCATTCAATGGGATACCGCAGCCTCCGCTTCTGTCTCACAGAAGATATCCGCTCTCGGCGGCACGACACTTTCCGAATACAAAAACCTTAAAGGCGGCACTTACCTGCTGCCGCCATCGGCTCTCGATACCCTCGCCGGCGATCCGGACGTAAAGTTCATTTCCGCTGACAGAAAGGTACGTCGCAAGCTGGCCAACGCGGCCGCGGCAATCGGCGCTCCTGCCGTTTGGAAGGCCGGCTTCGATGGCTCGGGAATCGGAGTGGCTGTCATCGACAGCGGCATGAACCCGGACGGGAACCTAGGCGGTAAGAAGGGGATCGCTTACGCGGAAGATTTCACGGGCTTCTTCTCTAACTCTAATTCCGGCCACCGCCCCGGAAGTCGGGGAGGCGGCAAGAGCAACGATGCGCCTGACTGGTTCGGACATGGGCAACACATTGCAGGTATCATCGCCTCGAACGCCAAGAGTTCTACTTGCCTGCAATGCACCTCGCAGCTCTTCGGCATGGCACCAGGGTCTAGTCTGGTCAATCTGAAAGTCCTCGACGGTGAAGGCCAAGGAAACGATAGCGATGTGATCGCAGCCATCGATCGGGCTATCGAGATCAAAGACAAATACAAAATCCGCGTCATTAACCTATCTCTCGGCCGCCCGGTAGTAGAAAGCTACCAAGACGACCCTCTTTGCCAAGCCGTCGAAGCAGCTTGGAAGGCGGGCATCGTGGTTGTAGTCTCGGCCGGTAATGAAGGCCGCGATAACTCCTTCGGAAATGAAGGCTACGGAACTATTACCTCGCCCGGCAACGACCCCTACGTGATTACTGTCGGCGCAATGAAAACCATGGGAACGCCGCAAACCGCGGACGATCAGATCGCCAGCTACAGCTCGAAAGGACCTACTGCGGTCGATCACATCGTGAAACCCGACATTCTTGCGCCTGGCAATCAGATTGTTTCCTTGCGGGCCAGCAATTCGCGCCTGCCGCTCGAGATGCCGGCGAACATCCCGCTGCTCTCGTCCTATCAAGTTTTCAACGGATCTGCTTCCCCAGTTAGCCAGCCCAATGTGCCCTCTGATCCCAACATTCAGCCGGAGGATGCCCGCATCGGTTTCGGGTACTCGCCGAACTACTTTACGTTGAGTGGCACCAGCATGGCAGCCGCTGTCGTGAGCGGCGCTGTTGCGGACCTTCTGCAAGCGGCCCCTGGTCTGACACCCGATCAAGTAAAGATGCTACTCATGAAGACCTCCACTAAGAGCTTTCCTGATTCGAGCACTGTGATCGACGCTGCGACTGGAAATACCTACACCAGCTACTACGACATCTTCACGGTTGGGGCCGGCTATATGAACCTCTCTGCCGCCTTGGAGATGGTCAAGCAAGTACCCTCTGATGTCACGGCCCTCTCGCCGACTGCCGCCTTCGATTTCAACACTGGTGATGTGTCTCTGGATTTCGATCATTCTTCGGTTTTCTCTGACCGAGCCATGTGGGGTGCCGCATCGGTGAACGCCGATAGGGCCCTCTGGGGTGCGAACTTTGTCTGGAGCAACTCAATTCTGTCCGATAACAAAGCCCTCTGGGGGGCGCGGGCAATGTGGGGTGCTTCCACCACCGATGCCCAACGCGCGATGTGGGGTGCTTCCACCACCGATGCCCAACGCGCGATGTGGGGCGCTTCCGCCACCGATGCCCAACGCGCGACGTGGGGCGCTTCCGCCATCTGGAGTAATCGAGCACTCTGGGGAGCGAGCGCTACTACTCAGTCGGAATTGGTGCTAATCGCAGGCGAAAAGTAAAAACTCTAAGCTCAACACCTGCCGGCTTCGGGCGCTTGAATGCTCGAAGCCGGCAATTTTCGTTTTGGGTTCGAATCGCAGAAGCAGACTGACCGTCATCCGGGGTTCGAATTGTAAGCTTTGGGGATTGTTCCTGTGCAACCGTTTTGATATAGGTTGAGCGTAGGAGTTCCAGATGTTGAGATCGATGTTTCTCGCACTCGTCGCGGTCCGTATTGTCGCTGCTGAACCGGCGGTCTTGCACGTCCAAGTGCATGACGATGAGTATCTGACATTCAGTGTCGAAGACAAGTATGTGAGTCCGATCACCAGATTTGAGGTGGCCGTGAGTTTTCCAGAAACTGGGCTGGTATGTGGCTTGACTGCCGAAGTGAAGCGGCCTGAAGATCTGCATCCGGCCGGCACTTGGGGATTGCCAGTAAATAAGGCAGCGAACGAGTCGAGAAGACCGGAGTGGAAAGCGCGATTCGTCTTTGCTGACGGCATGCGCTGGACGCCTAAGCCTTAGAAGGGGGCATTCGCTTCCCGGGCAGTGATTTCTTTGCCGATGGGAACCGGGGCAGTCTCTTCCAGGCGATCCAGCGTTCGCAGACCGGGAAACATCCAGCTCCAGGCCAGAACCACGGCCATGGTTCCCACTCCGCCCAGAATGACCGCCGCAACCGTACCGAACCAGTGAGCGGTCAGACCGGATTCGAACTGCCCAAATTCGTTCGATGCCCCGATGAAAACCATGTTGACAGCGCTTACGCGGCCACGCATCTCATCTGGAGTGGCCAGCTGAATCAGGGTGTGCCGGACGATGACGCTGACTGTATCGACCGCGCCCGCCAGCAGCAGCGCCACTACCGAAAGCACCAGGCTGTGGGAGAGACCGAATACCACGATGAACACTCCGAACAGGAAGACGCAAACCAGCATGGTCGAGCCCGCCCGTCTGCGAATGGGGCGGTGCGCGACCAGTATTCCAGTGATGACCGCTCCCACCCCCGGCGAACTTCGCAGAATTCCAAGCCCGATTGCTCCACTCTTCAAAATTTCATCGGCGAAAACCGGCAGCAGCGCCACCGCGCCACCCAGCAGAACGGCGAATAAATCGAGCGAGATGGCTCCGAGGACCAGCTTATTGCGCCAGATATACTTCAGCCCGTCCGACAACATTCCCGCCGAGGCCGCAACTCTACCCTTCGATGCGGCTGTGGGCGCGGCAACAAAACTCAGGAACGTGAAAGCCATAATTGTCGAGACGCTGGCCAGGCTGTAAACGATCACCGGACTCCGCTGTAACCCATACAAGACGCCGCCCAGCATGGGACCAGCAATGGTTGCGGTCTGGAAAACTGAAGAGCCCCATGCAATCGCATTCGCCAGAATCGGCAGCGGAACAAGTGAGGGCACGATCGCCTGGCTGGCCGGACCGTTAAACGCTCTTACCGTGCCGTTGAGCAGCAGCACCGCATAGATGGGATAGGGAGAACGGATACCCTTTAAGGTCATCGTCAGCAGCAAAGCAGAACAGAGCGAAAAGCTCAGATAGCAGACTTGAAGAATCCGTTTGCGCGGGAAGCGGTCTGCCACTTGCCCGGCTAGCAGAAACAGGCAAATGCCGGGCAGAAATTGCGCCAAGCCAGCCAGCCCGAGATCGAGAGCCCGATGGGTAATCTCATAAATCTGCCATCCCACCGCGATGGACTGCATCTCGGAAGCGATAGTCGTCAGGAAGCGTGCCGGCATGAAGCGGCGGAAAGCGGGGTAGGAGAAGGCCGCGCGCGATGAGCTAGCCATCTGGCGTCAGTGTCTCACATAAATCGAGAAGGCGGCTTAGTTGGATAGACTTGTAAACGAACGTAAATTCTGGGAATTTGGAGCGCACATTTATGGATCGTAGAGACTTTCTAAAACGCACAGGAGGCCTGGGAGCAGGCGCCGCGATTGCGAACACCGTGTTTGCAAAGAGCAACAACAAAATGAAACCGGGCCGCGTGTTGGGCGCAAACGATCGCATCAATGTGGCCGTTATCGGCTGCGGAGGGCGCGGCAGTTCCGATGCCGCTTCTTTCCATAAATACGGAGAAGCCAACAATAGCGCCTGCCAGATCGTTGCAGTTTGCGATGTTTACGAGAAGCGCAAGCAGTTGCAAGCTTCCAAATACAACGCCAAGGGCACTCTCGATTACCGCGAGATTCTTGCCATGCCCGACGTAGACGCCGTGATCGTCGCGACCCCCGATCACTGGCACGCCCCGATCGCACTGGAGGCCATGGACGGAGGGAAAGACGTCTACCTCGAAAAACCCATGTGCCACACCATCAAGGAAACGAAGCAGTTGATGGACACCGTGCGCGAGACCAAGCGCGTCGTCCAGGTGGGTTCGCAAACTACTTCAGCCGATCAGTGGTATCAGGCCAAGAAAGCGATCGCCGAGGGCATGATCGGCAAAATGATCATGAGCCAGGGCTCTTATCATCGCAACAGCATTGAAGGGGAGTGGAACTATCCCATTGATGCCGAAGCCGGTCCGGACGCAAAGGGCGAGAATTACATCGATTGGAAAACCTGGCTCGGTCCAGCGCCTTCGCGGTCTTACGACGCCGACCGGTTCTTCCGCTTCCGGAAGTACTGGGATTATTCTGGCGGCATCGCCACCGATCTTTTCTTCCATGTCGTTGCCCCGCTGAACATCTGCTGGGACAAGCCCCAGTTTCCAACTAAGGTCATGGCCGCGGGCGGCAAGTATATCTTCACAGATGACCGCGAGGTGCCCGATACCTATAATCTTCTGGCAGATTACGCCGAAGGGCATTCACTGGTTCTCAGTTCTTCCATGGCCAACAGCCAGCACATTCCTGGACTCATTCGAGGACACGAAGGGACCATCATTATGGTCGAACACGGAATGTTCGAAGGCAAAACAGAGAACATCATTCTTCGCCCTGAGAAGGTCCGCATTAAAGGTGAACCCGGAAGGCATGTTTTCCCGGGTTACAAGTTTGGCGACGAAGAGAAGAAGATTCCAGTCGAGCAATACGACATGATGCAAGCGCATATCGGCAATTTCCTAAAGTGCATGCGCACCCGGGAGAAGCCACACTTAGATGTGGAAACCGCCGCCCACGCCCAGATCCTGATCAGCTTGTCGGTAGAGTCTTACCGCGACGGCAGAGTCAAATATTGGGATGAGAAAAACTGGAAGGCTAGCGATCATCCGGTCAAAGCTTAGTTCTGCGCGGGAGCCCTCAGCGGTTCCCATAATTCGATTCGATTGCCGTCGGGATCCGCGATCCAAGCGAACTTTCCGAATTCGCCGGTTTCCCGTTTCCCGTCCACGGTTACACCTGCTGCCCTCAGTTCATCGAGAATCGAGTCCAGATCGTCAACGATGTAATTGATCATGAAACTGGAAGGGCTCGGCTCGAAGTAATTCGTTGAACTGGAGAACACCGACCACACGGTCATCTCTTTCCGGTCAGGGTCGTCATCTCGCCTCCAGGGAAATATCGCTCCGTCGCTTCCAGAGGTCTGGATGCCGAGATGCTGCCGGTACCACTGATTCAGATTCTGCGGATCGTCTGACTTGAAGAATACGCCGCCAATAGCCAGGATTCGAGCCATTATTCAAAGATCTCCGCCATAGGAATTTCGACATCGGTTCCGTCCACTCGCACTTTAAGGCCGCTTACCGGCTCGAAGGAATCTTTCCGGTAGATGATGAGCGTTTTGGCTTCCGGGTCAATTAGCCAGACGGCGGGGACGCCGAAATCGAGATACTCCCGGATGTGGGCATTGACCCGCCCGGCGCGGTCTTCCGGCGAGAGAATCTCGATGCATAAGAGAGGTGGCTGAGTAAGGACACGTTCCTGCGACCCTTCACGAATTACAATTACGTCCGGGACACGATAGCGAGTCGGACTCAGGCGGAACCGCCACTCTGTGATTGCTTCCAATCTCGTGACCTTGTTCCGGGCTCCGAATGCGGTCGCAATTCTGCTTTGGATCCGACCATGATTGTATTCGCCCAAGTTCCGCTCCTCAATCACCCCATCCACATACTCACAATCAGGGCGGTAGACGGTGCTCAGGTATTCCTCCACCGGAACAAACAAAGAGGTTGCCATATCCGCCACTAGTCAAAAATCTCACTCAATGAAATTTCCACGTCTGTACCATGTACCTGGACAGTAGACCCGCTTAACGGCTCGAAGGAATCCTTCCGGTAGATGATGAGCGTTTTGGCTTCCGGGTCGATCAGCCAGACCGACGGAACGCCAAAATAAAGATATTCCTGGATGCGAACTTTGATTCGTTCCAGCCGATCCTCAGGGGAGAGAATTTCGACGCATAATACCGGCGGTTGCGTCACTATTTGTTCGTGCGGTTTTCCCCAAGTAAGAACTACGTCTGGAATACGAAATCTCGTCGGTTTCGTCTGAACCCTGCACTCTATGATCGCGATCAGTCCTGTCTGTCGAGACCTGAATTTAAAGGCTGCGCCTATATTATTTTGGACATACCCATGGTCTACTTCGCCCAAATTGCGCTCCTCCACCACACCGTCCACGTAATCGCAATCTGGCCGGTAGACAGTGCGCAGGTATTCCTCGACCGGAACAAATAAAGAGGTCGCCATGTCCGCCATCAGTCGAATATCTCCGCCAAAGGAATGTCAACATCGGATCCATCCACCCGCACGCTCGGTCCCGCAACCTCTTCAAACGAAGTGCGCCGGTAGATCGTCAGCGTCTTACGCTCCGGATCGATCAGCCACACCGCGGGGACACCGAACTCGAGGTATTCACGAATCCGAGCATTAACGCGCGCTGCCCGATCCTCTGGCGATAGAATTTCGACACACAACATCGGTGGCTGAGTGAGTATCTGTTCCCGCGGCCTACCAAGGGTTACGACAACATCTGGCACCCTGAAACGCGTTGGAGCGATTTGGAAGCGCCACTCCGGAATCGCCGCTAACCCGGTCGCTTCGTAACGAGATCTGAATGCGCCTACGACATTGCCTTGAACCCAACCATGACTAAGTTCACCCAAATTCCGCTCCTCAATAAAGCCGTCCACATAATCGCAGTCGGGACGGTAGACTGTTCGCAGATATTCTTCTACTGGAATGAGCGTGGAAGTCGCCATAGGGCCAGTATGGCACTAGATTTAGGGTTGCGCGATCAGGCGGATGCCGAGCTCGCGCAGCTGTCTGTCAGGGACTGTCGAGGGCGCTTCGCACATTAAATCGGTCCCTTTGGCGGTCTTTGGAAACGGAATTACTTCGCGGATGGACTGCTCACCTGCCAGGATCATCACCAGCCGATCCAGCCCCAGCGCAATGCCGCCGTGCGGAGGCGCACCGTACTCCAGGGCTTCGAGCAGAAACCCGAAACGCCGCTTGGCTTCTTCTTCGCTGAATCCGAGAGCCGCGAAAACTTTGGTCTGAACATCGCGCCGGTGAATACGGATGGAGCCGGAACCAAGCTCGACACCGTTCAAAACCAAATCGTATGACTTGGCCCGGCAATGCGCTGGATCGTCCGCCAGCTTGTCCAGGTCTTCGTCGTGGACCGAGGTAAACGGATGGTGCGCGGCATTCCAGCGACCTTCTTCCTCGTCACGTTCGAACATCGGGAACTCGACTACCCAGAGCCATTTCAGAGTGTCGGGATTCAGCAGTTGATGCCGTTCGTTGTAACGGGAAGCAAGCTGGAGACGGAAATGGCCGCAAGCGAGCAAGGCGGTCTGTTCGGGAAGCGCACCCTTTTTTGCGCCGGACCACGAGGTGAGAATCAAGAGGTCATCTTCGGCGGGCTGAATGCGGGCACGAACCTTAACGATCTGATCGGGAAAGTCGCGCTCCATGCGCTTCATGTCGTCAAAGACACGCAAGCCCCGTTCCTGCCCGGCAGCTTTGATCTCGTCTCGTTCCTTGCGGCTGATCTGCCCCACCTTTGGAATATGAATCGCCACCAGCGGCATTCCCTCTTCCACGATGTTGGTCCCGGCAAACAGATCTTCCACGCAGTGAAACGGCGGGATGCGAAGATCCGGTTTATCGCTGCCGTAGCTTCGCATCGCCTGGGCATGAGTAATCCGGGGGATGTTCTGCTCCACGGGTTTTCCGGCGGCCTGGCAGACCTGCCAGATCAGCGGTTCGATCACTTCGAAGATCTGCTCTTCCTGCGGGAATGACATTTCAAGATCGATTTGCGTAAACTCCGGCTGCCGGTCGGCCCGCAAATCTTCGTCGCGGAAACAGCGGACAATCTGGAAATAGCGTTCATAGCCGCTCACCATCAGCAGCTGCTTGAAGATCTGTGGCGATTGAGGAAGCGCGTAGAAGCTGCCCGGCTGCACCCGGCTGGGGACCAGATAATCGCGAGCTCCTTCAGGAGTCGAGCGCGTCATAAAGGGCGTCTCGATCTCGAGGAAGCCCTGCTCGTACAGCGCCTGCCGGATGGCAAACGTGATCCGCGAGCGCATCATGATATTGCGCTGCATCCGCGGCCGGCGCAGGTCGACGTAGCGGTACTTCAAGCGGGCGTCTTCTTTTACGTCTACGTTGTCTTCAAGGGGGAACGGCGGCGTGCGCGATTCATTCAGAATCCATAACTTCTCTACCGCGATCTCCACCTCGCCCGTTGCGATATTAGAGTTCATGGTATCGGGTGTGCGGAGCGCGACTCGCCCTTCCACCGCAATCACAAACTCGGAGCTCAATTCCTGTGCGCGTTGATGCGCGGCGGCATCCTTACTAACGTCGAAGACCAGCTGGGTTATACCTTCCCGGTCGCGCAGGTGAATAAATATAACGCCACCCAGATCGCGCCTCCGATGGACCCATCCCATCAGAACGGCAGTCTTCCCGGCATCGCTGGCGCGCAGCTCGCCGCAATTATGGGTCCGCCGCAGGTCACCCAGAAAATCCAATTTCACTTCAGCCATCGTTTCTCAATCTCTCGAGCAGCGCTTCGCGCGAAACGTCGCTTTGCTCTCCGCTCATCATGTCTTTCAATTTGTAGCTGCCGGCCGCCAGTTCATCGTCGCCCACCAGCAGCGTGTAGCGAGCTTCCAGCTTATTCGCCAGTTCCAGCATGCGCTTCAGCTTGCGATCCGTTCCCACTTCCACCGAGGCGCCGTTACGCCGCAGTTCTCCCGCCAGCACAGCGCAATGGCGCAGGGCGGCTTCGCCCATGGGCGCGATATAGACCGCCAGCTTGGCGGCGAGTAAAGTTTGCCCTTCTTCGACGGTCATCACCAGACGGTCTTCGCCGATGGAGAAGCCAATCCCGGGAGCAGGCACTTTCGATCCCAGGCTCTCCGCGAGGCCGTCATAGCGGCCGCCCCCTAGAATCGCGTTTTGCGCGCCCAGAGCTCCATGGGTGATCTCGAATGTCGTGCGGGCATAGTAATCGAGACCGCGAACCAACCGCGGCCGGACTTGATACTTAATTTCAAGATCGTCGAGGAACCGCCGGACCTGCAGGAAGTGATCTTTATCGGCATCGTCCAGATAATCGAGAATCGAGGGCAGCTGGTCGATCAGCGGTTGATCTTGAGGCACTTTGCAATCCAGTACGCGAAGCGGATTGGTAACAGCGCGGCGTTGGCAATCGGAACAAAGCTTCGGCGCGACACTTTCGAGTTCGATCTTCAACGCTTCGTTGTAGCGGGCGCGAGACTCTTTGGTTCCTACCGAATTAATCAGCAGCTGGAAGCCTTTCACTTTCAGGGTTTCGAGAATACGCACCGCCATCTCAATCACTTCGGCATCGATCGCCGGCGAGTCCGATCCGATAGCCTCCGCACCGATTTGATAGAACTGCCGGTAGCGGCCCTTCTGGGGACGTTCGCGCCGGAACATCGGGCCCATGTAGTAAAGCTTCTGTAGCCCGGGACGCTGATCGAGCCGGTGCTCGATGTAAGACCGGATGACCGAGGCCGTGCTTTCTGGCCGCAGGGTCAACGAATTGCCATCGCGATCTTCAAACGTGTACATTTCTTTGCTGACGATATCGGTCTCTGCGCCAACGCTGCGCGCAAACAAAGATGTTTCTTCTAACAGGGGCGTTCGTATCTCGGCATAGTTGAACTGCGCGAAGATGCGCCGGGCAACCGATTCCACATGATTCCACGCCTGGCTGGAAGGCGGAAGAATGTCCCGCATTCCCTTCACACTGGTAATCAAGGCTGCTGTTCCTTGTAGATCGCCGTCATTTCGATGTAGTTGTCGCAGTTGGTGTCGAAACGGGTGCGCTCTTCCGGAGTCACTTCGCGCTTCACCTTGGCAGGGCTTCCCATCACCAGCGAATGAGGCGGAATCTGCGTGCGCTCCGTCACCAGGGCTCCAGCCGCAATTACCGATCCTTCACCGATACGCGCTCCGTTCAAAACGATCGCGCCGATGCCAATCAGAACCCGATCTTCGACGATGCAACCGTGCAAAACAGCACTGTGCCCCACGGTAACGCGATTGCCGATCAACAGTGGATAAGCATCACGTTCCACGTGAAGAACAGTGTTGTCCTGAATGCTGGTTTCACTGCCAATGCGGATGTAGTTAACGTCGCCGCGCATGCTGACGTTGAGCCATACGCTCGATCGTTCTCCAATCTCGATATCACCTACCACTTGGGCGCTGGGATCAATATAGGCGGAAGGCGCAATGCGGGGAAGTACTCCGCGGAAAGGTCGAATCATCTGACGGTTTTAGAAGTTGCAGTTTGAACGCCTGCAATTTGGGCTTTCAAGTCATCGTAACAAGCCGCTGCTGGTTAGCGAGCCGTAAAGAGGCGGCTCCAGTGGGCAGTCACTGCTTCGCTGTCCCGTTCCGCGACAGCCGTTCGAACTCGCGCGGCAACCTCCTGCGAAGCACTGTGCATTTCCAGAGCTGAAAGTGCGGAGATGGCCTCTGGCTGCCGGCCTTCGACGATAAGTTTGACTAGAAAATCGAGAGCTTTGTCGAGCCGGGAGATGCTGAGAGAGCGCAACAAAATCTCACCCAGGTTCGCCGAACGAACCTCGCGGAAGCAGGCGATAAGAGCTTCCGTCGAACCGGGCAAGCGCGAAGCCCCCAGCACCAAAGCGGCCTGCTCAGCCAGGTCACAATTTTTGTCCGGTTCGCCGCGCTGGGTGATTGCTTCCAAAATAAAGGGAATGGCTGGCTCCCGCTCGACGCTCAGCAGCGACTCGAAAACCTGACCGGTTACGGAGAGATCGATATCGCCGAAGCGAGCCTTGAGCCGGAGCAGCAAAGCCGCTTCCATTCCGCCGATCTGTTCGAGTGCGCGCGCTGCCTCCAGGCGCACCGGAGCCAAACGGTCGCTGAGGCCGCGCATCAGGTACATGAGTTTCTCATCGCGCAGCAGATCCGTACAAAAGGGAAGCGCCAGCAGGCAAGTAGCGCGGAGCGTTCCCGCCGAATCCGCTTCGGTGCCCCACACGGGCTCCCATTGCACGTAGGATGCGCCACGGACAAAGGGTTCGGACCCCGCCCACTCGAGATCTTTGAGCGCTTTGGCAAGGACCGCCTTGGCCCAGCACTGCGGATCGGTTTTCGCTGCGTCCCGGAAGTGCCGGTCGTAAGCCGTCAGTAGTTCCGGTATAAGAGTCCGCAGTTTCAGGCGCGCGACAATGGCCGCGGCTTTCGCTGCAATCAGATTTATTTTGTCTCGGAGCGCTTTCCGCAGCACACCGGAATCGGTAGTCCCGCTGAGCGCTTCCAGTTCGCGTTCTACATCGCGCTTGGCCATTTGAAATCTGGATCTGACACCACCGTTTATCACATGGCTGAAACGATACTGCGCAAAACTGGAAGATTGACAATGAACAGGGATGCCGCAGACCGCCGTTCGTAGGAGATCGATCTTTGCCCTGACCGGGGCGCGTATCGCGGCGTTCGCGGCCGTGCTCGGTCCGGGTTTTATCACTGCGAACGTCGATAACGATCCTGGCGGTATCCTCACCTACTCGCAAGCAGGCGCGCGCTTCGGCTATACCCTGCTGTGGACACTGATTCCCACCACCATCGCGCTGATCGTCGTGCAGGAGATGGCGGCGCGCATGGGCGCGATCACAGGGAAAGGCCTGTCTGACCTCATCCGCGAAGAGTTCGGCTTGCGGGCGACCTTCTTCACCATGCTGGTGCTGGGTTTCGCGGATTTCGGCAACATCATTTCGGAATTTGCAGGCCTGGCGTCCGGGATGGGCATTTTCGGAGTCAGTAAGTACATCACGGTTCCCATTGGCGCAGCTCTAGTGTGGACCATCATCGTGCGTGGACGCTACAAAGTCGTTGAACGCATTCTAATTCTCGCTTCGCTGATTTATTTCGCTTATCCGATTTCAGCCTACCTGGCCAAACCGGACTGGAACCTCGCTTTGAAGCAGACTTTCGCGCCGGAACTGAGCTCCGATCCCAGCTACCTGCTGATGATCGTAGGATTGATTGGCACCACCATTACGCCCTGGATGCAGTTTTACCTGCAGGCCGCAGTAGTGGAGAAAGGCATCGATCAACGGCACTACGGACTGTGCCGCCTGGACGTTATTGTTGGCTGCATTGTGACCGACGTGATCGCATTTTTCATTGTGGTGGCCTGCGCAGCGACGATTTACCATTCCGATCACCCCGAAATCACTGACGTCGCCGAAGCCGCGCTCGCGCTAAAACCGTTTGCCGGCAAATTTGCGTCGCTGCTATTCGCGGTGGGATTGGTGAACGCTTCGCTGCTCTCCGCCGCCATCCTGCCGCTGGCCACTTCGTACAACATCTGCGAAGGTTTAGGATTCGAATCGGGGATCGATAAGCGATTCGGCGAAGCGCCCATTTTTTACTGGCTTTACACGCTGCTGATCGGCGGCGGCGCGCTTTTCGTGCTTATCCCTGGTCTTCCTTTATTAAAGTTCATTCTCATTTCCCAGGTAGCCAACGGTATTCTGCTGCCGTTTGTACTGGTCTATATGCTGCTGCTGATCAATCGCCCGCGCCTCATGGGAGCCTACAAAAATAAAGGCTGGCAGAACGCCATTGGCTGGGGAACGGCGGTAGTAATGATCGTGCTGACGGCCGGTTTGGTCTACACTGGCATCGCAGGGTAGTCCCCGAACCGAGTACCGCCTGTATCCTTTTTTGCCTCTAAAGAGTCAAAATGGAAGCAACACTAAGCGCCCATGGAAACTTCCGTCGCATCCAGCTCCGCTGCCCCGTCGAGTCCGGCGGAAGGAAGACTACTTCCGTTCGAACCGCTCCCCCAGTTCCGGGCCAGCGGATTAGCCGAGACCCCCGAGCAAGCGGATAATTGCGGTAAGCGTGTCGGAGTCTTGATCGTCGCGTACAACGCCCTGACCACGCTGGGTAAGGTATTGCGGCGCATCACTCCCGAAGTCTGGAAAAACGTAGAGCAGGTAGTTGTGTTCGACGACGCCAGCCCTGATGCTACCTTCGAGCTCGCAACCGGAATTCAGGCCCTGGCAAACCTCCCGAAATTGCGGGTTATCCGGAACCAGAACAATCTCGGCTATGGCGGCAATCAGAAGGCGGGTTACAAGTACTTCATTGAAGCCGGTTTCGACGTGGTCGTCATGCTTCACGGTGACGGGCAATATGCTCCCGAGCTGCTGTCTCACATGTATGCTCCCCTGGTGCGTGGACAAGCGGACGCCGTGTTCGGTTCGCGCATGATGAAGGACTACGGCGGACCGCTGAAGGGCGGAATGCCGCTCTACAAATATGTAGGCAACCGCATGCTGACGGTGTTCGAGAACAAGGCTCTCGGTTTAGATCTTACGGAGTTTCACAGCGGTTACCGGGCGTATAATCTGCATGCTCTGGCGCAGATCAATCTGGCGAATCTGACGAACGATTTCCACTTCGACACGGAAATTATCATTAAGCTGCACCACCAGAATTTCCGCATTCTGGAAGTGCCGATTCCAACCTTCTATGGCGATGAAGTCTGCCACGTGGACGGCTTTAAGTATGCCAAAGCAGTGGTACACGCGGTGCATCGCTATAAGTCCACGGCACGGGCGGTTCGCAAGTATCCCGAGTACGAAGAGTACTTCAATCCGTATGCCATCAAGCGCAGCTTATATTCCGGGCATTACTATGCGTCGCAGCTGGTGGGCAAGGGCCAGCGCGTGCTGGAACTGGGATGCGGAGATGGCGCATTCGGCGCGGAACTGGCGCAAGCCGGAAATCGCGTGGTGGGGGTCGATGCTCAACCCGGGGTGCCAGCGGAAGCCGGATATGAAAACGTGATCACCGCGCCCATGGACTGCAATCTCGACGTAAATGCGATTAGCTTCGAAGGCCGCTTCGATCGATTGCTGCTGTTCGATGTGCTGGAGCACGTCAGCGAACCCGAAAGACTGTTGCGGGATTGCAAGAGCCTTATGGCTTCGCGCGGACGAATGATCATCTCGGTGCCGAACGCGGTAAACATCACCGTCAGGCTGATGATTTTGGCAGGTAATTTTCAATACCGGGACCGGGGAATCTTAGATTGGTCTCACCTGCGATTTTTTACGAAGCGCTCAATCCGCAAAGTGCTGGAGAGCCAGGGATACAAGATCACCGGAAAGCGCTACACCATCATGCCTGTAGAACGCGTGATCCCGTTGCGATCGGACAGCAAGGTGTTGCGCTTGCTGAACCGGATGCTGCACGTGCTAACGTCTCTGGCGCCCAACCTGCTGGCCTATGAGATTGTGCTGGTGGCCGAACGTTAGTAAAAGCTTCCTTGCGATTCGACTAGCATCCGCGCAAGGTGACCAGCCTCTAAGCCCGGCAGCCGTAACTGGCCGGAACCCCAAACCGGTTCAGCTCTTTATACCCCTCGGGAGTGTTGCTGTAAATATGCACCGTGAATAGTTTCGCTTGCGCTAAGAATTGATCGCTGCTGCCTTCTAAATCGGCAAGAATCATTGCCTGCTGCTCAGGAGAGCATTGGGCAAACACAATCTCGTATTTAGCCTTCGCTTTTTTATCCACCGCCGCAAGACCTTTGACGAATTCGTCCCGGTTCTCGTCCGGGCCCCCTTCCAGCAGCAAATCGATATAGCGGTAAACCTTCGCGTCGTTTGCGCCCGGCGTGTCGGTCCGCGGAATAATGCACTCGGTGATGGCCATTACGGCTTTGGTCTGACCAGGATTGAAGAACGCCGGCTTCCAATCCGGGACATCCGCAACCGCGCTCACCAACGCCGCCGGAAGAGCCGTCTTCCCGGCGGCTAGCGCCGCGACGGCGAGTTGAAAGAGTTCTCGTCTATTCATGCCCGCTCCTTAAGCCATCTTCTTTCCGTATTCGTTGGCAATGTAATCGCAGGCGCGCACGGTCAGCGCCATCATGGTCAAGGTTGGATTCGCGCAGCCGCTGGAGACCCATGCGGCCCCATCGGTTACGAATATATTGTCAACGTCCCACGCCTGGTTGTATTGGTTCAGAACGCTGGTCTTGGCATTGGCACCCATGCGCGCCGTTCCAATCTCGTGAATGCAGAAGCCGGGCACTGAGTATTCTCCGTGGGTCTTCACGTTTTTAGCGCCGGCCGCTTCCAGCATTTCGGCAGCCTGCTCGGTACCGTCATGCCACAGGGCTTTTTCGTTGTCACCCCATGTGGCGTTGATCTTCAAAGCTGGAATTCCCCAGGCATCGCGTTTCGATTTGTCGATTTCGACGTAATTATCCATGCGCGCCAAGCACTCTCCCCAGAGCCCCATCTGCGCGTTCCACTGTACTTTGTGCAGCGCCTTCTTGTAATCCGCGCCAAAACCGGGAGCATCGTACGAGAAAAGCGGCATGCAGCCGCCCTGATAGCCGTAGCCGCGAATGAATTCGCCCTTGGGTCCCTTGGTCTTTTTCTCGGTGACGTTGCGGAAGCGCGGGACGTAGATTCCATTAGGACGGTGCGGCATGCCTGCCCACGCGTGGCCCTCGGTGATCGGCATTTCGCCGCTCGCGCCGCCCTTGTAGATGTGGTCCATCAGGTAGTGGCCGAGCACTCCGCTGGAATTGCAGATGTTCGAGTTAAGCAGCAGACGGGTCGATTCCAGCGTGGATGCGCAAAGCATAATCACTTTGCCGCGAATCGTTTTTTCGTCATGCGATTTGGCGTCGATGTAGCGGATGCCTCGCGCTTTACCTCCATCTTCCATCACGACATGCGCCGCAACCGCGTCCGTTATCAGCCGCAGCCGCCCTGTCTTCATAGCGTCCGGAATGGTGGTGGACATGCTGTTGTAATAAGAGCGCGTGATGCAGCCGCGCTCGCACGGACCGCAATAATGGCAGGGCTGACGCCCGTTATGCGCCTTAGTGATGTTCGCTGTGCGTCCGATGGTCACTGCGCGGCCCATCTTCGCTTTGATGCGATCTCGAATCATGATCTCGCCGCAAGTCATGTCCATAGGCGGCATGAATACGCTGTCAGGCAATTGCAGCAGATTCTCTTCCTGACCGCTGATGCCGACGTAACGCTCCACCTCTTCGAAATAGGGAACCATCTCTTCATAGGTGACTGGCCAATCGTCCCCGTAGCCATCATGAGAAGCGGCTTTGAAGTCCAGCGGACCCATGCGATAGGTCTGGCGTCCCCAACTCATGCTCCGGCCGCCTAGAACGCGCTGACGGATCCACCAGAAAGGTTTGTCGGGGTCAGTGACATACGGGTTCTCGAGATCGTTCACGAACCATTCGTAGTTGAATTCCGAACAGGCGTAACACTTGCTCTGAATGGGCCGCTCTTTCTCCATTGAATGACGGTCGATTCCCAGCGTTGGCAGATCCCACGGCCTCTTGTGTTCCGTGAAATCCTTTGAAGTGATCTTCTTGCCGGCTTCGAGAAGCACCACTGTCATGCCGGCTTCAGTTAGTTTCTTTACCGCCCAGCCGCCTGTGGCCCCGGAGCCCACGACAATTGCGTCGAACACTTCAGGGTTCGGTTCTTGATTTGGCGGATTTGAATCTTGCCTCACATTCGAACGATACCGCATTCTAACGAGTTACCGTTCATGGAACGAAGGCGCTGCGTACGGGAGCAGGAGGTTCGGAGTGCTTCACCGCGCGCCACAGAATGGCATTTAGTTCGTCGTCGTCGATGCGGTCCTCTTGGCTGAAATCCATGCGCGCCGATTCGCGCCCGCCCGCGGCGTTGCCCGGGTTGCGCTCCGTCACCGGCCAGGTCGGCTCAATCGCGTCATAGGGCCTCAAATTCGGCTGCCGGCTGAAACTGGCAAACATCGGGCGGGCCGCGGCATCGAAGTGCGTCAAAGGACGCAGCCCGGTAATCAGTTCCATCGTGCGCAGTACGCTGGTCTGGTTATACATCCGTGAGTCGACCGCGCCGCGCTGCGTGAATGGAGAAATAATCCAAGCGGGCGCACGATGAGAATCAACGTGATCGGGTCCGTTCTGCGCGTCGTCTTCGATGATAAAGATAGCGGTGGTGGGCCAAAATTTGCTGTGCGACACGCCTTCGGCCAATAGCCCGACCGCATAGTCGTTATCGGCATTGAATGCCGGCGGTGTCAGGGCGCCCGGAGCCGTGCCTTGAGTATGGTCGTTCCCCAGCCGCACGATGGAGATTTGCGGCGCTTTACCGGATTCGCTGTATTCTTTCCATTCCCGCAGGAACTCTTTGGCACGATCGACGTCGGAGTATTTCAGATCGAATCCCCGGTAGTTCAGGTCGGTAGAAGGCAGTAAAGAAGCGTCTCGCACCTTGGCGATCTGGCGCGATCCTTGAACGTCCTTTTGGGGAATGTTCTCCGTCCACTCGCCATAGTTGCGAACTGAAATTCCGGCTTGCAAAGCGTTATCCCACAAATACCCGGCGGGTGGAGAATTGGCCGGTTCGCTGCCCTCGTAGTCATAGTTCTTCTTGCGGTGCCCGTACTCGCTCGG
The DNA here is from genome assembly GCA_965217745.1 of Bryobacteraceae bacterium. Classification (GTDB taxonomy): domain Bacteria; phylum Acidobacteriota; class Terriglobia; order Bryobacterales; family Bryobacteraceae; genus Bog-105. Next base: position 947,491 of record OZ244565.1, on the reverse strand, counting down.
CCAGGTCTTCATCGTATAGTCAGGAGCGATCGCGGCCGCCGCCCAATTATGGCCATCGGCGCTTACGTCCGCGTTTTCGTAGAAGTTGTCGTAGACCATGAAGTCCCGCGCCAGGCGGTGCAGGTTGGGCGTAACTTTCTCGCCGAACAGCGTTAGACTCTTGTCCCCGTTGCCCTTTTCCAGGTCGCCCAAAACCTGATCGTAGGTGCGATTTTCCTTAATGACGTAAATGACGTGGTGGATGGGCGATTGGTGGCCCACGGTATTGGCGAAGTAAGCGGTCTGGGCCTCCTGAATGGGTCCGTAAATCATCTCGTCGGTGTAAGGCGAGTTCCGGCGTACAGTGCCGGTCAGTTCCGATAGCTGCCCCGCGTCGGGAGTTTTCAGGAAAGCGGCAGTGCCGGTTTGGATATGGCCGACATAGCCGGGCGACACCACGGGGCCGCCCTCATACAATGGCCTGTTTTTTTCGGTTGGCACGGGCCCATTGGGATTCGGATAGCTGCCCAGCCCCTTGCCGTTGAGCATCGCCAGTTCGCCATCGGCCAGCGCCGTAACCGCGGTCGGATACCAGCCCGTCGGAATGAAGCCCATGATGCGGCTCTGCTGGGCGGCAATACTGGCGACAGCGATTGCATTGGCGTCCGAGCAGGCAATGTAAAGGAACTTCCCCGAGGCGTCGACAGCCAGAGCCGAAGGAGTCATGCCCAATGGGTGAAGCGGAGTAAGAGATGTGTTGATGGTCTCCAACGGCGTCAGCGTGCCGTCTTTAGTGATGCCGAACGCGTAAACATTATTCGTGTTCGAGGCGGCTACAAAGAGGCGTGCAATGTTCAAGGTTTGCCCGTCCTCAACTGGCGCCGGCTTGCTCAGCAGCACCATGTCGGTGGCATGCGGCCCGACGCGCGTTTTCGAGATTGGGTTGCCGGTGCGCGCGTCAAGTTGATCCACCGTTCCATCTGCCCAGCTGCTTACGAACAGGCGGCGGCCGCCGGGCGCAACCAGCAATCGATAGGGCCGCCGGCCGGTCTTCCAGTGCGCTTCGATTTTGCCGGATTGCAGATCGATTACCGCGACTCGATCGTTGTAAAGGTCGGCGGCGTATAGCCGGCGATCGTCCGGTGACAGCTGCACGTCGCCGGTGAAAGGCAGGGTGCCCTGGTCGACCGTTTTCAGATCGCGGCCGCGAGCCAGCGTCCCCTGGCCCGGGTCGAATGCGAACTCATACACCACGCCGCGGCTGCCTCCGCCGCAATACAGCTTGCGTCCGGTAGAGTCGAATGTCAGGCCCAGCCAGCCATCAGGAACCGGCATGCGGCTGAGTTCTCTTTTGGAAGCGATATCGATGACGCTGATGGAGGGCGGATTGTAGCCGCCATTCAACACCAGTAAATACTTGCCGTCGCGCGAGACGGCCGTGCTCATGGGGAAGGTATCTACCGGCACTTGAACGCCGGCGGGCCGCAGCGTCCAGCCGCTGTTCAGCAGGAATCCGCCATCGGGCAATTTGCCGACTTTTTGAGCCGGGGCTTTCTGTGTCCCGGTGTCTTGCAGAAAAAATGTGCCGGTAGCGGCCAGGGATAGCAGCAGAAGTATTTTCATTTCGTTGTGAGAAGTTTGAATTATTCCGTGAATCTGTGAGCGATAGGAAAGCGCCTTCCCATGCCGAATGCTTTTGCCGTTATACGAAGTCCCGGAGCGGCCTGCTGGCGTTTATATTCGTTGCGGTCGACCTTGCGCACGATGTCGCGCACCAGCTCTTCCGGAATATTTTCATTCCGGGCGATCTCTGGCGCCGATCGGTAATGCTCGATGTAACCCGCCAGAATCTTATCCAGAATTTCATATTCGGGCAGGCTGTCGGTGTCTTTCTGGCCGGCGCGGAGTTCCGCTGAAGGCGGTTTCGTCAACGTGCTTTGCGGAATGGGCGGCGTAGTTCCTGCGCGCTGGCTGCGCGCGTTGGCCACATGGGCCAGCCGGTAGACCATGGTTTTAGGAACATCGCTAATCACCGCGAGTCCGCCGCACATGTCTCCATAAAGCGTGCAATAGCCCACCGCCAGCTCGCTCTTATTGCCTGTCGTAAGAACCAGCGAGCCGAACTTGTTCGAGAGCGACATCAACACCATGCCGCGCAATCGCGATTGCAAATTCTCTTCCGTCGTATCGGGCCGGTAGCCGGCAAACAGCGGAGCCAGAGTGCCGGTCATGGCTTCATAGCCGCTCTTAATAGAAACCACCTCGAAACGGATTCCGAGACTTTGAGCCAGGCACCGGGCATCGTCGAGGCTGTGCTGGGACGAATATGGCCCCGGCAAACCGACACCCAGAACATTTTGCTTGCCCACGGCATCGACACCGATAGCCGCGACCAGTGCCGAATCGATGCCTCCGCTGAGACCGATGATGACGCTGCGAAAGCCGCACTTGCGGATGTAATCCCGCGTGCCGAGCACCAGCGCTTCGTAGGCTGCTTCATCTCCGAGCAGATGATTGGCGTGGTCGTCGCCCTTGCCTGTCACGGTATCAAACAAGATCAGATCTTCGTCGAACGAGCATGCTTTCGCGGCGATCTCACCGTTGGCGCGCATTGCGAAACTCGATCCGTCGAAAATCAGTTGATCGTTTCCTCCCACCATATGTACATAGAGCTGCGGAAGGCCGAAGCGATGTGCAATGGAGCGGAAAATCTCTTCACGCTGGCGTCGCTTTCCTAAATTCCAGGGTGAAGCGTTGATGGTGATAATCAGTTCGGCGTCCTGGTTGACGAGTTCTTCTATCGGGTCGCGGCTGTAACGCCGGCGCTCCCAAAATTGCTTGTCGTTCCAGGCATCTTCGCAGATTGCCAGCGCGATGCGAGTGCCTTGAACGGTGCAGATACGCTGCGTTTCGGCGGGCTGAAAGTAGCGCGCTTCGTCGAAGACATCGTAATTCGGAAGCAGCATCTTGCACTGCCGGAACACGATTTTGCCGTTCTCGATCATCGCAACAGCGTTTTGCGCATGAATCCCGCTGTTCGCGGGAGATTGGCCAACGTAGCCCAGGACGAGAGCTATGCCAAGGGCGGCGGAATCGTGCGCCACCTGCTGCAGCGCTTCCTCCGTGCGGGCCAGAAACGACTGCTTCTCCACCAGGTCCCGGGGCGGATAACCCGTAAGGGCGAGCTCTGGAAACACCACCAGGCCGGCATCGCGGTCCTTCGCCTGCCGGGCAAACTCGATGATCTTTGCACTGTTGGCGGCCAGATCTCCAACCGTATTGTTGATCTGGGCGAGGGCTATGCGCATGGGAACCTTCATTTTACTGGCCTGCGCGCGCGCGCTGCTTCTGCCGCCATGCTCTGCCGCTATGTTCTGCCACTATTGAGATGGGCGCTCGATGGTGGTCCGCAACCGGCGTTTGCGCGCTCGCATCTAACGTTCAGGTCCTAGAGGAGGGAATATGCGATTGTATGGCGTTCTGCGGTTGATCGTGGTGGTCCTTTCGATGACAGCACTGACCTTTGCGCAAAGAGGCGGCCACGGCGGAGGTGGTCAACGGGGGGGCGGCGGGCAGCATGGAAATGGATCCGGCGCTGCTCGTGGAGGCGGAATGCGCGGGCCAAACCAGGGTGTCGGCTTTCGTGGTCCGAACACCGGCGGCAGCCCTTATCCCATCCGGACGGACATTGCTCCACCAACCGGTCTGATTCCTCCAGCCGCAGCCTACACCGGAATCTCGCCAGGCGGCTTGAATGTCGTGGGGCCGCGTTCCCGGAATTCTGGAATTCCGGTGTTCGCATCGCCTATCTTCTATCCGGGCGCATACGGTTCTTATGGCGGCGGATACGGCTATGGCAGTTCCGTTAGGCCTTATAACGATCCCAACGGTGGCAACGCGGACAACTCTAATATGATGGCCGCACAGGATGCCCTGGCGGAGCAGATCAAGCAGTTGAGCAGCGAGTTGCAGAGCATGAAGTCGAACGCGACGGCAGAGCCGCCTCCTGTTCCTGCTGCACAGCCTCTCTCGCCAGTCGCGCCTGCATCTGTTTCCCCGTCGCCGGAGCCGCAGATGGAGCAAGCCCCCATTCAGCTATTGCTGCACAGCGGCCAGCAGCTTTCCGTTAAGAGCTATGCCGTAATGGACGGCGTGCTATGGGACTTCTCGTCAGGCAGGGTTCGTAAAGTGCCGATCTCCTCCGTTGACATCGCGGCTTCCACCAAAGCGACCGAAGATAAGGGCGGAGAGTTTCCCCAGTTGATGAAGTAGATTGGGATGTGGACGACCCTTCACTGGATTGACGGACCCTGGAAGGGCAAGCTGGCTTTGTCTGGTCGTCCCCGCTGGGGCGATTGGCTGAAAGATGAGATTGCTTATTGGAAGCAAGCGGGAATTCACACTGTTGTTTAACTGTTGACTCCAGAAGAAAATCGAGATCTCGATCTAGTCAGCGAAGCGCAGATCGCAGAACTGCAAGAAATAACCGTTCATTCTTATCCAATTGAAGACCGCCAGGTTCCTGCATCGGAAAGCTCGCTGATCGCAGTAGTTCGGACGATTCAAGATGAATTACAATCCGGCAGCAATGTTTTTGTGCATTGCCTTCAAGGGATTGGCAGGGCGGGGCTTGTTTCCGCCAGCCTTTTACTGGAGGGAGGTTTGTCAGTGCATGAGGCTTTGGAGAGAGTCTCTATTGCCAGAGGTATCGAGGTGCCGGAAACAGTAGAACAGCGGACGTGGATTGAACGCTTCGCGACAATTTTTATCCCATCACTTTGATACTCACATTCAAGGCACGATCTAGGCCAGCACAATTATTCGGCTTATCCCGGAATCGGATCGGGATACCACTCGTGAAACTGATGTCTGGGCTGCCGTTCACTAACTGCAATCTCCTCGAATGCAGCAAGCTCTTCTCCAACACACTTCCTGGCAGTAGCTTCGGCGTTTGATCGAGCCGCAACGCCGCCTAGTCCGGCCGCGTGAGCTTCTCTCGCGATGGATTGGCATGCCGGCCAAGTTACGCCATAAGGAAAGTTGGCTGTAAAACCAAGTGCGGCGACGCCCTCTGAAGTGCAAGCGTCGAGAGCTTGAATCGAGGGGACATCAAATGTTGCCAGGTGTGGACGTGCTTCCGGCAACAAGTCGAAGAGCTTGATAGCGCGGCCAGAATGCCGGGCGCGAGCATTCGCTGCTGCCACTTGAATCGTTGCGTTCAGGTAGAGAGCACCGAATTCTCCAGCTGGATTCCATCGGCCGCCCTGTCTTTTCGAGTAGGTTGTGTCAGACGGGTCGACCCAATCTGGCGCTGCTATCCGGTAGTATTCGCCGCCACGGAGAACTGTATTTTGTGCACTCACGTGCCGCTATAGTTGAACAGCCGGCCCAGATAGGCATAGATCGGGTCAACGCCATCCGTGCGAAGCGTTTCGAGAATGGTCCGGTTGCCAAGCCACTCATCCGGAGTGCGTACGATCTCCGGAATGCGAGACGTAATTATGCGCTTACGAAAGAGGTGTGCGAGATCGAGCAAACGCTCGACAGAGGCGCGCTTCTCGCGCGGCACTCCTCGAATTTCCCATTCGACAATAGACTGAGCACGGCGGCCAAGCAGGTCGGCAGTCTCCGATTTGGTGAGCCCAAATACTTCACGGATCTCTTCCAACTCGCTCACAGCTGTAGTCATACTGTGATCATAACACTTCTTTCGGACCCTGTCAGGGCCCGAATTTTAACTTAATCATCCGACTGCAACCTCGATTGGATAGATTGGGTTCGATGAGACTGGTTCCTGCCTTACTGCTGTGTTGCGTCCTGAGTTTTGCCGCCCCCCAAAGGAAAGAAGCTAGCAGCGAAGACTCGAAACACGCCAAAAACGTGATCTTCTTCCTGGCTGACGCGGGTGGCATACCGACGCTCAACGCGGCGAGCATCTACGGCTACGATGCGCCGCTTAGCCTCTTCGTTCAAAGCTGGCCCTTTATAGGCTTGAGCAACACTTCTCCGGCAGACAAATGGGTCACTGATTCAGCGGCGGGTATGACCGCTATTGTTACCGGCCAGAAGACCCACAACGGAGTGATAAGCGAAGACAGGACTGCCAGGCCCGGCGTGCAAAGCGGCGCTCCGTTGAAAACCCTCCTGGAATACGCGGAAGAGCACGGTTTATCCACCGGCGTTGTGACCAATGTTTCGGTAGCGGATGCTACTCCGGCCACCTGTTACGCGCACTGCGACGACCGGCGGAAATGGGGAGAGATTTTCGCGCAGATCTTTACCCCGCGCTTCGGAGACGGGGTCGACGTAGCGATTGGTAGCGGACGTACCCGGATCGACGAACTGCTAGCCAAAACCGGACAGAGCATGAAAAGCCTGGCAGAGAAGAATCACCGGCCGATTTACCAAGACCTAAACGTTGTGCCGGCCGATTGCAAACGCCCGATCGTTGTGAGCGACGATGAAATGGACGTTCCCGGAGCGGCGCAGATGGCGCTGAAAACACTGGGGCAAAACTCGAAGGGCTATTTCCTGATGATCGAATGGGATTGCCACACTGACCATCTGGAAAAAGGCCTGAGCCACGTCGTGAACTTCGACAAGCTAATCAAGAAAATCGCCAGCCAGGTGGATTTGAATGACACGCTGCTTCTCTTCACGGCTGACCACTCCTTCGGGCTGCGGCTCAACGCGGGTGGCCCGGGAGCCCCTCTCCTGTCGGGTTTAAAAGAGGCTAAACAGGACGGAAAGACCATCACACTTCCAGCCATCTCAGTGCAAGATACACACACCGGAGAAGAGGTGATGGCAGCCGCACAAGGAGCGGGAGCTGCGGAAGTGCATGGCATATTCCCGAATACTCACCTGTTCCAGATCATGAAGGACGCCTTCGGCTGGTAAATCAGCCGGCGTTTTTAATCAGCGTTTTTCGGAGCAGGTCGAGCGAATTCTGAACCGCCAGCATGCGCACCCGGTACCGGTCCGCGCCATGCCGCGAGCGAATTACCTGAGTTCCCTCCGGCCCCGCTAGGCCCAGGTAGACCGTGCCCACAGGGTCGTGCTCCGTGCCTCCCGATGGTCCGGCATAGCCAGTAGTCGAGAGCGCATAAGTGGCGCCGCTAATCCGGCGCGCGCCTTCGGCCATGGCCTTTGCCACCGGCTCGCTTACTGCCGAATGCCGCGTAATCAGATCCTCGGGCACCCCTAAGATCCGATGCTTCTGTTCGTCGCTGTAAGTCACATAACCGGAGACGAAGTAATCGCTGCTGCCGCCTCTGTCCGTCAAGCGCCCTGCGAGCAATCCGCCCGTGCAACTCTCGGCAACCGCAAGAGTCGCGTGGCGCTGGCGCAGCAAACGCCCAACCACCCCATCGAGAGTTTCCTTTTCATCTTCGGTGTAAATACGATCGCCAAGCAGGTCAACAATAGCTTGGCCCACTTCGCGGAGTAACTCGTTAGCTTCGTCTTCCGTCTCGCCGCTTGCGCGCAGAATGACAAAGAGGTCACCCGGCGCCGAGAGCACCGTCGTCACCGGATTCGTGTATTTCGTGTAAACCGGAGCGATCAGCAAATCGAGATCCGATTCGCCCATGCCCGCGATGCGGAACGTGCGAGTCTTGATCACCTGCGGCGGCAGAATCGGCTTCAGCCGCGGTATCAGTTGTTCGATTACCATCGGGCGTAGTTCACGCGGCGGCCCTGGCAGCAGCGCCAGCGCGCCCCGGTTGGTAGGAAGAAATTGGCCCGGTGCGGTACCGTTCGGATTTGGCAAAGCCTCCGCGCCTTCTATCAAGTAAGCCTGGCGCAAATTGTTCTTGGCCATGGTGCGATTGATCTGCTTGAAACGGGCGATTAGAATGGACTCCTGCTCCAGGGAGAGCACAATTTTCCGGCCCATCGCAGCCGCGGCCGCATCGCGAGTCACATCGTCTTCTGTCGGACCCAGCCCTCCAATCAGAATGACTATATGAGCCCGTTCGACCGCAGCCCGGATCACCTCTGTCAGCCGCTCGCGATCGTCCCCGATCACCTGCTTGCGGATCAGTTCCACTCCCAGTAAGTTCAGCTGTTCAGTGACAATTAGCGAATTGGTATCCACGCGCTGCGGCGTTAAAAGCTCACTACCGATAGCGATGATTTCGGCCTGCTTCATTAATTCGGGAACAGCGGCCAACCGGCGACGCCGGCGTCTACGCGGAACAAAGCATTGTGAGTTGTCAGAATCATCGACCGCGAAGGAGCAAACGCCAGGCCCACTATGCCCGGGCCCGACAAAAAGATCTGTGCGTTCTGCGACTCCGCGTCCTCGGGCTTTTCAATGCGCACAATGCCGCGCCGTCCACCCACCGAGGCCGCCACGTAAAGCCGTCCCTCTGCATCGAAGGCTAAGCCTTGCGGGCGTCCTAGTCCGCGGAAGAACGTCTCGACTTCACCCGCTTGTGAAACCCGGTATACAGAGTCGAAGCTCGACGTCGTCGGCCCTGTTACATACAGCGACTGATCCGGTCCGAAGGCCAGGTGATAGGCGGCGATAGAGGGCTCCAGAGTCGCGAAGACGTAGATCTGGCGTGAGCGGCTGATCTTGAAAATAGTGCCGCTGCGATCTCCCACGTAAAGATTCTGCTCGGAATCGAAAGCGATGCCCGTCGCGACGCCCATACCTTCTACAAAGGTCGATGCGTTGCCTCCGGCATCTACCTGATAAATAATTCCGTCGTACCGGCTGGAAACATAAAGCACGCCCTCGCCATCGATTGCTAAACCAGTAGGATTCATCAGGTCGGAAACAAAAGGCTTGGAATTGTAATCTGCGCCTACTTTGTAAATCGAGACTGGCGCTTTCTGTCCGCGCGAGCCGCTGAAGGTGCTGTAGATGTTGCCTTCTGCGTCGACAGCCGGGCTGGACACGGGGTGAAGACCATCCGCTATCTGAACCCCCAGATGTGTTTCTACAACGTTGCTGCTGCTGCCTCCTGTGCTGATGACTATCTCACCGGCAGTCGCCGCCTCGGGAACCCGTGCAATCACGTAAGAGTTTCCAGCCACCACCAGATGGCCCGTCTGGTTGCCGAACTGGACCATGGGACGTCCCGCTGCAGCCATGTTTTTGCCGCGGATGTGCAGTTCGCCGCCCGTAATTGCGCATTGCGGATCTACGCTCCCGATAGTCGGCCGCATATTCGGTTTCGCCGCAGCCTGTTTAGTTGCCATAAGTCAATAGTTGATTCTTCCGCCTGAAAGCGTTGCGCCCGAGACAAGAAACCCTATATACAAGATAAGCGCTGCATAAATTCCGGCTGCAAGATCGTCGACTACAATGCCGTAACCCTCCGGAAGCGCTTCGAAACGCCGCACCGGCCAGGGCTTCCAGATATCAAAGATCCGGAAGAGCAGGAAGCCCGTCAGTAGAAACGGCATGGAAAATGCAGGCGCGCCGAGCAGCGTGACCCACTGGCCCAGAACTTCATCGATCACTATCTTCCCGGGGTCCTTTTTACCTAATAGTTTTGCGGAAACGCTAGAGGACCAGATCGCCGGCATCATCGAAACGAAAATCATGCCGAACAGAAACTGGCGCGTGCCTCCCAGGTACCGTTCCACCAACCACGCGATCGCCACAGCCGCCAGCGAGCCAACCGTGCCCGGACCCCAGGGGAACAAGCCGCATCCGAACCATGTCGCCAGCACCAAGGCGATCCGGCCCACTATTCGGAGCCTTCAGGACCCGGGCCGCCGAACTCTCTCACCGCCAGTTCGCCCTCTAGCTCATGGGACCCATTGGAGCCGATCACATATTTTTCGGTTGCCCAATTGCCCAAATCGCGTTCGCGGCAGCGATCGCTGCAGAACGGCATGTTCGGGGAATCGCAAGCAACCTTGACGCCACAGATGGGACACGGAACAGAAATGGGGATTGCCATTCCCTATTATCGGATGCACCTTTTCACGCTGGATTCCGTTATCGTTGCCATTCGGTTCTAGAATAAGATCGAGCTCTTGTGACAGTCGCAAAAACGCCAGCCTCATCGGTATTCGCTGCACTGATATTCCTTCTGCCTGCCGCATTTTTACAAGCTCAAACCGGTGCCGCCGATCTCAGCCGAGATTATCCCATTAAGCCCGTTCCGTTTACCAAGGTGCACCTCGACGATTCCTTCTGGGCTCCGCGGCTGGAGACGAATCGGAAAGTGTCCATCCCTACCGCGTTCCAGCAGTGCGATCGCACCGGCCGGATAGAGAACTTCGTCCGGGCCGCGGAAGCGATTCGCGGCGAAAAACTGGCCGATAAACACCCGCCCGGACATCCGTTCGACGACACCGATGCCTACAAAGTCATCGAAGGCGCGTCGTATGCCCTCGCCGTGCATCCCGACCCGAAGCTCGAAGCCTACGTCGACGGCCTCATCCAAAAAATTGCAGCGGCGCAGGAGCCGGACGGCTATCTTTACACCACGCGTTCCATCGATCCCGAGCATCCGCACAAATGGGCCGGCGCACACCGTTGGGAGCAGGTGGAGGTGCTCAGTCACGAGCTTTACAACTTAGGCCACCTTTATGAAGCTGCTGTCGCTTACCACCAGGCCACTGGGAAGCGCAGTCTTCTCGACATCGCCGCCAGGAGCGCCGACCTGCTGGTGAACACCTTCGGGCCGGGAAAACGAATTGCGTATCCCGGGCACCAGATTGTGGAGATGGGGCTGGTGAAGCTCTACCGGGTGACCGGCCGCGAACAGTATCTGAAGCTGGCGAAATTTTTCCTCGATTCGCGCGACGGAGGGCGTGCCTACAATCAGGCGGACGTCCCGGTGATCCAGCAGCAAGAGGGCGAAGGACACGCCGTTCGCGCCACCTACATGTATTCGGGCATGGCCGATGTTGCCGCCTTGACCGGAGACAAAGACTATCTGCACGCCATCGACGAAATCTGGAATAACGTTGCCCGCAAGAAAATCTACATCACCGGCGGAATCGGTGCGCTGCATGAGGGCGAGGCTTTTGGAGCCAATTATCAACTGCCCAACATGTCTGCTTACAACGAAACCTGCGCCTCGGTAGGCGAAGACTTCTGGAATCAGCGTCTGTTCCTGCTGCACGGCGACGCCAGGTATGTCGACCTGTTCGAAAAGACGCTTTACAACGGCTTGCTCTCTGGCGTTTCGTTGGATGGCGAGACATACTTTTATCCGAATCCACTTGCCTCGAACGGGCAGCACCGGCGAAGTCCCTGGTTCGGCGTAGCTTGTTGCCCGGGCAACATCACGCGCTTTATGCCTTCTGTCCCTGGATACGTCTACGCCCAGAAAGACGACACGCTCTATGTGAATCTCTTCATTAGTAACAAGGCAGATATCGTGCTCGACAACGGCCGTAAGCTGGCATTTACGCAAGAGACGCGCTACCCGTGGGATGGTGACGTGAAGATGACTGTCGACCCGCAGGGCAGCGGGCTTTTCACAATCAAAGTGCGCATTCCGGGTTGGGCGCGCAACCAGGCCATCGCCGGCAATTTGTATCGCTTTGCCGATCCCTCGCAGAGTGAGAAGTGGACGCTGCGTGTAAACGGCCGTGAAGAGAACGGCAGCCTGGATATGGGCTATGCCTCGATCACCCGGGATTGGAAAAAAGGCGACCGCATCGAATTGAGCTTGCCGATGCCGGTACGCCGCGTCCTTGCCGACGAAAAGGTTGCCGCCGACCAGCACCGCGTTGCCTTACAGCGCGGCCCGGTGGTCTATTGCCTGGAATGGCCGGACAGTCCGGACAAGCACGTTCGTAATGTGCTGTTGAGAGAAGACGCGCATCTGAAAGCCGAGTGGAAGCCGAACCTGTTGAATGGAGTACAGGTAATTCAAACGCCGTTAACTGCCTACCGCTATGACGCTGAAGGAAAAATAAAGCACTCGCAAGAAACTATCGATGCCATCCCCTACTATGCGTGGGCGAACCGCGGGCAGGGCCAGATGGAAGTTTGGATTGCTGACACGGACGCCGGAGTTCATCCTGCACCTCACCCGTCGCTGGCCACGGCAAGCCAGGTGACGGCTTCGGGAAAAGATGTTCTCACCAATGGAATCAAGGAACCCAGGATGGTTGCCGATGGAGAGCCGCCTGAGTCTTCGCACGATAGCAGCTCCTACTATGACTGGCTGCCGAGGAAGGGCACTCAAGAGTGGATCGCCTACAACTTCCCAAAGCCCACCACCGTTTCGAGCTCTGAAGTCTACTGGTATCAGCCGGAGAAGGGCGAGATAAAAGTTCCTGCCTCGTGGACGCTGCTCTACAAAGATGGCGATAGCTGGAAGCCGGTGGAAGGCATCGCAAGCTATGGTGTTTCACTGGACACTCTCAATGAAATCAAATTCAAGCCAGTGAAAACGAGCGGATTACGTTTGCAAGTTCAATTGCAGCCGGATCGTTCAGCCGCCATCAGCGAGTGGCGCGTTCAGTAGCCTTCAGGGGTGATAGCATGTAGCCCATGCTAAAGCTGGTTTGCGTCTCATTCTTATCTCTCGGACTGTCCCTATCCGCCGAACTAACGGTCAAGAAGTCCCTCAACCTCGCCGTCATCAAGACTATGGTCGCGGCGTCGGAAGCGGAAGCAGCGCAGCGCAAGGTGGATGTCACGTTGTGCATCGTAGATGAAGGCGGAAACCTGCTGTTTCTGCAGAAGGGCGATAAGGCGACCTTGAACACCATTCAGTTTGCGCAGAAGAAGGCGCGGCATGCGGCGGCCTACCGCAGTCCCTCGAAGAATGGCGCCGATGCGGTGAAGAATGGCAACGTCGCCGCGCTTGCGTTCCCTGATTTTTTCCCAAATCAAGGTGGGCTGCCCATAAAAGTAGACGGCGAAACAATTGGAGCTATCGCGGCCAGCGGCGCAGCGTCGGAAATCGATGAAGCCATAGCTCAGGCTGGACTGAATGCGCTGCTGAAGTAGCTTGCCCGCTATTGGTGGCCCTTCACTACGTCGGGAGGCGGCGGTATGTTCCGGTTCTTAAACCATTCGATGCTGGTATTGTGCTTTAACTGAGAGCGGGGAATGGTGCGCAGGTCGGGCATGAAAATCTGCAGGCCAGAATCGGGAGTTACCCTGGTAAATCCATTGATTAGCTGATCCTGGTAATGCGTCAGATCGAGATTGAACCACAGGTCTTTCGAGATGTCGATCATGATCAGGTCGACGCCGTGCATGGTGAGCTTTCCAAAATCGATGGTCCCGCCTTTCAGCAGCAAAAAGTTTCGCCACTCTTCCACGCTCTCCACTTTGTCCTGCGCATCCCCGAAAACCTCCTCCAGGTCGGGATTCACTACGCGGACTTGCGTTAAGTGGCCCCGGATATGAGGCGGCGGCAGCAATTTTTGCGTATCGAAATACATGTCATTCTCCCGCACCTCCAGCCCCTCGATATCCTTGCTCTTGAACAAATCAGAAACGCTGACGTGAATCACCCCCAGCACGAACTTAAAGGGAATCTTCAGCACGTTTAACTTCGTGACGTGAATGCGAATGCGGTCATCGTTCGTGGCCGAAAGCTCTCCCACGAGTTCTACCGGCAGCGGGATCACCTTCTTCAGCGTGCCGTTCAGCTTCACTGTTTGACCTTCCCCGGAGAGCTTTATATTTTTTAAAGGCGAGCCCGTCAGCCCCTTGTTCAAGTAATTGCCAATGTCGCCGATGTTGGCGCGCAGCACACCCGTGTGGATGTCGAGATAGAAGGATTCCGGATCGTCGAAGGATGGGTTTACATTCCGGCGAGCTCGCGCCATTCGGCCCTCCAGCCAGCGGACATACACTCGAAACTCTGGACCTTTGCGCAACAGCAGGTTGTGAGCATGGATCCTGGTAGGGGACGAATCGGCGTAGGAAGGCTGAGGGTTATTGGCGGTGTTCGCAGGGGCATTCTCCACCACGGCTGCTGTCTGGTGAGTTGTGTGCATTTGCCGCCACAGCAGCCACACCACTATCAGCACCGCGGCAGAAGCTGCGCAAATCAAAATGGTGCGAGAACGCATATCAGCTTAAATGGTAGGCGACCCGGAATTCCAAAGTTACACTGAAGAAGGCCGTGCGTACCCTGGCGTTCGTCCGCCCAAAGCTATTTTCTCAATGGCCATACAAACGCTTTTCGGCACCATCCCCACTGAACCCACTCTCTTCGACCGCCTGAAAGCAGGTGTCGAGAAGACTCGCGCCGGCTTGGTCGACCGTGTGGAAGATGTGCTTTCCGGCAAGAAAGAGATCGACGCCGATCTTCTGGAAGAGCTGGAATACACGCTCATTACCGCCGACTTAGGCGTGAAAACTGTCACTGAACTCATCGACCGCATTCACGAGCGAATCGATCGGAAAATGACCAGCGATACGGCGGAGATCCGGAATCTCATTCGAGAGCATTTACTGGAAGTGCTGCGTGGGTCCGAGACTCCTATGCGCCGCGTCAAGACTCCTCCAGCTGTTGTCATGCTGGTGGGCATCAACGGTGCTGGCAAGACGACCACTGTCGGCAAGATGGCGCATCGTTTTTTGGGAGAAGGCCGTAAGGTGCTGCTGTGCGCGGCCGATACTTTCCGTGCTGCCGCCATCGAGCAGCTCGACATCTGGGGCGAGCGCGCCGGTGTCCGGGTAATCAAGCAGAAGACCGGCGCGGACCCGAGCGCGGTTGTCTTCGACGGCTTGCAAGCCGCGAAATCCGGCGGCTTCGATTACGTGATTGTCGATACTGCAGGCCGCCTTCACACCAAAGAAAACTTGATGAGCGAGCTCGAGAAGATGCGCCGGACCTGTGCCCGTGTCGTGCCCGGCTCCCCGCATGAGGTGTGGCTGGTGCTCGACGCGACCACCGGGCAGAACGGATTAGAGCAAGCCCGCAAATTCACCGAGTCCTCGGGAGTGACGGGCATCGTTCTAACTAAGCTCGACGGCACCGCGAAAGGCGGCGTGGCAGTCGCTATCGCGCGTGATTTGAACTTGCCCATTCGCTTTGTCGGTGTCGGAGAGAAGATAGACGATCTGCTGCCATTCGAACCTGAAAAATTCGTGGAATCGATATTTGGTTGAGTGAGCTTGCGCCGATAATGAACCCTTTTCTGCAAGAAGCGCTCGACCTTGCCGGGAAGGGCCGTGGCCAGACCAGCCCCAATCCCACCGTCGGCGCGGTGATTGTTAACGATGGCAAAGTCGTGGGACGAGGATTCCACATCTGGGCCGGTGTCGATCACGCTGAGGTCGTGGCGCTTAAGGAAGCGGGCTCTGCGGCGCGCGGGGCAACGCTCTATGTCACGCTGGAACCTTGCGCCCACACGGGACGAACCGCTCCCTGCGCCGATGCGCTGGTTTCGGCCGGCATCGCCCGCGTGGTCGCCGGCATGCAAGATCCAAATCCCCAGGTGAGTGGCGCAGGGTTCAAGAGGCTCCGCGAGGCCGGCGTAGAGGTCTCTCTGGATCCGGACGCGCGTGTCGCCGCCGAAGATTTAAACGAGCCTTTCATCCACTTTATGAGAACCAACCGGCCGCTGGTGACGGTTAAAGCCGCGCTAACGCTGGATGGCAAAATTGCAGCGCCTCAGGATGCCACTGGATCCACTGAAAGCGCGGGATGGATCACCAGCGAGATAGCGCGGGCCGATGTCCAAAAGGTCCGGCACTATTCCGACGCCATTCTCACCGGCATCGGCACCGTCATGGATGACGATTGCCTGCTCACCGACCGCTCGGGCTTGGAACGCAGCCGCCCTCTGTTGCGGATGGTTCTCGATTCGCAGCTGCGCATTCCGCTCGACTCGAAGATGATCCGGAGCGCCCGGGGTGATGTTGTGGTCGTGGGAACTTCAGCCGCATCCGGCGAACGCCGTCGGGCACTGGAGAGTGCTGACGTAGAAGTCCTCATAGCCGACGGCGCGAATGGGCGCGCTGACTCGCGTGCCGTCCTCCGCTATCTCGCCGAGCGGCGCTATCTATCGTTGATGGTGGAAGCGGGCAGCAAAGTTAATTGGACCTTGCTTGATGGCCAGATCGCGGACAAAATCCGCTTCTATTACGCTCCCAAAATTCTGGGCGGCCTCAAAAGTCTGCCGGTGGCGGGAGGCCAGGGCCGCATGCGGAGAACAGATGCATTACTGCTCGATCGCGTGACTGTGCTCCCCATCCCGCCGAACGAGTTCGCAGTAGAGGCTTACCTGGTGAAGAGCTGAAATGTTTACCGGCATCATCGAAGAATTAGGGCGGGTCGCGGATTTGCAGCCCAAAGATACCGGCGCCTTGCTCACCGTAACATGCACCGGCGTGCTCCAGGGCGCCACTTTGGGAGCTAGCATCGCCGTCAATGGAACATGCTTGACAGCTGTCCAACTGAGCGCTGATCATTTCACAGCCGATCTTGCCCCGGAGACTCTGAAGCGCAGTAACTTGGGAGACTTGAAGCCTGGGTCTCCCGTCAATCTGGAACGCCCGCTACGTGCGAACAGCCGCCTCGATGGGCACTTTGTCCTGGGGCACGTGGACGGGACCGGCGAAATTGAAACCTTGGAGAGCTTGGGCGACGATAACTGGTGGCTGCGCCTGCACATTCCCCCTGAATTAGGTCGCTACATCGTCAGCAAGGGTTCGTTAGCGGTAGACGGAATCAGTCTCACAGTAGCCGGAATCGAAGGCCAGGTGGTCAGCTTCACCGTGATCCCACACACCTTTGAGCACACCACGTTGCACGCCTATCGCGCCGGCTCCCGCGTGAATATCGAAGTGGACATTCTTGCCAAGCACCTGGAGAAGCTGGGCGGATTCCTCAAAGCTTAGCGCCACGGCTGCGGAAATACAACACTAAATAGGCTGCCCAGAGGAGTACTGCCGTGACTATAAACACTGCCGCAGCTCCCGGATTATTGCGGAATAGCATCCATTGAACCGAGCTATCGTGGAACACGAAGCTGAACGGAGCGATGGTATATGCAATGGCCATCCCCAACAGCAAGCCCCGGTATCTCAAAGTGGAGCGGACCCGTTGAAATGTCCTCTTCTCAATACCGCGAGCCGGTTCCAAAGCGACCGGCAGCATGTCTTTAACTTCCAAGTCCTGCTGCGCCAATTGCTTCATCTCCGGGTGCTCCTCCAGATAGGCTTCGACTAATTGCCGTGACTCCTCGCTTACCTCGCCTGCCAGATACATGGGGAGCAAGTCCAAGATGATGTTTCGGCTTATCGTCATTTCGCCGTTTTACTCTCCGTTTCTGACAGCAGCAGCTTGAGACGGGCGCGGTGTACCCGAACGCGAATAGCGCCGGGAGTCTGTTTCAGAATCTCCGCGATCGCTTCATAGGACAGATCGTGCTGCACCCGAAGCAACAAAGCAGACCGATCGAGTTCAGGCAAAGCTTTCAGCGACTTCAGCACGCGTTTCAACTCGACGGATTTGGAAATCTCGCTTTCCAGATTGCCGCTCAATTGAGGGTGGCTTTCGTCCAGCGCGGAGTCCAATGCCGTGTTCCGTTTTTCCTTTCTTTGGTGGTCCCGGAAAATATTCTTGGCAATCGTAAACAGATAGCTTTGCAGCGTGCTTTCCCGTATCTCTCCTTTAGCCGTCCATGCACGGTAGAAGGTTTCCGAGGTGATGTCGTCGGCAAGAGTAGCGTCGCCGGAGAGAGAAAACGCAAACCGGTAGACCGGGGAAGAAAACTGCCCGTACATTTCGCTGAATGTCATGTTGGACGGGCGAATATCTGCGTCAGCTCCAAGAATAATCGTCTCCCGGCACATTCGCAGCGGGAAAGCCAGCTCAACGGCCCCTGATATCGTCCAGCTTAAACCAGAATCGTGCCCGGAGTTTCCCATCATAAGCCACCCGTTTCTAAGCCATGGCCTCAGCCGAACATCCGTTTCCTTTGCACTATCTTCAGAGTCGCCGCCATAGCCGCGCATTCCAGAATCAGCGGCGCTCCGCTGAGTGCCAGATCGTTTTTGGAGAGAGCTTCAGAGAAGGCGGCAAGTCCAAGCGAACCCATTATCTTCTGATAATTCAACAGGAATGACATCACTAGAAACAACGCTGGAAAGGGAATCCAAACCACGCGCTCGGAATCGGCCACCAGGCTCATGGAGACGAAGAAGCCGTTCACCAGCCAGTGGAAGGCAAAAAAGGGGAGCAATCCCAGCGACCACGAGATCTGATTCGAGACCACATCCAAGCTCTGCAGAATGCCGAGCAGCCCAAAGCAAATGGCCAGGTTTAGAGTTGAGAGCAGAAAGTTCACGGCGAACTTCGAGATCACAATCTCCCGCGTGGATACCGGAAGGATCCTGACCAGCAGCAAGGCGCGATTCTTTTCTTCGGCGAGCATGGTCCGGTAACACAGCAAAAAATCGCCAATCAGGGCCACCCCGTTGGTGAGCGAGAACAAAATGCCGGCAGTGCTGTTCAGTTGAAGCTTGAACATTGCCACCCCGCCGATTTCAATCAGCAGCAACATCAGGAAAAACGATTGCTGCAGTCGAAGATCTTTCGCGATCAGTCTCCCAATATTCATGTCTATTTCACCTTTTCGAAGTAGTAGGTCTGCAAAGTCCATTCTGGATCGTGAGCATGATCGAGCCGCAGCCGTTCCAAATCGTTTTGCACCAGAACTTGGCCGCGGTCCACGATGATTATGCGGTCGGCGATAGTCTCCACCTCCTGCAGATTGTGGGTGCTGAAGAGCACGGCCCGGCCTTCGTCGTGAGCCGCGCGCTGCATCAGCTGAATTACTTCCGCGCGCGAGCGAGGATCAAGCCCTGAAGTTGGCTCATCGGCCAGCAGAATATCCGGATCGTGCGAGAACGCCAGCAGGAAGCTCAGCTTCATGCGAGTGCCTTTGGAAAGCTCTGAAATCTTGCGGTCCAGATCCAGGTTCAAATCGCGCACCAGCCGCATGCAGCGCTCCTGGTTCCATCGATGGTAGAACGGAGCAACAAAAGCGATGATCTGCGCAACCGTCATACGGCCGTAAAAATAGCCTTCCTCGGGAACGAAGCCGACCCGGTGTTTGAAGGCAATTTCGTCCTCGTGAGGAATGTTCTCATCCAGCAGCACGGTGCCTGAATCTTTGCGCATCAGCCCCATAATCAGACGGAGCGTCGTGGTTTTTCCGGCTCCGTTATGGCCCAGCAGCGCCGTTACCGAACCGCCGGGTAAGATAAACGAAATGTCTTGCAGTGAGAAGCGCCGAAACGCCACCGAAAGGCCTGAAACGGATAGGCCAGGGCGGTTGAACACCGCCCGTGAATGGGAGTTCTCAATGCTGGGATTAGAAAGGGCGGAATTCATATGCTTGCGAGCTCTCAATTGACTTACTGCTTAACAGCGGTTTAATTACACTGTCATCTGCATTTAGTTCAGGAAATTTTGCAGCGTGGCGGAGAACCAGCCGATCGGCGCAGCAAGCGCGTGAACCATTGCTAAAATGCCGGCGTAACCCATAAGTGCCGTGAAGATCAGCGCCAGCAGCCCATATACGGCAAAGATGCACGCTTCCTTGGGAGTGGCGTTCTTCCGCACTTGCCTGCTGGCGTGGACGAAGTTCCAGTGTGGCGGGCAGACCAGGCTCCATAGATAGGCGTAAGCGCGCGCCCTCAAATTGGGAATGCGCAGCAGATCGGAAAGCACCCAATACCCATCCATGCGCAGGAAAGGGATCAGATTCACAGCGATGCGCGTACTCAGTACAACGGAAAAGATAAAAGCTGTCTGGCCGGCCAGAGTATCGATGCCCTGAAATCGCCAGCATTCAAGAGCGCCCATCCACAGTAGACTATCGATGTATAACCCGCCCAGACTGATAACGATTCGCTGTGTGGCCGAGGGCAGCGTCCACGCACTCGAGACGTTGGCGTAAGCACCGGGATAAAACATATAGAAGAGAAGCCCAATCTCCCTGACGCGCAGACCGCGGCGAATGCACGCCAACACATGCCCAAACTCGTGCAGTAAAGCAGAGCCTCCCCACAGCACGTAGAACAGAGGCCAAGCGGTGAAGCGCCCGAATGCCGGAAAACAAGTAAGATACTCCTGCCCATGGGCGTGAAGCTGGAGCATTGCCGTAGCCATGGCGGCAAGCCACAATATGAGCGCAGGAACAGAAAACAATCCTCTCGCCAGCGGATTTAGGCGGTCGAGCAAGACCTCCGGATTGGCTAACGGGATCCGGAAGAAAAAGGGATTCCATCGGCTCCACGAAGAACTCTTGTATGCGGGAGCCCCGTCCTGCAGCAAGCCGGCCGACCAGCTCTGCCGCAGCAAAGTGACCACGGCGGCCTGAATTGCACCGGAAGGATTTGCGGTGCCGGTCTCTCGCGCCATGACATCTTCGATGGACTCCCCGGGCCGCAGACCCTGCAGGATTTGAAACGAACGCTGAGGAAAGAGGAAAACTTTCCCTGTGAGCGGATGGCTCACCATCACCTTTCCACTGGCGGAGTGATCTTGCGGCGTGATGCACAGGTCGCTGCGAAGAGGGGCAATCGTCAATGCGGAAGTCAGGTTCATAAGTGAATAAGCCCTTTCTAAGGGCGATTAGGAGAACGGATGCGGCTCCCGCATCATGAGCTTTGCTGGAGTGCCGATGGCCGTGCGGTAGCCTAAAGCCGCAGGCACTGTATGGAGCCGGGAACAGCCTAGCCATGGAAAACGATGATCTGGACTGAGAACGGCGGCCTGGGGAATCAATGCCTTTACTACGGAAACTCCGAGTTCCTCGAACTCCCGCGTCGTCAGGTGGACCAAAGCGATCTCCGGGAAATGGCGCTCCAGCGCCGCCACCACATGGTTGAGCGTTTCAAACCGGCCTTCAATTCCTGCGTCCAAACTCTCTAGTTTCTGCTCTTGGCCGGATGCGGTTACAAAGCGGCGGGCTTCGTCGAACTCTGGAAACGCGTACGCCAGGTTGTGCCATCTCCAGTCCGTGATGTTGCTGCCATCGGCGGCCGGATGCCATCGATTCTGCAACTCTTCCAATTGAGAAATCACCAGCACATAGGCGTTCGCCGCTTCGCTGAAAGCCTTGCGGCAAGCGTCTGTGAAATTGAGCTTAGCGGCGGCGCCAAAAGCGGCGAAAGGACGCCCCATAAACCGGTATTCCAGGACCGCTATTACGGCTGGAATGCCTGTGTCGTTAGTGATGTTGACGAAGCTGATCGAAGCATCCGAACGGCCTAGTGTTCTCGAAATCTCGCGGCCCAAAGCTGAGGTGGGGCATACCCGGATGCGTGGCATGGTTAGGCCGTTCAGCCACATGATCGCGAACGAATCCCGCTCGCACAGCTCTAAAATCGCGGACAAAGCCGCGGCTTCTTCGTTCCAACCCGCGGCGGCGCCGGTCGATATGCTGGGTCCCAGGCTCTCCGCTTTGCAGGTTGGCCGGTAGGGCACGTAGACCAGCGATGCGGGTGCCCATACCGTCCGGCCCGTCAGCAGAGACTCCCCGTGCGTCCACCAGATTTCGGAGTCTTCGGTTAACGGGCTGAAAGGCCAATCCGATCGGGCATACTGCCAATCCGCGAACAGGGGCCATCTGTCGCCGCACAGGAATGATTCGTCTTGTGCCCGCCCAAACAGCATCCCGGAAGGCGTAGAAGCCAGGCAGTAGCGCTCCACCGTTTCGAATAGAAGCCGCGCCAGGCTTTCATCCGCTTCTACTCCGCATCCCCCGGTCGCATCGATGCGCTGCATGCCCGGTAGACGGCCGTAGTCGGGGAGCACCGCGGACGGATATAGAAACGCGGGCTCATCGGAGCATCGCGGTTCGACTACCACTCGCTTGATCAACCCGGTTAGCGGAGACACGAGCAGATCGGCCAGCGCCTGCAATGGAGGAAGCTTCGGGCTCGGCGGCGATACCGCGGTCATCGTCATACGCCCTTCAGGTTGCCTACCAGGAAGCAAATCACGGGCGCCTCATCGACATTGTTCAGTCCCACCAGATTGCCCAATTCGTCGTCGAAGAACCCGCCCAGGGCGCAAGTGCCAAGCCGCAGTGCTGTCCCGGTGAGATAGAAGCTCTGCAAGAGCGCTCCCGCATCATTCATCAGAAAGCGGTAGCCGCGGTGCAGATACTTGCACAAGTTGCGCTGAAAAACCGCCGAGACCACGAACACCACGCTGGCCTGTTCGCACAGCTCCTTATAGGAAGTGAGCCCGAGGCATTCTTGCAAGCAAGGCTCCGGCCGCACCACCTCCAGCGAATGATCGACAACGCGGTAATGATAAATGCCCTGGTTCAGCCCATCTACGTTGAACACAATCGGATAAATTTCCAACGGAAACAGGCCGCCGGCCGAAGTCGTGGTGCGGAAGTGTTGGGTCTGGTCTGTGCCGGGAATCGACCGCGACCGGGTTACGCCATAGCTGAATCGCAGCAGCGCACTCAACTGTGCCACGGTCACGGGCGCGCTGCTGAAGGTCGCGCCCGGAGTTGAACTCACCGACTGCCGTTGCATTAGCGCATCGGCTAGCGTCATCGATCCGAGAGATGCTTCCGGAAGCGGGATGCGCTCGTAACCCCGGTAGGTCTTCCAGCTGCGAGCCATCATAGCCCGAATCCGCGCATCGTTGACGATCATGCCGACCCGCTGCGACAGCAGACCGATATTTTCACGATTCAACTTGGTGTATTCGTGAAACGTCTCGATGTAGGACAAATCGTCTTTTTCAAATGCAGGCACCAGCGAATATTCAAATGCTTGGGTCTCTTGAACGGTCATTGAAGTCTCTCCTTTTCTTCTTGTACGCTTCTTTAAGGAACTCGCGCACAACAGTCCCCGGAGGGGACCCCGCCAGGCGCAGCCAAGTCCGCTGAGTTCCTCTCTTACCCGGCGCCGCGGCCGGCGGCTCGTGCGCTTCTATGGAAACGGATGCGGGTCGGGATTATTTAGGTAATGCACAGGATCGGTCAAGCCTAAGCGCCGGGGAACCTCGTCGAACCGGGGCGACAGCAGCGCCGGCAAAGCATGCACAGCCGTCAGCTGTGCCAGTCCCGGCACCATGACTTTCGGCACGTGGAATCCGAGTTCCGCGATTTCCGGTGTGGTCAGATCTACCGCAACCGCCTCGAGACCAGCGTTCTGAATCGATTGCAGACAATCCGACAGCTGATCAGGAACGCCCTTGGGAGCGGTGCCTTCACTCCGCGGATTGCGGCGCTTACGGGTTTGAAGAATGAAATCGAGTTTGTTGTGCATGTCCGGCTCGCAGTAGAGCCGGACATGATCCTCGAAATCCAGTAAGTTGTCGTAGTTGGGCGTAGGCTGCCAGCTCTCGCGGGTGCGCGACAAATCCTGCGCCCAAGCGGCGCCCTGCGCTGCTTCTTTCATGGCTTTCACAATCGCGTCGCGTTCATCTGGACGGGTTGCGGCGCCTACATTCATGAATCTGCCTCGTTTCCCGATGCCACTGCCTACGCAAAGAAAAGAAGGTACGTCGATATCCAGCGTGATGTCGAACACCCGGAACTGCACGCCGCGGCACTCAAAATACCGGCGGTATACACCGTCCAGAAGGGAATCGGCGCGGATATCGATCTCAGTGGGCGGAATGCGGCGCATCCAGGTAATCATGAAGGCGTCGCGTTCAATCGCCTCGCAAAGGCCGGATAGATGGGCGGTAGCGAGATCGGTATGGCACGCCTGCCCGCTCGACACCGAGATGGCATGCATACGCGATTTCTTGGGGCTGTCGAGGCGAAACGGCGTATAGACAAGCACGGCGGGCAAGTAGCGCAAGCGACCGTCATGCAGAGACCGCGCTTCTTTCCAATAGATCGGCTGGTTTGCATCCCACCGCTCCAGCGCGGAAAGCGGATGATTGTATACGTCGTCTGTGTATAGGGCGAACTGATCGAGGCCGATTGCTGCCGCACCCAACTCCGCGGCGCTGGCGTAGATCAGATCGTCCCAGCTGTAGGCAGCCGAGCAATACCTTTCCACCGTTTCGCCCACCGCGCCGATGGCCGCCTCTTCATAGGAGAATCCGGCTCCGCCTTGCGCGCCGGGAATGTAAATGTCGGATATCTTATTCAAGTTGGCAGTGATGCTCGAAACCATGAACAGACGCGGTTCGCCTGGGCACTGGACCACCTGCTCCAGAGAGCGGATCAATCCCGCGGAGCCGACTAATGCGTCCTGCGCGGATTGGAGAACAGAAGCCAGACTGCTACTCATGGGACTTAACTCCAAACCCGCTGGCGCGGCTGATTTAGCACCGGGCTGCAAGCTGGACAGCGCGGCAGCTTCAGCACCGGATGGAATTCCGAAGACAAGTCCGATACGTTGAAGACCATCAGCTTTCCACTGGTCTTGGCGACACTTTCGGGGCTTAGGGTCCGGACGACCTCTATGGCCGTCATGCCCGCGACGATCTGCGCCACCGGAGGCAGGAACCCGAGGTCGACGCTGTCCCGCGTTTGTGAATATGCTGCTCGAAGCGCTCGTTCTCCTCATAGAAAACCAAGTTGCTCTTTAAGCGGAGTTCAAAGCATTTGTAGCAGGCCGTTACTCCCGGGCGGATGGTAGGCCCGATATGTACCGCCTCGCCATCAAGCAAGGCGACACTGGTCCATGGAATGCCTAAAGCCAGGGCCGCGGCATTGACGTGCTCCAGCCAGGGATGAAACAGAATCGGCCCTTGCAGCGTAACAACCAGCATGTCCAGATCGCGAATAAGCGCTTCCCAGTCCTCCGTTTTATTGCCTGGTTGCTCAATTACGCGGATGTCCGTGCGTTTATTGCCGCGCAAAATCTCATGGCGTAGAAAGTCTTGACGGCTTTGCGCTGAGCACTCAGCGCCAGCCCGGTAGTGGTGGGTCTGTTGCATTTCAAGACTATCGATCTTTGCGGATCCGAATATCGAGATGCGCGGAACCCCTAGATGCGCTAGCTCCGCCACCAGGCCCGGCACAACCGGCCCATCATTGATAATTCCGATGCACGCTCGCTTCAGCGCCAGCAGCGCCGAATAGCGCGAGCCGTGGCGGCTGAAGTAGCGCGCAGCCGATTCGTTAGCGTACGCTTCGGCGGCTAGCTCTGGCGGCGGCGGCTCCACTTCCCGCAATAGATCTTTGCTTTTCAGGAACAATGCGATCCGAAGCAACTGTTCGCGGGTCAGCAGGCCCTCCATTTGCGATTCAATCTGCTCCAGCGTGCGCGTTCCATCGAGCAATGGAAACAACCGGGGAAAGATCCTGGTCACCATTTGCCCACTGAGCACTGCGGATTGAATGGCGTGCCGGATCTGTAGTTTGCCTTCTTCAAGAGGCACGGCGTAATGAGCGACCAGCTGCATACGGCCGCTGAAGTGGGAGTCAACGATTGGGGTTGTCGGCATGTCGGTTCCTGAATCTGGTGGTAATCAAGTTGAGAGAATCCGGATTCCGGCGCCTGGTATTCAGATTCTCCCCTAGGTGGTGACTGCTAGGCTATGACGACACAGCTGGAAGAAGAACAGCTGCAGCTGGAGGAAGTGGCGCATGCGCCGCTGATCGGAACAATACGCTGTTCCAACTCCTCGAACATCAGGTCGTCCGCGAGGGAGACCGTCAATTGGTCCGCAACTGTAAGTTCCGGTACCGTTTCATTCACATTCAACTTTTCCATAGTGCTTATCTCCTGAGTTTTTGTTTGGATTAGTGCTGCCCAGCATTTCGAATATTTTCGCCGCTTGGCAACTGGGCTGATTATTCTCCAGAAAACTGTTGCAATGCAAGAGTTTTATTTATTTATTTTTCGATGTAATAAAACCTCTCCGGGTCCGTATAGCTTCGAACGTGTAAGCTCCCCAGCAAGCCGGAAGGACGGCTTCAAATTCCTGCAGACAGCAACTTTCGGAAAAAGTTTTGCGCAATCGCTGTAACAACTCGAGCACCTGATTCGTAAGTCAGGCAAATGCGCCGAGTAACTTGCTTTTTGGTAGTTCTAAAGCGCTCGATGATGCCGTGGCTAGCTCTTGGAACACTTCTGCTGCCAGTGAACGAATGGGCTTCCGGGGTGTCTGGAGTAGTGCGCGACCCTGACCAGTTGCCGGTACGCGCGGCCAGTGTTCAATTGTATTGCGGACATCAAGATTTCAATACTGTGACGGATGCAGTGGGAAGGTTTAGCTTGCAATCCGCATCCAAAACGCCTTGCGTAATGCACATATCTGCTGCTGGGTTTGCCGAAAATATTCAGGAATTAGCGGCACTTCTCCCCGCCGCCACAAAAACACTTACAGTAAACCTCGAGATTATGGAAAAACGCGAACAGGTGAACGTCGAGAGCGGTAGCGGAACATCCCTGCCCGATAGGACGCGCGGCGAGAATACGCAGATTTTAGGAGCGCGTGAGCTGGCCGCGCTGCCCGACGACCCGGATGCAATGCGCAATCGCCTGCAAATGCTTGCTGCGGCGAGCGGCGGAGGCGGTGGAAACGCGGAAGTGCGAGTGGATGGATTTCTAGGCGCCGCCAATTTGCCGTCGAAGTCATCAATTCGTGAAGTGCGCGTGAATCCCGACCTGTATTCTGCGCAGTACGATCGAGCGCCAATCATGGGCGGCTTGATCGAGGTTGCTACCCAGCCGTCGCTCGATTTGTTTCATGGGGGTGCTTACGGGAGCTTCGATAGCTGGGTGCTGGATGCCCGTGAACCTTTATCGCCCGCTCGTGTGCCGCACCAAAGCAGGCATTATGGAGCCAATCTCACCGGGCCGCTGTTTCGCAAGAAAGTAGGATTTACGTTGGACTTTGAAAACCGCCGGATCGGCCAATACAACGTGGTGAACGCGGTTACGTTGAATAGTCTTGGCCAGCCGCGGCCGTTACTGCGCAATGTCACGGCCCCGCAGGCTTTGTGGCGCGGCATGGCGCGGCTCGATTGGCAGTTCAGCCAGCGCCACTCGGCCTTCCTCAGCTATTCAGCCAACCAGTCCAGCACCGGAAACAGCGGCGTGGGCGGATTGGTGTTGGCGGAAGCGGGCTCCCGACTCAGCAGCCGGCGTGATGACTTTCGTTTTTCAGATACCCTCACGCTGGGACCTTCTCTATTGAATGAAGTGCGGCTGGGCACGTCGGTGGTTCATGATCGCATCGATCCAAATTCGATCGCGCCAAACATCCTGGTAGCAGGGGAATTCGAGGGAGGTGGATCTGTCGCACAGCACCAGAATCAGAGGGCCCTGGCTAGCGAGTTGAGTGACAACCTTTCTTACACGCATTCCCGGCACACCTGGTATTTTGGCGTTCAGGCGCAGCGCCGGCAGATCGCCGAAGCCTCTGAGGGTAACTTCAACGGCCGCTACATCTTTGGAGGCGCGTTCACCGGCGGCCTCGACCCGCTGAAGCAGTATGCCGCGTGGACGAGTGGAATCATCGACGTGAATCCAACCGCCTTCCTGCTCACCGGCGGAGTTCCGCGAGTTTCGGTAAATCAATGGGTGTTCGGCGCGTTTGCGCAGGATGAATGGCAGGTCCGGCCCCGGCTAACGCTCAGCTACGGCCTGCGTTATGAGGCCCAAACTGGCCCGGCTGCTCCCGCCAACTGGGCGCCGCGGCTCGGTATCGCCTATGCGCTTGACGCAAAGCGCCGTTGGATCGTGCGTGCCCGCGCGGGTATCTTCTACCGTCGCATCGACAGCGCTCTGCTGCTGGATGCTGCCCTAAACGGTCTAGGAAACCAGACGCAGCAGATCACCTACTACTCTGACTACGCTCTACCCGCGATTGCAACAAACCGCCAGTTGATGGCTGGCATGCAGCCTGCTGTTTCTTTTCAACCGCAGATCTCGCTGGAACATCAAGTCAAGGCCGGTTTCGATGTCCGCGCCAGTTTCAGCACGGTACGCGCCTGGCGCCTTGCAAGATCGCGCAATATCAACGCGCCGCTATCTGCAAACTCACTCCCGAACGAGGCGTCCGCTCTGTTCAGGCCGCTCGGCGGGAACTTCAACCGCAACCAATACGAATCCAGCGGCTCGGAAAATGGATCGATCTTATACCTCGGAACCAACTACTCTGCGAGCCGTTCGCTGACGCTGTTTGGCGGCTATATGTGGATGAATCTGCATACTAACGCCGATTCCCCGCAGGTGTTCCCACAATCGAGTTATTCGAGTAACGGCGAATGGGCCGCTCCCTCGTGGCAGGCCAGGCACCGGGTGTTTGCGGGCGGTTATCTGAACCTGCCTGCCAAAGCGACCGCGACGTTTCTGTTCGGGTACGCCACTGGCGTTCCGTTCAACATCACGACCGGTCTGGACAATAATGCCGACGGTGTTTTTAACGACCGTCCGGTGCTGGTCAGTGACGGCTTCCCGGGTTCGTTTGCTACCTCCTATGGAAATCTTGCGGCATTTGGAAGTGGCACATCCCTGGTGCGCAATGCGGGCCAGAGCCCAGGCACTCTAACAATGGACGCGAGCGTGTCCAGGACATTTGCGGTAAGCCGTTCGAAGACCGAGACCAGCGGGCGCTCCCTGGCGCTCAGTCTTCGGGGTACTAATCTCCTGAACCATCTGAACGCCGAGGCCATGAATGGAGTGGTCGGCTCTTCCAACTTCGGTCTTCCGGTGATAGCCGATGCATCGCGGCATCTAGAAGCTACGCTGCGCTTTTCTTTTTAACTTGACATTAGCCCGGGAGATACTGGCCAACTACTTCAACCGAACAACCAAGGAGAGCACCAAATGAATCCACTACATCGTTTTGTATTAGCGGCAGCCGCTGCCGCAGCGCCACTGTTGGCGGCCGGCAATGTCGCGGTTCCGAGTCCAGCGTCGGCCGCGCTGCCCGCCATCGGCGCAATTCCGCTGGTGCTGCAGTATGAATTCTTTCCTAAATACTACTCGCAGAATCTCAGCGGCAACAGCCAATACAGCAAGATTGAAGCCTATGTCGATGACGCCTCAGGTCAATCGAAGGTGCGTTTGGTGCTGACGGAGAACAAAACCGGAAAGGAGACTTACTACACCAATGATGAGGCTGGATTTCGCATCCTGAAGGCGCAGGGCTTGGATGCCGTCATGACCCCCATCGACTTTGTCAAGCCCGCGTCATCGCTGCAGAACGTCACCGCCGGGTTTGGCTTCCGTGACCGCGGTGGGCAGCCCATCCGCTGGCGGTTTGTCTACGCTTACAGCGTCTCGCCCATGGGTGGTGGACCCACTCCTGCGCCCGGGCAGCCCGGCCTTTCACTTATCTACCGCAATCAGGGAACCGTTGCCGGAGCGGGCGCCGCCGTCCAAGTGGCATCGAAAGTAAGCGAAGTGCAGGTGTGGAAGGAGATCAGCCAACCGCCCTTCTTTGTGGCTTATCAAGGCTTCTACACGGAAGGCCTGAACGTTGGAAAGTTTGTGCCGCTGCAGCAAACCTGGCAGCTACCCGCCATCCAGCCCGGGACCATTCCGGCGGCTTGGGAGCTCAGCAACGCGGAGGGCCAGAAGCAATCCTTCTCCGCCAAGCGCGGCGAAAACGGCAGTTGGACCATCGCCACCAGGCAGCCCGGTTCCGGATCGGATCTGGAGATGAACGTGATCCCCGGTAAAGACGGCTATAAGCTCGTTTCGCTTACCGCATCGCAGGATAAACACCGCATGCTGGTGAAATTCAAACAACCGCTGCTGATCGATAAAGGCGCATCAGGCCAGGCGGAGTTCCAAGTGGAGGTGGATAAGCAGAAGCTGTCGCAGGGCCGTGTAACCGCGACGGAAAATGCCGACGGCGTTTCGCTCGAGTGGCAGTTCAAGTCGCCCGATTGGGCCAAAGCACGCGTCATTCACGAGCAGCTGAAGTTTACCGGCGGCGAACTGGCAATGCGCGTGTCTCAACCGTAGATCAGTCTCAGACAGCCATCGGAGGCCGAAGCG
Organism: Bryobacteraceae bacterium; assembly: GCA_965217745.1. Lineage (GTDB taxonomy): Bacteria > Acidobacteriota > Terriglobia > Bryobacterales > Bryobacteraceae > Bog-105. Next base: position 917,661 of record OZ244565.1, on the reverse strand, counting down.
ATGACCAACCTTGCGGATACAGCCGGAATGCGCATCTGCTCGCCGGAACAGACCTTGGAACGTATCCGCCCGGCCTTTCAAACGGCAGGGATTACTCGCATCGGCAACATCACGGGCCTGGACCGTATCGGTCTTCCTGTCGCGGCGGCTATTCGGCCTAACAGCCCCACGCTCTCGACCAGCGCGGGGAAGGGATTGACTCCGGTGCAAGCCAAAGTCTCAGCAGCAATGGAAGCCCTGGAACTCTTCTGCGTCGAGAATCTCAAACCCGCGTTCGTCAAGCGCTCTCTTACGCAAATGACGGCGCACCACGCGCCTTTGCTCAACCTCGAAACGATGCTGCGGCCCCACGTCTCTTTCGACTGGGACTGGCCGCGCGATTGGGTTGCCGGCCGCGACTTGGTTTCGGGCGCTCTGGTAGCAATTCCCTTACGGCTGGTTAATCTATGCGTGCCGGAAAACGCATACGATATTCAGGCGTTTCAATCCAGCTCCAACGGTTTGGCCTCGGGAAACTGCGAGAGCGAAGCAGTGCTGGCCGGTCTGCTGGAATTGGTGGAACGCGATGCCGTAACCTGTTTCGAGCATCGCTGGCGCGGACTCATCCCTCCGCGCCTAATGCTGGAGGCCGGCGCAGGCACTGCACTTCTCGAGGTATTCGAACGCGTGCGAGCAGCTGAAATCCGGGTGGTTCTGGAAGATTGCACCTCCGATCTGGGCATACCAGTCATTCGCGCGCGTTTGTTTGACGAGGCATTTCCTTCTCTTGGCGTTTACCACGGCCAGGCGGCGCATCCGGTGGCCGCGACCGCGGCGCTGAAAGCGTTGCTTGAAGCCGTCCAGAGCCGCGCAGTCTACATTGCAGGATCACGGGACGATTGCTTTCATGAGGAACTCCGCCTCTTGCGGAAGGCGCGATTTACAGAGGCCGCTATGGACGCCCGCGGCGCGTGCCCCGATGTTAGCCTGCCGCCGGACTCGAGCAATGCCACTGGGCTCGAAGATGACATCGCCAGCATCTGCGCTGCACTGCGGCGTTCCGGATTGCAGCAGATCGTAGTGGTCAACGTGTCCCATCCTGCCATTCCCATTCATGCCGCGAAGGTGATTGTTCCTGGCTTGGAAGGATATTTAAATCATCATTACAGGGCCGCTCGGATAGCGGAAAGGATTTGCGCATGAATCCAGTTGTATTTCTCGGACCCACTCTGCCCGTCTCAGAAGCTTCGCAGCTGCTGGATGCCGTTTTCCTCCCGCCGGCCCGCCAGGGAGACATTGTCAGCGCAGTGGAACGTTTCCACCCCTCCGCTATCGGCCTTGTTGACGGCTTATTCCTGCAGGATCTTGCAGTGTGGCACAAAGAGATTCTATGGGCCATGGAGCATGGAATTGCCGTCTTTGGTTCCAGCAGCATGGGCGCATTGCGAGCATCTGAATTGCACTCTTTCGGCATGAGAGGCGTTGGCTGGGTTTTTCAACAATACGCGGCGGGCCTGATCGAGGACGATGACGAAGTGGTCCTGGCACATGGTCCGGCCGAGTCTGGTTATAAAAAGCTGGCCGAGCCTTTGGTTAACGTTCGGGCCACGCTGGCGGCAGCGGTATGTCACAAAGTTATGACCCGTTCGGAGTCGGAAGCGCTGGTCGACGTAGTGAAGGAACTGTATTTTCCTGAGCGGACGCTACGCCGTCTTCTAGCCGAGGCTGGGAAGATGCTGCCGCAGAATCGCGTGGAAAACTTGCGCGAGTTCTTCCATTCCAACTACGTGGACGTGAAACGGGAAGATGCCATTCAGCTGCTGCATGCATTGCGCGGGCGCTCTGTAAACGAATCGCAAAGCCGCTCTGTCAATCCGCCTGCAACGGTCCGCAGTCTCTTCTTCGACACCATGTTCCAGAGGGACCGCCGCGTTGCTGGAAGCGCCGGAGATGCGGACGTCTCTTTAAGTCAGATCGTTCGCTACGCAGCCTTGCACCTGCGCAGCTTCGAATCCATTCGGGCACAAGCCATTAACCGGACTCTAGCTGCGCTGCTGGCCGATCTGCTGGGTATCGAGGTTACGGAAGAAGATATTCGCATCCAGCGGAAACGCTTCTGCCATCAGCGGGCTCTTCGATCGGAAGAAGCAATCACTAACTGGCTGAAACAGAACGATCTGTCGCCCGGTGAATTTAACGAGTTGTTGCAATCCATTGCTAAGTGCCAAGCCGTACATTCCTGGTGGCGAGCCACCGCTGGTCACCGGGGCGCTCAAGCTAAAGCAATACTAGACGAATTCCGTCTGCAGGATTTGTATGCTCAGGTTCTGACCGATACCGCCGCCCAGCAAAAAAGAGTCTCGCGCTCCCAGTATGCCGATGAGTTGGAAAATGATACTGCCGATGCCTTCAGAAAGACGACGGAAGAGTTCTCATCACTTACTGGATTTCGAGTGTCTATTCCGCTACATCAATGGGCGGAGGAAGCAGGCTTTCTAAATCTTACTGATCTTCACATGGAGCTTACTTCCGCAGTCGCAGCGGCGCACGTTTCCAGCCCAACGGCATAGCCCCTCAAAACGTAAACGCAAAGCCAATTGAAATGCGCTGCTGCCGGAATTTCTGTTGTGATGTCCGCGGAAGATATTCCACCTTGTAGTTCTCTGTGTCGAAATATTCTGTAGTGTAACTGTCGCGTAAGAATCTGGGGTTCGGGCTCCAGGTCTCTCTGAAATCCGCCTGCACAGTAAAGCGAGGCAAGACACGAAACTTGATTCCTCCGCCATACTGCAGGCCAAATTGAAAGATGCCGCCGCCTTCCAAAGGAGGCGTATCTCCAAAGTCGAAAGCGGACTTAAAGAGACCGATGTTTTGCAGGCCCAGCCTAAATGCTCCAGAAGGTTTCTTCACCGTCGAATCCGTCAACGCTATCAATTGAAACACTGGCCCGGCCGCCACATAGGGACGCCACCGCGATTCCGGAGGACGCGCATGAACCAATACGTTGTAAGCGAATTGCCGCGTTGCGATTCCCGATGCGTCGGTTTCCAGTCCATCGGCCGGGCCGGTGCCAATGTTGACGCTGGCGTATTGGTAAATGCCGCGCTGATAAGTGTAGGCAAATTCATTCGACACCCAGCGCCACGTATTTAGCGTCAGAGATATGCCAATAGTCCAACCCGGATCGACGGAATCTGCAAGCGCCACCGCGCCGAATGGCAGATCCTCATGCCCGGGAAGCGGTGTAAGCAGCGCCCCCAGGCTTTCCCCCTGAGCGTTAGGAAAGCGCAGATAACCCCCATGTAGCGCGATTTCGTAGCGCGGCGGATCCCAGCGATGCGAAATCTTTTGCGCATCTGGAGGAATTACAGCGGATTCTTCTTTTTGCGGTTTGGCCGTTAGAGCAGACTGCCTGTCTTGAGAGACAGTGGATATCCCCTGAAAGTCCGTACCTGAGATATCGGTTTTACGCCAGGCTCCCCGGTCCGCTTTCAAATCGTCTTTGTGAGCAAGATAATTCCGCAGCTGTATGGTCCCGTTGACACCTTGGTAGACCAGATTGCCGCGATAGAGATCGTTACGGATTGAGAGTAGCGTGTCTCGCGTAATCCGCTGGAGCCGGTTTGGCGGTACAGCATTCGTTGTTGAGGTGGTCTGGGGATGCATGCATTCGCCGATGTGTAGCACCGCGATAGCGCCATCCGTGCGCAGCCGGTCTCCAGTGGAGTTGTAGGCATCTAGCGGCGCCCAAGGCCTGGGCAATAACTGTGCGGCTTCCACACAGCCGGTAAATTCCAGATCGTTAACTACCTTGGTCCTCTCGTTGTCGATGTACTGATCGATCACATGAATAAAGGTCTTGTGGGCGCGGGAGAAGCCGATTCCGATATCTTGGGTGGAAGAAGCCGTGAAAACCGGAGATCCCTCATAGAGCACATGCGGATCGAATACGCGCAGATGATGGCGCGACGAGAAGGTATTGGTCGTCTTTGTGAGGGTGAACACCGGCGGCCGCTCATCCAGCAGTAGCATCGACATGGGCGCCCGCCGGTAGGTTTCGTTACCTGCCAGTGTCTTCACTGTCTGGAAGGTAGTGTTCGCTGTGAGCTGATCGGCTGGTGTCCAGCCTGCGGCTTTAAAGGCTCTCCGAATACCCTCCTCGGGACCGATAAACAGCAGATTCGTAATGTCCGATGGCTTCTCGGAGGCTTGCGTCGTGGTGCGGTACGAGAGCTGCCGGGCGAATTGAAGCAGCGCCTGATTGCCTTCCGGAGATGAAGTTAAAGAGGGGATGGTGCTTGGGAATGTCTTCGTCCGGACAACTGGGGCGGTCACTTCAACGATGACTTCCGTACCGGCCGGATAGAGAATCTCTGGCTCGGCGAAACCTAAAGCCGCGGTGGCTGCGGTGTTGGTGAATATGTAGCCTATCGGATCGACCGAGGCGACGGAGGCCACCTTGTTCTCTGCCGAGTGACCCAACGTTCCGGTGGACCGGATGCCCTGAATTTTTCCCTTGTCGTTCACCTTCTCCTGGCTGTTCTCCACACGTTCCAATTGCGTGGGGATGGGAACGGTTTCGCCGTCCGGCAGGCTCACCTGCCGGAAATCAAGCGTCAGTGCCGCGGTTTCGTGCTTTAATCCCCAGCCCACTCCATGCGCTTGGCTAATTACACCCTTAAAGGTGGAGCCGCGTGGCAAATAGATTTTCCCCTGGTCTGAAGCAGGCGAGATCAGTACGGCTTCGACCGGATCTCCGGATTTTACTTTGTTTGAGGCAAGCGGCTGCAGCAGCCGCAGGGTCAGCTGGGTTCCAGCAGGGATACCTGATACTGGCGAAAGTCCAGATTGAAGCACCCGGAAAACCGTATTGCTGCTTCGCTCCACGTACATGGTCCGGCCGTCCGTCCACCAGCGTGTCTTCTCCGCTGTTCCGCCCTGAGCCTCTAGAACAGCACTGCCATCCCTCAGAAATTGAGCGATAGCTGCGCTTGGCGACGTCGATCGTGGCAGAGCATAGATGCCGGTCAGATCCTCGGCCAGCAAGTGGCCCAGGGAAACGAACTGTTCAGCGCCATTCCCGTTTTCACGGTAAGTCAATTGTGAATCACTGACCCGGACCAGCTTCGCATCCAACCGGCCGTGTACGCCATCTTCATCAGCAATGACGATATGCGGCCCTTCTCCGCTGAGTATGAAGGCCGGCTTTCCATCTTTGGTCGATTGCTCGGCTAGCGTCGCTGACGAGAACGGAACGTTTCCCAAATCGCGGCGCTTGCGCGTCTCCCCGTCGATATATAGGAGATGGGTCTCGTGTTTGCCTTTCGCATCTACGGCCGTAAGGGCCAGCGCATTCTTTCCCGCAGCCAGGGGCCAGGCCTGGTATGCTCCCGACGCGATACGACGGAATTTCCCGTTTGCGGTAACCACGGCTCGTCCGGTTGACGCCCCAGGCTTTTTCTCGACGTGAATATCGGCCAGTGGCAATTGCTGCGCTGCTAAGGCAGAACACAACATCACAGCTACAAAACAGCACGCCACTGAGGTTTGCGGCCGCGTCGAAGACATTAAAACTCTCCTTGGGATTACGGTTGCCTAGTGCTTTAATTCTTCTACAATTTCAGCGGCGGCTGTGCGCGCTTCTGCAATCGCCCGTGTCGGAAAGCTGATCGCCCCCACCTTGGCGTGCCCTCCGCCGCCATAGCGTTCGCAGATGCTTGCCAGATTATGGCGAAGCGGCTCTCGCACCCACGGATTCGAACCCACCGAGACTTTCGTGCGAAAGGTAGAAGTCGAAACCGATACTGTGTAAGCGGAGTCCGCAAACAAGTAGTAAGGAATGAACTTGTTGTATCCCTCGATCCCGTAATCCACCAGATCGAAGAAGATGACACCCGCATCGCAGCTACCTTCTTTGCGGATCACTTCGATATTGCGCAGATGATTGCTGTAGAGCGCCTGGTAGCTGGAGCTTACTTCCGGGTCCTGCAGAATCTGGTCTAAGCTCTGGTTCTGCATCAAGCCGATAATTTTCTGCACCAGCCCCGAACCCTGGCTGCCTTCTATCACCAGAGTCAGCTTCATGGCCGGCGCTTCCATCTCGACCGCCGCCTGCGCGCTCTCATAAAGTGCGCCATCCACGATATCGGCCCACGTCACAAGCTCTTCCAGGTCGGGCGCGCTAAATGCATACTGCTCCGCTACTACCGTCGAGATGAACTTTGTGCAGGAACGGTAGCTCGCATCTAGCAGCTTGCGTCCAGACGTATCGCGGCGGAAATGCTCGGCGTCTTCGGCGCTGAGAAAGGCGCTTTGATGATGGTCGAACCACCACGTTACATTCGGGTGAGTCGCGTATTTGAAATCGACGATAGCGTTCACGTCGCCGTCAAATAGGCCGTCTTCGAACAATTGGTCTGCGCGATGCGCCAGGCCTGTGTAAGCGAAAGAAGCGCCGGGATAGAACTCGCTTCCCAAAAACCGCGTTATGTATGCTGCCGAGGCTGCCCCGTCGAAGCAGTGGTCATGGTACAGGACTCGCACCTTCATCTAGTAACGATTCATCTCCAGAAAACCTTTTAGGTTGACTGACTCCGCAATGAAAAGCAAGAGCCAAATGGAGAAACTCGAAAGAAAGATGCCCGGCCGGGCAGGTGCGGACGGGAATAAGCGATACTTATTGGAGGCGAGCAGCCCGACTCTTGAAGACTCCGTGCCGCATCCCGATCGGGGTGCTGGCGCTGTTTGTCACGAACTTCGTATCGTTAAATTTACCCCCAAGAAGATGCTGAAAACTAAAGAAGAACGCCAGATGGACCTGAACCCGCAGGAAACATCGGAGTGGCTTGAAGCCTTAGATCAGGTGGTGGATGAAGCCGGGCCGGATCGCGCAGTTTATTTGCTGAAGGAACTGCTGAACCGTGCTTCCGATTTTGGCGTGACTCCGCCGCGGGCGCGCTCGCCCTATCTGAATACCATTCCCGCGCACGAAGAATCGCCTTATCCAGGCGACCGCGCCATCGAGCGGCGCATCAAGAGCCTCATCCGCTGGAACGCTGCGGCCATGGTGGTTCGTGCCAACAAGTACGATCCCAATATCGGCGGTCACATCTCTACCTATGCTTCTCTGGCCACGGTGAGTGAAGTCGGGTTCAATCATTTCTTTCGCGGCAGCTACGGCAATGAGCCGGGAGATCTGGTTTATTTCCAGGGCCACGCTTCGCCCGGAGTTTACGCGCGGGCCTTTCTGGAAGGCCGCCTCTCAGAACAGCACTTGATGAATTTCCGGCACGAATTGCGCGATTCGCCGGGCCTTTCTTCTTATCCGCATCCGTGGCTGATGCCCGATTTCTGGCAGTTTCCCACCGTTTCCATGGGCCTGGGGCCAATCAATTCAATCTACAATGCGCGCTTCCTCCGGTATCTCGAAAATCGCGAAATCATTCCTCGTACCGATCGCAAAGTCTATGCCTTTCTCGGTGACGGCGAGATGGATGAGCCTGAATCGACCGGTGCGCTCCATATCGCCTCGCGCGAAAAGCTTGATAACCTCATCTTCGTTATCAATTGCAACCTGCAGCGCCTGGATGGGCCTGTGCGCGGCAACGGCAGCGTTATCCGCGAATACGAAAGCCTCTTCCGCGGCGCCGGATGGAACACCATCAAAGTCTTGTGGGGCAGCGATTGGGACGAGTTGTTTGCCCGCGACACCAGCGGCCTACTCCTGAAGCGCATGGAAGAATGCGTCGACGGCGAATATCAGAATTTCAAAGCCCGCGGCGGCTCTTACGTTCGCAAAGAGTTTTTCGGCAAGTATCCTGAGCTGCTGAAACTCGTGGAAGACAAATCCGACGACGAACTGGCACGGCTCCGTCGCGGCGGCCACGATCCGGTAAAGGTCTACAACGCTTACAAGCGCGCCCACGAGAGAAAGGGCATGCCCACCGTCATCCTGATGAAGACCGTTAAGGGCTATGGCCTGGGTGAAGCGGGTGAAGGCAAGAATATAACGCACCAGCAGAAAAAGCTGAATGAGGAAGAGCTCTTCTACTTAGCGAATCGCTTCGACCTCAATCTCTCCAAGGAGGCCATTCATTCGGTTTCCTTCATCAGCCCTGAAGAGGGTAGCCCCGAAATCAAGTATATGAAGCAGCGCCGCGAGGAACTCGGAGGCTATCTCCCTGTTCGCGCGCCCGGGAAGATCAACCTGAAAGCGCCTGCGCTTGAGACCTTCAACGAATCTCTGGGAGGCTCCCGTGGCCGCGAAGCCTCTACCACCAGCGCTTTCGTTTCGGTCCTCAAGGCATTGCTAAAGAGTCCTGAAGTTGGCAAGTATGTCGTTCCCATCATTCCTGACGAAGCTCGCACGTTCGGCATGGAATCGATGTTCCGCGAGCGCGGCATTTACGCGGCAGGCGGCCAGTTGTATAAGCCCGTCGATAGCGACGTGCTGATGTATTACAAAGAAGCGCAGAACGGCCAGATTCTTGAAGAGGGCATCACGGAAGCCGGTTCCATGGCTTCTTTCACGGCTGCCGGTACCGCGTACGCTAACATCGGCGTTCCCACCATTCCGTTCTTCATTTACTACTCCATGTTCGGCTTCCAGCGCGTTGGCGACATGATGTGGGCCTTCGCTGATTCGCGCGGCAAGGGTTTCCTGGTGGGAGGAACTGCGGGACGCACCACATTGATGGGCGAAGGCCTGCAACACGACGACGGCCACAGCCATGTTCTTTCCAGCGTGGTGCCGACTTGCCGCAGCTACGACCCCGCTTACGCCTATGAAGTCGCCGTTATCGTGCAAGACGGTATCCGTCGCATGTACGAAAACAACGAAGATCATTTCTACTATCTGACGGTCTGCAACGAGAATTACGTGCATCCGCCCATGCCCGAAATCGAGGGCATACACGAAGGCATTCTGCGCGGCATGTATCGCTTTAAAGCTTCCGAATCGGGCGATGCGCAAGTGACGCTCTTCGGGAGCGGGTCCATTCTGAACGAAGCGGTTAAAGCGCGAGCCCTGCTCGCGGAAAAGTACGGCATTGCCGCGGATGTCTGGAGCGTCACCAGCTACACCGAACTACGCCGCGACGCGCTCACGGTGGAGCGTTGGAACCGTATGCACCCAGACCAGCCAGAGAAGAAACCATATCTTCTTGAAGCGCTCGGCAACAACTTTGACATGCCGATCGTCGCGGCCAGCGACTATATGAAGATCGTCGCCGACCAGATTACGCCGTGGCTTCCCGGGCGTTTGACCGCCCTGGGCACCGACGGGTTTGGACGCAGCGAAAACCGTGAACACCTGCGCAGCTTCTTCGAAGTAGATGCAGCGAGTATCGCGGCCGCTGCCTTGTCGCGCTTGGCAGCATGGGGCCGCTTCGACCGGGGCCGCGCCGCAGCCGCGGTGACCGAACTGGGCCTCGACCCTGAAAGCGCTGATCCCGCCAAGCTGTAAAGTACCTCGCAAGACCGGTTCGCCGCGGCGCGATGAAGAAGCTGATCAACCATCCTGCGGATGTCGTCGAAGAGATGACCGAGGGTCTGGTCGCGGCTAATCCGGGGCTAGCCCGGCTTTCTCATTACACTGTTCTCCTGAGATCCAATGCGGCGGCAACGCGGGATCGTCAGGTCGCGCTGATTTCCGGCGGCGGCAGCGGCCACGAACCTGCGCACGCGGGCTTCATCGGTGCCGGAATGTTAAGCGCTGCCGTCGCGGGTGAAGTCTTCACCTCGCCCAGTTCCGATTCCGTTTACGCCGCAATAAAAGCGGTTACGGGTACGCCCGGAGCGCTGCTCATCGTCAAAAACTACACTGGCGATTGTCTCAACTTCGGGCTCGCAGCAGAGATGGCCCGGGCCGATGGGCTTGCCGTCGAGACCGTTGTCGTTGCGGACGATATCGCATTGGCAGCTACGCACGACCTCTCCGGGCGTCGGGGAATCGCAGGCACAATTCTGGTGCATAAGCTCGCCGGTGCAGCGGCAGCTGAAGGAAAGCCCCTCGAAGTAGTTGCGCGAATCGCCCGTGAGGCGGCAGCGGCAGTCGCTACCATGGGCGTCTCTCTATCTGCTGGAACCGTGCCGGCAGTGGGCAAGCCGGGTTTTACGCTTGAAGAGACGGAAGTAGAGTTGGGCCTAGGCATTCACGGTGAGCCGGGCGTGCAGCGTGCGCCCCTGCAATCCGCCGACGCGCTTACCAGCAGGCTGATCGACGAGATCGTATCTATTCACCGGGTTGCGTGCGGAGATGCGGTCGCGCTGATGGTCAACAATCTTGGAGCGACTACCGGAATGGAACTCGCCATCGTCGCGCGCCGGGCACTTGAACATTTACGATCGCGGCACATCTTGGTCCAGCGGGTTCTCGTGGGAACGTTCATGACCTCGCTGGAGATGGCTGGCGTCTCGCTCTCGTTACTACGTGTCGACAGCGATCGGCTGCGCCTGCTCGATGCATTAACAAATGCTCCAGCGTGGCCCAATGCTTCAACCGAGGCTCCGTCGACAGTAGGAGAACGAACGATCTCCCTGCCATCGATCTCACCGACGCCTCCCGATCGGCCGGAGACTTCGGAACCGTCGACGGCGACTCGGCGGGCGATCGAAGCCGCCTGCAGCACGGTGACAGCTTCGCAGGAGCGCCTTACGGAACTGGATCGAATAGTAGGCGACGGAGATCTCGGCACAACCCTGGCGCGCGGAGCAGCCGCCATTCTCGAAGCCTTGCCCGGCTATCCCCTTCACCATGCATCCCAAACGCTCATCGCTATCGGGCGCACCTTGCAATCCGCTCTAGGAGGAACATCGGGACCTTTGTACGGCATTCTCTTTCTTCGCGGAGGAACGATACTCGAATCGAAAGATGCCAACGATCCGTCTGCCTGGGCCGAAGCTGTAGAAGGCGCGAACGAAGCGGTTTCCCATTTGGGCGGAGCCAGCGCCGGGGACAGAACCATGCTCGACGCGCTGCTGCCCTTCGCGAACACGTTGCGAAAAGAATTGGAGCTTGGCACAAATCTTCAACTCGCACTGCAAGCTGCTGTCATTGCAGCTGAACAAGGCGCCGAAGCGACCGCGGAGATGCAGCCAAAGCGCGGCCGTTCGAGCTATTTGGGAGACCGTGCGCTAGGGCATCCAGATCCCGGCGCGGTTGCGGTCGCATTGTGGCTTCGTGCTGTCGTTGAAAGCTCGGCTCTTCTATAACTAAAGAATGCCCCGGTAGATAGCTTCGACAGAAAGCGCGACGTTTGAGAGCGCGATGGTTCCGCGACGGTCGCTATAAGCAGTAATAATCCAAGTCTTATTCTTCTGGCGGGCAAAATGCTCGATAAAGACCTGATCTTGAGAGATCAGCAAAATATGCTCGATGGAAGGAACACTGCGGTAGTAATCTGTCTTGGTTCCCTGATCGTAACGCCTGGTTGATGGAGACAGTACTTCAGCAACCAAATACGGGTTGACGATGACATCGTGCTGATTGTCGTAGAACTCCGGCTCTCCGCAAAGCAGCATGGCATCCGGATAACAGCACCGGTCCGCTTGCCGGATATACAGCTTAAGATTGCTGTCGTAAACGCGGCAGCTGGAAAACTGTTGCAAGAGGGCGGCTAGAACCTGAACGGAAAGGCGAGAATGCGGTTCGGTGCCGCCGGCCATTGCGTAGAGTTTCCCAGCGTGAAACTCGCTCTTGAACTCGGCTCTGCGCTCCAGATCCAGGTATTGCTCAAACGATTGGTAGGGCTGAGGATTGCCGACCATACTTTGAAGTGTATCTTTTCGCGCGGCCATCTACTCATAACGCAGCGCAACGATCGGATCCACCCTACTAGCGCGATATACGGGAACGAGTGCGGCTGCCGCTGCCACCACCAGCAGAATGCCAGCAGACAAGCAGAGTGCAAAAGCCCGATTTTCCGAAATTCCATATACAAACTTGGAAAGCAATTGGCCGCCGAAATAGCAGAACGGTAGCCCAATTAGAATGCCAGTCCCCACCAAGACACATGCCTCTTTCAGCACCATCCAACAAATTGATAAGCGTTTCGCGCCCAAAGCCATTCGCAATCCGATTTCTCCCGTACGGATGGTGACGGAGAAGCTCAATAGCCCAAACAGGCCAACGGCGGCGAGTGTCAGCGCCACGACTCCGAATGCAGTGCCCAGCGTTGCCAGCAGCTTCTCCCTTAAGAGCGAAAGCTCATGCTGCTCATCGAGACTGCGGATCTTTAATGTGTATTGCCGGCCATCTTTGCGCAGTTCTGTCTTCAAGGCAGCGATCAACGGTGCTGCAGAACCCGAATAGCGCAGCTGCAGGTTCCCCCAGTTCCCGCGAAAGGGGAGTTGCCAGAGATTCAGATAGAGAAAATTGAGATCATTTCCGTGAGGATCTTCCAGGCGTGTGTCGGCTGCGACGCCGATGATTTCAAGATCCCGGGTTTCCGGTTCCGATCCGAAGCTGATGTGGCGGCCCAACGCTTTGCCCTCCGGGAACAGCCGCTTGGCGAGCGTCCTGCTTACGATGGCTGTCTTTTGCGAATCTAAGTCACCGGTGCGCCGGAAATCGCTGCCTTGCAGAAGCGGAATCCGCATGGTGCGCAGAAAATCGTCGCTCACAAATTCGGCGGGAGCTTGCAGGATCGCTCGCTCTGGCTGGTCCAGGCGGCAGATATCTTCTTTGTAGGGAATCGTCAATAACGGCCCGAAACTGGCGATGCTTGCATCGTCGACTCCGCCCAGATTTCTGACGCGATCAATAAGTCCGGCAAAGTACGTCGCAGCCGCTTCTTTCTGAAGTGCTCTGCCTGGCAGGGGGACCAACTGCGCGTTCAGAACTGTGTTCGTTGCAAAGCCCATCGGTTCGTGACGAAGCTGTTGCAGGGTCTCGACAAAGAGAATCGCCCCTGTAACAAGGATCAACGTGAGCGCCACTTGCGCGGAGATGAGGATCTTCCGGGTACGGGCACCCCTTGCGCTGACCGATCGCGAGGCACTCCTCAGCGCGACAGCGGGATCGACATCGCTCGTCTGCAAAGCCGGTAGCAGGCCGAACACCAGCATGGCAAAGAAGGCGGAACTCGCGGTGAAAAGTAAGACGCGTACATTCAGCCCCGCGTCTATCGAAAACCCTTCGTAGAAGGCGCTCAGCATCGTGACCAGCAGGCGGTCACTAACGGAACTTAGAGCAAGCGCGCAGACAGATCCGGCAGCCATCAGCAACGCGCTTTCGGAGATCAGCTGCCGCTCAATCCGTCCTCGTCCTGCTCCCAATGCCCGACGCACTCCTATCTCGTGCCGCCGCTCCAGACCTCGCGCCAGAAGCAGATTCGCTACGTTGGCGCAAGCAACCAGAAGCACCAACGCGCTGATCGCGAGAAGGCCGACGAGCGGCCTGCGGAAGCGATCTCGCAATGCGTAGTCGAGTCCGTTCGCGCCGGAAGTTACAACCACAGGCTGGCTGAGGAGTTCATCCCTCTGAGCGCCCTTGAAGCGGCTAAGCGGAAATGACTGATCGAGCAGCCGGCGCCACTCTGTAGCAAGCTTGGCGTTAACCTGTTGCTGTGTGACGCCCTGTTTCATGCGGGCAAGCACGTCAGCCCAATAGAAAGGCGGCGCACCCGGTTTCTCCAAACCCGGCAGTTGGGAGATGGGAAAGGAGATCTTGGGAGGGAATCCCAGCAACAATCCGTGGAAGCGTTCCTCCGTAACTCCAACAATGGTAAATGGCACGCCATCAATACGAATGACTTTACCGAGTACCTGCGGATCCGCGGCAAATTTCTCGTGCCAGAAGAAGTAGCTTATGACCACTACATGCGGTCCATTCGGTAAATCGTCAGAAGGCCCCAGAAGCCGGCCTAGCGCGGGGTGCATTTGCAGCGTGCGATAGCAATCGCCCGTGATCGCATGCGCGCTCAGAGGAATCGGGGCATCCATGTTCCCCCAGGCAGCGTTTGAAAGAGGTGTTTGGACGCCGCAAACACCTTGTAGCAGGGGATCTCGGCGAAGATCGTTGAGCAGCGGTCCAGGAATGGCCACGGTCATCCCATTGTTCTCGAGTGACCCGATGCGGATAAGCCGGTAGGGATCGGCAACCGGAAGAGGACGCAGTAAGAGCGCATCCAGCAAGCTGAATACGGCCGTATTTGCGCCAATACCGAGGGCGAGGGTAAGAACTGCTGCCGTGGCAAAGGCTGGAACTTTCCCCCAGGACCGAACAGCATAGCGGAGATCAGCCACCAGATCTTGCAGCCATCCGACGCGCCGGGCATCACGGCACTCCTCTTTTCTTTGCTCGATGTCTCTGAGCAATCTCCGTGCCGCCAGACGCGCATCCTCAGGCTCAATACCGGCAGCGACGTAGCTTTCAATCTGCCGTTCGAGGTGATAGCGCAATTCTTCGTCGAGTTCCTGCTCGACGTTCCTTCGAAACAGAATGGAGCGAAGTCTGAGCAGCAAGATGCTGGCCCACTGCATGGCGCTCTTCCCCATCACACGGCCCTCACAATCTGGGAAATCGCGGCGGAGAGCCTTTCCCACTGTGCCGATTCTTGTTCAAGAGCTTTGCGCCCGGCCCGCGTTAGCGCGTAGTATTTGGCGCGCCGGTTGTTGTCGCTCGTCGCCCATTCCGACTTGATCCAGCCATTCTGTTCTAGCTTGTGGAGCGCCGGGTAAAGCGCGCTTTGCCCCACCTGAAGGATGTCGCCCGACACCTGTTGAATGCGCTGCGCAATGGCCCAACCGTGCATCGGCTCAAGCGCGATTGTCTTCAGAATCAGGAGGTCAAGGGTGCCTTGCACCAGGCCAACTGGTTTGCTCATTAGCTTACCTCAGTTACTGACAATAGCAGAGTCCGTTGTATATCGAGGCGGTACAATTCCCCCTGTGGCGAACCGGCCTTTGCGCATCGTAATCCCCGGCGGTTCCGGTCAAGTTGGCGTCATACTCGCCCGGCATTTTCACGAAGAAGGGCACGAAGTGACCACCATCTCGCGCCATCCCGCAAGTGCCGAATGGATTACTGCTCATTGGGACGGGCGTTCTCCTGGTCCCTGGACGGAGCTTTTCGATGGTGCGGACGTGGTGATCAATCTCGCCGGACGCAGCGTGAATTGCCGTTACAACTCCGTGAATCGCCATCGGATACTTACCTCGCGCACCATCACCACGGGCTTGGTGGGTGAGGCGATAGCTGCGGCGCGCAACCCTCCCTCGTTGTGGCTGAACGCCAGCACCGCTACCATCTACCGCCACAGCATCGACCGTGCCATGGACGAGCAAACCGGTGAAATTGGCGGCTCCGAAGAAGGTGCTCCAGCGAAATGGCGCTTTAGCACGGATGTCGCCGCCAGTTGGGAGCGGGCTTTCTTCTCCGCGAAAATTCCGCCCTCCACCCGCAGAGTCGCCATGCGCAGCGCTATGGTCATGAGCCCGGATGCCAGCGGTGTATTCGATACCCTTCTGCGCCTGGTGCGGTGGGGCTTGGGCGGCAGGGCCGCTTCAGGCCGCCAGTATGTCTCCTGGATTCACGATGTCGATTTCATTCGCGCCATCGAATTTCTCGTCTCCAATCCGCAAATGGATGGCGTCATTAATATTGCCAGCCCCGCTCCGCTGCCCAACCGCAAATTCATGGCGTGCCTGCGGTCGGCCTGGTGTACCAGCTACATCGGCCTCCCGGCAACGAAGTGGATGCTCGAACTCGGAGCTATCGCCTTGCGTACGGAAACCGAGTTGGTCTTAAAAAGCCGCCGTGTTGTCCCCGCACGCCTCTTGCAGGCTAGCTTTGAATTTCACTTTCCCAATTGGCGCAGCGCCTGCCACGATCTCGTTGACCGCTGGCGCGCGGTCAAAGGCGACGAAAACGCTAACCTGCCCCTTTGACCGCGTCCCATCGGAAGCGGGTTATAGAATCGTAAACGGGAGTAACGAACACTAAATGGCGAGCACAGGAGCAGGTCTCGAAGGAGTTGTCGCGACTTCGTCGCAGATCTGTTTCATCGATGGCAATAAAGGCGTTTTAAGCTACTTCGGGTACAACATTCATACCCTTGCCGACAACGCAACCTTCGAAGAAACGATCTATCTGCTATGGAACGGCGCACTGCCCAATCAGGCGCAGTTGAAAGAACTGAAGGCCTCGCTGGTCGCTGAACGGGAGCTTCCGCAGGAAGTGACCACTTTCCTCGGCAAAGCGCCTGAAGATGCGCTGCCCATGGATATCGTGCGCACTGCCGTTTCGATGCTCAGCCTCTATGACCCGCAAGCGAGCGACAACTCTGCTCCGGCCAACGTTCAGAAGGCCGTGAAGCTGATGTCTCGTGTTGCCACCATCGTCACCACCTACGATCGTTTGCGCAAGGGAGACAAAGTAGTTTCCGGCGACGGCTCGCTCGGATACGCGGCCAACTTTTTATATACATTAACTGGAAAGAAGCCTGACGATGTCATGGAGCACGTCTTCGATATCGCGCTCATCTTGCATGCCGACCACGAACTCAACGCTTCCACCTTTGCCGCGCGCGTAACAGCCGCCACCCTCTCTGACATCTATTCTGCGGTTACTTCGGCTATCGGAGCGCTCAAAGGCCCGCTGCACGGCGGCGCGAACGAAGATGTCATCCGCTTGCTGCTCTCCACTTCATCTCCTGACGATGCAGTTGCCAAGGTAAAGAGCAAGCTCGAGAATAAGGAAAAAATTGCCGGTTTCGGACACCGTGTCTACAAGACCGACGATCCTCGCGCTATTCATCTCAAGAAGCTCAGCGAAGAACTCGGCAAACGCACCGGACAGGCTGACTTGTTTGAAAAGTCCGCCCGCGTGGAAAAGACCATTCATGAACTGAAAAGCCTGAACGCCAACGTTGACTTCTACTCGGCTTCCACTTACTACTCGCTTGGCATCCCCGTAGATCTGTTCACACCCATCTTCGCCGTCAGCCGCATGTCTGGATGGACTGCCCACATTCTGGAGCAGTACCACAACAATCGTCTGATCCGGCCGCGCGCCGACTACACTGGCTCGCCCGATGGCCAGCCCTGGGTGCCGCTGGATAAGCGCGGATAGGCGCATCTCCGGCGCATGCACGATCTCAACTTCTTTCGCACAAATTTAGACAGCCTTCGTGACCGCCTCTCGACGCGAGGCTTTACTCTTGATATGGCAGCCTTTCGCGATCTCGACGCGAAACGGCGCGCGTGCGTCACAGAGACAGAAACGCTGAAGGCCGAGCGCAATCAGGCCACGTTGGAAATCGGAAAGCTTCGTAAGTCTGGCGAAGATACCTCCGAGAGGCAAGTCCAAGTGCGCGCTATTGGCGATCGCATTAACGAGCTCGATCAGCAGGCGAGCATTTACGATTCCGAGTTTCGCGATTTCCTGGCGCGTGTGCCCAACCTGCCGCATGAATCCGTTCCAGTGGGTCGCGATGAGTCGGCCAACCGAGAGGAGAAGCGCTGGGGCACTCCCCGCGATTTCGCCTTTCCGCCGCAGCCTCATTGGGATCTTGGCTTAACGCTTGGCATTCTCGATCTGGAACGCGCCGCCAAGGTAGCTGGTGCGCGTTTTGCTTTCTATTGGAAGATGGGCGCTCGCCTGGAACGCGCTTTGGTTAGCTTCATGCTCGACCTCCATACTTCTGAAGGCGGCTACACTGAAGTTCTTCCGCCTTTTCTGGTCAACTCGACTAGTCTCTACGGCACCGGGCAATTGCCAAAATTCTCTGAGGATCTTTTCCATTGCGAAGGGCACGACCTATGGCTGGCGCCCACGGCTGAAGTCCCGGTCACAAACGTTTTCCGAGACGAAACTCTGGAATCCGATGCGCTGCCCATCTCGCTGTGCGCTTATACCCCGTGCTTCCGCAGCGAAGCCGGATCTTACGGGCGCGACGTGCGAGGCATCATCCGCCAGCATCAGTTTCAGAAAGTAGAGCTGGTGAAATTCTGCCGTCCAGAGCAGAGTTACACGGAGCACGAGAACCTGACCAGCGACGCAGAACGTTTGCTGGAGCGCCTGGAGCTTCCTTACCGCCGCATGCTGCTCTCCACCGGTGATACCGGCTTCAGTGCTGCCAAGACTTACGATTTGGAAGTTTGGCTCCCCGGACAAAACGGCTTTAAAGAAATTTCTTCGTGCTCTAACTTCGAAGCCTTCCAAGCGCGGCGAGCACAAATCAAATTCAAAGGTTCCGGCAAAAGTAAGGCAGAGTATCTGCACACGCTGAACGGCAGCGGTTTAGCCATTGGCCGCACATGGGTCGCGATTGTAGAGAATTATCAGCAAGCAGATGGCAGCGTTACCATTCCGAAGGCGCTGCAGTCCTATATGAAAACCGATCGCATCGTTGCGGAGAAGAGCTTTTAATTAAGCGGCTTCAACTATGCCGCACGCTGCCCGTTTCTGCCGTCTCGTAACCGGCCCAACGCCGCAAACGCGACCGCAGCGCCCTGCTATTCAAGACATCCATCAGCGCTCGATTCGCTGGCGATGGCAAAGAGTCCGAAGCCAGGCAAAGCTCGAATCGCTCTTCCTCGAGCGGAACAAAGTCTAATCCAAACACCACGGCTGCCGATCGAGAGGCGATGCAGCAATCCGCCTGTCCCTCGGCAACGCTACCCGCGGCCGCCAGGTGCCCCAACGCAATGCGGTCATAGCCGGCAATTTCTTTAGCGCTGATTCCCGTGCCACGCAGCCCGGAATCCAGCAATTCACGGCATCCCGCTCCCCGTTCCCGGTTGGTAATCGATATGTCCGCGCGCGCCAGATCGCTAATCCCCCGCAGGCCCTTTGGATTGCCCGATTTTACAACCAGCCCTTGTTCCCATTGCGCAAACGTTACCGCCTGCAACTGGCTTTCAGGAAACAGGCGGCGCAGCACTGGCAAATTGTGTTCGCCGGTCTTACGATCGAAGAGGTGCGATCCCGCCACATGCACTAGGCCGTCCCGCAGCCATGCCAGCGCCTGCCTGCTGCTGCAGGAAACGTTGATCGCTTGAACACCTGAAGCGGCCAACATTTCAGCAAGTAAAGATAGCGCCGGATCGCATCCTGCGATCACCAGCTGCTTGCCGCTCGCCTTCAAGTCTTCCTGAGCTACTTGGATGGATACCTTCTGCCCTGCCGCGCGGCTCCGGCAGCGGTGGACGATCCATCCATTAGCCAACGGAAGATGAGGCGATCTCACCGGAGCGGGCGTCGCGATCACTTTTTCGTCTACCCGGCAAACTTGCGCGAAACGGCCATCGGCTTCTCGCCATTCACCCAGCAGGACCGCACGAACCTCCGTACTCTCTGCAATAGGTTCATCTTCGTCCAGGTGGAACAACTCTTCAACCCGAACCTCGAGAGCACGCGCCAGGCGCAGCGCCACCGTGGTGTTCGGAACGTAACTGCCATCCTCCATCGCATAGACGGTCTGGCGGCTTATCCCTGCCGAATGCGCCAAATCAGCTGCCGTAATCCCCCGCTGTTCGCGCCAGCGCTTCAGTTCCGTCTTCGCTTTGCAGTCAAGTGGACTTCTTGCCATTTCAAAATCTCAGCTTTAATTCCAGCTCGAAGTTCCGCGGGTTTCCTGCGCTGCTGATGGAGCCGAAAGCCGCTGACCCGAACACCCCATTCGGATTGTTCAGCGGCGGTGTATTCGTCACATTGAACACTTCGCCGCGGAACTCCATTCGCAGCCTCTCCGTGAATTCGAATGTCTTAGAGACCATCAGATCGGCGTTCTGCAGCCCGGGCCCGCGGATTGGATTCCGCGAACTGGTTCCAATCGTGAACTGCGGCGCATTCGTAAACGCCCCGGTGTTAATCCAATTTGCTGTCGAACGCGCCGGATTATTGTTGGGATCCGTTATGCGATTCGGCCGCTGCAGTGCATACCCCAAGCTTGCATTATTGTTGTTTGCCTGGCTCACCGCGACAGGACTGCCGGACTGAAGCCGCCCTAGCCCGGCGATTTGCCACCCTGAAATCTTCCACCACCGCGGTACGTTATAGACCCAACCCGCCGAAAAGACGTGTGGGATATTTCCCGTCGAAACATCCTTTTCCAGATGCCTGTTGAACGCGTCGGCAGCGCCGCTATTGTTCAGCACCGGTCCTGTGAAAATGGTTTGCGAGAAGTAGCTCGACGCATCGTCAATCAGTTTTGAAAATGTGTAAGCCAGGGAAAATGTCAGGCCGTGCGACAAACGCTTTTCGAGGTTTGCCTGGAACGCATGATACGACGAGTTCCCAACGTTATTGCGAAACAGCGCCACGTTCGTAAATCGCGGATAGGCGCGTAGTAGTTGCTGGTACGCGATGGTGGGACTATTCAGAGAAGATGAATCCGGAAGCTGCCCGTAAAACGGATTTACCTGCCTCGTAAGCAGTCTTTGGCCTAATGCCAAATACGGCGCAGGAAGTTGATTCAGGTTCGCTTCCGGCAATCCCAGGCGGGTATTCTTAGAGCCCAAATATCCGGCTTCTACATTCACATTGCCGCCAAATGATTTCTGTAGAGTGAAATTCCACTGCTGTGAATATCCCGAGCCGTTATTTCGCTGCGATCCGAATACGCCTTGGCCCAGTCCCGCATTGGCATTTGGCGTAACGGGCTGAACGCCCGGCCGATTTCCCAGAGTGAACGCCGCGTTGACGTTATCCTGCGACTGCTGCCCCAGGGTCTGTACGAAGGGGAACTGCGGCAAGGTGAAAGGAGTTGTAACGCCGCTCTGTTCGAACCAGATCATCCCGTAGCCGCTCCGGATCACCGCGCTGTCCCCGATCCGGTACGCCAAACCAATGCGCGGACCGAAATCGCAGCACTCCAGATTGCGAGCTGTACGCGGAAACTCCAGCACTTGCGTGTTCAGATTAAACACCGCCCCCTGGTTGTTCACTTCGGTCGAAGGAAAATTCAAGGTATAGCGGGTGCCGTAGTTCAGCGATAGCCGTTTGCTAACCTTCCACTCGTCGTCTGCGAAAAACTCGGCGATGTGCGCTCGCTCCCGCAGCGTTTTCCTTTGCAGATCGATGGTGAACGAACTAACCTGGCCCAGCAGCAGGGACGCCAATGCATTACCGCTGTTTGGAACGCTGGGACTGTTCGTCCCCGTTGCATTAAACGTATACAGCCCGGCCGGATTCGCGGGCTGCAGCACGTTCAGTGCCTCGCGCCGGATATCGGTTCCGAATTTAAGCGTGTGCCGCCCCCGCACAACGGAGAAGGTATCCATCACTTCAGTAACGCTGGTTGCGAAGCGCGAGTTCGCACCGGCTGGCGGCCCAATCTGCGTAAAGCCCGCCACATTAAATGTCGGCAGAGCCGCGCCGAAAGAATTTTCCGGTGTGCCCGGCGTCATTAGCCCGCCGTTCTCCGGCCCCACGCCCGTGGAACTACGCCGCGTGTAACCTGCTCGGAACTGATTCAAGATATCTGGCTTGATGCTCCATTCGTACTCTGCTATCCCCTGATACCCGCGCGTCGCAGTCTGGCTGATAACGCCTGAACTGATCGACCCGCTGCCATCGGGCAACGGTGTCACCGGCGTATCGTCATCGCGGAGTTGAGAATAGCGTCCGAACAATCGATGAGCGCCGCCGAAGTATCGATCCACCCGCGCATCGAACTGGTCCTGATCGTCCGGTTCTACACCCGAGCGCAAATAGTTATTCGCAACTCCCGGTCGATTCGGCTGCGGATAACGAGCCAGCACCTGCGCCGCCAGCGGATCCAAACGCGTTACCGGAACCCGGTCACCGGCAAAACGCGAGCGATTCACAGTCGCAGGATCATAAATTGGATTTGCAAACACTCCGTTACGCTGCGCCTCGGCCGGAACTGAGCTCAATCGCGGAATGGCCGTTCGCTGCCGCGTGCCTTGCCAGTCGGCAAAGAAGAATGTCTTGTTTTTCTGAATGGGACCGCCCAAGGTGAACCCGTATTGATTGCGCCTGAATTCGGGCTTGGCTCCAGCTCCGGAAAAGTAGTTTCGCCCGTTCAGTTTCTCGTTCCGCAAGAACTCGAACACCTTGCCATGAAACTCGTTGCCTCCCGCTTTGGTCCCCACAATCACCGTCCCCCCGTTCGACCGTCCGTACTCCGGCGGGTAGGCGTTGAGGTTCACCCGGAATTCCTCTATCGCGTCCACGATCGGATAGAACACCACCTGTCCGGGCTCCGGCTGTAGAGCGCTAATGCCGTCATAGATGTATTCGTTTGTGCGCGGCCGGCTTCCATTAATGCGCGGTAGCAGCGATCCGCCCCCAGGCAAAGCCACACCCGGCGACAGAGCTATCAGAGGAATGAAGTTGCGGCCGTCCAGTGGTAGGGCTGTGATCTCCCGCGAGCCCAAGCTGAAATGCACCGACCCTGAAGTAGTTTCCAGCACCGGGGCTTGTTCATTTACAACAATCGACTGCGAGACATTGCCGACAACCAGTCGCACATCGTTTTCTACGTCGTCCTCAATGCGCAGCACCAAGCCGTTCGACTCATATCGCTTGAAGCCCGGTTTGAAAACGACCACCGAGTACGGGCCTGCAGGCAGTCCCAGCAAATGATAAGCCCCGGATTCGCCGGATGCCGCCTTGAATCTTGCGCCCGTCTGGATGGCGGTCGCCTCTACGTGCACGTCTTCCAGCCGAAGCCCTGATTGGTCGCGAACCACTCCATGGAGTTGTGCCTTTCCCGACTGCCCAAACATCACCGCAGCAGCCAAGACATAGAGCCAAAGAACACGTAAACACGACATTATCTCTTGAAGAAGACATCTTACCTCTTTCTGATTTGGTGCCGGGCTTCAGCTGGCAATTAGGTCGCGAAATGCTCGTTCAAAAATTCCATAATGGCCTGATGATCAATGCAACTCAAAAGCCTGTTCCTCAAATGCCTGAATCCGGGGGATTATCAGCGAGCGCAACCTTGCTGAGACGCATTTGCCGTTCGTAGAATTGCTTGGATCTTAGCCGCTTATAGCGACCCAGGTACCCACGACGATGAACAGCGCGCCGCTATCGCGATCGGCAACGAACTCATTGCCGAACTAAAGGAGATGAGATGAATGTCTTATCACCCGAAGATCGGCGGTAAGCTCCGGGAGGAAACTTCCGGAGCAGACAGGTCACAGGCTGGATACGTTTGGTGGGGCACGGACCCCGTAAAGGAGATTGGTCAGACCTGTGGATGGAACGTCATCGTGAGGCGCGAAGCGACCTCGGATAGGAGTATGGTGACCGCCGTAAAGTTAGTCTGCTCGACCTGGAAGAACAACAAACCAGGAGAGAAAAATGGAAAAGCGATATATCGGAATCGACCTGCATCGCAATCGGTTCACCTGCTGCATACGGCTGGAGAACGAGCGGACGTACCTGACCGAATGGGAGTTGGCGGACCTGGGGAAATTCGTGAAGAAGCTGCGGCCGACAGACGAAGTGGCGGTGGAAATCACGGGCAACACCCGGCTGTTTCACGATGCGGTGGCCGGGCATGTGGCGCGCATTGTGGTCGTGAACACGAGCCAGTTCCGTGTTATCCGGCAATCGGTGAAGAAGACCGATCCCAACGACGCGCGGACACTGGCGCTGTACCTGTCGAAGAACATGCTGCCGGAGGTGCGCATGAAGGATAAGGAGCATGGGCAACTAGCGTCGCTGACGCAGACACGAGACACGCTGGTGAAGCTGCGCACTGCGCTCAAGAATAAGATCAACAATATTCTGAGCGCGCGCGGGCTGAATCTGCCCAAAGAGGCGCTGTCAAGCGAGAAGAAGCTCAATGAAGTGCTGAGTCTGCCTTTCGACGAGACCGTGCAGATCGAACTGCGGGTGATCGTCGAGCAGATCCGGAGTTTGAACAAGAGCATTGCCGAACTGGAGAAGACAATTGGCGAGGAAGGCTCGAAGCTGGAGGGGCACAAGGGCCTGTCCAGCATCAAGGGAATCGGCAAAATCACCGGCGCGATCCTGCTGAGCGTGATCGGGAATGTGCAGGACTTTGCCGACGAGGGCCATCTGGCCAGTTACTTCGGCATCGTGCCGCGCGTGTCGAACTCGAACGAAACCGAGCACAGCGGCCGCATTCATAAACGCGGGACCAAGCTGGGACGAACGGCGCTGGTGCAGTCGGCCCTGATAGCAGCCAACTACAGCCCGTATCTGAAGCGGTTCTATGAGCAGGTGAAAGCGCGGCGGGGGGCCGGTAAGGCAATCATTGCGCTGGCTCGCAAATTCCTGGGCGTCATCTACCGGACGCTGAAAAATGGATGGGTGTTTGAGGACTTCCCCAACTTCGTACTGGCGGAGGCATCATGAAGGCACTCCGGAACCCACCACCGGGAATCAAAAACAACACAGTTTCTTCGTCTTGCGAAAGACGAGAACCAGTTCGCAGTTGACAAAACATCATAGGAGGAGTCAGATGAATGGCTCATCACGACACCCATGTACAACTTCGCTGTGCCTGCCAAATTGAAGGCCTACATCGATCATCTTGTCCGGGCCGGCCAGACGTTCCGGGCGAACTCCGACGGCAGCTACACCGGCCTTGTCGAGGGGAAAAGGGCCACCGTAATTGTCGCCGGCGCCGGTGAATACAGCCCTGGAAGCCCATCTCAAAGCTACGACGCATTAACGCCCTATCTGAAGCAAATCATGGGTTTATCGGAGTTGAAACTATCGAGATCCTGAAGGCTGGTTCCACATCGAAGCTTGACCGTGGCTTGCAGGATCGAAATCAGTATCTGGAAAGCTTTAACGATCAAATCCGTGCCCTCGCTAACCGGCCATCGAGGCCCCAGTCTGCGGGTGCTGCAGGTTGAGGAACAACGCTTCACTTTAATTCGCTCGAGCACGACCTGGGAAATTCAGAACGCCAAATGGGCCCGGCGCTAAACACTCGGCGTCGGGCCCATTTCATCACTCACGTAACGTTGCCTACGGCGTCACAGGATCTTCTTTGTGGTCGAAGCTAGACATATGGAAGCGCCGGGATAGTGTCTCCCAAGGCGCTACCAGCTCACCGCCTTGACCCTCCATCTGTTTGGCAGTCGCCTGCAGCATTTCGAAGGTCGTATGGTCGATGTAGTGCAGGTTGTCCACGTGCAGGTGAACTATCCGGTCAGCAGGAAGTGTTTCCAGCGTCTCCTGCAGTTTAGGCAGCCGCATGAAAGACGCCACTCCCCTTAACGTCACATCCACACGGCGCTCTCCCTCGGTATGCTCCACGTCGATGTCAAGTTTTGTCGCTTTATACAAGACCTTAAGAACGGTGAGTCCCAAACCGATCAGCACCCCCGTTAGCAAGTCCTTGAAAACGATGCCCGCCACGGTAGCGCCGTAGATCACCACCGGGAATTTACCGTATCCCAGCAGGCGTTTGACGTGTTCCATCTCAATCAGCTTTACGCCCGTGTAGACCAGAATGGCTGCCAAACTGGCAGTCGGAATAGCACGCAGCACTTGCGGAAAAAACGCCACCAGGCACACCAGCCAGATGGCGTGCAAAATGGCCGAAAGCCTCGTTTTCGCGCCCGCCTGCACATTGGCTGAACTGCGCACAATCACGCCCGTCATAGGCAGCGCGCCCAGCAATCCGCAGACCATATTGCCTACTCCCTGGCCTCTCAGCTCCTTATCGAAGTTCGTCCGCGGGCCGGTGTGCATCTTATCTACCGCCGACGCCGATAACATCGTCTCTGCGCTAGCTACCACCGCAATTGTCAGCACGATAAAGAGAGCTTCAGGGTCCATAATCCCCGCAAACGATTCGGCTTTCGGGAACGAAAGGCTCGCAAATAGGTTCGCCGGAAGATCTACATACCGGATCGGCAGCTTGAACATCAGTGCCGCCAGCGTTCCCACCGTCACGCCCACCAGCGATCCCGGTACAATCTTCAAAACCTTCGGCCGGAAATTGTTCCACAACAGAATCGCCGCCAAGGTAGCGACCCCGATCATGGCCGCCAGGTGATGCACCGTATCCTCTGGCGGGAAAAGTCCTTTCCATAGGGATTCCGGCATCGCAATGATGTTTGCGATCCCCGATGCTCGCGGCTTATCGTCCACCATGACATGAAACTGGCTGGCGATAATCAAAACGCCGATGCCTGAAAGCATTCCGTAAATTACCGCCGGAGAGATGGCGCGAAACCAGCGGCCTAGCTTGAACCACCCACCTACTAGCTGCATCAAGCCGGCCAGCAGTAGTACTGGACCCAGCATGGGGAGGCCCAGCTTCTGAATAAGTTCGAAAACTATCACTGTTAGACCGGCCGCCGGTCCGCTCACCTGCAGCGGCGATCCACCGATTAAGCCCACAACCAGGCCGCCCACAATCCCTGTTACGATACCCAGGGCAGGCGGAGCGCCCGAGGCGATCGCAATCCCCATGCACAGCGGCAAAGCAATCAAGAAGACGACGAACGACGCAACGAAGTCATTGACAAAGCTGGACTTTGCCTTCGGCTCGGCTGCCTTGTTTGCTTCTCCGTTCTCAATTGCTTTTCCCTTTCTGGGATCTTCTTGCACCGGGACTTCTTGTTCTTTTGTCAGCATTCGATTCTTCCTGTTCGGACTGTTCAAGACTCTAGGCGGCGCCATGTACTGGCGTACCCTGCAGCCGGCTCTTCACTTGGTCGGGCGGCGTCGCGCAAGCCAGCACATCTCCCTCCACCGGCAGAAAACGCTTCGACCAGGCGTCGTAGGCCAAAATGTCGCCCGATCCTATCCGGTAAACCAAACCGTACAATTCCAATTCGCCCCGTCCCAATGCATCGCTCACTGAAGGATGCTCCCGCAGATTTTCCAACTGGCTGATCACGTTTTGCTCAGTCAAGGCTCGCAGCACTTCGTTGTCCGATCGTGCTCCATTGCTGGCAGCCTGCCCGAACACCAAGTCTCTAACCGGTTCAGCATGCTTCAGCCAGGCCCGGGTGCTCGGCAATGCTTCCAGCTTCTCTGGATGCAATAGCGCCTTCATAGCGCCGCAATCGCTATGTCCGCACACTGCGATGCTGTTCACCTTCAGAACCGCAACCGCATACTCGATCGCCGATGCCACGCTTTCCGCAGCTTCGCCGTGAGGCGGCACCAGATTGCCTACTGTCCGGCAGATAAACAGGTCGCCCGGCTTGGTCTGCGTGATCAGGCTGGGCACTACCCGGGAATCCGCGCACGTGATGAACAGTGTTTCGGGATTCTGCCCTCCAGCCAATCGGTTGAAGAGCCCTAACTCCTTCGGGAAAACCTCTCTGCGGAACTTTTGGATGCCTTCTGTTAACTGTTTCATTCTGTTACCTCCTAAACCGGCTCGTCTCTTTACGGACCGTTAGTGCCATCCCTTTTCAAAGCACGGCTGTGGCCTAACTGGAAATGACCCTAAGTCAAATATTCTAAAAGATTTGCCATAACCGTAAGAACCTCTGGAAGGCCCTTTCGCGCCTTCAGGTGCCCCAATAGAGCCACGTGCGGAGTTCCTTCACGATCGTGCTCCAATTAAAGGCGGGATGTCTGCCGCGGGCGAGATAAATTGCGCAATTGAAATCAAACCCCGTTCTAACCGCAGCCTGATTGCCACCTCGGTAGGCCTGGCCGTCACTGGCATTGCGCTCTACGTCACCCCCGATCAGGCCGAGCACTGGCATTACATCCTGCAGCGGCTGCTCTATTTTCCTATCATCGTTGCCGGTGTGGCTTTCGGATGGCGCGGCGGCGGCGCTGTCGCGGTAGCCGCCAGCATTCTCTACCTGCTTCGCCACGATCTTCAAGATCGTCTCGATACCATCGACCGTTCTCTCGAATCCGCCATGTTTTGCCTGGTTGGTATTCTCACTGGCGTTCTGTCGCAGCGCGAACGCCTCCAGCGGGAAAACCTCCGCAACACCGCTCTGCGACTCGAAGAGGTCTATCGCGAACTGCAGAACAACGTTGAACACCTCAAACGCGCCGCCCGCATGAGCGCCTTAGGGCATCTGTCTGCCGGCCTCGCGCACGAAATCCGCAATCCCCTGGCCAGCATCGAAGGCGCTGCTTACGTAGCCCAATCCGGACAGGACGGCGTCCGCACTTCGGAGTTCCTGGAAATCATTCGAAAAGAAACTCGCCGGCTCAACGACCTGGTCACTCACTTTCTGGAATTTGCCCGTCCGCGCGCCCTGCGATTTGATGCTGTCGATGCGCGCCATCTGGCCGATTCCGTTCTCACGCTGGTCGCCCGTCTTGCCGCCGGAAATAAAGTAGACCTTCTGAACCGCATTCCCGAATCCGCTCCCGCTATAAAATGCGACAGCGAGCAAATGAAGCAAGTCTTGCTAAATTTGGTTCTCAATTCTATTCAAGCTATGCCGGAGGGGGGACGTCTCACTCTGTCCGCGGCGGCTGCCGCTAACACGCTTATGCTTCGCATCACCGATACTGGTCCTGGAATTGCCGCCGGATACATCGACGAAATCTTCGACCCATTCTTCTCTACTAAGCAAACCGGCACCGGTCTCGGTCTCCCCATCGCTTACCAGATCGTAAAAGGACATGGCGGCGACTTGATCCTGGAATCGAGTTCTTCCGCCGGCTGCTCCTTCGCCATTCAAATGCCACTTGCCGATGTCTCCGCCGGAAGTCCCATCGCATGACCTCCGGGCGCATTCTCGTGG
Organism: Bryobacteraceae bacterium; assembly: GCA_965217745.1. Lineage (GTDB taxonomy): Bacteria > Acidobacteriota > Terriglobia > Bryobacterales > Bryobacteraceae > Bog-105. Next base: position 889,047 of record OZ244565.1, on the reverse strand, counting down.
TTGATGACGAAGAAAGCCTGCGGCGCGTGATGCAAGTTCATCTCCAGCGGCAGGGATACGAAACGCGCACCGTCGCCAGCGCGGAAGAAGCCCTGCAGATCCTCGAAACCGCTGAATTTCAACTCCTCCTCACAGACGTCCGCATGCCCGGCATGAGCGGCCTCGAACTGCTCCGCGAAGTCCGCAAGCGTTATCCCGAAACGGCGGTCATCGTTCTCACCGCTTTCGGAACTATCGAGAATGCAGTGGAAGCCATGCAGTCCGGCGCGTACCACTACGTCACCAAACCCCTGCAGTTTCCAGAGCTTTCACTGATTGTCGACCGCGCTCTTGAACACACCCGTCTGGTCGAAGAAGTAAAACGCCTGCGCGAGAGCCTCGACGCCCGCTACGGCTTCGATGCCATCATCGGGCGTTCCAGTTCTCTGCTTGAAGTGCTCGATATCGCAGCCCGGGCGGCGCAGAGCGAAGCCACCGTCCTCATCGCAGGCGAAACCGGCACCGGCAAGGAACTGCTGGCCCGCGCCATCCACCAGAACAGCTTGCGCAAAGGCCGGCCCTTCCTTGCCATTAACTGCGGCGCGATTCCGAAAGATCTCCTGGAAAGCGAACTCTTCGGTTACCGCCGGGGCGCATTTACGGGCGCTCTCGAAAACAAAAAGGGGAAAATTGAAACCGCGGATGGAGGCACGCTGTTCCTCGACGAAATCGGCGAGCTTCCGCTGGCCTTGCAAGTGAAGCTGCTCCGCTTAATCCAGCAGGGAGAAATGGAGAAGCTCGGGGCACTCGAACAGATGAAAGTCGACGTGCGCATCGTTGCTGCCACCAATCGCGACCTCCGCGCCATGATGCTGGCCGGAGACTTCCGCGAAGATCTTTATTACCGTCTGGCGGTCATTCCCATTACCGTCCCGCCGCTGCGCGATCGTGCCGAAGATATCCCCGATCTCGTACGCCAATTTCTCGACGGCAACAAGCGCAAGCTCGGCCGCCTCGACCTTCAGTTGCCGCCTGCCCTGCTGCCCTATTTCAACCGCTATGCCTGGCCCGGCAACATTCGCGAACTCGAAAATGTGATCGAACGGATTGTTGTGCTGAGCCGCGGCTCTGAAGTAACCCTGAACGATCTCCCCGAGTTTCTCCGCCGCGAATACACTGCCGTAGGCTCTCTCAATCTCGAGTTGCCCGCGGATGGCATCAGTCTCGACCTGCTCGAAAAGGAACTCATCGAAAAAGCCCTCGATAAATTTTCCGGCAATCAGACCCGTGCCGCACAGTACCTCGATCTCAGCCGCAAGACTTTGATCTACCGAATGGAAAAACACGGCTTGCGTACGGAAGACCGTTAGTTGCACAGTGCGTTTTCGTGCGCTGCTACCTCTTCCTGTCTGGTCGGAGTCCCGGGCCGATTCGTTCGGGAGTTCTCAAAGTATGGTTTTAATTCCAAGATGGGCCCTTCAAAGTATTTGCCCGACAGAACGGCAATAGCAAAGACAATTGTCCAGCTCAGAATCAGAATCAGAAAACTTGCAATAAGGCGGTCATGGCCGCCCGCCAGGTGCCTGGAAACCATCGCTTCCAGATTGATGCCGTAAGCAAAAACGAGCCCGTGAATGACGTAAGTTGCATAACTGTAGCGTCCTGCCGCAGTAAGCCAGCGCCAGGTGAGTAAGCCTTTTGCAGGATCGGTAGCTGCGTACGCGATCAGGCAGGCGAAAGCCAGGTCGGCAAACAAAGAGGACCATAATTGGATAGGCCGCGCGGTCCATGAAGTGTTGCCTACGTAAACTGCAAGCAGGACAAAGGCTGCCAGCCCTGCCCATCCGGCCAGTCGCTTCCACTGCAATATCCTCGGACGCCAAAGATCGGACTGCATAGCCAGAGCTGTCAGAGCGCCGAAAGCCAGAGTGTCGAAGCGCGTAACAGTGAGCCGGTAGATGGTATTCCAATCCGCTCCCTGGAGTGCCATGATGCCGCGCAGCAGAGTGGCCGCGGCGATAACTCCAAGGCAGAAAATAGCCAGTCGGCGGCGCGGCAGCAAGAGCACTACTAAGGGCCAAACCAGATAAAACTGCTCCTCGACGGCGAGCGACCAGAAGTGGCCTAAAAACGGATCGGGCGCGCCGTGGTCTGCTTTCCAATTCGAGAGGTAAAGCAAGTACCACCACCAGCTGCCCGAGTAGTCTTGCATGCTGCTATCCGTCAGCCGGTGAAAGAGAGGCAGGATCACTGCGACCAGCGCGAGATAACCGTAATAGAGCGGGAATAAGCGCAGGAAACGGCGCGCATAGAAGTTGCGGAAGTAATTCGGTTGTTCGCGCTTCCGGAGCAGGATAGAAGTGATTAGATAACCGGATAAAACAAAGAAGAGGTCGACTCCGAAGATCCCCGCCTCACCGAAATTTTCGATTCTTTGAGCAGTCTGCGGCCAGAGCTGGACAGTGATTCCGGTGTAGGAATGTACAAAGAGAACGGCAAGAATGGCTAGCCCTCGAACTCCATTCAAGGCTGCAATTTGATCGGAAGATGCCGACTTTTTGTTGCCTATGCGTAATTTTGCCGACACCTCAGAGAGTCTAACAAGGATGTCGTATTTCTCTCAGAAAAGTCACTTGGGAGGCACTTCTCCCAGAAACTTAATTGAGCTGTCCGTAACCGCGATCTCCACCCGGCGATTCTTTGCCCGCGCCTCTTCGCTGTTACCCTTCACCCGCGGATCGCTTTTCCCGTAACCCGCCACTTTCATGATCGCCCGGTCCACACCGGATTGTGCCAGAAATTGCTCCACTGCTTTCGCTCTGCGCAGCGAAAGCTGCTTGTTATAGTTCGCGCTTCCCACATCGTCCGTGTAGCCGTGAATGGAAAGCCCGTAGCCCCTCGACACCAGCAGAACCCCTGCAATCCGGCTCAGCAACTCCCGGTTCTTCGGAGTCAAATCCGCGCTGTTGAAATCGAAGCGGAACACCGAATCAGGAAGAATCATCACGATGCCTTTGGCGGTCCGGCGCGTCTCGACAATCCGGTTTAGAGCCTCCTGCATCTGGTTTAGCTCATTTTCCCGCTCCTGCTGCATGCGCTCCATCTCGCTCTGCGACTGCTTCGCCCGGTTCTGGGCTTCTAGTGTTCGTTCCTGCGCCTGCTGTGCGGCTGCAAGGGCCTGCTGGCGCTGCGCCAGCGCCTGTTCCCGCTGTGCTTCGGCCTCTTTCCGTCCCCCGGCCGCCAGCTCCGCTAGCTTTCTGGCTTCCTCCGCGCGATCGCTGGCGGCGGCAACAGCAACAGCACTCTTTTCAGCAAACTCCTGCGTGTCCTTGACGTTGCTGCGCAGACCCGCCAGCTCGGTCCGCATCGCTTTCAGGCTCTGATACCCCTTGTAATCGATGAACAGCAGCCCGGCCACAATTAGGGCGGCGACAAAAGTGATCGCAAGCTTCACTCCTCAAGTTTAGAAAATCCATCTCTCTCGCCCAAACTGTCTGTCGGCCGGCACTCAGGCGGCACAGCATAAGATCGAAGAGAGCGTCATGGATACTTCAGGGAAGAGCCGCCGGTCCGGTTGGATTCTGCTCATCTTATGTCTGGTTGCCGCGGGTGGCTTTTTCTACTGGCGTTACAGCTCCCGGCAGCGTCCGGACGGGAACGCGGTCCTCACCCAAATCAGGCAGCTGCATGAACTCTCCACTGTCCGCTACAGCATCCAGAGGGTGGTCGGAATCCGGGAACCCAAAATTCCTATTGGCGAAGAGTCTCTGCTGTTAATGGTAGAGGGCCGCGCCACTGCTGGCGTAGATCTGTCGGGCCTCTCCAGAGACAAGATCCTCTTTACCGGTCCCAACTCCGTCATCATTCAACTTCCTGACGCCAAACTCTTCGATGTCTCTCTCGACGAAAAGCAAACCCGTATCTGGGACCGGCAGATCACCTGGTGGACCCCCTGGGTTCCCTTTAATCCCGATCTCGAGCACCAGGCCCGCCTCAAAGCCATCGAAGACGTTCGCAACGCGGCGCTCAAAATGGGTATTCTCGACCAGGCCCGGCTTCATGCGGAAACCGCCATCCGTGAGTTGATGAGCCTCGTCGATATTCAAACCACCTTCCGCAAAGTGCCCAGTTGACCGACATGCTAACCTTGCTCCCATCATGCGAGTTTGGCTCTCCTCCCTCACGGCTCTCGTCTTGGCCGGTCATCTATCTGCCGCCGATGTTGACATCAAGGCACAATACGGGAAAGCCGCTGACCGGCTCATCGACGCAGCCATGGCGGACGATGCCGGGTATGCCAGGCTGGCTTATCTCTGCGACCGCATCGGCAACCGGCTGAGTGGCTCCCCCAGTCTCTTGAAAGCCATCGCGTGGGGTGCCGAAGAGATGAAGAAAAACGGCTTCCAAAACATTTCTACTCCGCCCGTGAAAGTGCCTCATTGGGTTCGCGGCGAAGAATCCGGTTCCATCTTGTTTCCCGTCGAACGTCCCCTGCACATGTTGGGACTCGGCATGAGCGAAGGCACGCCTCCCGGTGGAATCACGGCCGATGCCGTCGTCGTATCCAACTTCGCCGAATTAGACAAGCTCGGGTCTCAGGTGAAAGGCAAAGTGGTGGTCTACAACGCGCCCTACCAAGGCTATGGGCGCACGGTGATGTACCGCGTAGCCGGAGCCTCGCATGCCGCTAAACTGGGCGCTCTTGCCGTGCTGGTCCGCTCCATTACTCCGCTGGCCATGCAACAGCCGCACACTGGCGCAATGCGCTATGCGGAAGACGCTCCCAAAATCCCAGCCGCCGCCATCAGCCCGGAAGACGCTATGATGTTGGCGCGCTTGCAGGCTGCCGGAGATACTCCGAAAGTCCACTTGCAAATGAGCGCGCACATGGAACCGGATTCTGATGCAGCCAACGTCGTCGGCGAAATCCCCGGCAGCGAGCATCCCGAAGAGATCGTCGTTATGGGCGGCCACATCGATTCCTGGGATGTCGGCCAGGGTGCGCAAGATGACGGCTCCGGCATCATGGCCACCATGGAAGCTGCGGCGCTAATCAAAAAGCTCGATCTGAAACCCAAGCGCACCATCCGGCTGGTCTTCTGGGTCAACGAAGAGAATGGCGGGCGCGGCGGCTCGGCCTACGCCAAGATGATTGGCGCTCAGGTCAAGAACCATGTTGCCGCTATCGAAATGGATGAAGGCGCGGAAACGCCCCTCGGCTTCGGATACGGGCCTTTCAATAGAGCTGCACTCGGGCTTCCCGTGCCCAAAGGAGCCAAGCCTGAGGTCGACGGTCAATCCATGCAAATCTGCCGGCAGATCGCGCAGCTGCTGACGAAAATCGGAGCCGGTAAAGTCAACCAGGGCGGCGGTGGAAGTGACATCGGGCCGATTGTCGCCAAAGGCGTTCCCAGCTTAAGCCCGACCACCACTGCTGCTCATTACTTCGATTGGCATCACACCATCACCGACACCGTCGATAAAGTGAACAAAGAGGACTTCCGGAAAAATGTCGCGGTGCTTGCCGTCTTGGCTTACGTGTTAGCGGACATGCCCGGAAAATTGGCTGGCCGCCCCGGCAGCGAGTTCTAAAAACACAGGGTCAACTTTCATCATGGAGACTGTCTCGAGGCGCAACTTCTTCGGTACCGCCGCTGCCGGTGCGGCGGCAGCAGCGAATTCCGCCAGTTCAAGCACCGACGCGGCAGGACAAAAGTCCGGTACAAAAAGTGCGGGTACCCGGCCCAACCTGGTCTTCTTCATGCCCGACGAACTGCGCGCTGATGCGCTCTCCTGCTACGGTAATCCGGTCTGCCGCACGCCCCATCTAGACCGCCTCGCTGCGCGCGGAACAAAATTCAATCAGTGCCATATTTCCTATCCCGTCTGCGGAGCGTCCCGATGCAGTCTCTTGACGGGTTGGCCCACCAGCGTGCGCGGACATCGCAGCCTCTACTACTTCCTGCGCCAGCATGAGCCCAATCTGTTCCGCTACTTGCGAAGCGGCGGCTATGACGTCTACTGGTACGGCAAGAACGACGCTCTTGCCGCGGAATCTTTCCCGGACAGCGTAACCGAGTGGAATTATTTTCCCTGGGAAAAAACGTCTCCGAAGTTCGACCAGAGCCGCAATCCCTATAAACTCGGCGATCCGCTCTATTATTCGTTTCTCTATAATCAGGCCGGAGACCGCCGCCGCACCGGCGACTTCCATAATCTGCAAGCGGCGATTCGCATCCTCGAACGCAAGGAACGCGACCGGCCCTTTTGCATCTTCCTTCCGCTCTCCTATCCGCATCCGCCTTACTCGGCTCCGGAAGATCTTCACAATCTTTATAATCCGGACGATCTGCCTCCCCTCCGCCCCATCGGTCTCGATCGGAAGCCCGCCTTTCATGCTGGAATCCGGAAAACCTATGGCATCGAAAATCTTCCTGAAAAAACGTTCCGCAAAATTCATGCGGTGTATCTCGGCATGGTCAGCTACACCGATTGGCTGCTCGGAGAACTTCTCGAGGCCGTCGAGCGGACTAATCACTCCAACGACACCGCGATGTTCGTCTTCAGCGATCACGGTGACTATGCCGGCGACTATGGCCTCGTCGAGAAATGGCCCAGCGGCTTGGAAGACTGCCTGACCCGCATACCTCTTATCGCCCGCGTGCCCGGCGCAGCGGAAGGCCACGCCTGCAAAGAGATGGTCGAGCTTTTCGATGTCATGGCTACCAGCCTGGAGTTGGCTGGCATTGAAGCACGACACACCCACTTCGCCCGCAGCCTGCTGCCGCAGATGCACGGTCAGCCCGGAGACCCCCATCGAGCGGCCTTTGCCGAGGGCGGCTACAACATCTACGAACCGCAGTGTTTCGAACCTCCGCGCGATCCGGCCGAAATCTATCACGCCAAGATCCAGCAGGAACAAGAGCATCCTGAAACCGTTTCTCGTGCCGCCATGGTTCGCACTCAGACTCACAAGCTCATCCTGCGTCCCAACGGGCAAAGCGAACTCTATGACTATCGTTCAGACCCTCAGGAACTTCAGAACCTCTATGGGAATTCCACCGCCCCAACGCAACAATGCGATCTGGAACGAAGTCTAGCCGCGTGGTACATCAACACCACCGGAATCGCCCCCTTCGAAAAAGATCAAAGGAACGCCCCGCCCTTCTATCCCACCGCTGCATTCGACACAAAAGACTGGCAAAATAAGCTCCTCGACCAGCCCCGGTAGTCCCGCGCCTCCAATTTCCATACCCGGCATAGGCGAGTAGAATAAAGTTTAGTAACGATGTTGAGCTCCGAAGATCTCGCCGGACTTCCCCGTAAAATCTGGACCCGTCAAGAAGCACGCGCTTTGGTCGATCTAGGCCTCCCGAATGCCGGCAAATTGGAATTGATCGAAGGAGAACTCATCGATCGCATGGGCAAGAACCACCCCCATATTTTGTGCCAAAACCTGGTGCTCTGGTGGCTTCAGGATACATTTGGCAGGGAATACGTCAGGACAGACGCCCCCACCGACGTGGCCGCGGACGACAACCGTTACAGTGAGCCTGAACCGGATCTGATGGTCACTGCGAAAAACCTGCGTGAGTACGACTCCAATCCCAACCCGGGCGATATTCGCTTGGCGGTCGAGATTTCCGATTCCACTAAGCAGCTTGATCTAGGGGCCAAAGCCCGCCTGTACGCGCGAGCGGAAATCATGGAATACTGGGTCGTCAATATTCAAGATCAGCAGGTCGTCGTCCACCGGGATCCACATGCCGGAGCCTTTCAGAGCGTTCGGGTGTATAACTCCAGCGAGCAAATTGCGCCGCTTGCCGCGCCGTTCGCAGTGTTTTGTTTAGATCGTCTGTAAGCGCTTTCCTCCCAAAACTACTCCAAAGCACCTACAAGCGTAAGCCACCAGCACTTGTCCAGCGCCAGCCATCATCCGGCAAGCATTTGATACGATTTTGCAAACGTGCTCCAATAAAGTGATCGGGACGCCGGACGTTTGAAGCTGTACACGGCGTCGCCTGATCGCTGCGGATTCCCGCAATAACAAACCGAGGAGCTACAGATTGGAAGCAGCAGTTCTGGTCCTGGAGGATGGAAGCGTCTTCGAGGGAACCAGGTTTGGTGCGCCTGCACAGTGCGTTGGCGAAGTCGTCTTCAATACGGCCATGACCGGCTACCAGGAGATCTTCACCGACCCTTCTTATTGCGGGCAGATTGTCGTGCTGACAAATCCGCAAATCGGCAACTACGGGTCGAACAGTGCCGACTCGGAGTCCGTCAGCCCTTACATCGAAGGGCTCGTGGTCCGCGAAATTTCCTCTATGCCCAGCAATTGGCGATCCGAGCAGTCTGCCGGCGATTTGCTCGCCAAACACGGTATTCCCGGCATCGCCGAAATCGATACCCGTAAGTTGGTCCGCCATCTTCGCGATCTGGGCGCGCTCCGGGGCGTGATCGCGTCCGGAACAGAGGATCTGGACGCTCTGATCGCAAAGGCCCGCAATGCTCCCACCATGTCCGGCCAGAATCTGGTCTCTCGCGTCACAACCGCTGAACAGTACCACTGGAGCGAAGGCGTGGATCCGGTATCCGTCTCCGATCGAGTCGCCGCTGCAAACCAAATCCGCCAGCATGTCGTCGCCTACGACTACGGCATCAAGCGCAACATCCTCCGCCACTTGGTTCAGATTGGATCGAAAGTCACCGTAGTGCCTGCGGACGCTTCCAGCGAAGATGTTCTCGCGCTCCAGCCCGACGGCGTCTTCTTATCAAATGGGCCCGGAGACCCCGAGCCGCTGGTACATCAGGCCGCGGAAGTCAAAAAGCTGATTGGCAAAGTTCCCATCTTCGGCATCTGCCTTGGACACCAGATTCTTGGCCTGGCTCTCGGCGGCAAGACGTACAAGCTGAAGTTCGGCCATCACGGCGCGAATCACCCGGTATTGAATCATCGCACCGGAAAAGTCGAGATTACCTCGCAGAACCATGGTTTCTGTGTCGATCCCGATTCCCTGCGGGACTCCGATGTCGAAATTACGCACCTGAACCTTAACGATCAGACGGTTGAAGGATTCCGTCATCGCAGCCATCCGGTATTCTGCGTGCAGTATCACCCCGAAGCTGCGCCCGGCCCGCATGATTCGCATTATCTCTTTCAAGACTTTGCTGCTCTCATGGGCGACAGTAAACACTAGATGCCGAAACGAATCGATCTGCACAAAATCCTGATCATCGGGTCTGGACCAATCGTCATCGGGCAGGCCTGCGAGTTCGATTATTCCGGCGCACAGGCATGTAAGGCGCTTCGCCAGGAAGGCTATGAGGTGATTCTGGTGAACTCGAATCCGGCCACCATCATGACCGACCCCGAACTCGCCGACCGCACCTATGTCGAGCCCCTCAGCCTGGCCTATGCCACCGAAATTATCCGCCGCGAGCGCCCCGATGCCGTGCTCTCTACCGTTGGCGGACAGACGGCTTTAAACCTGGCTGTCGAACTTGCCGAATCCGGAGTTCTCGAAGAGTACGGCGTGGAATTGATCGGCGCGAATATCGACGCCATCAAAAAAGCCGAAGATCGTCTGCTCTTCAAAGACGCCATGCAGAAGATCGGGCTCGATATGACGCAATCGCTGCTCGTCAACAATCTCGATGCCGGCTTCGCATTCGCCGAACGCATCGGTTATCCCATCATCCTGCGCCCCAGCTTCACCATGGGCGGCACCGGAGGCGGCATTGCGTACAACCGCGAAGACCTGCTCGAAATTCTGGAACGCGGAATCGATCTTTCGCCGGTCCACGAAGTTCTGGTGGAAGAAAGCGTGCTCGGCTGGAAAGAATTCGAACTGGAAGTGATGCGCGATTGCGCGGGCAATGGCATCATCGTTTGCTCCATTGAAAACTTCGATCCCATGGGCGTACACACCGGCGATTCCATCACCGTAGCTCCCGCGCAGACCCTGACTGATCGCGAATACCAGATGATGCGCGATGCAGCGTTACGCTGCCTGAACGAGATCGGCGTCGACACGGGCGGCTCCAATGTGCAGTTCGCCATCAATCCTGAAAACGGGCGCATGGTGATTGTCGAAATGAATCCTCGCGTGTCGCGTAGCTCCGCTCTGGCTTCGAAAGCCACCGGCTTTCCTATCGCGAAGATCGCCGCTAAACTCGCCGTCGGTTACCGGCTCGACGAGATCAGGAACGACATCACCCGCCTTACGCCCGCTTGCTTTGAACCCACCATCGACTACGTGGTGGTCAAGATTCCGCGCTGGCAATTTGAAAAGTTTCCCGGTGCCGAGCCGGTGCTTGGTACGCAGATGAAGTCGGTAGGCGAAGCCATGGCCATCGGCCGCACCTTCAAACAAGCCTTGGGCAAAGGTCTTCGCAGTCTTGAAACCGGCAAGTCGGGAGGAACGAAATCGCTCGACCCTGATCTGATCCCGAAGCGTCTGATTACGCCCAACCCGGAGCGGCTCGACTACATCTGGTTCGCTTTCGAAAACGGATACACCGTCGAGCGGGTCCACGAGATGACGTTCATTGACCCGTGGTTTCTCCGGCAGCTGCACGAGCTTGTGGCGCTCCATCTCTCGTTGCAGAATCGCACCCTCGAATCCATCGGCGCAAAAGAGTTTCGCAGGCTGAAGCGGTCGGGTCTCGGTGACAGGCAGATCAGCGTTCAGGTCGGGTCAGACTCGCTCGCGGTCCGGAGCGCGCGCAAAAAACTCGGCGTTCATGCGGTTTTTAACCGCGTGGATACCTGCGCTGCCGAATTCGAAAGTTTCACGCCTTACCTGTATTCCAGCTACGAATCGGAAGACGAAGCCGCCCCGGGCAACCGCAAGAAAGTCATGATCCTGGGAAGCGGTCCAAACCGTATCGGGCAGGGAATCGAGTTCGATTACTGCTGCTGCCACGCTTCCTTCGCGCTGCAGGAATTCGGATATGAATCCATCATGGTCAACTGCAACCCGGAAACGGTCTCCACCGATTACGACACCAGCGACCGGCTCTATTTCGAACCGTTGACCCTGGAAGAAGTTCTTAACATCTATGACGTGGAGAAGCCGGACGGTCTGATTGTCCAATTCGGTGGACAGACCCCGCTGAATCTCGCCATGCCGCTGAAGAACTTGGGCCTGCCCATCATTGGCACCGATCCCGGCAATATCGATTTGGCCGAAGATCGTAAGTTGTTCGGCGCTCTGCTCGACCGGCTGCGGATTCCTTCGCCCCCCAATGGCAGCGCAACCAGCGTTGAAGAGGCTTGCACCGTCGCCCGGAATTTGGGTTTTCCCGTGCTGGTGCGTCCCAGCTACGTCTTGGGCGGCCGCGCCATGGTTATCGCTTATAGCGAAGACACGGTGCGCCGCTATATGCAAGAGGCGGTCAGCTTTTCTGTAAAGCGCCCCGTTTTGATCGACCGCTTCCTGGAGGACGCCACCGAGATAGATGTCGATGCGCTCAGCGATGGCGAGAACGTTTTGATTGCCGGCATCATGGAGCACATTGAAGAAGCTGGCGTGCATTCGGGCGATAGCTCCTGTGTGCTGCCCGCTATTTCACTCGATAGCGCCACCATTCAGACCATTACCAGCTACACCCGCATGCTCGCGCGCGAATTGCACGTCATCGGACTGATGAACGTGCAGTATGCGCTGAAGGGCGGAAAGGTCTATGTACTGGAGGTCAATCCTCGCGCCTCGCGAACCGTCCCTTTTGTCGGCAAAGCCACCGGCGTTCCCCTGCCCAAGATTGCGGTCGGTCTCATGCTGGGAAAAAGTCTGCGCGAGCTTTCCCACCTAACTAAAGGCGTCGTGAATGACGCCTTACCGGTCCATCATTTCTTTGTAAAGAGCCCGGTGTTCCCCTTTGCAAAGTTCCCCGGCGTCGACCCCGCGCTGGGACCAGAGATGCGATCTACAGGCGAAGTAATGGGAGTCGGCCAGAATTTTGGCGAGGCCTTCGCTAAAGCGCAAGTAGCTGCCGGTACGCCGATTCCCGACAGCGGAGCCTTGTTCATCAGCGTCAACGACCGCGACAAGCCCGCGGCAGTTGCCGTCGCAGCGCGCTTCGTCCAGTTCGGTTTCGATATCTTCGCAACGCGCGGAACAGCCGCCGCCTTACGGGCAGCCGGCATCGTCTGCAAAACTGTTTTCAAAGTCAATGAAGGTCGGCCCAATGCGGTGGACTGGCTGAAAGCCGGCAAGCTCAATCTGGTGATTTACACCACTACCGGCAGCCACTCCTTCCCGGACGAGCAAATCATCCGGCGCAACGCGCTACTCTACCGCACCGTCTGCATCACCACCATGAGCGGAGCTCGCGCTGCCGCCGAAGCGATCGCCTCCCGCCGCCGCGATCCCATCCGGATCTGGAACCTGCAGGAACTGCACGCCGGGCAGATGAGCACCGCGTCTTAGGTGTCTCATCAAACCCGGCAGACTTGTCCTTAGCGATAAGATGTTTTCTTCGGCAGTAACCGATTTGCGCGCCACATCCGCTCCGGCAATTGAATAGCAATGAATTCCTCAACCCCAAAGCATTCGCGACGGCATTTCCTCATGACGGCTTCCACTGCCCTGGCTGCATCCGCGCAGCCGAAGCCGCGGCGCAACGTTCTCTTTATCGCGTCCGATGACTTGAACCACTGTTTCAGCGCTTATGGCAATCCAATTGTCCACACGCCGCACCTCGATTCCATTGGACAGCGCGGCGTGCGCTTCGATCGCGCTTATTGCCAGTTTCCGCTGTGCAGTCCTTCAAGAACCTCTTTGATGACGGGTCTTTCTCCCGACGCCACCAATGTGTACGATTTGAAGAAGCACTTTCGCGAGACCGTGCCGGACGTCATAACGCTGCCCCAGGCCTTCCAGCGCGATGGCTACTTTGCCGCGCGAGTCGGCAAGATTTATCACTATGGAAATCCCCGTGATATTGGCACCAACGGCTTGGACGACGCCGCTAGTTGGAACCAGCGTGTCAATCCGGCTGGCGTTGACAAAACCAGGGAAGAGCCGCTGCTGACCAATTACACGCCTGATCGCGGCATCGGCGCCGCCGTAGCGTTTCACGCGTCTGCAGCCAGCGACGAGGAGCATACCGATGGCATGGTCGCTGCCGAAACCATTCGCCTGATGGAAGAGCATCGCGGGGAGCCCTGGTTTCTGGGAGCCGGATTCTACAAACCGCACTGCCCCTACATCGCTCCTTCGAAATATTTCGACATGATCCCGCTCGACCGCGTCAAGCTTGTGCCCTTCGAGGAGTGGGAAATGAAAATTGCGCCACGCTGGGCCTACTACACAATTCCCGCCAACTGGGGAATGACGGAAAAGCAGCGTCTGGAGGGTATGCGGGCCTACTACGCCACCATTTTGTTTCTGGATGCGCAAGTCGGCAAGCTGCTGAGTGCTCTGGAGCGCACCGGCCAACAGGAAAACACGACCGTGGTTTTTTGGGGCGACCATGGATATGGCCTGGGCGAGCATGGGCAGTGGATGAAGCAAACCGTTTTCGAATATGCGGCCGGAGCCCCCCTGATGATGTGCGGAGCTGGCATCCCGGCTCATAGCAAGCCGTGCCGCAGGACGGTCGAATTCTTAGACCTGTATCCCACGCTTGTTGATCTTTGTGGCCTGAAGCGGCCATCCCCGCGCCTCCACGGCATTAGCCTGAAGCCGCTGATTAAAAATCCGGCAACGGTCTGGGACCGTCCCGCGCTTACGCAGGTTCAGCGCCAGCGCGAACATCGAACCGTTCGTGGCTACTCCATCCGCAACGAACGTTATCGCTACACCATGTGGGATGACGGAAACGAAGGCGATGAGCTCTATGACTACACCGCCGACCCTCGTGAACTGAAGAATCTCGCGCACGCATCTGAAGCCAATGTGCTCAAACGCAATCTGAAAGCCCGCATGCAAAAAATAATGGACGTCCGCCAGGCATAACCACTGCTGCGCCTTTCCTGACTCCCACACCCACTGCTCCCCCGCCGGTAACGTGATAACGTGTCCACAAGGAGCATCCCATGAACGATTCGACTAGGCGCGATTTTTTAAAGGTTGGAGCTACAGTAGCGACAACCGGTCTCACAGTACTTCCGCTGGTTTCTAAACCCGCCCGCCGGTCCGCTACCGACCTGGTTACTCTCGGAAAATCGAACGTGAAGGTCACCCGCCTTGCCATGGGAACAGGCAGCCACAGCGGGGCCGTGCAACGAAACCTCGGCCAGGAGCAGTTCACCCGCCTGGTCCGCTACGCCTACGATCGCGGCATTCGCTTCTTTGAAACTGCCGAGAGCTATCACGGTATGCCCGAAATGCTAGCCGTAGCGTTAAAAGGCTTACCGCGCGAAAGCTACTACCTGATGACCAAGTACAGCACTCCGGCATCGGGCGATCCGGCGCCAAAGATCGACCAGTTCCGCAAGCAGCTGAACACCGACTACATCGATATCCTGCTGCTCCACTGCCTGCGTCCGCCTACCTGGTCCTCTGACTACAAAAGTTTGCAGGACGGCTTTTCGGAAGCGCAGGAGAAGAAGATCATCCGCTCGCACGGGGCCTCCGTCCACGGACTGCCCGCGCTAAGAACCTTTCCTGGCAACGACTGGCTGCAAATCGCGATGATCCGCATGAACCATAACGGAACGCGCATGGACACGAACGACATGCGGGACGTAGAAAAGCGCGGCGATGTGGCCGAAGTGGTGGCGCACACGAAGCAAGTCCACTCTGAGGGAATGGGCGTCATCAGCATGAAGCTGGTAGGCGAGGGCCGCTTCACGAAAGCCGAAGATCGCGAGGCCGCCATGCGCTACGCCATGAATCTCGGCTGCGTCGACGCCGTGACGATCGGTTTCGCCGATAGCGCTCAAATCGACGAAACCATCGAGCGCATGGACCGCGTAATGAACACCTAGCGGTGTTGCAAAGCCTGATTTGCAGGCGGAGCTTTCGGCCTCCCCAAACAACCGCTCTTCTAAACTTCAAGTACAAGTTGAAGGTCTCGCCGAGTTCTGCAGGTTGTGTGGGCCTTCTGGCGAACATGCGGGCGATTAGTACACCGGGCCAAGTACAGCCTTCTTCCATTGCCGGCGCCACAAAGCTTTACTCAAAATCCCCGCGACTGAAAGGCGTTGTAGTGTGCCAGGTCTTTTTCGGTAATCGAAGCCGGAACCCGCTGCATTGCGCTTAGCAGATTTTCTGTTGAGATCGGCTCATTGGCGGCTAACGCCAGACGGGCCGCCTCATCCACCAACATCTTGATATCGCTGGCTGCGTAACCATCCAGAACCATAGCGACTCCTGCTACATCGATATCGCTCTCAGCGAGGCGTCCCCGCAGATGGTACGTGAGCATCGCCGTCCGCGCATCGGCATCAGGAGGTGGAATCAAAACCAACTTGTCAAATCGACCCGTTCGTCGAATGGCAGGGTCAATTTTCTCCGGGGAATTGGTCGCCCCAATTACGAGCACTTTCCGCTCCGCGGCTCCTTCCAGGCTGGCTAGAAACTCGTTTACCTCTTCCGATTTGTATTGCTGATGTCCGCCCAAATCGGAACGTGACGGCGCAAACGCGTCGAACTCGTCAATGAAAAGCACCGAGGGCGCCTTTTCCAACGCTTCATCGAACATGTCGCGAATGCGTAGTACGGTGCTATGGATGTAAGGGCTCGCCACGTCCGACGGCTTTACTTCCTTAAAGAAATATCCCAGCTCTTGCGCGAGCTGGCGCGCCACATAGGTCTTGCCGCATCCAGGCGGACCGTAAAACAAGATGCCATTCGGTATGCTGATACGGTATTTTGCATATCGCTCCGGCTCTCTCAGCGGTCCCAGTATCTCCTTACCTAGCCATTCCTTCAGTTCTCTCATTCCGGCGATCTCATTGAAGCCGGATCCATTCGGCTTTCTGCCGACCGTTGTCGACTCGGGCTTGCCTTCGATCCGGGCTTCTAGTTCATCGAAGCCGGAAATTCCAGCGTGACCGGTGTTCGGCAGGCACGCTATCAGTGGCTTTAGCACATCTGCGGGAAAGTTCCGGTTCCACGACCGCAGCTGTTCCCCACTGATCTCCTTCAAGGAGTTCTCGTCAATTCCAGTGCTTGCAGAAAGAAGAACACGAGCAAAGTCGCCGAGTATTTCCTGCTCTGTGATGTGTTCTCTTGTCGCGAATAGAGGCAGGAGTGCGGGCACTTTCTTCGCCAGCCACAACAGCGCCGGATGCAGTGCTGGCCGCAGGCCCCGCCGATGCGCCGACTTTAGAATCTTTCCGCTTTCAATAAGGAACGATTTCCACTCAAAGCCGTCCAGTTCCTTCGTTGCCTGTTGTGCCCACCACACACCGTTCACGCGAAGGGCAAACGTGCCTGCGGTTCGATCATGGTCAAGCAGTTCCGCGCAACCGTGCGGAAACAAATCGATCGCTTCCAGCAGCGTTGACGTTTCGGCGCTCTTATCCGCAATTAACAGGCACTCCGATTCCGCAGACCGCTCCAACAAGTAGATCTCGCGGATCCCGTCCGAGTACAAGGTCTTTTGCACAGGAGGAAGCTCGGCTGCTTGGTACCCTAGCGGAAATCGCGGCCGTCGTGTGACGAATTGCATAACGACTCAGAATCGGCGCAGTCCGGCCAGCATATCCTGTTCTTCGTCGGATTCGGCGTCTGACTTCGGTAGCAAGTCCCACAGGTTATGAACCGCCTCGCGTAGCTTCTGCGGATCGCCTTTCTGCAGTGCTTCTGCGCCCGCGGCTATCCACTTCTGCGACTCCTGGCGGTTGACGAACTCGCGGCCAGGCGAACTCAGCGCTTGCAGACTGGCTCTCCAGCGAGAGTCTTGGTTGAACGACACTCGAACTTCCAAATCCTTCAGACGTTCCCCAGTTTTGCTGGCGCTTCTGGAATCTCCGCGCTTCTCGGCGCGTTCCAGTTCCTGCACCAGGCTGCTCAGTTCTCGCTTCTCAGACTCCGATCCGAATTGCTCAACCACGCTTTTCGCCTGAGGAATGTATCCCCGTCCCGTATCAGCTTTTTTATTGGGTCGGCCGTTGGATTTCACATGCTTTTCTAGACGAGCAACTTCACGCCGAATCTCCCTCGCCTTTTCAATCAGACTGCTCGCAAGATCGGGGTCATCAGCACTGGCTTGAGACGCGGCAAGGTCCAAGTCTTCAATCCGCCTCTTGAACTCCTCGACCTCTTCCAATACAGATGATTCATCGCTTTGGCTTTCCACCGCGGCTATACGCAACAGAAGCTGTTCAATCCACGCCGGCAGTTCTTTGACTTGTTCTTTCGGATCCTGCTGCTCACGCTCCGGGATATAGACTCCGTCCGATATCGATTCGTTCGTGCGCGGCACGGAGACATCTACGGTAATTCGCCTCGACACATCGATTTTCACCGCAAGTTGAATTTCAGCGCCTTCGGGGATGATGCGCCGGATAGCGTTTCCATAAATCGGCATGGCGCTTACCCAAAGATTCGCCCCAGGGTCCTCGACTACTTCTCCTTCCCAAACCTTGACGGCAAGGTAGTCATCTGGCTTTGTCGGACGAAGCTCGCGAGCCGCCCGGTACTTCATCACCCGGTCCGCTGGCAAGGTCGTTCCTTTGCGGAAGACAATGTCCAATTCCGGTTTCCCGTCTGACCCGATCACCTCTAGCCCGATGGAGTGAGGAAGAGGTGGTGCCCCGGCCTGCAATCCATGTCGAATGCTCAAAGAGTCTGGCTCGATTTCAATAAGTGCTCCGTTGCTCTGCCGTGCATAAATCCAATAGCGTGTGAGTTTGTCTTCCAGGAGTTGGATCTGCGCACTGAAGCTGTCCTGAATCACCGGAATCCAGCCACTCGTCCAAAATCCGCCATCCGCGTCGATCTTGATCGCTTCCACCGCGCTCGAGGTTGCGACCTTGCCGAGTAAGTCGGTCTGCACCGTCGAACTGACCTTGTCGTAGCCAAGCTGCAAAGACACCGCTCCCGAGCTGGTTACGGGCTTCGTCGTCTCCCTTGCAGTCCACTCCACTCCCGCCGCAAAGATGGCCGCACCTTGCGCCACTACCGTCATCGGATTGAGCGAAGTGTCCAACTCTACTCCGATTGCTTCGCTGAACGCCGCTCGCAGAAACGGAATCTGCGTCGGTCCACCCACTAGCAGAATTCGATCCAGATCGTCTCTCGAGACACGGGCCGCCATGATCGCCTCCTCAACCAGCGTGACGCAACTCTGTACTAGCGGTTCGATCTTTCGCTCAAAATCAGACCTCGTCACCGTCACTTCGATCTCGATCGCTTCGCCGCGCCGGTCCGTCTTCAAATCCGAAAGGGTTACAACCACTTGCTTACGGGCGCTCAATTCGATCTTGGTTAACTCCGCGTGCCGTAATAAGCGGCGGATCAAGCGTTGTCTCTCCGGAGAACCTGGGTCATGCAACTGGTACTCCCGATTCAACGCAGGAAGAAAGAACTCGTCAACAATTAGCCGGTCCATATCCTTCCCGCCCAGCAGATTGTTGCCGCGATGCTCCAAAACCGTCAGCTGCCCGTTACATGCCGATACCACCGCAATATCGAACGTTCCTCCGCCTAGATCGAAGACGAGCCATCGCTTGTCTTTCGCTTCCGGCTTCACACCGTAGGCAATTGCCGCAGCAATCGGTTCCTGCAGCAGATAAGTCTCCGTGATGCCAGCAAGCGATGCAGCCCGGGACGTTGCCTCGCACTGTAGCGTGCTGAATGCCGCCGGCACCGTAACCGCAGCCTTGATAATCTCCTCGCCCGTAGCGTTGCGGACGTCGTCTTTAAGGCTCTTCAGAACTTCTGCGGAAAGCTCTTCAGGGGTCATGCTGCGCCCGCAAGCCGGAAAAGCTCTGCTCGTTTTATGTCCCATCAGGCGCTTAAATTCAGTCGCGACGTTATCGGGATCGTCGACAAGCCCGTTGTGCGCTTTCTTTCCAACCAGGATCGTTCCCGCCCTCGATAGCCGGACCGCCGACGGCGTTATCTCTGCTGGCTCGCTGGTCCGATAAACATGAACTTCGACACCGTTTGAGCGCACGACGGCCGAGTTCGTCGTGCCAAGATCTATCCCGAATTGAAAATCGCTTTGCATCACACCATCTCCTGATTTGCTGTCAAGGTCCCGCCGACCACAACCTGTCCGGCTTTGATTACACGTCCGCGCCAAAAAACAATTGGAGCGAGCATCTCCACAATTCGTGCGGACTGGCCATGGGCATCCCTATCTCCTTCGAAGTCGACCACCTCTACCGATAAGCCTTCGTTGTAAGCCTGACCGGTCAAGTCGCAGACTTCAATTTCCAGGTCTGAAAGGAACGAGCTCAATCCTCGCGCCGCCTGCCGGGCAATGACGCGCTCTTTCTCATAGCCGCTTTGAAACGCCCATCGCTGCAGGCGCCATATCTCCACCGCGGCATCGCTCAATTTACAGGCTTCTATGGTCACTGTTTCTTCCGCTTGAGTCATCGAGTTCTCCTAGCAATCTTGTTGTTAATGCCTTCACCGAAGTTAGCGGCGGAAATGGCTTTCTTGCGTACGTTGCCATTTGGCACTTCGTGTAGAGTTATTCGAAATGTGGAATATCGAATTGACTGCTTACCCGTCGGCTCTTCAGCAAAAACAAGTACTTTCCCGAATTGCGCGAATGTCTTGTTCCTGCGAAATGCATGTACTTCCGTGTCCCAATCTTGACCTTTCGTGAACTGCAGAAGATAAGTTCCAGGAGGAACGCCAGAAATCCTAACTGCGCCGTCCGCCCGGATGTAAACCAATCGGCGAACAATAGAGGCGACGTCCGTTTTCAGCTTGACGACCGCATCATCCGAAGAGCGATTGCTGATGGTCAACTCACCCAAACCGTCAGTTCCGTTTGGTTCCATCAGATTCGTACCAGTAAGTAGCGAAAACGGCTCTCGAACCTCTCCTGAGCTCTCACTTTCGGGTCTACTGTCGATGGCAGAGCTTCGGTCTAGAACTGGGACCACGTTACGGTGAGTGACTGCTCTGCGCTTCCTCTTTGGACCGAGCTCAAAAATGGGACCTGGAACGTAAGGTGGTGTGGTATCGATAGGCGCACGACGGGAAATCGCCTCGTGTTCCGTGGTTAGCCGCTGCTGCGATTCTCCGGCGCGTTTGCGGACCTGCGCTGATCCAACAGCTTTCTCTGAGGGTTCATTACTTCGGAAACCAGCTATCGCAAGCATCAGCAACACAGGCACCGCTGTTCCATAAAGTGTCTTTGGTCCAAGCTTCCGGCCTCTAGCGCGGATGTCGGAACTACTGCTCTTTTCTTCCGGTGGATCTGTCTTCCTCCCATATAAGGCGACGTTTGCCTGCCAGTTCAAAATTGACGTTTCCAGTTCCGGGTCGTCGAACACCAGTACGAGCGCCTTGGCAAGCAGAAACTTCGCTTGAGCGAAATCGCCGGAGTAACAGAACTCTACAGCAAGATGGAAAAGACACGTCGCTGCTGCGTTTTGAGCTCGCTTACAGATATCTCGGTTCGCCTCGTAAGTTGCTGTGAGTATCGCGAACCAAGGCGCTGCTTGGAGTTTGTATTCCTCGTGGAGTTCTTCGACGCGTCGCAGTTCTATGCAACCAGGACGTTTTGCCTTGGCCGCTTCGCTCAACCTACACCCAATCGATTCGCAGAGCTCAACGAAGCTTGTCACCGCATTCTCGTTAGCGGCTGCCTGCCTGGCTCGTTGTTCTGATCGCTGCTGTGCGGCAGATCCAGCTACCTTTTGCCGCGTTGCCTCGACTCTTTCACGGACTGCGCCATGCGCTGGTAGATAGTGGCGGGCTTCGTCCAGCAGTTCTTCCGCTTGAATCCATTGATTCGCCCAGGTATGTGCATTTGCAAGGCTCGTGAGAAACTCGGCACATTCTTCCACCGCCCTGATTCCAGCCGGACTGTCCGCGCCCGCCATCGCGACGAAATCATGAAATCGTGGCTTTACCTCTTGCTTCCACCTACTAGCGGCACCCGAGCATGGCTGTACATTCGCTTCTCTGCTGGCATCACTGCGCTTGATGCCGCCCCAGCAGGCCCTCGCGATGTCTTTGCAGATTTGAGCGAAGGAATTCTCGTAAGGCCCAAGCACAGCCTCTTCAACCGATTGCACCAGCGCTGGCGTCAACGACGCGTTGCGGATCAAGTCAAGACCTCGCCGCGCTCTGTCGAATTCGCGCTGGCTGATCGCATCGCGAATCAGCTCGGCGACTGGCTCGAGGGCGAGAGAAAGCGTTTCGTCCTGGACTCGATCGAAATCCCGGTCATCTGAGCTCGGCTCAAATTGACCTGCTTGTTCATTTGCAATAAAGAAGGCCCAGAATGCGTCCGAAGCACTTGTTGCAACCCATAGCCTGAGCATGGTCTTCCAACGCTCTGGTTCCTGTATTTTGGGATCCGCAGAGACGCAAGAGATCAATGCCAAGACTGCCGCATCGTGTTCGCTCTCGGCAAACTTCGATTCACTCAGCGACTGGATCGAAACCCGTATTCCGCGCGTCGGGATACCGCTTAAAAACAAATCTGTCTGGCTGACCCAAAAGAGCTTCTCTTTCAAGCGCTGGTCCGGGTTGCTCAACCGTCCCAATGCGTCTGCAATCGATCGCTCGTCCTGTTCGACTGGCCCGTACCATTCCAGATTCCACCCGGACGGCTGGCGGATTCCAGCCTTCGCTGCGCGGCGAAGTACAGATGCCCGCTGCGAAATCTCGCTCCAGCGCGCCTGCGCCGGCAATCCGAGAATCCGGTATGCATTGTGGCTGATCTGTCGCACTTGCACAGTTTTCTTCGAGTCCTTGAAATAAGTGCGCCACTCCACGCCGCTTGCATATGGGAATTTTCTGAACGTGCATTAGGAACTTTAGGAGTCAGCCTCATCCGATCGTCCTGCTTGCCGTCACCTCCGATGTCGACGAGCCGGAAACTTCGCCCCCGCGTTGATCTCGAAATTTGACAGCGGGCTGGCGGACGGTTTTACGACGGCCGAGATCAGTCGACTGTTGTGCATTCGATTCAAAGAAGTGGGGCGATGCGCGAGTTCGAACCGGACGTTGACCCTCTGCTATACGATCTAAAATCGAAAATTGGAGCGGCCGCTGATAAATGTGACAGAAATTGCAGGCCCGGCCTGGTGATCCGCATGCCTTCGCCGAGGGGACCCGATATTCGATTTCTGCCTAAGGAGGTCGCGGCTCAATCTCGTGATCTGATTCGGGAGGAACCCTGCGCGGAGCACGTACGGGATTTTTGACGCTTCCGGAAAGTAGTTCCCCTACCAGTCAACTGGAACACCGGCAACAACTTTGCCTACGCCATGGCGATGCTACAGGCAGCGCTGGAGTCATAAAACGCAGAGTTCTTGCGTGGAAGGCGGCTGCGTGCCGCCATTCAGGAGAAGAAACTCACATGCTCTTCGGGCGGGGCGCCTTGATGCCAGGCCCGTTTGCGCCCGTTCCTCAAAAGCCTGCTGAAGGATGGATCATTCACGCTTGTTCGCAAGCCAGTTAGAGTTCTGTGGTTGAATGTGTTGAACATGTCGGGCCGAAGTTGCCGGATAAACTGGCGCACCGGCAGGTTGCGAAAACAGGATTTCAATTTAGAGGCGTTTAGATTCGAGTATCGAAGCGTGTCGCGATAGGGAATTCCGCCAATTCGGGTAGGGCGGCTGGACGGGCGGAGATGATCCGGCAAATGCCTTCCCCTATAGAACCAGGTCCAGCCTAAGACCCGCCATCTCGCTATATACTTCAGGTATGGCTACCCTTGTGGCTTTACAGGCCGCGCCAACCGCAATCGACGCTGTTGATCTCGACGCGAAGGAGAAGGCGCTGTTTGCCTTGTTGCGGGGACTGGGCCGTGTAATTGTCGCGTACTCGGGCGGCACGGATTCGGCTTACCTGGCCTGGGCTGCTCACCAGGCGATGGGGAAGGATGCTGTCGCGGTCACGGCGGATTCCGCATCGATTCCGGCATCGCACAAGCGCGATGCGGAAGCTTTTGCGCGGGAGTGCGGCTTCCAGCATGAATACATTCAGACCAATGAATTCGACAACCCCGATTATGTGCAGAACGATAAGGATCGGTGTTTCCACTGTAAAGATGAACTCTTTCAGCAACTGGAGGGGTTTGCCGCGCAGCGTGGCTACCCGCACATTGTTTACGGAGTGAATCGCGACGATCTAGGCGATTACCGCCCCGGGCAGCGCGCTGCTAAGCTGCATCGGGTTGAGGCTCCGCTGGTAGAGGCTAGCTTGACGAAAGCGGAAATTCGCGAACTCTCGAAACGCGCTGGCTTATCCACTTGGGATCGCCCGGCAGCGGCCTGCCTTAGCTCGCGAGTTCCTTACGGGACGCCGGTCACCAAAGAGACCATCCGCACCATTGAAGACGGAGAAGAGGCGATTAAGACTCTCGGCTTCCGCCAGTTCCGGGTCCGGTTCCATGGCGAGTTGGTCCGCATTGAGATTGCTGCGGAGGAAATGGAAAAAGCGTTGAGCGTGGAAAACGCAAGCGCATTCTCGAAAATTTTTAAGGCTCTCGGGTTTCTTTACGTCACGCTCGACCTGGAAGGCTACCGGCAGGGATCGTTAAACGCCGCATTGCCGAAGACTTAAGTCTGCGACGAAGCCGTCATTTTCTCCGGATCCCACGTGACGATCTTCTTACTGAAGTAGCTCACATTTGTCAGTAAAGCTGGCCCAGCGGCTCTTAATCCAAAAGTTCCATCCTCGATGGAAGGTTTGCCGTCGCGAATGGAGGCGTAGAAGTTACGATGATGATCCAGTTGAGCATTCTGCCCGCTTGCATCGTACACCTGAGTGCCGCTAGGTTGGATAGCTGACAGCGTTAAAGGCGGGTGTTTATCTTCCCATTGTTCCCGCATTTTCTTCTGCATAGGCTCGGCAAAGCTCGCGATGGTGTAATCGAAGCTTTCGGGACGTGGAGTGCGTTCAACTTGAACATTCTTGAAACTATTGGTGGTCATCACGCCTTCGCTTCCAATGAACTTCAATCCGAATGACTCTTCCGGTAAGCTACTCTTGAAATTCACGCGAAGCGTAACGTTAAAAGCCGGATGCTGAGGTGTTTCGGGATAATCGAGAGCGGCAAGCATGACGTCGGGAACATTGCGGTCTCTCCAATAACGAATGCCGCCAGTGGCATAGATGCGATGCGGACCGATTGAGCCGGTAACGGTGTGAATGCCGGTCAGCAAATGAACGAAGAGGTCGCCCGCAACGCCGGTCCCGTAGGCTTGAAAATTTCTCCAGCGAAAAAAACGCGCCGGATCCCATGGGTGCTTCGGAGCACTACCCTGAAACTGATCCCAATCGCAACTCTTTAGGCTGGCGTCAACAGGAATAGAGTATTCCCACGCTCCGATAGCGGTGTTCCGATCGAGCCAGGCTTCCACGGAGTTCAGCTTTCCAATGGCTTGCTTCTGCATCAGCTCGTGAGCTTTTTGATAAACAAATGAACTACGGTATTGGCTGCCGATCTGGAGAACTTTGCCGGATTTCTCCTGTGCCTCGATCATGGACGGGCCCTCGTCGATGGCATGTACCATCGGCTTCTCACAGTAGACATGCTTCCCGGCTCCCAGCGCTTCGACCGTAATGCGCCGGTGCCAGTGATCGGGCGTGGCGACGATGACTGCGTCAATATCCTTGCTGCTCAGTACCTCGCGATAGTCGCGAGTCAGGAATGTATCTCTGCCGTATGATTCTTTCATCTTCTGCAGACGTCCGTCGTAACAATCGCAGGCGGCGACAAGTTTAACGCCCGGTATCGAAGTCGCTAACCTGGCATCACCCTGGCCCATTCCTCCGGAGCCAATCAATGCTATTTGAATACTGGAGGTGGCGGAGGGCATACCTAGCTGATCACCTTCATGGCGGCCGGATCCCACTCGACGAGACGATTTTCGAAATAGCTGATATTGGCAAGTAGTGCCGGCCCGGCAGCCCGAAACCCGAATGCGGCATCTTCCACCACCGGCTTACCGGTGCGGATCGCCTGCGCAAAATTGTAGTGGTGATCGAAGTGGTCACTGTAGTGAGCGGGAGGCGCAAATACTTGTTCTTTGCTGTCACGCATGCTAGAGGGCGTAGGGCGTGTCTCCGGATACTTCTTGTGATACTGCTCCAGAAAAGCTTGCTGGCCTTCTTTCGAAAAGCTGCCTATCGACACGCCCGGTGCTTCCGGTTTAGAGGGAACAGTTAAACGCAAATCCTCGCCTACTGTCATCAATCCTTCACTCCCGGTGAATCTGAACCCTGAACTCTCGCCCGCGCCGCTGACGAAATTCACTCGAAGCACCAGATTGAAGGCCGGATTTGTGGCAGTTTCCGGGTAATCGAAAAAGCCGAACATAACATCCGGAACATCGCGGCCATCCTTCCAATACCGCAGGCCGCCAATGGCGAAAGCGCGAGTTGGACCTTGCGAACCGATGATGAAGTGCAGGCCTGAGAAAAGATGGACAAATAGATCGCCGGCCACGCCAGTTCCATAGTCGCGGTAACAGCGCCAACGAAAGAAGCGATGCGGGTCCCACTGTGTCTTCGGAGCGCGGCCTTGAAAGCGGTCCCAGTCGCAGGTGGTGGTGCTGGCGTCAAGCGGCACCGCGTATTCCCAAGCGCCCACTGCGGAGTCACGATCCCACCAGGCTTCCACCAGGTTCAGCTTACCGATAGCGCCACTCTTGTAAAGCTCCGCCGCTTTCTTGTAAATAACGGAACTGACCCGCTGGCTGCCGACTTGCAATATTTTGTTGCTTTGCCGGGCTGCCTCAATAACTTGAAGACCATCGCCGACATGTTGCACCATGGGCTTTTCGCAGTAGACATGTTTGCCCGCTTTCAGAGCATCGATAGTGATGGTACTGTGCCAATGGTCGGGCGCGCCAATTAGGACAGCATCGATGTCCTTGCGCGCCAAGACTTCCTGGTATCGCCGGGTAGTGAAGATATCGCGGCCATATACTTCACGCATGTGTTCAAGCCGGCCGTCGTAACAGTCTGATGCCGCAACGATTCTCGTCAGACCTGTTGCCGTGGAACTCTTCGCATCGTTCTGTCCCATGCCGCCACAGCCAATCAAAGCAATTTGAAGCTTGTCGTTGGCTGCCACCTTTTGAGGCGAGGCTTGCGCTGATAGTAGCGAGACGCCCGTCAAACCGGCGCCGGCGGTCTGCAGGAAATCCCTTCTAGTGCTCACGGCTCACTTCTTGTCGGACGAGGTTGAGGACGTTGACGGTTGGGACTTGTTCGACGAAGAAGAACCTTCCTTCTTCGAACTTTCCGATTTACTCGATGAGTCGCTGCCGCCGTCGGTCTTGCCGCCCTCGTTCTTCACCCCCTCGTTCTTGCCGCCGCGGGAAGACGAACCCTTCGCGTAGTCGGTGACGTACCAACCGGTGCCTTTGAATAGAAGCGCAGGGGCGGAAAGCAAGCGAACTACCTTGCCTCCGCATTTTTCGTGGGTGGAGAGCGGCTGATCAGAGAACTTTTGCATTACCTCAAACTGCTCACCGCAGTTTTCGCATCGGTATTCGTAGAGAGGCATATCGTTTCTTGCGCTGTAGCTAAGGTTTTGTCCGCATTCCATTCGGAAGAGCAGGACGATCAGCGTTGATGATAGGGCCGTTAGCTTCGTCTCTCAATTGAGCAAGAGTGGTTTTTCCTGTTACGAGCTCGACGGATTGCTTCAACAGA
Source organism: Bryobacteraceae bacterium (assembly GCA_965217745.1). Classification (GTDB taxonomy): domain Bacteria; phylum Acidobacteriota; class Terriglobia; order Bryobacterales; family Bryobacteraceae; genus Bog-105. Next base: position 862,306 of record OZ244565.1, on the reverse strand, counting down.
TTATCTTCCGGGTTCTTAGGCTCCGTGCCAGGAATAGGGTTGCCATCCTGGTCCAACTCGGGACTATTGTCGTTTTCCGCCAGTTGAACGGTCGGCACGACACCTGTATCCTGCACTGCTTTACCAGATGGCGAATAGTACTTAGCGACCGAGAGGATAACCGCTCCCCCATCTTCCATCTGGATAGTCTTGCGGACGCTAGCATCGCCATAACTGCGCTCGCCTACCACTTGAGCTCGTTTGTCGTCGAGCAGCGCAGCGGCGGCAATCTCAGCCGCTCCTGCCGTTGCCCGGTTGGTAATCAAAACCAGCGGACCGCCCCAGACGCTGTCGCCTGCGCTAGCGACAAAGTCTTTCTTGGGGACTTTCTGTCCCTCTAAATAAGTGATTTCGCCGCTATCCAGAAACAAATCGGCCAGTTTAATGCCGTTTTCCGGGTCGCCTGTGGAGCAATGGCGGAGATCGAGCACCACATACTTCGCGCCTTGTTTCTTCAGATCTACGACTTTCGATTTCACCTCGCCTAGACGATTGCCAGCCAGGCTCGCCACGTGAATATAGCCGACCGAATCCGGCATCAGCTTGCCCGCAACGGCGGGATAAGCAACAACCGCACGCACCAGGGTGACTTTCTGGGGGTCAGGATTCTTCAGCCGAAGAATAGTCACGTTGACTTTTGAGTTGGCTTCGCCTCGCAACAGTTCCTGCGCATAGGCCAGGGGCATATCCCTGGTAGCGACACTATTAATGCTCTCAATCAAGTCACCCGAGTCGATATTAGCTTTCTCGGCAGGCGAACCGGGCAGGGAATCGACAACCGCGACGTACCCGAATCGCTTCGCAAGCACCAGGCCCAAACCAGCCTTCGAAGTGTCCTCGCTTTTCGAAAATTGCCGGTATTGATCGGCATTCAGATAGCTGGCAAAAGGGTCGACCGACTCCAATAGTCCGTTAATGGCGCCCAGAGTGACATTCTTCATGTCCGGGTCTTCCACGTACTCCATTTTGATGCGCTGGAGCACCTCGGTGTAGACCTTCAGATGGCCATAGACATCGTCGGTAGCGACAGCACGGCCGTTTCGCGCGCCCAAAAGCAAAAGCACAACAACGCAGCTTGAACTGCCGATGATGGTCCACTTAAAACGATTATTCATCGGATTGATCCAAAACGAGGGGAATTCTTTCCAAGTATAGCCAAGGGTCTTCCAGTTGTAATACAAAGAAAACTCCTGCCTTAACTTACGAGACGCGCCGCGGTGTGAAATGTACTGCCGGGCGAAGGATCCCTTTGCGGTCTGATAGATTGTTGCCGATGCGGGCCACTGTCCAACTTTCTCTCGATCTAATTAATATTGACGAAGCTATCCGAACCGCTGAAATTGCTTTGCGCGCTGGAGTGGACTGGCTGGAAGTTGGTACGCCGCTGATTATCGCGGAAGGCATGCGGCCGGTGCGGGAACTGCGCAGCCGCTATCCTGAGACCCCCATTGTGGCGGATTTAAAGACCATGGACGGAGGCTGGCTCGAAGCCGAGTTAATGGCTAAGGCGGGCGCAACAGCGATTGTCGTCATGGGACAGGCGCACACCGAGACTGTGGAACTGGTAGTCAAGGCCGGCCGCGACTTTGGCGTGAGCGTGATGGGAGACAACATGGCTATGCCGGATGTGGTCGCGGGCGCCCAGAAGCTAGAGGAGTTGGGCTGTGATTTCATCGTTCACCATATTGGATATGACATGCGGAACCTGCGGCGTGAACGAGGCCTACCCGCGCCAACGCCGCTGGATCAATTGCGGGAGATTGTGGATGCGGTCGCAATCCCGGTTCAGGCGGTGGGTGGATTGACTCTCGAACAGGCGACCGACACGCCCCGCTATGGAGCTCCTTTGGTGGTGATTGGCGCGCCATTGGCGATTGATGCGCACGCGTTCCGCAGCGCCGGGGGTGATCTCGAAGGCACGCTGCGCATGATTTGCGAGAAAGTGCATGCTTTCGGGGACGTGCCGGTTCGCGGAGAGGCCGCGCGCAATAGTCAAAGAATGGTGAAGCAATGAGCAGCATGCCCGCATTAGTGAATTATGGCCGCGATCCTCTATCGGTCGAACTCCGTGAGGTGCCCATTCCGGAAATTGGCCCTAAGGACGTTTTGCTTCGGGTAGGAGCCGTCAGCGTTTGCGGCAGCGATCTACATCAATGGCGCGGGTCGCACAGCTGGCCGGTCAACTATCCATGTATTCTGGGGCACGAGTTTGCCGGGACAGTGGAAAAAGCGGGTTCGTCGGTTGCAGCTTTCCGCGAGGGCGATCGCGTGGCGAGCGAAACAGCCGCTGTCATCGACGATAATTCGCCCCTGACGCGCATGGGACTTTACAATCTGGACCCGTCCCGGCGAGGCTTCGGATATGGCGTCGATGGCGCGATGACGCAGTATGTCCGCGTTCCCGAGAGATGCTTGCACCGGCTGCCGGACGAAGTTCCGTTTACCGTTGCCGCGCTCACTGAGCCGTGTTGTGTTGCTTACAATGCGCTCTGCGTGAACGGCCGAGTGCGGCCTGGCGATGCGGTTCTCATCCTTGGTCCCGGACCGATTGGGCTGCTGTGCGCCAGGATGGCGAAGCTGAGCGGCGCGGGTACGGTTATCGTCGCGGGCCTGCCTGCAGACCGTCATCGTCTGGAAGTCGCGAAGCTTTTGGGGGCCGACCTGGCTCTAGATTCCGGGCTGCTGGATGCGGTGGCGAGTCACGGCGACGGGTTGGGCGTAGACGTTGCGGTCGATTGCTCGGGAGCTTCGGCAACGCTGCAGTTAGCTTTACAGGCGGTGCGGCCTTCCGGGCAGATCATTAAGGTCGGTTGGGGTCCGCAGCCAATTCAGTTCAGCCTGGATCCATTGGTGCAGAAGAATCTAACGATTTCCGGAAGCTTTTCGCATAACTGGCCGACCTGGGAGCGTGTCATTTCGATGATCGGTTCGGGCCAGCTGAATCTCGATCCGGTCGCCAGCGCGGTTTGCAAGCTCGACGAATGGCACGACTGTTTCGAAAAAATGGAACGCGGCGAATACGTGAAAGCGATCCTCGAACCCTGATGCCGGCCCGTTTGTCTGCGTTCCCGAAGTGCTATCTCGAGAGAATCTCGAATCGGGAGATGCCGGTCTTCGAATGGATCAAGATGGCGAAGCAATTGGACGCGGACGGCTTGGAAATGTACGAGGGCTTCTTCGAGAATCTGGAAACCGGGTACTTGGATACCTTGGCGGAGGCCATTGCAGCGGCCGGTTTTGCCATGCCGATGCTGTGTTGCTCTCCCGATTTCACTGCGCCGCACGCAGACCAGAGAAAACGTGCGATTGATCGCGAGGCGGAAATGATTGCGGTCGCCAAACGCCTGGGTGGTCCGCGAACGGTTTGCCGGGTCCTCAGCGGCCAGCGTTATCCCGAAGTCACATGGGAGCAGGGTCGTGCCTGGGTAATAGAAGCCATCGAAGCGCTGCTGCCGGTTGCCCGGGAGTATGACATTGTTTTAGGCCTGGAAAATCATTACAAAGACGGATTTTGGGAGTACCCCGAATTCGCCCAGAAGATGGATCGATTCATCAGTATTCTAGACGCAATAGGCAACCGGGACCACTTCGGCGTGCAATATGACCCATCCAATGCAATCGTGGCGGGTGACGACCCAGTGGAACTGCTTAGGCGGGTGGGGGATCGGGTGGTCAGCATGCACGCTAGCGACCGCTATCTGGCTGATGGGGCTACGCTCGACGAGCTTCGCCAGAGTGAAGGCGCCATCGGCTACTCAACGAAACTGATGCACGGCGTGACCGGGCGGGGTCTGAACCGCTACGATGCCATCTTCCAACTCCTGGCTGAAAACCACTATCAGGGCTGGATCAGCATAGAGGATGGCATGAACGGAATGGACGAAATGGCCGAATCGCTGCAATTTCTAAGGCAGATGAGTATCCGTTATCTTTAGTAATGCAGTTTATACAAAATACCCGGAAAATGGGGTCTGTCCTGCTCTGTAGAAAACATAAGTTATGTTAAATGTTTTAAGGTAAGAGAAGTGGCTCAGACTAGCAAATCGCCAGTGGCGGTGGCACGTTGTGCCTTGGCGGCAGGCCAGAAAGCGCTCCCGCGCTACGCGCATCGCCTCGCTCCCAAGAAGTACACCCAACCGCAGTTATTCGCTTGTCTGGTATTGAAAGAATTTTTCCGCACCGATTACCGCGGCGTGGTGGCCCTGCTAGGGGAGTTACCGGAGCTGCGAGCGAACTTGCAACTACCCCACGTGCCCCACTACACCACCCTGCAAAAAGCCTGCGCACGTCTTCTCAAACAAGCGCTTTGCGATCGCTTGCTGCACGCTACTGTTACTCTGGCGCAGCCCCCAGTACGAGGGAAACGGTGGATTGCGATCGATTCCAGCGGTTTTGCTTGCGGCCATAGGAGTACGTACTTTGTCGAAAGAAAAGCGGGCGGATACCGTTCCCACACGGACCCCCGTCCGCCCCAAAAAACCACCTACCGGCGTTACGGCAAACTGAATCTAGCGGTTGACTGTGCCACCCATTTGATCCTGGCGGCCGTCGCCGACCAGGGACCACGAGCGGATGGACCGCATTTCTGCCAACTGTTCGATGCCTCCCTCCGGAAAGCTTCCGTGGACACCGTCCTGGCCGATGCCGGTTACGACTCGGAGCCTCATCATCAACATGCCCGTACGCAACGGCAGGTGCGCAGTGTGATTCCCGCCCGGGTGGGCCGCCAGAGCGACAAACCTCCCAGCGGCTACTGGCGGCGGCAAATGCGTCAACAACTCGCTACCCCCGAACGACGGCGCCGCCGCGGATATGGCCAACGCTGGCAAATCGAAACCGTCTTTAGCCAAATCAAGCGCTGCCCGGCCTCCGAAATCGCGGGCCGTTCCTTCTTCTCTCGCTGCCGCGATCTCCGCCTCCTCGCCGTTACCCACAACCTCCTCCTCCCGTCTCCTCTAAGGTTTTCTACAGAGCAGGTCTGTCCCCATTTATGTTGTTGATTCTATTCAGAATTACCCTTGGCGTCTGGACCTTTTCCCAATCGACGTACAATCTACTCGGCATTTCACAATAAATCAGCATGTTATGTTAGTCAAATTACAGGATTCTTGAAAAAATAGGGACAGACCCCGTCTATCAGACCCCGTCTATCTAGTTGATTCTATTAGAAGGTCCGGACGGTTCTCTGGAGTTCGATGTCTTTGCCAGCTCAGATAGCAAATCGAGGCACTCCAGCATGGCCCGGCCATTGTGGTATCCAGCTTTCCAGATTTGCGCCTTGTCTCCTAACCCGTTTTCACCTCGGACCGTGGGCCACCATTCTCCGTGCTGCCAGTCGGTCTGGTACTTGTCGATGAAATCGTAAGTGCGCTTGAAGACGGCCCAGAAATGCGACTCACCCGTAAGCCGGTATAGGTAGAGAGTTGTCACGCAGGCCTCCGCCTCTACCCACCAAACCTTGTCGCGTTTGTCTGCCGGCAGGGCGAACGGTCCCGACTCGAAGAAACCGCCTAGCCGATCGTCGAAGCCGTAGCGGAACGAGTTTACAAACACTGCCCTGAAAAGATCCAGCATCGGATAGGTGCCGATGTTTGCGGCTTTTGCGGCATCCGCCAGAAGCCAGATGTTTTCGAGATCGTGTCCGTAAGACACCCGCCGGTACTGATCGGTCAAAACGGGCTGCCAATTGCGCCTGTACTTATCAGTGCAGCCGGAGAGCGGCTTGCGAACCACTGCGCTGCTTTCTATAGCGATCAGTTCCACCAGTCGCGTGTAAGCTTTATGCGAGTGGCTGGCGCGATAGTAAGCGGTCACGGATTCGAGCAGATGAAGATGCGTATTCATGAGCTTAAATTCCACTGGACCCATGTAGCTCTCCCCGCTTGTGAGCAGTTGCCAATTTTCGCTGAACGACTCCTGGTAACCTCCGAATTCCGTATCGTGGGCTTTCGAATCCAACAATTCGAATAGCTTCGTAGCCAATTGCAAGGGCTCTTGCTGCTTGCTGGCCATCGCGTATTCCGAAAGCGCATAGAGGGCAAACGACTGGCCGTAGAGATGCTTCTGCGGCATCAGATGACGGTCGCCCGTGGCATCGACCTCCCAGTAAAAGCCGCCGTTCTTCTGGTCCCACATCTTGTCGCGAAGAAAGCGATATCCGAGTGCCGCGTTCTGGAGCATGACATCGGATTGCTGACCTCGACTCGCCAATTTAGAAAACAACCAGACCATCCGCGCCTGCGTCACGATCATCTTGTCTGACTTGCCGTCCGGCTTGCCCTCCGCATCGAAGTCGATGAGATAACCGCCATTCTTCTCGTCTAGACAGCGCGACGTCCAGAACGGAATGATATTGCCTTCAAGGTTGTGGCGAACTTTCGCCGAATACTCGGCAAACTCCTGCGCGGCGGCGTCCGGCACAAATGTCAGTAGCAGAATCCATGCAGCCAGCGCACGCCCACATATCCGGAAAATAGTTTCCCCCATTAGTCGCGTCATCATTCCGGCGCTTTCTTGTCCAAGGTGTAGAACTGATAAGCGATCTTCCATTTCGCGGTCTTGCCGGGAGCGATGTGCAGCGAGATGTAAGCTTCGGGACAGACGGTAGTCCGTATCGACCAGAGAAACAGCTTCGAGATTGGTCTGCTGCCGATCTCCCTAACTCCTGCGCCCACCGTGCTGTTTTCCACCGCGATGCTGTTGTCTTTGGGTGTAGCGCCGTAGCCGGTCAGGTAAGTGGAAACCGTATCGCGTTCGGGTGCGAGTTCCCGCCGGTACAGGAATTTATCTCCTTTTATCTCCGCCGCGCTCTTCAGGTCGTCCTGTGCTTGCGGATGGAAGGGGAACTGAATGCTGAAGCCGGGTCCGGTGGGCTGGTTATCAATGACATAGAAGTCGTGGTTATAAACGGCCGTATCAATCGTCCGCTTGCCCGTGTTTTTCAGCTTATGCTCCAGCGTAAGAATCGGCTTGCTTCCGTCGAGACGCACGGTCTTGCTGTAGATGTATGAGTAGCCATCTACGCCCTTCAGTTCCTGCACAAACTCCACGCGATCGTTATACGGGCGCACAATCCACTGTCCCTCGCTCAGAAGCTTGTACGGCCGCGAGAAGACATATTCCCGGTCATCGGGCTTGCGGAGCACGCCGACGCCGATTTTTACGAACATGCCGCCGGGCTTCGCTTCGGCAAAACCAAGCGCTCCATCTTCGGAACGAAACTCTTCGACGGGACCCACGATGGCGTCGTGCAGGTAAGGATCGTACTTCGGGAACCAGACCCCGAAGTAAGAATGCCCGGCATACTTGAGTTTCGGGATGACGCCTGACCAGTCGAAACGGCTGCCCCGGTAATAGCCTCGGTCGCGATCTGGCAGGTAGAGCGTTGCCTTCATCTGCTTGTTGCTTATGTCGGCCTGCGGAAATTCGGCCCCACTGGTGAGCGCAGGAGTCAGAAATATACTCAGCGCAAGCGGGGGGAACGCAACGGCCAAATTTGGAAGAGCTCTCATTTGATTTTTCTCGAGATGATTATTCAGCACTGCTTGATCCGTCTATGCTGTCATATCAGATCCGCGCTGCAGATCACCTCTCGAGAAGACCGCGCAGCCTTTCCCTTTGTGTTTTTAGCCAGCCGCGTTTACCGAAGGAGTAAACGCGGCTGGCTCTCGTCGCGCGTCAGATGGCGCGCGGAGGCCGTGATGCCGTGGCGCCGCATACCCGCAAGACATGCGATTGCAGAAGCTTAACCTGAAGAACAAAGTTCAGACCAGGAAACTGATTCCGTGCCGGGCGGCAACGGTCGCCAGGCGCTCGAAGGTCGGCAGAGCCTCGGAAGGCGCGCCGTCTGCGAGAGGAGCCGCAAATGTCCGGAAGTATTCTTCGAAGGCCCCAGGCGTGACATAGACCAGAACGCGTGCGTGGTCCGAAGTGATCTTAAAGGTGTGAGGGACATTCCGCGGTAGAAAGGCCCCTTGCCCGTCCGCCAGGACGAGCGAGTCTGGTCCGCGCTGCACGAGGAGCTCGCCCTCCAAGACGTGAAAATATTCATCTTCACGGGTATGTACATGCAAAGGCGGTTCACTGCCGGGAAAACCGTTCACCTCCACCAGCGCAAAGCCGCCGTGGGTGTCGCGCGAATTCGCATGAATGGTCACCGTGGAGCCGATATAGCGAAACGACCGGAGAGCACTGGTTTGCGGCAAATAGAGGAGTGTGATCTGGCATGGGAAGGCTGTGAGTCATAGGTGGGTCTCACTGATAACCGCGAAAGACCTCCTCAAAATGGCTCAAGCCAAATCGTGCAGAGTAGATTATTTTTGCTTTTCGCCTCTGGTCATCTGCCGCTTGAGAAACGCTTTTGCCATCACCCAGTCCCGCTTTACCGTGGCCGGCGAAACATCCATCGCCTAGGCCGTTTCCTCGATGGTCAGGCCTCCGAAGAAGCGCAGTTCCACTATCTGGCTCTGCTGCCGGTCGGTAGCTGCCAAAGCATTCAGCGCATCGTCCAAGCTAACCAGGTCGACATCGCTGCCGATTCCTCCGGCGGGCCTCCCTTCCCATTGCGCAGCAGGAGCAATCGCCTCATCCAGCAACACTCTGACATTGCTGCCGCCCCGTTTGGCCGCTACTCTAGCGCGAGCATGGTCAACCAGAATGCGCCTGATTAGTTCCGCGGCAATTGCGTAGAAGTGGTTGCGGTTGCGCCACTCTATTTCCCGCTGGTCGACCAACTTCAAATAAGCCTCATGCACCAGGGCAGTCCCCTCCAGCGTGTGATCGGGCCGTTCGCGGCGCAGGTATGCTCTGGCCAACTTCCGCAACTCGTCATAGATAAGCGGCGTCAGTTGACCAAGTGCCTCGCGATCGCCCCCGCTCCATTTCGACAGGAGCACTGTCACTTGCCGCGCCGAGGCGGTGTTCTCCGTCGTTTCACTCATGTGCTCCTCATCGTTTGCGAGCGCCAGCATCACGAATCAGAACTACATCCGAAGTCGTCAGCCCCCGCGAGTAAAGCAGTTGGTTATCTTTTGACCAGTCGAACGAATAGATGTCGCCGGAAGTGAAATCTGTAAGCTGTCGAATCGGCGCTCCGTCTAGCGGTTGCCGCCAGATGTTGGCCGCGCCTTTAGTATGATCCAAGTACGTAATTGCATTGCCGGAAGGCGTCCAGCTAAGGGCAGTATCTGGATAGGCCGCCGCCGCTGGAGTAAAAATCCGCTGAGGATCTCCGCCTGAAGGGCTAAAGGTGGCGATCTTCCAATGGGGATTCTCGATCGTGTTGCTCCACCATGCGGCAATCTGTCCATCGTGCGGAGACACTGCCGGATGCATGGTTAGGGCGGTGGTCAGTCTGGCTGGTTCGCCTCCCAGAATCGGAACCCGCCACAAATTGTACGCACCATTCAGGTCCGTCTGATGATAGACGGCAAAGCGACTGTCAGTAGTAAATTGCGGCCAGTTTGCATCGCGGGAACTCTGGCTTAACTGCTTGGGATGATTGCCATTCGCATCCACGCACCAGATCTGCCAATTTCCGCTGCGGTTCGAATGAAATACAATGTTGCGGCTGTCCGGCGACATCACCGGCGCGTAGCTGCGGCCCAGACCCGAAACGATCTGCTGGGGCGCGCTGCCGTCAGCGTTCATAATCCATAGATCCGCCGAGCCAGTAGCATCGGAAGCGTATAGAATCTTCCCGTCTGGTGTCCAGGATAGGTCGAAGTATCGCCCACTTCCTGGAGTCACTTGCATCGGGTGGGCCAAATCGCCATAAGAGGCGGTATAGATGTTCGACTCTGTCTTCACCTGTATCGAAACTATTTCGGAGCTGTCCGACGTTATGCTCGCAGTGGAGTAGTTGTCCAGGTCGTTTCCAATGCGTCGAATGTCACCTCCATGCAAAGGCAGGTACCAGATTTGCCGGAACGGCGAATCCCGTTCCTGACCCACCATTGCCAGGCCGGCGCCATCTCCCATCCACGCGATATCTTGAACCAAATTGAAGCGCGGTGACTTCACTAGCACGGCGCGGCCGGTCGCCACATCCATCGAGTACAGGCGCACCAGAAAACCTTCCGCATCGTGTTGCTCCGCAGCGTAGGCGATCGTGCGGCCGTCCGGCGACCAGGCCGGTATGCAAACCCAGGCAAAGCGCTCCGGATAGCGATAGCTCTTGATCTGACGCCTGGTCCCGGCCTTCAGATCGTGTATCCACATCTGGTCGGTTTTTCCGCTGCCTTCAAACGTGGTTGCAAATCGTCCATTCACCGACATCGCGCCTCCACCGCTGAATGGCCCTAACAATTTCCGTGGCTCACCTCCGGATAAAGCGACATGGAATAGGTTTTGCTCCAGAGGCTGTTCGGAAGAATAACTAACGAAGCTGATCGCCTCTCCATTGCTGGTGAAACCCAGCGCGCTTATGTTGCCCTTGATGTTCGGCGCCACTTGTTGGGTTCGTCCGCTGGAGAGCTCCCGCATCAGTAGTGTTGTCACACCCTTCTCCGTGGTCGTATAGGCGGAAAATTTCCCGTCCGGACTAATGGCAGCGGCATTCGCAATACCGTTCCCCGTGATCTTTGTAGTACGCACATTCTCGAAACGCGCATCGCGGATTGCAATGCTTCTCCAGAAAAGGAAGGCGGCTATCGTAATCGCCGCCGACAGCAACAAAGAAGCGGTCACTGAGAACGCACGGCTTCGCTTCGGGACTGATGCTGTCCCGGCCGGACCAGCCTCGATCATGGGCTGCTGCACGGCAACTGCTAACTTGCGGAAGCGCGGGTCAGATCGAAGCGCATCCCAACGCGGCTCCACGCCAAGCCAGGAAATCCACCAGTCACCCTCTTGCAGCGCCTGCTCTAAAGACGCAATCGCTTTGCGCGGTTCCCCTGCGGCGAGATAGGCGGAAGCCCGATCGTACCCGGATACATATCGCTGCCTGCCTATTTCCTCCAATTCGCCGCATAGCGCAGCCGTTCCGCCGCGATCGCCCGACGCGGCAAGAGCATTCCCTAAAACTGAAAGCGAAGCCGGACTGCGTCCACTAAGCGCCACCGCGAGCTGCGAACACTCGATCGCTTTCGTTGTATCAGCAGTTTTGAGATGGCACCAGGCCAGCATCTCCTGCACCACGGCCGAATCCCGCAGCTCTCGCGCCGCTCGAGACAGTAACTCTATAGCGCGCTCATATTGGCGGGCGTTGTAATAGACGAACCCGAGCGCAGCCACGATTACAGCTGAATGCGGCTCTAACTGGTGCCCACGTTCCAGATTGGCGACCGCCAGATCCGGCTGGTTGCGGGCGGAGTTCAACAGGCCGAACCAGTGGTGCGCGCATCCGTAATCGGGATTGCGAATGATGGCGAGATTGAAATGCTGTTCGGCGGCTCGATAGTCGCGGCGGTAAGCCCAGCTTGCGAATCCAAGCGAAGCGTGCGCTTCACCTGCCGCCGGATCAAGCTGAACCGCGCGTTCAGCCGATTCCATCGCGGCAGCGAAGCTATCCTTGGGCGGCAACCTTCCCCAAATTCCAAGCCGGAGATAGTAATCTGCCAGTCCCGCATGAGCCAAAGCGTACTTCGGATCTTCTGCAATGGCTTGCGAAAAACAGAGCAGCGCCTTCGTTAGCTCTTCCAGGTCGCCAGTACTGCGGCCCCAGTGCCAACGGCCTCGCAAGTAAGACTCGTGCGCTTTACTGTTGCTGGTGCCGTTCCGGCCGATCTGTGCTCGCTCTTCCGACGTCAGGCGCGGAAGAAGTGCCGAGGCGACTTCCTCAGCAATGGATTTTTCCAGCTGGAGCAGATTATCAGCAGGCCGGTCGAACTGCGCCGCCCAAGCCGTAATGCTGGCGTCGGCATGCACCAACTGCAAGCTGACGCGGATATTCTTATGAACGGCTCGCACCGAGCCTTCGAGAATGTATTTCACGTTCAGCTGCCGCGCCGCCCGTGCCGTATCCAGATCGTCGGCGTACTTTGAACTTGCGCTCGTCGGCCTGACCGACAATCGCTCAACCGCCGATAATCTTGAGATCAGCGCATCCGCGATGCCCGTCGCCAGAAATGCCGTTTCCTCCCCTGCCTCATGAGCAAATCGCAGTGGCAGAATAGCGATGGAAACGGAAGAGGCAGTGGTGTCCGTGGCGAACGATTTCCGGGTGCTCGTTTTAGGAGCAGCGCCTTCGAGGTAGTGCTTAAGATCTTCAGTCAACTCCTGAACGCTGCTGTAGCGGTCACCGGAATCCCAGTGAATGGCTTGAAAAACAATCCTTCGCAGCTCAGGAGGAGACTGCCGGGAGGGATCCGCGTCCGGCGAATCTCCCGCTCTTCGCGATTCGTGCCGGAGCGTGGAACGACCCGGGCGTTCGCCCCACAATAATTCGTGGAGGATGACGCCAAGCGAGTAAACGTCGCTTCGCACTGAGGCCGTGTCTCCGCGCAGCTGTTCAGGGCTGGCGTACGCCGGCGTCAGAATGCGGGATCCGGCCGCGGTTGCATCTGCCTTGTTCGCGGAGGAATCAGCGCCCATCATCTTCGCAATTCCGAAATCCAGCAGTTTGGGCCTGCCCGCCGCGTTAATAAGAATATTGCCGGGCTTCAAATCGCGATGGATGATGTTCCGTTCATGTGCGTATTGAACCGCCGAGCAGACGCGAAGAAAGATCTGAATGCGGCCTTGCGCATCGAGCTTCTCCTCATCGCAGAAATGAGTGATTTGGCGGCCCTCGACATACTCCATGACGAAGTACGGAAGACCCTCCTTTGTCGATCCTCCGTCTAGCAGGCGGCCGATGTAGGGGTGCTCAAGGGTTGCCACGATCTGGCGTTCGTGCCGGAAGCGGCGGACCGCGAAATCGCTTTCCAGGCCCCGGCGAATCAGCTTTATCGCTACCTGCTGATCGAATTCTCCGTCCGCGCGCGCTGCCAGAAAAACCGCGCCCATACCGCCCTGCCCAATCTCTCGTTCGAGCCGGTAGACGCCGATGCGCTCGCCTACCGCCGCAACAGCTTGCACTTCGGTTTGAGAAAGATCAATAGCATCCTGATTTACGCCAGGTGACTGTCGAAGCAGCGGCTGGAGCGATGCTATTGGCTGCTCTAGAAATTCGCCTGTCTGTTCATATTCCAGCAGGAGCGACTCCAATTCCAGCCGCAGCAACTCATTTTGGCCGCACTGCCGCTGGATGTAGCTTCCTCGCTCGTCTATTGGCAGCAAGATGGCCGAGTCGAAGAGCGCCTTCAAATCCGGCCAGGAATCTTCCCGTTCACCAGTGGTGCTTGTTACAGGTCCTCTTGAGTCGCCGGCCATCGAAATTTCAATTGATCAGCCCTATACTATACCGCTATTTCAGCGATTGATGAGTAATGGGTGTATCATCTCAAAGCACACTCATAGCTGCTTTGCTCTCGTTCCCACTTGCCTGATGCCTAACTATGTACGCCAGCACCCGGCAGACAACGTCGGCATCATTGTCGAACCAGACGGCTTGCGCTCGGGCTCCCGGCTTACAGGCGGAGTAGCCACCAGCGAATGGATTCCGCAATCGCAGAAAGTTGGGCTGCAAGATTTAGATCGCGGGCAGCCAGTGATTCGGTATGGGCATATCATCGCCTATACCGATCGCCCGGTTCCGGCGGGAAGCTGGTTGCGTGAGGACATGATGAGCCTTCCCCCGGCGCCCAGGCTTGACGATCTGCCGCTCGCCAACGCGATTCCCGCTGCCCTGCCTCCGTTGAATGGCTACTCGTTTCAGGGCTATCGCAATCCTGATGGGAGCACCGGAACGAAGAATATACTCGGCCTCGCTACCACCGTGCAATGCGTAGCTCCGGCAGTCGACCATGCCGTCCGTCGCATCAAAACGGAGTTGCTGCCGCGCTATCCAAACGTCGACGATGTGGTGGCGTTGACTCATAACTACGGCTGTGGCGTCGCTATCGATGCTGCCGGCGCATCCATTCCCATCCGTACGCTCCGCGACATCACCTTGCATTCGAATTTGGCAGCGAACCCTCTAGTTGTGAGTCTTGGCTGCGAAAAGATGCAGCCGGCCCGCTTGCTGGGCTCCGACTTCCCGCTCGTGCCTGATCGAGACGTCATCCGGCTGCAGGATCACAACGGTTTCGCAGACGTGATTTTGGTGCTACTCGAGGCCGCGGAGAAGCGGCTGGAAGTTCTGAACCGGCGGCAGCGGCAAACGGTGCCGGCTTCCGAGCTGGTTGTCGGTTTGCAATGCGGCGGCAGCGACGCTTTTTCCGGCGTTACGTGCAATCCCGCGGTCGGGTTTGCGGCTGACCTGCTGGTGCGTTCCGGTGCGACAGTCTTCTTTTCTGAAGTCACTGAGGTTCGTGACGCCATTCACCTGCTGACTGCCCGTGCAGCGACCGTCGACGTTGCACACCGGCTAATCGCCGAGATGCGCTGGTATGACGGCTACCTGCAGCAAGGCGGTGCCGATCGCAGCGCCAATCCCACCCCGGGCAACAAGCGCGGTGGTCTGGCGAATGTCGTCGAGAAAGCTCTCGGCTCCATCGCGAAGGCCGGTTCCACTGCCATAACGGCCGTTGCTTCGCATGGCGAAAAGGTAACCGCCAAAGGATTGGTATTTGCGGCCACCCCCGCCAGCGATTTCATTTGCGGTACACAACAACTCGCCTCCATGAATCTGCACGTCTTCACCACCGGCGAAGGCAGTCCCTACGGACTCTCGCTTGTTCCGGTCATAAAAGTTTCCTCGCGCACCTCGCTTGCAGAAAAGTGGCACGATCTCATTGATCTGGATGCCGGATGTATCGCCACCGGTAACGCCACGGTCGAGCAAGTCGGTTGGGAACTGTTCGAGATGATGCTGAGCGTAGCCAGCGGCAAACAGAAGACGTGGGCCGATCATTGGGGTCTCGGCAATGCCCTGCTACCTTTCAATCCGGGACCTATCACATAGACTCCTGGGTTCCCATAATTATTGCCCCTTCACTTAAAGCCTATGACGCCGCACCCATCTCCAGAAGCTTTCGAGAGGCAAGATGCTTCTGCTTTAAGCGACCCCGAAAACTTCCGGCGCTGGGCCATTGTGGGGTTGCTGTGTGCCGCGTTCATCATCGCCTATTTCGATCGTCAGAATCTTTCCATTGCCCTGACTACTCCCGATTTCAAACGCTTCTTCCAACTCTCTGACAATGGCCGCGGACTGCTCAACTCGGCTTTCTTCTGGAGCTACGCGCTGCTGCAGCTTCCCGCTGGTTGGCTGGTCGATCGCTTTGGCGTGAAGCGACCCTTCGCCATTAGCCTCGCGGTCTGGAGCGTCGTCGCCGGCTTGACCGCCTGGTGCGGAACGTTTAGCCAGCTGTTTACGGTGCGCCTGCTCCTGGGCGCGGGAGAAGCCGTAAATACCCCGGCCGGAATGCGCTGGATCCGGCTTCACTTTCACCCCCGCCAGCATGGTTTCGTAATGGGCCTCTATCAAGCCTCGGCCAAAGTCGGGCCTGCTCTCGGCGCGCCACTTTCGGCGGCTTTGCTCTATCACTACGGTTGGCGCGCCATGTTCTTCATCATGGGTTTCGGCGCACTGCTTTGGCTTGTCCCCTGGCTGCTGCTGGTGCGCGATAACGACCGCGAGATGGAACGGCTAGTCCTGCACGGGTCCGATGTGCCGCCTATCGGCTTCGGTGAGTTGTTATGGAAACGCTCAATGTGGGGCATCATCATCGGCTCCTTCTGCTACAACTACTTCAACTACTTCTGCCTCACGTGGCTGCCCGCTTATTTTGCCGAGAGCCGCGGCTTATCGCTGAACTCCACCGGCTGGTTTACCGCGTTCAGCTTTTGGGGTCTCGCTATCGTGGCTACCGGGGCGGGCTATTTTGCGGATATCATCATCAAGCGCGGCGCAGATGCGATTAGCGTGCGCAAGAAGTTCATCATCGCTGGTTTCCTGATCGCCTCCACTGAGATGATAGGCGCGGCCGCGTCGTCAAATAGCGTCGCCTTATTTTTCGCCATCTTCTCTTTAAGCGGGCTGGGCTTAGCGACGGGAAATTATTGGGCCATTACGCCAGCCATTCTGCCCGGAGCACCGCCTGCACGTCTGGCCGCGGTGCAGAATATGGCCGCCAATATTCCAGGCATTGTCGCGCCGCTGCTTACGGGCTGGTTGAAACAAGCCACCGGCAGTTATCTTCCTGCTATGGCTGCTAACCTTTTTTTCTTAGCAGTCGGTATCGCGAGTTACGTGTTCCTGGTCCGGCAGGAGCCTGCTCCGCTTTCAAAAACCAATCCAGTTTGAACTATGTCCTCAAAACAACGCGAGTTCGTTCACAATCTTCATGGCGTCTTTGGTTTTCCGGTTACTCCTTTCCGCAAAGATCTTTCGCTTGATTTAGACGCGCTCGAGAAGAACGTCGATGAAATGTGCCGCCACTCCTTCTGCGCTCTGGTAGCGGCAGGCGGAACTGGCGAGCTCTATTCTTTATCGGTCGAAGAAACCGAGCAGGTAATTGCTACTACCGTGAAAGCCGCGGCTGGACGCATGCCCGTAGTGGCCGGTACAGGCTTTAACGCTCCACTGGGAGCAGAGATCGCCAAACGAGCGCAGCGGGCTGGCGCGGAGTGCTTGTTGGCCCTGCCCCCTTACTACATCTCGGCTCCGGAAGAAGGCCTCTTTGCTTACTATCGGGCGATCGGAGCAGCAACCGACCTGCCGCTAATCGTGTATAGCCGGGACTGGGCCGTCTTTACGCCGGACATGGTTGCCCGACTCGCTGAGCAGGTGCCGACTCTCGCGGCCTGGAAAGATGGCCAAGGAGATGTGCGGCGTTACAGCCGCATTATGGAGGCGAACGGAGACCGCCTGGCGTGGTTCGGGGGCTTGGGTGACGATTGCGTGCCAGCGTATTTCGCCATTGGCGTGCAAGCGTTCACTTCGAGCATTTCGAATATTTCTCCGCGCGTCTCGCTCGAGTTAGCTGATGCTGGCTTGAAACACGACTCTCCGCGCCTGCAGATGCTGATGCGGAAGTTCGTCAATCCCCTGTATGCGCTGCGTGAACGCGCCCGCGGTTATGAGGTCGCGATGATGAAAGAAGCTATGGAAATTCTGGGCATGCCCGCCGGACCCGTCCGGCCCCCTTTGATGAACTGCCGCGATCGCGATCGGGCCGATCTCGAAAAACTCATGGCCGTCTACCGTGCATACAATCACGATTCGAGCCGGAGCTGATCTGCTGGTGTTTAGGTGTTCGATGTTATCTGCTCAATGCAAGTTTGGGAACGGAACCGGCCTCTTTAAGCGCCGGCTTGAGCGGCTATTTAGCGCACCAGACAAGGCCGCTTGTTGTCGAATCGCCAGCCTGGAATCAAGTACTGCATAGCTATTGAATCGTCACGCCGCTGCAGCGCCGTTTGCTTGTAGAGCCGGTGGGCCGCGTTGATCCGCTCGAAGTCCAGGTCTACGCCCAGGCCCGGCTGCCGGGGCACGCTGATCTTCGAGTCTTCAATCCGCAGGGGCGCGTGCGTCAGCCTCTCGCCGTCCTGCCAGATCCAATGCGTGTCGATCGCCGTGATTTTCCCCGGCGCTGCCGCCGCTACATGTGTGAACATTGCCAGCGAGATATCGAAGTGATTGTTTGAATGCGAACCCCATGTCAATCCCCACTCCCGGCACATTTGAGCCACTCTCACCGAGCCGCGCATGGTCCAGAAGTGGGGATCGGCAAGCGGAATGTCTATGCTATGCAATTGCACGGCGTGAGTCAGTTCCCGCCAATCGGTCGCCACCATATTCGTGGCGGTGGAAATGCCGGTCTCCCGCCGGAACTCGGCCAGTACTTCGCGTCCCGAGAAACCTTTCTCTGCGCCGCACGGATCTTCCGCATACGCAAGAACGTGTTTCGCCGACCTGCATAATTTGATGGCCTCTTCAAGCCTCCATGCGCCATTCGGGTCGAGCGTTATCCGCGCTTGAGGAAACCGTTCCCCCAGAGCAAGAATCGCTTCGATTTCAAGTTCGCCGCTCAGTACTCCGCCCTTAAGCTTGAAATCGCGGAAGCCATAGCGCTGGTACGCCGCTTCAGCTTGGCGAACTATAGCGGCGGGAGTAAGCGCTTCCGCGTCTCTCGTCTGCATCCAGGCGTCTTCGTTATCGGCAGCACTGCGGTAGGGGAGTCTGGTTTTCGCCCGGTCGCCGGTAAAGAACAGATACCCAAGCACCTCAACTTCCTGGCGGACCTGACCCTCACCTAACAGCGCTGCGACGGGAACTCCCAGAAATTTGCCGAGTAGATCGTACAAGGCGCACTCGACTCCGGTCAGTACATGGACCGTCGTGCGCAAATCGAAAGTCTGCAGTCCCCGGCCGTCCGAATCCCGTTCAGCAAGCCGGTCTCTGATGGACGCCAGTACTCGATTGAACTCTGCTAACTGCGTCCCCAAAACCAGCGGCCGGCAATCTTCCAACGCTTGGCGGATCGCTTCGCCTCCAGGAACTTCTCCTACCCCGGTCACATTTGCGCTATCAGTGACAATAATCAGATTCCTGGTGAAGATCGGCCCATGCGCGCCGCTCAGGTTCAGCAGCATGCTGTCGTGTCCCGCAACGGGGACAATTCGCATGCCGGTGATGACCGGGGTACTAGAAAAGCCAGAGGCGCTCATCGTTACTAAGTAGCACGGCAAGCACCTCTGGCTTAAGTTGATTAGAAATAGTTCTTAATGGATCTACGTGTACAACTTGTCAGCACGCGCGGCTCGTGCCTCTGGCTTGTCGGTCTCCGCATAGTCCGCGGACGCCTCGCCAGTAGATGAAACATCCTCGGCATTCGTGTTCTTCAAAATATCTTTTGCCTTGCTGGTCCACTCGCTATTGTCGCTGTGGACGGAAAGTAAGACGCCACCTTCTTTAATGCGGCCTTCATAACGTTTTGCTTCGTACTCGGGAATGCCCATGCCGACCAGCGCTCCGACGATGCCGCCGACTAAGCCTCCGGACCCTATGCCCGCTAGCGTTCCCATAATTGGACCTGCTGCTATAAACGGACCGACGCCAGGAATAGCTAAGGCCCCGATGCCGGCCAGAAGCCCTAATGTGCCACCCAACGCTCCGCCAGCCAATGCTCCAGTAGTTGTTCCTTCGGGAGCCTTCGTACTCTTCTCGTGCGCGAAGTCCTTGGTGCCGTCGTTGTTCTGCATCAGAACCGAAATATCTTCTTGCCGGAATCCTGCCGCGGTTAGTTGGTCGACTGCCGCTTCTGCCGCATTCCGATCAGAATAAATGCCATAAACTGCTGTGTTCTTTGCCATAATTTGTTTCCTAACTCAAAAATCTCTCTTACTTGCTGTCTCCCTTGACAGTAATGTCGTTGACCACGTTCGTTTCGCCCGCGATCTTCTGAGCATGCGCCTCGATCGCACTTTTTTCTTCTTCCGTGTGCACTGGCCCTTTCAAGGTGACTTTGCCGGATTTCGCCATTATCTTCACGTTGTGCGCGTAAGTGGACAGCGAATCATCCCCCACCACCGCTTTTCTGATCTCCTTCATCAGCGTGAGATCACTATCGGTTTTCGCGCCCGAATCGGCGGAATGTTTCATGCTGCCGTTCGCGCCTTTGTTGTTCTTAGTATTGTCGGGTGCGGTCTGAGCCCCGATCCCGCCCGTATACGCGAACGTAGCCGCGATCAATAGCGCTGCCGGGCATCCGGCACGAATTAGCTTTTTCATCCTGGTGATCCTCCCAGACCGAGAAGCACGGTTGTGGCCGTTATCGCCTCGGCGAAACACACGCTGAGTCCTTCAAGCCGGTAAGTTGACCAGTTGCAGTTACTTGGACAATACTAAATGAAAATAGTAACCTTGCTTTCACATCACCGATGTTTTCGCTTCGGCTTACAAAGACGGAGAGTTTTTCAGTATGAGGTAATGTTTGCCGCATCGCTTCTCCTCTTGTCCATGCTCAATAAAAATGAAATCACCGGCTGCTATCTTCTGTCTGGTGGAGGGAGCCTGAGATGCGAGTTGGATTATTTACGCGCGAATACCCGCCGAATGTCTACGGCGGAGCTGGTGTTCACATCGAATACCTCAGCCGGGAACTGGCAAAGAGAGTAGAAGTCGAGGTCGAGTGCTGGGGCGACCAGAATGTCGACGAAGGCAACCTGCACGTCCGGGGCCGGGAGCCCTGGACCGAAATCGCCGAGGGCACCGAGGAAAAATTCAAGAGTGCTTTGCAAGCCTTCAGCCTGAATCTTACTCAGGTAAAGGCGCTCCGTGGCATCGACATCGTCCACACTCATACCTGGTATGTCTCCATGGCCGGCTTCATGGCCAAGAAGCTTTACGGAGTGCCTTTCGTGCTCACCACCCACAGCCTGGAACCGCTGCGCGGATGGAAAGCCGAACAGCTCGGCGCCGGCTACGCTTTGAGCTCCTGGATGGAGCGAACTGCAATTCTCGATGCCGACGCCGTAATCGCTGTCTCGAACGGAACCAAAGAGGACATCCTGCGTGTCTATCCCGTTGCACCCGAGCGCGTTCACGTCATCTACAATGGCATTGACCTAGATGAATACCAGAAGACCGGCAACACCGAAGCGCTGACTAAATACGGAGTGGATCCCGGAAAACCCTACGTCCTGTTCGTGGGCCGGATCACTCGCCAGAAAGGCGTCACTCATCTCGTCGATGCGCTTCAGTATCTTCCGCCGGATACCCAAGTTGTGCTGTGTGCCGGTGCGCCCGACACCCCGGAGATTGCCGCTGAGATGCGCGCCAAAGTAGCAGCCATACGGGAACACAATCCCAACGTGCTGTGGCTCGAGAAAATGGTGACCAAGCCTGAGGTGATTCAGTTATACAGCCATGCTCGCGTATTCTGTTGCCCTTCCGTCTACGAACCGTTCGGCATCATAAACCTGGAAGCCATGGCCTGCGGCGCTGCCGTCGTGGCCAGCTCCACCGGCGGCATCAAGGAAGTAGTTGTCGACGATGAGACGGGCTATCTCGTTCCCTTCGAACAGGATCCGAATACCGGCTTCCCATCCGACAGCAAACGGTTTGCAAAAGATCTCGGCACTAAATTGGCTGGTCTATTCGCCGATGAAGAAAAATGCCGCACCTTTGGAACTGCCGGCCGCCGCCGCGTCGAGCAGAAATTCAGCTGGTCCACCATCGCCGATCAGACCATCGCGCTCTACGATAGCCTGATTGAGCGAAATCCGGGCAGATCCCGGACCTGACAAACTGACCAGTCAATCGATCTTGAGCAATCTATCCTAAAGAGAATATGGCAAGCCCTAATCGAACTGCCCTCGAAGAGAAAGAGCGTAAAAGCGGCGAGAAAGAGAGTAAAGGTAAAGCGCCTGCGGCGAAGCTTCCCACCGAAGGCCGACGCCGCGTCATTATCGAGAGCCTGAATCCGGAAGTCGACGCCGGCCGTTTCCCGGCTAAACGCACCATTGGCGACGTTGTGCGCGTGGAAGCCGACATCTTTACCGATGGGCACGATTCCATTTCCGCGGTGCTTCGCTATCGCCTCTCAAACTCGGCGGATTGGATCGAAGTAGCGATGACCGCGCTGGTCAATGACCGCTGGTACGGCAACTTTCCGGTTACGGAATTGGGGCGCTATACCTATACCGTCAACGCCTGGGTGGACCACTGGGAAACCTGGCGGCGCGATCTGCTGAAGCGCATTGCGGCTGAAACCGATGCGCCTATCGACTACCAAATCGGCGCTGAACACCTTCTTGAAGCCGCGAAGCGAGCTACAGGAGCGAACAGCAAGTGGATCGGTGAACAGGCAAAGCTCTTAGAATCGGCGCGCGAGAAGGGCGAGCTGCGGGATGCCGCAACCAGTCCCAAGCTGCACGAAGTCGTTGCCCAGTACCCTGACCGGCGCTTCGCCTCCGAGTATGGCCGCGAACTTGAAATTGTGGTAGATCCGGTGCGCGCGCGCTTCTCCACCTGGTACGAGTTCTTCCCCCGCTCCGCTTCCTCTGAGCCCGGCAAACACGGAACCTTCCCCGATTGCGAAGCCCGCCTTCCATATGTCGCCGAAATGGGTTTCGACGTTCTCTATTTCCCGCCCATTCACCCCATTGGAGTCAACTTCCGTAAAGGCAAAAACAATTCAGTCACCGCGGAAGAGGGCGACACCGGCAGCCCCTGGGCCATCGGTGCGAAGGAAGGCGGCCATAAGTCCATTCATCCGGAGCTCGGCACCCTGGAGGACTTCCGCCGCCTGGTAAAACGCGCCGGCGAATTCGGCATTCAAATCGCTCTCGATATCGCCTTTCAGGTCGCGCCTGATCATCCCTACGTCAAGCAGCACGAGAGCTGGTTTAAAAAGCGCCCGGACGGCACCATTCAATACGCCGAAAATCCGCCCAAGAAATACCAGGACATTTACCCGTTCGAATTTGAATCTGAAGACTGGAGCGGCATGTGGCAGGAGCTGAAGTCAGTCTTCCTCTATTGGATCGAGCAGGGAGTGCGCATCTTCCGTGTCGATAATCCGCATACCAAGGCCTTCCCATTCTGGGAGTGGTGTATCACGGAAATCAAGCGCGACTATCCCGACGTTCTCTTTTTATCGGAGGCCTTCACGCGTCCGAAAATCATGTACCGGCTGGCGAAACTCGGTTTTAGCCAATCGTACACGTACTTCCCCTGGCGCACCGCAAAAGGCGAAATCACTGAATACCTGAACGAGCTGACCAAGACGCAAGTTGTCGATTTCTTCCGGCCCAACCAGTGGCCGAACACGCCCGACATTTTGACCGACTTCTTACAGCTGCGCATGCGCTCGGCGTTTTCTATTCGTTTCTTTCTGGCTGCGACGCTGGGCGCGAATTATGGCATCTATGGACCTGCTTTCGAACTTCTGGAAGGCCGTCCCATCCGGCATGGCAGCGAAGAATATCTCGACTCGGAAAAATATCAGATACGGCAGTGGCAGCTTGACCAGCCCGATGGCCTACGCGAATTGATCACGCTGGTGAACCGCATTCGTCGTGAAAACGAGGCTCTGCAGAGCGATCGCAGCATCGACTTTCACCCTGTGGACAACGATCATTTGCTCTGCTTCAGCAAGCGCTCGCCTGACGGCTCGAATCTGGTTCTGGTGGTAATCAACCTCGACCCTCATTACCGGCAGTCTGGATTCGTCGATCTTCCGCTCGACAAATTCGAGATCCCGGAAGATCGTCCTTATCAAGCTCACGATTTGCTTACCGAGGCGCGCTATATGTGGACCGGACGCAGGAACTATGTCGAACTCGATCCGCACAGCATTCCCGCTCACATCTTCCAAATGCGCCGCCGTCTGCGCGTAGAAAGCGATTTCGAATATTTCCTCTGAACGCGGGAACGCATTTCGGAGATCCACAAATTATGCCTTCCACGGAGATTCAGGGCGCAGACTCTTCGCCCCAGTCGATTCCTACCCTTCCCGTTTCGTCCTCGCGCGATCTCTTTGCGGCGGGTGTGATCGATCAGCTAGCCGGTCTGCTTCCCCAATACCTCGCTTCCCGCCGCTGGTTCCGGGCCAAGGCGCGCAGCATTGAAAAGGTCTCTGTCCACGATGTGGTTCCGTTTACCCAGGTAAACTCGCTGCTTATTTTGAATGTGCATTTCGAAGACGGAGGCTGCGACATCTATCTGCTTCCGCTTTCGCTGACTGCCGCGGCCGACGATTCGGTCCGGAACTCGCCCGCATCCGAGCCTTTGGCTATTCTTCGCAGCGAGGATGGCGACGAGCGAGTGCTCTACAGCGCGTTTTCAAACCCCTCCTTCCGGGGAGCCATCCTCTCCGCTATTGCGGAAGAAAAAAATTTCCCGGGGCGTGAAGGCGTATTTTTGGCCCGTCGCATCGTGGGTTCTGGAACCGTTCCAGAGGAACTCGACCCCGCTATGGATAGTGCGGTGTCGCGCGCCGAACAAAGCAACACTTCCGTCATCTACGGAGATAAATTCATTCTAAAGCTCTTCCGCAAAGTAGAGGAGGGCATCAACCCCGATATAGAGGTGGGAACGTTCCTCACGGAACACGGGTTTGCCAACACGCCTCCAGTCATCGGTACGCTAGAGTACCGGCGCAACCAGGGCGGCCAGCCTTTGTCGGCAGGTCTGTTGGGGCGCTTTGTCCAGAATCGCGGCGATGCCTGGAAATACACGCTCGATTCTCTTAGCGGCTTCTTCGGCCGCGCGTTAGATAAGAGTGGCGGCCCCACCGGCGCAACCGGACAGCATCCATTTCTGTTGGCCGATCAGTCCGTGCCTCCGCACGTACAGGAGTTGATCGGACCTTATCTGGCGTCGGCTCGCTTGCTGGGGCAGAGAACCGCTGAAATGCATGCGGTGCTCGCCAAAGGCAATGCTTCCGATTTTGTGCCCGAAGCGCTGGCCGCTGATGACTCGGCCCGGCTCTACGGCGAGATGCAGCGCCAAGCCGACATTGCGTTCGATCTTCTTCGCGCCAAGCAGGGCTCGCTGGTGTCCGGGTCGGCGCCGGATGCGCGCCAGGTGCTTGCCGGAGAAAAGAAAGTACGCGACCGTTTCTCCGGTCTCCGCGATCGCGGTATCGAAGCGCTGCGCATCCGGTTTCACGGCGACTATCATCTCGGCCAGGTCCTTTACACTGGCTCGGAATTCATGATCATCGATTTCGAAGGCGAGCCGGCGCGTCCCCTCAGCGAGCGCCGCGAGAAAGGTCTGGCTTTGCGCGATGTTGCCGGCATGGTGCGCTCCTTTCAATACGCAGCCTACGCTGCGCTATACGGCCAGGTAGCTGGAGTCGATCTATCGCGCGCCGATGCGGATCTGGTAGCGAAATGGTCGGCCTTCTGGTACGCCTGGGTGAGCGCCGCTTTCTTGAGAGGCTACTTCGACACTGCCGCGGACGCAGCGTTTGTGGGAAAGAATAGGGAAGAGCAACACCTGCTGCTGGATTCCTTCATGCTTCACAAGGCGCTTTACGAAGTCGCCTATGAACTGAATAACCGGCCTGCCTGGGTTTGCATTCCGCTTCGTGGCATTCTCAATCTGGTAGCGTAAAACTCCTCGATCGCATCTTCATGTCCGAAACCACTCGCCTCTTGAACGAGAACGATATCGCATGTCTCCATGACGGAACCCACACGGACCTGGCCGGCATCCTCGGTGCGCATCACGCCCCTGAACGAGGCGGAACACAGTTTTCCTTCTGGGCGCCAAATGCGGGGCAAGTCTCCGTTATTGGCGACTTCAATGGCTGGGATAAGCGAGCTCACCCTCTGCAATCCGCAGGAGGCGGCATCTGGAGTGGTTTCGTCCACCATACCTATCCCGGAACCCGCTACAAGTATCATGTATCCGCCAACCAGGGAGCTTTCACGGTCGACAAATCCGATCCCTTTGCCTTCGCTAACGAAGCGCCGCCTGCGAACGCCTCGCTTATCTGGGACCTCGATAGCTACCGTTGGAACGACGGCGAATGGATGACTCGGGGTCGAGCAGCCAACAGCCTCCATGCGCCCCAGTGCATCTACGAAGTTCATTTGGGATCGTGGCGGCGCGCTCCCCAGAACCGCTGGCTTTCCTACTCCCAATTAGCTGACCGGCTCATTCCCTATGTGAAGGAAATGGGCTTCACGCACGTCGAGTTTCTCCCTGTCATGGAGCACCCCTTCTATGGCTCGTGGGGCTATCAGATTACCGGATTCTTCGCTCCTACTGCGCGCTATGGATCGCCTGCGGATTTTATGTCGCTGATCGATCGCCTTCACCAGAACGGCATCGGTGTCATCCTCGATTGGGTGCCTTCTCACTTTCCTACAGACGAGCACGGCCCCGGGTTCCTTGATGGAGCTCACGAGTATGAGCCGGAAGATCCGCGGCTCGGTATCCAACCCGATTGGGACAGCTACATCTTCGACTATCGCCGCAGCGAGGTGCGCAGCTTTCTCACCAGCAGCGCCCTGTTCTGGCTGCGCCGCTATCATGCGGATGCACTGCGCGTTGATGCCGTAGCATCGATGCTGTATCTCGATTACTCGCGGCGTCCGGGCGAATGGAATCCCAACCGGTTCGGCGGAAACCAGAATCTCGATGCCATTGCCTTCCTCCGGCGCTTCAATGACGAGATTCATCGTGAACAGCCGGAGGCAAAAACCATCGCGGAAGAATCCACTGCCTTTCCGCAGGTGACCGGCCCGGCGCATACCGGCGGCCTGAATTTCGACATGAAATGGGATATGGGCTGGATGCACGACACTTTGCAATACATGTTGAACGATCCCATTGACCGCCGCTATCACCACGGCGAAATCACATTCCGGCCGGAGTACGCCTTCAGCGAGAAATTCGTGCTTCCGCTGTCGCACGACGAGGTTGTCTACGGCAAAGGGTCGCTGTTGCGAAAAATGCCCGGCAGCGACTCCGCCAAATTTGCTAATCTGCGGCTCCTGCTCTGCTACATGTATGCGCAGCCCGGCAAGAAGCTACTCTTCATGGGCGGCGAGTTCGGGGTCTGGTCCGAGTGGGATCACGACGCGGAGCTCGACTGGTCTCTGCTGGATAACCCGCCGCATGCCGGCGTTCGCCTGCTCGTTGGTGAACTGAACCAGCTATACAAGACTCGAGCGGCGCTGTTTTCGAACGAGCACCAGCCGGCTACTTTTCAGTGGATCGAGCGGAATGACGCCGAACGCAACGTTCTTGCATTTCTGCGCCGCGCTGGTTCCGACCAGCTCATGGCAATCGTCTGCAATTTCAGCGGAGTGCCTCAACCCAACTACCGCCTCGGACTTCCGGAACCCGGTTTATGGCGCGAAATCCTAAACTCCGACGCTTGGGCATTCGGAGGAAATGGCGGGGGCAACTGGGGCGCGCTGAAAACCGTCCCTATCCCGCTGCACGGTTTCCGCTACTCCATCACTGCTCAGCTACCAGCTCTGAGCGCCCTATTCCTAGCCTGGGAAAAATCTGAGCCTACAAAGTAACTTCAATAGAATCAATCATATAAATGGGGACAGACCCCCTTTTATCCGTTTGAAAAATGTAAGATCCTTAACCTTCATAGCTTTGACTCGCGATCCCCTCAACGTTTGGTGCTAAGTTGTTTGGCATGCGCCATGGCTCTCGGAATGGATTTTTTTTCCCGCTTCTCGCAATCGTTCTCGCAGGCGGCGGCGGGATCTTCGCGGCGGTGCAGGTGGTAGGTAATGGTCCGCATCGTCCGCCCATTGTGGGGGTCGCTCACATCGGGCTGAGGACCAGCGATCTAGCTGCAGCCGAAAACTTCTATGGCCGGGTTCTCGGGTTCGGTCACTTCAGTCTTGACAAACCCGAAGGCGGTCTGATGTTGAACTATTACAAAGTCAACGACCATCAATACATCGAGATCTATCCCACTTTGAAAGATCCTGCTGAGGACCGGTTGACCCACATCGCCTTCGAAACCACAGACCTCATGGCCCTGCGCGCTTTTCTGGCTGCCCGCGGTGTCGCTGTTCCGGCCACGCTAAAGCCCGGTCTCGACAAGAACCTGAGCATGATGATTAAAGATCCAGATGGCCACAATGTCGAATTCGTGCAATACCTGCCCAACTCGCTCCACAGCAGCTACTTTGGAAAGCTTATGCCCGATACTCGCCTCTCGCAACGTATGATCCACGTCGGTTTTACGATCCAGAATCTGGAAGCTGACAATCACTTCTACCACGACATTCTGGGGTTTAACGAGATGTGGCATGGAGGCATGAAAGACGACCGGACCGACTGGATCGATATGCGCGTTCCCGATGGAACCGACTGGCTGGAATTCATGTTGAACGGGCAAAATGCCAATCCCCGGCAGCTCGGCGTGCTGAATCATCTGGCTCTGGGTGTCGAGAAGATTCAGCCACCCTATAAGCGGGTCCTTGATCGCGGATACGAACCTCCGCACCCGCCCCAGATCGGCCGGGACGGCAAATGGCAGCTGAATCTATACGATCCTGACCACACTCGAACGGAACTCATGGAGTTCAAACCCAGCGAAAAGCCCTGCTGTTCTCTCATGGTTTACTGATTGGGTGGCGTCCGCTTCTCTATTGAGCAAAACCAAATAGGCAGGCAAAACCAGACTGGGATATTAAAAAATCCCGCAAACACTTGCTTGCCGGCCGGTGAGTTCGCCAGAATATAAGATTACCCAGGTCACCGCCAGCCTCATTTTTCCGCCGGACTCTGTCGTTCGCTCTCATCTGCTGCGCAAAACGTTTGACCCTGCCCGGGTAGATTGAAGGAGCTGAATGTCCACAACACCATCACCACTGCAGAATTTCCTGTCTCTTCCGTACGGCGAACTGGAAGATCTCAATCTGGCGGCGAAGGAGCAGAGAAAGAGCCGCGTTCCAATGGACAAGATCCAGGAAGAGCGCCTGAAGTACTTAACCGACGAGAAGCGCGTCAAAGCCGTAACGGTTCTGTTCAGCGATCTCGAAGGCCGTCTTCAGATGCTCGATTACGACAAGAAGTTCTTGTTGAGCAGCTGGGACAATCTCACCTTCGACGGTTCCTCCATTCGCGGCTTCACCGCGCAGCGCGAAAGCGATCTCCGCCTGGGAATGGATTGGAGCGCTTTTTATTGGGCGCCCTCCGATATCTTCGGCGCCGGCAAAGTATTGGTCTTCGGCGAGGTCATCGATAAAGACGGTTCGCCTTACAAGGGCGATATCCGCGGCCTCCTGAAGTCCTACGCGCAAGGCCTTTACGAATCAAAAGGCTATACGTTGAACGCTGCGAACGAAATCGAAGGCTTTCTGTTCAAGGGCGTCGATGCTGAACGCCGGTATCACGAAACCAATCGCTTCGAGTATGCCAATACCGGCGGCTACTATCACTCTCTTCCGGGCGATTCGCTTCGTCTCTTCATCGATACGGCAGCGGAAGTGCAGCGCGCCATGGGCTTCGAGAACGAAAAAGACCACCCCGAAGTTGCGCCTTCGCAATTCGAAATCAACTACAGCTACGGAGAGGTGGTTGCCGCAGCCGATCAGATTCAGCTCTATAAGTTGATCTGCCGCCAGATCGCCACCAGGATGGGCTTCAGCGCGTCCTTCCTCCCGAAACCCGTCATCGGAGTCAATGGCAGCGGCATGCACACCAACGTGTCCATTACCCAGGAAGGAAAGAATATCTTCTGGGACCCTAAGGGCAACGAAAAGCTATCTTCGGCTGGCTGGAATTTTATCGATCGCATTCTCACCCACGGCAACGATATCTGTCTACTGCTCAATGCCAGCGTCAATGCATACCGGAGGCTCGACCCCCACTTTGAAGCGCCTAACCAAATTATGGCTTCTGCCATCGATCGCGGCTCCATGGTGCGCGTTCCGCTTGGAAACGAGCGTAGCGCCCGCGTCGAAGTCCGCTCGGTAGCTCCAGACGCGAATCCCTACATGGCGTTGTTTTCCGTGTTTAAAACCGGCCTTGACGGTTCTGTCGCCGATATTAAAGACCTGCGTTCTGCGAAACGATTCCTGCCCGACAACATCTACGATGCTCTTGATACCTTCCGAAGCTCCGAGTGGATCAACAAGTTGCTCGGCGAAGACGTGAAAAACCGGTATGCGGACCTGAAACAAGCCGTAGCGGACCGCTGCCCGCGATTATTGGGAACTATCGTAAAAGCGCCAGAGGTTCAGTTCCACCACGAAGTGTATAACCAATATCTCTGGAATCAGTTTTAGCCGTCCGGGCGAAGCGCCCCGTAAGCGTTAATTCCGGATCGCGCGTGAGCCTGGCCTCCTTTTCTGTCGATAAATTACAGCTGCGCTAGGAAAGCCCGGACACGAATCCACGTGAGTTCCGAAGCAGCCGCGCTGTAGTCCGCTGACGTCAAATCGGTGAAGTAGTGTCCGCATTGAGGGTAGGTGAAGCTTTCTACTGAAACGCCTTCCCGGATCGCAGCCGAGGTCCATAGCCGCGTTTGCTCGAAGGAAACGAACTTATCCGTCTCGGCGATATGGAGTTGTAACTTCAGTCCCGGCCTCACATTGTTCGGAATCTCTGCCAATGCATGGAACAGGAGAACAGCCTTTGTTCTAGGACGGTCGCGCCACAAGCTTGCAATTACGCCGGCACCCATCGAGAAGCCGGCCATTATCGTCGTATCTGGCACTTTCGCCACCGCTCGAAGAGCACGCTCATAAATTACGGGCCACCCGATCTGAGCCATCAACTCAAAGCCTTCTTGGATTGATTCCGTGCGGCTACCTGCGTACAGGTCAGGAAGAGCAACGTCAAAACCAAGAGACCGAAACCGTCCGGCGGCTTCTTGTTCCACAGGCCTTAGCCCGAGAACAGAATGAAATATCACTAGCGGCGTCACAGAACCATTTTCCGTACTCAACTGAAAGCATGCAGTCCCAGGCTTTCAGCCATGGGCTTTAAACCGTGGAGTCTTACCGGAGCTTGCAAAGCCGGATCGCTGCGACCGGCGTGACTAGCCCTAAATTGCCGTGAAGACTTGTGAATAGGTCTAAAACCAGAACCGAAGACTGAGACGATTTAGAGTGTGGTCCTGCCTCTTCAAACCGGACCGAGCAGTGCGAGCAACCTTCAGTCACAAGCAAGCAAGAAAAAGTACCGGCAATAAACCTCGATTACTCAAGCAGTTAAGCAAATTGCGAAGCTGCGCGACTACAATCGCTTTCCCGGGCCAGCCTATTTTCAAAGCGAGATGAATAAGAAACAACTCGCAGAGCGTTTGGCTCGCCAGTCGCACCGCTCACGGGGAGAGGCTGCGGACGATGTCGACAAGCTTGTCTATAGCTTGCTCAGAGATCTGAGAACCGCCGAAACGAAAGCCCTGAAGCAAAATCCCCAGCCGACAGCTAAGCCTCCCGCGCGCTCGAAAACACACGACGATGCCGCGACCGCGCCGCAGGTCCACAGAGCGGAGAAGAAAACGTCGTGAGTGACGCAGTTCGCGGTAAGGCGCTAAACGATTTAATTGTGCGCTGCCTCAGTGAAGGAGCGCCCATCGAGATTGATGGCCTCGGCCGGTTCAAGCTCGATAATCATGAGGTAGTCTTTCAACCCAACGACCGCATCCGTGTCTTTCTCGCGTATGCCGAAGAAGACCGCCCCACCGTCAGGAAACTCTACGAAGCCTTGTACCAGGCTGGATTCGAGCCCTGGATGGACGTCATGAAATTGATGCCGGGCCAGAATTGGCCGCGAGCGATTCAGCGGGCCATCGAAGTTTCGGACTTTATTCTGGTCAATTTCTCTCGCCGGTCAGTTTCGAAGCGCGGCCACTTTCAAACTGAATTGCGCATCGCGCTCGATACCGCCGATCGCATGCCCTGCGGAGATATTTTCCTGGTTCCCGTGCGGCTCAGCGATTGCGAAGTGCCCATCGAGATCGCCAGAACCACTCAATATATTGATCTATTCCCGGATTTCGAAACAGGCGTCAACGCGCTAACCAGAATGATGACCTCCCAGGCGCTGAAACGCAGGAAAAGAATCCGGGGAACCCGCAAGCAGCGGCTGTCTTAGCTCTTGCCTATCCGCTTCTTCGCGTCATGCGCGTACTTCGAGTCAGGAGCGAGTTGCACAACCTTTTGGTAAGCGGCTCGCGCGGCGTCACTGTTCTTGAGCTTTTCCTGCGCCTCGCCTAATCGGTAGAACGCTTCAGGCGAGCTGGGATTGTAGCGCGTGGCTCTCTCGTAACGGCCCGCCGCCGCCCGGTATTTGCCCTTGTTCCAGTAGAAATTTCCCACCCTGATATTGCGCTCCGATTCCAGGGGATTAAGGACGAACTTCTCCGGAGCTACAGACTCGTCTTCTTCGGGCGGCTCTTCATGCGTTTGCCCATTCTGGGCGCTGTTGCTATTCTGCTCGGCCTGCGATTGTTGTTCCGCCGCCGCTTGGCCGGCACGCGCTAAGCCTCCAAAGGACGCCTGGAAAACCAGCAAAACACCTAGAACAATGCGTGTCACAATTGAATTATAGCTGCCGTTTTACCACCTGAAAGTCAAATGCAATTACGTGAAAAGGTTGCGCAGCTTCCCACCCATCCCGGCGTGTACCTCTACAAGGATGCTGCGGGAACAGTTCTCTACGTTGGCAAAGCCAAAAATCTGAGAGCCCGGGTCCGCAGTTACTTTAACGAAGATCGTCTGGCGGAGGCGAAAACCGGAACGCTCATCTCCGAGGCTCGCGATCTCGATTTCATTCAGGTCGATAACAACAAAGAAGCGCTGGCGCTCGAAAACAATCTCATCAAGCAGTACAAACCGCGCTTCAATATATTGCTGCGCGACGACAAGACCTACCCTTACGTCAAACTGACCAACGAAAAATATCCCCGCGTCTACGTCACGCGCCGGATATTAAGAGATGGAGCAACTTACTATGGACCCTTTTTCCCGGGCAACCTGGCGCACCGCCTGGTCCATTTTGTTCACCGTCATTTCAAAGTTCCCTCCTGCAAGCTCGATTTCACTAAGCTGCACACACATCCGTGCCTGCAATATCACATTCACCGCTGCCAGGGTCCCTGCGTCCCCGGTCTAACCACGGACACCGATTATGCCGCCGCGGTTCGCGACGTAAGGCTTTTTCTGGAAGGCCGCCACCGTGATTTGGGAAACGAGCTGGAACGTCGCATGAACGCGGCTGCGGACGACATGCGATTCGAAGAGGCTGCCAGTCTGCGCAACCTGATCACCACCGTGAAAGAAGTGGAGCAGAAGCAAAAGATGGCGGCTGCCGAGGGAGAGAACATCGACATTTTCGGTTACCACGCCGAGCCTCCTCTCGTCGCCGCAAACTTGTTCCATTTGCGCAACGGCAAGATCGTCGATCGCCGGGATTTCTATTGGGAAGACCAGCTGGAGTTCGACCCCTCCGAATTCACTGAGGCGCTATTGAAGCAGGTTTACCTCGAAAGCAAATTCATCCCAGGGCGCATCCATGTTCCGGCGGACTTTGAAGATCGAGACGTGCTGGAAGACTTTCTATCCGACTTGCGCGGCAAGCGAGTCGAAATCGCAACTCCTCAGCGAGGTGGAAAGAAAGCGCTGTTGGACCTGGTGGCAACCAACGCGCGGCACAGCTTCGATAGCCGTTTCCGCGTCATGAAGCCCTCTTCGAAAGTGATCTCGGAAGCCTTGGCCGACGCGCTCAATCTGCCCGAGCCGCCGCATCGCATCGAGTGCTTCGATATTTCGCACATTCAAGGAACCGATAAAGTAGCGAGCATGGTCGTCTGGGAAGACGGCAAGATGAAGAAGGCCGACTATCGCAAGTTCATCATTCGCACCGTCGCCGGCAATGACGATTTCGCTTCCATGCACGAGGTGATCTCGCGGCGGTACTCGAAGCTGCAGGAAGAACAGCAGAAGTTTCCCGGGCTGGTTCTAGTGGACGGCGGATTGGGTCAGCTGCACTCCGCCGCAAACGCGCTGGAGCAGATCGGAATCACCTACCAGCCGTTAGCCTCGATTGCCAAGCGCGAGGAGTGGATCTACGTCTACGGGCAGGAGGACGAGCCCATAAAGCTCGAGAAGTTCTCTCCCATCCTCCATCTGGTGCAGACCATCCGCGATGAAGCACACCGGTTTGCCGTCACCTTTCATCGTTCGCGCCGCAATGCTAAACAGCTCACTTCGGAACTGCACGAAGTTCCCGGCATTGGCGAGAAGACTGTGAACCGGCTCTTGAAGTCTCACGGAAGCTTGGAACGGGTGAAGCAGTTGGAGGAAGCCGAGTTGGTCAAAACGGTGGGAAAAGCCGCAGCCCGCAAGCTGCGCGAATACCTCTCGGCCGATCGCAACCGGTCTCCTCTGGTCGATATTGCCCTGAAGTCCCTGTCGTCAGGAACCCTGGAAGAGTCTGGCCGCGAGCGCGTCGGGTAGTCCAGCCGTCCGAATGGCGGAAGCGGCTTCTTCAATCGGATATTCCGCCCGGCGCAACGTCACGGTCCGGTCGCCAGAGT
The DNA here is from genome assembly GCA_965217745.1 of Bryobacteraceae bacterium. Lineage (GTDB taxonomy): Bacteria > Acidobacteriota > Terriglobia > Bryobacterales > Bryobacteraceae > Bog-105. The sequence goes on along the minus strand of OZ244565.1, from coordinate 828,305 downwards.
TGAAGATCGCGTACCCCGCGCGAGGATCGCCGTCCCGCGGCTGTCCTACCGAGCCCGGATTCACCATGTAGACCACATCGGGCTCGAGTTCGATCACGCGTTCGCGCCGGTCAGAGCGCACCGGGGCGATGCTTCCCACCCGGCCGCGGGTAAGAAAGAAACCGCCCTGCAGGTGCGTATGTCCGAAGAAGGATAGCGGCAGTTCCAAATGCGGAAAACAGGTTGCTGCCTCGAAGGCCGCCGTGATGTACTCGTCTTCATCCTGCGGAGATCCGTGAAACAGCTGGAAACGGTCAAGCTTCACCGGGCCTTGCTCTAAATCTCTCAGGTAAGCCATCTGCTCATCGCTTAGTTGCTCGACAGACCAGCGGGCTGCGGTCTGCGCGATTTCGTTGAACCAGGTAAGATCCTCCAGCCCGGCTACGGCCTTATCGTGGTTGCCGCGAATCACCGATTGGCAATGCGTATGCGCCCAATCCACTACTTTGCCCGGATACGCGTTATACCCCACCAGGTCTCCGCAGCAAACCACCTGATCGTAAGTGCCCTGGCAGTCCTCGAGCACGGCTTGGAGGGCGTGCCAGTTGGCGTGCGGATCGCTCAAGACGAGGACTTTCACATGCGTATTGTAACGGCCTTCAGCTGCCGCAGCCGTGAGCCACCGAAGCGGGCAAGCTCCATGCTTGCCCGCAAGCATAAAATGAAAGGAGGTGAACCCCAATTGACTATCGACGAGCGCCTTGCATTTCTCATCCAGTCCACCGAATCGCTGCACGCATCCACCCAGGAGCTCCACGCCGTCGCCCGTGAACACTCGCACCAATTGCAGATCGATGCCGAGAACATCCGCTCCCTGGCCCGCATCGCAGAAGCGCACGAGCACCGCATTGCAGACCTCGAAGGCGGAGACGGATAAACTCGGTACGGTCATGCACGTCGATCTGCCGCTCGCATTGCCAAGTCCCAATTGCGCGGCTATCACATTGGAGATGGATGCCGCCCTAACACTTCGGCTCAGGATTCGGAAGCGTCTGTCGCTACAATGCAAGGCAATGTCACTTGTCGTGATTGGGTCGGTTGCTTATGATGCAATCGAGACCCCGCATGGAAAACGAGAGCGCACCCTGGGCGGCTCTTGCACCTATATTGCGCTGAGCGCGAGCTATTTCACCAAGACGTCGATCGTCGGTGTCGTCGGCGAAGATTTTGCCGAAGAAGATCGTGATCTGCTGGTTCGTAAGGAAATCGATCTGGAAGGTCTCGAACAGGTCGAAGGCAAAACCTTCTTCTGGTCCGGCGTTTATTCGCCCGACATGAACGATCGCACCACTTTGGTTACCGACCTAAACGTGTTCGCCGACTTCAAACCCAAGGTGCCGCCAGCCTATCTCTCCGAACCCTATCTGTTTCTGGGCAACATTCAGCCCGTGCTTCAGCTCCAGGTTCAGAAGGAGATGAAAGATCTCCGCTTCGTCGGCGGCGACACCATGAATTTCTGGATTTCGCAAAGCCTGGATGAACTGCGGGAAACCATCAAAGGCTGGGACTTCCTGCTCATCAACGACAGCGAAGCGCGCATGCTGGTCGGGGAAAATAACCTGCGCAAAGCTGCCGCCAAAATTCTTGATCTGGGGCCCAGCACCCTGGTAATCAAACGCGGCGAGTACGGGGCTATGCTGGTTCGCAAAGACAGTCTGTTCATGGTGCCCGGTTATTTGCTGGAAGATGTCTTCGATCCCACGGGAGCAGGCGACTGTTTCGCGGGCGGCTTCGTAGGTTACCTGGCCGAGCGCGGTTTCGATCTGCGCAAAGGCAACATCGACGTCGTCGATCTTCATCGGGCCGTCATTTACGGCTCCGTCATGGGCAGCTTCTGCTGTGAAAAATTTGGTGTCGAGCGGTTCCGCACGCTTACCCGGCAACAGATCGATGAACGCTTCCAGGAATTCAAGCGCTTCACTGCGTTCTAAGCGAGTTTTCGATAAAGAACTGCTGCTGGTGGTATGCGCGCTTGCGGCGCTCGTCTTCTATAGCGGCTGGTGGTTTTTCCACAACGGCTACATACTGAACTACGGTGATGCGCAGGCACACCTGAACATCAGCCGCAGCGTAATCGATTCGCGCACCCCAGGCTATGAGCAAATTGGCACCGTTTGGCTGCCGTTGCTCCATTTGATCTGCCTTCCGCTGGTGGGCAATAACTGGCTGTGGTCGACGGGACTGGCTGGGACTATTCCGGTGTCCTTCTGCTTGCTTACCGCTGCGGCGTTCTTCTTCCTCACGGCTCGCAATGCTTATGGCCTGTCATCAGCCGCGATCGTTGCAGCCGCCTGCCTGGTTCTGAATCCCAACCTGCTCTACCTCGGAGCCTGCCCCATGACGGAGTGCGTCTTTCTTGCCGGGCTTGCCATTCTGCTCTATGCGGCCGATCGAAACATTTTCTGGCTCGGTGTCGCCGCTTGCTGGTGCATGTGCCTCACGCGTTACGACGGATGGTTTTTGCTGCCCTTCGCTGCCGCGTGGTTTGCCTTCAACTCGCGGAAGATTTCTACTTTCGTGTTCTTCGCCGCCGCGGCAAGTCTCGCTCCACTTTATTGGGTCGCCCACAATTGGTACGAGACCTCCAACGCTCTCGACTTTTTTAACGGCCCATACTCTGCCAAGGCGATTCAGGGCGACCATCCCTATCCGGGCTTGCACAACTGGCCGCAAGCCGTTCATTACTATGCCAAGGCCGGGCAGCTATGCAGCGGTTGGACGCTGCTGCTGCTGGGCATCGTTGGCTTCTTCTGTATTTCAAACGGCCGCATGCTGCGCTCCTGCGCCTTTCTGCTGCTAACGCCGGCTTTCTATATCTGGAGTATGCACTCCTCCGGGAATCCGGTCCGCATACCCCAGTTGTGGCCTCACGACTACTACAACGGCCGGTATGGAACTGCTGTAGCCGTGTGGGCGGCCTTCACTGCCGGGGCCATCGTTACGGCGTTTCCCTGCCGCTGGCGGAAGTGGGCTGGCGTTCTGGTGCTGTTCGCTGCATTGCCGTGGCTCTTCAGTTCCCGCCAGGACTGGATTGTCTGGAAAGAATCCGATGTCAACAGCCGTTCGCGCCTGGCGTGGACGCGGCAGGCTTCCGATTACCTGAACCGCCGGTATGTGGCAGGGCAGGGAATCCTGATGGGATTTGGAGACTTGACCGGCATCTTGTGCCACGCCCAAATCCCCATCGCCGAATCGCTGCACGAAGGCAACGGCCCTTTGTGGCTCGCGGAAGAGAAGCGGCCCGATCTGATTCACACGGAGACCTGGGCTATCGGCCAGAGTAAGAGCTTCGGCCCGCGCTATCGGCTGGTGAAGGAAATTGCGGTGAAAGGCGCGCCACCATTACTGATCTACCGGCGGACTGATTGACGTAATTAGCAAATGATCGAAATTCCTTTCCACAAACTGCACGGAGCCGAGAACGATTTTCTGCTCTCCTGGGCGGCGCAAGTTCCCGATGCTCCGCTTCCGCAAATTGCGCGGAGCATCTGCTCCCGCAACACCGGCATCGGAGCGGACGGCTGGATGCTGGTTTGGAAAGAGGCACTAGACGGTGAACCCGCGGTTCGCACCCGCCTTTTTAACTCCGACGGAAGCGAGCCCGAGATTTCTGGCAATGGGACGCGCTGTGCCGCGGCGTTTGCGGTTTCGCAAGGCGTCCTCGAGCCCCCAGGTGTCACTGTCATCACTGCTGCCGGCGCTAAACGGCTCCATTTGATGTCGCACAGCGGAGCCCGGTTTTCCTTCGAAATGGACATGGGCCAGCCGCGCTGTGTCGATCTCCACGCCAGCCTGCAACTTGCCGGCTCCACTTACGATGCCACTATCCTCGATATTGGGAATCCGCAATGTGCGATTTTCGTCCACAATCTTCCCTCGAATTGGCGCAAAGCGGCTGCGGAAGCCGAACGGCACGAGCGTTTTGAAAAGCGCAGTAACGTCTCGTTTGTCCGCGTTATCGATCCGCACGTCATCGAAGCCGTTTTCTATGAGCGCGGCGCGGGTGAGACGCGCAGTTCCGGCACTGGTGCTGCTGGCGCAGCTGCCGCTGCTATTCTTAGAAATGTAACAAGCAGCCCTGTTGAGGTTCGTACGCCGGCGGGAGCCCTGAAATTCCGTTGGGATGAGAGTGTCTATCTCACGGGACCTGCGGAACTCATCGGTGCGGGCAGCTACTTCTTTAATCACTGAATACCAGGCCACTAGAGCCAAAGTTGCGGCTTCTCCCTCGGGTCGTTTGCGGCAGAAGATTGAGGACAAGACCGCGCGGGTTGGAGTTGTTGGACTTGGCTACGTCGGCTTACCGCTAGCCGTAGAGTTTGCCCGAGCGGGTTTCGAGGTAGTCGGTATCGATCTCCAGCAGTCTAAGATCGACACGCTCAACAGTGGTCACTCATACGTCAAAGATGTCCCGGATAGCGTTGTCGGCCCCCTTGTAAGAAACGGCCGGATACGCGGATCGGCCGATTTCTCCATAATCCGAGAACTCGACACCATCGACATCTGCGTTCCAACTCCACTCCGCAAAACCAAAGATCCGGACATGAGCTATGTTGTTGCTGCTTCGGACGCGATTGCCGAGTATCTGCATCCCGGACTGCTGGTGATGCTCGAATCGACTACTTATCCGGGAACGACGGATGAGTTAGTGCTGCCCAAGTTAAACGCCTCTGGACTTACCGTGGGAGAGGATTTCTTCCTGTGCTTCTCGCCTGAACGCGTCGATCCCGGCAATGCCCAGTTTCAAACGGCCAACATACCTAAAGTGGTCGGAGGAATCACCCCGCTTTGCACTGAGCTAGGTGCGCTCTTCTATCAGCAGGCACTCGAGACCGTAGTTCCCGTAAGCTCCACCAAAGTTGCGGAGATGGTGAAACTGCTGGAAAATACTTTCCGGATGATCAACATCGGTCTGGTGAATGAGTTAGCGCTGATGTGCGATCGCATGAAGATCGACGTGTGGGAAGTGATCGATGCGGCCGCCACCAAGCCCTTCGGCTTTATGCCATTCTACCCGGGACCGGGTCTCGGCGGCCACTGCATTCCAGTGGATCCTTTTTATCTTTCCTGGAAGAGCAAGGAAGCGGGCATTGAGGCGCGCTTCATCGAACTGGCCGGCTACATCAATGGCCGCATGCCGCAGTTTGTCGTCGAGAAGGTGCAGAACGCCTTGAACGATGCCTCCAAGCCTGTCCGGGGCTCTCACATACACATCTTGGGTGTGGCTTACAAAAAAGACATCGACGACGTCCGCGAGTCTCCGGCCCTGGACATCATCCTGCTGCTGCAAAGGCTGGGGGCGGAAGTCACTTTTTCTGACTCGTTCGTGCCCGCCATCGATGTCAACGGAATCGCCATGCAAGCCGAGGAAATGGTTTCCGCCGTGCGCGCCGCGGACTGCGTGGTAATCGTAACCGATCACAGCAAGGTTGATTATGCAAGCGTGGTGAAGAACAGCCAACTCATTCTCGACACTCGTAACGCGCTGAAGGCATATCAATCGGCTAAGATCATCCGGCTTTAAGCAGGAGCACTTTACTCCGGCTCGTCCGCGGCTTCCCCGTTTTTATCAGATTCAATCCCCATCTGGGCCAGCCGGTAACGCAAAGCGTTGCGTGTAAGGCCCAGCATTCTAGCTGCCTGGCTCTTATTACCGTTGGCCCGCCGGAGCGATTCGCGAATCATCATCTGCTCCCAATGCTCCAGTGTTTCGCCTTCCGGTAACAAAGGCATCTGCTGCGCTGAATGGCCGCTTTGCAGGTTTCGCGCAGCTTCAATTCTGATGTCCGATGGTTGCAAAGTCTCGTGTGAAGAAAGAACCAGGCTGCGCTCGATGGTGTTTTCCAGCTCTCTCACATTACCGGGCCAAGTATGTTCTAACAACCGCTCGATAGCGGCCGGACTGAGCTCCCGGGCTTGCGATCCCAGTTCGGGAGCCAACTTCGCTACAAAGTGCTTGGCAAGAAACGGGATATCTTCCTTTCGGCTCCGCAGCGGCGGAACATTAATGGGGATGACATTCAGACGGTAGTAAAGATCCTCGCGGAAGCGGCCTTCTTCCAGAGCGGCGCGCAAATCGACATTGGTGGCGGCAATCACCCGCACATCGACATTCCGGGTGAAATTCGAGCCTAAGCGTTCGAATTGTTTCTCCTGCAGAATACGGAGCAATTTGACCTGGATGTTACCGGGCACATCGCCGATCTCGTCGAGCATCACGGTGCCCTTGTCTGCGCCCTCGAACTTGCCTGGTTTGCTGACGGTCGCTCCGGTAAAGGCTCCCTTCTCGTAACCGAACAGCTCGCTTTCCATCAAATTTTCCGGAAGCGCCGTGCAGTTGATCTTGACGAAAGCATGACGGCTTCGCGGAGAGTGCTGGTGGATGGCCCGGGCAATCATGTCCTTGCCCACTCCACTCTCGCCTGCCAGAAGCACCGTGGCGCGCGTTGGCGCCACGCGCTCTACGGTCTGAAAAATTTCCCGCATCGCGGCGCTGCGGCCGATGATATTGTCGAACTGGTAGCGCGAATCCAACTGCTCGCGCATCCGCCGGTTTTCATCCCGCAATACCTGAACGGATAAAACTCTTTCAACGACAGTCGTAAGATGGTCAAGCGAAAAGGGCTTCTGCAGGAAGTCCGCCGCACCGCGTTTCATCGCTTCCACGGCTGTCTCCACGGTTCCATGCGCCGTGATCACAATGACGCCCGCCTGTACCCCTCGGTTCTGCAATTGACCCATGAACTCCAGGCCGTCCATTCCGGGAAGCCGTAAGTCGGTAATGACCAGGTGGGCCGTTGAGGCCAAAGGAAGAGCCTGCTCCGCGCTGGGCGCGCCGCTTACTTCATAGCCGCCCGATTCCAATTGCAATTGAATGATGCGGCGCAGCTTGTCTTCATCTTCAACTACCAAAATTCGTCCTGCTGCCATATCTTTTAAACGCTCAGCTCGCTGGGTAACGTGATCTCGAAAGTGGTGCCCTGGCCTCGCTTGCTCGAAGCGCGAATCCGGCCGGTGTGCTCGTCTACAATCTTCGCAACGATGGCGAGTCCCAATCCGACGCCTTGCGGTTTGGTCGTGAAAAATGGATTGAATATGTTCTCCAGATGCTGCGCTTCTATTCCGGAGCCGCGATCTTCGACATCGATACGGACACTGCCCTCCTGGCGCGCACACGCGATGACTATCGCCGTTCCGGGTTCACTCGCCTGCAGTGCGTTCTGCACCAGATTAGAGAGCGCCAGCCGCATCAAATCGGGGTCAAAGGAAAATTCTAAAGCGCTGTCTCCTTTTACCTGGAGCGCAATGGCGCGCGACTCCGCTAAGGCACTCTGCTCGCGAAATGCATCGGCTATCACGGACTGCAGATCGGCTTGAACAGGATGAATCTGTAAGGGTCTCGCGAAATCGAGAAAATGCCCGACTAACGCGTTCATGCGGTCTGCTTCAACGCGTATGTAGCCGGCCATTTCCGCCATCACCTCCGGCTGAGAAAGTGCGGCTGGTTTGGTCAGCATCTCCGCCGACCCTCGAATCGTTCCCAGAGGATTTCTCAGCTCGTGTGCGAGACCGGCAGTCAATTGACCCAGAGCCGCCAACCGCTCGCTGCGCCGCAGAGAGACTTCCGCTTTGCGTAGGTGGGCGTTCGTCTCGGCAAGCTGCCGGGCAGCCTGCTCGGTTCTTGCCATTTCGTTGCGTTTTGCCTTGGCCTGCTCGAACACCACAAATGCAATGATGGCGAAGAAAGCTGCCCGCACGGCCATCAGATCCAGGTAATGCGGCGGCAATTCAAAAACGCTCCAATCGATGTAGATAGGAAGCAGGAAAGAGAAATACGACAGGCAAGCCAGAGCCGTGACAATAAGCACTCCGCCCAGTTCCAGGGTTGTCGCGGCGGAGATGACGGGAAGCAGGAAGATTGGATAGTACGGACTGAATATCGTGTGCGTCCAGCCGATCAGAAGATAACAGAGCACCAGCTTCATGGTCAGCGAGGTGATCTGGCCCATTCTCGTCGAGAAAGGCTGGAGGCGGGGCTCCGCAATCTGGAAAGCAGCGATGAGAATCAGAAGGATAGTCGCATCGTAGTTGGTCTCGCTCGTGAACAGGAGGACACCAACGAACAGAACCCAGGCAAAATCCTGTAGACGAATCCAGTGCCCGAAGGAATTTGTGGAATTTTCACCCTTCACGGCATGACAAATTCCGCGGCAATGCTGCCATTATCTTCCCAGGCAGCCAGAGCTCCATTGTGCCTCGCCTGCAAGACCGGGAAGCCGCCATGTTCGTCGAGCGTCACTGTCGAATCCGCGCCTGGTTTGCGAAGCAGAACGGCTCCAGTTGAATCTGTCCATGATACAAATGCTCCTGCCGGCGTCACAGTCAAAGCAACATCTTTCCCGTCACCCAGCACCTGCTCCGGTTTTCCTTGCCGCGCCAGAATCACCTCGTGGCCGCGCCGCCAGGCGCTGACAGGCTTGTGGTTTTCGATGGCGATGCCTCCGCCGTCCATTGGGCATGCGTCGATATTCCACGAGCCGGTCCCTTGCTTGCGAAGTCCGGAAACTGCCTTCCCCAACGTCCACGTCGCAGCGTACATGTCGCGGGAGCCGTCGACGAGGTTGCGGAACATGACTTCGAACTGGCCCGCTTTGTTTGCGGTGATCGAAGGATGGCAGCACTGGCAGATCGTCCCACCTGCGGCAACGTACAGCGGGATGTTCTTCGACCACGTCCTACCGCGATCCCGGGAGAAAGCCCCATACAGCCTGGTGCCCGCATTACGAAGGTCCAGCCACACCACTGCGACCGTTCCCCGGCTATCGACTGCGAGATTTTGGAGCCCCTCTCTCGCTGCACGCGGCTCGTCGTTGATTGTCGCCGGTCTAGACAGCCAGGTTGTTCCGCCATCCATCGATCGCCAGGCAAGTAGATCTCCATACTGGCCACCCCGGATAGCGGTCACTACAACGTTTTTGCCTGCTACTGCCACTAGTGGCCCGCGATGACGGCCCAACATCAGGCCAGGCACATCGGCTATCCGGATGGGCTTGCTAAATTTGTGTGCCCGATCATCCAAGCGGGTGTACCAGATGCTGCTGCCGCTGCCAAACACCAGCGCCGAATATTTAGATCCAGCAGCTAGCGCGGGCTGGCGATTCGGAACACCGGGCTGCACCGCCGGAATGACAAGCGCCACAGCGGCGAAAAGAAGAGAAAACATAGGTTTCTTCTTAAAACCCGCTTTGGAGCAGACTTGGCGGGGGCGGCTTATGGAAAGGCTTGATGCCGCCCGCCGAAGTCTTCGACATCCTAAGCTCGCCGCTCGAGAAAGCCAAGATTCGATACGCAATCGGAGGCTCCTGGGCGAGCACCGCTTTCGGTCAGCCGCGTTTCACAAACAATGTAGACATTCTGGCGGAGGTGACGCCGGAAAATCTGGCCGTCTTTCTTCATAATTTGCCGGAGACGTTCTACGCGGATCCGGATGAGGCGCTTAACGCGATTCTTCACGGCAGACCTTTCAACGTGATCCATATGCCCACGGTACTGAAGTTCGATCTGGGTTCCTTCCATTGCGTTCCCAATAGGCCGTCAAGAATTGGACCGCGCTGTTTCATTTGGAGGATACCGGGCTATCGAAAGGTCCCGCGTGGTTTGTAACACCAGAGGACATACTGCTCGCGAAATGATATTGGTTCAAGCTGGGGGGTGGGGCGTCCGAGGTGCAATGGCGCGACATAATGGGCATCGTTCGCGGATGCTCCGCGACTCTGGATCGCGCATATCTCGAACATTCTGCCTCGCAATTGGAGCTCGGCGATCTGTTGTACTGATCGCTTGGTCAAGCCTAACGAAACCCGCTCCTGGCGGCAGAATAGCAGCGCCAGTATGGGGTATCCGGAACTAGGGCCACTCGACGCATAGGGCCGGAATGAGAAGCGCGGCGTTTATCGAGGAGGCGTTCAGGTGCGCTTTGATTCGTGATCTCTCAACAGCTTATTGAGACGTATGTGTATCCTCGACCACTAAGTCTACGACCGGGTTGAAGGACCCTCTGCTATCCCGAAATGCCCAAACCGCCGATTCCTGCTAATGAATCTGACCGTATAGCCAACCTCCGCTTATACAACATACTGGACACGCTGCCAGAGCTAGAATTCGATGACATTACAAAGCTTGCGGCTCAGGTGTGCAATGCGCCCATAGCACTGATCAGTCTCGTTGATGAAGATCGCCAATGGTTCAAATCACGCGTCGGACTAGAATCGTCCCAAACTTCCCGGGACTCGTCTTTCTGCGCACATGCTATTCATCACAGCAGCCCGACCATTGTTCCTGATGCATTGCTGGACGACCGCTTCTCCGATAACGAATTGGTCACGGGCGCCCCAAAGATTCGTTTCTATGCTGGGGTCCCGCTTACCACGCCCGAAGGGCTTGCAGTTGGGACTTTGTGTGTTATCGATCAAGCTCCGAGGTCCTTGACGGATGAGCAACAGGCCAGCCTGCAATCGTTGTCGCGCCTTGTGCTGGCCCAGATGCAGCTCCGTCGGCACTTGGCTTTACAGAACGACGTTATCCGGAAAAAAGAGCAGGTCGAGCAGGAACTCGAAACTCGGGTTTTGCTTCGTACGGCGGAATTGCGTACCGCCAACCAAGAACTCGGTGTCGCTAAAGAAGCCGCCGAGGCGGCGAACCGCGCCAAAACCGATTTCCTGGCAAACATGAGCCATGAACTTCGTACACCGATGAACGGGATTTTGGGGAGCGTGGATCTGCTGCTAACGTCCGAGGACTTTGCCCCTGAAGATAAAGACATTCTCAAGATTATCCATGAATCTGCCCAAGCACTGCTCATCATCGTAGACGATATTTTAGAGTTTTCCCGGATCGGCTCGGGAAAAATTTTCCTCAGAAATGAAAGGTTTGATTTGCGAAAGGTTGTGCAGAGTGCGGTAGGAAACTTTCGTGTACAAGTTATGCAAAAGAATTTAACCTTTCCGGTTCATGTGTCGTCGAGAGTTCCGCTGACTGTTACCGGTGATCCCTATCGCCTCCGGCAGATTCTGCTGAACTTAGTAGGCAATGCGGTCAAGTTTACGCACAAGGGCGGGATAGAAGTGAAAGTCGACCAGAGACGGACCCAAGCTGATCAGCCTTACTTGTACTTCGAAATTACAGACACTGGTATCGGCATCCCGTTCGACTTGCAGGCGCTTATCTTTGACCGCTTCACGCAAGTGGACAGCACGTCAAGCCGCCAATATGGAGGAACAGGCTTAGGTTTAGCAATCTGTTCACAATTGGTCGAGCTCATGCGGGGATACATCGGCGTCAACAGTACTGAGGGACAAGGAAGTACCTTCTACTTTTCTGTCGGTGAAACCTGTCAGTCCGCGCCCAAACATCTACCCTTGCATCATTCAAATGCCGGCGGTCCGTTGCCTTTCATCGTTCGCGATTTGGTCCCTAGCGCTTAAGCCTGCATCTTCACCTCGAGTTGGCCTTACAAGAAAAGCCCGGCCCAGGAACCCATCTGGGCCTTGAGGTTGGTTCGGAGCGGTTAGCGAATTGTAAGGATTGGTTTTTGCGGCGGCCTAGCGTGGTTTTGAATACGCCGGAGAAACAAGTGTCGACAATGGAGTGGTGACCGAACCGACACCTCTCGACGAGTATCAGGCGCGTCGAAACCGCTGGCACATCGAAAAACAAATGGGCGACGGATTGTTCCGGCGGATCGGGAATGCGCGTTTAGCGGTTGCTGCTTCGGCGGTAGTGCTGGCCTACTTTATTTTTGGTCCGGGCTCGATCTCCGGCTGGCTCCTGCTGCTCCCGCTGTTCGCTTTCGTTGGGCTCGCGGTTTGGCACAGCCGGGTGGCGCGGGTTCAGATGCTGGCCAGGCGGGCGCTCCGGTACTACGACCGGGCCATCGCGCGAGTGAAAGACGAGTGGGCCGGTTCGGGACAGGCTGGTGAACGTTTTCGTAGTGCCGAACATGTCTATGCGGACGATCTCGATGTGTTCGGCAAAGGCAGTCTTTTCGAGCTACTGGCGACCACGCGCACGTCAGCTGGGGAAGAGACCCTGGCCGAGTGGCTGCTTGCGCCGGCAACTCAACGCGAAGCACAAGCTCGCCAGGCGGCGGTTGCCGAACTGCGGACCTGTCTCGATTTGCGGCAGGACCTGGCCCTGCTTGGCGCCGACATTCAGAGCGAAGCCCATATCGAGTCCTGCGACAGATGGGCCGCGCAACCCGCTGTCTTCTTTTCCGCGGCGCTGCGGCTTACGGCGGCAATTCTCGGCGCACTAGGCATTCTGCTGTTGCTGGGCTTCTTCGCTCAACTGGTCCCATTCGCCGCTCTGGCCAGTGTTGTGGTTATCAACTTGCTGATCGGGTTTGCGCTGCGGGCTCGGGTTGCGCAAGTGCTGCAAGAGGCGGAAACGCCTGGGCATGGGCTTCAGGTGCTCGCTCTGGCGCTGGCGCGTTTCGAGCCGGAAAATTTCACTGCGCCCATGCTAGTGGAATTGCGCCAGCGCCTGGATGTGGCCGGCGCGCCTGCTTCCAAACGCATCCAGCAACTCAGCCTGTGGATGGATTGGATGGATTCGAGCGACCACATTCTGGTCCGAGGACTTCAGCCGCTTGTGCTGTGGCGCGAACAGGTAGCGATGGGCCTGGAGAACTGGCGTCGTATTTCGGGACCCTCCATCGCAGGCTGGCTGCGCACCATAGGGGAACTCGAGGCGCTCTCGTCTATCGCCGCGCTCCACTACGAACGCACCGACTGGGCCTTTCCGCAATTTACTCCCGAAGCAGGCCATTACACTGCTTCTTCCCTGCGCCACCCGCTGATTCCAAGCGACCGGTCGATGGCGAACGACATTAGCTTCGCTCCTCCGCGGCAGCTATTTATCGTGTCAGGCTCAAACATGTCGGGTAAGAGCACGCTATTGAGGGCCGTTGGTCTAAATGCCGTCCTGGCTCAGGCCGGCGCACCCGTAGCAGCTCGCAGCCTGATACTCTCGCCGCTTTACCCGGCCGCTTCTATTCAAGTAACCGATTCGCTGCTTGACAACCGCTCGCGATTCTTCGCCGAGATCACGCGCCTGCGGCAGATTGTGGACCTCACTACGGCAGGGAAGCCGGTCCTATTTCTGCTGGACGAAATTCTAAGCGGCACCAACTCGCACGATCGCGGCATCGGCGCGGCGGCGGTGATCAAAAAGCTTGCCGCAGCGGGTGCTATCGGATTAGTGACGACGCATGATCTGGCTCTAGCCGGAATCGGAGACGAACTGGGCGAGGGCGGAGAGAACGTACATTTTGAAGACCGCATCATCGATGGGAAGATGGAATTCGATTACAGATTGAAAGCAGGTGTGGTATCGCACAGCAACGCTCTGGAATTGATGCGCGCTGTCGGTCTGGATGTCTGAAGAGAAGTAGTGAATGAAGAGGCTCGCAAACCGCGTATAAAAACCCGGTTCGCGAGCCTGTGTTCGTTTTGATGGCGAGCTATGCGTTCGCTGCCGCTTGCAAGCTGTGCTTCATGTCGCGAATGACGCCATGAGCTTCCTGCACGCCGGTGAACTGTTTCTGAATGACGCTGGATACATTGGCGGGAAGATTTTTAGCCAGCGCTTCCTTGTAATTCTTCATGGCAGAATCCTCGCCAGCTTCGCATTCGAATACGATGGCCTTATCTTCATCACGAGACAAAGCGTCTTTTAGAGCGATCCATCCACGATGGAGGCTGGCAGAGACGTGTCCGCTGTCAGCGGGCTTTTCGCCTAGTTGAGAAACCAAACCCTGCAATTCCTGGACATTAGCAGCTCGTTGTGACGAATACTTCGTGAACAACGATTTCAGCGATGAATCTTTGGCCTTCTCGGCAGCAAGCTTAAAGCCTTCCTGACCATCTTTGTTAGTCTCGATCAGGTCGTTTAGGACGCTTGAAACGTCTTTGGTGTCGTTAATATCGGTAGCCAAATTATTCTCCTCCCACGTTTGACAACAGAACGGTGAGAACCATTTCGCTCGAAAAACTGCCGGGCAAATCTTTCATTCGCAAGCATTATTTTCTGTCATATTTTTAGCTTAGAAACAATCGATAGATCAGCTTTGTACCACGAGGGAGTAAGTTTTACATGTTTCTCTATCCACGTAGACAGAATCAACTTGCCAGCCGGGCCTTGAGTTCGGCTGCATTCTTCTTTTTCTTCGCCGCGTGTCCTCTGTTTGCGCAATTCCGGGCGGCGATTCAGGGCACGGTAAGCGACGAATCCGGCGCTACCGTTCCGGCGGCGAAGGTGAGCTTGCTGAACGAGGACACGCAAGCGACGCAGGAAACCACCAGCAGCGGCAGCGGCTTTTATTATTTCGGCCGCCTGGCTCCCGGCAACTACACGGTATCGGTGGAGTTAGCGGGCTTTCAGAAGGCAGTGAAAGAACATGTTGCTACGACTGCGGAACAGACCATCGGAGTAAATCTGAAGCTTGTGCCGGGAGAGGTCAGCCAGACCGTAACGGTATCTGGCAACACGACACCGGTACTGGAAACCGAGAATGCCAGCATCGACGGAACGATCTCGTCGCAGCAGATTAACCGGCTGCCGCAGGTGGGGCGCGACCCATATGAGACGGTCCGGTTTACGCCTGGAGTTTTTGGCTTAGGAGCCCGCTCAGGAGGCGGCGGTTCCGTATCGGTTCCGAATACCAATTCGGTGGGAGGCTCGAGCCAATCGGTCTTCGCGACTGAAAACGTGGTGCCTGTCAGCGGCAACGGCCAGCGCACCAGCGCGAACACCTACGAGATTGACGGCGTGAGCGTCAACAGCCAGACCTGGGGTGGCGGCGCGGTAATTACACCAAGCCAGGAGTTTGTGAAGGACATTCGCGTCTCGTCTAGTTCCTACAGTGCCGAAAGCCGCGCGGGAGGCGTCAACGTGCAAACAGTTTCAAAGAACGGCACCAATGAATTTCATGGCAGCGCCTTTTACAAGTACGATTCGCCCAGCTTGAACGCGTACGCGCGGTGGGCGGGTCCATTTGGCGGACTACCGCAGAAAAACCAGAACATCTTCCGCCAATTCGGCGGCAGCCTGGGTGGACCGATCATCAAGAACCACCTGTTCGCTTTCTTCACTTACGAAACCTTGCGGCAAGCCAACGGCAACCTGAGCAACGTCTTCCTGGAAACGCCTTCTTACATTGCCGACGTTCAAAGCCTTAGGCCCAATAGCATCGCGGCGACGGTCACCGGCCTTGCAGGCAACTCACCGCAAATCGCTTCCATTCTGACTCCTAACTGCGGTCAGTTAGACCTGAACGGAGCGAATCAATGCGCGGTGGTAAGCGGCGGGCTCGACATCGGATCGATTGGCGGCTTGCGCGGGCAGCCAGTCGCAAATTCGTTTGGCGGGGGTTTGGATGGGCGCGCCGACTTGCAGTATGTGCAGGCGCGTACCTTCGGCAATCAAACCGCTTCGCAGTATGACGGCCGGGTGGATTGGCAGGCCTCGCAAAGAGATCGCATCTTCTTCAGTGAGTTCTATATTCCATTCACAAACAATTTTCCTAACTCCGCCAACTTGCGCCAGAATGTGTTCTGGAATTCCGACCGCTTGAGCCTGATGGGAGCGCTGGTATGGACCCACACGCTCTCCAACACCATGGTGAACGAAGCCCGTTTCAACGTGCTGCGTTGGAAATTTGACGAACTCGCCTCCAATCCAAACATTCCCTGGGGAATACCGCCGGCGACCGTAAATTACGGAAACACGCCGATCAGATGGGGCGCGCCGGGGCCCGGAATTTTCGGGCAGACCACTTACGATTACCGGGACACCCTGACCAAGGTGGCGGGCAGCCACTCCATCAGCCTGGGACTCGATATTGCCAAAGAGCAAAACAATGACGTGGTTGGCTGGAGTGCGCGCCCGCAGTTCGACTTCGGCAACATCTGGAACTTTGCGAACGACGCGCCGATCGACGAGAGCGGCGGCGGCTTCGATCCGCGGACCGGGCTGCCAACGTCGCTTCGCAAATACATCCGGACGTTTACTTACTCCGGTTTCGTGCAGGATGACTGGAAGGTGAGGCCGAACCTCACTTTGAATCTGGGCCTGCGGTGGGACTACTACACGCCCATCACGGAGAAATTCGGGAACATCTCTAACGTGATATTGGGCGGCGGCGCAACGACCTTGACCGACGCCCGGATCGTGACCGGCGGGCAGCAATGGCGTCCGAATAAGAACAATTGGGGACCGCAATTCGGGTTCGCCTACAGCCCCACGCAACGGACGGTGGTTCGCGGCGGCTTCGGCATTGGCTACAACCGGGTGCCGCAGTCGCTGCTGTTAAATGGCCGCCTGAATCCGCCGTTGTACAACTCACCTTTTGTGCCGGGAAATCTGGCGCGGCCTTTCTACAGCCTGGCCGCCGGCCCCATCAACTCATTCAATGGGTTCCCGGCTATCCCTTCCACGAGATTAAACTTCGATCCGAATACGGGTTTTCCGATTGGCGGGCAGTTAACTTCGAGTCCAAACCTGTTTATCGTTCCGCAGTATTTCCCGCAACCGATGATCTACCGCTACTCGTTGGGCATGCAATTCGATCTGGGCCACAATTGGGCGGCATCGCTGGGATATCAGGGCAGTTCAGGGCGGCACTTTACGAGGGCGACGCAGTATGGGCTGATCTATCCGGACAATCCGGCGGCAAACTATTTCCAAGTAGTGAATAACGACGTGAATACCAGCTTCAACGCCCTGCTGGCGCATGTCGAGAAACGCTTCTCGTCCGGGTTCCTGGTGCAGGCGCAGTACCGGTGGTCGAAGGCGATCGACGGCGGCTGTTCGACGGATCAGATCTGCACCCAGCTCTGGCAATTCGATCGCAACCTGCAGCGCAGTGTCTCCGACTTCGACGTGAAGCACTACTTTGTCGCAAATGCTTTGTGGGATATTCCGGTATTCCGCGACCGTTCCAAGTGGACTGGGCGATTGCTGGGCGGATGGGAACTAAATGGCGTGATTACCGCCAGCAGCGGATATCCGTGGTCACCGGTTTATCGCGACAACAGCTGTGACCAGATCAGCGGTCAAGGCGGCCTTTGTCCCGCGCTACCGGTCGCATGGGACGGGATCGGCGGGGACGACACCACCACCTCTACTTTCCAGCAGAAAAACGGCAGCTTCCCGGGCGGCGCTGCACCTCATTTTGTTTTTCCCACGTACAACGGGGGGTTGGTTCCGAGCCGCCCGGGAGTGGGCCGCAACATTTTCCGCGGACCCAACTATTTTCAGATCGACATGAGCGGTTCCAAACGCTTTACTTTGCCGCCACTGCCGTTCTTTGGGGAGAATGCGTCGCTCGATCTGCGGGCGAATGCTTTTAACATCTTCAACAAACTGAATTTGACGCCGTTTACCATCGGCAGTCCGACGGTGCAGATCAACAACTCGCAATTCGGCCAGGCGGGGAGCGCGCTGGTGGGACGCACTGTCGAGCTGCAGGCGCGCTTCAGCTTTTGATACTGCCGCTCCTGATGGCGGTGCTCGCTGTACCGGCGCCGCCATCGGCATCTGACTTTTGGGCGCGAGCCACTGCCGACTACGACGCTGACCGTTATGGAGCGGCGGCTGAGGGATTCGAGCACGTCACGGCGATGCGCCCCCATTCCGGCTTGGCATGGGCCATGCTCGGATTGTGCGAGTACCAGACCGGACGCCGTGATGCCGCGCTGCAACATTTCGAGCTGGCGCGGAAGCTCGGACTTTCTGACAACGACCAAATTCGCCGTGTGGCCTCCTATCATGAGGGCCTCCTGCTGCTGGATGCGGGGCGTTTTGAAGATGCCCAAACGATTTTCGATGGGCTGGCCGCCGAACAGGTGAATTCACCCGGGTTGAAGATCGCCTTGGGAAAGGCTGTGCTGCGGACCAGGCAGGAGAGCCCGGCTCTGGAAGTTGCTGGCGAGGCCGAATGGGAAGCCGCGAACAACGAGGCTCGGGCTGGTGAATCGTATGCGCGGCTGGTCCACCGCTTCGGCAGCGTTCAGAACGTGCATTTCGCGTATGGGAAGTTTCTGCTTTCACAGCGGCGGAACGAGCAAGCTGCCGCGGCCTTTCAGAAGGAACTGCAAGTCACGCCGCGGCATGTGCTGGCCCGGCTGGCTTTAGCCGATCTGCTGCGCGCTACTGACCCGGGCGCGAGTCTGCCATACGCGCGGAAGGCGTTGGAGTTGGCTCCCGATCTTCCGCTGGCGCGTTACCTGATGGGCATGTGCCTGCTGGACGATAATCAGGCAGGCGCGGCTATTCCGGAATTAGAGGCGGCAGCCAGGCTCATGCCAGGCGAGCCCCGCATCTTTTATGGCCTGGCCCGCGCCTACAGCAGTGCGGGCCGCAGGGCCGATGCCGCGCAGGCTAGTAAGACCTATGCGCAGCTTAAAAGCCGGAAGCAGCCGTGAGAGACAACTGGCGGACCATCGTATTCTTCCTGATTACCCTGGCCGGGGTGGCGCTCTCGTTCGCCATCTTCTACCCGTTTCTAGCGGCGATTGTCTGGGCGATCGCGCTAAAGGTATCCACCCGGACGCCTTACCGGTGGCTTCTCAGGAAAATCAAGCATCCGACGCTGGCTGCGGCGGTGGCGCTTTTGTTGATAGTGCTCCTGGTGCTGGTTCCAACGCTGATTCTGGCGCAGCAACTGGGGCAGGAGCTGGTTCGTGCGGCTTCCCTGGTTCAGTCGGGAGAAGCGCAGGATTGGGTGCTGAATACGCTGCATAGCTATCCGCGGATCGAGCAGTATGCAAACCAAGCCACCAATTTGGTGAATCTCCGGCAGCTGGCGCAGTCGGTGGGACGCTTTCTGGCATCACATCTACGTGTCCTGCTGACCGCGTCCGTGAGTACGGTCACGCAAATCGTCCTGATGCTGTTTACGCTGTTTTTTCTATTCCGCGATCAGGATGAGGCGGAGCAGCTTTTCCGTTCACTGCTCCCGCTGAACGATGAGCAGTCAGAACACTTGATCGGCAGGCTGAGCGATAGCATTTCGGCCACCGTGCAGGGCAGCCTGAGCATCGCAGCCATTCAGGGGTGCCTGGGAGGGATCATGTTCAAGATTCTGGGGGTTCCGAATGCCTTGATGTGGAGCGTAGTGATGGCTTTGGCGGCGACGATTCCGTCGTTGGGCACATTTCTGGTTTGGATGCCGGTGGCTATTTACCTGGCCCTGACCGGCAGTTGGATTAAGGCGATTGTGCTGGTTGCCTGGGGTTCCTCCGTTATCGGGACGGTAGACAATCTGCTTTATCCCACTTTGGTGGGGTCGAAGCTGCAGTTGCATACGGTGCCGGTTCTGTTTTCGGTCCTGGGCGGAATCGGCGTGTTCGGCATTACAGGGATTGTGCTAGGTCCGCTGCTGTTGACCTTCACTGTGACGCTTTTGAAGCTTTGGAAGCAGCGGGGAGTGGCTTCGAGAGGTTTAAAGGCTGAAGATTCCTGATCGTGAAGCCACTCTGGAAAAAGTAAGCCATATCACATCTAAACGGGGTCTGTCCCTATTTCAGCGTACTTCGGCGGGTCTGTCCCCATTTACAAGTGGTTGATTTCATTGCTGGGAGCAGTAATTGAGATGTCTTCTGTATCCCACATCACAAACATCTTACTGAAAGATCCCGGGAGTTTTGTGAGGCAGACCGCGAAGAGACACTTACGCCAGGATACTAGAGTAAGACATCTTACTTCCAAAACCGCCGCAACCCGCGCCGCAACCCGGGTCTGTCCCTATCCCGAAGGACAAATTGCGGGGATAGACCTGGTTGGTTTGGATGTTGTTGAAGGGCGAATTTCTCAAGACGGCGTCGAGGGATGCTCGCGATTCAGGTGCTTGACTTGTTCGCCCGTGCCGATGAAGACCTGGGAAGTCCGTCCCAGGAATAAGCCGTGCTCAACCACTCCGACGACGGCATCCAAGGCTTGGCCGAGTTCCGCGGAGGAGGAGATCGGTCCGCAGGCGCAGTCGAGAATATAGTTCCCACCGTCCGTGATGAACGGCTGGCCTTCGGAATGCATCCGCAGGTTCGGTTTCAAATGCATTTTTGTCAGAGTCCTGGCGGTGGACTGCCAGCCGAACTGAGCGACTTCGACGGGAACTTGGGCCTGCGTGCCCAACTGCTCAACGATCTTCCGGTCGTCCACCACAATCAGGAGTTGGAAGCTGGCGCTTGCCACAATTTTCTCGCGCAGCAGGTTCCCTCCGCCTCCCTTGATAAGGTTCAGGGTGCCGAGTTCCACCTCGTCGGCGCCGTCGATGGTGACATCGATTTCCGCATGGTCCCCGAGTGTCGCCAGCGAGATGCCGAGCTTGCGGGCCTGGTCCGCGGTCTGCTCGGACGTGGGTATGCCAGTGATGCTGAGACCTTGCGCAACGCGTTCCCCAATGGCCTCGACCGCTAACGTCGCGGTAGTTCCCGACCCTAGCCCAACGATCATCCCGTTTTGCAGCTGCGCAACGGCTGCGCTTGCCGCGGCTTTTTTTAACTGGTCAATTGAGGCGCTTTGGTCCGATGGTTTTTCCATAGTCATATCTAGGATGTTCGTTTTTCCGTGCCCTCGCCCTACCAGCAATAGTCTAAAGCTTGAATGTAGTCCGGCGGCGGAGTCGACTGCCGGAAATTCACACAAACGGGTCTGTCCCTATTCTGTACCGAAAGCGGGTCTGTCCCTATTCTGGTGTTTTTAAGTTGTTGATTCTCTTGGTGGGCGGCGCGCGATTTTTGTGGCAATAGTAGGATCAGCACCATGCTGCCTTTCTTATTCTTCCTGCTGGCTCCGCCCCCCGCGCCGGCTGCGGAAACCTTCCATAAGCTGCTCACCGAAGAGTGGAACTACGAGCTGAAGACCAGCCCCGAAACGGCCACAGCCTATGGCGACTCCCGGTTCAATGCGCTGCTGAGCGACTATTCACCGGCGGAAAAGGCCCGGGAACTGGAACGCGAGCAAGACTTCATCAGGCGCTTCGAGGCCATTGCACCCGCAGGATTGACGCCATCCGACCGGCTCAATCGCCAACTGATCCTTCGCCGTCTGCACAGGCAAACAAAAGAGATCGAGTTCAAAGTTTGGGAGATGCCAGTGGACCAGATGAACGGCATCCAGATTTCGCTGGCGCAGTTGCCGTCGGATACCGTCTTCCGCTCGGTAAAGGATTATGAAGACTATCTGAGCCGGCTGCAGAAAATACCCCACGCGCTGGAGCAAGTGGAAACGACGCTGCGAGCTGGAATGCGCGATCAGCTTATGCCGCCGCGATATCTGCTCGAAGAGGCGGCGGCGCAAACGGAAAGTGTGGCCAGCGCCAGCGTAGACAAAAGCCCATTCGCCGAGCCGCTGAAAGAGTTTCCCTCGCAAATCAGCGCCGCGGAACGGGCGCGGTTGACAGCAGCGGTGCGCGAGGCGATCTCGTCCGGCGTAACACCCGCCTATCGGAAACTAGCCCGTTTTTTGCGCGAAAGCTACGTTCCGGCAGGGCGCAAAGAGCCAGGCATCTGGTCGGTGCCGGGCGGCGACCGGTACTATCGCGAACAGATCGAAGTGATGACCACAACATCGCTCTCGCCGGAAGAATTCCACGCGATCGGGCTTAAGCAGGTGGAAGAAATCAAAGACGAAATGCAGACTTTGGCAAAAAAACTCGGCTACAACGATTTGGCGTCACTGAACCGCGCAATCGACCGCAACCCCAAACTGCACGGAACCTCGGGCGAGCAGATTTTGAACCTCTACCGGAAGTACACCGCCGGCATGAGGCCGCTAATGCCGCAACTATTTGGGAAGCAGCCGAAAGCGCCTCTGGAGGTAGTTCCGATGAGCGTGTTCCGCGCCCCGAGCGCGGTGCCGGCGGACTATTCGCCCGGATCCGCCGATGGCGTCCGGCCAGGACGCATCAACGTCAACGAATACAACCCGCAGGACCGGCTGTTGCTGAATGTGGAGGCGATCGCTTATCACGAAGGCATACCGGGTCATCACCAGCAGATTGCTTTAGCTCAGGAACTGCGGAATCTGCCGGAATTCCGCCGCCATGCCGCTTACAACGCCTACACCGAAGGCTGGGCGCTTTATGCCGAGCGGCTGGCGAAAGAAGTAGGGCTCTACCAGGACCCGTACAGCGAGTACGGGCGGCTGCAGAACGAAATGTGGCGCGCAGTCCGCCTGGTGGTCGACACGGGAGTTCACGCGAAACACTGGTCGCGCCAGCAGATGGTGGACTATTTCCATGCCAACACCGCCATGGATGATCTCAACATCGACACCGAAGTGGACCGGTATATCGCCTGGCCCGCACAGGCGCTGGGCTACAAGGCCGGGCAGATCAAGATTCTGGAGCTCCGGGAACGGGCGCGTAAAGCCTTGGGCGAGCATTTCGATCTGCGCGCCTTTCACGACGCCGTACTGAGTGAAGGAGCGCTGCCGCTGGATGTGCTCGATACGCGCATCGGCGAATGGATTCGCCAACGGCAAGGATCGTAGCATTTCAAAAGAAAACAGCCGCGGTGAAGATACAATCGCTGCTGAATGACTCCATTGGTTGCCACATTCGGAGAGATCATGCTGCGTCTCTCTCCTCCCGGTTTTGAAAGATTTCTGCAGTCCCCAATGTTCGTCGCCACCTTCGGCGGCGGCGAGGCCAACGTGGCTGTTTCGCTGGCGCACTTAGGCACCGCCAGCCGGTTCCTGACAGTGCTCCCCGCCGCGAATCCGCTGTCGGATGGAGTGATCGGGGAACTGCGGCGGTTTGGCGTGGAAACCAGCCAAATAGTGAGAGCGCCCGGTCGTCTCGGCGTCTACTTTGTGGAAACCGGGGCCAACCAGCGACCCTCCAAAGTGGTGTACGATCGTGCGGGCAGTTCGATCGCTGTGGCGTCTCCCGGGACCATCGACTGGGAGCAAGCGCTGGCGGGCGCGACGTGGTTTCACGTGACTGGCATTACGCCGGCAATCAGCGCTTCGGCGACGGAACTTTCGCTGGAAGCGCTGCGGTATGCCAAAGAGCATGGCATTTCAACCTCGTGCGACCTCAACTTCCGTAAGAATCTCTGGAACTGGGGCAAGCAGGCGCACGAGGTAATGCCCGATTTGCTGCGGCTGACTGACCACTGCATCGCGAACGAGGAGGACTGCCAGAAGTCGATCAACATCCACGTGGACATCGATGTCGAGTCGGGCAGCCTGGAGCATGACATGTACCGGGAATTGGCGGCACGGGTCATGGCGAACTACGAAAACCTGAAGAGCCTGGCAATCACGCTGCGGGAATCGAAGAGCGCCTCGCACAACGGTTGGTCGGCCTGCTTGACGATGGGCGGAAAATTTTATGCCAGCCGACGCTACGAGATCACGCACATCGTTGACCGGGTGGGCGCGGGAGACAGTTTCGGCGCGGGATTAATTCACAGCCTGAGCCGGGGAGACGAGCCCCAACAGGCACTGGAGTTTGCGGTCGCAGCGTCTTGCCTGAAGCACTCGCTCCCTGGCGATTTCAGCCGTTTCAGTGAAGAGGATGTGCGGAATCTGCTGACCGGCGGCGGCTCGGGACGAGTGCAGCGGTAACCGGCGGACGGCCGGGATGCGGAGTTTTCGTATAATTCAGGACAAGGCCCTCCAATCGATGCAGTATCGTCAGTTGACCGCACCGGTCTGCGTTATTCTTCCTGCGCTTTTTTGTCTGGCTGCGGGTCTGTCCCTGGTTGGCGATCCCTTACCAGCCGCGTCAGCACAATCGTCTGAGCACGGTTCGGCAGGTAAACCATCTGTCCCCGCGTCTAAGCTTCCGGGAGCGCACGATTCTTCTTCGTCATCGGGCGGCACTGGCAAACCTGGGCAAAGTAGCTCAGACGCTGTCCCGGTGGAGTCGGCGGCGGGTGGCGCAACAAAACCAGTCACGGCGCCGCCGGACACCAAGAAGGACGATGACTCGATCCGGGTCAGCGTCAACGAAGTCATCGTGCCGGTAACGGTGACCGACGAGCAAGGCCGTTTCGTATCCGACTTGGAAAAGAAAGACTTCCAGGTTTTCGAGGAGAACAAGCCGCAGGATATCCGCTTCTTCACGCGTGAGCGGAACCAGCCGGTGGTGATTGGCTTTCTGCTCGATTTGAGTTCTGCCAGCCGCATCCATTGGAAGAACTATCAAGCCGCATCCACAGAATTGATCCAGACGCTGTTAACCGGTGACAAGAAATACTCGGGTTATTTGATCGACTACGCGCAAGACGCCGAAGTCGCCGTAAATACAACCAACGATCCCGAACCGCTGGTGGAGAAGATCCGCAAGCTGAAGCCGGGCGGAGGATCAGCGCTTTACGATGCGGTCTACTTAGCTTGCACCAGCCGGAAGCTGGTAAAGGGCGAACCGATCGAACCGCGTCGCATAATTGTCATCATCGGCGATGGGCATGACAACGCGAGCAAGCATTCACTGGACCAGGTGGTAGAACTGGCGCAGCGGAATCTGGTGACCATCTACTGCATTAGCACGCAGGCTTTCGAGTTTGCCAATGCGTCCGATTCGACGCTGGTGCGTCTGGCAGGGGAGACCGGCGGGCGGGTGGTGTATCCGCTGGGTGACGTCTACAAAGACACGGATGGCTACCTTTCGCATCCGTCCGACGACGGCAACTATGCCCTGACCGTAGGAGTAGGCGCCTATAAGTCGGTTGTCGACAGCCGCATGTACCGGGCAGTTTCCGATATAGCCGGAGAGGTGACCACGCAGTATATTATTCGCTACGTCTCCGACAATCCGAAGGATAAGGCGTACCGCAACGTCAAAGTGGTAGTCGATCTGGGCAACGTCAAGGTGCGGGCGCGCCGCGGGTACTACGCTTCCAGCCAGTAAGGTACTAGCGGCCAGGTTCCGGAGATCTAAAACGGCTGGCAGATGCGAAGTGTTGGCTGCCGGATTAAGCTAATAGGGGAGTACATTTGCCCGCCCGCGTTATCAGTTTCCAGGAGTATGCGCCGCAGCAAGGCCAGTATTCCCTGCTGTTATCGCAGCTGCCGGAACGCGGCCTGGAAACGTTGGGAGTGCTGCTGCTCGACCCGGGCACCGACACTCTTTATCTTCGCCTGCGCCGCGACTGGGAAGAGGTTGCCAGCGAAGAAGATGCCGAAGTGCTCGCCGAACTGGAAGAAGATCTGCAGTCCCTCAGCAGCGAACGGGGCGGCACATTCGTGCTGGAGTATCTGGAAAATGACGCGTCGAACAGCTTGCGGGTCACTGATCGCGAGGCTGTAACAGTCCGGGGCTTCGATCGCAAGTTGACGGAGTTGTATCGCGAGCACGTTCCGGCGCAGGTGCTGCGCTTCCGGACACATCTGCCGCGGTATTCCCTGGCCGTGGCGGCTGGTCCGTTTCTGACCAATCCGGAAGAAGTGACTGCGGACGAATGGGTGGAAATTCCGGCTGAAGTCCGCCTCGACCCGGACATGTTTGTGGCGCAGATCAGAGGGCATTCTATGGAGCCGAAAATTCCGGACGGCAGCCTGTGCGTGTTCCGGCGCAATGTGGTGGGTTCGCGGCAGAACCGTCTGGTGCTGGTAAGGAATACGGAACTGGCGGACGACAATCAATATACGGTCAAGCGTTACAAGAGTGAAAAACAGGTTACCGAGGACGGTTTTGTCCAGACCCGGATACGCCTGGAGAGCCTCAACCCGGCTTATCCGTCGTGGGATTTAGACGAGGATAGCGAAAAATACGAGGTTGTGGCGGAATTCGTTCGTGTCTTGCCTTAAATGTAAGTAGATCCCCGGAATGAGACTAGAGCCGCTTTCACCTCAAGCTGCGGAAATCACCTTGGTATTCAGCGATGGCCTGCCCGGCGGAGAGCAGCTTAACTTGCGCTTGAACTTGCTCTCGAGTTCCGTGATCCATTGCGCATCACCCCAGGGCCGGGAAGCAGCCAGCGCTTTGCGTATCGGCTGGGCGATCTGAAGATCGAAGTTCTTCAGGAAAATGCGCCAATCGGCAGGGGAGAACTGGCGGCGGGTAACCACAGGAACCAGGTGAATCAGGGGATCCGGACAGCCGGTCAAATGCTTTCGCGCTGAGGAGTGCTTCCAATCTTCCGGTTGCTTGACCAATCCCGCTCTCGAGGCATTCAATTCTACATAGCGCAAGGCCTCCCAGTAGTGCTGCTCGTCGAGAACAGACGAATGATAGCGGTTCTGGAATAGATGGCCGGTGCGGCCGTACTTGCGATTAAACACCACGGCCCACCATGTATGCGCACGCTGGAAGAGGCGAGCGAGTCCATTTGGGGTAGCCGGCGTAAGCAGCCAATGCACGTGATTATTCATCAGGCAGAAGCCGTGAACCGCGACCTTTTCTTCTTCGGCGATCTTGCCAAACCGCTTCAGGTATTTGTCTTTATCGTCCTCGCTGCGGAAGATGCGCTGGCGATTGACGCCGCGGGCAACCACGTGATGGACGACGTTTTCAAGAACGAACCTGGAGACGCGAGGCATAGAAGAGGGCGGATACGCTAGTCATTAAAGAAGTGCGCGAGATCTTAGCTTCCTCTCAAAAACCGGGTCTGTCCCCTGCTCTGTAGAAAACCTTAGAGGAGACGGGAGGAGGAGGTTGTGGGTAACGGCGAGGAGGCGGAGATCGCGGCAGCGAGAGAAGAAGGAGCGGCCCGCGATTTCGGAGGCCAGGCAGCGCTTGATTTGACTAAAGACGGTTTCGATTTGCCAGCGTTGGCCATATCCGCGGCGGCGCCGTCGTTCGGGGGTAGCGAGTTGTTGACGCATTTGCCGCCGCCAGTAGCCGCTGGGAGGTTTGTCGCTCTTGCGGCCCACCCGGGCGGGAATCACGCTGCGCACCTGCCGTTGCGTACGGGCATGTTGAGGATGAGGCTCCGAGTCGTAACCGGCATCGGCCAGGACGGTGTCCACGGAAGCTTTCCGGAGGGAGGCATCGAACAGTTGGCAGAAATGCGGTCCATCCGCTCGTGATCCCTGGTCGGCGACGGCCGCCAGGATCAAATGGGTGGCACAGTCAACCGCTAGATTCAGTTTGCCGTAACGCCGGTAGGTGGTTTTTTGGGGCGGACGGGGGTCCGTGTGGGAACGGTATCCGCCCGCTTTTCTTTCGACAAAGTACGTACTCCTATGGCCGCAAGCAAAACCGCTGGAATCGATCGCAATCCACCGTTTCCCTCGTACTGGGGGCTGCGCCAGAGTAACAGTAGCGTGCAGCAAGCGATCGCAAAGCGCTTGTTTGAGAAGACGTGCGCAGGCTTTTTGCAGGGTGGTGTAGTGGGGCACGTGGGGTAGTTGCAAGTTCGCTCGCAGCTCCGGTAACTCCCCTAGCAGGGCCACCACGCCGCGGTAATCGGTGCGGAAAAATTCTTTCAATACCAGACAAGCGAATAACTGCGGTTGGGTGTACTTCTTGGGAGCGAGGCGATGCGCGTAGCGCGGGAGCGCTTTCTGGCCTGCCACCAAGGCACAACGTGCCACCGCCACTGGCGATTTGCTAGTCTGAGCCACTTCTCTTACCTTAAAACATTCAACATAACTTATGTTTTCTACGGAGCAGGACAGACCCGCTTTGCGGACTGAAGAGTCGGGGCTCAGGATTTCTTGGCGATGCCGGCGGTCGTTCCGGAAGCTAATCGCGGACAGGGGAGGTTTCGGGGTACTGCTCGCGTTCGAGATCGTAGCGCGAACGGCCTCGGCGGTCGCGGTTGGCTCCGGGCCACTCCATGCGCAGATCCTGGCAGACTTCGTCCAGCATTTCGAGGGTCGAGGTGCGCTGCTCCATGGCGAAGGCGGTTACCAGCAGGTTGTCGCAGAGGAGATTGATGAGGCGCGGGATGCCCCGGGAGCGCTTGTAAACCTCTTCGAGCAGTTCCGAGGAGAAGATTTTCTGATTCGGCATGCCGGCGCGAGCCAAACGGGTTTCGACGTAGGCTGTGACTTCATCCGGGGAAAGAGCTTCCAGCGAGCACCGCAGCACGATGCGCTGTTTCAACTGGCGAAGGTTGGAGGCGTCCAGTTTGCGGTCGAGCTCTGGCTGGCCGGCGAGTATGATCTGGAGCAGCTTGCCCTGACGGTTTTCCAAGTTGCCCAGCAGACGGATTTCCTCGAGCACTTCCCAATCGAGATTGTGAGACTCATCAACGATCAATACGGTGGTCCGACCTCTCTCGGCCTGGCTGATGAGCAGGGCGTTGAGGGCAAACAGCACTTCGGGCTTCGACTTGCGGTTGCATTGAAGATCGAAGTCGTAGGCCAGCATTTCAAAGAACTGATCGGGCGTCAGGCGCGAATTAAAGATGAAAGCGAACTCGACGCGCTGGGACTCGAGGTAGTCGCGCAAGCACTCGAGCATGGTGGTTTTTCCCGTTCCCACCTCTCCGGTGAGGACAATGAAGCCTTTGCGGCTGCGGACGCCATAGATCAGGTTGGCGAGCGCCTCCTCGTGCTGGGGGCTGCGGTACAGGAATTCAGGGTCCGGGCTGATGTTGAACGGATTATCTGAAAAACCGAAGTACGCATTGTAGATCGCGCTTTGCATGGGTTGTTGGGACAGCGTGAAGTGAGTTCCTCCACTTCATCATAAGGTACTTATCGACGGTTCTGCCCAAAAGCATTAGTGAAAATGCGTGCTTACTCGCCGAACTCCATTCGAACCCAACCGGGGAGAGAGGCGGGTTGCCCGGCGATAAAGATGACGCGACGGGTCTTGGGAAACCAAGCGTCTTCGCGCAAAGCACGGCTGAAGGATGGAACGGTCTTGAGAACCTTGCGGAAGGCTTCATCGGAAGTTGCGAGATAGCCTGCCTTGGAGGTGAATCCGCCACCCCAACCAATACACAACAAGCAGCTTTGGGGTGAATCGCCGATCGAGTTCGATGCCGTTTTCAATCGTTCGACGGCAGTTTGCAGGGCCGGCAAACCGGCCGCCTCGGCGAAACGTTCGTGGAGTTCGATCTGGGCCCTGGCATAGGCGTTGGCAGCGCCGATGAAGAGCTTCAGATCGGGCACGGAACGCCAGCCAAGATTGCGGGTCAGTTCCGGATTTTCCAGGAACTTACGCTCCTTCCAAGTACCTTCGAAGGTGGTGCCGGGAGTGGCCATTTCCGCGAAAACGGGAGTGGCTTCGGTCATGCGCTGGCTGGGGACGTTTCCTCGTCCGGCGAGCTTCCAGGCAATTTGCGCTTTACCGCCAGCGGAGGAAGCATTCAAAGAAGCGGTCCGGGTCAGAAAAATCTTATAGTTACCAGAAGATGCCGGGTCACTGTCGGCAAGAGAAAGCACCCGGGACTGCGAGGCTCCAGCGGCATTCTCGGCCGCTTCGCTGGTCCGGCGGGGAAGCCGGTCGTTCTCCAGGGAACCGGCTACCCGGTCCATTACGCTATCACCGGCGGACCATCGGGAGAACACCAGACCGGAGCGAAGAGCACCCTTGAGTGCGGAGGCGGGGAGATAGGCTCCGCGATAGGCGGACGCGAAAGTAGGAATAAAGAGAGATTCCGGAGGAGCGCCGTTCCAGATGCCGGTGGATTCCGGATTTTCAAACGGAATGCGCCGCAGGGAGAAATTCTGTGCGAATCCCCCCCAGGAGGCGAAATCGAGCTTGGTGGCTTTCCGGAGCTGGGCCAAATAGCCTTCCAGGCGGGGTCCCCGGGCCAAGAGCTTAAAGATGCGGTTCTGGTCTAGGACATTAACTTGATCTTTCCAGACCATGTAGTCGACCGGCGAAAGAGCACGTCCATCGCCAACCAGAAGAGGGGTAAGTGCGGTGACTTTATATTTCATGTGCAGCAGTGCGGTTGCCAAGCCGAGCGGTAGGCCGCCCGTTTACTTATATAGTTATAGTTTGCGACAATGCGGGAGAATTGATCCACAATCATTAGAAGAGAGCAGGTTATGTCGCCTCTCAGCCATAATGAACATGTTGCTCTAGCGCGGGTTCTACTGGGCGCTCGCAAGCAGCTACAGGATATTTCCGATCTGTTCTCGACCCGCTATGGAAGGGACAGCAGCATCGCCGAAACGGCGGTGAAAACCTTGGTGTCCGCGGCCCTGCTGGAGCATGAGTTCCTGCAACTGGATGGCGCTGCCGAGACACAATCGGGGGAAGTTGAGACAGTGGAAACTGACGCAAGGAGCCAGAGCCATTCGAGTTTCTAAGAATTTGCGCAAGCCGTGCCCGGGCGCTCCGCCCGAAGAGCAGGCGAGTTCGATGCTGAATGGCGGAGCGCAGCCGTGCCCTTTGCGCTTTTAAGCCAATGATATTGCGAGCCGCCTTACTGTTTTCTGTTTACGCTGTAGCCTTGCCGCTGGCATCCGGGCGGGAGATTGTCCGTTTGCAGAACGGTTACAGCTTCGACGCGAATTCCCATTCCGAGGAACGCGACACTTTTCGTTTCACGATGGGGAATGGCAGCATACAAATTGCGAAAGGCGAGATCCAGAATATCGAAGTAACGCCCGACGATCCACCGGCCAGTAAGGGGCGCGCGACGATGCCTAGCGCAAAGGCTACGGAAGAGTTGTTAAGAGAAGCAGCCACAGCTCAGGGCGTGGACGCGGCATTCATCCGTAGCGTCGCCAAAGTAGAATCCGGATTGCGCCAGAACGCTGTTTCGGCCAGGGGTGCGCGCGGCCTGATGCAGTTGATGCCGGGCACGGCGGCTGAGTTGGGGGTGGATTCATCCGAAGCGGGCACCAACGCGATGGGTGGAGCGATGTACCTGCGAAAATTGTTGTTGCAGTATAAGGGAGACTCGGGTCTCGCACTGGCGGCTTACAATGCGGGTCCGGGAGCGGTGGAGAAATACCGGGGCATTCCTCCTTATGCAGAGACACGGCGCTACATTTTGAAGGTGTTGGATGAATACAAGCGCCAACTGGGCAGACAGGCCGCGAGCTTGGCGGCGATCAGTAAGCCCAGCGCCATAGATTAACACCGGCGGTATAGCCTGCGCCGACTGCCGCAAAAAGAACGAGATCTCCCGGTTCCAAGCGCCCTTGCGCCAAAGCGTCGCAGGTAGCGAGAGGTATCGTAGCTGCCGTGGTATTGCCAAACCGGTCGAGATTGATGATCACTTGATCGTCGCGCAGTCCCAGGCGTTCAGCAGTGGCGGCGATAATGCGCTTGTTGGCTTGATGGGGAATGAGCAGTTTCAGTTGCGAGGAAGACACCCCGTGCTGCGCGAGAATGCGGTCGCAGAGCTCGTAAAGTTTCCGGACGGCAAATTTAAAGACTTGTCCGCCTTCCTGCTTTACAAAGTGCTGCCGCATTTCGACAGTCTCCTCGCTGGCCGGCAAGCGGCTTCCCCCGGCCGGCATTTGCAGATAGTGGCCACCATTACCATCGATCTCGTTGAGATGGCCGATAAAGCCCAGCTTTTCGTCTTCCGACGGCTCCAGCAGAAAAGCACCGGCTCCGTCGCCGAACAGGACGCACGTCGACCGGTCGGTGTAATCGAGGATCCGGGACATGGTATCGGCACCAATGACGAGGACTTTCCGATGAGTTCCGGCCGCGACAAGGTGCGCGCCCACGGTGAGGCCGTAAACGAATCCAGAGCAGGCCGCCACCAAGTCGAAGCCCCAGGCGCGAGAGGCTTTCAGCGCACTCTGCACCAGGCAGGCGGTGGAGGGAAACAGCATGTCGGGCGTGACGGTACACACCAGAATGGCGTCGAGATCTTCGGCCGAAATGCCGCGTGCTTCCAAGGCTTGGCGCGCGGCGGCAATGGCAAGGTCGGACGTAGCGGTGTTTTTGTCAGCGATGCGGCGTTCCCGGATGCCCGTGCGCTCGACGATCCAGGTGTCGTTGGTATCTACGATTTTCGAAAGGTCGTCGTTGGTGAGAATGCCAGGGGGCGTAAAACAGCCAATGGCGCTAATTTTTGCGACAGGCAAATGCTTCCTTTTCTAAACCCGATTCCGGGATTGTCCCGTTCCGGGGATAGCAACATCTATGGTACAGTGCAAAATGTTCCGGGCTGCACTCGACGGGCAAGCCATCCAGGGAAGGTCTTTCCCGGGCTAGGTTGCATGATGCGGCGCGTGGAGTTCTTGCAATAATGTCCGTCGAAACCGCGCTTTTCTTCGAATCGGTGGAGGAGATCTACGCCAGGGTCTTTATAATGCTCCGCCCCCTTACCGCACTTCCCCGGATCACGGTCAGGTTTCGCAAATATGCGAGCGCAAATAGCCGCGTACGGCTGAAAGAAGATCAATTGGCGATCGATATCAGCGACCTGCTGGAAGGGGCTCCCGCCCCCATTCAGGAAGCGTTAGCCATTATTCTGCTCTCGAAATTATTCCGGAAAACTCCCGGGCAGAGCGTGGTCGCGCGGTACCGCCGGTATTTTGACCGGGCTGAGATGCGAGGGGTGCTGCACCGGACGAAGCAGGAACGAGGGCGGAAGCTGTTCCGCGACGGACAGGGAAAGTACTATAACCTGTTCGAGGTCTTCGAAACTCTGAATACGGAGTATTTCGCGGGATCGATGGCCCGGCCTGAGTTGGGATGGAGCTGCAAGCCGTCCCGGACGGTTCTAGGACATTACGATCCGGCGCATCATGTAATTGTGCTGTCGTGTGCGCTCGACTGCGGGAACGTGAAGCCGGTAGTGGTGGACTATGTGATGTTCCACGAGATGCTGCACCTGCGCTACCCGACCGAGCAGCGCAGCTTGCGGCGCTGCATCCACACGCCGGATTTCAAGAAAGCGGAAAGGGAATTTCGCGGGTTTGATGCCGCGCGAGCGGCGATCCGGAGATTTGTAGAAGGATTACGCGGAGATTCGCGCCACTGACGCTGGGGCAGACAAGCTCTGCAGTTCGCGGCTCATATCTTCGAGTGCCGCAACCACGCGGTGCGCTGCGAGCGCCTGCGATCCGATGCGGCACAGGAAATAGCTGAATTCGGCCTGCAGAACGCTCATGGTAAATCGCACTTTCAATGAGAAGAGGCGCGGGACCATATGGGACTGGTCGGTGGAGCTATTTGCTACCAGCATACGGGCTACGGTGTGCAGCCGATTGAAATCGCAGATGAGACGGCGCAGGTACTGGCGGAAGATCAGCATGCGGTCGTGGCGCAGCTTGCGGTATAAAGCGGCGTCGAAACCAGGCTGCCGGGCCAGGAACTTGAAGTCATCCTGCGACAGCAAAGATTGCATGGGGTAATAAGTACTAGGAGAGAACTGCGCGAGCCACTCGGGCGTCACTTCCTCGAGAGCGGTCGGCTGCAGGAGCCAAGACAAGACTGGAGCTACTAGTACCAGACAGACGGTGGCAGCTAGCAGAGAGATAAGTATCAGTACGGTCATCGGAAGCCGTAAGTTAAAAATACCAGGATGGGGAGGGCGTATTCAAGGGAAAAATGTCTACTTCTTCATTTTTAGGAAAATTCCCAGATAAACAAGCGCCAAAAACGGTGATCAATAAGCGAAACTTTGATCGGGTATTTGCGGGAATTATTGTGATGGCGGATGTCTAACGCCGCGCACTGCGGATGAGGGACTGATTTAGCATTTCAAGCTGCTGCAAAAGTTGTTCCTGATCGGCTGGTTTCCAGATGCTCAATTTCGTTTTGGCCTTTTCGCCGGCGGCTGAGATGAATAAAGCCCAGTAAGCAAAACACGCAGTGGCGACGATAGAGGCGGTTACGCTCACAAAATCTACAATATTTTGCGGGGAAAAGCTCATCGCCAGATAAACGAGATTTTTGAAAGAGAAGTAGACAACAAAGCCAATGCTAAATACAGCTAGATTCCGGGGAATTTGAACGGGGAACCATAACAGAAAGCTGAGAACGGCCAAAAGCGCTAGAAGAGCGGCGCTCGACACCGTTCTCTCTCCAACCACAGCCATTCGCAGCAGTTCATCGACCAACCCTTGATTAACATGAAAGCTGCTGTTCATATACTCGGCGACGGCTGAGAGAAGCGCTATGAGAAAAGCAAGGCCTAAGCAGGCCCACAAGACGGTTTTTGAAAACCGCAAAATGCCAGAAAAGTTTGACAAAACAGAATTCAAAAGAGCAACAACGGTCCAGAGAGCAAATACCCAGACAAGTAGCCGGTCAATCATCCAGACAAGCCGGTAATCTAACAGGGACGAAAGGGATCCGAAACTTGAGATGCCGAGCCAAAGGGCTGAACCTAGAAGATCGAATGCTAGAAAACAACAAAAAACAGAGTAGATGCGATGGAGCCGAAGTGCAAGCAACCGGGCAATAAGTAATATGCCCAATATTAAGTCGGCGTACTGAGCTGCGGTGACCAATTTCTCCTAACCTTTTAACCTACATCTGAGAATAGTAGATGAAAAGTGTAAAGTCGGAAAGAAGCTTTGGCAAGGCATACGAGTTTTGCTGGCAGGCCTTAGGTAAATTACAGTAGATTTGCCGATAGTAAAGGTAAATTAGGGAATGATCCACTCGTAATCCGCTCCTGATCAATGGTCTTACCCGACCAGTTTTGGAGCGCGGCGGTCCCCCTGGTGAGGAATGGGCGGATCGAAGGCTACCAACTTCGGAGCGCGGCGGTCCCCCTGGTGAGGAATGGGCGGATCGAAGGCTACCAACTTCGGAGCGCGGCGGTCCCCCTGGTGAGGAATGGGCGGATCGAAGGCTACCAACTTCGGAGCGCGGCGGTCCCCCTGGTGAGGAATGGGCGGATCGAAGGCTACCAACTTCGGAGCGCGGCGGTCCCCCTGGTGAGGAATGGGCGGATCGAAGGCTACCAACTTCGGAGCGCGGCGGTCCCCCTGGTGAGGAATGGGCGGATCGAAGGCTACCAACTTCGGAGCGCGGCGGTCCCCCTGGTGAGGAATGGGCGGATCGAAGGCTACCAACTTCGGAGCGCGGCGGTCCCCCTGGTGAGGAATGGGCGGATCGAAGGCTACCAACTTCGGAGCGCGGCGGTCCCCCTGGTGAGGAATGGGCGGATCGAAGGCTACCAACTTCGGAGCGCGGCGGTCCCCCTGGTGAGGAATGGGCGGATCGAAGGCTACCAACTTCGGAGCGCGGCGGTCCCCCTGGTGAGGAATGGGCGGATCGAAGGCTACCAACTTCGGAGCGCGGCGGTCCCCCTGGTGAGGAATGGGCGGATCGAAGGCTACCAACTTCGGAGCGCGGCGGTCCCCCTGGTGAGGAATGGGCGGATCGAAGGCTACCAATTTCGGGGCACGGCGATCACCCTGGCGGGGCAGGGGCGGATCGAAGGCTACTAGTTTCGGGGCGCGGCTGTCACCCTGATGGGGAATGGGCGGATCGAACGCTACTAGCTTTGAAGCACGGCTGTTGCCTTCCTGGGGAAGCGGCGGATTGTTAGCTCCTAGTACTAGGCCTCCCGTCATAGTCAAAAACAAGGCAGTTGAAATGATTGTCTTACGCATTATTAGGTCTGTGTTCGAAAGTGTTGAAGTGAATAACTCTCGACCTCAGAATAAGTTGCGGACGGACGTGTAAGCTGGATCCAAATTTTAGTTTTCTGGCATCAGAACGTTTTTGGTGTCCGAGAAGTACTTCTAGAACTTCCGAAACCCTTTTGGCTGTGTATGATTAAGGTACTTGAAATGCAGGAAATCAAGGGAACTCGCATTGCGCGCGAGAACGTATCAGCGGTTTGGTTAAGGAATTTATCCGAAATTCCTTCCGCATACGGTCAGATGGTGTATCTGGCAGCTCTGCGCAACCCGGATTCGGGGCGGTACGAGCACTTTGGCAGCGACAATTCAAACGACCTGTCGATTAACCATTCCCTCAAGCAACAGCACGAGACTTGCTTCCGCGAGTGGATTGCGTTACCGCTCGAGCAGAAGATGGCGGATGTCGAGTTGTACTTGGCGAGCATCAGCCGCATTGACCGGGCGGAAATCATCGATGCGTGGCTGCGGCTGACTCCTTACAAGAATTTAGTTCCTGCCGCGATTCAGGGACCCGAGCGCCGGAAACACATTTCCGATTTCGAGGCCATTCTCGGCCTCTTTAAGAATGTGTATGGGGTGGCTTCACCTGACCCATGCGGGTAGCGATTCCAATCACTCGCCCCACGATATCCACTTCATTGGGATAGTTGTAGAGCTTTGGTCCCTCCTGAAATGAAGGGTGCGATTGGACGATAAGCTTGTCCGCCTGCTGACTGCACCATCCGCAATGGTAGCCGTCCCGATGTTCGACTAAATAGACTGGGCGGTCGTACTCATTTAGCCATTGGTCGGAATTCGGCCGTATTTTCTTTTCGTCCAGAAGCAGAAACGAACCGGGAGGGATGAGCGGCCACATGGACCAGTCCTCGGTTCCGAGGAAGGCATAGCGGCCCTGGCGGACACCCATGCTTTTCAGCAGAGCCATGCTGACTTTTCCCCATTGCCGGATCTGCTCTCCGAGGAAGGAAGTACTACGGAAATCGAATTCGGAAGAGAGGGAGGCAGGAAAGTCGACCTGCATTTGGTCGGGAAGATCGATATCGAAAAGCAGTGTGTTCTGACGAGCGTAACGGACGGTGTCGCCTGGCAAATTATCGAGAGAAATCCCGTACCAGCGCAAGACTTCGGTGAATCTCAGCTTATAAATGGCACATAAACTGTATAACCGGAAGAGTGACGGAACGGTACCCTTTGTTTCAATGTCGGCTAAGCGACTCAAGCCGATGAGAAATTCGCTATTTTTGTAGAGCTGGGCTAAACGCTGGCTGGACTCCTGGACGTCCCGGTATTTCAGTCCAAGCCGCTCCCGCGCGCGGCGAAGCTTCTTGCCGACTTCTTCCGTGTTCTGCAGCATTATTCTTTGTTGCCTCTACGGATAAAAGGTTAGCTTATTCGGATCTGTGTTCTGAAAACAGAACATCAACCATTTTTTCAAGCTTCTCCGGACGCGATCTGGAATGCCCGGCAAACCGCCCCATCGGTAAATTGACTGATTTCCGCGTCCAATACTATCCAGACGCCCTAGATGGTGTTATACAGACACGGTAGGACCAGTGACCCATTCTAGATCCCGAAGTGTTGCTTTTCAAGGAGAGCCGGGCGCATTCAGCTCGATTGCCGCCAGCAAATTCCTGCCGGAGGGCTTACGGCTTGTTCCTTGCCAGACGTTCCCGGAGGTATTTGGAGCATTGGCGTCCAGCAGCGTTCAACATGCTGTGATTCCCATCGAAAATACTTTGTATGGGAGCGTACATGAGAACTACGATCATTTGCTGCAATTTGGATTCCCGATTGTTTCGGAGACCAGGGTGCGTATTGAACATAACCTGATTACGGTGCCTGGGGTGAAGCTTCGCGAGATTCGCAGGGCGTTTTCTCATCCGGTTGCATTGGGACAGTGCCTGCAGTTTTTCAAAACACACCCGGCGATTGCGCCGGCGCCTTTCTACGACACGGCGGGCAGTGTCAAGATGCTGCTGTCGGAAGGATTGAGGGATGCCGGGGCAATTGCGTCGAGTGCCGCGGCGAATCTCTATGGTGGCAAAATCGTGAAAACTAAACTTGAGGACGACCGGCAAAACTTTACGCGATTTTTTCTATTAGCGAAACAGGGCGTTCAGCCGCGCAAGGGCGGCGAGGGCTGGAAGACCTCGGTCGTCTTCGCCGCTCCCAACGCGCCGGGAGCGCTGTTCAAAGCATTGGCATGTTTTGCGTTGCGCGAACTGAATTTAAGTAAGATCGAGTCGCGGCCACTGCGCGCACGACCATGGGAATATCTCTTCTACCTGGACATCTTGGGCTACTTAGAAGAGCCCGCTGTGCAGAAAGCTATAGCAAACTTAGAAGAGATCAGCACTTCCGTAAAAGTTCTGGGCACTTATCGACGAATACCATAACTTTCTTAAAAAGTCGTTAAATTGTGTAATGGGCCGCAATTTATTGGGAATAAGGTGAGAAGATGCCAGGCGGTTTGGCGGCGGATTTCTAGCTTCAATCGACGAAAGCCTTACTGATTTCATCGGGGAAATAAAATATCTTCCTCCGCCGGGGGATTAGCATGATCAGCTCACGGTATGACTGGGAGTCTGGGCCGGGCGATCTTTACTCACGCTGTGCACAGATGCTTTTGTTCGCGGTTTCCTGACGGTGACACTGATAATTGGGAGGCTGCATTTAAGGATGGCGGACTCTATTTCGCTGCGGAGTTCCGGGTAGTGGCCGCCGAAAGGCAACCGGGAAATAGCCTTAATTATGCTGCGGATGTTAGCCGGGCCTTGCAGGCTGAAGGCCCGGGTTCCGGCGACTATTCGAAACGCTGTGCTGGTTCGAATCGACGTTGCCGAAGACCATGAAGCATTCGGCTTCCGTTCGAAAAGAGTACCAGTATCAAGATCAGCGAGATTCGCTATTTGGCAGAAATCTTGCACCGGAACGCCGGGTGAAAGCAGACGAGGTTAGCGGAAGATAGGAGCAAATGCAGCGCAATCAAGCACACGAGGATGCACACCAGCAGGGGCAGATGGCTTTCGGGTTTGGTCCTGACCGACGCGTTTACCAGGTGAGCGAGCTGAACGCGGGAATTCAGCGGCTGTTCGAGCGGGATTTCCAGTCCATTTGGGTGGCGGGAGAGATCTCGGGGTGCCGGCCGTCAGCGGCGGGACATTACTATTTTGCTTTGAAGGACCGTGATTCGCAGGTGAAGTGCGCGCTGTTCAAAGGCGCGGCGCGGTGGGCGAAGTTCCGGCCGCAGGATGGGCTGGCGGTGATTGCGCGGGGGAGCCTGGATGTTTATGCGCCGCGGGGCGAATTCCAGATGATTGTAGAACTGCTGGAGCCGCAGGGGGCTGGCGCTCTACAAGTTGCATTCGAACAATTGAAGCGAAAGCTGGCGGATGAAGGCTTGTTTGCGGCGGACCGGAAGCGTGCGCTGCCGCGATTGCCGCGACGGATTGGGTTGGTGACCTCGCAAGCAGGGGCGGTTTTGCGCGATATGCTGCACGTTCTGGAGAGGCGTTTTCCCGGCTTGCACATTCGCCTTTTCCCGGCGCAAGTGCAAGGCGAGGGCGCGGTAGAGCAGGTCTGCCAGGGACTGCGCGAATTTAATGAAA
Organism: Bryobacteraceae bacterium; assembly: GCA_965217745.1. Taxonomy (GTDB): domain Bacteria; phylum Acidobacteriota; class Terriglobia; order Bryobacterales; family Bryobacteraceae; genus Bog-105. The sequence goes on along the minus strand of OZ244565.1, from coordinate 789,171 downwards.
TGGATAGCGGCAGCGGCGGGCCGTGGCCGGATGTGGTGATTGTGGCACGCGGGGGCGGCTCACTTGAAGATCTATGGAGCTTTAACGCGGAGCCCTTGGCGCGGGCCGTGGCGGCGTCGAAAGTTCCCGTGATATCGGCGGTGGGGCATGAAACAGACTTTACGATCTGCGATTTTGTCGCGGACTACCGGGCACCGACGCCGTCGGCTGCGGCGGAGATCGTGATCTGCACCCGGGAGAGCCTGCTCGTTCAGATCGTAAATTGCCGGGCGAAGTTCTCGCAGGCGCTGCGTTACCGGCTGCTGGCGGGATACCGGCGCCTGGAGAACTCCGGGGCCGAGCGTGCTGGGCGGCTGCTGTTGCGCCAGATCATGAAACGAAGCCAAATCCTGGATGATGCCGAAAATCAACTGCGCCGGGCGGAGGAGATGCGGGTGGCTGGCGCGCGGTCGAAATGGGAGGGGGTTTCAAATCGCCTGGCCCAGTCCGATCTACGGCTCCGCGTGGCCAGGAGTATGCACCGGAGTCAACAACTCGCGGCACGGCTTGGACAGATCGAGGTGCTGGCGGCTCGGAGCCAGAAGGTGACGGCTCTCGAGGAGTCTGTAGTTCTCGCTGCGCAGAGGCGATTGGATATTTCGAGACGACGGCTGGATACGGCGACGGCGAATTTGTCGCAACTCGGTCCGATAGCGGTGCTCAAGCGGGGGTATGCCATTGTGCAGGACGCCGAGGGTCGCGTGGTGCGGGCGGCCGGGCAGACTGCCGGGGGGGACCGGCTCCGTGTAAGGCTGAACCAGGGAGAGCTGAATGTGACTGTCGCGGACGAGTGGATCCTGGTGAATCCGGGTCTGCCGGGAAGCGGAACCGAGGTCTGAAATAGCAAAATTGGGTCTAAAATTGGGTCTAAAAACGGGGTCTGTCCCCATTTAGTAGCTTACTGCTGGTAGAAAAGTGTTTGATGTCATACAGTCACTCGGTGAGGAAGAGCCTATCGGGTCTGTCTTTATTAGATTTCTAACTTATTGATTGCATTGGGAAAAAAGGGGGTCTGTCCCTATTTTATTTAGCTATATGGTTGATTCTATTGACATTCTGAAGATCGCCGAGGAGGCTGCTTCATTTGGAGCAACCTTAAAATTGCTTCAGTGAAGATGAATTTACATTGCTGTAGTTTAGCGTTGCAGAAATGACCTTTAAGCGATCAGATTTCAGGGGAGAACGAGTGCCTCTAATGACCGGGCGTCACAGCCCTGATTCAATGAAAGGAATCGATTCCATAACTGCATGCTTTTACCAACGAAAATTTCTCATCTCGCGATAGTTGCTGTCGCGCTGTTGTTCCCCTTAACAGCAGGCGCTGCTCCTGTCAACACCGGTTCTACAACGGTGACTTTCGATACGGGCACGTTGTCGGCCTTAACGGCAGCGGGCTTTAGTTTGGCTCCCGTTCCCCCTGCTACCCTGGCCACCAGCCCGGATGTGGCTGCATCATTTCCGATTGTCGGCGGAGATACTTCGTCGGTAATTGACCACAGCGGAGGATTGGCTTTCACGCGTTCCGGCACGACAGCGGATCTACAGAACTTCGCTATTAATGTGACGAATAATACGCTGTTCGGGCAGGTGATCTCCGGCTCGACGACGCTGAACAATGTCGCTTTGTTCGATATTTCAATGGCGAATGGAATGACCAATCTGGCCCTCAGTGAAGCTCTAGCGGGGACTATAGACCAGGTATTCGGCGTCAGCCTTCCAGCCGGTACGCTTATCGGGACAGCGGTTGTGACACCGACGCCAGAACCGGCCAGCTTTGCGCTGGCTGGATTGAGCTTGCTGGCAGGCTTCGGCTTGTGGCGGAAGACCCGCAGGATATAGCCAACGTCGGCTGAGGATAAACGGGCGTGAAGCGCAACAAAGGAGAGCCACAAGGCTCTCCTTTGTTTATTCTGGGACGTGGAATGCTTGCCGGGTTTTTCAGTTTAATCAAATGCCCGGTTGAGATTTTCTCAGTGAAACCGGTCACAATAAGAGTGACTGACTGGTTCTGAAACAGAATCCCGGAAAAATGATTAGAAGACGCACCTCCTCCCTGGCGATCCTGACCGGGATTGCCGCTATCTGCACCGCTGCTTATGCGGCGACAGAAACTATCGCGGATTGGCATATCGCAGGTCCTTTCGGCGGTACGGCCACCAGTATTGCGGTCGATCCCTCCAACTCACAGGTTCTGCTTGCGGGAGCGAAGAATTCGCTTCTGTTCAAAAGCGCGGATGCCGGGGCGAACTGGAGTCTGGTGGATTTCCCCAAACGGCATTTGAGCGAACTGGCTTCGATTCTGGTGGATCCGGAAGACAGCGCACATTTGTTGGTTGGAGTAATCGCTGCCGACGGCGGTGGTCTCTATGAGAGCCGCAATGGCTCGGAAAAGTGGACCCTAGCCCCAGATATTGCAAAGGCCGGGGTAAGAGCTTTGGCATATGCGCCGAGTCAACCATCCCGCTTCGCCGCAGGCACAACCACGGGGGTGATGCTAAGCGACGACTCCGGCAAGACGTGGACTCGCGCTTCAGACGAAGCCAACCTCGAGATGCGCGGCATTACGGTAGTCACTTTCGACTCCAAAGACGCGAATATCCTATACGCAGGCACGAGCCATCTTCCCTGGAAGACTGTGGATGGAGGGAAGACCTGGTCGTCAATTCATACCGGCATGATCGACGACTCCGACGTGTTTTCGATTTTTGTAAACCCATCGGATCCCAGCAATATTTTCGCGAGCGCCTGCAGCGGGATCTACGCGAGCACGAACCGCGGCGACTCGTGGAAAAAGCTGATGGGCATTCCGAACACCTCAAGGCGAACGCACGTCATCAGGCAGGATCCCGCCAATGCGTCGGTCATCTATGCAGGAACCACGACCGGCCTATTCAAGTCGTTGAATGGCGGGGCAACCTGGAAGACGCTCACTCATACGCAGGCCAACTCCATGGCTTTCGACCCGAAGAATTCACAGATTTTGTACACGGCGCTGCAGCACGAAGGCATTGGCAAGAGCGAGAACGGAGGCGAGCGAATCGTTCCGGCTAGTAACGGTTTTGTCGATCGGGTGATTAGCGCAGTCACCATTTCTGGAAGCAAGTTAGTCGCTATTGAGACTCAGGAAGGCGATTCCACCGGGATTTTCGTCAGCAAAGATCGAGGAGAGAACTGGTCTCAGATGGATGTGACTCGGGGATTGGGCGGTGTCCATCTGAAGGCCATTACCGGGCTTCCCGACGAAGATCGAACTCTCTTGGGAGCAAGCCCGCATGGGCTGTATAAATCGATTGACGGCGGCTCGATCTGGAAGGCGCTGCCGGTGCTGCTAGTGACAATGCCGCCTGCGCCTTCGGTTGCGGAAAAGAAATCCGCCCCGGCCAAGCGTAGCAAGACCACTGCACGGCGCGGCAAATCGCATAGCCGGACCACCACGCGGAGGGTAACGCCGAAGCCGATTATTAAGCGCGTGACACTCTCGGATGTGAGCGCGCTCTACGGCGTTAAGTCGAATGGCAAGTCACTGCTGTTTGCAGCCACTGATCTAGGTTTGCTAAAGAGCCAGGATACCGGTGCTCATTGGACCCTGGCATCGATTCCGAACACAACGGCTGTAACAGGCCTTTACGTTGGGCCGGGGGCGAGCCCAATTCTAATCGCACAAACAGCCGCTGGCTTGTTTGTCTCGAAAGATAGCGGCGAGCAGTGGGCCGCGATGCCGTTTCCGCGTTCCGCGGCGGAGATCAACGATATCGCGATGCCAGCCGGAGAGGGAGTGCCAATGATGGCCGCTACGCGAAACGGCCTCTACCTTTCGTCAGATGGAGAGAAATGGACGCACTCTGCGGGCGGCCTGCCCTCCTCGACTGTCAATTCGGTGATCTATGGCGCCGGGAATCGCGCTTTCGCGGTGGAGTATGGCCGCCTGTACCATAGCGAAGACAAAGGCTCAAGCTGGACCGAAATCGAAAGCGCCCTGCCGCTGACCCGCATCCGGCAGCTCTGGAAACCGGATCCCGCCGCTACCCGCATTTACGGCTTGACGGGAGATCTGGGCATTATCTACCGGGACTAGATGGCCGCAATGAAAACCCGCGCGATCACCTCTAGTGAATAGAGATCTGAGCAAGCCGGTCGAAAAAGAGTTCTGAAAGGGTACTTTTACTTACTCGGCAACCGCTGGTCTGGAACAAAAATCCGGCTCAACTTTCGTGCCAGATGCTTCCCGGTCTAGCTTAGTGCGACCTGTTCTGGTAGGGTTGGATGTTGAAAAGAATATGCTTTTGTGTTGATTTTGGGTAATCGAACGCGCGAAACTAACATCAATAGCGGTGTTGAAATGAGTTCTGCTTTGGAGGAGAAGGATGGTTAATCGGCTTAAACGTAGGCCGCTCAGTTCTGCTGTTCTATGTGCGGCGCTGGCCTTAGGGCCTGCTGCTTACGGACAGGATAATTCAGACGCATCAGGGGGAGCTGGCGCCAATGCGCAGCAGCCCCAAAAGATGATGTCTTCCAGTGGTGAAGACGCGATGCCTGATCTGGTCGAAATTGACCCGTTCGGCGGCGTCAGCACTTATGGCCAGGTAAATCGCGGACTGACTACTCACTTGGTAACTGGCGGAGTCGCCGGTATCCGGGGAGCTGTCAATCCAAGTAAGTATGTCGGGATCGAAGGCTTCTTCGAGTATGTTCAGGCGAACGTTCAGTTTCGCAGTTCTACGGGCAACTATCCCGCCGGTAGCGGTGCGCTTACTGGGACGCCACTGCCCACTTACAGCTTTGGCGCTCGTAACTATATCTTTGGCGCCGGACCGGTGGTCAATTTAACGCCACGCGGATCCCGGGTACAGCCCTACTTAACGGTGGGTGTTGCCGGTATCCAATTTACCCCGACCGATACTGCAAAAGGTCTGGCCCGCCAGCCACAGGTAAACGCCCTTTATAAATCGGCGAACCTGAACGACAATCTTCAGGTTGCGGTCTATTACGGCGGCGGCGTGAAGTTCCATCTGTCAGACCATTTCGGTTTGCGGCTGGATGCGCGTGGCTTTACTTCCCGGAATCCAACCTACGGCTTGCCGGATTACAACACAGGCGGCATCTATATTCCGTCAAAGAATCTGATTAACAACTTCCAGGGTACTGTTGGCTTGGTTTTCTATCTCGGCCAAAGCAAGTGTCCGCCGATGCCGGAAGCGCCGCCGCCACCCCCGCCACTCGCTGCTGTAACAATCACCGGAGCGGAAGGTACGATTTGCCAGGGCAAGCCAGTTAACCTGCACGCCAATATCCAGGCAGCCGGCGAGCAGAAGCTCTCCTACGCATGGACGGTTAACGGTGCAACTCAGGGAAGTGACAGTGCAGACTTCAGCTTCACTCCAAACAACACGGGAACCTTCAATATCGGTGTGACGGTTAAGGACACAAATCCTCCGCCTGCGCCGATGGAGAAGCCGAAGAAATTCCCGGAACGTTGCTGGATTGCTCCCACGCCCGCTCCGCCGCCTCAGCCTGTGACGGCTACCGCGTCGGTAACGGTGGACGAATCAGCTCCGACTCTGGCAAGCGTGACGTCAACGCCGAGCACTCTGGCTTGCGCTGCTAATACCAGCGGCACGCATACGGCTCAACTTTCGGGCACAGCGACTCCGTCGGCTTGCGGCGGAACGCCAACCTATAAGTGGACTGTCAGCGAGGGCAGCGTCAGCAACGACACCAGCGCTAATGCGACTTTCGATGCATCGACTCTGAACTTCGAGAACGGCGCTCAAGCCCAGACCAAGACGGTAACGGCAACCCTGACCGTGACTGACGAAGCCGGGAAGACCGCTTCACAGACCACGGACATTACGGTGAATTGTGAACCGCAATTTGTCCGGCTGGACGATATCGTCTTCGCCAAGAACAATGCGCGGGTGAACAACTGCGGTAAGCGTGTTCTTATCGATGACGCCGCTTCCCGGCTGTCCAGTGGTGAGTACAAGATCATCCTGGTCGGTCATCGCGATACGGACGAACGGACCAATGCAGCCGCAACTCGCCGGGGACGCCGCGCCACCGCGCCGACTGCCCTCGATGAGCAACGCGTGCTGAATGCCGCCGGTGTTCTGAGTGGCGGAAGCGGTACCTGCGCCAGCATCGATCCTTCACGGATCATGATTGACTGGGTGGGTACGGAGCAGACCTCGGAAACGAGACCGGGCCAGTGCGGAACTTCGAATACGAAGGAACGCAAGGGTTCCCAAACGACGGAAGCCGACAAGAATCGTCGCGTGGAAGTCTATCTGGTACCGAGCACCAGCCAGAGCATGCCGCCCGCAGTCAAGAATGCGCGGCCGCTCTCGGAAGCGACCATGAAGGCGATCGGCTGTCCTAAATAGATAGCCCTTAGCTTCGCCGAAGAATCGGCCGGGTGGGTAAAACCATCCGGCCGTTTTTATTGGTGTGCCGAACATTTTCGAGAGGTAAGCGTCCGGTGAAGGACGTGCACTGGCGCTGTTCTGCCAGTATGGCCGCGTCGAGATGGACGAACATGCGGCGGAACGCTCGCTGCGCGCGGTTGCAGTGGGACGCAAGAACTACCCCGTTCGCTGCGCGGTGCGCAGAACGCGGGGTCGGATGCGGGTGGGGAGAGAGCAGCGGCGGCGTATGCAGCACAGCGTCGCCTGCTGTACCCGAGGTTCACCAGCGGCGACGGATATCGCTACTGCGAGTTCTCCAGAGAGCAATGCCGGGACTTTCTGGCCTCCGAGTCGCGAGGACGATATTTCTCGAGCAAAATCCGCAATCGCTTCCGGTTTAAAAGGCTGGCGAAGCTGCGCGCCGCCTAGTCTGTCAATGAGGTGTCCGCCGGACGCTTACTTCGACAGCGCGAATGTGTAAGTCCTTTTCACCACCTGATGGCGGTAAGTGATAGCGAAGGGCGGCGTCGCCGGAAGGCGGGGTCTGAGAGAAGTGTGGAGGAAACGGACGAGCCGATGGACAATAACCGGATAGGAGGCATACGGCGCCGGGCGAGGTTGGCGATCGACAAGGAAGTCCATATCCATTAAAGGCACTGCGCCAGCCAATCAGCTTCCGCTGAGCTTGCCAAGGGCAGGATGGGGGCGTCCTCACTTCTTTTCGCGTAATAATAGTGTCCGGTCAAAGGGGTATGTATGCGCGCTGCTTTTCGATGTTTTCTGCTGGGCTGTGTGGGCCTGCCGGCATTTGCCGCTGATTTGCCGAATCATTCCGGTTGGTGGCGTAACGCTGTTATCTACGAAGTCTACCCTCGCAGTTTTGGCGATGCGAACGGCGACGGCATAGGCGACCTGAACGGCATTACGGAGCACCTCGACTATCTGAAAAATCTCGGCGTCGATGCTATCTGGATCGCTCCCTTCTTTCCATCGCCGCAGATCGACTTCGGCTACGACGTCTCGGACTATCGCGGCATCGATCCGCAGTTCGGAACCATGGCCGATTTCGACCGGCTGATTGCGGAAGCAAAGAAGCGCAATGTCCGGGTGATTTGCGACATTGTCTTGAACCACACGTCCGATAAACATCCCTGGTTCATCGAATCCAAGTCTACCCGTACCAATCCGAAAGCCGATTGGTACATCTGGAGAGACGGAAAAGACGGCAAACCGCCGAACAACTGGATTTCATTGTTCGGCGGTTCTGCCTGGGAGTACGTTCCTGCCCGCAAGCAGTTTTATTATCACCGCTTTTACAAAGAACAACCCGATCTCAACTGGCACAATCTGGAAGTCCGGAAAGCCATGTATAACGTCTGCCGCTTCTGGATGGATAAGGGCATGGCAGGGTTCCGCCTCGATGCGCTTACCAGCATGTTCGAGGACACGCAGCTGAAAGACGAACCCTACACAGGAAAGAGAAACGAGTTCGGCGATCGCGCGGTTAAAACCATTTACACGGACAACTATGGACCGGTGCATGAGGTGCTGCGCGAACTCCGCCAGGTTGTAGACGAGTATCCGGGGCGCATTCTGATCGGTGAGACTTACGTGAATGGCATCGGCGACCTGCTGAAGATGTACGGCCGCAACCGCGACGAATTGCAATTGCCCATGGACCTGCAACTCGGCTTCTCCAACAAGCTTTCCGTCCCGGCATTTCGCAATCTGTTGGGCGAAGCGGAAACCAAGCTGGAAGGCAACATCCCGCTGTTTGCCTTCGAAAATCACGACAACTCGCGCAGCCTGAATCGCTTTGGGGACCGCACGCGCGATCCGGCGCTTGCGAAGCTGCTCGCTACGGTTCTGCTTACTCCTCGCGCTTCAGCCCTGCTGTACTACGGGCAGGAGATCGGCATGGTCGATCATGTGCCCACCAGCAAAGATCAAGTGCAGGACCCGAAGGGAAAGTTGAGCTGGCCCGAGGATAAAGGGCGCGATGCTGAACGCACACCCATGCAGTGGAGCAGCGGCCCGCAAGCCGGCTTCAGTGAGAGTGCGAAGACTTGGCTGCCGGTTGGCGACGACTATAAAACTGTCAACGTAGCGGCTGAGGAAGGAGACCCGCGCTCTATTCTCAGCTATTACAAGAAGCTGATCGAATTGAAGAAGTCTAATGCCCAACTAGCCAAAGGCGATTTTATTCCGGTCGACACCAGCAACGATTCGGTCCTCTCCTTCTTGCGGAAAACCAAAGATGGCGAAGCGGTACTCGTGTCACTGAACTTCACCAGGCAACCGCAAACCGTGAGCCTTGACTTAGCAAACCAGGGAATCAAATCGGGCAAAGGCAAGAGCCTGATCTCCTCTTTTGAGATCGACGATACGAATATCGATCTGAAGAACATCAAGCTGCCGGCGTTTGGAGCTGTGGTGGGGCAGATGGTGAAACAACAGCGGTAACGCTGATTACGCAAACGATGTAACCGAGGTTAGTCTCATCAGCACGATTCATCGAGCAGCGAAGCGCTCCTCTCAGGACTGGATAACGCTCCGTCTTGGGATCTTCTGGAAGTGGCGCAGATTTCCGGTCATCGCTGCATGGCTCTGCCCGGCAGCGGTCGCCGCGATGATCGAATCGTTGAATGGCAGCAGGTGATCCTTTACTGCGGTATCCCAGCCTTCTTAAACACGGCCACCGAAGCCTCATACCCCTTGCGCGCCGCATTTTCTGGAGTCTCCTTATTCATCCGGCCAAAAACCTCGACACTCAATGCGTCGTGATATTTGATCTTCTGTAGCGCCTGCAAAAAGCCCGTCAAATTGATCACGCCTTCGCCCGGCAGCAGTCTTTGGTCATCCCGGATCTGCTCGGGAGGCAAATCAGGAGCGTCGTTGAAATGCACATGCACAATCCGGTCGCGGCCCGCCTTCAGGATGTCATCGGTAGTGGCTCCGGCATGGTGCCAGTGCCACGAATCGAGCAGCAAACCCACGTTCGGGCCGCACTCTTTCGCGAAGGCCAGCATATCGTTCATACGCCAGATGAATTCATATTTGGCCTTGCGGAACTGCAGCGGCCCAAGAAATTCGAGTCCTAAGCGCACCTTGTGTTTAGCCAGTATCTTCGCGCTCGCGCTGAAGCGCTTTTTGAAGAGGTCGTGCAGTTCGGCGCGCGGCGTTTCGCTGGAAGCCATGATATACGTGACCATGCGCGGAGTCTTGATAGCGGCGGCAAACTGGGCTTGCGCATCGAGCTTTTCGAGACCGGCTTGGAATGCTGTCTCATCCTTGCGGAACTCCAGCGGAAAACCTATCGCCGCGCCCCGCAGGTTCAGCTTCTGAAGTAATGCATTGGTGGCATCTGCGCCCGCTTCCATTGCGGGATCGAGCATGATATCCACACCCGGAAAGCCCGCTTCAGCGGCCAGGGCAGGGAACTCCGGCCACTTCACGCGGTTGTTGACCAGCACGCTGTTGAGCGCCAGAAACATGCCAGTTGGCCGGTCCTTCGTTTGAGCAAACATGTTCGCAAACAGGGGCGATGCGGACGCGCCGGCGAACCCCTGCAGAACGCGGCGGCGCGGGATGAGTTGCGAGATAGATAAGGCCATTTCGTCCACGATCATACACAGCGCCCCAAAAAGCGATACGATAACGGAAAGGAGAGATACCGATGACCGTCGTCACCAGACGCGAAATGTTGACTACTTCAGGAGCGGTGCTGTCAGGCCTGGCTCTTTCCGGCAAAGCCCGCGCTGCGGCTCCATCCAGCAGTGTGGCGATAGTCCGCTGCCGGGATTACAAAGATTTCAGCGCGCAGTTGTCAAAGGCATTCAACGATATCGGCGGCATTGGTTCGCTGGTGCGTGGCAAGACCGTAGGGATGAAGATCAATTTAACCGGCAATCCGGCACGATTCCCGCTGGATCCGAATCTCCCTTACCGGACCGATCCCCAAAGCCTGGCGGCAACGGTGCAGTTGCTGGCAAAAGCGGGTGCAAAGCGTGTTCGGATTATCGAGAGCTTTTTCCCGGCCACCCAGGACTTGGCGCTGTGGGCGCGCTACGGCATCGACGTAAACGCTATCAGCAATCTGGGGACAAAGGTCGACTGGGTGAACGTCCAGAATCTCGGCCCCTACAAGAATTATGTGAAGTTGAAGGTGCCCTGGGGCGGCTACATGTATCCTTCCTACCATCTGAACCAGGCCTTTGTGGACTGCGATGTATACTGCTCGTTCGCCAAGTTGAAAAACCACTGGATCGCGGGCGTCACCATGTCGATGAAAAACAACTTCGGCGACACGCCTTGTTCACTCTACGGCAGCGATTGCGGCGCGAGTGGCAATGAGTCTCCCACGCAGGAACGCGGCGATGTGCTGCATGCAGGAAAGACCAAAGCGCCTTCCGGCGTCGCGGCGGAACTGCATCCGGAATCACCGCGCGATCCCGGCTATCGAGTGCCGCGCGTGGCCATCGATCAAGTCGGAATCCGCCCCATCGACCTCGCTATTGTGGATGGCGTCGAGACCGTGCGAGGCGGCGAAGGTCCGTGGCTGAAAGGCCTGGAGCGCATGACGCCGGGTGTCATTCTCGCCGGTCGCAATCCGGTGTGTGTCGATGCTGTCGGCATGGGCGTGATGAGCTACGATCCAACGGCTGATCGCGGCAGTTCTTGTTTCATTCGCGGCGACAACTCTCTGAAACTCGCCGAAGCGGCAGGTGTCGGCACATTGGATTTGAAGCGCATTGAAGTAGTGGGTCTCAGCCTAAAAGATGCGCGGGTCGATTTCGGACCGGGAGCCGTCGGCAAGACCCTGCACGAGCTGCGCGCTTAGTTTTTATCTATCCACCGGGAGATCTACGATCTCCCGGTGTGCAAACCAATCCTTCACGCCTTCGTTTCTTACTTTTCAAGAATCCTCTCGCCGATCATGATCTGAAGGATTTGTAGAAATCCGCTCAATAATCTCATCGCGTAGGAATGTGGATGTGGTGGAAGAGGTAAAACCGTGCTAATGCAAATCTAGCCTGTGCCGATGCAGAAAGACGACAGGGTGAAGAACGTAGTAGCGATCGCGGCCACGTTAGTAATCGCTGAGTAAGTAATTGAGAAAGTCATTGTTCCACCGATCGGCCTTTGTATTAAGCTACCCCGCAGCTCGAACCCAATAGATTGCGCTTCTATCTATAGCGGAGCTACGATATAGGTAGAAGCTAATTCTATGACTGGTCCCGATCTCTCGCCGAAATCCGATCTCCCACAAGGCACACTGGACCTACTGATCTTAAAAGTGGTCGCAGTGCAGCCGGTACATGGGTATGCCATCGCGCAACGCCTGCAGCAAATCTCCCGAGATATCGTGCAAGTGCCGGGAGGCTCGCTATACCCCGCTTTGCACCGACTAGAAAATCGAGGATTGGTGAAGTCCGATTGGAAGGAAACGGAAACCGGGCGCGACGCCAAATTTTACCGTTTGACAAAAAAAGGGCGAGCCCATTTAGAAACTCAGGCCGCGAGCTGGCAACGGCTAGCCGAAGCAGTCGGTCTAATTTTGAAGCTGGCTGAGGAGGGTGCGTAATGACGTGGTGGTCACGCTTGTGGCGACGCAACAAATTAGAGCAAGATCGTAGCCGGGAACTCCAGTTTCATATTGCGGAACGCGTCTCAGCCCTCAAGAGCAAAGGGTTGAGCGAGGAAGAAGCGCGTCGGCAAGTGCGTCAGGAGTTCGGCGGCGTTGAACAGGTCAAAGAAGAATGCCGGGAGGCCCGCGGCACGCGCTGGTTGGAAGATCTCTTCCGGGACTTCCGCTTCGGGACGCGCATGCTGCTGCGGCAGCCCCTGTTTACGATTACTGCTGTACTGACGCTGGGACTTGTGATCGGCGCGAATGGGGCGATCTTCAGCGTGCTCGAGGCGGTATTGCTGCGGCCGCTTCCCTACCCTAAACCGCGGCAACTGGTTCTGCTATTTGGGAGCGATGGAATCAGCGGCCGCACTTCCATCTCACCGGCCGATCTGGAGGATTGGAGTCGCGCGCGCTCGTTTCAGAGCATGTCGGCACTGCAATTCCAGAGCGTGAATCTGACAGGCATAGAGGAACCGATGCGCCTGATCGGCGGATTTGTTTCCTCGACTTTCTTCCCGATGCTGGGTGTTCAACCTGCGCGAGGGCGATTCTTTGCGCGTGGCGAGGATCGGCCCGGCGGACCCCATCTTTGTGTTGTCGCCTATGAAGTGTGGCAGGGGAAGTTTGGAGCAGACCCAGGCGTGGTCGGCCGGCGAGTGCTTTTGAATGGTGAAGCGTACACGGTTATAGGCGTCGCACCGCGGAAGTTCACGACCCCATTCCTTTCGGCCGACGTTTGGCTTCCGATCGAGATGTATCCGAATTATGTGCCGGATCGAGCGCACAACAGCGTCACCGCGCTCGGCAGGCTGGCGGATGGCGTTTCGATGCAGCAAGCGCGGGCAGAAATGGGGACGATCACAGGAGAGCTGGCAAAGCAGTACCCGGAGACGAATCGGAATCGCCGTGCAGTAGTGCTGCCGCTGCACGAGATGCTGGTGCAGAATCTGCGGTTGGTTTTGTTGCTGCTGGCGGGGGCCGTCATGTGCGTGCTTCTGATCGGTTGCGCGAATGTGGCGGGATTGTTATTGACGCAGGCATTTGGGCGCAGACAGGAATTCGCGGTTCGCATGTCATTAGGCGCGGGACAACCCAGGTTGATCCGCCAGCTCTTGACCGAAAGTGTGGTGGTCGGCTTGCTTGGAGGCTTATTCGGTGCCGGGTTTGCGGAGGGCGGAATCCGGTTGATGCTTGCTTACTCCGATGACATTCCAAAAGATCTTTCAGTCGGGTTGAACGCTCCGGTACTGATCTTTCTCTTGGCGTTATCGCTACTGACCGGATTGCTTTTCGGAATAGCGCCGGCGTTACTAGCTCGGCGCGAGGCCATGAACGCACTGCGGCAGAGAGGCGCTGCAATCATACACGGAAGGCTGCGTGGGGTGTTAGTGATCGGACAGGTGGCTTTCGCGCTTATTTTGCTGGTGAGCGCTGGGCTGATGGTGAAGAGTATCGAGAAGCTGGTTTCGATTGATCCGGGCTTCGAGACAGAGCATCTATTGACACTTGAATATCGGCTACCCAGGAATAAGTATCCGAGTGGCGCGCAACAGACGCAGTTTCATAACGAGGTCGTCGAGAAGGTTTTCGCATTGCCTGGGGTTCAATCGGCTGCGGACATTAGAGGGTTACCGTTCAGCGGAAACGGAGCAGAGATCTTCGTCAGCTTTCCCGACCGGGCACCGGCACCGCCAAATGCGCCTTGGATTACGGAATACAACGCGGTTTCACCGGGGTATTTCGTGACCGTCGGAATGCCGTTGTTGGAGGGACGTTTCTTTACTATCAGTGACGGCATCGCCGCGCCGCGGGTGGTGATCGTGAACAGATTCTTCGAAAAGAAGTTTTGGCCGCATGGAAATGCCGTGGGACAGCAGGTGCTGATTCCCAAACAGGACATGGCTGGAGTGAATTCGCCCACGATAAGGGCAACGGTCGTTGGAGTCGTTCCGAACACGAAGCATGATTCGCTCACGGAACCGGAAACACCGCAGCTCTACGTTCCCTACGCGCAGGATCCTTTTATCTTTGCGACATTGGTGGTGAAGACAAAGGGCGATCCGATGGCGATGACTCGAGAGGTGCAACGCGCCATCTGGTCGATCGACAAAAATCAACCGATGTGGAAGATTCGGAGCATGGAATCGCTAATGGCGCGCTCGATGCAGAACCGGCGATACGTAATGTTCTTGTTAGGTTGTTTTTCGTTGCTGGCGATGGCGCTGGCCGTAGTCGGGTTATACGGCGTATTGGCGTATTCGGTGAGTCAAAGGACGGCCGAATTCGGAATTCGCATGGCACTGGGTGCAGCGCCGCACGATATTCTCTCGAGCGTGATGCGAAACGGAGCAAGGCTGACGATAGTTGGTGTCGTGATCGGTTGCGGCGCCGCACAGCTTTTGAGCCGCTTTCTGCGCAGCCAACTATACGAAGTGAGCAGCAGCGACCCTTTGGTTAATTGTGTTGTCTGTGCGTTATTGCTTGCAGTCGGACTGGTTGCGACGGCGATTCCGGCGCGGCGCGCGAGCCGTGTCGACCCGGCTGTCGCGCTGCGCCACGACTGATAGAGCCGGGTCAGTCGTATAGACAAAGCTTTGCGCACGAGGACCCAAAGGCGCATGGACTTCGGTAGTTCAACTTGGAGTGAACGGGATCTATTTGCCAGACGACCCTTCCCCCGGCAACCATAACCATAGAGCAATATAGAAAGCATGCCGAACGTGTTTATCCGATCCGCTTTTGCCTGCCTGCCTTTCCTGCTCCCGGTTTTTCTGCCGTAAGAATTCTTCGACGCTCAATCCAGCACTCTGACGAGCTAGATAGTCGGCTTCGAGTTGGATGTGATGAAGATAGTCACGCGGCTCGAATGACATCCTACACCTCCTTCAAAATGCGCGGACCCAGGAACGGAGATAGAGATTCTAGGGTTACCAGTTCAACTGCGCGGCCGAACAGCGCCTCAAGTAGTTCGGACAACGCGAGGAAGTAATCGTAGGTCTTGGTGTCAGAAGAAAAGTGGACGAGAACATCGACATCGCTATCGGAGCGGGCTTCATCGCGCGCAACAGAGCCAAATAGCGCGAGCCGTTCAACCCCGAGGGCCCGGATTTCCGGTTCGGCGGCGATCAAACGCTCAATAGCCTGTTGCCGGGTAAGCGTCGTCACCTAACTAATTTAGCGTCATTCAGGAAAGAATGGGGTACGCAATTGGCGTCCGCCTCTTCTAACTAAACGAGCCGGGATTTTTTCTGAACCGGAATAGATGTATCTACATCTATCTAGTGTGACCGCTTCTACGTTGCCGCCTCTTCCGTGCGCATGCGCTAACCTGCGCCGTGCTTCCCGGGCCCTAACTCAGTTGTACGGAAAACACTTTCGCGGCTCCGATCTCGAAATTACGCAGTTCACCCTGCTGCAGACTTTGCACCGCGCGGGCGAGCTTACTCAGCGCCAACTCGGTCGAATTCTGTGTCTTGATAGCACCACTTTAAGCCGTTCGCTGCTACCGCTTAGCCGCCGTGGATGGATTGACGCTCGTCCCGGCAAAGACCGGCGTGAAAAGCATATCGTTATCACTCCCGCCGGTCAGACGCAGATGGGGGCGGCTCTGCGGCGATGGAACCACGTCCAGCAGCAACTAAAGGAAGCGCTTGGTGAAACTGCCTTTGCGGAAACGCTGCATGTGGCGGAACGAGTCACGGCTGCGGCGATATCGCTGGAGGCACAGGGCCAAGAGGGAGTAAGACCATGACGAACCTGCAAGAGCATCCGACCGTGATAAAGATTCAGTCGGCCCCGCCAATCGGCAAGTTCGGCATCGTTCTGGAAGCCGCGTGGCTCCGCAAGTTGGCCCTGGACTCTGGCGCAGCGGACGTTGGTTTCGTATCCATTGGCCGGCCGGAGATGGAAGATCAGCGGGACGACATACTGCGCGCGATGCCCGCCACAAAGACTCTGATGAGCTTTGTCTGCCGCATGAACCGGGAAAGTCTTCGATCGCCGCAACGGTCTCTGGCAAATCTCGAGTTTCATCACTCCGGAGAAGACATCAATGAGGTGGGAAGGAAAGTCGCCCAGGCCTGTCAGCAGCAGGGGATACGGGCTTTAAATGTCACCATGGGCTTCCCGATGGAAGCCGACCGCTGGCCCGGCAAAATCTGGGTTCTCTCGCACAAGCCGGTAGCGGTGGCGGCAGGTCTCGGGAAGATGGGCATTCACCGGAACGTCATTCATCCGGTCTTCGGCAACTTTATTCTGCTGGGTACGGTGCTTCTGGATGCAGAGGTCAATCAAGAGGCTACCCCACTCGATTACAATCCCTGCCTGAGCTGTAAATTGTGCGTCGCCGCCTGCCCGACCGGCGCTATCTCGCCCGATGGGAGATTCGATTTCTCCGCCTGCTACACGCACAACTACCGGGAGTTTATGGGAGGCTTCGGCGATTGGGTCGAGTCGATCGCCGCCAGCAAAAGCGCTGTGGACTACCGGAAGAAGGTGACGGATGCGGAAACCGTTTCCATGTGGCAGAGCCTCTCGTTCGGCGCTAATTACAAAGCCGCGTACTGCATTGCAGTTTGCCCGGCGGGCGAAGAAGTGATTTCGCCCTTTCTCGAAAACCGAAAGCAGTTTCTGCAGGAGATTGTCTCCCCGCTTCAGCAGAAGGTGGAGACGATCTACGTAGCTGCTGATTCCGACGCGGAGGATTATGTCTCGCGCCGCTTTCCGCATAAAACAGTGAAGCGTGTCTCCGGAGGCCTGCGGCCCAGTTCGATTCGCGGCTTTTTGGAAGGTATGCCGCGCACATTTCAGCGCGGCAAAGCAAAAGGGCTGAACGCGACATACCACTTCACCTTCACGGGCGGCGAAGAGGCTTTGGCAACGGTCGTCATCCGCGACGGCAAGCTGGAGGTTGCAAATGGCCACACCGGCAACCCGGATCTCCGGCTATCTTCCGATTCCAGCGCTTGGCTCAAATTCGTCCGCAAGGAGCGCAGTTTGGCATGGGCATTTTTCCGCGGGAACCTGCGTTTTAAGGGTTCACCCAAATTGCTGATCGCCTTTGGCCGCTGCTTTATAACTTGAAACTCTGGCTCTCATGCATGTTTAAACAGGTATTCCGGCCCGTGTATCTATTCCATCAACACAACTAACCACTAGGAGATTTAAATGACTCGTCTACTCAGTTCTCTTGCTCTCGGCTCAACTGCCATCGCCGCTATGTTGCACGCCCAAAGCACTTCTGAACCACCCAGCCCGTTCCCGGCGGTGCCCACCACCAAGATCCTCGCCATTGGCCACATTACTGCCAATATGACCGCCGGCGCTCGAAAAGGCGTCATGCCGGATGAGGTAAGCAGCACTGTGCGGCTTTACCTGAGCGGCAAGATTGATCAGTGGTACGTTCGCAAAGACCGTAACGGGGTAGTGTTCCTGATGAATGTGAACACGGTCGAGGAGGCCCACACTTTATTGGAGGCGCTGCCGCTGGGCAAGGCCAAGCTCATGGAGTTTGACCTAATTCCGCTTGGGCCACTAAGCCCTCTTAATATTCTTTTGCAGCAGAACCGCTCAACCGGCGCAGCGCCGTCCGGCAGCCCTGAAAAGTGAGATAGTCCATGCCACTTCCCATGCCGCTTCCGAAGATACTAGTAACCGGCGCGACCGGCAAAACAGGATCTGCCGTTGTCGCACAACTGCGGGAAAAAGACTGGCCGGTGAAGGCGATCGTCAGTAGACGTGACCAGAGGAGTGAGCGGCTCGATCGGCTGGGCGCCGAGACCGTCGTCGCCGACCTTTTCGATCCCGAACAACTGCTGGACGCTATGCGGGGAACTTCGCGCGCCTACTATCTGCCGTTCTTCCATCCGTACATGCTCCAGAGTGCAGCGGCTTTCGCGGCCGCTGCCCGGGAAGCGAAGCTCGAATCGATCGTTCAAATGAGCCAATGGATATCAAGCCCCTCTCATCCGTCGCTCATGACGCGGCAGACCTGGCTAGTCGATCAACTATTCTCGACCATTCCAGGCGTGGGTCACACGATCATCAACCCAGGCCGGTTCGCGGACAATGTCCTGCGCGTATTCGACTTCGCAGCTCTGCTGGGAATCTATCCCGTCCTCACCGGCGAAAGCCGAAGCGCACCCGTCGCAAATGAAGACATCGCCCGTGCCGCCGTTGCGGTGTTGTGCGATCCGGCCAGTCACGCCGGCAAACGCTACCGCCCGGCAGGACCGAAGCTAATGTCCGCCCGCGAAGCGGCCGCCATCATGGAAAAGGTTTTGGGCCACCGGGTCCGGCCCTTAAGCATTCCTTTTTGGATGTTTCTCAAAGTGGCCCGCATGCAGCGGATTGATCCGTTCGAAATCAGCGGGTTTCGCTATTACGTTGAAGACCATAAGCAGGGCGCGTTCGACATCGAGAGTGGAACGCATGATGTTGTCCTCGAGTTAACAGGCAGATCCGCGGAAGATTTCGAAACTACGGTAAGGCGCTACGCGGCTTTGCCGTTTGCCCGCAAGACTTTTGCCAACCGTCTCCGTGCCTTCTCGAATTTCATGCGGGTTCCGATCTCGCCTGGCTATGACTTAGAACGGTACGAGCGTCAGCAGCGCTTCCCGATGCCGCCTGAACCGCATTTCGCGATGGATAGCGAGCGCTGGAAGTCTGACCACAATCCGCAGTCCCCGATACTGCCGATTGATCAGGAGTTTCCTGCGAGCACTTTCGCATGAAAACCTTTCAGGTTGTAGACCTCTTCCTTCGATCGCGAAAAGCTGCCGGGAGAAATTCAGATCAGAATCGATCGCGTGCAAAGGTCCTGAGTTGTGCTCGAAGAGCCGTAAATCCGGAACTCCGCGCATGACAGCTACGCAAGCTGGATCGCAACGCGGCGACCTCAGCGGCACTGGTCTGATGGAAAAACCGCAGAGGTCGTAAGCCATCACCAGTTTGGAAGCGATATGAGCCGCTTGTATAGCTGGGGTTCTAGTCTAGCGCCCTATCCGGATTGAGGGAGCGGCGGCGCCTGCGTATAAGATCGAAGCTACGCGGCTGAGCAACGTTACGCCAGCCACGCCAATGGGTTTTACATTCCGCCATGCAGCCGGACGAAGCATCACAACTGGTCTCCAGCCTGTTCGAGACCTGGGGTCCTACACTCTACCGCTACGCTTGCCGCGAGAGCGGCATGCCATTAATTGCGGAAGACTTGGTGCAGGAGGCGTTCTTCTCCCTTTTTAAAGAACTTCGCAGCGGAAGAGTAATCGACAATCCGAGGGCTTGGACAACGACGGTCGTCCAGTTCCAGGCAAGGAAGTTCAGGCGAGACACGGACAGGCATCGAGCGAGCATCAGCGCGGCACAGATTGGAGATTTTTCCCCGGCGAGAATGGAGCAAGCGGAAGACGATTTAAACCTGACTCCGCAATTGCTTTCGGTGCTGAGCCAGCGTGAGCAACAGGTTCTGGAGCTCCGCTTGCAATCTCTCAAGTATGAAGACATCGGCCGCCGCGTCGGAATCAGCGCCAAGTCAGTCGCGACTTTCCTAGCCAGGGCCCTAAGAAAAATGAAAGCAGTTCGGGAATCAGAGACGATTCAACGGGACAAGATCAGAGCAAAGTAATGGCAGGAAAACATCTCGCTGATGCTACTCTGATCGGCTTTCTCGATGGTGAATTGCCGGGCTGGTCTGCGCGCACGGCGGCGCATCATATGGCGATTTGCAGCGCCTGCCGCGAGCGCATGGCCGAACTCGAAGAAGAACTTGCTCTGCTCAACCGCAATGCTCAGGTCAATAGTATCTCGTCGAAGCGAATCCGCTGCTGGCAGATTGGTTTTGCGACGCGCGTTCGCGTTTACGAGGAGAAGTATCATCGGAGCCGATTGACAGTTTCCGGCAGCTACTCTCGGGCGCGATTGCTGGGCGTTGCCGCGCTTGTCCTAATCGCCTGTCTTTTTCTCTTTTCTTCACAAAAACGATACCGCTTCGATACGGCTCTGGCCGCACCTCTGGCGGCAGAGTTTGAGTCTGCGGCCAGACGGTTTGGAAGCCAAGCCTCTTTTCAGAGATACGAGTATTCGATCGTTCAATATGCTCCTGTCCGGAGAGTAGTTCGCGGACAGCTATCTATCTGGTCCGACCCCAAAAGCTATCGCGCTCACGCCAGCCTTCGTTCCGAAGACGGTTCGTTTCGTTATTCCCGGTGGCGCTCTGCTGACCGGCGTATTTTCGTCCTAGATTCGTCGCAAGGATCATTGCCTCGAATCGTTGCGCCAACACCGAAGCCTACACCGGCCCTGAACCTCCTTCAGCCGGGAATCGGCTCCGGCTCACTAGAAAGAGTTTTTTTCCACTGGATGGAAGCGAGAGAGTGGCAACCGCAGTCGATTGCACTCAGCGCTTTGGCGTGGCGCAGTGTTGACGGCTACAACGTTCGCGCCGAGTTGCTTCCAAAACGAGCGAAGGAGCGCATTGTCCTTATCGAAATTCAGCGATCCGAGACGAGAGTCTTAGTCAAGCTCGTGCTTCGCTCCCGGGACGACCGCCCTGCAATCCAGCAAATTTGGTTCTCCTCGCCGGCAGGATCATATATGCTTCGCGTGGAGACCAAGTCGATCAAGGTATTACAACCCTTCGAGATTTATTCTTCCTTGTTTGAGCCGGAACACCCTCGGGCGGCTTGGAAGTCAGAAGACTCTCCGTCAGCCAGCGCGAGGACGACTGGGCGCGCTGCCCACTCGCGCCTGTCTGGCCCTGAACAACTGGAAGCCGAGATTCAGATTCTGTATCGTCTTCATCAGCTAAAAGTGTGCATGGGCGAAGCCGTCGAGCTTCGACGCAAGCCTCGGCTAGACGAATTGACGATTTCCGGTCGTGTAGTCTCGGCGGAGCGGCGGGCGCAGGTTATCTCGGCCGTGACGCCTTATCTGCGACCGTGGATCCATCTCGATCTGGCCACGAATGACGAGCTCATTGCCAGAGCCGCCGCCAGAGTGCCCCACCGCCAGCAGCTATTGAGTGAGAACACGATCATATCTGAAGGTGGCGTCTTACGTCTTTCGTCCCCTATTCGGAAAGCCATGGAGCGGTATCTTCGAGAGGACGTGAAAGCGTCCTCCGGTTCCCAAGATCAAGAGGCCGACCGGATATCGTTAAATATTCTCAACCATGCTCGTCTGGCGCTGAAGCACGCCTGGGCGCTTCGGCATCTCTCGGATCGCTTTCCACCCGCCTCTCTGCAGGCTCTTCCAGATTCGGCCAGATCGCGTCTCCACGAACTTTTTTCGGATCACGCAGAGGCTCTTGGGCGCGAGTTAAGGCTGTTCCGTCAGCTTGTCATTCCGATAGTAGGCGACAGGAAGGCAGTGCAAATAAGTCCCCCCGGCGAATCGAACGATGTTGATTCCTCCGACAGTCGGAGCCGGCTTCTTCGGGCGTTCTTTGCCACCGAGAAGCTGTATGGCGAGGTGGCGCTGCTATTCGCCCGTACGTCGATGGGGGAAAGCGACCCCGGCACGGCGGAGCCAAACATTCAGCAATTCATTACGAATCTTGAGCAAGCCGAAACATCGTCGCGCTTACTCGCGGCAGACCTGCACGACGATGAGGGTACGCCGACCTCGCTAGCCCAGCAAAGAAGTCAATAAAAATTTCTTGCTTTGTCAGGAATTCGGGACCCTTAGGGACAAGTAGGTAGAGCCAGCTTACAAAAGCTGAGCGGATTCCCACCGGGGTAACAATGACCAACCACATCGTGCGTGCCGGCTTCTTCTTACTCGGCGTCTTTGGGAGTGCCGGCCTTCTCCTGCCGCAAGCGACTAACTCTCAGATCAACGGCAGCGTGACGGACTCCAGTAAAGCGTCGATCGACGGCGCCAGCGTAGTTGCGACCAACGTCGATACGGGCATTGACTATCGTGCGAGTTCCAATAGCTCCGGTCTGTATACCATTCCGTCGGTGCCGCCGGGCAACTATCGCTTGGAGGTGACGATGCGGCAGTTTCGTCCGATCAGCCGATCCGGTGTGAAGATCGACGTCAACCAGACAGCCAAAATCGATTTTGTTCTGGAGCTAGGTTCTGTTACCGAAACGATTGCAGTTACCGCCGCTGCGCCCATGGTCAATACGGAATCGGGCTCGGTGGCAACGATTATTGACAATCGCAAGATAACCCAGTTGCCGCTCAACGGCCGCAATATCTATTCACTGAACGCTTTAGTACCCGGCGCCGCACCGGACAACTCCGGCCGCATCCGCTTCAATGGCGTACGGTCGCGAGGCAACGAGGTTTTGGTGGACGGAGTATCACAAGTGCCCCCGGAAACGCGAGCCGACCCGGTCCAGCCGCCGCCCGTGGACAGTGTCCAGGAATTCAGGGTGGCGACAAGCGGTTATTCGGCCGAGTTTGGCAGCGCCGCCGGCGGACTGGTCAACGTCGCCACCAAGGCTGGAACCAACGAATTGCACGGCGCCTTATGGGAGTTCCTTCGGAACGACAAGCTGAACACCCGGAATTATTTCGCCCCAGTGAATCAGCAGAAACCGACGCTTCGACAGAATCAGTATGGAGCCACGGTCGGTGGTCCCGTGGTGCTTCCGCATCTCTACGATGGCAGGAATCGCACATTTTTCTTCGGAGACTTTGAGATAACACCGACGCGCTCGCAATCGGTCTTTAACGTGAACGTGCCTACCGT
Source organism: Bryobacteraceae bacterium (assembly GCA_965217745.1). Taxonomy (GTDB): domain Bacteria; phylum Acidobacteriota; class Terriglobia; order Bryobacterales; family Bryobacteraceae; genus Bog-105. The sequence continues at coordinate 766,403 of OZ244565.1, read as the reverse complement.
GCGCATGCGGGGCGGTGATCTATCCCAGTATCTGGGCCGAGTCATTGGCACGGATTCGGCCGGCAACGCGGTCGCCCAGGGCGAGATATTCGATCCGGCGACGTCCAGGGTGGTGAACGGCCAGACGCTGCGTAGCCCCTTTCCACAAAACTCGATTCCGGTTAGCCGGATCAGCCCCATTGCTCTAAAGTTGCTGAATTACTATCCACTGCCCTCCAACGGCGGCTTATCGCAGAATCTGCAGAACTCCACCAGTACCGGCAATGACATCTATCGCTACGACGTTCGCATCGACGAGAATGTCTCCAGCACTAACCGCGTTTTTTGCGCGCTGGTCAAATTATGTTTCGAATCCGCTGACGGCGGTACCGTTCCGGGGAGCATCAGGGGACATTCAATCGAGTCATGGTCTGCAGCGCTCGATTACGGGTTCCTGGATCAGCACGCTCTCGGCATCCGTCTTTAACGAACTTCGCGGCTCATTCCTGCAAGTGAAAACAGACAGCATTCCATATCTAGGCGGACAGGACATCGCAGCGGGACTGGGCATTCCGAACATTACCAATAGTGCCGGTCTTCCGGCGATAGACATCTCAAATCTTCAACAACTCGGCAGCAGCGCCAGCGGCAACTACCTGAAAGACAATCAGCGGGTGTTCTCTGCCCTCGATAACGTCTCCATTCTTCGCGGGCGCCACAACCTGAAGGCGGGAGCGGAAGCGCGCATTTATCGAATGAGTATTTTTCAGCCGACGTACTACAACGGCTACTTCGCTTTCCGCGCCGCCGAGACTTCATTGCCCGGATCTTTCAGTTCAAGCACCGGTAACGCCTTTGCCAGCTTCCTTCTGGGACTCGCGGACCAGACCCAATACACGGTAAAAGATCCGGGCCAAATCATGAACAACGAATCGTATGGCTTTTTTGTGCAAGACGATTGGAAGGTTTCAAATCGCCTAACGCTGAATCTAGGTCTTCGCTATGACTTGAACACCAGACTCCAGGATAAGCGCGGTCTCAGTTCCACCTTCGATCTGGTGACGGGCCGTGTGCTGGCGGGCGCAGCCCAACCGCTGCCTCCGCTGGACCGGACGAATTTCGCCCCGAGATTTGGATTTGCCTACGATCTTTTCGGGAATCAGAAGACGGTAATACGCGGAGGCTTCGGCATTTTCTACTCACCGATTGTCGGCGGCGGGGGCAATCCCCTGAACGGCGTATCCAAATTTCCCTTTGAGTTCACTTCAGTGGCGCAGAGTCCGAATGCTGGTATTTCTCCGGTGTCAACGCTGGCCGCCGGTCCGGTAATTCTGCCGCAGTTCTCGTTAACCGACCCTAATCTCGGGTTTGGAGGCAACGTGCAGGTGCAGGCACCCAATACGGCTCCCTATGTCGAGCAATGGAATTTCGGCGTGGAGCACTCCATTGCGAATACCGTGGTGTTGGGGGCTTCCTACGTTGCCTCCGGAGGACGGAAGCTCGACACCGGGCGGCTCAATTACGTTAACCTCAACCAGGTACCGTTTCCGGTCGCCCAGCAGGCGGGGCGCATGCAGAATACCTCCAGTCCGGTAACGGCCAATCTACGGCCATACCCGAACTTCAACTATGTCGAAGCGCTTAACCCCCGCTACGGGAATTCCAACTACAACTCGCTTCAGCTTAAGGCCGAACAGCGACTGCGCGGCGGCGTAAGCTATCTGGTCTCGTTCACTTGGGCAAAGTACATCGACAATGGCTCGGAAGCATATAACTTCCTTGGCGGATCATGGCCTGCTGACATCTACAACCTGGGGCTTGAAAGAGCCGTCTCGACGGCCGCGGTTCCGAAACGCCTTGTCGCCTCTTATGTGTGGGATCTTCCTTTGGGCGCCGGCCGTCGCTTCCCGCTGCGGGGTTGGCGCAATGTGCTGGGAGGAGGATGGCAGCTAAGCGGCATCTGCACGGCCCAGGATGGCCAACCCTTCGATGTTGAACAATCGACGAATACTACGGCAACGTATAGCTTGTTGCAGCGTCCGAACATCAGCGGCGATCCTAACCTTCCAACCAGCGAGCAAACGGTGCGGCATTTTTTTAATACTTCTGTTTTCTCGCCCGCGGCGCCGCTCGCCGTGGGGACATCTCCACGAAATCCAGTGCGCGGGCCAGCCCTGGTAAATTTTGACGCGGCTTTGCATAAACAATGGTTCTTCCATGAGAACCGTGACATTGAGTTTCGCGTAGAATCGTTTAACTTCACCAACACTCCGCCTCTACAGCTACTAACCCGCACCGCGTATAATCCGGCGTTGCCGCTAAGCAGCCAATCGTTCGGTCAGATCACCACGGCCGGTAATGGCCGCATTTTACAGCTTGCTTTAAAAGTGCATTTTTGAAAGGCATTCCTATGAATCGAAGAACCGCTTTGTCGCTGCTTGGCTCCACGCCCTTTTTTTCCCGGCTGCTGGGGCAAGGCGGGCCGCTGCCTCCGATACGCGCGGCTTACCAAGGGCCCGAAGTTTCATTGGTTCGGATACTACGACAAGTGGCAATTCGATTCGACGGGACGTTTGGTGCTGGGCATGCAAGTCGGGTTCGAGGGCCGGACACCCACGCCGGACGACACGATTCGCATCGGCATGATCGATCTGGCGGACAACGATCGCTGGACGGAACTGGGCACGTCGCGCGCTTGGTCATGGCAGCAGGGCTGTATGCTGCAATGGCTGCCCGGGACCTCGTCGGAGATCATCTGGAATGATCGGGAAGGCGATCGGTTTATCTCGCATGTTCTGGATGTCAAGAGCGGAACGAAACGGACGCTGCCCGCGCCCATCTACGCCATCAGTCCCGATGCGCGCTGGGCGGTCCATTGCGACTTCAGGCGGCTACACGACACGCGGCCGGGCTACGGCTACGCGGGCATTGCCGATCCGAACCGGGACGTGCTGGCGCCTGATAACTCGGGCATTTGGCGGATGGATCTGCAGTCGGGTAAGCATCAGATGTTGGCATCGATTCAAGACGTTGCCGCAGTCAAAGATGAACAAAGCAATTTCGCGGGAGCAAAGCAGTGGGTCAATCATCTCCTCTATTCGCCGGATGGCACGCGGTTCTGTTTCTTGCATCGCTGGAGCAAACCGGGGCTGCGGAGTTTTACCACCCGGCTGATCACGACCACGAAGGATGGCAAAGATATGTTCGTGCTGGATCCTTACGGGAAGACATCGCATTTCATCTGGCATGATCCGCAGCATATTCTCGCGTGGGCGTGGAACCCGTCGGATGGCGAAAAGTTTTATTTCTATCGGGACGGCACGCGCGAAGTAAAGGTGGTGGGCCCCGATGTCATGATCGTCAACGGGCACTGCACCTATCTACCGCCGGACAAGAAATGGATCTTGAACGACACCTATCCGGACAAGAATCGAAACCAGAATCCCTATCTGTATGAGATTGCCAGAAACCGTCGAGTGCCTTTGGGCCATCTGCACTCGCCGCCACAATACAAGGGTGAGTTTCGCTGCGATCTACATCCGCGTTACAGCAGGGATGGAACCAAGGTCGTGGTCGATTCGCCTCATGGCGGGAATGGACGGCAGATGTATTTGATCGATGTGGCGGAGATTGTGCAAGGATAGCGAGAAGGTAAGCGGGGACGAGATCCGGCCCGCGGAATTTGCACGTGATGCCTGTTGGTTCGTAAGGAATGAGAACTCTAACGCGAACGACTTCTTCAATTCCGAAGTTCGGCCGCCTTTACTGGCGGTGCCGGCCGCAAAGCCCGGCAGGATAGTGAGTATAAGAGATGCGGCACTGCTAACGTACTCTGCGCCATAGAACCAAAGGCGGGGCGCCACTTCACCTTCGCTACGCCCGGCCGTTCGGCAGTTCGTTCGCCCGAGTCGCCCGCGAAGAGGCGAAGCGGTACCCGGAAGTCCGTACCATACATCTGGTTAGGGACAAACTGAACATCCATCGAAAGAATTCACTGACCGGCCTGCTCGGCGAAGAGGCCGGAGGGCCAATCTAGGACCGATTCACCGTCCCCTACACACCAACCCATGGAAGCTGGCTAAACCAGACCGGGATCGAAATCGGTCTTCTCTCCCGGCAATGCCTCGGGACCCGTAGATTCCCGGACCTAAAGACCCTCCGCAGAGAAGTGACGGCCTAGAACCGCGATCTTAATCGCCGCCGAACCCGGATAAACTGGACGTTCGACCGAAAAGCTGCGAGAAAACAGTTCGGCTATCAAAGAAAGTCAATCAAGCGGTCAGAGCACTAGTCTAGTATCGAGAACCGGCGGGCGTGATCCGTTTGCCTAGCCCCGAAACGGATTACGAATGGTAAGGCCATCGATCGCCTGACCATCATGCATGTCTTCCGAGTAAAGTGTACGGGCGCCAACACGGAGCGCCGCCGCGATGATGAGTGAATCAAAGATCAAATACCCGTAGCGCTGGGCAATCTGGACGGCTCGCTCGTGGACCTCGACCGTAAGTGGCACGGGCTCAGGACAGAAGACGCGAAGCAGGTCAAGAGCGCGGCGAATCTCCTCCCAGCTCTTGTCAAGTTTGCGCCTCGCCACGGCGATGAACTCGTTGAGGACCTGAACTGATAGCGCTCCTCCCGCGTGCAGAAGAGTTTCGGCCACCTCGCCGCGGGTATCGTCCTGGCGGAAGGCGTATAGGATCACGTTGGTATCGAAGAACGGTTTATCGCTCATTGATCTCTTCGCGGTCAAATTTGAAGTCAGGAGGGAAGGACCACTTCATTCGACGGAGTTGATCGAGGGCCCTCTCTTTCGACCGGTCGCGGGCCACCTTGAAGTCGCGTTTACCGGCGATGGAAATCTCGATATCGTCTCCCTCTTTGAGAGCGAGCGCTTCGACGACCACGGCGGGAAGACGGACAGCCAAACTGTTGCCCCATTTGGAAACTTGCATAAAGGATCTACCTAGCCTATTGTATATCCTTTCCACTTGATGGCTTTCCAGTGCTTGCGGCAGCAGAGCCGCGATGTTGTTGATGGCGAAAGCTGAAATCAGCGATGCCTCGAGTTCAAAAATGGATACTAGCGGTCTGTTGCATATGCCCGCGGGCACGCCGCAATATGGCGTGAGCGAGGACGCTTACTCCACAAAGAGTTCTTGCACCGCTTCTGGCACTAAATGCCCGCGCCGGGGTATTTCCCTTATTGTTTTTGAAGAATTACCTGGGCGAAGAAGTACAAGCTATCTTCGTTGCCGTTTTCGAGAAACTTGCAAACCTTGGCGAGGGGAAAATACATTGTTTTGCTGTTTGTCCATAGGATTGCAGCAGTTGCCAATGAATAACCCAGTCCACTCGCAAATTCCGAATGCCTCGCGGCTTCCTCAAAAGCGACCCAGTGCATGGTGGTGGAAGCGTGTTTCCGGATCACTTCGCCAACATAGGCGCCGCATCGCAGCACCACGCCCACGAGATCATTCTGTTGCGGGGGCGAAGAATGGAGGGCTTCAAGATACGAATCAAGGTGTTTCAGACTCTCGACCGAAAAATCTAGTCTTGTCCCGTCGAGAAGCTCCCGCTTATAAGTCTTGTTTTCCAAGTCTTTAAAAAGCATGTGCGAGAGATCAGCAAACTCTTGGTCGACATAGGCTGTGGACTTACGAAAAAAGTTTGTCATCGCAGGCAATCAAATTATCACCCGAACGGTAAAAAAGGGTAGTTCTTTAGGCGCGCAACGCGCGGCAAGGGAAGTGATGGCGCTGGCTGCCGCTTCGACCTATATACTCATGAAGTGCTGGGCGGCGTTGAAGCAGGCGGAACCAAGTTTGTTTGCGGTATCGGAACCGGTCCGGACGATTTAGAGACAGCCAGCTTTCCCACTTCCACGCCTGAGATCACGATGGCCGGCGTGGTGGATTTCTTCACGCGGAACGCCTCGGCAAAAGTAGACGCGATCGGCGTCGGCTCTTTCGGGCCGGTTGACCTCGATTCCGATTCGCTTACCTATGGCCATATCACGTCCACGCCGAAACCCGGTTGGGAAAACTTTGATCTCGCGGGGTCAATTCATCGCGCGTTGCAGGTTCCCGTAAAGCTCGATACAGATGTAAACGCGGCGCTGCTGGGCGAAGTGCGCTGGGGCGCGGCACGGGGCTTGCAGGAAGCGGTTTACATCACTGTTGGAACAGGAATCGGCGGCGGCATCCTGGCGCACGGCCAAGTGGTTCATGGCATGGTGCATCCGGAGATCGGCCATCTACACCTGCCGCACGATCGCGCCCGCGATCCCTTCCCCGGAATCTGCCCGTATCACGGCGACTGCCTGGAAGGCCTGGCCTGCGGCCCGGCGATGCAGGCGCGCTGGGGACAGCCGGCGTTGACTCTCGGGCCCGATCATCCGGCGTGGCCGCTGGAAGCGCACTATCTGGCTTTGGCGGCGATGAACCTGACCGTTACGGTTTCGCCGCTGCGCATTCTGTTTGGAGGAGGCGTGATGCAGCAGCCGCAGATCTTTCCTTTGCTGCGCAGCGAGTTCAAGCGAATTATGAATGGGTACATCCGGCGTCCGCAGATCTTGGATCGGCTGGATGAATATCTGCAGCCTCCCGGACTGAGCAGCCGCGCTGGGGTGCTCGGCGCGCTGGTGCTGGCTGAGATGGCCCGATGAAGTTGACAGCAGCGCTGTTGAAGAGCACGGTGGTGGCGGCGCTGGGCGGATTGTTGTTTGGCTTCGACACGGCGGTAATCGCCGGAACCACGGCCGGTCTGTCGAATTCGTTTGCCCTGAACCCGGAATGGCTCGGCTTTACCGTGGCCATCGCGCTGATCGGTACGGTGGTTGGTTCTTTGGTGGCGGGCATTCCGGGCGACAAGTATGGACGCCGCGACAGCCTGCGCGGAATGGCGGTGCTCTATCTCATTTCCGCTCTGGGATGCGCCTTCGCGTGGAATTGGTACGTGCTGTTGGGGTTCCGTTTCATCGGCGGCTTAGGCATCGGGGGCTCGTCTGTTCTAGGGCCAATGTACATTGCGGAAATCTCTCCGGCGAATCTGCGCGGACGCCTGGTGGGCTTCTTCCAATTCAACGTGGTGGCCGGAATTCTAGTGGCTTACCTCTCGAACTACCTTATCGGGCTGGCGGCGCTGGGACCCGAAGACTGGCGTTGGATGCTTGGAGTGTCCGGCATTCCGGCGGTGTTTTTCTTCCTGATGCTGTTTGTGATCCCGCGTAGTCCGCGTTGGCTCGCCCAGCAGTCGCGGGTGCGGGAGGCGCGCCAGGTTTTGGTTGCCATTGGCGAGGAAAACGTCGATGGCGAACTCGACGGCATCGTCCGGTCGATCGACGCCGAGCACGGACATGCCAGCGAACCGCTGTTCCAGCGCGCTTATCGCCTGCCCATCTTCCTGGCGGTTTCGGTTGCCATGTTCAACCAGCTTTCCGGCATCAATGCCATTCTTTACTACTTGAACGACATCTTCCGGCTGGCGGGATTCAGCCGTGTTTCCGGCGATTTGCAGGCCGTGTTGATCGGGCTGACCAACCTGATTGCCGTGATGGCAGCGATGACATTAATTGATCGCGTAGGCCGGAAAACGCTGCTGTTGATTGGGTCTGTTGGCTGCGCCTTCAGCCTGGCCGCTGTCGCGGTGATTTTCATGACCGGCCGCTATCAGGATCTGCTGGTGTGGTGCCTGGTCGGATTCATCGCGTTCTTCTCGTTCTCGCAAGGCGCAGTGATCTGGGTGCTGATCAGCGAAGTGTTCCCGAATCGCGTGCGCGCCAAAGGCCAAAGCCTGGGCAGCTTCACGCATTGGATTATGAACGCGCTGATTTCATCTTACTTTCCCGTGCTGGCGGCAAGATCCCGGGGCGTCCCTTTCGCATTCTTCGCGGCCATGATGGTGGTGCAATTCTTTGTCGTGCTGCTGTTCTACCCCGAGACCAAAGGCGTCACGCTGGAGGAGATGCAGAAGAAGTTCGGCATCGCTTAGCCTGTCCGGCATGGGTGTTCGTCAGGCGCTGAGATCCGATGGCCCCGATGGTAGACTCAAGTCTTCCCCCGGAACCGTAGAGATCGATTTGGAACGCGCCGCACGCCTGATCAAGAACAAAAAAGTTTCGTCGGATCTGATGACCGGCGAAGATTTGATGCGTGCTGCCTGGCCCACAGCCGTTGGCCGCATCATCGCGCGCCACACCTCGCATATCCGCCTGGTTCGTGAAAAACTCATCGTCGAAGTGGAGGATGCCATCTGGCAGCGGCAACTGCATGGATTGAGCAGGAATATTCTGGCAAGCCTCAATCGTGTCACCGGCGGCTGTCCGGTTCAGCAGTTGGAGTTCCGCATCGGAGTTCCGCGCCGCCAGCCGCAGTCTTCTCCCACCCGCGAATCTGGCCAGCTTTCCCCGCTTGTGCAGCCAAGGCGTAATGAAGCCCGCGACGAAGCAGACGATATTTGCGATCCGGTAATGAAGAGAATCTACCGGCTTTCCCGCAGGAAGGCCACCGCTTGAATCTGACCGAAGAAGATGTGCGCTATGTCGCCGGCCTGGCGAACTTGAGCCTCTCCACTGATGAAGTTGCCCGGATGTCTCACGACTTGAGCCAAGTGCTGACCCACATCGAGCAATTGAATGGTTTGGACACCACCGGCGTAAATCCGATGACGCAGGTTGCTTTCGAGGCTGACGAAACCTCCACCCTGCGCGAAGATGTCCCCCACAGTCCGTTGAGCAATGCGGAAGCGCTGGCCAATGCGGCCGCGTCGGGCTCCGGATATTTCAAAGTTCCAAAGGTTATCGAAAGGTCATGAGTGCTGGTTCCATCGATATTTCGTCTCTTACCGTCGCTTCCATTCGCGCGGGCCTGCTGGAAAAACGATTCTCCGCACGGGAGTTGGCCTCCGAAGCGCTGCGCTTCGCGGAAAAAGAGAACCCTTCTACCAATGCTTATCTGACATTTGCGCCCGAACGCACGCTGAAAGTTGCTGCCAGGGTGGATGAAGAGTTGGCGCAGACCGGTTCCATTCCGCCTCTGGGAGGCGTGCCGCTCGGCGTCAAGGACGTGATTGTGACGAAGGGCTTGCGCACCACCTGCGGATCGCAAATTCTCGCCGATTACATTCCGCCGTATGATGCGACGGCTGTCTTCCGGCTGGAAGCGGAAGGCGCGATGGTAATGGGCAAGCTCAATTGCGATGAGTTCGCCATGGGATCTTCAAACGAGAACTCGGCCTTTGGTCCGGTCCGCAATCCGCGTGCTTTAGACCGGGTACCCGGCGGATCAAGCGGCGGTTCGGCAGCCTGTGTCGCTCAGGGAACCGCCGTGGTCTCGCTTGGTTCCGATACCGGCGGCTCCATTCGCCAACCCGCCAGCTTCTGCGGCGTGGTCGGCGTCACGCCCACCTACGGGCGGGTCTCCCGCTATGGCCTGGCTGCGTTTGCCAGTTCTTTAGATCACGTCGGCCCCTTTGCTCGGAACGTCGAAGATGCCGCCCTGGTTCTGCGCTCTATGGCCGGGCGCGACGAGTTAGACGCCACTTCCGCGTTTGCGCCCGTCGACGACTATGCCGCCTCGATGAAGACATCCATTCAAGGCCTGAAAGTCGGACTGCCGAAGGAGTACTTCGAAGGCTTGAACGCCGAAACCTCGAAGGTGATCTCGGCCGCCGTGAAGCAGCTCGAGACCCTTGGCTGCGCCGTTCAGGAAATCAGCCTTCCGCATACCCAGTACGCTCTCTCCTGCTACTACATCATCGCTACCGCGGAAGCGAGCTCCAATCTCGCCCGCTACGACGGTGTCCGCTATTCCAAACGAGCCGATGGTGACACCCTTGCGGAGATGTATCGCAATTCCAGGGGAAGCGGATTCGGTGCGGAAGTGAAGCGCCGCATCATGCTGGGAACTTATGTCCTGAGCGCCGGCTACTACGATGCTTACTATAAAAAAGCGCAGCAGGTTCGAACTCTAATTGCCCGCGACTTTGCGGAAGCCTTCAATCAGGTAGATGCCATCGTCGCGCCTGTGTCCCCGTTTCCCGCATTCAAGATTGGCGAAAAGCTGGACGATCCGCTGCAGATGTATCTCTCCGACATCTACACTCTCACGGGCGATCTTTCGGGAGTGCCGTGCATGAGCGTTCCCTGCGGCGAGTCTCCGGAAGGCCTGCCCATCGGACTGCAAGTCTTTGCCAGGCACTTCGACGAGTCCACCATGTTCCGGGTTGCCTATCACTACGAGCAGGCAACTAGCCGGTAAAGCAAGATGCTCCGCATCGGTCCGGCTGGATGGGCTTACAAAGACTGGAATGGAATCGTCTACCCGGCCGGGTTGAAAAGTCCGGAGCAGCTTACTTTCCTGGCAGTCTATTTCGATACGGTCGAGATCAACACTTCGTTCTATAACCCAATTGCGGCAGCCACCGCGGAGAAGTGGAGCGAACAGGTTGCCTCGAATCCGCGCTTTCGATTTACGGCGAAGATTTGGAAGGCCGTCACGCACGATCGAGCTCCCGATCAGCAGCGCGACAACATCATCCGCGAAGGCTTCGCGCCGCTGCTCGCCGCCAATCAGCTCGGCGCGCTGCTGCTTCAATTCCCATCCTCGTTCCATCACTCGTCAGAAAACGTGGCGTACGTTGCTTCCCTTCGCGACCGTTTCCGCGATTTCCCCCTGGTTCTCGAAGTCAGGCACAACAGTTGGAACCAGCCGGGAATTCTCGAGACTTTGGAAGACTTAGAAATCGGAATTTGCAATATCGATCAGCCGTTGTTCCGGAACTCGCTCGCTCCGGGCATTCGAACCAGCGGTCTCATCGGATACGTTCGCTTGCATGGACGCAACTACCAGAACTGGTGGAAAGAAAACCATCACGCCGGCGAACGGTATGACTATCTTTACTCAATTGATGAACTCGATCCGTGGATCGACAGAATCAGAACCATCGACCTACGCGCCAACGACACCTACGTCATCGCCAACAATCACTATCTGGGCAAAGCGGTAGTCAATGCCGTCGAACTGATTTCGGTGATTACAGGCGAGCCGGCGGCGGCTCCTGAACCGTTGATCGAGCACTACCCGGAACTGGCGGAATTCGCAAAAGGAACAGGCGTCGAAGGCAAGCAGCAGCTTGGACTCGATTTCGGCTGAGCGCACTACCAGCCAATCAAGCGTTTCAGCTCGGACATCGATTTGTCCTTGTAATTGGCTTCGAAAGTTTCGAGGGTAGAAAATGTGCGGGTCTTCATCCGGTCTATATAAAGCGTTCCCTGCAAATGGTCGATCTCGTGTTGCAAGATTCGCGCATACCATCCGGAGGCGTCGATCACAGTGGGGTGGCCGCTTGCATCCAGGCACTCCACGTGGACTCTGCGGGCGCGCGGCACCACTGCTGTAAACCCCGCCAGGCTGAGGCAGCCTTCGAAAAACTCTACCGTGTCCTGCCCCACCACCGTCAGCTTAGGATTAGCAATGACGTGAAATGGAACCGGAAAGCGTTCACGCTCCTTCAAGTATTCCGGCGTCGATTTGCCTGTATATTCCGCTTTATCCTCGATAACCGCCAGCTGAAGATTGAGACCGATTTGCGGGGCGGCAAGGCCCACGCCCGGCGCGGAATACATCGTCTGCCGCATCGCATCGATAAGATTCTGAATCTCCGCGCTTCGGATCTCCCCGGTGGTCAGGGCGCGTGCTTGCTTCCGCAGAACCGGTTCGCCCGCCTGCACAATCTTCGCTATGTTTGCCCTTGTCTTCAGCTCGCAATCCTTTTCTATTGACATTCTATACGGCAACCAAATATCATCTCTGTATCGAATGGCTATACGAGATGCTCCAACCGCCGAACCCGCAGCTCTTTTGCAAGGCACTTTGGACTTACTTACATTGAAGTCGCTTGCCGCTGGCGAGATGCATGGCTTGGGAGTCTCCCGGCGGATTCAGCTGATTACCGGCGGGACATTTTCCGTCAAGCCGGGCTCGCTCTTTCCCGCTCTCCACCGGATGGAGGAAGAGGGCTGGATTTGCGCGCATTGGGGAGAATCCGAAAACAATCGACGCGCGAAGTATTACAGCTTGACAAAAGCCGGACGCAAGCAGCTGAATGCCGAAGCCAAGCGCTGGAGCCGCATCTCCGGGGCGATCGCACAAGCGTTAGAAGCCTAGTACAAGAGAGCTTGGAATGCCGGCCTTTGCAAAAATCCGAAGCTTCGTGCGAAATCTTTTTTCATTTGGCCGGGTGGATGCCAGCCTCGATGAGGAGATTCATTCTCACCTCGACATGCTGGTTGAAGAAAACATCCGTTCGGGCATGCCTCCCGAAGAAGCGAAACGTGCCGCGCGTCTCGAGCTTGGCGGTCTTGAACAGCTGAAAGAGCAGGTTCGCGAAGCGCGGATTGGCAGTTGGTTCCGCTCCGTACTCTTCGATTGCCGGTACGGAATCCGCCAATTGCGTCGAACGCCCGGTTTTTCTGCAGTAGCGATCTCGACGCTGGCGCTTGGAATCGGCGCGAATACGGCAATTTTCAGCGTCTTACAAGGCGTCGTCTTGGCTCCACTGCCCTACGAAGAGCCGGATCGCCTGGTTATGATATGGCTCTACAATCAAACTCTCAAGCATTCAACGTTCCTTTCCTACTCTGACTTCCTCGATTGGGATCGCAACGCACGCTCTTTTCGGCAGATGGCGGCATTTACGCCGCAGAGTGCCGACTTGACGAGTCCGGGAACGCCGGAGCACCTGGAAGGGAAACGAGTCTCCTGGGGATTCTTCAGCACCTTGGGCGTGAAGCTGGCACTGGGCCGTGAGTTCACAAGGCACGAAGACGTGCATGGCGGAGCGCCGGTAGCCGTCATCAGCAACCGGCTGTGGATCAAACGTTTCGCGAGAAGTCCGCAAGCGATTGGAAAGTCAGTGGTCTTAAATGGCGTTGACCACACGATTGCCGGAGTTCTTCCGCCGGGATTTAGTCTTTTGACAAGCGCCGACGTCTATATGCCGCTTGGACAGGGCGATCCTTTACAGTTGGGCGATCGCGCTACGCACAATATGTCGTGTATTGCGCGCCTGAAACCTGAAGTCAGCATCAGCCAAGCCCAGGCCGAGATGGCCGCTGTACAAGAACACCTAGGCCGGCTCCATCCCAACGAGGAGCGAGGCCTGGGAGCTGAAATTGTACCGCTTAAACAGGAGCTCACTGGCAATATACGCGGAACGCTCTTGTTGTTACTGGCAGCCGTAGCAGTAGTCTTGCTGATTGCCTGCGCGAATGTCGCCAATCTCCTGCTAGCGAGATCCGCCGGGCGCATGCGCGAGTTTGCGGTTCGCTCCGCACTAGGCGCGAGCCGCTTTCGTATCGTGCGCCAGCTACTTACCGAAGGATTGATTCTTTCACTCACCGGGGCAGTCTTCGGGCTTGCACTTGCCAGACTGGGACTTAACCCTTTGCTCGCAGCCGTTCCTGAGCGTTTGCCGCGAAGCGGGAACATCGGCCTGAGCGTTCCGGTCCTGGTATTCGCGTTTTGCGTTTCGATTCTCGTGGCAGTTCTGTTCAGCCTGGCGCCAGCGCTCGAGATTTCCAAACTCGATCTGCAAACTTCCTTGAAGAAGGGTGGCCGTACCTCCACCAGCTCCCATAGCCGTGTCCAAGGGCTTCTCGTGATTATTCAGGTGGCGTTGACATTGGTGCTGCTGATGGGTGCGTCCCTATTGCTTAGTACGGTCCGTCAGCTATGGGCCGTCCATCCTGGCTTCGACACGATGCATATCATGACTTTCAAGGTGGGGCTTGCGCCTGACGCCACGCAGACGCCCGCAAAGATGCGAATCGCCTACCAGCAAATGATTCAGCGCCTCCGTGAAATCCCCGGTATTGAGGCGGCCAGCGCTACCACTCTGCTCCCCTTGAGCCAGGCCGATAACTCGCTCCCCTTCTGGTTAGGGTCGAAACCGCCTGCCTCCGTGGCCGAAGCGCCGCGCGCCCTTTCTTACTCGGTCGGGCCGGGTTACCTGAAGGTGATGGGGATCCCACTCCTTCGGGGCCGCTTCTTCACCCTGAGAGATAACAACCGGTCCGCGCCTGTCATTGTGATCGACAGCAATTTGGCGCGAAGCTATTTCCCCGGCACAGACGCAGTCGGCCAGACCATAAACTTTATACACGTAGGCGCCTACCAGGTTATCGGCGTCGTGGGTCACGTACGGCACTGGGGCTTGGATGATATGTTGCACAGTCCCTATCAGGTCTACAGCGCCCTGTACCAAATTTCGGATCAGTGGCTGCCGGTAATGTATCCGGACGTGACCGTCATTGTCCGCACGCAACTGGATGCTGGAACTGTTCTTCCTGCCATCAAAGCGGCGGTCCGCGAAACAGGTAGCGGCCAGCCGGTTTACGACCTTCAAAACATGCAGCAACTGGCTTCGCGCTCCATGTCTCAGCGCTTTCCCATGATTTTGATGACCGCCTTCGCTGGTCTAGCGTTGCTGTTGGCATCGGTCGGAATCTACGGAGTCATCTCTTATTCCGTATCGCGTCGTGTCCAGGAGATTGGAATCCGTATGGCGCTCGGAGCGGGGAAATCGAACATCTTCCGGGCAGTCATTGGACAAGGTCTTCGATTGACTCTCGCTGGCGTTGCGATCGGAGGAGTGGCAGCATTGCTCCTGGTGCGGTTCGTGTCCAGCTTCTCGAGCCTGCTCTATGGTGTCAGCGAAAACGATCCGATTACGTTCGCTTCCGTCTCGTTCCTGCTGATCTTAGTAGGAGTTCTTGCCTGCTATATCCCGGCCCGGCGAGCGACTCGCGTCGACCCGATGACCGCGCTGCGCCAAGAATGATGCCGCACACTTGCTAAACGAGATCCTGGATCAAGCGCTGATGGATTAGAACGAGCTTCCGGGGGGAGTTCGCGATCTAGGCGCCCGCATTTTTCGCTGCCTGCATCATGCGCTCCAGCATCCAGCCCAACAATACCGGCAGAACTATGGCAAACTCTCGCTGCATGCAGCCGTGTGTCTAGCACTCACTCTCAGCCGATGCTTTAGACTAAGCAATTCCGCGCCGATTAATGAAACTTCCGGCTCGGACCAAGCAGTATCTTCTCCTGATGATCAATCATCCAGGTCTGGACACGTACCTGGCGGTGCCCGGCACGCTTCAGTGCTGGCCGAATTCGGCAAACCTCAAAGGCGCTATGGATTCAATGGAAAAGCTGGGTGATCCTTCGGCTTCAGTCGGCACTTTAGCGAATTATTCCGGAACATTGGACAAAGCAATTGGTCGCTAGCAATTTTTTGTTGTTTCACCCCAATTCGCTAGACTTTTGCGGTGTGCGCGCCTCCACAAAGCTGCTCGTACAACGAGCAAGTCTCAAGTGCCGCTTTCTCCCACGAAAAGAATCGGGAACGTTTTTCTGCTTTAATCTTCATCGATTCCCGGTAATCAGTCTCCATGTGATTACGCCTAAGCAGCGCGGCTAGCGGTTCTACATGCGATAAGGGGAATGTTTCGCCCCCATCCGCCAGGATTTCCGGCAAGCAGCTGGCATTTGATGCAAATACCGGGCACCCAGCCGACATCGCCTCGCACATCTGCAGTCCAAAGCCCTCGTACTCGCTTGGATAAGTAAAAGCCTCAGCTTCTGAATAGATTGCGGGCAGGTCGTCATCGTCAACCCTGCCAATCAGAAATACCTGGTCCTGGATCTTGAGGTCCCGGGCTGCCGCTCTCAGCGCATCAATCTCAGCCTTGTTTCCGCGCCCTCCAATGACGACACTTAGGCTGGGCGACTCAGATGCCGCAAGGCCATTAAGAAGAAAAACGAGATTTTTACGGGGCTCCAGCGAGCCCACGTAGAAAACAAATCTACGCGGCAGACCATACTTGGCGCGGACGCGGACGCGGACGCGCTCTTCTGGCGGCGGGTTTTTCCGGAAGCGGCTGTCGGCAGCTTCATAGATGGCTGTGACACTGTCTGGCTGGAATTTGAAGTGGCGAACCAGTTCTCTTTTAGAGTAATGACTAACGGTAATAATGTGATCGGCTCGACGCCGCGAAGCCGCGCACATCATACCCGATCTGATTTGATTCCAGCTCTTTTCCCTCAGCTTAGGGGCATAGTAAACTTCGTCTATTGCATCGTGAAGTGTTAGCACGCACTTAGCCCTCGTCATGATCGGCAGACCGTAGTGGATTGGCGAGTGGAAGACTTTGATTTCGTCCTCCGCACACTGCCGAGGCAGCCAAGCCTGTTCCCAACGCAAATAGTTCATTGCCGGAGCCTGTCTGAGGTTCACTCGCGATCCCGGAATTTGCGAGAATTGCGCGGGATCTAGACATCGATCGGTATACAAATACAAATCGATTCCAAGATTTGCCAAGCTCGAGATCAGGTTTATTGCATATCGGTTCCAGCCTCGAAGGTTGGAATCACTTAACACTCTAGCGTTAAATCCTACTCGCATAAAAATTTTCTGTATTGACTTTCACAAAAACAGTGAATGCAACATGATTTTGTTAAATCCACCAGATAGTTCGAGTATAGTCAGCTGAGAGAACTTTGGAAATAGTCTATAGGGTTCGAAGATGCGGTACTGCGTACGGGATACCGGATAGCGTTCCCGCCTAGAGTCCGGGCCTCATGGCATTGAGCCTTTCCCGCAACAGTCTCAAGAATCACAACCCGCCGATGCTTTAGACTAAGCTATTCCGCGACTCGAAATGAAAATCCCGGCCCGCTTCAAGCAGTCTCTTCTCATCGTTGTTTTCGCTGCCGCCGCGCCCCTGCTGGCGCCGGCGCAAGCCACTCCCAAGATCACCACGCCAAAAGAACAGTTCGGCTTTAACTTGGGAGATGACTACCGGCTCACCAACTATACGCAGCTATCCGATTACTGGCACAAGCTAAGCAGGGAATCCGATCGGATGAAGTTGGTGGAGATCGGCAAGACCGCCGAAAATCGCTCCCAATGGATGGCCATCGTTTCTTCCCCTGAAAATGTGAAGTCGCTCGATCGTTTTCGGGACATATCTAAACGGCTGGCCCTGGCCGATGGTCTAGACGAACAGAAAGCCCACGCTTTGGCGAGGGAAGGAAAGTCCATCGTCTGGATAGATGGCGGTTTGCATGCTTCTGAAGTGGAATGCGCACAGGCGCTTACGGAAGCCCTATATCAGATGGTCAGCCGGAACGATGAAGAGACGCGGCGCATTCTCGATGACACCATCATCTTGTTTGTGCAGGACAACCCGGATGGCCAGGAGTTAGTCGCTAACTGGTACATGCGCAATCCGGAACCGGAGAAGCGCTCCACCAGCGGAGTCCCGCGGCTCTGGCACAAATATGTGGGGCACGACAACAACCGCGATTTCTTCATGTGCAACATGCCGGAATCCACTAACATCAATCGCGTTCTGTATCGTGAGTGGTTTCCGCAGATCATGTACAACCATCACCAGACCGGGCCCGCGGGAGCCGTCATCTTCATGCCTCCGTTCCGCGATCCATTCAATTACAACTTCGACCCGCTGATCATGATGGAACTCGATCAGGTGGGCTCCGCCATGCACAGCCGCATGGTAGCGGAAGGGAAGCCCGGTTCCGGCATGCGCAGCGCGGCCACTTATTCCACCTGGTACAACGGCGGACTTCGTACCACCACTTACTTCCACAACATGATCGGACTTCTTACGGAAATCATCGGCAATCCTACGCCTATCGATCTGCCGCTAGTTGCCGCTCGTCAGCTGCCCACCGGCGATTTGCCATTCCCCATAGCGCCGCAGAAATGGCATCTCCGCCAGTCCATCGAATACTCGTTGACAGCCAACATGGCCGTGCTCGATCTTGCTTCCCGCTTCCGCGAGCCCCTGCTGTTCAACGTTTACCGGATGGCGCAAAACTCAATCGACCGGGGCAATCGCGATTCCTGGACCATTTCCCCCAAACGCATTGAAGCGTTGCGTTCTGCCGCAGCAGCGGAATCAAAACCGCCGGCGTCCAATCGCGCCAGCGCCCGGCCGTCCTCGAATGGAGAAAGGGAAGCGCTTCCCGCCAAGCTTTACACCAGCGTGCTGCACGACCCGAAAGCGCGCGATCCCCGCGCCTACATTATTCCTGCCGCGCAGCAACCAGATTTGCCGACTACCCTCGAGTTCCTGAACGCGCTGATTAAGAACGGCGTTACGGTGGAGCGGGCGACGGCATCATTCAAGGCCGGAGAGCGAAGTTATCCCACCGGTACTTACGTGGTTCTCTGCGCCCAGGCGTACCGTCCGCATATCCTCGACATGTTTGAACCGCAGGATCATCCGGACGACTTCCGTTTTCCCGGCGGTCCGCCAATTCCGCCTTACGATGCCGCCGGCTACACGCTTGCCTTTCAGATGGGTGTCAAATTCGATCGTGTTCTGGAAAAATTAGACGCTTCACTCGAACCCGTTCCTGATTTACTTGCTACACCTGCGGGAGAACTTACAGGTCCTGCGAAACCGGCCGGCTATTTACTAAGTCATCGTGTGAATAACTCCTTCATCGCGGTGAACCGGCTCTTGAAAGCCGGCTGTAAAGTCTCCTGGCTGAAATCGCTGCCGCAAGGCCTGCAAGCCGATGAGTGGGGAACGGGTGCAATTTGGGTTACCGCCAGCCCTGCAGCGCGGAAGATTGTCCAGACTGCGGCGCACGATCTCGGCCTCCACGTGCTTGCGCTTTCCCGCCGCCCTGCCTTGCCGGCTATAGAACTGAAGCAGCCTCGCATTGCTCTGTACGATCAATATGGCGGACTGATGCCGTCTGGTTGGACGCGCTGGCTGTTTGAGCAGTATGAGTTTCCATTTAAGGTGGTCTACCCGCAAGAACTCGATCGCGGCTCTCTGAAGAATCAATACGACGTTCTTGTTCTCACCGATGGCGCTCTGCGCAAAACCACTCCGGGCCGCGAGGACTTCTACGGGCGTCAGCCAAAACCGGAAGACATCCCGGCCGAGTATCGCGCCTGGCTCGGCAGCATCACGGTCGAGAAAACGATTCCCAAAATCAAAAGCTTTGTCGAAGAGGGTGGCTCTGTCGTAACCATCGGCTCATCCAACTATCTGGGCAGCGTACTTGGTCTTCCGCTGGCCGATGCGCTTGCCCAGCACACTGCCGATGGCAAAGAGACTCCGCTCCCTCCGGAGAGATTCTACATCCCCGGCTCGCTGCTGACGGTGAAAGTAGACAATTCGAATCCGCTGGCGTATGGAATGCCGGAGAACGCGGACGTCTACTTCGATCGCAGCCCGGTTTTCCGCTTACTGCCCGATTCGGAGATGTCGGGAACTCATCCGGTTGCCTGGTTTCCGAATGGCGCACCGTTGCACAGTGGATGGGCGTGGGGACAGCAATATCTGGAGGGCGGAGTCGCCATCGCGCAGTCGAAACTGGGGAAGGGTTCGGTGATGCTGCTTGGGCCCAAAGTCGCTTTCCGGGGCCAGCCGCATGCGACGTTTAAGTTCCTGTTCAACGGAGTTTATCTGGGGAATGCGGTAGACGGAGCGCGCCGTTAGATAGTGGTAACTGCATCCGTCCGGATAGCTCGCAGAGCAGGGCGCCGACACGATAGCGCAGCGGCTAGCGCCGAGAACCTGTCACGGTAATGCTCGCGCAAGCTGAGAATCAGGAATCCGTCGTCTGGACCGAAAAGAACGCTTTAAAAGAGGCGAAAGAGATTTTTTCAAGCTTCGTTTCTGCGCGAATCCAATTCTGATGTCATTGTTTTCTACATGCATCTTTTCTACATGCATCGGTCAACTGACGACGCGGAAATCGAGAGGGCTTTGCGGGACCTCGAATCGTGCCGGGCTTCGGCTCTATTGTTTTTCATGCCCGGCACTCCTCTGACCTTGCCTTTCGGGTGGGAAAGCTTGTCGGGCAGAGCAAATTTCCGCAGGCTCGCCCAATTGCGGTACCTGAACATTGGAGCTTTACACCGCAAATGAACTCATCTCTAAAGCGAAGCGTATCGCCTCGAAGGCGAGGTCCTGAAGTGGGCCAGCCGCGAGCGGCGCGCTTAAATGACCTCACGTTCTGTGCGCGAAAACCGGTGTTAAGCGGAGCGGTGCTGGCTAGTTGATTGAAACCTATCGGCGTTTCGATGCTAGATTGTCGCGGATTTCTAGCCCGACCAGCTTATCTTTCATGTTTTTCCAATTAACTGCTACGATGTACTCCTTTGGCTTAGCCCCTTTGGAAACAACAATTGTTATGAGTACCTTGTCACCCGGTTGGGCTCGAAAGCTGCCTTTGTAAGATCCACTCTTGCATTCAGAGCTCCATCCATACAAAGGACTGGTAGCAAACAAAGGCACTCGATGACCCGTAGCATCTTGGACAAGTAATTCGGTTCCCGTGTCTGGACACCTCTGCCATCCTGTTTTAGTGTTTACAGGAGCTATGTCGTAAGTTGGTTGGCCAAAGTAAGCTATGATTTTCCGCCACTCTTGGTCGGAGGGGATAGTGACGGCAGCCGTCTGCCGTTCGGAGCCATTAACTGTCAGCGATGCTATTGGGCTTAATGCACGTGCCCGCGCAGTTTTATTTAGCGCGGGAGAACAGCTTACGCTCAGAAGTAAGAGCACCATGAAGATAATCCTGTAGAAATGCACGTTTACTTGGCGCGTGAAATGGTTTCCTGTCCAGCTGGAATTGCGGTACATCCGGAGACGGCGAAAACTGCACAAGACTGAAAGAGTGGGAATCACCGGCCCTTTTTCAACGTGGGAGTAACTGGTCGAATGTCGGCGAGAGGAGCCTCTGGATCGATCGGAACGGACGAACAATATTCGTACATGCGCTCCAAGTCGTAGTCGAAGCGCTCTGCGACGTCGGCCCGATGGCGGTGCAGCTCCTCCACGAATTCATCCTCATGCCATGAGTTCGTCGGGCGTGCAGATGGTAGGCGCTTCGTATCCATGATTCTTGAGATTTCTTTCTATACGTCTTTTGATAATTGCATTCGCAATGTGCTTAAAGTTTCATGTGAGCAAGAACTCACAACCATACACGCTGGCATTTGCGATGTGAACCGCATCCGCCCCGGCTTTCGTTGGCAGCGGTCCAGCCGGTTCCAAAAACAATTTTGCTACTTCCAGTATCGCCGGATTGACTGGGAGCAGGGAAGCCATACGCGCGATAGACAAACGCTTTGCGGCCATGGCGGGTTCTCCTTGTTGGCATTCCTCGTAAACGGTTGGTGAGACCACCAGGAGAAGGTCGTCGCGATAGGTGTCCCACCACTCCCGGCTGCTTTGCTGCTTGGCGGCATAGAGAGCATCGCTGCTACTTCTGGCCACAAGGTGGCTAATAAAGCTGGTTTCCAGATATACTAGCGGCTTCCTGTTCACGATTGAGTCCTTCCCTGCTGCTGGCGTTGCTCTCCGCAAATTAGCATCGACAGGTATTTCAGAATCGTTTTCAGCTGCAGATGCAGCTGAGCCGCCCCAAGGCCGCGCTTCCGGATAAATTCCTCCCTAATTGACATCCATGGTGGTCGAAGCTGAGTTGGTCGCCGCACCAAGCGCGGATCGCATCGAAGCCGAGACGACGGAATCTGGCGTTCGCCCCTGCGTTGCGAACTTGCTATGCCGTGAAGTCGCAGAGAAGCAGCGTGAGATCGTCGTTCTGGATAGCGGACCACTTCTGAACGGAAGAGATGATACGGTCCGCCGCTTCGGCTTGAGAGAGATTGGCGGTTTCGCGGACAACGCTGTTTAATCTCTCGCGGCCGAACTCCTCGTCGTGAATATCCGCCGCTTCAAGCAGTCCATCAGTGTAGAGCAGCAGGCGGTCCCCTGGCTCGATGGGGTGAGTAAACGTTGTGTAGGTGGCAGAACTGAAAGCGGCAAGCATAAGGCCGTTCTCAGTAACTTCGGTGACCTCTCCGTTGCGCACCAGGAGCATGGGCGGGTGGGCTGCGGCGGAATAGCGAGGTTCTTGCGAGGACGCGCTGAGGTAAACATATGCCGCGGTGACGAACCGATTCTGAGTATTGCCGCAAAGGGTCGTGTTCATGCCGAGCAATAGCTCCGACGGGCTGCTTGCGTGGGCTTGCTGAGTGGTTGCGGCGAGCTTCACCATGGAGGCGATAAGGGCGGCGGGAACCCCATGGCCGGCGACATCCGCGATCAGGAGACCCATTGACTCATCGCTCGAGGCCAGGATGTCGTAGAAGTCGCCGGCCACGGAGGTCATCGGAAGATATCGGGCCGTAACGTGGAAGCTGCCGGAGGTGGGCAACGATGAAGGGAGGATAGATAGTTGTATGCGCCGCGCGATTTCAAGTTCTTTCTGGATTTGAGTAAGTTGCTGTTCGTTCGCAAGAGTGCGGCGGCCAGCGACTATGCCCAGTGAAACAAGAAGAATGACGAACGTGAAGGGTTCGACGTTGAGGTAGTTACGGCCCAAGATCCCGGTGACATTATCGTAGGCTGAGCCCGCAATAAAAACGAACAGTCCGCGCCTGATGATCGTAATTTCGGGTGTTCCGGTTCCGATGCGTACGAGAGTGACGACAAGAAGCCCGAGCGCGGCGATGACGACGGTGTTGTTAATGACGCGGAGAATTCCGCTAGCGCCAACCAAGAGCGTCAGCGTTGCCAGGCAAATGGCTACCGGCGAGACGATGGCGACGGCAACTCGCCCGGCTCTACCGAGCAGGTCTAGCCTGAGAAAGAAGAAAAACGCCGGGATCGGGACCAGAAAATCAGTTGCGATAACAATACGTTGGAAGGCTTGTGGCCGGAGGCCCAATGCCCAAAACAGCTGATAGTTCATGCACATGCGCAGGCCGTAGAGTATGGCGAAGAGGGCGAACCAGAGCAGCAGGCGGTCGAAACGGCGGCGCAACAGCGAGAAAGCTGCCGCCAGCAAGCCTACGGTGGTAATGGCAGCACCAAGCAGAAGATATACCTGAGCATGGTTGAAGAACCGCAAAATTTCGCTCCTGGGAAACTGCGGGTCCGCGGGCGGCATAACAGCATATGATACCGGAATTGCCGATTTTTAAATGTTTCGGAATGGCTCCGCAGCGGTTGATAGAAATGCCTGCCGGTAGTTAGAACGACAGGCTTCCGCCTTCTCTACTGCGGTTTGTTGATTGAGTCAGACAAGACTTGGCGCATGGACAATGGAGGGCGGCCCAACAGGCTTTCCAGGTCTGGCGCGACTCTGGCAAACTCGTTTGCCCGGCTGGCCTTGAAAAGACCGGCGGATAAATTCACTTGCTGCTCAGGCACGCCGCGCGAAAGCATAGTGTTACGTTGTTCTTCATCGGATACTGTCACCCGGGTGATCTCGCGACCGGTCAGCTCTGACGCTATGCCTGCGAGCGCGGCGAGGTCCAATGCCTCCGAGCCGGTCAAAGCGGGCGTGATGCCATCCAACTTACTCTTCCCGGTGAGCGCGAGTGCGGCCACATCCGCGAGATCGTCGTGGGTTGTCCAGGAGACCGGGCCGTCCTGCGGCGCGACAACTTTGCCGGTCTGAGGATACGGTCCCATCAGCATCACTCCGGAACTTGCGTAGAAACCGTTCCGTAAGGAAGTAAAGGCGACGCCAGATTCCTTCAAGGCTTCTTCCGTAGCGGCATGGTCGCGCATGGGCGCGAAAGCCGAGCCGGCGCTAGCCCCCATGTGGCTGGTGTATAAGATACGCTGCGCGCCAACCTGCTTAGCCGCATCAATGGCATTGCGGTGGTGCGCTTGCGCATTTTCGCCGCTGCTGTTGCTCGAGACGAGAAGCACCTGCGAGGCTCCCTCGAACGCATCGAGCAAGCTTGAAGGGTCAGCAAAATCGCCCTGCCGCACCCGGATGCCGCGGCTCTTCAGGTCCGCGGCTTTTCCGGGGTCGCGTACGCTTACGCCGATTTGTTCGACAGGCATTTCGTTTAGAAGCTTTCTGATAATGAGCTGCCCTAGTTTTCCTGTGGCGCCGGTTATGATTGTCAACGGTTTCTCCATAGATATTGCTTTGCAATGCTTAGCGCGAATGAATGCTCAGCGCTGTTTTAAGAAAGTAAAAAATTCAGCCGCCTGCGCCGTCCGGTCCGGTTAGCATCCAGTCGCCGATCCGTGCGCGGGTTGTAATTCTGCTCCGGCATCTTACTAGCCTAGTCGTACCTGAGGGTCGTGGGTAAACCAGACGTTGCCGCTAGTGAGGCGGCGCATACTCCAGGCGCGACGCCTGCCGGCTTGCGGTCGCGAAGTGGGCGAGGCATCCTGCTCGAATACTTTCACCCGCATGCCTCGCATCTGCGGCAGCCGCGCCAGTGCCGCACCCGCAGGTCCAGCCCCGGCGATCGCAATTTCACCTTTAGTCTGAAGTTCTCGACAAGTCATGGGGAGAGATTTCTTTCTCTGAAAGCACCACCATACGATAGATCTGGTGCTGATCGAAATGCATAGTTCGATGCATATACTGTTATCGTGAACCTCCACCAGGTGCGGGTATTTCTCAAGATTGCCGATACGCTGCATTTCGGGCTCGCAGCTCAGCAACTCGGCGTGACGCAGCCCTCTATCAGCCGGGTGCTGTCGGGACTGGAACGCCAGGTGGGAAAGGACCTGTTCGACCGTACCTCTCGAGCCATTCGCCTGACGGCAGCCGGCAAGGCATTCCTGCCGCCCGCGCGGCTCATGCTCCATCACGCCGACAACGCTTTGCGAGCCTCCCAGAGCGGTGTCGAAGGGGGCATCGAAACATTGCATGTCGGACTGATGATCGGTTCGGCTCAACCGGCGGTGGGGAAGCTCATTCGCCGATTTAAGGATCGGCATCCGGAGACGCTGGTGACCTTTCACAAAGCCGACGAAAGCACGCTTGGCAGACAACTGACCAGCGGAGAGATCGATGTGGCCGTCGCTTGGGATGCATCCATCCCTTCCGGCTTATACCGGAAGCGTTTAGCAGCGGTGCCGATGATGTTTGTTCTTCCAACTGGCCATCGCCTGGCAAGGAAGAAGGCGATCAGCCTGAGTGACGCTGCCTACGAACCAGTCATTCTGCCCGCGCGTGAGTCCCAGCCGATCATCTATCAAACCTATTGCAGAATGATGAGGGACGCCGGCTTTGAGCCCGTGGTGTCTATCGATGTGTTGACTATCGACGACCTGCTGGCCGTGGTCGCCGCCGGAGCCGGCATCGGCAATGCGCCTATCGTGCCGGGATTGCGCTACCCCGGTGTTGTTTTCCGGCCCAATTCGCCTGAATACGAATCGACTTTTGAACTCGCATGGGTGGACAACCATCCGGCCGTTCGCGAACTGCTCTCGCTGGCCGGGGACTGAGTCCATCTTGCGCGCCGCCAGCCATTTCAGCGTCCGTCCCACTACACCCCCGCTTGCATGATGATGCGATGCGGATGATGGCGAACGAGTGCGCCCGTTTCTCAGGTCGCGCGTGACGTCGCTTTATTATCGAAGCACTCTACACCGCCTTAGAAGCAAAGATCGCGGCGGGAGTCCGGACCCATCTCGAGGTTGCGTCCGCAAAAAGCAACCAGTGAAGGCCAATACGACGAGAGCATACGTGGATGGTTCCGGCACCTCCGAAATAGAGACGGGTGTTACGCCGTCCGCTTCAAAGAATGAAAGACTTAAATAGGAGCCAAATAATCGAGAGTTTGCCTGGCCAGGGTCACCGGAGATTGAAGCCTTCGCAAAGCTGTAAACGGGGAAAAGCTGACCGAGAGTGATGTACATAGGCGGAGCCAATTCTCCAAAGGTGTCGTACTTCTTTCCGGGAAAAGTAGATCCAAACCCTCCATTACCGCCTCCAGTGCCGCTTGTGCCACCGCTGAAGGTCCCCCTTACCTGACCAGGGCGGACCGGACCATCCGAGAGGAAAACATCGCTGAATTCTACGCTGGCCGATCCGAATGCATAAGGGCTTGCAAATGCGAACGCGGAAAGTTGAACGGTAAAGGTCTTTGCGCTGATAGCCAATGATGAAGTTGAGTTCGCTGAAGCGAATTGAGGCCCATTGCTTGCCGTAGGAGGACCCGGGACAAAGCCTGTTACGTAGCAAGGATTTGCCGTTGATTCGGATAGAACTCCCGAAACCACGCCCGCCGAACAGAAATTGGATGTTGTGATGGGTAAAGAGAAGGCCGGAAGCGTCGCCAATAAAAGAATGAGAGATTTGAGCAACATTTTAATCATCATAGAGCAGACTGGATACCGCATGCCCGATAAACTCATGTTGTCCCGTCTAAGTCGCTATCAATCCGACAACCAGAGAACGTCGAGTGCCAGAGAAGACTTGCAGTGAATTACGGTCGGGTGTTTTTACAATGCGAGTAGACCGCAACCATGGCGAACGAGGACTTGATCTATCACTACACCGATCTCGACGGGCTTCTAGGCATCGTGAGAAATCATTGCTTCTGGGCATCGGATCTCAACACCGTAAATGACCCTGCTGAGCGAATTCATATCTGGAACGAGCTTAAAGCGGTGGTGCATGAGGATGTAAAAGAGGCACGCGAGAAGCTACCAAGTGCATATGGCGATTACCTCGAATCATGGGAGCACAAGATTGTTCCGAAGCCTAGACTAACGGAACGCACAGAGTACGAACTGTTTCTGGAAAAACTTGATGAAGGTCTACAGAAGAGCATCTCAATTCTAAACTTTGGCTCACAGTTTCGCGTCTTCAGTGTCAGCTTTTGCAGGCAGCGAGATCTCCTAAGTCAATGGCGCGGGTACGGATTCGAAGGAGGCGGTGTGTGCATCGGATTTCACAAGAAGATACTTGCCGAAGATTTTGAACAGGCCGAACTTCTCACAGTCGAATACAGAGAGAAGAAACAACGTAGCTTCATCAGACAGCTACTCAAGAAGGCTTTCCTGGAATATAAGGATAAGACCCGTTCCCCAGGCGAATTACAGAATTTAAACGATTTGGCTCTGGCGCTGTGCGCTGTTTCAATTGCAGACCTCTGCAATGAGAGCGGCCATAGATTTAAGATCTCAGGGTTTGAAGAAGAGAAAGAGAGGCGACTAGTTTGTCGATTACCAGATGAAAGCCTCATGGGCCGCGTCAAAATACGAAGCAGGAGCGGGAAAGTAGTTCCCTACCTTGAACTCGTCCCGCTGTCGGGGCATCTTCCTTTAGCAGAAGTAATTAGTGGACCTGCATATCAATCAACTGCCGCCAACTATGCTCTTGAGTCACTGATCACCTCTTGTGGATATCCCAATATCAAAATCCAGGCCTCTAAATACGCACTTCGTTATTAGGCCGATCTTCCTTAATAGGCGGCTGGTCCTTGAAGCATTGCGAATGTCCAGAACTCCCAATGGGTATGTTGGAAATTAAAACCCCGCCACCACATGTTTGAAGTTTTAGACACTGCTAGGATTTTGAGCACCCGGCATTGAATTTGGCTTGTGATGGCAAAAGGGGCAAGCCGGGGAGTTGGGGAACGAGACCCGAAATTCTACCTTGAAGCGTGCCAACCGGGAGACGCTGAACGCCTAATCCTGAGGTCAAGTTCTGCTAATCCGGGAGAATGCCAGATAGATCAGAACTGCCGCGAGGCTCACGGCCAATCCCGCTATCGCATCGGCGGAATAGTGATAACGGCCGTAGATAGTGGCAATGGCGACGCTGATGGCGTAGATCAGCAGCAGCCAACCATAAACGGGCTTGCGAGGAACCAGAAGCAAGATGGCCCAGGCTGCTGAGAAAGCCGAGGAGACATGCGCACTGGGAAACACACTGACGTGAATAGTTGCCGCGCGCAATAGAGAAAGATTCAGCGTTCGCATCCAAGTTACAACTCCCGGAGATAGTAAGTCAGGGTAGATCAGCCGGGGCGCTTCGGAAGGAAAGAAGGGGAAGCACGCGTAGGCGCCCAACGTTGCGCCCAGATAGATGAGATAGAAATCGTCGATCATGACGCGCTTTCCGGTCTTATACAGCAATCCGACGCAAAATGCCGCGACTCCATAAACCAGCAGATAGCAGGTTTCGAGATAGAACGGAATCAGCAGTCCCAGCTTCTCGATGGCGTGGTCTAAACGCCACTCGCGCAAGAGGCGAATATCTTGCGCCATCCAGACTGCTTCGAAGAGGCGGTTGAAATGCACTGGCCGGAAGAGATCCATCTCCTGAAAAGCCAGCAGCGTCAAAGCAATGGGCATCAAGTCTCGAGCCATAGAAAAGGCTCGCTGCGAGATATATTGTTGGCCTGCCGCGAGCGCCCCGGAAATTACCAGCGCCACTCCTAGAAAGATGAGCGGACGCCATTTCAAATGCGGGCGGCCGGAAAAGAACGGGACCAGGGCGCTCGTATACACAAAGAAGGCCAGAATCAGCCATTCCGACCGTCGAAGTTTAAGCAGCCAGTATTTGCCGCTCAAAGTCCCGCGGCTGGATCTGTGCGGTAGGTCCGCGGCTGAAAGAAGAGTGCCAGGCCGGCCAGCACGCCTGCCCAAATTGCCCAGATGGTGAGAAAGATATCGTTATGGCTGCGATCGCTGGCGCCAATCAGCAGACCGGAGATGAGAGGCGCGGTAATTTGGGCAATCGACATCAGAGATTGCGTCAGGCCCAGAATCACTCCCTGTTCACGCTTGCCCGCCTTCTGCGTCACCAGGCTCGTCAGGGCCGGCCGCAAACCCGCGCCGCCAACTGAAGAGAGACCCGTCACAACTAATAGCTGTGATACCGTCCTGGTGAATCCGATAGCGGCATACCCCAGTAGCGATGCAATAAAGCCAATCTGCACCACCTTGCGCTCCCCCAGCCATTTCACCATCCGTCCCACTACGCCCCCTTGCATGATGATGCCGACGAATCCGGTGAAAGCGAAGATATAACCCACTTCGCGCACTCCTACGGGCCTTCCATCCCACAGGTAACGGCGTTCGGCGAACAAAGCGAACCCCGAAATGAAAGTGGAAAAAGAGAACGAGAACAACAGCCACTGCATCAGCAGGCGAGCCAGTTCTTTGTTGCGGAAAAAGCGGCGATACTCTCCCCATGAAATCAGCGACAGACGTTTGCCGCCGGGTCCAGGATCGACGTCGGCATCGGCCTCATCGTGTTCGGCCAGCTGTGGATGCCGCGGAAGCAGCAGCAGAGTACACAGGATGGCGGTGAATGACAATCCGGACGCCGCCAATATAGGTGCTTGATAGCCAAAGTGCGCCAGAAACCCGGCGATGGCGGGACCGACTAGAAAGCCGAATCCGAAGGCGATGCCGATGATGGCGAACGAGTGCGCGCGTTTCTCAGGCCGCGTGACGTCGCTGATATACGCCTGCGCGATCGTCAGATTGCCCGCCGTCGCCCCGTCAATGGCGCGGGCCAGAAATAACATCCAGATGTTGCTCGAAAAAGCGAGCATCAGAAAGCCGATCAGCGTCCCTACCTGGCTCACCAGCAGGATGGGTTTACGCCCCATCCGGTCAGACAGCTGGCCCAGAATCGGACCCGCAATCAACTGGCAGAATGCGTAAGTTGAGACCAGCGCTCCCACCACGGTAGGGGATGCTCCCAGCCGTTCCGAATAGAAAGGCAGCAGGGGCAGAATGATGGTAAAGCCCAGAACATCCACCGCGACTATCAGGAAGATTGGAAGCAGTGGCGAGCTAAGACCCCGGGCGGGCGGTGTGCCGGTAGGGGGCGGCAAAGGCGCAGTCACATCTCTGATCTTAGCGACTGGCATCCGACGTCCGGCGTGTTCCAAAAGGTGCAACAGGCTCGCGCGACGGCGCAGACAGCGGAGCCTTATGCCTGGGCAATTATCTGGCCTATCCTGCGAAAACTGGCAGCCTATCTGAAAAAACTACGTGTTTTCCGCTGCACAAGTCCTACCAAATGCGAGAAAATAAGGGAAGGGTTGCTTTTGGCAATCGCCTTGCAACTCCTAACAACGTTATGAAATTGTTCTACTCGGCAGCTGCCATTGCGCTCCCGTTCGCGCTACTGGCTCAGGAGCCGAACCCCACCCAAACGACGAATCAGCCTGGTGCTACTCAGGCAGAAAAGACCGGGCAGAATCCCATATTCAAAGTGGAGGTAGTCGCGCGTTCCATCCAGGCTGTCAGCTACCGGAACCGCAGCGGCTGGACCAAGGTCGACTTTAAAGGCACGTCGCTTGCTCCGAAAGCCAAAGGCAAGGCTGAAGTCAACAGCCGCCTCGGGCACATGGAAATCAAAGTCGAGGTCGAGAAACTTCCGTCGGCCCGGCAGTTTGGGCCGCTATTCCTAACCTACGTCCTCTGGGCCATTACTCCAGACGGGCATTCAGTTAATCTCGGCGAGGTAGTCGTCAACGACGATGGCAACTTCGAAGGCACCATGACGGCGAATTTGCAGTCTTTCGGGTTAATAGTTACCGCCGAGCCCTACTTCGCCGTGCGCCAGCCCAGCGACGTAGTTGTAATGGAGAACGTCATCCGCTCCGACACCAAGGGCAAATACGAGACCATCAACGCCAAGTATGAATTGCTGCAGCGCGGCCAGTACACCTACAATGTGCCGCAATCGGAGCAGCATCCCGTGCTGACATCCGACAAGAAGAGCCCAACGGCGCTTTACGAGGCCATCAATGCGGTGCAGATTGCTAAGTACGCGAAGGCCGATCAGTTTGGCGGAAGCACTTATCAGGACGCGGTTCAACTGCTTGCGAAAGCGCAGGACTACCGTGATCGCAAGGAATGGAATCCTTCGATTATGACCGCTAAGGAAGCCGTTCAGAAAGCGGAAGATTCGCGGACCGTCTCGCTTAGAAAACAGCAGCAAAATGCCCTTGAACAGGAACGCGCCGATGCCGCCGCCCGCCAGGCCGCTGCCCGCCAGCAAGCTATCGACGCCCAGCAGAGAGCCGAAGAACAGCAGCGGCAACGGCAGTTAGCGGAAGCGCAAGCGGCTAGCGAGGCGCAGGCCCGCGCTGAAGCCGATGCACTCCGGAAACAAGCTGACGCTGCGCGGGAGCAATCTGCTGCTTCCGCCGAACGCGCCCGGCAAGCGGCGGCCGAAGCTGACCGTCTGCGCGCCCAGGCCGAGTCTGATAAAGACCAGCTCCGCGCTCAATTGCTGCAGCAGTTCAACGCTGTGCTGCCGACTCGAGAGACTCCTCGCGGTTTAGTTGTCAACATGCAAGACGTCCTGTTCGACACCGCCAAGTACACGCTGAAAACTCCCGCCCAGCTTGCTCTGGCGCGCATCTCCGGCATTGTCGTTTCCCATCCCGGCCTGAATCTGCAGGTTGAAGGTTACACCGACAGCACCGGAAGCGCGGAGTTCAATCAGAAGCTTTCCGAGCAGCGAGCGAACTCAGTCCGCGATTTCCTGATGCGGCAGGGATTGAATACCCAGAACATGACCGCTGTCGGCTACGGAATGAATTACCCCGTTGCGCCCAACGACACGTCATCCGGACGCGCCCAGAATCGCCGGGTCGAGTTGGTGGTCTCCGGAGAGGTGATTGGCAAGAAGATCGGCGCTCCTCCGGCTCCTACTCCGGGAGTTCCCACCCCTCCGGCGACTAACGTAATGCCTTCCACGCAGCCGCCCGGACGACAGTAAACTGACCTGAAGTAACTTTCGCGATGGCTACTCAACCCATTCATCCGGCCGAGCACATCGAGACCATCGACACCAGCCGCTTTGAATGTATAGACGGACAGTTGATCGAAAGACCCTTGGCCAATTCCGATCATTCGAACGTACAGAATAACCTCGCGCATTTTCTTTGGCCATTAGTACGCGGGACCTCCCGGCGAGGAGGTCCCGAATTCTCTTTGGATCAGCGCCCTGGCCGGCGCAGTGACTGGCTGACGCCCGATTACTTGGTTTCCCTGCCTGGCGGCTTTCAATTGAACGCCAATAAGCATGCCCTGCCACCGGTGTATCTGGCCGTGGAAGTCCTATCGCCCGGGCAGACCTTTGAAGACATGCAGAGAAAAGCCAAACTATACTTCGCCTGGGGCGCGCTGTATGTATGGATTATCGATCCAATCGCCCAGGCCGCCCTCACTTATGTCAACGGAACGTGGACGCGAGTCCCACCGGAAGGTCTCTTAGAAACCGAACCCGGCTTCTCCGTGCCTCTTCACGTCCTGCTCGACTGAGGCGCGCAAAAACAGTGAGAAGAAGAACGTTCCTCAGGAGAACGGTTGAGGTCTCTCTGGTATCGCGTACACAGAGGCGAAGCAACACCGCTTATTAGTTTTCCGATAACCGGTCTGCTACGACGGAGCGCTGGCGTTAAATTGCACCGCCGCTGAATTTCTACACGCCGGTCCAACCGGAGCCACGAACCACGACCGTGATCCTAATGAGAACGTTTCTGAAAGATTCGCTTTCTATTTGGAGGTTGGCTCGATTGAGCGGAACCGCGCCTATGACCCAGTAGGTAGCAGTGAACTACAACATCGAAAAAGAACGGCCGGTTGTCTTTCGGAAGGATATTGATCGTTGAACGGTCAAAAAGGGACTTTCGTGCTGCAGCATGATGCCGCCATGACGCGGCACGGCGTACCCCGGCACGTAATCGCAGTGGTTCCGGATTCAGGTTCCGGTGAACTAGCCGGGTTAGCGGGAAACATGACTATTGAGATTAAAGACGGCTAACACTTTTACAACTTGGAGTACCGCATTCCAGCTCAGGAGTAAAGGCTGAATCGAGCGCCAGAGATTTTCATTGAGGTGCGCGCTGACCTTCGACGATGCGGATATAGCGGTCGGCTGCCAAATTCGTGTACCGGTCAACACGCTTGCTGGGCGCGGGCCAGTGAATTTCGAGTGCATCGACGCGGGAAGCGCTGCCAAGACCGAGCACTTCACGTAGATCGTGAGACGAGAGATAGCTTCCGCCGCCATTCTTCAGGCGCGAATAGGTCTTGCCGCCGGCAGTCCAGACAATACGCGCTCCCACCGCATCACGATTTGCCGTGACGCCTTCCAGCTTCAGTCCGAGCCAGTGATTGCCACGCGCCGCACGGTTTTTCAGCAGGACAGGCGGACCGCCGTTATTGGCAATCAGGACATCCACGGCTCCGTCGTTGTCGAAGTCACCCACGGCCAGGCCTCGCGCGGGAAACGATTGCTGAAAAGCCGGACCAGCTTCGTCACTCACATTGCGCAGCTTGCCGTCCAGGCTTTGGTGAAACAGCAGTAGCGGCTCTCTATACTTAACTTGGGTGGAGTAATGCCCGATCATATCGTCGGGATGTCCGTTAGCGAGGAAGAGATCGATTAGTCCATCGTTGTCGTAATCGAAATACTTCAGCCCCCAACCGCTCAGCAGGCGCGTCGCCTGCGCGACACCTTCGCCGTGCGCAACGTCGCGGAAGGTCTCGTCGCGATTGTTCTTATAGACGGAAAACATCTCCTGATCGACATTGGCGACGAACAGATCTTGCCAGCCATCGCCATTCAAATCGGCCGCATCGACACCCATGCCGGAACGCGGTTGACCGTTTTCGCTGAACGCCACTTCCGCCGGTAGCGCGCTCTCTTCCCAGCGCCATCCGCCACCCGCAGCGGGGCCGCGGTTGACGTAAAGGTAGTTCTGAACGGTGTCGTTGGCGACGAAGAGGTCCATGCGCCCGTCGTTATTGATGTCGGTGGCAACCACCCCCAAGCCTTTGCCTAGCGAGGCGGCAATATCCGTACCGCGGGTCACATCGGTAAAGGTCCCATCGCCGTTGTTATGAAACAGAAAGCTGGCAGTGCCGTGGAACACGCGCGGGATGCAGTAGTAGTGCTTGCCGATTTTGTTATCGCCGCATTCGAGCTTATGGGCGCCTGAGTAGTCGACGAAGCTGCAGAGAAACAGATCGAGCTTGCCGTCGTTATCGTAGTCGAACCACACGGCGCTAGTGGTCCAGCCAGTGGCGGGAAGCCCGGAACGCTCGGAGACGTCATGAAAGGTGCCGTCGCGATTGTTCCGGTAGAGAGTGCAGCGCCCGTAAGCCGTGACCAGCATATCGGGCCAGCCGTCGTTATCGAAGTCGCCTACCGCTACTCCCATGCCGAAGGCGCTGCCGCCCGCTACCCCCGCCTTTTCAGTCACGTCCGTAAAGGTGCCGTCCCGATTGTTCTTGTAGAGTGCGTTCCGCAAGGGCTTAGCGGGTGTATAGAAATCGGAAGGTCCGCTGTTGACCAGAAAGATGTCCATCCAGCCATCGTTGTCGTAATCGAGAAAGGCGCAGCCCGGACCCAGCGTTTCCGGCAGATAACGTTGCGGCGACATGGCATTTTCGTGTACCCAATCGATGCCGCTCCGCGAAGGCGGAACTTCGACAAAGAGCGGTTCACCGGCAGCGGCAGCGGCGCGAGCAGCGATAGAGCCAAGCGTCAGCCTTAATGCATCGCGGCGCGTAAATTTCAACGATCGAAACTTCATCGAGCGATGCTTCTTGACAAAACCAGCCTCAAAGCTTTCTGGAACTCTTCGGGCTGAAAATCCAGCTGAGTCAAACGGGTGCTGTAGACGATACGCCCGGCTTCGTCGATGATGAATGCCCGGCTCGGCCAGGCGTGGTAAGCAGCTTCGGTCGCGTTATCCATGGAATCGACGAGAGCTGTGAAGGGTAAGTGAAGGTTGCGGGCACAGGCGGAAGCACTGCGCGAGCGCTCCTCGAGAGAAGCCGCTTCGCGGGTTTCGACGCCCTCGCGTTCGTTGCGTGTACTCTGCCAGGCAGTCTCAGGATGGGCTTCGCGAATGTAGACTAGCAGGAATGCGACCCGCTCATGATAGTTGCGATAAGCGTCCTGAAGGGTTGCCGCGGCCGAGCGCAGGTTGGGACAGGAGTAGCTGCCGAGCACCAGAACCACTGGCCTGCGCCCGCGGAATTGGCTGAGGCGAGTGGGTTGCGAGCTAATCGCATCGGGAAGCGCGAAATCGGGAGCCAAGTCGCCAACGTGCGGCGCGGGCTCCGCTTCACGGCGCAGCAGTTTAGCGGTGGCGCGTTCATGGTTCGCATCGGCGGTGCGGCCGAGACCGTCTTCAGCGGCGGCCAGAGTTTTGTGAACTTCGGAGCTTCGCGGACTGGCTTTCACCGCGGCCAACGCTTCAGGCAACGCTTCCTTAAAGCGGCGGGTGCCTACCAGCGCTCGAGCAAGCGCCAGGCGAGGTCCAGGAACCTCCGAGCGGCTGTCTATAGCGCGTTGCAGCAAAGGAAGAGCGGCCGCAAACTTACCCTGCGCTACCAGGATTTCACCCAGCCCGGCATTCGCCTCGAAGTCGTAGGGATTCGCCGACAGCTCAGCTTGAAACGCCTTCCGGGCGGATTCCGGGTCGCCGGTATTGAGCAGCGCCCGGCCATAAAGCGATTGCCCTTGCGGCAGATTCGGGTTGATTTTCAAAGCAGCAGCGAGCTCACGCGCGGCGGCGGGATAGTCTTGCGATTCGAACATGCGCGTACCCATCAAGTAGTGCGCTTCGGCCGTGTCGCCCGCGCTTAGAATGCGATCGAGCAGCACCTGGCCTTCATCGATGCGCCCGGTGCGAAGCAGAGCCAGGCCCAGCATGTACGAGATCCCCAAATCAGGATCGTGCGCGGAACTCAGCGGCTGGAGCAAGTCAATGACGTCCTCGTTCTCGCCGAGGTGCAAGTGGTTGTCGGCTAAGAGCATGGTGACTTGCCGATTGCCGGGGTCCGCCTGGTGCAAGGCTGCCAGACGCGTGGCGGCATCGCGGATGCGCCCGCTCTTCTGATAAGCCAGAGCCATATTCAACGCGATGCGCGGATCGCCCGGCAGGAGTTTTTCCGCAGCCTGATACTCAGCGATGGCTTCGTCGAAACGATTCAGATGGACTAGCATCACGCCGAGATTCACATGCGTGGCTACTTCGTCCGGCTGTACGCGGAGCAGCTGCCCATAAGCTTCAGCGGCGGCCGCATAGTCGCCGGATTGCTGTAAGGCGAGAGCGCGGCTGGCTAGCGCCGCGGGATCAGTGTCGGTTGTTTGCTGCGCCCGCGCGCTGAGTACAAACAGCAAAGTAATGGCAAGCTTATTCCGGATATGGTGCATTCGCCCTCACAATCCGGATCTGGTGGTCGGTAAAACTGTGGTGCGCGCCGGGTACATTCACCTTCGGCATGTGGCACGAACTACAGTTGGACTGCATGGCTGCTTTGCAGCCCCGGGCGGCGGGTTTGCCGCCGGCGTGACAAGCTAAACATTGCCCATCGTAATCGGCCATCGCATGGTTCAAGGGACGATGCGGATCGTGGCATGCAGTACAAGCAATGCGGCGATCGTCGGCGTCATAGCATTTACTGTTCGTCAGCCGGTAAGGTTGAAAGCGGACATTCAGTTTGCCCAGGCCGGGCGAAGCGGCGATCTGTTCCCACGTACGGTGGCATTGGCCGCAAAAATTCAATTGCTCTTCGGTTGTGAAATTACGCAGCGAAGGCATGCGAGCTAACGCCGCATTTCTGGTGCGTAGACCGTCCACATGGTTTCCGGCAGCTCCATGGCAGCGTTCGCACTGCACGCCCGGAGTCATGCGATCGAGGGTCAACTCGCGGCCGTCAATGGCGTTCGTCGCGTGACAGCCGAAACACTGCGCACTGTCGGCTGAATCCATCGGCAAGCCGGCAGCTTCTTCGAGATCTTTCGGCCGTTTATCCTCCGCGCCCATCGTGAGCCCGAGTCCCGAAAGGGAGCGATAGAAGCTGACGCGGCTCTGATATAGCTGGCCATTCATCGAGTAGACATAAGTCTGCCCCAATTCGCCTTTGCCAAAGGCCCACAGCAGGGGTGTGCGGATGGTCTTTCCGCCGCCCGAGACGGTGTAACTGCTGACAGCTCCGTCGCGCTCAATGCGGTAATCGTAGCTCCCACTGTTGAAAGTCAGCAGCCGGTGCTCGAGCAGGATAGTGCTCTCCGGCGCCGGCCGCAGTGCCTGCGCCATGGCGGTGCTGGGATGCGGTTTGGCTTGCGACGAATGGCAGTCGGCGCAACTACGGAGAGAGACTTCCGCGCCAACGGCCGGGAGCACCGAAATCAGCAGAGCCATTGCCGCAATCTTCATTGTGGCGTCTTAGCCGCCAGCTCATTTTTCGCCTGGCGCTCGGCGTTCAGTTTAGCCACCAGGGCGCGCTCTCGTTCGCCATCGGCTTTACGCTTCTGGCGAAAATAGACCGTGGCGAGGGAGACATGCGCCTCCAGGAACTGCGGGGCTTCCGCCACCAACTGCTCCAGGTCACGCTGGGCGACTTCGAGCTTGCCCTGGGCGAGTTCAA
Organism: Bryobacteraceae bacterium; assembly: GCA_965217745.1. Taxonomy (GTDB): domain Bacteria; phylum Acidobacteriota; class Terriglobia; order Bryobacterales; family Bryobacteraceae; genus Bog-105. Next base: position 729,181 of record OZ244565.1, on the reverse strand, counting down.
TCGCGGCAATCTGATAGCGGACTCCATAGTCTCCCGGGCGAATCTGTAAGGCGTGCCGCAGGTAAGTCAGGGCGCGGTCGTTCTCCTGGTCCTGCCGCAGCAGAACCCCCATGCGGAGATTGGAATCGAAGTTGTTGGGGTCGACCTGCAGTTCCTGCTCGAAGGCCTTTCGAGCGCCTGCCTGATCGCCGGTTCGCAGCAGCGCCTGGCCATAGTAGGCGTTCAGATCGGGGAGCTTCGGATTCAGTTCAACCGCTTTCCGCAGGTCTTCCAGCGCGCCCGAAAAATCGCTCACCATGTATTTCGTTGTGCCCATCAGCAGGCGCGCTTCCGCGGAGTCGCCGTTTTTCAGAATGCGATCGATGACCACCTGCCCTTGCGCCGCGTCTCCGTTCCGAACCAGCGCGGTACCCAAAAGATAGTTGAACGCGGGATTGTCAGGATCGGACTGCTGAAACGGGGTGAGCAGCGCGATGACACCTTTATTGCGGCCCAGGCGGAGATAGCAGTCGGCGAGCAGGAGAACGGCTTGCGAATTCGACGGCGCAGCGGCGCGGACTTTGAGAAGTTCAGAAACCGCTGACTGTACGTTGGAACTCTTGTAGTAGGCGAGCGCGAGGTTCAGGCGCACCTGCGGGTCCGGTTTCCGCTTCAACGCTTCGCGGTATTCGGTTATCGCTTCCGCGTAGTGTCCTTCGGCCGATAGAGCGGTGCCGAGATTGGAGCGAATTTCCGGGATAGCGGGATAGGCTTTGACCAGCATTCGATAGGAACTGACCGCCTCTTCAAGGCGGCCGGCCTGCTGGGCCTCCATTGCTTGCTTGAAGATCGCCTGAGGATCAGGGGGCGCCTGCGCAAAAAGAAAATCGCATGCCCACAATATGACTAGCCCGCGATACATCCGTTGAAGACACGATTATATGTGAGCGGGCTTCCAAGGCGCGAAAGTCCGCGACCGTTTTGCGCTGGTCCTCAGAAATAGAGCTTCACAGACAGAAGAATCAATCGCTGTCCCTGCTTAAAGTCGGTGTATCCGAAACGCGAGTTGGTTTGAGTGATGGGACCGCCGGGCGTCGCTTGCGTGAACTGCAAAGTCAGATTGTTGGAATTCGGAAACGAATACAACGGGTGATTCAAGAAGTTGAACGCCTGAACCCGGAACTGCAGTTTGCGCGATTCGGAGAATTGGAAATTCTTAAAGATCGCGAGATCGGAGTTGAAATAAGCAGGGCCGTAGATGGCGGGTATCACGGTGGGCCCATTCTGGCCGGGTGTAGTAGGCGCGGCAAAGCAGTTGCCGTTCAGGAATTGATGCGGCCCCAGATTCGCGGTCGGGTCGCAGGTAAGTATGGGCTGCAGCTGGATCGAGTTGGTGCCGAGAATCGACTGATTCGAGATAGCGATGCCATTGGCTCCGCCGTTCGGATTGACGATATTTTGGGTTCCCGGCAGGATGGACTGATTGAGCTGCATCCCGAAGTTGTAGCCGTTCGTGGTACTCAGATTTGCGCCGCTCTGAATTTGGGTGACTCCAGAAAGCTGCCAGCCGTTTACCACCGCCTTCACAACCGCGTTGTTGCGGATGGGACTGGGTAGCTGATAGGAATAAGCTGCATTGAAGAGATGGGTCCGGTTGCCGGCTTGGACGCCGTAATTATTCCGCAGGTTAAATGGGTCGAGGCTCGCCGCCAGGGAGCTGAGGGTAGTGCCGCTTCCTATGATGCCCAGCGATTTGCTGAAACTATAGTTCAACTGGATGCTGGAGTTAGAGCTCTCATGAGCAAACGTGAGCTGAAAAGCGTTGTAGTTGGCGTAGAGATTATTGGTCGCCTGATTCAGATCGCCATACCCAAGCAACGGACGGAAGTTACTGGCGTTGACAGTCGCAGGATTGGCAGCCGCGAAGAGGGTGCCCGGTTGAATCAGATTTAAGTTGCTGCCGTAGCCGCCGGTACTCTGCAGGTCGTGACTCTGGTTTCCGACATAGGCGGCTTCCATCAGACTGCGCCATGGCAGCTTTTGAGAGATGGTGAAACTGTAGCTATCGGTGTAGGGCTGACGGTCGTCGGTCTGATCGACGGCGGAAGGCGTAGCCGGCAACGCGGTGAAAGAGACGTTGTTCAACTGGCTGGCCAGCAAGCGCTGGTTATTAATAAAGGTTGGATTGACCGAGACCCCGGCAGACCCCGCGGAGGTGTCGAGACCATTGGTAAATTGACCCGAGTGGTAGTAGAAGCGGCCCCAGCCACCGCGCAGCACCGTGTGCGTACGCTCCGAGAGATTGTAGGCAAGCCCGAAGCGAGGCTGCCAGAAAAGGGTGCGCGAAGGGAAGCCACCCACGGGGACGGACGCATCGCGAGCTTTCCATGAGAATCCGCAGAAATTGGGCGCGGAGGCGCAAGCCCCGTCGTTAGCACCGCTGTATTTCGAAGGATCGAAGATGGAATAGCCGAAACCGAGACGGTCAACCCAGGGCGTAAAATGCGTCATGCGCAAACCGAAATCGAGCGTAAGCTTGGTGTTCACCTTCCAGGAATCTTGCACGAAGCCCTCCCATGTCTTGTAGGCAATGTCGTTCAGCCGATTGAAATTCTGTTCGGTATAGTTCGACAGATTGCCGGCCAGCATGTCGGCGTATGAGTTGCCGTAAGTAAAGTTCGGGTTATTGGAAGAAACAAATTCCAGGAGTCCGTTGGTGTAATTGTTGGCGGGTTGAGTGTTGCGAATCCACTCGAAGAAGAAGCCCGCTTTCACATTGTGAGTGCTGAAGACTTTAGTGAAAGTGTCGCTGACGCTGGGCATGTACTTATTGGCATAAAGGCCGGAGGAAGGGCCGCCTGCTTCAAATCCGCCGGGGTTAAAGACCAGTGCGGCTTCGTTGGGGCCGAATGCGCCGAACGAGGGAATCTGTGAAGTTCCATTGCTGAATAGCGTGGGATTGTTATATCCCACCGCTTTGCGATCCACCTTGGAAGGATCCTGAAATACGTTCGGGAACCCCACGAAGGTGTAGGCGAAAACTGTTTCGTTCGTCATGGTGGGGCTGAAAACGTGAGTGATGGTGCCTGTGACAGAATCGGATCGGTTCTTGCCGACAATCGGCGTCGGATAAGGAACCTGATCGCCATTGCGCCACCAGAGGCCGACGGGGAACAACTGCTGTTCGCGCTGCATGTTGTAGCGGACGAAAACCTTGGTGTTGTCGCTGACACTATAGTCACCGCGAACCGTCCATTGATAATTGTTCTGATTGAAAATCTGGGTTTGCACGTAGTTGTATCCGCCGGTCGCGTTGGGATCGGCGTTCGGCGCGGGATAGAGCCGCATCAGAGCCTGCATGTTGGGATCGATGAGATTGGCAGGCATGATGCCGCCCGCCCACGGAGCCGTGATCGCTCCGGGCGCTTTGCCGGAGGCCGTCCGCGCACCCAGTTTGGCTAACTCCGAAGGCGAAAAGTTGCCGTTGATCATATCGGCAGTGGGGACGGTGGCGGTAAGCGTACCGGTGTCGAGGACTTGATAGAAATATTCGTAACCGGTAAAGAAGAAGAGCTTGTTCCGGTTGCGGTTGAACTTCGTCCAGGGCAGCAAAACCGGTCCGCCAAAAGTTCCACCCGGATAGTAGTACTTGTTGGCGGGCTGCTTCAGACCGATGGCATTCGCATACGCGTCGTTCGCGTTCAGCGTGTAATTCCGAGCGGAGAAGAAAGCGCTTCCGTGAAATTCCGCCCCGCCGGCGCGAGTAACGGACGTGATCACCATGGGACCCTTCTGAGCCTCGGCGCTGAAGTTCGAGGTTAGTACGCGGAACTCCTGCAAGAAGTCCGAGTTGGGATTCACAGGCGTAGCGCAGTTGCAGCCCGGGTCGGAGACATGCGCGCCATCAGCTACGATATCGAGCGTGTTGCCGGGTAGTCCGTTGTAAGCAAAGTTATTGTTTAGCGGGCTTTGGCTGCCCGAATCCCCGTTGGCGTTGATCCCGATGGTCTGCCCGGTATAACTGGCCTTGTTCGAAGCGCCGTTCTGGATGCCGAACCCAGGTAGAATCTTGATGTATTCGGCTGCGTTAGTGCCCACCTGCACATAGTTCTGCAGCTGTTTGGTGGTCAGCGTACTCGACTTCTCACCCGAATCGACGGGCGTGATGTTGTCGGCGCTACCGCTGACTTCCACCGTTTGAGTGGTGCTGCCCACCTGAAGCGTGGTATTGACATTCCGTTTTTCGCCGCCGCCCAGTGCGATTCCATTCACTTTCGAGACTTGGAATCCGGGCGCTTCCACCGAGACATTGTAAGTGCCGGCAGCCACGGAAACGAATGTGTAGTATCCCTGGGAGTCGGTAACAGTTTTCCGCTCGATGCCGGAATCGGAGTTCCGTAGAACCACCGCCGCGTTGGCCACCGAAGCGCCCGACGGGTCCTGGACCAAACCGGTTAGAGTGGCGAAAATTGCCTGCGCCCACAACGAACCGGCGAGAACCAAGCAAAGGGCCAGATTCAGTACGCAAATACTTCGCGCACGCAAATTTAACATGGAAGACTCCTGTCAGCAAGCAGCCTCAAGGCCGCGGCAGAGACTTACCGTAATGCAAATCGGTTAGCAGAATCATATAACATCTTTTATGAACCATGCAAGAAAAATCGAAAAAGCCTCTCGGGCTTGCCGAGAATAATTTCCGAGTTTGTCCACCGCCTGCTGGGCGTGGGATGCGCTACAGCAATTGAAAGCGCAGACTGCCGCCTTTTTTCTTGTCTTCTTTGTATACGCTGATCCACCCGGAGCCACGACCCACGACCGTGATCCTATTGAGAATATTTCTGAAAGATTCGTTTTCGATTTGGAGGTTGGCCCGATTGAGCGGAACCGAGCCTATCACACTGTAGGTAGCGGTGACCTTTTCCTCGGCCAATGAAGCCACAACAGCGGGATTTCTTAGAAGATCAGAAAGCATCATGTATGGCGTCGCATTCCGAGATTCAAAGCGGTCAATAACAAGGTCGAAAATGGACGGCCGGTTCTCTTTCGGAACGATATTGATCGTTTGGCCTTCTTGTATCCACTTGTAGCGCGGCTCCCTTTGAACGATCCGGTTGAGCTCTGATCCCAAAGCTGCTTCGGCACGACGGACGTCAACTTTTTTCTGCTCGTCGCCAGCGAATAGTTTCAACCCAATTGGAACTCCCGTGTCCCTCGCTAATTTGATTGCGATATCAGAAAAATAGGCTTCCTCCCGGTCAAATCCCGATATTGACCGATCTGCGAAGGCACTTTCGCCGGTGGCCTGGGGATTAGCCAACATTACGGCAAATACGATGCCTGCCAGCTTAATGACAGTTTTGTGTACAGGTGAGGGTGACATCATCGCTCCTCATGTTGATTACGTTTGTTCGTAGACTCGGAAAATTTCTCCCTCCGGCTGCCACATCAATCTGCTGACTTCCGTTGATATACTCTCCAGCGGGCAACCCACCGGGATCGTTGGTGCAGAATGCCTGCACGTCGTAAAAATAGCCCGCTAAACTCCCCACTCTCACGGTAGGCGTTAGCCTTAGCCCTGGTGGGTTAGAGTTTGATGTACTATTACTTTCTGTTGCAGTCGTTCCAATGACTGTGAACGGTTGCGAGCTGTTGGCCAAATTTCGTAGGTGTAGCTGCGAGAATAGCCATAGCACGGACTCTGAAGAACAATTTGTCCATCCGGTGCTGTAACATCGTCACCGTTGTGCGAGATATGCTCTCCGACGCTCACCGTCAAGTAAGTGGGTACGAGCACGTCTATCCTGGATGTCCCGATGAAATTAGTGTCTTCTCGTAGAACGTTACAGTATGGGGAATAGCCACAATACTGACCACCGCAGGGGAGGACGGGCTCAATGTCCACGCCAGCACTTCCCGGACCGGTTGCTGTAACCGTTTGGGAAGCGGAATCAAACGAAAGGACCGCTGAATCGGTGACATACCAATTGGGGTACGGCACTTCATAATAACCACCATCGCTGTATACGCCGTTTGCGGTCATAGCATAGGATGTGCTAAGCAGAAGATCGAGCTGGCTCGAAGTGACCTCAGCACGTATATAGCCGTCGCAATCAAGGCAATAGAAATCGGACGTTGCTGTGGCGGCATTGAAGATTCCAAGACTTACGTTAAGCGAGATCGGCAGCGTTCTTCCTTTCGCGTTCGCAAAAATAATGCTGCCCTCGGATATAACTAACGGGATCGCCTTCCCATCCTTATCGGGCATTTTGTTCGCAATGAGTAGAGCAATATCTAGATTGAAAGACGCAAAAGGCTCCAGATGAATCGGGTTGCTGTAATGTCCCGTGCCTCCTTGAAAGTTGATCGTGACTGAGATGTCCCCTGCGGTTGCGCTTGAATTCCACATTGTTGTCATCGTGTCCTCACCATTTTTCACACTCCAGTACGAGCCAAGCTTGCTGAGCGTCGGTTCGACTGCCTTGCCGTCTACCTCAAAGACATAATTACCCCTTTTGGTCGGCGCTTCCGGCTGCCTCGACAAGGTCGGTCAAAGGTCCGGCATGGGAAGTTGACAAGTTAATTATTCCGCTGAAGTGCTTCAATCCAACTTCGGGCAAAACTCTTTTCATATCCACGAGTTTTGATTCGAAAGGCTTCAGTTGTTGATTTGACGCCCTGAACATCGTCCCTGTCTCCAAGTAGACGGCCAAAGACGCACTGATCGGTTGTGATGTTGTGTTTCGCAGGACTAAGAACGGAGTGAATCGTGTTCCCAGCGGGAAGTTCATGGATTCATCGGGTTTCCCCACCATCACACCGACATGACTTAGAGTAGATTGTCCTCGATCCGCGACCTTCATGCTCGTGAGCCAAAATGGCATCGAGGCCGAAAACCCCTTCGACCAGTTATACAGGCCGCCATTCACGTAGATTTCCCCAACACGCCCTTGAAACTGGATTCGTAGACCACCCGTTTTGTCTGCGCCAGTGGAAAAGCCTATCAGTGACGAAAGCTCGAAATTCTCAGTCCGGTGGGGACCTATTGTGATGTGTTCTACAGCGTCAGGTTTCCCTTCCGCTGTGATGTTCTGAAGATCTACGTCCCGCATTTCGGAGGTCGATTTGCTAAGCGCAATAAATCCGTTCTCGCCGGCATCGCGTCGCCACCAAAGGCCTTCGAGCGTTTGCAAGCTGACAGGCTCATCCACTGTCCCAGAAAACCTCGCGGTATAACTAAGGCTGGCACTTGCGTTTAGGATTGCCGTCCGAGGCCACAATGGCCGAAGAGATTCCTTTAAATTGGATCGCTGCGCTCCCATAAGTCGAAACGTGCGAGGCAACATCATCGGGAATATTGGCCAGTTCTCGATTAAGGTTTACAGTCGCTACACTGCCCGGGGGGTCCCGTCTGCCATGTACAGAACAAGCGATGCGTCAATCGCATCTTGAGCTAGTCTGTTTTTGACCTGTACGGTCGAGACAAAACCGGAGTCTGTTCGCCATAACCCGCTTGTTCTGAAGCGACTCAGGGAGGACCGGTTTCTTACACCGTTTGAGGCTAAATTCGGGTCCTCCAAACGCGGGTGTCGTCGCTTGAGGAGAGAGCGGCCCTTCGATTTCGGGTGACAAAGCCGTAAGGGCATCAACAGTAAGAGCAAAACAGAAACAAATTCCAGCAAGCCGTGACATCAACACCTCCAGATTTGGCTGATCTCTCGTCCTCAGATAGGCGGTTCGAGGATTCTCAAGATCATCTCGACGAGTACGCCCTGTTCATAAGAACCGTGCGTGGAAAAAGCTAACCATTTCGCCAATGCCTCGCCCGCATGAGCAAAGATGGCGTCGCGAATAGTGGTGAACTGCCTGTGGTGGAAAAAGCTAGGCTTGCTTCCAACGGCCGATCAAGCGGTGCCTGCCCGGAAGGAGGAGAGCAGTTCTGACGGTTTTAAGCGGTAGAAACTGCATGCACACCCGCAGGAGGCTATAATCTCGAAACAGGTCGTCGCCAATGCCGACGTCTTTCGGCTTGCGCTTCCTGAATAGCAACCGGCAGGCTTGCCAGCCCGGGGGGACGAGCTCGTGATTTTGCTAGAGAGCATTTTACAAGTAGAGGAAAGAACGCGGCCGCTAAAAGAAGCAATGCTCTCGTCATTTCATTCAACTCCTGATAGGCGAAATTTATTGAAGGCAAGGCTGTTGTAATTCACTGTCGATCGCTTGTCAAGGAAGAATCTTGTCCTGTCGCAGCAAAGTGATAATGTCCTACTGGTGCCAAATAGAAATGTCCTAATGACAGAGGCACGCTGGGGAGTTGGAAACGGACCAACTCCTGATGACACAGAAAGAGCGCGATCGGCTGGTTGCGCTGAAGAAGGCGGACGAGAGAGTGATAACCAGGGCAAAAGCGGCGCAGGAACTGGAGGTGACGGAACGTCAGAGCAGCAGGCCATGGATATGTTGAGCAGTGAGGTTTACAAAGGATTTGGGCCGACGTTAGCGAGCGAGTATTTGGCAAGTCCTCACGGGATCGCAATCAGCAAGGAAACGGTGCGGCAGTGCCAAACTGAAAATAGAGGAGGATCTGATGGCTGTCCACAATGCTGCTAATCCCGAACCAACTGACACCAGCCGCTATGAACGCCTGGATGGACTGCTTATCGAAAGACCCTTGCCTACCCTTTCTCATGCCCGGCTTCAGCTTCGGATTGTCGATCTGCTTCGCCAGTTCAACGGAGCTGCGGAACTCACCGTGCTGCCAGAGGTCTCGCTTGAAGAATCCGAAAGATCTCGTAATGAATGGCTCACGCCGGATGTCCTGGTTGCCTATGGCCAGGAATTCCGGGAGAAAGCCAATGAACATGCTGTGCCGCCCGTCCATCTGGCCGTCGAAATTCTCTCACCCGGCCAGAACTTCTTCAACATGCGTTCCAAAGTAGAAATCCTCCTGCGCTGGGGCGCCGAGTACGTCTGGCTCGTAGAACCCGATTCCCGGACGGCAATGGTTTTCAGCGCGAGAGATCCAGATAAAGAAAAAGTTGTCTTCGACGGATTGCTCGAAGCCGGTGAGCTTTCTGTAATGCTGTCCGATGTATTCCCCGCCTTGGATTGAAATGGAATTCACTTGCCTTGGAAACCTGCCCCAGTTTGCAAATTTTGCTTAGCTAAACCGGTTCTGAAGCGCTTGCCTCTAACTTCCGCTTCACAAAAATTACCGTAAAGTCGTCGGCAAATGATTCTTTGTCGGTCCAATGCCGGATCCACGACTGCAGTTCATCAATCATCTGCACGGGAGTCTTCTCCCGGTTGGCAGTCATAAAACGCGCTAGTCCTTCTTCGCCGAACTCCGCGCTCGACGCATCGCGGGCCTCGGTCACCCCATCGCTGTAAAGCGCCAGCATGTCGCCAGCTTCCAGCTTGATCTGCCGCAATTGGTAATGCACCGTCGGCATGATCCCCATCACCATGTCGCTGCCCGGCAGCAGTTCTGTTTCTCCGCTAGCGCGCAAAATCAATGGATAGTTGTGGCCTGCGTTGCAGTAATAGAGCGTGCCGCTCTCCGGATCGAACAATGCATAAAACAGCGTAATAAACTTGCCGGGCGGGCATCGCTCGCACAGATTATGATTTAGGATGCTGACTGCCGATGCCGGGTCAGGCTGCGACTCCGCCAGCATCTGCACGCGCGCCTGCAGGCTCGACATCATCAGGGCGGCGGGCAATCCTTTGCCCGAAACATCTCCAATTACCAATCCGATCCGGCCGTCGCGATACGGCAGAAAATCGTAGTAGTCGCCGCCCACGCTCCGGCAGGGCACGTTGAATCCGGCTATCTCTCCCCGGGCCAGCGATGGCGCATAAGCGGGCAGCAGTTCCCGTTGAATCTCCTTCGCCTGCGCCAATTCGAAGGCCATCAATTTCTCCTGCTGCTCGATCTCGGCGAGCCGCGCATGTTCAATCCGGATGGCGGCCACGTTCGCCATCACAGTCAGCAAGTCGAGATCCTCCTGGTCGAACGGCTTCAGAATATCTCCGTTATCGATATAGATGAGCCCAATCACTCGCGGCCCTGTCTGCAGCGGCGCCGCTAGAATACTGCGCACCCGTTGCGCGACAATGCTGTGCTGCGCGCGCAGCGAGTTGTCCGATAAGGCGTCCTCGATCATCAGGGAACAGCGCTCTTTCAACACTCGATCCCGGACCGACGTGCTGATGGTGAACGCCTGGCCGCGGCTCGCCTTCACGTCTAGTTCGTCGCCTTCCAAAGTCATGATCAGCCCGCGCTTTGCATCCACGGCGGAAAGCGCAAGATCGATAATGATTCCGAACAACTCCTCCAGCGGGCGCTTACTCGCCAATTCCTGGCCGGCGCGCAGCAGCGCATGCACCGCGCGCGAGCTGCTCAGCGAGGAATCGGCTTCGTTCCCTTCCAGCTCCGCCGTATGGCTGAGCACTCTGTCGAGGCTGGTAACAATCGTCAGGTCCCGCACGGCGCTATCCGGCTCCTCGTGGACAAACGAGACAATCCGCATCTCGTTCGGCGCTGGCTTCACTTGAATGTTTAAGTTCCCGGCCTTGATGCGATCGCCCGGCCGCAGCCGGTGTGCTCCCGTGAGAACGGAAGCGTTTACCACGGTGCCATTTCGGCTGCCGCAATCTTTCACCACCCAGTGCCCGTTTAATTGCTCGAAGGCCAGGTGATAGCGAGACAGCCAAGGATCTTCCGGATAGGCCAGATAGTTGTCCTCCGAACGTCCCAACGCTAAAGTGCCGCTAGTTAGCTCAACCGTCTTTGAACGGCCCTCCGGACCCGAAATGATCAGCTCCATGATCTGCTTCCAGCCTATTATTTCTCGTTGGCTGCGTGCGGCATCAAACCCCATATCGCACCGTGGACCGGAAGTTTGGTTTCCGGCGCGCTTTGCTCGCCTGCTCGAACGCGTAAGCAAGTCGAATCAGCTTGGGTTCGCTGTAGGCCGTGCCGAAGAACGAAATGCCGATCGGCAATCCAAAATGCTGCCCTGCCGGAACGGTGATATGCGGGTAACCAGCCACCGCGGGCGGAGAAGCACATCCGCTATCGGCGCGGTCGCCGCCTGCCCAGTCCGTCAGCCACGCCGGACCCGCAGTCGGCCCTACCATCGCATCCAGTTTGTATTTGTTCACCACCGCATCGATGCCGTCTTTCCGGGTCAGTTTATGGTTATTGGCTAGCGCTTCTTTGTAGGCTTTCTCCGTCAGCGGACCTTTTTCCTGCGCCTGCTCCATCAACTCCTGCTGGAAGTACGGCATCTCGCGATCGCGGTGCGCTCGATTGAATTCAATGCAGTCGGCCAGCGTCTTCACTTGCGCATTCCGCCCGGCGAGATATTTATTCAGATCGGCTTTAAACTCATAAAGCAACACTTCTGTTTCGGTATCGCGCCAGGTCTCGAAGCTGGGCAGGTCCGCCGGGTCTACCAACGTCGCGCCCGCATTCTTCATGGTTTGAAGGCAAGTCTCCATGATTGCGGTAATGGCCGGACCCATGTTGAAATATTGCCGCGCCACGCCAATGCGAGCGCCGCGCAAACCATTGGGATCGAATGACCATTCTTGTTTCTTCCCTGTGCCGCCGAGGGCACTCAGCAGCATTGCGGCATCACGCACCGTTCGAGCCATGGGGCCGGCTGTATCTTGACTGTGCGCAATGGGAACAATCCCAGCGCCGCTGATGAAGCCCAGCGTCGGCTTGATCCCCACAACTCCACACATCGCGGCAGGGCACACCACCGATCCATCTGTTTCCGTGCCCACCGCCAGCACGCATAGATTTGCCGAGACTGTCACCGCCGATCCCGAACTGGACCCGCAGGGATTGCGATCGAGCGCATACGGATTATGCGTTTGCCCGCCGCGTCCACTCCATCCGCTGGTCGAGTGAGTGGAACGAAAATTCGCCCACTCGCTCAAATTCGTCTTGCCGAGAATCACCGCTCCCGCATTCCGTAAACACTCCACTAGAGCTGCATCGCGGGATGGCCGGCTTCCCGCTAATGCCAGCGATCCGGCGGTGGTCTGCATGCGATCGACCGTGTCGATATTGTCTTTAAGCAGCACCGGAATGCCATGCAGCGGTCCGCGCGCGCCTTTTGATTTGCGCTCTTCATCCAGAGACCGCGCGATTGCCAACGCATCGGGATTCACCTCGATCACTGAACGCAGCGCCGGGCCGTCACGATCGATCTTGGCAATCCGTTCGAGATAGAGATGCGTCAGATGCTCGGCCGTAAGTGTTCGCCGGTTGAATCGCTCCTGTATCCTGGCTACGGAAGCCTCCTCGAATTCAAACGCGTGAGTATGGCTCGGGACAGCTAAAGCTGGACCCGCAACAAGGGCCGCATTCAGGAAGTTTCGACGATTCATGAGACGAGTTCTTCCAGAATAGAGCCTGCATAAGCGAGCTAATGAAAATCGTGCGACTGCATCACTGCGGCGTCGCGCAAGGTTAACTCTTCAATACCTCCAGCCTTCACCGAAATCACGCCGAACGTGCTCTGTAGAATCCCCTTGATTAAAAGATAAGGCGAGGCCGTGCAGATCTTCCGCGTCCGGTCGAACAAATCCGGCCGCACGATGATGTTGATAATGCCGGTTTCATCTTCCAGGCTGAGAAAGACAAACCCTTTGGCGGTTCCAGGCCGCTGCCGCGTAATCACGCATCCGGCTACTTTCACTGCCGCCCCGTCACGCTGCTGTTTCGCGGTGGCGGCATCTAAAATGCTCCGCCGCGCCAGCCGTTCCCGGTGAAAAGCCATGGGGTGTTTCCCAATGCTGATTCCGCTGTTCGAAAAATCCGCCACCGTGCGTTGTGCAGGCGTCATCGGACTCAAGGGGGAGGGCGCGCTATCCTCCGCGATAGCTTCGAACAACTCGCCTGCGGGCCGCAAAGCCAATTCCGCTTGCCATAGCGCGCCGCGGCGGTGTGCATCCTCTGCTTGCTTCGGCAATGCATTCAACGCGCCTAGCTCCGCCAGAATCGAGATCTCGTCGCGCTGCAATTCCGGAACCCGCAGCACCAGGTCCCGTAACGATAGAAACGGCTTCTGTTCCCGCTCGGCTGCGATGCGGTGCGCGGTCTTCTTGCTCAATCCGCGAACGTAGTTCATGCCCAGCCGGACGCAGCGCTGCCCCTGGTGCTGTTCGATGGTGCAACGATAATTGGACTTCTGCACATCCACTGGCCGAAACCGCTGCCCATGCCGTTGCGCATCCTTCACCAGAGTCGCGGGCGAGTAGAAACCCATGGGCTGGTTATTCAAAATGCTGGCCGTGAAGGCCGCCAGGTAATGGCATTTCAGGTACGCGCTGGCATAAGCGATCAGCGCAAAACTCGCCGCATGCGACTCCGGAAATCCGTACAGCGCAAACGATGTAATCGCCTGAATGATACGTTCCTGCGTCGTGCCGGTAATGCCCTTCCCCTCCATGCCCTCCCTAAGCTGCACTTCCACTTCGCGCATCCGCTTTTCGGAACGCTTGAATCCGAAGGCCCGGCGCAGCTCTTCGGCTTGTCCGCCTGTAAATCCGGCCGCTTCCATGGCGATGCGGATCAACTGCTCTTGAAACAGCGGAACGCCCAGCGTGCGTTCCAGAATCGGGGTCAGCAAAGGATGCAGGCTGACCGGCTCTTCCAAACCCTGGCGGCGCTTCAAATAGGGATGCAGCATCTGGCCCACAATAGGACCCGGCCGGATAATCGCCACCTGCACCACAATGTCGTAAAACCGTGTGGGCTTCATGCGCGGCAGCACCGACATCTGCGCACGGCTTTCCACTTGAAATAGCCCGATGGTGTCCGCCCTTTGCAGGCAGTCGTAAACCTTCGGGTCACTTTCGGGCAGATGCGCCAGATCCACTTCTTCTCCGTAGCTTTCTCGAATCACGTGAATCGTGTCTTCGAGCACCGCCATCATTCCCAGCCCCAGTAAGTCGATTTTGATAATGCCCAAGTCGGCGCAATCGTCTTTGTCCCACTGCACCACCACGCGGCCGGGCATGCTCGCGGGCTCCAGCGGCACCACTGAATCCAGTTCTCCCTGGCAGACCACCATGCCGCCGGAGTGCTGCCCAAGATGCCGGGGAAGGTTCAAAATCTGGCTGGTTAGCGCGAAAAAATGTCCCGCTTTACGCTCGTTCAGGTCGAACCCGTTGTCGCTAAAACGCTGCTCGAGTTTGTCTTTCAAGTCCTTCCACTCGAAGGCGTTGATCTGGCTCGTCAGGCGGCCGATCGTGGCTTCGTCATAGCCCAGCGCTTTGCCCACATCGCGGACTGCGGAACGTCCGCGATAGGTGATCACGTTGGCCGTCATGGCCGCGCCCATGCGCCCATATTGCGCATAGACATGCTGAATCACGCGCTCGCGCTGGTCGCCGCTCGGCAGGTCTAAATCGATGTCCGGCATCTCGTCGCGTTCTTCGGAAAGAAAGCGCTCGAAGAGCAGGCCCATGCCGATGGGGTCCACCGCCGTGATGCCGAGCACGTAACAAACCGCGCTGTTAGCTGCCGATCCCCGGCCTTGTGCCAGAATCTTCTCGCGGCGGCAGAATTCGACGATGTCATAGACGATCAGAAAATATCCGGAGAGCTTGCGAAACTCGATCAGCTTCAGTTCCCGCTCCAACTGAGCCCCATGTTTGCCGGAAAGCGATGCTCCATAGCGGCGTTGCGCTCCCTGCCAAACCAGAGTGCGGAGGTAAGAGTCTTCGGTCTCGCCCGGCGGAACCGGATAACGCGGAAACTCATATCCCAAGTCGCTCAACGTGAACTCCAGGCGCGTGCTGAGTTCGCTTGTGTTCGCAATAGCTGCTGGGAAATCGGAAAACAGATCTTCCATCTCCCGCGGTGTCTTCATGTGGCGTTCGGAATTGCCCCCGAGCAAACGGCCGGCTTCGTCCAGCGTCTTCAGATGCCGGGTCGCCGTCAGCACATCCTGCAGCGGCCGTTCTTCGGGCGCGGCATACAGGGGACTGTTGCTGGCTAAAAGCGGCAGTTTCATGCTGCGCGCCAGATCCGCCAGCGCCAGCGTGCGATACTCCTGCGAACGGCGGAAGTGGCGCTGCAATTCGACAAATACATTCCCTTTGCCGAAAATGCCAGTCATCTGCTCCAGATAGCGCCGGGCTTTCGCTTCCGTATTCGGGACTCGCGACTCGCGGTAGATTCGCGCCAGCGGACCTTCGTCTCCCCCGGTCAGGCACACCAGGCCGGAAGAAAATTCGCTTAGCTCGTTGGCGGTTGCCCCTGGATGCTCAATCTTGCCCTGGGCGCCATGACGCAAATGCGTGCGGGTGATCAGCCGGCACAGATTGCGATAACCCGCGCGGTTCTGAACCAGCAGCGTGTACCGGGAATCGAGACCATCCCCCACTTCAGCGCCGATCAGCGCCCGCACCCCGAGCTCCTTCGCCGCCAGGTGAAAACGAGGAGCCCCATAAACGCCATTCGCGTCCGTAATCCCCATGGCCGGCTGATCGAGTTGTGCGCAGCGTGAAGCCAAGTCTTCCGGCAGGGTGGCTCCTTCCAAAAAAGAGAACGCCGATCGGGCATGAAGTTCTACAAAGCGGGCAGCAGCCACCTACTCAGTATAGAGAACAAAAGACGAACAAACGATGCGATCAACCAAATGCCAAAGCCAAAACCCCCTCAAAACGGGGACAGACCCTCTTTTTTAGCGCTTCGAAATGGGGACAGACTTGCTCTGTAGAAAACCTTAGAGGAGACGGGAGGAGGAGGTTGTGGGTAACGGCGAGGAGGCGGAGATCGCGGCAGCGAGAGAAGAAGGAACGGCCCGCAATTTCGGAGGCCAGGCAGCGCTTGATTTGGCTAAAGACGGTTTCGATTTGCCAGCGTTGGCCATATCCGCGGCGGCGCCGTCGTTCGGGGGTAGCGAGTTGTTGACGCATTTGCCGCCGCCAGTAGCCGCTGGGAGGTTTGTCGCTCTGGCGGCCCACCCGGGCGGGAATCACACTGCGCACCTGCCGTTGCGTCCGGGCATGTTGATGATGAGGCTCCGAGTCGTAACCGGCATCGGCCAGGACGGTGTCCACGGAAGCTTTCCGGAGGGAGGCATCTAACAGTTGGCTGAAATGGGGTCCATCCGCTCGTGGTCCCTGGTCGGCGACGGCCGCCAGGATCAAATGGGTGGCACAATCAACCGCTAGATTCAGTTTGCCGTAACGCCGGTAGGTGGTTTTTTGGGGCGGACGGGGGTCCGTGTGGGAACGGTATCCGCCCGCTTTTCTTTCGACAAAGTAAGTACTCCTATGGCCGCAAGCAAAACCGCTGGAATCGATCGCAATCCACCGTTTCCCTCGTACGGGGGGCTGCGCCAGAGTAACGGTAGCGTGCAGCAAGCGATCGCAAAACGCTTGTTTGAGAAGCCGTGCGCAGGCTTTTTGCAGGGTGGTGTAGTGGGGCACGTGCGATAGTTGCAAGCTCGCTCGCAACTCCGGTAACTCCCCTAGCAGGGCCACCACGCCGCGGTAATCGGTGCGGAAAAATTCTTTCATTACCAGACAAGCGAATAACTGCGGTTGGGTGTACTTCTTGGGAGCGAGGCGATGCGCGTAGCGCGAGAGCGCTTTCTGGCCTGCCGCCAAGGCACAACGTGCCACCGCCACTGGCGATTTGCTAGTCTGAGCCACTTCCCTTACCTTAAAACATTCAACATAACTTATGTTTTCTACAGAGCAGGACAGACTCTATTTTTTGAAATTTGACTAAGGTAATATGCGTGTCTATCTATAAAGTACTTTTATGCTTTAGAAACCTATTCGTAGAACAGTGCCCCATCGTCATCCCCGGTATCGCTCGCCACACCCCGAAGCGGGCGCGCAAAATAGGCACCCGAAATAGCATCCGAAATAGGGACAGACCTCTTTTACGCCTCATTAAGGGGGACAGACCCCCTTTTTCGAAAACCAGAAGCAAATAATCTGCGCTTCTCTTTAGAAAGTTAGTTAAGCGTGGTTTTTCCCTATTCATCGAACGGAGCTCCATCATCGTCCCCGGTATCGCTCGCCAGATTCTCGAACTTGGTAAACCGGTTCAAGTAAGCCAGCTTAATCCGTCCGGTGGGACCGTTGCGCTGCTTCGCCAGTATCAACTCCGCCAAGCCCTTCAAGCTCTCTTTATCGGGGCGATAGACCTCCTCGCGGAAGATAAAACCCACCATGTCCGCGTCCTGCTCGATCGACCCCGACTCCCTCAAATCGCTCAACATGGGACGGTGATCACCCGGCCGCGTCTCCGGCGCGCGGCTTAACTGCGAGAGCACCAGAAATGGCACCCGCAGTTCCTTCGACATCAACTTGAATCCACGCGAAAGCGAACTGATCTCCTGCACGCGATTCTCGAACCGCCCGCGTCCCTGCATCAACTGCAGATAATCAATCACCACCAGCCCCAGTTCATGTTCCGAGGTCCCCTGCAAACGCCGCAGCTTCGAATGCACATCCATCAGGTTCGTGCCGGCCGTGTCATCGATGTAAAGCGGAGACTCCACCATCTGGTACATCGCTTCCTGTAAGGCGCGCCGTTCATCCCCGTTCAGATACCCCGCTCGAAACCGCTGCTGATCGACTCGAGCCGAAGCGCACAGCATGCGCGTCAGCAAAGACTCCTTCGACATTTCGAGCGAGAAAACCGCCACCGCCTTGGGATTGCTCGGATTAGTCGCCACATGCTGCGCGATGTTTAAAGCCAGCGCCGTTTTCCCCATCGCCGGCCGCGCCGCCAGAATAATCAGTTCGCCTTCCCGCAGCCCCCCTGTCATCTCGTCGAGCTTCAAATACCCGGTGCTGATCCCCTTGATGCGCTTACTCGTATCGAGAAACGCATTAATGCCGCCCTCATACTCGCCGATGATTTGCGCAGGAGTCGAGAGTGCATTCGTCGTCTCCACATCGCCGAGCCGCATGAACGCGTCTTCCACCGCGCCCAGAATCTGCGAACCCTCTTCTTCACTCGTCAAGCAACGGTTGATGGTGTCCTGCGAGACCGTGATGATCCGCCGCAGCAGCGACTTCTCGCGCACGATCCTGACGTAGCTGTCCAGGTTGTGCAGCCGCGGCAGCCCGTCATCCAGCGACACTAGATAGCTCAAGCCATCCACCGATTGCAGCTGCCCCTGCCGCATCAGTTCATTAGCCAGCGTGACGCGATCGATCTTCTCGCCGCGCTCCTGCAGTTCCATCATCCGCAGGAAAATGCGCTTGTGCTTCTCCAGGCTGAAGTCGTCGGCCGTCAGCGCCCCTGCCACCTGTAGAAAAGCGTTCTCGCTGCTCAGAATCGCGCCCAGCACAAAACGCTCCGCATCGAGGTTATCGGGCAGAGCTTTATCCAGGGCTATGTCACGCGCGGCCATGTTCAGGGACTTGATTACCTTAACCCGTTCGTTCCATCGATTCAACGGTGAATTCGGAGGTCAAACCGATTTCCACACCCCAAACGCCCCCAACGCAAATGCCTAGAGCTCGCGAGTTCACAGGATTTCCACAATCAATCCTCAAATCATTTTAAAGCTCAAATGTTCATGAACTTTTCTGCCTTCTCCAGGACTGACCCCCGCACCCAAGTAGACCTCTCCAAACGTCTCAGTAGATCTTTTCAAATGTGCCGTCGTCGGCAGTTGTGGAGATGAATACTATCGCGGCCAGCTGAAGTAGGGACGGAATTTCGAAGACATCAAAACCGGACAGAATATCAGTCAACATTGCCAGCGGCTTACGGGAGAGTATCTTAACCGTGAACTGCTTCCGTTTCGAATCGAAGCGGCAATTACAATCAACGTCAGATACCTATAGCTGAGGATTACGGCAATATGATCACCAGGAAACTCACGTCTTCATTTGCTTTAGCTGGTTTGCTTTTTCTCTGCACTTCAATCGAATGCAGAGCACTCGATGTCCGCGATTTGGCATTCTCGCCGGCTTCCGGCGAGATCATGTTGAACGGCGTCGATTACACTCACGGAATCGTCAAGTGGGTCCACGGAGCCTTCGTGTATTGGGCTGGTGGACAAACGCTTCCCACTTTTCTCGTGTTGAGTCCGGAAGGAGAGAGGATTTCATCCTTTACGCCGAATATTCCAGGATCGGTGCGCGTCTTCGTCAATGACTTTGATCGGGCGCCCGATGGTTCTGTTGTTTTCTCCGGATCTTCTTATTCCGCGGAAGGACAGCATGTCCCGTTTCTTTGCTGGATATCAGCAAACGGTAAAACCTCTCATGTTGTTCGGACCGCCCCCTATTTTCCATACGGGCTCAGCGTCGCTCTGGATGGAAGCGTGTGGACCTCAGGGTTTGAAATGATCAATGGCGACATAAATGCGCCAGGGATGAATCCGGATGCCGGTGTGATCAGACATTTCAACCCGTCAGGCAAGCTGGTCGACTCGCTGGGATCCAGAAAGCAATTTGGAACAGTTCGTCTCTGGCAGGCATCTTTGGTCGCGACTGAAGATCGGATTGGTTGGTACGCCCAGGGGTTGGATGGCGTTAGTCAGTACGTCGAAATCTCATTGCCAGCCATGACTCTGCAGACGTATCCTGGTCTGCCAGCACAAACTCTAGGTAAACCAGCCGGTATGGTGGAGCGATTTGTATTAACTGCTGCGGGGAAAGCGTTCGTAAATTTCGTTCACCGTGATCCACATAACCGGCTTACGTACCAGTTCGACCGTGAAACGAAACAGTGGGTACCGATGAAGGTTCCGGCAATTGCCAGGGCAGCACAGCCTCATCTGAAAGGAAGCGACGGCGAACGGCTAGTTTTCATGAGCGAGAACTCAGCCATGTTTCTCAATCCTGTGTTGTCTACAAAATGAAAGGCCGTCTACACTTTGGCTTCGCCGCATCACAGAAAATGAGCTTTCGCTAACGCAGAGCAAGGTAAGCGTCTAGTGAACGCTGTTGAAGAGCCTCGCGCAGCAGCCTGAGGCTGATCTCAGTTCTCCAGCGGCGTCGCCGGCAGGCTTCCAGTTTTGCGGGAGCATTTCGGCAAGCCGCTTCATGAGGATTCGAGAGACTACTTCTCGAAAACAGGTGAACGGCTCGACTCCGTTCCGCTTGCGCATGGTGGCGTGCCAACAACCAAATGTGAATTTCTGAAACGGCTTCTCATGACGTTCCCTCTGGCCAGGATGTGCATGCCCAGGACCTGCAGTTGGCCCTGTATTCGTTTTTCCAGAAGCGGCTGGCTGACAGAACAGCGCGCCTCCCAACTACAGTTCGTTGAACTTGAATAAAGGCGATCACGTCATCTGCTTCTTCCAAGGTATGTCCGGCCAAAGAGCTAACCAGCTCTCACCTATGTTCGTGTGCGCAACCTGCAGCGGCGGCTGAAAGCGCAAGGCGTGCAGATGCTGAACCAGGCGGTTGAGCGCACCACCGGCCCGCATCGGTAGACTTCGGGCGAAAACCAGCTTGCAATCGATCAAAACATCTGGCCGCTCGTTCCCAAACCTTAGCCGTCTGCGATGATCGTGCGATGCAAACCACCACGAATCTTTCGTCGGGTGACCAGTTGCCGTGACCTTCTTCGAAAGTCTTCTCCTGCTGCTTTTGGCGGCCATCATTCTGTTGCAGATTGCCCGGCGTCTGCTGCTCCCGTATCCGGCGATGCTGGCCGCGGCCGGTGTGATCGTGGCTCTTATCCCGGGGTCACCCAGCATCTTTCTTGCGCCTGAAACCACGCTGGCTCTTTTCATCGCCCCGGTGCTGGTCGATGCCGGCTTCGATTTCCCGCTGGGGGCCGCTCGCCGGTTCTGGGTTCCGCTGGTTGCGCTTGCCGTGGTCGCGGTGCTCGTAACTACGGCGGTCGTCGCCTGGGTGGGCTGGGCCTATATGGGCTTGCCGGTAGCGGCCGCGATTGCACTGGGAGCGATTGTGTCGCCGCCCGACGCAGCGGCGGCGACCGCGGTATTGACGGCGGTTTCCATTCCCCGCAGCACCGAAGCCATTCTTAAGGGTGAGAGCCTGTTTAACGATGCCACCGCGCTGCTCCTATTCCAGACCGCCGTCGCCGTCCAGGTGAGCGGCGGCGTCACCCCGGGTGTTGCCCTGCATCTGGCCCTCGCCGTTCCCGCCGGCGTGCTCTTCGGCATACTCTGTGCCGTCATTATGCGCCGTGTCCATCGCTTTATCGGTAACACTCTCGGAGGCAACCTGCTTCAATTTGTCAGTTCCTACCTGGTCTGGATCGTCGCTGAGCGTTTGCAGCTGTCTGCCATTCTCTGCGTCATTGCGATGGCTATGACCATCGCGCGGAACGCCGGGCTGATCATGTCTGCGCGCATGCGCGTGCATTCTTATGCTGTGTGGAGCTCGGTTGTTTTCGTTCTGAATGTTTTTGCGTTCCTGCTAATGGGTATGCAGGCCCGGACCATCGTCGCCGGCATGACGGCCAGCCGTTTGCGGGAAGCGTTCGTAGCCGCTGCCATTGTGATTGCGGCCGTGGTCATTGCCCGGGTGGTGGTGATCGTTGCCTTTAACCGCTCTGCTGCCTGGTGGCAGGCCCGGAGAGGGCTGCCGGAACCGGCCAGCATCCGCCAGGCTTTTCTTGTGGGCTGGTGCGGCATGCGCGGACTCATAACTCTTGTGACCGCATTTGCTTTGCCTCCGTCTTTCCCGCAGCGCGACCTGGTCGTCTTAATCGCCTTCTCAGTGGTGTTGGCCACGCTCGTGTTGCAGGGCCTCACCCTGGCGCCTCTCATTCGGCTGCTGAAGCTGGAGAGCAACGACCTCCAGAGGCAGGAGCTTACCGGCGCGCGCGTCAGTCTAGCCACTGCGGCGTTAGCGGCTTTGGAAGAAGAGAGTGGTCTTGAAGTAGAGCATCTTCGCTATAGCTATGCTGTCGATCGCGAGGCGCCCTATGACGAGTCTAAAGGTCAGTCGATGGAGCGGCGTCGCGCGCTCGGCCTCAGAGCCATTCGAGCCGAGCGCACCGA
Source organism: Bryobacteraceae bacterium (assembly GCA_965217745.1). Taxonomy (GTDB): domain Bacteria; phylum Acidobacteriota; class Terriglobia; order Bryobacterales; family Bryobacteraceae; genus Bog-105. The sequence continues at coordinate 707,216 of OZ244565.1, read as the reverse complement.
GTTGGAAAACTTACGCCTCGATGACCAGGTTGGCATTGACATGTTTCTGCTCCTGCAGGAGGAGCTCGATTGGAGCGAACTCACGCTGCTTTCCGAAAACGATCGCCGCATCATTGAAGGTTAATGCGCCTGCGAGACTGATGTTTCGCAAGCCCCCAGGAGCATTTCATTTATGAGCAGAGTTCGCTATTCGGTCGCGATGAGCCTCGATGGCTTTATCGCCGGACCAAACGGGGAGGCGGATTGGATTGTCCTTGACCCCGAATTTGACTTTGCTGAACTCTGGGAACACTTGACTAGCGACTCGATACAGAGTCTGCGTACACCGAGCCGGTAAAGATATTTGGCTCTTTGGAGGCGGCACTCTCTTCGGCGCATTGCTAGGCATGAAAGAGGTGGATACCGTCGAGGTAAGCGTCATTCCAGTGTTGCTAGGCAATTGTGTCCCGCTCCTGCCGCCCCTGGCGGGGCGAGTAGATCTGACAATGGTCGACCAGCAAGTCTACCGCTCGGGAATGGTTCGCTTGGCCTATGCAGTGCGATATTGACTTCTATCTATCCTGAATTCTTTTTGATCGGAAGTCCGTAACCAATGCCCAAGTCTTATCACCCCTGTCAGCGCTTCTTTCACCGGCTGTTTCTTCTGGCCTTCCCCGTCATGCTCGCAGCACAATCGGTGCCGTCGGCGTTGGAGTCTCCTCCTGCAAGGCCTCCCCAAACAGGTTCGCGCGGCCAGAAACTTCCGGGCATGCCAAAGTTTCATGATCCGGCGCCTCTTGACATCGACGATCACACAGGGTACCAGCAGATCTTCGACGGCAACAGTTTCAAGGGATGGGACGCCGACCGCGCCATCTGGCGTATCGAAGACCGCATCATGATCGGCGAAACACTAGCGGGCAAGCCGAAAGGCAACAATTACATCGTCTATCGCGGCGACAAACCTCGGGACTTCGATCTGAAGCTGCAGATGAAAATTGAAAAAGGCGGTGGCGGCGGCATTCAATACCGGAGCGTCACTGGCGTACCCTGGACCCGTCCGCAGCCAACCGGCCAGCCGCCTTACGATCTGAAGTTCATGATGACCGGTCCCCAAGCCGACTTCTGGTTTCCGGTCAGCGCGCAGACTGCGGCCTATACAGGCCAGTGGTACTCCGAAAACACGATGCAGGGAATCCTCGCGTATCGCGGCCAGGTAACGCAAGCGCTGCCTGGCGAAACTAACCGACTCGTCGCCAACATCGCAGACAAACAGGCGTTAGGCGGCTATGTGAAAGTCAACGAATGGAACGACTACGAAATCATCGCGCGCGGAGGTGTCATGATGCACATCATGAACGGCCAGCTGATGTCGGTCTTCATCGACGACAACCGGGACTCAGTAAATAACCAGCCCGGACTCATCGGCTTCGAGATCGAAAGCCAGCCCTGCAAAGTTTCGGTCCGCAACATCTGGCTCCGGAAATTTGATTAACCGGTTATAAGTCCCAGCTCGACTGTCCCGGCTCGAGTTCGAATTCTTCAACCACGTCGTTGCCATAATTGTGGCCCGTGGCAACGCTATCCCGGAAGGAGAAAGCGGATTGCCACGCGCCCGGACAGTTTGTCTGCGCCTAGCTCACGACCGCAGGCTTCAACACTTCCTCGCACCATTGCCGGAAGGTTGTCGGAGTCGTGTTCTCTGCTGTGCGCGGTTCGGCGTTATCGAGCCCCTCCGCCTTTGCCGTGTACATATTCACAAAGTCTTGGGCCAACTGTTCCGTCGCGCCCGCCTTCGTCAATTGAGCTTTAACGGCTTCGCCGTCGATCTGCTGAAACCGGATCGGCTTTCCTAGCACATCGGTCATAATCGCTGCCATGTCGTTGAATGACAAATCCTCTGGCCCCAGCACGGCAAGCCCGCCTTGGCCAGTCCATGACTTATCGAGCAGAAGTTTAGCGCCGCTAGAAGCGATGTCCCTCGTCGCAGCGTGACGTGTCTTGAGATCCGGAGGAGCTAACACGTAAAACATGCCCTGATGCTTTATCGATTCAAGCTGCATGAGCATGTTTTCCATGAAGCCGGGACACCAGAGTGCGCGGTAATCTACGCCCGTGCTCTCGATTTCCGCGTCCTTCGCCAGGGCGGCTGTAACCGGCCCGGCGTCCTTCTCCGTTCCTCGTCCCAAAGCTGACACCGACACCACCCGTTTCACACCTTGGATCTGAATCACCCGGCACACGGGTTGACTAAACTGTTGATAATAATCCCGGGCGTTGTTCGCCTGGAACGAGGGAGGCACCACCCAGAACAGGCTTTCTGCGCCTTTGCAAGCCCGCGACAAGACACTCTCGTCATCGCTCGAACCTTCGACGGCCTCAACCCTCTCGCGAATTTCCGGCGCGAGTTTGGCTGGGTCACGCGCAATGACCCGCACGGATTCGTTGGCGTCCAGTAAATCTTTTACCACCTGCGATCCGATTTTCCCGGTCGGCGTTGTGACAACAATCATGATCTTCCCTCGATTTTTTTGCTCATAAGTAAACTATACCGTACCGTTTACCTGGAGTCACGCGAAAATGAATCGTGGCCAGGCGAGGAGACGAACTCCGCGAGCACATGCTTTTCGTTGCGAAAGACGTGTTCCTTGAAATGGGGTTCGAGCGCGCATCGATGGATGCGATCGCCGGCCGGGCAGGGACGTCGAAACGCACCCTCTACGCTCACTTCGAGAACAAAGAGAAGCTGTACTTGGCGGTCATCGGCCTGGTGCGTGGACTCTTTCTGAGCAGGCTCAAGACACCCGGCGACTATCAGGGCGGCGCGGCAAAGGCACTGGAGATATTCTGTGGCCGGTTTCTGGAGACATTGCTTTACGCTCGCACCATTAGGATGTGCCGTTTGACTATAGCGGAGGCAGCGAGATTTCCGGAAGGCTCCGCCCAGTACTTTGAAGTGATCTTCTCAACGGCCCACGAGCACTTGAGCGCTTATCTGAAGCAGACGTTCGGGCTGCCGGCCAAAGTAGGCTCAGAAGCAGCGCATGAACTTCTCGGCCGGGTCATCCATCCGCGCTTCCCGCGCGCTCTGTTTGGCGTCGATCAACTGTCAGAGCAGTTAGATGCCGAAGCCATCCGGCCGGACTTCGATCTCAAACCGGTTCGCAAAGCAGTCACGGAACTGATCGAGTCGCTAACATCCCGCCCTTCCGCTGGCATTGGGGGAAAATTGGCGAGCAAGTAGCAGGTGCTTTTGCCGCCTGCCAGGTCACGGGCCATCATCAAACTGCGCTCGCTCGCCTTGGATCGGCTCAGCGAGCCAAAACGCTCCGGAACTCTCGAATGTCCAGGCCACCCAACCTCTTACGGCAAATCTGCAATGCGAGCCGCCTCGACAACTTCCGAAAAACTTGGCTCGCAGAAAGACGCCGGTCAGTTTCCGTGGCCACTTGCCGCAAACTAGCGAACCTCTTTCTGGATTTCAGTGGGATGAACATCCGCAAACGTCCAATTAGCTTACACAGTGCTACTCGCGATCCGGCATGCTAGTCTGTAGAAGTTGCCGACGGTGCCGGAAATGCCAAGGCTGCAATGCGGCTGCGGGAAAAACATTTGGTGCTTGCAAATCGGCTTAGGTTCTGTTAATTTTATAAGTACGGTTGGAGCATTATTCGAACTTCAACACGGATGAGAATCGAACGATTCTCGCATGTAAACAAGTAGGTAAGCGGCAGAGCGGGTGGTCTTAGGCTTTGCCAGCATTTCCCGGGTGTTTTTGATCCTGGGTTGGACACCATAGTAGTTTTCAAGCGGTCCTGTAGATGAGGGGTAAGTCTCTTTTCGAGGCTGAGATTCATCAAATTCTTGTTACCGAAGTTTTTTTGGGTTTCGAACCATGCTCTTTCTCCGGATCGGAGAAGGGAGTTGGTTCAAGCGGCTTTCGAGGCCGTGCTTGTGGTGATTGTATTTTCTTTCTGCAAGGGGAGGGGATGGGGTCATGGCAGGCATAGATGTTTGACAATCCGGTTCGACGAGAAGAAGAAGTAAAAACGTCAGACTTTTTGAGTAACAGCTGGGGCGAGCAGCCTCGGTTTTCTGGTTCCGGGCGCAAGCTTGGGGACAGGGGACTGAAGTGACTCTAACTAATTAACTCTTTCCCGGAAGCGGAAGCGAGGTGGGGACAAGCGAGAGCGAAGTCCTGACGGAGCGGAAGCGGAGGGGAAGGGACAGATCAAACGAGAGTTTGATCCCGGCTCAGAATCAACGCTGGCGGCGCGCTTAACACATGCAAGTCGAGCGAGAAAGCGGAGCAATCCGTGAGTACAGCGGCGTACGGGTGAGTAACACGTGGATGATCTACCTCCGAGTGGGGAATAACTTTGGGAAACCGAAGCTAATACCGCATAAGCCTGCGAAGGGAAAGCCGGCAACGGCGCTGGGAGAGGAGTTCGCGGCCGATTAGCTAGTTGGTGGGGTAAAGGCTCACCAAGGCGGGGATCGGTAGCCGGCCTGAGAGGGCACACGGCCACACTGGCACTGAGACACGGGCCAGACTCCTACGGGAGGCAGCAGTGGGGAATCTTGCACAATGGAGGCAACTCTGATGCAGCGACGCCGCGTGAGCGATGAAGGCCTTCGGGTCGTAAAGCTCTTTCGGCAGGGACGATAATGACGGTACCTGAAGAAGAAGCTGCGGCTAACTACGTGCCAGCAGCCGCGGTAATACGTAGGCAGCGAGCGTTGTTCGGAATTACTGGGCGTAAAGAGTGTGTAGGCGGTGCTCTAAGTTCGGTGTGAAATCTCCCGGCTCAACTGGGAGGGTGCGCCGGAAACTGGAGTGCTCGAGCGTGGGAGAGGAAAGCGGAATTCCTGGTGTAGCGGTGAAATGCGTAGATATCAGGAGGAACACCGGCGGTGTAGACGGCTTTCTGGACCATAGCTGACGCTGAGACACGAAAGCGTGGGTAGCAAACAGGATTAGATACCCTGGTAGTCCACGCCTTAAACGATGCATACTTGGTGTCGGCCATTCAGTTGGCCGGTGCCGGAGCTAACGCGTTAAGTATGCCGCCTGGGGAGTACGGTCGCAAGGCTGAAACTCAAAGGAATTGACGGGGGCCCGCACAAGCGGTGGAGCATGTGGTTTAATTCGACGCAACGCGAAGAACCTTACCTGGGCTCGAACGGCTCGAGACCGATGGTGGAAACACTATTTTTCCCGCAAGGGACTCGAGTCGAGGTGCTGCATGGCTGTCGTCAGCTCGTGTCGTGAGATGTTGGGTTAAGTCCCGCAACGAGCGCAACCCTTGTCCTGTGTTGCCACTCCTTAGATGGAAGCACTCGCAGGAGACCGCCAGCGATAAGTTGGAGGAAGGTGGGGACGACGTCAAGTCATCATGGCCTTTATGTCCAGGGCTACACACGTGCTACAATGGGCGGTACAAAGCGTAGCCAACCCGCGAGGGGGAGCCAATCGCCAAAAACCGTTCTCAGTTCGGATTGCAGGCTGCAACTCGCCTGCATGAAGCTGGAATCGCTAGTAATGGCATATCAGAACGATGCCGTGAATACGTTCCCGGGCCTTGTACACACCGCCCGTCACATCACGAAAGTGGATTGTACTAGAAGCCTGCGTGCTGACCCGCAAGGGAGGCAGCGGTCCAAGGTATGATTCATGATTGGGGTGAAGTCGTAACAAGGTAGCCGTAGGAGAACCTGCGGCTGGATCACCTCCTTTCTAAGAGAGAACGTGGGTGGAGTCAGCGAAAGCCTCGCGCGCAAGCGGAAGCGAGTAACTGGCAGCCGTTCCACTCCATGAAGCCCTAGTTCTCCACTTGAAAAGATCTGATTTACTTCTGGAAGTTTCCGCAGGCCGGAAGCTTCCGTTCTCGCCGGACCGGCCTCGAAAATAACGACAGTTAACCCTCGGGCCTGTAGCTCAGTTGGTTAGAGCGCACCCCTGATAAGGGTGAGGTCGCTAGTTCGAATCTAGCCAGGCCCACCACTTACACTTATGGCAAGAGAGGGGCTGTAGCTCAGCTGGGAGAGCGCCTGATTTGCATTCAGGAGGCCGCCGGTTCGATCCCGGCCAGCTCCACCAGTTTTAAAGTCCGGACAATAGAAAGCAGCGTCTGCGGAAGCAGGCATTGCTTTCTGCGGTTCGAAGGAAGTAGGCAGAAGAGTTGTTTGACAAAAGAATAGGAAATGACGGGCAACTACAAGTTGCAAACGTGCTAGTCCGAGAAGCCGCGATCTGAGAAATCAGGCGTGGCGATCACAACTATGGGCTAGCAGCGTAAAAAGTTAGAAGAACTCAAGGCGAGGGCTTCAGCTTTTTGTCTTGCCTGCCGGAAACTCGATTTGCGGGAGGGAAGCAAGAAGCCAGAAGTCCAACAGAAGTAAGCAAAACAGTTAGTAAGAGCATAGAGTTAATTTTATGGTCAAGCTACTAAGAGCATGCGTGTGGATGCCTTGGCGCAAGTAGGCGAAGAAGGACGTGGCTAGCTGCGAAAAGCTTCGGGGAGAGGCAAGCACTCATCGATCCGGAGATATCCGAATGGGGGAACCCAAACCCGGCAACGGGTTTATCTGTTTATGAATCCATAGTGGACAGAAGCGAACGAGGGGAAGTGAACCATCTCAGTACCCTTAGGAAGAGAAAACAATAGTGATTCCGCTAGTAGTGGCGAGCGAACGCGGAACAGCCTAAACCGTGCGATTCGAAAGGAGAGCGCGGGGTTGCAGGACCACAAATCAAAGGTATCGGCTTTCTTCAAGGAAAGCCGAGGAGGCCATCCGGAAGGAGAGTCGTTACCTTTGACCAAAGAATGAGAAGAAAGCATTACGAGAACGGTCTGGGAAGACCGGCCAGAGAAGGTGACAGCCCTGTATCTTAAAATGCAATTTTCGGTTCGAGTGGCTCCTAAGTACCGCGGGACACGAGAAATCCTGTGGGAATCCGCCGGGACCATCCGGCAAGGCTAAATACTCACTTGCGACCGATAGTGAACTAGTACCGTGAGGGAAAGGTGAAAAGAACCCCTGCAAGGGGAGTGAAATAGTACCTGAAACCGCATGCTTACAAGCAGTGGGAGGGCTATACTTCAGCAATGAAGGATGCCTGACCTCGTGCCTATTGAATAATGAGCTGGCTAGTTCGTCTCTGTGGCAAGGTTAAGCGAAAGCGAGCCGTAGCGAAAGCGAGTCTGAATAGGGCGTGCAGTCGCAGGGATGAGACGCGAAGCGGGATGATCTACCCTTGGCCAGGATGAAATCCGTGTAACAGCGGATGGAGGTCCGAACCAGTGTTGGTTGAAAACAGCTTGGATGAGCTGAGGGTAGGGGTGAAAGGCTAATCAAATTCCGTGATAGCTCGTTCTCTCCGAAATAGCTTTAGGGCTAGCCTCGTATGGTCCGTCTTGGTGGTAGAGAACTGATTGAACTAGGGGCCTTTCCGGGTTACCGAATTCAGCCAAACTGCGAATGCCAAGCACGAGAGTACGGGAGTCAGACGGTCCGGGCTAAGCTGGATCGTCAAAAGGGAAAGAGCCCAGACCATCGACTAAGGTCCCCAAATCTCTGCTCAGTGGGAAAGGAAGTCAGGTTCCTCAGACAGCCAGGAGGTTGGCTTAGAAGCAGCCATCCTTTAAAGAAAGCGTAATAGCTCACTGGTCGAGGGACCCGGCGCCGACAATCCAACGGGGCTCAAGCAGAGTACCGAAGTCATGGACTTGAAATAGTGGTAGGAGAGCGTTCCTAGCGAGAAGAAGGTGTACCGTGAGGAGCACTGGATGGCTAGGAAGTGACTCTGCCAGCATAAGTAGCGAAAAGCCAGGTGAGAACCCTGGCCGCCGAAAATCTAAGGATTCCTGAGAAAGGTTAATCCGCTCAGGGTTAGTCAGGGCCTAAGGCGAGGCCGCCAGGCGTAGCCGATGGACACACGGTTAATATTCCGTGACTAGGATCGTTCGATCAAGACCGATGGGGGGACGCACCGCGCAAGCGAGATCCGGACCGGCAAATCCGCCGGGTCGTGTGCCAGGAAAAGCCTCTAAGGAGAACGATTGTACCTGTACCACAAACCGACACAGGTGGATGAGATGAGTATTCTAAGGCGCTCGGGTGATGGAGTTGCGAAGGAACTAGGCAAATTAACCCCGTAACTTCGGGAGAAGGGGTGCCTCTTGCTCGCAAGAGTAAGGGGCCGCAGTGAAACGCGTCAGGCGACTGTTTAACAAAAACACAGGTCTCTGCAAAGTCGAAAACGACGTATAGGGGCTGACGCCTGCCCGGTGCCGGAAGGTTAAAAGGAGAGGTCAGCGGGTAACTGCGAAGCTTTGAATTGAAGCCCCGGTGAACGGCGGCCGTAACTATAACGGTCCTAAGGTAGCGAAATTCCTTGTCGGGTAAGTTCCGACCTGCACGAATGGCGTAACGATCTGACGACTGTCGGCGCGCTCCGCCCGGCGAACTTGTGGTTCCGGTGAAGACGCCGGATGCCCGCCACTAGACGGAAAGACCCCGTGCACCTTTACTATACCTTTGCCCTGAACTATGGTGCGCTCTGCGCAGCATAGGTGGGAGGCTTGGAACCGAGGCTTTTGGGCTTCGGGGAGCCAACGGTGAGATACCACCCTGAACGTTCTGTGGTTCTAACCTATCTCCGTGATCCGGAGAAGGGACCTGGCAAGGCGGGTAGTTTGACTGGGGCGGTCGCCTCCTAAATTGTAACGGAGGCGCTCGAAGCTTGGTTCACTCTGTTTGGAAATCAGAGGATGAGTGCAAAGGCATAAACCAGGTTGACTGCGAGACCTACAAGTCAAGCAGGTGGGAAACCAGGACTTAGTGATCCGGTGGTGCCGCATGGAAGGGCCATCGCTCAACGGATAAAAGGTACGCCGGGGATAACAGGCTGATCGGAGTCAAGAGTTCATATCGACGCTCCGGTTTGGCACCTCGATGTCGGTTCATCGCATCCTGGGGGTGTAGAAGCTCCCAAGGGTTAGGCTGTTCGCCTATTAAAGCGGTACGTGAACTGGGTTCAGAACGTCGCGAGACAGTTCGGTCCCTATCTGTGGTGGGCGTAGGAGATTTGCGGGGGCTTGTCCTTAGTACGAGAGGACCGGGATGAACAGACCTCTTGTGATGCAGTTGTCTGAATAGGGCACCGCTGCGTAGCGAAGTCTGGTCAGGATAAGTGCTGAATGCATATAAGCACGAAACCTTCCCCAAGATGAGATCTCCCTGAAGAGCCGTGAAAGACGATCACGTTGATAGGACGGATGTGTAAGCACAGTAATGTGTTGAGCTGACCGTTACTAATAGCTCGTTCGGCTTGACCATAAAATGAACTCTGCGCTCTTGCTCTGCCAAACGCTTGCGTTCTTCTAACTTTAACTCGACTTCCGTTGCCCGCCGTTTCCTATTCCCGCTTTACGAGTTTTACTCTAAAAATAGAGTATCCCCCCTTCGGGTGATCGTAGCGCGAGGGTTCCACCCGTTCCCATCCCGAACACGGCCGTTAAGCCTCGCAGCTCCAATGGTACTGCACGCGCAAGTGTGTGGGAGAGTAGGTCGTCGCCCGATTAAACCAACAAAAACCCCCGGCTTAGGCTTGAAACCTACTCCGGGGGTTTTCCTGTCTTACCCTTATATACTCGTACCACCGGCCTCGTCTCTAGTGCCGGTGAATAATGCAAACTCCAAAACAAGGGGCAGCCTGATGAGTCCTAACTACATCAAGCTACGTGCTCGAGTACGAGTCGGAGTAATCTCCCTCCTCGCCTTATCTGGCTCCACCGCCTCTTCTCACCAGCTGAGCAGGAACGAGCTCGACTCAATTGCGACCACCCCCACCAACGATTGGCAAAAACAGCCGCGTCCGTCAAAGGCGATTCCCTCCACTCAAGCTGGAAGACAGATCCGAGCCTTGCGGGATGCTTACGTTGACAAAGTTTCCGGCCTTGGCAGGCCAATAGAAGAGTTTGGCCGGCAGCTGTCTTACGGGTGGTCTGACCACTCTCTTCTTCCATCCGGCAACTGGGGAATCAAACCTGCATTTCCAGACGAGACTGTTATTCTCGGGACATTCACCTCATTTGACGAAGTTCTTACCCAATCACATCAGGCGATCTACAGCGACATGCACATCTCAGTCCAAAAGGTCATCTTTCCACAGGATTCATCGCTAACGATCGGGTCACACATCGACGTTCTCACTGCCGGCGGATCAATCACAACGCCTGCGGGAACAGTTTTATCGTTCAAGGCAAAGTCAAGGCCATTTGGTTTGATCCCCAATGGAAGATACTTTCTATTTCTGAGACATGTTAAGAGTGGCGACTTTTATCTGACTGGCGATTCGATTTCGATTACTACTGGAGTTGCTTGGCCAAACTCACCTGACGCGGTTCAGGCTGCACAAGCGGGCCAGTGGCAGTTTTCATCTTTGAATGAATCCCAAGTCTCAGAGCGGCTCTCAGAACTTTTACTCTTGCAGGACGCACGATAAAAGAGCTTAAGAGCTTAAGCCAATGCCATACACGGACAAGCCTAACTGCCCAATAAGCCGGTTCCCATATACCTGTTCGCTAGGTTTTCTGATTCTGGCTCCTCTGCTTATCGGAGGAGTCTCACTCCTTTACGCAGCCGCAGCCCAACGAGAAGCCGTGTCGCCTAGCCGTCTGCGCCAGCCTACCTACGCGCATTTAGTCGGTAGCCAGCGGGAGGAACACCGTACAACTTATTAAATGCCGCTGCAAAATGGCTTGCATTGGCATAGCCGCACTCAGCGGCGATCTGCATCACGCTCCGGTCGCTATCGCGCAATAGTTCTTGCGCGGTTTGCATCCTCTGCCGCACCACGTAGGAGTGCGGCGTGCAGCCAACCTCCCTTTTAAACAGCCGGGAAAAATGGAACGGGCTGATCCCCGCAATCTTCGCTACATCGTCAACTGAAACGCCGCTGGTGTGATAGTGATCGAGGATATTCGATCGCTCGGGAGAGTCGCCTATCCGAAAGTCCGGCGTCGTCATCCCGAGCCAGCGTTTCCGCAGGCCACTCGTTGGCTTTACAGAGCAGATGAGTAGCGAGATACCGTGCCGCGGCATCGGCATACATGTCCAGGTAGCCCTTCGTAACACCCCGAGCCAGCGAAGTTACCACTTGGTTCACGGTTTCATCCTCAAACTTGAAGGAGTCGAGCTCTGTGGAGGCGGTACGCGTTCCTGCGCGCCGGTATTCTTCCGCGGCTTCTGCCAGATAGACCGGCGGAATGTAAAGGTTAAGCGTTTCTATGGTGCTCTCCTTCTCGACGGAATTCGAGCGCAAGCGATACGTATGTTGCGGCGCGGCTAGGCTGGCAGCGCCCGCGCGCTTATGTGAGGAGCGCCAATGGCCTTGGTTGAACCCTTCAAACTCGCACCTGCCGCTGGTCATTAAAACTAATTGCTGATCCGGTGTGGGTGGCCATTCGAACTCTTCCATGTTGGAAGGCGCCTCCCTCCCGACTAACAGAAGCGAGTGCCATCCCGCAGCCTCACTCGTAAGTGTGCAGCGCACAGCGCCTGCCGCGGCAATGCTGGCACTTTCACTAGCAAAAGAGACCTGTGGATCAGCGTCCAGCGGCATATGCCTCCACCGTAGCAGGATTCGGCTCAAAGACAGCAAGCCTTGAGTGGAGCAGCACCCCGTCTGCGCAGGACCATATGGTTGTGGCTGCAACGGCGCTGCCTATGTCGCGGCCAAACGAGATCTGATTAGTATGCGTATTTTTCTGACCGGAGCAACCGGTTTTATCGGGGAAGCAATCCTGCGCGAGCTGATCGCGGGTGGTCACCAGGTTCTCGGCTTGGTGCATAGCGACGCTTCCGCGCAGGCTTTGACCGAAGCAGGTGGCGAGCCACATCAGGGCGACCTTCACGATCCGGATAGCCTTGCTAATGGCGCTCGCGACTGCGATGGTGTGATTCACACCGCGTTCCTGCACGACTTCTCAAAGTATGAGGAGAATGCCGAGATTGATAATCGCGTGGTTACTGCGATCACGGACGCGCTGGCCGGCTCAGATAAGCCATTCGTCGCCACATCGGTCGTGACGTTGCTTGCGCCGGGCAGCGTTGGCACTGAGAAAGACAGGCGGGCAAGTCCCGGCATCCCGCGCGCCGCTTCAGAAGAAACGGTGCTCGGCGCTGCTAACCGGGGCGTCCGCTGCAGTGTCGTACGCCTGCCCTTCTCGGTTCACGGAGAAGGGGACCGCGGCTTCGTTCCGGCGCTGATCAACCTGGCCCGGCGCAAAGGCGTTGCGGCTTATGTCGGCGATGGCGTCAATCGCTGGCCGGCGGTTAACCGATCCGACGCGGCTCGACTGTTCCGCCTGGCGCTGGAGAAGGCCGAGCCGGCAGAACGCTTTCTCCCACGGACTCACCTCCGCCTGTCTCGTCCTGCCCTGGGAAGACGAAAACGAATTCGATTCTCTCTTAAATCAGCTCGTCGCCGAACACCGGCCCGCCACTGCCATCGAAGGCATTATGGTCCGGGAGATAGCCGAACAATACTGGCGTCTCCAGCGCGCCCGCAATCACGAGCACGTCCTCCTTGTCAAAACCACCGAAATCCTCGCTCGCGGCCGTACCGATCTCGCCGCTTACGATGCTTGGGACAAAGAAGTGACGCTGACCCAGCGCTACGCCACCCGCCACGAGCGCGCCTTCCACAAATGCTTGAACACGCTGCGCACCTTGCAGAAAGAACGCCGTCAAGCCGAAACCGAAGCCGCAGCGGAAGCGAAACCCGAAGCCTCCGCTAAACCCGGACAGTTCGTTTCGCAAAACACCGGAAACTCCGGAATTACCGCAGCTTACGTGCCGGAATTCGCCGCTGCTTCTCCCTTGGGCTTGCCCGGTTCCGGTAATCCGTCCCTTGTTCAAGCCGCTATATGACGCCGCCGCATTCAAAACCGCCGAAGAAATCCAGGTTGTAGCCACTCCCTACGCAACCCGTCTGCGCTATCTGTCCTCAGCCGTGCCGCCTCGCCTCGCGCACATTCAATCGCAAATGCCGCAGCACCTGATTCGCGTCCAGAGTTCCCGGATCGAACAGCAAATTCAGAGCCAAGCCATCGATAGCGGTAGCTAGCCCCAACGATCGCTTGCGTTTTTCCGGCAACCCTGCCCTCGCAAGCTCCGGCAATAGATGTTCGACTTTCGCCATGCAGCACCGGAGACACATGGCCGCGTGCAAGTCCGCCAGGCGCTTCCGCTTACGCCTCTGCGGATGCCGGATGGCATACATTTTGAACTCGAGATGCAGAAGAGTCCTCTGCCGGTCTCTCAACAGCTCAGCCAGGTAATTGCTGAGAGCCTCTGCGCGCTGCCCTGTTGTGGACGTCTTGCTAAGCAGTGGACCGATCTTCTCCTGATCGCGGATCAGATCGTCTTCGAAGATCGCAAAGAACACGTCTTCTTTGTCTTCGAAATTGTCGTAGAAGGCGCCCCGGGTCTTTCCGGCTTTGGCGGCAATATCTTCGATGCTGGCATGCTCGAAACCGTCTCGGGCGAAAGCCTCCCGCGCCGCCTTTATCAAATGCCGCCGCGTCAGCACCGCGCGTTCCTGCTTGCGCGAACTGGCGTCAGCTTCGGAATTCCGGGCTCTCGTGATTTTTCCCGAATCGTTTGTGGCAGCGTGCGGCATCTATGATCTTAAAAATATACGTTACCGTATATTTAAGGCATACACACGTGAATGGATATTTTTGTCGAACGAAACGGAAGCGATCCGCAGCATGGGCTTAATGAAGTGGCGTAACGTGATTGTAGCTTCCGCTCTGCTGGCGCTCGCGAGCGCAGGGCTCTCGAGTTGCGGAAGCGGAAAAAAGGAAGGCGCAGCCGCTGGCCCAAGCGGTCAGGGCGGGGCCATGCCGGTGTCCGTCGTCAAAGTTAAGAAAGCAGACGTGCCGCTCACCAGCCAGTGGGTCGGAACACTCGACGGCTTCGTTAACGCTCAGATTCAGCCCCAGGTAAGCGGCAACGTGGTCCGGCAGGCCTACCGCGAAGGCTCGGTTGTCAAGAAGGGTCAGGTGCTGTTTGAAATCGATCCGCGCCCGTTCCAGGCAGCCGTCGATCAGGCGCAAGGCCAGGTCGAGCAGGCCAAGGGACAAGTCGCGCAGGCGCAAGGCCAGTTGGAGCAGGCCAAGGCTCAGCTCGAACTGGCGCGCATCAACGTGAACCGCGATACGCCGCTCGCCAAGGCCCGGGCCATTGCGCAAAGCCAGCTCGACACCGAAAAGCAGCAGCAGGCGGCGCAGGAAGCAATGCTGGCCTCTGCTAAAGCTTCCGTCGAAGGCGCTCAGGCCTCGGTCGTTTCCGCACAAGCGGCACTGGCCACTGCCCATCTGAATCTCGGCTTTACCCGGGTCCGATCGCTCATCAACGGCGTTGCGGGTCAAGCCACTACCCAGGTTGGAAATCTCGTTAGTCCCCAAACCGTTCTCACCTCCGTTTCACAGCTCGATCCCATCAAAGTCTATTTCTCTATTAGCGATAGCGAGTACTTGGCGCTAACTGCGCGTGCTCGTGAAAAAGGCGGCGACTTGCTGCGCGGATCGGCCCGCGTTCCACTTACTCTCAGCCTCTCCAATGGAAAAGAGTTTCCGCACAAAGGCCGCATCGCTTTTGTCGACCGCCAGATCAATCAACAGACCGGCGCAATCCGCATCGCTGCGGTATTTCCCAATCCTGGTAATGTTCTCAGGCCAGGTCAGTTCGGCCGTGTCACCGCCGGCACCGAAGTTCGCCGCGGCGCATTGCTGGTTCCGCAAATCGCCATCAGTGAAATGCAAGGGATCCAGCAAGTCCATACGGTGGGAACAGACAATAAAGTTCACGTCGTCAACGTGGAACTCGGACCCCAGGCCGGTCCCAATTGGATTGTCAATAGCGGCTTGGAACCCGGCGTCAGCGTGATTACGGATAACCTCCAGAAACTCAAAGAAGGTGTTCCCGTGTCTCCGCATGAGAAATCGGAAGCCGAAGCTTCCGATTCGAAATCACCTCAGAGCTCCAAGAAATAAGCATGTCAAAGTTCTTTATCCGGCGGCCCATCGTCGCCATTGTCATCGCCATTCTGACCGTGCTCATCGGAACCGTTTCGATGTTGTCGCTGCCTACGTCGCAATACCCGGACATCGTCCCCCCGGAAATCCAGGTGCAGGCTACCTACGCCGGAGCCGACGCCAAAACTCTGGAAGAATCCGTATCCACTCCCATCGAACAGCAGATGAACGGCGTCGACAACATGCTGTACATGTATTCGGTTAATGCGAATAATGGCCAGGCCACCATCTATGTCGATTTTGATGTGAATACCACTCCCGATACCGACCAGGTGCTTGCTCAGTTGCGCGTTTCGCAAGCCCAGGCGCAGCTTCCGGCCCAGGTGAACACAGCGGGATTGACAGTCCTCAAGTCGCTATCGTCTCCGCTCCTCCTCATCAGCCTTTCCTCTCCCAATAACAAATTCGGCGCGGACTTTCTCACCAATTACGCCATCATCAGTCTGCAGGACGAACTCACACGCGTCCCCGGCGTCTCGCGTATCCAGGTTTTCGGCGGCCAGTACGCCTTGCGTATCTGGGTCAAACCTGACCAACTCGCGAAGCTGGGCGTGACGGCCACTGACGTCATCAACGCCTTACGAATCCAGAACAATGTAAATCCCGCCGGACAGATTGGCGGCGAGCCTGTCCCCACAGGCCAGCAGTTTACTTACACGGTTCGCACTCAGGGCCGGTTGATTACTCCGGAGCAATTCGGCGAGATTATCATTCGTTCCAATCCGGACGGGTCCATTCTGCACTTGAAAGATGTCGCGCGCGTAGAACTCGGGACTCAGACTTACAACCTTACTGCCCGCTACAACAATGCGCCCGCGGGCGTCATGGCGGTTTACCAGCTTCCCGGTTCCAATGCGGTGGCCACTGCCGCCGCCGTGAATAAGCGGCTGCAAGAGCTCTCGGCAACCTTTCCGGCGGGAATGAAATACAGCGTTCCGCTGGACACCACCAAAGCCGTAACCTCAGGCATTCACGAGATTGTTGTAACTCTCGGCATCGCGCTGCTGCTGGTTATTCTCGTCGTCTATATCTTTCTGCAAGGCTGGCGGGCGACGCTCATCCCGCTCATGGCTGTGCCCGTCTCGCTCATCGGGACCTTCATCATTTTCCCGCTGCTGGGATTTTCCATCAACACGCTTTCACTTTTCGGCCTGGTGCTGGCGATCGGTCTGGTTGTCGACGATGCCATCATCGTGGTCGAGGCCGTCGAGCACCTCATTGACCAAGGCATGACTCCTCGCGACGCCACCGTGAAAGCGATGGAGGAAGTGGGCGGCCCGGTCGTCGCCATCGCTCTCATTCTCGCGGCGGTTTTTATTCCCACCGCGGCCATTCCTGGTATCACCGGGCGTCTTTATCAGCAGTTCGCTATCACTATCGCTATCTCGGTGCTTATCTCGGCTTTCAACGCCCTGTCGCTTAGTCCCGCGTTGGCATCGCTTCTGCTGAAACCCAAGAAGAAGGACCAGCGCAGGGGACCGTTGAGACGGTTCTTCGATTGGTTCAATCGATTCTTCGATGCCACCACTAACCGGTACATCTCTACTTCGAAAATTCTGCTGCATAAATCCGGCATCACCATGTTGGTGCTGCTGGCCATTGCCGTCGCCGCTGGATTAGTCGGAGCCCGGCTCCCTGGGGGCTTCATCCCGCAAGAGGATCAGGGCTATTTGTTCGTCGCCCTGCAATTGCCGGATGCCGCGTCACTCCAGCGCACCGACGCCGCGGCGCAAGACGTAACTAGTGCTTTGCTGCGCATACCGGGAATTGGCGGGGTGATTGGAGTAAACGGTTTCAGCCTATTGACCCGGACGCAAAGCACCAACACCGCATTCTTCTTCGTCTCTCTAAAGCCGTGGGAAGATCGCAAGTCGAAAGAGGAGCAGATCGAGTCCATTCAGGCAAGCCTTCAGCAGAAGCTTGCCGGAGTGGGGCAAGGTTTGGCATTTTCCTTTCCGCCGCCCTCCATCCCCGGTATCGGTACCTCCGGCGGAGTCACCATGATTCTGCAGGATCGCACCGGCAACGACGATCCTGACTTCCTCACGAAGAACGTGTTCGCGTTTCTCGGCGCGGCTTCCAAGAGGAAGGAGGTAGCCGCTGCCGTGCCATCGTATGTTCCTGCCGTGCCGCAGCTCTATGCCGACGTCGATCGCGAAAAGACTACTCAACAGCAGGTGGATTTGGCGAACGTCTACACCACCATGCAGACGTTCATGGGCGGCTACTTGGTCAACTACTTCAATCGTTTTGGACGTCAATGGCAGACCTATGTCGAGGCCGAAGGCGACACCCGCACGAACATTGCGAACATCAACCAGTTCTATGTACGCAGCGCAAACGGCGGCCAAGTCCCACTTGGTTCTCTAGTGAAAGTCAGGCATATCACTGGCCCGGAATTTATTATCCGCTTCAACGAATACACCGCCGCGCAGCTTAACGTCACGGGTGCGCCGGGCTTCAGCTCTGGCCAGGTGCGCGCGGCTCTCGAAGAGACTTTTCAACAGACTATGCCGTCTGGAATGGGTTTCGCTTACCAGGGCATCAGTTTTCAGGAACAGCGCGCCTCTGAAGGCGTTCCCACCTGGGCTGTCTTCGGCTTGTCGCTGCTGTTCGTTTTCCTCATTCTGGCCGCGCTTTATGAAAGCTGGACGCTGCCCTTCAGTGTTCTTCTCAGTACCCCCGTCGCTATCCTCGGCGCGTATCTGGCGCTCAGTTTCCGTTCATTGGAGAACGACATCTTCGCCACCATCGGTCTCATCATGCTGATCGGGCTGTCCGCCAAGAACGCGATTCTGATCGTAGAGTTCGCGGTCAGCAATTACAAGAAAGGGCAAAGTATTTCCGATGCGGCTCTGGGTGCGGCGCGGCTGCGATTCCGTCCCATCGTTATGACCGCTCTGGCATTCATATTCGGGTGCCTGCCCCTGTGGACAGCCAGCGGCTCGGGTGCGGTCTCCCGGCGCATCCTCGGCACCGTCGTCATCGGCGGCATGCTGCTGGCCACGGTAATCGGCATCCTCATGGTGCCCACCACTTTCGGCGTGGTTGAATTTCTAGCTCATCGTTTTGGCAAGGGCGGCAAGGGAACCACCATGGATTCCGCTCATTCGCCCGAAGCTGAAGATCGTCCGCCTCCCTCGCTGCCGGAAGGAGACCACGCATGACCAGCACTCAACCGTTCACACGAAGCGGCGCACTCGCCGTAATTAGCAGCGCGATCGTTCTCCTAACAGGTTGCACGGTCGGTCCCAAATACACCCGTCCGCAAGTGCCGGCCGCTCCCGCCTATCGCGGTCCCAATGGCGAACCCGTTTCCAGCAATACCGCCGGGAGTCTCGGCGACCAGAAATGGACCGAAGTCTTCCGCGAACCGGAGCTGCAAGCTCTCATTCGCACCGCTCTGGCCAACAGCTACAACGTGCGAGCGGCCGCACAGCGTGTCTTGGAACAGCAAGCCCAGGTCAAGATCACTCGCGCGCAGCAGTTCCCCACGCTCAATGCTGGAGGAACCGCCATCGGAGCCGAGGTATCTTCCTCGCTGGGAAGCACTATCGGAAGTCCACTCGTGTTCGGCAGTTTCAACCTATCATCGGCGTGGACACCCGATTTCTGGGGGCTCTACCGCAAGCAGACCGAAGCCGCGCGTGCTCAATTGCTTGCCCAATCATGGGCCCAGCGCGCAGTTCGCTTAAGTCTGGTGCAGCAGGTGGCCACCGCCTATCTGCAGCTTCGAGCACTAGACCGGCAACTGGAGATTACAAGGAATACGCTGAAGATCCGCCAGGATTCTGTAGACCTGACGCGCCGGCTGGAAGAAGGCGGCTCCGTGCCGCTGTCTGATCTGCGCCAGGCCGAAGAACTGCTCTACACGGCCACTACCCAGATTCCGCAAATTGAACAGCAGATCCAGCAAACAGAGAATCAGATCCGCCTGCTGCTCGGCCAGCAGCCCGGACCCGTCCCTCACTCCGATCCGCACGCGCTTACCCCGCCGCCTGAGAATCTGCCTACCGGTATCCCGTCGCAGCTCCTGGAGCGCCGTCCCGATATTCAGCAGGCTGAACAGCAGCTCGTCGCCGCCAACGCCCAGATTGGCGTCGCCCGCGCCCAATTCTTTCCGAACCTCTCGATCAGCGCATCCGCCGGCGTCGGCGGCGATAGTCTTTCGAGCATCTTCAGCACCAACGGACGAACCATCTATGGACTCGGTACTCTTGCGCAGCCGCTCTTTGCCGGCGGCAGGTTGAAGGGCCAGCTCCGGCTCTCGGAAGAGACCAAAAAGGAGATGGTGTTGAATTACCAGAACGCCATTGCCGGCGCATTTCGCGACGTCTCGAATGCGCTTATCGCTTTGCAGAAAACCCGCTTCGCACGCGAGCAGCAGGCCAAGTTGGTGGATGCCGCCAAGGACGCCACCCGACTTGCCCGTCTTCGTTATCAGGGCGGCGCTACCAGTTACCTCGAAGTGCTCACTACCGATTCCACTCTGTATTCGTCGCAGCTGAATCTTACCAACGCGGAACAAGCCGAGGCGTTGACGCTTGTGCAGCTCTACAGCGCTCTCGGCGGCGGCTGGCAGCAATAGCGCTTCATCGATGTGCGTAGATCTTTGCTTCCCACGGGTATAACGGTTCGCGCGCGATCCACTCCGCCGGAACGTCTCGATCTTGCGATGCTTCTCGCCATTGGAAATCGCCCCGCCGCGGCCAGTTCGGTATAGAGTACTCAGCCGCGCCACTCGAAGAATCACCGATTTGGAAGTCTGAGAAATTCGCCACCACAATCACGGGATTATCGTCTCCGCCGCGCTGCCATGCCATCACTCGCCGGCCAGGTGTAAAGTCCATGTGCAGCCACTTCGTTTCATTAAGGCCCAGCGCCGGATGCGTCTTACGTAACGCGATCAAGCGCTTCACATAGGCGAGCACGCGGCGTCGCCACTCGTTCTTCCCTCCTTCCAGGCGCTTGAAGTCGACCGGGTCGATCTGCTTGCCGCCCTCGTTCGTCACGTTCCCTTTGATATCGAATAGATCGTTCTCGTCTGCGAACTCGTCGCCCGCCAGAATCATCGGTATGCCCACTGCTGTTAGTAGGCAAGCGAACGCGAGTTTCACCCCGCCTCTCGATCGATCCGTCATCCAGCGAGCAATATCGGAACATCGTTGCGATCCGCTCCTTATGCTGCCCTTCGACGTCATGCGAGCCGATGTAGTTGACTGCTTCTGAGCTATCCCTGAATCCGAAGTAGCGGCAGTCCACCATCTTCTTCACCGTCCATTCGAACGTCGGTTCGCTCGCGGCGTTCTGCCCCAGCAGCGCCGGCCGGAGATAGTCGCGAAACTTGTCGTTCCACAAAGCCGTGATGCGTCTTTGGCGAATCAGCTCCATCGGCTGCTGCAGCTCTTCTCCTACCATCAGGAAGCGCGCGTCGGCCTCTTCTGCCGTCATGCCCTGCGCCCGGCATCTCTCCCGGAAATGCTCGCGCGCGTAGTTCGTGAAGTCGCCTAGAAAATCCCAATTGGCTACCGTCTCCACGCTGTCGATCCGGAAGCCGTCAATGTGAAAATCGCTCATCCATCTTCGTTGTGCCAGAAAGTGCAGGTGACGCGCTGGAGCGAACTCCGCGTTCTTTCCGGTCATTGGATCGTAGGTGGTGGTCTTCCTCACATATCTCCACAGCCTGCTTCCGTAATCGGTCCGCGCTTCGCCCGCTCGCGAGGTCCACGCATCCGCATCGTCATGTGGTGGATGATCGTGATCGAAGGTGATATGGAAGTCTCCGAAGTCGATGTGTTCGTAAGGCCCTCGCAGCGCAAAACCTATGACCACATCTTGAATCAACCGGATATTACGCGCATGGCAGGTTTCAGCGAGCCGCCGCAGATCGGCGTTGGCTGTGGACCATGAATTGAAGTCGGGATGACCCAGCTCATAATCGGGCGCGAACATGTGCGATGTCCCATAACCCCACTCGCGCTCGTAAAAGCTGTCTGCGGCAGGAAGCAGTTCAATGGCGTTGACGCCTAGCTCAGCGATATGCGCCTGTCCGCGTTGAGCCGCCTCGAGTTCGTCGAAGTTTGGCGACTGCGCATCTTTGTCGAGCATCGCGATCACATCCCGGAATGTTCCCACGCCGCGCTGCGAGCCTGTGCCGCGAGGTTGGCGGGTCCAGGCGGCGGGCAATTCGTAAATCACCGTGAAGTTGTTCGGGGCCAGCTTGCGCAGATCGCCTTCCGCCGGAGAGGTCACGGGAGTACCGTCCGGATCGCAGGCAATCAACTTCCCGCCTGAGAACTTAATCACCGATGCCGGTTGATCGCCGTTGCCCTGAGTAAGCCGCCAATCTACGGTGAAAGCCAGCGGATCCGTAACGGAGACACGGCTATTTGCCGCATGGCCCGGACTGGTATCATCCACCTCGAACCAGTAGTGGTAGACCTCGCCCTCGGTCAATCCGCAGTCGGCCGGTGCAATCTGCCAGAGTCCATCTAAGCTGGGCGCTTCAAGCGGAACCACTTGTTTGGCATCCAGCGAGGGCGGAGCACCGGCCTGCAACTTCCCGATGATCAGCCTGGGCGAGTTCTGCCCCGGAGCCCATAGAGCGAAATGAGTGGTTCTACGATTCAGCAGATCTGTGTCCACGGTGCTCCTTCCTGGTAGCTTTCACCATTGCCGGAAGACCACGCAGACCGTCGTCTTGTCCAGTACGGCGAACTCCTGCGCCCCCCCTGGTCTCCGGGTCACAACCTTTAAATTAGGGTGCAGCATCTCCGGCCTCTTTGCGCTGATCTCCTGGTAAAGCTCTTCAATCGTGTCCGTTTCCAGCGCAATCTCCGGGCGGTCCTTCGCAGCGTACTCTTCGCTCTCCATGACATAGGCCTTCGCACCGTCGCGTCCCACCACTGCCAGATCGCCATCGCGGTGAAGAACCTGAAAACCCAGACAATCCACAAACAGGTCCAATCCGTCTTCCATCCGGCTATAGAAAATCTTGGGAATCAGCCGCTGAATCATAGCTCTTTCCGTGCCCCCTTATTCGCTTGCTTGCTCCGGATCCAGCTTACGGTTTTTCAAACCCGTTGCCGGAATATAGTGAATTCTAACGCAAAATCACAATTCGTCATCCGCCCTGGCAGCATCGATTCAGAATGCTCTCGAAAGCCGCTTCCGGGCCGTCGCAGACACCTGTGTGGACTGGCGAGACCTGAATAATAGTGCTGCGCGGAGAAACCAGCCAGTGAAACCGCTCCCGGAGACTCAACCGCGAGAGCGCGCCGCCCCTTGCGTCCCCGGAACAGATTCTGGGAAACGAGTCCAGGTGCAAGTGAACCAAATCCAAATCGAGCTCCGGCCACAGCGCTTTCAATCTGGCGTCGCTTACCTGAATGCGGGCCGCCAGGAAATTCCTCTCCAGGCACAACAGGACCACGCCGGCGTTTATGAATTCCTCGCATTCGACGCGCGGCACCACCCGGATCACCGCATAATCAACGAGCTGAGCGCGGGCACGAAGGGCCTCCTTCACAAACGTAGAAGAAGCGGCGAGCCGCTTGTCCAGATAGTCAATGTAGTCAGCGCGTTTCGCCTGGGGTGGAAGCCACTCCCCGGGCACTTGATCGACGATGGCTGTAAATCTCGAACGATCCAGGCGGCTCTCGAGTTCCACCGCTTGTTCCGCTATTTCGGACGCCCACGGCAGCAGCAGATGCTGGCCGATAGCAGCGAAAGGTGCTCGCGCCGTTAGATCCAGATTCTGCCGGTTGCGCTCCCAATCATGCTGGAAGTAGAACGCGGCGCCATGATCGATGAAGTAAAGCGCTTTATGCCACAACAGCAAATTCGGATTCCGCACCGTCCGGTCGACATTCGTAATAAAGGCATCGAACCATACCGCTTGTGAAGCGAGCCGCGCTTCCGCTTTGTCTCCCGCGGCAGGATTGAACATAACCGAGCCCGGCAGATAGTCTAGGGCGAGATTGAGGCCGGCGCTGGCTCTCAGCAGATAGCGGATCTCTTCGTCAGGCTCGTTGCGGCCCAGCGTTTCATCTACCTCCACCAGAACCAGCTCCGGAACCGGAAGACCCAGGGCGCGGCCAATCTCTCCGCCTATCAGTTCGGCCACCAATGCGAGAGATCCCTGGCCCGCGCCCCGGAATTTCAAGACGTACAGGCCCAGATCATCTGCTTCAACAACCGCTGGAAGCGAACCGCCCTCCCTCAAAGGCGTCACATACCGCGTGGCGCGAACTGTTCTCAGCATGCTGCTAGAAATTGTAGCCGCGGGCCCAAACCGCTTGACGATAGCGCTGGAGTTGCGAGCCGGACGGCAGCGGAAATTATCTGTACGCATGAGGGGGATTTCTTTCATTGATCCGACATGATAGTTAAGAACGAACACTGCTCCACAGGAATATTTGGCGGCACCGGTCGTACAAGCGAATGAGTCGGACCTCGATCTAGCCCGCGCAATACTGGCGCGGGATCGAAAAGCGACCGCGCGCTTAATTGAGTTACATACCGATTCCGTACATCAGTATGTGTGGCGAAGGCTGGCGCCGAAAGTCGCTATGGTCGATGACATCGTCCAGGATTTGTTTATCGCGGCATGGCGCTCGATGCAGACCTACACGGGTGAAGCTCCGTTGCGAAGTTGGCTGACGGGAATCGCCCGCAACAAGGTGGAAGATTACTATCGGGGCAAGCTTAACCCATTGCTCAGTGATCTCGAGTCGCAGCCGGAGCAATGTTTAGCCGCTTCTGTCCATTTGGACGAGGAAGTGGACGCGAACCGGCAAGCCACTCGGGCGGCTGCCTTGCTGAATGAGCTGCCGGAAGAGTATTCTTTTGCACTGCGCTGGCGTTACTGGGACGGGCGGTCGGCTCGCGAAATGGCTGCGGCTACAGGAAAGAGCGAAAAGGCTATTGAGAGACTGTTAGCAAGGGCCCGGGAGCGGTTCAGGCTGCTCTGGATGAGGGCGCAAGGAAGTACCCCTAGTGGATGATCTAATCAGAAGAGCCGAGGAATGCACAGACGCGCCTCAGCGAAGCTCCTCACGATTGAAGTCTCGGATACTCTCCAAGTTGATCCGCATGGAGCAGGAGGAGGGGCCTCTGCGCATGCTATCTGAGAGTAGAGATGCAGGAGCGGAACTGTGCGTCTTCGAGCACGGGTTGGCGCTCCTTCCTTCCAAGGACCTGCAATCGAGGAATCCGTGTGAGGTCTGCCATGCGCGCATTCTGGGCGAGCGCATCGAGCAGGCGCCTATCTTTTGGCCTGGCTGTCCGTATGCGCGATTTTGCGGACATTGAAACCCTCAGAAGGTCTTGAAGAACCCGAACATGTTCCGAAAGTTCATCAGCTTGCCTCTGATCGGCGGAGTTAAACCGGTGCCCAATGGATTCCCAAGCAAGGTCTCGCTGAACGTATAGCGCACGCCCCAACCGGATCTTATTAGAAGGTCCGCGCCCACGGCAACGCGCAACCCGAGCTTATTCACCGGAACGACATGAACCCAGGTCGGCCCTGCCGAGAGGAACGGCCGGATACGGCAGCTGCGAGGACGAACATATACCAACAGCTCGGCTGCAACGATGTGCTGACGTTGCGTGCTCTCGCGACGCCGGAAATCTTCGCCTCTGACTTCAGTCGTGATGATGCGGTTCTGGTTCCAAAAATAGCCGGCTTGAAAGCTGAACCAATTATTGAAGTGGTAACCGGCGGCAAACGCCAGAGCGGGTCCGACCTTGGAATCGTAGTTAGAAGCCCGAGCAGGCGCCGCCGCGGAGGCCGCGCCATTTGACAAAGCCGAAGCGCCTCCCAGGCAGTGACAAAAGCCTGCGCGAGAGCGGTGCAAGGGAACAGCAGACCCAGAGCAAAAGCAATCCAACTGATGCGCAACTTCAGACTATAGCTCAGATCCGGGATCGAGGCAAAAACATTCTAAGTTTTCGGCGAACGTACTCAAATGGTGCTGCCGGCGGAGAAGCCCTCAAAATTTATCTCGATTATCTAAGCGAGGGAAGGGGGATTTCGCGCGCGGATAGCGACTCCCGAACGGAAGGATATAGACCTTAGCTTGTCTCGAGCGGTCCTGACTGAATAGGCGCCAAAACGGACAGTTGGGTCTTATGCGTGTAACGATATGAATTTAGAAAACTACGGATTGAAGTACAAGTTATTTGGCCGGCGCTTAGCAACTATCTTGTCTACCTCACTCTTACTTACAGCCACCGCAGACACCTTGTTTGGGCAACGGCAAATACCGGAACGGGATCAAAAAGTATTCGCGAATCGAGGAGATATCAAACTTCTTCCTGCTCCGTTGAAAAACAGATTGATTGAAATGGTGGGATTACCACACACCTACCTGCCGGCTATCGCGTTCGATGAGGCGGATGAACCGAATCAGCTGGTCTCTTATTACTTGTTAGATACTCAGGGATTTCAGCCCAACGTCTTCACCGCTAAAATTCCCGGCATAAACGATGGGGCAATGCAAACGGCAGCAAACGCTGCTAATGGCGGTCGCCCCACCATCGGCGCAGTCCGTGTGGTTGTCGAGCCGAAGGTTGGTCTTCCCACCGACCCGAACGATCCCGGCGTGGCCGTCGATATGTTTACCGACGTATCGGGTCTCTTTGTCATCAACAACGAATCGGGCTGGTACGAAGGCTGGATCATTCGCGAAATTCGGGTTCCCCCGGTATCAGCAGCTAGACGTCCCAATGGCCGTGCTCTTTATGGAACCATGACCCCGGAAGACGCCGCTGCCAACGCCGCCAAAGGCGCCGGCAACAATGCGGTAGCCGGTAATTTTGTAACCATGAACGGCAACGCCGCCCGGTTGCCTGCCATAACGGACGTGGCCCCGGATAACGTCGGCAATACGGTCCCTTTCCCGGTGAGTCTGGGCACTTTTAATGCGTCCCAGCAAAGCGATGTTCACGCATATTGGGAATTCAATCCCAATACCAATTGGGTCTTCCCCCACTTCGAACTTCCTTTCACCGGCGGCGTTCCGGGCACGTTTGCAAACGGAATGGTGGGTAATCTTTCGTCCGCTCTAAACGGCAGCCCGTTTGTAGTTCCTGGCTCGGGCCCGGCCGGCATTATCAATAACGCCGTTACCTACGGCGATAACCCCGAAGATCCACGCGATCCGGATCGCGGCCTGGCTTTGACGCCTGAAGAAAAGGCTGCTCAGAACCCCGCCCAATTCGAAAGACGCCTGCGCTTTATTCCCAGCGGCATGACGGAAGAGCTTCTTCTAGATGTGTTCGAACGGGTAGCCTCGTTCGAGCCGAATGTCACGAACGTTGGACAGCGTATTTTCGACGCTTACGCCTATGAGGTGTCGCTGGTCGATCAAAACGGAGACGGTGTCATTTCGTTTGATGAAGCGAATATCGACGGTACTTCCGATGGCGGCCAACCGAACCGCCGCCTGTTTTTGCCTCTCACCGCCTTTAATCGCTATGCCATGACACGCGAACTCAACGACGGCATGTTGGCTCCGCGCTTTGCGCCTGGGCAGCGTGGTTACGTTCTGGACGGCGATCTGGTGCTGGTTAACCCCGCGGTTGCCGCCTCCGTTCCCCGGGATGCGGACAACCGCTAGGAAGGGTTTTTGATTTCCAGGAGACCACAATCATGAAACTCTTACCAACTCACACTCTGGCGGCTCTACTGTTCGCCGGCTTTGCCGCGGCATCGCAAGTGAATGCAGCCTCTATTAGCTTCAGCGGCAGTTTCAATCAAGACGACAACGTCCGGCTGTTTTCGTTCACTGTCGACAACTCCGCGCCGGTTACGCTGCGCACCAAATCGGTTGCCGCCGGTGGATTCGACACGCTTTTGACACTGTTCGATTCCACGGGCTTGTTCGTGTCCGAGAACGACGGCCCGTCTGGTAGTTTCCTGCCAAGTGACGCCATGATTCAGCAGTCTCTTGCCCCTGCGGAGTATACGCTCGCGCTCACTCAGTTCGACAATTTCCATCTCACCGGGCCGGGTGGAAATCTTGCCGATGGATTCGAAAGAAACGGTCAAGGGAACTTCACGGCCAGTGCGTTTGGCTCCAGTTCTTCCGGAACTGCCTTCATCGATGTAACGGGTGCGCAACGGAGCTCCAATTACTCTTTGACCCTGGATAACGTTAGTTCGGATTCGGCGGCTGTGCCGGAACCGGCTACGTTCTTTATTTTGGGCCTGGGATTAGCAGGTCTCGCGGGCCTGCGTTTTATTCGCAGACAAGTCTCAGAGGAGATATAAACGGTTGTAGTTGACGGGCGTTCCGGTTCGTGTTCTCTCTGCGAACTGGAACGTCTTTCAAAGGCTCGTAGCTACCGTCCGTCCGCTTGCCGGTTGGAATCCAGTGGGCAACTTGGCGCGAGGTCGCAAAGCGTTACTGTGATACTCCGTGGCGGTGTTCTTAGAACCTCAAGCATCCCCGTGCCGCTCAGAAAGCCCGCTTTGGCGGAGAATTCCTCGCCGCGCCAAAGGGATCGTAGGCCTTGAACTCATGAATCTCAACGCATCATGATTCAGAACGAACGTCAATACAAGATCACCAAAACGCAGGCGGCCAAATTCCGTTAGGCTCTCTTGCAAATCCGCTCGAAACCCTGCAAAGTGAACTGAAAGAATATCAGCGCTTGCGGGCCGGTCGTTTCCCCGGTATACGGAATCAACCGGTCCTCGCGTTATCCGAGGCCCTGGTCCGGGCCCGCATCGCGAATAACATGACGCAAGAGCAATTGGCCGCGGAACTTAATCTCCATCCGCAGCAAATTCAGAAATATGAAGCTACGGGATATGGCAGTGCCAATCTCGAACAACTGGCCAGCGTCGCGGATGTTCTAGGCGTCAAGGTCTCGTTCTCCAGGAGCCTCGAGGCAAATCGGAGAGCCAAAACAAAATCTTGAGCTGGAAGAGATTGCCGAAGAGAGTTGGCCTGCAGGTTCCAGGACTTGCTCTGGGGCGGCTGGTGGGGATCGAACCCACGACATCCAGAACCACAATCTGGCGCTACTACCGACTGAGCTACAGCCGCCGCACAGCCATTAGCTTAACATTTTGGGCGCTTACATCAGGCTGATTGGATCGACGTCGATGGAGAGGCTGAAGGTGCTCCACTTGTTCGTCTCCGCATGCCGCCGCAGTTGGTTTACGGCTGCCCGTAAGACGCTGCGCTTTGCCGCTTTCAGCAGCAGCTGATAACGGAACTCGTTCTTCACTCGCAGTACGGGCGCTTCGGCTGGCCCAATCACCCGCAATCCGGCTGGAGGGGGCGTAAGCACGTAAGACAACTCCGTGGACAACCGCAAAGCTTCGTCCTTCGTGGCGGCGCGCACCACAACGTTGGCGAAAGCTGCATAGGGCGGATAGCGCAGCCACTTGCGGAAGTCCAACTCCTTCTTGTAAAAGCCTTCGTAATCCTGTTCGGCGGCCAGCCGTACCGCGTAATGGTCAGGGTTCAGGGTTTGGACAATCACTTCGCCGGGGGTCTCGCCGCGTCCCGCGCGTCCTGCCGCCTGCGTCAGCAATTGGAAGCTGCGTTCCGCCGCCCGGAAGTCGGGCATGCTCAACCCAATGTCAGCCAGCACCACCCCCACCAACGTAACGTTTGCAATGTCGTGGCCTTTTGCAATCATCTGCGTTCCCACCAGAATGTCGATATCGCCGTTGCGAAAGGCCGCTAGAATCTGCTCGTAAGCGCCTTTGCCGCTGGCGGTGTCGCGATCCAGGCGCGCAATCCGCGCGGTCGGCAGATATGCGTGCAACTCGTCTTCGACGCGCTCCGATCCGGTGCCCAGAAACTGCACGTGGTCGCTTCCGCACTTGGGACACTCTACTGGAATCTTGTCCGCGTAACCGCAGTAGTGGCACAACATGCGACGGTCCCGCCGGTGGTGCGTCAGAACCACGGAACAATTGGTGCACTGCATTCGCTCGCCGCACGCGCGGCATACCATGAAGCTCGAAAATCCACGCCGGTTCAGCAGCAGCATGGTTTGTTCGCCGCGGCCCAGGCGCTGCTCCATGGCTTCGATCAACTTGCGCGAGAACGTCGCTTGCTTCTTGGTCTCGAGAAACTCGACTCGCATATCGACAATTTCCACCTTGGGCATCGGCCGCTGCGCAATGCGCTCTGGAAGCCGCAGCAGCGTGTACTTGCCGGCATCCGCGTTCAGGCGGCTCTCGATGCTCGGCGTCGCCGAACCGAGCACCGCCACCGCGCCGGCCTCGCGCGCCCGCACCAGCGCTACATCGCGTCCGTGATACCGCGGCATTTCCCCTTGCTTATAGCTGCCGTCATGCTCTTCATCGATAATCACCAGGCCGAGCTCCGGGACCGGGGCGAAGACGCCGGAGCGCGTGCCGACAATCACCCGCGCTTGTCCGCTGCGGATGCGCCGCCATTGGCCCGCGCGTTCCGCATCGCCGAACGCGGAGTGCAGAATCGCGACCTGCTTTCCGAACCGGTGAAAGAATTGGCCTGCAACAGCGGGTGTCAGAGCGATTTCAGGTACCAGAAGCAAAGCCGATCTCTCCGCCGCCAGGCACGACTCGATGGCCCGCATGTACACCTCGGTCTTGCCGGATCCGGTTACACCCTGCAGCAGGAACGCGCTGAAGGTGCGCGTCGCGAGAGCCTGTTCAATGGCTTCGTACGCGGTTTGCTGGTGGCTGTTTAAGTGCGGGCGCGGCCGTTCGAAACCCGCCGGTATCGATACCGTTTCCACTTCCAGCCGGATCAGTTCATGCCGCGCCAGAGCGCGAGCCGATTCGCTTCCGCGCTTCACCGCACGGTTGAGTTCAGCCACATTGTGCTGCCCGGGATGCAGTTCCAGATAGGCGAGCAGCTCTCGCTCGGCCTTCTTTAACTTCAAGCCGGCGGGAGGCCGATGGATAAACTCCGCTGCCAGCCTCTCAGCACTGGCGCGCAGCGGGTCGCGTTCTTCCTGAACGTCTTCCGCCGCGATCCAGCCGCGGTCAATCAGCTTTTTGAGAACGCTGCGTGCTCCAGGAACTTTGCCAGCGAGAAATCCCGCCGTCCGTTCGCGGCCCTCCAGCATAGTCAATACCGTAGTCGCTGGATCTTCAGTCTCAACTACGGACATTTGGCGTGATACGTCGCGCCCCAGGCTGGTCAGCGAATACCGGCGCTCGCGGCGAAGTTCGCCGGCCAAGGGAAGCATCCCCTTCAGCACTTCGCCCAGCGGCGCGCAATAGTATTCGGCGATCCACTTCGCGAGGCTCAGCAGGGCCTTATCTAGAGCCGGCTCCTCATCCAGCAGTTTCAGCACATCGCGAGTTTTGTAGCCCGGTTCGCTGTTGTGGAGGGAGCAAATGACGCCCGTCAGCTTGCGCCCGCTGAAAGGAATCCAAACGCGAGACCCAACCGCTGCCCGGCCTTGCAGGGTTGAAGGAAATCTGTAAGTAAATAGGCGATCTACTGGAATCGGAAGAGCGACGTCGCAATAGCGCTGGTGGTCCTCTTCCATAAGTTCAGACTACCGGAACGCGCTCTGCCGCGGTTATCCTTTTGGATAATCGGATAATTACTGGATTACGGTCATCGCTCCGAAGGGAGATGCCTGCTCTGCAGCCGGCTTATTGGGAGTCAGCGCGCATACAATAAGCGTTGCGAACGCGGAAAACAGAAACGAGCACAGGCAGTGGGAGCCAAACTCCTTCAGTTCAGAGCGATCCATCTTCGACGTGTCAATTATTGGTATTGTGTGCGGCATGATTTGTAAACTCGCTGAGCTTAGTTGCACGTCTTCTGCCATTCCTTCTCACTTCCCATGAAAACCTCGCCTATCTCCAGAAGATCTCTGCTTGCCGGTTCTCTGGCCGCCTCTTCGGCCTCGTTCGTGCCCGCCCGGACGGCTGCGCAGCCGCGGCCGAATATCGTGGTGATTCTCTTCGATGACCTCGGCCTTCACGATCTTGGTTTCCTTGGAGCATCCGATCTCAAGACGCCGAACATCGACCGGCTTGCGTCAGAAGGTACAGGCTGCCGCAACTGGTATTCGAACGCCCCGGTATGCGCTCCAGCGCGTGCTGCTCTCATGACGGGCCGTTATCCCATCCGCGCCGGTGTCGGCAACAACGGCTCACCGCTGCCGGCGTCCGAAGTCACCGTGGCCGCGCTTCTAAAGCAGGCTGGCTATCGCACCGCGCTTACCGGCAAATGGCATCTTGGCAGCACACCTGAAACCGTGCCCAACGCGCATGGCTTCGATTACTTCTACGGTTTTCATGATGGCTGCGTCGATTATTTCTCGCAACGTTTTTACTGGGGCGAACCGAAGCGGGCCAACTTCCACGACCTCTGGCGCAATCGAGACGAGATCTTCGAAGACGGACAGTATTTAACTGAGCGCATCGCCGATGAGGCGTCCAAATTCATCGGGGCAAGCAGCCAGCAGCCTTTCTTTTTGTACGCTGCTTTCAACGCTGTGCATTACCCGATGCACGCGCCCAAGAGCTATGTCGAGCGCTTCCCCAAGCTAGACCCTGAGCGGCAGATGTATGCCGCCATGCTGGCTGCCGCGGACGATGGAGTAGGCCGCATTCTGTCCGCGATCAACAACAGCGGGCAGCAGGACAACACCTTGATTTTTCTGGTTGGCGATAATGGCGCCACCACCGAGCGCCGCGCCGGCTTGCATCAGGCTCCTGCCACGGCTGGCAGCAACAAGCCGTTCCGAGGCTTCAAGTTCAGCACCTTCGACGGCGGAATGCACGTCCCCGCGCTAGTCCGTTGGCCCGGCAAAGTGCCAGCAGGCAAAATCTGTACCGAAGTTCTGATGACTGCAGATATCCTTCCCACCGTGTGTTCATTAGCTGGCGTATCTGAGCCTTCAGATCGCACTATCGATGGCCGGAACATCTGGCCGGTCATAACCGCGCAAGCCGCCTCTCCCCATGAGTATCTATGCTGGGCCGAAGGTCCACAGTTGGCGATTCGCAAAGGCAGATGGAAGCTGGTCATGAATGGCATCACGCACGATGGGACTCCCGAAGGCAACAAGCCACTGACCGGCGAAGACGCTGTTTTTCTATCCGACCTAGAGCAAGATCCCGGCGAAACCCGCAATCTCCGGCGTCAAAATGCCGCGCTGGTGGATGAACTGCAAAGCACGCTGCACCGCTGGCGCGAGTCGGTGGAACAGAAATGAAGATCGAGAGCCGTTTCGGGCATACAGAGCGATGTGCAGCAGGCCCAATCCTCTTCGTGCAGAAAACCATTCAGTTGATGCAACGCTTTGTCGTTAGTCACCAGAACCAGACCTTTCGACAGGGCATGAGCCGCGATCAGCAGATCCATTGCCGCGATGCTGATACCACGTCCTCCGTCTCGAAACGCAAGGCCGCATAAGTGTTCGCGCTTTCTGACGTCCAGGGTAATTTTACAAACTGCGCCAGAACCTGGTGTACATGCGCTGCCAGCCGGGTGGCTTCGGGTTTTTTCTTCAGACCGAAGAGGATTTCCGCCTCAGTGATGGTGGAGATGTTAATCTCCTTCGATGTCTGCAGGATTTGGCTAGCTTTACTACGTCACGTCGACGGATGATCTGGCTTACCGAGTTTGTATCAAAGAGGTGACCCATATCAAAACAGTTCGCGATCTTTTGGCTTAGAGCGATCCAAGCCGGCCAAAAAGTCTCTTGCTTCGTCATCGGCAGCATCTTCGGACCGGCTGAAATAACTGCTCCAGAACCGGTCCGATTCCGGTCGCTCCGACAGGATTACATCTCCAGTCTCTTTATCTTGGCGGATATAAACTTCCTCAGCCGAAAAGCGGAATTCAACTGGAAGGCGAACCGCCTGACTGCGACCGTTTAAAAACAACTTAGCGCGATGTTGAGTGGCCATAAGATTAATACATCATGATCTATTCCACTGGTCAAGCGCATATCGCTCTGGAACTGCGACCTAGTCGTCCAAATCCCCAATCGTCGCGTAGACTGACTTCAAAGCCGGGTACAAAGACCGGTAAATCGCGTACCGCTTCGCATAGCCTTCGACCGCCGCCTTATTGGGAGCCTTTGAACTCACTTCTTTGATAACCGCGTCGCACAGCTCCACCGCACTCGAGTACTCGCCCGTCCCCAACATCGCCAGCAAAGCTGCGCCGTAAGCCGAGCCCTCTTGCGTTGCCAGAATCGCGGCGGGCGCGTTGAAAATATCGGCGAACATCTGCGTCCAGAAGGGGCTCCGCGCACCGCCGCCGGAAAGCCGCACCTGAGAAGGATTCATCCCCAGTTCGCGAATAATTTCTAAACCGTCGGCCAGGCTGAAACACACGCCTTCCAAAACTGAACGGATCAAATCCGGCCGTTCATGTCTTGCGGTCAAGCCGATCCACGCGCCGCGTGCCTGCGCGTCCAGATGCGGAGTGCGCTCGCCCATCAGATACGGCAGCCAGAACAACTCATGGGCTCCAGGCGCTGAACGCGCCGCTTCAGCCGTCAGTGAATCGTATTCCGCTCCACTAGCAAAGCGGTTGCGAAACCATTGCAAACTCAGGCCCGCGCCTTGCGTTACGCCCATCACGTGCCACGCTCCGGGAATGGCATGGCAGAAAGTGTGTACCCGGCCTTGGGGATCGTACACCGGCTTTTCGGAATAGGAGAAAACGACCCCGGAGGTTCCCACCGTGCAGGATACTTTTCCTGGCGACACAATCCCATTCCCTAGTGCGCTGGCAGCCTGGTCGCCTGCGCCGGCCACCACCACCGTCCCCGCTTCCAGACTGGTATCGCGGGCCGCGGCCGGAGTAACCTCGCCGGTCGCTTCGCGCGATTCGAAGATGCGCGGCAGCAGCGCGCGGTCGATTCCGAGACCGTCCAAAATCGGATCCGACCAGCGGCGCTGCGCCACGTCAAACATGCCGGTCCCGCTGGCATCAGAAACATCGCCCGCGAATTCGCCCGTCAGCTTATAGCGGATGAAATCTTTCGGCAGCAGCACGTGCCGGACCTTCGCCCAAAGCTCCGGTTCATGCTTCTTCACCCACAGTAGCTTTGGCAGCGTAAAGCCGGTGATCGCCGGATTGGCCGTCGATTTTAAGACCAGCTCCGGAGTCAGACGCGCATTGATGTCGTCCACTTCTTTCTGGCTGCGTTGATCGCACCAGATCAGCGCCGGACGCACCACCGCGCCGTTTTCATCGAGCAGAACCAGGCCGTGCATCTGCCCGGTGAGGCCGATTCCCAGAATTGAAGACGCCGGGATGCCGGAGGAGTGCAGCAGGCCTTGAATCGCGAGCTTTGCCGCATTCCACCAATCGTCTGGATCCTGTTCCGCCCAGAGCGGGCGCTGCATCCGCATGTCAGCGTGCGGCGAAGTGGACGAGGCGCTAACTTGCCCGCCCGAATCCACCAGCAGCGCACGCGAGGAAGTGGTGCCCGTATCTAAGCCGAGCCAATAAGCCGAAGAGGTAGATGCCATGCAGAATAAACCGGAGCCACGCGACGCCCGGGCAGACCAAAGTCCGCACTTACATCAGCCTACGCTAGCGGCGGATTCGCAGCGGCTGGCTTGCGGGAGAGTTGATTGCGGGAGAGCTGACTGCTGCATGGGAAGGTACGCTGCGCCAAACAAACCGGCGTCAGCGCCCAGCACCGCCTTCTCGATGCGCGCCCCGAAGCGCCGGTAGGTGTAGGAACGCTTGCGTATCTCTTCCAGCATGGTGGGCGCAAAAAAATCCCATGCCGGCAAGGGGCCGCCGCTCAGAAGGAACAGCGGGAAATTGAACAGCGTAATCAGGTTTGTAATCGCAATGCCCAGCGCCCGGCCCATGGACTCGAAAACCTGTAGCGCGCGCTCATTTCCTTCGACTGCCAGATGATGAACGCCTTGCGCGGTGATGTCCGATCCCAAGTTCAGCATCTTCCCCATGGCGGCGATGGCGGTGGCCGAAGCGTGCTTTTCCAGGCACCCGAAATTGCCGCATCCGCACGGATTGCCGTTTGGATACACCGTCATGTGCCCGATCTCCCCGGCCAGACCCATGCTTCCCGAAAGAATCGCGCCGTTATAAACGATTCCGCCTCCAATTCCGGTGCCTAAGGTGATCAGAATCAGGTCGCGCACCGAACGCCCCGCGCCCATCCACATCTCGCCCAGCGCCGCGGTATTGGCGTCGTTCTCGAGCAGCACCGGAGTGTCGAGGCGGCGCTGCAACTCGTCGCGCATGGGAAAGTCTTCGAAGCCGGGCAGATTCGCCGCGCTGATTACCACCCCGGCGTTCGAATCGATATAGCCGGGCACCCCGATGCCAATGCCCCGAAGGGTCCCGCGCTGCCGCTTCTGAAGGCTCTGCAGCGTGGAGACAATGTCGTCCAATACGCGATCCGGACCACTGTCATACCTGGCAGGAATAGCCAGTCGATCCAGCTCGAAACCGTCGGTACTGACAGCTGCCACACGTAGATTTGTACCGCCCAGATCGATGCCAATCGAGTAAGCACTCATGCGCCAGAATCATAGCAGAGTTCGCGCGCCTGCGCGTCTCCCAATTCACGGAGCGGGATACACGATGTCAAGCCAGAAGTGCGTGGTCGCGCGGATGGTCTGAAAGAAGGCGTCCAGGTCGACAGGCTTGCGCAAATAACAGTTTGCGTAAGATTCGTAAGCGTCACGAATGTCGCGCTCTGAATCGGACGACGTCAGAATCGCGACTGGAATTACCTTCAGCTCTTCGTCCTGCTTCATCTGGCGGAGCAGTGCGCGCGAGTCCGACTTGGGCAGATTGAAATCGAGAAAAATAAGCCGCGGCCTGGGCGCGTTGGCGTGTGCCCCGGATTGGCGCAAAAACGAGAGGGCTTCTTCTCCGTCACCGGCCGAATGAACCTGGACAGCCGGCGTCAAATCACGCAAAGCTTCGCGCATCAGACGCACATCTCCCGGGTTGTCTTCAATGATCAGGATGTCTCGTCCGCTCTGCACCATCTCCCCGTAAGCCGGTTTTCAGCCAAACGAAATAGATAGCACATCCTATTGCAGACGGCCCAGACGCTCAAACTTTGCTCAATCGTTGCGGGCATCCGGACTCGCGCCGTTTGCGGAACGGACCCAGGCACCTTTAAGCGTCAGGTCGGCGACTGCATCCGCGTAAGATGCGGGTATGCGTTCTTCTCCCGTCAGAAGGCGGAAGTAAAAAGGCCCATACATGGCGTCCAGGATTAAATCGAGATCCTGGTCGGCAGCCAGCGCCCCGCTCCGCCGGTAGCGATCGAGCACTGCTTTCGCCTCTTCCCGGCGAGGCTGCACCCATTCGACGCGAAAAGCGTTCGCCACTTCCGGGTCAGTGGAAGCGGCTGAAACGAAAGCCCGGAACGACTTGCCTCTAGGGCCATTGATCAGTGCTGTGAAATTGCGCAGCTGTTTGCGGACGTCGTGTTGGAAGTCACCGGTATGCGGGAATGGTAGTTCCTGGCCCACGGCGACGCGCAAAGCTTCAGCCAGCAACGCAGCCTTATTCGGCCACCACCGATATATCGTAGCTTTGCTGGCGCCCGCTCGTTCGGCTATTCCGTCCGTGGTCGCGTTGGCGAAACCATCCTCCACCATTACTTCGGCAGCCGCTTCCAGAATGCGCTTCCGGGAATCCTCGCAGCGCGGCCGGCCCCTGACTTTTCCGGCGGTTTCTTCTAATTGCGAGGCGGCCGGGATCGTGGTCTTCGTCAACGTGGACATGATCGAAAAATGATAATTCTTTCCGGCTAGTTGATGTCCTAAAGGAAAGCAACGTTGCATATTTACGAAACTTCGTAGTACCGTAAATTATCAGTCTAAACGAATGTGGATTGTCAAGGTAGCGCTTTCCCGCCCGTACACCTTTATCGTCCTGGCCCTGCTAATCCTGCTGGCCAGCCCGATTGTGATTCTGCGCACGCCAACCGATATCTTCCCGAACATCGACATTCCCGTTATCTCGGCTATCTGGACCTATAACGGCCTGAATCCCAGAGACTTCGAAGGGCGCATCACGACGGTGTACGAACGTGTCCTCACGACCACGGTAAACGATATCGAGCACATAGAGTCGACGACCTTGAATGGCACCGCAGTGGTGAAAGTGTTTCTCCAGCCCTACGCCAATCCCACCACCGGAATTGCCCAGGTGACGGCGGTCTCCCAAACGATTCTCAAGCAAATGCCGGAAGGCGTTAATCCGCCCATCATTTTGAGCTACAGCGCTTCCAGTGTGCCCATCCTACAATTGGCGCTCTCGGGAAAAGATCTCCAGGAGCAGGAGTTGAACGACCTGGCGCTGAATTTCCTACGCACCCAACTAGTGACCGTGCCCGGTGCCGTCGTCCCGTATCCGTATGGCGGGAAACAGCGTCAGATCATGGTCGATCTGCATCCGGAACAGCTGCAGGCCAAATCGCTTTCTCCCGTCGATGTCGTACAGGCCATAGGCAACCAGAATCTGCTGCTACCTTCAGGCACCGCCAAGATTGGCCAATTCGAATATGACGTAGGCATGAATTACAGCCCGCAGCGGATCACGGAAATTAACGATTTTCCGGTGAAGGTGGTTGGGAACTCCACCATCTACGTGCGCGACGTCGCGAATGTCCGCAATGGCTTCTCGCCGCAGACCAACATCATCCGCCGCGACGGCCAGCGCGGCGTTCTGGTCAGCATCCTGAAAGCCGGGAGCGCCTCCACGCTCGATGTCGTAGCGGGAATCAAGAAACTGCTGCCGCGGGTGGCGGCGACCCTTCCTCCCCAACTCCAAATCACTCCGCTTGCCGATCAGTCGATTTTTGTCCGAGCGGCCATCAGCGGAGTCATCCGCGAGGCCATTATTGCGGCCTGCCTAACCGGATTGATGATTCTGATCTTCCTGGGCAGCTGGCGCAGCACGCTCATCATTGCCATCTCCATTCCGCTTTCCATTCTCTCTTCGATTCTTGCTCTAAGCGCGCTGGGCCAAACCATCAACATCATGACTCTGGGCGGCCTGGCTCTCGCCGTTGGAATCCTGGTAGACGACGCCACCGTGACTATCGAGAACATGGAACGTTTTCTCGAGGAAGGCCACGGGCTGCATGACGCGATTCTCGAAGGCGCGGCGCAGATTTCGGTGCCGGCGCTGGTGTCTACGCTCTGCATCTGCATCGTTTTCCTGCCCATGTTCTTCCTCTCGGGCGTAGCGCGATTCCTGTTCATTCCGCTGGCGGAAGCGGTGGTCTTTGCGATGCTCGCTTCCTATGTGCTATCGCGAACGCTGGTGCCCACCATGGCCATGTATCTGCTGCGGGCCAAGCAGCACGTGAAGCGGACGCGCAACCCACTGGTTCTTTTCCAGCGCGGATTCGATCGGGGCTTTGAGCGCGTCCGGGCGCAATACCAGGCCCTGTTGACCACCCTGGTCTACCGCCGGCTGCTCTTCATCCCCGGCTTTCTTCTGCTGTGCTGCTCGGTCTTCATCTTGATCCCCTTTCTCGGCCAGGACTTCTTTCCCAGCACCGATACGGGCCAATTCAAGCTCCACGTTCGCGCAAAAACGGGAACCCGCATCGAGGACGTAGCGCGCCTGTTCGATCAGGTTGACGATGCGATCCGGCAAGTTGTCCCGGCCAGGGAAGTTCAGTCCGTGCTGGATAACATCGGGCTTCCTTATAGCCAGATGAATCTCTCCTACAGCAATTCCGGTCAGGTGGGAACCGCCGACGGCGACATTCTGGTTACTTTAAGTGAAGACCACAAACCGACTGACGATTATGTTCGCGAGCTGCGGAAGCGGCTTCCGCGGGAATTTCCCGGCGTGACGTTCTACATGCTGCCTGCGGACATCGTCACTCAGATTCTGAACTTCGGCCTTCCAGCCGCGATCGATGTGCAGATTGCGAGCAACGATGTGGAAAGCAGCCGCGAATATGCCCAACGCATCCTGCCGCAACTCCGCCGGATTCCGGGAGCAGTGGACTTGCACATCCACCAGGTATTCGATGGCCCGAAGCTGGACTTGCACGTCGACCGAACCAAGGCTGCGCAGAGTGGCTTCACGCAGATTGATCTGGCTCGCAACCTGCTGACGTCGTTAAGCGGCAGCTTCCAAACCCAACCCACCTTCTGGCTGAACCCGCAAAACGGCGTCAGTTATCGAATTGTCACCCAGACCCCGCAGTACGCGATTCAATCCCTTCAGGACCTTCGCAATATTCCCATCAGCGGGCCACAGCAGAAGCAGCCTGAAATCTTAAGTGACGTCGCCAGCATTGGGCGTTCCAGTGAGTTGGGCATAGCCACGCACTACAACATTCGCCGCACGGTAGATATCTACGGCTCGGTTCAGGATCGCGACCTGGGCGCAGTGGGAACCCGTATTCAAAAAGTGCTGGAAAAAAACCAGAAGTTTGTGCCGCGGGGAACTGAAGTTCTTCTGCGCGGCCAGGTGGAAACCATGCAGGATTCGTTCAACGGCCTGCTGGCCGGCCTGGCGGGCGCGATTGTGCTGGTCTTCCTGCTAATCGTGGTGAACTTCCAATCGTGGCTCGACCCCTTCATCATCATCACCGCTCTTCCCGCTGCTTTGGCGGGAATTGTCCTGATGTTGTTCTTCACTCACACCACCATCAGCGTGCCCGCGTTAATGGGAGCCATCATGTGCATGGGGGTTGCCACCGCGAACAGCGTGCTGGTAATCAGCTTTGCGAAAGACCAGCTGGTGAAACACGGCAATGCGGTGGAGGCGGCTCTCGAAGCGGGTTCCACGCGTTTCCGTCCGGTGCTGATGACTGCGCTCGCCATGATTATCGGCATGGTGCCGATGGCGATTGGCCTGGGCGAAGGCGGAGAACAAAATGCTCCGCTCGGCCGTGCCGTGATCGGCGGCCTGCTGTGCGCCACAGTCGCAACATTGTTCTTTGTTCCGGCTGTCTTCAGCCTGCTGCACGGGACTCGTCTGGGCGGCAAACGCCAAGTGGAAATTTCCGCTGGCGAGCGTCCAGCTTTCCACATCTAAACGAATTTACCCGGTGAAAGACTTACATGCTAGTTGAAGAGTTACGAGAAGACAAGAAGGCCGAGGCCGAGACCCATCCGCCGCCAGCGGCGCGAGGCCGCTTATGGGTTCTGGGATTGCTGCTGCTGCTGTTACTTGCCGGCGGAGGCTATTTCGTTATGACGGGTCTGCATGCCCGCGCCCGGGCCGACGAGAAATTGGCGGTCGCCACCGAAGCAAGCAATGTTCCCACCGTGGCGGTAGTAAAGCCTGTTCTTTCCTCTGACGCCACGGAGATCATGCTGCCCGGTAACATGCAAGCCTTCACAGAAACCCCGATATGGGCCCGCTCCAGCGGCTATCTGCGAAAGTGGTACGCCGATATCGGTGCTCATGTCAGGCGCGGTCAGCTGCTGGCCGAGATTGAGTCTCCAGAGGTTGGGCAGCAGCTGCAGGGCGCCCGCGAGCAATTGATCAATGCGCAGGAGAATTTAAAGCTCGCCCATATCACCGCCGAGCGCTACACAAACCTCCTGAAGCAGGATTCCATTGCCAAGCAGGATGTCGATACCGCAGTGCAGAACGCGGCCGCCCGTTCCGCCACCGTTCGCTCCGCCCAGGCCAATGTGGCCCGGCTCCAGGAGATGGTGGGATTCCAGAGAGTTTACGCGCCTTTCAGCGGCGTCATCACTGCTCGCAATATCGACGTTGGAGCGCTGATCGATGCGGGCGCCAACACACCAGGCAAAGAGCTGTTCCGCGAAGCTTCCACAACTACTTTGCGCGTGTATGTCAACGTACCGCAGATTTATACCCGGGATGTTAAGCCCGGCGTCACAGCCTATCTGACGCTTACTGAATTTCCCGGCAGAAAGTTCGCCGGCAAAGTAGCGCGGAATGCCAATGCCATCGATATGGCCTCCCGGACGCTGCTGGTGGAAGTGGATGTTCCCAACCCGACTGGCGAGCTTCTACCCGGTTCGTTCACCTCGGTGCATATGAAACTTCCGTCGAAAGTGCAGGCCGTTACGGTTCCTGCGAATGCGCTGCTGTTCCGCTCGGAAGGCTTACAGGTTGCGAAGGTACAAGACGGGCATATTGCGCTGGCGGCCGTGACACTGGGTCACGACTACGGCAACACGGTCGAAATTGTGCATGGCGTCAGTCCCAATGATCTGGTGGTCGTCAATCCCAGCGACTCGATCGCGAATGGCCAACCGGTGAAGACCGCCGCCGGCATTTCCAAGGACAGCGGCGACGAATGAGCCAGCCTGGACATGGGCGCAGCGCCTGCCTACTTGCCGCGGCGGGCCTGCTGCTGGGCAGTTGCACCGTTGGTCCCAAATATGCCAAGCCGCAAGTGCCGGCAGCGCCCGCGTACACTGAAAAGCCGCCCCCCAGCTTCACCGCGGTGGAT
Organism: Bryobacteraceae bacterium; assembly: GCA_965217745.1. Classification (GTDB taxonomy): domain Bacteria; phylum Acidobacteriota; class Terriglobia; order Bryobacterales; family Bryobacteraceae; genus Bog-105. Next base: position 665,730 of record OZ244565.1, on the reverse strand, counting down.
GGCTGGAAGCCGGCGCAGCCAAACGATGGCAAGCTGCGCGGCGATTGGTGGCAGCTGTTCGGAGATGCCGAACTGGCGCGGTTAGAAGAACAGGTGCCTTCGGCGAATCCTACAATCCGCGCCGCGGAAGCCAGTTTTCGTCAGGCGCGCGCCATGATCCAGATCAATCGCAGCGGATTTTATCCGTCGATTAGCACCGGTCCCTCGATTACATCCAATCGCTTTTCAGCCAGCAGCCCCACCGGAACCATCACGGCCCGGGGGCGCACCTTCGGGAACTTCATCCTTCCGATAGAAGTTTCTTACGAAGCAGATCTATGGGGCCGCATCCGCCGCGGAGTGGCTTTCGCGCGCGAGCAGTATCAAGCCTCTTCTGCCGACCTGGAAAATGTAAAGCTCTCGCTGCAGGCAGAGTTGGCGGCCGACTTTTTCCAAGCCCATCTGCTGGATGCGCAGAGAGAGATTCTACGGAATAATGTGACCGCTTTTCAGAAAGCTTACGATCTCACAGTAAACCGCTATAACGGAGGCGTCGCTTCTAAAGCTGAAGTGGCGCAGGCGGAAACACAGCTGCGGCAGACCGAAGCGCAGCTGGTCGACGTGGATGCGGCTCGCGCTCAATACGAGCATGCGATTGCAACGCTGATTGGCAAGAACCCGGAAGCATTCAGCCTGGCGGTTGCGCCGTGGAAACAGCCCCCTCCGGCGGTTCCGCTGGGCGTGCCCTCCGAACTACTGGAGCGCCGGCCCGACATTGCCTATGCGGAACGCCAGATGGCTGCTGCGAACGAGCAGATCGGAATTGCAAAAGCTTCATTCTTTCCGCAGCTGCTGATTACCGCCACCGGAGGGCTGCAAAGCGGCAGCATTGTCAACTGGTTCACCTGGCCCAGCCGCTACTGGGCGGTGGGGCCGCAAGTGGCGCAATACATCTTCGACGGTGGACGCCGCCGGGCGCAGTTGGAGAGTGTACGAGCGGGATATGACATCACCACCGCCAATTACCAGGAAGCCACTCTGAAAGCTTTCCGCGAAGTGGAAGACAATCTCGCCGCACTGCGCGTATTGGAACTGGAATCCGCCAAACAGCATGACGCGGTGGTGTCCGCCGGACAGTCTGTGCAGCTGGCGCTGAATCGTTACAAAGGCGGCCTGGTGACCTATCTGGAAGTGATCACCGCCCAGAGCATCGCCCTGAACAACCAGCGGACCGAAGTCGATTTACTCCGCCGCCGCATGGACGCGACCGTGCTGTTGATCCGGGCCCTTGGCGGCGGCTGGGATACAAGCAAACTCCCGCAGGGATAGGCAACGGAAAACTGAGCAGCTGCGGATTTAAGCCTTCTCGACCGCGCTACCGGCTGCTTCCGATGGCATACGCTTCAGCCTTAAGATGCACCAGACCGTGATGCCAATAGTGAACACCATGAAGGCTAAGCCGATGCTGTCGGCGGCCGCCTCCGACTTGAGCAGCGGCGCGAGAATCAACCAGAAACAGGTGAGCACTTCGCAAGCCAGACCCAGGCCATAGAAGCGCATCCAAACATTCGTGTTGTTGGGAATGCCAAGCGGCTGGGTGCGTAAAACGCGATTGATAGTAATGAGAAAAGCAAGGCTTGCCGTGGAAGAGCCGGCCCATAGAATAACCGCCAAAGTCGGCATGATGCCGGCGTCGCTCGAGGAGCTGTCGACATCTACCAACGACACCAGCACAAGGCTTAAAACCGTCGTAAAAAGCAGCCCGGAAACCAAGCGGATAATGGCGAGGCGGCGGATCTTGGAAACGCGTTCCTTTATCTCCTCGAAGACATCCCAGACCACCATGGGGAATATAAACACGTACAGAAAGCGCGAGTACAAAAAGATTCGCTGGGTGACATCCGATCTAAGGCCGAACCAAAGTACGGCAAGGTCGAAGAATATAGCGAGCGTGCAAGCCAGCGTGATGAAGAGATAGGTCTTTTGAAGACGAAGAGAAAGGACTCTTATGAGCAGCAGAACGTCTACGACGGTTCCTGCCACCTGCGTCCAATAGTCGATCTGAGAGAGCATTAGCTAAGACCATTTGAACCTACAAGGCGGACAGGAACCGTCGGCTGCGCGGGCGCCTGATTAATTAAGGCTCTCGATGGGAGGCAACAGATCCAAATCGATGGGCGCGGAGGAAGACGCTTTCCATTCGGTAAGGGCCTGGCGCGTGGCGGCTAGGATGGTCTGCGCCGCATCCGCTTCATGCTGTGTTTCCGGAATCGCGCCGGCTACGGCCGCTGCAAATTCCAACACGGTCATCAGTTCGGACGGCGAATAAGCAGGCTGCGTGTTTGCATTCGTCGGGCCGTTCGAGGTGGAAGCTGCCGCGGCCGTAAGGGCGGTCGAACCGCTCCCGTGGCGCAGCGTGGCCTCGATTTCACCTTCCAGCAGAATGAGCGCAAGAGTAAGGTTATGCAGAGCCGTCGATGTGGTAAATTCCATGGAGGCATTCGACCGGTAGAGCGAGTATGCGGTGACCGCGGCCCGGTAGGCGTCGGCGACGTTGTTGAACTTTGGAGTGAGCGACGGATAGCGTTCCGCTACCGAGGTGCGCAGGGAAGCCAGTGAACCGTGCGCCAGGACTAGCGAATCGTAAGCCGCTCCGTCAAAACGATTCAATTGATTGGGGTGATTAGGTTGCGGCGAACAGCCGGTGAAAAGAAGCGCGCACGCCACCAGGGCCGTCGCGCTGAACGGAAGAATGAGTTTTCGGAACATCTCGCCCCGATGCTAGGTACCCCCGGTTTGCGGAATCCTCGAGATTGACTTTAAGTAACTGCAGCAGAAAGAGATAATCGCCGGCTCGGAAGCGTGACTGAAGGGGAACGGTTTTTCCGGAGCGGACATCCAACAGAGTAAGGAGACGAAGATGTTGTCCATTCAGAAATTTATGTTTCGGAGACACACTTGGATTCCAGCAGGCATTCTGGCCGTCTGTTTCCTGTTAATGCCTCGAACGGCGAAGGCCCAAGCCTACTTCGGATTCAGTTTTGGTGCACCAGGCGTTTATGCTCCTTACTACAATCCTTATTACTACGGGGCTTCGCCGTACTATGGGGCTGGTTCCTGGGGTGCCCCTTATGTTGGGTTCTGGGGACGCGGCCCGTATCGAAGGGCTTACAATCCGTATTGGCGCGGCGGTTACCGGGGATATGTTGATCCCGGAGGATACGGCTACCGGGGTGCGTTCCGCGGTTACTCATACCAGAACTACGGATCCCGGAACTATGGATACCGGGGTTATTACAACCGCGGCTACAGCTACGGCGCACGTTTTCGGGGCTACGGCTCTCGCGGGGGTTATGGCTATCGCGGTGGAGGGGGCAATCGAGGCTACTCGAGAGGCAATTCCCGAGGTGGCTACAGAGGCGGCCGCGGTTTTCGAGGCGGCCACCGGTAACGTCGCCGGTGCTCTGCACCGGCCTCGGCTTTCGACAACACGCGAATACTGGGAAGCTCGCGGTAAGCCTCACGGCGGAGGCCAATCTTATTCAGCTTTCCTCAGCCTACTTTTCGAATCTGGTCCATAGTAAATCCGCAACCGGCAACCATGTCTTCAAACGACAAGCCGCCGTCCGGGTTCTCTTGAAAGTACTCGCGTGAGCTGCGAATCGCCTGACGGTCGTCTTCGGTGAATTCGTCTTCTTCGTCGTCGATCATAACTTCGAGCAGGTGGGATGAGCCATGACAACACCAATCCAAAGTTTTCACGCGGGCGGCAGAACCATCACTTCGACTCCGCTGGGTGCGTCGCCAGTGCGGTAAATTCGTTCGGTTGCCGGTTTGAAGTCTTCGGGCTTCGCATGCGGAATGTCCGTAAACGTCTGCGGATTTCGATCCACCAGCGGAAACCAGGAGCTCTGCACCTGAACCATAATGCGGTGCCCGGTGCGGAAGGTGTGGTGCAGGTCCGGCATCTCGAACTCCAGCGCGGTTACTTTGTTTGGTGTCAGCGCTTCCGGCTTTTCCCAGCTATTTCGGAATTTCGCGCGCATGGGCTCGCCGCGCAGCATCATTTGATATGCGCCCATGTGCAACGGCGGCACTCCTAAGATGCGTTTGTTTCCTGAAGTCGCGTCCGGCGCATCCGGATAATCTACTGGATACACATCGATCAGCTTAACCACGAAATCCGAATCGGTGGCGGAAGAAGCGATCTTCAGCTTCGGCGTCACGGGACCTGCAATCGTCACGTCCTCAGTAAGCGGCTCGGTCTCGTACGTCAAGACGTCGGGCCGCCGCGACGCCCAGCGCTGGTCATCCACCATATAGCGCTGCGGCACCGTGTCGGTTGTATAAGAAACAAAGGGCGCCGGATGCGCAGGGTCGCTGACATAGGTGTCGAAGCCTCTATCGCTCTTGCCAGACGCACCCGGCTTCTCAAAGGCGAGCTTGCCGCCGGCCTGGAAATAAAGCGTCTTTGCGACGGCCCGCTTCGGCGGCCACGCATCGTATTTGCGCCACACGTTGGTTCCGGTTTCGAACATGTAAGCCTCAGGAGGCTGCTCGCCTTTGCCCTTTAGATAGAACTCGAAAAACGGAAGCTGAATTTCTTTACGGAAGTATTCCGCGGTCTTGGCATTGAACTGCATGTCGCCCAGGTGATCGCCATCGCCGCGCGCCCACCCACCATGCACCCAGGGCCCTTCGACAATCGTGTTGGGCGTTCCGGGATTGCGCTTTTCAATGGAGCGGTAAGTGCGCCACGGGCCTGACAGATCTTCCGCGTCGAAGTAACCCCCCACGGTCATCACGGCGCACTTTACATTGTTCATGTGCTGCGAGAGATCGCGCGCCTTCCAGTAATCGTCGTAAGTGTCGTGATAGAGCTGATCGGCAAACAACGGATTCTGCCGCCGCATCACGTCAGTATCGAGATTCGCGGTCGGTCCGGCTTTCAAATAGAATGCGTATCCGTCCGGAGTCTTCATGTCGAACGGCACACGCGTCTTCGGCGGCCTGGCGGGCTCGTCCATGGGCTTAAAAGCGCTGTAGAAACCGAAATTCGCAGCCAGCATGAAGGCCCCGCCGTGATAGCCGTCATCGCCCTCAAATAAATTCGTCATTGGCGCCTGTGGACTGGCTGCCTTAATCGCGGGATGCGAATCAATGATGCTCGCGGAGGTATAAAAACCCGGGTAAGAAATGCCCCAGATGCCGACTTTGCCGTTGTTGCCCGGCACATGTTTCAGCAGGTAGTCGATGGTGTCGTGCGTATCAGAAGAATCGTCAACGTCGTCCGGCCCCGCTTTGTGATCGATATGCGGGTGCATTTCAACGAACTTGCCTTCCGAGAGATAACGGCCCCGGACATCCTGATAGACAAAGATGTACCCAGCCTTCTCGAATTCCTCGCTAGGCCCGAGCTGGGGCTTGTATTCGTCTTCGCCGTAGGGAGCCACCGAGTAGGGGGTGCGGTCCATCAGGATGGGCCACTGGTGGCTCGCGTCTTTCGGCACATAGACGCTGGTAAACAGCTTCGCTCCGTCGCGCATGGGAATACGGTATTCGTACTTGGTGTAGTGCGCCTTCACATACTCGTCCGCGGGCGGCTTGGGAGGCGCTGGCGCCTGCGCCCGCAATGGTGGCGTGACAGCGCAGCTCAAAACTAAATTCAGAAGCAGGGGAGAAAAACTTCGACGGGCAGCAAAGTTCATTTGTCCGATTGTAATCGGACCGCGCCGGGAATCGGCACGCACACGGCCTCGGCGCTAGTTGGGCGCCCAATAGCCGCTGCGCATGCGGACCACGGCGTCGGGATGATCTCTGACACGCAGCTGCAACTGGTGAAACCTGGGCGCGCTGGAGTCGTCTTCGGGTGTTGTGCCCGTTTCGCGCTGTTCTTCGAAATCGGGCCGGAAACTTAGCCAATAGCGCGCGTGCAGATCGGTCCCGAGACCAATCAGATCGTTCTCCAGCTTGCCCTCGGTGGCGAAGCCGAATCGTCTGCCGCCGGTCGCGTCCGTCAAAGCCTCCACTGTGTTTGCTTTTGCATTGCGCGCCAACTCGCCAATCGCCTTAATCAAACCGCCGCCGGCGGGCGGCTGATAGTCTTCTGCGCGGGTAGTGAAAGGCGTGAGATACGCCGAATAGCTGATGCCGTAAACTGTCACGCCGGAGTGTTGCGCTTTCGCAAGCAGGCCGCTCAATTTCATCGTGCTGCCGCGATCTTTGCTCTCACCGATGATGACGATGCTGGCGCGCCTGGGGCCTGGACGTCGGCTTAGCATGTCGATGGCCCGCGAAACCGCATTGATCATGCGGCCGGCTTCGCTCTCCGATGGCTTCAGATCACGGAATACCCGCGCCAGATCATTATCCTCGCGAGTGAAATCCTGAACCAGGGTCACGTCTTGATCGAACGTCAGAACCGCTGCCTCGCCGCCTTCGCCCACAACGGCGCTTTGAATCAAAGCGCCTACTTTGCGGATCTTGCCGATCGCGGAAAGCGAGATGTCCGTGGTTTGTATCGCCAGCACCACAGCCACAGGAGCCAGCCCATCGTCGGCGACCGAAACCTGCACCATCCGCGGCGTCCCGTTGTCGAGGAGTTCGAAGTCGGCTGCAGTCAGTCCATAAACCGGCTTGCCGTGCCGGTCAGTCACGCTGGCCGGGGCTACGATCAGCGGAACCGTGGTGCGAAATGTGGTGTCCTGCGCGGCAGCCGGCCATCCCGCCAATAAAACGAACAACCAGATTCGCCGCATTGCTATATTCTCGATCCCTCTCCGTTCCTGTGAAGCGTTCTATATTCGCGATTCGCGAATATAGAATAGAGCAATGACTTTGAAGCCGCAAGATATCTAGGTGGCGTTGAAGATTGCCGCCGCAAATTTGAGCCGTGCTCCGTATGTGCAGATTGCGGCGGAATTAGCAATGAGTCCATCCGAGGTGTGTGTCTCTGTGAAACGCGGGCAATTTGCCCGTCTGCTGCATGGGCCGGAGCTGGATAATCGCCCGAACCTGACTGCTTTGGAGGAATTCCTGGTGCATGGGTTGAGGTATGCATTTCCGGCCGAACGGGGTGAATACACGCGCGGTATTCCAACCTCTTATGCCGCCGAACCGCTGCGCAGCAGAATTACGGAAGGTGACGAACCCATTCCCGTTTGGCCTCATGCCAGCGGGAAACAGCGTGGTATCGGGCTGAAACCGCTGTATAGGTCTGCGCCTCACGCCGCCCTGCTTGATGCCGGATTCTACGAGTACCTCGCACTTGCAGATGCGCTTCGCGATGGACGGACTCGCGAACGAAAATACGCGGAAGAAGAACTCCATAGCCGATTCCGGAGAGCAAGTGCGCGACCCAAATCGTAGCCAATTGATTGCAGCTGCCGAAGCACTGCGATCTTTGCTTGGAGATCTGGTCTTTGTAGGAGCTGTGTGACCGGCCTCCTAATCACGGACGAAGCGGCCGCCGGTATTCGTGGAACTCTCGATGTGGACGCGATCGCGGAAATCACGTCCTATGCCCAATATGCGGCCTTTGGCGAACGTTTGCGGGCACTCGGCTTTACAGAGGATGTCAGCGACGAAGCGCCACTGTGCCGGTGGGTTCGCGCTCGCACGATACTCGATGTGATGCCACTGGACGAAGGTATTCTGGGCTTCGCTAACCTGTGGTATCCGGCTGCGATGCAATGCTCTGTGAAAATAAAGCTCCGGCCTGGCCTTGAAATCCGAATTGTCTCTGCGCCCTACTTCATTGCGATCAAGTTCGAAGCCTTCAAAAGCCGCGGCAAAGGAGACTTGTTAGCGAGCCGTGATCTTGAAGATTTAATATCTGTCATCGATGGGCGGGAGGGCTTAGCCTCCGAAGTTCAAGCAGAGCCTGCGATACTCCGCGCATACGTTCGAGATGAAGTGAGGCAGTTGCTTGGATACACCGCGTTTCTCGATGCGCTTCCGGGATACCTGCTGCCGGATGCAGCCAGCCAGTCCAGAATCTCGAGCATCGTAGAGCGATTGGAAAATCTCGCATCCATAGGTTAGCCCTGGCGTGTCCGATGGCACGCTCATCACTTCGGGAGCTTACGTGCTCGCTCTTCCGCTGTCCATCTCGCGCCCAGCCGCACCGGGTAGTCTGCAATCCAAACCGCGCTTGCGGCGAGAATCGCCGAGTTGCGTGCGAGAACTCCTGCGTCCACTTTGTCAAGTGTATCCGCCGCGGAGTGACCGATCAGCATGTAGTTTGGCGAGTCCTGGAAGGGAGCAATGCCCGGAATACTGGCAAGGCTAAACGCGTAGGCATCGGTCGACATGAGGAATCCCGGAACTACTTTGACTGGTGGCCCCGTATCTGCAATGGCCCGGAATAGTTCTTCGAAAGCCGCGCGAAGTTCCTCGTGGCCCGCCAGTGGCAGCTTTGTAATCGGGCCGTTCCCCCAATCCAAAGCAAAAGCGAGAATGATATTTCGCAGCTCGGCGCTGTGGGCATTCACGTATGCTTTCGAGCCAAGCAGTCCCTGTTCCTCCCCGGTGAAGAGAACGAAGCGGATGGTGCGCCGCGGTTTTACGCCGGAATCGATGATCGCCTTGGCCGCACTGAGCACCGCCGCTACGCCGAAGCCGTCGTCGATTGCGCCGGTTCCCAAATCCCATGAGTCCAGATGCGCGCCCACAAGAACGGTCTGCTCCGGATTCTTCGACCCACGAATTTCCCCGGCAATGTTGCCTGATTGAACTGGCCCATAGCTAAACTCATTCTGAATATTCAGCCTTATCCGGACGGGTTTGCCGGAATCGAGGATACGGCTGATCAGTTCTTCCTGCTCATTCGCCAGGCTGACGACCGGAATGTCCGTAGCCGGGCCGGAAAACGAAGCCGGGCCAGTATGCGGAAGCATAATCCCGGGCCGCCAGTCTTCTTCAATAACCGCCAGTGCACGAGCTTTGATGGCGGCCGAAAGTAATGCCGGCATTTTCTCCAGCGCGTTGAAGAGATCGGCATGCTTGGGATCTTTGGACGTCACCAGCAGAATCTTGTTTGCCCATCGCGACGTTGGATGCCGCATCTCATGGTCGATTGCGCCGGCGTCAAGTCTCACTATCCCGGCTTCAACGCCATTCTTCGGGGTAGATCCGGCCCAGCCAAGAGAGGTAAGCGTTAGTTCAAGGGGAAAAGGCTTCAGCAGCTGGCCGCGTGCATAACCTCTCCGCCAACCTCTTTCCAGCTGCCACTTCTCCGCATGCACATGGCTAAGCCCGACTCTCCGCATCTCTTGAAGCGCCCAACGGCCAGCTCGCGCTTCCTGCGCCGATCCGGTAAGCCGCGGGCCAATGCCATCGCTTAGCTCCCTCAGCAACGAGTAAGCGGTGGAGTGCTGAAGAGCTTGCGACTTGACCGTCTTAGCATCCGTAGCCGCTTGTGCGTTTTGCTGAGCGGCCAGATGGATAGCTGTGAAGCACAAGACGAGCAACGCCGGGAAAAATCTTTGCTTTCCACTTCAATAACTTACCTCTGCTGTCAATCTCGCGAAGGACCACCCAGCAAAAGCCCAATTTGGCTTCGAATCGCAAACCCATCTGCGAATCCGCGCTCATTACCCCTCATCCTCCGGTAAGGGCGGAATGCTTGTAAGATCCTCTTTGTCACAATAGAATCCGGAGTATCGGACAACCTGATTGCGAAGTTTTCTCGCGTCAGCGTTTCCAAACGGGCGCGCCGCCTCCCTCAGTACTCCGCCAAAGGAATTATCCGCCAGACAGCGGCACGCAGAGCACCGCGGATCAGGCACGAAGAACAAACGATGGACGCAGCCCTACAGCAGGACGAAGAACGCGTTGCACCTTCGATCCACGAACTGCAAGCCAGCGAACGGCGGCTTCGTCTCTCTCAAAAAGCTGGCCGCATTGGCAGCTTTGAATGGTTGATACAAGAGAATAAGGTTATCTGGACACCGGAACTGGAAGCGCTCTATGCGCTTCCTGAGGGCTCTTTCGAAGGGAGCCTGGACAATTGGACCGCCCGCGTGGTGCCCGGAGATGCTGCCCAGATCCTGGCAGGCGTTGAAGACTGCCTGGCAAAGAGGCAGGCGGAGCATGCCTACGAGTTCCGCGCCATGCTGCCGGATGGCAGGCTGCGCTGGTTGCGCGGACAAGGACAGTTCTACTACGACCAGACCGGCGCGCCCGAGCGGATGATCGGCGTCAACATCGATATCGACGATCAGAAGCAGGCCGAGGCAAAACTGCGCCAGCAATGGGACGCGTTCGACAGCGTGCTCTCCCACACTCCCGACTTCGCTTACACGTTCGACCTCGAAGGCCGATTTACCTATGCCAACCACGCCTTGCTTTCCTACTGGGGGAAGCCGCTGGAAGCGATGATCGGCAAGAATTTCCGCGAATTGGGTTTTCCGCTCGACAGTTCGGTGCAGCTGGAGCGCCACATCGAGGAGGTGATTCGTACTAAGAAATTCATCCGGGACGACACCCCATTCGGGGGCGCAGCAGAAGAGACTCGCCACTTCGAATACATCTTTGTTCCCGTATTTGGCCCCGAAGGCCAAATAGAAGCGATAGCCGGGTCGAGCCGCGACGTCACCGAACGCGAGCGAATAGAAAAAGCGCTGGCCGCAAGCGAAGAGAAGCTGCAAAGTGTCTTTGCACAAGCGCCGGTCGCCATCATCGTCTTTCGCGGGCGTGACTTTGTAGTGGAAATGGTAAATCCTTCTTCCCAGGCCCTGCTGCCAGGACGGCAACTCGTTGGCCGCCGCCTGGGGGAAGCTGTCCCCGAGCTCGGCCAACTGGTGTGGGACGAACTTCACCGCGTTTTCGACACCGGCGAACCGTTTGTGGCTAACGAGTGGCGAGTTCCTTACGACTACAGCGGGGATGGCATGGTTCTGGATCACTGGTTCAATGTTTCCTGGAACCCCTTGCGCGACGCCGAGGGCACAGTGTCCGGCCTGATTGCGGTTCTCACCGATGTGACCCCTCAAGTGCAAGCCCGCCAGCAATTGGAAAGGGTAAACCGCGAACTGGAGGAGTTCGCTTATGTCGCCAGCCACGATCTGCAGGAACCGCTTCGTATGGTCAACATCTATACGCAACTCATCTTGAAGCAATTCGGCGGCGGCGATGCCAAGCTGGATCAATATGCGGGACTCGTGCGGCAAGGCGTCACCCGCATGGAGGCGCTGATTCAGGATCTGCTGGCGTATTCGAGCACCGCGCATGATGAACAGTTGCCGGTGGGAATGGCACAACTCTCCGAGGCGCTGGACGAGAGTTTATCCGTGCTCCGTAACCGGATTGAAGAAGCCAATGCGGTGGTCAGCGCTGCACAAATGCCCAAGGTCCGCGGAGACAGTTCGCAGTTGGCGCATGTCTTCGAAAATCTAATATCGAATGCCCTGAAGTACTCGAAGGCGGACACTCCGCCGCGGATTGAAATCAATGCTGAGCTTGACGGCGGCATGTGGGTTGTTTCCGTCCGCGATAACGGCATCGGCTTTGAACCCCAATATGCGGACCGCATCTTCGGCCTGTTTAAGCGCCTTCATAAAAACGAATATCCGGGCACTGGATTAGGCTTGGCAATCTGCCGCCGCATTGTGGAGCGATACGGCGGCCGCATCTGGGCAGAGGGTAATCCGGGCCAGGGCGCTGCCTTTTTCTTCGCTCTTCCGCGCGTCGAGGAGGCGCAGTAAAGTGCTTCGGATTCTCCTGGTGGAAGACAACATCGGGGACATCATGCTGGTGCAGCAGGCGTTGGAGGAACATCGCATCCCGCATGAGTTACGCATTTTCGCGGATGGCGCGCAAGCACTCGATTTCGTGGTCCGCATGGGCCAGCCTGGTCAGCCTCCGTGCCCGGATCTTATGCTGCTCGATATAAATCTGCCGAAAGTAACCGGCCCTGACATATTGAAGGCATTCCGCCAGCACCCGGAGTGTGCCTCGGTGCCCGTCATTGTGGTTACCTCCTCCGATGCACCAAAGGACCGCGCCCGGACAGCCGAATTCGGCATTGCCCGCTATTTCAGAAAACCATTCGAGTTCGATGCCTTCCTGCAACTAGGAGCGGTGGTGCGGGAGGTTGTCGGCGAGCCGACTGCCTGATTTGGCTTCGAACTGCAATCTTTCCCCGGATAGCTGCGCAATGTTCTTGATTTGACAGACGAAACGGTCTCCTAAACGGCAAACCTTAGTAGGCTTGAATCAGACCTTTCTCATTAATGAACCCGAGCCGCCTCTTGTCCACACTCTTAGCGCTTGGTGCTTGTGTATGCCTGTTTACGGCTTCCCTGTGCGCAGCACCGGATCTTGTTTTTGGCCGGATCGATTCCATTGTGAAGATGCTTTCTCAAATCAGCGGCCTTTCCGAAGAGCACCCCGTTCCCTACGGCCGCATGAACAAGCGGCAGCTCCGCCAGTTCCTGGCCAAGAGGATCAAGAAATCCCTTACTTCGGAAGATATTCGCGCTGATGAGCTCGCTCTAAAGATGTTTGGCTTCGTTCCGCAAAATTTCGATCTGCGTAAATCCACCATGGATCTGCTTGCCGAACAGGCGGCCGCCTTCTACGATTACGACGAGCATCGTCTCTTTCTGATGCAGGGCACGCCGGTTTCATCGGAAACCATGACTCTGGCTCACGAACTCAGCCATGCGCTGGCCGACCAGCACTTTAACCTCAAAGATTTTATGGATGAGAAGCCCACGAGCGATGACGAGAATCTGGCGCACTCGGCCGTAGTGGAGGGGGAAGCCTCCTGGTTGATGATTGCCTACAGCCTGAGGGCGGCGGGTGAAGCTCCGGTTCCCACTGCTGAAATGCTGCGGGCCATTACAGATCCGGGTAAATATTCAGGCACAGATCCGGATGGCGCATCCATGGCCGACTTTCCGGTACTATCCAGCGCTCCTGTTTACATCCGGCAATCGCTCCTGTTCCCATACTCCCAAGGAACATCGTTCTTTAATGCGGTCTACCAGCGGATGGGCAGGCAAGCGTTTGCTGAGGTGTTTCAGCACGCGCCTTCGGCTTCCTCCCAGATCATGCACCCCGATCGCTACTTCGCCCATTGGCAGCCTTCCATGCCAAGTTTGCCAGAGCTGGCGGGCATCGACGAAGGCGATCAGGTAACGGACGGCTCAGTTGGCGAATTCGATCACGAGATGCTGCTCCGTCAATATGCGGAGTCGTCTCACCCGGCCGAATTGGCGGCTCACCTGCGAGGCGGCGAATTCAGCATCGAACGGCTCGGCAAAGAGCATCGGCCGGTTCTGCGCTACGTCTCGGAATGGGACTCTCCTCTAAACGCGGAAGCCTTCTTTTCCGCCTACCCGGAGATCCTGCGCGGGAAATGGCACCGCTGTGACATTACTCTGCAGACTGCCTCGGTTCTGGCTGGAACCGGAGACCGGGGCCTTTTCGTCACGCGGCTTTCCGGGAAATTTGTGTCGAGTATTGAAGGCCTTAGCGATGCAGCCGAATGGCGACGCCTGAAAGACGCACAGTAACGTGCGCCTTATGCCCCTGCTTTCTGGGCTAAACTAAGAAGTGGAGAATTGCTGAAGTGAAAAGAGCGTTTGCAACATTGGCTATGGCCCTGCTCGCAGCCGTCGCGCCTTGCGCATCAAACCTATCTGCCGCGGAAGCGGCTACGCCCCGCAAAGCACCCGAACTGGCGTTTACCGTTCCCGGACAGGGACAGAAGCTGCTCAGTCAATACCGGGGTAAAGTGGTAGCGCTCGAGTTTATCTTTACTACTTGCCCGCACTGCCAGGCGGCTTCAAAGATGATGACCAAGCTGCAGCAGGAGTACGGCCCGCGTGGCTTTCAGGCTCTCGACGTTGCCGTCAACCCGAACGCTGATTTGCTGGTAGAAAATTTTGTCAAGGACTATCAGGTCGGTTTCCTAGTGGGCTATACTCCGCAACCCCAGATGGAGTCTTTTATGGGCTTCCCTAGCAATTACTTCGTCGTGCCGCAGTTGGTGATTATCGATCGCAAGGGCGTGATTCATTTCCAAACCCCCGCGAAAGAGAACGCACAGTGGGATAAGTTGATGAAGGAAGAAACCATCCGGCATAACATAGAAGAATTGCTAGGCGGAGAATCTACTTCAAACAGCAAGCGGCTGTCTGCTTCTCCCGCCAGGGTTGCTTTGAGCAAGAAGCCCTCCTAGTCCCGTTTTCGTCCGCGCCCGTAGCTCAGATGGATAGAGCGCTTGCCTCCGAAGCAAGAGGTCACAAGTTCGAATCTTGTCGGGCGCACCACTAAACGACTGAAGAAAAGGCACAGATCCCGTTATCGAGCAAAACACCCCTTTGAAAGCTTTTAAGCGATGAGGTGGGTTTTTGCATCGTCGGTAAGCGGTATGGTACGCAGACTTCAGCCAGTGCCCTGAAAAGCGGATAGAATGTTGGTCATGGTGAAGCTACTCATCGGCAAAGTTTACGAAATGATGGGCGAGAAGTAATGTCAGACAATGTTCTCATCGCCATCATTGCAACTTGCGGGGTGGTTATCTCTGCCGTTACCGTTTTGGGTGGTGCGATATTCGCCTATCTTGCCAGCGGTAAACGCCTCGACAAGATTGACGCCGACCTTGGGCTAATCCGCTCCGACCTCATTCCGTTTTACCGTTCGCTGTATGAAATTCAAGTAAAGGTTGAAAACAAGTAATTCCGATCGCTCTTGCTGTTCTATTCTTCGCCCTAACCTAGAGCGTGTCCCAGTACTTCGTCTACACGGTCGCCGCATACTTTGGCATCAAGCTGTTGTTGAAACTGTTGGGGAAGGGTTCGTGGTGGTCGATAGGCACTCCATGAAATACCTCCAAAAATCCAATCTCTAGGCTTTGCCATTTTGCTTGTTCTTCTTCAGCGCATCGCCAAGCTCACCGCCTACGGTGAGCTTGGGAACGACCTTCTTGACACCATTCTCATCAAGAATCAGCTGTAGCCCATGACTGTCGACGGCTCTCTTAGTGCTGGTGTTATGCCCGTACTCTCCCGAATACTGGGACACGCAACTATGGAAATGCTAAATAGGTACGTTTATCCCTCGCAAGAGGATGTGGACAGGGCCATTGACGCCTTCTTAGTCGAAGATATGCGGACCTAGGAAGAAATGGAATCGATGCTATCAGACTATGACCAAACACCGTTCTCAATGGAGAACCAACGGGTACTTATTGTAGGCGCCTCGTCGGGAATCGGCGAGGCAACGGCCAAGCTTGTAAGCGCGCTTGGTGGTCATCCTATTCTGGCAAGCCGGTCGGCCGGGAAACTGGAGGCTGTGCAAGGGAACTTGGCCGATCCGGAGAACTCTTCAATCCTTGCCTTCGACTACCTCGACGCCGAGGCCGTTAAGGCATCACTGGCAGGCGTCGAGTCGATTGACCATGTCATGATCAGCGCCGTTGCTGATGAAAACAAAAAACGAGGTAGCTTTGCCGAACTAGATCGCGCGACCATGGATGCCAGTTTCGATAAGTTCTGGGGACAGGTGAACGTTCTCCAGGCCGCACTCCCCAAGCTTCGCAAGGACGGTTCCGCGACGATGTTTGCGAGCATAGCCGGCATCAAGCCCGCTGGAAAATCATCCGGCCTAACTGTGATGAATGCCGTACAGGCGGGCGTCATCCAACTTGCCCGTTCGCTCGCTGTGGAATTGGCGCCGGTGCGTGTGAACGTAGTCGCCCCGGGCGTGGTGCTGACTGATGTTTGGCCGGAGAAGGAGCGCGATGAACTGGAGCAATGGATGAAGACATCGCTCCCCGCACAGCGGGCGGGGGAGCCAATGTACGTTGCGCAGGCCGTGATCGCGATGATGACCAATCCCTATCAGACAGGGGTAGTCCTTCCTGTGGATGGAGGCCTGTTGGTCACATGATAAAAAGTAAGCAAATAGTTACCGGTAAGCCTTGAGAACAGTGGTCATCCTGTTCCCAAGAAGCGGCCCGCCTATCTCCAGAATGTGAAGCGGCATTGGGAACACTTAAGATTCCGTCCTCACCGTACTAGGACTGCGACCTCGTTTCCGCCATGCAGTCGCGGTCGTACTAGGCGGACTTGGACTGTCCAACTGCCACATACCTACGTAAAGCTTAGTAAGACCCATGTTCTTATTGAGCATTCTGGCTGGCGCTGTCGTGATGGGCGTAAAACTCTGGGCACTGTCCGGCATGCGGCAAACTATGGCGGAAATCGATCTGAAAAGAGAACTTACTTCGTCCGGAAAGTCCCGGAAGGTTGTTCTACCGCACAGTTCACTCGAAAGCTGTACTGCGTCCGCGCCTTCAGGCCGCTCAACTTCACGCTCCGCGACCGGTCGTGTCCCGAGTCCGGAACCCGAGTAAATTTCGCAATCAGCTTGGGATCTTCCGCGCCGTAGTCTACCGGACAGGCTTGCGCATCGGGAGCGATGAATCCGATTTCGGCGCTGGCTGCGGTTATACCGGTCGCGCCAAGCAGTTTTACTTTCCCCTGGGCGACTTCTAACTCATTGAGGTCGGCCCCCATTCCTTTTGTCTCTTCGCTTAGGCTGCGCGCTTTCGAGCGGTCAGCCACTATGTTGTTCTTTCCTGACCAGGAATCCCGGACAGCGCCTTTGCCGCCACTGCTGGTCAGAACGTTGTTCGTCATCTGCATTCCAGGTGAATGGCAGGCGAGCGTCCGTTCACCTTCCGGCTGGTCCGCACACTTCGCCTGGCCGCCGGCGTCATTGACATCGCCTTCCACGCTGGCGCCGCCGGCTTCGATATCGAGCAGATTGTCCGTTACCTTCAGCCCTTCGGTGTTGCCGCTTCCGATCCGGAAAAGCACCGGGGCGATACCGGCCAAACCCGTAATGTTATTGCGGTTTACAATCCGGTCTTCGCCGTCGCCGAAGCCCTGAAACACCCAGCCCGTCCAGGGGCGGCAGTGGCATTCCGAGTCGCAGCCGTTAAGCCCGTCCAGGGGTACGGAATAAGCGCCGTTGATGTCGTTCATCACGTTATTGCGGACCAGCACCCGGTTGATGGGCGCAGTCTGATACTGGCCGCCCTGGGTGCTCACCACGGTCATTACCGCTGGCACGTGCTCCCAGGTATTGTTTGTAATCGTCACATCGCCGATGCCGTAGCCTAGTCCGCTATTGACGCCGACACTCGTAAAAAGAACGGTGGAGGTTGCGACGTGATGAAAGTTATGGTCGAAGATATTGCCGTCGAGCAGGATCCGGTGCCCGCCTTTCCACTCCAGCGGCTGCCGGTTGTAATACGAGCGTCCGTCTGATCCGGGCGCTCCGAACTGATACTTGGCCGGCACCGAAAAAGTGTTCCGCACATAGAGATAGTCGTTCTGCGGTCGCTCGATTCCACCGCCGCCATCGTGGTGCCACAAGTTACCGGCTCCCTCCACATAGTTATTGATGAAGAGATACGGCCCCGGGCCTTCTCCGCCAATCATGGCGTTGGTGCCTTCCGAAACAAAGCGCGACGGAACGGACTGGCAGCCTTTCACCGAGTGCCAGTAGTCGAGCTTGTCGAAATAGCTGTTGAGGAAGCCGTTATTCCTGCCGTCCCACCAGATGGCGGTGGTGATCCGATTTGGATAGCCTCGGCCGTGAATGTAGCAGCGGTCCACATAATTGTCACTAGATGAAATGGGAAGGCTGATCAGGGCCGCCCACGGCTCCGGATCATCGGATTTGACTTTGCTGTTGTCTCCCGTTACTAACTCGAGGCCGACAAGCCATGTGTTCGCCACCATCGGATGCACGTTGCCGTCGATGTTCCCGAACGAGAACACGGTGGTGGAGGCCGCCTGATTCTTAAAGCCGTTGCCCGTGTAAGGCGCGACCGTCAAGGGCGCATCGGCTTCCAGCGTCGCTAACTTGGAACGCCATTCGGGGCTGATGCGCGTGCCGGGCGGCGGTAACTCTGAGTCAGGGGTCGTGGTTCGAATTACGATTGGATACAGCTTCCGAGCATAAGCCGCCATGCGCAGTGTGCTGCCCGCGGCTGGACTGCGAAAGTGCATGGCTGGTCCGTCTTTGGAGGCAGGCTTATCGCAAGTCAATTGGAATTTGTTGGCGGACGGGTTGTGAACATAGTAAATAAGTCCGTAGTTGATGCCATCGCACTTGCCAGGGGTTTGCGGATATCCGGGCAGTCCGCTGAAACTGGTGGCGAACACCAGGCCTTGCCCTTCTTGATAGCCGTGCCCCGGATAGGTGATGGTGCTGCTGGCTACATCCACAGCGCCGGCGTTGAAGGCCTTAACGTCGGGCGGCGTGTTGTCCACCCATGTCCGGCCGACAATCTTGGTTCCCGCTTTGATCTGAATTACCGTACCGTGCGAAGCTTGTGCGTCGATGGCCGCTTTGTAGCAGGAATAGAGCGTGCCGCAATCCGGGTTGTGAGTTTCGCCTACCGTCCAGGTTGCGAAGTTCTTCGTATCCGGATAATCGGGCGCTTTCGCATGCGGTAACTCCGGAAGGGCTGGATGAGGATCCGGCAGTGGCAGCGTGCGGACCTCTCCGCTTGCGCCCTGCGACCAATGCTTGTAGTCTTTGGAAAGCTCCGGACAGACATTAATGGTTGAATTAGCGGGGAGTCCGGCCAGGATGACAACCATTTTGGGCTGGCTTTGCACGAAACCCGCACCGCCGTTGTAGGCGGTTGCCACAACCGTCCCACCTTTGCCGTTGCTGCACGCGGCCGGAGCAACGGCCCATCGCAAGCGCAGCCAGCCCCACGGACCGTTCGCCACATTGAAATGGATCAGCGCGTCACTGTGGGAAATATTGTCAGCGGTAACGTTCGAAACCGTTGGTAAGTTCGCGGGCGCTCCGGCGGCGGCGCTCACCGTCAGCAGGAAGGAAATAATGGAGAGTTTCAAGCCGATACCGTTAAGCTAACACTCGGGTGAACCGGTTTCTTTATAGGGCCGCCGCCGCTCTGCTTGCCGTGTTGGCTCTGTGGTGCGCCGCCGCTCTCTACATCGATTGCCGCATAGCGTGGTTGAAGATGCCCATTTCTGCCGCCTTCGTTGGCGCGGTCGCGTTAGCGTTCATTCTCAGCCGCCGCAGCCGTGTTTTCATTCTGCTGCTGGCTTTGGTTGAAGCGGCCGCGGTGGCTTGGTGGCTATCATTGAATCCTTCGAACGGCGGCGAATGGCAGCGTGACGTGGTGCGCATGTCTTACGCCGAAATTAAGGGCGATCATCTGACGGTACACAATATCCGCAGTTGCAACTATCGCGCCGAAGACGACTACGCCTGCGATTGGCTCACCCGCGATTTCTTGCTTTCGAGTGTCCGCCACGTGGATGTGTTTTTAATTCACTGGGGAGCGCCGCTGATTGCGCATGTCATCGTCAGTTTCGATTTTGCGAACGGTCAGCATCTCTCATTCTCTATCGAGGCGCGCAAGCGGAAAGGCCAGAGCTATTCCGCGCTATTGGGCTTTTTCCGTCAATACGGATTGATCTATCTCGCCGCGGTGGAACAAGACGTCGTGCGCCTGCGCACCAACTTCCGGACGGGTGAGTGTGTTTATCTCTACCGCACGCGTACGACTGCCGCCGATGCGCGAGGCCTGCTTTTGCAGTAGGTCCAATGGATGAACGAAACTAAACGGCACGCCAAGTGGTACAACGCTTTAACGGAAAACTGCGACCGCAGCCTAATCCGCTATCTCGCAAACCGCCATATCGGTGGAATCAAATGGTGGGACTGGCGCGGCTTCTTGAATGGACACGGCGACGGAATGCTATACGACCTGGGGGATCTGGTTGACGATGGCCTCTCCTTCCCGAGTCTGAGAGACCAGGCGCTGATTAACGGAGTCGCAAAACACACGCAGTCAGACGCCGGTTTCTCCGCCGCCATTCGCGAGAAGCGGGCCGGATTTCACGATTAAGAGCGCAAAAGCAAGGCTGCGCGCGGGCGCGTTCCTCAGAAGTACCGGCCCATCTGGAAATACCACTTGCGATGCCCCGCATCGCCGACGCTCGCGCCCAGGAAGAGCGGTCCAAAGAAGGTGCGAACTAACAAGCCTGCGTTGACATCCGCCGGTGCGCGTCCGGTGTACCCGTTGTCCCACATGCGTCCGATTTCCCCGTTTAAAACGAAGTAAATCCGTCCATCGGAAAGCGGCGATAGCGCTGTAATCTGGCGGTAGTACCCTGCTCGCGCGTAGATGTATTGATTGCCATAAAGTTCGTTAGTTCCGTAAGCGCTCAGCCGCCCCGGTCCGCCCAGAAAGTAGAATGGCAGCCCATCATTCTTGCCGCTGAAGATGCTCCCGCCTTCCGCGTTCACAAACAGTGTTCCGCGATTGGAGATGGGTTGAAAGTACGAGGCGCTGCCATCAAGTGAACGGAACGACCCGGGCGCTCCCGGATTCGAATCCACAGAGCGAAGGCGGCCGGTCGCGAAGACTCCACTATGCGGAACCACTTCGTCATCTACCCGGTCGAGAGTAAGCGATAGCTGAGCCGCTCCATAGCGGCCGCGGGTTACCGGAATAATGCTCTGGCCGACTAGCCTGTCGGTAGTAACCAGATGGCTGGCGTGATAACCGGCACGCAGCTCCACCAGGTTTGAAAACTGATAGCCCAGATCGAATCCTGCTCCCTGGCTCCGTACCCGGTATAGCGCTAATAAGTTGGAACGATTATAGAAATCGAGCGGCCTCGTCTCCGCGAATGCCTGCGGTGCAATGAACCAGCTGCTCCGCGGGGTCAGCGGATGGAAATACTCGCTGCGCACCGAGTAGGCGGACCCGAACAGGACGTCGGTGCGCAACTCCGACCGGAAGCCGCCGAAGTTCATGGCCGTGATCCGCGCGGCAAACGCAAATCTCGTGTTCCGGTAATCCGAGCCATCCAGCAGCAGCGCCGGCTGAAAGGTTGGCGGCCTGGACGGAGACTGGTGCACGTAGAGATTCAGCCCGGGTTTCCCGTTGCGTTCGATTGCGCCATAAGCCATGTAAGCGAACGAATTCGTCCCCATGATTCGATTGATTTGCGCCTCTATAGCCGAGGGATCGAAGGGCCGATGCAGCAGCGGCTCGAAATAGGCGCGGATCACTTCAGCCTGCTTGCCTGCTACTCCCTGTACTTGCAGGAACTCCGGTGCGGGGACTGTCGTTTTGCGGCGCGACGCTCGTTTCGCCTCATACGCGGTCCACTGCTCGTCACTAATGCGGAACTGAGACAGCACTTTTTTGCGCTTCATGGCGCCGTCGAAGCCGCGGTCGATGATTTCCGGATAGGCATGGAAGTCGGTCGTACTGAAATCCGCTAATTTCACCGAAACCAACAGGTCTGCCATCTCGATGTTGTGATGCTCGTTTGCGGCAATTACGGCGCTCAGGGACCTCCCCAGTATTTGTACTGCCGACTGGCTGGCTTTAGGATCGAAGGGGCCGGTATCGAGATAAGCGGCGATGACGATGTCTGCTCCCATGGCTTTCACCAGGTCGACTGGAAGATTGTTCAAGAGCCCGCCATCTACGAAAATGCTCTTGCCCTGAATGACCGGTTCGAAGAGGCCAGGTATCGACATCGTGGCGCGCAAGGCCTCGGCCAGGGAGCCGCTGTCGAAAACCTTCTGTCTGGCAGATGCGATGTCCGTGGCCACGCAGCGGAAAGGCGTCGGCAGATTGTCGAAGCTGTTCATCTGGTTGTAGGGAAGCGCTACTTTGACTAGCAAAAGATCGAGTCCCTGACCGGAATTGAGTCCGGAAGGAAGTGTCAGGCCATCGCGAAGGCCCAGAAAGGTCGAGTTGGCGTAAGTCCGGATATCTTGTTTGCGGCGGAGCGCCAACTTTTTGTAATCCACTTCTCCCTTCACGAGGCGATTCCAATCGAGCGATCCGATTAGCGTGCGCATTTCCGATGGATGCATCCCGGATGCGTAGAAACCGGCTACCAGTCCGCCCATGCTGGCCCCGGCAATGTAATCGATGGGAATGTGATTATCCTCGAACCACTGCAGCAGACCGACATGCGCCAGTCCGAGAGCGCCGCCACCTTCCAGAGCAAGACCGATCTTCAAGCGCCGCTCTGGCGATGCCGGGTGAGAGTGTTGGCCTGCCGCATGGGCGCAGAGCAAAACGGCGCTAACAATAATGAAGGTTGCAACGCGGATGACCGATATCATGATGGTTCATCCATTTAAGTTTGAAGCGCGAGACCTACACAGATGCATCTACGTAATTATCGGTCTGAGTCTCTGAAGTTGAACTGCATACCAATTCACAATTCTTAAACTATGGCAGACAGCGAAAAGAAAACTGGGCGTTGGAAACCTAGCGTAAACCCTTGGTTGATCGCCATGGCGGTAATTTTACCGGCCTTTATGGAAGTCATCGATACTTCCATCGCCTCGGTTCTACTGCCGCATATTGCGGGCAGCTTAGCCGCCTCTACTGACGAGGCGTCGTGGGTGCTTACCTTCTATCTGCTCTCGAATGCAGTCGTGCTACCGGCCAGCGCCTGGTTCTCCTTACGGTTTGGCCGCAAGCGCTTCCTGATGATCTCGATCGGGATCTTTACTATCTCTTCATTTTTTTGCGGCGCAGCGCCCAGTCTACTGGTTATTCTGCTGGCCCGGTTGGTGCAGGGTGCCGGAGGCGGAGCTCTGCAGCCTATGTCGCAAGCCATCCTGAGCGAAAGCTTCCCTCCGGAGAAGCGCGGCATGGCTATGGGTTTGTTCGGACTTGGCGTTGTCGTCGCGCCCATTCTCGGACCGACGCTGGGAGGCTGGCTGGCGGACTCTTACTCCTGGCGCTGGGCGTTCTACATCAACATTCCCGTCGGTCTGCTTGCCCTGTTCCTCATTTACCGGTTCGTCGAAGATCCGCCTTACGTTACGAACGCAAAACCCGGCAATCTCGATAAAATCAGTTTCGGATTGCTGGCTTTGTGGCTGGGTTGTATGCAGATCATTCTGGACAGAGGCCAGCAGGACGATTGGTTTGGAGCGATGTGGATCCGATGGACCTTCTGCATCATGATCGTCACTTTCCTGGGATGGATCTATACTTCGCTGACCAAGGCGAAACCGCTAACCGATCTGCGCATCTTTGCGAATCGCAACTTTGCCATAGGCTGCGGGCTAATCTTCCTGTTTGGTGGAGTACTCTACGGCGCCGTGACTCTGCTGCCGCTTTTCTATCAAAACATTATGGACTATTCGGCTCTTGCGGCCGGCATTGTGGTTTCGCCGCGCGGAATCGGCGCGATTCTCGCCATGCCGCTGGTTGGATTTCTGGTTGGGAAGGTGGATGTCCGGATCATGGTCAGCCTGGGATTTGCTGTGTTCGGATTCTGCAGCCTCGACTGGGGTGTGCTCAATCTGCAGATTTCCCCATGGTCGCTGCTCGTCCCGATCATTATCAGCGGTTTCTCCATCGGACTTATCTTCGTTCCGCTATCTACTGTAACGCTTGGTGATTTGCCGCAAGAACAAACCGGTATGGGTGCGGGTTTGTTCAACTTGATGCGCAATGTGGGCGGCAGCGTAGGTATCTCGCTTGTAAACACCGTCCTGGCGCGGCATCAGCAAACCCACCGGAGTGAGCTGATGCGGCACCTGCACACGACATCGACTGTCTATCAGCAGCAATTATCGGAATACACGCAGATGCTGGCGCAAACCTACGGACCAGCTGAGGCGAGCCACCGGGTCTACGGATTGTTCGGCCAGATGATAGGCCAACAGGCGGCGCTATGGTCGTATGTAGACGATCTGCGATATATGGCATTAGCTAGTTTCATCTGCGTTCCTCTGGTCTGGACCTTGAAAAAAGTGAAGGCGGAGGGGCCCATCGAGGCAGGCTAATCGTCTATGCAAGGACCAATCAAAACAACTAAACAGCGGAAAAAGGTTGTCATTATCGGAGGCGGATTTGCCGGGCTCTACGCCGCGAAGAAGCTGGAAGGCGAAGACGTAGACGTAATCGTAGTGGATCGCCGCAACTATCACTTGTTTCAGCCGCTGCTGTATCAAGTTGCGCTGGGAGTTTTATCCCCCGGAGACATAGCGCAGCCCATACGCGGCATCATCGGCGAGAGTGAAAATATCCAGGTCGTCATGGATGAGGTGATGGATCTGGATATCGATGCCAAGCTAGTGAAATTAAAGTCAGGCATTACGCTGGCTTATGACTATCTCTGCGTGGCAAGCGGCGCGAGTCATTCCTACTTTGGGCACGATAACGACTGGGCGCCTCTCGCTCCCGGGCTGAAGACGATCGACGACGCAACCGAGATACGCCGCCGCATCCTGCTCGCGTTTGAATTAGCGGAGCGGGAAGCGATCGAAACGGGGACTCATCCGCACCTGAACTTTGCCGTAGTGGGCGGCGGCCCGACCGGCGTCGAATTGGCTGGAGCAATCTCCGAGACAGGAAGAATGTTCGCGCGGCGCGACTTCCACAATATCGACCCTAAGAAGATCAGCGTTCAACTTTACGAGGGAATGGATCGCCTGCTTTCCTCTTACCCGGAAGATCTTTCCAAAAGCGCCGCCAAGCAGTTGGAAGACATGGGCGTCCAGGTTCATACCGGCAAAATGGTAGAGGATGTCCAGCCTGGATACTTGATGGTAGATAAGGAGCGGGTGGACGCGGTGGTCACGCTGTGGGGCGCTGGCGTCAAGGCCTCCGGGCTTGGAGAAAAATTGGGAGTGCCGGTGGACAAGAAGGGTTGTGTCATGGTGGACGAACACTTGAACCCATCCGGCCATCCAAACGTGTTTGTGTTGGGAGACCTGGCCCACGTCGAACAGGATGGCGAGCGCGTTCCTGGCGTCGCGCAGCCTGCTATGCAGATGGGGGAGCAAGCTGCCAAGATGATTCTGGCGGATGTACAGGGCGAAGCTCGCAAAAAGTTCCACTACTTCGACAAGGGCAACATGGCGACCATTGGGCGCAATGCCGCAGTGGCGGATATTAAATGGCCGTTCAAGGCGCACTGGTCAGGGTTCTTCGCCTGGATTACCTGGGCTGGTATCCATATCACTTTTCTGATCGGATTCCGCAATCGCCTGCTGGTCATAACGCAATGGCTGTGGACGTATCTGCTGTTCCGCGCCTCGGTCCGCCTGATCACCGGCGACACCAGCCTGGTTGGCTGGAAGGATCATGAGCGGCATGCGGCAGACCGGCAAAGCGCCAGCACTGCTGCCTCACATTCCTAGCGCCGGTAGCTGGAAAAGCTACAACTCAGATTAGAGAAATTCTGGTCAACCGCCGGTGGTGCTGAGAACAATCGATGGCTAAACATCGATCCGGCAGGCCGCCAAGCGTGATAACCTCTGGGAGTAACTGCTATCTCCTTGCCCTGACTCCCCGTAGAGCTCCCAGGGTATCTAAGCACCAAGGATCGCGGCTGCGGAAAGGAGAGCGGAATGCTATCTCCAGTTAGGCCGGATGTACCGCCGGTGCGCGAGTTGCAGTCTTCCAAGGACCGACTGCTCGACCTGGAGCATGAGCTCCTCCAATGCCGTCAAGAAAGGGCTGAAGCTCGAATCGCGGAAGAGCAGTTTTACACTCTTTCGAAACGAGTTCAGGACTTTGCGTTTATCACTTTCGATCCACAGAGGCGGATCGTTAGCTGGAGCAAGGGGGCCGAACGCATTTTTGGCTACCAGGAGCAGGAAGCCGTAGGACAGCCGGCGAGCATGATCTTTACTCCCGAGGATCGCGCCAGCGGCGAAGTTGAGAACGAGCTAGATACCGCATCACGGGAAGGCTGTTCGGAAGACAATCGATGGCACTTGCGCCGGGATGGAACGCGCTTCTGGGGCAGCGGGATCCTGACAGCCCACCACGACGGACAATCCAATCTTCAGGGCTATAGCAAAGTGATGCAAGACCTTACCTCGCAGAGGCTCCTGCAGGAGCAGCTTCAGGAATCGGAGGAACGGTTGCGGTTATTCTCAGAGAACGTCCGTGACTACGCTTTTATTCCGGTGACTTCGAGCGGCGAAGTGTCAGGATGGAACCCAGGCGCGGAAAGGGCATTTGGCTACCTTGAAGCAGACATCATCGGCCGGCCTGCCAACGTGTTTTTCACACTCGAGGACCGGGAAGGCGGCGAGCCGGAAAAAGATCTCGACCGCGCAGTAGCTGAAGGCCGGGCCGAAAACAGCCGCTGGATGATGCGCCGGGATGGAACGCGTTTCTGGGCGCATTGGACTACTACGCCAATGTACGATGTGGCGGGCCGTCTGCGCGGCTTTGCGAAGGTGCTGCAAGACGAGACCGAACGGAAGCAATCCGACGATCTGAATGTGCAAACGCTTCAGGAACAGGATCTGCTTCTTCGAGAAATCCACCATCGCGTTAAAAACAACCTGCAAGTGATCACCAGCATCCTTTCGCTGCAGGCCGGTCTAGTTGGTGACGCAGAATTTAGAGTTGTTCTAGGCGAACTACAGGGCCGTGTACGAGCCATAGCTGCGCTGCATGAAACCCTATACGATTCACGCGACCTGGCTAACATCGATTTCGGGCCTTACATCCGGCAGCTGCTGCACGAACTGTTCGGCTTTCACGGAATCGATAGCAAACGCATCGAATTGTGCATGGAAACGGATGACGTTGTTCTATCTATCGAACAGGCGCTACCGCTAGGCCTGATTGTCAACGAACTCGTCTCGAATTCACTGAAGCACGCCTTTCTGGATGGTCGTTGTGGAGCAATCGAAGTCCAGTTCCGCTATCTGGCTGGCGCTGCACAAGCGCCCGGAACGTTGGAACAAGGGTGGTGCGATCTTTCGGTGAGAGACGATGGCGTTGGCATTGCCGCCGATACCGGCATTTGGAACAAAGAATCGTTAGGTTTGCGAATGGTCCAGCTATTTACCAAGCAATTAGGCGGGCAATTGACCTTGGACACCAGTCATTCTACGTATTTCCGTCTTCGCTTCCCTCTGGAGGACTTCAATCCAGAGGCGCTAGCGGTAAGTGGAAGTGAATGACGCGGTGGCTCCGTTTGGATCTCATGTCGAGGCATCCGGACTAGTTTCTACTCACGAGCGAGCGGCAAGTTCCATAATCATGCTCGTCCACACATGAATTTTTTGGACTACAGAATGCTGCTGGGCCACGGCATGGCCCCAACTGGCAACACTGACCTGGAGTTTTAAAACCGGAGCCGGCCGCCGAGTTGAATCTGCCGTGAATCCGTCGCGCTGGTGATGCGTAGCAGGTCGGGAGCGGTGAACGTCGTCACTGCATCGGTTGGGTTGAGGCTGTTGAATAGGTTCTCCGCCTCGCTGATCACTTCTAGCCGGAATCGTTCCGAAAGCGCGAAGGTCCGGCTGATACGCAGATTCACTTCTTGAAACGTATAGCCTTTGGTGTCGTTTCTTCCGCGATAGAGCGGACGATCATTGTTCACTCCATCGAAGTTCAAATCTGAGCCCTGGGTGATGTTGAAGGGAAAGCCCGAAGTCCACGTCACATTGGGAGCAAACATCCAGCGGTTCAGAATCAGATCCGCGGTCTTGTTCAGATGGACCTCAGGTTGGTAAACGCCCTGTAGCACAAAACGATTGCGCTGGTCGGTGGACGAGGTGCCATAGTCCCGCCGGAAATTGCTGGAGTCGGAAACGTTACTTCCCGAATCGCCATTTCCGTCGTTTTCGTTGAAGGCCCAACCGAAGGTGTAGGAAGTGGAGAACTGAAGACTGCGAGACCAGCGCTTGGTGAGGGCAACGAAACCGCCGTAGTAAGTGGAATTGCCGACGGAATTCAGCTGGAAAATCTGATTGCAATCCGGGTTTTGCTTGGCGCTATTGCGCCACACCGGACGGCCGTCGGCGAGATAGCTGGTGGGAGCACCGAGATTATTATCGAGGAGAAGCGGCACGCGCCGGCCGCCGAAGTATTGCGTTCCAACCGTGAGAGCAAAATCGCTTCCGAGCGCGTGTTCCACCTGTAGATTCGATTGATGCATGTAAAGCGAACGGAAATCAGGAGAGAAGTTGGTTACGCTGGGCCGTACCGCATTCGTTGGTGAGGGCGCGCTAAAGGCATTGGGGTACTGGGGAGCGCCGGGGCTGTTTCCGTTTACGGTGTAGGTGAGAACGCGCTGGCCGTTTTGCCGCAGAGCCTGCGATATCAGGCGCAAATTGGTGGTGTCGTAAAACAGGCCATAGCCGCCGCGCAGGACGGTCTTCTTGCCGATCTGCCAGGCAAAGCCTACGCGAGGCGCGAAATTGTTAGGATCGTTGGCGATGTTCCGGGAGTTGGGCAGCGGCGCGTTAGAAGAGAGCGAAGGATACTGCAAGTATTCGTAGCGCACTCCATAATTGAGCGTAAAATCCGGCCGCACTCGGAAATCGTCCTGCGCATAGAAATTGTAAGAATTGGTGCGGTGATCCGCCGTGTTGTCGCCGAAATCCTGTGTAAGCGTGTTGTAGTTATACCGGTTTCCGGTGGCCGGGTTGATTGCTCCGGCGACCGTATTCAAATACTGCGACAGATTCGAGAAGTTGTAAGTCAGGGCGAGGCGGTCCGCCTGAGTGACGTGGATAGTGGCGATATCGAATCCGAACTTCAATTGGTGGCGGTTGATCTTATGGCTTAGTGCGTCAACGAAATCGAGCTGCTGCTCACGGTAGTACTGATTGGCGGACGTGTTCGAATTCAGTGTCGCGACTCCGCTGATTGCAATAACGGGACCGACGACTCCCGACACCGGAGGACGGCTGAATTCGCGGCGAAGCGAACCGAAGCGCAACTCGTTCACCGTGTTCGCCGATAGAATGGAAGTCCACTGCGAAGCCCAGGTATCATTCCGGTCGTCGAAATTATTGCCCGCGCTGCGCGCTAGAGTGCCGCCGGAGGTGTTGAATTTGGAAGGCGTAACGAAGGCGTTGTAGCGGACATACGTCGAGTTACGATCGTTGATCTGGTAATCAACGCGACCCATGTAAGTCTGGAAGCGCTGAGCGAAGGGCGCACTGCCGAGATCGCTTGCGGGCAGCTGAAGCGCGGCAGCATTGGCAGCAGAGATGGTTATCGGCCGCGGCCCATCGAGCGGCTCATACTCTCCGCTGGCGAAATAAAACAGCTTGTTCTTGACGATTGGTCCGCCGATGTTGCCCGAGTAGGTGGCCCATTGCGAAAAATTCTTCGTGGCGGCGAGCGACGGGCGCGCAATGAAGCCGGGACGCCGGAAAAGCGTGAGAGCTTCACCATGAAAGTCATTGGTTCCGCCGCGGGTAATCATGCTGATCATGCCCCCTACGGTGCGGCCGTATTCAGCGGGCATGGTGCTGGTGAATACGCGAACTTCCGCAATAGTTTCGGGCGAGAAGATTCCGAGGCGGCCGGGACCGCCGCGCTGCGTATTGTCGATGCCATCTATGAGAAAGGCGCGGCGCTGCAAACCTCCGAAGGAAAACCGGGGATTGCCGAACTCGTCGTCACGGCGACCGTTGAATCCTGGCGCGAACAGGGCAAGATTGAAAGTGTTGCGAGATGTGATGGGCATGTTCTGCATGGCGCGCTCATTCAGACCTCCCGTTACCGCGGCAGTGTTGGTGGTGAGTATCGACGCGTCCTCCTGAACCGTGACGGTTTGCTGGGCGGAGGAGAGTTGAAGATCGACCGGCAGATCGCTGGCTTTATCCAGCAGGACATTGATGCCGGATTGCGTATAGGTAGCAAAGCCCTGCGCCTCGACGGTCACCTCATACGTGCCGATAGGAAGCAGCGGAAGACTATACTCGCCGCTGGTGTCGCTGGGAGCTTTACGCGTATAGCCGGTATCGAGATTCCGCGCCGTAACATCGGCTTTGGAGATAGCAGCGCTCTGCGGATCGCGGATTACGCCGCGTATGCTGCCATTGGCGGCTCCGGTTTGAGAGCGCAAGGCAAAAGGGAAGAGCAGGAGAGCAAATGAGAGCAACAGTTGTGCCCGGCGACGATCATGGCAACGCATGGTGACCCAAGGATAAGTGCTGGATGTGTCGTTCTGATCGCGAACGCATTACAGGGTGATAACGGCAACACTAAGGGAACTTCAAATCGAGCACACTGGCAAGGCGTCCGGCAATTCCGGTCATGGAGATTTCAGGCAGGCGGGCAGGTGGAACGCCGGGTTGCCAAAGTAGATACACGGCGCGATAGCGGGTGGGCCAGTGGCCATGATTGCCGATTTCTTTCGGCTTTGAGCGGATATCTTTGCCGTTGCCTCCGAACATTACGCCTTCAGCCGATTCGTAGACGGCTTTCGCGTTTAGTAGCTCTGGAGCGAAACGCTCGATTTCTCCGCGAGGAATTTGCCGCCCGATGCCGTTCTCAGGATCGGACGCGAGTTGCTGAAGCAGGGTTGCTGCGCCGTCAGTGCCGGCAATGGCTATGAAGCCGCGGGTCGAGACTCCCTCCACGCCTTTGTCTGCCGCCAATTTCTTTATATCGATTTCCGTGCGGATCTCTTCAAAGCCGTGATCGGAGACCAACGCAACCGCCATGTTGTCCGGTTTGGCTTGCAGCATGCGTCCAATGAGTTCGTCGGTGTATTCCAGGATGGCGTTCGCCGCGCGGCTGAACGGGGCGTTGTCGTGTTCTTCAGAGTCCAGATCGACGAGATGCACCAGAACCAAGTCCGGCTTCTGCTCCTGGAGCAGATATGTGACGGCTAGCGTCCGGGTACGGTCATCCATCCACTCCTGGGGAAAGGAAGGGAAGACAGCTGAAATTTTACCGGCGAGATCCGGCGGAATAGACTTCGACTCGATGGTTGCGAGATCCATAGCTCCGCCGCGCCGCCGCTTGAAGTATTCCGGCAAGTCGAATGCCACCGGAGCATCAACCGTGACTGGCCAGGTTACGGTTGCGCTTTGAAGGCCGGCGTCGTGGGCCGCATCGAGGAGCGTTTTGACTTTGATGCGATGCGCGCTCCACGGATAGTTTCCACCGGGCAACCGGTTACTTAAAATGCCGTGAACAGGGGGCGTCACGCCAGTAATGATGGTGGTATGCGAAGGCCACGTGATGGTTGGCACGACCCCGATTACGCCTGCGGACAATTGACCTTTTTGCA
The DNA here is from genome assembly GCA_965217745.1 of Bryobacteraceae bacterium. Taxonomy (GTDB): domain Bacteria; phylum Acidobacteriota; class Terriglobia; order Bryobacterales; family Bryobacteraceae; genus Bog-105. The sequence continues at coordinate 634,687 of OZ244565.1, read as the reverse complement.
TCAGATCCCGAATGTGGGGAATGCGGAGACCGAGCCGGTCGCAGTTCTGGAGATATCGGTTATCCAAACCATCGACCGAGATCACCAGCAGTGGCTGACGTGGAAACGCAGCAGGCGCGAGCAGGCAGAGGAGCGATAAGCGAGAGATGAGAGGACCCACGTTCATGACCAAGCAGCTTAGCACCCGGCCATGAACGCAGAATGAACGGGAACTATTTCTTTTCGCTGGAGGGCGGGATCAGGTTCTTAGCGCGCAGGTACATGGCGATGAGGCCATACTGCTCGCTGTCGTGAGCTACGTTGTTTACCAGGAGACCCATGCGCGTCATCTCGCCGCGAGCGGTCTTAACTGTTTCGGATGCATTGGCATCAGTCAGCGAATTGTAGGCATTATCGCAAACCTCGAACGACTCTTCCAGGGCGCTTACGATATCCGCCTTTGAAGTTTTTCCCGCAACGCTGACCGGTTTAGATTCTCCGGCGGCTGCCGAACAGGTGCGGCTTTGCGAGGTAACCACATGCGAGATAACTTCGGCGAAGCTGCGGATATCGGGACTAGGCTTGAAGCTGTAATCTGCGTCAGGCATTTTCTCCGCGCTCTTCATGAGGTTTTCTTTGACGTGGGCGAAGCTCTTCTTCAAGTCGCTGCTGGTGCTGCCTCCCGCTTGAGCGTAAAGCGCTGCAGAGGACAGGCAAACGAAAGCCGCGGCGCCGATGATTCTGACCATAAGATGTAGATTCCTTCCGATCACATCTTATACCGTCGCGATGGCAGTTAAGCGCCGCCAGGGCGGGGTGTTGTTTCTGAAATGAGTTCCCAGGTCCTGGCTGCGGACGCCCGCTCCTGCGCTTGAATCGAACGCGCAAGAGCTGCGGTCTCGGTATCGCCGGCCGCATCGGCAATGTTGGCGAGAGATTCATACATGGCGAGCTCGCTGTTTTCCACCGCAAAGGAGACCATCAGATTTTGAGAAAGCCGCTCTGCAGATTCGCTGCCCGGCTGGAGAGTCCGTGCGCCAAAATTGAATAGATTTGCGATCAGGCTTTTAGTAGTCGAGGGCGACCCTTCAAGTTGGGAGAGGCGCTCCGTCAGCCGCTCGTATTGGCTCTTGGTTTCAATGGCGTGCTGCTTGAACAGTTCGCTGGAAACCGGATCATCGCTTTGTTTAGCGAAGTCCTCGAGCTGCTGCTCGAAGCTCTTGCCGGCAGCAATGGCATCGTCAAGGTACCTCTTGATTACGTCTACGCTTGTTTCCGGCATAAGTCCCCGATCAAACCCCTATCCTTTGGAACCACCTGGAATGGCTCTGGTTTCGCAAAAAACCCGCTCGAGCTCAACCGGGAGAGCTGCGAGCGGGTTTGGATATGAGCCGACCAGTAATAAGTTGGTTACTTTCCGACCATCGGTGTTTTGGTGTGGTTCCACGGTTGAGCCTGGTATTGCCAACCGCGGCTGCTGTAGTCGCTATAAGTAAGTAAGACCAGAATCATGAGCCAGACAATTCCGGCAACCACGAACAGCTTAGTGAGCTGAGTGGTGTGACGGACGCCCATAAAGATCCAGGCAACCAATGACGCCTTGCAGAACGCGATCAAAAGAGCCACCACAATGTTCAACTCACCCAACTGCACGTATGAAACCAGCGTGGTGACGACGGTCAAGACGATCAACGCCGCGAAGACGCTGACCAGAGAAGATACTTTCGGAATAGGAGTATGAACCGACGACATCAGCGATCTCCAATCAGATAGAGCAGCGGGAACAGGAAGATCCACACCACATCGACAAAATGCCAGTACAGCCCAATCATCTCGACGGGGGTAAAGAAGTGCGCGCCGAACTTGTTCCGGTAGGCTTCAATGATCAGATAGGTGAGCAATCCAACACCGACAATCATGTGAATCGCGTGCATGCCGGTCATGGCGAAATACAGGAAGAACAAAATCTGGGCATGCCGGAGAAACTGGGCGTGCGGATATTGGAAACTAAGCCCGGGCACCAGGTGCTCGACATACTTCTCGTGATACTCGTAGGCTTTTATTCCCAAAAAGATAGAGCCGAAAACAATGGTGAGCACCAAAAACATGATCAGGGCTTTGCGCTTGCTCAATTGAGCGCTGCGCACCGCCATGGCCATCGTTAAACTGCTGCAGATGAGCACGCCTGTGTTGGTTGCGCCGAGCGGCACGTTCATGAATTCGCTGGTGCTGGCGAAAGCCCCGTAATACATGTTGCGGTATACCGCATAAGCAGCAAACATACCGCCGAAAAACAGGACTTCCGTGATCAGGAAGGTCCACATGCCGAGAGTATCGGCGTCCATCTGCTGTTCAGCGGTAGCGAAATGGTGCTTAACGTGAACTTCGCTTTCAGTTTCCACAAGGGGCTCATGGCCCACCGGGACGATTGCTTCAGCCAACGACTTCCTCCAAAGGACCGTAATTGTATGCTTCCTCGGTTACAACCGGGGTTTCATCGAAGTTAAACGTGGTAGGTGGCGATTGAATCTGCCACTCCAGGCCGGCGGCGCCCCAAGGATTATTGCCGGCCTTTGGCCCATACTTCCAGGACCAGGCGAAGTAAATCATGGGAATCAGATAGCCAATTCCAAGGATAGAGGCGCCGGCCGTGGATAGCACATTCAGCGCCTGCATCTCCGGAGGGTAGGCATGATAACGGCGCGGCATGCCCAGATAGCCCAGGATAAACTGCGGGAAAAACGTAAGATTGAAGCCGATGAAGATGATCAGGGCGGAGAACTTCGACCAGCCTTCGGGATAGAGCTTGCCGGTAATCTTGGGCCACCAGAAGTGAAGCCCGCCGAGGAACGCCATCACCATTCCACCTACCATAACGTAGTGGAAGTGCGCCACGACGAAGTAAGTGCCGTGAGTGGCGATATCGGTGCCCAGCGCTGCTAGGTGCAAGCCAGTCATGCCGCCGATGGTAAACAAACCGATGAATCCGAACGCGTACAACATCGGAGTGTCGAACGAGACGGAGCCCTTATACATGGTGGCGGTCCAATTGAAGACCTTAATGGCGGAAGGAACCGCAACCATGAAGCTCAGGAACGAAAAGGCCATGCCGGTATAGAGGCTTTCACCGGTCAGGAACATGTGATGTCCCCAGACGACGAAGCTTAGAACGGCAATCGCGAGGCTGGAGAAGGCGATGAAGTTATAGCCAAATACCCTCTTCTGCGAGAAGCAGGCAACGATCTCGCTGATGACGCCCATGCCGGGAAGAATCATGATGTAAACGGCCGGATGGGAGTAAAACCAGAAGAGATGTTGGAAGAGGATGGGATCTCCGCCGATGTTGGGGTCGAAGATGCCGACGTGCGCGATGCGCTCGAAGCCCAGCAGCAGCAGGGTAATGGCCAGAACGGGAGTGCCCAAAACTTGAATGAGGCCGGTGGCGTAGTTGGACCAGACGAACAGCGGCAGGCGCGACCAGGTCATGCCCGGAGCGCGCATCTTATGGACCGTAACGATAAAGTTCAAGCCGGTAAGAATAGAGGAGAAGCCGGCAATGAACACACCCATGGCGGCAGCCAGAACGTAAGAATTAGAGTAAGTGCTGCTGTAAGGCGCGTAGAAAGTCCAGCCGGTATCGACGCCGCCGCGGACGATGGCGAACAGGCCGAAAGCCGCGCCGAAGATATACAAATACCAACTCAGAAGATTGATCCGCGGGAAGGCCAAATCCTTTGCGCCGATCATAATTGGTATCAGGAAGTTGGCCAGCGTAGCCGGAATGGAAGGAACCAGGAAGAAAAACACCATCACGATGCCGTGCATGGAGAAGAGCCGGTTGTACGTTTCGGCCGAGAAGATGCCTTGCGGTTCCAGCAGATTGATGCGGAAGAGCACGGCCATGAAACCGCCCACAAAAAACATAGCTGTAATCGAAAACAAATACAGCATGGCGATCCGCTTGTGGTCGGTGGTGAGGAGCCAGCTTTTCCAGCCGTGCTCCACATTCAGGTAATTCACCTGTTTGACTGCGACTTCGGGTATTTCTCGTGCGATTGTTGCCATTAACCTGAAAATCCTTTTTAAACTTTACGCTGCTTGCCGCACCTTATGGAACCGGGGTCTTGGAGGCCGCTGCTTTAGGCGCGATGACTACTGGACGCTGCTGCACACCTTGCTGGGACGCCGGTCCGGAAGGCGTCAAGGTTTTTATATAAGCGATGAGCTGAATAACCTGCTCTTCGCTTAATTGGCCTTTGAAGTTGGGCATAATGTTGGGCTCGAAGCCCGAGACGATCTTCACGTTCGGCTCGAGGATAGATTCCCGGATGTAAGCATCATCAGCAATGACCGTGCGGCCATCAGCTAACTGGACGGGTTTTTGATAGAGGCCTTTCAAGACGGGGCACCGGCCCTGCTGATCCATGAGATGGCAAGTGGAGCAGCCATTCTGAGCGAACAGCTTTTCGCCTTGACCTGCTAGAGAACCACCGGTGCCGCCGCCGCTGGACCAGTTGGCATATTCGCGCTCTCCCAAAACATCGACCCAGCCACCCATGGACGCATGGCCCATGCCGCAGTATTCAGTGCAGAAGAGATGATAGTGACCGGCCTTGGTGGGAGTAAACCAGAGTGAAGAATAATGGCCCGGCATAACGTCGTGCCGGACGCGGAACGCAGGAATCGAGAAGCTGTGAATGACGTCCTCCGACGCCATGGTGAGCTTTACGGGCTGTCCGATAGGAACATGGAGGCTATTGATCTCCGCCTTGCCGTCGGGATATTGAATCTTCCACATCCACTGCTTGCCGGTGACGAAGATTTCCATGGCATCTTTGGGCGGATTCTGCGCAGCGAAGAAAAGTTGTGCACCCCAGCCGAACATAACCAGCATGATGAGGAACGGAGTAATGGACCAGGCCAGTTCCAGCTTGGTAGAACCTTCGATTTGCGTGGCATGGACGTTGATTCTGCGGCGGTAACGATAAGCACACCACAGCAGCGCAGCAAAAACGATTATGGTCATCACCGCGGAAACGATGGTGATGAACCAATAGAGAGCATCAATATCGCCGGCTTCTTTCGAGGCCGCTACTGGGAAAAGCTCAATCTGGGCGAGAATCGCGAGGCTAGCGAACATGTTGGGGCTCCTTCCAGTTGACGCCCGTTTTCGATTTCTTATCTTTTCGCATGAGGAGAAAAATCAGGCCGCCAAGCATCAGCACGGTAATTCCAGCCGCCAGCTTCAGAATGTTGACGATGGCCAGGGTGTACTTACCCTGAGTGGAATCATAGTGAAAACAGAACAGAAGAATGTAGTTAACTGGTGAACTGATGCGATGCTGGGATGCTTCGGCCAGCGCTAGTCGCAGATCGGCCGGAGCATAGTCGACACCATAGAAGTAACGCGCCATTTTGCCTTCTGGAGTAGCGACCATAATGCCGCCGGCGTGAATGTATTGTTTGGTGGCGTCGTCATAGCGGAAACCGAAGCCGATCGCGTCGGCCAACTTTTTGATGGAAGCCTCCGAGCCTGTCAGGAAGTGAAAGCCATCGTCAAAGCCGACGCGCCCGAACATCTTCTTGTATTCCGCTTTTTTCTCGAGGGCCTGGGCAGGCTTATCGTTGGGATCGAAGCTGACCACCAGCACGTTGTAATCGAGCCCGGCCTGCATGGAGACCCGCTTCAAGCTGGTCACGGTTTCGCGCATGCTCATGGGGCAGAGGCTAGGGCACTTGAAGTACACCATTGAAAGCACGACCGGTTTGTCTCCGAAGAAAGTCCGGAGTGGAACCGCCTCGCCGTGCTCATCGTTGAAAACTAAATCGAGCGGGACCGGAGAGTTTAGTTTCTGCTCAATGGTCACACCCTTGGTGAGCGCCGGACGCGCATACTGAGCCGAGAGAACACCTCCGGCCAGCAAGCCTGATAAAACCAATGTCCCGGTGCTCTTGAACAACTTACTACGCATAAACTCCTTTAGTGATTGGAAACCTTAGTGCTTACTGAGCCCCTTTGCGGATCTCTCCCTGGATGGCCGCCGGTTTTTGATAGGGGGCAGGCATATCGCGCAAACTCTTGGCGAAGTCGCGGCCTTCGCCGCCGGGGGTGGTGATGCCTTGCGTTGCGCCGGGGGCGATGCTCAAACGCCCCTCCATGCTGTCAATGGCCTGGGTAATAGGGATATGCGTCCGTCCGCTGGCATCTTTGCCGTAACTGTTCAGAATGGCTTCGGCATGTGCGCGCAGATCGGGCAATTCATCCCAGGGATGAACCTGCAGTTGCGGTACCGGGGGAACCACCCGCGCGGGCGCGATAGGGCTGGGCAGCTGTCCGGGAGGGTTCGCTTTTTCCAGAAGTTTCTGGATGCCCACGGTTAGGGCAAAGACGACTACTAATGTCCCGCCGATGATGGCCAGGGAACTGAGTACCGTACCGGCTTTGGCGTCGGTGCCTTCGTATGCCGTTCCATCGTGTCCCGAAACGGGCTCGGAGTGGACCGGAGCATGACTGCGGACCAGTTCATTCGCAGAAGAATTATCGGGCAATTGATCGTTCAAGAGGCTAACTCCGGCATGGGCTCTGGCAGACGGGGATCGTGAAGTGGCAATAGGGGCCTCTGGCGCAGTTGGCCCATGTAGGCCCATACCCAGATGCCGCCAACGGCGAAGAATGCAGCGAAATCGGTCCAGTAGATTTCAAAACCATTGGGGCGGAAAGTTGGCACCACCACCCAGAACATATACAGGACGTGGGCGCACAGAATCCAAACCGCAATCCGGATCAGCCTGGTCGGATTCCGCTTGCGGGATTGCGATAGCAGCGAGAGAAACGGCACGGCGAACATCGTCAGACCTACGACCCAGGTGATGACACGCCAGAATCCCTTTGTCCGGGTGATGTAGTATCCAATTTCCTGCGGCAAGTTGGCGGGCCAAACGATGATCAGCTGGGACAGCGTCAGATAGGTCCAGAAAATCGTAAAGGCAAACATCAGGTTACCGAGGTCGTGCAATATCTTGGCGTGTATTCTGCCGCCGAAACGGTCCTCCTTTGAAGAAATGACCAGCACCAGGACGCTAAGGCAAAAAGTCTGCAGCACGTTGCCTATAAGAATCAACGCCGGGAAAACGGTGGAGAAAAACTCGACATCGGTAGAGAGCAGCCAGTCGATGTAGGCAAAGCTGACCGTGATGACGAAAACCAGCAGGCCGGGTGCGCTGATCTGGCGCAGGCGTACAACCAAGCCCGGATCGCCAGTCTCATCCTGCTGGTCGGTCAGCTGTTGAACTTTCTGGAACCAGAAGTACCAGATGACAAAGTAAATGACCCAGCGGATAGCGAAGAACGGCCAGTTTAAGTAGCCGACCTTGTGGCGCAGAACGGCATTGTGCTGAACCAGGTCAGTGGCCCATGGATAAAGGTAGGGAATGCCAAAAAACAGAATCGGGAGAAACAGCGCAGCGACGTAAGGCAGGGTTCGAACCTTGGCTTCCAGCAGCCGGCGGATGGTGACGCCCCACTTGCCTCCCACTACATTGTTGAGAAAGAGAATGCCGTATCCGCCGAAGCAAAATCCAGCCCAATAGAGAAAGGAGAACAGATACGACTGGAAAAAGTGAGCCCGATTGGCAAAGAAACCGGCGACACACAGGAACAGGCCGATCATGCCTGCGATGCCGGCAAACCTTTCAATGCTGGCAGCGCCGGGGCCGAGACGGATGATGGGAACTGCTTCGGCATGCGCGTGGCGGGTACTCACTGCTGGCCTCCCACTGATTTCGCGCCGGTTTCCGCAGCGGCCCGGGCAGCGAGATCGGGCGGGGCATTCTGGCTCAATTGAAGCGTCCTGATGTAAGAAGCGATCCGCCAGCGGTCATCCGCCGAGACACGTGAAGCATAAGAATACATGGAGCCGTAGCCATTTGTGATGACGTCGAAAAAGTGTCCGATAGGTGCATTCACCAGACGTTCGTCGTGATAGCTGGGCGGTTGGCGCAACCCGCGAAGAACGATCATGCCGCGTCCGTCGCCGAGCTGCCCGTGGCACGGAGTGCAGTAGATCTGGAAGCGATCTTTGCCGCGGACGATGTCGGCGCGGGTGATCTGAATCGGAATCGCGGTGACATCTTTGCCGTCCTGTTTGCCGGTGTAGCGCGCCTCGTTCAAGCGCAACTGTCCGCGCGCGACCGTGTCTTTGATGGAGGGCCGCATGGCCCGGCTGTCGCCGAAGAAGTCCGTCGCCGAGTAAGGCTTGTATTTCGGCTGATTATGCATATCTTGACGGCATGCCGAGGAGAGGCCTAAAGCGCTGAGCGCGAGAGCGAAGGAGAGATGTTTACGCAGGAACAACGGTCACCTCATTTCCTCCGATGTCGCGAAGGAATTCCAACGTGTTTCCAGTTTCGAACTTCGGATCGGACGATTCGATGCACAAGAAAAAGCTATCGACGGATGCCCGCGCAAAATTAGGCACATTGAAGACCGGGTGATACATCTGAGGCAACCCGTTCATCAGCATTACGCAGAACAGCGATGTAAAGGCGGAGAACAGAATCATGCATTCGAAGGTGATAGGAATATAAGCCGGCCAGCTGTTCAAGGGCCTGCCGCCCACATTGTGGGCATATGCAATCTGGGTAATCCATTCGAGCAGGGCGAAACCGCCGATAGCCCCGCAGGAGCCGCCGATCAGCACGGCCAACGCGACGTTGTTCTTCTTGAAGCCGATCGCTTCGGCCAGCCCTTCAACAGGCATCGGGGCATAAGCGTCCATCTTGCGGTAGCCGCTGGAATAGGCGCGTTCGCAAGCTTCAATCAGCAATTCGGGCGTCCGGAACTGCGCCATCGCGCCATGGACGGCCGCCAAATGGTCTAGTTCAAGCTGTTGTTGGCTCATAGACCTCCTTCTCTTCAGGGTGAGCCCCATGATGCACCGTCTCGCGCATTTCGAAGATGGAGATGGAAGGCAGCGCGCGCACAAACAGGAAGATCAGGAACATGAAGAACCCGAGGGTGCCGGCGTAAGTCATCCAATCCCACTTGGTGGGGATGTAAGTGCCCCATGAGGAGGGCAGGAAATCGCGGGAAAGACTGGTGACCACGATGACAAAACGCTCGAGCCACATTCCGATATTAATGACAATGGACAAGATCCAGACCGCCAACAGGCTGCGCCGCACGCGCTGGCTCCAAAGCAGCTGTGGCAGCAGGATATTGCAAAGAATCAGCAGCGCGTAAGTGAAACCATAGGGCCCGGTCATGCGGTTCCAGTACATGAAGCTCTCATACTTGTCGCCGCTGTACCAGGAGAAGAAAGCTTCCATACCGTAACCGTAGGCTACGATGAGCCCAACGCCCAGCATCAACTTGCTGGCGGCTTCGATGTGCCTTAGGGTGATCAGGTCGCGCAGGTTGTACCAGGACCGGAGCGGAATCATCAGCGTCAGCACCATGGCGAAGCCGGAGTACACTGCGCCGGCAACGAAATAGGGTGGGAAAATCGTCGTATGCCAACCGGGCAGTTGGGCAACAGCGAAGTCAAAGCTAACGATGGTATGTACCGACAGAACCAGCGGGGTAGCCAGGCCAGCCAGCAACAAGTAGGCCTTCTGATAACGGTGCCAGTGGATCGCCGATCCGCGCCAGCCCACCGCCAGCACTCCGTAAATGCGCTGTTGCCAGAGATGCGGCGCAGTATCGCGCATGGTGGCCAAGTCGGGAATCAGGCCGATGTACCAGAAGATCAGGGACGTAAGACCATAAGTGGAAACCGCGAACACATCCCACTCGAGCGGACTGCGAGGCTGAGGCCACAACCACATGCTGTTTGGGTAAGGCAGCAGCCAGTAAAATAGCCAGGGGCGGCCGAGGTGAAGAATCGGGAACATGCCGGCGCAAGCGACCGCAAATAGCGTCATCGCTTCCGAGAACCGGTTGATCGCGGTACGCCAGTCCTGCTTGAGCAGGTAGAGAACAGCGGAGATCAGCGTGCCAGCGTGGCCGATACCGATCCACCAGACGAAATTGATTATCGCGAAGCCCCAGGCGACCGGGATATTTATTCCCCAGATGCCAACACCCTTTAGAAAGAGATAGCTGATGCAGACCATCAGCAGATTGACAAAACAGAAGGCTATGAATGCTCCCACGAGCCATTTTCGCGGAGACTTTTTTAAAGGAAGATAGACAACGCCGGTAATCTTCCTGCTGACCGAATCGTAGTCGTGACCAGCCGTAAGAACGGTATCCGGCCCGGGATCGGGGACGATGTTTTCCGGGTGTAAAAGCTCTTCCTCAGGATTTCCGATCGCCATTCTGCCCTCCTAACGCTTCATTTGTGTTGCGGACATAGCCCAGGTAAACGGTTCGCGGACGCGTATTCAAGTCGTCCAGCAGATTGTAGCTGCGTTTCAGCGCCTGCAACCGGGCTACCTTGCTGTTTTTGTCGTTCAGATTGCCAAAGGCGATCGCCTGCGTGGGACAAACCTGCTGGCAGGCAGTGATCACCTCACCATCGCGAATGAGCCGGCCTTCTTTTTCGGTCTTGATCTTGGCTTCCTGGATCCGCTGAATGCAGTAAGAGCACTTCTCCATCACGCCCCGGCTGCGAACCGTGACGTCGGGATTGCGGCTTCCCCAAAGGCTCGGCGTCTGCCAATCGGAGTAAAGATAAAAATTAAAGCGGCGAACCTTATAAGGACAGTTGTTGGAGCAGTAACGGGTGCCGACGCAGCGGTTATACACCATCTCGTTGATCCCTTCGTTGCTGTGAACGGTGGCGGCGACGGGACAGACTACTTCGCAAGGCGCATTCTCACAGTGCATGCACGGAACGGGCTGATTGTAGATCGCCGGGGAATCGAGATCTCCCGAATAATAGCGGTCCACGCGGATCCAATGCATGTGGCGTCCTTTGGCCACCTGATCTTTGCCGACCACCGCAATGTTGTTTTCCGCCTGGCAAGCGATGATGCAAGCGCTGCAGCCGGTGCAGACATTCAAATCGATGCTCATGCCCCACTTGTACCCCTTGTACTTCCACTCGGAGTCGTCGTATAGGGTGTCGCCGCGGGGAAGCGGCTTTTCCTCTTCCGTGGGAAAGTTGGGATGCTCCTGAAATTCGGCCAAGGTCGCGGCGCGCACTGGCTCCCGGCCAGCCATGGACTGGGTGTGCTGAACATCGGCGACATCCACATGCTTGCCGGTCTTTTGCAGCGTGCCGCTTGCGGTGAACCGGGATGCTGCGTCTTGTAAGGGGTAAGCGTTATAGCCTATGCCGGTGCCTACTCTCCCGGCCGATTCGCGGCCATAACCGAATGCGATACCGACCGAATTACCGGCTTGCCCGGGCACAATCCAGGCAGGACCTTCCACGCTCTTGCCATTTACGGTAACGCGCAGAATGTCACCAGTGGAGATGCTCATCTTGCCAGCCTTGGAGGGGCTGACGGTAACCGCATTTTCCCAAGTCATTTTGGTTTGCGGTTTCGGAAGCTCCTGCAGCCATCCGTTATTGGCGTAGAAGCCGTCACCGATCGTGGGGTCAGGCCGCATCACTACATCGATATCTCCGCCTGCTGGAGTTTGAAGAGGCGGTAGGGAAACATTGAGGCTGGCGTTTAGTACGCCGACGCCGGTACCGGCTACGGTGCCGTTGTGGAGCGAGGTCTGCCACAGGGTCTCGAAGTCGCCGCGCGTTTGATTCTTCCAAAAGAAGTTAACGATATCGTGCGAATTCTGATCCGGCTTGCCTTGCAGGATGGAAATCAACTCGTGAGCGGACTTACCGCCGTAGAGAGGCTCCACTAAAGGCTGCTGGATGGTGGTAGTGCCATCAAAGGCCCGGCTGTCGGACCAGGTTTCGAGGTAATGAGTCTCGGGGATGTGCCAATGGCTCCAACGCGACGTTTCGTCGAAGAAGGTGCCCAGGCGAACCACCAGACGGGCCTTCTTCAGGGCATCCAGGAAATTGAGCGATCCGGGGGCGCTGTAGACCGGATTGGTGCCCATGACGATAAGCACTTCGACGCGCCCGGCATTCAAATCGCCTGTAAGTTGCTCAATTGAGAAGGTGTTCGCTGGCTCGACGCCCTCCATGAAGCGGACCGTCTTGCCGATGTTGCCCAAAGCAGCATTCATGGCGTGCGCGGCCAGATGCACGCTCTCGGGCTGAAATTCTCCGGGAAGAACCACGCAACGGCCTTTAGTAGCCTGCAGGTCTGTAGCGATGGCATTTACCCAGGCCGGAGTCTCGCCGGACGCTTCCGGCGCGGCCACTCCGCAAGCTTTCGCTAACTGGTAGGCGATGGCCGGGATGCGGCCGCTTTCCATGGGAAAGTGATGATCGGCCAGTGATCCGCTGACCGTGGGGGTGGATTCGATGGCGTAAAGGCGGGCAGGAATTTGTCCGCTATCGATGCCGCGGCGCGCGGAAAACTGCCGGGCGTACACCATAGCGGCCGGTCCTTCGTTCAGAAAGTCGCTTTCCAGGCTGACGATGACGTCCGCTTGCGAGAGATCGTAAGTAATCAGCGCATTGCGGCCTGCCAGCTTCCGGGTAGAGTCAGCGATGGCGGGATTCACTGAAGCTTCATGCAGATACCAGCGGGCGGAGGGCCACTCCTCCCGCAAGCTATTAATTTGGCTGATCAGAGTTGGCGAGGTAGTGACGCCGGAAAGGATCGCCAGCCCCTCGCCCTTGCGAGCGGCCAAGCTCTGCGCTTCGGTGCTGAAAGTGCCGGTGAATTCGCCCCAAGTGCTCAGGCGTCCGGTCTTCATCACCGTCTCGGAGCGATCGGGGTCGTAAAGATTCAGAACCGAGGCCTGTTCGAAAATACCGGTGGAACCGAGGCTGGCAGGATGGTCGGGATTCCCCTCCACCTTGGTGGGGCGATTCACGTGGCTTTCTACCAGCAATCCGCGCGCATAGCCGTTTAGCGGCATGGCGGTGGCGTAGAACAGCGGCAAGCCCGGAACCAGATTTTCGGGCTGCCGGACGTACGGCACGGCAAGTTCTTTGGGCTGCTTGGTGCAGGCTGCGGCACCCGCCATAGCGAGGGAAGCAGCCATTACTTTCAAGATGTTGCGGCGTTCGATGCCTTGCGGAATCTGTCCCGATAGACCCGGAAATTCCTGCTCGACGTAGTCTTTCAGCTCGTCGGTCTCGGCGGCTTCGTCCAGCGTGCGCCAGAAAGCCGGCCCTCGTCCTTCCGCGAGCTTAATGCGCAGCGCCTCCATATCCAAAGCCTTTTGTGGCCGGGGCGGAGGCGGTTGCAGCAGCGAACTCAACGGTATCAGGCCGGTCTGCACGGGCTGGTTGGCTTTCTCAACTAACTGAAACTTCTGCTGAGCCTTGTGTTCATTCATCGTTACAGGTTTCCGTTTTCAGTTAGCGATGGCAGGTGACGCAATCGACCAATGACTGAACGTGGTACTCCTTCACCAGTTTTGGACCCAGCTCGGCCTGGTTCGACGGATAGCGGTAATTGATGTTGAAGACTTCGGATTTCGGCCGGATAAACTGCGCCGGGTTGCGATGGCAGCTCAGGCACCAGTTCATATTCAAGGTGTTTACCTTATACATCAGCGCCATCTCGTTCACCGCGCCATGGCAGGTGGAACAGCCGATGCCTTTGTTTACGTGGATGCTGTGGTTGAAATACACGTAATCCGGAAGATCGTGCACTTTGGTCCATTCAATGGACTTTCCGCTCTGCCAGCTGTCGCGAATGGGCTGCGTCAGCGTGGCCTGATTCCAGATCTGAGAATGGCAGCTCATGCAGGTCTCGGTGGGCGGGTAACCGGCATAGGCCGAGTTTTCGACCGAGGTATGGCAGTAGCGGCAGTCGATTCCATCATCTTTCACATGGTGTTTATGACTAAAGGGAATGGGCTGTTCCGGCGCCATGCTGACCGAGGTGGTCCACGGACCGCGATCCATGATGTAGGCTACAGCAAGCGTCGATGCTGCAAGACCGATTACTGTGACAATCGAGACCTTCGCGATAGTATTCGAGGCGGGTCCAAATATTTGTGGCATTAACTCACCTGACCGTTGATAACGTTAGCTCCCAACCAAATTGTGATTATAAACACATTTTTTGTGCGCTTTGACAGGAATTATTCTCGTTTGGCTGTAATATACTAATCGGATTTGACCAGTGTCAACTTCGGTAGCGATTTTTTACTATGGGTGAGCGCCGGAAGGGTAGTTTTGAACTCTTATGTCTGAAACAGATCGCGTGAATCCGTCAGGCCAAACCCCCTCGGGGCAGACTGTAGAGACAAACATACCGCAGCGGCTCGACCGGCTTCCGTGGAGCCGCTGGCACCTGCGCATGGTGTCCGCGCTGGGCATAACCTGGCTGCTCGATGGCCTGGAAGTCACCCTGGCGGGATCGCTGGCGAGTATCTTGAAAGATAAAGACGCGCTGGCGCTAAGCGACTTCGAGGTAGGCGCCAGCGCCACTGGTTACCTGGCGGGCGCTGTTCTGGGCGCATTATTCTTCGGCTGGTTGACGGACCGTCTAGGGCGCAAGAAGCTGTTTTTCCTCACTCTGGCGGTTTACCTTTCGGCGACCGCCGCCACCGCGATCTCCTGGAACTTCTGGAGTTTCTTTCTGTTCCGCTTCCTGACGGGCGCGGGTATCGGAGGCGAGTATGCGGCCATCAATTCGGCAGTGGACGAACTGGTTCCAGCGGGAGTGCGTGGCGCGGTCGATCTGGCGATCAATGCCACTTTCTGGATCGGCGCAGCGCTTGGAGCCCTGGGCACGCTGCTGCTTTTGAATTCCAATTGGTTGTCTCCGGATCTGAGCTGGCGTTTCGCCTTCGGAATCGGAGCGGTTTTGGGCTTGATTATCCTGACTTTGCGGCGGCATGTTCCTGAAAGTCCGAGATGGCTGATGTTGCGTGGCTATGAGGACGAAGCCAACCGCATCTTAGACGACATCGAGACCCAGGTAGCTCAGGAGAAAGGCGAACTGCCGCAAGCGGAGGGGACCATCAAGATAACGGTGCGGGAGAGCACCCCGATTAGGGATGTCTGGAAAGCCATGGTGCACGACCAGCCGGCTCGCTCGTTCCTGGGTCTGGTGCTGATGGTGGCGCAGTCGTTCTTTTTTAACGCTGTCTTCTTTACCTATGGACTGGTTCTGACTCAGTTTTTTGGGGTATCCAGCCGGCGTGTCCCGCTCTACATTCTTCCGTTCGCACTCGGTAATTTCCTTGGTCCGCTGATCTTAGGGCGTTTCTTCGATTCCCTTGGCCGGAAGAAGATGATTGCGGGAACTTATGGACTGTCGGGGATTCTGCTGGCGATTTCGGCGATCATCTTCGGGCAGGGAGGACAGAGCCCGCTGTCGCAGGCCATCTGGTTTACGGCCATCTTCTTTATCGCTTCGTCAGCGGCGAGCGCGGCGTATCTGACGGTCAGCGAAATTTTTCCGCTGGAGATCCGCGCCTTCGCGATCTCCATTTTCTATGCCGCGGGTACGCTGGCGGGCGGAGTGGCTGCGCCGTTGTTGTTTGCCCGCCTGATCGCTTCCGGATCGAAGACCCAACTGATGTGGGGTTATCTGCTGGGAGCAGCCCTGATGCTGATCGCCGCGGGCGTGGAGCTAAAGTTCGGCGTAAATGCGGAACGGCAATCGCTGGAGAGTGTTGCAGCGCCTTTGCAATCGAAGAGCTGAATGACCCGTGAAATTGCCTACCGCTGCTTCACGACGATGATCTTCCGGAGCGGCGGATTGCTAATAACCTGCTTCGCGCCCGATGGCCAGAGTATCTCGACTGAACGGACGGAACTCTCCTGGCCCACGCCGAAAAAAACACGCCGGTCCTGCGCCGATTGGTAACTGCCGGCAGTGGTCGCTTGTGAGTACTGCACGCGACCGGAAGCGGAGGTTAGTTTCAGCGTAGCCCCGAGTCCGTCGCGGTTGTCTTTCGACCCGCGGAGATCGAAAGCGATCCAGCCGTTTGCATTCCCGCCATCGTTCCGGAGCAGATACGCCGGGCCGCCACACGTGGCGACCACCACATCGATGTCGCCATCGTTGTCGAAATCGGCGAAAGCAGCGCCGCGGCTCGCCCATCGCTTTTGAAAGACGCTCCCCGTTTGCTGCGACACGTCGCTGAACTTTCCGTTGCCCAGCCCTTTCAGCAACAAGAGAGGCTGCAGGTACTCGAGGTGCGACTGCATCTTGCTGATGTTGTCCATCACGTGGCTATTGGCAAAGAAGACGTCCTTGCGGCCATCGTTGTCGAAGTCGAAGACGTGCATGCCCCATCCGCCCAGCAGCCTGGTCGCCTCGCCGATCCTGCTGGGGCCGCTGTCGTAGTCGAACGCGCCATCGCCGCTGTTGTGGAAATAAGCGTATTTTTCATTCGATAGCGCCGTGGTGATGATATCCGGCTTGCCATCGTTGTCTATATCGGCGGCATCGGTGCCCATGCCCGCGAAAGTCTTGCCTTCGTCGTTATAGCCAACCCCCGCCGTCAAGGCGCTCTCGGTAAAAGTGCCATCGCGTTGATTCAGGAACAGAGACTGCTGAAAAGAATCGTTGGCGACGGTAATGTCCGGCCAGCCATCGTTATTGAAGTCGGCAAAGGCGACTCCCAGCCCTTTGCCGGGAGTCGCGCCGATATGACTGCTCTCCGTCACATCAGTGAAGACGCCGTCGCCGTTATTGTGGAACAGGTAGTTGGACACCGGCTTGAAATTATCGGGATGGCAGTACGATCGGCCCCCCTCGGCTTTTGACCCGCAATAGATGTTAGCTGAAAAATTCCATTGCAGATAGCGGCAGATGAATATGTCCAGCTTGCCGTCGCGATCGTAGTCGAAGAATCCCGCGCTCGAAAGCCAGCCGCCGGTATGCAGGCCGGACTTCGACGTGACATCACTAAATGTGCCGTCACCATTGTTGCGGTACAGCGTAGCGCCTCCATACCGGGTAACGAGCAGATCGTCGAATCCGTCATTATTGAAGTCTCCAACGGCCGCGCCCATCCCGAAACCCGTCCCCTTCACGCCAGCTTTCTCCGTTACATCCGAGAATGAGCCGTCGTGATTGTTGCGGTAGAGCCGGTTCCAGAATTCTGGCGCAGAC
The DNA here is from genome assembly GCA_965217745.1 of Bryobacteraceae bacterium. Taxonomy (GTDB): domain Bacteria; phylum Acidobacteriota; class Terriglobia; order Bryobacterales; family Bryobacteraceae; genus Bog-105. The sequence continues at coordinate 617,596 of OZ244565.1, read as the reverse complement.
TTGTCAGGCTGCTCGTTATCTTTCTGGCCGGGATGGATCTTAGCGCCGTTGACCAGATAGATATCCTGCCATCCATCGTTGTCGAAGTCGATCGCCGCGACGCCTCCGGTCATGCTTTCGATTAGATATTTGTCAGGGGTCGGGGAGTTGTGATTTACGAAATGGATGTTTGCCTTATCTGTTATCTCAACGTAGCTAACGGAAGCATACGCAACAGTGGAAACGAGACCGAGCCAGGCGAAAATCTTGGATGGGTTGAACAGCAAGCGATTTCGGCGCTAAATAAAAAGCAAGGGACGGCCCGAAGTCCTAGTACTCCGGGCACATCTCTTTAAGCACAAAACCTCGAAGCAGAAACTAAGTAGTGCTTTTCCGGCCTACAAACAGGCGGTAAATGAGCAGAAGCAGCATCGCCCCCAGCACAGACATAATGAAGCCGGCGGCATCACCAGTCTGGTACCATCCCAAAGTCTGCCCTAAATAAGTGGCAACAAAAGAGCCAGCGATACCCAGCAGCATAGTGATGATGAAGCCGCCCGGGTCTTTCCCGGGCATCAAGAGCTTAGCGACTGCTCCAACTATCAAACCGATGACCAGCGTAACGATAAAACTTATCATAAATCTCCTTGCATCATGGGACGCAAAAACTACTCACTTACTATCAACAATTACTAGCGACCTTGCGCTTCAGTCAGCGGTAATTCGCCAGGTTCCGATAGTCTGGGAACAATCCTAGAGCGGAACGCATCGAAAATATGTTACGAGTCTGCACTGGAAGACACTACTTTGCAGGGATGACGGGCGTGCCGGAAGCCCAGGTTGAACATGTTTTGGAGGCCCGAATTGGGTGTTAACCTGAAAGAGTCCGGAAAGGGGACCTATTGGACGATCGATTGAAGGAGCTCATGCAAGAGCTTGGAAACGCAATCAATGAATCGCTATCGGACTCGGATCGCATAGCCGGCGCCATTGGAGAAATTAAGGGAGCAGGCTACGACGTCTTTTTAGTTCTGGAAGCGACCATTGGATTCAATAAACGCGAAGAGGAAGAAGACTCCGATGCGTTGGATGTATCCGAACCTCCGGTCCACGTCGAGTCGAACGGAAACATCAGCCTGACGTCGCAAGATCAGAAATTTCTCCGCGCCTTGAAGATCTCCATCGAGGAAGAGCACAAGAAGTAATTTGCTGGTTCCGGGTTAGCCGGCCGGTTTACCATTCACCTGCCGGGCAGCATTACTTCCGCAGGAGAGGCGTTTCTGGTTATCCTTATCTGGGCTTCGCGGACTCCCATTCTCCACTGAGCTTTATATGGACGGCACGGACAAGACCACGCAGGAATGCTTAGTCTCGAGAACAGGGTAGAAACTCCGTTGTGGCGCTTCCGTTCTTTCAGAAAGCCTCTCCAGACGCCGACGGGGTAGCGAACAGGGCAAAGTAGGCTAAATTAGTCTTCACCCAAGCGCGGCGATTCGGTGCGCTTTAGGCGTATGGTTCAATATCTGTCGCAAGCGCGCCGCTAAGTACCTCGCCGATTGTCAGATTCGAAGGCTGCCCGTGGATCGGACGCCATCTCATGCCAGGGTACGCTGCTCGACAATTGCGGGCAGAATAACCTGTGTGCGCCCTCGACCAAGCAGAAAGATCGCGCTGAACTCAGAGCCGGCTTCACTTAGGAACGCCTGCCAAATTATTCATCTCACAGTCGCAAAGAGAACCACGTCGTTCCCGTCGACAGATCGATTAAAAATCGTCAGGCCGAAATAAATGGCGAGATTAAGAAACTCTCGGCGAGAAATTGAATCATACGAATGAATGAAAAAAGCGATCGACACCGATCCGCGCGACCCTCACGAGACTCGCCGGCGACTGTTGCAAGCGGGATTGCAGCTGTTCGGCAAATCAGGTCTGGATGGTGTCACGACCCGTGCGCTGGCCGAATCGGCTCGGGTGAACTTAAATGCAATTCCCTATCACTTCGGTAGCAAGGAAGGAATGTACCTTGCTGTTGCTCAATACATTGTTGATACGACCGGCGCTGCCGTAAGCGCGACTGCCCGGGAAAAGGCGATGAATATCGAGAACACCAGTGGGGAACGGGCATCGCTCCTGGCTAGCGAATTGATTGTGAGTGTAGTGAGAAACGTTCTGGGCGCTCCAGACGCTGCCTTCCGGGGAGGGTTCATCCTGAGGGAGCAGCTGCAGCCCACGGCCGCGTTCGAAGTGCTCTACACGGGATTCATCCGGGAGTTGCATGAAGCGCTTTCCGCGCTGGTCGCGCGCGCTACGGGACGAGACCCCGGCGATTTAATTTCGATTACTCGTGCGCATGCCCTGTTAGGCCAGGGGCTAGTGTTTGGCATGGCTTACGAGACTTTCATTCGCCGAAGCGGCTTGCCGTCTGCCGATAGCAAGGCCCTGGAGACGGTGATTGCCGAAGTGCAAGCTCTTACCGTCGCGGCCATAGAAAAAGTTGAAAGGAAAGATTATTATGAAGCCTCACATTGACGTTCTTGTAGTGGGTGCGGGACCCACGGGACTTACTACCGCAATTGAGTTGGCTAGACGGAAAGTCAACGTTCGAATCATAGAGCGTCGCACTGAACCTTCGACCAGGAGCAAAGCGTTGGTCGTTCACGCGCGAACACTCGAGCTGCTGGACACAGTTGAATTGGCGGATGAACTTGTTGGTAAGGGCTATACTTCCCCAGGAATCGATTTCTCTTCCTCGGCAGATAGACCGCTGCGCGCCGACATGCACAAGTTGGGACAGGAGACCCGCTATCCCTTTATCTTGATTCTTCCCCAGGCGGAAACCGAAGCAGCCCTGGAACGGCGTTTGAACCGGGAAGGAGTATTCGTCGAGCGCGGGTGTGAATTGACGAGTTTTAGCGAGCGGGACGGTAACGTTTCAGCAGTTGTGCAATCCGGAGAGGGCCAGACAGAAAACATTGAATCGCGCTTTATCGTGGGCGCCGATGGGCCGCACTCAAAGGTGCGGGAAACGCTGGGTCTTAAGTTCGAGGGCTCGAGCTATGGGTGGACGGCGTTCCTGGGAGATGTAACGATGGCTGGTCATGAAGCCGAGGGCGGGACGGAGCAGCACGCGAATAATCGAGGTCTTGCTTTTGTGGTTCCCTTCGAAGACGGCACCCACCGGATTGTCACTATTGACAGCCGGCATCAGGGTGACCCTCAGAGAAAAGATCTCAGCCTTCCGGATTTGCAGGAGAGCATTTCCGCGATACTCGAGAAACCAGTCCGGTTGTCCGAGCCGAAGTGGCTGGCCCGATGGGGTGCGGATCTCCGATTGGTGGAAGCTTATGGACGCGGCGCGGCATTCTTAGGGGGAGACGCGGCCCACACGCACAGTCCGGCAGGTGGACAAGGCATGAACACGGGTATTCAGGACGCTTTCGATCTGGGCTGGCGGCTCGCGCTGGCCGTCAAAGGGGAGGCAAGCGAGTCTCTTCTCGAGCAGTACCGAACCGAGCGCCTGGTCGTTGGCAAGCAGATTCTTCGCGTTAGTGATTTGCTCTTGCGGAGCCTCCTCATGCGAAAGCCGTTGCCTCGCAAGCTCCGCGAATTGATTTTCGAGCTTTTTATACCCTTGCCACCCGTCCAGCGCAAGCTGGCCATGAACCTATCTGGCCTCGGGATTGAATATAGCGGCGGCGATGGGCAGGTTGGCAAGCGGGTGCCGGACGTTCAGTTGCGGCGCGAAGATCATTCGACGGTAAGGCTCTATGAACTTCTTCGACAAGGCGAATCGCTGTTGCTTGTTTACGTGGACCCGGTCCAAGCGAGGGAGCAGGGAGACGCTATCCAACGCCTTCTACTCTCTGCGGATGGCAAATCCATCCAAGCTCATCTCATCCTGCGGAACGGAGTGCCGGCACAGCACCGGTTCGAGCATGCGACCTCAATGGTCGACCACCTCGGTGAGTTCGAGATCCGCATCGGACCCAAAGCACCGCGCATTCTTTTGATCCGGCCGGATGGTTACATCGGGGTAGACCTTGACGGGATCGACGCAAAAGCCTTCGCTGACGCTTACCGCGGGTGGGTGCGGGGCCATCCTTCTGCAAATCGAGGAGCATCATCCTATAACTGGAAAGACTCGGCTAACTGGCAAGCAAATGCACTCGGCGCCTTGTTTTTTAGCGCTGCCGTTCCTAAACTTGCTGGGTCCGGTAGCATGAGAACCATGTTCGACGGTCTTGGGGTGCCACGCGGCTTCCTGCGGCCCATCGGCCTATATGAAGCAGCGGGAGCCGTCGCCACGATTAATCCTTCTTCCCGCACCGTGGGCGCTGCCTTGTTAAGCGCTTCAATGGCAGGAGGGGTCATAACTCATTTGAGGGCTGGCCAGCCGTTTAAAGGGTTGGTTCCACTGGCTCTCTTGGCAGCAACGAGCTTGCTTTCATGGCGCTCCTTCCGCTCTCGAGGGGTCTAGAGGCCAACTGGATGGTTTTACCCGAGCCCACAGATCGAACGCGATCCGGCCGCCGTTGTCGAAGTCGATGGCGGCGGCCCCACCCGGTCACAATCAGCAAGAGCTGCAGTTTTGAGGAACTGTGTGCCAGATCGAAGCTTGCTGCCAGTACACGGTGGGGAAGAGGTCCATCAGTCTGACGTCACAAGACCAGAAATGTCCACGGGCATTAAATCTCCGTAATGGAAGACCACAAATGGCGATCCGGGTTAGCCCGCCAGTTCACGATAGACGTGGTAAGTGTCATGTACAGCCAAGCTCCACGGCATGCTTTTCGCTCGCTGCATACCCTTTTCAATAAGGTTCGTCCGCGTTTGGGAGTCGTTGGTCAATAGCCGGAGTCCGGCCGTAATCTCGCCGGTATCCTCCGGGTTAACCAGCAAAGCCGCGTCCCCTGCAATCTCCGCCGTGGCAGAACGCCTGGATGTCAGCACCGGAACGCCGTGCAGCATGGCTTCCAGAACGGGCATCCCGAAACCCTCATCCAAGGATGGGAAAGCAAAGACGCTGGCCCGGCAGTAGAGTTCCTGGATTTTCTTGTCTTCCAAGTACCCGGTGACGGATATGTCTTTCCGCCGCGGGCTTCGATCGATCTTCTCGAGAATGCCCGGTGCGCCATGTCCGTGAATGCTCCCGGCCAGGATGCATCGCCACTGCGGATCAGTTTGCTCGAAGGCGTCGATCAGGCGCGAGATGTTCTTGCGAGTCTGCAGAGCGCCGACGAAGAGAATGATGGGCTCGCGGGCCGGGCGCAGGTCGAGAGAAAACTGATGGACGCCGTGATATACGACCCGTATGCGGGAGCGCTCTACTCCTAAAAGTTCATGCACCTGATTAGCCGTGAACTGCGAGACGGCGATGATTAGATCGGAATTAGCGGCGGCGGTCTTTGCCTGTTGCGTAAAGCGGGCCCGGAACTCTGGCGTGGAATAGTCGGCGGTCATCACGAACAGATCGTGGAAAGTTGTGACTGTGAATCGCGCCGGACGCCAATCGAGACGCTGGTTCAGCGCGTGGAAGATGTGCGGCCGGCCCACCGGTAGGGGCCACTGCAGTATCCGCGAGCGGAAATTAGGAAGGTGGCTGTCGATGCGATTAGGCCAGGACTTCGGCCGCAAGCAGGCGGTGAACTCGTCATCCGGAAACAGCGCCGGCAGGTCTCGAAGTAACTCCCGGGAGTAGACTCCGATGCCTGAAGGTTCCGCACCCGCGCTGTAGGTGGCATCGATCGCGACTCGCAACAATCTCTACTTTACAATCCGTACTCTTTGAGCTTCCGGTAAAGCGTCGTGCGCCCGATGCCGAGCATGGCGGCGGCTACAGTCCGGTCGCCTTTGGTGTAGTCGATAGCCTGTACGATGGCGCGCTTCTCAACCTCCGCCAGCGGCATGATGCCGTTGCGGCCAATTGGCGAGAGACCAGCATCAAGCCCGGCGCTCGCGTTTTGCGCGTTGGCGGCAAAGTGACTGGCCACGAATTCGCGCTCCAACGATCGATTGACCACGGTAGACGGCAGATCGGCCTGGGTGATCCAAGGTCCGGAATTCATGGCGACCATCTGCTGAACGGTATGTTCGAGCTCGCGTATATTCCCCGGCCACTCGTATTCGACCAGCGCTTCGGTGACGTCAGTGCTTATTTTATGGTCGTTCCCATAGCGCTGCAGGAAGTGCTGCAGCAGCGAGGGAATATCTTCTTTGCGTTCGCGCAGCGGAGCCAGACGCAATCGCATCACGTTCAGCCGGTAGTACAGGTCTTGGCGAAAACGGCCCGCTTCTACTTCTTTCGCCAGGTCGCGATTGGTGGCAGCGAGCACGCGGAAATCGGAAGAGCGCTGACCGAGACCGCCGACGGCGCGAAATTCTTTCTGTTGCAACACCCGCAGCAGCTTCTGTTGCACCTCGAGCGGCAGCTCGCCAATTTCATCGAAGAAAGCGGTACCGCCATTGGCGGCATCGAGCAGCCCCAATTTCTGGGTATGCGCTCCGGTGAATGCCCCCTTGGCATAACCGAACAGCTCGCTTTCCATTAGCGGTCCGACCAGGGAAGAACAGTCCACCACCACGAATGGGCCGCGCGGTTCCATGTTGTGAATGGCGCGTGCCACTACTTCTTTTCCGGTGCCAGTCTCGCCGAGAATTAAAACCGGAAAGCGGGACCGTCCCATGCGCGAGACCAGCTTGTGCACCTGCCTCATGGCTGGCGAGCTGCCGACCAGAGTGGACAACGGCGACACATCTAAGGCGATCTGCGGTGTCATGAAATGAACTTCCATCCAAAAGCCGGAGAACCTTCGCGCCTGAACTCCACTGTGAGTTAACGGCTTCTGTCGGTTCAGTCTTCAGCTTCTCTTCGGGATGGTAGTGCGCATCGCGCCGGTAAATTCTCCGGCGCTGATTCGGGCAGTGATAAGAGTCCTATGCCGCTTCTCTTACCCAATCAATACGCCGACCCCGTCTCCGTGCTGTCGAGGCGAACGATCATTGCTGTCCGGCTATCTGAGAGGAGCCGGCCCGCTAACTCCCGTGCGCTTTCGATAGAAGATTCTTTCCCGGCCAGCACGCGATAGAGCGGCGTCTTGCCTTGCTTCACGCGAATCTCCGCCGAGCCGCAGCTCTTGGCGAACCGGTCGCGAGCACGCTCTGCATTCGCGAGCACCGAGAACGCGCCCACTTGTACCCCATAGAAGTCGTTCGACGGAATGTCGGGCGGAGCGGACAGCACTTCGATCTTCACCGGACCAATGCCGGGACCCAGTAGATCAATCTGCCGGGCCGCGGCTTTCGAGAGATCGATGATGCGCCCATTGACGAAGGGACCGCGATCGATGACCCGTACGTCTACTGTCTTCAGGTTGCGGAGGTTGGTTACGCGCAGCCAGGTGTTGAATGGCAGCACGCGATGCGCGGCCACCAAAGTTTCCATATTGTAAATTTCGCCATCGGCGGCGGGCCGCCCGTGATACGGAACGCCATACCAACTGGCTGTGCCGCGTTCGGTGTAGCCGCTCGGTACGCTCTGCCTGGCGGTTTGGCGAGACTGTTTCGAGCTTGAAGCAGAGGGCGAGGGTGCGGTGGGCCGGCGAGCAGACTTATGCCGGTGGCCGCAGCCCGAGAGAAAGATGATGATGGCGGCAGCAGCAGCTGCGCGTGATCCACTGATTCGCAAGACTGTCATAAATCTACTTCACTCATTTTGCTCAAACCCGGCCGTGAGATCGATTATTGAAGCTGCGTCTCCGCACGGGAAGAGATCTCTTGCGTTCGCTCCCGCAGTCCCTCTGATGAGACGCGAGCAAAGGCCATTCCGACGGCTAAAACAATCTTTAAGAAGATGTTTTGGACATTTTTTTCACTTTCTGCGGGATTCGTAGCGCATTGATGATTTTTCTCTTGACTTCTACGCCGAACAAATTTATATATGAATCACACTGCGGTCTTAGAGTTAGACTGCAAATCTACGTTTAGGGAGAATCGATTCGATGAAGAACGCAACCAAGAAGCCGGCAGCAACCAAGAAAGCCGCTTCTAAAAAAGCACCAGCTAAGAAGAAGAAGTAAGCAGCTCCCGCATTGCGGGAAATTTTAGCTTGAAAGCTCACGCCTCCGGGATTTCCGGGGGCGTTTTTATTGCTGCTGGCGCTCTCGCGATTGCTGTTTGCAGTGGCTACACTAAAGGTACCCGCAATGCCCGAACGTCCCTTCGTTCATCTTCACTGCCACACCGATTATTCACTGCTCGACGGAGCTTGCGATATCAGGAAATTGATATCGGTCGTCAAAGAGCAAGGCATGCCTTCGGTCGCCATGACCGATCACGGCAATCTCTTCGGCGCTGTCGAGTTTTACAACGAAGCCAATAAGGAGGGCGTCCATCCGGTGATCGGCTGTGAAGTCTATGTTTCGCAGCAAGGCCACAAGAGCCGGTCCGACAGCGACCGCTACAACCATTTGGTGCTGCTCGCCGAGACGCAGGAAGGCTACAAAAACCTGATCAACCTGGTTTCCACCGGCTACCTGGATGGCTTCTACTACAAGCCTCGCGTCGACAAAGATCTGCTGGCGCGCCACGCCGGCGGACTGATTGGGCTGTCAGCGTGTCTGCGCGGCGATATTAACGAGAAGATCGTAGCCGACCGTTACGACGAGGCTAGAGGACTCGCCGGCGAATACGCCGATATCTTCGGCAAACAGAACTTTTTCCTGGAGCTGCAGGATCACGGCCTCGATCAGGACAAGCTGGTTGTGCCTGGCGTGAACCGGCTGTCCGCCGACACCGGTATCCCGTTGGTAGTGACCAACGATGCGCACTATCTGACTCACGACGATGTGAAGGCGCACGAAATCCTGCTCTGCATTCAGACCGGCAAGACCATGTCCGACCCCAACCGGATGCGCTTCAGCACGCCTGACTTCTATATGAAGACGCGCGCGGAGATGCTGATGCTGTTCGGAGATGTGGAACATGCGCTCGACCGGACGTGGGACATCGCGCAGCGCTGCCAGGTGAAGCTCGAAAAGGTGAAAGATCCCTTCCCGCGCTTCGATGTTCCGGGAGAACATACGGTGGACAGCTTCTTCGCTGCCGTGGCGACGGAAGGCTTCGAGCGGCGGCGTCCGAGATTGGAAGCTCTCCACCAGGAAGGCCGGCTCAAGCACGGCATTCCCGAATACCTCGACCGGCTGCAGCGCGAGATCCGGCTGATTCAGCAAATGAAGTTCCCGGGTTACTTCCTGATCGTGTGGGATTTCATCCGCTTCTCAAAGGACCGTGACATTCCCGTCGGCCCGGGCCGCGGTTCGGCCGCAGGCAGCCTGGTGGCCTACGCGATGGGCATCACTGACATCGATCCCCTGGAGTACGGGTTGCTCTTCGAACGCTTCCTGAATCCGGAACGCATCAGCATGCCCGACATCGATATCGACTTCTGCACCAACCGGCGCGGCGAAGTGATCTCCTATGTCACCGAGAAGTATGGCCGCGAGCAGGTAGCGCAGATCATCACCTTCGGAACACTTGCCACCAAAGCCGCCATCAAGGACGTCGGGCGCGTGCTCGACATGAGCTTTGCCGATGTAGACCGCATCTCGAAACTGGTTCCGAAACAGCTGAACATCAAGCTGGCCGACGCCATACAGGATTCAGAAATGAAGGCCCTGGCGCAGCGCGACCCGCAAGTAAGGGAAGTGCTCGACATCGGTCTGAAGCTGGAGGGCATGAGCCGGAATGCGGGCATGCACGCCGCCGGTGTGGTGATCTCGTCGGTGCCGCTGCGCGAGCTGGTCCCGATCTACGTCACCAATAAACAGGAAATTGTCACCCAGTACGACATGCTGGGCCTTGAAAAATTAGGTTTGTTGAAGATGGACTTTTTGGGGTTGACCACACTCACCATCATTCAGCAGGCAATTAGACTCATCAAGAAATACCGGAACGAAGATATCGTGGTGGAGAACCTGCCGCTCGATGACAAGGAAACCTACGAGAAGATCTTCTCAAATGGCTTTACCAGCGGAGTTTTCCAGTTCGAATCTTCCGGCATGCAGGATATTCTGCGGCGCTATCAGCCGAACCGGGTGGAAGACTTGTGCGCGCTGAATGCGCTCTACCGCCCCGGTCCCATTCAGGGCGGGATGATTCCGGACTTCATCGACCGGAAGCACGGGCGCAAGCCCATTGTGTATGACCTGCCCGAGCTAGAGGAAATCTTGTCCGAGACGTACGGCGTCATTCTGTATCAGGAACAGGTGATGCAGATCTCGAACAAGCTGGCAGGTTACTCACTGGGTGATGCAGACATTCTGCGCCGCGCCATGGGCAAAAAAAGTGCGGTTGAAATGGCGAAGCAGCGCGAACGTTTTCTGACCGGTTCCGTCGAACGCGGATTCCCCGTAAAAAAGATCGCCAAGATTTTCGACCTGATGGAACAGTTTGCGGGTTATGGATTCAATAAGTCGCATTCGGCGGCTTATGCCTACCTGGCTTATGTGACTGCCTATTTGAAGGCCCACTATGCGGTAGAGTTCATTTCGGCCCTGCTTACTTCCGAATCGGGCAACACGGACAAGATCGTCAAGTACATAAACGAGTGCCGGGACATGGGCATAGAGGTGCTTCCCCCGGACGTGAATGAAAGCGACTGGCACTTTACTCCTTCGGGCAAGGCCATAAGGTTTGGCCTGGCGGGCGTAAAGAATGTCGGCCAAGGCGCGATCGAGTCGGTGGTGGCGGCGCGGCTGGAAGGCGGACGATTTAAATCGATTTACGACTTCTGTGATCGAGTGAGCCTGCAGGCTATAAACCGGCGTGCCATCGAGAGCCTGCTCAAGGCAGGCGCTCTGGATTCGCTGGGCGGCAATCGCGCTCAACTGAGCGAAGCTCTCGACCGGGCGATCGAATCGGGACAGCGCGCTTCCCGCGATCGCGCACGGGGGCAGCATGGACTGTTCGGAATGTTGGGCGGCGACGACGAAAAGAGCGAGTACCCGCTGGCCAAGCTACCCGATTGGACGCCCGAGCAGAAGCTTGCCGGCGAGAAGGAGATCTTGGGGATCTACGTCTCCGGACATCCATTGGATCGCTGGAAAGATAAGGTCCAGGATCTGGCGAAGCACTTCACCGATAAACTGGATGATTTGGAAAAAGGAACTCCGGTGGAGCTGTGCGGTATTCTCACTGGGATCCAGCGGAAAACAAATCGCGACGGAAAGTACTGGGCCGCGCTGAAGGTGGATGATGGCCACGGCACAGTAGACGCCATGGTCTTTGCCATGCGCTACGAAGAGATGCTGGATGAATTGAAAGAAGACGCCGCTGTGTTCATCCGCGCTGCTGTTTTGCCGGAGGAGGGCGGCCCGCCGAAGCTTTCCATTCAGGAGATGGTGCGGCTGGAAGATGCGCGCGTCGATCTGCCTTCTGTTATTTCCATTCGCGTATGGTTAAAAGACGAAGCGGCCAATGAAAAGGCCAGGGAACTGAGCCAGCTTTTCGGGCGCAAGTCGGGCCCCACGGACGTTCGCCTGCGGCTCGAGAAACCGCGTGATTTTTCCGTCGTACTGGATCTTTCTTCGGTAAAGGTGCGTCCCGATCGCGAGTTCCGGGCGGAAGTCGAGAAAATTTGCGGTCCGGAATCGATGGAGGTTCTGGCAAGCTGAAAGCACTAGCTAGAGAACTCCGAGAAAATGCCTGACCAAACTTCCACTCCCGATCCGCTTGCGCCTGCCGAGAATCCCAGTTGGAGCAGGGTGCAGCTGGCACGGCATCCGAAGCGTCCCCACTCGCGGGATTACATCAATGGCCTGATTACTAATTTCGAAGAGCTCCACGGGGATCGCTTTTTCGGCGACGATGAATCGATTCTGGCCGGCATGGGGTTCTTCGAGGGGCAGCCAGTGATGATTATTGGACAGCAGAAAGGCCGCGACACGAAGGAGAAACTGCTTCGGAATTTCGGCATGCCGAAACCGGAGGGCTATCGCAAGGCGATGCGCCTGATGCAGTTGGCCGCCAAATTCCACCGCCCGATTATTACTCTGATCGATACGCCCGGCGCTTATCCCGGCATCGACGCGGAGGAGCGCGGGCAGGCCGAAGCGATCGCGTACAATCTGCGCGAAATGTCCCGGCTGACCAGCCCTATCATTAGCGTTGTTATTGGGGAGGGTGGCAGCGGAGGCGCATTGGCCATTGGCGTAGCCAACCGGGTCTACATGATGGAGAATGCCTACTACAGCGTCATTGCGCCGGAGAGTTGCGCCGCCATCATCTGGCGGGATTCCGGCAAGGCGCCTCTGGCCGCGGCTGCGCTGAAATTGATTGCCGAAGATCTGCTGGCGATGAAGATCATCGATGGAATCGTGCCTGAACCTCCGGAAGGCGCACAGATGGACCCCGAAGCGGCCATCGCTGCGTTGCGTGAAACTCTGCGCGCGGCGCTCGCCGAGTTAAAGCCGCTGCCGGCGGAAGAAATTGTTTCCCAACGCTATGAAAAGTTCCGCTCCATGGGCAGTCTGTTCGAGGCGGTGTAGTGAAGATCGCTCTGGTGATTGGAATCATTGTGGCCGCCCTGGTGGCAATCTTGATCGCAACTTCGACCATGCGCGGACCGCGATACCGGGTAGAAGTGTGCATGTATTTCGGCGGCCGGTTTAATTGCAAGACGGTTTCGGCTCGCAGTGAACAGGGGGCGCTTCGATCTGCCGTGCAGAACTCCTGCGCCGATATTGCGGCCGGCGTCACTGAAGTGATGAACTGCGAAAGCTCCGACCCGAAGAGCATCAAGTGGCTGCAGCGGCCCGCCCCCGCGAAGTGAACCTGCTTAGGGAGTAAGCCGCAGGAAGGCTACTCCGTGGCTGGCCACTTCGGTCGAGTATTCGCCAGACATTTTCCCTTCGTCTGAATGCTTCCATAGATCTCGCACGTTCAAAGAGAGGCTGCCCGGATAGCCCAGTTCAGTCCAGCGCACGTCCATTTTGTGGGGACTGCCGCTGCGATTCAGCAGCGCCACCGCGCGTCCGCCATCGGACATCTGCTTCGACCAAACCTCGAAGTCGCCGTCCTCGCGAACCTTACGGCCGCCATCTCCCAGAGCATCCTGATCGACGGCAATGGCGTCTTTGTTCATGAGAATCGCGGCGGTATCCTTATCCATCTTCTGCAGGTCGTTACCCGCCATCAGCGGCGCCGCGAACAGGCACCACATGCTGAAGTGCGACTGGTATTCGGTGAGAGTCATGCCGCCATTTCCAACTTCCAGCATGTCGGGATCGTTCCAGTGACCGGGTCCGCTGTAGGGCCCCAGGCCGTCCATTAAGTCGACTATCTCGACTACGCCATGGCCGCCCCACTTCTCTTTGCCGCTCCACTTGTTGATGATGTCGCCGGTGGAGCGCCATAGATTGCCGACATCCTTTGCCCACAGCCAGGGTTTAGTGGAGCCCCATTCGCACAAGCTGAAGACGATGGGACGGCCGGCTTTCGCAAGAGCATCGCGCATCAGGGTATAGGACGCGGCCGAATCTTGAGTGCTGTGATTGCACCAGTCGTATTTCAGGTAATCCACGCCCCACGCTGCATACTGCCGAGCGTCCTGAAATTCGTAGCCGCGGCTTCCAGGCCGGTTCTGACACGTGCCGGTGCCCGCGTCCGAGTAGATGCCGAACTTTAAACCCTTTGAGTGAACGTAATCCGCGACCGGTTTGATACCGGACGGAAATCTCTTGGCGTCAGGCACGATGTTCCCTTGTTCGTCGCGGGAGACCTGCCAGCAATCGTCAATTACGATGTACTGATATCCGGCGTCCTTCATTCCAGACTTCACCAGAGCGTCGGCGGCTCCCTCGATCAGCTTTTCGCTTACGTTGCAGCCGAACTTGTTCCAGCTGTTCCAGCCCATGGGAGGAGTTTTCGCTAAACCGTTGTCCAGGACGTATCCGCTGAATGCGCCTGCTAGTGCACAGAAGATTGTCAGAAGTAAGGGGCGTGCCACTGTTTACGTAACTAAAATACACCCCGGGATGCGCGGCTCTAAAAGAAAAGGCCCCCGCCAATCGGCGAGCTTCGAGAATTGTTTGAACCAAGTTGAAGTTAGTTCTTCGAAACCTGAACGTTGATTGTCCGTGGCTTGGCGACTTCCTTCTTCGGGAGCGTGATGGTGAGAACGCCGTTCTTGTAGTCAGCAGCTACCTTTTCTCATCTACCGTGTCGGGAAGACTGAAAGCGCGGATCGACATCGGGCACCTCCGCCTCTACACTAGGTCGGTTTCGAAGATGTCCACCGACGGCGGCCAGGGCCGGGAAGCCGGTTCGCTGAAAAGTCGCGACAAAGAGTCCTGGAAGACTCGCAGCCCAGAAGGGAAATCGTCGAACTGAAGTTTGGAACGCCGGGTTTCTAGTGACAGCCATTACATTTTCTCCTGCTAATCCATCCACAACGGTGGATACAAGACGTTTATAAAACCTGACTGTGTTGCTATCAAATAATATGCGCACATTGTGAAAAAAAAGGAAAAAAGAAGGGAAAAAAGAAAAAAGGGGTCGAAAAAAGGCGGTCGAAAAAAGGGGTCTGGCCCCATTTTCGTGACGTTTGCGGCTTTTCGCCTCTCGATAACGTAATGTAAATTACTAAAATGCCCCAAGAAATAGGGTCTGTCCCCATTTCGGCGGCTGTTAGAATTGCATTGCGCTTTTTCTTCGGCTTCTAATTTGTAGCGATGAGCCGAGTGGTTTCATCTCTCGGGTATGCCAGAACTGAAAGAGGGCGATACTGCTCCCGCAATCTCCCTCCTCACCGATACCGGCCAACCTTTCGAGCTCTCGTCTTTGGAGGGCAAGAACGTGGTTCTATACTTCTACCCAAAAGCCGACACGCCCGGCTGTACCAAAGAAGCCTGTGCATTCAAGGATAATTCGCCAAAGTTCGGCGCGGCCAATACCGTGATCGTCGGGGTCTCTCCGGATCAATCTGACGCCCAGGCAAAGTTTAAATCGAAGTTCGATCTGCCGTTTACTCTTCTGGCCGACGCCGACCATGCCGCTGCCGAAGCCTATGGAGTCTGGAAGGAGAAGAACATGTACGGCAAAAAATATATGGGGGTAGACCGGACCACTTTTGTGATCGACCCTGGCGGCAAGATAAAGAAAATCTTCCCGAAAGTGAAAGTGGAGGGGCATGCCCAGGAAGTTCTGGATGCCATCAACTGACACTCGAAGCTGATCGAACGCCGGGGAGCCGGTGCTATCCCCAAAGACCTTTCCTGGGGGTGGGTGCGCTCATTTTTCAAGATTCCAAGGTTCTGCTGGTGCAGCGAGGCAGACCACCTCTCGTGGGCTTGTGGTCGCTGCCCGGCGGCATAGTCGAAACCGGCGAAAGACTTGAAGATGCCATCGTCCGGGAGGTATTCGAAGAGAGTGGGCTGCAAGTTTCCGTCGGCTCAATTGCCACGGTCTTTGAGCGGATCATGCACGATCCGGCCCTCAAGTGCGAGTATCATTACGTGCTTGTTGATTTCTGTTGTTCGCGTGTTTCGGGCATTCTCCGGGCAGGTGATGACTCCAGGAAAGTAGAATGGTTCGATATTGATTCGCTCGACGGACTCGACCTAACGGAGGGCACCAGCGAGGTGATACGCGCATCGTTCTACAGCCGTGTTACTCAGCCTGCCGTCACTCGTCCTTAAATGCCGTTTAGCAGTACCGAACTTCTTCAATTCCCTGAACTTCGCACCTTGGTCGCCCAATTTGCCGGAAGCGCCGCAGGCCGCCATCTCATTCTGGAGTTAGAGCCGCATTCCGATCTTTCCTCCCTGCAATCGAACCTCGCAAAACTCGCGGAAGCGGTGCGTTACGTAGCCGGGTTGCGAGGTTCGCAGACCTCGAGCCGCGGCGTCGCCATTCGGCTGCGATTCGATCAGTTGCCCGACACCGGCCCAAGCATTCGAGTGCTGCGCATGGATGGCGCCCGGCTGGAAGGCCGGGCGATTCTCGATCTTTTCAGCACTCTCGAAGTTGCCGCGGAGTACCGCAGCATCCTTCTCGATTCAGCGGCCAGGTTCCCTCTCTTGGCCCGGGAGGCGGAGAAAATTGCTGACCTTCGCCCGCTAGCCCGGCGTTGGCGGAATGCGTTTCTTCCGGACGGTACTCTTTCCGACTCCGCCAGCGTGGCGCTAGGCCGCGTGCGCCGGGAAATCGAAAAGCAGCGGCGCGCCATTCAGGAATCGTTGCAGGGATTCCTGCGCGCGCACCGATCCGATGGAACTCTGCAAGAAGACTTTGTCACCATCCGGGAAGACCGCTACGTTGTGCCAATCGTCGCCGGACAAAAGGGCCGGGTGGACGGGGTCATCCACGGCGCCAGCGGCACCGGCCGGACGCTTTTCGTGGAACCCCTGGCAACCGTCGGCCTGAACAATCAACTGGTTCGCTTGCGGGAGGACGAGCTTCGCGAAATAGAACGTATTCTCGCCGAGATCACCGAATCGCTGCGAGGGCATCGCGTCGAAATCGCTTCCAGCGCCGAGGCTCTGGCCGAACTCGACTGTTTGTTCGCGAAGGCTGAGTTCGCGCGCGAATACAATGCCGAAGTGCCGGTTTTCAGCAGCGATGCGCGAAGGTTTGCCCTTCAGCAAGCCCGTCATCCGCTGCTCGAAACCATTCTCCGGAAAGCTGGACACCCGATTGTCCCTGTCAGCTTCGAGCTCGATGAGAATCGCCGCTGTCTGTTGATTAGCGGTCCGAATACTGGCGGAAAGACCGTCACCATGAAGACCGCGGGACTGCTGGCCTTGATGGCGCATGCCGCCCTTCCGGTTCCCTGCGCGAAAGCGGAATTCCCGCTCTTCGATGACGTTCTGGCTGACATAGGCGACAACCAGTCCATCGAAGAGAGTTTAAGTAGTTTCTCCGGCCACCTTCTGCATGTGAAAGAAATGCTGCGGCAGGTCACTCCCAACAGTCTGGTTCTGCTTGATGAGCTAGGCCGGGCGACCGATCCGGACGAAGGCGGTGCGCTCGGGGTCGCTATCCTCGATCAGTTCCGCAAGACTGGCGCATTTTGCCTGGCCTCGACCCACTTGACTCCGCTGAAAGTCTATGGAGCGCAAACACCGAATGTCTTGAACGGATCGATGGGCTTTGACGAGACCACCCTGCGTCCCACTTACGAACTGCGGCTCGGGATTCCCGGAAAATCCGCCGGACTTGACATCGCAACCCGATTAGATCTTCCGCCAGACCTGCTGGCGCATGCCCGGGCCGTGCTTCCGCAAATGCAATCCGATTTGCAGGATTTGCTGCGCAATCTACACCGGCAATCGGCGGAGAACGAACGCTTGACTGCGGAATTGGCGGCAGCTACGGAAGGGTTTAAGCGCCGGCAAACGGAGATAGAGTTGGAGGCTGCTCGCCGCGAACAGAAGCGGCAGCGCGAGTGGGCCCGAAAGTCTGAAGAACTGATCGCCGATTTTGAAGCTCGCGCCCTGTTAACCGTTGGGCGGGTGACTGAATTGGCGGACAGCAGAAAGCCTGTGGAACAAGCGCGCCGATTGCTTTCGCAGACCAGGCGCGAGATCGAGCAGGAAGCGGCAGTGCAAATGGCTCCGCCCGCCGGCTTCGCGCCCGCCATGCAAATTGCTCGTCCGCCGCTCCGTGAAGGCGCAAGGGTCAGGTTGCGCGATATCCGCGAGCCAGGAACCATCACGCGCATTCTGAAGAATGGTCTGCTGCAAGTGGAAGCAGGCATTTTTCGCATGCAAGTCGCGCCTGAAGACATAGTTGAAGTCTTATCTCCTGAAAAGCCGAGTAATCCAAAGGTGTCTTCGAACATACAAATACATAGCGGACCGGCCTGGAACATCTCGGCTCGCGAGTTGAATCTTATCGGCCAACGCGCAGATGAGGCTGTCGGACAGGTGGATAAGTTCCTGGATTCTGCTGCCCTGGCATCGGTCGACCGGGTGCGCATCATCCATGGCTTCGGAATGGGTGTGTTGAAGAAGGCTGTCAGCACTCACCTTCAATCGAGTCCTCACGTGGCTCGTTACTATCCGGCTACTCCGGCGGAAGGTGGAGCAGGAGCAACCATCGTCGAGCTGCGAGAGTAGTCCGCGAAAGCTCCAAAGCGGGAAGTCCGGCTTACATCGCCTCTTTCACGCCTATTTTGATTAGCCACCAATTCACCGGAAAAGCGGTAGCAAACCCCGCGAGCATGGCGATCTGCATCATGAACCAGAACACTGGACTGGTCTTCTCTATCTCATGCCCAAAGATCAGAAACGTCGCTATGGCCATCCATCCGTACATGCCCACCTGCCAGGACGTTAAAGATAGCGTGTCGGCCTTGATCGCGGCCCACAATCCCTGGCCGGGTGAAAGATTCTGCATGGGCTTAATCGTGAAATATTGGAAAGCGACACCGAAGATATAAGCAACCACAAAATCGAGCAACCACGATCCGAAAATCTTGTGGCCGAAAATCACGATCGGCGAAAAGAACATGATCCACTCAGCGACCAGGTCCCCCAGCGTGCAGCCACTGCCGCAATGCGTCGCCCCTACCGCGGCCTGTTGCCAGAACGGCTTCTTCTTGCCCGGCATTTCCTCGCCTTTCTGCTTTGCTTGTTGAACGGATTGTTTGGTGCTCAGGCGGCCAGCTTTAAAGTATGCGATTACCGCCAGCGGACCGGCGTAAAGAGCTGTAACCGGCCAGACCACGTTCATGATCCACATCTTCTGAGGATGTCCCGCGAGTATGTCCCCCATGATAATCAGCGAGCAGATGCCGGCCACGATCAGAGAAATGATTGAAAGTACGACGAGCCATTCAGGCATTGAGACTTCCTTCCATACCGGGTGATTAGATACTTACCTTCCGAAGCCGCAGCGCGTTACTGATAACCGAGATCGAACTGAACGTCATAGCCGCACTCGCGATCATCGGACTGAGCAAAATGCCGAAAAACGGGTATAGAAGGCCCGCCGCGAGCGGAATTCCGAGCACGTTATAGATGAAAGCGAAGAATAGATTCTGCCGGATGTTTCGCATGGTTGCGCGACTTAGTCGAAGAGCACGCGCTACGCCTCGCAGATCGCCCTTCACCAGCGTGATTCCAGCGCTCTCCATTGCGACATCGGTGCCGGTACCCATGGCAATGCCAATATCGGCTTGGGCTAGAGCAGGAGCGTCGTTGACACCATCGCCTGCCATCGCGACAATCTGGCCGGCTGCCTGCAACTTCTTGACCTCTTCCGCTTTTTGTTCAGGCAGCACCTCCGCCTCTACACGGTCGATTCCCACTTTCTTAGCCACTGCCAGCGCGGTCGTGCTGCTGTCTCCCGTGAGCATCGTGATCTGCACGTTTTCCTGGTGTAAGAGATCTACCGCTTCCGGTGTGGAAGACTTAATCGGGTCGGCTACGCTAATGAGTCCGGCTGGCTCGCCGTCTATAGCGACGAACATCACCGATTGACCTTCCGATCGGAGCCTATCCGCTTCCTTAATCAAATCAGACGTCCCAATTTTTAGCTGTTCCAGGAGTGCTCTGTTTCCAAGTGCTATCGAGCGGCCATCTACTATCCCCTGAACTCCTTTGCCGGTAATTGAGGAAAATTCTGTTGTCTTTTGTAGCGAAAGATTTTTCTCTTTCGCGCCATTGACAATCGCATTTGCTAACGGATGTTCGCTTGCCTTTTCTAGACTGGCAGCTAACTGGAGTAGTTGGTCCTCGGTCACCACTTCCGTGCGGGCATATACCGAAGTGAGCTTAGGCTTGCCCTCCGTCAGGGTTCCCGTCTTATCCACTACAAGGGCCGTCATCTTCTCCAGCAACTCTAATGCTTCCGCGTTACGAATCAGGACACCGGCAGTGGCGCCACGCCCGGTTCCCACCATGATCGACATGGGAGTTGCTAAGCCAAGGGCACAGGGACAAGCAATAATCAGAACCGCTACTGCGTTTACAAACGCATGTCCGAAACGCGGTTCCGGCCCCCAGATCGCCCACGCAACAAAGGTAAGAATCGCTGCGAGAATCACAGCAGGAACAAAGTAGGAAGCGACAGAGTCGGCAATGCGCTGAATCGGCGCCCGGCTGCGCTGCGCTGCGCTGACCATCTGCACAATTTGGCTGAGCACGGTGTCTTTTCCCACCCGCTCTGCGCGCATTACGAAGCTTCCGGTGCCGTTGACGGTTCCGCCCGTTACACGATCATCGACTGCTTTCTCGACCGGAATCGGTTCTCCAGTCACCATTGACTCGTCGACTGAACTTGTCCCTTCAGTAAGCGTGCCGTCAACCGGCACCTTTTCGCCCGGCCGGACGCGAAGAAGATTCCCCGATTCGATCTGGTCAATAGGAGTATCGCGCTCCTCGCCCGATGCATCGATCAAGCTTGCGCTTCTTGGAGTTAGTCCCAACAGTGACTTAATAGCGCCACTGGTCTGGCTGCGAGCGCGCAACTCCAGCACCTGGCCTAGTAATATCAGCGTTGTGATTACCGCGGCAGGCTCGAAATACAAGGGCACTCCCCCGCTGTGCGAACGGAACGAGGCCGGAATCAGCAGCGGAAAGAAAAGGGCGAACACGCTAAAGAAATAGGATGTACCGGTCCCCATCGCTATCAGCGTGAACATGTTGAGATGGCGGTTGACGACGGACATCCATCCGCGTTTAAAGAAGGGCCAGCCGGCCCAGAGCACGACAGGCGTGGCCACGGCAAATTGAATCCAGCCGGTGGCCGTAGCGGAAAGCCACCGCTCACCCGGGAAGAGATCGAGAATCATTAAGACCAAGAGAGGAGCTGTCAGCACGATGCTGATCCAGAGTCTTCGCTTCATGTCGATCAACTCTGGATTTACTTCCTCCTCCGTGATCTCCCGCGGCTCCAGCGCCATCCCGCAGATCGGACATGGCCCAGGCTCGTCGCGCACGATCTCCGGATGCATTGGGCACGTGTACTCCACCTTTGACGATGGCTGCTGCAATGTCACGGGCTCCAGCGCCATTCCGCACTTCGGGCATGTCCCTGGGCCTTTCTGCCGCACCTCTGGATCCATTGGGCACGTGTACTCGATATCCTGGCCATCTTCAGGCCGGGAAGCAGACTCCCGGGCCGGCTCTAAAAACTGCTGGGGATTTGCCTTAAATTTGGCCACGCAGTCATTGCTGCAAAACCGATAGTGTGTCCCTTCGGATTCGACCGAGCCGGCAGCATTCCGCTCCTCTATCTCCATACCGCAAACCGGATCCCGATGTAGCAATGGGTACTCCTAAGAACCCTGCTCGAGCGGCTGAGCGGATTGAGAAAAATCGAGTTGAACTACGCCGGGTTGGGAGGGCGGAGCGCAACTGCACCCGCAGCCGCTGTTATCGGCAACCGGGAGATCTTTCTGCCGTTCTAAGTACAGGGCTGGAGAATGCTCGAATTCACTCTCGCGATTTGGACAGCAAAAGTAATAATTCTCGCCCTCATGGAAGACGGAACCGGCCGCTGACTGCCGTTCTACGAGCATTCCGCATACCAGATCCTGAACAATTGATTTCTCTGCCAATTCCATTCTGTTGCCTTTCAAGGCACCCGCCGCTGGTAAACCGCGGGTGCCAATCCATTTCCCTCAGCATTACTGCTTTGCGTATTGTGCGGGATTTGCATCGAACTTCTGCTTGCATCCAGCCCCGCAGAAGTAGTAAGTCTTTCCTTCGTAATCGCTCTGGCCGGCAGCTTTTTGCGGATCTACTTGCATTCCGCATACAGGATCTTTCTCCATATATCGCTCACCTCCTTTCAGTCATCAGCTTCATTGTCATGCCTATCATATACCCCATACCGGTATTTCTGTAATAAGCAAATGTACGGACGCTGAGATACCCTTAAAGGCAAGAGAACCCGCGCGGTTTGTATGCAATCCTGTAAACACCATGCGCAAAACGAACAACCCTTGCCATGAGCCCGTCGATCATACTCGGCAGCTACCCCGTCTTCGTCGTATAGAAGGGCAGGTCCGCGGTTTGCAGCAGATGATTACTGACCAACGCTATTGCATCGACGTCATCAATCAAATGGATGCGATGGCCGCCGCGCTACGCCGGGTGCAAAGCGATATGTTGCGCGACCATATTGTCGCGGTGAGCCAGAAGGCCGTCTCCGCAGGCGTCTCCGCGCAAGATCGCCAGAACATGGCAGACGAGGTAGCCGAATTACTGAAGCGCCGATAGTCCTGGAATACGTCTGTTACCTAGCCTGCTCTTTCCATTGTTGTTGCACCTGATCCGGAAGCTTGCTCGTATGGGATAAGAAGGTGACTACCCGCCAAATTTGCTGGTAAGTCACCAAATCCACCCAGGCCGGCATGGCACTGTACCGCATTCCGTGCTTAATCAGATAATAATTTTGGTTCTCCGGCATGTCCGGAACGTGAACATTGGCTCGCGGATCGACTAAGCCCAGGCGGGCATATATGTATGCTCCTCCTACCAGGACGGCCACTCCCGCAATCACGCCAATGACAAATGCTGTAATCTGACGTTTCATTGAATTCTACTCACTCTTCCTCCATCTTCATGTCCATCATCTTTTCGCTGGGAGGATTTACACTTCCCGGCACACTCGCGCCCACCGGAACCGGTTCATCGGTATGCATCACCTTCGTGAATAGGTCTTCAGGCAGCACGCGAACCACCGTCATCAGGCCTTTCACCCCCGACGCCCATTCTGCCCGCATTCCCCGGACTTCGCGCCGGTTGTGAATACGCATCATCGCCTCTTTTGACATGTACATGTTCTGCATCATCTGCGGATAACCGGGAACCCGGAAACGCGGATCGTCAGATGCCAGTCGCACGCGGGGCCGGTTCTCCGGTGACGCCATAAAATCTTCGATACTCGGCCCCGAATCCCGGATGCGCGGACCCACTTGCTTCACCATGTGATTCATCATGTGGTGGACCATATGGCAATGAAACATCCAATCGCCCGGATTGAAGGCTATGAATTCCATGTCGGTAGCCTGCGCAACTCCTATCAAGGCATTGTTCCTCGCAACCCAGGCGCTCTCAGGTAAGCGATTGCCTTCGTGCCCAGTAATCCAGAAAGTGTGGCCATGCAGGTGGACCGGATGGTGCTGAATCGGGGCGAAGTCCATAATGCGAATGCGCACCCGTTCTCCGTGCTTGCAAACTAGTGGAGTCGTAAACGGACCTGAACGTCCGTTAATGGTTTGCCAGTTCCAATCCATCGACCAGGAGTCCGGAATGTTGCCGTTCGGCGGTACATGGAAGTTTTGAAACACCAGGGCAAAATCGCGATCCACCGGCGGATCGTAAGCGATCTTCGGATGAATGATAAAGAATCCCACCATTCCGAATGCTTCGGGCATGGTGGTGTGCGGGTGATAGAAGAACGTGCCCGATTGATGAAGATCGAATTCGTAGACGAACGTCTCGCCGGGCTTAATAGGCGGCTGCGTCACTCCGGGAATGCCGTCGTAGCGGTTAGGCAGTTCCAGTCCGTGCCAGTGGACCGTCGTCACTTCCGGCAGCCGGTTATGGACATTGATGCGCACCCTGTCGCCCTGAAACGCCTGTATCGTGGGACCAGGCATGCTGCCGTTATAGCCCCACAGATGCATGGGATTGCCCGGTAGAAATTCGCGCGCCACCGGCTCCACGATCAGGTCATATTCCTTGACTCCATTCACCATTTTCCAGGGAAGATCGGAGCCGTCCACCGTCGTGACGGGCACCGGCGGCAGGCCCGATTTCCGTAAGCCCGGCACCAGCTTGCCTAGAAACGACGGCCCATTCACTGGTCCTCCAAAGCTCGGCCGATACCGCGAGTAAGCAGTCAAGCCCTGGTCGTGCAGCATCTTCTCTTCGGCTGGCGAAGAAGTTGTCTGGTCTGCGTGACGGCGATCCTGAGCGGCTGCCGCTTCACCTTGCATCTGGCTTCCTACCGTGAGCGCTCCCGTTAAGGCAGCGCTTTTCAAGTAGGCGCGCCGGTTCAGTGCGCTCTCTGCTGATTTCCTTTTCATTGCCGATAGTCCTTCTTGTTGTATTCCGGGTTTCTTGCTTAGCGTGGCTTTGACGTCGCGTCGAGAGGTCCGGCCCCTGGAGGAGTCGCGCCCACCGGCGGCATCAACCCGCCATTCCCCAGCAGCAGTCCATTGATTGCCGTCTCTGCGCTGCGCCACTGCAACAGATTCTGCACGTAAGTTTCCCGCCGCTTCTGATACTCGTTTTCGACCGCCAGCACCGCTGGCCAATCTTCCCTGGCGTTCCGGTAACTCTTCAATTGCGTCTCGTACGCCTGCCTGGCTTCTCCCAGAATGCTGTTCTGGTACTCCTGCACATGCTGTAAAGCTGTCAGATACATTTCATACTGATCCGCAAATCGATGGCGCAGATCGAGTTCCACGCGCTTAATCTCCCGCTGTTGCCGCAGCAGGTCCGCCGCGGCAGTCTCTACCGTCCCTTGATTGCGATCGAAGATTGGCACTTCAATCCGGAGTCCCGCGTTGTAAATTGGCTGGCGGTACTGGAATGTGTAGCCAAAGCCTCCGCGGAAGTACAGGTCGGGTATCGGCTGTCTCTTCTCCCGCTTCAATCTGAATTCGTGAGACTTCAAGATCGCGCGCGCCTCCGCTATTTCGGGACTCTCCGCCAGCACCCGTGCCAACGCCGGATCGAAGTCGATCAGGTTTACATCGCCTTCTAAGTTCCCCTTGATTGCCGCGGCACCGAGATCGACGCCGACAACCGCGCCCAACCGTCCCACGGATGCTCGATATGCGTTCTCGGCCATTCGAGTGCTGAGCCGCTCGCGATCCAGCACGATCTTGGCCTGACGGTATTCCACTTCATTCGCCTGGCCCTCGTTGAACATTTCTTTCGTCGTCAGCCAGTGATCTTCCATGGTCTTCAACATTTCCCGATGAATGTCCAGCAGCCGGCTTTTCGCCAGAGTGTCGTAATAGCGGATGCGAACGCCATTCTTAACCAGCAGATCTTGGATACGCTGCGCCTGCCGCGCGGCCTCGACTCGCGCTTGATATTTCTCCCGGCTCAGCCGCAGTTTGCCGGCCGTCACCACCCGCTGCTCGACATTCAGGCCCTGAAAGTCGCCGGCTGTATTCCCGACGCCGCTGTTCCGGCCTTCTGGATGAACCCTGATGCTGCTGCCTTCATAGCTGACATCCGGGTTAAACCACAACCCGGCTTGCTTAGCCTGGCCTTCTTCGCCTCTCACTTGCGCGGCGGCTTGCACCAAGGTCGGGTTGTTCTCTTCCGCCAGTTTCAGCAGCGAATCGAGCGACTGCACTTCAGTCTTCGCCGGGGTTGAGGGTAGCGGCGGTGTAGTTGTCGTTTGAATCTGCCCCGGCTTCAGAGCTGCTGCAGGCACACTAAGTGTCCCTTTGGGAAACCCGGCCTCCGGCAGCTGCGCTAACAAGGGCGCGGCTGCTGCAATAAACGTCAAAATCGATCTTCTAAGGGAATGACATCTCTTCATGCAAAGTCTTTCTTTCTCTTTGGCTTCCAGCAACTAAGGCTCCGGCTGCGAAGACACGCCGGCCGGTGCCTAACAACAAATCAGAAGAGAAAGACTTAAAGACGAAGCACGGAAATTATAAGAAAGCGATATCTATCGGGCGGTGCTGCACGTGCGGGTATGAACCGCGAAGTAAGCCATGGACTCAGCACATCGATCTGAGATCCGGCGGAGTGCGGAAGCGGCAATTCAACAAAGCTCTTGCTGGATGCTTTTACGATTTGCGGCTGTGAAAGACCCGGAGCGATAGCGCCCTGATGCTCCATAGCGCACTTCGGACGGTTTTTATGCTCGGAAGGCGCCGAATCGTGGCACCCCGAGCTGTGCGTTTCCGCCGAACTCTTGTCCGCAGACGCAGACATAGTAAGGCACCGGGCATAACATTGGCTGTTTGCTAACAATCCGATTACAGCCATCAAAGCTGCGATCTGCACCCACCGCGTCATACCCCCCAGGTGTACCATACTTTTAAGAGAAGATAGTAGCTGATGTTTTTACCTGCAGCTCGAACTGGCTGAAACGTGGTCGGCCGCCGGTTCGACAGGAAACCTTTAGCTTAAAGCCGACCACTAGGCCAGACCCTGAAGTCGCTTTGCCCATGGGCTTCGTCAGATGCGCTCCCCTGAATAGCGAATTCGGTGAGCAGTCGGCAAGAACGGGAATGCTCCGCTTATTTTGTCTGATTGTTGGCAGGGCGCTTGACTCGGTAGTCGAGTACGGCGTTTACACTGCCCTTAGGTTCGAGAGAAAAAGGCACCCGATCTCAACATGACTATCAGCCGTCTAGCGCAACTCGGTGGTGTAAATCTCGAAACCGTTCGCTATTACGAACGCCGGGGACTCCTGCCCAAGCCGCCACGGACCCAAGCAGGGTATCGTCAATTTTCTCCCGACACCGTTCAGCGGCTGCGATTCATTAAACGCGCGCAGGAGCTGGGCTTTTCGCTCGAAGAGGTGCGGGAACTCCTGGCCCTTCGCATTGAGCCGAAGCAGCATCGGACGGACGTTCGGGCCCACGCCGAAGCCAAAATAGCCGACATCGAAGGCAAAATTACAACCCTCGCCGCAATGAAGGCTACGTTACATGGACTAGTCGATCGATGCGAGAAAGATGTTTCCGACCAGTGCCCGATTCTCGCCAGCTTGGAAGATGAGGAGCTGGTTCATAGTCAAAAAAGCAGAGGCGAAAACAAATGAGACACAAAATTGAAATATTTAGCGCCGGGTGCAAGATCTGCCTGGACACGATTGCAATGGTCAAAAAGTTGGCTGGCTCAGAATACGATCTGGTAGTGCATGATATGCACGAGGAAGAGACTGTAAGCGATACGGCACTTTATAACATCCGCAGCATTCCGGCCGTTGTGATTGATGGTAAGCTCGCAGACTGCTGTTCCGGCCGTGGCACTGAAGAAGACGTGCTCCGCGAAGCTCTTCGCTAGCAGCGTCAAAACCCGCGTGTATACTCGGTTTTGTAATCGTATGTTCCGGGCCGTAGCAAACATGTTTCTCTCGGCGTTGTTATTAGCAACACTGTTGTTGGGAAACTGCGTAAGGTGCCCGAGTCCTTTTCAAACTCCTCAAGGCTCCCTCACAAAGAAACTCTGCTGCAACCCCAGCGGACAATGCAAAGGCGCTGGAGCGGGCGCATCACAGCAGCAGTGCCGAGTTCAGGAATGGGACTTGCAAAGAATCCATTCTGAAACACCAAGCTACCCCGAACTCCTCCCAATTTGGTTTAAAAAAATCGACCTGATCTCAATGCTGCGATCGCGCTATAGTCCCGGACTGCCGCCTTTTGGCTGCCTGCCCGACTCGTCGGACGACCCGCAAGCAGTTCTGGCCACCTTTCGAGTCTAGTCCCGCTTTCCCTTCCTAATCGCTCCTATCTCAGCGGCAATCGCTCCCAGACTTGTGTGATGGCTGTTCAGCCGTTGGTCAGTAACGCGACCGCATCACTTGGCCTGTCTCTCCCGGCAATGTCGAGCTAACTGGTCTCCCGCGCAATCAAGTGCGGGGAAAAATCGTAGTCCGTTTCCAATTTGAGGTGGTTAATGCAGTCGTTTTGCACTTTGGCAGCTTGCCAAATTCTGTTCTTAAGCAGCGTTATGAGCGGTGCGCTTACGTCTTCGTGCGGCCGTGCCACTACTTCCAATCCTGCCGCAGGGCTCCTGCCCTGGAGTTCCGAGGCCGAACTGCACGGATTGCCTCGAGCCGGGGATGGTCTTCTGACCATATCTGCCGACGGCGTCAACTTCAGACCAGAAAAGGATCCGCTTCTGCACTGGTCTTTTGAAAACGTGAAAACGGTCGAACTGGCGAACCCGAGGCGACTGTCCTTAGTGACATACCAGAACGCTCGTTGGCACTTGCCGGGGGATCGCCGATTCAATTTTACTCTCGAGATGAAAGTGCCCGCGGAGGTAGCGGCGGAGTTGGTGTGCAGAGTGGGCAAGCCCGCTATCAATGGAGACCCCTTGCTTGTGGCCGATAGTTTTGCGAGCATTCCGGTTCGCCACAAGACCCGAACGGGGAGCAGCAATGGCACCCTCCGCTTCACAGATTCGGGGATCGATTACCTTTCAGATGCAGACGACGCTCGCAGTTGGCGGTGGAGCGATATTGAGACGCTCGCTCACCCGGAGCCTTATCGCCTCAGGATCGGCGGCTACCTGGAGACGTTCGCCTTCGACTTGAAGCAGCCTCTTTCGAATGGTCTTTTCGATCGGCTCTGGGAAAACATCTACGCACAAGATCTCAACTTAGGAAAAAAGAATGGAGGCAGCGGTGAGAAGTCTTAGGAAGCCAACCATTGCTGGAAGGTCAAGCTTTGCAATTGGGGTTGGCGTCGTCCTGTTCTCCATCGGATTTGTGGCGGCGCAGACGACGGAAATCCCGCCCCGAAATAGCGCGATATCGGACCAGCAGGACATGGGCGAATCGACATCGTTGTCCGCGCTTATCGAGGAAGCGGAACGAAATAATCCAGAGATCTTAGCAGCCCGGCACAGTTGGCGTGCGGCAACTCAGGTGCCGTCACAGGTGTCGACACTCCCCGATCCGCAAATAAACGTTCAGCAGTTCGCCGTAGGCAGCCCGCGTCCTTTTGCAGGATTCACCAATAGCGATTTCGGATATATCGGTGTCGGAGTGTCACAAGACATCCCGTTCCCTGGCAAGCTTCGTTTGCGTGGAGAAGCGGCGCGAAGAGAAGCCGCCAGTCAAGCCGACCGTGCGGAGTCCACTCGGCGGACGGTGGTCGAGCGGCTGAAGGTCGCATACTTTCAACTCGCTTATGAAGGCGAGGAACTGTCCCTGCTGGATCGGGACAGCAAGCTGCTCGATCAAGTGGCGCAGATCGCGGAAGCAAACTACCGTGTCGGCAAGGGCAACCAGCAGGATGTTCTGAAAGCCCAGCTGGAGAAAACAAAGCTCCTAGCCGCCGTCGAGATGCGCCGTCAACAGCAAGCGAGTCTGCAGGCCAAGCTGAAGCAAATTCTCAATCGCCGACCCGGTGGTCCGAGGGTGAATCCTGAAGTCCTGACCGAAAGTCCGGTTCATGTCAGTGTTGACGACCTACTCGGCAAGGTCCGCACTCAAAATCCGGATGTCCGTAGTCAGCAGCAAATGGTCCGGAATAACAGCATTCAACTGGAGATCGCTCATAAGGACTTCTATCCAGATTTCACGGTGCAGTACATGTGGCAGCACACGGCCGCGCAATACCGCGACTATTACATGTTGACGGTGGGAGCGCGCATCCCCATCTATCGCACTCGAAAGCAAAGGCCGGCAGTGGAGCAGGCGGTTGAGGAGCTTCACCGTTCACGGCGCGATTACGAAGCCCAGATTCAGGAATCCGAGTTCGACATTCGGGATCAATACCTGAAAGCTCAGACAGCCGGGCGGATTCTCAAGATCTACCGCGAGGGATTGATTCCCCAGGCGGCCAATACTTTTCAGGCCGGCCTGGCTGCCTATGAGGCCAGTAAAGAGGACTTCGAAACGCTGCTGAATTCGTTTCTGGATGTTCTCCGCTTAGACGAGGAGTATTGGCGCAGCCTTCTCGATCATGAGGTCTCCCTCGCAGGACTCGAGCGCGTCACAGGCGTTCACCTGAATGGCCCAGGAAAGTAAGGCGCAGCAAGTTATGAAGAACTATCGGATTGCTTTCGGAGTTGCCGTTCTCCTCAACGTTTTGCTTGCCATTGGCCTTGGGTATCTCTGGTGGTCGTCGCGTACTCGGCAGGCAAACCAAAGTACGCAGATGGGTAATCAGCAAAGCGCGGGACAGATGAAGCAACAATCGACCGAAAGCGCGCACGCGGAACCTCGTGAGACTCCCCTGGCCCCTGTGCAACTCACGGCGCAGCGGATGCAAAGTATCGGCGTTAAAACCGGCGTGGTTAAAGTCAAGAATCTTTCCGCTGAGATTCGCACGGTTGGGGATGTGGAGACCGACGAAACGAAGCTGGCATACGTTCAGCTCCGTTTTCCGGGCTGGATTCGGAGAGTATTCGCCGATTCGACCTTTCAATACATCCGCAAAGGACAGCCGCTCTTTACCATTTATAGCCCCGAGATAGTTACTACGGAACGGGAGTATCTGCTCGCAAAACAGAACCGGCACGCGCTCTTTGAAAGTTCCGTTCCGGGTGTCGCAGCCGGCGCGGTCTCTTTGTTTAGCGCTGCCGGCGAAAGGTTACGGCAGTGGCAGGTTCCAGAGCGTGAGATTAAAGCCCTGGAATCGACAGGCATTGTCCGGCAGGACCTCGAGATCGATTCGCCAGTTTCGGGTTACATCACAGAACGCAATGCGTTGCCGAATATGTACGTGCAACCTGAGACCAGGCTTTATACCGTGGCGAATCTCTCGACTGTGTGGGTTTATGCGGAAGTTTTCCAGTCCGATAGCGGACGTATTGCAGCCGGACAACCCGCCACTGTGACCACCGATGCCTATCCGGACGAATCGTTCTCAGGGCGAGTAGACTATCTCTGGCCGCAGATCGATAGAACTACTCGGACGCAGCGGGTACGCCTCGTTTTCTCGAATCCGAAGCTGAGATTGAAGCCGGGAATGTTTGTGAATGTCCGGCTGCGCATACCGATGGGCCGCCACCTCGCCATACCCGCGTCGGGTGTGCTGGAGGCAGGAGTTCGCCAGATTGCCTTTCTCGATCACGGCAGCGGCTACCTGGAACCCCGGGAGCTTCAACTCGGCGCGCGCGTAGAAAGCGACTTCATTGTGGAAAAGGGCCTGAAGGCCGGAGACAAGATAGTTACTTCCGCCAACTTCCTCGTGGATTCGGAAAGCCAACTGCAGGCCGCTCTTGGATCGTATGCTCAACCTTCTCAGGAACCCGTCACGGCGGGCGGAGCCGATTCTTCGACCGCTCGAGCCGGCATCGAATTCAACAGCGTTCCTTCTCCGCCGCGCAAAGGCGGCAATGTCTTCCGCGTGAAGCTAACCGATAAAGACGGAGCGCCTCTTACGGGAGCCCAAGTTTCCGTGACGTTCTTTATGCCTGCTATGCCCGCGATGGGAATGGCGGCGATGCGCACCGTTTCCAAACTCGACGGCAAAGGAAACGGCCAGTACGAAGGGACAGGCAATCTCGGCAGCGGCGGAACATGGCAGGTCGGCGTTGCCGCCCAGAAGAGTGGGCAGACGCTGGCCAGCAAACAGTTCAGTGTCAGCGCAACTGGAGGCATGTAAGTGATCGGCCGCTGGATCGACTGGTGTGCTCGCAACCGTTTTCTCGTCTTCACGGGAACGCTATTCCTCGTTCTGGCTGGCATCTGGTCTCTGCAGAGGGTTCCGCTCGATGCTTTGCCTGACATCTCGGATGTTCAAGTTGTCATCCACACGAACTGGAAAGGGGAACCTCCGAACATTATTGAAGATCAGGTGACGTATCCCATCGTGACGGCTTTGCTTGCCGGCCCCCACGTGAAGGCTGTGCGCGCGCAGACAATGTTCGAGGATTCCTATGTGTTTGTCGTCTTCGAAGACGGAACGGATCTGTATTGGGCCCGTTCCCGGGTGCTCGAATATTTGCAACAAATTCGTGGGCGGCTCCCCAGCGATGTCAACCCCGTAATCGGGCCGGACGCCACCGGGGCCGGATGGGTTTACGAATACGTCCTGGTGGACAAGAGCGGCAAGCAGAGCCTCGCGAGCCTTCGTACTCTACAGGATTGGTTCCTGCGTTACCAACTCGAGACCGTTCCAGGGGTTGCCGAGATTGCCACCATAGGTGGATTTGTGCGGCAATATCAGGTTCGGCTCGATCCTAACAAACTCCGCGCCTTCAACATTCCTCTCTCCAAGGTGATCGATCGCGTGCAGGCTAGCACCAACGAAGTCGGAGGGCGGGTTATGGAACTGAATGGCGCGCAGTACATGATTCGCGGTCTCGGCTATTTGCGTAATTTGAGCGATCTGGAAACCGTTCCCGTCGATACCAAAAACGGAGTTCCTGTTCTGGTGAAGGATCTGGGTACCGTTGCCTTCGGGCCGGATATCCGGCAAGGCGTTGCCGAATGGAATGGAGAAGGAGAAACGGTCGGTGGCATAGTCGTGATGCGCTACGGTTTGAACGCCCTCACTGTGATCAATGGAGTGAAGAAAAAGATTGCCGAGCTGCAGCCTTCCTTGCCGCCCGGTGTTCAGATCGTCTCCGGATACGACCGTTCGGGACTCATCTATAAATCGATTCACACTCTTCAACGCGATCTCCTCGAAGAAGCCATCATCGTCAGCCTGGTGATTATTGTCTTTCTCTTTCACTTCCGGTCTGCGCTGATTCCGATTCTCACCCTGCCGATTGCCGTCGTCGGGTCATTCATCCCGATGTACTTTCTGGGCGTCTCTTCCAACATCATGTCGCTCGGCGGGCTCGCGCTGGCGATCGGGGTATTAGTAGACGCCGCGATTGTGATGGTCGAGAACGGATACCGGCATCTCTCCGAACGCACATTTTCTTCGGAATTGGAACGGAGAAGAATACTTCTTAGCGCAGCCAAACAGGTTGCGCCGGCCATCTTCGTTTCTCTTCTGATTATCGTGGTGTCTTTTCTTCCGGTATTTCTGCTGGAGGCTCAGGAAGGCCGCATGTTCCGGCCGCTGGCGTGGACCAAAACACTTGCCGTTGCCTTTTCCTCCATTCTCTCCATCACGCTAGTGCCTGTGCTCATGGTGATCTTTATCCGGGGCCGGCTCAAACCGGAGTCCGCCAATCCCATTTCGCGCTTCACCACTGCCTTCTATTTGCCCATCTTGCGGCTTTGCCTCCGCTATCGAAAGACCACGCTGGCTCTCAACTTGCTCTTCCTGGTAGTCACTTTTCCGCTGGCTCTTAGAATCGGTAGCCAGTTCATGCCGCCGCTATATGAGGGTTCCTCGCTTTACATGCCGACGGCACTTCCGGGAATATCCATCACCCAGGCTTCGCAGCTCTTGCAAGAACAAGACAGAATCATACGCTCCTTCCCCGAAGTAGAAAGCGTGTTTGGCACGGTAGGCCGGTCGGACAGCGCGACAGATAATGCTCCGCTCGACATGTACGACACCACCATTATGTTGAAACCGGAAGAACAATGGCCGGCGGGCATGACCTACGAAAAACTCGTCCAGGAAATGGATCAGAAATTGCAGTTTCCGGGACTCTCCAACACCTGGACCATGCCGGTGCGAAACCGGCTCGACATGGAACTAACGGGCATTAAAACAGCGCTCGGTCTCAAGATTCAGGGCGCAAACGTGGAGGGCATTCAACAGGTTGGAGCGCAGGTACAGAAGATTCTTTCAAAGCTACCAGAAATGCGATCGATCTTCGCCGAGCGCGTCGCCCAGGGTTTTTACATCAACATCGAAGTGAACCGAGCCGAGGCAGCCCGCTACGGCCTGACCGTTGCCGATGTGCAGCGCGTCGTCTCTTCAGGAATCGGAGGAGCCAATGTTGCCGAGAACGTGGAAGGCAGAGAACGTTTTCCCATCAACGTCCGCTACAACCGCGATTTCCGCAACAATCTGCAGGAACTCGAGAGAGTAGTCATCACAACGGCCTGGGGAGCGCAGATACCGATTGGAGAAGTTGCGAAAATCTCATTTTCTCGCGGCCCTTCAATGATTCGCGATGAAGACGCGCAGCTGACCGGCTATGTCTACATCGACCTGAATACCGCAGATTATGGCGGATTTGTAGACAAAGCGAACCAGCTCTTGCGGGACAACTTACAACTGCCGGCCGGTTACACGTTTCGCTGGTCAGGAGAGTACGAATTCGAATTGCGTGCCAAAGAGCGGCTGAAGCTCATTCTCCCGGTTGTCTTTTTTATTATCTTTTTGCTGCTTTATATGGTGTTCCACTCGGTTCTCGAAGCCGCCGTCCTCATATTTCCGACTCTCTATGCCATGACTGGCGGACTTATTCTTCAGTGGCTGCTCGGGTATAACTTCAGCGTCGCTGTTTGGGTGGGCTATATCGCGTTATTTGGGATAGCCGTTGAAACCGGAGTCGTCATGGTGGTCTATCTGCATGAAGCGCTCGACCACAGGCTAGCCCAGGGAAAGGAGCTTAGACACGAGGACATCGAGGCGGCGGTTATCGAAGGCGCTGTACAGCGGCTCCGCCCGAAACTCATGACTGTCACGGCTGTCTTGGCCAGCCTCGCTCCCATCCTTTGGGAAAGCGGCATCGGCTCCGATGTAATGAAACCGATTGCCGCTCCAATTGTTGGGGGAATGATCACCTCCACGATTCATGTTTTAATCCTCGTTCCGGTTTTCTTCGCACTGATGAAAGAACGAGCTTTGAAACAGGGGACGCTGAAATCATCTGGCGAAGTCTAAAATTTCCGGTCAGCTGAAAGACTTCCCATAAATTTACGGTGAATCTTCAGAATCCAGCAGTTTAAGAAAGAGGGTAAGGAGACGCCGTGAAGAAATTATCGGCTGTCGCAGTTCTTCTCTGTTTGTCTGGATTGGGCATCCTACTCAAGCGTCACGATCAAGAACTTCAACCCAGCCAGGCGCCAGACCCGGTTACCGCGGCCGCTTCAAAGCGCTATCCAAACGCGCAGATCTCGCGCTGGTCCAGCGAGATGGAAGAGGGTAGAACGATCTACGAAGCCTCCTTTGTGGAGGGCTCTTCAACCCGCCAAATCGAGCTTGCCGAGGACGGAACGCTGGTTTCACTCGGAGAAACAATCAAAGTGTCTGCCCTTCCGGGTCCGGTAGTCTCGGCCGTTCGGGTCCAATATCCCAAGGCTTACATCGCGAAAGCTGAAAAGGTAACGAAAGACGGGGCCGTGCAGTACGAAGTTGTTTTGCAGGGAGGCTCCACAGAAGGAGAAGTGCTTTTGACAGCCGTCGGCAAGCTCATCAAAGAGCATTAGCGGTCCTGCTTGCGGCCGACTATGCGGTTTCCTGACAGCGGGTGTCAACTGAGGAATTGTGTCGCTTAGAATAGCAAGATCTCCAATGGAACATGCTTCCGACCGGCACTTGCTCAAACACTTTTCGTGACTTTACTGCCAATTTTCAGAATTCAGGTCTTGAATGGAAGAAGAGAGTGCAAATGAAAAACCTAAACTCTATCGCCATTGTTTTCTGCCTATCCGCGTCGGGTCTCCTACTCGCCGGGCAGGATCAAGAACAGAAACTCAAATCCAGCGAGGTTCCAGCCGCAGTCACGGCAGCCGCCTCGAAACAATATCCAAAAGCCAAGATTTCCCATTGGTCCAAGGAAATGGAAGACGGGAAAACGACCTACGAGGCATCTGTTGTGGAGGGCTCTTCGAAGCGCGACGTCGTGCTTGCTGAAGATGGAACCCTCGTCGCAGTAGAAGAAACCATCGCCGCTTCCGCTCTTCCCGGTCCGGTTACCTCCGCGGTCCAGGAAAAATATCCGAAGGCTGTCATCGCGAAAGCCGAGAAAATCACCAAAAACGGGGACGTGCAGTATGAGGTGGCCTTGCGGAAAGCCTCCAAGAAGGAAGTGCTCTTGACTGCCGACGGTAAGGTCATCAAGGAAGAGTAGTGGCGGTGCGCCCGATCGGCAGGAGTCGCAGTGCTTCGAATTGCCGCCCCAGTCGCGCCATCTGCCTGGGGGCTCTTGCTCTTGCCACTGCGTTTCCCGCATGGTCGCAGACACCCCAGAAGCAGACGCCGGGCGACTCCCGGGACGCAAACGTTTATGCAACGCCGCAAGCTTCCTCTCGGAGCCTCATCAGGAAGTTTGCCGGAAATCTCCTGCTCGATCAAGAGGCAGTCTGGACCAGTCCTTTTCACATCAACCACTCGTCGGCGAAGTGGTGGATCGTGGCCGGCGTCGGAACGGCGGCCCTGCTTGCGGCCGACCATCCGGTTTCCCAGGCCCTACCCGCGTCAGGCAGTTCGCTTCACTTCGGAACGAATGCCTCGCGGGCGGGTCAGTGGTATTCGGTCTTTCCGGCCGCGGGTGCCTTTTATGCGCTGGGTCTGGCCAGACACAATCCCAAGCTGGAGCGGACCGGAGCCGAAGGCCTGGAGGCAATGGCTAGCGCGATTATTGTGACTTCCGTACTCAAGGTCGCGGCCCGGCGTCAGCGGCCTTTGGACGGCGATCGGGGAGGCCACTTCGAAAAAGGCGGAAGCTCGTTTCCCTCTGGCCACTCGACAGAGGCGTGGGCGCTCGCCACCGTCGTAGTCAGCGAATACGGGGACCGCAAGTGGGTGCCCTATGCGAGCTATGGCTATGCGGCTCTTGTGAGCACCTCTCGTGTGCTGGCTCAAGCTCATTTCACCTCTGACGTTTTCGTTGGCGGCGTCATCGGGTTCTTCGTCGGCCGGTACGTCGTCCGGACCCAGAAGATTCATCGGGAGCATCTACCTTCTTTGAGATCGACACTCTTGTGTCCGAGGATCAGTCCTTCCTTTTCGCCAATCGAGCACGCTGTTACCCTCACCTGGACTTATTAGTCCTTCCAAACACCGCGCCTGCGCCTGCTTGCAGTTCGCGTTCATGCAATCTCATCGATGTCGACTTACTTACTTTTGTTCTTCGCCGCATTAGTATTCTTCTCCATAAGCGCCGTGAGCGGAGGCGGAGCAGGCCTAATGCTGTTGCCTCTATTAGGCCTTGTTCTCCCTGCAACCAATGTCCCGGCTGCGCTTTCGATCGGAACGGCCTTCAGCTCGGTTTCTAGAATCGCGGTCTTCAGGAAGGATATTCGGCTCGATGTCGTGTTTCGATTCGTTCCTCTTGCCATACCGGCTGTCTGGCTCGGCGCATGGCTCTTGAAATTTGTGAGCCCACTCTACCTCGAAGCACTGCTTGGCCTGTTCCTACTGGCGAACCTTCCAATGGCCTTTCGACCGGCTCGATACTTGGAGCCATCCCATCCCTTTCCCAAACTTTATCTAAGTCTTATTGGCGTCGCGGCAGGATTTGTATCCGGACTGACGGGAGCTGTCGGCCTGCTCTTCAATCGCTTCTATTTGCGGTACGGGATGCGCAAGGAGGAGATCGTTGCCACGCGAGCCGCTAACGAAATCATTCTGCACCTCATCAAGTTGGTCCTCTATGCCTCTTTCGGGTTGCTGACCCAGAAAGCAGTAGTAGTTGGCGGAATTGCCGGAGTAGCCGCAATCGTGTCGGCAATTTCGGCGAAATGGATTTTGCCGTACTTGAGCGAAGTCCTATTTCGCCGCATTGGGTACCTCGCCATGGTTGCGGCAGGTCTGGCCATGTGTGTCGAAGCCGGAACCACGTTGGTAACCAACAACAAAGTGGCGGTAAGCTACTCTGTTTTTTCCGAAGGATTGGAAGCAAAACTTCGATGGAGAGAAAGCAAGTTTGCGCTCGAACTTGAATATGACGAAGGCTTCGAGTACGAGCGGAGCATTCACCTTTCCGATCTGCCGCCGGACTGTCAATCGAGAGTGAGGGCTCTGACGCACAATACAGACCGGGTTCTGCTCGAGGAAGTGTTTGGCATAGGCCGGCATGGCTACGAAGTAATCGTCCTTCGAAACGGAAACTACGAAGTTTTCCATCTCTAATCCAGAATTCCTATTGCTAATCGGACTTTCTTCCCGTACACTGAAAACAGTGCCGTCAAAGGAGTCTCCACTTCCGCTACTAGGCCCATTGGAAACCGCCGCTATGGAGCATCTGTGGCGCGCCGGAGAAGGAGAAGTCCTGGGTATTCATGCTGCGGTTGCCGGCTCGAAGGACACCAGCGTCAACACGATCGGCTCTGCGCTCGAGCGGCTGCACAAAAAGGGCTTGCTCTCGCGGGAGAAGATCTCTCATGCCTATCGGTATAAGCCGGCTCTTACTCGTGATAAGTTCCTGGGAAAGCGGCTGGCGCAAGCCGCGGGCAGCGCTAAAAAACTTGCCAGCAGCGATCTGATGGCGTCTTTCCTCGACGTTGTTTCCGATGCCGACCACCGCGCCTTAGACGAGTTGGAACGTTTGATAGCCCGGAAGCGGCAGGAAAAGAAGTGATGCAACTGCTACAGATCGCTCAATTTCTAGGCGTTCCGCTCCTCGTGGCCGCGGTCGTTTCCGTGTTTCTTCGCATCGCCCTCGCTTTTCAGCCGCAGCGCCTCAGGCAATTGCCGCCTGCGCCGCGGTCTCGTCTTCTTCTGGCTACTGCACTCACCCCAATGGCCTTCAGCGCCATCTTGTTCGGAGGCGCTATTGCCGGCTGGCAAGCGTTTGGAGAACAACAGCTGTGTCTTCATCGCGCTGAGTTGGGTCACGTCTCGATGCTGCTATCTGGATTTACCGCACTCTTCGCCGTACGCGCCTTACTACTTGGCAGTCGACTTGTTCATGATTCTGTCCAGGTCCAGAGATACGGCAGAGCGGGATATGCACGTGGCGAAGATTCCACTTTCCGCGTTCTACCCGGGCCTGAACCTCGCGCCTTTGTTATGGGAGTTTTCCACCCCAAAATTTACCTCTCCGAAGGACTCTTGTCTACGTTCGATCAATACGCTCTACAACCCTTTCTAGCGCACGAACAAGAACACGTCCGGAATCGTGATCCACTGCTGCGCATCGTCGCTTCTGCTGCTCTTCTCTTCTATTTCCCCGGCACAGCCAGCTTCGTAAAGCGGCTGATTACTCAAGCACAAGAACTGGCGGCCGACGCTGAAGCCGCCCGCCAGATCGGCGATCGAACCAGAGTCGCGGAAAGCCTCGTCCGCCTTGCACGATTCAGCATCCCGCCTGCAACGGCATTTAAGTTCGCACAATCCGACATTCAAACGCGAGTTCATCATCTCCTAACAGGCGAACCGAAACCCGGCCTGCCTTCCTCATCTAGCCTCCTGGCCGGAGTTCTCGCGCTCTCTGCGCTTGCTCTGTTGGCCGCCCAGCAGCTTCACACTCTTTCCGAACTCATTCTGAGGCTTCCCTAGCAATGTTTTCTTTTCACAAACAGAGCCATGCTTCGTCTCAGAAACTCCGAGCATGGATCGGAGATAAGAGGAGGAGCTTTTAAATGGACTTACTAATCGGGGCCTGGAAACTCAGCGTCGAACGAGTTGCCCTGAACGACTCTGAGATTGCGCAGCTCTACGATTCCAGTGCTGCCTGGTGGGATTTTGCGCAGCGCCTGACCGGCATGAACAAAGCTTACGAGCGCCTCTTCCGGCATTTGCAGCGCAAGGGTCTGTTGAAAAAGGATCGCGATCTGAAATCCGTACTCGATCTGGGCATAGGGACCGGACTTTTCAGCGAGGCCTTGATTCGTGCGACGGAAACGCGATTTGAACTCTCGGGAGTCGATCTCTCGCCCAGAATGCTCGAGAAGTCCCGCGCCAAGCTATCGCAGTTTGGTGTCCAGCCCAACTTGCTCTGCCGCGAGACGAGTTCGCTTCCATTTGCAGATGCTACGGTCGATGTGGTTATTTCCGCCTTTTATGTTGGAGAATGCCAGCGAACCTCTCGCAGTCTTGCGGGAGGCAGCGCGCGTTGCACGGTCAAAAGCACTGCTCGTGTTAGTCGTTGTCCCGCCTCATGCGCCCGACTATCCGGTCCGGTTCCGGTATCGCTACCGTCCGTTCGATCCCACCCGTCTAAGAGGTCTGCTAACTCAATCCGGCTGGGAGAATGTTCGCCGTTTTCCGCTAACCGGCCGCGCCCGGTTCTTTGGCACAGTCTACGTAGCAGAAAAGCCGTAATCTGACGATCCTATGTTTCTTCGAAGCTGGCAATTCTTCACCATCTTGCTCAATGCTTTAACGATGGGTCTGTTGTTCAGTCATGTGCTGGAAATGCCCCAGAAGATGCAGTATCCTGCGCCTCTTTACCTGCAGGTTACGCACACGCTCTACAGGTATTTCGGATTGATAGGAGGACCCTTGGAGTTAACGGGCTTGCTTTTTGCGATCGTACTCTGTTTTTTGACACATTCTCGTCCCTTTGAGAATGTGCTGACCATTTCTGCGACCGGTCTCCTCGCCGCGGCTTTGCTCCTTTGGATTCTCTATGTCGCGCCCGCTAACGTGCAGTTTGCGAGCTGGACATTGGAATCCATTCCGGGCGACTGGGCGCGCGTCCGTAATCAGTGGGAATACACGCATGCAGCGGACGCGGGTTTGGTGCTTGCAGGGGTGGGCCTGCTCCTATATACGGCGCTGAAGGATTCTATTCCTTGAAAATCTTGGCGACGAATAGATAGGCTGCGATACCGCATACCAGCGCTATTCCGATTTCGATCAGTAACCACATACCTCTATGATGAGTGGCCGGCCAGCTTCATGCGATCGAGCAAGATAAACAAAGGGACCGCCATTAAAGCGTTCAGAACCCCATGCACGGCCGTCTCCCGCAATCCGAACGGGACGATTTGGCTTAACAGGGCCCGCCGCATCAGCCAATAGAAAAAAGCGTGAAAGAAGTAGAAGAAGAAACTCAGGACAAAGCGAATAAACGAGTTCTCCACATTGAATCGAACGCTGATCGAACTCGCAAAATAGCCCACCAGAGTTTTGGTGATCCCATACATCCCGATCGGCAGATTTGCAGGTGATAAGGAGTCTTCCGCCAATCCGACAAAGGCTCCGAAAAAGAGCGAAGAGATCTGGCTGCGCCGCATCAGGCCGAAGTAGATCGTCAGCAGGAGCGGCAATTCGAACCACTCCGTATTGGGGACTAGTCTCGGAAGATAGAATTTCCCGACAATTGCCACCAGCGTAAGCAGCACCAGGGCCGCGACCTGAAAGCGGCTGAACCAGCTTTCGCGGACGGGCTTGGTCAGAATCTGGTCGCTGACTTCATGCATTGCGATAAGGTCTACTTGGGCGGATTGTTCCGCGGACGCGGCGCGCCCAATGGAAGCACCGGCCGCGGAAGCGAATTCGGCTGTGCCTCCGGTTTAAGAGTTCGCGCCGGAGCATCCGGAATTCTGGCGTTCGGCCTCGCTCCCAAAACCGGCGGCCCAGTCAGTACCTGCGCAGGGGTTCGCGTCCGGGCCGCAGGTGTCTGTGTTTTCGAGGCCGCGGGCGCTGCCGTTCCAGCGGACTCTTGCGGCTTCGAATTGAAGTTCGGAACATTGGACCCATAGCCCCCGTAAACATGGTCCTGCTGTTTGCCCACCTGCTGATATTTCTCTATAATTTTGTCTGCTTCGGTTTGCGGATGATCGTTCGTATCCTTAGCGGTTGAAGCATCCGGAGGCGGCGGCATGGTGCGAACGCTGGCTTGCTGCACGGGAGGTTCCGTAGGAATCGGACGGTGCGCGCCTTGCAGCACCACCAGAACTTCTTCAGCGCCTCCGGGTGCACCGCTTAAGGAAAGCCGCAGATCCATCATGCCTTGCCCGGGCTGCGCCGAGACAACGATTCCCACCGGAAAGCCTTTAGGAAAAATGCGGTCTTCGCCCGAAGTAAAAAACCATTCGCCCGGCTCCACCTTTTCCTCGTTCTGGATCTGCTCTACCGAACAGCTGCCGCTGCCGCAATTCAAAACACCGTGCACGTGCCCTTCCTGCGATTCCACTCCTACCTTAAAAGTTGGGTCAGTAACCAGAAGCACTTGCGACACCAGCGGATAGACTGCCACAACCTTCCCCACCACGCCTTCAGGCGTAACCACCGCCATGCCCTTTTGAACGCTGCTGGTAGAGCCGCGATCGATAAACACAGCCTTTGCCGTCGCCACGGTGCTGTTCCCAATAACCCGCGCCGGGACGGTTTTCGAAGGCAGCTGGG
This sequence comes from Bryobacteraceae bacterium, assembly GCA_965217745.1. Lineage (GTDB taxonomy): Bacteria > Acidobacteriota > Terriglobia > Bryobacterales > Bryobacteraceae > Bog-105. Next base: position 575,853 of record OZ244565.1, on the reverse strand, counting down.
CTTGGAAAAGCGTCAGGGCCTTGGCATGCTCCGCCGTAGACAACTCATTCCGGAAGTACACATTCTCCATCCGCAGCTTGTCGTTTTCGGCTTTCAATTTGCGGTTCTGTTCGCGAACGTCCAGCAGAATAAAGTAGTCTTCCAAAAACCCGATGGTGTTCCGCCGGATCGCCTCCACCATACCCGCCATGGGGGTCACGCTAGAGACGGCCCACACGCGGATGAACCGTTCGTCGCGATTGCTTCTTACCTGGTAAGCAAGGTAAATCAGTTGCGCAAAGACGACCAAGAGCAAGACCGTCAGATTGCGATACCGGCTTATGAAAACTTCCATCGACGCCTTATTTCAATGTAAAACTTTGGGATTTGCTGGAATGCGCTGGGGTCCGGCTGTCTACTCGATGGCGATGCGCCGCAGCAGCTTGAAATCGGTCAGCATCTTACCGGTTCCCAATACCACCGAGGCAAGCGGATCTTCAGCGATGGAGACCGGAAGGCCGGTTTCCTCGCGGATGCGACGATCGAGATTCTTGATCAAAGCGCCGCCCCCGGTGAGAACAATGCCGCGGTCGCTGATGTCCGCGCTCAATTCCGGAGGCGTCCGTTCCAGCGCCACGCGAATGGCGTTGAGGATGGTGGCGATGCACTCCGACAAAGCCTCCCGGATCTCGGTGTCTTCAATCGTGACCGTCTTCGGGACGCCTTCAATAAGATTACGGCCCTTAATGTCCATGGTCAGCGGAGTATCCAATGGGTAAGCGGAACCGATCTGAATCTTGATTTGCTCCGCCGTGCGTTCGCCGATCAGGAGATTATATTTGCGCTTCAGATAGTTCATGATCGCGTCGTCCATCTCGTTGCCGGCAACGCGAACCGACCGGGAGTAGACAATGCCGGATAACGAAATCACCGCTACATCGGTGGTGCCGCCGCCGATATCCACCACCATGTTGCCTGAAGGCTCCGTAATGGGCAGGCCTGCGCCAATGGCGGCCACCATGGCTTGCTCCACCAGATGAACTTCACTGGCTTTAGCGCGATAAGCCGATTCGCTGACGGCGCGCTTTTCCACCTGGGTGATTTCACTGGGAACGCCTATCACAATGCGCGGATGCACCAGCATCTTGCGGCCATGCGCCTTCAGAATGAAGTAATTCAGCATCCGTTCGGTGACTTTGAAATCGGCTATGACGCCATCTTTCATGGGCCGGATGGCGACGATATTCCCCGGCGTCCGGCCCACCATCTCCTTAGCCTCTCTCCCCACTGCTTCAATGCCGGCGGTGTTCTTATTAATAGCGACAATCGACGGCTCGTTCACCACAATGCCTTTCCCCTTGGCATAGACCAGCGTGTTAGCAGTTCCCAGATCGATGGCGAGATCAGACGAGATAAGGCTGAAAATAGACCGGAAATTCATGTCAGGGAACTATCAGTGCGGTAAAGAATCCTCAGAGTAACATAGGGGTGTACTACCGCTTGCAAACGGTAAAAGCACAATGTTTTCAGACTTTTGCGGGATTTCACGGGGAAGGGAAGAGGGGTGGTGAGGACCACTCGCCGCACCTGGTTGGCCGGAGCCGGGTTGGGCCTTACGGCGGCGTGCGGAAGGCGTAAGGGCACAGGCTTCCCCGGATATGCGCTGATTGCCACGGCGGGCGAAAATTCCCTTTGCGTCGTCAATCTAATGGAGTTCCGGCTGGAAGAGCCCATTCCGCTGGGTGCGGCCCCAACCGCCGTGGTGCCCGGAAACAACGGCGTCTCATACGTTCTTACGCCCGCCAGCGGCAGCGTACACCTGATCAGCCCTGCGCGCAAAGCCATTAGCTCCGTCCACCTTGGCCCGGGAGTGACGCAGATCCGCCAAACTCCTGACGGTAAGGCTTTGCTCGGCATTTCTCCCGAAACGGCGGAACTCACTCGCGCGGAGGTGGATAACTTTAAAACGAGACGAACCCACCAGCTGAAAGCCAAGCCGTATGCGATGGACGCGGTCGCGCTTGATCCCGCTCACGACCTGTTAGCGGTTTCCGAAGGGGAGTCCGGGTGGGTGGAACTGTTCGATTTCGCATCCGGCAAGCGCTGGAGCAGGCAGCTGGGCGGGCGCATCGGTGATCTCCGCTTTCGCGCCGACGGACGCCTGCTGCTGGTGGCAAATTTGGCCGGCCGCTCGCTGACCGCGCTTTCCGTTCCCAAGCTCGAACCCATTGCCGATCTCCCGCTCGCGATGAACCCGGAAAATCTCTGTTTCGACAGAAAAGACCAGGGACAACTTTTTGTAACCGGTGAAGGCATGGATGGCGTGGCCATTGTCTTCCCCTACCGGGTGCTGCAGGTGGATCAAACCGTGCTCGCCGGCCGCGATCCCGGCGTCATGGCCTCTTCAGCCAATCCGGCGCTGCTGTTTGTCGCCAGCGCCAGCGGATCCGATATATGCGTTCTCAACATAGATTCTCGGAAAGTGATCGGACTGGTGGACGTAGCGGAGCACCCCACTTACATCACCATTACGCCTGACGACCAATATGCGCTGATCCTGAATCGCAGTTCGGGAGACCTGGCGGTGATCCGAATTCCTGCCATCCGCACCAACCCGGCTATCGTAATCAGCAAGTCAGGCGCCTCCTTATTTACAATGCTCTCGGTGGGCAGCCAGCCAGTTCACGCCGCGGTCATTCGTTCGCAGGCTTGAGAGAGTCCGCCGCCTGCCAGGCCGCGCTGATTATCGACAGGGCCGCTACGCCGGCTGTCTCGGCTCGCAAAACAGTCGGTCCTAATCCACAGGAAATCCAGCCGACCCCCAGTGCATCGTCGCGCTCGCCCTCTGTCCAGCCGCCTTCCGGCCCCAGCAGGATCGCGACGTGCTGGTTTTGACTCCGCTCTTTTGGAATTTGTTCCCAGATAGCTTTCGCGCCCGGCGTTTCGTCAAGTAGCATGCGGACATCGAATTGGCTTCGAATCGCATTTTTGAAGCTGACAGCGGCGTGAACCTCGGGAAGATGGGCGCGCCTGGATTGCTGGCTCGACTCGAGCGCGATTTTCTGCCATCGGGCGCGGCGCTTTGCCGCAGCCTGGGCAAGTCCCCGTTCCGATCGAATTGCCTCCACTGGCTGAATCGCAGCCACTCCGAGTTCAGTCGCCTTCTCAACCAGCCACTCGAAGCGATCAAACTTGAACAGCGCCGCGAGAAGCGTGAGATTTACTCCAGGTTCTGGCGTGTGCAGTTCTTCTTTGATGGCAAACGAAACCAGCGACTTACGGGCTGTCTCTACTTCGGCCAGATAGACCTTCCGGTTGTCAGAAATTTCGAGCATCTGGCCCGGCTCCAATCGCAGAACCCTCACCAGGTGCTCTGAATCGGCTCCGGTTAGCTCGGCTGTTCCGCGGCGGATCTCTGGAACAAAGAATCGGCGTCTGGCCATCCTTTACTGTTACTTGCCTTGTACTGTTACTTGCCTTGCTTGGCGCGGCTCTTGCGTTTTTCTTCCTTCCACCCCTCGTGAGCATCGTGGGCCGCTTTACTCAGGTCACGCGCAACCGCAGCCCCGGCCTTGTTCGCTTGAACTGCGATCTTATGAGCCGCCTGCCCCAGCTTGCCAGCTGGAGAATTGGCATCCTCATGCTTTTCGCCGGGCGTTTCGCGCGGTCCGCAAGCCGCCGTCAGCAGCAGCGTAAAGAGCATGGCGAGGGTAAGAATTGTAAAGCGCACGTTCCCAGTAAATCACGGTTCGCCGCCGGATTATTCGCCCCGAAGCACTTCCAACGGCCGCTGGTCGAGAATGCGGAAGCTGGCCAGCCAACCGGCCAGGTTCGCCAGCACTGCCGTGCCCAGCATGGCCAGCAGGACCGAAAGCGCATCGAAATCGAACGAGCCTTCCAGAAACCGTTCCGCCACCAGGCGGGTAAATAGGTTCGCCAGCAGCCCGCCAATCAAACCGGCCACCAGTCCAAGAATGGTGAATTCCACTGAGAAGATGGTGCGAATCTTGGCTCGGGTTCCGCCCAGAGTCTTCAAAATCGCCACTTCCCGAATGCGCCGGTAACGCGTGCCGGCCACGCTCGACGAGAGAATAATGATGCCCGCAAAAATGGCAAACCCAGCTAGAAATCTCACCACCAGCGCCACTTGATCGATAGCCTGCTGCACCTTCTGCAGAATGTCCGCCAGATTCATCACGGTGACCGCCGGAAAGCGCTCGAACAGCTTCCGCTCTATGCCGGGAATGTGCTTAGGCTCGACGTGCGCGGCGCCATAGTAAACCACGGGCAAGCCTTGCAGCGCCAAGCGGGGAAAAACCAAGTCGTAACGTACAGCCGACCTTTGCGACCGCCTGAAAACAGCCACCAGGGGCGCAGTCATGGTGCGGCCGGCAACCTGAAACGCCAATCGATCTCCGAGCGCCAATCCATATTCGTGAGCTGCCTGCTCTGAGACGGCGAGTTGCGGAGTCGCGCTGGCGGCGTCCCACCAACGCCCCTGCCTTATTTCCAGGCCCTCCGGCGCAGCTTCCGCGGTATTGATGCGGATCACCTGCGACCGGTCTTTGCGCTGCTGTGTTAGCGGCAAATCCCCGGTTGGGACACCGTTCTTTGATAGCATCCGCGAAACGATATAACCCACCAGTTGGACTTTGCCGGTTACACCCGGCTGCCCTTCAATGAGCTTTGAAACTCCCTGCGTATCCCGGACATCCAGCAGAAAGAGATTTCCTTCGCGCTTCGGTCCTTCGCCTCTGACCTGCCGCAAGACGGTGTTCTGCAGAAGATAGGTTGCGAGCGTGAACATGACGCCCACTCCCAGAGCGACCAGAACGGAACGGGCCTGGCTCCCGGGCCGGTAAAGATTGGCCGCCCCATGCCGGATCTGCGGAGGCAACCGCGAGCCAAACGAGCGAACGGCGCGCTTCAGAACCGCCAGTAATGCCGAGGCCGTGGCGAGTAGAAGGCCGATGCTGGCTGCTAATCCTGCGACAAAATAAGCGCCCATGCGCCACGATCCGCTAAGCCAGGCGGCGATAGCGGTAAATCCCGCAACAATGGCAAGCGCGCTGCCGGCCGCCACCAGATGCTCGCGTTGGAACCTGCGCTGCGCGGATGCGCCATCGGGCATATTGCGCCGGAATACCAGGCTGGGACGAATATTCCGGACGCTCAGCAGCGGAGTCAGCGTAAACAACAGCGTGGCCAAAACGCCGACCAGAACACCTTGAATGCTGAACGACCAATCCCACGGCACGGCGGGAAGCAGATCGAAAAACTCCTGAATGAAAGCTGGAAAAGTACGCTGCACCAGCGCGCCTATGGCAACTCCGATCACGCCGCCGGCCAATCCGATCCATAAGGTCTGTATCAGGTAAATCGAGATTACCTGGTTTGAGCGCGCGCCCAGAGCCTTGAAAATCGCAATCGTGTCCATGCGCTGCTGCAAATGCGAATACATGGCCACGGCTACGCCTAGCGACCCTACGATCAGCGCGATCAAGCTGATGAGGCTGAGGAACGTGGTGGTGTTGTCGATCGCTCTTCCAACCGTGGGGCTGCCTTCACGATAGTCGGTAATGAACACGCGCGGCACAATGCTCTTCAACTGCTTGCGCACCGAATCCAGATCGGCGTTGCGATTCAGCTTGAACAGAAAGCGCTTGGCTGAACGGCTGCCGAACTGAATCAACCCGGTCTGCTCCAGCGCATCGCGATTCATAATCACCCGCATGCCCGGCCCGAACCCGGAGGCCAAACGGTCGGGCTCCGCTTCGATGGTCCCCGCAATCCGGAAATCTTTCCCGCCCAGCCGTATGAGATCGCCGCGTTTCACGCCCATGCGCAAGGTTAATTCCGGGGTGACCACCACTGACCGATCGTCGGCCAGCAGCGTCGCCAGCGGTTTCGAAGGTTCCAAAGCGAAGTCGCCGTAAAAAGGGTAGACTCGCGGGTCTACGCCTTTCACCGAGACCATCTGCGGCACCCGCCCCTTTACCGGGCGCGCCATCGACACCGTTTCGGTCACCTGGGTCAACCGGCCGTTTTTGCGCGCCAGCGTCTCCAGTCTTTTAAGCTGGTCTGTATCGAGATCGTTCCAGGTCTGGCCCTGCAGATCGGCTGCAATCAGCTGCTTCGCATTGCTCAACAGCATGCCGCGAAACGCGAAGCCGAACCCCTTCACGCCCGTCAGCGCCGCGACGCCAATCGCCACCGCGGCCGTTACGAAGAGAAATTTGCCAGAGGAAGCCCGCAAATCGCGAGCGGCTATTTTCGAAGCGGTTTTGATAAACACTACCTAGACTTCCGATAACTGATTCGCCGGAGTCCGGGTCTGATTCCCGGTCATTTCGTCCGTCAAAATGTGACCGTCATGCATGACGATCACGCGATCGGCGTACGCCGCCAATTTTTGATCGTGGGTTACCAGGATGAGCGTAGTGCCTTCTTCGCGATTCAGATCGATCAGTAAGTCGAGAATGTGCTGGCCGTTCGCGCTGTCCAAGTTGCCCGTCGGCTCATCCGCCATCAGCAGTGGCGGATGCGTAATAAAGGCTCGCGCCAAGGCTACTCGTTGTTGTTCGCCGCCCGAAAGTTGAACCGGGTAGTGATGGCCGCGGTTCTCCAGGCCCACCCGCAGCAACAGGTTGCGCGCCCGCTCCCTGGCGCCCTTTTCCAAGCCGCTGAACTCGGCGGGAAGCAGGACGTTCTCTTCCGCGGTTAGCGTCGAAACCAGCTGATACGACTGAAAGACGAACCCGATTTTCTTGCCGCGAAGGCGCGCCAAATCGTCTTCGCGCATGTTTGTAATGTCAGTTCCGTCGAGCACCACCCTTCCCGACGTTGCCGTGTCGAGCCCGGCCATCAGTCCCAGCAGCGTACTTTTTCCACTTCCCGAAGCGCCCATGATGGCTACAAACTGACCGGACGGAATGGAGAAGGATACGTCGTGTAGAATTTCGACCCGGCTTGCACCATTCTCGATCACCTTTCCCAGGCGGTCGACGGCAATCGCCGCTGGCGATTCAACTGACGTATTCATGTTCCCGGAGAAAGTTGCGAGGCATGCCCTTATGGTAGCCAGATTGCCTGGGAGCACCCCGCCAACCACCAGAGGCCCTATCGATGGCTTGTGCGATCATCGCTGTCGTAAGCGTTAGATCGTCATTACATGCATTCCCGCCGCCTAGCCGCTTGCTGCTTGTCTGTCATTTTTTCGCTTTATGTGGCAGGTTGCGGCAGTAAGCCGCGCGAAAAAAGTCCTTCTCCAACTCCATCGCAGCCGTCTGCACGCTCTGGAGCCGCGCCCTCGCTTGCGCCGGCAATTGCTCATCAGGGTCCCGCAATCATCGCGTTCGGCGACAGCCTGACCGCGGGAGTTGCGGGGCGCAGCTATCCCGAGCAACTGCAAGAATTGCTCGATGCAAACAATCTCGATTACCGTGTCGAAAATCAGGGAGTCAGCGGAGACACCACCACTGACGGTTTGGCCCGGATCGATAACGTCATCGCCGCCAAGCCCGTGCTGGTGATGCTTGAATTCGGCGGCAACGACGGGCTGCGAGGAATACCGGTGGACGTGACGCGCCGCAATCTCGAATCGATGATCGACCGCCTGCGCGCTGCGAAGATTCCGTTGGTGCTTCTTGGAATTACTCTGCCCCCCAACTACGGACCTGAATACGTGGGGCCGTTCACGGCTATGTTTCCCGCCTTAGCGAAAAAATATGGGATTGCCTCCATTCCGTTCCTTTTGAAAAATGTCTACCGCGATGCCTCTCTGATGCAGCCGGATGGTATTCACCCGACCGGGGCGGGGAATTACGTAGTGGCGCGGGATGTGTATCAGCTGATCGCTCCCATTCTGCAGCGCCGGAAGCCACAGGCGCAGTAGGCGGGCATGAACTACCCCGAGTCGGTGCGTTTCCTCTACGCGCTGGGAAACGAGCTGAAGGTAGGCGCGAAATGGAGCCTCGATCGTATTCAAATCTTGCTTCAGCGCCTGGGCCATCCGGAACGCAAAGGCCGCTTTGTGCATGTCGCCGGGACCAACGGCAAAGGCTCTACCTCAGCCATGATCGCGTCGGCGCTCAGCCAATCCGGCCGGCGTACCGGCCTGTTTACTTCGCCGCATCTCATTCAGCCAACCGAACGGATTCAAATCGACGGGAAACCGGTCAGCGACACACAGTTCGCAAGTGCTTTTGAGGCCGTGCATCGCGCCGCTGGACAGTTAGAATCCGAAGCTGCCATCGATGCGCATCCTTCTTATTTCGAAACCGTAACTGCGATGGCGTTTTGGCTGTTTGCCGGAAACGCCGGTGTACCGGCCTGCGACGTCAGCGTGATTGAAGTCGGGCTCGGTGGACGGCTGGACGCTACCAATGTCATCTCTCCTTGTCTGTCCGTCATCACGCAGATTGCGTTCGACCACGAAAGCTTTCTGGGGAGCACGCTGGAGGCGATCGCCGGAGAGAAAGCAGGCATCATTAAGCCGGGTATCCCAACGGTTGTGTCGCCACAGTCGAAGCCGGCGCAAGCAGTGATCGAGCGGCAGGCGGAATTGCGGAATGCTCCGCTTGTGGAAACAGCCGGACTTGAAGTGAAGCATGTGCGGTTCTCTTCGCGGGACTGCCGGTTTCAGTTCCAGGGCGCCGAATACCTGTGTGCTTTGCCAGGCCGCCATCAACTGGAGAATGCCCTGACCGCGATTGTGGCCAGCCAGCAGCTCGGCGTTCCTGTTCCTGCCATTCAACGTGGATTAGCCGGTGTTCTCTGGCCTGGCCGCCTGGAGCTTCTTTCCGAAGCTCCGGACCTTATTCTGGATGGCGCGCACAACCCTGCCGGCGCCGCTGCTTTGTCGAACTACATTCAGGAGTTTCTGGCGGGCCGGCCAGTTTGGATGGTCTATGGAACCATGCGCGATAAGGCCATCGATGAAGTGATCGCCACGCTGTTCCCGCTCGCCGACCGCTTGATTCTTACCGCGCCGGACTTCCCTCGAGCTCTGCGTCCGGAGATCGTAGCCGACTTGGCGAATCGCCCCGATGCGGTGATTACGGCAAACGTTCCCGAGGCCATCGCGGCCGCGAAGACCGCCCCTCCCGAAGCGGCCGTGATTTTTACTGGCTCTCTGTTTTTGGTTGGTGAAGTCCGCGCGAGGGTGCTTCGTAAAATAGGGCCTGGGTGAGCCGGAACCAGGAATGAGTTATCTGTCCGAATGAGAAAGCTGCGCGGGCTACTGCTCGCCGATCCGGTCATCATTCTGGCCACTATCGGTTTCGGAACGCTGGGCATCCTGCTCTCGTTTTTCGACAAAACAGGCGTGCTGCAAGTTTCGCTTTCCCGGGTGTGGGCCCGCACGCTTCTTGCCGCGAGCGGAATACGTGTTCGCGTCGAAGGATTGGAGCACATAAAGCCGGGCGGCAGCTACGTTTTTGTGGCGAACCATGCGAGCTACATGGATACGCCGGTGGCGCTCTCGGCGCTTCCCGTGCAGTTTCGCTTTCTGGCGAAGAGCGGCTTATTCGAAATACCGTTTTTGGGCCATCATCTCAAACGGGCAGGACACGTTCCCGTGCCTCGCGGAGACGCGCGCGCTGCTGTAAAAGTACTGGCGCTGGCCGCCCAGGTCGTCCGCAGCAAGAACATTTCCCTGCTTATTTTTCCCGAAGGAGGCCGCTCGCACGACGGAGTTCTGCAGCCTTTTAGAGAAGGCGCAACCTATATCGCCATTCGCGCAGTTGTGCCTTTGGTGCCCATCGTCTTAATCGGGACCCGGGATGTTCTTCCGTTCGGCTCCGGAGTGGCGTTATCCGGCGACGTAACGTTGCGGGTGCTGCCGCCAATTGCCACTGACGATCTGAATCTGAAAGACCGCGGCCGGATTACGGAACTGATTCAAGCGCAGGTTCTCGCAGAACTGCAAAGATAGTTCCCGTTAACAGCAACCGGTTTTAGCGACTGCAATCTCGCCGATTTGCACCAGTGTCGGATACTCACCCGTGTAGCAGGAGTAGCAGAACTGGTCTTCCGAGTCTCCTATAGACTCGCGCAGGGATTCCATCGACAAGTAAGCCAGAGAGTCCGCTTCGACAAACTCGCGGATCTCCTCGATTGTGCTGTTCGCCGCGATGAGTTCCTCGCGTGAGGGTGTATCGACGCCGTAATAGCAAGGGGAAATGGTCGGAGGGCAGGAGATGCGTACATGCACCTCGGTCGCTCCCGCATTCCGCACCATCCTGACAATCTTGCGGCTGGTTGTGCCCCTCACGATGGAATCGTCCACCAGGATCACGCGCTTTCCCTGCAGCAGATAACGCACCGGATTCAATTTGAGCTTCACGCCGAAGTCGCGGATGGCCTGGGACGGCTCGATAAAGGTTCGGCCGACATAGTGATTACGGATCAATGCCTGCTGGTAAGGAATTCCGGATTCCGCGGCATAACCGATGGCGGCCGAGACTCCGGAATCGGGCACGGGGACGATGACATCGGCTGCTATTGGCTGCTCGTGAGCCAACCGCCGGCCCATGCGTTCGCGCGATTCCGCCACCGCTTTCCCGAACACAATCGAATCAGGCCGCGAAAAGTAGACGTGTTCAAAGGAGCAATGCGCGGTCACACCGGGCGGCGTGTAGCGTTCCCGGGTTACGCCTTCAGGCCCGGCAATCACCATCTCGCCGGGTTCGACATCGCCTATATAGGTCGCGTTAATCAGATCGAAAGCACACGTTTCGGAAGCAAAAACGACCACTTGAGCGCCGTCGTCCAACTCCAGCTTCCCCATCGCTAAAGGACGGAAACCGTGCGGATCGCGCGCCACGATGATGCGGTCTTCGGCCAGGAAAACCAGCGAGAATGCCCCCTCGATTTGCAGCAGAGCCTCCCGCAAAGCCCCCGCCAGAGTCCGTTCGTGCGATCGCGCCACCAGGTGCAGAATCACCTCCGTATCGCTGGTGCTTTGGAATATCGAGCCGTCCGCTTCCAGATCGCGCCGCAATTCGATTGCGTTTGTCAGGTTGCCATTATGCGCTACGGCAACTTGACCTTTGCTGCAGGCCACCGACAACGGTTGAGCATTCCGTAAAGTTGCGTCGCCTGCCGTCGAATAGCGTGTATGCCCAATTGCCAGCTTGCCCGGTAATTCGTTCAGAACGCCCGGCGTGAAGATTTCCGCCACATGACCCATGCTCCGTAAAGCGTGGATCTTGCGTCCGTCGCTGGAAGCGATTCCGGCACTCTCCTGCCCGCGATGCTGCAGCGCATACAACCCCAAATACGCAAGGTTAGCCGCTTCTGGATGATCGTAAATGGCGAATACGCCGCATTCTTCATGCAGTTTGTCGAACGGACAATCTTCGTCTGCTTCAGGCATCTATTTACACCAACACGGGATTGTGGAGCAGCAATTCGAGAGCATTAGTCCAACCTTTTTGAAGTTCGTTCACGGAGATGTCGATCAGGGTCTCGCCCCGGTTTGCAACCGTTACTCTCGATTCGAGTGTAACGCCGATTGTCATCGCTTCGACATCGTTTTTACTCGCCGCGGCAGCTACTCGCTCCGGCTGCCTGGTGGAAACCAGGATGCGGGATGGTCCCTCGTGAAACAGCAACAACTCAGGCTGCAAGCCGCTTTCTAACGTTATTGCCGCGCCAACGCCCGCCGTGCCGAACGAACTCTCCGCGATGGCGACCGCCAGGCCGCCCTCGCCCAGGTCGTGGGCAGATTCCAGAACTCCATCCCGCACCAGCTCCCTGATGGTTCCGCCGACCCGCTTTTCGTAATCCATGTCGAGGACCGGCGGCCGGCCCCACAAGCCCTTGCCGATTACCTTGGCAAACTGGGTGGAACCTAATTCGTCGTAATGCGGACTCCCCAGGCCGCCTAACAACATCACCGTGGCATTCTCCGACTGGAAAGTGGAGGGAGTCGCAATGGCGGTAGGGAGAATGCCCACGAGACCGACTACCGGACTTGGCAAAATGGGTGAGCCGAGCGTCTCATTGTAGAGACTCACATTCCCGCCGGTCACCGGCACTTCAAAGAACTGGCACGCCTCCGCCAGGCCCTCGATGGACTCGACAATCTGGGCCATGATCTCCGGCCGTTCCGGATTCCCGAAGTTCAGGTTATTCGTCGTCGCTACCGGCAGAGCGCCCACCGTGGAAAGATTGCGATAGCACTCCGCCACAATCAGCTTGGTTCCCTGGCGTGGATCGAGCGAGCAGTAGCGCCCATTTCCATCGAGTGACATGGCGACCGACGTTCCGGTGTCCTTGATGCGGATAACAGCAGCGTCAGAACCCGGTCCGGCGATGGTGTTGGTCCGGACCTGATGATCGTATTGTTCCCAAATCCAGCGCTTCGAACATAGATCGGGGGAACTCAAGAGCGCTCTCAAATCTTCGCCAAACGGCCTGCCGCTCTGAATCGGGGGAGTCTTCATGGGAGCCGTGCGCAGAGGCTTGGTGTACGGCCGGTTATATCGCGGCGCCTCGTCGGCCAAAGCGCGATTCGGAATCTCAGCGACCACCGACCCAGAATGCTTCACTCGCAGCATGCCATCTGCTGTTACGATGCCGATGGTAGCGGCGTCCAGACCCCACTTCTCGAAGACCTCAAAAATCTCTCTCTCGCGACCCTTTTGGGCGACCAGCAGCATTCGTTCCTGCGATTCAGAGAGCATCATCTCGTAGGCGCTCATCCCGGTCTCCCGCTGTGGAACCAGATCGAGATCGATTTCGATACCCGTACCGGCGCGGCTACCCATCTCGCAGGTGGACGACGTGAGTCCCGCGGCTCCCATGTCCTGAATACCGACGATGACCCCCGTCTTCATGGCTTCGAGACACGCTTCCAGAAGCAGCTTCTCCATAAACGGGTCGCCGACCTGAACATTGGGGCGCTTCTGCTTCGATTCTTCCGTGAACTCCGCCGACGCCATGGAAGCGCCATGAATGCCGTCCCGCCCGGTCTTCGCTCCCACGTAGATCACAGGATTGCCTACTCCGGTAGCTTTCCCGTAGAAAATCTCGTCGTGGCGGAATATGCCCAGCGCAAACACGTTCACCATGGGATTGCCATCGTAGCATTCATCAAAGGCGCACTCGCCGCCCACGGTAGGCACGCCGAAGCAATTGCCGTAGTGCGCAATTCCGGAAACAACCCCTTCCACGATGCGGCGGTTCCGATTGCCCGCCGGGCTCTCATCCAGCTTGCCGAAGCGGAGCGAATCCATCACCGCCAGCGGACGCGCGCCCATGGTGAAGATATCCCGCAGGATGCCGCCGACGCCAGTCGCAGCACCTTGAAAGGGCTCGATAAAGCTGGGATGATTATGACTTTCGATCTTGAACGCAATCGCCAGCCGGTCGCCAAGGTTTCCGGAGCTGATATCCGCATCGCTTATATCAATGATTCCGGCGTTCTCTCCAGGGCCTTGCAGAACGTACTTGCTCTCAGTGGGCAGCTTCTTCAGGTGTACCCGGGTGCTCTTATAGGAGCAGTGCTCACTCCACATCACTCCGAAGATGCCGAGCTCGGTTAAATTCGGTTCCCGCCCAAGCAAACCGGCGATCTTCTCGTATTCGGCAGTGGTCAGTTGATGGGCCGCGATTACGTCAGGCGTAATGCTCATGCTTTGGACAATACTTCTGAGCTCACGCCGGAAGATCGACCGGCAGCAGATAGCATCGATTGCAAGAGCATCATTCCATCGGTGGCGCCTAACAACTGGTCGGCGGCGCGCTCCGGATGGGGCATCATACCTAAAACATTGCGTTCCGCATTCAGAATTCCGGCTATATTGCGCATGGAGCCGTTCGGGTTCTCGTTATACCGCAAGGCGATCCGGTCTTCCGCGGCGAGCATGTCGAGAGTCCATTCGTCCGCTACGTAGCAGCCTTCACCATGCGCAATCGGCAAGCTTACGATTTGTCCATCTTTCGCACCGTGGGTAAATGGGCTATTGGTAGTTACCACTTGTACGGGTACTGAGCGGCAAACGAACTTAAGGTTTGCATTTCTTACCAGCGCTCCCGGCAACAATCCTGCTTCGGTCAGTACTTGAAAGCCATTGCAAATCCCCAGAACAAGGCCGCCATCAGCCGCAAACCTCTGAACCGCGCCCATTACCGGAGAAAATTTAGCGATAGCGCCACATCTCAAGTAGTCTCCGTAAGAGAATCCGCCTGGTATCACCACGGCGTCGACGTCCCCTAACGAATTTGATTGGTGCCAGACGAAGGCTGCCGGAACTCCCAAATTGCGGCTTAGGGAGTACCAGGCATCGTGATCGCAATTGCTTCCTGGAAAAACAACGACTCCGGCTTTCATCCGGTCTGGTTCTTACGCTCCCGCGACAGCCGCTGGCGCAGCCGCCTTTTTGCGGGTTGCTCTCCGCTTTTCCACGGGAGGTTGACGGTCGCTCTTTTTCAGGGCAGGCACCACCATGGAAGTGACAAACTTCTTCTCGCCTGCCTCGTCGAACTTAATTACGGTGTACTCGTCATTGCACGAAAGCACCGAACCGAGGCCAAACTTGGTGTGTTCAATCTGCGCGCCCTGCGCAAAGGGTGGTTTGCTAGCCATGACAAATAAATAGTATCCTTCGTTTCTAATTGTAACAATTTCCGGCTACTTAGGGGTTTAAAGACCAGTTCACCGGCGCGGCGCTGCTCGAGTGAACCCCAGAAAGGTACTACACTCTTCCGAATAACAGTTTCAAAACGCCCACTTGAGTTCTTATAATAGGCAGAGCGCAATATGGAGGATTTGAAGAAAAAGCTGCAAGACGAAGTCGCTGCCCTCGAGTACGAGCTGCGGAACGAACTTCCTAAAGAGATCCTCAAAGCGCGCGAGCATGGCGATCTAAGCGAGAATGCGGAGTACCATGCCGCTAAAGAACGGCAGGCCTTTGTAAACGCCAAACTCGGTCAGGTGCAGGCGCGCCTCCGGGAGTTCTCGATGATCGATTTCTCAAAAATTCCGCGAGACCGCGTTGGCTTGGGCTCCGAAGTCGTTGTCCTGGACATGTCCAAAGACGAAGAGATCGCTTATAAACTGGTCACCAGCGAGGAAACTGATGTCAGCGCCGGGAAAATCTCTACCAGTTCGCCGATTGGAAAAGGTCTGCTGGGCAAGCGGGTAGGAGATACCGTGAAGATCCAGATCCCAGACGGATTAAGAGAGATGGAAGTGCTCAGCCTGGTTACCATTCACGACGTCCCCGCCGCCTAGGAGAGAGATTCAGCAGATGACTTACACTCGCGCGATTGGCTTGGGAGCGAATAAGATCATTCGACTGATTGTGCGAGGGTTAGCCCTGTCGAAGATCAACCCAAACGTCCTTACGTTTATCGGATTGCTGATTAACATTGCCGCTGCCACCTTTCTGGCGATGGGGAAATTTACAACGGCTGGAGTCATTATTATTTTCGCTGGCCTATTCGATATGGTGGATGGCCGTGTCGCCCGGGCCACCAATCAGGTAACCCGCTTCGGCGGCTTTTTCGATTCCGTCCTGGACCGCTACTCCGATCTGGCACTGCTGATGGGTTTGCTGGTCTATTACGGAGCCATCAACCGTCCTGCCTACGTTGTGCTGACCGCAATTGTCATGACCGCGTCGGTGATGATCAGCTATACCCGTACCAGAGCTGAGAACATCATTCCAACCTGCAAAGTAGGCTTTATGGAGCGCCCGGAGCGAGTTGTCTTGCTTATCATCGGCGCGTTATTCGACCGCATGGCGCCGGTTCTCTGGGTAATTGCCGTTGTCGGGAACCTGACCGTAATTCACCGGATGGTCTTCACCTACCAGGAATCGAAGCGTCTGGAAGATGCTCAACTCCGGACCCGTAGCGTGGCTGCTGGCGGTTCCCGGTCGCATTAGTTTCCATCTTCAAGGATTACTACAGCGAAGGCCATTTCGGCGGTATGCGTAAGCGAGAGTGAGATGCGTTTCCCTCCCAGCCGCTCCGCGAAATTCTTCGCTACGCCGGACAGCGCTAAAGTCGGGCGGCCGGAAGGTTCGTTAGTCACCTCGAAATCCACCCAGCGTACTCCGAAGTTCCAGCCCGTTCCAATGGCCTTCATTCCCGCTTCTTTCGCCGCGAAACGGGCAGCAAAGCGCTCGTTCGAGTTGGCTTTGCTGCTGCAGTAGCGCTGCTCTCGCGAAGTGTAGATCCGGTCTAAGAAACGTGACCCGAAACGGGAAATACTTCGCTCGATCCGGGTAACTTCAGCAAGGTCCGTACCAATGCCGACAATCATGCGAGGCGTTCACCGCGGCAGCCACTTACACAATGGAATTTATCACTGGCTTTTCCGGAAAGCTGCCCAGCGTTTCTTTTGCGCGACGGCTATTCGCTTTCGCGCTTCAGGACTAAGTTCCCGGCGTTTCCGGCGGCCGTTGGTGGAGGCGGAGACTTTTTCGCTGTGACTCGCAGCAGCTTTAGGCGGCCGGCCAACGCGGCCTCCTAAGAGCGCTCTTACTTGCGCTATCTGCTGTTCAAGCTTTTCTCTTTGCAGTTCCAATCCCTGGAGAGCTGCTTCAAGTATTTCGCGGTTAGGTAAAGCGGAGGCTTTTGCCATATCTTAATTTATTGGAGCGGTAATAGAACTAAATCTTATACTAACGCGGCTAACTACCGCTAGAGCACATTAGTGTCACTGGCCCGTCATTTATGAGAGACACTTTCATGTCTGCCCCGAATCTTCCTGTCTCGACAGTTACGCCAGTTTCCCGGCAAAACCTGACGAAGTCGGCATAAAGAGGCTCGGCTTTACCAGCGCAGGCTGCCGCTGAAAACGAAGGGCGATTCCCTTTCGCAGTTTCTCCGTACAGAGTAAACTGAGACACAATCAGCAGTTTGCCTCCGGCATCAGTTAGGCTGCAGTTCATTTTCCCGCTAAGGTCCGGGAAGATTCTTAACTGGACAATTTTTCTGGCCAGTGCCAGTGCGTCCGGAGCGGAGTCCTCGTGTGTGATTCCCAGAAAAACCAGAAGGCCCGGGCCGATTTCGCCCACCAACTTTCCATCAACCCGGACGCTGGCTTCGCTGACTCGCTGCACGAGAGCTCTCATGCTGTCGAGTTACTGGCCGAAGATATTGCCCTGGCCGAGAAGCCAATCAGGATCAAGGTGGCGCTTTACCTGCCGCATCCTCTCGATTTCTTCAGGCGAATACATCATCTTCAGCAGATGTGTCTTTATTTTGCCGATGCCGTGTTCCGCCGCAATGGTTCCGCCTAACTCCACAACACGGCTCGCGCATGTCTCCATCAGCGCCTCGCATTCATCTGCTTCTCTCCGGTTCCCGGGCAGCAGATTGATGTGGTTATTGGCGTCCCCGGCATGACCGAAGATGGTGTACTTACCCTTCATCCTGCGCTCGCACTCTGCACGGAAGAACCGGTGTATCTCCCGCCCTTTATCAAGCGGGACGGCAAAGTCGGTTCCGAATTTGGGAAAGCCGTTGTGCCGGACGCGATCGATCACCATCGCGGGCAGAAGATGCCGGAAAGCCCTGAATTTCTCCTGTTCCGCAGCGCTGAATCCAAACCAGGAGCCTTCTTCGTCTGCCCGCTGAAGCGCCAGCCGTTCGGTCCAGTGATCCACTTCTTCGTCATCCTCCGACGCCAGATTCTGTTCGATCATTAGCGCCGCCCGGCTGCCATCGGGAATTTGCCCGTATTGCGGCCTCAGCAGCCCGAGGGCATTCTCGTCCAGATATTCCAACAATCTTAATTCCGGAAGCGGCCGCCACGCATCCACAGCCTCCATCGCCGCCTCGTCGCTGGCGAAAAAAACGACTCCGCTGAGCACGGCGGCAGGTTCGGTGCGCAGCATTAGGTCGACTGAGGAGATGATGCCTAATGTTCCTTCGCTGCCGGCAAGCAAGTCGATCCACTCGAGATCCGGCCGCAAACAGTAGCCCGCGGCATTCTTCGTGGTGTTGGGCGCGCGCAGCACATTGAAGGGGAAGTCCACTCTGTCTCCGCGCCGAAAGGTGCGCGTCTCACCGGACATGAAGGTTACTTCCAGGGCTAGAATCTGCTGCCGGACCGGGCCGTAGTGGAAGCTTCTCGCGCCTCCCGCATTGGTGCTGACTACACCGCCGATGGATGCCGATGTCTCGGTTGGGTTCGGACCTAAGAATTGCCGGCTTTTTCCGGCCGCTGCCGCTAAGTCGCTAAGTAGTAATCCCGCTCCGCAATGCGCTTGCCCTTTGCTTGCTTCGCACAACCGGAAACGTTCGAGTGAAATCAGCCATCCCCCATGTGGAACCCGCGCACCCGTGAGTCCGGTACCGGCGCCGGCCACTGTAAGTGGTATCGCGTGCTCCCGGCAGTGCCTGGCAATCTCCTGGATATCCTCCAGAGTCGCAGGAACCGCAATGCGCTCCGCTTTGCCGTGATAGCCAGACGCATCCTCGAGATAAGGATCAGCACACTGTCGAGTTTCGATGGTGGATGGCAAGAAAGTAGTTCAAAGACCGGCAGCTCTATCGAGCCTGCGCCAGCTTCCGCGCCCGCTGCCACTGCAACTTGCCCCGGTATTCCTCGTACAAAGTCGAGCACGCCGCCCAATAGTATCCGCAGACAAACAGCATCAGGAATGGAACCGCAAGGTAATTCATGGTTTCAATGGCAAAATCCACCATGTAAATGAAATAAGATCCGATTGCCAGTTCAATGTAAGGAAGCCATCCGCTTCTCCGCCGGTAGGCCGCCGGCCTGCTGGCCTTCGACTGTGATCCATACTTTGCTGTGCGGGCAAAGCTGGTCTGAACTCCGAACAGTGCTTCCAAAACACCTTTAGAGTTACTTACGGTGAGCGCCACGCCGGCTGCCATCAACATCGGGATGAAAGCGATCGACTTCCACCATTGCTTCGGGAACAGCACCCGCTGTGCATAGAGATAAAACGCGGTAATTGACCAGAACGAAGCCACGATCAAGGGAAAGTCGATCGCGACCATCTGAAAAACTCCCATGTAGAACCGCACGATCATTACTGGCAGCATCAACATTGAAATAATCAGCATTAGCGGGTATGAGATATTCGGCGTCAAGTGCATGAACGCTTCGGCTTTCACCCGGAACGGCAAGTCAGCCTTTAAGATTCGGGGGAGCAGCTTTATCGCGACCTGTGTCAGCCCCTTTGCCCAGCGAGCCTGTTGCACCTGAAATCCGTAAGTGTCCACCGGCAGCTCCGAAGGGCACTCGATGCCCGGCAGATAAACGAAGCGCCAACCCTTCAGTTGCGCACGGTAGCTGAGATCGGAGTCTTCAGTTAGCGTCTCGTGCTGCCATCCTCCGGCGTCGTCTATCATGGCGCGCCGTAGAACGCCGGCGGTTCCGTTGAAGTTGAAGAACAACCCTGACCCGCAGCGGGCGCCATGCTCCAGCACGAAATGCCCGTCGAGGAGCATTGCTTCCACCTGGGTAAGTATGTTGTTTTCTTTGTTGAGATAGGTCCAGCGCGTTTGCACGACGCCTACCTGCTTGTCGGCAAAATGATGCACCGTCTGCAGCAGAAAATCACGAGGGGGAATGAAATCAGCGTCGAAAATTGCGATGAACTCGCCGGTTGCGCTCTCCAAGCCCTCTTGCAGCGCCCCAGCTTTGTACCCGTGCCGGTTCTTTCGGTGGCGGTACTCTACCGGATGCCCGGCGGCCTGATACTCGAAGCATAGCCGCTCTGTGAAAGGGTGAGTTTCGTCGGTGGAGTCATCGAGTACCTGAATCTGCAGCAGTTCTCGAGGATAGTTCAGCTGGCAGACTTCTTCTAGAAGGCGTTCCACCACATAGCGCTCGTTGTATAACGGCAGCTGAACGGTAATCGGAGGTAAATGGTCAAAATGCAGCGGAGCGGACTCTGGCAGCTTCAATCGGACTCGCCGATAGCGCCGAATGGTCTCGTAGCGGTGAACTCCATAAATCGACAGAACGATGAGAATGCCGAAGTAGGGAACTAATAGCATCCAATCGAATGCCGACAGCCTGTAAATACCTGAAAAGGTATCGTCGAAAAGGCTGTCAGCAATCTGACTTTGCAGAGACGGTTGAAAAAACAGCAGTAAAGCGAATATGAATCCGGTGCTCATGTTTATCGACCCGGTGCTCTAAAGCAAGGTAGGCTCCTCAAGGTAAGTCTATTTTAGCGGGTTTCTTAAGGGCTCGGCTGCGAGAACGCGGAATGACCGGAGATGCCATTCCGCAGATACGCCTATGTTTCCTAAGGAAGCGACGAATAGGATCCGCCGCCCAACTTCCACGAATCGAAAACTACTTCTTTTCAGCTGACGAGAGCGCAGCTAATACCTCTTCGCTGTGGGTGTTGGGATCTACTCCGGTCCACTCCTTGACAATCTTCCCTTCGGGATCGATAAGAAAAGTGTTTCGAGCCGCCATATGCATCCCCTTCATTTCGCGCTCCGACCCGTACTTCTCAACCACCTTCTTTTCGGTGTCGGCCAGCAGCTTGAAAGTAAGTCCCTGCTTCGCGCAAAAATCCTTGTGGCTGTCCGTGGAATCGACGCTTACGCCAACTATTACCGCGTTCTCATTCTCATACTTATCCAGATCGCGCTGAAAGTTATGGGCTTCGATTGTGCAGCCCTTAGTGTTGTCCTTGGGATAGAAATACAACACTACGTACTTGCCCCGGAAATCCTTTAGGCTGACATCGGTTCCATCCTGTGATGGAAGCGTAAAGCCTGGCGCAGTCTCGCCCACCGGCGGTAAAGCCTCGGCCGCCATAATTGTGCCCGCTCCCAGCGCCGCTATCGCTGCCCACCTCGCGATTGCATTTCCTGAAATCCACATATCTACGTGCTCCTTCCCTTGAATCATAGCCTTATAGGTGAGTGTCACGCTGGAAGTCGCTCAAAACCTGCGGCAAATTCTGCGATAGAGCCGAGCGGGCGATCACCCGGTCGCAACCTCTCTCCAGAGCCGCTTGCTTTAAGTCCACTTGAACATGGGAGACATAGGCCAGCACCGGAATCCCGCTGGTTTTCTGATTGCTTTTCAACGCGGTGATTACTTCCAGCGAAGAATCCGTTTTGTAATTCAGGTCCAGGACAATTAGGGCCGGCCGCCGCTCCTGCAACTTAGAGTTCAGGTCTTTGGCCGATGCGGCGAACAGATAATCGAATCCCGCTTTCTTCATGGCGTCTTCGATCTTCACCCGGAAAATCAAATCGTCCAATAAGATAAGGGCGAAGCTGGCTGCGGACATTTACAAATTCATAACACTTTGCTAAAAGGATGCGCCAGCCGCGGAAGGTAGCCTATCATCGGATTAGATCATGAGCGTTGCTTATCAGCCCTCAACCGAAGTCAATCCTCTTGGAGATTCATTACGATTCGACCGGCGCGTTCCGCCCTGTTCGATTGTCATCTTCGGCGCCAGCGGCGATCTGTCCAAGCGCAAGCTTCTGCCTTCGCTATACCGCCTGTTTTACGAGCGCCGGATTTCCGCTAACTTCGCCGTTGTAGGCAGTTCCCGTACACCTCTCAGCGACGATGATTTCCGGGACAAAATGAAAGACTCGGTTTCAAAGTTTCTGGAAGATGCCCCTTTCGACGAGGAAATCTGGAATTCCTTCGCGCAGTGCCTCTTTTATGTACCTGGCGATCTCAATAAGCCGGATTCTTACGACGATATCGGCAGAAAGCTCGACGAAGTAGAGAAATCCCATCAGACCGCGGGTAATGTCCTCTTCTACTTGTCTACCCAGCCGAGCCACTATGCTGAAGCCATTCAGGAACTGGGCAAGCACAAGCTGAACTCCGGCAATGGATGGCGTCGCGTCATCATCGAGAAGCCTTTCGGCCATAATCTGCAAAGCGCTCAGGAATTGAACTCCAAGATCCAGAAAGTTTTTGACGAATCTGAGATTTACCGGATCGATCATTACCTGGGCAAGGAAACAGTTCAGAATATTCTCGCGTTCCGCTTCGGCAACGGTATCTTCGAACCGCTTTGGAACCGGCGCTATGTAGATCACATCCAAATTACGGCCGCCGAGTCCATCGGGGTGGAAGGCCGCGGCGGTTATTACCAGGAAGCCGGCGCGCTGCGGGACATGATTCAGAATCACTTGAGTCAGGTAATGGCGACTATCGCGATGGAGCCGCCGTCCGTCTTCGACGCCACTAACGTGCGTGACGAACGCGCTAAGCTCCTGAAGGCAGTTCGCATCACAAAGCCGGAAGATGTTCCCCAATTTGCCGTTTCAGGCCAGTATGGTCCGGCAAAAGTAGCGGGCCAGGATTTGCCGGGATTCCGCGAAGAAGAGAGCGTTGATCCGAAAGCCCAAACCGACACCTACGCGGCTATTACATTCTTTGTCGATAACTGGCGTTGGGCAGGCGTGCCGTTCTACATAAGAACCGGCAAGCGGATGCCGAAGCGCGTCACCGACATCGCCATACAGTTCAAAGCTCCTCCACTCGGATTGTTTCAGCAGGAGACCAAGACTGGTCCGCGCGAGGTGCGGCCCAATCTCTTGGTGCTGCGCATTCAACCCGAAGAGGGCATTTCCTTGCGCTTTCTCTCGAAGAGCCCTGGCAGCGGCATGCGCGTACGCCCTGTTTCGATGGACTTCAACTATGGATCGAGCTTCGGTGAGCGCTCTCCTACCGCCTATGAGACCCTGCTTCTCGATGCTATGACTGGAGACCCAACGCTTTACACGCGCCAGGACATGGTAGAGGCCAGCTGGCAGATTGTCGAGCCCATTCTCAACGCCTGGGCCAGCACCGAATTCAAATTCCCGAACTATCCGGCCGGCTCGTGGGGGCCGAAGGAATCAGAGGAAATGCTGGCGCGTCAGGGGCATGTCTGGAGAATTCCATGAGTACCTCCGTGATCTATCCTGCCCAGCCTGAGCAGGTATTGAAAAGTTTAGGCAAGCTCTGGACTTCGCTCGGCGAGGAAGAGAAGCAGCAGGGCAAGCCTACCGTTCTCCGCGCCTGCGCGATGACTTTGTTGGTGGCCACCGATGAGCAGGACGGATATATCTGTTCGCAAACCATAGCGGAACTGATGCGCGCGCATCCCAGCCGCGGTATCGTCATTACGATTTCTCCCGAAGCGGAGCACAATCTAGAGGCCCGGGTACTGGCGCAGTGCTGGAAACCGTTTGGTAAGGCGCAGCAGATCTGTTGCGAACAGATTGAAATTACTGCCCGGCCCGATAGCTGGCCTAACGTCGGCCCTACTCTAGCGGGTCTTACAGTTGCCGATCTACCGGTGATTTTCTGGTGCCGCCATCGTGCCGCTTTGAGTCCGGATGCCACGGCGGAACAAAAGGCCGGCCTGGAAGCGGTTCTCGACCTTTCCACGAAAGTGGTAATCGATACCGCCGGCTACGAAGCCATTGATGCTTTCGAACTGATACACCGCCTTCAGAGCAAGGGCCGCATTGTGGCCGATCTCGAATGGGCGAGACTTACTTCCTGGCGGCAGCCGATTGCACAGCTTTTCGATAATCCGGCTCGCGCTAATAAATTGGCAGCCTTTCGAACCATCGAAATCACGCATAGTGGCGAACGTCCGTCTACTGGAATGCTTTATCTGGCCAGTTGGCTGTCGGGATCGCAGCGCGCCGAAGTGCGCTGGATAAAGAGCGAAGCTTCCGGACCTGCGCTGCAGAAGATTTGCCTGGTCGCTGAAAGCGAGCAGATCATGGCCGAGCGTAATGGAACCGATAGCGTGAGATTGCACAGTACTAACGGCCGTGAAAGGACGTACAACATCCCTGAACTGCCTCCTCGGGCTCTGCTCGAAGAAGAGCTATCGCTGCTTGGCCGGGATCCTGCTTTTGAAACCGCTTTCGGCCGCGCACAGGAGCTAACCATTGGAGTCTAATCGAGTGTCCTCGGAACGTATACACATCGCCAAGTCTGCGGACGAGTCGGCGACCGCCTGCGCGAAGTTTGTCCTTGAAGCGCTAAGTGGAGCGTTGCAGCAGAGACAGACGGCCAGCTTCGCTATCTCGGGCGGCAATACGCCCAAGCCCATGTTCAAGGATCTCGCGGAGTCCGGGTTCGATTGGGAGAAGGTGCATGTGTTCTGGGTTGATGAACGCTGCGTTCCTCCCCACGATGACCAGAGCAATTTCAAGTTAGCCAACGAGATCTGGCTGACGCCGGCTGGAGTCCCGCCGGCGAATGTCCACCGGATTTATGGTGAGTTGACTCCGGATGAAGCCGCGCTGAAGTATCTGACTGAAATCGAGAGCTTTTTCCGTTTGACGTCCGGTGAACTGCCCGAGCTTGATTTGATCCATCGCGGCATGGGGCCGGATGCTCATACCGCAAGCTTGTTTCCTGGCGAACCGCTAATCGACAACGAAACCGGCATAGCTGCCGCGGTCTGGGTCGAGAAAATGAAAAGCCATCGAGTTACCCTGCTGCCCGGAGTCTTGCGGAAGGCAAGGCAGACCGTCCTTCAAGTTGCGGGCGACGCTAAAGCGGAGCCCGCGCGCCAGGTTCTGAACGGACCTGTCGATCTGAAGAAATTTCCCTGCCAGATTGCTGTTCGCGATTCGGATCGCGCGCATTGGTTCCTCGATCAGGCTGCCGCCCGGAATCTCTAGATGTGAGTCCCGTTTTTGAGGAACCTCGGCAAAACGGGCCCGGTGTCAAGCGCCCCACCCGAGGAGCACGGGCGCGTTTTTGCTCGGTGGCGGTGCGCATTCAGGCCCTATGCGCTTCTCAGGCAGTGCTGCTGATCTTGTATGCCGCTGCTCTGTTTGCCGGTCAAAGAGGGACCCTTCCCGGGCAGGCCTATAATCGCGTAGTCTTCGCCGGAGATGTCATGCTTTCTCGAGGCGTTAGGGCCGCTATCTTGGCTGCAAACGACCCCAGCTTGCCTTTCCGGAAGATTGCACCGATCTTAAACGGGGCGGATATCAGCTTTGTGAATCTCGAAAGCCCGTTCTCTGACTTGGGCCCCTACCGGCCCCAAGGGTTGATTTTTCACGCCGCGCCAACCTTTATCGCTGGTCTAGAGTACGCCGGAATTACGATTGCCTCCACCGCTAACAACCACTCTCGCGATTGCGGCGCGCATGGGGTGGAATACACTATTTCACTGCTGCGCGCCCACCACATTCTGCCGGTAGGGAGCAGTGAGAGCGAAGAGAAAACTCACGCCGGCGTCGTGCTGGAACGGCACGGAATTCGCTTTGGATTTCTGGGCTACACCTACGACCAGAAAAATGGGAATTGGAAGGATGAAGATGCCCGTATCGCTTTAGCTAATCCTGATGCGATGTCCCATGACGTAGCCAAGCTGCGGGATCATTGCGACGTTCTGATCGTATCCATGCACCATGGCATCGAATACCAACCAAAACCTTCGAAAGCCCAGATTGAATTTGCCCACTCTGCTATCGACGCTGGAGCCGACGTTGTTATCGGCCATCACCCGCATGTCATTCAGCCTCGCGAGGAATACCATGGCAAGCCCATCTACTATTCGTTAGGCAATTTCGTTTTCGATCAATTTCAGCGGCAGGCAACGCAACATGGCGAGATGGTAGAGATCTCGTTTCTCGGGAAAAGCATATTGGCAGAGCGGGTCCTGCCAGTGAAGATCACCAAAACAGGACCCGAGCTCGAAGGCGCTTCAGCCGCCAGTGGGGAGCTCGACGTGCCCTCCGAACTTCGAACGCATCGCCGAGAGGACCTTCTCCGCGAACGTATGCTCCGTCCGTGACCGGAAACGCGTAAACAACGCCGAGGCCAACACCTCTACGGCCACCGCTTCTTCAATGGCTGCATTGATGGTCCAGCGCCCTTCGCCCGAGTCCTCTACGAATCCGGTGAAGTTAGAAAGGCTCGGATTTTCGGTCAGAGCCATCGCCGTCAGGTCGAGCAGCCACGATCCAATCACACTGCCTCGCCGCCACACCTCCGCGATGTCGCGAGCGTTCAGTTCGAAGCGCTCGTTCTCCGGCAGCGACTCGGAATTCTTGTTGATCATCACATCGAAGCCTTCCGCATAGGCCTGCATGACTCCGTATTCGATGCCGTTGTGTACCATCTTCACGAAGTGGCCGGCGCCCGGAGGCCCTACCCGCAAGTATCCCTGCTCGGCGGTCGATCCAGTTTTGCCATAACCCGGAGTCCGCTCTATCGTGCCTACGCCCGGCGCCAGGGTCTTCATAATCGGCTCGACCACCGCGAAAGTGTCCTCTTCGGCGCCTACCATCAGGCAATAACCCCGCTCGACGCCCCATACGCCGCCGCTGGTGCCGGCGTCGACATAGCCAATACCCTTGGGCTTCAGTTCCGCCGCCCGCCGGATATCGTCTTTGTAAAAGCTGTTCCCGCCATCGATGATGATGTCACCTTGTTCCATTGCCTGCGATAGACTCTGAACGGTGTTTTCTGTAGCTTTGCCGGCCGGAACCATCACCCACACCACCCGGGGAGAAGGTAATTGCTTGACTAAATCTTCCAGCGAAGTGGCGCCGGTTGCGCCCTGGCTCACTGATTTCTTAACGTTCTCCGCATTAAGATCAAAGACGACGCATTTATGACCGCCTTTCTCTAAACGGCGCGCCATATTCGCGCCCATGCGGCCCAGGCCCACTAGTCCCATTTGCATCCTGACTCTCGATTCCTTCAAAAATTAGCGACAGCGTTGCATTTTAAACAAAATGAGATCCAACTTTATGAGTCCTGTTTCAAAACGCCAGGACCGGTGGCAGATGTTGTTTTCTGCTGTCGTTCTTATTATCGCGTCTGCCGCGGTTTGCCTGTCTTGCAACCGGCAGCACCGGACCACTGTGGCGGTGATTCCCAAGGCAAGCGCGGATATCTTCTGGCAAAGCGTGCATGCGGGCGCGGTGAAGAGCGGCCGGGAGAATCGCGTCGATGTTGTCTGGGATGGTCCTGCTAGCGAAATCGATATCGCGGGACAAATGAAGATTGTCGAAACTATGGTCAACCGGCAGGTGGATGCCATTGCCCTTGCGCCCAACGATCGATCTGCTCTCAAGATTGTCGTCGATCGCGCCGTTGCTGCTCATATCCCGGTCGTCATCTACGATTCCGGCATCGATACGGATAAGTATTCGACGTTTGTGGCAACCGATAATCGGGCGGGCGGCGCAATGGGAGCAGACCGGTTGGGAGAATTGCTCGGCGGAAAGGGGAAGATCGTTATGATCCGCACCACTCCCGGAGGAGCGTCTACTACTGCGCGTGAAGATGGATTCCGTGAAGAGATGAAGAAGAAATATCCGGCTGTGCAGATTCTTGATGAACGTTTCGGCATGGCCAGCATTTCGCAGTCTCTCGCGGTGGCCGAGAATATGTTGACTGCGCACCCGGATCTCGACGGCATCTTTGCGTCAAACGAATCCGGCACGGAAGGCGCCAGCCAGGCTATAAAAGCGCGCGGCGGCAGCGTCAAATTGGTTGGCTTCGACTCGAGTCCGCTGCTGATCGATCATCTCAGGTCTGGACTTGTTAAAGCTCTGGTCATTCAAGATCCCTTTCGCATGGGTGACATTGCCGTCACTCAGGCGATCAATGCCTTACGAGGCGAGAAGACTCCGAAGCAAATATTCCTCGCGCCCCGCGTGATCGACTTGAGCAATCTGGATGACCCTGACGTCCAGGCCCAGGTAAAGCCCGATTTGGCGAAGTATCTTACGGATTCTGGGTCGTAAGCCGGTAGTAAGCAGTGAGCTTGTCACCTGCGCCAGGCGTCACCAGGGCGCTTGTGAAAGTAACGGTAGCGCCGCTCACTGCGTAATCGGAATTAGCCTGCAGAAGTGCCCCGTTCTTGTAAAGACGCAGCGTGTTGCTGGTAGGAGAGCCGGCCAGACGAAAAGTTAAATTGACTCCGTCAGCCGTGCCTTGCGGTGTTTCGTTGTCTACAAAAGCAGATGACTGCGCCGGCGTCCCGATGCGATAAGAAACCTGCAGGCGATCTCCCGTTTGCGGAAGGCTGCCCGATGCAAACGTCACCGTCTTGTTCAGGAAAGAATAGTCGAAGCTCGGGCTCTGCAAAATTCCATTCCGGAAAACCATCAGGCTGGAAGCGACGGTCGGGGTCGTTGCAATCGTGAAGCTGGAATTCGCTCCATCGATATTTCCCGACGGGGTCTCGCCTTCTATCACGGTGCCCGAAGTTGGATTTGCCGCCAGAATTTGCAGGGTATTAACGCGATCGGTCAAATTCGAGACTGCGTTGTTAAGTCCACTAACGGTGCTGTTATAGTTGCCGATCGTGGATGTCACCGTCCCCACCGAAGTAGAAAGCGCATTCAGGTAAGAATTCAAGCCCGTCACCTGGGCTATGGAAAGGGTGGTTGTGCCTGATGGTGGCGGATCTGTCGATAGCGGCGTCCGCACCTGGCTCAAGGTTAACGGGCTGCTGCTCGGTCCCACCTGCCAGTTTTCCACCCAGCTGGTTTTTCCGTCGCTGCTGTTGAACACAGCTAGATAGAACGCCGAGTAGGCCACGGTGGGAACCAGCGAAACCGACAGAACGCCGTTGTAGATCTTGACGGAAGTGCTGTATGGCAGCGGGTTGCTGCCGGTTGGTGTAGATGCGCCTGTCCAGGTAATCACCACCGTGCCATTGAACGGAGACCCGTCCACGTTCTTAACGTTATCGGCTATCGTGCTGGTCGATTGCGCTCTCCCAAGGCTAACCAGCGTTATGAGGAGCGCTAGCGCAAAAAGGATTTGTCGAAAGTTAATCAAGTTGCCTCGCTTCAATATCTAAAGACTTCGGAGCGACTTCAGTGGAGCACGGCAATAAACCTTAATGGTTTATTGCCAAGCATCCCGCGAGACAAACTTGATTAGCTAACTTATAGCAGCGGCATGGTTTAGTCTCCTGCAATTTTCTTTGCAAGAATTGTGACTGGAAACCAGCGCCTCAAAACCGTTGAGAGCCGGCGAGCGCAAGCGAGCATCAGGCGCGAGCCATTGCCGCTATTCCAGGCAGCGCCGCGCTAGAACACGTAAGACGGTGGCTTAACGCCCTTCAGACGGAGGTAAACTTCGGCCTGGCCGCGATGGTGTGCGGTGTGCGTAAAGTACGCCCACAACCATTCGAACCCAGTCATCTTCCGCGTCTGTCCCACTACCGCGTCCAGCTTTTCGGGAGTCATTGATGCCACTGCCTTATTGCAGAAATCGAACGAGCTGGTTAGAAAATCGATTGCCGCGCTCTTCTCTATATCGCTCTTCTCGTCTTTCAATGCGGCGCCCAGCCCGGACGGAACAGCGGGGCGGGTCATGCCGCTCGCATTCGCGCATGCATTCAAATTAGCGGCCCCAATTTGGACCATCAGCTGTCCAAAACTGAGCTCTTCGGGGACCGGTTTGAATTTGTAATCGTCCGCGGGCATGAGCTTCGCAACTGCAATCGTAAAATCGCCGGAGGTCTGCCAATGCTTTACCAGGGCGTCCTTTATGGGGGACTGAGCCACTACGGGGAGCGCCGCAAACAGGCATACGGCGGAAATCAATATCTTGGCGTATCTCATATCTAGTGATTCATACCACGCTAGGCCTCCCGCAGCTGCGACCGGTGCAACAGAAATCCTCCTCCGGCTAGCAGCGATAAAACCACCAGCCAGCCTCCGAACGCGATTTTGCGGAGCAGGCTTTCATAGACCTCCACTTCGCGCAGGGATCGCCCAGCCAGCACAAAGCCGCTTTGCGGACCGGTAACACGCCTTACCACCGCGGCGATGCGCACTCCCGGTTTCGGCGACCAGGTGAAGGCTTCGCTTCCAAAATCGCGAACGTATTTGAAGACGCTGGCCGGAGGAACCGGGACGGAACTGTCCAGGAAAGCGGTCGCGCCTCTCGGATTGCCGTGTTTATCGTAGATCACGGCAAACGGCGCCAGACTCCCGGCGAGATCCTCTTTCTTACCCGCCCAAAGATCCCGCATAGCGGCCGCCGCCTCATGCGGCGAAGCTGCCAGCTTGTCCGAGTAATAGTCCACCATCTGGCGCTGCGGTTGATCAGCTCCCCGGCGCAACATTTGCTGCACTGTCACGGTAGCCGCTAGGCCCATCACCGTCGAGCAGATTGCCAGGCCGGCCGTGTAAGCGGCGATCGCATGCTTCGCCAAAAATGCCTGTGAAGATCGCATTCTTTCCCTTCCTAATGAAGCCGCTAGATCGGCAAAGATGGAAACCCAAAACCATACTCCGGGGTCTTGCTGCTCGTCGTGGCAATCGATCAGTGTCTGGCATAACTGCTCTTCGTAGCTAGCGCGAAAACGTTGCGGATAGAGCCGCAGCATCCATCGGTAGAGCCTTTCAAGGGAAGACTTCATTGGTCTTACGCTCTCTGCAGCAGACCTCGCCGGCGCGCCCCGGCCAAGGTCCGGTTTAGCCGCGCGATTTCAGCTGTCAGCACCTGATTGCCCAGCTTCGTAATGCGGTAATAACGGCGTCTCTCGTCATCGGTCATTCCGGTTTCTTCCACCAGCCCGGACTGCACCATGCGATCGAGCGAGCCGTACAGCGTTCCCGGACCCATCGATAGCGCACCCGCATCAGGTTCGGCGACCGCTTTCATAATGCCGTAGCCGTGTTTTTCTCCATTGGCTAACGTCAGCAGAATCGAAAACACCGCGGCGGTTAAAGGTAAACGGCTTTCAGAGGAACTTGGCATAAATCTTCACCCGCCAAATATATCACAAACGGATATGTCCGTAAGCGATGATCGTGGAGAAAACAATTCAAGGCGGAGCCCTCAGCCGAAGAATGTGAAGAAGTAAAAGACCGTCTTCGCGCACTCCAGCTCGATCTGTTTTCTACCCACATCGGTTTCTCGCCAGTGCGCTCGCGATGCGAAGCGAGATTCCCCGGTGATCACCCGGACTTCGATGCCGGTGTGCACCAGAGCCCGCTCCATCGCCATTCGGGCTCTTCGTCCATGAAAGGAGGAAGTTACAACCAGCACCTTATTCATTGGAGAGCGCGCTGCATAACGTCTCAGCGCCCGTGCTTCATCCGCCGTACTCTTTACCCCGCCTGCAGGTCTCAATTCAACGATGTGACTTTCCCTCACACCCAGCTTGTAGAGGAGGGCGCGCAGCAGATCGGTTTGATTGCCCCCTAATTTCTTGTCGTCTGCCTCCCGGGCAAGAATGATCTTCGGAGCCCAGGCCTGGTGAAGCAGCCGCGCCGCTAGCGGGGCCCTTACGCCGTAATCGCCGCCCAGCACATAAATTACGTCTGCCTTCTCGGGCTGGTCTCCCTCGAACAGCAGCGGAGCAAAGAGTCCGCAAATCCGGTAGCGTCCGGCCGCAATCAGCATCGCAGCAAGTGCAACCAGCCCGGCGGCTATCGCAAACCACCGCATCTTATTCAGGTTCCGAACCACCTTCCTCCACCAATCCCAACCGCCGCCACCCGGACCCTCGATCCGTATCGCATCTCCTTGCGCAGCCGCGATGCTGCACTTCCCTCCCAGTTGCTGCTCGCGGCCTCCGGAGATCCAGGTTTGTAATGCCTTTCTTTCCTCCGCCTCCGCCCGCAAGTCCGTACGGAGCAAATCTGCGCCGGTCCGCCAGCATGGTTTCCTGTGCATCCGTCAGCCATTCGATCTCGCGAATTAACCCATCGCCGCCTGTATAGCGGCCCGTTCCGCGCAGTTCTCCCTGCGACTCGTAGACCGGGTCTCCCTGGCGAAGTGCAACGGCCTCCGGCCTCGATTGCATCCGAGTCCGTTGCTCGGTGAGCACGAACTCGCCGCCCGTGAAATCTTTCTGCGTCAAGGCATCTCTGAATAAATTCATCATGACTCTCCTCTCCAACTCTGTGAAGTAGGTCGAAACATCGTGAAAAGACCGCCGGAAACACCCTTCGCGTTTACCGAGGCCGGAGTGCCTCGCGGCGGCGGCTCCATCGGAGCACGCTCCGTCATTGACGTGGCGTGCTCCTCTTCGCGAAAGACTCGTCCGCCTCTCTATTATTGGTCTGAATCACTTCCGCTATCTGAGCAGCCACCGCGAGCGTCTCTTGGTGGGTCCATCCTGCCGCCCTAAGTACAGCCATAGGCCGCAAGCGTGGCTTGGCGGCGAACAGGCATCCGTTGCTACCTACATTGCGGGTCAAACCGGAGGCCAATATTTCAGACTGCCGCGTGCGGAATACGCAACAGCACTACAGCAAATTCTGGAGCAACTTCACTTTCGGTATGAATAGGCTTCACACCTGAAATCCTAGACGGCAAACGACACAAGTTGCGAGTAAAGCTGGTCAATGGCGGTGACGGCCAGGCGAAAAACATACGGTTGCGATACCGATCTGGGTATGTGCCGTTCCCTACTGGGGACAGATGAACGAGGTCGGCCCCTATCGTCGGATAGGTGGCTCTGATTATTAGGGACCAGTATAGTTTTTTGCAGGAATCGTTCTCATGGTTGTCTATCGGGACGCCAGTCGAGAGTCTGCCATGCTACCTACCAGCGCGGTATGCCCATTGCTAGAGAAGCAAATATCAAGTTTGTTTTGAGAGCAATCTACGCTGTTATGCCGAACTGAGGGTCCAGATACTCCCCGAATGCAGCGCTGCAAATTGGTCGGCGCTTAGAGAAGAGGATTGAGCCGAAGTATAGAAACGTTCTTCGGGCTCTCTGAGTGGTTCATCCGTGAGCGGAAACGTCCCCCAGTGAATCCCGAGTACTTGTTTCGCTCTACAGTCCTCCGCGATCCTCACTGCTTCTTCTGGATCGGCATGTTGTACCTTCATAAACCACCTGGGGGCGTAGGCGCCGATTGGAAGGATAGCCAAATCCGGAGCGCCAAGTCGCGCCCCGATCTCCTGGAAGATCCGTCCGTCTCGATAGGCTGTGTCCCCAGCGCAGTACATGCTGCCCTGCGGGGTTTCTAGGTAAAATCCACCCCAGAGAGCCATCCGCCGATCAGCCAGACTGCGCGATGACCAGTGATATGAGGGCACGACGGTTACTACAATTCCGCAGGGCAGAAAGAATCGATCCCACCAGTCGCCTGTTTGGACTCGTACCTGAGGAGCACTACGTTGAATCACGCGATCGTTCCCCAGCGGCGTCAGAATGTGAGGTTGGTATATCTCCCATAGTCGCTTGACTGCTGACAGATCCATGTGGTCATAGTGGTTGTGAGTCAGGAGGACAGCATCGACCGGTGGCAGGTCCGCAAAAGCGATCGCCGGCGGGTTTCTACGGCGGGGTCCAAAATGGGAAAACGGGCTTGCTCTCTCCGCCCAAACAGGGTCGAGGAGGATATTGCACTCTGCCACCTGGATCAGAAGCGAAGAGTGGCCAATGGCCGTAATCTGCAACCCCTCGACACGTGCAAGAGGCCGGATACCCGCGATCGCCGGCACGTTTTCTGGCCAGCGAGCTCTCCTGCCGAGCAATCTCCACCGCAAGACGTTCAGGAGAGATTTGTCAGAAGCAGGAAGCCCAGGATGGAAAAAGCGCTTGCCATCAAAGTGGTCGGACGCTGGTCCGCTATAGTACCGGTTCGCCATTATCTCTTATTACGCGACCAAATATATTAGGTACGCCGCTGCTCCCCTCGACAATCTTCATCGCCTTCTGGAGTCCCAGCGCACACTAGCCCAATGCTAAGCCGCCGACTGTTTAGCTGTAGAGCCGTACTGATCGAAATTGGTCTAGAGATCTCCAGTTTGTCGACCAGCATCTTGTAGCGCTTAACGTCATTTGAGCTTTGTCGTTAGCTGTCTGTGATTGCAAACCTGTGCCGCGGACTGGTCGGGGTCTCGCAAAGCTGCTGCGAGCGCGGCCTCCGAATCGGAAACGTCCGCCTTTGCCGAAAGAGCGGGGTGTTGAGACATGATTCCCGTCGGCCTTGCTTGGCACTGGAGCGATCTCAGAGGGTCGTCAGCACCTTAACCACGGCCTCGTTGTAGTATTCGCCGCTCGGGTTGAATCGACGGGGTCCTGGTCCTACATCTGCTCCTCAAAACTCGCATCGCATACTTCCTGTAATACCCGGCCATTTCCGCGAACTCGGCAAGAATCTGCGTCTTTTCGGTTCATCCTGCGCTTTGGTACGCTCGCGCACTGCTTCGATTAGTTCCCGTCTCGCTTCCATGTTGAGCCGTCTCCTTATTCACCCCGTTCCATCTACTTGACACGGGTAACATTTTCATGAAGCAACGACCCTTCAGCGGTAACAAATCTGGTGAGTCAATGTGATTATGAAAATGACTGGTAATCGGACTCGAAGCGTGATCGAGCGATACAACATCACAGACCACAGCGACACCCAGGCAGCTGGTCGCGTGGCCGAAGAATTCTTGGAGCGAGAGCATCAAGAAGTTATGGCACAAATAGTGGCACAAAGCAGTGGCGATAAAGAAAGAAATAGGGCCAGTCCTTTGTTTTGTTGGTGCGGATGGGGAGACTTGAACTCCCACGCCCATTACAGGCGCTGGAACCTAAATCCAGTGCGTCTGCCAATTTCGCCACATCCGCAAGACAAGCCTTTTCAGGCTACCAAATCATCCAATTCGCCGGCGATCCGCTCGTTGATGCGTCCTTCAATGAATCCCTTAGCGACTCGCAGCGCGCTCCGGATCGCCTTTGCTGGCGATCGCCCATGGCAAATCACGCACAGTCCGTTTAAACCTAGCAGTTGTGCTCCGCCGTATTCCGCGTAGTCTACTCTCTTCTTCAAGTCGCGGAAGGCATTGCGCGCCAGAAACGTGCCGAGCTTACGCGTAACTGATGCCGTCAGCGATTGCTTTAGCATGTCGAAAATCGCTTCCGCTAATCCTTCGCTCACCTTCAATGCAACGTTGCCCACAAAGCCATCGCACACAATTACATCCACCAACCCGCTGTAGACGTCGCCGCCTTCCACGTTCCCGATGAAATTGATGTGTGACATCTCTTTCAGCAATGGGAAAGCGTCATGAGTCAGCGAATTCCCTTTGTGCGCCTCCTCGCCTATCGAGAGCAGCCCCACTCTGGGATTCCCGGTCTTGAAGATGATGCGCGAATAGGCGTCGCCCATAATCGCGAACTGCGCCAACATGCGAGGCGTGCAGTCTACGTTTGCGCCCACATCCAGCATGATGGCCGAAGAACCATCTCTGGTGGGAAATGCCGAGGCCAGCGCTGGTCGATCAACTCCCGGCAGCATGCCCTGCACCATCTTGGCTGTAGCCATCACAGCGCCTGTATTTCCTGCGGAAATTACTGCTTGCGCTTCGCCATCGCGCACCAATCGGGATGCTACCCGGATAGAGCTATCTTTCTTGCTACGAACCGCACGCCCGGCGCTTTCCTCCATGGATATCTGTTCGCTGGCGTGCCGGATCTCGATCGGCAGCTTTTTCCAGCCGGAATGCCGGTCCAACTCTTTGCGGACGACGGATTCCTGCCCGACCAAAATCACGTGAATCCCATAGTCCCCAGCCGCCTGGATGGCCCCTTCAACTTCGGATTTCGGATGCTTGTCGCCGCCCATGGCGTCGAGAGCTATAGTCACCATGCAGCGGGCTGAACTGTTGGCATCGCTATCAGATGCGGTAACGAAGCGGCAGCGAGCCTAAACTTCGACAACCTCAATCACTTCGCGGCCCTTGTATTTTCCGCAATGCGGACACGCGCGATGAGAACGGATCTTCTCGTGGCAGTTGGGGCATTCCGACATCTGAGGAACGCGCAGCGCGTCGTGCGCCCGGCGCGTCGAAGTGCGGCGTTTCGAATGACGTCGTTTCGGATTTGGCATGATTTCTCTCTACTTCTATTCTTTCGTAAAATTCCAATACAAAACTAGACTGCCTGGCTTTCGCTACGCAGGCCTGGGACGGAAGTTTCTCAGTTTGTTCCAGCGGTCGTCGCTGGTCTCCATCTGGCATTCACAATCCTGAGCATTGCGATTCTGCCCGCACACCGGGCAAATTCCTTTGCACTCTTGCTTGCAAACCACTTGCATCGGAAGCGCTAACAGAACCACTTCCCGCAGCACTTCATTCAGTGTCAAGCCCGGCCCTTCGTAGTATCCGACTTCGATCCCGGCTTCATCTACTTCGTCTTCGCCACCAACCGGCTCGCTGCAGGGCATATAAACCAGGTCGAAATCCTTTTCAATCCGGGTCTCTGTCGATTCCACGCAACGATCACACGGTGAAGAAACCGTTACGTCCAGGTTCCCCTGAATGCGAATTTCGCCCAGGGAATGATTCAGGAGCATCGCACTTCCCTCCGCGTGCAATGGCGAGACTTGAGACGTTTTGTCGTCAAGCTCAAACTCTCCCGGTTTCACATCCACATTGAACCGGACGGGGTTACGTTCAAGCTGTTGAAGGCTGATTAACACTGCTCTCTCTTACTGCCAACCCTATCTGCTGAAACAGGGTTGAACCCCGGGGAAAGTTGCTTCTGCTTCCATGGCAGCTATGGAGTGCCGCTCTGGCGCTCAACTGAAGATTATAGCAGCAGCTCCCGAAATCTAGGTTCCCATCACTGCATCCCAGCGGCGTATGCTCCCATCTCTGATTTAGCACTTTTCCGGCATCGCCGCAATCATCTCCGTGGCGACGAAACGGGGAGCCGTCGCATCCACCCGGATCTTATACTTCCCCAAACTCCCGGGCCCATACGCATGTCATGCCGATTAATCCGGCCTTACCGTGCAGGTTCACCGCATCAGGGCATCGAACCTGCTCGTCGCTCATGACGCCGGCCACCGTCCCGTCTTTCACCTTCACCAGTTGGACATCTAGCAGCAAGCCCACGTTGCCACCCGGCAGCCCTCGGAAGCAAATCGATGCGCCGTTGTAAGGCCAATACCAAACGCGCCGCCCGGCGCTATCACCCTGTCTTCTACCCGTCGAAATTAGAATTCATCTTCCCGTCTTTTAGCGCGGCTCGCGATGAGAACTGAAACAGTCACACATTTCGAAAAAAAATCTCTTGAATATCTAGAACAACTTGCAAGCCATTTCTGCCTCTATCGAAACGCCTTCTATCCGAAACTACGCGCATGACAGCACGTCAACTTCGTCGCGCACAAGAACACAAAGCACGCAAACTGGCTCGCAAGACCGCCGGTCCAGACCAGAGCCTGCACCAGGCCACCCAGGCGTCTCCTCCCGTCGAGGACGAGATCCGCAGCCAGCCCGCGAACCAGTCCCGTCCTCCTTCGCAAGCCAGGCTGGAAGCCAATCGCGCCAACTCGCAGTTCTCCACCGGACCGCGTACCGCCGAAGGAAAAGCCGTCTCCTCGCGCAACAATCTTCGCCACGGCTTTCACGGCGCGTTCTGTGTCCTGTCTTCGGAAGATGGATCGGCCTTCGTGACTCTCTGCAGCGACTTGCTGAACGAGCACAATCCCGCCACTCTCACCGAACGGCTTCTGGTCATCGACATGGCCCGCCACTATTGGCTGGTTCAGCGCGCTCTGCGTTTCCAGGACGCTTGCTTCACTCCTGAGGCCGCCGAGAACACCGATCTCGGCAAAGCTCTCGCTCTCTACATTCGCTATCAGACCACTCACCAGCGTGCCTTCCATCGCTGCCTTGCCGACTTTTTGAAACTCCGCAAATCACGCCCTTCCGCAGAGGTTGGGTTCGAATCGCAGAATGGGGCAGTCGCTGAAGATGCACCGTCCGAAGATATTGCTTCGCAATCCGGCGAATCGCCCTCGCCGCTCCGCTCCGGTGTACAGTACGCATCAGAGGAACAAATTGGGTTCGAATCGCAAAACCGAACCATCTCCCGGAAGACAGCCGTCGGTGGTTCAAATTATGGAATGGAATCTACTGCTTCAAACACGGAAGCGAGCTGCGCATAGTCTGGTCAGACTGGGTTCGAATCGCAAAATCGCCACTCTGGACCGCGGTGCTAAGCTACCGTCCGAGGAAATGCTCGATCTTCCCTAGTTCTTCTTCAGCGCGTTGCATGCTCTTTTCCGCCGCCGCGAGATTTTGCTGCTGCAACGACCGCTCCGCCAGATTGAAATACGAATACAATCGACTCTCTGAGGCAGCAATGTCCCCGCGCAGCCCCAACCCATCGGCAGCCTGCTCTTGTTTGAGATTGGCCAGGCTCTGATGCACCGCATCCATGCGAGCACGAATTTTCGTAAGGTTCTCGTCGGCAGTGTTTAGTTCGGCTTCGGAGGGTCCGGTCGGCTCACTTTGCGTAGGCGGCTGCGAAGGCGCGGTCGTGGGCGCTTGTTCCACCGGCGCCGGAATCACTTGTGTCCGGGGACTAGTCTTGGGCTTAGCTGCCCGGGAAGAGTTCCGTGGCAGCTTGCGTTCCACCGGCTTTTCCCTGACTTGCTTTGTCAGTGCCTGAGTAGAAGCCTCCTGTGCCGGAACGGGCCTCGAGTTGACTTGACCCACGCTGGCCAATTCGCCGCCTCCGCCAAGTCCTGACCGTGTTACTTCGGCAGTCCTGCGCTGCAAGGTCATCGTCCCCACAGCGGCCGCAATCGCCACCAGGAGGAGCACTCCGGCGCCCATCACCAGTCTCCGGTTGTCCATCTCCAGACTCCTTCATCATTGTGGATGAACGGCAAATCCACATTGCTCTTTGTGATTTCTTCCGCGGGCATTATATACTGGCTTAGATTTTCCACCTCTCCGCGTAGTTACTTGTTATGCGATCTTCCATACTCACCCTTCTCTTGGCGGCTGTCTGCGCCGCTCCCTCTTTCTCTCAGCCCGCCGCGAAGCATCGGGTGGCTGTTCTCGATTTCGGATACGGCAGTGTCTTGACCAATGTGCAGGCGATCTTCGGATCTAATCAGGACGTCGGGAAAGGCATCGTCGATTTGCTCGTCAATCAACTGGTGAACGATGGGACCTACCGCGTCATCGAGCGTACGGCCCTGGATAAAGTCCTGAAGGAGCAGAATCTATCCAATAGCGATCGCGTGAATCCCGCGACGGCCGCGAAGATCGGCGGCTTGCTCGGCGCGGACCTCATCATCACTGGAGACGTGACGCAGTTTGGCCGGGACGACAAAAATTATGGCCTCGGCGGCGCCGGCGGACGTTGGGGCGGCTACGGTTTGGGTAAGCTCGGACTCAAGAAAGCAAAAGCCGTGGTCGAAGTGACAGCTCGCATGGTGGATGTGAATACTGGTGAGATTCTGGCCTCGGCTACCGGTCATGGAGAGTCCAAGCGGTCTTCCACTGACATGCTGGGCGGCGGCGGCTCGGGATGGAGCCGTGGCAGCGGCCAGTTGGATATGGGGAGCAGCAACTTCGGCCAGACGATTCTCGGCGAGGCTACAAAGGAATCTGTCACCCAGTTAGCCACTAACCTGGACGCTAAGTCGGCAAGCCTTCCTAAGGCAGAAGCTCCGAAGGCCGCCGCGCTTCCCGCTTTGGACGGAATGGTCGCGGATGCAACCGGCGATGAAGTGGTCGTGAACGTCGGAAAAGACGCAGGCGTTAAAGTGGGCGACAAGTTGGCCATCACTCGCGTGACGCGGACCATCAAAGATCCTGCTACCGGAAAGCCGCTGCGCACTATCGAATCGACCATTGGCACAGTGACCGTCTCCAGCGCGGATGCCAGTTCCGCCGCCGGAAAGTTCGCCGGGACCGGAACCCCGAAGGTTGGAGACAAAGTGAAACGCCCCGACGGAGCGTAACAGGTCAACCTGTAGGGCGATTGGCTTCGAATCGTCTCGACGCTAAGTCGCGCAACGATTCCTCGAATGGCGCTCGTGCGACCCCTAGTTCCGTAATAATCCCGCTCACATAGCGGTTCGGAGTAACGTCGAAAGCCGGATTCGCCACCCCAATTCCTTCCGGAGCCATCGCCACGCCTTTGATATGCGTTACCTCCCTCCCTGCGCGCTCCTCTATCGGAATGGAATCACCGGACGATAGCGTCAGGTCGAGAGTCGAAATCGGAGCCGCCACATAAAACGGCACACTGTTCTCCTTCGCCAGTACCGCCACGCCGTACGTCCCCACTTTGTTCGCAACATCGCCGTTGGCGGCAATCCGGTCGGCGCCCACCACCACGCATCCAATGCGGCCGCTCTTCAGGAAGTGCCCTGCCATGTTGTCGGTAATTACCGTCGTCGGAATGCCGTCGCGCTGCAGTTCCCAGGCCGTGAGCCGCGCGCCTTGCAGAAACGGCCGGGTCTCATCGGCAAACACATCGATCTTCTTGCCAGCCTCGACAGCTGCGCGCACCACGCCCAGCGCAGTTCCATAGCCTGCCGTCGCCAGCGCTCCGGCATTGCAATGGGTCAGCACCGTCTTGCCGTCGGGAACCAGCGGAGCACCGAACCGTCCGATGCTTTGGTTGATCGCGATATCCTCTTCGCGCACCGCTTGCGCTTCTTTCACCAGGCGTGCGCGAATGTCTTCGGCGCAACCCCCGCGCAGCGACTCGTAGAGCTTACGCATCCGCTCGATGGCCCAGAACAGATTCACGGCCGTGGGCCTTGTCTTCGCTAGAACGTCGCAGATCACCGGCATATCGGCCTCGAGATCTGTGGATCGCAGCGCGCCGATCGCCACGCCCATGGCCGCTGCCACCCCTATCGCCGGAGCGCCCCGTATGATCATGTCCCGGATCGCGGCCGCAACCTCGCGGTAATCGCGGCAGGTCACAAAAACCACCTCGTTAGGCAAGCGGGTCTGATCGATCATCACGACGCCTTCGCGCGTCCACTCGATCGTCTCTACCGTTTTCTCTTTCAGGACTGCCGGACTGGTAACAGATGAACTCATGAGTCTTAATGGAATTTAGTAACTAACAGCGCGGCGACGAACACTGAATTGTACGCCCCATGCATAACTGTGGAAGGAATAATGGATTGGGCGCGCACCCGCACCCAGCCGAGCACTCCGCCGACTAGCGAAACCGCCACCGCATACTGCCAGGCGAATTGATACTCCGGCGCATGCAGGCTCCCAAACAGGACCGCGGTCACCACAATACCCGCCCAGATTCCAAAGGTCCTTGTCAACAGCGGTTGCA
Organism: Bryobacteraceae bacterium; assembly: GCA_965217745.1. Lineage (GTDB taxonomy): Bacteria > Acidobacteriota > Terriglobia > Bryobacterales > Bryobacteraceae > Bog-105. Next base: position 534,886 of record OZ244565.1, on the reverse strand, counting down.
GGAAGCCGCGAAAGAAGAGCTCTTCGAAGAATGGAGCCAGCGTGATCGCCATGATTCCGAAGCCGGTCAGCAGAATCGGCGATTTCATCAGCGCCTCGATAGGTGACTGCACTTTAGGCGTCTTGATCGCCGCTGCCAGCACCGCCACCACAAACGCCAGAGCGATACCTCCGCCGGCCGCCCATCTAAGCCGGAAGCGCGAAGGAACCCATCCTAGCGAAGCAAGCGCCGGCCGTCCATAGCGCAGCGTAAACACAATCCGGAAAATGATGTAGATAAACAGGTAGAACAGCAGCTGCACCGGCAGGATGAGAAGCGTTTGGTCATCTTTCAGCTGCGGAAACAGAAGCGCGGAAAACCCTACCATCAATAAAATCAGCACGACTGCCGCGACCAGCAGCCCGGCGACAAACAGCAGATCGAGATAGTTCCAGAATGGATCGCGCACCGGAACGGCGTTCTCCTCGATCACCGCCGCGGTCACTTCATTGTTCAACTGCTCGTCAGGCTGCATGTCCGGTCCTCGCCATCTTGCGCAGCGCCTCGGCGGTGTGGCTCCGGCGATTCTCCATCACGGCTTCCGGAGTCCCGATGGCGACAATGCGCCCTCCGCCTTCGCCGCCTTCCGGACCCAGATCGATAATGTGGTCCGCGCTCTTGATCACATCCAGATGATGCTCAATCACCAGTACCGTATTCCCCAAATCCACCAGCCTCTGAATCACGTCGAGCAAAGCCCGCACATCATCGAAATGCAAACCCGTCGTCGGCTCGTCCAGCACGTAAAACGTCCGGCCAGTCTGCCGCTTGCTGAGTTCCTTCGCCAGCTTTATACGCTGCGCTTCGCCTCCCGAAAGCGTCGTGGAAGATTGGCCCAGATGAATGTAGCCCAACCCGACTTCCGATAGAGTCTTCAGCTTGCTGTGAATCTGCGGAATGTTGGTCAGCATCTCCAGCGCCTCTTCCACGCTCGATTCCAGCAGGTCCGCGATGCTCTTGCCCTTGTACTTTACTTCTAGCGTTTCCTGGTTGTAACGGCGTCCGCGGCACACATCGCAGGTAACATAAACATCCGGCAGGAAGTTCATTTCAATCCGTTTTTGCCCGTCGCCCTGACACGCCTCGCAGCGTCCGCCTTTCACGTTGAAGCTGAATCGCCCCGCTTTATAGCCGCGCTCCCGCGACTCGGGCAGCATGGCGAATATGTCGCGGATCACCGAGAACACTCCGGTATACGTTGCCGGATTCGATCGCGGAGTGCGCCCGATAGGTGATTGATCGATCTCGATCACCTTATCGATTTTGTCCAGGCCGAAAATCTGATCGTGATCTCCGGGAGCCTGGCTCGAACCATAGATTTCCTTGGCCAGCGAGCGATACAGAATATCGTGGATCAGGGTCGATTTGCCGCTCCCCGAAACGCCAGTCACAACAATCAGGCAGCCCAGCGGGAATTCCACATTTACGTTTTTTAAGTTGTGTTCACGGGCTCCGCGCACCGAAATTGCCGTCCCGTTCCCATGCCGCCGCACCACCGGAGGACTGATCGAAAGCTTGCCCGAGAGATACTCGCCGGTAAGCGATTGCGGCTCCGCCATAATCTGCGCTGGACTGCCCTGTGCAATCAGATTGCCGCCCAGGCGTCCGGCGCGCGGCCCGAGATCGATCACATAGTCGGCGCGCTCGATAGTCTCCGCATCGTGCTCCACAACCAGCACGGTGTTGCCCAGATCGCGCAAATGCCGCAGCGTATCCAGCAGGCGATCGTTGTCGCGCGGATGCAGGCCAATCGACGGCTCGTCCAGGACATAGAGCACGCCGCGCAGCTTTGAGCCGATCTGCGTGGCCAGGCGAATACGCTGCGCTTCTCCCCCCGAAAGCGTTGCGGAGGAACGATCGAGGCTCAGATAATCCAGCCCGACCGCGCTGAGGAATTCCAGACGGCCGCGAATCTCGTGAGCTACCCTTTCGATGATTAGCAACTCTCGCTCCGAAAACTGCCAGGCCTTCACGCTAGGCAGAGCGCGGGAAATAGAGAGTGCCGTAAAATCGGCGATCGATATGCCTTGCACCGTGACGGCCAGGCTGGTTGGCTTCAATCGCCGGCCCTGGCAATCGGGACACTGCGAAGGCGACATGTATTCCATCAGCCATTCACGGTAGCCTTCGCTTGCCTGCGCGAAGCTCTGTTCCAGGATGTGGAGGATGCCCGCAAATTGCGCGTTGCCCTGCAGCAGCATCGTGCGCGTTCGCTTCGGAAAACTTTCGAACGGCTGAGCCAGATCCAACTTCAGCGCCTCGGCCGCTTCCGTCAGCGCCGACAGCATGAACGAAGAACTCGAGCCCGGACCCAAGGCGCCGTCCAGCAGCGGCTTAGATGCGTCGATAATCACTTTTACCGGATCAAACGCCCAACGGCTGCCAACTCCGTTACACGTTTCGCAAGCGCCATATGGGCTGTTGAAGGAAAACGAACGCGGCTCCAATTGAGGAACGCTCGTGCCATCGTTCGGACAGGCCAGCTTTTCGGAATAGAGTGTTTCAGCGCCATCGATCACCCCAACTACAACCAGGCCATCGGCCCACTTCAGAGCGGTCTTGACCGAATTTTCCAGACGCGTTTCGACTCCGGGCTTGATCACTAGCCGGTCGATGATTACCTCGATGGTGTGCGGCTTGCGTTTGTCCAGCTTAGTTGGCTCGTCGAAGGTTCCGATCTCGCCATCCACTCGCGCGCGAAAGCCCGCCTTGGCGATGGCCTCGATTTCCTTCTTGTATTCGCCCTTACGTCCGCGCGCTACCGGGGCCATCACCATTACGCGGGCGTTCTTATGTTGCGCTGAGACCTGCTCCACAATCTGGGCGGAAGTTTGCCGCGATATTTCCGCGCCGCAGAGCGGGCAATGCGGGATGCCTACCGAGGCATACAGCAGGCGCAGATAGTCGTAGATCTCGGTGACTGTGCCCACCGTCGAGCGGGGGCTTTTGGTGGTGGTCTTCTGTTCAATGGAGATCGCAGGACTCAAGCCGTCAATAGAATCCACCTCCGGCCGTTCCATCTGGTCCAGAAACTGCCGCGCGTAAGGCGAAAGCGTTTCCACATAGCGCCGTTGCCCCTCAGCGTAGATCGTGTCGAACGCCAGCGAACTTTTCCCGGATCCGCTGAGGCCCGTAATCACCGTGAAAGAGTTCCGCGGAATGTCGACTGTAACGTTCTTTAAGTTGTGCTGGCGCGCGCCATGAACAGATATCCGATCGAGCATTACTGGTCTGAGTACCATTGTCCGTCACCGCGATTCGATGGCCGCAAAAATGGCATCCTGGTCTGTGATGGAAAAGGTGTGCAATGGCAAAGAGCTTCAGTGAGCTTTCCGAACAGGAAATCCTGGCGCTGGCGATCTTTTTAGAGGAAGAGGACGCCCGCATTTACGGAGAGTTCGCCCGCCGCATGCGTTCTTCCTACCCGGCAACGGCGCAGCTGCTCGATCGCATGCGCGAGGAGGAATCAGAGCATCGGGCCAACCTGCTGGCGCTGTTCCAATCCCGGTTTGGCGATCATGTTCCGCTGGTCAGGCGTGGCGATGTCAAAGGCTTTCTCATCCGTCCCGCGACTTGGCTGGCTGGTTCCATTGGCCCCAAAGCGGTTCGCAAAGCCACCGAGGAGATGGAATCCGAAGCTCAGCGCTTCTACCGCCTGGCCTTGAATCGCGTCACTGACGCTTCTACGCGCAAGCTGCTGGGCGACCTCGCGGAGGCAGAAGCCGAGCATTCGTCAATGGCCGAGGAACTCGTAAAACAGGGATTGACAGACGCCACACAGCAGGAGGAAGCCGATACGCAGCGCAGAAATTTTGTGCTCCAGTTTGTGCAGCCCGCGCTGGCCGGATTAATGGACGGCTCCGTCTCCACCCTGGCGCCTTTGTTCGCGGCGGCCTTTGCGACACACCAGAGCTGGGACACATTCCGCGTCGGCTTGGCGGCTTCCATCGGGGCCGGAATCTCCATGGCGTTTGCCGAAGCTCTTTCCGACGATGGATCGATCACCGGGCGCGGCAGTCCAGTCACGCGTGGTCTGGTAACGGGCGCTATGACCGCCGCCGGAGGATTAGGGCACACTCTGCCGTATCTGATCGCTGACGTAAACCTCGCCACCAAGGTCGCCATCGCCGTAGTGGTGGTGGAACTCGCCATCATCAGCTGGGTACGCCAGCACTATATGGATACGCCGCTGTGGCGAGCATCCCTGCAAGTCGGGTTGGGTGGCGCGCTGGTTTTTGTAGCGGGTATTCTCATTGGACAGGCATAATCGACACATATGAATGTAGAAGAGGTATTCGACGACATCAGGAAAACGCGCAACACAGACACCATCAATAACTTCTGGACGGCGTTAGCGGCCCATCCGCCGACGCTCGAGCGCACCTGGAATTCCGTAAAGGAAGTGATGGCGCCGGGAGACCTGGACTCATTAACCAAAGAGATGATCTATCTAGCGGTAAGCGCCACCAATCAGTGTTCCTACTGCATGGCTTCGCACACCGCATCTGCTCGCAAGCAGGGCATGACAGACGCGATGCTGGGCGAACTGATGGCCATGGTCGGGCTTGCGAATCAAACCAATGCGCTTGCCATGGGCTATCGCGTCGAAATCGACGAACAGTTCAAAAGCAAGTGAGCAGCCAACGCACTATGCCCGGCGGTTGGGCCGACCGCGGCAGCCTTCCGCAAGGCGAGAACGGGAGACCTTTGTGCCGCTGGTGCAGCCTGGAAGTGCCCGCCGGCCGGTTTACTTTTTGTTCAAACTGGTGCGTCGAAGAGTGGAAGCTGCGCACCAATCCCGGGCATCTCCGGGAGCGGGTCTTTCAGCGCGATCGCGGAATCTGCGCGCTCTGCGGATTAGATTGCGTGGCTGAATACAATCGCATCCGCCGGATTCGCGGTCTGCGCCGTACGGAAGCAATAGCGGAGTGGGCTATCCGCGGTCGCAAAACTCTCTGGGATGCCGACCATGTTCTTCCGGTAATGCAAGGCGGAGGAGAGTGCGATCTTTCGAATCTGCGGACACTCTGTCTGAAGTGCCATCGCACCCGCCATCGCGAAGCCTTCTCAAAATCCGGCTAAGCAGATTGGCGGCGCGCTCTCTGCACCTGCAGCGGACGGCCGTAGATCTCGCGGAAAGCTTTCGATGCTTCGTTTGCGGCCCACAGTTCGAAGTCGACGTCTTGATCACTTTCCACCAGCACCGATAAATTCCCGTCTTTCGAGGAGCCGCGTAGCCGCTGCACTCTCTGTTCGTGGCTTCTGTCGAGGCTATCGGCCAGTCGCAGCAGCGGCGTCAGCAAGCCCACCAGGCGGCGCGACTCGGGTTGCAGGCTGTCGAAATAAGCGTGCTTGGGTTGAGGCAGAGACTTGCGGTGAAACCGGCATAACGCCGCGATCACTTCCCGTTCGCGATCTGTAAAACCCGGAAGATCGGAGCTCAAAACCAGATAGGCCGAATGTTTGTGATGACCCGTTCCGGTGACGAAATGCCCAATGTCGTGCAGAAACGCGGCCGCCTCCAGCAGCTTTCCGTCGGAGGCGGGCAGTTTGTGCGCGGGCTGCAGAATCTCGAACAGTTGCCCTGCGAGATACGCTACATGCGCTGCATGCCCGCGTTTGACTTGATAGCGCGCGGCCATCTCTTCCATCAGTGCGCGCTGGTCGGCCGGGAGGCGCGAAAGCTCCCGCCCCACGCCCCGCGCCGCCAGGTCTGCAATGATGCCATCCCGTACGCCCGCCACCGAGTAATAGAACGAGTTATGCCCGAACATTTCCAGCGTCTGCAGGAAGACCGCTGCTCCGGCGATGATAATCTCCGCCCGCCGCGGACCGATCCCGTTCATCTTGCGGCGCTGCGCGAGACTGCTGGCCGAAAGGGTTTGGAACCATTGGCGCAGATCGGCTATGGGCGCCGCCAGCCGGTCAGCTTCTTCGCGTTTCGTGCGCGGAACGCTGTTTAAGGCGCACACTACCGCGGCAGCGGAAGCCGACGTCGCGATGGCGCGGTCGAAGCTGGTCTTCTTATGCTGACTATAGAAGTCATCGAGCTTCTCGTTAATGAACGATTGCAACCGCGTGATCTCGTCCTGCTCAGGCGGATCGTGCTTCAGGAATAATTCGTTCAGCCGGACTGCGCCGCACGGCTTCGACACCGCATCGATGATTTGCGAACCCTCGCCGATGATGAGCTCGGCGCTGCCGCCGCCTACATCGATGATCAGCGTGCGCTCGTCCGGGCGCGGCCACTGGGCCTGAACGCCCAGGTGAATCAGACGCGCTTCCTCTGAGCCGGAGATAATCTCGACTTCAGTTCCCAGCGCTTCGCTGGCGCGCTTCAGGAATTCTGCCTGGTTGCTAGCATCGCGGACCGCGCTGGTTGCCACCGCCCGGACACCGGCTACGTCCAGGCGTTGGTATTCGTTCGCAAATCCGGAGAGCGTGCTGACCACGAACTCTAATGCAATGGCGCTAATCCGCCCGTCACGGAACACGCTCTCGCCGAGGCGAGTCACCTGCCGGTCTTGCGCTAATATCGTTGTCCGGTCGTAATTTACCTCCGCCGCCATCATGCGCGCGGAGTTGCTTCCGATGTCGATGGCTGCGTAGCGGGGCATAGTGTTTTTTATAGCAAGCGCATCGTTCTATGCGCGGCGGTTATCTAAGCGGATAGACTAGAGGTTTGCCCGTTATGTTCACTTCTTCCTCTCTGTTCCATCCTGCCGCATGAGGACCTTGCTGCGACCAGTAGCTAGCGGCTACCGGAGCTGGATGCTGCGCTGGGAGAATGAACTTTGTTTTCGCTCTACCGATCGCGTTACCCGGCCTTTCGAATACGGCACGGAGTGGAGCCGCAATTGGCCTCTGGCGGACCAATCTCTAAGCGCAGCTGATGATCCGGAAGAGTTCCTCGAGAATTTTAACCAGCGCGTTCTAAGCAATAGCGAGGAGTTCTTTGCATACCAGAAGCCCAGCGAATTCCATCTCGACGCTGCGACCAATTGGCTGCAGTTCGATTCACCCGTCAAAACCCCGTACTGGGAAAACAACCGGGTGCATGCGCTTTGGTTTCCAGCTAAGGGGAACAGCCGCCGGGCGGTGGTTGTGTTGCCGCACTGGAACTCGAAATTGCCGCAGCAGAACGCCTTGTGTGCCGGGCTGGCGCGACTGGGCATCAGCGCGCTCCGCCTGAGTCTGCCGTACCATGACGCCCGCATGCCCGCCGAGTTGTCGCGTGCCGATTATGCCGTATCCGCCAACATCTGCCGTACCATTGATGCCACACGCCAGGCGGTGATTGACTCGCGGGCCTGTTTCGATTGGCTGCAGCAGAAGGGTTTCGATCGCTTAGGCATGATCGGCACCAGTCTGGGATCGTGTTACGCATTCCTTGCGGCGGCCCATGACGACCGCATCAAGACCAGCGTCTTCAATCACTGCTCCACTTATGTAGCTGATGTAGTGTGGGAAGGCCTTTCCACGCAGCACATACGGGCGGGCATGGAAGGGTCAATCTCACTCGAACAATTACGTAAGTACTGGATGTGCATCAGCCCACCGAGTTACTACGACCTGTTCACCGCGCGAAAATCCCGTTCGAAGTTCATTTACACCCGGTATGACACTACTTTCCCGGTACACTTGTCGCGGCAGGTAATTGAAGGAGCGCGCAAGCTTAAGTGGAATCACGACGTCTCCGTACTGCCGTGCGGCCATTACACCATGGGCGAGTTTCCTTTCAAGTTCGTAACCGGCTACGAAATCTGTTCCTTTCTGAAGCGGCATCTTTAGTCTGCCAGCTAAATCTGGCAGAATTGTTAAGGCCTCAATTATCCACGATGACTAACAGCGCACGACGCCGGGCGATGCGAACACTTCTTGGTGCTGCCCTCACCACAGCTCTTTGTTTCGGTCAGGAGCAAAGCTCCAGTTCGAGTGGATCCGGTTCCACTCCGGCCTCGGCAATGCCGGGTACCACTATGTCGCCCAACCAGAGCGATCCCAGCTATCGAGGCAGCGTACCGCAGGGAAAAGCGAGCAGCACCCCGATTCCGTTATCGCTAAGCGAGGCGCTCGACCGGGGCTTGAAAGCCAACCTGGGGCTTTTGACAAGCGACCAGGCCAGCCGCGAATCGCGTGCGCAGAAACTCAGGGCGCTTTCCGGTCTGCTCCCCAGAGTGACCGGTACGGTCAGCGCCATCGAGCAGCAAATCAACCTGGCGGCGATGGGCTTCAACGTGTCGATTCCCCCCTCGGCCGGTTTCTCCATCCCAACCATCGTGGGCCCGTACGGTTACCAGACCGCGCAGATTGGCGCTCAGGTTCCGCTCTTCGATTGGACTGCCATCAGCAACTTTCGATCCGCTAAAGAAAGTCTGAAGGCGGCCGTTCTTTCGGTGCAGAACGCGCGCGATATTGTTGTGCTGGGTGTTGGCAACGGTTACCTGCAGATTATTTCGGATGCAGCCCGCGTCACTTCTACCCAGGCCCAGATCGATGCCGATAATGCGGTCTATATTAATGCAGAGCGGAGGCACAGCGCAGGCACCGCCATTGCCATCGACGTGACGCGCTCCCAGGTAGAGTTGAAGCGTCAGCAGCAGACGTTGATCGCTGCCAAAAACCAGTTCGAGAAAGACAAGCTGGCTCTTGCTCATGCAATCGGCCTGCCTCCGGGACAAGATTTTTCGGTTACCGATCCCTCTCCGTCTATTCCCATCACTGCCATCAGCCTGGAAGACGCACTGGTGAAGGCGTACAACAACCGGAGCGACTATCAAGCGGCAAAATCGAGAGTCGCGGCCGCCCGCTTCACCCTTGCCGCAGCCAAGGCGGAGCGCTATCCCACGTTAAGCGCCAATGGATACTACGGAGCGACGGGCACACATCTGTTCACAAATTCGCATGGCGTATTTAACGCCACTGCCAGCTTGCAGTTCAATATCTTCGACGGCGGGCGCATTCGCGGCGACGTTCTGCAAAGCAACTCCGAGTTGCAAAACCGGAACAACGAACTGGATAGCTTGCGTACCCAGATCGACAATGACGTGCGGAATGCGCTACTCGACTTGAACTCCGCCCAGGCCCAGGTGGATGTCGCGCAGAGTAACTTGCAGCTGGCTACCGAGAGCTTAGGCCAATCGCGAGATCGTTTTACTGCCGGCGTTACGAACACCGTGGAAGTGGTGCAGTCACAGCAACAGGTAGCCGCCGCCAATGACAGCCTGATTTCAGCACAGTACCAATCCAATCTTGCGAAGGTAGAACTGGCGAAGGCGATGGGCGTCGCCGAGCAGGGTGTCAAGAGTTACTTCGACCACACTAACCAGACGCCAAAGCCTTAAGCCTATTTCTCCAGCAGGAAGTTGCCGGCAAACAGCGCGTCGATGCCCGAAGAATAGAAGCTGCGAACGGCATCCCGCGGCGCAGCTACCAAAGGATCTCCAAACAAGTTAAAGCTGGTGTTGTAAAGCACCGGAAGTCCGCTGGTCTCGCCAGCGGCAATCAAAAGGCGGTGATAGAGCGGATTGTGTTCCTGGTGAACCGTCTGGACGCGAATTAGATCGCCCCCAAGCAGAGCTGCAGCGAAGGTGTCTCGATGGGCGGGGCGCACCCGGCTGACCGTCGCCAGGAAACGGGCGTTAGGTCCGCATTCGAAGTATTCATCCGCTAGTTCAGCGGGTACCGACGCGGCGAATTTGCGGGATTTCTCGCGATGCTTGATGTAAACGTTCAGGTTCTCCGTTGAGTAGGGGTTCAAGGGCGAAGCCAGAATGCTGCGATTGCCTAGAGCGCGCGGACCGAATTCCATGCGGCCCTGCATCCAGGCGACGATCTTCGAGTCGTTAATGGCCTGCACGGCTTCGTTGATGAGTGCACTTTCGCTGGCGAGAAAACGGAAGCGCAGCTTGCAGTTCTCGAGTGTGCGCTTCACTTCTGCGTGCGAGTAGGCGGGACCAAGGCAAAGCGTGTTGAAAGCGGCGCGGGACTGTTTGCGGTAGTGATTATGCCAGGCCCAGAGAGCGGCCCCTGCCGAAGTTCCGGCATTACCGCCCACCGGCTGCACAAACGTGTGGGGAAAGCGCTCTTCTACGGCACGAACCAGAATGCTGTTCAGCGCCAGGCCTCCGGCAAGACAAACATCCCCGGCTTCGCCCAGCATACTGACTATTGCCCGGTTCACAGCCTGCTGTACGCTGGCAGCCATGTCCGCGCGGTCGCTTTCAGAGAACCCCTGATGAGGATCGATCTTGCACTCCGAGAAAAAGCGCGCGCTGAAGCTTCCTTGGGTCAGTTGGTCGGAATCGTAGTACGACCGGTCGAAGCGCGGCCATCCGGCGCCGTCCGCGTTCAAAAGGCGTTCGAAGACATCGAGGAACCGGGGCGTACCGGAAGTGGAGAGCCACTGCACCTTATGCTCGTCGGCGCGCGGTTCATAACCCAGCAGCTCAGTTACCCGATTGAAGAGATCGCCGAGCGAATCAGGAAAGTAAAGCTCCCTGACCGGTTGTAATTGATTGGCTTCGCCGCGGTAGAGAACAGCGGAACGATAGTCGCCGGCGCGATCGACGCTGAGCACCGCGGCGCTGGGGAAAGGCGACGCGTAATAAGCGGACGCGGCATGCGCCTGATGGTGCTCGACAACCACGATTTCGCTGCTCGCAAAGCGCGCGCGCAGTTCCAGTTGGCTATGGCTTTCGGAAGCGGGTGCAAAAGGCCGCGCTATCGCTACGCAGTTGATATCCTCCGCCTGAATCCCGGCCGTCTGCAGCGCCAGTTGGAACGCTTCGCTGGGGAACTCGCCAGGACGATCGTGCCGCGAGACTTTCGATTGCTCGATGGCAGAAACGATGACGCCGTCCCGCAGAACGCAACAAGCAGCATCGCTCAGCAGTCCGCCGAGGCCAACGATTATTTTTGACAACCTTCAGACCTTTCTCAAACGCTCTAAGGTACGCTCGCGGCCGATGCAGGCAAACACCGCAAACGCGCTCGGACCAACGGTCTGGCCCGTCAGGGCGGCGCGGCTCGCGTTGATGAGCACTCCGGCCTTCAGGCCGCGTTCGGCAGCCAGCTTGCGCAGTTCCGCTTCCACGCTGTCATGGGTGAACTCGCGTGCGCCGGCCAGGCGCTCGGCCAACTCGCGTAATCCTTCGCGGGCTCCGGGTACGTCGAGCTTTTCGTTCGCTTGCGGCTCCATGTGGAAATCGTCAGCAAAATAGGCCCGGCCCTTGTTGGCGAAATCGAGCAGTGTGGCGTAACGGCTGCGGATGGTATCCACCACCATGGCGAAGAAATCATCATCGCCGTAAGGGCTCAGGTGATGGTCTTCCAGAATGCGGCGCACCAGAGGCGCCAGATAAGAGACCGGCACGCTGCGCAAATGCTGCGTATTCAGCCAGAGTGCTTTGGGGTCGATGGGGTCGGCTTCGCTGAAGTTGACCACCGCGTTGCTGCGATGGACCGCCGCAAAGCTGAACGCGGTCTGCAATTCCTCGAGCGTCATCTGTTCGCGGTTGTCTTTCGGAGACCAGCCCAGCAGGCACAGAAAGTTGATGTAGGAGATGGGAAGAAAGCCATTGTCCCGGTAAGTGGTGACGCTGACGACCGGTCCGTGCTTACGCTTGGAGAGCTTTGCCCCATCGGGAGCAATAAGTAAAGGCAAATGCGCAAACTTGGGAGTCTCTCCTGCTGCCGCTTGAAAAATCAAGATATGTTTGAAGGTGTTTGACAGGTGGTCTTGTCCGCGCACCACATGCGTAATGCGGAGATCGATGTCGTCCGCGCACGACGCCAGATGGTAAGTCGGCATTCCATTGCTCCGCAGCAAGGCAAAGTCTTCGATATCGGCAGTGCTCTTACTTTGTTCGCCGTAAACTTCGTCGTTAAAAGTGACAGCGGAGGCGGGCTCTCTCAGCACGCGAAAACGTATGGCAAAAGGCTCGCCCGCGGCAGCCCGGCGATCGCTTTCTTCTTTCGAGAGGGCACGCATCTCTGGATTGAACAGCCACGGGCCGGCATCATGCGAGTGCTGTTCGGTGTCGGCAGCAGGAGCGAAATCGCGGTAAGCGAATCTCTTCTCCAGCAGATCCTGCGCGACTTTGCGGTGCAGATCGAGCCGCTCCGACTGGCGGTAGAACTCGTCCCAATTAAGATCAAGCCAGTTTAATCCTTCATAGATGGAGTTCAGCGAAGCTTCCGTGTTGCGCTCGACATCGGTATCGTCGATCCGGAGCACCATCGTGCCGCCGTGTTTTCGAACATAAAGCCAGTTGAAGATGAAAGTTCTCGCGCTGCCGATGTGCAAATATCCAGTCGGCGAGGGCGCAAATCGAGCCCGGATCATGAACTCTCAGTTTACTGGAGGCGTAATTTCCGATAGAGCTCTACAATTTGGGCTATCGAGAGTTGTTCGGCTCGCAGGCCAGCCTCGGCAAGCGCATCGATGTAGTCACCGTAGAAAGGCTTCAGGTTATTGCGCAAGGTCTTGCGCTTGTGCGCAAAGCAGCGGCTCGCAAATTGCCGTAAGGGCGCAAGATCATCCGGCACAGCGGCTTTGCGTTGGAAGTGCAACGCGCCTGAATCGACTTTAGGCGGCGGATGGAAAGCGGAGGGCGGCACCTTCACCACCAGAGCTACGTCGCAGACCAACTGCGTGATGACCGTAAGATAGCCGTAATCGCGGGAGCCGGGCGAGGCTATTAAGCGTTGCGCCACTTCCCACTGCATCAGAAAGACTGCTCGCTCGAAGCGGACATCCAGCGTCAGGAATTTTTCGATAAGGGGCGACGTTACGTAATAGGGTAGGTTCCCCGTAACCACCGCAGGTCCCCATTGCGAGATGTCTACGTCGAGGGCGTCGGCATGGTGAACGTGCAGCTTGGATTCACCGGCAAACTTTGCTTCCAACTGGCGGACGAGTGAAGCGTCGATTTCGATGGCATGCAGTTGATCGGTGAGCGGAAGCAGATGACGGGTCAGCGCCCCGCGGCCGGGTCCGATTTCAATGGTGCGCTCAGCATGGCTCCCGCAGGCGGCAGTTGCCAGCCGGTTGAGAACAGAATCACTGACGAGAAAGTGCTGTCCCAGCTTGCGTGGCAAAAATTAGTTTAGAACAACTCGAAAGCAACTTACAGGAATTCTGAGTAAGTCTTACGGAGTTTTGGCGCAAGCACATTGCAAGATGTGTGCGATGGCGGTAAACTGGAATACATACTTAGCCCTTGGCCGTAAGCCTGTCCAACTATCCAGGGCAGCGCCGAGCCCAAGGGCTTTTATCGCTTATGGCCACAGCCATCTTGGTCGACGGCAGCTTTTTTCTTCGCCGTTTCAGATACATTCAACCCGAATCGTCTCACCACACACCCAGGCAGGTAGCCGTATGTCTACATGACTGGGCAACAAAACACCTGAGCTCTCCGAGCGGAACTGGTGGCCGGCGAGATCTGTATCGAATATTCGTGTACGAATGCCCTCCATTAATGAAGAAAGTACACAATCCAATAACGAAAAAGGCGATCGACTTTTCCAAAACGCAAGAAGCTCAATTCCTGCTTGCCTTTCATTCCGAATTGATCAAATTGAGGAAGCTGGCGCTAAGACAGGGACGGTTGTCAGACGTCGGCGGGTGGACTTTTCCATACTGAGTTCGTCAAGGATCTGCTGGCCGGCAAGAGAAAGCTAGAGGATCTGAAGGGATCTGACGTTCACTAAGAGTTCCGGCAAAAGGGAGTGGACATGCGAATTGGGTTGGATATCGCCTCCCTAGCGTTCAAGAAACAGGTAGACCAGATTGTTCTCGTTGCTGGTGATGCGGATTTTGTTCCGGCTGCGAAGCTCGCTAGACGTGAGGGGATCGATTTCGTGCTGGACCCAATGTGGGCTGCAATTTCAGACGACTTGAATGAGCACGTTGACGGATTACGGTCTACCTGTCCGAAGCCCTCTCGAGCGAAAGACACTTTGAAGCCAACCTCTAATCCCACAGATTTTTGAGATCAAGCAAAGTATCATTCTTGAACCGTCAGGTCTCTGTCCGGTTTGCTCGAATCTGCGCCTCTTCGAAAGCGCTTAGATACTCGTCAAGGGTTGCGCTCAGGCGCCCGTAGAGAAGGGCGTGGAACCTTTCCGTGCTTTGCCCCGCCTGTTCCTGCTGGAGAGCGTGGATGTATTCCAGCCGGTCTTCCGGCCGTACAGCTACCGGGGGATAACCGCCGCGGATGAGCGTCAAGTTCATTAACAGGCGGCCCGTGCGTCCATTGCCATCGTTAAACGGGTGAATATCGACCAGACGGCGATGCGCTGTAAATGCGGACTCCGGCGTATCAGGCGCGGTTTGAAGCCATCGGGCGAGATCTGCCATAAGCGGCGGAATCTCCATTGGTGGCGGGAAGCTGTGGCGTCCCGTTTCAGTTCGAACGTAACGGGGCAGGCTGGCGTACTGTCCGGCAATCTCCGGCGCGGAACGCTGCATCGTCAGCTTGTGAAGATCGCGGATTGTGCTTTCCGTCAGCGGTGTTTCCTGCCTGGCCAGCTCGCGAACATAACGGATGGCATCGTAGTGATCTATTGCCTCGAGATGATCTTTCAGCGGTTTGCCGCCGACGGTGATCCCTTTTTCTATGACCAGCGTCGTTTCCACGGCGCTGAGCGTATTTCCCTCGATGGCATTCGACGTGTAAGTAAGCTCGAGGTCGTAGTAATGCTCGAGGTTTGCTAGCGCCTGCGGAGACAACGGCCGCAATGCAGCCAGCCGGTCTTTCTTAAGGGCGATAGCGGCCAGAAGCTCTTCCATGACGCACCCTAGCAATAACACGGACATAATGGTTGTGCTTCTATGACAAAGTGAACTGGATTCTCTACGTTGCGGCCATTGCTTCGGGCATGGCGAACCCGGCGCAGGCCGGCGCGAATGCACAACTGAAAAAGTCGGCGGGCGAAGCATTGTTTTCGGCCATCGTAGTTTATGGCTCCGGTCTGCTCAGCATGTTGCTGCTGCACCTGGTTTTGAGAGCCGCCTGGCCTGGCAGTGGCAAGCTGGCGGGCGTTCCCTGGTGGGCGTGGACCGGCGGGTTGCTCAGCCTGGCCTCTACTATGGCCGGCATTACGCTCGCGCAAAAGATGGGATCGGGTGTGTTTACGGGCATCACATTGACGGCGGCGATTGCCACGTCCATCTTGCTGGACCACTTCGGATGGATCGGCTTCGAGCAGCACACCGCCTCATGGCCGCGTGTGCTGGGGTGTGCGCTGATGATCTCCGGTCTATGGCTGGTCGCGCGCTTCTAGCCGATGCGGAACCCGCGCGAGAGCGAAAGCGGCGCAGGATAGAAACGCCGGTCTGGCGCAGGTTGCGGCGTCGGCTGCGGGAGTGGTTGCGCACTCCATGGATGGCCGGTTACGCCGCTTATATATGGCGAGTAAACCACCCGGCGATGCTGCTCGAGTGCCGCACCGCCAAGCCAGGCTCCGAAGTTGTAAGCCGAGGCGGATGCGGAGAAGCGCGGCAGAACCTCTTCCAGGAATCTACGGTTTACCGCAATTATCTGTGACGAAACCGCACTGCACGATCGCTGTTTAAACATCTGACCGAAGTAGCCCGGATCGATTGCGTTCCGGCCGGCGTTGGGGCTGGCGCACGCGCCTAAGAAGCCGAAGTGTTGGTCGGCGTCGACAACTCTGCCGGAGCTGTTTCGCAGCCTTCCGCCTACCGCGATAGTGTCCGGGAACAGCTCACAGATGCCTGCTGCTTCGATGGCCCAGTCCGCGTCGTCAACCCGAAGATCGGCGTCTACCAGACAGACGAGCTGCACGCCGGGCGGTAGCTGTTCAATGGCCTCCCGCAGGCCGTGAAGGGCAGGGAAGCCGGATAGTTGCTGCCATGAAATGACGGCCGAAGCAGTTGGCGCGGATGGGTTCGACCGAAGCAACCGGAAGTGCGCGCCGCCGGGCAGCAGCGGGCTTTCGGCCACGGAAAAGTTATGGCCATGCGGATGACGATCGAGAAAGCCCTGCAAAGCGGCGCGTTGCGATGAACCGATATAGCTTTTGGCAGCGCTATCGTCCGAAGTGGATTCAGAATGGATCCGCCATCGATAGAGAATCTCCGGAATATGCACGGCTTCCATGCCCGCGCTGAGGAAGCGCAGAAAGAGGTCCCAATCGACGCTACCCTCTACCGCTTCCGACGTGTACGCGCCCAAGGCCAAGGCTTTCTCGCGATCCACGATTCCCAGATGCGCTATGTAGGCAGAGTTCGCCAGCAGCACCGGATCGAAATCCGGCTTGAAGTAGGGTTGCGAGCTGCGTCCACCAATGACTTTGTCTTCGTCGGAGTAAAGCAGCGGCGGAAAGTTGTGCCGGCGGATATAAGCCGCGGCGCAGGCGAGTGCATCCGGGTAGAGATCATCGTCTGCGTCAACCACAGCAATGTAGCGCCCTATGGCGTTTTCCAGGCCGAGGCGCAAGGCCTTGACAATGCCCAGGTTCTCGCGTTCAGAGACGATCCTGATCCATGCTTTCAGGCGCAAGCTTTCCAGAACGCGCAACAGTTCCGGACGCCGGCATCCGTTATCGACGATGACCCACTGGCACGCTCCGTTGGCGTTTTGAGATAAGAGGGAAGCCGCGAGTTTTTCAAAGTAGCGAGGCGGGGTGCCGTCCCAAACTGCGGTGAGGACGCTCAGCAGGCCCGGCTCGATTGGCGGACTAGCGCGTCGGGCTATCCGGTTCACGATCCAACTGCGGTAGGCCCGTGTTTCCGCATCAGGAAACCGGGATTCGCGCTGCCGCCGCAACCACGCCTTCAGCTTGGCCCGTGCGTGCTTAAGCCGCGGCAGATAGGTTTGCAAGCCTCTCATTGTAATCTTGCAAAAGTGGGACATATGGAGCAGGACGGATCATCGCAAGAGCTGAAAACGCTGCGAGCAAAGGTCAGCGTACTCGAAACGGAGTCGAAATTCCTGCGCGGTCAGATCATCCAGCTGTTTGAGGCGTTCGAGCGCCATGAGGAGATAGTCAGGGCACAGCAGGCAACCGTTTCACGCGTGGACCGCATCCAGATGGAGATGCTGACCGGGCGGGTGTGGCGCGGCCTGCGCGCGGCCAGTGATCTCGCCAAACGTTTCGTTCCGGCACGTCTACTGAGTTCCAATCAGAATTCTGTGGCGCGCTCGAATGTGCGGTCGCACCTGGTTTGCGACGAACCGAAAGCGGACAGCATGGAAGCGCGCAGCGGCATGGTGCTGGTGCGGGGCTGGTGTCTGGCGGAAGGCGGGGTGGATGCCGTACGCATAAAGTTTTCGGAGCTCGATCCTATTGACATCGAGCCAAAAGTGCCGCGCCCGGACGTGAAACGCGCTTATCCAGACTTAGACTTGAATGGCCATGCCGGCTTCCTGACCGAGGTCGATTCCACGAAGGTGCCGAACGGAACTCATTTGGTAAAGGTACAGGTGATCTCACGCGGCGTGCCGGTTCGCGAGGCCCTGACGTCGGTTGTGATTGACCATGAACGAGGATTCTCCACCGATTACGACCGCTGGATTTACCAGTTCGAAAGGCAAGACAATGCCCTGATTGCATTGCGATTGGGAATGTTGAAGCAGACGCCGCTTTTCAGCATTGTGATGCCGGTGTTCAATACGGAAGCGGCGGAACTGGAAGCGGCCATTCGATCGGTGACGGAGCAGTCGTATCGCAATTGGGAGTTGTGCATTGCCGACGATGGGTCGAGCAAGCCGCACGTGCGCGAAATTCTGGAACGAGCGGCGGCAGCGGACGAACGCATTAAGCTGCAGTTCCGCACGGCACAGGGCGGCATCGCAGCGGCCTGCAATACAGCCTGGGAAACCGCGACGGGCGACTACATCACGTTTCTTGACCATGACGACATGCTGGCCCCGCACGCTTTGGCTTATGTCGCGCAAACGGCGGAAGAGCATTCTGATGCCGACTTGATCTACAGCGACGAAGACAAACTCGATTACAAGGGACGACGAAACGAACCCTTTTTCAAGCCCGACTGGTCTCCTGATCTGCTGCTGTCGGAAAATTACCTCTGCCATTTATTAGTTCTTCGCGCCGACCTGGCGAAGAAAGCCGGAGGGTTCCGCCCGGATTGCGACGGCAGCCAGGATTACGACCTGATTCTGCAGGCAACGGCGCACGCACAGAAGATCTGGCACATACCCCGAGTGCTTTATCATTGGCGCGCGGGTGCGGCCTCCACCGCATCGACCATCGAGAATAAGCGATACGCTCTGGATGCGGCCAAACGGGCTTTAGAGCATTACCTGCACGAAAGAAAGCCGGATGCAAGAGTGGAAGAAAGCGGCATCGTGGGGCGCTGGCGAATTCGTTATCCCATTCCGGCCGGCACTAGCGTCAGCATCATTATTGCGTCGGGCGGCAAAGAGCAGATTCTGCGGAGTAACATCGACGGCATTTTCGAGAAAACGAAGTTTCCCGGCTACGAAATCGTCGTAATCGATAACTCGAAGGGCGACATTATTCAAACCCTGATAGGCTCGTACGGAAAAGCGGCGCACCCGGTGCGTTACATCGATCATCGCAACCGGCCCTTTAACTATTCGGCGATTAACAACCGGGCGGCGAAGGCCAGCGAATCGGAGATTCTGCTGTTCTTGAACGACGATACGGCAGCTATCGCGCAAGGCTGGCTGGAAGCTATGGTGGAACACGCCAGCCGGGAGGAGGTGGGGGCGGTAGGCGCTAAGCTGCTCTATCCGGAGGGCAAGATTCAGCATGCCGGCGTTGTAATGGGGCTGTACGACAACTGCGGCCATGCCTTCAAAGGACTGGATGGCGCTGTCAGCCACTACTTCGATTTCTCCGACGTCATTCGCAATGTGAGCGCGGTGACGGGCGCTTGCTTAATGACCCGGCGCGAGGTGTTCTGGAAGGTAGGCGGCTTCGATGAGACCGACTTCGCCGTCGCTTTCAATGATGTCGATCTGTGCCTGAAGATCGGAGCCGCGGGCTATCGGATCATCTATACACCCTACGCGCTGCTCTATCACTACGAGGCATTTTCCAAAACCTCGAAAGATCTGGTTCCGCATCCCGAAGAAGTGTTGAAGATGCGGGTAAAGTGGGGCGGGCTGATTAAGCACGACCCCTATTACAGTCCGAATCTTACGGTGAACGAGGAAGACTACAAGCTGCGGTCGTAGATCGAGACGACGCGACAGTATTCAGCGGCGGAATACCATCGGCACAAAGCTGATGCTGATGTCGCGGTTGGTAGGTTGAGCAATCGCCAACACATTACGGAAGTCGGGTAGCGAGATGTTGTTGCGCTCCAGGCGGGTTGTGTTCCCGACAAAGTCCGCCGACGCATTACGCACGGCGTAATCCATAATTCGTCCATTGCCATCGAGACTCAGCGTGAGAATCGTGGACGACCTCAATTGCAGCGGCACCAGGTTGGTTTTCCAGCTATCGGCGTAAACAAGCGGGACGTCATAGTTCACCCCTCGAACCGGATTATCGATGGTGAAAGAAAGGGCACTAAACAGAATCAGGGTAGAGAGAACACCTCCGGTAGCCGGCATGGTAAAGGGCCGCATCATCTGATCGAGGCGGAAACACCAGCTATGGAAGGCGCGTTTCCACGGCGAGCCAAGGGCCTCGGCAATGGCCTGGCGCTCGGACGACGCAGTAACGCGAAGCCGGGAACGCAGGACGCTGGGAACACTGGAGGCAGGCAGGCTGCGCAAGCTGCTCCGCACCGCGCGAAGTTGTTCGACGTAGCTGGAACAGGATGAGCACGATTCCAAGTGTGCCGCTAAGCGGGCGTATTCGCTGGCACCCAATCTGCCATCGGCGAAGTCGGCGCTCCGGCGTCTGGCTTTCGAGCATTTCATGTTATCCACCCTCGAGTGTGGCAGTTAGGCCATTGCTTCCGCATAGCCATGATGAACTTCGGGTTCAAGTTCCTTTCGAAGAGCCTCGCGACCGCGCAAGATTCTCGATTTAACGGTTCCTAAGGAAATCTGAAGAATGTCTGCTATCTCCTCGTAACTGAGATTCTGAATATCGCGGAGTACCACCGCCGTGCGAAAGAGGGGATTGATGCGGGTCAGAGCGCGTTCAACCATACTGCGCGTTTCACTATCCAGCGCCTGATCGTAGGGCGACGGACCGGGATCGTGCGCGAAATCGAGCGCGTAATCATGTTGTTTCCGTTCACCATCCAGCGGAACTTCCCGGCGGCAGTGGCGGACAAACCAGCGCAAGTGGTTGTTAGCCTCGTTGACCGCGATGCGATAGATCCAGGTATGCAGGCTGCTTTGTTCGCGGAATGAATTCACGCCGCGGAAGACCTTCAGAAACACCTCCTGCACGACATCGCAGGCATCACCCTGATTTCCTAAGAGGCGGTAGACCAAATTATAAATGGGCTGCTCGTAACGGTCCATAAGCTCTTCGTAGGCACTTTCGATACCTGCCCGTAATCCGCGCAGAATTCGAGCGTCAGCTTCCGAGATTCCTTGCCGGTTGCCTGCCAGAATTGACAGGTCGTTGTGATTGCCCACCGAGGGTTGCGCCATCGCTGAGATTTTATCCTCACCGGCAGCCAAAACGCCACCTATTTCTTTAGACTCCGGTTCCAGCGGCATAGTTCCCGTTGTGGCAAACCTGCTCATAGTACTTTTCATAGCGCGGGATCACCAGATCGGTGCAGAACCGGCGTAAGGCCGTCTGGCGGGCAGCCTCCGCCATGACGCTGTGCAATTTGCTGTCGCTTAACAATTCCACCAGCCGGGCTGCTTGCCGGGCGAAGTCGCCGACCGGTTCCATGAAGCCGTCTTCCCCGTGGGTGATCAAGTCGGGCACGCCGCCGGTTTGGGTGGCCACGGGGGGAACGCCGCAGGCCATAGCTTCGAGCGCCGCCAGGCCGAAGGCTTCCATCTCGCTGGGCAGATGGAGCGCATCGGTCTGGGGAATGAGCTTCTCCATGTGGTCCTGCTTGCCGAGAAAGCGCACGTAGGGTCGTACGCCAAGCTCATGGGCCAGCCGTTCCGCCGGTCCGCGTTCCGGACCATCGCCGGCCATCAGCAGTTCGGCATCCACCTCCTTACGGACCAGCGCCAAGGCCCGGATGCAATCGAGGACGCGTTTCACCGGGCGGAAGTTGGAGATGTGCAGAATGCGTTTGCGGCCGCTGGAAGGCTTATCTTCAGCCGGTTTGTAGAGCGAGCAATTAACGAAGTTGTGGATAACTTCAATAGGCCTGCGAATGCCGAAGAATTCCACGGTACGGTCGTGCATGTATTCGCTGATGGTGGTGAGGCCATCCGATTGCTCCATGGAGAATTGCGTGGCGCGGAAGTAGGAAGGATCGGCCCCCACAATCGTGATGTCGGTGCCGTGCAGCGTGGTGACAAACGGCAGCCGCCGCGGCCTGCTCATCTCGCGGGCCAGGTAAGCCGCGACGGAGTGCGGAACGGCATAGTGAACGTGGAGCAGATCGAGCTTTTCTTCTTCGGCGATCTCCGACATGCGCGAGGCCAAAGCCATAACGTACGGAGGGTACTGAAAGAGGGGATAGGTAGAGACTTCTACCTCGTGATAGTAGATACCGGGAGTATCGGTGGTAAGGCGGATGGGGTGGGCATAGCTTATGAAGTGGACCTCATGGCCGCGGCGAGCCATCTCCAGCCCCAGTTCCGTGGCCACAATGCCGCTTCCTCCATACGTTGGATAGCAGGTGATCCCGATGCGCATGTACCTTCAGTATGAGGCGCAAAGAACGGGGAGTCCCGGAAATAAAGTAAACTGATGCTGTGACAAACGCCCAGTTTTATATGGCGATGGCAGCCCCGGCCGCAATGTTCCTTGCGAACACGCTGATCATTCTTTGGAGCGCCAGGGGGGTAGAGAAGAGAGTCGACAGCTTGGAAAGACGCTTCGAATCTCTTCACGACAGCCAGGAGAAGCGCTTTGACTCTCTTCATCTGGATGTTCGGGAGATACGCGCTGATATCAAGCTGCTGACGGGTAAAGTCTACGAACTCATGAGTGAGAAAAGATAAAAGTTAGCGGCTAGGGCTGCACGAATTTTTCTGGAGAGCCAGCCGCGCTCGTCAGAGCTTCCGCGGCCAGATAGCCGCTGCGCACCGCGCCTTCCATGGTGGCCGGAAACCCCGAGCGGGTCCAATCACCAGCTAAGAACAGGTTCTTAAAAATCGTTTGGGACAGCGGGCGCTGTTTTTCCAAACCGGGAGTGGCGGAAAACGTGGCCCGGATTTCCTTAACTACATGGCTGCGTTCCAGACGCGCTTCGCGGGCCGCGGGAAAGAATTCCGCAAGCTCTTTCAAAGCCAGGGCGATCACGTCATTGCGGCTCATTTCAGTAAGCCTTCGCGAGGCGCTGACCACCAGCTGAATATGCTGGCCGTTCTGCTTGTTGAACATCCACTGCACGGTGCGGTCGAGCAGCGTGGCATGCGGAAGATGGGTCAACGGACGATCGAACCACAGATGAATCCCTGTGATGGGCGAATGGCTGAAGGCGGCGAGATCGAGGGACAGCGCCGGCAGCAGTTTGGCGACGCGCTCGAAAGGGACCGCTAAAACATAGGCATCAGCCGTCACGTTGCGGTCGCCGATACTAATGCCCGTGACGCCTGTGTCTTCGATTTGAATCTCGCCGGCTGACGCCCGGGTTTCAATCTTGACGGCAGGAAGATGCGACCAGGCCTGCTCGGAATAGAGATCTCCTAGAGGCACGGCAGGGATGCCCATTTCGTAGGCACTGGCGCTGGAGAGAAATCCGGAATAGAAGACTTGCAGGCCATGCGAGGCGGCCATTATCTCCAGATCCTCGTTGATCGCACTTACCAGAACTTGACGCCAGAAGCGTTCGATGGCGCGATGCGTCTGCCGCTTTTCCCGCAGCCAATCCATCATAGTGATGCTTTCGAGATCGGCGCGTTTTCCGTGCTCCCGGCGTACGGCGAGCAGGCCGCGGGCGACAGCCAGCTTGTCACGCGCAGACAGAAACTGCAGATGAAAGAACGATCCCGTAAAATGCGCAGGCGCGGGAAGCCAGCCGCGGCGCATGGTGGAAACGCGGCCGCCGGGTTCAATCCAGTAAAACTCGCGATGGAACTGTACTTTATCGTTGACCTGCAAACGGCGATAGAAATCGAGCAGGTTAGTGCAGCAGCGCAGCAGGACGTGCTGGCAGTTATCGATAGTTTCGCTGCTGTTCTGCAGCGGATAGGATGTCGCGCGCCCCCCCAAGTGCGGCCGTGCTTCGAATACGTTTACCTGATATCCCGCGGAGCCGAGAGCCGCAGCGGCCGAGAGGCCGGCTAATCCGCCGCCGATGACCGCTACAGTCGACGGTCTAGCGGACATAACTTGCGGCCTGGGTTCCGGCCTGGGTTCCGGAATGGATCCGCGCGTACGCTTCGATCATGTTTTCGATCAGCCGCAGCCCGCACTCTCCTTCCAGCGTAAGTATGGATTCGGGATGGAACTGCACGGCTTCCACGGGAAGAGTGCGATGGCGCAAACCCATGATGATTCCGTCATCGGACTCGGCGGTGATTTCCAGGCAATCGGGCAGTGAACCGCGGCGCGCGAACAGGGAGTGATAGCGGCCCACCCGGAAGGGATCAGGCAGATCTCGAAATACGCCCGTTCCATTGTGTGTAACGGCGGATCCTTTCCCGTGCATGGGATAGTCGAGCACGTCCAAGTCGCCGCCAAAGGCTTCGACGATTCCCTGCAGCCCTAAGCACACTCCGAACGTGGGAATGGCCAGCTGTGCGAGTTCGGCAACCAAGCCGGGCACTCCGAAATCAGCGGGCCGCGCAGGTCCCGGCGAGATCAGAACAATGTCCGGCTGCTGTTCGCGAATGGCGTCGAGAGCCATTGCCGCGCGGTAGGTGGAAACGCGAGCTCCGGTCTGGCGAGCATAATTTGCCAGGGTGTGAATGAAGCAGTCTTCGTTATCGACCAGAAGCAGGTGTACACCATCGCCGACCTGCCGAGCCACTCTGTGCTGCGATGCCTGAGCGGCGGGAGGGTTCAGGGCGCGGAAGAAGTTGGTGGCTTTCAGGCGGCATTCGCCGTCTTCAGCGCGCGGATCGGAATCGTAGAGCAGGGTGGCTCCTGCCGCGTAGCGGGCTTCACCGTTCTTCAGATGGACCGTGCGAATGGTGATCCCTGTATTGATGTCCCCGTTCAGGCTGAGCATTCCCACGGCTCCTCCATACCAGCCTCGCGCGTCCAATTCCAGATCTTCAATCGCTTGCGCGGCAGCTTTCTTAGGCGCGCCAATAATGGTGACGGCCCACATGTGGGTGAGAAAAGCATCCAACGCATCGAAGCGGTCTGCCAGCGTGCCTTGCACGTGGTCTACAGTGTGAAACAAACCGGCATAGGATTCGATCAGGCGGCGGCCGATGACGCGCACCGAACCGGGAACACAGACGCGGGACTTGTCGTTGCGGTCGACGTCGCTGCACATCGTGAGTTCAGACTCTTCTTTGACTGAATTCAGCAGCTCGCGGATGCTTTCGGCGTCACGCAGCGGATCGCCTGAACGCCGCGCGGTGCCGGCGATGGGACACGTCTCCACGCGATCGCCTTCCACGCGCACGAACATCTCAGGCGAAGCTCCCACCAGCTGCTCGTCGCCCATTTGGAGCAGAAATTCGTAAGGGCTGGGGCTGGTCTTCTGAATGCGGCGGAACAGGGCGGAGGGGCTGCCGGAGAACGGCGCGCTGAAGGTCTGGCGCAGCACCACTTCGTAGAAATTGCCTTGGCGCATGCCCTCGCGCACCACGTCAACCTTCTGCATGTACTCTTCAGGCGTGTGGTCGGAGACAATCTCCCGGTCGCCTTCCGTGGACACGGGCTGCTCGATTGCGGATCCCTGGCGAGGCAAGTTCTCAGTAGTTAGACCCAGGCCGGCAAAGTCATATTGAAAGCGCTTGATAACTTCCTTCTTGCGATCCATAAAGAAGATGTCGTCGCAGAGAAAGAGATGCATGGTCTTGGCATCGTTCCGGGGCAGCGCCAGCTTGATGGGATCGAATTGCAGCAGCAAGTCGTAGCCGAAAGCGCCAATCAGCGCCAGGCGGGAATCTTCCGGATTTCCGAACTCATTCACTAGCGTGCGGAGCAGCGAAAAGGGAGAAGGCTGCTTGCTGCGCTCTTCCTCCGGAAACTTATCGGCAAGAGGTTTCAGAGAGAGAGCGACGGATTGTTCTGCAACCTGATTGGATTCGACGTGCGGATGGTCCCGCAGGAGCGGACTTAACAATCGCAGCAGCACCGCGCCACGCTGGTTCAGAGAATTGAATGAAACTGACCGGCCGCGGCCGACGATCTCGAGCAGCGGATTGACGCTTGCCACATCCCACCGCGAGTACCGGCCAGGATACTCATAGCCCGATGACAGGTACACTCCGCGGCAGGAATCGAGATTTTTTAAAACCTTCTCGAGCCCGCCGCTGTACCGCACTCTGGTGCTGGTGCGGGTGACTTCAATGCCGCTTGGAGTGGTGTACCGCAGGTGCGCCATGGATGGGAACTCTAGCAGACCAGATCGTCGCGCGTTATGTCGACTTCGCCCAGGCGGCCCAACATTGCCAGCGCAATGCTGTCGCTCTGGAAGAACTCCTCCGCAATCTTCTGCACCTCGTCGCGGGTAACGGATTCAATGCAATCGAGCATCTCGTCAAGAGACATGAAACGCTTGAAATACAGTTCCTGGCGCGCCAGATTAGACATGCGGCTGGAGGTGGATTCCAGGCTTAGCATCAGCGATCCTTTCAGGTGATCTTTGGAGCGCCGCAGTTCTTCTTCGCTGATCAGCTCGTTTTTGAGCTGCGTGAGTTCGCTGACAACGGAAGTCACAACCTGTTTTGAAGTCTCGGGCGCGGTGCCGGCGTAGATCGTGAAACAGCCGGTGTCGCTGAACAGATTCAACTCCGAGTACACAGCGTAAGCTAAACCCTGTTTTTCGCGGATATTCTGGAACAGGCGTGAACTCATGCCGCCGCCCAGAACCGTGTTCAGTATGTACAGCGGAAAACGCAGTTCATGAGCCAACGGATACGCCGGAACTCCAAGGGCGATATGCACCTGCTGGAGTGAATCCTTCTTTTTCAGAATCAGCGGGGCGTGTGTCTTAGGAATGCTACCGGCAGAGGCCAATCCGCGATTGGGCAGGGCGCTGAATTTTTCGGCTACCAGATTTACCATCTCCTGATGGCCCAGATTGCCGGCCGCGGTGATCAGAACATTTTTCGAAGAGTAGATGCGGTTGTAGAAGTCGAGCACCATGGGCTGGGTGAACTTCTTAACGGTTTCGCGGGTTCCCAGAATCGGTTTGCCCAGTGCATGGCCTTTCCAGAAATTACTGATGAAGCTCTCGTGCAGCACGAATTCAGGCTGGTCGGCTTCCATCTTTATTTCTTCGAGAACCACGCTCTTTTCTTTCTCGATGTCGCTTTCTTCGAAAAGCGGATGCAGCACCATGTCGGTGAGAACATCGAGGGCCAAGGGTAGGTGCTGATCGAGAACCTTGGTATTGAACCCGACTAACTCTTTGCTGGTGAACGCGTCGAGGCCGCCGCCAACGCTATCGATAGAGCGGGCTATGTCTTCGGCTGAGCGGTTTTTGGTCCCCTTGAAAACCATGTGTTCTATGAAGTGGGAAAGGCCATTCTCGGACCCCTTTTCCACGCGCGAACCGCTGCCAATCCAAACGCCCAGGGAAACGGAGCGGACATTGGGCATGGATTCCGTTACAACGCGCAATCCATTAGGGAGAGTCGCGCGCTCGATCTCACGTGCCTGGGGACCGCGGGTCTTGTGCCCACTAAGTTCAGGCTCGCGTAAGTGGGGAATTGCAACAACCATAAGAGGAAACCTTTCGGAGCGGACCGGCGACGGTACACTTTAACTAAATGCAGCAAGGACTTAGGGGCCAAACACTGGTCGGAATGGACCTTGCCGATCTGCAGCAATTTCTAGGCCCGGAATACCCGCCCTACAGAGCGCGCCAACTATATGACGCTTTGTACCGCAAACAGGTGGCGAGTTTGTCAGACATATCCAGTCTGCCTCAATTGCTTAGAAATCAACTAGTTGCGGAAAACGCAATCGGTCTGCCGGTAGTGGAGCGCCGGTTCGATTCCGCCGACGGCACGCGCCGGTACCTGCTTCGCTTAAATGATAACCGAACCGTGGAAGCGGTGCTGATGCCGGAAGAGCATCGCGATACGGTGTGCATTTCGAGCCAGGTCGGCTGCCCGGTGGATTGCAAGTTCTGCCTGACCGCGCTGATGGGCCTGGAGCGCAACTTGACGGCCGGGGAAATCGTGGGGCAGGTGTTGCATGCGTCGCTGGAACGGCGGCTGGAACCTTCAAACGCACGGCTGAACGTGGTGATGATGGGGATGGGCGAACCGCTGCTCAATTTAGAGAATGTCTTAAAAGCAACGCGGCTGTTGACTGACCCGCAGGGAATCGGCCTGTCACCGAGGCGGATTACGCTCTCTACCTCCGGCATTGTCCCCATGATTTACCAGATGGGGGAAGCTGAGGTGCGGCCCAAGCTCGCGATTTCGCTGAACGCAACTACGGAAGAGTCACGGCAGCGACTGATGCCGATTACCCGCAAATATCATCTGCGCGAATTGATGCGAGCTTGCCGGGCTTATCCGCTGCGGCCGTGGGA
This sequence comes from Bryobacteraceae bacterium, assembly GCA_965217745.1. Classification (GTDB taxonomy): domain Bacteria; phylum Acidobacteriota; class Terriglobia; order Bryobacterales; family Bryobacteraceae; genus Bog-105. Next base: position 507,120 of record OZ244565.1, on the reverse strand, counting down.
GAAGCTGACCTTCGAGTACGTCCTCTTGCGGGACGTCAACGACTCAGATGCGGACGCACGACGGGTAGTAAAACTACTCGGCAATCTGAAGTGCAAGGTAAACCTGATCGCCCTCAACCCTGGGCCGGGCATCCCTTTCGAATGTCCCGATCCAGAGCGGGTAGAGAGCTTCCAGGCGATTGTGCGGCGCTCGATTCCCTGTTTTGTCCGTAAACCGCGAGGCCTCGATATTTTCGCCGCTTGCGGGCAGTTGAAACGGGCCGCGCCAGATCTGATTCCGTTCGCCTGAGCGTTATTCCGTGGGCGTTGCGGCGGGTTTCGGATGGCTGGAGGTGCTGCCTTCCGTCATGCCCAGCGTCCACTTGATGGCCTCGAAGTACATCTTGCGAATTTCCGGATCGTCCCAGGCTTCCTGGGTATGGCCAAGCGTGGAGTAGAAGACGCGGCCCTTGCCGTACATCTTCGACCAGGCAACCGCGAAGTCTTTATCTTGACGATGGACGCGCGGATTGTTCAGGTCGAGCTTGCTGGCGTCGAGACGGAGCAGTACGTTGACCTTATCGCGTGACCACGACTTGGCCTGATAGATTTCGTCGCGTTTCACGAACTCTTTGGGAAAGTGGCGGACTGCCGGGAAGTTCGGATCTTCGACAACAATCGGGGCGTTGAAGGTAAACCAGGGATGCTGGTCGAACCATCCGCCAATCATCTCCCCATATTCCGGCCATTTGTAGTTCGTGTCGAGCGCCGCGTGGATGCCGACAAAGCCCTTTCCATCCTCTTTGACGAATGAGATCAGATCGCGCTTCTGATCGTCTGTCATGTCGAGCTCGCCGGTGGTGCTGGCGAAGACAACCGCATCGAAGTAGTTGAGCGATTTCCTATTCCGCTCTTTTACGTCGGTCTTGGTGAGCAGTTCCGTATCGGTTCTGAGGGTGGTGTCCCAGAGCCGGGTTTCATGGCCCATGTTGTAGATGGCGGCCATGGCGTCGGGCACCGAATCGTGCTCGAAACCCTTGGTTTCGGAGATGACCAGGATTCTGGCCTTCCGGTTAGGCGGAATCTTTCCGCTGGAGTCGTCGCCGGTCTTCTGGGCGAGTCCCCAAACGCCGGTAGAACAAATCAGAAAAGCGCCGAGTGCAATATTGAGGTACGTTCTTTTCATCACATAGGACAGCTTACTGAATAGCGTTTAGGAGATTTTTCCAGTTGACGTCATTTTTCCGGCACACCCTGCACGCGCTATTGCATCTTGGCTATCTTGGTCCGCTGCTGATGGGCGTGGCGGATTCGTCGTTCTTGTTTCTGCCGGTGGGTAACGACCTGTTGATCGTGATCCTGGTGGCCGCTCATCATGAGCAATTTTGGATCTACTGTTTGACCGGCGCACTCGGCTCCGCCATCGGTGTCTTGCTGGTGGATGCGATGGCGCGAAGGCTGGGAGAAGCCGGGGTACAGAAAATGACCGGGAAGAAGCGCTTCGAAAAGTTAAAAAAGAAGATCGACTCGCGAGGCGGCTTCTTCATTGCGCTGGCAGCCCTGTCGCCGCCTCCCTTTCCGTTCACCATGGTCATCGCAACCACCAGCGCGCTCGCTTACCCTACGAAGAAGTTATTCGCAATCGTGTTTGCATCGCGAACGGTGAGATTTTTCATCTTCAGCTACTTTGCCATCAAATACGGGCAGGGCATCTTAAAAGTGATCGACACAAGCGCGTTCAAGTACACGATGATTGGGTTCGCTGTCATATGCGGGATCGTCAGCGCACTCTCCATTGCAAAGTGGGTGAAAACAGGCAAAGGCACGCGGGAACCCGAAGCCGCTTAAGGGAGACCGGCTCGGCGAGCGCTTCGATTCATAATGAAGGCATGTCCGAAAGCATGACTGACGCGGAAAAACGTATCGTCAGCCTGGCAGAATACCTGACTTCGCCCGAGTATGAGCGCTGCGAGTACGAGGCTGGCGTTGTCACTGAAAAGCCCATGCCCGATTGGATTCACGGCGAACTGTGTAGTTGGATCGCACACTTGCTGTTGCTCTACTTTCCCAAATACAAGAACGGCACGGAGGTTCGCTCCAGGCTTAAGCCCGAAAGTTGGAAACTACCCGATTTAACGGTCGCACTTCGCAGCGCTCCGCGGGAACGCTATGCGTATCAAGCGCCATACTTAAACGTCGAAGTGCTTTCGGAGGACGACAACCGGGAGAAGATGTTTCCGAAGTGCCGTCTCTATCACGAATGGGGTGTTCCCTACTGCTGGGTCATCGATGGAGAGAACCGCAGAGTCTGGGAAGTGAATCGTGGTGAGCAGCCAACCGAAGCAGTCGATGTGATTCGGGCCGGTGAAATTGAGCTGCCGGTCAACGAGATATTCTCCCGTCTGGATTTAGCAGGCGATTGAGTGAGCCGCCTCCCCGAAGCCGCTCAAGCGAGACCCACTCTGCGGGCGTAATTCCGGAATTCGTCAAAATTATCAAACGATCCGCGGAATCCCAAGTAGCCGTCCGGACGTATCGCGATCACCCGCGGTTCATCTCCGAACAGGCGGGATCAATTTGAGAAGAGATCCGTCACGCGATGTAGTGCAGCTTTGGGAGCGGCGTCAGTCCATTGATCTGCACTGTCGATGTTTGCAAGAACCAGGTTATGCCGGGGCTGGTTGACAGCTGCTTGAGCTTGCGGAAGGTAAGGCATGCGATCCCCAGCTTTTAGTTCACCCGCGCCGCCGCAATCTTTGACCATGGACGAGTTGCGGTAATCAATATCGGTCTCCGAGATGAAGCCCACCAGCGCATCCTGAACACGCGAAAACTTACCGGCGATTGATAGCGCGCGGTCGCGAATCCATTCCACTAGCGGGTTGCTGGCAGTCGCCATAGCAAGCCCCCTGCCGGTGCGCTCGAGCAGAGCTTGCCCGACCGCGATCCGTTCTTCACCAAAAGCATCAAGCAGGGCGGACGGAGCGCCCTCGGCTACTGCAGCAATTTTCCAGACGAGATTGGCGGCATCCTGCAACCCGGTGTTCATGCCTTGACCGCCTACCGGAGAGTGAATGTGCGAGGCATCACCGGCGAGAAACACACTCCGGTTGCGATAGCGCTCTGCCTGGCGATCGTTGACGCGGAAAGGCCTCATATATTCGGATCTACGGACGCGTACACGCGTGCCGGCTTGGTCGATTGCGGCTTCGAAGTCTTCGATCCGCGGTTGAGGCAGTTCGTTCTTGTGAACACCTAGTGAACGCGAGGCCACGATGACGCGATGGAGGTTGGTTGCAAGGCGTCCAACGAAAACCACGTCGCCGCCTTACAAATAGACGCAAAGTTCGTCACCTGGGACATCGGGGCCGCTTAGTTCGAGGTCGCCTAAAAAGAAGGCGAGGGAAACACCTCGGCCTTCAAAAGGAATTCCTAGCTGGTTCCGCACGGTGCTATGAGCGCCGTCGCATCCTATGAGCCACCTGGAATGGAAGATCTCCTGCTGGCCATCCGGATGCCGGAGTCCGGCTTCTACTCCACCATCGGCATCATGAACGGAAATGAGTTCGACCTGGCGTTCGACTTGGCCACCTAGCGTGTGGAGGTGATCTGTGAGCAAGCGCTCGGTTTGGCTTTGCGGAAGAAACAATACAAATGGGTATTGGCTTTGAATGCGATCGAAGTCGAACTGCAAAACAAGCTCGCCGTCGCTGCGGATGGAAGCGCGATGCAAAGGCGTGCCCTGTTCCACGGCCGTGCTCGCGATTCCATAGCGCTCGAACTGTTCGAGAGTGCGCGTTTGTACAACCAGAGCTTGCGACCAGCGCGCCGGTTCGGGGGACTTGTCAATTAACCTGAACGGAATCTTGAAGCGGCTTAACTCGATGGCCGCGGCAAGCCCGGAGGGTCCAGCGCCGGCTACCAACACACCCTTCGAAGCTGTCCTCATGGCCGCATGGTATCGAAAGGTTATGACTGCAATTGAGATTGCTGGGCCAGGCGGCCCGGATGTTCTACGGCCTTGCGAGAGGGTTGTGCCGGCGCCTGCCGCAGGCGAGGTGCTGATCCGGGTGGAAGCTGCGGGTATTGCGCGGGCGGATCTGATGCAGCGGGCAGGCAAATATCCGCCGCCAGCGGGAGCATCGGACATTCCGGGGCTGGATGTGAGTGGAGTTGTCGAGCAGACCGGCGGTGACGCGGACACATTCAAGCCGGGCGATCGCGTGTGCGCGGACATGTTCAAGCCAGGCGATCGCGTGTGCGCGATCTTAGCCGGAGGTGGTTACGCCGAGTATGTAACGGCTCCCGTGGAGCAAGTGCTTCCCACGCCGGAAAACTGGAGCAGCGTGGAAGCGGCGACGCTTCCGGAGAACCTGTTTACGGTGTTCGACAACGTCATTACCAGGGCCAATCTTGCCCCCGGGGAGACGCTGCTTGTTCATGGCGGAACCAGCGGCATCGGAAGCATGGCGGTGATGCTGGCAAGGACGATTGGCGCTGTTCCCTATGCAACCGCGGGCAGCGACGGGAAGTGCGAAGCCGCCGTCGGCTTCGGGGCGGAAGCAGCCATCAACTACAAGCAGAAAGACTTCGTCGCGGAGATTCAACGTCTGACGGATGGGCGCGGTGTTGACGTCGTTCTCGACCTGGTGGGCGCACCCTATCTGGAGCGCAACATCGATTCGCTAGCTCCCGAGGGGCGCATCACGATGGTGGCAACGCAGGGCGGCTACGCTGCTTCCCTGGATCTACGTAAGCCGATGGCTAAACGCGCTCGCATCATGGGCTCGACTATGCGGGCGCGTTCCGCAGCGCAGAAAGGAGCAGTGCGCGATCGCCTGCTGGAAACCATCTGGCCGCGTCTGGCGGACAAGCGCTGGATTAGGCCGGTAATCGACAGCTCGTTTCCACTTCGCGAAGCGAGCAAAGCGCATCAGCGAATGGAAGCCGGCGGCCATATCGGCAAGATCGTCCTGGTGGCCTAGCGCTGGTTCGCCTTCAGAATCTTCTTGCGCAGGCGAATCGATTTCGGCGTGACTTCCACCAACTCGTCTTCCTTGATGAATTCCAGGGCCTGTTCCAGATTCAGCAGCCGGGGAGGCACGATGCGGATGGCGTCATCGGAGGTGGAAGCGCGCATGTTGGTCAGCTTCTTCTCGCGCACGATGTTGACGTCGAGATCGTTATCGCGGGCATTTTCTCCGATGATCATGCCTTCGTAAACTTCTGTTGCCGGTGAAACGAAAATGGTTCCGCGCTCCTGCATGTTCGAGATGGCGAAACCGGTGGTGGCGCCGGTGCGGTCGGAGATCAGCGAACCTGTGGGCCGCATTTGGATTTCGCCCTGCCATTCGATATAGCCATGAAACAGGGAGTTCATAATGGCCATGCCCTTGGTATCCGTCAGCATCTCGCTGCGAATGCCAATGAGCCCGCGCGACGGCACGTGAAATTCTAGACGCACGCGACCAGAGCCATGGTTCACCATCTTGGTCATCTTGCCCTTGCGGATTCCCAACTTTTCGATCACCACGCCGATGAACTCTTCCGGACAGTCGATTACCAGCATTTCCAAAGGCTCATGGAGCTTGCCGTCGAGCTCCCGCGTCAGGATTTCCGGTTTGCCCACCTGCAGTTCGAAGCCCTCGCGCCGCATCATCTCGATCAGGATGGCGAGCTGCAATTCGCCGCGGCCCATGACCTTGAAGGCTTCGGGTCCGCCGGCCTGTTCCACTTTTATGGAGACGTTGGTCAGCAGTTCTTTATCGAGCCGGTCACGAAGATTACGGGAAGTGACGAACGTGCCTTCGCGTCCGGCAAAGGGCGAGTTGTTGACTAGAAAGGTCATCGCGATAGTCGGTTCGTCGATGGGTATATTGGGCAGCGGTGCTGGGTTTTCCGCCGCTGTTATGGTCTCGCCGATGGTGATGCCTTCCACGCCTGCGATGGCGAGAATGTCGCCGGTTCGGCCGATGGTCTCGTCCACTCGCTTAAGGCCTTCAAAAGAATAGAGCTTTGTGATGCGGGTCTTTTGCAGCGAGCCATCGAGTTTGACAATGCCTACGTCGTCGCCATGCCGCAGCGTCCCATTAAAAACCCGGCCAATCGCGAGCCGGCCCAGATACTCGCTGTAATCGAGATTTGCGACCAGCAGCTGCAGGATATGGCCGGGGTCGCCTTTGGGCGATGGAATATGTTTCAGGATGGTGTCGAAGAGCGGCCGCAGATCGGAGCTCTCATCCGCGGGGTCGTGTTTCGCAATACCGGCTTTGCCGTTGGTGTAGACCACCGGAAAATCGAGCTGATCTTCGTGGGCATCGAGATCGATGAACAAATCGTAAACTTCGTTCAGCACTTCCTGAATGCGGGCGTCTGGACGGTCGATTTTGTTGATAACCAGAATGGGAGGCAGATTGGCTTCCAGCGCCTTGGTGAGAACGTAGCGGGTCTGCGGCAGAGGGCCTTCGCTGGCATCCACCAGCAGCATAACGCCGTCCACAATTTTGAGGGCGCGCTCCACTTCGCCGCCGAAATCGCTGTGTCCCGGTGTATCGACGATGTTGATTTTAGTTCCGCCATAGCGTACGCCGGTGGTTTTGGCAAGAATGGTGATACCCCGTTCACGCTCCAATTCGTTTGAATCCATGACCCGATCGGCCATTTCTTCGTTGACCCTGAAGATGCCGCTCTGGCGCAGCATGGCGTCGACGAGAGTGGTTTTGCCATGGTCGACGTGCGCGATGATGGCGATGTTACGGGTGTTGATGATTCCGTTAGCTGCTGACATTAACTCTTCATGGTCGCATGCGGAACAGGCTCTGCCGTGTGAGAACCTTGTAACCAAATGCCCTCTGCAACCCCTGACGAACCACTTCCCACCGTGGTGATTGTGGGGCGTCCGAACGTTGGCAAGTCGACTCTTTTCAATGCTATTTTGGGCACCCGCCGTTCTATTGTCGGCGACGAGCCCGGCATTACGCGCGACCGTATCTACGGAGAGGCCGAGTATCGCGGCAGAAAATTCGGGCTGATCGATACCGGCGGAATTGTTCCCAGCGACCAGCAGTTGATTCCCAGCCAGATTTTGAAGCAGGCTCACGTGGCGCTGGAGATGGCCGCGCACATTGTCTATGTGATCGACGGCCGGACCGAAATTACCGCCGCGGACCGGGATCTGGCGAAGCTGCTGCGACCTCTGAATAAGCCACTGACTCTGGCGGTGAACAAGATTGACGCGCAGGTGCGGGAGAGCCTGGTGCCGGAGTTTTATTCTCTCGGGCTTGGGGACCCGTTTGCCATATCGGCGGAACACAAACTCGGCATTGGTGAGTTGCTGGACCACGTTACCGGACCTTTTCCAAGAGAAGCAGCACCCTCGGAGAGCGATGCTGAAGGCGACGCGGAAGAGGAGAGCGAATCTGCGGAGCGGCGCATTAAAGTGGCCATCATCGGGCGTCCCAATGTGGGCAAATCGACGCTGCTGAATGCGCTGGTAGGATCTGAGCGCGCCATTGTTTCTCCCGTGGCCGGCACCACGCGCGACGCAGTGGACGAATCTATCAAGGCGGGGAACATCACTTACCGGTTTGTCGATACTGCTGGAATCAGGCGCAAAGGCAAGACCACGGAGATGACCGAGAAGATGAGCGTGGTGATGGCCCGGCGGAACATCCGGATGGCGAATGTTGTGCTGCTGCTCGTCGACGCCATGGATGGCGTGGTGGGCGCGGATGCCACCATCGGCGGTTACGCGCACGAAGAAGGACGCGCGGTGATCGTAGTGATCAATAAATGGGATCTGGCCGCCGAACAGGGCAAGAGCAAGCGGGCGTTTACCGAAGAACTGCGCTATCAGCTGAAATTCCTGGAGTATGCCCCGGTGCTGTTTGCTTCCGCTAAAAATGCCGAGGGTATCAGGCGCATCTTCGCTGAAATCAAGCGGTCGTATGAATCAGCGTCGAAGAGAGTGGGCACAGGCGAACTGAACCGCTTCATCGAGACCTTGAAGTTCGATACCGAGATCAAAATCTATTACATGACCCAGGCATCGGTGAGGCCGCCGACGTTCCTGGTGTTCACCGATAAGGCCGACAACATGCATTTTTCGCTGCAGCGGGCGCTGGTGAACCGCCTGCGGGAGCAATTCGGGTTTGCGGGAACTCCCATTGTTCTTCGCACCAAGCGCCGCTAGAGGCTGTGCCACGTTACAATAGAGGCTCTGTGGAAGGTGGTGAATTTTTAGTTGGCAGAAGTTCATTTGCAGGACGGAGAAACCCTTGAAAGCGCTTTACGGCGATTCAAGCGCAAAGTCCAGCAGGAAGATATTGTAAAGGAAATTAAGCGTCACTCGTTCTATCTGAAGCCGGGTGAAAAACGGCGTACGAAAGAAGCTTTAGCGCGTAAACGCAATCGCAAGAAGCGTCAGCGCGATCCGGAATAACGGAAAAGGCGCATAAAGTAGAAAAACGCCCGGGGAGACTGCAATCTCCACGGGCGTTCTCAGTTAACGGGCGGTGTTAATCAGGCGTTCTTGTCGATCGCGTCCTTGACGTCTTCCTTTGTGTCGCCATATCCTTTTTCGACTTTGCCCTTAGCCTGGTCCTTCAAACCTTCGGCTTGGGTAGCAGGGTCGTTGGTGACCTTGCCCCACTCTTCCTTCACTTTGCCCTTAAGGTCATCGGTCACACCGCTTACTTGATCTTTGTTCATGGTTGTACCTCCTATGGTTGGACAAGCGACGCTGAAATTTGTTTCACCGTTGCCTGCAGAAAAGTCTTGCCCGTAATTATCTCGCCAGTTGCCGCAAAGCAGCCTTGCACTCAGGGAAAGCCAGCGGTAAAGCGATGAACGCCGCTGCAGCCGCACCCAACGACCAGACGGAGATGGTTTGGTACCGGGTTATCTCGTCCCACGTCAATTTCCCGGCGTAAGCGGCATCTAACGTCAGCTTGGCGGTCATACAGAGAGGAACAAGCGGATTCACCCGCCAGCGGTCTTCACCTCCGGCCGCAGCCAGACAGGCGCTTGCCGAGTAACTTGCCAAACCGAGGAATCCGTCCGGAATTGAAAACAAGGAGTAAGCTTGCGCGGAACCATTTACTTTCCCGGCATCGAATGCGCTCCCAGGCGGAGTAGGCAGCTTTCTCAGAACCCCGATCTGATAGAGCGCCACCACCGCTAGATTCGCCGAGGCAAACATCAGCAGCTGAGTAATCGTTCGCCGCCTCTTTAGATGACTGCTTGCACCTTGGCGAAGGCCCTTGCCCAGCTGGCGGCTGCCATCTTCCGGCGTCTTAATCATGGCGTTTGATACCGGTGATCGCAACCGCAGCAGCTGCTACCGCAAGGCTGGTGAGAAATCCCTTTCCGATCGGATGGAGTGTCAGCTTATTCGTAAGCGCCCAATCCTGCGACCGGTCAGTAAAGGCGCCATCCGCCGCATACTGGTCTCCGGGTACTGTCTCGAAGAGATTGTCGGGACGTTCCGGACCCACTGTCTCAGAGGTTTGCTGGCCCGAAAAGGCATGGTCCGCCAAGTATCTATCGGCGAGCCAAGGTGCGATTCTCTGCCCGAGAATCGCCTGGTAGGTCGGCCAGCCTACCCATAAATCTCTGCGCTTGTGGGAAGAAGCCCAAACAATTGCTCGCGCTGCTACATGGGGCTCGTAAATGGGCGGCACCGGCTGCGGGTGGCGCGGCAGGCGCGTCCGTCCCCAGCTGAACTGAGGCGTGTTCATGCCGGGCAGATGCACCGTTGTCAGATGGACATTTACCCGGTCGTGCAGAAGTTCGCAACGAATAGAATCAGTGAAACCGACGATGGCGTGTTTTGCTCCGCAATACGGCGCTTGTAAAGGGATAGAGCGGAACGCCAGCGCCGAGCCCACCTGAACGATAGTTCCGCTGTCGCGAGCCTTCATGCGCTTCAAGGCCGACATGGTTCCGTAGACGCAGCCGAGATAAGTAACCTCGGTGGCCCGCTTAAATTCTTCCGGCGTTATCTCATCGAAGCGGGAGAAGATGGTGGTCATCGCATCGTTCACCCAGACGTCAATGGGTCCGAACTCTTCTTCCACGCGCGCTGCTGCGCTTTCTACGGCTGCTGCGTCCGCTACATCGGTAGGAAGAACCAGCGCCTTTCCTCCCAGCGTCTCTATCTCCGCTTTGGCGGTTTCCAGGCGGCCTCTGTCCCTGGCGAGTAAACCGATAGAGGCGCCTTCTGTCTTCGCGAATTCCCTAACTACCGCGCGGCCCACCCCGGCGGAAGCGCCGGTGACTACAATAACCCGTTTCTTTTTGTGCTCGCTCATATCTGAGTGGACACGCTTCCGGGATGTTTTAAGTCAGCAATTTATTCCGGTTAGCGAGGCACTAAGGGTTTTGCTAAGTGAACATTAGAAATCGAGGAAGGCTTCCGGAAAGGCCGGCGCGGCGCTTTCTTCGCTGCTCTCTCCGCGGCGCGTTTCTCCCGATCCAACAGCAGCGGGCGGAAATCTTCCTGCAACACTCGATACCTGCGGAATTTCTCTGGAAAGTCCTGCTCCATTAGAGAAGCGGCGGTAAGCAGACTGAGACAAAAACCGGGCCCCTCCTGAACGGAGATCCGGTTCAACACCAATAACGACAGATCGATCTCGATGGAGAACACGACAGCCGGAGTCAGTTGCTCGCTATCACGGAAACTGAAACACCTGGTATCCCCGCGATGGGTGAAACCCTCATAAGTAAAATGCATTTGCTCTCCTGACTTACACGGCCTTTTCCTGGGCAGGAAAGTCTTCGAAACCCGTCAGCATTTCTTTTGCTGAAACCGCGCCATATCCCGAAGATTCATCCAGCTGTTGAGCAGGCAAGCTGCGGCGCGTCCACAGTTTCTTTTTCAGGTTAGTAATTAGCCGGTTGCCGCTCCGGATCTCTCCCAGGTAGGCTCCCATGCATCCGTAGATCTCGTCGCCTTCGGCAAAGTAGCCTACCTGGTGCCCGTCATTCGCGAACAAACCATCGGACAGCCGGTAGCCTACGTACAAGCCGCTCCAGGTCCAATAATTCTCGTCGGTGTCGTCCGGTTTTCGAAGCACTCGCGTAGCTCGCATGGAATTCTCCTGTTTCAATCAGCTTCTTAAATCTGCTGTGCTAAGAAATAGCGTTCAGCAGATCTGACTTAGCGCAGAGGAACTGAAGAGTGGGCTTAAGTGCTCAGACATCTTAATTGTAGCCAATAAACCGGCAGTAGTGCGTGTGACGCTTCAGGCTGAGGTTTACGCTGCAGGGATCGGCGCCGGTGTTCGCGGCGCTTTCCGCACCTTGTCCCAGGGCTCGACATTCGCTCGCGCGGCCCAACGGTCCCAGGCGGCGGCCATATCTTCTACTTTGCCCGGATGGGCTGCCGCCACATTTGCCATTTCCGTCCGGTCGGCTTCGAGGTCATAAAGCTCCCAGGTTCCGGGATACCTGGAGACCAATTTCCAGCGGCCCTCGCGAACGGCCTGGTTACCCTCATGCTCCCAGAAGATCGGGTTGCGCCGCGCGAGCTTAGCGCCCCGGAATACCGGCTGCAGCGAAACTCCTTCCATAGGCTTTACCTCTTGGGCCTTACGCACTTCCGGATAGCGCGCAGCTGCCACGTCGGCGCAAGTCGCCATCAAATCGATAAGGTGTCCGGGCTGGTGCGTCATGCTGCCCGGTTCGATCTGGCCCGGCCAGCGTGCAATTAGCGGCGTCGAAATTCCCCCTTCATGCACCCAGTGCTTGTAAAGCCGGAACGGCGTGTTCGAAACGTTGGCCCAGGCAACTCCATAGCTTTGATAGGTATCCGCGGCTCCAGGCATAATCGCCGGGAGATTGCCCCGCCGCACCGGCCTGCCGTCGAGGGTCTTTTGCGGAACATGCAGGCCATGCGCGTTCGGGCCTAGCTCCTCCGCGCATCCTCCGTTATCGGCCAGGAACAGAACCAGCGTGTCGCGCTCCTGTCCGTTGGTGCGCAGCGCCTCCAGAATCCGGCCCACGTTCTGATCGAGCGAATCCACCATGGCGGCATATACTTCCATGCGGCTCTGCTGCCACTGCTTGTCCTTTGCATCTTTCCACGCCGGGACGCTGGGGTCTCGTTCCGTCAGCGGCCACTCCGGCCGTATGATGCCGAGGTCGACCATCTTCTTGCGGCGCTCCGCCCGCAGAGCGTCCCAGCCCTGGCGGTACTTCCCTTTGTAGCGCTCGATATCCTCAGGTTTTGCATGCAGCGGCCAGTGCGGCGCTGTGAAAGCAGTGTATAGGAAGAACGGCTTCTTTCGTGCCGCCGCGGTTTTCAAATAACTTACAGCGTTATCGGCGATGGCGTCGGTGAAATATAAGTTATCGCCATGCCCCACAGGATCGTTGTCGCGGGTCAGCGTAACTGGATCGAAGTAACTTGCCGCGCCGTGGATAATGCCATAGTAATGGTCGAAGCCGCGCTGCAAAGGCCAGTTGTGCTTTGAATCGGTTACCGGAGTTACATGCCACTTACCGGACATGTAAGTTTGGTAGCCGGCTGAACGCAGAACCTCCGCCATGGTGACGCAGTGGGTGTTCAAGTCGCCTGTATAACCGGGGAAAGGCTTCGGATTATCGACCATGTGGCCGACTCCAGTCTGGTGCGGATAGAGCCCAGTTAGTAGAGAGGCGCGAGTCGGGCAGCAGCGGGCTGTATTGTAAAACTGCGTAAAGCGCATGCCGTCTTTTGCCAGCCCATCGATATTCGGCGTCGGGATCTCGCCTCCGTAACAGCCCAGGTCCGAATAGCCCATATCGTCGGCGAGAATAATAACGATATTCGGCCGATTCACAGCCGCTTGGCTGCTGAACCCGGTGACTGCGGCTGCCGCGGTGGCTGTTAGAAAAGTTCGTCGATCCATTTGAGCTTGGAGCAGCATATCAGGTTGAGAAAGCCACTAGCAATGGCTCTTTCAATGATTGCCGCACTGGAGAACCTCTTGGCCGAATCGCGGTTTATTACCGGAGGCACTGCCTAGAATCCTCTCTCCACCCTGATCGGGGCTCGACCCATACTCGTCGATAATGTCGGGAGCGGATTTGCGGCCTAAACCAGCGGCCAACCTCAATTCTCTACGGCTACGCCCTTCCAGAAGGCTACATGCTGCTTGATGTTAGCGGCGGCTTCCTTCGGTTCTGGATAGTACCAGGCGGCGTTCTCATTCTTTTCGCCGTTTACGACCACATCATAGTAGTGCGCAGTTCCTTTCCAGGGGCAGGTGGTGGTGTGGTCGCTGGGCTGCAAGTACTCGCGCTGGACGCTTTCCGCGGGGAAGTAGTGATTTCCTTCCACTTGCTCAGTCTGCTTGCTCTCGGCTAATGTCGTGGAGTGCCATGTTGCTTTTGCCATATAGGAATGGGATGTTGATGGATGCGCTGAGTCTTCAAGGCTTTTGCTGAAAGGTCAATACGGCGACCGAGTCAGCGGGTAATTCGATCGAACAGACCTTGCCGCATTGCACGCTCGAATCGACGGGCTTCACCGCTTCAGGATCAACGAAGCTATTGCGCGTCATGGGATCAGGAACGCTTAACAGACTCATCTTTACATTCGGGTAATAGGACGCATTCCCCAGATCGATGCTCGCCTTCACGGCGGTTTGTTTGCCGGCGTTCGAGAGCTTGACGAATATCTTTGCGTCTTGCGGGGAGCGCGACACAACAACGTCTACAGCGTTCACTCCGGGCTGCAACTCGGGCGATCGCACATCGGCGTGCAGGCGGTCAGTACCTAGATGATCGTTGTACATCTTGATGGCATAGAATTGCGGCGTCCCGTAGATGCGATCGCGGCTGGCCTGGATGACGCCGCCGACCCATCCATTGAGCAGGTCCGAAATGGAATTGGCTTCCACGAAGTTGCCGCTGCGTTCAAAGCCGTTCATCATGCGGGACGCGTAAACGGCGCCTTCCATGGACTGGATAATCCGGGCATCATAGAAGAGATTCCACTCATTTACAATCTGCCTGATGTCGTGGCCGGGCGCGAGTTTCGCGATCAGTTCGCCAGTGTGCCGGTAGCCGGCCTCGAACTCGCCGGCGCGGCCTATCATTTTGGCGCGGGGATCTTTGCTGCCGGCATTGCTCGATTGCGAGGTGTAGTCGTGGACGGCCAGAAAATCGATTACCGGCCCGGCGATTTTCAGCACGGCGCTGTTCCAGGTGTCACGGTTTTTGCCCAGACCTTGGCCCACGGCGACTAGTTTGATAGTGGGATCGACGGCGCGCATGGCTTGTGCGTATCGTACGGCGGCCCGGGCGTAAGTCTCTGCGTCCGCATGCCCGCGCACCCAATTGCCGAAAACTTCGTTGCCCAACTCCCACTGCTTGACGGCGTAGGGCGCGGGATGTCCGTTTGCAGCGCGCATCTTGCCGTACTTGGAAGTGGCGGGTCCGTTCGTATACTCCACCCAGGCCGCGGCTTCTTCGGCTGTCGCGCCTGCGCCGTTCACGTTTACGGTGATGGAGGGCTCAGTGTGCAGACGCGAGCAGAGAGCCAGATATTCATCCGTCCCGAGGTCGTTGGGCTCGGGCGCGTTCGACCAAGAAGCGTTTACCCAAACCGGACGCAGGTCGCGCGGGCCGATGCCCCATTGCCAGTGATAATCCTGCGCTACGTTGCCACCGGGCCAGCGGATGAAAGAAGGATTCAACTTCGCAATCATGGCCTCTGAATCCTCGCGGACTTGATCTTTGGCACTACTGGGCTCGAGCGATACCTGATCCACGTACAGCTTGCCTTTTCCACCGAATAAGAACGTCAGCTTGGCAAACCGGTCCGATTTTTCCGGCGTCAGTGTGAAGCGATACTGTTGCCAGTCTCCTGCCCTCAACGGCGGCAGATCTGCGCGCGCGTAGCTTTCGCCATCGGTGTTGTCTTCTTCGAGCGCGGCTGTAATGCTGCCGGAATAACCTTCAGCGGATGGGACTTTAATCCATGCGTAACCGTTGTAGTGTTCACCTGCGCGAATGGAAATGCGGCCTTGCGAGAAACCGCGGCGAACGTCAGTGATGTCCTGGGGGTTCAGTGTTACGCCCAGCGAATGCTCCGGCTTTCCCGTGGCGGCATTCATTTTGGGATACGCTTCGCCGGCCGAGGGGACGAATTTGATTGCTCCGACATTGTCGTTGCGCTCGTCGGGCTCGAGCTTCCAATGCGCCGGGAGACCCAAGTAATCGGAGGCTTGCTCGAACGAGCGGTCATGTAGCAGTTCCGCTGTGAGGCCCCGCTTGACGTCTTCAGCCATCATCTCGACGAAGGCCGCGTACATACGGGGGCTGATGTGGTTCTCAACGCGCGTGGTGTCGATTTTGACAGTGACTGTTTGGGCTATGCCGAACGACAGACTGGCGTGGCAAACAAGAGCGAGGAATTTTTTAATCATCGGCGCGCCTTGCTGGTGAAGCGCAGTGTTTCGGCCACATGCTGCTGCCAGTATGGCCATTCGTGAGCGCCGGGGAAGTCGGTGTACTCATGGGGTATGCCATCGGCCTGAAGCGCGGCGTGCAAGGCGCGATTGCCGGCAATGAGCGGGTCGTCTACGCCGCAATCGAAGCGCAACGGCGGCAGGCGGTCCCGATGCCTTCGCATCCAGTACAGCGCGTCTAATTCTTCACGGGGAGCGCATTGCAAGTAGTCACTAAGCGGCTCTTCGACGAAACTCTCAAGATCGGCGATGCGGGTGATGGCAGAGTGGGCCGAGATGGCGCTGAAACGATCCGCATACTTTGCGCCCAGACGAAGCGCGCCGTAGCCTCCCATGGACAAACCCGCGATGGCAATCTTCGCATCCAGCTTCAAGGCAGGGGCTGCCAACCGCGCGATGGCGGGCACTTCTTCTACAATCCACTGCTCGACGTTGCCGCCTTGCGGCCAGGTTAAATAAGCGCTGCCATCGCGGCTCAGCCCATCACTCGGCATGGCGATGACCATGGAAGTAATCTCACCGTTGTCCAGCATGCGCTGTGCGGTGCGGTGAACGCCGCCTTTCTGCGGCCACACCCAGTGACTGCCGTAGACGCCATGCAACAGGATCAGCAGCGTGCCGATACTCTCCGCCCGTGGCATCCAGACTGAGACGTCGGCCCGATGGCCGAGCGCACGGCTCTTTACCGTGACACTTCGCAGGCCGTCGTGCTCAAAGCAAGGATCGGAAATTTCAATCGTGCGAAACGGGGAGGAGGTGACCGGATTAGCCAAAAACCAGAACCCCCTTGGCATTGATGCCGGCGTGCATGTCCTCGAAAGCCTGCTTCAGTCTATCCCAGTCGAAGAGCTCCGAGGCAGCCCGGCGGCAAGGCTGACGACCACCGCCAGCACAAGCGGGATTACCTCGTTATGCGATTAGTTATGCGATTAAAGGTTGGAAACAATGGTTGCTGCGCCGCTCGGCTGGTCCCAATGCCCCGAAATAGAGAAGGTTTAATATCGCCAGCTCGTTAAATCCGCGCCCGGAGGCGCCGTCTCCTTAATCTGCTCGAGAATCTTCAGCAGATACATCGTGTTATAGTGCAGCCGCGACAGATAATTCGGAAGCACGGGATCGCCATTCCAGCAATGCTCCGCCCGAGCGCCGTACTTTACCTCTGCATCGGATTTCGGATTTGATGCCGATTTTAGGAAATTCTCCACCAGATAGACAGCGTCGTTTAAATAATAACTGTCCATGCTGCCGCAGTAGATATGGATCTTACCTTGTAACTTAGGTCCGAGTGTCTTCCAATCCCGGCGTAGAATGTTCCCCAGGTCATAGTGATCGCGCCAGTAAGTGGCCACTGCAGGATCGATGACTCCAGTCTCCTTATCCCAAAGCTGCTTTGGATAACCGTCCGGGCCCACCGGCCCATACACCGCTTCCCAGATGTCGGCCTGCCCGCCTGAGCGGGAATGTGTTCCGGCCGCGAGCTCATGGAAGTTCGATGCTGGAACCGTTGCCAAGATCTGGCCTAAATAGTTGCGCATCCAAGGCCGGGTGATTTGCGTGTGCGGTCCCTTCTCGTAGTAGAGATTCTTATCTTTGTAGATGTCGACAACGGTGAATGCCTGGAAATCGATCGGGTCGGGACAGGCGACGAAGGCTCCGTTGTAGTCGTCTGGGTAAAACATCTGCGTCGCTAACGACTCCCAGCCGCCCGTCGAACCTCCATAAACGAAGCGCGCCCACCCCTGGCCGAGTCCGCGGAACTTCTTTTCGATGTAAGGAATTAGTTCATGGTTGATTGCATCCCCGTACGGGCCTAAGTTCTCCGAGTTCACAGCATAGGAATCGTCGTAGTAGGGATTGGCGTGTTGAATTTCCAACACCAAGTAGCGCGGAAAATCTTTACTGATCCACTGCTGATAGAACTTGTAAGCTTCTTCCTGCTGTATGCGGTTGTAACCCTTCACGTGAAAGCGCTCGCTGTAATCCGGCTTTAGATTCGGATCGGGAGGAGTGGTCCTAAACCCGCTGATATCGTCCGGGAAGTGCCCATGAAAAATCATGAGCGGGAAATGCGCATTTGGATGCTCTTCGAATCCTTCGGGCACAAGAACGTGGGCTCCCAAAAACATCGGTCTGCCCCAGAACCTGGTCAGTAGTTCGCTTTGAATGCGCACGTGTTTAATGTATGTCGTGTCCTTCGGCGGAGTGATCGCAGCAATCTGCTGATCCAAGTCCAGTTCAATCGTTTGCTTCGCAGCCGGATCGATATGCATCTTCTTTGGCTTGCTGTAAAGGTTGCCCGGAGCGAGATTCCAGTGCTGCCCTTCGCCGCGATCCATCGGGAGCTTTACCGTGTGCCCATCGCTGCGCCGGAAGGTCTCGTAGCGGGCCAGGAAGCCTTGCACGTAGTAGTCACCGGCCGGCAGTTCCGTCAGGCTCCGGATAGGATATCCAAACGCTTCCGCACTGAGCGGAAGCGGCTTGCCGGGTTGCCAGCCATCTACATCCTTGCCGAACAGCAACTGCGTTTTAGGTCCATCCGTGATCTGCATGCGCGGCTCGGCCGAACCGTCCGTCGACAGCAGCACCAGCACCCTGCCATCAAGCGGCTGTCCGCTCATCTTTCCGGTGAATTGGAGCGAGAACTTTGGAACGCTCGAATCTGCTGCCCTGCAGACCGAACAGGCCAAAAGAGCCAGCAGCGGCAGTTTCCGCCAGCGTTCCTTCTTGAGTTCTTGCATACTAAGTCAAACTCCTAAAACGTAAAGTTGGCCTTCACCTGAATGATGCGGGCGGAACTGTCTCCGCCTACCGCACCGAAGATGCTAGTGGGAGTACCAACGGTTTTGGTAATCCGCCCGAAGGTGGAACTTGTAAAATTGTTCGTCGGATTCGCGAAATTCGGATGATTGAACAGATTGAAAAATTGGAAGCCGAGGTTGAGCCGTCCCGCCTCCCACTTCGGTACCGGGATCTCCTTCATCACAGCTAAATCGGTGTCGAAATAGGCAGGTCCGCGAAACACATTCCGTCCTAGATTGCTCGAAACGCTATTGGCCGAAGCGAACTGTGACTTCAGAAGGCAGGGCTGGTCAGGCGTGGAGCAGTTAGCTCCCCCGCCACCTGAATAACGGGCCAGCACTGTGCCTCCATAGTAGGTCGAAGAGAGGCGGGTACTGACGCCGTTATCGATAACGGTAAACGGCGATCCGGTGTGAGTAAAAATAGTTCCCGATATCTGCCAGCCTCCAAGCAATCGATTCCGGAATGGCGTTGTGTAGACGTAGTTGGTCATGAAGTAATGCCGGATGTCGTTCGCGGAAGTCGTGTAAGTGGCGTTGGGATTGTAAGGATCCACAGCAGAGTTGATGTCGCTGCCGGCGGTCAGTGAGCGGGTTAGTCCGCCTGATAAAGAATCCAGTGAATGGCTCCAGGTATAGCTCGCCGAGACTACGCCATTCCCCCGTATCCGCGTTCTAAACGATACGATCATGCCGTTATAGCTGCTGCTGCCATCCGATTGGAGGTAGTATACCTGCCCGAAACGCGCATCGGGAACGCTGGCCGGCAAGCCCGCGATAGTGGACGAATAGGCATTTAAGCCGACGTTTGGAAACGGCTTATGAATCCCGTGATTTCCGACGTAGTTTACGGAAATGTTGCTATCCCGGCCGATGCTCTTTTGAACTTCCAGGTTCCACTTGTAAACCTGGTAAACCTTCACTTCGGCATCGGAGCTCGAAATACCAGGCGCCTTGTAGTACGGCTGAAGAGCTGCCGGAAGGCTCGCTCGAATCTGGCCCGCGGTTTTCCCGCTATTCAGCCCATCCAGGAAATTCGAGTTCAGAACGCTTGCGTCGGTAAAGAGATTGCTGCTCTGGGTCGGGGCGAGATTGTCGCCCGAAACCGTAAAGTTGTTAAAGCCCGGAGGCGTTAGCGACAGTAGATCGAGAATGACCGCCGGAAAAGCGTCGAAGAAAATTCCAGCTCCGCCGCGAACCACCAGCCCGCTTTGTGAACCGAGCGGCTGCCAGGCAAATCCGGCTCGCGGCTGCCATTGCAAATTCTGCAAACCCGGAAGAGATTGCTTTGTGCCCAGCAGCAGCGCCTGGTTGTAAGGCACCGATGCCTCGTGCTCTAGCAGAAGAAAAGGCTGCATGGGACGTGAAAAACATCCATCTTTGCAGATCGGAATACTGGCGTGGTCGATTCGTAGCGACGCTGTAAGTGTCAGGTTGGGGGCGGCGCGCCATTCGTCTTCCACATACCCGCCGATCTGCCAGTAATCCATCTGGTGATTGGCCGTGGTGGAGAAATTCTGGGTGTAAGTGGTCTGCGCCGCGCTATCCGGGTCTGTCCCGCCGTTGAAAAATGCGCCTAGCGTTTGCGGGGTTAGCGTTCCGTTCGTGCCGCGGGTAAAGTAGCCGTCGTTGACCCGGTTGCCGCGCCATTTTACACCGCTCTTTATGTTGTGTTTGCCTAAGTAAAAAACCACGTCGTCCTGCGCTTGCGCCATGCTCACGTTCCGGAACACTGGATATGTCCCGTTCCCGCCGCCCAAAGTAGAAAACGATCCATCTGCGAAGTTCATCTGGGTAGGAAACGCCGCCAAAGACGCGGCCAGATCTGCTGGGCCGAAAGCCGCGCCGTACCAGCCGCCTGACAGAATCAGGTTATTAACGCCGCGCGCTCCAAAGGTATGGCTCTCGTTGATCTGCCCGGTGTAAGACGGTTGGCTGCTTACCGCGTTGAAGATCGGATTGATGGGGTCAGTAAGTGTTGGCTGCAATCCATGGTCGGTCGCAAAACGGATGAAGAACCGATCGTTTGAGGAAATGTTGTAATCGGCTCGCGTCGCGAGATTCCATTCCTTGGCGAAGTTCACCACCGTCGATTGGAAATTCAGCGTGCACGGAGCCGTCGTTCCCAGACCGCCCGGTCCGGCAAATCCATTGCAGCCTAAGGCATCGGACGAATTTCCCGGACGCGCAGTAGAAATGCCGGGAGCTCCGTTATAGAGATTGAACATCCTTTGGTAGAACGGCACCGACGCCGACAGACCTCGATTTTGCAAGTTCGCTAATGTGGCTTGCTGAAATGCCTGGCTGGGCGCGAGAACTAGCGAACTGGTGGGCAGAATCACGCGCAACCCTTCAGTATTGACGTAGAAGAACAGCTTATCTTTCTTCACCGGCCCGCCCCCGCCGGCCGCCCATTGGTTGGCGTTGGTAAACGGCCGCGAAACGCCTTGGGCATTGTTGAACCAGCTATTCGCATTCATCGCCCGGCCCGTCCAGTAGTAGGTAGCGAAGCCGTGAAACTCGTTTCCACCGCTGCGAGTTACGTAGTTGACCTGCGCGCCGGCCAAGCCTCCGAATTGCCCCGAATAGGCGTTTCCGGCAACACTGGCCTCCATTACCTCGCTTCCGCCCAGCAGCAGGTTCGTTGCTCCGGACGTATTTCCGTTGTAGTAAGGATCGTTGCTATCCATGCCGTTTATGGTGTAAAGGCTCGAGCTATTCGGGAGTCCGAAGAGTGTTCTGGTGGTACCATTCGTCACCGCGCCCGGGGTGATGTTCAACACGAAAGTCATATCGTTGCCAGGGTTGGGCACCTGCTTGATCTGCTGCTGCGAAATAGTGGTAGAGACGTTACCGTTCTCGGTCTGCAGTATCGGCGCTTCGCTAGAGACGTTTACTGTCTGCTTACTGCCCGAGATAGCCATCCTCAGGCTCGTTGACGTTATTTGCCCCAATTCCACGGAAATGGGCTGCGTGACCTTGTTGAACCCCGGCGCGCTCACATTCAGGGTGTAAGAACCGGGTGGAAGAAGGCCAAACTGGAACGTGCCAGACGAGTTAGTGACTCCTGCCTGCTTTGCGCCTGAGCTATTACTGAGAAGGTCCACCGGCACGTTAGGCACTACGGCGCCGCTCTCGTCACTCAGCGTTCCGGAGATAGAACCGGTGGTTGTGGTTTGCCCGGCTAAACTCAAGGGCAAGAATGCGAGTGCACTTAGGAAAGCGCAGGTTGCCAGTCTGATCATCTGTAAACCTCCTCAGGCGCGAGCGATGGACAGACTGGGTCCCGGATCGAATAAGAATGAGTATTACACGTCCCGGACCTCCTGCGCTAGTGACAGGTGTTGACCTTAATCCCTGTGTTTCGGCGCCTAGGTGACGCTGCCGGTTACAGAATCGGATTCGCTGTGAGCAGGCGCCGTTGGGGCGGGGAATCGGTGTGGGGAAGCCGCTGGCCTTGATGTCTAGAAATCCTAATCTGGTTGCGAGGCTTCAGGCGGCCCGGGAGGCCGCGGCCAATACGCCAGCAGATACCCAGCGCCGGTCAACAACAAAACGACCCCGGCCCACAGAGTAGCGTGATAGCCGGAGAGTACGGTCGGCGGCGGATGCACAAGCTGATAAACTCCGGCGGCGGTGAGGATAACGCCATAGAGCGTCAGCAGAGCGCCGATGTAAAACCAGACGGTGAATGTTTTTGCCATCGCGATCGCTTGTCCATTCTTTCAACGAAAATTGTTTCAACGAAACAGCCACTGTAGATAGAGAAACACAACCGCGGCAGCGCCAGCCCAGAAGAGCGGCTGCTGCACCAGCGGATATTTACCCTGCGCTGGAATGGCGGTGCATCCGTAGACCAACCCGTTCAGCGATGCGTATGGCACCGGTGCCGTGGCATAACTTACCGCCACTGTGATTACCACGCAGACCAGCCAGGACCATAGCATGCGGTAGAGCGTTTCCGCCATCGGCTGAGCGTCCGGCGAGAGCGCCAAAATGGCGAGCGCGGAAGGCTGCGCGCGGACCCAGCCCCACATGGCGATGGAGGAACCCGTACCTGCGACCAAGCCCCAAAATGCGCCCGGCCCGGTGGCACGCTTCCACAACATGCCCAGGATGACCGTTCCAAAGAGGGGGGTGACGAAGAAGCTGAAAAGCGCCTGAACGTACTCCATGATGGAGGAGAAAAACATGGCGAAGTAGGCCGTGCCGACCGAAACAAGCACGCCAATCAAGGTACTCCAGCGGCCCATACTCAACATGTGCGCTTCATCGCTCTGGGGGCGGATGAGAGGCAGATAGATGTCATAACTCCAAACGGCGGAGAAGGCGCTGACATTGCCGGCCATGCCAGACATGAAACCGGCGACCAGAGCGGTAATTCCCAGGCCGAGCAGTCCGGGCCCGGCATAGCGGATGAGGAGCAGGGGAAGCACTTCGTTATAAGTGTGCTGCCCGGCTTTGGCGGTCCCTTCGCCCACCAGGGCAAGCCCGGCGGGCGGCAGAACCGCGAGTCCGATCAGTCCCGGTAGGATAACGATGAAGGGCACCGCCATTTTGAACCAGGCGCCGATGATAGGCGCCATCTGCGAGCTGCGCAAATCCTTCGCCGCGAGAACCCTCTGGACGACCAGGAAGTCGGTGGTCCAATATCCGAGAGCGCCTACGAAACCAAGCCCGAAGACAATGCCGGTCCAGTGGACGCCCATGCTGTTGGTGTTGAAATGGCCAAGCGTGGACCACAGATGCAGATAGCCGCCGCTAGATGCCTGATCCGCCATGTTGGCGAGAATGCGCTGCTTCATGCCGCTCCAGCCGCCGGTTTCAATCAATCCGAGAATCGGCACCACCAGCGCGCCCGCCCAAATAAGGAAGAACTGCAGCACTTCATTGAGGATGGCGGAACGAAGGCCGCCCAGGGTGACATAGATGGCTACGGTAATGGACGAGGCAAAGATGGAAAAATTCAAGTTCCATCCCAGAACCACTTGCATAACCTTGGCCATGGCGAACATGTTGATGCCGCTCATCAGGATGGTCATGCCGGCGAACGAGAGTGCGCTGAGGGCGCGGGTCGGTTCGCCAAAACGAAGCTTCAGATAGCCGGGCACGGAATGCGTCTTGGAGATGTAATAGAACGGCATCATCACCAGGGCGAGAAAAAGCATAGCCGGCACTGCGCCGATCCAATACCAGTGCGCGGCTAGAAACCCGTATTGATAGGTGGACGCGGCCCAACCCATCAATTCCAGAGCGCCCATATTCGCCGCCAGAAAGCTGATTCCCGCGACCCAGGCCGACATTTCGCGCCCCGCCAGAAAGAAGTCTTCCGTGGTGTTCGCCTGCTTTTGCAGCAGGAAGCCCAGCCCGAGAACCGCGGCGAAATAGATCGCGATGATGGTTGTATCCAGCCAGTTCAGGGGCGCGAGATGCTCGACGAGGAGCGCCACGGGCATTAAGCCGGCACCGGCGAAGATTGCGATCCGGAGTTGCTGGAGTAGAGCACCGGGTTGAGCGGCGAGGCTACCACTTCACCTACCTTGACACCGGGACACCAATGCTCGATGTCGAGAATATGATTTTTGTTCTTGGGCTCGACCAGTTTCATGTTCTCGTCCATGTAGATCATGGTCATCACTTCGCGCGGCCGGGAGGTGGTGTTCGCGCCCGCGCGATGGAAGGTCCAACCCGCATGGAAGCTGACGTCTCCAAGCTCGAACGCACTGTCTTCCATCCGGAAAGCTTTCAGGGCTTCTTTCAGCGTCATTTCGCTATGGTCGCCAATCTCCAGGTCGCGGCCAATTTGAAAGCGATGGCTTTTTTCGCAGAACGCGAGCGGACCCATTTCGGAGGGAGTATCCTGCAGCGGCACCCAGGCGGTGACCATTTTATTGCTCGAGACCGGCCAGTAATATTGATCGGCATGCCAGGGCGTGATTCCTCCACCGGCTTCTTTATAGAGCGCCTGGTCATGATAGATGCGGACGCCGGTGACGCCCATGAGCTGCGCGGCAATGCGCGCCAGCCGCTTGCCGAAGACGAACTCCTTGACGGCGTCGGACTCGATCCACAAGTTCATGATTTGCAGGAACGCCTTGCCATAGGTGTCGCGTTGTTCCAGCGGAAGGGCGTCTGCGGAAAGTTCGGCCACGCGCGCGGCGATAGCTTTGCGGTAGTGCTCGATCAGTTCCGGCGAGAGCACGTGTTTCAGCTTGACGTACCCGTTCTCTTCGAAAAAATGCAGATCATCGGCTGCGAGCGTGAACGGCGCGTTGAGTTCTGCTTGAATCGCGGTGTTTTCGGTTGTTTTCATGGTCGATGCCCAAATTGTTTCAGCAATGCGCAGGCTGCTTTCTTGCTGCAAGCGTGAGTTTACCGTCATGCGGTATTTTATCCGCTCAGGGGCAAGGTGAGACTGCGGCCGTGGTCTCCCTGCGGATGGAACACCCGTTCCAAAGCTGTTACGTGGGCTCCTCAAGCAAACCCTACAGAATCAGCGTAGGGACTTGCGGCGAGAGCAGGAAGTCCTCAATCACACGACTCGCCTAAGCGAGAAATCGGGCGCTTTTTACGCCGCTCCGAAGCATCAAGGGTCTTTGGGCTGATCTTGGGATAGCGCTATCGGCTGACGAAATAGAGACGAATCGTCAGGAGAGGCGGAAGAACTTTCCTCGAGACGGTATCTGGCGTTCCGTCGTGGTGAACACGCACTTGATAGGAAGATTCAAGCGGAGATCCGTACGACTCTCGGCCTGGAAGTTTGCCAAGCTCTAGAGAATTCGGGAGGTGCTAGTGCGGCGCCTGAGATTGCGGTACTGCTTGGCCCACGGTTCTTCTTGCTAACGTTGGATTATGGATAGCTTGCTGAGTCCTAAGCGGGTCGTAATCGAGCCAAGAATATCCCGGCACGGCATGCTTTTCTTGGCGCTGATCCTACAAGTGGCAATAGTGGTGGCAGCTTGGAAGACCCGCGAATGGGCAATCGCTACGTTGATGTATGGGTTCGGCTTCCTCGTCATCTCAGTATTGTCCATCCGTCTGGTCAGGTATAAGCTTCCAGCAGATGCGAAACGGTTACTAAACGTGATTCTAGTAGTGATTTTGGTTGACAGCGTAGTCAGCCTACTAAGATTGCGCTAGGCTGCGATCGGCAACGGAGACATATCTATCGAATCTTTCTGGCTGTGAGCAGTCATCTTCTCGATTTTGCGTGCAGGAAAAATTCGGTGGCTTGTGAGCGTTGCTGCGACCTCATGGCCATAACGCTGTTACCTCGCGGCCAAACCCAGTTGGGAACACGCTGGCGCTGCCTGGAAGTTTCGCAGAGTCTACGGATTATTCAGCGGTGGCTGAAGCCACTGCTAAGCTGCATAATCGGAAGCCAGCTCATGCATGTATGACGAACGGGAAGAGGCAAAAAGTGTGCGTAACCAAGCCACGGCTGATTTGGCACAACTCTTGTCATTCTGAATTGGATCGACTCCTATCAAACAAATAGATTGGCGGAAGCTAATGGGAGTCGAACCCACCCGCGGCAACATTAGTGCCGCACTCCGGTTTTGAAGACCGGGCCCTGCACCGGCAGAGTTTAGCTTCCAACGGCGATAGCGGACTGGGCGGCGGCTGCGGCTATCACGGCTTCGCTCATAGCGAAACGGAGGGCCTCGATGCCTTCGCCGGTGACGCTGGAAATCTGGTAGAAGCGAAAGCCATTCGCTTCGGCTTTGGCCCGAACGGCGGCAATGCGATCCGGCTCCTGGCACGCATCGGTCTTCGATGCGACCAGCAGCATGGGCTTCTCTTTCAGGCTGTGACCAAAGCTCGCCAGTTCGGATTGAATAACATCGAAATCGTGCGCAGGATCTCTGCCGCTGAAATCGCTTACATCAACCAGATGCACCAATAGACGGGTTCGCTCGATATGGCGCAGAAATTTGATTCCCAGCCCGTGGCCTTCATGGGCGCCCTCGATCAAGCCGGGAATATCAGCCAACACGAAGGTATGGTCTCCGGCCTGGACCACACCCAGATTCGGTTCGAGAGTCGTGAAAGGATAGTTGGCGATCTTGGGCTTGGCTGCGGACAGGCGCGAGATCAGGGTCGATTTTCCAGCATTCGGGAATCCCACCAGGGCTACGTCGGCAAGAAGCTTCAACTCCAGGCGAAGCCGGAGAAAATCGCCCGGCTTGCCCTCCTCGTGCTCCGTGGGAGCCTGATGGGTAGAGGTGGCGAACCGCGCGTTCCCTTTTCCGCCTCGTCCACCATGCGCAACAATCTGGCGCTGGCCGGGCGTAGCGAAATCAGCAAGCTGTTCGCCGGTTTCCACATCGTAGACGATGGTGCCGACGGGAACCGGTAGATTGACATCATGCCCTTCGCGCCCGGTCCGATTGCTGCCTTCGCCGTGGCGGCCGCGCTCGGCGTTGTGTTCCGGATTAAACCTGAAGTGAAGAAGAGTGTTGTGGTGAGGGCTCGCTTCCATCCAAATATCGCCGCCTCTGCCGCCGTCACCGCCGCTCGGACCGCCCCGGGGCACAAACTTTTCGCGCCTGAAAGCAAGGCATCCATTACCTCCGTCCCCTGCCTTAACGGTGATAGTGACGTCGTCTATGAACACGGTTGCGGGGAGTCTTGAAGACTGGGGAGGTAAATCAGGCCAGGGGAATTGTCAGTAGCCTACGACTGCTGGGCGATGATGTTGACAAACTTCCCCATGCGGCCCCGGTCGCGGAATTCAACTGTCCCCGGGATAGTCGCAAAGAGAGTGTCGTCCTTGCCAAGACCGACATTCTTGCCCGGTTTGTAACGCGTACCGCGCTGCCGGACTATGATAGATCCGCCGGTTACAACCTCACCGGAGAAAACCTTGATGCCAAGCCGCTGGGAATTGGAGTCGCGGCCGTTTTTAGAACTTCCTAGACCTTTTTTGTGTGCCATTGCAGATTACCTATCCTGATATCCGAATCCCGCCGCGGGCCTAAGCCACGATCTCCTGGACTTGAACGCGCGTATAGTTCTGGCGATGGCCAATGGTGCGCTTGTACTGTTTTTTCCGCTTGAACTTAAAGACAATGATCTTTTTGCCCCGCCCATGAGCGGCGATGGTGCCGCGCACCCGAGCGGTTTTCACAGCGTCGCCCATCACCAATTCGCTGGCATCGTTTGAATAAGCAAGAATGCGGTCGAACTCCACGGCAGTGCCGATGTCTCCCACCAACGTGTCGATTTCTATCGTTTGACCGGGCGAAACGCGATATTGTTTGCCGCCCGTTTCGATCACTGCGTACATATAAACCTTTTTCGTCTAGCTTCGAAGTTTACTCTGACCGGCGCTCTGCCATTTGGCGCGGGAAATACCCACAGCTGTCAGGTGTGGAAGCCGAACTCCCTCTATAGTACCTGAAATGCTTCCGAAAACGATTAGCGGCGTTGGGGAAAGGAATAGCGGCCAATTATTCGACTACGATGGCGGTGAGGTGAGCGTGGCCGGAAATCGCCGCCCGCAGGCGAATGCGGGAAGCCGCCTCAGGGCCAACCGTCAGCGGAAGTGGGGTGTAATTGTGAAGTTGATTCTGGCTGCCGCTCGCGCATTGGCCTCTCTACCTCTGTTTTTGACTCTTCTGCCTCTGACGCGAAGCGGCCGCGGGCTGGTCCGGATATGGGATTTCCCGCGCATGCAGATTGCGGGTGCAGCCGCTATAGCCGCGGCAAGCTTGAAGTACTGCTCCCGATGGAAGAAAGCCGATCGGTTTTTGATCGTCTCGCTGAGCCTTGCGGCTGCTTACCAGCTGGGGAGGATTTTTCCCTACACGCCTTTGCATCGAAAGCAGATGCGGGGTACAAACCCGGCAGATCGGGTATCACTGCGCTGTATCCGGCTGGTGATCGCGAACGTGTACATGCACAACCGCCAGTTCGACTTAATGCGGCAGGTGATTGAAGAAGCTGATGCAGACGTAATATGCCTGGTGGAACCGGGTGGGAAGTGGCAGGCGTCCATGGAGCGCTGAAAAGCCGCTATCCCCATACCCTGGAGTGTCCTCTAGACAATATCTGCGGGATGCTGCTCTATTCAAGGCTCCCGCTACTAAAGCCCGGGATTAGATTCCTGGTCGAGGAAGGCGTTCCTTCCATGAAGACGGGAATTCAGCTCCGCTCCAGGGATAAAGTGAACCTGCGCTGTTTACATCCGCGGCCGCCGCGGCCGACTCACGCATCGGACCACCGGGATGCGGAACTGGTGCTGGTTGCGCGGGAGATCGACCGCGACCGCACCCCCTGCATCGTGATTGCTAAGATACGGCCCAAACCCGGGAGATTCCCGACGAGGGCGGCGTGGAAGTCGAGACCGGCTAGGGCTCCGTCCACTCCTCCCGGCCGTGGCTTCACCGGGACATCCGGCGGAACCGGCGGGATCCGGTTCCGCGAAGTTTTCCTGAAGATATTCCGGAACATTAACACTTAGAACTTCTCTATATGTCAGATGGCTGTTACCCGTAAAGTTACTACAACCTAACCGGCTGGAGTTACAGCTTTCTGGAGGAGTGTATTTCTATGTCTATTCTGGCTTGGCTATTGCTTGGCTTGATTGCCGGATTTATCGGAAGCAAGCTTGTAAACAAAAGTGGAGAAGGTTTATTTCTCGACATCATTCTTGGCATCGTGGGAGCATTTGTCGGAGGATTTGCTTTTAGTTTCTTCGGCGGATCAGGGGTAACCGGCTTTAATCTGTACAGCCTGATCGTGGCGGTGCTTGGATCAGTTCTTGTTTTGGTCATTTACCACGCCTTATTCCAAAAGAAAGTAGCTTAACTCGGAATGTAGCGCAGAGCTACAAACATCTCAAAAGAGGATTTCGAACAGAAGTAAAAGTCTAGGAGTCAAATTATATGGCAACATCAACCGTAAGTACAGTTATTGGCGCATTCAGTAGTTCGGCGGACGCTCAGGCGGCAGCAAAAGATCTCCAGAACGCCGGAATCGACAGAAATAACATTTACCTCGAGGGACCTTCCAACGGCTCGGAAACGTACGCTTCCAGAAGCACAGACAACGAAGGAGGCATCTCGGGCTGGTTTAAATCGTTCTTCGAACCGGCCGACGAATCTGACCACAAACAATATCAAGGTGCGGTGCAGTCCGGCAAATTCCTGCTGAGCGTGGACGTGGAGGAAAGCCAGGCCGGCGCGGTGGAGAAGCTCATGAATCAGCACTCGCCCATGGACGTGCGTAGCGACGACGCACACAGCGGAGTCGACACGATGGCGAACGAGGGTGGGCCAGTTGCAGGAACCGATCGTAGGACTGCTGCTGGAGCAGCACCGGATGGGGCTCTACGTGATGGCGCAGAGGCGATCCCGGTGGTCGAGGAGAGCATTCAGGTCGGTAAACGTAAGGTCTCAAGCGGCGGCGTCCGGGTTTACTCCAGAGTTGTGGAGCGGCCCGTGGAAGAAACCGTTTCCTTGAAAGAAGAGCATGTCACCGTAGACCGTCAAGCGGTAGATCGCCCAGCGACGGAAGCGGATCTGGACGCGGGACGTGAACAGGTGATCGAGGTCCAGGAATACGCCGAAAAGCCGGTGGTCGAGAAAACCTCGCGCGTAGTTGAAGAAGTACACGTCGGCAAGAATGTGGAAGAGCGGCAGGAAACGGTGCGGGATACCGTCCGGCACACCGAAGTGGATGTGCAGGCGGCTGGAGAGCAGTCCGGGAACAAACCTTACACCAAAGAAGATTAGTCTGCCGGTATGAATGAATCAGGCAATGAAATAGTCATTCCTGTCATCTCTGAAGAACTGCATGTGGGCACCGTTACCGTACCAACGGGCGGTGTCCGCTTCATTAAAAGGGTTGTTCAGCATGAGCAGGTGATTCAGCAGGAATTGGCTGCCGATCGGGTCAGCATTCAGCACGTAGCGATCAACCGGGTAGTTGATGGTCCAGACCAGCCCATCCATCAGCTGGACGGTGTCTTGATCGTTCCGGTTGTAGAAGAAGTGCTTAAGATTGAGCGGCAGTGGATTTTAAAGGAAGAACTCCACATCACCCGCGTGCGGGAGACGGTAAATCACGAAGAGACCGTGACCCTTAACCGGGAAGAAGTCGAGGTTGAACGCATGCAAGCCCCGGGAGATGGATTGGGTCAACACAAAGAATAGTACGATAACAGGGTTGTAAATGCCGTTATCGAACGTTAACATTAGGCTGGCGGCTTGGCTCTGAACTGTTTTCCCGGATTTACGAAGCTACTTGTGGCAGAGACGGCTTTTCCCCTCTTTTCGCGCCACTACAGCAACGGCTCCTTCTCAAAGCTGCGGCCCGGTGTCGGGAGGCCCATTCCTAAAGCAGGCAAGTACCTTTCCCGATTCGCGGTGCGTAGCCGTGCCCTTTGCGCTTGTGAGCACAACGTGGCGCTCGAGATAAGTCCATCTTCGATTTTGCCCTGGGTCTACCAAGCGGACAATACCTCCCCGCCTTACACTCTAATTAAGGACTCGCTTAGAGGCTGAGAGCTGTCAGGAGCAAAGAACCTCGGTTTCCTGTAGTTGCTTTGCCCGCCCGCAAGTAGTAAGGCTGCACGCGCCAGTGTCTGCCCGGGCCGACTAAAACAAAAAAGGATCGAATGTGCAGACATCAGAAATTCTAAAAGCATGGGGCAAAATTCTAAAAGGCGATCGGCCGTCGCTCTCCATTGAGATCACCAGGGAGTGTCCGCTTCGCTGTCCCGGATGTTACGCCTACGAGGATGCGCATCTGGGCGGCGGCGTCACCCTGCGTGAGCTGAACGACCGTAAAGGCCAGTTTCTAGTGGACGGAGTGCTGGAGGTGGTTGACCGGCTGAAACCACTGCACCTGTCAATCGTCGGCGGCGACCCACTGGTAAGATACCGCGAGCTGGAGACCATGGTTCCCCTGCTGCTCGATCGCGGCATCCACGTGCAGATTGTCACCAGCGCCTTCCGGGTTCTGCCCGCGGAGTGGGCTGCGTTGCCTCACATGAACGTGGTGGTCTCAATTGACGGCCTGCAGCCAGATCACGACCTGAGGCGGAAGCCGGCGACGTACGAGCGGATTCTGAAGAATATCGCCGGGCAGAACATCACCATTCACTCCACCATCACCGGGCAGTTGATGAAGAAGCCTGGATACCTGAACGAATTCCTGCAGTTTTGGACCCCCCGGCCCGAGATCCGCAAGGTTTGGTTCAGCCTGTTTACGCCGCAGATCGGGGATGATATGCCCGAAATTCTGACAAGTGATGAGCGTGCTCAGGTGATGAACGAGCTGCTGGAACTGCGGAAGCGGTATCCGAAGCTGGACATGCCGGAAGGACTCATTCGCCAGATTGCATCTCCTCCTCATAACCCCAGCGAGTGCGTATTTGCGTTAACCACCCAGACGATCTCGGCGGACCTGAAAACCAAAATTACGCCCTGCCAGTTCGGAGGCAACCCGGATTGCGAGCAGTGCGGATGTATTGCCTCGATGGGGTTGGCCGCCGTTGCCGCTCACAAGTTAGGAGGCTTCATTCCGGTTGGTGCGATATTCAAGACCTCTGTCAAATTCGGCCAAATGCGGTCGAAGAAGACACAGGAACCGACGCCGCCCCAACCCGCCTTGCGCGTCCTGCCGTAGCGCTGCGAGAACAGATAACGCTGGTGTGTGCCAGTTTAGACCTTCGTATCCGTTTTGGCACACTCCGGCGTTCCATTCCCACACTCCGGTTCGCGAATCGCAAGCGGGCGCTTCTAAACTGCGCGATTGGCGGGCAATTCCTCTCTGGGCATCCATTTGCTTGGGTAAATCCGTGAACCGGTGCAGGCTTTTACATGATGCATCGTCCGGAATGGATAGCCCTATGAAAACCCGCATTCTACTCGCTGAAGATAACCCGATAAACCATCGGTTCCTGCAGGCATTTCTGGTTTCCGCCGGTTATGAGATCGACGTTGTAGAGGATGGCAGTTCGGCGGTGCGGGCTTGTACGCTGCAGCGTTATGACGTTGTCATCATGGATTGCGAGATGCCAGTGCTGGATGGTCCGCGAGCTGCACGATTAATTCGACAGCTCGATATTTTCCAACCGAAGATCATCGCATTAACAGCGCGCGCAATGACCGGCGACCGGCATGAATGCTTGCGCAGCGGGATGGACGGCTACGTTAGCAAACCTTTTCGCGGGCCTGCGCTTCTGAACGCGGTAAGAGTCGTTCTGGGCGATCTATCCTGCGCTGTATCCCAGTGAGGCAAGCCGGCCTCCCCCTGTGAATCTTCCTAGACGGCTCTCCCTATAATTGGGGATGTGCCGTACAGATTGGGAATCGACTATCAGCCTCGCGGCGACCAGGCTAGTGCGATCGAACAACTGACCCGCGGCATAGCGGATGGCGAACGCCACCAGGTTCTGCTGGGCGTCACCGGCTCTGGAAAGACGTTCACTATGGCGAAGATAATCGAAGCCTTTGAGCGTCCCGCCCTGGTGCTGGCTCATAACAAGACTCTCGCTGCACAGCTGTACCACGAATTTAAAACCTTCTTTCCCCAGAACGCCGTCGAATACTTTGTCAGTTATTACGATTACTACCAGCCAGAAGCCTACATTCCATCGGGCGACATATACATCGAAAAAGAGGCGACCATCAATGACGAACTCGATAAGCTGCGGCTGTCGGCAACCCGTTCGTTGTTCGAGCGCCGGGATTGCACCATCATTGCCAGCGTCAGCTGTATTTACGGGCTAGGTTCTCCAGAGGCATACTACGGCATGCTTCTGATGCTCGAAAAAGGGCAGCACATCAGCCGCAAGGAATTGCTGCATAGGCTGGTGGAGATTCTCTACGAACGCAATGACCATGACTTCCGCCGCGGCACTTTCCGGGTGCGGGGCGACGTGGTGGAGCTCTATCCTACCTACGACGATAATGCCTACCGGATCGAGCTTTGGGGAGACGAAATCGAGTCCTTAAGCCAGATCGATCCGTTGTTGGGCCAGGTGAAGCAAACCTATCTGCGGCTGCCGATTTATCCGAAGACGCACTACGTGATGGACGCTCCCACTCGCGAGCAGGCGATGAAGAGCATCGAGAACGAGCTGCAATGGTGGCACAAGGAGCTGGAAGAAAGCGGCAAGCTGATCGAGGCGCAGCGTATTTATCAGCGCACCATGTTCGACCTCGAAATGATCAAGCAAATCGGCTACTGCCACGGCATCGAGAACTATTCCCGCCATTTTTCCGGCCGCCTGCCCGGCGAAGCGCCGCCGACATTGCTTGACTATTTGCCTAACGACGCACTCTTATTTATCGACGAGAGCCATCAGACGGTACCGCAGCTGCAGGGCATGTTCCACGGAGACCGCTCGCGCAAAGATGTGTTGGTGAACTATGGTTTCCGGCTTCCCAGCGCCCGCGACAACCGGCCGCTGACCTTTGAGGAGTTCGAAAATCGAATCAATCAGCTGGTCTATGTCTCCGCGACTCCCGGCCCTTATGAGCTCACCAAGTCTTCGGGGGTTGTCGTCGAGCAGATTATCCGGCCCACCGGCCTGGTGGATCCGGAGATCGACATCCGGCCCATCAAGGGCCAGGTGGACGATCTGTTGAACGAGATCCGGCTGCGGGTGGAGCGGAATGAGCGTGTCCTGGTCACTACGCTTACCAAGCGGATGTCGGAAGATCTATCGGAATATTTCTCCGAAGTTGGCGTTAAGTGCGCGTATCTCCACTCGGAAGTCAGCACCCTCGATCGCGTCAAGATCCTGCGCGACCTGCGGCGCGGAACTTACGATGCGCTGATCGGCGTGAATCTCCTGCGCGAAGGTCTAGACCTGCCCGAAGTCACCTTGGTGGCGATTCTCGATGCCGATAAGGAAGGCTTTCTGCGATCGGGCGGATCGTTGATTCAGACCATCGGCCGCGCGGCTCGAAATGTGTATGGCCGGGCTATTCTCTACGCCGACGTCATCACGAAAAGCATTCAGCGGGCCATCGACGAAACCGGGCGCAGACGGGCTATCCAGAAGGCCTATAACGAGGCGAATGGCATTACGCCGCAGACCATCATCAAGGCTATCGACATGACCCTGGTGGCGGTTGCCGAAGCGGACTATGTCACGGTACCTCTTGAACCGGAAGAAGAACCGGGCACGGAGTTGACTGCGGACCAGAGAAATGCTTTAATTCTGGAGCTTGAGACCAAGATGAGGGAGGCGGCCAAAGCCTTCGAATTCGAGAAAGCGGCGCAGTTCCGTGATCGCATGAAGGCCATGAAGGCGAGCAGTGTATATGAAGAATCGTCCGTCACGAGTGGGACTGGTAGCAGAAGGTAATACTATTCAATCCACGATTCTCCGGTTCGACAAGCTGGCTGACGATCTGG
This sequence comes from Bryobacteraceae bacterium, assembly GCA_965217745.1. Lineage (GTDB taxonomy): Bacteria > Acidobacteriota > Terriglobia > Bryobacterales > Bryobacteraceae > Bog-105. The sequence continues at coordinate 472,508 of OZ244565.1, read as the reverse complement.
GGCCGGTGAAGTCGAACGCCATGGGAACGGCACGGCGTCTCTCGAACAACCTCCGGTGCGGCTATCCCGTTGCTGACTACGAAGGGCTTGAAGCGGCAGCGCTGATTCTCATCCGGGTTCCCGATGCGTCGCTTACGCGGGTGGTGAAGGAGATTGCGGAATCCGGGCTCGATTTGGCGGGTCTGGCTTTTCTGCTATGCGAGAGCTGGCACAACGTAGACATCTTCGACGCTTTGAAGCAGAAAGGTGCCGAAGTCGCTACCGTCATGACTCTGCCTCTGGAAAAGAAAGACTGGTTTGTCACGGATGGAGACTCGAAGGCCATGCGGCTGGCCCGGCGCTTTATTGAAGCTAACGGCGGCCGCGTCACGGAACTCGACGCCAATGGCAAGCACTTTCTGTTCGTATCGGAGCTGCTAATAAACGCGCTGCCGGTACCGCTGTTCGCCACTGCGCAGCAAACTTTGCGCAGCAGCGGCTTTTCCGGAAACCTGCTTTCCGCAGTCCTTGAGCAAATGCTGCTGCGTACGGTCCGGGATGTCATGAGGAGCGCTAAAGGCCACTGGGGCGGACCTTTGCTCGATTGCCCGGAGGAAGTCAGCACGGCCCATCTCAATGCTGTAACCGGTCTGCGGCCCGATCTCTCAACATTCCTCAAAACCCAGTTGGATCTCGCCCGCGGAATGATGGAAGAACGCAAGTAAGCTTTGCGGGCAGCGCTTCGTCTGCCAAACTCGTTGATGGGCAATCGATAGGACACAGCGTGCGGGCATATGGATAAGCGTTTTCACTGGAAGTTACGCAACCGGGAACTGGTGCTGGGCGAGCGCACCTTGCTGATGGGCGTATTGAACGTAACGCCGGATTCTTTTTCCGATGGCGGTAAATACCTGGAACCGGACCGGGCGTACGCGCGCGCACTGGAATTGGAAGATGAAGGCGCGGACATCATCGATATCGGCGCCGAGTCGACCAAGCCCGGTTCACAGCGCATCTCGGAAGCAGAAGAAATGCGCAGGCTGATTCCGGTGTTGAAGCGCCTGCGGGAAAAGCTCCGCGTTCCAATTTCAGTGGACACCTACAAGGCGGCGGTTGCGGAGCGAAGTTTGGAGCTGGGCGTCGAGATCATCAATGACCCCAGCGGCAACTTGTGGGACTTGCAGATTGCCAAGGTAGTGACGAAGCACGACGCCGGTTTTATTCTGAACCACATGCGCGGAACGCCCGAAACATGGGCGAAACTCGGGCCGCTGCAGAATCTGATGCGCGCCATCTCCATCGATCTCGACGCTGCGCTGAATCGTGCGCGGATCGCCGGCGTACAGAAGCACCAGGTAGTGATCGATCCCGGGCTCGGATTCGGCAAGCGCCGCGAACAGAATGCGGAAATTATCGCGCAACTGCACGCGCTGCGCGGCTTCGACCTTCCAATGGCCATCGGTCCCTCGCGGAAGTTGTTTTTGAAGACGGAAGATCCGGACAACCTGGAGTATGCGACGGCCGCCGCGGTAACCGCTTCTATCCTCAACGGAGCTCATATTGTCCGGGTTCACGACGTAAAGCGCATGCGTGCTGCGGCCGATGTCGCGGATTCGGTCCGTTACGCCATTCTGCCGGAGGCCGAGGAGGAAAAGCCGCATGCGAAGCCGCTTGCTCGCGGGAATTCCGCCCCAGGCCCGATGTCACGCGGGGCAGCGATGCAGGGAGCGAGAAAAACGGACGGGCTTAGAAAGATCGACGGGCTGAGAAGCGCACCCGGTGAAGAAGTTCCGAGGAAGATACTCCGGCCGGGAAAACCTTACGCGCGTTGACAGCGGGGACAGAAGTGAGTACCGCGCTGCGCTAAGACAATCCGGCGGATGGGAGTTCCGCAGCGCGGACACGGTTCGCCGGCGCGCCCATACACATTGAGGTGCTGCTGGAACGAGCCTTTGTTCCCGCTGCTGTCCACATAGTCCGAGATGGAGGAGCCCTTGTGAAGCACCGCATTCTCCAGAATCTCCAACAGATGTGTGTGCATACGGCGCATGCGCTCTTTTGAGAGCCGCCCGACCTGCGCCTGCGGGTGTATGCGCGCCGCGAAAAGCATCTCATCGGCGTAGATGTTGCCGATTCCGCCCAGAAACCGCTGGTTGAGCAAAACCGGCTTCACTCGTCCGCGACGCTTCGCTAAACGCTCAACGAAGTCGTCGAGAGCTACGGTCAGTGCGTCTGGCCCGACGTTCGCCAGCATCTGCGGCATGGTGGCATAGAATTCCACTCTCCCGAACATGCGCGGGTCGTCATAGACCAGCGCTCCGTCTTCAAACTGGAGGACGGCTCTGGTGTGTTTTCCTGGCTGAATGGCCGCTTCTCCGGCGGGGGACCAGAGCAGCTTCCCGGTCATGCCCAGATGGATGTAAAGCAGGCCGCGATCAAGGTCGATGAGAATCTGTTTGCCGCGACGCCTGACAGCCTGTATACCGGCTCCGCTGAGGCCCGCAGCAGTCATGGCGTGGTCCTGGCGCGTCACGCGATGCGAGAGCAGAACTGCGGACTGAATAGTTTTCCCGTTGATGTGCGGCGCAACCGAGCGGACCACAGTTTCGACTTCGGGAAGCTCAGGCACATCTCTAGTTTGACTTGCCGCAAAGCGAGCGGCGGGGCAGCATTGGTGAGCTAAACTGATGACTGGCGAGCCACCCTAGCTCAGTTGGTAGAGCACCTGATTCGTAATCAGGTTGTCGCCGGTTCGATTCCGGCGGGTGGCTCCAGTCACAGCAACTTCAGCAGGATGCAATTCACTTATCGATTGGCCTGCGGGAACTTGGCTTTCCAGGTCGCGATGGCATCGGCCAGGCGTGCAGCAGTTTCCCGGTTTTCAGAAGCGAAGTTGCGAGTCTCGGCAGCGTCAGATTCCAGGTTTGATAGCCAAGGCCCCTTTTGCAGCGGCTGATTGAGCCCTTCGCGATAACTGGTCAGCAGTTTCCACTGGCCTGTACGCGCGGCACTCTGGCCGTCGTAATCCCAAAAGATGGTTCGCTCGGGCAGCGGAGTTTGGCGCAGAAGCAGCGGTGAAACATCCATGCCGTCGAGGTCGTTGGGCGCGGGAACTCGCGCCATGCTCAACATCGAGGGCATCACGTCCATGGCTGCCAGTGTGCTGTTCTCCACGCGAGGGGCGATTGTGCCAGGGTGCGCGGCAATCGCTGGAACGCGCATGCCACCCTCGAACAAGCTTCCTTTCCAGGCGCGGTACGGCCGGTTGCTTCCTCCTTCATAAGGACGCCCGAGATGATCGGCGCGGACTTCGTGCGTTGCACCGTTGTCGCTCATAAAAAATACGATTGTGTCTTTGCTGAAGCCTTGCGCCTCCAGTGCCGCGCGCACCTGCCCCACCGCATCATCCAGAGCGGCAACTACGGCCAGATGCAATCGGCGGTCCCGGTCCATCGTGGCTGGAAAGCGGTCCAGATAGCGCCGTGGAGCCATCATCGGATAATGCACAGCGCCGAAAGCCAGATACAGAAAGAACGGCTGCTCCGCCGATTGATTCTTGATGAACGAAGACGCTTCGCGAGCCAGCAACTCGGTCTGATAAGCGGGCTCTTCGAAGACCTCTTGCTGGTTACGCCATAGATCGTGAAAGATCGGCTGCCCGCCAAGCGTGTAGTAGCGGTGGGAGTAGTAATCGATCCAGCCGGAATAGAAGCCGAAGAAAGAATCGAAGCCTTGCGCCGGGGGCCTGCTCTCTTGACTGCTGCCGAGATGCCACTTGCCGATGGCAGCCGTCCGGTAGCCGGCTTTCTTCAGCTCCGACGCCAGCGTATGCTCGCCGGCTCGCAGCCCAGGAACATTGAAGTCAGGTTTTGAAAACAAGATCTGCGGAACGCCGCAATGTTGCGGATACTTTCCCGTCAACAGTGAAGCCCGCGACGGAGAGCATACCGGTGAATTAGCGTGCCAGTCGGCGAAGCGGATTCCGTCTGAAGCGAGCCGGTCCAGATGCGGCGTCCGGGATTCCGCCACCCCGAAACATCCAATATCTCCAATTCCCAGATCGTCGGCCACGATTACCACTACGTTCGGCCGCTGGTCTTGCGCCGTGAGAGAGCGGATGGGAGCGGCGGCGGCGGCAGTTGTGCGCAACAGGTCTCGTCTTGTCATGTCAGGTTCTCGTGGTCGACAGGCTCAACCATCGAGAATCATACCTGAGAGCTATTCACGGCCTGAAGCTGAGGCCATCGCGGTAGCGGCCGGCGAGGCTTTTACTTAGTCTATTTCGATTTTCGAAGACTGCGTATTTAAGTCCACCAGCGGTCCGCCGGCGCCGATCATTCCTCTCAGCCGATGGTCCCCGGCTAGCTGTTGCGGGCCTCGCGTCGCCGGGCCTGAGACTTTTCCCGAATCGGATTGGGCGTCGATCCGGTATCCTCCCTGGCTGGCAAGCTCAACCTTTATCGCCCCCGAACCAGCGCGAGCGCGAATGGAAGCGGGACTAATCTGGGCGATGCGAATTGCGCCGGAACTAGTCTCGGCATGAACCGGACCTCTGACTTGAAAAGCATCGATGCTGCCGGATGAATTCCGCGCCGTCACCCCGCCCTTGGCATTGTCAACACTGATGCTTCCGGATTGCACTGTCGACAAAACCGTTCCCGATACGTCGCTGATTTCCGTTCTGCCTGAAGTAGTTTCCGCTTCCACCGACCCGCGTACGCCGGCGATTTGAATTCCGCCTGATCGATTGCGGGCTGAGACATCCCCGCCAGAGTTGCGGACTGCAATGGCTCCCGAGTGGCTTGCCGTGTCCACATTCGCCCCGATGCCGGTAATCTCGGTGCCGCCGGAGGAAGTCTCCGTCTTCACCGGTTCACTGACGCCATCGATGCGAATTCCTCCGGAATCGGTCATGGCGCGAACCCGCGTCGCGCGAGGTACTTCAATCTCCAGTGTCATGCTTATGCCGTTCAACAGATCCGGATTCTTCGCGTATCCAATGCGGATGCGATTGCCGGATTGCTCGATCGGCGGATTCTGCTGCAGCGCTCGAATGTTGTCATCCGCCGTTCCGAAATCGAACCGGCCGTAAACCGATCTAAGCGTGCCGCGTATCCGGACAGATTGATCCACTCCGCGGGTGACGGTTATTCCACCGGGGTCTGTCCTGACATCAAGATCCACGATCCCGTCTACCGTCAGAGTACGCTCGAAGCTGCGAGGCTGAGATGCCATCACAACGAAGCTTCCCGAAAATAGAATGAGCGATGCCTGATAGAACGGTTTCATAAAGGGCCTTTAGAACTGGCTTAAGCTTACAGTAGTTCCGCTCCCAAAGGCTTTCGCGTACCAGCAGACGGTTCAGTTCCCGAAGACGGGATCTCTACCCTACCAAGCGGAAAACCACCAAAGTCATATCGTCATGCTGCGGCGCACCCGCGGCAAAATCATCGGCGGCGTCAAAAATCGCTTTCGCGGCTTCTTCCGGCCCTTTGTCCACGAGCGCTCTCAAGACCTCGATCATCCTCTCCTCACCCCACTCCTCGTCAGCGGAGTTCATCGCTTCACTCACTCCGTCTGAGAACAGAACCATCAAATCTCCATGCCGCAAATCAACCTGAGCGCTCTCATAATTGGCCTGGGGCAGTAATCCCACCGGTGGCCCGCCGGTTTCCAGCCGCATGCATTGCGCGCTGCCGTTTTGTCTCCGCAGCACCATCGGAGGATTGTGTCCGGCATTCACGTAACGCAGACACCGGCACGCCGGGTCGTACTGTGCATAAAAGAAAGTCGCGTACCGGTTGCCGGGCGTAGCTGCATAGATTAAGCCGTTAATGTTTGCAACCATACAATCAATGCCCGCGGATGCCGCCATGGCCTGTCCGCGCAGCGAAGCCTGCAGGCTGGCCATCAGCAGCGCTGCCGGTATCCCCTTTCCCGATATGTCTCCAATGGCGATTCCCAGCTTATGGTTGGGCAAATCGAGGAAGTCATAGTAATCGCCGCCCACTTCGCTAGCCGGACGGCATGTGCCGTGATACTCGAGTCCTTCTACCTTCGGATACGTTTGCGGAAAGAGCCGCTGCTGCACTTCACGGGCAATCGCCAACTCGCGATGAATCACCTCTCGTTCCGCAGTTTCGGTCGCGATGGTGGATGTCAGGCGGCTGTTCTCAACCGCCAGCGCAGTCTGCGAAGCCACCGATTGCAGCAGGTTTAAATCGCTGGTGGAGTACGGCGCTTCCGAAGCCTTCGGACCGAGACTGATAAACCCGAGCAAGTCGTCTTTGCGCGAAAGCGGAAGCAAAAGTTGGGCATCGAGTCCACGCAGCACATTTGCCTCGCTGCTATCGAGTCTCGCAGCCCACGAGCGCGGATCGTCCCTATACACCGGCACCGGCTGCTTCCTACGGCTCAACTCCCGGACTGTCGACGCTCCATCATCGAATGCCCCTTCAGACTGCGAATTGCCAAGGCTGAAGACCGGACGATAGAAATTCTGCTCGCACAGAAAGACGGCAATGCCGGAGATGTGCAGCGCTTCGCTGATTCTGGTTGCGACCGTCTTCAGTAGAGGCGCAAGCTCCACCATGGAGCTGACGCTTTCGGCCAAACGGTTCAAGATCTGCTCGGTGTCGTACGCTTCCCGGAAGAATTGCCGATCGATCCACAACCCGAGTCGCTTGGCGCCCATACCGGTCAGCAGAACGGCCGCAATTCCCGCTCCGGTAATCGCCAGCCGGGGAAAGAACGATGTCTGTCCCGCTAAGCCGGCCACTATAAGCACGACGGCAACGGAAATCACAATCTGAAGAAACACCACTCCGCGCCGGGCCAGGGCGTATTGCAAGCTTTGACGGATTACGGTGCGGACATCCAGAGCCCGCTGCACTACGGTCACGTAAGCCATGGTCACCGGGAAGGATAAGACGAGCGAAAAAGCGGGTATCAGCAGCCACGGCGGCAGGTCGTCTTCCGGAACATGCAAGATGCGGGCAATCACATCCAGCATGGTGAGCGGCACCAGGGTCAGCGCAATCCCAAACAGCAGCACCCGCACTCGCCGCCGGCTGTCCGCGCTCTTGGCAGACAACAATTTCAACGTTAGCAGCACCAGAAAGAAAATGACAGAGAAGTATAAAGCGGCTCGATAGTAAACGCCAGATGCATCGCGGGCAGCTTCGAGATGCGGCGAACTTATCTCGTTGGCCGCGACCCGCAAGCCCGCACACCAGCAAGCTATGCCCGCCACGGGGACGAGGAATAGCCACTTTGCTTTCGAGTTCCGCCGCTCCCATTCGGAACGCTCCGGAAAGTAAATGGTGAAAAGCGCCAGCCAGAAAGGAAAAGTGTACAGCCCGAAACTCCGGTAGGCAAGGGCTAGATGTTTCAGCGGTGTCGTCCAGAGCATTACGGCGTCATGCCTGTCGCTGCCATTCGACTGGATGCTGAAACTGATGAGAACGGCTAGAAGCAGCCATGCCCGCCCATCCCAAATCCGCACGGCTGTTACATAGAAGGCCAGAATAAGACAGGCAAACGGGGTGAGTACATGTGCAAAAAACTCCAGATCCAAGGACGTTAGCATCTTAAGGCTGAAATGCTGTCCTTGCGACCAGATGAGCTGAATCGCTTCAGCCGAGAGAACCACCTGAAAAGCGAAGCTGCCTATGAACAGGACGGCCAGAACTGCGTAAGCGAACCTGCTTCGGCGTGTCGGCGGCATAGGTTGACGGCTGGCCATCAGTATCTGCGAACCCCGCCAGCTTAGTCAATAGCGCAAAGTTTTGCTAGCGCGCCACAGACAGAACAGAAACCCAATCCCAAGCCAACCTCGAGAGCTATGACCGTGACTGCCTCGGTCCTAACCCGCCCGCCCAACAAGCGCGGAGTGAACGTGGTTCTATCGCATCTGACGTGGAGCGGCTGCCAGATGCATTCGCCGGACTAGGTGCGCGAGCCCCTAGCAGCCTGTTAAGACCGGCAATAATCTCTTGCGCAACTTCTGACACCGCTTCGAAGTTTTGTTCTTGGATGTGACTGACGACGCTCTTCGCGTCTTCTAGCGCCGGCATCGTCCAGCGAATGCGCATCAGGAATGCAGAGGCTGATTGAGCTGCCTAACGGCTTCTTCATGCTCCACGAGCTCGCCCCGATCGGCTGCGGCAACGCCTTCCTTCACAACTTCGATGTACTCGGCTCGGCGCTCCAGCGTTTTGCTGATGGAGTCTTCCACAAACTGCTGCGGCGATTTGCCGCTTTGCGCGGCCGCTTTTGTTGCAATTGGCTCTCTACTTCCGGGGTAAACGACACTTCCATGCCCTCAGTCTAAATCCCCTATTGAGAAGCTATTGCGCTTCCGAAACCGAACTTAACGGGAACTCGTCCCCATCAAACATGAAAGCCGGCACGATCCTTCTCCTCACGGGAGCATTATGGATCCAGGAGCCCACATTCAAAACACGAGCTCACGAAGTCATCGTGCCAGTTTCCGTGATGACGAAAACAGGAGAGCCCGTGGAAGACTTACACGCCGAAGACTTCCAAGTTCTAAATGACGGAAAACCGCAATCGGTACGGATGGTCGCACGCGATTCTAGTCCTCCCCTCCCGATTTACGCGGTGATTGTCCTGCAGCTCGATGTAGGCAGCGCCCCGGCTCTGGCGAAGATAAAGAAAACCGCTGCTCTGATCGGCGGGTATATTACAAACGACATGGGCACCGGGCAGCCCAGTCTCGCGGCCGTTGTCAGTGCTGCGGATGAGGTGAAGCTCGCGCAAAGCTTTACCGCCGATCCCGATACCTTGGGAGATACCTTTGCCAAGCTTTCCGCAACGGGCAATTCTGGCCGGCTCATCGATGGAGTAAGCCTTGCCTGCGATCTGCTGTCTGCGACTCCCGCCGCTGCCCGGCGCTTGATCGTACTGATTAGCGAAGCTCGCGATGAGCAGAGCAGAGCGCATTTCCCGGAGGTGGTCGTGAAAGCGCAGAGGAACGACGTGGTTATCTACACCATCTCCTACTCGCCGATTCTGACCGCGTTTACCCAAAAAGCTTCCGATATTCCACGACCGCCCGGCCAACCGGGTTTGTACGACCCGAATAATCATGGAGGAGTCAACCTGCTGGCAATTCCCATGCTGCTCGCGCAACTCGCCAAGACGAATGTTGCCGAAGCTTTCGCGCAGGCCACCGGTGGCAGCCACCGGAAATTTACCACTCTCCATGGGCTGGAGACGCAGCTAATTGTGATCGGAAACGAAATTCACAATCGCTATACCTTGACATTTACTCCCTCGGAATCACAGCCACCGGGATATCACGATTTGTCCGTCATTCTCAGGAATCCTGGAGACCGGCGCATCCATTCGCGGACAGGATACTGGTCGGAGCCGGAGTAACCGCGGGTTCACCGCTGTTGCCGAGCCATTGCAGACTTGCCCGGGCGATCGCGGAAGAAGCCGGATTTGAGGTCATGGTTTCCGCCGATAAGAACATTCTTTATCAGCAGAATCTAAGCGGCCGTAGAATCGCTCTCATTGTCTTAAGCCGTAGCAAATAGTCGCTGGTAAAATCAGTGATGTCTCAGGTGGCAGATGCTGTTGATGCCGTCACCCCCGGCAGCTACCGGCAAGTTGAAATCCCGGGCTCACGATGTGCCGAAAATCCGAAAGGCCTTGACATGCGACTCGTCGTAACATATGTCTCAATCGCGCATTGCCTTGGAAGAACTCAACAAGTCAGCAAGCTTGTCGTAACTCTCCGCCGCGCCGTGCTCCATGCCGGACTTAATCACCGCATCCCGGACCTCCCGCGAAGGATAAAGCACCGTAGCCGTTAAAGTAGTTTTGTCGGCTTCCTCCACCATCTCGGCAGTCACCAGCGACTCGCCCGGAAAATCGTCGAACGACTCCACATGCACCGACCGCTTCGGCGGCACTATCTCCCGGTACACGCCGCGCATTCCCATCTCCTGCCCGTCCGGTCCGCGCAGCACAAATCGAAAGCCGCCGCCCACCCGGAAATCGACTTCGCAAGTCAACAACGACCAGCCGTGCGGGCCGAACCACTGCTTCAGCAGCTCCGGCTTGCTAAACGCGTCGAAGACTAAATTCCGCGGCGCGTCGAAAACGCGTGTCATCACAATCTCCCGCTCGCCGGAGGTGGTGACCTGCAAAGTTCCAGTGTTCTTCATCGATGCAATCTCCTATCGCTTCTTTCGTGTATGTTTTTTCTTTGCCGCTGCCGGACTACTCTTCACTCCGGTCTGCATGTCATAAAGCAGCGTGTCCAGGCGCTCGAAGCTCTCGCTCCAGAACTGGCGGTAACCTTCCAGCCATCCGGTAGCCACCGCAAGCGGTTTCGCCTCCAAGCGGCACGGCCGTCTTTGCGCATCGCGCCCGCGCGAAATCAGGCCCGCCCGCTCCAGTACCTTTAAGTGCTTTGATATGGCTGGCTGCGTCATGGCGAACGGCTCGGCCAGCTCGTTCACCGATGCCTCGCCCGCAGCAAGCCGAGCAAGAATGGCGCGCCGCGTCGGATCCGCAAGCGCCGCGAAAGTGGTGTCCAGAGGCTGAGAATCTAACATTGCCATCTGATTATATAACTGATTCATTATGTAAAAGCCGGAGACTCCTGTCAACGTTTACGCCCGGCCAGCCATCGCTAAGCGGCGTCTCGTCAGCCCAGGGCTGGGCCATCCAGCTCAGGCGCGGATGCCCGCAGGGTCTTAACGGCACAAGCTTTCAGCGGCGGCAGGCTTTCCTTTACCGTGTTCTATATCGTTTCCGGCTCGATACGGCTGTACTGATGCCGCAGCCAGTTTCCGATGCCGCGCACATCAGGCCACGGAATTCAGGGCAAAGCAGCGGGACTTAATCCCCCAGCCGGATAGCAGCCTCGCTAATCCGCTGCAAGTTGCGTTCTACCGCATCGGCTGTTTCCGGATCATCCTCGTAGGCCGCGAAGTCCATGCCGCTGAGATGCTGCTCAATCCAGTCGATGGCCTGCAAGATGTGCCTCAGCCGCAGCGCGAGGTCCTTAGAAGACAAGCTAGGCTTCGCGCTGAAAATAACCCTGCAATTCCGCCTCCAGCCGCTCTGCATCATCCCGGCGGGCCGCTTATCATGCCGTTATGAGTGTCAACACGATACTGCTTACGTATCAGGCCCGGCTAGTCGAGCTGCATGCCACAGCCAGCCATCTGCGTCTCGGTCAGGTGATCGCATTTGGCGTCATGAGCTTGGCGGTCTTGGCCATCATTGTTCTTGCATTCCTTTCCATCGCGAAACATAGAGTAAGTCTTCCGTGGGTGTTCGCTCCTGTTCCAGTAGGGCTTTACTCCGGAATCATGAGTAAGCGGCGGAACTCCTCTCTTCTCAGAACCCTAAGAGTCACGTCGTACTACGAACGAGGACTCGATCGGCTCAGCGGCCATTGGGCCGGCTCTGGAAATGATGGCGAAGAATTCCTTCCTGTCGACGATCACAGCTACGCAAAGGACCTAAATGTTTTCGGCAAGGGTTCTCTTTTTGAACTGCTCTGTACCTGCCGGACAGAAGCGGGCCGTCGGCGGCTTGCTGATTATTTGCTTGGACCACCAACCGTTGGCGAGGCGAATAGACGTCAGCAGGCATTAGAAGAACTGAGAGACAAAGTGCCGCTTCGCGAAGAAATCGAGGCCTTAGGCCAATATTCGTTTCAGCAGTCTAGCTGGGAAACCATCACGGATTGGCTGGATACGCCCCTTCATTCCGTTCAGTTGTCACTTCGATTCGCGACGCTGATGACCTCGACGCTTCTGAGAGCGATTACTTTTCTAGGCTGGGATGGAACTATAAAGTGGATAACCGCCATTCCCTATATGGCTGGCCTTCTGGTAAGCCACGCGTTTGTTAGATCAATTTTAGACGGCGGCTTGCGGCTTAATCTGGCGCGATTCGCTCAGTTGGATCTCAATTCGGTGTTCTCCGCGAAGGGCTAGCGCTACTGCAAAAGCAGCGGTTCGAATCGTCACTGCTTGCCGGGTTGGTTGAGACCTCTCAGCAGGGTGACCCAATAAAGCAGCTGCGTAAATTGGAACGCCTTACAGAAGCGTTTGTTCAGCGAGACAAGGAGTGGTTTTATCTCTTTTCACGCGCTCTACTCATTGGCACTCAAGTCTATTTCGCAATTGAGAGATGGCGGCTGGTGCGTAGCAACTCCTTAAGAACATGGTTAGCTTTGTGGGGCGAAGTCGAGGCGTTGAACGCCCTGGCGAACTATGCGCACGAGCACCCGGAAAACACGTTTCCGAGCTTGTCAGATTGTGAAGTTGTGCTGGAAGCCGAAGGCGCAAAGCATCCGTTGCTCAAAGAATGCGTTGCTAACGACTTTGCTCTCAATCGCAAGACGCAATTCTATGTGATCAGCGGCTCCAACATGTCAGGCAAGAGTACATTTCTTCGAACAGTTGGGTTGAATGCTCTGCTGGCATATGCTGGTGCACCGGTGTGTGCCAGGACAATGCATCTGTCGCGCCTCCAGATACATCCGTCATTGGCCGTCCAGGATTCCTTGCTCGATGGGATTTCAAAGTTCTTCGCAGAAGTCGGCCGTCTAAAGTCAGCGCTATCAGCGCCTAGCGAACGCGGCCGTGTCCTGTTTCTCGTCGATGAAATTCTGAGCGGAACCAACTCTACCAATAGAAGGATCGCAGCGGAAGTAATTCTGAGAGCTATTGCGGAGGGAAGCAATCGGAATGCTTTCCACACACGATTTGGCTCTGACCGAACTTCCGCTGCTTGAGGACCTTCCCGGAATAAACATGCACCTGGGTTCGCGAGACCATTCCGATGCCCTGCAATTCGACTACAGACTCAAACTGGGAGTGACTCAAGAATCCAGCGCTCTTGCGATCGCGAGATTATCTGGCGTTCCTATATGAATTTCCCAACCACCCGAATGCTGTCGAGTGACATTCGGATTCCGCTTTCCTTGCCCGCCTACATTCCGCTATACTGCTGCCATGCAGGTGACTCTCACCCGTCACGCCGAAAACTTACTGCGCACCGCTCTGGACCGGCAGCCCGGCCAATCACCCGAAGCGATCATCCAACAAGCTCTCGCCCAACGCTTTGGCGAGTCAGCTCCGGCGCAAACGGATCCGGTTTGGGTACGCCTCAAGAACATCTCCGGCTTGCGCGTACCCGAACATTGGCCGCCGCAATTCGCTCAGTTTGATCCCCTTACGATCGAAGGCGAATCCGTGCCGGAGCAATTAATCCGGGAACGCCGGTGAACGTCTTCTATCTCGACGCGAGCGCCTGGGTGAAACGTTACGTGCAAGAACCAGTCAGTTCCTGGATCCACGCTCTGTTCGATGCGAGGTCCCGCCTGGCTACCGCAACTCTCGGATATGTGGAAACCTTGGCAGCCTTGTGCCGGCGCTTACCCAGTGAGGCTCAGGTCAGAACCGAATCCCGCCTAGCTGCCGATTGGCAAAACATGCTAAGTATGGAACTCAGCTTCGACGTGATGGAGCAAGCAGGAGAGCTGACCCGCTAATACAGGCTGCGGGATGCCGATGCGGGAATTTCGCAGTGGCTCCGCATCTAAGGAATCTTTAGGGCGGAGTCGAAGAAAAAATCATCTTCGTTGCCTCCTACCGTGAACTGCTCCAGGCGGCCCAGAATGCGGGACTAGCCGTAGAAGATCCAGCCGCAGCTTCTCTTCCCAGCTTTTCTCTTGTACTGCGTTCTAGCAATGACATGGGATCGTTCTCTGAACGGCTCGGTTGCAACAGTCCCGGCTGTGGCTTCAAGCCTAGACTGCGAAGATCTCCGCCGGGACGCTTTTGCAACAACGGCTTCGGTCAGAACGCGGCGGCACACAGGGAGCTTTGCCCTATGCCGGCCAGTACTTCTCAAGTCCACTAACGCAGCTCAGATATCTCCAGCAAGGGCACTTCAATCTTGCCATCCGGTGTCAGCTCTCTCTCCGCAATTTACGCGAATGCGCGGCAACACAGCGGACCCAGGCAATCAGTATCAAGGAAAAACAGAGCGCCAGGGCAGGTGGCCTGTACGATTCCTGAACGAAACCGTTCTTCTACTCTTCGCCTTCAGATTCAACGTTCAGGCGAACGCCTAATCCGTCTCCCCCAATACTCCCCTCAACAACCCGCGCAGAACTCCAGCATTACAGCTAAAATGAAAGTAAACGCGAGACCAGCGGAAAACCGCCCTGTCTCGACCGATCGAAAGCTTTACAGCAGACTGCAACTGTTTCATCTATGATTGAAGGCGCGCTAGCCAAGGTTTTTGGCACCAAACACGACCGCGAGATCAAGGCGATCCGGCCCATGGTGGCCGCCATCAACGACCTCGAACCGCGGATACAGAATCTCTCAGACGCGGAACTGGCTGCCAAAACGCAAGATTTTAAGCAGCAAATAGCGAACGGCGCGTCTCTCGACGATGTGCTGATTGAAGCGTTCGCGGTGGCGCGCGAAGCTGGCCTTCGGGCGTTGGGCATGCGTCACTTCGACGTCCAGCTTGTGGGCGGCATCGTTCTTCACCGCGGCCGCATCGCCGAAATGAAAACCGGCGAAGGGAAAACCCTGGTCGCCACCCTGCCCAGTTATCTCAACGCGCTCGAAGGCAAGGGCGTGCACATCGTTACCGTCAACGACTACCTGGCCCGCCGTGACTCCGAGTGGATGGGCCGCATGCACCGCTTCCTCGGCCTGAGTGTCGGCACCATCCTTCACGATCTCGACGACTCCGAGCGGCACGCCGCTTACCACGCCGACATTACCTACGGCACCAATAACGAGTTCGGATTCGACTATCTGCGCGACAACATGAAATTCCGCTTGGAGGATTATGTCCAGCGCGATTTCAATTTCGCCATCGTCGACGAAGTCGATTCCATCCTTATTGATGAAGCGCGTACGCCGCTCATCATCGCCGGACCCAGCGAAGAGTCTACTGACAAGTACTTCCGCGTGAATCAGATCATTCCGTTCCTTGAACGCGGTGAGGTCATCGAGGGGAATGAGCCCGGCCATTCTGAAACCACCGGCGATTACACGGTCGACGAAAAGCATCGCACTGTCGCGCTCACTGAAGACGGCGTCCTAAAGGTGGAAGGCTTGCTCGATACGGGCAATCTCTACGATCCCGCCAACATCGAGATGAACCATCACGTGCAGCAAAGCCTGCGCGCTCATATCCTTTATCAGCCCGATCGTGATTACGTCGTGCAGAACGGCCAGGTCATCATCGTCGACGAATTTACCGGCCGTCTCATGCCGGGCCGCCGCTGGAGCGATGGTCTCCACCAGGCCGTGGAAGCTAAGGAAAAGGTAAAGATCGAGCGCGAGACGCAAACCCTCGCCAGCATCACTTTCCAGAACTTCTTCCGCATGTATAAGAAGCTCAGCGGCATGACTGGTACCGCCGATACGGAAGCCGCCGAGTTCAGTAAAATCTATAATCTCGACGTCACGCAGATTCCCACCAATAAGCCGCTGATCCGCAAGGAGAATGCGGATATCGTCTATCGAACCGAAGAAGAGAAGTTCCGCAATGCCGCGAAAGAACTCAAGGTGCTGCAGGAGAACGGCCAGCCTGTCCTGGTCGGCACCATCTCGGTCGATAAGTCGGAGAAGCTAGCTCGCGTACTGCGGGAACTCGGTGTCAAGCACGAAGTTCTTAATGCCAAGAATCACGAACGCGAAGCGCACATCGTCGCGCAGGCGGGCCGCAAAGGCGCGGTCACTGTCTCCACCAACATGGCGGGACGCGGCACCGATATTCTGCTAGGCGGCAACCCCGATTACCTGCTCGAAGATCGCCTGAAGAAGCATGGCCAGACTCCCGAAACTATCCCGCCAGCCGAACTCGAGGCGATGAAGGAGAACATCAAGGCTGAAATCGCTGCCGAGCGCGAGGAAGTTCTTGCCGCGGGCGGCCTTCATATCTTAGGTACTGAGCGCCACGAATCCCGCCGCATCGACAACCAACTGCGTGGGCGCGCCGGCCGCCAGGGCGACCCCGGCAGCTCTCGTTTTTATCTTTCCCTGCAAGACGATTTGCTTCGCATTTTCGGTGGCGACCGCATGCAGGGCCTCATGCTGCGCCTTGGCATGGAAGAAGACGTGCCGATCGAATCCGGTCTCATTACCAAGCGGATCGCGGCCGCGCAGAAGGCCGTCGAAGCGCAGCACTTCGCCTCCCGTAAGCACGTCCTCGAGTATGACGACGTCATGAACAAGCAGCGTCAGGCTGTTTACACCATGCGCCGCCAGCTTCTCGAAGGCGCGAATCAAAAGCAGCGCATCCTCGATACCATCGGCGGAATCGTTGGCACGTTTATCGACCAGTTCTGCCCGGAATCGGCCCGCTACGATCAGTTCGATCTCGCCGGCCTGCAGTCCTCTGTGCTGAATCAATTCGGCTTCAAAGTTGAACTGGACGATTTCGCTAACCTCAACCGGCGCGAAGTGGAAACCAAGCTATACGATCTTCTAGTCCAGCGCTACGACGAGAAAGAAAAGATGATCGGCCCTGAAAACCTACGCCAGGCCGAACGGATCATCATGCTGAACGTCGCCGACAATCAGTGGAAAGATCATCTGCTCTCGATGGACCACCTGAAGGAAGGCATCGGTCTGCGAGGCTATGGCCAGAAAGATCCTCTGATCGAATACAAGAAAGAGTCGTTCACCATGTTCCAGGACATGATGGACCGCATCGAAGACGAGACTCTGAAGTATCTCTTCTTTATGCGTATCGAATTTGGCGATCCAGATAATGTGCCGCTGCCTTATCCCGAACCGGATGAAGATGACGAAGACTCCGGCGATAATCTGGATGGCTCAAACCCGCCTGATTCCAACCCGCGCGGAAGGCTTAGCGGTACTGCTCAGCCGGATAGCGAGCGCGAAGCTGAACTCGTGGCTGCCAATGCACAGGCCCGCCAGCGCGAGGCACAGCAATCCGTCGTCGACCTCACCCGCAACATACAGAAGAAGAAAGACCGCGAGTTGGCTAATTTGCAGCTGGCCGGCAATGGCGCTTCCGGAACTACGGCTTCCCCAAAGGCGTCCAAAAGTGTGAAAGTAGGCCGGAACGAACTATGCCCCTGCGGCAGCGGAAAGAAATACAAGCGATGTTGCGGAGTTGGCGTCTAGCCGCAGGACTGGTCTTGGCTGTTTTGCTGCTGCGCGCGGACGAGCCGGCGTTGTGGAAGGAGTACGGCCTTGTCCAGCAGCAAACCTCTACCCGGGGCAGGTATGCGGTCACCACCTACCGGATGAAGGACCTCACTGGCGCTCTCGCCGCGTGGGAGTCTTTGCGGTCGCCGAACTCCAAACCCTGCGATTTAGTGCAATTCTGCACCATCGACGGAAACCGCACTGTCATCTCGTCCGAAAACTACGTCATCGTGTTCGAAGGTCCAGTTCCCAAGCGTCCGGCCGTCGAGGATGTCCTTCAGAGCCTGCCCGAAAAGCGCGACAGCAGTCTTCCCGCAATCTTGACCTTCCTGCCTCAACACGGCCGCCTGCAAGACTCAGCGCGCTACGTCCTTGGACCTGTATCCCTAGCCCAATTCGCCCCGGAACTGGCGTCTTCTAAGCCCGGCTTCGAGCAAAGTGCGGAGGCCCAGGTCGCCGCGTATCGCATCGGAAAAATCGGTCCCCCGGTCCGTCTGGCGTTGTTCTACTATGCCACGCCTGAAATGGCGCGCATTCACGCCGCCGATTTCAAGAAAATAACGGGAGTGCGCGTCAAGCGCTCTGGTGTCCTTGTTGCGGTGGTGCTCGACGCCGCCAACGACGAAGCTGCCGACACGTTGCTGAGCCGGGTCGGCTACGAGGCCAAGATTACCTGGAACGAAGTTCCTCCGCCTAGCCCGATCAAACCGCTCTACCAACTGCTCGCCAATATCCTCTATTTGAGCGGTATTCTCTCCGCTCTCTGTTTGGCCGCGGGTCTGGTCTACGCATTCATCCGAATCTACCGCCGCCGCTATGGCACCCTCGAAGCCGACGAGGCCCTGACCATTCTGAATCTTTCCGGCGGCGATTAGCTGTCACCCCCTGTCGGCCGGGTACATCCGGGGCCGTCAAACGCGCGTGTACCGCGTGCGCTCCTCCCACGCCAACCGGACCCGTCGTCTTGTCGGCCGTGGCTGGGCGACCGACTGACCTGGCAGGCGAAGATCGACCAGCTGAGAGTCAAGGTAAAGGGCCCACACCAGGGCCAAGGACGCACTGGCGGCCGAACGGCGCGAACTGCCGATGGTCGAAGTCGATCTGCAGACTCCGCTGATTTCCTGTTTTCAAGTGTGGCACTCCGGAAGGCCGCCGCGGAGCAGTCACGGATTAGGGACGAACGCAATGACGATCTCGGCGCGATGTCCGGTGGCCGATCCGGGCAGCACTGTCACTGAGATCTGACTGCCGGATCCGACTAGCCGGTTTTTGCGTCAGAACTTTTGGGGCCGAGTGTGATCCAGATTGCTATCAGGATCAGCACTCCGCCGATTGCCTGATGTGGCAGCAATCTTTCGTGCAGCAAAATCCAGGCCAAAATGGCAGTTCCCGGTATCTGAGCGGTCAGCCCGATCGAGACCGTTGTCGCCGAGAGATGCCCTAAAGCATAGGTAATTGCCAGGTAGCCGGCCAACTGCGGCACCAGCGCTAATCCGATCACCGCCGCCCAGGAGCGTGCGCCGCTGACCGGAAGCCGAAATCCCGCGAATGCGTTGAACACCAGCAGCGCTGCGGAACTCGCCACCAACGCGGTCGTCAGGAACGGCAGCGTCTCCGTCTCGCTTCTCACTCGTTCAGTAGCAAGCAGGTAAACCGCAAAACACAGCGATGCCGCCAGCGCCATCAGGTCGGCCGCTTCAAATTGTGCCGAGAGCAGGGCATCGCCTCCCGCCAATACCGCCGTCCCAATTACCGTGAAGCCCAGCCCGATCCACAGTCTGGCGCTTGGGCGCCGTCTCCAGATCATCCAGGAAAGCAAACCCGCGAAAATCGGGGTATTGTTTCCTATCGCTGTCACATTCGCGGCATTTGCATGCGTCGCCGCGGTATTGAAAAGCGCCAAATCGGCTGCGAAGAAAACACCGCCCACCCCGGCCCAGCACATCTGCTTCCAATTCAACCACTTAGGCCGTGCTGCAAGCGACCACATCGACAGTATCGCTGCTGCCAGCGCCACTCGCCAGAACGCCGAAACCAATCCCGGCACCCCGGCGTAACGTACCAGAATCGCCGACCAGGAGATCGCGAACACTCCCACTGCAAGGCATACGTAAGCACCCTTAGACCCTGGCGGCATTCCCTGGTCGAGTGTAGCCAATCCAGCTCCCCGGAAAAGATTTTTGCGTGTCCCGCAACTAGCTTGTTTTTGAAAGGTTTGTCCCGGAAAAGACGCCTGCGGGAAGCTGCCGCTGTCGAAGTTTGCCCTTGACTTCATCCGGCGCTCGCCCTAAACTCCAATCACAAACAGGTTTTGGCGGTTGCAATGCCGTCGGATCTGGTTCTCCCATTAAACGTAGATCCTGGTCAACCAGGGTAAGATTGCGCCCATTCATTCGTGGATGGGCGTTTTCTTTGGTCTGGCTCAGAGTCTGCTGCAATAGAAGGGCGATGAGACCCGCGCCCCCCAAATCCGCTGACCTCCCACAGAGCTGGGGCCAACGCTTGCGGGCTCTGAAAAATGTTCCGCCCCTGCTCTCCATCGTTTGGCGCACCAGCCCCGGATTGTGCATCGCTACTCTCGTTCTCCGGGCCATTTCGGCTCTATTCCCGCTCGCCACCCTGTGGGTTTCGAAGCTCATCATCGATCTGGTTGTGCGCGCCATCCAGGGTGACCATTCGCATTCGGGAGAAGTCTGGACGTTGTTGATTCTAGAGCTGCTGCTGGCCATCGCCTCGGATACCACCGGACGTTTTATTTCGCTGGTGGATAGTCTGCTCGGCGATCGCTTTACGAACGCCATCAGCGTCCGCTTAATGGAGCATGCCAACACCCTCGACCTGCTGTCCTTCGAAGATCCCGTCTTCTACGACAAAATGGAGCGCGCCCGGCGTCAAACCACTGCCCGGTTGGGCATGCTAGCCAGCTTGGCCGGAATGGGACAGCAACTCCTGACGCTGCTCTCCATGCTTTCTACCGTCATCTTCTTTTCGCCCTGGCTCCTGGTCCTGCTGGTGGCGGCCATCGTTCCCGTTTTCTTCGGCGAAACCCGCTTCGCCTTGCTCAACTATTCCATGCTCTACCGCTACACGCCGGAGCGCCGGGAACTCGATTATCTCCGCTATCTCGGAGCCAGCAACGAAAGCGCCAAGGAGATCCGTATCTTCGGACTAGGTTCATACCTGGTCGACCGTTCCCGGGCGCTTTTCGAGCGTTTCTACGCCGAGAACAAGCATCTGGCAACTAAGCGGGCCGTTCAGGGTACGCTGCTGAATCTTATTCCCACAGCCGGGTATTACGGCGCCTACGCCCTGATTCTGGTGAAAGCGCTGCAGGGGCTGATATCTGTGGGAGGCCTTACATTGATAGTTGGAGCCTTTTCCCGCTCGCGGTCCATCATGGAAAGTCTGGTTTCCGGCTTGGTTGGCATCTCGGAACAGGCCTTATTTATCAAAGACTTATTTGATTTCTTCGATACGAACCCAACCGTTGTTTCGCGTCCCGGAGCACTCCCCGCGCCGCGCCCCATCCGCGACGGGTTTGAATTTCAAAACGTGTCGTTCCACTATTTGGGTTCGAATCGCAAAGTGCTCGACAAAGTTAGTTTCCGCTTTGATCGCGGCGAACGAATCGCCCTGGTCGGCGAAAACGGAGCCGGCAAAACTACCCTGGTGAAGCTTTTGGCCCGGCTCTACGATCCCAGCGAGGGCCGGATTCTGCTCGACGGAATCGACCTGCGCGACTACCACCTGGACGACCTGCGTCACGAAATCGGCGTTATCTTCCAGGACTATATGCGCTACGACATGCAGGCTGGAGAAAATATCGGCTTCGGGCGCATCGACCAGTTGCGGAACGAAGCCCGCGTCGCCAGTTCCGCTGAAAAGAGTCTCGCGGCCGAAGTTGTCGAGGGGTTGCCCGGGCAATACCGCCAGATGCTGGGGCGTCGTTTTGAAGGTGGCCTCGATCTCTCCACCGGCCAGTGGCAGAAAATCTCGCTGGCCCGGGCTTACATGCGCGACGCCCAAATCCTGATCTTAGACGAACCCACGGCCAGCCTGGATGCCCGTGCGGAGTTCTCGGTTTACCAGCGCTTTGCAGACCTGACCGAGGGAAAAATGGCGGTTTTGATCTCGCACCGGTTCTCGACAGTCCGTATGGCCGACCGGATTCTGGTGCTCGAAAACGGCCAAATCACCGAGCAGGGCTCTCACTCGCAACTGGTCGCGCTCGGAGGCAAGTACTCGGAACTATTCGAACTCCAGGCCGCCGGCTATCGTTAAAAATCAGCAGTTTAGATGGGGTCTGTCCCGAATTCCGCACGCATCTACACGGGCAATAAACTCAGCGCCGCCTCGATTTCCGAGCGCGTATGGGCATCGCCCGTTCGCGTGGTGGCGGTAATGCCCCGCTCGTAAACCGACCGGGCTTCTTCGATTTCGCCAAGTTTCTCCAGCGCCTGCCCGCAGTGATAGTAGCCCGCTCCATAATTGGCATCCGCCGCGAGCAAGGTCCTGAATTCGCTGACCGCCGTTCGGTAATCCCCGCTGTTCGAATGCTCCATCGCCAGTCCGTATCGGGCAAAATTATTCGCTGGATCCGCAGCAACCATCTGCTCCAAAATCTCGAGTCGATTCGTAGCCATGGTTTGAATTGTCCCACTTCAGGCGGAGGCCGCATCTAACCGGCTATATGAGCGACACCACCATCACGAAAATTGATTCCGCAAACTCACCTACCGGCAAGTTGGGCCAGAAGTATCTGGCCTCTGGCAAGTCCCTTTCCATGCGCCTGTGGGACGAAACAGAAAATTCCAGTAAGGAGGGAAGTATCGCTCGCGAGTACGAGACCGTGGGCTACGTGCTCGAAGGCACGGCCGAGTTAGACATTGAAGGTCAGAAGCTGGTTCTTGCTGCGGGCGATAGCTGGGTAGTACCAAAAGGCGCAAAGCATGCCTACACCATCAAAGAACACTTTAAAGCTGTTGAAGCTACCCATCCGCCCGCCCAAGTCCACGGCCGCGACGAATAGCCTCCCATAAACCTCAAGCCCGGGTGAAACCTACTTGTCGGCGGTTTGATCGGTAGGCTGTCTGCTGCCGCCGTCCCGATCGACATTTTTCGCCTCCTCGGGCTTGTTTGCTTCTTCCTGTTCGGTTGGTTTCTCTTTCGGTTCTGCCATTTAACTGTCCTTTCCTCTACATAGATGACCAACAGCGACGCTGACGCACATGTATCTTTCTCTTTCTCTCGCAGCAGCTTTGCTCTTTGCCCTGGGCGGGCTTTGCATGAAGTACTCCGTTGGATTAACCCGGGCTCTGCCATCTGCCGGGATCTTCATCTGTTTCTGCTCCGGCGCGATCTTCCAAACACTCGCCATGCGCCGCACGGAAATGGGAAGCACTTACGTCTTTGTTCTAGGCTTGGAGGCCATGGCCGCTTTCGCGCTAGGAGCCCTCTTTCTTGGAGAACGAATGACCCTCGCCAAACTGGGAGCACTGGTTCTCGTCGTCGCCGGAATTGCGCTGCTCGAACGTCCCGCCTAGTCCGGACGCGACCCCCCCAAAAAAGCTTTTCCGCTGATAATAGAGCTTTGAGGTTTTCAACGGGAGTAACCGGCAACATTGAGTCCTTCCAAAGTTCCTCTGCCGATACACGTCGTTGTAGTCGAAGATAGCCTCCCGGACGTCCTGTTGCTTCAGGAGGCGCTCAGGGAACAATCCATCGCGTACACCATGACTCACTTCAAGGATGGAGTCGAGGCCCTCAACGCGCTTACCGGCAAAGCTGTATCCGTCGCTATGCCGGACCTCATCGTTCTTGACCTGAATATGCCGCGTATGGGAGGTCTCGAGTTGCTCGCCAACCTCAAAAGCAATCAGGTTCTAACCGGCGTTCCGGTCGCCATTTTGACGTCCTCCGTGCAGCCGGAAGAAAAAGAAGCCGCCAGACGTTTAGGCGCGAACCATTTTGTCCGGAAGCCTGTTGACTTGTACGATTTTCTCGACGAAGTGGGTAAAGCCCTGCGCTACCTTTTAGAAGATCCGGAAGGGAGCCGGAAAGCATGGGCGTAACCGCCGTTCATTCTCAAACTCGTAAACTGCGCGACCTGGCAGGCATCGGCGCTTCTATCGAGGCGAACCTCCACCGCTTAGGTGTCGAAACCGTCGAACAACTTGCCTCGGCTGATGCTGACCGCCTCTACCGGCAACTGGCCGATTTGGAAGGCAAACCGCAAGACCCTTGCGTTCTCGATACCTTCCGCTGCGCTGTTGCCCAAGCCAGGAATCCGAACCTCCCTTTAGAAGAACGCAACTGGTGGTGGTGGTCGCGCCATAGAAAAGCCGGATCGTTGCCGATACCAAACTGAGGCTGCACCGTTCTTTGCGATACTCGATTATGCCGTGCCCGTTTTTTGAACCGCGCAGCATTGCGCAACCGGCAACCTACCCCAATGCCCGGCTCCCCCTGATTGATGAGTACGACGGCGGCTGCCATCTGCTCGATTCTGAACCGATAGATCATTCTGTCCGTCTGCGGGGTTGTAACCTCGGCAACGCCGATGCAGTCTGCCGGCGCTTTTGCGGCTCGATAGATCGAAAGCCGATTCTCCGCTTCAGCGTTCAAGGCCAGCAAACCGGCCGCCTTCAAGTCACCGTAATCGAAGAGCAAGACCATACGCCTCAGCGCTGGCAATTGATCGAGTTCCGGCCCACTGAGCGAGCCTTCGAACCCGAGCTTGCAGACGTCTGCCAGCGCGCTCAACTGCTGGCGTTCTGCAGTAGCTATTTAGCTCGATCTCCGCTATAAAGCATCTCTCTTTACAAAAATTGATTCATGAGCCAGACGATTTCCGAAACTCAAATTTCTTCCTCTTCCGGGAAAATCGAAAGGATCTTCACCGTCGGCAGTACTCATTCCGAGTACGCCGAAATCTGCCTTCCCAACGATGCCAACATGCTGGGGAATATGCTCGGCGGCAGGGTCATGCACCTAGTCGACCTGTGCGGCGCTATTGCTGGCATGCGCCTGGCGCGTGGGCCGGTTGTGACTGCATCCGTCGATCAAATGACCTTTCTGCACCCTATCCACATCGGAGAGTTGGTGCGCTTAAAATCCCAGGTGAACCGCGTCTTTCGCACTTCCATGGAAGTAGGCGTAAAGGTGTGGGTCGAGAATCTGCATAGCGGAGCCATGCGGCATACGTCTTCCGCTTATCTTACGTTTGTGGCCATCGACAGCGCCGGAAACCGGATCATTCTGCCGCAAATTACCGCCGAAACTCCCGAAGATCAGCGGCGCTATGCCGAGGCCGCGGACCGACGAGCTTACCGCCTGGCGTGCAAGGACAAAACCCGCCTCGCGCCCGAAACGTAAGCGGACAGCCAGATTCTCTATTCAGGCTCGGCCTTGTATAAATACTTAATGCAGTGCTTATAGAGCAGCAAATTCGGCGCATCGATGCGATTCAGCTTCACGCACTCCCGGTCATACCATTCAATGACCCCTTCGAGCTGCTCGCCGTCAGTCAGCACCACAATCATGGGCGTTTTTCCCTGCATCTGCTTGGCGTAATAGAACTGCTCCGCGTTGGTTTGGTCGGGCGGAGTCGATTTCTTCGCCGCAACCGGCGGCCGTCTGGTACTTTCCCGAGACTCTCCTCCGATGGAAGCCCGGGAAATTTTCTTGGTGAACGTTTCCGCCCGCCTCTCCTCAAACATTGATCCTCGATACAGAAATTGAGATGAACTTGCCATTCAGTATAGTAAGGATCTCCGAAGAATTCAGGATTAATTCGCGGCTGCCGGTTTTTCCTGATCCGCGGGATGCCATGCCGGGACGTGGCCCCTCCAGCTTGGAAATGAGGACCTACCGTGGATTCATGAGGGCAAACTTCAAATTTGTGCCTTAACTTTCCGTATTGCCCGGAGTCTCCAACCAAAGAACAGAAAGATGGGGATCTGAAGCAGTAGGCGTGTACCGAATGTCGAAAGTCCTAGAAGCACGAAGCAGTGTTCCAATGAAATAGATGGTGCATTTTGATAATCCGGAAACCATTCCAATAATTTCGCTACTGATCCTCTTTGCCACGCAATGAAGCTTGTCAGGGAGCTTAAGACAAATGCGCACCCAGAAGACAAAATCAATCTGATTGCCCATTTCCGTTTTCGGATCTCCTTCAGGCGAGCAAAAAGCAAGATCCTCGCAAGGACGAGCATCCACGCGAACGTGAAGAAGGCAGTTGTCAGTAGAGGTACTCCCATCCGGACAACTGCAAAACCCTCAAAAGGTGTCACCTGAACCAATGTGCTCGGTCGTACGTCTTGCTGTCGCAGTAAATCGGCGACTGGACTTGCGAATATTCGCCAGAGGAACGGAGCGAGTACGAGGGAGGTAGCGAATACAATTGCGCTTCCAAGGAGCGAGTAAAAGGTGAATCGGGCGAAGGGCTGTCGTATTCGTTCCGTGAGCCCGCCCCACATGACGTCAAGCACGTCAAGCAGTCGAGAAGGAGCTCGGCGAAGTAGCTGTTCCAACTCCGGACCGTACTCGGTTCGCCATTTGGAGGGATAGCAGTGCAATAGGAGCCGCGCTAATCTGCGATTCATTAAAAGCTCAACCTTCTAAGTCCAAATTTTACGAGTTTTCGCATCTTTTCAAGCTCTTCGGAAAGGCTACTAAGACCTTCCTTGGTGATTCGATAGGGGCGTTGGCGATCTTCGACCCGTTCGGGCCTAATCTTTCCTTTCTCGACAAGCCTGGTAATGGCCGCGTACAGCGTGCCGGGTCCGAGTCTCGTTCCTGAGAACTGCTCGACATCCTGCATAACGGCGTAGCCATGCTTGGGTCCGTTAGCCAAGCTGGTGAGGATGAGGATCTCCGGATCTGATGATGGACCTAGCTGCGGTCTGCGTGCCATATTCCTTATTACGATATACCATATTACGCAGCAAGTCACTACCGGCGATCTGCAGGCCGTAGCAGCCGTCGTGGCAAGCATATCCATCGTGTCGTGTTAGCCGGATTTCTTCCCTCATACCGGGCCTTAGGCATCGGCAACGTGGGCGAAGCTTACCCGCTGCGAGACGGAAAATAGCGAACTCTTAAAAGCTTGCCAAGGATGCGACGAAGGCGGCGACTATTCGCTTGCACGTCTCCGTGAAATGAAGACTCCGCAATCAATCGTCTTGACTGTGCCGAGCTCCGCCTCGTCCATAGCAGCGGAGATGATCTGAACATGCGGCCTCACCACGGGCCAGTTAATCGCGGACATAACCAGCACGGCAAACGGCCTTCGAGCTGCTGCTGATTTTCCATGTTCTTGTCGCCGGTAAGAAACACTTCAAAGGCTTCGCGCTCGATCAGCTTAAGCAACTCGCCGTTGTTGATGCCGCCCCATTGCATGCTGACGACGCTGTGGATTTCATGCTGGGATAGGGACAGCGCCAGCTTGCGCGGAACGTCCTCGTTAAAGACTTTCAAGGCTGCGTCTGAAATTGATGCGCGGCTCGATAGTCGAGAATGGCCTTGATCGGGGCGAGATCAACCTCCGGGTCGCAGTCCATGGTTTCGACAATGGCCGCGTCCGGGGATAACCCCTCCTCGCAGAATGCATCATAGTTGCCGGTGATGGCATCAACGGGCAAGCCAGTGTATTTGAGCAGCGGTGGGCCGCTGACCTTGCCGGGAATAACTTCAACCAAAAGGCAAGCGGACCAATCAAGAGTTGCCATGTTCGTACCCTCCTCTCATCGTAGCCCCCTACCATGCTTCAGGCCTTGACGTCACGCCCAAGGGGAGAAACGGGCCAGTTAACGCGTGTCACAAAGGACCCCAGCCCATCCTTTATAACTGACAGTGAAAACCTCATGTGCGCCGAGATTCGTCCGCAACCGATGTGCAAGATTTTCGTCGAGCAATACTTTCACGGATTGGCTTGCTCACGATAGGCGTGGGCAAACTCGATGAGGCGTCTGATCTGGCTGACGGAAAGCGAAGGCCAGTCCTCGTGTATGTCCTCGATTCTGTCGCCCATCTCGAAGCTGTTTACAATGCCGTCACGCATGATGCGCGTACCGTGCACAATGGGCCGCCCGGAAACCTTGCCTGGAACTTGCTCAATCAGTTCGCAAGCTGTCCAGTCGATGCCCGCATGTGTGTCTAGCTTCGCCATCTTCGTACCCTCCCGTCATCGTAGCTTTCTTGACAACCTTATTCGTCGAGAACCCGTCTGTATCCTACTTCCCGCTCAAAGCGCGCTCGCTCCTCCTGCTTATTACGTTCGATCCCATGCAAGCCCTTCGTCAAGACTGAGCCATTGACTCACGCAAATTCACAATCAGAGCATCCATCGCCCCAACCTTCTGAATATTCCGGCGAACCATCACTACTAGCTCATCCACGGATGCGGTAGCGCGCTCGATCCAGCTAAACGGAACTGCTGCGGCGATCTTGCCCAGGCGCTCCGCCAGATCCCGATTCTGCACCGCCCGCCTACCCTCCGACATTGCCAGAATGTCCCGCAGCAGTCCATAACCCAGCTTCAAGTACGTTTCGAGCTTCTCCGCTTTGCTGGCTCCAAAAGATTCCGAAGCCTCCACCCAAGCTGAAAAGGGCATCAGCCCGGCCCCGCATTCGAGAGCCATCAGCATCACGCCCCGCCGCCGCCGCAGTTGATCGAGATCGAGGCTGAGCGCCACCCCGGGACTCCCTTCCGCCAAGTCGATCCGTACTCGCGCGTCGGCAAGTCCCCGCGCCTCGGCAAAGGCGAGCATCTCGTCATCCGTCAAGCGCGTCATCTGCAGCACAATCGAGCGCGAGCGAATCGTGGGCAGCAGATCGTAAAGATTCTCAGCCGTAGCAACGATAATCAGGTGCTCGGGCGGCTCTTCCAGAACTTTCAACAGTGAATTCGCCGATTGCTCGTTGGCACGGTCGAGGTGATCTATCAGAAACACGCGGTAAGCGCCTCGCAGCGGTTTGAACTGGCTCCGTTCGCGTAGCACCCGCATCTGCTGAATCGTAATCTGCCGCAGCGGACCGTCTGGCGGAAAAGTGATGAAATCCGGATGCGTGGAAAACAGCAGCGGATCTTCAGCGCGCTTATCCGACGTCCACTTATCGCGACCTTCCATCACGTCGATATTTTCCGTGCGGCTCAGATCGTCCGCCTCTATCTTGCCTGCATCGTGCAGCAGCGAAGCAGCCAACCGCCGCGCCAGCGTGGCTTTCCCCACGCCTTCCGGACCAGCCAGCAGAATCGTCTGTGGAATGCGCCCGCTTGCGAGCGTTCCCTCCAACGTAAGCGCCACGCTGGCGTTTCCGAAGAAGTCAGTAAATTTGGCCATCCGTTCTTATTTTCGGCGATGCCGGCCGCAACTCAACCGTTGGGTTGGAAAAACTCGTTCAACGTCTGAAACGGAACGATATCCCGGAAGCCCGCGAAGCTGCCCTGTTCCGCAATTCCTCTAGCCGCTTCGATAAATCCGCTCCATGCGGCGCGCGCCAGCGAAGACCCCACGCTGATGCGGCGCACGCCCAATTCCGCTAAGCCGGAAACATCGAGCCCGATATCGGAACTCATCAAAAAGTTCACAGGCTTCGGCGCAACAGCGGAGACGATGGCTTCGATTTCGCTGCGCTCCTTCACGCCGGGCGCATACAGCACATCTGCATCTGCTTTCGCGAAAGCTTCCAGGCGTCGCAAAGCTTCCGGGAAAGCTTCCGGGTGCCCGGTCAAATAGCATTCGGCCCTGGCGGTCAATAAAACTCCGCTTCCAGATGCGCGAACGGCCTCCCGCGCAGCGATCACGCGCTCCACAGCCGCGGAGAACTCATACAGCGGATCCGCATCCCGCCCGGTAGCATCTTCTATCGATAGGCCCGCCACTCCCGTGTCGATACAGCGCTTTACATTCCCGGCGACTTCTTCCGGAGAATCGGCATAGCCGGATCCGAAGTCCGCATTCACCGGCAGATCGGTAGCGGCCACCATCTCCGCAATATGGCGAAGCGTCTCATCCCGGCCGAGAGCCAGATTCGAATCGGGCAAGCCCTGCGAAAATGCAAAACCGGCGCTCGTCGTAGCCAGGGCCTTAAAGCCCATGCGCTGAAGGTATTTGGCCGTGCCTCTATCCCAGGGGTTGGGAATGACAAAACACCCGCTCGAATGAAGCTCATGGAAAATCGAACGGCGCGCGCTGTAATCCTGCATCCCGTCAGTGTAGCCGCGCTCGAACCCGAAACCAGCTGTCACGTTCCACTCAGTGTTGCCTTGCAATTTCCGCAAAGTGGCCGACCATCGGCCGGGCCTCGCCATCTCTCCACGCCAACTGCATCTCGCTGGCCTCACTGACTCCCCGCAAAGATATGCAGACGGTCTCAGTAGAGGCAATCTGGCGGACCGATGCGGGAGCTATCGATACTCCTCCAATACCTGTGCCTACCAGACGGAGTATCGTAAGCCAGTGCGAAGCGACCTGAACGATGCGTGGACGGAATTCCGCGGCTTCGCAAATCGACATCGGCTTTTCAAAGGCCCGGATACCTGCGCTTCGCGGATAGAAGACGAACGGCTCTCCGCTCAGTGAGGCAGGAGCAATGCTCTTCTTTCCCGCGAGCGCATGCCGGACCGAAACCACCGCTACAAACGATTCCGTGAAAAGCGTCTCCACGTGCAAACCCTCTTTCTCATCCGCGTCTCGTAAGAGACCAACATCCAACGACCGGTCCTCCAGCCCCTCGACAACCCTGGTAGTGAAAGACTCGTGCAGCTGAAGTTCTACTTTCGGGAAGCTTGCTCTGAAGTCAACCAGGATCTTCGGTAAACGGCTCAGCATGGCCGAGCCCACAAAGCCGATGTGGAGCGACCCGGACTCCCCTGCTGCTACCCTCCTCATCTCCGTAATGTCGCGTTCTACTGCCTGGAGTAGATTGCGTGAGCGCTCCAGGTAAACCGCGCCGGCAGGCGTCAGCCGGACCGAGCGCGACGTTCTCACGAAAAGCGGATACCCGAGTATCTGTTCCAGTTGACGGATCTGCTGCGAAAGCGGCGGCTGCGCCAGGTGGAGCTTCAGCGCCGCACGGCCAAAATGCAGTTCTTCGGCAACCGCAACAAAGTAGCGCAAGTGCCGCAATTCGACCTTTTCATCCATATTCAATGCGTCTTGATCGCTACTTTCAATATATTGGACATCGGCTTGGCAAAACGCAACACTACTACCAAGGAGATCGATTCGTGAACACCCTGCAAACCGCATCCCTGTCAGAAACATCCATCCGGGAATTTTCGCTGGAAGAAGACGCGGCCGCGTTCCGGACGCTGAATGAAGAATGGATCTCGCACTACTTCGTCCTCGAAGACAGAGACCGTGAGCAGCTTCAAAACCCACAGAGCATTTTGAATCGGGGAGGCCATATTTTCATGGCTATGCGCGATGGCAAGCATGCCGGGTGCGTCGCCTTGATCCCTATGCCGGATGGCGTCCACGAACTTTCCAAGATGGCGGTAACACCCCAACTCCGAGGGCAGGGAATCGGGCGAGCTATTCTCCTCCACGCCATCTCGCAAGCCAGAAGCATGGGAGCCCGTGCGCTTTTTCTCGGAAGCAACACTAAGCTTGCCGGCGCAGTCAAGCTCTACGAGTCCGCAGGCTTTCGCCACGTCGATCCCGAAAAGCTTCCCAAGCTTGCTTATACTCGAGCCAACGTCTTTATGGAACTTACACTCCGGTAGCGACTCTCTGCACTAACCGCTTGCTGCCGATTTTTTTTGACTGCTACTACTTTTCACCAGAGCAAGAAACTCATCTGCAGCCGTCGAGCCAAGCTTTTCTCCTGATAGTCGAAAACATCCCCTGGCGCCCCACAGTTCCCGGTCGCCAACAACATAGAACCGGCGCTTGGCGCGGGTCAAAGCGACATTCAGAATGTTGGCCTTCGACGAGGCCCACTCGGCCGCTCCGGCGTGGTCCCTGTCTGCGCCGAGAACCATGATCACCGAGTCCTCCTCTTTACCTTGAAATGTATGTACCGTGCCGACGCGCTCCTTACTCCACTTACTAAGTTCGGTTGTCTTAGGTTTCTTCAACTCAGGCTGGCCGGAGATCCAGTCTGCTTCTGTAATACTGCTCTTCAACGCGTTCTTACAGGCCTTAAAAGGGGAGATCACATAGAGGTCCGGCAATCTTCCGTCACGTTGATAGAGCGCAACCAGCAGATCGGTGACGAACCGGGTCTGCTCCGGCACTTCCTGGCGTTTGAGTGCTTTCCCGCCGATATTGATCCAGACACTCTCGCAGGTAATCGGCGGGCCATCCGGCAGTTGTTGCGATGGCAGCCCGAAAATCATCTTGCCGTTATACGCAATGCGATTCGACCAGCTGAACATCGGCTCGATGCAGCGGCGATGGACCCGCAGCGGACTGCCGATCCACACCGGATCGTCCCCGTCATCCGGCAGTTGCGCGCCGTAGCGATTCGCTTCGTCCGCAAGTCTCTGCACTGAAGTGCGGTGAGGGGAATACTGGCCGCCGCTGGTATAAGGAGAAAGCCCCGCCAGCGCCGCGATGAATTGGCTCGGCAGCGTGAAGATCGGCTCAATCTGCCGTGGATCGCCCACCACCAGCGCATGCCGCGCCCGCCAAAATGCGCCGGCTGCCGCTTGCGGAACTGCTTGTCCTGCCTCATCAATGAACAACCACCCCAGAGACGCCGGCCCGAGATCGCGGAACTGCCTGGCGAAAGAGGCAAACGTGCTGGAGACCACTGGAACAATCAGGAACAAGCTCTGCCAAATGGCTGCCGCGTGCGATTGCTCATCGATGCGTTTATTTGATAGCAGGTTTGTCGCTGCCATGATGTTGCTCCGGAAACCGGCGCCGCCCAAATTATTTTTTTTGGCGGCCGCTGCCAGCCAGGCCTCATGCAGCGCAAGAGCAGAGGCAAGCAGGGACGACCGCAGGGTTGCCAACTCCTCGTCGTGCCAAAGTCCGCTCTTCTGAAACTCTTCAGTCTCCAGATCGATGGGAGTTTCCGGCAGGTTCATATCTTCAAAATGCCCGCGCAATTGCGGCCATTCCAGTTCTTTCGCCGCCTTTGCGTCCTTGGAATGTTTCAAGGCTTGTTCAGCTTGCCTGACGCCGTCAGAAGAGTTTCTTAAGGCCGCCCCCAGCGACACCTCAGTACCCCTTTCAATGGCGGCGATTTCCTGCCTGACCTCCAGTTGCGCTATCGCATTTTCCCGTTTCCGCCGACTGTGGGATCGAGACGCCGAGGTCCGGAACAACCTCGTCCACCACTCCGGCGCACTGCGATCAATTAGCCTCTCGTCTTCCTGCAAGCCTGCGAACGATAGCTGAAGCTTGGCTTTCCTGGCAGCCAAATCATCAATCTCGGACTCGATCCGCGAATTCATTTCGCGAGCTTTCGCTAGCTGCTCTTCCGCCCGGGAGACATTCGCTTCGTCAGAAGACTCCAACCTGTCGCGCAGCAGGTCCGCATACTCTTCCAGGCGATTGCACTTGGCTGCGACTTGCCCGTCTATCTTCTTGAAACGAGCTGAGGCATCGGCAAAACTAATTCCCCGGTAGCTGTCGATCCACTCATAGATCGTCTTCGGCTTGCTCCGTCCGGACCGGTCCGGGTGCGTTTTCTCCTGAACCGCTGGAAAGGCGAAGCGCTCCTTAAAGCGTCTGCGATTCGCCGAATTTCCCAGCGCGCAGGAAAGCAGGCCCCACGGCATATCCGCATCCGGCAGCTTCGTGAATTTTCCGTCGTCCCCTTGCGCCGCGATCTTGTGCGCCACCGGTTGCAGGTATGCTGCCTCCGGCCATTGAGCCCGGACATCTAGCCCGAGTTTCGGAAGTTCCCGCGAAATGTTATCGACCGCCGCGTTGTTCGACGAAGCCACAACCATTTCAAATCCGGTAAGCTCCGGCCTCAATCGCCTGATTCTCACCGGCTGCAAATCGCTGAACGCTACCGGGATTGCTCCTGTTTCAAAGGCATCGCTAGGCTTCCGCATGCCGGATAGAACCCGGGCCCTGCGAACCACTAGCTCGGCGAAGATATCTTTCAAGAGCGTCGTCTTGCCGGTGCCTGGAGGCCCGTTTACCGAAAACAAAGGACCTTCATCGGCCATCGAAACGGCGGAGTTGATTGCAAACTGCTGCATCAGGCTCATCGGTTGGCCCGGTTTACTGAACCAATGTCCGCGATTGAGATGCTTGGGATGTAAAGCTTCGAGAATGGCCCATCGGCCTTGCTCGGAATCCACTTCGATGCGCTGCTCTTCTGCGAGCGGCGTCAGATATCTTCTCAGAATTGCGGGACAAAAACCGGACTGCACCGTTGCCGCCGCCCGTTCCAGATCTTGTATGAAGAAGCTGTTGAGAATGCTGATCTCCGGCTCGATCTTCTCGTCTGCTTCTTCTTCCTTCTCGTTTTTAGTGCTCGCCCCGTTCTCGATTTTCCGCGGCTTCTTCTTTTTGCTCGCCAGAACCTGGCGCACGGCGGTGGCCTCGCCTTGCGGAGGGGAATACCGCGCCCACTCAAAGAAGAGCTGGTGCAGAGCCAGAATGCCGCTCCCGGTCAGAGGTTTGCCCTGCTGTTCCGAGTGGAAGTTTTGAAGCAGGTGACTAAGCTTGTCCTTCGCCTGTTCGAAATGGCTGTGGCTAAGTGCCGGCAAATCGCCGGCCTGAAGCTGGCCCAAGGCCCAGGGAACGGTCGAGAGCGAGATGGTTTCGGGCTGCGAGTTGCAGATAAACTGACCGGTCGGGCTGACCTTTAACCGCGCGCAGCAGGTCTTCCCATCCAGGTCCGTGCGTTCTAATTCCTCGTAGGAAGTCAACTCCGGGTTTGAGCGTATTGATTGCTTGCAAATTGCCGTGATTTGGCTCTTATCGAAAACCCCAACATATAGCAGGAAGCCCTTCAACTCGTATTCGTCGCCGAGATCGACGCTCCAAAGATCGAGCGGAGATTGCGCAAGCGCCTGGGCATGCAGCCAACGGATGCGGCCCTGCTCGGCTTCCTCCACTCGCTGGTCCAAGTCAAAAGGAATGAAGAATTCCAGCTTATGCCAGAAATTGAGAATCGCTAGAAGCCGCTCTTTTTCCTCGGCCGGAACCGGTTCAAGTGCGGCTGCACTCTGTCGAGTAGGTTGCTCCGGGCCACGCTGTTGGGGCACTTCCGCAGGATAACCGTTTGTTCCCTAAGCCAGTTTTCGATCCAGCGATGCCCAGACCTAAGCCGTAGGCGGTCCGCATCACGGTTCCTCTACCCGAACGGCTACTCGCGCGCGAGATCTGTAAAGATGCGGAATCTACGATCCATCTCGAAAGTCCTGACGATGTTCTCGTCGAGGGTCGCCAAATAGATTGGGCGAAGGCTCGCCTGAGACATCAAAATACGATCAAAAGGATCTTGGTGCAAGAAGCGCATCCGGCTGAGCTGGCGAATATCCCTGTATTCGATCGGCAGTTCCAAACAAGAAAAAGCCTTCATTGTTTGTTCCAGCTGATCCAATGAAAAACCGAACCGGGCTCCATGCTTTTCGCTTTTAACTTTGGATCTCCCAAGCGCTAGCGTGGCTGACATACCGGATTTCGGTCTTCTCTATGGCGCGCTTCAGCGACCCCGGCAGCCGCTCTGGGGCAGCAGCCATCCAGATCATTACATGGGTGTCAAGTAACAGGGAGTGTTTACGCATCACAGCTGTGTGAAGCTGTCGATTTCTTCCTCCGAATTATTGAATAGAAGATCGTCTGCAATTTCTCCTGCTTGATCCTTCAAAAATCCGAAAGGCATTTTTCCGCTGGAAATGGCGACTATCTGGACCACTGGCACGCCATTCCTTTTGAGAACCACGTGTTCTCCCCGCTCGGCAGCTTCCACCAACCGGGAGAGCTTCGTCTTTGCTTCGAGCATGCTAGCTTCGATCAAACTTAATGTTAGCTAGTCACATTTGCTAAATCATCCATGCGCAATTCAGAATCCCTGTCACAGCTGCCTATGCGGCCTGACTGATGGGTCGTTTAGGCTGAGTATAATCCTCGGAATCGCGGCGCAGGAACATGCCCATGAGTTGGGCAGCCAGAGGTCGCCGGCAGACGAGAGAAACGGCTTCGCTCAGCGGATGAGAACGACTCTCTCCCATGCAGGCTTGTAAAGCTTGTGAATGAAAAAGTAGTGAACAGGTGCAAAACACTCGTTTCACTCACCTGGATTCTTGCTGGTCTGGGATCCGTAGTGCCGTTCATGTTGACCGCTATATACCAGCCCTTTCTGCCTATCTGGTTCATTGCGTTTGCGATAGGTTGCATTCTATGCCTGATTTTCGCGGTTAGGGTGTGTGGACGGCACAGCCTTCGCACTCTGCTTCCGGCCATACTCTCGTTCGTACCAAGCGTTTTTCTGTTCGCAATCGCATGGGGGTGCGCACACGGTAAGCCGTGTCTCTAAAACGGGAGACGTCT
Source organism: Bryobacteraceae bacterium (assembly GCA_965217745.1). GTDB lineage: Bacteria > Acidobacteriota > Terriglobia > Bryobacterales > Bryobacteraceae > Bog-105. Next base: position 436,855 of record OZ244565.1, on the reverse strand, counting down.
AGCGGACGCTCGTCGATATCTTTAAACTTCTCGCAGGCTGCAACGGGAGGTTTCGGTCCATGACGTTTTGGTCAAGTATGGCTTGCATTAGTGTATTACAAAAAAATACAATGTAGAGATGTCAACTACCATCAGCATTCGCTCGGAAGAGGAGTTAATAGCAGATCTCGACCAAGTTGCGGACGCGCTCGACCGCAACCGGAACTGGGTCATCAACGAAGCCATCGCCAACTATGTTGAGCTTCAGCGATGGCAGATCCAGCAGATCCAAAAAGGCATCGCCGATACGGATGCCGGACACGTCGTTCCTCATGATCAGGTCCGAGGCCGCATGAACCGGCTGATGCAACAGGGTGGCGGCAGGAAAAAGAAGCGAGCATAATGGCAATCCGCTGGTCGCAAGATGCTCCCAACCAACTAGCGTCGATTTGGGAGTATATTGCCGAAGAGAATCCGGAAGCGGCGCGCCTGACCGTAGAGCGCATACTGGAAGCTATCGACCAATTGGCGGTATTCCCGCAATCTGGTCGTCGCGGACGCGTTCTAGGTACTCGCGAGCTGATCGTGCCTCCCTACGTGATTGTTTACCGGGCCCAACCGGATGCGGTCACGATCGAAGCAGTCCTGCACGGCAGCCGCCATTTTTAAATGCGCGATTCCAGCAAGTCGGCACGAGATGTTCACTGAGGAACCAGGCAACTAGCCTCGCAAACTCCAGTTTCAGCAAGTCCACAACATTTACCCTAAGCCTTTGCAACAACATGCAATGTTTTGCTCTGAAAGCCAAGATTGGGAACATGCTCCTATCGATCAGCCGGGGGGGATCGCTTGCCGAGGGGTAGGGGACCACACAGTTGCTGGCTTAAAGGGTTATATGGGTTCGAACGGCAAAGTAGGCTCGAGCCTCAGTCCGCAGAGAATTGGGTTTGAACCGCAAAAATGTAAGCGGTTGGGGAATTCAGTGGCAAACCCGCTACACCCAGTTCAGTCTAAAGGTTGAGCTACAGGGCTGAAACTTTTTGGGTTCGAATCGCAAGACGGAGTAATCGGGGATCAAGCGCAGATTCGGTCGCTCACGGCATTGGGTTCGAATCGCAAAACGAGCACCCGGGGACAATTGGCTTCGAATCGAAAAAGAAGGGAATGTGAGCCGGGCGGGGCTCGAACCCGCGACAACCGCATTAAAAGTGCGTTTGAGGCTCACTCCCCACTTTCCTCCTGCAGGAAATCAAGCATTTAACTATCTCGACGTTGCAAGGGGTCGCAGTGGTGTTCGCACTTTCGGTGCAAGGACCAGTGCAAGGCATGTTGCAGGCGATCTTAGAACCGACGCAAAGCATTTTGTGCCCGTTCGAGAACATGCTTCAAGCACGCGGCAGGCGTGTCTAAAAGCAATATCAATCGGTCGAGCATGGCGAAGATCTGACGAAGATCGACTGTCCTGTACGGACTTCCTAAGGACTGACTTCTCGCGCTCTAGCAAAATTCTGAGAGGAAGGGCGCCGTCACAATGCCCTTCGTTCTCGCACCAGATCAAGGTCGCTTTACGCCGGCACGCCGGTTGCCTTGCGGCAAACCTTCACAGCCGCTTCACTGCGGGCCCGTTCTGTTCATACCGGAAAGGGCCAACCTCGCCCTTTCGCGGCGAGTTCCACTAAGTCACCGACCCGAAAATTCACTAGACCAGGAGTGTTCATGATTCATTCACAGTTTTCGCGCTCAGCTTTGCGCTGGGGGCTTCTTTGCGGTCTGGCGGCGGCCACCGCTCTTGCTCAGACTAGTTCCTTTGGGCAGGCTGCCCAGGGGGCTGCCACGGAGGTGATTGCCATCGCCAGATGGGTTGGGATCATCCTGTGTATTTTTTGCGGATTCGGTTTGATGACCGTAAGCGTAAGAGCAACCCCATCTATCTTGAACCTGGAAAGCATGATGAAGTGAGGGAATGGCAGATGGAAACAAGAGAGCACGTTCACCGCGGCTGAGCAGAGCAGATACCGGCAAAGTGGTGGCAGATTATGAAGCCAGCGGGTTAAGCCGCGAAGTGTTTTGCGCACAGCGCGGCATGGGGATAACAACGCTGGTCCGATACTTGCGGTGGCGCAAGGAAGCGCAGGGTGTGGGGAAGGCAAAGTTCGTGGCGGTGCAGGTGACGCGGAAGAAGCGGCCAGCGATTGCCGGAGATGGCGCGCTGACAGTGGCGCTGGCCAATGGACGGCGGATCGAAGTAGGCAGCCGCTTCGATGGAGCGATGCTGGAGCAGTTGGTTCGCCTGCTGGAGCGCGCGTAAAGGTTCGGCCTGGGGCCGGCCACGCGCATTTATCTGGCGGCCGGAACAACCGACATGCGCAAGGGCTTCGAGGGCCTGCACGGCCTGGTGCGTGACCGCCTGCTGTGCGAGCCGTTAAGCGGACACATCTTTGTCTTCGCCAATGCCGGCCGCAACCGGCTGAAGCTTTTGTTCTGGGATGGCACCGGCTTGTGGGTTTGTTCGAAGCGTTTGGAGAAGGGGAGATTCCGCTGGCCTGAGGCAGACAGCGGCGCAGCGAAAGTGAAACTGAGCCATGAGGAACTGACGCTGCTGCTGGGTGGAATTGATCTCACACAGACCCGGCGGCGAGGCTGGCACCGGGTGGAAACTCCAGCAGAAAATAGTCAGCATCATTGGAGTTAGTAAGTGGAAGTAAGTGTAGCTATTACTCACTATCGACGGTAAAATATCTCTATACCGTCCGTGAGTTCATCCCCTTCGCCACAGTCAGAATCCACACAGGTTGAGCAGCTGCAAAAGCAACTGCGCTGGGCCGAGATGCGGATTCAATCGCTGGAAGAAATGCTGCGGCTGGCGCGCATTGCCAAGTATGGGCCTGGCAGCGAGAAGCTGAACAGCGCGCAACTGGAGCTTCTGGAGTTTGAGCCGGGCGTGAGCGGCAACGAGGTGGAAGCGGAGAGCAAACGAGAGCTGCTGGCAGCCGCCGCGCTACAAAAGGATCGCAAACAACATCCAGGCCGTCAAACCCTGCCCGCTGATCTGCCGCGCGTGGAACGCGTGCTGCCCAGCACACCCGAGCAATGCACCTGCCGGAGTTGCGGCGGCGGGACAGTGGTGATCGGCTATGAGCAGAGTGAGCAGTTAGACTGCCAGCCAGCCGAGTACTTCGTCTCAGCAGTCAAACGCGAGAAGCGCGCTTGCCAGGCGTGTGAAGAGGGCGGCGTGGTGACGGCGCCGCTGCCGGCGCGGATTATCGACAGGAGCCTGGTGAGCGATCAGGTGATCATCGGCAGCATCATTTCCAAGTATTGCGATCATCTGCCGCTGTACCGCCAGAGCGCGATGCTGGAGCGCGAGACAGGAATCGAGATCAGCCGCGCGACGCTGGATGGCTGGGTGATGCGGGTGGGCGGGTTGCTGCTGCCGATTGTGGATGCGATGGGCCGCGAGTTACGGGCTGAGAGTTATCTCCAGGCCGATGAGACACCGGTGGATGTGCAGAGCAAAGACAAGCGGGGGAAAAACCACCAGGCCTATCTGTGGCAATATGGGCGGCCTGGAGCAAGCGTGGTGTTCGACTTTCGCATGGGCCGTGGCCGCGAAGGGCCAAAACTCTTTCTGGGTCCGTCCGGAGGGATTTTGCAGACCGATGGCTACGCCGCTTACGGCAAGGTAGGCGGAGCCGGGATGGTGCATGCCGCTTGCTGGGCGCATTCCAGACGCAAGTTTTTCGATGCCCTGAAGCTGAATCCTGATGACCGGATAGCCGCGCTGATGGTGAAACAGATTGATGAGCTGTTTGGCATTGATGGCGAGGCGCGCGCGAACGGTCTCGATTATGCAGCACGGCACGCGCTGCGCCGTGAGCGCTCTGTTCCGCTGCTGGATCTGATTCGGAAACAAGTGGAAGCGGCGAAAGTCAGCGCATTGCCAGCCAGCACTCTGGGCAAGGCCGCCGCTTACACGCTGAACCTTTGGGGCAAGTTGACGCGCTTTCTGGAACATCCAGAACTGGAGTTGAGCAACAACCTGGCGGAGAACTCCATGCGGCCGCTGGTGCTGGGAAGAAAGAACTGGATTCATGTCGGCAGCCAGCAGGCTGGACCGAAAGTGGCGGCCATTCTCTCGGTTGTTGAAAGCTGCCGGCGGCTCAAGTTGTCGCTGCGCGATTACTTGTCGGCGGTGCTGCCAGGATTGTCTGATTTGCCCGTCAAGCAGGTCAGCCGACTGACCCCTTCTGCCTGGGCTGCGGCTCAATAGTTCAGCAAGAACATAACGCACCGGGAAAGTCTAGGCTGCGGTTGCTCGGACGCTTACCAATAACCGGTGATGTAACAGTCGACGGTTTCTTCATCGCAATATCTTTCGAGCAGCACTTCGATCAGGCATATCGAACGCAGCCTAAACCACCGCTATGTGGCACTGGCCCCTTATCTGTCATCGGGCTCAAGTTCAAGTGAAGATATCAAAACGCCATCCAGGCGGCTTACCACAACCTACATCTACGTTGGACTATCCGTCCCACTCGGAGTTGCCTGCCGTCAGTCTGCACCGGTGAGCTGAAGCCACTTGCCGCGATAGAAGTAAAGCACAACGGATGCTTTGCCGACAAATGCATCATCAATTCCCTGGTGATCGATGGGCGGCGGGGTTGGACCGCCGTAGGCCTGGTAATGCTCCAGAATAAACGCGCGATCTACGGGAGAGATCGCTCGCGAATAGCCCATCTTGCCGTCCGCTCCACCCTGGAGCCGATCCTTATCCGCTTGCCTGGCAACCTCGATCACGTGCTTTGCTGATTGGTTTCGGAAGATCAGAATACCCGAGTTCCCGTGAACAGAACACAAGACAGCCCAGTCCAGTTCGCCCTTTTCGATGAACGAACCTTTGATGACGTTCTGCGGGATCTTCTCATCCGCAACTTGAGGAATTGTGCAGTTCCGCCGTGCCAATTCGTTGAGGACGCCGTTTGATAATTGCAGGAACCGGGTAGGAGAAAGCCGGACGATTTGCAGATCGGCTTCTTGAACGTTCGGCTGGCTATCTATCGATTGGCAGAAAGCAAGACCAGGCGAGCACAGAACCAATATGATCGTCTGGCGCAATTGTTGAAGTCTCATTAGCTGTGGCGAGGCATGGGCGCGTTTAGAAGCCAATCAAAAATGCGCGAATCCAGATCGATGAGTGTGGCTATGAGCATCACTGCGGTTGCGCGATCATCGCCAGAGTTGAAGGGCCACTAAAGCGCTGCCATTTGAAGGACACCGCCGTGAGCGCAATCGGGATAGAGGTCCAGGAGAAGAATACTGGGCTTACCAGTGTACGGCTGAAGATCACGTACCAGAGACAGTAAAGGAAAAGCGACAGGAAAACCTTTCTTAGAACCATGCGAGGTCACGAAAAGATCCGAAGGGGTTTCAATGGTGGGCCCTACAGAACTCGAATCTGTGACCTCTACCGTGTCAAGGTAGCGCTCTAACCAACTGAGCTAAGGGCCCGCGGGACTCCTCTAAATTAACACGCGCAACCTGTCCGGAATCGAACGCCGAATCCCAAAAGCGGACAGATTAGATCCGTGGTTCCCAGCAGAATGAACGACTTCCCGTGGCGACCAACGTGCCTGAGAAACACCATGGACTTCAGACTAGCCGTCCGCTCATTGCTGCGCCGCCCTGCTTTCACTGTTCTCGCCGTCTTCATCCTCGCTTTAGGTATCGGAGCGAGCACCGCTATCTTCAGCGTGGTTTACCAAGTCATGCTACGGCCTCTTCCGTACAAACATGCCGACCGGATTTTCGCCATCTCGCGGACCTGGAAAGACGCCCGGTTCGGCCAGCAGTCGGGTCCCGATTTTGTCGACTACCGCAATGGAAGCCGCCGCTCCTTCGCGGCTATGGCCGGCTACGCCAATGGTGTAGACAATGTCGTCATCAATAAAACCGGAGCGTTCACTGGTATATCAGCGGTGTCTGAAGATTTCTTTCGCGTCTTCTCGGCAAGCCCTGTTGCGGGCCGCCTCATCGATCGCCAGGACTTTCACGGAATGCCCGCCCATGTCGCCGTAGTCAACGAGAACTTCTGGCGTCGGCGTTTTAGCGGACAACCCTGGACTCCGGGCCGCAAGCTCTTCGGCAACAACAACGTCTATGAGATCGTCGGTCTTGTACCCGCAGCTTTCCACTTCCCGGAGGACTCGCAGACAGAAGTATGGATCCCGCCGGACGAGAATCTGGCCTCTGCCAGCCGCACGGGACATAATTACCTAATCGTCGGACGTCTGAAAGAAGGTGTCAGCGAGTCTGCGGCACAAGTTGAACTGTCAGTTATTGCCTCCCGGATTGCGCGCACCTACGATAAGGCAGGAAATGGAGTGCTGCTTAGTCCGCTCTCCGTGTTCAATACTCACCGTTTCCGTTCCGTCCTCTTCGTTCTATCCGGTGCGGTGCTGCTGGTTCTGCTGATCGCTTGCGCAAACGTGGCCAACCTACTACTAGCGCGCGGAATGGGCCGTCTGCGGGAATTCAGCATCCGCGCCGCGCTCGGGGCATCTTTCACGCACCTCATCCGGCAGCTGCTGATAGAGAGTCTGCTGCTCTCCTTGCTCGGATGTGCCTTTGCAGTGATACTCGCCGCGTCAGCCCTTCCTCTGCTGATCTGGCTTGCCCCACAAACCGTTCCGGGTCTTGAAAATACACAACTCAGCCTGCCCGTCCTCTGCTTCGCTATCGCTGTTTCGATCTGTGCTTCCGTAGTTTGCGGCGTTGCCCCTGCACTGCAAGCGGCCCGCGTCGATCCCACCGAAGGCCTACGGTCGGGTAGTTCACGCGGGAGCATCGGCGGCGCAACCGCTCACACCCGCAATTGGCTAATCAGCGCTGAAATCGCTCTTTCGCTGGTTTTGTTGGCTTGTTCCGGCCTGCTGCTCCGCAGCTTTTCGGCTTTGCTGAATGTCGATTTGGGGTTCCGTCCTGAACATGTCCTTTCAGCCGAAATCAGCGCCGATGCAAACTCGAAGAAGGCTTACGAATCCTTTTACCAGCCTCTGCTCGAGCGGCTCGGCACGAAGCGGGCCTATGGTTCGGTGGCGCTCGCAAGCGATGTGCCGGGCGACGCGAACTTCTTCTCGAATGGCAGCTACATCGTCTCCGGGCAGACCATGAACGATTTCAGCATGGCCTCCCCGCAAGCGGATTTCCACCTCGTCTCTCCGAATTACTTTGCTACTTTGCGAATCCCGTTGTTTGCTGGCCGCGATTTCAACACGCGCGACACCGCCGCAAGAGATGGCATTGCGGTGATCAACCAATCGCTTGCGAAACGCGCCTTCCCGCGTGGCGATGCGGTTGGCCAGCGTATTCTCTGCGGCTACGATCAAGTGAGTTCGAAATGGATGAGAATAATCGGCGTCGTTCAGGACGCGCGCCTCGAAAATCCGGGTGCTGCAGCGTCTCCGGCCATCTTTATGCCGTTCGCGCAGCACTCGCGCGTCCATGTTTACCTCTTGCTGCGCTCGCCCGGCGAAGCTCTTGCGCAGGCTGCTCCGCTGCAAGCGGACATTCGCTCGCTAGATCCGGCTTCTTCGGCGCGCTTCAAACTGCTTACCGATAACCTTAGCCAGGCTGTCGCAACCCCCAGATTCGTAGGCAGTCTCTTCTCATTATTTGCAGCGCTCGCAATACTGCTCGCGGCCGTCGGCATCTATGGAGTGATGAGCTTCTCCGTCGCCCAGCGCACCGCGGAAATGGGCTTGCGAGCCGCACTCGGCGCTACCCGAATGCAGCTTTTCCAACTCGTCTTCCGCTCGGCGCTCAGATTCACTACTGTTGGATTCGTCATAGGCTTTCTCGCCTCGCTGGCAGCCACGCGGCTTATCGACTCCCAGCTTTTCGGAATTTCGGCTACCGATCCGTTTTCCTATGCGGCGGCGCTGTTTGTGCTACTCCTCATCGCGCTTCTCGCCACTTACCTGCCCGCCAGGCGTGCCGCGAGAGTAGAGCCGCTGGTTGCGCTCCGTCACGAATAGCAGTGCGACAATCACGCATGCCTCTTGCCCTAGTCACAGGCGCTTCCGTCGGCATCGGCCGCGAGTTCGCATTCGCTTGCGCCCGGGATGGCTACGACTTGATTCTTACCGCGCGCTCGGCAGCCGGAATTGGACAAAACAGCTAAAGAGATTGGAGCCGAAACCGGTCGCACGGCTATCGTGATTCCGCTCGATCTGTCCGTTCCTGGTGCAGCAAAGCAGCTTTAGCACGAAGTGCAGCGCCGGGCCTCGCCGTGGAAATGCTGATCAACAACGCCGGCTTTGGTTTGCTGGGTCGCCTCTGGGAACTCGATGCCGATCGCCAGATGCAGATGGTTCATCTCAATGTCGCTGCGTTGACCGGACTCTCTCGCCTGTTCCTCCCGGACATGGCGAGCAGTCGGCGCGGTTATATCCTGAACGTTGCCTCTACCGCGGCCTTCCAACCCGGTCCTCTGATGGCGGTTTACTACGCCAGCAAAGCGTATGTGCTCTCGTTTTCTGTCGCGCTCGCAAACGAGGCGCGCGACGTTGGCGTCAAAGTGAGCTGCTTATGCCCGGGCCCAACGACGGGTGAATTTGCTGAGCGTGCCAGCATGACTAAAACCAAGTTGTTTCAGGCGGGAGCAAATATCATGACTGCTTCCGCTGTCGCGGCGCTCGGCTATCGTGCCCTTAAAGCCGGTAAACCGATCTGCATCACAGGGCGCTTAAATGCCCTCATGGCCTTTCTCACCCGGTTCGCGCCCACTACATTCGCCTCTGCCATGGCGCGCCGTATTCAACAAACTTGAGAATCGCTATTGCATATCCGGCGGCGGATCTACGTTCAAGTTACTGTTCCACTGCTTGCTGATGCTGTGTCTGCTCGATGCCTTCTGCAATTTATTGATATCGGCAATAAAAATGCGCAGACCTGCTTCGGGGGTGATCTCGGTCGTGCCGTTGACTAGCTGCTCCTGATAGTACTTGATGTCGAAGTTCAGCCAGCCGGATCGCTCCTTGTCCACCAGCAGCATGTCTGTGTGATGCATGGTCAACTTGCCGATGTTGACCACGCCCCCTCTTAGCCGCATGAAGTTCCGCCACTTAGTGACCGGAATTCCATCTTCCCGAGGTTTGCCGTAATACTCCAGCAGATCTCCGTTGTTCAAAACCTTTACCTTGGTCAGGCGGCCTTCAGCCTTGGGCGGAGGCAGCAATTGATTTACATCAATGTCTATATCATTTCCTTTCACATCGATGCCGGTTCTGTTTTTCGGATCAAACAAATCGTCCACCTGTACCCGGAACACTCCGAGAAGACCTTTAAATGGAATCTTCAAGATGCTTAATTTTTCCACGTGCATCCGCACATGCTTCTGGTCGGGAGAAACTCCCAGCCTAGCCATCATCTCGATGGGAAGCGGGACCAGCTTCTTCAGCGTTCCAGTAATCTTCAAACGGCCATCCTGCGGCTGGATCTTGGCATTCCTGAGCGGCGAAGTTTTCAGTGCTCCCTGTTTCAAAAACGCGGAAAGGTCGGCAACATTGATGCTCACCAGGCCTTCCTCGATCTGCAAACGGAACGATTTCGTGTCGTCGAATGAAGCCGGGCTCTTGGCCGATGTCGGATACATCTTGCCGCGCAGCCACTTCACCTTCAATTTGATTTGGGTTCCGGTGTGCAAAATCACGTTATGCACCAGAACATCAGTGGAGTCCGTTTTCTCTTGAGATTCCGCTTTTGCCGGCACGGGCTTCCGTGGGTCTGCGGGTCCAATGGTCAGCCGCGCCGGCTTTGCCGGATTGGAAGTGTGGCTTGCCGGCCGCCGACTGCAACTTAAAACAATCATCGGCACCGCCGCAAGAAGGGCCATTCTCATCTCCCTTATCGTACGGTGATTCACATCCGATCGGACTCAATAAAGCTTTCGATACATTAGTCAAAGCCCACCTTATGACCAGACGAACCCTGTTGAGCCTGGCTGCCGCTACTGCAGTACCCTTCCGCATGAAGGCCGATCCTTACCAACCCACTGAGGCAAATCTCGCCGCTCGCGAATGGTTCCAGAATGCGCGCTTCGGCATGTTTATTCATTGGGGCGTTTACAGCGTTCTGGGAAAAGGCGAGTGGGTTATGAACAACGATCAGATGTCCGTTGCTGAATACTCTAAGGTGCCGCCCCGCTTCAATCCGGCCGGTTACGATCCAGCCGCCTGGGTCGCCCTCGCCAAGAAAGCCGGTCAGCGCTACATCACCATCACCAGCAAGCATCACGATGGTTTCGGCATGTGGGCGACGGAGCAGAATAAGTGGAACATCGTCGATTCGACACCGTATCGGAAAGACGTCTTAAAGCCGCTGGCCGACGAGTGCCACAAGCAGGGAGTGAAGCTCTTCTTCTACCATTCGCATCTCGACTGGCATAGCACCGATTACTATCCTCTGGGCCGGACCGGCCATGCCTCCGGACGTCCTCCGAGCGGCGATTTTAATCGCTATCTCGACTACATGGATGCGCAACTTACCGAACTGCTTACCAGCTACGGTGACATCGCCGGTATCTGGTTCGATGGCATGTGGGACAAGCCGGATGCCGACTGGCGTCTACGCCGCACTTACGATCTGATTCATAAACTGCAGCCCGCGGCCCTGATCGGGAATAATCATCATCTGGCTCCTTTTGAGGGTGAAGACTTTCAAATGTTCGAGCGCGATTTGCCTGGAAAGAACACCACCGGATTCAGCGGCGATTCCAAGATCGGCTCGCTTCCTCTAGAGACCTGTGACACGTTGAACGGCGCATGGGGCTATAACGCGGAAGATAAGAAATTCAAGAGTAAGACTGAACTGGTGCATTATCTGGTTCGCGCGGCCGGGAACAATGCCAATTTCCTGCTCAACATTGGACCGAAGCCGGATGGAACCATTCAAGAAGAGTTCATCACGCGCTTGAACGAAGTAGGCGACTGGACCTCAAAAAACGGAGAGACCATCTATGGCACTCGCGGCGGCCCCATTCCGCCTCGTCCCTGGGGCGTAACCACGCAGAAACAAGACAAGACTTACGTTCACATTCTCGATTGGCCTGACGATGTCTTGGCCATGCCGAAGCTGCAGAAACCGGTAAGCCGGGCCACTGTCTTCGGCTCCGGAAACCCGGTCGAGATGAGCGAGGCTCAGGGAAGCCTGCTTCTGAAACTGCCTCGCCAGGCGCGAGATCCAATCGATACTATCGTGGTTCTCGAGGGCTAACCTCAATCCGGTTGCTCCCTGAATGCAGGGCCTTCTGTTCGCCCGCCCAACTGAATTCGCCGTCCACGTTCCGGGGCAGCGATACCTCCGCTGCCAGCTTTTTCCCTAAGCGTCGCAGGCGAACCGTGATCTCTCCGTTCGGGTGCGGCATTTGCGCCTCCACCTTTTTGAGAGTTCCCAAATGCGGAGCAATGCTCACTCGTCGAAAGCCCGGAGCAGCGGAGTCGATACCCGCCACCGTGCGCAATAATTCGAAGTTTGGGCTCGCGCCCCAGGCATGGCAATCGGAGCGTGTATCGGGCCCATCCGTTTCGGCCCACGTCGTTAAACCTTGCCCCAGCATGGCGCGCCAAGGTCCAAGCATTTCTATGTAGCGGTCACCGAGTCCGGCTTCTCGCAAAGCCGCGTTTGTGTAAGCGCGAAAATAAATCGACGATTGCGCCAGGCTCTTATCGCTGATTGTCTTTTCCATCACGGAGCGCAACTGTTCGTCCGGCAGCAGCTTCGCCAGCGCCGCCAGAGTGTTCACTTGTTGGGAGTAAGTGCGGTGCGAAGGCTGGTCTGCAAACAAATCGCGAGCGCTGTCAAAATCCCGCTGAACGACGGTAGTCTTCAAGTTGCCGGCACGATCCCGGTAAACCGAGCCCATCGCCGGCAGTCCTAACGCCGACTCCAGATCTGCCGCCCAGTTATACGCCAGCAGCAATTGCAGATTAAGGGCAGCAGAACCGGCCCCGTCGCTTTCCGCTGGCGGCTCGCCAGACTTCCAACTGGTAACCCAATCGACGAAGTTCCACCACGGCATGGGGCCCAAAGAACCGCCTTTGTTTTGATATGAATTGTAGAAATCGAGGATTGCCCGCACACCCGGCATCATCTGCTTCACGAAGACCGGATCATCCACATACATCCAATAGTCGTGAAGCATGCCGATCCACCACAGCGAGAACGGTGGAATGTACTGCTGCAAAGCAGAAGGCGCCCGGCTGAAAGTGGCGCCTTCCGCGGTTCGCGACGAATTCAATTGCGAGATGCCGTTCTTCATCAGCCGCGCATCCCCGGTCATGTACAGCGAGACCATCATTTGAATCCGCGCATCGCCGCCGTATTGCAGCTGTTCGTAGTACGGGCAATCCATGTAGGTCTCGTGTGCGCAGAGCCGCGCGGTTCGCCAGCCGGTGGCTAGAATCTGCTGCATCTCGCGATTCACTTCCGGGTTTCCCACTGCGAATGAGGCCTTCTGGACAAATGGATAAGCGGTAAACGAGCCGCGCAGATCGTCGATCTTCAACGGCGCGTCGCCAGTTTCGATTTCCAGCCGTAAATAGCGGTAGGTACGCCAGAACAGCGGGCGATACATCTGCTTCTGGCCGCCAGCCGGAAGATAAAGGTCGGAATCGCCGTACATCTTCTTGCCGGCGATTACGTTTCTATTCCCTTTATCGGTGGTCTTGCCGTGGCCGCCCTTTTGCAGGTAGAGGGATTCGGCATAGCGCAGCCGAATCTTCGCTCCGGCGCCGCCGCTGGTGACCAGCTCCGGATATGCAGTTGTCAAGAACCCCTGATCGAGCAGCATCGAAGCCTGCGCGCCGGCCGGTACAGTGATTGCACCTTTGCCTTTGACGAAAGCGGGCGTGACCGTAGCTCCTTCTGCTAAACGGACGGAGCGGAAACGCTGATTCCTCTCCTCTTGGGGCGGAATGGAGGCGGGCACCAGCATCCACCGGTTGGGAGCATCCCGCGCATCGCGCAGGGCCGCCCGGGTGATCGGCTCGGCATTCTTCCATTGCGAGTCGTCGAACTGCGGCCGCTCCCAACCCCAGGGATACGCCTTACCGTTGAAGCGTTCATTCGCCGCGATCGCTCGATACCCCGTCAACTCGTCCTTTTCCGGAGGACGAGGAGAGTAGGCGTCATCGGCTGTGCATTTCCATTCACCACTGGTTCTCGCCAGTTCACCGGCCGGGCCATCCGCATCCAGCAGAAAGCCCGTGCGATTTGAAATCTGCGCGACAGCGCGATAGGCGCCATCGTTCCAGATGACGGCAGCCAAAACATTCCGGCCCACTTTGAGATGCTGCGCGAGATCTATTGTCTCGAAGCGCCAGTGAGTCAGATCGCCGCGCGCCGGTCCCGTCGCCACCCGTTCGCCATTGGCAAACAGTTGATAACGATTGTCTGCCGAGACATGCACTATAAAGCTGGCCGGCTTCGATGCCAGGTCGAAGCTTCGCCGGAAATGATAAACGCCGTAATCCTGCTGCGGTGATCCCGGCATCGCAATCCAGCTGGCCTTGAAGTCCGGCAGCGATTGGGCCAGGCATCCTGCGGCCCAGAGCAACAGAATCGATAGACGCCCGGTCTGCATCCGCGCTACACCTTCGGCAGCATGCCGAGAACCTTTTCAATTTCTTCCGGACTGATGTAGAAATGCGGAGACATGCGGATCCAGCCCTGGCGCAGCGCGGCAGTAACGCCTTGATGCTTTAGATCGTTGCCGATGACCGGGCAGGGAATCGAAGGATGCCGGAAGCTGACGATCCCCGATCCTGTTGCCCTGGTCCGCTGCCGCATGACTTCGTATCCTCGTGCTCTCACGCCATTTTCAAGCTGCTCGGCGAGGGCATCGATGGCCGGCTCTGTATTCTCGATTCCCACTTCCAGCAGAAACTCCAGCGCCGCGGCCTGGCCGAAACAGCCCACCGTATTCAGCGTTCCGCATTCGTAGCGTCCGGCATCGGAACGGAGCGTCATATCGCGCGAACTGTAGTCCGCGTAGTTGGCAGGGTTGGTCCAGCCGAATTCGACGGGCTCGATGGAATCCAGCCATTTCTTCCGGACGTACAGCACGCCATTGCCTTCCGGTCCCAGCATCCACTTATGGCCGTCGGCTGCCAGGGCGTCAATATGGCATTTCTCCACATCGATTGGGAAGGCGCCCATGCCCTGAATGGCGTCAACGAAGTAGAAGCAGCCATGCTGGCGGCAGAGTTCGCCTAGCGCTTGAATATCGACCTTATACCCGCTTAGATAGTTGACATAGCTGACGGCCAGCAGGCGGGCGCCTGGAAGTGCGGCCGCAATTTTCTCCAGGGGATCGTAAATGGAAAACCAGGCGATCTCGACTCCCTTGGCTTCCAGCCGCAGCCAGGGATAGTAGTTGGCCGGAAACTCTTCGCGGAACGCAATGATGCGGTCGCCTGCTTTCCAGTCCAGTCCCAGCGCAACGGTCGCAATGCCTTCCGAGGTGTTCTTGACAATGGCGATCTCGCTGGCCGAAGCGCCGATCAGCTTTGCTGTTGCTGCTCTCAGGCGCTGATAACAATCCATCCAGCGGTTGTAATGCAGGGAGCCGAACCGGCAGGCGTCGTCCGTCAGTTCCTTCATTGCCTCGGCCGCGCGCCGGCACAACGGAGCCACAGCCGCATGATTCAAGTAAATAAGGTTCTCCGCCACCGGAAACTGATCGCGGTACACCTCCGCCAGTGCGGCCACATTTTGGAAACCCATTCTTTCGAGCATACGTTAGCTATGACAGAGCATCTCCTGTGTTTAAATCCCGGCAGCCACGGGAGTTTGCGGTTCTTGAACCGGTGGCTGCCGGGAGGTCTGCTTTCGTTCCCCCTGCCACCTCTTTTTAGCTCTATACTGAGTGCAGGCCCTGACTGAAATTCGCCCTCGACGTGTCGCCAAGGAGTTAATATGCGGCGTTTAAGCTTCTCGCAAGTTTCTGATTCTCTGAAATCAACTGTCAGCGTGCTGCTCTGCGCGCTGCTGCTCATGCCGGCCTCTCTGTTGGCCGGCGACAAGAAAGATAAGAAGGACTCCAAGAGCGATCCGGATGCCATTGGCGATCGCAACGTCAGCGGCAAAGTCAACTTCTACTCACTCGAGAAAGAAATCGCGCTGGGCAAACAACTCGCCCAGCAGGTGGAGCGGCAATCGAAGATCATTAACGATCCGCAGATCTCTGAGTACGTAAACCGCATCGGCCAGAACCTGGTCCGCAACTCTGATGCCAAAGTCCCGTTCACCATTAAGGTGGTGGAAGATCCGGTAGTGAACGCCTTCGCTCTTCCCGGAGGGTTCTTCTTTGTCGATTCCGGACTCATTCTGAAAGCCGACACAGAAGCGGAATTAGCCGGAGTCATGGCGCATGAGATTGCGCATGTGGCTGCCCGGCACGCCACCCGGCAAGCGACCCGCGGACAGATTGCACAGTTGGCCACACTCCCCCTGATCTTTATGGGCGGTGGATTAGCTTATGGTCTCTATCAGGCCTCCGGGTTCCTCGTTCCGCTAACCTTCCTGAAGTTCAGCCGCGGCCAGGAGTCCGAGGCCGATTATCTCGGCATGCAGTACATGTATAAAACCGGGTACGACCCTACCGGGTTTGTCGATTTCTTTGAAAAGATTGAGACCCTGGAAAAGCGTAAGCCTGGCACGATATCCAAGCTCTTTGCCACCCATCCCCCGACCGACGATCGCATCAAGAAGTCACAGGCAGAGATGGAGCAACTGAAGGCGCGTCCTGAGTACGTGGTCACAACTTCCGAATTCAACGACATGAAGGGCCGCCTTGCGATGCTCGAAAATCAGCGTCGGCCCGATAAGGCCAGCACCGATCCGAATAAGCCGACTTTACGCCGCAACCCGAACTCCACCGGGCCCATCGAGGATGAAACCGATCCATCTAAGAAAAAGAAGGGTGACGAAGAAGACCGTCCCAAGCTGAAGCGCCGTCCTTCCGATGGCGGCGATCCTTCCGATCCAACTTCGCCTAGCTTCCGTTAACCGTCCGCCTTGAACCCGTGTAGCTGCCGTGATGAAAGGTGGCCTACACGGGTTTTCTTACTTATTGGGCTCCCCGTGTAATCAGCGCATTGCGGCAAACAGCCAGTGCGCCGAGCGGCGCCTTGGCGGAACCAAGGGCATTCAAAACCACGACCATGATCTAATCCACGAGCTTGGTGTCCGGCTGGACAGCGTTTGGCGATAGAGCTATGGACAGACATCGAGGCTCGAGACTTTAGAAGTGGTCGAGCGCTTCAAAGAGCTCATCCGTGAACATGTCCGGCAGGGCGACTTTTAGCAAGAGCATGCGAGTTCCGTTCCTGGGCGGTGCGGGTCCTCGGGCTGTGAGGCAAAAAGGGCATCTCCGGGACAAATCCGGAGATGCCCTTCTTAGCTGCCCGGCTTTCTAAGCTACGCCAGCATGCTTATTCTGCGCGACTAGCTCATTCATCTGGTCCTTTACTTGAAGCTTAAGCTTCTTAAGCCGTTGCTCCTCCAGTTCATCAGCCTCAGTGACATGAGACTTCGATTCGATCTCCCCCAGCTGCTGCTCCAGGTGAGCATGCTGTTCGCTCAGGCTGCGGAACTGTTCATTGGTAGAGGCCAGATGCGCCTTTATTTCTTCATCTGCAGAGTTATTCTCCATCAAAACTTCTCCTTACTTCGAGTGTTAACACCTTTTCATCTTCATGACAATAGCTGTTTCCGTAGGGCGGCGGTAGTACTTTAACCGGCGTCCAACTTCCACAAAGCCGAAGTGCTCGTAAAGCTGCCGGGCCCCCAGGTTCGATTCCCGTACTTCCAGGAAATATTCGCCGGGCTGGGTCAACAAAGTCTCGAGCAGCGCCCGGGCGACTCCCAGGCGACGCCACTCAGGCAATACCGCTACATTCAGAATCTCCCGTTCCGCGGGCGAAACGCTATCACCGGCATAGACCTCGCGCCAAATCAGGAAGCCCACTAGCTTGCCATCGCGAAGCGCTGCCAGGCAATTGTCTTGCTCTAAATTCCGCTTACTCCACGGATCGCGAAACGAAGCCAATTCGATCGCCAGCAGCGAAGGGGTATCAGCCGGTTCCGCAGGCCTCACGGCTATTTCGATTTTTGCCGGTTGGGCCACACGCGTAAGGTGGATACAGTGCCGTCGGTCTGAAAACGCTCGTCGCGTTGGGCCGAATAGGTCAAAGAGACGCGTATGGGCGGATTCTGTTCCCCACAGCCCAGGCCAAGATCGGACGTATTCCGCCAAAGCAAGAAAAGCGTCGCGCCGGTGCGGTCCCGGAAAGCGAGCCGCGCATTACTCCCTACGCAGTCGACCCTCACAAGCATTCCCTCAGCTTTCTTCTTGGGCGCTAAATCGCTCCACGTCAGAGGCACGTCCGGTTTCCTAGTCTTTGATTCGGCATCTAGTGTCGTATTCGCCTTGCGCTCGGCTGCCCGCACTTTGGCGGCCTGCGCTCGCTGGGCTCGCTGATCGGCTTGGTAAGCCGCATCGATGCTGCTCTGCCGGGTCTGTTCGGCGGCGTCCAGCCGGGCAGCTTCGGCACTCATTCGCTGCTGGTGAATTCTGCCGCGTTCTGCTTCGCTGGAGGCCGCATCTTCCGCCTTCAGCCAGCTTCCCTGGGCTACCGCGGCATGTCCGTTTTCGACCTGAGTATGGGCCAGGTCGATCCAGATTTGGGGCCGTCTCCGGTCGAGTAGCGCCGCTTTTTTCAGAAGCGCCTCCCGATCGTTCAGCTCTTCGGTCAGTTGCGACTGCCGCACTAGGGGATCGGCCCAGCGCGGGTTCAACGCCGCCGCACGCTTCGCGAGTTGCATGGCGTCGTCCGGTTCCCGTCCGATTGACGCCGCTAAATACACCGGTGCGCTGCGGCTGTTGGCCCGGATTGCGCTATCGATGAATCCAGTGGGGTCTGAACCCTCCAGTTTCGCCAGTTGCGCCAAGCCGGCAAATCCTTCCGCCATAGCAGGCGGACCCGACTCGATGGCCGCCTTGTAACCCGCTTCCGCTGCTTTGCGGTTCGAACCCAATTGCGCATCCGCCAGAAAGACATCTATTAAAGCTCCGGGAACCGAGTGCTCTCCAAAGTCGCGCTTCGGGTCCAGCGGTCTACCGGAAACTGAGACGGCCTCCCAGATGCCGGCTCTCAGCCGGTCAGCCGCTTCCTTCTCTAGTTCGTCGAACGGGCGTCCAAAAGCATTCGACGCGGCTGCACGCATGGTTCCGCCATTTTTTAACGATGTCAGAAATATATGAAAGCTGGCGCCGTATTCGAATTTCGTGGCGAATAGTTGCATGCGGGCATAAGCAAGGTCTGGGTATTCGGGAATACCTCCCCACTTTACCCGGCTCCCGCGGGCTTCGAGCGTGCCGAATAGCTGCCGCAGTCCCGATTCCACTTCGGCGGGCAAGGGCGGCGTGTTGGCATCCAGGAACAGCCCTGCCACTATGCCAAGAGGCGCTTTCTCCCCAGGTTTAAGCACCAGCGTATGTTGGCCTCGCAGATTGGCTTCTTTTCGCGATACGAAGCCAATTTGCTCGTGTCCGTCCAGTTTGCTGCCGATCACCACGCGAACAGGCCAAACGGTGGTCAAATTATGATCTTCCAGAAGATTTCCCAGAACCCAACGCACCTGTTCCAGCTGATTCAGCACGTCGCGAGAGTTGCCCATGTCCCCGTCGCTATCTACATAGAAAGGACCGATGTTGATCTCATTCCAGCGGACCCGGGAATCGGCAGTCAGCAGCGATGCTGCGAGACAGAAGAAAGCAATGAACTTATATTTTCGGAGGACTTGTAACAACAAGGGCCCTGGTTGAACTGTCCGACATGCCATGATACGAATGCGCTTCAGAGGAATCGAAATAGACGCTGTCGCCTGAGTTGAGGATGTGCTCCTCTGCTCCGTAGTGTATCGCCAGACTGCCCTCCAGGACGTGAACAAATTCCGTGCCATCGTGCAGGTGCTCTTTGCTGCTCTCCGCACCGGCGTTCGGAAAATCGGCCAGATATGCAGAAAGGTTCTTATCCATGGCGTTGTAGGTCAACACTTCAAAGTAGTACCCAGGTACCGGGTCATCTGATAATTCTGGGAAGCGTACCCGGTCTTCCGCCCGCACGATGGAGAATAACCGTTCAGGCCGTTTTTCTCCAAAGAAGAACTCCAGCCCGACATCGAAAACCATGGCTATGCGGGCCAATGTTGGCAGCGTGGGAATCAGCTTTCCATTTTCCAATTGCGAGAGCATGGAGGCTGACAAGCCGGTGTGTTTCCCCAGATCCACGAGTGCAATTTTCTTCCTGAGACGAAGTTGGCGCAGCTTATGTCCGATGTCATAACTACCTAAAACCCGCCGGATTGTCTCACTGTAACTTTCACTAGGCCTTACATTGCTTTCAATTGCACCAACATCCTGAGTTCGATTTTCGGCCGCACTGAAACCATTTTCACCAGGATCAACCTTTGAAGGTTCATTGGGAATAAAGTCTTTCATAGAGGGCTTACAAAGATGGATTCCCAGGCTCGGCGTCGGATGCAAAACCCCGATGGACGTGAAGTCTCTGATGACGCTCTAGTGGGGCGTTGTAAAGATGGTGAGAAAGCAGCTTTTGACGAGTTGATGCTCCGGTATCATTCGGCAGCTTTGAAGGTAGCGCTTTCTATTGTCCGTGATCGCCAGGATGCGGAAGACGAAGTACAAAACGCTTTCTGGAAAGCTTTCGAGCATATCCAGCAGTTTAACAGGGATGCAAAATTTTCAACCTGGCTCACAAGAATTGTTGTGAATCAGTGTCTGATGAAGCTGCGTAAATCTCGCCGAGCCCGCTACACCTACATAGATGATGTAGTTGTCGGCGAAGAAATCGTCACCATGGATTTGAAAGATGAGCGGGAGACTCCTGAGCAGGAGTTGGGGCGGAGTGAAGTAGCGGAAGCTTTAAATCAGGAAATCCGGCGCACTCCCCCGCTGCTCCGGAACGTCTTTCTGTTGCGGGAAGTTCAGCACAAACCCATGCCCGAGGTTGCCGAAGAGCTTGGAATTTCAGTAGCTGCAGCAAAGAGCCGATTGCTGAGAGCTCGCTCGGAATTGCGCGAACGGATGAAGCGGCATTCCGGCGAGGTTGGCCCGGCAACGTTGATGGCGTAGGATGCTTTAGCGCAATATGATGGCTAAGTTGATCTGGTGGCGCCACTGGCTTTCCGCGAGCCTCAATCGATCCTGATTGTGGGCTCCACTGACATTCCCGGACGAAGTCTCTCCAGCCCATTCTGGTTAGGGTCCAACTTAATTCGCACGGGAATGCGCTGCACAACTTTTACATAGTTGCCGGTTGCGTTTTCCGGCGGCAGGGTACTTGCAATGGATCCAGTAGCGCCCCCAATCGTCTCGATCGAGCCTGTAAAGTCGCCATTGAGGGCATCCACATGTACGTCTGCGTGCTGACCCGGATGCATGTGGATCAACTGTGTCTCTTTGAAGTTAGCGGTGATCCAGAGGTAGCCGACTTCGGAGATGGTCAGGAGTTGCTGGCCAGCTTGGACGCGCGCGCCCACTTGCGCTGACCGCTTCATCACGATTCCGTCTACCGGAGCAACAATCTTTGTATAGCCAAGATTCAACTGAGCCTGCTCGAGTTGGGCAGATGTGCTCATCATATTGGCACGAGCCTGCTGCACACTGGCCCGGGTAGAAGTCAACTGCGGCGTGGCTGTTTGCTCGTTCTGTTGCAGCGAACTCTTAGATTGCTCCAATTCCGCCTCGCGCTGATTTACGGTGCGTTCCGCCGCCTGCAAAGCCGAGCGCATCGCTTGAAGAGTAGCCGCCGACTGTTTAGCTGTAGAGTCGTACTGATCGAAATCGCTCTTCGAGATCTCCAGTTTGTCGACCAGGATCTTATAGCGCTTAACGTCGTTTTGAGCTTTGTCGTTAGCTGCCTCTGATTGCAGAACTTGTGCCGCGGATTGATCGCGGTCCCGCAAGGCTGCTGCGAGCGCGGCCTCCGAACTGGCAACGTCCGCCTTTGCCGAAAGAATGTTGGTTACATTTTGCACTTCTCTAATTGGCACATTTGGGCTTGTGCTCGCGAGCTGCGCCCGCGACTGGGCAAGCTGCGCTTCTGCCTGATCAAGGCTCGCCCGGTTATCGGAGGGATCCAGGTCTACCAAGGGATCGCCCTTTTTCACCGTCTCGTTGTTCTGAACATAAACCTTAATGACGGTTCCATTGACACGCGTGCCGATGGGGCTTAGATTCCCGTTGACTTGAGCGTCATCAGTGTCTTCAAAATGTCTGGCGTGGAGCCAATATAGAAGACCGCCAATCGCCCCTACCAGCAGCACCGCGCAAAAGATGATGATGGCGCGCCTGCGTTTCCGCTTATCCTCAGGACTATCTTCTTTCTTCCCCTGATCTCCGCTGTCCTGGTTTTGTTCGTCCGGCTTCTTCTGCTGTTGATCTTGATTTTCGTTTTCTGAGGCCATAAAATTTCTCCGAGAAAGGAACTGGTAAGCCGGTGATTTAGGGGCGAGCTCCTGTGAACAAGGAGGATAAATTAGCTTCCGCCTCACCGGTAGCTCTTGCAAGCGTTAGGCGGGCAAGGTTAAAAGCAAACAAGCCAGAGATGTAATCGCTTTCCGCAGTGCTTTGCTGTTGCTGAGCCTGCACCACCTCCACTGTGTCGGTTACACCCGCATCAAAGCGATCTTTCGCTTGGTTCACAGTCTCAAGGGCATATTTACGATTCGATTCCGCGAGCTTTACCTGGCCGATTGCCGACCGAAGCTGGATGAGCGCGTTCCGGACATCCTGCTCTACTTTGTTCTTCTGATCGGCATATTCCGCCTGACGCTGGTGCAGGGTCGATTCGGCTTGCTGAATATCCCCTCTAATTTTTCCGCCTTGGAATATGGGAATGTTGAGGGTCCCGGTAGCCGTAAAGGTGCCGTGAGAATTTGTCGGTGTACGCCCAGTCGCGCCGTAATTGCCGCTGAAGGAAAGCGAGGGAATTCGCTCTGCACGGGCGGCAGAAACAGCCCGCTCGGCAGCTTCTACCTGAGCTTCCGCAGCCAACAGATCGCGCCGGTTTTCAAACGCAGTTCGCAGCGAGCCCATTTCGTCGACGGGGCGAGCTTCCGAGAATCGAAGCGGCTCTGTAAACACGATCTCCTTATCGAGCGGCACTCCCAGTAAGCGGGCAAATGTGATCTTCTGTTGGTCATAATCGGCTTGGAGCGAAATCAGCCGTTCCTGTTCCGATTGCAGCTGCACAAGGCTGCGAGAGAAATCGATGCGAGTGGTGGTGCCGGCCGTAAGCTGGGTATTCGATCGATCGAACACCGACTGCGCATACTTTACTTGCGCACCTTGCGATTCAATTCGCGCAGCCGCCGAGATTACCTGCAAATACGTCCCTCCAATAGCCAGCGACACTAACTCGCGAGCGTCGTGGGCGTTCAGCACTGCAGCGCGGTACGTCTCTTTAGACGCTTGATAGTTGCGGATGTTCGTCACGTTGAGAGCATTCCAGCTGAAATTTCCCTGAGCTTGGACATAGTGAAACGGCGGAGGCACAAGCGGAATAGAGGGACCTGACCCTGAGCTCGCGCTGCTGAAACCAAAGGACGCCAGGTTGACCTGTTGCTCGGTAGCACTCAAACTGGCGCTAATCTGCGGTATGAGTTGGCTAAGAGTTTGCAAGCGTTGGGCACGCGAAGCTGCGGAGCTTAGACCGGCAGTGACGGCGCCAAGATTGGTCCGTAAACCCAGCTTTACAGCCTCAACCAGGGAAAGCTTAAGCGGCCCGGAAGGCAAGCCGCTGCTGTTGACGCTTCCCGCATAGTTGCCGGAAACGTTTACAGAAGGCTGGACAACGTTGGCGCCGGACCCCTGCGAGGTGGTTTGTTGGGAAGTGACGCTACCCAAAGATTGCGTCCGGCCGGAAGCGGGCAACTGCGTAGCAGTGCTGGATTGCCCTCCGCCAGATGAGCTGCCTGCCTGTTGCGCAATCAACGGAAGACATGCTAGCGCGCCTGCACAGGTTAAGCCCGCTTTCTTAAGGAAGTGATACCTATTCATCATTTTGCAAACTCTTAAGCCAATCTCTTGTTCGCGCTATCCGGCCTGCTGCTCGGCCTCGCCGGGGTCATTCTTTTTCATGAACAAAGAGACGAAAAACATCACCACGGCGATATAGCCAAGAATGACAAAGACATCGATGTAAGCCATCGTGGCTGCCTCTCTGGCCATCGTGTTGTAAAGCTGCTGCAGGCCTTTCTGCTGTGCCTCCGCATTTCCCACGCCGGCGCTCTGAGATTGAAACGAAGTAACCACGTCATTAAGCCGGTTCTGGAAGTTGAGGTCTCCTGTGCCTGTATGCGAGGACAAGCGTGTCAGATGAAACTGCCCTCTCTGGGCTACAACCGTGTTCACCATCGCGGTTCCAACGCTGCTGCCCATCTGGCGCATGAAGTTGACTAACCCGGAGACGGCATCGCTCTTGTCACTAGAAAACCCGGTATAGGAAGCGGTGGTGGTAGGTATGAAGAGAAAACCCAACGGCAGATCTTGAAAGAACATCACGACGGATGCGGTTTTAAAACTAATTCCGGACGAGAATAACTTCGCCGAAACATAAAGACCCACCACGGACAAAACCCAGCCCAAGGCGATCAAATACTTCACTGGTATTTTTGTCGTGAGTAAACCAATGATGGGCATGCTGACCAGCAGAACGATGGCTCCGGCGGTCAGAACCAGCCCCGCTTTCTCGGCTGTATAGCCCGCATAAGTTTGCAGGAACTGCGGCATGAGGACGATGCCCGCAAAGGAGACGACGCCGGTGAAAAACATAATCAAACAGGAGCCGGAGAAGTTTGCGTTCTTAAACATCTTGACGTCGATAAGAGGCTGTCTCGCATACCACTCCCACAGAATCAGGAAGCTTAAGCCGATGACCGAAACCAACACAAAGGAGGTGATGAAATTCGAGCTGAACCAATCGTCCTCTTGCCCCTTGTCGAGCACAACCTGGAATGCGCCGATCCCGAGCGCCAGTGCAGAGAAGCCGAGGTAATCGAAGGGAACCTTCTTAAGTGAGAACCGGGTAACGAACGGGGGATCTTCTACCAGGCGGAACACCAAGGGCAGCAGGATCAAACCGACGGGTACATTGAGCCAGAACACCCACCTCCAGGAGTAGCTATCGGTGATCCAGCCGCCTAACGTAGGCCCGGCCGCCGGACCAACCACCGCAGTGATTCCGAAAACTGAAAAAGCCATGCCGCGTAGATTCGGCGGAAAACTATCGGCCATGATTGCCTGCGCCATAGGCGCCAAACCTCCACCGCCTGCGCCCTGGAGAGCACGGGCCAGCAGGAGGAAACCGAGATTCGGCGCGATAGCGCAACCTATCGAGCTCGCCGTGAACAAGGCGATACAAATCATGAAAAAGCGTTTGCGGCCGATGAGTCCAGTCAGCCAACCTGAGATGGGAAGGACGATCGCATTGGTGACGAGATAGGTCGTGAGCACCCAGGTGCTTTGATTCTGGCTGGCTGCCAAGCCTCCCGCGATGTGGGGGAGCGCTACGTTGGCGATACTGCTGTCCAGGATCTCCATGAACGCGGCCACTGCCACAACGGAAGTAATGAGCCAGGGATTGTACTGGGGCTTCCAACCTTGTTTTTCTTCGCTCGGCAACTTAGCCGTCCTTTCCGGCAATTGTCACGGCAGTGTGTCCATGGCTTCGTCCGCCTGCCGCTCCGCGAAGGCCCGCTTGGCTTCCAGCACAACCTTTTGCACCTCTTGCGCATTGAACGGCTCAGCCAACACGTCATGGCCGCCTGCATCCAAGACGCCCGACCAGAGCTCAAATGTGGCGGCCGGCGTATAGATCACAACCTCAGGGCGTGGCGTGAGTAAGGCCAGCTCTCCCCACACTGCCCAGACCTCGCCATCCGGCAGACTGGCCGGCAAGATCACCACGGAGAACAGTTGCCCTTTGCGAGTAAGGGAAACCAGCTCGGATACGCGCTGCACAAACGTGAGCGAAATACCGGCTGGCGCCAAGCGTTGCTCGAACACCAGGCGCATCTCTGGCGAGACCAGGGCCAGAACCGGTGCACTCTCAGCCATTGGAAAATCGTGTCAGCCACATGCCTCCTGGTTCAGGCTGACACGGAAATTCGCTGCTGCGCCAGTAACTAGAGGTGATCTAACGGTGATGAGAATGTAGCTGAGGAGAGTTAGATGTTGCTCGTTACGCGCACGGCAAGCTCAGCAAACCTGTCAGCCAGCCCAGGATTGTGCCGCAAGCTGTCCAGTCGAGGTTCGACAGACATCCAGATGCACTCGGGATCGCGCTCGTCGACCGCACTGGTGAGGAACGCGAATGCAGCGGCTGTGTCGTTTAACGCCGTTGCGAGCAAACCTTGGCGGAACCGGCTGAGGCCCGAGCTTGGGGAAAACAGGTTGAGACGCGACGTAAGTTCTTGGGCTGACGCAGTTTCACCGCATCGAGCGGAAATTTCGGCGAGCAAAGCTGCGATCGGCGGCTGGCCACCCGCATACTTGCGGTTCTCCTCGACAATCTTCATCGCCTCGTGGCGGCGTCCCAGAGCACAGTAACCCAAGGCCAAGTACAACTTTGTTTCAAGTGGCAAAGGTCCATAAAGACCCTGCTGGGAAAAGTGATGATC
The DNA here is from genome assembly GCA_965217745.1 of Bryobacteraceae bacterium. Lineage (GTDB taxonomy): Bacteria > Acidobacteriota > Terriglobia > Bryobacterales > Bryobacteraceae > Bog-105. The sequence goes on along the minus strand of OZ244565.1, from coordinate 411,112 downwards.
TAGCTCCGCGCCAGCCCGGCTAAGATTGAAGAGCCTGGCCCAGGCTGTCCTCTGCCGCTGAGAGAAGGGATCCAAATCATGCGCTCTCATGAGCGAATATCGCGCTTCCTCAAACCGCTCCTCGGCAGCAAGCAGCATCGCATACTGGCGGAACGTGGCAGCCTGCGGGTCCATTCGCAGAGCCCTCTGGAAGGTCTCTTCGGCCGCCTTCCAGTTCCATTCCAATCCAAACAGCGCCGCTGTACAGCCCACCGGCTGAGCCATCTCCGGATCGAGTTCGCTCGCTTCTACCGCCTTCGATCTCGCCTCTGAGATCGCCTTTGCGGAAACCTTTGTACCGCGTAACGCCAACTCATACCAGCATTCAGCGATGTCGCAAATAGGATCCGGAAGTCCAGGAGCTCGAAGAGCAAGTTGCTCGAGCTTTGCAACCTGCATTTCAATATCGGAGGAGGATCCTTCATCGATTACGGATTCGGAACGGTACAGAGCCGGCACGATATCCATAAGCACGGAACCGGCCGACGCCCGCAGTTTCCGAATAAACGATGATTTAGGTCGAAATCGATCTCTCATTGACCTAGCAATCTGTCCGCATACAGCAAATACTTCACCGGGCTCTGGTTCGGTTTCGAAGTGCTGCGACCACACTTGAAAGCCGTCCGCTTTCAAGCACTGGACAGTTATTTTCAAGCGCCTAGCTTCCTGCCGCACCGAACCGTGCACGAAGCTGCTAACGCTAAGCTTCTGGGCCAGCATCGGAAGGTCAGAGTAGTAACTTTCAAACACTTTGGCGGACCAGGTGGATGCAACTCTTACTGTTTCCGAGCGCGCCAACTGGTGATTTAATTCATCCGTCAGTGCAGCCGCGCAGTCGGTTGCTGTTTGCGTTTCAGATAAGTCCCGGAATGGAATGACGGCGAATGACTCACCTCTGCCATCGGCGGAAATTTTGCCATCCGGAGGTAAGTCGATGCTGACAGCGCGACTTGGCGTTATCTGCCGCCGGAATACGGGAACATAACTTCCAGGCCGGAAGTAAATAAAAACGGGATCGGAGCTTCCTTCGGATTCGTAGTATTGTTTCAGCTTGCTTCGCAAGCGGCGCGCCTCCGAGCGGACAATAGAATCCTGCTTGGGATCGTACGGAGGTCTTCGATCGTAGACCTCCGTACCAATCACGTACTCCTTAAGGCTTTCGCTTTGATTCTTAAGGACGCTGTCAATGGCAAAGCTCAGAAATTTACTGAGGCGTCCCGACTGCGAGAATACCGAGCTCTGCAAAACAGTCGAGAGCTCCTGGCGAATCTCCGCTTCCTGAATGTGAATACTTTGGTCTATCTCGCTCAGATCTCAACCCTCCTGCATCTTCTATTGATGCCCTGAAACGTCACTCCAAGTCAGGAATATGGTGTTAATCGCTTAGTATAACTACTGGATATACCTCGGAATGATTCGCCTTGTTATTACAAACCAGCGTGGTGGAGATACCAAGACGACTACGACTGTTTCACTGGCGCGGTATTTGGGGGATCAGGGAAAGAAAGTATTAATCGTCGATACTGATCCGCAAGGTTCGGTCGCGGTGGTGCTTGGCCTTAAAGCACACGAAAAAAGCCTGCATAATTTCCTAATTAAGGATTGCAATTTTCGCGAGTGTTTGATTAGTCCACATCCCAATATCGACCTACTTCCATCGAATCGGCAAACTGTCGAAACAGAAGCAGTGTTGATGGGCCATACCGCCCGGGAATTAACCTTTCGCAATGTGTTCCCACGCGTAGAGATGGGATACGACGCTGTGCTGATCGACGTAGCGCCCAGTATTTCACTTTTGCAAACCTGTGCCATGCTCTACGCCCAGCACATTTCAATTCCCGCATCCATGGACCCGCTGAGTCTCCAAGGAGTAGTCGCGAGCATTCAAACCGCAAAAGTCCTTCAGGACCTGTTTCATCTCCCAATAAGCCCTGTAGCGATTCTGCCTGTCAAGGTGGACCGTCGGCTAGGGATTGCGAGCACTATCCTACAAACATTGGAAGAGATTTCCACGAATATGAACATTCCCCTGCTACCCGGCATTCGGACCGATGCCACTGTAACGAAAGCGAGTCGTTCCAGTCAGTTTTTGGTCGATTACGACAAGAGTTCCAAAGCAGCCGTTGATTACCAAGCGGCCTTTGCTGAATTGCTGCCGTTACTGACGAATGCTTCCGCTAAGCACCAGCTCTCCTCAGTGAATGCACTAGGGGATGCGGCTCAGCCTGTGGCTTAACTCAAGCCCGGCGATCAGGGCCTTTTAAACGTGAATAAACGCAATAATAAGCTCGAGCCCATAACATTGGATGATCTGCTGTCCAGTTCGTCCCTTGAAGGGCTCGTGTCGTTTTTAGATTTACCTGCTAAGCCGACAGGCCCCACAGATGGGCAATTAATCGAGGTCCGGCATGAAGTGTTGCGTCGGCAGATAGGCCCCTCACCAATCGGTAATAGCGAATCAAGTATTTCAGGTGTGTACAATTCCCCGCGTATGACCTGCCTGCGGAAACTGTACCAGTCATAACTAGGTTTTCCACGTATTCCCAAGCTCATTTGTAGCTTTCCTTCGCCGTCATATTAGTCGCCGTTCACACGACGGCGGGGCCGGGTCAAGGCCGAGCGTAGCGAGCCCGTTAGGGTTGCCTTGACCCGGTTTCGCTGTCGTGTTACTCAAAATCTCGACGGCGAAGGAAGCGCTGCTCCTGTTCGCAAACTCGTTCGGCGTCGCGTACCCCAGCGCGCTATGTGGTCGAAATTCGTTATAGTCTATCCTCCAACTTTCGATGTGAGTTCTGGCCTGGCGTAGACTTGTGAACCAATGCGTATTCAGGCATTCGTCTCGAAACTTCCCGTTAAAGCTCTCGATATGCCCATTCTGCATCGGCTTGCCAGGCGCAATGTAGTCCAACTGCAGTTTCTTCTGTTGGCACCAGTGGCGCACAGCGGCGCAAACGAATTCCGGACCGTTGTCCACCCGAACAGCTTCGGGTAACCCACGCTCCTCCGCCAGCCGTTCCAATACCCGTACCACCCGTGTTCCGGGGGAGGCTCAGATCGACTTCAATCACGAGACACTCGCGCGTGTAGTGATCCACCACGGCCAATGCCCGGAAGCTGCGTCCGTCCGCTAAACCGTCGGTAACGAAGTCCATTCCCCAACGTTGATTCGGCCGCGTAATCGCTATCGGCGCTGGCGCAGCGGAGGCCATCCGTTTGCGCTTTCGCCGCGGCACTTGCAGCCGCAGCTCCTTCGCAATGCGATACACACGGCCGTGCCACACCGGTACGCCTTCCCGCTTGAGCAGTGCGGTCAGCCGTCGATAGCCAAAGCGAGGACGCTCTGCCGCCAGCTCGGCAATCCGCCGCCGCACCCCATCCTCCGCCTTCGTCTTGGCTCGATACCGTTGCGTGGATCGCGTCTGGCCCTTCAGCCCGCAGGCGCGGCGCTCGCTGACGCCATGTACCTGCCGCACATGCGCGATCGCCGCTCTCTTGTCCTCCGGGCTTACCATTTTTTTCCAACCAGGTCCTTCAACATCGTGATATCCAGAGCTTGATCGGCCACAATCCGCTTCAGCTTTCCGTTCTCTTCCTCCAGCTGTTTCAGACGCTTGGCTTCGCTCACTTCCAGTCCACCGTACTTGCTGCGCCATCCATAAAATGTCGCCCTACTAATCCCCTGTTGCCGGCACAACTCGCCGGTCTTTGCTCCCGCTTCGCTCTGCTTTAAAATCCCGATGATCTGCTCTTCACTAAATCGACTGTTCTTCACCTTTGCTCTCCTTCCGCAACTCTCGTTGCTTCGGAAAACCTAGTTTAGAGTGGCTCAGTTCCTTCGGGCAAGGTCACCCTCAATGCTGCCTCTCGGCAGAATCACAGTCAGGGTCAACTTCTCACGCCGATAGCTTGGCGGCGACTGTTGAGGAACTGGTGGATTATCGTCTGTTCCGCGCTCTCCAGAGATCGTCGTAAAATCGATGATCGCGGCGGCAGACTGCTCAACGTGAACGCTTGTTTCTAGCTGATTACTCGCAGGCCTGAAACGAAACATCCCAGTCTGTGGAATCACGACAGACAGTGCAACAACGCCAGCAGCAATAATACCCCCCACCAGAAAACGCTTCCCTCGCTTTTTCCTTCGCTCAAACTCTTGTCGATATACCTTGACGTCAACAAAGCAGTCCGAGCAGCGAGTCAAATGAGCAAAAACATCCGTTGGGACATCTAGAGACCGACGCGCGATCAATTGAAGGACTTCCTTGGAAGGACAACCAACTCGGCCAGGGTTTGCATTCGCAGTTACAAAATAATGCTCAACCGGATCTTCCTGTGGTTCTCCCATCATTAAAGATGTTGTCTCAACGTGGCTTCCAGACTTTTTCGAAATCTACAAAGCACGACGTAGACATTCCCTTCAGAAATGGCGTACATCTTGGCGAGATGCTTTGTATCATAACCAGCGACTGAGGCACTCACAATTTCTCTTTCTCTCTCGCTAAGGTTACTAAGCGCCTCACTCATGGCATTCGAAAGAGCCAATTCCCTTTCGGTGCCAAACAACGCCGTGCCACAATTCAGAAGATTGATACCGGACTGTCGATCTTCTGGGCTCGACTCGGTTTCGCGCTGCTTAACCCGATACCTGGACGTCCGTCGCAAATCCGTTACACGATTGAAAAAAGCACTGCGAAGGTATCGAAGCAAATCGACTCGAACACCGTCCCGCTGCTCCTGCGCGGCCACGCTTCCCGATACCTCTTCCAACGCGTTATCAAGATCGGCCGGATCAAAGGTTTCTCGAAACTGTGTAAGGATTCCCGTTCAATAGAACGTGTATAGAGAGAAGGGGCTCCACAGCCCTCTTCGAGACGGCCACATATAGACGAAAGCATACCAATTCAGAAGGAAAGGTTTCTCTCATGGTCCCTCCCGCGTTAGCTCCGGACAGATCTGCTCCTGCTCAAACAGTCTCGTCTACGCTGCCGCCCCGAAAACGTCAGCGTTGTTATTTTGCTCCGATCGATGATCAACGGTTGTGTGCGTGCAGGTCCCGATCGGAACTGCTTGAAATGATAGATATCATTACGCGAGATAGCAACTATTCGCGACGTAATGTCGTCAACCACGCCAAGGAATTGGGAGTTTGGGATAAATTTCAGTTGCCGCGATCCGATGATGTGTCGATCATTCGCTTGCTCAATAATTCCGCGCCCCAGGAAGATCCATTGGCTGTGATTGCCACTAAGCTGCACATTACGCGGGCAGCCGCTCGGCTGCGGATTTATCGAGACGACGATTGTGTTGAAAGCCTTGTCGGTGGCACCTACTCAGCGCGCGAGGTCGCCGAAGGGCTTTGCATGAGCCGCTCAACGCTCTCCGCTTTGGTCCAGTCCGGCGTTCTGCGCGCGAAGCGGTTACAGCGCACTGGAAAATTGCGCATCTCTTCAGATGCAATCGTGGACTTCGTTTTGGGGCACCCCAGACGGATTGAATGGTCTCGGTGCTTCGAGAAGTCTTCCTGGTTGAGGGACATCATCGAGAGCTTTCGATACCATGAGGCGGCGGTAATTCTGTGCGTGTCACTCAAGACCCTGCGTAGCTGGATTCAGCGCGGAATCTTGCACCTTAAGTTTGATCAGCAAAACGCAGGGTACTTGTTCTCAGATGAGCCTCTATATCGCATGCTCGATGAACATCCTGAACTCGTCAAGATGTCGAAGTGTGTCGCCGCTAATCCAGAATGGTTTGCCTGGTATGAAGTCGTACGGGGCAGGTATCCCAAACAATGTTTAGCGGCCGATAAACCCAAGTCAGGACAGTCCGACTCAACCCCGTTTAAAATTCTGGAGTGGTCCCCATTTTTGAGACAAGTGGTTAAGACTCAAAATCCATTGAACGGAGAATTGAGTCATGGGGTTGTCACGCAGGCTGTTCACGAAGGAGTTTAAAGTGGCCGCTGTCCGGCGGCTGGAACAAGGAGTATCGATTGCGGAGGTGGCGCGGGGATTGGAGGTCAACCCGAACGTGCTGCACCGGTGGCGCCGGGAGATGCGCGAGGGTCCAGGCAACGTGTTTCCTGGCCATGGGAAGCAGCGCTGGTCCGATGGGCGGGTGGCGGAACTGGAACGGAAGGTCGGTCAGCAGACCCTTGAGATCGATTTTTTGAAGGGGTGCTTGCAGCGCATCGAGGAACAGCGGATGCTTCAAGCACTGGCCGGGAATCCGCCATCTTCCGGAAGGTTAAGGAAGAAGTGAAGGCCGGGAGCGGACTGACCGTGAAGCGGATGTTGAAGCTGGCGCATGTGAGCCGTGCCAGCTTCTATCGCTTCGACGAGAACGCGGAAAGCGATCACGATCCGGACATGGACTTGCGGGATGCCATTCAACGAATCGCTCTCGAATGGCCCAGCTATGGACGGCGGCGCATCACGGCGGAGTTGCGGCGGCAGGGCTGGACGGTGAACCCAAAACGGGTTTACCGATTAATGAGTGAAGACAATCTACTCTGCGTCCGGAAGCGCAAGTTCGTCGTGACCACCGATTCCAATCACGGCCGGAAAGTCTACCCGAACTTGGCGGCAACGATGATGCTGACCGGCATGGACCAACTCTGGCGAGCGGATATTACCTACGTCCGGCTGCGAGAGGAATTTGTATTCGTGGCCGTGATCCTGGATGCCTACTCGCGCCGGGTGATTGGATGGGCGCTGGACCGGACGATGGAGGACGCTCTCACGTTGGGCGCGTTACGCATGGCGTTGTCGCGGCGCGTGGTGGGGCCTGACCTGGTCCATCATTCCGGCCGCGGCTCGCAATATGCCAGCGGCGATTACACGGATCTGCTTAAGGAAAACGGCATAGCCATCAGCATGTCGCGGAAAGGCAATCCGTGGGATAACGCGGCCTGCGAATCGTTCATGAAAACCCTGAAGTACGAGGAGGTGCACCGTAACGAATACCGGGATCTGGCGGAAGCACGCTCTCTGATCGGCGGGTTTCTCGACAACCTCTACAATCAGAAACGGCTTCACTCCGCGCTCGGTTATGTGCCACCGGCGGAGTTCGAAGCTCACCTCATCAAACAACAAAAGGAAGCCGCTGCGCGGCAGCTTTCTTGATGAGTTTTCTCAGGCATCGGGAAATCTTTCGATCCGATGCGATTCGATCGGTCCGGGAACGGCTTTGCCGCCGCCCCCGGCCTCATCGTCTCGATGAGTTTCCAGTTGGTTATTCCTCGGCGGGTTGCTCTCCAGCAGAGCCCGCTTCCGCTTCGCCAACCGGTCACCATTCTGCGCTACAGTCGTCTTGCCGGTCGAGTTCTTTTCATCGAACCGTAAGCAGTGTCTTAACTGCTTGTCTCAACTCAGGGCGCCACCCCACTCTTCTCCGCCGGCCTTAACGATCTAGTGCCCTACCTTGGTCGTGCTAACATACCGCCACCAATCCCTCCTGGAACGTCAGCTGATACAAATGGCTCCTGGAATGTCAGCTGATACAAATGGCTCCCGTATGGCCTAGTACGCGTTCTGCTAGGCGCCGGAGGAGATCGCAAATAGAAAATGTGCATTGGAAGCCAGGTCGCATAGACAACCAGAGATGGTGTACGATGCTGCGTGTTTCTCTCGACGGAAGATCTGCGTTCGCGGCTCAGGCTTGCCAAATATGTGGTGAGCGATGCGAATATCCAAGTGATCCATGACGCCTTGTGCAGCGGTCTCGGCTTACTCGGGGAAGGTCCGCCTGGATCGGGCAAGACAGAATTAGCGCGTGCGCTCACGAGCGCGGCCGGCACGCACATGGAGCGGCTGCAATGCTACGAGGGAATCGGGCAGAAGGAGGCGCTCGGCAACTTCGACCGGGCTCTCCAGGAGCAATATTTAAAGATTGGTTCGGCGAATCTGGACGCGAAGGAATGGCCGCGTCTGCGCGAGCAGATCTACACGCTCGATTTCTTTTCGATGGGGTCGTTCGTGCGAGCGCTGCTGAGTGAGGAACCGTGCGTCCTTCTCATCGATGAGATCGACAAAACGAATCCGGCCTTCGAGGCGATGACGTTTCAGCTACTCGAAGAGTGGCGCGTCACCATCCCGAAGCTGGGCACGATTGAAGCGCGCAGCAAACCGATCACGGTGTTGAGTTCTAACAATCAGCGGAAGCTCAGTGATCCGCTGCGCAGCCGGTGCGCTTATTTGTATTTTGAATACCCGACGATCGAGCAGGAGCTAGACATCCTAAGTTTGCGCCTGTCGAATCATTCGTCCACGAGCTACGCGCAAATCGCAGGGCTCGCGAAGGCGCTACGGTCATATCGGCTCGCCAAGCCGCCGAGTATTCGCGAAATCCTGAAAGTGGCGGAGTTGCTCGAAGACCACGGCTGCCCGGAGATTCAGCCATCGATGCGAGATACGCTTCTGCTGTTTCTGGTGAAGACAGCAGAAGACCGGAACTACATGCTGCTCAAACACAACTTTGACCGGTTGTGCGCCGACGCCAGAAAGCATGCGCGGGAACTCCCAGAAAGGTCCGAGGCGGTCCTCTCGATCGCGAACCGGGCACGGGAAGCCGACGCATGAAACGAATTGTGCTGCTAAGTTTATGCGCCGCTCTGGCCCAGGGAGCACCACCGAACACGGCCTCCCGCTATCGACTCTACGCGGAGCAGATGGTGGAAGGCTACGCGGGGGAGTACCGGATCCCCGCAGACATGGTGCGGGCGGTGATCCGGGTCGAAAGCAACTGGAATCCCAGCGCCGTGTCGAGTGCCGGCGCGCTGGGAATGATGCAATTGATGCCCGGGACCGCGCAACTTCTCAAGGTGGATCACCCGTTCTGGATCAATCAAAACATCGAGGGCGGCACGGCGTATCTGGCGTATCTCTATCGGCAATTTAACGGCGACTGGCGTCTTGCCTTGGCGGCGTAGAACGCGGGCCCCGCGGTGGTAGAAAGGCGCAGGTTGCGGTATTCCTCACCGGGGGTATTCCTGTACGTTTCGCGCGTGCTGGCCGAGTACCGAGCCTTGCAGGGGAAAGGAACGAACCGTTGAGAAAAACACTGCTACTGATGGGAGGACTGGGTTTGCCGTTTCTGGTGCTGGGGCAAACGCTGAAGCCGCCGGAAGAGCGGGGAACGGAACTCCCTGTCATTGAACCGCGGGTCCGGCATGAACAGCCGGATACCGGCGCTCCGCGCCGGGTGTACATGCTGCCGCACTTCGCCACGACGGTCCGCATGCGGGATGCGGTGCAAAGCGTTGTCTTGGGCGATAAGACCTTATTTCGGGCAGACTACGACGAGGGCGACGCGTCGCTCGTCATTGTGCATGCGCTGACTGTAGAACCAGCGCAGACCAATTTAGAAATCACGACAGTCTCCGGACAGCAGGCCATTCTTTGGCTGGTCAGTGACGAGCATCCGCTGGCGCCGGTCGATTTTGCGTTGCATTACGACACACCGGCCTCTTCGACGGGAGGCGGTTCGTTTTGGCGGCTGGAAAGCACATCCCCGAGTTTGTCGATTGCGCAAACCGTATCACTCGACCACGAGGCTGGAAAACTAGAAAGCGGGCCTGCGGTTGCGGCTGTCAGTCTCTCGCGTGCCCCGGCGTATCTGGACCCGAATACCCGGCTCGAGGATCTGCTCAAAAGGCAAGAGCAGGCCCGGTTGCCCAAGCTCTATGGCCAGCACCCCGGGCCGATCAAAGACGACGACCATCATCTAAAGGCGGGTGTGAGCGAAGTCATCGACGGAGGTGGCACGGTGATCGTGCTTTTCTCAGTAATCAACACTGCGCCCCACGCGGTCGCCCTGCTGGCACCGCAGGTGCAGCTGGGTGGGCAGGTGAAGAAGAAATGGACAACGTCCGACCAGCTGCCTGTGCTCGCGTACCGGCTCGATCACGAGCGCCTCGAACCGCGCGGTCGTGCCAACGGCGTCATTGTCTTCGATCGGCCGAGCTTCAAACAGGCGAAACAGTCCTTGTTTCTGCAGCAGGCCGATTCAGGCGCGGTCGACCAACCCGCACTCGCGCCGATCGGATTCGGAGTGTCCACCGAGAAAGAAGGTATAGCCGCTTATGCCGGAAACATCACCCGATAGTTTTAGCCACGAGCCCACACAGGAGCACCGATTCGAGGAATCCGAATCCTCCGCTCGGGTTAATGCGAGCGCGCCGGAAGCAACTGTACCGATAGAGGCGGTAAACACGGAGAGGCACGGAGACCCCACAAGTCCCCGGGAACTCCGGGAGGCTGTCTTTACGAAGGCCGCTCCTTCGGCAGCCAATCCTTCGTTGACGGAAACAGAACTACAGATAGCGCCAGAGCCCGTCAGCCTTTGGGAGAAGATCAAGCATTCTGCTCTAAACGGAAACAAGCAGAAAGCGGCCGCTGCCGCGCCGTCGGCCGATCGGAGTTCGCGCCGGCAGAACAAAACGGGTCTGTTAATGGGCGGCGTGCTGACTGTCTTCGTGGCGGGCGTGTGGCTGCTGTATCTGGTGTCCTCTCCCCTCAGAAAGCCACCGGCAGAGGACACGACTGCCTCTATCCAACAGGCAACAGCCAAGAACGAGAAGTCACTGACGCCTGGCTTGCAGGCACACCCGGGTGAGCAGCAACCAGCGGGAGATCAGGGTGTGACAGCGGCGGATATCCGGGGCACGGCCAACGGCACGATCCCCACCTCATCGACTGCTAGAAAAAGCGGAATGGCGAAAAACGACCCGGACCATTCTCTAGGGAATATCCCTCCGCTTCCACCACCCATCTCCGCGCCTCCGGCCCCATCGGTTTCGAACCAGAAGAATGCGCTCAATACCACAGCACTTGTGTTTGTGCGCCATCCACTGAAAGAGGCAGTGAGCAGCGTGACGACCTCTTTCGAGCCAGTTTCCCTGCGTCCCGCCATCGCACTCAAGTCGCAGGCTTTTACCGAATTGCCGACTGGTACGCGTCTGATTGCGCGGCTCGAGACGCCAGTCACGACGGCGGCGACTATGCCGGCGGTCGCCACCATCGAATACAACTATGAAGATAAGGATCACGCGCTGTTGATTCCGGCGGGCAGCCGCGTCTTCGGCAAACTCGAGCAGGCCGATGGACAGGGCTTCGTTGGATTGCGCTTTCAATCCATTCAGCGGCTGTCGGACCCTGCGCCGATTCCCTTTGAAGCCCGCGCCATCGGTCTCAACTTTCAGCCTCTCAAAGGAGTGGTGACGGGGCGCAACACGATGCGGCGGTTTCTGGTGCGCGCGGCGAGCGGGATCGGGGAAATGACCGCTGCGACAGTCGGAATGAGCGGGGGTACGGCTGGTGCCAATACCTTGAGCAACAATGTGCTGATCCGCGAGCAGCTGATGAACAACATCGGTTCGGCGGGCGATCAACAGCTGCAGCAACTAGCCTACTCCGAGCACCGGGTCGTGACACTTGCCGGGAACACCCGGTTCTATTTAGTGATCGACCATGAAGCGAAGCAGCGCGCGCGGCAGGATCAACAACAGAAACAGCCCGCTCCCGATGCAAGTGCCACGAACGCGAGCATGCAGGCACAACTGGTGGAGCTGCGCAAGGAACTGGCTGACGTGTCCGCCAAACAGACAACGCTCGGCGCCGGTCCTGTGCCGGCCGGGACTTTGACTTCAGCAACCGAAGCCTTGAATCCGGTGAGTCCGTCGGAAGCCACGCACCCCGCAGATCCGCCGCAATAAACGGCAGTTTCGCCATAAGCCCGGGAAAATAGAGCTGTTATTGGATTGATCCCCAGGGCTTTTTGGTGGAGAACGATGTAAAAGAGAAGTATGCGTGCGCTGCCCGATTCCCGTCACTGGCCTGGATGGGCTGTTTTCACCGTGCTGGCGCTCAGTGTTTCCTTTTTGTCGGCACACACCTCGTCGGCAGCAATCATCAATCTCTGGCGGTTTGGGTCTTGGGCAGCTGGCCCACCCTGATGGCGCTGGCCGCTGGGTTATTTCTGCTCGAAGCCGGGCCGCTGCGCTCCTGGCCAGTGCCGCTGCGCAAAGTGGCCACGCTGCTGCGCTATGTTCTCTGTTTTCTGGCGTGCTGGGCCGTGCTGCCGCTGCTGGGCCTTCCGAAGAATGTGATGACACCGATTGCGCTCCTCGGGACCGGTGCGTTCTTCTTTCTAACGCTGTTTCAGCTCGGTAAGGCCTTCCGGAATCCACGGCTGCTAGGGCGGGGTTTCTGGGAATAAGGGTACTGCCAACAGCACCAGCTCGATAGCCGATGGTTTACAGACGAAGACGCCGGCGATCCGCTTCCGCGATGTGGGCGGGCTGGAGGCGACGAAAAAGCAGATCCTTCAGTTAGCGAACACCCGCCTTCATGCGAGACAGCTCGAGAAAGAAGGAATCCTTCAAAACGGCATCCTGCTGTACGGGCCGCAAGGCACGGGCAAGACGATGTTAGCGGAAGCCACCGCCGGAGAACTGGGACTCCACTATATGTATGTGTCTGGAGTAGCGCTAGACGGCAAGTGGATCGGGGAAACGGAGAATAACATCCGAACTGTGTTTGCTCAAGCGGCCCGCGGCCGCACGTTGCTGTTTCTGGATGAGATCGATGCCCTCGGGGCGACCCGGCAGCAGCAATCGGGCTCATCTACGTCCGCAACACGAGGCTACAACAACACGACGATCCAGTTGATGCAATGCATCGACCAGTACCGCCGGTCGCCTGGTCTGGTGATCATGGCGGCCACTAATTCTGTGGATAGCCTCGATCCGGCGCTGATCCGGGAGGGCCGGTTCGATTTGAAGCTGCGGCTCGATCTGCCGAACGAAAAGGAGCGAGCGCAGATTCCGACGGCGCTACTTGGTAAGAGAGGTGTGCGGTTTGGCGTGGACCGATGGGCCCGCGCGACCAGCGGCTACAGCCCTGCCAAACTGAATGCGCTGGTCGACCGGGCGGCGTCTCTCGCCTTGGCTGAGCGCACACCGTTCTCCGAGAAACATCTCCAAGCTGCGCTGGCAGCCTCAGGTGGGCAGGATCGCCCGCTGATCCAGCCTGTCCAGTGGGAAGACATCATTGTGGAACCGGGCGCCGAAGAAGAGCTGCGTTTGCTCGTGCGGCAACTGAAAGTGAGCGCAGCCTCGCCGCTGCCGGTTCCGACCGGGGTACTGCTCGAAGGACCTCCCGGCACCGGGAAAACCATGATCGCCCGGCTACTGGCCACTCAAACGGCGCGAAGCTTTTATCCCGTGACAGCGGCGGATCTGCTGGGCTCGGGGCAAGGGGGTTCCGTTAAGCGATTGTCCGGTTTATTCGCGCGGGCCAAGGAACAGAGTCCCTCAATTATTTTATTCGACGAACTCGATGGTTTGTTCGGCAGCAATCATGGGTTTGCCTCTGCTCATGACACGCAATTTACAGAACAGGCGTTGATCGAGATCAGCCGCATCGAGGCGTCGCATAACGTGCTGTTGGTGGGTGCAACCAATCACCCGGACCGATTAGACCCGCGCATTCTGCGAGGCGGCCGTTTCTCTGAAAAGATCGCGGTCCGGGTGCCGGGTGCTGACAATCGAGCGCGACTGCTGCGGAAATTGCTGGCCGGCTCCGAGCTAGCGCTTTCGCTCGACGGGCTGGTGCAAGATACCGCCGGGATGGCGCCGGCGGATATCGAGGCGGTAGTGCAAGCCGCCCGGCGGTTCGCCTTTGGCCGTTCCGATAATGATGACCGCCTCCCGCCACTGACTCTCGACGATTTTGCCCGCGCCATCGAGCGCGTCCATCCGGTGCGCTATGACGAACCAGCACGGGCAGCGGCGTTTCTGCGCAACTAAATACTTCGTCCATTTTTTGCTAAGGCCTTGTTTCCGGGCTGTTTGCATCTTTTTTCCAGATCGCGTACATGCTCGTTGTCCGTTCGCTCACCTGAATTAGTTGAATGTGAGCCGGACAAAGGAGGTGACAAAACATCATAGGAGCAAAACGATCTATGTTTCAACTTCTCCCTTCCCGCCTCAAAGCAGTCCGGCTCAAAGGGCTGAGTGCGGCGATTTTCTGTTTTGGTCTACTCATGGCGAAACCAGCCATGCTGCATGCCCAAACCAGCGGTGATAGTGGGCCCGTCGTCGGTAGGGTCGCACCAGGGCAAAACGCGGCTGTCGTCGAAGGGACGACAGAGAGCGCGCTCAATTATATGGCGAACACGATCTTTCCGCTGTTAACCGTCGCGTTTCTGGCAGCGGTCGTGTTTTGTATCAAGACCGGGCGTGGCTGGATTGTCAGTGGTGTTTGCGCTGCTCTTTGCTTACTCCTCAGCGGTACGACGCGTCTGCTCGAGTACCACGTGGCACAAGGCGCAAACGGTATTCACTGATTCCCGGCGCGCTCCCATTGGTCTGCACTCCGGAGACGGATCGAGCGATCCGTCTCCGTTTTTATCAGTTCCCATGACCTATCCCACACTGCTCGTTGACACGGTCGCGCTGCTGATGGCGCTGCGCATTCCCGCCTCGCTGCTGTGCCTTTACAAGGCAGCTCTTTCGATGGGTGGTGGCTGGAATGCGAGCGGCATCTTTGCCGGACAATTCGGTCGCTGGATGGGATGGGCCATCGTATTTCTGACGCTGCCGGAGCTGTTGCTCTGGTTCAGCGGACTCGATCTTTCCGCGACGCAAGCTTCTGTGTCGGATGCCTGGCTCTCTACTTTCTCCGCGCAACTGAGCAATTTTGTTAGCAACCTGGTGATCAAGAATCTGGCGATTGCGGTCGGCGCTTGGTTCCTGATGCGAGCAGTGTTCAATATCGCCCACGGAGAATCCCCGATTGCCTCGCTACTGGGCAGCTTCGCCTTGCTGTCTCTGAATTCGCTCTATGCACTCATGCAGAGCTATCACCAAGCGGGCGATCGGTACGCCACGGCCGACCTGGTGCTGAGTTTGTGGCAGTTCGTCGCGAGCAAGCTGGCCCCAGTGGCGGCTGGTGTTTGTTTGATGGGCATTATCTGGTCGGTTTCTCAGAAGCGGCCCTGGTTTCACCTGGCTGGCTCCGGGTTCGCTTTTTTGTGCCTCTTTGGCCTGTGGGCACTCACGAAAAACTATCTGGGGCTTCCGTAGTTCCATGACTTTCTACCACGGCCTTCTACACGCGGTGAACTGGGCAGCGAACGTCACCTGCCCGCTGCTGGGTGCTTTCTTTCTGTGCGTGGCGATCTACTTTTACGGTCAGTCCCACAGCCTCTACACGCATTACTGGTATGCGGCGTGGGGCATGTTTCTGATCCCCGGCTTGATGCGACTGCTCGAAGCGTTTGCGGGGAAGACGCAGCCGAGCGATCCCGATTCGTACTACGTCGCGTTGTACTCCGCCGGCAACTGGCTGGCGAATGTGATTCTTCCCATGAACGCGGTCACTCAGTTAGCCAAAGCCATTGGAGCTGGCAGTGGCATCTTTTCCCGGACGGGGCATATTCGCGTGTGGGGGCCTGTGCATCACGTGTTCATTGGCTTGATGTCGCTGTGTCTGTCGGGCATCGTCAAGCTGATCCTCTATTTCATTCAACAAGGAGCAGCCGGTCTCCATTAAAGCGATGCCACTCGAAACAGTGAGAGTACAGCGGAACCTGCGGGCCAAAATGCTCTGGTTCCGCTTTGAGGTCGAGGATCTGATCCTGCTTGGGCTGTTGTGGGCCGGTTCCGAGTTTGCGGCCAATCTGATTCACCGCACCCTCTTCGGAGTGCCGGCGGAGGTAGTCCTGCCGTGGCTGGTGGTCATTTTGACGTATGTTGCCATTCGGCTCTTTAAGTACAACCGGCCGCCGTCGTACTTACTCGATCTGGTGGCCTATATGCGATTGCCGAAGATCTGGTGCGCTTCGGAGCCCGATCCCGTCGAGCCGAAACCCTATTTGCGTGAGGACCTGTAAGGAGTATGCATGCCTGAGACCAGCAAGCAAGTGGAGAATGCTGCCAAGAACCCCGCTTTTTGCAGCCAGATTCCGTTACTCGAGTTCGTCGACAACTACACCGTTCTGCGGAATGGCGCACTGAGCGCGTTGTACAAGGTGTCGCCACTCAACACGTATTGCCAGAGTGACGAACAGCGGAACGAAATCAGCGAAGCGCTGCATGCTCTGTTACGAACGATGCCCGATAACCGGGCGCTCCGGCTGCAGATCCGGTACGACACGACGGAGGGAGTCGGGGCACTGCTCGATAACTGGGAGGGACAACTGCGTTCTTCGCATCCCGTTTTGGCGGCAGTCGATGGCGAGCAGTTCAAAACGTGGCGCGAGCGCGACCGGCGTGGGGAATTTATCAAACGTCAGTACAGGATCGGCTTTCAACTGGATCCCCGGCTCTACACGCTCCTCGACGAGAGACTGGGACAAGCGAACGGTCTCGCTTTTCTCGGCCGTTTCCTTCCGAGCTATCAGATCCAGAGATCGTATGAGGAGCACGAGCGCATTCGCTCCACCTTCGAAAGCTTGCTCGCGGGCTATCAATCGTTGCTCACCCTGGCGGGCTTACAGTACGAGCGTCTCACGAGCGAAGAGCTGTCGATCGAGCTGCTCCGGACCCTGAATCCAAATGTGGTGCAAACGCGGCCCTGGCGTGCAGAGCTCGGCACGCGCAGCATCCGGGAGTGGATCACGGACGTGGGAATTGAAGAAGAAGGGCCTGGCTGGCAGCAGATGAATGGACTGCTGTACAGCATCCTCACGATGAAATGGTCGCCTGAGAAGTCTTTCCCGGGCCTCATGCGAAAGCTGATCGATCTCGACTTTCCCGTGAGCTGTTCGGCGGAAATCGTGATTCCTGGCGAAAGCAAAACGCATCATGCGCTTACGAAGCGGTTGACCCGCACCGAATCGGCCCAGCGCGGTGCCGACGCCCAAGCCCGGACGGATATTGCCGCGGCCGTCGCCGGCGAGAGTATTACCGAAACACTCAAGGCGATCCTGGCGGGGCGCGAGCGATTGGTCGAGTACAGCTTAACCGTGGTGGTGCGGACCTCGCGTCCCATTCTGACCCCAGCCGACCGGCTGCCGGCACACCAGGAACTGGTACGCCGCCGCGAGCGCGTGCGCGCGGCTCTCATTGCGACGGAAGGCAGCAAGGTGTTGGACGAGAAAGAAGCGGTGCGCCGCCTCTACATTCAATCTTTACCCGGCCTATGCGGAAAAACCCGGCGCGAACTCGAGTGCTCGTCGAAAGTAGCAGCGAATTTACTGCCCCTCGAAGGCCCGTGGGAGGGGATGGAGAGTACGCCTTTGGTGTTACTCGAAACTCCGATGCGGCAGCTCATCGGATTCGACATGTTTAACCCTAGCCTGGGCAATTACAACATGCTCATCGTGGCTGCTTCGGGCAGCGGCAAATCCTTTTTGTCGCAGGCTCTGCTGCTCATGGCCGCCCGTTCGAATCCCTCGTTCTGCATCATCGAATCCGGCGTGACCTATAAGCCGCTGGTCGATCTGATGGGCGGGAAGACGATTACCGTTTCGCTCGATGGCGAGCATGCCCTCAATGCCTGGGATTTGCCCGCCGGTCAAAGCTGCCGGCTAGAGAAAAGAAGAACGGGTTAAAGAACGTGGCGCTCGAAATGATGCGCTCCAGCTCGTATGCCGATGCAGGGGAGGCCGATCCGGCGATCCTCGAAAGCATTCTCGACCAGGCAATCGGGGAAATCTACCGGCGCTTGCCGAGGCGAGCGATGTCCCCACCTTCTCCGAACTGTACAGCGAGCTCGAGCACTGGCACGACAAAGTGCCCGGCGTTGCGGAACAAGCCCGAAGGGCGGCGATTCGCCTCAAGCCGTGGGTTGGAGACGGTTCTTATGCGTCGCTCTTCGACCGGCGAACGACCTTCAGTGCGAACAGCAACTGGCTCTACTTCAATGTCAAGCCGCTCAATAGTGACAAACGTCTGGCGCGGACCTACCCGATGATCATTGCGCAGCAGATGGCCGCTCGCTCGACCGCCAATCAGGGACGGCGGTCGATAGTGGTGTTGGACGAGAACTGGGACATGCTCGACTCGCCGCATATGGTGCCCCAGGTCGAGCAGAGCTTCCGGACAGCGCGCACCAATAATGCCAGTATCTGGGGCGTCTCGCAGGCGATCGAGGATTACACCGGAACACCGGAACGGCCGCGTCCGGCCGGCCCAGGCATTTTGCAGTCGACTTCGATCAAATGGATTGGCAGGCAGAAGGGCAACGGCGCTGCGCTCAAAACACACGTGGACTTGTCGGACCGGGCAGTCGAAACGGTGAAGAACTTCCCGGCCCCTATGATTGGGCGCTCGAGTGAGGTGCTGTTGGTGCTGGGGGACAACGAAACCAGTCAGATCGTCCGTCTGGTGCCTACGCCGCTTTTGTATTGGATCTGCACCTCGTTTGCCCGGGAGAAGCGCTATCGCGCCTGGTCTCTGGGCCACGACAGCGCGCGCCCGCCGCTCGACGTGTATCGCGAGCTGGCGAGAAAGTTCCCTCACGGGCTGTCCGCTCTCCCGGCGCTGCCCGAAGAAGAATTGCTCGATCTGGAACGGGAGGAAGAATCGGAACGAGCCCTGGCAACAGTGGCCCCATAGGAGTGTTTGCATGATGACGGCGGTGGTTGTACTGTTTGCGGGAGTGTTGTTCTGGGCCAATCGGAAAGAGGGAAAGCGTCTGGCGCTAGGCGGTGGCGTTGTTCTGACCATTCTGCTCCTGCGGCCGCCGCAGGCGCAGGCGCAGGGATTACTGTCCGGGGTGAGCGTGGTGCTCAAGACGATCAATACCGCGCTCGGCACGCTCCTCAGCACGATCAATACCGTGCAAAATGACGTGCGGTCCGTCCAGCAGGTCGCGGTCTGGCCACAGGCGCTGATGAAGCAGGCACGCGGCTACGCGACGAACTGGCTGAATACCTATCAGCACCCGATGCAACTCCTGTCGCAGTACATTCCCGCGAGCGCGACGCTCGCTCAAGCGCGCTCTCTCGAACAAGTGATGACCGACCGCATCGGATCGAACCAACCGCAATTGGTGATTCATTTTCAGAACGTATTTGGGGCCGTGCCGACGGATGCCAGAATGTCTCCCGCCGACAAAGACCTCACGGACTTAGACGATGCACTCACGTTAGACACACTCGAACAGGTGAAGCGCGGTGAGCAGGTGAATACGACGGTAAGAGCCGTAGGGGATCAGCTGGAAACCATGAGCACCTCGGCCACGCCTGGCACAGCTCCCTATATCACTTCGACTGCACTGGTGACGATGCTTCGCTCGCAAGCCGCCACGCAGAAAATGCTGGCAGCCTACCTGCGATTGGAGGGTGCGCAGCTGGCGCACAGGACTGAAGAGCTGAAAGGCTCAATCAACGCGGCGAACGATCTGCAGCAGACCGTCGGTCATATCCTGACCACCAAATAAGAAAAGGAAGAAGACGGATGAAACTCGGGAATCGATCACAAGCAGCTTTGCAGAATGTGGCCAGCTGGATACGGGCTCATACCTATCCGGCGCTCGCGACCACTGTCCTGCTTGCGTTGCTGATGCCGCAACAGGCGGTCTGTCAGTTCGTGAGCCCTTGCTGCATTCAAATGGCGCTCGGCCTCATGCATATCAACGGCAGCCTGCTCAACACGAT
This sequence comes from Bryobacteraceae bacterium, assembly GCA_965217745.1. GTDB lineage: Bacteria > Acidobacteriota > Terriglobia > Bryobacterales > Bryobacteraceae > Bog-105. Next base: position 391,474 of record OZ244565.1, on the reverse strand, counting down.
CGGAGGAGACCTCAACAAGCTGAACTCGATTCAAAGCGACATCTTGATTGTGATGCTCCGGCGTGGCCCACTTGTGATGGGCAGATTTGGCCCACCTGGGTAGTTTCTAGTTTGCCCCATTTCCATTCAGAGTTGTTGGTGACCGCTCCGGTGGGAGTGGAGCTTGGCGACGCCCGAGGGCGGCGCGTTTTAAGCGGAAGGGACGCCGGGGTGGTCACCATGCGGCAACGCGGCAGCTCTCATTTCTTTTTCCTCCCTTCCATCGTTCGCTTGAACCGGAATGATTCGGTGCCGGTTTCGATGATGTGAGCGCGATCCGTCACTCGGTCCAACAGCGCCTTGCAAAGCCGTGGATTAGGAAACACCGTGGTCCACTCGGAAAATGGCAGATTCGTAGTGACGATCAATGCGGCTCGTTCAGCCCGGTCTGAGATCACTTGAAACAGGAACTCAGCACCGACATCGGCCAGCGGGACGTAGCCGACTTCGTCCAGTGCAATGAGATCGTACCTCATCCATCGCAGCATCAGCCGTTTCACTTGGCCGTTCTGTTTGGCTTCGATGAGCTCATTCACCAACGCCGCGGCAGTGATGAATCGAACGCGCCGTTTCTGATGGCATGCGGCTAAGCAGAGCCCGGTGGCCAAGTGGCTTTTACCCGTTCCACAATCGCCAATCAAAACGACGGGTTCACTGCGTTCGATGTAACCACCCTGCGCTAGATCGCGGATCTTCGCGGCTGGGATCTGGGGCGCTTTCGCGAAGTCGAACTCATCCAGCGTCTTCAAGCGTGGCAACTGCGCGTCCCGGATACGGTTGGCGATGGCATGACGGTCGCGCTCTTCACACTCTATTGCCAGCAGCGCTTCCAGGTAGCGCACATGGCTGTGCTGTTCTTTGACGGCCTGTCCGGCTAGGGGAATAAAGTTGGCCGCGATGGCCGGTGTGCGTACAGTCTTGCAATACTGCCGGATGCTGGCCTGTTCCAAGGCCTCTGTCCGTTGACTCATTGAATCACCTCGTGGAGCATCGGCGCATGACTTAACAACGAGTCATATTCATCCATTACCGGCATTGGCCTTTCAAACTGTCTCAGATCTTCGGCGAGTGCCAAAGCGTACCGCTGACGATCATGGGCGTCGGGCATGTGCAAAATATGCAGCACGGCGGCAGCATCGCTTACGCCGATGCGCAGCGCTTCTTCCACTGCTGTGATCAAGCGCGGCCACGCATCGCCGGCCGTCCCGGCGCGCACCAGCATAATCATCTCGCGCGTACCGTAGGCCTTCCCGTGGCGGCTTTCCAGTTGCTGCCAGAGCGTATCCATACATCCCGGCCAGCGCCCCGCCGCACGCCATTGCTGCAACGGCGTCGAACTCTTCATCGCGCCGGGCTTTTTCTCCAGCACATCTAGATAATGTTCCAGGTTCAGAATGTGATGCCCGCGTCCGTAACAACGTTCGTGCCGCGCTGCAAACTCACCATCACGCCACACCTCGATGTGTGTCGGCCACACCCGCGCCGTTACCCGGGAGCCCGGATAAAGCGGCGTCGAATACCAGTTGGCTCTTACTTTCACGCGACCGTGTCCATCCACCGTGACCGGATAGATCGTCTCCGCGATGGCAAACCGCTCCGCTACTAACGGCAGCAAGTGCGACTGCTCGTCCCGCATGGCATCGCCGACGGCGGCTTCGCGACCGCTGATGATATGTTGCTGCGCTTCTCCGCAACGGCTCAGAAGCCAAGCGTTGAAGCTCTCCAGATCGTCCGCTTCCGGCACCGGCACCAACCAGTTGCGCCGGAACCAACCCAACTCCATCTCCACGCCGCCCTTCTCGTTACCGCGTGCCGGCTGGCAGTACTCGCTGGCAAAACCCCAGTGCGAGCGAAAAGCGATCATGCGTTCGGTTTCTTCGCGCCGGTAGCCACGCAAAATCTTCTTTACGGCACTGGCCAGGTTGTCGTAACGAAGCGTTCGAAAGACACCGCCAAAGTAAGCAAACGCATGCTCGTGCGCTTCCAGAAAGGCTTGTTGCGTCGCGTTAGTATAGGCACGGTGAAACGCCCCGCCGCTGTTCATACTGCGCATCGCGAAGAACTGCAGCTTCCGCGCTTCGCCACCCAGCTTTACCTGTGCTTCGAACCAATCCACTTGCGCTTCCTGGCCCGGTGCATAACTCTGCGGCACGAAGACACCGCGATGGGCTAACCCCAGGGCGCGCTTCCGTCCACGCACGGTGGACTCGGCCACCGGATGCTGTGAATGTTCCATGCACAACCGAGTCCAGATACGCCGCGCGGTATGCCGCTGTTTGCGCGGGGCCTCACCGTCCAGCTCCAGAAGGCTGTCGATGAACTGCTTTACCGGCCCTAGTTTCGGCAGCACCCGCTCTTGCTTTTTCCGCTCCGGCGGCACCGCGCTCGCCAGTGCCTGCCGCACCATGCGCCGATGCACCTGATACTTCTGGGCGAGTGCAAGAATCGTCTCTCCTGCCGCATACCCTCGCCGGATCTCTTCAAATAGCTCCACCTTGGCTCTCCTGTCCATCCCCGGAATCTTGTCATCCAGGGTTGTCCAGGTGGGCCAAATCACTCCATCACGCTGGGCCAGATCTGAGCATCGAAATCAGCCGCTCGATGCAATTGAGAATTTGCTCCCGTCCTCGCGCGCTTATCGTGAAGCCGTTCGCAGCGTGTTCGCGCCACCTGTTCAAATGGCGGGCCGTCCACTTACGCCGCTCCATGAAGGCCATGCCGGTATCCTCAGTTGCTCCGGTCTGTTGAACGGTGTTTTCGGACAAGGCGCGCTGCGCCATGTCGCCTGCTGGCAAACCAGTAAAGAGATCGATCACGTCGAAGAGACGGACGACCGGGGCGTGACCACGCTGCGCGACCGGGAGCGCTTCACCCAAGCGCTCACGTTGATCTACGCTGACGGCCGTGTGGCCGAGCTTTCGGAGGAAAACGATGCAAAATGCGCACCTGCGCCTGGGGCGGCTTGAGTACATCAAGCCAGCCACTTCCACCAAATCCATAGCCACGCATATCACCGTGACCATGGATCGCGTGATTGTCGAACCAGCGCCTGATTCCAGCCAGGCGCCGCGCTGCCATCTGCTCTCCGTCTTCGGCGGTGAACAGGAATTGGCAGCGATTCACGCCGCAGTTGCCGACCAGGCGAGCTTTCGCCTTACCGGACCCGGTCTCTCCCCGTTTGTCGTCAGCCTGGGCGAGCGCGCGCGCACACCTTTCGCGGATCCCTTCAGGCACCGGGGCGCAAACAACCAGTGCGGCATCTTGTCGCTGTGTCGCAAGAGCTATTTGAGACTCAGGCCGGCGGAAATTCAGAAGCGGACCGAACCGTTTCTCTACAGCGCGGAACCGGAGTTTCTAGCCTACCGTCTCGGTGTGCGGTTCGGTCTTCCCGTGCTTCCGGGCTGGAGTCACTGGCTTGCCAATCAACTGGACACCCGAAACATGATCCAGAAACTGCAAGGAATTGGCTGCCGTCCGGTACTCGTAAAAGCGACGAAACAGAACCTACTCGAGATCATTGCAAACGCCCTTAAGGCTCGGACACTGGACATTCCCGATACACCCTCGATCAAGTGGAACGTGCGACAGGCCTTTGCTATAGACCCTCCCTAATTTCGCATTCTCGTTCTCTGTTGTGTTGGGCCACGCGCTCTGAATTGTGGCCAGATTCCTTTTCCTCTTCATTACTCTTGTACGCGCTTGCTGCGCGATTCTCCGAAAGGAAGCCTCAGTGCCAGAAATCCAAACGATCTCGGACTACTTGCGCACGTTCTCAAATGAGATCGGCGCGCAAGTTGTGTCCCGCTTCCCGCCTTTGCATCAGCCGGGCGATCCAGTGTCTCCGTTGCTGAAGCGTCTCAAGCGCCAGCCCTTCCCCGGACAGGAATTGGCCATCATGGGCATCGTAAACGCCTGGGAAACCCAGTCGAGTGCTTCGGCCATTGCCGAGTGCGGAACCGGCAAAACGCTGATTGCGCTCGCGAGCATCTTCGCTCACGCGCAGGGCCGCGGTTTCAGCGCGATCGCGATGGCGCCGCCCCAGCTGGTGCTGAAGTGGGCGCGCGAGTGTTTTCTGACAATCCCGGGCGTGCGTGTGTTTCTCGTAGACGGTGTGCGCAATGGCGTAGGGTCTAACGGGTATTCCGGTGTGAACGAGGTCCGTCTCCACAGCGGCCACGTCCGCCGGGAAGGCCTCAAAGCCACCCTCACCGATCTGCGCCTGGCGAAAGAGCATCGTTCCGCGCGTGAGCGTTGGCGCAAGCTGTGTCCGGGTCCGTCTGTCTTTATCGTCTCGCGGGAACGAGCGAAGCTCGGTTATTTCTGGCGGCACGCGTACCGTGTCCCGCGTTCGGGCCACTTCACCGGTTGCGTGGTCAATCCCGATACCGGCAAACCGATTCTGGCAGCCGAGGATCAGTTGCGTGCGCCCGATTTCCGCAAGGCAAAGCACGCCGAAGTTGTGATGCCGGATCCCGAAGCTCCGGAAAAGAGCCGGCGCACCTTCTTCAGTCCGCTTTGGCAGGCAGATGGCAAACGGATTCGCCGCACTGCTCCGGTTGAGTTCATCGGCCAGTATCTCAAGGGCTTCTTCGATTACGCAATCGCCGATGAAATGCACGAGCTGGCCAACGATACTGCCCAGGGCCAGGCACTCGGAACGCTGGCTTCTTGTGCCAAGCGAACCCTCGCGCTGACGGGCACATACAGCGGAGGCTATGCGGACGAGGCGTTCAACAACCTGTTTCGTTTGCACCCCCAAAAGATGTTGGCGGCGGGTTTCGAATACAGCCAGTCCGGCCTGCGTTGGTTTGCGGAAGCGTACGGCGTTCTCGAACATATCACGACCATCGAGCCGACCGACAATGCCTGCTCCGAAGCACGTGTCACGAAACAAGTGAAGCGCCGTCCTGGAGCTTCGCCGCTCTTGTTCGGCCACTTCCTGATGGATACGGCCGCCTTCCTGTCGCTCGAAGATATTGCCGAAGCGCTGCCCGCCTACCAAGAAGACGTGCTGACGGTACGCATGGATCCGGAACTCGCGACAGCCTATCGTTCTCTTGAGAAGGACATCAAGAAGGCACTCGAGGAGTATGGGAGAAGCCAGTCCGTATTGAGCGTCGGTATGAATGCCTTGTTGCTCTATCCCGACCGGCCCTTCGATATGGGGAATCTCACGGCCTATGTCCAGGATCGGGAAAGCGGCGAGCGACAGAAGGTGCTCATCTCCACGCCCGCGGAACTGGATCGTGGCTTCCACTACGCCAAAGAACGCCGTCTGCTCGAAGAGGTTCGCGCAGAGCTGGCAAAAGGTCGCAACTGCCAGGTGTTCGCGGTCTATACCCAGAAGCGCGATGTCACCCAGCGGCTAGGCGATCTGCTCCAACAAGAAGGCATTCGCACTGAAGTTCTGACCACACACGTGCCGCCCGAGCGGCGCGAAGCCTGGTACGAGGAGAAACTGCGACAGGGCATGCAGGTCTGCATCGCTCACCCGCGCTTGGTGATGACCGGTTTAGATCTGCTCGAGATGCCGACCATTTTCTTCTACGAAACAGGCTACTCGACGCACGTTCTTCGCCAGGCCAGCCGCCGCAGCTGGCGCATCGGGCAAACCAAACCCGTACGCGTCTGCTACATGAGCTATGCAGGGACCGCGCAGGAACGCTGCCTTCGCCTCATGGGAAAGAAAATGCTTGTTTCGCTCGCACTCGAAGGCAAACTCTCCAGCCATGGTCTGACCGCGATGGAACAGGACGACGATGTGCTGACGGCGCTGGCGCGCGAACTGGTGACTGAGAAGGGCATCGGCGAATGCGCCGCCGCTGTCTGGAAAACACTGACTCAGCAGCGCAGGCAGTCCGCCAATATGCCGCCGTCCGCCGCGGAAAAAACGCCGGAAAGGGCGAAAGTCCCTACTCTGTTTTTTCCAGAGGTTCTCGAGCAAGCAGCAGTCTCAGCAGCACCCAGCGTGCAACTCGCTTTCTCGTTCTGAACCATTGCCCACCCACACCGTTGCAGGTGCCCACTGCGCCTGCGACCTTTTTCTGTTAGGAGACCCGCTTTGACACCATCTCATCTCTATGACTCCATCGTGCGCGCCATCGGACAACAAGTTCCCTTACACATCTGGGGAGCGCCGGGCGTTGGCAAATCTCAAATCGTGTCGCGTGTCGCGCGTGACCTTGGCTATGAGTTTCTCGATGTGCGCGCCTCGCAGCTCGATCCTGTGGATTGGCGCGGCATACCGCACGTCGATGCCGGGGAAACGGCTTGGGCCGTCCCCCGTTTTCTCCCGAAACACGGCCGCGGCATCCTGTTTTTGGATGAGCTGACGTCTGCGCCACAGCTGACGCAGGCTGCCTGTTACCAGCTCGTACTCGATCGCCGCTTGGGCGAATACACTGTGCCGCCCGACTGGGTGGTGCTTGCCGCCGGCAATCCCGCTTCTGATCGCGGGGTTCACTTCAGCATGCCCCGCCCGCTGCGAGGACGATTCGTACACGTCACACTCGACACCGATCTTCCAGAGTGGTGCCAATGGGCGCTCAAAGCGAATATCCTGCCGGAAGTCATTGCCTTTCTGCGGTTCAAGCCGGACCTCCTGCATCAGCCAGGAGCGCTCGATGCGAACGCCTGGCCCACCCCACGCTCCTGGGAAATGGCCTCGAAAGTTCTACGGGGCTCGCAGGGCGCCGGCGCGGAACTCGAATTCGAGCTGCTGGCTGGAACCATAGGGGAAGGCGCGGCGGGCGAATTGACCGCCTTTCTGCGCCTGTATCGGGAGCTGCCCGCCATCGATCAGATCTTCCTCCATCCAGAACGTGCGCCGCTCCCGGGCGAACCGTCGGCGCAGTATGCCGTAGCGACGGCCATCGGCCGCTATGTGACCGATCAGTCGCTGAGCCGCGCGGTCACGTACCTCGACCGGCTGCCGGTCGAATTTAAAGTGCTCGCCATCCGCGATGCCACCGAGCGCGACCCGTCTCTCTGTCACACACCGGAATTTATCGGATTCAGCGTACAACACGCGGGGGTGATTCATTGATAACCGAAAAAGCCATGCTGGCCGCCGTTCATATTAGTGTCTGGACGGCCACCAAATACGACAAGGAAGTCAGCCGGCAAGTAGCTGATCAGCACGGCGCTCGCGAGAGCGCTGGGCGATATAACAAAAAGCTCTTGCAGCAGGCCGCCAAGCTGGACGCTATCAAGACTCTGGCTGGGCAAATTCGCACCTACGTGTACAAGATCACGCTGCCCTGGTCGGATGAAGGGTATCGCATCCTGCCGGCGAGCCTCTACTTTTCACTCGCTGAGGAAATGAAGGACTGGGAGCGCCGGTTCTACCTGGCGGTGAACGAATTTCTGGCTGAGTATCCAAGTTACATCGAACAGGGCCGCATGGAATTGAACGGCTTGTTTCGGCCCGAGGATTACCCTGATCCCCAAAAGATCCGCGAGAAGTTCGAGCTCCGTCTGGAAATTCTGCCGATCCCGAGCGGCGAGGACTTCCGCGTCTCGCTCTCCGAAGAGCAGCGGGCGCGGATCTCGCGGGATATCGATGCCCAGGTGCGGGTGTCTTTGCAAAAGGGAACGCAAGAGCTGTGGCTGAGGCTTCGCAAGCTGGTCGAGCACATGGTGTCTCGCCTGCGGCAGCCCGAAGGGAAGTTATACGCTTCGGTCGTCGACAACGTCGTCGAGCTCATCAACGTGCTTCCCGATCTCAATCTGACTGGCGATCCAACACTGAACGCCTCCATCGAAGAGATTCGCTCCCGTCTGTGCTCGGCCAGTGCGCAGGAACTCAAGGCGAACGGCCTGCTGCGGGCCACCACCGCGCAAGAAGCAGCCGACATTGCCTCGCGCATGGCCGCCTATATGGAGTACGCCGATACCCCTCCATCGACACCAGCGGAAGCCGAGCCACCTTCTCCGGTCGAAATGCCAGCGGCGGAAACGACCGAGCAAATCTTTTCCCATATGGCCGCGTATATGACGGCTCAGTGAGCGCGAGGGGCATATAACCCCTCACCTCTGTCCATTGAAACGCCCCCTGTAGGCGTTTTTCGGTTCCAAAGAGAACGAAACGGAGTTAATGCGATGAGCTATGAATCCAACCGCAAGCTTCCAGAAACAATCGGAGTGAAGCAGCGCCTGACCCGGGCGAGAACCGATCTCCTGCTGAGTCACCCGTTCTTCGGCGCATTGTTGTTCCGCTTGCGGTTTGAACAGATGAGCGGGATTCCCTGGATGGCTACCGATGGAATCTCGCTGTTCTACAATCCCTAGGCGGTCGCCCAGCTACACCATTCCGAGCTGGTTTTTCTGCTGGCGCACGAGGTCTTGCACCCCGCTCTGCAGCACCATACACGGCGGGGCGAGCGCGATCCGAAGGTCTGGAACATGGCCTGCGACTACGCGATCAATCCTCTGCTCTTCGACGCAGGCCTATACCCGCCGGCGGGCGTGCTCCACGAGGATCGCTTCCGTCGCACGAGCGCCGAACAGATTTATGCTTTGCTCGCCCAGGAGGACGGCGGATCCGGTTCCTCTCCGTCCCACAACGGCGGATCCTCCGGCACGACTTCTTCCCAAGAAGACTCACCAGCAAATGCCGACGAGTCGCAGGGAGGCTCAACGCCACAGGTGCCGGAGACACCAGGAGGGTATGGCCAAGTGCTCGACGTTCCAAACACCGACGTGCCGGGTGCGCCTGCTACCGCTGAGCAACTTCGCGAGCAGGAACGGGAATGGCGCATTGCCGTCGACGAAGCGCAGTCGGCCGCCAAGATGGCGGGCAAATGTCCGCTCGGTGTCGAGCGCGCGGTCGAAGCAGCCGACCAGGCCTCGGTCAACTGGAAAGAGGCACTGCGGCGCTGTTTCTCTGAAACCCTGGCAACCGACTACACGTGGTCGCGCCCCAACCGACGCTTCCTCGGTTCCGGTCTGTATCTGCCAGGACTGCACAAGGAAGGCGCAGGCGAACTCGCGATTGCGATCGATTGTTCCGGTTCCATTGCCAATCGAACGCTGTCGTTATTCGCGGCCGAATTGACGGCGATGGTCGAGGAGAATCACCCCGAACGCGTTCATGTCCTCTACTTCGATACAGCCGTGCAGCGCGCCGATATCTTCGAATTCGGCCAGCCCATTCAGCTCCAACCAAAGGGCGGAGGCGGTACGGATTTCCGGCCCGTCGTCGCCTATTTGAAAGCAGAACACATCGACCCGCATGCGGTCGTGTTTCTGACCGATCTATGCGGGACCTTTCCAGAACAAGAGCCGTCTTGGCCCGTAATCTGGGCCAGCACCGAGCAGACCGAAGCTCCCTTCGGAGCGACCGTCTATATGGGAACCGCATAGAAGCAGCCCGCTGGTAAAGGTAGCGGGCATGACTTCCTTCAGGAGTTCCAATCATGCCCACAAAGCAGCAGGAATGGGCTGCGTTCCGTGCGCTCATTCCTTATTTTTCCGGTTGTTCCGGACCGATGAAGATCCGGGCCCAGCTTCTGACCGCTATTCGGCAATGTGAGGAATGGATCGTTACACGCGATGCACTTGTGCTGCGCTCTGGCTTGAGCTTTTTTGCCGAGGAACTGGAAGTCGATGTGGTGCTCATGGAATTGGTTCGCGAAGGCGCGATCTATCCAGTTGCCGACTCGCCATTCACATTCGCACTGCACTCAAACCCTAAAGGAGCGGGCTCATGCGAACGATCATCTTCAAAGCAGGCCGCCGCGTCTGGCTGATGCTCGTCGATGGCCTGTGAGGTGGGGACTAATGTCCCGGTTTCGCAGCCGGTCGATCGAGCAGTCGTTGTGGCCGGCAGAATGTTCCCGGGTGCTGTCATTGATGCGCCGAAACAAACGAGGTCGCTGTTTGCCGAAATCAGTAAGTAAAACAAGCCCAGCAGGAAGCCGCTTGAGCGTTCCGGGTGAGGCGGCTCTCGAGGAATTAGTCCTACTCAAAAACGAGATCGTTCCGAGAAACGGCGAGCATAATGTCGGTTGCGCGTCGCCCGGGGCTCTTTCTGAAACTCGCCCATGTGCTCGAGCAACCGATGCCGAAGGTCGCGCCACGGCTCGGCCCGTTCTTCGGAAGGTTGGTCCAACACCTCTTTGAACGAATCCATAAACCAATTCGGCGGCGGACACTTGGTGTCTGTCATGGCTTGCAGCGCTTCACACAGGGTCCAGAACTCACGTCTGGAGTCCGCTTCCTTGGGATCAAGGGTGAGCAACCCCCGCTCAAATTCTTCTTTTGTCAGCGGCTCTTGCAGTAGTGGCAACACGGTTCTCTATTCTCTATTCCAAATTGGTTGTATCCTATTTCTTCGGCGCACGCAAAACGATACGTCGTACCGCGTTTTTTGAGGTCTTTATGCCGCAATTACACACTCTTCGTGCAGGCGACCGCATCGTCCTCCAGTACCCGAGCGTCGGGGCAAGCCGTCATGCCGGCACCGTTGTCCACGCAACGCCGACCTCCGTCTCCGTCCAGATCGACGGTCTTCTCAGACCTAAACGGTTCTTCTTGACTCGCAGGAGTCGATGGCTCAGTGAATTCGGTCACGCCGTCTCGCTCGATCGAATCTCAATGACTTCGTTGCCGGTTTGCGACCTGGATCCACTGCATGTCTCAACTCGCTCTTTTTCAACTCACGTCTGAGGCTTTTTTTCATGACATAGCGGTTACTCCCGAAGTGGAGACCGCACTTGCCCGGAATTGCCCGGTCGCGGTTAGTGTTTCCGGTGGCCAACAGCTTCTCTGCAAGCGGCTGGCTCAGTCGCTTCGGACAGAGCTGCTTATCGTTCGCCGTAGCGCTGGAGGCCTCCTGGCCCGTCGGCACCAATGCTGGGAGGGTAACAAGGCTCGGTACAGCAACCTTGACTGTGTTCGCTTGATTATGACCTGGAGCGCTGCGGGCACGCGCTTCTGCACCAGCGAACTCAAGACGGCCGTAGCATGCCGGGCACTTGCGACTCGTTTTCCTGGCTCGGCCATCTTGTCCGTCATTGGTATCCGGCGCGCGGAAAGTGCGACCCGGTCCAAAGCGGCGATCTGCACGCCACAGCCGCGGCTTATTCGCAAACGAACGGGCACCTTTGGCTGGAACTGGCATCCCATGCTCTGACTGGGCGCATGCGGCGTATTTGCATTTTTGCGAGAGCGAGGGCAGCCGCTGCATGAGGCATACACACGCTACGGATGTTCCCGCGTTTCTTGTACCTTCTGCATCCTCTCCTCCGCATCAGACCTTGTTGCGGCCAGCTGATGCAAGGACAATCAGAACGTGTATTTGCAACTTGTCGAGCTGGAAGCCGAGTCGAGTTTTTCCTTTCAACCGAATCGCTGGCTAGGAGATGTGGCGCCGTAACTGCTGCGAAGCGCCCTGTCTCGACGTTTGGAACACGCAAAAGGTTGCTAGAAGACGGAAGTTCCTGGAAGCGCAGATTCCAGACGACCTGCTTCTCCGAGAGGGAATGCCGGGCCGGATTCCGACAGCGAGCAAGGCCGGTTTACTTTCCTCGATACGGTGCTTGCTCTAACTCCAAACCGGCCAGCTCGGCGCATTTCCCAGGTTGCAAGATACCCGCATTTTGGGGTATTTAATTACGAAGAGCGGTCGATTCCTTTTCAAAGGATGCGCGATATATCCAAATGATTAAACTCAACGCAGTCCTTCCCACCCGATTTCTTGCCCTGCTCCTATTCGCAGCCCTGGTGCAGGCCTCACAATCTGTTACTGTCACACTGCAGGATGGCAGCCAAGTGAAGGGCGGCTTTGCCGCGGGTGGTGTGGATGAAATCAAGGTGCTGGTTGCAGGACAGACCCTTACGCTGAAGACGGCAACCATCGAAAACATCAAATTCGACTCAGCACCTGCAGACTCTCAGCCCCAGGGTTTTGCGCCTACCGTTCCGCAGTCTGCACCCGCGACGCCGTTTCCAGCGGGAGCCACGATCCCGGCCGATACAGTCGTATTGGTCCGCTTAATTGACTCGGCCGATTCCACGCATGATGAAGTAGGAAAGGTGTATCGCGCTTCACTAGACGAACCTGTTATTTCACCCACAGGTCATGTGATCGTGCCCCGCGGCGCCGATGCTTCGCTGGTATTGACGAAACAGGAACAGTCTGGCCATTTAACAGGCAAGACAAAGCTCACACTCACTCTGCGGTCCCTCACCATCCAGGGCAAACAGTACGATGTCGCTTCAAGCGATGTAGCGGAAGCAAGCTCCTCTCGCACCGCTCGCTCCGGAAAGACCATTGGCGGACTGGCGGCAGCGGGCGCCGTTATCGGGGCGCTGGCGGGCGGCGGCAAAGGCGCGGCGATCGGTGCCGGCTCCGGCGCTACCCTCGGCACGCTCGGTCAAGTGCTCACATCCGGCCAGCGTGTGCGCGTTCCTTCCGAGACGCGCCTCACGTTCCGCCTGCAACAACCGTTGCTGGTACAGTGACGCTTCTCGTTCAAAAGGATGAGTCGCCGCGTTTTTTTGGCCTCCAGGAGACGAAGTGAAACGGGAAATCAGGATCTGGCGGAACGACTGCTACTTGACGAGTCTTACGGTTACGATATTTTGTGTCCGATGAGTCCGAGCACATTAAAAATCGAGCATCACGATCCAGGTGGTCTTTCCCGATGGGAAGATTTGGTTGAGTGTGCGGTGAACTTCCTCATTGTGATGACATTCATCTGGCTGGACCCTGTTTTCGGGTTCTTGGTGACAGTGGCTGTCGTTCTCGCGCTGCCCTTCCTAGCAGGTAAATTTCGTTTCCGGATTTTTCCCAAGACGACCGGGTTCCCTCACAATAAGTTACGAACCAGCAGAAATTCCTCAGGAGTTGGTCGCGCGCTATGAGCAGGCGTCCCGAGATCTCCAGCAAGCCATGCTTGAACTAGAAGAAATTGCGGCCGCTAACGGGATCCCCTCTTGTCACGGGTTGAAGCGGCTAACCGAGTCTTCTCAGTAAGTGTCGCCGCTTGTACTGGCAGGCCAAGAATACGTTTACGCTCTGACCGGCTTTCACAGTCGCGCGTTTGCGCTGTGGCTCACGCCGTCGCTCGTGGCGCGATCGAGCTTGCGACCGTGCGTTCGATCTTGGCGATCCACACCGCCGTCTCCTTCGGATGCGCGATCCGGCCGCAGTACCCGAGAGTCTTCCTGGCAATTGCCGGTTCACTCCGTATGGCATGACGAGTGGTCCGCGCATACTGCCCGAGGAAAGCTTCGAGGGAGTTTGGGGGGTGAAAGATATAGCTGGCATTCCCTGTCTGCGGAATTTCCGAGACGATCGTACCGTTGAATAGAAACAGGTACTCGCTGCGAAACAGGTAAACCGCTTTCGCGCGCGCGGCCAGTTCTCGATAGTACGATTCGTCGTATTCGGGCTCCCAATTGATCAGCCGGGCATCGATAGGAGCACGGACCCCGCGGGAAATGCACCATTCGGCCGCTTGCCCGGCTTCGATCGGCTGCTGCTCGATACGCGCGCGTAACAACGCAACCACCTCCGCGTGCGGATGGAAGCGGTGCCAGAATACGCGCGCCACTTCAAACCGGCTAGCCAGGAAAGCTGAATCCTGTACGGTCAGCTTGCTGGCAAACGGTTGTAACCAGGTGGTTGCCTGGAAGCTGGACTCTACGCAACGATATCGCGTCTGCTGCCAGAATGTCGCTTTTACTTTGGTGGACCCGAGGGTGAGATGCGCCCAGGTATTCCAGTCCTCTTTCCCAGTGCAGGGGAAGAACGGCGGCGTCAAACCGCATGAGCATTCTTTTCCGAGCATCAAGATAGACCGCGAACGGCCCTTCAAATCGGAACCGGCGCAGTGCGATTCGAACGCTTCGCTCTTCCGCCTGGGGAACGAAGCGCAACAGGTCGTGGACCACGAAGAGGTCGCCTCTCTTTTCTCCGGATGCTAGCAGACTCCCGATCGTCCAGGGCGGAAACGAGACGATGTTATTCGCATCGTTCCGCAGAGCCAAGTAGTCGCGGCGCAGTTCTGGGTCGATCACAATCTGCAAGCCTCGTGCAAGCTGTGCTTGGGTCAGACCTGTCGCAGGACTGAGGCCTGCTTTCAGTTCCAGCGTACGCACGCGATAAGCAAGCCGGATCTCGGCGGGGGTACTGGTGTCGCGCACACCCAGAACCTCGAACCAGCTGGGCTGTTCTGCCCAGCTGATGGACCGATCCGGTGCGAAGAAGTAGTCCCGGATTTGTGTGGTCGTGACCAGCACCTTTTCGATTCCGTGCTGGGCGCCTGCTGCCTTGAGCAGGACAAAGCCGCGCCCGTTTCGGTTCGGCTTGGGACGGCCGGCCGCAACGGTAGGAATTTGAGCCAGGTCGGGTTTCGCGTCCCGCTCCAAGTGCAGCGCGGTTGTACGATCGATGGTGATTACGCCCTCTGGAACGTACAAGCGATTGGTGACGGAAATTTGCTTGCGCCATTCCGGAGAGAACGATAGGACCCGGCCGTCCTGCAGTTCGCAGCAAATCCCTTCCTCGGAAAATTTTGTTGCTACGACGAGATGGCTCCAGGCAGCGGCCGGCATAGGAACAACTGTACGGATTTTGGTCCAGCTTGCAAGTGCAGTTCGATTCGCGTACTTTCAAAGAAAAACATGAAGATGGGTCGAGTCATACTGCCGCTCTTCGTAGCGATCGGATGCAGGTTAGCGGTCGCCGACACGCTACTGCTGACAAATGGGCAAAAGATTGAGGGCCGCTACCTTTCGAGTACGCCTGACAGCGTGCAATTTGAAGTCGAAGGCAAGCCCTTCACTTATTCGACTTGGCTGATCCAGGAGATCCAGTTCCATTCCCGGACGACCGAGCCGGCAGCCCAGCCATCTCCGTACACGGGTCCGCGCGGAAGACAGCAACAAGACCGGTTTTGCGGCGTTCTAACTGACTTCATACGCGCTCGCAATGAAACTGCGAGTGACCCGAATCCGATCCGGCGAGCCCAGATGCCTCCGGTCGACCCTTGGAGTTCTGAAGACTCCCTCGCCCGCGTATTCGGCCGGAACGGCGAGTTCGTCGATTGGACTGGTCGCCTGTTCTTTTCCGTCTCCAGCTCGGACGTGGTATTTACGTTCCAGCCGACGTGTGGATCAGGTTCTCCTGTGACGTTCACAAATGGCTATCCAGTCGACCAGCGAAGTGAGGCACGTACCGCCCGCATCTCGCTCTCCTCTCCTCTGGCGCAGAAGCTTCGCGACGCATCGCCCGGCGGGATTTATCGCGTTTCAGGCCATCTGTTTCCCCGCAAAAATGAGACAAACTCTAGGGGGAAGACAGATTCACGGCAACGCTTTGAAAGCGCTCAGTCGAACGGCGTAGCGAACGTCACAAATCCCCAGTATTTGGTCCAGTTTACGGAGTTCGCTCCGGCCGGCCATTAGGCTCGATGGCGTCCGCACTTTGCCGCAACGCTCGTAGCTGATCGGGTACGAGGTAAGCGCTTCGAATTCGGAAGCGGCAATGTCCGGCAGCACGCTGACGGCTCTCCGGTTCTGTGCGAGATGCCTGCCTGTCGTCAACTGAGGCCACAGTAGACCCCATCGCTTCCACATAAACGAATCTCGACCGAAAGGACCGATCGCGATGACGCCCCTTGCACGCAAGCTGGTGCGCGTGACCAACACCAAACGTCGCGGCGATCCGATCGTCGTCAACTCCATGCCACCGCTGTCTTTGTCCGCACAAAGGGGAGCCGTGACAGCTTTGCTCTTTGCTATTCCGATCTCTACGAGATTGCTGCCATGCGGGAAGCGAAACGGAAGACTGGCTTCGCCGGCAAACCCCGTTCGCGTTAAAGCTGTTTCTCTCTACCTGCTGGTCTTCCCATCGTAACTACGGGGTCAAGGCTCCCCCTGTGGGCGCGCGATGCGCGGCCTTCACCCTTCGTCCTCCGATGCCTGTCCAGCAGGACAAATTCACATTTCACTGAAAAGGAAAATCGATGTCTACCCATACAACTGCCGATACTCTTGAGACCATTCTCGTTCCTCTGCGAAAACTCATAGCCTGGGACGGAAACGTACGACGCACCCGCCCGGACCAAGCGATCGAGGCTCTGGCCGCATCCATTCAGTCCGTCGGGCTACTGCAGAGTCTGGTGATCCGGAAGGCGAAGGGCAAGTACCAAGTAGTCGCCGGTAAGCGAAGGCTTCTCGCCTTATCGCAACTCGCGGCCGCTCGCACGCTCCCAGCCGACTTTCCCGTACCCTGCCGCGTTCTTCCGAAAGAAGCGGATCTGACGGAAGTCAGCTTAGCTGAGAACGTCCAGCACGAAACCATGCATCCAGCCGATGAATTCGAAGCGTTCCGCTCCCTACTGGAGAACGGGCATTCCTCCGCGGATGTGGCGGCCCGCTTCGGGATCAGCGAATTCATCGTCCAAAAGCGTCTGGCCCTGGCGCGGGTCAGCCCCGCTCTGATTCAGCGATATCGCTACGGAGAGATGACGCTCGACTTACTGCAAGCGTTCACGATTTCCGACGATCATCGGGCGCAGGAACAAGTGTGGAGCCAACTGGAACGCTGGAACCGCCAGCCGCCTACCATCCGCCACCTGCTCGCGGAGGACGACGTACCCGGTTCCGATAAACGAGTCCGGTTCGTCGGCATTGCTGCTTATGAAGCGGCGGGAGGCACCGTCAAGCGCGACCTCTTTGCCGACGACGAGAGCGGAGAAGGCGTCTACCTGTGTGACGTGGATCTGCTCCACCGTTCGCTCCAGGAGAAGCTCGCCAGTGCCGCAGAAACGCTCCAGGCGCAAGGCTGGAAATGGGTCGAGATCCGGCCCGACACGGATTACCAATATCTTGGAGGCTTTCGCCGCGTGCCGGCGGAACCGAAACCACTGCCGGCCAAACAACGAGCCAAACTCGAAGCACTCGAAAAAGAACACGCAAAGCTCAGCGAAGATCTTGACGGAAACAGCGAGGAAGGCGCGGAGGACGACGAGATGCGAGCACGGTATGCCCAGCTCGATGAACTCGAAAGCCGCATCGAAGCCCTGCGGGAAGCCCAAGAACAGGATTACCCCGACTCCGTAAAAGCGTCCGCCGGCGCGATCCTCTCTGTGGCCCACAACGGCACCCTCCAGACAACCTATGGCCTCGTCCGTAAACAAGACGAAGCGAGCTTCTCGAACGGCCGATCCACAGAGCGGGATAGCGACTCTCAGGCGGGCGATTCTCCAGACGGAGAAGAGAAAGGCTGCGGGTACTCGGCGGCTCTGGTCGAAAGTCTCACAGCCTACAAGACGGCCGCGATTGCGGCGGAGCTGACGCAAAACGTTCCGATCGCTCTGGCCGCAATTGTCTACACGTTCGCCATCCAAGAATTTGTGCTCGACTTACGACTCTATGGCACGGGAAGCTGCTTGCAACTGGCACAAACTCACCCGAGTCTCGAACTCGCCCCCGATTCTTCGGCCCGCGCCTTCTTTGAGCAGCAACGCTCCGCCTGGCTGGCGCAACTGCCTCGCAATCTCGCCGGTTTGTGGGTGTGGTGCCTTCAGCAACCGCTGGAGAGACTTCTTCAGTTTCTTGCTTTCCTCGGCGCCGCGGCGGTGAATGCCATGCAAACGAAGCACGACACGGGAGACAGCGGACGAGTGCCACACGCCGATGCTCTCACCGCGGCGCTAGCCTTCGATATGAGCCGCTGGTTTCAGCCCACCGCTGAAAACTTCTTTGACCGGATTCCCAAAGCGAAAATCCTGGCAGCGCTCGAAGAAGGAGGAAAAGAAGCAGGACCGCTCCGGCAGTCCCTGAAGAAGGCGGAACTCGCGAAGGTGGCGGAGCACGATCTCGCACAAACCGGGTGGCTCCCGCAACCGCTCCGTCTCTCTCCGGATTTCGAGCAACGGCTCCGGGGTCATGTTTTCGATGACGTCCTCGATAGCGAGCTCAGCGACACCCCGGAAGGGGAAGGTGACGAGTGACCACGCCCACCTTGGTTTTCGAGGAGGAGGCCCTCTTTTTAAACAGCCGCTAACACGAGGACGAGGGGTACCCCTCGTCCTCCTTCGAACAAACGTGCCGTGAACAAAACGGCCCGCTGCAAACCGTGCTGCTCTTACGGTGACCTTGCCCGAAGGAACTGAGCCACTCTAAACTAGGTTTTCCGAAGCAACGAGAGTTGCGGAAGGAGAGCAAAGGTGAAGAACAGTCGATTTAGTGAAGAGCAGATCATCGGGATTTTAAAGCAGAGCGAAGCGGGAGCAAAGACCGGCGAGTTGTGCCGGCAACAGGGGATTAGTGGGGCGACATTTTATGGATGGCGCAGCAAGTACGGTGGACTGGAAGTGAGCGAAGCCAAGCGTCTGAAACAGCTGGAGGAAGAGAACGGAAAGCTGAAGCGGATTGTGGCCGATCAAGCTCTGGATATCACGATGTTGAAGGACCTGGTTGGAAAAAAATGGTAAGCCCGGAGGACAAGAGAGCGGCGATCGCGCATGTGCGGCAGGTACATGGCGTCAGCGAGCGCCGCGCCTGCGGGCTGAAGGGCCAGACGCGATCCACGCAACGGTATCGAGCCAAGACGAAGGCGGAGGATGGGGTGCGGCGGCGGATTGCCGAGCTGGCGGCAGAGCGTCCTCGCTTTGGCTATCGACGGCTGACCGCACTGCTCAAGCGGGAAGGCGTACCGGTGTGGCACGGCCGTGTGTATCGCATTGCGAAGGAGCTGCGGCTGCAAGTGCCGCGGCGAAAGCGCAAACGGATGGCCTCCGCTGCGCCAGCGCCGATAGCGATTACGCGGCCGAATCAACGTTGGGGAATGGACTTCGTTACCGACGGTTTAGCGGACGGACGCAGCTTCCGGGCATTGGCCGTGGTGGATCACTACACGCGCGAGTGTCTCGTGATTGAAGTCGATCTGAGCCTCCCCGGAACACGGGTGGTACGGGTATTGGAACGGCTGGCGGAGGAGCGTGGGTTACCCGAAGCTGTTCGGGTGGACAACGGTCCGGAATTCGTTTGCGCCGCTGTGCGCCACTGGTGCCAACAGAAGAAACTGCAGTTGGACTACATTGCGCCTGGCAAGCCGATGCAGAATGGGCATATCGAGAGCTTTAACGGGAAGTTTCGAGACGAATGCCTGAATACGCATTGGTTCACAAGTCTACGCCAGGCCAGAACTCACATCGAAAGTTGGAGGATAGACTATAACGAATTTCGACCACATAGCGCGCTGGGGTACGCGACGCCGAACGAGTTTGCGAACAGGAGCAGCGCTTCATTCGCCGTCGAGATTTTGAGTAACACGACAGCGAAACCGGGTCAAGGCAACCCTAACGGGCTCGCTACGCTCGGCCTTGACCCGGCCCCGCCGTCGTGTGAACGGCGACTAATATGACGGCGAAGGAAAGCTACAAATGAGCTTGGGAATACGTGGAAAACCCAGTTATGACTGGTACAGTTTCCGCGGGCAGGTCAACGGGACTATCTAAGCGGCAAGCGGCAGGGCCGAAAGCGCCAGCTCGTCGAACAAGAGGCACGGCTGCTCCGCGAGCTGTATGAAGCCGTCTGGTGCGAGCTGGCACTTGCCTTCCCACAGGACATCGTAGATACCGCCCGAGCGTGGATCGAAACCGATCGAGAATCTAACCATGCCACTCCCATGCAATATGCCTTCTCTTTTAACCGGCAGCACGCACTGCTAGCCGGTGCGCGCGGCCGCTGAGAACTATCGCCAGTTTAGACTCCGAAAAGAAAGGACTCAATCAATTTCGATGCGCCCAGTGTTGCCGGGCAAACCGATCGCGAGCCCCTCGGTCGGAAGCATCAGGACGCCTCTCGCAGCACCATCTTTGTTGAGCCCGACTACGTTGCGATCGACCGCTCAATGTGTGCTGCTTGCAGCCGGACCTTCTAAGATTTCAGGATTGAGAATGACTTTAATAGCAGAGCCGTCCGTCGTGGCGCGAAAGCCCTCCGCGAAATTCTCTAATGGCAGTTCGTGAGAGATGATCGCTTCGGTGTTGAGTCTGCCTTCCGCCAGGAGTCGCAGCGTGCGCTACCACGACGTCCAAAGTTTCTTTCGACTTTCATGTTGAACAGAATTCGTCGCGGAAGCCGTCTAATCGCATCAGGTTGGTCGGAATTAGATGGTACGCGAAGTAGCCATGCAGGACCCATTGAAACCACGCACCAACGACTGGCACGGGTTCGTGTCGTCGTCGGCAACAACTTGCTTGATGCTTGCACCGAAGGATGCGAAAGACCCGGATTACCTCTCTTGAAAATTGAGCTGGCCCGCAGTAGGAGCTACGCCCAAGGTAGCTTCTTTGCTGCCGAGTGCAGCGGTCGATTCGCGCAACACCACCTCCGTGGGTAGAATTAATTGCTGCGCTGGCCGATCCGGTTCCCCCGCACGGCGAAGGACAAATTCAGCCAGATGTCGTCCCAGCTCTTCGGGAAATTCGCGGACGCTGGTCAAAGTAGGGTACAAAAAGGAAGCTTCACTATCGTTAAAACCCGCAACACTCACGTCCTCCGGCACGCGCAGACCGGCTTGGCGAAGAGCGTCATATACTCCTCTGGCAATCGGATCGGAGCCAGCAAAAATGGCAGTGGCCGGTTCGCGGCTGGAGAGAATAGATCGCATGGAAAGATAGCCCATTTCTCGCCCCTCGGAATGTATGGTGCTCATACGTGGTGGAAGACCTTCGGCCGACATTCTCTTGTAGTAGCCTTCCGCGCAGCGCGCATACCAAGGAAGGTCGGTATCGCCGATGAACCAAATGTCACGATGACCGCGCCCGATCAGGTGGCTGGTCAGGTCAAAGGCTCCTTGCACATCGTCGGAGAATACACAATCGTACTCGTTGGGATCCCATTCACCGAGAACGTTGTTTCCTAAAACAGCCAGCGGAATCTTCTGCTCACGCAACGCCTTCAATAAGTTCGGCGAATTAGTTCCGCCCAGAACGACAGCCCGCACCAAAGATCGCTGACCGAGAATCTCTGGGAGGTGTAGTTCTTTAGACGGTACGATCTGCGAGTAGCGAAACGTAGTAAAAAGAAGTTCCTTGTTTTGCGAGGAACAATAGTTCTCGGCCCCTAGCAAGATGCGAGCCTGAAAACTATGCAGGATGTCGCGGTTTGACAATACGAAGGCAATAACGCTCGACTTTTCGTGGCGGCTCTGCTCAAGATCGATGCCGAGTTCTTCGGCAGCCTTCTTAACGCGCGCGCGAATGGCCAGATCGACGCTGAGCTGGCCGCGCGCTACCCGAGAAACGGTGGCTGCGCTAACTTTGGCTCTCTTTGCTAAATCCTGAAAAGAAGGTTTCTTCTTCAACGCATAGATCCTGACTAGGGCCACGCGAGCGAGCTTGGAGCCATAACAATTTCGTTGAACCAAACTTTACTAGCAAACGCGGCCGGAAACATTTCTCAGCTTAACCCGAGAAGCCAAGCTCCCGGATTCCAGAGTGAACTGATATTGCTCCGTGTTCCCCGGCGCATAATCATTTGAAAAATAGAAAAACAAACATGACGATCGCCAGCGCCAGAGCAAAGCCCACAGCAAGGCCTTTCAGGTCGCTGCGGTATGCGGTGAAAAATCCGACTCCCATTGAAGCACGCTTAAGCTGGAGTAGGTTTACGACCAACAGTTGCTTCCCGACGGCAGCAGTTTGTTTGTTAGGGATATTTACCGGTCCCGCCACGCTATGTGTCTCTGCCTGAATCCCAGTGTCCGAGGGTGTCTGGAGATTGCAAAAGAAGTGGCGCAGAGCAGCTTCCGGTTCAGGTGTTGTCAAAAAACTCACCAGCACAAAGCCAAGACTGCCAACGCCCAGTGCGCATAGGAAGACACTCGGATCCCATTGGTCTAGCCTTTGGCCGCGGAGGTAATAAAGCGCAAAATTCACTGTCAGGCTGAGCAGTAAGCTGGCTAACGCTCCCCAACGATTCGCCCGACTCCAGACAATGCCACCTAGTAGACTGATGCCGACGAACGTAGCAACTGTTTCCGTAAGCAAAAAGGAATAAAGCACTCGCCTGATCAAAAAGACGGCATAGAAAACGGCCAACAGCACGACTACAACGCCGCTTAGGCGCCCAACCAACAGGGACTGTCTATCGCTTGGATTGCGAACTAGATGCTTACTGTAAACGTTCCGGGTAAACAAGGCTCCACTGTTGACCATGAAAGCCGAGCAGGCGGCCATGTTGGTCGCGAGTACGCTTGCAATCAGCAGACCCTGGCCGCCTGGAAACAGAAGATAACGGCAGGCGAATCCGAAAGCGTCCTCTGGATCGGCCAACTGGTGAACGCCGTGAAAACCCTGCATTACGAGGGCGGTGACCATCAGTCCAATAAAGACCCAACCCACCGTACAGAGTCGTTTCGTGAAGTTGCCATACAGGAATCCGGCGCGGCAGGCTTCTTCGTTCTTCCCAGTACCAACGGAGGCGATCATGTGCGGCTGGGCGGAGATTCCGATGAGCCCGTTCAACGTCAAAACCGCAATGAAATAAACGCCGATACCATGTGGCGTGGCTAGTGAGAATCGGTAAGGTTCGAGGACATGCCGCAGCCCCACCATGCCTCCAATCTCTGCCCATCCCAGCGGAATGAGCATAAAGGAAAGGACGATAATAAGGAAGCCTTGCACCAGATCTGTCCAGGCACTGGCCACTAGGCCTCCCACGAAACTATACAGAAGAAAGACGAGAGTCATACCTACTACGAGGCCATTGACCGGCACCTGGCCTCCCGTTATCTGGCTGATTACCTTGGCTGCGCCTTTGAGCATGCTGCCTAGGCTCATGATGAAGAAGACGAGGGCGAAGCCGGTATAGAGAACTCCAATCCACGAGCCGTAGCGGTCTTCCATGACGTCGCCTGTTGTCGTTCGCCGCACCCGGCGGAACAACGGTGCGAAAAGCCAGTAAAACGGTGTGGCGAAAAGATTTTTCCACTGAAACCAAATACCGGAAAGGCCAACAGAGTAGACCGCTCCCGCTAGCGATACCGGCATGTCGGAGTGAGTGCCGACGCCAAAACTCTGCGCGATCATCAACCACTTATTGAAGCTGCGGTCACCAAGAAAATAACTATTGGTACTCTTAACCCGACGTCCGGCTAAGAGTCCCACCACTGCGATACCTACCAGGTAGGACAGCAGAACGATCCAATCGATGGCCGCAAGATGCACAGAACTCATCGGCAGTTTAGGATAGCGACCAGGTTAAGGATCACCAGGAAAAGAATCCAAGTGTCGAGATAGCGTTCTAGTTCTGTAGAGATGTTTCCGTGTTCTGGGAGAAGTATTGCTTGCTGATCAGCCATGTAGCTATATTGCCTATATGGCTCTAGCTCCTGCAACACCTTATTTCTCGTTTGGAGCCGCGCGAGTAAGTGTGCTTCCATCATCGAGCGCACTGGGAAATGCGGCAGCGGATTGTGCAGCGGCCCTTATCGGGGATGCTATCTGCGAACATGGACAGGCGCGAATGATAGTTGCCACAGGGAACTCGCAGATCCAGTTCCTGGAGGCTCTAGCGCAGCGGCGCAATATCGACTGGAGCCAGGTGGAAGCGTTTCACATGGACGAATACCTCCGTATCGGTCACGAACACCCATCCAGCTTCCGTTACTGGTTGCGGACGCGCTTCGAAGAGAGGGTTCGGCCGGCGAAAATGCATTATATAGAGGGAGACGCCAGCAATGTGGAGCAAGAGATCGCTCGCTACGCCGGATTGCTGGCGCAAGCACCGGTAGATATTGCCTTTGTCGTTTTCGGCGAGAACGGGCATATCGCGTTCAACGATCCGCCGGTGGCCGATTTCAACGATCCCGCTATGCTTAAGTTGGTCACACTCGACTGCGCATGGCGCGAGCAGCAGGTTGGCGAAGGCCATTTCGAAGATCTAGATTCGGTTCCCCGCCAAGCTATCACGATTACGTGTGCCGGCCTTCTTCGGGCCGCCGCATGGGTATGCTGCGTACCTGAAAAGCGTAAAGCGCAGGCGGTGCAGAGGGCTTTGGAAGGCCCGGTTTCACAGGGCTGCCCGGCCTCTTTGGTACAACGTCACACAGACAGCTATATTTTCTTGGATAAAGATTCGGCTTCGTTATTGGCGAACGCGGAAGTGAAACTGTAGAAGGGTGCTGCCTTCATGAATCGAAAGCTGCAGGTAAACTTGCCGGACCGCGGCTTTTGTCACCTGCAATTAGACGGTAAGACCATCACGGCTGTAGACGAACTGGGCGAGTACCGTCCGGGAGCGTTATGTTGTTGGTCCGGGTTAACGGACATTCAGATCAATGGGTTTGCCGGCGTGGATTTCAGCGATGCGGGACTTGACCCGCAACGATTAGCGAAAGTTCTGGAGCCACTGCTCTCTACCGGCGTTACCTGCTTTTTTCCAACGCTGACGACTAACGCCTTGGATGCGCTGATCCGGCAACTGAAACTACTGGAACAGACCCGTAATCTATTGCCGCTTTTCGCAAGTTGCGTACTGGGTTACCACCTTGAAGGACCGTGGTTGTCACCGGGCGCATCGCACGGCGCTCACGATCCTGCGTTTATGGGACTCCCTTCTCAGCAGGATTTTGAGCGTTTGCAGGAGGCAGGGGGAGGACGGATTCGGTTACTGACACTAGCCCCTGAACTTGCTGGCGCAGTGGAATTGATCGAGCGGATTACGAAAACAGGGGTTCGTTGCGCTATTGGACACACAGATGGAAGCGCGTACGACGTCCACCGGGCGGTAGCAGCTGGGGCCACTATGGCGACTCACCTAGGCAACGGCTGTCCGCAAAAACTCGACCGGCATAGCGCACCCTTCTGGGCACAATTGGCGAACGACAATTTGGTGCCCGGCCTAATTTGCGATGGCTTTCACCTTACGTCCGAGATGATTAAGATCATCAGCCGTGTGAAAGGAAAAACGAAATGTTGTTTGATCACCGATGCAATTGCCGCGGCGCTCATGCCGCCCGGTATCTATCGGACCGGCGTGATGTCAGCTGAACTTCTGACGTCGGGACAAGTGGTTCGCCTGGACCGGGCTTCTATGGCGGGCTCTTCTCTCACCATGAATCGCGCCGTCGCTCATTTCCGCCGAGCAGCGAGTTGCACTCTCTCAGAAGCTCTCCAGGCGGCTTCACAGGTTCCCCGGCAGATAATGGGCTATGCCTCGGGTTCCGCCACGTTGTCTGCAGGCGACTCAGCCGATCTAATTTTGTTTGAAGAGAATGAAGAATCGCTCTCGGTGCGGGAAACGATCGTTGCAGGAGAAACCGTTTGGGCTTGTTACGCCTAGACCGCCTTTCATAAAGCGTTACTAGGCCAAATGCGGAATGATATAAGGCGCGCGATAAGACGGGTGAGCCAAGTGCTTCGCGTCTCCAGCTTCAAATAACATAGTCTGAGAATCAAATTCGACCAAGCGCCCTTTTAGACGGTAGCTGATATTTGCGAGATGGCAGAGATCTGCCGAGCGGACACCTATTTCGATCTCAGCATTCAGGTCTTGATAGCGGCGCGTCCGCACGGCGGCTAGAAAATTTGCCAGATGTTCGTCCAATGCGTCACTTGGTGCCTTCTCCGACTGCACGAGTTTGGCCGGATCGCCTTTGAAGAGTTTAAGCCCTGAGTTGTCGAGCGAGAGCCATCCTCGGTCGCCGTAAAACAGATTACCGATTGTATTGCCGTCGCTTCCAGTCGTTAAATCGCCTTCTCCGCCGGTCTGCAAGCCACGTATTTCGAAGATCAGTTCTTTGTCACCGTAATCGAAGCGGGCCAGTAGGGTGTTTGGCGTTTCCTGATCGTCGTCGTAGATGTACTTTCCACCATTCGCTACGACCGAGCGGGGAAGATCGACGCCGAGCCCCCATCGTGCTATGTCCATCTCATGAGCCCCTTGATTGCCTATATCGCCGTTCCCGGTGTCCCAGAACCAGTGCCAATTATAGAGAAAGTGATTCTTACTGAAAGGAATCATGGGCGCTGGTCCACGGAACTTATCCCAATCCACGCCGACTGGTACGGGCTGGTTAGGTGTGTGACCAATCGACTTGCGTCGTTTGAAGCAAAGACCCTTCGCCATGTAGATCTTGCCAATTGCGCCGTCATGCAACAATTGGATCGCGCGAATTTTATGCGGCGCACTTCGGCCTTGCGAGCCGACCTGTACCACACGTTGATATTTGCGGGCTGCGGCTACCATCTGCTTGCCTTCATAGGGATCGTGGCAAGCAGGCTTCTCAACGTAAACATCTTTTCCGGCCTGACAGGCCCACACCGCTGCCAGCGCATGCCAGTGATTTGGCAGTGGCATGGAAACCACATCCACTTCCTTGTCGGCAAAGACGTCGCGCATGTCTTCGAATCCCCTCGGTGTCTTACCGGTGAGCTTCTTGACGTGCGCCTGACTACGCTCCAGGTTGGTCTGGTCGACATCGCAAAGAGCGTGGATCTGGGCACCAGGTTGTTTAGCGTAACCTTGAATGTGAGCCTGGCCTCGGCCCCCCACCCCTATGATGGCCACTTGTATGCGGTCGTTGCTGCCCCAAACACGCGTGGCGGAAAGCGCCGAAAAGGCAGAGGCCTGTACGAAGGTACGGCGGGTGCTCGATTTGGTCATGGTGAGTCTTTCATTAAGTGCAACTACTTATTCAGACGTAATATCCTTCGAATAAAGTTGATATAGCCATGCAATTTGGGCTCTAGAAAGCACCCCGTCGCTGATCAGTATCCGATATGCGAAAAGCAGCGCCTTTCCTTCTGGGATAGTCCAGCTGCCGTCTTGCGAGGCATCCTTGTTGAACTCTCGAAGCCCAAATGGATTGGCAGCCAGAAGCCCGTAAGCGCGCGCATGCCAATTGGTGGGGTGACGAAAACTCTTGGGGCTATCGAACACGGCGACGCTCACCGGTTTACCTGCCACGTTACCCGAATAGGCGACCCAATCGGCACGCTTTCCCCAGATTGCTGCCTCGCCTTTCGCTCCTTTCGAGTTAAGCATGTGATCGTCCGGTGCACTCAGATCTTCTCCCAAACGAATCGCGAACGTACCTTCTTTGGTGTCTCCGAACGTAATCGGGCCATGATCTGTGTAAATTCCAAATTCACAGTCCAAAATACGCAAACGGTCATGCCCTTTAAATCGAAATGTTTGCAACTCCGTCCCAATAGTACGCCCGCTTGGCGCCTGCAAGCCAAAGCGGGCCACCACGATGCCCGTATCTCCTTCAACAGAACTCTTCTCGAGTTTGCTTAGAACCATGCGCCCGTACGCTTCCCGTGATTCGCCGTGATAATAAGAGTCGAACGCTTTTTCTGCCCAGAAATTTAACCCGTCAATGTTGCCATGGCCGAAGTAGAGCGGACGCTGGTGAGGTTCAAACGAGCGCGTGTTGGTATCTGCCGGGGCAACCGTATTGCCCATGGGGAACGGCCTGCTAATCACCACGCCCGCCGCCGTTCGCAGGGGCATCAGAAAAGGTTTAGCGATAGCTTTGTCAAAGTAATAAGTCGTAAAAGGCTTGCCATCGAGTATGACTTGTACGCTCTGAGAGCCGGGTTTCAGCTGCACCGAGGCAGTTGATTCGCTGAGCGCTGGGAACGAGACCAGTGCAGCTACGCACATCAGTCCGGAGGCTAGGACGAAGAAAACATTTCTTGTCTGGCGTACAGCGACCATAACAGTACTATAGACATCCCGGCGTGGCTTAGCAAGAAATGTTTCTCAAGGACCTTTTCTCTCTAGCGTTTCTTTCGTCTCCGGGGATAGAAGCCCATAGTCTGATTGGTGCTGTCCATCCTGTCTTCGCAATTCAAAACAAATGCTTTGCAGCGATCAATCAACAAATTTGCTTACCGGGAAACAAATCTCCGCAATGGAAAACTCTTGACGGATGAGTATGCCAGACCTATACTGTAGTCCAAAGATCGAGCTTCAAAAGCTGGCATTGGGCCAGCCCGAAGCAGAATTGTAAGGCGATCCACCAGTGCGTCCTCGTGATCGCGGACCGAGGCGGCTGGAAAAGTTAGTTCCATCGGATACCATGCTGTTCCGTTTTATCCGCTCACACTTTCAGGAGGCCATTCATGTCCAATTACAAGCACTACTTGTCTAATTTGCTCTTGATCGCCAGTCTGCTCCTCTTCCATGCGGGGTCAGGCGAGGCGCAATTTACGAACGCCAATCTAAGCGGAACAGTTTCGGATCCGTCTGGTGCGCCCGTCGCTGATGCCACGATATCGGCTCGGAACACCGAGAACGGCTTGCAGAAGGCGACCGATACCAATAGCGCAGGAACATATTCCTTTGTGGCGTTACCCGTGGGAAGTTATCAGATCACAGTTGAGAAGGCCGGTTTCGCGAAGTATGTTCAGACCGGCATAACGCTGGTGGTGAATCAGTCTGCGACGATATCCTTGACGCTACGGCTCGGGAGCATCAATCAAGAGGTCAGCGTTTCCGCCAACGCACAGCTAGTAACAACCGATACAAGTACAGTCGGGCAGTTAATCGATCAGCGGCAAATTCTTGACTTGCCCTTGAATGGGCGGCAGCCGCAGACGCTGCTTTTTCTTGCCCCGGGCACCGTCAACGAGACTGGAAAGTACTGTTTGGTCAATTGCCAAGGCGGCGTCTACCCCGGGCAGCAGGATGCGAACGTCGGTGGTGGTGGCCCACGCTCAGTCAATTTCCAGATGGACGGGGCACCCCACATCGATACCTATACAAATACAAACCTGCCGTTTCCGAACCCGGATGCCGTGCAGGAGTTCAACCTGCAGTCCGATAATCTCTCGGCGCAGTACGGAATGGGAGCTGGAGCGGTGGTGAATATCATCACCAGATCGGGCACCAACAGCTTTCATGGAAGTGCTTTTGAGTTCTTGCGCAACGGCAACTTGAACGCCCGAAACTTCTTCGCGCCCAGACAGGACACCCTGAAAAGAAACCAATATGGCGGGGCGGCGGGTGGCCCTATCTTAAAAGACAAGCTATTCTTCTTCGGCACCTATCAAGGAACCAAAATTAGGAGTGCAGCGCAGGGAAAAGTCGCCTTTGTACCTACTGCTGCGGAACGCAAGGGAGATTTCAGTGGTAGCGGAATCGTGATTCGCGATCCCTCGACAGGCGTAGCTTACGTGAACGATCAATTGCCGTCCATCCTGCTCAGTGCCCCAGCGCAGTACTTTCTGAACGCCATTCCCCTGCCAAATGGACCGAGCAGGCAGTTAACCTATGCGGGTCCAAGCCTAGTTCAAAACGACGATCAATATATGGCTAAAATCAACTGGATCGCTGGCAAGAATCAGATAACGGGGAATTACTTCTGGACCCGCTTTAATGAGCCACCAGACCTCACCAACGGAGCGCAAAATGTTCTAGGATCGGACAACAACGGAAACAGAGTAAAAGTTCAAACCCTCGCACTAAACGATACCTATTCGGTTTCCCCGACACTTCTGTTCAACACTTGGTTTGGATGGACCTCTCAAACGGGCGGCTCGCTCTCTGGCGCGCCGTTTAGCTTTCCGACAGCCGGTGTTCAGATTGCCGCTCCGACGCCAGCGGAACTTGTGGTGAACGTACCAGGATTCTTCAGCGTCTCAACCAATCATTTAGGGATTTTCAATCGTGGTGATTTCACAGTTCGAGAAGATGTCGCGCTGCAGCGCGGGCGGCAGGAACTACACGTCGGCGGCGAGGCGGTGCGCGTAACGAACGATTTGACAAACACCTATACGATGTCCGGCCAATTTACTTTCGGCAATGCTCTCACTGGCAGCAACCTTTCCGACTTTCTAGGCGGACAGGCGTCCCGCTTTGTCCAGGGCGGCGGTGAGTTTAAGAATATCGACGGAACGCTATGGAGCCTGTATGTGCAAGACAACATCCGAGCGACACCCAAGCTGCATATCGAATTTGGACTGCGCTGGGATCCGTATTATCCCTATACGGAGACAAAAGGCCGCGTGGTTTGTTATCAGCCCGGGCAAGAGTCTTCGCGCTTTCCGAATGCACCCCTCGGCATGATCTTTGGCGGTCCTGGAGCAGACCCAGGCTGTCCATCGCAAACAGGTTCCAAAACCAACTGGGCGAACTTCGCACCCCGTTTTGGATTTGCGTATCAACTGGGTTCGGACAGCAAAACCGTGTTGCGCGGAGGCTTTGGAATCTACTATACGCCACTTGGCACACATGACACCAACGGGCTCGCCGACACAGCTCCCTTTGGACCACGCTTTGACTATTCGGGACGGATTCAGTTTGCAAATCCGTATTCGAGTATCGGTATCCCGAATCCGTTTCCCGCACAGTACGGTCCTTCGCTACCAACGGCTGCGGCGACGTTTACTCTTCCGGTCTCGATTTATGCCACGCTACAACACGATTGGCACCTGCCGCAACTCACCACCTGGAATCTGACGCTTGAGCGGCAATTCTTCAATTCGCTGTTAGGACGCATCTCCTACGCCGGAAACAAAGGCACTTATCTGGCAAGCGGAGCACTCAGCTTTCGCGAGGATAATCCGGCCGTATACATACCGGGAGTCTCCACCACCTTAAACACGCAGTCCCGTAGACTCAATCCGAATTTCGGAAGCATCGGACTATTCTCGTCCGACAACAATTCGCATTATGAATCGCTGCGGCTTTCGCTCCAACAGCGCCTCCAACACGGAGTGTCTCTACAGGGCAACTTCACGTGGTCGAAGATGATAGACGATCTCGGGAATTCAGGCACAACCAATCCCTTCTTCCCGCAGCTTCGATTATGGAACCTCGAACGACGACGTGCCCTACGTGTTCAACTTCTCAGGACTGTGGCAAATACCCCAAGTGCGCTTACACGGCATCGCAAACACTATCATCAACGGCTGGCAACTTAGCGCCCTGGCAACCTGGAACGACGGGTTTGCTTTTTCTGTATTAAGCGGGAAGGACAATTCCTTAAGTGGCGTAGGGGCCGATCGAGCCGACTATGTCGGCGGAGATGCATCGTTGCCTCAAGACCGCTCTCACGGGAATTTAGTCTCCGAGTACTTCAACGTCACTGCGTTCGCACAGAACTCACGCGGGACCTTCGGAAACTCTGGCAAGAATATCTTGCGCGGCCCCAGAATGTTCAATACCGACCTGAGTTTGCTCAAAAACTTCAAAGTCGCCGAAAACTTTAATCTCCAGTTCCGCTCTGAGTTCTTTAACGTGTTCAATAACGTGAATTTTAATCTTCCACAAAACAACTTGACGTCATCCTCCGTGGGTCGAATTACCGTCGCTTCGGATCCCCGTATCTTGCAGTTTGCATTGAAGCTGACGTTCTGACAGGCCGAAGTTACTTAGCTATTTTTATGAAAACAAGACGCGGATTTTTGCAAACCGGCTCGATGACTGTTGCTGCTAACCTTTCAGGGCTTCGCCTGCCGCCCCAAATAGGCGAAGCGGCAATTCGAACTCCCAACGAGTCCTCGAAGGTATCGCGGGATTATTGGAACGACTATCCCAACCATCTGACTTCGATGTTGAATTCGGTCCGCAAAAGCAGGGAGTCGGAACTGGCTGCAATTAAGACAAGGAAACAAGCGCAGGCAAGAGCTTCGTTTGTGCGCAGTAAGGTTTGGGATCTAATCGGTGGACCGCTTGAAAAGACCTCACTCAAAGTTCAATCCGCCGGGACCATCGACCGGAGCCATTACCGCATAGAAAAATTGATTTTTGAGAGCCAGCCGGAATTCTATGTACCGGCCCATTTATACCTTCCGAAGAAAGGTACCGGGCCATTCCCCGGAATCATCGCTCCGCTGGGACACACCGAAGAAGGCAAGAGCTACAAAAGCTACCAAACCGTTTTTCAAAACCTCGCCCGGAAGGGCTTTGTGGTACTCACCTGGGATCCGCCAGGTCAGGGCGAACGCCTGCAATACCTCATTCCAGGGACGAACCGCTCTCGCCTTGGTCCCACCGGAGAACACGATCAGTTCGGGTGGCCCGCGCTTTTGGTCGGGTCTACGGTAACCCAGTTTGAGACATGGGATGCTATTCGGGCACTCGACTACCTGTTAACTCGCCCGGAGGTGGATGCTGCGCGTATAGGCTGCTGTGGACACTCTGGGGGAGGCACAGCAACTATGTATCTGTCTACATTGGAGCCACGCATTCACGTAGCAATCGTGGTGGAGGGTCACACCGAAAATGTTGCAGGTGCTCATTACGAACCACCGGGAGCATATGCAGATGCAGAGCAAAATATTATCGGCGGTTTGAAGGCAGGAGTGGATCGAGGCGATTTGTTGGCCGGGTTTGCACCGAAGCCCTTATTAATCTGCTTCACCCATATGGATGTAGGTGCAACCTATTCTCCCCATTATGAGCAAGGAACCAAAGAAATCTATCGCGAACTAAAGGATCTGTATTCGATTCACGGCTCCCCGGAAAAGGTCGCTTTGTCGGCCTCGAATCTCCCTCATGACTATGACTTCTTTCATCGGCGCGCGACTTACGAATGGTTTAACAAGCACTTGGGCAACAAGGAGGAAAATTCCGCCGAGATTGACCTTGAGGAACTCCCCGACACCATTCTCAATTGTACATCCACCGGACAGATCTTGAATTCACTCGGTGGCCGCACAGCCTATAAGGTAAACTTTGATCGGCTACTTACTATTCAGGCGAGCCGAACTCATGCACAGAGCAGCAACAATCAGGTTCAGCAGGTGCTGCGCGAGTTGTTGGGCATGCCCTACGGAAGCGATGCCCTGAAGCCCGCTGTGCTCTCGCGCAGTCAGCGCCCGAACTTAGTAGTTGAAGAATTTCAATTTGAATCCGAGCCCCATTTACGCATTCCGGGATGGTTCTTAAAACCCGAATCTTCTAGCGGCCGACATCGGGTTGTAGTGGTCCTTTCGAGTGGCGGAAAAAACCGCCTCTTTTCCGATCGGACTTTGCTTGCAGATGTGACAGCCAGCAACGACACGGCTATTTGCGCCATCGACCCGAGAGCAATGGGACAAGCGACTCCGCGCTTTCCCTCTGCAGGGCCCCTTTTTTATGGGCACGATCTAGGAATGGCCTACGCACTGGTCAGCGATACATTGGGTGCGCCGCTGATAGGGCAGCGGGTCTGGGATCTGCTTCGCTGTCTTGACTATCTCGCCACACGAGACGATGTAGCTACTGATCGGATCGGAGTGCTTGGACGCGGCAGCAGCGGTCTGGAAGCCTTGTTCGGCGCAGTACTCGATCCACGAGTGAGAGCGGTTTTTCTCGAACGTACGCTGGCTAATTATCAATCGACTGTGAAGGCGGAATATTACGATTTGAAAGTCGACTCTTTCCCTTTCGGGTTGTTGAAACATTTCGATCTGCCGGAACTCTCGACAGCGATCGCCCCTCGTCCAATTTGGCTGATGAATCCTGTCGGGGCTAATGGAAAATCGCTTTCGCTCAGCGAGACCATGCAGTTTTACGACTCGACCGCCAAAAGTTATGCCGCGCAGAATGCAGCCAGCAAATTTGCAGTACACGTAGATCCCGAAGGGAGAAGTACCGTCTTTCGAAGCTGGCTCAAAGACGGGCTCTCATAGCCCTGATTGGTGTAGCGGGAACCAAATAGATCAATACCGCTAGCTATCTCGCTCCGATGTCGCTGTAGGAACCAACTTCTTAATCTAGTGACAGGCCTCTCTCGGTCCAACGCGGCATAAAGCTAGAACACGGCAGACCCAGATCGCCGCAACGCGCGCCACATCGTACATTTTTTTACTTGGAAGCGGAGACGGTGCAGCAGCTCATTTTCTCGACTTCCACGACATCAAAGGGCGGCCACCCTCTGGTGGCAGGACGGGGGCTGTTCTGCGTAGCCTCATTTGACCGTCTTCGAGCTATCTTTTCGTCTCGATTTCAGTATCCATATCTAGGGGGCCTGCGCCTTGACGGTTGAGCCGCGATGCAACGGCGGTTTCTGGACGAAGCATCTCAATGCCTGTTACTTCGCCGACCTCCGGCCGCGTCCAGCCGCGGGAAGGTAACGGCTCGTTCGGCTTTGCAGCACCTGTCGGCGATGCTTCGCGCTACCGGCTTGCTGGTGCCCGATATGCTGCGCGCTGCTGTGTCGATTCAGACCTTGCCCTGCTGCCATTAGACCTCCTCCGCAGACTTACCATCTCAAACAGCCTTCTGGAATTCATATTTCAAGCACTAAGTCTCGTCCCGACTCGCATCGTATCTCCTCGTCGAATGTAAATAACGTCGCATCATCGTGCCACTGGACCTGATATCGAACGGCTTTAGACCCGGCCTTCACCGTCGGAAAACCGGTGTTTCCGCCCGAAAATTCGACGCGGTGGACTAATAGCAATCCTTCGATGACGGACAAGGTCATGCGCGTTCGCCCCGGTGCTTGGGAGAGTGCGAATGTGCCCCAGCCTGTACCGGTAGACCAGAACGACTTAAAGTCGGGATGATGCCAGCGCGGTTTTGCGATGAGATGCCTGTCGTTGCCCCGATAATGGAATCCGCTGAGAGCCAGCACTCCGGACCACGAAGCCATGGCGCGCGCGTAGTGATGGCCGCATTCGGCTTCGTCCCAGGGATTTCGGCGTATGCCGTCATAGCGTCGTCGGATGTCGTTGATGCACTCCAGTCCGCGATCGATCATTCCCGAATAGAGCATCAAAACAGCCGCCGCATATTCAAATCCGGTCATGACCTCCGAGTAATACGGGAAAGGAATTTTGGATCGCTGGCCGTGGCCGTAAACGCAGATGACGAGGGCGGCTTCGTCGTTCAGCGCAAACGTACGCTGGACGGCGTCATGGTTGAAGAGGTTCGGTTTGTGATTGTACCGGTAGATAGATGCGAGTGTCTTTTGGATATGGGCTGGATCGACAAGTGAACCCAAACCCGCGACTTCGGCGAGGTATTGGCCGAGCAGTTGATCGACAAGACAACCGTCACCCACCTGAAATTGAGGGTTCTGCGGATCGTCGGTCCCCATCCCGCTGCGCAAGCCCCTGGCAATCGAGTCGGCCGGTCTGCCCTCGATCTTTTGAATGTAATACTCGCCGTTGAATGCTTGGGAGTCGAACCACTTCTTTCCGCTCTCAAAGAGACGGCGGTACTCGATTGCCGTATCGGGTTCTCCCGCTGCCCGAGCCATCTCCTCGCCCGCTCGCAAGCCACAGAGATAGTAGATCCCGCAAAGCGGATTCGGCCCATAGAACTCCACGTCGTAGGTGTTGTGCTGCACACCCTCAAGGACGCCGTCGCGATTTGCATCCCACCCGCCCGGAATCCATGCGAATGCGAGAGCCCGCTTCACTTTCGGCCAGAATTCATGAAGAAAGCTGTGGTCGCCGGTGAGCTGCCAGTCCAGATACACTTTGACAATTTGTCCCATCTGTCCATCGGCCGCAGCGAAGCCAAAGCGCTCTATGCCATCGGGCAACAACTGACGGAAGTACATTGCGCCGCGGTCATCCATGGAAAAACCAAATGCGCTTCGTCTGAGTGATTGAGAGAAGGATGGGAAGAGGTGCGACGTTGCGGTCTCATAGTTCCACACGTGGGTGCAGTTTCCGAAACAGCAGCCGATCTTATCGTTGATCCCTTCGAAGCCATGAAATGCGCCGTCAGAAGTACGGAAGCAGGTGGGGGTGACGAGGGTGGACAGATTGGCGGTAGCCGCTTCCTTGATGACCGCAGGCAATGTCGTTTCGCGCATGGCTGTTATGAAGCGGAGAGTGCGCTGCTCAAGCGGCGCTAGATGGGCGGCCAGGTACTCGGCGACCGACCAAGCGTCCGGAAACCGCGTGCTGTACCAGTTCCCGATAATGTCTTCCTCATGTCCTTTGGGTGCCTGCCAACCGCAGCGCTTTGGCGTCCGATTCGGGAAATGCCAAGCCAGTAAGAAGGTGTATTCGGCTTCCGCGCCAGCGGGGATGGCCCGATTCAGGCAAACCGATCCGACGGCGCTCGGGTGCTCCGGTTCCGGGCCTAACATCCCGTCCTTAGAGAAGTCGTCCCAAAAGAATAGGGGACTGTTCCACCAGCGGCCGGCCAGCCGCGTAGGCTGGTAAAATGTGCCTCGCCGGAAGTCAGCACGGCAAGCGCGAAGCTGCCGAATCCAGGATCGTCTTTGGAAAGCTCAGGATTCTGCATGAAGATGCCTTCGAAGCCTTGGCCCGAGCGAAGCGTATTGATGCGTTTGTCTGCCTCGGTTTTAGGAGGCGAGGTGCGATCAAGAGGCTGGACGGGATTTTCGATTGAGAATGCGATCGAGACGGAGGCGGCAGACTTTCCGGAGTTTCGTACACGGTAGCGGAGAGTAGCGGCCGGCAATCCCGATTCATCTGCATCCAGCGGGATGAACGGCGACCATGCTTCAAGAGTCACTTGAACGGGAAGCCGCTGGTCATGGAAGTCGATTCGCGCTAGTGGAAACTCGCCAGTGAAGGTAGCTCCCTGCAGCCGCGACAATCCCGGGGCGCTATGCGAACCCAACCCATCCGCTCCCTCGTAAGGCGGTTCGATGCGAGCTTCCAGCACATGCGCTACAGGCTCGCTTCCCTCGGTTTGGATCCAGATGCTGGGGAAAGCATAAGGGAGGGAATTGCCCTTGTCGGCCCGGTTGAAGATCTCCCAGTCACGCAGTTGGCCTCTTCCACCCAGACCGATACTGCCAGCTCCGATGCCGCCCAAAGGATAGGAGATCATGGCCAGCGCGGGCCCTGAGAAGCTTCGCGGAAAGGCTACTTCATCTGTCGAACTGGTGCGCTCGTGGAATTCTCTTGAAGCATTCGTCTGCGGTCGCTCAGCAGTTGGGGGATTGGCGCCTGCGTTTGCTATCGATGCCGTGCCGGCGAGCGCAACCGATTTTAGGAAGCTACGTCGGCCTGTTTCGTTGGAGTTGTTCATCTTTAGTCAGAATGGAGCGACCAATCCTTCGCAGAAGCGCGGGTTACGCTGCGAAGATTTGAAACCGGCGGCGCAGAGCTGCATTCGAAAGGAATTGGTCGCATGTCTAAGATAAGGTTTATTGATTTGGATGTCCACGCGGGTAAGATGGCGGTGGCGGAGCCGGGCGGCGAAGTGCGCTCTCTCGGGGTCATTCCTAACCGCCTGGAATCGATCCGCAAGGCGTGGCAAAGCTGGGTCCAGTGAAAGCAGTTGAAAGCCTGCTACGAGGCAGGTCCAACCGGATATGTTTTGTATTAGCAGTTGACGCAATTGGGAGTGAACTGTGAGGTGATCGCGCCCTCGCTGATACCGGCGAAAGCGGGCGACCGCGTGAAGACCGACCGGCGCAATGCCAAGAAGCTGGCGCGGTGTTATCGAAACAGTGATCTAGGTGCTGGATGAGGCGCGGCAGGATCTGTTGCGGGCGCGCGAAGATGCCAAACAAGACCAGCATCGTGCGCAACAACGACCTGCTGATGTCAAAAAGAAGCGAACTGCCAAGCACATGACGTAGCTGAATGCGCATGTGCATTTCGAGCAACCGGCGCTGGCAGCCACGCTGCTGGACTATGTGCGTGAAGTGCATCATGTCGGCGAGCGGATCGCCCGCCTGGAGAAGGCGATCGACCAAGCCATTGTCGCGGCACCCGAACAGATCAATTCGGTTGTTGCTGCCCTGCAAGCGCTGCGCTGCGTTACGCAGATGACAGCGGTCACCATTTTGGCCGAAACCGGCTCGCTGAGCCGATTCGCAAGTCCCCGTCAGTTGATGAGCTACAGCGGCTTGGTCTTGAGTGAATATTCCAGCGGCAACCGCGTCCCAAGAGGCGGCATTACCAAGACCGGCAATGCTCATCTGTGACGGGTGATGGTGGAAGTGGCGGCTATTGCGCGCGAGTTGCTCGGCTTTGCCTGGGCCATCGCCGTTCAAACCGAAACACAACCGCAGTGGCAAGCCGCCTGAAAAAACAACTCTGTACCTTTTAGCAGCGGCATCAGTGGCAGGTGAGGGACTCAGGGTGAGGAGAACCCTCCGACGTTCTATGCGATGCGGCTTTGAGCTCGAACTCGCGTCTTTAATCCGAAGCAGCTCTCGACGGATCACGATTATGCGGTTCCGACCCGCGGATGTCAGAGTGATCAATTGTCGCATTCGCTCCTCCCTGCCCACCCGTGCTGCTGCTTATTCCTCACGCTCCCAGAAATCCTTTTACGAGCATTTCTGGATCGCGTTTACTTTGGGTTTACCTGACACTTGACAAGGTCGCTCCATATCAAAAGAGGATCTTCAACGCAAACTGTATATCACGCGGTTTATTTTGCTGCGTCGAGATTACGCCGGCACTCGAGGTGCCAATGGCGGTATTCGGCAAACCGAACTGTGGATGATTCAAGGTGTTAAAGCTTTCCGCCCGGAACTGGAGGCGGATGCCTTCTACCAAGGTAAAGTTCTTAATAAGCGAAAGGTCCATATTGGCTTGTCCAGGGCCGCGGACACTGCCGATTGTTCTTGCCGTGTTGCCGTAGGTAAACGGAGCCGGCTAAGAAAAAGTAGCCGTGTTGAAGTAGTTATTCAGGCGGCTCTCAATAGATCCCGGCAGGGTCGGATTCTGGCCGTTAAAGTTTGGCCGTTCCGTGCCGCCGTAGTTGAATAGATTATTGGAAGCCGTTACCATCTGGAGCGGTACGCCGGTGTGGAAGATAGCGAGACCGTTCATCTGCCACCCGCCGAAAAGCGCATCGACGAAGCCGCCTCGATCAAGAAAGCTCTTGCCTCGCCCAAGCGGCAGCTCCCAAACGGAATTTACGGCAAGGTAGTGCGGAGTGTCGAAAGTCGCCAACGCGCGTTCGTTTCTCAGGTTGTAGTAGTTCTGGAGGCCTCCGCCAGAGAAGCTCTCGCCTGGAAATCCTGTCGTCGTCGGACCTACATCATCGATTAACTTCGACCACGTGTATGAAATAAGGAGGTTGAACCCATTCGCAAAACGTCGTTCCAGTTTTGCCTGCAGCGCGTGATAGATCGACTGACCGTAAGACTGGTTGCCGATAGTCACTCCAGTGAATTGAGGATATGGTCTCAAGAGTTGGCTCGACCGAAAAGTGGTTCCACTCAGCGAACCAGAAGAAATGAGACCGTAAAAGGGATTCGCAACCAGGGCATTCAGGCTGTTTCCCAAGCTCAAATATCGATTTGGCAGCTGGTTGATGTTCAAATCACCGTAGAGCGAAATGCCGTGGCTGCCTGTATATGCAACGTCGACCAGCAACCCGCCCGGAAGCGCTCGTTGCAGATCGAAATTCCACTGCTCGGTGTAGGGCGTCACCCGGTTCCGGTCCATTCCAGCCACGCCTTGCCCAAGCAGAGTGGCCAAACCCAGCGAACTCCCCGTGGGATAGACGAAGCCGTTCGGGAAAGGATTTGACAAGACATTGACCGGAGTCACTCCGTCGAGCGTGCTTACCCAGGGTGTACTTGATTGAAATCCGCTGATGGGTACCGCATTCCCGTTGAACCCACCACCTGTAGTGGGTGCGTAAAATAGGCCAAACCCCCCACGTATTGACGTGTTTTCATTCGGTGCAAAAGCGAATCCAAATCTAGGCGCAATGTTCGAGGCGTCGGGTTCGTATTGACCGCGCGGCAGGCCGTTTGCGCCAGGAAACTCCAGGCCTCCGTGCAAATTCAGGCCCGGAACCTGCAGTGGAGAGGGCGAATAGTAATTCCAATCCGTAATCCGGTTATAGCGCTCAGTCCACGGGCTGGTGTAATCGTAGCGAAGGCCCAGGTTCAAAGTCAGCTTGCCGGTCATTTTCCAGTCATCTTGAAAGTAGCCACCGTAGTAGCGCAATAGGAGATTTTGTCCTGGTCCACCACTGCTTGTACTGCCGTTTCCCGTGCCGAACAGAAAAGATGCCAGGCCGATGCCCGCAGTGGAGCTCCCTGCCAGCGGATTTGGTCCCTGGGTAAACCCCGGATCAAAGCCGAAGGAGGGTCCGGCTGGTTGGTTACGGCCAGTAGCCAGACGCTTTACTCCGAAATCAGCGCCCATTTTGAATGTATGCGCGCTGTGAACGTAGGTGAGGTTTCCCGTTTCATGGAATGTTTCGTAGGCGTCGTGAAGTGTGTAACAACCGCCGCCCAGCAGACCGCCACCGACATCCGGAGTTGCCACACTTACACCCAGGCCGCTAATACCGACGTTTGGGAAACAGGTGATTTTGATGCTCAGATCTGGCCCAGCGTGATGGAGTGATTTGGCCCACCTGGACAACCCCTGGATGACAAGATTCCGGGGATGGACAGGAGAGCCAAGGTGGAGCTATTTGAAGAGATCCGGCGAGGATATGCGGCAGGAGAGACGATTCTTGCACTCGCCCAGAAGTATCAGGTGCATCGGCGCATGGTGCGGCAGGCACTGGCGAGCGCGGTGCCGCCGGAGCGGAAAAAGCAAGAGCGGGTGCTGCCGAAACTAGGGCCGGTAAAGCAGTTCATCGACAGCCTTCTGGAGCTGGACGGTGAGGCCCCGCGCAAACAGCGGCATACCGCGCGGCGTATCTGGACTCGGTTGTGCATGGAACATTCACAGCATCCGGTGGCCGAGTCCACCGTGCGTGAATACGTGCGTGGACGGAAGCGCGCCCTGGGGTTAGCCCATCGCGGTGTTTTCGTGCCGCAGAGTTATGCACCGGGCCAGGAAGCGCAAGTGGATTGGTTCGAAGCACAGGTAAAGCTGGGTGGCGAAGCGCGGAAGCTGCAGTTCTTCGCGATGCGCAGTATGAACAGCGGCGGGGCGTTTCACCGTGCCTATACTAACGCGACGCAACAAGCCTTTCTGGAAGCGCACGAGCATGCGTTTGCTTACTTTGGCGGTGTCTTTCGAACGCTTCGTTACGACAACCTGGCCAGTGCCGTAAAGAAGATTTTGCGTGGCTACCGGCGCGAAGAAACCGAACGCATGATCGCTTTTCGCTCGCACTGGGGTTTTGCCAGCGAGTACTGCCAGCCGGCACGCGGTAACGAGAAGGGCGGCGTGGAGATGGAGTTGGGTTGGTTCCGGCGCAACTGGTTGGTACCGGTGCCGGAAGCGGACGATCTGGAGAGCTTCAACGCTTGGCTTCTGAGCCGTTGCGGAGAAGCGCAGCAACATATCATCAGCGGTCGCGAAGCCGCCGTCGGCAATGCCATGCGGGACGAGCAATCGCACTTGCTGCCGTTAGTAGCGGAGCGGTTTGCCATCGCAGAGACCATCTATCCGGTCACGGTGGATGGACACGGTCGCGTGAAAGTAAGAGCCAACTGGTATTCGACGCCGCTTTATCCGGGCTCCCGGGTAACGGCGCGGGTGTGGCCTACACACATCGAGGTGTGGCGTGATGGTGAGTTTGCAGCGCGGCACGAGCGTTGTTATGGACGCGGGCATCACATTCTGAACCTGGAACATTATCTGGATGTGCTGGAGAAGAAGCCTGGTGCGATGAAGAGTTCGACGCCGTTGCAGCAGTGGCGTGCGGCGGGGCGCTGGCCGGGGTGTCTGGATACGCTCTGGCAGCAACTGGAAAGCCGCCACGGCAAGGCCAAAGGTACGCGCGAGATGATTATGCTGGTGCGTGCCGGGACGGCCGGCAATGCGTGGCCGCGCTTGATCACAGCAGTGGAAGAAGCACTGCGCATCGGCGTAAGCGATGCGGCCGCGGTGCTGCATATTCTGCACATGCCCGACGCTCACGAACGTCAGCGCTACGCGCTGGCGCTCGCCGAAGATCTGAGGCAGTTTGAAAGGCCGATGCCGGTGATGGATGAATACGACTCGTTGCTAAGTCATCTGCCGATGCCCTCCCAAGAGGTGATTCAATGAATCTCCAGACAGAGGCGTTGGAACAGGCCAGCATCCGGCAGTATTGCAAAATCGTGCGCACACCGGCCATCGCGGCCAACTTTATTCCGCTAGCCGGACAGGCCGTTAAAGAACAGCACAGCCATGTGCGCTACCTGGAAGCGCTGCTGGCAATGGAGTGTGAAGAGCGCGACCGTCATGCCATTGCTAACCGTATCCGGGACGCGCAGTTGCCACGCTTGAAGACGCTGGATGAGTTCGACTTTGCGAAAGCGCCCCAGATCCCAGCCGCGAAGATCCGCGATCTAGCGCAGGGTGGTTACATCGAACGCAGTGAACCCGTCGTTTTGATTGGCGATTGTGGAACGGGTAAAAGCCACTTGGCCACCGGGCTCTGCTTAGCCGCATGCCATCAGAAACGGCGCGTTCGATTCATCACTGCCGCGGCGTTGGTGAATGAGCTCATCGAAGCCAAACAGAACGGCCAAGTGAAACGGCTGATGCTGCGATGGATGAGGTACGATCTCATTGCACTGGACGAAGTCGGCTACGTCCCGCTGGCCGATGTCGGTGCTGAGTTCCTGTT
Source organism: Bryobacteraceae bacterium (assembly GCA_965217745.1). Classification (GTDB taxonomy): domain Bacteria; phylum Acidobacteriota; class Terriglobia; order Bryobacterales; family Bryobacteraceae; genus Bog-105. The sequence continues at coordinate 349,048 of OZ244565.1, read as the reverse complement.
TCAAGTGATCTCAGACCGGGCTGAACGAGCCGCATTGATCGTCACTACGAATCTGCCATTTTCCGAGTGGACCACGGTGTTTCCTAATCCACGGCTTTGCAAGGCGCTGTTGGACCGAGTGACGGATCGCGCTCACATCATCGAAACCGGCACCGAATCATTCCGGTTCAAGCGAACGATGGAAGGGAGGAAAAAGAAATGAGAGCTGCCGCGTTGCCGCATGGTGACCACCCCGGCGTCCCTTCCGCTTAAAACGCGCCGCCCTCGGGCGTCGCCAAGCTCCACTCCCACCGGAGCGGTCACCAACAACTCTGAATGGAAATGGGGCAAACTAGAAACTACCCAGGTGGGCCAAATCTGCCCATCACAAGTGGGCCACGCCGGAGCATCACAATCAACAGGGGGGACCTACCTGTGCCAAGTTGTCAAAATAGCTCGGCAGGCCCACTTGCGTAGGATTGAAATTGATTCCGGGGATGTCTCTTTGGATCGAATATCGCAGATAACTGGAACTCAGCTCAAGCACGATTGACGGGCTCAGGATATTCGAGTAGTTAATTGTGTCCTGTGTTTGCAGCAGTCTGTCGTTGCCTGCGGTAGGCGCCGCTACCGCATCGTCTGCGCCATACAGCGGTGGCCGATCGTCAATGGTCTGGTTTATCGACACCCGCCCAAAGATCTTCTGCTTGTCAGTGATGGCGTGATCGATTCGTATCGAGAAATCGTTCTTGTTGATGGGTGCCGAGTAGTTTGAAACGAAATTGTTTGTTCCCGTTATTGGATCCCCTGCTGTGTTCGGCAGAGGCATATAGTTGAGGAGATTTAGTGCAACAGGGTTCAAAAACTGTTTCGGGATGATGTTGCCGGGAACCATGTCACGAGTGAAGCCACCCGCTTGTCCAGAAACTGCTCGTGTGGTAAACGGGTTGTAAACAGCGATCTGCTGACCCTTCTGGTTGTAAGTTTGCGAGAAATCACCGGTTCGTTGTAGAGCTGTGGGCATCGTGCCCACAGCAGTAACACCCGACACCCAGCGCAATCCTTCATACGAATCGAAGAAGAACGTGCGATTTTTCTTTATAGGTCCGCCAACGGTGCCGCCAAACTGGTTAAAGCGAAATGTGCTTTTCTTTCCTCCCGCGCGATTGACGAAGAAATCGGTCGCTGTCAGTTTGTCGTTCCGCAAAAACTCATAGGCAGAGCCGTGGAATCGGTTCGACCCGGATTTGGTGACCACGTTGATAACCCCGCCTGCGGTGTTAGCAAACTCCGCGCTGTAGTTATTTGTCTGAACTTTGTACTCTTGGACGAGATCGACGCTCGGGAAGTAGCCAGGGCCGTTGAAGGCGTTTTCGGAGTTCGCCCCACCGTCTAAGAGAATGAACTTTGATTGGGCCGTGATCCATTGATAGAAACAAACTGATCATTGTACATTCCGTAAGCGACCTGGCCAAATCCTTGCGACGCCCTCACACCTGGCACCAACTGAGCAAAGCTGTAGCTATTCCGTCCGTTGAGCGGCAGGTTGGTGATTGTTTGGTTGCCGATTACCTGTCCAAGAGAAGCGGTCGAACTCTCAACGGTGGCGCCTTGTGCCGTGACCGTGACAACCTCCGTACTCGGACCGATCGCCAAGTTCGCATTGACTGTGGTTGCAAGCCCGACATCCAGTTTTACGTTCTGCTGAAAGAAACGCTTGAAGCCGGGGGCGTCCACTTCGAACTTGTAAGCAGCAGGAAGTGTAAGAGGGAACGTGTAATATCCCAGGTCGTTACTTTGAGTCGTCCTAGTCTCATTGGTGCCAATATTGGTTAGCCGGACCGTTGCGCCGGAGACCGCGGCGCCGGAAGGGTCTCGAACCGTCCCCGCGACGGAGCCGGTAGCCGTTTGCGCCTGAAGCCGCGGACTGAGGCTGCTGCTTCCAAACCCGAGCGCCAGACAGAGACATCCGCCCCCGACGCGACGCCAGGAAAATTGGCGATGGACCGATATCTGTCGGCGGTTGCTCTTCTCTTCGTCTGCTCGGATGAAAGCAGCCCAATTTGACCGGACGCGCGCCACCATCGACATGTGAAAACCTCCAGACCCGCATGGCTTCTGTTCAGCTTCGTCTCAGGTAGTATATTCACTGCGTGACCATGTGTTAATAATTCTTTGTTCATATGATCAGTTTCAGAAATGGCGAATGGGTGCTATACAGTAGGCGCATAATCGTCAGAGTGGTTTGCGTATAGAGGATGCGGGGTGCCGACAGGGTTTTCGCGACGTATGCATCTGATTCAGGAACTCCTCAGCCATGAGGATCGCCTCAGCGTAGAGAATCTGGCCGCGGCTCTCAAGACCTCACCTGCCACGGTGAGGCGCGACCTGAGGCGGATGGAAGATCGGGGCCTGTTGCGCCGCGACCATGGCGGTGCCATGGCGCGCGATTCGGCAATGTATAATCCTTTTCTCCATGATTCGACATTTCGAGACCAGGTGCGCCGATGTGCCCCGGAGAAGCAGCGAATCGGGCTGGCAGCAGCCGAGTTGGTGCAGGATGCCGAAAAGATCGGCCTTGGAGGAGGCACGACTGTCGCCAAGATTCTCCGCGGCCTTCACGATCGCAACAATCTTTCCGTTGTCACGTATGCGGTGAACGTGGCAATGGAATTGAGCCGGCAGAAAAATCTGCAGGTGCATGTGACGGGCGGATACTTAAGCGGAGATTGGTTTGCTCTGGTTGGGCCAAGCGCTCTCGAGTCGGTTGCCCACCATTTCCTGGATAAGTTCATCTTCGGCGCCAGCGGAATGCATCCCGAGAGAGGAGTGACCGATACTTACATGGAGGAAGCAGCTATCAACCGAGCAATGCTTCAACAAGCTAAGACGAAGATCCTAGTGATCGATCACACCAAGCTGGGTGTGATATCGAAGTGCCTGGTATGTTCTTCCCATGACGTCAACATCATTATCACCGGTAAAGCGGCATCGGACGAGTTGGTGAGCCCGTATATAAAAAGCGGAATCGACGTTCGGAGAGTGTAGCCAAGGGCGAGGCAGCAGAGGACTTAAGACATGAAGAAGGTTGGCAGACTGTTGGTCAGCAGCTTAGTTGGTTCGTTTTTATATACGGCCGCAATATCGCGACCGGCGGTTGCCAGCGCACAAGATGACTGGAGACAAATTTTGCGGGACCGCCTTCCACTCTTCGGGCATCGAAATTGGATCGTGATTGCCGATTCCGCCTACCCAGCACAATCGCGTGAGGGCATCGAGACAATCGTCGCCGACGCCGGACAGATCGACGTTCTAAATGAAGTTCTGGCCGGTGTTTCGTCTTCGAGGCACGTTCGCCCCATTTTTTATACCGACCTCGAACTGACTTTTGTCAAAGAGTCCGATGCACCGGGGGTCGATCAGTATCGAAAGCAACTCTCTTCATTGTTACCAGACAGAAGAGCGCATTCCCTGCTGCATGAAGAGATCATACACAAGCTCGACGAGGCGGGGCAGACGTTTCGTGTGCTCATCATCAAGACGAATATGACGATTCCTTACACGTCCGTTTTTCTCCAACTCGACTGTTCATATTGGAGCGCGGAAGCGGAGCAAAAGCTGCGTGCCTCCATGGCGCAACGGTCCCATCATCCGAAGAGCAACTAGGGTGCAGCTCGAGACAGTCTCAAATCGTTTGGAAAGGCAATGTCAGTAAAGCAACCGCTTCTTGTGTTTGTAGGGGGGTTCCTCGCGGCCGGCAAGACCACTCTCATTCTAAAGGCAGCGTCGCTTCTTAAGGTCCGAGGCAAGCGCCCAGCTATCATCATGAACGATCAAGATGCCGAACTTGTTGACACGCAGCTCGCGCTAGCTAATAACTTCGAGACCCGAGAAGTAAGCGGCGGCTGCTTCTGTTGTCGCTTTTCAGATTTGATCGAGGCCGCCGATCACTTACTCACTTATGAGCCCGATGTGATATTTGCCGAACCTGTCGGGAGCTGCATCGATCTTTCTGCAACGATCTTTCAGCCGCTCAAAGCATTTCATCAACAGAGTTACCGCCTGGCACCCTTGACTGTCCTGCTCGATCCGGCGACCGCCGAACAGGTACGATCCGGCGAGGCAGCTCCCGAAATCGAGTACCTTTTCAGAAATCAGTTAGTGGAGGCTGACCTGATTTGCGTAACTAAACGCGATCTTCATACCAACTCTCCCGACCTGCCATTCCCCGTCGATTTTCATCTGAGCGGAAAGACCGGGCAAGACGTCGAGATCTGGCTCGACGAGGTGCTGGAGACAGATCGGGTTGTGGGCGCACATCTGCTAGAGGTTGACTACCCACGATATGCAGCGGCCGAAGCAGCGCTTGGGTGGTTAAATCTCCATTCCGCAGTTCATCTGTGGGAGGCAAAGAGTCCGGCGGGGCTGTGTGGACCATTGCTCGACCGGCTCGAATCCGCGCTGACCGAAGCACAGATCTCAATATCGCATCTAAAGATTTTCGATCGCAGTTCGTCCGGATGGATCAAGGTCAGCGTTTCCAAAGGGGAAGTGCCTATGCCAATTGGCGACCTTCTGGCCGATCCTGCTTTGGATCATGAAATTGCGATAAACCTTCGGGCTGTCGCCGATCCCGCTCATCTGCGGAGAATCGTCACCGAGATCGTCGCCGAAGTCTCGGGAACAGTTCAGATTCGGCACTTACGGGCTTTCCGCCCTGCGGAACCAAGGCCGGAACACAGGTTCAGCTGACCGGCCAAGGCTCGGAGCGAGCGCTTCGATTCTCACGATATAAGAATTTTGGCAACGGCCGATCTGGCGCGACAGTGTGTTTTTCTTTTTCAACCATGAAGGCGCGGAGGTGCAGCGAGCGCAGCAGGTTACGGGCAATGTGCCGACTCCAGCGCTGCTCAACCAATTGAGTCCGGCGATTCGCGAGCTACCGTTTTAAGCGGGAGGCTTTCCATGCTTATAAGGCGCGTACCAATTGCGCCTGGGCCACTTAGTTGGGTAGTGTGCCAGCGGAAGATCGTCTTCCGTGCGGACGTTCCAAGTAAGCAGTTCCGCCATCAATTCATTTCTGTGGGCTGACGCCGCGGGGTCGTCATAACGATTCTTCAATTCGAACGGATCCGTCGGCAGGTGATAGAGCTCTCCGTGTCCGAGCATGTCGAAAGACAGCTTCCATTCGCCCATGCGTACCATCTTCAGGGTTCCGCTCTGCGTCACTCGATCGAGTTCATCAAAGCCGAGCTTCGAATCCGGTGCCTTCGATCGGAACTCGGCAACGGAATACGGAACGTGATCGCTCTCTTCGTAGTACATGCCGCCGAAGCCTACTTCGCTGTAGATGCTGCGGAATTCTTCTTGCGGATAAGGACGATTCTGCAATAACGGCCACAGGCTGCGGCCTTGCGCTCCGTGCGGGATCTCCACGCCTAGAGCTTCGCAGAAGGTCGGCATGATGTCCGCAGTGGAGACAAACACGTTTTTGGTCTCGGCGTTTTTCACGCCCGCTCCGCACCAGACCATGGGAATGCGAATGAGGTCCTCCGGCATGCCCACGCCTTTGTGAATCAAGCCGTAGTCTGTGAAGTAGTCGCCGTGGTCGGATAGGAAAACGATCAGAGTATTTTCGCGGAGCTGTTGTTTGTCCAGAAAGGAGATAAGCCTTCCAATTTGGTCGTCGATCAGCCGCAGCATGCCCAGATAGTTGGAGCGGGTGCGACGCCACAGTAGGTCGTAACCCGGGTTGGCGTCTTCTTCGAGACCGCGCAGCCAGCGCCACTTGAAGCCCATTTCGGGAATCACTTCAGGGCCCACGCCGCGCGGCGGAACAGATTCCGGAGGAAACATGCTGAAGTAAGGCTCGGACACCTGATAGGGGTTGTGCGGCTCAGGGAAGCTCACCCACAGGGCAAATGGCTGCTCCGGTTTTTCGGCGATGAATTCGCAGGCGCTGGAAACGATGCGGTAGGGATGCTGGGCTTCTACCGGGAAAGGCGCGGCTTCGGGTTCGATGGCGAAATTCTCGCGCTGCAGCCACTGGTCAAATTCGACAATTTCGCGGGGCGCATCGGGAGGCTGCCAGCCGTCGAGGTGGCCGTACCCGCACCAGAAGTCTAAGTCGGAAGGTTTCAAATAGGTGTGATTCTTGCCGGAGAGGGCCGTGCGATAACCGAGCTTCTTCACCACGCCGAAGATGTCTTCCTGGAAGACCGCATGTTTCGCCGCGCTGTTTTGACGCACCCGATGCGCATGCGGCCAGCGGCCGGTTAAGAGGCTGACCCGGCTGGGCACGCACAGCGGCGCGCAGGCATAAGCATGATCGAAAGCCGCGCCGGAAGCGGCGAGCCGATCGAGCGTGGGCATGGTGTCGAGCGGAAAGCCGGAGCCCTTCGTCAGGCCGGCGTGAACCTGGTCCGCCATGATGATGAGGAGATTGGGCCGTGAATTAGCGGTACCGGTGGACGTTTGGCCAGCTTCAGCGGGGGCTGTGTCGCCGCTGCGTGCTGCCGATGGAACTAACGGCAGGAGGCTTGCCGCGCGAAGGAACTCCCGCCGATCGTGTTTACTCATTTGGTTGCCTGGGTCCATTTTCTAAAAGACGATGCGGAGGCCAAACTGAATTTGGCGAGGATTGTTCGCCTGGGAATTGACTACGCCGAAATCAGACGCGCCTAGAGTCGTCCCAGGCGGCGCGAATTGCGGCGAGTTGAAGAAGTTGAAGACTTCGGCGCGCAACTGGACCACGCGGGTTTCGGCGAATGGAAATTCCTTAAAGAGTGAGAAGTCGATGTTCTTCAGGCTGTCGCTGCGCACGTTGGGAAGAGTGCGGGGCGCGTTGCCGAAAGTGAAGGCGGATGGCTGCGAGAACGCCGCGGTATCGAACCACTGCTGTAGCTCGGCGGTCCGCGAACGGCCGGATGGAAGGCCGGCATCGCGTAGCTGGTTGGGGCGTTGCGTGGTGGAGTTGGCGTTCGTATTGTTCGGCGCGGAAACAGAGATAGGAACGCCGGAGGAGTACGTCACAATTCCATTCACCTGCCAGTTGCCGATCAGCAGGTCTGCCACACGCGGCAGGCCTCCGCCAAATGTTTTGCCGCGGCCGAATGGAATACCGTAGACGAAGGAAACGACCAGATTGCGGCTTACATCCTGCGAACTTACGGCGCGGTCGAGGCGTCGGTTATAGGTGTCCAGATGTTCCGGCGCGGAGCCGCCCGAACCGATAGTGGTCCCGGTGGAATCGTCGATTAACTTGCCGCCGGTATAGGCCACGAGCACCGAGTCACCCGTGTGGAAGCGCTTTCGCAAGTTGAGTTGGAACGAGTGATAAATAGACGAAGAAGCGGCCGGACGGTAGTCGTAGAGGCCCAGATACTGCGGATAGGGAAGCCGCAGTTGCTGGCGCGTGACGGTAGGAAGGGAAAGCGTGCCGTTTGTGATGATTCCCGCGAATGGATTGGCGACAGTCTGCTGGAGCGCACTGCCTAGGCTTAGAAATTGCGGGTTGAGCTGGTTCAACTGCCAACCGTTATCCATCAGATGCGTACCTTTGCTGCCGACGTAAGCGGCTTCTATGCCGATGCGCCCCGGAAGCTCGCGCTGCACGGTGAAGCTCCATTGCTGACTGTAGCCCACGCGCGAACCGCGATCGATAGCGCCATCGCGAGTCGCCCCCAACGTCTGGCCGATGCTGGTCAAAAATCCGGCGCTGCTTCCGGTGGGCTCGTTCAGGCCGTTCGGGAACGGATTGCTCAGACGATTGAGGGGATTCAATCCATTGATCGAATTGAGCCAGGTCGTGTTAGACAGGAAGCCGTTGATTCCGGACGAAGTGCCCGAAGCGACACCGACGAATGCAAGGTAGAACAGGCCGTAGCCTCCGCGGAGAACCGTCTTCGAATTAGCAGTGTAAGCAAAGCCGAAGCGCGGGCCGAAGTTATTGAAATCGGTGTCGAACTGCCTTGGGCTGTTGCCTCCACCCACGAATTGAAGCCCGCCCTTGACGTTGGCAAGCTGGGGGTTCAGGGAGGCGAGGGGCGAAACGGCGTCGAAGTCGAACCAGCTCAGCTTGTCGAAGCGCTCGGTGCGTCCCGGCTCGAGGTCGTAGCGCAGGCCCAGATTCAGCGTCAGCTTGGAGGTGATTTTATAATCTTCTTGAAAATAGATTCCGTAGTAGGGACTTGAGGTCAGCACCGGAGGAACAATCTGCGCATTGCCGCTCCCAGTGCCGAGCAGCAGGCTGGCTAATCCGTTACCGCGGTCGCCGCGAGGCGAGTTCGGGTCCGGCCCCTGGCTGAATCCCTGGGTAAAGGTGAAGCTGCCGGTGTTCGAGAATGTCGAGTATTCGAAGGCCTGATTGATGCGCGCGTCCAGACCGAACTTCATAGAGTGCTTTCCGCGAATCCACGTGGCAGAGGCATTGAAGGAGTACAAGGTCTGTGCCTGATCGGTATTCGAGACACCATTGCCCATCGGTGCGAATCCGGTGACGTTGATACGGGGAAAGGCTTGCGGGCCGCTTACCTGATTGACGAACGAATTAGGAAATCCAAGTGTCGAGAGAGAAAAGCCGTCCTGTTGCTGATTGAAGTGGCGTTCGAAACGGCTGGCTCCGGCCCGGAAATCGAAGATGAGCGATGGCGTCTGGATGCGCGTATAGTTGAGCCGTACGCTACCGGAAGGGAATTCGTCGCCATTAATGCCGGCGGAAGGTTCGGCAACGTTGCCATAGAAGTTGGGGGCGATATCCTCGCGGTGACGCCAACTCAAACTGAAGAAAGCGCGATTTTTATCGGTGGGCGACCAATCGAAGCGGCTATCCACCTGGTTGATGTTGCTCACCGCGGAGCGGCTGGCGAAATAGTTGTTTGCGCCCGTGCAGGGTGCGCCGGCAACATTCGGGTTTGGATAATAGCCGGCAATGTTGAGGCCAACAGGATCGATCTGGGTTGCGGGAATCTTGCCGCCGGCAAACGGCGTGCGAACGTAGCCGGTACCCGCGGCATTCAGGCGCGTACTGGCGGGATCGAAAATCTGCACGGGCAGGCACGCACCATTCACGAGGGCGGTGGTTTGGGAGAAGTCGCCTATTCTTTGCAGGGCGGTGGGAACGGTGCGCGTCGTATTGGATGCCGAGCGCAGCCGCAGCCCCTCGTATCCGGCGAAGAAAAAGGCTTTGTCCCGGATGATAGGACCGCCAATGGTGCCGCCAAACTGATTGCGCTTAAAGCTGAACAGCGGCGTTCCTGACCGGTTAGCGAAAAAATCGTTCGAATCCAAGACGCTGTTGCGGAGGAAGTCGTAAGCGGAACCGTGAACTTGATTGCTGCCGCTCTTCAAAACCATGTTGATGACCCCGCCGGAGGTGCGGCCATATTCGGCTGCATAGATGTTGGTTTGAACCTTGAACTCCTGCAGCGCGTCAGGCGACGGAAAGATGGCGACTACCAGAATGGGGTTCGCGGCGGTCATGGAGTTGCTAACTCCGTCGATCATAATTTCGTTTTCGTTGGCTCGTCCCCCGTTAATGCGAAAGCCGGTGGCGGTGTTGAATTGATCGCCGAAACCGGGCGCGGCCGAAACGCCGGGGGCGAGCAGAGCGAGTCGAAAGACGTTCCGCTGGTTTAGGGGCAGATTCGAAATCTTCCGGTTATCGATCACGGTTCCCATAGCGGCGGTTTCCGTGTCGATCATGGGTGTCTCCGCTGCCACCTGAATGGTTTGCGTCGAGGAGCCCAGTTTCATGGCAAAGTCTACACGGATGATCTGGCCGACATTTAACGTGTAGCCGCTCTCGCTGATGGGCCGGAAGCCATCTCTCTGGGCGGTGAGGCGGTAAGTGCCTGGGGGCAGCAGCGGAACGGTGAAGTTCCCGGTCTGGTTGCTGCGCGCCTCATTCTGAACTCCGGTGTCCAGATTTTCGACGGTAATTCTGGCATCGGCCACAACACTGCCGGAAGGGTCGGTCACCTGACCGGTAAACTGGCCCGTCGGTGTCTGCGCCCAGAGGGGAACGCAGAGGAAGAGAAAAGCGAGGAATGGCGTGAGGCGAAACATCGTGGTCTCCAAAGAACTATCTCAAAGCACTGCCAGCGCGAAGCTGAAAGTGAATTCTGCGAGGTTCAGTAGGGCGGATTTGGACTTTTAGCGACAAGGCTTGAAAATTTTTGCAAGCCGGCCACTGGCTTGTCGCAAAGGCGGACAGAACCAGATACTACAGTAAAGGACATTGTGTCGAAGCAAAGTCAAGCAGTGAGTGCAGTCGTGAACGAGCTTTTTGACACCTGGTATCCACAGCTGCTTCGCTACGCATTGGGACAGGTGAGGCCGCGGGCGGCGGCGGAAGATTTAGTGCAAGAGGTCTTCCTCGATCTTTACGAAGCGCTGCTGGCGGAACAATCGATCCGCTACCCGAAGGCGTGGACGATATGCGTTTTGAAGAGGAAGGCTACGGAAAAACGCAGGGATCCGCTTGGAATGGATCGGATACATCAGCAGCTGGATGGAGTAGCCGAGGCTCAGGCGGATCAGCGCGAGGGGAATCTGGATCGCACGATCGAATATCATCGCCTGCGGCGGCATTTAAATTTGCTTTCGGCGCGCGAAGAAGAGGTTCTGCTGCTGCGCCTGGAGGCGATGAAATGCCGCGAAATTGCTGGCGCACTGGGTATCAGCATCAATTCGGTGAATGAATACCTGACCCGAGCCATCGAAAAATTGCAGAGCGTACTGCTCACTAAGGCAGCACGGAAAGCGCGTTTGTGAAGCTGCCCGTAATGAAGTGTCAGGAGTTGCCGAATGAGCTGCTGTTGGCGTGGCTGGAGGGGCAAGACAGCTTTTTCTGGTCGTGGCGCATTCGGCGGCACATGTATCGATGCTGGTCGTGCCGTAATCGCGCAGCGCAGCTCGAGGAAGCCATTCAGGCCGTGCAGCAGGAACTGAGTGGCATCGATTGTGACCCGCGCGAAATAGAAACGGCACGCTGGAGATTTTGGCAGGCTGTTCATGCAAGCAGTTCCAACGCGGATCCGCTGGAGCGCCCCCGCGGCCGGCGGCCTTATCTGTCGTGGGCTGCGGCCTTTGCCATCGCAGCTTCTGTGACTGTGTTGGTTCGTTGGAGGACCGAAGCTCCGTCAAGCGGCGAGAACCCCTTGACAGCAATTCATGCGTTCGAGCGGATGGAAGATGAGGGCTTTCAATCGTCTATCCGCCAGCTGACTTATCGAATCGATATTTCCGCTCCAGGACACCCCGCCGTCAAGCGCCTTTGGGAGCGGTGGTCGGCTCCGAAGCACAAGGCGTTCAAGAGTGTCTGGAGCGATGAGGAAGGCCGCGTGCGTTCGGTTCTGTTCAGCGGCCAGTTGCAGGACACGGCTTCAAGTGAGAATCTTTGGGATGCCGTACGCTTATGTCTTTCAGGGAAGGTGAACCCCGAAGCCGCAGTGTTGGAATGGGCGGGTAAACAGCTGTGGCAACCCGTTTCCATGGCGCATGAGCTGGCAGAGTTTCAGGCGCGAACCGGCGCTCTCCTCCGGATAGAGCGAAGCGGGAACGGCAGCGCAATTTCAGCGGCGCAGGTGATTGGCGGTATTCGCGTTTCAATGCGAATGCTGGCAAATTCGGACGGCGCCGTTCCCCGGCTGCTTCAGATTAGCTGGCAGCAGGGCGCGGGCAACGAGGTGATCCGCGTCGTTCGGGAAAAAGATGTCATTTACACGGATTTCAGCTTGGTTAAGCGCGCTTTTGAGCCAAGCCCTATTTTGGATCGCGACAAAGCATTTAGACCGCGTGCGTCTGCCGTGCCGGCGCAGAAAAGCGGCAGCGTCGATTTGGGGGCAGCCCGTGTCGAGGCTTTCGAAGTCATCCACCACCTTGCGCTATGCATGCAGCAAACGTTACAAGTAACGGAAGAGGGCGGGCATGTTGAGGTTTCCGGGTTCGTGCCGGATGCCGCTACGAGAAATTTGCTGACGGAATCGCTTCAGGCATCAGCGCTTGGCGGTTCGATTCGCAGCCACGTGGAATTGCCGGATCTTGCCCATTTACCACCGGCGATTCAGCCTCCCCAGCGACAAATCACCGGAGAAATGCAAGCCGCTCCAGTCGAGCGCTGGTTCAGAGAACAGTTCCGAGGCGAGCGGCCAATGACAGAACGAGAGGTGTTCGGGATTATGAATCGGGCGATATCGCTCGCGACAGTGATTGCAGCACAGTCCTCGGCGATGCGTAGACTGGGCAAAGAATTTTCCACCGCGCAAGAAGCTTCTCTTCCGCTCGCATACCGAGCACGCTTACTAACGATGGTCAACGATCACTTCTCGCCGATTTTGCGGGCCGCTGCCGAGTTGCAGGAAGTGTTGGAGAGCTTGTTTCCGCACAGCGCCGCATTACCACCGGCGACGCAAAGCGAACCGGGCGCGGCAAACTGGCAGGAAGACGCAGTAACGATGCAGGCGCGGGCTCGAGTGATTTCAAACCGAATCATCGACTTGTTTTCGTCTCACGCAAACCCTGGCGGACCGGTATCACTTGATCGAGTTGCTGCGGAGCTGTATCAACTAACTGCCGATTTGAAACTCGAGGTTCTGTTTGCCAACAGCGTACAGGTGCAATTGAACCAAAGCATCGCGGACTGCGATCGACCGCCGCTCACGCCCGGAACTGAAGCCATTTCGAGCGGGCGGCTTAGGCTCAAATGAGGAGATTCTGTCGCACTTCAGCGCTCCAGCCCGCTGAAACAATCGTGGCTCGCCAGATGTCGCACTGCCGAGGACTAGAAGCAGTCTCATAAACCAAAACAAGTTAGGGAAGTAATGTTTAATTGAGATATATCCTCCCCCGGTACCGACGATGTAACCGATGCGCAATGGAATATCTTGGATCCGCTCATTCCGGAACCGGAACGGCGTTCCGACGGCCGAGGCCGCCCGTGGCGCGACCGGCGCTCGGTGCTGAATGGCTGTCTCTGGATTCTGCGCACGGGCGCACGCTGGAAGGATTTGCCGGACCGTTACCCTTCCTACCAGACTTGTCACCGGAGCTATCAGCAATGGCTGCGCTCGGGCGTGTTGCGCGGCCTACTGGAAGCGCTGGCGTTAGACCTGGAAGCCAGAGGCAGATTGAATCTACGGGGAAGCGTTTGTCGACGGGAGTTTCGCCCCGGCGAAAAAAAGGGGGCTGCAGGTGGGCAAAACCAAGCGGGGCAAGGGGACCAAGATCATGGCAGTGGCAGACGGCGGCGGTCTTCCTATCGCCCTAGGCACGGCAAGTGCTTCGCCGAATGAAGTGACCTTGGTAGCCGCAACACTGGCCGAAAGCCTGACCAGCCGCTGGCCCGAAAGACTCATTGGCGATGGAGCCTACGAGTCCGACGCACTCGATGCCGACTTGGCCCGGCTCGGTGTCGAGATGATTGCGCCTCACCGGCGCAACCGCAAACATCCCACGCAAGACGGACGGCCCTTGCGGCGTTACCGCCGCCGCTGGAAGATCGAGCGCCTTTTTGCTTGGATGCAAAACTTCCGCCGCCTCGTGGTCCGCTACGAAGTTCGTTCCGATAACTTCCTCGGCATGGCTCATCTCGCTTGCGCGCTCATCTTACTCCGCCATTTATGAGACTGCTTCTAGGCCAGACAAGCGATCGCTTGCCCTTTGGCGAAAACCAAATACCTCTGGTGCTCACCGCCGGGTTGCTCATGGCCCAGGTAGTGATATCGTTCCATCAGGCTGTCGAACAGCGGCTCCTGGGCTGTGCGACGCACTTGCTGAAACTCTAATGGTAGTAGCGCAGGAAACAATATTGTTACCGGCCGCAATTGGTGAAGCCTCATTGAGTGTGGCGAGGCCGCGGCGTTCACGCCTTAGAGACCTCCCGTCTTTCAGGATGAGTTTGGCTTACGATCCTGCCTCTCCGCAATGGATACAGATCAGGTTAGGCAGGTCACCTCCAAGACAATCGAGTCCGCTGCCGACTGTTACGCAGCACTCAGTTTTCGGCGGGCGTTCCTCTGGGGTACTGTGTTCGAACGCGCTCGTAGTGCGCCTTCTGAAGACATGTCCAGACGTCTGCCGCCGGGCTGCGCTAATGCAAGAAGAGGAGCGATGAATTCCCAGGCTGATTTCGTCATGTCTGTTGCACAAGGGCTGTTCGGCATTATTCTCAGCCTGCTGGAACTCTGTGTTCGGCCCAAAAAGGATGCCCAAAAAATTTCTTAAACACCCTCTTGAACACGACTGCCGCTTGTGACGACATCGTCTCTGCCAATTATTCAGGCTGCTGAGCGATTGCGCATTCCGAATGGCGTAAGCTTCCGTAGAGGATCCATGAACAGAAGAAAGTTAATAGGGGCGTTATCGAGCCTGGCCATCCCGATACCTGTAAGCGCGCAGTCGGCTGCGCACTCTTCGGATGTGATTCTGGTGGAGTCGCCTAATGGCCAGATCCGCATTGAATTTGCGCTGCGCGATAGCTCCAACGAGAGATCTGTTGCCAGCTACAGCGTCTTTTTCGGGGCAAAGCCTTTGATCGAGCGGGCGAGCCTGGGCATGCAGCTTGCGCCGGACGGAAGATTCGGCCGCGACCTCCGCATCCTTCGAGTCGAACGCCGTGACAAGGATGAGCGCTACCCGGTCTTTCCGGGGAAGGCAAGCAGCGCCCGCGATCACTATTCCGAGATCACGATATTGCTGCAAGAAAACAAGAAGCCGCAAAGGCGGGTGGACCTGATTTTTCGGGCCTATGACGATGGTGCCGCGTTCCGGTATCGCTTTCCCGAGCAGCCCGCGATGCGGGAACTGATCATCAACGCCGAGTATTCCACTTTTTCGTTCGCGGGAAATCCGCTCGTTTACACGCTTCCGCTGCCTTCGTTTACGACGCCGTACGAAGCCCAATACCGGCGCATTCCAGTCGATCAGATCGCATCCGACCCGTTACTCGCAATGCCCCTGCTGCTCGAGTTTCCCTCCCGTGCCTGGCTCGCGCTTACGGAAGCGGATCTCCACAATTATGCGGGGATGTATCTATCCGGCGCGCCCGGCGCGGAAGGCGTCCTCGTCAGCCGGCTCTCACCCCGGCCCGAAGACCTGCAGATCAAAGTGAAGTCCAAGCTCCCTCACGTTTCGCCGTGGCGGGTACTGATGATCGCCGATGATCCCGGGCGATTGATCGAATCGGACCTGATTACCAACTTGAATCCGCCCTGTGCGATTCCGGAGACATCATGGATCAAACCCGGCAAGACCACTTTCCCCTGGTGGAATGGCTATGCAGCCGGCGACGCCGGTTTTCACGTCGGCCAGAATACGCAGACGCACAAGTACTACATCGATTTTTGCGCGGAGAATGGCATCCCTTACCATTCGCTCGACGGTTTGGACAACATCGCCTGGTATGGCGGAACCATCGTGCCTTATCGGGGCGCGGAGATTACCACGAGCCTGCCCGGGATCGATTTGCCTGAGGTCATCGCGTATGCCAAACAGAAGGGCGTCGGACTCCGTTTCTGGATGCATTCGGGGGCGGCGCGGGCGCACATGAGAAAGGCTTTTCCCATCTACGAGCAATGGGGGATCGAAGGGGTCATGGTGGACTTTATCGAACGTGACGACCAGGAGATGATCAATTTCCTGCACGATCTTGTCCAACTCGCGGCCAAGCACCACCTCACCGTAACGCTGCACAATGTTTCTAAACCCACCGGCCTGCGCCGCACTTATCCGAATTTGATGACGATTGAGTCAGTCTTCAATGCGGAGTACAACAAGTGGGATGCACGCGGCAGCACGCCTGAGCATCAACTCATGATTGCCTTCGTGCGAATGCTGGCCGGACCGGTCGACTATCATTCCGGTTCCTTCCACAACGTTACTGAGCGAGCGTACAAGCCACAGAACGTCGCGCCGATGACGATTGGAACGCGAGCCCGCGAATTGGCTCGATACGTAGTGTATGAGGGCTATCTGCCGATGGCCGCCGATTATCCGGCCGACTATCGCGGTCAACCGGGTCTCGAATTCCTGAGCCAGGTTCCCACATTCTGGGACGAAACGAAGGTGTTGAACTCCTCCATCGCCGAATACATAACCGTCGCAAGGCGGCATGGCGCACAGTGGTATGCCGGCACCATAACCGACAGCAGCCCGCGCGAATTGTTTGTGCCGCTCCATTTCATCGGCAGCGGCCAATTCATCGCCGAAATTTACCGCGACGACCCTGCGGCGCCGGAGCAGCCCGAAAAACTCCTCATCGAGCGGCACGATGTGACGGCTGCCGATACCCTGCCAATCGCGCTGGCACCGGCTGGCGGGCATGTCATTCGTCTGACGCCTCTAGAACGCATCCCATAATCCACGCCGTAACGCCGTTTGGTGGAAGTTCTCGTGGCGTATTTGCGGAAGGTGGCTTTTAGTCGAGAAGGTTCGGAAATATATGCCGATTTGCTGGCGGTCGCTGAATCGGATCGAGCCGACAGCGACATTATGGTGTTTCTATGGCGATGTTAAATAGCTGTTGAAATTTGGGTTAGTTGATTTGTGCCGTGCAGCCTACTGGGTACAGTTACAGGGCGATGAAGACCTTGAGTAGTTCGAGATCCCGCTGTTGGACGGCCGTGGGAAGAGCCAGCATCTGCAGGGCTTGGTCCCCACGCAGACCTCATTCCTGGTCAGCGTGGCGAAGTTCTTCAAGAGAGCTCGAAAACTGTGCTGCACCGGCATCCCATCCTCAGTACGTTTAAAAAAATGTTCGCTGCGCGCTTTTGGGCAGCTTGCGGATCATCGTCATCAAACAGCATCGGCGCTAGTGCTCGGCGCACGTGCTACTCCACGTAATACGACAGCATCACCGGAAGGTCTTTTATAGTGCCCCACCATTTTTCGCTGCTGAGGAGTTTCTGCCGGAACGCTGGTGCGGATCACATAGATGCCATCCAGCGAGCTCATTGGAGCAATTGCTCTGGCTCGTTTTCGTTTCCGTCATCCGCGAAGCTTGCCTCGCTTGCACCGCGTTGCGCTAACGTTCGCGCGGCTGCCATTCGGGTCCGCGCATCCAGAGAAAACTTGCGATAAAGCGAGCTCTCACGTTTCGCGGAAGCAGTCTGGCCAAGAGCCCGGTACGCCCGCGCCAGCAGATAGTGTGCGCCGCTATCCAGAGGCATCCGATCGGTGTAGGTCTCTAAAACGGCTGCGGCTTGCTTGTATTGTTGGCGTCGAAGGTAGATTTTGCCTTGCATTTTAAAAACACCGACCGGCGGATGATCTAACTTTGCGGCGGTTTGCAAAAGCTGTCGCGCACGATCATCTTGGCCGGTAACGAGCAGGGCGCGGGCCAGCTGAACATTCGCCACCGCCGAGAAGGGTTGAAGGGCCAGCGCCCTTTGAAAGGCTGCTGCCGCTTCAATTGCTTTCCCTTCCCGCAAATTTATGGAGCCAATCGCAGTGTAAACTTCCGGCAGTCTGGCGTTCTTCTCGAGCACAAGCCGATAAGCTCGCATGGCTTCGTCATTCCGCCCCTGCGCCACTAACGCGTCGGCCTGCACCTCCAGAGCCCGGTCGGAATCCGGCGCGAGCCGGCCTAAAAGCGCGAGAGTTTCCTGGGCATGCTTCTCGCATTCGAGCACTTTCGCATAGAACTCATCGCTAAGAACGGACTTTGGCGCAAGGCCTCGTCCAATGGCGGGCGGCGACGGAGCATAGCGCTCCAGAGCGTCGAGGGTAACGGGAAGTCCTTCAATGTCGGGTCTTCTCTCGGCCGCACCTTTATAGAAGCGGAGGGCCGCCTCGCGTTCGCCGCGCAGGCGGCATTGGTCGCCCGCTAATTGCCACGCCCGGCCGCCGGTCGGCGCCGCTTGCAGCAGTTCGACAATCGTACTCCGGCCCAATTCGAGATACGTCTTGCCCAAGGTATAAAGCGCATCCGCATTTGCGGGCTGAATCGATAGAACAATTCTGAACTCGGCAACGGCCGCCGGATATCTCTCTTGCGCAGCGTGAATGTATCCAAGCCAAAGATGCGGCAGGGGGTCGAGAGGGTTAATCCGGGCGGCTGCCAGAAGCTGTGCCTCGGACTCTTTCAACCGTCCTAATCGAAACAACGACAGCCCAAGAAAGAGGCGCGGCGCGAACAGTTCCGGCGCTCGTCTTGCCGCCGCCTGAAACTGCGGGAGCGCGGCCGTAAACTGGCCGTCGAGATAAAGCGCAATGCCGAAGTTCGTATCGAGCCGCGGGTTATCCGAAACCAGTTCCCGCAGATGCCGGTATTCGGCAATGGCAGTCTTGTAATCGCCGGCCTTCTGCGCCGCTTGGGCGCGGCTCGCGTGGTCTGCGACTTCGTCACGGGCACTCTGGGCAAAGAACAGCACCGCAAATAGGAAGCAGGTGGAGACGAAAGGCATGCTCTACTTCCTGCGCAGCGATACATCGTCCACTTGCAGCCGGTTTTTCCTTGCTGTCGCCGTGGATCCCGATGTAGAGTTCGATCTCGGAAGCGGCAGCGGAATTGAAAGCGACCGTCACGGACGAACCATCTTGACTGGGACCGAATCGGTCCTCGGCTAGCACGGCGCCGCCGCTCACTCCGCGAACGCCGAGGCGGCCTGAAGCGTTCGCCAAGTTATTGCGCTGCCAAACGGTAAGGACGTAATCAGACCTGGGCTGGACAGATACTGTTTGGGTAATCGCATTCCAGTGATCTCCCACGCTCGATAGCCACGCGTTATTAACGCCGGAGCGCCCATGGCTTTCGAAACGCTCGGTTCCTTTGCCGTCAGGTCCTTCGCCTTTCCATAATCCACTGAGATTTGGCCCGAGCTGAAATTCGAAGCCTCCATCGCTCACCAGGTTTCCCGTGTCGTAATAGACAGCCAACTCGGCGATAGACGTATAGTAAGCATCTCCGCCCGGAGTGCCGATAATGCGTACTCCATCGGCCTCCACTTTGTCGAACCGAAGCGTGTAGACAGAGTACGGACGAACGGTCTTGTCGAAATCATAGCGAGGTGTGACAGTCAAGCCCCTGACATCCGACCACTCAAAATTGCGGCGCGCCTGAATCCGGAGATTGCCGTTGAACCATCCACCTTTGCTATCGACCGCGCCGGTTTCGAAGACGAGTTTGTTGAGCCAGTAGCTGCAATTCCAGACGTAACCCCACCAAGATAAGTTCTTTACCTCTCCGTCGTAGTCGTCTTCGTTCTCATTCACACTGCCGTTATGGAGAATATCGGCGCAGCCAATTCCGCACAAGCCGCCAAAGTGAGTGCTCTTGCTAATGGCCCGAGTTCCTGCGCCAACCACCGCCAGATTGAGGCTATCGGACGGATGATTTGTGGGCGTCGATGCACGGAACGGCTCGAGATAGAGCTTGCGGAGCGCGAATGTATAGGAGTTTCCCCCGCAGCAAACATTGCTCTGCACGTATAGAGTTTTACCGTCGGCGCTGATAAACTTGGAAGGAATGTTCGTTCCATATTGCCCGCGAGTTTGCGCCAACCGCAGCGGACCGAAGTCGGGAGAGAGAAACCGTTTCCAGGGTCCCCAGGGCTGTGGCGCTTCATAAAATTCGTGAGTGCCGCATGACCAGGAATAGAAGAGGTAGCGCTTAAGCGGCGCATCGTAGACTACTCCACCTTGGCTCACAACTGCCTGATTCGCCGGGCAGCCCTCCTTCTTTAGAATCTTCGGATAAAGCAGCCGGTTGTCTTCCAGGACTGCTTTCTTTTGCAGGATATCTAGCGACCACGTCGGATTACCTTCGGAATCCAGCCCTGTAAAGAACAGCCATGACGATCTTTCCTGAATCGAGGACTTAGGTACACGGGCTAAAAACAAAGAAGATTGCTCGCGCCAGTTGTTGTCGAGACCGTAGGCATAAACGTAGCGGCTATCGGGAGACCAGCTAGAGTCGCGTCCGTAATCCAAGAAGAAGATGGTTGTGAATCGATAAGCCAACGGCGTTCCAGCCGCGGCAGGCCCGCCGAACATCGGCACCGAACGATTCCAAATCCATGTTCTGCCGCCGTCGCTGGAGCGCGCTATGGACGCTGCCGGCGCGTCGCTAAAATGCCGGAGATTCAGGTTCTGGAAGGCCAGATAGAGGGAGCCGTCCACACACACCATGCCGGTAGGTTTCCGGTTATAGTTTGGGCCGCTCCAGTTGGTGCCCACATCCGTCGCGATGGTTGTTCCTTTCAAATTCGGAGGAAGGCCAGTTAGCTCGCTTACGGCCATATCTAAACGTTGTCCCGCGAAAGTGAACCCATTGCCGTCACCGTTGGCAGTGTACAAGTGGCCGTCTCGTGCCCAACAGGACGGCCACAAGTCGCCATCGCTGACCGTTTGGTAGGTGGAGAACGACTCTTCCGCGGCAGTTGCAAAGAAGGTGCTGGTGAGCGGCTGCCTTTCCTGAGCCACACGGGAAGACGCTCCGGTGAACAGAACCGCTACCCCAAGCGCAAACGTAATGGTGAACCTAGAAGTCAATGCGAGCTGCCAATTGAATTCTGCGCGGTGCATTCTGTTGCGCCGTCAAGATGCCGAATGCAGTTGTCGAGTTGGCTAGAGCAGTGGAGGAGAGATTAGCGGGAGCAAACGGGAGTTGAAAAGTGAGGGCTCCCCCGGATCCCCAAACCACACGGTTAAAAGCGTTGAAAAGATTTGCCTGGACGGAGAAGTTTACGCCCTCAGTTAACCGGAACCGCTTGATAACCGAGATGTCTTCGTTGAAATAAGGCTTGGTGCGCAGATTCGACAGGAACTTAGCGGCGTTCCCGAAAGTGCCTGGGGCGGGCGCTGTGAAAGCTGCCGGATTGAGGTAAAACTGGCAAGGCGAACGTCCCGCGCCGGTTGGCAGGGGACTGGAGCAATTAGAGCTCCAAGCGGGATTAAGCAGGGGTTGACCCGGGACGATGTCCGCGCGAAAACTAAAGCCGTCGTTGGCCAGTGTGGGGTTGGCAGAACCAAAGGCCCAGTTTTCGATATGCACCGGCCTTCCGCTCTGGTAAAGATGAATGCCGCTGACTTCCCAGCCTCCTACTAGTTGGCCAACAAAGCCTCCCTTGTTGACGAGCGGCTTGCCTGGACCGAAAGGAAGCTCATACGTGTAAGAGAGCGCAACGACATGCGGAATGTCGGAACTGACCACCGATCGTTCCGCGCGTTGATCGTAGTAATTTTGCGCAAACGAAGCTGCGAAGATGGCGTTTTCGGCTCCGGCAAAGCCGGCGTCAACGGAATCGACATCGCCTATGGTTTTCGAATAGGTGTAAGACAGCAGCAGCCTAAGCCCTTGCGAAAAACGCTTCTGAATCTTCGATTGCAAAGCATTGTAAGAAACACTGCCGATCGGCCGGAGCGGATTGTCGACATTCCCGTATTGCGGGAATGGCCTTAGCGCTTGCCCCACGGTTGCGCCGACTCCGAAAGTTTGGGTAAAGCCCGGCCAAGGCGCTCGAATACCAGCCGCGGCGGCACGCGGATCGTTCACCGGAAGCGCAAAGAATTCGTTTACCGGAAGTCCGGCGGCGTTTGCTGCCGGAGTATACGTATTCAGCAAATTGGGATCTACCTGGTTCGGTTTGCGCCACATGCCCAGATGATAGACGTGATTCCCAACATAGGTGGACTCAATGAGCAGGTTGCCGGAGAAGCTGCGCTGTATACCGAAGGCCCAATTGATTTGCGTCGGCAGAATGCCCGCGTTGGAGTTAATAAAAGGCGGGTTCGCATTACCGACGAAGAGACCGGGGTTAACGTTCGGTGGAGGTGTGACCGAGAGCAGCCGGTTATCCCAGTAGAGTGCCGGTGAACCGATAGCGTCCTGTGGCCGGTTTACTTGGAGGACGCCGTTGAAACCGGGAGCATAGATGCCGCCGCCAAGAACGCTATTCAAGTTATCGTTGCCGAGGGGTCGCGTAATGGCGAAGTTGGTCCGGAAGACGGTTTTTTGATCTCCGAACAACCCGCTAAGCGGTCCGCCCGAACTGGCGGGAGAGTAGGCAGACCGATCCGCGGCTGAAACGCCAATTTAGTGGGATTCCCAATCTGGTTGAGGCCGTTGCGGCCCGAGCCTTCTCCGTAGAACTCTATGGCGCCGGGAAGATTGCCAGCCGCGGGATTCGGAAGCGCGGGGTTGAGCGTAGCGATTCTGCCGAGCACCTCTCGCCGGGGATCAGCGTAATCGTATCGCAGGCCCAAATTGAGAGTCAGGGCGCGGGTTACCTTCCAGTTGTCCTGGAGGAAGCCGCTAACCGTTCGCCAGCGATAGCCTTCGGTAGTGTATCCGATATCGAAGCGCGTGTAATCGACGGCTCCATAAAGGAGGCTAGCCACGGAATTGCCAGTGACGGACGGCAAAGAAACAGTTGCCGGACCGGCCGCGGTTTGGATAAAACCAACGCCATTCAACGCGGTTTGCGTCGAGCGGAAGTCGAAGGAGCCGGCGCTCCCGGGCACTTAGTTCCGTTGCAGCCGCCGCGTCTCCGCTCCGGCCTTAAAGTTGTGCGCGCCGATGGTAAAACTGACGGTGTCGTTGAAGAAGAAACGATTTTGCGCTACTGCGATAAACTTTCCGCCGCCAACGCCGTTCTGCCCGATGACGTTGATCGCCGGCAAATTGGCGCGATCCGGCAAGCCGACGCCGCTGATGCCCAGACTGCCGAGCGACGGAGGAGGCGAAACGGCAGAGGTGATGTTTTTGTCCCGGAGAAACCCGGCGAGGAAGGTGTTCACGACCCGAGGCGTAATTAGAAATGTATCGTTGAAGCGATATTGGCGCGAAGGCGATTGCGTCTGAGAAGCGCTCAGATCGTTCAGAAATCCGTTGTTCGAGAAGTTATTCTCACCGTAGAAAAAGCTGCCTGAGAGAGTGTTCCGGCTTCCAATTAACTGGTCAAATTTAATGACGAGTTTGTCCTGGTCGTATTGCTGACGCGTCTGCCGGGTTACGTTGTTGAAAAGAGCATTGCTGGTGGCGGTGGGAAACAGCGGAACAATTTGTTTCGAGACCTGGCTCAGATGAGGATCGGAGGGCAAAATTATGTTTCCCGGCACCGGATCGCGCACCTGATACGATTTTCCGTCGGGGCCAATGACAGAGTGGGTCGTGAATGGATCGTAGATCTGGCCACGGAGCACGGGCCTTCCTGCCGCATCGAATACCGGCAATTGCTGAGCCGGGTTCTGAGGATTGGAGGCCGTCAACTGGCTCCCTAACAATTGGGAAAAGTCGCCGTCGCGCAGGGCGTTCGGCAAGGTGGTTTGCGTATTGTTGTTGGCACTCGGTCGATATTTGAAGCCGGTGTAATTCGTAAAAAAGAACGTCTTGTCGCGACCGTCATAAACTTTGGGGATGTAAACGGGACCGCCCAAGGCGAAGCCATACTCGTTTTGCTTCAGCGGAGTCTTTATCGCTGCGACGCCCTTTCTGGCGGCGATGGTCTTCGTAGGCGAATCGAGAGCATTGAGCTTATCGTTTTGCAGATATTCGAAGAGGCTGCCATGAGGAGCATTCGTTCCGGAGCGGAAAGTAAAGGAGAAAATGCCGGAGGCAAGGCCATATTACGCTTCGTGTCCGCTATTGCTGGTCTTGAACTTCGCCAATCGATTCGATGGAGGGATGGTTGGCCTGGATGTTTCCCGACAAATTCGTGTCGGAGACCGGTATTCCATCGAAATAGACTTCCGACGATCCGGTGGGCGTCCCGTTGACGTGCAGCCGAAGATCGGGAGTTGCTCCCGGAATGGATCCGCTGACGCCTGGAGTTAAAACCACAAACGAGAGCGGGTTCCGACTATCGGAGGTAAGTGGCACCGGCAGGTCGATAATGTCTTTCCGGGTCACCGAAGTCCCCACATCCGATGTCTCAGTATCCAAAAGCGGCGCCTGTTCGGTTACTGTAATCGACTCCGACAGGGCACCGGGTTGCAGCTTCACATTCAGCCCCGTAGTTCGTCCGACGTCAATAGTGACATTGTCCTGAACAACTTTTTTGAACCCACTCAATTCATAGGCGGCCTGGTATTTGCCGGCCACCAGTCCGACAAACGAATAGCCGCCGGACCTGCCCGTCATGGTGGAAAGCGTAACACCGGTAGCCGGATTGGTGAGAGTTACCTTGGCGCCGGCGACCACCGCATCCTGCGAGTCGGCCACGGTGCCCGTTAGTGCTCCGCGATCGATTTGCCCGACGAGGGGAATCGCAAACGCCGCGGCAAAGACAAAACAACGTCGAACAAAGAGGTTGCTCATATTCACTCCCCGATCTGTAAACGGGTCGGACGGGAGCGTCGAGGAAGGCTATTGCGCAGGCTGCGGTGCTCAATTCGAACCGTTTCAGAAAGTGAATCAATTAGATCATGGGGTTTTTGCTTCGTCAACCGATGCGAGTCTGACGCGCTTGGCTTACGTAGTCCGGGCCCGGTGTGAGTTGCTTCATACAACGTTGCTACTGAAATTATCGAGTGGCCTTCCCAGAATCCGACGAGCCCTCTACGCAGACGATCTCTCAAGCCTCATGCAAGTGAAGGACTATAAAGCGCAGCATGTTTCTTCGAGCGACCCAACTGGGGCAAACGATGACGGGAACTGGGAACATCCGATTCGATCGGGAGAAACAAGAACCATTGCCGACCTTTCCGGGCCGGGCATCATTAAGCACATGTGGTTCACAATTGGGGTGGCGCCCTGAGTTGAGACAAGCAGTTAAGACACTGCTTACGGTTCGATGAAAAGAACTCGACCGGCAAGACGACTGTAGCGCAGAATGGTGACCGGTTGGCGAAGCGGAAGCGGGCTCTGCTGGAGAGCAACCCGCCGAGGAATAACCAACTGGAAACTCATCGAGACGATGAGGCCGGGGGCGGCGGCAAAGCCGTTCCCGGACCGATCGAATCGCATCGGATCGAAAGATTTCCCGATGCCTGAGAAAACTCATCAAGAAAGCTGCCGCGCAGCGGCTTCCTTTTGTTGTTTGATGAGGTGAGCTTCGAACTCCGCCGGTGGCACATAACCGAGCGCGGAGTGAAGCCGTTTCTGATTGTAGAGGTTGTCGAGAAACCCGCCGATCAGAGAGCGTGCTTCCGCCAGATCCCGGTATTCGTTACGGTGCACCTTCTCGTACTTCAGGGTTTTCATGAACGATTCGCAGGCCGCGTTATCCCACGGATTGCCTTTCCGCGACATGCTGATGGCTATGCCGTTTTCCTTAAGCAGATCCGTGTAATCGCCGCTGGCATATTGCGAGCCGCGGCCGGAATGATGGACCAGGTCAGGCCCCACCACGCGCCGCGACAACGCCATGCGTAACGCGCCCAACGTGAGAGCGTCCTCCATCGTCCGGTCCAGCGCCCATCCAATCACCCGGCGCGAGTAGGCATCCAGGATCACGGCCACGAATACAAATTCCTCTCGCAGCCGGACGTAGGTAATATCCGCTCGCCAGAGTTGGTCCATGCCGGTCAGCATCATCGTTGCCGCCAAGTTCGGGTAGACTTTCCGGCCGTGATTGGAATCGGTGGTCACGACGAACTTGCGCTTCCGGACGCAGAGTAGATTGTCTTCACTCATTAATCGGTAAACCCGTTTTGGGTTCACCGTCCAGCCCTGCCGCCGCAACTCCGCCGTGATGCGCCGCCGTCCATAGCTGGGCCATTCGAGAGCGATTCGTTGAATGGCATCCCGCAAGTCCATGTCCGGATCGTGATCGCTTTCCGCGTTCTCGTCGAAGCGATAGAAGCTGGCACGGCTCACATGCGCCAGCTTCAACATCCGCTTCACGGTCAGTCCGCTCCCGGCCTTCACTTCTTCCTTAACCTTCCGGAAGATGGCGGATTCCCGGCCAGTGCTTGAAGCATCCGCTGTTCCTCGATGCGCTGCAAGCACCCCTTCAAAAAATCGATCTCAAGGGTCTGCTGACCGACCTTCCGTTCCAGTTCCGCCACCCGCCCATCGGACCAGCGCTGCTTCCCATGGCCAGGAAACACGTTGCCTGGACCCTCGCGCATCTCCCGGCGCCACCGGTGCAGCACGTTCGGGTTGACCTCCAATCCCCGCGCCACCTCCGCAATCGATACTCCTTGTTCCAGCCGCCGGACAGCGGCCACTTTAAACTCCTTCGTGAACAGCCTGCGTGACAACCCCATGACTCAATTCTCCGTTCAATGGATTTTGAGTCTTAACCACTTGTCTCAAAAATGGGGACCACTCCAGTCGGAAGAATTGATTCAAAGGGAGAAATCTGCGGTTCGGCACGGGTGACTCCTAATAAACGGCGCAGCGTAGAGTTTCTCAAGACTGCCCGATGACCAAGCTCTCACGCGCAGCTTCTACAACCGCCTTGGTCACTTGCTGCAACAAGTTGATTCCAGAATTCACTCCATCTGGGTGAGGAGCGCGGATTCAGTAATCGAAAGTTTCCACTAGTAATTTGGATGATGGCGGCTACGGTATCTTCAGCCCACAGATGCGCAGGCAGATTCACAGTTGCGGGCGTCTCCCCCGCTCTCCTCCGCCAGAGGGGTTTACCGGGTGCTTACGGTCACGCATGCGATACGTAGGACAAAAATCCCTTATCCGCTGGGATTTGCCGCAGGTGAGAACAGTCTTCGATCGAAAGCAAAGGAGGTAATCTCCGAAATCATCATTTGTAAACTTCTGGGAGCATCAGGGTACAGAACAAAAATCCGATCCTGCGGAACCACTGCACTCGGGACCGAGAAGCCGAGGCGATCATCAGGCCGATCCAACCCAGAATGCCCGCTTTCATAAAGCTCGTCCAGCTTCTCGGTCTGGTCGGCTTCAAAATGGACAATGGCGCTTGCCGGCAAGGACAATTCGATCAGCGCGTAATCCTCTGGGATCTCCGATTTGTCGAGGTGAACTAAGACTTCCACCACGGCCCATGGCAGAAGGACCCCCGAAGATAGGATTGGGGCGCTCCAACCAATGAATTGCCTTCTTTGAGGAGCCAAAGGTCTCGTACGCATGCTTCACGATGGCCAGCGCTTCTCTAGGAACGTCCGGCACGTTCTCGAGTTCTTGTGGAAGGGCGGCCATTTGAATCTCTATTTTAGCAATTTTGCAACCCTTGTTGCCTCTGGACGCTGTCCATGACAGCGCTAAAACACAAGACGGCAGTTGCCGGAACCTAAACAGCAGCCCGAGGCACCTGCCTCGCACTCCCATTCCCGGCTCTGCGTTTCACAAGCCCAAATACCGGCTGGAACTCTCTTTCGGCCGGGCATGGAGGTAGCGGCCGGTGGTCGCGACGGAAGCGTGGCCAAGGGTGGCTTGCACCAGATGAATGGGCGCGCCGCGGTCAAGCGCGTGCGAGGCATGGCCGTGCCGCAGCCAATGCGGCGAGACGGCCGTCGAGAGTCCGGCGCGTTGGGCCGCTTTCTTGACGATCCGCCAGATGCCCGAGTCGGTCAGCGGCGCCCTGCCTTTGCGGGAGAGAAACACCGGATCGTCGTCCTTCCCTGCCCCGCGCAGCGAGACCGCCTGCTTCCAGAGGGACAACGGGAGCTGGATGGAACGCGTTTTGCCGCCCTTGCCGAAGACGGTGATCTGGCCGCCCTCATTGGTCGCCTGCAGATCCTGCCACCGCAAGCCGGCGAGCTCGGCTCGGCGCACGCCCCCGCTGCTCCGGAACGTCTTTCTGTTGCGGGAAGTTCAGCACAAACCCATGCCCGAGGTCGCGGAAGAGCTTGGAATCTCAGTGGCGGCAGCAAAGAGCCGATTGCTGAGAGCTCGTTCGGAACTACGCGATCGGATGAAGCGCCATTCCGGCGAGGTCGGCCCGGCAACTTTGATGGCGTAGGATGCTTTAGCGCAACACGATGGCTAAATCTATCTCGTGCTTGCGCCGGCTCTCCGCGTGGCACAATCGCTCCTGATTGTAGGCTCCACTGACATTCCCGGATTAAGGCTGTCCAGCCCGGAATCCGCTGCACAACCTTCCCGTAGTTCCCGGTCGCGTTTTAGGGCGGCAGCGTGCTTGCGACAGAGCCAGTAGCACCTCCAATCGTTTCGAACGAGCCTGTGAAATCACGGCCGCAACGCGAGTCCCCACCTGCGCTGATCGTTTTATCACGATTCCATCTACCGGAGTAACAATCTTCGTGTAAGCCAAGATTTAAGCGAGCTTGCTCGAGTTGAGTGGATGCGGTCATCCTGTTCGCACGCTCTTGTTGGACGCTGGCGCGGGATAGAAGCCAACTGCGGCGCGGCTGTTTGTTCGTTCTGTTGCAGCGAACTCTTAGATTACTTCAATTGCGCCTCGCTCTTATTTACAGTGCGTCCCGCCACCTGGAGAGCAGAGTGCATGGCTTGAAGCGTCGCTGCCGACTGTTTGGCTTTAGAGTCGTACTGATCAAAATCCATCTTCGAGATCTCCAGTTTGTCGACCACGATCTTATGGCGCCTCACGTCGTTTTGAGCTTATCGTTAGCTGCCTGTGATTGCAGAACCTGTGCCGCGGATTAATCGCAGTCCCCCGCAAGGCTGCTGCGAGCGCGGCCTCCGAACTGGCGACGGGGTAGTCCAGCCACACAAACAGATTCCGATAGAAGAACAGTTGCTATCGCAGCAGCAGCCCCGCCAGCGTGGATAACGACCAGGCGAACGTCGACTTCAATTTTAAGAATTTCAGCATCAGGATGGCGATCTCTTCTCCAGCCGCGTGTCGCGGGCACTGCGTGAACGAATCAAGCGCCATCGTAGAAGCCGGACCTTCGTGGCCCCAGCGCCTCACTTGAGGTTCTCTAGAGCGTATCGCACGAGCTGGCTGCGTGTACGCACACCGGTTTTCTGAAAGAGCTGTTGCAGTGCACCTTTTACTGCTGCCTCGCTGATCTTCAACTTATCGGCAATCAGCTTATTCGACAAACCCTCAAGCAAAAGATCGAGCACCAATCGTTCGCGATCGGTGAGATTTTTGCTATTGGACAAAGCTTCGGGATTGGCGCTCTGGAACAGTGGCTTTAAGTAGATCTCCTCAAGGAAGACATCTCCGTTAGCAACAGACCGGATTCTAGTGCTGAGGGTTTGCGGATTGTTGTGTTTGTGAAAAATTCCGGAGACCCCCGACCGGATTAAGTCGGTTGCGTCGCGCTTACTCACGCCGGCTGTAAGAATCAGAACCTTTGCGGCCGGCTGCAAGCTTCTGCAGGTTTGAACGAAATCGATTCCTTTTTCCAGCCCAAGATCGAAATCCAGAAGCACGAGATTGAACGGCTGTTTCTCTAACTCAGCCCGTGCGCACTTTAAATCGGCGCACGAAGCTACAACTTCTAGATCAGATTCGGCGGCTAACAGGCGGCCAACGCCTTCCCGGAACAAGGCATGATCGTCGACGATAAGAAGGCGGATCATGTTCCTCCCGCAGCCAGCATTTCGATAAGGAAGCAAGCACCTTCTGAGTTCGTCTCGTAACGCAGATCGCCTCCCGAATTGCGCATTAGGGCGCGCGACACATAGAGGCCCAACCCGTTAGACTGCGCGCCGGGCTGAAAGGGATGGAACAGCACTTCGATGTTTTCGACTCCTGGACCACTGTCGCAAACCCGGATGTGAACCAGCGGCGATACAGGCGGATTTTCCCGCTCTGGAACTGAGCTTCCGGAAGAGACCGTAATCCGCAAGATTTTTTCCGGACTTTCCATGACTGCCCTGAGACTGTTGGCCGACAGATTCAACAGCACCTGGAGCAGCTCGTTGGCCTCTCCGCGAATGGCCTGCAAGTAAGACGCGCTTGGAAGCTCGATAGAACCACCGGCTTCATCCCATGCTGGCTTTACGACAACCAGGAACTTTTCAAGAAGCTCGTGGAGAATGAACGAAGCGGAGGGCTTGGCCCGAGCCTGCAGTTCGAAGCTGGCCATGGTTCCTAAGCCAGACACCAGAGAGCCGAGGGCGGCGAAATCCTCATTCCCGGAAAGTCCGGGTTTTCGCTGCAGGTTAGAGAATACTACGTTGATGGCGGCGCACAAATTGCGGATCTCGTGCGAGACTGCGCCTGCCAGAATGCGATTATTCATGGCCAGCTGTTGCAAGTGCTGTTCTTCGCGGTCACGCATCTCATCGGACACATCAACGGCAATGGCAGCCAGCCGCTTGTGTCCCTCGGAGTGATAGGTCGAAAACCAGGTCTGAGCGAGAAAGGCTGCGCCGTCGCCGCGCTTTCCCCAGCATTGCGCGGCGGTACGGAAACTGCGAGCATTGCTATTCCAGCGCAGAGCATCCTGGAAGATCGGTATGTAACTCGCAATAGACTGCCCGATCAACTTTGAGTGCGCCCGCAAGCCAAGCATCTCCACGGCCGCGCGATTAGCAGCCATGACGACGCCATGTTCATCCAAGGTCATGATCGCGGCCGGGCTGCTCTCCGCCAACACTCGCAATTGTTCTTCGGCTTCGCGGCGGAGCGTCTGCTGCATCTCCAATTGGGCCAGATGAAGAATATACATCTGGCGGTTACGGCGCAGCTCCACCACGAATAACCCGCATCCGCTGTAAGCAATGGTCGCCATGGCAAACCTGAGAACATAGTCGAGCTCGGTGGGCACACTAGTGAAGAGACCGCGGGCGAAAGCGCTGATGAAAGCGAGCAAAACCAGCTGCCTGCGATTGAGCACAAAGCCGCCGAGCATGACCGGAGAAACATAGAGAACGCCCAGCGAGTAGTCGATATTGATGGACCACTCGATGACGACCAGCGCGAGGATCAGCAGCGCTACCCCTGCGAGGACAGAATTGCGGCTGGCAGATAGCAAACGGTCGAGTAACGAATGGTGGGAAAACTCCTGCGCCTGCCCGGCGCTTAGTGAAGATGCCATCTGATTGATTTAGACGCCGGCTTAGGGCTTCTGCCTCCTCTATCTTTTCTATCTTTCGATAGGTTCAACGGGCCATGAATCGATAGGCTTGGACGCCGCAAAGATAGATGGATTTCCAGGCTATTCGACGGCACCATGGAGATAGAGACGCCACTGTGATTGTTCGACGCAATTTACCTTTGAATCGCATTACGCATTTTGTAACCAAACGTTTTCTGATTTTCTTTGCAATCGACGTCGCGCTAGTGATCGCCTATTCCGGATATGGACAGACGTGGCTTTCACTTCCTAATTTACCTTTGAGCCTGGCAGGCGCGGCCCTCACGATCTTTCTGGGATTCCGCATCAAGGCAGCGTACGACCGTTGGTGGGAAGCACGAACGCTATGGGGTGCGCTGGTGAACTGGTCGAGGAGCCTGGCCCGGCGCTGCCAGATATTTCCTAGTTCGGCGACCAGTTGGGAAGAACAACACGACATTTCAGAGTTCAAAGAGCAAATGACTTATTGGCAGATCGCTTTCGTGCATGCGCTGCGCTCTCATCTGCGCGGGCATGATGCGATCTCGGAACTGCCGCAGTGGCTGAAGCCAGAGCAGATCGCCAGCCTTGAAGGTATCGATAACGTTCCCATGGCGATACTGCTGCAGATGGGAAAACTCGTGCGGGAAGCCTTCGGGCGCGGCTGGATAGACGAGTTCCGGTTTGTCTCAATGGAAGAGGCAATGGCCGAGATCACGAACGTTCAGGGAGCCTGTGAGCGGATCAAGAACACACCTGTTCCGCGTCAGTTCGACTACTTTCCACGAATGTTCACAAATGTTTTCTGTGTGATGACGCCAATCGGATTGGTAGCAGATCTGGGCGTGTTGACACCTCTTGCGTCGTCGCTCATCACCTTCATGCTGTTGTCGCTTGAAAGCTTCGGCAGCGATATCGAGAATCCGTTCGAGAACACTATTAACGACGTGCCGATCAGCGCGCTAGCAAGAACCATTGAAATCAATTTGAAGCAGGGTCTGGGTGAAGAAAACGTGCCGGAGCCGTTAAGCCCGGTGGAAGGATTTTTGTTTTAAGGAGGCTGTAATTATGTTTATGAAAAACTTGTTGTTTCCTGTCGCTTCGGCGGCCGAAGGAAGAGAAGGCTTGCACAGCGTCGTGCAAGTCGCAAAAGCGCTGGCTGGAAAGCTGACTCTGCTGCGCTTGGTGGATCCGTTTCGTGAAGGCGGTCCAAAGCCAGTGGGCGAAGAAGCGGCATTAATCGGGATCGGCGAGTTTGGCCTGATTGAGCAGCAAATTCGCATTCAAGGGCATTCCGATATGGCAGGCGGCATCGCAACGTTTGCTGCAAGCGAAGGGATGGATGCGATCGTTCTACCAGGAAGACGACGAAGCTGGATTGGGACCAGGTCTGGCAATGACGATCTGGTGCGGAGGCTCGCCAGCGAGAGCCCGTGCCCTATCTGGCTGACGGGAGTTGACCGCGCGGAGAGTTACCAGAGCACTTTTGGAGTGCGGCGAATCCTCTGCGCGATATCGGGTCGCGACCACGCGGTGCTCGAGAAAGCGGCCCATTTGAGCGAGCAGCTGGGAGCCGAATTGTTCGTCCTGCATGTGGTGCCCGAAGTTCACGAAGGCCTGCTAGCCTATGGTTTCGACAACCACGTTGCGCTGTCGGCCAAAACCGGCATGGAGCTAATTGCTGCCATGCAGCGCCAGTGCGGCACCAACGGACAACCCATTGTGGAGATTGGCAAGAAGACCAAATGCATCGCGAAGGTTTCGCGGACTCTTGGCGCCGATCTGATCGTAACCGGCCGCCGGGAAAGGCCATTGCTGAAGCAGCACGCGGGAATAGCGGTAGTCAGGCCGGCGATGTCGTTCCAGACGCTGATGATTTGACCTCCTGATGGCGGCCCGGCCCGTCAAACCCACGCTGAAGTGTCAATTTCTCTGTACCTTGATGCTTCAGCGTGCTTGCCCTGCCCGGAAGGAGAAATTGCTTAAATTACTCGCTATCCCGGACTTCGGCTAGCCTGTGCTCAAGCAAATCCGGCAATCGCTTTTCTATCTCCGCGCTGATCAGCCCTACTGCATCCAGATCCTGAATGTGTACCCGATCTTTCAGTCGATAGCTTGTCAGCTTCATGCGTACTAGATCGTCGACTGAAGCGAGCAAAACACCTTCTCGAGTTTTTACGGGCGGCGACGCGGGAACGGCTTCCGCATACTCAGGCCGGACCTTTTCATTTAAAAACAGCAAGTGAACCGCGGAACGCGCCTTTGGGCGCTCCGCATCGACAAGCATGTCAACTCCGCCAACATGCCGGTAAACCCAACCCGCACCCCGAGCGGCCTCTATAATTGCCGGAAGGTGCTCACGAAGAACCCCCGCGTCGACGTCTGAGGTGAGCCGGGCGCGAAGCGGATCGCGTTCGTAAACGTGGATAAAGACAGCCAGGCCGCCCACAATGCGATAGGGCAATCCGGCAGCGGTCAGCAGGGAGTGAAGCTGCCGAACTCGCTCGAATAGTTGTTCCACATGGGTATCGTAAGCGGTAGCCGTCAACATGCTTATCAATCCGGGCCTGCCTCATTCTGTCATGCCGAATCCTAAAAGGGGCCGCCTAGATCAGAAGAGACGGTCCCTTCAACTTTCATGCTCAAAAGGTAAAGCGCAGAGCGGCTTGCATCACCCGGGGGTCGCCGGCAAGAGAATTGATCTGACCTACGCTGCCCGAGCTCAAGCTGGAGCTGGGCTGCGAAAACAGCGGGGTATTGGTGAGGTTGAACACCTCCCAGCGCAGCTGTAACTTCGCGGACTCGCGAATGGAAAAATCGCGCATCAGAGAAAAGTCGAAGACGGTGGTGTGTGGACCGCGCAGAATGTTAACGCCCGCGTTGCCGAATTGCCCGAGCGCCGGAAGAGCAAACGCATTCGATCCGTTTGGCGCCAAGCCCTGGCAGGCCTTGTTGGACGAGACATAGAACCAGCAATTGATGCTGCCTACGATCTGCGGCGTTCCCACCACGTTTGGATAAGAAGTAGTAGCTCCAAACGCGTCGATGGAGTTGTTGAAATTACCGCCCGAAGTCACCGAAAAGGGAAGACCGGTGGAGTAAGTGTACACCCCGGAACTGCGCCAGCCCCCGAGGATTGCAGCCCCCACACCCTTCGAAAGGAACGGCTTGCCGCGGCCGAAAGGAAACTCATAGACGTAGCTAAGCACGAAGCGGTTGGGAACGTCGAAGCCGCTCAACCCTCTGGTGAAGTTCTGCGCATAAGCGGTCTGAATGCTCTTGGAGCGCGTGTAGGCAGCCTCGAGCGATAGCCCCTTGGAGAAGCGGCGCTGCACTGAAAGCTCAATGAACCGGTACGCGCAAAGTTGTTGATGTTAGCTGGCTGGCCCGGTTGATTGGCCGCCGGGAACAAGTTCAAAAGCTGCTGCCCGAAAGGGTCGATCCGATTGGCGGGAATAGTGTTGTTGGTGAACTGAAGGCCGGTCGTTGGATCGAGGATTCTAGGGTAAGTAGCGCCGTTCGCGGCAGCCGCGGCGGCGCTGAAGTTGCCCAATCGCTCATTGGCGAGAGGAACCGACGAAATACGCGTAATGCCTCGCCGGATACGCGTTCCTTCGTAATTGAAGAAGCCGAACAGCTTGTCTTTGATGATGGGCGCGCCGAAATTACCGCCGAATTGATTCTGCACGTTGGCCGGCTTCGGAAGGCCGGAGCGGTTCGAGAAGAAATCGTTGGAATCCAGGATCCGGTTGCGCAGATACTCGAACAGCAACCCGTGAAGGTGATTCGTTCCGCCCTTGGTGGTTACATCGACCACCGCTCCCGGGCTGCGGCCGTACTCGGCGGTGTAAGGATTGCTGATTAGCTTGAACTCTCCAATTACATCCACAGACGGGCGAGTGGCTTGTGTGCTCAGTTCCTGAACGTTCTCCGAAAAGGTGTTATTGTCGATGCCATCCAGAATGAAGTTGTTCTGCAGCGAATCGATGCCGTGAATGTTAAAACTCCCAGTGCGGCCCGAAGCGGTGCTGCCGCTCTGTTCGGTGTAGCGCTGCGCCTGAACGCCCGGAACCAGCCGGATCAAGTCGTCCCAGTTCCGTTGGAACAGGGGCGTTGAAATGATGGTTTCATTGCCAATCACCGTGCCGATGGAAGCGTCGTTCACGGAAAGCTCAGGCGCTGCCGAGGTTACCTGCACCTGGCTGGCAGTGCCCGCGACCGCGAGATTGAAGTCGAGCCGCGCCTTTTCAGATGGATCGAGCATCACCAGGCGGGCATTGTGCTCGAATCCCGATTGATCTGCTGAGACCTCGGTTTCTCCTATAGAGAGGCTGGGAAAACTGTAGAAGCCGGCGTTATCGCTGACAGTGGTTCGAGTGCTCTGGGTGGCCTTGTTGGTAGCGGTTACTTTCGCACCCGAGACGATGGCTTTGGTGGGATCTAAGATCCGGCCAGAGAGTGAGGCGACGCCGCCTTGTGAGAACAACGAAGGCTCCGCAGCGGATATACACACTGCGGCGAGTATGAAATGGGAGACTTTTTTCCACATGGGATTGGGAGGGGATTCGCCCGTGATGTTAGCTTGCGGTTGTGAACACCGGATTGCAAACGCATTTCAGGCCGGTTGCAACGCCAAAGTCTAGAATTTGTACGGAGTAACCAATCGTGAAACTTGCAGCGCGTATGGCAAAAATCGAGGTCGAGTCGGCTTTTGAGGTTCTAGCCCGGGCCCGGAACTCGAGCGGAGCGGCCGTGACATCATTCATCTCGAGATTGGCGAGCCGGATTTTCCCACTCCCGCCCACGTCGTCAGCGCTGCCAAGGAAGCACTGGACGAGGGCTGGACTCACTATGGTCCGACCCAAGGTTATCTGGATCTCCGTTCGGCGATAGCGGCTTACATCTCCAAGACCAGGGCCATCAATGTTGGCCCTGAACATGTCTGCGTCGTGCCCGGCGGCAAGCCGATCCTCTTCTTCACAATGCTGGCATTGCTGGAGCCAGGCGATGAGGTGATTATTCCGGACCCGGGCTTCCCCATTTATCGTTCTATGACCCGCTTCCTGGGCGCTAAGCCGGTACCCATTCCCCTGGTTGAAGATTGCGGGTTTTCATTCGATCTGGACGCGCTGCGGGACGGCCTGACGGACCGGACAAAGATTCTGATTCTCAATTCTCCGCAAAACCCCACGGGCGGAATCATCCCGGAGCATCAGGTCCGCGAAATTGCGCAGCTGATTGCAGAACGAGACCTGGTGGTGATCTCTGACGAAATCTATTCGCGCTTATATTTCACCGAGCCGCCGTTTTCTATCTCCAGCATCGAGGGCATGCGCGAGAAAACGATTATCCTGGACGGATATTCCAAGGCGTATGCGATGACTGGTTGGCGGCTGGGCTACGGAGTGATGCCGGAATGGTTGGCGGAAGCGGTAAATCAATTGATGGTGAACTCGAACTCATGCACTGCCAGTTTTACCCAACGCGCCGGGCTGGCGGCAATCGAGGGCCCCCAGGAATGCGTGGCGGAGATGGTTGCGGAATTTAAGCGCCGACGCGATATTTTCTGTCCTGCGCTGAATGACGTGCCCGGGTTTCGCTGCGCTTTGCCGGCGGGGGCATTTTATGCCTTCGCCAATGTGCAAGGAACCGGAATCGATTCTAAACAGCTGGCGCACATGCTGCTGAACGAAGCGGGGGTTGCCTGCCTGGATGGAGGCGGGTTTGGCGATCAGGGCCGCGGCTATCTGCGCTTCAGCTACGCCAATTCGCTGGAGAACCTGCAAGAGGCTGTGCGCCGGATACGGGTTGCCGCACGCAAGTGGAGCGCAAAATAATTAAAACAGAAAACTACGGATAGCGTCGAATGTCTTTTTAGCCCAGCATAGTTACCGAGATCACTACGTGAAACTAATACCAAAGATTGCCAGTTGGCCCGTTGTCAAGCAGTTGCGGAGAGGTGATCTGAATGCCGAAGGGGAGACTTCGGCATCTGAGAGAACGGCCAGTCTGACTGCGCGAACGCGGCAAGCCGATAAGGTCGTCAAATCGATCTGCCCCTATTGCGCGGTGGGATGCGGCCAGCTCGTCTATGTCAAAGACGAGCGGATTATCGATATCGAGGGCGATCCGGATTCGCCCATCTCGGCCGGCTGCCTATGTCCGAAAGGTTCGGCTACGTTCCAACTGGTGACCGGCTCTGCCCGCGAACGAAACGTTCTCTATCGGAAGCCTTTCGCGAAGGAGTGGACCACCATCCCTCTCGCCGATGCCATGGAGATGGTGGCACAGCGCGTCAAGCAGGCGCGCGACCAGCACTGGGAAGGCGCCACCCAGGACGGCCACGTCGTAAACCGGACTTTGAGCATGGCGCATTTGGGCGGGGCCACTCTCGACAATGAAGAGAACTATCTGCTGAAGAAGCTCTATAGTTCACTCGGTGTCATACAAGTCGAAAACCAGGCCAGGATTTGACATTCTTCAACGATCCCCGGTCTGGGGGCTTCAGTAGGTAGGGGAGGCGCAACCACTTCGCTGCAAGATTTGGCGAATGCGGATTGCATCTTGATTGAAGGGTCGAATATGGCGGAGAACCACCCGGTTGGTTTCCGTTTTGTGATGCAGGCGAAGCAGCGCGGCGCGACAATTATTCACGTTGATCCGCGTTTTACCCGCACCAGTGCGGTGGCTGATATTTACGCGCCGATTCGAGCCGGAACAGACATCGCCTTTCTCGGCGGCCTGATTTCGCACGTGCTGGAAAAAGAACTGTATTTCAAAGAGTACGTTCTTGCTTACACGAACGCGGCGACTCTGGTCAGCAAAGAATTTCAAGACACCGAAGATCTCGACGGCCTATTCAGCGGCTGGCAAACGGGGAAAGCCCAGTATGACACCAGTTCGTGGACCTATGACTGCAGCCCTGACGGTGCGGCGCAGAAGGGGATGCGGCACGAATCGCGGATGCCGGAGTCGCATGCTGAGAGGGCTGCCAACTTCCAGGGCCGCGAGGCGAAGGCCCATCTAGAGGATCGGAAACTGCAGGACCCCCGCTGTGTTTTTCAGGTGTTAAAGCGGCATTACCAGCGCTATACGCCGGAGATGGTGGAAGAGGTGTGCGGTCTTCCCCGGGAGCAGTTCGCGAGAATAGCCGAGGCGTTGACCAGGAACTCCGGGCGTGAGCGGACGGCAGCACTCTGTTATGCCGTAGGTTGGACACACCATTCCGTTGGGGCACAGATGATCCGCGCGGCGGCTATCTTGCAGCTGCTGCTGGGCAATTTCGGAAGACCGGGCGGCGGTATCTTGGCGCTGCGCGGCCATGCCACTATTCAGGGTTCGACTGACATCCCGACGCTGTTCAGCTTGCTTCCCGGCTATCTGCCCGCCCCCAAAGCGAAGCACGATGCTTCGTTGAAAATGTACCTGGAGAGCTATACGCCCCGCGCGGGATGGTGGACCGAAACTCCGAAATACATGGTTTCTCTGCTGAAAGCCTGGTATGGCCAGGCGGCTAACGAAGAGAACGAGTTTTGCTACCAATACCTACCGAAGATGACCGGCGACCACTCGCACATGACCACGGTTTCGAACATGGCGGATGGGGATCTAACCGGTTACTTCGTTATGGGTGAGAATGCGGTCGTTGGTTCGCCGAACGCGGGCATGCAGCGCAAAGGACTGCGGAACCTAAAGTGGCTAGTGGTGCGGGACTTTTCCTTGATCGAGACCGCAGAGTTCTGGAAGTCTTCGCCGGAGCATGACACGGGGGAAGTAAAAACCGAAGACATCGGGACCGAGGTGTTCTTCTTTCCCGCGGCTTGCCATACCGAGAAAGACGGCAGTTTCACACAGACTCAGCGCCTGGTGCAATGGCATCACGCGGCAGTAGAGCCGCCCGGAGACGCGCGTAGTGAATTGCATTTTACTTATCATCTAGGCAAGCGCTTGAAGGAATTGTATTCGGCTTCGAGCGATCCGAAAGACCGTCCGGTTCAAAACATGACCTGGGATTATCCGGTACATGGGCCGCTGGATGAACCCGTCGCAGAGGCGGTGACACGCGAGATAAACGGCTACACCGTCGGCGACGGCAAGCCGGTAGACGGTTACACATCTCTGAAAGCGGATGGAAACACGGCCTGCGGATGCTGGATCTATTCCGGAGTTTATGCCAACGGCGAGAATCTCGCGGCGCGCCGCAAACCGGCTTCCGACAAATATCACTACGGCCCCGATTGGGGTTTTGCGTGGCCCTCCAACCGGCACATTCTATATAACCGGGCGGCTGCGGACCCGGAGGGCAAGCCCTGGTCCGATCGAAAGGCTCTGGTTTGGTGGGATGAAGCGAAGCAAAGCTGGACGGGCTATGACGAACCGGACTTTGTGAAGCCTAAGCGGCCGGACTATCGCGCGCCGGACGATGCACAAGGCCTGGACACTATATCGGGCGATGATCCGTTTCTGCTGCAGCCGGACGGCAAGGGATGGCTGTTTGCTCCGACGGGTTTGCAGGAAGGGCCCTTGCCCACGCATTACGAGCCGCTGGAATCTCCCGTCGAGAACGCGCTGTATGGGCAGCAGTGCAACCCCGTCCGGCTGGAGTATGTGCGCAAAGAAAACAAAATGGCGAAGCCGTATGGGGACCGGCGATTCCCCTATGTGTTGACTACCTATCGCTTAAGCGAACATCATACGTCGGGTGCGATGTCGCGATGGCTTTCCTGGCTGAGCGAATTGCAACCGGAAATGTTCTGCGAGGTTTCACCTGAACTAGCGGCCAAAAAGGGTTTAACGAACGGCGGCTGGGCCACGATCATGACGGCCCGATCGGAAATCGAGGCTCGCGTACTGGTGACGGAGCGGCTGCGGCCTTTAAAGATGGGACGGCGGCTGGTTCATCAGGTTGGCTTGCCGTATCATTGGGGCAACCGCGGACTGGTTACCGGCGATGCGGCAAATGAACTGCTGGCGCTGAGTGCGGATCCGAATACCAGCATCATGGAGTCCAAAGCCATCATGGGCGACATCCGGCTTGGACGGCGCGATAAATCCGAGCCCTACCGGCGGGCCGGAGGGATTATTCCGGAGGAGCGCTTGCGCGATTTACCGGTAGCGCGGGAACGTCCCGTGGGAGAACACAAAGTTCACGCTCCCATGTCCAAGCAGGGCGACCAAACTTAGAGAGGTCACAACCATGGCAACGGGCTTTTTTACCGACACAACATTATGCATTGGCTGTAAGGCTTGTGAAGTCGCTTGTAAGCAGTGGAACCAACTTCCCGGCGATGGCTATCAATTCTCGGGCATGTCGTACGACAATACATTGGCCCTGGGAGCTTCCACCTGGAGGCACGTTAGTTTTATCGAGCGGCCGGTTCCAATGCCCGGACAGGAAAACGGCAATTTCTCGTGGTTGATGGCGTCGGACGTGTGCAAGCACTGTGCGCGCGCGGGATGCCTGGAGAATTGTCCGACGGGCGCGATCATCCGGACGGAGTTCGGGTCAGTGTACGTGCAGCCTGACGTTTGCAATGGCTGCGGCTACTGCGTCGCAGGCTGCCCCTTTGGCGTCATCGACCGCAATCACGATGACGGGCGGGCATGGAAATGCACACTTTGCTATGACCGGCAGAAAGACGGCATGGAGCCGGCCTGCGCCAAGGCATGCCCCACAGATTCAATTCAGTTCGGCGAGATTGAGACTTTGCGAGAGAACGCCCGGGCCCGGGTAGAGCACTTACATCAAACCGGTGTGAAAGAGGCTTACCTTTATGGAGAGAGCGAGGAGAGCCAGACAGGGACCGGCGGCCTGAATGCTTTCTTTCTTTTAGTCGATAAGCCTGAAGTGTATAACTTGCCGCCCAATCCCGAGGTGCCCACTTACAAAGGTACAAAGAGCTGGATGTCTGCGGGCTTGGCGGCGATTGGAGTAAGTGCTCTCGCGATTGCCTCCGCGATGCTCGGTAGCGCCGCCCGGGAGCGCGAGTGAATGGCGGGTTCAACACCGGCGGATTCAACTCCAGACGACGGGCGCAATATCGATCAGCGCGTGGGCACGCTGGAAGGAGAAGCCGCCCAA
Organism: Bryobacteraceae bacterium; assembly: GCA_965217745.1. Classification (GTDB taxonomy): domain Bacteria; phylum Acidobacteriota; class Terriglobia; order Bryobacterales; family Bryobacteraceae; genus Bog-105. Next base: position 308,133 of record OZ244565.1, on the reverse strand, counting down.
CAGATAGCCTTAAGTCGTCTTCCTGAGTCGCAGGCGTTTCCGTATGTGCCTAGCCGCTACAGCGATGGCGAGCCGACTTACTACGACCTTCCGCTGTTGAAGCAGCCGGTTTGGATCTGGTCGATTCCCACTTACTTTTACGTAGGCGGCGTGGCGGGCGCTGGAGCTGCTTTGGGCGCGGCTGCGCAATTAGTTGCGGGCGATTCCATGCGGTCGCTGGTGATCAGATTGCGCTGGGTCGCGGTTTGCGGCGGAGCGGCAAGCGCTGGACTGTTGGTTCATGATCTGGGCCGTCCCTCGCGCTTCCTGAACATGCTGCGCGTGTTCCGGGTATCGTCGCCCATGAGTATGGGCTCGTGGATCTTAACTGCGTTTTCGACGTTCGCAGGAGCAGCCGCGCTCTTGCCTTATGGACCATCTTGGTTCCGCCCGGTGGGCGAGATGGCCGGCGTCATAACTGGAGTGTTTGGTTTGGGACTAGCGGGCTACACAGGGGTCTTGCTTTCGCAGACTGCAGTGCCGGTCTGGCAGCAGGCCTATCGAACCATGCCAATTCTGTTCCTGGCCTCGGGAACGGCGGCGGCCTCCGCGTTTCTAGAATTTTTCGACTTGAACTATCAGGAAAGCACGGCGGCAAAGCGCTTCGGCTTGATGGGCAAGGCAATAGAGCTGACGGCGATCTTTACGTTGGAGCGCGACGTGGCGCGAGTTGAGCGCGTGGCGCGGCCGCTGCATCAGGGAGTCAGCGGGGCACTCTGGAAAAGCGCTAAACTGCTGACGATTGCGAGTGTGATCCTAAGCGTGACGCCTGGCCGCTCGCGGACCAAGCGCATTATTTCCGGGGTGATTGGGTCAGCGGCCAGCCTGTGCCTGCGGTTCGGCGTTTATTATGCGGGGAAGATGTCAGCGCGCGATCCGAGGGCTACGTTCGCGAGCCAACGAAGCAAGGTCGTTTCCCTGCTTTGACCGGTGGCCGCCGCCAACCCACCAAGTACCGCGAGCATTAAGCTCCTTCGGCAAAATCCGAGGTCTTCAACTCTAAAGATTTTCTCAAATCCGTCCGAAGTAACTGGCAAATGCCGACTTCTGACGTTTTAGAAACAAAGCGCGAATATCAGATTGTCTCAGCCTCTGGAGGCTTGTTCGAAGGTACGCACGCAGGCCCGGTCTGGCCCTCAGGAAAACGTTTTGCGTTCACTATCTTCGACGATCCCGATGCCCAAAGTCTCGCTCAAAGCAAGCGAGTCTATTCCTTCCTCAGCGATTTAGGGCTGATGACGACAAAGGGCGTCTGGATGATTGAACCTTCCGTCCGCAACTCCGGGGGTGAGACCTGCGAGTCAATTGACTATCTAAACCACGTTCAGGATCTGGTGAAAAGAGGGTTCGAACCGGGCTACCACAGCGGTGCTCCCGGGGATTTGGACCGGAATGACGTCATCCGGTCACTCGATCTCTTCCGCAGCGCCTTCGGGCGCGACCCGCTGGCGATGGCAAACCATTACAACCGCGACGCTATCTATTGGGGCAATTCCAGGGTCACCGGAATGGCACGGTTTATGTACATCACGGCTACGCGCGGCGGAAATCCAGGATTCTTCGGAGCAATAGCAGGGCACAACTCTTTCTGGGGAGACGTCTGCCGGGAGCGCGTGAGATATTGCAGAAATTTCGTTACCCGGAACATTAATACGCTTCAAGATTTTCCGTTTATGCCATATCACGACACGAAGCGGCCCTTTGTCCGTGCCTGGTATGGCTCTACCGAGGGAGCTAACTACGATAGCTTCGTTCATCAAATTCGCGAGGAGGAACAGGACCGTCTCGAGGCGGAGGGTGGCGCCTGCATCATGTACACCCACTTCGGACACGGTTTTTTTAACCCGGAAGGACGGCTAAAACCCCGCTTCGTGAAATTAATGGAGCGCTTGGCCAGCAAAAAGGGATGGTTCGTGCCAACCGGAGAACTGCTGAATTTTCTCGGGCATAGACGCGGCATTCACTTGTTGTCCGATCGCGAACGGGCGGCGATGGAACGGCGCTGGCTTGTCTCTAAACTGCGGCACGGAACTTCGTAGGGATATGGCAGGTCGAGCCGAAAGGAAATCAGCATGAGTTGGCAGCTAGCCCCTCACCACGAATCCCTCATCCCGGGCGTTCGGGCGTTGAACGAGCGGCTACGAGCAGGCAATTTAGAAGATGAATATCTGTTCGACGAGCGTCAAGTAACGACCGGAACGCGGATGCCGCAAATGCCCCGGACTCAGCTGCTGCTCTTGGAGGGCGAGCATGTGCGAGGAGGCGTGCTCTTGCAAGAACAATCATTCTGGCTCGCGAATGAAACTTGCAATGTTGCAAATCTCCAAACGCCGGTTTCGGAAGGTATTGTTAACAAGCGATATGCCCAGGCTGCCGGCGTGATGATGAGCAAACTGCAAAAAGCGCAGCCGTATCTCTTTGCGGTCGGCATGGGCAACAAGACACGGCCGCTGCCGCGATTACTGTCGGCGATGAAGTGGCGGATCGAGGAGGTGCCCTTCTTCTTTTGCGTTACCAATGCCAATGCCTTTTTGCGGAATCTCGGGCCGCTGCGTTCAAGGAGAGGCAGGAGGTGTGTAGCTACTCTTGCCGCAAGTACGGGCGCCGGTTGGTGTGCTTTGCAAGCTGCTCGCGTCTGGAAGCATAGATCGATTTCTAAACTAGAGTCGGTTCAGATCGAGAGCTGGGATTCCTGGGCGGATGACGTATGGAATGCTTCAACAAAGAGTTACTCCTTTATTGCGAGGCGAAAAGCGGAGGACCTTCCAGCGTTCCTGCCCATTGGCCAGCGCGACCAGGTTGCTTGGCGCTTCGAAGAGAAAGGAAAGGTAGTCGGTTGGGCCGCGGCCATGGTTCATCGAGTACCCAATTCGACTTACTTCGGAAATATGATGGTGGGCACGCTTCTGGATTGCCTGTGCGTGCCGGGTTTTGAGAGGCGGGTAGTTGCATCCACTTCAGAATTGATGAACCGATTGGGTGCCGACATGCTTCTCTCAAACCAGACCCATTGGGCCTGGCAGCAAGCATTCAGAGCCTGTGGGTTCTTTTCAGGCCCGTCTAATTACCTATTGGGCACTTCGCCCGTGCTCAGCAAGACGGTGGACTTTCGCACCGCGCATCTTACCCGCGCCGATGGAGACGGACGAATCCACCTTTGAAAAACAACGCCAGCTTTGTCTTTCGCGGTACAGTGAAGGAAAAACTCACGTGAGGCGAGCCTGTGGCGTCCACGCCCACGATTGAATCTGGCGCCCAAAATTTACCTTTTTTGAACGAACAACTTAGTTTCATAGAGAGTCGAACGAACTAGTGGGATTTGTAGAAAATTTTAGTCTCCGGTTGCGGCGTGGGGAAGGCCGCTTCTTCAAGGCAGCATTGAGATCGCTGAAATATCTCATGCACGCGAACCTGCCGGTGCCCTCGTTTTTGAGGCCGGTGTACCGTCTGCTTTACGAACTTCCGTTTGCCGTCAGGTACAGCTTTCGCTGGGTCCTTAACTATCTCTACACCGAGCCCGCATTTCGTAGCCGCTGCGTAAAGGTGGGCAAAAATCTGCATGTCTGGCTGATGCCCGATGTCACCAGCCACACGAAAATCTACATCGGGGACAACGTCAATATCTTCGGCCACGTGGGAGTGGGAAGTGGCCGGGTATACGATGATCCAACTCTGGTCATCGGGAACCACGTCGATCTAGGCCACAACGTTCTATTCACCATCAACCAGCGCGTGGTTATTGAAGATCATGTGAACATCGCCTCTGACGTTCATATCCTCGACAGCGATGCGCACCCTCGCGATCCATATCTTCGTGCGCAGAAACTTCCGCCGAGCCCCGAAGAGATTAAGCCGATCCGGATCTGCAGGAACTCTTGGATAGGGCAGGGAACTTACATCATGAAGGGTGTCACGGTCGGGGAAGGCGCGACGATCGGCGCAAACAGTGTTGTGCTCAACGACATTCCGCCTTTTTCAGTTGCCATCGGAAATCCAGCGCGGGTGATTGTGAAAGACACCAGGACGAAGGTCGAAAGCGCCCCTGCCTCACCTTCAGAAACTCCCGTTACGCTAAGCCGCCAATAAGCAATCTAACGGAGGGCCGCCTGTGAGATGCGGGTGGCCGATGCCGCGAAAGAAAGCAGCCGCGGCGCCAGGTGGGCTGCAGTCTCGACCAGCGGCTCCCATCGTTCAGACACCAGCGCCTTTGAAAGATAGGTCCCGAATGAGATCTGCCGGCGAACATCGGCAGCAAGCCGCTGCTGGTAATGGTGAACGTCAGATCCTGACAGGTACATCGAGGCTGCCAAGCGAGCGCTGTGAAGGGCGATGGACATACCGCTGCCGGCAAAAGACGGAATCACCCCCGCTTGATCGCCAAGCCTCCATGGCCCCTCCCCCCGGAAGCGCAAATAGCCGTAAGGAATCGGAGAAATAGCCAGCGGCCGCTCCCAGATCTCTCTGGCATCGCTCAGGCGCTGCTGTACGTGCTCCGAGTTTTCCAGAATGTGCGCGAGTAGATTGGGCCATTTAGCGCCGAGCTTCTTGAATTGGGCACGCCGGACGAGCAAGCACAAATTCGCCGCGCCATCCTCCACCATCTGCAGGCCCGCATAGCCGCCGGGAAAAACTATTAATTCGACGGAACCGGACAGGCGTTCGGCTTCCCGTCGGGAAAGACGCCAGTGCATTTTGAAGCCAACCAGGTCAGATTGACGTCCGGCAGGCCGCTGCCATAGGCGCAGGTCGTGTTTGCCAGTTGCGAGGAAAGCATGCTCACCCTGATAAACTTCGACATCGGTGTGAGCGACCCAGCCGCCATTCAGCCTGGTCAGTTTATCGGTGCGCCGACCCCTGAGAATGCGGACTCCGGCAGCTTTTGCCCGATCGAGAAGAGCTTCATCCAGGCGATAGCGGGAAAGCGACTGCGCGGGAAAAGAAAGCGGCGTTTCGGCTACCATGCGCCGGGCAGCGAGGCGTACGCCGCCGATTGCAACCGCGCCCAGGCCATGAAGGTCGAGATCCAGCGCTTGTAGATATTGAAGAGCTTCACCGCTCAGAAACTCGCCGCAGACCTTGTGATGCGGTTGTGTTTCCCTCTCGAACAGCACCACGTCCCTGCCGGCGCGCGCGAGATGAATGGCGAGGGCGGAACCGGCAAGACCTCCACCGATGACAAGTGCGTCAGCGGATTTCGTCATCAGCCGGCGGCCGCTTTCACCCGTCCCACACAGAGGCGCGCCGGACGAAAGGTTTCAATACGGGCATGTTCGATACCAGCCTCGGCGCAGAGGCGACGCCAGTCTTCGAAGTCGAAGCTGCGGCGGATCGACAGCGGACCATCGTGCTGCACGAAACGGTGCCAGCGCGCTGCTTTCGAAAGAAGTTTAAACAGATGATAGGGGCCCGGCTGCCGGTGAAGATCGCTGATGAACCAGCCAAGCTCGCAGCGCCGCTCCATCCATCGCAGAAAGTGAACGGCTTCTGCATTCGTCAAATGATGTGTAAACAGGGAACTGATCACAATATCGACCGGCTCGGACTCCGGATAGCTGAACGCATCTCCGGTGATCCATTCGATGCTTTCGTTTTGCAGACCCGACTCACGCGCAGCCCGGGCGGAGTAAGGATTCAGGTCGATACCGGTTAACCGGACGGGCACGCTGCGGCTGCTTGCCCATTTCTGAATGCGGCGGAGCATGTCCCCGCTTGCGCACCCGACGTCGAGGATGTGAATAGTCCGCCCAAGCTTTCTCAGGGGTGCCTTCATGCGATTCAGCCATGTAAGAGTTGGCCGGTAATTGAAGGTCAGCTTGTTGCTGGCAGCTATGTCCCTGAGGCATGCACGGAATTCTTCATAGCTGCACGGCTGGTCCATCCATTCGGGTTCCTCGGCGCGTCTGGAAAAGTCGAGGACCTCAGACGGGGATTGCATCAGGCGGCATGGAACAACAGGGTTTCGGCAGTGAGCCCGGGCCCGAAAGACATGGCGCAGCCGCGTTGACCGGGCCTTGCGGTGTGGATAAGCTGCTCCAGCACGAACATGATGGTGGCGGAGGACATGTTGCCGAAGCGGGAGAGAACGTCACGCGATGCAGAGAGCGCTGCCGCTGGAAGACGCAGGCCCTGTTCGACGGCATCCAGCACCGATCTGCCGCCTGGATGCACCGCCCAAAGGTCGATGTTTTCTGAACACTTAGCGCCGGTGATCTCCTCGGATTTGCCACCGATCGTCCGGCCGATTTCGCCGGGAACCTTTCCGGAAAGCAGCATGTCGAAGCCCAGCTCGCGGATCCTCCAGGTGATCAGGTCGCGGGTCTGCGGTATCAGGACGGCGCGAAAACTGTCCATTGCCAGACCGCTGTTTTCAGCGCTGATCAGGCTGGCCGCACATCCGTCTCCGAACAGCAGGAATGACAGAACCTGCTCCAGATCCTGGGTCTCCTGAAAGTGAAGAGTGCAGAGTTCCAGATTGAGAACTAACACCTTGGAATGCGCTTCCGACCGGACGATGTGGCGTGCGAGTTTCAGAGCGTTTACGGCCGCGTAGCAGCCCATGAAGCCGATCATGGTTCGCTCTACTGAAGGGTCCAGGCCAAGATAATCGACGATTTCAAAATCCAGTCCAGGCGCATAGAGACCGGTGCAGGAAGTTACCAGGACATGCGTGATGGAGGCTCTTTCTTCACGCGAGAGCGCCAGGCGATCGAGAGTGCGATGGGCCAGCCCCGGGGCGCACTGCTCGAACATCTGCATGCGCCGCGAGGTGCTGGGGAAACTGCCGCGAACATAGAAGTTGTCTGAGTCTTCCCAGACCCCGCCGGGCGTGAGCACCGGATGTATATAGGAAAAGCGATGGTCTATGGCGGACATGCGGGACATGCGACGGAATAGCTGGCGCATGCGATCCTCCTCCAGCATTCCATCCGCAAAGTCGACAAATGGACGATGCACGTCGTAATCGGGCACTGCCGTAGCAATGCGATTTATAAAAGCCTCAGTCAAGTTTCGATTCGACCTTCCCTATTCCAGCATGGCAGAGGCGTTTCCGGGCACTTCTATTTGTCACCCGGTGAGCCGGGCAGGTCCTGCAGGTGAATATGCGGGTGCGGGTGGCTGCGGTCGCTGCCATGGACGTGTTTGTGGGGCCTGACGAGCCCGGTACTCTCCAGCAGCCGCAGGTCGTGCAAGATGGTTAGCGGGTCCGCGACTGCCGCAATCCGGCCGCGATCCAGCAGGCAGCAACGATCCGCGACATCCTCTAAAGAATCGAGATCGTGAGTGGCGATAACGATGGTTTTAGCGCTGCCGCGCCACGAGGAAAGCAGCTCCACCATTTGCGCCTGGCTGCTTGGATCGAGTCCGGCGGCCGGTTCATCCAGCAGCAGAACATCAGGATCCATCACCAGCACCGACGCCAGCGCCACGCGCTTCTTCTCGCCTCCCGAGAGACGATGCGGCGCACGGGTTCTCAGGTCTGCGACACCCATCCTCTCGAGCATGGCTTCCACTTTTTCCCGGATTTCCGCCCTGGGCCAGCCCAACTGCAGAGGTCCAAAGGCCACTTCGTCGAAGACGCTGGCATTGAATAGTTGAACGTCGGGATTCTGAAATACCACGCCAATCCTGCGGCGGAACTCGTAGAAGAATTTCTCTTCGTCCAGGCGTTCGGCGGATAAGAGTTCGCCAAGATAGCGGACCTCGCCGATCTGAGGAAAGCTTAGCCCAGCCAAGATCCGGAGCAGCGTCGACTTGCCGGAGCCGTTGGCCCCCAGTAAGGCGAGACGCTCACCGCGCGTGATCTGTAGCGAAACGCTTTGGAGCGCCGGGGCATGGTGGTAGGCATAGCTCGAATCGCGGATTTCAAAGATAATCCCGGGACTCATTTGCTTGCAATCGGCGTAGGCCGCCATGCGCTGCCCCAACGCGATGGCTCGCTGCCCATCTTAAAGTGCAATACCGCCCCGGATTGAATCTGTTCCCAGGTAATCACCGGGGAATCGAGTGGCTTGCCCTTCAGCGTCGCGGATTGAATGTACATATTCTTGGCCGAATTGTTTTCTGCCTCCACTCGCAAGGTTTTGCCATTGCTCAACTTCAGAGTCATCAGCCGATACATGGGGCTTCCGATCATGTAATCGCCGCTCGCGGGGTTCACCGGATAAAAGCCCATGGCGGAAAATAAAAGCCAGGCCGACATCTGGCCGCAGTCGTCATCGCCATCTAAGCCTCCGGCATCGTAGCCATACTCCGCCGCCGCGATTTCCCGGACTTTAGCTTGCGTCTTTGAAGGCTGGCCGCCGAAACCGTACAGATAAGCATAGTGGTGGCTAGGTTCGTTCTTGTGAACGTTATGTCCGCCGCCGAAATGCCGATCCAGCTTTGCAGCGTAAGCCTCCGCGCCTCCCATCAGCTGCAGCAGCCCAGCCTGATCGTGTAAGGACGACCACGTGTAGACCCATGCGTCACCTTCCGTCCAGCCGGCTCGCGAGCGATTGCCTGGCGTGTCGCGCGTTCCGCCAAGCGGCGCCCACTTTCCATCGGCAGTTTTACCATTCATAAGTCCAACTGAGGCGTTAAACAGATTGCGATCGTTCAGTGAGCGATGGAGGAAGAACAGGTAGTCTTTTTCGCGGCCCAAGGTCTTCGCAATCTGCGCGACACACCAATCGTCATAGCTGTCTTCCAGCGTGCGCGACGATGCTTCGTCGGTCTTGTCCGTTGGAATGAAGCCCAGCTGTTTGTAGTAGGTCAATCCGCCTCTTGCCTCATATGGCGTTTTCTCTTCGCGGTCGAGCCATCGGCGTTTCGTGTCGCCATCCGGCGGCGTCATCGCATCCTTGTAGACGGCCTGCCATGCCAACTGCCGATCGAAGCCATGGAACCCCTTGCGAAGGGCTTCGGCAATCATTGAGTCCGCATGCGTCCCGATCATGATGTTGGTATAGCTCGGGTTGGGCCACTTTGGCATCCACCCACCTTCCTGATAATTCTGCAGCAGCGCCGTAATCATGCCCTCCGTGCGCTCCGGCGCAAGCAGGGTCAGCAGGCTGTTCTCTGCCCGGAAAGTATCCCAGGTTGAATAGGCCGTGTAGCTTTCGCCTTTGTGAACCCGATCATCGAAAGCGCTGTAATAGCGGCCGTACTCCGAGAAAACCCGCGGATAAAGCAGCGCATGATAGAGCGCTGTGTAGAGCCTCGTCTTCTCCCTGCCAGTTGCCCCAGCCACCTGCATCCGGTTCAGCTTCCCGTTCCACTGGGAACGGAGCTTTTTCCTTATAGCATCGAAGTCCCACTCCGGCATTTCATGTTGCAGGTTGGCGCGCGCCTGTTCGATGCTCAAGAAAGAGGTGCCCACCCGCACATCCACCAATTCACCCGGCTTGAACTCGGCATAGGCCCCACGGCTGCCGACGCCCGTGTCTTGCTCCAGACCGTAGGTTTTCGCATCTTGCGGATCCTGCAGGAATTGAACAACAAAGTAGCCTTTAAAGCCCGGCAGCTTACTGGGACCCAGGTGGCTATCCATCCGGTCCGGGTTATATCCAGTAATTTCATGCTGCTTTCGATCGACGGCGGCATACCCTGCGACGCCCGCGCGCGAGCTCTCCACCAATACGCGCGCGGTGCCGGCTTTCGGGAACTGAAAACGAAACATCGCGCAGCGCTCGCTCGCTGTCATCTCGGCCTGGATCGCGGTTTTCTCCGCCGCGCCCAGAGAAATCGCATAGTAATCCGGACTTGCCGTTTCGCTGCTGTGCGAATACTTCAGCTTGCGGCCATCGAAGCTTGTACGCAGCGCTCCCACCTGCGGCATCAGCGTGACGTAGCCATAGTCGCCCATCCAGATTGCTGGTTGATGCGTGCCGATAAACCCGCTGATAGTAGGGTCATCGTAGTTATAGGAGGTGACGCTGATCTTGTTCTGCCGCGTCTGCGCCGTCCAGTTGGTCATCGCGAAAGGAGGCGACACAAAAGGCATCGTGCCGCCATAGCCAATGGCGCTCTTCTGGGTTCCAATCAGCGGGTTGACATAACTGACTGCATCGCGATCAGCCGCGCGTGCCATCGCAGAAAACCAGGGCCAAACGAAAAGCGAAACGAAAAGAAAGCTAAGAACCCGGCGCATGGAAGCTCAGAACCTGACCAACCCACCCTACAATACTCACTTGACCCGGATCTCCTCTATACTCTCCTGGATGAGCATTCAAACGCGCCGGCGAACTGCGGCTCTCCTCGAAGTGCTTGGAGTCTATCTTGTTGGAGCCTTTCTTAACGATCAGGTCGTAAATTTGCTGGTCCGTTGGCGCACCGTTTCGCCTGCGAATCCGTTTGACATGTTGACTCTCCACACGACCGGCGCGCAGTTGCTAGTGGCGTCGCGCCAGCTATTCCTCGCGTTGATGCTCATTTACGTTTCCTTTTTCGCCCTCATCATTCCCATTGGTTGGTGGCGCCGGCGGCACGGACGCGCCGCTTACGGTCTCACTCGAGCGGGACTACCGTGGAAGGCGCTGATCGTCGCCGGGCTTGCGACTTCTGTTCTGACGCAGTGGCCAGTGCTGGTTCACACTCTGATTGACGCGGTTCATCCGTTGGGTGCGATGGCGCCTTGGCGGCAGGCCTTCTTCGACATGTCCTGGCGGCGATGGCAGTTCTGGCTCTTTGCAGGAATTCTTAGCTATGCGGTTATTCCGGTGGTTGAAGAGCTGCTCTTTCGCGGATACTATCAGCGGCGGCTTGCCGAAGACTGGGGCGATGGGCCGGCCATCATTGGAACGGCTTGCCTTTTTACCTTCTCCCACCCCCAATACCTGATCGGGAACGCCTACAACATAACCACGATCGCGAGCTTGTTTTGTCTCGCGATCGGCCTCGGGGTGGTCTTTGCCTGGACACGGTCACTGGTTCCATCGATGATTGCCCACGCCATCATAAATGTTCCGCTGACTCCGATTTGGCAAGCAGCGCTGCTGGTGGTATTTGCCATTGGTGCATTCTTCGCTTGGCGCGGTGGCGTGAAGGCCATCACGCAAGGTTTTTGCGAATGCGAGCGTAGCCGGATGCATTGTGCTTGCCGCCGTGCTGGCATTCTACGCGATAGCCGCCCACCGGATAAACGTTATGACACAGATTGCCATGGGAATGTTAGCGGTGGCATTATTCCTCGAGGCTATCGATCGCCGGAAGATCCGCAGCACTGGGGCAGCTTCGACATCGGCGGAAACGATTTAGAGGAAGACCCGCGCGCCTGCGGACATCCGAATTGCGCAACTGGAGCGCCGAAACGGGCCGCTTTCAAGATATCGATCGCGGCGCGCTGGCGGATGAGGTTCGGGATTTGGGCAAACTAGAGCGCCGGGAATTGACCAATTTCTTGGCTGTGCTTCTCATGTACTTGCTCAAAGAGTGTTATCAACCGCAACGGAAGACCTCTTCCTGGGAAGCGACGATACGAGTGCAGCGGAAGCATGTGGCAGCGGCGCTGAAGGAAAGCCCCAGTCTGAAATCTTCTCTGCCGCAGCTGTTCGAGAATGCCTGCGAGCAGGCGCGCATCGACGCTGCCAACGAAACCGGCCTGGACATCCAAACGTTTCCAGAGCGATGTGAATGGACATCAGCGGAAGTTCTCGGCTGAAGTTGCCTATTTGCAAGCGCTTGGAACTTAACGCTTGAAACTTAACTCTGGCATTTAACGTAGTCCCTGGTATGAGCTTCGAGACTATCGTTGAAGAGATCCAAGTGAAGGGCCGTGATCTGGTCGACAAGGTTCGCGACCTCGTCCACGAGGGCAACGTCCAGCGCATTGTCGTTAAGGACGAGAGCGGCAACATCTTCATGGAGATTCCCGTCACTCTCGCCGCCATAGGCGTCATTCTGGCCCCGCTGCTCGCTGCCGTTGGCGCAATTTCCGCGCTGGTAGGAAAATTCACCGTAGTGGTCGTGCGCAGTAAAACTAAGCTTCCGGAAGACGGCGATACAGCTCCTCACTCACACTCTTAGGCCTAGTTGGTAGCCTGCTCCCACTCCCGTTCGCCCCGCTCAATCAATGCCTCCCGGTCCTCCGGCAGAATCCAGTTCTCTCCTACGAGGCGCTCGACCGCGGCGCTGAAAGCCTTCATATATTCACTACGGCTCGAGTAGCGGGCAGCAATCGAACGGCGCGGGTCCCCTGCAGATTGACGCTCCGCCTCGGTTTTCGGAAAAGGCAGATAAGAGCCCTCGAAGGCAACGCGCTGGCCGGCCGCGCCGATCGATGGATCACGCAAATTCCAACCCGTGTACGTCGCTAGCGGTACCGTAATCTCAGGCAAGCGAACGCCGTCCCGCTCGTTTCCATCGTCATCCACCTGCGGCACCAGTACTGGAAAAGGCTGGCCGACAATCGGCGGCTGAATGCTCAGAATGCCCGTGGTCTGCCAATCCGGACCGAAGTCCAGCCGGTAAGCCGCGTCTGCAATCTTCGGCTGGTTTACGTGAGGAATGGCCGGAAACGCATACTTGGATAGCGGCACCAGCGTTCCTTCGGCAATGCTTGGATGACTGCTTTGCGGCGGAACCGTGCCGTCGCGAACCCAGGCATCCATGTTGCGGACCATGGCGCGCCAGAAAAATCGGACTGGAAGAGGTGATTCTGGTTCTTGCCCGAGCAGATCGCCGGTGCCTTTCTCTGGCGGAAACGGACCTGAGAAATGCTGTAAACCCGTTAAGTGGTAAATACGCACATTTCCCGCTGCCGACGCGTCCTGTTTGCCATCGGCGGTTACGTGAATCAATGCGGCCGCCCGGCCCCAGTATTCATAGGAAGTGTTGGAGAAGAAGATCTTCGGAAGTGTTTTGCTCGCCCTCGCCCGATCCAGCAATCCTGCCGCCAAGCCCTTAATGGGATCTCTCTCCGGGAGCCCTGTAAACGGAAACAGGTCGGTTGGGAAGAAAATTGAGGACGTCGGCTCCGCATCGCGGGAGGGTTGAGCGAAGCGGTAGTTAAAGCTCCCTCGGCCCGCACCGGCTACGTGGGCCAGCACGCCATCCAGCGCCGGTCTTCCTTGCTCATCGGCATTAAACCCCTGGTAAAGAAAATCACGGAGAAAGCGCCCGTTCTGCGAGATGCCTTCGCCATAGACGCGCTTCGCCGGGATAAGAGAGTCGCCGTTGTGTTTTGCATAGGAAGCGAAATCGCGTACTGCCGACAGGCCCAGACCGCCGATCACCGGATTCGAGACGGCATAAACATACTCATAAATCTTTCCGGGCTGGAAGCCGCCATTCAAGTGGATATGCCAGACACTAGGTTCCAGCTTTCCATCGGCCTCGTGTGCGAACTGCCATTCGGAGCGTGGAATTAACTTCCGGACAGCCGTGGGCGAATCGCGCACGCTGAGCACGTTTCGTTGGTCGTTGGGTGCGCTGACCGGATACTCAATCCCACCGATGTGGCCGGTAATGAGATGGCCCAAGGGAATTTCGTCCATCTCGTTCGAGGGCATCAGATCGCCTCGAAGCAAACCCGTTATGGCCCGGCCATGATCGGTGGCGATAGGTGCATAAAGCTTCAATGCGTCCTGCCCCGGCGCGTCCCACTGCCAGCCGATTGACGCAACGGTATAGCCATTCTTCAGCAGCCATCCATCGCCCGCATCCCGCTCGAGTTTCCAGTCGCCGCCGTCCACCACGGCGAGAATCCGCGCATTCCCCCGGTTCGGAATTTCGAGCAGCAAAGAACCGTTGCTCTTGCTGGGGTCTTTCGGCCGGACGGCAAAGAAGCCGGCCGAGAATGCCACCTCGCCATCGGACAAATTGGCGGCATGCTGCAGATCGACAATCTGGCGGTTTGCCTGGTCTCGCGCATGCACGGAGAAGTACACGCGACCGGTGAGACGTTCATATGCGCCGGCATCTCCGAACGACTTTCCGTTCAGCACATCCTGCTGCGATTCGATCTCAATTCTCAGCACCCGCGCGTCCAGCAATGGCATGGCGGAGAAAAAGATCAAAAGCAGATAGAAAAATATCCAGCGCAATTGCATGCGCGAAAGAATAACAGACTTGGAGAGAAGCCGGTATTTACATGACTCCTTGCTTCACACGGTCCGTTACTTATTCCAGCTCGTCAAAACGGCCACAGACGCAAAGTTTCCGGCTGCAAATTCCGGGTATGGCATTCTCAGCCTAAGCCGATGCTGCTTCCAACTCCCGGTCCAATTCGGACCAGATCGCCTCCACGTCTACGCCCACGATTTCTTTTGCGAGTGCGAATCCACCGTTCTTCCATTCCGAAACAGATCGGTCGCTTGGATCGACTAGGTACGCTTGCCCGAATCCAGACGCTTGATAGTTCTGGAAGTGTTCCTTGACGTTCTGGAACGAGTCGTCGTCTGAAAGGATTTCGACCACGACATCCCAGCCGGTCGTTGGGTACTTTTCAAGGCGCAACCTTCTGGTGGCAATCACGTCCGGTCGCGGATGAACGTTTGGCATAATTCGCAGGTCAACTTCCGCCACCGGAATGTAGCCCGCTCGTTTCAGTAAGTCCATTACAATGCGCTGCAGAAGACCGTGGATGATCGTTGGCATGCTCTTGGGTCTCGCTTCTCCGTCCCAGAACTCGTAGGCGCGTTCCGCCCTTGCGTATTCTTCCTGGAACTGCTCAAAAGTGAGTTTTTGTGTCGCGGTTGCCATAGGGGTTCATTCTCAGCCTATCTCTTGACAGCCTCTTCCGCAGGGGGCCAAATGAAAAATGCCGGGCTTGGGCCGGTTGACCATCTCGCCGGTGTTCCTAACCGTCCATCACCGCCGCTTGGTGCGGCGCGCATTCCCCGATCCAGAAAGTTGCTCGTTGCCGAACTGGATGGGGTGTCCAGGGCATAGAAATAGCGAACAGCAGAGGACTGTTACGATTGTTTATACCCCCTGAGTTTCGCCCTATTTCATGGCTCTGCGCTTCTACAATACTCTGGCTCAAGAGCTGGAAATATTCCATCCCCTGCGCGATAACACTGTCCGCATGTACACCTGCGGACCCACTGTTTATAACTTCGTCCACATAGGTAACTTCCGGACCTTCACCTTTCAGGATGTTTTGCGCCGCTGGCTTCGCTATCGCGGGTTTCTTCTCAACCATGTCATGAACGTCACTGACGTAGATGACAAGATCATTGCCAATGCGGCCAGGGAAGGGAAAAGCATCGAGGAATATACGGCGTCGTTCACCAAGGCCTTCTTCGAGGACGCGGCGGCTCTGCGGCTCGAGAAGCCGGAGCACGTCGCGCCTGCCACCAAGCACATCGGCGAGATGGTGAAGGCGGTCGAGGAGTTGGCTGAAAAAGGCTGCACTTACACCAGCGAAGGTTCCACTTACTTCCGTATCTCTTCATTTCCCGGATACGGCAAGTTATCGCATAACGACTTTACCGGCATACGGCCCGGCGCCCGCGTCGAACTCGACGAATACGACAAAGCCGATGCGCGCGATTTCGTGCTCTGGAAAGCCAAGAAGGGCGACGAGCCATCGTGGCCCACGCCGTTCGGGGATGGCCGTCCGGGCTGGCACATCGAGTGTTCAGCCATGGCCATGAGTTACCTGGGCGAGACTCTCGACATTCATGCCGGCGGAGTCGATCTGGTGTTTCCCCACCATGAAAACGAAATCGCTCAATCGGAATCCATCACCGGAAAACCGTTCGCGCGCTTCTGGCTGCACGCCGAGCATCTGCACATCGAATCGCAGAAGATGTCGAAGTCGCTGGGAAATTTCTTCACTCTCCGCGACCTGATCGATAAAGGGTATGAGCCGGAAACCATTCGCTACCTATTAATTTCGGTTCCTTATCGCAAGAAACTAAACTTCACCTTTGATGGCCTGAAAGCTGCCGCCAGAAGTATCGAGCGATTGCGTGATTTCGAGCTCCGCCTCGCCTCTACCCGTTTCCTGCCCGGACGGAATGGCGCGCTCAGCGAGCGTTCCCGCGAAGCTATCCGGCAGTTTGAAGAGGGCATGGATGATGACTTGAACACTGCAGAAGCGCTGGCCGCCATCTTCGAATATGTTCGCACCGTGAACACCGCTATCGACGCCAACGAGTTTTGCGAGGAAAACCGCTGGGAAGCGGCCAAGGTGCTGGAGACGTTCGACAGCGTCTTCGATGTTCTGAAGCCTTCTAACGGCCAGTCCGCAAACTCCAGCGAAGATAGCGCGGCTGCTCCGCCAGCGGACGATCGGATTGAAACCCTGATCGCTGAACGGAACGCCGCCAAGAAGGCTAAGGATTTTAAGCGCTCTGACGAGATTCGCGCCAGTCTCCTCGATCAGGGCATTATTCTCGAAGACACCAAAGACGGAGTGCGCTGGAAACGAAAATGAACTTTGAATCGCAAGTCGTTCACGCCGGCGACCGAAAGAGGCGCAAAGGCGAGCCGATTCCTTCTACCACGCCGATTACGCTGGGAACCACGTATTTTTATGATTCGGCGGCCACGCTCGATCGGGTGCTGGGCCTGGAAGAGCCCGGATTCAGCTATGCGCGCTACGCTAACCCGACTAACGAGGCTTTGGAAGAACTGACTACCGCGCTCGAAGGGGGCGCTGGCTCGCTGGCGACCGCCTCCGGCATGTCGGCGCTGCAGATTGCCTTTCAAGCCGCGCTGCTCGACCGGCCCCACACCATTCTCTCCTCCAATTCCATTTATGGCGCAACCGTGGGGCTGCTCGATAATGTGATGGCCCCGTTCGGGATCGATGTCCGCTACGTGGATGTTTGCGATCTGGATGCATTTACGGCGGCGGTGGAGAAACACAGGCCAGGCTGCGTGTTTATCGAAAGTATTTCGAATCCGCTGCTGCGCGTGGGACACATGGACCGGATCGCCGCAATAGCGGCCCGGGCAGGAGCGGCTTTGGTGGTGGATAACACCTTCGGCGGCCCCATGTTGATGAAGCCGCTCGCCCTGGGTGCAAACATCGTGGTTCATAGCGCTACCAAGTATCTGGCCGGGCATGGCGATGTGCTGGGCGGCATCGTCGTAAGCGACGCCCCGCACCATGAGAAAGTCCGCATGATTGCGCGTATCGCAGGGCCGCTGCTGGGGCCTTTCGAGAGCTATCTCACCATGCGCGGTATCAAGACCCTGGCGCTGCGCTTCGAGCGTCAATGCCGCAATGCCCAGGCTTTGGCGGAGTGGCTCGATCATCATCCCAACGTGGACCGTGTCTATTATTGTGCCGACCCGGATCACCCGGATGCCGATGCCATCGCCCGTTCGTTTTCACCCGGACTGTTCGGGGCCATTCTGAGTTTCGGGATCAAAGACGCAGCCAAGAACGATGTCTTTGAATTCATGGACCGCCTGCAGATGGTTGTTCCGGGAACCTCTCTGGGTGACGTCCATACGCTGCTGCTCTATCCTCTGATCGCGTCGCACCGCAACATCTCACCGAAGATGCGGGAGCGCATGGGCATCCGCGAAAATCTGGTGCGGGTGGCAGCGGGAATCGAAAATATCGAGGACATCAAAGCCGATCTCGATCAGGCCTTGCGCGGGCATGCGCATACACTGGGTTAGTACCTGGCACGGTAGTCCGCTGGCGAGTCTCACACAGTGTTTGCGCACCATCGAAAAAAGATCCAACTGCTGTTCGCGATTGCGGATGCGATCTTAACCATTGCGGCGTTCGAAGCTGCCTATGCGACACGCACAAGCCTGTCCTTCGAAAAGCTCTTCTTCCTGCGGCCTGTGCCGCACATCCTGATCCTGCTTTTTTCGGCAGTGGTGTGGATGGCCATCGGATCTTTCCAGCGGGTTTACGAGTACCTTGATACCGCTAAGCCGAAGCGTTTAGCCATGGACACACTGCGGCAGGCAGCCATCGGCATCGTGCTGGTGATTATCTTCCAGTATTTTCTTCAGCTCGAGCCTCCGCTAAGCCGCAGTTTCCTGCTGCTCTTTTTCGTCTTCAATCTCTTTCTGATCGCGGCCTTTCGCTGGTATGCGCCTTACCTGGTGGGCGCGTTCCAGCGAGGCTTCGGCTCGCCGTACCACATTGTTCTCGTGGGAGCGCCGGAGAAAACCGCCGTTCTGGAACAGCAGCTTTGCCAGAACACGCCCTTCCGGATTCAGGTTTCGGCGAGGCTGCTCGAAGAAGAGTGCGACCGTATCTTGACGGACTTGCTAGGGCGGCAAATTGTGGACGAAGTCATCTTCGACGTGGACAGCAGCCATCTGCCAGCGCTGGAAGAAGTGCTTTTGCACTGCGATGAAGAAGGCGTGCGGACGCGCGTGGCCATCGACTTCTTCCCTCATGTAAATAGCGAAATTACCCTCGACCGCGTCGGCAATGCGTCCCTGCTGACGTTTTCCGCCGCGCCTATGGACGATCTCCGGTTGGTCTTGAAACGCGCCTTCGATGTGGTGGTCTCGGCGCTCGCGCTGCTCCTGCTTTCTCCGCTTTTCCTGGCCATCTGCATCCTGGTAAAAATCACTTCGCCCGGGCCAGTCATCTTCAGCCAGGCCCGCTGCGGACTCAACGGCCGGCGTTTCACGATGTACAAGTTCCGCTCGATGGTTGAGGATGCCGAGATCTTGAAGCCGCAATATAGCCATCTCAGTCAGCGCACCATTGCTTTCAAGGTATTCAAAGATCCGCGCGTGACATTGCTGGGCCGCTTGCTGAGACGCTTTTCCCTAGATGAATTGCCGCAACTCTACAACGTTCTGCGCGGCGACATGTCGATTGTCGGACCTCGTCCGCCGGTGCCGGACGAGGTCGACCGGTATGAGCGATGGCAGCGGCGCCGGCTGCGAATGCGGCCCGGTCTCACCTGCCTGTGGGCGGTCTCCGGACGCGATCGGATCGACTTCAACACCTGGATGCGTCTAGATATTTCATACATTGAGAATTGGTCGCTGGGGCTCGATTGGTCGATCATTCTGCGCACCATTCCCCATGTTCTGGCCGGACGCGGCGCGCACTAGCCATCGGCGCGCCCCTGGTAAACTTGTCGGCGCTAAAAGAACATGCATCTGATTCCAACAAACGAAGAGGTCTTCGAACTGTTGCGCGGTACGGGAGCCCTCCGAAAAGGGCACTTCGCATTTCCCAGCGGCCTCCACGCGGACGAGTTCCTGCAGGTTGCTCTGGCTTTCCGCTACTACCAGTGGGCGAAGATCTTGAGTGTAGGTCTCAGCCGCAGACTGCGGGCCGACCCGGAGATCCGGGCTTCGATCAAGGAGTTGTCGATTGTCTGCCCCACCACCGGCGGGTTGCCCATCGGCTATGGTGTCTGCGAAGCTCTGCGCGCGCACCAGGTCTATTGGGCTGAGAAGAGCGATGGTGAGCCCATGCATTTTCGTCAATTCGTGGAACCGGAAGAAGGCGAAAAGGTTCTGCTGGTGGACGACATTCTCCGGTCCGGTCGGCGCTTTACCGACTTACGCTCTCTAGTTGAATCTAAGGGCGCCAAGGTGATCGGCCTCGCAGTCGCCGTGTATCAACCCAACCCGGATATCGCGGATTTTGGCGAACTGCCGGTGTTTTACCTGGCGAGAATGGATTCCACTTTCTACTACCAAAGCGCAGCCAGTTGCGAACTCTGCAAACAGGGCCTGCCGATCGAAAAAATCTGGGAGTAGTGCGTCGCCGGCAGCTTTGCATCGAAATCTGGCGGAGAGAAACCGGATTTGCCGTCCACTTCCATCTCAGGGCGAGTCTCGAAGGCTTGTCCGGCCAGTTCGACGAATTATGCGCATCCTCGCCTGTTGGCTCACCCTTGCCCTGCTGACCGCCCACGCCTTCGCAAGCAGCTACGGCAGTCACGCGGAGTACGTGGGAGGAACGCGCGGAGACATCCCTGCTAACCGCGGCGGCGAAATTCGCTTCACCAACGAGACCTTTTTCGTCTTCGTGTCGAAACACTGCCTGGTGAAGATTCCATACGAGCGCATCAACATGCTGGAATACGGCCAGAAGGTGGATCGGCGCTATGTGCTGGCCGCGATTTCGCCGCTCTTCTTGAGCGCCAAAAAACGAGAGCATTTCTTGACGGTGGGCTTTCAGAACGACAACGGCAAACAGGAAGCCCTGCTCTTCCGGATTGACAAAGGCAGCGTGCGCGTCACGCTGGTGGCGCTTCAGGCTCGCACCGGCCTGCAGGTGGAATTCCAGGATGAAGATGCACGCTTGGCAGGCAAGGGATGAGGCGCATCGTCTTATTCGCATTCGCTCTAAGCGCGTTCGCTCAATCCGCAGATCATGCGGCGGGCAGCCTTTCCGAAGTGCGTCGCGTCTACGTTGACCGTCTCGCTGGCGGTGCCTCAGCCAGGGCCATGCGCGAGATCTTGATCGCCAGCCTGGATGCCACCGGTCTCTTCATCCTGACCGATGACGAAAGCCGTGCGGATGCGGTTCTCAGGGGCGCAGCGGATGACAATACGTTCACCGATAGTTTCGATTCCGATAAGAGCGTCACCGGGCGCAGCGATGCCGGCGCACGCTCTGGAGCCGCCAGATCGAGCGGAGGCGGCTACGGCGCATTCTCTGGCGGTGAGCGGGAGTCATATCACATCCGGGATCGCAAGCACGAGGCTTATGCATCTGTCCGGCTGGTCAATCGCGCCGGCGATACGCTCTGGTCGACCACTAAAGAGAGTCTGGGAGCTAAATTCCATCGCGCCAGCACCGATGTGGGCGAGAAAGTCGCCCGCCAAATTGTCATCGACACGCAGCGCTCATCACGCCAGATTTCACCGGAACCACAGCCCTGAAATTGCCCGGAGCGCCAATCTCCAGCAGTAACCGCTTTCGTCTCTAACTTTCGTGTTTGAGATGATTAAAGCTGTTCGTCAAGTGGACCAGCGTGTAATCGCGAAATGGCTCGGGCGTCCAAAAATACATGTTTCACAAACGGTGTAACGCCGGCCTGTGCTTCCGAATTAATTTGGTGGTGCAGTTCCTGGCCTGCCGAGTAGACCAAAACCCAACTGATTGTATTCTCGTCTAAGAAGACATGTGCATCCCATACTCGAGATCCGTCGCGCTTGCTGTTCTTATCGCCGCCGCTACAATCGCTTCCGCGCAGCAGCCGGCAGCCCCGAAACCGGAAGATACCGAAGTTTATAAGCCGGTACCCAAGATGGTCACGCCGGGCGCTACCTGCAATGCGCCTCCTTCCGACGCGATCGTTCTATTCGACGGTAAGAATTTGGACCAGTGGGTTTCGAATAGCGATAAGTCGCCCGCTAAATGGACTGTCGCAGACGGAGTGCTGACCGTAAGCAAATCGGAGGGCAATATCGAAACCAAACGCGAATTCAAGGACTACCAGCTTCACATCGAGTGGAAAGTCCCCGCTAATATCACCGGAAAAGGCCAAGGCCGCGGCAATAGTGGTGTGTTTTTGGCTTCCACCGGGCCGGGTGACGACGGGTATGAACTGCAGGTTCTCGATTCGAACGGCAACGAAACCTACGTAAACGGGCAGGCTGGCAGCATCTACAAGCAAGCCGTTCCGCTTGTCAACCCGAGCCGCAAGGCAGGCGAGTGGCAGACCTATGATGTGGTTTGGACCGCTCCTACTTTCGGGGATGACGGCTCGCTGAAAACCCCGGCCTACGTTACGGTCTTCTTCAATGGAGTGCTGGTCCAGAATAACTTTGAACTGAGGGGCGAGACACGCTACATTGGCAAGCCTTTTTACAAGAAGTTTGCTTCCGCTCCCATCAAGCTGCAAGCGCACGGCGATAAAAGCGAGCCCGACAGCTTTCGCAATATCTGGGTTCGGGAACTGAATTAGATTCGCGTTATCTGCCGCAAGCATTTCGCTAATCTTTCTGCAGTCGCTGTAAGCTGCTGGCCGGCAGAAGCGCCTCCACAACGCCGGGAACCGGTCACGTTTAGGAGGTCCGCGCCTTGACCGTTGAGCTGCGATAACAAGGTCCCTTAGGGAACAGAGCCACAACTGCGACCGGCTGGTCACGTCAAACTAAGAATTTTAAGATTTTGCGCCGGAGCCAGGATGAATCTCCCAAGCTCAAATTCCCATAAAATGAGGCACTTCCAGCCTTGCGCCTCTAGCGACCTTATATGCTCTGCGTCGAGGCCTTTGTTCCGTTCGAGCTTTGGCCACCAGTACGAAACATTTCGACTGCGGTAGATGCGATCCAACGCACTCTTTATGTTGATGCCAAAAACATCCATGGAGAAATATGAGCTTGTGTTTTGCAACGAAGACCAAATCGGGCTTACCCGGTAAGTCTTTTCGGTGCAGACGGTATCGATACCCCATGGAATGCACGAGTCTGCGTACCAACATTTCAGGTCGAGTGTTTTTCGATCTGACGGCAGCCATCATCTGACTTCTATCCATACAAATCATAGGCTCCCGCTGAGGCTTACTGTGCCGAAGGGGATATGCATCCACGGCAGCGGCCGATTGTTTTAGGGGCACTTCCGGCGGGGGCTCCCTGTTCGAGGGAGCCTTATGCGTCGTGCCCCTTGTTAAGGCGTGCTGCTCCCGTTAGCAGCGATGACAATTTTTGCCGGATCCGGCCTCGCGCTCTCAGCGTTGAAAGCGCAGCCGGTCACGGTTCTGCTCGAGTACGATAAACCGGTGTCACTGGAAACCACCCGTTCGCTTCAAGTCGAGCTGACGCGCATTTTCTCTGATTCCCGCATCCAACTCGACCTGCGGCTCAAAAACGAAGTTCCCGAATACTCGCAGTTCGAGGAATTGGTGCTGTTCCGCATGAAGGGCAGCTGCTCCATAAGGGCGCTTCCCGTGACGGCTTTGTCCGATGAGCGCGGTCCGCTGGCGATGACACATATGGTCAATGGAGAATTGCTGCCCTTCGGCGAAGTGGGGTGCGACCGTGTGCGAACGTCCGTGCAGCGCCGGTTGGGGCGGGGCAGCCCAGCCAGTCACGAAGCGCAATTGGGAATTGCCTTGGCCCGCGTTATGGCCCACGAGGTCTATCACAGGGCGGCGCACTTCGCAAGGCATACGAAAGTTGGTATTCCAAAGGCCGCTCTGTCATCGGAAGAACTTTTCGAGGGCGAACTTCCGCTTCCAAGCCAAGCCCGGGATAAACTCTACCGCCATAGCCCTCGCTAGCATCCCGCTACGCCCTAATCGCGTTTCAGCCTCGGGAATTAGGTTTATCCTGATGTGAGCGAACCGCTGCGAAACGCATCTTTTAGCAGGAGCACTTTGCGTGAGTTCGAAACCTTCCCAGATTTGGCGCCTCATCGGGGCATTCGTACCACTATTAGTCTGCTGTACCTCGCTGGCGGCTCAAAACAGAGACTCCGATCTCAGCGAATTGAGTCTTTCCGACCTCGCCAACACGACCGTAACATCGGTGGCGAAGAAAGCCCAGCGGCTGTCGCAGGCGCCCGCCGCCATCTTTGTTATCAGCCGTGACGATATCAGGAGATCGGGCGCGATTTATCTGCCCGAAGTGCTGCGGCTTTCGCCCGGTATTCAGGTCGCCCGGATCAATGACACGGAATGGGCCGTCACCGCGCGGGGTTTCGATGGACGCTGGTCGAATAAGCTGCTGGTCTTAATCGATGGACGGACCGTATATTCGCCGCTCTTCTCCGGTGTCTATTGGGGCGAACAGCTGGTTTCACTGGAAGACGTAGAGCGGATCGAAGTAATCCGAGGACCCGGCGCTACGATGTGGGGTTCTAACGCAGTGAACGGCGTCATCAACATCATTACCAGGTCGGCGCTCGACACTCAGGGCACGTCCGTTTCCATCACCGGTGGCGATCCGGATCGGGCTTATGCCTCGGTTCGCCACGGTAGCATGATTGGCAGCACTGTCTCATACCGCGTCTACTCACAATTCCTCGACCGGCGCTGGGACCCGCAAGCACTGACGCGCCCCGGAAGTTGGAACGATGTGCGGGGCGGATTCCGGCTGGACTGGCGGACGGCGCACGACAGCTTCAGCGTGACGGGAGATGCCTTCGGGTCGACGGTACACGATACCTATTCGCCCGCGCGTTCGGCGGCTAACCCGTTCCCGATTTCGAGAGACTTCGGCAGTTCTCCGGCAACCGGATCGCTGCTATTCCACTGGGAGCGCAAGACAGGGGACAACTCGAGCATGGGTGTCCGCATGTCTTATGCGCATTCTGTTCACGAGCAGATCGATCTGGCTGAGACGCGAGACACGATCGACACCGATTTTCAGCACCGGATGCGGTTGGGCAATCGCAACGACTTCATCTGGGGTGTTCAGTTCCAAAACCAGCGCCGACAGTTTCACCCAGCGCGAAAACGTGGCTTTTCTCCCCAATAGCTTTCGCGATAACACGGTCTCGGGTTTTGTGCAGGATGAAATCGCGTTGATTCCCGGAACGCTCTCCCTGGTGGTTGGTACGAAGCTGGAGCGCGATTCGTTTATGCGGACTCCACAGCTTCAGCCCAGTGCGCAAATGCTATGGACCCCGAACCAAGTCCATACGTTCTGGACTTCGGTGGCGCGCGCGGTGCGTGCGCCCTCCCGCAACGACACCGGATTTCAATTAGCTCTGGACGCATTTCCGCTGCCGTATGGCGGATGGATCACGCCGGTTCTGATCAGTGATCCTCATTTCCAGCCGGAAAAGTTGACCGCCTATGAAGCCGGCTACCGTTTGCAGCGGCAGAGGCTTTCGCTCGATGTTTCCACATTCGTGAACCGTTACGATCAGCTGCGTTCGGTCGAGAATTTTATTTTCCCGAGCGGGCCCATCGTGGTTGCGAGGCCGCCGGTGATTCCGCTGACCTTTGCCAACAATCAGTACGGAAATGGCCTGGGGTACGAAGCCAACGTCGGATACGAGCTGAACAAGCGGGTACGCTTGCTCGCGGACTACTCTTATCTGCAGCTCGACCTGGCCAACCGCCTGGTGCGGGACGATCCGTCAACGACCATTGGCGAGGGCGAAGCCCCCAAGCACCAGGGTGAACCACCGCGTACTGGAATCTCAACAACCGTATCTCTCTGGATAACTCGGTATATTTTGTCGACCGGCTGCCGAGCCAGGCCGTACCCGGCTACGTGTCTCTGGTATCGCACCTCGGCGTGCAGATCACGAAGCGGATTACGGCGAACTTTACCGGCGACAACCTGCTCGATCGCCGGCATCTGGAGTTCGCCTCTACCCTGGACCGCACTGGACGCGTCTCCCGGGAGTTTGGCCGCATGCTCCGGGCCGGCATTCGATGGCAGTTCTAAGAAAGCGGCTTAGATGTCATGTCGAAGCATCCACAACGCATTGAGATCGCTGGCGGCCGCCGCGATGCTCGTGCTTGCGCCCGGAGCGCGCTGCGATGCGCCCGGAGAGTATCGCATTAAAGCAGCATATTTGCTGAACCTCCTGCGTTTTACGGAGTGGCCCGATTCCGTGCCGGATAAAGGCACATTTGCGATCGGAGTTCTGGGGGCCGACCCGTTCGGAGACGTGCTGGAGAGTACGGTCAGTGGCAAGACGGTTCACGGCCGGCCGATTTCGATCCGCAGAATTCGCAGAATTCGCAGCATTCACGATGTGGAAGATTGCCGGCTGCTATTCATCGGTTCGGCGGAATTGAGCGGCCTGCGCTTCGAACTCGATCGTCTGCCGGATGTTCCCATTTTGACCGTTGGAGAGAACGAAAAGTTTCTCGATGCCGGAGGTGCGGTCTCATTCGTTCTGGCTGAGAGCAAGGTGCGCTTCGACGTGAATCTCGAAGCCCTTTCGGCGGCCCATTTGAAACTCGACGCGCAGTTGCTGGCGGTGGCGCGCAGAGTAAGAGGCAAGCTAAAATAACCCGCCGCCTGCAGAAGGCTATCTGCGACTGGCCGATCCGTACCAAGCTGCTGGCGATTGTGATGCTCGCGGGTTCCGTGACGCTGGTGGCCGCATGCGCCGCTTTCATGACGTTGGACGCGGTGAGCACCCGCGGCAGGCTGATACGGGAGGTAGATACGCTATGCGAAATTTTTGGACGCAACAGCAAGGCCGCGCTGCTCTTCCAGGACAAGCGGAACGCCACCGCTTCCTTCTCCGCGCTGGGCGCGTCTCCGCACATCGAGAACGGCTGCCTGTACGACGACGGAAACCAATTATTTGCGGACTACCGGCGCGTGCCCACGACGAAGTGCCAGGCGGCAGGGCCCGGACCGGGGCTGTCGAGCAGCTTGGCATACATTCAAATTTCGCGTGTCATTCGGCAGGACAACGATCGGATTGGCACGATTGTAATCAAATCGGATCTGCGAGAGATCTACTCGCGGCTGGCGCGGTTCAGCATCATCGTTTTGCTGGTCCTGGTCGGGTCGGCAATGCTTATTCTTGTTCTCTCCTACCGGCTGCAGCGCATCATCTCGGTGCCGATTGCCGCTCTGGCTGCCACTACCCGGTTGGTATCGCAAGAGAAGAACTACACCGTACGCGCCGAAAAAATGGGAAGCGACGAGATCGGTAGCCTGGTGGACTCATTCAACCAGATGTTGGAGCAAATCCTGCTGCAGACCGACGAGTTGCGAGCTGCCAAGACACGCGCGGAAGAGGTGGCACGGCTCAAGAGCGAGTTTCTGGCCAATATGAGCCACGAGATTCGCACGCCTATCAACGGCATTATCGGCATGACGCAGTTGGCTTTACACACCGAGTTGACGGAGGAACAAAGTGAATTCCTCCGCACGGTGGAAAGCTCGTCGGAAGCGCTGCTGACGGTGATTAACGACATTCTCGATTTCTCCAAGATCGAGGCCGGCAAGATGGCCCTGTACCCGGTCGAGTTCAGTCCGGCGGAAGTGGTGGAGCAAACTCTACGGACGCTCGCGACCACCGCCACTGCAAAGGTTTGGAGTTGCTGTGCGAGCTGGAACCGGATATCCCGCAGGCGGCAATGGCCGATCCCATGCGGCTCCGTCAGATTCTCCTGAACCTGGCCGGCAACGCCGTTAAGTTTACCCATGTTGGCGAAGTCCGGGTACATGTGAAGGCGGGTCGGCTGGAAGGCGGCGTGCAGGAACTGCACTTTACGGTCAGCGATACCGGCATCGGTATATCTCCCGGACAGCAGCAGACCATCTTCGAGGCTTTCGTGCAGGCGGACGGTTCCATGACTCGCAAATACGGGGGAACCGGCCTGCGTTTAGCCATCTCTTCGAAGCTGGTCCAACTAATGGGAGGGAAAATATGGCTTGAAAGCGAGCGGGATAAGGGCAGCCACTTTCACTTCACCATTCGGGTCTCTCCCATCGAACAGGAGCGCCAAATTTTCGCTCCCGAATCGCTAACGGGATTGCGAGCGCTGATTGTCGACGATAACGATACCAACCGGCGCATCCTGCGTCACCAGCTGTCCAGGTGGGGCATGCGGGTGGAGTGCGCCGGGGATGGCTTTTCCGCTCTCGATATGCTGAAGGAAAGCTGCCACTCCGACGACCCGTACCAGGTGGTCTTGTTGGACGCCCAGATGCCCGAGATGAGCGGGTTTGAGGTGGCGGCAGAGATCCAGACGCAATCGCGGCTTCACGGCTCCGCTGTCATGATGCTGAGCTCGGTCGACCTGGCATCGGATTACGCACACTCTCGGAAATTGGGCATTCATCGCTACCTGATTAAGCCGGTTGCGGAGCAGGATTTGCGGAAGGCGGTGCTGCAGGTGATCGAGGCCAACTCCCGGCAGCCAATACATCGCGGATCGAGCCTTAGAACCACAGCGCGACGGCCGAGTGAAAAGAGGAAGTCATTGGAAGCGGTTGGCTCTCTCAATGGCCTCAAAATTCTGCTGGCGGAGGATAATCCGGTAAACCGAAAGCTCGCCGTGCGAATGCTCGAGAAGCTGGGCCATACCGTGCAAAGCGCGGAGGACGGTCTCGAAGCTCTTGCGGCGTTGGAGAAGCAGCCGTTCGATGTGGTTTTGATGGACGTGCAGATGCCGCACATGGACGGGCTGGAATGCACCCGCGCGATCCGCGCCCGCGACGGTCTGCTAGCGGGCTTGCCGATTATCGCTCTAATAGCGAATGCCATGGAGGGGGATGAGGAAATTTGCCTGCAAGCCGGCATGGACGGGTATATGTCGAAGCCGATCCGGTGGGATCTGCTAGCGGAGATGCTGACCGAGGTGGCCAGGGTTCCGCAGGCGAGCTAATCTCCCGGCAAAGAAGTCCGCCGTCGCTCTAGGAATACGACATTTTCTGTTCAGTTCTGCACGGGCGCGGAGCGCGATTCTTCGGCTTTCAAGTTCAGCTCCCCGCCCGGAGCGAAGCGAAAGGCTGCGATCCGATGCGCCAGCCAAGTCGCCGGTCGGCCGGTTTTCGAAACCGCTTTGCGTGTTCCGGATTAGACTCAATACCCAACGTCCAAAGGCCAGCAGAATACCTTCCTGTCGCAGGCGCCAGATCTGAGAATCGAAATTCCGGCTTCCATCGGTGCCCGGACGAGCGAAAACTAGAACGCATCTCATAAAGTCCTGAGTAGGGTAGTGGCGCAAGTGACATGAACCATGCCGAGAAGTTACGGAGAAGATACTCCCAACGGGTTTGAATGCGCCTAAAGTGCTGAAGCCAAGCAAAGAAGCGTGCGATCTTCCAGATAACGAGACGCGTTTACACAAAGCGCTTGACACTACCCACCGGATCGAGTCCAGGAGTTCGGATAATCTCTAAACAGAGGCCGGAATATTCCTTTTGCAGTAAGGCTTCTCCAAGCCTCTTTCAATTGAGCGATTTCCAGAGCCGTATGGATCGAACTTTCGGGATCGTAAACCAGTTCATTCTCATGGTCCGCAATGATTCGCAAAACGTCATTCCAGATGGGCTCTCTCCAGAGCCCTTCCCGACCGCCGTCGCTACCCACCCACGAACGATCGTATTTGATTTAGGCGTTGGGACTTGGACGGCTCTCAGCAGCCGATCTCGAAACTAAACTAGGATCTATCGAGTTTTTCGGTCGACAAAGGATCAGCCACAACTCCGGATCGATGTCTCCCGCCGGAGCCAATCCTGCATCACTGTCCGAAATCGTTTGTTAGCAGGCGCCATTCCGCTCGCATTGGTCGAGAGCAAATCGATCGCACCCAAGATCACCGATTTCATGAGATTGTGCTTTCCCAAGCCCATCACCATCTACTCTAATGGCGAAAGTGGCACGGGTCTTTGCAAAAGAATTCATTGATGCAGCCGTCAGCCTCGATCGAGTGCGTAAGAAGTTTGACTACTTTAAGCTTGATGACGCAAGCACACTCCCGCTTTTTCTCTCCCTCTCCCTTTGCACTTCTCAAACCTCATCAGCCAGACAAGCGCAACCTTATATATTCACGCCGGCCTGCCAGAGGCAAAAACCGACCGCCTGCCGGAAGTACAACCAATTCAGCTTCCTGGCGCTCATGGTCACTGCCGATGGCCGGGGCGATCCATAGACTCGGATTCCTCTCCTCTCCAGAACCCGCTTAACCCGGTAGATGTGGTAGCCGTCGCTCACAACAATGCAGGAATAGAGGTTCATCCGCTTCATGATTTCGCTCGCCGCTTCCAGGCTCTCCACCGTGGTCGCCCCATCCGGCTCCACCAGAATTGCTTCGGAATGCACGCCTCTCTGAGTTAGATATCCGCGCCCGACTTCACCTTCGGTAAAGACCGGGTCGCCTCCCGCGCCGCCCGTTGTCATGATGAATGGCGCCAGACCGTTTGTATAGAGGAACAGAGCGTGATTGAGGCGGGCTTTTAACACCGGTGATGGGCGGCCGCGATACTCGGCCGCGCCGAGAACAATGATGACGTCGGCTTTTTGAGCCTCGTCCACGCTGGATTGCCGCTCAATTTGTTTAGCAACGTACAGCAGATAGCCTAAGAGGAGAACTCCCAGGAAACACAAGCTTGCAATAGCGCGCTTCATGCCCGATTTCTCTTGCAGTTCCTGTGAAAATTCTCTCGGATACCCTGGGAAGCAAACGCGTAAATGCCGCTTTCCATCGCTCGCTGAATAAGTTCAGTTTACGCCTCACTCGCCCATTTGCATGAACCCGACCAGCGCACACCATCCGTTCCTGAAGGCCATCCGGCGCGCCGCGTCTGCCGGACGTCCGACAGAGGACGGTCTGATCGTGGCCGAAGGCCCGCATCTGCTGGAAGAAGCATGGCGCAGCCCCTGGAATGTCGAAGTCATTGTCTGCACTACCGCCGCCGCCAGCCGCTTCCATGCTTTGATTGCTGGCAGGTCAACTAAGGTCACGCCCGCTCAGTTGATGGAGATACCCGCCAAAACCTTCTCGCAAATCGCATCCACCGAAAGCGCTCAGGAGATTCTCTGCCTGCTGCGTCCCCAAAGTTTTAGCTGGCCAGACCTATTCGCCGCCCCCGCTCTTGTCGTGGTGCTCGATAGCCTGCAGGATCCCGGGAATGCCGGGGCCATCGTCCGCTCCGCTGAAGCCTTTGGCGCGACCGGCCTGGTCTTCCTGGAAGGTTCAGTCCGCGTTTCGAATCCCAAATTCCTTCGCGCGGCTGCCGGTTCGGCGTTTCGTCTGCCGTTCCTGGAACGCATCGAAACCGGGCACGCCATTAGGGAACTTCAACGGGGCGGGCTCTCTCTTTCAGCCTTAAGCGCAGATGCCGGCCAGACCATCCGGCAAGCCTGCTTCACCCAGCCCACCGCACTGATTGTCGGCAGCGAGGGCGCTGGTGTCTCCGAAGAGTTCCGCCGCGTTTCGCAGCGATTTTCCATCCCTACCGGGCAAGTGGAATCTCTGAATGCCGCCGTTGCTTGTTCGCTGGCCCTCTACGAGGCGCATAATCAAAGAGCCATTCATTCATGAGTCTTTTTGACGCATCGCCACTGCCGCCCCCGCTGGAGAGCAGCTTGCCGGAGCAGGAAAAGAGTTCAGAAGGGCAGGGCAAAGCTCCCGATTCTTCCCGGCCATTAGCGGACCGGATGCGCCCGGCTACACTCGACGAGTACGTGGGGCAAGAACACATTCTGGCGTCTGGCAAGCCCCTGCGCGCGCAAATCGAGAACGGCCGCCTTATTTCTCTCATTTTGTGGGGACCTCCCGGATCGGGCAAAACCACGCTCGCTCGCCTGATCGCCTTTAGCAGCCGTTCCGATTTCATTCCTTTCAGCGCGGTCCTTAGCGGCATTAAAGAGATCAAGGCCGTCATGGCGGATGCGGAGAAGTCCAGCCGTTTCGGCCGCCGCACACTTCTGTTCGTAGATGAAATCCATCGCTTCAACAAGGCGCAGCAGGATGCGTTTCTTCCCTATGTGGAGCACGGTGACGTCGTTCTCATCGGCGCCACCACTGAGAACCCTTCATTCGAGGTCGTCTCCGCCCTGCTCTCGCGCATGAAAGTCTATTCGCTTCATGCTCTGACCACCGACCAAGTGGTATTCCTGCTGCGCCGGGCGCTGGCGATGCCGGACCGCGGACTGGGACACCTGCACCTTGAAATTTCGGACCAACTGCTGGAAGAGATCGCCGCCGGTTCGAATGGCGACGCGCGGTCGGCGCTGAACACCCTGGAGATCGCCTCCTCCATGGCGCAAGCGGGGAGAATCGAGCCGTCAGCCGTAGCAGACGCCTTACAGCGCAAGATCCTTCTCTACGACAAATCGGGCGAGGAACACTTCAATCTGATCTCGGCCCTCCACAAATCGGTCCGGTCCAGCGACGCCGACGCGGCGCTGTATTGGCTGGCCCGCATGATGCGCGCCGGGGAAGATCGGCTCTATCTGGTCCGCCGCCTGGTCCGCATGTCAATTGAAGATATCGGGTTGGCCGATCCCCGTGCGGTAGAGCAGGCAGTGGCGTGTATGCAGACTGTACATTTTTTAGGCATACCCGAAGGAGATCAAGCGCTCGCCCAGCTCACTCTATATCTAGCGCTGGCGCCCAAATCCGACGCGGCGTACCAGGCTTTGAATCGAGCGAATCAGGTGATTGACGAAACAAATGCGCCTCCCGTACCCTTGCACCTGCGGAATGCGCCTACCCGCCTGATGAAAGAAATGGGATACGCGGAGGGCTATCGCCACGCCCACCGGGAGCCGGAAGCAGTCACTGGCATGATTTGCCTTCCGGATTCCCTGTCAGACTTGCGGTTGTACTCTCCCACTGGGTGGGGCTTCGAAAAAAAACTGCAGGAAAGACACGATTTTTTATTGAAGAGGCGTAATGAAATTCGCGAAGCAGTCGATTAAGTCAGTGTAAGAGATTTTATAAGCTTTAAAGATCGGAGTTCTACTACTGTGCCCGAACATACTTTGACCCTAACTCGCCGGCTGGATTCCCAGGAAGCTGCGTCTTCCGAGCGGAGAAGGTCAAGCCGTTTCCCCATCGAGCGCGAAGTCCGCTATAAGACCCTGAACCAGCGGACGGAGATACTTATCGGCAATGGCAAGACCTTGAATATCAGCAGCTCTGGCGTTCTTTTTACGTCCGACCACGAATTGCCCGTCGGTACCCGGCTGGAGTTGTCGATCAGCTGGCCCGCCCAGCTGAATGAGAAGTGCTTTCTCAACCTGGTGGCCCGGGGCCGCATCACGCGCCACGACAGCAGCCAATTGGCCCTGCAAATTCAGCAGTACGAATTCCGGACCCAGAGCCGTTCGCCGGTGCCTGCCGTGAAGTAGCGCCCAGGCGCTTTCCGGCAGTAAACGGCCGTTCTTGACGCTAACATAAACATGTTGTGCGCCGCCGCCTCACTACTGCCGCCGCTGGTCTAAGCTTCGTCATTCTGCTTGTCCTGCTGATCTGGCAGGGCTCGTTCAAAATCACCTACGCGCCATCAGACCCGAGCGAGACTATTCTGCTCTGGTCCGTATCCACCATCATCTTTCTTCTCACCGTTCTCCTGGCGTTTATGCTGTTCCGGGCGGGCGTGAAGGTTTACATTGACCGGCATCGAAACAAGGAAGGCTCCCGGATCCGGTCGAAGATGCTCTTCGGAGCTCTGGTGTTGTCCCTGGCGCCGGCGTTCTTCTGCGTCGTCTTCAGCGTCTACGTTCTGAATCGCCATCTCGATACCTGGTTCAGCCAAACCGCGCTCGAGAAGCTCGACACGCTCTATCGAAAGGAGGCGCAGGACCGCGTCAACGCGGAAACACTCTGGATCAGCCTGCTTCCTGAAGTCCACGCCGCTGCGGTAAAAGGCGCCGTCGATGACAAGTTCTTCAGCACCATCAGCCGCCAGCACGGAATCCGGCAGCTCGTCCTGCATCGCCCTGGGAAAATCCCGCTGCTGCTCCACCAAACCTTCCAGAAGTCCGGCTCGCCCATTCTCTACAGCAATGCGACCGTCTCCGGGAAGGCCGGAGCCCTCGGCAGCATCTCTGTCGCGGCCGATCTCGATGGTGACCTGGATACCACCGAGGGTGCTTTCGCCAAGGAAGCCGCTCGTCAGCGCGAATTGCAAACCGGCCGCCGCAAGTTCTATCAGGAGACCTACTTCCGGCTCATCTGCCTGATTACGCTCTTTGTGCTGTTCGTTGCCGCCTGGTCGGCGCAAATCTTGTCGCGCCAGATCGCTATCCCGGTTTCGGCTCTGCTCGGCGCGGCGCGAGAGATCCGGCGCGGCAATCTCTCCTACCGGGTACGCGTGAACGCTATCGATGAGCTTGCCACCCTGGTGCGCGCCTTCAACGAAATGGCGGACGAACTAGACAGTAATGCCCGTGAACTCGAGGCCCGCCGCCGCTTCACTGAAGCCATTCTCGAAAGCATTCCCACCGGAGTGCTCTCCGTTACGTCCGACGAGCGCATCGAACACGTCAATCGCGCGCTGGCAGGTATCTTCCCGGCGCAAAGAACTATCCCCGCCAAGCTGCTCGAAGACGTCTTTTCGGGTGATGACCTTGCCGAAATCCGCTATCTTCTGAAGCGCGCTCGTCGAACCGGCGCTGCGGCCGGACAGCTTGACATTCAGGGGCCCAATACCGTGCTCCATTTAGCGGTCACCATCGCGTCTCTCTCCGAACAACGCGGCTTTGTACTGGTTATTGAGGACACCAGCGATCTTCTGCGCGCCCAGAAGGCCGCTGCCTGGCAGGAGGTGGCGCGCCGGATCGCTCACGAAATCAAGAATCCGCTCACTCCCATTTCCCTCTCTTCCGAGCGCATCGCCCGGCAGATCCCCCGCCTGAACCTCGATCCCAGAAGCAGAGCCATTCTGGAGGAATGCACCCAAATCATCGGCCAGGAAGTCGGGACCGTAAAGTCGCTGGTGGATGAATTTTCGCAGTTTTCCCGCTTTCCGGCAGCCCACCCTACGGCATCCGACTTGAACGAGATTGTGGAAAGCGCCCTCGCCGTGTTTGCGGGCCGTCTGGAATCCATTTCCCTCTCCATGCAATTGGCAGCCAACTTGCCTCTAGTCGTCGCCGACCGCGAACAGATGAAGCGTGTCATCGTAAACCTCATTGACAACGCCGCGGAAGCGATGCTCGATTCGCCGGTCCGCCAGATCTTCCTACGCACCGCCCAGACCTCTGCCGAAACCATCGAATTGACCATCACCGATACCGGCTGCGGCATCTCGGCCCTCGATAAGGAGAAATTGTTCCTGCCCTATTTCTCCACTAAGGGGCGCGGCACTGGTTTGGGCCTCGCGATTGTCAGCCACATCGTTCAAGAACACGGTGGGCATGTCCGCGTCGATGACAACCATCCCAGCGGCGTTCGTTTCACGGTCGAACTGAATACCATCCTCTCGGCGGAACCTCAGCTGGCATTTCACGGCCCGGCTACCCTGGAAGTGTAAGCCTCCGTTTTCATGCCAGCTCATTCCCCAACCGTCCTGATAGTCGACGATGAGGCTAACATCCGTCAGTCTCTGCGCGGCGTGCTTTCCGATGAGAACTACGAGTGTGCGGCGGTCGATTCGGGCGAGGCCTGTCTCGAAGAGCTGAAGCGCGGTACCTACGAGGCGGTCCTGCTCGACATCTGGATGCCCGGAATGGATGGTCTGGCCACCCTCGCCCAGATCCAGGAAATACCCGTCGACGTACGCCCCGCGGTCATCATGATTTCCGGGCACGCCAATATTGAGACGGCGGTAAAGGCAACCAAACTCGGCGCTTTCGATTTTGTCGAGAAGCCGCTCACTATCCAGAAGGTCAGCGTGGTTCTGGGCAACGCGGTTAAGCAGCGCCGCACCGAGCTGGAGCTCCAGCGCTTGCGGGAACACTCCGGCTTTCCTGAAATCATCGGCAACAGCGTGCCTTTGAAAGCGCTGCGCCAGCAGCTCCGGCTGATGGCTGGAACCAACGGGCGGGTTCTGATCTACGGCGAAAGCGGCACCGGCAAGGAACTGGTCGCGCGGGCGATCCACCAGGCCAGCCAGCGCGCTAACGGCCCCTTTGTCGAGGTGAATTGCGCTGCTCTCCCCGAAGATCTCATCGAAAGCGAACTCTTCGGTCATCGCCGCACTCACATGGACGGCATCCCCGATCACAAAATCGGAAAACTGCAGAAAGCCCATGGCGGCACGTTTTTCCTGGATGAGGTCGGCGACATGAGTCTGCGGACGCAGGCCAAGGTGCTGCGGGCGCTCGACGAGCATCGTTTCGAACCCCTGGGCGCGCCCCACTCCATTCAGGTCGATGTGCGCGTGATTGCCGCCACCAACAAGAATTTAGAGAAGGAGATCGAGCGCGGCAATTTTAGAGAAGATCTGTTCTACCGTTTGAACGTGATTCCCTTTACTGTTCCTCCCCTCCGCGACCGCGCCGAAGACATTCCGGTGCTGGCCGCTCATTTTCTCCACGAGTTTTCGGTTGCCTACGGCCGTAAACCCAAGGTGCTGACCGACGAAGCAGCGGCGGCGCTTACCGCTTACAACTGGCCTGGAAACGTCCGCGAGTTGCGCAATCTGATGGAGCGCATTGTCATTCTCTACCAGCAGAATCGCATTGAAGTGCGCCACCTGCCGCTGGAAAGCACCCGCCGCTCGTCCTCCGTGCGTCCTTCGGAGGGTTTCGGCAGTCTCCAGGAAGTGAAAGAGGCTGCTGAGCGCGACTATATTCTCCGCAAGCTCGAGGAGACCGGCGGAAACGTCACCCGCGCCTCCGAGCTTCTCGGTCTGGAACGCAGCAATCTCTACCGTAAGATGAAGAGCCTCGGCATTGCCCCGAAGGAGTAGCTTTTCCTCTTAACTAGACCCGCCGGACGGACCCCGGCATCTTATGAAAAATGGGCGTTGAACCTGAACGAATTCGCAAGTTGAATGAAGCCGGGGAGCCGGTCGGCCGCGATTACATTTTGTATTGGGCTCAGATGAACCGGCGCGTAGATGCCAACCACGGTCTGCTGCATGCGGTGGAACTCGCCAACCAGCGCGGCCTACCCGTGCTCTATTACGAAGGCCTCACGTGCTCTTACCAATATGCGAACGATCGTCTGCATACCTTCGTCCTCCAGGGTGTTCCCGAAACCGCCAAACGCCTGAAGAAAGCCGGCATCGGTTATGTTTTCTATCTCCGGCCGAAGCTGGACTCCCCCAACGACATCCTTTACCGGCTGGCCAAACATGCCGCCGCTATTGTGACGGACGACTACCCCACGTTTATCGCCGGACAGCATAACGCGAGCGTGCCCGGTAAGCTTGACATTCCATACTTCGTAGTCGATTCCAGCTGCGTTGTGCCGATGTCGCAAATTACCAGCCGCCAATACGGCGCCTACACCATTCGTCCGCGCATCACGAAACTGCTTTCCAAATACCAGGTGCAGCCGGAGGCCCTGCATGTAAAGAAGCGCTGGGACGGGAAAATTCCTCATTTCCACGTCGAAGTCGAAAGATCGAAAATTCCGGAACTCGTGAAATCCTGTGAGATCGATCACTCGGTCCCGCCATCCGTCTCCTTCGAGGGCGGCCGCCTGGCGGCGGAGAAGCTGCTTCACTACTTCCTCGAGAACAACCTGAAGCGCTATGATCGCGACCGGAATCATCCCGCAAAACACGCCACCTCGCACATGAGCCCCTATCTGCACTTTGGCCAGATTTCATCGTTGGAAATCGCTCTGGCGGCCAAAGAACATGCCGCCAAACATCATCTAATGGCCGACGGTTTTCTGGAGGAGCTCATCGTGCGCCGCGAACTGGCTTTTAACTATGTTCGCCATGTCGAGCGGCCCGATCAGCTCGAGAACCTACCGGAGTGGGCCCGCGAAACCATGAAGCAGCATTCCAAAGACAAGCGCGACCCGCTCTACAGCCCTCGCCAGATGGAAGCTGCCGATACTGAAGATGACCTGTGGAACGCCACCCAAAAAGAGATGGTGCTGCGCGGCAAAATTCACGGCTACTACCGTATGTACTGGGGCAAGAAAATCCTGGAGTGGTCACGCGGCTACCAGCCGGCAGTCGATTTCATGGTCGATCAGCATGGTAAATACGCTCTCGATGGACGCGATCCGAATACCTACACGAATATCCTGTGGTGCTTCGGTCTGCATGACCGGGCCTGGGGCGAGCGTCCAATCTTCGGTAAGATCCGCTACATGTCCGGCGGCAGCACCCGGCGCAAGACCAACGCCAACGCCTACATCGACGAGATCAACGAACTCGAGAAAACGGGGACAGACCCGGTAAAAGCCACCTAAACAACCTGACTTATGACCTATCTAATTACCGGAGCTACCGGGCTTGTTGGCGCCGCTCTTGTAAAAGAGCTGTTGGCCAACGGACACTCGGTGAACTACTTTAGCTCCCACCGCAGCAACTCTCTCGATTCCCGGGCCAGTTTCCACTGCTGGAATCGCGATGGCGCACCGGACTTTCAAGGTATGCCGCGGCTCGACGCCGTGGTCAATCTCCGGGGTGAGTCCATTGCCCAGCGCTGGACCTCGTCGGTCAAAAAGCGGATTTACCACAGCCGGGTGGCCGGGACGCGCCAGTTGGTCGACGGTCTGGCTAAACTACGGTACCAACCCAAAGTCCTTGTTTCGGCATCCGCTGTCGGCTACTACGGAGACGGCGGGAATCAGATCCTCACCGAAGAGAGTCCTCGCGGGCCGGGATTCCTGGCGGATGTGTGTGCCAGTTGGGAGCGCGAAGCGTTCCGCGCCGGGGAATACGGCATCCGGGTCGCCATCGCCCGCATCGCGCCGGTCCTCAGCGCCGATGGCGGAGCTCTGAAGATGATGCTGCCGTTGTTCCGCTTCGGACTGGGCGGGAAACTGGGAGATGGCCAGCAGTGGATGTCCTGGGTCACACGCAACGACCTGGTGCGCCTGCTTACCTTTGCCGCCGAAAACGATCATGTACAAGGTCTGCTGAACGCCTGCTCCCCGGAACCGGTCCGGAACGTGGATTTCACCAAGGCCTTAGGAGAGGCGGTTCACCGCCCAACCTTTATGCCAGCGCCCGAGTTCGCGTTGAAAGCAGCGCTGGGAGAAGCCGCTGGTTTTCTCCTGGCCAGCCAGCGCGTGCAGCCGCAAAGAACTCAGGAGTTCGGATTTGGGTTCGAATCGCAAAATTTGGCAGCGACGCTGGAATCGCTGACCAAATAATTCTATTTTGCGTTCCAGCTCCTGCAGACCGGCGCGGGATTACGCGTCTTGTTCCGGTCGAACGATCCTGATTGGCCGGACGACAGAGGCCGGCGAAACTTATCCATCCCGGGATCAATGTTTCGGCTGACTCGTCCTTCCAGCAGCGGAATCGAGCAGGCAGCATCCGCCTTTGGGGGCATGTTGCGCAAGAGGGGTTTTATGCGCAAGAGGGTCTTTATCCGGAATTGTGGTTTTATCGTTTGCCCCCCAGGTTTGCCCGTCAGAGCGGCCCGGATCTGCCGGTCGAGCGCCGCCCGATTCAGTTCCTTCAGACGTGTTATTGCCTCCTGAGACCAGGACGCTGAGCAGATCAGCAATATGCTCGAGATCAGGCGAATCAACCCGCTTAGACTGCATCCGGCCTTTGCGGTTAGCTCGGCTGCCACGCGAGAAAGAAATTATGCCAGAATGCTAAAGAGGGATCGCGATGGCTACCCAGTTCACTCACCCGGCCGAACAGATCGAAGCGATAGATACCAGCCGATTTGAATGCATCGACGGTCATCTCCTGGAACGTCCTTTGCCAACCGTTCAACACTCGCTGATCCAAGATAATCTGTCTGTCTTACTTCGGCCACTGGCGAGGGTGCGTAACATGAGATCGGGACCCGAGCTCTCAGTCGACCGCACGCCGGGCTCGGGCAGCGATTGGATGACCCCCGATTTCGCCGTCTCGATGCCCGGCGGCTATACGGCTAACCGAAATGGACATGCCTTGCCTCCGGTTTACCTGATTGTTGAAGTGCTGTCCCCAGGACAGACCATGAACGAAATGGAAACCAAAGCGCAGCGCTACTTTGCCTGGGGCGCAAAGTATGTTTGGCTCATCGATCCAATGAAAGAAGAAGCCCTGGTGCTGCATGAAGGTAGTGCCCGGAACTTGAGCGTTACCGGTCTTCTTATGGCGGGTATCGATTTCACCGTGGCATTGAAGGACGTCCTCGAGGAATCGTAGGATCTACCCTCGTGTTAATCTAGAGACCTATGGCGATCCCGAATGTAAAGCGCTTTCGGCCTTTTTGCCCGACTTGCAACGAAACTTATACTCTGATGGCGGTTCTGCCCAGCGATGCCGACGTCGATGCCTATTTGGCTGACGCCGTTACCAGGCACGACCACAAGGCGTTCCAGGAAGCCAAGCAGCAGCAATTTAAGGTTCGTGTCGGTCAGCAGAAACAGAAGAAAGCTAAATAGCCTTCTTAATTCAGTTACGTCATTCGGGTCCGGGAACATTCTGAACAGCTTCTCAGAGTATTTACCGGGCCCGAACTGCCTTTAAAACTCGATTCGAGCTCCAATCTGCCCCGTCCGGTATCCACCGAAATTCGCTTGTGCCGCCGCCGTGATTACCCCAACGCTCCGGCTGTCAATCGCCGCATTCGGCAGATCGAGATTCAGGTGGTTCAAGATGTTGGTGAACGAACCCTCTACTTTGATCCGCATGCGTTCCGTCACGCTGAAATACTTGCTCAAGCCGGTATTCAGGTTCACCAGCCCGGGTCCCGTGACAGTGCTCACGCCCGCCGAACCAAATCTCCCCAGCGGCGCGCCATAAGCCGGTGCCGAGCCAATCAGGCAACTGGTGCCCGGCCGCCAAGTTGGTGTTCCTGGACAAGCATATGCGTTCGCGTTGAACCAGTTCGCAGCCGTTCGCTCGCCCGAGTTCGGATTGCCAACCAGGTCCGGCGCTTGATCCCGCCCTATTATTCCCGATCCGGTCCCCGAGGGGTCTCCGCCGCTGAAGTACGGCGATAGATATTGTCCGCTCTGCCAGATGAAGATGTTGTTTAACTGCCAGCCGCCTGCTAGCGCGTCTAAGAAACGGTTCCAGCGGTTTCCAAACTGCCGGCCCCGCCCGAAAGGCAGATTCCATATGGCGCTCGAAACCCACCGGCTCGCGGGAGTCGCCGCCACCTGCCCGTACTCGTGCTTCAGGTCGTAGTAATCCAGCGTTCTCGCGCCCGAATTCTCGCCGGCTAGGGAAGTGTTTGCATATCCCGCATTGCTGGCCAGATTCTTTGCAAACGTATAAGTCGAGGTGAATTGCACGCCGCCTCGCAGCCGGTGGTTCACTTCAATCTGCAGCGATTGATAATTCGCGTTTGCTCCGTTGGCCCGCGTATTCACCACGCCCCAATTCGGAAACGGCCGTCGGCTCAGCGGTTGATTGATATAGAAGTCAGTCGAGTAGTAAGACTGGTTCAGATTCGGCGACCACACCAATTGCCTAGTCGCGAGTGCAATATACGAAAGGCGCAGTCCCGTATCGAAGCCCAGCGATCGATCGATCGAAAAATTCCACTGCATCGAATACGGATCTTTCCAATTTGGCTGCACAGCTGTGCCGAAATACGCATTGCCGATCGGTGCAACTTCACCCAGCCCCGCTAACTGCGTTTGTGGAAATCGAAAGATCGGCTTGCCGCTGCTGTCGATGTTGTTATACGTCCGGGTATTCGATTGCAGCGTTCCGGTCAGCGCATAGTAAATCGAACCCAGCACTTCAGTGTTGTAAACGTTGAACCCTCCCCGGAAAACGGTCTTGTCTCCTATCGGCCGCCAGGCAAAGCCGAAACGCGGCACAAAACGGTTTGGCGCATTGCGCAGGTAATTCGGGTATCCAGCCTGGCTGGCCGAAAGCACTGGTGTGCAAGGCGCGCCATTCAACGTTGGACCGCTGCTGCTGCCCAGTTCCGGACATGCGTTGAACGATTGCAGATAGCCGGGCGCAAGGGTCGATGCGGCCCCATCCGGATAAATCGTGCGGCCGGACAGCGGCAGGGATGGGTCAAAATTTCCAATGTTCCCGTTGCTGTCCGTATAGCCC
This sequence comes from Bryobacteraceae bacterium, assembly GCA_965217745.1. Lineage (GTDB taxonomy): Bacteria > Acidobacteriota > Terriglobia > Bryobacterales > Bryobacteraceae > Bog-105. The sequence goes on along the minus strand of OZ244565.1, from coordinate 266,739 downwards.
GGATGAAACTCCCAACGCAAACCGTATTCCAGGGTCAGCTTGCTGTTTACATGCCAGCTGTCCTGCGCATACGCGTTGAAACGGTTCGACCGGCCGTCGTTGTCGTTTCTGACGTTATCTACCTGAGTGTTGATCGGGTATCCCAGCAGGAAATCCGCAAAGGCTACTCCGCTAAACGTTCCGTCGAAAGAATACCCTCCATAGTTATCCCCGGCAATGAATCCCAGCGCCGACACAGCCCGGATGTTCCGGTAGTCGAAGCCGAACTTGAAGTTATGGTTTCCGCGTGACCAGCTCAAGTTATCGGTGAACTGCCAAGTCCTGCTCTCGGTGCTGGTGTTACCTCTACCCGTGTTCAGCGACTGCAAGTTCGTGATGCTCACCACCGGCAGGCCGTTAAACGGAAAGTCTGGTCCGATTCCCTGCAGGCCCAGGCTATTCGTGAAAGCCGCGCCATCGAAGGGAAGCGTCCGGCTGCTGTTGAACAGCGTCAGTCCTACGCGAACCTCATTGATCAGGTTTGGAGCAAGCGACCAGTTATCCGCCAGTGTCAGCAGCCGGTAGGTGGATGGCCGTTGTATCGAGGGCACCAGCAGATTCTGCGTATTAACCTGATCGATCGTCTTCGAGCTCCAGCGCCCGAATACCGATTGGCTGGTTGAGAAGTAGTGGTCCGCGCGAATGTCGTACTGGTTCGATTGGTAGCTGTTGTCCTTATTGGCAATCCAGTTATTCACCGTCGCCAGGTTCGGATTGCCGGAGTTCGGCAGCGGATACAACGAGAGAATTCCTTGCGATACCGGGCTGATCTCCGAAGCAGGAATAACATTGCCGGGAAAGGGTTGTCCGGTAGAAGGGTTGATGGGCGTCAGGCCCTCGCCATTGAAGTCGCCCTGCCTCTGTAACTGCGTTGGCACGCTGTTCTGGACGGTCTGCGCGCGGGGATAGCGGAATCCCTCATACGTTCCGAAAACAAAGGTCTTATCTCGGCCATCGTAGAGTTTGGGAATCACCAACGGTCCGCCGCCGCTGGCGCCGAAATCATTTGCCACCAGCTGCGGCTTGGTCTGCTGGCCGAATGCGGTCGCGTTCAAGGCGCGATTCTGATGATACCAGAACAGGTTCCCATGGAAGATGTTGGTGCCACTCTTTGACACCGTCGTCACATCGCCCACTTGGCCGAACTCCGCCGGGCTGCCCACTCCCTGCACCTTCAGCTCGGCAATCGACTCACTCGAAGGAAAAGCTTCCGTCAGCGGTCCATTTCCCGTTACGTCCGTAATGGAAATGCCATCCAGCGAATACTGTGTCTGCGAAGGGATCGTACCCTGAATGGAAAGATTCCCGTTGCGGTCGGATTGTACGCCCGGCAGCACTTGGATCAGCTGATAAGGACTGGTGCTGCCATTCGCGCGCACATTCGCGGGCAGGTCCAGCAGGTCTTTGGAATTGAAACTCGATTGCACCGCTTGCGTGTCCGTGGCGATCACGCCGCTGGTCGAGGCATCAATTGTGACCGTTTGAGACTCTTGCCCAACTCGCAGCACTGCGTCCGACCGCACCGTCTGCCGCGCCACTAATGTTACGGCCGTCGCTTCAAAGGTCTCGAAACCCTGCGCAGAAATGTTGATCTTGTAATTCCCAGGCTGGAGGTTATTGGCCAGATACTGCCCGTCATTGTTCGTAGTGATGTTGCGCGCCGTATTGGCATCCGTGTTCGTCACCTTAACTGACGCGTTCGGTACGGTTGCGCCCGTTGCGTCGACTACCGTCCCCAGAATGGTTCCGTAAGTCGACTGCGCTTGCCCCCGCCCGGTACTCAAAATCATCGCCGCTGCCAAGACGCAGCCCAGACCAATCTTCACCATGTGTCTCATCGAAATGAACCTGACTGAACATGGAGATTAGCAACGCTTTGTGAATCCCGAATGACTGGCAGCTACGATTTGAAAAGAAACAATTCTGATCACGATCGAGCGGTCAAACTAGCCTTGCGATGGCTAAACAGCGCAGGGCCGTTAAGACTTCAACCGGGCATCGAGTGTCTTGAGCGCCCGCGCGGCAGCCGTCGCGACATCCGGATCAATGTCGTGCGTCAGCTTCGTCAAAATCGGCTCTACGTCTCGGCTGCCGCTCTCTGCTAGCACCGAGCAGACAATCAGCTTCCCATCGTGTCCCGTTTTTGAGATCAACGGCTCCAGGGCAGTGCGTACGTCTTGCCTGCGAGCGGCTTCCGCCAGGTAGGCCGAAGCCACGTCCGACCGCGATTTCGTCTGGATGTTTTCCATCACATATTGCAGCGGGCTGTAGTCGGCTGCACGGGTCTGCCCCTGATTAACCAGCGCGAAAGCCGCGGCCAAATGAATCCGCCAGTCGGCATTCGCCTCGTTGTAGGCACGCTCCAGCAGCGGAACGTCCTCCGGTTCGCGAATTCTTCCAAGCCCCTCGAGCGCGGCTACCCGCAGCTCGACATCATCACTGCCCGCATATTTCTGGAACTCGGCCCGGTCTCGAGCCAGGCCCAGCATCGCCAAAGCCTCGAGCGCCGCGCGCTGCACCTTATCATTGCGAGCATGCGTCAAGGCAGACCGGATATCAGGCGCGGCATCCACGCTGCGCAGAATGCCGGCGGTCTCCAGCGCCAGCATTTGCGTGCGCTCGTCCAAATCGTGCGTAACACCTGCTACTGCTGCACCGGCGGACGGGTCTTTAATTTTCTGCAGGGCGATCAGGCTTTCTGAAATCAGCGCGTTCTCGTGGTCGTGCAACGAGCCAGCCAAAGCAGGAACCGCCGGCCGGTCGCGGAGAATGCCCGCCACCCGGGCGGCAACGATACGGGCTTCTACGCTGTCACCGCCGGACACCACATCCCGGACAGCATTCAGAACGTCCGCGCGAACCTCGACGGTCGCATCAATTACCTGATCGTTCCGGGAACTCACCACCGACTTTGCCTGCCTCACTCCGCGGGTAATCGGTCCCGTCAAGCCTCGTGCCACATAGCCGGGCAGATAAAAGTTCACCAAACCATTTACCGCGCGAATCTGGATCTCGGCATCCTTATCGCGCGTGGCCTTCACCAGGGGAGTCAAACTGTCTTCGCCGCCAATTTTGACAATGGCCTTCACTGCCTCTATGCGGATTTCCCGGTCCGGATCGCCGAGGTAACCCGAGAGGGCAGGAATGGCGCTCGCCTTCCGCTTGCCTAGATCGTGAATTCTGGAAAGGCGTTCTTTCTGTGTGTAGCCATCCTCCGCCTGGCGATGGCCCGCTGACAAGGACACGCACAGGCCAGCCGCCAGGGCAAGGCAGGGAACTACTCTCTCCACGGGACGCCAGAGAGGACTAAACCGCATACCTAACGATGGTAGTAAAAGCCTTAGCCAACAACTTCAACAGTGGTTTTGTGCGGAATCAGTCCGGCTTCGTAACCCAGGTCGAGCAGCTTCTGTGCCGCTCTCGGGATGATGTCTCCCCCGTCGAGCGTATCCTGATTGACGTACATTCCGACAAACTGATCCGCCATGTGTGGATCCAGATCCCGCGCAAATTGCATGGCGTAGTTCAACGCCTCTTCCCGGTGATCCAGCGAGTATTGAATGCTTTCCCGCATCACCCGCGTGCACTCCTTCTGAACGTCCTCAGGCAGATTGCGGCGCAGCGCGTTCGCTCCCAGTGGCAGCGGCAAGTCATACTTTGCCTTGAACCACTTGCCGAGATCCACCACATTATGGAGTCCGCCTGACCCGTAAGTTAGTTGGCCCTCATGGATAATCAAGCCGCCGTCGACTTCATGATTCTTCACCGCATCGATAATCTTGTCGAACGGAATCACCACCGGCTCGAAGTCCGGCTGAAACAACTTCAACGAGAGAAAAGCGGTCGTCATAGTGCCAGGAATGGCGATGCGTTTCCCCTTCAGTTCCTCGGGCGTCATGGCCTTCGAACTCACCACGATGGGCCCGTAACCATCGCCTACGCTCGATCCGCTGGCCATCAATACGTACTTGTCGGCTACGTAGGGGTAGGCATGATATGAGATCGCGGTAAGTTCATACTGCCCCTCGGTGGCTTTACGATTCAAGGACTCGATGTCCTCCAGGACATGCCGGAAGGTGACCAGCTGGCTGCGGACGCGTTTCGTCGCCAGACCATAAAACATGAAGGCGTCGTCTGAATCGGGGCTGTGCGCGCAGACGATCTCCGCTGCTGAATTTGAACTCATAGGGGCTTCCGGAAGGAGGTCTAGAAACCTAAGTCTAGCAGAGCTTTTTGAGGTCAATCTCCATGAAATCTACGAGTTCCGCACCGAATTCCGCAACTTCAGCAGCTCTGGTTCCAGTGCTGAAAGCTCCTCCTCCAGAGCTCCGAGAGCGGCGGCGCCCAAAGCCGCGTCACCCGCCTTCGCCGCGGATTCCAAATCCTGGGACCGGAAGCGCGCTCGCGGAGCGTGCAAGCTTCCCAGCGATCCTTTAATGGTGTGCGCGACTCTGGAGACTCCTTTGATGTCGCCAGCCTCCAGCGCCGCTTTCATCTCCTGCCGTTGCCTGGCGCTTTCCTCCAGATAGAGGTCAATAATCTCCACCATCAGCTCGGAATCATCGAACATCTGTTCGCGGAAATCCGCCGTGTCGAACACCGGCAAGTCAGGCGGCAGCTTGGATAGCAAAGACTTATCAGGACTTCCGAGCGTTGATACCCCCCTTGCCAGCTTACCGATTGCCGCCGCGAAAGCGTCTATCTCAAAATCCACAGGAAGCAAAGCCTCCACAGGACCATCAGGTTCGGGCGCTATTCCGGCGGCTGCGCACGAGAGCAGGGGCGTGTGCCCGGCCGCCATGTTCTTTTCGAGCAGTTGCAAAGTGGAAGCTACGCCCTGAAGTTCGTCCCCGGTTGCCGTAGCGGGAACCAGAACCGCGTCGAAACGCTGAGTCGAGAGCACGCCAGCTACTTCTTCGAAGCGCGCCAACGGATAAACTTCATGCTCCGCTTTTTCGAGCAAGCCGGAAATCCGGGCCGCTCTTTGCGGATCTGTTTCGACGACGAGTACTCGTAAAGACATGGCATAACGCAATCCGGCCTTCAATTGAAGGTGCGGATCCTTATTACATAAGTGGGCACACATGCTATTTGTTACACAAGTAATTCGCAGCAGCGCATATTCACCGGCAACTTTTCTGTTGTATCTCGCACATTCTAACTGTATGTTGTATACTCCAGGTTTAGTGGGGGTGTGCTTTCCCTAGTCACTCGACTCGCACCGTCATAGAGAACAATAACCGGCTTCACATCGGCTTCGCCACTCGGACCCCAGTCATTATGGGGAACCTGTTCCATTCCCTATTCCCGGATGATTGCCGACTATGCGAAAAGCCGCTTCAACTCATTTCCAGAATTCCCATTTGTGCTGACTGTCTTGCGCTTCCTAAGCCTCTGGCGGCGGAATTTGCGTGCCGCTTGTGCCGGACGCCCTTCTTGGACGAGTACGCATTGGACGGCAACGAAGTGTGTGCCGTCTGCCGGGAAGGCCAAGTTAATTTCGACGCCACTTATTCCTTCGGCAGCTACGAAGGGCCCCTCCGGCAGCTGATTCACCTTTTCAAGTACGGCAAAATCGAAAGCTTAGCGCAGCCTCTGGGCGTCATGATTGTTCGCGCATTGCCTTTGGATGCTCGCTTCGACCTGGTTCTGCCCATGCCCATGCACTGGCGGAAGCAATGGTCAAGGGGTTTCAACCAGGCTGAACTGTTGGCGGGGCATGTTGCCGCGCGCTACGGCTTGAAGCCGGAGAAGCATCTGCGCCGCAGCCGTTACACCAGGCCGCAGGCAAGCCTTTCCGAAACCGAACGCCAAAAGAATCTTAAGAACTCGTTTTGCATACACCGGCCTGATCAGGTTTGGGGCAAGCGGGTTCTGCTGGTAGACGATGTGATGACCACTGGCGCTACGCTGCGCGAAGCGGCGGGCGTGTTGAAGGCAGCCGGCGTAAAGTCGGTGACTGCTTTGACGCTGGGCCGGGTGGGTCGTGTCGCTGCGAATCCGGATCTGAGTTCGTTGCGTGCGCTGAATCGCGCCATCGAAAGCCACGGTAAGTCTTCACGAGTTACCGCCGAAGCGGAGCGTATCAGCAAAACTCAGTAAGTCCGGGAAATAGGGAGCGTGCGTCCGATGCCGAGTCTGGATCGACTTCATAAGCCTGTGCTGGTGCTGAATGCCAGCTATGAACCAATCAACATCTGTGCTGCGCGGCGGGCGCTGGTGCTGGTGCTGAAAGGCGTGGCCTCGGCCGAAGAGATTTCACCAGGCCAGATCCACTCCGCGCGCCGGGCTATCAACGTACCCTCCGTCATCCGCCTGCTGGAATACCGGCGTATTCCCCATCAGACCCGGGCTCTTTCGCGCAAAAACATTCTGATGCGCGATCGTTACACCTGCCAGTATTGCCACAAGGTGCTGCCCTCCGGCGAGATGACCCTCGATCACGTCGTCCCGCGCTCGCGAGCCGGCGAGACCACCTGGGAAAATCTGGTCGCCTGTTGCCACCGCTGCAACAATCGTAAGGGCAGCCGCACCCCGGAAGAAGCGGGCATGAAACTCCTTCGCCAGCCGAGCCCGTTCAGCCTCCATACCAGCCGCCACCTGATGCGCCTGCTGGGCCGCAGCGACGACCAGTGGCGCAAATATCTCTTCTACTCGGAGTAGAGCGTCCAGTCCGCCGCCAGCTATACATCGCCCCTTACGGCTATCATTAAGTTAGATATTGCGTTTTATGGCTTAGAGAACCGCGCCTTCCATCGAAGCATCGGTATCGTCCAGCAGTGCGCGCCGAAAGCCTTTACGGAGACATGACTACAGCCGGCCAACATCCTCTTCAGAAGATCCTTCAGAACCGCATTGCCATTATCGATGGCGCTATGGGAACCACCATCCGCACCTACGGCATGACGGAAGCCGACATCCGCGCCGGGCGCTTTAAGGATTCCAAAAAGGATCTGCTGAACAACGGAGACATCTTCTCCCTCACGCAACCGGAGATGATCTGCGACATTCACCGCCGCTTTCTCGAGGCCGGCGCTGACATCATCGAAACCAATACCTTCGGCGCCACCAGCATCACTCAAAGCGAGTTCTTTGTGGACGACCCGCGCGAGCAAGGCGGCCGCAAGGATCCCGGCTTTTACCAGAACATCATCGAAGATCCGTTTTTGAACAGCCTCGCCTGGGAAATTAATGAGCAGTCGGCGCGCCAGTGCCGCGAATGGGCCGATCGAGTCGGCACTGCCACCGGGCGGCAGCGGTTCGTGGCCGGGGCCATCGGCCCGCTCACCGTCTCTCTTTCGAACTCGCCCGACGCCGACGATTCGGGTTTCCGGGTGGTTACTTTCGATCAGGTCAAGGCGGCCTACATTCAGCAGGTGCGCGCCCTTATCGCCGGCGGCTCAGACCTGCTGCTGGTTGAAACCATATTTGACTCGCTGAATTCCAAGGCTGCGCTCGTCGCCATCCAGGAAGTCTTTGCACAGGACGGCAAGCAGCTGCCAGTCATGATTTCGGCGGCGGTCGGGCGTGGCGGCGAGACCATGATCTCCGCGCAGACCATCGAGGCGTTCTGGAATTCGGTCCAGCACGTGAAGCCTCTCTCTGTCGGGCTCAACTGCTCCCTTGGCCCCGACCTGATGTATCCGTTCCTGGAAGACCTCTCGCAGAGATCCAGCGCCGCCCTCTCTTGCTATCCCAATGCCGGTTTGCCGAATCCCCTGTCGGCCACGGGGTTCGATCTGGAACCGCCGGACATGGCCCGCTATCTGAGTGAGTTCGCCGAAGCAGGCCTGATCAATATAGCGGGTGGCTGCTGCGGCAACACGCCCGATCACATAGCGGCTATCGCCAGGGCGCTTGAAGGCAAGCATCCGCGGGAGCTGCGAGACGCGGCCGCTTCCGCATCACGGACAATTTTCAGAGTTACGGAGGCCCAAGCCCCAGCCGGAGTTTCGGAGATATGTCCCTTGCGTCTCTCGGGATCGCAGCCCTTCACTCAGCAGCCCGGCAGCTTCATGATGATCGGTGAGCGGACCAATGTTGCTGGTTCACCCAAGTTCGCCAGGCTAGCCAAGGAAGGCAATTACGAAGCCGCCGTAAGCATCGCCCGGCAGCAGGTCGAAAACGGAGCCAACGTGATCGACATCTGCATGGACGAAGGCATGATCGACGGTGTCACGGCCATGACCCGTTTTCTCCAGTTACTGGGAAGCGAGCCCGAAGTCGCCAAGGTTCCCTTCATGGTGGATTCGTCGAAGTGGGAGGTCATCGAAGCGGGCCTGAAATGCCTGCAGGGTAAGGGCATCGTCAACTCCATTTCGCTTAAGGAGGGCGAGGAAAAATTCCGCCAGCACGCTGCTGCCGTACTCAAATACGGCGCGGCCGTAGTGGTGATGGCCTTCGATGAACAAGGGCAAGCCGCGACTTACGAAGACAAAACCCGCATCTGCGAACGTGCCTACCAAATTCTGGTCGATGAGGTCGGTTTCCCGCCCGAAGACATCATTTTCGACCCGAACATCCTCACCGTCGCCACCGGCATGGAGGAGCACAATAACTATGCGGTGGACTTTATCAACGCCACCCGCTGGATTAAATCCAACCTGCCGCACGCGAAGGTAAGCGGAGGCGTTTCCAACATATCGTTCAGCTTCCGGGGCAACAACAAGGTCCGCGAGGCTATGCACTCCGCGTTCCTCTATCACGCCATTGCTGCCGGCATGGACATGGGCATTGTCAATGCCGGCATGCTGGAAGTCTATGAGGAGATCGAGCCCGGGCTGAAGGTGCTGGTAGAAGATGTTCTGCTAAACCGCCGTCCCGACGCTACCGAGCGCTTGGTGGAGCACGGAGAAGCGCTGAAGGCTGCGGGTGTGGGCTCGGAGGCGAGCGAAAAGAAGGCCGAAGAATGGCGCACTGGCACGGTTGAGCAGCGGTTGTCCCATGCGCTGGTCAAGGGGATAGACGCCTTCATAGAGGGCGATACAGAAGAAGCCCGCGTAAAATTAGGCCGCCCTTTGCTGGTGATTGAAGGCCCGCTGATGGATGGCATGGGCGTGGTCGGCGATCTGTTCGGCGCAGGCAAAATGTTTTTGCCCCAGGTCGTCAAGTCGGCCCGCGTCATGAAGAAAGCCGTAGCCTACCTGACGCCTTTCATGGAGGCCGAGAAAGCATCACTCGCGGAGGCCGGTCACGTAGTCAAGGCGCAAGGAAAGATCGTGCTCGCCACCGTAAAAGGAGACGTCCACGATATCGGCAAGAATATCGTCGGCGTGGTTCTCGCCTGCAACAACTATGAAGTCATCGACATGGGCGTTATGGTCCCCTGCGAAAAAATTCTGGAACGCGCCAAGTCAGAGAAGGCGGACCTCATCGGGCTGAGCGGCCTCATCACGCCATCTCTCGATGAGATGGTGCATGTGGCTCGCGAGATGGAGCGCCAGGGTTTCAAACTGCCTCTGCTGATCGGCGGAGCAACTACCAGCCGGGCTCATACCGCCGTCAAAATCGCGCCCCACTACAGCGAACCTGTGGTCCACGTGCTCGACGCCAGCCGGGCAGTCCCTGTAACCACCAGCCTGCTGAGTGATGAAGGCAAGTCAGCGTTCGTCGCTTCTCATCGCGCCGACTATGAGGCGCTGCGCAAAACGCATTCCGCTCCCCGGCAGAGCGTCGTCTCTCTCGGCGCTGCCCGTGCCCGGCGCACTCCTATTGAGTGGCGCGCCGAGGATCTTCCGGCGCCGGAGTTTACCGGCATCCGCGTGCTGGATAACTTTCCTCTGGCGACGCTTCGCGAGTTCATCGACTGGTCTCCGTTCTTCCAGACCTGGGGGCTGAAGGGCGTCTACCCTCGCATTCTCGAGCACGCAAAATATGGCGAGCAGGCAGTTCAGATATTCACCGAAGCGAATGCCATGCTCGATTCCATCATCGAGAACCAGCTAATCACCGCGCGCGGCGTCTACGGTTTCTTTCCCGCCAACTCGGTGGGTGACGACGTGGAACTGTATAACGACGAGACACGCACCAGTCTGCTGCAGAGATTCCATTTCCTCCGCCAGCAAGCCAACCGGGAAGGCAATGAGCCATGCCGGTCGCTATCCGATTTCATCGCTCCCCGGGAAACCGGCCTCCCGGACTACATCGGTGGGTTCGCGGTCACCAGCGGAATCCGGCTGAAAGACCTGTGCGACCGGTTCAAAGCGGAGAACGACGACTACAGCGCCATCATGGCCGAGGCTCTCGCCGATCGCCTGGCCGAAGCCTTTGCCGAGTGCCTGCACAAGCGGGTGCGCGATGAGTGGGGTTACGGCTGCTCTGAGAACCTGAACAAAGCGGATCTCATCCGGGAAAAATATCGCGGAATCCGGCCTGCCCCCGGTTATCCATCCTGCCCGGATCATACCGAAAAAGGCCCGCTCTGGCATCTGCTGGATGTGCAAAAGAATACCGGCATGCTGATCACCGAGTCTTTCGCCATGTGGCCTGGTTCGAGCGTCAGCGGACTCTACTTCGCCCACCCCGCCTCCCGCTACTTCGACCTGGGCAAGATCGACCGCGATCAAATCCTCGACTATCAGGAACGTAAAGGCATGACCCTCACCGAAGTAGAACGCTGGCTCGGCCCCAACCTGAACTACGATCCCGCAGCAGCAGCCTGACGGTAGCAACCAGGGCCTGCGCCTAAGCAAGCTCGCAATGGCCGCGTACCGGCAGAAACGCCGGCATTGGGCGGGTGTCAGCCTCCTGTTTGCGTACCCGGAAGAAATCCTTACGAGGGTGTAAAAAGGATTGTGTAAACGCGGTTCTCAAGAAGAGGAAGATAGGAGAACCGAATGGCCATCATGAAAGAGCTGATCGACGAGCTCATCGCCAGTAGCGAATCGCGATGCATGAGGGCCGACCCCAGCGTTACGGAACACAATGGCTGGACGATTCCGTAGATGGCCGAACGCGTCCGTGGAAACTCGCGGAAGCCGAAAGAGTGAACGAGCTGCGTGCCGAAAGCGGGCTCGGGCCGATGCATCCGGTACCGGAGCGCGGTCCCGAACTTTTAGCTGAGGAGCAGCAGGCGCTTTCCCAGAACCAGCGATGGTGGGAGAACTGGCTCGCCAGTAAGGGATGGCGTTTGAGTCCAGGCGCGTTCTGTGCGCCATTGGAAGAAACGGTAGCTTCAACTCAGCAAGAACACCTAGTACGACGTCGTCATAGGGTTTAAAGCTCGCTGTCGCCATAGGGCTTACCGTCGACTATTCCTCGGGCTTCAGTCGGCGCTGCCGTGGCCGCTAGCGACCTGAGCATGTAAGTGACCAACTTTGGGGATGCCTGATCCTCCGATGTCGCCAGGAACAATCTACTGTTACTCATATCTCTTATTGACAGTCTATAAGAGAGTCTGCTATCTTCTTATAGGCGTTCTATAAAGGCAATATGGCCTCTCCCCACTCTGATCTGCTGCAGGGAACTCTTGATTTGTTGGTCCTTAAATCTCTTGCACTCGAACCACTGCATGGGATGGGCATTGCGCGCCGAATTGAACAAATGACAAATGGGACCTTCATAGTAAAGGCCGGTTCCTTGTTTCCTGCTCTGCATCGGATGGAAGAGGCCGGTTGGCTCACGTCCTCTTGGGGAGAATCGGAAACCAACCGCAGAGCAAAGTTTTATCGACTAACCAGGTCGGGCACGAGCCAATTCCAGACCCAAGCGGAGCGTTGGGATCGGATTTCGCTCGCGATGGCGACGGCGTTGCGAACCACATAGGGAGTATGGCTGTGATTCGACATTGGTACACGCTCTGCCGCAATCTCTTGACAAAAAAACGTGTCGATCAAGAGCTGGAGGAAGAACTTCGTAGTTATGTCGAACTAGTCGCTCACGAAAAAGTGCGTTGTGGAACGGAAGCAGAGAGAGCTTTGCGTGAGGCTCGTAGAGATCTCGGAAATGTCGAAACGGTAAAGGAGAGCATCCGAGACATCAGAAAAGGAGTCTACGTGGACACATTCATACAGGATCTTCGATACGCAGTTCGCACTTTGACTAAGAATCCGGGCTTTTCAGTTGTGGCAGTGCTGACTCTGGCGCTGGGCATTGGAGCCAACAGCACCATGTTCACGGTAGTTAATAGCGTGTTGCTAAAGCCCCTACCGTATCCGGAACCCGAACGAATCCTGACGCTGTGGGAACGGCAGCCTTCGGATGGCACCCTCGGTACCGTTGCGCCCGCGAATTTCGTCGACTGGCGTGAGCAGAGCCACTCCTTCGCTAAGATGGCCGCGCTCGATCCTTACCCGGATTTCATTTTGAACGGGTACGGCGAAGCGCGGCGATTGGGGGGAGCCGCTGTGTCCGCTGATTTCTTTTCCCTGCTCGGAGTTCAGATGGCTTTGGGGCGCGACTTCCTTCCCGCAGAGGACCGCCCCGGTCGAAACCAGGTTGTAATTCTCAGTCATTCGACTTGGCAGCAGTTCTTCGGTGGGCGCCCCGACATTGTGGGTAAACAACTTCCGTTGAACAACGCCAGCTATACGGTCGTCGGCGTGCTTCCGCGCGGCTTTTCGCTTATCAGTAAGGCTTCGGACTTTCAGTCTCGCAACCGGTTCGACGTATGGACCCCACTCGGTCTTGCCTCTCCAGTACCAGCCTGGCAGCGCGGAACTCATCCGCTCAGCGTGTTCGGCCGCCTCAAACTGGGCGTGAACCTGAACCAGGCTCAAGCCGATCTTGATCACGTGGCTAGTAATCTACGGCGGCTTTATCAAGTGAGGACAAAGAGCTGAAGATTACAATCGTCCCATTGAAACAGCATGTCGTCGGTAACGTTCAACCGGCGCTTATTACTCTCGTGGGGGCTGTTTTTATGCTGCTCCTGCTGGCTTGCGCTAACATTGCCAGCCTCTTACTGACCCGCGCCGCCTCACGTCAACCAGAGATGTCCCTCCGGGCCGCTTTGGGGGCAAGCCGAAAACGGCTGGCCCAACAATTGTTGACGGAAAGCCTGCTCTTGGCTCTGCTGGGCGGATTGCTTGGAGTGTCTTTTGCCTATGTAGGTATTCCCGCTTTGGTGCATTACCTACCCACCGATCTGCCTCGTACAGCAGAAATTGCGATAGATGGAAGAATACTCGCCTTCACCTCGTTACTTTCGTTGATTACTGGAGTTATATTCGGACTCGTTCCGTGGTTTCAAGCTGAGCGGATGAGCGCCAATGGGTCGCTCGCAACGGGTGGACGCGGCATTGTCAGTGGCTCATCCCGCCTCCGGAATAGTTTGATTGTGGGACAGTTCGCGATCGCCCTGATCCTCCTGATCGGGGCCGGGTTGATGACCAAAAGTCTTCGAACGCTCATGCAGGTCTCTCCGGGTTTTCAGACACAGCACATCCTGACGGCTCGCCTTTCGCTGCCGCCGCAGTATCTGAACGGCTACAAGTTTGGAACGGGCGAGCATCGCCGAATTTCAGCGTTCCAGCGAGAGCTTCTGGAACGCGTGCGCAACATTCCCGGCTTACAATCAGCGGCGTTTACCGCCTACCTTCCCTTAAGCGGCGCAGATAATTCCTGGGCCTTCGACATCGAAGGCCGACCCACTAAACCCGCTGGCGTCTACGATCTCATGAAGTACAGGCCGGTCACTGCCGATTATTTCATGACCATGGGAATTCCCGTCCTGCGCGGGCGAGCGTTTGACGTTAGGGACAACGAGGACGGCCCACTCGTGGTGATCATCAATGAGACCATGGCGCGTACCTTCTGGAATCACCAGAACCCGATCGGACAACGGGTAGCGTTTAGCGAATCTAAGTGGAGGACCGTCGTGGGCATTGTCGGCGACGTGCATCACGAAAGCCTTGGAAGCAAGCCGGACGCTGAGATGTATCTTCCCTATGCCCAGGTCCCAAATGTGGAGGCTCGCCCCACGGTTGTCTTACGTACCTCGATCGAACCTACAAAACTCGCTGGCTCTTTGCGAAAGGCGGTAGCCGAGCTCGATTCGCGCGTGCCACTTGACCAGGTCACAACCATCAAGCAGATGGTTTCCGCTTCGGTCGGGCAGCCGCGTTTTAGAACAGCCGTAATCGGAACATTCGCATTGCTGGCCCTCTTTGTTGCTTCAATCGGGCTGTACGGCGTCATGAACTATTTCGTAAGTCAGCGGACACGAGAATTCGGCATTCGCATGGCGCTCGGTGCCAGCAGAGGCGCTGTGCTCCGACAGGTCCTCGGACAAGCAGCAAGGCTGGTGAGCCTCGGTATGAGTTTCGGATGGCTGGGGGCAATTCTGCTGGCACGTTGGATCGCTAGCCTGCTTTATGGTGTGACGCCGTTCGATGTAACTACTTTTGCCGGTGTCTCCGTCGTGTTGGCGATAGTGGCTCTCTGGGCGAGCTTCATTCCCGCACACCGCGCGGCAAAGTCCGATCTAATGGAAGCGTTGAGATACGAATGACAGCCAATTTACGCTTCATCGGGGTTGTTGAGAAAACCTTCGATGCAGCTGAAAAACTCTTCTGCGATGGCCAGCCTGTTCCGGAGGGAGATGATAAATGTCACCCTCGGCCGGCAATCGCTTGTTCCGCGTCTAATCGCGTCATTTTCCCTAATCAAAGTCGCGCACGCCAAGGTGAGTGAGTTCTTCAACAGCATTCTTCGTTTGCGCAATGGTGATCTTGATCGGCAGCATTCTGTTTTCATCCTTCTGGTAATCACGATCGTTCAGTGATTGGGAAGTGGCCAAAATTGCGTCTGCCAACCTGTACACGAACGAGGTCCTTACGATCCCTGCAGGATTGCTTGTGCCTTCTCCATCGGCAGGTCCCGGCCAGCAGTCAAGATTTGTATCTAATTCTTTTCGACTGTATCCGGTTCAACACCGGTAACTTCGATCAGTTCATCCTTAGCTGTGCACCAGGCGGTGACCGGCATTCTGAGGCGATAGTCTGAACCGACGTGAAAATTGGCCGCACCGAGCATTTCTACCGGTGTCCGCGTTCCGATCACGCATGCGATTCCTTCGTTCCGTGCGAAGGCGATTCACGGGCGGCACCAATGCGGGCAGGGCAAAGGTTATCTCCGAGGAGCCAATCGGGCGCATGGGCAAGCCGGAAGAGCTTGCAGACGCGGTCATCTTTCTCTGCTCGGACGCCTCATCATTCGTCGTCGGCCATGCTCTGGTCGTCGATGGAGGTCAGACGATTGCGTAGGCGTTTATAGCTTTGGGGAGACCAGCTGTTCGCGTTAAAACACTCTCCTCGCGCAACAATTTCCCGCCCTGGATTTACCGGCGCATTTTGTGTCCTGCCGGAGGAAGATGACGCCGCTTTCCTTAAGCCAGTAGTCGGCCTCGAAGCCGGACACGATCCAGCCACGCCGACCGAAGCGCTGCTGGCCGGCGACATGGCCCGGCACTACCGGCTCACCCCAGCGCGCCCTCCGGTTTCAGGAAGAATGCTTCTCTCCGGCCTCGCCGGTTCCCAAGTCGAAAAGAAGCTTGCGCTTTACATCCGCTATCAAACCACCAACCAGCGTGCCTGTCATCGCTGTTTGGGCGACCTGCTGAAACCCCGCCGCGCTCGCCAGATTGAGCAGCGTGGGTACGAATCGCAGCAGCGCCGGAAAGCTTCCGATGCGGCCCGTCAGCTGCAGCAAAAGCAAGCCGCGGAAAGCCAGGAACTCCCCTTCCAGACCACGGAAATCCAGGAACTCCCCTTCCAGACCACGGAAATCCAGGAAAAAATCGCCACAACGCCAGAAGCTGCGCTCGTCCGGCTTTTTCCCGACACTCCGAGTCGAGAATTGTAAACAACCCAGACTTCGATGAGCAGTCCTGGTTTTTGTGCTGCCAGATTTTTCCGGCTAAGCGTCAACTTTTTGTCATTGCTGAAGCAGCAGATGGCCTCCAGCTAGGGTTCGCCTGTGCGCCGCAAGCGCTTGCCGCTTGCCGCTTGCCGACGCTTGCAAGCGATTGAAAGGAAAGAGGGGAAAACTGATTCGAGATTCTTTCTAGCGGTTCTCGTCAAGGGCTTAATTGCATTCGTAGTGTCTTCTTAATTTGCGTTCAACGTTGGTACTGGAACTCACTTCTCCCGCCCGGAAGGGGAAGGGAGAGCAAAATATTGCCCTTTGCACTCAAGTTTTGAACCCATAAATCCGATAAGGTGCATAGGCCGCAAAATGGAAGTTTATTCAGCAAAACCCAGGAAAACCGTCTCCGTCTGTGAAACGCAACCGCTTACCGTCAAGGGGCTCGTGCACCTCTTGGAGGCGACCGACGATATGCGTTTCGGGTCTGCTCACCCCAACCCGACCGAATGGATGTTGAGCCCGACCGCCGAAAGAACCGATGTTCTGATCATTGATAAAGGCCTTGGCGCTCAGATCGTGCTGGACGCTCTCAGCCAGCTACCGGCTGAACACGGTACGGTGCGTTCCACTGTTCCTGCCGTGGTGGTTTGGGGCATGTCGGTTACCGAAGCGGAAGCGCTGCGCTTCCTGCAGGCCGGCGCGAAAGGGATTCTCCGGAAGTCGGCCGAGACAGGCACCATCGTTTGCTGTTTGCGCGCCGTCGCCAGCGGCCGCAACTGGATGCAGGATTCTGTCTTCAAGGAATCAACCGCCCCGGAAGCGCAACTCCGCAGCGATCTCACTCCTCGGGAACATCAGGTGATGGAGCTGGTCGAGCAAGGCTATAAGAACCGCGAGATTGCCCAGGAGCTCGGTATTCGTCCGGGAACTGTCAAAATTCACTTGAAGCACATCTTCGAGAAGACCGGTGTGCATGGCCGTCACGGCCTGGCTCTCAACGGCCTGCGCCAAAAAGGGGTTATCTCCTTACTGGCCTCTTAAGCCACTCCGAAAGCCAGCATATCTGCGACTCGATCTCCGCTGAAGCGACCGGCCTGTTACTAAAGGCCCAACTCGGATAGCCCTGGATGCCCGTCCGGCCGCCGGCCCAGCGGCCACTGAAACTTGCGTTCTTCCTGTCGGATCGGCAGATCGTTGATGCTCGCGAGACGGCGCTTCATCAATCCCGCTCCATCGAATTCCCAATTCTCGTTCCCATACGACCGGAACCAGTTTCCGGAATCATCATGCCATTCATAGGCGAAACGGACGGCAATGCGCTCCGGTCCCCACGCCCACACTTCCTTGATCAGCCGGTAATCCAACTCCCGCGCCCATTTGCGCCGTAAAAACTCCACAATGGCGGGTCGACCCTTCAGAAACTCGGCCCGATTCCTCCACTCGCTATCCGGCGTGTACGCCGAGGCTATCCGCTCTGGTTCCTGGCTGTTCCAGACATCCTCGGCGGATCGCGCCTTTGTTTGCGCACTTGCCATAGTGAACGGCGGCAGGGGTGTTCGCGACTGCTCCATAGGCTGAAGTATATATCCTTGACGAAATACGAATAAAAGGCGAAAATAAGCCATGGGATCCGCTTCCTCGCCTCTCGTCGGCATTGCTCGTTTGGCTTCGAATGGTAATCTGCTGGACTCCAAGCGCCGGGTTGAATATCGGAGTTTGCCTACCCGCAACTGGCTGAACCGCTGCTCGTCCCAACGAGTGCCGTTCCAGTGGACCATAAATCCATACCGGGGCTGCGAATACGGCTGCCCATACTTGTTATGCCCGCTATACGCACGAATTCCTGGAACGCCGGGAAGTGGCCGCCTTCGAAACGGAAATCTATGCGAAAGATTTGAATTTGGCTTCGTTTCGTAAAGAGCTGCACCAGCTTCGACCGGGTGAGTCGATTGGCATCGGCACGGCCACCGACCCCTACCAACCGGCGGAGCGCAAGTTCGGAAGAACCCGCTCCCTCCTGGAATGCCTCACCGGAATCCGCGGAATGTCGATCTACATCACCACCAAGTCAGATCTGATCGTCCGGGACGCAGACCTGCTCAGGGAATTGGGAGCTCGAAATTCGGTTCACATTTCGATCAGCCTCATCAGTGTGGACAACTGTTTAGCGCGGCTGCTAGATCCTTTTGCCCCGCGTCCTGACTTGCGCCTCGAGGCGCTAGCCGGTTTGGCTTCGAATGGTATTTCGGCCGGAGTTCTGGCAAGCCCGGTGTTGCCGCTGCTCACCGATTCGCATCAGAATCTTTTGGCCGTCGCAAAAGCTGCCAAGGAGGCCGGTGCTCGATCGTTTTCGGCTGGCATCTTATTCCTGCAACCCGCCGCCAGGCGGGTCTTCTTTGATTTCCTCGCCGGACACTTCCCTGACCACGTGCAGCGCTATCGGGCAAATTATGGCTCTGGCGCTTACCTGCGCGGCCGCTACCCTGAGCTCCTCAGACGGCGTATTGAAAAGGTCAAAGCCGAAGCCGGATTGAAAGGTGGCGGCTTAGAGTCCGATGTTCCTCCCGTCTTTATTCAGGCGCAGATGCAGCTATTTTGACGGGCAGAGAATTGTTCGAGTCTTCGTGCTCTTTTCCGAGAATTCTTGTGCTATCTTTTTCCTGTACCGAGTCGCAGCATGGCAGATGCCAGGCAGCAAAAATAAAGTTGATCCGGTACGCGTTTGGTGTGGTAGATTGACAGAGCGGCATAGTGATTCTCACTTGCTGCCAAGTGGATCGGTGGAAGCACCAGATTTTTTGATTCAGAGCGTGGCTGATTTTGCGAGTGGTTTGGCGAAACAGCGGCCCGGTAGTAAATCCGAAACGCGAATCTAATTTTAAAGTTTTGAATTGCCCAGATACAGGCTGTTGAGCTTGGTTGTGGGTGGTTCAAGCGGCTTTCGAGGCCGTGCTTGTGGTGATTGTATTTTCTTTCTGCAAGGGGAGGGGATGGGGTCATGGCAGGCATAGATGTTTGACAATCCGGTTCGACGAGAAGAAGAAGTAAAAACGTCAGACTTTTTGAGTAACAGCTGGGGCGAGCAGCCTCGGTTTTCTGGTTCCGGGCGCAAGCTTGGGGACAGGGGACTGAAGTGACTCTAACTAATTAACTCTTTCCCGGAAGCGGAAGCGAGGTGGGGACAAGCGAGAGCGAAGTCCTGACGGAGCGGAAGCGGAGGGGAAGGGACAGATCAAACGAGAGTTTGATCCCGGCTCAGAATCAACGCTGGCGGCGCGCTTAACACATGCAAGTCGAGCGAGAAAGCGGAGCAATCCGTGAGTACAGCGGCGTACGGGTGAGTAACACGTGGATGATCTACCTCCGAGTGGGGAATAACTTTGGGAAACCGAAGCTAATACCGCATAAGCCTGCGAAGGGAAAGCCAGCAACGGCGCTGGGAGAGGAGTTCGCGGCCGATTAGCTAGTTGGTGGGGTAAAGGCTCACCAAGGCGGGGATCGGTAGCCGGCCTGAGAGGGCACACGGCCACACTGGCACTGAGACACGGGCCAGACTCCTACGGGAGGCAGCAGTGGGGAATCTTGCACAATGGAGGCAACTCTGATGCAGCGACGCCGCGTGAGCGATGAAGGCCTTCGGGTCGTAAAGCTCTTTCGGCAGGGACGATAATGACGGTACCTGAAGAAGAAGCTGCGGCTAACTACGTGCCAGCAGCCGCGGTAATACGTAGGCAGCGAGCGTTGTTCGGAATTACTGGGCGTAAAGAGTGTGTAGGCGGTGCTCTAAGTTCGGTGTGAAATCTCCCGGCTCAACTGGGAGGGTGCGCCGGAAACTGGAGTGCTCGAGCGTGGGAGAGGAAAGCGGAATTCCTGGTGTAGCGGTGAAATGCGTAGATATCAGGAGGAACACCGGCGGTGTAGACGGCTTTCTGGACCATAGCTGACGCTGAGACACGAAAGCGTGGGTAGCAAACAGGATTAGATACCCTGGTAGTCCACGCCTTAAACGATGCATACTTGGTGTCGGCCATTCAGTTGGCCGGTGCCGGAGCTAACGCGTTAAGTATGCCGCCTGGGGAGTACGGTCGCAAGGCTGAAACTCAAAGGAATTGACGGGGGCCCGCACAAGCGGTGGAGCATGTGGTTTAATTCGACGCAACGCGAAGAACCTTACCTGGGCTCGAACGGCTCGAGACCGATGGTGGAAACACTATTTTTCCCGCAAGGGACTCGAGTCGAGGTGCTGCATGGCTGTCGTCAGCTCGTGTCGTGAGATGTTGGGTTAAGTCCCGCAACGAGCGCAACCCTTGTCCTGTGTTGCCACTCCTTAGATGGAAGCACTCGCAGGAGACCGCCAGCGATAAGTTGGAGGAAGGTGGGGACGACGTCAAGTCATCATGGCCTTTATGTCCAGGGCTACACACGTGCTACAATGGGCGGTACAAAGCGTAGCCAACCCGCGAGGGGGAGCCAATCGCCAAAAACCGTTCTCAGTTCGGATTGCAGGCTGCAACTCGCCTGCATGAAGCTGGAATCGCTAGTAATGGCATATCAGAACGATGCCGTGAATACGTTCCCGGGCCTTGTACACACCGCCCGTCACATCACGAAAGTGGATTGTACTAGAAGCCTGCGTGCTGACCCGCAAGGGAGGCAGCGGTCCAAGGTATGATTCATGATTGGGGTGAAGTCGTAACAAGGTAGCCGTAGGAGAACCTGCGGCTGGATCACCTCCTTTCTAAGAGAGAACGTGGGTGGAGTCAGCGAAAGCCTCGCGCGCAAGCGGAAGCGAGTAACTGGCAGCCGTTCCACTCCATGAAGCCCTAGTTCTCCACTTGAAAAGATCTGATTTACTTCTGGAAGTTTCCGCAGGCCGGAAGCTTCCGTTCTCGCCGGACCGGCCTCGAAAATAACGACAGTTAACCCTCGGGCCTGTAGCTCAGTTGGTTAGAGCGCACCCCTGATAAGGGTGAGGTCGCTAGTTCGAATCTAGCCAGGCCCACCACTTACACTTATGGCAAGAGAGGGGCTGTAGCTCAGCTGGGAGAGCGCCTGATTTGCATTCAGGAGGCCGCCGGTTCGATCCCGGCCAGCTCCACCAGTTTTAAAGTCCGGACAATAGAAAGCAGCGTCTGCGGAAGCAGGCATTGCTTTCTGCGGTTCGAAGGAAGTAGGCAGAAGAGTTGTTTGACAAAAGAATAGGAAATGACGGGCAACTACAAGTTGCAAACGTGCTAGTCCGAGAAGCCGCGATCTGAGAAATCAGGCGTGGCGATCACAACTATGGGCTAGCAGCGTAAAAAGTTAGAAGAACTCAAGGCGAGGGCTTCAGCTTTTTGTCTTGCCTGCCGGAAACTCGATTTGCGGGAGGGAAGCAAGAAGCCAGAAGTCCAACAGAAGTAAGCAAAACAGTTAGTAAGAGCATAGAGTTAATTTTATGGTCAAGCTACTAAGAGCATGCGTGTGGATGCCTTGGCGCAAGTAGGCGAAGAAGGACGTGGCTAGCTGCGAAAAGCTTCGGGGAGAGGCAAGCACTCATCGATCCGGAGATATCCGAATGGGGGAACCCAAACCCGGCAACGGGTTTATCTGTTTATGAATCCATAGTGGACAGAAGCGAACGAGGGGAAGTGAACCATCTCAGTACCCTTAGGAAGAGAAAACAATAGTGATTCCGCTAGTAGTGGCGAGCGAACGCGGAACAGCCTAAACCGTGCGATTCGAAAGGAGAGCGCGGGGTTGCAGGACCACAAATCAAAGGTATCGGCTTTCTTCAAGGAAAGCCGAGGAGGCCATCCGGAAGGAGAGTCGTTACCTTTGACCAAAGAATGAGAAGAAAGCATTACGAGAACGGTCTGGGAAGACCGGCCAGAGAAGGTGACAGCCCTGTATCTTAAAATGCAATTTTCGGTTCGAGTGGCTCCTAAGTACCGCGGGACACGAGAAATCCTGTGGGAATCCGCCGGGACCATCCGGCAAGGCTAAATACTCACTTGCGACCGATAGTGAACTAGTACCGTGAGGGAAAGGTGAAAAGAACCCCTGCAAGGGGAGTGAAATAGTACCTGAAACCGCATGCTTACAAGCAGTGGGAGGGCTATACTTCAGCAATGAAGGATGCCTGACCTCGTGCCTATTGAATAATGAGCTGGCTAGTTCGTCTCTGTGGCAAGGTTAAGCGAAAGCGAGCCGTAGCGAAAGCGAGTCTGAATAGGGCGTGCAGTCGCAGGGATGAGACGCGAAGCGGGATGATCTACCCTTGGCCAGGATGAAATCCGTGTAACAGCGGATGGAGGTCCGAACCAGTGTTGGTTGAAAACAGCTTGGATGAGCTGAGGGTAGGGGTGAAAGGCTAATCAAATTCCGTGATAGCTCGTTCTCTCCGAAATAGCTTTAGGGCTAGCCTCGTATGGTCCGTCTTGGTGGTAGAGAACTGATTGAACTAGGGGCCTTTCCGGGTTACCGAATTCAGCCAAACTGCGAATGCCAAGCACGAGAGTACGGGAGTCAGACGGTCCGGGCTAAGCTGGATCGTCAAAAGGGAAAGAGCCCAGACCATCGACTAAGGTCCCCAAATCTCTGCTCAGTGGGAAAGGAAGTCAGGTTCCTCAGACAGCCAGGAGGTTGGCTTAGAAGCAGCCATCCTTTAAAGAAAGCGTAATAGCTCACTGGTCGAGGGACCCGGCGCCGACAATCCAACGGGGCTCAAGCAGAGTACCGAAGTCATGGACTTGAAATAGTGGTAGGAGAGCGTTCCTAGCGAGAAGAAGGTGTACCGTGAGGAGCACTGGATGGCTAGGAAGTGACTCTGCCAGCATAAGTAGCGAAAAGCCAGGTG
The DNA here is from genome assembly GCA_965217745.1 of Bryobacteraceae bacterium. GTDB lineage: Bacteria > Acidobacteriota > Terriglobia > Bryobacterales > Bryobacteraceae > Bog-105. The sequence continues at coordinate 244,058 of OZ244565.1, read as the reverse complement.
AGAACCCTGGCCGCCGAAAATCTAAGGATTCCTGAGAAAGGTTAATCCGCTCAGGGTTAGTCAGGGCCTAAGGCGAGGCCGCCAGGCGTAGCCGATGGACACACGGTTAATATTCCGTGACTAGGATCGTTCGATCAAGACCGATGGGGGGACGCACCGCGCAAGCGAGATCCGGACCGGCAAATCCGCCGGGTCGTGTGCCAGGAAAAGCCTCTAAGGAGAACGATTGTACCTGTACCACAAACCGACACAGGTGGATGAGATGAGTATTCTAAGGCGCTCGGGTGATGGAGTTGCGAAGGAACTAGGCAAATTAACCCCGTAACTTCGGGAGAAGGGGTGCCTCTTGCTCGCAAGAGTAAGGGGCCGCAGTGAAACGCGTCAGGCGACTGTTTAACAAAAACACAGGTCTCTGCAAAGTCGAAAACGACGTATAGGGGCTGACGCCTGCCCGGTGCCGGAAGGTTAAAAGGAGAGGTCAGCGGGTAACTGCGAAGCTTTGAATTGAAGCCCCGGTGAACGGCGGCCGTAACTATAACGGTCCTAAGGTAGCGAAATTCCTTGTCGGGTAAGTTCCGACCTGCACGAATGGCGTAACGATCTGACGACTGTCGGCGCGCTCCGCCCGGCGAACTTGTGGTTCCGGTGAAGACGCCGGATGCCCGCCACTAGACGGAAAGACCCCGTGCACCTTTACTATACCTTTGCCCTGAACTATGGTGCGCTCTGCGCAGCATAGGTGGGAGGCTTGGAACCGAGGCTTTTGGGCTTCGGGGAGCCAACGGTGAGATACCACCCTGAACGTTCTGTGGTTCTAACCTATCTCCGTGATCCGGAGAAGGGACCTGGCAAGGCGGGTAGTTTGACTGGGGCGGTCGCCTCCTAAATTGTAACGGAGGCGCTCGAAGCTTGGTTCACTCTGTTTGGAAATCAGAGGATGAGTGCAAAGGCATAAACCAGGTTGACTGCGAGACCTACAAGTCAAGCAGGTGGGAAACCAGGACTTAGTGATCCGGTGGTGCCGCATGGAAGGGCCATCGCTCAACGGATAAAAGGTACGCCGGGGATAACAGGCTGATCGGAGTCAAGAGTTCATATCGACGCTCCGGTTTGGCACCTCGATGTCGGTTCATCGCATCCTGGGGGTGTAGAAGCTCCCAAGGGTTAGGCTGTTCGCCTATTAAAGCGGTACGTGAACTGGGTTCAGAACGTCGCGAGACAGTTCGGTCCCTATCTGTGGTGGGCGTAGGAGATTTGCGGGGGCTTGTCCTTAGTACGAGAGGACCGGGATGAACAGACCTCTTGTGATGCAGTTGTCTGAATAGGGCACCGCTGCGTAGCGAAGTCTGGTCAGGATAAGTGCTGAATGCATATAAGCACGAAACCTTCCCCAAGATGAGATCTCCCTGAAGAGCCGTGAAAGACGATCACGTTGATAGGACGGATGTGTAAGCACAGTAATGTGTTGAGCTGACCGTTACTAATAGCTCGTTCGGCTTGACCATAAAATGAACTCTGCGCTCTTGCTCTGCCAAACGCTTGCGTTCTTCTAACTTTAACTCGACTTCCGTTGCCCGCCGTTTCCTATTCCCGCTTTACGAGTTTTACTCTAAAAATAGAGTATCCCCCCTTCGGGTGATCGTAGCGCGAGGGTTCCACCCGTTCCCATCCCGAACACGGCCGTTAAGCCTCGCAGCTCCAATGGTACTGCACGCGCAAGTGTGTGGGAGAGTAGGTCGTCGCCCGATTAAACCAACAAAAACCCCCGGCTTAGGCTTGAAACCTACTCCGGGGGTTTTCCTGTCTTACCCTTATATACTCGTACCACCGGCCTCGTCTCTAGTGCCGGTGAATAATACCTTTATTCCCCAATGGACCTGAATAAAATGATTACTGAGCTCCAGGACGAAAAGCAGCGTCTGGACCAGGCAATAGAAGCTCTGGAGCGGCTCTCGACCGGAAGTCACAAGCGTCGTGGCCGCCCTCCTAAGTGGCTCAAGAACGATGATGGCAAGAATCCGAACGCGCTGGAACCTTCCCCTCCTACCGCCAAGCTCAAGCAAGCAAATTCAGTCTGAAAAGTTAACTAAGGGCGGAATACCGGATACCGGCTTTACTGATTTTCTCCCGGTCCAAGGCATGCCGGCCGTCCAGAATAAACGGACTCCTCATTTTAGAAGCGAGCGCCTCCCATTCGAGGTCCCGGTACTCGTTCCATTCGGTCACCAGAACCAGAGCATCGCAGCCTTCCGCCACCTCGGACGCGTCTTTACAGAGATGAACGCCCATGTGGCCGTGGTCGCGAACGAATTTTTCCATGGCTATCGGATCGTGAGCCTTCACCCGGACTCCCCGATCAATGAGTTTTTGGGCGATTTCAATTGCCGGCGCTTCCCGCAGGTCATCGGTATTGGGCTTGAAGGCCAGCCCCAGCAACCCGATGGTTCGCCCCTTCAGGATTTTTAGTTCCTGAAGCAGTTTTTCCACCACTCGGTCACGCTGCCGGCTGTTGATCTTCCGGGATGACTCGACGATGGGCATCTGCAGCCCATATTCACCCGCCGTGGCCACCAGGGCCGCCGTATCCTTGCCGAAACAGGAACCGCCCCAGCCGATACCCGCGCTCAGGAATCGGGGGCCGATCCGCGAATCGAGTCCGATTCCGCGTGCCACCTCGGTAATGTTTGCGCCCACCCGTTCCGCCAGCAATCCGATTTCGTTGATGAAGCTGATTTTAGCCGCCAGGAAGGCATTCGCGGCATACTTGATCAATTCCGCTGAAGCCAGATCCGTCGAGAGCAGCGGCACCGCGCCAAAACCTTCTGGCCGCGGCAGGTAAGTGGGTGCCGTAAACGTTTGATCGAGTATTGGGCGGTAGAGAGTATAAAGTATTTCGAGCGCCCGGGGCGCATCCGCTCCGATGACGATACGGTCCGGATACAGGCTGTCGTGCAGCGCGCTGCCTTCGCGCAGAAACTCCGGATTGGACGCCACTGCGAAATCCGCCTTCACTTTGTCGTCGCGCTGCTCATGGGCATCGCGGAGCAGGGAACCCACCCAATTACCGCTGCCGATAGGGACCGTCGACTTATTCACCACCACCGTCAAGCCACCGCTTACATGCTGGCCAATCGATCGCGCCGCCTGCGACAAATACTCCAAATTCGGAGCACCCGACGGTGTGGGCGGCGTCCCAACCGCGATAAACACTACGTCCGATCCAGGAATCGCCTCGCTATAGCTGCTGGTGAAGTGGAGATTGGCTTGAGCCTCTTCTATCAGTTCCGTCAGACTTGGCTCATAGATTGGCACATGGCCGGCCTTCAAAGCGTCAACCTTAAACTGGTCGGCGTCCACGCAATGCACCGTGTGTCCGATGAACGCCAGGCAAACGCCTGTGTTCAGACCAACGTAGCCAGTCCCGATAATTGCTACACGCATTAATGGTCAGAATACCCTACGTGCCATCCTGGTTTTCGTGATAGAAATCGTTCGGCAGGCAGCCTCCGCCGCCTCCGCTAAGGTCGCCATCTTCGACTTCGACGGCACTTTGTCCGTAATTCGTTCCGGCTGGATGGAGGTAATGGTTCCGCTATGCATTGACGAGCTTAAACGCTGCCAGTCCGGCGAAAACGAGCAGCAACTACGCTCCGTGGTCGAGGAATTCGTGTGGCGTTTGACCGGCAAAGAGACCATTTACCAGATGATGGCGCTGGAAGAATCCATCCGGGAGCGTGGAGGCACGCCGCGGGAACCTGCCTATTACAAGCGTCTGTATTTGGAGAGGCTGCTGAAGCGCATCAGCCACCGCCTGGAAAGCCTGCGCAAGGGGTCTGCGGCTGCCGCGCAGTATCAGGTGCCGGGAGCGGCTTCCATGCTCGAATATCTATCTGCCCGAGGCCTGACGCTCTACCTGGCCAGCGGCACCGACGACGCCAACGTGAAAGAGGAAGCAGCCCTGCTGGGGCTCTCCCGTTTTTTTGGGGACCGGATCTATGGCGCGCAGGAAGACCTCAAAAGCTTTTCCAAAGCCCTATTAGTCAATCAAATACTGGCTGGATCTGGCTATACGGGAGACGACCTCGTGGTATTCGGCGATGGTTTTGTTGAGATCGAGGAGGTAAAGCGAGTTGGAGGGACTGCCGTCGGTCTTGCTACCGCCGAGCCGGATTGTGCCGGGATCGATTCCTGGAAACGCGATCGCCTGGTGCAAGCGGGAGCGGATTTCATCATTCCGAGCTTCGCTGACCTGCCGCAGATCGAGGAGTTCGTCTTCCCCGGGGAAAAGATGCTAGCCTGTTAGAAATTCGAGGGGGTTGGCTTCTTCTTCAGTCACCTTCTTAACTTGATGGCATCCAAAATAGAGAGGTAAATACTTTGGCTTCCGCACAAATGGCTATGCCCGCTCCTGACCTTCCCCGGCTCCTGCTTGCCGACGATCACCACCTTTTGCTAGATGCGCTCGGCGCCATGATGAAGGCGGACTTTAACATTCACGCTGTTGATAGTTGCGCCCCTTTCCTGGATGCGCTCGAATCGTTCCGCCCGGATGTAGCGGTACTCGACGTCAGCATGCCAGGCGGCGATGGCTTCGTTATTGCGAAAGAGATCGTGGCAAGACGGCCTAATCTGCCGATCGTTTTTCTGTCTATGTACACGGATCCGGCGTTCGTCGTCCGTGCCGCCCAGATTGGAGCGAAAGCCTACCTTTCGAAAAGGGCGCCGGCCAGCGAACTCGTGGGAGCCCTGCATTCCGTTCTGGAAGGTGAATCTCTACTCACCAACTATGCCGCTGAACCGGCCGGCGAAGCGCCGCATGAATTAACTGCTCGTCAGAAAGAAGTCTTGAGCTTGATCGCGGCAGGATCTACGGCTAAGGACATAGCCAACCGTTTGAGCATATCCGTCCGGACGGCGGAATTCCACCGCGCCGCCATCATGCAGCGCCTTGGGCTTCACTCCACAGCGCAGATGACGCGGTATGCGCTTTCTCACAGCTTGGTCTGATTCTCAATCTTGTTGTAACGGCAGCGGCCTCCCGCAGTCCAACTTCTGGAGAGTAACTTATGAAAAGAAACAGTTGGATATACGGCCTGGGGACGATGGCGGTGGCCGGTGGGTTAGTCTTATCCGGATCCGCTTTGCCGGCGCAATCCCCGCAATCTGGGCAGAGTCCTCAACAGCAAACTCCCAATTCGACTCCCAACACGATGCAACGGACTGATCCGGCTATGGATCAGATGCAGCGCCAGACTGAACAGCATATGGATGACGGCGCCAAGAAAATGGCAAAGTCAAAGGATGTTGCCTTCGCGACGGAAGCGGCTCAGGGAGGCGCAGCTGAAGTGAAAATGGGCAAGCTTGCTGCGGAAAAAGCTTCCGATGCCGACGTGAAGGCATTTGGCCAGATGATGGTCGATGACCACTCTAAAGCCAACGAGCAGTTGATGGAAGTAGCAAAAGAGAAGGGCATGACCCTTCCCTCTGAGCCTAGCCCGAAACAGCAGGCCACTTACGACAAGCTTTCTGCTATGTCGGGAGCTGACTTCGACAAAGCTTACGTCAAAACCATGATGAAGGACCATGAAGAGGACGTTAAGGCTTTTGAGAAAGAATCAATGAAAGGCAAAGACGAAAAGATTAAGAGCTTTGCTACGGAAACGCTTCCTACCCTTAAAGGTCATCTCGACAAGATCAAGAGCATTCATAACAAGATGGCCAGCATGCCATCGACGAAGTAACTTGCTTCTGTTTGTTTAGAGAAATATGAAATACCGTGTTGTTTTTCGCGAGAGAGCAACTCAGGGTGGAGCTGTAGCAGACGCTCCACCCGAATTTCTCGACAATGAATTGGACGGCGACACCGTAACGGATTCAGTTTTTGTCGGTCGCAACGATCCTGATGCTCAACACTCGACCGAGGATTTGGAAGAAGACGACGACTTCCTAAGTCTTGGAACTGAAATTTGGGAATACGATGTAGCTGTTGGCAAAGACGAAGAGTTCAAAACAGCTTTGGCAAGATCGGAAATGGTAATAGAGTATGAGGCTCTAGAACTGCCGGGGGATCCGGCGGCGACTTAGCGTTTAGTGACGAGGGTTATTTAGGAAGTGAGAAATACGTAGGTGTTACGTCTTATCCTTATCATCATTCTCTTCATGCTGGTTTTAGGCGCTTTGCCGTCTTGGCCGTACAGCACCGGTTGGGGCTACTATCCGAGCGGCGGACTATTCCTGATTGTGATCATTGTGCTAGTCGTCTATTTTGCCGGCGGCAGACGAGTCTAGCAATTCTGCCTGTCCACCACTTCCGCAACCTGCTCTCCGTTTCTGAGTCGAAAAGAGAGGAGAACTAAATTGACCGAACAGTTAAAGAATAAGAAAGTTGCCATTCTGGCGACGGATGGCTTCGAGTTAATCGAGCTGGAAGAGCCGAGAAATGCCCTTCACGAGGCTGGTGCTACTACCGAGGTTGTTTCCCCAAAGCAGGGCGAGATCAAAAGCTGGAATCGTACCGACTGGGGCAAGTCCATCAAAGTAGACGTTAGTCTCGATTCCGCGAAATCAGATGACTATGATGCTTTATTGCTGCCGGGCGGCGTGATGAACCCAGACGTTCTTCGCACTCATGAGGCAGCAGTCAGCTTTGTGCGTTCATTTTTTGAGGCGCATAAGCCGGTTGCAGCCATTTGCCATGGTCCGTGGATGCTGGTCGAGGCAGGTGTAGTTAAAGGGCGCACTCTGACCTCATGGCCTTCGCTGAAAACTGATATCCAAAACGCAGGCGGTAAATGGACCGATCAGGAAGTAGTGACTGACCAGGGACTGGTTACCAGCCGGAAACCCGGCGACATTCCAGCCTTCAACAAGAAGTTGGTGGAAGAAATTGGTGAAGGAAAGCACAAGCTTCAACACGCTTAGATCCTGAACCCGGCTCAACTTGATAGACGCTCCAGATCGGCTCTGGGGCGTCTTTTGCGTGTCTGTAACGATTGCTATGAAAACAATTGCTGTCGACATCGGCGGCACTAAGTTTACTGTCGCCGGTTTCGACAACGAACGCTTAGTGCTGAAGGAGTCACTGCCAACAGAACGTTCGGGTGGTCCCCGGGCTCTGCTCGCCTCAATAGAGCGGATTGTGAGCCAATGGCGCACGGTTTCTGGCTTCACTCCAGACCGCTGCGGAGTTGGTTTCGGCGGCCCGGTCGACTATCCATCGCAGACGGTCACGCTCTCGACGCACGTGGATGGATGGGTGCAATACCCATTGGTTCAGACTCTGAGCCGAATGACTGGCGCCCGGACCGTGATGGACAATGATGCCAACGTAGGCGCTCTGGGAGAAAGCCGATACGGGGCAGGGCGATCGCTGCCATCTCTGTTCTATCTCACGCTCTCTACCGGCATCGGAGGGGGCCTTATCGTTGATGGCGAGGTTTTCCGGGGCGCTGACTCCTTTGCTGGAGAGATTGGGCATACGAATTTAGTTCCGGACGGACCAGCATGCCTGTGCGGATCGCACGGCTGTTTCGAACGCATGTGCTGCGGTCTTTGGCTTGAACAAGATCATGGCTTTCCAGCCAAGCAGTTGCTCGCGAATCCCGAGTTCGTCAGCCGCTATGTCGTTCATCTTGCCCGAGGTTTGAAGACTGCGCTTATGCTCTTCAACCCCCATCGACTGGTCATCGGAGGCGGTATTGCGAAGGCGGGAGACGCTCTGTTTGTGCCTCTGCGTGAAGAGCTGAATCGCCAGATGACATCCTGGTCGCGGGCTCGCCGCGAAGTGGTTCCGGCAGAACTCGGCGACGATAGCGTTCTCTATGGCGCCCTCGCGATGGCGCGCTCGATGACAATTTAAATCAGACTCCAATCTCCTCTTCCTTCAAGAGAACTCCGGGATTCGTCGCGCGTTCCTCAATAGCAACAAATCGGCGAATATCCGGTTTTACCGGTTTTGGTTGCGGGACCGCCGGAAGCAGACAGCATGTCCCGCGGTGTGTGCTTGCGGCAGCACGGTTGATGCTATAGCCACTTGCGCTCTGCAGGCTCCCATTGAGGATTCAAGATCCGGCCAAGCCTAAGCTGTCGGCCTTATCCTTCATGGCTTCGATGCAGAAAGCGATATGCTCATCCAGCGGTATGCGCAATTCCTCAGCCCCGTTCCGGATGTCATCGCGGTTCACGGTACGGGCGAAAGCCTTGTCCTTTAACTTGCGCTTTACCGAGCCGGAATCCAAGCCTAGAATGCTTTTGCCCGGCCGGACATAAGTGCATGCCGTGATAAACCCGCTTAATTCATCGCAGGCAAACAACGTATGTTCCAACATCGATTCTCTTGCTACTCCGCTGTAATCGGCATGCGACAGAATTGCCCGGCGGATTACAGGATCGACTCCCCTGGTCTCCAGAATGGCCTCGCCCTTCATGGGATGGTCGGGCGCGCTTGGATGGATCTCCCAATCGAAGTCATGGAGCAACGCCGTAACCGACCACTGCTGTTCATCTTGCCCAAATTTCCACGCATATGCCGTGACGCATGCCTCGACGCCCAGCATATGCCTGCGCAAGCTATCACTCTTGACAAACTCGCAGACAATACTCCAGGCTTGATCGCGCGTCATAAGTGTTGAACAGCCTTCGATAGCGATAGCGAAGCGAGCTCCTAAGATTCCTCTATGGTTACCGCTTCCAGTTTGTCGCCTTGCTTGATCGCGTTTACGATGTCCTGTCCGGTAGTTACCTGGCCGAAAACCGTGTGCTTCCCATCCAGCCAATTGGTGACGACATGCGTGATGAAAAACTGGCTGCCGTTGGTGTTCGGGCCCGCGTTCGCCATGGACAGCGAACCCACTTTGTGCTTGTTTGGATTCCCTTTGGTTTCGTCCTCGAACTTATAGCCCGGCCCGCCGCGGCCGCTGCCTTCCGGATCTCCGCCCTGCACCATGAAATCGGGAATCACGCGATGGAAAGCTAAGCCGTTATAGAAGCCGTCGCGCGCCAGGAATACGAAGTTGTTTACGGTCTTCGGAGCATCTTTGGCAAAAAGGTCGACAGAGATGGACCCCTTGGATGTATCGAATGTCGCTTTGTAGTTCTTAGCGGGATCGATGGTCATAGGCGGCGGGGCAGAATATTGTTTACTCATCAATCTTCTAGTGTATGCGTTCGCCGCTTCAGGCGGCCCGTCTCTGGATGGTTTACATGACCGGGCGTTTACACTGCAAGGGTGAACGGTACGTTGTCTGGAATCCTCTCGAGGTATGCCGAACGCTTGATTCCATTGACTCACTCGGCGGACCAACGCGATGCCAGTGTACTTGGGCTCTCGCCGGGCACCCTCTTCCCGGACTCCAAACTTCCCGATGCGGCCTGGAGCGGACTGCTGCTACTCGCCGGCTGTTGGGAAGAGAGCCACAACGTTTCCCAAAATCTACCGGGCGCGGAAGGCTGTTACTGGCACGCCATCGCTCATCGCGTTGAACCAGACTCGTCTGATGCCGGCTATTGGTTCCGGCGGGTCGGAAATCATCCGCTTTTTCCGGTCCTGCTCGAAGAATCGGAGCGGATTTTGCAGAGCTCCGAATGCCCGTGGCGGCTTCCGGCATCCTGGGATCCAGCCCTGTTCATCTCCTGGTGCGACGAAGCAAGGCAAGAGCCTGGCAGCGAAAAAGAGGCTGTCGCAATGCGTATTCAACGAGCCGAATGGGATCTGCTGTTTCGCGTTTGCGTTTCATAAGGCCGGCAAGGGACCATCGGCTACACTTAAAGCTTTGGATTTACAACCGAAGGTACGTTTCGCCTGCCTTCTTTGTTCCTCTGCTGAAACCTGCTTAGGATTAGAGACGTCAGGGACTCCATCCATGGCCCGGAAAGGATTCGCTTTTAGATGATTCATCACAGGCTTCAAAGCCTGCGCATGTCTGCTTGCTCTGCGTTCGTACTATGCGGTTGCCTCGTGCTGCTGCACGCGGCCCGCGCCAATGCATTTCAAAACCAGCCGAGCGTTCCTCCCCAGCAGCAACAACAGCAGCAACAGACACCTCCGCAGCAGCAACCCGCGCCGAAGCCTACAAATCCTTTTGAAAACGTTCCCACCGCGCCGGAGAAGCCTGCCGCGCCTGGACAGCAGAACCCACAAAAAAACCCGTCGGGTGTCGAAGAAGCCAAGCCCATCACCGTGGGTTCGAACATCATCGAAGCAGTGGATTTCCGCGGCCAGAGGAAAGTTCCGCAGGATACGCTGCGCGCACTGGTCTACGTGAAGAAGGGCGACGTCTACAGCGAGGAGTCGATTCATCGTGACTTCATCACGTTGTGGAACACTGGCCGGTTCGACGATTTAAAGGTCGAGAAGGAACGCGGACCCGGCGGCGGCGTGATCATCCGCTTTTTGGTCACCGAACGGCGCACGGTTCACACCATCGATTACAGCGGAAATAAGAGCATCAGCAAATCGGAAATTCTAGATCGCTTCAAGGAGCGTAAGGTTTCGCTTTCGCCGGAATCGCAATACGATCCCGGTAAAGTGCAGCGCGCGAAGAACGTACTGCAAGAGTATGAAGCTGAGCGCGGCCACCAGTACGCTACGGTGACGCCGCAGATCCGCCAGGTGCCTCCGGGCGGCATCGACATCACTTTCGACATTGACGAAGGGCCTAAGGTAAAAGTCGGAAAGATTCTGATCGAGGGCAATAACGCTTTTAGCGATCGCGAGGTGATCCGCGCGATGAAGAATTTGAAGCCCATCGGAATTCCTCACTCGATTCTCTTCGAAAATCTGTTTGCCCGTACCTTCGATTCGACTAAGCTCGACGAAGACTCTGACCGTGTCCGGCAGTTCTATCAGACGCGCGGGTACTTTACAGCGCGAGTAATCAATCACACCGAGCGCGTTTACGATGTAACCGGGCACGGGATCAAGATTCCGCTATTCAATCCCAAGAAGCCGGGCAAGCGAGTGGATATTACGATGTTCATGCGCGAAGGCGACAAGTACTACTTGCGCAACTTCAATTTCGTGGGCATGAAGCTGTTCCGCACGCCCGATCTGATTGGCCGCCAGGTGTTCCGCATGGCGCCGGGAGATGTGTTCTCCACGGAGAAACTGCAGAAGGGGCTGGAGGAACTGCGAAAGCTCTACGGCAACTTTGGTTATATCGACATGGTGCCTTCGCCCGATCCGGAAGTGGTTCCAGGCAAGAATCAGATCGATTTGACAATGGATATAGACGAAGGCAAGCAGTTCTTTGTCCGCCGGATCGACTTTCAGGGCAACACCACCACGCGCGATAAAGTGATCCGGCGTGAATTGCTGATCGATGAAGGCGATCTTTACAGCCGCCAACTCTGGGACACCAGCATTCTCCGCTTAAATCAGCTGGGTTACTTCGATCCGCTGAAGCCGGAGGATGCAGCGGATATCAAGCGCGATACGCGCACCAACACCGTTGACTTGTTATTAAAGGTTAAGGAGCGCGGCAAGAATTCTATTCAGCTGAATGGGGGCGTTTCTGGTATTTCGGGAAGCTTTATTGGATTCTCTTACTCGACGAATAACTTTTTGGGACTGGGCGAGACACTTAGCTTGAGCACGCAGCTGGGTACCCTCTTGAATAGCGTCACGTTCGGGTTTACGGAGCCCTATTTGTTTGATAAGCCGATTCAGGCGGGATTTACGGTGTTCTATCAGAACTACCGCTTCGATCAGGCGCGGCAACAATCGATTTTTGCTCCGGGTCTCAGAGACTACTACAACTCACTGCCGTCCGCGAGCCTTCTAAATTATTCGACCAGCGGATACGGGTTTACATCGTTTGTCAGCTACGCTCTGAAGCGGAGTTTTGCCCGGATTGGTTTGACTTACGGCTACAGTGTCCAGTCTTTGACGCCGGTTAGCGTGGGTGCGCAAAACTACTTTCAATATTCAAATTTCCAGCAAGTGGCCGGGCCGAACCAGCTAGACGGTATTGCGTCTAGCACCATTACGCCGAATTTTGCTTACAACACCGTGAACCACCCGATCATTCCTTCCAGAGGTCTGCGGGCCAACCTGAGCTTAGGCTTTACGGGAAGTGTTCTCGGAGGCAATGTGAACTACGTTCAGCCTTCGCTTGACGTCGCCTATTTCCGTCGCGGGTTTTTCAAGAGCCACGTGATGGGTTTCCACGTTAACGGCCGGTTTATCGGAGGTTTTGGCGGTAAAGTAGCTCCACCATACTCCCGCTACTATATGGGGGGCGAGGACGATATTCGAGGGTTCAACATCTACACAATCAGCCCGTATGCGTTTATACCCAGCCAAAGTAATCCAATTCCCGTTCTAAACAGCGATGGAAGTGCGCGTGTTCAAAAGTTTGTGAATGCGGACGGAAGCACCTTTTTTAACCCTGTTACGGTTACTGTGCCTCAATATCAGTTCATTCTGCCTGGAGGCGATACGGCAGCTGTCTTTAACTACGAGTACCGGATTCCGATTGTGGGTCCCGTCACGTTAGCTCCCTTCCTCGATGCCGGCATCAATCGTTTGACCTTGCCGGGGCAACTCGGTTTGCGGCCCGACAGGGTAGCGCAACTGAACGCGCAGTTTCCGCAGGCGAACTTCGCCACGCGGGCATTCATTCCAGCGAACAGCCAACCGCCGCGCGTGTCTGCGGGCCTGGAGCTGCAAGTCTTGATGCCCGTTGTAAATGCGCCTTTTCGTTTATACTGGGCGTATAACTTAAGTAGACTATCGGACACTTTGAATCCTCCGGTCATTGCAGATCGATCGTATTTCCCGAACGATGCAACCTACCAGAATTCACTGGGCTTGGACAACCGTTTCAATCTAGGCATAGCTACGCCGATACAACCATTCGAGAAAAAATCTCTGTTCCGTTTCTCGGTCGGAAGAACATTCTAAAAGATTGATCTGGCGCAAAGCCGCTAGCAAACCATTTTAAAAGCAGGAAGGAAATTAGTCAGTTGATGTTCAAAAGAAGTAAGTTATACGCTATAGCCGGTCTTATGGGTTTCGCCTTAAGCGCTTCTGCGCAAGCCCCCAGCAAAGTCGGTGTGATTAATGTGCAGGGCGCAATTGTCGGCACCAAAGACGGACAGAAAGCTTCGCAGGAGCTGGATACCAAGTTCCAGCCCAAGAATAAGCAATTCGAATCCCGGCGGAGTGAACTGGCGTCGCTGCAGGACCAGTTCAACAAGGGCGGCAGCGTGATGAGCGAAGAGAAGCGCGGCCAGCTCTCTCGCGACATCGACGAAAAGAAACGGCGTTTGGACCGCGATGTGCAGGACGCTCAAGAAGAACTGCAGGGAGAACAGCAGCGTTTGCTGCAGGGTCTAGGGCAGCGCATGATGGCCGTGATCGAGAAGTATGCCAAGGACAACGGCTACACCATTATTCTCGACGTCGGCAACCCTAATACCCCGGTCCTGTTCGCATCTAGCGCGATTGACATTACACAGGACATCGTTTCGCTTTACGATAAGGCGCCAGCGCCGTCGCCGGCCACCACTCCAGCGCCTGGCGCGGCTGCTCCCGCCGCCCCAGCTAACAAACCTGCAACTCCGGGAACCACTCGTCCCAAGCCCGGCACGGCGAGACCGAAAACGAATAAATAAGCCGGCACACGTTTTCCGCTAACCTGCCAAGTCACGGGCCTTCCGGCAACGGCCTTGGCAGGTTAGCATAGGCAGGTGTTGTCGCGTCCGTCAAACTGCTGTTTTCACGCCGTAAGCTTTCTGCTGCTGCTGAGCCATGCCGCTTCCGCGGAAGTGCACTCCCTGACTTTGCGCGATGCGTTGGAACTTGCCGCAAAACAGAATCCGGAAGTCACTTTAGCGCGGCTCGACCGGCAGTACGCGCAAGAGGGCATTCGCATTGCCGAGGATCCCTTCCGGCCAAAGGTTTATGCAGGAAGCGGGTTGGCATACACCTACGGTTATCCGAACAGCATCGACGGCAATGCGCCGAGTCTGATTCAGTTGAAGACGGACATGTTTCTGTTTAACCGTCCGAAAAGCTATGCGCTTGCCAGTGCGCGCGAGGATGCCCGGGCGGCCGCGATTGGAGCGCAATCGAAAGCTGAAGACGTAGCCTATCAGGCGGCTGGGCTGTTTCTGACGGTAAGCCAGATAGAGCACCAGCAGAAGACCTTGGGCGAGCAGTTGCCGGGACTGCAGCGTGTATCATCCGCCATGTCGGCTGCGGCGGCGGAAGGCAGCGAACTGCCGCTGGAAGTAAAGCGCGCCCAAGTGAATCTCGCCATGTCTCAGGAGCGGCTGGAAAGTGCGCAGATGGACGGCGACTACTACTCCATGATGCTCGCTATCGTAACCGGTTACGCCGCTACCGACCGGGTTAAGCCTGTGGACTCCGATCTTTCGTCTATTGCTGCGCCCCTGGCGGAAAGCGAGGCCATGGATTTGGTGTTGAGCAACAATCATGAGTTGCGCCAAATGCAATCAAGGGTAGTGGCGAGAGAACTGGACTTGAAGTCGGCCAAGGCCGCCCGCTTACCGCAGGTGGGCCTGGTGGCGCAATACGCTTACTTTGCGCGTTATAACTATGTGAATTACTTTCAGCGATTCCAGAACAATAACTTTCAAATTGGCGCAAGCATCTCCATACCGCTGCTGATCGGCACGCAGTTCAAGGGCCTGGCAGGACAGGCGTACACCGAGATGCAGAAGCTGCGCGTGCAAATGGGGCAGGTGCGGAATCGCCTTCTAGCGGACACGCGGCGAAACTACGATCTGTGGAAGAAGGCCCAGACCATCCGGCAGCTGTCGCGCCTGCAATTGGAGTTGGCGCGGGAGGAACTGACCGTCAAGCTGGCGCAGAACGGAGAAGGACGGGTGCCGCTAAACGAAGTAGAACAGGCGCGGATTGAGGAAGGGAATCGCTGGATCGCGTTTTACGACGCCGATCTGCAGGCGGTGCGCGCCAAGCTGGCCATATTGAAACAGACTGGAAATCTATTGGCTTCGATTCGCAATCTGCCGGCCTCGGCAGCTCCGGTGATAGGCGGCTCCCTGCCCGATCCTGGCGCGACTCCGGTGAGGCGTCCGCGGTAGCGGCCCAAGCCAGAAAAGCTTCAGGCAAAGAATGGAGGCTCCTGATCGATTGGCGGATTTTGCAGCAGCTCCAGACCCCGGCAATCCCGCTGGACCGCGCGAACCAGCGGCTGCGGTCGCCGCCATCGAAATCACGGACCTGACGAAGATCTACAACGGTGCGCCGGCGGTGGATGGCCTGACGGTTATAGTGCCGCAAGGTGTTTTCTTTGGTTTTCTCGGCCCCAACGGCGCAGGAAAAACTACCACCATAAAGATGCTGATGGGCCTGGCGCAGCCAAGCGGCGGAAGCATTCGCATCCTGGGTCTGCCGATGCCTGAGGAGTCACTCGAAATCCGCAAGCAGATTGGCGTGGTTCCCGACGACTCGCTGCTGTTCGATTATCTTACGGGTGCGGAATATTTGGAGTTTATCGCCCGGCTTTACGCGCTGGATCGCAAAGTGGCGAAGGAGCGCACCGCCGAACTGCTTAAGCTATTTCAACTCTCCGGAACTGCAAAAAAGCTGGTAGGCGAATATTCGAAAGGCATGCGCAAGCGCTTGGCCATGGCCGCGGCCCTGATCCATCGCCCGAAGCTTTACCTGATGGATGAACCATTTGAAGGCGTGGACGCAGTGGGAGCTCGCCTGATGAAAGACATTCTAGTCGACCAAGTGCGCCACGGCGCGACGATCTTTCTGACCTCGCACGTGCTTGAAGTGGTGGAGCGCCTATGCGACCGCGTGGCTATCATCAATCGCGGCAAGATCATCGCGCAGGGCAACATGGCTGAATTGCGCGAGCAGGCGGCCCAGGGAACCAACACGCTGGAAGACATCTTCGTCAGCCTGGTCGGCGGCGAGCGTTATAGCGAACGTCTGGACTGGCTGTAGCCGGGAACTTATGTGGCAACAGATCGCAGCTATCTGGTGGGCGCAGTTGCGGACTTCCCGCAATCATCTGCCGCGCCGTACCTGGGGATCGATTCTTGCGACTTTGCTCTCCATTCTCTGGTACGGCGGAGCAGTTGGCTTGGGAATTTTGCTGGCGTTTCTTCTGCCGCAGCTTCCGCTTGCGGAGATCGAAAAGAACCTTGGCATCGGCCTGCTGGGGGTGTTCATCTTCTGGCAGGTAGGCCCGCTGTTTACGTTGAGCAGCGGCTGGTCGCTGCAGCTAAACAAGCTGCTGATTTATCCCATTCGGGCTCGTACGCTGTTCGCGATCGAAGTTTTTTTGCGGTTTACGACCGCGCCGGAGATGATTCCGGTGCTGATCGGCGCAGCTATCGGCTTGGTGCGGCATCGGGGGCTTTCCGGTTGGTGGGGCGTGGCCATCCTGCTGTTCATTCCGTTTAATCTGTTTCTTTCGCTTACGGTCCGCGAGCTGGTGCTGCACTCATTTGAACGCAACCGTTTTCGGGAGCTGTTTACGGTGTTCCTCATCAGCATCGGCCTGCTGCCCCAACTGGTGCTGCGAACCGGCTTGGGCCGCCGCATTCAGCCTTACTTTTCCTCGGTCTCTCAATCCGCGATTTCTCCCTGGGGACAGACGGCGCATATCGCGCTGGGCGCGGCCACGGTTTGGGAGTGGATCGGGCTGGCACTGTGGACAGTGTTGTTCTTTCAAACGGCGCGCGTGGTTTTTGCCCGTTCGCTTAGAGCGGAAGATACGCTGCGGCCCGGTGAAAATATGGTGCGCGTAGGCGGAAAAAGAGCTGTGCGGACGGCTTGGGGGGAATGGCCTTCGCGGCTATTTCGCGATCCATTAGGAGCGCTGTTGCAGAAGGAGTTTCAATCGATGGTACGCATGCCGCGCTTCCGCGTCTCGTTCGGCATGGCGTGCGTGTTCAGCGTAATTGTCTTCCTTCCGCTCACCTATCGCATTCAGGGAGGCAGGAATCCGTTCCTGGTGGATAACTTTCTGCTGGTGGTGACGCTCTATGGGCTGCTGATTTTAAGCGATACTCTGATGCTGAACATCTTTGGAACCGATCGCGCCGCAGGCCAGCTTTACTTCGCTGCGCCGGTAAATCTTCGCACCGTATTCCACGCGAAGAACATCGTGGCGGCTACTTTTGTGGCTTTGCAATCGGCGCTGGTGATGCTGGTGGTTGTGCTCGCGCGCATGCCTGTAACTGCCGCCAGTTTCCTGAACGCGATCGGTTCAGCTTTCGTCGTTGGCATCTTCTATATGGCCGTGGGAAATCTCAGCTCTGTGATGGTTCCGCGGCCTATCGATCCGGCGCAGACTTTCCGCAAGCAAGCCGGCGCCAAGATTCAATTATGGCTGCTGTCCTGCAGCCTCGGAACGCTGGTGTTGATTGGCTCGGCGTTACTGGCGCAGTGGGCCGTGGGCGCGGCCTGGGCCGGTTTCGCCGTGTTGGCGGTAGAGTTGGGAATCGGATTGATCGTCTACAAGATTTCGCTCGATAGCGCTGTCGAACGCGCGGTGCAGCAGACGGAAAGGCTTTCCAGCGCGCTTTCTAAAAACGCTTCACCGATTGGATCGGGATCTTAAGGAACCGCGCACGCACGAACAGGCCCGTTGGCAAGCGCTCATGAGGGGCTACGAAGCGGCCAGCAGCTTGCGAACTTCCCGTTCAATGGCGTCGCGCACCGCTTCGCCGGCCTCATCGTCTTTGTAGTTCTGCCGCGGCCAGAAGAAGCCGCGCAGGCCGTCGCGCCGCCGCCTTGGCACCACATGAATATGCATGTGCGGTACCGTTTGGCTGACGGTGTTGTTAATGGCGACAAAAGTTCCCTCCGCGTCCACTGCCGATTCCACGGCTCGCGCCAGAAGCTGCGTCATTTCCATCATCGGACCAGCCAGTTTCTGCGGAAGATGTGTCAAATTCTCGTAGTGCTGCCGCGGACAGAGCAGCACGTGCCCGGGGAATAAAGGCGATGTATCCAGGAATGCGATGACATCCGCATCCTGATAGACGGTGCGCGCCGGAATTTCACCGGCTGCAATTTTGCAGAAGAGGCAGGACTGCGGCTCCATCCTCAATATGTTAATTCAAGAGGTCTGCGCGGCCACCGGATCGACCGTGTCGCTGGCGGAGGTTGGGGACGCCGCTGGATCGGCCACAGGCAGCACGGCGGAAGCGTAATCGCCGACGCGGCTGACATCCAGATGCAGATGGCCGTCGCTGGCGACATCGAAGGCCTGTTCGAACTTAGCGCCCCAAACGAACTGATCGAAGCGGTAGGAGTAGCGCTGGTGGACGGTTTGGCCGAAGGATTCGTCGAACGCGCGCACCATGATCAGCACCTCCGCCTGCGCCCTCGCCAAATCTTCCGCGCTTTTTCCCCACAGCGGGCTGGCGGGTTCAATGGGATGCACCAGCGTCCAGGTCAAGGGGAAGAAGAGAATCTGGTCGCGCTCCAGAGCCAGCGGTGCATAGCGCCGCTGCAGGGTTCCATCGCCGCATAGCTCCACCGTCATCAGCAGCAGCCGGGCATCCACATCGATCAGGTTATTGGTGCGCCGGTTCACCACGCGGAACTGCAGGCTGACGCCGCCGTTGTAGGGCGCAATCAAGCAGCTTTCGCTGAAGCCGATGCGGGCGGAAGGGCGCGAGAATCGCCCGAACAGCAGGCCGGTGGCAATGGCGAACACCAGCACGCCGGCCAGAGCTTCCAGCGCCGCGATAGTGTTAGCGGCAGGACCCATGGGCCATATATTTCCGTAGCCGACGGTTGACAAAGTGTGCGCGCTGAAGAAAAACGCGTTTACGAAGCGCATGCCGGCGGTGGGTGCATAGGCGCCTCGCAGGTGATCGATTCCGATAGCGAAATAGGCGAGCGCGAATACCGTATTGGCAGCGATGAAGGCCGCGGTTATAATCAGGAAGAATTTGGTCCACGAGGTGTTGATCAGGTAGTGGTAAGGGTGCGCATCGCGCCAGGTCGCGCCTTTCCGCCGCACGTTGAACTGCCCTTGAACGTCGATGGCGCGCTTCATAGCGCCGCCGTATTTTTCCGTCAAGCCGGGGTCGAAATTAGGCCGTCTCATGAATAGCTCCGGTTGATGTTCACCGCCGTTGGTACTCTGGCGTTAGAGCGAGCTATGTCACGCACGGAATCAAAAATGCTAGCCCTGGGAACCCAGGCTCCTGACTTTGCGCTAACAGATGTCATAACGGGCAACGAGGTTCGCCTGTCGTCTTTTGACGACCGAGGCGCGCTGTTAGTGATGTTCATCTGCCGCCACTGTCCTTACGTGAAGCATGTTCAATCTGAAATAGCCCGCATAGGCCGCGATTACTCTTCGCAGCCGGTCGGTATTGTCGCTATTTCCTCTAACGATGCCGGAACCAATCCGGACGATGCGCCGGAAAGCCTGCGCGAGATGGCGCAGGAACTCGGCTTCGAATTTCCCTACTGCTATGACGAGACCCAGAATGTGGCGCGCGCTTATTCCGCCGCATGCACTCCCGATTTCTTCGTGTTCAACGAGGAACGCCGGCTGATCTATCGCGGCCAACTGGACGACAGCCGCCGGACGAACGACGTTCCTGTCACCGGACGCGACGTGCGCAACGCCCTGGATGCCGTTCTTTTAGGGCAGCCGGTTTCGTCCAAGCAGACTCCCAGTATTGGCTGCAACATCAAATGGCGCGATCCGGTTAGCGCGCAGGAGGGCTGAGTTTCCGGCCGCCTCGGGATGCGGCGTTCGTGGAAGAGTCGAGAAGCCGTAAGCTTTCGTCCAAAATCTTGCCGCTCTGGTTCAAGAACTCCAACCGGAACGTTACATCCGCCGAGCTGGGCGTATATAGCACCGATCCATTCGCAATCTGATCGGCTTCGAGATTAATAGTTTGATGGCGGTCGCTATCATCGATGACCAGGCGTCCGCCGGTAGCCGATTTGGCTGCGTCGCTGTTGCGATTCCAAGTCACCAGAATGCGATTGTTCTGCCCTTCTAATTTCAATCCCAGCGGGGAAGAGGAGTTTGTCAGCGTCTTCACGTTATTCGACGCTAAGCGGTTGCGCACGAAAGTAAATGTTCCCGCCGCGGCCAACCCGAACAGCACTAATGCCATCACCCAAAGCAGCGCGCCGCTCCGGGCAGGCGCCATGGGAATGGAGATCACGGGGGGCGGGTCACCGGCTCGAACCAGCTCGTTACTGCGCTGGGTAGCGGCGGCGAGCCTCGGCAAATCGGGCAAATTGGATTCGGGATGCTGTTCGAGCACTTTGGGGGAACGGCTGAACACCCGCTTCAAGAGGGACGGTTTCGCGCCGGTTTCCGGCTCATAGCTCTGCTGATAGGCCCGCAGGAAAAAGTCGTCTCGCATCTGCGTGCGCATGGTGACTTCCGTGGATTCTTCCAGCGTTGCTTCACGTGCCTGCCGCAGCGCGCCCCATCGGTGGTTCTCCTCTGTCAGAGCGCCGTCGATTGAACGGCTGTAGAGTTCGTAGATGATCTCATTCGGAAGATTGGACCGGACGATAATTGCCAGGTCAGCGGGCCGGGGGAAGTTCCGGTTGTGGAACTCGATATCCGATTGAAGCAGGCCGCCGGACTCCCGCATTGCGTACCAACCCACCAGGGAGCGGTCTTTCAGGTCCAGGTTTTTATGCGCAGCTTCGAAAGCGCGCTCGAACTCTTTCTTTTCGTTCGCGTAATCCGGCTTGTCCCGAGCCTGTTCGAGATCGATTGTGAAGGGCTGCGTTTTCAGCACATGCACCGACGTGTTATCGTTCAATCCGAACAAGAGACCGTGGACGTTCGCGACCGGAAATCTTTCAGAGGCAGGGAGGGCCAGCAGCGGATTAACGAACGAGGGCGAAAGACGAACCGTAAACGGCAGTCTACGGAGGCTGGGCGTTGCCGCCGGACTTTCGTTAGCCGCACTCATGTTCTGAAGCTATTCTCCGTTGACTGGCGTTGCCAATGATGCCGTCTGGCCTTCTAAATTTTACTCCACTGCCGTCATGAATTCTGTTCCTCCGCTGATTCTCACGGTTCGTTTCGACGATCGGGCGGCAAGCTATTTCAATGCCCTCAGGATGCAGTATTTTCCCGGTGCGCGCAACATGGTTCCCGCGCACGCTACGCTCTTCCACCATCTGCCAGGCGAATCTCTCGACCGCGTCGCGGACACTATCCGGGATTGCTGCGCAGGACGCGCTCCTATTGCGATGAAAGTCGCCGGGCTGCGCTTCTTAGGCCGAGGCGTCGCTTATCGCCTGCAATCGCCGGGCCTGTCGCTCTTGCGGCGGCACTTGGCGCAGGTCTGGCTTTCGGATCTGACCGCGCAAGACCGTCAGCCGTTCCAGCCACACATCACGATTCAGAACAAGGTAGCGCCAGAGGAGGCGCGGCGGCTCTACGACACACTTACGGCAAGCTTTCAACCTCGGGAGATTGCGGGAGCCGGGCTCGACCTCTGGCACTATCTGGGCGGTCCATGGCAGCATGCCGGCTTCACACCATTTCCGGAGCCTCCGGAGCGGCCCGATCTCCAAACGTGACCTTTTACCGGTATTCCGTGTCCAGACAGTTATGAAGCAAACACGACGCAGATCAGCAGGCGCGATTTGAGCTGGGGAGAAATCGACGACGTAGGCCACTGGAGAATTATCTTCGCGGGCGCCTTCGGCGGCCTGGCAGCGTCTTACGCGATGAACCAGTTCCAGCGGGTTTTGAGCAACGCGCAAGAAGCACTCTCGCCGCGCAAGCAAGACCAAGGCCGGGGTGCATCCGATTCCGGTGACGGCGGTGGTGAGAATGCGACTGTGAAAGCCGCGCAAGCTATTTCTCAGGCCGTGGGCTGCGGACAAATTCCGGATAGCCAGAAAGAGTTGGCCGGAACCGCGGTGCACTACACTTTTGGCGCCGGCATGGGGGCGATCTACGGCGTTATGGCCAGCGAAGTGCCAGCCGTGGCTTCCGGATTTGGCATTGCTTATGGCAGCGTGGTTTGGCTGTTCAGCGACGAAGTTGCGGTTCCCGTTCTCGGTCTATCTCCCGCGCCTTCCAAGAGCCCTCTTTCCACTCATCTCAGCGCGCTGGCGGCGCACTGCCTCTACGGCATTACCACTGACATGGTAATGCGCGGATTCATTAAGAAGATCTGGGCGAAGCGCGGTTAGGGAACCGGACGCAGAACCATTTCGCGCAAGCGGATTCCCGTCTTCGAAGCGGCATTGAGTTTGGCTCCTTCCACTGTCAAATGCACCTGGCCCGGCTCTAACGAGATTTCGCCTAACTTGGTCTTGACGTCGGGTGTCAGCGGGTTGCGCGGATCGGGAATCTTGCCTTGGTCTTCCAGAGCATGTTCTATCTGGTGACCACCGGCAGTCACTTTCAGCACATCGCCGGAAGTCCATTGCGAGTCGTCCCAACCGCCCGCGCTTCTCGATGGAGACGTTCGCGCAATCACCTGATAGCTGCCGGGCCGCAGCAGAATGAAGTCCCATTCGAGCTTTTCGCCGATCGAAGTCCATCCGGTGGTGACGCCGCGATTGCTGATCTTGATTGCGCTATCAGAGTTCAAATGCGCAAATTGACCGTTAAGTGTCACGACGCCGTCCGGCTGTTGGAGCAAGTTCTGGTCCGCTCTAGGCATGCCTTCCACTCGTAAAGCCACCACCGAAACATCGGGATTGGGAGCATGGGAGGGCAGGGCCAGATCGAGCTCTTTCGCCGGGCCGCCCGGCTGCCTGAACTTCAGTTCCGGACCGGCTTTTGAAACCATAACGGCCTGATGCACTTTGCTTTCGAGCCCGTACAACGTGAACTTGCCATGGTTCGGCCACTCGACTATGTTCAAAAAGAGCCTCCCGTTTTTCGCCGTCACTGATCCCCAGTCGAACTCGTACGGATAAGGGCTCGGTCCGGCGCCGTAGACCGCATCGCCATTCACCTGCAGCCATTCGCCTACGTGTTTCAAACGTTCGACAGATGGCTCGGGAATGATGCCCTGCGCGGTCGGGCCGACATTCAGCAAATAGTTGCCGTTCTTGCTCACGACGTCGACCAACTGGCGAATTAGCGTCTGCGGCGACTTCCAGTTGTTGTCGTTTTTCTTGAAGCCCCACGTGTCATTTAGCGTCGCGGGCACTTCCCAATTGACGGCCAACTTTTTCGACGGAATCTCATTGTCTCCAGTGCTGACATAATCGCCCGAGTTGTTGCCTATGCGGCCATCCACCAGGCACTTCGGCTGCAGGCGATGGACCAGGTCCACCAGTTCCTTGCTTTGCTCCGGGGTGATTTTCTTTGGCGTATCGAACCAGATGAGCGCCACCGGACCGTAGTTGGTCAGCAGCTCTTTCACCTGCGGAATCGCCTTCTGGTGAAGATACTTGTCGAAGTCGGCTTTGGCCGGATCGAAGTCCCAGGTGTTGCCATCGGCGTCGGGTTCACGCCAATCCTGCGTCTGCGAATAGTAAAAGCCGAGCGGCATCCCCTGCCGCTTGCAAGCCGCCGCGAGTTCTCCGATTACGTCCCGATGAAAAGGCGTCGCGTCGTAAACGTTATATTTCGAGACCTTGGAATGAAACATGGCAAAGCCATCGTGGTGTTTAGCCGTGATCACCATGTATCGCTGCCCTGCGGCTTTGGCGGTCTGCACCCACTGGTCGGCATCGAATTCGGTGGGATTGAATTGCCGGGCTAGCTGCTCATATTCCTTCACCGGAATTTTGGCGCGATTCATAATCCATTCGCCGATGCCCGGCACCTGCTCACCCTTCCACTCGCCGGCTGGAATGGCGTACAGGCCCCAGTGAATGAACATGCCGAAGCGTGCGTCACGCCACCACTTCAAGCGTTCGGATTTCTGACCGGTGACCGCTGCTGCCGCAGTTGTGTCGTGCGCATCACCAGCTAGACCAGCAGCCATCGTGATCGCAACTGTGAACGCCCCTATCCCGCGAATGTGAGCCATCCCGAAACTCTATCGCAGCCGCTCATCATTCATCTGTCTTAGACCAATGCGGTGATACTCTTAGCCGGTCATGTCCGTGTTGATGCTTCCTCCTCGCTCGCCTGCCCTGACGCCATTCGTCGCTTCGCTCCAATACGTCGAAAGCGAAATGGAAGCGACGCTCGAGCGCATACTTCCCAGCGGCCGCATCGATCTGATGGTAAACCTGCACGAAGACGAGTTCCGCACTTACACCGGTGCGGATTGTTCAATTGTTCGCCGGACCAATGGCGCAGTTCTGGGCGGTCCGCATTCGCAAGCCAGTGTGATCGATACCAAGCTGCAGCGCTGTCTGGTAATGGTCGATTTCAGGCTCGGCGGCGCGTCGCCATTCTTCTCATCGCCGCTAAGCGAGGCCGCGAACCAGCTTGTCGAACTCGATCAGTTCTGGGGCGGCGATGGCCGTATGCTTCGCGAACGCGTGCTCGAGGCGCGAACGCCCGAAACAAAATTACAAGTCTTGGAAACAGTGCTTCTAGATCGGCTTCTCCGCTGGCAGGAACCCTGCCGGGCGATATCGTTTGCGGCCTCAGCCTTGGAGCGCGGCGTTCCTGTGGCTGAGGTCGCCTCAGCTCTGGGCCTGCTACCGAAGACATTCGTGCGGCGCTTTCGAAAGCAGATGGGGCTCTCGCCGAAATGCTTCTCGCGAGTCCGGCGGCTGCAACGTATGCTGCCGTCTGCCGGGGATCCCGCTACGTCTGACTGGGCAGGGCTTGCAGCGGAGCACGGTTACACTGATCAATCTCACCTGGTTCACGACTTCCGCGATCTTACCGGACTCACGCCAACTGAATACCGGCCCCGCACAGTTGGGGAACATAACCATGTACCAGTTAATGTGTCCTTGAAATGACGTTTTTCTACAATACGGCAGCAGCCCGATCTCACTACAATGCATCTGTTGGCATCCGCGCCCATGTGTCTGGCTGCCCGTGAAATTCTAAGCAAGAGGTAACGCCATGATTGTAAACCGTTCCGCGCCGCCCGGGCCGGTTGTTCCAAGACTCGTTTACCGGGATGTAGGAGCAGCCCTCGACTGGCTCCAAAGAGCTTTTGGTTTTAAAGAACGCTTGCGCACTTTGGCCGAGCCGGACGGCAGCATTCATCACGCACAATTGGCCATTGGCGAGGGCTCAGTTATCTTGACTTCGCAACCTACCAGCGCGAAGGCGACATCGCCCGATCAGCATGTCGTCGCGCACCAGTTCGTGCAATCCTTGCACATCCCAGTGCCGGATGTTGACCGGCATTTCGAGCATGCGAAGCAGTCCGGCGCGCGCACTCTGAATTCACCGGAAAGCTATCCCTTCGGCGAGAGACAATACACGGCCGAAGATTTAGAAGGAAATTGCTGGACGTTTTCGCAGCCGGTCGCCAACGTGTCTCCTGAAGAGTGGGGCGCTGTGACGGCTGACATTAAGAGCCGGACCGCCATGTTCCCGCGTCCGCGATGGTGCTATCTGGAGATTCCAGCCGCCAACCTTCCCCGGTCGATCGCCTTTTATGAAGAGACTTTCGGCTGGAACATCCGAGGCCGGGACGGCGCTCACCCAACTTTCGATGACGCTGCGGGATTTATAAGCGGCGCCTGGATTAGCGGTCGGGAAATAAATCGCACGCCCGGCTTCCTGCCGTACATCTGGGTGGATAGCATCGACGCCACACTGGCCTCGGTTGCAATTCATGGTGGCGCCGTGTTGAAGGCTCCTGAACTCGACTCGCCGGGAGGAGAATGGATTGCAACATTTCGAGACCCCGCTGGAAACCTGATTGGCCTCTATCAGGAGGGTTCCCGTTCGGAAGACCTCAGTGAAAGTACTGTTGCTAAAGAGAAGCTTACCGTAGCCCCGCTGCTCTCAGTCCGGAACGGCCTGCAGGCAATCGATTTCTACAAAGCGGCCTTCGGCGCTTGCGAAATGTCCCGCATCCAGGACGATTCAGGATCTGTTGTAGCCCACTTCTCCATCGGTAAATCCGAATTTTGGCTTGCCGACGAGTCCCCGGAACACGGCAATTTCAGCCCCGAATCGCTGGGCGGCAGCTCAGTTCGAATGGTGATAGTTGCAGAGAATCCCGATGCCGCATTCGAGCGCGCGGTCAGCGCGGGAAGCAAGATTGTTATCCCAGTCGAAGATCAGCCCTATGGTTGGCGTGTCGGCCGCGTTGTCGATCCATTTGGGCACCACTGGGAGATCGGCAAGCCCTTGCACTAAAGCGTTTGTTTCCGCTCTATCGCCGGCCTGCTGCGTAAGATGCGGTTGAAGCATATTGTCCTTGCCCGGGGGCGTGCTGTGCTGCAATCCTCCCGGCCTCGAGTTCACGTTCGGCATGAGCCAACATAGCGTCTCTCGCATCAATCACGCTCACGCGCTGCCGGGTGCAATCTTGCCCGTTCTCCGGGGTATTCGCCACTGCCGGCTTAGTTCTGAAATCCGGCGAAGCGACGATGCCTTCGCCTTTAGGCGTCGAATCGGTAGAAATTGATTTGATTGCGTTATAGCTAAGTGAAATTGGATTCGATCGAACAAGATCGATTCCTACAGCTCTCACCACTTGGACGAGCCTGCTGCGCGGCTGCTTACGAGGCCTTACAGATGTTCCGGGGGACGCTGCCGGAATCTGGCAATCGTTTAGCCGAAGAGCTGCCACCCTGCCGTCGGTCCGGATTGCGGCCCTATTCAAGCCCGCCACTGTCAGCGCAGCGCGGTCGATCAGCGAAGCGGAATCGATGCATCCGGTCAGCCACAAGTCGTTCACAACTTTGGCGCGCTCGTCATCGATATCCGGATCCGTTGCATGCGTGAAGTGCATCCTGCGAACGGTATACCCGGTATCCTCGGTGGCCGCGCCGAGCCAGGCCCCCTTATCTTCCTGCTTCCACAGCCGGATGTGGTGCCGCTTCGAAAAGG
Source organism: Bryobacteraceae bacterium (assembly GCA_965217745.1). GTDB lineage: Bacteria > Acidobacteriota > Terriglobia > Bryobacterales > Bryobacteraceae > Bog-105. The sequence continues at coordinate 217,158 of OZ244565.1, read as the reverse complement.
TATCTAAGCTCTTCTGGTAAGACACGTCCGGAATAGTTCCGTTCAGTGTCAGATTCGCCATGGGAGCCATGCCGTACCCGGCACGCTGCACAATCGAGTGGTACATCCGGTACACCGCAACCGCCGAGTGCCGGTGCGCGCCGTTCCATCCCGCTGCTTGAAAAGCGCGATTGATTTGATCGCGGCTTCCCAGTAACAAGACATTCACAAGGTCGGAAGGCCGACGCCCTCCCAGGTCGGCTTGTTGTTGCGGCAGACTCTCTAATAACCGCCGCGCGCCGGAGCGATCCTTTCTTGACATGGCGGCAACTGCGTCTGGCGCAGCGCGTAAATTGGGGGTTGCTACGTCGCTCGTTGTTTCGAGAATCAGTTCGGTTCCCGCTGGGAAATAAATTTCGCCGTCGGGCGAACGCGCGATCAGGAACTTTACCGCAAGCATAGGAACCGCAATGGCAGGCTCGGAGATCAGAGCCGACACGAAGAACGAGGCTCCCGACGACAGACTCGCAGTCGGATAGATGCCGCCAATAACTCCCGACTCGCTGACGCGTTCCCGAGCCGTTTCTACTTGCCGGACCTGGGTTTTCACAGGAAAGACCCTTCCATCGGGCAACCGGACCGAATCGAACCGGTATTGGAGGCTTGCGGTGTAATGCTTCAGTCCGAGACCCAAGCGGTCCACGCTTTCGATTTCTCCGGAAACCAGAGAGCCTACCGGGAGAAGCAAGCGGTCTTTTTCGAGAACCGGGGCAATGATTCGGGCCTCGATGCGGTCGCCGGGATGCGAGACCCGGGAACCGCTACCCGAGATGAGGCGCACTTCTAACTGCGTCCCGGCTGGCAGTGTTGCTGCCTGTGAAGCTGGAACCAAGGACAGAAAGGTTGCGCTAAGAAGAAGAGCTGGAAGTTTTCTGATAAACGCCCGCAAGACGAGTCTGGTATCAGGCGTCGCGCCCGAAACGCAGACTACTTGCTTTTCCGAGGGGCGGCACGCTGCAATGCTCTGTGCGCCCTTTTCGCTTATCAATTGCAAGTCCCTCCAATTCCCAGACGGGCGATTGTCGCTTGCAATCCCAGCCGGCTTCTAGCATATAACGGATATCTGCTTATAGGTGCCAGGAACCAAGAAAAAGTAACAGGTGAAAACAAGCTGTAGTTTGGTAGTGCTGGACTTAGCGCTCTGAATTTAAGAATTGCTAACGGCGGAGAGGGAAAATGGGAAGGACATCAGCGATGTACTCCAAAGAAAATGTCAAATCCTTGGAGTACATCAGGAGGCGGGCTACTTTGGCGCTCTGGTTACCAGCGTGATTCCCGGCGGCGGCTTCCGCCATAGCCGGAGTTGCCGCCGCGTCCACCCGAGTTGCCGCCACCACCACCACCGCCGGTTTTCGGACGGGCTTCGTTTACGTTCATGGCTCGCCCCTGGAGATCGGCGCCGTTTAGCTGCGTAATCGCCGCCTGTGCCTCCTGGTCATTCGACATTTCGACGAACGCGAATCCCCGAGGCTGACCGGTGTCCCGGTCAGTTATAATGTTTACCTTCTCGACGTTTCCATAGGCAGAGAAAGCGGCTTGCAGGTCATCTTGCGTCGTTTGATAGCTCAAATTGCCGACAAAAATATTGGTCATGCTATTGATCCTTATTCTGAATACTTGAAGATTTTCTTTGTCATGCGGGCTTAAAACGAGCTGAATGAACCTTGGAGGGGAAGAAGCGGCTGGAAATCACCTGGAAATGGCAAAGACACTTAAAAGTATCACAATTGTCAAGTGCCGTGCTCACTTTTCGTTTGTCCCAGGCCGCGAGCCCGGCTTACTGATGTCTCAGAGCCATCATCGGATCCACCCTTGATGCCCGCCGCGCCGGAATTGCAATCGCGACACCAGCAGCCACGGCAAGGCCCAGCGCGACGGTGGTGAAAGTAATTGGATCTGTCGCATTCACACCGTAAAGCACGGTTTTCATATACCGCGTCAAGCCAAGCACCGCCGCCAACCCCAACGCGATCCCGGCGAACACCGGGCCGATCCCCTCTCTCAGCACAAGCCTGAAAATGCGTCCCCTTGCGCCGCCCAAAGCCATACGAATTCCGATCTCCTGAGTGCGTTGCGACACCGCGAATGCGAGCACCCCATAAACGCCGGCCAGCGCCATCAGAACTGCGACCACTGCGAAGCTCCCAACCAGAATGGCGTTGAATCGCGCTCCTGCGCTCATTTCAGTGATGGTCTTATCCAGAGGTCTGAACTCTGCAATAAGTCCTGCATCCATAGAGCGGAGCTTGCCGGAAATCGCGGCTTCCAGTGCGCGCTGATCGCCGACGCTGCGCACGATCAGTTGCGCTTGGGCGCCTTGCGGGTAGGTGATGCCGTTGATAAACGCCTGTGGGGCTGCCGGGGAGTCGAGGCCTCGATTCTTCGAATCCGAGACGATTCCCACCACGGTTTTCCATCCCTGCCGTACGGGCGAATCGGGGGATTGCCGTCGTCCCATGATCTGCTTGCCGATAGCGTCTTCTCCGGGAAAGAAAGTGCGCGCAGCTGTCTCATTAATTACAGCTAGCGTGTCGGGGTGATCAAAGTCGAGTTCAGTGAAAAACCGGCCGCTCACAACCCGGATTCCAGCGGCTCTAGCGTAGTCAGAGCCTGTGCCGCAAAGTCCAATGCTGTCTCCTAGATGGAATGCTTCAGGGAATGGACGGTCCGATCGCGAGAACGTCACTCCAAGGGGCCCGCCCGAAAGTGGGCTGCATTCGCTTTGCGCAGCTGCTTCGACACCAGGAATGCGGCGCGTAAAATCCAGCAATTCGCGAAGGAGCGCTTTGCGATTGCCGGTTGCGAGCTTTGTCCCTTTTAGCGGAATCGTAATGGTGAGAACGTGTTCGGGTTCAAAGCCCAGCCGGTCGTTCCGGAGATGCCAAAGCGTTTGCATCAACAGCGCCGCCCCTGAAAGCAAAACCAGGCAAAGCGCCACCTCTCCGGCTATCAGTGCACGCTTGGCGAGAGTATGTCCGGCAGCGACGCCGGAGCGGCCCGCTCGCTGGAGCACTCTTTGAATATCCAGCCGTCCGGCGTGCCATGCCGGTAATCCGCCAAAAAGCAGAGTTGTGAAGAGTGAAAGAAGCAAGCCCACTAAAAACACGCGAGTGTCGAAAGAGACTTCCTGCAGGCGCGGTAACTCAGTTCCCGCGTAGTAAACGAAGCCGCGCAACACGCCAAAAGCTAGCAGCAGGCCCAAAGCACAACCCACGAAGGTTAGCAGCGCCGCCTCGGTCAACAGTTGACGCGCCAGCCGCGCCCGTCCAGCTCCGATAGCTGCGCGAACAGCAAGCTCACCGGACCGGGCGGACCACCGCGCCAGCAGCAGGTTCGATACATTGGCGCAAGCGATCAGCAGAAGGCACGTGACAGCGCCGATTAGAACCGAAAGCAGTATTGTCGCGTTCCCAATGCGATGCTGCTGAAGCGGTTGGAAGATCAGTTTCGGGTTCGAACGAAGAGCGCGTGGCAAACCTTCCCTGCTTCTGGCTAGCAATTGCTCGAGGGCAGCGCGCGCTTTGGTCATGCTCTCTCCGGGCTCGAGTCTGCCGTAAGCGGCCCAGGTCGAAACAGAACGATCTTGCCAGCTCGCGGTGGGAGAGACAGGCAGTGTGGTGAGGACATCTATCTTCACGTCCATCGGGAATACAAACGATCGCTTGAGGATGCCAATTACCGTGTACGGCTGGCCATCCATTCGAATGATTTTGCCCAGAATCTCCGCACTGCCATCGAACCGTTGCCGCCAGACTCGATCCGAGAGAAGAACGGATTTCCGGCCGTTCGGAAGCTCCTCACTAACTTTGAAGTCGCGGCCCAGCGCAGGACGTGTACCCAAAGCCTTCAGGAAATTTGCCGAGACACGCACGTTGCGTACTTCCGCTGCGTTCTCTCCGTTTAGCAGCATCGTCTCGCCACCCGAGGCCTGAGTTGCCGCCAGACTCTGAAAGACGTGGTTATCTCGCCGCCAGGCAACATACTCCGGCGAACCCAGGAACTCTATCCCCATTTTCGGAGAGTATTGGACGGCTACCCACGTCAACTGCTCAGGATGCGCATATGGGAGGGGACGCAGGAAAACCGTGTCGGCAATGCTATAGACTGCGGTTCCTGCGCCGATTCCGAGCGCGATCGAAAGAACGGCCGCTGGAGTAAAGGCAGAGTTGCGGCGTAGTGTCCTGGCCGCGTATCGAAGATCCTGCCACAAACGCTCGAGCGAGGACCAAACCCACGCCTCCCGAGTCTCCTCTTTCAATTGGGATCTATTTCCGAATGAGCGGCGCGCTTGTAATTCGGCCTGTCGGCGGTCGAGGCCGCGCTCTTCAAGAACTTGAGTTTCCAAGGCGACATGCGCCTCGAACTCTTCATCTATTTCCTGCTTCGGTAACCACTTCCGGAAAAGGTGTCGAAACATGTGCCTACTCCTCGATAGGTTTTGCCGTCCGCGCGATTGCTCGCACCAATTGCTTCCACTTGCTCTGCTCTTCGGCCATCTGCTTCTTACCGAGCGCAGTCAGCTTGTAATATTTGGCCCGGCGGCTCGCTTCCGAAATCTTCCACTCGGAAGCCAGCCACCCGCGGCTTTCCAGGCGGTGCAGGGCAGGGTAGATGGAGCCGTGTTCAATCTGTAATGCGTCTTTGGAGCTGATGCGTATTGCCTGCCCGATCCCATGGCCATGCCGCGGCCCCCACTGAAGCGTTTGCAGGATAAGCAGATCCAGCGTTCCCTGAAGAACATCGATGCGGCTAGCCGCTCCGTCACGATTGCCCATAGACGTTTTGCTGCGAAACAGAATAGCAGATCGCCTACGGTAGGCAATCTGCTACAAGAACATGCGCGGCAGAGTTTATTTTGCAGAGGGGCTTCAGGAGCCCGGCGTCACTGGCTCTTTATCGAACGAGACTCCGGCATAGACAGCAGAGAGAGGGAAAGTGGCATTCACGGCGGCTATCGAAATAACGTCTTCCGGCCTGGTCCGCTCGCGCATGGTCCAAATCAAATTCTCGTCCGAGCCTTCCCGGATGTGGTGTTCGACGTAGATGCGATCTTGCGCGACAATGAGATACTCCCGGAACGAAGGTATCGCCCTATAGCGCTGGAACTTCCCACCTCGGTCATAGTCTTGTGTGCTAGCGGACAGCACCTCAACGATGACGACAGGGTTCAGCAGTGTGTTCTTGTCTAACTGTTCAGGCAAGCAGGATACAACCACGTCAGCGTAGCTGTACAGGCCCAAAGGCGAAGTCCGAATCATCATGTCTGCCCCGCGCGCGCGGCAGGATGTATTCAGGAGTTGCCCCCCCCCACCTGAGTAAGAATATTTGCCGAAATCAGAGAATGATTCGCTGATGCGCCGGGAATCGTGAAGATCTGGCCGTCCAAATACTCATGGCGTTCAGGGGCCCTCTCTTCTGCCTCTAAGAATTCTTCGACAGTGATGAAGTGTCTTGGCTGTGTGGCCATTGCGTCTTCTGTATTATCGTCCGGCAAGCTGTCCGGCGGCGAGCCCACTACCACTTGCTACGCTGAAATCGTACCGGGTTCTAGCAGGCCCTACAACTGAATCCGGCGGGATCGGGCGTAGTAACGGGTGCAGTTACCGCTACCCAAAAATCCGTCGCGTGATTCTTTCAGACATCTAAATCAACAGGACCGCAATATGGCAACAACGGTAGTGGGCGCGCACGAAGTTCGTCCGGCGCGCTTTTGGGCCTCGACGAACGGAAAAAAAGTAGTTATGGCCGTCACGGGATTCATCCTGTTCGCATTTGTCATCGGGCACATGCTCGGCAATATGCAGATCTATATGGGTGCGGAGAAATTCAACGCATACGGGCACTTTCTGCATGGCATTCCAGAATTTCTCTGGATGGTTCGAATCGGCCTGCTAGCAGCCGTCGGCTTGCATATCTGGGCTTCCGTGGGTTTGGCCCTACGCAAGACTAAAGCACGGCCTGTGGGCTATGCCCATCGAGCCAACACCGTCTCCACATATGCTTCGCGCACCATGTATTGGAGCGGACCCATTCTATTGGCTTTCGTCATCTTTCATCTTTTGCATCTCACCGCGGGCATCGTTCATCCGGGCAGCAGTTTCGTCGAGGGCGATGTCTATGCGAACACGGTAGGCGGTTTTCAGGTCTGGTACGTCTCTGCCTGGTACATATTTTCGATGATTCTTCTCGGATTGCACCTGCGTCACGGCGTCTGGAGCATGTTCCAATCGTTGGGCATCAATCACCCGCGCCACACGCCCATTCTTCGCGTTGCTGCCGCTACGTTCGCAGTCATTGTCACAGTTGGGTTTATTTCGATTCCCGTAACCGTGCTCTTAGGTGTGGTCAATTAAATGGATCTGAATTCCCGTCTTCCTTCCGGTCCCATTGAAACCGCATGGGACCGTACCCGCTTCGATATGAAGCTGGTGAACCCCGCCAATAAGCGGCGTCATTCGCTGATAGTTGTCGGTTCCGGATTAGCCGGTGGAGCCGCCGCTGCCACTTTGGGTGAACTCGGCTACAAGGTGAGTTGTTTTTGCTTTCAGGATTCTCCCCGCCGTGCTCACTCCATTGCCGCGCAGGGCGGAATCAACGCCGCTAAGAACTATCAGAACGATGGCGACAGCATCTACCGGCTCTTCTACGACACCGTAAAGGGCGGTGACTTCCGCGCCCGCGAAGCCAACGTTTACCGTCTAGCCCAGATCAGTGTCCACATTATCGATCAGTGCGTTGCGCAGGGCGTTCCGTTCGCCCGCGAGTATGGCGGCACCCTGGCAAATCGATCCTTCGGCGGCGCGCAGGTCTCCCGCACATTCTATGCGCGCGGACAAACCGGGCAGCAGCTTCTCTTAGGTGCTTATCAAGCTTTAGAGCGCCAGATCGATGCGGGTTCCGTCACCATGTATCCGCGCACCGAGATGCTCGACCTGATTGTCATCGACGGGCGCGCTCGTGGCATTGTCACCCGCCATCTGGTAACCGGCGAGCTCGACGTTCACCTTGCCGATGCAGTGATTCTTGGAACCGGCGGCTACGGCAACGTGTTCTATCTCTCTACCAATGCGAAAGGCTCGAACGTTACGGCCTCCTGGCGGGCCCACCGGCGCGGCGCCCTGTTCGCGAATCCATGCTTTACCCAGATCCATCCCACATGCATTCCCGTTTCCGGCGACTATCAATCGAAGCTCACCCTGATGAGCGAGTCGCTGCGTAACGACGGCCGCATCTGGGTTCCGAAACAAGAGGGTGACAAGCGCAAGCCCGATCAGATTCCCGAAGACCAGCGCGACTATTATCTAGAGCGCAAGTATCCCAGCTTTGGCAATCTCGTTCCCCGCGATGTCGCTTCCCGCAATTCCAAATATGTGTGCGACGAGGGCCGCGGGGTTGGCGAGACCGGTCTGGGTGTTTACCTCGACTTCGCTGATTCCATCAACCGCCTTGGCAAAAAGACCATCCAAGAGCGCTACGGAAACCTCTTCGAGATGTACCAGCGCATCACCGATGAAGACCCCTACACCGTGCCCATGCGCATCTACCCGGCCATTCACTACACTATGGGCGGATTGTGGGTGGACTATCAGTTGATGTCTACCATTCCTGGGCTTTTCGTTGCCGGTGAAGCCAACTTCTCCGATCATGGAGCCAACCGTCTTGGCGCAAGTGCCTTGATGCAAGGCCTTTCGGATGGCTACTTCATCATTCCGTACACCGTTGGAGATTACCTTGCCTCCAACAAGCTGGAGAAGATTCCCGATACTCACCCCGAGGTTAAAGCTTCGGTCAGTTCCGTGCAGGCAACTCTCTCGCGGCTTCTGGGGATAAACGGTAAGCGCACCGTCGACTCTTTCCATCGGCAGCTGGGTAAGATTATCTGGGATAACTGCGGCATGTCACGGAACGCGAAAGATCTGACATCCGCTATTGGGCAGATCGACGAGTTGCGGGAAGAGTTCTGGCAGAATGTCCGCGTTCCTGGAAGCGCGGAGGACCTGAATCAAAGCCTGGAAAAAGCCGGCCGGGTTGCCGACTTTTTCGAACTAGGACGGTTGATGTGCGTCGACGCGCTAGAACGCAACGAGTCCTGCGGCGGCCACTTCCGCGAAGAATACCAGACGCCGGAGGGAGAAGCACAGCGTGACGATGAAAACTTCTCTTACGTCGCCGCCTGGGCTTTCCGCGGCTGCGGCAATCCCGAGGAACTGGTAAAGGAATCTCTCGAATTCGATTACGTTCATCCATCGCAAAGGAGCTATAAGTAAATGCGAGTCAAACTCAAGGTCTGGCGGCAAACCGGCCGTAAGTCGAAGGGTAAATTCGTCAGCTATCCGGTCGAGAATGCTAATCCGGATATGTCAATGCTCGAATGCCTCGACGTCTTGAACGAATCGCTTATCGAACGCGGCGAAGAACCAATTTCCTTCGAGCACGATTGCCGTGAAGGAATCTGCGGCTCATGCGGGTTCATGATCAACGGTGTTGCCCATGGCCCGCTGCCTGCCACCACAGTCTGCCAGTTAACCATGCGTCACTTCAAAGACGGCCAGGAGATTGTTCTCGAGCCTTGGCGCGCGCTTCCATTCCCGGTCATTAAAGATTTGGTCGTTGACCGCCGGTCTTTCGATCGCGTTATCGCCGCCGGTGGATACATCTCGGTCTCGACCGGGAGCGCACCGGATGGGAACGCGCTGCCAGTGGCTAAAGAGACCGCCGATCGCTCAATGGATGCGGCCGCCTGTATCGGCTGCGGAGCTTGTGTTGCGGCTTGTCCCAACGCTTCAGCGGCTCTCTTTACCGGAGCGAAAATCGCCCACCTTGGAGTGCTTCCCCAAGGCAAGCCAGAACGCGATCTACGAGCCATTCGTATGGTCAGCCAGGTGAACGAAGAAGGCTTTGGAGGCTGCACCAACATCGGAGAGTGCACGGGCGTGTGCCCGAAGCAGATCCCCCTGGAAGTAATTGCCTCCATGAACCGCGATTACTTCCGGGGTACCTGGCGCGAACGCGATAACTCGGTTACTGTCATGAAGCCTTTCACAGAGTGGAGTACCGGTTCTAAGCTGAAGACCGATCCGCTTCCGCGGGAGGCGTCTTGAGTAAAGCGGGCGGTGGTCTTTCCCAGAGCTACTGTTTAGCAGCCGCCCGGATGGCATCGAGATCGGCAATCGTTTCAGACGGAACTTTCAGCGTTGCAGCCTTCAGGTTCTCCCGAAGATGTTCCACGGAAGATGTGCCCGGAATTAGCAGGATGTTCGGCGAACGCTGAAGCAGCCATGCCAGGGCGACCTGCATGGGAGTGCTCTCTAGTGATGCTGCCGCCGAGTCGAGTGCCGAAGACTGCAGCCGATTAAATCCCCCGAGCGGGAAGAATGGAACGTAAGCTATGCCTTGCTTTGCGAGGTCTTCAATAAATCCGTCATCTTTCCGGTGCGCCAAATTGTAGTTATTCTGCACGCAGACAATCTCCGCGATTTTCTGACCCTCGGCTAACTGCTCAGGATTGATATTGCTGAGTCCAAGATGCCGGATCAGCCCCTGACTCTTGAGTTCCGCAAGCGCAGTCAATGGTGCTTCGATGGAACCTTTCGCCGGTCCATGCACTCCGCCGACCCGCAAGTTGACCACGTCAAGTTTATCGAGACCAAGGTTCCGGAGATTGTCATGAACTGCATCAGTCAGTTCCTGCTGCGATAGAGCGGTTGTCCAGGATTTGTCCGCTGTCCGGCGAGCGCCCACCTTGGTCACGATCACCAGGGCATCCGGATAGGGATGCAGCGCACGCTTGATAATCTCATTGGTCACATGCGGACCGTAGAAGTCGCTAGTGTCGATGTGGTTCACTCCCGAGGCAATCGCCTCCCGCAGGACGGCTAGGGCGGCGTCAATGTCACGCGGCGGTCCCCAAACCTGCGGGCCGGCCAGTTGCATCGCTCCATAGCCCATGCGGTTCAAAGTCATCGATTTGTCCGGCAACGTAAAGCTGCCGCCAAGAGTTGTCTGTTCTGTCATTCGGTTCTCCTGTAAAAATTGCGTTTACCTTTGGTTAGATGAAGAAAGCCTCAGATTAGGAGTTCGCATTTGCCCCAGCACTCACACATGGTCTTGGATCCCCGTAAATCGCCGGTTCAAGCGCGATCTGCCGCCAGCGTCGACGCCATTCTCGAGGCCACCCTTCAGGTTTTAGTCGCCATCGGGAAGGAACGGCTGACCACAACCAGGGTGGCTTCGCGGGCCGGTGTATCGGTGGGAACTCTTTATCAGTACTTCCCGAACAAAAGCGCTCTCCTGAATGCCGTCCTGACCCGCCACCTCGATCAGGTTGCCGAAGCCATCGAAGAAGTCTGCCGGGAGCAGCAGGGGAGCACTCTCCCGCGCATGGCGGAAGCTCTCATCCACGCCTTCCTGAACGCCAAGATGAGGAACGCGAAAGCGAGTGTCGCTTTGTATTCCGTAAGCTCCGATGTGGGCGGCGCAAAGGTCGCGCAGCAGGTAGGAGTCCGGTCTACCAAAGCAATTGCTGGAATGCTGGCGAGTTCCTGTGAACGGCTCACGAAAGATGCGCAAACAGTAGCTTTGATGATGCAGGGCTCCATGGCCGGCGTCAGCCGGAGGTTGGTAGAGTCCACTGTTCCCGAGAAGGAGTTCAACACTCTTCGGCAGGAGTTGACTTCCCTGATAACCGCGTATCTGGAGTCCTGTTCCACGCGGCCGCCGGGTGCAGAAGACTCGCTAAAAATGTGACCGGATCCGGACAGTAGAATCCCATAACCGGACAGTTTGTTTCCTCCTCGCGAGCCCCAAAGGGCCAATTTTCAGGGTTTCAGAGATGGCTGGCAAAATGCTCCTTTTTCGGGAGAACTTTTGTTATGCAAACCCTTATCGCCGATATCCGCTACGCGCTGCGCCAGTTCCGTCTGGCGCCGGTCTTCACCATTACCGCAGCGCTCACCCTGGCGCTGGGAATCGGCGGCACCACGGCCATCTTTTCGCTGATCCACGCTATTATGCTGCGGTCCTTGCCGGTTGCCGATCCAGCGGCGCTTTATCGCATCGGCGACACCAATGACTGCTGTGTCAACGGCGGCCCCCAGGACAACTGGAGCATGGTTACCTTCCCTCTGTTCGAGCGCTTAAAGTCGCAAACGCCGGAATTCGAGAGCCTGACAGCCTTCGACTCCTACCCGCATCAAATCGCTGTTCGCCGCGCTGGCGTCGATAAGGTTAACCAGGCTCTTCATGGGGAGTTTGTCACCGGCAACTATTTTTCAGTCCTCGGGATACGCTCCTACGCGGGACGTCTCTTGCGTGAAGCCGATGACCGAGCCTCCGCCTCGCCGGTAGCCGTGATCAGCCACCGCATTTGGCAGTCCCATTACGGCGGCGATTCAGCCGTGGTTGGTTCTACTGTTCTTGTCGATAGCCACCCGTTCACCATCGTGGGAATCGCGCCGCTCGGCTTTTTTGGTGAGACTCTCCGAAGTGATCCTCCCGATATCTGGCTGCCTCTGCAGCAGGAGCCTCTGGTGCGCGGTAAGAACTCTATCCTGAGGCAATCGAACTCGGCATGGTTGCGCGTCATCGGGCGCTTGCGTCCGGCAGCCCCCGTAAACGGTATGTCGGCGCGTCTCACCGCTTTCCTGCGCCAGTGGCTCATCCACGAAAGCGGGTGGCCGGCGGCGTTGATGCCCGTGGTAAAGGGCTCGCTCAATAAGCAATTTCTAAATGTGGTTCCGGCGGGCTCCGGCGTGATGGTCATGAAAGAGGATTACGGCCCCACGCTCTACATCCTGCTGACGGTCTGCTGCCTGGTTCTCGCCATCGCGTGCGCCAATATCGCTAATCTGATGCTCGCCCGCGGCATGGTCCGGCGCGGCGATATCTCGCTCCGCATGGCGTTGGGAGCGTCGCGCGGCCGCCTCATTCGCCAATCGCTGACCGAGAGCGTGGTCCTCGCAATCATCGGCGGCCTGCTGGGAGTATTTGTGGCAGATGGCGCCACGCGTCTTATCCTTGCTCTCTCGTTCGATCGAGGCTCCGTTGTGCCTATCAATCCCGATGCTTCGTGGCCCGTGCTCGCATTCGCATTAGGGGCGTCCATCCTGACTGGCATCCTCTTCGGAACCGCTCCAGCCTGGTTCGCCACCCGCACTCAGCCTGTGGAAGCTCTGCGCGGCGCAAACCGCAGCACCGGTGACCGCTCGTCTCTTCCTCAGAAAACTCTGCTGGTTGTGCAGGCCACGCTGTCCATCGTTTTAATTGCCGGCGCGAGTATGCTGACCCGCAGCCTTGGAAATTTAGAAAACCAGAACTTCGGCTTCGATACCAAGGGCCGGGTCGCTGTCTACCTTAACCCCGCCCCCGCCACCTACACCGCCGGCCAACTTGACGCGCTCTATCGCAACTTGCTGAACCGCCTCCAGGAAGTCAAAGGCATTGAGAGAGCGGGTCTGGCGCTATACAACCCTTTCACTGACAACTGGAGCGAAGCTGTCTACATCCAAGGCCACCCGTCGCCCAGCCCGAACTCCGACAAAAGTTCTTCCTGGGACCGCATCACTCCGGGCTACTTTGCCGCGGCTGGACAATCTCTCACCCGCGGTCGCGCTTTCGACGATCATGACCGCACCGGTTCCACTCCGGTTGCCATCGTCAACCAGGCATTCATAAAGAAGTTCATCAAAGGCGACGACCCCATCGGACAGCATTTCGGGATCGGCTTACCTGCCGAAGCCGGCCGGTTCCAGATTATTGGAGTCGTTCGCGACGCCAAATACACCCAGCCGAACGCTCCTGTTCGCCCCATGTTTTTTCTTCCTCTGGCTCAGCGGGTCGATTATGCAAACGATCTATTCGCCAAGTTGCAAACCCGCTCGAGCTTCATCCAAGGGATTTTGCTGAAGACCAGCCGCAGTGTCGCGTCACTCGAACCGGAACTACGCAAGCTCTGCAGCGATGTCGATCCCAACATTACCGTTATCGACGTGAACAGCCTGCAAGAGCAGGTTGCCATGAACTTCAATCAGCAGCGCGCGGTCGCCAGCCTGGCCAGCTTGTTCGGCGCAGTGGCGCTGTTGCTCGCCGCCGTGGGACTCTACGGAGTCACGGCCTACAGCGTCGCGCGCCGCACCAACGAAATCGGCGTCCGCATGGCGCTGGGAGCAGACCGCCGTAGCGTCATTCGCCTGGTGCTGAAAGGCGCGTTCAAGCAGGTGGGCTTGGGCCTGCTGCTAGGCATTCCGCTGGCTATTGGAGCCGGGAAGCTGCTGGGCAATCAACTCTACGGAATAACGAGCACCGACCCTGCGGCTCTCGCCATCGCCATCGCGTCGCTATCATTGGCCGCCCTGATCGCCGCGTTCATTCCCGCCCGCCGCGCCGCGAGCATCGATCCGATGAAGGCCCTGCGGATGGAATAGCCAAGCCTGACGTCAGACGCCTATCATCTTCTATCCCGTTTGGGCTTAACCGGCAGACGTCTTGAGGGCGGTAGCCATAGGAGCGAAAAGGGCACGGCTGTGCGCCGCCACTCAGCAAAGGAACTCTCATTCTCTTCGGGCGGGGCGCTTGACACCGGGCCCGTTTGGCGAGGGTTCCTCCAAAGCGAACAATCTTGTTCAGAGCTGGTTGAAGCACTGCGTTTGCAAGAGCGGAGTTCTGGCGCTTCTGCTGAACGAGACTTGTCCAGAACGCCGTCTTCGGATTGCCAGTGAATGATTACTGGCTCGAACTAGTGTCGGCGGGAATCTTGCTTTGCGTTGCCATCGCCGCCTGCCTAGTCCGCCACCGTAATCGTAGGCCGCGAGCGATTTTTGCTCTCCTCGGCACGCGCCCTCACCACTTCGGCCAAGGCTTGAAAGCGCTCTGCCTGGGCGCTGCTGCCCTGGGTCGCAATCGGCCGGCCGGAATCGCCGCCTTCGCGCGTTTTTGGATCGAGCGGAATCTCGCCCAGCAGCGGTACATTCATCTGGACCGCTGTTTTAGCTCCGCCGCCCTTGCCGAATACATACAGCTTCTCGCCGTTGTGCTCCAGATAACTCATGTTCTCGACAATTCCCAATACCGGTTCGCGTACCTGCTCGAACATGTGGACGGCCTTGCGCGCATCTTCCATGGAGACGTCCGACGGCGTGGTTACGATCACCGCACCGGTCAGGGGAGTGGTTTGAATCAGCGTTAACTGGACATCTCCAGTGCCGGGCGGGAGATCGATGATCAGGTAATCGAGCTCGCCCCAATCCACGCTCCGCAAAAACTGCTGAATCACGCTATTCAACATCGGTCCGCGCCACACCAGCGGTTTATCGCCGGGATTTAGAAAGCCCATCGACATCAGCTTGATGCCGTGCGCTTCCAGTGGCTGTATCCGCTGCCCGATGGCATGCGGCGTCTGACTCACACCCATCATCAGCGGTACATTCGGTCCGTAGACATCGGCATCCATCAGCCCGACCTTGTAGCCGCTCTGCCCCAGGCTGATCGCCAGGTTTACAGCCACCGTGCTTTTGCCAACGCCGCCCTTCCCGGAACCGACCGCAATGATGTTCTCTACACCGGGAATTGGAAGTTTTGGCTGCTCGCCAGGAGCTTTAGGACCCATAGCTTCACGCTAGCATCTGTCGCCCGGGCTGCCCCACAAGCGATCGACAGATCGAGATCCCGGCATGATGGGATCTACCTCTTGCACCGAACGGCGGCTTTTCGGCTTATCCCGCACAGCCGTTCTCCCGCATAACAGCAAATTCGTAGGCCGAAGTGGCGAATCATGGCCTTGGCGGTAGGGCGATCGGTTCGCATTCTCTGGCAGAGATAGCTGGTGAAGTCCGTCCAGGGCGACGGGAGGGGCTAGATGATCCGGCGATATCTCTCCACTTACCGATACAAGTGGGCTGCGCCTTTCGCTTTTGATTCATTGCAGACTTTGCAATTTACCAGAATTCAGATGTGTCCACACTGGCGCCTGCGGAAGGATTGACGCAACACTGTCCTTTAGTGAGCTTGACTCTCTTAGAATTTGGAACCAGGTGATCGAATACGCGCTTGGCAGCGTAGTGGCTTAATGTCATGTACTGTGATTCCAAGGGGCTGTCGGCATTCACCGGAACGATAGGCAGCCGGGCTATTTAGCTGGGATCACGCAAGCGTCAGGTTTGGATTCGCCCGCAGGTCGAATCCGGCAAAGTCGCCGCGTTGGAACTTCGGTAGAGCTGCCGCTGCAATCATGGCCGCATTGTCGGTCGCCAGGCCAACGCCGGGAAAGTAAAAAGGCAGTCCTGCGGTTTGCTGATTAGCCGCCTCGTTCCGCAGGCCTGAGTTGCAGGCGACTCCACCGGCCACAATCACGCTCTGTGCGCCCATTTCTTCCGAGGCGACTAGCGCCCGCCCCAGCAGTTCACGGATAACCGTCGCTTGGAAGCTTGCCAGCAGGTCACGCGTGCGCTCTGGAGTCACCGCCAGCCATCCTTCCAGCGAATGATCTTGATTCTGCTGACGGCGCGCAATCTCTTCATCGATTCCCGGCTGTGCCTCTTTCCATCGCAACACTGCAGTCTTCAGGCCGCTGAAAGAAAAGTCCAGCGCATTCCCCTTCATCTTTGCGAGTGAAAATCTCACTGCCTTGGGATTGCCGTGCGCCGCCACCCTGTCGACGATGGGACCGCCGGGATATCCGAACCCCAAAAGCTTTGCGACTTTGTCGTAAGCCTCGCCCGCCGCATCGTCGCGCGTCTTGCCTAACAGCCGGTATTCGCCGGGCGCGGTCACCGCGAAAAGGTGGGTATGTCCGCCGCTGACCACCAGCGCCAAAGCCGGAAGCTCCAACTCTTTGTTCTCGAGAAGAACGGAATGAATGTGCCCTTCTACATGGTTGACCGCGATCAAGGGCATGTCGAGCGAGAAGCACAGAGCCTTCGCATACGTCACTCCGACTAGCAGCGAACCAATCAGGCCCGGACCCGCCGTAACCGCAATCGCGCTCAACTGCTGGAATGTGAGTCCGGCGTCGCTGAGGGTCTGCCTCACCACCGGCACAATCGCTCGCAAGTGCTCGCGTGACGCCAACTCCGGCACTACGCCGCCATAGGTAGCGTGAACGTCAAACTGCGAAGCGATAACGCTCGATCGAACGCCGTTTTCGTCGACCACTGCCGCCGCAGTCTCATCGCACGAAGTCTCGATCCCTAAAATGACGGTTTGGCCCAAGTTTCCGACTTCCATTATGATCTGCCGGAGGAACTGATTGCCCAGGCGCCGCTTCCGGAGCGCAGTGCCGCCCGGATGCTGGTGGTTGATCGGGCCAGGAACACATTCACTGATTCGCGATTCGAAGACTTTGCATCCTACCTTGCTGCCGGCGATTGCCTGGTTCTGAACAACACACGCGTTTTTTCCGCGCGCCTTCATGGCCGCCGGAATCGTCCGGATGGCGCTGAAGTCGAGCTCTTTCTGCTTCGCTCGCTGGAACCGGATGAGTCTCGCTGGCGCGTTCTCGCCAAGCCCGCCAAGCGGGTCCGGAGAGGCGATCGCATCCTGCTCTCCTCGCATCTCGAAGCTGAAATCGAGGAGAAAAGCGAGCGTGGAGAACGCACCATCCGATTTCACTCCGGCGCGAATGAGCAGATTCCGATAGCCCTGCAGATCGAGCAGTTGGGCGGGGTTCCCTTGCCGCCGTACATTCATCGCGCGCCGGAAGCCTCGGATCGCGAGCGCTATCAAACCGTCTTTGCACAGCATAGGGGTTCGGTTGCCGCGCCGACCGCCGGTCTGCACTTCACGCCCGGAATGCTGGACCGCTGCCGCGCCGCGGGAAGCGATCTCGCCTACGTCACCCTGCATGTCGGACTCGGCACGTTCGCCCCGTTAGGCGACGGTGATCTGGCAAACGTGAAACTGCACGAGGAGTATTTCGAATTTCCGGCTGAGGCTGCCGGCAAACTTGCGGCCGCCCGCCGCCGCATTTGCATCGGCACGACCTGCGTCCGGACTCTCGAATCGGCGCTGCTCCGCGGCGGGGGTTACCAGCCCGCCCAGGGTGAAACGAACCTGTTTATCCAGCCCGGCTATCGATTTCGAGGCACTGATGCCATGCTCACTAACTTCCATTTGCCGGAATCGAGCCTGCTCGTCTTGATTTGCGCGTTTGCCGGCTATGATCTGGCCATGGCGGCCTATCGCCACGCCGTTGCCGGGCGCTACCGCTTCTTCTCCTACGGCGATTGCATGCTGATCGTGTAGCTGTCTGTCTACGGTATAGGACGGATATAGGCCTTCCAGACATTTCCTGCCCTGTCCAAATCGGAAATCTTTGCTCTACCCCTAGAGTTTCTTCCTGCTGCTGCCGAAATAACTTACAGCACCCCATGCCAGAATGCGAAATCAGCCGGGTTATCATGTTCCCCCACAAGCCTTTGACTCCCGCAATCAAGGCGGTGGCGCAGCGAAAGCCCAAACCTGCTGCCGAACCGCCAGGACGCAGGTGCTCCCATTCCGACGTTCTGCAGGCCATGCTCGAGGTGGAATCGTCGCGCCACCAGTTGGAACTGTATGCCCGCGACTTGAGCCGTCTTGCCGCTGAATCGGAGCGCGCTACTCGCGAAGCACAGGCGCTGGCCCAAACCAAAGGCGATTTTCTCGCCATGATGAGCCACGAGATCCGAACCCCGCTCAATGGGATTCTCGGAATGGCTTCTATCCTGGCCGGCAAGCATCTCGACGATTCCGAGCGGGATTGCGTCGAAGTCATTCGGCGTTCCGGCGAAACTCTTCGCGCCATTATCAACGACTTGCTCGACATCTCGAAGATCGAAGCTGGCCGCATGGAACTCGAAGCGGAAAATTTCAGCGTTCAGGAAACGGTTGCCAATGCCCTGCGCGTGGTCCAGGTGCTGGCCGAGGAAAAGGACCTCGAACTCGTTCTCTCGGTTGCTGACAATGTTCCGGCCCGCGTCAACGGCGATGCTGTCCGATTGGGCCAGATCGTTCTGAACCTGCTGAGTAACGCCATCAAGTTTACGGATGAAGGCGCCATTGAATTACGAATCGAAGCCATTCCTTCTGTCGAAGAAAACCATATTCTGCTCTTCACCGTCGCCGATAACGGCATAGGCATGACCCAGGAGCAGCAGGAAAAGCTCTTCCGTCCGTTCTCTCAAGCTTCCGCCTCGACTGCCCGCCGTTTTGGCGGCACCGGCCTCGGTCTCACCATTTGCAAGCGCCTGACCGGGATGATGGGCGGCGAAATTGGAGTCGAGAGCTCGCTCGGCGACGGCTCCACCTTCTGGTTTACCGTCCAACTATCGAAGGAAGTAGTCAAGGAGCCTGTCATGGAGATTCCCATTCTCCATCCTGAGCTTTCCGATCGAAAAGCTCGTATTCTCCTGGTCGAGGACAACCGGGTTAATCAGAAAGTAGCCTCTATCATGCTCAAAAACCTCGGCTGCGCCATCGATTTGGCTTCGAATGGTGCGGAAGCGGTTCAGGCGATTGCCTCTGGAGAGTACGATTTGGTTCTGATGGATTATCAGATGCCGGTGATGGATGGGCTTCACGCCACGCGGACGATTCGCGAAGGCGGCGGACCCGGAGCAAAGCTTCCCATCATTGCCATGACCGCCAATGCTTTTGCCGAAGATCGCGACGCCTGCCTCGCCGCTGGAATGAACGACTATCTCGCAAAGCCGGTGACGGAACTCGACCTTCGCAATAAGCTCGGCCTCTGGCTGGGACAGATGCAAGAAGTGACTCCTTCGGTCTAGCTCTCCACTGCGCTATCGGAAAAAATGAGAAAAGTCTTTAAGCGCGTTTGGAGGTGACTATCAAGGAGGATCGGTTTTGAATAGATACTACTCGCCCCTCCTGGCTTGACACCGACCGAATTTAACATCCTCGAGCAGGACGGCAATCAGCTCCGCGAAAATTTTTCAGTGCATCTTTCGCAGAGAGGGCGAAAGCTTATTCCTGCGCTCGGGGAGGGCAGTTCCTGGAATAGGCGAGACCATCGCGTATGCGATAGGAGTCCTTACCCATACAGCTGGAGCGGCAAACCCTTTCGATACCTAGACTGGGCAAAGAATTCAAGCTCAGAGGGCGAAATCGGGTCCGGCGAGTGCCCTACAGTACTTACGTGCTCACTTCTTATGTACTAGATTATTTAGGTGAATGTTGATATCACGCTTTCGGTCGATGCGGACGTCATCGCTACAGCGCGTCAAAGAGCCGAGTCTCTCGGAACTAGTGTTAACCAGTTGATTCGGGACTACCTCGCAGGCATTGCATCCTCGGACCTGGCCTCTGAGAGAAAAGCGGAGAGATTTTTAGATCTCTGCCGGTTGGAAATTCAACCGGGAGGAGTTGCACGAACGTGGTGTTCTTTGATGCCAAAATCATCCTTTTCACGGACGATAACACGGTTCCCGAGAAACGGAAAATCGCTTCTGAATTGATCACTCGGCATATCCGGAAACGAGACGCAGTCGTTTCTTTGTAACGTTTGCAGGAATATTATTTCGGGGCTACCAGAAAATTTAAGGTGGCTCCGGAGAAAGCTCAGGATGATAAGGTCTCCAGCTTACCAGAAAGCTACCGCATGGTGACGCTTGCTGGCGACGATTTGATTGCCGGCATCGCTTGCACACCATCCCGTTCTGGGACGCGTTTGTCATTCAAGCGGCTCTAACCGCGGGCGTGCACTTGCTACAATCAGCGGCGTGTCCGCATCCGTTTCCTCTGTCCAGCAGGCTGGGCAACACCTCAAAGACCTGATCCGCGAGGTTCCCGATTTCCCCAAGCCCGGAATTAATTTCTACGACATCACAACTCTGTTAAAGGACAAAGAGGGATTCCGGCAGACCATCGATTCCCTGGGCAGCCACTATAAGGGATTGGCCGTCGATGTGGTTGTAGGAATCGAAGCACGCGGATATTTCTTTGCTCCCGCCATGGCGCATGCTTTGGGGGCCGGGTTCGTTCCGGTGCGCAAGCCGAAAAAACTACCTGCCGCGGTCCGCGCGGTGGAATATGAATTGGAGTACGGCACGGATACACTCGAAATCCACGCCGACGGAATCGAGCCTGGCCAGAAAGTTCTGATCATCGATGATGTGCTCGCCACCGGCGGCACGGCGAGAGCTGTAGCCCAACTCGTGGAGCAATGCGGCGGCACGGTTGCCGGGTTGGGATTCGTAATCGAGCTTACATTTTTGAATGGCCGCGATAAGCTTTCCCAGTACGACCTGTTCTCCCTGCTCAGCTATTGATGGTGCAAGTTACCGTACCTTCTTTAGCCAAATTAAACCTCGACCTGCGAGTCCTGCATAAGCGTCCAGACGGCTACCACGAGCTTCGAACCATTTTCCAGACCATTAGTTTGCGCGATTCGCTGAAAATTGGGTTCGAATCGCAAAAGCGGTCTGAAGTCCGTCTGAACAGCTCTGTCGACATCCCTGACAACCTTATTCTGCGAGCCGCGCATCTGGTTTGTGAACGATTTAAGATCCGGGGAAAGATCGACATCTCTTTGAGAAAGAAGATACCAATGGGAGCAGGGCTGGGCGGCGGTTCGAGCAACGCGGCAGCGACTCTAATTGCTCTGCCCGCCCTGGCAGGAAAGCGTGCGACGGCGGCTGAATTATCCGAGCTGGGCGCCGTCCTGGGCAGCGACGTACCTTTTTTTCTCCACGGCGGAACAGCGCTGGGTCTGGGGCGGGGAACCGAGATCTACCCTCTTCCCGAGCAGTCAGCGCAACACGTTCTGGTTGTCTACACCGGCATTCACGTGTCCACGGGGGAGGCGTACCGGGCGCTGGAGCGATCTGTCCCATTCGCGCCTGGCAACACTGTTACGAATGCGTTGACATCCCCACCTGAGTTCCCTATGCTGGGAGAGTTTCAGGCGATCGCCTGGGCTTCGGAAAATTCCGACCTCCAACGGCTCGCCCTCACCAACGACTTTGAAAAGCCTGTGTTTCAGACTCATCGTTCCCTGGCTTCCGTGGTGCGCAAATTGCGGCGATTCGGCGCAACTCCTGCCCTCATGACCGGTAGCGGTTCGGCTCTGTTCGGCATCTTTCCTACTGCAGACCACATGAAGACGGCGGCCGATGCATTTCCCGGTTTCCAGGTGTTTCCGGTCCGTTTTGTACCCCGAAGTCAATACCGGCAGTTGTGGAGGCGCTCGCTTCGGCAGGCGGCAGAGTCAGGCGCCGGATTGGGCTCTAACTAAATGTCTGCGTCCAAGACAGCCCGGGCTCTCTACACCGACTACAAAGTATTCAGCGGGACCGCTAATCCGGAACTCGCTCGTGAAATCTGCGAAGCGCTCTCGTGTCCGATCGGCGCGGCCATGATCCGGCGGTTTGCGGACGGCGAAACCCACCTGCAGATCCAGGAAAATGTTCGAGGCGCGGATGTTTTCCTGGTGCAGCCCACCTGTAGCCCGGTCGACCATCACCTCATGGAACTGCTGCTGATGATCGATGCGTTGAAACGCGCCAGTGCAGAGCGCATCACGGCAGTGTTACCCTACTATGGGTACGCGAGACAGGACCGTAAGGACCGTCCGCGGATGCCAATCTCGGCAAAGTTGGTGGCCAGCCTGATAGAACGGGCCGGCGCAAACCGGGTTTTGGCGCTCGATCTTCATGCCGCTCAGATTCAAGGTTTTTTCGATATTCCGGTCGATCACTTGTTTTCAGCGCCGGTGATGGTGGAGTATTTTCAGGGGCGTTTTGAACGCCAGGATCTGGCGATTGTCTCGCCCGATGCCGGGGGCGTCGAGCGAGCCCGTTCTTTTGCTAAACGGTTGAACTGTCCTCTGGCGATTATTGATAAGCGGCGCACTGACGCGAACGTGGCTGAGGTGATGAACATTATCGGCAATGTGCGCGACATGCATTGCCTGATCGTCGACGATATTGTTGACACGGCCGGAACGCTTGTGAAAGGTGTGGAAGCTCTGATCGCGCAAGGCGCAAGGTCAGTAACTGCTTTCGCAACGCATGCTGTGTTGTCCGGTCCGGCGGTGGAGCGCATCAACGCGTCTCCGTTGGAAGAGTTGGTGGTAACGAATTCGATCCCGCATGGGGAGCAGCAGAAGCAGTGCTCGAAAATTCGAACACTCTCGGTAGCTCCCCTGTTGGCTCGTGCGGTGCAATCGATCCACGAAGGTGGGTCTATCAGCACTTTATTTATATAAGCTCACGGCGATGCCGGGGGTGAGTAAAATCTAAGCCGGAGTCCGGCGGCTCAATGCGAAGCCGCCGTTCTGGCGATGAGGCAGAAAATGGTAAAAGGATTTACAATCAACGGCGAATCGCGAGATTCCCGAGGCAAGAATGAAGCCAGACGATTGCGCGCCAGCGGTTCGATGCCGGCGGTTCTCTACGGCGCTCCTGGCGGCTCGACTGCAGTCGCCGTCAGTCCCAAGGATCTTACGAAGATTCTCAACAGCAAGACTGGTCACAACACGATTTTCAATCTCGCGATCACGGGCGGCGAGAGTACCCCTGTAATGATCGTCGACTGGCAGTACGACCCGATTCGGGACAATCTGCTGCACGCCGATATGAAGCGCATCGATCTGACTAGGCGCATCGTCGTCAAGGTTCCGGTCCTGACACATGGCGATCCGAAGGGCGTGAAGCTGCAGGGTGGAATGCACGAAATCGTGATCCGCGAGATAGAAGTGGAGTGCCTGCCAAACGAGATTCCAGAGCAATTCGACGTGACCGTAACGGAGATGCTCATCGGTCAAAGCATTCGCGCCGGCGATATTCCCATGACTGGATCGATGACCCTGGTTACAGCTCCCGATGCGGTGATCTCGCACGTAGTTTCCCTGAAGGCGGAGGAGGCTCCCGAGGCGGAGACCGCAATCGCCACCGGCCCAGAGCCCGAAGTCATCAAGAAGGGCAAGAAAGAGGAAGAAGGCGGCGGCGAGGCCAAGAAGAAGTAGCCCGGGCTTTCTTTTGTGCCGCCCGACGTTTCTCAGAGTCCCGCGAGCTCCACTTTCTGCATTGCGGGGTTGGGTAACCCGGGTTCCCGCTACGAACGGACTCCGCACAACGTCGGATTCTGGGTCATCGACGAGTTGGCGAGCCGCCATCTCATCCCGGTGTCCCGGAAAGAGAGCGGCACTTTGATTGGAAGCGGTCTCATTGGCAGCAGTCCGGTGCTGCTGGTGAAGCCGCAGACTTTCATGAATACATCAGGTGTGGGGATCAGCGCTGTGATGCAGTTTCGCAAGCTGGCTCCTCAGAACCTGATTGCCGTCCATGATGAACTCGATCTTCCCTGGTGCGCCCTGCGCATCAAAGAGAATGGTTCGGCGGCTGGGCACAATGGTGTCAAGTCGATTATCGGCGCGCTGAAAACGGAGGTTTTCACCCGCGTCCGGGTGGGTATACGCCCGGAGCATGCGATTCAGAATGCAGCCGATTACGTGCTCGCTCCCCTGGAGCGGGATTTACAACCTGACGAACGCGAAGTGGTGTCCTATACCGCGGACGCTGTTGAGACGATCGTCGCTGAAGGCGCCGCTAAGGCCATGGCGAAATTCAATCGCCGCGCCCGAGGCATGACAAAAGAGGATCAATGAGGATTTACGAGGAGTTGTTTATCGTTCGTCCGGATGCCACTGATGAGGAAGTGGATCCGGTGATCGAGCAGTTGAAGGGCATCATCACCCAAACCGGTGGAACGCTCGACAAGACTGAGAAGTGGGGCATTCGCAAGCTCGCCTATCGAGTCGCCAAGCAGGTAGAAGGTCACTATATCCTGCTGCAGTTTACCGCCCAACCCGAAACGGTGAAGGAAATCGAGCGCCGTCTGAGGGTGTCCGACGTAGTTATAAAGTACATTACCGTGCGCATCGACGAGAAGATGAAGCGTATCGAGAAGCGCAGGAAAGCCCGTGAGAAGCGAGCCCTCCGCAAGCCGCCGCCTGCTCCGTCTGCTCCTGCCATGGCATCTTCGCCGGCCATGCCGTCGCAAGCACCCGGGCCCGTTCCAGGAGCGCCGGGCGCACCAGCGCCCGAAGCTCCGCCAGCAGAGTAACCGTCAGGAAAGATAAAGGAGAAAACTAAATGGCAGAACAAAGAGGTGGTCGTCCTATTGCCGCTTCCCAGCGTCCTACCGGCGGCGATAAGGCGATCGCGACGGGGAAGAAGCAATACTTCCGGCGCAAAAAGGTGTGCCGGTTTTGTGTCGACAAAGTCGACGACATCAACTACAAAGATTCTAAGATGCTCTCCGGCTTTATATCCGAGCGCGGAAAGATTACTCCCCGCCGTATTTCGGGAGTTTGCACTCCGCATCAAAGACGTTTAAGCGAAGCCATCAAGCAGGCGCGCAACATTGCGCTGGTGCCATTCGCTTCGCGGGTGTGAGCAGGAGCTTGAAATATGGAAATCATTTTAAGAGAAGACATAGAAAAGCTGGGCTCGCGCGGGGCATTGGTGAAGGTTGCCGATGGCTACGCGCGCAATTTCCTGCTTCCCAAACGGCTCGCCGTTCCGGCCACTGCATCGAACAAGAAGATTGTCGAGCAGGAGCGCGAGGCCTATCTGCGGCGTGAAGCCAAGCAGAAGGGCGAAGCGGAAGGTCTAGCGCAAATCATGGAGAATGTGCGGCTGACTTTCAAGCATCGCGTTGGTGAAAACGACCATTTATTTGGGTCAGTCACGGCGAAAGACATTGCTGATGTCCTGGAAGCGCAGAACTATCATGTCGAGCGTCGCAGAGTCCTTCTGGAGGAGCCTATCCGCACTCTGGGCGAGTTCAAAGTGCCTGTCCGGCTGCATCGCGAAGTCACCACCGAGATTACGGTTGTAGTTGAACCGGAATCGTAGAATAGGGTTTGCTCGACCCTCAAAAATTATCTGAAGCAACTCCGGCCGAGGTGCTCGCGGCAGCCGCCAGTGGGTACCTCGGCCTTGATCATAGATTCCTGCACTCCCTGCTCGACCGCCCGGACGAGTCCCTTCCTGCTCTACTCGACTTTGCCGGCCGAGACCGGTCTTCCGATGCAGTAGATCTAGCCCCTGAGCTGATCTCGATTTTCCGCCACTGGAAAACTCCCGAATCCATACCGTTTTTCATTCGGTACATCGAAGAGGAACCCACCGACATTCCCGATGAAGCCGTGGAAGCGATGGTAGAGTTCGGCGAATCCGCTCTTGAACCATTGCTGGCTCTATACGAGCGCCTGGACGAATCGGAAGGCGGCGAGGTCGCTTTCATTCTTGCCAATTTGCGCGTAAAAGACGACCGCGTTCTGCAGCATCTTCTGGAACGCCTGGAGTTCGATCTCCCGGATACAGTGCTGCTGCTGGGTGTTTACGGAGACCCTCGCGCACGCGGGTCGCTGGAAGCCGCGGCCGTCGACCTCAAGCCGGAAGAAACCGATCTTAAGAGCGAGATCGAAGAAGCTTTAGAAACTCTCGACCAGAATGCCGGGACTTCCACCCAGGGAGTATCGGCAGACAATTCTGAGGAACTCCCCTTCGATATCTGGTCCGGCTATCCGGAAGAGGCGGAGATCCCTGTCGACTCGCTGGATGAAGATGAGCGGCTGAAGCTGCTTGAGACCGCTCCGTATGAGGGAACGCGGGCGGCGGCCGCAGCATCGTTTTTCAATTGCGAATTGAGCGAAGGGCAGATCAAATCCCTGCTGCATGCGGCGCAAACAGATAGCTCTTCCACGGTCCGCGCCCGCGCCTGGGAGGCCTTGATGCATGTCACGGAGAATACGGAGGTCGTCACCGCGATGCTCGAAGCCTTGCGCAGTGGCGAAACAAGCTTGGAAGAACGTGCCGGCCTAGTGGTTGGGCTCGCGCCGGAAGCGGATCGCAACGAAGTTAAGGATGCCATCGTTTCGCTCTATCAGGACACCGCGTACAGGGCGAAGGCGCTGGAAGCCATGTGGCGATCGATGCGCCCGGGCTTTCACGATTACTTTGCTCCGCACATTTCTGATATCGATACGGAAGTGCGGCGCAGCGCTGTGTGGGGCGTGGGCTATTTTGGAATCAAGACGGAGTTGGATGGCCTGCGCAAGCTCTTTGCTGAAGAAGAGCTTCGTTCCGACGCGCTATTCGCATATGCGCTGGCATTGCCGGGCGAGACTTCTCGCGGGCGCATCCAAGGGATGCTCTCGAAGATCGAAAAAGATGCCCAAGGCCTGAATGAACTGGAAGAAGATCTGGTAAAGGCTGCTCTTGATGAACGTTTGCTGCTGGCAGGGAAAGAACCCGTCTTCGCGCAGCAGCAAGACTAGTGATCCCGTCGTGGGAACGCAGTTGACGAAGCTGCATTATTGTGAACCGGCGACCCACACTGTAGTTCGGTCTGATACAGAACCCACCTGACCGATGCGAAATCACAAGAGCGCGCGTTATCGCTTACCGCGAGAGTCATATTGGAAGCACTGATCGAGCGGCACACCAAGCGCGATTGCCACTTTGAACGCAGTCTCGAGTGAAGGCGAATACTTGTCTTGTTCCATGGCTATCACCGTCTGCCGTGTGACACCCACTTGATCGGCGAGTTCTTGCTGCGTTATCTCGCGGAGGGCCCGGAGTTCCCGGATCTGATTGCGTATCGCGGGCATCAGAGCGTCTTCCGGTAAGCCACAATCTGGGTGAAGGTTTTCGTGATATCCGCGACGACTAACATCCCGAAGAAGACACTCAAGAAATGAAGTCCCATCAAGCGGCTGTCCAACCGAAAATGGCCGGCCGCGTGAAACCACAACATGCCCAGTCCGATCACCATGAGTGAAGTAAGCGCTAGATATCCGGCCCGGTAACCTCGCAGCTCGATCAACCGATCGCGCTCATCGGTTATGCGATTGGGCGTCAGTGCGGCAATGGCCGACTGTAGGATAATTTGCAGCACGATAATGCCGACAATCATGCCGGCCACCTTGTCCACAGAGTTTTGCTGGTGCAGGAAGAAGTAAGGTCCGTAGACAGCGAGCTCCGCCGCCAACGAGGCATAAAGAGTCTTCTCCCGGTAAGAAAGGTTTGTCAGCATAGCATTTATTCAATTGTCAAAAATATTTGACATTCTTAAACTAGCGTCTTTGCTGAGACGTGTCAAATATTTCTTACATGCCTCTTAAAAGATGTACATCTCGACGAGGTCAATCCGACAGCTTGTAGCCGGCTGTGACGAAAGAAAACAATCTGCCATAGCCGAGCAACACGGCTTAGGTTACGATCACTTATGGTCACTCTTAGAACCTTCTCAAGCACCGCAGGTTCATGGCCGGAAACAGCGGCGATGCTTTCCACAGTTGCCCGCTGCAAGTGACGCGCATGAAAACAAAGCTCATGATCGTTAGAGCACTAGTCAAAAGAGCGCAGGAATCCCGGGAAATACAGGAAGAAACAGATCTGGTAAGAGCTGGCCTCGAGGCGTTGATTGTGCGGGAAGCTTCAAAACGTCTGGCTGCGCTGGGAGGAACACAGCCTGACTTGGCATCTGTTCCGCGGCGAAAGTCTGCCTGATGGTGCTTGCTGATACTCCCGTCTGGATTTGACACTTCCGCTGTAGAGAGCCCGCGCCAATCTCCAAAGCCGGAAAGTTCAATGAGTTGAACCGGAAGGCCGGCTGGTCCGGCCTTGGACAGCCGATGCCGTACCCGACTGGAAAGTCATTAGTCCGCAGAACTTTCACGGTTCTGTTTCTTACGTGCACTGGGCCTGTGAAATAGTAAGCGCATGAGCAGCGACACGAAAGCACCACGAAACAATGTGATACCCAGCCTGCGCTACCAGCGGGCCCCGGAGGCAATCGAATGGTTATGCCGCGTGTTCGGGTTCGAAAAGCATGCGATCTATGAAGGCGAGAAGGGCAGCATCGAGCACGCGCAATTGACGCTGGGCGGCGGCATGTTGATGCTGGGATCCATTCGCGAGAGCCCGTTCAGCCCATACATGGTGCAGCCCGCAGACATCGGAGGGCGCGAAACGCAAACCCAATACCTGGTGGTCGACGATGTCCGGCGTATTTACGACCGGGCGAAAGAAGCTGACGCCGAAATTCTTCTCGATTTACGTACCGAGGATTACGGCGGCGAGCACTTCACTTGCCGTGATCCGGAGGGACACATCTGGAACATCGGGAGCTACGATCCGTGGCGGACATAGCAGACGCACAGGTGCTGCGAGTAAGGCGGCTGTGCCTGTCGCTGCAGGGAACCTCCGAGAAGCTATCGCATGGCGAGCCGGCATTCTTCACAGGCAAGAAGATGTTCGCAATGTTCGCGAATAATCACCATAGAGACGGCCGCGTTGCTGTGTGGATCCTGGCGCCGCCTGGCGATCAGGCAATGCTGATTCATACGCGGCCGGAGACTTACTTTCTCCCTCCCTATGTAGGAGTGCGCGGCTGGGTCGGAATTGAGCTGAATGCGATCGATGATGAAGAGCTCGGCGTTCAACTTTCGGAAGCTTGGAAATTAGGCACGCCGAAAAGTAAGCTGCGCGGAAATTCTGCACATTGAATCGTCGACCAATATGATTGCGGGACGGCTATCTTTTATTCGCAGAAACGATTCGGCTTCGCAGGAAGAGAAGGTTCTGGACATACTTCCATGGCAAAGCGAGATAAAAAAGGCTCCTAAATGCAGGTGTGTCAAGAGCAGCCACAAGCGCATCGGAATTTAACAGCATCTATTTCCAGAACGCCCGATGGCTCAGGCGTTCCGTTGATTCAAGCAGGACAGACAGTTGGGATTAATGTTCAACGAGGATTTGGTGGGAATGCGAATCGCCGCCCAGGTTATCGATAGCTTCTGAAATCTGATTCTCGGTGCAACCATGCTGGCCGAGCTCAGTTCGAAGTCTCTCTTCGTTTAGCGACTGCCCGCCAATGTGCCGTTCGGGCGGATCGCCCATTTCCAAATGGACTTCATAAGTCGAAGTCGGATGTTTGACGACCACTAACTTTTTGGACGTTACATTCATCATGGCCTGAGCATATCACGTAAAACACCTCCCGCAAATACGGGATTTTCCTTAGAGTGCGAGTCAATCCAAGCTGCAGACGGGTTGGCGCAGACCTCCGAAGATTATTCCTGCCGCAAGGCAATGCCCGGCTCTACCTTGATGGCGCGCCAAATTGGAACAGCAGCGGCCATCACGCTACAGAACAGAAGAACAAAGGCGGCGACTGTGAACGAGGATAAATCCAGTGGATCTACTTGGAACAGCAGGCTGCGGATGAATCTTAGCAGCAGCGCCGACGCCGCCAGCCCTCCCGCAATGCCCATGAGAATGGCTGCGGCGAGACGGCCGGAAACCGTACGGACGATGTCGTAAGCCTGCGCTCCGATGGCCATGCGGATGCCGATTTCCCGGGAACGCAATTCCACGGAATAAGCGAGAGTGCTGTAGATACCGGCGCAAGACAGCAGCAGCGCCGCAAACCCGAAGAACGCACACAGCACCTTGACCAGGCGTTCCTGCCAAAGCGAGGCTTGTACCGCTTGCCGGAGCGGAAAGATGGTAGCCAGTGGAATAGTTGGCGCGAGGTCCCGGAAAATGCCCCGTATAGCTCGCACCAAAAGCTTCGGATCGCCATGCGTCCGGACGTACATGACGCCGCCGGCATGCTGC
Source organism: Bryobacteraceae bacterium (assembly GCA_965217745.1). GTDB lineage: Bacteria > Acidobacteriota > Terriglobia > Bryobacterales > Bryobacteraceae > Bog-105. The sequence goes on along the minus strand of OZ244565.1, from coordinate 187,501 downwards.
ATATCGGAAGCCGCATAGTAGATGGGCGGATCCATCTCGCGCATCGAACGGAACTTTGCTGTCCCGACCACTCCGGTAATCACCGCCGTGGGCGTCTTGGTCCTATCCACCCCTTGAACCACAGCTTTGCCCACTGGATTCTGACCGGGAAAGAAGTAGTCGGCGAATGCGCGGTTGACAACGATGTGCGAAGGCTTTGTGCCCACATCCCTCAACTCGAGATTGCGCCCGGCAATCAGCGGTATACCCAAGCTCTCGAAGTAGTTGGGTGTAACTCGATTTAAGGTGGTGTTCAGAAACGTGCTCTTCGGTAAGTGGCCGCCCTGGGGCACGACGGTGGTTTTCGGCCCAATGCCCCGCATCAATTCCGTGCCTGCAAAACTTACGGCTCTTACGCCGGGAAGCTGTGTCACACGCCGCCTTGCATTTACTAAAAACGCGGTGGATTGCGACTCTGAAAGGCCGCCATCCCAAGGATCTACGGTCACCTCGATGACGTGATCCTGATCGAAGCCGGGGCTAATATGCGTCAGCTTCCAAAACGTTCTCGATATAAGTACAGATGCCGTTAACAGCAGCACGGTCAAGCCCACCTGAAGCGACACCACGCCGCTTGCCGGAACACTCGACGCGCTTCTGCTGTTTATCGCCAGTGGCCCGTTCATAACGTTCCGCCACGCTCGCACCGCTGGCATCAATCCAAAAAGCGCCATGGTCAGCATAGAAGTTCCGGAGACGAAGAGAAAAACGCGTAGGTCGGGATTAACATCCAGCACGACAAGCGGCGAGTATGCTCCCACCCCCAATGCCGGCAGGAATCGCAGTAGCCGGGGCGCGACAGCCGCGGCAAAGACGATTCCGAGAGCCGCACCCGGAACGGCCAACCATAGATTCTCGGCGAATAGCTGCCGCACGATCCGCCAGCGGCTCGCGCCCAAGGCAAGCCGGATGCCCGTTTCGCGGGTGCGGGATTCGGACTTAGCCAATATCAGTCCGGCGACGTTTCCACAAACTACCAGCAACAGTAGGGCTACCGCCCCCATCAGGAGAATCAAGGCCTGTGAGAACTGCTCTCGCAATCGCGAAACTCCGTGACCCGCGGCCGGAAGTGAGACTCGATAAGAATTCCAGTAAACTAGCTCCTCGGGCAAATGCGATGCCGGGAAGGGCTTGGAACTTCGCGCGTACCAATCGCGCCAAAGCGGTTCTTCCATCTTCGTCAGCATCGGCGTCATAGCGCTCGCCGCAGCACTCGCGGTTGTTCCTGGTGTTGAGACGGGCGAGAATTTGAAATTGAATTGGATAATCGCCACCCGGCTCGGTGACGTGGTACCCGGTGAGAGACGGAGCTGCCGAAATGGGCAAGCGAATATCCGGCGCGCGATCCGCATCGATGCCGTGGAAAGCGGCAGGCAGCACTCCCACCACGACGAATGGCGCGTTGCGAATCCGGATGACTCGATTCAGAATATGCGCATCCCGGCGGAACTTCTCACTCCAGCACTGTTCGCTGATCACCACCGGCACATCGGAGATAGCGCTGGCATCTGCCAGATCGAGAACTCGCCCGGTAAGCGGCTTTACCCCAAGTTCCAGAAAGTAGTTTGGCGAAACGATCTGCGTCGAGACCAGATGAACGCCATCGTTCAGCGACAAGGCTTGAAAACTGTTGCCGGCCCATTCTTGCTCAGCGACCGCTGCGGAGAATATATCTTTGCGCTGCTGAATAGCCTCGAACTGTTGGTAGAAAAAGTTCGTATCAGGGCGAACCTGGCGCTCCCGCTGCTGTTGAAAAAGATAGAGATTGCCCGGATCCCGCACCGGCAATGTTTTCAACAGCAGCGAATTAATCAAGCTGAAGATAACCGTGTTGGAGCCGATTCCTATAGCCAACAGCAGAACCACTGAAATGCTGAACAGCTTCTGTCCTGCGAGCCGGCGGAAGCCATACTGTAAATCGCGCAGCATGGGAACCATTGTCTTACTCTCGAGCGTTCCGTTGTGAGAAGGTGAATCGATGCTTGAAGTTCGTTGGCCAAAGTTCGTTCTAGGGGTCACTTAAATGAATGAGCTGATTGGAGGGGCCGGGGGGCTGGCCTGGGTGGCAGCTAAAGCATTTCTGCTCTACCTGACCGCGGTTTTCGGATTTCGAGTGGGCGAGCGGCGGACTTTGGCAGAGATGTCAGCCTTCGATTTCGTTGCTGCTGTCGCGGTGGGCGCCATCGTAGGCCGCGTACCGAACTCGGATACGACAAGCTACCTGGCCGGGGCAGCGACACTCATAACAGTTCTGGCCACTCACCGCATGGTTACCGCACTCCGGCAGCTTCCCAGCATGGCTGCGGTCTTCGACCATCCTCCCCGGGTACTCGTTTCACGCGGGCAGATTCTAGATTCGCAGCTTCGGCAAGCTGGATTGACAAAGAACGATCTGCATGCGCAGCTGCGGCAGCGCGGCGTATTAAAACTGGAAGATGTCCACCTGGTCATCCTGGAACAGCGCGGGAAGCTTTCCGTAATACGCCGGTCCGACTTGTCCGAAGCGGCGCCGGAACTTATCCGCGATCTGCAATGATTGACGGCCAGATGGGCTTGTGGCCCTTATCAGGGGCGGCGGTTCTTGAACCACAGCAGCAACGAACCTAGAACGCTGAGCAGCAAGCATGTAACCACGGGAAAATAGAAAGTCGAGTTCCTGCCTCGCCAGATCACGTCGCCCGGCAATCGTCCCAAAGGCAAATTGAACTTCCCGATAAAAATCACCGCGACGCCAAGCAGGATGAGAACAACTCCGGAAGTGATTAACAGGCGCGCCAGGGGCATACCTGATAGTTGCACCATTCAGGCGCGAATGGCACTCGAGCGTTGCCGCAAACGGTAATCTAGAGCTGGCATGCGGATTAGACAGATTGCCTTGATCCGCGGTCTTAGACAAGATTGATCATGAGTACCGCGGTACAACCCGAAACGGAGCGCAATAGCCTGCAGCGGGTGCGTTCGCTGGCCGAACAAGCCTTCTCGCGGGCGGCCGGCGCACCGCTGATTGAGGGAAACGACGTCCGGCTGCTGCGCAATGCCCGCGAGAATTACCCGGCCTGGCTGGATGCCATTCGCGGGGCCAAACAGCATGTACATTTCGAGAGTTACATCGTCCATGAAGATGACGCGGGGCGCGAGTTCGCGGATGCTCTTATCGCCAAAGCAGGCGAAGGCGTGCCGGTACGGGTTCTCTACGATTGGATGGGCGGTTTGGGGAACACGTCGCGAAGATTCTGGAATCGACTGCGCGCTGGGGGTGTCGAGGTGCGATGTTACAACCCGCCCTGCCTTGACAGTCCGTTGGGCTGGTTATCGAGGGACCATCGCAAGACGCTCGCGGTGGACGGAGAGATTGGATTCATTGCAGGCTTATGCGTGGGCATGGAATGGGTTGGAGACCGCGCGAAAAATATCGAGCCCTGGCGCGACACCGGCGTGGCAATTCGCGGCAACGCCATTGCCTCTATCGAGCGGGCTTTCGCGCAGATTTGGGAAACCACTGGCGAGCCGCTGCCCGCGAAAGAATGCGGTGCGCATGAAGCGGCTAAACAAGCAGGCGACACCAGCGTACGGGTTGTGGCCACCGTTCCTATGACGGCAGGCGTTAGCCGCCTGGATGAACTGGTGGCCGCGCTGGCGCAAGACAAGCTGTGGTTGACAGACGCTTATTACGCCGGAACTACTTCCTATGTGCAAGGCCTGAAAGCTGCGGCGAAAGACGGCGTCGACGTTCGCCTGCTGGTTCCGAATGCGACAGACATTCCAATGCTGCGGCCAATCTCGCGAGCTGGATACCGGCCGCTGCTGGAAGCCGGAGTCCGCGTTTTTGAATGGAACGGCCCAATGCTGCATGCCAAGACCGCCGTGGCGGATGGGCGATGGGCCCGGGTCGGATCTTCGAACCTGAATATCGCGAGTTGGTTCGGCAATTACGAGATGGATCTGGTGATTGAAGACGAATCGTTCGCGATGCAAATGGAAGAGATGTACCTTCAAGACCTGGGTAACGCCACCGAAATCGTCTTGAATACAAAGAAGAAGGTGCGCGCCACTGGAGAGCAACCGCGCCGGCGGGGGACAAGCGGAACCAGCGGAGGCGGAAGCGTGGGCCGTGCCGCCGCGGGAGCATTGCGCATCAGTAATGCTGTGGGCGCCGCGATTACTAACCGGAGAGTCTTCGAACCGGTGGAAGCCCGGCTCTTAGTCACTTTTGGAACGATACTATTTGGTTTAGCCGTGCTCTTTTTTTTCCTTCCGCAGCTGCTGGTTTACCCGGCTGTCGTTTTGTTCGTCTGGTTGGGTTCGACGCTGGTGTTCAAGGCTTATAAGCTGCGTCAGCAGGGCAAGTAGGTCCCGGTTCTGAGATCCCGCGAGTTCTTAATGCGAGCTCCTGTTAGCCGGATGGAACCCGGTCCGGACTGTTCATTTACCGCCGTATCGCTGAATGTGGCGAAAGAACGCGATGCTGACCGGATCTTAGCCGCTATCCGGGATGCGCACCGCTTGCGAGACGCGGATATCTTTCTGCTTCAGGAAGTCCGGCATGAACCGGCGGGCCTGAGCGTCGCCGAAAGGTTGGCAAATAAACTTGGCTTCCACGTGTCGTTCGCGGAAGCCGCGCCGGAAGTGTTCGATCAAGGGTTGGCGCTGGTGAGCCGCTACCCACTTACTGAGGTGGAAGTCAGACCTTTGAAGCAGTGCAATCTGCGCTTCCGCTCGCGTACCCGCTTTGCGATGGCGGCCAACATGCAAACACCCTGGGGCAAGGCACGCGTATGGAATTTGCATCTCGATACCCGGATCAATGAAGGCGAGCGTCTCAATCAATTGCAGCCGGTGCTCGACGATGCGGCGGGTCATGCCGGCCCCCGACTGATTGGCGGCGATTTCAACACCAACGATTTATACTGGCTCGGCAATTCGATACCGCTGCCGTTCGGGCCGGCGCACGGAGTTGCCCTGAGAAAGACCATGCAGCAGCATGGGTTCGAGACCCCACTGCCTGGAGGCCTCGAGACTTTCCGCCCTTTCCGCCGCCACCTGGACTGGATATTTGTAAGTGATCTAGCGCCTGTCGAAGCAAGCGTCGAGCACGTTCCATTTTCCGATCACAATGCGATATGGATTCGCGTGCGGATGTAGCGCTTGGGGCCGCGATGATCTACCCGGTGGCGATCGTGACGGCCTGCCGCAGGTGCGTATCGCTGGTAAGTTGCTGCAGCATGAAAGCTGCGACATCGGCACGCGAGATTTTGTGTGCGGTCTCAGAAGTCTCCGCAGAGAAGACTTTGACGTTTCCGGTTGCTTCGCCATCCGTCAGAATGGCCGGGCGCACGATAATCCAGTCGAGGTCGCTGGCCTTGACCTCCGCCTCCATTCCTGTCTTGTCCTTTACGGTTCCTCTCAAGAACGTTGGCATCAGCAGGTGCTCGTAGAGGAAACCCGCGTTTTCCTTGCTTTCACCGACTCCCATGGCTGAAGTTACGACTAGCCGCCGCACCCCGTTCCGCTGCATCGCGTCCATCACATTTCGCGCGGCATTCGTCTCCAAAGTTGTTTCTTTGTAGGGTGTCGAGCCTCCTACCGTGTCAAGCACCGCATCCTGTCCGGCGACAGCCGGATCGATCTTAGCCGAATCCAGCACATCGCCTTCGACTACGCGAACGCCGTCACGCCGGTAGCCGGAGGCATCGTGTACAAATGCGGTTACCTCGTGCCCGTCTGCGAGTGCTTGTTGTACCAGGGCCTCTCCCGTTTTGCCAGCCGCACCCATTATTAAAATTTTCATCGTTACACTCCCGGCAAGTTAGATGCCGAGCGCGCATGGCCGTGACAAGATCTTCTGTCACGCCGGATGACATGCCAGGCGATCGCCCGAAACGGTAAACGTTTTACTGGCGGCGCCGGCTGGAAGTTCCAAAACAGAGTGGGCGCGAAGGCAGAAGGAAATGCGCCAGGGCTTCAGGCGGTGATGCACTTTGATGACGCGCTTGTCACGACCAAGATAGACCACATCAATGGTAAAGCGCATTCCGAAGGTGTGGACAGCTTCGCAAGGCGTGATGAGCAGTCCGCTGCCTTCGGGAAGAGAGTCGCGTCCAAGCAAGCCTTTGCGCCGGGAGCCACTTTGGCCTGCAACTTCCGCCGCAGTGGCTAAGACTGAATCGCGAGTGATATTCGTGATGCGAATGACTGTACCTAGGAATTAGGCGTGAGTCAGGACGGCCGGAACTTCGGAAGCATCTCGCATGGCGGCGGAAGTGTAAAGTTCCACCACTTCCGCGGGATCGCCGTCCGCAACAACCTCGCCGCGATCGAGATAAATGACGCGGCTGCAATGCTCCCGTATGTCTTTCATGCTGTGCGCGACGTAGACAATGGTCTTGCCGGAGCGGCGGAATTTTTCCAGGCGCTCGAACGATTTCCTCTGGAATGCCATGTCGCCTACAGCCAGAATTTCATCAACAACCAGAATGTCGGGATTGACTTCGGTGGCGACCGCGAAGGCGAGACGCATGTACATGCCCGAAGAGTACTGTTTCACCGGCGAATCGATAAAGTCGCCGATGTCGGCAAAGTCGATAATGCTCTGTTCACGAGACAGCATTTCTTTCTTGCTGTAGCCCATGATCAAGCCGTTCATCAGCACATTCTCACGGCCCGTCAATTCGCCATGAAAGCCCGCGCCCAGCTCGATCAGCGGAGCAACGGTGCCTTCTACCTGGACCCGGCCAGCGGTGGGGCGGTAAACGCCTGCCATCAATTTCAGCAGAGTGCTTTTGCCTGATCCGTTCCGGCCGATAATGCCGAGAATTTCTCCCTGCTGCACTTCGAAGCTGACGTTTTTGACGGCGTCGAAGTCGTGGACCTCGGAATTATGGCGGAAGAACTTGGAAAACAATTCGCGGAGAGTGTCGGGACGCTCCTGAATTAAGCGGAAACGCTGCGTGACATTTTCGACCCGGATGACAGTGCGACTCATAATGCAGACCGGCTAAACGTAATAGACAAAACTGTCCTGATAGCGTTTGAAAATGGCGAAGCCGATGAAGAAGGCCAGCAGAGCGCAAACAAAAGAAGCGATCACCGATTGGGCCGACGGCAATTGGCCCCAATACACGCTCATGCGGAAGTCGTTCATCACGAAGATGAGCGGGTTTAAACGAAAGATCCAGCGGTAAGACGGAGGAAAGAAATCGACTGAATAGAGGATTGGCGTGACGTAGAACCAAACCTGCAGCAGCACTTGCAGAATATGCGCCACGTCGCGATAAAACACATTGGCGGTGGCGAAAAAGAATGTCGCGCCGGTGGTGAAGATGGTGAGCGCCAGAATCGGCACCGGGAGCAGCAGCCAGGTGAGGTGAAACGGGTGACCCATAGCAATAACGATGATGGCGAGCGGGATCAGCGAAAGCAGGAAATTGATCATGTTCGATGCCACGGCCGCAAGCGGGAAGACCGCCTTGGGCATGTTGACTTTCTTGATCAAATCACCGTTGCCGACTATCGATTCAGCCGAGTAGGAGAGCGACTGGGAGAAAAAGGTCCACGGCAGAATCATGCTGAGGATAAAAATGGCGTAGTGCTCGATCTGCATCTTCATCAGAGTGGAGAACACTACCGTCAGCACCAGGCACTGCAGCATGGGATTCAGGAGCGCCCATAAGAACCCAAGCACCGAACGCTTGTAGCGGATCTTCAACTCTTTCAGGGCCAAAGCCCAGATCAGTTCCCGGTAGCGGTAGGAATCTCTGGCGAGTTCAATCATTATCTGGGGCGTAGCGGGTTCAGATGTAACTTTCTCAGTTTAACGTGAACTCCACATCGGCTCTGGGAAAAGCTAGTGGCGGTGCTTGTTGCGATGATCGTCCTGACGGTCACGGTCTTCCTGCGCGTGATAACGCCTCTCGCGCTCTGCTACCAGTTGTTCGTACTCGGGCACCTGCTTGGCAGTCAGAATGGACTTAACTTCGCTGAGTTGCTCCGCTTTGATCTTCATCATCTCAGGGTGATAGCGATCACGAACGGCTTTCGCTCTGGCCTTGGTTTCGTCGAGGATGTTTTGAAGCCGGTCGACCTGCGACGGCGTAAGATGCACCCGCTCTTTCATCTCAGATAAATACTGCTGGCGCATGCTAGCTGCAGAGGTTTTCGCACTCACTGAAGTTTCAAGGTAATAACGATGACCCAGCACGCCGGCCACGATCCCGCAGGCAAAAAGTACGATGGAAAGCAGCGTAGCCGTCCACTGATTGCGTTTTATCATCGACTAAACTCGAGCCGTCCCGGACAGCTAGTGGGGCAAGTAGGCATCGGCAGCGGGCGTACTCCGGATGGCTTCGGTGTAGTAGGTCTGTTCGGCGCTGCTGTCAGATAAGAGGGAATCGGTATAGCTGGCGGTGGAAGATGGACTGGCCATAAGATTCAACATCGCGAGCAGAAGACAGATTCCGGCTGAAATGGTCGCAAAAGTCTTGCTGAGACGACCGAAGACAAACGAGAAGGTATGCCTCGACTCGATCCGGCTCCAGAGTTGAGGCATGAAGTTTACGCCCGGCTCCGGATCTGGAAAAGCGGCGCGATAGCGATCGAAGAACAAGTCAAGCCGCTCGTTGTCGTTGTCTGAAAATGCTTCATTCATTGCTATACCAACCAAATCCTGTCAATACTCAAACCAGCATTAGAACTGTTCCAGCTTACCGCTACACAATGGAATCTCTCACCTAAAGATATTATCTCCACCGAACCTAACCTATGCCTTCACGTTAACTAAAGATTTCCAGTCTCCTCGGCTTCCTTATGAGCCTTCAAAACCCGCTGGCGCGCCCGGAATAGTCTAACCTTTAGGGCATTTTCATTGACCCGGTAAATAGCTCCCAGCTCCTTCAACGACAAACCTTCCACCTCTTTCAGCATCAAGAGGATGCGGTCTTCTTCCGAGACTTGTTGAAACAGCGTTTCCACGAATTCACGAACTTCGCTGAGCTGGCGATTTTCTTCCTGCTGCCGGTTACCGGCAAGCGAGTCGGCCATGGCAACCTGCTGCTCGCTTAAATCTGCCATCCGGGATTCTCCGCGCCTCCTGGCACGGCGAAGATAGTCATAAGCGGCGTTCACCGTAAGGCGATAGAGCCAAGGCTCAAAAACCTCGGCGGTCCGGAGTTGATCGAGCGAGTAGTAGAGCCTTACAAAAACCTCCTGAGCCACATCCTCCACATCTTCGGGACGACCGATCAAACGCGCGATAGTGCCTGAAATTCTCCGGCGATAAGCCAGGACCACCTGATTGAACGCGGGCTCATCGCCATGGCGCGCCCTCTCGACTAGATCCCGATCGACAAGCATACCGGCTCAGACAGCAACCGGCCGCCTAACGAATCTTCCCGCTATCTGGGAAGGCGTCCGGGCAGGTCGTAAGGTTACCGGCTCGTTCCTGCAGATTAGTGAAAGCAGTAACCAAGGTCAGCTTTCGGCAACCTCGATGGGCATGCCGGCCTTAATCTCGGCGTCGTTGGGATCGACGACACGGTCCACCACTTTGTCGCCAAGGCGAAGTCCGGAAACAATCTGCACGTTATTGATGTCGCTGATTCCGGCTTCTACCGGCGTCCACTCCAGAACGTTGCCCTTGCCCAGGCGAAACGCTCCATTCTGGCCGGCAATGTTGTGGAGCGCGGCTTTGGGCATCAGGAGACTCTTCTCTACAACCTTCGAAATAATGGTGGCGTTCACTGTGACGCCAGGCAGCAGGTCGTGATTAGGATTATCCACTACGGTGTCCAGTTCGCCGACATTGCGGGTGTTGAGAGTAACAATCTCGGTGGGCAGCTTCTCGACATGGCCCCACCATTTTTGGCCAGGCCGCGCCTCCCAGGTGATGGAGACCGGGACATCGGGGGCAATGCGGCCCAGATCGGGTTCATCTACGTACACTGATATCTTCACCCTATCGAGGTCGCCGACAAGCGCTACGATATCGCCCGGCTGCAGGTAAGCGCCCGTCTTAAGATCGAACTGATAAACCGTGCCGCCTAGAGGCGCACGAATCTTGCCGAGCGCAACCCGGTGCTGGGCGAGCGCCACCGCGGCTTCCGCGTCGTGTAATTTAGCTTGCGCGACGGTCTTATCGCCTGAGGTAACCAAATTCCGGCGCTGGTTCTCATACGCGGCCAACTGCTGCTTCGCGCGTTCCAGGGTATCTTTCGCCTCTTGCACGGAAAGGCGTGTCGAGGCATTCTGGCTGGCGAGGTGTTGTTCGGTTTCATAGTTGCGCGAAGCTACCTCGACAGCGGTCTTCGCGCTTACAATAGAGCTCTCCACGCTTCCCAGTTGGGAAGCTTTTCCGCCTTCTTTCAAGATGGCCAGTTCAGCTTGCGCCTCCTGGCGGCGGGCCAGCGCCGCTGCCAAATCGGATTTTGCAGAGGTAGTGTCTATGCTGACGAGAAGGTCGCCCGCCTTCACCTTTTGGCCCCGCTCCACCGCGACGTCGCGGACAACTCCCGCGGTTTCAGCCCGTGCTGCTGCCCACGCCACCGGCTCCACCTTGCCGTTGGTAGGCACGGTGCTCTCGATGCGGCCCTGAGTTACCGGTGAAACGTGCGCCGTAACACCGGCGTCGCGGCGGTCGAGTGCCCACCACAACATCAACAGCGCCGGCAAAATCAAAATCAACCAATACTTTCTCATCGCAAGTCGAGGATCGACATACCCGCCCCTATTCTGCCAATCTGGCGCTTAAACCGCTTGTCACCAGGGGCGCGTTAGACTAATTCGTTTATGCCGCATTACCGCATCCACCGGATGAAAGAGAGTCCGCGAGAACAGTTCCGTTGGGCGCCCCATGTCGGTGGCCTCTCGGTGGTTAAGCCTAAAGACTACGATTGTAGTAAAGACCTTGACGCGCCTACTCCTTACGCAGTTTGGAAGATGCTGGGCGAGGAGGCGGACCCTCTGAGGCCAGGCGATCTTCTGGAGCTAGTCACGGACGCTCCCGGCATGAGTGAGTTGCGAATCGCTAAGTACATCGGCTTCGAGCCGGCCCAATGGTATGTCCCCGAACCGAAGCCCGACGCCGGGGGCGAACCAGTTCCCGCGACCTACACGGCACAACCTCCCGGTCCGCCCGGCAGCGCTCCGGAGCATAGCTCCATCGCGGATCTAGCCGAAGGTGTAACGCATCCTAACTGACAGTTCTGGGCTGAAAAATGACCGTGTTGACATCGGCGGGCCTGCAGATTTGATGCAATCCCTAGGGGAGGGCCGCTTTACTGTTGTGGCTTACTTGCCGGAACCGCTATCATCTCTGCTGTCCGGATTACAGTCTGCTTTGCCGGGCGATCGCTGCGGGCGTCCGCACTTGACCTTGCTGCCACCCCGCCCGCTTGGGCAGTCTCCGCAAAAGACGGCGGCGGTGATTGCGGCAGTGCTTGACGAATGCTCGCCTTTCGACGTAGAGCTTATGGATGTCTGCTGTTTTCCAGGGACGAACCTGCTGTACCTCGGTATGGGCGCGGGATACCGGGAAGTTGCCGGCATCCACATGCGGCTAGATGCAGCCTCGCCTGAATATCAGGAAGAATTTGAGTTTCGTCCCCACGTTACCCTGGGCGGCCCGGTGCCGTCACAGGATCGTCAGCAAGTGATGGCTGCTACGGAATCAGCCTGGAGAGATTTAGCCTGCCACAGGCGATTTCAAGTCCGCGAGATGGAATTTTTGTGGCTGACGGCCCAGGGAAAAAGAACCGACTGGAAGCAACTCTGGAGCCGCGAGATTGGACGAGGCGTTCCCGAGTGATATCCTCGCTAGGCACAAGCGGCGGCCCGGAAAATTCACGATTTATGAAAGGTGATGCTGCACATCAGGATTCGAACATGCTGAGTTGCTGGAGGTCCTGATCGCTCTGGCTTGACTCGGTTATCCTGCCGGACAGTGTGGACCGGCCCACCACTCCGCGAAGCTCCGTTCCGATAACTGCGTTTCGGGGAATGAACACACGCTGGCGCGCAGCACCAGCTCTGGGTGGTGTCACCAAGTAGCCGGCTTCCGGCCATTCCAGCAGGTTATGCGGCAGGATTCCGTCGAGGCGATCACCGTCCCGGAAAATGAACCGGGTCCAGAGTCCGGGTACTTTCGGCCTCCGCTCAAATAGATTGAATTTCCGGAACAGATCGAATTCACCCGCTTCGGCGGTCTGGCAGAGCGCCTTAATTTCGCCATATTCGACTTGCTGCAGCGCGCCCGCGAGACTGATCAGTTCCAAAGGCTGCCCGGCGGCGAATGGCCCGAAGGCGGCGAACCCCTCGGCAGGCTGGCGGTCGAACCGGTACAAGACCGCACGTTTGGGAGCGAAAGAAGGCAAAGTAGTAGGAAAGTCAACGACTTTCGCGCAAACAATTTTGGCGTTATTGTATCATTGGCACCATGGAAGGAGCTGCCAATTTCGAAGGACAGCGCCGGGCCTTTCTGCATTTCTGCCGGAGCGAGAAAGGCCTGTCGGCGAACACAGTCAGCGCGTACCGCCGCGATTTAGAGGAGTTTGCGTCGTTTTGGTCAAGAAATTGCTCTCCCGACCCACTCTGCTCGGCGGATTTGCTGCGCCTTCGGACATATCTCGACCATTTGAGAGCGGCCGGGCTGAAAAACCGGTCGATCGCCCGACATGTAGCCACTTTGCGCGGTTTCTTCGGCTATTTGTTTGAAAATCGGGAGATCGTAGCCGACCCTACTGAGCTTCTGGCCGCGCCGCAAATTGGCTCCGCGCTTCCTAAATACCTGGATCAAGTCCGCATCGACATGCTGCTGCAGAGGCCGGAAAGCGGCAAGCCCACGGCGCTTCGTGACACCGCGATGTTGCACCTGCTCTATGCGGCCGGGCTGCGGGTTAGTGAACTGATTCACGTCCGGATTGCGGATATCGACGCAGGTGAGGGCGTCATTCAGATTCTAGGCAAAGGCGGCAAGCAACGTTTAGTTCCCGTAGGCCGGCAGGCGCTGGCGGCGGTGGAGGCCTACTTGCTCCAGGGTCGGCCGGCTATGCTGCGCGACCGCGTCAGCCCCTACCTGTTTGTTACCGCCCAGGGCAAAGCCATGACGCGGCAGGGTTTCTGGAAGCTGCTCCGGGCGCACAGCCGGGAGGCCGGCATTTTTCACGGGGTCAGCCCACATGTGCTACGCCACAGCTTTGCCACTCATTTGCTCGAAGGCGGAGCCGATCTGCGCAGCGTCCAGGCCATGCTGGGGCATGCCGATATCGGCACCACCCAAATTTATACACATGTCATGCGGTCGCGCCTGCGGAAAACCATCGATCGGCATCATCCCCGAGCCTGGCGGAAGAGTCCAGCCGAAACCAGTGGCACAAATGAATATGCGATGCAGCCAAGCGGACAGAAAAGAGGAGCAAAGTAGCCATGAGTGACTACATGTTCATGCTCGATAGCCATCTGAGCGGTCAACAGGCGCGGGCCGTCAGCCTGGTCCGGGAAACGGCTGACAATGCAGACGTGACGCTCTTTTTGACCGGAGCCGCCATGCGCGACATGATGGGCGGCTTTCCTATCCGGGAACTCGATTTTACGGTGGAAGGTCCGGCGCTGAAACTTGCGAAGTCGCTGGCCGCAAAGCCGGGCGTCGAGTTGATTGACACCGACGATGTGCGCAAATCCGCCTACTTCCTGTTCCCGGGCGACGTGCCAGTCCACGTTTCCATGGCGCGGCACGAGAAGTACAGCCGGCCGGGCGCAAAACCATCGGTGCAGCCGGCGTCAATTCATCAAGACCTAAGCTGCCGGGACATCACGGTAAATGCCATCGCACTTTCCTTAAGCAAGGCTTCGCGCGGATTGCTGCTCGACCCTACTAATGGCTTGGGAGATCTGGATCGTAAAGAGCTCCGGGCCGTTTCGAACTATTCGCTATACGACGATCCCGCCCGCATTTTCCGTTTAATCCGGCTGCGGGTACGCATGGGCTTCACCATTGAAGAGCGCACCTGGAGCCAATATAAGAACGTCCGGGAAGCAAAGCTCGAAAGCAAGATTCCTCCTCCGGCGCTGGCTCGCGAACTCCGGCAGATCGGCTCGGAAACAGCGGCGGGCGACATTTTGAAGGCGCTGGACGAAGAACTGCTGCTGGCGGTGTTCTCCCCGGCCCTGACGGGCGCAAAGCTGAATCTGCCCGGATTCGCGAAGCTACATAAGGCCCAAACTTCGGTGCCATTCGGCATTCCTTTTCACGCCGACCACTTCTCTCTGTTCCTGACCACCCTGGTGGAAAAGTTAACCAGCCGGGAGCGATCGCAATTTCTGGCGCAGAGCGGCCTCGAGAAATCGGATCTGGACACTGCGGTAAAGCTTGAATCGCGAGCTGCGAAATTTGAAAAGGAATTGGCGGCAGCTAAGTTTTCCAGGCCCTCCGCGGCCTATGCATTCATGAACAAAGCCGCGGGCGAGGTGCTCCTCTATATCCTGTCGCATTCCAGCCAGCGCACCGTTCTCGATCGGCTCAAAAACTACGTGGGCAAGTATCTGCAAACCGCGCAGGAGGTGACGGAGGAAGAAGTCATCGCGGCAGGTGGCGAGCTTGACACTCCGGCTTTCGCGAAAATCCAGGCCAAGCTGATCGCAACTCGCCTGGATACCCGTCCCAAGAAAGTAGTGATCGAAGAACCCCCGCCTCCACCCCCGCCGCCCCCGGCCGGCCGCGGAGGCGCTAGAAACAGCAGCTTCGGGCGCTAACGGATCAATCAATTTGCCGCAGCGGCAGTAACCGATTCGCCAACCAGCTTCTTCGATGCCATGGCGGTTCCTTTTACTCGCGCCGCGATCTTCTGAAAGGCGATGCCACGGGCCGAATCCGGCGATCCGTGCTTCGGCTTCCGGTCGGTACTGAAAGGCGAAAAGCCGCAATCGTCGGTTGAACCCAGACGATCGGCCGGAATATATTTCGCAGCCGTCACCAGCTCGTCCGCAATTTCCTCCGGAGTTTCCACGCGAGAGTCGAGCGGATTGGTGACGCCGATGAAGCAGACCTGCTTAACGCCATTCGCGTCCGCGCGGCTGTGTTCGCCGATGAACTTGTAGATACGCTCCTTGTCGGGTTCGCTGGAGAGCTGCATCAGGAAATAACCGGCATTCATTTTGAACATGCTGGGCAGCAGTTCGGCGTAATCGACGTCGGCACTGTGCGTTGCGTCGCAATCGCCGCCGGGGCAGGTGTGAATTCCTATGTTCTTTCGCTCTTCGGCGCTAAAGCGGTCGAGAACGCGGTTGTTGAGTTCTATGAACTTGTCGAGCATGCCGCGGCCGGTCCAGGGATTCTTTGGGTCGTTGCGGCAAGCGAGGCGGCCTTCGGTAAAGTCGATGGAGACCCGGGCGGCCCCGGCAGCGAAGCACTGGCGGATGTCCTTCTCGCATTCATCGCAGAGATCGGACAGAAATTGTTCGCGTGTGTAGGCGAGCAGGTCTTTGTCGAGCGGATAGAGCAGCGACAGCATGGACGGAGCGATCACGGCTTGCTTCACTGGCTTGTTCGCAATCTTCTTGGCTTCCTTCACATATTCGGCGGCAAATGTCTTGTACCGGAAAGGTCCGCGGACCAGACGGGGTAGCTGCCGATGATGTCCGTCGGTAAAGATGGCGAAGTATTGGCCATCCGGGGCGAGATTTGCCGCCATTCCGGTTCCGCCCAGCGTATCGACGAGCGGATATGTGGCAAAGCTGGAGGCTCGCTGTTCTCCATCGGAAACAATGGGCGAACCGGTTGCCTCCATGCGTTCGATGGAGTCGCGGCAGGCCTCATCCTGCTCTCGCTTTAATTCCTCCGGTGAAATTTTGCCTGCATCGTAATCGGCCAGTGCCGCCTGCAGCCTGGCAGGGCGGGGAAGTGAGCCAACGTTCTCGGTTGGAATTGCCATGTACCTACTCCTTTATGCGTGAGAAATTGCAGAGTCATCGTATCAGTTGATCTTCCAGCACGGCCTTGCAGCCGATCTTCGCTTGCCGGCCTTTGCTAGTACTTCCAGAACCCACTGCCTAGATGTGACGTTCACGTGCGAACGTACAAATCTTGGACGTTTCCCTTAGCATCGGGCAAGGAGAAGCAATCGAATGGATTTCCGTTTCACGCGAGTGGCTCTTTGGACCGGTTTGGCGGCAGTTGGTTTTATGCCGGTGGGGGCAGCTCCGCTAGCCATAAATTTGGTCGATGATCCGGGGATTCTCGCATCAACTCTACTCGGACCTGGCGCGGCGATTGTGGGAACTCCCACACTGATCTCGCAGCCGGGCCAATCCGGCGTATTCACGGATTTCAGTTCGGGCCCATACACCCAAACGGGCGGTATGTCAGGAATGTACAGCCTTGCTTCGGGCGTCATTCTAATCACAGGAATCGCTTCAGGCGCCGAGGGTAATTACATCGGAGGTCCGAATTTCGATGCTTCAGGAACCGGCGACGCCATGCTGTCTTCCATTGCCGGGGGACCAACCTTCGATGCGGGTATTCTGACGTTCCAATTTACGACCCCGAACCCCACGCTATCGCTTAACTTCGTATTCGCTTCAAGCGAATACCCGTCGTTCGTCGGAAGCATGCCTGTGGACCCGATTGGAATATTCGTAAACGGCACGAATGTGGCTCTGGTAACAGGCACCGCAACCCCGGTCTCGATCAACAGCATTAACGCCGGCACAAATTCGATGTACTTTACTCAGTACTCGACTCCCGGCACGCCGTTCAATTACGGCGGAGCGACCACTGTTCTCAACGCAACCGCGAACGTGTCCACCTCTTCTGTGAACACCATCCGGTTTGCCATCGCTGATGCCGGTGACGGCTCGCTGGATTCGGCCTTGCTGATTCAGAGCGGTGGAGCTGCAGCAGCAATTCCAGAACCTTCGACGTGGCTCTTATCCGCGGCAGGAGCCGGGGTGCTCATAGCCCTTGCGTTCTTCCGCGGTAAAGCGGAAGCTCATCGCTGAAACCCAGGTTAAAACTCACATCAGATCAATGGAGAAAATCATATGAAATACTTTGTTCGCACCACCTTATTTTCCGTATTGTTCGTTGCTGGAGTTCTGTCGGCTGTAAGCCAAACCTCCGCTCCCGGCGCAGTATTTGCAATGACCAATCGCGCGGGCAACAACGAAGTTGTCGCATTCAGTCGAGCTCCCGATGGCACGTTGACCCAGACCGGGCGCTACTCCACTCGCGGCAACGGGATTGGTGTAGATTTCGACGCGCAAGGCGGCATGAGACTAAGCAGCGACCATCGCTATCTCTATGCCTGTAATCCGGGAAGCGGCGACTTCACTGTATTTGCCGTCAATGGAAGTTCCCTGCAGTTCCTCCAAAAGATCTACGCGGGCGACCAACCATTGAGCCTCGCAATATCTCGAAATTTGCTGTATGTGATGGACGGTTCCGTGGCGAGCACACAGATCACCGGTTTCACGGTCGGCGCAAATGGTGCCCTAACGCCGCTGCCTAATTCGACTAAAATGTTGAGTTTGCCGATAGCGGTTCCAGGTGAAATTCAGTTCAGTCCTGACGGCAAAGTGCTGGTCGTAACGCAGAAAGTGAGCAGTACGATTGGCTTCACCCTCGACGTCTTTCAGATCGATGCCAGCGGACTTCCGAGTGACGCGATTGCAAACCAATCTTGCGGTCCACGGCCTTTTGCGGAAGCGTTCCGTAACGATGGCAGACTATTTGTGATCAAGTCCGGTCTGCCCGTCATGAATAACGCCGGAGTGTCATCGTACAGTTTGAATCAGGGCGGCACGCTCTCAGCGATCACCGGATCGGCCAAGAATGGGCAGACTGATGGATGCTGGATCGTAATCACGAACGATCAGCAGTATGCCTATACGGCGAATTTCATCAGCGGCACCATCTCCAGCTACCGTCTGGGAGCCGATGGAAGCGCTGTCCTAATCGAAGGCGCAGCGGCTTCTACCGGTCTCATGAGCCAGCCTACCGATCTAGGGTTCAGCGCCGATACCCGCTATCTCTACAACCTTCTTCGCGGCACCGGCGGCATCGCTGCCTTCCGGGTGGAAGCGAACGGAAGCTTAACTCAGCTAGGGCTATTCGGAGTCGGCGGCGGCCTGCCCGTTGCGGACGGTGCTTCCGGCTTGGCATCCTATTGACAACTGACTTGCCCAACCACTCTACTGCTCGTTTTAAGGAGACACTATGACAACAACAACTTTTCCTACTGAACATGCGGGCGCCAACTTTGAAAGAGTTGGCGCCATAGTTTTGCGCTATGGGTTGGCTCTCATTCTGATTTGGGTCGGCGGCTTGAAATTTACGGCCTATGAAGCGAAAGGCATCGAACCTCTGGTAGCCAATAGTCCTTTTCTGGCTTGGGCTTATCATGCTTTTGGATTGCAAGGAGTTTCGCGGCTGCTCGGTGCTTTAGAAATGCTTTTCGGCCTGTTGATTCTTCTGCGGCCCATCAACCCGAGGCTGTCGGCATACGGAAGCATGGCGGCAGTGTTGATGTTCGTGATTACGCTGACCCTGCTGTTCTCAACTCCCGGCGTGATTGCGCCGGGGTACTCATTCCCCGTGCTCTCCGCTAACGTCGGCCAATTCGTAGCGAAGGATCTCGTCCTGCTCGGGGCTGCCGTTTGGACCGCTGGAGAGGCGCTTACTGCCGAGCGGCGGCCTCAAATCTAGTTGAGCGAACAACGAGAAACTTTGTCATCGCACCAGCAACTTAAACGGGACGACGCACACCCGCTGAGAAATCATGGGGACTGCGGCACTCTGACGGGACTTGTGTATGACAATCTGCCGTCCGATCGCACCCTGGGCCGGGTCCATCGATACGCCAAGGGCGAAATGCTATCGACCTTCGATGAACGTAAACACGACGTCTACTTTCTCAAGCGAGGCCAAATTGCCATACTGCTCAACGACTCGGCCGGCTGTGAGTTAATCGTTCGAGTAATCAAGCCTGATGAGCTCTTTGGCGAGCTCTGCTTTTGCTCGCGGCGTGACCAGCCGCGGGAGAATTGTGCTCAGGCGGTGGTTGACTCCGAAGTAGTCCAAATCGATCTCCCCACGTTTCTCGCTCACCTCCGGCGAGACTTGGGAGCACTCGAGGCGTTTACTTTTACCATTTGCAAAAGGCTTGCGGATGCTGAGAATCGCATTGAAGTTCTGTCCCATCGCGGAGCCGAAGTGCGTTTGGGACGGCTCCTACTTCAGCTCGCCGGCTCGCGTGAAGGCTCTCTCGGCGAAGCTGAAGTAAAGTTCCCATAGGACACGATGAACTCGCGCATATGGCTGCTATGACGCGACCGCACGTAAGCGTCACCATGAGTAAGCTACGCGACCGGAGCTTGGTGCAATACGACAGAGGGCGCCAACTCACGGTACATGTCGCGCCCCTCGTCAAGTACCTCGACCAGGGAAAGATGCCAGCTGATGAGTGAGGTTCCACGCGATTAGTAAGCAGCGCAATTTGAAGCAAGGTCGCTCCAACCGCTATGCGGACGTCAATCTCTGCGAATAGCGGATGAGCGCCGCCACTCAGCAAAAGCAATCCCATGCTCTTCGGGCCGGGCACTTTACTTTACACCGGGCCCGTTTTGCGCGGGTTCCTCAAAAACGCAGTGTCGCGGCAGCGCCTGTGGTACTCGGCATATTGTCTTCTGGAATTACGACCACTTCCCCGCCGCGTTGCAGAACCAGCTCCGCCAAATCGTCGAGGATGTCGTCTACCTCAGGATTTTCCAGTTTGCTCAAGGTCAGTTCGCCCGTGTCTGCCGCAATTTTGCCGGGGACTCGCTTATCGGCAGCTACCATAAGCGACCCGACTCTGGACTGCGCAGCGGCCGAAGCAACTTTGGCCAGCACGTCTAACCCAAGCCCATTGGCTTTGGCATGCTCGTATTCATCGATGCGCTTCCGCAAGCGCGCGTCGAACTCCGGCTCAACAACACTCCAGGCCCGCTCACGCAGTTGATCGAGAGAGAGCGACGTGGGGTCAATCTCGATGCCTTCCTTCATCAGATGCGGATTATGTGAGACGCGGTGGAAGAGCGCGTGATACTCGGGGAGGGCAGCCAGCATGAGCGGCATGCCAGAAGACCGTGAATAGTGTTCGAAAATGGCGCGGTCCACCGCCCGGAAGTATCGTTCTTCGTCGACCTCGACTTCATCTCGCTTCGATCCATGGCTGTGCCGCATAGCGGAGCCGAGTCCGGTTCCGCCATACGAAGCTACCGTCTCATGCGGTTCTGTCAATTCGCTGCCGAGAGCTTCGTCAATTGTGCCCGGAACATTGGATGCCAAATCGACTTCGTCCAACTGATTCCGGCTCCCTTCAAAAAGCTTGATATCCCGGCGGTTCAAGCTTAGGATCTGATACCGGTCCCCATACTGCTGCGCGCGCAGAAGAGGTTTGAGATGGAAGCTAAGGGCAGATATGGCCAGCGACGGGACGGACTGCTGGAGCTTGAACACCTGGAAAAAATCCGCCGCACCAAAAATCGCCAGACCATCCCATGTATGGCTCCAAAAACCGGTATCGTCGGTTAAAGTCCGGAAAGGTTCGAGTAGGGCTTTAGCTTGACCCGCATCGTACTCGCGAAGCAGCGACTCTTCGAGTGCTGTCATGAGATTTTTGTACCGGATAGGGTCCTGCTGATTATCAGGATGGGTCCGATGGGTGGGCAAATACAGCGAAAGGCATGGCGGCTCGCGCTCCTCCATCAGCGGTTTGAAATTTTCTGGAATGCCCGATGGAGTACTCACGCTCGATCCTCTAAACGCCCGAACCTGCTTGTCAGTAAGCGGCTCATTTTCACCGCCGCGCCATGCACCGCTAATTCCCGCGTCGGCGCTTCATTGGTGACAGCGACGGGCTCCTGGCCTGCAGGCCGCGCTTCCATTAACCATCGCTTGTCCGGCGCGCCACTCTTCGGCCCGTTCAGATCGCTAAGATGGACTTCCACCCGGGTAAGCCGGTCATCGAAGCGATGCAAGGTTTGGTTCACCTCGCTTTCTAACGAATCGGAGAGATGCTCGTCGAGCGCCACGCTCTCGTCACTGTTGAATCGAATCTGCATTGGTCTTCCTGTTCCGATGATACGCTTCTGGACACTCTGAACCATGCTAGGCGGCGATCACAGGCGGCAAGTGGATAGACTCCGGCAATGCCCTCCCGGCTGCCGGCAAAGCTCCGTATTTTGGCAAGAGGGACAGGCCGTACGCTCCGGTATGCGTTCCACGATTGGACGCGCGAAATTTCCAAGCCGAAGCGCTTTCTGGCCTTCGCGGCCGTTTCGTGCCAGGGATATGCGCTTTTTGCCCTCTGGGCCCGCTCATTAATCTGGCCCTGGAACTGGCCGAGCGAGCAGGTTCTCTATCCCTGTATATGGCTGCTTTACCTGCTTGGTTACTGCGTCCTAAACGCAACCCTGACTTCGGGGTTCGTACGGAAGACGCATCTCGAATCTGACGTAATCGCCTCGCAACAGATTCAGCGGACGTTGCACCCCGCTAGCCCGGCACAGTTTCCCGGCTATGAAGCGGAGGCCTTCTATAAGCCTTTCCGTGAAGTAGGTGGCGACTACTTCGACGTCATCGAACTACCGGAAAACCGGGCGCTGATCGCGCTGGCGGATGTCTCTGGGAAAGGCATGCCGGCAGCACTGCTAGTGTAGTGTCCAACAAATAGCTGGACATTACAGCGGGAGCCGCGCATACTAAGCTATGCCTCGCCCCACGCCCGTGCTGACTGTGTCGGAGGAGCAGCAGACGCAGATCGAACAGTGGCTGGCGGCGTTGGGAACGCCACAACAGGTGGCCCTTCGCGGCCGCATCGTTCTGGCGGCAGGGCTAGGCAAATCGGAAGCGGCGATTGCAGCTGAGATGGACGTTAATCGGAAGACGGTTCGTTTGTGGCGGGAACGATTCGCCGAACAAAGGTTGCCCACGCTTTGGGAGATCGCACCGGGCCGAGGCCGCAAGGCTACTTTCAGTCCGAAACAGGTCCAAGCCGTGATCGAGGCGACCTTACAGTCGAAGCCGCAAGGGATGACTCACTGGAGTTGCCGGCTCATGGCGGCGCAGCAAGGTCTCAGCAAGTCGACGGTCAACAATCTGTGGCGCAGCCACAACCTCAAACCGCACCGCACGAAAACATTCAAGTTGTCGCGCGACCCGAAGTTCTTGCAGAAGCTCACCGATGTGGTGGGTCTGTACTTGAATCCACCTGACCAGGCCATTGTGCTCTGCGTCGACGAAAAGAGCCAAATTCAGGCCTTAGACCGCACCCAGCCCGGCCTGCCGCTCAAGAAAGGCCGCTGCGGCACTATGACGCATGACTACAAACGGCACGGAACGACTACGCTGTTTGCCGCTCTCGACTTGCTGCAGGGCAAAGTCATTGGGGACTTTCACAAGCGCCATCGGCATCAAGAGTTCTTGCAGTTTCTGCGCCGCATTAACCGTGAATTCCCCGGCAAAACACCGCTGCATCTGGTGATGGACAACTACGGTACGCATCGCACGGTAGAGGTCAAGAGCTGGCTCAAAGCTCATCCGCGTTTTAACACGCATTTTGTGCCCACCAGTTGCAGTTGGCTGAACCTGATCGAGCGTTGGTTCGCCGAGTTGACTAACAAACGGATTCGCCGCAGTTCCTTCCTCAGCGTACCCGATCTCGTGGCCGCGATTCAGCAGTTCCTAGGGGCATGGAATGAAAACCCAAAACCTTTCGTCTGGACCGCTACCGTTGACTCTATTGTTGCCAAGCTCACCAGATGCCGTCAAACTCTCGAACAGATCCAACCGGGCTGTACTGGTCCCAAAACTCCAAAACGAAAGTCCAGCTAATTCGTGGACACTACACTAGCGGCAAACCTCCAGGCGCTGGTGCGAAGCCTCTCTAACGTCGCTGCCGATCACCTGATCTTTGCTGCGCCGATCAACCAGCATCTAAACCGCTACACACCCAGCGATCGGTTCGCGACTGCCGTATTTGCCGTGCTGAATCGCGCTTCAGGAGAGTCGATTTATGTGAATGCAGGACACAATCCGCCCCTGGTGTCGTGTTCCGGGGCGATAAAGCCGCTAGACGCGACAGGCGTTCCGCTGGGTTTGTTCGAAAAGGCGGAATATAAGAGCGGTAATGTGGTGCTCGAGCCTGGCGGCACGATCCTCCTGTACACAGATGGATTGACCGATTCGATTGCCGGAGATCACCCGGAGAAACGTTTGTACGACGCTCTGGTCGGCAATTCGCTGAACACGATGTCCGCTGTTAAGTCCCTGGTAGACCCCACCTTCAACGAAGATGATGTAAAGTTGCTGCTGATAAGGCGGACCCACGACGTGAGGCGGACATCGGTGCCTGGTTGGGATGATGCGATGACTTTTAATCGGCTGCGTGGTGTTCGATTCCCATAGCTCCTGCGATGGTTTTAAAATCTTCTGAGTTGATACGGAAAACTCCTCGCCGAACCGCGATACCCCAGTTATGGCGACCTCGGGTAAACCTCAGATCCTCCAGAAGCGGATGGATCGACGCCTGCCTGCTTTTGAAATAGTGGGTCGTGCGGCGAAACGGCTTGAAAGTGTCAGATTGCTCGATTTGATAGGGCGCGTCGTCTACGATCCGTCCCGCCGCAGTAAATGCCTGTAAAATTTCTCCGGCTGCCATTGACTTGCGAGGAGAGTAGAAGATAATTGCGTCGCTCGCCTTCAGGCGGCGCACCGGAGCTTCTTTCCCGTGGCTGAGTTGGCAGAATTTTCCGTGAACGGCTGCGAGCACGTGCTCTCGACTCGCAACCCCTATCCAGCAATTTCGCGAATTAGGTTCTGCCCGCTTCAAAGTGTAGTCTCCCTTTGCCTAGCCGGAAGCGCCCTTATTCGTCGCTGCCGGCGACCACTTTGCACTGATCGTAGTTGACCGGATTGAACTTGGTCGCTGAAGGCGGCTTGTCGCTTCAAGTCCCAGTGCTCAATATAACCTCGAAGCACGAGCAAAGGGCTACAAGGATCGAGCAATCGTTCTGATCCGGTTCCGGAAGTGAGGCGGAAATACCGGTACCCAATAAGGTCGCGGAAATGAATCTACGCTGCGGATCCGCTCTTGGTAGTCTGCTCAAATCTTGAAGTAATCCCCCTGCTCGAGGTCGGCGAGCAAGCCAAGCTGGGTTGGTCGCCATCCCAGTTGTTCCTGGGTCAACTTGCTCGATGTAGGGTTGTCGCGATGAAGAAACAGACTCAGGAAACTAAACTGGTTCGCTGCCTCAGCCGGAGATTTGCTGCCCACAGGCACCCCTAGCCGCCGGCCGATCAAGCCGGCAATTTCCCGGAACGGGATGCCCTCTTCGTCGACAGCGTGATAGGTTGCCCCGGCAGGTCCCTTCTCCAGCGCCAGGCGGAACAGACGGGCAGCATCGAGCCGGTGGACAGAGGGCCATCGATTCCGGCCGTCGCCTGCATACCCCGACTCCTTCTTCTTCCGCGCGATCTGAATGAGTCTGGGAGCGAAGCCGGATCGGTCGCCGGCGCCGTGCACAATTGGCGGAAGGCGGATGATGGAGGTGCGAACGCCACGCACAGCCCACTCCCGCAGATTGTCTTCCGACCTGGCACGCGGGGCTCCGACGAACTCGGGGTCGTATGCATCATTCTCGGTGGCGAGTCGCCCTGGTTTCATCGCCAGGGTTCCAAAGGCAGCCACCAAAGGCCGGTCCGTGCCGGATAGCGATTGAGCGATTGTTTCCAGAGCGCGCCGGTCGGCTCCGACTGCTGCCGCCATGAACCTCGAGACGATGCCGCCCGGCGCTCCTCCCAGAATTACGCGCAAGCGGGTTCCTAGTGGCATTTGCGTGATCCCGTGATAGAAGGCCGTGTGAATTGCGCCATCGGCGGCGGCCGCTCCACAGCGCAGGCTGTCCAGGTCTGCGATGGAACCTCGAAGCACCTGCGCACCGGCATCCGCCAGCTTCCTCGCGGCAGCCTCGGAGCGCGCCAGATCCGTGACCTGATGACCTGCGCTGATGAGTTCCTTGACAATCGCAGATCCGATAAAGCCTGTGGCTCCCGTTACGAAGACACGCATTGTTTCTCTCCTATGATGTTTTGTCAACTGCGAACTGGTTCTCGTCTTTCGCAAGACGAAGAAACTGTGTTGTTTTTGATTCCCGGTGGTGGGTTCCGGAGTGCCTTCATGATGCCTCCGCCAGTACGAAGTTGGGGAAGTCCTCAAACACCCATCCATTTTTCAGCGTCCGGTAGATGACGCCCAGGAATTTGCGAGCCAGCGCAATGATTGCCTTACCGGCCCCCCGCCGCGCTTTCACCTGCTCATAGAACCGCTTCAGATACGGGCTGTAGTTGGGTGCTATCAGGGCCGACTGCACCAGCGCCGTTCGTCCCAGCTTGGTCCCGCGTTTATGAATGCGGCCGCTGTGCTCGGTTTCGTTCGAGTTCGACACGCGCGGCACGATGCCGAAGTAACTGGCCAGATGGCCCTCGTCGGCAAAGTCCTGCACATTCCCGATCACGCTCAGCAGGATCGCGCCGGTGATTTTGCCGATTCCCTTGATGCTGGACAGGCCCTTGTGCCCCTCCAGCTTCGAGCCTTCCTCGCCAATTGTCTTCTCCAGTTCGGCAATGCTCTTGTTCAAACTCCGGATCTGCTCGACGATCACCCGCAGTTCGATCTGCACAGTCTCGTCGAAAGGCAGACTCAGCACTTCATTGAGCTTCTTCTCGCTTGACAGCGCCTCTTTGGGCAGATTCAGCCCGCGCGCGCTCAGAATATTGTTGATCTTATTCTTGAGCGCAGTGCGCAGCTTCACCAGCGTGTCTCGTGTCTGCGTCAGCGACGCTAGTTGCCCATGCTCCTTATCCTTCATGCGCACCTCCGGCAGCATGTTCTTCGACAGGTACAGCGCCAGTGTCCGCGCGTCGTTGGGATCGGTCTTCTTCACCGATTGCCGGATAACACGGAACTGGCTCGTGTTCACGACCACAATGCGCGCCACATGCCCGGCCACCGCATCGTGAAACAGCCGGGTGTTGCCCGTGATTTCCACCGCCACTTCGTCTGTCGGCCGCAGCTTCTTCACGAATTTCCCCAGGTCCGCCAACTCCCATTCGGTCAGGTACGTCCGCTCGTTCTCCAGCCGTATGCAGCAGGTGAACCGATTGCGATGCAGGTCGATTCCGATATATCGCTTTTCCATTTTTCTCTCCTGGTTTGTTGTTCTTCCAGGTCGAGCAGACTAACTTTACGGCGGTCACCATACTCCTATCCGAGGTCGCTTCGCGCCTCACGATGACGTTCCATCCACAGGTCTGACCAATCTCCTTTACGGGGTCCGTGCCCCACCAAACGTATCCAGCCTGTGACCTGTCTGCTCCGGAAGTTTCCTCCCGGAGCTTACCGCCGATCTTCGGGTGATAAGACATTCATCTCATCTCCTTTTCGATGTACAGCGTTCGCCGCCTGGGAACAGTCTCTGCAATCCCGGCGGCGATTGGTTAGTTTTCTTCGGAATGAATCGCGCTGGAGCTATTGATGGCCCTTGCCACTGCCTCGCGATATCGCAGGAGCGGACGAGGCAAGATCTGGCGTATCGGCAAAGGATCCCCAATTGCATCCAATTTCAAGCTGTCTAGAATGCCTCTAATCGCACCGTTTGGGACGTTCGACATGCGTTCGATGAGCGGTGTGAGGGGTCTCAGCAGAGTCACCGGCAGACTTATCTTGGCCGGATGACGCCGGCCAAGAGCTTCCGCCGCGACATCGATCATTTCGTCGTTGGTCAAGACTTCGTCAACGCCGACGTCATAACACTGCCCGAAGGCGCGTGGATCGTTCAGCACGCCAACCAGGTAATAGGTCAGGTCGTCAAGAGCGATGTTGCGAAATTTCGAACTGCCGTTGCCCATGGTAATTGCAATGGACTTCCTAGCCTGGCTCATCATCATGTCGAAACCGCGTCCACCCCGGCCAACGATTTGGCCAGGACGGATAACGGTCACATCGAGGCCGCTTTGCAGCAGGAACTGCTCCGCTCTCCAACGCCCGCGCACCCACGCACTTGGTGAATCAGGCTTCGCCCCCAGAAACGTAACGTAAATCAAGCGGCCGACGCCTTGCGCACGGCCCGCTGCCACGATGTTTTGCAATCCATTCATCTCCACATCCATAAAGTCCTGGCCGGTTTTACTGCCAGGTTGGGGAGATAGGGTGTGAACGGAGATGTAGGCAGCGTGGACGGATTCCATCGCTCTCTGAACCGACGTAAGATCGCTCATGTCACCCTGGACAACCTCACAGCCAGCTTGGGCCAAATCCTCTACGCGTGCCGGATTGCGAGACAGGCAACGGACTGTGTGTCCGTCGCCGAGGAGAGCCAAAGCGAGATGTCGCCCGAGAAATCCTGAAGCTCCAACGACTAGAATTCTGCTCATATACGATGACCTTCTTGTGGGATCACTTTCACTCGCTTAATCCCCCTTAAAAAGATGGAGCGCGAGGACGATATGATCTATGCTGAAAGTCCGTGTGTTTGTCGAGATCGTCCGGGGAGTAGCAATGGATCCGCTGTCAGACGTGTTGTCGTTGCTGAAACCCCGCAGTTACATGTCGGGCGGAATCGATGCTGGTGGAGATTGGTCCTTAGAGTTTGAGCAGTATGCCTGCATCAGGTGCTTTGCCGTTGTCTCCGGTCATTGCTGGCTGGCGCTGGACGACGTTCCTGAGGCCATGCTTCTAGAAGCGGGAGACTGTGTTGTGCTACCGCATGGGCGAGCATTGCGGCTCGCGAGTGATCTGACGCTCACTCCTGTAAACTCAAAGACCGTCGTTTCAGAGCCGCTGAATGGGCGTGTTCTTACGTGGAATGGCGGCGGGGCTTGCCTGGGTCTCAGCGCGCTATTCACCTTCGCAGGAGATCACGCCAGCATTTTGCTACGGCTTCTCCCGCCCATCCTGCACATTCGGAATGATTCGGATCGCGCGGACGTGCGTTGGTATCTAGAACGAATGATGAAGGTGCTCCGTGAGCCGCAGCCGGGCGGCTTCCTGCTCGGACAGCACCTCGCACAGATGATGCTCGTAGAGGCACTGCGACTAAACATGGCAGATAAGGTGAAAGGCGGCGTGGGATGGCTCTTCGCTCTCGCAGATAAGCAACTTAGCGCCGCGATTACTGCCATGCACGAGAATCCCGGCTATCGCTGGTCTTTGCAGGAACTAGCCGAATGCGCGGGCATGTCGCGATCCACCTTTGCACTCCGCTTCAAGGAGAAGGTCGGAACCTCCGGCATGGAATACCTGACTCAATGGCGGATGCTACGCGCAGCAGACCAATTGGTGCATTCGTCCGATTCTGTTTCGGCGGTCGCTCTCTCGTTTGGCTATGAATCGGAAAGCGCGTTCGGCTTGGCTTTCAAGAAAGTGATGGGCTGTTCACCGCGTCGATACTGCCGTGCTCGCACGTCTGCCTTGCCTGCTCATCGCTACGAAGGAGACATGCGCGAAAGTTTGCTCGGCCCCACCGCCGGTAATCGGCTCCTGCAACGTGCCTCCGGGACCGGCTGATTCTCCCGGGCCAGACTAAAGTTCCTATCGAGAATCGCACATCGCGATTCGATCCACCAGACGGTTGGTTTTGCCAGGCGCTAAAAAACAAATCTGCTCGCCGCATCTACTTAGGGAGGCTTTGGAATTCGAGAACGTCAGCCGCTTCTGCGTTGAGTCTTTCCGCGTGTCGCACATAGATATTCTTGTGCGAGGCATCCCTTTCAGTGCCTTCGGCGGAAGCCAGCGCCGCAAGATACCGTCGTGCAGCGCGTTCCAGAAATGCTGAATGGTCGTTGTCGGCGCGGTCGATATCCCGCAGCAAGTCGTCTGGTATCGTGATCGATTTACGTCGTCAGCATGTTTTCAAGATGCTCCAAAAGTCGGTTGGGAGCGTCTCCCGCGTGAGCTGCCGTACTTGCTGTACAGGACGCCTGCTCAGGCTGCGAATTGGATTGCCGAACCCAAACGGCATCTTTTTCTATCTTCCAACTCGGCCTGGCGGAGGTTATCGCGAAACAGTAGAAAAGCTGTTTAGATGAGAATGGTTTACGGTGGTGGACGGCATGGGGTTCGAACCCACGACCCCCACGTTGCGAACGTGGTGCTCTCCCAACTGAGCTAGCCGCCCACAATCAGGGTTCTTAACCCCCTCAATATAACATCTCCGGCGTGTTAGCCTGATTGTTCACACGCGGCCTTCGCCGGTCCGTAATTCAGCACTCCGCACGGCCATGGTTCTTTCAGACGTCGACATCCACCGCTACATCCAGCAGGGCAAGATCCGCATCGTTCCCGAACTGCCGCCAGAACAGTTTGGCAGCTGCTCTATCGACCTCCGCCTCGGTGCGGAGTTCAGCGTTTTCGAGCATAGCCGTGCGCCGTTCATCGATGTGCGCGATCGCTCTGCCATTCAGGACATTATGCGTGCCATCCACGTGAAGCAAGGCGAGGCGTTCGTTCTGCAGCCGCGCGAGTTTGCTCTTGCGATCACCGAAGAGTCTCTCGAATTAGATGACGATGTATTGGGCCGCCTGGAGGGCCGCTCGAGCTTGGGGCGTATCGGCATCATCGTCCACGGCACTGCCGGTCTCTTCGATCCAGGCTGGCGCGGGAAGGCGACTCTCGAGCTCAGTAATCTTGGCATCATGCCTGTGGCGCTCTATCCGGGCATGCGGATCTGTTCTTTTACGTTCGAACAGTTATCGTCGCCCGTCAGCGTTCCCTATTACAAGAAGGCCGGCAATAAGTATGCAGGGCAGACGCAGCCGCTCGCCAGTAAACTGACTTCCGAGGTTGTGAACAAAAGCTAGCGGCCCGAGGATCCGAAGCCTCCAGAGCCGCGCAGGGATTCCGCCAAATCCGCTTCTTCCCATTCCACTGGTTCGTACCGCGCGAGCACCATTTGGGCAATGCGGTCGCCGGGCTGCACCTCGTAAGGCGATTTGCCCAGGTTCAGTAAAATTACTTTCAACTCGCCTCGATATCCCGGGTCGATTGTTGCGGGCGCGTTCGGAAGCGTGATTGCATGTTTAAACGCTAATCCGCTGCGCGGACGGATCTGCACTTCATAGCCCGCCGGAATCTCCAGGGCCAAGCCGGTAGCGATTAGTTGCGGCACTCCTGGCTCCAGCGTTGCTCCGGCCAAAGCGCGCAAATCGAGCCCCGCGTCTTCCAGCGGACCGTGCGCATACTCCGGCAAATGCGCATCGGCCTGCAGTTTTTTTATCTTCATTCGCATACAAAGACGAACCGCTATCATAGCGGGATTGCCCCCTCATGCTTCGAAGCGCATCATTACCGTTGCGCCTATGCCTCCGGAAAAACTTGCGTACGCGCTGGCGCGTTATAGCCGCTCGCCA
This sequence comes from Bryobacteraceae bacterium, assembly GCA_965217745.1. Classification (GTDB taxonomy): domain Bacteria; phylum Acidobacteriota; class Terriglobia; order Bryobacterales; family Bryobacteraceae; genus Bog-105. Next base: position 157,032 of record OZ244565.1, on the reverse strand, counting down.
GATTCCATTCGCGACTCCATCGAATGGGTGCGGGCCCACGATTCCGCAAAGTTTCTAGAGAGCTTCTACTTTCAATACGGCCACGCCTCCATCGCCGATCTCGGCCACGTTACCGTCTGTTTTGAAGGCATCTCAGAGGCTGCGGCGATCGAGATTGAAGATGAGCAGCTATGGGACGGGCAGGCGCGCAGTTCGCGCTATCAAGACTTCTCGAAATCTGGCGTGGTGATTCCGCCCGAGCTGACGCCAGGCGAAGCGAGCATTTTCAGCAGCACCGCCGGCAACCTTTTGCAGGCCTACCGGGAAGTGAAGGAACTCGCTGTTTCGCACCTGCAAGAAACGTTGCCGCGACCAGCAGACATGAAGGCGGACGCATACCGGCGCAACATCGAAGCGCGTGCATTCGATGTTGCCCGGTACCTGCTGCCGCTCGGGATTCCTACCGGTGTCGGCCAAGTGACCAGCATCCGGACTCTCGAAAGGCAGATTCGCAGGCTGAAGGCATCCGAGTACGCCGAAGTTCGGGAATTAGGCGAAGAATTATCCGCTGCGTGCGCGCAGCCGGCCGAGTGCTTGTGGGCCGCCGGACTGGATAACGAACCAGTGGCCCCAACGCTGGCGCGTCATGCTGAGCGCGACGACTTCCCCCGCCGCCTGCGCGCCGATCTCGCGGAATGGGCGGCTCATCATCTGCCCGCGCCTCAGAATCGTGAAACGAAAACCGTCGATCTTCTGCAGCCATCCGACCGCGCCGCCGATCTTTGTGCGTCGCTGCTCTATCCGATCACAGATCGCCCTTATCGGGAACTTTATGAAATCGCCTGCGCATGGCCCGATCTGCGTCGCAAAGATTTGTTTGCGGCCGCTCTGGGAACGCGCGGTCACCACGATGAATTGCCGCGTCAATTTCGCAGCGCTCCTTTTCTGTTCGACTTCGTGATGGACATTGGGGCCTACCGCGACTTCCATCGCCACCGCCGTTGTTATCAATTACGCCAGTTCTATACCAACAAACTCGGTTACGATACTCCTGAGACGATAACAGCCTACGGAGCAAGCGGCACATTCCGAGATGCACTGCAAAGTGTCGATGCTGCTCTCGAACAACTACCGAAGCCTGCGTCCGACTACCTGCTACCCTTCGGGGCGCGATCACGGTTCCTGTTCAAGATGGATTTTGCCGAACTCGAATACATTTCCAAGCTGCGCAGCGGAGTGAAGGGCCACTTCTCATACCGGAAAATTGCCTGGGAAATGAAACAGGCTCTACAAGAAGTAGAGCCTGTATTAGCGGAATTGGTGGAGGCCACGCCCCCTTGGGTGGAGGACCCGTTACAAAGATAAGCCTAAGCCATATTGAGAGTCTTTTTCACGGTCCCGCGTTCGGCCTGGATTTTTTCCTGCAGCAGCATGATGGAATAGATCAATTGCTCCGGCCGAGGCGGGCATCCCGGAACGTAAACGTCAATCGGGATCACCTGGTTCACCGGAACAAGCGCATAGTTGCTGAACACGCCGGTAGAGGTGGCGCAAGCGCCGATAGAAATTACCCATTTGGGTTCTGGCATCTGCTGGTAAAGCCGACGCACAACGGGAGCCATCTTGTTCGACAATCGGCCTGCAATAAGCATTAAGTCCGACTGCCGGGGAGAACCCCGCATCACTTCAGCACCGAACCTTGAAATATCGTAGCGGGACGCCATCATCGACATCATTTCGATGGCGCAACAGGCCAAACCGAAACTCATTGGCCACAGCGAATTTTTCCGGGCCCAGTTCAAAGCTTTATCCAATGAAGTCGTAAACACCGTATCGTCAAGGCTCGAGCCGAATTGCTGACCGTACTCCTCGTCGATCCGCGAGAACAACTCTGGCGGTTGACTGATCTCGAAATCATCAGATGCGCTCACAACCCTATTGTCCCACGCGTGCATCCTACACTCGGAATAAAGATGTACGATCTTACTTTCGAACGCGGGGTTAACCTCGACGATTCGCAGGCCAAGGCCGCGGACCAGAGTGGCATCAATCGTGACTACTGGGATGTTTCCGGACATCGCCACGAGATTTCACCCGCTCCCCGGCGCAAAATACTCGAATCTCTGGGCTGGTCGATTGACGATTTCGAGGCTCTGGAGCGCCAGCGCATCGATGCCTTCGAGCGTGACTCCGTTTACCCGCTGCTGAGCACCGCGGTTGTCAGCGAAAGCGAAAAGCGCATCCCGCTAACGCTCGATCAATCCGCCGAAGGTGAAGTTAGCTTTGAGGTTGTTCTGGAAGACGGCCAAAAGCTATCGGGATCGCTGCATACCTCTCAGCTTCCGGTCTACCGGCGCATCCATCTTGACCACCGGCATTGGAAGGCGTACCATCTTCCGCTGCCTGCCGGGATGCCGCTGGGCTATCACCAACTGCAGTGCTCTTTGAATGGCCACTTCCTGGGTGAAGGGCAGGTAATCGTCTGCCCGGATCGGGCTTATCTCCCCGAAAATTTGGCAAATGGCGGGCTCACTGCGGGGTTCAATGTCACGCTCTATGGGCTCCGTTCCAGCCGCAATTGGGGATGCGGGGATTTCACCGATCTGCGTGCCTTAATAGACTGGGCTCGCCACGACGTTGGCTTCAGCTTCATCGGCCTGAACCCGCTGCACGCGATTCACAACCGTGCGCCGTATAACACCAGCCCGTATCTGCCGAATTCGATCTTCTACAAGAATTGGATCTATATCGACATCGAACGCGTGGAAGAGTTCAGCCGTTGCTCCTGTGCGCAGAAGCTTCGCCAGTCCCATGCGACTGAAGCGAAGCTGCGGGAACTGCGCGATGCGGAATTTGTCCAGTACAGCCAGATCGACCGTGTAAAGCGCACGTTTCTGCGTCTCCTCTACCGCGAATTCCGCCGCTCCCGGCAGGCTCATCCGGAACGCTCGCAGGCCTTCGATCGCTACTGCGATGCGGAAGGCGGCCTGCTCCATCGCTTCGCCCTTTATTGCGCCTTAGATCAAGTTCTGCATAAGCGCGACCGCAATGTTTGGACCTGGCGGCAATGGCCGCAAGACTTTCAAGATCCGGAGTCGGAATCGTGCCGGCGATTTGCCGGCGAGTACGCGCGCAGCATTGAATTTTACAAATACGTTCAGTTTGTGCTGCAGATTCAGCTCGATAAGGCGCAGCAGCACGCTAGGGAAGCCGGCATGCCCATCGGGCTGTATCACGATCTTGCGGTTGCCACCGACAACACCGGCTCCGATCTGTGGGCATACCGGAGTTTTTACGTACCGGGTTGCCGTGTCGGTTCACCCCCCGACGACTTTTCGCCCAGCGGCCAGGACTGGGCCTTTCCGCCGCCCAACACGCTCGCGCATCGCGCCGATGGTTACCGCCTCTATAGCGAGAGCATTCGTAAGATTGCTGGTTCGGGGGGCGCCTTGCGCATCGACCACGTGATGCGGCTCTATCGCCTGTTCTGGATCCCGGATGGCTTCGGCCCGCTTGACGGAACTTACGTTACCGACAACGCTCTGGACTTGCTCCGCATTCTCGCTTTGGAGAGCGTTCGCAGCCGCAACATCGTAGTAGGGGAAGATCTTGGTACCGTAACCGACGAGATGCGAGAAGGTTTTTCCCAATTCCGTATACTCAGCTATCGTTTGTTCTGGTTCGAAAAGCATCACGCTAGCGGCCAATTCAAACACGGCTGCGAATATCCTCGCCAGGCACTTGTTGCCTCCAGCACCCATGACCTACCCACGCTTGCAGGTTTCTGGACAGGGCGCGATATAGATGCCCGAAGAATCGCAGGACTGGTGGATGAGGACAACTACGGGCGTCAAAAAGAGGAACGCAAACGCGAAAAGCAGAAGATTCTAGACGTGCTTCACCAGGAGCATCTGCTGCCAGAACACTACGGGAGAGATGCGGGCATTCTACAAGAGGTGGATGGCGACTTGCATAACGCCGTGATTGCCTTCCTGGCGCAGGTGCCTTCCTTGCTCTTGCTGTTAAACGGAGAAGACTTTACCAAGGAAGAGAACCAGCAGAATCTTCCCGGCAGCACCTCCGAGTACCCCAACTGGCAGCGCAAAATGAAAGTCTGTATCGAGGACTTGCGCTCACCGCAATGGCAGGCTTTCAGCGCCATGTTCCGCCATCAACTCCAGCGGTCGGGCCGGTTGTAAGCGTTCTGCACTGAATGTGGCTGCGCAACAATCGTCAAGTTATCCAGCGCATTGTAGCGGTAGTTGGTGGCGTAGTTCAGGCCTGCCGGATCTTCGACCACGCTGAAGATACGGCCCGCCCAGTCGTAGCGGATCTGCTTGGTGGCTCCCACCTCGTCCAGGCTGGTGAGCAGCGTTCCCGAATAGCTGTTGGTGGCTATGGTTCCGTCCTGATGGGTGACGCTGACCGGCCGGCCCAGGGCGTCGTAGGCGTACTGCGTCGCAAACCCCAGCCCATCGCCCGGGCGCGAGGGATTCGACTGGCTCGCCATCCGCCCCAGCGCATCGTACGCCGTGGTGGTCTCGATGTAAGCACTGGCGCTTTCATAGGTCCGCTGGGTCGTTGGCCTTCCCAGGCCGTCGTACAAGGCAACGGACTGCGCCGCCAGGTCGCCGGCTGCCGTAACATCGCTCTTCTGCACCACCGTGCGGGCGTCCGGATGGCGGTAGGTTGTCTGCCGTAAGGTGGTGGATCCGCTCACTACGCGCGTTCCGGCCAGCCGGTCCAGTCCGTCTGCCGGATCGCGGTCGTAGAAGGTGTAGGTGTTGTTGAAGTCTCCGGTAAACCCAGGCTGGCCGATGCCGTAATCGTACGCCGCCGTGGCGGCATGCCCCAGCGCATCCAAGGTGCGGGTGAGGAACGCATATAGGTGCGGGTGGGGAACGCATATACGTTGGCTCCGTCCCCGTTGTACTCGTAATGGGTGGCTTGCCACCTATTCAGCCGGTGCCGAATGCACCGTGTCTTCTTTTTTAGCCGCTTTGGATTGTTGTCAGCTTCCGCTGCCGAGCTGCCTCGATCAGTTCGCCGACTGTGAGGGGGCGCTTCTGATCGATTCGGTCACGCTTCTGCGACGGCAGGAAGGGCAGCAGGGACAACAAAGACGGCTCTGACCGGAAGTAAGCCGAGGCGTCGAATTCTGACACATCGACGGAACACTTCTTGGCGATTTCGAGGATTGTATCCACCGCATCATCCCCATCGATGTGCAGATCTTGCAACAGTCTTGCATCGGGCCTCACCTGCTCCGGAGGAATGCCAGCCCTTCGAGCAATGACGCCGATGACCAGATCTCTCGGATCGGCGTCCGTCATTGTGGCCCTCCTAACCCGTTAGTCGCCTCTTGTACACCCGGCTGGCCACTCTGCTGATAACAGTTATATGTGTTGTAGCCAATCACGCCAGCATCGATTGCAAGTAGGCCGGCGAACACATATGGGTTTGCCCGGCCAGCAACCCGAAGCAAATTTCCGCTTGTTCTCCCGGCAATCGTAATGGAAGGAATGCTGATGTCTACATACCGGCCTAAGATGCTCAGAATATTAGTTGTGGGCGTGCCAATAACCTTGAAAGGCGGAACAATGGCCTTAGGAATAGGTAACGCCAGCAACCCCGAAATTCCTGTTGCTGCTGTCAAACCGTAATGGTTGGCTGCGCTACTGGCCAAGCATGAGCTGACCTTCGACCAATCGGTGCTCGGCTGTTGCTGCTGCGTCCCGGTCTTTGGGGGCATCGGGGTGCCACCTACAGTCGGTACATCGGCTTTCCCATAGCCGGTAGTAGTAAAGTTGGGCATTCCTGAGCCACCCCGGCCCCCGGAGTTGCTTAAACCGCCGCCGCCAAAAACCAGCCCGCCGCCCGAGAAGATATCGACCGGGTTTACATCAGGATGCCCGGTGCCGGTGGTGCAGAAATCGGCCCCACACGATTGCGTTCCGAAGCCGAGACCGCTGGCAATGCCGCCACCGAGCCCGCTGAAGAAATCGCCAAGGGCATTTAAAAAGCTGGTTCCCTGCGGATCGATGTAGGTCAGCGGCCGGTTCACCACATAGCTGTAAGCGTTCCAACTTTGCGGATTCAGCAAGTCCGCTCCGGCATTCAGCGGATCAGGACTGGTAAACCGGCCCAATGCTCCGCCGTAATAGCGGGCCTGGAAGTAATCCAGATTGGTCTCATCCCGTTCTTGGCCGGTAAAACGTTGCCTGACATTTTCGAAGCCGCCGAAGTTGCCATCCCGTCCTGCCGTGTTGGCCGGAATCTCTTCCCCGAACGGCAGGTAATCGTGAAGGCTGACCCGGGTGCGCGTTTCGTTCGTTACCATGCGGACTGAACCCAGCTAATCGGTCGACAGATAGCACGTCTGGCAGGGAGCGGCGGCAGTCGCCCCGTCCGTATACTCGGCTGCCAGTCTGCCGAAAGCGTCGTAGACATACACCGTGGTTCCCGCTCCCGGCTCGGTCTTCTTCACCCGCTGGCCGTTCCCGTCGTACGCATACGTTGTGGCCGGATACACGCCGTCCTGCGTGGCGGTCTCGCGGTTCTCGGCATCGTAGCCGATCTGCAGCGATCCCAGATGGTTTGATTCCCCGCCGCGTCGTAGCCGCCCGCATTCAAGCGGTTGTTGCCCGCATTGAACGGGTTCGCGCCAGCGCCCGAATAGGGCGTCAAACCCGACCACGGCACGCCGCTGGAAGCGCTTACCGACCGGTTACCGTACCGGTCGTAGCTGAAGCTCCGGTTGTAGCCGCCGGTATCGTTCATCCCAATCAGCCGGTTCACCCCGTCGTAGCTGTAAGCCTGTTGAAATTGACTCATGCTCCCGATTTGCCCGCCGTAGCCTGATTCGTAATCGTAGCTATGCTGCAGGTTTCCATTGGCCGCCCAGGTCCGGGAGTGCCACGCCAGAATCTGCTGGTAGTTATTCGCCTGGTCGATGTTGTTGACGGGCCGCAGCTGCTTATCGTATTCCACGATCGCGACCAGCTGATTCCCGTACCGCAGTGAAGCCATTCCACCGTGCGGCTGATACGCTTACACCAGTCCGTAGCTGACATTCGTTCTGTTGCAACTGCTCGGCATACCGCTCGATAGATCGGTTCCGCTCGGTCAGCAGCTAACGGAGACTGAGTTTACCCCCGATTTTCGTGGACACTACACTTGCGGTATTCATCTTAGTGGCGTGTAAAATCGATTGCCACTGCAATGAGCCAGATGCAGGCTGCTGACAACCATAGGCGACCGCTGTGCCACTGTCTCCGAATGGCGATAATCGCTCCCCAGATCAGATCAACCGAGCAAAAGACTGCCCAGATCGGCAGGACGTAGAGTGCCCAGACGAAAGGCTCACCAGTGGTAGCCTGCAATCCGTGCTCGTGTGGTAAGCCCCAGCCATGCGAAGAGACATACACGTAAGCCAATGCTCCGACGACATTCGTTATGAAAAGAGCGACATTCATCTTGATTGGCATACAGGTACCTGCCCTCTAGCAGCCGTATCGAAACCCAGATTTCTGTACGTCGCCTGCGCTGGATCACCAGCGTTAGACGATTTGAAAAGCGCGAAGGTGTTCGAGATGAGACTGGCCACGCTCTTGCTAAATCCGGCGCTGTAGAGATATGCACCGACGGATAAATTGGAGACAGGCGTATAGCCTGAGTAAAACGTTGTGTTTCCTGCGGTGTCTCTAGTTCGCTGGAAGTCAAAAGTCCCGTAGTGTCCTACGTTGGCGTTCATTGCCTGGGGGTTCCAGCCTCCAGCTTTCCCGGCAGCTTCGATCTTATGGATGTCGAAAGTTGGTGGGGCGTAAAAAGAATTCTGGTTGTCGAAACAGATGTTCGCGTTCGGAGGAAGAAATGCTTTGGTAAACCTATTGTTTGCCGGCTGCGTACGCACCACCGGAGGCGTGGAAGGCGGCGGCTGATTCTGCTGACCTGACTCACCCCCACGGTTCAATCCGAAATCGAATCCCCCGCTAGCGCAAGAGAAAACGAAACAGAAGCTGTACGTATCGAGCGGCTCCGGTGGTCCGCTATTGACGTCGATGCAGGTGTTCTCGGATCCGGCCGGGCAGGTGCCGAGACCCGTCGGATCGATCAGGCTCAGTGGTCTATTCACCACATAGCTGTAAGCGTTCCAACTCTGCGGATTCAGCAAGTCCGCTCCGGCATTCAGCGGATCGGGGCTGGTGAACCGCCCCAAGACTGCGCCGTAGTACCGCGCTTCTGAAAAATCCAGCTGAGCCACTGTCTCGCCATCCCGTTCTTTGCCTGTGAACCGCTGCTGAATGCCATCGAATGCGCCGAAGCTACTGTCCCGTCCCGCTGTATTCCCCGGAATTTTTTCTCCAAAAGGAAGGTAATCGTGCCAAGCGACTAGTGCAAGACTTTCGCTCGTCACCGAGCGGATAGAACCCAGATGATCCATCGTCAGATAGCAGGTGCTGCATGGCGAAGAGCTGGCTGCGGAGTCGCTGTACTGGGCAGCCAACCCGCCCAGTCCATCATAGACATACACCGTAGTGCCTACCCCGGGCACGGTTTTGACGACACGCTTGCCATTCCCGTCATAAACATACGAATTGGCCGGATAGACCCCATCCTGAGTCGCCGTCTGCCGGCTGTCCGCGTCATAACTGATCTGCAGCGATCCGAGAGAAGTTTGATTGCCTGCCGCATCGTAACCTCCCGCGTTAATTTGGTTGCTGCCGGGATTGAAGGGATTCACGCCGCCGCTTGAACTGGGCGTTAAGCCTGACAGTGGAACTCCCGTGGAACTTCTTACCGACCTGTTGCCATAGGCGTCATATCCAAAAGTCCGGTAGTATCCGCCCGAATCTCCGGCGGAGCTTAGCCGGTTCACCGCATCGTAGCGGTAGAACTGCGTAAATTCGCTGAGAGAGCCCGGCTTGAAGAATCTAAAACTGCTGCCTGCCAGATTTCCATTACCGGCCCAATTGCGGATTTCGAATGCATAGGAGCTGTTATTGAAGATCGTCCAGAAGCCGTTTGTCCGCAATTGTTGGTCGTAGTTGAACGTTAAGTTTAAGGAATTACCGTAGGTAAGGTCGCCCAAACCGCCGTGCGGCTGGTAGGACGACACGACTGCATAATTTGTAGTGCTTCCGTTGCGGCTGCCGCTGACGCTTGTGGCCCGATCGAGCGCATCGTAGGACTGGGTAACCACCCGTCCCGAGGGATAGGTTTCGCCTGTCAGCGCTCCCGCGGCGTTGTAGGCATAGCCGAAGGCGTAGGCCTGGCCGGCTGTCGTCTGGGTGCTGCCAACGACTCGGCCGAACGGATCGTAGCCGTAGGAGGTGGCGCTGACCGGTGCAGACACCGCACTCAGGTGACCGGCCGCATACGTACCGCTGTCGTAGGTCCAGGAAACGTTCACAGTGCCGTCGTCCGACACCTTCGTTTTCACCCGGTTCACGGCGTCGTAGCTGTAGCTCGTCGTAATCTGCCGCGTGTCGGTCCGGCCGGTCGGATTGCCCGAAGGATCGTACGTATAGGTCGCGGTCCCGCTCTCCGGATTGGTGGCGCTGCGCAGGCGGCTCAAGCCGTCGTAGACGAAGCTGCGTCCCTGGCAGCCCGGACAGTAGCCCTGGCTTACCAGCGTCAAGTTATCCAGCGCATCGTAGCGGTAGTTGGTGGCGTAGTTCAGGCCTGCCGGATCTTCGACCACGCTGAAGATACGGCCCGCCCAGTCGTAGCGGATCTGCTTGGTGGCACCCACCTCGTCCAGGCTGGTGAGCAGCGTTCCCGAATAGCTGTTGGTGGCTATGGTTCCGTCCTGATGGGTCACGCTGACCGCCCGGCCCAGGGCGTCGTAGGCGTACTGCGTCGCAAATCCCAGCCCATCGCCCGGGCGCGAGGGATTCGTCTGGCTTGCCACCCGGCCCAGCGCATCGTACGCCGTAGTGGTCTCGATGTAAGCACTGGCGCTTTCATAGGTCCGCTGGGTCGTTGGCCGTCCCAGGCCGTCGTACAAGGCAACGGACTGCGCCGCCAGCTCGCCGGCCGTGGCGACGTCGCTATTCTGCACGACCGTGCGGGCGTCCGGATAGCGGTAGGTTGTCTGGCGCAAGGTGGTGGATCCGCTCACCACGCGCGTTCCGGCCAGCCGGTCCAATCCGTCCGCCGGATCGCGGTCGTAGAAGGTGTAGGTGTTGTTGAAGTCTCCGGGACTCATGCAACGTTCGCCTGAAGCGATGATGGTTTTTCAGCCGGCCAAGAAGCCACAATGTAAGTCGATCGTGAACTTCGTCTTACGGCTGGCGAGAGCGCACTGAACTTGCGAATAGTGCCGCATTAGAAATCTGGCTGAAAGCGTTCTTCCGCAGGTTGAGCGAGCATGGCTACTGCCGGCTGCGAAAGCAGGACGTCCGAAGATCGAGGGTGCAGCCGCCTCGGCAGCAGACCCGCCGCAGATTTTACTCGTGAAAGGCTCTTGCCGTTCCCCCAACGGACATTCTTGAACACAGCTGTTTCCAATACGCCGGCATTGTGGGAACAGACGGCCAGGCCCACATACACCGGGCCGGACATGCTGACCACTACCGGTCCGTTGGTTGCTGTATCGATGCCGTCGCTCGCCCACACGGTTATTTCATGGCCGCGGCGCTCTATGCCGATGCTTGTGGGCGCTTTCATGGCCAGGCGGAACTCCGACGTATCCACGCCCGCGCTGGGCCGGTACTGCAGCGCGGTCAGGCCATCGCCATGAGTTGCTATGTCTCCATACGCCGAATCCGGATCGAGGCTTTGGCGGATCATCAGCGCCAGTTTCCGGTGCGGCTCCGTGCCTTTGCCCTCGAAAGCCACATCAGCCGCCAGGCTGATATCACCTGAAACGCGCTTGTAGACGAACTGAAAAGCGTCTTCCTTCAGCCACATGTTTGCGCCTCCGCCGGTCACGCGGTAAGCCTTGGTCCCGGCATCGTAAATGGCGTCTCCCGCTTCGGGCGTATTGCCCACATCGGCATGCGCTTCGAATGCGCCGAGCGCACTATCGTTCTGCGCCAGCAGCAGCGTCGCAGCGGCAGCCAGACAGCAAATGGCAGCGCTCTTCCCAAACAGCTGAATCGTCAATCGCACTCTTGCCTCCTCGATGCTTCTCATTACATAACAAAGCCAAAGCCAGCGCCGCCTGAAATGCCAATGCTTCCGGAACGCCGGTTGTGGCAGAGTGGGTAAAGTCCATGTCTGCTCTCAACACCCCACCAGTTCCCCCGCCTCCCGCGCAGTCTGAATATTTGCTCTATGTAGGAACCTACGGAAAAGGCGTTCATGCCTTCCGCTTCCACGTTGCGAGCGGGAAGTTGGATGCACTGGGCCTGAAGGGCGAGATCACGAATCCCTCGTTCATCATTACGGACGCGCAGCACCAACACCTTTACGCGGTAAGCGAACTCGAAGGCAACCATGAGGGCGGCGTTGGAGCTTTCACAATTGATCGTAAATCCGGCGACCTGCAAAAGCTGAACACCGAGAGTTCGGCGGGCGTTGCGCCTTGCCACCTGGCGCTCGACCACACGGGCAAACTGCTGGCCGTCGCCAATTACGGCACCGGCGGCGTCTCCGCGTTCCCGATCCGTTCTGACGGAAGCCTGGAGAAAATGTCCGCCCTGATGAAGGCAGAAGGATCCGGCCCGAACCAGAAACGCCAGACCGGGCCTCATGCGCATGAGATCGTGTTTTCTCCAGACAATAAGTATGTGTACGTTCCCGATCTCGGGCTCGACCGCATCCGCGTTTACGACGTTGACACTGCCGACGGTACGTTAAAAGCCCGCGAGCCCGTCCAGGAGCAGGGCGGCTTAGGTCCGCGCCACATTGTCTTCAGTCACGATGGCAAATTCCTTTACATCTTGAATGAGATTAAGACCCGCGTCACGGTCTGGAAGCGCACGGGAGACACCGCTTTCGAGCATGTGCAATCGATCGCCAGTCTCCCCAACGATGCCGAAGCGGATGGAGGCGCCGAAATTCTACTCGACCGCGCCGGCAAATTCCTCTACACGTCCAACCGGGATGTGACAGACCAGGGTACGGGCAGCCTTACCGTTTTTGCCGTTGACCAGGCTACCGGCAAAGTGAAAACGGTGCAGAACATTGATACCGCCGGACGCATGCCGCGCGGAGTGGAGTTCGATCCTACCGAAAAATATCTGCTTGCCGGCGACCAGAAAGCCAATGTCATCCAGATCTTCACGGTGGATGCCGCAACCGGCCATCTGGCGGAAACCGGTAGGCGCTATGAAGCGCCCTCACCGGTTTCCTTCGCTTTTGTTCCCGTCGAATAGCGGAGAAGGCTTCCAGCCGCCCATTCGACTCTCCAGAAGGGCACAAATCGAAAGCGCCAGGCGCTCGCTCCAACGCGCGGTAACGATCTGAACGTTTACGGGCAAGCCATCGTGTTCTCCGCACCGCACCGTCGCCGCAGGCAGGCCGGCCACATTCCAAGCCATGGTGTGGCTGAATCCGCGAAAGTTCTCTTCTTCTACTGAGGCGCCATGGGGCAGCGCCGTCCGGGTATAAACCGGGCAGAGAATCGCATCGTAAGCATGGAAGAATCTGCTCATCCGCAATCGATATTCATCCCACGCGGCCCATACTGAGCCGAGTCCCGCTGCGCTGCACTTCCGCGGCCGGATGCGCTTTAGAAAACCGTTCAACAGAATCGGGTGCAGCTCGTGCCCACCGAGGGTTTGAACATATCCATCCAGTCCCTCGCCGCCATCGGCTCCCAACAGATTCATCTCCAGGTCGTAAGCTTTCTCGACACCGGGAGGCACTGCATTTTCCACTTGCATGCCAGCGTTCGAGAGGACGGTTGCCGCCTGCAACACGGTCTCCGCGATCGCCGGTTCGGGTGCGGCGAATCCATTCTCCGTGAAGCACGCCACTCGCAATCCTGTGAGGTCGCGCTCTGCATCCAGCTCTGCCGGAGGGCAAGTAAAGTCGAATCCGTCCTGGCCGGAAAGCAATTCCATGGCGAGTTGCAGGTCTTCTACCCGCCGCGCCATGGGCCCGATCTGCCAGAGTGCTTCGATCCATCCGCCTGCTGGTGGAACGTGCCCGGTTCGCGGCAGCCTGCCGCTGGTCGGCTTGATGCTGGCAATGCCGCAGAACGCTGCCGGCACTCGCACGCTTCCCGCTGCATCGCTGCCTAGTCCCAATGGCGAGCCTCCCGCCGCGATCAATGCCGATTCGCCGCCACTGCTGCCACCTGCGGTGCGCGTCAAATCGTATGGATTGCTCGTCCGCCCGGATATCAGGTTGTCACTTTCAAAGGCAAACAGCAGATCGGGCAAATTTGTTTTAGCGATCGGAATCGCGCCCGCCTGCCGCAACCGCGCCACCAGAGTGGCATCCTGCGCCGCAACCGGCGCGGATTTTCGACCCAGAGTGCCAGCCGTCGTGCGCACGCCCTGCACGTCAATTGCGTCTTTGATGGATACCGGTACGCCGTGCAGCGGACCAAGTTCTTCACCGCTCGAAACGGCTTCATCCGCCCTTCTCGCCGCTTTCATGGCAAAATCGAAGAGCGGTTCGACAACCGCATTCAGACTGGAGTTGACTTCTTCTATCCGCCGGATGTGGGCGGTTATCAATTCGGCCGAGGATATTTGTTGGGTCCGTATTCCGCGAGCCATCGCTTTGACGCCGAATTGGAGTAGGTTCTGAGCGTTCATAGAATCGACGTCATAACTTCAAATGTAGCGATGACGATATAAAAGCCGCTGAAACAAAGAAAAAGAGTCCGGAAGAGATAATTATGAAAGTCGCCCTCATCGGTTCGGCCCTGCTCCTTTCGCTGCTTACTTCGGCGTCTGCCGATCGACCCGCCTCCGCACAACTCTGGGAATACCGCAATTTGGGCAAAGCGTTTTACGAGAACCCGGATACTCATCAGCAGGCTCTGGAACAGCTTCGGCACGCTCTCGATCTTGCGCCTGGATCGGTTCGCGAAAAAATCAACTATGGCCTGGCTCTGCTTCGCGCCGGGCAGGTAGAACAGGGCGTATCGGAATTGCTCGCGGCGCAAAAGCAGGATGCTGCTCTGCCTCACACCTGGTTTAATCTTGGCATCGCCTACAAGCATGCCGGCGACTACGACAAAGCTATCGCGCAGTTCCAAGGCATGATCCGCCTTGTGCCGGACGAACCCGCTGCCCATTATAATTTGGCAGCCGTGCTCCGGTCTAAAGGCGATAATCAGGCGGCGCTTGCTGAGTTCCTGACGGCCGAGAAGCTGAATCCAGACCTCGCTGGACCGCACTTCCAATTATTTACCCTTTATCAGCGGGCACACGAGACGGAAAAGGCCGCCACGGAACGGAAGCAATTCGAAGCTGCCAAGAAACGGAACGACGGCGCGGCGGTTCCCGAAGACATGGAGTGGTGTTATTACGCCGAGCTCTACGATCCTCCAGATCCGCGCCCTGGGTTCGACGCCAAAACGGCTAGCTTACAGGAAGCAGCAGTGAGCCAGGGATGGAAATTGCCGGGCGGACTGCTCCCAATTGATTCTGAAGGAAATGGCCACGCCGATTTGTTGGTTTGGGACGGCTCCAGAATCGCGTTGCTGAAGCGAGGGCGAGACATGGTAGACGCGGGACTCGAGAAAGTGCCGGGCGCTTTGGCTGTGATTCCGGGCGACTATGACAACGACGGCAAGACCGATCTCTGCATTCTTTCGAAGGGCGGAGCGGCGCTGTTCCATAACGCGGGCGGAAAGTTTATCAAGACTTTAGATTTTCCCGCGGGCCAAGGCGCAACGGCCGGCGTCTGGCTCGATTTCGACCACGATAACGATCTCGACCTGCTGCTGTTCGGCCCTGCGCCCGCGCTGCTTCGGAACAGCGGCGAGGGCAAGTTTGAAGACCGCAGTTCCAGTTTCCCTTTTGCAAAAGGGTCTGCGCTTGATGCGGTGGTCACAGCCATGCGCGACGACACCGCCGCGCGTGATGTCGTCGTCTCCTACTCCGACCGTGCAGGAACGCTCTATCGCGACCGCCTGAATGGCAAGTTCGAAGCGATCACCGTTGACGGTCTGAAATCCGGAGTGTACGCGCTCTCTGTTCAGGATGTCGACCATGATGGATTGCTCGATCTGGTTGCTTATGCGCCCAAAGCGGTGGTTCTGCGCAACGCGGACGAGTCGCTTCACCTGGCAAGCGATCTTAAGCCTGTGCAAAAGCCCGTCCGCGCCGATTTCAATGGCGACGATCGCGAAGATTACGCCGAGCTAACTTCTTCCGGTGAAGTGCGCCTCTTCACCAGCGATTCGCCGCAGACACACTGGCTGTCGGTTCGCATCGAAGGCGTCAAGAACTTGAAGACGGCCCCGAATGCCACGGTTGAAGTGAAGTCCGCCGGCTTTTATGACAAACGCATCTATGCCGGAGTGCCTCTGGCCTTTCCGCTCGGTGACCGGACCGTAGCCGATACGGTTCGCATTACCTGGCCCAATGGACTCATTCAAAACGAGACTGAAAAGAAAACCGGCGTGGCTTTGAATGTTCAGGAAGCACAGCGGCTGTCCGGCTCCTGCCCGATGATCTTCACCTGGGATGGAGACAAGTTCCGCTTCATCACGGACGTGCTGGGTGTTGCCCCATTAGGCGCGAGCTCAGGAGATGGGCATTACTTTCCTGTCGATCACGACGAATACATTCAGATTCCCGGGTCTGCCCTGCAGGCCGATAACGGAAGCTACCGTCTTCGCATCACCGAGGAACTGCACGAAATCTCCTATCTCGATAAGGTGCAGCTGATAGCCCTCGATCATCCCCGTGATCTGCGTATCTATACCAACGACAAGTTCAAGTCGCCGCCCTACCCGGAGTTCCGGCTCTATGGCTCCAGTCATCCGGTGCATCCCGTTAGCGCCCGCGAGGAACGCGATGGCGATGTTACTTCGCGCGTCGCAGCGGTGGACAGCAGCTATCCCGACGGCTTTCATCACAATGCCGCGGGCGTAGCGGAACTGCATACGTTAGATCTTGATTTTGGCAAAGCCGCGCCCGACAACGATGCGGTTCTGGTCCTGAACGGCTGGGTCGATTGGGCCGATGGCAGTACCTTTCTGGGTGCTGCGCAGGGTGGCCACTCGCTGGCGTTTCCGTCCATTCAAGTGAAGAACCGGGCAGGGCAGTGGCAGACCGTGGTTGATGATATGGGCATTCCCTCCGGCAAGCCTAAGACCATTGCGGTGGATCTCTCGGGCAAGTTTCTGACCGCCGACCGGCACGTTAGAATCGTGACCAATCTGTGTATCTACTGGGACGAGATCAGTCTTCTTGAAAGCGCCGCTGCTCCCCGTGTTCGATTGACCCCGATGGTGGCCTCGGCCGCAAACCTGCATTTCCGTGGCTTTTCGAAGGTTCTCGTCGACCCCCGCCGCCAGCAGCCAGAGCGATTTGTTTACGACGAGGTGCACCCTGTTTCCAATTGGAATCCGACGCCCGGCCGCTATACCCGGTATGGCAAAGTCGAAAGGCTTGTCGAAGCCGCAGACGACAAACTACTGATTATGGGCTCCGGCGATGAGGTTAAGCTCGAATATTCCGCTGCCCATCTAGCGCCGCTGCCTGTTGGATGGAGCCGCGATTTCCTGTTGCTGGTAGATGGCTGGGCCAAAGATGCAGACGCGAATACGGCCTATAGCCAGTCCGTCCTCCCGCTACCATTTCACGGGATGAGCGCTTATCCTTATCGTTCCACCGAACACTTCCCGAATGACCCCGATCATCGGGAATACCAGGAGGAATTCCTGAGCAGGCCGGCCCTGAAGTTAATCCGTCCGCTGGCTTCGGCTCGTAGACGTTGATGTACACCGGCATGACGAAAGCAGTTTTTCTGGCGTTAGTATTTGCCTTCTCTCTGCGGTCTGGAACGCTGACCGCGCAACAGATCGTCTCGAGAATAAAAGAGAATATAGGTGCGAAGCTGCCGCCCAATACCGTCGATACGTTCATAGCGGGCAATCCGGATACGCCGGTGAGAGGCGTTGCCGTCACCATGATGGCCACTTACGACGTCCTGGAGCGGGCGGCAGCCGAGGGCAAGAATCTGGTTATCACACACGAGCCCATCTTCTACAATCATCTCGATAAAACCGCCGATCTGGAAGCGCAGGCCGATGCCGTGCTGAAAGAGAAGGAAGACTTCATTCAAAAGCACGACATGGTAGTGTGGCGTTTCCATGATGGCTGGCATTTGCACATGCCTGATGGAATCCTGTTGGGTATGACCCACGCGCTGGGCTGGAGCGAATATCAGAACGCTTCTGAACCCCGGCTGTTCACCATGCCGGAGACGACACTGAATAAGCTTGCCGCGTCCATGGCCTCGAAACTTGCCATTAAGACGGTACGAGTAGTCGGCGATAGAACGATGGAGGTAACAAATGTCGCTTTGCAGCCCGGCGCTGCCGGCCCCGCCAAGCAGATCAAGCTGCTGGAACGTGAGGACGTCCAGGCTCTCGCCATCGGCGAAGTCCCGGAGTGGGAGACTATCGAATACGTGAGCGACGCGGTCAGCCAGGGCCGGAAAAAAGGCTTGATCCTGCTTGGGCACATCCCGTCTGAGCAGGCCGGCATGCAGGAGTGCGCCATTTGGATGCGCCATTTCGTCACCGAGGTGCCGGTTGTCTTTGTTGCTGCCCGCGAACCTTTCTGGAAACCTAAGAAGTAAACCTGTGCCGTGCGCGGCCGGCCGTTGGCTTCGAACCGCAGAAGACCCCAGTAGTTCCCTCCATCTGCAGAACGCCCTGTATATGCTAGAGGAGTTATGCAACAACTAACAGTAGGATTTCTCAGCTTAGTTTTAGGCGCGGGCGCCCTCGTGGCCGCCGAGCCCACCAAAGTCGAACTCAAAAACGGAGAGGGAATGGACGTGGGTACCGCCATGATCACGCCCATGAAGGGCTCCGGTAAGGGCGTCAACATAAAGCTCAATCTCAAGGACATGCCTCCCGGAGAGCACGCCATTCATATCCACGCCAACGCGAAGTGCGACGGGCCTGATTTCAAAACGGCCGGCGGCCACTTCAATCCCGAAGAGAAAGAGCATGGCTTGGAAAACCCGCAGGGCGCTCATGCCGGCGATATGAAGAACTTTATGGTGAAGCCGAACGGCACCGCGAAACTTACCGTGATGGATCCCAGAGTCACAATGGGCGATGGGCCAGATTCTATCTTTGCCAATAGCGGTACGGCTCTGATGATCCACGCGAAAGCCGACGATATGAAAAGCGATCCCGCCGGCGACGCAGGTCCTCGGCTTGCCTGTGGCGTAATAACCAAGTAGCCGTCACATGAAAATCGCTTCCCTGGCGGCGCTCCTCGGCGTCGCCTCTGCTCTGTTGTCCGCGCAGGCAAATCCCGATTTCAACGGTAAGTGGGATCTCACCGTTAAGACGCCGGACGCGACATACCCCTCCTGGATGCAAGTTGACGGTGATTCTGTCCGCGTCGTCGGCCGGGTTGCCAGCGTTCACCCGGTCAGCGATGTGAAATTCGAAAACTCACAACTTACGTTCTCTTCGAAAGAGTCGTTTGGCAAGCAGATCCCTGTCAAATGGGAATTCCGCACGGACGGCGAAAAGCTCTCGGGTAAACAGATGCGGTCCGACGGCGTCACCGGCGAGATCATGGGCGTGCGCGCGCCTCCACTCACTCGCGATATGCCGAAGAATTGGTCGAAGCCGAAACCTATCTTTGACGGCAAAGACCTGACAGGATGGATTCCGAGCGATCCATCGAAGAACCACTGGAAAGTGGAAAACAAAGAACTGGTGAATGAAGCTGCAGGCGCAAACCTCCAGACTTCAGAAAAGTTCACCGACTTCAAACTGCACATCGAATACAACTGTCCACAGAATGGAAACAGCGGCATTTACCTGCGAGGCCGATATGAAACCCAAGTCGAATATGAGCCTACTGACGACAATGACGACTTGCATGGCATGGGATCTATTTATGGCTTCTTGGGGCCGCAAGTCAAAGTTTCGCCGCGTCCGGGACAGTGGGAAAGCTACGACATTACCCTGGTAGGGCGGACCGTCACAATTGTCCGGGATGGCAAGACAATCATCCAGAACAAGATCATCCCTGGAATCACGGGCGGAGCTCTCAACAGCGAAGAAGGAGAGCCTGGACCGATTTACATCCAGGGAGATCATACCGGCGGAATGAAGTACCGGAACATCAGCATGTCGGTTCCGGAAAAATAGAGCGAGAGTGTTTAAGCACCCTTCCGCAGTGAAGCGAGTTTAACGCTTGCACATCTGCGGAAGCTCTTTTTTCAACGCAGCTAATTTGGGCAGATCGTTGTAGATGATATAAGGATTGCCCATGTGGTTCTGAAGGTATTTTTGGTGATATGCCTCAGCAGCATAAAAACCATTCAAGGGCTCGACTTCGGTGGCAATGGGTTTCTTGAAAACTTTCGCCCCATTTAACTGCTCGATGTAAGCGTCTGCGATTTTCTTCTGCTCGTTATTGGCGTAGAAGATGGCGGAACGGTACTGGGTTCCGGTGTCAGGACCCTGGCGATCGACTTCGGTCGGGTCATGGGCAACCGCGAAATAGACTTTCAGCAGCTGTCCATAGGTAACCTTAGTGGGATCGTAGGTGATCTGAACAGATTCTGCATGTCCGGTACGCCCAGTACTCACAGTATCGTAATGAGCCGTATTCTGCTTGCCGCCTGCGAAGCCGGAAACCACTTTCTCTACTCCCTTGATCCGATCGAATACCGCTTCCACCCCCCAGAAGCAGCCGCCAGCCAAAACTGCTGTATCTTTGCCAGGCGAAGAGCTTAGTTTCTGATCGACAGCCGCATCAGGAAATGAAGTTCTGGTTCCCGCGACGGTAAGGCAGGCGGAAAGAGTCAAAGCCGAAATGAATACAAAAGAAGGTTTAAACATATATAAACACACTATCCCCGATTATTTAGATTCACTGCCCAGGGTTGAGGGTACACTATTCTCAGGAGTCTTGCCTAAGCTAATCAGATTGGCAAGTACTCTGTAGGCGCCTGGTACGCCCGCCGGTAACTGCCGGTATAGAGCCAGCGCGCTATAAGCATAGAATCCTTTTCCGTACTTCGCTACCAGCAGGCCCCCAGCTTGGGGTGATTGGCCGGGATCGTGCATTTCCAGCGGCGCGGTGAATTTCTTGTCCCATGTCTTGGCGAAGCCGTGGCCGCGCTCTTCCTCCCAGTTTGCAAAGTCTTGCGCACCGATCTGGTTGGGCCATGAGAGCGCGGCCGCATCCGGTTTCAGAAATTGCACTTTTGAAAACTCGTCGACTACCTTCTCCGGATTCGAACCCAGGGACAAGGGATACGGCGTGTAGCTCTCGTCGAAGTTCTGAAGGTTGTACTGCACAATCAGAACGCCGCCCGCTTTTACGTAACTAAGCAGCCGGTTATTCGAGGCCCGCAGTTCCGGCCTCACCTGGTAAGCACGAACTCCCAGAACGATAGCGTCCAGTGCCGAAAGATCGCCGGACTCGATATCTCCCGCCGTCAGGATTCTAACCGGCACCTTCAGATCTTCCAGAGCTCGGGGAAGGTCGTCACCGGTGCCTGGATAGTAACCTACCTTTAATCCGGGTGCGACTTTTACGTTCACCGCGCTCACCTGGTAAGTCGCGGGCCGGTAATTCGGATAAGGCCGCAGGCCCGGATAGCCGACTAACTGATAACCCTCCTGGTACTGGCGCTTGCCCAATTGAGCAACCGCCTTCAACTTATATTTCTTCTCTTGAATATCTTTGGAGAACACCGTGAAAGAAACGGTTTCGGTTTCCCCCTCACGCGCGATGCGGAACTTAGTTTGCTCCGGCTCGGCACGCCATCCGGAGGGTAACTCAAGCCGCAGCGTACCTTCCGCGTTCTTGACGTTGCTGCGCAGCGTGCAATAAAAATTAAAGGATTTCGCGTCCAGCGGCACCGCTCCGGCCGGCGGCGATACGGAGACCGAAAGTGCGGGCGCAACGGTGAGAGGCGCTTGCACGATGCCAATGCCTTGCACCCTGCTTGCCGCCTGCACTACCTTCTGAATCTCCAAAAGCGTTCCGTCAAAGACCAACTTTGCGGTCGCCGCCAAGGGATAGGGGGGCAGCGACAAGTTCCGGTAACGATCATCCTTCAAGTCGTAATACGGCTGCTCTTCATTGGGGCGGGTAAAGTAAGCGCGTGTTAGGGCCGCTTCATCGGCGGCCTTCACCTGAAATCGCAGGCCCAGGTCTTTGTTGCCTGGCAGCGCCGGATCGAGAGCCTTCTCCGGTTTCACCGTCCATGCGCGTCCGTCCGTATTATGCAGACCGATGTCTTCGACTTTCACGGCCAGCGCCGACCCGTTCACCAGATTCGCCTGCACGAAGAACGATTGGCCGGGGACCACATTCGCCAGCGTCGGCTGCACACCCGCAAAGCGGGCGAACGGACCAGTAGGCGGCTTTTCCGGCGCGACAGTTACGTCGAAGTTGAGATCCAACGAGAGCGCCAGGGCCTGCTGAAATTGCTCTTCTTTTTGTTTCAGTTCGAAAGCGACATCGTCGCGGCCCGGCTGAGACAGGCTGCTTTTCTCAACCTCCTGCAGCAAGGTCCTCACCTGTTTCAAACCAGCCGCAAGATCTGGTGCGAGCGCGCTGGGCTCCCCGATTCGATAGTGGGCGTTGGCCGAATCCACCAATGCCGCCAACCTGGTTAATCCACCGGTCAGGAAGTCTGGCGCTTTCGGAACCAGGCCGGCAATCCCGTTCAAGGAAATATCAATGCCGTCGTAAAAATTCTGTTCTTTCGCGCTGGTGGGCACCCGCGATCCATAACGGTGATAGCTGATGGAGACCAGCGCCGGCGGCGGCAGCGTTCCGCCCCCGTTCTGGCTCTTCTGGAAGCCCCAGCCCTGGCGGCCGATCTGCTGATAGGTCAGTCCCGCAGCCGGGTTTCGCGTTCCTTCGGGGATCGTCACGTTGGTTTCGGGCTTGCTCTGCATCCAAGTTTTATTTACATAGTCACGGAGGCGCAGCGGAACGTATTGATCGGTAGCATAGTCGTAAATGGTTTTTTCCTTCGTCGGAGTGAAAAAAGGAACCCTCTCGTAGACTTTCAGAGGAAACCAGGGGCGCAGCCCCGCGCGAATCTGTTCCGGAAATCTCTTCGGATCGCCCGCCGCAAGATACGCCTCCTGCGCCATCTGGCCCGATACCTGGTGATTGCCATGGCCATCAGTAGGCGCTCCGATGAAGACCGAAGTAACTACTATCGGGCGCACCATGCGGATGACCCGCACCACATCTGAGAGGGTGCGGTCATATCCCCATTTTTCGAGCGCTTCTTCCCGGGTCTTGGAAAACCCATAGTCGATGGCGCGGCTCCAGTATTGACTGACGCCGTAGTACCGGTCAGCCTGCAGCAGTTCTTGTGTTCTCACCAGTCCTAGCGCGTCGTACAGGTCGTTTGACATTGCATTCTGGCCGCCTTCGCCTCGCGTAAGTGTGAGCAGCGCGCCGCGCGCCCCCAGCCCGCGGGTCTGCATGGCGAGCATTCCGCCATCCTCGTCGTCGGGATGCGCAACCACCATTAGAATGCTGGCGCGCGTCTTCAGGGCCGCCAGATATCGGGATAAGCCGTTCGCGCCGCGGTCGAGATAGAGCTCCGATGCATAGGAATCCGCCGACGCGGTAATGCATAAGGCGGGCGCTGCTATCACGGCCCCGATGAAAGCAGCCACCGTGAAGCGGATGCGCCTGGAAGTCATAGTGAATATGATCCCACCGCCTTCATCCAGCCGCCTCTGAGATGACGCCAGACCGGTATGGCCAAACTTATGGAATGGCCGGGCGGGCTCCAGGAAAACGGAATCATGGCCGTTGTTTTGAGCAGGCAATTCTAGCGGTTACGTCTGCGTTGGTGACCGTAGAATCGCTACCGGGGCTAGGATTCGCGGCCGTCGTCCAGGTTGACGGGAAGAAGCTGTATTTTTCCAGACGCCGAAATACGCGACATCTCAGAGCGCTATCTGATCGCGTCAGCAACCGGAGGCGGGATCTGCCGAACCGAATGCCGCGGCCCCGCCAACGCAGTGGTTTGTCCTAGCGACCCTGTTTGACCGGTGATTCCTGATATATGTTCCGTTCTTCGTGCCGCAACTTCCTGCCCAAAAGAGTGGTTTGCCAAGGTTTTCTTCCTCCTACACTTGGACAGCGCACCGATCCGGGGGAATGCTGGCGTTCACAATTAGGAAGCAATAGGAAGCAAATCAGCGTCCATTCGACCTCGAAACATCCGAGCAAGTTGACTGGCGCGCGCGTGCCGTTCGAACGGGATCGGTCGACATTCAGGACCTCGGAAGTACGCCTTCAATGAATTTAAGAAAGACGTTCAGTTTTGGAGTCATGCTGAGGCGGGTGGGATAGAGAACGTAGAGTTCGAAGGCGATGGGCGTCCATGCGGGCAGAACTCGGACTATTTTCCCCTTGAGAACCTGATCCATTGCAATCCAATTGGGCAGAATGGCAATTCCAGCTCCATCGAGGCATAGCCTCGAATGAATCGTAGGATCGCCAACGGCAATTTTGCCACGCAATCGGATCTCTTGCGCCGCGCCGTCCTTGTGCATGACCCAGCTTGTGCCTTCGCGTGAACCCGTGAGCGTTATGCAAGAGTGTTGTGTAAGGTCTTGTGGTTCCCGCAGCGGCGGCGCACTCGTCAGATATCCCGCGCCCGCGTAAATGCCCATTGTGACCGTAATCATGCGCTTTTGAATGATCCGCGAATCAGCTACAGGTTTTGCGGTTTGGAAAACAACATCGACGCGCTCGGCGATTGGATCAATCTGGCCCCCTCTTAAGGTGATGTCTAGCCGTAGTTCCGGATGCTGACGCAGAAAACGAGCAAGTTTCGGGGCTACCGACGCTTGAGCGAGCGTTACCGGCATGGCCACTCTCAATAATCCCCTCGGCTTGTCGGTCAGGCGGGAAGTCGCGGCTTCTCCATCGTCCGCTTCCTCCATGGCCCGCTCCGCGTAACTGAGATAGATCTCGCCGGCTTCGGTGAGGCGCAAACGGCGTGTGGTGCGCTCAAATAGCCGGGTTCCCAGGCGGGATTCCAGGCTCGCGACGGCTTTACTCGCGGCGGCCTTGGAAATCTGAAGTGCATCCGCAGCTCGCGTGAAGCTCGCCTCCTGGACAATGGATGTGAAAATTACCAGCTCGTTCAAGTTGCGCATTGTTTCCAGGGAGAAATAATGAGTTTCCTGAGAGCTATTGTATTGCCTACGGTAACGAAATAGATTTGATGAGTCAGGCAGAGCGGGCGGACCGTCGTAAGTGCTGGTAGTGCAGGCGTTATTGGAGCAGCAGCCGTAAAAGACCGGCTGGTTCTGTTTTTGTTTTGACGCCGGACGGCGCAGCACTTACCGCGGAGCAAATCGACAACGTCGCCGGCAAGAGCGCAAAACAGTGGGAGCGGACAGCGTGTAAGCGCATCTGCTAAGGGGAGAGAAAATGAAAATCTTAGTAACTGGCGGTACCGGTAAAGTTGGCTCCGAATTAGTAAAAGAACTTGTCAAACGCGGAGCAGAGATACGCGCACTGGTCCGCAAGAAGGAAACCGGCAATAAAATTCCAGACGGCGTGGAGATGGTAGAGGGTGATCTATTGGATCCAATCTCGGTAGAAAGAGCCCTCGATGGAGTGGACAAGCTGTATCTGCTGAACGCCGTGGTTCCCGATGAGCTGACACAGGGCCTGATCGCCTATGACTTGGCCAGAAAGCATGGGATTCGCCACATCCTCTATCACTCGGTGTTCCGGGTGGAACACTTCAAAGACGTTCCGCACTTCGCTTCGAAGTTAGCAATTGAGAGCGCCTTACGCGAGTTCGATGTACCTTTCACAATCATTCGTCCGAACTATTTTTTTCAGAACGATCAGTCGTTAAAGGACCCTTTGATGAAGGCAGGCGTTTATCCAATGCCGCTTGGTCCCACAGGTATCTCAGCGGTGGATGTCCGGGATATCGCGGAAGCTTCGGCGATCGCGCTGACGGCTACCGGACATGAAGGAAAAACCTATAACTTGAACGGCCCAGAGACTTTGAGCGGTTCTAAAGCGGCCCAGATCTGGACACAATTACTGGGGAAAGAGGTTCGCTATCCCGGGGAAAATATGGATGATTTTGAAGAGCAGATGCGCGGAAAAGCTCCTTCCTGGTCAGCGTTCGATATCCGGATGATGTTTCAGGGGTATTTGGAACGAGGTTTTGTCGCGGAAGCAGAAGACGTTGCTGCCCTGACGGCTTTGCTCGGACATGCGCCGAGGCGTTATGAGGATTTTGCCCGGGAGACGCTTTCCATGTGGACCCAGCAAAATTGATTGGCGCGATATCGATTGGCCCCATGGAGATGCTTTGAGCACGCCACAGATTGCAGGCTTCGAAAGCCATACTGCTTCCGCCGGCAGCGTCAGGCTTCACTACTGGCAAGGCGGGGATCCCGATGGCCCGCCAGTACTTTTGTGGCATGGGTTTCTTGGTACGGCATACTCCTGGCGCAAAGTGATGACGAAGTTGGCGGAAGCGGGTTATGCGGTGCTGGTTCCGGACATGCGAGGCTATGGTGATTCGGATAAGCCGGCAGGAACAGATGGATACGATGGACGGGCGCTTGCGGAGGAGTTCCGCTCCCTGGTCCGGCAAATCGGTTTCGGGGCCGGCCTGCCGCTAACGGTGGCGGCGCACGATATGGGAGCACCGCCTGCACTGCTTTGGGCAGCCGATTATCCACAAGAGATCTCCGCGCTCTTGTACATAGAAGTTCCGGTGATGCTGGCCGAAGTGCTTCAAAAGATTATTGCGTACACACCCGATGCGATGAAAAGCGGCTCCATGTGGTGGTGGATTTTGCCATTGGCTCCGGGAGTCCCCGAGCGGCTGATAGTGGGCAAAGAGCGCGAGTTTCTGACCTGGTTTTACGAGGGTGCAACTGCCAAACCCGAGGCCATTGAGCCTGCAGCGATAGAAGAGTATCTTCGGACGTTCTCAGGAGTGGAAGGCGTATTGGGCGCACTCGGCTTATATCGGGCGGCGTTTCGAACGATAGAGCAAACCGCGCCACTCACCAACGCAAGAGTCCGGGTGCCAGTGACAGCGTTAGGCGGGGAAATGGCGCAAGGCATCAGGGTAGGCGAAATGGTTCGGCTGGTGGCAGAGAACGTCGAGCAGTATTCGATTTCGGGCTGCGGTCATTTTATCCCCGAGGAGTGTCCGGACGAGATCGTACGGCGAATTCAGGCGCTTGCTCCGAAGCATCTCACGTAAGTTCAATCAAGAAAGAGAAAAACATGAGCAGCATCCCAGCAGACGATCCGCAGAGAACACTGACGCTTTCGCAATCAGATAGCGCAGAACTGCCGCACCTTGGAATTGCCGGTGATACCTATATGATCTTACTGACGGGCAAGGACACCGCCGGGCGTTACTGTCTGATTGACATGCACGTATCTCCAGGCGGCGGCCCGCCTCCCCATCGCCATAATTTTGAAGAATCATTTACAGTTCTCAAGGGTGAAATTGAAGCTACGTTTCGAGGACGGCGTTCAACGGTGCAAGCGGGACAAGTCATCAATATACCGGCGAATGCACCGCACCAACTTCAGAACAAGTCTGAAGAAGCCGCCCGGCTTTTGTGCCTGTGCTCACCCGCGGGACAGGAAGAATTCTTCATGGAAATCGGCGTTCCGGTCCCGGCGCGAAACGCCCCACCTCCCAAACTGGACGCAGCGCAGCAGGAAGCGATGAAAGCGAAAGCAGAGGCTCTTGCCGCTAAGTACAAAACTGAACTCCTGTAGCCCTCGCGGTTCTATCCGGGAAGGGTGAAGATCTTCACGTCCGAATAGGCACGGGACTGGGATGTCTTGCCGGCCACTTGCTAGCCCTGTTTACAGGTATGAAGGGGCAGATGCGGGGTTGGCCACAACGAATTCGTCGCGGCGGTTTGCCTGCGGCTGATGGTCGTTTGCGCTGGAGCCGGGCCGAAGTCACTCGCAGGCGCAAGCCTTGACTCATGTCGGCTTGCGTTTGTTAAGAGGGCTTGCCGAAGTCCGAGCTTACTTGTACTCAGATGTTTTTGTTAGAGTTGATCAGCTCCGGCCCTTATTCGAATCAGTTCACTCTATGTAAGCCAATTTTCATAGAGTAGGCGAAGCCTCGAGCACTTATATATACCAAGGTTTCAGCATCACAGCATGTTCCGATTCAGGTTCAAGACATTACTGCCGCTCTTAGTAACATACTGGCTTACATGCTGGTGCGCTACTGGCCAAGAAATGAAGATCACACTGCTGGGCACGGGCACGCCCGATCCCATAGCCGATCGTTTTGGTCCGAGCACTCTGGTGGAAGCGGGTTCAGAAAAAGTTTTGATCGGCTGCGGCCGTGGATTTCCTGTTCGCCTGGCGCAGAGTAACATCCCGATGTCGGCAGTTACTGCTGTCTTTCTAACTCACTTGCATTCCGATCATGCGATTGGCATTCCCGATCTCTGGCTGACGGGATGGATTCCGCTGGCGTTCGGACGCCGGGCCACCCCGTTTCCAGTATGGGGCCCGGCAGGAACCGTAGACCTCATGGCGAATCTTCAGAAGGCATTCGCCACGGATATACAATTTCGCTTGACGGATGGGTTTCCACACGGCGGCGAAGAAGTGGACGCCCACGACATAGAGCCGGGCGTAGTCTATGAGAACGGCGGTGTGCGGGTTACTGCATTCTCGGTCGAACATGGCGGGGCGAAACCGGCATTCGGCTATCGAATCGACTAGGGTAAGCGTTCCGTTGTTGTTTCGGGCGATACGACTCCCAATGAAAATGTAATTCGCTATGCCACCGGAGCCGATGTTCTGATCCACGAAGTTGCCTGGGTGAGGCCAGAGCTACTGAGTAAGTCGCCCGGCGCAATGAATCTTCTGCGGCCCCATACGACGCCCGAACAGGCAGGAGATGTCTTTGCGAGTGCGAACCCAAGGCTGGCGGTCTTTTCGCATGTCGGGCTTTAGACCACCGATCCGGCCATCCCTCCACCAACAGTTGCGAATGTATTGAAGCTGACTCGCAAGAACTACGACGGCCGGGTTGTGATAGGCGAAGATCTGACGCCCATCGAGGTTGGAGAGAAGATTAAAGCCCGCCGGGCGCGTCCTTCGCGGCCTGATAAAGCAAAGCAAGAAGAGTTAGAGGACACAAAACCAGACCGAGAGTAGAGGCCTTATTCAAAAACCGTGCAGCAGCGAACCGATCGCGTTCGACATCTGGTAGTTGTTGCGGCGGTCCTGGTTGATGGCCCAGAACATTGCTCCTGCGAAGCCGGGATAGCCGGCTGGCTTTCGGAGTTTGTAATCGGCCCCGGTGTAGGGCTTGCCTGTGATGAGATAGCGTAGCGCGTTCTCGATCTCCGGTATGGAAGTATAGTTGCGGGCTGAGGACGGTGTTGCTGGAAGCCCCACAGCTACTTTCTCTGGCGGCAGCGGCGGGAAGAAGGCCTTTGAACGACCCGCGACCGGGAAGCCGTGCACGAGCATTTCAGACATGGCCACGTGGTAATCCGCGTTGCCGGGAAAGTAGTAGTTGCCATCCAGACCTTCCAGCGGGGGCGTGTTGTAATCCTGCGCGTCCACAAACGAGAGAATGTCGCGGGTGCCATAGATCACCGGCAGAAAGCTGCCGAACTGGCCGCCGTAGGTTTGCATTCCGGCTTGCGCCTGAGCTGCTTCGGGCACTTCGCCGATCATGAATCCCGGCCCGAAATGCTTCCGCAGACGGTGCATGGCAGTAATCAGATTGACGATGGAGGGCGTGGTTGGCTTCCGGAAATCGATGTCGCTCGCGTCGATAAGCAGAGAGGGCGTTTCGATATCGAGATCCACTCCGTCGAACCCGTATTTCTCGACTATGGCGGTAACCGAGCTGACGAAGTTTTCTAGATCGGCGGCGGTGCTCAAAGTGACGATCTGGCCGCCTCCTCCGATTGAGATCAAAACTTTCCTGCCTTGCTTCTGCAAGTAAGCTAAATCGGCTTTGAACTGGTCCTCCCCCAGACCAGCGGGCGGCTCGAAGTGAAGCAGGCTGGTGGAACCCTTCTCCGGCGCAGCAAAGGTGGCGATGACGATATCCCATTGCGGCGACACGTCGCGCAGCCGGATAGGCTGCTGTGCGGAAGAGTAGCCTTCCCAATAGCCGATCAATTTATGCCCATTCGAAGTGCCGGTTGCGGCAAGGGGAGAAGCGGTGGGCTGCTTTCCGGTATTGCGAGCGCTGGAGCAGGGGACAGCCGGACTTTGCAGCGCTTTAGTGTCAGGGAAGCTGTACGCTTGCTGAAAGGTTCCGGCAGCCGATTCCCGAGTGAACCAGGGAAGCAGCGCCATGTTCTCCAGGTGGTACGGCTTGCCGTGGGCGCTCACAATGGTTGCGTTTGCACCGCGCAGGAAATCCGTAGGTTGTTCCAGAAGATAAGCGCTGCTGGCGGCTCGTCCTCCGCAGCTGAGATGCAAGGGCGGTTTCAGCCATCCGGGAAACTCATTGGTGCGGTATCCATGCAGTGGATCGCTCATCCATTCGGCAATCTGCTGGCTGATGCCTTGTACATCGGAGTAGCGGGGAACAACACCGCTGTCGAAGTAGGAGCCGATTACGAAACCTTGCGTGGATGGATCTGCAGGATTAGGCTGCGCGCCGTGCGTGCCGACCGAACAACATACTGTGGCGTCGCTCAGCGAATAGAAGACGACATCTTTGGTGATGGCGATCAGCAGTTTGCCGGGCTTTAATCCGGCACCGGCGACATGCTGAAAAAGCTGCTTTTGAACGAACTCCAGGTCGACGACGCCCAAAGACTTTCCGGTACGTCGCGAATGCAGAACATAGCCGTTGGCTTTCGGAATATCGATTTTAATAGCCGGAGCTAATCGGGGCTTTCCGAGCAGGGTGTGCCAATCGGTAGTAGCGACGGTCTTGTAAAACTGAGCGCGTTGAACGGCGTCCGCATACTGCGTCTTGCCTGTGGCGAACGAAGCCTTTTCGAAAATTGGCGAACGGAGCACGGTTTGGGCCGCTGCTTTGGGGTTCATGCGGATCGGGTGGCCGCTAGCTTCGAAGGAGAGGGCCACGGGAATGAGCACGGTGGGGATCACGGTGGTCTTGCCAGACTCTGGACTCTGACCGGCCATGGTGTAGGAGTAGAGCTTGTTATCCGCCGAAAAGGAACCGGTAAAAGTAGGAATACCGGTAAGCGCGGGAAGCGGAGCAGGCTGGGCCTGAACGAAAACAAGACCCAGGCAGAAGACCGGAAGCAAACGCAGAGCAGCGGGGCACATAGCTGCTCTTATTGTCTTCAAGGCAGGTGCGGAGGTTGCAAAGACATCGAGTTTGATAGAACGTGTGTGGACTTTATGCAGCTTTTACCTCTTCTATTGGCACTCACATCAGGCATGGCCTTTGCGGACGCAGGCGGCCAGCCTCATCTCGAAAAGCGCGGTCAGACTACGCAACTGATAGTGGACGGCAAACCATTTCTGATGTTGGCCGCGGAGCTTCACAACTCCAGTTCGTCGAGTCTCGACTACATGGCTCCCGTATGGCCAAAGCTGGCGGCGATTCCACTGAATACAGTTCTGACGCCGCTCTCTTGGGAACTGGTGGAACCGGAGGAAGGCGAGTTCGATTTCACGCTGGTGGATGGCTTGCTGAAACAAGCGCGCGAGCAGCAGCTTCGCATCGTTTTCCTGTGGCTGGCGGCGTGGAAGAACGGGATGTCGAGCTATGCGCCGGTGTGGGTGAAGCGGGACACCAAGCGCTTTCCGCGCGTGATGGAGAACGGCAATCAAGTCGAGATCCTGAGCCCGCAGGGGAAAGCCACGGTCGAGGCGGATAGCAAGGCGTTCGCGGCTTTGATGCGCCACATCAAAGAGGTTGATGCGAACGAACACACCGTGCTGATGATGCAGGTGGAAAACGAAGTAGGAGTGCTGGGGGACACGCGCGACCATTCTCCCGCTGCGAATCGGGCCTTTGAATCGGCAGTGCCTAGGGAATTACCGCAGTATTTGAAGGTTCATAAGGACGAACTCTATCCGGAGCTGCGGGAGTTGTGGGCGCAGCACGGCAACAAAACTGAGGGCACCTGGCCGGAGATGTTTGGCGCTTCTCCGCGTGCGGACGAGATTTTCATGGCATGGCATTACGGCCGGTATATTGACGCGGTAGCGAGCAGCGGTAAGGCGGTTTACGATCTTCCCATGTACGTAAATACCTGGCTGGCGGGCCGGGACGCTGTGCCGGGCAAGTATCCGAGTGGAGGTCCGCAGCCCCGCGTAATCGACGTTTGGAAAGCGGCCGGGCGGGCGCTCGATATCTACACGCCGGACATTTATCAATCGAACTTCGAGGAATGGTGCCAGCGATATGGCCGGGCGGGAAATCCGCTCTTCATTCCGGAGACAACCGGCGGTGAACGTGGGGCTGCGAATGCCTTCTATGCATTCGGAGAAGGCAAGGCGATGGGCATGTCTCCATTCGCAATCGATTCGTTTCGCGACGCGGAGAACGAACTTGGGAAAAGCTATCGCGTCCTGCAGCAGATCGCGCCGCAGATTCTGGAGCATCAGGCCAAAGGCGATGTGCGTGGATTTACGCTCGACTCGGGCCATCCGGCGGTCACTTTTGTCGTGAACGGTTACCAGGTCTCGGTGGGCCTCGATGATATTTTCGGCTCACGCGCGGAGAAAGGATTCGGACTTATTATGGCCGATGGCGTGGACCGGTTTCTGGGCGCGGGCAAAGGCTTCCGGGTTTCGTTCGAGCCCAGAACGGCGGGTGCAGAGCACGCAGGAATTGCGTCGATTGTGGAAGGCAGGTATGACGACGGCACGTGGAAGGCTGGCCGCCGTTTGAATGGGGACGAGAGCGATCAAGGCAGATACTGGCGATTCGATCCGCGAGAGATCAAAACCGAGAAGGTTACGCTTTACCGTTTCGAGTAGCTCTGCAGGCAAAGACGAAGCGCTCGAAGAGCCGTAGCTGTTCGGGCTGGCTAAGCACCTGGTCTTCCGGGTGCCACTGGACGGCGAGCAGAAAGCGGCGTGTCGGTTCTTCTAAACCTTCGACAATGCCGTTTTCGATGCCCTGCCGTTCGTTTCTGTCATTCGCGTTATCGTCGCGCGCCGATATGCGGAGCCCTTGGCCGATGCGGTCGACGGCCTGATGGTGACGCGAGTTCACTTGCAGCCGCGGCTCTCCGAAGACTTGTGCGAGGTGGCTTTCCGGTTCGAGGAGGACTTGATGAGCGGCGAGACCTTTGTCTTCGGTCTCCACGTCGTGGCGGGGCAAGCCGAGATGCTGCGTCAGTGTGCCGCCGTGGTGAACGTTCAGCAGCTGCATGCCGCGGCAGATGGCCAGGATAGGAATGTCGGCGTCGAGAGCCTGGTCGAGGAGATGCCATTCCGCTTCATCGCGTTCGTCGTCGGGTGGGTCTACTTCGGGTTGGGCCGTTTGCCCGTAGAGTTGGGGATTAATGTCGGTCCCGCCCATCAAGACTAATCCGCGGCAGTCATCGATGTTTGGCTGGTCGGATACGGAGACAGCGACGGGCTCTGCTCCGGCTGCTCGTACGGCTTGGGCATAGGGCAGTACTTTGTTAGGGTGCCGGTAAGGGATAAGGACGCGGCTCATCGATTTCAGTATGCGATGTGTGCCAGGTGGAATGAGATAAAAAGCAAATAGGTTTTCCGCGGCGATAAACTGAGAGCATATCGACAACAGCGCTACGGTGGATGAGTTTCTGGATTGGTTCGCGGGGGTCTCCCGCACGCAGGTTCATGAGGTGTTGACG
The DNA here is from genome assembly GCA_965217745.1 of Bryobacteraceae bacterium. GTDB lineage: Bacteria > Acidobacteriota > Terriglobia > Bryobacterales > Bryobacteraceae > Bog-105. The sequence goes on along the minus strand of OZ244565.1, from coordinate 124,133 downwards.
TTTGCGAAGGCATCTCTCGAACCTCCGGCCGCCGCCGACGCCTTAAACCTTCTCTTAGATACGCAGCTGAAGGTAACGGAATCGACGTCCTGGTAACTTTTTATCAAAACGTGCCATTTCATTACAACAACGATGTGCCAGCACGCCGACCCGTTCAGCACAATCATTGTGCCTAAGCTATCGCCCAGAAAGGATTCCGCTAACATGTTCTGCGAGTGGTAAAGCCGCAAAATCTTCTTCTGGCTGTTCTTGTTTTGTGCCTGTGCAGCTGTGAGAACGAGATCCGCAGTCACATTAAAAACACCTTCCATATCTACCGTCCGCTGCCCAGGGTTGAGGATAAAGTCTACGGGTCGTTCTCTCCTGCTAGTGGTGTTACGGCCGACCGGGTCAGCTTCGCTACAGGCTATTATCTGCGGGTTCCCGCGATTGTTTACCATCCTTCGGACGAACATCGGCGCCGCGGTCCGGCGCTGATTATCGTGAACGGCCATGGCGGCGACAAATCGTCGTGGTACGCCTACTGGGCGGGCATTCTGTATGCCCGGGCAGGCGGCGTGGTGCTCACTTACGATCCGATAGGCGAGTTCGAGCGCAACCATCTGCGGATGTCGCATACGAGTCAGCACGATGCGCTTCTAAAGCCCGGCGATATGGCGCGGCGCATGGCCGGGCTGATGATCGAGGACATTCTGGAAAGCGTTCGATATCTGAAACGGCGCAAGGATGTTGATGACGATCGCATTGCGGTGCTGGGATTTTCCATGGGGTCGTTTATCAGCAGCTTGGCCTGTGCTGTCGAACCGGATGTGCATGCTTGCGTGCTGGCGGGTGGCGGCGATCTGGATGGGCCAGGCGGTTATTGGGATTCGAGCCGTAAGATGTGCCAGGCGATTCCCTACCAATCGGTGAAGTTCCTTGGCGATCGCGGGGCCGCCATTTATGCGCTGAACGCGAAGCGCGGGCCGACGTTGGTTTATAACGGGGCGGCTGACAAGGTGGTGGATATTCCCAACCACGGGCCCAGTTTCTTTGCAGACCTGCAACGCCGGACGTTAGAGTTGCTGGGCGGCAAGAATAAAGATGTTTTCGAGTATCGCTTTCTGCCCGGCGGCGGCCACCGGCCCTACTTCGTCACCAAGCCAGTCGCCTTGTGGCTGCAGGAGAAACTGCACTTCCCGAAGTGGAGCGCGGCCGAAATTGAAGCCATGCCGGAGACGTATATATCGGAATGGGCGGCGGCGAATCACCTGGAGGGAGCAAACTTCCAGAACCAATTAGGCGAAGGCGGAACCATGGCGCTGGGCCGGAATATTCCAGCCGTCAATCGCGACCTGCTGCATGCGCTTCCGGAGTCAGTTTGGGAGGCGGGCCGCCGCCACTACGTGTATGAGAGTTGGGTGACGGCTGCCCAGGCAGCAATTCGCAGCGGCGCGCCATAAGCGCTGGCTGCATGTTACTCTTTAGCTTCTTCTGCCTTATATGTCCGATCGCAAGCTACAAATAGTCCCCCTGGGCGGCCTTGGGGAGTTCGGCATGAATTGCATGGCAGTACGCTATGGCGACGACATCATCGTTCTGGACGCCGGAATGATGTTTCCCGAGTCGGAGCTGCTGGGCGTAGACATCGTGACGCCCGATTTCAGTTATCTGGAAGAGAATGCGGACAAGGTTCGCGGGCTGATTCTGACCCACGGCCACGAAGACCATATCGGCGGCATTCCGTTTCTGCTTCCGCTGGTGAACCTGCCGATTTACGGTACTGAGTTTACGCTTGCGCTGGTGGAGCGGCGGCTGGAAGAACATGAATTGCTGGCCGGCGCGAAGCTCAACATCGTAAAACCGGGCGGCCGCATTACGCTGGGACCCTTCGAGATCGAGTTTATCCGGGTAACGCACTCGATTGTCAGCGCAGTGGCGCTGGGGATCACGACGCCATTGGGCGTGATCATCCACACGGGCGATTTCAAGGTCGACCCGACGCCGACCGACAACGAGCTATTCGATCTGCATACACTGGCGGATTATGGAAAGCGCGGCGTGCTGCTGTTAATGTCCGATTCGACGAATGTCGACCGGCCCGGATTCACTGAAAGCGAGCGAGCGGTGCGCCCGCGCCTGGAAGAGCTCTTCAGCAACGCCGAAAAAAGACTGGTGATTTCCTGCTTCAGCAGCTCGGTTCATCGCTTGCAGCAGATTCTGGAACTGGCGTATGAATACGAGCGCAAGGTAGCGTTTCTGGGCCGGAGCATGTTGAGCGTGACAGAGATTGCGCACAATCTAGGGCTGCTGACGGTGCCCGATTCCACTTTGCTGCGGCCGCAGGACATTATGCAGATGCCGCCGAACAAGGTGGCGGTGGTGGTTTCAGGCACCCAGGGAGAACCGATGTCGGCGATGTCCCGGGTGGCGGTGGATAGCCACAAGCACCTGTCTCTGCAACCCGGCGACACGGTGGCGTTCAGCGCGCGCATCATTCCGGGGAACGAGAAGGCGATTTTCCGGATGATGAATCACATCGCGCGGCGGGGCGCGGAGCTGGTCTACGGCAGCATGAAGCCGCCAATTCACGTGTCGGGACACGGAAGCGAGGAGGAGTTGAAGCTGGTGCTGAACCTGGTCCGGCCACGCTACTTCATTCCGATTCATGGCGAGTACCGGCAGCTGACCCGGCATGCCGCGCTGGCGCAGCACTTGCGTTTTGCCGGCCTGGAGGACAGTTTTGTGCTGGAGACGGGTGACACGCTGGAGATCGATAAGATGGGAGCGCGGCGCGGCGGCAAAGTGACCGTGGGGCGCGTGTGCATCGACTCGGGATCGCTCGATGATGTGGTGGAAGACCTGGTAATCCGTGACCGGCGGCATCTCTCAGAAGACGGATTCGTCCTGCCGATTATCGCAATTAACAAGCTGACGGGGAAGAGCGAAGGTTCGCTGGAGATCGTCAGCCGCGGTTTCGTTTCAGGCGACAACGCGGGAATATTGAAAGATGCGCGCGCGGTGGTTTCGCGAACGGTGGAGAACTCAAGCGCGGAGGAACGGGGTGACTGGGGCGTGATGCAGGAGAAGATCCGCTCTGACTTGAGGCGCTTCCTGAATAAGCAGACACAGCGGCGGCCTCTGATTATGCCCGTCATTCTCGAGGTCTGAGCGATATAATAAGGGCTAAACATTTTCCAGGAGGGAAATTATGAAAAAGATTTTTGTAGCGTCGTTGATCGGTCTTGGAATGGGCGCTTTCGCCCTGTCTGCGGAAGAGATGACCGGGTACATCTCAGACGCCCATTGCGGAGCCAAGCACAACATGGTGAGCGAAAAGAACACCCAGTGCGTGGAAAAATGCCTGAAGGGCGGAGCTGACGCGGTTCTTGTCAGCGATGGAAAAGTAATGAAGATCGATGCCGATTCGCAAGAGAAGGCTAAGAAGATGGCCGGCGAAATGGTCAAGGTTTCAGGTACAGTTGAAGGCGACACCGTCAAGGTAGACTCGATGGAAAAGGCTTCCTCCGAATAGCCTGGATCAGTGTTCAAATTCGAGGTTCAGCCTACCGGCTGGACCTCGATACAAAATTGCTAAATTCTTCAGCTTGTGTTTTCCTTCGAGCGGGAAGTACAACAGTCCTTCCATAGGTTCTTTGGAATCGCCGCGAACTAGTTGCTTTTCCCGCAGCGCTTTCAATAGATTCTTGTTTCCTTCATTGCGCTCATCCATGCGGGTGCTGATGTTGGGTGCTTTGGAATTGCCGGGCGACGATCCAGAACCGCCGCCAATCATTCCCCCCAAGGTTCCGAATGCTGCGCCCTTCTTCCCTTTGTCCGGCTTGTTGGTAACTACCAGTGCTCCCTGGCCGGCTATTTCGGCGGGATCGAAGGGTTTAGCCCTCTCACCGTCATCGTGCGCGAGCAGAATGAAGTCTTCGGGGCTGACTTGTACTGGGTGATCGGTTTTAGGAATGACTTGAACCTGGAGAACCGCAATGCCGGGGCCAGGATCTTCGCCTAACGTTTTGACTATTTCGTCTTCGGCCAGGAAGATAGTGGCTACAATGTCCACTTGTTCGTTGCCAGCGCTGGTTTTTGGAGAGACTACCTTCTTAGCGCCAAAGGCATGGTTAGCTGTCTGGGTGACTATAAAGAGACAAAATAGGGGGAGTAAGCACCGCTTCATAAGAAGTCTGCTTTGAAAATAGCACTTCGCAATGAATATCGTGAGCGCGCGGCAAGCATTCGAAGGCAACCCGGACATTGACGTAATCTCGGATGCGGCCGTTTGGATCTGCTTGCGATTAGCTCCGAAGTTAAGTGTTCGCGATCCGGTTGCGAATTTTTTTCGAAGCCATCTCGCAAGAGACCTTTCCGCCGATTTGGCCGAGCAGCTGTCGCAGGCCGTGGACGAAATGCTGACAAACGCAATCGAGCATGGCCGCGCCAAGCGAAAGCGGGCGGATGTGGTGGTTACCTATATCAAGAGTTCGCGATCGATCGTCTTCCATGTCCGCGACGGCGGTCCGGGATTTTCGCTGGAATCGGTAGACCACGCGGCGGTAAATAATCCGCCAGGCGATCCGCTGCGGCACGCCGAGCATCGCTCGCGGATGGGGCTGCGGCCGGGTGGCTTCGGCATTCTGCTGGTTCAGCAGATCGCCGACGAGTTGATCTACAATGAGTCCGGCAACGAGGCGGTACTGATCAAATATCTTTGAGGGGCGAAACCATCTGGAAAGATCGGGTCTCTTAAGAAAGAATGTCCCGAACATTGACTGCGACTTACCGGCTGCAACTGCATGCCGGATTTGGTTTTGAAGCCGCGTCACAGGTTGCCGGTTACCTGCAAGCGCTGGGTATTTCCCACGTCTACACGTCGCCGTATCTGCAAGCCGCGCCCGGCAGCATGCACGGCTACGACGTGGTGGACCACCACAAAGTAAATGAAGAGCTGGGGGGCGGAGAGGCACATCAGGAATTCTGCAAAACCTTGGGTTCATTCAATCTGGGGCAGTTGCTGGACATCGTGCCGAACCACATGGCCATCAGCGGCCGCCGGAATCGATTGTGGTGGGATGTTTTACAGAACGGCCCGTCGAGCCGCTACGCGCATTACTTCGATATCGACTGGAACTCTCCGGAAGAAGGCTTGCGGAACAAGATTCTGATGCCGGTGCTTGGGGATCTGTATGGGCGGGTGCTGGCGCGCAGAGAGATCACTGTCGAACGGAACGGCGGCGAATTTTACCTGAAGTATTTCGATAATGAATTGCCGGCGGCCCCCAAGTCGCTGCCTGAGATTCTCGCTCCGGCGGCAGAAAAGACAGGCTCCGACTATCTGGAGTTTCTGGCGGATTCGCTGGTAAACATGCCGAAGCCCACGGCGACAGATTACGGCAGCCTGGTAAACCGGCATCGGGATAAAGAGGTAATCCGGCTGCTGCTGGAGCGCTTGTTCGCGGAAGTGCCTTTCATCGCGCAGGCGGTGGATGCGGAGATGCGAGAGCTGAATCGCGACATTGACCGGCTCGATCAGTTCCTGGAAAGCCAAAATCTGCGGCTGGCGTACTGGCGGACAGCGGAGCAGGATTTGGTTTACCGGCGCTTCTTCGACGTGAATACACTGGTGGGTCTGCGAGTCGAGAGTCCGCAGGTGCTTGCTGATACACATGCGCTGGTGTTCCGGTGGATACGGGAAGGCGTACTGGACGGCATTCGTATCGATCATCCGGATGGATTACTCGATCCCAAACAGTACTTCGAACGGCTGCGGGATGAAGCTCCGGATGTTTGGATTCTGGGGGAGAAGATTCTGGAGCCGGGCGAGAGATTCCGGCCGGATTGGCCGATCGACGGCACCACGGGTTATGACTATCTGAATGAAGTGAATGGGCTATTCGTAGACAGCGCGAACGAAGATGAGTTCAATCGTATTTACAGTTGGCTTACGGACGAGCCCACGGACTACTTCGAGGTCTGCCGCGACAAGAAACATCGTGTCATGCGCGATCTTCTGGGCAGTGATGTAAACCGGTTGACGGGCATTTTCCTGGACATTTGCAAGTCTCATCGCGATCAACGCGACTACAACCGCCAGGACGTGATCCGGGCCTTGCGGGAGCTGGTGGCGTGCTTTCCGGTCTATCGAACTTATGTTGTTCCAGTGCGGGAAGAAATCGCCGCCGAAGATACGAAGTATGTAGAGGAGGCAGTCGCGCGCGCCATCGAGAATCGAGCAGAAATCGATGCCGATTTGTTCCGTTTCATGGGCGATGTACTGCTGCTGAAGGTGCAGGGGCCAGCCGAGAGTGAGTTTGTCATGCGTTTCCAGCAGTTCACGGGACCCGCTATGGCGAAGGGCGTGGAAGACACCGTTTTCTACAATTACAACCGGCTGATCTCGCTGAACGAAGTAGGCGGCGATCCAGGAAGGTTTGGCGTTACTCCACAGCAATATCATGCTTATTGCACGGAGACGCAGAGTGCGCATCCGAAGACCATGCTGGGTTCATCGACCCACGACACCAAGCGCAGTGAGGATGTGCGGGCGCGGCTTAACCTGCTCTCGGAGATTCCCTCCAAATGGGAGCAGACCGTACTGCGTTGGCGCGATCTGAATGATCCGGCAAAAACCGATGGAATGCCCGGCGCGAATACGGAATATTTTCTTTACCAGACATGGGTGGGCGCATGGCCTATCGAGTCGGAACGGTTGTTGGCTTACATGGAGAAAGCGACCCGGGAGGCAAAGGCGCAAACGTCCTGGTTAGCGCCCGATCAGGACTTCGACAACGCTCTGAAGAAGTTTATTAAGAGTTTGTATGCGAGCGCGGAGTTTCAGGGTGAGTTGCAGGCGTTCGTTAAAAAGTTGATCGGGCCAGGGCGGGTGAATTCGTTAGCGCAGTTGCTGCTGAAGCTGACGTCTCCCGGTGTGCCGGACATTTACCAGGGTTGTGAACTGTGGGATCTGAGCTTGGTCGATCCGGATAACCGCCGTCCAGTGGATTACGATTTCCGGAGCAAGCTGCTGGAGGAGCTGCCCCGTCTTTCGGTTGAAGAAGTGATGAAGCGTGAGGACGAAGGGCTGCCGAAGCTCTTGGTCACGCATGCCACTCTGCAGCTGCGGAATGAGAAGCCGGAAAGCTTCGGAGCCGATGCAGCCTACCAAGTGATGCAGGCAGTGGGCGGAAAGGCTGAGCACCTGGTGGCGGTCCGGCGAGGCAGCGACGTCATCGTGCTGGTACCCCGGCTGGTGATGAAGCTCGGCGGGAAGTGGGGTAACACTTCGGTTGATATCCCGGAAGGCAAATGGAAGAGTGTCTTCACGGGGGAGAGCGTTAGCTCCGGGATGAACAACGCCAGCGACCTTTTTCGTAAATTTCCAGTGGCTTTGTTGGTTCGGGAGTAAACGCGATGCAAAGATTTGAGGTTTGGGCGCCGAAAGCAGAGAGGCTTGACGTCGAGATCGACGGGCGAAATTATCCCCTGCAAAAGGAGGAACATGGCTGGTGGCGGGGAGATGTCGCCAATGCCACAGCTGGAATCCGCTACTGGTTCCGGGTGGACGGAGGCGATCCGCGGCCAGACCCGCGTTCGCAGTTTCAGCCGGAAGGAGTGAACGGCCCTTCGCAGATAGTCGATCACTCGGCGTTCCAGTGGACTGATGAACGGTGGCAGCCAGTGCCGCTGGCGAGCGCGCTGATTTACGAGCTTCACATAGGCACGTTCAGTCGTGAGGGCACATTCGCGGGAGCCATCGAGAGGCTGGATTACCTGGCGGAGTTAGGCGTTACCCATGTTGAAGTGATGCCCGTGAACGAGTTTTCGGGTGCGTGGGGATGGGGCTACGATGGGGTGGACCTTTATGCCCCGCATCATCAGTATGGCTCCCCTGACGACTTCAAGCGCTTCATCGATGCCTGCCACGGGAAAGGGCTCGCCGTGCTGCTCGACGTCGTTTACAACCACTTCGGGCCGTCCGGCAACTATCTCAGTAACTTTGGAAATTACCTGACCGACCGGCACCGGACGCCGTGGGGAGATGCGGTGAATCTCGACGGATTCGGAAGCCATGAGGTACGGGAATTCTTCCGGGATAACGCGCTGATGTGGCTGCGCGATTATCATATCGACGGTCTGCGCCTGGACGCGGTGCATGCGTTTGTGGACAGCTCGGCATTCCATTTTCTAGAGGAGTTGTCGGCGGCGGTAAAGACACTTAGCGCACGCCTGGGCAAGTACAAGGTGTTAATTGCCGAGAGCGAACTGAACGATCCGCGACTGATTATGGCGCGCGAAGCACACGGCTACGGGCTGGATGCACAATGGGCCGATGACCTGCACCATGCCATCCACACTGTTCTAACGAGTGAGAAAAACGGCTATTACGAGGATTACGGCTCATTGGAGCTTTTGGCCAAGAGCCTGCGGACGCCTTACGTGTATGACGGCATTTATTCGCCGCATCGCGCGAGGCCCTATGGACGCCAGCCGATCGGATTGGACGGGAACCACTTTGTTGTCTGCATTCAGAATCATGACCAAATAGGGAACCGCGCACAAGGCGACCGGTTGACTCAACTGGTCAGCATGGGACGGGCGAAGATTGCGGCAGCTCTGCTGCTGACATCGCCCTATGTGCCGATGCTGTTTCAAGGTGAAGAGTTTGCGGCTTCGACGCCTTTCCAATACTTTTCCCAGCATGAGGATGAGGATCTGGGACGCGCGGTCTCTGAGGGGCGGACTAACGAATTCAAGGCCTTCGGCTGGAGCCCGGAAGAGGTGCCCGACCCGCAAGACGCCACGACCTTCGAACGCTCGAAGCTGAATTGGGACGAGATTGGGCAATCACCGCACCGGGAAATGCTGGCCTGGTATAAGCAACTGATCGCCTTAAGGCGGGAAGTGGGTTTGAGTGATGGACAACTTGCTGTCGTTAAAGTGGACTTCGACGAAAGAGCTCAATGGCTGACTATGAGGCGAGGCCGTGTTGAAGTGGCGGTGAATCTGGGAACTGACCTGCAGGCTGTGCCCGTCACGTTTCCACGCGGAAACGTGATTTGCTCGGAGCAAAACGGCTGGTCGTTCCGCCCGGGATCAATTGAGCTTCCCGCCGATGCGGTTGCGATTTTGACTAAGGAGTCAGCATTTCAGTCAGGACACGGCCCGATGAGCCGCTCGGCGTCTGGATCTCGAGCATAGTGGCCAAGGTGGGAGCGATGTCGTTCGGAAGAATAGTTCCGTTGTAGTGCCCCGCTTTGATGCCCGGTCCCATGAAGAGAACTGGCACGTGGCGATCGTAGGCATAGGCAGAGAAGTGGTTGGTTCCGCTGCGGCCGATCATGAAATCGGGCTCGAAGATGAGAAATAGATCACCGCTGCGGGGCGGATAGTAGCCGTTCATGACGGCCTGGGCGATGAAGTCGCCGTTGACACCGTTATCGAGTTGTTCGCGTGAGTAGATGCGGGCAATGTGCAATTCGGGAACGCCGAGGATGGCGTAGCGGACAGCGGCTGAGATATCGTTCCAGGAAACGGCTCGTCCATCCGTTGTCTTGGCCTTACGCAGTGCGTCGTAGTTGACGTAGAGATCGGTTTGCGTGCCGCTGGGGATCAGCCAATCGGCTTTACCGAAGCGGTCGTTGAGAGCACCCGTGACAAGCTTTTCGATGGCGCTGCCGGACAGATAAGTGCCGGGCATCTTGGTCTCGGCGTCCTGGGCGGGAGTGGAAGCCACGCCATGATCAGCCGAGAGCACGATGAGAGTGTTCTTCAGGCCAACGCGCTGGTCGATCAATTTGAAGAGTTTCGCCAGAAGCATGTCGGTGCGGAGAGCCATGTCGCGGACCTCGGGCGCGTCAGGACCTACCCGGTGACCCACGTAGTCGTTTGACGAGAACGAGACAGTAAGCAAATCAGTCAAGTCGCGCTGACCAAGTTTCTCGCCGATAAGCGCCTGCTCGGCGAAACCTTCGATCAGTTCGTTGCCCCATGGGCTGGCGGGAAGCTTTGCGTAAGGCAACTTACTGCCCTTGGAGGCGTGGAAATCCCACTGCGGGTACGAGGGCCACTTCTGGTCGACATAGTGAGCAGCCAATTTCTTTGCGTTGAAACCGCTGGCCCAGGCCGGCAATTCTTTTGAATAGAAGCTGCTGGTGATGAAGTTGCCGGTTTCATCATCGAACCAATAGGCTCCGAGCGCGCGATGGCCGGAGGGCAGAATAGCGGCGCGGGACTTGATGGAGACGCCGACGACTTTCGACTCGGGACTGGCAATCATCAGTTCGTCGCCAATGGTGCTCACGGTCAGGCGGCGCGGCGAAGCCGGATCTGAATCTTCGCAGCGGCCTCTGCTGGGTTCGGCGCTTCCGCCGCCGACGTTGGTCTCTTGGGGATCGCAAACACTGGTAACGACCCTCTTTTCTTCACGGCTATACCAGCTGTTGCCAACGATGCCGCTGACTGCTGGCATTGCGCCCGACATGAAGATGCTATGGCCTACCGCGGTGATAGTGGGCACTTGAGCATAGAAGGCGTTGGTGAAGTCAGCGCCCTGGGTTATAAGCTGGTGCAAGCCGCCTTTGTAATCGGATTTGAAGCGGGTCAGGTAATCGTAGCGAAACTGATCAATGATGATGCCGACAACCAGCTTCGGCTTGGAGGGAGCAGTTACAGCCGCATTAAAAGGAACCGGAAGAAGCAGCGCGGACAGGGAGAGAAGTGCGAGGCGACGAGAAAGGTACATTCGCCTCACAGGGTAACAGCACATATCTAAACCGAAACTGGGCTGGCTCTAGGCCGGCGGAGCTACGGCCTGCACGTGGGGGCTTTCTTTTCCAAGCCAGTCAGGATTCTTCGCTGTAGAGTCGAAGTGCGAGCTCGTTTTGAAGAGTTCCCACTGCCCACTTTTTGCCGCCGGAGCGGTACGGGCAAGCAGATCGGCAACCTGCTCTTTCGTCATTTCATGCCATGTTTGAGAGGCTTGTATGGCCTGGTCGAGCAGTTCGGGCTTGTCAATGCCAGTGATGACCACCGAGGTGGGCCGGCTGAGCGCATATTGCAGACATTCCATGGCAGTAGCTTTTCCGCTTTTCAAGATGGTTGTGTCTCCCATGCTCTTCATGCCGAGCACGCCGATGTTGCGTTCAACCAAAGTTGGCAGAACATCCTTTTCGAAGCTGCGGAAGTGAGCATCCATCACGTTGATGGGCATCTGCACGGTGTCGAACGTGAAGCCATGGCGGTCAGCGACTTCCAGCATATAGTTGTGAATGCGAGGATCCTTGTGGCCGGTAAAGCCGATGTAGCGGGTTTTACCGGCTTTCTTCGCAGCCTGAAAAGCCTCGATTGCGCCACCTTCAGCGAAGATGCGATCGGGATCGTCGAAACGGATGATCTCGTGGAACTGCAGCACGTCGACGTGATCGGCTTGCAAACGCTTCAGCGATTCATCGAGTTGCTTCTGCGCTTCTTCTTTGGTGCGGCCGTCGATCTTGGTCATCAGCAGAACGCGCTTGCGGTAGCCGTTCTCTGCGAGAGCTTTGCCCATGCGCCGCTCACTTTCTCCTTCGTTGTAATCCCAGGAATTGTCCATGAAATTAATGCCGCGGTCGACGCCGGAATGAATCAGCTTGATAGATTCCGCTTCGGAAATATCGGGCTTGCCGAGATGGAAACCTCCCATGCCGATGCAGGAGACCTTTTCTCTGGTGTGGCCGAGAGTCCGGTAAAAATCTTTAGACGGCGCGGCCGATGCTGAATTCATAGTTCCTCCAACGATACCTGCTCCCATCGCCAGTAAAAGTTCGCGGCGATTAGCATGATTGCCTGATTCCATATTTAAGTAGATGCAGAGTGTTGGGAAATAGAACAGCAAAGGGTTCCGCCGAGACAGCTGGCGGGAAGATCCTAAACTAAAGACATATGGAAGATAATCCGGTGGTTAATTTCGTAGAGCAGCAGGATTGGTTGAAGCCGCTCGGAGAGAAGTCGGATGCGCTGGTAAATAGCGCGCTCGATTCGGCTGGGGAGGTGGGCGAGAGGGCCAAGGACGCCCTGGTAAATAGCCGCCTCCTCGGACACAAGAAGCATCCTACGATAACCGACATTCCGCTGGGCAGCTGGACCGTTACTTTGATCGCAGACGCTGTAGAGATGGCGGGTCGGGAGCAGTGCGCAAGCCCGGCGGATGTTTCATTAAGTGTGGGATTAGGTGCATCGCTGCTGGCGTCGTTGGGCGGTCTTGCGGACCTGAGCGAGACGCATGATCAGAAAGACCGGCGGCTGGGAATGATGCACGGGATTTTCCATGGGGTAACAGTGCTGCTTTATGGCGGCTCACTGTGGGCCCGGAGCGCGAAGAAGCGAGGAATCGGGCGGGCGCTCGCTTTTGCCGGTTATGGGACTCTGCTGGCGGCTTCGTATCTTGCCAATGAACTGGCGGAACGGCGGCAGCCTGCCGGGCAATAGCGCCTTGGAAGGCCGCCGGGCAGGAGAGTAGCCAGCCTCTCTCATACACTGGAACGAATCATGTCATCACCGATTTATCTGGCCGGGTATGCAGTCATTATTTTGGGGCTCGCACTAGGGGCCTACTATCTGAAGATCCCGACTCATTGGATTGTGGTGGGAGCAATTGTTCTGGCCGGAATGGGCCTGACCGGGTTTGCGAAATCGCGCAGAAATTGAGGTTAAGTGCCAACCCTACGCAATCTGCTTGTAGAAGATGGTTGTGCCGCACGGGTTTCCGTCAGGGTAGAGGGGTAGTTTGGAATTACTCCTACGCGGGTCCAGCCTAAGCGCAGGTATAGCTTTTCGGCAGTGTCTCCGGTGACGGTATCGAGGACGAGGAGCGTTTTGCCTGCCAGGCGGCCGGTCTCTTCGGCTTGCTTCATCAGCAGACTGGCTACACCTTGGCCGCGGGCCGATCTAAGGACGAGCAGTTTGGCTACATCGGCTCGATGGGGTTGGTTCGGAGTAGTGGCGGCCACGATCTGGACGGTGCCTACCAATTTTGAATCTAAGAATGCAGCTAAGAGAATGCGATCGCCGTCTTGCACTTCCGCGAAAGCGTTTTCGAAGAAGGATTCGGCGTCGTCCTTCGATAGTGAAGCCATGAAGCTGACCGATGCGCCTCCAGCGATGCAGTCAAGCAGGACAGCGGCGAGCGCTTCTACGTGTTGACGGCCTTCCGCAGCGGTCAGTTGGCGAATCTCGATCACCAGAACAGCTTACGATTGACCAGATCAGCGGCCCAGTTCCTGAATCAAATTCTGATACGTTTGAAAAGCGGGTTTTCGTTCGTAGCTTGCGGTCATGATTCCGAAGAAGGAGAAAAGATCGTTTTCATTCTCTGGAGTTGGGAGCGCGACGTCGCGTAAGGCGAACAAAGAATAGGCGTCAATATTCAGGAGCTCCCTTTGGGCGTCAATAGTTCGAATCACCTGCTCGAAGATTTCCGCTTGCCGGTCTGGGCTGCGGCCGGAGTTGGTTGGCCACCCGTGTTCGGTAATGTGAATGGGCATCTGAGGTGGGATGCCAGCGCTGGGCATCCAACTCGACCGCATGGTTTCTAAGACGCCAATCAGTGATGACGTCAGATCACCGGGCTGCCCATCTAATGCGACCGGCTTAAAGACATCGGGAAAGAAGTCGAGGCCGACGTAGTCCAGAGCTTCCACGAATGCGTCGCCGCCTGCGGCAATGCGAGTCCAAAAACCCGCTCCCAGGCCGAAGGTTGGCGTCGTGTTGAATCCGACCTTAACGTCGTGACGGCCCAACGAGAGCAAGAGTTTTTTTGCGGCCTTTACTCCTTCGGTCAGCGCAGCGCAGACCTGTGGATAAGGGCCATCGATCACGTTCGGGCCGGTGGTGAAGTTGGCTTCCTCGGTGATCTGAACCGAATAGAGAAGAGTCGCGTACTGGCGGATGCGCTCGCGAACAAAGTCGAGATAGCCATCTACGTTGCCGGCGGCAGAGCGGTATTGGAGCACGAGATCCATCGGCCGGATGGCAGGCTCGGCATAATGGGCGAAGTCCTTGGGAGCGCAGGGCGCAATCCAAAGAGGACTTCCCGGATCTTGAAAACTGTCGTAGCAGCGGACGATGAACGGCGTGATGCCGCCCTGCAATTCGACTAAGGCAGCATGGGCGAGTTCGAGGCTATCCGCGGGACCGGCAAGAAGCCCCTGATCGCTGCCAGCCATACCGCCTGGATAAATGCCGAACGTGAGAGTTCGATGGGCTTGGGTTACGGGCGAAGCCATTTACGCCGGCCGGCTGTCCTTCAGCAGCGTGGCCGGGTCTTTGATGCCTACTCCGGGCCCCGTAGGCACGTTCATCTTTCCGTTCTTCACATTGATAGGCGGGTCAAACCAGGCGCCGTACTTTTCCATGCCAAGCTTGTATTCCTGGTACTGCCCGATATCGGGGACGATGCTGGCGAAGTGGAGCATGTAGACAAAGCCGAAGCCGCCGGAGATGTGGACGGTGGTGGGCATCTTTGCCAATTCCGCCATGCGCGCTACGCGGAGAGACCGGATGAGACCTCCATAGTAAAACAGATCGGGCTGGACGATGTCGCAGACACGGTTCGCGATACACCATCGGAAACGCCACTCGCTGAACTCCTGCTCGCCGAGCGCGACGGGTATCGAGAGCGCGTTACGCACTTTGCGCGTGTCTCCCAGGGCATCGAATTCGCAGGGCTCTTCGTAATAGACGTAGCGATATTCTTCCAGCATCCGGCCAATGGGAATGGCGTGCTCGGGATCGTAGCTCGAGTTCGAGTCGCCATGCAAGGCGAAGCCGTCTCCAAAGGTTTTTCTTACCAGCGGGATTAGAGTTTTCGTCCGTCCGGGCATGGCGTCGGCATTGCGGCTCATGCGGCCTCCCAGGCGGAATTTCAGAGCCTTGGCCTTAGACTTTTCGACTAGCGATTGCAGGTATTCGATCTCCTGCGGCGGAGTGGTATCGCGCCTTCCGCTGGCAACATAGACGGCGATCTCTTTGCGATGCGGAGTACCCAGCAATTGGGCAATCGAAAGATTCGCCATGCGGCCGAGCATGTCGAGAATGGCCATTTCGATCCACGCCAGCGGACTCCAGAGGGCGATGCCCTGGAGCTTGTAATTGTCCTGATAGCGATAGGCGCGCCACAGCAGATCGTCCAGATCGCGGGCATCTTTCTTGATAAAAGCGGGAGCGACGAGATGGTTGAAAATCTGTCCCAGATATTCGGCGCGCGGAGGATTGCAGACCGACACACCCTCCGCGCCTTCCGTGGACCGGACGCGCACGAAGTGTTCCGTCCCCGCTTTCAACAGTTCAATCGATTGGATGATTACAGGAGTCCGCAGACGGTCGCGCCGCAGCACGGGACCGGCGGCAGCACGCGCGAGATCGTCCATTGAGGGTCCGTTGGCTGGCTTACTCGGGTAGTAGGGCGTGGCGGCAGGAAGTGAACGCATGGCTCCCGCGGCCACAGCGCCGGAGAGGAGATGACGGCGGGTAGCTTGCATATAATCCCGGGGAGATGATATCAAGGAGAACCTCATGACGATTGCAGAAATGTTACTTCTGGATTTCGATTACGAAGTCGCCAACACTCGCCGCACTCTGGAGCGGATACCCGAAAACGAGACCCATTGGAAGCCGCATGAGAAATCGATGCCGATTGGCCGCTTGGCTTTGCATACCGCCCGTCTTCCGGAGTTTTGTACTCGCATCCTGACGACGGCGGAGATGAACCTGGACCAGGAGAAGTTCGGCGATTTCATTTTTGAATCCCGAGCGCACTTGCTGTCGGAATTAGACCGCACGTCGGCCGAAGCGCGCGCCCGTTTGGCGGAGAGCTCGGACGAAGATCTTGGCAAGCATTGGAAATTGGTTTACCAGGGGCGTGCTTTCGTAGACGCGCCGAAGATGGTTCTTTACCGGACCATGTTTCTGAATCATCTGGTGCATCATCGCGCGCAGCTGGGAGTTTACCTGCGGCTGCTGAATCTTCCGGTGCCGGGTCTTTATGGTCCATCGGCAGACGAGGCTTTCGGCTAAAGCCTCTGCGAAGGAACCTCGAGCAGGATCTAGAACTCCCATCGAAGCAGCAGAGTACGTACTAGCAAAACATCCGATCGGCAGCTTCCGCCCGTATCGATTACGAACACTCATAAATGCTGAAACGGAATGAAACGGTGGGTTTGGGGCTGGGCGGCCTGGTAGCTGGCGCGGTTATCGGCTGGTGCTGGGCCGTTCGAACATTGAAGCGCATTCCGGCTGACAGTTTGCGTAATGCCGAGTGGTTTGAAACGAATATGCGGCGCTATACGGCGATGGTCCGGCTGGATGAGCGCTCGAAATGCGTTCACGAATTAGAGGAATTGAGCTTGCTGGATTCGCTGCTGGAGAAGCGGCGCGGGACTCTGTGATGAAGTACGCTGCGGTGCACGCCCAGCTTTACGAAGGTGACTTCGGTACGATGCGGGAATGAAAGCTCTGCTGCTGTCTGAGTACAGCGTCCTGGAATTAGTCGATCTGCCGATGCCTCGGCCGGGGCCGGAGGAAGTGTTGATCCGGGTGGAGGCGTGCGGTATCTGCGGCAGCGACGTCCATGGATACGACGGGACTTCCGGGCGGCGCATTCCACCGCTGGTGATGGGGCACGAGGCAGCGGGCAGCATTGCGGCACTAGGCGCCGGAGTGACCAGCTTCAAAGAGGGTCAGCATGTGACCTTCGACTCAACAGTTTATTGCGGGGAGTGCGTTTACTGCAAGCGGGGCCAGGTAAACCTCTGCGATAACCGGCAGGTGCTGGGCGTTTCGACACCGGAATACCGCAGGCCGGGCGCTTTCGCGGATTATGTGGTGGTGCCGGCCCGGGTGCTGCATGCTATTCCTGAGCAGCTTCCGGCGACAAAGGCGGCCATGGTGGAGCCTCTCGCGGTCGCGGTACACGCTGTCGAACTGTCAGGAGCCTGTGAAGAGAGCACGGCGCTGGTGGTGGGCGCGGGAATGATCGGGCTGCTGGTGCTGCAGGCGCTTCGCGCGCAGGGGTGCCGCCGCGTGGTGGTGAGCGACATCGACGACGGCCGTTTGAAGATGGCCAGTGATCTGGGCGCGATGACGGTGATGAATGCGAAGACCACCGACGTGGCGGCCGAAGTGCAGAAGCTTACGGAAGGCCGGGGAGTGGATGTCGCGCTGGAGGCGGTGGGCAGCACCATCACCTTGAAGAGCGCAATCGACAGCGTATGCAAGGGCGGGACGGTGGTGCTAATCGGCAACATTGCGTCTACGGTTGAGATTCCGTTGCAGGCGGTGGTAAGCCGCCAGATCAGATTACAGGGTTCAGCCGCTTCGGCGGGCGAGTATCCGCGCTGCATCGAAATGCTGGCCAGCGGCCAGGTGGATGTGGATTCGCTGATCAGCATTGTGGCCCCGCTGGAAGAAGGGGCGGAGTGGTTCGAACGTCTCCATTCCCGCCAAGGCAACTTGATGAAGGTGATTCTGACGCCCGGCGAGAAGAATTAGTTTTTGCCCGGAAGGCTGGTCCGGGCCGCGCTCTGAAGCTGGGCTTGGCTCCGCCTACTCTCGCTAGCCCGGTTCTCCACCGCGAGGCGCAGCGCGCTGGGAAGCTTCGACAGAAACGCGGTGAGAAGGCGATAACGCCAGTTGGGAACAACGAAAAGCTTGCCGCGGTGAAGTCCCTCGAGCGAAGCATCTACGACATAATCGGAGGTCATCCAGAATCCGCCGCCGGCCCGGTCCTCGGGATCTGTGCCGCCTTGGCCGCGCAGACTCTTGTGGAATTCGGAATAGGTAAATCCGGGGCAGAGCGCCTGCACGATGACTCTCGATTTTGCTGCCCGAAGATCGAGGTGAATGCCTTCCGTAAAGTCGTTCATCCAGCCCTTGGTGGCGGCGTAGCTGGCCGTTCCGGCGATGCGGACGAAAGCCGAGACGGAGGCGACGTTGATGATGGCGCCCATATCGCGGCGCACGAGATTGCCGAGGGCAGCGTGGGTAAGCCGGAGCGTCGCCATGACATGCAATTGGTGCATCTGTTCCTGCGACTGGTAATCGTTTTCCCAGAAGAGTCCACGGGTTCCGAAGCCGGCGTTGTTGACCAGCAGGACCAGGCGGGGATCTTCAGCGATCCTCCGGGCTGCGTTCTCCAGTTGCGAGCGGTCGGTCAGGTCAGCCGGCAGAATCTCTACTGCCGATCCAGTTTTAACGGTTAGTTCTTCCGCTAAAGCCTGCAGGCGATCTTCACGCCGTGCAATCAGCAGTAGATCGTAATCGGGCGCAAGCTTGCGAGCGAAGGTTTCGCCGATGCCGCTGGAGGCTCCGGTGATAGCTATGAGGGGTCTGGGCATAATGATTCAAATTTACGCGACGGCTTCTAGATCCATCACAGCCGCGAAGGGCGATCTTATAAGTTAGTTGGAGGAATTATGCCTCCGATCACGTTAGAAGAGACCACCCGTTCCCGCAGCTCCGCCGCAAAGCTTGCTCCCGAACAGATTCAATCCGCCGTTGCGGAGGAGTTGCAGCGCACTCCGATCATCGACATTCATACACATCTGTTCATGCCTTCGCTGGGGAAGCTGGGGTTGTGGGGAATCGACGAGCTAATCACCTATCACTATCTGGAAGCTGAATTGTTCCGGTTCTCTCCGGTGACTCCCGCGGAGTATTGGAAGCTCTCGAAGCAGCAGGCTGCCGACCTGATCTGGCGTACCTTGTTTCTGGAGAATACGCCTTTATCTGAAGCGACCCGGGGCGTAGTGGCAGTGATGAAAGCCTTCGGCTTGGATACGCAAGCCAAAGATCTGACCGAAGCGCGGGCCTTCTTTTCCGACCAGAAGCTGGAGCAGCACATCGAGAAAGTGTTCGAGCTGGCGGGCATCAGCGAGGCGGTGATGACCAACGATCCGCTCGACGAATCGGAAGCGGCGGAGTGGGAACGCGGAGCGGCGGCCCACCGGCAGTTCCATGCGGTAATGCGGCTCGATCGCATTCTCGACGGATGGACGGAGCACTGGCAGGTACTGGAGAAGAAGGGATACCAGGTTCGCGCGGACTTGAGCGGGCAAACCATGGCGGAGGTGCGGCGCTTTCTGTCGGATTGGGCCAAGCGCATGAAGCCGGTGTATATGGCGTGTTCGCTTACCGATACATTCGCGTTTCCGGAAGAGAGCGCTCGGGCAAAGCTGCTGGCCGGCGCTGTGCTGCCGTTATGCCGGGAACTGGATATTCCGATGTCGCTGATGATTGGTGTACGGCGTCAGGTGAATCCGGCAATCAAGCTGGCGGGCGATGCGGTTGGAAGAGCCAACCTGCGGGCCTTGGAAAATCTGTGCTTGCATTTTCCAGAGAATCGATTTCTGGTCAGTGTGTTGAGCCGAGAGAATCAGCATGAGCTGGCGGTGTATGCGCGAAAGTTCGCCAACCTGCTGCCGTTTGGGTGCTGGTGGTTCCTGAACAACCCTTCGATTGTGGAGGAGATCACCCGCGAGCGCTTGGAAATGCTAGGCACTAGTTTTATTCCACAGCATTCCGATGCGCGGGTTCTGGAGCAGGTGATTTATAAGTGGCGCAATACGCGGAGAACGATCGCTCCGCTGCTGGCGGCTTCTTACCGGTTGCTGGCGGAGGATGGGCGTCCCGTGAACCGGGAAGACATTCGCAGCGACATCAACAAGCTGTTCCGCACTAACTTCCAGGAATGGGTGAAGCTGGCCGGGACAGATGCGGATGTTTCAGCAAAGATGGTTCCACAAAGATAGTTCGGCAAAGAACGTGACCGGATGAACGCCGCCACAACCAACCAGGAAAGCTTAGAACGCCGGCCCGTGCCCACCGGGCGCTGGCGATGGTACATCTGCGGACTGTTGTTCTATGCGACGACGGTCAACTACATGGACCGCCAGGTGCTGGGCCTGCTGAAGCCGGTGATATCGGATGAGCTGCATTGGTCGGAGTCAGATTACGGGTCGGTGGTGTTCGGGTTCCAACTCGCGTATGCACTGGTGATGCCGATCGCCGGACGCATAATAGACTGGCTGGGCACGCGGTTGGGATACGCGGCGGCGGTGCTGGTCTGGTCATGCGCGGCGATGCTGCATGCGGTGGCGCGGAGCACGGTTCAGTTCGCTTTGATGCGCTTCCTGCTGGGTTTGGGCGAGGCGGCGAATTTCCCCGCAGCAATCAAGACGGTGGCGGATTGGTTCCCTAAAAAAGAACGCGCGCTGGCGACCGGGATTTTCAACAGCGGATCGAACATCGGCGCACTGGTTGCGCCACTTACCGTTCCTTTCATCGCTGCGCATTTCGGTTGGCGAATGTCGTTTCTGGCTACCGGCATTCTGGACGTAATCTGGATTGCCATGTGGCTGCTGACCTATCGAACGCCGCGGGAACACAAGCATATTTCAGAGGGCGAATTGGCTTATATCGAGTCGGATAATACGGGCGCGCCAGCGCGCCGGATTCCCTATATGCGCTTGCTGCGGGAGCGGCCCGCGTGGGCGTTCCTGCTGGGTAAATTTCTGACTGATCCGATCTGGTGGTTTTATCTCTACTGGCTGCCGGGTTTCCTGAACGAAAAATACCGTTTGGATCTGAGCCATTTGGGGTTGCCGCTGGTGGCGATTTACCTGGCGGCGGATTTTGGTTCTATTGGCGGAGGGTGGTTGTCGAGTCGGCTTCTGTCGCTGGGCTGGACCGTGAACAAAGCGAGAAAGACCGCACTGCTGGTTTGTGCCTTGGCCGTGACGCCGGTGGCGCTGATTATGTTTACCGGGTCGAACCTATGGCTGACGGTGGCCATTCTGGGTTTGGCGACGGCGGCGCATCAGGGATGGTCGGCGAACTTGTTCACGCTGGTGTCGGATATGTTTCCTGGCTCGGCGGTCGGCTCGGTTGTCGGGCTGGGCGGATGCGGCGGAGCGATCGGCGGAATGCTGGTGGCGAAGCTGGTGGGTTGGTGGCTCGATTTTTCGAATAAGTCATACGGGACTCTGTTCGTAGTGGCCGGCCTTATGTATCTGGTGGCGTTTGTGGTAATTCAGCTGATTGTTCCGCGTTTGGATCCGGTGGAGGTTTAGCGGAGCATCGCCGGTGAACGAGACTGGGCCATTTACACGGATTTCAGGCGCCCAGCAGGCTGCGATTTCAACTCCACCAGAAGGATTCCGGCCAGGATTGCGACGCCTCCCAGAACGGCTGAGACGGTAAGGTTTTCTCCTCCGGCCAGAACCGCGGTGGCGAGGGCAAAGACCGGTTCAAGTGCGAAGATGAGCGCGGCTCGGGTAGCGCTGGTGTATTGCTGGGCCCAGGTTTGCAAAAAGAACGCCAGCGCAGTGGCGAAGACTCCGGTGACTACAATGGCGGCGATCACTCCTGGAGTCCAGAGGGCGTCCGGCGGCTCGACAAAGAGCGCGAGAGAACAGAGCACGGCTACACAGGCGATTTGGCCGAATGCGACCGCCTCGAAACGATAGCGCTTGGAATAGTAGCCAAGCACCAACAGATGGGCGGCAAACGCCACCGCGCAAGCGATGGTCAAAAGATCGCCGGAATTCAGCGTGAGCGTTTGCCGGAATGAGGGAAACGTCAGCAGCATCATGCCGCCGCCGGCGATCGCAATTCCCCCCAGTTCAGCCAGGCGAGGCCAACGGCGATAAACTGCGGCGCTTAACAACGGCACCAGCACGATGTAAAGCCCGGTCAGGAAGCCGGAGTTGCCGGCCGTGGTGTAGCGCAGGCCGAAGGTTTGCAGAACGTATCCGAGCGCCAGGCAGATGCCGGTAACAAAGCCGCCGCCAATGCCCTGAAGCATTCTTTGAAAACCTTCGGCACGATAGGCGGTAAGCAGTAGAGGCGCCATGCAGACGCTCGCAAGCAAAAATCGCAGCGCCAGAAAATACAGGGTGGAGATGTCGTCGAGCGCGCCTTTGACAATGACGAACGTGGTTCCCCAAACCAGGGCCACGACGGCCAGGGTGGCGTCGGCCCGCCAATGGGATTGCGGCGCGGCAGTGTTCACTGCGGTGCTGTTCACTTAACTGATACCCACTTAAGCGGGCGGCGTTTCGGCCTGCGCAAGCGCGGAGAGTATTAAGAGAATCCTGGACAGACCCACTTCCCGGCCTTCCGGTGAATACCATTCGTCGGACGTGTGCGCTCCACCGCCAAGACCGCCCGAGCCGATGGATACGGCAGGCAGACCGAGTGAGAGCGGCACATTGGCATCGGTAGAGGCGCAGTCAACCCGGGAGCGGATGTTGAGGTGTAGATCGACAGCCTGAATGGTTTCGAGAAGAGGGGATTTAGAAGAAAGCCGGCCGCCCGGGCGTGAGCCCAAATCTTTGATGCGGGCGTTCAGCCGCGCCGAGGGGCGGAAAATGCCTGCGCCTCGATTTTCCCGTTCCAGGCTACGCTCCACTACGCTGTTCAGGAGCGTAGCAAGTTCTTCCAGCACAGTGGATTCTTCCGACCGCAGATCGAGCTTGGCCCGCGCGGAAGAGGGAATGGAATTGATACTCGCGCCGCCTTCGATAATCCCAAAATTGCAGGAAAAACGTCCGCTGGCGGCGTGACGCTCGGAAGTTCCAAGAGAATCGGCGGCTTGCGTGAAGGCGGCGATAACGTGGCTCAGAGCGTGTACCGGGTTGGGCGTTCCGCAGTCGTTCCAGCTATGCCCGCCAGGGCCGGTAAACGCAATGTCGAAGCGGCGGCTGCCAAGAGCTTGGGTAGTTATGTGATCGACGGAAGGGCCGTCGAGGACCAGGAACCCTTTGACGCTGGAAAGCTTAGCGGGCTGGCGGCAGAGATAGCGCATGCCGCTTAGATTGCCTTCTCCCTCTTCCCCGACGTTGGCGACCAGAAGGATAGATTGCGCCAGCGCTTGCAATCCGGGGACGCTTACAGTGAGCCGCGCCAAAGTAAGAATTGCTGCCAGCCCGGAGCCATTATCCGAGACGCCAGGGCCCAGCAGACGTCCGTCAGGGCCAATTTGAATGTCGGCCGGACGCTGCGGGGAGAATACCGTGTCGAGGTGCGCTGAAACCACCAGGGCGCGCTCCGGAGCATCGCCGAAGGTGGCCAGAACGTTACCGGCGCGATCGAGCCAGGCTGACCAGCCTAAAGCGGCGAGTTGGTCGCGGAACCATTCCGCCCGGGAAGCTTCAAAAAAGGTAGGCGCAGGGATGCGGCACACCTGAATGTGCTGATCGATGATCCAGGAGCGCTCTCGAAGTAACCAGCGGTTCGCTTCCACCAGAGCCGGTTCGCCGGCCAACTGCAGCACGCGCCGGCTATCCGCCGGAATGCGTGTGGAAGGCGTCAGGTGCTTGAGTGAAGTTGCCAATCCGTTCCGTATCTTCAGTTTACTTGCAATTAAGCCGCCTGGCAGGGGAGAATGGCTCGACCAATCGGGGCTATACTGAAAGCAATCCCGGACAGTATGAAAACCTATATAAATTTTGGGATCCTGATGATCTTGATCGTAGGGTCTCTGGTCTGGCTTGCGGTCGGCGGCGTAGCCGAGACCAAAACGTATTACAAGACCATTCCTGAGCTGGCTCAGATGGGAGCAACCGTGCATGGGAAACGCATGCGGGTAGGCGGAGACGTGAAGCCCGGATCGATCGTTCGGCATGGTGCCCAGGTGGCATTTACCCTGTACCAGGGGCCGCAGGTTTTGAACGTTATCTACACGGGCACCGATCCGCTTCCAGATACATTTAAGGACAATGCGCAAGCCCTGGCGGACGGAAGGCTCGGTTCCGATGGGGTGTTCGAAGCCAGCAAAATTCAGGCTAAGTGCGCTTCGAAGTATGAAGCAAAACCGCCTGCCGGTGGGGCGGTGCATCAAAATACCAGAGCCAGCATCGGCGCTTAAATTTTGTTCTTCGTTCGGTTATAGTCTCAAGACCTGTCCATTCGGCAGCGGAGTAGTTTAGTTTCACCATGGAAAATCTCGGCGCGCTTTCGATCCTGCTGGCATTCTGCCTCTCCCTTTTCGCCATTGCATCGTCACTGGCAGGTAAATATGGACGCCGTCCCTTTCTGGTTGTTAGCGGCGAACGAGCGGTGTACGCGGCCTGGGCGCTGCTGACGGTTGCTTCAGGGCTGCTGGTTTCGCTGCTGATCAGCGGCGATTACCGCCTGGCTTACGTAGCCGCGCACAGCAACAAAGCCATGGCCACGGTCTATAAGTTCACCGCATGGTGGGGCGGGCAGGAAGGCTCGCTGCTGTTGTGGAGTTGGCTGCTGGCGACTTATTCGTCCATCGTGGTCTACACCAACCGGCGCAAGTTCCGCGACATGATGCCGATTGTAATCAGCATTATGATGGCTGTGCTGGCCTTCTTCGCTGGAATGATCAGCTTCGTGGCGAGCCCTTTCAAAGTGTTGATGGTGGGCAAAGGCGTCATTGATGTCATGGACGGGAACGGCCTCAGTCCGCTGCTGCAATGGTGGACCATGGCGATCCACCCGCCGTTCCTTTATTTGGGCTATGTGGGCTTCACTGTGCCTTTCGCTTTCGCGATGGCGTCGCTGCTAACGCGCCAGCCGGGCGAGGCCTGGATCCATACGACGCGCCGGTGGGCCATCGTCACGTGGCTGTTCCAGAGCACCGGAATTCTGCTCGGCATGGGTTGGGCATACACGGTTCTCGGTTGGGGCGGCTACTGGGGTTGGGACCCGGTGGAAAACGCTTCCCTGATGCCCTGGATTACTGCGACTGCCTTTTTGCATTCCGTCATGATGCAGGAAAAGAAAGGCATGATGAAGGTTTGGAACATGGTGCTGGTGTCGGCGACGTTCCTGCTCAGCATCCTGGGCACTACGTTGACGCGTACCGGGCTGGTTGCGTCCGTACACGCCTTCGCGCAATCGCCCGTGAAGCCCTATTTCACGACTTTTCTGATTAGTGCCGTGGTGTTGACCGCGTTTGCAATTATCTATAACCTGCCCTACCTGAAAAGCGAAGTGAAGCTGGAGAGTGTTGTTTCGCGCGAGTCCAGTTTTCTCTTCAATAACTTGATTTTGCTGGCGAGTTGCTTTGCAGTGTTGTGGGGAACTTTGTTTCCTGTGGTTATGGAAGCCCTCACCGGGGAGAAGGAAACCATTGACGGGCCTTACTACAACCGCGTCAACGTGCCCATCGCGCTGTTCCTCTTATTCCTAACCGGTGTTGGTCCGCTGGTGGCGTGGCGCAAGAGTTCGTTGAGCAGTTTGCGAAAATCGTTTATGCTGCCCATCGGCGTTTCCGTCGCTACGGTGGTGGTGCTGTTCGCTTTAGGAATTCATCAGGTAGCGGCCTTAGTCTCATTCTCTTTATGCGCGTTCGTACTGGCAGCCGTGCTGCTCGAGTTCTGGAAAGGCTCGCGCGCCATTCAAGTTAAGGAAGGCCTGGCATTTCCGCGCGCCGTCTTCGAATTGACGTGGCGCAATACGCGGCGGTATGGCGGCTATCTGGTTCACATGGGCATTGTGGTGATGTTCATCGGATTCACCGGCAACGTCTTTAATCTCCATGAAACTCTCAATATCGGCTTAGGCGAGACCGTGCAGTTTGGGCGCTATGGCCTGAAGCTGTTGAATGTCAACGATGGTGAGACCGGGAACTATCAGTTCAGCCATGCAACGCTTCAGGTCGCCATTAATGGCAAGGTGGTGGATCAACTTGACCCGGAAGTGAGGCTTTACAAATCGAGCCAGCAGCAGAGTTCTATCGTGGGCATTCGTCGACGGCTGAACGAAGACTTGTACGCAAATTTTTCGGGGCTGCTGCCGGATAACACCAAAGCGACTTTCCAGTTGTATGTTTTCCCGCTGGTGTCGTGTATCTGGGCGGGATATTGGGTGCTGCTGTTTGGAACATTAATCTGCTTGATGCGTGGCAAGGTGCGGCTGCAATATGCGCGCACGGAGGTAATTGGTTTTGCGAGTAAGCCTGTGGCGGCGGTTGAATCTTAAACTAGCCGCTGTCTTTTTTATATGCCTGGCCGCGATGGCGGCCCAGGATTCCACTTCCTACCTAACTCCCGACGTTCTGCGAGTGGGTCAGAAATTGGCTTGCAAATGCGGGGGTTGCCGGAACACTGTGGGCAACTGCCCGATGATCCACTGCAGTTCATCAGATCCCAAGCGCAAGCGCATTTACGAAATGCTGAAGGCCGGCATGTCCGACCAGCAAATTGTTAATACGTTCGTCCGGGAGGAAGGCGTTAGTGCGCTATCGTCTCCTCCTACCGACACCTGGGGCGGCCTGGTGAGTTGGGCGATGCCAGGCGTCGCGCTGTTGATTGGATTCTGGATCTGGCTTCGCTACGTGCGCGGTAATCAGCAGGAACCTGTGCCCCTCACCGAGCACGATCGCGCGGCCATGGAGCGCTTTCGAAGCGAACTAGAGGGCGATCCGGAAGAGCGTGAGGGCGTAGCCGGCAAACCGGAAGTGAAATGACCGTTGTTGCCGCCGCTTTAATTGCCATTGCGGCATTCTTCTACACGCTATTTATCCGCAAAGAAGATATTCCGGCTCCCATTCCGGTGTCTCCGGTGCAGCATCTGGAAGATCGGAAGCAGGCCATCTATGAAAACCTGCGCGACCTGCAGTTCGAGTACCGCTTAGGCAAGCTGTCCGATGAAGATTATGCCGCCACCAAGCGAGCGTTGCAGCGGGAGTTAGCAGTAGTGCTGGCGGACATGGAAGAAACAGCTCGCAGTCTGGGTGTGGGTTTGCGGCAGGTTTCCGCTAGCGCGGCGGCCGCAGTTGGCAAAACCAAGTGTCCGCATTGCGGCGCATCATTCGCGCAGACGCTGAAATTCTGCGGAGAGTGCGGAAAACAAATGGCATGAAGATTCCGGCTATCCTAATTGCGATCATTTTTGCCGGGCAGGCCGCTGCGGCCGTCACTGGAAGTGTGATGAACCGCACCAGCGGCAAACCTGCAGTGGGCATTGCGGTCTCACTGGTGCAGCCCGGCCAGGATGGTATGAAGCCGGTGGGTTCTACCACCACTGACGGCTCGGGCCACTTTCAATTCGACACGAGTGCTCCCGCCTCCGGGCCGCAACTGCTGCAGGCGAGCTATGGCGGTATCAATTACAACAAGCTGCTAACGCCAAATATGCCGGTCACGGATATCGAGCTGAGCGTCTACGATTCAAGTCCGTCCGCGGCGTCAGTGCGTGTCGTGCAGCGCATGCTGATCTTCGAGCCTAATTCGAGCCAGGTGTCGCTGAATGAAACGGTGATTCTGCAGAACGACTCGAATACAACATTTCACGACCCTAAGAACGGTGACTTCCGTTTTTACCTGCCGCCTGCGGCCAATGGTCAGGTGCGGGTGAGCGCGCAAGGTCCGGGCGGAATGCCGCTGCCCCGGCCGGCGGAGAAGGCTGAAGGCGATTTATTCAAGCTGAACTTCCCCATGAAGCCGGGAGAGACGCAACTCGAGATCAATTACAACCTGCCGGTGGGGTCTCCGATGCAGTTCCATGGACGAGTGGTCAACGTTAAGGGGATGTCGGCAGGGCCACTGCGGTTGGTTGCTCCCCAGGGCGTTACGCTGGGCGGCAAAGACTTGCAGGAAGTGGGCACCGAACCCAAGACGCAGGCCACCATCTACAACGTGACGGCGAGCGATCTATTTACCGTCGCTGTCAGCGGCACGGGTAGCTTGCGCGCAGATTCCGGCAGCGACGCGAGTGCAGCCGGCGAAAGCGAATCACCGCAGGTAACGGAAGGCCAGCCGCAAATCTATGCGCATCTGCGCTGGCTGGTGGCATTCGCCTTCGCTATTCTTGGCGTTGGCTTGGTCTATCTATTTCGATCTTCTCCACATAGTTCCGCGTAGGGAAACTAGGGTCCGGACGCTCACGCATGTCTGCGCTAGAGATTGAAAGCGTATGGAAATTCTATGGCGATTATCCTGCGCTACGCGCTCTCACTCTGGCAGTGGATGAAGGCGCGTGCTGCGCTTTACTCGGCCGCAACGGGGCGGGGAAGACTACCCTGCTGCGCATCCTGGCGGGTCTGTCCCCCTATCAGCGCGGCCAGGTAAAAGTATTTGGAAAGATGCCGCGTTCGGCCGAAGCGCGGTTGCGAATGGGCTTTCTGGGGCATGGCATCGGCGTCTACGAGGATTTAACAGCGCGCGAGAACCTGGCGTTCTTCAGCCGTATCGCCCAGGTAGCTGCAAGCGAAATGGAGACATGGCTGCGGCGTGTCGATCTAGGGCGCGTCGCGGATATGCCGGTGCGGCAGTTCTCCCGCGGCATGCGGCAGCGGCTGGCGCTGGCGCGTACGTTTCTTCATCGTCCGAAACTTCTGATTCTCGATGAACCGTTTACGGCGCTGGATGACCGGGCTATAGCTATGTTGGGCGAACTTCTGCGCGAGGCGCGGTCTGGCGGCGCGACGGTGGTGCTTTCCACGCATCAACTGCGCGAAGCTCTGGCCATTGCTTCGGACGTGGCGTTAATCGAGAACGGAAAGCTGCGGTATCGAGGCGCGCGGACGGAGCAAATGCTAGAAGATCCGGGCTTGCTCTACCGGCTGTATGGGTCGGCTGCCGTTCCGGGCGCGGCGGGGGATGCTCGCGGGTGAACACACTGCGGCAGGCTCTGTTTGTGGCGGGAAAAGATCTGGCGGTAGAGTGGCGCACCAAAGAATCGCTGAATGCCGCCGCCGCGTTTGCCGTTGTCATTCTGCTGCTGTTTTCCTTCGCGTTCGATCCGTCGCCCGAAATGATCCGCGAAGATTCCGGCGGCTTGCTGTGGGTGGTTTTCGTCTTTGCCGGCGCTCTGGTTTTCAACCGGGGCTTCGCGCGCGAGCTGCCAAACGAATGCCTGGATGTGCTGCTGGCCGGGCCCCTGTCTCCGGGTAGCCTCGCGTTGGGCAAAGCGTTTACGAATTTTGTGCTGCTGCTGGTGATCGAGATTATTTCACTGCTGGTGTTTGGAATTTTGTTCAACGTGCGCTGGTGGCTAAAGCCGTTGGAACTTGCCGCGGCTTTCGCCCTGGGCACTTGGGGCATCTCGGTAATCGGCGCAATTTTTGGAGCTTTAACCGTGAATCTAAGGCTGCGGGAATTGATGCTGCCGATGATTGTTTATCCGCTGCTGCTTCCGCTGCTGATTGCGGCGGTTCAGGTGACCAATGCGTGCTTAATGAACCAGGCTTTTACGCCTGATGTGCTGCTGTGGGGTAAAGTCCTGTTAGTCTTCGATTTGGTCTTTACGATACTCTCGCTTTCCCTTGCGGAAACAATTTTGGTGAACTAATAGTATGCGCGAAAAAATAGCCATCGGGCTGGCTGCTGCGGCAGCGGTTCTGCTGGCCTACAATCTCTACAACATTTTCTTTGTGCTGCCCGATGAGGCGGCGCAAGGGGCCATCTATCGAATCATCTTCTTCCATGTGCCCGCTGCGATAACGGGCATGATCGGCTATTTCGCCGCGCTGGTGTTGAGCCTGCTCTATCTCAGCTCGAAGAATCTGAAGTTCGACGCCATGTCGGCTTCCGTGATCGAAGTGTCGTTGGTATTTTCCGTGGTCAACATCGTTACCGGAAGCATCTGGGGACGGATTATCTGGGGCATCTGGTGGACCTGGGATGCGCGGTTGACTTCGGCGCTGGTTTGCATTTTAATTTTCAGCGGTTATCTGATGCTGCGGCGGGCCATTGACGAGCCGACTCAAAGAGCACGGCTGTCTTCCGCGCTGTGCATCTTCGGATGCGTGGATGTCGTAATCGTCTGGAAATCGATCGACTGGTTCAGGACGCAGCATCCTGGCCCCGTCCTGAGTATCCGGACAGGCGGCGGCAACATGGACCCCGCCATGGAGCACATGATCCTTATGAATTTTCTAGCCTTGCTGATGATTGCCTTGGCGCTGGTGCTGATCCGGACGCGGCAGGAAATGGTGGCAAGAGAGATCGATTCGCTGCGCCGGTTTGCGCATGCGGTTTAAAGGAGTACCAAGATGGTTGAGGCTCGCAACTTCACATATCTGTTTTACGGCTTTCTAGCCGCCTGGGTGATTGTGCTGGTTTACGTCATCAGCCTGGCCCGCCGCGGAGCTCGTCTAAAAAAGGAGCTGGAGGATGTGCGGCATCTGTTCGGTGCAGCCGACGAGTCCCCTGACAGCGTTCCAGCAGAGGACCGGGTCAGGTAACAGTGCCGCTAATTTTCGACCGGAGGCATTTTCTCCAATCCGTTTTAGCAGCGGGAACGTCGACGGCAATCCTGCGTGGAGCCGTCGAGCAAGCGCGTGTAGCGCTGTTGTCAGACACTCATATTGCCGCCGACCCGGAAGACAATTTCCGCGGCTTCTATCCGCATCGCAATTTGAAACAGGTCTGCGGCCAAGTTGCGCAGAGCGATCACGACATGCTGCTGATCAACGGCGATCTGGCTCGCAAGAGCGGCCAAGTGGCGGATTACACAGCGCTCGAGCCTTTCATCGCTCCGCTGGCACGGCGCACTCCGATGGTGGTCAGTCTGGGCAATCACGACGACCGCAAGAACGTTCGAAGTGGAATCGCAGATCGTCGCGGAAAACTGCAGCCCGTGGAGCAGAAGCTGGTATCCACCATCGACGCCGGTCCGGTGCAATTTGTTGTGCTCGATTCACTGATGGTGACGAACATCGCGGCTGGACAAGTAGGTGCGAAGCAGCGCGAGTGGCTGCGGCGCTATCTGGCCGCGCAGACGAACAAGCCGGTTGTGGTCTTCGTGCATCATAATCCGGATGTCGGCAATCCCAAGTCCTTGATGGACGCGGCGTTGCTACTGCCGATTTTGACAGGCAGCCGGAACGTCAAGGCGCTGTTCTTCGGGCATACTCACGTCTATAAAATCACGCAGATGGATGGAATGCACCTGGTGAATCTACCCGCGGTGGGCTACAACTTCGCCGATGGTAATCCGGTAGGCTGGGTGGATTCTACGTTCACCGGCAAGGGAGCACGGCTAGTGCTGCATGCCATCGCCGGCGAAACCCAGAATGACGGCAAGGCGACCGAATTGGCCTGGCGCTCGTAATCGAACGCCAGGCTTTGCCGCCTCATGGATTGACTGGAGCTCGGTCATATTAGCTCCGGCTTGAGTTTGCGGTCTCGACAGCTTAGTTATTTTCAATTGACAAATCAGCAAAGTTGCCACTATACTCCTAACTAGCTTAGGAGTGCGCGCATGTCCGGCCGAGCCCAGCTTCTTCCAGGAAGCCTCGATCTTCTTATTCTGAAAGCAGTCTCTCTCGGTCCTCTGCATGGTTACGGGGTTCTTTTGCGCATCGGACAAATCTCCGCGCAAGCGCTGCTCATCGAGCAGGGAGCGCTCTATCCGGCATTGTTCCGGCTGGTGCGTCAGGGCCTTCTGAAAGCAAGCTGGGGAGTCTCGGAAAACAATCGCCGCGCAAAGTTTTATGAGCTCACAGCCGCAGGTCGCAAGCGATTTCGCGAAGAGACCGAAGGCTGGAATCGCCTGGCCGCGGCCATGACCGCTGCACTTGCCGCTCAATCGGAGGAACTATGAACTTTCTGGCGTATCTTCGCTCCCTTGCTGGCCGATTTTTTCATCGTTCTCGAATTGCGGAGGACCTGGAGGAGGAGCTTCACTCACATATCCAGCACCGGGCTGATGATCTTCAACGTTCCGGCCTGGGTCTTGCCGATGCCGAGCGCCGCGCGCGCATCGAGTTCGGCGGCTACGGACGGTTCAAGGAAGAAAGTCACGAAGCAATGGGCGGCATTTTCTTTGAAACCCTTGTGCGGGATGTGCGATTAGCTCTCCGCGGGTTGCGCAAGTCTCCTAGTTTTACCATCGCCGCCGTTGGGACCCTGGCTCTGGCTATAGGCGCAAATGCAGTAGTCTTTGGTGTGTTGAATGGGCTGATTCTTCGCCCGCTGAACGTACCCCAATCGGAGAACCTCTGGGGGACCGTCTACGGAAACAATCCCATGTGGCAGTCATACGCCAACTATGTAGATCTGCGCGACCGCAACCGCAGCTTCGACGATCTGGCAGCTTTCAAGTTCGTCTTCGTGGGCTTGAACACCGGAAGGGAGCCTTCCCTTGCCGCGGGTTTTGCGGCCACCGGCAACTACTTCGCCGTGCTAAGAGTTAAGCCGTATCTGGGCCGCTTCTTCGACAGCTCCGACGAGGGGGGCCCCAACACTGCCCCCTATGTGGTGCTCAGCTACGCGTATTGGCATCGCCATTTTCTGGACAATCGACACGTGTTGGGCCGGACAATTCAGCTCAACAAGCATCCCTTTACGATCATCGGCGTGTCGCGGCCCGGATTTCAAGGAACCCTAAAGTTTATCTCTCCAGATTTCTTTATGCCGATCGTCAATCAGGAGCAGGTGGACGGAGGGTCCTCGCTGAAAGCGCGCGCGAACACCGACGGAATTTTCGAGGCGCTGGGGCATCTGAAGCCGGGAGTAACTGCCGCTCAGGCGGTGGCCGATGTTAACTCGGTGGGCGCGCATCTCGCACAAACCTATCCCAAGCAATTCGGGTACAAGAATTCTTCCCTGGTGCGCCAAGGCCTCACTTCCTTTGGCAGCCCGGCGCGGGCATTCGTCGCGGGATTGATGCTGCTTGCGGGATTAATTCTGCTGGCTGCGTGCGCCAATCTGGGCAGTCTGTTTGCCGCGCGCATGGCCGACCATTCTCGCGAGGTGGCTCTGCGGCTTGCGCTCGGATCGAGCCGCACTCGCATTTTGCGACGGCTCTTCACCGAAGCATTGCTGATTGCGCTGGCTGGAGGCGCGGCGGGACTCTTAGGCAGCATCGTGCTGTTAAGCCGGTTGAGCACGGTCAACCCTTTTCCCGGGGTTCCCATCACTCTGCCTGTCAGCCCAGACGTAAACGTCTACGCGGTCGCTTTGGGTTTGGCTCTGGTCAGTGGATTCCTGTTCGGGATCATTCCCGTGCGCCAAGTGCTCAGGACTGATCCGTATCAAATCGTTAAGGCCGGATCGGCGGCAATGCCCGGCCATCGCATTGCGGTCCGCGACTTGTTGCTTGTGGTCCAGATTGCGATTTGTGCCGTGCTGGTTACTTCTTCGCTGGTTGCGGTGCGAGGACTTGTTCGCACCATGAACAGTAACTTCGGTTTTGAGCCACGCAACACGATGCTGGCCGGGGTCAATCTGACGATGGCTGGTTACCGGGGCGACAGCGTGCCCGCAATGCAAGAGCGCATGATCCGTGCGGTGGAAACAATCACCGGCGTGGACTCTGCCGGCTGGGTGAATAATTACCCTCCCCTGGTCAACCTCGCGGGAAGCAATGCAAACGTATTTGCGGATACCGCCAGCGATCTGAGGCCATCCAAGGCCGCTCTCACGCCTTACTGGTACGGCGTGTCGCCCGGATATTTCCAGGCGGCCGGCACCTCCTTGCTAAGCGGCAGGCCTTTCTCCCGGCATGACGGCAGGAACGCCCCCAAGGTTGCCATCGTCAATCGCGATTTCGCCCGCAAAATGTTCGGCGCGGTAACAAACGCCGTCGGCCGCTACTATAAGGCGCAGGACGGAGCGCGCGTGCAGGTGGTGGGTGTCGTCGAAGACGGGAAGTATCAGACACTGACGGAAGATCAACAGCCCGCTATCTTTCTTCCGTTTCTGCAGTCGCCTCAAAATACAGGTTATTTGCTGGTACGCTCCACCCGCGATCCGCAACAGATTGCTGCGGCGATGCGGGGCAAACTGCGTGAGCTGGATGCAGGCCTGCCGGTTGATACTCAGACCTGGAATCGGCTGCTGATGGTCGTTCAGTTTCCTTCGCGTACAGCGACCATGGCGCTCGGCGTGCTCGGAACCATCGGTGTGATCCTGTCCATCACGGGCATCTTTGGAATGGCTGCCTACTCCGTCAGTAAACGACTCAAAGAGTTGGGAATTCGCGTTGCCCTCGGTGCGAAACGAATCGACGTGCTGCAGGCGGCGCTAGGACGGGCAGTCAAGTTACTGGCAATCGGTTCGGCAGCAGGATTGATACTCGGAATTCTAACCAGCCGGGTGCTGGCCTCCGTCGTGTATTCGGCGACTCCCCACGATCCGCTGGTATTGACTGGCGTTGTGGTAGCCATGGTGTTGCTGGGCCTATTGGCTACTTGGATTCCAGCGCAACGCGCGCTCTCAGTCAATCCTGCAACACTGCTGCGCGACGAGTGAACGCTCCTCACCGGAATACATCAAACGGCGCCAGCAGAGCGCCTCGGTGGCATGCCGAATACACCTTCGATTGCGCAATGCCGGGCTTTATCATCTGCCGTTGCAAGCATCGCGAATATATTCGAAATTCCTGGATAGTAGTCCCTTTCCGTCCACATTGACAAGCTAAGACGAAACGCATATGCTTCCGGCTGAGGAAAATTGCAAGATGTCGAAATTGCTCACCCTTACCTGCGCAATCCTAGCGATAAGCGCAAGCCCGATCTATGCGGCCCAGATCACACTGGGCCAAAATGCAATCCTGAACGGCGATGCCGAGAGCGGCGTTGGCTCGGCCAACGGGGATGTTGTACCCGTGCCTGACTGGACTTCCACTGGAAATTTTACCGCCGTTCTTTACGGTGGGGCCGGTGGCTTTCCGTCTCTTGCCGATCCTGGTCCAGCATCACGAGGCGGCAACTTCTTCGCGGGCGGCGGTGGCGCGTTATCAACCGGCAGCCAAATCCTGGATGTCTCTCACATCGCTTCTGAAATCGATACGGGCTCCATCGCTTACACGCTCTCGGGATACCTGGGCGGCTTTTCTACCCAAGGTGATAACGCGGTTCTGGCGGCCAGTCTTCTCAGCCCGTCGTCCGGTCAACCAATGGATTCCTTCCCACCGGAACGCGAACCATCGACTTCAATCTGGTTTTGACCAGGGCAGATGGTAGTTACAACGACGGGTATGCCGATAACCTGTCATTCACCGCAACGTCCTCTTCGGCCCCTCCCGCCGTCCCGGAACCGGGCAGCTTTGCTTTGGTGTCTGGTGGTCTCTGCCTGGCGATGCTTGCAATACGCCGTTTCAGAAGCCGCACTAGCCGACGGCTACCCTGAGAAAAGTTTCCACTGTGTTACGCTGAGGAAGAATAATAATCGAGATTAAGGAAAAGACGAGGAGTATCGTTTCTTAGCATGTCCCTGGCGGTTGAACAGAAGTCCGAAATTATCAGCAAATACAAAATCCATAAGTCTGATTCTGGTTCGCCGGAGGTACAGGTGGCCCTTCTCAGCCAGCGTATTCTGGAGCTGACTGAACACTTCAAAGAGCATCACAAAGATCATCATTCCCGGTTGGGGTTGTTGACTATGGTGGCGCAGCGCAGAAAAATGCTGAAGTATTTGAAGGACCGTAGCCCGGAACGCTACAAGACTTTGATTCAGAGTCTTGGCATTCGCCGTTAAGTTCGAGACCTGGACACGAATTGAACCTGAGACACGGTTCACTGTTTTGACCTCGAATCAGCCGCAATAGGGTGGTTGATTAACTATAGTGTTCTTAGTTACCCCCTCAGGAACTGGGAGGTCTTCCCATGTTCTGTTCTCCACTTAATCCCGAACTTAGTCTGCACAGCGTCGTTTTTCGCTGGCAAATAAATCAGGAAGAGATGCGGACTTCGCATCGGGAAACATTTGAATGTCGCACACAGTTGAAATCGACCTGAATGGGTCAAAGATCTCGTTAGAGACAGGAAAGCTCGCTAAACAGGCGGGAGGTTCGGTGGTGGTCCGCTCTGGCGAAACCGTAGTTCTGGTCGCCGCCACTTCAGCGGATAAGCCCAAGCCGGGGGCCAGCTTCTTTCCACTGACAGTAGACTATCGAGAATACACTTATGCCGCCGGTAAGTTTCCGGGCGGCTTTATCAAACGCGAAGGACGGCCGTCAGAGAAAGAAGTTCTGACCAGCCGGCTGATCGATCGTCCCATCCGCCCATTATTTCCGGAAGGGTACAGCCACGAGACTCAGGTTATCGCCATGGTGCTCTCGGCCGATCAAAAGTTCGATCCAGCGGTATTGGCAATCATTGGCACGGGCGCGGCGCTGGCTATCTCGGATATTCCATTCCACCACGTTATCAGCGGTGTCCGCGTCGGACTCATTGATGGCAAGCTGACGGCAAATGCAAACTACGATCAGACCAAAGACGCCAAACTAAGCATCATGGTCGCCGGAACCGATCAAGGCATCGTAATGGTGGAAGCGGCTGCCAACCAGGCGTCAGAAGAGGACGTGCTGCGGGCGATCGAGTTCGGGCAGGACTGCTGCAAGAAGATTGCCGAGTCGATTCGCGAGCTGGTCAAATTGGCCGGAAAGAAGAAGCGCGAATACCAATCTCCTACTACGAACCAGGACATGCTCGGCAAGATTTCGAGCGCCGTGCGGAGCGACCTTAGCGATGCCTTGAACACTCAAAAGCACGGGAAGCTGGAAAGCTATGCCCTTGTGGATCAAGCCAAGCAGAAGGCAATCGCGCTCTTTACCGATGATGCTGAGCAGGTGGAAGCCGCCAAGGTATTCAGCGGGTTGAAGGAGAACATCTTCCGCGACGAAATGTTGAAAGATCGCAGACGCCCTGACGGCCGCGCTTTCGACGAAATCCGGCAGATCACTTGTGATGTGGGGCTGCTGCCGCGCACGCACGGGTCGGCGGTATTTACCCGCGGCGAGACGCAGGCGCTGGTAACAACCACTCTAGGCACCGAGGATGACGAGCAGCGCATCGAGATGTTCGATCCCAGCCAGACGTCGAAGCGGTTCATGCTCCACTACAACTTTCCGCCCTTCAGTGTTGGCGAAGTTGGATTCATGCGGGGCCCGGGACGCCGTGAGATTGGACACGGAGCGTTAGCGGAACGTGCGCTTGCGCCCATGCTTCCCGACCAGAAAAGCTTTCCTTACACGCTGCGCGTAGTCAGTGACATTCTGGAATCGAACGGTTCCAGTTCCATGGCCAGTGTCTGTGGCGGAACCCTTTCCATGATGGATGCGGGTGTTCCCCTGCTGGCTCCGGTTGCGGGCATTGCCATGGGCCTGGTGCTGGAAGGTAGCGATTATGCCGTGCTGACGGACATCGCGGGCGCGGAAGATCACTACGGCGACATGGACTTCAAGGTAGCCGGTACAAAACAGGGCATCACCGCGCTGCAGATGGATATCAAAGTCCCGAATGTCACCACTAAAGTGATGGCGGAGGCCCTGGAGCAAGCGCGCCGCGGCAGGATGCACATTCTGGAGATCATGAACAGCGCGATGCCGGAGCCGCGCGCCCAGCTCTCCGAGTATGCGCCCCGTATTTACAACACCAAGATTCCGACCGACAAGATTCGTGAACTGATCGGACCCGGCGGAAAAGTGATCAAGGGAATCATCGAACAGACCGGCGTGAAGATCGACGTTACCGATGACGGCAACGTGAACATCTTCTCGTCTGATCCAGAAGCCGCGAAGCGAGCCATGCAGATGGTTACTGATATTGCTGCAGTGGCCGAAGTAAACAAGACTTATCTCGGGAAGGTTGTTCGCATAGCCGATTTTGGCGCGTTTGTCGAAATTTTTCCGGGCACCGACGGGCTGCTGCATATCAGCGAGATTTCGGAAAGCCGGATCAAGAACGTGCGCGACGAATTGAATGAAGGAGATCAGATTCTGGTCAAGGTTCTGGCGTTGGAAGGCAACAAGATCAAGTTGAGCCGCAAGGCGATCTTGAAAGAGCAGCGCGACAAGTTGAAGTCTGGCGCGCCTGAAGTTGCTATGCAGTCATAACCGGATAACCACCGGCGATAATAGTTCCGGGGCATCCTCCGCGGGTTGCCCCGTTTCCATACTGGAAGATTCTCTCAGCTGATGGCCACGCATTTCTTTACCAGCGTCGCGGTCAACTACCTTCCTAAAGCGCGTGTACTGGCCGGCAGCATCCGTCGTTTCCATCCAGATGCGCTAATTCACTTAGTTCTTTCGGACGCAATTCCCGCCTCGTTCCATTTTGAGGATGAGCCTTTCGACCGGCTCTGGACTCTCCGTGACTTGCCGGTTCCCCAAGATCCTGGCTGGCTGTTTGAGCATTCCCTGGTTGAGCTCAGCACTGCTGTCAAAGGGTTTGTTCTATGTGAGCTGCTAGAACTGCCGGGTTGCGACTCGGTGGTTTACTTCGACCCTGACATCGTTGTGCTTGCCTCCCTGGATTCGTTGCTGAACGAGTTCGAGTCTGCTTCGATTCTGTTGACGCCCCACAGCACAGAGCCTGAGCAAAGCGCGCTAGCCATTGAAGATCATGAGCTGGTAGCTCTGCGGCACGGGACTTTCAATCTCGGTTTTCTGGGAGTGAAGAACGATGCAGAGGGGTCTCGATTTGCAGGATGGTGGCGCGATCGTCTTCGTGACTACTGCTTCGACGAGGTGTCTTACGGGCTGTTTACAGATCAGCGCTGGGCCGATCTGGCGCCCTCTTTCTTTCCAGGTCACCGCATTTTGTTCGACCCAGGGTATAACGTCTGCACCTGGAATCTGAATAGCCGTACAGTTACAGGAACGCTAGACGGCGGCTTGCTGGTGAATGGGCAGTCCACGGTATTTTACCACTTTTCCGGCTTCGATCGCGGTGCGCATAAGTCGATGCTCGACCGCTATGGCCGCAGCATGCAGGCGCTTTACGAACTGCGGCAGTGGTATCGGAAAGCATGCGGCGAGGCTGGTCAGGCCGCCTATGGATCGATTCCGTGGGCGTACGCCCGTTTTCGCAATGGCGAACCGATACTGAAAGCTCATCGCGACCTCTACCGCGCCGATTCGCGGGTGCGCGCCTGGTTTCCTGATCCATTTGAGACTGAAGGACCAGAGGCTTCTTACGCCGCCTGGTTCCGCTCGAACGCCGCAAACTTTCTTCCACGGCAGTCCGCGCCGCTTCCTCCGGCAAAATCGCTTGCGCATGACTGGTCAAATTGGCGCGAACCGGTTTACCGGATCTTCATGCTGGTGACTCGGGAAGATGCGGGACACGCGAATGCAACGTTCGCGGTATTGGCCCGGACGGCCGCTTCTGAGGCTGATTTCCGCGTGACCGGGACGGTGGCCGTTCTCGATACGCTTACCATTCCGCCTTCCTGGGTAAAAGAAATTGTTGCTGATGAAGGCCAGGACGCTGCCGTTGCTGAAGTGCTACGACGCTACACCGATCGCGACTTCCTCTTCATTCGCTCCGGTGTTTCGCCTCCGGATGCCTGGGATCTCCGGCTGGCGTGGAGCGCTCTTCGAAACGTCGATGCGCTGACGGTCTCGGCGCTCACCCGGAGTGCGGTAGATCCAGAGAGAGCGCTGAAAGAATTGTCGAGCGGGCAGTGTGACGAATTCGCGTACTTTTATCGCACTGCGGACGATCCTGAAATCGCTGCTTTCTCATCCACTTGTTTTTATGTGCGCACCGAAAATCTACCGCAGCTATATAGCGTCGGCGCGCCGCTGGAGCACAGCTCTTATCTCCATCGGCTGGCGACTCATGTTTTGGTCGACGACTCTGCGCTGCCCGTTTCTCCATCAGAAGCCTTAGTGCAGGGAAAGGCGCTTCAGGATTTGATCCGCAGGCGGGAACTGCCGGTTGGCGGTCTGCCCGCTCCCGATCTGCAAGGAGAAGACGGTCCTGAACCGCTGCGCTACTTCTCAGGTCCACAAGCGCGGCCGCCGATGAGAAAGCGCTCCGTGCAGCTCTACTGGGATACTGGCGCAGGATTCAATGAGGGGGCGAGCGTCGTGGCGATGCCGCGCACTACCGGCTGTCAGGTGCTTTACTTGCGGCTGCCCACGCTGCAGTCGCGGATTTACCAGCTGCGTCTCGACCTGGCGAATGAACCATTGCTGCTGCACCTCTACCGGCTGACGCTATGGAACAAATCGAGCGAGACCATCTGGGAGTGGAGCAAGGGCAACGGTCTTCCCTGGGGCGAATCGGGCAGATTGCATCAGATCGTCGTTCTGGATAGCGGCGGCGGCTTGGACGATGGACTACGTCTGGCAGCGGTGGCCGGCGACGCGCACTTTGTCCTGCCCATCGAACCCGCTTTGCTCGGCGGCGGTGCAATTCTTGCGGTGGAAATAGAGTTCGGGGACAGCTTACTGCCCTTGCAATTGGAATTCGAGCACGCTCGTGCAGCCATTGCGGCGGCTCAGCAGCAGGTGAATCAGTTACAGGCAGAGAACGCCGCAATCGAGCACGATCGAGCAGCACTGCAGCTGGAGCTGCACGCCGTCACAAGCTCACGCTCATGGCAGATTACCGCTCCCCTGCGGAAGACCATTAACCTGCTACGTCCGGGAGACAAGTCGCGAAAGTAACGAACGCTTTTCGGGCGCTGCTTTAGGCGGCCCATCAGCGAGACGTTTGGCTAACACAAAAGGGTCTGTCCCTATTAGCTGCAGGTGCATTTCTCCGCCAGTTGCGTTCAGGCGTTCGCTGGCATGTGGCGGAACTGCCAGCGTGAAGGTATTTGTTCCAGCCTGGGAGAATAGCGCCAGACCAGCCTGCGTGACGGCCGCGTGCGAGGTTGCCGTGTCTTTGAATGCAAACAACTCGCTGCCAGTATGC
Organism: Bryobacteraceae bacterium; assembly: GCA_965217745.1. Classification (GTDB taxonomy): domain Bacteria; phylum Acidobacteriota; class Terriglobia; order Bryobacterales; family Bryobacteraceae; genus Bog-105. The sequence continues at coordinate 83,545 of OZ244565.1, read as the reverse complement.
GTCAGCAATTGCTGCCCGTTGGCATCCTCTACGGCGAGCGATTCCAGAAGCAGCAAAGCGGGTTCAAGGGTCGGGATTACACGGAACTCCACGTAGGGCTGCGACCGCTTCGGAATCGGGAGCCGGATGCGGACCCCTGCGCCATCCGCGGCTTTTGCGGCCCGTACACTTTCCCCTTCTGAAAAATTTTCGCCTTCGGCGCGCCAGAAGAGTTGAGCGTTTACATCCCAGGCATCAGGGCTTCTGCCGGAGAGATAGCGCTGACGGAGACTTGCCGCGCACGTTTCGTAGTAGCGGCGCATCGCGGCCAGTTTCTTGGGCGTCGCGGTCACTAACTCGGTTGCGGCGTTCGGCGCATCGAAAGGCTGCTTGCAGACCACCGCCAACCCGTGGCTGTGAACAAATTCTTCGGCCGCGAAAGTCTGGCGCAACTCTTCGAGATACCGCCACACGCCGAAATCGTGGCCGCGTTCGAACGAGTCGTGCATCACCACTACTCCGCCGTTTTTTACCTTCGGCCACCAGAGCTCGAAATCATGACGGACAGCGTCGTAATTATGGGCTCCATCGATGTGCAGCAGGTCGATGCTTTCATTTGCGAATTGGGGACAGGCTTCGTCGAACGTCATTCGCAGCAGCTTTGAAAAGCTTTCGTATAGGGCGTTGCACTTGCTAACTTCTTCAAAAACGTCTTCGCTGTAGGCTCCGGTATGCTCGTCGCCCCGCCAGCTATCGACGGCAGAAGCCTGGCAGGCTATCCCACTCTCCTGAACCGCCTGGCAAAAGGTGAAGTACGATTCGCCCATGTGCGTTCCCAACTCGACAAGCGTGTTTGGCCTAAGCGTATGCACCAGATCGCAAGCGAACGGAATGTGCCCGGACCAGTAACCCACGCCCTGCGGGCGATACCGGCGGGGTTCGAAGAAAAGCGATGGCAGAGGAGATGGAAGATACGAAAACACAATAAGAGTAATTCCCCTAATTATCGCAGCGCGTTCGGCTACACCCGGCGTTTCAGCCGGCGGCTTATCACAACCAGGCCAGCAAGAGCGATGCAAGCAGCCAGCAGGAGCCTGCTTGCGGCTAGTGGATCTACCGCCAGAGATGCTAAAGGAAGACCAGATAGAGCGACCACTGTTCCATCCGCTTCCCGCAGGGCCATGAGCAGCCATGCAAATGCGATAACGGCAAGCGGCAGGGTAAGCCACGCCAGACTACCGGGCAGATTGTCCAGAGTACCTGGCAGGTCAATCGGCCAATCCGGTTTCGCGTGGCCTAGTAAAGCCGCCAAACCGGCCGGCAATAAGAGCACGGCCATGGCGGCCGACTTCACCGGCAGGCGATTTTGCGTCCATGCCAGTTTTAGTTCCTGGTAGGGATGGTTGCCCGACTTGGGCGCAAGACTGCGAAAGACGAACGCGAATGCGGCCACCGGCACAAGTTGAACAGCATTGGCATTCCAGACGCAGGCTACTGAAAGAGACGCCGTAACTCGAGCGGTGTCCGGAAATAACCTTTTCGTCCCTTCCGTTTTCAGAAGAGCAAATATGACCAGCGCGAGCGGCAGGACAAATGACGACCCTGGCACAATCAGCTGTTCGATAATAAGCAGAGCGAAGGTCACCAGGCCTGCGGGTGTTCCTGCTGCCATCCGCACAGCAGCGGCGGCGAGGATTGAACCTGCCAGCTCTGACCATACTTGAATCCAAAACATGTCGAGAACCTGCCAAAGCGCTATGACTTTGGGAGCCGCACTGGTGTCAACCGTGCTGCTGACCGCCATTCCGTTCGCAATGGCAGAAGATCCAGGATTGCAGACGTCCTTCGACCAGCGGGGACTTACGAAACTGGCGTACCGCGGGATCGCTCTCGTCGATTTAGCTGCTGGGAAGGGTGATCCGTTCTCGGTCGGCGGGTATCGCTTGGGCGGTCGATCGTTATGGGGCGGAACAGGATACAAGGCGAGTTGGGACGATGCCCATAAGCGTCTGACTTGTACTTGGAATTGGGGCAGCGTCGCTTGTGAGTTTCGTGCCGCCGCGACTGCGGCAAAATTGCGGCTCGCCATTACGGTGACGAACAACAGCAAGGAAGCCCTGGCAGGCATTAATATCTATCCTCTCGGTCTTCAGTTTCCTGCTCTGCCGAAAGGTTTTGGCGCTCCCAATTATCCGCAGTTCCGCAACGGTTTGGATGGTGCGCCGGTCATCATGGCCGACTATGGAAAGGCCTCGCTGACGCTGCTGCATGTGGAGCCGGCCGCGCTATACGTTGGGCTGAGCCCTTCCGGCGCGGCAAACCATTACCTTGTGCAAGCGGGAACTTTGAATGACCAGAGCGAGGGCTTCCTGTCGCGCGCCGTGCCGGTCAGCCGATCAATAGCCGCCGGAGCCTCCGATCGCTTCACCATCGAACTACGCTTTGGGAACGGCGGAGTCAGCGTCACCAGAACCGCCGCAGATGTCCTTGAGGCTTATGGCGCAGCGTGGCCGCAGAAACTGCGCTGGCCAGACCGGCGGCCCATCGGCGAATTGTTCTTAAGCGATCCCGCCAAAAAAGCGCGCGGAGAGAAAGAGCCCAATCCGCGGAATTACACGCTGGCCAAAGGCATCGACGTCCGCACGGAAGATGGCAAGCGCCGGTTCCGCGACGCGCTGCTAGGCTATGCAGACCAGGCGGTGCAGAGAATGAAGCAGCACAACGCGCAAGGCGTGCTGGTGTGGGATTTGGAAGGCCAGCAATTTCCGCAGCCTACCAGCTTCATCGGCGACCCAACGCTGTTGCCGAAGCTATCGCCTGAGATGAACGCGGCGGCTGACGATTTCTTCCGCCGTTTCACGCAAGCGGGCCTGCGCTGTGGAATGACCATCCGGCCCCAGCGGCTCGATCTTTCCGAGTCCGCCCCTCGTCAACGCAGCGGCTCCAGCGGCGATGCCGCGGCATCGCTGGTTAAGAAGATTCAATATGCGCAAAAGCGCTGGGGCTGCACCATGTTTTATGTCGACTCCAACGGCGGTCCCAACGATGCTACCGCGCCTTCTGTTTTCGCGGAGGTTTTGAAGCAGGTGCCGGGCGTGCTGATTATTCCCGAAAACATCTGGCCGAAAGACTATGCTTACACCGCTCCGTTTGCAAGCTTTACCGCGCCTTACAAGCCTCTGCATACGCCGCCGGAGATACTCGCCATCTGGCCCCAGGCGTTTACGGTGACCTACGTTGGGGATGCCCCCAAACACAGCTTGAAAACCAACCCCGATAGCTGGAACGATTTCCGGAAGGCAGCGGGCCGCGGAGATGTTTTTAGTTTTCGCGGATGGTTTGACGATCAGCCGTTGAACCAGCAAGTGCTGGAACTTACTCGCAAGTGAGAACGTCTAGCGCTGGGGCTTCTTGACACCGGCATTCCGCTCGGCTACCAGCGCCACGCTTGACCAGTCGAATTCCTCCTGCCCATTGCCCATGGCGCTCAGGAACTGATCCCGCACGACGCTCGCCACCGGCATGGGCGCATCGAATTCGCCGGCCGCCTCCAGCATGAGACGGATGTCCTTCAGGCCGAGCTTTAGGGCAAAACCGGCCGGCTCGAACTTGCGGTCTAGAATCGTCGAGCCTTAATTCCCATACACCGGCGAGCCGTAAACTTCGCTGATGATCTCGAAGAATTTGCGATGGTCGGTGCCTGACTTCTGGATGGTGGCGAATGCCTCACCCATGGTTTGCATCACGCTCGCGATGGAGAAGTTTCCGCACAGCTTGAAGAGATTCGCCTGCCAGGGTTCGGAGCCCGCTACGAAAACGGCGCGGCTGATACTCTCGATCACCGGCCGCAGTTTATCGATCAGCGCAGCCTCGCCGCCCGCGACCGCGACGAGCTTACCAGCTTCGGCGGCATCGGGTCTGCCGAAGACCGGCACGCTCAAAAAACGCTGCTCGCGCGAGAGATGCGCCACGCCTAGGGCGCGAGTCATTGCCACCGAGACGGTGCTGCTCGAGATGTGGACGGTATTGCGCTCCAGGCTCTCCGCTACGCCATTCGGAGCGAAAACCGCATCGCCTACGGCAGCATCGTCCTCGAGCATGGTCCAGCAGACTCCGGCAGAGCGACAGGCGTCGGAGATAGAGCCGGCAACTCGTGCTCCTTCTTCGGAGAGCGCTTCCGCTTTTTCGCGCGTTCGATTGTAAACCGCTACCTCGTGCCCCGCGCGCAGTAGATTGCGAGCCATTCCAGAGCCCATCCGGCCCAGGCCGATGAATGCAATCCGCATCAGGCGATGGTTCCTACCAGCGGACTGCTGGCGACCGCGTATTCACGCTTGGGCATGCGGCCCGAGAGAAACGCTAGGCGTCCCGCTTCCACGGCAAGCCGCATCGCCGTTGCCATGCGCACCGGGTCTTCGGCTTCGGCAATAGCGGTATTCAGCAGCAGGCCATCGAATCCCAACTCCATGGCCATGGCGGCATCCGATGCCGTGCCCACGCCTGCGTCGACGATGAGCGGAACCGATGTAATCGCCTCCCGCAAGATCTTAAGGTTCGTAATGTTCTGAATGCCCAGGCCCGATCCTATGGGGGCAGCCAGCGGCATCACGGCGGCCGCACCGGCGTCGATTAGTTTGCGAGCGTTCACAAGGTCATCGCTGGTGTAAGGCAGCACCACAAATCCTTCGTTGGCAAGCACGCGAGTGGCTTCGAGCAGCCCTTCATTATCGGGAAAGAGAGTTTTCTGGTCGCCGATCACTTCGAGCTTGATCCAGTTCGAGAGGCCGGCTTCCTGGGCCAGTCGCGCCGTCCGGATGGCATCTTCGGCCGTATAGCAGGCTGCTGTGTTGGGCAGGATGTGAATCGCAGAGCGGTCGATGTAGTCGAGTTCCGATTCCTTCGAACGGTCGGTGAGATTCACCCGCCGTACAGCAAGAGTAACCATCTCAGTGCCGGAGGAATGATGGCAGAGCGCCATAAGCGGCTTGCTGCGGTATTTACCAGTGCCCACAAAAAGGCGCGAGCTGAAGTTTCGGCCGGCGATGGTGAGTACGTCTTCCATAGTTTCATTATCCGCACTTCGGAATACTTTCGGCGTTGCTTCGAGGTTGGGGAATCACTACACCAAACGTCAAAAATCGTAGGCTAACGCCCCAAGGGCTGAGAACGGCCAACTTCCGGCAAACCCGTTTTCTGGTAATAATCTGAATCGAGTGCCCACTTAGCGTACTAAGACGTATGTGAGCAGCACGGCTGCGATGGTGAGAGCAGCAACCCGCACGCGATGTCTCGTGTCCCAAATCCGATGTAGCCGCTGCCAATCAGCAGCACCTTCTGCGACGCGACTGTTCAGTGGAACCAGGAAAAAAATCGATGCCATCGAAGCAAGAATCCAGACCGCATCAGATGTAAGCAGGATTCCCAACCCCGGCTCGTCCCAATGAAGCCAAGTCTGAATACCGAGTAGTAGGGTACAAACTGGATACCAGACCGGCATCACTGTTCCAAGCACGGAAGCAAAACGGCTAAGAATTTTCAGCTGCGGTTCGGGGTTAAGCCGCCAAGCGGCGGGGTTTACGAAAGCAGAAACAGAGAACTCGACGCTTACCAGAGAAAGTACGATGAAGATGGTGGCTACGTTAAATATGTGCATGAACGGCTCCTATTGACTCCTTCGATGGAAACTTCGGCTCCGGCAGCCAGGGGAACTCCCGCTCCAGCATCGGCTGATCGGAGGATTCTCTTAAACGGCATGGATTAGCAAGAGGCCGACGACGAGCATTACCGCGCAGCTTACGCCGTGAACGGAGAACGCTTTCAATTTCGACCCACCCGAACCCAGAACAGTGGACATGTCGCCGAAAGGGATGATGGCGAAAACGAGCAGAACTATGCCTACCGTCCGGCTGTTCGCGGTCAGCATCATAGTCAACACGACCAGGCCAGATGCGACGTCCCGAGTTCCTTTCAGACGTAGCCACGCACGAGTGTCAGCATCGAGCGCAGGCGGATTCAGACCAAATGATCCCAGGATTCGTTCCGGAGATGCAAGATAGAAACAACCGATCACCATGATCCCCACAGCGATGAGGGCAGCTAAAGAAAGCGAGATAGCACTATTCATATAGTATACCTATGACATAAAGTCTAGCAACGCTACGTAGATGCAAAGCGTTTAGACGAAGATTCACCTTCCCGGCCAGCAGTGGTTCTAGCACCGCTATAATTCCTATGGATGGCAACCACGCCGGCAAGCAACCGTATCGCAGAACGAAAACTGCGGGACAAGCAGGCCCGCCGGGCACAGATTATCAGTGCCGCTCGACGAATTGCGGAGCTTGAAGGGTGGCCCAACGTAACCGTTCGGCGGTTATCCGGCGAGATCTCATATAGCCAACCTGTCTTGTATGCTCACTTTGGAAGCCGCGAAGGAGTTCTCACAGCAGTTGCTATCGAGGGTTTCCAGGAGTTAGGCCTGGCTCTGGAACAGGCACGGAAAAGGGTTAAGCGAGGAAGCATGGTCGAGTCGGTCGCGGCCAGATATCTGGAGTTCGCCGCAGCCTCCCCCGCACTGTATGAAGCGATGTTTTTGCTCAGCCTGAGCGTACCCTTCGATGACGCGGCTACACCTCCGGAGCTGCGATTTGCGTTTTCGCAACTCGTAGATTTGTTTCAGGTGCAGAGTTCGAAGCCGGCGGTTCTCTCTGAGCTGTTTTGGGCGAGTCTCCATGGCATCGCCGAGCTTACAAGAACCAAGCGGCTTCCGGCCAGCCGTCAGAAAGAGCGCGTGAGGGCGCTCGTGGAACTCTTCAGTTTCTCGAGGCAGGAAACGGCACAGGTGAAGAAGACCAGATAAGAGCGCACCATTCAACGGAGTCATACGCTCTTTGCCGAATAGGTGAGTGTGCAGCTTCATCTGCCACGGTGCGGATTCTCCCGGCAAGTTTCATGAACGGAGGCTACCGTTGCGGCTGGTAAAACTTTGCCGGGCGATTGTCATTCGGTCCCGATATAGTCTAGTTCCAGAACAAGGCGTTGCGCAGAAGGCCAAGCCTGACCGAACCAAATCCAGGGTGGCTGTTTCAACGGCTTCTCGATTCGGTGCACTTTAGGCGCAACATTGTTTGCTCGTTCTCCATGCTGGAGTAGATGAAAAGATCCCGAGCTATGTAGGCGTGTTCAGGTTGGCCTCGACAAGGGCGAAACCCTCGACCGTTTTGTCGAATGGCTATTCGCTTGAGGCCAGGTAAGCAAAACCATGTGAGAAGCTTATGAAATGGCAGATCGCAGCGGCGGAATCGGTAGTGCAATAGTTTGGATGTTTGTCCTATCCATTCTTCTCTTCTGGCTACCCATCATCGGGCCTTTAATCGCGGGCTTTGTCGGAGGGCGGAAAGCCGGAGGCGTGGGAAACGCTATTCTGGCTGCGCTTCTTCCGGGTGTGCTCTTGGGCGCGGCCGTCTTCTTTTTCGCTTCTGTGCTGATCGGACTGCCGCTATTCGGCTTTTTGGCCGGCGCGGGCGGATTCCTGATCGCCACCGCGCACGTCGGGCCATTGCTGCTGGGCGCGATTGTCGGCGCGATTCTGTAAGTTCTACTAATCTCTCGCATGTCCCGCTCTATGTGTAGCAACTCTTTCAGTCTCGGCGGAAAATCCCTGGGTTCTATACCCGGGGGCAAGCTTGACGGAATCTTAATTCGGGACGAGTTTTTCTGCTTCTTGACATCAAACGCGCGGTGAAAGGAGATCAGAGTCGGCTATCGATCGCGAGCGACAGCAATTATGCAATCTGGCGTGCTTTCGGAAATGAGTACGGGCCTGCTTTTTACTTCGTGGATGCGACGGGTCGTATTCGCAGTCACCGGTTTGGCGAGGGCCTGAACCGCTCCGGGCGCGCGGTCCGGCTGTTCGACTGGATCATTCCAGGGCAGGCTTGAGATTAGGATCGTTGTGAATTTTCACTGTCGGATGCGGCGCAGGCCCATGCCGCCAATGGAGAGTCGGGCAACCGTAGGGAAACTGATTCTCATCCCGAGGCTAGAAAGCGATTTGCAGCCGGTTGTCTACAATTGATGCCATCTAAGGAATTCGAGATGGCAACACAGTTAGACGTCCAGGTACTGGAACAATTCAAGCAGGCACAACGAGCGTCCTGGGTGAAGTTTGCACCACTCGAAGTCGTTACCATGCAATGCGCTGCTCATCTGGTGCGATTTGCTGGTGTCGAAGCCGGCATGAAGCTCTTGGACGTGGGTTGTGGGACGGGAGTCGTCGCCGTCACAGCTGCCCGGTCCGGTGCCGAAGTTCAGGCCATCGACCTTACTCCGCAACTACTTGACCGCGCACGGGAAAACTGTCAGATAGCACGTGTTCAGGTCAGCTTGCAGGAAGGCGACGTCGAGGAACTTCCGTTTGCCGATGGTCAATTTGACGTAGTCCTCAGTCAGTTTGCACACATCTTCGCCCCCAGGCCCGAAGTTGCTATTGCTGAAATGCTCCGGGTTGTGAAGCCCGGCGGCATCCTTGCGTTCGCAACTTGGCCGCCGGAAATGCTTGTGGGAAGCACCACGGCTTTGGGGGCTCGCTACATGTCTCCGCCGCCGCCGGGTATTGCCAACCCGATACTCTGGGGCGATCCTGCAGTCATCAAAGATCGCTTTGGAAGCAGCGTGAGTAATCTCATCTTTGATCGTGGCTGTATTCTAGTTTCCGCCCTATCTCCCCAGCACTTTCGCCTGCAAGTGGAACGTAGCGCTGGTCCGGTGATCAGATTGATCGAGAATCTCAGCGCAAACTCGCCCGGGCAGCTGCAAGAGTTCCGTCAGGAATTCGACTTGATTGTGTCGCCTTTTTTCCGTGACAATTTGGTGCGGCAGGATTACCTGCTCTCACGCGCCGTGAGATCCACATCGTAAACACGCCACCTTATTCTGCGTTGGCGGGTCATGCCGATGCGCGTTTCATCGGGCTTGACGAGACGGCTGTGAACGCGCAGGCCGCCATTGATATTTCGCAAGTCTTCCGAAGACGCCGTTACCCATAAAAAACTACTGGCGGAGAGAGTGGGATTCGAACCCACGTTAGAGTTTCCCCTAAACACGCTTTCCAAGCGTGCGCCTTCAACCACTCGGCCATCTCTCCGGATCAAAAAGGGGATGCTAAAGATGAATTGATCTGCCTGCTGCAAAGAGCAGGAATTTCACTCAGTTTAGCATCCGCAACTGCGCCTAAGCTAAGTCGAATTTCTCCGTGTGCAGCGTTGGATCGCCCTTTACCAGCACCGGGCGGCCGAGTATCTCTTCGAGTTCGTCAAGATATTTGTTGCTGCCCGCCTTCAAGGTCTTCGCCACTTCCGGATGCACCCGCAGCAGCACGTCTTTACCTTCTATGGCTCGCGACAACTTCTGAGCCTCGGTCAAGATCTCGCCGATGATAGTTTGTACGCTCTTTACGTAGCCCGCGCCCTCGCAGTAAAGGCAAGGTGAGCATAAGGTCCGTTCTAAACTCTGCTTTACCCGTTTGCGGGTAATCGCAACCAGGCCGAAATCGTTGAATTGCAGAATCTTGTATGGAGCCTTGTCCGCCCGCATGGCTTCTTCCAGCGCAGTCATTACCTTCTGACGGTTCTTGCGCTCGTCCATATCGATGAAGTCCACCACAATGATTCCGCCCAGGTCTCGAAGCCGGATCTGCCGCACAATCTCGTTCACCGCTTCGGTGTTAGTCTTGACGATGGTGTCTTCCAGGCGGTTGCTCTTGCCAACGTACTTGCCGGTGTTGATATCGATGGCTACCAGCGCTTCAGTCTGGTTAATCACGATATAGCCGCCCGACTTAAGCCAAACCTTCGGGCGGAGCGCCTTTTCGAGTTCAGCCGTAATGTTGAACGCATCGAAGATCGGGCCCGGGCGAGTGTACATCTTCACCCGGTTTACCAGCGATGGCTGAAAACGCTGCATGAAAGTCAACACGTTTTCGTACATGTCTTCGCTGTCGATCCAGATGGCTTTAAAATCGCTGGTGACCTGGTCGCGAAGAATCCGCTGCACGATATCGAGATCGTAGTGCAGCAGCGCAGGAGCCGGTTTTTTCTCCGCTTTCTGCCGGATATCGAGCCACTGGTTGTACAGAAAGTTCATATCGGCGGCTAACTCTTCTTCAGACACGCCTTCGCCAGCCGTCCGGACGATAAACCCTCCCGTCGCGCCGGAACGGTGAGCTTGCAAGATATGCTTCAGCCTCTGACGCTCCTCATCGCTGGCGATCTTCCGGGAGACGCCCAAATGCTGAACGCTGGGCATAAACACGACATAGCGACCGGGCAGCGCCACGTGTGAGGTAATGCGTGCACCCTTCTGCCCCAGTGGTTCCTTCGCGATCTGAACGATGATCTCCTGGCCTGACTTCAGCAGATCGGCGATGGAAGGTATCGCCCGCTCCGGCTTATCAGCGGAGCTTCGTTCCACGTCGGACGAACGATGGTTCTTAGGTTCGGTTTCGACTGCTGGAGCGACCGCCACGGCATCGCCGCTTGCGGCAGTTGATGCATCACTCGCCTGACGCTCCTCCGGACGATTGCCTCCGCGCCTTCTCCGCATCCGCCGGGACGATCGATGCAGCGGCCTATTTTGACTGCCCTCTCTCACCATCGCCGTCTGGGCTGTGCCGGGCGCTGGCTCAGGTTCGACATCACCTTTCATCGGGGCGTCCGGCTCTTCCATGCCGTCGTCTTCGAACCCCGCGGTTTCCGGAGAAAACAGGTCCGGTTCGCCCGCCTGTTCACCCAGTTCCAAACCCGCTTCGCTCCCAGGATCGTTCTCGCCAGACTTGCCGAACGGACTCGGCGATCGAGCTCCAAAGGTTGTTAACGGCTCCGCATCCTCCAGCAGAATGGCTGCTTCAACACCAGCCTGCGGTTCGAATGGCACAGCCAGAGACGGACCTGTGCCCTCCAGTTCTTGCAGCTCGCGTTGACCGTCTTGCTGCGATAGCTCATCATGAGGGACATCAGCGGCTGCGTCCTCAATCTTCTCTTCTACGTCTTCGGTCGACTCCCCATCGTTGTGGCCGAAGATGCGATCGGCCATAGCAATCTCTTCGGCTTCCGCACCCAGGTCTTCAGGACTCTCGTTCGGTTCTTCGGCTGATACGGCTTCGCGCACCAATTCATGAACCTCTTCGTCAGGCGCAGACTCGTGGCCACCCGGCTGTCCGGCACTTGACTCTTCACCTCTGACTGCCGGCATGCGCCGGTACTTTGCCAGGGACTCGCCGGGCAGCAGCACCACTCCGGAACTGCTGGTTTCCGCTATCTCGTCGTTCCGGACATCGTTCCGCGCATTGTTGTTTGGTGCGTTGTTTCGTGAACTGTTCAATGCATTCTGATCAGTGTTCTGTCCGGCCGGTTCCCGATCCCGCCTCGAACCGCGCTCGCCCGGTCCGGCTCCCGCCGGCGTCCGGGCGTCGTCGCCCGGATGCGCGTATTTTGTCTCAGGGAATCCGCGCCCGCGATTCCGCCTGCGACGGTGTCCACGGTCCCGGTCTCCACCAGGTCTGCGCTCGCCTCGATTGCCCGATCGTTCTGTCTCAGAACTCCGGGAGGGCCCTACTGCGACATTGCTGGATAGCCCAGCTTCAAGATCTGTATCCTGCGTTTCCGCTTCGGCGTCCGGAGGCTCGGTTGCCGGAAGATCAAGTTCTTCATCAAAGCGCAGTGCCGCCGCTGGAGTGCTTTCATCAATTAACGCATCGGACTGCACTTCTGCCGGAGCTGCAATCGGTTGCTGCTTTAAATCGCTCGGCGCGCGATCGTCCGGACCTCTCTCCCCGGCGCCACGATTGCCGCGCTCGCCGCGGCCGCGGCGCTCTCCTCTTTCCCGGCGCGCCACTGGCTGCTCGTCGCCCACGGTATCGATGTCATCGTGCTCATCGAAAAAATCAGACACATATAAGAACGTGTCGCGCTCGAGCCCCAGATCGACAAAGGCCGATTGCATACCGGGCAGAACCCGTGTCACTCGCCCCTTATGTATGCTGCCTGCCAGCGAATACTCATTCGCTCGCTGAAAGTAGATTTCGACCAATTGGTCGTCTTCGAGAACCGCTACTTTCGTCTCATGGCGATTTGATCCAATCACCAGTTCCTTACTCATCTTTCACCGCCTATGCGGGCTAAGACGAGAGTTCTTCAAGAAGCCGGACTTGCAACCTCAAATTAACCATGACGGCGGCGCAACTAATGGACATTGCGCTCGCGTAACGCGGGCGGAGACTTGCTCAACCAACACCCGCTACTCACCCTCTGCTATAGCGCTTCCAACCCGTTAGATCGGGTGCTCCATGCCTACAGCCGGTTTGCACTCCGGAACTTCCTCGTCCTTCTTCGCTTAAACCCAAATAAAAATTTCAGCCTGCCGTCGCCGGCCGGCCGTTACTGCACAAATCTACGCGTTCTAACGCTGTTCACAAGACCCAGCATCAGAAAAACTGACCAGGTATTCGATCCCCCTGAACTCATCAGTGGGAGCGGGATGCCCGTAACCGGCATGCGGCCGACCACCATCCCGACGTTCACCAAAACATGGAAAAGCAGAATCGCCGCAACGCCCATGCAAAGATACAAACCTGCATGGTCGGTAGCTGTCTGGGCATTCTGCACCACCTGCATAATCAGCAGAAAGTACAGCACCAGCGCGACCACCACACCAGCGAAACCATGCTCTTCGGCGTAGGAGGAAAATATGAAATCCGTATGCGGCACGGGTAGAAATCCCAAGTGCGTCTGCGAGCTTTCCTTTGCGCCTCGACCCCACATTCCTCCATTGCCGACGGCGATCCTAGATTGAATCACCTGAAATCCGGCGCCCCTCGGGTCGTGATCCGGATTAACAAAACTTACAAGCCGATCTTTTTGATAGGGCTTAAGGAAATAATATCCAATCGGTAAACTCACTATCAGGACGCCGGCAATCACCGCGACGTATTTCCACCGCAGTCCAGCCATCAAAACCCCGCACAACAGCACCGGCAGGTAGGTCAGCGATGTGCCCAGGTCAGGCTCTTTCATCACCAGAACCATGGGAATGCCCACCAGCACGGACAGCTTTGCAAGTTCCTGCCAGGTGAGGCTATCGGCGCGAATGTTAGAGACCAGCTTGGCCACCAGCAAGATCAGCACGATTTTTACGAACTCTGAAGTTTGAATGGTGAAGGGTCCGGCCTTAATCCAGCGAGTGGAACCGAACACCCGTCCTCCTACCAGGGCCGTCACAATCAGGAGCGCGATGGCGGCGGCGTAGAAATAGAAGACCCGGTCAAGCAGCGCGTGATAGTCGATGGCGGAAAACACCCACATCATCACGAGCCCCGAGCAGATCCAGATAATTTGCTTCCACCATGCGTCAGCCCACTTCGTTCCAAGCGTCGCACTGTAAATCTGCAGTACGCCCAAGACGCAGATTGCCAGGCTGACAACGATTAGGGGCCAATCGAGGTTCCGGAAGGACTGCAGAACTAACCGGCGAAACGGCATCCCTAATCGACGCCCTGTCCCGCCAGAAAGCCGATCTTCAGTAGTTTGCTTTCCACTTCCTGCCTGCCGGCAACCAGCGGCGATTCCGCCGGAACCTCGAACTTTGAAAGCAGAGCAGGAGCTTCCCAAAGCTTAGTGGTTAAGATGCCTGATCCGCGAGCCTGCTTATCGAAATAAGCTTTCATGATGTCGCGGACAATTGGCACTGCGTTATAACTCTCCTGCCCATTTTCAAATAGCGCGACCACTGCGATTTCAGGCTTCTCCACGGGTGCAAAGGCGACAAACCAGGCGTTGTTGGCCAGCGCGCTCCGCAGCTTGGCGCCTTTGGTGCGCTCCGTAGTGGCCAATTGAGCCGTTCCGGTTTTCCCGCCGACTTTAATGCCGGGCAATTGCGCTGCCCGCCCCGTTCCGCCCTCGTTGACCACTGCCGACATGCCTTGGTTTACCTGCTGCAAATTTCCAGGTTTGAAGTCAGCATGCCGCAGCAGGACAGGCGCTTCGCTCTTCAGAAAATGAGGCTGATACCAACGCCCCCCAACCGCTAGCCCGCCAATCGCAGACACAATCTGCAGAGGCGATACGGTAACCGCTCCCTGGCCAATCGCGACCGAAATAGTTTCGCCTGCATACCATTTCTGCCTTGCCAGCCGCATCTTCCACTTGGTAGAGGGCATGGTGCCCTGCGTTTCATTCGGCAGGTCTATTCCGGTTTTCCTGCCGACTCCAGCCAGCTCTGCATAGTGCGCGATGCGATCGATGCCCAGCCGGTTACCGACGTTATAGAAGTAAACATCGCACGATTGGGAGATCGCGCGATGCAGCGAGATCTCTCCATGTCCGCCTCGTACGTGGCAGGAAAAATAGTGTCCATAGAACGTCGCGCCTCCCGGACAGAAGAAATGGGTTGCTTCGTCGACCACACCTTCCTGCAATCCGGCGATGCCCATGATTGGTTTGAAGGTGGATCCCGGCGCCAATTGAGCCTGAATAGCCCGGTTCAGCAGCGGCTTCTCCGGATCGCCTGCCAATTGGTTCCAATCCGCGCGGCTGATACGCCCGGTGAACTTATTGGCGTCATAAGCCGGGTGGCTAACCATCGCCAAAACTTCTCCATTCTGCGGATTCAGCGCCACCACCGCCCCGCGCTTGCCCTCCAGAGCCAGTTCCGCAACCGCTTGCACATCCAAATCGAGGGTGGTTTTCAAATCCTTGCCGGAGATTGCTTCCTGCGCGTTCTGCATCTGGCGCTCGCGTCCCATGTTGTCTACTAGTACGCGTTGCTGGCCGTCCACTCCCCGGAGCACAGAATCGTATTGGCGCTCCAGGCCATCCTTCCCGATCACGTCGCCTTGCCGGTAATCCAGGAACTGCTGGCTGTTCAGTTCCGCTTCTCCAATTTCACCCACATATCCGGTCGCGTGCGCCGCAAAACCGTTCTGCGGATATTGCCGCTTCCATGACTGGATCAGCTGCATTTCCGGATACGTCGAGCTGTCCTGATGCGACCCGATCCACGCGATGTCGTCCCTCGAGAGTTCGTCCTTAATGATGATCTGCGGACTGGATCTCATCCGCTTCAACTTTTGCGCCAGCACGCCGTAATCTAGCGCCAGGGCTTCGCTGATGACTGGGAGATGTTCCTGCTTGATCTGATCGCGATTCAGCAGCAGAGCATAAGAAGCTTTGTTGTCGACGATAATGCGGCCGCTGCGGTCCAGTATTTTGCCTCGTGCGGCAAGAATCGGAGTACTTTTGATCCGGTTCCGTTCCGCGGCTTCACTGTACAGGTCTGGGTTCTGGACTTGCAACGCCCAGAATGCCGAGATCAAGAAGAGAAAGACAGCGGCAATCAAATATTGAAATGCAACAACCTTGCCCGCAGCGCGCTTCGGGTCGTCTCGGAGAAGTCTCTCCGGCGAGAGTTCGTCCTTCTGTCTATGTTCAAGCTGGAGTAGCGCCACTTATAATTGTTCCGACGGCTTGCCAGGGAGCCATAAGAGAGGGAGTAAGGAGATATTCTTACCCGTCTCAAGTTTACCGCCACCGGAAACTATTTTCTTCGGAACTTGTTTATTCTTAGCCGCCGGCCCGCTCAGGCGAGCTTGCCCAATCCGCTCCCGTGTCATCCAGGCGCGCTCTTGCGACCTGTACGGACTTAGCAAGACCAATCCACCGCAGGAAACGGATCTGAAGCCACGAAAGGTCGAATTCATACCAAGCCGCCCGCGCCTCGCCGAGGTTGGGTGTGCATGGTGATTGTTATGCCAGCCTTCTCCAAAGGTAATCAGCGCCACCCACCAGTTGTTGCGGGATTCGTCGCGTGTGGCAAACCGCCGCCGGCCCCACATGTGCGACGCGGAATTGACGAACCAAGTGGCGTGCAAACCGAAGACCACCCGGAAGCAAATGCCCCAAAGCACAAGGGAAAGACCACCGGCCGCGAACAGCACCGCCGCCAACGCGATCATGGGCACCCAGTGATAGTTGTTTAAGTGAATATAGAAACGGTGTTTCGCCAGGTCGGGGGCATGCTTCGCTATGGCCGCGGTATCGTCATGGGATGCCTCTCCCACCAGCACCCACCCGGCATGGGCCCACCATCCGCCGTCTCGCGGCGAGTGCGGGTCCTGGGCTGATCCGCGTTCTGATGGTGCATGCGATGCGTAGCCACCCAAGAGATCGGCCCGCCTTGCAGCGTCAATGTGCCGCACACAGCCAGGAAATACTCGACTACTATCGGCACTCGATACGACCGGTGAGTGTGCAGGCGATGGTAACCCATGCTGATTCCAAGTCCCGTCGTCAACCAATACAGCACTACCGTGGCTAAGAAAACATGCCAGTCAAAGAAGAATAATGCGCTGATCGCTCCCAGATGAAAAGCCCCTACGACGGCAATAGTCAGCCAATTCGGGTCTTCGACGTTGCTATGGATTGAAGGATCGGTGATCATGAATTGCCCAATTGGACGAAAAAACCCGGCTCCGCTGACACCTCCGGTTCAATCTCTTGATTGAACGTTTGTCACCAGAGCTGGGTGGCTGCAAGAAAAAACTCAGACTATTGAGGAAAAAGCTGGACGCGCCGGTTTTCCGCCTCGGCGCCATTCGAACTACCTTCGGTGCCTGGGGGATTCGCCTGGCCGAAGCCTTCTAGGTTGAGCCGCGATTTATCGATGCCTTTCGATACCAGATACGCTTGAACGGAATCCGCCCGTTGGTTCGAAAGTGCAATATTTTGCGCTGCGTCGCCGGTGCTGTCGGTATATCCCTGAACGCGCACCCGCATATCGGGCTTGCTCTCCATCGAACCAGCTACCGTCTCCAGAGTTGTCCGGTCTTCCGGCGTTAGAGCCGCCGACCCGGTGGCGAAATAGACCGCTCCGATGCTCGATGTGTCTGCCACTGCGGGGGTATGGTCCCGGGTGAAATACCAGACCGCAAGTCCCAATAGAAGAAGGATGGGAATCAGCCACATCCACATCATGCTGCCTCCGGACTTCTGTTCGAAGACTTTTACGTTGTCTGCCGCGGCCGTGCCAACTTTGCCGGAGGGTCCAGCGTTCCCATAATCATTAACGTTCTGTGCCATTTTGAATCCTTCAAAAAAAATGCGCTTGCTTATGGCTTTCCGGCTTTAGCCTGGCGAACTTCTTCCGGCTCGAGCTGCTCCACGGTGACGTCGGTCTTGCGCAACGTTTCCTGAATACGCTTCTCTTGCTGAGTAGTTTCTTTTCCGATTCTGACTTCTTCCACCACCCGGGCTGTCTTGGAAACAACCGCTTCTTCGTCGCTTTCGGTTACCTGGAATGAATGGTCTGTTAAGTTCTCCAGCTCTTCGGCAGTAGCGGCGCGATTCACTGGATGCCGATCCACCTGCACCGTTTCTTTCCGAAGCGTGATGGTTTCCGAAACCGGTTTTTCAGTAATGCGCTGGAAAACCCGTACTCCGCCGCGCTGTACTTCACGCTTTCCAACCTTCAGTTGCTCCTCGATCACGTCGATAGTTTCGTGGCCGTTGTCTGGCGTCAGATTCTGAGCCGCCGCCAGGGGCCGCTGCGATTCCATCGGAGTCTCGGCTTCGTTTACCTTGTCTGCCTCGTGCCGCTCGAAGATGTCCTGTACTCTGTCAGCCAACTCTTCAGGGGCGGTCAGCGCGATTACGGTTCCGCCTTCGTTGATCCCGTCGGCAAGCATCTGCCTGTCGCTCTGCGGAACGCCCCATTTGTCCATCGCAGCGGGATTCGCGGCGCTGTCCTTCTTACTCATGATGCCGATGGAGTTCCTCTCCACCCCTGCGGCTACCAACTCCCGGACTGCTGCGTCCGCTTGGCTCGGCTCGTGAAAGAGGCAAATCATGGTTGTCTGTTCGGTTGTACTTTTCATATAAATCTCCAATATTCCTTGCTTTTACTAACGTGTTTGTCGTGGGTTGTACGCGCAGCCGAGGTGCGGGCTTGGTTACCCCCGCAGCGCAAAATGTTGCGTTTTGAAGTATTACTGCGCCGCGTACACCCGGGCCTTCGCAGCGGGTTCCGATGATTTGTTTTCTTTCATCTTTTCCGCCATGCCCTGCCCGCTTTCATACCAGGATTTGGTAATCTTTTCGGCCACCTCTCGCCCGCCTAAGCCGAACGACAGCCCGAGTGCTAACGATACCGATCCGATTAGGCCGATCAGCAACGTGTCGATTACCGTCGTGGCGATACCAATCTGATCCAGCGCCGCGATCACGGCAAATCCGATCACGGCGTAATTAGTCAAGGTGCCAAGCAGCTGTGCATTCCCCGCGCCCGCTTGTGCTACCGACCTTCGCACCAAGCCCGATAAAGCTTTCGCCGCCACTGACCCTAAAACGACGACGGCAACCGCGATAATCAGCTTCGGAATGAATAAGACAATGCTGCCCATGATGGCTGTAAGTTGCGCGATGTTCAGCAATTCGGCCGCCGCTTGCACGAACAGCAGAAACACGAACCATTTCACGAGTTCCGCCACCATCTTCGACGTAGTCCACTTTCCGCCTACGCCTTCGATGAAATGGCCGATGCCGGAATGGTGAACTGCGCGTTCGAAGCCGAGCGCTACCAGCCCCTTTTCAATCAGCTTGGCCAACACTGCCCCTATCACCCAGCCAATAATCAGGATGACAATGGCGCCCAACAGCGTTGGCAAGAATGCAAAGAAACTGCTGAGAGCGGCCCAGGCAGTATTTCCTAAGTTGTGAATCTGGTTCATAGAAAGGCTTCCTTTAGAAAAAATCTCAGTGCTTGGCGGTTCATCAATTCGTATAGCTGGCCGGTTCCCCGGTGCGCTCTGGTTCCAGTTCCTCTATCGCGACATCCGACCTGCGCACGGTATCTTCAACGGTCTGCTGACGCTCGGTTACGTTCTTCCCGATGGTTACTTCCTCCACCACCCGGGCCGTTTTGGAAACAACCGCTTCTTCGGCGGTTTCCGTCAGTTCAATGGTCTTTTCTTCAAACGCGTCCAGGTCCGCCAGCGCCGCCGGCCTGTCTACTGGCTGGCGATCCACCCGGGCGTGCTCTTCCCGCAGTAGGATACTCTCTTCCACTGGGTGCTCGGTCACGTGAGAGTACATACGAACCCCGCCGCTCTGAATCCGGCGCTTGCCAACCTCTAACTCTTCTTCGACTACATTTACCGTCTGCCCTTCATAGCCAGGGCGTTCGAGCGAGTTCGCGGCACTTCTTTCCTTTACGTCTCTAGCCCCATAACGCTCCAGAACTGTAGCAGCCGCATCTGCACGCCCATCGGGCACGGTCACCGCCAGCAACACCCGGCCCCGGCTGACGCCTTCGGCATACTCCCTCTCGTCGTCTGAGTTCGCAGAGCCAGTTAGAGAGCTGAAGAAGTTGCTGATCGTGGCAGCGAACCCGCTCTCGTGCTGGCTCTGCGAGCTGGATGCGGAAGCAGCGGCACTCCGCGAGTTCTCTTCCTGCGCAATCACGCGGACACTGTCTGCGGCGTACCCACCGTCAATCAGATCGCGCTTTACGTTCTGAGCTTCGCTTTGGCTCTCGAAGAGACCTACTATTGTTCTCGCCATATCGGGTTTTCTCTTTCTCCTTCTCAGCTGTCTATGCGCTCGACGATCGCTTCTTCGCTGCGCACGGTTACTCGTTGCGGATGGTGAAATTCGGAAGTGTGCCGGGTTATGTGCAATTCTTCCTTCAAGACCAATTCCTTCGTGATTACCAGGCGTTCCTCGACAATGGAGACAATCATGGTTTCTCCCTCGTGCCGCACTGGAACCGGTCCTTCCACCACTCGATTGACCGTCACCCTCTCCACGCCTACCGTGCTGGTGAAAAGCGGCTCGTCCACCACTTCTTCCCGCTGATGAACGATCTTTCTGATGCGAACGGCCCCCGTAACCACCTGCTGCTTCTGGACCTCGAGCTCTTCCTCGATCACCGGAATCGAGACGGCCGGGGCATCGAGCATTGCGGTTTCGGGCTCTGCGGATTTCACTTACTCAACGCTAACCCCGTAGAAGTCCGCAAAGAACCCGGCGAAAGCCTAGTTTGCTGAAGAAAAATGCCTAGCCCGGCAATGGTGGGCACCTGACTCTAACCGGTTGCCGAGATCAATGTTTCGGGAGTGAACTGGATGAACGTTAAGACGCCGCGTCGGCGAACGTTTGAGCTATCGCGTGCAGAGCATCGGAACATTCTTCAGCAGGGTCTCATCGATGCGCTCTCCCGGCCACCGATCCCCGGGAGACCAATTGGAGATCTAGTATTGGCGGGCCATCTTCCCCAGGTGCGACTGACGTAAACGCGCCTACAGCCGAAGCGGGCAATCTCACCAACAAACAAACTCCTCGAGAATGGAAGCGCACTCCAGCCCGGTTGCAAGCAAGCACTATGCTATCCGCCGCCAAGTGACTCATTCTTCCGCGAGCGCGCGCATCGGCGAAACCGCTGCCGCCCTCTGCGCAGGCAATAAACACGCCACCAGCGCGGCCACAGCAATCAGACTAGTTGCCTGTGCCGGCACCACCGCGTTGTGTTCCGAAACATGAAACAGAACCGGCTGCATTGCCCGTCCCACTATCCACGCCCCGCCCAATCCGATTGCGATTCCAGCAACCAGCAGCCGTAAACCGAGCCACAAAAACTGTCGGAGTATCTCTACCGGACGCGCGCCCAGCGCTAACCTGATGCCGATCTCCCGCTGCCGCTGGGCTACTGCATAACTCAACACGCCGTAAATCCCAATCGCAATCAGCAGCGTCGCAATTCCCGAAAATATTCCGCCTAAGAACGCCGGCGACCTTCTGGCCAGCAAGCTCTCCGCAACGCGGTCGTGCATCGATTTCGTGCCATTCACCGCCACAGTCGAATCAACCTGCCGCACCGCACTCTGCAAATCCTTCTTTAGCGGTTCCACGTCGGCACTTCCACGCACAAGCAAAAAAATACTGTTCTCCGCACGATGGATTGGGTAATAAACTGCCCCCTGCGCGGTATCATCCGTCAGTCCCGTCTGCTTGACGCTCCCAACCACTCCGACAATCGTAAACGCCTCGGCATCACCATCTGCCTGCGATCCTTCAAATAACTTCTGCCCCACCGCGCTTCCTTGCGGCCAGTGATACCGCGCAAAATCTTCGTCAACCACGCAAGTTCGTTCTTTGCGGTGCGAGTCTTCCGCGGTCAAAAACCGGCCCGAGCGCAGCGGCAATCCCATGACCTGGAAATAATCGCCGCTCACTCCATACGAGTAATATCCGCGAACTGATTCGCCCGGCCGCAGCGCTTCGCCCTCCACCGTGGCCGCACTCTTTCCGTTGCGGCCGCTAAACGGAATGTTGTTCGTAACCCCCGCCCACAATACGCCCGGCCGCCGTTCCAGCACGTCCACTAATCTATGCGTAAATATTAATCGCGCTTGAGCTGACGGATATCGAGTTCCGGCCAACGAAATCTGCCCCGCAACCGCATGATCCGCCCGAAATCCCGGAGATACCGCCATCGCATGCTTCAAACTCAGTCCCAACAATCCCGATCCCGACAGCAGCACCAGTCCGAGCGCAACCTGCGCCACAATGAGTCCCTGCTGCAGGGCTTGCGCCGCGCGCCCGGTCGTTGTTCCCCTCGATTCTGTCTGCAGCCCCTGCGTCGGAAGCGATCGCAAGTTGAACCACGCTACCGGTGCCGCCAGCGCGACACCTAACCCAATCGTCGCCAGCAAACCGGCGAGCGCCAATCGCGAGTCGAAAACAACATAGCCACCCAACGGCAATTGCTCCGCGCCCAGTGCATTCATCAATCGCACGCCCGCCGCTCCTACCACCGTCGCCAGCAGTCCGCCCGCGAGCGTCAACACGAATGTCTCCACCAAGATCGCCGTCACCACGCGACGCCCGCTGGCGCCCAGCGCCCGCCGCACGGCGACCTCCTTTAATCGCCCGCTCGCCCGAATCAACAGCAAATTCGCCACGTTAACTACGCCAATCAGCAGCAACGCCAAGACTCCGGCCTGCAGCAACAACAAAATCGGCCGCACCGTGGCCACTTGGTCCCCATGCAGCGAAACCACCAACAATCGAAATCCCGCGTCCGCCATCATCTTCGCTTGCGGATCGTCTTGCTCGCGCGCCGCATTCTGCGCATCAATCTCGGTCTGCGCTTGCTCGCTCGTCACGCCCGGCTTCAACCGCGCAATCATCTGCTTCACCTTTCCGCCCGAATGCCGCTCTCCGGGCATCCTCTGTTTCAAGCTCGACGATAGGGGCAAATAAAGCTGCGCCTTTGACGAAAGAAAGCGAAACCCGCGCGGGACGACGCCAACCACCGTCCTCGGAGATCCGTCGACCCAAACCTCGCGCCCAATCACGCCCGCATCACCCGCAAAATGGCCGTGCCAATATTCATTGCTCAAAATCGCCACCTGATCGGCCTCGTAATCCATCTCCCGATCGGTGAAATCGCGACCCATCGCCGGACTTCTGCCAAGCGTCGCAAAGAACTTCGGCTCGATGCGTGTTATTTCCTCTGTTACGGTAGATCCGGGTTCACCTACAATGGCAGTTCCGAATGCATACATCGATACCGAGCTAAACGCTGCAATCTTCCCTCGCCGCTCGTAATAGTTGGTGATCGACGAACCATCCCGCTCCACGCCCGCTTTCGGATACGTATTGAAAATCGTTACCAACCGCCCGGCCTCCGGGAACGGCAGCGGCCGGACCAGTATCGCGTCGATCACCGCGAAAATCGTCAAATTTGCGCCTAGGCAAAGCGCTATCGTCAGCAGCGCCGTAATCGTAAACGCTGGCGATTTCCGGAGTTGCCGCGCCGCAAACCTCGCATCCCGCCCAATCTCATCTATCAACCCTAGCCAGAGAGCCTGCCGGCAATTTTCTCGTACGCTATTCAGCCCATCTAGCTCCATATGCGCACGGCGATATGCATCTTCCTTCGTCGCGCCTGCTCGTATAAGGTCCTCTGAGTATTGCTCAATATGAAACCGCAGCTCCGCGGCCATATTGCTCTCGAATTCGCGTCGGCCCATTGCAGCCCGCCACCAGGAACGCACTTGTACAAACATCGCCTTCAGCCCTCCTCTACCGACGTCGTATTCAGCGCCGCATCAATCGCCGTCGTCAGCCGCTTCCACCCCGCGGTCTCGTCACGCAACCGCCGTCGGCCCATCGCTGTCAGTGTGTAAAATTTCGCCTTCCGGTTGTTCTCGCTCTGCCCCCACTCTGCCGCGATTTGCCCCTGATGTTCCAACCGGTACAGTGCCGGATACAAAGACCCCTGCGGAATTGTAATCGCATCTCCGGAGATCTGCCGTATCCGCAGCAGTACTCCATATCCGTGGAGCGGATTCAGTGATACCGCTTTCAAGATCAACATGTCCAGCGTTCCCGGTAAGATTTCCGCTGCTTTGGCCATCAACGTGACGTTCTCCTAGTCTGTCTAGGATTATAACGTAGCTTTCCTAGTTTGGCAAAGGGAGCTGCAGCCGTCAAGCACGCTCCACTTCCGTATATAACTCCCGATTGTCAGACCGGAACGGATTAGTAACCAAAGGAACGGCGCAATATTTACCGTAGACAGCTTTCCCATCCAGGTCGGTAATCCCACTGTGAACCTCGCCTGACCGGCGATATCGGCACGGATTACTCGCGCAGAATTCATTTGAAAGGCTTGGGGAGTCCCCCCTCGAGAGAATCCCAGCCTTGCGCACATCTCTTGTTCTGCCTCTCTCGTATCGTTTATAGTGAGAGCGTCGGCGAGGCCGCGGTGAGTCATTTGGCCACACCGAAGAATCCGATGCCGTGCCGCAAGCGTCTAAACAGTTGTAAGGGGTTTGGGGTGTCTCTGCTGCTTGGTTTCGCGATCCCAGGAAAGTCTTGAAGCGTTTTGATGCCAGCCTGTTTTAATCTAGTGTGTAAGGCGGGAGTTTGAACGCAACTCATGCAATTCGGGCGGATTCTCTGACGAAGACCTATCGCTCCGGCAATATTGAGGTAGGTGTGCTTGCGGAACTTTCCTTGCGGGTTCACGCTGGCCAGATGCTTGCCGTCATCGGAGAGTCGGGCGCGGGAAAGTCTACCCTCCTGCACCTGCTGGGCGGTTTAGACCAGCCTAGCTCTGGAAACATCTCGCTCGACGGGGTGAATATGGCGAGCTTGTCCCGGGCTGCTGCCGCGGATTTCCAGAATCGCCAGATTGGTTTCGTCTGGCAAAATCCTTCTCTGCTTCCTGAGTTCACGGCAAGGGAAAACGTGATGATTCCCCTGCTGGTTCGTGGTGAGCAATATTCTGCAGCTGCGGCGGTAGCCGACCACAAGCTTGATGAAGTAGGTTTAAAGCATCGAGGTTCGCACCGTTCCGGAGAACTTTCCGGCGGCGAGGCGCAGCGTGTAGCACTTGCGCGAGCGCTGGCCGGAAGCCCTAAGTTTTTGTTGGCCGATGAACCCACGGGAAGTCTCGATTACCGGACCGGCGAGGCCATCGCCGATCTGCTTTCGGAACTTCATTCAGTTCATAGCCTTACGTCAGTATTCGTGACGCA
The DNA here is from genome assembly GCA_965217745.1 of Bryobacteraceae bacterium. Classification (GTDB taxonomy): domain Bacteria; phylum Acidobacteriota; class Terriglobia; order Bryobacterales; family Bryobacteraceae; genus Bog-105. The sequence continues at coordinate 58,977 of OZ244565.1, read as the reverse complement.
TAACCTTTCGTTTGCAGCCCGCTGCGATCAGGTTCTAGAGCTTAAGAAAGGCCGGTTGCAGTCCTCTTCCTCTGGAGGGGCCCAGCCGGCCGGAGTGATACAAGACGCAACCCGTCTTGATGGTGGCACTTATGTTTGAACGATACACCGAGAAAGCACGCCGCGTAATCTTCTTCGCGAGATACGAGGCCAGCCAGTTCGGGAGTCCTTATATAGAGACTGAGCACTTGCTGCTTGGTCTATTGCGTGAGGACAAATCGCTTGCGAACCGGTTTCTGCGGTCGCACGCCGCAATTGAATCCATCCGGAAGCAGATTGAAGCCCACACCACGGTTCGGGAAAAGGTCTCGACATCCGTCGATCTGCCTCTGAGCCATGAGTGTAAACGCGTGCTGGCCTATGGCGCGGAAGAGGCGGAGCGCCTCAGCCACAAACACATCGGCACGGAGCATCTGCTGCTGGGGCTGCTCCGCGAAGAGAAGAGTTTTGCCGCGGAGATTCTGCATGAACGGGGTCTGCGGCTTTCCGCCGTGCGCGAGGAGATTGCGCGAACCGCTTCGGAGAAATCATCTTCAAGCCGGCCGAAAGAGAGCTCGCTGCTGGCCGAATTCAGCCGCGATCTGACCCAGGCGGCGGTCGACGGGATGCTCGATCCGTTGATCGGGCGGGATACAGAGGTCGATCGCGTTGTTCAGATTCTCTGTCGGCGCACCAAGAACAATCCCGTTCTGATCGGTGAGCCCGGTGTCGGTAAAACCGCAATCGTCGAAGGCTTGGCGCAACGCATTGCCGATGGCGACGTCCCTTCCTTCCTGTCCGACAAACGCATTCTGGCCCTGGATTTGTCCTTGATCGTAGCTGGAACCAAGTACCGGGGACAGTTCGAAGAGCGCCTGAAGACCATCATGAAAGAGTTGATGGAAAATCAGAACGCTGTCATCTTCATCGACGAATTGCACACCCTGGTCGGGGCCGGTTCTGCCGAAGGATCGCTCGACGCCGCCAACATCTTAAAGCCAGCTTTATCACGCGGCGAGATTCAATGTATCGGCGCAACCACGCCTTCCGAATACCGCAAATCAATCGAGAAAGATCGCTCTCTCGAGCGCCGCTTCCAAGCCGTCAAGGTGCCGCCGCCGACCGAAAGCGATGCCATTCGCATTCTCTTTGGCATCAAGGAGCGGTACGAGAAATTCCACGCTGTTGCCTACATGGATGATGCCATCGAATCGGCGGTCTACACCTCTACGCGGTTTATTCCCGATCGTTTTCTCCCCGATAAAGCTATCGACCTGATCGACGAAGCGGGTGCCCGCGTCAAACTGCGTCAGACCACGCTGCCGACGGAAGTCGCGGAGATTCAGAAGCGCATCAAATTTATTGTCCATCGCATGGAGAATGCCATTGCGAATCATGAGTTCGAGAAGGCGCGCTTTTACTCGGACGAAGAACGCAAAGAACGCGAAAACCTGCGCCAGCTGCGCGAGAAGTACAATTTGGACGACACGTCGACCGGCGTTGTTACAAAGGACGACATTGAAGACGTGGTCGCGCGCTGGACCGGCGTACCGATGACTTCCATCAAGGAAGAAGAGATCAGTAAGCTTCTCCGGATTGAAGAAGAGCTTCATAGCCGCGTGATCAGCCAGGATAAAGCCATTTCGGCCCTCTCCCGCGCAATTCGCCGTTCCCGCGCTGGATTAAAGTCGCCGAAGCGCCCGTCAGGGTCGTTCTTGTTCTTAGGGCCGACCGGTGTCGGCAAGACCGAAGTGGCTCGAGCTCTCGCCGAGTTCCTGTTCGGCAGCGAAAAGTCGCTCATCCGCTTCGATATGTCGGAGTTTATGGAGAAGCACTCCATTTCCAAACTCATCGGCTCGCCTCCCGGTTACGTCGGATATGAAGAGGGTGGCCAGCTGACCGAGCGTGTGAAGCGGTCGCCTTACTCCATCATTCTGCTGGATGAAATCGAGAAGGCTCATCCAGATATTTACAACATCCTTCTACAAGTATTTGAAGACGGCCAGTTGACTGACGGTTTAGGCAACACTGTCGACTTCAAAAACACCATCATCATCATGACTTCGAACCTGGGCGCCAGATTCCTGGATAAGCGCGGGCAAATCGGTTTTTCGGCCCATGCCGATACCGGCATCCCGCCAAAGATCGAGGAGCAGGTGTTAAGCGAGGTTAAACGGGCCTTCAATCCTGAGTTCCTAAATCGGCTGGATGAGGTCATTCTGTTTACCTCACTGGTGGACGAAGATCTGTTGAAGATCATGGATCTGCTAGTGGATCAAGTGAACGTCAACTTGATGGCGAAGCAGATCAAGATCCATCTGGAGCCGGATGCCGCGAAGTATATTCTGGACAAAACCTGCGGCGATCGCAGCTACGGTGCACGGCCTCTGCGCCGGGCATTGCAGAAGTACATTGAGGATCCGCTTTCTGAGGCGCTCATTCAGGGAACTTTGCCGAGACCGGCCGAACTCGTTATCTACATGGGCGAAAACGGACTGTATTGCCGGTCCGTGGGCGACCTCGAAGGACAGCCGGTGCCTGCCGGAGACGTTGAAGAGTTGCCAGTACCTGCTAACGCCGGTACCCCGCTGTACATGTTCTAAGACATACATCAATCCGGGCGGTGCCCCAAAGCTAGGCGGCATCGTCCGAAAACTAAACCTCCATTGTCTACCTCAGATCTAACGATCAGCCCCGAGGAGTTTTGAAGCGGGTCCCTGAGGGCAAGAGCGAATACCTCAACGGCAAAGTCTTGGCGCTGGTCGGCGCGAACCGCATTTATCGGAAAATCACTATCGACATCCTTTTGTTCTTGTGACAGCTCAGAATTGAAAGCATTATATCGGTCTACAGTCGGGCTCCCATCGTACATACGCAGGCTGGTTACTCGAATGGTTTTGAACGTGCGCTGCGGGAACGGCGCGGCCGCGAGCGGCGGGAAATAGGTTGACGGCTTAGAAGGCAGCGAGGTTCGGATAGGCTGCAGGCAGTTCGGCGGCAATCTCGCGGGCTCGGGAGACTTGCACTAATTCGCCCTGTCCAATGCCCGGACAGAACGTGCCTTCCAGCTTCCACATCGCGCGGTTCCCCACGATGGTTGGCCAGAACGGATAAGTGCGGCACTGCGTGGGTTTGGCTGGATGGATTGTGCAACCGCCATCACTGAGAAAATGGCAACTATCCTGACCGCGCGGAGCTTTGCGCAGGCGCAGCAGGCGCCGGAAACGGATGACGTATTGTCGTTCGAACGCGGCCGCGGTCATGCCTAGAAATTCGGCGGCGCGCAACAGATCGGATTCCGTAAGGTAAACCCAGCCCCGGCGCGTACAACATTTTGTGCAGCCGGGTTGGCAGGCAAAGCGCATGTTTGCTTCTATTATCGACCCTGGTGGCCGCAGGCAACCTCACCGTACACAAGCAAAATCTCCCCTGATTTCGATCACAATGCGCTACCACGGAATGGCTGGTGCAATGCCGGGAAGCGTTCAGAACAGTTTGAAGAGATTACCTGCCCAAATGGCTCGGTCGGTTCTACGCCGTAACGTAAACCTTCATCCGCCGCAATCGGGAGGCGCGGTGGCGACTGTCGGTGGACAATTGATCGGCATGTCGACTCCGTTGCTTTCGCGTCACTCCGCTGTCGCGATACCGGCGCTGACCCTTGCGCGGATAGCTGGCGAGTTGCTGCGGGAAGACCGCATCCGTTACGGAGACATCGGTGTTGGCGTGCAGCCGGTCGCCATACAGCCGAGCGTGTTGTCGCGTTTGGACATCGAGCATACTTCCGGCTGATGCTGTAATGCATGGAAGACATCTCATCTGGCAGAAATTGGAACGCCGCCATAGTCATGTTGCGGGAATGTTAGCTGATTGTGCGTGACCAAGCCAGCTATTTGCCACTGGCGGATGCGGGCGTCGAGTTTCTGTCCCAAGTAATCTCAGAACGCGTCAAACAATTCTCCCTACCGATTTCTTCCACGTTCTTTCTTATCCAACCGGTAAACAACAAAATCGGTGTTATGGTAAACCTCGCGCAGAGCGCTCGAATGCTCTTTAATCACTGGCGTCAAGAGCTTTCGATCCGCTTCGAACAAGCGGCTACAAACGATAAATCGGGAATGAATCTGCTGGAAATATTTCCACTGCTCTTCCCGATCCTTGCCGCTCGGCTGACTGTCAATAAAGTAAATTGACGCCGGGCGATCCGTAAACAGGGATAGCGCCCGAGCCCGGTAGAAAACAAACGTGTCCTGCCGCGAGCTATTCTGCCGGACATAGCGGCACATGTCATTAAACGTCGGCAGCCCGTACGCCTCATGAATGGTCCCGAAATTCCGGCTCCGGTAGTCCACGGCATAAACAAGCAGCACCACAAGGGCCAACGCAAGTGGAAGCGCGCCTCTGAAAGCAGGTCGCCACCTCTGCGACAACTTGGCCGCGCCGAGCAGAGCATAAGCCAGATAGAGAGGCAGTACCGGAAGCAGAAAACGCATGCCCTGATTGCCCGGCCACAACAAAATGATGGGAAAGTAAACTGCCAGAGTAGCTTCCAGCGGACGAATAGCTCGCCAACGAAAGCATTGCACCATGCCGTAAATCGCCAGACCGGTGACCGCCGCGAACATCACATGCGAGAAGATAAGTCCAGTTATAGGCGGCCAGAACGAAGCGAGCACAGCCGAATAATCGTGCACATTGGTCTGCAATGTTTGTAGACTCAGTCGAAACTGGTCCGCATAGCTGGATTCACTCGATCCGAATAAATAATGTTGACTTACTATCAGGATTCCACAGGAACACAGCGCGCTTACTAAGTACCAACTAAGAATACGCTTCTTCACAACTTCATAGATGACTAATCCGCAGATTAGAACCACACCGACGCTCCGCGTTCCATAGCTGAGATAAATCGCTAGCCCGGTAATCACTCCCCAGAACGCTCCAGCTCGACCAGTCCGAGGCGTTCGCTCTATCAATAAGATACTTATCAGGAAAAAACACAAAAAAGGGTAATCAGAGACAACGCTGTCCTTCATGTCCCAAAGCACCGGATTGAAACCTAGTAATACAACTAAGAGGAGCCTGTAGCCAGGCCGCAGATCCCGGAAAATCAAGTAGACCGCCGTTAGGGCGATTGTCCATGAAACGACTTCGACCATCTTCATGGCAGGAAAATCTAGTCCCCGCCAGCGGATTACCGGAGCAAGCAATGCGGGAAAGACGGGAGGATAAACGCGAGGGCCATAGTACGCTTCTCGTGCGTTGTAAACGTAACCGGTGTCCCCCAGCGGTTGACTCTGCGCGATGTTTTCTCCTTCATGCACATATAAAGCAAAATCGTCGCCCCAGTAGTGTCCCTGGCGCAATGTCAACGCATTGAATAGAAAAATTGCCAGCAGCAGGAATAATGCCGGCGTCTCTCGTCGCCATCTGAGGTTCGAGCCATAGCCATCCATTATCGACATCAGTGTAATCTACACTGGACCCAGGAATTCAGAGAAGGCAAGAGGGCAAGAATCGGCGGCTCGTCAACTGAGGACCGGTTAATGGCAACGACGAGGAAACAGTTCAGCGCAGGTTTCAAGGCGCGGGTAGCGGAAAACACTGAGCCAGTTGGGCTCACAGTTCAAAGATTCATCCGATCCAGATTGCCAAGTGGAGGAAGTCGGCGACCGAGCAACTTCCAGAGAGATTTGTGGACGGGCGTACCCGCAAAATAACCGCAGCGTAGACCACCAACGATGCGCTTTATCAAGAGATTGGCAGTCTGAAAGCGGGACTGGAATGGCTTAGAAAAGTGGGAACGCTCGACTGAACAGCGGCGGCTGCTGGTGGACCGCGAGCATTCCGACATCAGCGTTCGGCGGCAATGCGATTTGCCGGGTGTGAACCGGTCAGGCTTCTACTACCAACCTGTGGGCGAGAACGAAGAAAACCTGCAGTTGATGCGGCTGCTGGATGAACAGTAAACCCGGACACCATTTAATGGGAGCCGGAGGATGACGGAATGGCTGAGCGCCAAAGGCCTTGCAGTCAATCGAAAGCGGGTGTCGCGACTGATGGAATGGATGGGCATCGAAGTGATTTATCCAAAGCTGAAACTGAGCCAGGCCGAGGCAGGAAAGTTGGCCCCTCGGCGCTTCCTTTTCGCCGCATCCGCAGCTCGAAAAGTTCACCAGACGCTTACCACTCTCCGGCCTGAAAACCGCCAAGCGGCTATAATCGAATGGTGTTACGCACCCTCCCCGCACTAATTCTCCTGGCTGTGCTGTCAGCCTGCGGAAGTGGGATAAACGACAAAGCTAATGTGCAAGCTGCCATCATGGACCGGCTTCAGACCAAGACTGGCCTCAATATGAAGGAACTCGACGTCAGCACCACCTCAGTTTCCTTCGACAAGAATCTAGCGTTTGCCACCGTCGCTATTCATCCAAAGGGCGATGCCACTGTCAGCCACGGGATGTCGATGAAATACACCTTGGAAGACCGTGACGGAAAGTGGGTTGTCTTGAATGCCGGCGGCGCAAAGTTAGGGGGTAGAATCCCGGCTTCTCCTCCCGGCGAGACTCTTCCGAAAGGGCACCCTTCCCTTAATCCGGACACAGTTGGCCCGGACGCTATGATGCCCAACCCGCATGGTTCCCCGGATAAAGCGCTCGCGACACCACAGCAATCAAGCAAAGGCCCGGCTCGATGAAGACAGTTGCAGTTCTGGGTGGTGGACCAGCAGGGGCGACGGCGGCGGAACGTCTTGCTGCTGCGGGTTTACGCACCATTGTGCTCGACGAGAAGCTGGCGTGGGAAAAGCCTTGCGGCGGAGGCATTACTTTTAAGGCTTACTCGCAGTATCCTTATCTGCTCGAAAACGACGCTCCTAAGAAGCTGGTAACCGACACCATGCTCGCTGCTCCCAGGGCGGGAGCTTTCAAGATGGCCCTAACCCATCCCCTGGTGATTTACTCGCGGTTCGACCTGAATGGCATGCTGTTGAAGCGTGCAGAAGCTGCTGGTGCAGAGATCGAAAAGACCCGGGTTCTGGGCCTTGAACGGGTTTCATCCGGTTGGAACGTGAAGACGCGAAACGGCGCTATCGAAGCTGATTATTGCGTAATTGCGACCGGCGCGCGCAATCCTCTGCGCGATGTGGGCACCCAATACACCGCGCGAGACACTATGTACGCGCTGGGCTATTATGTGCCCGTCGATCAGCCCCATATCGACATCCAGTTCCTTCCCAATCTCGAGGGCTATATCTGGGTTTTCCCGCGTGCCGGACATCTCTCGGTGGGCATCTGCGGAAAAGGTGAGTCGGCCCAGGCTTTACGCGTCCGCCTCGAACGCTACATGGAAGAGAAGGGCATTCCCTGGAAGGATGGGCGTTTTTACGGCCACATGCTGCCCGCCTTGGAATCGCGCGGCTGGCGCAACAATCGCCTCGCGGGAGATGGCTGGATTGCGGTTGGCGACGCCGGCGGCCTGGTCGATCCCATTACCGGTGAGGGCCTTTACTACGCGATCCGCTCCGGTGATTTGGCCAGCCAGACGCTACTCTCTGGGGCGGAGCCTTTGCGCAATGCCGAATTCTATCGTCAGCTTGTGGCCCGTGATTTTGGATACGACCTCACCTACGGAGCTGGCCTCGCCAAACGCTTATTCTGCGGCGCAATCCTGTTCGGCGCGGTGCCCACTCGCATGATCGATTTCATGAAGCGAAGCCCCAAGTTCTGCGAAATTATGCAGGATCTTTTCGCGGGCACTCAGCCTTATCTCGAGCTGAAAAACCGGCTGGTTCGCAACGTTAATACCACCGTGCATGAGCTGCTGATGAGCTTCCTCTTCCGCAAAATTCTCCTCGGCGAGAATCGCGTTTAGCTACCTTCCTCTATGAACACCCGGCAGTCCGAGATCCTCTTCGCCAGAGCGCAAAACAGCATCCCCGGCGGAGTGAACTCACCGGTTCGCGCTTTCCGCAGCGTGGGCGGCACGCCTCGCTTTATCGCCCGTGGGGAGGGTTCGCACATCTTCGACGTCGACGGAAATGAATACATCGATTACATCTGTTCCTGGGGTCCGCTGATTCTCGGGCACCGCCCGAAACTGCTGATTGATGCGCTGACTGCGGTTCTCGATATGGGAACCAGCTTCGGTGCGCCGACTGGCCGTGAAGTCGAACTGGCGGAACTCATCATCGACGCCGTGCCCTCAGTCGAAATGGTCCGGCTGGTGAACTCCGGTACCGAGGCCTGCATGAGCGCGCTCCGTCTGGCGCGCGGCTTTACCGGGCGCGACCTCACCGTGAAGTTTGAAGGCTGCTATCACGGGCACGTCGATTCTCTGCTGGTGAAAGCCGGGTCGGGGCTCGCAACCCTCAGCCTTCCCGATACAGCCGGCGTGCCGAAAGCATTTTCCGATACTACGATTGCTCTCCCGTTCAACGATCTCGATGCCGTCGAATCGGCCTTTCGCAAGCAGGGAGACTACATAGCTGCCGTAATCGTCGAGCCGGTAGCAGGCAATATGGGTTGTGTACCGCCGGAGCCCGGTTTCCTCGAAGGATTGCGTCGTATAACACAGCAGTACGGAACGGTTCTCATCTTCGATGAAGTGATGACCGGGTTCCGCCTGAGCCGCGGCGGTGCTCAGCAGTTGTTCAATGTCATTCCCGATCTCACAACCATGGGCAAGATTCTCGGCGGTGGTCTTCCGATCGCGGCTTATGGCGGACGGGCTGGCATTATGAAAAGCATCGCGCCGAGTGGCCCGGTGTATCAGGCCGGAACGCTTTCAGGGAATCCGCTGGCTGTTACAGCTGGGATCGCTACGCTGACTTATCTCGAGCAGCATCCCGAAACGTATGACACCCTGGAACGCAATGCTGCCGAGTTGACCGCGCATGTGCCTCCTGGCATGACCGTCAATCGAGTCGGCTCCATGTTTACCTTCTTCTTCAACGAAGGCCCGGTGCGTAATTTCCAAGACGCCAAGAGGTCGGATACGCAAGCCTTCGGGCGCCTCTTCCACCATCTTCTGGAAAACGGGGTCTACTTTCCGCCTTCGCAATACGAAGCTGCATTTCTGTCTGCGGCCCATACCCCGCAGGACATTGCCGCTTCCATAATCGCAGTCGGCGAATTCTCGAAAGTCTTCGCGTAACATGCCCCAGGGCGGGCGCGTGCTGGTTACCGGCGCGGCGAAGCGGATTGGGCGCGTCATTGCTATCGAATTGTTCCGGCGTGGTTTTCAGGTAGCCATCCACTATGGAAAATCGCGAGCGCAAGCCGAAGCCGTTGCGTCAGAATGTGGCGGCGCACCCATCTTCCAAGCGGACCTGGCGAAGGTTAGCGAAATTCGCCGCTTGTTTTCACAAATACGTGAAGACTTCGGACCCCTCGATTGCCTGGTGAACAATGCGGCCCGCTTCACCCGTATCGATGCGCTTGAGATCACGGAAGCTAATTGGGATTCTATTCACGACGTAAATCTGAAGGCGGCTTTCTTCTGCTGCCAGGAGGGCGCACGGCAGATGCTGGAGCAGGGAAGCGGGCGCATTGTCAACATCAGCTCGCTTGGAGGCTTGCGTCCCTGGGCCGATCACGTGCATTACTGCGCTTCGAAAGCCGGCGTCATCATGATGACCAAAGCACTGGCCAAAGCTCTGGCGCCCAAGATTACCGTGAACTCCGTCGCGCCGGGAGTGATTCCGTTCGGCGAAGATGTGGATGATCGTGTGCAGCGCATGATCGACGCCACCCCCATGCGCCGCGCCGGACTTCCCGAAGAAATTGCGGAAGCGGTTCACTTCTTTCTGACCGCGCCAGACTTCATCACGGGCCAGATCATGGCGGTGGACGGCGGCTTAGCGGACCGGTAATCGTCACCACCGGACAGTAAGCGACACATTCGATATCATTTCGAGGGCGAATTCCCAGTGCCGCGATGCTCGAGCTAAAGGCGATTGTTAAACGCTACGAATTCTTTCAATTGGGCCCCGTTTCGCTCAGTTTCAAGAAGGGCCGCTCTTATGGAATTCTCGGCCCTAACGGCGCCGGGAAGAGTACGCTGCTAAACCTGATTGCGGTGCAATCCCGCTTAACCGAAGGTGCAATCGTGTGGAACGGTGGCCCGGTCTCCTGGGGCGATGTCCGTTGGAAATCGCAGTTCGCCTATATCCGCGAAGTTCCGGGATTCTATGACGAACTGAATATCGAGGAAACGCTCAGTCTCGCCCACCGGCTCTATGGGCAGTGGGATAGCGGTTATGCCCGTACTTTGATGTCGCGGTTCGAGCTGAATGCAAGGCAGAAGGTCGGCAAGCTCTCCAAAGGCACGAAAGTAAAGCTCGGCCTAATTATTGCTCTCGCCTACCGGGCGCAGGTGCTTCTTCTCGATGAACCGTCCTCCGGGCTCGACCCAACCGTGCGCAGCGAAATGCAGAGCGTTTTGACAGAGATTGTCGCGGAACTGAATTTTGGATTGACCGCAAGCAATCCTACAACGGATCCTCAGCCATAAAGGCGCGTCCAGCAAGTCTGAAGGATCTTTATGAGGGTTCTCAGAAATGAACTCCCTTCGAACCCTGTCGGCCCTGGTGCGGAAGGACTTGCGATTGCACTGGCGCGGCATCTTGCTTACGCAGCTTCTAGTGATTGCATCCGGTTTCTTTACCTTCAGATTTACCTCTAAGGTTCCAAGGAGTGAAAGCGTGAACGCCGCAGCTCTCTTCAACTTCAACTTTATCGCTGCCTTGCTCTGGACGGAGTGGCTGGTATCCCGTGAGAAGACCAAGGGAACAATAGCGTGGCTCCGAACACTGCCTATCTCGGACGCCCAGATCGTTACCGCGAAATTCGCCGTATACCTTTTGATTATCGGTTTGCTATGGATCATCAGTACGCTCCTCCTGGCGCCTTGGTATTGGACGCGCACTGGTTTTCTAACCTCGGTTCTTGCGTTTTGCGCCCTAGCCGCTTTCGGGACCATTTCGCTGGGCGCGCGCTGGAGGTTTCGCCAGAAGGTGGGACACGTGCTGCCTCTTGTTGTGCTGTTGCTGCCGGTGGTTTTGATTGCGTTGGCGAACGACTGCAAGACGGCTCTTGTTATTCAAATCGGGAACTGGGCATCTACTGCCGCCGGCAAATTAGTTGTGATTGGCTTGCTGCTGGCGTTCAGTGCCCTATGCTTCGCTTGGACAATGCGCTGGGTGAGCCGTTCGGACACCCAGAACTTATTGGAGTAACTTCACGGAAAGACTATTTGGCGAGTAGGCAGCTTGCAGGGTCGTTGGGCAGGATTTTGGCTGCCGAGATCCACGCAGTCACCACGCCTGTCAGCAAAAGGAAGGCCGATACCGCCGCATAACCGAATACGGCAGGCCTGAGAGCACCCTCCAGCAAAGATCCCAGAAATCTACTGGCGAAGATCGCAAGAACGATGCCCGCGCCTATGCTCGCTGTTAATGGCAGTAGGCTTTCTTGGAGGACCATCAGCCGCACGCCCTGCCGCGAAGCGCCGATCGCCAGCCGGATTCCGATCTCGCCCTTCTGCTGGAGAGCCAGTAGCGAAAGTGTCAACGTAGCTGTGCTGTAGAATCTTGGCCGTGCCAGATTATCGGCCAATCGCCGATCCAGCGTCTTGACGTCGTATATTGGCACTTTCGGATCGATTGCCCTCGCCACGGTCCGCCGAAGCGGATCGTCTTCACCACTCCCGCAACGTGATACACATTGCCAGCGCCCCAAGGCACCCTGATGCCGCGCGGTGCGATGAGCAACGTTGAAGTTCGGTAGCAGCGGCTCTAAAGTTGGGACCATGCCCATCGCCAAGATTTCCGCGTCGCTATCACGTAAAGCTCTCCAAGCGCAGCGTCGAAAGCCCCTCGAAAACTGTAATTTCCTCGTCATGCCCAAAGATGAAAACACGATGCCATCCACCCTCCTTCGGCTCCAGGTTCACAATCAGTCGAGGAGCCTCCGCATTTCGAACATCCAACACCCAATACTCGCGGATTCCGGCGCGGGCGTATAAGGTGGCCTTGATCGTCCGGTCGTAGTCATACGTCGTGTCTGAGACTTCCACCACAAGACGGAGATCTTCAGGCTTAGGATTGCTCCCGCGTGTGACCTGGATGGGCTGGTACGTGACACTCAGGTCCGGTTCCGGTTCGCTAGTAGGATTGTCTTCGGGCGCTACGTCGATTGGATCTTCCGATCTGACGAAATCATCCCCGAAGTTGGCCCTCAACCACTTTCCGAGGACCGTCTTCCAGTAGATGTGTGGAGGCTTCTTCCCCATGCGGTCGATCAATTCTCCGTTGACGAGTTCGAGCGACAGGCCCTCCCAAGAAAGGCGTTCTACCTCCTCCCTGGTCCAGACTTTACGGGGGATGATGAGTGGTTCGGCGGCGCTCATGAGTTCAGGTTAGCGCTTGCCGCTCATCACCGCGCCTGAGGCGCCGTGTGCATATGAAGTAAAGCCAGGACGCCGGCAACTGAGGCTTTTGGGCTATCGTCAAGTAATGAATTCGATGTAGATCTTATTGTCAGCGCGCCAAATCTATACCACGAGGCGGCTTGACTAACGACCTCACTAGCAAGAATAGATGCTATGACCCTCGCCGCGCTTGTCGGCTTCACAAGAAGGGCTTCCGTCTCCAAGAGGACCTTCGTCGCTGCGGATGATTGGGGCTGGGGCGGTAAGTCGGAGGACCGAGTTGATCGAGGGTATTCGTGACTAGGTCGCGCAAAGCGGCGGTTGGTTGCTCGAAGGCATGCCTTCAGCGGTTCTGCGGCATGGCTCGTTTGCATATTTGGAGAAGATCTGCGAGCATCGCTGAGAGGGAAGGCCGTGAGCACTACTGCCGCCGCAAGCCACAACGTGACCGCTGTGATTCCGCTGTTATTGGTCACCGGCATGGAGCGATCGCTGACTTTCTACATTGATGGCCTCCGTTTCACAGTCCAGAATCGCTGGATGCCGGACGGTCGCCTGCGCTGGTGCTGGATGTCGCTGGGCGCTGCGGCTCTCATGCTTCAGGAAGCCAGCGACTCTACGCGCAGCGAGATGCGAGCAAGCGGCACCCTCGGCAACGGCTCCGCCCTCTACTTTCAGTGCACCGATGCGATCGCGATCTACCGTGAGGCGGTCACACGCGGTATTCACCCTCGGCGTGAACCGCAAGTCGGCAATGGCGTGTGGGAGATTTTCTTCGCCGATCCCGACGGCTACCACATCGACTTCTCCAGTCCTACCGACTTACCCGATGAAACCCTCCTCTCACAAATTAAGACTTGAAGAAATCATCCGGTGCTTCTGACGGAGAATCTGGCAACCTTTCAAGATTCCTGGAGCCTGGCTCACGTTCACTACCCGAGGAAGCAAGCCCCTTGAGATCGATATACGCCAGGATCAAGAAATCGAGCAGAGCTTCTATTACAGGCGAAGTGTAGAAAGTAGGAATTAGAATATTCTGTCATGACTGCAAGCCGCGCAGCAATCTCGTATCCATCAAGAGCACCGCGCAAGCGGAAACTAGCGAGCGTCTGTGGTTCTGTATCCCAGTGGGAGGTGAGTAACTCTCCCTGCTCGCGAGCGCCGGCCATGGCGATGCAAGGCGGCTGAAGCGTATCGCCGGGCGAGTCTACTCAGACCGCAGGCAACTGGCGGGGTCAATGGACAACACTCTTCCGGTCGAAATCCACGCAGCCGACACACCTATGAATAGGAGGAAAACTGCTGTTGCCGCATAGGCGAAAACCGCAGGTCGATTTACACCCCGTACCAAATGCTGTAAGAAGCCGCTAGCGGCCATCGAAAGCAAGGCCCCTGCGACTGTTCCTGCAAGCAGAGGCCATAAGCTCCCCTTCAAAATCATCAGCCGTACGCCCTGCTGCGAAGCGCCGATCGCCAGCCGGATTCCGATCTCGCGCTTCTGCTGGGAAATTGTGTAAGCGGTCGTGCCATAAACACCGGCGGCCGCCAGCAGGAGAGCTAATAGCGAAAGTGCCAACGTCGCTGTACTGTAAAACCTTGGCCGTGCCAAATTATCGGCCAATCGCTGATCCAGCGTCTTGACGTCGTATATTGGCACTTGCGGATCGATTGCCCGCACCACGTCTCGCAACTGCGGCAGATATTCTTTCGATGCTCCGCTCACCCTGGCCACCAACGTCAATGCCGGCGGCGGCTCGCCTTCCAGAGGAAAATAAATTTGAGGCTCACCGGAAGATGCCGGTCCGCCGAAGCGGATCGTCTTCACCACTCCTGCAACGTGATACACATTGCCAGCGCCCCAAGGCACCCTGATGCCGCGGCCAACAATCTGGTTGCCTAAACCAACCCGCTGCGCGAACGCTTCGTTGACGATGACGGAACGATTGGCCGCATCCATCGGCTCTCGAAGCTTATGCCCTGCTACGATCTTCGTCCCAATCGCCCGGACGTAGTCGGAAGCAATTGAGTTCATGACAACCGCCTCTATCTTCTGGCCCGAATCCAGCGTAAAAGATGAGGCCATATAGATGTTGTCGTTGCCCAAAGGCAAATAACTTACTGCGCCAACCGCTTTCACACCGGGAACAGCGTGCAGCTTTTCCAGAGCCTGGCTGTAATACTGCCACTCGCCGGCGTCGGAATACTTTGTTCCTTGCAGGGACACGTTAAGCGTTACAACGTGGTCCGGGAGAAAGCCAAGATCGGTATGTAGCAGATTCAGAAAAGTACGTCCCACCACGAAGGAACTAATGAGCAGGGAGAAAGTCAACGCGGCTTGCAGAGCGATGAGACTCGATCTGGTCCTCTTCGTTCGAGAGCTTCGAAGCCCCGGTTGAGTCCGGACCGTTCCTGCGGAGGGAAGAAGGCGTCCTACCGTCCAGGCGGGCAGAACTCCGAAAATGATTCCCATCGCGAACGCCAGAGAGAGCGCGAAGAGAAGCACGCGCCAGTCCAGCACCGAGTAGGCTTGCGTCGCTAATTGCGCGGGAAGAACCGAAGCTGCCATCGTGCAGGTCCACTGTGCCACCAGCAGTCCGAGCATTGCGCCGAGCGTTGTCAGCATCGTCGCTTCGGTAACCAGTTGTTGCAGAAGACGAGCACGGCTAGCGCCCAGAGCGGCCCGCAGTTCCAGTTCTTGCTGCCGTTCGCTAGATCGTGAGAGCAGCAGTTGCGCCACGTTTGCGCATGCCGTTAGCAGCAGCAAAAAGGTTAGGCCCGCCAGCACCCAGCTTCCTTGCCGGACCGGACCCGCAAGCTGATTCTGCAGTGACGTCAGATGCGGGCGGTTGCGTTCATCGGCGGCGAGGCTGCGGAGAGCCTCGGGATTGAAGTGCCGTATCTCGGCCTTAAAATGTTCGCGAGCGCTCTGGAGTGTTACGCCTTCTTTCAAACGGCCAATTGTCCGGAACAGGAAGGCGCCTCGTTTCGGAACGGTCTCGATGTCGAAAGCCGTGGGAATCCAAAGCCTCGCCTTGCCCGGATAATCGAAAGCAGCCGGCATGACGCCGATGATGGTGAACGGCGCGCCGTCCACGTGCACGGTTCTTCCAATGACGCTGCGGTCGGCGCCATACGCCTGCTGCCACAAGCTGTTGCTGATTACCGCCACACGGTTCCGGCCAGCGACGTCTTCTTTGCGCGAGAACGCACGGCCCAATTGCGGTTTTGCCCCCAGCAGCTGAAAGAAGTTTGCCGTAGTCTCCGCGACTTTCACCCGCAGGGCCTCCCGCCCTCCGGCGAGATTCATATCGGAGGTCGAGAAAGCGGCCGCGCCTTCCAGATATCGGCTTTGCCGCTGCCATTCCGCAAAGGCATTATGCCCGTTCAAGACGTTCACAGGCGAAAGCCACAGTTCAACCAGACGCCCCGGATCGGCGAACGGCAAACCTCTCAGCAGCAGAGCATTCAGTACGCTGAACACGCCGGTGCTCACCCCGATGGAAACGCCCAGAGCAATCACGGCAAAGGTCATGGTGAACGAGCGCCTTCGATAGATGCGGACCGCGTGCTTCAGATCGAGCAGCAATTCGTGAAAAATCTGCACCGGGACGTATGTCGCCAGATCCACAATCGCATTGAGATACAAACGGAGCTTTTCCGGACGGCTGCGAGCATCCCGCCACTCGTCACGGAACTGGCGTTCCATCGGAATCGAATACTCCTCCCGGAACCTTGCCGGATAGAGTCTCAGAAGCCAGGCATAGAGTTTCATGGCATTCACCCCCTCAGGCAAGCTTCGGCAGCGTGAGATGTAATTCGGCCAGGCGCACCAGATCGCGAAGCCTGATTGCTTCACTTGCAACGATTCGCCTGCCAAGAGGAGTGATCCGGTAATACCGCCGCCGCTCGTCATCGAGATGCAGATCAGGCCGCTCGCCGGATTCCTCGATTAGTCTCCCCGTTAGGAGTTTGTTGATTGCGCCGTACAACGCTCCGGACCCCAGGTTCAGCTTCCCCTCGGTTCGCTGCAGGATCGCCCTTTTCAGAGCGTATCCATGCCGTTCTCCCTCTAAGAAAGTCAAGAGCATGTGGAAAGCGGTTAACGAGAGCGGCAGAAAACGCTCGACATCCTCGCGTTTAGGATTCGGCATACTATGTCACCTCTTGACATAGTATGCCGATGGACTGACGGATCTGTCAAGCGCTGCGATATTCGATTACGCTCGGAGGCAGAACTGCTTTACAACTTCTTGATCTTAATATTCCGGAAATAGAGCTTAATTTCAGTCTCCGGGGCTTTATCTTCGGTCCCCTGAAGAGAGATATGGCCCTTGCGGAACGTACCGAAATCCGGCCATTTCGCAAATTTGCTATGCGCTACCAGTTCCCGCCAGGCGTCATCCCATAAGTGAGTAGAAAGCTTTTCCCCATTCTGAATTAGCTGAAGATCTCCGCCGTTGGAAATGATCTCGAACTGATTCCACTCCCCTGCCGCCTTAACCGCGTTCACCTTCGTGGAGATAAGACCATACAGATCCCCGGACCGCCGTAAAATTTCTCTGCTGTCGGGTACAGTGCAAGCTAGATCCGCGATTTGCATTTCCAGTCCCGTGCTGTAAGCCTGCTTGTATTTCGCGGCCTCCTGAACATAGAACATTACCCCGCTGTCGATACAAGGCTTCGCTTTCCACTCCAGCTTAAGATCGAAATTAGCGAACTCCTCATCCGTTACCAGATCAGCAAAGTCCTGCGAAGGATCACTGTTCTTCTTCTTCAGCATGATGGCGCCATCTTGCACCGACCAATCCTTGCCGGTGCCGTCTTGCAGATAAGAGTGCCAACCATTTAAATCCTTGCCGTCGAACAGTAACTGCCAGCCGTCTGCCTTCTCCTCTTGAGTAAGCGTATTTTCCTGCTGAGCACTCGCCGCACAGGAAAAGAGACATCCGCTCAAAATCAAAATCGCGGCTTTGGAAACTTTTCTATAAGACATCATTTGTAGTTGTTTTTGTGGGTCTAGCTTATCAAAGCAAGGCTCCTGAGCGATCAGGTATCGCTGCCGCGCCGGTGCTCTTAAACCGGCGCTTTTAAAGATGATCCAGGTGATATCGTCGTAGCGGACAACCGACACCCATGAGAGTTTTAGCTTCTATTCTGCTGCTGGCGACGTATCTTACGGCCGGTCCGATCCCTGAGATCGTACGTCATGACGGCAAATTCTCATTGATGGTGGATGGCAAGCCATATATCGTCCTGGGCGCACAGGTCAACAATTCTAGCGGCTGGCCCTCCGCATTTAGTCAGCTTATGCCAGGGGCTGAAGCAATGCATTTGAACACGGTCGAGGTACCGGTCTATTGGGAAAACGTGGAGCCGCAGCAGGGGCAGTTTCAATTCGAAACCTTCGACAACATCATTCGCCTCGCCCGCGAAAATAATTTCCGCTTGATCATGTTGTGGTTCGGAACGTGGAAAAACGGCACCATGGACTACGCGCCGGCGTGGGTCAAGGCCGATACGATACAGTTTCCCAGGATGATCGACGCAGGCGGCAGTCCCGTTCGCGTTTTGACCCCATTGAGCGAAGCGAACCTCGATGCCGGCCGGCATGCCTTCTCAATGGTCATGAGGCACTTGAAGGAGGTGGATGGCGAACGCCACACGGTGATTATGGTGCAAGTGCAGAATGAACCGGGATCTCTATTTACTGATCGAGATCATTCGCCGGAGGCAAACCGTAAATTCAACGGGCCTGCGCCTGACAGCCTTCTGAAGGCGCTGCACAAACAGCCCGGGACCTGGACGCAAGCTTTCGGACCGGAAGCGGACGAAGCGTTTTCCGCATACTATGTTTCACGCTACGTCAATGCTGTCGCGGCCGCAGGCAAGAAGGAATACCCGCTGCCTGCCTATACCAACGTCTGGCTCCGCGAGCAGAAAAATTTCATGCGGCCCGGCGAGGCCTATCCCAGCGGTGGAGCGACGCTCAACATGTTGGACCTCTGGAAGGCGATGACGCCGTCGCTTGATGTGATTGCGCCAGACAACTATGTCCTCGACTATACGAACTATCAACGCGTGTTAGCCGGCTACCGTCGCAACGACAATCCACTTCTGGTACCCGAGACGGGTGGCCCCCGCTTCGCTTCGAACATCTTCTATGCGCTCGGCGATTTCGATTCTCTGGGATATGCCCCGTTCGGCCTCGACAGAATGGTCGAGGGTGGCAAGGTAGTCAACGCTGCAAAAGGTTACGCTGAAGACTGCCGGTTGCTCAGACCGGCGATTCCATTAATTGCAAAACTACAGGGTACGGGCAAGCTGCACTCGGCAGTCGAAGAACAGTATTTAACTGACCGTTTGGTTCACTCTTCTAAATTCGACGTCCTCGTACAATTCGGGACCTTGCACCCGGAGTACGGCGGCACGTTCGGAACTCAGACGCCGGGAATGACTGGCCGCGCGCTGATAGCAGAACTGGCTCCTGATGAGTTCGTGGTGCTGGGGTTTGACGCGTCCGTTCGATTCCAACCCGTACGCGGCAGCGCGGAACACAGCGCGCAATTCCTCAAAGTAGAAGAAGGAACTTACATTGATGGGCAATGGAAAACCACCCGGGTCTTGAATGGCGATCAGACGTTCTTTGCGGCCAGGCTTCCCTCCCAGGGAATCACTCTGCGAATAAAGGTAATCGCGTATTAAGACCGTCGAAGCTAATCGCGAGCCCGGCCGTAAAAGAACACATCCTGGTGATGAACGATGGAAGGAGGCGAAGACATAATCACCGTAATCACATCGAAGCGAACATTACTCCAGGCGATGCCGGCGCGCGTGGTGTAACTCCTTGCTGCACTTGTGATGTGCCGGCGCTTTTCTTCATCGATCGCCCGGTCCGGGCTCCCAAAGTCCTCACTGCTTCTGGACTTCACTTCCACAAACACCGTGGTGTCTCCGTCGCGCGCCACAATATCGACTTCGGCCTCCCCACCCGCGGGACGGTAGTTCCGGACCAGCACCGTAAAGCCCGAGCTCCGCAGGTAACGGTGGGCCAAGTCTTCACCCCGCCTGCCAAGCGCCGCGCTGGGCGTCAAGGTCTGCCTTTCGCGAAACTGCCGCGCAGCATCGCTGAATTTCCATAAAAGCTGCCGCGGAGCTAACGACCAAGTGTTTCTTTGCGGGCTTCCAGTTTCCATTCGATCACCTTGCCTCGGATCACGTAACAGAGATAGAACTCCCAGAATCGGCGGAACGCACGCGATCCGTTTACCAGCAGTTCAAATCCCAGGTATCTCCACAAGGCAAGTAGACGAACGTTTGTCGAAATCTCACGGAATCGCACCGGTGAGTAGTAACCGTAGCCTGCATTATCTTCACCGAAGTAGCGCAGCGAGAAACTGTTCAGGTGCCAGCGATGCGTCGGGTCGCAAAAGGAACTGAAGTCTGTGTAATGCGGTGTCACTATCACAGCCCGGCCGCCAGGCTCCAGCACCCGGTGAAATTCCTCCATCAGCCGAATGACATCCGCCACATGCTCTATGACATGAATGGCGCGAACCTCGCGAAAGGAGTTGTCACGGAACGGGTAAGGAGTATGGTCCAAATCGGCAATCACGTCGGCGCGCGTGCCCGGATTGTGATCGAGACCGATCGATCCCGGATGTTTGTTAATGCCGCAGCCAACGTCCAGCACCGGAAGCTGCCTACCGGCCGGTTCACTCACGGCGAGTGATTCAGGAGCTTCGCCTATTGTTCCAGTAGCCGCAGACACTCTTCGAGTTTATCCACGGCAAACTCCGCCTGGTCGCGATTCACCACCAGTGGCGGACAGAGCCGGATGCTGTTCGGCCCGGCGCCCAGCACCAGCAGGCCGCGTTCAAAAGCCAGTGTTTCCAGCCGGTCGCGCAACTCCGGAGCCCGTTCTTTTGTCGTCTGGTCGTAAACCATTTCGAACCCGATCATCAAGCCCAGGCCGCGTACGTCGCCGACATACCGGAACCGCTGCGGCCACTCGCGCATACGGCCCAGCATGTAGCTGCCCATAGCCGACGCATTTTCCAAAAGGCTCTCTTCCAGCAATTCAATAGTGGTCAGCGCCGCGGCGATAGAAACGGGATTCCCCCCAAAGGTCGACGCGTGCGCGCCCGGAGGCCAATCCATCACTGCAGAGCGAGCGACCGTCGCCGCCAGGGGCATGCCGCTGGCGATTCCCTTTGCCAGCGTGACAATATCCGGCGTGACGCCGAAATGCTCTGAGGCAAACATCTTGCCCGTTCTGCCCATGCCGCACTGCACTTCATCGTGAATCAGCAAAATACCGTACTTATCCGCAATCCTTCTCAGCTCGTAATGGAACTTTGCCGGAGGAACCAGATAACCGCCTTCGCCTTGTATGGGCTCGACAACAATTGCAGCGGTTTCGTCCGCTGGCAGAATGGTTTTGAACAGGCGTTCTTCCAGCACCTTCACGCATTCCACATCGCAGGTTTCCGGCTGTTTTCCATAGGCGCAGCGATAGCAATAGGCATAGGGGATGTGCTGCACGGGAAGCGAAGGATGAAAACCGCGCCGCTGCACCACCTTGCTTCCGGTCAGCGATAGCGCTCCCATGGTGCGTCCGTGGAAGGCTCCTAGAAAAGCGATAAATTGATCGCGCCCGGAATGATACCGGGCCATCTTCAGTGCTGCTTCCACGGCTTCCGCGCCCGAATTGCCGAAATAAACACGCCGTTCCACTCCTCCAGGAGTCAGCGCGGCTAGCTTCTCCGCTAGCTGCACCATTCCTTCGTAGTAGAAGTCGGTTCCCGACATGTGCAGGAATTCCGAGGCTTGCGCTTGGATCGCTTTCACCACCCGAGGATGCGCATGCCCAGTCGCCACGACAGCTATACCGGCGTTGAAATCGAGAAACCGGTTGCCATCCACGTCCTCCACCACTGCGCCTTGGCCGCGCTTCATCACCAGCGGATAACCGCGCGTGTACGACGGCGAAAGAACGGCCCGATCGCGTTCGATAATCGCCTGCGCATTCGGCCCGGGCAACTGCGTAATCCGGCGCGGCAATAGCTCCGGCGCTACTTTTTCCATCAGCATAAGAGTCCACCTACTGAAAACTTGTAATCGGATTGAAAAGGGAAGGCCGCTGGAACAGCGGAGTCAGTCGCAGCCAAACAAGGCGGGTCGGCTTGTGGCGGGTACTGCCATACCTCCACTCTAGTTCAACTTGGGCTCAGGTAAATTCGGGCTCAGGTAGAAAACAATTTGTGCTACTCGAGCCGGAAGATATCCGAAAGCAGAACTGCCCCTGACAGAGGTTTGGTCAACAGAACCTTCACTTCAGGTGCATCGTGATAAGTTGAAACGCCAGACGGCGAGTGTACGGCAAGCTCATGCTTGTTTGGATACACGCACCAGACCGCGGACGAGCCGCTTTCGAGGTATAGATGCGATTTTTGCGTCACGCGGCGTTTTCTGTTGGAAGCTGAGATCACCTCCACTGCGAGGATCGGGCTGCCCTTCGGATAGGTTTCATTTTCGCGGGCTTCGCGCCACTCTTGTTGATCGATTACCCAGATGTCCGGAGAAGGCATGCTGTGTGCTTCCGGCATCCGGAAATTAATCCTCGTTCCCACCTTGAACCCAGGCGCGACTGCTTTCTTCAGGGCAAAGACTATATTCTCTACGACATCGTGGTGCAAGGGCTTTCCATCGAGTGACAGGACAACCTCGCCTTTAATCAACTCATCACGGTATCCTTCGGGAGCCTCGAACCCCATATATTGCTCGATAGTGATTGGCGGGAACTTGGGTGCCGTGCTCATCGCTCTGCGTCCTTGCATACATGTTCTCTCATCATGCCGTAAGCTGCACGTGTCCCGTTGCTAGAACCCGTCGCTACAGCCGTCGCTACAATGGTGCGATGCCTGAGGAAAACGGTTCCTCACCTTCCTTTGAAGCGAGTCTTGATGAACTCGAACGGATCGTGAAAAAACTCGAGGGCGGAGATCTTCCGCTCGAGCAAAGCCTGGAATTATTCGAGAATGGGATGCGGCTCAGCGCCGAGTGCAAGCGCCAACTGGAGCAGGCCGAAACGCGTATAGAGATTCTGATGAAAAGAGGCGCCGGAACCGTTGCCGTTCCGTTCGATCCTGACAAAGCGAAGTAAAATGACTGGAGCCCAGACTACAAGTGTTGCTGAATTTCTTGCCGCGCAGGTACAAGCAGTCGACCTGGTATTAAAGCAGTGGGTTCCGGACGAAACAACTTCCCCTGCTTCCATTCATCGATCCATGCGCTACAGCTTGTTCGCCGGAGGCAAGCGCATTCGTCCCGTGCTGGCGATCGCCGCCGCGGAAACCATCAGTGATCATCTGCATGGCGTCGAAAATGCTGCCGCAACGCTCGAACTCATCCACACTTATTCGTTGATCCACGACGACCTGCCCGCGCTGGATAACGACGACCTGCGGCGCGGCCGTCCGACCAGCCATAAAGTATTCGGCGAAGCGCTGGCCATTCTTACCGGTGATGCGCTGCTTACTTTGGCTTTCGAAGTATTGAGCCGGCTTCCTCATATCACGGCCGGACAGAAAATCAGGTTGGTGGAAGAACTGTCCCGAGCCGCGGGCACCGTGCGCGGCATGATCGGCGGCCAGGTACATGACATCGAGGGAGAACGGCAGTCGCCCACGGCAGAGTTGCTCGATTCCATTCACCGCGCTAAAACCGGCGCTCTTCTCTGCGCCAGCGTCCGGATGGGAGCCATCTACGCCGGGGCCACCGAAGACCAACTCCTGGCGCTCTCGGATTACGGCGAGCATATTGGATTGGCGTTTCAAATCATCGATGACGTGCTGGACGTGGAACAATCGTCTGTCGCCTTGGGCAAGACTGCCGGCAAAGACGAGGCCCAGCAGAAAATCACCTTCCCGGCGGTTTACGGTCTGGCTCGTTCGCGCGAAATGGCGGAGGCAGAGCGCAAACGGGCTCATGCGGCATTGGATCCGTTTGGCGATCGTGCCGAGCGGCTGCGCCAAATCGCCGATTTCGTGGTGTTCCGTCAGGCCTGAAAAATGCCTTGCGAAGAGCCGTCGAACACCCCGAAACAACGGCTCGATTTGCTGCTGGTCGAACGCTCCCTGGCCGAGTCCAGGGAGCGCGCCCAAGCCCTTATCCTTGCTGGAAAAGTTACCGTCGAGTGCCAGCGCTCTGATAAGCCTGGCCGCCTGATTCCTGTCTCCGCCAGCGTCCATGTCGAACAGCCGCTGCCGTATGTCAGCCGCGGCGGCTTCAAACTCCAGGCTGCCTTAGAAGGCTTCGCTATCGATGCCAGCGGACGGACCTGTCTCGATATCGGCACGTCCACCGGAGGTTTCGTCGATTGCCTGTTGCAGCATGGCGCGGCACGCGTTCATGCTGTCGATACCGGGGCGGGGCAGATCGATTGGAAGCTCCGCACAGACCCGCGCGTGGTTCTGCACGAAAATTGCAATGCCCGCCATCTGCAGTTTTCCCGCATCGGCCAGCAAGTCTCTCTCATTACCTGCGACGTTAGTTTCATCTCGGTAACCCTTCTGATTCCCGCTCTCGCTCCCTTTCTGCAAGACGGCGGAGACTGGGTCGTGCTCGTGAAGCCCCAGTTCGAAGTGGGCCGCGATCACGTTGGCAAAGGGGGCATCGTGCATGATCCGGTCCTGCACAATTTCGCAGTCAACAGAGTGGCGTCGGCACTTAAAACCGCCGGTTTCCACAGCAAGCTTATGACCAGCCCCATCCTGGGCAGGGAAGGCAATCGTGAATTTCTGCTGCATGCGCGACGATCCTCGTAATTGCGCGAACAGCACTTCTGCCGCCACAGGTTACTCTATCTCTTACGCGAGGTCTCCTCTCGGCGTCCGGACCAATGCCTGATATCAAGACCGTCGGAATCATTTCCAAACCCAAGATTGCCCAGGCCGTCGATATCGTGTGCGGCCTGCTCGCTTGGCTCGAGGCCCGCGGCATTGCCTATCGCTGCGACCAGCAAACGGCCGAATATGCCGGAGTTGAAGTTTCCTATCCACGCGAAGAGCTGGTTCATACCATTGATTTCCTCATCGTCCTCGGCGGCGATGGCACCCTGCTCTCCGCTGCCCGCGTGGTGGCCGGACTCGACGTCCCCATTTTTGCGGTAAACCTCGGCAATCTCGGCTTTCTAACGGCGATTCAACTGCCCGATCTCTATCCCGAACTGGAGCGCTCCATTCGAGGCGAATGCCGCGTTGGAAGCCGCGCCATGGTCGATTGCCAGGTGTTGCGCGATGGCGAACGGGTCGCCAGCTACTGCGCGCTTAACGATGTCGTTATTACCAAGTCGGAACTCGCGCGCATGATTGACCTCGACACCTATGTGAACGATCATTTTGTCGCCGCATATAAAGCCGATGGCCTCATCATTGCCACCCCCACCGGCTCCACCGCTTATTCGCTGTCCGCCGGTGGCCCCATCATCTATCCTTCTGTACGGGCTTTCTGCATCACGCCTATCTGTCCGCACATGCTGACGAATCGCCCGGTAATCGTGCCCGACAGCGGAGTGGTTCGCATTACTAACCATGGTGCTGAGGGCACCTACTTGACCATCGACGGCCAGGTGGGTGAGCCGCTCTCGGCCGGCGATACCGTCATCTGCCGTTCTTCTTCCTGCACCATTCAGTTGATCCGGCCTCCGAAGTCGCTATTCTTCGATGTTTTACGTGAAAAATTAAAGTGGGGAGAACGTTAGCGTTATGGCCATTCTCAAGCGGGTCTCGCTTACCTCGTGGATCCTCATCGCCCTCGTCGCCGGTGTGTTTCTTGGTGTCTTTTTTCCTGAGTTCTCTAAGAGTCTCAGCCCAATCAGCAATATCTTTCTCCGGTTGATCCGATCCATTGTCGGCCCCCTTCTGTTCGGCACTCTCGTCTACGGCATTGCTTCCGCGGGCGAGCTGAAGACCATGGGACGCATCGCGCTGAAGGCCATAACCTATTTCGAAGTTGCCACCACGCTCGCGCTCATTATCGGTCTGGTCATGGTCAATCTCTTCCAGCCGGGTGTCGGCGTGGCATTGAACGCTGGCGGATCGCCGCCGGTTCCGGCGCTCGCCAAACCTGTGTCTCTCGGCCAGGTGTTCGAGCACGCTGTTCCCGCCAACATCTTCGAATCGCTGGCGCAAAACGACGTGCTGCAAATGGTGGTCTTCTTCTTTATCTTTGGAGCCGCCTGCTCGGCTGTCGGCGCCAAAGCGAAACCAGTGCTCGAATTTGCGTCTTCGATCGCCGAAGTGATGTTCCGCTACACAAAATACGTCATGTACACCGCTCCGTTCGGCGTCGGAGCTGCCATCGCTGTCACCGTCGGTTCCAAGGGAATAAAAGTGCTTTTCGGGTTGGGCAAGCTGGTGGGGACGCTTTACCTGGCCCAGGCCATCTTCGTAACCCTGGTTTTGGGCGCGGCCCTCGTGATTGCCAAGGTTCCCATCGGCCGCTTTTTCCTGGCTGTGCGCCAGCCTTTTCTCCTGGCATTCTCCACTGCATCCAGTGAAGCTGCACTGCCTTTGGCGCTCGAAAACATGGAGCGCTTCGGTGTCCCCAAACATATTGTCGGCTTCGTGCTGCCAACCGGGTACAGCTTCAACCTGGATGGATCGACACTCTATCTGTCATTGGCCAGCATGTTCATCGCGCAGGCAGCCGGCGTGCACATGCCGCTTGCCACCCAGATCACCATGATGCTGACGCTGATGCTGACCAGCAAAGGAGTCGCGGCCGTACCCCGTGCCTCCCTTGTGATTCTGGCCGGAACGTTATCCACTTTTCAGTTGCCGCTCGAAGGCATCACGTTGATCCTCGGAGTAGACGCCCTCATGGACATGTGCCGGACTTCAGTCAATCTATTAGGCAACTGCGTCGCCACCGCCGTAGTGGCGCGTTGGGAAGGCGTCGATCTTACCCAGATGGAAAACGCGTCCCCCGAAGTATCGATTGCCAGCTGAATCAGTCTTTAGTCCGGCTTCTGAAGCGCCCCCAGAGCCCTCTCGAAAGCACGATCGGACAATAAAGTTGTGAGCACAACAGCTTCTCCCTCCTCCATCGGTTACATCGAGGAGCGCATCGCTCCTTTACGGAACCGCCTCGCCGCCCATCCCCTCTATGCTGCCATTAAAACGGCGAGTGACCTCCGTACCTTCATGTCATTCCACGTCTTCGCGGTATGGGATTTCATGAGTCTGCTCAAAGCCCTGCAGCAGAACCTGACTTGCGTCACCGTCCCTTGGCTTCCCTCACGCTGGCCGGATAGCCGTCGCTTTATCAACGAAATTGTTCTCGGCGAGGAGAGTGACATCTTTGAAGGGCGCTCCATCAGCCACTTTGAGCTTTACCTGGAAGCTATGGAAGCCTGTGGCGCGAACACGTGCACAATCCGCAATTTCTTGGCACGAGTGCAAAACGCTGCTCCTGGTAAAACACCGTCAGAGCTTGTTGACCACGCAGCTTTATCCGCTCCCGCGCGGCAGTTCGTTCATCAAACCTTCGGCGGCATTGAAGCCGGGAATGTAAGCGCCATGGCCGCGGCTTTCACCTTCGGCCGCGAAGATCTCATTCCCGGCCTCTTCCGCGAGCTTGTCCGCGACCTGAATCAGAAAGGCCTCGGCGCATTTGGCAAATTTATCTGGTATCTGGAGCGGCACATCGAAGTAGATGGCGAAAATCACGGCCCGCTTTCCTTGCGCATGGTCAGCGATCTCTGCGGCAGCAATGAGAAGCTTTGGATTGAGGCGGCCAAAGCCGCGGAAAACGCCATCGCGGCGCGCTTGGCGCTCTGGGATGGCATTCTAGGTGCCCTCGGCAATACTCAGTGAATGAATGCAGATTCGGAAGAATGCACGATGAGCAAACCTGATGTTCCGCCGGATCACGGCCGATTCGATACTAACGAAATTGCAGCTGGCTTGCCGCAGACCGCCGAAACGCTGCTGGTGGATCATTACATGACCGATGGCGATACGGCCAGCACGCGGGTATTTCGCGTCTACCGCGGCACACCGCCGCACCACCACGCCAAGAGCGACGAGCATCTTATCGTTCTGTCGGGGCGAGGCACTTTCTGGATGGGCGACCCTGCCCACGCCGGTGAATTTGAGCCTGGCCATCTCTTGGTTTTCAAGCGCGGAACTGTGCATGCGCTCCCGGAGATTCTGGAGGAGCCGGTCGTTTTCGTCTCCATCGACACCCCGCGCCGCGATCCAGGCGACATTATCTTCGAGAACCCGGCCGACGCAACCCCGGCCAGCTTCATCCAGCAGCAGCGCAGCCTCGCCGGCGCGGAATAAGCCTCTTCTTGAGAGTAGCGTTCAGTAGGCGGGTGGCAGATGATTACTGCGCTCCCGCTCCGCATTGAACTCGCACCCGATCAGAGCGATGCAAGCGATCAGATACAGCCAAATGGTGAGCACGACCACTGCTCCGATGCTGCCATAGAACAAGCTGTAGTTCGCCAAATGATGGACATACCAGGCAAACCCGGCCGTCGAAATTAACCACAACGCGGTGGCGAGAATGGCTCCCGGCCACACCCGCCAGAACCGGCTCTTCGCGGCGCGGTGCAGGCGGTCCGGCTCAGTTCGATTATTGGTGCCGAAGAAATACAACAGGCCGGTCACGAAAATGATGGTCAAAATTGCCATGGCATACCTTGCCGCCCGCCAGGCTAGCTCCACCGGTGCGCTCAGATAGCCGGCTTGGCCGCGGTCCAGCAGCGTCATCTCAATCCGGTTCCCGGACAGGATTAATACCGAAGCCGCCACCGCCGGAAGGGCGGCGATAAACACCAGCAGAATGGCTATGGCGCGCTCTTTTATGAACGACCTCTTAATCGGAATCCGGTACGCCGCCTGGAATCCGTCCATCAGGCTGATCATCGCGCCCGATCCCACCCACAGCGCAACCAGCGACGACACAATCGAAATTGAAACCGGCTTAACCCCCCGCTCCCTGAGGCGGGAGACCACCAGTTCTTCCGTACCCGGCGGAACGATTTGACCGAAGAAATGCGCCAGCACCTGCACCACCGCGCTTGCCTTCACATAAAGTAAAACCGAGGTCAGTACGGTTAGCACCGGAAACAGCGAAAGCAGCAGGGAGTAAGCGGCCCCCTTTGCAATACCGAAGCAGTTGTCTTCAATGGCGGCGGTAATCGCATGTCTGAGTAACAGGAAGTTTCTCTTGAACGGTCCGGCCGGCGTGATCACGTACGCCGGACGAGCATCAGTACGCTCTCCGTCCATTGCCGCGCGCGCTTCAACTGTCCGCTCTTCAGCCGCCATCGCCAACAAAATGATAACGGATTCTTCAACTCGGGAAGCGCAAAGGGCACGGAAGCGCGCCGCTATCGCCTGCTGATGCGCTTGCAATCGCCCACCGCGTTCGAGTCAATGGCGATTTAAGAGCCCGGCTTTCAGTTGAAACACGTGAAGCGGTTCGTCTGAGCAGTCTAGAACAAGGGTGACCCTCTTTCATACAAGAATTCCTGAGGTAGGGGTGCCGTCGCCGAACTCACGGCGGCGCGACTTCCCACTTTCCGGGTAGCCGACTATCCAGGTCAATCGCCACTGACACCCGCAGCGGCAGCAAATATAGAATTCTCCGGATGCGCTGTGGTCTCTAGAACGTGCGTGCACTAAGTTTCCGGAAATCTTATAGGTTGTGTTGGAGGAGGTATTCGCTTAGATCGCGCAATAGCGGCTGGTTAGTTGCAGAAGCATCCGCTACCTCAATCCGGTTAAGGATCTCACGAAGTTTGGGGTCGGGCCAAGTCTGCTCTGTGTAAACTATAATACTGACGAGTTTAAGGGTGGCTTGTGGCTCGACTGCGGCAATTTTGCTCTCTAACAGCCGTTCCCAAAGAAGAGAACAATGTTCGGCGCCGACGAGTAAGGGTGCGATCAAATCCACCGCAGACCTGAAAGAGGTGCCCGCGTAGCTTGCGGCCATTGCCAGGTTCAACGAGGAATCCGGATCTCGCAAATCAAGATCTTTCGGCCACACGCGATGCAGCCATGGACCGATCAGGTCTTTCCACAGCGGCTCACTTTGCGCTGCTGCTCCTTCCAGGCGATCCCAGATGACACGCGCCACTGTCGCGCGCCCTTTGCCGTCGAGAGATTGGAGGGCCGTCTGAGTCTCAACGGTGGTCAGCCATTCTGGCCGGGTGACGCAAATCCCACCGAGAAGCTGACAGATCTGGTCGTGGGAATGCCCTAGGCGGTGCTTCTGTCTGAGTGCTGCAAGGAAGTGAGTCTTGATATTAGGCCACAGCTCCGGAGTGATCCTGGCCTGCCACAGAAATCCGCGCCAGACTCCGGGTGCCTCCTGTGATTGAGTCCAATCGAAGTATGGAAGGAAATGCTCTTCTACCCATGTTGGGTTCAATCCATGAAACCATGCCAGACCAGATCCCAAGAGTACTCTTGCCAGCTTGAATGATTGGCCCTCGCCCTTCATCAGCAATGTCAGCCGTTGCCACACATCAGATGACAGATCGGGAGCGCGTTGCGGTCGCGTACTCGCCACGTAGTCCAGCAAGGCTAGAGTTAGATATCCCGACGGTGTGTTCAGTGCCGCTGTCAACGGGTCGGCTCCATCCTCTGGCGCATCGCGGAATGCGTGTGGTTGGAGACGATCCCACACTTCCCAGAACTGTGGCTTATCTTCGGGTTCTGGCGCTTGAGCTACTTCCTTAAGGAACCATGCAAGCGGCATGCGGATTTCGCGAAGCAAAAAATCTGGAGCATTCGCGAGGATCGGAGCCAGCTTCGGCCACTGTGATACCGTCTGCTTCTGAACGCCAAAGGCCTTCAGCGCGGCAGACCAAATCTTGTCTTTCCAGCTATCTGCCTGCGCCATCGCAGCAAGCAGAGCGGATGCCCGGATTGGGTCCACGCTAATTAATTGCCGCCACCGTGCTAGATCGCCGGTTAGTAGCTCCGCTGCACCGAGCTGCTTAATGACCACGTCGTCGGACAGGTTGACGAACTCATCTTGATTCTCAACTGGTGGTTCCCCAAATCCGCCTTTCATCCAGACAGCGAACTCGCTGCGATCGTCGTCATCGAGCCTCCATTCAGGGTAGCGATTGCTCAACTCGGCAAGCTTCGCCTGTCCAGGCTCCGGCAGACATCTCCCCGTTTTTTGGAGTTTCGAAAAGTGAAGCCAAACCTCTCGATCGAAGTCTTCTTCACTCACATCATCTCGGAACATCGATCTTGGCGGCCCGCTCAGAATCCGAGCCACCAACTCCGCCGTCGCTTCCTCACCGAGCTTGGGCCAGATTGAGTCGAGAAGACGAAATTTCTCTCGGTCAACGTACACCGACCAGAGCCACCACCCATCATCTTCCAGGACGCAAGCCAGGCAATCCTCCGGGGAATATAAACCGGATGCCGCCATAGCGAAAAAACATAGCCGTCGGAAAACGGGGTATCGCAGAGTCCTCCAGCGTTCTACTAGACGACGGGCCTTAACGGGGTCCTCTTTAAGGAGAGCAGTCCAGCTATCTCTGCAGAGTTCCAAGAACACGGTCCATTTAAGATGGCGGGAATTCTGCGAAATAGAGGGCTGGTCCGAATAGCTCCAATCAAACAACGGTCCTGCCTTCTGCATCATCTCGTAGAGCTGCATCACGCGGTTTAGCTGGCCCGTCACATCATCAGCAAGGTCAGACAAAATCTGCTGCTTTAAAGGCGATCTGTCAATCGCACGGATCAGTCGACCATAGGAATCTTTGCACTGCGGCACGACCTCGACTTCGGCGAAGTGAGATATCGCCTCATCGTCCCGCGGGTCATCCGGAAACATGACTCGGTGGATGGACGGTCGAAATTCCAGAACCGGTGAAAGGGCGTCAATGACGCAGTGCTTCAGTTGAAGGTCCCATTCCCCCGAGTTCACCGCTTTGATAAAGTCCCAGCTGAACTGGTGGACGTTGCGCCGGACGAGCGCGGCCTCACTTGCGAGAACCTTCCACAGACAGAGGAGTGCCGCAGGCATGTCGGGCTTGTCTGCGAGTCGTCGCCGAATGATCCGGCGGAAATCGGGATGCAAGACGGAGCCTGACCGCAAAGCCCAGTCCATCGCCTCTGGCGTGCCGAGATGTTGCGCAATCCACTCGCCGAGTTCTCTGGAGATCGGATGAAGACTTGGCGCAAAGGTGGTTCGCCCGCCCCAGTCCGCTAGCGGCACTCTCCAACGATCGTCGTCGTCGGCAGCACCGGGAGCGCAGGGAAGAGCCAGTAGTTTTTGTTTTTCGAACACACCCAACCAATCGACGTGAGCTGCCGGATCAAGCCGTGCGAAGACGCTTGCAACATGACCACTCTCCTCGCGCATTGCCCAAACGACCTGGGAGACGACAGGATCCTGGTCAAACGGCTTGGAAGGTAATTTGCTCCCATGTTCTCGGACGATGCTCTCTTTCCCCAGAAGACCTCTTCGATGGCAATCCGCCCACCTTGATAGGGTTTCATGAAGGGCATAATGGTTGTCGCGACGGTCGTAGAGAAGCGGGATCACGCCCTTTGCCCTCCACGCGCAGGCTTCTTTCTCCTCGTCGCCGGCGGCGCAACCGGCTAGAACAAATGCGTCGCCCACGCCTTCACCAAGCACCCGGTCTGCCGCAAACGCGTCCATCATGTAACGAACAACAGGGTCGTCGACGCTGTACCCAATAAACAGAACCGCAAACCTCCTGAAAAGTCCGCTCAGGAAGCGGCTGGCCCATCGCTCTGTGAGATACGCCGATCCGAAATCGGCGCTGGTCATAACCAAAGATCTGCCGTCGGGATCTGCGTCGCAAATTCGGCCGTGGAGGTGAACGACGCTGTTCCAAATTCCAGCCTTGGGCACCGGGAGACGAGGCGCGGTGTCGATCATGACTTTGTCGGATCCCGCGAACTCGAAGCCTCGGTCAAAGTTTGTCGTGACCAGGCGGCACATACCTTCTTGGTTGGTTGCAAGATCAAGCAGTGACCGATGCGTGGCCAGATTTCTGGATGGATCTAATTCGAGGGCGTCGATCACGGCCCTCCGAACGGTATGGGAGCCGATTCGGGATTCAAGGAGCCACAAAACGCGGTCAAAATTTAGCCGATTAAATTCGGATTGTTCAAGTTCCGACTTTGCCTGATTCGTCTGCTGATATACGCGATTAACGAGACCACAAAAGCCCGGTAGGCCGGCACGATACGATACTCCCGCGCCGCAAAATAGCGCTAAGCGTCCATCTTCCAAAAGCTGCAGAAGCCCCTCTGGGAGGTCGGGAGCACCGATGATCCATTGCATGACTGACCCTCAGGCATCCATCATCCCTTGGTAGACCATCGAGCCGATTTCTAGATGGCCGCCGAGAGCCAACCGGCTGCCGCAAACAAGTCGCTTCTGCAGCGGATCGTGGCAAGGAGATAAAGTTGTATCCAGGTGTCGACTCTGAGGAATCCGACCGCATGTTCCCGACAAAAGCTTCAGAAGCGCCAGTTCTGGTTGCGGAGAGGCCACCAGCTACCAAGCTGGGGCACGTCGACGAATGAGTCCTTAACCGTAATTATGGGGTCGCCAGATATATCGCTCCTAGCGCTCAGAAAATTGAATTGACGTCGTTAATCATGACCCGGGATCGCCCAACGTCAAGGTGCGATGGCGCAGGCCCTGATTGTAGTCACTTGCGATCTACGCGCTAATCGTAAATTGCATCGCTTCCGATCACGCGCACACCGCTTAGGCGTTCTCATCAGGCGGTCTTCATAACGCTCGTCGTCGACCGCCTGAAATGGGGAATCAGGCAGCTGGGATTCGGTCTATATGTCCCGGTCGGGCTATGCAGCAATCCAAGCTAAAGTTCGCCAAAGTAGATCTCGAACAACCCAGTCGATCTGAAAAGCAAGGCGACACGCGCTCTCTCCAAATTCAATCGTGCCAATCTTTAATCGTCTGGAAAGCACTTCAGCAATGAACTTCAGGCGCTCATTTAGAATGCAAAAGCCCTCTTCCCGAAATTATCGTTCGAGGGAAAAGCGAAAACATCATTCAGCGCCCTAACGCGAAAACCGTGCCGCTTTGTTATCCTCAAAGATTGCCCGCTTAACCACCTGTCTTCTTCGGTTTTGATCCCGAGAAAGAGCTGAGTAAAGTTGCGTGCCCACCAAAAACAATGCAAGTATTTGAACTCACCGGGAGGCTGATCGACATAGAATCGATCACCCCGAATGAGGGCGAAATCAGCGGCTTTCTTTTCAATCTGCTGTCGGATCTCAGCGCGCGCGGTAACGGCCGTATCGAACGCATGGCCGTCGAGGAGAACCGCAACAATATCTTCGTGCGTTTCGGTGAGCCGCATGTCGTGCTCTCCACGCACATGGATACGGTGCCCCCTTTTATTCCTTCGCGTGAGGATCAAACTCATATCTGGGGCCGGGGAGCTTGTGACACCAAGGGCATCATCGCCGCCATGATAGCTGCGGCCGGAGAGCTTCTCGACGGAGGGCAGCGCAACTTCGGCCTTCTCTTTGTAGTGGGAGAAGAGCGCAACAGCGCCGGTGCGCTTGCCGCCTCCCAAAACACCCGGGGAAGCAAATGCCTGATCAATGGCGAGCCGACAGAAAACAAGCTGGCCCTCGGTTCCAAGGGCGCTATCCGCTTCGAAGTAACCGCGCAAGGCCGCATGGCTCACTCAGCCTATCCGGAACTCGGGGAGTCGGCCATCGAAAAGCTCCTCGATGCGCTCTCCCGAATCCGCGCCATTCAGATGCCGGTCGATTCCACTCTGGGCCCCAGCACCATGAACATCGGCACCATTGCCGGCGGGCATGCCCCTAACGTGATTCCCGATCATGCCATGGCTGAAGTCTTCATCCGGGTCGTTGGCGATCCTGCTGGATTGCGCCGTGACATGGCACTGGCCGCGGCTCCTGATGCGAAAGCGGAAGAGGTGCTCTTCATTCCCGCTGTGCATCTGAATGCATTATCCGGTTTCGCCACCACCGTGGTGGCATACACCACTGACATCCCAGCCTTCAATGGAGCCTGGGGCGAACCTTACTTGGTCGGACCCGGCAGCATTCATGTTGCGCACACTTCGGAAGAGCGCATTCCCAAAGACCAACTAGTGGAAGCCGTCGCGATTTACAAGCAGATGGTCATCCGCCTTCAATAACCCATGCAACCTATCGAAGTCGGCGTACTCGGCGGGACTGGCATGGTCGGCCAGCACTTCATTCAGTTCCTCCAAAATCATCCGTGGTTCCGTTTGACATGGCTAGGCGCTAGCGATCGTTCAGCCGGTAAAAAGTTAAGGGATGCGACGGCCTGGCGTCTCGAAGGAGAAATGCCTGCGGAGGCCGCTAATCTCGAAGTCTCCGGGAGCAAGCCCGGTTCAGCTCCGCGGCTGGTTTTCTCGGCCATGGATGCTTCCATAGCTACTGAGATCGAGCGGCAGTTCGCGGCCGCCGGCCATGTTGTCGTCTCGAACTCCCGGAACCATCGCATGGAGCCCGATGTTCCGCTGCTCGTTCCCGAAGTCAACAGCAGCCATCTTGCGGCCATCGCTGGTCAGCAGCAGGCGCGTGGTTGGAAAGGCATGATCGTCACCAACCCGAACTGCTCCACCATCGTTCTGACCATGGCGCTCGCCCCGCTGAAACAGTTCCAGATTCAACGGGTGCTCGCCGCCACCATGCAAGCAGTATCCGGCGCTGGTTATCCAGGCGTTCCCTCCCTCGACATCATCGGGAACGTAGTGCCTTTTATCGGAAGCGAAGAAGAGAAGATCGAGACCGAGACCCAGAAGATCTTGGGCGAGTTTTCCGAAGGCGCTTTTCAGCCCTCGCCGGCGCGGGTCAGCGCGCATTGCAATCGTGTCGCGGTGGTCGATGGCCACATGGTTGTTGTCTCGGTCGAGCTTACCCAAAAACCGGGCCTGGCCGATGTTCAAGACGCAATCCAATCGTTTCAAGCTCTGCCGCAGGAACGCAAATTGCCCAGCGCGCCCGCCCGCCCAGTCGTATATTTGTCCCAGCAGGATCGCCCACAGCCGCGGCGGGACGCAAATTCCAACCGGGGCATGAGCGTATTCGTCGGGCGTATCCGGGAGTGCCCGGTTCTCGACGTAAAATTCGTGGCCTGCGGCCACAACACCATTCGCGGCGCTGCCGGCGCGGCCGTCCTTAACGCGGAGTTAATGGTCTCGGAAGGCCTAATTGGCTAAATTAGTACGGGCGATTAAGCCATGATCGTCATGAAATTCGGCGGCACTTCCCTCGAGTCCGGGGAAGCCATCCGCCGTGTCACTAACATCGTCCGTTCGGTGGAGCATCGCCGTCCCATTGTGGTCGTTTCAGCTATGGGGAAGACCACAAACAAGCTGCTTCAGTCTGCCGCCGATGCCGCTGCCGGCCGCCGTGATGCTGCTCTATCCCTGGTTGATGAGTTGCGTGCCTTTCACCTCTCGAATGGCCTCCCGCTGGCCGGACCGTTCGCTGCGGATCTCGAACGTCACACTCGCGCGCACTTCGAATGGCTCGAGGAACTCGTCAAGGGCGTCTCCATCGTTGGAGAACTCTCGCCTCGTTCCGTCGACGCCATATCCAGTCTCGGAGAACGTCTCTCCAGCCTGGTGATTGCGTCCGCTTTCCGGGCCGCGGGTATCGAGACAGAACACATCGATTCGCGGCGTGTCATTCTCACCGACAACCGCCACACTCAGGCTCAGCCGTTGTTCGAAGAGACTTACGCGCGCCTCGCAGCCGAAGTGAAGCCGGCGGCCGCCAGCCGGGTGGTCGTGATGGGCGGCTTCATCGGGTCCACCCTGTCCGGCCAGACCACCACGCTCGGACGCGGCGGGTCTGATTTCTCAGCTTCGCTTATCGGTGCGGGCGTGGGAGCCGAGGAGATTCAAATCTGGACCGACGTTGACGGCATGCTGACTGCCGACCCGCGCGTCGTCCCCGGAGCGCACCTGGTAAAAAGCCTTTCGTTCGCCGAAGCAGCCGAGATGGCTTATTTCGGCGCGAAGGTGCTGCATCCCGCCACCGTCCTCCCCGCTGTCGAAAAGAACATTCCGGTGCTCATTCTTAACTCCCGGCGTCCGGAAGTGGCCGGTACTCGAATCGCCTCGCAGCCGGTACCCTGCAGGAATGCGGTGAAGTCTATCTCCTGCAAAACTGGAGTGACAGTGGTGAATATCCAATCCACTCGCATGCTGATGGCTCACGGCTTTCTCCGCAGAATCTTCGAGGTCTTCGACCGCCATCGAACCAGCGTCGACATGGTCGCGACCTCTGAAGTGAGCGTCTCTCTGACAGTCGATGACGCGCAGAATGTGGAACGCATCTCCGCCGATTTGCGCGAGTTCGCCGAAGTCACCACCGAAACAGCGCAAGCCATCATCTGCCTGGTCGGAGAAAATATCCGGCACACCGTCGGCATCGCAGGCCGCGCGTTTCATGCTCTCGGAGATGTCAACATCCGGATGATTTCGCAGGGCGCTTCTCTGCTGAATATCGGTTTCGTCGTGGACGAGCGCGACCGGGCGCGTGCCGTCGAAACCTTGCATGATGAGTTCTTTTCGGAACTCGATGCCGCCGTCTTTGCGCCCGCCTTCCCCGCGTAAGCCAGGTTCATGTCAGCCTCGCTCAAACTCGCGCTCGTCGGCTACGGCAAGATGGGGCGGCTTCTCGACCAGATGGCTCCGGCTCACGGATTCGAAGTCGCGCTCCGGCTCGGCGGCGCCGGCAACTCCGGAGGGCAGGGAATCACGAAAACGGCCTTCCATGGAATCGATGCCGCGATTGAATTCTCCACCCCCGAAGCCGCTTCCTTCAATCTGTCGCGTTTAGCGGAGCTGAAAATTCCCTCTGTCGCCGGTACTACCGGCTGGCTGCAGCATTTGCCGGAAGTCCAAGCCGCTGTTCAAGCAGCTGATTCCGGGTTAATCTGGAGTGCAAATTTCTCTATCGGGATTGCTCTGTTTCGCCGCTTGGTGGCAGCAGCTGCAGATTTGATGAGCCGCCAAGACTCATATGGCGCCTGGGCCTGGGAGATCCACCACGACGCCAAAAAAGATGCTCCTTCGGGTACGCTGCTCCACTTGGTACAAGCTATGAAGGAGCATGGGTACCGTCTGCCCATCGACGTGGGTTCGAATCGCGCTGGCCGCCATCCCGGTACCCACGAGATTGGGTTCGATTCGCAATTCGACACCATTACGCTACGGCACGCCGCCCGCGGCCGCGAAGGATTCGCTGAAGGTGCATTGCAAGCCGCCCGATGGATCATTGGCCGCAAAGGTGTCTACACCCTCGAAGACATGCTTTTTGGGTTCGAATCGCAAAACAGCCGCCCACGCAGCCAGAATGATCGAGAATGGAGGCATTAGGCCTATGTTTACTGGATGTGGTACTGCCCTGGTTACCCCGTTCCGCCAGGATCTGTCGCTGGACGAAGCCGCGCTTCGCCGCCTGGTTAACCGGCAGATTAAAGCTGGCATCGATTTCTTGTGTCCCTGCGGGACTACGGGTGAAAGCCCGACTCTGACCCGCCACGAACACGTCAGGGTGGTCGAGATTACAGTCGAGGAGGCGCGTGGACGTGTTCCGGTCTTGGCTGGAGGCGGCGGCTATTGCACTGCCGAAGTCATTGAACTGATTGCTGAACTGAAACGCGTCGGCGCATCCGGCATTCTCTCGGTCACGCCGTACTACAACAAGCCCACTCAGGAGGGGCTCTACCAGCACTACCGGGCCCTGGCGGAATCGACTAACCTTCCGATTGTGGTTTACAGTGTTCAGCCCCGCACTGCCGTAAACGTGGAACCGGCAACGCTGCTGCGTCTTGCCGAGATCCCGAACATCGTCGGCGTAAAGGAGGCTTCCGGTTCTATCGGACAAATGGCCAGTCTCGCCATGCAGGTTCCGGAGTCGTTCACGCTGCTTTCGGGCGATGATTCCGTCACCATTCCCCTTACTGCCCTCGGCGGCCGCGGCGTCATCTCTGTCGTCGCCAACCAGATTCCCAAGGAATTTAGCGAACTGACCCATGCCGCCATCGAAGGCAATTTCACGCGAGCCCGGCTAATCCAGCGCCGCTACCGTGAACTGATGGAAGTGAATTTTATAGAAACCAGCCCTGGCCCCGTGAAGTTCGCCATGCACAAAATGGGTCTCCTCGAACCCGTTTACCGCTTGCCGCTAGTTCCTCCCGAGCCCGTCGCGAAAGCGAAGATTGAACGCGTACTCGATTCCCTCGGCCTGCTCGCCGAAGCTTCTGTAGCCGGAGCGCAAGCTTGACCGGATTGCGCGAATCCATTCGTGAATCCGTCGAAGGCCTGTTCGACAACCAACCCGATAGCTATTCAGACCAACATCGGGAGATTTTCGAGCGATTCCGGGCGCTGCTGAATGACGGAACCATTCGATCCGCCGAGCCCGACACTGCGCAAGCCGCTGGGTGGCGGGTCAACAGTTGGGTAAAGAAAGGCATTCTGCTCGGCTTCCGCATGGGCGGCGTCGTCGATATGAGCGGGTCCGGTCCTTTGCCCTTCTTCGATAAATTCACCTACCCGGTGAAAAGTTTTACTGCCGGCTCTGGTGTCCGTATCGTTCCCGGCGGCTCCAGCGTTCGTGATGGCTGCTACGTTGGGCGCGGAGTTACCTGCATGCCGCCGATGTACATCAACGTAGGCGCGTATGTCGGCGACGGAACCATGGTCGATTCTCACGCGCTCATCGGCAGCTGCGCCCAGGTTGGCAGTAACTGCCATATCTCGGCCGCGTCCCAAATCGGCGGAGTGTTGGAACCGGTTGGAGCAATGCCCGTCATCATAGAAGATGACGTTCTTATCGGCGGCAACTGCGGTGTTTACGAAGGAACCATCGTCAAGCAGCGGGCCGTTCTGGGCAGCGGATGCATCCTCAACCGGTCCACTCCGGTTTATGACATCGTGCGCGGTAAGACCTACCGTGCCGAGGGAGACCAGCCGCTGGTCATTCCCGAAGAAGCTATTGTGGTGGCCGGAAGCCGCCGGATTGCCTCCGGCGTCGGAGCAGAGTGGGGATTGTCCGTTTACACCCCCATCATCGTCAAGTACCGCGATGGCGGCACGGAAACTAAAGTACAGCTGGAAACCCTACTGCGTTGACGATTTCAATCCCGCGGCGCCCCAATCATCCGGTGAAGTCGACCTTGATTGGCCGAACGGTTTTTGCAGCTCGTTGATGCGCATTTCCACTTGGCTCCCGCGAACGGTCACAAGCGTATGCTGAAAAAACCAACCTTTTTCATAAGTCTTCGGACTGCGCAGATGACCGCCCGAGCTTGCCATCGACAGATAAGTCACGCCATCCATTTTGAAGTGCAGCATCTCGTGAATGTGCCCGCAAATCACATACTGAACGCCGTATTTCCTGGCTAGCCGGTGCAGCCGGAATTCCGGATCGCGCAGCAGAACCTTCAGAATCCATGACGGCCGGTGAAAGAATATAAACTTGACGGGCTGCTTCGAATGCGCCTTCAAGTCATTTTCTAGGAAGTCCAACTGCGCCGGAGGCAAGTCTTCCGTCCGGCTGTTGTCTAGAATCGTGAAGTGCGATTGCCGGAAATCAAAGCTGTACTGCAACGGTTTGCCGGAATACTTTTCATAAGCTGCAGCCGAGGCTTTCGACCAGACATCATGGTTGCCTGGAGTGTAAAAGAAATTGAATTTACGGTAGGGTGCTATGACTCTTTCGACCTGCTGCCACTCGCTTCTGATCTTTGAGTCGTCGAGACCTTGAATGGTATCTCCGACGTTGATGACGAAGTCCGGATGATCCGCGGCGATCTCACGCCAAGCTTCCGGATACACGCCGGTAACGGCTTCTCCGGTTCGATCTCCCAGAATGGCGAAGCGGAAAGTGTCCGCCCCGCTGCTTTGAAAAGCGAGACCGAAGATCGACGCCGCTAGCAGCAGGACGGCGACTGCGCCCAGCTTAAGACTGCTTCTGGTAGTAAGAAGAGATTTTG
The DNA here is from genome assembly GCA_965217745.1 of Bryobacteraceae bacterium. Taxonomy (GTDB): domain Bacteria; phylum Acidobacteriota; class Terriglobia; order Bryobacterales; family Bryobacteraceae; genus Bog-105. The sequence continues at coordinate 18,468 of OZ244565.1, read as the reverse complement.
TCGTAAATTTCAGGAGGAAACTCGAGGCTCTTGTAGACGTTGCAAGCATCCGGATTATCAGGATCCTGGCAAATAGCAAATTCCTGTTGATTCATCCAGTCCAGAATACGGTCGCGCTTGGGAGGATTATAGCCTTTCGCCTCCACCTGCTGAATCAGAGTTTTTGCCTTTGCTTCGTCGCAATCCTTATCTTTCGTCAAGAGGCCGATTAGTTCCTGCTGGGAAAGAAAGTACTGTCCCACCATGACAAAAACCAGCCTTCCGTAGTGTCCAATGTCCTGCCCTTGTTCCAGAGCGCCGATCAAGTGGCTCATCATTTCGCTTTGCTTCAAATCTTCTATTGGCATGTTGTTTCGTGAGGTTTGACTTCCGCCGCGTACCGTTGGTTTCGCGTAGATTCTCCTCATCTTCGCCTATGGCGGGATAAAATGAGGATTGTCACAAGCCGACGTCATCCAGCGTAAAAGAAAGGTGCTTCAGCTTGTGTTCCTGGTTTTGCTGCTGAGGCCGTTTGGCAATCTGTCTCTGGCTTACGGCATGCACCACATTGCCACGGTTCTCTCCATCAGCCCGATTCCATACCTGTGGGCGATGCTAAATCCCTTCGTCGCACTGGGTATCCTGTTGCTGATTGCCAGTCTCCTCGTTCGAATGGCACTGCTTAGCGTCGCTGATCTGAGCTACGTGCTTCCACTGACGGCCAGCGGTTATGTCATCTCGTCCGTTCTGGGATGGCTGTTTCTAAAAGAGGATGTCAGCCCCGCTCATTGGCTTGGTACTCTTCTTGTTTTCGCTGGTGCGGGCTTTGTCGGATCGACGAATGCAGACACCACGGATGTTACCTTCCCGGATCGCGAACCGTCAGTTAAAGATACATGAAGATCATCGTTTTAGGTGGTGACGGATACTGCGGTTGGGCCACAGCCCTGCACCTTTCAGCCCGCGGACATGAGGTATCAATCGTAGACAATTTTGCCCGCCGGCAATGGGACTTTGAATTAGGTGTTCAAACCTTGACCCCTATCCGTCCTCTCACCGAACGATTGCGCTTGTGGACTCAACTAACCGGCAAACGAATCGACCTCTATGTTGGAGACATCACGGACTACGACTTCCTGGCTGATGTAATCCGGAGAGAAGAGCCCGAATCGGTGATTCACTTTGCCGAGCAGCGGTCGGCGCCCTATTCAATGATCGATCGCAAGCACGCGGTTTTTACTCAGACTACAAATGTGGTTGGAACTCTAAACCTGTTGTTTGCCTTACAGGAGTTTCAGCCGGAGTGCCACCTGGTCAAGCTGGGAACCATGGGCGAATACGGCACGCCTAATATCGATATCGAGGAAGGCTACATCAAGATCGAGCATAACGGCCGCAGCGATCTGCTCCCCTTTCCCAAGCAGCCCGGCTCTTTTTATCACCTCTCAAAGGTGCACGATAGCCACAACATGATGTTTGCGTGCCGCACTTGGGGACTGCGCGCGACCGATCTGAATCAAGGCGTGGTTTACGGAACGCTGACCGATGAAGTCGCGCTCGACGAGGGATTGATCAATCGTTTCGACTACGACGAAGTCTTCGGTACCGTGCTGAATCGGTTCTGTGTGCAGGCCGCCATTGGGCATCCTCTGACTGTCTACGGGAAAGGCGGACAGACCCGCGGCTTTCTGGACATTCGAGACACCGTCAACTGTGTCGAGCTGGCATGTCTGAATCCCGCCGGTCGTGGCGAGTGCCGGGTCTTCAATCAGTTCACGGAACAGTTTTCGGTACTCGACCTCGCCGCTCTGGTTACCACCGCCAGTGCGGATCTGGGTCTCGAGGTCGAAATCCGCCACCTACCCGATCCGCGCGTCGAAAAAGAAGAGCACTACTATAACGCCCGGCACTCGAAACTGCTCGATCTCGGGCTGGAGCCGCACTTGCTCTCGGATTCGCTCCTCGATTCGATGATGAGTATCGCCGTTCAGTACCGCGACCGCATCGATCCGGCCATGCTGCTTCCTCAAATTGACTGGCGGAGTGGAACTAACCGCCGTACACGGCAAACCGCTCCCAGTGTCGAGTTGGCAGCTTCAGCAAACGCCTGAATGGGTACAGGATAAATCTGTCCGTCCGTAAATAAGCTCAAACTTGCTTTGCTTTTGCGCGATATCCCAAGTAGAGGATCTACGTGCCCGTCGAGCACATGGCTTTACTTGTCTTCGCGCTTACTGAATTCCGTCTACCAATTTGGGCCGGCGCTCTTGCGGGTGCTTGCCTGGCGGGCTGTTTCTTCTTCGCTGTTTTCACCAATCGGAAGCTTCAATCACAGGTGCAAGCCTCGGCAAAGCTCCTCGAAGAAGCGCGGGAGTCCTCGCGCGTCAAGTCGGATTTCCTCGCGAACATGAGCCACGAGATCCGGACCCCCATGAACGGCATTCTCGGTCTTGCGGAACTGGTGCTGGGAACGGAACTCACTCCCATTCAGCGGGATTTCGTGGGCAGTATCAACGAATCGGCAAACAGCCTGCTGAGCATCATTAACGAAATTCTGGATTGCTCACGGATCGAGGCCGGCAAAATGCAACTTGACCGTGCGCAATTCGATCTGCACCGGCTCGTCACTGAAGCAGTCAGAATGTTTGCGTATCAGGCGCACGAGAAGAACCTGGAGCTGCTTTATTTCATCTCGTCTGACGTGCCCTTCCAAGTGGAGGGCGACGCCACCCGTCTGCGGCAGATTCTCGTTAATCTGCTCGGGAACGCATTGAAGTTCACGCGCAAAGGCGAAGTGGAACTGCGCTGCGAGTTGATTCTCTCCGAACCGGATCAAGTTCAGCTGCGATTCTCGATTCGCGACACCGGCATCGGCATTCCGAAGGCGAAACAGAAAGAGATATTCGCTGCCTTTACCCAGGCCGACAGCTCGATTACCCGCGAGTTTGGAGGCACCGGCTTAGGGCTGACCATCTCGGCACAAATAGCCAGGCTGATGGGCGGAGAAATCAGGGTGGAAAGCCAACCTGGGGCGGGCTCCACCTTCCATTGCAGTACCTGGCTGCACAGTGTCTTGCCGGATTCCGGATGGGATGCTGCGAGAGCCGAGACTCGCGCTGTGCTGGACGGCAAGCGGCTGCTGGTGGTTGATGACAACGAAACCAATCTGCAGAACATAGAAAAGACGCTTGGGGATGGCGATGCCGTCGTCACGAAAGCTTCTTCGGCGCATGCAGCTGTCCGCGCCATAGCCGAAGCCCAACGAGACCACAATCCTTTCGACGCCGTGGTGATCGATTCTGACATGCCCGGCGTGGATGGGTTCACCCTGGTGCGAGATCTGCTCGGCAGCAACAGCGCGGGCCGTAAGCCGGCTGCTGCCGATTCCACGGAGGCGTCGGCGGGAAGCAGACTGAGCGGCAACTCACCTCAGATACTGCTGGCCGAGGACAACGTCGTCAACCAGAAGATTGTAGTGGAGATGTTGAAGAAAGCCAATTGCCAGGTACACGCGGTCGCTAACGGAGCGGAGGCCATCGCATCATGGAAGCATAAAAACTACGACTTGATATTAATGGACATGCAGATGCCGCGCATGGATGGCGTCGAGGCAGCGAGCAAGATCCGGGAAGCGGAACGCTCGGGACGGACGCGCATCCCTATACTGGCGCTGACCGCGAACGCGCGCGACGAAGACCGGCAGCGCTGTCTCGACGCCGGCATGGACGACTATCTTTCGAAGCCTTTCAAGTCGGAGCAATTGATGGACAAAGTGCATCAGTTGGTGGGAGTGCCGCGCGCGGCTTAGCCTCTTAGTGCGCCGCTGCAGTGGACTCCGGGACCAACTTGCCGTCGCGGATGAAATAGTTCCCGCCGCGCCATCGAACTGTGCTGCGCGTGAAACTGGCTAGCCAGAGCGCCACAGCCAGGGCATCCCAGAAGACCACCAGGGCGGCGGCTCTGAAAGAGAATTTCTGCCGGAGCCCCCAGACGCCAATGCTGTATAGGATGGCCATCCGCAGCACGAAATACAGGCCGAGCATCCAGCAGGCAGTCAACCAGGTTGGATGCACGGCAATGCCGATCAGCGACCAGGCAAGTCCGTGCGTAAACACCAACCCGAGATGACCCCAGGGGCGCATGTGCCGCATGACGACCAGCCAGCGCATGCGCTTGTGCCAGAGATCGTTCCAGGAGCCGAAATCGGCCACTGTGTTAATCGAGTAGTTCAACAGCTCGACGCGGTAGCCGTCTTCGGCGATCAGTCTTCCAACCAGCAGATCGTCTCCGGGTTGGTCCGCGATGGCTTCGTATCCGCCGAAGCCTGCCAGCCGCGTACGGGTCGTCGCAATGGTGGGTCCCAGCGCAAACTTTACGCCGTCGAGCTGCTTGGCGACCAGAATTCCCGGATAAAAGTCGGTGATCATCCCCACCGATTGCAATTCGTCCAATATTGATTTCTCACCGGTGGAGACATAGAAGCACGTAACCGCTCCCGTGCGAGGGTCGGCCAGCGGGGCAATCAGGCTGCGCAGATAGTCCGGCCGCACACGGACATCACTATCGCTGATCACCAGATGCTCGAAGCGTGCTTCCGCAGCCATACGAGCCAGCTTGGCAACCTTATCGTTAGCGGCAAGACGGCCAGAACCGAAGAGAATGCGAACCGGAACATCGGGAAAGTCGTTCTGCAGTTGGCGGATGACCGGAACTGCCGGGTCATCTTCGCTGCCGGCGCAGAAAATGATTTCGAAATCCGGGTAATCCTGCCGGCAGAAACTAGCGAAGTTTTCATACGCATCGGGATCCATGCCGCGCACCGGCTTGAGATTGCTGATGGGAGGCGTAAATGAAGCCGTTGCCGCGGCCTCCGGCGGTGCATTCCTGCTGAAGAATCGAAAAGTACTAAATAGAACGATCAGGTAATAGATGAAGGGAATGCACGCCAGCCCCAGTAACAGTATTGAGAGTGAAGTCGGAAGCATGCGCTAGAACCAGCCTGTTATGTTGAAGGATACTAAAAGCCGTCGTACCGCTCGTTACCTGACTTGATCTCCGATTCTTCAGCACCCAGCGCCGTAACTGCGCAAGGCGAACGGCGGCCGGACCACCGCTCCTACATCGCTGTTCTCATCGTCATTCTGTTTGCTGGCGCGATCTATTTCGGCTGCATTATTTCTCCGCCTTCTCTGATGGACGATGTGGATGCTGTGCAAGCCCAGATCGCGCGGAACATGCTCACCTCCGGAGATTGGGTTACGGCCCGGCTGGACGGTGTCCTGTATCTCGAAAAGGCGCCGCTGATCTACTGGCTGATGGCGATCTGCTTCAAAGTTTTCGGAGCTTACGACTGGGTAGCCCGCATTCCTGTGGCAGCGGCTTGTGTCGGTCTAGCCTGGGTCACAACGTCGTTCGGCATTTGGGCCTTCGGCCGGCGAGCCGGTTTGTATGCAGGTCTGTGCGTATCTACCTGCATCGGGCTCTTCCTGTTTACCCGCATTCTGATTCCCGATGTGATGCTGACTGCCACCGTCGCCCTGGCTATGTGGAGTTTCCTGCGGGCGCTCGACGAGGAAGAGCGGCGGCCAGGTTTATGGGCCTTTCTTTTTGCGGCCAGTATCGGTCTTGGTTTGCTGTGGAAGAGCTTAATCGGCGCTGTGTTTCCCATTGGGGCCGGATTGACTTACTTGTTCTTCAGCGGGCAATTCTTCAGTGCTCGCACGTGGCGGAAGCTGCAGCCGCTTCAAGGCGTGTTGATCATCTTGCTGATCGCAGCGCCGTGGCACTTTCTGGCTACACTCCGCAACCCGCCCTACTTCGAATTCACCATGCGCAGCGCGCCCGGCGAATATCATGGCTTTCTCTGGTTTTATTTCATCAACGAACAGCTGCTTCGATTCCTGAACATGCGCTATCCGCGGGATTACGACACCGTTCCCCGCGTGCTCTTCTGGTCATTTCATCTGCTGTGGTTCTTCCCCTGGAGCTTCTATATTCCCAGTCTCTTCGGGCTGTCATACAAACCGCTCGATCGGGCCGGAAGAACCCGGTTGTTGGCGCTGTGCTGGGTGGGCTTCGTGATGATCTTCTTCACATTCTCGACAACGCAGGAGTATTACTCCATGCCTTGCTATCCGGCCCTGGCGCTCTTGATCGGGTCAGGCATGGCTGCCGGCGGCATCTGGATTCGCCGGGGCACGCTTGCGATTTCCGCCGTCAGCTCGTTGGCCGCCATCGCCGTTATCACGCTTCTGTTCCTAGTGCACGGGGTTCCCACGCCTGGAGATATTTCCGGCGCGCTCACAGAAAATCCCGCTGCCTATAAGTTGTCGCTGGGCCATATGGAGGATTTGACCATCGAGTCGTTCGCTTATCTGCGGCTGCCGTTGGCGGTCGCGGCTGTGGCCTTTATCGTGGGCTGCCTGGGCACCTTTCGAGGAGCTTCGCATCGTGCTTATCCTCGTGCCTATTTTTCCGCGGCGGTCATGATGGTTATCTTCTTCCACGCAGCTCGCTTGGCAATGGTTGTGTTCGATCCCTACTTGTCCTCAAGGCCCCTGGCGAGAGCGCTAATGGAAGGGCCGGAAGGCGAGTTGATTGTCGACCATCACTACTATGATTTCTCGTCGGTATTCTTCTATACCAATCGATCGGCGCTCTTGTTGAATGGGCGCTTCAACAACCTGGTCTACGGTTCATACGCACCAGGAGCGCCACCTGTCTTCATCGACGATCGCGACTTTCAGCGCCGTTGGCCTGAGAGCCGCCGCTACTACTTGGTTGCCGAAAAGAAGGGCGTGGAGCGCATCGAAAATTTGATCGCGCGAAACCAGCTCTTCGTCGCCGCCTATAGCGGCGGAAAGTACCTGTTAACCAACCATCCCACCGGCGGCAGCAGTGTTTTAAACTCTGATCGAAAGCGAAACGGAACAGACTGAATGCACCGTATCTCATCATTACTGCTGCTTCTGGCCTCGGCTCTCTGCTGTGCCGGCGCGATACCCACACCGGAGAGCCAGTTCCACCATCCCATCGGCGTCGACCGCCAGCTTCTCGACTGGGATCAGGTGGTCTCGTACTTCAATAAGCTGGCCGCCGCCAGTCCCCTGATCCGCGTCGAAGAAATCGGGAAGTCGGTAGAGGGAAAACCGTTGATCGCGGCAACCATCAGCTCGCTGGAGAATATGAAGCAGCTGAACCGGTTTCGCGAAATTCAGCACCAGTTGGCGGATGCCAGAGTCACCACGCCCGAACAGGCCGGGAAGCTGTTTCCGCAGGCAAGGAACATTGTCTTTATCACCTGCTCCATTCACGCCACGGAAGTAGCTTCGACTCATACGGCGGTTGAGTTTGCCTACAAGCTGATTACCGATCAATCCCCGAAATTCAAGCAGATACGTGAAAACACGATTCTGGTTTTGATGCCGTCTATCAATCCTGACGGCGTAGACATCGTTACTCGCTGGTACCGCAAGACCTTGAACACACCATACGAAGGAACCAGCCCGCCCGAACTCTACCAGCACTACGTGGGGCACGATAATAATCGCGATTGGTACATCTTCTCTCAACCGGAGACCCGCAATGTCGTGAAGCTCTACAACGGCTGGCTTCCTGAGATCGTCTACGATGTACACCAGCAAGGGCCGACGGCGTCGCGTATCTTTGTTCCGCCCTGGCTCGATCCCATCGAGCCCAATATCGATCCGATCATCGTGCAGGAGATGAACATGATCGGTACTTCCATGGCGTCCGATCTGACGGGGGCAGGGAAGCCGGGCGTAGCCATAAATGCGGCGTACGATTTCTGGACTCCCGCCCGGCATTATTGGGCGTTCCACGGCGGGCTGAGAATACTGAGCGAATCGGCGAGCGCGAAGCTTGCTACTCCCATCACCGTTAAGCCGGAAGATCTCTCAACGCATCCCCTGGGCTATAACGCGCAGCAGCGAAGCTGGAATTTTCTCGAGCCGTGGCCGGGCGGAACCTGGCGTTTGCGCGATATTGTCGATTACCAGATGATTGCCTTCGAGTCGCTGCTGCACAACGCGGCAATCCATCGCGAGGACATGGCGCGGAACTACTACAAGGTTTCGCAACGCGCTGTGGAGCGCGCGACTCCGCAGGCCTTCGTGATTCCGGCTAAGCAGCGTGATCCGGGCGCCACCCGCAGGCTTCTGGAGACGTTGAATTTCGGAGCTATTGAGATTCAGAAAAACGCGGCTGGCGATCATGTCATCTCCATGCAGCAGCCTTACAGCAGTTGGGCCAAAGCCTTACTCGAGCGGCAGGATTACCCGGACCTGCGGATGTATCCTGGAGGACCGCCCAAGCGCCCTTACGACACCACGGCGGAGACGCTGCCCTTGTTGTTCGGTGTTGATGTAAAGGCTGTCGACGAGCCGGTAAACGGGCAGCTGGTCCGGGAGACATTCCCATTCGACGCGCCCAGTCCGAAAGCATTTGCGGCTGCGGACACAGACACCTGGAAAACCGTGAATTCACTTTGGAGAGCAGGGAAGCCGGTATGGCGGAACGATAGCAGTGGAGACTTTTCCCCCTCCGCGAGCGGCAGCGGCTGGAAGAAGTTGGCAAGACCGCGCATTGCTCTTTACAAGAGTTATATGCCGGCGATGGACGAAGGCTGGACGCGCTGGCTGCTCGAAAAGTTTGGGTTCGCCTTCCAGGATGTGACGAATGCAGATTTGCAGGCGGGAGAGTTGAAGGGAAAATTTGACTCCATTGTCTTTCCCGATCAATCAGAGAGCTCGATCACGCAGGGTTACAAACCAGGCAGCATGCCCGATGAATACGTGGGAGGTTTGGGCGCAAAGGGAATCGAGTCAGTCAAGGATTTCGCACGCGCAGGAGGCTCGGTGCTTTGCTTCAATCGCGCTGCCTCTTTTTGCATCGACAGCTTGGGAGCTCAGGCCACTGACGTCTTGAGTGGACGAACGGCCGAGGCGGGCGGCGACGAGTCCCGCGATAGAACCCGGAAGCCTTCTCCGGACAGTAGCCGCACTGGGACGTTTTACTCTCCAGGGTCATTGCTGAATGTCCGGCTGAATTTATCGAGCCCGTTAACGCGCGGGCTGCCGGAACACATTGCAATCTGGAGCGAACAGAGTCCGGCGTTTACCACTGAGCAGATTTCAGTTGCAGACTATCCGGCCAAGAATATTCTCGCCTCCGGATGGCTGCTGGGGAGTGACTTAATTGCGGAGAAGAGCGCTCTGGTCGATTCCAAAGTGGGTAGCGGCCACATTATTCTGTTCGGTTTAAGGCCGCAATACCGGGCCCAGAGTTACCAGGCGTTCAAGCTCTTCTTTAATTCGCTGGTCGCGTACCAGCAGTAACATCCCTGGCGGCATTGCGCAAAGTATGCTTAATTTCGCATACACTTGACAGGGAACAATTGGTGTCCGCTAATGCAAATGCAACGCCGTGACTTTTTGAAAATAGCGACTGGGGCAATAACCGCTTCGGTCGCCACCAGCGCTGGAAAAAACGCTCCCAACATTTTATTCATTCTTACGGATGACCTGGGCTGGCACGATACAGCGCCTTACGGTAATACGTTTATCGATACGCCGCATCTGAGCCGCTTGGCCTCGGAAGGCGCGCGTTTCACCAACGCTTATGCCGCCTGCCCTGTCTGCTCACCTACGCGCGCTAGCATTCTCACCGGCAAATACCCGGCGCGGCTCCACCTCACGGATTGGATCCCGGGCCGCAAGCCGTGGCCTTACGCGAAGCTGCTCACGCCTGCGTTCCATCAGGAGCTGCCGCTGAAGGAGAATACGATTGCCGAGGCGCTTCACCCTCTGGGATATCAGGGCGCAGCGATTGGCAAATGGCATCTAGGCGGCGAAGGCTACTCGCCCTTGCAGCAGGGGTTCGACAAAAATGTCGGCGGAAACGCAGCCGGACACCCTCCGCAATACTTCGGTCCGCTGGACTTGCCGAATCTGAAGCTGGAACCCGGCGAATTCCTGACGCAACGTCTGTCGTTGGAAGGCAAAAGATTCATGCAGGAGAATACGAAGCAGCCCTTCTTCCTGTACGAATCGCATTTTACCGTTCACATGCCGTTGCAGGCTCCCAAGGAGTTGATCGAGAAATACCGCAGCCGCAAAACGGGAGACGTCGATCCTATCTACTGCGCCATGGTGGAGACGGCGGACGCATCGGTCGGCGAATTGCTGAAAAGCCTGGACGAATCGGGTAGAAAGGATGACACCATTGTGGTCTTTTTCTCTGATAACGGAGGCGTTCGCTATCAAGGCAAGCGAGCCGCTCCGGTGACCAATAATGCACCCTTGCGCGCCGGTAAAGGTCATCTCTATGAAGGCGGAATCCGCGAACCGTTGATCATCCGATGGCCGGGCGTAACGCGGCCCGCCACAACCATCGACGATCCGGTGTGCAGCATCGATTTCTTCTCAACGTTGTGCGAAGCGGCGGGAGCCCGCCCATCCAATACCGACGGTGTCTCGCTGCGGCCGCTGCTGGAGGGAACTGCCCTGCCGGCGCGTCCGCTGTTCTGGCACTATCCCCACTATTCCGACCAGGGCGGCAAGCCGGGCGGCGCGGTCCGGTTGGGCGCATGGAAGCTGATCGAATTCTATGAAGATGGGCGGCTGGAACTCTTCAATCTGGCGGACGATCCGGGAGAAAAGCAGAACCTGGTGAAACGCGAAGTAGAACGAGCGAAACAAATGCACGGGCTGCTAGCCGATTGGCGCAATTCCGTGAGCGCATCCATGCCGGAGCCTAATCCTGCCTACGATCCCGCGAAAGCCAGTGAAGGATTAACCGGATATGAGGAGCCCACGCCTCCGGTTTAGGCTGCGCACAATGCGCCCGTCCGCAACAGCTAACGCTCACGCTGCAGTTCGTTTCAGCGACGCGATGCCACGCCGGGGAGACATCGCGAACATACGAGAGTACTCGCGGCTGAATTGCGACGGGCTCTCGTAACCCACCTGAAATGCGGCTGTCTCGACGTTGACCATATCAGACACCATCAGCCGCCTTGCTTCCAGCAAGCGGAGCTGCTTCTGATATTGCAGCGGCGTCATGGAGGTAATCGTCTTGAACTGACGATGGAATGCCGAGGCACTCATCTGCGCGATTGCGGCCCCGCGCCAAGCTGGCGACCCATCGACAGCGCATAAAAGAGCTGGAACGCGAGGTTATGGTTTTTTCCCCGGCCGCTCGCGCAAACCTCGCTGACACGGCGCTGGCGCATGTACACCACTTCACCGATAAGAGCTTGAGCGCCGTCGCTCCGGGGAGCGACGGGCATAGCCTGGAGGGGTTATTTACAAGCGCCCACAAAGCCGATAAGGTAATAACCAAGTACGGGCGCACGAATGCATGGGAATTCTTCGCGGGATCGTTTGTCGCGGCGCTCCTGCACCCCGAAAGTGCTAGCGGAACGCGATCCTGAGATGGCGGTTTTTGTGGATCGATTTCTCGCTAGGCGCGGACTGAAGAAGGGTAAGAAATGAAGCAACCGAACATTGAACGAATGGAAGATATCTCGAAGCGGATGGAGGCGGCCCGCCAGAAACCGGGATACTCTCGCGCCGTGTTCGATAGCTTCCTAACAGAAGCGCGCGAAGCTGTCGGGGACTTTCCGGAATTCTTGGAGTTTATGGGTCCGTACTTGCCGCTGGGGACGACCACGGCTGCTCCGTCGGCCGACCGGCCAGAACCATCGCGCAATGCCCCGGCGCGCGGTTGACGACTTGCTTTGCCATTAGCTTCGCCGACGCCTACACGCCGGCCAAAGTGGGAACCCGTTACGTGCTCGAGCGGACGCCGACGCCGCCGGTCTCGCTGCAGCTCTTCCGCAATGGCGTCCTGCAGGCGTTGAGCGTCGGCTACACGCTAATGGGCCCGTTTATCTCGCCGCTAGTTGCGTGGTCGGCCGACGACGTGCTTTCCGCGTACTACCGGTTTTGATCCTCAAGGTGCCTGATGCGCGCGTCCATCACCTGCTCGACGCGCAATAAGTCTTGCCGGGCAGCCTCGAAACGCGCGTCGACTGCCGCGAAACGGGCATCGATAACTTTTTCCAGCGATTCAAAACGGGCGTCAACCGTCGCGAAACGGGCATCGATAACTTTTTCCAGTGAACCGATACGGCCGCTCAGATGCCGCTCCACGCCGGCGAGGCCGATCTCGTTGCGCACCATTGCGATAACGACGGCGGCAAGCGGCAGGCCGGCGGTAATCCACTGATCGGTCGTCATTTTTGCTTCTTCTTTCGCGCGGCGGCACTCGCCTCGGCTAATTTCTTTCCGAGGGCGGCGCGATCCGCCGCGGTCGTATTCTTCCACCTCGCTTGGACGGCCGCGGTCAGGGCGGCGCTCCGCTCCTCGGCTTCGACGCCCTGCCAGCGTTTTTTTCCGAGCGCGACGGCGGCGGCATTTTTCTTCTTTCCCGGCATCCGCCACTTAGTATACATCCGCTCGCACGTAGTACTCTCTATACCTCCTTTCTCTCCGCGGGGGAATTGAATACGTCCGCTTGTACGCAAAAAATTAATTGTGTACTAAGTCGTTGCGGACGTTAAACGCGGAGGAAAGAAGTGGCCGAGGTATTGAGACTGCAGACCAATGTGCCGGAGACGATCGCGCTCGCGTTCGTCTCCGGACTGCCCATCGAATCGAAATTCGGCGGTGATCAGATGATGTTCTCGCTGACGGATGAGCGCAAGCTCTTTGTGCCGCCTATTGTGGCTAAGAAGATCGCGGCTTCGGTCTTGGCGCCGTGGGAGCCGTTCCTGCTGTGCAAGCGCGAGATCGTACAAGGCAACCGGCGCGCGGTCGAGTACCAGGTCGAGCGCATTTCGGGCGAGGCTCCCGTCCTGTTGCTGTTCCGGCTCAACAAAATACTAGTCACGCTGTACCGCCGACCGCGGCTTCCGCTGCGCCTGCGCTTGCTGCGGCTGTCGTTCCGGCGGCTGCTCCGGCGCCGCTGACGCTGACTGGAACGATGATGGCTGCCGGCAAAGCGGCTATCGATGCGGTACTCGAACTTGAAGCGTACGCGCGGCGTCAAGGGATGACCGATTTTTCTTTCGGCGCTGAGAACCTGCAGAAGATCATAGTCACGCTGTATATCGATGCGCGCAAAGGGGGCAGCGCATGACCCTGACCCGCGAACAGTATCTCGATCTGATCGCCTACCTTGCGCAGAGCGAAGCGAAGGAGCGTATCGAAAAGCATCGGCAGCTCGGCTGCGAGACCTGGTTCGGCAAACACATGCTGGCGCGCGCGCAGCGCTCCATCGCGGCGCTGAACGACTCCCAACCATGAGAACGATTCCTGCAAAAACTATACTCGTTCTTAGTTTTTCACCGAATTGCAGTTTGATACGGCGACTAGGCCGGTTCTCTCCGAGTCGCTCACCGATTTTATTTGAAGTACGCTAACTAAGCCCGCTTCTTTCCTTCTGCTTCATCAAGAATTGAACCCAGCTCTCGAAAGCCAGCCGTCCATCTCGATTTCCGCAAACCGCCTCGGTTGGAGGCGGTTTCGGCCAGAGTCCTCCCGTTCCCTAAGAGCGGCTCAGCCTGACTTCCTAGCGCCGGAACTGAGTAGTAGTTTTTAAAGCAATCGTTCTCGCGGTTGAATAAAGGTGGCGAATGGTCTGCCGCCATTACTGTTCAAAATCCAAATTCTGGGTAAACTCTGCCGGACAAATCGGTACTCGAATCTTTTCAAGTCCCGCTGCTGTCGGCCGAAGGTCCGTAGATCGAAGGCACGCTTCCACCCATCGGACGCAAGTATGCTGACAGTTGACCGCGATGGTGTATGGCGTCAAATAGAATGAACCACAGAAACTGCCCGACAGGCTGTTCGGACACCACCTTTCCACCGTAATAAAACTGCGCGACGCGCTTCCACGATCCTTCCTCCATCTTCGAAACGCCCTCACCTAGATCACTCGACCATCGCTCAAACAGCAAAAGCATTTCGTTGAAGGGGGGCGGTGGATCGTCCCGCCACTCGGCTTTGTTGCTCGTTACAACCTCCAGACACGCCTTCAGTTCGCTGGTGAGTGTCCAAACCAGTTGCTCCGCCGACGGAGATCGCTCATGGGGCTTATAAGCAAGGCGGTCTTCCGGAAGCGCTCTCAGGACCTTCAAGAAAACGGGAGCCTCCTCACGCAGGCGCTCAATGAAGAATTCGCGTAACGTCATTCAAACATGGTAATCGCTACGCCTGAGCGATTGCACCCGATCACGGCGTAGTGTCGATCTACGCTGGCCGACATATCGCGACCATCGCCCATCCATCGAGAGTCACGCTGGCCGATCACTCGCCCGGGCCGAACTTCAGGTTTAGGGCAACGGGTTTCCGTGTCTTGGAGAGCTCGCTGATCCACCCGGCCCAGTTGTTGGTGATGGCCATGAACGCGCCGTGAAGCAACACGACCGGTTCGCCGCCGCAGTGGACTTCGTAGTACATGTGGATTCTATTGACTGGCGCGTAGCCCGTCGTTGGCTACTGCTGCGCCGGCACGTCAGTCGTAACGAGCGTCATTAAAAGGAAAGCTGTCTTCCGCACTGCTGAACGCCGCCCGTTCTGTCGCCGACCGGAAGCGTTTGTTTGATGGATTGGCTGCGGCTATACTGAGCCATTCGGTTCAGTATACAACATGGAGTAACGGCATGCAATGGGAGGCTGAGCGCCCTCTGCGTTGCCCGCTGTCCACCTAAACTCACGATCAACGGCGTAGCGTTTGCTTGGCCTTCAGGGCACCACGACTTGTAAGGGTCAGGTTACTACAACATAAAGAAGGTTATGTTTGACTAAGCTGGGAACCCCGGTGCTAGCCTTATTTCATGACCATCACCGTCTCGGTCGCCGACCAGCTCGCTCAACAAGCGCAAGCCGCCGGCCTCTCGATTGAGTCCTACGTCGAACGGCTGCTCGCTCAGGAAACCCAGCCGCGCAAGGAACCGAAGTGGACCCGCCCCGGCCCCTTGACGCCCGAGCAGGCCGTGGATGATATCCGCGAGTTACGCAAAGGGGTCACGCTCGGCGGCCTCAAGATCAAAGACTTGGTGCATGAGGGCCATAAATACTAATGCCAGCGTTTGTGCCGGATGCCTCCGTCACGCTCCCGTGGTGCTTTGAAGATGAGCGGACCCCTTTTACGGAATCCTTGTTAAATCGCATACGGGCACGGGAGGAAGCCATCGTCCCGAGTCACTGGCCCGCCGAAATTCTCAATAGTCTGGTGCAAGCAAAGAAGCGCGGACGGGTGCCGGAAGAAAAGATCGAGGGGTTTTTGCGGGATCTCAGTTCCTTTCCCATTCTCAACCATGAGAACGATTCCTGCAAAAACTATACTCGTTCTTAGTTTTTCACCGAATTGCAGTTTGATACGGCGACTAGGCCGGTTCTCTCCGAGTCGCTCACCGATTTTGTTTGAAGTACGCTAACTAAGCCCGTTTCTTTCCTTCTGCTTCATCAAGGATTGAACCCAGCTCTCGAAAGCCAGCCGTCCATCTCGATTTCCGAAACCGCCTCGGTTAGAGGCGGTTTCGGCCAGAGTCCTCCTGTTCCCGGTCCCTAAGAGCGGCTCAGCCTGACTTCCTAGCGCCGGAACTGAGTAGTAGTTTTTAAAGCAATCGTTCTCGCGGTTGAAAATGATGAGGATTGTAGCCCGAGGCTTCCGCCAACGCACCCAAGCTTGGCGGGTCCGCAACGCCGGCGTGCATGGCTTCGAGACGCGCCTCAGCCGGACAGCCCGCCGACGGATTTTTTTGCGCTTTGAACAAGCTCCGAATTGGGATTACTTAGCAGTAAAGACCGAAGGGCGAGAGCACGCGCCAGCGACTCCGCATAAAGCAGGCCGCTCTCGCCGCCCGATACGGCTTCTTCATCCAGCAACGCAATCAAGCGGACAATGGTGGTGTCGCTGACCGTTTTTTGTCCTTCCGTTCCGGGCAGCGCGTGGCTTAAGTCATGGTCTAACCCAGCCGCGACATCCTCCATAAAGCACTTTGAAAAGGCGCAAATCGTTGTTTTCGCCGTGTCATGAAACACAATACTAGGCCCCGGTTCGGGCGGAGCCTGCGTTACTGCTCCTGCGCGCTTGGCATGCCGCTTCCCGCTCGACTGTCGGTCGAACGCTTCAACACGCGCCAAGCCGCTGCGCAGCAATCCCAGCATGTAGTGTGTGCCGATAACTGGCCGCCGCTCTGAAGGCTCCAGGCGGTGACGCTCGATCAGGAGTTTTGCCACGGAGTCGCATGATCGTACAGCAATACGGTGGACACAGTTAGTCGATGCGCTTGACTGCGCATGGTGGCGAATTAGAGCGGAAGCCTGAAAGTCTAGAAGCGCAGCAGCCGCTCGCCTTCGGCAACGATGTCGCTGACTTGCGGAAGGATCTCATCTTCTAATTGCGGACTGTAGGCAACCCAGGTATCAATAGCTGCCACACGGCCTACCGGAGCATCGAGCGCGGTGAACAGTTCGTTGGCTATGCGCGCGGCTAGCTCGGCTCCGTAGCCCCAGGAGAGCATGTCTTCATGAGCCACTAGCACGCGGCTGGTTTTGGTAACCGAAGCTTGAATCGATTCCCAATCGTAGGGCGAGAGAGACCGCAGATCGAGGATCTCAACAGTTGCGCCGGGAATGCGCGCTTCGAGTTGAACAGCGGCGAGAAGAGACTTCTGGACGAGAGCGCCGTAAGTGAGAATGGTGAGCCGGTCGCCGGATTTGACGAGCCGCGCCTTGCCGAAGGGAACGGTGTAATCGGGGCCAGGATGCGCGGCGCGATTGTAGGGCTCGCGGTAAAGCTTTTTGTGTTCGAGAAAGAGAACCGGATCGTCGCAGCGGATGGCGGTCCGAAGCAGGCCACAGGCGTCGAGCGCATTTGAAGGAAAGACTACGCGCAAGCCCGGAATATGTGTGAAGGCGACTTCGCCGCACTGGCTGTGATAGATGGAGCCTCCCGTAAGGTATCCGCCGATGGGCACTCGCACGACCATGGGGCAGGCGAATCCATTGTTGGAGCGCCAGCGGAAACTAGCCACTTCGTCGCGGAACTGCATCATGGCGGGCCAGATGTAATCGAAGAACTGGATCTCAGGCACCGGCTTCAAGCCTCGCAGCGAGAATCCAACGGAGCGGCCGATGAGAGCGGCTTCGGCGATGGGCGTGTTGAAGCAGCGGGCGCTTCCGAATTCGCGCTGCAAATTAGCGGTAGCTTTGAAAACTCCGCCCTTGCCCTTCAACTCGGGCAGATACTGTTCGCGGCTGCAATCAGCGACGTCTTCGCCGAAGACGAGCACCCGATCGTCGCGGCGCATTTCTTCGGCCAAAGTCTGGTTGATGGCATCGATCATGGTCCGAGGCTCACCGCTAAGCTGAGGCTCCGTTTCGAAGGAACTGCCGCCTGGATCAGTACCGGGCGAATAGAGGAAGGTCCGCGAAGACTCTGGCTTAGGGGGAGGCTGCTTCAAGGCGATTTGCGCCAGATGAGCCACCTCTGAATCCACCTCCGATCGGATGCGCCGGAGTTCGGAGTGGTCCAAGTGGCCTTCCTGGACCAGGAAATCCGGAAAGACAGACAGCGGATCGCGCAAGGCTTCAGCATCGCGCTCGATTTGCGGTTTATAGAGCCGCTCATCATCTGAGAGAGAGTGCGAGTAGGGGCGGACGACATGGGCATGCACCAGCGATGGGCCATGCCCGGCGCGGCAGTAATCGACAGCCTGCCGCATGGTTTCGTAGCTGGAGATAAAATCGGTGCCGTCGACTTCCAGGCGAAGCAGCCCTGGAAAACCTTCGAGTAGGCGGCTTATGCTGCCTCCCGGCGTTTGGCGTTCCACCGGAACGGAGATCGCATAGCCGTTGTCCTCGATGAGAAAAATGACGGGTAGCTTTTCCAAGCAGGCGGCATTGATGGCTTCCCAAAATTCGCCTTCGCTGGTGGCGCCTTCGCCCGAGGCGGTCAAGGTGACTTCATCTTTTTCACCGCGCCCGAACTGGTAAGCCTGTGCGCAACCCACTGCGTGAAGATATTGCGTGCCGGTGGGGGAAGAACCGGTCACGATATTCAGAGCGGGAGACGACCAATGGGAAGGCATCTGGCGGCCGCCCGAGCTGGGATCACAGGCCGCGCCCACGGCCTGCAGCAGCATATCTTCCGCAGTCATGCCCAAGGCGAGGGCCAGGGTTCGATCGCGGTAGTAAGGAAATACCCAGTCATACCCGGGGCGCAAGGCCATTCCTGCGGCTGCTTGAATGGCTTCGTGCCCGGCTGCGCTGATCTGAAAGAAAATCTTGTTCTGCCGCTTCAGCAGCACCTCGCGATTATCGAGGCTCCGGGAAAGGTACATCAGGCGGAAAGCGCGAATCAGAGTTTCTCGATCCAGGCCGCGCGAACCACCAGCAGAGTCCGCCGTACTGCCGGCATAGGACCGGGAAGAATTAAGGATCTGCGTGCTCACCGCTT